>CAVYOZ010000001.1:0-290745 GCA_963770265.1 Terriglobia bacterium
GCTGCTTGACTGTTTCAAAACTGACCGCCGCGAACTGTGACCACAATCACAGAGATTGTTGGTGCACACGCAAGGTCGCCAAACTCGAAAAGGGGAATCGGGACTTTTTTTATTTTGTATATCCATACTCTCACCAAAATAAAATCCGTGAACTGTAAGACTGCACCACTACCCCAAGTTTTCGCTGGTAGTTGGTAGATTCTTGGGGCCGTCCCCGCGCAAACCTGGGAGGGGTTGATGTCAACAAAGGATTACCCAAGAATCCAAAATGGGGCTTTGGGATATTTCAGCTAGCAGTTCCACTTATGACGTCGTATAAGGCCGGGAAGGGGCGGCCTCTTGGCACGGTCTTTGTCAGCCGGTTGGCCGGGCCTTGGAGGAGGTTCTGTACCCCTCTTGGCACGGGCGGTTGGGTTCTCGCCTCCAGCAGCCACGCTTATTCCGTCGTCATCATGAAGAACAACGTTAAGAGTGAACTGTGAACATGTAAGTTGTCCCCAAAGTCGTAGTTGATAAACCCTAGCTTCCTGAATCGGTTCATGAAGAAGCTGACCCGCGAACGAGTCGTCCCTACCATCTCTGCCAGAGTCTCCTGACGCAGTCTTGGGACCGACATGTCCGAGACTCCTTCTTTGCCGAATTGCGCCATCAACAGAAGAACTCGCGCGAGCCGCTTTTCGCTGGAATTGAAAAGTTGGTCGACCAAGTCATCCTGATATCGGATGTTCCGCTTTAGCAAGTACTTGACGAACATAGCCGACAATTTTGGTGCGAGGCTCATCGCATCGCATCATCGCCTTCGCTCTGATGTGCAGCAGGACGCAGTCGGTCAGCGCAGTTGCAGACGACATGCGGTGGAGGCTGGCCTGCAAGACCACCTTCTCCAAAGAAATCTCCTTCGCCCAAAATGCCAAGAGTGCTTCTTTCCCGACTTCCGATACGACGCTGAGTTGTACCTTTCCCGTTTGGATAAAGAACAGATCCGTCCATAGAATCGCCTTGCAGCGAAGATCGTTGTCTTCTTTTGAAAGGGGATCATGTGTCTACCCTTCCCAATGGTGGAAAGAAAGGCGTGGGGATCGAAGTCAGGTTTTCTCTTCGTGCTCGTGTTTTGATTCACCAAAGGCCGTCCTAACTGGAGATGCCATCACTGTCGATTATGGGGGAACGAGATGAGTCTCTGCTGATCAGTAATGCTCACAGTGGCTTCACGCCTTTCCGGCCGCACAGGGGTCTTCAGAAGGTGAGGACTCGTCAGTAGCCGTGTCATCCGGCGTGCTAAACATCGGGACTGAGGTAACTGCCCGCAAAATTGCGACAAGTGCTCATTGAGCCCGCAAGCGGGGGTTGAGTGTAATCGCGCGTGGTTACAACAACTATTCGGTTCTGCCTGCGGCATTGCCAGGAAAATGCAATCGAACAGTGGAGTCGCACGCGTGACGAAAGGTGTGGATCTCAATCATGTGTGCCGCGCAAGTGTTCAGTTTTGACCATATTTGGCGTGGAAGGTCTGCTAAGGTTTGGGGTTGAGAGAGAGACTCGCCAGAGTCCCTCAGGGGAGCGACTGGAGTTTGCAGTTTGCTCCATGCTCTCCCCGCGTCAACCAGCCGGGCCAACTCGTTTGATTTCTCCCACACTTGACCAGATTTTCGAGAGCATTGCGTGGTCGGGGAGTCCCGAGTCCTGAGGTGAGACGATGAAAACTTTATTGGGCGATATCCGAATCGAGAGAGGCTCGCCCTCAATTGCGATTTCCAACCGGAAACCCCTAGTACTGGCAAAGGGCCCTGATTCGGGTCTGCCTAGCCTCGCCCGCCGACTGAGGTAAAGGAGAAACTTTGGCACAAATTCGCATTCCCCGGTCCCTCTCCTGGATTCTTTCCCGCACGGTGCTATTCTCCAGTCTTGCGCTATCCCTTTTGTCTAGCGGATGCGGGGGAATTGCCGGTATTACTCCTCCTGTGAATCCAGCGCCGACCGTCAGCGTCTCTGCCAGCCCAGCCTCGATTATCTCCGGGAACTCATCCACTTTGACGGTTACCGCGACTGATGCCACTCAAGTGACGCTAACCGGGACGGATGGCAGCACTTATAACTTGCAGCCGCACGGCGGCACGCAAGCGGTCAGCCCCGCTGCGACTACAACCTACACAACGGTCGCAACCGGTGCCGGCGGACACGTTTCGGCCAGTACGACGGTGAAGGTGGTAACCCAGACTGAAGCGCCGACAGTCGATATCACCGCCAACCCTGCTTCGATTGCCTCCGGAAACTCTTCCACTTTGACCGTGACTGCGACCAACGCCACTCAGATAACCGTAAGCGGGACAGATCAGACCACGTTTAACTTGCCGGCCAACGGTGGCACGCAAACCGTCAGCCCTGCAGCGACTGCCACCTACACGGCGGTCGCAATCGGGGCGAGTGCACAGGCTTCGGCCACTACGACTGTAACGGTGGCGCCGGCAGGAGGCGTCCAAGCCATCAATCACGTCGTCTTCATGATGCAGGAGAACCGATCCTTCGACACTTATTTCGGCATGCTCAATCCCTACCGCAAAGCCAACGGCTGGAACATAGGAGACGACGGTAAAGACTACGAAGTGGATGGCATCGACGACAAGCTAACCAAGATCACTAACGTGGACGATGAAGGCGACATTTTTGGGCTCTTCAAGTTCACCAGCACCTGCGTCGACGATGAAACCTCGGCGTGGCTGGAAAGCTATGGCGATGTCAATCGGTACAATTTCCTCCCCACCCGCCCGGTGCTGATGGATGGCTTCGTCCACACGGCGGAGGGCTTCGCCAAGAGCTGCAGCGCTTCCGGCCTTTGTTCCGGCAAATTCACCGATCTGAGCGGCCGGCGTGCCATGGGGTACTACGATCAGGACTACCTCAACTATTACTACTACATGGCATCTCAGTTCGCTTTGTCCGATCGTTGGTTTTCGCCGGTGGCCAGCAAGAGCATTTCCAACCGCATCGCGACTTTCACCGGAGGCACGACTGAGGGCTTGGTCAGAGATCCGGGCAATGATGACCACCTCGCCCAGCAGCTTGATATTCCGTCCATCTTCGAGGAACTGGACCAGGCGAAGGTGTCATGGAAGCTTTACTACATCGTTACAGACGGATTTTGCCTCAACGATGATGAATGCTCGGGCTCGGCAGGCGCCTACTATCCGGCAACTACCTTCGCTCACTTTACTTATTCATTTCGATTCTTATACGAGAACCCGTCTGGCGTGCCCTGTACTGGCGTCACCCAGCCATCCAGTGTGGTTGGCGATACCACGAACTCCTTCTGCGTCGATCCGAACCACGTTGCCCCTCTGACCTCCTTCTACACCGATCTCGCCAACGGGACACTTCCCAGTTTTGCCTTCATCGAAGCCGGCTACGGCAACAATGACGAGCATCCTGGTTCGGGCCAATCGATTCTGTCCGGTCAGGCGCAGGTGGCGAACATTCTGAATTCATTCATGGCCAGTCCCGCCTGGAAGGACTCGGTCTTTTTTCTTAGCTACGACGAGGGTGGAGGCCCCTACGATCATGTCCCGCCCGTGCCCGGCCACTCTAACGACTACACAGATGTCGGACTGGGAACGATCCCGGATATTTCGCAAATCTCAGTCAACGCCGATAGCTATTTCCGCGTCCGTGCCGAGCGGTGGGATGCCGACGATTCATTGCGACCTGGGTCCGAATGACCCCGGCGCCAATCCAGCGGACGCCCCTGCTGTCCAAGGCTTCGCCGCACAGCTTGGTTTCCGCTTGCCGAACATCGTTGTCTCGCCTTTCGCCCGGCGACATTACGTGTCGCACACGCCGATGGATCATACGGCGGTGATCAAGTTTGTCGAGAACCGATTCATCGGCAGTTTCGCGCATCTGACTCCCCGAGATGCCGCGCAGCCTGATCTAGAGGAATTCTTCGACTTCAAGACTGTCCCATGGGCGAAGCCACCCGTAACGCCGAGTCCGATCACTCCGGCATCGCTGGGCCACGATCCATGTCAGCCCGCGAACATGGGGCCCTGAGCCTTATGGGCCGGAAGACTCCTATACAGAATCCTCCATTCGGCGAGGAAAGCCTCGGATGAATCCAGACCAACGGTCCGTTTTGGGCTCAACGTGGCTTCTATCAAGTGAGTAGACCAGCCCGGACCACATCCGAGATCTAACGCAACTTCAATGCGACAGCCACTGAACTCGGACTGCACTGCGTTCAGCAGATCACGAGTCTCCTGCTCGTAGACTTCTGCCAAACGGTGCAGCCGTCGGCTTGCCTCCTCATTATCGCCAAAGGTGTAGACCATACCGTTACTATAACGGCCTATGACGAACAGCCACGGTGCACTGTGACACCGCCTCGGGCTGGCTTTATCCCGAGCATCGCAAGAGATCTACTTCTCACCTCTTCACTCTCTATTCTTGGTTGCGTGGCTTGGGCGGATCGGCAGGGCCTGATGGCGCGGACGAAGCCGGCGCGGCGGTATCTTCCGGCGCATCCTTGGCAGGCAATTTCGCGGCTTCGTTCACGATGGTTGCGGCGCGTGCCTTGCTGATATTGCACGCGGGATCGTTGATGCGGCATTGCGCCAGTGTGTACTTGCAGCCGCAATCGCAGCTTTCCGCGTTGAGCTTGTGCAGCGCAGCCATGCGCTGTTCCGAGGTCAATTTCGACGTGTCCACTCCCGGCAGCATGGTCGCGCGGTCCGCGTGCTTTAAAAACACTTCACCGGTATCTTCAAAGGTTTCGACTCTCGCCGGAACGGGCATATCCAGCAGCGCGCGCGCTTCGATCTCGTACAGCGCCGGATTGAACAGCCCGACATGCTTCTGCACCACTTTACCGTCTTGATTGATGACGAATAGCGTGGGCAGCGCGGCGATGCCTCCATATGCGAGGCGTACCGGGAGCGAGGTCATCGCCACTGGATAGTTGATGCCCTGGTTTTTCACGAACGCGCGCAGTCGTGCCTCGTCCTCGTCATCCACATCCATGCCGATAATCTGCAAACGGTCCTTATACGCCTCCTGAATTCGGATCAGGCTAGGGATCTCGGCGCGGCACGGCCCGCACCAGGTGGCCCAGAAGTTCAGCAGCACCACTTTCCCTCTGTACGCTTCCAGGCGGAGTTCGTTTCCGTTCACGTCTTTGGCCTGGAGGTCCGGCGCAGGATCTGGATTGCGTACGAACCGGATGACCACTTGTTGTTGCTGCTGCGGTTGTTGTAGCTGTGCGTAGCACTGCGGCGGCAGTGCCAGCCCCAGGTCCGCCAGCGCGCACATACCCAGCGCGATTCGTAGACTCTTCCCGCATTGGCGCATCCTGCCCATGACTGTTACGTAGAAGATCATATTCGGGTGTGCTTGCCAAGCACGCGTGACTGGTATCCGGTTACTTGTGGGACTCAATACAGGGCCTCGGAGAGTCAGAGAAGGGTAGTCCGAGTCGCGCTTTGACTCTTTGTCAACGCAAGCCAAATGCTACGGCCAATAGAGTCAATCCCACGAAGAAGCCGCCTACTAGGCGCACAACCCGCCAGAGTGAAGGGTCGTCAATACGAGGATGGGGTTTCTTGGCGATGATGCTCATTGACCGACGATGAGTGAAATAGGGAGTGGGTGTTGAAAAAGTCCTTCCCGCGAAATTCGCGAAAATAAAATTGCGCTAGGATGCCCCACAAACGACTTTCTCAGTTTTCAGGACATTTTCTATCCCCCAAATTTTGACAGTTTGGGAGGAAACTGGAGTTTTTCAACACCCACAGGCCATTTCACTCAAATTGCGACTTCTTTCGATTCGATTCACATCCGACCGTTTGTCTAGGGCCGGTACTGCATACTCAAATCGGATTGTTGGTCCAATGGGCCAACGCGATGCACGATACCATTGATGGCCGCGGTTTTCGTAGTCTTTCATCTAGCCCTTCGCTCCGTCCCATACCAGCCCAAACCGCAATTAGAGAGAACTTAGAAAGTAAAGTAAGTGATTGAAAGAAAAGAGTTGCTCGCCAGAACGGTGAACTTAGCTAGGGTTTTTGAGTCCGCTGCGTCTGCCAGTTCCGCCATCCCGGCCGAAGAGAAAGCCTCACCATTGTACGGCAGCAGATGCGGATTTGAATATGGAGCTTGTCGTGGCACATTGCGTCGACTTCGACAGCAACGGACCAGTAACCTCGATGGATCGGCGGAAGGTTTATTCGGAAAGTGGCGCCCTCGACCGGCCGGCCTTCGACCGAGATTGCACCGCGATGTCGCGATACGATCCGGTCGGCGATTCCCAGCCAAAGCCCAACTCCTCCCTCGACCCGCAAAGCTGTCGGGACCCAGCCTGATTCAGTGAGGATCACTGCCCCCGCGGCACCGGCAACTCTATTCCGAGCGTCACGTCTCTGTGGGATTTGAATCACAGAACCGAGCTCATCGGGTTGGACCTGCCGAAGAGTTCGCGAGAGCCATCCTTGGCTCGATCCATGGCGACCATTGAAGATCGCGTGTTGCTTCCGGTTTTGGCAGCATCTGTCTCAATGATTTAATCTGAAAGGTTGGCTGATGTTCGCCGAAGCACGCTTATCATCTGTCCTCATTCGGCGATGCAAATAAACGACAGCTCATAGCCAAGACCATTTATGAAAACCGGAATTATTGGACTGCCCCACGTCGGCAAAACATCGCTATTTCAAATTCTCACCAAGGCCCATCTCTCCGCCCAAGCTCACGCCAATCCGCGCGAGGCCCACATCGGAGTCGCCAAAGTTCCTGACGATCGCCTCGACCGTCTGGCCGCCCTTTATAACCCGAAGAAGCTCACCCACACCTCGGTCGAATACGTCGACGTCGGCGCGATTGGTCAGGATGCTCTGAAAGAGACCGCCTACATTGGACATCTTCGCCAGGTAGATTCTCTGGCCCACGTCGTCAGGGTTTTCGAGGATCCGGCAATTCCCCACGTTGGCGAGATCGATCCCTTGCGCGACATCAAGAACGTTGAATTCGACCTCATGGTCAGCGATCTAGGCCAGGTAGAGAAGAGACTGGAGCGGCTCGAAAAAGATCTGAAGAAGATGAGGACGCCGGACCTCGAAAAAGAATTTGAGCTGCTGAAGCGCGCCAACGCCCATCTCGGGTCGGAGAAGCCTCTGCGAGAGATGCAGATGACTCCCGAGGACAAGAAGCGCCTTCGCGGCTTCATGTTCCTGAGTGAAAAGCCGATTCTGTACGTACTCAACATCGGCGAGTCGACCGAACTGGGAAAGGAACTCGAGGAAGCGGTCGGCAAGTACAAGCTGACCGATATCGCGGCGCGCCCCAATGCCGGCGCTACGGCGATTTGCGGCAAGGTCGAAGCGGAACTCTCCGAAATGAGCGATGCCGACGCGGCTGAATTTCTCTCGAGCTATGGATTGAAGGAAAGCGGGCTCTCTCGCCTCATCCGAACCACATATCAGCTGCTCGGCCTGATTTCCTTCTTCACCGCCGGCGAAGACGAGTGCCGCGCCTGGCAGATCCCAGCCAACACGCGCGCGCAGGAAGCCGCAGGCGCCATCCACTCCGATTTGGAAAAACACTTCATCCGCGCCGAAACGATACGCTGGGACCAGCTTCTGGAAGCCGGTTCAGAATCCAACGCCCGCGCCAAGGGTACACTGCGCCTTGAGGGCAAAGACTACATCGTGCAAGACGGCGACGTAATGCACATCCGCCATAGCGGATAATCCTATCGCCACCGAGACATGGAGAGTTGATTCAATCTGTTTCTCCGTGTCTCCGTGCCTCCGTGGTGAATGAGCCGATAGGCTGATATCATCGCGCTGCCCGCAAATGAGCCCCATTTACACGAGCATCCTCCTAGGCCTTACCGCAGCCGCCGCTAACGTCTTCGGCGGGGCGATCATCGTGCAGAGGCATTGGGAGCGTCGTTATCTTCGGTACTTTGTGGCGTTGGGCGCAGGATTCATGCTCGCGACCGCACTGGTCGAGATGATTCCGGAGAGTCTGGAGCTGCGCGGAAGAGGGGCTGCCCTACTTGTTTTACTCGGCTATCTGATCATTCACTTCTTCGAACATACGGTCACGCCGCACTTTCACTTCGGCGAAGAGACACATCACGACGAGTTCATGCACTCGCATAGCAGTTACTCGGTCCTGCTGGGTCTCATCATTCACACCTTCTTCGACGGTATTGCCATAGCGTCTGGATTCCTCGTCTCAAACTGGCTTGGCTGGCTGATTTTCCTCGCTATTTTCCTGCACAAGATCCCCGAAGGCTTCACCGTGAGTTCGGTCATGCTGGCCAGTGGACGCAGTCGGGGCGCGGCCTGGGGTGCTTCGGTCGTTTTGGGAGGATCGACCCTGGCTGGTGTTCTGACGATGGCGATCTTTCGCCATCATGTCGGCGCGGGATTACCGCTGGCAGCGGGTGTGACCATCTACGTCGCCGCGTCGGATCTAGTCCCTGAGGTCAACAAAGAACCGGCGATGAAGATGGCGTTGCTGGTATTTGTAGGAGCTGCAGTCTTCTTTCTTCTTGACCATTTATTCCATGTGCATTGAAGCACGATCAGGCTGACCCCTTGCCCAGGCTCGCCATCCACGATGGGAATGACAACAGTCCCTATTCCACCGTGTGTTTCGCCGTATATCCTTCGCGCGCGACCACGTCGAGTTTGTGATCTTTTCCCTTCTGATCCTTCACCTTCAGTGGTCCGCCATCAGGAGCCACCACTTCGACCTTCAGCTTGCGGTAGGTTCCGTCGAGCTTGGTGTTGCTCGGAGAATACGAAATCGTGTACTGGTTGCGGATGTCGTTGGAGATATCGCCAAACAATTCCGGCAGCTCACCCTCAAAGCGCGGGAAGTAGGCCCGGCCTCCAGTCATCGCTGCAAAGGTCCGCATTTCGTTGTCCCCTTGCAGGTAATCCATGTGATCGACCGGGATGCCAAAGCCATGCGAGTACCCTCGGCAGCGGCCCGATTCAAAGCACTCGCGCAAAAGGAATCCCACGCTGATCGGGAATATCGTCACGTCCTTCGTGTCCTTGATCTTCTTCATGATCTTGTCGAGCGTGAGTTTGCTGAACGTGTCGATTCCCGTCGTTACCAGGATGACGTACTTCTTGCCTTCCACGCGGTCAAGCCGATCCAGTGTGTCGTAGAGGGCATCGAACAGATTCGTCTCCGCAAATCCCGGAATGCGTAACTGGTTGAGCGCTCCGTATACTGCTTTCTTGTCCTGCGTGAAGTCGACCAGAATGTGCGGTTGCATGTCGTAATAAGCCACCGCGACCCAGTCGTCTTTCTTCAAGGAATTGGCGAAAGAATAAGATGCTCTCAAAGCATCGGTCATGAACCAATAATTTGTCGACGCGAACTCCACCAGCAGCACCGCCGTAATCGGTGCCTGGGAAACGCTGAAATTCTTGATCTGCTGCGGAACCCCATCTTCCATAACCCGGAAATTGTCTTTCTTCAGTCCGGGTATGAACTGGCCCCCGTCTTTGGCGGTTACCAGCACGTCAACATTTACCAGCGGAACGTTCACTTTCAGCGAGTAGTCAGGAAGATCTTCGACCTTCTTCGGGGTCACCGGGGGCGGGGGAGGCGGCGCTTCTTCGACCCTCTTTTTAGGGATCGCATAGGGCCCCATGTTGTCGGTAGGCCCACCGGCTTCGGCAGGAGCATCTTGTTTAGGCTTGCCATTGTCCGGCGCCTGGGAAGGCGTCTGAGCCGCGGGCGTCTGATTCTGCGACCGGGCTGGGATGGTCCCGCACATAATGGCCAAACAGACCGCGGCCGCCCAGACCCCAAAGGTGTTAAAACACTCAGAAATCTTCAATTTACGATGATTAAACATGGTGAACCCACTAAAGCCCCTGTGCTAGTATAGACGCACAGATTCGCAATTGGGATGTTTTTGCCCGGTCCCAGACAGTCCCCTAGTCGGTGCAACGTGTCACAGTTGGTCTGGATCTAAGCTTATCGGGCCCATTCACGGGTCCTCGTCGGGGCTTCAAATGAAGAAGTTAGTTCTCACGCTTTTCGCGCTTGGCCTATCCCTACCCACTGTCCTGACCGCTCAGAGCACTCAACCCACCATTCCCGTGGATCAGATCCACGCTGGAATGCACGGAGTGGCTTACACCGTTTTTCAGGGCATAAAGCCGGAGCAAATGGACGTCGAAGTCCTCGGCGTTCTGCGCAATGTAAACGGTCCGAGGGGGAACATTATCCTGATCCGTTTGCATGGACAGAAAGTGGAATACACCGGCGTGGTCGCCGGGATGAGCGGCAGCCCGGTTTATATTGACGGCAAACTGGCGGGCGCGCTCGCATTTCGCATTGGCGAATTCTCAAAAGAGCCGATTGCCGGCGTCACCCCGATCGCCGACATGCTCGAGATCAACGCCATGGATAAGTCTCCGGCGGAAGAAGCTTCTGCGGCAAAACCGGCGGTGACGACTACCGCGGGAAGGACTGCTGCGCCAGGAGATGGGGCTTCCCTTTCCACACAGACTCTCGCCAATTATCTAAAGCCGATCGACACTCCACTGGTGTTCAACGGATTCTCCGAAGAAGCGGTCCGGCAATTCGCCCCACAGTTCGCCTCCGCCGGGATCGTGCCGGTTATGGGCGCTGGTTCGGTCAGCGAAGAGAAGCAGCCTGAACCGCTGGAAGCAGGTTCCGCCGTCAGTGCGGTCCTTGTGCGCGGCGACATGGATATCGCCGCCACCTGCACGGTCACTTACATCGATCCTCAGCGCCTGCTGGCCTGCGGACATCCGCTGCTGCAGTTCGGTTCCGTCGATCTGCCGATGAATAAGGCGCAGGTTCTGGCGACGCTGCCCTCGCCGCTGAACGCCTTCAAAATCGTCAACACGACCGAGCGCGCCGGAGTTTTTGTGCAAGATCGCCACACAGGAATCCTCGGCGTCCTGGGCAAGCAGCCGGAAATGATTCCGGTGACGCTGACCATCCACGGCGAAGGCACCACAAAAGATTTTCACTACGAAGTTCTCAACAATCCGCGTCTTAGCCCGGTCGCCATCATGGCTACGGTCTTCAATGCCCTCCATGGAGTGAACGCATACGGCGAGGAAATTACTTACCGGCTGAACGGCAGCATCAATGTGAAAGGCTTCCCGGAGGTCGGCCTGAGGAATATGTTCACGCCCGCGGAAAACGGCCAGCCAGCAGCCATGGCCGCCGCCCTTTCGCTGGGAGAGCGCTTCGGACGCATCTACGACAACCCGTACAACGCTCCCGCCGTGAACAGTGTGAAGCTCGATTTCGATCTCGTCCGTGAACGCCGCTGGGCCCGTCTGGAAAGCGCCCGTACCGACGTCACCGAGGCGCGCCCCGGCGATCAGATCATCGTGGAAACCGTGCTGGCGCCCTATCGCGGCGAACGTGTCGTCCGCCAGATTCCGGTAAAGATTCCAACCTCGGCGAGCAAGGGCAATCTGCGCATCCTTGTGAGCGACGGCGATACGCTCGATCGAGTGAACCGCACCAACCCGGCGTTCGGCCGCAAGCTGGACCTGGCTTCTACAATTGCTCTGCTGAACAAGGAGCACGCCAACAACCGGCTCTACGTCTCACTGCTCGAAGCTGATCCTGAGGCGCGGGTGGCCGACAAGGTCATGCCTACGCTGCCCATCTCGGTCATGAACGTCATGGATGGCATGCGGGGTAATCAGGAGATGATCGTCACCGGAGAGTCAAGGGTAGACGAAACCGCGACACCCTCGCTGGATTACGTGGTCAGCGGAGCGCAAGTGTTGACCGTCACGGTGAAGTAGAGTCCGAAGCTACTCTTCGTCCTCTCCCATCTGCATGGTCAGGTACCGCTCGTAGCCCAACTCCTTGATCATGTGCACTTGGGCTTCGAGAAAGTCCACGTGCTCCTCTTCATCTTTGAGCAACTGGACGAGCAAATCTCGTGACCCGTTGTCGCCTTCTTTGGTGGCCAGCGCGACTGCGTCGTTATACTGTTTGACCGCTCCGATCTCCAGCGCCAGATCGCTTTCGATCATGCTTTTGACGCGTCCCGCCGACTTTCAATTCCAGCGGCATCATCGACGGGCTGCCATCCAGAAACAGAATCCTTTCGATCAGCACTTCGGCGTGCTTCATCTCGCCGATGGATTGTTTCTTGATAAATTCGGAGAGCTTGTGATATCCCCAGTTCTCGCACATTTCCGCATGTAGAAAATACTGGTTGATCGCAGTCAGCTCTTCACGCAATGCCTTATTCAATTCAGCGATGACTTTTGGATTGCCTTTCATAGCGCCCAGAGTATCGCAAACGAAGCGTTAAGACGCAAATGAGAAATGAGTCCAACTGACGCGACCGAAGCAAGACGGTAAGGAATCATCCGGCATCACCCAGCGCCGCGTCGATCGTCGTCAACAGCGCCGTCCTTGTGAATGGCTTCTCCAGCAGACGAATTCCGCTCTGCAATCCCTGGTGCGCCACCAGTTCTCCCGTGTAACCGGACATGTAGACGACTTTCATCTCGGGATGGGAATCCATCAACCGCAGCACCAGTTCAGGTCCATTCATCCCTTTCATGACAACGTCGGTCAGGATCAGATCGATATGTGTCGAATTCCGGGAGATCACATCCAGTGCGGCTTCGCCATCGATGGCTTCGAGCACCTTATAGCCGTGCTCTTCGAGCATCTTGCGGGTCAGCTTGCGCATGATCGCATCGTCTTCCGCCAATAGAAGAGTCACTCCGTCACGCCTTACGGGCAAAGCTTCGGCTTGAGCCTCAGCACCTAATCCCAACTTGTGTTCGGCGTTCGGCAAGTAAATCTTGAACGTCGTGCCATGGGAAAGCTCGCTGTAGACCCATATGTGTCCGCCGAATTGCTTGACGATGCCGTAAACAGTCGCTAGTCCCAACCCGCTACCCTTCCCGCTGTCTTTCGTGGTGAAAAACGGTTCGAAGATACGGAATCTTGTGGCCTCATCCATGCCCGTCCCGTTGTCACTGACGGCCAGCATGACATAGCGCCCCGGAGTCATCGAGTGCTCACGCGCAAAACCTTCGTCAAGGTCTTGGACTCCCGTCTCAATAATGAGCTTGCCGCCATGCGGCATGGCATCGCGCGAGTTGACTGCAAGGTTGAGCACGATCTGATCGAGTTGCCCAGGATCCGCTTCGACGATGGCCGTCGCGGCGCGCGATGGAATCACGATCTCCACGTCGTCACCCATCAGAGGCTTTAACAGTTTGCTGACTTCCTTCAGCCGCTCGTTCAAGTCCAGAATCTGCGTTTGCACCGGCTGGCGCCGGCTGAACGCGAGTAACTGGCGGGTCAGCGCTGCTCCGCGGTTCGCGGCCTCGCGAATGTTATCGATATACTCGAGATTCTCCGCGTTCACGCGTCCACGCAGCAATTCCGTGCAAGCAGTAACGATCCCGAGTAGATTGTTGAAATCGTGGGCGACGCCGCCAGCCAGCCGGCCAATGGCCTCCATCTTCTGCGACTGGCGCAGCTGATCTTCGATCTTCTTCTGCGCGGTTATATTGCGCCCAATCGCTGACGCACCGACCACTCGGCCCTCGGCATCGTATATAGGAGAAACCGAGATCGACATATTCAAACGCCGGCCGTCTTTGGTCATTCGCACCGACTCGAAGTATTCGACCCTCTCGCCGTGCCGGATCTTCTCAAGAATCCCAGGGATCTCGTCCGGCCGGTCGGGTGGGCAAAGTACAGAAACATTTCGGCCGATGATTTCTGTAGCTGTGTAGCCGTAAATCTGTTCCGCACCCTTATTCCACTGCGTAATAATGCCGTCGAGACTCTTGCCGATAATCGCGTCCTGCGAGGAGTCTACAATCAACGCAAGCCGGTTCTGGGAATCGCGCAACTCCCGCGTCTTCCTCCGATCCAGTTCCTCGTTCACCCGCCGCAGTTCCTCCTCGATCCGCTTTCGATCGCTGATATCGCGGATGACGCTCAGAACTATCGCGCCGTTCCCAGTCGCCACCGGGCTGAGGCTGATCTCCACCGGAAATTCAGATCCATCGCGCCGCCTGCCGTACAGGTCCAGACCGGAACCCATCCGTCGCATCTTCGGACGCGAATGGAAACTCTCGCGATGCTGATGATGCTGCGGACGCTGCCGCTCCGGCACCAGCATCTCGACACTCTGGCCGATCAACTCGTCGCGCGTGTAACCGAACAGAGCCTCGGCCTGTGAATTGACTTGGATAATGACGCCTTGCTGGTTGACCGCGGCCACGGCATCGGGAATCGCTTCCAGGATCGAAGCAGACAATAGCGTTTCGGCCACAATCTTCGGGTCAGTCTGCATGCCCTTTCCTGGATGGAACTAAGGTCGGTTCTCCGCCCCACGCGGAGGGTCCCGCTTAATATACTCGAAAATTCCATTAGAGTACGGCAGCGTACACAGCCGTCTGCGACTTGAGTAAAAGGTTCTCTAGGGGCTGCCTGCCAACAAGAGAACGACTCCCGGGACACTCCCTTAATTAGCGGAAGAATAATAATCCCGCCGGGTATATCGGTATGGCGGGATTTCTTCGGCGGGCACAACTCAGCCCGAGAAACACTCCAACAGCCCCTTCGGCATACGCGTAAAGCCATGGGTGAGAGAGATCGCAATCAGCATCTGGGCACCGTTGTATCCCACGTGAACCAGAAAGCTGGCTGCCACCGACCCGGTGACCGCCCGCACGATCCCGCACACCACGCCCACTCCAAATATCACGAGGAGAATTCCCCATGAATATCCGTATTGCTGCATGTGCATCAGAGCAAACGGTAGAGCCGACAGAAAAATACCCCAACCCGCGCCCCAGCGTTTCGCTACAACGGGATAAAAGAACCCACGGAAAAACAATTCTTCCATCAACGGTCCCAGCGTGGTTGCAATGATTGCCAACAGGAAGGCATCCCGGCGGTTTTGAAACAGGTTGTCAAACGGAGTGCTCTTTGGCATGGGCAAAAGACTGCCCAGCATGGCTAGGACAATATATGTTGCCGCGCCGAGCGCGAGCATGGCCCACATCGCCTTCGGCCAGTTCCACCGGATCGCCTGCCAGAAGCGTTGGTGATACTTTCCCTCTACCAGCAGAAACAGATAGGCGACAACCCCGCCATCGATCACGAACTGCGAGATCAGCAACAGAATCGGCCGCTGCGCCAGATCGGCTAGTTTGGCGTGCGGATATATCAGATAATGCGCAACCATCAGGAGCGCGATCTGAGACACGAAGATCGTAGCCAGCGCCAGGCCGACAACCGCTAGCACGTCCCACCCATTCCAGGCGGGATTCTCCAAAGGTCGCCGAGCCTTTGGAGATTCGGTTGTTGTACCCATCAAGGGATCGGCTGGAATGGGAACGGGCGCTTGCGGTTCCGTGCCCGGCAGCGATTGCGGTTCAAACTGCGGATTGTCGGAAGTAGACAGATAGATCCTTTTCGATTATGTCCAGTCTACCGAGTACACCGCGAATATTCGGTATGGACCGGGCTCAGCGTTCTCAAATTTCCCATCGTTGAGACTTGTCTCGGCCTCTTCAAAGGAAGAAAGCAGACAATGAGCATTCGTATGAAGCTCAGCTGCCAGACCGCTGCATGACAGCCCCGAGCATTCGGGGGACGTTCTCGCCGTGAAATTGACTACATCGAAGCCCTCGAGTTGCTTCCTCGAAGGCCGAACTACATTTGTTGGGAACGATAGATCCGGCGACCAAGGGCTCCAGCGTTCGCCATCAAACTCCATTTCATGTGCTTCGTAATAAAACAACGACGTTCCTTCCAGGGGGATTGAATTCTGCTTTGCCACGTCCTGGATGATCTCGGGCGAGTCAAAGAGCCAAAACCCATTGTGCTTCCAGTACTGAATGTAGTCGGCAAAATCCTCGCAATTGCAGTTGCTGACCGAATAGATGTCAACAACATGGGGAGCCCGAAACCGATCAGGTTTCCTCCCTACCCGCTTTGCCATGTATCCAACGGGAATCATACTGGCGACTGAGGATCTTTAACTGGGAACTGACACCTGAGAACTGAGAACTGGTCTCCCGAAGTACGCCGCCAACGCCTGCCCGGTGTACGACTTCTTCACCCGCGCCACCTGCTCCGGAGTACCCTGCGCCACGATGCGGCCGCCGTCCTCGCCGCCCTCCGGCCCGAGGTCGATGATCCAGTCGGCGTTCCGAATCACGTCCAGATTGTGTTCGATGATGATGATCGAGTTCCCCAGGTCGGTTAGACGATGTAGCACATCCAGAAGCTTCCTTACATCGTCAAAGTGCAGACCGGTTGTCGGTTCGTCCAGCAGATACAGAGTCTTGCCGGTCTGCCGCTTGCTCAACTCGCGCGCCAACTTGATGCGCTGCGCCTCGCCGCCGGAGAGCGTCACCGCCGACTGCCCCAGATGAATATATCCGAGACCAACGTCGACTAAGGTCTGCAGCTTCGGCTTCACCTGCGGAATGTTTTCGAGAATGGGTAGCGCATCCGACACCGGCATTTCCAACAAATCGGCGATCGAGTACCCGTTGTATTTGACGGCCAGCGTTTCCGAGTTGTAGCGCCGTCCACCGCAGACTTCGCACAGCACATAGACATCGGGTAGGAAATTCATTTCGATGCGCCGCTGTCCCTCACCCTGGCAGGCCTCGCAGCGTCCACCGGACACGTTGAAAGAAAACCGCCCTGCTTTGTAGCCGCGCTCACGCGACTCGGGCAACATGGCGTACAAATCGCGGATCGCCGTAAACACTCCGGTATAGGTCGCCGGATTCGATCGCGGCGTCCTGCCAATCGGTGATTGATCAATGCGGATAACCTTGTCGATATTCTCCGCGCCCGAGATTGCCTTGTGCTCTCCCGCCTTCTCTCGCGATCGGTAAAGTTGCCGAGCCAGAGCCCGATAGAGAATGTCATTCACCAGCGTAGATTTCCCGGAACCGGAGACGCCCGTGACCACGGTCATCACGCCCAACGGGAACGTCACATCCAGATTCTTGAGATTGTTCTCTTTCGCGGAGAGGATCGTGAGCGCCGCTCCGTTCTTCTGCCGCCGCTCCGCCCGCATCTCGATCTGTGTCCTGCCCGAGATGTATGCGCCGGTGAGCGAGGTAGGCTCGCGCATGATCTCTTCCGGAGTCCCATGCGCCACAAGGCTTCCACCGTGTCTACCAGCGCCCGGCCCGAGGTCAACCACGTAGTCAGCGCGCCGGATTGTCTCCTCATCGTGCTCGACAACCAGCACGGTATTCCCCAAGTCGCGCAGATTCTCCAGCGCATTCAGCAGCCGCCCATTATCACGGTGATGCAGCCCAATCGACGGCTCATCGAGTACGTACAAGACACCGCGCAGCTTCGATCCAATCTGTGTGGCCAATCGAATGCGCTGACCCTCGCCACCCGATAGTGTTGCAGCTGAGCGATCGAGCGAGATGTACCCCAGCCCAACCGCGTTCAGGAATTGCAGGCGCTCCACCACCTCGTGCATGACGCGTCCCGCAATCAGCGCCTCTCGTCCCGCCAACTTGATGCTTTGCGCCGTTTCGAGCGCCCGCTCCACCGGCATCGCCGTGAAGTCAGCGATCGACATCCCGCTTACCTTCACCGCCAGACTCTCCGGCCGCAGCCGCTTCCCATGGCATGCGGGACACGCCGTCGCCGACATGTGATCCATCAGCCAATCGCGATACCCCTCCGAAGTCGACTCCTCCAGATTCTGCTTCAGATATCCGAAGATCCCGTGGAACCCAGTCTTCCCGCCGCGTCCCTGCTCACCATTAAGCAGGAAGTCCTGGATTTTCTCCGGCAGCTTCTCGAACGGTGTGCTGAGATCGATGCCATACGCGGACGCAACAACCTGTAACTGGTGAATCAGATTTTGCGAGGCCGAACCAGGCCCCAGCCCGCCGTCAAGCAGAGGCTTCGACCAGTCATTGATCACCTTCGCCGGATCAAAGTCGTATTTGCTTCCCAGCCCATGGCACTCCGGACACGCCCCGTACAGGCTGTTGAATGAAAACGACCGCGGCTCCAATTGCGGCACGCTGATCCCGCAATCTGGACAGGCCAGCTTCTCCGAATAAAGCTGCTCGTCGCCCCCAACCACAGCTACCTGCACCAGCCCTCCGGCCAATTTCATGGCGAGCCCGATCGACATCTCCAGCCGATGCTCGATGCCCGGCTTCACCAGTAGCCGGTCGATCACGACCTCAATCGTGTGGTTCTTCCGCTTGTCGAGGTTGATCGCGACATCGTCGTCGAGGCTGACCAGTTCCCCGTCAATCCGTGCCCGGGTATACCCGTGCTTGACCAGCGTTTCCATCTCCTTCTTGAACTCACCCTTGCGTCCGCGCACGATCGGGGCCATGACCATGACCCGGTCTTCCGGCGTCAGCGCCATGACCCGCTGGAC
Source organism: Terriglobia bacterium (assembly GCA_963770265.1). GTDB lineage: Bacteria > Acidobacteriota > Terriglobia > Terriglobales > Acidobacteriaceae > Sulfotelmatobacter. Next base: position 18,437 of record CAVYOZ010000001.1, read on the forward strand.
AATCTGGTCCGCTGACTGGCGGCTGATCGCGCGTCCACACTTGGGGCAATGCGGCACCCCAATCGAAGCGAACAGCAGGCGAAGATAGTCGTAGATTTCGGTGATGGTTCCGACGGTCGACCGTGGGCTGCGGCTGGTGGTCTTCTGCTCGATTGAGATCGACGGGCTAAGTCCATCGATTGCATCAACATCCGGGCGTTCCATCTGGTCCAGAAACTGCCGTGCGTAGGCCGAAAGAGTCTCTACGTACCGACGCTGGCCCTCGGCATAAATCGTGTCAAACGCGAGCGAGGACTTGCCTGACCCGCTCAGCCCGGTCACGACCGTAAGCGTGTTCCGCGGGATCTCAACGCTGATGTTTTTCAGATTGTGCTGCCGGGCGCCCCGGACAGAAATCTTGGTAATGGCCATCATTCGCCCAGGGTGATGTCCCTTCCGTAATGTCGACAGGTGACCAGAATTGTCCGAAAGTAGGAATGCAGAGCTCTACTCCGTATCTTAGTCGTCAACAGCGCGGAGCGTCAACGCGGTTAGATTGAAGACGGTCGCTGATCGTTAGTCGTTAGCCGATAAATTCCGCTAACCGCCAACAACTGCCGACCAACGACGCTGTTGAGACTCAACCAGTACGGAGTGGCCAGCTTTAGCAGACATTACCCAGAAGGATTTTACGACGTGACTTCGCTCCTGATGCCCTTTATCCTCTGCTTCACCGTGATCGCCTCCGTCAGCGTCGGCATCCTCGCCGCCTACATTGCAGTATTTGGGATCTTGAGCACGTTCGGCCGTCCAGCCCAGCCCAAGCCAGCAAAAGCCCATGCGCGCCTGGTCCTGGTACCCACGCAAAACCACGCCAGCGGCGACTAGTTCGTGTAGGACAGCCATTGTTGGGACAGCAGCCTTCGGCTTGTCCGTCGAGCAAAGCTCGACCCCTTTCTGCAAACAATTCGCGACTTTCAGCTAGAAACCTGTCTGTTCCAATTTCCGAACGCAAAGCGATAGTCTGTGCCATCCGGCCAAAACGAGTTAGCATCCCGATGGGCCCTTCCGACTTCCCCCCTCATTGATAACTCCTCCTGGAGGTGCGTCGTGCCAACCTCGTTGTTCGCTCCCGATTTTCAGGCAACTCTCGACCAGGCCGTCAGTCCACCCAGCCCAGCCGCCGCTTCATTTCCTTCGCCCGAAGACTGGCGCGATCGCTGGATCTACTTCCTGATGCTCGATCGCTTCAACAACCGCTCTGCGCCTCCTGTCCACGCACCATTCGACGACCCCGGCTTTTCCGGATTCCAGGGTGGAAAATTCTCCGGCGTGCAGCAAAAACTTGCCTACATCCAACAACTCGGAGCCGGAGCCATCTGGCTCAGTCCGCCGCTGAAGAACTTCTCCTTCGATACCCATACGTATCACGGCTACGGCATCCACAACTTCATCGGCGCAGAGCCTCGGTTCGCGGACAATCCCGCCGCCGCTGACAACGAACTCCGCGCGCTCGTCGACGCAGCCCACCAGCAAGATTTGCTCGTTATCTTCGATATCGTGCTGAACCACACCGGCAACGCATTCGGCTACCGGTGTGATCCCACAGACCAGTTCTGCATCAGCCAGCAGGGGTCACAATCCACCTTCCACTCTTCACCGCAGCCGATTCAGTGGCGCGACCAGACCGGCGCTGCCCGGCCCGACTTTCCTGATGTCGCCACAATTCCCAACCCCTCGCTCGACGCAGTGGTGTGGCCGTCGGAGCTTCAGCAAAACAAGTTCTTCCGGCGGCAGGGCACTCCCGCCAGCAATGGCGACGAAACGATCGGAGATTTCAGCGTTCTCAAGCAACTGGAGACGGATGATCCCGATCTGCAGCGCTTCCTGATTCGCGCTTTCCAGTACGTAATCGCCCGCTACGATATCGACGGCTTCCGCATCGATACGATCCGTTATCTCAAGGGAGACCTTCCCCGCCTCTTCGGGAATTCCGTACGCGAGTTTGCCTTGAGCATCGGTAAGAAAAATTTCTTCACCTTCGGAGAAGTCTTCGACAACAATGCCGAGCAGGATATCGCCCGGTTCATCGGACGAAGCACCAGTGACCAGAGCGAACTGGTCGGCGTCGATGCCGCGCTCGATTTCCCGCTGTTCAACACTCTCAAGCCGGTCGTCAAAGGATTCGCCGCGCCCACCGCCGTAGTCGGCATGTATCAGAACCGCAAGAATGTCGAGCGCAACATACTGAGCTCTCATGGCGACGCGACCCGCTACTTCGTCACGTTCCTCGACAATCATGACGTGAAGCAGCGTATCCGCTACGTCGATCCCGCGAACCCAACAAAGTTTGATGATCAGGTCACTCTGGGACTCGCCTGCCTGTATTCCTTGCCGGGAATCCCCTGCCTCTACTACGGCACTGAGCAGGGATTGCACGGCGCGGGCAATAACGACGAGGCCGTACGCGAAGCGCTTTGGGGCGGCCCCGGCTTTGACCAGCAAAGTGACTTCTATCAGGATATCCAGCAGATCGCCGCAGTCCGCGCGCAACAATCAGCGTTGCGTTACGGACGCTTCTATTTCCGCCCGCTCTCGGGCGATGGCGTGAACTTCGGAGTCTCCGGATTCCCGCAAGGAGTCATCGCCTTCTCGCGCATTCTCAACGATCAGGAGGTGGTCGTCGCCGCGAACACGAATCCCACGCAGGCGCAACAACTCGACGTAATCGTAGAGATTATGCTCAGCGCCGAAGGAGATGCCTTCGACGTTTTGTACAGCAATCAGGCGGCACCGCAAGCTCCGCAGCCAGTCCGCGAAATCCCTCAAGGAGCGGCGACGGTGCAAGAAGTTGATGGCTCGATCGGAAGGGGCCCGCTCCACGTGGTTCGCGTGACCTTGCGCCCGATGGAGGTCCAAATCCTCCGCCACGCAGGCACTTAGTGTTGCGTCAGCACTTAGTATTGATAAGAAGAGGAAAGAGGCCTTGTCGTATTGATAAGAAGAAAAAAGAGGCCTTGTCATCCTGAGCGAGGATTGTTCTTTGCGCGCTAAGCGCAAAGAACAACCGCAGTCGAAGGATCCCTTTCACCCAAAAAACTCTCCGCGGCTCAAAGAGGAATTCTCAAGATGGACAAGCCGAACCCACGCCGCTAGCCACCGCCAGCGAATACCCCTGGAATCCGCACGCCGGGCCGCGACAGTCACTCCCATCTGCGACCGGCACAATGCTTCAGTAGATCACTTTCAGCGAGAACTGGATCTGCCGCGACGACCCTGCGGTCTTGCTGATGATCCCGAACCCACTCCCGCTGACAATATTCGACGGCAATGCGAAATTCACGATGTTGAAGATGTTGAAGAACTCTGCGCGGAATTCGATAGTCCCCAGCTCCGCATTGCCCCGATGCCCGAACGGAGTGTCTTTGATGAGCGCAAAATCGAAGTCGTGAAATGCCGGTCCGCGGAACGTGTTTCGCCCGAGTGTGCCGAAGCGTCCGCTGTGCGGCCCAGTCCCTCCGGGAACACCGATCGGCACGAAGAAGAACGTGTTGTTATCATCACCCCGCCCGAAGTAATCGTCGCGCACCGCGCGGCTCGTCGAAAGCTGCGGCATCGATACCAGGTCTGGACGATCCCCGCCTCCTAACCCGGCTCCGGTTTGCTGCACTCCGGAATAAACGGTGAATGGAGACCCCGTCGTCATAGTCGTAATGTTCAGGAACTGCCATCCTCTTGTGAAAGTTCGGCCAAGCGGACGCAGAAACCTGACACGCTCCAGCGGCAATACCTGGATCACGCTCGCCGCAAACACGTGCGTCACATCGAACGTCGACGGACCTTTTTCGGCCTCAGAATCCCATGGATTCTGAGGCGCCGTCTGCAGAACCGTCCCTGCCGTCCCCAACAGACCGGAGAGCACGGCGCTCGTATCGTCGAGAGACTTCGAGTACGTGTAACTCGCCTGCACGCCAAGCCCCAAGCGGGCAGAGTTCTTGGTCAGGCTCGTCTGCAGCGCATGGTACGACGAGTGCGCGGCGCTGGTCATGATCCCTTCTGACCCGATGCCTCCGCTGGCATGGCATTCCGAACTGAACTGCGTGTACGGAGCAAATCCCTGGCAGGCTCCACCGTACCCGTTCGGCGAGTACAGCCTCGCCAGGTGGATTCCCGTCGTCGCGACGTAAGAAGCGTTGAACTTGAAATCGCCGAAATCGTGATCGACTCCCGCAGTCCAGGTTCCGATGTAGCCATCCCCGAAGTTCTTCGCGATTCCGTAGATGCTCAGCAATTGCACGTTGCCCGGAGCGAGCGCATTGAGATCGTTCTGGAAGCGAAAGTAATCAAACACTGTGTTGGCCGGCACGTCTTGTGATCGGCCAGTCGCGAAGATCGGCTGCCCCTCGATGTTGTAGGCCGTCGGCAGAGTAAGCGGCACAAATGTGTTCTGAAACGCAACCGGTTCCCCGGGCTGAGCATAAATCGAAGGAGCAAAAACGAAAGGAATCGCTGCCGTCAAAGAATTGTCTTGCCACAGGTTCGGCACCAGCGTGGTAATCGCTGCACCCGCGTGCAAGACTGTGTGCTTGCCTGCCTCGTAATCGAGCGCCAGGCGCGGTGCCCACCCATTCCAATCCTGGTCGTACGGCGGCTGCGGATTGATCAGTTCCACCTGCCGCGCCGTGTGATCCCAGTACGGGACCGTCTTGCCATCCGCCCCCAGAAAAATAGGCAGTGAGGTGCGCTTCGTCGCTTCGTGAATGCGGGTGTTTAACTCGTACCGCAATCCAAAGTTCACCATAAGACGCGGCAGCGCCTTCCACGAATCCTGAAAATAGAAGTTGTACGCTTCGCGCCGTACTCCTGCCTCATTGAACTTGTCCCCTACCGGAGTGATATCGGCGGCGGCCATTATGTTGTAGGAATATGGGGTTGCAGTGAGTAATCCGGAAAGCGAATCCGGCAACGGATCTCCTGCATGAATGTCATGCATTCCGCTCGCTGAGGCGATGTCGACCGGCGAATATGCCCTCCCCCCGCCAAATTCATAAAGCCCGGTGGGATTCACACCAAAGATCGTCGAATCGCGATTGACTCGTATCTCCGTGCCCCACTTGAACACATGCGAATGGTGGGTCCACGCAAAGTCCTGTTTGAATTGATAAAGATTGCTGTACGATCCGAAGATCGATCCGGCTGGCTGGTTGTAAGGCTGGTACAACCCGTCCGCGAAAGTAATACCCGGTTGCGTATGATTCGCCGCTGGAAAAAACGGCGTGCTGCGGATGTAGCTCAACGACGTATCCGACATCATATGCGACGAAATCATCCGCGTATATCTCACACCCACATTGCGCTGGTGATCGAAGAACTGAACACCAAAATCAGGATTGATTGCCGTCTGGTCCGGATTCGTCAGCGGTCCCGTTACCTGATTCATGCTAAACCGTGTCAGCAGCGAGGCTTTCTCCGAGATCTTATGGTCGATGCGAATCGACATCTGATCCGTGTGTGTCACGACCTTTGAAGATGCCGCATAGGTTCGCTCGCCTAGCGGGCCGTTTGGTTCGTTCGGCAGCGGATAGCCATTGAGCACGGGCACAATTGCATCACTGACGGGAACGAATAACGTATCTCCGGGATCAGTGGCGGTCTTGGGGTATGCCGTGGTATCGATTCCTTTCCGCTCATCCACCGTAGGCACAGGGATTACTTGTGTCGTTCCCAACACCTGCCGGAACCCTTGATATTCTCCAAAGTAAAAGGTGCGATTGCGCCCGTCGTAAATTCCGGGCAGTACCACGGGTCCGCCATTCGTGAATCCAAACTCATTTCTCACAAACGGCGGAATCCGCCGTTTGCCTGTCGGATCCTTGGAATCGAAGTAATTCCGCGCATCTAACGACGCGTTGCGCAGGAACTCGAACACGCTTCCGTGGATTTGATTGACCCCGGACTTCGTCACGACATTCGTATAACTTGCGGCCCCATGTCCGATCTCCGCCTGGATCGCGCCCGAATCGGCCTGTACTTCCTGGATGGCGTCGACGTTAAAGTTTGAAAACGTCGCCCCTCCCATCTCTGGATCGGTCGTGTCGAATCCGTCGATAGCAAAGACAGTTGCCGTTCCCCGTTGGCCATTCACCGCAAACTGCTGCGTAAAATTTGCTGCGCCGTTGGCATCGGTCATCGTCCCAGCAGCTAGCAATAACAGTTTGCTGAAGTCCCGTGCGTTGAGCGGCAAACTCGAAACTTCCGCGCTCGAAAGATGTTCGCCTCCGCTGGCCTGGGCCGCAGCCTGTCCGCTCGCAATAACATCCGCCGACACCTGCACCTGCCCTGATGACGTGAGTTGCAGCGATGTCGTCGCGGCATTCTCCTTCGCGAAAACAAGAGGAGAATCCGCCTTCCATTGCTTGTCCGATACGTTCACCGAAAGGTCGTAACGATCAGCGGGCAGATCGGCGAAAGCAAACGTGCCGTCGGCTTTCGTAGTGGACGTGTAGTCACGCCCGGCCGATGCAGAATGAAGTCGGACGACGGCGGCGCTTACAGGCTTGCCGGCACTGTCACTAAGATGCCCGCTCCATGCAGCGCTCGAAAGAGCAACTGCAACGGGAATCCAAATCAGGAAAATGAACGAATACAGCGTATGAGAACGATTTTGCATTGGCATTACACAGGAAGGGGAAATTATATAGGCGAGCTGCCCTTCCTCTTCTGGAACAGTATCAAGAGCGAATTCTTCCCGTTGTGCTCACGGTCACACATCCAAGGAAGCACGATCCTTAGAGTTCGAAATGGGAAGCGTTGCTTCGGAAGGGCCCGGATGCGACATGTGTCATACGAAGTATCATGCGAGCCCCCTAGCGGCTCCCCAACAAAACTCATTTAAGGTCTTTAGGAGCGTCTTGAACAACGAATGTGGCGTCAGCGCTGCGAAATGCCAGCAAGTACGTGACTCCATTTGTCACAGTCGTCTCCACCCCTATATCACGCTGTTTCCCGACGATTACTCTTGCAGGAACGGTTATCGTTTTGTTGTCGGCGGTTTTGATCGTCAGCTGCACCTGCGGGCCGGTCATGTCGGTCCAAGTCACGATGCAATGTCCTTCTGGTAGCTGAACGTCTCCAACTCGAACGTCCGAAGGCAGCAAGAACACCTGCGAACTCTTCGCTGCAAGCAGCGAAATGGAAAATAATGCCAACAAAAGCCCAATTCCTAGGACGCGTTTCATAAAGTCTCCTTCCTAACTATCGCCGGAAAGGTCCCTGCGAACCTCCTCAGGCTCTGATAAGGGGGAGAGCCAAATCCGTCTTTCTCGCGTCTCTCGCCTTACGCGCTCGGACGGAGTTTGTCTCTCCCGCTTCCAAGTGCATGTTAGGCGGTTTTCGATGCACTCCAAAAGCTCCATCGTGCATCAACCTGTCCGCACCGCGGTAACTTCAGGGCTTGCCGGGAGATACGGCGCAAAAGATAGACCCCCGGAGGGGAGTATGATACGTACCTCTGGCTAGGCGGGGTCTACCAGGTCGCGACCGCAATGACCGTTGGAGGACCGGGATGGCCTTCAATAACGTTCGTTTCGATCACGGCTTCCAGATTCATCTGGTCCCAGTTCTTCGGGACCTTTTCGAGCATCGCATTCAGGTACTCGGGATTCGACACGACCTCGCCGGCTGCTTCGGTCCCTGCTCCCAGGATGCCTGCCAACACGATGACCGCTTGCCCGGTCACTTTGTCGTGAATTCGGGCGATGATCGCATAATCCTGCGCAAGCTTGGTATGGGGAACCTCCCACCGGAGGGACCACGATCTTTTTGGGTCACTCTTACGATCAACGAGTATGCGATTCCGGTTGTTGTCGTACTCGAATCCGAATGGCAGATCCTGTGTGACACGCATCGTCCAAATGTTGTCATACGCACCGATGAGGACGAAGGGGCCTTCACGTAATTGCGTGAACTCAGTGCTCGACGCGGCGACGACCCGGAATGAGCCATTTCGGGGCACGAGTGGAACGATCGAACGCGCAAGGGTGATTACATCCGAAACGTCCAAGCCACCATATAGCGGTGTTCCTGGTGCCAGGAGTCGCTCATTGTCAGTCGAGTCCCGCGGCTCGCCGAGACAATAGGTGATCCTGCTTGAACTGGCGGTGATGGGCTGCCAGAAGCGCTCTCGACTTGATTGCTGTCTGGAAAAATTGAGGTGGCCGACACCAAAGCCGATTACCGCAGCGCAAAGCAAAGTGATACCTATCAAAATCCAATCGCGAATACCAACTCCGGCAGGCCTTCGCGCGCCATCCGCCTGTCCGACCCCTGATGCAACGGCATCTCCAATTCTGTGTCCGGAAACTGATTCTGTGGCTGAACCTGTTTGAGAAGGTGACGGCACCCGGAAAGACGGAACGTAGGAACCAACCGGCAATTCGATCAGCAACTCCCCTGCGTGATCAGGGTTGTAGTAGTACTGAATGAGCCTTTTCCGAACCTCAGCCGCCGTAGTGCGAACCACCGGATCAAGATTCACATCGTAGTTTGGTTCGCGCCCAAACGCTTCGACACCGATTGTCCGTTCCTTCAACTCACTGGCGTTTCCATCCAGCGCTTGCTTGACCGTGTAGGCAAGCAGCACCGGATAGCGCTTGCTGTTCGTAAACAATGTGTGCGCCAGAAGACGCCTCAGTTGTTCCCGAACCAATATGGCACTTGGCGTGGACTCTCTCGCGTTCAGTTCTTTCTCGAATTGTGGCGACAACTGCATTCGCAACTCGGACAGCAACCATCAACAGGAGCTTGTGTTGCGTCTTGGACGGTTTCAATCACCAAGAATTATACAAGCAGGGTTCGTTCCCCCTGTGTTCTGCACTTTTGTATTTCCAGGCAGCTCGCAACATCTTCCGACGCACGTGGTAGCATCTCCTTTAGTAGTCCTATCCACGCGGCGGCCATGCCTCGAATTTTGCCTATTCCGCTTTGCGTAAGCCTCCTCACCTCCATCTTCTGTGCGCCCTTGATTTCTGCAGCCGAGCCTCCCTGGCTCGAAATTCACTCGACGCATTTCACGGTGATCACCGACGCCGGCGAGAAAAAAGGCCGTGAGGTCGCGCTCCGCTTCGAGCAGATGCGCGCCGTCTTCGCCAGTCTCCTGAGCAAAGATCGGCTCCACGAGTCTCGCCCTCTCACCATTCTGGCCTTTAAGAATGACGAGTCGTACTACCGGCTCGCCCCCCTCCATCAGGGGCAGCCCCTCGACGCGCCCGGATTCCTGCTTTCCGGCGAGGATCAGGATTTTATCGCCCTCAACGTGTTTGAGGAAGAACCCTGGCGTGCCGTTGCGCACGATTTCGCCATTCGCCTGCTGAACTTCAACTATCCACCCGCTCAAGGATGGTTCGACGAGGGTCTAGCCGAATATTTCAGTTCCATCAGGGTGGATAACAAAGAGGTCGAGATCGGCGGCGATCCCGAGCTTCAGCCCTCTGCCAAGGAAGACCTCGTCGGAAATCAGCGCGACACTCATCCAGCAAAATCGCTGACCGAATTACTCGCTGCGCAAGTCTGGCTCTCGCTTCCCGATCTTTTCACCATGAAGCACGATCCCTCCCGCAACGAAGGCACGCGACATACGCTCTACTACGCCGAATCCTGGATGGTCATGCATTACCTGCTCCATGAAAAAAAGCTGCCAGAAACGGGCGCGTATTTTGGTCTGGTCCTGAATCAGCACCTGCCGGTGGAAGACGCCATCCAGCAGGCCTACGGAATGAGTTCCGCGCAACTTGAGAAGGCGGTGAAGGATTACTTCCACGCACAGAGTGGACTTCAGGCCGCCGTTGACGACGCCCGCAAGACGACCATCGATTCCGAACAGCCGTCCGCCGCGGCTCGATCGGGCCAGACAGAACGCTTCCCGGTTCCCGTGGGCCCGGAAGATTCAGCCATCATTTCCAAGCCGTTTCCCGAGCCGGATGCCCGAGCGCTCTATGCCGCCGTCCAACTCCGAATTCCGGAACGCCGTGAATTCGGCCTCAAGACGCTGAACGACCTCGCGACTACGCCCACTGAAGCCGACAGGAAAGCAGAATCCAAGGCCACGAAAAGGACGGGCGAAGATGAGGAGCTATTACCCACCAACGCTATTGGAAATCCTCTAGCCCATCGCTTTCTTGCCTGGGACCACATCGAACGCAACGAATTTGACGAGGCGTTCAACGAAATCCGCGATGCCGCTTCGCTGAACCCGCATGACCTGTGGGTGCGCTACTATCTCTCCCTTGCGAAATACCGCCTGGCCCAGGCGAAACATGCCGAGATGATGGGTCTGGCCAACATGATGCTCGATCTGAAAGTGGTGCTGGAGTGGAACCCGGAGCTGGCTGATGCCTACGATCTTCTGGCAGTGGCGCGAAACTCCGGCGGAAGCACCACCGCAGCCCTGCAGGCGGAACGTGCGGCCATGAGTCTCAGCCCACGCAATGAGCAGTACGTCTTCCATCTCGCCGAAATCTACGTTTCCAGCAAGAAATGGGAGGCGGCCGGTTCCCTGCTCGACCGCCTGAAGTCCAGCGCCAATCCGCAGATCGCATCGCAAGCTCGCGAGCTCTTAACCCAGGCTGGCGCCGAACGCAAATACGGCATCGCTGCCACCTCAACCGGGGCGAAGGAATCGAAGTATGAGGCCCAGAAATCCCCCTTCGATGTGCTCGAAGAGGACGCAGCCAAGCGCGATTCCGCCGAAAATGCACCCGCTTCGGGAAGTTCCGGCGATCAACGAAACACAAAGTTTGTAAGAGGCCGACTGGTTTCCGTCGACTGCTCGCACGCTCCCACCGCCATTCTGACTGTCCACTCTGGGGATGGTACTTTGAAACTCCGAACCGCAGACTACAAGTCTCTGCTTCTCATCGGCGCCGACGATTTTTCCTGCGAATGGCGTGACCGCCAAATTACCGCCAATTACAGGTCAAGCGGAAGCAGCGCAGGAGATTTGGTGTCGCTGGAAATGAGATAACCGCTCGATCGACGTGTTGTGCGAGTCCGCAACAGACCATTGGCGAGCCCGTAAAAAAACGATTTTCTCCTGTTGACAGACGTCCTTCTCTGTCGCACAATTCGCGCCATTAAGGAGGCTTATGCCGAATAGCAGTTTGTTAGCTTCGTCGTTGCCTAAATTCGGCGGTGTGCTCCGAGTATTTGGAGTAGCTGCATTCCTGCTGGCTGCATTCCCAGCCACCGTGTCCGCCGAAGAGCCCGGTTCGGGCCCCTACCGCTTCCACAATGTCGCTGTTGGTGGCGGTGGCGGCTTTATCCCCGGCATCGTCTTCAGCACAACCGAACCCGGCTTGGTGTATTCCCGGACGGACATCGGCGGCGCCTACCGCTTTGATCAACACTCAGGCCTCTGGGTTCCTCTACTCGACTGGATCGGATTCCCCGACTGGAACCTCAGCGGCGTCGAGAGCATTGCCATCGACCCGCGCGATTCCCACCGCGTGTATCTCGCCGTTGGAACATACACGAACGAGTGGGCAAGCCAAAACGGCGCGATCCTTCGCTCTGACAACCAGGGCCGCACGTTCCGAAGGTTCGACTTACCCTTCAAAGTCGGCAGCAACATGCCCGGCCGCGGTATGGGCGAGCGGCTAGCCATTGACCCAAATAATGCCCGCATCCTGTACCTGGGAACCCGGAGCGGCCACGGCCTGTGGCGAAGCCTGGATTCGGGCGAGACATGGTCTCAGGTCACCAGTTTCCCCGACACCGGCCCCTACCATCAGCCCTCGGGCGGTCCTTCGGACACTTACGACAACGACCCAATCGGCGTTGTCTGGGTCACTTTCGACCCGCGCACAACTGTGAACGTCGGGCATAGGAAGGTTTCGCAGAACATCTATGTTGGCGTGGCCGACCCCGCCAACAGTCTCTGGCACAGCACCGATGGCGGCCAAACGTGGTCTCCCGTCGCCGGCCAGCCCACGGGAGTGATGCCGCACCATGGCAAGCTCGCGTCCACCGGCATTCTGTACCTCAGCTACAACAACAATGCAGGACCCTATGACGGCTCGACCGGCAGCGTGCAGAAGTATGACACTGCTTCGGGAGCCTGGACGGATATCACGCCGCCTGCATCCCCACTTAATGGCGGATACGGGTTCGGCGGCTTGAGTGTCGACGCGCTGAATCCGAGCACGATTGTCGTAGCCACGCTCAACCAATGGTGGCCGGATACGAACTTTTTCCGCAGCCTCGATGGCGGACAAACGTGGAATCTAATCTGGAACGCAAACTTTGCTAACCCCTGGCCCAATATCATGGCCCCGAATTACACGCTCAGCTATGCCTCGGTTGCCCCGTGGCTCACCTTCGGCGCAACACCAGCGACCTGCACGCAAGCAGATTCCAGCAATTCACTGTGTCCGCAGCCAACGCCGAAATTGGGCTGGATGGTTGAGTCGCTCGAGATCGATCCATTCAATTCCGACCGTATGCTGTACGGCACGGGCGCTACCATGTACGGCACCAACAATTTCACGGCATGGGACACTAACAGCCAGGTCAACATCTCTGTCGCTGCGGTTGGGGTTGAAGAAACGGCCGTACAAGACCTGATCAGCCCTCCAGCAGGCACAGCCCACCTCATCAGTGCAATCGCCGACAACGGCGGCTACACACACAACGACTTGACGGCGCCAAGCGTGATGGATGCCAACCCGGTATTCACCACCGGCACCAGCGTCGATTACGCGGAACTGAACCCCAGCTTTATCGTTCGTGTAGGAAACGGCGGGACAAACGGCACGAACATCGGCTTCTCCTCCGACGGCGGACAGACATGGACGCCGGGGCCTACTCAACCCTCGGGTGCCTCGGGCGGAACAGTCGCTGCCGCCGCCGATGGCAGCCGCGTGGTCTGGAGCTCCGCACCGGGCGTCTTCTTCTCGCCGGACAATGGGACTACCTGGACTCCATCCACCGGCGCACCGGGTGGGGCGAGCGTGCGCTCTGACCGCGTGAATCCGCTGAAGTTCTACGCTTTTGCGAACGGCGCGTTCTACATCAGCACCGATGGCGGCCAGACGTTCGCTGCGACCGCGGCGAGCAACCTGCCCCCGGCAGGCACTTCCGCGCAGTTCAAGGCAACGCCGGGCCGCGAGGGCGATATCTGGCTCGCGGGCGGGAGCACAACCACTGTGTACGGCATCTGGCATTCGCGCGATGGCGGAAATTCGTTCTCCAAGCTGTTCAACGTTGACGCAGCCAGCACGATCGGCTTCGGCAAGCCCGCTCCTTTCCACAAATATCCGGCGCTCTACAGCAGTGCCGAGGTACATGGCGTGTGGGGCATCTATCGCTCTGACGATGCCGGAGGGACCTGGACTCGGATTAACGACAATCGCCACCAATACGCACTCACGAACCAAACCATCACCGGCGACCCGCGTATCTACGGCCGAGTGTATTTCGGCACCAACGGCCGAGGAATCATTTACGGAGACCCACTAAGCCGGCGTTAGAAGAGGTAGCCCAGCATCCTTGCCGGCTGTACAGTGAGTCCCGGCAGATGACACTAGCCTGGGGCCCCCAGAATGGGGCCCCAATTTTTTGCCCGGTCAGACGGATTCCTAAACATCTTCAGACGATCGGACGTAATTTCAGTTTGTCACGTCTGCCTTAACTGAGCCCCGCCTCATCTGACGCGATGCGTGAGATTGCCGACCAGTCCAGATGTTCGCCTCCCTGCGCCAGCAGCGTGAGAAAGCGGTTGTAGATCAGACTGGCGAGCGGCAGCGGAACGCGCAGAGTCTGCGCAGCCTCGAGGACCAGGCGATTATCCTTGAAGCCGAGCGGCGCGGCAAAGCCCACCGGCTCGAACTTCCGGTCGGCGATGATTCCGCCATACGTCTTGTAGACCGGGGCGGCAAACAGCGTGGAAGTTAGAAAATCGAGATACTGATGACGATCAATACCAGCCTTGCTAACCAGGGCCAGGGCCTCGGCCAGAGACTCAATCACAGTGGTGATCAGGAAGTTGCCACTTAGCTTGACGAGGTTAGCCTCAGCGGGGTTCTGGCCGAAGCGGAATGTCCTCTGGGCAATCGCTTCCAGCAGTGGCAGGCATCGGTTGACGGCCTCATCCGGACCGGCAACCACCGCGAAGAGCTTGGCAGCAGCGGTCGCCTCCGGACGTCCGAACACGGGAGCCGAGAGGTACCACTGCCCCCGCTCGCCGTGCGCTGCGGCCAGTCTGTTGGCCAGCGCCACGCTGATCGTGCTCATCGAAATATGGGTCGCCCCTTTCTGCAGATTGGCGGCCATGCCCCCATCTCCGAACACGATGCTCTCCACGGCGGGGTCGTCGGCAAGCATGGTGATGACTGCTTCTCCATGACATGCATCGGCGACGCGCGCGGCGGGTTTCGCTCCCTGTTTCACCAGCGGCTCAACCTTACTGGAAGTGCGGTTGTATACCGTGACGTCGTGTCCGGCTCTGATCAGATTGGCGGCGATGCCCGAGCCCATGTTGCCCAGGCCAATAAATCCGACTTTCATGGATTTCTCCTGATTGCATACAAATGAAGATGGGTACAAGAATTGGATGTCGCCGTTCGGCAAGCGGAAGCCAGATTTCAGCCGGATCCGTCAGCTTATGTGGAGAAGCTTTATGGGGAAGCTTATGTGGGGACAGCCGCCTTCGGCTGTCCGTTGAGCGAAGCTCGACTGGTTTTCGCTATCCCCTCGATTGGTTCTTGCAAGAGTGGGCAGACTAGTCGAGTGGTGCCATGCCTTCACCCTGGACTCAGCGGTCCGCGCTTCCCCACCCTTGCCAATAACGCGAGGGTGGAGCACCCTGAGTTGTGGGGATTCCCAAAAGAAAGCTGGGCCCGGACTAACTTTCGGGGCGCGATTGCGTCCATTCTGAATCTGCAGACTTCTCTGAATCACAAGGGGGCGTCATGAATCAGCAAAGGCCCGGTAACGGACAGAGCGCTGTCGGTCGGCTCTTCGTTTCTGTCCGCTGAATATATCTGGCGCGACGTTCGCTTTGCGGTGCGATCGCTGCTGAAGGCTCCAGGATTCACGGTCGTCGCGATCCTCGTGATCGCCGTCGGGATCGGCGCGAATACCGCCGTCTTCTCCGTCATTAATACGGTTCTGCTCAAGCCGCTCACGTATCCCGATCCGCAATCGCTTGTGCATCTGATGAACACCGGCGATCAAGGTTCCTTTGGCGGCGCGAACGTGCCCAAGTTCAATATCTGGCGGCAGCAAACGGGGATCTTTCAGCAGGTTGCGGCTTACGACAGCGGCGGCGCCGGACTGAACCTGACCGGCAACGATCAGCCCGAGCAGGTCCAGGGCGTGCATGTAAGCGCCGACTATTTTTCGATTCTGGGCGCACCTGTGATTGCGGGGCGGACTTTTACCGCGGCGGAAGACAGCCCTCATGGCGGAAACGTGGTTGTGCTGAGTTACGGTCTGTGGAACCGGCGATTTGGCGGAGATCGGGGCATCGTCGGCAACAATATTCAGCTCAACGGACAGCCGTATCAGGTTGTAGGCGTGATCGGGCGCGAATTTGTTACGGACAATCCGGCTGATCTCTGGCTGCCGTTTCAGTTTGAACTCAGTTCGCCGGACCAGGCGCACTACTTCGGCGTGATCGCGCGGTTGAAGTCGGGCGTGACCGTGCCGATGGCCAACGCGCAGTTGAAGCTGGCCGCCGATCAATATCGAACGACTTATCCCGGCACGCTCGGGCCGAACGGTGGCTTCGGCGTGATTCTGTTGCAGGAGTTGATGGTCCGCGATACGCGGTCGTCCCTTTACGTGCTGCTTGGCACCGTCGGACTTGTGCTGTTGATTGCCTGTGCCAACGTTGCGAATCTGCTGCTCATTCGCGCTACGGCGCGCAAGCGGGAACTCGCTACGCGCTCTGCGCTCGGCGCTGGACGCTGGCACATCATTCGTCAATTGCTTACCGAGAGTCTGGTTGTATCTCTGACAGGCGGAATCCTTGGGCTCATTCTTGGATTCGCCGGGGTTCGGTTGTTGCTGGCGATCAATCCCGGGAGTATTCCGCGTATCGGCGAAGATGGATCGGCGGTCAAGGTCGATTTGAATGTACTCCTGTTCACGCTTGGGGTATCGCTGCTGACCGGAATCTTGTTTGGCCTGGTGCCTGCCATCAGCGCTTCCCGTAAGAATCTTGCGGCAGCTTTGAACGAGAGCAGCAACCGCGCAGGAGTAGGCTTCCGCAGCGGCAAGATGCGTTCTGTTCTGGTCATCAGCGAGATGGCTCTTGCGCTTGTGCTGGTCATCGGATCGGCGCTCCTCATTCGCACATTCATGAAGCTGCAGTCAGTCGATCCCGGCTTCGACACGCACAACGTGCTGACAATGGCCATGTCGATCAGCGGCGACAGGTTTCAAAAGACTAACGGTGTGGCGCAAGTCATTCACGACGGCACCGAGCGGATCAATGCGGTTCCCGGCGTCACGGCCACTGCCGCCGCCTGTTGTCTGCCGTTGCAAGGTGGCTTCGGCCTGCCTTTCAACATTGTGGGCCGGGCGAACGGCAGCAATCCCAATACAGGCGGAGCGGGATACTTCCCGGTCTCATGGAGTTACTTCGATGTTTTCAAGGTACCCGTCGTCCGCGGACGCAATTTCACCGAACATGACAACGGATCAGCGCCGGGCGTGGTCATCATCAACGAAGCGATGGCGCGACAGTTCTGGCCCAAAGGCGATCCGTTGAACGACCGCGTAGAGATTGGAGCGGGAATGGGACCGGTCTTCGTCGAACCACCGCGGCAGGTGATCGGCGTTGTCGGAGATACGCGGGATGGCGGACTCAATCAGGACCCGGGCCCGACAATGTATATCCCGGTTGCGCAGATGCCCGACAAAGTAACGGCGCTCAACTCGCGCATCGCCCCACTGTGGTGGATTGTGCGCACGCGGATGGAGCCGCACACGCTCACGGCCGCAGTGACCAACGCGATCCGCGAAGCGACGGGCGGGCTGCCAGTGGCGCACATTCGCAGTATGGATGAGATCGTCGTGCTGACGACATCGCGCGAGCGCTTCAACATGCTGCTGCTCACGGCCTTCGGCTCTTCAGCTCTACTGATGGCGGCCATCGGCATCTATGGATTAATGGCTTACTCGGTCCAGCAGCGCACCCAGGAACTAGGTGTACGGATGGCGCTCGGAGCGCAGGCTTCGAATATTCGAAACATGGTGATTCGCCAGGGAATGCTGCTGGCGGGGATTGGACTGGTAATCGGGATCGCCGGAGCATTCTGGCTGACAAAGTTTCTAACGGGATTCCTGTTTGGAGTAAAGAAGTGGGATCCGATGGCCTTCATTCTGACGCCAATCGTTTTGTGCGCAGTGGCTCTCGTAGCAGTCTGGGTGCCAGCCAGAAAAGCGACCCGGGTCGATCCGATTTCAGCATTCCGGTTTGAGTGATCGTGTAGTTGCTTTTTGAATGATTGTGTAGGGGCGGACGCCTCGTCCGCCCCGCGCCCCTGAGCGAAGCGAAGGGGCGCGTGCGAGCTCCTTGTCCGCTTCCTTCTTCATGGATTGCTTCTCGCCTTCTTTTTTCAGCGCTTCGTTATAGGCTTTGGTGAGTTCGGGAAGGTTTTGGCGAATCATGTCGTTGATTTTTTCCCGGACTTGGGCGGCACTGGTGCTGGCGACCGGCTTTTTCTCGACCGCTGCTTGGCTGGATTGTCCGGTGGATTTTCCGGTGAATTGTCCGGCGGTGGCAGCCGCGGGATTTCTTCTTTCGACCGTAGTTCGGTGCAGAGACGGCCGTCGCGGCGGACCAGCATATGCTTCGGGTTTTGTACCGCCGTCCCCTGTTCACGACCGATGCGAGCCGGCAAGTCCTTGAGAACGCCCTTGAGCGCGTACGCCGCAACTCCGCCTTCGTGTCTACGCATACGTCGTGATGCCCGAGCACATTCACCTTCTCCTCAGCGAGCCCGCAGTCGACGGTGCCCCACTCAAGCCCGGTTTTGGCTTGAGTGGGAATGTCCCTTGTCTCAAGCAACAGCGCACGCTCGCCCACGCCCTCAAATCGCTGAAGCAAGGAGTGGCGCGGCGTTTGATCGGAGACGCCAACCATTTCTGGCAAAAGCGCTACTACGATTTCAACGTTCGCAATCATGCGCAGTTTGTAGAGAAGCTCCACTACATTCATTGCAATCCGGTAAAGCGGGGATTGTGCAAGCGCCCCGACGACTGGCCGTGGAGTAGCTTTCTCCATCACGCCACGGGCGGCGAGGGACGAGTTGAAATCGAGTCCGAATGGACCGCGCGCAAGTGCGAGCGAGAAGCGGAAAGGCTCTGTCCAGGCGTCGAAAATGCCCCACTCAAGCCAAAATCAGGCTTGAGTGGGCCACCGTCCCATCATTGAAGATCGAGGTCCGAGGGTGGCCCACACAACGCGATGTTCGTTGTGTGGGTAAACTGGAAAGATTCTTCACTGAGTTATTCCGAGGTTGGCTTGACCAGTCCTCTACGTCCCGACTCAAGTCAAAAACCAGCTTGAGTGGGCCACCAGCCAATAGCCACCCTCTTTAGCTCTTATAACTGTGATATCTCAAGTGAGGAGCATACTTCGAGGTTACGCGCACGCAGTGACCGGGGTCTCTGTTTCGGACTAGAACTCCGCGTAAGGTCATCCTGTTGTTAGCCTCGCCTACAAAGCCCAAACATGCGATGCTGCCGACGCAAGCCTTTGTCACTTCCGCACAAACCCGGTTGCGGATGCGTTCGTAATTCCCGCCCTTCGGAAATTGCGCGAAGGACGCGGCACCCGCGGTGTTGGTGATACGAGCGAAATCAAAAGCCTGGGCCACCCCGCCGAACGTTGAAGTCGTAGTAGCGCGGTTGGCATTGATGAATAGGAAAGGTGGGACAGCCCTCCAAGCATATTGTATGTTTTGACGAGAAGAGCTGGTATGCATTCGGACATCCACGTCGCCGAACTCGTGTTTCTGCTTCTGCTACTGTTCGTCGTGGTGTTTGGGGTTCTCTCGAAAAAACTCAAAACGCCTTATCCGATCGTGATGGTAATTGGCGGGCTGCTGTTGAGCCTGGTTCCGCGCATCCCCCATATCGAACTGAATCCGGACCTGGTCTTTTTTGTGATTCTGCCGCCGTTACTTTACAGCGCCGCCTGGCTCACCTCCTGGCGGGAATTTTCCTACAACCTGGTCAGCATATTGCTACTCGCCTTTGGCCTGGTCACCTTTACAGTCCTGGGCGTGACCGCCTTAGGACATTTCTTTCTTCCAGGCTTTGACTGGCGCGTCGGCCTGGTGCTCGGCGCGGTAGTCGCGCCCACGGATGCCATTGCCGCTGCCTCTGTTGCAAAACGCGTCGGACTTCCCAAACGCCTGGTGGACATTCTGGAGGGCGAGAGCCTGCTCAACGACGCCAGCGCTTTGCTCGCACTCGAATTCGGACTCGTGCTGCTTGTCGGCGGCATGAGGCCCACCTTCACGTTGGGTCTGTTGCGGCTTCTGTACTTGACGGCTGTTGGCATCTTGATCGGGCTGGCGGTCGGCATCATCGTCCACTGGGTAGAGCATCGCATCGACGACGGCCCGATCGAAATTGCGCTCAGCATTCTCACGCCCTATGTAGCCTATTTGACCGCCGATGCAGTAAAGGCTTCCGGCGTGCTTGCCGTTGTCGCGTCCGGACTTTACCTGAGCCGCCAGAGCTCTCACTTTTTTTCTCCTGGTGTGCGGCTACAGGCCTGGGCCGTATGGGAGTCTCTGACTTTCATTCTCAACGGTGTTGTGTTCGTCTTGATCGGCCTGCAACTACGCTACGTTCTCTCGAACATTCGCGATCACGAGATGGGAACACTGATTGAGTACGGCGCTCTGTTCAGCGCGTTTCTGATTTTGTTGCGCCTGATTTGGAATTTCCCTGGAGCTTATCTGGCCAATGTCATTCGCCGGCGCATTCTTCATCAGAGGGAACCGATGCCGGGGGTCCGCCAGATTTTCGTCATTGGCTGGACCGGGATGCGCGGCGTTATCTCGCTAGCGGCCGCCATTGCACTGCCACAGTCGTTCGAAGGCGGCACGCCTTTCACGCAGCGAAGCATGATTATCTTCCTCGCCTTCAGCTCCATCCTGGTTACGCTCGTTCTTCAGGGACTCACGTTACCACCCCTTATTCGTGCGCTTGGCTTGGCTGGCGCTTCCGCGTCGCATTCCACGGAAGAGGAGGAGGCGAGACGCACAATTCTCACGGCCGCACTGCAATATCTTGAGGACGCTGGTGAAGACGCCAAGCCAGAACTGGCCAAAGTGTATGACGATCTATCGCAACACTATCGCGCCAGGCTCGCCAGCCTGAATGAAGACAGCAGCGCCGACACGCTCGCGCCCACGTTCCACAACCAGTATGTCGAAGCCAGTCGCAAGCTGCTGAAGATCGAGCGCCAAACCGCCGTTCAGCTCCGCAACGAACGACGCATCAGCGACGAGCTCCTGCGCGAACTGGAGCACGAGCTGGACTTGAGCGAATCCAAGTTCGCAAAGCGGAGTTAAGGTTCTATACAGTTGTTTCCGGGCTCGCCAGAAAAATTTTGCTTCTGGGAGCGGGTGGCCCGGCCTTTGGAGATTTTGATTTCCTTCCCGCTTAGAAACTGAGGGTGCCCCGTCCTTGCGTTTTTTGCAAGGGCGGGTACGATGCTGCCGACGCAAGTCTTTGTCCCTTCCACACAAACCCGGTTGCGCATGCGTTCGTAATCCTCCCCCTGCAAAACTGCGCGCAGGACGGGGCACCCGCGGTCTTGCTGATACCAGCAAAATCAAAAGCCTGGGCCACCCCGCCAATTTTGTTTTTGCTAATTTCGCACGTTGGACTTTTTCAACACCCACGAGATTTTGCGACAGCTATCCTTGCAGAGATGCAATGCCCCGCCTGCGGCGCGTGATTCCAGATTGCTCCGCAGCCTTTGCAGTCGCTCCCCTGCTTTCCAAGGATGGGAAGGTGATACCCCAAAAGGTCTTTCCCCTATCGTCCTGTTCAACAAACTCGATTGCGTACGTGGGGACTCCCTGCAGACCAGCCAACTGTGCAACGACCCGAGCAGAAACTTGAGCGCCACTCTTGTTTCGCACAACCACAGTAGAGCCAACCAGCAGCTCACGATTTAGTTGGATGGCCGCTCCATGCCTATTCAGGTTGGTGGCTTTGGCAGTCATCGTAAAGGAACACTTTTGGCGGTCTTCACCCGACAGCCCTATAGAAGCGTTGAGGGCCATTCGACTGCTCCGGCGCTTTGCTATCTGACGGCGATCACTGCTTGCATTGGCCATTAGGTCTTTACGGTGCGATTTCGAGGGGCGTTCCGTGGGCAGGTTCATCTTGATCTGAGGAACATTAGACTGAGCGGAAAGCTGCTGCAACGTACCTCGGTCACCATCAGTTCGTTACCCTCCGAACTGTTGACTCCTTTGATCTTAGCGTTCACGGTGAAACGGGACATTGCGTTCAAAACGCGGGTCAATGAGATCCGGCCTGCCGGCGGACAGCCCCCATTTCTCCCCGCAACTCATCGCAGCCTAGGATTAAAATGCAATTTCCCGCTAAGCCAATGATTTCACAAGACGACCCAGGGGAGGTTAGGGCGGTGGCCCAGACGATCGTTGCACACCGAAATCAAGAAAGTGTCCCGCTCCGGTGTTCACCGAAATAAAAAACCCTCCCGCTGGGTTCCGGGAGGGCTTCCAATTTCATTCGCAGTTATGCGCGAACTACGTTTGCCGCTTGAAAGCCCTTGGGGCCCTTGAGCAGGTCAAACTCCACGGTCTCGCCTTCGTTTAAAGTGCGGTAGCCGTTCTCCTGTATGGCGGAGAAGTGTACGAACACATCTTCACCGGTAGAGCGCTGGATAAATCCATATCCCTTCGCCCCGTTAAACCACTTCACTGTTCCTTTCTCTCTCACGGAAAAACTCCTTTCACCAATTACGAAGAATGATTCTCCGTTTCTCGGATCGCGCTTCGATCGACCGAAGCCCCCCTCAGAGAAGCCGGTAGAATTTTTCGGTTGCGTCTACGACGTGCAGAGGGAAATTACTTCCAAAAAGGAAAAGACTCCTCAGCCTCCGACAGCAGTGAGCAGCTGCTGTGGGCGACCTGGAGTCCGACAATTTGGCACGTTTCCACCACACCTAACAAACGTCAACCAACCACTGGTTCTCACCACCGGACCAAATCCCGGTGTCGAGCACCAGATAATAAGCAGTATTGAAACGTTTCGCAAGGAAAATTAGGAAAACGATACAACCGTGACCACCGGTCATTTCAGATAACTTTAACGCAGATTAAGAAATAGCTCGGTAACCGCCCCGGGAACTTCCGTTCGCCTCATCCGCGGATTTCCGATCTCGTTCTGATACGATTTGCTTTCCTCGTGGCCCAGCCTCCCAATCCGACTGTGCCCGTCCGCACGCCGGTCAAGGCTGCGCCGCCGGCGTCAGCCCAGTTCGCGCGCGCTGGTGCTTTCGACCATCAAGTACCTCATGCGGACCGACGTCCACACCTTCGCTTTCTCGGTCGCGGCCAACTCGATCCTCTCGTTCTTCCCTTTCGTGATGCTGATGATGACTCTCATCCGCCACGTTTTTCATTCGCGCGTTATGTATGACGTCGTCGTGCAGCTGCTTCGCGACTATCTGCCCGCCGGCCAGGACTTCGTGATCCGCAATCTCAACTCCATGGTCAATTCGCGGCAGCGGGTGCAAGTCGTCTCGCTGGTGATTCTGCTGGTGACGTCGTCGGGAGTCTTTCTGCCGCTTGAGGTCGCGCTGAATCGCATCTGGCGATTCGAGAACAATCGATCGTACCTGGGCAATCAGGTGGTGTCGTTCGGCTTGGCTCTTCGCGTGCGGCGCTCTGGCGCTGCTCTCGATCGCGCTCACAGCGGGCCCGGTCGCGTTTATGGAGTTCATTCTGCGCGGCTACGGTACCGGCTTCGTGCGGGTCGTGGGCTTTCTGGTGATGAAGGTCTTCGCGATCGCGGCCAGCATCGCCATCTTCTTCCTGATCTATTGGGTGCTGCCTAACGGCAAAGTTCCCGCCCGCACCGTGCTGCCGGTGGCCATCATCATGGGACTGCTCTCAGAGGCGCTGAAGTACGCCTACATCATCGCGCTGCCGTGGCTGAATTTTCAGGAAGTCTACGGACCGTTCGCTTTGTCGGTGACGATGATGTTCTGGGCGTTCCTGTCGGGCCTGCTGCTGCTGGCCGGAGCGCACCTCTCGGCAGAAGAGCATCTTCGCAACGCGTTGTAAGCCCTCGCCGATTCAGCAGTTGTTCAGAAACACAAAGGCCGCCCGCGACCGCGGACGGCTTCTCCATGCCTGGCGAAACTGCAGAAGCGAAATCGAGTGGACTTCACTTCTGCTCTGACTTCTTACTTCTGTGCTCCGGGCTCCTTCTTGCTCGCCGATGGAGAGCAATTCCACTTCGAAGATCAGGGTGTCGCCGGGGCCGATGTCTGCTCCTGCGCCGCGATCGCCGTAGGCGAGATCGGCGGGAATGAAGAGCTGATACTTCGATCCGACGGGCATCAACTGCAGCGCTTCGGTCCATCCCTTGATCACGCCGTTGACGGGGAAACTTGCGGGCTGACCGCGCTTGTACGAGCTGTCGAATTCCTTGCCGTTGATCAGGGTACCGCGATAGTTGACGGTGACCGTGTCGGTCGCTGCGGGCTTGGGGCCGTTGCCCTCGGTCAGGACCTTGTATTGCAGGCCGTCGGGGAGAACCTTGACGCCGTCCTTCGACTTGTTCTCGGCGAGGAAGGTGTCGCCTTCTTTGCGGTTGGTGGCTCCGGCTTCCTTGGCCTTGGCTTCCTGCGCGGTCGGTGAATTCAGTGCGCAGCTGCTGGAGTGCAGCCTTCATTTCATCTTCAGTCATGGCCGTCTTTGTGCCGGCGAGAGCTTCACGCATGCCGCGAGCGACGATGGCGGAATCGATCGACTTAGTCCAAGCCCTGCTTTTTGAAGCCGAGTCCGATGCTCATGCCGAGCGCGTAGCTTTCCTTCTGCTTCTGCGTGGTCAGCGCGGCTGTGGCCCCAGTCGCGGGTTTCGCTGCCGTGCCTGGCGTCGTCTTCTTTGCGGCCGGAGTCTTGGGTGTCGACTGCGCGGGTTTGGATGGTGGAGTGGCGGACGGAGTATCCTGCGCGGGAGCGTATCCGGGCAGCATGACGACGGCGGCCAACAGTGAAATAGCCAGAGTGGTGAGCGGTTTATGCATAGAACTGTATTGTCCCATCCAAGGGGGATATCGGCAAACGGCACTGCCGTGCCGGGTGCGATCTGGACCTGGCGAAGAAGCGACGGAGATACCGCGTGCGAAATTTTCGGATCAAAGATCGGCAAAATCTTGGATTCGTTGCACTTAGCAGACTTTGATCTCGGTTGTTCCTCGCAAAATCTTCTAAAATAAGGGCTTACACGTAAAATATTCTGGAATAAGGGGTTAGGCCGTGCTTTGTGCGTCTTCAGCGCGAATGTTTTTTTTCAGATCAAAGTCGGCAAAATATTGAAGCTAAACGACTTGCAAGCTCAAGATCGCCAATGATGCCTGCAAAATCTTGTCAAAGAAGGACTTACACGCAAAATCTTCCAGAATAAGGACTTAGCAAGACTCGAGTTTCTGAGTGAGTCTGGCTCCTCCTGATCGGTCGTTCGCGGTGCGACTGGGCACGACTCCATTGTGAACCTTCTGCAGGCTCAGTCAAGGTCGTTCGTCACAAGAATGAAATCTTCGCTGTGGAAAAAGGAGCCTCAGGGGAGATAAACGTCCCACGGTGGCTTAGGCAGCAAGCACCAAGGGAAAGAGCATTATGTGGAATTAAAAAAGGGGATATGGAGTTGGGGGGGATTTTTCCATACAAGGTTGCACTATTGGCAAATTCCACTGCGGCAGGATAAAGATCGCAGACTGTCCGGCACCCTGAACGCGATGTCAGGCACTGCAGCCTAAATTCATGTGCGGATCGTCTTTCTTCGTCCGTCGCAGCAGTAGTAATGCCGACGCCAGCGCCTTCCCCTCCGCCGTTCTGGACTTCCATCGCTAACAGGCGAGTCCAGCCCACCAGGTAGTGGTTCACGTCGTGGGGCCAGGAGACTCCCGGCGAAGTCACAAAGCTTTCAATTGCCCACTCCGGAATCGTATTCTCAAGACCCCAGTCGCCGGCCAGCCACTCATGACTGCCCTCGACCATTACCGAGCCGAATACAGCCTTCACCTGTTTGTCTTTAAATCCTACGCGTCCATACACACTCCACCTGCGGAGGCCAATTGCTCTTCTGAGCCGTGGGTTGAGGCTGCTCAGAATTGCTCGGGTGGTGCGATAAAACATGCCAGTGTTAGCGCGATCCACGTTATAGTAGATGCCCGAAGGGCCAATTTCGACCAGACACTCGTAATCAGTCTTATCCCTCTTTTTGTAGGGATCCATCTCGCCTCGGCAGCTACCATATCGCCGCAGCATCGGAAGCACTTGTCCTTCGCTGTCGCCAATTTTCACAGCCGCGAGTTCTTTCAACATACGTCCGGCTCTATTCGCCTCGTATGCCAAATATGCTCGCGCCAAGCCATAGCAACTCAGCACAAGAAAAAGAGTTATCGCTATTGCCCGTAGAAAGCGCGCCGGTGTCTTTCTCATTGGCTTGGGGGACCTGAGTTCGGTGGCCTCGTATCGCAACCGGAGATGCAACTTGTCGGAGCGTCGTAGTTGGCGTTGATTTGAGTTATCGTAGCCCACCCGACCGTCGTGTTCGTCAATTGGTTCGGGTGAAAGTTGGGCGGGCTCGGTGCGGTAGTTCCCCATGCCCCATACCAACTACCATTCGAATTTGGCCAGAAGACCTGCACGCCCTGACGATCCACAAGAAATTGTTGTTGCATTGTGAATGGTTGCCAACCTATGGGGGCGCCCATATTGTCGGTTATATGCCCAGCATCGTCGAGGCCGCCAGCGGCGGTGTTCGGAGTTTCGCATTCGGTCCCTTTCTTTTGCCAGCTGCAATAGTCTACGTCTGGATTTGAAGAATTCGCTTCCCATTCCTCGATCTTTACTGGCGGCCGGGTCAGAGTTCTAATCCATCGGCCAATGTTATTCACTTTCTTCTTCGTGATTGGTGCTGAACTCATCTGGTTTGCCCGGCGAGCAGTCGCGTCCTCTGTTCGTGAATGTGGGCCATTCCCGCAGCAAGCTTCCGCGACAGGTCACGACCACTGAGGTGAACGTAAAGCAGCGTCGTTTGTATGGATCGGTGGCCGGCGAATGCAGCGATCTCGTGAATATCCCAGTCGGCACGAGCCAGGTCTGTCAGACATAGATGCCGCAGAGTGTGTGTTGTGAAGCGCGGCACAGCGGCGCGCCGAGCGATCTGGAGAATGATCTTCGACCAGGACCAGATGGAGATGCCGGCTGCATAGTTCCGGCGTGACTCGGAGAGGAACAACGGGCCGCGTTTGCGTGCGATGTTTCGCCGATGTGACAGATACTGTAGCAACAAAGCATCCGACGCGCTGGAGTACGGCACAACTCGATCACGCCGTCCTTTTGTGTTCTCGGCACGGACGCGAAGCGTGCGACTGGAAGGATCGATGTCATCCGTTTGCAAGCCGCAAAGTTCCTCGCGCCGCAGTGCCGCATCGTAGGCAAAAGCAAGCATGGTTCGATTACGGATCGGCTGCGAGACCGTAGCTGCAAGAATGGACTGCCAGTCCACCTCGTTCGGAATCCAGGGCAGTCGGGAGTATCGACGAACGAGGCTACGTCCGTTGTGCCGGACTACTGGGTTCTTTGCACAGACTCCTTCCTCGACCAAGTAGCCGTAGAAAAGCCGAAGCACGGTTAGACGCTGTTGGACGGTCGCATTGGATACAACGGTTCCGCGCGCCTGCATCACGGCGAGATACCCGCCGACATCAGCGCCTGTGACGGCGACAACTGCCAACTTCTGATCGGCCAGGAAGCGAAGGAACAGCTCAAGGCCGCGGCAATATGCTTCGAGTGTGTTGCGACTTAGGCCCCGTTGCGACTGAAATGTCAGCCACGCCCGACAAAGCGAATCACTGGCATCACGAGGAAAGAGATTCCAACGAATCGGCTCAACTTTGAAATCGATTGCCAATGGATATCTCCGATGCGACGACGTGAACGTTCACTTGATACTGTCATTCGCCTAGCAGGAGGCTGGTAAACGCGAGGTGAATAATCTCGCGCATGACGCAAACTCGTAAACAGCAAGCGGCGGGCTTCTACATAGCTGAGCGAGGGGCAAGGGATTCAAACGCCATCCCTTGCCCCTCGCGCTCCCCCATCCCTGCTCAACAAACAACTGCAATAGAGCCGTCAGCTCGAACTGGTGAGCCTTGCGTAAACCATATTCCACGTAACATACATGGAACCACCCCAACCTTTGCAAAAAGGCGCAAAGAATGGGCCGCCCTACTGCGGGGCGGCGGAAAGGGTGGGCACCGGGGGCTATTCCGCGCGCAGCGCGGCGCACGGGTCGATCCTTGTCGCGCGGCGCGCGGGCAGCCATGCCGCCATCAGTCCCACCGCCATCAGCAGCAGCGTGACGATCGTGAACGCGATCGGATCGGTCGGCGTCACCCCGAACAGGAACGTCTGCAGCACGCGAGTCACGCCGACGGCCCCGGCGAGGCCGACGATCAGGCCGGCGACGACGATGCGGAGCGCGCGCGTGAGCACGAGGCGGAGCACGTCGCGGCGTTCGGCGCCGAGCGCCATGCGCACGCCGATCTCGCGGCGGCGCTGCGTCACCGCGTAGGCCATCAATCCGTAGATGCCGCACGTCGCGATCAGCGTCGCGGTCATCGCGAACAGCACCAGCAGCAACATCCGGAAACGCGGCGGCGCCACCGACGCCGCCACCGCTTCGTCCATCGTCACCGTGCTCTCGATCGGCAGATCGGGCGCGGCGCGGCGAATTTCCGCGCGGATGCCTTCGACCACGCTGGCGGGTGTGGCCGTGCGCGCGACGAACGACACGAACCGCAGGAACCCGCTGTGCTCCTGCTGGAACGGCACGTAGATCATTGGCTGCACGTCCTGATCGAGTCCCATCTGACGGATGTCCGCGACCACGCCCACCACCGTCAGCCACTCGCCGCGATCGCTCACGCGCACGCGCCGGCCGAGCGCCTCGCCCGGACCACCCGGAAAGTATTCGCGCACGATGCGCTCGCTGACGATCGCCACTTTCGGCGCGGCCGCCGTGTCCCGTGCGGTGAACTCGCGTCCCGCCAGCAGCGGAATCCCCATGGTCTTGAAATAGCCCGCGTCGATCTTCGGCCTGCCGGCATCGAGCGTCGGCTTCGGCTGCCCCTCGATGTCGAAGTCGCCGCGGATGAACATCATGCCGAACGGCACCGAGTTGATCAGGCTCGCGGACGTCACGCCCGGCAGGTACTGGATGCGATCGAGCACGCCGCGCGCGAACGCATGGATGCGCTCGGGCTCGTCGTAGAGGCGTTCGGGCAGCGTCACCCTGACGGTCTGCACGACGCCGTCGCGCCCGCTCGATTCGAAGCCGGGCGACACCGACGTGAGACGCACGAAGCTGTGAATCAGCAGGCCCGCGCCGATCAGGAGGACGAGCGTCATCGCGATCTGCGCGGCGACCAGCAGCGTCCGCAGCCGCTCGCCCTGACGGTCGCCCGTCGTGCGCGCTTCGCCGGCGTGCAGCGCGAGGCCTTCGCCAAACGCGGCCCCGCTGACGCGCAGCGCCGGCACGAGGCCGATCAGCAGCGTCGAGACGAGCGACAAGCCGAGGCAGAACGCCATCACGCGCGCGTCGATCACGATGCCGCCGAGGCGTGGAAGCGCGAATTGCGGCACGAGCGGCAGCGTGACGTCGATCGCGATCTGCGCGAGCATCACGCCGAGCGACGCGCCCAGCAGCGACAACACGACCGCTTCCGTCAGCAACTGACGCACGATCCGCCGGCGTCCCGCGCCGAGGGCCATGCGTACGGACAGTTCGCCGCGGCGCGCGGTGAGGCGCGCCATCTGCAGGTTCGCGACGTTGACGCAGGCGATCAGGAGCACGAACGACACCGCCCCGAGCAGGATCAGCAGCAGCGTGCGCACCGACTCCGTGCCGTACTCCTGCAAGCCGACCGCGCGCGCGAGCGTGCGGACGTTCGGCGCGAGTGCGCCCTCCATGCGCGAGTGCGCCGGCGGGCGCGATCGACGGATCGTTCACCAGCGCCGTCAATTCCGCTTCCGCGCGTTCCTGCGTCACGCCTGACTTCATGCGGCCCAGCAGGAAGAGAAACGCGTTCCTGCCGGTGTCGCCGGGCCAGCGATTGGGCAGAAAGATGTCCGCTTCCGGCAGCGCGCCGAGCCGGGGGATCACCGGCCTGAAGCTGAAGTCCGGCGGCAGCACGCCGACGACGGTACGGGGGAGGCCGTCGATGGTGATGGACTGTCCGACGATCGCCGGATCGGCCTTGAGCGACGTGCGCCACAGCCGATCGCTGACGATCGCGCTGCGATCGTCGTCTGGCGCCGCGGCGCCGGTGAGGAACGCGCGGCCGCGCGCGGGATTGACGCCCAGCGTGGCGAAGAAATTCGGACTCACGTCGAGCGCGGGCAACTGCAGCGGCTCGCCGCGTCCGGTGAGCTGCACGTCGATCGAGGTGTAGGCCGCGAGATGATCGAGCGTGGTGACGCGCGGGCGCAGCGCCTCGTACGACACGGGCGCCCAGGTCGAGAACGTCCTGACGCCCGTCTCGGTCTGCTGCGCTGACGAGACGATGACGAGGCGATCGGGATTGGGATACGGCAGCGGACGCCAGAGCACGCCGTAGGCGACGGAGAAAATCGCGGTGTTGAGGCCGATGCCGAGCGCGAGCGTGGCGAGGGCGGTGAAGGTGAACGCCGGATCGCGCCGCATCAATCGCAGCGCGTGACGCACGTCCTGCGCGAACGTTTCGACCGTCGCGAAGGTCCACGGTTCGCGCGACTGTTCGCGCAGCCGCAGCGGATTGCCAATCCGCCGCCGCGCGGCCGCCCGCGCCTCGTCGCCGCTCATGCCATCCGCGTCGGCGAGGGCGTGCGCCTTCATCTCCTCGTGAAAGCGCAGCTCGTCTTCCAGATCCCGATCGAACTGATTCCGCTGGAAGAAGAACAGCAGACGTCGGAGCACAGAACCCACGGCACCCTCCTGAGAGTCAGGACACTACGTCGTCTTCATCACGCGCATGATCGCGCCGAACATCTGGGAGAATCGCGATTCCTCGACGCCGAGCTGCTTCTTCCCGGCAGTCGTGAGCGTGTAGAAGCGCGCTCGCCGGTTGTTCGCCGAAATCTTCCACTCGGCCAACACCCATCCCTTGACGAGCATCCGCTGCAGCGCCGGATACAGCGATCCCTCTTCGATCGTCAGCACGTCCGCCGACAGCATCTGGATGTGCTGCGCGATGCCGTAGCCGTGCATCGACTCGATCGACAGCGTCTTCAGAATCAACATCTCGAGCGTGCCCGGAAGCAGCTCGTTCTTGCTCTTCGTCTTGGCTTCTTTCATCAGCTTCTCTTTGCATAGACGAACTATGGAAGTGAAAAGTTTCCTCCCTTTGGGGAGAGGCTGTCAACTGTTGGCGTTTGGGGTGATCCGTCGGCCGTGGCGACGACCTTGCCCTTGGTGATGGCTGACGTCGCCGACAGAGTCTGACGACATCACCATCATCGTCCCAACCATGCAAATGGATCCGCTCCAGCCGTGACCTGGCTGAGCCCGAATCTGGCGCTGACATTTATGAGACGACTTATAGGGTTCGTGCGTCGAAAATGGTGAGGGTTAAATGTTTTGTATCGATCCGCGTGCTCCGTGGTGTTCGGTGAGGAAGTCAAAGGCTTTCACCACAGAGGGCACAGAGGATCACAGGGGAAACCGGCAGCTCATAAATGTCGATGTGTTTGACGCACTACGTTAGCGTTCTGCTCTTACAGTTAGAGAATGCCGAAAGGGCTCAAGCGGTACTACGGCGACGATCATCTGCACTTTCTTACCTGCAGTTGTTATCACTCCGACTGCCGTGGCTTGGCGATGTGCGCGGGCGTGACTTGTTCTACAGATTCTGGAGAAACTCCGGCAACGCTACCGCTTTGTGGTGGTCGGCTACGCGGTGATGATGAGTGAAATCGAGATTTATCGCCAGCTGAGCCAGCGCTAGCTTCCGAGGAGGGCGCTCCTTGGTACTAATCGGTTGTTCCTCTAGCGACCACCACTGCGCGGAGGGGCGACCATCACCTAGAGTGGACAGTCTAACCCTTAAAAGAGGCGGCGAGGTACGATTAGGCTAAGGAGCACGAAAATGCTAAGCAGCAGGAACAAGAAGTCGAGTAGGGGGCCGTACGCATTGGTAGCCCTTCTCTTGGCGCTGTCGGGGTGCGGGTTTGCGCAAGTTGTGACGCCGGTGGAGGGCGAAAGCTGGCTGGTGCAGCGCCATCGAAGTTTGGCCGTAACCAGCATGGGGAAGTCTTCCGGCGTCTACGGGCCCGCAGCCTCCATGCCCGGCCAATCGCCACCGCATCCGGCGCTGCAACTTTCTAACAAGTTCACCGGACAAAGCACTCGACTGTCCGGCGCCGACTTGTACCGCCTGAAGTGCCAAGCGTGCCACGGCGCGTCCGGCACCGGCGCCCCGCCCGAGATCAACTCTGTCATCGATCCCGTGCGGGCAACATCCGCAAGCATGTACATCGCGCGCATGAAGAAGGTCGGCATGGACGTGACCTCGAAGGATGCCGCAGCCCTTGCGAAGCAGGCCAAGCGCACGCTGCTCGAACGCCTACGCAAGGGCGGGACGGACATGCCTTCCCCTAATCCCGACCTAACCAGTGCGGAAGTCACCTCGCTATTCGCGTACCTACGACAGCTTGCAGGCATCCCAGGGGCGGAGAAAGAGCAAGTTCCCGTGGTCGAGCCGCCATTGCGTGTCGGCGAGCATATCGTTAAATCCACATGCCATATCTGCCACGCCGCTGTCGGCCATAACCCCAGCCCTTCGGAGCTATTGGAGGGGCAAATTCCGCCGCTCAACAGTTTCACCTCGCGGCTGGGCCTCAACGAATTCGTCACCAAGGTCACGGCCGGTGCTTCTGCCAAGGAAGGCTCACCTCCAGCATCCGTCCGCGGTCATATGCCCGTGTTTACGTACCTTACGCCGGATGAGGCGGCCGATGCGTACTTGTATCTGTCGCAGTACCCACCGCATAATTAGGCGCTGCCGGGTGGCCCGGCCTTTCAGAGTTGTCTTTCTTTTCCCGTTTCGAACTGTGGGTGCCCCGTCCTTGCGTTGTTGGCAAGGGCGGGCGCGATGCTGGCGATAGTATAGCCGGGTCATGCCCGCGGGTTTGCATCGCAGTTACGGGGCGCATCACCTGCACTTTATCACCTGTTCCTGCTATCACAGATTCCCTTTTCTCCGTTCTGTGCGAGCGCAGGATCGGTTCCTCTCCATCCTAGAGCAGACGCTCCAGCGCTACCGGTTTGTAGCGGTCGTCTACGTCGTTATGCCGGAGCACGTGCATTTGCTGATCACCGAACCAGAGGAGGGAAGTCCATCGACGGTGATGCAGGTCGTGAAGCAGCGTACGGCGCGTGCGCTGTTGCCCAAGAAAAAGCGCCATGATCCGCGGCAGCAGGAGTGGTTTGCGGAAGAAACCCCGGCGGGCATTCTGGCCGGCGCGCTTCTATGACTTCAACGTCTGGACGGCGAAGCGGATCGAGAAGCTGCGGTACATGCATCGGAATCCGGTGAAACGCGGATTGGTGGGGTCGCCGGAGCAATGGAGATGGAGCAGCTACCGGTTTTATCTGCTGGATGAACCGGGACCGGTGAGGGTGAACGTGGGATGGGGAGAGATTTCGTTTCGCAGTCGAGTGGTGTGAGCGTTCGGCGCAACAATCCCATGCTTGCGGCAGTCCGGTACCCGCCCTTCGCAAAATGCTGCTGTTCAAAATGCGCGAAGGACGGGGCACCCGCAGTTGTGATGGTTTTCGCCAAGAGCAAAGGCCGGGCCATCCGCCGATTTCGAGACTATCCTCCGATCTTTGCGCCGATGACCTCGCCGGAAACGACAATTTCTACTCGGCGGTTTTGTTGCCGACCAGCGGCGGTGGCATTGTCGGATACGGGCGTTGACGTGCCGAAACCCTGCGAGGAGACGCTGCCGTCAGTCAATCCCTGCGCGACGAGGTAGGTGCGCACAGATTCCGCGCGTTTCTCGGAGAGCTTCTGATTCAGCTCGTCGCCTCCGACGTTATCCGTATACCCTTCGACGGCAAGATTGAGTCCAGGATGCGACAGAACTACACCGGATAGCTTTGCCAGCTTCTCTCTGGCCTCCGGGCGCAGATCATATTTTCCGGTATCAAAGAGCACATCCCCCATGCGGACAACCAGCCCGCGCGGGGTATCGCGAGTATCCAAAATACGATTGAGCTGATCCAGCAGTTGGGCGCGGAGGTCAGCCGTAGCTTTGCGGGCGCGCTCGGCGTCTGCCTGAGCGGCCTGTTCCTTCGCGGCTAAGGCGTCGGCTTCCGCTTTCATCTGGGCCTGTTTTGCGGCAGTAAGCTCGGCCTGGCGTTGGGCTTCTTCAGCCGCCTTGGTTTCCGCTGCAGACTTGGCCTTGTCAGCGGCAGCATCTCGCTCGGACGCGATGCGCTCTTCCTCTTGGCGTCGTGCAGCGAGAATGCGCGCGTCCTCAGAGAATTGGACGGTCTGCCGAGCGGTGGAGATGATTTGCTTTTTGTCCTTGTTTGCGGCGAGAGCGCTTTCTGCCATATCCAGACTGCCTTGAGCCTTGGACAAAATCTCCGGGGCATATTTAGCGGCACCGTGGGACTTCGCGATGTCAACCGCGTTGCGAGCCTCATACATCTCCAGGGGCACGCGCTGGAGATCGGGGGTCAGCGCCAGCGGATTGCCGGCCTTCGCGTATTCACTGCGCCTCAGGAGCTTGTATTCGTTGACTGGGAAGAGTTTCCCTTTCTGATTTTTCCGCGTCTCGGTCTCCATGACCACCGTCTCACTGGGCAGGCGGACGGCAAAATATGGTTCCGCGGTCACAATCATGGAGAAGGTTTGGGCCAGCGTGGTCGCTGTCAGTTTCGCCTCGCCGTTCTTATTGAGGAGAAGTTCTCCCGAATTGCCGGTGCGCCCTTCCGGTGTGACAACCCAAAGCACATAGGTCAGGTACTCCGCACCCAGGGTCGAGGGCAGGCTCAAACCTTTGATCGTCACTTCGATATTTGTTATGCCCGGCTTGGCCTCGACCTTTGCCTCGCCACTGGCCTTGGGCATGGTTTCGGTGCCCTTCAGATCAACCTTCGTGCTCCCCCCACCGACCGGGAAACCGATCGCTATGGTTGACTTTTTGATGACGCCGGATGCCGGCTCGCTTTGTTCGGACTGCGCCGCAGCCAAGCAAGCTACGAACGTGAGCAATGCGAAGGAAAGAAGAACTCTGAGAATACGATGCATGTGTTTTCTCCGTTCATGCCCACCTGGGTTTCGAGGCGCTTGAGATGTGACCAGTCGGCCCTAACAGAAGCTGATGTGAAATATCGCCACCCAAGAAATCCACACAGGCTAGCCCACCTGGACAGGAGGCCAATTCGGCCGGCTAATTGAGGGGGGCAATGAGTCCCTCATGGCGAACCGGCTTCCTTCCTGATTATCGGTAGGACTCCTCAATAAGGGGAACTGGCAAAACTAACAGGGACAGCATGAACCTCGCCCGTTTTGGGAATGAGTGGAGAAATCCACAGGGAGTTGTGACATCTGTCACAGCATTTGATTTTGCGGGAGCAGTATGCTGACAGGTTTTCCCGGTCCCTCCGAGCAGATTTTATAGGGTTGAGGTCTCCCTCATGGTTGGGAGAAGTGGGTGGTGTCTGCTTGTGGCAGGGTTCGTGATTTCAGTCTCGGCGTTTATCGCGGGGCAGGCGGGGGCGTCGGCTCGTGTGGCGCCGCGGGTCTTGACGGAGCCGGCGTCGGGGCAGATACATCCCGGACGAATCGTTCGTCCGACACGGCCTCCGCTGCCTTCTTTTCCTCGTCCTATTCTTCTTCCCGGAGTATTCGGATTCCCGGCGTTCGTGCGCGCGGCTGGAATCATTTTCTCGGGAACAGTTACCAGGATTGAACGTCGGGCGGCGAATGGCGGGCAGTCCGTTGAGACCGTGGCGGTAACGTTTCACGTGGAGAACGCGGTGCGCGGAGTGTCTCCGGGGCAGGACCTTACTATTACGCAATGGATTGGGCTGTGGTCGTCGGGACAACGGTATCGCGTGGGAGAGCGCGTTGTTCTGTTTTTGTATCCGAATAGTAAGTTGGGCTTAACTAGCACGGTAGGTGGGTCGCTGGGACATTTTGCGGTGGACCGCGCGGGGTGGGTGCTGCTAACGGCACAGCATCTGGCTGCGTTTCGAAGAGATCCCGTCCTTGGTGGGAAGTCGCGCGCACGATTTGGCGACTTCGCCTTGGCGGTAAGGCAGGCCGGTGAGGAGGAACGACTGCGATGAGAGAGGTGACCATGAAAACTCGCATGGCATCTACGGGTCGCGGATTCCTCCTCAGGCTGTCCGTGGCAGCGGGGATCGTGCTCGTGTTTGCGCTGGTGGTGCGGGCGGGCGGGCCGAAGTGCGTCGCGGGGACTAGTTACTTTGATCCGACGATGACCGGGCAGGCACTCACATGGCCTCAGGGAGTGGTCACTTACTACACCGATCTGGGAGACCTAAGTCCGATTTTGGCGAATTCGTCGGCGAACAGCTTGGTCGCGGGAGCGTTCGGCGTGTGGACCTCGGTGCCAACGGCGGCGCTGGTGGCCACGAGTCCTGGGTCGCTCGCGGAGGACGTGAACGGGACGAACGTCGCGGTGAATGCAGACGGGACGATCTCGATGCCGGGTGATATTCAATCGATGGCGACGGGCACTCCGGTTGGCATTGTCTATGACTACGACGGTCGGGTCACCGACGCCTTGCTGGGGACGGGCGCAGGCGGTTCGAGCCAATGTTTCTTTAATGCGGTGTTCGGAGGCAATGACAGCTACGGATCGTGGGCGGCGTATCAGCATGCGCTGATCGTGATCAATGGGCAGTGCGCGCTGCAAGCTTCACAACTGAATGATGTTGGATATCGGCTGGTGAGGGTGATTGGTGGCGTGCTTGGGCTGGGATGGTCGCAGCTGAACGTGAATGTGCAAACTGGTGCACCCTATCCCAGCAGCGACGATTACGCGGGATTTCCCGTGATGCACTACATCGATCCGTGGAATTGCGCGCCGATCACGCTCTGCTATCCGAATCCCGACAAGTTGTCGATGGACGATGTGGCGGCGGTGTCGCGCTTGTATCCGGTCACGGCTCAGAATGTGTCCAGCTTTCCGGGGAAGCAGAATTTTTCCAGTGCGACCGCACGCGTTCACGGGTCTGTGTATTTCACCGACGCGCTTGGGAACCGGACGCAGCCGATGCAGGGCGTGAATGTGGTGGCGCGGTGGATCGATCCGGTGACGCGGTTGCCGTCGCGCAGATACGCTGCGTCTTCGGTGTCAGGCTTTTTGTTTCGCGGAGACGGCGGCAATCCCATAACCGGGTTCGATGATTCGATCGGGGATCCTCTGGGGGAATGGGGATCGACGGACTCGAGCCTGGAAGGGTTCTTCGATCTCGCCGGACTACAGCCGCCGACGACTGGTGCGCAGTATCAACTGACGGTCGAAGGGCTCGATCCGAAGTGGTCGGCAGGGGTCGGCCCGTACGCTCCCGGGCCGGTCGCGCCTTCGGGATGGGCACAACCCATGACCCTGACGGTCTCGCCAGGCGGCGATCTCCAGCAGGACATTCTCATGATGAGCAGCGCGCAGCCGCTGCGGCACGCTATTTCCTCGTGGAGTTCGCCTTTGCCACTTCCCTCTGGTGGCGATTGGGCAGGATCGCTGGCGAGCTATGCAGATGTCGACTATGTCCTGCTGTACGCACAGACGAATCGAACGCTGTCGGTTTCCGTGACCGCGCTGGACGAGTCTGGACGGGCAAGCCAGTTGAAAGCTCAACCGGTGATCGGGATGTGGGCAGCAACCGATCCGGAGGGCAGCGTGCCGGGCGCTTTCACTCGCTCACCGTTCAGTCAAGTTCCATTCGGATTAACTCGTCTCGACGCGAACATACTCACCTCGAGCAAATTCCTGATTGGCATCTCGGATGTGCGCGGCGATGGCCGGCCTGACTACCGGTATCACGCGCACGTGCTCTACGCGGATTCGGTCTGGCCAGATCGGATCAGTGTGAACGGCGGCACGATCACACTGCGGGGGACGGGATTCTCCTCGGGTCTGAGTTCAACGGTGGGATCGAGGTCGGTCAGTGCACTGGCGGCCAGCGGCACATTCATGACGTTGGCGGTTCCGGCACATGCGGACGGGGTGCAGAGCATCAGCGTTACCGATCCGGTGAGCGGCGGGTCGACAAAGATGACGGCCGTGCTCACCTATGGAGCCGCCAACACGGACAACATCATCTTGCTGAATGGCGCGAATCCTTCTACGCCGGTAGGAGTGCAGGCAGCGAACCCGGTAAGCGTGCGTGTGGTGGCCAGCGATGGAGTTACTCCTGTCAGCGGAGCGACTGTTGGCTGGAGCGGCACGAATGGCGTTCAACTCTCGGCGTGTGGCGGCGCTTCGGCGTGCTCGGTAATCACCGATCAGAATGGAAACGCGGCAACAGGGCTCATTGCGGCGGCTGCGGGGGCCGCTATCGTGACGGGTACTCTAGCTCCGGGTGTGTACTCACCAGCGAAGTCAGTCAGTGCCACGCTGAGCGCCACGCAATCGTCGGCCGATATTGGAGTTTCCACTCCTTATATTTACATATCGCAGGGCGCGACTGTCGGGGTTCCGGTCACGGCAAGAGTTCTGAGCAATGGAACAGCCCAGGGCAGTGCGCAGGTGAATTTCACGATTGCGAGCGGCACGGAGACTCTCAGCGCGGGCAGTGCTGTCACGAATGGGAGCGGCTACGCTACGGTGACGCTTTCGCTGACGAATCTCAATGTGCTGGTGCAGGTAAACGCGTGCGTGGCTCCGGCAAATTCTCCGTGCGCCGTGTTCTATGCCAATCCCGTTGCGCTCGCGCAGCAGGTTTTGCAGCAGGTGTCGGGCGCCGGGCAGATCTCCACGGGACAGTCGTTTCAGCCGGTCGTGGTGCGAGTGGTGGATTTGGCGCCGTCCCCACACCCAGTGGTGGCCGCTCCGGTGAGTTTTCTGACGACGGTGCTGCGGCCGGGTGGGATGGTGCCGGGTGTAGGTAGCGGAGACACCAATCCTGGCAACCCGGCAATGCCGGTCATCTTGAAGGTCACGCAGAGCATTGCGAGTACCGACAGCAATGGCTTGGCGAGCGTTGTGGCGGCGAGTGGAGGTTTCAGCCCGCCAGTTGAGGTCGATGTCAGGGCCACGGCCGGAACGGGTGCCACACTTGATAATCCTCTGCTGATATTCCCACCGCCTTCGCAGGAAGATGGCAGTGGCGACACAAACACTCCGATCATAGTCCGCCCGGTCATAGTCCGCCCGATCCGGGGGACGGTGCTTCGGAACGAAACCGCCGAGTAGCGCTGGATCGGTCCTAGTGGCGGGAGTCGGAAAGCATTTCGATACTAGCCGCGTTCTTGCTATCCGCGTCAGACTGCGATACGTTGTCGGCGACGGCTCATGCCGACCTCAGAGCAACTCGAGGAGCAACTACAGCGCTGGACAGAAGCCGGCGTCCTCGATTTGCCGGCTGCTGGGCGCATTCGCGAATTCGAGACCGCACGCGAAGGTCCGGGAATGCGCTGGCCGGTGGTGCTCGCCATCGCATTCGGGTCGATCATGGTGGCGGCCGGCGTCCTGCTGTTTGTCGCAGCCCACTGGGACGAACTCTCTCCTACCCAGCGCTTCCTGCTCGTAGTAGTGATGATCGCCGGTTTTCACCTGGCAGGCGGAGCGCTGATGCCGCGCTTGCGTCTGTTGGGCCTTGCTCTGCAC
The DNA here is from genome assembly GCA_963770265.1 of Terriglobia bacterium. Taxonomy (GTDB): domain Bacteria; phylum Acidobacteriota; class Terriglobia; order Terriglobales; family Acidobacteriaceae; genus Sulfotelmatobacter. Next base: position 57,562 of record CAVYOZ010000001.1, read on the forward strand.
GCGATTGGCACCGTTGTTTTGGGCGGAGGCATTTTCCTGGCCGGGCAGATCTTCAATCTGCAGGAACATTGGCCGGGGGGAATCCTGCTCTGGGCGATCGGCGCGGTGCTCACCTGGCTGGTGTTGCGTGACTGGCTGCAAGCGACACTGAGCGCGCTTCTGGTTCCCGCGTGGATCGCTTCGGAGTGGAGCGTCCGGGCCCGACACTACAGCGGCATGGACCGAATACTGTTCCAATTCCTTGCGGTGCTGGCGATCACCTACCTGAGTGCGCGACGCGGACGGGAGGAGTCGTATTTCCGGCGAGCACTGGTTTGGGCAGGAGGGCTGGCCGTGCTTCCAGTGTGCGCCGTTGTCGCTTCCGGCGAGCGCGAATTCTTCTGGAACCGGTCGTTGCCGCAACTTCCGTTATCGCTGCATGCCATGGGTTTCGTGATGGCGTTCGTTCTTCCATTGCTGGCTGCGTTTCTGCTGCGGGGAAAGGGAGCGGTGTGGAATCTGGGATACGCACTGTGGGCGTATGTCGTTTCCCGGCTTGACGGGTACTTTGTTGGGCAAAATTTGACCAGCTATGCGCTCTGCGCCCTCGCGGCCATTGGGCTGGTGATTTGGGGATTGCAGGAGACTCGCCGCGAGCGCATTAACCTGGGTGTCGCCGGATTCGCCATCACGATCATCGTGTTCTACTTCTCCACCGTGATGGACAAGCTGGGACGTTCCGCGTCATTGATCGGGTTCGGCATTCTGTTTCTCGTGGGCGGGTGGCAACTGGAGAAGCTTCGGCGCAAACTGGTGGCGCGTACTCGGCCTGCGGCCTCAGCGGGAGGCGCCGCGTGAAGCCGTTGAGCAAGGCGATCGTGGTGGCGCTGATTCAGGTTCTGATCGTGTGCTCGCTGGGGGCGAAGTTGTTGTACGACCGGAGGACGCGCCCGCAGGCGTGGTTCAAGACGGCGCGGTATGATCCGAACCTGCCGATTCGCGGACGCTATCTGGGATTGCAGATCGAGTTGAACGATCCGCGGTCGGCCGAGGAGATCGCCAAGAAATTCGGCGTCACGGACCGTTATGCGTGGATCGGCTTTGGACAGGAGTGCGGTTCGATTGTGGCGCGCGATGGAGCGCCGACGGTGATCTTTGATAACAGTCCGGCGTGGGATTGCGACAACCTGGGCTTTTCACGCTGGCGCACGAGCGATGGCGTCACACATTTGCGGATTGAAGAACCGCTGTTGTTCTTTGTTCCGGACACCGCCAAAGATCCCAGAGTGGCGCGGACGGGCGATGAGGTTTGGGTGCTGGCCACGATCCCACGCAAAGGGCCGCCACGGCCGATCGCACTGGGGATTAAGAAGGAGGGGGGCAGCGAGATTCAGCGGCTGAGTCTGGATTAGGCCTGCTCAATCGTGCCTACGGCACGAGTCCAAAGTTCGGGCAAGCGACCCGCCAGTGAATCTGGCGGACTATTATCAGTGGTCCCTCCGGGACCGTAGGTGATAACCTTCGGTCGGTGCGGACCTAAAAACCACAGCTTCGAATCACGGGACGGTTGCGATGAGTTGGGCGACCAGGTCCGCGAATACCGATCGAAGCAGAATGCAAGGCGTGTGCCGATGCCCAGTTCAAGATACGGCATAACAAGCGATCCGAGCGGGGCGGTTTTTGCGGGCTTGGGTTTTGCGTCCGCGCCTAGCCGCGAGGTATGCGAGAGGATCCTGCAGAGTGAGTTTGAACTTCGCTTGAAGCTTATCCATCCCGACGAGTATGCCGCTGGCTCGTAATCTGACTCGTTTTGAAATCCAGAGAAAATCAAAATCCCCACCCTAACGTCGCAAAAGACGCGACGTTAGGATGGGGCACCCTCAAGAATTTCTATTGTTGACGCTTACTTTCCTACCCACTGGTCTACCCAGTCGTTTACGGTTTTGTACCAGAGCTGGGAATTTTGGGGCTTCAGGACCCAGTGGCCTTCGTCGGGAAAGTAGAGCATCTTTGAAGGGACGCCTTCCATTTGCAGCGTGGTGAAAAGTTGGAAGCCTTCGCTCACGTCCAGTCGGTAGTCGCGCTGGCCGTGGATCACGAGCGTCGGGCGTCTTGAAATTTTTCGCGTACTGGTGCGGCGACCACTTCACGTAGCTGTCGCGGTTGTCGTAGGGGGTGCCTTTGAACTCCCAGTTGTTGAACCAGAGTTCTTCGGTCGTGCCCCAGGCGGATTCGGCGTTGAACATGCCGTCGTGCGAGACCAGGCACTTGAAGCGGTCGGTGTGGCCGAGGATCCAGTTGATGGCGTATCCGCCGTAGCTGGCGCCTAGCGCGCATTCGCGGGTCTTGTCGATGAACGGATAGGTTTGCTCCGCGTAGTCGAGGCCCTTCATCAGGTCTTCGTAGGGAGCGCCGCCCCAGTCGCCGTTGATGGCGTCGATGAATTTCTGGCCGTATCCGGTTGAGCCGTGGAAGTTGATCATGATGACGACGTATCCATGATTGCCAGAGGTTGGTGCGGCGAAGAGTTCGGGATTCCAGCGGTAGGACCAGTCGTCTCCCCAGGCGCCTTGCGGGCCGCCGTGGATTAGGAACTTCACGGGATATTTCTTGGAAGGATCAAAGTTGGGCGGCCTGACCAGCGTGCCTTCGACTTTGTCGTTGTGAGCACCCGTGAACCAGAACGGTTCGCCGTCAGACATATCGATTTGTGAGAGTAGTTGATCGTTGATGTGGGTGAGCGCCCGGTCCTTGTTCAGCGAGCAAGATTCTTTTCCTGGATCTACATCTCCTGTCTTTGAAGGACATCCTTCTCCGGTTGCGCTCGACGCGTAGATTTCGTTGGGGGCCTTCAGAGACATGCGGCTAAATAGCAACGTCTTTCCGTCGGGTGTGATGCTCAGATCGTCGTTGTAACCGCCGACCAAAGTGCGCCTTGCTGCCGTAGCGATATCGACCTCGCAGATCAAAGAATGGCGTTTGTGCTCTGAGGTGAAATAGATCGACTTCGAATCGCGCGCCCAAAGATACGAGCCAACCCACTGATCGAATCCGTCAGTCAGATCTTTTTTCTCACCAGTCTTGCGGTCGTAGAGCATGAGGCGGAAGCGGTCGCTCTCGTATCCGGGACGCTGCTGGGCGCGGTAGGCGATGTAGCGTCCGTCGGGGGAATAGAGCGGCGAGGTGTCGCTGGCGGGATTGTCGGCGGTGATGTTCTTGGTGTGGGACAGAACCGTTTTTGCCCAATCTGCATCAGTCGCTGCACGCGTCGCTTCGCTCCGCGGGGCGGACGAGGCGTCCGCCCCTACATTGACCGGGACGATCCATAGATCGTTGTTGGTGGACGCCGCCGGATTCTTGTCGTGATTCGAGGCGTAGCAAATCTCTTGTCCGTCGGGGGAGAAGGCGTAGTCGTCCTGTCCGCCTAGGGAGAAGACGGGGGAGTCGTAGTCGCCGGGGGTCAAATCGCGGGCTGCGCCCGCGGGACAGCCGGGGGCGGCTGTTCCTACACAAGCATCGACGGAGACCACAAAGATGTGGCTGCGCTTGCCCTCTTTGTATGCATTCCAGTGGCGATACAGGAGGTGCGTAAAGATTTGCGCTTTGATCTTTGATTGCTCCGCTGCTTCTAACTTCTTCGCCTTGCACGCTTCGTCGGCGCATTCCGGATAAACATCCGAGGTGAAGAGAATGTTCTTGCCGTCAGGCGACCAGAGTTCGCCGCCGGCCTCGGTCGCAATTGAGGTGAGCTTATGTACTCCGCGTCACAGTTCCGGCCGCACTGTCGAAATCTGCAATCCAAACTTGCGAACCTCCTTCTTTCGTCGAGAGGAACGCGAAGCGCTTACCATCGGGCGCCCAGCGGGGGCGGTCGGCATCCTGATCCGGAATGAGCTCGCGTTCCTTGTTTCCCACGTCTCGCAAATTCGGCGAGACGTGGGGCACCCCATTTGTTTCTTCAGCACCAGACAGAGGGACGATCCAGATGTGCGGCGTTTTCGTGTTGGCGGCCAAGTCGACGTCGACCACGCTGAAGATCACCCACTTGCCGTCGGGCGAGACTTGCGGGTCGCCCACTCGCTTCAGCTTCATCATGTCTTCGAAGGTGAAGGGATGCTTGGATTGGGCTAGCGCGGGAAGAGGTAAGGCAAGAACGAGAAGAGAGAAAAGAATGCGGCGCATGAAGGACCTCCACAAAATCATCCGTAGAGACGTAGCTTGCTACGTCTCTGCCGACGGCATTCGGGATCGTGGCGAGAGAGACGTTGCAAGCAACGTCTCTACGGCAAACGGATGAGTGTAGCAGGAGCAGCTACTGGCTGCTAGCTTCCAGCAACCCAATCACCGGAAGGTGCTCACAACTTTGTTCTTTCGCCGAAGATGGCTGTGCCGATGCGGATGCGGGTGGAACCTTCTTCGATGGCTACTGCGAAGTCGTGCGACATGCCCATCGAGAGAACTTCCAGGGTAATGGCGGGGAGGTTGCGCGTGGCGATTTTATCGCGCAGAGCGCGGAGTTTGCGGAAGTAAGGTCTGGCGCCTTCGGGATCGGCGGTGAAGGGAGGGACTGTCATCAAACCGCGGATTTCCAGGGCTTCGAGGCGGGGAGCGGATTTCAGCAATTCTTCCAGTTCCGGTGAATCGAGTGCTGCGCCAGTTTTCGCTTCTTCGCCGCCTACGTTGATTTCGATCAGGACTGGCAGCTTCTTGTTCAAGGCTCGGGCGGCGGCGTCGAGTTTTTCGGCTAGTTTGACGGAATCAACCGAGTCTACGGCGTTGAACAGTTCTGCGGCTTTCGCTGTTTTGTTGGTTTGGAGATGGCCGATCATGTGCCAGTGGGCTCCGGGCAAATCAGTGAGTGCGCTGACTTTTCCCGAGAACTCTTGCACGCGGTTTTCGCCGAAGAGGCGGAGGCCTGCTTCGTAGGCTTCGCGGATGCGTTCCGGCGGGTGCGTCTTACTGACTGCCATCAGCGCTATGTCGGAAGGACTTCTTCCGGCGCGCTTGGCGGATTGCGCGATCTGTGATTGCAGCTCCGCTATGTTCTCGGGAATTGACATACAAAAACATTCGCCACAGGGGACACAGCGGTTCACAGAGGAATTCTCTCCGCTATGATCTTTCGTATCCTTCTTGCTTCTATGACTACATGATCGCTGTTGGTGGCGCTGGATCTTCGGGGCGGCCTGCGTTCGCCAGCGGCACGAAGACCATGACGGCTACGAGTATAGCCAGCGCAATCACTGCCGTAATCAGGTGGTTGCCGCTCGCGAATTGGTAGAGTTGCGCTTTGGCATGCGGATCATGTGCTAGCTTACGCGCCAGAATTCCGGCGACCGCGATCCCACACAGTGCCTCGCCGGCAATCAGTCCCGAAGCAGTTAGAATGCCGGAATTTTCCACGCGTGCTTTTTGGGCGTCGTTGAGATTGCGCTGGTCACGCAGGCGATCCGTCATCCAGCGGATGATGCCTCCTACAAAGATCGCGAAGGTGGTTCCCAACGGCAAGTACATGCCGATCGAGAACAGCATGACGCTCTTCACTTCGATCATGATCATGCCCAGGCCGAGGAAAATTCCGACGATCACGAGCGGCCATGCCATGTCGCCACCGACAATGCCCTTGGATAGCATGGCCATCAAGCCAGCCTGTGGCGCAGACAGTTCAGGGGAGCCAAAGTGATAGACCCTGTCCAAAAGGGAGAGGGGCAGGAAAAGCACCAGTCCGGCCACGACAATGCCAATCAGGTCGCCGATCTCCATCTTGGACGGCGTTCCACCAAGGATGTGTCCCACTTTCAGGTCCTGCAGCAACTCTCCCGCCACAGCGGAGGAAACGCAGACCACAGCTGCGACTCCCAGGACCGCCGCGACACCTCCAGTGCCCGAGACTCCCAGGGCCACCATGAGCAACGCTGCAATGACCAATGTGCAGAGCGTTAACCCCGAGACCGGGTTGTTCGACGATCCGATCATGCCAACAAGGTTGCCGGAAACGGCGGCGAAGAAAAAGCCTACGATGACCATCACACCAGCAGCGACCAATGCTGCAGAGATTACCTTGGAACCGGCGAGATTCCCTGCACCGCTGATGAAGTAGTGATAGAGCAGAAACATCGCGACGAAAACGATGGCGATGCCGGCGAATACAAACTTGGAGCTCAGATCGCGTTCGGTGCGATTGGTTGCCGCTTGCACGGCAGCGGACTTCTTCAAATCCGAGACCGCGCGTCCTATGCCGACGGCCAGCTGCTTTCGCATTTTAAAGAGTGTGTAGGAGGCGCCAACCAGCATCCCGCCAACTGCAATGGGACGGACGATCGAGTAGTAAATTGCGCCCGCCAGGAGGTCCCAAGGCAGCGGCTTCCCGTCGGGCTGGGCAGCTTGAATGTACGGGCCTGCGACGAACGTCAGGAGGGGAACCAGCAATCCCCAGGCAAGCACTCCTCCCGCGAAGTTCAAGGCACCCAGACGGGGGCCGATGATGTAGCCGACTCCCAAGTAGGCGGGGCTGATATCGGGTGCGCTAAACAGCGTTGCGCCTCCGGTCACCGTCGTGGTAACACTCGGATTCGTGCTGGTGCGGAGGAGCAGTTTCTTTCCGAGATCGGCGATCTTAACGTGAAATGTGTTGGAAGCGCTGAAGATATTGAGCTGGCCCAGGAGAAACATGAGCGCTCCGAAGCCCATGTTGGCAAACAGAATCTTTGCCGCTTTGGCTCCCTGCTGACCGGCCTTGTGAATCTCTGCGGCGGCGACCGACTCGGGATAAGGGAGTTCGGGATCTTCGACCATCACGCGACGCAGTAGGGTCACGAAGAGCACGCCGAGTGTACCGCCGATAATCATGAGTGCAGCGCATTTCCAGTATTTGTCTGGCGTGAGCCCGCCCTCCCACAATCCCGCCATAACGAACGCTGGAATCGTAAATACCGCGCCCGCCGCGACCGATTCGCCAATCGTGCCGATGGTTCTGGCGATGTTTTCTTCAAGCAAAGATCCCTTCATGAGCCGCAAGAGTGCCATGCCGATCACGGCCGCCGGGTAGGTCGCGGCGATCGTCATCCCAGCTCGCAATCCCAGATAGGCGTTCGCCGATCCCAAGACCGCGGTGAGGACGACGCCGATTAGCACGGCGCGGAGGGTGAACTCCTTCATGTCCATGGTCTCGGGGACGTAGGGCGTGTGTTTCTTCTTTGCAGGAAGTTCTGTGACTGAGCTGCTCATGGACGGAATCCTTTTAGGGCGTGGGATGGGAGCACGTTTGTTTGCCTTGCCTTATGAGGCGGATTCGAAGCAACGGCGCACGTTAGCACGCGGCGAGGGGGCGTGACAAGTGCAGCGGGTGCGGAAGGTGGAGATTGCGCCTTGATGTAAGAGAGAGTCAAAATCCCCAACCCTTCGACTTTCGGTTTGTCGAATGTCCCACTGTCCCACTTCTCGCAAAGGCGGCGAGAAGTGGGGCACCCCCAGTTATTTTTCCCCCAGTTATTTTCCCCCTAGTTACTTCATCCCCAGCCACTTCCGGCCGGCGAATCGAAAGGTGGTTCAGGCCCAGATCAGGAGGTGTAGAATGGTACCAATCTGTTCACACACCCGTATTTCGAAATCCGAGGTGCAGTGTATGAGACCTTCCCCCGATTCGTCGTTCGCACCGCCTTATCGTTGCCATGATTGTGGAAGTGAAGTGGGATTCCGCTCACGTCGGCGTACGCTCTCGGAGCGGTATTTGCTGCCGTTGTTTCTGTTGATGCCGGTGCGCTGCGGCGAATGCTTCCGCCGGGATTACCGGCTGATCTTCACGCAGGTTCGGGACCGGCTGTCAGACACTCCACGGTTTATGCCGGGGAAACATACGGTCACGCCCAACCGCAACGTTGCCTAGGCACGCGAATCGCCGCTATACTGCTGGTGTAAAGAGATTGGCCGCGGATCGAGTTTTCGCCGCGGGGGTGCGAGGAGGCTGTCTTCAGCAGTAGTGAGGACCGAATCCGGGCTGGCCATGCCACCACAGCAGTAGCAGGGCATTCTATTGTCTCCGGGCGGAGCTGGTCGAATCTCCCCCGCAGTATTCGTCGCGTTGCTGAAGGTCTCTTCTCCGTCTTGTTCCCTTCCGAGTGCCGCATCTGCGGCTTGTCTCTGCTGAACATCTCGCGACTGCCGGTGTGCCCCGATTGTCTGGGGGAGGTCCATGCGATACGCGGCAAGGTGTGCTCGATCTGCGGGGAGAGAGTTCTCTCTTCTTATGCGGAGTGTGATGCCGATGGAATGCTGCGGTGCCCGGTGTGCCGGCGCTTGGAGCGTCCATTTGCGCGGGCCGTGGCGTATGGCAGCTATGACGGCGGGTTGCGCGAGCTGATTCATCTGCTGAAGTACAACGGCATGCGACCGGCGGGCAACGTGCTCGGGCGGATGCTGGCGGAAGGCTTGGTCAAATTGGAACCCGAGTTTGGACCAGACAGGGTACTGGTCGTCCCGGTGCCCTTGTATAAGGGCAAGCGGCGGCAGCGGGGATTCAACCAGGCGGAGTTGATCGCTCGATGCGCTTTAAAGAGCCGTCGTGATGAGCGGTTGCTGCTCGCGACCGACGTTTTGCTGCGAACCCGCGCCACGCAGTCGCAGATCGGGCTGACCAGCCATCAACGACGCGAGAACATGCGGGGAGCGTTTGCGGTTGCGCGTGCCGCAGAAGTCACTGGCCGCGAAATCGTTCTGGTGGATGATGTCTATACTACGGGCACCACGGCGACGGAATGTGCCCGGGTGTTGCGCAAGGCGGGAGCAGCTAAGGTGTGGGTGGCGACGGTGGCGCGGACGCTGAAGCTGGCATCTAAGAATGTTGATCTCGATGTGACTGAAGGTGCAGAGGGAAGTTTCAAGGTTTCAGAGTTTCAAGGTTTCAAGGACAAGACCGATCAGCAGTCCGATCAGGAATGCCTTGAAACTTTGAAACCTTGAAACTTGCAACCCGGAATTTTATGTCTTTGCGGATGGAACACGACCCAGGATCCCGGCATGCCGCCGGCATGTACGTGCCGGCGGCTCCGCATCGCCATGGAGACGGGCACGCGCTTCTTTCGCCTGTTCTTGTGCTGAACGCTTCCTACGAGCCGATTAACGTATGCGCTGCGCGGCGAGCGCTGGTGCTCGTGTTGAAGGGCGTAGCCATGACGGAAGAGGAGAACGGGCATTTTCTGCATTCGGCACGGGTCGCGATGCGTTTGCCGTCGGTGATCCGGTTGCTGGAGTACCGGCGGATTCCGCACCAGAGCCGCGCGCTCTCGCGCAAGAACATCCTGCTGCGTGATCGCAATACGTGCCAGTATTGCGCGACCGTTCTGCCTTCGAGCGAGTTGACGCTCGACCACGTCATTCCACGGTCGCGCGGAGGTTCGTCTACGTGGGAGAACCTTGTGGCCTGTTGCCATCCGTGCAACCGGCGCAAGGGGAATCAGTTCCCTGGCGAGGCGGGCATGAAGCTGATGCGCGAGCCGCGTGCGTTCAACCTGCATACGAGCCGGCACATTATGCGGCTGATGGGGCGGTCGGACGATAAGTGGCGGAAGTATTTGTTTTATTAAGGTTTCAAAGTTTCAAGGTTTCAGAGTTTCGATGTCTCAAGGTTTCAAAGTGGGACTGCACGTCCTGCCGAATTTCAACTTTAGCTTGAGTCTTGGAATGTACGCACCTAGACTCTGGTGTGGCTCGCTCCTACCGAGAACTCCTCGTCTGGCAGAAGGCCAAAGCTCTCGCGGTACACCTTTACCACTCTACCGAGCGATTTCCCAAGACGGAGATGTACGGTCTGACCTCTCAGATCCGGCGGGCTGGAGTTTCTGTGGTCTCAAACATCGCGGAGGGGCAAGGGCGGTTAACGTCAGGCGAATTCCTGCATTTCTTGGGGTAGGCAAGAGGCTCGTTGCTTGAACTCGATAGCCAACTGGCGATCGCGCTCGATCTCGCATACCTGGATCGGGGCGAGCAGATGTCGCTTGCTGAAGAGATTTACCAAGTACTCGGGCTACTCAATCGCCTGATCGATTCCCTGCGCCACAAACGGGTTGCTCTACCTTGAAACCCTGAAACATTGAAACTTTGAAACCTGCTCACTGGGGCTTCTTTTCATCCGGTTTTTGCTCGGGTGGTTTCTGGTCTGACTTCGGAATTTCCTTTCCCTCGTACAGAATCTTCACATTTGAGCCGAACCGCTTGTAGTCTTCGTACTTGACGATCTCACGGATGTGGACGTCTTCCATCTTGAAATGGAGTTCGTCGTCGGCTTTGGTGTAGACGGGGAACCAGTACTGGCCATCGATCTGCTGGCGCCAGGTCGTAAACTTGGGGAAAAGATTCTCCTGGTCTCCGCGCTTCTTAACCTCATTGCAGGGACGCCCATTGCACAGGTCGGGAACCGTCTTGCCGTAGGTTTTCACGATCTGGAAATCGTGATCGTCGACCCAGACGCGTCCCTGAAAATAACGCTTCTTGCCTTCAATCTTTTTCGGGGCGATATCGAAAACGTAGCAGTGCAGTTCGTCTTCCTGTTGCTGGCCAACGTAGAGGATGTTGTATTCCGGGAGGTCATCGCTGGTCAGAACAAACGGCAGGCGGTGGCGGATATCGGCGAAATCCTCCTGCGACATGAAAATCTTCTGCAGGCTCGACTGGGGCGCGAAAACGACGTTTTCGATGCGCTTGCCCTTGTCATCGAAGATGACGTCGAAAACTTCGCGATACTCGCCGTCCACCGTTGTGCCATCAACCGTTTGGACCTTCACATCCTGGCGGTAGGTGTACTGGTCGCGGGCTTTGGCGAATTCGGTCTCCTTGGCGGCGAAGCGCTTGATAATCTCTTCGGGAGTCGTGTCCTTGGGGGGTGCGGTGTCGAGCGGACCCTCCTGCGCGAAAGCGAGCGGCGCCAATGCACAGGCCAATACCGTGAGGCAGAAGAAGAGACAGCTGGTTACCTTCATAGCTCTAGTGTATCGAATCGCGGCGGCAGTAGCGACGCCAGCGGCGACTCTCTTTGTGATTCGGCGGGGACTCGATACGTTGCCTAAGTGGGCAGACACCGCGGCGACCCTACCCTCCAACCCCTCTCCGCTCAGTGAGGCTGGAGGGAGGGTGCTGCAGTTCTGCCGCTAATTTGGATGCCTTCAGAGATAAGAGGTTGCCGTTGGGAAAATATGAGACACGAACAGCTTCAATCTGAGATCTGAGGTGGAACAAGGGCACAGTTGTCGGCCAGAATTTGCGTAGTGCGAGAGCTTTCTGGAAACGGCGAGGGTCAAGCCAATGGTTAAGATTCAGGATGGCAGTCACGGAGTCTCGTTTACTGTGAAGGTGCACCCGCGCGCCAAGAAGAACGCCATCACCGGCGAGCTCGGGGACTCGCTGAAAGTATCGCTTACCACGCCTCCGGTCGAAGGACGGGCAAACGAAGCCTGCATTGAGTTCTTCGCAAAACTTTTGAAGGTGCCGCGATCTTCCGTTACCATTGCGTCCGGCCAGACCAGCCGCAACAAAATCATTTGCGTGACGGGCGTAAGCCGGGAGTACGTAAGCGATCGATTGCGCGGATGATCGCGGGCGGGGGCGCCCGCGCCACAAAACCACAGGAGCCACTTTGACCTTTTCCGAACGCTTCCACGAAATCCGAACCGGATTTGACCGGCCGTTCTGGGTCGCCAACATCACCGAGATATTCGAGCGGCTTGCTTATTACGGAGCGTTTGCCTCGCTCGCCTTGTACTTACAGGAAAAACTTAACTTCTCTACTGAGCAGACGGGGACTCTCACAGGCATTTTTGGCGGCATGGTGTGGTTCCTGGCGATTTTCGGCGGGGCGGCTGCTGATCGGCTTGGCTTTCGGCGCGCACTTTCCGTAGCCTATCTCATCTTGGGCATGGCCTATTTTCTCATTGGGTCCATTGGGGCATCATGGCTCGCACCAGTGCGCAATGCCGTCCCACTTGGGCTATTTGTGGGATTCATTCTGATTCTTCCCGCGCTCGGCATCTCGTTGGTCAAACCGTGCGTCGTGGGCACGACAGCGCGGGCTTCGAAAGAGAACGTTCGCTCGATCGGCTACTCGATCTACTACACGATGGTGAACGTCGGCGGAGCCGCCGGGCCGTTTTTTGCTTCGTGGGCCCATCGCCATCTGGGCGTTGAGAATGTTTATCGCGTGGTTGCAGTCGGTGTCTTTGCGATGTTCTTCGTAGTTCTGATTTTTTTCCGAGAGCCACGGCAAGCTGGCGACGCACCTCCACCCTCAATCGCTCAGGTTGCCCGGAATTTCTGCGTGGTGGTAGGTAACTACAAGCTGGTTTTGCCTACGCTCGCGATTGCATTGGCCCTCGGCATCGCGCGCTGGGTCAGGCCGCAATGGACCATTCCATGGTGGATCTGGGCCGCTCTTCTGGTTGTGGTGCTCGCGGGCATCAGCCGGTTCATGTGGTTCCTGGTGATCTTCACTGGGTACTGGATTGTGTTCTGGCAGCAGTACATCAGTTTGCCGGGATACATTCACGGCTACATCAATTCGGATGCTGACGTCGAGATGATCCTGATTACCGATGGATTGACTGTGATCTGCCTGACCCTTGTGGTGAGCCTACTGACGCGGAAGATTCCGGCGTTTGCGGCGGTCATCCTGGGCACAGTGATCACGTCCTTGGCGTGGGTGATTCTGGCGCTACAGCCCACGGTGTGGGGTGCGGTTCTCTCCCTGTTTGTGCTGGCGCTGGGCGAAATAACCCAAGCTCCTCGATACTACGATTACATCTCGCGACTAGCTCCGAAAGAGCAGCAGGGGACATACATGGGCTTCGCCTTTCTGCCGATCGGAATTGGGTCACTGATCGGAGGATGGTTCGGAGGGACGCTTGTCCACCATTTCGGCGAAGTAGAGCATCAGCCGGCGATGATCTGGTGGTGCGTGACAGCAGTCGGAATCGCCACGGCGGCTTTGCTGTGGGTGTATGACCGATTTGTGCGGCGGGAGCAGTCTGCAGCAGCTTGAGGTCGCGCGTTCCGAATGGAGAGGCTGTGCAGGTAAAGAAGAACAGTCCCAAAGAAATTGCTGCGCAGATTCAGCGAGCGCTAACAGATGGTGGCTCCGCCGAGCATGCTGCCGGGGTGCAGTGGTTCTTCAAAGAAGAAATCACGTCACGCGGGTGGTATACGGCGGCGCTGCGGAGGGCCATTCGAGGATGCCGGCGCGAGATTTTGCGCGAGCACGATTTTAGATTCCTGACCGAGGTGGCGGATCAGCTGTTTTCAGGCCCGGTACTCGAGGAGAAGACCGCGGGCGTTTTCCTGCTCGAAGCACTGGACGCGCAATGCGGCGACCGCGAATTTCGGATGTTTGAATTGTGGCTCGATCGGATCAGCAGTTGGGCCGATCATGACGGGCTGGTGCATTATCTGATCGCGCCAATGGTGGCCGCGAAACCGGCGCGGATGAAATTTGTATTCCGGTGGGCGAAGTCCCCGAGCCGTTGGCATCGGCGGGCAGCATGCGTGGCGCTCATTCGCGGGGCGCGGGCAAAGATGTTCTTTCCGGAGATTGTGAAATTATCCGACTTGCTTCTGCGGGATAAAGACGACATGGTGCAGAAGGGACTGGGCTGGCTGCTGCGGGAGACGGCGAAGTTCGATGCGAAGCGCACGGTGCCTTATCTGATGAAGATCCGGGGACGGGCGCCGCGACTGGTCTTGCGAACCGCCTGCGAAACGCTGCCTGCAAACACGAAAAAGAAAATCTTAGAGCTTCGTTAGGACCAATTTGGGACACGAGGGCAAGAATTGTGCTCGCAGTCCTTGCACTGATCAAATGGCCGTGTTCACATTTCATCGTGGGCCCGTGGTGTAACGGGAACATAGCGCTCTGCCAAAGCCGCAGATACGGGTTCGAGTCCCGTCGGGTCCATTCTCCCTGGAGTGGTTAGGCCGCGTGGAGAGATCGTTCAGGGAGAAAAGCAGAGATAATCTCCCTAAGTAACCTTGACAACCTGAGTCGCTCGGCGAATACTGAGGTTGGCAGAGCGCTGAAATACACCACGGTTCTCGCAATGGTCCCAGGTTACTGGGGCCTTTTGCTTTTGCGTCGCTAGTCTGCACTTCCACTCCTCTGATTCGCCCAAATCCTTCCTCTTGTTTACAATAGACGTTTGCCCATGAACCTGCCGGCCATCCAGTCTGCGCTGCGCGAACGGAACATTGACGCGTGGCTGTTCTATGACCATCATCATCGCGACCCGATCGCGTATCGCGTGCTCGGGCTACCCACGAGCCTGATGGTGACGCGGCGCTGGTTTTATTTGATCCCGGCAGAGGGCGAGCCGGTCAAGCTCGTACACAAGATTGAAGCGGGGCATCTCGATTCACTTCCCGGCAAGAAGAACCAGTACTCCGGGTGGCAGGAACTGTTCGACCAGTTGAAGGCGATGCTGGCCAAGCATCTCGATCTGGCCATGCAGTACTCGCCGAACAACAGCGTATTCACGATCTCGCTGGTGGATGGCGGAACCATCGATCTGCTGCGCGGCCTGGGGAAAAATATCGTGAGTTCGGCCGATCTGGTGGCGCAATTCGAATCTACCTGGAGCGAGGAGCAGATTGCATCCCATTACGCCGCTCGCGATAGCGTCGATTCGATTGTTGCGGAATCGTTCAAGGAGATCGGCCGCCGAGTACGCAATGGAGGAACGAAGGAGCACGAGATCCAGCAGTGGTTCATGGAAGTCTTTCGCGCGCGAGAATCTGCTGACCGACGATCCGCCGATCGTGGCCGTGAATTCCAACGCGGGCAATCCGCACTACGAGCCGCATGCCAGCCATCCGGTGGCGATCCGCGAGGGCGATCTGGTGCTGCTCGACGTTTGGGGCAAGAAAAATACGGCGAATGCGGTGTACTACGACATCACGTGGATGGGCTTCGTGGGCGGCAGGCCGTCGGATCGCATGCGTGAAGTTTTCGAGGTTGTTCGTGATGCCCGCGATGCCGGGGTGAAGACCGTCGTGGATGCGATCAACGGTGGCCGCCGCATCGCCGGGTGGGAAGTCGACCGCGCGACCCGTGGCCACATCAAAAAAGCCGGGTACGGCGAATACTTCATTCATCGCACGGGACATTCCATCGGGACCGACGTCCATTCCAACGGAGCCAACATGGATGATCTTGAGATCCATGACGAGCGGCAGATTCTTGCCAATTCCTGCTTCTCGATTGAGCCGGGCATCTATCTGCCGGAGTTTGGCGTGCGCAGCGAAGTGAACGTGCTGGTGCGCGCCAAGTCGGCGGAAGTAACGGGGAAAATTCAACGCGAGATTGTGACCATCTGAATGGCTAATTCCACTACTGAAAAATCAAAGGCAGTGCCGGCGGAGAATATAAGCGCGATGGCGGTGATTGCCCCGGCGGTGGGGTGGCTGATCCCGGGCGCGGGACACATGATCCAGAAGCGCTGGATTCGCGGCGCGCTGTTGTTCGTCTCGATCGTGACCCTTTTCCTGCTCGGACTCGGGATGCAGGGGCGGATCTACAAGGCGAATGGCGGGGACATTCTCGACATTCTCGGTTTTGTTGGAGATGTGGGTGCGGGCGGGCTCTATCTCATTTCGCTGGCGATGGACTGGGGCCAGGGGGCGATCGCTTTCGCGACCGCGGATTACGGCACGAAGTTCATGATTGTCGCGGGACTGCTGAACTTTATCGCGGTCGCCGACGCGTATCACATTGCGATTGGGAAGAAACAGTGAAAAAGCTTTCAGCCCTCAGCCGTCAGCTATCAGCTCAATCCTTTTCATGGGGATTCGTTCGGTGACTATTACCCTCAATCATTTCAGTGCCGCATTGGTATTTTCGCTGTTCGCCTCCATCGTCTTCGGAATTACTCATCGTGAGAACACGCGCGAAATGGTGCGCTACGGGGCATATTGCTTTGTGATGTTTCTTGGCGGTGTGCTCGTGGCCGGGTGGGCGATGTGGGTGTTGAAAAGATAGCTTATCCAATTCGCGAGACGTAACTAGCTTCGTCTCTGCTCTCTGTTCGGGATCGTGGTGAGAAAGACGTTGCAAGCAACGTCTCTACGGCTAGCCTTCCCAGACGAAAGCGTCGAAGACCCTCTTCGAATCAAAATTCAATCTGCGATAGAGCGCCACGGCGCGCGCGTTGGCTTCGGTCACGGTCAGCGAGAGCATACAGAAATTTCTCTTGCGCAGATTCAGCTCCGTCGCCGCCATCAGCGACTCTCCTATGCCTGTCCCGCGAAAATCCGGAAGCACACAGACCTGAGTCACGTGCCCGACGTCGTGCCTCACACGCGAGCATAGGATCAGACCAATCAGACTTCTTGACTTGCGATCGAGCGCTACGAACGACGATTCGGCATCGAACACTCCGCAGCCCGGGAAGCGCACGATGTTATTCAGGAAGCGCAGCGAGCCGCTCAGCGTGTGGTACTGGTCATTGATCTGCGCGTCGACGTGGCCGCGGTATGCGGCGGTGATCACTGCGGCGGAGGGCTGGTAATCGGCTTCGGTCCACGGCCGGATTTCCACGTCAGCGTGTGTGGCGATGTTCGGTGGAGTCGATTTTGCAAAACCTAGAACCATGAACAGCCGTGGATGGCGCTGGAAGCCGGTTTCGAGGAAAGGCCGCGAAACCACATTCGCCTCATGAGCCAGCAACTGCGCCTCGACGCGATGGATGCCTGGCGACTGCTGCAGCGTCTCGATTACATGAGTCAGCAGGTTGATTTCGACCTTGCGGGCATCGGGCAGGCGATTGCCGTTGGTGACGTAGAGGTCGCCGATGACTCCCTTGCTGCCTTCGTACACGAAGAACGAATAGCCAAAGACACGGCCGCGGTCGACTGCGGCGTAACCCGGGAGGATCTTCGCGTCGACGTAGCGGAGGATCATTTCCGCCGAACTGGTGTAGTCCCAGGAAAGCAGGCGCGACCAGAGTTGCGTCTCGTCATCGAGAAGAGGACGCAAATCCAGGGAAGAAAAATGCCTGAGATCGAGGATTTCCAAAGGGCTCCTGCAGCGGCATGTGCTGGCGGACAGCGGCAAAGGCCGTAGCGAAATCCGAGTGTAGATGGTTCGGCCCGGCAGAGGCAAACAGCGGGAACAAGCAGGAGCAACAGGCTCGGATCGCCGGAGGCACTGCGAAGCCAGCATCACGACGCGCTGTGATAGCCGTCACTGCGACGGCTTTCAACGAGCCGTAACCTCGGGCACGCTCGGTCATCTTAACGGCGGTAAACACATGACAATAAGGCAGTTGTGACTTGCACAACAGAAAATCGACTCGTGCTCCTCCTCACGGCATTCTGTGACCGCCATCACACCGTCTCCACGCGCTTCCCCCGCATAATCACATCCTCCGCTGTTGAAACACCGGAGTGATCGTGACTCCGAGCTGGGGGATCTCGTGGCAAAAGGACGTGTTTCGATCGTCGTTGAGCGCTGCAAAGCCTGTGGCTTTTGCGTGGAGTTTTGTCCTACGCACGTGCTGGCGCTCTCGGGCGCATTCAATTCGAAGGGCTACCATCCACCGCATGTGGTGCATCCGGAAAAGTGCAGCGGATGCGACTTGTGCGGCATGTACTGCCCGGATTTCGCGATTTACGGCACGAAAGCAGCTGAGGTGAAATCTACCGACGCCGCGAAAGAGGCAAAGGCCGCCGGAGGTGAGAAATGAAAGCTGATCCTCATGGAGTATTGACCGGCACCCATTTCCTCGACGGCGATCATGCATGCTGCGAAGGGGCGCTGGCGGCCGGAGCACGGTTCGCGGCGGGATATCCGATCACGCCTTCGACGGAAGTTGTAGAACGGTTCGCGGCGCGTGTGCCCATGGTGGGTGGAAGCTTCATACAGATGGAAGACGAACTTGCGGCCTCGATCGCTCTGCAGGGCGGCGTGTGGGGAGGAGCCAAGGCATTCACGGTGACTTCGGGGCCGGGCTTCTCGCTGATGATGGAACACATCGGGTACGCCGCGATGACTGAAACGCCATGCGTTTTCGTCGACGTGCAACGCGGCGGGCCCTCGACCGGATTGCCCACGCTTCCCGCGCAGGCGGACATGATGCAGGCGCGCTGGGGATCGCACGGCGACTACGAGATCATCGCGCTCTGCCCGAACTCTCCGCAGGAGTGCTTCGATCTGACGATCAAGGCCTTCAACCTGTCCGAAGAATTCCGCGTGCCGGTGATGTTCATGATGGACGAAGTTGTGGGGCACATGACGGAGAAGGTGGTGATTCCTCCGGCAGATCAGATTGAAGTGGTTCCGCGCAGGCATACGCGCAAGTCCGTGGAAGAGTACCTGCCGTACGGCACGAACGGCGACATGGTGCCGGAGATGGCGCATGCGGGCGAGGGCTACAAGTTCCATATCACGGGCCTGACGCATGATGAGCGCGGCTATCCGAACATGACGCCGCAGACGCAGGACAAGCTGGTGAAGCGCCTGCAGAACAAGATTCGGTCGGCGGCGGATCGCATCTGCCTGTTTGAAGAAGATGAGCTGGAGAGTGCCGATGTCGTGGTGGTTTCTTACGGAATCACGTCACGCGTGGCGCAACGCGCCATCGACATGGCGCACGAACGCGGACTGAAAGTGGGCAAGCTACGACTCATCACGGCCTGGCCCTTCCCCGACAAGAAGATCGTGGAACTGGCGGCACGCGTGAAAGCGTTTGTCGTTCCGGAACTGAATCTCGGACAGATGGTGCGTGAAGTCGAGCGCGCTGCCGCGGGTAAAGCGAGAACTTTTCCGGTGCCGCATGCGGGCGGCGGAGTCCACAATCCCGAAGAAATTCTCAGCGCCATCGTGGAGGCAAGCCGATGCTGAACGTTGTTGATGACACCGTCAATCCGGTAGAACCGTTTCTGCGCACCGACCGCATGCCGCACATCTGGTGTCCGGGATGCGGCATTGGGACCACGGTGAATTCGTTTGCGCGCGCGCTGATTGACTCCAAAATCGATCTTGAGTCGCTCGCCCTGGTCTCGGGCATCGGATGCACCGGACGGGTCGCGGGATACGTCAAGCTCGACTCGTTTCATACCACGCACGGTCGCGCGATTCCGTTCGCCACGGGACTGAAGCTCGCGAACCCCAAATTGAATGTCGTGGTCTACTCGGGCGACGGAGACTTGTCAGCGATCGGTGGCAATCATCTGATTCACGCGGCGCGGCGCAATATCGATCTGAAGGTCATCTGCGTGAACAACCTGATTTACGCGATGACCGGCGGCCAGACCGCGCCGACCACCCCGGGGCACGCTACTACGTCTACGAATCCTTACGGCACGTTTGAGCCGGCGTTTAACCTGCCGCATCTGGTGGAGGCGGCTGGCGCGGTCTACGTCGCGCGCTGGACTACGTTTCATGTGCGTCAACTGGCTCGCTCGATCAGCGAGGCTTTTCAGAAGAAAGGATTCTCGTTCATCGAAGTTATCTCGCCCTGCCCGACGCTCTACCAGCGCCGCAACAAGATGGGCGATGGGCTCGACACGATGAAGTACTACAAGGAGAAGAGCAAGGTGAAGAACGGCGCGCCCACGAGTGAAGTCGGGCTTACGCTGAATGGCGAGATTGCGGTTGGCAAGTTCGTGGACCGCGACCGGCCTGATTATCAAAGCATGATGCGCGCGCAGTATGTGGAATCGCTGGGCGATCGTTACGTTGAGGAGCCAGAAATGGAGTGCGTATGCGGCTGACCGAAATTCGAATTGCAGGCTTCGGAGGACAGGGAGTGATCCTGTCGGCGGTGGTGCTGGGCAAGGCGGCGTCGATTTACGAAAACGGCTTCGCCACCATGACGCAGAATTTCGGCCCTGAAGCGCGCGGCGGCGCGTGCAGCGCGCAGCTGGTGGTGTCCGACTCTCCGGTGCTGTATCCCTATGTGACACAGCCAGACATCATGGTGGTCCTGTCACAGGAGGCGTACAACCGGTTCGCCCCGGAACTGAAGCCGGGTGGCACTCTGATCATTGAAGAAGACCTGGTGCGCGTCTCCAATCTCAATCGAGACAAGAAGGTTTATAGCATTCCGGCGACGCGCTTCGCCGAAGAACTCGGCAAGCGCATGGTGCTGAACTCGGTGATGGTGGGGTTCTTCACGGCTGTCACCAAGTTGCTCAGCGCCGATGCGGTACGCAAAGCCGTGGCAGACTCGGTCCCATCGAGTTTCCGCGAATTGAATCTGAAGGCATTCGACAAGGGATTTGAATACGGCACGACTGCGCAGGCTGGTGCTCCGCCAACGCCGGAATTGGAAGAACTGGCCTATTCAAAAGAGTAGGAGCGAAGACGATGTGTCGGCTTCGAATCGCGGAAATGCGTTAAGGACGTGCGCCGGCTGCGGCGACATAGTAGTAATCAACATCCTGCGGTGCATAGTGCCCAAGGGATGTAACACGCCGACCTTTGGTCCACTCGGTTACATTCGGCTTCCAGTCCGGGGCGGCGACAAGCAGATGCTCGCCGGCCGGAATTTTGCCCGTCTCGTAGCGATCGATCGCCTGATCGCGATAAAACTGCAAGCCCGTATTCGACTTCGCGTGAGACTCCGCACACCGCGACCGGCAGCTTGTGCGTTTCGACGCTGGCTAATTCCACGGCCAGCGGGCGCGTCGGATAGTTTCTGATCGATGGCCGTCGTTCCCAGTTTGAGTACCGCAGCCACGGAGAGCACGACTGGAATGAGCGTAACGAAGCGCAGCATGCGCCATTGCAGGCGGCCGGCGAGGGTTATTGCAATCGCGATCGTGAGAAGGAATGCAATTGCCAAGGCGATCCACAACGGACGGCCAGCAGGCAAGCGATGCTCGCTCACGATGAAGCTGATCAGAGCCGCTGGCACGATCGGAGCGGAGGCCAGAAGTGCGTGGAGGATTGCCGTCCACTTCGGTAGCGGGGATCGCTGCTCGAGTTGCTGGCGCAGGTAGTCCGCCAACAAAACGACTCCGGCGGGCACGGCGGGAAGAATGTAGCCGGGAAGCTTCGATCGGGAGATCGAGAAGAAAAACACCGGTACGATCAGCCAGCAACAGGCAAAGATCCGGAATTGCAGTTCGAGATCGGGTTCGGCTCTACGTTCCGCCCACCAGACACGGACGCGATTGCGCGAACGCCACAATCACGAACACGATCCATGGCACCAAGGCCAGCAGTATGACTGGAATGTAGTACCAGAAGGGCTCGGGATGATGGTAGAGGTTGCGTCGAAAAGCGGGCGAGGTTGTGCTCCAGGATGAATTCACGAAAGAATTGCGGGTTTCGAATCTGGACCGCGACGTACCATGGGAGCGCGACTGCGAGGAACAAGAGAATGCCTGGCACCCACAGGGTCCTGGCAATCAACCGGCTTTCGCGAACTACGATGGAGCAAAGCACGATCGCAGCCGCGGCGAGAAATGGCGCCACTGGCCCCTTGGCCAGCATTCCCAGAGCCATGAATAGGTAGAATGCGGCAAGATAGATACGCCTTCCGCTCTCGCGCCATGCCCACCATGCGAGCATTCCGATGGCAAACGCGGCTGTCAAAGCCATGTCCATGGAAGCGGCGCGGGCGTAGCCGATGATTCCTGCGCAAGAAGCCGCGATCAGAGCCGCGTCGATCGCCATCGCGGAACGAAATTTACGAAAGAACAGGTAGATGGCAAGGACGAGGAGAGTTGCATCGATCGCCGAGGGAATGCGCGCCGCGGCATCGCTCACCCCGAGTACGCTGTAAACGAGCATGGCTTGCCAGTAATAGAGTGGCGGCTTCTCCAGCCAGGCGCGCCCGCCCAGTGTTGGCGTGATCCAGTCGCCTCGCTGCAGCATCTCGCGGGACACCTGCGCGTAGCGTGGCTCATCCGCTCCGATCAATCCAAACTGTGCGACGCCATAGAAGAAGAGGAAAGTGCAGAAACCGGCGAGGAGCAGGATGTCTGTGCGGGTGCGGGCGGTCATGAAAGATTTCAGATTGCAGATTTCAGATTGCAGATTGAATTTGCAAAAGGGATTCGGTTTCAATCTGAAATCTGAAATCAAAAATCTGCAATCGAGCTATTGTACGGAAGGACCGCGGCCGAGTTGGAGAATTACTGCACGGACCGCCTCGGCTAGCGGGCCATCGAGGGAACATCCGCTGGCGCACTCGTGGCCACCACCGCCAAAGCTCTCGGCTACGCGGGCGACGTCGAGCTTTCCCTTGCTGCGCAGGCTGACGCGGTAGCGGCCATCGGGCAACTCCCGGAAGAATGCGGCCACTTCGACGCCGCCGATGGAAAGAACGTAGTTCACCAGACCTTCGCAGTCTTCTTCAATGGCGCAGCATCGTTCCATTTGTTTCTGCGTCACCCAGAAGTAGCCAATGTGGCCCTCGAGATTGAGGTTGCGCAAGGCTTCTCCGAGAAGCCTGATCTTGGCGACGGAATGGGCAAAGTAAATTCCGCGGGCGCAGTGTGCCGGATCGGCTCCCGCCAGCACGAGTTCGCGTGCCAGAGCGAACGTATTCTCGTTCGTGCCTTGAAACATGAATGATCCGGTATCAGTCATCAAAGCGGTGTAGAGACAGGTTGCAATCTCCGGCGAGAACTTCACTCCTGCTACCCGTGCCAAGCGGAAAACCATTTCAGCGGTCGCGACGGCGTGGGGATCGATCCAGTTTACGTGGGCAAAAGGACGTCCGCTGATGTGGTGGTCGATGCTGATCAGAAAACGATCTTCCAGACCCTCGAGCCGGGTGCGATGGATGCTGTCACACTCAAGAATGATCGCCGCCTCATAGCTGCCGGTGACCTTGCTGGACTGCACCACTTGATCGGCAAATGGCAGGGACCGATAGATGCGGGGAACGCCGTCGTGGAGCACGACGTCGGCCTGCTTTCCCATTTCGCGCAGCACCTGGCAGCAGGCGAGCGCCGATCCGACAGCGTCGCCATCGGGACGCGCGTGCGACGTCAGCACGAATCGCTCGTGCTGTCCGATCTGCCGGAGTACGTCCTCGAGCATGTTATGAGGCCTTCTCTCCACTGGATTCCTTGCGGGGTTTGCGTCTTCTTTTTTCCCGCTGCTAACAATTCTTCGACCCGGGCTTTTGCCTGTTCAGCCCGGTCCAGACGAAAATACAGCTCGGGCGCTCGCCGGAGGTGCAGCCGCTCCACCAACTCGTGACGGATATATTCGCGAGCTGCTTCCAGCCCTTCTAAACTTCTATCGGCCTCAACGTCGTCGCCCTCCACATTGACCCAGACCTCGGCGGATCTTCCGTCGTCTGCGACGTGGACCGAGGTCACGCTCACGAGGCCGATGCGCGGGTCGGCCAGTTCTCCTTCCACCAGAGTTTCGATCTCCTCGCGAAGGGCCTCGCCGACCCGTCCGCGATGATGCTTGAGCCCACGCTTCTCCAAGACTCCACCTCAGGTAAAACGGTTGAGAATATCAGAAAATTGGATGCTGGTGTTGGGCTAAGCGCAATCGATGTGGCTATTGTCCATCGGTTTTTGCGGCAGGTGGTAAGTACGGAGGTAACAACGTGTTAGGAGGTGTTGAGAAACTCAGCAGGAAATCGTTTTAAGCGCGGACGGACGAATCTGGTCAAGTATTGTGGCCATTCCGCCTTGCTCCGCTTCGGCGGGACAGCCGAGGCGGCTGTCTCTACGTGGGTCTATAAGAATTCTACGAACGAGTCGGCGACGTCGGCACCGTGGTTGTTTGCGATGCGTGTGGCGGCACGTTCGACGTTCTTCATCAATCCGTCGAGATAGTCGCGCGAGTGCGAGATGCTGACTACCCCGATGGTGGCGCGATTCCAGAGCTCGGCACCGTCGAGCTCAGCAACGGAAACGTTGAAGCTGGTCCGCAGGCGGTCTTTCAGGCTGCGGACAACCTGGCGCCGGTCTTTGATGGATTGCGCGGCTTCGATGTGGAGTTCGAGGGTGAGGAAAGCGATGGGCATGCAGGGATCAGGGGTCAGGGGTCAGGGTCCAGAAAACTGACTGCTGGTCCCTGACCCCTGAACCCTGCTTTTATGCGATCACTTCTGCGGCGACGCGTGTCGTGGTGAAGGCCTCGATCACGTCGTGCGCCTTGATGTCGCCGTAGTTCGCGATCGAGATGCCGCACTCCATGCCGTTGGTGACTTCCTTGGCATCGTCTTTGAAGCGACGGAGCGATCCGACCTTGCCTTTGAAGACGACGACGTTGTCGCGCAGCAGGCGAACTTCGGCATCGCGCTTGATGAGGCCATCGATCACGCGGCACCCGGCCACCGTTCCCACTTTCGGGATGCGGAAGGTTTCGAGGACCTCTGCGCGTCCCTGGTAGGTTTCCTTGATCGTCGGTTCGAGCAAGCCGGTCATGGCGCGCTTGATCTCATCCTGCAGTTCGTAAATGATCGAGTGCAGGCGGATGTCGACTTCTTCCTGATCGGCCAGTTCCTGCGCCTTGCGCTCCGGACGAACGTTGAAGCCGATGATGATGGCGTTCGACGCCGAGGCCAGCAGCACGTCGGTTTCGGTGATGGCACCGACACCGGACCGCAGCAGCTTCAAACGAACCTTGTCGTTCGAGAGCTTCGAGAGCAGGTCGCTGAGCACTTCGACCGAGCCCTGCACGTCGCCCTTGAGGATGATGTTGAGTTCCTTCGTGCCGGCAGTCTTGATCTGCTCGGCCAATCCTTCGAGGGAGACGCGGGAACTCTTGGCCAGCGCGGCTTCGCGCGCCTTCTGCTCGCGGTATTCAGAGATGCCGCGCGCTTTGTCGCGATCAGCCACGACGACGAATTGGTCACCGGCTTGCGGCAAACCTTCTAATCCCAGGATTTCAACTGGCGTCGAAGGTGGCGCCGATTGGAGGGCTGCGCCGCGATCGTCGAACATGGCGCGAACCTTGCCGAAGACGTTGCCGACGACGAAGTTGTCGCCCGCGTTGAGTGTGCCGTTCTGAACGAGCACGGTGGCGACAGGTCCGCGACCGCGATCGAGTTTCGCTTCCAGCACGACACCGGTGGCGGCGCGCTCTGGCGTGGCTTTCAACTCGGCCAGATCTGCGACCAGGCAGATCATTTCCATCAGCAGGTTGAGGTTCGTCTTCTTCTTCGCCGAAACATCGACAAACACAGTTTTACCGCCCCAGTCTTCTGGAACCAGACCACGATCGGCCAATTGTTTCTTGACTCGATCGGGCAGAGCGTCGGGTTTGTCGATCTTATTCACAGCAACGATGATGGGCACTTCCGCCGCGTGCGCGTGATCGATAGCTTCAAGCGTTTGCGGCATGACGCCGTCATCGGCGGCGACGACCAGCACAACGATATCGGTCGCCTTGGCGCCGCGCGAACGCATGCGCGTGAACGCTTCGTGACCGGGCGTATCAAGGAACACGATCTCACGACCGTATGCCGGAGATTCGGTGTCGGTGATGCGCACCTTGTAGGCGCCGATGTGCTGCGTGATGCCTCCGGCTTCGCCTTCGGCGACGTTGGTGAGGCGAATCGAGTCCAGCAGCGTGGTCTTGCCGTGGTCGACGTGGCCCATGATGGTGACCACGGGCGGACGCGGCGTGGCCTCGATGGCGGATTCTTCTCCGCCGGCAGAGGCTGCATCAATGTCTTTCGCCGCCTGCTCTTCGAACGTGATCACGTTCGTGTCGGCGCCGAAGAAGCGCGCCATTTCGCTGGCGAGTTCCGCATCGAGTGTCTGGTTGATCGTGGCGAAGACACCGCGACCCAGCAGGCGCGAAATCAGATCCTTCGCGCGAATGTCGAGCTTCTCGGCCAGATCTTTGACGCTGATGCCTTCGGTGATCGTGATATTGCGCGTGATCGGCATCGGCTCGTTCGACACCACCATGCGCGGCGGCGGAACGTAGCCCTTCATTGGGCCTTCTTTTACACCACGCGGAACATAGCGCTGTCCTGGCCGGCGCGAAGGCGCACCGGGACGGCTTCCCGGACGAACGGGGCCGGGCGGAGGAAGGCCTGGACCAACTCCGAGCGGACGCGGTCCGGTCGGAGCTGAGCGCGTGGGATGCATCGGACGGCGCTCGCCCGGACGAAGCGGCGGACGCGGACCACCAACTCCCGGCGCTCCCTGAGGACGGGGACGCTGGAAAATCGGTTGACCAGGGACCGGCCGTCCCGGCGCAGGACGCATGGTTCCGACTGGAGCTCCGGCTTGCGCTGTTGGGGCCGGCGGAGCAGGACGCGGAGGCGGAGCCTTGTAAACCGGACGCGGCCCAGTCTGCGGAACAATCATGCGCGGCGCAGGTGTTTGCGGCGCGGCAGCAACCGGGGGAGCGGCCGGACGCGGCGTACTCGGGGCCACGGGAGCAGCAGGCGATGCGGAAGCGGCAATCGATGGCGTTGCGGGCGCGGACGGAGTTACCACAGCTGCCGGCGGCGCTGCGGGACGCGGCGATGGCGCAACTGCTGCAGGGGGTGCAGGCGGCGCAACCGTGACCGCGGGCTTCTCAGCCGCTGGCGGCACGATCGCGGGACGCGCAGCAGGTGCGGGCGTCTGCGGAACCGAAACCGGAGCGGGCGGGGCAGACGCGGCCGCGGGGGCAGCTGGTTTCGCTGGCGGAGCCACGACCGTTGGCCTCGGCGGAGCGCGGCGGCGCGGGACGCGGCGGTGGCGCAGCCGCAGCTTCCTTCTTCTGCGTGATCGCCTTCAGCACATCGCCGGGACGGGAAATGTGCGACAGATCAATCTTGGTTTTGATTTCTTCTTCGCCGCGCAGTGTGCGCGCAGAGCGCGCAGACGACGACTGCGCTTCGGACGAGCCGCGGATGTGGGCCCGTACTTTTTCTGCTTCATGCTCCTCCAGCGAACTGGAATGGGTCTTCTTCTCCGTCACCCCGACGAGCGGTAGCGCATCGAGAATGGCTTTGCTTTTAACTTCCAGCTCCCTGGCGAGATCGTTGATTCGAACCTTACTCATCCGGCCTTTCTTTTCCCCGCGTTGTGCTAGGTCTTCATCGCAGCCTCACGGAGTCAGCTTCCTGGACTCGCACGCAATCGAACTTGAGTGTGCGTGCCATGATTATTTTGTTTTTTCTTGAGTTGCGCCCTCGTCGGACGCAGGCTCGCCTTCATTGCTTACGGATTCTGTGCTTACGGACTCTGCTTCGCCGCTGGCCTCAGCCGGCGCGGCTTCGCCCGCCTCACCTACGACCTCGGCGGACGCTTCTTCGGGAACGGCGTCTGCCTCGGCGCCTTCAGCCGCAACCGCGCCTTCCGCGACTGCTTCCAGACTCGCGAAATAATTATTCACCGCGAGACTGATTTTTTCCACTGTCTTGGGCCCGATGCCTTCAATGGCCTCGAGCTGCTCCGGGGTCATGTCAGCCAGCGCTTCCACTGTCGTCACTCCGGCAGCGGTCAGTTTCTCAAGGACGCCTTCACCCAGGCCGGGCACATTCTCGAGCGGGGTAGTCGCCTGCGGGCTCATGGCAGCCATCTGCTGCTCGACTTCCTGGCGCTTCTCTTCCTCGCTCTTGATGTCGATCTTCCAGCCCAGCAGCTTCGCCGCGAGACGAACGTTCTGCCCCTTCTTGCCGATGGCAAGCGAGAGCTGGCTGTCGTCGACCACGACTTCGAGGTGCTTTTCCGAGCTGTCGACGATCGTCACCCGGCTGACCTTCGCCGGCTGCAATGCTTTCTCAGCAAACGTGACCGCATCTTCGTGGTACTCGATGATGTCGATCTTCTCTCCGCGCAATTCGCGGATGATCGACTGCACGCGCATGCCCTTCATGCCGACGCAGGCACCGACGGCGTCCACGTCTTTGTCCTTTGACATGACGGCGATTTTCGTGCGCTCGCCGGCCTCGCGCGCGATGGCGCGGATGACCACGGTGCCATCGTAAATTTCCGGAACTTCGGTCTGGAACAAGTGCTGTACTAAATCTGGCGCGGCACGCGAAACCACAACGCCTGGGCCCTTGGAAGCCCGTTCGACACGTGCGATCACCACGCGAACGCGCTCGCCCACGGCAAATGATTCAAGGCGTGATTGCTCCTTACGCGGCATGCGAGCCTCGGCCTTGCCGATGTCGAAAATCACGTCCGGCCCTTCCACGCGCTTCACTGTCGCGTTGACGATTTCGCCCACGCGTCCGATGTATTCGTTGTAAACCGTGTCGCGTTCGGCTTCGCGGACCTTTTGGAAAATCACCTGCTTGGCGAGTTGAGCGGCGATGCGGCCAAGGATCCCATCGATAGGTTTGGGAGTCAGCAATTCTCCGCCCACTTCCAGACTGGGATCGATTCGGCGCGCGTCTTCCACCGTGATCTGCAGGTTGGGATCTTCGACCTGCTCGGGAGTATCCACCACCGTCTTCACGACGTAGGCGTTGATCTTTCCGCTGTCTTTGTCGAGCTTCGCGCGGAAATTTTCCTGGGATTTGTAGTGCTTGCGCGTAGCCATAACAATGGCGTCTTCCACCGCGCTGACTACAATCTGCGGATCGATTCCCTTTTCCCGGCTTACGCCTTCGATGATGTTGTAAAGCTCACTAGCCATAAAAAATCAAAGTTTCAAAGTTTCAAGGTTTCAAGGTTTCAAGGTCTTTAAACCTTGGAACTCTGAGACATTGAAACTTATATTTCCGGTACCAGATTCGCCTTCTCTACGTTGGCGAGTTCAATTTCAATTTTCTGGCCGGCCGTGTCGCCCATTTTCTTGCGCGACTTGTGGCTGGCCACGCTCAAGTCCAGCGTCAAGCGGCCGTCTTGAAAGCTTTCCAGCCGGCCTTCAAAGTGACGGTTGTTGTTCACCGGCTGCCGCGTCGTCAGCTTCAGCCGGCTGCCGGTGAAGCGGGTGTAATCCGCAGCTTTCACCAGCTTGCGATCCAGACCAGGCGACGAAACTTCCAGCGTGTACGAACCTGGCATCACATCTTCCACGTCGAGGATGGTGCCAAACTCGCGGCTGAAGCTCGCACAGTCCTGGTGCGTGACTCCCGCGAGAGGATCGGTCCCTGCTGCGGGCTTATCCAGAAACACTCGCAGCATGCGAGCCTTGCCTCCGCCCAGGAACTCGATATCTAAAACTTCGAGCCCGCTCGAGGCGGCGACCCGGTCTGCAATTTCCCGCACACGTTCAACGTCAAGCGCCATGAATCCAATAACTTACTGGCGGATGGCCGCAACACCGACGGGGCTCCAACTAAAAAGTGGGCTTGCGCCCACTGGTGTGCTTCGCCAATAGCCGGTACACAGCAGTTCTCAGTCTTTTAATATACGCCCGGAGTGACTAAAAGACAAACGGGCGGAGGGGCGCCTTTTTATTGTGATTCCGAGGGCTGAGGTGACAGTAAACCGCAGAGGAACTGGATTCGAACGAATCGTGCTGATGTGTGGATGCGAGCGCGGTCAGTTGCGCCAAGACAAATCAGGTACAGCACAATCAGGCCGGGAGTTGCCACAAACAACGGCAACTCCCCTGGGCAATTGTAGGCCTGATGCCAATTGCTCCTCGATAGGATCTAAGGGCACTTGGCTTGTCCGGTTGCTAGTCCTCTTGCCCGGCGTGTTGGAGTGGCCCTTGATCATCGGGGAAGTTTTCTGTACTGAGAACGAGGATCCCCGCCTGATGATCGCCGTCAAACGGAGTAACGATGGCAGAGCAGCCAGCGTTCGCCGCATCGTTTGCATCAGCAAACCACATGGCTACATGGCTCATCTGGACCGGCGCGTTGGTATCGGTGAGAGTGAAGGTCTCGTCACTGAAGATGCCCACGAAGTCCCCAACGCCGCGACCCCTTCGGTCAGTTCTGATCTCCCCCTGGTACCAGCTGAAACCGAATGGCCTGGCCGAGTGCTGCGTGATGAACAGCGTGAAATCATTGTTCGGCGTGAGTCCGAACACTTCGACGTGCATATGCTGGACCGATCCCAGGTTGCTGACGGTGACGCGTCCACGTGCGTTGCTGGCGAGGCAAGTGGCGCCTGCAGCCCGCACCATGTCGAAGCTGAAGCTGTCCTCTGCTTTAGCGCGCGGCACCATGCAGCTCAAAACTGCCGCAGCAGTCATAGTCAAGGTGAGTAGCGTGTTCTTCAATTTCATTCTCCTTTTATTTTTTTTAGGGGAAGTAACGAAGTAACAGAGAAGACAGTACCGTTCGCGCAATCACGTCATGTCAAAGAGTGGTCAAGGAGTTGTCTCTTTTTGCATGAGAAATCGGATAACAATACGATTCACTGAGGAGTTCTTGTATTGAATTATTCGGTCTCGACCTAACGGGCATAATTGAGAAGGACAGAGGCAGCCACCATTTGCCTGATTTTTGCGCTCTCTCTACAATGAGGGTTCACCCACAACGCTGGGGAATCCGAGAATTTTATGATCCATTTTCCCGTTCCTGAGGCTCTTACTTTCGACGACGTCCTGCTGCTGCCCGCCCGTTCTGACGTGATCCCCACACAGGCCGGCACGCAGACGCAACTGACGCGCAGCATCAGCCTCAATATCCCCATCGTGAGCGCAGCCATGGACACTGTGACCGAATCACACATGGCGATCGCGCTCGCGCAACAGGGCGGACTCGGCATCATTCATCGCAACTTGACCATCGATCAGCAGGCTAACGAAGTTGACAAGGTGAAGCGGTCGGAAAGCGGCATGATCGTGGACCCGGTCACCATGCATCCGACCGACAAGGTCAGCGACGCGCTGGAGGTTATGCGCAAGTACAAGATCTCAGGCGTGCCCATCACCGAGCACGGGAAACTGGTGGGCATTCTCACCAACCGTGATTTGCGTTTTGAAACACGCTTCGACATTCCTATCGACAATGTGATGACGAAGAAGAATCTGATCACCGTCCCGGTGGGAACGACGCTCGAGGAAGCGGAGAAGATACTTCACCAGCACCGTGTCGAAAAACTTCTCGTCGTCGACAATGCCTACAATCTCAAGGGCCTGATCACGGTCAAGGACATTCAGAAAAAATTGAAGTATCCGAACGCCGCAAAGGACTCGCAAGGTCGCCTGCGCGTGGGGGCAGCCATCGGCGCCACCGGAGATTTTCTCGAACGTGCGCAGGAATTAGCGGAAGCGAAAGTAGACGTGCTCGCCATCGATAGCGCCCACGGACATTCCTCGAAAGTTCTGGAAGCAGTGAAGCTGGTGAAGTCGAAGTTGCCCGAAGTGCAGCTGCTCGCCGGCAACATCGCCACTTTCGACGGAGCCTGCGAGTTGGCCCGCGCCGGCGCCGATGGGATCAAGGTTGGTATCGGCCCGGGATCGATCTGCACTACCCGCGTCGTCACCGGGGCAGGCGTGCCGCAGATTACCGCGATTGCTGAAGCCTATCGTGCGACGAAAGATTCCGGAGTGCCGATCATTGCCGATGGGGGCATCAAGTACTCGGGCGATGTCACGAAAGCCCTTGCGGCGGGTGCAAGCGCCGTCATGATCGGCTCGCTTTTCGCCGGGACTGACGAAAGCCCGGGCGAACTGATTCTCTATCAAGGCCGGTCGTTCAAGTCTTATCGCGGCATGGGATCGCTTGGCGCCATGGCGCAAGGTTCCAGCGAGCGCTATTTTCAGAACGCCAGCGCGGACTCATCGACCGCGAACTCGGCCCCCGACGGCGAGGGCAACCGCCTCGACAAACTCGTCCCCGAAGGTATTGAAGGACGTGTGCCCTATCGAGGCTCGGTCGCCATGATCATCTACCAAATGGTCGGAGGATTGAAGTCTGGCATGGGATATTGCGGCTGCTCCACGATTGCCGAACTGTTGCAGAAGACGCGTTTTGTCCGCATCAGCGGCGCCGGCCTGCGCGAGAGTCATGTGCACGACGTCATGATCACGCGCGAAGCCCCCAACTATGCCATCGAATAACGATTTGACCGCCCCACCCCTTCAGTCTGCTGGGTCGAAAATCCCACTTCTCGCAAAAGCGGCGAGAAGTGGGGCACCCCAGTGTGCCAAGGGCTCCCGACCCGCTTGAAGACCGATCGCAAGCAAGCTCTGAAAGCCTGGATCGCCTTGATCCTCTGGCTGATCGTTATCGCTATCGAATCGACGACGTATCTCTCCTCGCGGAACACCAGCCGCTTTCTGTACCCGCTTTTGCACTCTTTGTTTGGGATCGATGAAGCCGGCTTCGAGCCGTATCACGCTTTCATCCGGAAATCCGGGCACGTGTTCGGGTATGGCCTGCTGAGCATTCTCCTGTTCCGTGCCTGGCGGGAGACGCTTCCTTCCTTGATGCGAGCGAAGTGGACGTTGCGATGGGCCAACATTGCGGTGCTGGGAACGTGCCTGGTTGCCAGTCTCGATGAATGGCATCAGAGCTATCTGACTAGCCGCACTGGAACTGTGCACGACGTAATTCTCGACACCTGCGCGGGGCTCGCGGTACAGCTGGCCCTTTTTCTCTACTATCGCTGGTCTTAACAACATCCAGGCAGGCATTGGTAAGTTGTCGAGCTCACAACAATTTGGCTGCCCTTACTCCTACGGTCAGCGTAAATCCACTTCTCGCAAAAGCGGCGAGAAGTGGGGCACCCCAGTTTGCGAAGAGAGTTTGCGATGCTCACCGCTTGACAGTTATTTCGTCTAATGTTACATATTGTAACGCTACAATGACTAACACACGTCAGCCCCGTCTAAAGAACTTGGGAGAAGTCGAACAGAGCGTGATGGACTACATCTGGAGCCACGGACGGTCGACGGCGGAGGCATGCCGGGAAGCGCTCGCCGCTTCACGGCCGATGAAGGATTCGACGATCCGCACTGTGCTTGCGCCGCCTCGAGGAGAAGGGCTATGTGACGCACAATGTCGAGGGACGGACGTTTATCTACAGAGCCGCTGACCGGCGCCAGAACGTCGCGGTGCGGGCGGTGAAGAACATTATTGACCGCTTCTGCGGCGGATCGGCGGAGGAGTTGGTGCTGGGCATGGTCGACAGTGAAGTGCTTGATCACAAGCAACTGGAACGCCTGGCCCGTAGGATTGCGGAGCGAGGCAGCGGGGGCCCAGTCAATTCGGGAAGGAGGAGAGAAAACCATGATGCAGTTCGTTGATCGAGCCTCCCTGTTTCTGGTGTCGGAACTAGCAACTTCGGCGGCGCGCTCTCTCGTCTTAGCCGGAGTCGCTGCGGCGGGACTTGCGAGCTTTCGCGTGAGGGCCACTTCCCTTCGTCTCTTCACCTGGACTGCAGTCCTGTACGCGAGCCTTGCCCTGCCGCTTCTCGGATGGATGCTGCCCCCACTGCAGGTTTCTGCGCCGCAATTCCTGCGGCATCGAATTTCTCAAACGGCGCTCAGAGAGGTCGGGGATGGACAGAGTATTTCGAGAGTCGCCAGCCGTTCAGCAAAGAGCGGCAATGAAGCGAAGCTTTCAGTGAGCTATCCTGCCCTGCTGGTAACGAACGAGCCGAGTAATTCTGAAATGCAGGGGGTGGTTGACGAGGGTCCCTCTTTCGTGTGGTCAGCGCTTCCATGGAACATCATTGCGGCGTGGATTTATCTGGCGGGGGCGCTCTTCTTTCTTGCCAGATTCGGGGCGGGCATAATTATGTCCCGGAGACTTGTGCGCAGGTCTCGAGCGATCACCGAAGCTTTCGCGCTCGCGAGGCTGGCTTCGGGTGACCGGCCCATTGCTCCTCGGCTGGCGACATCTGAGTGCATCTCCGTGCCGGTGACTGTGGGCGCCTTTCGGCCGACGATCCTGCTTCCTTCCGACTGGCGCGAATGGGACGAGGAGAAACTCGACGCCGTCCTGGCGCACGAATTCTCGCATGTGGTCCGTCGTGACGCTCTCACACAGCACATCTCTTTGCTATATCGCGCCCTATTCTGGTTCAACCCGCTGGCCTGGTGGATGAACCGGCATCTGTCCGCGCTAGCCGAGCAAGCCAGCGATGAGGCTGCTCTGTCCAGCGGGACCGATCAGAATCACTATGCCCGAACGTTGCTGGGCTTCTTCGCGGTGCTGCAAACCACGCCACGACGGATTCATTGGCAAGGCGTCGCCATAGCACGACCGGGACAGGCGGAACAGCGACTCGAACGAATTCTAGCGTGGAAAGGAACAGTCACCATGAATTTGAAAAAATCTCTTGCCGTCGCGATTCTTGTTCTCGGCGATTCCGGTGGTTTATCTGGCGGCTTCGATTCATCCTACTAATGCGGTTCTTGCAGCTTCGAATGCGGCGATGTCGCAAGCGGCCCCGCCCGCAGTGCCCCCTGCGCCGCCAGTCGGCGGCATCTCGGGCGTGGCTCCAGTACGCGGTATTGCGCCTACGACTCCAGTTGCCCCGATCGCGCCGATCGCACCAATGGCTCCGAAGGGTCCTACGGCACTACTGGCGCCGGTAGCGCCTGCATCGAGCGGATTCGGCCAGGGGCACTCGTCAGGTAGGGGCTCTGGAAAGGGCTTCTCGTATGCGTTTGGATTCGATGACGAGGAGCGATTCGTGATCGTCTCCGGGAAGAGCGATTCGTTCACCATGTCGGGCTCAACACAAGATGTCCGGCATGTCGAGAAGCTCAAGAAGCAGATCCCCGGAGATTTCATCTGGTTCCAGCGCGACGAGAAGTCGTACATTATTCGTGACCAGGCGACGATCGACCGCGCGCACGAGTTTCTGGGCTCCGCAGGAAGAACTCGGGAAGAAGCAGGAAGAACTCGGCAAACAGCAGGAAGCGCTAGGAAAGCAACAGGAGGAACTCGGCGCGCAGATGGAACAGGTTCGCGTGAATGTGCCGGATATGACCGCCGCGCTTGACAAGTTGAAGGCGAAGCTGCAGAAGCTGGGTCCCAGCGCCACCATGGAGCAGATCGGTGACCTGCAATCAGAAATCGGAGAATTGCAGAGCAAGATCGGTGAGATTCAGTCCAATGCTGGTGAAGAACAATCCAAGCTCGGCGAGAAGCAAGGCGAACTTGGTGAGAAGCAGGGAAAGCTCGGCGAGCAACAGGGTGAGCTTGGCCGTCAGCAGGGGGAGTTGGCGGAAAAGGCTACGCGCCAGATGAAGGAACTTCTTGACGAGACCATTAAGAACGGAACTGCCAAACCGGAAGAGGAAACTGTAAAGACGCCCACACTCTGAGAAGCGCGAAGGAGAGCGGCTTTCAGGCAGATTCGCCTCTTATGGGCGCTCGGCGCCACTCCCGACGTCGGTTCCATCTTCGCTGTAGCGCTGCGCGGGCGTGGGCGCCCGCGCCACATACGAACATTCAGGTTTAGGCAGGGCGCTCAGCGGTTCGCGAAGGGCTGAGCGCCAACATCGCGGCCGACACGACCGCTAATCGCGGCCGACGCATAAAACGGCACACTCGGCCCAAAGTGCTTCCACAATTCACCTGTGATTAAGCTCGCGGCTAGAGTCGCCACGCTCGTTGCAAAGAAATAAACGCCCAGCGCGCGTCCGCGAATGTTTTGCGCCACCGATTCGACTACCAGGGCCTTGAGCACGGGTTGCGTCAGGGCATAGTAGATTCCGTACACGGCCATGGTGATCCAGATCGCCAGCACCGAGGGCGCTCGCCCGAACACGAAGTACACTGCCGCGAAAATCAGGTAGCCCGTGGCAGCAATCCAACGGCGCGAAAAATGATCGCTGAACCATCCGGCGGGCCAGGATCCCAAGGTGTACGTCAGGTTGAAAACCAGGCCAAGCAGCGGTGCCAGCCTGACGCCGATGCCGATGCTCTGCGCGCGCATCACCAGGAACATGTCGCTGGAGTTGCCGAGGGAAAACAGAGTTACCGCAGCTAAAACAATATAGAACGATCCGGATAAGCCACCGGTCGAGGCGGGAGGCGTCTTCTTCTTTTGTTCTGACGTTTCCCCTGAGGTTTCTGACGTGCTGCGTTTCGTCTCGCGAATTCCGAAGATCGCGACCAGAACGGCTAGCGCTCCCGGTACAGCCGCGGCCCAGAACACGCTGCGAATGCCGAATCGTCGCCAGCAGGACCAGAGCCATCAGCGGCCCCGCGATGGCGCCGGCCGAGTCCATCGATTGAATCAGGCCGTAAGCCGAACCCAGACGTTCCTTCCCTACCGACTCGGCTACCATGACATCGCGCGGCGCGCCGCGCACTCCCTTGGCCAGACGGTCCGCAAATCGAATCAGCAGGATGTGCCACCATGCGGTCGTGATGTGCGAGCAGCGGCTTCACGGCGTTCGCGACGAAATATCCAGCGACGACGAGGGGCTTGCGGCGTTCGATGCGGTCGGTGAGATATCCCGAGAAAAGCTTGGCGAATGAAGCGACGCTCTCGGCGATGCCTTCAATTACACCCAATTGAGCCGGCCCTGCGCCGAGCGAGACCAGAAAGGCCGGTAGGACCCAGTACGCCATTTCGCTGGCAGTGTCGTTAAAAAATGAGGTGAGCCCAAAAGAGTAGAGATTGCGCGCTGCAAAGGGATCAGGCTGGGGGGAGCGATCGGGCATACATCGGTTTTACCACGGAAGACCGCCGAGGCACGGATGGAGGCTAGGCGCTGAGGTCGATGGGATGAATGCGAAAGCAGTAGCGGCAGGAATCGCGAAGCCGATACTTGACTCCGCGCCAATCCACTGACGATCCAGACACCGAGAAGTAAGCAGGCCAGCGGGAGACCAGTCCATGTGCAGCCCTTACTTGGAGATATTGTCATCGGCTCGGTAAACGCTCGCGATCAGCCTTCCGGCATACAGAGCTCTCAGTGAGTCGCGCAGACACGCACGAGCTGGATCAGGACACAATACGCATGGGAAGATGCCCATCCGCACAGGTCCGAATGAGAAAGAAGTCCCGAATACGGAGAAGAGGCGTCAGTGATCGTGCAAGATCAGGCAGTGTAACGTCACGAGTTATCCATCGCTGATAGCTATGGAGACGGCGA
The DNA here is from genome assembly GCA_963770265.1 of Terriglobia bacterium. GTDB lineage: Bacteria > Acidobacteriota > Terriglobia > Terriglobales > Acidobacteriaceae > Sulfotelmatobacter. The sequence continues at coordinate 94,409 of CAVYOZ010000001.1, forward strand.
CTGTTCAGTACATCGCGTCGTACTTGGTCACGGCCCAGTCGCCAGGCCGATGCTCCAGGGTGAGAGTAAACAGGCTTTCATCAATTCCGCGCTGGCCGGCGCCCGCGTTGCTTGGGCGCTTGCCGCGATAGTGGAGAACTACGAGCGGCGGCGCGTCTTCCCAATCGACCAGTTCCCAGGAAAGCAGCGGGTGCTCGGATTCCGACTTGCAGATGTAGCGGGCGTACTTCTTGTGGTAGTCGTGCTGCCATTTCTCAAGAAGGTCGTCGCAGTGCCCATCGCGCATTTCGCGCAAGAATTTGTTGGCAGCCTTCTCGGTCGAGCGGTCACGCAACGGGTTCATTTTGATGCTGACCGGCAGCCCGGTAAGCGGATCATGATCTTCGGACCGCGCCAGCACTGGACCCTGATTGCTCAGCCACCACAAATAGCCCACGAAACCGAACACGAGCAGTGCTCCGACGCCGACAGCAATGCCGATCTGAGTCCGAGTGAAGGCCATTAAAGGAAGTTTAGGGAAACTGGGAAAGGGGCCGCAAGATTACCGGCGGGAGACGCGGACGGACATGTACGAGTGCGGACGATGCAGAAAGCGGCTTCAAATCAGCGCCGTCTGAGACGCTAGTGCAGGCCTTCGACGAGGTAGAGATCGGACAGAAGCCGCCGGTAGCCATAGACGTAGGATTTGCCGTCGGGCGTGGGAAGCACAGGGCCAACAAATTCGACTCCGGAGGGATCGGGAGGCATGAGCTCTCTCCAGAGAGTTCGATTACCACTGGCAATATCCAATCGGTAAACCTTGGATGGCAAATCACCACCACGGTATACGTACAAGGAATGGCCATCCGGAGTCCAAGCGACCGGCACTTCTCCCGGCTGCAGTCCTTTAATCGGCTGAGGATCGCCGGAAGGAATCGGAAAGAGATAGCCTTTTTCGTCGGGGCCGATGGCCGCGACCTGGTGACCGTCGGGCGATAGCGCGAATGACAGTCCGTTCGTTCCCTCGGGCGTGACGGCGACGATTTTGTCGTCCTCGATATCTTGAACGTAAAGCCTCGTCCCGCGATTGGTCTCGGTCCCGGATACCAGAATCCGCTTACCGTCGGAGAACCAGCACGCGGAACCGTGGACAATATTGTGCCCGGGCAAGGGCTTGGGTTCTCCGGGCCCGGTGGGAAGCAGAAATAAATCGGCTTGGTTGTCACCGCGACTGGAGAGAGCCCACTTACCGTCGGGCGACAACGCCAGAGAAAGGCCATCGCCGAGGCGAACTGCGGGTGAACCGTCGGTCTTGCGGAGATAGACGGCATAGGTCGGGCCGCCCGCCTCGCCTTCCTCGCGGAACAAAAGCGTCTGGCCGTCAGCCGACAGCGTCACCGGGTAAGACCAATCCAGCCAGGTGAAATCGTGCTCAGTCGCATCGGAAGCGCGGCGAACAATCAGCCCTCGCCGCCAGCTGTCGCGGGCGAGCAGAGCGCGTCCGTTCGGCAAAACATCCTGCAGAGTTAGGTCGGCCGGCACGCGGGCCACGAGCCGCTCCTTTCCGTTCAAAGGAACGGCAAACACAGATCGATCGATTCCAATCACAGTCGCCGTGACCCAGACCTCGTCTCCGCTGGGCGACCAGGCCAGCCCGACGGCGCCGCCTCCGTAGGTCTGGCTCAAGGTTCGTTTCTTGCCGTTCATATCGACCAGCGCCACGCTGCCGATGGAATCGCCGGGGATGGAATGATCGATAAACGCGATCATGTCGCCTTTGCGGGAGATGCGAGGATGGCTGACCCAGCCGCCGGTTTCGTAGAGCACTTTGCCTGGAGGATATTCGAGACGATTCCGCCCATTCACATCGCGCACGATTGCGAGTTGCGTTCCGTCGGGGGACCAGTCGGCCCACTGGATGTTCTCCAGTATCTCGCGGGGCGCTCCACCGCCGAGCGGCATGCGGGCCAGGGTTCCGGTAAAGACCTGGGACTTGGACTGCTGGCTGCGCAGCAGGACTGCCATCTCTCCGGTGGAGGAAATCGCCAGAATCTCGGCTCCCGGAACTCCCGCGGGACGGGATTCGGGCGTACCAAAACGCGTGTTGAAGATTTCGACGGGCCCACCTTCCCAGGCGGCACTGTAAACCACGGTCTGGCCGTCGGGCGCGAAGCGCGCCATGCGGATGGTGCCGCGGCGATATGTCAGCAGATGATAAGCCGGTGTTGCGGCGACCGCACCGTGACGCAAGAGCAGAAATGCGATGACGACCAACGCTGCCACCAGCGCAGCTCCCAGCGCGTAGACAAGCCCGCGGGATCGCGGTTGGGGAATGACCTTGATTCCTGACGAAGATACCTTTGCCGATGGCGCTGTGGGCACAGTAACGGCGGAACCACTCGCCGGTTCACTCGGGACACTCGACGAAATGCGCGCTGAGTCTCGCACCCGCTTCAGCCGCTTCAGATCGGCACGAACCTCGGCCGCACTCTGGTAGCGCAGCTCGATGTCCTTTTCCAACAGCTTCTGTGCGATGTGCTCGATCTCTGGAGGGAGATCGGGGTTCAGCCGGATGGGCGCTGTCGGCGCGCGATTGAGAATTGCCTCGGTGATGACGCCTTGCGTCTCGCCCCGGAACGGGAGCATTCCCGTGGCCATTTCATAAAGGACGACGCCAAAGGAGAACAGATCGGTTCGCCCGTCGAGATCCTTCCCGCGAACCTGTTCGGGCGACATATACGCGACCGTACCTAGCGCCGTCCCGGGACTGGTGAGATTCAACGCCGCGTCCGCCAGAGTCTGAGAGTCAGCGCTGACCGGCTTGAGCGCGGACGCCATTTTGGCTAATCCAAAATCGAGGATCTTCGCGTGCCCGCGTTTGGAGACGAAAATGTTGGCCGGCTTGATGTCGCGATGAACAATGCCTTTCGTGTGGGCTGCATCCATCGCCTCGGCCACATCAATGGCGATCCCCAGCATCGCATCGAGCTCCATCGGACGGTCGCCGATCAAGTGCTTCAGCGTGGAGCCTTCGAGGTACTCCATCGCGATGAAGGATTGGCCTTCATGCTTTCCGATTTCGTAGATGGTGCAGATGTTGGGATGGTTCAAGGCAGAGGCCGCGCGTGCTTCACGGCGGAAACGCTCCAGTGCAGGCTCGTCGTGGGCCACTTCGTCGGGCAGGAATTTCAGGGCGACGAAACGGCCGAGTTCGGTGTCCTCGGCCTTGAAGACCACTCCCATCCCGCCACCGCCAAGTTTTTCCAGAATGCGATAGTGCGAGATTGTCCGGTCGATCATGCGCGGCGAAATCTTACGTGGGCCATCGGGACAAGTCAATGGAACTATCGTGGAGGTAGATGCCACGGGTATTCGAAAGAGTGGAAGAAAGTCTCGTGCGCGGGAATGGCACAAGAAAAGAGGGCACGGCAATATGCCGTGCCCTCAACAACGTCGTGAGCCAGTGGCTACTCTTTCTTCTCGCCGCCTTCGGCTGGTGCCGCTTCGGATTCGGCCTGCGCTTGTGCCTCGGCTTCTTCCATCGCCTTCTTCGCTTCCGCGGCCTTTTTGGCGCGAACTTCGGCGCGCTTTTCTTTCTTCTCGTCGAGAATTTTCTCGCTGCCGAGCAGTTCGAGAAAAGCCTTGTCGGCGCCATCGCCCTTGTTCCATGCGGTGCGGATGATGCGCGTATATCCGCCGTTGCGATCGCCGAATCGAGGACCCACGGTGTCGAACAGCTTGACCACGGCTTCGTCGGTCATCAGATAGGCAGCCGCCAGGCGGCGCGCAGCCAGATCGCCGCGTTTGCCGAGCGTGATCATCTTCTCGACCAGCGGGCGCGCCGCCTTGGCCTTGGGAACTGTCGTCTCGATGCGCTCTTCCACGATCACCGAGGTGACGAGATTGCGCAGCAGCGAACGCCGGTGCGCGGTGTTCCGTCCGAGTTTGTGTCCTGCAACTTTGTGACGCATTTCAAAACCTCAGTGGCCAAAAGCCAGAGATCAGGGGCCAGTCGCTAGGTGTCTTGCTGATCCCCGAACCCTAGCCCCTGCCCCCTGCATTTCTAGAGCTGGTCGTCCGGTCCGTAGGCGGACGCGGGCAACGGTACGTTCGAAGTCGGGCCGGGCACGGCGTTGCCGTGCTCGTCGATCTTCATGCCGAGACTCAATCCCATCGAAGACAGAATCTCTTTGATCTCGTTCAGCGACTTGCGACCGAAATTCTTGGTCTTCAACATTTCGGCTTCGGTCTTCTGCACGAGTTCGCCGATCGTCTGGATATTCGCGTTCTTCAGGCAGTTGTAGCTGCGCACTGAGAGCTCGAGTTCTTCGACGGAGCGATTGAGATTCTCGTTGTGAATCTCGGGCTTGCGATCGTCGCTCGAAGACGTTCCGGTTTCGATCTCTTCCTCGAAGTTGATGAAGATGTTCATGTGGTCCTTCAGCAGCTTCGCCGCCAGGCCGATCGAGTCAGCCGGGGTGATGGAGCCGTTGGTCCAGACTTCGAGGGTGAGCTTGTCGTAGTCGGTGATCTGTCCGAGACGCGCGGCTTCGACCGTGTAGTTGCACTTGCGCACCGGCGAGTGGACTGAGTCGATCGGAATGAATCCGATGCCGAGATCCTCGTCGAAATTCTTGTCGGCGGAAACGTAACCGCGGCCGCGCTTCAGCCGCATTTCCATGTCGAGCTTGCCGCCCTCGCTGACCGTCGCGATGTAGACGTCTTTGTCGAGCACTTCGACGTCGCCATCGGCTTCGATCATGCCGCTGGTCACGACGCCCGGCTGATCGGCGCGCAGGTAGATCGCTTTCGGAGCGTCGCCCGCGAGCTTGAACGGAATCTGCTTCAGGTTCAGGATGATGTCGGTCGCGTCCTCGACCACGCCGGGGATCGACTGGAATTCGTGCAGCACGCCTTCCATCTTCACCGCGGTGACGGCCGCGCCTTCGATCGAGCTCAGCAGCACGCGCCGCAGGGCGTTGCCCACGGTCGTGCCAAATCCGCGCTCAAACGGCTGCGCCCAGAAGATGCCGTACTTGTCGGTGAGAGTGGAGGTGTCTACTGCGAGACGTTTCGGTTTCTGAAAACCCTTCCAAAGCATGTGTTTCTCCTTCGACCATTTAGCTCAACCAAGGCATCCCGGGACGCCCGATCCCGGTCAATCGCCTTGAGAAGGCTGATCTGGTACGAAATGGGCAAAACCAAAAGCTGGAACCACGAAGGACACGAAGTATCACAAAGGACTTCGTGTACCTTCGTGCCCTTCGTGGTTCTTGAATTACTTACTATACAACTCGACGATCAGCTGCTCATTCACTGGCAGTTGAATATCTTCGCGCTTGGGCAGATTCAGAATCCGCGCCTTGTAATTGTCGCGATCGACTTCCAGCCAGCTCGGCAACGTGCCGTGGCTGGAAAATTCCTTCGCCAGTTCCAGCACCGCCAGCTTCTTGCTGTTTTCGCGAATCGAGATCTCCTCGCCCGCGCTCACTTCATAGGAAGGAATGTTGACCTTACGATTGTCGACAGCCACGTGCCCGTGACGCACCAACTGGCGCGCCTGGCGCCGAGATTGCGCGAATCCAAGGCGGAATACGACGTTGTCCAGCCGCCGCTCCAGTTGCTGCAGCAACTTCTCGCCGGTCACGCCTCTTGAGCGCGCGGCCTTCTCGAAGTAGTTGCGGAACTGGCCTTCCTGGGTAAAGTAAATGCGCTTCGCTTTCTGCTTTTCACGCAGTTGCAGACCGTAGCCTACGATCTTGGCCTTGCGGTCCTTCCCATGTTGTCCGGGAGCGAAGTTGCGCTTCTCGATAGGACATTTATCGCTGAAGCATTTTGCGCCTTTGAGGAACAGCTTCATGCCCTCGCGGCGGCATAGACGACACACTGCATCTGTATAACGTGCCAAGTTTCTTCTCCTTTAGATGACCGGTTTACAGGTTTGGCTTCACCCTTCGTCCCGGACGATTCAGGGGTCAGGGGCTAGGGCTCAGTGATCAGTCTGAGAAACTTGCTGATCCCTGGCCCCTAACCCCTGGCCTCTTGTTTACACTCTTCTACGCTTCGGCGGACGGCAGCCGTTGTGCGGAATCGGCGTAACGTCGCGGATCGAACGCACTTCGATTCCAGAGGCAGCCAGCGCGCGGACAGCCGACTCACGGCCCGAACCCGGGCCGCTGACTCGAACGTCAACGCTGCGGACACCATGATCGCGCGCCATATTGGCGGCGTTCGATGCGGCCTGCTGAGCGGCAAAGGGCGTACCCTTGCGCGATCCGCGGAAGCCAAGCGAACCGGAACTCTTCCACGACAGAACGTTTCCGTTCATGTCGGAGATGGTCACGATCGTGTTATTGAAGGACGCCTGCACGTATGCCAGCCCATGCGGTACGTGCTTGCGTTCCTTCTTCTTGAAAGTTTTCTTCTTGCCTTTTTTCTCCGGTGCGGCTCCGGTGCCGCCCGCTGCTGCTGGTTTTGCCATAGAGTCAGTGTCCAGGGGTCAGTAGCCAGTGATCAGTGACTAGTCTGTGGTTTACCTGGCCACTGACCCCTAGCCACTGACAACTACTTCTATGTCTTTGCCGTCGACTTCTTCTTCTGCGCGACCGTTCCCTTGCGCGGGCCTTTACGGGTACGCGCATTCGTATGTGTGCGCTGTCCGCGGACCGGCAGGTTGCGGCGGTGGCGGAATCCGCGGTAGGAGCCGATTTCGATGAGCCGTTTGATGTTCATCGAAACTTCCTTGCGCAGATCGCCTTCGACCAATCCCTCGGCCTCGATGACCGTACGGATGTGATTGACCTCTTCTTCGCTGAGGTCCTGAACCTTCTTCATCGGGTCGACCTTCGCCTCGTCGAGAATGCGTCCCGCGCGTGGATGCCCGATCCCGTAGATGTAGGTCAGCGCGATGTTGATGCGTTTCTGGCGGGGAAGATCCACGCCTGCAATACGTGCCATTCCTTGACTCCTGCGCCTTAGCCCTGGCGCTGTTTATGTTTCGAGTTCACGCAGATCACGCGCACCACACCTTTGCGGTGGATGATCTTACATTTGTCGCAAATCTTCTTTACCGATGCTCTTACCTTCATAATTCCTTATCCGATTCGGCCGGGCTTCGCCCTGGCCGGACAGCCGAGGCGGCTGTCTCTACGTGATTATTTGTAGCGATACACAATTCTTCCGCGATTCAAGTCGTAGGGCGAAAGTTCCACTGCGACTTTGTCTCCGGGCAAAATGCGGATGAAATTCTTGCGCATCTTTCCGGAAACATGCGCCAGCACTTGATGCTTGTTTTCCAGTTCAACCCGGAACATCGCATTGGGCAGCGGTTCTAGCACCACTGCCATGACTTCAATCGCGTCTTCTTTACTCATGCACCCCTTTTTGGCAGTGAACCGTGAGCGATGAGCAGTGAGCAAACCCGGCCTGCTCATAGCTCACAGCTCATCGCTCACTGCGTTAAAATCACCGGCCCATCTTTGGTTACCGCAACGCAGTGCTCAAAATGGGCACTGAAACTGCCGTCTGCGGTGACTGCCGTCCACTTGTCGCCCAGGACTCGCGTCTCAGGCTTGCCGGAATTCACCATGGGCTCGATCGCGATCACCATTCCCTCACGCAACCTCGCGCCATGCCCGCGATTACCGAAGTTCGGAACCTGCGGCTCTTCATGCAAACGCGTCCCGATGCCGTGTCCGACGAACTCACGCACCACGCTGAATCCCGCTGCCTCCACATGCTCCTGTACCGCCGCGCCAACATCGCCGATCGAGTTTCCGATGCGGGCCTGCTCGATGCCGCGATACAGCGAAGCTTCCGTCACTTCCAGCAGCTTTTGCAACTCCGGCCTCAGGCCGTCGCCGACTGGCACCGTGATCGCTGCGTCGCCATAATATCCGTCGAGCACGACGCCGCAATCGATCGAAACGATGTCGCCCTCTTTCAGCACCCGCTTCTCCGAGGGAATGCCGTGAACAATCTCTTCGTTCACCGAGGTACACAGCACGCACGGATAATCGTAGTAGCCCTTAAACGCCGGCTTGGCCCCGAGTTCCTTGATCATCGTCTCGGCCGCCCGTTCCAGATCCATCGTGGTGACGCCCGGCGTCACCAGCGTTTTCACATGATCCAGCACCTGGCGCACGATGTGGCCGCTGCGCCGCATCTTTTCGATTTCGCTCACCGACTTGCAAACAATCGCCATGCCTCGTTCTCACGCGTGATGGTCTTCGAGAATCCGGAAAATCAGGGCCGTCACTTCGTCCACCGGCAGATCTCCATTCACCGAGATCAGACGGCCCGTCCGCTGATAGTAGTCAGCCACGGGACGAGTTTGCTCCTGATAAGCCGTGATTCGCGGCTGAATGACTTCCAACCGGTCGTCGTTACGGGTCACCAGCTTCGTCGCATGGGCTTCATCGCACAGATTCGTCCAGGCGCGGCGGCTGAAGGTGGACGTTATAGATCCGTCCACAGGTGGGACAAGAACGTCGTCCAGTAATCCGGAGCAATAATTGATTATAGTCGACGTCGAGGCGCACCACAATCGGCCACGCTCGCGTCGGACGCGAATTGTCAAAGAGCTCAGCCTCGAGCAACGCATCGAGCCACCCGGCCTGGGCCGCAGTCCGGGGAAAACCGTCAAGAATGTAGCCGCGCCGGCAATCGGGCTGCATCAGGCGCTCGCGGACCATGTTGCAGACGAGATCGTCGGAAACCAGTTCACCGCGGGCCATGACTGCCTTGGCCGCCTGCCCCAGGTCGGTTCCGCGCGCCACGTTCTCCCGCAGCAGATCCCCTGTCGAAACCTGGGGAATCCAGTAGTGTTCCATGATTCGCTTGGCCTGAGTGCCTTTTCCGGCACCCGGTGGTCCGAGCAGCACCACGGGACCCACTGCACGCGAGGTTTCCTGCGCCATCGGCTGGCCAAAGCCTCCCGACCTCAATCTCCCCGACGCTCGTCGTGGACCGCCGAGGTGCAGCAACCCCATCACAATCGATAACACCGGCCGCAAAACTACCAGCGGCGCCCGCGGATACGACCACTTCGCGGCGTAAATCCGTCATAGTGCCGCATGATCAACTGCGCTTCGATCTGCGTCACCGTGTCCATCGCGACGCCCACCACGATGAGCAGGGACGTTCCGCCAAAATAGAATGTGACACCCAAGCCGTTGGTCACCCAAGTCGGCAAGTTGTCGAAGAACCGGCCGATTGGTCCCCAAAGGTGGTTGAGGTGAATGCCCGTGATCATCCACTCCGGAATGAAAGATATGACGATCAGGTACAGCGCGCCCACCAGCGTGATGCGCGTCAGCACTTCGTTGATGAAGTCGGCCGTCCGGCGTCCTGGACGAATGCCAGGGATAAATCCGCCGTACTTGCGCATGTTGTCGGCAACTTCGCTCGGATTGAATACGATGGAAACGTAGAAGTAGGCGAAGAAGATGATCCCGACCGCGTACAGCAGCGCGTAGAGCGGCTCGCCCCACCGGATCGCATCAAACAGCGGGCCGAAGTATCGGTTGGTCCGCAGGCCATATCCGATGGTTTGAGGCAAAGTCAGAATTGAAGACGCGAAAATCACCGGCATGACGCCACCGGCATTCACGCGCAGCGGCAAATGCGTGGATTGTCCACCCATCACCTTGCGCCCTACAACGCGCTTGGCGTACTGCACCGGTATTCGCCGCTCGCTCCGTTCCACGTACACAATGAACGCGACGACCGCCACCATGAAGACGAGCAGCATGACCATCAGCGGGAAGGTAATCGCTCCCCAGGATGCGTTCTTGGCCTTGTCAATCAACTCCACGACGCCGCGCGGCAGGCCGACCACGATGCCGGCGAAGATCAGCAGCGACATTCCATTGCCGACACCGCGCTCGGTGATCTGTTCGCCCAGCCACATGATGAAGGCGCTGCCGGTCGTCAGCGTCAGCATCGTCATCAGGCGGAAACCCCAGCCGGGGTTCAACGCGAAACCGCCCTTTTCCAGACCGATCGCAATTCCGAACGATTGCACCGCGCTCAGGATGACGGTGATATAGCGCGTCCACTGCGTAATCTTCTTGCGGCCGAGTTCGCCTTCCTTCTGCAGCTTGGCCAGCGGCTCATAAACCACGGTCAGCAATTGCAGAATGATCGATGCCGTGATGTACGGCATGATTCCCAGCGCGAAGATCGTCATGCGCCGCAGCTGGCCGCCGGAAAACAGGTCGACAAATCCGAGCAGCGAACCGCCTTGTGCTACCCTGGGTAAAGAACGATTCCAGCTTGGCGGTATCGATTCCAGGAGTTGGCAGGTGTCCGCCCAGCCGGTACACGAACAACATCCCAAGCGTAAAGAGAATCCGCTTGCGCAGATCCGGAATGCGAAAGATGTTTGCCAGCTTGTCAAACATTACTGCAAGACCTCGACCTTGCCGCCTGCCTTGGTGATTTTTTCCTGCGCTGACTTCGAGAACTTGTGCGCGCTCACGGTGAGAGCTACGGTCAGTTCCCCATCGCCCAAAATCTTTACTGGATGCTTTGTCTTGATGACGCCAGCTTTCCGCAGAACATCAGGATTGATCGTGGTTTCGCCGAGCTCCGCCAGGCGCTCCAGGCTCACGATATTGAATTCCTTGCGGAAGATGTTGGTGAATCCGCGCTTCGGCATGCGCCGGTGCAGCGGCATCTGGCCGCCTTCAAATCCGCGGATCATGCGCGAACCGGTGCGCGAGCGCTGCCCTTTGTGTCCGCGCGTCGACGTCTTTCCCATGCCGGAGCCCATACCGCGGCCCACGCGCTTGCGCTTCGTAGTCGCCTTCTTCGGTGCGTGAATATTGGATAAATTCATTGTCTTTTCTCGTAGAGACGTTGCTCGCAACGTCTCTTCTTGCCACATTCGCATCTGCCCTCGCCGGCAGAGACGTAGCAAGCTACGTCTCTACGAGTCCCTAGTCGACCACTGCCACCAGGTGCGGCACCTTCGCCACCATGCCGCGGATGGCCTGCGTGTCCGGACGCTCGATCACCTGGTTCAGCCGGGTAAATCCCAGGCCCTTGATCACCAACTTCTGTTTCTCCGGGGCGCAGATCGCGGATCTCACCCACTTCAGGTGAATCTTGCCGCCGCCCGCATTCGTTTTCTTCGCCGTCATCTCAAACCTCAGGGGTCAGTGGCCAGGGGTCAGTGGCCAGCGCCCGAAATTTGTTTCCCGCTTTTTACTGGCCACTGACAACTGACCACTGGCCACTTGCTATTACAGTTCTTGCGCGATCTTGCCCCGCAGAGTCGCCACGCTCTCCCTGTTCTTCAACTGCTTCAGCGCGTCGAATGTCGCCTTGATCACGTTGTGCGGGTTGGTCGTCCCGATCGACTTCGTCAGCACATTCTGCACACCCGCCGAGGTCATCACCGCGCGCACCGCGCCGCCCGCAATGACGCCCGTGCCTTCCGGCGCCGGCTTCAGCAGCACCTTGCCCGAACCGTAACGCCCGAGCACCAGATGCGCGATGCTGGTCTGAGTCAGGTTAACCTTGATCAGGTTCTTCTTCGCCGACTCAATCCCCTTGCGAATGGCCTGCGGCACTTCCTTCGCCTTGCCGGAACCGTAGCCGACGACCGCAGCCGACGGATCTCCGACCACGACCAGCGCCGCAAACGAAAGATTCTTTCCGCCCTTGACCACCTTGGTCACGCGGTTGATGGCGACCACCTGATCTTTCAGCTGGTACGCCCCTGCATCGAGTTTCTTAATCACTGTTGGCATTGATTAAACCTAGCTTTCAGCTATCAGCTTTAGCCTTAGCTTGTCGCTCTAGCTGATGGCTGAGAGCTGACCGCTGAGAACTGTTCTTAGAACTGCAATCCTGCTTCCCGGGCCGCATCGGCCAGAGCCTTCACGCGCCCGTGATAAATGTATCCGCCGCGGTCGAACACGACCTTGGTCACGCCCTTCGCCTTCGCGCGCTCGGCAATCGTCTTGCCCACGACTTTCGCCGAAGCGACGTTGCCGCCGGTGCGCCGGTCTTCCTTCTTGCCTTCCGCGGTGCTGGCGGAAACCAGCGTCTTGCCGTTCAGGTCATCGATGACCTGAACATAAATGTGATTCAACGAGCGGTACACATTCAGCCGTGGACGTTGCGCCGTTCCCTGCAGCTTCTTGCGGATGCGCTCGTGCACGTGTCCGCGCTTCTGGTTCTTTGTAATTTTCGTAAGCATTGCTTCTATTCCTTCTCAGACCAGGCAGCGAGAGATCCTTCGCTTCGCTCAGGATGATCGCGGCGAGCTCAGACGCCCGCCAAACGCGATCATTTCGCTCCCGTCTTTCCAACCTTCTTCTTCAGGCGCTCGCCGACATAGCGGACGCCCTTATTCTTGTACGGATCCGGCGGACGCAGCGACCGCATCTCGGCCGCAACCTGGCCGACCTTCTGGCGGTCGATTCCGGTCAAGCGTGATGCGCGTCTGCTTGGGATCGACCACGGCATCGACACCGGTCGGCAGCGGATACTCGATCGGATGGGAATAGCCCAGACTGAAGACGACGGTCACTTTGCCCTTCATCTCGGCGCGATACCCGATGCCGACGATCTCCAGTTCCCGTGTCCAGCCCTTGGTCACGCCTTCAACGGCATTGTTGACCAGCGCCCGAGCCAGCCCATGCACCGCCGACTGCGAATCGTTTTCGCGGATAGCGACCAGATGTCCGTCCTTCTGCTCGACCTTGATCCCGGCCGGCAGCGGCGTGTCCACTTTGCCCTTCGGTCCCTGCACCAGGACCGTATTTCCTTCAATCTTGACCGTGACTCCCTTGGGAATCTCGATCGGCTTTTTTCCAATTCGTGACATAAGTTCTCTAGCTCTGAGCTTTGAGCGATGAGCTATGAGCAACCTAATTCGTGTTTTGCTCACCGCTCACAGCTCATGGCTCAGCTGCTCCTTTAATAAATCTCGCACAGCAACTCGCCGCCCACGCCTTCCCTGCGGGCCTGGCGGCCGGTCATTACGCCCCGCGGCGTTGTCAGGATGTTGATTCCCATCCCGCCCAGCACGCGTGGAATCTCGCTGCGCCGCACGTAGACGCGGCATCCCGGGCGCGACACGCGCTCCGCCTTCGAGATGGCCGCCTCGTTGTTGGCGCCATACTTCAGGTAAATCCGGATAATCTTGTGGCCCTCTTCTTCCGTCGGCCTTGAAGTTGGAGATGTAGCCTTCCTCTTTCAGGATGCGGGCAATTTCCACTTTCAATCGCGAAGCCGGAATATCCACCTTCTGGTGCCGGGCCTGGAGTGCGTTCCGCACTCGCGTCAGCATGTCTGCGACCGGATCGGTCAACCTCATCGTCTGCTTCTCCTTAAGCCGCCCGTTCGCTCCGCGTCCAGCGGAGAACCTGCAGCGGCTTGTTCATCAGTCGTTCGCCGTTACTCGTTTGTCATTGGCTTGCTCCCTCGTCGTTGCGAACGACCAGCGACAAGCGACCAACGACTGTTTACCAGGAAGACTTCGAAACCCCTGGAATCTCCCCGCGCAGCGCCAATTGGCGGAAGCACAAGCGGCAGATGCCGAACTTCCGCAGATAAGCGCGCGGACGTCCGCACAGCTTGCAGCGGTTGTGCTTGCGCGTGGAGAACTTGGGCTTTCTTGCGTCCTTAACTCGTTTTGCTGTAGTTGCCAAACTTAGCTCCTGAAATCCTGCGTCGTAGAGACGTTGCTTGCAACGTCTCTCTCACGACATCCCGACGATGCTGCCAGCGAGACGTAGCAAGCTACGTCTCTACCAACAATCCCTACGCCCGGAACGGCATTCCCATGTGCTTCAGCAGCGACCGCGCCTGATTGTCATTCGCCGCCGTGGTCACAATCGTGACGTTCATGCCCTTCAGCTTGTCGACCTTCTCGTAAGAAATCTCGGGAAAGATCAGCTGATCGTGCAGGCCGATCGTGTAATTCCCGCGGCCGTCGAACGACTTCGATGAAACGCCGCGGAAGTCGCGCACGCGCGGCAGGACAATATTGACCAGCCGGTCGAAGAACTCGTACATGCGATCTCCGCGCAGCGTCACCATCGCGCCGATCGATTGGCCCTGGCGAACCTTGAAGGCTGCGATCGACTTCTTCGCCCGCGTCACTACCGGCTTCTGTCCGGTGATCTGGCCCAGTTCGTTCACGGCCGGATCGAGCACCTTGGCGTTCTGCGTCGCCTCGCCCACGCCCATGTTGACGACTATCTTGTGCAGCCGCGGAACGGCCATCACGTTCTTCAGTTCGAGTTCCTTCAGCAGGGCCGGAGCCACTTCCTTCTCGAATCTCGCGCGCAGCCGTGGTCTTTCCTTCGCGCTATGCCGCGCCTGCTCCGGAGCTTTCGACTCCTGCGCCGCCGATTCCTTCTGACCTTTTTTATCTTTTGCCATATCTCTTCAACTTCCTCTCACGGTTTCGGAGTGGTTACCGGTTCGTGAGAATTGCGTTTGCAATTTGAATCTGATAAGCTGACTGGATTTCAATCGCTAAAAGCTGATTCTCAATGACTCAATCATTTGTCTAATGTCGTTCCGCACTTCTTGCACACGCGAACCTTCCGGTCGCCGCGCACTTCGTGTCCAATCCGGACCGGCCCGCATGTCGCACAAACCAGTTGCACGTTCGAGATCGCAATCCGGCTCTCCTGCTCGGCGATGCCACCCTTGATGTTCCGCTGCGGATTCGGACGCACGTGCTTCTTCACCATCATCACGTGCTCCACCAGAATCTTGGCGTCATTGGGAAACACGCGCAGCACGCGCCCTTCCTTGCCCTTGTCGCGTCCGGTGATCACCTTCACGGTGTCGTTGCGCCGGATGTCTACTCGCTTATGTCCGTTGCTGTTCCATATCAAATCCAGTTTCAAGTTTCAAGTTTCAAGCTCATATCCAGCTTCGAATCTCAAGGACCTTGAAACCTTGAAACTCTGAAACGTCTAAATTACCTCCGGCGCCAATGACACAATCTTCAAAAACTTCTTCTCTCTCAATTCGCGTGCCACCGGACCGAACACGCGCGTTCCAACCGGTTCACCGGCTTCGTTGATCAGCACTGCCGCATTCTGATCGAAACGGATATAGGTTCCATCGCGCCGCCGATGCTCCTTGCGCGTGCGCACGATGACAGCCTTCACCACTTTGCCCTTCTGCACCTGGCCCTCGGGCGCCGACTCTTTGACCGCCGCGGTGATTATGTCGCCCAGTCCGGCATTCAATCCCGTCGATCCGCCGAGCGGCAGAATCATCTGCAGCTTGCGCGCGCCGGAATTATCGGCGACCTCCAGCATCGATCTCATCATCACAGCCATGGCAATCTCCCTGAATCCTTTGTCGCACCGACCAGCCGCAAGGCCGGATGGATCGATCCGTTTCCTAACTGGCCGCTTCCACCGCCGCTTCCGGCAGCAGCGCAGCCTTGCGCACGATGTCTTTCAGCTTCCACCGCTTCAGCTTCGACAGCGGACGCGTCTCCTCGATCCGCACCACATCGCCCACGTGCGCCTGGTTCGTTTCGTCGTGCGCGTAGAACTTCTTATGCCGCGCGATCACGCGCCCATAGAACGGATGCGCCTTTTTTCGCGTCACCAGCACAACGATGGTCTTGTGCATCTTGTTCGAGACAACCTCGCCCACCACTTCCTTGCGGCGGCCCTGCGCTTTCTGTGTCGTTTCCGCCATTATTTCTTCTCCGTAGCAGCCGAGCGCTTGCGCTCTCCCAGGATCGTCTTCACTCGCGCAATGTCCTTGCGCAACCCGCGCATCTTCTTCAAGCTCTCGTTCTGTCCCATGTTCATCTGGAACTTCAGCTTGAACAGCTGATCGGCGAGATCCCGTTCCTGGTGGCTCAACTCAACGTCGGTCAGATTTCTGATTTTGTCTACCTTCATAAATTAGCTCTCAGCTCTCAGCTCTCAGTTCACTCACCGCCGCCTTGCTGATAGCTGACGGCTGAAGCTGATGGCTGCTATTAGTGCGCTCCCTCGCGCTTCACCAGCGTCGTGCGCAGCGACAGCTTGTGCGACGCGAGCCGCATGGCCTCGCTCGCATCCTGATGCGTGACGCCTTCCATTTCGAACAGGATCTTCCCAGGCTTCACAACGGCAACCCAGTGATCGGGCGCGCCCTTGCCTTTGCCCATACGGGTTTCAGCCGGCTTCTTGGTGACCGGCTTGTCCGGGAACACGCGAATCCAGATCTTCCCGCCGCGCTTCACGAAACGCGTCATGGCCACGCGGCTCGCTTCGATCTGGCGGTCGGTCACCCACCCCGGCTCGAGCACCTTCAGCCCGTAGTCGCCGAACGACAGCGTCGATCCGCGCCACGCCTTGCCGGTCATGCGCCCGCGCTGCTGCTTCCGATACTTCACTTTCTTTGGCATCAACATAAAATTCAGCTCTGTAGCGCCGTTGCTTGCAACGTCTCAACCACTCGCTGCCACTTCGCAGACGTTGCAAGCTACGTCTCTACGACTTTCCTAGAATCCGCCCACCGCGGCCGGCTGCGCTTCCCGCTTTTTCTGCTGCAGGATCTCGCCCTTGTACACCCAGCACTTCACGCCGATCACGCCGTACGTGGTGCGCGCCTCGCTGAACCCGAAATCGATGTCGGCGCGCAGCGTGTGCAGCGGCAACCTGCCCTGCAGATACCACTCCGACCGCGCGATTTCGTTTCCGTTCAAACGGCCGCTGACGCGAACCTTGATTCCCTTGCATCCGAAGCGCAGCGCCGAATCCACCGCCTTGCGCATCGCCCGCCGGAAGCCCACGCGCTTTTCCAATTGCAGCGCGATCGATTCCGACACCAGCTGCGCGTCGAGCTCAGGCTTATGCACTTCCTGGATGTCGACGAAAATATCTTTGCCGCCGGTGCGCTTCTGCAGCTCAGCCTTCAGCTTGTCGATCTCCGCGCCCTTGCGCCCGATGATGATCCCGGGCCGCGCCGTCTTGATGATGATGCGCAGCTTGTTGCCCGGACGCTCGATCTCAATCGCGCTGACGCCCGCTGACTTGAGCTTGTCCTTCAGCTCAGTCTTCAGCTTCACGTCTTCGTGCAACTGTTTGTCGTAGTCCCGCTCCGCAAACCAGCGCGACTTCCACGGCTTCGTAAACCCAAGCCGAAAACCATAAGGATGGACTTTTTGTCCCATTGCTTCTCCTAATCCCATCGTCAACCAGACTGCTTAAACTTATTTCGCGGCCGCTTTTTTCTTGCCAGCCGATTTTTTCGCTGCCGGAGCCCGTCTCCGTGCCTTCGCCGGAGCCGGAGCAGCCGCCCCTTCCTCGCCCACTACCGTCGCCACAGCCTCGCCGTTCTTCCCGCGCTCCGCCAGGATCAGCTCGATATGCGCAATGCGCCGCTGATACCGGTATGCACGTCCCTGCGGCGCCGGACGAATCCGCTTCATGCGCGGACCGTCATTCGCCACCGCGCTCTTCACATACAGATTGTCGATCTCGACATCCAGCCCCTTCTCGGTGGTGAGAAAGTTCGCGTTGTCGAGCGCCGACTGCAGCAGCTTGCCCACGTGCTCGGCCACGCGCTTCTTGGTGAACAGCAAGGTGTTGCGCGCCTCTTCCACGCGACGCCCCTTGATCAGATTCAGCACCAGCCGCGCCTTCTGTGGCGAAACCCGCAAGTACTTTTTTTCTGCTCGAAATTCCATAGTCGTAATCTCAGTTCTTAGCTCGCAGCTCTACGCCTTTGGTGCGGCCGGCGCTGATCCGCCCGCCGGCGCCGCAGGAGTAATCGCTCCCGGTCCACCCGGAATACCCGCCGGCTTCGCCGCAACTTCCGTCGCCGCCTTCATCGAGTGTCCCTTGAAGGTGCGCGTGAAGCTGAACTCGCCCAGCTTGTGTCCCACCATGTTCTCGGTCACATACACCGGAATGAATTTCTTCCCGTTGTGCACCGCGATCGTGTGCCCCACCATCTCCGGCACCACGGTCGAACGCCGCGACCACGTGCGCAGCACTTTCTTCTCGTTGCGCGCATTCATGCCTTCCACCCTCGCCTGAAGGTATCCATCCACGAATGCGCCTTTTTTCGTTGAACGCGCCATAAATTCAGCTCTCAGCTTTAGCCGTAGCTTTCAGCAACGTCTCTCTCAATCTTGCTCACTGCCGCTGTCGGCAGAGACGTAGCCAAGCTACGTCTCTACTGAACTCTACTTGCTCTCCGGCTCACAATGAACTTATCCGTACGCTTGTTGTTCCGCGTCTTGTAGCCACGCGTCGGCTGGCCCCACGGCGTCACCGGATGCCGTCCGCCTGAAGTCTTTCCTTCACCGCCGCCATGCGGATGGTCCACCGGGTTCATCGACACGCCGCGGTTATGCGGACGCTTGCCCAGCCACCGCGACCGTCCCGCCTTGCCGATCGTCACGTTCTCGTGATCGATGTTGCCGACCTGACCGATCGTCGCCATGCAGTCCTGCGAAATCTTGCGGGTCTCGCCCGAAGGCAGCTTCACCAGCGCGTACTCTGCTTCCTTCGCCACCAGCTGCGCCGATCCGCCCGCCGACCGCACCATCTGCGCGCCTTTGCCGGGCTTCAGTTCCAGATTGTGAATCACCGTGCCTGGCGGAATGTTCCGCAGCGGCAGCGCGTTGCCGACAAGAATGTCGGCCTCGGGACCGCTGACAACTTTCTGTCCAACCTTCAATCCCTCAGGCTGCAGGATGTAGCGCTTCTCGCCATCGGCATACGCCAGCAGCGCAATGCGCGAAGAACGATTCGGATCGTATTCGATCGTCGTAACCGTCGCCGGAATCCCGGTCTTGTCGCGCTTGAAGTCGATGATGCGCAGCTTCCGCTTGTGGCCGCCACCGATGAACCGCATCGTGGTGTCGCCCGAGTTGCGCCGTCCGCCGGTGCGCGGCTTGGGCTCAACCAGCGGCTTATGCGGATGCTTCGTCGTGATGTCGTCGTTGACCAGCGTCGTGCGATACCGCAACGTCTGCGTCGTCGGTCTGTAGGTTTTAATCGGCATAATCAGCTCTTCTCGTAGAGACGTTGCTTGCAACGTCTCTCTCACCACATGCCGGTCTGCTTGCGCCGGCACGAGACGTAGCAAGCTACGTCTCTACACTGTCTACAAATTCTGCGCGTACTCCGGCATCTTCTCGCCGCTGCGCAACCGCACGTACGCCTTCTTCCAATCCGGACGGTAGCCAGCAAACTTTCCGCGACGCCGTTCTTTTCCCGGATACGTGGCCGTGCGCACCGAATGCACTTTCACTTTGAAAATCGACTGCACCGCTTCCTTGATTTCCGTCTTGGTCGCCTTCGGAGCCACCTGGAACACCAGCGTGTTCTGGTTCTCCTTGATCGCGAGGCCCTTTTCGGTAATCACCGGACGGCGAATGATCTGGTATGCGCTCTTCATTACGCCACCTCCGCCGCTTTTTCATTGCGCTGCCGGCGACGCCGTTCTTTCACCGGCTTCTTCGCCGCTTCGTCTTCTCCGGCGCCCGCCTTGCGCTGTCTCTTCGAAACCGAGTTCTTCAGCGAAACCTGCAGCTTCTCGATCGCCGGATGCGAGAAGATCACGCGGTCATACTTCAGCAGGTGATAGGGATGCACTTCATTGCCTCGCACCAGTTCGAGCCCGTCGATATTGCGCGCGCTCAATTCCAGGTTGCGGTTCTCGTGCTTCGCCGCTTCCACCACCAGCACCGTCTTGTCGACCTTCAGCGCATCGAGCGCCTTCTGGAATTCCTTGGTCTTCGGTTCCTTCAGGTCGAATGCATTGACGACGATCAACTTGCCATCGGCAAACTTCGCAGCCAGCGCCGAACGCAGCGCGCCCAGCAGCTTTTTGCGTCGGGAACGTGTAGTCGTACGACCGCGGCACCGGACCATGCACCGTGTAACCATGCCGCCACAGTGGCGAACGGATCGATCCAATGCGGGCCCGCCCCGTGCCCTTCTGCTTCCACAGCTTCTTGCCCGAACCGGAAACTTCCCAGCGGCCCTTGGTCTTGTGCGTTCCGGCGCGCTGCCCGGCGCGGTAGTGCTTCACCGCTTCCCAGAGCAGATCTTCATTGACCGCGCCGAAGATCTCATCGGCGAGATCGAATGTCCCGACTTTCTCGCCGCTCAAATTGTGAATATCAATCGTTGCCATATATTTCTCGTGTAGCGACTGGCCACTGGCCATTCGTCCGCCCGCCTTATGCCTTCTTGGCCGCTCTCTTCGCTGCCTTCAACGGATCGACCGTCGCCGCACCCGCAAATCCACGACGCTCTCTTGGCGGCTTCTTCGCCTTCGTAATCACGATGTATCCGCCCTGCGGTCCCGGAACGCTGCCTTCGACCACCAGCAGATTCTCGTCCTTGTCGACGCCGAGCACGCGCAGGTTGCGCATGGTCACTTGCTGATTGCCCATGTGTCCCGACATCCGCATGCCTTTGAACACGCGCGACGGAAACGCCGAAGAACCGATCGAACCCGTGATCTGGAACATCGAACCGTGCGACTTCGGACCGCCGGCAAAGTGATGCCGCTTCACGACGCCCTGGAAGCCCTTGCCCTTGCTGACTCCCACGATGTCGACAAACTTCTCGCCATCGAAAATCTCGACCAGCACGCGATCGCCAACCTTCACCGCTCCATCGCCATCAGCGGAAGGCTCAACTTCGAGCGGCACTTCGCGCATGAACTTCACCGGCGGCAGATTGTTCTTCGCCAGATGTCCCTTCGCCGGCTTGGTCAGCCGCGACTCTTTCACAAACTCAACCAGGCCGATCTGCGCCGCTTCGTATCCGTCTTTCACAGCTGTCTTGTGCTGCGTCACCACGCAAGGGCCGGCCTGCAGCACCGTGACCGGGCGAACGTCGCCCTTCGAGTCAAACAGTTGCGTCATCCCGACTTTCTTGCCCAAAATTCCCGCGACCTTCGTTGCCATTTCCTTCTCCATGCCCAGCTTGGCTCGTCGCTATTGGCTGGGGAGCTATCTGCTCGCGTGGGACGACGCTTCGTCCGTCTCGCAGGCAAAGCTCGAGGCGCGAAGCTATTTATGCTCTTTCCCGAACGCCTTAATCTCCACGTCCACACCCGCCGGCAGATCCAGCTTCATCAGCGCATCCACCGTCTGCTGCGTCGGCTCGAGAATGTCGAGCAACCGCTTGTGCGTGCGGATCTCAAACTGCTCCCGCGACTTCTTATCCACGTGCGGGGAACGCAGCACGCAGTACTTGTTCTTCATCGTGGGCAGCGGAATCGGTCCCGCAATCTGCGCGCCCGGTGCGCCGCGCCGTCTCCACGATCTCGCCCGTCGACTGATCCAGAATGCGATAGTCGTACGCTTTCAACCGGATTCGAATTCTCTCTTTTCCAATCACTGTTTCGCTTCCTAACCCCTCCCGGCATCTCCGGGAGGAAAGAACTGGCGGCAAGCTGCAAGCCGCTCTTGGTTTTTACTGACAGCTGACAGGCTAGACTTGCTGACAGCTGCTACTGAACAATCTCCGCGATCGTGCCTGCTCCTACCGTGTGGCCACCTTCGCGAATCGCGAAGCGCAAGCCCTTTTCCATCGCCACCGGCGTGATCAGCTCGATCACCAGGCTCACGTTGTCTCCCGGCATCACCATCTCGGTGCCCGCCGGCAAGCTCCGCCACGCCCGTCACGTCCGTCGTTCGCAAGTAGAACTGCGGACGGTATCCCTTGAAGAACGGCGTATGACGTCCGCCCTCTTCCTTCGTCAGGATGTAGACCTCGGCCTTGAACTTGGTGTGCGGCGTGATCGATCCACCCTTCGCCAGCACCATGCCGCGCTCCACGTCGTCCTTGCCAATACCGCGCAGCAAGCAGACCTGCGTTGTCGCCCGCCATGCCTTCGTCCAGCTGCTTCTTGAACATCTCGACGCCCGTCACCACCGTCTTGCGCGTCTCGCGGAAGCCGACGATTTCCACTTCTTCGCCCACCTTCACCTTGCCGCGCTCGATACGGCCCGTCACCACCGTGCCGCGGCCCGAGATCGAGAAGATGTCTTCGATCGGCATCAGGAACGGCTTGTCCAGTTCGCGCGCCGGCTGCGGCACGCTCTTGTCCACCGCCTCCATCAACGCGTCAATCTGCTTCTCCCACTTCTCTTCGCCGTTCAGCGCGCCCAGAGCCGACAGCCGAATCACCGGCACATCGTCGCCCGGAAACTTGTAGGTCTTCAGCAACTCGCGCACTTCGAGTTCGACCAGATCCAGCAACTCGGGATCGTCCACCGCATCGCACTTGTTCAGCGCGACCACGATGTAGGGCACACCCACCTGGCGGGCGAGCAGCACGTGCTCGCGCGTCTGCGGCATCGGACCGTCGGTCGCCGCCACCACCAGGATCGCGCCATCCATCTGCGCCGCGCCCGTGATCATGTTCTTGATGTAGTCGGCGTGGCCCGGGCAGTCGACGTGCGCGTAGTGACGGTTCGCCGTCTCGTACTCGACGTGCGCCGTCGCGATCGTGATTCCGCGCGCCTTCTCTTCCGGCGCGTTGTCGATCGAATCGAACGACCGGAACACAATCTTCGGATTGTGCTTCTGCAGAACCTTGGTGATCGCCGCCGTCAACGTCGTCTTGCCGTGATCAATGTGACCAATCGTCCCTACGTTGCAGTGCGGCTTTGTCCGTTCAAATTTCTCTTTCGCCATTTCCGTTCCTCAGGGGCTAAAGCCCCGAAACCTATGTCTTGCCTGTCTCGGCATGGCTAAAAGCCATGCCCCTTCAAAACTACTTCGTCGTGCCCTGCACCTTGGCGATGATTTCCTCCGCGACGGATCGCGGAGCCTCTTCATAGCGCGCAAAGTGCATCGAGTATTCCGCGCGTCCCTGCGTTGACGAACGCATGTGCGTCGCGTATCCGAACATTTCCGCCAGCGGAACGATCGCCTTGATCACCTGCGATCCCGCGCGGTGCTCCATGCCTTCAATGCGTCCACGCCGCGAGCTCAGATCGCCCATGATCGTTCCGGCGTAATCTTCCGGCGTCACCACTTCGACGGCCATCACCGGCTCGAGCAGCACCGGAGAAGCCTTGCGGGCCGCCTCTTTGAACGCCATCGATCCGGCGATCTTGAACGCCATTTCGTTCGAATCGACGTCGTGATAGCTGCCGTCGAACAGCGTCGCCTTCACATCGACCATCGGATAGCCGGCCAGCACTCCGCCTTCGAGCGCTTCCTGAATGCCCTGATCGATCGGCTTGATGAATTCCTTCGGCACCGAGCCGCCCACAATGTCGTTGACGAATTCGTATCCAGTCCCCGGTGGTTGCGGATCGAGATAAATCTTCGCGTGGCCGTACTGTCCGCGGCCGCCGGTCTGCCGGATGTACTTGCCCTCGGCTTCGGCGTGCTTGCGGATCGTCTCGCGATACGCCACCTGCGGCTTGCCGACATTGGCCTCGACTTTGTACTCGCGCATCATGCGGTCGACGATGATTTCCAGATGCAACTCGCCCATACCGCTGATGATGGTCTGCCCGCTGTCGGGATCGGTGTGAACCTTAAAGGTGGGATCTTCCTGGGCCAGGCGTCCGAGCGCCATGCCCATCTTTTCCTGGTCGGCCTTGGTCTTGGGTTCGACCGCAACCGAAATCACGGGAGCCGCAAACTCAATCGATTCGAGGGCAATCGGATGAGCTTCGTTACAGATCGTGTCGCCGGTCGAAACGTTCTTCAATCCGACTGCGGCGCAAATGTCGCCCGCCAGAATCTCGCTGATCTCTTCGCGCTTGTTGGCGTGCATCTTCAGCAAGCGTCCAATGCGCTCGTGCTTTCCCGTGCGCACGTTCAGCACGGAATCGCCGGTCTTGAGCTGCCCGGAATATACGCGGATGAATGTCAGCTGGCCGACAAACGGATCGGCCATGATCTTGAACGCCAGCGCCGCAAAACGGCTCTTTGTCGTCCGCCTTGCGCGTGATCGGCTGACCATTGTTGGGATTGGTCCCGTGCGTTTCGCCGACATCGAGCGGCGAAGGCAGATAATCCACCACCGCATCCAGCAGCGGCTGCACGCCCTTGTTCTTGAATGCCGTGCCCACGACAACCGGGAACACCTTCAACGCAATGGTCGACTTGCGCAGCGACGCCCGCAGTTCGTCCGCGGAAATCTCTTCGCCTTCGAGAAACTTGTGCAGAATCTCGTCGTCGTTCTCGGCGATGCGTCTCAACCAGTTGTGCGTGGAAGGCTTCGGCTTTCTTCTTCAGCTCGGCGGGAATTTCTTCGGTGAGATATTCGGCCCCAATCGTGTCGTCCTTCCAGACGATCGACTTCATGTTGATCAGATCGACGACGCCCTTGAACTTGTCTTCCTGGCCGATGGGAAATTGAATCGCGACGGGCTTGGCACTGAGGCGCTTGCGGATGGTATCGACGGCATGCTCAAAATCAGCACCCATCTTGTCGATCTTGTTAATGAAGCAAATGCGCGGGACGCCGTACTTGTCGGCCTGGCGCCACACTTTTTCCGACTGCGGCTGCACGCCGTGCACCGCGTCAAACACCGCGACTGCGCCGTCGAGCACGCGCAGCGAGCGTTCCACCTCAGCCGTGAAATCCACGTGGCCGGGCGTATCAATAATGTTGATGCGGATGTCGCGCCAGGTACAGGTCGTCGCCGCGGACGTAATCGTGATGCCGCGCTCCTGCTCCTGCTCCATCCAATCCATGGTCGCAGTGCCTTCGTGCACCTCTCCGATGCGGTGCGTCCGGCCCGTATAAAACAGGATGCGCTCCGTCGTAGTGGTCTTCCCGGCATCGATGTGGGCCATGATGCCGATATTTCTGCAACGCTCTAATGGGACTGTTCTTGGCACGACTCTTATCTGCTCTTTCTGGGGCTCCAAAATCAGCTTTTAGCTCTTGGCTTTTAGCTTTTAGCCAACCCGCCCCGGTTTCAGCTAAGGGCTAAAGGCTAAGAGCTACAATGCTACTTACCAGCGGTAATGCGCAAACGCCTTGTTCGCTTCCGCCATGCGATGCACATCTTCTTTCTTCTTGATGGCGGCGCCGCGGCTGTTGGCCGCGTCCAGCAACTCATTGGTCAACTTGTCGACCATTCCCTTTTCGCCACGCGACGCGCGCATAAGTAATGATCCAGCGGATCGCCAGCGACGTACGGCGGTCGGCATTCACTTCAACCGGCACCTGATAGTTCGCACCACCGACGCGGCGGGTCTTCACTTCGAGCAGCGGCTTCGTGTTCTCGACGGCCTTCTTGAACAGCTTCAGGGCCTCGTCGCCGCCCTTCGACTCCAGCTTCGTGAGGGCCTCATAGAAGATGCCCTCGGCCGTCGACCGCTTTCCCTGCCACATCATCGAGTTGATGAACTTCGTTACCAGGTCCGAGCTGTAAACAGCATCGGCCGGCACCGTCCGCTTTGCGATATGTCCTTTACGAGGCATTTAAGCTTCTAGCTCCTAGCTCTTAGCTTCTAGCCTGAGCGTTTGCAGGGTTCGCAGTTGGCTCACCCGAAAAACCTGGCCAACGACCTGACGACTGTCTTATCCCTTCTTCGGTCTCTTGGCTCCGTACTTCGAGCGTCCCTGCATGCGATTGGCGACACCCACCGCATCCAGCGTTCCGCGAATCACGTGATAGCGCACGCCCGGCAGATCCTTCACGCGGCCTCCGCGGATCAGCACAATCGAGTGCTCCTGCAGGTTGTGCCCGACTCCGGGGATGTAGGTCGTGACTTCAATGCCGTTCGTCAGCCGCACACGCGCCACCTTCCGCAACGCCGAGTTCGGCTTCTTCGGGGTCTGCGTGTACACGCGCGTGCATACACCGCGCTTCTGCGGACATCCCTGCAACGCAGGGCTCGCCGTCTTGTAACGAGGCCGCTTCCGGCCTTGGGCCACCAACTGGTTAAACGTAGGCACTCTTGCCACTCCTTAGCCGCACACTCGCACTCGGCGGGCGGCTTCAAAATCACACAGTCTCAGAAGCGCATCCGTGGGCATGACCGGCCACAGCCGACCATTACTTCTCGTCGCTTGTTGCGCAGCAGCACACACGCGCTGGCGAGAGATTCTGGATTCCCTTTAAGACTTACGCTGCCGACGGTGGCGCCCGGCCAAACTCCGGGGGCACTCCGTTTCGTCAACCTTGCCCTGCATATCCTTTCGCATAAGGGCGAAAGGCGCCGCAGGTACGTTTCAGCGAGGAATGCTTCCGAACCTAACTTGCATCCGGAAACCTTGTTTCTCTAAAGCTCGACCGCCACTCTCTGCGCACACACGCCGCAAAAAAGTCGCAGCACACAGCAAGCCTGGATGAACTCGCGGAACCAAACTACTATAGCAAGACGCTCGAAACATCGTCAACTCGTTCTTTTGCATCCCACTGACGGGATGTCGAGCAGTTGGTACGAAGGGGCACGATCCCGGCGCTTGCCGATTCCGGCCTCAACCTCTACACTACAGGTTTTCCGTTTCATTTAAATAAGTCCTTTGCGTCTCTGCAGGCGGAGGGACTGGCTGGCTATCATAAGCGATGAACAATGAGGAGTGCATGGGTCGGTTTCGTTCGCTAAGTCTGCGTCTGGCAGTTGCCTTTCTTTCATTTTCGGCCATCACCGGATGTGGCGGAGGATCCCACCCGGGGCCGCCTCTGTTTCCCGGGACGCATCAATCTCAACCCTGCTTCCGCCACTTCGCTGGTGCTCGGCGGTAGTCTTAACTTCACGGCCGTCGGTTCAAACCGCCTCCGGAACGACCCTCAATACCCCGATCACTTTCTCGTCGAGCGATACCTCTATCCTCAATTTGGCCCCAAATGGCGTCGCTTGCGCCGGACATTGGGATGTCGCTTTCACCACTTGTATCCCCGGAGCCAGCGGACCGGTCACGGTCACCGCCAGCGCCCTGGGCGGCAGCAGCGTTCCAACCTATCGTCTTCGTCCATCCTCCGATCGACAACATCTCCGTGGTCGGCGTTCTTCCAGACGGCGTCCAGGTGCAGGAGCCTTGCCTTTCGCAGTCTCAATCGATGACCGTCGAAGCGCACGCCTACAGCCAAGGCACCGATATCACCGCTTCTGTGGGCCCGTTCACCTGGTCTGCCAACAATCCATCCGTCGTTACACTCACGCCCCTGCCCAACAACGCTTTTCACTTCGCCACCAATCAGGCCACCGCGACGGCGAATACTCCGGGGATCACCTACATCTACGCCTCCGCGAATGGGGTGAGCAGCAGTTCGTTTCAGCAGCCGCAGCTGACCAACTCGCAGGGCGCCGGGTCCCCGGTTCTCGATTTCTTCGCCACCTGCCCGGTTCAGAACATCGCGCTCGAGCTTGGCGCCGCAGGCTCCGGGCGTACCACATTCAACGTCCCCAAGGGATCAACTTCTGGTTCGCAAACGGTCATAGCCACCGTGACCGACATCATGGGCAACAGCTCCCTGCCCAATACGGTTGGAGGAATCGTCCTCAGCAAGATTCCACTTACCTGGACTTCCTCGCAGCCGGGGTCCATTGGGCGCAGGCATGCGGCATGCACACAGTCCTGCGGGCTTACCCTGTAACTCGCCAGGATCCGCCACTGTGACGGCGTCTTGCTCGCCCCCGACTTGCAATGTTGGATTCCCCACTATTCCCAACGCGTTTCTGACTAACGGCGTGATCGACAGCAGTAAGATCAACGCCTGCACCGATTTCTTCAAAGCGTTGTATCCGCAGTTGAACGGATTGTCGGGAACTCATTCCAGTCCCTGTCTACGCGTCTCCGGTATTCGTCAATCCTCCGAATGCGCCCATTGGAGCTTTCCCCGATGGCCGCTATCTCGGGCATAGTCACTGGGTCTACGTCTTCGCCGAGCCGTACTGGCGTCAAGTAGCGGGATGCGCACATGAGCCTCCTTCGACGTGTAGCACTTCGGCGTACTACGTTTCGACGAGGACCTCGGCGGGCAACGAAAACCCTCTGCCGGTTTCGCCTAATTCGTTTCTCTTCGATCCCGACAGGGGCAAGAGTCTGGATGGGAAGCGACTTCGGCGCCGAAATCGTGAATCCTGCAAATTTCGGCACGGCGAATCCTCCCTTCACCTCCCTCGGCACAGTGACGGGAAGCGTGCTTGCGAGTTCCGCCAACGGTGCCATTGCCGCCTTTGCCGACACCATCCACATTCCCAACCAGGTTTACATCGTCAATTCGGCGAATACCTCGTCATCCTACTGCTCTCAGCATCCCGATCCGCGACGATGGCCGCGTTCACGCCTGACGGACTGAAGACGTTCATCGTCGGGGGAACCGACGCGAACTTCGCTGTATGTCTATTCATCGCTTGCAGGCACTGCAGGGCCCGATTGCTCTCGCCGGACCAGCCAAGGCCATCGCATTTCTCTCCGAATGCGCCTTCACTTACATCGCCGAAGCTCCGCCGAAGCGCGGTCCGAATCTCGACCGCTATTCGCCAATTGCAACAATCCAGCCGTTTCGCCGATCCAGCCTGCCGCCAGCATTGCGTTGCCCGCTGCTCCCGTTCTGATGAAGGTCCTGCCGGCCTTGCACATCGATGGCAGCAGACTCCTTAGGAAATCCGATCCCGGACGGCGATACACGTGCTCATTCTTGACTCCACCGGATTCGACATCGTCACGTCGAGATTTCTCCGCCAGCCGACCCGGAACTCTCTGTCCGCAGCAATTGACATTCACGGATTACAACGAATCCAACCGGCCGTGCAGCGGATCGAACTAGGGCAGGGGACGCTTCAGCCCGTGAACTTCTTCTACTCCGCTGACGACACGCAGCTCTACGTCGTCTCCTCGAGCAGTTCGAGCATCATCGTCTACAGCTTCATCAACGGTTCGGTAATCGGAGGCATCGAGCTTCAGAACAATGCCACGCCGCTGACCGCCGACATGTCGTCGGATGCGGGAACCATCGTCATCGCCGGCAGCGACGGCATGCTGCACGAAGTCAGTACTGCTCTGGGTGGAAGCGACTCGGTTCCTATTTCGTTCCCCAACATCCCCAACGGCCTGAATCCGTTCTGCTCGCTTCACTCCACTCGCCGGCCCGTGCACGCTTAACGTTGCGCAGGCCAAGCCCTAAGATCGCGAGCATCTGAGAATGGACCACGTAGGGACAGCCGCCTCGGCTGTCCTGCGAAGGCGAAGCCTCGGGGCTGAAGCCCGATCTGCGGGGCTGAGCGGCACGGCTGAAGCCGTGCCCTTCCCAAAACCCATTTGTGAAACAACCCTGAGTACTGGAGAACTGAGAACTGGCTACTGGCTGCCGCCCAAGTCCTTCCCGACACTATCGAGCACTCCATTCACAAAGTGCACCGACTCCGGGGAAGAAAACTTGCGCGCAATCTCCAGCGCTTCATTGATCACGACGGCTCGCGGCGTCTCCGGATACGCCAGCAGCTCCGCCACCGCCGCTCGCAGCAGATTCCGATCAACAGCGGCCATCCGCTCCATCCGCCAATGCTCGGCATGCTTCTCAATCAGCGTGTCGATCTCGCTCACCCGATCGGTCGCCACGCGAAACAGATCATCGGCAAACCCGCGCACTTCGGCGCTCGTGGCGCCGTGCTCGGCCCAAAACGTCCGCCGCACCTGGTCCGCATCCTGCTTCCCCATATCCGCCTGGAAAAGCATCTGCAGCGCGATTTCCCGGGATTTTCGTCGTGTACCCATCTCTTGTGTAGGGACGGACGCCTCGTCCGTCCCGCGGGCGAAGCCTGCGTTCCGACGCTAGCCACGTTCAGCTGCAGTCAGTTTACTTCAGGAACCAGTTTCTTCAGGAAGGAACTATCTGCGTTTCCTCGAACGCAGTTCTTCGCAGCAGAACTCTTGTCATTCCGACGGCTCGCGGGCGAGAAGGAGGAATCCGCTTTTTGCTGACGCGCTGACGGCTGAGCGCTGACAGCTGCTTTCAAGCGACGCCATCTCCACTGCCGCCAGCGCCGCCTCAAATCCCTTATTCCCCATCTTCAGTCCGGCCCGATCGATCGCCTGCTCGAGCGTATCGCAAGTCAACACACCGAACGCATGCGGAACTCCGGTCTCCTGCGCCGACTGCCCAATCCCGCGCGTGACTTCGTTGACGATGACGTCATAGTGCGCCGTATCCCCGCGCAGCAGACAGCCAATGCAGATGATCGCGTCATACTTCCCAGTCGAAGCCAACAGTCCGGGCGGCCGACGGAATCTCAAATGCGCCCGGGACGCGTACAACATCGATGTCCTTCTTAGCGGCCCCAGTGCGCAGCAGCCCGTCACAAGCACTCAACAAGAGCCGCTCCGTGATAAACGAATTGAATCGCGAGACCACAACCGCAAACCGTTTCCCGGAAGCGTCGAGCTTGCCTTCCAAGGCGGGAATGCATCTCCGGCACAGACTCAATCTTCAGTTTGTCTTTCTTCTCCGTGATGTCAGTGTCCCCTGCTAGTTATTTTAACTCCTGTCATCCTGAGCCACAGCCTTTAGCGGCGAAGGACCTATGCAGTATGCGCGCCAGCAAATTGCGTAGGTCCTTCGCGGCAAAGACGCCGCTCATGACATTGCTTAATATCCGACTTAAACTGAATTCTACTTGCCCTTGAAAACTGGCGCCCGCTTCTCCAGAAATGCCTTCGTCCCTTCAGTCTTATCCTCGGTCGCGCAAGCCACACCGAAGAGCACGGCTTCGAGATAGAGCCCCTCGCTCAGAGTCATCTCCATCCCTCTGTTGACGGCCTCCATCGCGTACTGCACGGCCAGCGGAGCGTTGGCAATAATCTTCGCCGCAATCGCCTCGGCGCGCGGAATCAGTTCGGCGGCCGGAAGCACTTCATTCACCAGTCCAATGCGATGCGCCTCCTGCGCCGTGATCATCTCGCCGGCCAGCACCATCTGCATCGCGATTCCCTTGCCCACCAACCGCGGCAGGCGCTGCGTCCCGCCGTATCCCGGGATAATCCCCAGCTTCACCTCCGGCTGCCCCAGCTTCGCATTCTCGCTCGCCAGCCGCATGGTGCAGGCCATGGCAATCTCGCAGCCGCCGCCCAGCGCGAAGCCGTTGATGCAGGCAATGACAGGCTTCCCCAGATTCTCAATCAGATTGAGCACGTTCTGCCCGCGATGGGTATATTCCTTGCCGGTGACCGCATCTTGCTTCGCCAGTTCCCCGATGTCAGCACCTGCGATAAAAGCTTTCTCGCCTGACCCGGTAAAGATGACGACGCGAATCGCCTGGTCGTTCTTGATGTCATGAAACGCCGCCCGCAGTTCCTCCATGGTGGCCATGTTCAGCGCATTGAGCACCTTCGGGCGGTTGACGGTGACGTAGGCAATCGAGTTTTTCTTTTCGAGGATGATGTTGTCGAAGTTCATAAATTCCAATCTGCCGCGGATTCACGCGGATCAACACGGATTCAACTCGTTACCTCTACGCCTTCTCTGCCCAATAAAATTCGTCTCACCTGTGCGGCAGCAGCAATAGGATTGCGCAGACCACGAAGCAGAGAGTCCAGGCCAGGTTCTGTGAGATCCGAACTGTTCTGACCCTATCATGCTCATACGCGAGAGTCGCCTACAATCACGACGATCCGTCGACCAGCGCCAGCCACCAGCCCCAACGCTTGTTATCTCCACAGTCCTCCAGAGTGCGGCAATCAAGAACAATGCTGGGACTCCGAGAACCGCCGCAGCCGATGAATGAGCACCACGGATCGTGTCTGCCGCGTCGGGCTCTTGCAGAGTCTCGTGCGAGCGCGTAAGAGACAGCACGTAGACGCTCGTCGCAGCCAGCAGTGAGCGCGAGCAGGAGTTGCAATGATGTTGACCGCGATGACCAAATGCGGACGTTTCATTGGTCCATCTCTAACACCGCCTAAACCCGCCAGTTAAAGTTTCTTCGCTCTCGGCTTCTCCGGGTCCGAGTAATCATAAAACCCCTGGCCCGACTTCCGCCCGTACCACCCCGCCATCACCATCCGCTTCAGCAGCGGAGGCGACGCGAACCGCCGCTCCTTGAACTCGTCATACATCACGTGCGTGATGTAGTAAGTCGTATCGAGCCCGACGAAATCGAGCAGCGTAAACGGCCCCATCGGATACCCGCAGCCCAGCTTCATCGCGTTATCGATATCTTCAATCGAACCCACGCCTTCTTCATACGCGCGGATCGCATCGAGCAAATACGGCACCAGCAGCCGGTTCACGATGAATCCCGTCTTGTCCGACGTCCGCACCGGAACCTTGCCCAGCTTCTTCGCGAACGCGTAAGCCGATCTCGTAAACGTCGTCAGCCGTAGCGATGGTCCGGACGACTTCGACCAGCTTCATCAGCGGCACCGGATTAAAAAAGTGCAGCCCGATAAACCGCTCCGGCCGCTTCACCGCAGTCAAAAGCTCCGTCACCGAAATCGAAGAAGTATTCGAAGCAAAGATCGCGTCCTTCTTCACGATGCCATCGATCGACGCATACATCTTCTTCTTCTCTTCCACGTTCTCGATGATGGCCTCAATGACGATGTCGCAATCCGCCAGGTCGGATTTGTTGGTCGTGCCCTTGAAGCCGCGCCCGGATCGCATCCTTCTGCTCGCGCCGTGATCCCGCCCTTCTCGACCGGCCGCTCCGCAAACTTCGCCAAAGATTTCTCAATCCCGGCAAATCCCTTGTCGAGAAACTTCTGCTCGACCTCAAGCACCGTGACGTCGAATCCAGCCATAGCGCAAACCTGCGCAATGCCCGACCCCATCAGCCCACAACCGAGAACCCCAACTTTCTTAATTTCCATTTCACCTAGCTCCAACCTTATCTCTCATACAAATCTGTCAAGAACCTGCAAAGTCTCAGCCCACTAAATACAAGAGCTGCGTAGAAGAGCGTGTTTGCGGATCTCATGACAACGTAACCGCCAGATGCGATGCCTGCAAACCATCCTCCGGTCGCCCATATGATAGGCAAGAGGCCGGGATAAATCGACGCAAGCACACATCCCTTGCAGCCTAAGAACTCAAAAAGCAGTGGAATCGTCCATTGAAGAACGACCCCAGTACAGCAGAGCCCACAAAGCGGAGATGCCCCAGCTTCGAGTCGGACGCAATGCTGTTTCAAGCTTCATCCTCGCACTCCACCATGCACTCCGTCGGCGCCAGCAAACTGCATAGGTCCTTCGCGGCAAACGAGCCGCTCAGGATGACAACGCTTTCGAATCCGTAAAATCCGCGCAAATCCGTGGCAACGAAGCTAGTTCATGCTCTCCACCACCATCGCAATCCCCTGCCCGCCGCCAATGCACGCCGTCGCCAGCCCATACTTCTTCTTCCGCCGACGCAACTCATACAGCAGCGTGATCACCAGCCGCGTGCCGGTCGCGCCCAGCGGATGCCCGAGCGCAATCGCCCCGCCATTCACGTTCACCTTCTCGCGATCGAGCCCCAACTCTTTCTCCACCGCGAGATACTGCGCCGCGAACGCCTCATTCACTTCGATCAGGTCGATGTAATCCAGCGACAGCCCGGCCTTCTGCAGCGCAATCTTCGTCGCCGGCACCGGACCGCGCCCCATCAGCTTCGGCTCCACGCCCGCCACGCCCCAGCTCACGATGCGTCCCAGCGGCTCCATGTTGCGCTTGCGGACCTGATCCAGCGACATCACCACCACCGCCGCCGCACCATCCACAATCCCGCTCGCGTTGCCGGCCGTCACGGTCCCGTTCTTCCCAAACGCAGGGCGAAGCTTCGCCAGCCCCTCCATCGTCGTCTGCGGACGCCGGTGATCATCCTCGGTCAGCGACTCTCCTGTCGGCTCGCCCTTATGATTCCGCAGCGGCACCGGCACCAACTCTTCCTGCAGGCGCCCCGCTTTGTACGCATCATCGGCGCACTTCTGCGAACGCAGCGAGAACTCATCCTGCATCTCGCGCGTGATGCCCTGCTGCGATCCATACAGCTCGGCGGTGTTTGCCATATACGATCCGCAATACGAATCGAGCAGCGCCACCATGAGCGAGTCTTCCAGCTTTCCGCCCGGAGCCAGCGTGAACCCATCGCGCCCGCGAATCACGAACGGAGCCTGCGACATCGCCTCCATCCCGCCGGCGAGCACAATCTTCGCCTCGTCGGTCTGGATCATCTGCGCCGCGCTCACAATCGACTGCATCCCCGATCCGCACAGGCGGTTCACAGTCAGCGCCGGAGTTTCGATCGGAATCCCTGCCCGCAGGCCCACGTGTCGCGCTCCGTACAGCGCATCGCCCGACGTCTGCTGCGCGTTGCCGAACACCACGTGATCGAACTCTTTTGGATCGATCCCCGAGCGCTCGATTGCGCCCTTCCCTGCAATCGCGCCCAACTCCTGCGCCGTGAAATCTTTCAACTTCCCGCAATAGCGCCCAAAAGGCGTGCGCGCCCCACTGACGATAGCAATGTCACCGGCTTTTAACATGATTGAATAACTCGCAGAACCCCAACCGGACCCGGCCAGAGTGATTTCGCCAAACTTGTCAGTGTAGCAGTGGAAAGAAGAATTCACCACAGAGGCACGGAGACACGGAGGAAGATCAAGAAAAGGAAGGAATTAAGAGAAGGTCTGAGGTCCGCTCTTCTACGCGACGGCGCCCGCCGCCAGGGCGGTCGGGCCCAGCGCCACCACATGCCCCAGTCCCTGGCCCATGGCCTGACCCAGCGCATGCTCCACGCGGTTGATGATCTCCGTGACCACATCGATCGGATCAAACTCCGTGCGGATCACCGCCTCAGCCACTCCGGCTGAGAATAATGCTGTCGCTCCGCGGTCGGCTCCATCTTTTGCAGGCCACCGCAGCTCCGCCACAATCTTGCGCAGCTTCTCGATCGCCAGCATCGCTTCCTTTTCCGCCGTCTCACCCAGCAGGATTGCGATCGTCGTCGTATCGTAGCGAAACGCCAGATCGTTCGACCGGATATTGGCCGCGAACATCTGGCCCGCGCGTTCCATCAGAGCCTGCACTTCGGAATCGCCATGCTCTTTCACCATGGCGCCGCTCTTGCCAAACTGCAGCAAAACGACCGTCAAAGGCGTCGAGTTCTGAACCGCGCGCTTGCTCTCCGCCATCAGTAGATCCAGATACGAAGCCCGTTTCAACAGTCCCGACTTCTCATCGGTCACTGAAAGATTCTTCACCAGCCGCCGCAGCCCGGCATTGTTCAGCGCGATCACCATCTGGTCGGCGAGCGTCTTCAGCACCACCATGTCGGCCTGCTGCCACGAGCGCGGACGATTGTGCACCAGCACCAGAATTCCGGCTCTTTCTTCGCCGTCCATCAGCGGAATCGACAGGATCGTGGCGGCAGCCATCTCCCCGAGGGCAGTTTTCGCGCTCTGCAGCAAGCTCGACTTGGCCGGATCCTGAATGGCCAGCGGCTCGTGCCCTTCCAGCGCGGAGTGCAGGCACGTGACCAACTCTCCGATGACCGCAGGGCTCGACCGCTTCACTCCGTCGGCGCAAAACTCATCCATCGCCGTCGGAGGCATTCCCGACTTGCCCATCACCGCAATGCAGCGTGTGGCCTCCCACTGCGCTCCAATCTCCTTGACGGCAGTACTCAGGACCGCGGGAGCCGTGGTCTGGTGATAGAGCTTCCGCGTGATTTCAGCGACCCGTGTAAATGTCCGCACATCGGCGGCTGCATCCGGTGGGGGATCCGCAGCTGCAACGACGGGAACTGGACCGGGCGCTGTTGTTGCAGCCGCTGGAGGCAAAGGCGCCGATCCCGCATACCGCGGCGTCACTCCCGCCGACATATACAGCCGCTGCAGATCTTCGTTTCGTTCTTCCTCGCGGGGAAACAGTTCCTGGATTCTCTGCAGCCGCTCGACTGCTTTGTTGCGCATCCCGTACTGCACCAGGATTTCGGCTTGCAGCATCAGATCCTGCAGCGTCGAAGCTCCCAGAGTGCGCTCGTCCAGGTGCACCGGCTCTTCCGACGGCTTCGCGGCCGAACTGAATCGGGAAGCGATTACCTTGAAGCGCGCGTCTTCGACTTTTCCCCTGATCATTTCGAGACGCTTCAGATGTCCGGGCTCATAGGGATCGACTTCTGCCGCGCGATCCAGGCACTCCGCGGCCTTCGCAAACTCTGCTGTGCTGCAGTACAGATCGAACAACTTCAGCAGCGTGGAGCAGTAATCGCTTTCGCGGTTGGACGAGTTGTAGAGTTCGCTAAGGAACTCGAGCATTTCCGACGACGGCTTCCGCGTCGAGGTGATGTCTTCCATGATCGCGGTGAACTGTCGCCGCTCGCCGCGACGCCGCTGGAATTGCTCCAGCTTGCGTGCCAGCGACACCGCCTCATCTTCCTGCGCGCCGTCAAGAAAACTTCCAATCAGTCCGATGACCTGCTGCACGCGCGCCGGATTCTGCTCAAAAAGCGTCCACACCAACGGCTCGGCCTCGGCAAATCTTCCCGCAGCGACCAAAGAATCGGCGTAGGCTTCACGGAATTCCTGCGGAACTGGTCCCGCATTCATCTGCGGCTCCAAGATGAAGATCGCGGCTCCGACCTGGCCTTTGGCCAGCAGGCTCTTGGCATACGCGAGTGCGATCGACTGATCCGACGCATCTTCCTGATACGCCCGCTCATACCATTGCGCCGAATCTCCACCTTCGGCCGCGGCGGCCAGGGCTAGTCGCTGGAACGATGCCGCCGCCACCTTGCGATTCCCCAGCTCTGAAGCCAGTTCTGCTACCCGCAGCAGATTCGCCTGCGTCGGCTCGATCGCTACAATGCGATCCAGGACCTCTGCCGCTTCCTGCTTTTTCCCCAGCTTCGTCAGATCAAGCAGCGCCGCTTCGTATGTACCCACGGCCAGTTTCTTGTTCGATCCCTCCAGCAGCTGTCCGAAGCGAAATTTCTGCTGCCACGTGGGACTCCCGTGGCGCGCCAGCTTCTTGTAAGTCAGGCTCGCACGCGTGGCATCTCCGGCCGTGACTTGCCGCTCAAACAATTCGCCCAGCAGCTTCACAGCTTCTGCGTTGCGGCTCAGCGACAGACACAAGTCCGCGGTCAACTGCCGTACTACATCATTTTCGTGATCGTCTCTGAGGACCAGCAGGTATTCTTCGAGAGCTTCGGCGGTCTTGCCTTTTTGCAGGAGTTTCTCCGCGCGCTCAATGC
This sequence comes from Terriglobia bacterium, assembly GCA_963770265.1. Classification (GTDB taxonomy): domain Bacteria; phylum Acidobacteriota; class Terriglobia; order Terriglobales; family Acidobacteriaceae; genus Sulfotelmatobacter. The sequence continues at coordinate 131,493 of CAVYOZ010000001.1, forward strand.
GCTTGCCCACCTCGGCTCGGTCCAGTCGTCGTGTGATCTCAGGCATGCGAAATTGGCGGAGTAAACCCTGCTCCGATTCTAGGAGTGCCCCCCAACCCCAGCAATGCGGTAACGGCAGCCCGCGATTACGAAGGTCACCCTCTCTTTGAGCATCGGAGGCTAAAGTAAAACTCGGAAATCTAACTCAAATCGGCATTTCGGCAGGACTGTTCACAAGACCAATGGATCAGCGGGCAGCGCCGAGTCTCACTCAACATTCAAGACTATCTGGTAGGTTTTGTTCGGCTGGACTTCAATCTTTTGGCGCATGTTCAAGCCGATTCTTAAGAAGGGACAGATTGCCCCATTCGAGTTCCCAACCGTCATCAATCGCCAGCATCCGGTAGCGCCCCGGCAGCACATCGCGGAGAGTATAAGTACCGTCGCTGTCACTTTCATCGCGCCGGAACTTCGGCAGATTCACCTCGGCATCCTCCGGAACGAGCAGGATCATCGCCCCCGCAATGGGTTTCCCATCGCGCTTCGCCGTGCCCTTGATCTTGGCCAGCGTGTTCGACATCTCGATTTCCAGTTCGACCGGCTTCCCGCCTGTAATCTGCACGGTTTGTCCCGCAACCTGCGCCCCAGTAGCCTTCAGGCTCGAGATGATCGAGTTCTCGCCGTTCATCGCATAGACGGAATAGGTACCGGGAGTGAGGAAATCGGAATCGAAGTTGATCCGTCCCGCTTCGATTTGCGAATCCAGCACCTCGTCAGTGCGGCTGTTCCAAAGTCTCACGAGGGCTGGATGACTCAGGTTAAGTCCGCCCTGCATGTGGACTACTCCGTGAATGGGCATCACGGCTGAGGTGGTTTCCGGGTCCAACTCGGTGTCAGCAGTGAGATTAACAACGGTCGAGCGTTTGGCGCGCCTGGCATCGTAGGAGTCGATTTCCAGCACATATTTCCCAGGCGTCACGCCTCGAATCTCCACCGAATCGTCCACCTGAACCTGTCGCAGCCACGTCTGGTTGATGGTCGTGCCGAAGACTCGCTGCTGTAGGGTCACACTTATGGGCTTCTCCGGATCAGCATTGACATGGTTCACTCGCACGTGCAATCCGGGCACCGGATTCAAAGTAAAATCCGCGGTGAAGTCCTCACCCTCATTCACCGCGATCTGCGACGCAGACGCCGGGTCGGTCACGCCCGGATAGAAAGTCGTCGGAAACGCAATATCGAATTCCGGTTTTTGGGAGAGAGCAGAATTGCCGGCGGCATCTCCCGTCTGAAGCAGGCCACTGAACCACACAGCGGCCGAAACCACCAGGTAATAGAATCCCGGCTCCAAATGAGCAAAGCGATAATGACCGCGGTCGTCCGATACCGTTTGCTCCGAAAGGGAGGTTTGCCTCAAACCGAAGGTTGCGTCCGTGCGGAACAGGTAGATGGTCGCGCCCGCTACCGGCTCGTGCTCCTCATCCTCGATCACGCCGAGGACCCGGGCATCGGGGCGCAGCCGGAACACCACATTCTCGGTGTTCAGACCTGGTCCAACCACGATCGCGCTGACGTACATTCCGTGCTGCTCGAAGCCTTGTCTCCTGAAACCATTCGCCTGAGCGCTCAGCAGATACTTTCCCGGATCGGCAACCATAAACTTGAATGCCCCGTCGTCTCCGGTGAGCAGCTTTTGCTGTGTCGAGTCAAAATCCTCTGCCTTACCGAACCACACCTCGGCACCCGCCAGAGCGTGCCCATTGACCGCGTTCACCACCTTGCCAGAGACCCGATATTTCGCCGGAACATTCTGGGCACAAAGGTGGGTTGCGACAGCAAGCACCAGGGCAAGGAAAAACCAGAGACGTCGTGGCATGCACACTACCTTTTCACTGAAGTGAGACCAAGATTGACCATCACCGTCCCGTGCGGCTGCACGCTGACGTGCTCGGCATCGGAGAGGTAAGGATTCAGGACCTCAGGATTGTCATATTCCAGGCGTTCACCCTCGTCCAAGGCCAAAATCGAATAATCTCCCGGCGCGACTCCGGGGATCGTGAAGTTGCCCTGCGTCGCTGGCACCGCGTGGACGATATTTCTCGGCCCGTGCGGTTGCACCAGCAACACCAGTACTCGCCCCGGATCTCCTGCCGGGGTGATCGTTCCGCTAACCGTCCCCGACGCCTTCGCGCACGATTACCTCGATTGGGTCGGGTTGTTGGCCCTCGACGACGGTAAGTTCGTCACTGAGTAGATCGACAGCCCCGCTCTGCACTGACTTCACCCACCATTCTCCCGTCGTAGTGATCTGCAATCCATAAGTTCCCGGCGCAACATGAATTCCGCCACTTTGCCCTCTCCAGACGTTGGTCCCCCGCAAAGACTGCGACCGAGGCAGTAACTGCAGGGACACTCCTAGAAGGCCTGCCTGCGCTGGAACTCTCCGCTCCGAGCCAGTTGAGCCCTGTTCCTTCTCGACTTCGACGGGGATGGTTGGCGCCACACGTAACGGGACCCGCAGGTCTGCTTCATCAGCGCGGATCACCAGCGTCGCTCCCGGCGTGTTCAGTTCGACTCCATCAGCAGTTGTGCCACTGACGCTATACGCACCGGCAGGCAAGTTCACTTGGAACTTTCCATCCTGCAAATCCGCCGTCTGGGTGAAGTCGGCATCGTCCCCGGTTTTTCTCGCAAACATCACCCCATTCACAACCTTCGACTGCCCCGTCAGACTGCCGGAGACTTGGAAAATCGGCTCGGCCGACAGGTTGAAATTCACCTCCGCCTCCTGGCCCGGAGCGATTTCGACTGGTGTTGCCGAACTCAGTTCGGAAACGCCGGGATAGAAAACCTTCGCAAAAGTCTGCTCGCGCGCGTTCGGAACTCCCTTCTGGCTCAGAGTTGTCCCCGCGCTCTGGTCGACTGCGACGTAGTAAGTCCCAGACTGCACGCCGGCGATCCGGAACTCCCCGTCTTCATTGGTTCGCGCCATGTTCTGCTGATCGACCCAGATGAGCCGCCCTGCCACGTTCTTCTGCGCGAGGATGCGAACCTGAAATCCTTCGAGCGGCTGCTCATCCTTCGTGGTCACGCGCCCGCTGATGACAGCCCACGGTGTCAGCTTCAGAACTACGGCCGGAGCATCCTTCCCGACTCGCACGGCGGTTGCGTGCGAGGTCTCATCATCGTAGAAACCCGGCTTCATCGCTGTCAGGAAGACGTTGCCCTCGGCCAGCCCTTCGAGGGCAAAGCGCCCGCCAGCATCGGTGAGCGCGATGCTCCCGTTGTGGCCGGAGATCTGAACTGCCGCGCGCCGCACCGGCTCTCCAGTGATGGCGTTGATCACAAGCCCCAGCAGACTGTAGGAGTTCCCATCCGTCTTGGAATCTGCGGTCTCGTCCGGTGTTGTTGCCGGCTGCACGCCGGTTTCTTGCGCAAACCCCGGTATCGCAGCCAGACACAAAGCCAGCGTCCAGACGCCCAACCGGAGAAACAAGTCGCTCACCCTCATGTTCGGTCTCATCCCTCGGCCGCAGCGGCAATCGCTCAGCAGTTAATGTTGACAGACGCCATCGTAGCCGCCCAAGTTCCCAAGGTCACAGTGCTGCCGGCGGATCCTGGTGTCTCGCCCGCGCCCATGTACAACCCAGATGCCGATTCCTTCGTAACAGTTACCTGGCCTGGTGATAACGGCGGGGCCTTTGTACGTGATCTGTGCATTAACAGATTGCACTCGAAAACGCGGGTATCCGCCGAGGGTGCAGAAATCGCGGCGGGAACGTGGAGTGCCGCAAGATTACCCTATGCTATGTTGCTGCATGCCCACGGAGTCTTCCGCTCCTCGACAGTTCCACGAAGAAGGACTCCGCCACCAACTCTCCGCCGCGCAGATGGCCATGGTCGCCGTCGGCGGCTCCATCGGCACCGGGCTTCTTCTCGGGTCCGGAGCAGCCATGGAGATCGCCGGCCCCGCGGCTATCCTCAGCTTTCTCGCAGCCGCTTTTATCAACTGGACAGTAGCCATGGCCCTGGGCGAACTTGCTTGCGCCCATCCCGCCGCTGGATCCTTCGGTGTTTATGGCGATCTCTACCTGAACTCGTTCGCCGGATTTATCGCTCGCGCCGGATACTGGGTTGGTCTGGCGCTCGCGATTGGCACGGAAATGATCGCCGCCGCAACTTACATGTCGGTGTGGTTTGCCCGCGTGCCAGCTTATGTGTGGATCGTTGTCTTCGGCGCACTCTTACTCGCGATCAATTTAAGGAGTGTCGGTTCCTATGGGCGAGTGGAGTTCTGGCTTTCGATGGTTAAGCTGGCGACGATCATTGCCTTCATTCTCATCGGCGCCGCGTTGCTCACGACCGGACGCGTCGCGCCACAATACAATGCACAAGGCGGATTCTTCCCGACCGGACTTTGGGCTCCCGTAGTCCGCCCTCACTTATGCCATCTACAGCTTTGGTGGCGTCGAGATGGTTGCCGTGACCACCGGCGAGTCACGCTCAACGAAAGATATCCCACGCGCCGTCTGGATGACCTTTCTCACTCTCACCGTCGTTTACGTCGGAGCCATCGTTATTCTTCTCGGCGTCATGCCGTGGAATCGCGCTGGAGTGAGCGAGAGTCCCTTTGTCACCACGTTCCGCACCGTAAGAATTCCGCACGCCTCAGGAATGATGAACTTCGTTGTCCTCACCGCGGCGCTCTCGGGCGCGAATGCAACTCTCTATGTCGCCTCGCGCATGGTCTTCTCGCTGGCTCGCACCGGATGGGCGCCCGCGAGCCTCGGGACGGCTCAATGACGAAGGATCTCCGCAGAACGCCGTCCTGCACTCTTCTTTCGGAATCCTGTTCGCGCTCGCCCTGGTACTCTTCGCCCCAAAGAATGCATTCCGCTACATGCTCGGCGCCGCGTTCACCGGCATGATCCTATCCTGGCTCGTATCCCTCGCAGCTCACATCAGTTTTCGTCGGAGACGCTCACGCGCCGAATTAGCGGCGTTGCCGCTGCGTTCGCCACTTGGGATTTGGGGATCCGCGTTCGGGTTCGTCGCTGTATCCGTGGCGCTGCTGCAGACGTGGCTTCATCCGCTGGTCAATCTCTGGAGCGGCCTCACGCTGTTCGGTCGTCCTGACGCTCGCCTTTGTTGTTCTGAGAAGTCAGGCCGTCAAAAGACAAACTTCGAACACTCAACACTGCTGACATACCGAAATTCCATTCGATCCCTTACTTTCATGGTTATCCCTTAAATTGCAGTCCCATCCGCGATCCGCCCCACTGTGCCCTCTGTGGTGAGATTCTTTGCCCTGCCCATGTATAGTATGTTCCTTCTGTCCCAACTCACATCCGGAAGGTAATCCATGGGCCGAATCCTGGGACTTATCGTCTTCTCTGCAACCCTCCTCCAAGCGCAAGACCGAATCTTCTTCCACGCAAAGATTTTCACCGGCGATCCGCAGAATCCATACGCCGAGGCTGTCGCCATTCGCGGTGACAAGATTCTTGCTGTCGGGAATCTGCCGGATGTCGCAAAGGCAGCCCCTGACGCCACTCGTACGGATCTCGACGGCAAAAGCCTCTTCCCCGGCTTCATCGATTCTCACAGCCACACCATCGACGGCGGTCTCAACCTCATCAACGCCGACGCCACCGAGAAGGTCGACACACTCGAGGAGCTCCAGGTCTTCGTCGCAGATGCTAAGAAAACTGGGCGCGGCATGCACGGCGACATCCTCGAGATCCTCGGTATGCCTCTGAAATTCTGGTCGCACCCCGATACTTTGAATCAGGACTTCAGCAGAGGTGCTTATGAAAAGCTGTGCCTGATTTTTCGTGGCATGGACGGTCACACTGCCTGGGCCAATCGCGCCATGCTCGAGCGCGCCGGCATTACCACCGACTATCTCAAGACGCTTACGCCAGAGCAGCGCAGCTATTTCGGCTACGACAAGAACATGCAGCCGAATGGATTTCTGGTCGACGCTGGCCAGGACAAAGTCGACCGTCTGATGCCGGAAGCGACAGATAAGGAAATTCTCGCCGCCGGACACGCCGCGCTCGAATACGAATACAGCCTCGGCATCACCGCCTGGCTCGAACCCAGTGCTCCCGAGTCAGCCTTGAAGTCCTACAAAATGCTGAATGATCGAGGCGAGTTAAATTCCGAAGTCGTCGCCTTCCCCAAGGTCCTCGCTAAAGATCCGGCGGCGGAACTCGCATTCGTGCACAAGCAGCAGCAAAAGTACGGAAACATTCCTCACCTGCACATCACAGGAATCAAAATCTTTGCCGATGGCGTCGCCGAGTTCCCTTCCCAGACCGCGCACCTCACCAAGCCCTACAAGAATTCCGGACGCAACGGCGAGCTCCTCTTCGATCAGAAAACCTTCAATCAACTCTGTATCGCCGCCGACAAAGAAGGACTCATCATCCATGTCCACGCCATCGGTGACGGTGCGGTTAAAGCCGCGCTCGATGGAATCGCCGCCGCCCGCGCTGCCAATGGAGACTCGCACCTCCCGCACACCCTCACACACGAGCAATTCATCCGCCCCGAAGATTTCCCCCGCTTCCGCGAACTCGGCGTCATCAGCGCCCTGCAACTCTACTGGGCCGAAGGCGACAACGACACGATCGAAATTCTCAAGCCCTACGTCGATCCCGAAATCTACAAATGGCAGTATCCCGCCCGCTCCATCCTCGACAACGGCGGAATTATCTCGGGGGCCAGCGATTGGCCGGTATCGACCGCGAATGTATTTCGTGCGATTTACAAAGCGGAAACACGCAAAGGAAAAGAAGGCGTGTTGGACGCGGGCCAGGCCATGCCCCGGGAAGCGATGTTCTATGCATACACGCGGAACTCGGCGAAAGCCTTAAACCTGGATTCGATCGGAGTGATCGCCCCGGGAAAAAGAGCCGACCTGGTTCTGCTGGACCGCGACGTGCTGACGGTGAGCCCTGAAGAAATGCAGGACACAAAAGTTGTGTGGACGATGGTTGCGGGGAAAATGGTGTATCAAGCCAAATAACTCTGGCCCCGGCCTCGATCAAGACCCTTCATCGAGATGGGCGTCGCGGCTGAAAGTACTGTGACGAACGTAGGGATGCTTCGACTACGAACAAGCGTCGTACCGCGACGCTTGTACTCCGCTCAGCATGACAATGAAGGATTGGACTCAAACAAGAAGCAAAAGACCTGTCCTGCTGAGCGGAGTCGCGACCGCAGCGAAGCCAAGGTCGCGACGGAGTCGAAGCATCCCTACAGGCGCAACGAACCGCAGGGTGAGTAGTTCATGCCGGAAATGATAATCCAAATCACTTCGCTGCAAGCTCTTGAGACTGTGAATGCAGCACACGAGATGCGCTAGACTTCCAGCTGAGGCTGCAATGAAGCGAACCCTCGCCGCGCTGGTGATCTTCACAAGACTGCTCGTCGCATCGTATCTGCAAGGTCAGGAATCCATCGGCAATCAGCAATCTTCGCCGTCGCGAGCCGAACTCTGTGCCCAGGCCGATACTCTCAATCGCGCCACCCAGCGAGGCTGCGTCGATAGAGTCCGAGAATTCCTGGCTGCTAATGGCATCGACAGCAAGAACGGCAGCGAATCTGAAGCGTTGCGCACTGCAATCCGTACCGGAAATAAGGAGATCGCGCAGATCCTGATAAAAGCCGGGGCCCCCGTGAACCCGTCGGTAACCACGCTGTGGAGTCCGCTGGCCGACGCCGCCTTCGCCAAACATTTCGACGTTATGAAACTGCTCCTCCAATCCGGAGCAAAAGTAGATGCTCCAGACCATCGCGGCGTGCCTCTTCTTGTGAGTACGGGGTTTTTCGATCCCACGGTCACGAGCATTCTGCTGGAAGCCGGATCCGATCCGAATGCCGCAGACCGTGAGGGCGAAACCGCTATGATGAAAGCATCCGGACGTGGCGTCAAGGAAACCGTCAAAGTGCTGATCGAGCACCATGCCGATGTGAACCGGAAAGACGTAAAAGGACGGACGGCTCTCATGCACGCTGCAGCCGGACACCTCTCTGACGCGATCCCTCTGCTGCTTGAGAACGGTGCGGACCCAAACGCCCGCGACTACGAAGGCAGCTCGGCGCTCGATCTAGCCGACAAGTCCAACAACCTCGGCGCGATCGCCATGTTGTCGCTGGCGGTGAGGCGTTCTCATTAACATCCGCTGCGATTGGCAACTTAGCAAAAAAAGGGCGCCGGGAAGATTTCCGGCGCCATTGAGAACGTCTCGCGAGATGCGGTCAAGCGAGAAGACAAAAAGTTGTTGGCCGAGCTAGCAGCTAGAGCTTACTTGCTCTCCGCCACCCCCGGCGACGGAGCCCCGAAATCCCGGCGGTTGTTCGCGGCTACGCGTGCCCCGCGCGCCGATGGCTGATTCGCCGCTACTGCTCCGTACCGCTCGAGCAGCACCGGAGCCATCGCATTCTCGGCTTCTTTCACGAAAATCATCTTGTTCTCCGAAGCCATGTCGACGCGCACGAAATCTCCGAGCTTTACCTGCCCGGTAGCCACCAGGTTCGCCAAGGGAAACACCAGGTTCCGTTCGATGGCCCGCTTCAAGTGCCGTGCTCCATACCGCGGATCGGTCCCTTCCTTCAGCAAATACTCTTTCACGGCCTCGGTGCAATTGAACACAAACTGATTTGTGCCCGCCGCCATCAGCACGCGCTGCTGCACCATGCCGAGTTCGATGTCGAGAATCTGCGCCAGGTGCTCATCGCGCAGGGTCTTGAAGACCACGGTCTTGTCGATGCGGTTCATGAACTCCGGCGTAAACTTGCGCCGCGCCGCCTCGACCGCGGTGCGCTGAATCTTGTCGTCGAACGACTCGTCCACCTCGACGGCCTTCGGCGCAAATCCGAACCCGCCATCCACCAGGCTCGTCATCTCGCTCGCGCCCAGGTTCGAGGTCATGATAATGATGCACTGCGACAGATCCACGCGACGGTTGTCGCCCAGCGTCAAGGTCGCCTTGTCGAGAATTCCCAGCAGCAGTTGCCACAGCGAGTCCGACGCCTTCTCGATCTCGTCAAACAGCAGAATCGAGAGCTTCAGCTTCTCCGTGAACCACTGGTTCAACGCTTCCTGCGTCAGCAGCGGATGCGTCTCGCGGTGTCCCAAATATCCCGGAGGCGACCCGATCAGCTTCGCAATCTCGTGTGAGTGCTGGAACTCCGCGCAATCGATCTTGATGCAGGCCCGCGAATCCCCAAACAGCGCTTCGGCCATGGCCTCGACCACGCGCGTCTTGCCCGATCCAGTCGGTCCCAGGAACAACAGATTCCCCACCGGACGTCCCGGCGCATTCAACCCGGCCAGGAACATCTGATAGATCTCGACCACCTTCTCGACCGCCCGTCCTGACCCACAATCCGGCGGCGAAGGGCTGCGTCAAACTCTCCAGCATCGTTGCTGCGACGGTTCGGATCGAGCACTGTTGCGAGGTTCGTTCTCATAAGATCGTTGTCCGCTTCAACCGGGACATTCCCTTTCGGCCGTTTAGGCTCTTCTGTTAGATGTTTTTCCGGACTTTTTAGGCCTAGCCCCCCGGCCCGTACCCTGGAAGTTCCCCAAACTTCCAAGAATTTGTGGCGCATCCGGCTACCCTGAAATAAGCAAACGCTTAGCCACCGCCGGACCAAAACCTATGTCGAAGCACAAGTCATTTAGGAATATGGAGTTAGAGGCCCTTCCTGGCAATTCCGCGAACCCAGTCGGACCCCGGCTAGTAACACAAGGTAAATAATTTGCACCATCACGGAAGGAACATGTACCGCCTCGGGGTTAAAGCCCGCGCCTATGTGGCGAGCCTAAGTGGCCCGGCTGAAGCCGTGCTCTTCCCAAATCCATTTTCTTGAGACAGGCCCAGGAATTAAGAACTGAGAAAATCGGGTACTCACTCAGTCAACCGTCCTACGCCACCCGTAACTAGCGAGCCGATAATCCTGCCTCTACTATCGAAATTCGGTAGGGGGAGGATCGCTTGCGTCTTTCGTCTGTCCGCATTGTCACGGGAGTTTCCTGTCTTCTCTTCGGCGCCGCCGCGTGGCGCCTGGGGCCGCGTTCCGCTAACGACTTTGTCGCCGAAGCTCAAACGCCGCAGGCTGCCAAGCCGGCCGTCGCCACGCAGTACGCGGGCAAACTGCGGACGGCCAGCGTCACGACCCCAAAACCGTCGATCCCCGACCCTAAACCCGTGGCTGCGCCCGGCACCGAAATTTATACGGCGAAGCGTGGAGAGGCCATCCCCACCATCGCTCGCCGCTATCTGAGCAAGACTTCATACCTGACGTCGTCCGAACTGTCCGACGCGATCCGGGCCGTGAATCACAAGTCTGATTCGTCCAACATTCTTAAGGCGAACGAGAACGTCATCATCCCGGGCATCCTCGCCGCGCCGATCAGCGAAAAAACGATTCCGGTCGCCAAAGATTTCGAAGTCCGTGCCATTTACCTCACCGGATACATGGCGGGCAGCGAGCACGGCATTCGCGTCATTAAGCATTGGCGGGAAGTCGGCGGCAACGCCGTGGTCTTCGATATCAAAGACTCCGACGGCAGCGTCACCATTGCCTACGAGCATCCGCTGCTCGGCCAGCACAACGTCTACGTTCACGACGTTCCCAAGCTCGTCCATTTCCTGCACCAGCAGAAGATGCACGCCATCGCCCGCATCGCTATCTTCCGCGACGAGCGCCTGGTCGTGAATCATCCCGAACTCGCCGTCCAGTCCCGCAAGAACAAAACGGCATGGCGTGAAAACGGCAAGCTGGTCTGGACCGATCCTTCCAATCCCCAGGTTCAGGACTACAACATCGCCCTCGCCAAGCACGTAGCCCAACTCGGCGTCGATGAGATCCAGTTCGACTACGTCCGCTTCCCCGCCGAAGGCGACCAGAAAGACGCAGCATTCGTCTTCCAAAAAGACCAGCCGGAAGCGGCCGCGGACCAGCAAGACACATGTGGCGACGGCCGCCTCGGCCGTCCCGCCGATGCGAAGCAAGGCGGAACGAGCCACGACGTGCCGAAACAAGGTCAGCCGCCACGCGCAACGAATCCTTCCATCGAACGAAACCGCTAGCCTGCTTCGGCTCCAGCCCCGAAGGGGCAAAAGAACCGTTGCAAAGAACGGACCCAAGTCCCGCAGGGAGGGCACAAACACCGCCTGCACCCTGAAACCCCGCGGTCCCCAGCGCTCCGATGTCATCGCCGGCTTCCTGAAGAAGGCCTACTCTGAGCTCCATCCCACGGGCGTCCTGCTTTCGCTTGACGTGTTCGGAGTGATGGCATGGCAACGTCCCATCGACCTGTCCCACACCGGACAAGACATCGTCCAGATGGCTCGTTATTGCGATGTACTCAGCCCGATGATCTACCCTTCGCACTTCTTCGGCATGGACAACATCGCGCACCCCGGAGACGAGCCCGCTCACTTCATCGGCGAGTCGATGGACCGCTTCGAACTGATCACCAAGGGCAGCGGCGTTGTCATCCGACCCTGGCTGCAGGCCTTCCACTGGCGCACGAAAACCTATTCACCCGAATACATAAAGATTCAGGTGGAAACCGCCAAGGTGAAAGGCGGCATCGGATTCTTGTTCTGGAACGCGGCCAACGATTACTCGAAGCCCTTCACGGCGATGCCCGAAATGAAGTCGGCCAACTATAAGGAAGGATCGAAGGATCCGCGTTACTTCCGCGGCGACGAACTGCCGACCGCCACAGTACAGGCTGCCCTGAATTCGGCTGCTCCATCCGGCACCCACTGACCGAATCGCCGTCGGGCCAACGCCCGGGAGCCGCATCGACGGTCAGATATAATGGTTTGTAACGTGGGTTGGGTTCGCGCCTCAGAATTTCCCTGCCGGAGGAATGGATCCCCTCGTTGCTACTTTCACCTGTAAGGAGTCTCGATGGGCATCCAGAAGACCGACAAGATCTGGCACAACGGCAAACTGATTAACTGGGACGACGCCACTTTGCACGTGATGTCGCACGTCGTCCACTACGGCTCTTCGGTTTTCGAAGGCATCCGTTGCTACGAATTGCCCACGGGCCCCGCGATTTTCCGCGCGGTCGAGCACATGCAGCGCCTGGTCGATTCGGCCAAGGTCTACCGCATGGACCTTCCCTTCACGCGCGACGAACTGGTCCGCGCGATGGTCGACACCGTCGCCCACAACGGCGCGTGGCCGTGCTACATCCGGCCGGTGGTCCTCCGCGGATACGGCGACGCCGGCGTCAGTCCGCTGCACTGTCCGGTCGAGGTCTACATCTGCAACTATCCGTGGGGAAAATATCTGAGCGGCGACGGCGATGGCGTGGATGTCTGCGTTTCTTCGTGGACGCGCTTGGCACCGAACACGCTGCCCGCGATGGCCAAGGCGGGCGCGAATTACATGAACTCGCAGCTCATCAAAATGGAAGCGATCGCCAACGGCTACGTCGAAGGCATCGCGCTCGACAAGAACGGATTCGTCAGCGAAGGCTCAGGTGAGAATCTCTTCCTCGTGCACCGTGACAAACTGATCACGGCGCCGCTCGGCAATTCCGTTCTGCCGGGCATCACCCGCGATTCGGTACTGCAGATCGCGCGCGACCTGAACATTTCGATCGTTGAGCAGATGATCCCGCGCGAGATGCTCTACATTGCCGATGAAGTCTTCTTCACCGGTACGGCCGCAGAGGTCACGCCGATCCGTTCGGTCGACAAGATCAAAGTCGGGATCGGCGGAATGGGTCCGATCACAAAGGCGCTGCAGAAGGAGTTCTACGCCATCGTGCGCGGCGAGAAGAGCGACCGTCACGGCTGGCTGACGCCGGTCCCGGTGCGCAGCAAGCAGCCCGTCGGAGTATAATTCGTCTCGTCAATTCGAGCCAGGGGCGCGGCGTTTCGAGAACGCTGGCGCCCCTTTGGCTTCTCTGCCCTGAAGAAACAAAACAATTGTGACGAAGGAGAACAATTATGTCCCAAGGCCTGACTCCCGATTTTATCCTCGGCTATCGCGCCATGATGCTCGATGGCATCGCGCGCGAAGCGGAATGCACGAAGCGCGTCATCGCCGCCGTACCGGATGCGAAGTCCGATTATCGTCCTGACCCGCACGCCCGCACGGCCAAGGAACTGGCGTGGCACATCGCCAATACCGACATTCAATTCCTCGACGGAATCGCCGACCTGAAGTTCAACATGGAATCACCCGAGAATAAGCCGCAGACCTCGGCCGAAGTGGTTGCCTGGTACGACGAGAACATGAAGCGCGGCTTGGCGCGCATAGCCGCAGATGACGCCCGAGCAGTTGATGACGCCAGTCGAGTTCTTCGGCGTGTTCAATCTGCCAGCGGCGTTCTATCTGGGATTCCTGAACAATCACAGCGTCCACCACCGCGGAGAACTCTCGACCTACCTGCGTCCGATGGGATCGAAGGTACCTTCGATCTACGGAGGCAGCTACGACGAACCGTTCGTGCCGCCGGTGCCAGCGGAGACAGCCGCATAGTCCTGGTTGGTTTTGCAGCAAGCCGCCCCTTACCGGGCGGCTTTATTATTGGCGTGTTCAACTGGAGTCGCTGGCGCGGAAGTGGAACGGCGAGGGCGCCAGCATGAGTTAGGCCGCCTCAACCGTCCATGGAGGGAGTGCCCAGATTCACGCGGAGGATGCGCTGGTTGAGGGCATCTGCGGAATCGACGCGGAAGGAACCATAACCTTCTGCAACGACGCCCTGTCGCGTGATGACAGGCTACTCGAAAGAAGAGATTGTCGGGCAAGAATGCGCACGACCTGCTGCACCACAGCCGGGCGGATGGGAGCAGGTATCCGCGCGAGGAATGCGATTTGACTAAGGCCATTCTCGGGGGAAAGCCGAGACAGGCGGTCGGAGGGACCGCTGTGGAAGAAAGACGGCAGCTATATCCCTGTCGAGTACTGCGGACGTCCGACTGCAGCGGAACGGGAGCCGGACCTGTTATGTAGGCGACGATAAGGGATCTCAGCGAGATTGAGCTGGCCAAGGAGGCGCTACGCAGAAGCGAAGAGCAGTACCGAAGAATTCTAGAGAGCATGCCGGATGTGGCGTGGACTTCAGACGTCCACGGCAGGACACGGTATGTCAGCCCCAAAGTGGAGGCGCTGCTGGGTTTCACGAATCAGGAGCTATATGCAGGCGGGACACATCTGTGGCTGAACCAGATTCATCCGGAAGATTTCGGGCGGGTCAGCCAGCGATATATGGCTCTGTTTGAACAGCAAGTGGCTTTCGATGAGGAGTACCGCATCCGGCGCAAAGACGGGACGCTGGATCTGGGCGCACGATCGTGCGACGCGCACACACGAAGACGACGGCGTGCTCTGCGCCGACGGGTTTATGAGCGATATCACGCAGCGCAAGCAAGCGGAGGCGGAACTCCGGTCGAAGACGGCTTTTTTGGAAGCGCAAGCGAACTCGACGATCGACGGTTTGCTGGTCGTGGACCGCAACGGGCGGAGGCTGATGGCGAACGAGCGTTTCATGGAACTGTTGAGCATACCCGCCGGAGTTGATGGCAGATGTTGATGACCGAAGGATGCTTGACTACGCCGTGTCGCTCATGAAGGACCCCGAATCCTTCCGCGCCAAGGTCGAATATCTGTACCGGCATCCCACCGAAACCAGCCGTGACGAAATCGAATTGAACAATGGAGTGATCCTGGACCGCTATTCGGCTCCGGTGGTGGACAAGAACGGGATCTACTACGGGCGGATCTGGAATTTCCGCGACATGACCGAGCAGAAGCGGAACCAAGATGCCCTCCGGCAGCTTTCGCTGGCGGTGGAACAAAGCCCGAGTTCGGTTGTGATCACCGACCCGCAAGGAAATATCAGCTATGTGAACCGCAAGTTTACCGAGTGCACCGGCTACAGCTTGCAGGAGGTTCTGGGGCAGAATCCGCGGTTATTGAACGCCAGGCAGTGCCCGACCGAGTTGTACCGGAACCTGTGGTCCACGATCACGCAGGGGAGGGTGTGGCACGGGGAGTTCTGCAACAAGAAGAAGAATGGTGAGATCTACTGGGAATCGGCGACGATCACGCCGATGACGAACCCGAATGGCGAGATCACTCATTTTCTTGCCCTCAAGGAAGACATCACAGAGAAGCGGGCGCTGGAGAGCCAGCTACGTCACGCCCAGAAGATGGAAGGGGTCGGCCAGTTGGCGGCTGGGATCGCCCATGAGATCAACACGCCGACCCAGTTCGTCATGGACAATCTGACGTTTCTGCGGGACTCGTGGAAATCGGCGCACGAACTGCTGGAGCAATACCGCGGCGCCGTGCAAGGGATGAAGGGTTCGATTCCGGCTGAGATCGCCGGGCAGCTGCAGCAGGCCGAACGGGCTTGCGATCTGGAGTTCATCAGCGAAGAGGTGCCGCGCGCCATTGAGCAAAGCCTGGATGGCTCGCGGAGGGTAGCGAAGATCGTGCGGGCCATGAAGGAGTTCTCGCATCCGGATTCGGCGGAGAAGACGGCCACTGACCTGAACCGGGCGGTCGAATCCACAATTACAGTGGCGCGTAACGAATGGAAGTATGTGTCGGAAGTGGTGACAGAGTTCGATGACCAGACTGCCCGCGGTGGTGTGTTATCCCGGCGACATTAACCAGGTCGTGCTGAACCTGCTGGTGAATGCGGCGCATGCCATCAAGGAGAAGGTGAAGGATGGAGAAAAAGGGCAGATCACAGTGCGCACGCGAATGGTGGGAGAGGATGTCGAGATCTCGGTGAGTGATACCGGGAACGGAATTCCGGAAGCGATCCGCAATCGAGTTTTCGAGCCATTCTTCACCACCAAGGATGTGGGCAAAGGAACCGGACAGGGGCTGGCTCTGGCCTACACGGTGGTGGTGAAGAAGCACGGCGGCAAGATCTGGTTTGACACCGAAGTTGGCAGGGGCACGACGTTCTTCATCACTTTGCCCGTAAGCGTCGCAGCGGCTGCGAAAGGAGGGGCATGAAGAAGCGATCATGTTTGTGGATGACGAACCAATGGTCCTCAATGGGTTGAGGCGCAGCTTGCATGGCATGCGCGAGGTCTGGGACATGCAGTTCGTGGAGAGCGCCACGGCGGCGTTGCAGGCGCTGGAGAAAGAGCCGTACGACGCGATCATTTCAGACATGCGCATGCCCTTGATGGACGGGGCGGACCTGCTGGATCAGGTCAAGCAGCGCTATCCCGACACGGTACGAATGATCCTCTCGGGTCAATCGAGTCGAGGAGCAGTGTTCCGGTCGATTTCCCCGGCCCATCAGTTCCTGTCCAAGCCATGCGATCCGCAGGAACTCGCGAATCGACTCAGTCAGGCGTTCGCCATGCGCGACCTGCTCTCGAACCAATCGGTGAAGACGGTGGTGTCGCGTCTGCGGTCGCTTCCCAGCCTTCCAGTCCTTTATGAAGAAGTTATGGCCCAGTTGCAGTCCGAAGAGCCGTCGTTCACACAGATCGCCCGCATCATCTCCAAAGACGTGGGCATGGCAACCAAGATCCTGCAATTGGCGAACTCGGCGTTCATGGGTACCAGCGGACGGGTATCCAGGCTGCAGCAGGCTCTGACGCTGATTGGCCTCGACAACGTGCGCACGCTGGTCTTGTCGGTGAACGTGTTCTCGCAGTTTGACGGAAACACGCGGGTGGCAAAGAATCTGCCCTGTTTGTGGGACCACAGCATTGCGGTATCGAAGCTGGCGCAACAGATTGCCGCCGCCGAGAATTGCGCGAAAGCGATGATCGAGGAGTGCTTCACCGCAGGACTTCTGCATGATCTGGGCAAGCTCGTTCTGTTGGCGGAATTCCCCAAGGAATGCCTGGAGGTATATGCGGCAAAGTCAGATACGAGCGCAAACCTGGAAAGGGAGCGCATAGGCTGCACGCACGCGGAAGTGGGCGCGTATCTGATGAGCATCTGGGGGCTGCCTTTTCCGCTGGTGCACGCCGTCGCCTTTCACCATCACCCCGCAGAAACCGCCGAGACGAAATTCTCGCCGCTGACGGCGGTCCACGCAGCCGACGCAATCGCCAGCGAAGCAGATCCTTCACCCTTGAATCATGACATTGCACTGGACCAGCCGTACCTCAGCCGCCTCGGGTTGAGCGAACGAGAAAGTATGTGGCGCGCCCTGTACAAGCGAGAGCCAGCCTGGAACAGCTGATTCACCGGGGAATGTCGCGGACGGAGTCGGCGCATCAGCTCTCGGTGCGGAACCGAAATTTCAGTCCCAAGTTTTTCGAGGCGCTGGTGACCTTGGACCCCAACGCCGAAGAGTCTGAGATACGAAAGTGCCGGATTGAGGAACTGGCTCCGGGCATGATCCTGCAAGAGGAGGTCCGCTCCACCACGGGTGGGCTGCTGGTGTCGCGCGGGCAGGAGATTACCCCAACGGTCATCTTCAAACTCAGGAACTTCCACAGCAGGCACGCGATTGCCGGCGAGGTCACGGTAGCGATGCCCAAGACGACGCTTTCGTTCGTGAAAGGTGCCTCCCAGGGACAAAGCTGAAGGCGGTGCGTTCCTCGCACAAAGCCTCGCCACAGATGAGACAGGGGAAATCAGATCCGGGAGGGAGTGTCCGGATTCACGCGGGGGCCATTACCTAGGTCATCTTGGGTAAGGTGACGATTCGGGCGATGATGCTGGGGAGAGTCGACGCTGAAGCTCTGGGCTTCGATGGGAAGAATTCCGCATGAATATTGATGACCTGCTTCGAATCGCGACGGAACGGCGAGCCAGTGACTTGCACTTGAAGGTGGGAAACTATCCGCACCTGCGCATTGACGGCGAACTGGCGCCGTTGACCGACCAGCCCCGCATCAGCGCGGAAGACATGCTGAATATGGCGTTCAGCATGATGTCGGCGCGGCAGAAACAGAAATTCAAAGAGACCACGGAAATCGATATGGCGTACGGCGTCGCCGGACTGGGACGCTTCCGTGTGAACATCTTTCAGCAGCGCGGCAACGTGGGATTGGTGCTCCGCGTCATTCCGACCAAGATTCGGGCGCTGGACGAACTGTTCCTGCCCAAAGTTGTTGAGCAGATTTGCGACATGCCCCGCGGGTTGGTGCTGGTGACGGGCGTCACCGGCTCCGGTAAGTCGACGACTCTGGCGGCAATGGTGGATCGGGTGAACTCGTCGCGCGCGGAACATATTGTCACCATCGAAGACCCGATCGAATTTCTGCACCGCGACAAAAAGGGATACGTCAACCAGCGCGAGGTGGGGGTGGATACGCCTTCGTTTGGGGCGGCGCTGCGAGCTTCTTTGCGTCAGGATCCGGACGTGATTCTGGTGGGCGAAATGCGAGACCTGGAAACGATCCAGACGGCGCTGCATGCGGCGGAAACCGGCCACATGGTGTTCTCGACGTTGCACACGCTGGACGCCGTGGAAACCGTCAACCGCGTGATTTCGATCTTCCCGCCGCCGGAGCAGAAGCAGATTCGTATGCAGTTGGCGGCGGTGCTGCGGGCTATCGTCAGCCAGCGACTGGTACGGCGCTGCGATTCTGAAGGCCGAGTGCCTGCGGTGGAAGTCATGATCAATACGGCGTTCATCCGCGAGTGCGTGCTGGTGCCGGAAAAGACGCGATCGATTCGCGACGCGATTGCGGCCGGCACTTCGCAGTACGGCATGCAGACGTTCGACCAGTCGCTCTGGGATTTGTTCCAGGCGGGCCTGGTCAATTACGAAACGGCTCTGGAGAACGCTTCGAACGCCGACGACTTCAAGCTGCGCATGCAGGGTATTGCTTCGACAGCGGACATTTCGCGGCAGTCGATGCAGACGGCCGGGTTTGGCGGACGATAAGAGCAGGTTTCAAGGTTTCGAAGGTTCAATGTGGGCGCGATGCGAATCGCGCCCTTTTTCTGCTTCTGGCCGCGCGAAGCCTTAATGCTGAGTTGAGGCCGCAAACTCCGCAAAAGTAACGAAGTGTCCGGCTGGATCCTTAATACCGATCTCTGTTGATCCGTAGAACGTCTTCCGCTTCGGCATCACGACTTCCGCACCTTTGACCGCGTTGATCGTCTCCTCCAGGTTATCGACTTCGACATAGAGGAACGTCGGGCCTTTGCGGACCATTGGTGAAATCGTGCTGACATCTTTGTCGGCGCTGGCGAAGCTCTGATACATCAGTTCGACATTGCCCTTCTGGAGCATGGCGAAGGCGAGGTGGTCGCCGTCGGGGACTTCGGCGGTCTTCTCGAAGCCGAAGCGATCGACCCAGAACTTGACGCAGGGCTCCACGTCTTGCACAAACAGCACGGGCGTAATTTTCTTCACATGCATAGGCTTGTTTTTCTCCTCTGCCTTGGACGTTGTCAAAGGCAATGTGGACAGCAGAAGTATGAGCGTCAAAACGAAGGTTGCGATGGGCATCGATTTCCCCTTGTCAAAGCAATGTAGTCTAAATTAGACTAGTTGCAGCAATACTGAACTCTGAACATCGTGTCAAGGAGGATCTCGATGGCAATCCAGGAGCGAAGCTTGAGGGACTTAACGTCGGTGGGACCGGCGATCGCGAAGGATTTCGAACTGCTTGGCATCCACAGTGTGGCGCAATTGTCGCGCCGTAACCCGGAGAAGCTGTACGAAAAGCTTTGCGAGCGCACAGGACAGGCGCAGGACATCTGCTGTCTCGACGTGTTTCGCGCGGCGGTTGCGCAGGCACGGAATCCACGCCTTCCCGCGGAGCAACGCCAGTGGTGGTACTGGAGCCGCCGGCGGAAGGCGCGTGATGCCCGCGACTAGGAAGCGCGAGCTAACTACGCCGGACCTGGTGCTGCTCAGCCTGCTGGCGGAGCGTCCGATGCACGGCTATCAGGCGAACCTGGAACTGGAGCGGCGGCAGGTGCGGGACTGGGCGGGGATTTCGCGGCCACAGGTGTATTACTCGCTGGAGAAACTGGCGCGGCTGGCATTGGTCCGAACCGCCGAACAGCGACGAGCCAGTGGCCGGGCCGGAGCGCAGCGTATTTGCCACGACCGCCGCCGGGTCGAGCAGCTCTGGCCGAGGCATTGGAGCGCGCGGAGTGGACGAACGCAGCGGGAGCGGCCTCCATTTCTTACGTGGATTGCCTTGTCGTGGCAGGCCCGCCCGGGTGTCTTTGAGCGACAGTTGCGGCGGCGGCGGAGCTTTCTGGAGAAGGAACTGGCAGCGCGAAGAAGCGACACTGCGCGCGATCCGGCGGGAGGTTGGCCATCGTTTCCACGAGGCGGTGTGGATGGTCAGTCTCGTGATCGAGCAGATTCGCACGGAGCTGCGCTGGATGCGGAAACTGGAGCGTGAAGTGCGACGGCGCGCACCGGCACGACATCCGGAGTATGCGGGAGACGGAGTGAGAGCGACCGACAGAACGACTCGCGCCGGCCGACCGGTTGCGCTATGGTTACGAGTATGGCGTTCTCGCGGCCCAAGCGAAAGCACTTATTCCGAAGAGGAGATGTACGAGTATGCCGTCGGGGCGCTGGCGCGGCGCATGCGCACGGTAGCTGAGTTGAAGCGGCTGATGCGGGCGCGCGTGGAAGATCCGGAATCGGAGTATGCGGAGACGCTGGTGGAGTTGGTGATCCGGCGACTGAAGGATCAGGGCTACCTGAACGATTCGAACTATGCGGCGTACTACTCGTCGATGCGGCGCGACAATCAGAAGTTCGGGCGCGGGCGCGTAATCACGGAGTTGAAAACGCGCGGCGTGCATGCTTCGGTGATTGAGAAGGCTGTCGAGACAGCCTACGAAGGCGTGAACGAAGAGAAGCAGGCGAGGGAGTATCTGCGCAAGAAGCGCATGCAGAAACCGAAGGATCAGAAGCAGACGGCGCGAATTTTCCGGCAGCTGGCGCGGGCGGGGTTTCGGACGAAGACCATCTTTTCGATATTGAAGAAGTGGGATGTGGATGATGAGACGCTGACGGCGCTGGAGGGCGAGTCGGGGGAATGAAATTCCGCGAGGACGCCTGCTCCGAGGATTTGATTCGCTCTTCCGCCTTGGAGCATACTCGAACCGCTACAACTGTCCCGCAGTGGGCAAGGAGGAATCCCATGACAAGGAAGTGGCCATTGATGGTTGGGTTCGCTTTGGTGTGTGCAACAACGTTTGCGTATTGGGCAGGATGCCAGTACGGAAAAGAAGTCAACCGGCACAGAAATGAAGGATGCGGCCAAGACAGCCACGAAAGACACGGAAAAGGGCGCCAAGACCGCGACCAAGGACACCGAGAAGGCGGCCAAGAAGACGGGACACGCCACCAAGACGGTGGCCAAGGACGCCGAGAAAGACACGAAGGTCGCGGCGAAGGACACCGAGAAGGGCGCAAAGACTGCTGCCAAGGACACGGAGAAGGGGACGAAGACGGCTGCCAAAGATACGGAAAAAGGCGCGAAGACGGCTGAAAAGGATACGGAGAAGGCAGCCGACAAGACGGGTAGCGCGATGAAGAAGGGCGTCAAAGGAGTGGGCCACGATGTCAAGAAAGGGACTGAGAAGACCGCGGATACATTGAAGTAGCACTGGAAACAGTTCACCACAGAGGGCACAGAGGAACACAGGGGAATCCTGGTCTCTGTGCCCTTCGAATTTCGGTTACAACGGAACGCTGCTGTTCATCATTTAGAATTAGAGATTCATGCTGACAGGGTCTGAAATCCGCAGAAAGTTTCTGGACTTCTTTGTGCAAAAGGGGCACAAGGAAGTGCACTCGTCGTCGCTCGTCCCGGCCAACGATCCTACGCTCCTGTTTACCAATGCGGGGATGAACCAGTTCAAGGACGTGTTTCTCGGTCTCGAGAAGCGCGATTACTCGCGGGCCACGACCTCGCAGAAGTGCGTACGGGCGGGCGGTAAGCACAACGATCTGGAGAACGTCGGGTTCACGAACCGGCATCACACATTTTTCGAGATGCTGGGGAATTTTTCGTTCGGCGATTACTTCAAGAAAGATGCGATTGCGTACGCCTGGGAGCTGATTACTTCGCCCGAATGGTTCGGGATTCCGAAGGACAAGCTGTACGTGACCATTTTCAAAGGGCGAAGCTGGCGTCGCTCGCGATGCCGAAGCTTACGATTTGTGGGCAGCGCAGGGCGTGCCCAAGGATCGCATCTACGAGATGGGATTGAAGGACAACTTCTGGCAGATGGGCGATACGGGGCCGTGCGGTCCGTGCAGCGAGATTCATTACGACATGGGCGCGATCGCGTCGGACCAGGGGCACACGGATTGCGAGTTCGGATGCGACTGCGGTCGGTATGTGGAGATCTGGAATCTGGTGTTCATGCAGTTCGACCGTGATGCGTCGGGCAAGCTGACGCCGCTGCCGAAGCCATCAATTGATACCGGGATGGGGCTGGAGCGGGTTACCGCGGTGCTGCAGGGAGTGATTTCGAATTACGAGACGGATTTGTTTACGCCGCTGATCAAGAGGGCGTGCGGAGTTGACCGGAGCTTCTGTGAAGACAGGCGAATCGCCCGTCGGCCGGACAAAGCTCGGCAGGCTTCCGCCACAAGTCAGCGGCTTCGCTGCGGGTTATCGCCGACCACTCGCGGGCGGCAACGTTCCTGATTTCCGACGGAGTCCTGCCGTCGAATGAAGGGCGCGGATATGTGCTGCGGAAGATCATCCGGCGCGCGATTACCCATGGACGGCTGCTGGGGCAGACGAAGCCGTTTCTCTATCAGATGGTGTTTGCGGTGCGGGATCTGATGCGGGATGCGTATCCGGAGTTGAATGAGACCGCGGAGCGCGTGTCGAAAGCGGTGCTGGCGGAAGAGACACGGTTCGCACACACGATGGAAGTCGGACTTGAAAAACTGGAGACACTGCTCAAGAACTCGCCCGAGAAGCTTGCAGGCGAGGATGCATTCAAGCTTTACGACACGTTCGGCATGCCGCTCGACTTCATGCAGGATGCGGCACGCGATCAGGGAATCGCGTTTGATCGGGCCGGTTTTGATCATGCGATGGACAAGCAGAAAGCACTCGCCAAGGCTTCGTGGAAGGGAGCGGCGAAGCAGACGGCGAATCCCGCGTATCAGCAATTGCCTAAGTCGGAGTTTGAGGGATATCGGCAGACTCGCTCTGACGGCTGCGAGGTGCTGGCGATCATTCATAACGGGCAAGGTGTGCAGCGAGCTCAAGGCTGGCGAAGAGGGCGAGGTCATTCTCGATCACACGCCGTTTTATGCGGAGGCTGGTGGGCAGGTCGGGGATCGCGGATGGCTTTATTCCGACGATCACAACACCGTCGTCGCTGACGTGAAGGGATGCTATTACCCGATTCAGGGAGTGCGGGCGCATCAGGTTGATGTCTCGCCGAAAAGCAGATGCATCCGCAGTGGGCGACAAAGTGGACGCGGTCGTGAATACCGACATCCGTGAGGCCACGATGCGGAATCACACGGCGACGCATCTGCTGCATGCGGGGCTGCGCGAGGTGCTGGGCAAGCACGTGAAGCAGGCAGGGTCGCTGGTGGCGCCGGGGCATTTGCGGTTTGATTTTTCGCACTTCACTGCAGTGGAGGACGAAGAACTGCAGGATATTGAGGACATCATCAACAAGGAAGTGCTGCGCAATCGCAAGGTAGAGGTCGATTGAAAATGTTCCCGATCGATGTTGCCGTGAATGAGTATCACGCGATGGCGTTGTTCGGCGAGAAGTATGGCGACAAGGTGCGCGTGATTCGCATTGGCGACTTCTCCACCGAGCTTTGCGGCGGAACGCATACTGCGGCGACGGGCGAGATTGGGCTGATCAAGATTTTGAAGGAAGGCAGTGTGTCCTCCGGCGTTCGGCGGGTGGAGGCGATTACGGGTGAGGGATCGCTGAAGCACTTCCGCAAGGATCATCAACTGGAGAACGTTGTGTCGGCCTTCGTGTCTCCCACCCTTTCGCAAAAAGCGCGAAAGGATGGGGCACCCGCTTCTGAGGTTGATTCCGACGATGGCAAACCCGTTTCTCCGGCTGACGCTTTGAAGGCGGAACTCGAGAAGAAGGACGCGGAGATCAAGCGGCTGGCGCGGGAACTCGATCAGGCGCGAATGAAGTCGGCGTCGTCTTCGACGGCGAATATCGGCGAGAAGGTCAAAGAGGTCAAGGGTGTGAAGGTGCTGGCGCATCGCGTCGATAACCTCGAGCGCGCGCAGATGCGGACGCTGGTCGATCAACTGCGCGACAAGATTGGGTCGGGCGTGGTGGTGCTGGGATCGGCTTCGGACGGGAATGTGGCGTTGATTGTCGGCGTAACCAAGGATTTGACTTCGCGCGTGCAGGCGGGCAAAGTGGTCGGCGCTGTCGCCCAGAAGGTGGGCGGGAAGGGCGGCGGTCGTCCGGATCTGGCCGAGGCGGGCGGGAAAGATGCATCCCAACTGGATGCCGCATTGGACGGGGCTTACGGCGTGGTCGAGGGATTACTCGCATGAACCTGGACGACACGGTTGGTGGCGCCGCTCCGGAGCGGCTGCGCTTCGTAAAGCACAAAGGGCAAGCCATCTTTCTGATCGACTTCAGCCATTGCAAGGGCAAAGAGATGCTGCTGCTTCTCGATCAAGTACGGGCTGACGTTGCCAGGCATGCGCCCGGATCGGTGCTGACGCTGGCAGACTTCAGCGGCGCGCACGTCGACAAGGCCGTGGCCACCAAGATCAAAGAGGTGCTGGTGCTGGATCGTCCGTACGTGAAGAAGTCGGCGTGGGTGGGAACCGGCAGCCTGCCACATGTGTTCTATGAGAACTTCAAGAACTTCTCCCAGCGGGACTTTCCCACGTTTGAGACAAGGGAAGAGGCGATGGACTGGCTGGTGAGTAGTGGTCGTTAGTCGTTGGTCCTTTGTCGCAAGCCCTTGACCTCTTTTTACCGAAATTGACATAGCCATATCAGATGGCTATGATAAGCCCATGCAGGTCAGTGTGGCAGATGCCAAGAACAAATTGCCTGAGCTCATTAAGGCGGTCGAGGATGGGGAAACCGTGACCATCTGCCGCCGGGGAGTGCCGGTGGTGGACGTGGTTCGGACAAAGCGGGGGAATGGCAAGAAAAGGGCGCTAGGCACGTTGAGAGGCAGGATCCAGATTCTCGATCCGAACTGGTGGAAGCCTATGACCGATGAGGAAGTGGAGAATCTCCTGGGTGGGCGTGACTAAGTGCGGCTACTGCTCGACACGGCTGTTCTGATTTTTGCAGTCGAATGCCCGGCGAGACTGAGCAGACGCGCGACCTCGGCACTGCAGAATCCCGCCAACATCCTGGAATTCAGCACTATTTCTCTAGCCGAAATCGCGATCAAAGTATCTTTGGGAAAGCTGCAGCTTACCTCGGATACGGCGCGCCAGGCAGTCGAAGATTTGGGGGTCCGCGTGCTGCCATTCTCGGCTGAGCATGCGTTTCGCCTTTTCGGCCTGCCCTTGCATCATCGCGATCCATTTGATCGGCAGATCATTGCTCAGGCGCTAGAGGAGGATATTCCGGTTGTGACTTCTGACGACAAGTTCGGGCTATACAAGGGGCTCAAGGTCATCTGGTGATCCGCTGGTCATTGGCGGCTTTCCTTCGAATGTGACTCAAGCAAGTGCTTCGTGAGCACAACCATCCCGAAGATCTGGGTCCATTCGGAGACGATGTTGCCGGCGACTTGTCCCCACTTGGACGTCGGGTCGCATCTGGCAAATAGCCAAACCCATCCTGTGCCGGTGACAAGAAGAAATATCGTGAGGGAATGCTGCTGCAGTAACTTGGTAAACGGCCGAAGCCAGTGGTGGGGCGGCTGGCGGCTCTCGGAAGATCCAATCTCGTAGAAATACTTGGTGGCGAGAACGGTGACCAGAAGACCGGTCCAGTCGGCGATGGCATTGCCGAAGAATGAACCTGAATGACTCTCGGGACTGGAACGGCTGTAGAGTACGATCCAAGTGGAAAGAATTCCTGCTGTGACGAAACTGAGAGAGTGCTGCCGCAAGAAACTCTTCTTGTTTCCGGTGCGCATGCGCTTTTGATGGTGGAATTTCGGCCAGGGCTGCCCCTGTGAAGTGAGCGTCCGTTCCAGCCCTGCTTTTCTTGACACTTTGAGCCGCTGGCCTTTATTCTAAGTCTTGCTCCTTGCGGTACTTACGCCTCTTTGGCGTGCTCCCGCGGGTTGGTTCGGCGCGATCGCCGCGGAGGTTTCGCCATGTTCCTCGACATCAAAGAATTGGAACTTCATCCGCTGGAATTTGCGGAGGAGCTTCAGCCGGATGTCATCGACTTGGGTGGCGAAGCACGGATGCGAGGGCCTCTCAAGGCTTCGGGGCGCGTCGAGGTGGTCGAGGAGCATCACGGCAAGCATCAGGTAATCAAGGACATACGACTGCGTGGGCGGTTGTCGGCGGGGCTGGAATTGCAGTGCGCTCGCTGCCTGGAACCGGTGCCGCAGAACGTGAAGCGGGATTTCGAGTTGCTGTACCGTCCCTTAGGCGCAGACGCCGGGCGCGATGAACTCTCCGTGACCGATGCAGAGGCGGAGATCGGTTACTATCAGGGCGAAGGGATTTCTGCTCGAAGATGTCCTGCGCGAGCAGCTGTTGCTGGCATTGCCCCTGAAGGTCACGTGCCGCGAGGACTGCAAGGGACTCTGTCCGCAGTGCGGCAAGAATTTGAATCAGGAACAATGTTCCTGCTCGACCGAGGTGGAAGATCCGCGGTGGGCGGCGTTGAAGGATGTACGCAGCCGGCTGGAACACTGAGAGACAGCCATTAGCACTTAGCATTTAGCACTTGGCCAGTTGCGGTCCGTGCTTAGCCCAAATGGGCCAAGTGCTACGTGCTAACTGCTAACTGCTATTTTGGGGCTATTTGCCCTGCAAAAAGGAAATCTCATGCCTAATCCAAAACGGCGACACTCCCAGAAGCGCACCTCGACACGGC
Source organism: Terriglobia bacterium (assembly GCA_963770265.1). Classification (GTDB taxonomy): domain Bacteria; phylum Acidobacteriota; class Terriglobia; order Terriglobales; family Acidobacteriaceae; genus Sulfotelmatobacter. The sequence goes on from CAVYOZ010000001.1 coordinate 158,424, forward strand.
GCGCGCACGACGCTCTGAAGGCGCATAGCCTCTCGGAATGTCCTAACTGTCACGAGAAAAAGATGCCGCACCGCGCCTGCCCGAAGTGCGGGTACTATAAGGGACGCGAAGTCGTCGACGTCGAAGAAGCCAGCTAAAAGACAGCCATGCCTAGCGTCATCGCGCTGGATGCGATGGGTTCGGACCGCGCGCCCAAGCCGGAGATTGAGGGCGCGATACACGCCGCACGCCAGTACGGCGTGCGCGTGCTTCTGGTCGGCCCGGAGACTCTGGTCAAGCCAGAGCTGCAGCGGCATGTCACGGCCGCGCGGCTGCCTATTGAAGTCGTCCACGCCAGCGAATACATCACCATGGAAGACAAGGTGGAGGCGATCCGCGCCAAGCGGGACAACTCCATGCGGGTGGGACTGCGCCTGGTGCGCGAGGGACAGGCGAACGGCTTCGTAACAGCCGGGAACACCGGCGCGGCGATGGCCACCGCAAAGATCGTGCTGGGCGCGGTGCCGGGGCTGGATCGTCCGGCTCTGGCCGCGGTCTTCCCCACTGCGCCCGGGAATCCGGCGATGCTGCTCGATGTCGGTGCCAACGTCGATTGCAATGCACTGAACCTTGAGCAGTTTGCGGTGATGGGCGACGTGTACTTTCGCGCCATGTTCGGCAAGCGGCCGGGCACGCGCGGACCGCGAGTGGGATTGCTTTCCATCGGCGAGGAAGAAGGCAAGGGCAACGATCTGACCAGAGAAGCTTTTCAGCTGCTGAAGCAGCTTCCGCTGAATTTTGTGGGCAACGTGGAAGGTCGCGATCTGTATAACGGACAGGTCGACGTGATCGTCGCTGACGGATTTGTCGGCAATGTCGCTCTGAAGATTTCCGAAGGCGTGGCCAACCTGGTGCGCACGGCTTTGAAGGAATCGCTGAAAGCAACGATTACGCGACAAGTTGGGGCACTGCTGTCGCGCAGCGCTTTCACCGATTTCAAGAAGCGGCTCGATCATACCGAATACGGCGGCGCACCATTGTTGGGCGTCCGCGGAGTGTGCATCATTACGCATGGCTCTTCGAATGCCAATGCGATGAAGAATGCAATCCGCGTAGCGGCAGAATTCTCCCGGCGCGGGGTTAACGACTCGATCGAGCGCGGACTGGCGTCGCTGCGCCCGGCCGCCGGTTGAGACAGCGGCGCAGTCGAATTAACAATTCTCTTCCATGATCAATAGCAAAATCGCACTTATCTTCCCCGGACAAGGCTCGCAGATTGTGGGCATGGGCAAGGACCTGGCCGCAAAGTATCCCGTAGCGCGGCAGACGTTTGAGGAAGCCGACGGTGCGCTGGGCTACAAGCTCTCACAACTGTGTTTCGAAGGACCTGAGGACCAGCTACGGTTGACGGAGATTACGCAGCCAGCGATTCTCACGGCGTCGATAGCGGCGTTGCGCGTTCTCGAGGCACAGATTCCAAAACCATGCTACGTAGCGGGACACAGCCTGGGCGAGTACTCAGCGCATGTCGCGTCGGGGACGTTCAGCTTTGCTGATGCTGTCCGCACGGTGCGGAATCGCGGGAAGTACATGCAGGAGGCGGTACCGATCGGAGTGGGGACCATGGCGGCAATCCTGGGAATGGAACTGGAGAAAGTCGCCAGCGTTTGTCAGGATGCGGCGCAGGGCGAAGTCTGCTCCCCGGCGAACATAAATTCACCGGAACAAGTGGTGATCTCGGGGAACACGGCTGCGGTGGAGCGTGCCGCGAAACTGGCCGACGAGCGCGGAGCGAAGCGGGCAAAGTTGCTGCCCGTGAGCGCTCCGTTCCATTGTTCATTGATGAAGCCGGCACAGGATCGGCTGGAAGAAGACTTGAAGAAGCATCAAGATGAACAAACCGGTGTATCCGGTGGCGTGCAATGTCGAGGCGGAACTGGTGAAGGACGATCTGCGGGCGTTGGACACGCTGGTGCGGCAGGTCACGGGGTCGGTACAGTGGGATCAGTGCATGCGGCTGCTGATCGGGCAAGGCATCGAGACGTTCGTTGAAGTAGGTCCGGGAAAGGTCCTGTGCGGATTGATGCGCCAGATTGACCGGTCGAAGACTTGTTTCAATGTGGGAGATGAGGCGTCACTGACGAAGACAGTGGAGAGTCTTTCAAAGCCGGCCTAGAGATCAGGTCACCAAAGACGCCCACGGGGGCTAAAGCCCCGATTTGTTGCAAAGGTAACGCGGCCCTGAAGGGCCGCTCTTCCACAGTTACGCTTGCGGCCGGAACATGTCGCGTGGGGTTGCCTCGAATTAGTTGCTTCACTTACGTCGAATCTCAATGGAAGATTAGTTCGCAGGGCGGGTAGCTTAGCGTGCGATCTGATTTCTCCACCCAGACCTGGGCATGTTGGGTGCGTTCATTCACGATTACGTCGACCAGGACTCCGCTACTGGGCCCGGGACAGGTGCTGGCGCCGTTCACTTTCACGGTCTTGATCGGTCCCCATTCTCCTCCGGGTCCCCAATCGCGGTAGAAATCGTTGAAGGCATATTTTGCGTGTTCCGCGGGATGTTGCGGCCAGTTGGGATCGTGCATCCAGATGCCGTAGGCGGTTTTGAAGTCCTGCTTCTGGAGAGCGTCAAAAAACTTTCCGACGATATGTTCTTCAGGCCAGTAGCGGAACCACCATCCGAAAAACAAAATGATCATCACGACAGTGATGATGAGGATGAGTCGCTTCCTCTTTCTCGATTCTTTTTCCGGATCAAATTCTTTCGCGTCCAGGAGCGTCATACCTCTCTAGCATAATGGACACGATGGCAAAGTTAAAAGTTCCCGGGTGAGCGTACAATTCTTCTAACGGAATTCCACGGGAGGTCCCCATGCCCGTCTACGATTATGTTTGCCTCGATTGTCATAAGCCATTCGAAACGGTTCTGACGCTGAACGAACACGACAACGAAAATCCAAAGTGCCCGCATTGCGGCAGTAAAAACGTGGAGCAGGAAGCGGCCGCGTTCTTTGCGGTGACGTCCAAGAAGAGCTAGTAGATAGCTCTTGGGTGACTCAACTGCTGCCGGAGAGAGTCCGCAGCCTGCTGCGCTTCCGCGAGGCTGGGAGCGATTCTTATCGCTTGTTCATAGGCAGTAAGCGCCTCGAGACTTCTTCCGGACTGCTGCAGAGCATTGCCGAGCGCCAGAAAACCCCGCCCGGTGGGTTGCAGTTCGACAGATCGGGAAAGGTTCGTGACCGCTTCGGCGAACTTCCCCTGCTTCTGTGCCAGTAGGCCAAGACCGAGCCAGGCATTGAATTGGTTGGGATTGTATTGGAGCGCCTGCTTGTAGCTGGATTGCGCGCGCTCGTCATCGCCTAACTCTCGGTAAGCGGCGCCCAGGTTGGCGTAGGTCTGAGCGAGCAGGCCGGGATCCGATGTCATCGCAATCGCAGCTTCATATTCCTTTACCGCCTCGCGTATCTGGTTGTGCGTCTCGTAGTAGGTTCCCAAGTTGCTGTGGCTCATCGGGTCGCGGGGATTGATGCGCGCGGCGGACTCGAAGTGTGCGTGGGCTTCTTCTTCTCTTCCTTCGAGGATCAGCGCTCCGCCTAAGTTATCTTCCGCGACGAAGTTGTTGCTTGTGACCGCCAGCGTGTGCGACCAAAGTTCTTCGTTCGAGCGCCAGTATCCGATTTGTCGGTGGGTCGCGAACGAAAGCGCGATGATGGCAGTTGCCGCTGCGAGGCTGGAGATCACTCCCCAATTCTTTTGCTGAGGCAGATCGGCTGCGCCGAAACCGATCATCACGAAAGCTCCAATGAGCGGGATGTAAGCGTAGCGGTCAGCCATAGCGGCCTCGCCGACCTGGACCAGGCCGATTACGGGGACGAGGGTGCCTACAAAGAAGAACCATCCGACGAGAAGATAACGGCGGCTGCGAAATTTCCAGACGAGCCCCGTGATAATCACGAGAACGACGACAGCGAGCAGTACCCACCATGCTGAGAGCGAATCACCCGGGTGCGGGTACAGCGGTGCCAGGTGACTCGGCCAGAACATCTTCCACAGGTACATTGCGAAGGCGTAGATCGCGTTAGCGATGCGGACGCCAAAGGAGAATTCTGCGGTCGAGCGAACAGCACCACCACTTTGCTGGGCATGCATGGTAATGACGGCGCTCGCGGCGGACAGCCCGAAGAGCGGCACCTTCTCGAGAACCAGCCGGAACCATGGCGTTCTGTCTTCACTAAATCCCTGGACCCGCGCGAGCGGCCAGTAGTCGAGCAATAGAAGCACGAACGGGAGTGTGATCACCATAGGCTTAGAAGCAAGCCCGGTGGCGAACAATCCGAACACGGCCAAATACCGCTTCCAGCCTGGATTTCGCGCGTACCAGCCGTAAGCCCACAACGTCAGAAAAAAGAATAGGGTACAAAGGACATTTTTGCGCTCGGCGATCCAAGCAACGGATTCGACGTTCATGGGATGAACCGCGAATAGCGCTGCGACGAAGAGGCTTGGACCGAGGCGCTTCGTGGCCCACATCAGCAGAAGAAATAGCAGGCACACGTTCACAACGTGCAGAAGAACACTCGTCAGATGATGCCCGACGGGGTTGAGTCGGAAAAGGGAGACGTCCAGCGCGTGTGACATCCACGTCAGCGGATGCCAGTTGGCCTGTTCGGTCGAGGTGAGCGCCCAAGAGATCGTGCCACCGGTGAGGCCTTGGCGGACGTGTACGTTCTCAGTGACGTACCGATCGTCGTCGTAGTTGACGAAAGGATGACGGTTGACTGGGTTGTACAGAACTAGAGTTAAGACCGCCAGCAACAGGCACACGAGTGGATTGCGCTTTTCAGCGGACGCGAACAGGCCAGCCGGTTTCGGCTCGGGTGCAGTTTTAGCTTTTAGCGGCAATGAAAAGATTTAACCACAGAGGACACAGAGGGACACAGAGGAACACCACGGTGGGAAGCACCGAAGTCACCGGGACGGGAAGATTTCAGATTTTTGATTTCAGATTACAGATTGAAAACTCGGCGCGAATCGTCGCCTTCAATCTGCAATCTACCATCTGAAATCTGCAATTATCATTAGGCAGGTTTCCACCGCAACACTGGCTTCCTGGCGGCGGCTGTTTCGTCCAAACGCGAGACCCGCGTTGAGTGCGGTGCATCGAGCACGGTCTGCGGGTCCTCTTCTGCTTCCTGGGCGATGGACTTCATGGCATCGACGAACAGGTCCATCTCTTCTTTCGATTCGCTCTCGGTGGGCTCGATCATCAGCGCACCGGGGACGATCAGCGGGAACGCCGTCGTGTACGGGTGGAATCCGTAGTCGATCAGGCGCTTGGCGATATCCATCGTGCGCACGCCTTTCTTGGCTTGAAGCTTGTCGCTGAAAACGACCTCGTGCATCGTCGGCGTGGAGTACGGCAGATCGTAGGTGCCTTCGAGACCCTTGCGGATGTAGTTCGCGTTGAGCACCGCGTCTTCGGTGGTCTGGCGCAGGCCGTCGGGACCGTTCGCCTGGATGTAGGCCAGGGCGCGGACAAACATACCGAAGTTGCCGTAAAACGCGCGAACGCGCCCGACGGAGTGCGGGCGGTTATATTCGAAGCCGAGCGTGCCATCGGAATGCGTAATCACTACCGGCTTCGGCAGAAACGGCTCGAGAATATTCTTGACGGCGACTGGACCGGAGCCGGGACCTCCGCCGCCGTGCGGAGTGGAAAACGTTTTGTGCAGATTGAGGTGCATCACGTCCACACCGAAATCTCCCGGACGGACTTTGCCGACAAGGGCATTCATGTTGGCGCCGTCCATGTAGAGCAGGCCACCTTTGGCGTGGAGGATGTCGGCGATCTTGTGGATGTCTTGCTCGAAGACGCCGAGGGTGTTCGGATTCGTGAGCATCAGAGCGGCGACGTCTTCGTTCATCTGCGCCTCTAGCGATGCGATGTCGACCATGCCGCGGGAGTCGGATTTCAGATTCTCGACGGCGTAGCCCACCATCGCCGCGGTGGCCGGGTTCGTTCCGTGGGCGGAGTCGGGGATCAGGATCTTCTTCCGCGCATTGCCTTTCGATTCGTGATAAGCGCGAACCATCAGCAGGCCCGTCATCTCGCCGTGCGCCCCGGCGGCGGGCTGGAGCGTAATCGCGTCCATGCCGGTAATTTCGATGAGGCAGTCGCTGAGCGTTTTGATGATGCGCAGCGCGCCTTGAGAAATCTTCTCGGGCTGATAAGGGTGCCCGTTGGCGATGCCTTCTACGCGCGCGACAGCTTCGTTCACGCGCGGGTTGTACTTCATCGTGCAGGAGCCCAGCGGATACATGCCGAGATCGATGGCGTAGTTCCACGTGGACATGCGCGTAAAGTGGCGGATGATCTCGATCTCGCTGACTTCGGGCATGTGGCCAAGGTCTTTTCGTTCGGCGGTGCCGAGGAGCTTGGCCGTGTCGATTTCCGGCACGTCGAGCGGCGGCAGTTTCCAAGCGGCCTTGCCGGGTGACGATTTTTCGAAGATCAATCCTTCGTTCTGGTTGACGTGACGCGTGGCTTTGGGGGTTGCATGCTTCATCATCGCGCCACCTCCTCGACTTCTTCTTTCGCTGACCGTACGGATCGTTCGCTTTCGGCGATCAGGCCCGCGGCGGTGTCGATCGCGCTGCGCGTGGTTAGTTCGGTGCAGCACCAGAGCGCGGCGTTTCCTAGCTCCGGGTAGAACTTCCTCAGCGGCAGGCCGCCTACGATCTTGTGTCCCAGCAATCGGCTGTTGACCGCGTAAGGATCCTCGCTGGTGGCAACCACGAATTCGTTAAAGCGCGGTGAGTTCGCAAATAAGACTTTCCCGTGCTTTGCGAATTGACCGGCGGCGTACGCTGTCTTCGCGAGATTCTGCTTTGCCAATTCCTTCAGGCCGACTTTGCCGTAGATGGTCATGAAGATGTTGACCATAAGCGCCACCAGCGCCTGATTGGTGCATATGTTCGACGTAGCCTTCTCGCGGCGAATGTGCTGCTCGCGGGTGGCGAGGGTAAGGACGAATCCGCGCTTGCCTTGCTTGTCGACGGTCTGGCCGACGAGGCGCCCGGGCATCTGGCGAACGTATTTTTCGCGGGTGGCGATCACGCCGCAGTAGGGGCCACCAAAGCCGAGAGGCACGCCGAACGACTGGGCTTCCATGGCGATGATATCGGCCTGCCGCGGCGGCTCAACGATGCCGAGCGAAACGGCCTCAGCGATCGAGACCACCAGCATCGCGCCATGCTTGTGTGCAATTTCGGCGATGGCGTCGACGTCTTCGATGGTGCCAAAGAAGTTCGGAGACTGGATAAGGACGCAGGCGGTCTCTGGCGTAATCGATTGCTCAAGTTCTTTGAGGTTGATGCGGCCGTCGTCGGCAAATCCGGCTGTCGAGAGCGGCATGCCCTGGTGCGTGGCGTAGGTGGCGAGAACCTCACGATACTCCGGGTGCAGGCTGCGAGCCACGACCACCGAGCGGCGACCGGTCAAGCGCACCGCCATCATCACGGCTTCGGCGGCGCCAGTGGAACCGTCGTACATCGACGCGTTGGCCACTTCCATGCCGGTGAGTTCGCAGATCATCGTCTGGAATTCGAAGATGGATTGCAGCGTGCCTTGCGAAATTTCGGCTTGGTATGGCGTGTAAGCGGTGAGAAACTCACCGCGGGAAATCAAGCTGTCGATGATGACCGGGCGGTAATGAAAGTACGCTCCGGCCCCGAGGAAGCTGGTATATCCGTCGCCGTTTTCGCGTGAACGTTGGCGGAAGAAGTCGACGATCTCGGATTCCGCCATCTGGCGTGGAATGTTGAGATCGCGGTTAAGGCGGTACTCCGCCGGGATCGGGGCAAACAGGTCGTCGACCGAGCGCAGGCCAATGGCTCTCAGCATGGTTTCGCGGTCGGCGGGGGATTTAGGTAAGTAGCGCATAGGAAGTTATATAGATGTGCGCTCAGGGTCAGTTGGATTTTCGTGGTGGCACGGGCGTTTGAATTGCGGCTCACAATTCATCGGCTGACCGCTCGCGTTCGTCAAAGAAGCGACAACCACAAAGGGCACGAAGGTACACGAAGGATAACCTTTCAGTGGCCTGCCTCTTCAGCGACGAACTTTTCGTAATCGGCGGCCGAGAGTAGCGAATTTAATTCAGTTGCATTCTTCAGAGTCATCTTCAGCATCCACGAGCCATGCGGATCTTTGTTCACCTTCTCAGGCGACGTGGCCAAGTCTCCATTCACCTCAGTCACGGTCCCTGAAGCCGGGGCGAACAGGTCCGACACCGCTTTCACCGATTCGACCGTGCCGAAAGTCTTGCCCGCCGCGAGTTCTGCGCCGACCTTGGGCGTCTCCACAAAAACTATATCCCCCAATGATTCCTGCGCGTAGTCGGTGATGCCGACGGTGGCGTTGTTGCCGTTGACCTGAATCCACTCGTGCTCTTTGGTGTACTTGCGATCTGTGGGATAGGGCATAAAGCTTCTAGCTCCTGGCTGCCAGGTTTAGTAGCGGCGGTCGACCTCATCGGCTAAAGCCGCATCAATTTCCCGGCTCAACGGCGCGGCTTGAAGCCGCACCCTTTCAAAGCAAACTCAAGCTGCTTTCTTCGGGCGTTTGTAGAACGGTGTTGGCACTACCACCGCCCCGACGCCTTGACCTCGGACTTCTACCTTCACTCTTCGAGCCTACGGCCGCATGTTCTACCGGCACGTACGCTAACGCGACATTCTTCTTCAGGAACGGAGCGGGGGACCCACTAGTAACGTAGCCGATCTCGCGGCCGGATTCGTCTTGTACTTTGTATTCGTCGCGCGCGATGCCGCGCTCGGTCATTTCTAATCCCACGAGCGTGCGCGTTACGCCCGCGGCCTTCGCCTTTTCCAGCGCCTCGCGGCCGATGAACTCGGGCTTCTCCATTTTGCAGAAGCGGTCGAGGCCGGCCTCCCAGACATTAATCGTATCGGAGATTTCGTGGCCGTAGAGGGGAAGCTTCCCTTCAAGGCGGAGCGTGTTGCGGGCGCCGAGGCCGCAGGGAACAACGCCGAATTCTTTGCCCGCGGCCATCACCTCTTTCCATACACGGGCGCCTGTGGCTTCGTCCGCGGGAATGTAGATTTCGAATCCGTCTTCGGCGGTGTAGCCCGTGCGGCCCATCAGGATGTTGGGCAACCCGCAGAGTTTGCCCCGCGTGATCCAGTAGAACCTCACTTTGCTCAGATCAGCGTCGGTCAGCTTTTGAAGAAGGTTGACCGCCTTCGGGCCCTGAACCGCGATCTGTGTGAAATCGTCGGACAAATTCTCGACCGTGCAGTCGAACTGGCGCGTGTTGTCTCGGACCCAGTTGAAATCCTTCTCGCGTGTGCCCGCGTTGATGACCAGCAGGTATTCGTCTTCGGCGAGGCGGTGGACGATGACGTCGTCGACGAACGTGCCTTGCGGGTAGAGCAGCGCCGAGTACTGCGCCTGTCCGATGGCCAGCTTCGACGCGTCGTTCATCGAGATGTGCTGGACCGCAGCTAACGCCTCTGGACCAGCCAGACGGATGTCGCCCATGTGGCTGACGTCGAAGATGCCGACGCCGGTCCGGACGGCCATGTGCTCGTTGATGATTCCGCCGCCGATGGACGCGGGATATTCGACGGGCATGTCCCAGCCGTTAAACTCCACCATCTTCGCGCCCATCTGGCGATGGACGGCGTTGAGCGCAGTTTTGCGGATGGCGGGCGCCTGGACCGACGACAAAATCGACCTCAATCAACGAGCAGTGGCTGGCTGCCGGGATGGTGTGACTGATTACCGTAACACGCGGTTTTTCGGCGGGTCAAACTTCAGACGGGACTCACCACAGAGGTCACAGAGGAACACAGAGGTCAGGCTACCTCGTATCCCTGTCCAGCCACTTCTCGACATGCACCGGGCGCCAGTCCTCTAGGGCCTTTAGCAATTCTGCCGGCGTATCACGCGCTAGCACCAGCGCTCGATTTTGTGGCTTTAGGAATCGCTCTTCAACCGCATGATCGAGCATCGCGAGCAGTGGAGTGTAGTATCCCAGGACATTCACGATGCCGCAGGGCTTCGCGTGCAAGCCGAGTTGGCTCCAGGTCAAGACCTCGAGGAATTCCTCCAGCGTTCCGAATCCGCCGGGCAGTGCAATGAATGCGTCCGACAGATCGGACATGAGTGCCTTGCGTTCGTGCATTGAACGCACGATGTGAAGTTTGGTCAGGCGATTGTGCCCGATCTCGCGCGACATTAAGTGCTCGGGGATCACTCCGACAGCCTCACCGCCTGCTTCGAGGACCGAATCGGCAATCGCACCCATGAGACCCACGTTGCCGCCTCCATAGACCAGGGCAATCTTCCGGCGGGTTAGTTCAGCGCCTAGTTGTTCGGCACATGCACGATACCCAGGCTGGCTCCCTGCGCTGGAACCGCAGAACACGCAGATTCGCTTCATTCGGTCATTCTAAGTCGGGTGGAAGTGGAAAACTGGTTGCGAACTGAGGTGCGCTTATCGTCCGAATTGGACAGTCACCCGAGCGCCTGCAGGGACATGGCTTCCGGCTACGGGGGATTGCTGGCGGGCCAAGCCACTGCCGACGGCTTCTAATTCCAGACCGGCGTCTTGGGCCGCTTCTACTGCGCCGCGGAATGTTTTCCCTACAAACGATGGGACCTCGATACCGCCTTGCTCGACGTCCAGAACTACTGTGCCACTGGTGGGGAGCGTGGGCTGCGGCGGCGGTTCGGGTGTTTTGCCCTGGTTTGGTGAACCGGAAGAAACCACTGAGTCGCGCATTGCCGCCTGGATTACCGGTGGGGCGCTGTCGGCAGACGCGGACGAGGGCGTCTGCGCCACGCTCTGCGGATTCGCTGCTTCGTTCACTTCGGCGGTTTCCAAGGGTTCGCCAGGATGATCGGGAGTGTCGTCAGCCAGGTCTTTGTCGTTTACCTTCGACTGAGCCAGCAATAACTGATGTTTGGGCGCGAGCGGCAGGTCGTGCGGGACGTGGAGGTATTCGAGCACCTGCTGCGTGATGCGGCGAAAAACCGGGGCGGAGACTTGTCCACCCTGGTGGAGGCCAACAGCCGAATCGAGGATAACGGCCACTACGATCTGCGGATTGTTGACCGGGGCAAATCCTGCGAAGGAACCGATGTACTTCGTCTTCGAGTAAGCGCCGGTTGCCGGATCCACTTTCTGCGCGGTCCCCGTCTTTCCCGCCGACGTGTAGCCCTCCAGAATGGCTCTCCGGCCGGTACCGTGGGCGTCGAGCACAACCTTCTCCATCATCGAGCGCATCTCGGCCGCAGTATACGAAGAGATCACGCGGTGCGCGGCGCCGGGATGAAACGCGACCGTCTGAGGCGCGCCTTGAGGCTGGACTGTGCCCGCGACAATTCTCGGTGCAATCCACACGCCGTCATTTGCGAAGGTTGAGACCAGGCCCGCCAGTTGCAGAGGCGAGATGCCGATTTCCTGTCCCATCGAGATTGCCGCGATCGAGACCCTCGACCATCGGCTGGGAGGCTTGGTGAGGCCCCGCGTTTCGCCGGGAAGTTCGATGCCAGTTGGCTGGCCGAATCCATAAGCGCGAATGTATCTGTAGAAGCGGTCTTCGCCCAAGCGCAACGCGATCTTGATCGAGCCCACATCGCTCGATTCGGCGAGCACCCCCCACACCGGCAGAATCCCATGCGGCTTTGAGTCGCGAATGCGCATGCCGTTGTAGACGATCGATCCCATCTGGCAGTCGAAGAGTTCGTTCGGGTTCGTGACTTTCTCTTCGAGCGCCGCCGAGATCGTGACCAGCTTGAACGTCGAACCGGGCTCATAGACATAGCTCACGGCACGGTTGGTAAGCGTCTCAGGTTTGATCTGTTTACGAAGATTGGGATTGAATGTCGGCCGGTTCGCGAGCGCAAGAATCTCTCCTGTGTGCGGGTTCTCGACAATCACCGTGCCTGAGATCGCCTGCGTATCGTGGATCGCCTGCTCCAACTCCTTCTCAGCGATGTACTGAATGTTCTTATCGATGGTCAGAACGATGTTGTCGCCGGGGTCAGGCTGGGTTGCGACATCTGAGAACCACTGCTTACGGGCGTCAACGGAGATGAACATCTTGCCGGGCTTGCCCCGGAGTTCATCGTCGTATGCATGCTCAATGCCGCTGAGGCCGCTGTCCTCCATCCCGACTGAGCCGAGCACCTGCGCGGCGAGATCACGCGCGGGATAGAATCGCTTGGGTTCTTTCTGGAAATGGATGCCCTGCAGCTTGAGCGAGTTTATGCGCTCGATAGTTTCGTCGTCGGCCTTGCGCGCGATCCAGCAGAAGGTCTTGTGTGCGCGGCAATCGGCGAGGACAACGTGGTAGTCTTCGCCGGTGATGCGGGTGATGAGGGCGATCGCAGTCGGGAGATCTTTGACTTCTGTCGGAACGGCGAATGCGGAGTCGACCATCACCGACATCGCGAGTTCGTGGCCCGAACGGTCGTAGATCACGCCACGCTTGGCGGCGAGCGGAATGGCACGTTGCTGCTGGTGTCCGGCTTGCTTGACGAATTTTCCGTAGCTGAAGACCTGGAGGTAGATCAGGCGGCCGCAGATGGCGACGCACCATAGAGCGAGAATTGCGCCGAGAAGGTGGAGGCGGGAGTTCTTTGAGAACCTTGAGTCAGTAGCGGCCATGGGAACCTGTCATCCTGAGCGAAGTGTGCCGTGAGCGAAGCGAATCGGCATACGGAGTCGAAGGATCCCTACCGCTCGTGCAACTGTCAGCGAGAGGCAGCCGAGCTTCGCTCGGCGGACAGCCGATGGCGGCTGTCCCCACACAAGAACCTTTTTGGTGTACGAAGGCGTCCGCCCTACACAAACTATTGCGCTACCACCATCACAGGGGCGTTGCTCGCCATGACCGGGCCTTGCGTCTCCGCGGCGCTTCCTTCCATGCGGATGACTTGCCCCGGCTCCGGCGGCACTAAGCCCATGCGGCGGGCCAGCAGATCGATTCTTTCCGGATCACGCAGCGACGCGTCTTCGAGGCGCAGAGCGTGATTCATCTCGGTAATCACGGCAAGCTCGCGCTTGGCGGATTCGATCTGGTAGCCGTACTCGATGGCCTTGAAGTGCTGCCAGGCATAAGTGAAGACGAGCAGGAACAGAAATGCCATGGCGGTGCAGAACTGCTTCATCTCGCGGTTGCGCCGCGGGTCTTCGACTTTCACCAGGCGCGAATTGTCGATCGCCTTGGAGAAGTAGATCTCGGGCGTGCCTGTCCAGAACGAGCGCCGTTCTGCCGCCGGAACCGCACCACGCATTGTTGCCGCTGCTGCCGCCATTTATGCCGCTCCCTGGTAAGCCGGATCGCTTTCCGTGACTGGGATCTGCATCGTGAAGATCTCGTGCAGTTCCTCCGTGATTTGCTGCTCTGCCAATACCCCGACCCGTTCCGCCGTCTTCATCAGATCGTTGATCAGTGTGCCCGTGTACATGACTGCAACCTCAAATTGGATTCCTACCACGGAACCCTTTAAACCAGCTTTGAGCTGTCAGCTCTCAGCTGTCAGCTCTCAGCTTTTCGTACCACCCAGCGGATCTTCGTCCGCGTGGGCTAAACCTAAGTCCCGGCACCGCCATCACAGCTAATGCCGGGGCTCCGGCAGGTTTTCCGGAGCTAAACCCTTTCCGCCGCCCGCAATTTCGCGCTGCGGGCTCGCGGGTTACGATCGCTTTCCTCTTCCGATGCGACTACCGGTTTTTTCGTCAGAATGCGGTAGTACATGTCCTTCATCGCGCCATCGCGGAAAGCATCCTTTACGATGCGGTCTTCCAGCGAATGAAAGCTAATCACTATGATTCGTCCACCCGGTTTCAGAATCTGCGGCGCTGCAGCGAGCAGCGCCTTCAGATCGTCCAGTTCGCGGTTTACGAAAATTCGAAGAGCCTGAAAAGTTCGCGTCGCGGGATGAATTCTTCTTTCAGCCTGATTCATTGGCCGGGCCGCGGCTGATATGACGTCCGCAAGATGTGCGGTAGATCGTATCGGCCGCGACCGGCAAATGGCTCTGGCGATTCTCCGCGACCTCCTTTCCTCTCCGAATTCGTAAATCACATCGGCAAGCTGTCGCTCGTCGAGGTGGTTTACCACTTGTTCGGCGGTACGCTCCGAGTGCGGGTCCATCCGCATATCGAGCGGCCCTTCCGCCTGAAAACTGAATCCGCGCGCCGCGTTGTCGAGCTGCAGGCTGCTCACTCCGATGTCGGCCAGGATGCCGTCGACCGTTGCTGCTTGCTCGCCCTTCGCAATCTCTGCGAAAGATCGATGCAGCAACGTAATCTCCGGCCAATCTGTGCCTTGCGGTGCGAGCCTTTTACGCGCAATTTCCAGCGCTGCCGGATCCTTATCGAGCCCAATCAAATGTCCCGGTGCGCCGAGGCGTTTTGCGATTTCGTAACTGTGCCCGCCAAGGCCCACCGTGGCGTCGATATAGGTCCCGCCACGCCGCACGGCTAAAAAGTCGATCGCTTCTTTTAAAAGAACCGGAACATGGCTCGCTTCCCTTCCACCACCATGCCCAACCCCCTGAGGGGTGTCTGTAGATCCCTCGCCCACTAGATGCCCAGTTCGTCGAGCGTCTTCTCATCCTCAGGCGTAAACTTTTCTTCTTCGATCTCTTTCTTGAACAGCTCCAGGTTCCTGACGACGAGAAACGTCAAATTCCCCAGAACCGCTACCTCGCCCTTGATTTGTCCTGATTCCCGCAGCAACTGAGGCAGCAACAAACGACCCTGCCCATCCATTTCGACCTGCTGCCCGTAATAGTTCGTCCGATCCAGAAACTTTTTCTTCGTGGGATTGAAATTGGAAAGCCCGGCCAGCTTCTGCTCGATCCGTTCCCACTCCTCGAAGGGATACACTTGAGCAACCTTGCCATCGAGACTTGTGATGTAGAATTGCTGCCCGTATTTCTCGTCGATCACCCGCTTGAACTCGGCCGGGATTTTGAGACGGCCCTTCTCGTCGACCCGGGTTGGATGATTGCCGCGAAACATGGCGCTGGTGGTGCGTTCTCAGGCGATCCGTTCTTCGCTCAAAGGAGGTAAAAGCGGCGCAAAGTATGGTTAAAGTCGGGCGATTCGGGCTGTTTGTCGTTCTGCTGGGTCGGATTTCCACCGGCTCCTCGATTTCAGCGCCTAACTCCCACGGACTCTACCGCGCAAGCCACTTTCTACCACTTTGTACCACATCTTATCTTTAAGTCGTTTATTGTCAAGCAGGAACTTGCAGGTGGCGGTCCCACTCTAGAACTGATTCCGGAAAATACGAAGGCTTGTGGTTAACCAGTCGGACGACCACAAGGCATTGCGTTTACGCTCCTGGTTCTTTCGCTATTCTTTCGCTAAGATTTTTCTTGCTTCCCGCGACTGGCGCGGATTTTCTTGTGGAAATCTGCGCATATCCGTCAGGTGGGCGACGTTCCGCTGATTTTGCAGTGGGATCCGAGCGTTTCCCTCTGCCATTCTTGATCCAGTTTCAGATGTGGCAACGAAACGATGGGATTACCTCGCGCCTTTAGGACGCTCTGTCGAGAGTCTCCCAGGCGTCTGATAAACGACGGGTCAATCGCGCGCCAAAGGGATGCTAGCAGGAGGACTTAGCTCAAGAATCTCACGAAAACTGCCGATATCCCAATGGGAACCTAGGGGCGAGGGTCCTGCGATCGGTCCACGCCGACGTCAGTTCGCAACTCGAACCGTGGACCAGGTATAGGAAATGCCGATACTCAGCAACTCCCCGGCCGCAAGCCACAAGCAAGTATGGTGACCATGTCCTCGACGCGCAGCACTATTATCGCGGCTGGCTTGCTCCTGTTGACTCATGTTGCGATGCTGGGCGCTTTCGGCAACCATCCATTAGGTGCCGTGCTCTCTGATTTCGTTCAGCTCCTGCTTGGCCTGCTGTGTGTCCTCACTTCCGTGCAGGCATTCCAGCGTTCGGGCAGCGTCGGCCGCTATTTCTGGCGATGGCTGGTGGTGTCATTTCTGACTTGGTTGGCCGCGCAATGCCTGGGCACCTACATCGATATCACTTCGAATCACTCCATCGATTTCGTCGACGACTTGCTTTTCTTCGGTGCCCAGGTGCCGCTCGGCATGTTGATTTTTCTGGATCCTGATCACGAGTCCAATCACTTCGATCGCCTGCACTGGCTTGACTTTCTTCAGGTATGCGTATTCCTGGTCAGCGTCTATCTCTATTTCTCCCACGGACCCGGCAGACTCACTACCATCTCCCTCCTCGGCCCCTTCGGCTGGACACGCAGCCTGGTCTTTAACCTCACGCTGATCGCTGCCTTCATCTTGCGTGGGGCGCTGGCCGATTCCCGCGTGGTGCGCGCTTTTTTCGGGCGCATGGCGGCTTTTCTGGTTGGCTCCGCTGTTGCCGACTCCTATGCCGACTTCGCTCCCAACAATCTGCAGTCGGGAACCTGGTTCGATCTAGTTTGGACGGCGCTGCTCGTGATCCCAGTTTTGATTGCGGTGACCTGGCACCAGGAGGAGTTTCCCGCCGCGCCTCCCAAGCGCGCCCACAGTTTTGCGATCAATCAGTTCTTCCCTCTGCTCTACCCCTTCTTCAGCATGTTGCTGCTGGTCCAGGTGGCTCATACCCACACTATCCTCGCTTCGGCGATTCTGGTTCTCAGCTTCGCGGCCCTTTGCATTCGCGTCCTCGTAATTCAGCACCGCTTGGCAAAAGCCCAAGAGGCGCTGCAACACGAGGCCGCTCACGATGCCCTGACTGGTTTGCCGAACCGGGCCGCAATTTTTGACATTCTGGAAAAAGAAACCCAGCGCTTCCAGCGAGGCGGTCAGCCCTTCGGCGCGATCATGGCGGACATCGATTTCTTCAAGAGAATTAATGACAACTACGGCCATCCCACCGGGGATCTCGTCCTGCAACAAGTGGCCGACAAGCTGAAAGACACGGTGAGAAGTTACGACTCTGTGGGCCGTTACGGAGGAGAGGAATTTCTGATCATTACTCCCAACTGTGATCGGGGCGAAACTCTTGCCAGCGCGGAAAGGCTGCGGCGCTCGATCGCCGAATTGGAAGTTCCTACCACCTTCGGGGTAATTCCAGTTCGGTTGAGTCTCGGCGTGGTCTCGGCGTCGAATCGTGAGGATTGTGGTTGCTCAGTTCTGCTACGTCGGGCTGACGATGCCCTCTATCGCGCCAAGGCCAACGGCCGCAATCGCGTGGAACAAGCCGTGGAGGAATCGCATCCCGCCGAGGCATTTGTCACTTCCTCGGATGAGGTCCTCCCTTGCCCCAGCTAAATTGCGCGTTTCTACTTCACCGGTTCGACGAAGACCGCAGTGCCATATGCCAGCACCTCAGTGACGCCCTGCATGATCTCGGTCGCATCGTAGCGCGCGCCCACAACCGCGTTCGCTCCTAATTCGGCTGCATGCTGCAGCATGAGATCGAATGCTTCCTGCCGTGTCTTTTCGCACAAATTGGTCAGCAGCGTGATGTTGCCTCCGACCAGCGTTTGCAGCCCTGCGCCGATGGTGCCGAAGATCGAACGCGAGCGCACCACAATGCCGCGAACAACCCCCAGCGTGCGGGTCACGTGAAATCCATCGAGTTCGAATTGCGTGGTCACCATGTTGTGACTTACCGATCTACCAGCAGTGTAGCCTGTAGGCATAAGGAAGAGTCCTCTCAATTGGGCGTAACGGCGACCGTCTTGCTCCGAACAGCAGACTATAACGCGGTCTGAGTAGGAGCACGAGTGTTTTGAGAGTTGCGGCGTGCCGACGCGGCTCACTCCAATTCGGCGATAATAAAGAATTCCTGCGACGCATTGTCGTACTCAATGCGGAGCACGTTAGGCTTGCAACAGACCTGGCAGTCTTCGACGTAGGACTGGCGGCGCCCCGCGGATTCATCAACCGAGGTGGCGTTCCATTCTCCACAGGAGGCACATTGGAAGCCGGCTTCCATGGTTGAGGAGAGCTTACCTCAGTGGCTAAAGCCGCGTCCTGCGGCGACATTAATGGCACGTCTGAAGTCGCGCCCTTTCCGTTCTCCTGTTCCCGCACTTGTCAACTTCTTGCCTATAATGACGGATCGCAATCTCTAACATTGGAGGCTTCATGATCTCGCGGCGAAAGTTCCTGGAATTGGGCGCGACATCCGCAGGAGTCGCGGCATTCGCGACGCCCCTGCGCCCCGAGTCGCAAGATGCTGCCCTGCCTCCTTCGATTGCGGCGCTCAAGTCGCGCAAGGACGAAGCCACTCCCATCACTCGCGAGGAACGGCAGCAGCGTCAGGAACGCGCGCGCAAACTGATGACAGAAAACTCGCTCGACGCCATTGTGCTGATGGAAGGCACATCGCTGCGGTACTTCACGGGAATCCGCTGGTGGGGCGGCGAACGGATGTTCGCGCTGGTCCTGCCCGCGAAGGGGAAGGCGTTTTACGTGTGCCCCGCATTCGAAGAAGGACGCGCGAGAGAACAGATCAAGAATGCGCCCGAAGGCGAGCATCCCGACGTGCGTATCTGGCAGGAAGACGAGAGCCCGTACCAGCGCCTGGCTCAGGGACTTCAGGAGCGAGGCATCGCCACTGGGAAGATCGGTCTCGAGGAGACTGTTCGGTTTGTGTTTGCGGAGGGCATTGCGAAGGCCGCATCGCAGGCGACGGTCGCCAGCGCTACGGCGGTGACAGCCGGCTGCCGCATGATCAAGAGTTCCCATGAGATTGCGTTGATGCGGCTCGCCTCGCAGATTACTCTCGCCGCGTACGAAGCAGCCTATCGGGCGGTAAAAGACGGCATGACGCAGCCCGAGTTGGAAGACCTGGTGGAGAAAGCGCACGCGCAACTGGGCTTCAAAGGCGGCGCGGATGCACAGGTGGGCGAGTTCTCCGCCTTCCCGCACGGCTCGGTGACGCCGCAAGTGGTGCACGAAGGCACCATCGTTCTGATGGACGGCGGGTGCACGGTCGAGGGATATCAGTCCGACATCACGCGAACATATGTGTTAGGGAAAGCTTCCGACAAAATGAAGAGCGTGTTTGACATTGTCCACCGAGCCCAATCGGCGGCGCTGGCAGCGGCCAAGCCGGGCGCAGAGTGTGGATCAATCGATGCGGCGGCGCGGAAGGTTGTGACCGATGCAGGTTACGGCCCGGACTACAAATACTTCACCCACCGCCTGGGACATGGGCTTGGCATGGATGGCCACGAATGGCCTTATCTCGTTCGCGGCAATCCAGTGAAACTGCAGGCGAATATCACGACCAGCAATGAACCGGGCATCTACATTCGCGGCGAGTTTGGCATTCGACTCGAAGACGACATGCACATCACCGAAAACGGCGCAGAATTATTCACGCCGCAGAGTCCATCGCTGGAAGATCCGTTCGGGAAGGGGTAAAGCGTCCATGGCATTTCCGAGCTTTGAACTGACCGGCCAGGTAGCTCTGGTCACCGGCGCTGCGCGCGGCCTGGGGCAGGCGATTGCACTGGCCCTTGCCAATGCGGGCGCAGATATAGCGCTAGGGCTGCGTGATCGGAACGCCCGGGGAGACGTCGAGGCACAGATCAAATCCATGGGTCGGCGCGTGTTGCCGTTGCAAATGGATATGACGCAGATGGATCAGATATTCCAGGCAGTGGAGGAGACCGTCAACCATTTCGGCCGGATCGACATTCTGGTAAACAATGCCGGACTTGCACCTGACAATCTCGCCGAGAATGTGCGCGAGGCAGACTTCGATCTGACACTAACCGTCAACCTGAAGGGGACTTTCTTCGCCAGCCAGGCGGCCGGACGCGTCATGATCCGGCAGAAGAGCGGACGAATCATCAACCTGAGCTCCCAGGCTGGGTTCGTCGCCTTGCCGACCGAGTCGGTGTATTGCATGACCAAGGCCGCGATTGCGCATTTGACCAAGTGCCTGGCCGTCGAGTGGGGGAAGTACAACATCACTGTGAATGCGGTGGCGCCAACGTTTATTCGGACACCCGGCACGGAAAGCTACCTGGCGAACCCAGAACAGCGTGCCGATGTGGAAGAACGCATCGCCGCGTTACATCGCATCGGCGACCCGATGGACGTGGCAGGCGCGGTAGTATTCCTGGCTTCGAGCGCCGCATCGCTGATTACCGGTGAGACCATTCTCATCGATGGTGGATGGACGGCGCGGTAAGGATCTGAGGACTTGAGTCCAAGAAGCAACTTCCAGGGTGGCGGCCATACGAGGGCGCGGAATCATTCAAGCCTAGAGCTCTCGCTGGAAGATTCCTTGAGGAAGAAATAATAGGACGTCAAGAGTGACGTCAAGAGTATCGAGCTGCTTGGGGTCTCGGGATCCGTTGCCTTACTCGACTTTCGTGGAGCGCCGCCACTTAGCGTGAAGCCAGCAGAGAATTCCCAGAGCGCAAACTTCGACCGGGCCCGGCGGCATGATTTGCATCCGCCACAGATCGGCGTAGGCGACCGTCGCGACATATACCGCCCAAACCGTGCCACCAGCGGCAATCAAGCTGCCCAGGCGCTCTTCCGCGCGAATGCTCACGAGACCGCCGCCCTGGCTTTTGGCTTTCTTGGCAGCCTTGGGAATCTCAACCACCGGAACGAAGCGGTTCTGGGAATTGACGTAGCCTTCGCGCCTCGAATCCCAATCGATGAAGTCGCCCTTGTCTGATCTGGCCACACTTCAAGGTGCCATAGAAAGACTGGTGCGCGCAGCGTGACTCAAGTACATGGTCCCCTGTTCCGGGCTTCAAGACAGAACCGGAAAGAGCCTATTCGGGCACCGGCGGGCAGCCGGGGAACTCCTGAAGGTAGGTATTGCCGATATAGCCGAGGTAGTCGATGCCGATTTCGCTGGTAAAAAATCCGTCGGCGGTAAGTTTGCGCAGGAAGCTGAAAAACTCAATTCCCTGGCCCAGGCTCGGATCCTTCTTCGCATTCTTTCGATAGGCGATCAGGTCGAGAATCTCTTTCTGCTGCTCGGCGCTGCAATCGAGATAAGGCTTTTCATAGCGGTCGATGCAGGTATTGTCGAGCCACATCAGCCCGCCGCCGAGCGCGACCTGATAATCCTTGTTCTCGCTGGTCAGCAGATCGATGAACTCCGGAGCGCCGGCCTCCACCGCGCCTTTTGCCTCGTCATCTGGGGGAATGATCGCGTTGCAGAGACTCTGCAGCGTCTTGTACGCGTGCGCGGAGAAGAACTTCGGCGAGTACACGTGAGTCTCCGCGGCGGCCTTCTCCGCCTTCACCATGCGGTGCGCGTATTCGGCGGCTTCGAGCGGAATCACGCGCAGGACGGATCCGCCGATCGCCGTCATCGTGAGCGATTTGAGGATGTCGCGCCGTGAGATCGCCATGCTTACGCTCCCAGATTCCCTTTCTTCGCCTGGTCGAGCAAGTAATCGCAAGCCCGCCACGTAAGCGCCATGATCGTGAGCGTCGGATTCTTGTCGGCATTGGTGACGAAGCAAGCGCCGTCGGTGACGAAGAGATTCTTCACATCGTGCGCCTGGCAGTACTGATTCAGGGCGGAAGTTGCAGGGCGATCTCCCATGCGGACCGTTCCAACTTCGTGGATGATGACGCCGCCATCGGCGATGCCATAGGGATGCGCGGCATCTTCCCGCGTCGATGGAATAAAAATCCCGCCAGCGGCTTCCACGATGGCGCGATAAGCTTTCCTGCATATCTTTCGCCATCTTGATTTCGTTGTCGCTCCACTTCCAGTGGAAGCGCAGCACGGGAATGCCCCACTGGTCGACCGACCGAAGGATCGATCTCGCAGTAGCAATTCTCGTTGGGAATCATCTCGCCGCGGCCGGCGAATCCGATGTATGTGCCGTATTTCTTCTTGCACTCCTCTTCAGCGAAACTCCATAGCCTTCGAATTCGTCGCACAGTTCGTCATAGTCGCCTACACCGGGCATGCCGCGACCGCCGCCGAACTCGGTGTGATAGCCGCGAAGAAAGTCATTCTTGCGATCGAATTTCCACCACGGCAGGTACATGTGCATTCCGCCCACGCCATCGTGATTGTGAGCAGGCATGCGTTCGAGTTGCGGGAAATATCCTCCTGCGTCGCTGCCGACAGTGTCCATCAAGTTGCGACCGACCACACCGGAAGAATTCGCGAGACCCTCGGGAAAGAGTGTGGATCTTGAATTGAGCAAAAGCCGTGCCGACTCACAGGCACTGGCAGCGACGATGAAGGCGCGTGCGTGCAACCGCGTTTCCTCTTTCGTCGCCTTGTCGATGTACGAAACCGCCGCAACTTTCCCGTCTTTTCCCACGACTAACTCGCGGGCCATGGCGCCGGTAATCATGGTCAGGCGACCCGTTTTCTCTGCCGGCGGAATCATCACCTGGCTCGAACTGAAGTTGGAAGCCGTTTTGCATCCGCGTCCGCACTGCGCACAGTAGTGGCAGACAGCGCGTCCGTTATGAGGCTTGGTCAAAATCGCCAGCCGCGAGGGGATGCACAAGATGCTCAGCTTGTCGCACGCCTTCTTGATGATGGTCTCAGTGCAGCGAGGCTTCGGCGGCGGCAGAAAAACGCCGTCGGGCGCGCTGGGAATGTTCTCCTTAGTCCCGAACACCCCGATATACGATTCCACTTTGTCGTAATACGGCGCGACGTCTTCATAACTGATCGGCCAATCATCGCCCATGCCGTCATGCGAGCGGACTTTGAAATCCACCGGCGCCATGCGCAAGGTGATGCGCCCCCAGTGATTGGTACGTCCGCCCACGATGCGCGAACGAAACCAGCGGAACTTCGATCCGGGAGCGGAGACGTAGGGCTCTCCGTCGATCTCCCAGGCACCGTTCGGGTGCGAGAAATTCGTCGTCAAGGTCATGCCGTGCTCGCCCGCCGATTCCCGCGCCACGGTGCGGCAAGTCATAGGGCCAGACGTGTTCCTTGTAATCGCGCTCCGGAACGACGGGAGGTCCCGCCTCGAGCAGAGCGACGCTCAGGCCGCCCTCGGTAAGCACTTTGGCCGCAGTGCCGCCCGCGGCACCTGAGCCGATGATGCAAACATCGTAGGTTTTCGGCGTGCGCTTGACCTGCATGGTCCCCAGTGAAGTTCGCCCTTAGAAAAGTCGCCGCCGCGGGAGCGGCGGCGTTCGTGCATTATCCGTTCACTACCAGCGCAGCTTGCTCAGGTACTCGTAGCTGCCCTTTGATGCTTTCGATCGGCTGCTTGGGATGGTCGTGCTCGACGATGTAGTGCTTGATGCCGGCCTTGTCGGACTGCGCGAAGATCCGCTTCCAATCGATCACGCCGCTGCCCACCTCGGTTAAGTCCACTGTGTCTGCCGTAATTCTGCGCGCCCCCCGTGGTCACCTTGGGCATTGTCTTTACGTCTTTGACGTGGACGAGCGGGAAGCGTCCGGGATATTGATCGAAGTACTTCACCGGATCGGCCCCTGCGACGGTGATCCAGCACAAGATCCATTTCCATCTTCACCAGATTCGCGTCACAGAGTTTGAGCAGTTCGTCATAAGGTAGCTTCCCATCCGTGGGCAGGAACTCGAACCAGTGGTTGTGATATCCGAATTGCATGCCCGCCTTCTTGGTCTGCTCGCCGCCTTGTTGAACTTGTCCGCGGCTTGCTTCCAGATGTCGGGACTCTTGCGCAGGTCTTCGGGAATCCAGGGACAAACGATGTATTCGAGACCGATCGGCTTTCGAAAACTCAATGACCGACGGGAACTTGTCTTCGAGTTCGTCGTACTGCACGTGGGTGGAGGAGCCTTGAGACCATTCTTCTCGAGCACCGCCTTCACCTGGTCGGCGGTGCGGCCGAAGTATCCTGCAAATTCCACTTCCTTGTAGCCGATCTGAGCGACCTTGGCGATGGTGCCTTCGAAGTCGTCCTTCATCAGATCGCGGACGGTGTAGAGCTGCACTCCGACCTTGCTTGATCTTGTGCTCGCCGGCCGCCCACAGGAATCGACTGGGCAGCAAACTCACCGCCGCGGCAGTGCTCGCGGTTTTCAGAAACGTACGACGATTGATGGCATGAAAACTCATGACGACGTGTCCTCCGATGCTCCGTTGGGGCGGAAGTCAAATCCGGGGAGAATTATACGCGGGAACCGCAAGCTCTGCCCCAAACAATAACGATTTTGCCCAGCCACAGGCTGGCGTTCGCTGGAAAACTTGACAAGAACAAATGCGAGAGGGCGGGCACACCGTCCTCGCGCGCTGCGCTATTTCGACGCCACGACCTGCAGATTGTTAGTCACCGAGAAATAGCCCGGAAACGCCGTTTGCCCGTAGGCCTGCCAGATTCTTGTCGCCTTCGCTATCTACTACGCCTTCCAACGTTACGCGGCCGTTCTTAACAATAATGCGAATCGGCTTCTGTACTCCGAGTTCGTACTTCTGCAGGGCCGGAAATTGGTAGATTGCGCGAAACAGTCGAGTGCGAAGCCGATCATCCATTGAAGATGGAGGAAGCACTTCGATTTGGTTGTCGACCTTCTCGACTCCTTCAATCCGTTTGATGGCGTTCTCGGCGTCGGACTTCAGAGTTGGCCGCACCACCTGGCCTATCAGCGTGACCGTAGTCGCCATCAACTTTGAAGGCGATATAGTCGAACACGCCGAAATACGGCAGCATGAGCAACTCGTGACGGACTTCCCTGATGATGCGATCTTCTGATTTGGCCGAAGGCTGACTGCGCTGGGTATCTTGTGCGGCGGCGCTCAAACACAGAAGCGAAAGTAGAGTGCCGAGAGAAACAAGCGATTTGACTCTCATATTCGACCTCGCTATGGACAGTCTTTAGTGGATGCGGTTCCCAGACCGTTAGTTGGTCAAAAGCTCTGAAGATCTTAAACCTGGACAGAAGAAGACACATTCGGAGAGCCGAAGGTTTGGAGAAATAAAGTAATGGAAGGGCGTGCCCGAAAAGGCTGTTGATGGGACACTCAGGAGATAGCCGTCCGTTTGAGAGCCATTTCATCTGGACATGTGGAGTCCCAATCGCAGGCCCTTCGCGTGGTCCAACAACCGAATATCCGCGCAGCTGTTCAGAATCCAATCGGCGCCAGCCTCCTTCAGCCCCGATGCCTCAACGGTCGTCGTAAACGCAATCACTCTCGCCCCTGCCGATTTCCCGGCTCGAACTCCGGCAGGGATATCCTCCAGCACGACGCACTCCTCCGCCGGAAATCCCAGGAGGGAAGCCCCTTTCAGATAAGGCTCAGGATGTGGCTTCCCGTGTTGAATGTCGGTTGAGGTAATCATCTTCCGCGGCAACGGAAGCCCGGCCGCTTTGATGCGGACTTCGGCCAGCGGTCGTGTGCAGGAAGTCACGATCGTCCAACGGTCCTCGGGAAGGCTGGCAAGCAGGTTGAGTGCGCCGGGCAGCGGGACCACGCCCTCCAGGTCTTCGATCTCACGCCGCTCGACCTCACGGTTTTCCACCTCGTGATCGGCGTTCGGGAGATACTCGCGCACCGTGGTCAGGCTGGGGCGGCCGTGCGCTCGAGCTACGACCTCCTCGGGATTGAAACCGTGCTCTACAGCCCAGCGCCGCCACACGCGCGCCACGGCCGGAGTGGAGTTGATCAGAACTCCGTCTAGATCGAACAGCAGTGCAGCGCAGGAGATTTCGTTCATGATCAAAGAGGGGCGCATTTGAAATTGGGCACAGTCTTGCGATTCTAAACCAGAGGCTAACGGGATCCTGCTTGGGGTGACACGAGTCACCCAACTCCGTATCCCGCGTCACCTCACATTGGCCCGATCTGCACTACAATTCCTAGTACATCGCCGGGAGGCGTGCGCCTATGGTTTCGAAATGCGCCAATCCCGCATGTTCCGAGAAATTTCTATATCTCCACCAAGGGAAGATTTTCCAACTGACCCCCACGCCCGAGGTTGAGGCAGTTGGCGGAGGCTTTCCCCCTTCGCTGTATGAGCGGTTCTGGTTGTGCGACAAGTGCTGCAGGGAAATGACGTTGGTCTGGGGAGGAACCGAGGCCAAGCTTGTGCCTCTACGTGCAGAGCCGGTTGCGCCTCTTTCGCCGGGTTCAGTGGAGGAGGAAGAGAAGGGCTCGTCAAGAAAACGCGCCGCATCGGCACGATTGCACCGGAGATAAATTCGCGTTGCCGCCGCAGAACTGGAGCAGATTAAGTGGCGGCGGGGAGAGAGGCGCCTGAGGAAGACCCCGCGGAGACACTGCCGCCTCGCTGACGGCAATCGCCGGGCCCGAGACAATCAGGATTGAACGATCTTCTCCAGCGCCGGACGATTGCGAATGATCAGCGTCGACCCCTTCAGCTGCAGGAGCTGTTTTCTCTTGAATTCAGAAAACAGCCGGCTGACGGTTTCGCGTGTCGTGCCAATGATCTCCGCGATTTCCTCGTGCGTAAGCGTCAGCTTTACCTGCGTGCCGCCATCGCCGTTTGCCGACTTCGGGGACCATGACAGTAGGAGCTTGGCAAACTTCTCCGATGGCGATGTTGCCAGGCCCAGCGTCCGAATCTCTTCGTACGCGGTGTAATAGTTCCGGCTAAGCTGTTCGGCGACGCGCAATGCCACTTCTCCGTGATCTTTCAGGAACTGCAAAAGAGATTCGCGGGGAATGAAGTTGGCCTGGCCCGGCTCCATCATTTCGGCCGTGACTTCGTACGGCCGACTGGAGATCACCGAGTTCAGGCCCAGCACATCGCCGGCGTCGGAGAGCTTGGTGATGATGGTCTTGCCTTCGCGCGACGAGGTGGAGAGTTTCGCCTTCCCGGCGCACAGCACGAATACTCCGCGAGGTTGCTGCCCTTCAATGAAGAGCATCGCGCCTTTGGGATACACGGCCGTCGATTTTATTTCGTTAAGTCGTTGTCCGGCATGAATCGAGAGATTGCAAAAAAGATGCTCTTCTCGTACCGAACAAGTAAGGCAATTATCAAGAATATTAAGACCGTAAGGGGCGCGCATTTCGCTGCACCTCCTTTTCGATTAGAGTGCACCTGCGCACTTTTGGGTGTGACCACCATCACAAGCCCCTGTGATCGTGGATATGTCCTTGATCCACAATGGGATAGAACACTCTGCCAATGATGGAGCTGAGAGAAGCTCGTGGTTACGCACAAACGTCTATCCTTATGAAACAATGACGCATCCGCGCGGAGGGATTCTGTGAGCCAGCTGTCGAGCCCACGTCGTAGCGTCTGCTGTTGGGAAAATCTACACCGCACCTCCACCGGCGACGGGGAGCGCTTGAGCCCCTGTTCCTGCCGCGATCCGTGGCTGTGATTGGAGCCACAGACCGGCCCGGCACCGTCGGACGCAGCGTCGTTTCCAATCTGCTGGAAAGCAAGTTCCCGCTCAAGATTTATCCCGTCAATCCAAGCCATCCGGAGGTCGCGGGAATCAAGACCCAGAAGCGGATTGCGGACATTCCCGGCGGAGTCGATCTGGCGCTGGTTGTAACGCCGGCGCAGACCGTGCCGCAGATCATCGGCGAGTGCGTCGACGCCGGGGTGAAATCGGCGGTCGTCATTTCGGCCGGATTTCGCGAGCAAGGGCCCGATGGCGCCCTGCTGGAAGAGGAAATCAAAAAGCATCTGCAGCGCGGATCTCTGCGCCTGATCGGGCCCAACTGCATGGGATTCATGAATCCCACGATCGGCCTCAACGCCACCTTCGCGAAGTCCATGCCGAAAAAAGGCAGCGTGGCTTTCCTCAGCCAGAGCGGCGCACTGCAGACGGCGATTCTCGATTGGAGCCAGAAGGAGCACGTGGGCTTCAGCGCGATCGTTTCGACCGGCTCGATGCTCGATGTCGGCTGGGGCGATCTCATTTATTACTTCGGCGACGATCCCCACACCAAGAGCATTCTCGTTTACATGGAGTCGGTGGGCGACGCGCGATCGTTCCTTTCGGCGGCGCGCGAGATTGCTCTCGGCAAGCCGATCATCGTGATCAAAGCCGGACGCTCCGAGGCCGCTTCCCGCGCTGCCGCGTCCCACACCGGAGCGTTGACCGGAAGCGATGACGTTCTCGAAGCTGCCTTCCGCCGTTGCGGCGTGTTGCGCGTGCAGAACATCGCCGACCTCTTTTATATGGCAGAGGCTCTCAGCAAGCAGCCGCGTCCGCGCGGACCGCGCCTCAGCATCGTCACCAATGCCGGCGGACCGGGTGTGCTGGCCACCGACGCTCTCATGGCTACCGGCGGAGAGTTGACCGTGCTCTCGCCCGACGACGCTGCACGAATTGGACAGCTTCCTTTCCTCGCACTGGAGTCGCCACAATCCGGTCGACGTCTTGGCCGATGCCGACGCCGAGCGCTTCGTGAAAGCCGTCGACATCGTCTCCAAAGATCCGGCCAGCGATGGATTGCTGGCCATCATCGCGCCGCAGGGACTTGCCGATCCCACCGCCAGCCGCCAACGGAGATGGCGAGATACGCCCACACGTACGGGAAAGCCGCTGCTCGCGAGTTGGATGGGCGGCGACGGCGTCGCAGAAGGAACCGCGATTCTGAATACGGCGGGCATCCCCACATTTTCTTATCCCGATACCGCCGCGCGCGCGTTCACCTACATGTGGCGCTACACCTACAACCTGCGCGGGCTCTACGAAACTCCGGCGATGATGGAAGGGCCGGAGCCCGCCGATCGATGCGCGCAAGAAGGTCACCGAGTTTGTCCAGCAAGCGCGTGCCTCGGGACGAACCTTGCTCAACGAGTTCGAAGCCAAGCAGGTCCTCGCCTCCTATGGCATTCCGGTCGTCGAGACTCGAGCCGCGGAAAGTGAAGACCAGGCTGTCGCGACGGCATCGGCGATCGGCTATCCCGTCGTGTTGAAACTTCTGTCGAACACCATCGCGCACAAGACTGATGTGGATGGCGTCCGCCTGAGTTTGCAGAACGAAGATCAGGTGCGCGGTGCATTCCGCTCGATTCGTGCCTCGGTCACAGAGAAAGCCGGCGCACAGCATTTCCTGGGCGTGACCGTGCAGCCCATGGTGCGGCGCGACGGATACGAACTGATTCTCGGCAGCACCATCGACGCGCAATTCGGCCCTGTGATTCTGTTCGGATCGGGCGGCGTGATGGTGGAGGTCTATCGCGATCGCGCGCTCGCTCTGCCTCCGCTCAACACCACGCTCGCCCAGCGCTTGATGGAGCAGACGCGAATCTTCGCCGCTCTAAATGGAGTGCGCGGGCGCAAGCCGGTGGACTTGTCCGCGCTCGAGCAACTGCTGGTCCGCTTCAGCCAGCTGGTGATGGAGCAGCCGTGGATCAAGGAAATCGACATCAACCCCCTGCTCGCCACGCCTGATCACCTGTTGGCACTCGATGCGCGCGTCGTCGTGCACGACTCCAGCATGACCGCCGAGCGCCTGCCGCGCGCGGCGATTCGTCCCTACCCCGCGCAGTACGTTTGGGACTGGAAACTGAAAGATGGAACTCCGGTCACGATTCGGCCCATTCGTCCCGAAGACGAGCCGCTCATGGTGCAGTTCCATCACACGCTCTCCGAGCGCAGTGTGTACCTGCGGTATTTCTGCTCGCTGAGTCTGAGCACCCGAGTCGAGCATGAGCGACTGGTGCGCATCTGCTTCGGCAGCTACGATCGCGGGTTCGCGTTGGTCGCCGATCGCAAGAATCCCGCGACCGGACAGCATGAAGTATTAGGCGTCGGCCGATTCAGCGCAATCAATCGTGGCGAAGCCGAGGCAGCCGTGCTCGTGTCGGATCAATGGCAGGGACGCGGATTGGGAACCGAACTTCTCGCCGGTGTGGCGCGCGTCGCGCGCGAAGAGAAATTCAAACGTCTCTCGGGAGAAATCCTGCGCGACAACCTGGCCACCCAAGCGATCTTCAAGAAAGTTGGATTCAAGCTGCGGGCGATGGAAGATCCGTCGTCTGTGTCGGCGCTGCTGGAACTCTAGCTTTTCAACGCTGAACCGAGAAGCGGCGACAAAACCACACTTTTGCGAAGCGTGGCAGAGCAGCGCTTTAGCGAAGGTGGCAGAACCGAGTTTTAGCGAAGGTGGAAGAGCGGCGCTTTAGCGCCGCGTCCAGTGATCGCAAGACGTTGGGCTTCAGCCCCGCTATCCGATGGATGCCGGCTTCGTGATCTCCAGCTGCGGCTCGAACTTCAGCGTGGTGCCCAAGGCCCGCGAGACCAGGCACAACTTCTCGGCGCGCTTGAGCAATTCCAGAGCCCGGTCGCGTTCTTCCGCGGAAGCGATCTTCAGATTCGGACGAACCACAATCTGCGTAAAGCTGTAGCCGGACTCGGCTTTGCGCACCGTGCCGCTGGCTTCCACCTGCAGATCGGTGAAATCGAATTGTGCTCCGCCAGCAATCGCGCGCAGCGTCGTGGTGTAGCAACCAGCCACCGCAGCGAGCAGAAGTTCTTCGGGCGTCCAGCGGCCTTCCAGGCCGCCAAATTCGGTCGGTGCAGTAAAGTGGATCGCGTTGGGGGCGGAATCGGACTTGGCCAGGCCCAGTGCGTCCGGAGGTCCACCATGCGGCTACTCGATATGCGTGCTCTTCATTCATGACTCTCACGTCTCCTTGATCTCTTGGGCTGGAGCGGATCAACCTGCCAGCTTCGATTAGCGCTTGGCAACCGGTTTAGGCTGCACCTTCCTTTGGAGAAAGAGCGCGTTCCCGCTCGATTCTCTGGATCTGGGCGCGAAGCCATTTGGCCAGCGCCTCTTCCATTTCGGCCTGGCTGCCGGTGCGATACAGGTCTTCGACCGTCAGCCCCTCTTCCGTCAGGCGGATGAATCGGCAGGGGATGCTTTCCTTCTGCTGGCCTTCCGGAACAAATTGTTCGAGCAGGCAACTCTCGCACGGATGCGGACGCGCCGGATCGCAGAAGTTCGGACAGATCGGCGAATCCTCGAAGATCGCGGGGGCGCGCCAAGGCGCTTGCGGAGACCGCCCGTAGCCGCCATCTTCCAAGAAGCTCAACTCGAACTTGAGAATCTCGAGAATGTCGCGATCGTCTTGAGCCATAGGTCACCTCAATTGCGAGTCAGGATGCCAGAGGAAGTCCGAGAAAGACCGTGTATTGAGTCACCGGGAATCGTGATTGAAATCACACTGAAATGCCGCGCCTGACCCACCGTCTCGCGTGAATTGCCCCAATTTTCAAAGAATCCCGAAACGGGTCACGTGACCGATCGCACAAGAGATTGTGATTTGAATCACGTCAAGATCTGCAGACCCGCGAATTTCAGCGACTTCCGAGCCTTCCCATTCCCCCGGCAAGGCTCGTATTTCGGATCAGAACCAGCTCGGCAGAGAATCACAGCCCCGAGTGATTTCACTCACGCCACGACGAGAGCTAACCACAGTCTTGGGGTTACAACTGAGAACTGAGCAGTGACAACTGGATCTCACGGCTCGAACGCGCAGCAAGGATCGGATGCGAACAAATCCCCGGTCATCACATAGGCGCGAGCGCGCGATCCCCCGCACACGGTCGCGGGCCGGGCACCGGCCGCACTTCCCTTTCAACCGCGAACTATCGCGCAGCGAGACGAACAGGGGAGATTCGCAGTAGACCTCGCTGAGCGACTGCCTGTGTCACATCACCCGCGGATAGCGGAAGAAACCGGCTGGAGTAGGCCTCGCCTCGATAGTTGACGAACACCAATCCCTTGCTGTCGTTGACCTCCTTCGGCGCGCAAGTCATAACCTCGGCCTCGGTCAGCCGCCCGCGCGACTCCCGCACCCGTTGCTGCAGCAGATAACGCTGGTAGTGCTGCCCCTCGGTGGTCTTGATCTGGAAATGTACATGCCTCGAGGCCGCGTAGAGCTTGGCAAAAACCTCTTCATGTTCTTCGGCGCTCAACATCACGCCCGCTTCGTCGCGGCTGGCCGGCACGAAGAAGACAACATTCCACAACACCACATCCAGCCGGGTCAGGAGCTCAATCATGGAATCGAGATCCTGGACGTTCCGCGCGACACGATGGTGTTCACCTGCACCGGAAGCTGCACTTCGTGACACGCGCCGATGATGTCGAGCGTGCGCCGGTGTAGCCCTGAGATTCCCCAATAACTGTCGTTGAGCGCCGGAGTCGAGCCATGCAGCCAGAACCCCGCCCGCATCAGCCCGCATGCTTTCAGTTCGGCGATGATGCTGGCTTCGAGATTGGGCGTCGGCAGCAGGGTAAGAGAGGTACGAACCGAGCGTCGCGACGCGAATTCGATGATGGGAAACAAGTCAGGGCGCGTCAGCGGATCGCCGCCAGTCAGCGCCAGCAGCGGCACGTGCATGGAGGCAACGTCCTCGATGAGATGAAAAGCCTCCGCTGTTGAGAAGTGGTTGGCTTCGCGCGGCGCACTCTTCGCCGGGCGCGCGGTCGCAGCCTTCCACCCGCAGGCGCGCGTCATCTCCCAGGTTACCTGCAATGGCCGCAGGCTTGAATCCTGGTGCGGCGCCAATCCCACTCGTCCGCGAAACCGGCACTCTTCCGGCGCCTGTCGATTTTGAGGTTCCGGCGGACAACTGCGAGGCGGTTGGCATGCCGCCCATCGTAGGACCTGATGCCTGTCCGAGCAGTGCCGAATCGCACACCAACCCGTGATAACCATCACAATTGACTGGAGAAAACCCTGTGATTCATGTCACAGGGCCGAGTGACTTCTGCCATAGGTCCGCTTTCCTCGGCATGCGAACCTACGCCTGCGAGTGAGTTCTCAGGGTACGGGACGATAGCACGATCCACTGCAATCCGCTTCGCGACGGATTGTGGCAGTGAGGCAACGGGCGACCCCTGCTCTGTGATATCGTGCGAACGAAAAATCTTCCTCAGGAGGAAGCTGACACAATGAAATACCTCTCTTTTCGAACAGCCCTTGTAGCTTTGCTGGCTTGCGGTCTGATCGCGGCCTGCGCAGTCGCCGGCATTCGCTGATGACGCTGCCGCCACTTACAAGTCAAAGTGCGCCATGTGCCATGGCCCGGATGGCAAAGGCACGGCAGCGGGTACGAAGATGGGCGCCCACGACTTCGCTTCGCCCGAAGTCAAGGCTGAGACGCGATGCCCAGCTGACACGACTCATCACCAAGGGCAAAGGCAAGATGCCGGCCTACGGCGGCAAGCTCAAGGATACGGAGATCAAGGACCTGGTCACTTACGTTCGTAGTCTGGCCAAGTAGATCTCGCAAAGAAAGGCGGCCGGAATGCCGCCAACACAAAATCGCTTGATTCTTAAGAAATGGCGGGTGAGAGCATGTCCACGCGAACAATACGGAATCTTTTTGCGCCTGGAGTTGCCCTCACCCTTCTTTTAGCGGCGGGCGCGCTCCACGCTGCGTCCAAGAAAGACCCTCCCAAGCCCACAGCCGACGAATGTCTCGCCTGCCACAGCGATGCTACTCTGTCGCACGAGGTCAACGGCAAGACTGTTAGCCTGCACGTCGATCCTCAGGCGTTTAAGGATTCCATCCATGGCAGCATGTTCACCTGCGTGGATTGCCACACGGACGTAAAGAGCTCCGCGCATGAAACTCCTCCGCAGCGGATCACGTGTGCCACCTGCCACGCCGACGAGCAGGCCGCCTACGAGCGCAGCTTCCACGCCAAGGCCGTCAAAGGCGGGAACAACAACGCCGCCACTTGCGTCGACTGCCACGGCAGCCCGCACGAGCTGCTGCCGGCGAGCGATCCCAAGTCGCGCGTGCATCACAGCAATATTCCTGCCACTTGCGGAGCCTGTCACAGTCAGAAGTTTGTGATGGACGGAAGTGGGCTGCGTGTGCAGACCGTCGCCTCCTATGAGCAGAGCGTGCACGGACATGCCGTCGCCAACGGTTCCGAGAAGGCGGCGGTCTGCACCGATTGTCACGGCACGCACGAAATTCTCGACGCCAAAGATTCGAAGTCGCCCATCTTCAAATTCAACGTGCCGCTGACCTGCGGCAAGTGCCACGACCAGATCTCGAAAGAATTTCAACAAAGCATTCACGGGCAGGCCATCGCCAAGGCCAACTGGCAGGCGCCGGTGTGCACCGATTGCCACGGGATCCACTCCATCAAGGCGCACACGGATCCGAACTCACCGGTATCGGCGCAGAATGTGGCGCAGGCCACGTGCGCCCGCTGCCACGAAGGGATGCGACTCTCGCAGGAGTTTGGCGTCGAAGGCCGCCGCGAGACCACTTATCTGGCCAGCTACCACGGGCTGGCTTCGCGGCGGAGGCTCGCAGGTGGTGGCCAATTGCGCCAGTTGCCACGGAACGCACAGCATCTTTCCCTCAAGCGATCCGCGGTCGACGATTCATCGCTTCGAATCTGGCGCGGACTTGCGGGCAGTGCCATCCCGGAGTCACCGAGAAATTTACTGCCGCCAAAGTGCACGTCGACGCTCCCCTTTCCGCCGATATCGGCAGCAAAGCCGTGCGCTGGATTCGCAAGATGTATCTCGCCCTGATCTTCATGGTCATCGGCGGCATGCTGGCGCATAACTTCATCATCTGGCGCGCCAAAGCGATTGCACGGCGCAAGCTCGAGCATCGCTTCGTCACGCGCATGCCACTGCGCTTCCGCTGGCAGCACGCCGCGCTGCTCACCAGCTTCATCCTGCTCGTGCTTACCGGCTTCGCTTTGAAGTTCCCGGATTCCTGGTTCGCCTCCATGCTGTCCCTGGGCGAACGGATGCGGCACTTGCTGCATCGCGTCGCCGCCGTGGTACTGATCAGTGTCAGCATCATTCACCTCTTCGACCTTCTTCTGACGCGCGAGGGACGCCGCCTGGCCCGCGATCTCTTCCCCACGCTGGACGACTTGAAGGGCGCATGGCAGAATCTCTCGTACTATCTGGGCTTCTCGCAGCATCAAGCCGGACTTTCCGCGCTTCAACTACGCGGAGAAGGCGGAATACTGGGCCCTGGTCTGGGGCATGTTCGTGATGGCCGGAACCGGTGTCATGCTGTGGGCGAAAGTGTCCTTCGGCAATCATCTGCCGCGCTGGTGGCTCGACGTCGCGACCGCAATCCACTACTACGAGGCGGTACTGGCGACGCTCGCGATCATCGTCTGGCATTTCTACCAGGTATTCCTCGATCCCGATGTTTACCCGATGAACTGGGCATGGTGGGATGGCAAAATGACGCTGCACCACTATCAGGAAGAACACGGCCTGGATCCGAACCCGGCTGTCGAAATCGCTGAACGACGGGAATCAGACGCACATGATGACGGAAGAGCCGGAAGCAACTGAGGTCAAGCATGGACACTGAGAAGACTCCACCGCCTGCGGTGGAACCCTGGCATCGCTCGCGCATGCTGCTGCGCAATCCGGTCAGCCTCGCGGGAGTGGCGCTGGGAATCGTCAGCCTGGCCAACATTTTCATTTTCTTCCTGATCGATCAGATCGCGGCCAAGCCCAGCCCGTACATCGGCATTCTTGCCTACATGGTGTCGCCGGGATTCCTGATTCTCGGCTTGCTGCTGATGCTGGCCGGCGTGCTGCTGGAACGGCGCAAGCATGCTCGCGCCCCCGAGCTTTCTATCCTCGCATTGATCTGAACGATCGCACTCAGCGCAGCGCGGTCATTTCATTCATTACGTTCTTACTCGTGTTCGTGGTCGTGAGCGCCGCCGGTAGCTATAAAGCGTACGAATTCACCGAGTCGACATCTTTCTGCGGACAGCTGTGCCACACGGTGATGATTCCCGAATATACGGCGTACCAACTTTCTCCCCATGCTCGTGTGGCCTGTGCGGAGTGCCACGTGGGCGCGGGAGCCACCTGGTTCGTGAAGTCGAAGCTTTCCGGCAGCCGTCAGGTATTTGCCACCATATTCAACACCTATCCCCGCCCGATTCCTTCTCCGGTCAGGAACCTGCGTCCGGCGCAGGAAACCTGCGAGCAGTGCCACTGGCCGAAGAAGTTCTACGGCGGCCAACTGAAAGTCTTCTCGCACTACGCCAGCGATGAGAAGAACACACTTCGTCAGGTTCGCATGCTGATCAAGACCGGCGGCGGAGATCCCGCCACTGGCGCGCCCGAAGGCATCCACTGGCACATGAACATCGGCAATAAGATCGACTATGTCGCCGCTGACGACAAGCGCCAGGTCATTCCCTACATCCACGTCGAAGACCTGCAGGGACGCGTCACCGAGTACTACGCGAAAGACTCAACCCTGAACAAAGATCAGATCGCAAAGGCGCCGCGTCACCACATGGACTGCGTCGACTGCCATAACCGCCCCACGCACATCTACGTTCCGCCGGATCAGTCGGTGGATCAGGCACTGCTGGCCCGCCGCATCGATGCTTCCCTGCCCTTCATCAAGCAAGAGGCGGTCACAGTTCTTGCCGGCGACGTACAAAACGAACGACGAAGCGTTGCGCGCCATTGCCAGCGGCCTCCAGGGTTTCTACGAAACGAAATATCCGGACGTGGCCAAGACCAAGCAACTGGAGATCCGCAACGCGGTCACGGAAATTCAGCAGATCTATAGCCGCACGACTTTTCCCGACATGAAGCTGAACTGGCAGACGCATCCCAACAATCTCGGGCACTACTATTATCCGGGATGCTTCCGCTGCCATGACGGCCAGCACGTCAGCGCGGACGGCCGCGTGATCAGCAAAGACTGCAACCAGTGCCACTCCGTGATGTCCGAAACCGAGGGCACCGCCACCGCAGCGGCTCCCGCACCTACGTTCCAGCATCCCGTCGATATCGGCGATCTGACGCAGGTCAACTGCGCCGACTGCCACACCGGCGGCACCGGGCCGTAGGATCCTGCGGTTCTTCGCAAGTTGTTTGGCGATGTATTCGTGGCGCTCAAAAGCGCCTGAACTAGTCGCCTTGGACTAGTTGGATATCCCGACAACCTTGCGGACGGATGAATGATTCTCGACCGCTTTGATCATGAAATCGGCAACATCGGCGCGCGAGATCGTGAAGCCGAAAAACGGCAGATGCTCTTCGCGCACGCGATACTTTCCGGTGAGCGCCTTGTCGGTAAGTTCCGGCGGCCGAACCATCGTCCAGTCCAGTTCGCTCTCCGCAAAAATCCGCTCCATGGCCGAAGTATCGGCAACGACCTGCGAGAAAAACAGGCGGCCGAGAAGGTAAACCGGCGGCAGGACCGAGTTCTTGAATAGAAAAGCTACTGACTCCACGACCGCGCGTTTGACCCCGGCACGCGGCATGGCGGTCGTCAACGCCACCGCGAATCGCTGAAGCAGGTTAGCGTCGGCCTTCGAAATCGGAACTCTTGGACCGAAGCGCTGACATGACGGCGTCGTGGCCTCGAATCGCGCGTTCCAGTTCGGCGGGATCCAGAACATCGCCTAGCCTCACGTTGATGCGATCCTTGAACCCGTTGAGCCGCTCCGCTGAACGAACCAGCGCGGTCACAGCATGACCGCGTTCCAGTGCCTGGCGAACGATCTGCAGTCCGGTGCCACCGCTTGCACCCAGCACAATCAGTTTCATCATTCCCTCCCGCCGGAATCATCCGGACTTCGCGCTCCGCTTGTAGACCCAACTCGCATATTGGCTATAGATAACTATACTGACTAAAGGATGCTATAATTTTGGGGTTTGCCGAAGACGAAACGAGCGTCCCTACAAATCGCTGGTGCGAGAGCGCCAGGCTGGCGATACCCGCCGGCGGATTGTTGAAGCAACGCGGCAACTGCTCCATCGCGAAGGCTATGCCGGAATGACCATCGAGGCGATCGCGCGTCGAGCCGAGGTCTCCGCGCAAAGCGTGTACGCCATCTTCAAGTCGAAGACGGGCGTTCTCATCGAATTGCTCGATCAATCCACGTTCGGGCCGGAATACGAGGAAGCGGTACAGCGGGCGCTGAGTGCAACTGATCCTGAGACTCGGTTGCGGCTGGCCGCCCCAATTGCCCGGCAGATCCACGACGCGCAGAGTGCAACCTTTGATCTGCTCCGAGGCGCGGGTGTGGTGGCGCCCGAGTTGGCAAAGTTAGAACAACAGCGAGAGTGCCTGCGCTACGAAAGGCAGGAGCGGATGATCATCTCTCTGCGAGATGCTAAACGCCTTCGACCGGATCTGGCCTACGCCACCGCCAGAGATGTCTTCTGGATGCTGACCGGCAGAGACGTATACCGGATGCTGGTTCGCGAGCGCGGGTGGTCTTCCCAGAAATACCAGGACTGGCTGGCTGATACGCTTGTCCGTTCGCTGCTCTCGTCATGAAGACTCCCCTGCAGGTCGGGTCGAGAGCTCGCTTACGCCAGAGCAGACGCACCCAAGCCCCGACTAAGGACTTCTCCGAGCTCATCACAGTTACTCTCGGAAGTCCCGGAAAGTCATGGCGCAACACAACTTGCGGCTTGACTAACCCGGCCGAAATGCGAGACTCTCAGCGACACTTCCTCCACGCATTGGGGAGCGTGCGCTTGGAATCCACACTATCTTCGCTGATCGCGGCTGCCGAAACCGGCGACGGTTCCGCCACCGAAGCGTTGTTCAGCACCCTCTATTCCGAATTGCATCGCCTGGCGAAACGCGAACTGGCGCGTCGCGGCGGCTCGCGTCAGCCTGAGCGTCACCACCTTGCTCCACGAAGCGTATCTCGACATGGCTGGGCGGGGCGATGCCGGTTTCCCGACCGCGCCCGGTTTATGGGATATGCGGCCCGGGTCATGCGAGGCCTCATCATCGATCACGCCCGGAACAGGCAGGCTCAGAAACGCGGCGGACAATTCGAAATCACCTCATTGGGAAACGAGAATATCTCCGAAGTCTCCGATGCGGGCGAACTGACCAGGATCAGCGAGGCGCTGGATAAGCTCGCGAAAGTGGACGCTGAACTGGCCGAGTTCGTCGATCTCAAGTTTTTCTGCGGATTCTCCTTCGTCGAGATTGCCGCGATGCGCGACTTGTCGGAGCGCACCGTACAGCGGAAATGGGAAAAAGCACGAATTTATCTGCATCGCGAGTTACGCACCGATTTACTGTGAGGTCCGCATGTCAACCTTGAGCCCGGACAAATGGAGCGCCCTTAGTCCTTATCTAGACAAAGCTCTCACTCTTTCGGAAGCAGAACGCGCCCATTGGCTGGAAGCGCTGAGAGCCGAGAACCCCGATCTCGCGAGGCAGTTGCAGGAACTCCTGAGCGAACACCAGGCCGCCCAACAGGAAGCATTTCTGGAAACGAGTCCGATTACGCTCCGGATAATCCAGGTCTGGCCGGCCAGACTCTCGGTGCCTACCGCCTGGTCTCTCCGATTGGCCATGGCGGCATGGGCACCGTCTGGCTGGCAGAGCGCAGCGATGGTCGTTTCGAACGCAAAGCTGCGGTGAAGTTTCTGAGCGCGGCTCTGATCGGCCATGGGGGCGAAGAACGATTCAAGCGGGAAGGCGCAATGCTGGGGCGGCTCTCGCATCCCAACATCGCCGAACTGCTTGACGCCGGAGTGAGCTCTGCTGGGCATCCCTACCTCGTCATCGAATACGTCGAAGGCCAGCCTATCGACGTGTACTGTGACGAGCGCAAGCTGGACGTGCGCGCGAGAATTCGTCTCTTTCTCGATGTGCTCGGAGCCGTGGCACATGCCCACGCGAACCTGATCGTTCACCGCGATATCAAACCCTCAAATGTGCTGGTCAGCCACGATGGACTGGTGAAATTGCTGGATTTTGGAATTGCCAAGTTGTTGGAAGGCGAGGGCCAGCAGGGCGCCGCTACTGTGCTCACAAATGAAGCTGGATCTGCATTCACACCTCAGTTTGCCGCTCCCGAACAGCTCACTGGCGGCGCTGTCACAACTGCGACCGACGTATATGAACTTGCGGTGCTGCTGTTCGTGTTGCTTACCGGGCAGCATCCCGCGGGTGCGGGCGTACATTCTCCCGCTGACCTGGTGAAAGCGGTTGTAGAAACTGAGTCACCGCGGGCATCGAACAACGATCGCTTCGGATGCGGGCAACATCGCGTCGCGGAACCGGGGCACGACTCCAGATAAGCTACGGCGACAACTGAGCGGCGACCTCGATGCCATCGTGCTCAAAGGACTGCGGAAACAACCCAGCGAGCGCTACAGCACTCCCGATGCCTTCGCCGAAGACCTGCGGCGATATCTCGCAGGTGAACCCGTCATTGCGCAACCGGAGAGCACATGGTATCGGACGAAAAAGTTCATCTCCAGGCGCCGCTGGGCAGTGGCGTCCGTTGGCGCGGTTGTGCTCGCGTTGGCAGCAGGCTTGAGCGCAGCCTTGTGGCAAGCCCATGTCGCGAGGCGCCAAACCCAGGTCGCAACCGCTATGGAGAAATTCCTGGAAGATATTTTCCGCGCCAACAGCTCTTTCCAGGACGACCCCGCAAAAGCTCGGCAAACGACAGCTCGCGAATTGCTCGACATCGGCGCACGCAAAATCGACGATGAGCTGGCGGGGGTGCCACAGGCGAAATTCAGAATCCTGGACACCCTGGGGAACATGTACTTCGATCTCGGCCTCAGCGATCAAAGTGTAGCTATGCAGCGGAAGCGCATCGATCTAGCCCGGAAGGTCTACGGTAACAACTCGGTGGAACTGGCCGAAGCCCTAACCGACCTCGGGAGCGCGCTGCACCAATCAAGCTCAGTGGGTGAGAGCGAGGGCGTATTGCTCGAAGCCAAGCGCATCCTGGACCAACGGCGGGATTTCAGCTCGCTACAACGGGGAACTGTGTCCTTAAACCTTGCGCAGCACTATGAAAGCTCGGACATGCAGAAGGCCCTCGACTATTCGCGTCAGGCAGTCGACGTTTATCGCAAGTACCCTGGTGAGCCGAACCTCGCCGAAGCGTTGTACGTGGAAGCCATTCAGCTCACCACCATGGGACAACCGCGCCAGTCTGAACCTCTGCTGAAGGAGGCGGTTCAGCTGTCGATCAAACTGGATGGCGATCCGAATGCCAACTTACCGCGCTTTTATGCCTACCTGGGTCAGAATCAACAAGAGTTAACGGAGTTCGCGGGAGCTGAGGAGAGTCTTCGCCGCGCGCTCCTGGCTGCTCGCAAGATCAATGGGGAAGAGCACATTGACACGCTCGAGACAGAAATGCGACTAGGCATATTCCTGGGTGCGACGTCGCGCACTGCCGAGGGTCTGGAGCACATCGAGCGCGCCAAACAGATCCTGCTCCGCACGCGCGGCGCCGAAGATCCCTTTTTTGCGCCCCAGGTATTTCTCGAGTACGGACGAGCCTTGGCCAATGCCGGCCATTGGGAAGAAGGATTGGCGTCTGTCCTAAGGGCAGTGGAAAACCGCCGCAAGAACCGTCCCGGCACTCGCTATCTTTCCCAAATGCTTCAACTGCAGGGGTCGATCCTGATCGATCTGGGACATTACGCAGACGCCCAACGTGTCTTGGACGAGGCCGACGACATCGCAGCGAAAGTTAACTATCCCACCACTTATATGGCAGCGAATGAACGAGCCCGCCTTCTGATCGCCACCGGTCAGGCTGGAAAAGCAGACTCTGCGCTCGACGCATTCCATCCCTCAACTCCGGTCCCGGGTACCTTGGAGCTGGACTCGTGGAGGGTACACGTATCGAGAGCGGAGAACGCGCTTGCGCGTGGTGATAACGAAATCGCGGCGAGTTTGGCGGCAAAGGTCTTGCAGGAGCTTTCAGCCACTACTGCTCGCGATTACATGAAGTGGCTTGAGGCTCGCGCCGCATTCGTCCAAGGGAAGGCGGACTTGCAACTCGGCCACCCGGGCGACGCACTCCCGTTGCTTCTACGCGTCGTCGAACTGCGACAAAGTACGGTTGACCCGGTCAGCCCGGTGTTGGCCATGGCCCGGATTGGATTAGCTGATTGCTACCTCGACCTAGGGGGACAGCGCCAAGGCCATTGATCTGGCCGGGGCCGCCGAGCAGGCACTCGGCTCTCATCGCGAGGTGGGTACCCAGTATCTGCGGCCCTTGCAGAACCTCGAAAAGCGACTCCGGCAGGTAACCCTCACGGCAAAGCACGGGTGATCGCACCCACGAAGCTAGACTTTTTGTTTCGTGCTGTCGTGTTTTCTCCTTCCTTTCCGATTTCAGTAGTAGAAGCCGGACCCACCCACGGGGACCGTGCAGGGGCATGCCGGAGAGATACCTCCAAGGCGGAAGGGAGAGAGAAGCAGCATGAAGTTTCTGAGCAAGATGCTTGTACTTACGGGAAGCGCTTTGTCGCTGGCAATCACCGCGCAGACGCAAATGATAGACAATACTCAGGCCACAAACACTGCAGGCGCCGGGATCAACAAATCACTCACGGATGAGGTCGGAGCAGGTCGCGGCAGTATCGTGATTCCGAACTCGTCCCTCTACATCATCAATCGGGATCCCTTCCGCTCGATCCGGCGCGGAAGGCAGCTCTTCCAAAGGAAATTCACCCAAGCGCAAGGGCAAGGCCCGAATGAAGGCGACGGCGTCGGCGATCTGAACACCGATCCCGGCATCGGCGCCGGACTCACCGACAGCTGCGCTTCCTGTCATGGCCGTCCAAGGGGATCCGCGGGCACCGGAGGCAACGTCGTGACTCGTCCCGATAGCCGCGATGCACCCCACCTGTTCGGTCTCGGAATCCGCGAAATGCTTGCCGACGAAATGACCACAGACCTTCGCGCCACTCGCGACCTTGCCGTCTCCCGCGCGCAGAAGTGGAAAAGACCGATTACCATGACACTCTTCAGCAAGGGTGTGCAGTTTGGCAGCATCACGGCGAATCCCGACGGTACGGTTGACACCTCAAAAGTTTTTGGCGTCGATGCCGATCTGCGCATAAAACCATTCTTCGCCGAAGGATCGACCATCTCGATCCGCGAGTTTGTGGTTGGCGCCCTTCACAAAGAGATGGGGCTGGAAGCCTCTTCGGACCCGGACCTGACGGCCGCCAGTTCCGGCGGACGCGTGGTTACACCCTCCGGCATGGTGACTGGATGGATCGAAAGACAAAATCAGTCCGCCGCCTGCTCCGGATGCGCAGAATGGAAACGAGATCGATCCGGCCCTTGTGGATCACCTCGAGTTCTATCTTCTGAACTACTTCAAACCCGCCCACTACCAGCAGACTGATACCACCGAGCGCGGTCGGGCTGTGTTCAACCGCATCGGCTGCGGCTCCTGCCACGTCGCGAACATGATGATCAATCATGATCGACGCGTCGCCGACGTCGAGACCAACTACGACACGGTCAACGGAATGTTCAATAGCCTTTTCGCCACTCCTAGCGCCCTCTTTTACACCAAAGATGACGGCAGCGGCTATCCACTTCTCAAGCAGCCTCTGGGGAACTCGTTCGCGGTGAAAGACCTTTTCACCGATTTCAAACGCCACGACCTTGGCTCCAATTTCTACGAGCGCAACTGGGACGGCACCCTGCAGACGCAGTTCCTGACCCGGCCCTTGTGGGGTGTCGGCAGCACAGGGCCTTATGGACACGATGGTCGGAGCATGACACTCAACGATGTCATCCTGCGTCACGGTGGCGAGGCTCTGACGTCGCGCAACGCGTTTGCCGCTCTGACTCCGAACAGTCAGGACAGCCTTATCGCCTTTCTGAATTCGCTGGTATTGTTTCCTCCGGACGACACCGCATCGACGCTCGATCCGAAGAATCCAGCGAAGCCGAAATTTCCCCAATATGGCCATGGCAGCATCAAGCTGACGGTGCTTTTCAACGACCCCACGGATCTGGAGTGAACACGAGGCTGCCGATCCAGTCGCACCTTCAAGATGCCCCATTTGTCGCTTGTTGTTGGCGATAAATGGGGCTTTCATCCTGATCCTCTCCGACCGATCGGTCGCTTGTAGGATCGCCGGGTTGGAAAAACCGCTTCCGAAATTGCCCAAATTGGCAGCGGCTAAGATGCTGTTAGAAAAGGTACTTTCCGCATCGATGTGATCTTAATCACATCCCCCTGTGAACCTACGTCCCGACATTCTTTTCTCCTTGCGGCATCCTTGGTCTATCGCAGGACCACCCCTAGTGGTTCCCGTCGAGATAATTGAACGGGGGATTTCATGAAGCGC
The DNA here is from genome assembly GCA_963770265.1 of Terriglobia bacterium. Taxonomy (GTDB): domain Bacteria; phylum Acidobacteriota; class Terriglobia; order Terriglobales; family Acidobacteriaceae; genus Sulfotelmatobacter. Next base: position 202,467 of record CAVYOZ010000001.1, read on the forward strand.
AAGTTCAAGACCATGGACGCCAACGAGGCCGTCGCTCATGTCGCTTATCGGGTAAGTGAAGTCATCGCCATTTACCCCATCACTCCTTCGTCGCCGATGGGCGAGTGGGCTGACGAGTGGGCCTCGCAAGCCGTGCCCAACGCGTGGGGAAGCATTCCGCACGTCATCGAGATGCAGAGTGAAGGAGGCGCAGCCGGAGCGGTACATGGCGCCCTCCAGACCGGATCGCTCGCCACGACCTTCACCGCCTCGCAGGGATTGCTGCTGATGATCCCCAACATGAACAAGATCGCCGGCGAACTCACGCCCGCCGCCTTCCACGTCACGGCGCGCACGGTGGCCACGCATGCGCTCTCGATTTTCGGCGATCACTCCGACGTCATGTTCTGCCGCACCACCGGATGGGCCATGCTCTGCTCGAACTCCGTGCAGGAGGCCATGGACCTGGCACTGATCGCGCATTCCGCCTCGCTCGAGACGCGCATTCCCTTCCTGCATTTCTTCGATGGCTTCCGCACTTCGCACGAAGTCAGCAAGATCGAGATGCTGAATGAAGACGACATGCGCGCCATGATCAACATGGATCGCGTGATCGAGCACCGCCAGCGCGCGCTCTCGCCGGATCATCCCGTGCTGCGCGGCACGGCGCAGAATCCCGACGTCTTCTTCCAGATTCGCGAGACCGCGAACCGCTACTACGACGACGCGCCCGCGAAAGTCCAGGCGGTGATGAACAAGTTCGCCGAAGTCGTCGGACGCAAGTATCACCTGTTCGACTACGTCGGCGCACCCGATGCCGAGCGCGTGATCGTGGTGATGGGATCCGGCGCAGAGATCGCGCACGAAACCGTGGACTACCTCGCCGCTCGCGGCGAGAAAGTCGGTCTGCTCAAAGTCCGCCTCTATCGCCCGTTCTGCGTGAAGTCATTCATCGAAGCGCTTCCCCCCACCGTTCGCCAGATTGCAGTCCTCGATCGCACCAAGGAGTCCGGCGCGATCGGCGAGCCGCTCTATCTCGATGTCGTCAGCGCTCTGAACGAAGGATTGAAGCTCGGAGCCATCGGCAAGCTGACAAGCCGCTCCCGGCGTCGTCGGCGGACGCTATGGTCTGTCCTCCAAGGAATTCACTCCCGCGATGGTCAAGGCCGTCTACGACAACCTGAAGAAACCCCAGCCCAAAGATCACTTCACCATCGGCATCAACGACGACGTCACCCACACCAGTCTCGACTACGACGCCACGTTCTCCACCGAACCCGACAGCGTCATCCGCGCCATGTTCTACGGCCTCGGCGCAGACGGCACGGTAGGCGCGAACAAGAACTCGATCAAGATCATCGGCGAGAACACCGACAACTACGCGCAAGGATACTTCGTCTACGACTCGAAGAAATCCGGCGCGATGACCGTCTCCCACCTGCGCTTCGGACCGCAGCCCATCAAGTCGAGCTACCTGGTCTCGAAGGCAAACTTCGTCGCCTGCCACCAGTGGATATTCCTGGAGCGCTACGACATGCTCAGCTCTCTGGTCGAAGGCGGCGTCTTCCTGCTGAACAGCCCCTTCGGCAAAGACGAAGTCTGGGATCACCTGCCGCGCGAAGTGCAGCAACAGCTGATCGCGAAGAAAGCCAGGTTCTATGCGATCGACGCCTACCAAGTCGCGCGCGACACCGGCATGGGATCGCGCATGAACATCATCATGCAGGTCTGCTTCTTCGCCATCTCGAAAGTCCTGCCCGGCGACGAAGCCATCGAAGCCATCCGCAAGTCGATTCGCAACACCTATGGCAAGAAGGGCGAAGAAGTCGTCCAGAAGAACATGCAGGCTGTCGACGAGACCCTCGCTCATCTGTTTGAGGTGAAGTTCCCAGCCAGCGTCACCAGCAAGATTGAACTGCCCCCGGTATTTCCGGGAGCTCCGAAGTTCGAGCGCGAAGTTCTCGGCACGATTTACGCCGGCAAGGGCGACGAACTCCCGGTCAGCGCTTTCTCTTGCGACGGCACCTTCCCCACGGCCACCGCGCAATGGGAGAAGCGCAATCTGGCTCTCGAAATCCCAGCGTGGGATTCGAAGATCTGCATCCAGTGCGGCAAGTGCGCCATGGTCTGCCCGCATGCCGTCATCCGCATCAAGGTTTACGACAGCAAGGAACTGGCAAGCGCTCCGGCGACGTTCAAGTCCTGCGATGCCCGCGACAAAGAATGGGCGGGAATGAAGTACACCATCCAGGTCGCCCCCGAAGACTGCACCGGATGCGGCGTCTGCGTCGACATCTGCCCGGTCAAGAACAAGAGCGAAGTCCGGCTCAAGGCCATCAACATGGTGCCGCAGCCTCCACTGCGCGCGCCGGAAAACGAGAATTGGGAATTCTTCCTCAAGATTCCCGGAACTCGATCGCCGCAAGATCAAGGTCGGCAACGATCCGCCAGCAGCAGGTGCAGGAGCCACTGTTCGAGTTCTCCGGCGCCTGCTCCGGATGCGGCGAGACTCCTTACGTGAAGCTGGTCTCGCAGCTCTTCGGCGACCGCGCTGTCGTTGCCAACGCGACCGGATGCTCTTCGATCTACGGCGGCAACCTGCCCACGACTCCCTGGGCCAAGAACGCCGATGGCCGCGGCCCCGCGTGGTCCAACTCTCTGTTCGAAGACAACGCTGAATTCGGCCTCGGCTTCCGCGTCTCCATCGACAAGCAAACCGAGTTCGCGCAGGAACTGCTCCGCCGTGTGGCTGACAACGTCGGCGAAGATCTCGCCACCGCCCTCCTCACCGCCAACCAGAAAGACGAAGCCGACATCTACGAGCAGCGCCAGCGCGTCGACATCCTGAAAGAGCGCCTGCGCAAGCTCGATAAGCCCGAAGCCAGGCAGCTTCTCGCCCTCGCCGACATGCTGGTGAAAAAGAGCGTCTGGATCATCGGCGGCGACGGCTGGGCCTATGACATCGGCTACGGCGGCCTCGATCACGTCCTGGCCAGCGGACGCAATGTCAACCTGCTGGTGCTCGATACCGAGGTCTACTCCAACACCGGCGGACAGGCGTCGAAGTCCACTCCTCGTGGCGCCGTCGCGAAGTTCGCCGCCGGCGGCAAGCCCGGCCCGAAGAAAGATCTCGGCATGATGGCCATGACCTACGGCAACGTCTACGTCGCCAGCGTCGCCATGGGCGCGAAAGACGAGCACACGCTGAAAGCGTTCCTCGAAGCCGAAGCCTATGACGGCCCCAGCATCATCATCGCGTACTCGTCCTGCATCGCCCACGGCATCGACATGACGACTTCGATGAGCGATCAGAAAGTCGCGGTCGAGTCCGGCCAGTGGCTGCTCTATCGCTACAACCCGGAGAAGGCGGCGATCGGTGAGAATCCGTTGACTCTGGATTCGCGCGCGCCATCACGCAAAGTGCAGGAGTACCTGCTGCAGCAAACGCGCTTCAAGATGTTGACCAAGAGCAAGCCGGAAGACGCGGAGCGGCTCTGGAAAGCAGCACAGAAAGACGTCGAGAACCGCTTCCACATGTACGAGTACCTGGCCGCTCGCAAACCGGAGCCTGTTGCTGCACCAAAAGAAGAACCCGCGAAAGCGGCCCCGGAAAAACCGAGTCCAGTGGCACAACGAAATAGAGGTGCCCCACCTTCTCGCCGCAGTTGCGAGAAGTGGGGATTACGGCAAACCCAAGAACTAGAACGAACTGAAGTAAGGAGAATCTGATGATCGACCTGACGACGACTTATCTCGGACCTCAAACTGCCCTCTCCGCTGGTCGTCTCCGCCTCGCCTCTGTCGCGCGACGTCGACGGAATCCGCCGCCTGGAAGATGCCGGTGCGGCCGCGGTCGTGCTCTATTCCCTGTTCGAGGAACAGTTGCGCCAGGAAGAGGTCGACCTGCAATACCATCTCTCCGCCGGAACCGAGAGCTTCGCCGAGTCCCTCACCTACTTTCCGCAGGCCAGCGAATTCCACACCGGTCCCGAGGGATATCTCAATCACATTCGCAAGGCGAAAGCCTCGGTCCGCATGCCGATCATCGCCAGCCTCAACGGCTCGACACTTGGCGGATGGACCAAGTTCGCCGGCGAGATCGAGCGCGCCGGCGCCGATGCCATCGAGTGCAATATCTACCACATCCCGACAGATCCGAAGCTGACTGCCGACGATGTGGAGAAGACTTATCTCGACATCGTCCGCGCCGTGAAGAGCACGGTCACGATTCCGGTATCCGTTAAGGTCAGCCCGTTCTTCAGCAACTTCACCAACATGGCCCACCGGCTCGATGACGCGGGCGCGGACGGACTGGTGTTGTTCAACCGCTTTTACCAGCCCGATATCGACCTCGAAGAACTGGAGATTCGTCCCAACGTGCTGTTGAGTTCGCAGCAAGCTCTGCGTCTGCCGCTGACGTGGATCGGCATTCTTTACGGCACGTCTCAAAGCGAGCCTGGCGGCCACCAGCGGAGTACACACCGCCGAAGACGTGGTGAAGCTGCTCATGGTCGGTGCAAACGTGACCATGCTTTGCTCGTCCCTCATGCGCCACGGCATCAACCATCTTCGGCACGTCGAGCGCGAATTGCGCGAGTGGATGGAAGAGCACGAGTACGAATCTGTACAGCAGATGCAAGGCAGCATGAGCCAGATCAAGTGCGCGGATCCAGGCGCCTTCGAACGTGCCCAGTACATGCGCGCCGTAAAAGGCATGACCCACATTCACATGGCAGGTTGGAGATGATGTCGACTAAAACCCAGGTTCACTTACAGACAATGTGGGGACAGCCGCCATCGGCTGTCCCGGCCGAAGGCCGCGAGCGGACAGATGACCTTGTTTCCGCTTCCGACAAAGCCCGCCGCGAACGGCGCCGCGCTCTGATTCTTCCTCGCGAACACGGCGCATGGGGTCTGCTGCTGGTTCCGATGGTCACGGGAGCCGGCGTGGCATTCCATCAGGCGAGTCACATCTTTCCGCTGATTCTGTTGTTGACTTCAGCCCTTGCCCTGTTCTGGCTGAGAACTCCCCTCGAAAGCTTGTTGGGCACCTCGGCCATGCGCGCACAAACACTGGAAGAGTCGCATACTCTCCGCTCGGCCATCGTGTTGTTCGGAGGAATCGCAGCTGTCGCGCTGGCTGCGCTGCTTTGGGCGGGAAGAAACGCCGATCTCTGGCCGCTTGGTGCTGCGGTGGCGGCCGCTTTCATTGGCCAGGCTGCCATCAGGAAAATGGGAACCATGTGGAGACGGCGGCCTCGGCCGTCCCGCGAAGCCTGCCCTGAGCCCAGTCGAAGGGGCCAGACCGAGCGGCCCCGAAGCACGTACTCACTTCGCATGCTCTCCGAGATGGTGGGAACCGTCGGCCTCACAGCTTCGGCACCCGCTGCTTATTACGTCATCACGGGAGAATTCAACGCTACCGCCTGGATGTTGTGGCTCGCCAATATCCTCTTCGCCGGTGACCAGATTCACTACGTCCAACTCCGCATCCACACGGCAAAGATTCAGGGATTCCGCGCGAAGTTCGCTCACGGCTGGGGATTTGCCCTGGGGCAGGCACTCATGACCGCGATCATTACCTTGGCATGCCTGGCCCGCCTGATGCCGCCGATCGCATCGCTGGCCTTTGCTCCGCTCCTGTTCCGCGGATGGTTCTATTTCGTTCAGGAGCCGACGCCGTTAGTCGTTCGCCGCCTCGGCTGGAGTGAACTGAAGCATGCCACCGCATTCTGCGTGCTGCTGATTGCGACCTTCATTCTGGCGAGATAATAGCGCCGACTCCCCACCGGCTGTCGTCGCGGGCGTCTCGCCCGCGACGCGCGCAGCGAGTAGGAATTCACGCCATGCCGAGTCAACAAACGCTATTCGCTCTCGGCTAGAAGACAACTTTTTCACCAAAGAATACGTTGATCTGCTCGTGAACGGCAACTGGGCATTCCATATAAGGTGAAGTGTCCGCAGTCTTTCAACGTAACCAGCGGGCGCTCGGAATCGCCTGCGCAATGTGCTCGGCCGTGGACGCCGGAATGAATTCGTGATCGCCCGACAGAACTAACGTCGGAATCTTCAGCGTTTTGAGCTGTGGCAGCAAGTCGAAGTCCGGACTTTGCCCATGTATCTTGCATCAAACGATCTTCGACCGCTCTCGCCTTAAGGACACCTTCCTTAGCAAAGTCTCGCGTGCATCCTGCGATCAGCTTTTCGTAGTTCTCCGTTCGCGCAAAGGCGGGCTTGAAATGGATGCGGTAGTAGGCCGTGACCGCCTCGGGATCTCCCTCCTTGTAAGCGGCCGTCTCGGCAATGGCCTTGCGTTGAGCCAGCCAATCCGCCCGTTTTTCGAGCCATTCCTTCCGGAACTGGACGTAGTCTTCTCTCGACGCCGGGCCAGGATTCATCAGGATCAGGTGCGAGACCCGTTTCGGATATTTGAGAGCGTATTCCAGTGCGATCACCGTGCCCCAGGAATGTCCCAGCAACGTCACGGACTCCAGATGGAAATACTGCCTGACTTTTTCCAGGTCCGCTATGTCAGAGGCGAGCGTGACATCTTCGGGTCGCACATTGTTGGCTGACTTCCCGCGTCCCCGCTGATCGTAATAAATGAGTCGGTACGAATCGGACAACCGGTCCATCTCGGGCAACAGGTAGCTCTGGTCGAAATCGGGCCCACCATGCAGAACGATAATCGCCGGACCCTTGCCAACCTCGCGCACATAGAGTTCCGCCCCACCGACGGGAATGTGACTTTCGCGTGCCGCGCTCAACTGGCCGTGCAGCAAAACATGTGCACCTGTCCCAAACCAGATAGAGGAGAGAACCAACACGGTTGTGCAGAGCGGTTTCGTTTTCATCGGGCTAACCTACACCAAGGTCCCGCGGACGGCAATCACTATGGTCTGGATCGGGTTCAGGCTTTTGATTTCAGTAAGAACGCAAAGATGCAAGGACCACGTAAGCGACGAAGGGTGCCGTTTCCTTCGTGTACCTTCGTGCCCTTTGTGGTTGATCGCTTTTATTTCGACGGGACCGGCACGATCACGGCAGCCCCATCCACCGCGTCGCGTTTGACTGCCATGAGTGCTTCGTTGGCCTCATCAAGTGAAAAGACAGTCACTTTAGGCCGCAAGCCAATGCGCGCTGCCAAGGAAAGAAAATCGCGGGCGTCCACGCGCGTCATGTTCGCCACGCTGCGAATCTGCCGCTCGCCCCACAACAGAGTGTCGTAATCGAACTGTGGCATGCGATCCAGATGGATCGCATTGATCGCCACCACGCCGCCCTTGCGCAAGCTTGACAGCGCAGCGATCACGACGTCACCACTGGGCGCAAAGGTTATCGCACGATCCAATTCAACTGGTGGCTTCTCGGTTTCGCTGCCAACCCAAGTGGCTCCGAGCGACGCGGCCAGCTCGCGGTGAGATTTGCCACGCGTGGAAACATAGACATCACACTTCCACGCACGCAGCACCGCAATGGCCAGGTGCGCCGACGCACCGAAACCAAATAAGCCCGACACGCTCGCCCGCTTCGACGCCGGCCACGCGCAAGCTGCGAAATCCGATGATGCCTGCGCAGAGCAGCGGCGCGGCATGCAGATCGTCGAGCGCATCGGGCAAAGGAAATACAAAGTCAGCACGAGCGAATGCGTACTCTGCATAACCGCCTGCGACCGTGTAGCCGGTGAACGTAGGTGCATCGCAGAGGTTCTCAAGACCTTTCAGGCAGTACGGGCATGTGCCGTCAGTGCCCCCAAGCCACGAGACGCCAACACGCATGCCGAGACGAATGTCTGCTGTGGCCCCTTCGATGACTTCGCCCACGATCTGATGACCAGGAATGATCCGCAACTGTTTAGGTGGCAATTCGCCTTCGACAATGTGAAGATCGGTGCGGCACACGCCACACGCGCGTACGCGCAGCAGCACGTGTCCTGATCTCACCCGCGGATCTGCCACATCAACAATCTGAAGGGGACGTTCCGAAACTGGGGCAGGCGAGGTGAGGATGGCGGCCTTCATGGGGAGACTTTCCGCTTCATGATGCCAGACTCCCGGCGATCTGTTCTATCCCTACGGGTATGCATACCGCCTGTGAAGCAAGATGCCCTCGCTATAGCAGGCAGGATACAGCGCTACCGCGCGGTCACGGTCATGGAGATGGGTCGCGTCCTTGCCTGGAAGGCTAAGTCTCTAGGATTGACGCGAGCTCGTCGGCGACCATCCTTGCAGCTTCACCAGCCAGTTCGCCGGCTCCGGAAGGATCGCGAACTTGGGAAGATTCCCGCGCACCATGGCGACTTCATCGCAGCAATGGAACCGCGGACAAGCGTGGCAATCTTTGTAGATCTTGTCCGGCAAGTCCTCGCGCTGCGCGACCGAGAATCCCTGGCCGGCGAAGAAGTCCGGCTTGCGCGTGAACAGGCAAATGCAATCCACTCGATGACGTTTTGCTTCCGCCATCAGCGCCTTCACCAGGCGGCCTCCGCCGCCTTTTCCCTGGGCCCACGGTGCGACAGTAATCGAGCGAATCTCGGCAAGATGCGTGCCATACAGGTGCAGCGCGCCGCAGCCGATGATGCGGCCGTCGTCTTCGAGAACGACGAAGTCCCGCACGTTTTCGCAGATCTCCGGCAGCGTGCGGGGCAATAGCGTGCCATCGCCGGAGTACGCGGCGATCAACTCGTGAATGTGCTCGGCATCGGGCAAGATTGCTTTACGCGTGCGCATGGACCTCCTCGCGAAGAGACTCGATTTTCTTCCGGGCGGCCCCAATTGCCTGCCGCACCCGTCCCGGCGCCGTCCCGCCCGCAACATCATGGATGGCGAGCACCGCGGGGAGTGTGAGTGATTGCTTTGAAGTCCTCACCAAAAGCCGGACTCAGTGACTGCAAATCCTGGAGCGGCAAATCCTTGAGCTCGCAATTCCGCTCCAGGCACATCTGCACCGCTTTCCCGATGCGCTCGTGCGCCAGACGCGAAGGCACGCCGCGCTTCACCAGATAAGTCGCCGCGGCCCACGCGTTCATGAATCCCGATTCCGCCGCCTTCTGCATGGTCTCCAAATGAAACTCAACGGCTTTCATCCATCCCGTAACCAGCGGCAGCATCTGCAGGAGCGTGTCCGCTGAATCGAACAGCGGCTCCTGCGTCTCCTGCAGATCCTTGTTGTAAGCCAGAGGCAAGCCTTTTACCGCGACCATGAGCGCGGTGGCATTGCCGATCACGCGCCCGCTCTTGCCGCGCACCAACTCCAGCAGATCCGGATTCTTCTTCTGCGGCATCGCGCTGCTGCCCGTCGAGTAGGCTTCAGGCAGTTCCACAAAGCCGTATTCCTGCGAGGAAAACAGAATCATCTCCTCCGCCCAGCGGCTCAGATGCAGAGCCAGCAGACGACAAAGCCTGCACGAACTCGATCGCGAAATCGCGATCGCTGGTCGCATCGATGCTGTTCGCCGTAGGAGCATCGAAGCCAAGTTTGTCTGCCATCAAAGTACGATCAAGCGGCAGAGTCGCCCCGGCCACGGCGCCCGATCCCAGCGGACAAACGTTCAGCCGCTTGCGGCAGTCTGCCAGCCGATCCGCATCGCGCAGAAACATCTCCACGTACGCCAGCAGCCAATGCCCGACCAGAACCGGCTCTGCCCGCTGCAGGTGCGTGTAAGCTGGAATCGCTGCATCACCAGCCTGCTCCGCGCGATCCACGAAGACGCCGCACAACTCCGCCAGTTCTTCCCGCAGTTGATCGATCGCCGCCCTGACGTACAGCCGCAGATCGGTCGCAATCTGTTCATTGCGGCTGCGCCCGCTGTGCAGCTTGTACCCGACTTCGCCGATCAACGCGACAAGTTGCTTCTCGACGAAATGATGAACGTCTTCCGCCTCATCATCTTCGAGAAATGCAGCTGACGCCGCAGCCTTCTCCCCGATCTGCTCCAGCCCCTGCAGAATGCTGATCAGTTCGTCGGCCGACAGAGCACTCCGGCATTCTTCAGCGCACTCGCATGCGCGCCGCTGGCCGCGAGTTCGTAGCGCAGCAGCCGCCGGTCAAAACCAAACGACCGCTGCCAGCGCTCGAACTCCGGATCCAGCGGCTGCCGGAACCGTCCCGACCACATCTTCATTGCGCGACCTCAACTCGCGACCGTGCGCGCGAACGCGACGGCAGCCCCAGAATGCGGATGAATCCTGCCGCATCTTTCTGGTCGTACTTCGCTCCCATCGTGAACGACGACAGATCGGTTCGATACAGCGAATGCTCCGATTGTCGGCTCACGACCGAAACATTTCCCTTGTACAGCGACAAGGTCACCGATCCCGTCATGTAGCGCCTGCGTCTTCTCCACAAACGCGTCCAGCGCCTCACGCAACGGCGTGAACCACAGACCGAAGTAGACAAGTTCGGCGTACTTCAGCCCGATATGCTGCTTGAAGTGCGCGACATCGCGCTCCAGGCACAACGCCTCGAGTTCGCGATGCGCTGCGATCAGCAACGTTCCGCCCGGAGTCTCGTAGCATCCGCGCGACTTGATCCCCACAAAGCGGTTCTCCACCAGATCGACGCGTCCCACCGCGTTGCGCGCGCCGATTTCATTCAGCAATTCAACCAGCGACACGGGATCCATCTCCATTCCGTTCACCGATACCGGAACTCCCTTCACGAATCCAATGCTGACCTTCTCTTCCTTGTCGGGAGCTTCCTGCGGAGACTTCGTGATCTGCCATGTCGTCGGCAAAGGCGCGTTGCCCGCATCCTCCAATTCGCCGCCTTCATGGCTGATGTGCCACAGGTTACGGTCGCGGCTGTGAATCTTCTCGCGGCTCGCTGCGACAGGAATCCCGTGCGCCTCGGCATAATCGAGACAGTCCTCGCGCGATTTCAGCGTCCACTCGCGCCACGGCGCAATGATCTTCAATTCCGGAGCCAGCGCCTGATAGGTCAGTTCAAACCGCACCTGATCGTTGCCCTTGCCGGTGCATCCGTGAGCCACCGCAGTCGCGCCTTCGCGCAAAGCGACTTCGACCTGGTGCTTCGCGATCACCGGACGCGCCAGCGAAGTCCCGAGCAAGATATTTGTGTTCGTACACCGCGCCGGCCTTCAGGGCAGGAAAGACGTAGCCAGTCAGGAACTCTTCGCGCAGATCCTCGACGATCACCTTGCTGGCCCCAGTCTTGTACGCCTTCTCGACCACGGCCTCGATGTCGTCTCCCTGTCCGACATCGCCGACCATCGCGATGACGTCGTAGGAGTAGTTTTCTTTCAGCCACGGAATGATGATGGACGTATCGAGACCACCGGAATAAGCAAGAACGACTTTTTCAGGCATGAGCGCTCCTTACGGGCAGTCGAACCGCACCGCCCAACAACAGATAAAGAATAGCTTTCTGAACATGCATGCGGTTTTCCGCCTGCTCGAAGATGACGGACTGCTCTGAATCCATGACCTCGTCCGTGACCTCTTCACCGCGATGCGCCGGCAGACAGTGCATGAACACCGCGTGGGACGCGGCTTCCGCCATCAGGGCGCGATTCACCTGATACGGCTGGAATATCTCTGCGCGTTGCGCCGCTTCGTGCTCCTGCCCCATGCTGGCCCAGGCATCGGTGTACACGGCGTCGACGCCAGACACTGCTGCGTGGGGATCGGTGAGAAACTCAATCCGCGCGCCCGTCTGCTTCGCGATCTTGCGCGCATCCGCGATGATCTGCGGATTGCACGAGTAGCCCTTCGGAGTCGCAATGCGGATCGACGATCCCACGCAGGCGCAAGTCAGCAACAAGGAATGCGCCACATTGTTTCCATCTCCGACGTAGGCGAGCGTGATGTCTTTCAAACTCCCGAACCGCTCGACCAGCGTGAAGTAGTCCGCCAGCGCCTGGCAGGGATGCTCCAGATCGCTCAGCGCGTTAATCACGGGAATGGACGCGTGCTGGGCCATGCCGGTGATGGTTTCCTGCGCAAACGTTCGCAGCACGATCACGTCCACCCAGCGCTCCAGGTTGTGCGCGATGTCGCTCAGCGTCTCGCGCGCATCCAGCCTGCTCTTGGACTGATCGACAAACATCGTCGTTCCGCCCAGGCTCGCCATTCCAGCTTCAAAGGTCAGCCGCGTTCTCAGCGAGGGCTTCTCGAAGAACATCACCATCTGCTTCCCGGCCAGCGCGCGCGAGAACACCGACGGGCGGGACTTCATCAGTTCCGCCAGATGCAGTACGGCCTCGACGCCCTGCGGTCCAAGATCGCGCGTCGAAACCAAATCCGGACACCAGAAGATCCCGGGAAATGTCTCCGGTACAACCGGTGTCTTACTTTGCAATTGCGTATTCAACTTGGGCTCCAATTTCTACGTTCCTCTATTTCTTTGGCGTTCAGCGCTTACTGCGCTGCTTATGCATACGTGACTTCTGTCCCACAATTCAGCTTCGTGAGATAAAACTGCGGCAATGCGTCCGCTTCGGCTGCAGGCAGAATGCGGACTCGGCCGACACCCTGCTTCAGTGCCTGCGTGCAGGCCGCGAGTTTCGGCAGCATGCCGCCGCTGATCACCGATCCCGCCGCCAGATCCTGCGCCTGCTTTGTGCTCAGCCACGGAATCACGGTGCCCTGAGCATCCTTCACGCCGGGTACGTCCGTCAGGAAGATCAGCGCATTCGCGTGGCATGCCGCGGCGCACGCCGCTGCCATTTCGTCGGCGTTGACGTTGTAGTATTCGCCGTCCGCGCCCAGCGCCAGCGACGCCAGAACCGGAATCCCGCCCTGCTGCCACAGCGCTTCAATCCAGCACGGTTCGGCAAAACAAATCTCGCCGACGAATCCCAGATCGTTTCCGTTCATGTGCTTCCGCCGTGCGCGGAACGTCATGCCATCTCCGCCGCAGAAGCCGACTGCTGGCATACCTGCAGCCTGAATGGCGGCAACCAGTTTCTTGTTCACCATGCCGCCCAGCACCATCAGCGCCACATCGCGAGTCTCCGCGTCGGTAACGCGCAGTCCGCTGACGAATTCACTCTGCTTGCCCAGTTGCTTCAGAACCCGCGTCAGCGCCGTGCCACCGCCGTGCACTACGGCCACGCGATGCCCATCCTGCGCCAGTTCCGCGATCGCGCGCGCGCACTTGCGCAAAGTAGCCGCGTCTTCCAGCGCCGCTCCCCCGATTTTGACTACGATGATCATTGCAGTCCTTCTTCCTCGCCCCACCCATACATCAGATTCATGTTCTGCACTGCCTGCCCGGCTGCGCCTTTCAGCAGATTGTCGATGCACGAGATCAGCACCAGGCGCCGTCCGTCTTCCGCCAGGCAAAATCCGAGATCGCAATAATTGCTATGCAGCGAGAATTGCACCTGCGGGAGTTTCGGCGTCTGGAAGATTCGCACCCAGCGCTTTCCCGAATAGAAATTCCGCAAGCACGATTCCACTTCGAGAGCCGTCATCGTGCGGTTCAGGTGGACATAGATCGTCGACAAAATCCCGCGCGGAATCGGCAGCAGGTGCGGCGTGAAGATCAGCTCCTGATCGCCCAGCGCGAGCTGCTCGACCATCTCGCCCATGTGCCGGTGATTGAACACCGAATACGCGGAAAGATTGTCAGCCACCGACACGAAATGCGTTTTGGCCGTCGGCTCCTTGCCCGCTCCCGATACTCCCGATTTCGAGTCGGAAATAATCCCGCGGCTCCGGTCAACGACTCCAGCCTTCAGAAGCGGCGCCAGCGCCAGGATCACCGATGTCGCATAGCAGCCCGGATTCGCCACCAGCGCGGCGTCCGGCAATGCGGTCGCCGTTCAATTCGGGCAAGCCGTATACGGCTCGCTCGGTCAATTCCGCGGCACTGACCGCATCTGAATCCTCGAAGCCGTAAATGGCCCGGTGCTGCTCCTGCTTCAGCCGCCACGCTCCGCTCAGATCGATCACGCGCAGTCCTTGCGCGATCGCCTCCGGAACCAGCGAACGTGATACTTCGTGCGGCGTAGCCAGGAAAAGCAACTGCACTCCCTGCTGCTTCAATGCCGGCCAGGAAAGCGAATGCAGCGGATATCCGCCGTTGCCAGAAAGGGCAGGGAACACGTCTGCCAGATCGGCCGCGCTGCCATTGTCAGCGCTGCGCCGCAGCAGAACAGGCTTTTCCAGCCGCGGATGACGCAGAAGAATCCGCGTCAATTCCAGGCCGGAATATCCGGTCGCGCCCAGCACCGCGGTTTTGAGCTTCGCAGTCATCTATGCCAGCATTTCCTCGATGCGCCCCGCCAGCGTCCGCGCCTCTTCCTTGTCCGGACACACAATAAGGATGGTGTCGTCGCCCGCGATGGTGCCGACCACCTCGCTCCAGTCGGCCTCATCCAGCGCCGCCGCCACCGGTTGCGCGCTGCCAACGATCGTCTTGACGACGAGCAGGTTCTGAGCGGAACGAATGTCCAGCACGAACTCCTTCACCAGTCGCGACACTGGAGGCAGCGCAACGCCCACGCCGTTTTCTCCGTGGGGCAGGGAATAGCCGTGCGCGGTCTTGCTCAGATTCAGGTCGCGGATGTCCCGCGAGAGCGTCGCCTGTCCCACCTTGAATCCGCGCCGCCGCAGATGCCGCTGCAGGTCCTCCTGGCTGGCGATAGACCCGTGCTTCAGCACATCGAGTACGGCCCGTTGGCGCAAGGTTTTATTCATGATGAATAAATATTCACTAAAGTGAATAAATATTTTCTATCTTACGGGACTGAGTCGAAATGTCAAGCAGAAATGTCCCGTGACCTTAACTTTCGGAAGCCGTAGCGCTGCAGTCTGCGGCTGTGGCGAGCATCTCGCCCCGCATCCGCAAACCGCCAGAGCGCCACGCTTCACACAAAATCAGCCGCAATCCTCCGCCCCTTGGTAGACTACTTCGCGGCTCAGATGCGCTGTCTCGCTCGGGAGATGCGATGACCTCAAAACCTGGTTTGACCGCGGAACTCCTCGCCGAGTTCCTCGGAACGTTTGTTCTGATCCTGTTCGGCACCGGCGTAGTCGCCATGGTCGTGCTGTTTCCAACGAAGAATCCCGGAGAAGTCATCCACGGAGGTTTCACCAACATCACTCTGGGCTGGGGACTGGCCGTCACGATGGGCATTTACATCGCGGGCAAGATTTCCGGAGCACATCTGAATCCCGCGGTGACGCTCGCCCTTGCCGTCTTCCGCAAATTTCCCTGGTCCAAAGTCGTGCCGTACTCGATTGCCCAAACGGCAGGCGCGTTCGCCGCCGCCGCCCTGGTGTATTGGAATTATTCGCCGGCTTTCCGCCAGGTCGACCCGCAGTTGGAAAGGACGGCCGGCGTGTTCACGACATTTCCTGCTTTCCCGGGGATGCCGCAGGCCGGATTTCTCGATCAATTGATCGGCACAGGATTGCTCGTGCTCCTGATCTTCGCCATCACCGACGAATTCAACATGCCTCCGGGCGCGAACCTCGCGCCCGTGCTGATCGGGTTGGTCGTGGTCGCCATCGGCATGAGCTTCGGCGGCATGCACGGCTACGCCATCAATCCTGCGAGGGATTTCGGCCCGCGCTTGTTCACCGTGGTCGCGGGTTTCCGCAACAACGGCCTGACGGACGGATCGCGCGTCTGGTGGGTTCCCGTCGCCGCCCCGTTGCTCGGAGGCCTGATAGGCGCAGCCCTCTACGATTTCGGAATTCGCCGCTTCTTAAAACCGTCGTAGAGACGTTGCTTGCAACGTCTCTGCCTGTGCCACCTACAACTGCAGGAGGTACCGTGAAGTACGTTCTAGCACTCGACCAGGGCACAACCAGTTCAAGAGCACTTTTGTTCGATGAAGACGGCTCTATCCGCGCCGTTGCGCAACAGGAGTTCGATCAAATCTTTCCCCGTCCCGGCTGGGTCGAACACAATCCCGAGCAAATCGCGTTCTCCCAGATCGCGGTCGCACTTCAGGCATTAACCGAGGCTGGGATCGGCCCAGCGGATGTCGCAGCCATCGGCATCACCAACCAGCGCGAGACCACGATCGTCTGGAATCGCGAGACCGGCCAGCCCGTCCACAATGCGATCGTCTGGCAAGACCGCCGCACGGCCGATTTCTGCGAACAACTGCGGAAGGATGGCCACGCATCCTCTGATCCAGCAGCGCACCGGCTTGCTGATCGACGCCTACTTCTCCGGAAGCAAGATCGCGTGGATGCTCGACAACGTCCCAGGCGCCCGCAGCCTCGCCGAAGCCGGCAAGCTCGCCTTCGGCACCGTCGACACGCTGGCTCGATCTGGAAGCTGACGCAAGGCACGGTCCATGCCACCGACGTCAGCAATGCCTCGCGCACCATGGTGTTCAATATTCACACCGGCGAGTGGGACCGCGAACTGCTCGAACTGCTGCGAATTCCTCTCTCGATCATGCCGGAGTGTGCGCTCGTCGAGCGAGATCTACGGCGAAGTTCGCGGCGTGCAGGGGCTCGACGGAATTCCAATCGCCGGTATCGCCGGAGATCAGCAGGCCGCACTCTTCGGTCAACAATGCTGCCAGCCCGGCATGACGAAGAACACCTACGGCACCGGCTGCTTCATGCTGCAGAACACCGGCACGCGGGCCGTGCCTTCCTCCAATCAACTGGTGACCACCGTCGCCTGGAAGATCAAAGATACAGACCGAATATGCGCTCGAAGGCAGCGTCTTTGTCGGAGGCGCAGTCGTGCAGTGGCTGCGCGATGGCCTGGGCGTGATTCGCAAGTCCGAAGAAGTCGAGGCGCTCGCGAAGTCCGTGCCCGATAACGGCGGCGTTTATTTCGTTCCTGCATTCGTCGGCCTAGGCGCACCGCACTGGGATTCCTACGCCCGCGGATCGATCTTCGGAATCACTCGCGGCACGACCGCCGGACATATCGCGCGCGCAGCCGTGGAGAGCATCGCATACCAGGTCGCCGACTTGCTCGACGCCATGCGCCGCGATTCCGGCGATGCAGTGAAAGAGCTGCGCGTGGATGGCGGTGCCGCCGCCAACGACAGCCTCATGCAATTCCAAGCCGATATTCTGGGCGTTCCGGTAGTGCGCCCAGCCGTGACGGAAACGACAGCGATGGGTGCCGCCTATCTGGCGGGCCTCGCGGTCGGTTTCTGGCCGTCAGGTCTCGATGCACTGGCCGCAGGGAAAAGCCGCCGCTTCGAGCCCGCAGATGCCGCGATCGCAAGCGCAATCCCTGCGCGACCGCTGGAACGAAGCCATCTCTCGTTCCAAAGCGTGGGATCGATCGTAGCGCCGGCCTCGCGGCCGGTTGTCGCGGCGGCATCTTGCCGCCGCACCGCGGGACGACAAACAGAGCCTCAAGGTTCGTACCAGAACACCGCCCCCTTGCGTGATCGTAGGCAGCGTGAATCGAATCGAGTCTCCGTTGCGCTCTCCCTTTACCGTCCTGCACCTGCCCCAGAAACGGAAGAAAGAATCCCTTTCCCTCCGATCTTCGACATTGCACCGTGACCTCCACTCCAGTCTGCGGCGTCTGCACCGGATTCGACCCTCCCCGTAATCCGGCAAAGTTGGCAAAGAAGCAGTTGATGTGCCCATCGGACGTGCGCGCAATCGAAGTCGCAATCTGCGGTGACGCCTGAATCCGCACCGAATCCCCGCCTTGCAGGCTCGCAAAGAACTCGCGCTGCGAATCCGGCGAGCTGTGCTCAAAATCTTTCTCGATCGCCGCGTTGTAGGCCTTCCCCGGACATTCCCGCATTCGCACGACGTTCGGCGAATCTCCCAACTCCGTGACATCCGTCCCGGTGATCAACGACTCTCTTCCCCGCGCCAGCAAAATCCTTCAGCCACTTCTTCTCGCTCTCGTCCAGCACGCGCACATCCGGCAGCACCAGTGTCTTCCCCGTGAAACTCCGCCAGCGTTCGCGGAGTCACAATCTGAAACTCAAGATGCTTCTGCATCAGCAGAATCAGAATTCCGCGATACGACGCAAGGAACTCCTCCGCATAGAAATTCCTCGTCTCCGGCGAAAAGTAAACTCCAATCGGATCAATCGGCGTCCGCGGCAGATAAAACGTCTTCTCATGCTCCCGCAATCCAATCAAAGATCTTCTTCCGCGTCGGCAGATCATTCGATCCCGCCATCGAATGCCCCGGCGCATCCCAGAAGTTCGCGCCCGCCATGATCTGCGACATGGCCAGATTCATCATCGCTTCGCGCTTATCGACGATCTTGTCGCCGTCCCACGAATAATTCAGAATCCACGTCGCCTTCCCCTGCGCGAACGCGCGAAACGAATGCATCCCCACCTGATACCGGAACCAATCCAGCGGCTTGCGCCCCGACGCCATATGGTCCCCGCTGCCAAACTCGTATTCATGCGCAATCGCATCTACCACCGGATAGAGGCTGTACACGTCAGCCCCGACCCGCACCGCCTCCTCCTCGATCCCCGGATAAATCTCCGGAATCGTCTTGATCTCCGGATTCACCGCCTTCGCCGTGTGATCGATCTCGGCCAGAAAATCGGTGAACGTCTGAATTCGAAACTCCACCCACTTGCGAAACCCCGGATCAGAGAAGTCCCCGATCTTCACATCGTGCTTCGCATCCAGCCCAGTCTTCTGCTTGAACGCCGCGACGGTGTAGTCGTCAAAGCTGGCCCACGTGTTCTCCCAGCCTTCGAAGTGCGTCATCCAGTACGGAATGTCGATATAAATCCCGTCAATCCCCGTCGCCCGCGATCTGCCGCACGCGCTCCATATAGATCTTGCGCCACTCTGTCGCGTACGGACTGACCCATACATCTTCATCGCCCGCCCGGATCCAGAATGCGGTGCCTCCGCCAAAAATCGCTGGCTCGCCCGTAATCTTCCGCTGCAGCCAATCCGGATGGTCCTTCGCCAACGTGTGCTCCGCCTTGTCTCCATGCGCCGTGATGCACTCCGTCCCGGCGATGTAAACGAACGCGTGATTCCCCGCCTTGTGCGCCGCCTCAGCCACATCGTGAATCGCCTTCAACTTCGCCTCGGGATGCAGAAAACTCTCATACCGGCCGGGGATATCGTTATCGACCTCGATCCCGGACACGCCGCTTTCCTGCGCCCGCCGCACAATCTCCGCCGCATCGCCGCCCTTCAACCCGTAAGCGCCAATCCGAACGTAGTGAGTCCAGTTCTGTTTTTCGGAACGGAGCCGCGACCAGCCCACAAGCAAACAGCACGAGAATTGCGAACAACAATTTGTATTTCATTTTTCAGTTCCTGATTGCCGAACTCCGCTTCACTCGGAGCCCGCGCGCGGCACGGTCGGCGATCTCCGTCATTCACCAACCCGACAGATCAGCTTCGGATGATCTTCAGCCTCCTCAGAGCCGCCGACAACTTGTTTGGGAAAAAGCCTGATCCCGCTCGCGCGAGATCAGGCCTGTAAGGAATAGCGTCTAGAACTGGAACCGCGCTCCGAACTGCATTCTGCGGAAGTTGTTGGTTGTGGAAGTGACCTGGCCCAAAGCGCCGTCTCCCGATCCAACATCCGGGAAGGCAAAGCGCTGATGATTGAAGGCATTGAACATTTCGGCGCGCACCTGGAGCAGTTGCCCCTCGCGGATCTTGAATTCTTTGGAGAGCGAGGTATCCAGGTTGCGGATGCCGTCACCTCGCAAATTGGAGAAGTGCCGGGGTGCATTGCCCGCAATATTGTCGCCAGGATCGCCAAAGCAATCCTGATTCAGGACACTCCCTCCCGACTTGGCTGCATCGCGATAACTCAGGCCGCTCGAAAGTTGAGAGCAGATCACGTTCGGTCGTTGATTGCCGTCAGCCAGCAGTCCGGCGCTGTTGTAGAGAGCCAGCGGCTGGCCGGATTGCAGGGTGACCACTGTGTTCAGTGACCAGCCACCCACGATGCCATCCAGCACACGGTTCATGCCGCCTCCGATCCAGCGGTCTCTCCCGAAAGGAAGGTCGATAATGATGGCGGCAGTCAAGCGGTGAGGGGTGTCGTTGGAGCCGATCCCATGCTCGACTCTGAGATTGTCGAGGACTTGCGGATTATCCAGCCCCAGGTTGCCCAGCCAGGCGTTCCGTCCCGCAGAGGAATCATCCGTCGATTTGGAGAAGGTGTAGTTGCCTTCGAAGCTGATGTAGTGGCTGGCACGCTTCTGGAAGCGAATTTGCAGCGAGTTGTACCAGGAGTTGGCATTCAGCGTCGGCAGTCCCTCGAACCCACCATCAAACTGCGGGTAAGGTTCCAGCAGCAGTTGCTGCGGAATCGTGTCATCCACATACCGGGAATCCGCCACATCGGCCGCGTTAAAAATCGGGCTTGCCGGACACCACGATCCGGTCAGCGCCGCAGCCCGTGGTGAAGAAGCACTGGAACGGATTGGGCACTTCCGTGTTGAGATAATCCGTAACCCAGGTGGGGTCATAGTCGGGGCCCGGTGGGTTGATCGTGGGATCGTTGGCTGCTTGTACGAGTTGAGCGCGGATCGGCGAAGGAAGGAAGTTGCGATTGCGAGTGGAAATCCCACCTGCTCCAGCCCACGGCAGATGCGTGCTGCGGTTGGCGGAGTAGTCTACCCCTATCACGATCTGTCCCGGAAACAAGTGCTGAATGCCCAGATTCCATTGGTAGATCTCCGCATTGCGAGCGGTGCCGGTGTCCAGGTCGCTCGAGTTCCCGAAGCCCCACTGCGCCAGGTTGCCGTAGGTGGTTCCTTGCGGAGGCGCGAGGCCGGCAGGAAATGGGCTGGTACAAGTGGGCTGGATGGGCGAAGGTCCAAGACACGCGTACTGGTTCGCGAAATTGTCTTTGGTGAAAAACATAGAGGCGGTCTTCGCAAATGCCGGGCCGGCATACTGGAAGTTGGTGGCGACGTTCATCCCGTAGAAGACTCCCGCGCCGCCGCGCAACACAGTATTGGAAGCGAGTTGATAGGCGAACCCTAAACGCGGAGCCCAATTGTTTCGGTCCACCGGTGAGTTGCGGTGGCCGGAAGTTGGAAACGTCGAGATGCCCCTGATTTCCCCAATCTGCCCAAATTGAGGAAACAGTCCGGTGCCATCGCGATCCACAGGAATGCTGATTCCTGTGTCTCCAGTGAAATCGTTGAACTGAAGCCGGTTGTAGCGCTCGGTGTAGGGAGTGCTCCATTCATAGCGCAATCCGATATTGACCGTCAGCTTGGGCGTGACCTTCCAGTCGTCCTGCACGTAGAAGGCAGTCTCTTTCGACTTGTCCGCTACTGCGGGAACCAGGTGAAGCGAGGCGTCGTGGGCATACCCAGTCAGGATCGTGGCGAACGGGTTGCCCTGCCTATGATCGTCGTCTCCCAGGCCGTTATTGGGTTGCGAGGTGGTTACATCGCGCGAGAAGTTGAAAATGCCGGTGGGATTGTCCGGTTGCCAGAAGTTGTTAAAGAAGACGCGCTGCTCGCCGCCGAATTTAATGGAATGCCTTCCCTTCACCCATTGCACACCGGAAGAGTAACTGACGAGCGTGTGGGCAAAGTGTGTATCCACGCAGCATTGTGTAAACAACGAGAGGAATGGGTCATCGACGCCGATGGTTGGCATGCGGGTGAGCCCGTTGGCGGCCAGGTCCGGCGAGAGCCCACGATCGCTCAGCGTCGGGTAGTTGTTGGCCTGAACGGGGGCGTTCACGCGGTCTACGCTGAAGCGGCCGGTCAAAAGTGCGGTCGGAGTGATGGACCAGTTGTACTCCGCGCCACCGTTCTGAACGGTGGTTGTACCGATAAAGCCATCACCCTGGTCGCCATTGCCAATGACAGTGGGCGCGGTGAATTGGTCGTGATGACGGCTGTAACGTCCGCCAATTCTGTGATTCGTCGTGAACTGATGATCCAGCTTGACGTCGAACTGCCATCCCGGGTCGGTACTAACAATCACTTTGCGCCAGTTGGGATTCGGATAAACGGCGTCCGGTATGTTTGCGTGCGGATACAGATTCAGAATCGCCTGGCCGATGGGGTCGATCTTGTCCGGAGGAATGACGTTGCCCGGAAATTGATCGTGCGGACAAGGCGTGGTAGATCCCTGGTTTCCCAGCGCACGGATCGTAGATTCCGGCATTGAGCGGTATCAGGATTAGTAGGATCAGGCAGGTTGGCCGGGCTCTGCGAGAAGTCACCGGTGCGTTCCAAGTCGGTGGGAACTATTCCTTCCAGGTTAATCGGATCCTGCTGGCGAATTTTTTCGAAATCCACAAAGAAGAATGTCTTGTTCTTTATGATCGGGCCGCCGAGCGAGAAGCCATATTGATCGCGCACGTGATCGGGCTTGTCGCCGGAGTTGAAGAAATCGCGTGCATCAAAGTTGCGACCGTTGCCCGTACCACCAGCCGCTGCCGTGAAATGCATTCCCCCCTGCTTGAGCACCATGTTCACAATGGTGCCGCCGTTGTTCCCGAACTCGGCGGAGAAGCTGTTGTTCTGGACCTTGAACTCCTGCACGATCTCGACCGACGGCTGGTAGTAGACGTTGGAGTTGCCGCCTTCGCCCTGTTCCGGCGCACTGATGAGGACTGCCGTCGAGGGTAATCTGGGCCGTGGCGTTACGCTGGCCGTTGGAGACAAAGTTGGTGCCGGCTGGATAGCCGAGATCGGAACCCGTGGTCTCCGTCACCCCGCCCGCCAGAAAGACCAGCCCAAACGGGTTGCGGCCGTACAGCGGAATGTCGCGCACATATTCGTTCGTCACGTCGGTGCCGATCGCGGCGCTCTCCGTGTCCAGCAGCGGAGCCGCTTCCGTGACCTCCACGGTCGTGATCACGCCCAGCGGGTGCAGTTCGAAGTCGATCGAGGTCTGCTGATCGACCTGCAGCACGACATTCTTTTGCTCGGCTGGGCGAAATCCGGCGGCGGTCGGCCCGGATCGTGTACACCGCCGGACGAAGACCCGTCAGGATGTAGAGACCATGCTCGTCGCTGTGAGCTGTGGTGGAGATGCCCGTCGCGTCGTTGGTGATCGTGATCGTCGCGTCCGTTATCATCGCGCCGCTCTGGTCCTTCACCACGCCCCGCACCTGCGCCGTATAGCTTGCTTGGCCGAACGCAGCGGTCGCCACACTGGCCACAGCCAGAGCGACCGCGCACCATAATAAGGACGCAACCAACCTGCGGCAGACACGCATAGCAGCCTCCTCCACGCTTTCGTATCATTACGAGTCAACACTATTACTTTCGTTTATGCCGAAAGTCAAGTCAAATCGCAGCAAAAAAACACCGTCGCTGATGGCAACTAAGAGCCGTGGCCTTCGCAGTGGAGCACGCCCAGGTAAGCACTCCACGGGCCCACCACCTCTCGATACTGATAGGCCATCACCCTTGAGAGTTGATGAAAATGGGTCATGTCATGAACGGCCCAGGTGGCCAGCAGTTGTGAAAGCGTGACGACTCCAAGGGCAGGGTGGCGTCCGCGGCGGTCGAAGTCCTGCGGCTGAAGGTTCATCGCGCGGAGGGCGTCGAGATTCTCGGAGCGCAAGCGCGCGAACTCATCCAACAACTCTCGCCAGCGACTTGCCTTGACTTTCTCGTTCCTGGGCGAGCCGGTCAAACGGATCGAACGCGCGGCTCTCACCATGCTGCAGGATCATGCGGGCGCGCGGCATCCAGTCGGTACGTTCTCCGTGAATGAGATGGCCGACAATATCGAATGGGCTCCACGTTTTGCCGCCTTCGTTGCAAAGCGTCCAAGTCTGCGGCAGATCCCGCAAAAGAGCGTTAAGGGCAGAAGGCGTGCGCGAGAGAAGGGCGATGGTTTGCTGCAAGTCGAATCCCATTGCATCCCCTGACAACAGAAGTTTCGTTAAGTTTCCTAGGATGATTGTATTGACTACGTCCGCGATGGAGACAGCGGACTCTATTCCTTAGCTTCGCCGGTCGATGCGAATCGAACACCGGCCAAAGTCTTTCCAGAAGCAAGAATCTCACGAATGCGGAAGCGATTCGG
This sequence comes from Terriglobia bacterium, assembly GCA_963770265.1. Taxonomy (GTDB): domain Bacteria; phylum Acidobacteriota; class Terriglobia; order Terriglobales; family Acidobacteriaceae; genus Sulfotelmatobacter. Next base: position 226,371 of record CAVYOZ010000001.1, read on the forward strand.
ACCCGCCTCGGCGATCGCGGCGGAGAGAGAGTTCACCGCTTGTGCGAGCGAAGTGCCCTCGGGAAGGCGGAAGATCCAGGGAATGTTGGTCGAAGTGAGAGCCAGGTCGGAAGAGATGGCGACAACGGGAACGAACGACTTCACCGCAATCTGCTCGGCCAAATGGCTGGAGGCTCGATCGAGCGCGATCAGCGCCAGGACGTGATCCTGATACACGGCGTGCACGAGGTCATTGGAAGCCTTGCCCCACGCGGCCTCGGAGGGCACCGCAACCAGTGATAGATTTTTGCCGCCTGCGTTCAGACTGCTCAGGAGCTGTCGAAATTTCAGGTGAGTGGACAAGTTCTTCGGCATGCGGACCGAACACTGCAATCCGGAGATCCCCTGGACTCTGGTCGGGCGCGGATGGACCAACAAACTGAACGCCGTCTTCTCCGACCTGGGCGTACGGTTTTTCCATGGTGATGCGACGGTAGGTGATCTGGCCATTGTGTACGTGAGCCAGGAACAGTGGCGCGATGTTCTTGCAGTTCGGATCGAACACCATGTCGCCGGTGACGCCCTTGTAGCTGGTCAATCCGGTGAGCGCGTCGCGGATGCGGCCCTTGTTCAGGCCGGCGCGGCAGATGGCGTCGAGCAGGATTCGCATCTGATCGTAGGCCAGGGCGGCGAAGTGGTCGGGCTTTTCGTGATAGCGGGCTTCGTACTGTGCATTGAACTCCAGCCAGCGCGGGTCCGTGCGGGTGGGATCGTACGGAAACACCGCTTCGAAGCCTTCCGCAGCGGTCCCGGCCAGTTTGATCAGTTCCTCTCCAATCGTGCGATGGCTGCCGAAGACGCGCTGCTTCATGCCGAGTTCCTGCATCTGCTGCAGGATCATGGCGGTGGGTTCGATATCGGTCCACAGCACGATGGCATCGACGCGGGAATCTTCGATGACTTGCAGTTGGTGACGAAAATCGGTATCGCCGCGCATGAACTTCTGCTCGATCACGACTGGGTGGCCGAGGCGGCGGGAGGCGTCTTTGAACTTCAGAACTCCAAAGCGGCCGTAGCGATCGTTGACGCGCAGGATTGCGACCCGCTTCAGACCGAGTTCGGTGTAGATGTGGCGGGCCAGCGTGTATCCCTGCACGCGATCATCCTGAATGAACAGTGAGGTACCAGGGGATGATGGTCTCGGGAATGGTGGGATCGGTGGAGGCGCTGTTCACGAGCGGAGTCTCGGCTTTCAGTGTGAGGCGCAGTGCAATGTGAGTGGATTCGGAACTGATGGAGCCGAACATCGCCCAGACCTTGTCGTCATAGATCATGCGAACGGCATCGTTCGACGCAGCGCCCCAAATCGCGGAGTCTTTCGACACGTCCGGTAGCAGCGCTGCTGATCTGCCAGTTGTCGTAATCGTTGTGAGTGATGAGGCGAAACGGCTTGCCGCCGTAGCCGCCGGCGGCGTTGGCTTCGTCAATCGCCATCTTCGCGCCATTCAGCATCTGGTTGCCCAAGCACCTGATCGGGATGATCGTAAAGCGGCGCCAGAAAACCGATGCGAATCTCGCTGAGGTCTTTGAGGTCGGGATCGGGAATCTCGCGCGCCGCACCGTTGTACTCGATCAGATCCTGGTAGTACTCGTAGTACGGAGTCGTGAACTTCGAGAACGGGCGCAGATCTTCAGGCGCGCCGGCGTACGGCTTCAGCGACCGAGTCGGCGGCGGACCGGGCGGATTCTTGCCGCACGCACAGGGCGCGGGGGTCTGCGACCAACCCGCGCACACCAGCACGGCGGCGATCACGAGCAACGGATGCGAGGCGCATGGCGCTTCTCCTGAGTCTTACTCCGAGGGCGATTCGCGACGGAACATGGCGATGGCTTCGATCTCGACCAGCAGATCGGGACGGCAGAGAATCGCCTGAATGCCCGTCGATGCCGGCAGCGGATCCAGACCCTGCTCCTTGTAGAACGCGGTGCGCTCTTCGTTGAACGCCTCGTAGTCGCGCTCGATGTCGCGCAGGTAGCAGGTGGTGCGAACGATGTCGTGCCAGGTCGCGCCCTCGGACGCCAGCAATGCGGTGATGTTCTCGTAGGTGCGGCGGAGTTGCGCGCGCAAATCGCCGACGTGCACGGTGCAGCCTTGCTCGTCGATGCTGGCCGTGCCTGAGATCAGAAGAATGGTCAGCCCATTCAGATCGATGCGCATGCCGCGCGAGAAGGCGCTTCCGTAGTCGTAGGCTTCGTTCAGCACGCTGTGGTTGGTGATCGCCCGTTTCACGACCGGGGCTGTGGCTACTTCTGCGAGTAGTTCTTGAACATTCATAATGATGGCTCCTGGATTATTACGTCTACTTCTTGTTCGCTTGTCCGCTGAAGCACTTTTGCTACTGCTACTGAACTCTTCTGCCGAATGCCGTGACTCAGACCGTGGGCGGTCGCGACCCAGAGGTCGTCTCCCTGAAAGTCGACTCCGAGAATGTAGTTGTGCGCCGGGGCTGTCTGGACTGCGATCTTCTTTTCATTTCCTGCCGCGTCGCGCACCAGCATCTCCGGCTTATGCGTGTCGAGCGCGGGACGGTACACCGCCCAATTCGTGCCGTCGTAATACGCCAGGCCCTTGTCGGTGGAGAACCAGGCGCGGTTGGCGTCGACGCCCTTGATCTGGTTGAGGAAATTGCTGGGCAGGCCGCTGTCTTTCTGCAGGAAGTTGTGCCAGTTGCGGCCGTCGTAGCGGCTGGCGCCGAAGTACGTCGCGACCCAGAGGATCTTGTCGACGTAGCTGACCGACGTCGTGATCTCGTGGATCAGTCCCTGGTCTTTCATCAGGACCATTTCGGTTTCGCCGTCGGGATCGTTGTAGTCTTTCCAGCGCTCGGTCTTCAGGTCGTACTCGAGCACGCCGCCGCCCCAGACCGCGTAATAGACCTTGTCCTCCGCGGGACTGACGGCGTAGGTCCAGATCTCGTACATCGGCGTGTTGCGTCTCGTTGAACAGGGACCACTGGCCGGTGCGCGTGTTCAGACGGCTCGCCCCGGCGGCGGTCGCGGTCCATACGTAGTCGCCCTGCACGCCGACGCCGTACACGATGTCGTTGCTCAGTCCGGAGTTCAGCTGAGTGTAGGTGTCGATGCGGCCGGCCGAGATGCGGCTCAGGCCGCCCATGGTTCCAGCCCACACATCGCCAGTATTCTTGTCGAGCGCGAGTGAGAGCACGGCCTGATGCGCCAGGCTATTCCTTCGCGTCCGGGTTCGGACGAAAGATCTTCCACTTGCCGTTCTCGTAGAGGCCGAGGCCGTTGTCGGTGCCGGCCCAGATGCGATTGCCATCCACGAGCACGCAGAAGACGTGGTTGTCGGGCAGGCCGTTGGCGGTGGTGAAGTTCTCCCAGCGGAACATGGGCATGTCCTGGGCGACCGCCAAGGATGCGGTAACAAACAGCGCCAATGCGAACCACAGATTTCGTCTTCATAACGTCTTCAGGTACTCGATCAGATCGTTCAATTCATCTTTGGTCAGATCGTTGGTGACACCGTGAGTGTCTTTCGGATTGAAGATCGTCCAGATTTCTTCCAGCGACTGCGCCGAGCCGTCGTGCAGATAGGGCGCGGAATACGCGACGTTGGACAATTGCGGGACGTCGACCACCGGCGAGCGGTCGGTTAGTCTTGCCGGTAGCCAACGTCGACCTGCTTTTGATTGGTGTACTTCGGACCGCTGTGGCAGTACGCGCACTGATTGGCTTCCGGGATTGGCGCACCCTTCTTCGTTTTTGTTCGCTCGAAGATCGCCTTGCCGCGCTCCTGGGCCGGGCGTCAGTTCGCCATTCGCCAGTCGATACCGATTCGGGCGGTAGGGGAGCGAGTAGACGAAGGTGACCAGATCGGTCAGTTGCTGCTGGGTGAAGCTCTGCGAGCGGAAGAAGAACTTCTCCGTGCGCGGGCCGCATTCGGTCGGCATGTCGGGATTGCCGCCATTCCACTTGAAAGGCTCGGTGCCGGCGAGGTTCTCGAGCGAGCGGTTGTCGACAATGTCTTTGCCGAATCCGTCCGGCTCGAGGTCCCATTGCAGGCCGTCAATGGTGGCGTCGATATGGCAGTTGGCGCAGCCGAATTGGCCCTGGAAGGCAAAGTCCGCGGTGTAGAAGAGCCGTTCGCCACGCCGCAGGGCGTCGACATTCTTCGGCCCACCGAGGTCGATCGTGGAGATCACCTTCTCGGTGCTCGGTATCGATGACGCTGATGCGTGTCGTCGAGTCGATTGGCGACGTAGAGGCGCTTGCCATCGGGCGAGAGCAGCAAGGCCGCGAGGATTGTGGCCGACGGGAATTCTTGCGGTCACATAGTTCGCCGAGGCGGAGAGATCGTTCGCAAAGGGCTGGCGGCGCGTGCGGACCGTCTTCAGCAATCGGGCAGTGTCGATCACGGTGACGCTTTGCGATCCTGCCGTGGTCAGAAAGATCTTCGACTTGTCCGGGCGTGATCACCACTCCCAACGGCAGCGCATAGTAGCGGTCGAGTTCGTCGAGCGGAATCTGGACGGCGCCGCCGACGTCGTCTCCGAACAAGGTCAGCGAGTCACCGAAGACCCATCCGTGTTCCACGTGCGCCAGGGGAATCAGGTTCTTCGGCCGAAGTTGCGCAACGACAACCAGCTTTCCATCGGCCGAGGTCGCCACATGAAACACGCCGGCCACATTGTGAAGTGGCTTGCGGTCGACCACTCTGCGCGTGGCGGTGTCGATGACCGTGATTTCTGATTCTGGCTCGCTGCGGAACGCGCCGGGATTCGGATAGATGTGCGTGCAGTAGATCCATTTGCCATCCGGCGAAAGAGCGAGATAGCTCGCGCCGCGTCCGGCAAGCAGACGCTTGATTTCCTGTCCGCTCGCGAGATCGATCACGGACACGTCATTGCTGAGGCGGTTGGCGACGTATAGAGTCGCTCCGGCCTTGTCCACCACAACTCCGGTTGGTTCAAATCCTGTGGGAAGCGTTTGCACGACTTCGCGAGTGGCCGTGTCGATGACTGAGACCGTGTCGGACCAGGCGTTGGTCACATAAAGTCGGCGGCCATCGGGCGAGAGAGCGATGCCGCGGGGAATATGCCCAACGTGAATGCTGCCGACGACCTTGGCCGGAGTCCGGATCGACGACGCGCACTTCATCGCTGTCCTCACAGACGACGTAGAGCAAATGCCCATCCGGCGGAAAATGCCATCTCGATGGGCGACAGATAGTGCTCTTTCACGAGCGCGCCCGATTGGTTGGCAGCGGGCTTCGCCGCGATGGCCAGCAGGGCGACCGCCAGGACGCCCACAAGCTTCGGCAGCTGCCGGAAGGCAGCATGGGAGATCCCGAAGTTGGTCTTGCGCACCGCCATTACGGCTCCTCCACCGTGAGCACGCGGTCGACGGCAAGATTCTCCAGAACCTGCTCCTGTCCGCTGGGCCAGTGAATCGTGAGCTTGTCTGCTTTCGTGGCTGTGCCGAGTCCGAAATGAATGCGGCCATCGTCTTGCGAAAGATATCCGGAGCCGGCGACGCGTTCGGCGATCTGCTTGCGGCCACCGGCGAGCAATTCCAGGTGCGCACCGATGCCGTCGCGATTGCTCTTCTTCCCTTTCAACTTCACGGTGAGCCAGTGATTGCTGTTCTGGGTCACGTTGTGCAGCAGCGTGGCGGGGCGCTCCGAGGTTCACGACGAAGGCATCCACCTTGCCGTCGTTGTCGTAGTCGGCGAAGCAGGCGCCGCGGGAGACGGTCTTGACATCGAGCACCGGCCCGGCGTCGCGCGAGACGTCGGCGAACTTGCCGTTTCCCAAGCCGCGGAAGAGCGATTGCTCCTGCGGAACGAGATGGATGAGGCCGCCGTGGAAGATCAGGATGTCGAGCCAGCCGTCGTTGTCGAAGTCGTAGATGCCTGTGCCCCAACTGGTGTATTGCGCGGTGGCCTGCGAAATCCCCGAGCTGGGACCGATATCTTCGAATCCGTTTGCTCCCGCGTTGCGCATCAGGCGGTTGTACTTGGAATCGGTCACCCACAGGTCGATGCGGCCGTCGCCGTCAACGTCGGCGAACACGGGTCCCATCGAAGATGTGCTCTCGCCGTTCTGGCCGTAGGCGACGCCCAGGTCGCCGGCGATCTCTTCGAAAGTTCCGTCGTGCTTGTTGTGAAAGAGGAAGTTCTCGGTCTTGTCGTTGGCGACGTAGATGTCGGGATAGCCGTCGCCATCGAAGTCGGCCGCGGTCACGCCCATGGTGCGGCCTTTGTACGCGCCGATTCCGGACTTGTCGGTCACGTCGGTGAACGTGCCGTTGCAGTTGTTGTGATAGAGGCGGTTGGTGTCGCCTTCGTAGTCGAGCGGCCCGGGATAGTTGTCGGCGGAGTAGAAGTTGCGATACTTGGGATCGAACTTCACGTAGCGGCCGACGAACAGATCGACACAGCCGTCGCGATCGTAGTCGAGCCAGGCGGAACTGATCGACCAGCCATCGACCTTGATGCCGGCCTTGGCGGTCACATCGGCAAATGTTCCGTCGCCATTGTTGTGGTAGAGAATCGCCTTGCCGTAGCCGGTGACGAAGAGATCGATGAAACCGTCGTTGTCGAAATCGGCCGCGATCGCGGCCATGCCGTAGATGTTGGCTGCTACGCCGGCCTTGTCGGTGACGTCGGTGAACGTGCCGTTGCCGTTGTTGCGGTAGAGATGATTGTGCGGCGGAGTTGCGGGTAGCTGCTTCAGCGGATACGGATGAATGCCATCTTCGAGCGGCTTGCCGCTGGCGACGTAGAGATCGGGGAAGCCATCGTTGTTGTAGTCGAACCAGACGCAGCCGGCGCCGGTGCTTTCGAGCAGCGATCCCAGCTTCTGCGAACCGAAGCTGTGCGTGAACTGAATCCCCGATTTGGCGGTAGCATCTTCGAATCGAATGGGAGGAGGCCCGCCGGCCTGCTGCGCTTGCGCGAACACGCGCGGAGGAGAGCACCAATAGTGCAGAACAATTTCAATCTAGTGTCCTCCTGCGCTCTGGGCGCTGTTTCCGGTCAGGTCCGCCGGGGTGGTTGATTTCAGCAGGATCTGTGGAACGGCATTCTCCGGCGCCGTTTCCGGGCCGGCGTGGCATCCCACGCAGACGCGCTGCTCGCCGCGCCGCATCCAGAAATAGCCGGCCTCGCGCTTTAACGCTCTTGCCGGCAGCGTCGAGCAATTCGAATTGCAGAGGCTGCTCACTCGGAACTTGAACAAAGAAGGATCCGTCGCGCTCGACCGGGGCGGTTCCGAGCAACTCGGGGATGTCCGGAGTCGTCGCGTGTGTAAAGGCGAACGGAGTGAATCGAGCCCGCAGGAAATTGGATATTTCGAGGTGTAGGCGTTCAGGCAGAGCAGGTTCGCATTTGGCCAGTCGTGCAAGCCGGACGGATGTCGGTTCGGAACGGGACGTGGCTGCGAGTAGAACCGGTTCTACTACGTTGGCATCCGGCTGCACGAACACGGGCTTCAGTTCGCCGCGCGTCCTGGAGTCCAACGTACGAGTTGGAATGGAGCTTTCACGTCTCGCCGCCATGCCATCAGCCATTCGCCTGCAGCGGTTTCAGAGATGTCTCCTGCGTATTCGCCGCCGGGTGCGGCGATGCTGAGTTGCTGAGCCCGCGCGGAGGTGAATCTCGCCAATCCACGCGATGTTGCGAACACGATGTCACCGGAACTCTGCTGCTTAGCCGCGTGCCGCGAGGTTCCGTGGTCGCAGCGGTATGACTCGACTCCACTACCATCGGAATACACCGTGTAGATTTCAGGATTGCCTTCTGACCCCAGCGGGTAAGTGGATTCAAACAGGATGCGGCCATCACGCAGCACGTCCGTCGGCAAAGAGTTGGAATTGATGTGAGTCAGGTCGAGAGTCTTGTTGCTCGCTGAGTTCCTTGGTCTCGATGACGAATCTTCCGGCAATCTTTCGCGCGTAGACGACGCGATCATCGGGAAGATAGAACGGCCGGATGCAATCCTCGGGAAACGAGGTAATCCGCGCGTGGCGCTTCCTCCGGCAAGATCGATTTCCCAGATCTGCCACGGATCGCTCGCATCGCGCTTTGCCGGCGAACAGACACCTTCTCGCCGTCGAACGAAACAGAGGGATCGGCCGAGGCGGCGAAATCCGGAACCAGCGGACGCCGCCCGCTTTCATTGCTCACGAAGATCTCCGCACCGGACGGGAACCGGTCTGCACCGTGCAGCCAAGCCATCGGCTCGAAGACTTTCGCGACGGTGTACAGAAGAGGAGCGACCGTGGCCGGGGTTTCAGTCGCGGGCGTTGCCGGTCCGGAGACGATTAGCAGCAGAGTAAAAGCTAGGAAGGAACGCAACACTAATCTGCTCCTCCTGCGACGAGGAGTTGCGGACGGAGTTGCCGGGATTCCTGCTGCAACTCGATATAGGGCTGCAGATCCGTCATCATGCGGCGGAATTCAGCGAAATCAAGCGACTGATTGCCGTCGCTCATGGCTTTCTCCGGCGCGGGATGCACCTCGACCAGCAGTCCATCTGCACCTACGACTGCAGCTGCGCGCGACAGCACCGGCACCAGGCTGCGAACGCCAGCAGCGTGGCTGGGATCGACAATGACGGGAAGATGCGAGACCGCCTTCAACACCGGTACGGCCGCGATATCCAGCGTATTTCGCGTTGCGGTTTCGAAGGTGCGGATGCCGCGCTCGCACAGAATGATTTGCGGATTGCCCGCCATCGCGATGATCTGCGCGGACCGCAGAAGCTCTTCCAGCGTCGCCGTCATGCCGCGCTTCAGCAGAACCGGTCTCTCGCATCCGCCCAAGGCTTCGAGCAGCGCGTAATTCTCCATGCTCCGCGTGCCCACTTGCATGATGTCGGCATATTCGGCGATGAGGTCGACGTCTTCTTCACTCATCACCTCGGTGATGATCGCAAGGCCAGTCTCCTCGCGCGCCTTGCGGAGGATCTTGAGTCCTTCAACGCCCAGCCCCTGGAACGCGTAAGGAGAGGATCGCGGCTTATAAGCGCCGCCACGCAGGATGCGCGCGCCAGCCCCAGCCACAGCTTCGGCCGTCTGCGAGCAATTGCGTCTCGGACTCCACAGCGCAGGGCCCAGCCATGACCACGAAGTCGCTGCCGCCAATCTCGATGTCGCGAACCTGAACCACACTGCGATGACACTCGTCGGTCTTGGCGACGAGATCGAAGCAGGAGAATTGTCCATTCCACTTCGGATTCATGAGCGCAGGCCATTCTAGTGAGCCGCGAATGCGCGATCACTAGTAAGAATCTGCTAGAACACGCGAAAACAGCGGGTTTTCAGCGCGTCTGTCGATCTTGAGTGACGCGCTAAGTTCTTTTTATGGATGAGGAAGGAAGCGCCTTGTGATTTCAATCACGCACCAGCGAGACGGTGCGCACACCACGCTGTGAAGGTGCACAATTCTGCGGCAAAGCAGAGGATTTCCCATCCGACGTGCGCGTTTCGCCCTGCACGCGCCAGATGTGTATTTGTGGGGCGACGGCAACAAGATCGCTGCTATCTCGTGCACGGGCGGCGGCAAATTCCCTGTGTCTCGTCAGCCGAATCGGCTAAGAGTTTCACCGGACCCCGAACTCGTCGAATCACCCATCTCTAATCTTTTTTCAAAGTATGCCGATGAATATTGCACCGGATGCGTTGACGCCACCTCTGCCTCGACCATCCAACACGTGCGCTCTTCTGGCAGAGAGTGGAGGAGAGACCTTATGAGCAATACCGACTTCATCCATAGCCAGAGCCGGTCCAATGTAACCTCGCCCTGCGAACACTGCCTGGGAATTGTGGATCATGAAGACTGGTGTGTGATCCGCGATCCCAAGGTGCAGTACGCCTATGCAATCGTCAACGATCCTTGCGCTCTGACTTACAGGGATTCCCTGATTCTGCACTCGCTCGGAGTTACCTGGCGCAATAGAGCCCGGTAGGGTTTCGGCGAGACATGCGTTTGCCAGACGTTGGCGTGGAAATCTGAACGTCTGGCGCAGCTAATTTCCGCCGGAAACATAACCAAACATCAGGGTTTGGCTTCGATCAACACCAGGCCCTGCGACGGGATCCGGAGCGTAACCGCCCCATCCTTCACTTCATGCATCTCTGGGGGAGCAAGCTTTGCCGCCGCTCGGAGTTTCTCGACCTGTTTCTTCGTCGGATATCGTGGAGAGCCCATAGCTTCGTACGCTTTGTGAACATCGCCATGATCCGGATCAAGATGCGTCACCAGCACGCTAGAAACGTGGGCGTGCGCGAATCGCAACTCTACCTCTTTCTCCGGCCCCCGCGTTCCCGGATCGGCCATGTTCCACGCGGCAATCACCAGAGTCCCGTCTTTGCGACGCGTGACCAGCACGTCATCTGACGATGCGGCAAGCCTCTGCTCGCCCAGCCGGTGGAGCAGCAGAAATGCATTGAACGACGGCTTAGGGATACCATCTTCGGCGAGCAAGCCAAAGCCGCCATACATTGGCTGTTTCACGACGCCCTGCTCCTCGAATACATCCGAGAACGTCCAGTAGGACATTTCGTCAACCAGGCCGTCGCATTGCCGGATCGTATCCGCGAGCCACGGCCCCATGTAGGCGGCATCTGTGACATCCGGCTCATTCGCCGTAGCTGGCATTGAATTCGGACCAGATCAGCGGCAGCTTCGGCATAGCGGACGATTTGATCTGGTCGTGCACTTTGCCGACAGCGCGACAGACCATGCGGTTGCGCGGAATCTGCTCGTGCGTGCCGAAGACGTCCTCGGCTTTGTCGTTGCCGTAGACGTGCGAGGAAACAAAATCCACCGGGATCTTGTTGTCAGCGCAATGCTGTATAAATGCATCTGCCCAAGCTGCCTGCGCGGTGGAAGGGCCACCCACCCGCAATCTGGGACTGACCGCTTTCAGGTCGCGCGCCGTGTGATCGTACAGTTCGAAATAAGTTGCCTGATGCGGATCGCCCGCCCAGAAATCGATGTTCGGCTCGTTCCACACTTCGAAATACCATTGCGACACTTCGTCGATTCCGTAGCGCTCGACCAGATGCTTGGCGAACTGCGTGATCAGCTCGTCCCACTTGGCATAGTCCTTGGGCGGAGAAACGTTCTGCTTGTACCAGAACGCATGCAGCGCATCTTTGTTGGACGCGAGCTTCTTAGGCATGAAGCTCAGCTCGACGAAGGGACGCACTCCGTTAGCCAGAAGACCGTCGTAAATCTGATCCACGTAAGAAAAGTTGAGGACGGGATTGCCCTGAGCGTCCTCATCGTAGACGCCCACCTCATCATGAAAAATGGCGTGGAAGCGGATGTACTCCATGCCCGTGATCTTCTTCACGTCGCGCAGGTCTTGGCCGTAACTCTCGCGCAAGGAGAGGATCGCCCGTCCTGAGCCGAAGAAGTGCTCCCAGAAATGGGGGAGGGGAGTGGCACGAGCGCTGGCGTCGATTTCGATGGTCTGTCTTGCCGGCGCCTCAGGCGTGGCGGAGAAAAGAAATGGAGAAGTGAAAATCTTTATGGCGAGTAGGAGAACAAAGAATCGCTTGCCCATGAAGTCCTCTATGCCGGGCGAAATGGCTGCTTCATGGTTCCGCCCGACAATTTGAGTATAGCCGTCCGGGAAGGTCGGCCGCGTCTGGACGTCGACCACGCGGCCCTCAAACGCCCCGGCCATACCGAAGAAGGGACCCGTGATCGCGATGCTCGTGTTGTGGCGAACCCATTCAGGGTCCGCTTGTTGAGCAAGTCGAAAAAGTTGGCGCGCGGCAATGCGCAATCGTGAAAGATCAGCTCGTAGTATCGCCCTTTTGTGCGGTGATTTCGTTCTCCTCGGCCGCCTGCGGGACAATCTCGATCAACACATACTTGTTCTTCCTGGTTGCGTCGTTACCTGAAGTGAAAGAGTGGACAAAGCCGCGCCGTGCTCGATTCATTCTTTGCAGCTGATACCGGGCTTGTGCTTCCTCGATGGTTGCGAAGCCCTCCCGCGGCGAGAGTGTGTACTGCACCCGCACTGTGCGATTTGCAACCGAATCCCACCAGCACTGCGTTTCGCGGACGAAGTATCCCAGCTGGCCGCCGACAGTTTGCTCGCCCAAGGTTAGTTCAAAGAATTCCTGTCGCCAGATAGTGGGCTCAGGAATTTTGGTCTTATAGAGGGTCTCAACCATGGAACGCTCGCAGGTCTGCGTGATTGTAACCCGAATCTCGAAAGAACTTTTCGCGGGATTTACTTCTTCCCGAGCAGCGCGTTCAGCCTGGTCATGACGTGAAAGGCGTCGGCGACGTAGAGAACGTCGGCCTTGCCGCGGGCCCACCCACAGTTGGGATCGAGATTGATAGCCCGCCGTTCGTTGATGAACCTCCAGCCGACCACGTGCGGCTCTTCGCCGTGGCAACAGGTTGACAATCCTTTTGGATGGCGTGGAGTCGATCCCGTCTGCCCCACCTGGTTGAGGTGAGTCATAAAGCCGAGCACCGCGTGATTCTCACCGCTCTGATCCACCAGAGACTTGCTGCCACCGAGCGACGCTCCAGAGTTTTGCAGGAACTCAAGAATTGCGGTTTCGGCTTCCGGTACGTGGGTTTTGCCATCCGTCTGCTTCTTGCACCAGCCCGCTCCTGCGACGAACAGCAGTTTGGCGTCCGGACGGATGGTTTGCGCGTCACTGTTCGGCGTTCGAATGCCGGCAAAAACGGTGCGCTTGTGATCGGGCGAGTCTGGCACATCGATCGGTTCGATGTTTGCCTTTCCCGCAGCTCCCGTCCAAGGTTCGTGGCATCCGGAATCCATAAGCAGGAACCAAGGGCGCGCGTCTCGCTGGATGGCTGCTTCGAGCCGTTGCCGGTAGAACCAACGCTTCACCGAAACTCGAGAATCGACGGTTTCGATGGATGAGATGTGAGTGTCGACTTGCCCAGTCATCCGGTGCGCTACCCCAGGGATCACTCGAAGAAATCTCGATGTGGAGGGGGCAATCACAATCTCTGGCGAAGCCGCGCGGCAGATGGCTTCGGCAGCGGCGGCATCAGTCGAATATCGCGGATGCGCGAAGTCCGGACCTGACACTCCCAGGATGCGCGCTCCCGTCGAAGTCAGACCGTCCGCGGCATTTTGAATGTTCTCGCCAATGAGACCTATCGTCAGGGCACCACCAGCTCGCGCGACCAGATCGAGGGCCGCACCCAGCACTTCGTATGCGACTCTGGGTAGCGACTTGCCCGACTCGTCAACGTGAGCAAGAAACAGGATGTTCTGTGACATGAATTCCTCTGCCGCGATCGCTAGCTCCGCACAATCCACTCCGCCAGTTCCGCCGCAATCTCATCCGCCGATCGATCTTTCACCACCCGTGTTTGCCTCTGTTGCTTCGGCGGGGTCACGCTGAGATAGCGAACATTCTGGAATAGGGACCCGGGCTTGGCCTTCTGCAATGCCGGCATAATGGCGCGCATATTCGCCATGCCGACCTGCGGATTGTTTTTCGGTTCCGGCAAGTTTCCCGTCGCCCAACCCAGCAAAGCGGGAGGGCCCTGGCAGATCGAAACCTGGTGGCGGCCGCCTTCGATACGTTCCAGGATTTCAAAGCAGCCATCAGCCTGAACCGTGAGTTGATCGACACCCTGAAATTGATCATGTGATTCCCAACTGCTCGCCCACGAACTGCATGGTTACGCCGGCACCGCGCGAAGCAGACTCCCATCCTCCAAAAAGAAGGATGCGCGAACGGTCGAGGCCCGCAATGGACTGAATCGCCTCGCTCAGAATCTTGGCTACAGAGTGCGCATCGGCGAACCCGTTTGCAGGAGCGTCGACCGGAATGAATTCGAAGCTCGCCTTCTGCGCCACGTTCATCATGACTTGCTGCAGTTTCGCCTTGGGCGCAGCGCTGACCAGCCAAATCTTGCTTCCAGGAAAATGCGCAGCCAGATTCGCTGCTTCATACAACGCGTGTCCGGCCCAAGGGTCGAGAACGGCAGGCAACATCATCTCGTTCTTCAGGGCCGGTCCGGTCGGCGTGGTGATCGGCTCAAGCGTTTGCAGGGGATCGGGCACGATCCCAGCGCAGACAACAATGTGATAGAGGTTGCTCATATGTTCAGTTTCAAGGTTTCAAAGTTTCAAGGTTGCAAAGTCTGACGAACGGTTGTCTTTGAAACTCTGAAACCTTGAAACTTTGAAACCTGCCTCTTCTCAGTTGAGTGTCGAGTGCAATCCACCGGCTCCTGCACGGAAGTCCACGTTCCCTTCATTACTATTGCAGTTCCACAGGCAAGCGCCGCAGTACACACACTTCTCGCGATCGAAGGCGGGAACTCCGCTGTCACCCCGTGTGATCGCCTGCCCCGAACACATCTCCACGCACAACTTCGATTCGCACTCTCGACATAGTTCGGGCCGAACGAAGATCACGTGGTTGGCGTACCCGGGTGGCGCCTGCACGCTGCCACCCGTGAGCAACGCATCCTGATGAGAGATCAGCAACTTGCCATCGAACGGGATTTGCGGCCAGCCGCAGCGGTCCATGATCCGATCATGCAACGCGCTGCCCGTGCCCTGCACATTCCTCCTGCAATTTCTTCAATTCGGCAGGAGCGATTCGTGTGCCGTAGACTTTTTCCAGCGACGAAGTGGCCGCTCGCTTAGAGCGCGGTCCGAACGCAACCGCTCCGCCGGTTAATCCCGCCAGGGCTGTGCCAATCAGGCCAGCCACCACGCCGGATTGAAAACCATTGCGGGCATCTGCGGCGGCTTTCGACTCCTTGTCGACCCAACTCTCCCGACGGCGTCGGACGTACGTTCGCTCAAGGTTCTCGCGCGTGAATGGCTTCTTCTCTTCCAACAGCTCAATTACGGCCTCCGCCAGTTGGACGCCCGTGGTCCAAGCCTCATCCACTCCCGAGTTCGCGAGCACGTTGGTGCTGCCCGAGCCCTCGCCGATACGGGCGTATCCGTTTCCGGCGAGAAACGGTTCTCCATGGCGACCAGATTCCTCGAGAGACTTCGCTCCCCAGGATTTCAAAGTGCCCCCTCGCAAATGCCGCCACAAGTAGGGATGCAGCATGAAATGCTGCAGGTATCGATACGCCGTCCGAACGGGGTTTCGGAACCACGAAGGAATGAAAATACCCACCGATGCCAGCCGCTCGGGATGCACGTACAGGAATCCGAAAATTTCTGGCTCAGGGAATCCGATCGTATGCAGCACAGTTCCCGGCTCGAGGCCCGAGTCCTCGCGTAATTCAATGACCATCTTCATGCCGAGAGCCCACTCGCGATGCTCGTGACCTTTCGGCAAGCCGAAGCACGCATCAATCTTGCGACCCACCGCGCCCACTGGCCCATCGGCTACAACTGTGAGAGACGCTCGAACGTCCATGCCGGCCATGAATCCATCACCCGGACTGCCGTCCACATTCACTCCCTGATCGATCAGGCGCACGCCGCAAACCGCATCATTCTCGATCAAGGGTTCGCTCACGGGCATGCCCGGCCAGAGTTGAACCACTCCCGAACTGGTCACTTGCTCGCTCACCCACTGATTGAATTGGCCCAGGGAGAAGATCATGCCGTCGTCTTTACGCATGAACTTTGGAATCAAGGGCAGTTCGACTGCGTGATCGCGCAAGCCGACAATCGATCCGAATGCGCGGATCAATCGATCTTTCGCTCGGAACGCAAAGGAACGGCGGCTAGCTCCGATCGGATCCAGTAGATAAACCAGTTTCTCTCGCGATACGGGCACCGCCATGGGGATCTGCGAAAGGTCGATCCCCGGAAAACTCGCGCGGATTCCACGAGCCCGTGTCACCGCGCCCGACACACCGAAACCCGAGCCCATCGGCTCGCTCGTAGCAGATCACCTGCAGAGGAAGACCAGGCGATACCGTGCTCTCGAATCGCGGTGTGCCGTCATCATTCAGAAGCTGGCGTGAAAGCGTGGTGAGGAATCCACCCATAGCAGGCCCAAATCCGACCCCAGCGATGTCCACCGACATCTGCTGGCGCTCGACCGCTATGGAAGAAGATGGAGCCGAGGCGCTCATACGGGATAATCCAGCGCCTCAGGAATCATGATCTTCGAAATCGCCTCAGCCGCACGATCTTTGGCCAGTCGCGACCCAGTGAGGCAGCCAGCCAGCTTGGTCTGCAGAGAGAGGAACGGACTTTCTCCCGAGCAAGTCACGCATGGGCCGGCTTTCTTCGGGTGCGAACCGTCTCGCCCGATGATGTCAAATCCGTAGGAGTTAATTCCCGGCATGATGCCTTCGAGTGAATCCAGTTCGTCTTCGTGCCAGCATCCACGAGTTCCCTGCTCATCCCACGCGGGATGCCGGTTGTATCCGAAAACCAATTCCGCACAGATGCGCGACACCTCGCCGCTGGCTCGCGCCGACTGCACGTGGCAGAGATCGCTGAGGAAGTTGACGAGGCCCACCAACCCCTCGGCAACGGATAAATCCGCTGCGCCGTCTCGCTCGAGACGCAGTACGTCAATAATCTGGCAACGAGCCGCCAGCAGCCAGCACAACGCATCCGCGAGCGGAAACGTCACACCTTGGCGCGCGCTTTGATACAGCTTGCCTCCGTCAGCATCTTTACTGTGCTGCAGATGATCGAGCGTCCAGAGCCACATCGTCATTGCTGTCGCAAGCGCGCATGCTCCCGTGCCCGGATGGTCCGACGCAACGCTTCGCATTTCGCGAATCCAGCTACGGAACTGCGCCACGAATACCGGATTCGTCATCGTGACGGAGAGTTGACGCCGCTGCACCGCTTCGGGTCCTTCGTAGGTCGCTTCAAGTTGTGCGTCCATCCATTTATTGCCGAGGAATCCCGGGCAGTCTTCGGTGATGCCGTAACCGCCCATCAGACTCACGGCCTCACGCATCATCTGCGCGCCGCAACCGGTGTTCCACAGCTTTGCCGCCGGACAAAGAACGTCAGCCAACGAATCCAGCGCAACAAAGCGCAGCAGCAGGTCGGAGCTCAGAGCATCCCTTCGCGCGTCGCCAGCCGGCAACTGCATGAGAGCCACCGCCCGATCCGCAGCTTCGCGCAAGAGCTTCATCTTGGCCTTGGCCCCCGACGATTCCCCGTTCCGCGTATACCTTCTCCATTTCTTTTTCGAGGGGATCCAGTTCGTCAAAGGCACGTGCCGCAGCAAAACCCAAGGACGCACTCGCCTCACCGGTAGCCCAGACATCGACTAGCCGGTGGAGCGAATCCTGCCTCGCCTGCAAGCCAAGCTCGTAGCGGACCGATCCAGGAGTAGCGGTTTCCGCGCCGCGAAACCTTCCACGCTGGTAGCGAATCACCGGTTCCACCGCCGATAGAAGCTTCGCCGCAGTCATCACGCCGACGGTCACTCGCGTTCTGCGGAATACTGCCTCGATGATCTCGCTGTGGTTGAATCGCGGAATCAGAACACCGTCTTTGATGTCGTACCCGCCAATGATCCGGCTGGCCGGCACCCGCAGGTTGAAGATTGGATCTCCCGTCGACGAAAGCTGGTGCACCATCTTCCTGGTCGGCGTGCCGCGATCGAAAATGCCCGCATCACCCTCTTCGAGAATGACCATGCAGCTGCCCTTGATGCGCTCGTCGTCGGAGTCCACTGCAGCAGTCACGAAATTGGCGAACCCGATGTTGGTGATGAACCGTCCGCGCTTCTCCACTTGCAGGAGCGGCTCTTCCCCGTCCTTCCACTCCACGATTCGCAATTTCCCGTTGAGCATTCCCGTATCAACGCCCACGTACGGGATGGGTTCGGTCAAACAAAAGGCTCCTCGCAACGGCTTGCGGTCCTCCCCAGGCTGCGCTGGGGCCGCCAGCTTCATGTAATGGCTCTGCTGCTCCGCCGTGCCGCGCTCATGAATGGGCGCCAGCGCCAGGCAACCCGCCAGACTCGCCGTCGCCGCACCGCCGTCGACCCACGAGAGTTCGAACGCTACCAGTGCGAGGGCCAGGTTTTTTGGACCAGCAAACAGTCCGCCCTCTTCCGGATCCATGAAGACGGCTGTGATTCCCGCCCCGTCGAATGCTTCCAGCAGCGAGGCTTTCCCGTCGGTCCATTCATGCGAATTGCGGCCGCCGTTGGCCACCAGTCGCGCCACCGGACCGCGTGCCACCGCTCGCGTCGCCTGCACCAGCATCTGCAAGTCGAAGCGGTCCGCGAATCCCCATTGCACCTGACGCGCCGCATCCGTGGGCAATGTTCGCAAAGTCTCTGGTTGCACCGGGCTCGCAGTCGCCATACACCTCTCCTTGTGGCCGCAAGGGCTCGGAAGCGATTCTGCCGTTAGGGCAGTCGAGGGTCTGTGATTCAAATCACAGGCGGCTATGATCTTGAAAGCTCGCCGGAGAAAAGAGCTGGGAGTGGAACTTCAACGCCCAAACAATGTAGATTGAGGCGCATGCGGAGTCCCGGGGTTCTCTCGGTTTCTGTTCTGACTACTCTCATCCTCGCTTCTGGTTTCGCTCTGTACACGGCGCGGGCAAATCCCAAAAGCAGTTCGCTGGAGTCACGGGATTGGTCCACATATGGCGGATCTCCGGAGTACCAGCACTACTCGCCGCTCGCACAGATCAATCGCAACAACGTGAAGCAACTGCAGGTCGCCTGGAGCTACGACACCGGCGAGCAGGGCGGAGTGCAAACCAGTCCCCTGGTTGTGGACGGAGTGCTCTATGGAATCAGCCCGACACAAAAGATCTTTGCAGTTGATGCCGCCACAGGAAAAGAACTCTGGAAGTTCGACTCCGGGATCAAAGGCATGCAACCGGACCGCGGACTCGCGTACTGGTCCGGCAAGGACGACAAGCGGATCCTCGTCGGCGTGATGAACTTCCTCTATGCGCTCGACGCGAAGACAGGCAGGCCGATCCCATCTTTCGGAACCGACGGTCGCATCGATCTGCAGGAAAATCTCGGACGCGAGCCTCGCTTCCAGTCCATCGCGCTGACCAGCCCCGGAATTGTCTACAAAGACCTGATCATCGTCGGAGGCCGCCACCCCGAAACCCTGCCCGCCCCGCCCGGCGACATCCGCGCTTACGACGTTCGCACCGGCAAGCTGCGCTGGTCGTTTCACACGATTCCTCACCCAGGCGAATTCGGTTACGACACCTGGCCGAAGGATGCATGGAAGACCAGTGGTGCCGCCAACAACTGGGCCGGCATGGCGCTCGATCGTAAGCGAGGAATTGTCTACGTTCCCACAGGCTCGGCCGCGTCTGATTTCTATGGTGGCGACCGGATCGGTGACGATCTGTTCGCAAACTGTCTGATCGCGCTGAACGCCGAAACCGGCGAACGAATCTGGCACTTCCAGGCGGTCCGGCACGACTTGTGGGATCGCGACTTTCCCTCAGCTCCTGTACTCGTTACGTTGAAACGCAACGGCAAACCCGTCGATGCCGTGGTTCAGACGAGCAAGCAAGGCTTTCTGTTCATCTTCGATCGCGTGACCGGCAAGCCCCTGGTCCCAATCGAATACCGCAAGTATCCAGCAAGCACTCTTCCGGGTGAGGTTGCCGCCGCCGAGCAGGGCCTGCCGACGTGGCCCGCGCCCTACGCGCGGCAGAATCTCACTGAAGATATTTTGACGACTCGAACTCCGGAGGCCCGACAGTGGGCTTTAGAACGATTCAGGGCATCGATTCACGAAGGACAATTCGTTCCCTTCCGAGTGGGCACCGACGTAATTGTGTTCCCTGGTTTCGATGGCGCAGCGGAGTGGGGAGGCCCCGCCGTCGATCCCGACACCAACATCATCTATGTCAATTCCAATGAGATGGCATGGACTGCATCACTCTTCGAGGACAAAGGAGAACGCGGCGCCAAGGCCATCTACTTGAGCCAATGTGCGGTTTGCCATGGCGAAAATATGCGTGGCGCGCCTCCGGACATTCCCAGCCTTGACGGAATCGGCGACCGCAGAAGTCCCGCGGACATCGCAGCGGCAATCCGCGGCGGCAAAGGACGCATGCAGGGATTCCCGAATCTCTACGAAGACCAACTCAACGGACTGGTGGAATTTCTGCTGACCGGCGAGAACAAAGAACTGGCAAGTTCCGGAGCGCCGCTGCTCGCCATGAAGTACCGCCTCACGGGTTACCGCCGATTCCTCGATCCCGACGGCTATCCCGCCATCGCCCCGCCTTGGGGAACACTCAATGCCATCGATCTAAACACGGGCGAGTACAAGTGGAAGATCAACTTGGGGGAATATCCCGAACTCGCAGCCAAAGGAATGAAGAACACCGGATCAGAAAATTACGGCGGCCCAATCGTCACCGCGGGAGGCCTGCTCTTCATCGGCGCAACCAACTACGACAAGAAGTTCCGTGCGTTCGATAAGTCCACGGGAGAACTTCTCTGGGAAACGACGCTGCCGTACGCGGGGAACGCCACACCCATCACCTACGCCGTAAATGGCCGCCAGTACATCGTGATTGCCGCTGGCGGTGGAAAAGATCCGAGATCGGGATCCGGCGGCGTTTACATCGCATTCGCGCTGCCGCAAGAGACCAAGAATTGATGAGACCGAGGGAACGCGCAGCTCTTCCCGGTTCATTCTGATAGCTCCTAACACCGACTGGGTTTTGCCCACCACTGGCAATACCGCGAAAAACGTCATAGGATGTTTGATCATTCTTCCGAACCAGGGTTGGTCTTCCGCAAAAGACATCATTCACAGGTCACGAGGTTCGTGATGGAACCGAACGCAAGCCCGACACCAAGTGAAGCCAAGCAACTGCCCGCCGCAAACGGTCTGGCGCTGGTGCGCGTGACGATTGGGGCGATGTTCGTGTGGGTCTTTTTCGAGAATCTGGGGAAAGGCCTCTACACACCGGCGGGTTACGCGGGTCTGATCAATTACTACATCAAGGCGAGTCACTCGCCCGGCTGCATGGAAGGCGGTGATGGGCCTGGCGGCAAACCACGCCGCGATGGCTGCTCCCATGCAGGGCCTGACCGAGATCTCTCTCGGTATCCTGCTTGTCATCGGTCTGCTTACCCGACCGGCCGCATTTGTGGCTTTTCTGTTTCTCGGCAGCCTTTGGATTTCGGAGTGGGGCACCTCGTGGATCTGGGAACTGCTGGTTCCGGTGCTCGCATCGCTCGGGCTCGCTATCGGACGCGCCGGCCGGAGATGGGGCGTTGACGCGTGGCTGTCGCAACGGTGGCCATCTTCTCCGTGGTGGTGATTGGAGCTAAGTTCACTGTGCGAGTGTCCGTCATCATCCCTACCCACAATGAAGCGCAGGCGATTGAGCGCGTTTTAGCGGATCTCCCGTCCGATCTCACGACGGAGGTCATCGTTGTCGACAGCAACTCGAATGACGGGACGCCCGAGATCGCCGCAAGAATGGGAGCCCGCGTCGTTCAGGAACCGCGCCGCGGCTATGGGCGAGCGTGCCTCACCGGGTCTGGCCGCGGCAAATTCCCCTGACGTGGTTGTGTTCCTTGATGGCGACTACAGCGATCGGCCCTCTGAACTGCCGATTCTCTTAGCGCCAATCATTGAGGGGCGTGCGGACATCACGCTCGGTTCCCGCCTGCAGGGGCGGCGTTCTGCTGGGGCGTTGCCTTGGCATCAGGTGTTTGGTAATCGTCTCGCCGCCAGCCTGATCAGGCTTCTGTATGGACTAAAGATCAGTGATCTCGGCCCGTTTCGCGCTGGCCGCGCAGATGTACTACGCGCGCTCGCCCTCGAAGAGACCACCTATGGCTGGGCGGTTGAGATGATCCTCAAAGGCGCCCTGGCTGGATTCCGCGTGGTTGAAGTCCCGGTGAGCTACTACCCGCGTATCGGAAAATCGAAGATCAGCGGTACGCTGAAGGGCACGGTCGGCGCCGGTTGGTTCATTCTCAGCTTGATAGTGCGCTATTATTTCCGGCATCGAAGAGCCGGGACACCACGGCCAGCGTAGGTCCGCGTCAAAATTTTATGAAATCTTCAAGCGAGACGGTGGTGCGTTCGTCAGGCAGTGACCGTGTGCTGGTAATCATGGCGAAAGCACCAAGGCCAGGCGCGGTCAAGACCCGCCTGGCTCCCAGCCTTTCTCCTGCGGCTGTCACTGCTTTCTATTGCTGTCTTCTGGACGACACGCTGGCGCTGGCGCGGTCATTGGGCGATGTGGAAGTTGCCATCATGTGCCCGGACTCGGACGTAAACGAACTGGCGCAATTGGCAGGCAGCGAAGTGAGCGTAGTTGCGCAGAAAGGTGAAGGTCTTGCTGCAGGCCTCACTTCGGTGTTTGCGCACTTCGCGGAAGATCATCAACGACGCATCATTGCCTTCAACAGCGACAGCCCACACCTGCCGCGTTCTGTTCTCGAAGACGCGTTCGAAACGCTGGCCGCACATGACGTGGTCGTGGGACCAACGCACGACGGAGGCTACTATCTCGTCGGGGCAAAGGCTTCTCATCCTACGCTTTTCGCAGGCGACGGAATGGGCACCAGCAGCGCGCTGGAGAGACTCCTGTCGCGCGCACGAGCTCTTGAGCTATCCGTAGGTTTCGCAGATCCTTTTTACGATATTGATGTAGCTGACGACCTGACTCGGTTGGCAGCGGAGTTGCGTCTGGCTCCGGCAAGGGCGCCACGCACGGCGGCGTGGCTTAAAGAGTGGGAGCTTGCGGCGGCACAATCTATCGGACGGGCACGGGAGAACTGTGAAGATCACCCCCGAGTGGAGAGTGTACGTACTCGGCGCCACGTTGTGCGTGGCGCTAACGATCTGCTCACGCAACTTCGGCGATAGGGGTGGACCGTACTTCATGGCCTCTTTGACGCTTGCGGGCATCGCGTACCTCTTGGCGATCCGTGAGTTTTTCGCTACGCCAAGATTTCCCCGGCGCGTTGTCGTCATTGGGCTCGTCCTGGCTGCTGTGTGGCACATTGAATTTCTTCGGCTGCCCTCGGGCGCCGATGATGATATTCATCGATATGTTTGGGATGGCCGCCTGCAGAGGCTCGGCTACAACCCCTATCTTGTCGTTCCCAGCGATCCTGCCGTTAAGGGGCTGCATACCCCGGAAACCCGCAACTTGAACAACCCGGATCTACCGAGCCCATATCCAGCAGGAGCGCAGCTTTTTTTCCGCGCAGTAACCGCGATTCACGAATCCACCTTTGCACTGAAAGTAGCATTTGTGGTTTGCGAGTTCGCAATTGTTTTCGTGTTGCTCGATGTCTTGCGTTGTACCGGCAAGGCAGCGCACCTGGTTCTGGCGTTCGCCTGGAACCCATTGTTGGCCATTGAGGTGGCGGGAAGCGGTCACATTGACATTGTTGGCGCGCTATTGTTGGTGGTGTCCGCCGCTGCGCTGGTGCGCCGATGGCGGGCGACTGCGGCCGTCGCACTTGGGCTGGCTATAGCAGTGAAATTTCTGCCGGTCGTACTCTTGCCCCTCTACTGGAAGCGGGTTCGCATTCGCGACGCTGCGCTGGCGGCAGCCGTGGTCGGACTCCTGTACGTGCCATTTCTTAATCACGGCCGCATTCCGATCGGCTCGCTTGGTACGTATGTGCAGACTTTCCGCTTTAATGGTCCCGTGTTTGCGGTACTCGATCGAGTGGCGCCTCCGCAGTTGCTGGCTGGGCTGGCAGTGCTCGTCGGATTAGTGACTGCAACCTGGCTAAGAAGCGCAGCGCCCGAGTGGTCTCCGGACGCATTTGCCTGGCCAATGGCAGCATCTCTTTTGTGCGCACCCGTCGTATTCCCATGGTATCTTCTCTGGCTGCTGCCATTTCTGACGTCGGCCTCGACGCTGCTGATCATCGTCTGGACTGTGAGCATTATCCCCACTTACGTCCAATGGCACTTGCGCGACACTTGGGCGTCCGTGGGGGCGCGCTTCCTGGTTGGGTAATGCTGCTGGAATACGGATGCGTGGCAATCGCTGCCGCAATTATTGCTTTGCGCCGGACTCATCGCGACCGCGCAGCGCACCTACGATGACTCAACCGGACTCAGATTCGTGCATCCAGAGCGTTTGTGCGTCATCTAGCACGCATATCTGTATCGATCGATATCTTCGTCAAATACACTCGTGTCTTCATCCATGGCCTACATCGCAGCTGTCAATTCACCGAGGAGGAACTCTCATGACAAAGTTGAGCCGTTCAACAGCGATCCGTGCCTTTTGCCTTCGGAGTGCTGGCCCTTGCTCCCAACTCCTGGGCGCAGACAGCGCGCGCCAATTCTCGACAAATCGCCAAGACCTACGGTATCGATTCGTGGGATCAAGTTGAGGCTATCCGCTACACCTGGAATGGGGAGATTCCCGGACTCTTCAAAGCTGCTCACAAGTGGGAGTGGGAGCCCAAGACCAACAAGGTCTCCTATGAAGGAACGGATAAAGACGGCAAGCCGGTCAAGGTTACCTACGTGCGCACCGACCTCAGCACCCAAACCGACGCCGTGAAGAACGAAATCGACCCGAGTTTCATCAACGATAACTATTGGCTTCTGTTCCCCTTCCATGCTTATTGGGACAAGAGCGCCAGCGTGATCGATCAGGGCAAGCACAACCTGCCAGTGGGCCCCGGCATCGGCCGAGCTGGTCCCGGTGAAGTATCCCGCGAGATGGCGGTTACACGCCCGGCGACACCTGGGATCTCTACGTCGGTAAAGACAACCGCGTCGTGTACTTTGTCTACCACCGCGGCGGGGCCAAGCCGCCGAGCCGCGTCCTCGCAACGTGGGCAGGCTACAAAAAGGCAGGTCCAATTCTGTTCTCAACCGAGCATCGCGGCACCGCCGATGGCAAGCCCCTGCACATCTTCATTTCTGATGTGTCAGTCAAGCTGACAGGCTCGGATAAGTGGATGCACCGCGCAATAAGTCGCGCTCAGGACGAAGCTATCTCCAGGTGCTCTCGGAACTGTAAAATGCACGCATTCCGATGAGGGCTGACATCGATCTGGATATTGGGCGAAAGACCTTTGCGTCTGGCCTGCTGCCGGAGTTGATCGCTGTGCTGCGCCGCAGCCGGCCGGGCGATCTGGTCGCGGTGGTCGGTGACGAACGAGAGCATTGGCCCTGAGTTGGAAACGTGGTGCCGATTCACCGGAAATCCACTGCTGGAGACGACGGTCGAAAACGGCCGCACGCGATGGGTCTTCCGCTGCGGGGCTGTTCCGGCGCCTCGCCGAGAGACAATCGGCCGGTGGGCTCGCGGCTTTGGCTCTACACGAATTTCGACTGTAACCTGCATTGCGACTACTGCTGCGTGCGTTCGTCGCCCACCGCGCCGCGACGGG
This sequence comes from Terriglobia bacterium, assembly GCA_963770265.1. GTDB lineage: Bacteria > Acidobacteriota > Terriglobia > Terriglobales > Acidobacteriaceae > Sulfotelmatobacter. The sequence continues at coordinate 251,673 of CAVYOZ010000001.1, forward strand.
AACTGGGGCTCGCGCGCGTGCAGCGGATCGCTCGTGAAGCGGCGGAGCTTGGCGTCAAAGAAATCTTCGTGACCGGAGGCGAGCCGTTTCTGCTGGAAGATATCGGCGAGATTCTGCTTTCTTGCGCTGCAGCCGCTCCGACCACGGTGCTGACCAACGGAATGTTGTTTACCGGACGACGCGCGGAAAGCTTGCGAGCGTTGCCCCGCGATCGAATTGTCCTGCAAATCAGCCTGGACAGCGCTACGCCAGAACTGCACGACCTCCATCGCGGGCCCGGCACATGGGCGCGCACACGCGAAGGTATTCAGCGCGCTCGTGCGCATGGTTTTCGAGTGCGACTGGCAGCGACCGTTTCGACCGATGCCGAGGCCGAGGAGTTCCGTCAATTCCTCGACGAGGAGAAGATTGCGGCAGAAGACCGAGTCATACGCCGGATCGCGTTGCGTGGTGCTGCCAGCGAAGGTGTCGCCGTTAGTCGAGCCGATCTAGTGCCGGAAGTCACGATTACAGCCGAGGGTGTGTACTGGCATCCGGTCGGAGCGGAGGATGCCGATCTGCTGGTCACGCGCGACATTTTTCCTCTCTCCGAGTCCTTCGCTGCGGTCCGCCGCGCCTTCGACCGCGAAGGCGAACACGCGAATAAGCTGGCAAGAATCTTTAACTGCGCATGAACGTTGTCCAAGCTGCCAGCGAATCACCGGTTGGCTGAGCCCGGTTCGCTCAATCTCTCAGGCCGACTTGGCAAATAGCTGCTCGAAGAATCCCTGTTGGGCCGCGGCCTGCCGCAATGCAGCGTAACCATCGAGGTGAGGCGGTAGCCAACGCTGAAGTCCTTCGGCGTCGAGTATCGGGCGATGAACCGGGTTGTCGTAGCTCATGGCTGAGAGCGCGTCGGCGAACCGGCGCTCCTGCTCGGGGTCGAGATCGGGCCGCGCCGTGAACATGCAATGGTTGTAGGCCGGAGAGGACCATATCTCACGAAGGCCGCCTTCGGGCACCAGGCGCTCGCTGCGAACCGTGTTCCAGAAGGGGCTGCCGATTGCGCCGGCGTCGGCTCGCCCGTCGAGGACGGCGCGCACCACTTCCACTTCGCTGGTCCCGGTATCACCATGTTTGCCTACGTCGCTGTCGAAGCGCAGCGTGCGGTAGTCCCTGCCCTCGCGCATGCCTTGCTGCTCCAGAAAGTGAACGGGAAGAATCGCTGCGTGTCCGCTGTCTCGGCTGCCAAGCGCGAGCGTTCGATTTTTCAAATCCGCGAGCGTAGAAATGGGACCTCCGGTGACCGCGACGATCTTTGTCATCCAGCCGAGATCGGTGTCGCGCATGGCGACCGCACGACAGGCATGGCCGCTCCACTCATCGGCTTGCAGGTAGGCAAGGTTTGTGTTCCAGGCGATATCGATACGCGGCACGGCATCGCCCGGTTGGGCGAGGAGCGCGATGACCTGCGCCTCGTAGCTCTGAAATAGTACGACCTCAACGGGCAGATGCGCTTCCTCGTGAAAATAGCGCCGCATCCCCTCCCAAATCGTAACCACTTTCGGATTGTATGCAACAGCTCCCACCCAGATTGTTTTGCTCATAGCTCCTCCACGGTTCCTGTCAGCGGCGTTTCACAAAAACACTCTTCGCTTTCGCAGGCTGCTTAGTCTTCAGAAGAGCGGCATTCCCAACAGCGACTTCCCGATGAACTCGCGCAGAACATCGCCCGTTGGCGCCATGACAGCGCCCGCGTGCGCATCGCGGAACAGGCGTTCGATGCTCAAATGCTTTGAGAACGCCGCACCGCCGCAAACGCGCATTGCTGCTGAGGTAACGCTGATAGCGACGTCGCCTGCAGCGGCTTTGGACTCAAGCACGCGCAGCATGGTCGTCTCGCGCGGCTTTTCAAGATGCTCGATCAAATCGTCGATGCGCGCCGACAGCCCGTCGGTATCAATCTGCATCGTCGCGAGTTGCGCGCGTAGGGTAGGCAGGCTCTCGCCGAGGCTCTGGCCGAGATGCTCGAATTTCGCGCTCTTGAGGTGCGACGCAGTTCCGGCGACTGCCGCTCGGCACAATCCCAGGGCCACCGCTGCCGTCCCCAAATTAAACAGCGGGAGCACCACGTTTAGCATGGCCGGAAAGCCCGCGCCGTCATCAGTGAGCTGAAAATCGGACGGGACTTGGCAGTCGTCCAGCGCAATCGGCGCAGAAGCGTTGGCCCGAAGTCCCAAACCGTCCCAGGGCCCCGCAACGGAAAGGCCGCGTGTCTCCGCTGGAAGAAGATAGAGGGTCGAATCGGTAGGTCCCGCCCCTTCAGGGGCAAGCGCAGAAACGACATAGCTCTGCGCATGACCCGCGCTGGTCACCCACGATTTCTTGGCGCTGATGCGCACGCCGTTACCATTCCGATGTGCGCGGGATATAGGCGCCCAGAAATGACTGCGCGAGCCGGCTTCACTGAAAGCGAGAGTGGATAAATGGCGGCCCGCACCAATCTCCTGCAGTATGGGCGTGAGTGCCTGAGCCGCGCTTGGACGCGCCGCCGAGATCGTCGCGGTGCCGAGGATGTGCATCAGATAGACCATGGCGACAGAAGCGTCTGCCTCGGCGAGCGTCGCCGATCACAGCCGCAAACGTGCGGGGACCTAACCCTGAACCGCCAAAATCCACGGGTAGCATCAGCCCAAGCAGTCCAGACTCACCAAGCGACTCGACAGCCTCGGTAGAGAATCGTCCCGCCTTGTCGTTTTGCCCTGCGGATGGCGCCAGCACGCGACTGGCGATCTCGCTGGGCTTTCAAAACGGCCGCGTCATGAGTCATGATCGCACCTATCATCCACAAATCTACTGGATCGAACCAGGATTGTCGCCGAGGATGCGCGGAGGGGTCAAACAGTTTCGGACGTTTGTCGGGCCCCAGACATGAATGCTCGGTAAATTTTTCGACCCCCGCCTTCTTGACGCTCAGGACGATCTTATCGATTCCATGACCGTGATCGAATTGAACAAGCACGTTTAACAGGGCGGCCTTTTCAGGATCGCTTGATAACGAACACTGTCTTGTCGTCGATAAGGGCTTCGTCGCCGTTCTCTCGCAGATGTCCGTCTTGCTTTACTGCGTAGTCCAGCAAGGCATTGCAAATGTCTTTTGCCGGTTTCGTGTAGTGTTCGTGCAAGACCCTTTCAAGTTGTTCCCGCGCCTCTTCATCGCTACCGTCGTAAACTCCGTCGGTGTAAAGGACAAGGATATCCCCCGGACTCATCAACGTGATTTCAGCGACACCTGAGCTGCTGAGTGCGATCAATCGAGAATTCATCGAGTAGTACTTGTTGCGATCTGGGTGATCTGCAGGGATCTGCAGGCCGAGAGCAAGGAATTGGACCATTTTGCTTTCATCTATCTTCATGAACCTGCGGTATTCGGCAGAGAAGACCAGTGGCGGAGGATGCCCGAAGTTCACGAAGCGAAAGTGGCCGCGAGGATTCACTTCCCCATATAACATGGTCGCGATTTCGCGCGCATTTCCCTTTTCGCTTATCCCCAGCGCGTTGCGGGCGGTGACTGATTGCGCCAATCGCAGGTTAATGTTTTCGAATAACTCGGGCGTGGTTCTTCCGTGTCGATCGAGTTCGGAAAGCATCAAGGCATGGAAAGTGTCATGCACTGTGGAAGCAATCTTGGCTGAGATAATTCCGTGACCTTGCGCGTCTACGAGCAGAATACCCGCTGTCGTATAAAGCTCATGCAAGTCATCCGCGACCCTTACCTCCTCCGAGCTCCTTGCCCGCCTGTACTCGGATTCCATCTCGGGCCTGTAGCCCTGAGTCGTTTTCAACCAGGCTACGTGATCGTCGACCGAGTTGCGCGGAGATTCACCCGGCGGCAGCGGTTCGAGAAAATCCCTCGATAATCGCAAAGCCCGCTGGATGCGCGCATCGATATCGTAGCGCTGTTGAAAATTGATGTACTCAAATAAGTCTCCACCAACGGTTCCGGCAGGAATGGAATTTCCAAACATCTCGATGCCGGGCAGGTGTGGAATTGCTCCCTCCACGGGCATGAGTCGCTTACGGAAGTATTCATCGATCGTCGGAACGGTGTTCGCAGTAATCATGACAAAACCAGTTCTATCTGCACAGGGCTCACTAGAGTCGACCGATGCAGCCCAATTCTAGCGGCGAAAAGACCCGCCATCAAAAAAGATGATCGATTTCGCACTGAAGTCGCAAATGCCTGACCTTGCCGATCTTCACCGCCAGCATCAGCAGCGTCCACACTTGACCCAGCAGTTGCGGTGGGGAGAGTGCCGGAACCTGCGATGAAGCTAGTCGGCCCGCTTGCTGGTGGCTCGCCGGGGCTTCGGCTTCGGCTTGCTTTTGCCCTTTAGATTAAGCGCCACTGCAGCGCGGATGAGATCCTTCAAGGCCGCCTCATCGATCTTGTCGCCTTCGTGGATGTCGATGGCGCGCCTGACATTTCCGTCGAGGCTGGAGTTGAATAGACCGGAAGGGTCCTTCAACGCAGCTCCCTTGGCAAATGTCATCTTGACGACGTTCTTGTACGTCTCTCCCGTGCAGACGATGCCGCCGTGGGAAAAGACGGGAGTCCCCGGCGATGTCGGCTTGGCCCACTTCCACTCTTCGACGATCTCAGGGTCTGCCTGGTGGATGATGTCGCGCACTTTCGCGAGCGTCTTCCCGCGCCAGTCTCCAAGTTGCTTGATCTTCTGCGTCGATGAATGCAGAGGCAGATTCCATCGGGACGCGTCCTTTTCATGTACAGCTCCAACTCTCGCACCTAATTTAGCTGCGCTCAGCGTAACCTGCAACCTCCGCCGTGCCTGCATGCAAAATTTTTCGATCGATCCGCGTAAAATATTCCAGTTAAAGGAGTTGCGGGTTTTCGATGGTTGCCATCCGGTGCAAAATCTTCAAAACAAGTAACTTACACGTAAAATATTCCGGAATAAGGACTTAGCGGGAGGATTTTGCCAGGCTGAAGGGAAGCATTTTTTTAGACCGAATTCTGCAAAATATTGATTCCAGGCGTGTTGCTGGGTTCAGATCGCCGGCATTCCGCGCAAAATCTTGTCAAAGAACGACTTACACGTAAAATATTCCGAAATAAGGACTTAGCTGGCAACTGCCCCAAGCCAAAACCGGGCTTGAATGGGACACCCGATCGTGGAGTGCACCCTGCCCACCCTCCCCTAGGTGGTCTTGTGGAATCATTAGGTTACCGGGAGATTGCATTTTAATCCTAGGGCTGCAATGAGATGGGGGCAAAATCTTGAAAAGACTCAGGTTTCAACGTTTCAAGGTTTCAAGTTTCAAAGACTTCTGCACGCGAACTTTGCCAATGCCACTAGCGGCACGCGCGCGAATGGGCCACCCGAATTGCAGACTGCGCTCCGCCCGCCCGGCCGTTCGCCGCGAGGCAGATGGCAAGGCCGATTTCCAACAGCTAGATTTTCAAAGATCGTTTGTTTGAGTTACGGCCAAATACAAAGCCCCCAGCGGATTCTGAGTCCGTGGAGGCAAGCCACATTTTGTGGCAACTCTAAACTCTCAGAAAATGATGAGGGACGTCGGTGTTGGTGGTCACAGGACTGCGTGAGCGGAAACACGTGTTGCACTGCGTGAGGAATGGAGGCTGTCCGCCGCTCACGCTTTCGCAAAATGGCGGGAAGACTCTGCCCGGCAGTAGAACTACCCCACTCAAGCCAAACCCGGGCTTGAGTGGGCCACCGGCCGGCCGCTGCTCGCTCGCGCTTGCGTGCGGTCCATTCGGACTCGATTTCAATTCGTCCTTCGCAGCCGGTTGCGTGATGGAGAAACCTGCTCCACGGCGAGTCTTCGGGGCGCTCGCACAATCCCTCCGTCACCGGATTCGAATGAATGTAGTAGAGCTTCTCTAGAAGCTGGGCATGATTTCGAACGTTGAAGTCGTAGTAGTGCTTGGCCCGGACAAAAAGTCGCCTCGGGCGCTAAAGCGCATATTCGTTTTCCGCATATTGGCACGAGTGAACTCGTGCCCTTCCCGGTCGATTCGATTGGGGCTTCGATTGCGATGTCGGCTCTCGGACGCCGTGCTCCTCCTTGCATCAGCGACTTGAGGGCGTCGCCTAGCGTGCGCTGTTGCTTGAGACAAGGAAAAAACAGGCCCCGATCTCTCGAGGCCTGGTTGAGTCTTCACGATTCCATCACTGAATGCGCTTAAGGGGACCTGTCGTGGCGGCAAAGTTGCGGGTGCTAAGCGCCTGGACGCCCGCGGTGTGATCTCCGTTGAACGGCGTCACCGAATTCGGGCATCCCACAGCGGCCGCATCGGCCGGATTGTTGAACCACAATCCAAGGTGATAGGTGTGCACGGGCGCGGTGGCCGGATTCGTACTGGCGTCCGCAGCGTGGACGACCGGCGCCGGTCCGCTTCCAGGAGCCACCACGAAGGTCTCGATACTGAACCTTCCCACGAAATCGGCAATGCCTCGTCCGTTGCTGTCCGTCTCGATGTCGCCCTGGTACCACGACATTCCGAACGGCGCGTTCGGGAGTTGGATCACGAAGAAGTCGAAATCCTTGTTCGCCGGCAGCCCATTCACTTCGACGTGCATCGTTTCAGCAATTCCGATGGAGTGAATCGTGACCCGCCCCGAGGCAGTCGGAAGACATCCTGCCGCCACCGCAGTCGAAGAGCGCACCATATTGAAGATTGTGTTTTGAGCGACCGCGGTCAGGTTCGATATCGCCAAGACCAGACCACACATCACAACGAGTTTGCGTTTTGTCATCGTCATTTCTATTGTTTCCTCAGTCTCATGAATAGATTTGGTTGAAGTTTGCGGTTGTTTCCACATCGACAGCTGTCCCTCTCGCGCGACGCCCTGAAGAGGCGGAAAAGTCATTACTGCTCTCCCCGCGTGGCACAAATCTGCTTTGGCCCACATTCAACGTGAGCTCCTGGCTCTGCCTGGCACGTTTGTGTTTACGCCGGGATGGACCACTCTCCGAACCTTGCCGGAACCGGGAGGCCTGCTCTACAATTTCCGGCACACCGGTGTGGACCTCCACTTGTGATCCCTGTTCACCCTATGTGCCACTCGCTTGATGTGTCCTTAAAGGTTCTTTGGTAATTTGCAAGGATTCTCAAAGCTTTTTCCAAGTGTTGTCATGCCCTTGAAAAGCAAGCTGTTGTATGAATTCGGAGCCTTCCGCTTCGATCCCGCTGAGCGCCTTCTGACGAGCGAGGGAACACCCATTCCCCTCGCTCCTAAGGCTTTCGACGTCCTGCTCCTACTGGTCCAAAACGGATCACGCCTCACCACGAAAGAGGAACTTATGCGGAGGGTGTGGCCCGACAGTTTCGTGGAAGAGGCAAACCTGACGGTAAATATCTCCGCGTTACGCAAAGTACTGGGAACGGGGCCGGGAGGTCAGCACTACATCGAGACGGTCCCTAAGAATGGCTATCGCTTCGTCATGCCCATCAGAGAGCTGCGGGATAGCGACCTCCTCGTTCCGGCAGCGCGAGTGGGAGCTATGCTTTCAGATTCCAACATGGCCGGTCCCAAGCTGGTCGAATCGACAAGTTCGGCCGATGTAGCTCTTCCTGCGGCCGGGCCGGCTCGGGCTCCGACGGCCTCCGCCCGCCTGCCCTACTGGGTCGGCTCCGCAGTCCTCGTTGTGATTGCCGTCGCTTTCTGGGTATATCTTGCCCATCGGCGTGAGCCGGTGGCCAGACCGCCAGCGCATGAATTGCGAAGTCTGGCTGTTCTGCCGTTTCAGAACCTGACCAAGGACACTCGGGACGACTTCCTCGGATTCTCCCTGGCCGACGCCGTCATCACGAAGCTGGGATATGTCAACAATCTCATCGTGCGGCCGTCGTATGCTGTGAAGAAGTTTGCATCACCCGATCTCGACATCGCGCGTTCCGCCGCCGAACTGAATGCCGACACACTGTTGACAGGCACGTTTCTCCACGACGGCAGCGACCTTCGGATTGCCTGCCAGCTCATTGATGTGAAAACGCAGAATCTTCTCTGGAAGGGTTCCTTCGATCTCAAATACAATCACCTGCTCACCGTCCATGACAATGTCGCGCAGCAGATCATCAAAGGCCTCGAATTGACCCTGACTCCTTTGGAGGTGGAGCGTCTTAAACCCGACCAGCAGGTCAACCCGCAGGCATACGAATTCTACCTGCGTGGCGTCGACCTGTACGCGAAGAACGATTTTGCGCTCGCCATCAAGATGCTCGAGAAATCGGCCGTTATGGCCCCGGGATATGCGCTCACCTGGGCGCACCTCGGCAAAGCCTATACCGCGAACGCGTCGTTTCAATTCGGAGGCCGCGAACAATACCGCGAGGCCGAGTCCGCTTTTGAGCGAGCTTTGTATCTGCATCCGGATCTCATCGAGGCGCGCATCTACATGGCCAATATGTTCACCGACACGGGGCGCGTTGAAAAGGCCGTGCCTTTGCTGCGGGAAGCGCTCAGGGAGAATCCGAATCACGCCGAAATCCATTGGGAACTTGGATATGCCTACCGCTTCGGAGGCATGCTCCCCGAATCCGCTGAGGAATGTGAGCGTGCCCGGCAACTCGATCCCGGCGTCAAGATCAACAGCTCGACGCTGAATACCTATCTGTATCTGCAAGAGTTCGACAAGTTTCTCAACAGCCTGCCAAAAACGGACGACGTCGCCTTGATCGCTTTCTATCGAGGCTTTGGTGAATACTACAAGGGCAATATGGAACCCGCTCGGAAGGAGTTTGACCGCGCATTCGAGCTGGATGCATCTCTTCTTCAGGCGCAGATCGGGAAAGCCCTCAGCCTGCGAATGCAGAATCAAGTGCCGCAGGCCGCCGATGCGCTCCGCTCTATTGAGAGCAAAATCGCGGCCCGAAATGTCGGAGATGCCGAGGCCATGTACAAGATCGCGCAGGCCTATGCTTCCCTGCCCGACAAACGCTCAGCTCTACGGGTGCTGAAACTCAGCATTGACGGCGGCTTTTTCCCTTATCCATACATCGCGTCGGACTCGCTCCTCGCCAGTCTCCGTCCAGCAAAAGAATTCTCGGACCTTGTCGAAGCGGCACGCCAGCGCCATGAGAGGTTCAAGGCTGCGTTCTTTCAATGAGCAGATAAAGGAAGCCGAAGATTGGATTTTCCCTTCACCCTTGAAGCTGGGGCGCCTGTACTATTCCTCCAAAGGCTGATGAGATAAGCGTGTCGGCTCCTTTTCTGCGAGCCTTGGTTATGAAGTCGACTCACTCGTTAGGAGCCGACACGGTTATCTCATCAGCCAGGACGTGGAACGTTAAATCTTTGGTCGCGGCGCATTTTCGGCTTTCGCCAACACGGCCTCTTTTTCATTGCTGTGGATTCCTTGCCGCACCTTGAGAAGCTCTGCTACAGCTCGTGCGCGCCCGGGTCCGGGGGTTGCGACAGATTGATCGAGCAGATGGTCCACAATCGACAAGCAGCCCCCATCATTGAGTTGCTGTACCTTTGCCGGGACCAACGCGGAGCCATACTCCCGGATAGCCTCAGAAAGATGTCCCTGCCTGGTAAGAATCAGGCTGAGCTGGCAATGGGCGGCGCTGTCATCAGATTTCAGCTGAATCGCTCTACGATACGCGGATGCGGCGCCGGAGTAATTGCCCAGATCCCGCAGCTCATTCGCCAGCCATTGACTGGCGAAGATTTCCGAATTACCTCTCTCCAGATCGAGACCACTGAGTTTTGCGGCTTTGGCGTACTCCGCTAACGCCCTTGTTCCCCGGTTTTCGTGGGCCAATGCCTTAGCCAATTTCATGTGAGCCTCGACGTAGTTCGGTTGCGTTTGAGCGGCCAATTCGTACTGTTCTATCGCGCCCTGCCAGTCGCCCTTCCTTTCGAGCAACACCCCGAGTTGGACCCGCGCAAACGGGAGGGCGTCTGATTTCTGGTTTTCATCCACCACGCTTTTGATTTGAGCAATGCCGCAATCTATATCGGTTGCGTCGGCTCGTTCGAGGCCTTCGTGCACCAGAATCAAGACATCTCCGGGAGCGTACTTGAGCGCCTCTCTATATTCATCGAGAGCGTCGTGATGGCTGCCGAGATGTGCAAGTGCGAGACCCTTTTTCACGTGCGCCAGAGCCTTGTTCCGATCCTGAGATTCGGTGGCCAGAAACTTATCGTATGCCTTCACCGCGGAGCGGGAGTCACCGTTGTAGTCTTTGGCCTCTCCGAGCCCTAGTAAAGCCGTTCGATAGCCGTCCCTGTCCAGCTCCTCGTACAATCGGATGGCGTCGTCACGGAGCCCTTTCAGGTAGTAGGCTTGCGCCATGCGCTCCTTTATGTCAGGAGAGTCGGGGCTCATCTGAAGCATTTGTTCGTAGCAGTCAATGGCATCGTCATAGCGGCGGCTCGAGGCGAATCCCACGCACAGATTCAACTTCAACCCCGGATCCGTCGGTTTGCGATTTCGCGCTCGTATGAGTTCTTCCAGCCCTTCGTCAATCTGTCCATGCTTAAGAAGAGCAACGCCGGCAAGTGTCGGATCCTGCGTCATCAGGATCTTTACGGCCAGCTCCCTGCTGGCTTGCTTCAAGCCATCCGCGCCTAACGGCTGGGCGGTTGACTCCCATGGTCCGCCATCAGCCGCGCGTGCGATGAGAATGAATTTCTCTCCATCCATCACCACGTCTCCGGAGATTGTGGTCTCAGTTCCAAGAATTTCTCGCGCGAGAGAGAGGATTCGCCCGTAGGACACTCCTTTGACCTCAACCGTAAAGCGAGGCGGGGCCTGCACCTGCCACAACCTTGGCATGAGCATATTTCGCAGGTCGGGCAGACCGGTCTCCGATGATCTCAGGCTCATGTCCTGTTTTTCTGACTCGATTTCATTGCGGATAGACTTTAAGGCGTCCTGCACCGAATCCGCGACAATGTCCCCGGTGAAAGACGGCTTGTCGTTTGGAACCTGGAAGGGTGCAATCATGGTGACCGGAGTTTTTGCCTCCCACACGGCATAGCAGACCATCAAGAACACGGCCAGATAGATTGGTTGAGATGATTTGGCGAAGTCCCAAACGTGAAGGGCTAATTTACCAATCTTCGTTTTAGGTTTCCCAGACATGTCGTCCGTGCGTTCGGGAGACTTTTTATCTGACATATCGCAACTCCTGTAATTGCGGTACATTCTGCGTCATGTCAGAGCGGCAGACAATGGACGGTCGCATAATTCGACCTTTACTCTTCCTTAACTGCTAATCAGTTGAACGGGAACAAGTTATCCAATTTACTAGGCTAGCCTCAGGTCGGGATTTGACGGGTTATATACACTAGAGCCAACAGCGGGGTGGCGCAGGTCATGCCCCTTCAACATCGAGATTTGCCTCAATATAGATTTGGTCCGTTCGAGGTTTGTCTGGAAACAGGCGAACTGAACAAGAACGGCCGACGAGTTCATCTGCAGCGCAAACCATTTGAAGTTCTGGCTTGCCTGCTGGAGCAGGCGGGCAGATTGGTCAGCCGCGAAAGCTTGCGGCAACGGTTGTGGCCAGCAGACACGTTTGTCGATTTTGACAACGGCCTGAACACCGCGCTCAGCAAATTGCGGCAGGCTCTCGGCGATACCGCTGAAAGACCGCGTTACATCGAAACCTTTGAGGGTAGAGGATACCGGTTCCTGGCGGCACTCGAGGAAATAGCCGAGGAGCCCGGAACTAAGTTGCGAGAACTTGACGTAGAACGAACCCGCATCGAGCCGGACGTGGTCCTTGTGGAGCTTGCAGGAAAAATGGTCTATGGGCCCGAGTGCCGACAAATCGAGTGGCTCACCGCGGAACTTCTGGAGGAAGGAGAAAGAAAGATAGTTTTTGATCTTTCCCGCGTCAGTCATCTCGACAGCAGCGGAATCGGCACTCTCGTCATGTGCTCTGGCAAGATCAAAGAGGCCGGAGGAAAGCTGCGGGTTACGAGCGCCGAAGGGCACGTCAAGACGGTGTTGAAAATCACCGAAGCGGGCAAGATTTTGGACCTGCACTCCAGCAGGATCGAAGCCATGCAGGCTTTTGCCGGTCGGTCGTGAATAGAGGGCGGCGGTAATAACAGCAAAAAGTTACGAAATGACTTTGGCTGGTGTAGTGACTTTGGCCGGTGTGGTGATAACGCTTAAGACCCCAAGGCATGTGGTCAGCGTAGCTTGCTGAACATCCCCACTCAAGGCAAAAGAGGCCTTGAATGGGGCACCCGTGAGTTATCTCATCAACCGACAGACCCGCGGAATTTGCTTGACAACTTTGTAACCTGGCCTCATCATCACGCACAAGTAGTGGGCCTCTTCCCCGTTCCAGGGACCAGACAACGTAAGCTTTGCCCCCCGACAGCAGCCAGTTGCTAGCGCAATTGGCAAGAACACCAACGAGAACAAAAACCAATTCTTGGCGAAGAGCCTATCCCTGCCCGAAACTCGGCCACGGGAAGCATCGGTTCTTTGCCTAGCAGCAATGCCTGTCAAGGCAAGGAGGAGATTACGTCCATGGCAAGAAAACTTTTGCTTTTCGTAGTGGTACTGACCCTATCGTCCTGGGCCGCAGCGCAGATGGGAAACAAGTCCAGCGCGACCAATGCTGACGTCACACCTGCTAGTACTACCTGTGCTTACACTTTTCACTCCGGTTCGGGATGGACCGAAACGCAGTACTGTGTCACGGCCAACGGGAATATCACGCAATTCTCTAACCCCGCTGGGTCGGACAACATTGCCGGCACCTGGCCGTCGGAGGGCTATGGCATTTGTGACTTTTTCCCTGCCACTCCAGTTGGTTACTACGACTACGGCACCAATGATAGCGGCAATTGGGGCCCGACTACCCTGCTCAGCTCCACTGCGACTACTGTGAAGTTTGTTCGCATAACTAGTGACGGGCTCTGGCAACTCACGCAAACCATCACCGAGTTACCTGCCACGGCACAATCGCCTGCGTCGGCTAAGGTCACCATGGCGCTCAAGAATCTCACGGCAATTCCTCGAACCGCTTACCTGATGCGATTTGCCGATATCGATGCCTTTAACCAGTACGCCAATAACGACTTCCTGGTTGCCTATCGGACCGTGAGTGGGTCAAACTTCGATAGTTATGGACTGACCCTCACCGCCAATACATTTTTTCCCGGCCTGGTCGGGTCCTTCATTCTCAACACGGGCGGCCTCGGACCAAATCCCTGCGACCCTGCCGCGAATGCTGTATCAGCGGGGTCGTTCCACGGCGATGGAGCGGCGCTCGAGGTCCATTACTTCAACCCGGTTCCCAAGGCGGGAACCAAGACCGCGATTATGACTTACAAGCCGATGTAGGGCGGCGGTTGCAGGTGTTAGGGAGCCGATCAAGAAGCCCCACTTCTGGCAACACCAGCCGGAAGTGGGACACCCTTTTTGTTCGATCGAATCTGCCCGGTCGTAGCTCGAAGTAAGATCCCTTGCGGATAAGCCGCGCTCAGGATAAGCGTCCGCGGCTCAGACGCCGCGGGCAGAGTACGATAGCTCGACAAAGCCGTTCTTGTACGCGACCACGTTCTTCAGATTCCACCTCTCCTCCGTCGGGGAGCCGCCGAACAGGCGGAGTCCTTCACCCAACAGGACAGGCGCTATCGTCAACCGAATTTCGTCCACCAGGCCGAGTTCGAGAAAACGCTGGCACAACATGGCCCCGCCCACGAGCCAGATGTTTCGATATCGAGGCGCAAGTTTCGCGTCAACCAATGTCGTGAGATCGCCAGAATAGAACTCGACGGTCTTCCTCGCGCTCGCCGGCGGCCATTCTCTGCCGGTCACCACCACGACCGGAGTATCGCCATAGGGCCAGCCCAGTTCCAGCGCGTGTTCATACGTGCGGGAACCGAGCACATAACAGTCGATCGCTTTGACGAAGGCCACAACTTCTTCCTCCGAAATGGAAACCCCGGCTTCGTAGACGCTTCCGGGGCTATCGAGCCAGGAGACACTGTTGTCCTTTTTCGCGATGAATCCATCGAGACTCGAAACTACGTGCAAGGTTACCGTTCTTCCTTTTGTGTTTCCTTCGTTGCGTGACATAGTTCCTCTTCGCTTTGGCCGACAGCGATATGCGTTCGGCGGATTGGGGCGTCTTTGCGCCAGAAGAAGGATCGTACAAGAAATCTGAAACTTGCAGGGTTCCTCCACTATTGGGGCTGGCTCCGTCGCAGGCCCCACAGTCCGCGCGACCGAGAGGATGAAGGAGAACATCCCAGTCACGCCGAGCGCGTGCAGCGTCCAGACGAACAAGAAGGCTGGGCTGGACTTGGCGATCTGGCCGTGAAAAATGCCTGCCGCTCCCATCACGTGGAAGATAGGCATGCCCAACCCAAGCAGCGACCCGACCAGCATGATGATGTGCCCCGACCGCCGTTCGGCAAGCACCAGCGTTCCGTACAGCCAGAGGACCAGGACGGGCACACCAACGAGGGTTGAGCCCCCGGCCTCGAGCGTCCCGACCCGGGCGTGGATGGTATCGCTCGTCAGGTGAAGCGTCATGAGCAGGATGGTGAGTAGAGACGTGATGGTCAGCAGGACTTGATTTTTCATTGGCTTGCACTCCGTTTGCTCGCGACTGCCGGTCGCTCGCGTTCTGCTTGCTCCGGCTCAAACTGGAGAATGTCGCCAGGCTGGCACGAGAGCGCCTCGCAGATCGCATCGAGCGTCGAGAAGCGGATCGCGCGCGCCTTGCCGGTCTTGAGGATCGAGAGGTTGGCCAGCGTCATTCCGACCCGATCCGCGAGCTCGGTCAGCGTCATCCGCCGATCGTGGAGCAGGTCGTCGAGCTTGACGGCGATCGCCATGTCACACCGTCCCTTCGAGGTCTTCGCGCATGAGCGCGCCTTCCGCGAACACGCGGGCCAGCAGGAACGTGAGGAGTACGGCGAGCCAGCCGTTGATCGAAAAGCCGGCATCGAGATGGACGCGGATGCGCCGGAGTCGAAATGGTCTTGCCGATCGCGCCGATGACGAGGCTGAGAAGCTGCAGCGCGAGCAGCGCCCAGGCGATCGCCTGCAAACGGGACGCGTTCGCGGCGACGAACGGGTCGCCCGCGCGCACCGTCTCAACGATCGCGAGCAGCCGTTTGAGGACGACGTAGTTCAGCGGGATCACCGACGAGACCGAGCACGGCGACCGCGCGCAGGCCCATGACCAGCCGCTCCGCTTCAGGCGAAGGAGAAAGCTTGAACGCGCCATGATCCATTGCTCGTTGGGCATGACGACCAGCAGAGCCAGGATCGCGGCGCCCATCAGCCAGTTCAGGACGATGAGGATCCGCAGCACGATGTACGCGATCGGCAGCGCGGCGGAGGACGAGGCTGGCGTGGACATGTTCACCACCTTAATTATCGAATATCAATAATATATTTATCGATTATCGTCAAGTCTTATATTGAAAATCGATAATTAGGTGCCCAGCATCCGGACAAACCGCCGTCAACTATGACGCCTGCTCTATCTTCTTTTTTCTTGATTTGAATAGATCAGAGGGAGGGAGGGCACCGGGTTCAAGTGACGACATTCTCGATGCCATAAAACTTCCACCTGCATGACATGAGATTGTTCTCGCTAGACCCTTAGCGAGCCACGGAATCCCCTGGCGGCATAGTAAGATTCCGCACCGTTGTGATACACGAAAACAGTGTCGAAGCGGCGATCACAAAAGAGGGCGCCGCCGAGTTTTCTGATATCGGAAGGTGTTTTCACCCAGCTCGACGTTTTCGTATCGAAATTTCCAAGTTTCTGCAACTCTCGATATTGTTCTTCCGTTAAAAGCTCAATGCCCATGGCCGCTGCCATATCCATAGCGTTATTTTTTGGTTTATTTTCTTTCCTTGAATCCAGCGCTTCACGGTCGTAACAAAGACTTCTGCGGCCTTTCGGACTTTCCGCTGAACAATCATAAAAAATGTATTCACCCGTCTTTTTGTCATGACCAACAACATCCGGTTCACCGCCAGTTCTTTCCATTTCATGGAGTGACCACAGTTTTTCAGCATTAGCTTCAAGCTTTGCTTGTACTTTAGCCCATTCAAGACCTTGATGGCGGTTCATGTTTTTCTCAAAACGGGCTTTCAATGTTCTGAGTAGTTCTTCACGTTGTTTCTTTGAAACGGTTTCGTTTGCCATAGTTTTCACGCTAGCAAGGGGATGGATTGAACAATGTGAGGAGGTCTCCCAATTCACGTCCTCCCATTTGCGGGCGACTCCGCGTGGCAGACGAGGCGTGCGCCCTACACTGTTGTCGGTGATGTTGTCGCGCCAACCGGTGATCTCTTCGAAAACAGTCGTCGAACCACATGACCTTTCCACATCCAAAGCCCCGAAAGGAGCAGTACAGGAAGAAAGAGATACCTAACAATGGGGGCGTAGTTGGGAGTATCCGAAGGCGAATCATAAATGTAACCGAGTATCGGAATGCCAAAGATGATGTGAACCCAGCGAAAAATTGAACGTTTGGTGGCTTCTGTCATGATTAGCTTATCCTCCTTATTATCATTGGTGATATCGGTTCATTTACTCTGGCCCGGGCTTAGGCGGCCACTTCGGCATTTCAATACCGAACTGCTTGGCGTACTCGGCGTGCAGTCGCTGAAAGCCGCCGAACTTCATGGCCTCGGGCCCGACAGTGCGTCCAATGGGCTGACCGGCGAGAAGGTGATCCAGAACATCGAAACAAATGTGCCAACCGGCAGCACCCATTGCGATGAAGTGCCGATTGATGCTGGTCCACAGCGTCAGGCGCGTGCCGCTGCCCAAGGGCTTCGAGTTCCCACCGCATGTCGTTGCCACCCCACTTGTACTCAAGCAGCCTTGGGAGCGTCGGCTCGCGTCACGGTTGTTTCGGTAATGTGCGGCGAGGGCGCTCCCACCGTGGTGAGCTTCACCTTGGCTCCAACCGTACCCAGGCTCCCATCGGCGTCAAAGGGGGCCCACTCGCGCAGATGCGCCGGGTCGGTCAGCGCTTGCCAGACTTTTTCCGGCGAGTGGCGCAGTTCTCTGACGAGGATGAGCGTCCAGTTCTCTCCTTCTTGCTTTCGCATCTGCGCCCCGCTGGCCGGACCCGGTGTGTACTGCGCGCGTTCGATCATCTTCTTCCCCCTGTCTTAGTGGCGTGCCAGCTGGGTGAGCTGAATGAGATTGCCGCAGGTGTCCTTCAGCATCGCAATGGTGGAGTCGGTCACGTCAGTGGGCGGCATCGTGAACTCGGCGCCGCGTGCCTTGATCCGCTCGTAGTCGCCCTTGACGTCGTCGGTGTAGAACATGGCCGCAGGCTGGTTCTGTTGAAAGATCGCCTGCTGATACGCTTTGGCCGCGGGGTTGTTGTTCAGCGCCAGCTGCAGCTCAGTGCCGTCCGGCTCCTCGGGCGAGGCCACGGTCAGCCAGCGATAGGGCCCCTGGCTGAAATCGGTCTTCTTGGCAAAGCCCAGTACCTCGGTATAGAAGTGCAGGGCCTTCTCCTGGTCGTCCACGTATACGCTGGTCAGTTTGATTTTCATTTCGATTCTCCTTTGTCACGTCGCGGTTTGGACCGCGTCGTCTTCTCCTTTGTCTTCTTTTTCGTTGGTGTGGATGGATCCATGCGGTCGAGGTGGCGTTCGAGAGCATCCACGTGAGCGGACCAGAACCGGCGGAACTGAACCAGCCAGGCATCCACCTGCTGAAATGGTTCAGGTTTCAGCCGGTAGAGACGGCGCTGTGCGTCCACCGTGGATTCCACGAAACCGGCGTCGCGCAGCACGCGCAGGTGCTTTGACACGGTCGGCTGCGGCATACGAAGTTGACGCTCGATCTCTCCCACCGACTGTTGTGAGGAGACCAGGAGGCTCAAGATCGCGCGGCGGTTCGGCTCCGCAATGATTTCGAATACAGATTCCACTCTCTTCATATACTCCACAGAGTATATGCTTGTCAAGGTATATAAAGACTTAGTGGGTATGCATATTGCCTTCACGAACCGCGGCTGGCTTCCGGGTTTCGGCATTCTCGCGCTATTGACATGCGGCTGGAGCGTGAAGGTGGCTCGCTCTGGCTCAGTCTAACGGGTCGGGAAAAGGTGATAAGCGTGGCCGTATCACCTTACATGGGTCGCGGGGAACAAGACCGCAGAGCGAGGGTGGGCGTTGGCCGTTTAGCGGGGCTGCTTCTTGACTACTTGCTTCTCACGATCCAGCACCATTTGGTCGAAGGCGTGGGGCAGAGATTCGCAACGGGAGTAGGGACCGGGCTTATAGGCGCGAGACTTGATTCCCAGTTGAGAGAGCTCTGAGATGGCCCAATCTTCGCGATTGGTAACATTCCAGAATTCAATCGCATCATCAGCTTCGAAGTCAGGCTTGACCATTTCGTCGGGGTGGAAATGCCATTCGCAGATAACGTCAGTACGATCCACGGCACGCGGCCAGAGCGTGTGGGTCATCATGTAATCCGGATGCAGGCTGAGCAGCAGATTAGGAAAAATCGCGTAGTAATAAACTCTGTCGCGCTCGTCTGCGTTGAGTCCGGGAAGGTAGTTGCGCCGCAGCTTGCCATCCTTGCTCATAGTCCTGGCGCCACCCTGAAACTCCATTGAGCCGCCGATGTACCCGCGATGGGGACTGTCGTTTTCTCCGGAGAGGTAATCGGTAATGGCACTGAGCGCCGGATGAAGAATGGGACAGTGCAGGCACTCGTTGTAGTTCACCATGATCAGCTTCCAGTTAGCCTTCACCTCATACCCAATGCGCCGATGGGTGCGCAGATCGGCCATTTGCCAATTCTGGAATTTCTGAGTCAGGTCCTCTAGCTGACTGGCCAGCGGGGCGGGCTCCGCGCCAAGATTGATAAAGATGTGTCCGTCCCAGACGTCGGCATGCACGCGATTGAGGGGATAGTCTTCGCGGCAGAAGCCGTCGTGTACGTGGGGCGCGCCGATGAGACTTCCGTCGAGTCCGTAGGTCCAACCGTGATAGCCACACTGGATCCGTCCGGGGAAATGCCCTTCGGCGCTGGCACAGATCCGGGTGCCGCGATGCCGACAGACGTTGAAAAACGCGCGCAACGAGTTACTGCCATCACGAGTAACGATGATGCTTTCACCCGCAACCTCTCGCAGAAAAAAGTCGCCCGGTGTCGGAACTTGGTCTGCGCGCCCGGCGCAGATCCAGGTCTGGCAGTAGAAGCGTTCGACTTCGTCGTGGAAGAGATCGGGATCTGTGTAGTAACGGGCCGGTAGAGTTGTCGCAGCGGATTGAGCGTTAGAACTCAGCACTCAGGACCTGGCAGTGATGCAATCAGTCAGCAGTGACATTCTGTTTACTGTCATCTCAGCGTAAGAATTTTATAGCAAGAATCGAGTTGGTGGCGACGCAAAACAGAGGTCGTGTAGATTCCGGAACCAGATGATTGAAACGGCTATGCAACTCCCAATCAAGCTGGAGGAAAATGGCGGGGAAGTCGCAGGGCTTGCCGCCATATCTCGGCCCCTGTTAGTCTCAACGCCCGATGAAACTCTGGGTCTTGGTTCTGATCTTTGCCCCTTCCGTTTTCATGTGCGGTCAAGACACCGCGACGCCCACGACGCATTTTGTTCTGGAGAAAAACGTCGCCGTATCCATGCGTGACGGGGTGGTTCTGCGTGCGGATGTAATGCGCCCAGCCAAGGCCGGCAAATTCCCCGTCTTGGTGTATCGGACGCCCTACGGAAAAGATGCCGCGCAGCAGCAGTACACGACTTTCAAGCACGCAGCCGAGCGTGGCTATGCCGTCGTAATTCAAGACGTTCGCGGACGGCATCGCTCGGATGGAGATTTCCGTCCGTACGAAAATGAAGGGCGAGACGGCTACGACACGATCGAGTGGGCCGCGGCCCAGACCTGGTCGAATGGCGATGTGGGAACCTTCGGCCTATCGTATCCCGGTGCAGTCCAATGGCTCGCCGCGATTCAGAGCCCTCCTCACTTGCAGGCCATGGTTCCGGCCATGACATTTTCGACGCCGCAGAACTTCTTCTACGCAGGCGGAACGTGGGACATGTCATGGATCGAGTGGATCTGGGACAACATTGCCTGGGATACCCGCACGAAAAAGAACCTGCCAGGCCCGCGCACCTACAAAGAGGCTGTCGCTGCCTGGAAGGAGGAAGGGGCGAAGATGTTGAATACGGTGCCCTTGCTTGACGTGAAGCCCTTGCAGCAATCCGCTCCTTATTATTTCGACTGGTTACAACATCCGCCAGAGGATCCGTGGTGGAACTGGAGCGAACTGCGAGAGAAGTACCCTAGCACGCACGCAGCTGTTCTTAACCTTTCGGCGTGGTACGACGACAACTATGGCCCGGAAGGCGCAACTACAAACTTTGCAGGCCTGCTCCAGTCCAGGAAGGGCGACAACGACCCTCGCACTCACCTGCTGCTTGGACCGTGGGTTCATGGCGTGGACAACACCGCAAGAACGCGATCCGGAGAGCGTGAGTTCGGCCCGACCGCGGCGATCGACTACGACGAGGTTGTGCTGCGCTGGATGGATCACTACCTGAAGCACATAGACAACGGCGTCGACCACGAAAAGCCAGTGCGTTACTTCGTAATGGGGCGCAACCAGTGGCGCGACGCGGATCAGTGGCCGCCGGCAGCGAGAACGACACCAGCTTTCCTGGCGCCGGGGACCGGTAATACAAGTGCGGGGCGACTGCAAACCACACCTTTCGACAACCCGGATAGCTTCAGCGAATTCGTATCCGATCCGGCAACTCCCGTCGTCAACACGTACGATTCCTCCGGCGCCCACGATTATCGCAAGCTGGCTGATCGCGCCGATGTTTTGACCTTCGATTCTGCTCTGCTGCAGGAAGATACCGAAATAACGGGGCCGATCACAGCCCGCATCTTTGTTTCCTGCGACTGCCGCGATTTCGATCTTTGGACCCGTCTTCTGGACGTCTCTCCGGATGGAACGGCGATCAACTTGATGAGTCCAGGGCTGGATGTCCTGCGCGCAAGCTATCGCGACATCAGCCGGGGCCGGCAGTTGTTGTCCCCCGGAACAATCTACGAACTGAAGTTGGAGAACCTGATCACCAGCAACGTGTTTCTGCAGGGACACCGGATCCGCCTGCAGATATCCGCAAGCTTCACCCCGAACTTCTCTCGTAACCTCCAGAGTGGAAAATCGGAGGTGAACAGTGTCGAGATGAAAAAGGCGCACATTCGCATATTTCACGACGCAAAGCACCTCTCGCAGGTAGTGCTGCCCATTATCCCGATCGTCAGGTAAATTGCTGATTCGGTTCGGGACGGTATAATCGGTCCCGTTTTCTGAGTTGCGGAGGAATCTTGTTCCGATTCCGAATGATTCGGCTTTTCATCTTTGTTTTCCTGTTGTGCGCGAATTGCGTGGCGCAGCGTGAGCCGGTGCTCAAACAGATTGACCTCCCACACGCTTATTACTATCGCGAGATGTACCTGCCTCAGCTCACTACGGGGCCAAGCGCGGCGGCCTGGTCTCCGGATTCCCGGACGCTGATTTACTCCATGGCCGGATCGCTGTGGCGGCAGGATGTGAACAGCACGATCGCCGAGCAACTGACTGCAGGTCCGGGCTATGACTATCAGCCGGACTGGTCGGCGGATGGGCGCTGGATCGCTTTTTCACGTTACATCCACGATGCCATGGAGCTATGGTTGCTCGACTTGCACGATGGGCGGACGCGACAACTCACGTCTGGCAGCGCGGTTAACCTCGAGCCGCGGTTCTCACCCGACGGTAAGCGGCTGGCGTTTGTTTCAACTTCCTTCAAAGGTCACTTCCACGTCTTTGCAGGAAGATTCGAGAACGGCGAACTGAGCGACGTCCAGCAACTCACTCCGGAAAACGTCAGTTCACTTCCCCGCTATTACTACAGCAAGGTGGACCATGAGATCAGCCCGGTGTGGTCGCGTGATGGGTCCGAGATCCTCTTCATCTCCAATCGAGGGCACATTCACGGTACTGGGGGCTTCTGGCGGATGAAGGCGCAACCCGGCGCGGCAGCCCATGAAATCCACTATGAGGAGACAACCTGGAAAGCCCGCCCTGACCTTTCGCCGGATGGCAAGCGCATGGTGTACGCGTCATATCTGGGACGGTCATGGCACCAGCTTTGGGTGATGCCGGAGGAGGGTGGCGATGCGTTTCCGATTTCGTATGGAGATTACGACAATATCAATCCGCGATGGTCTCCGGACGGATCAAAGATTGCGTTTATTTCGAACCACGCCGGCAATACGTCGTTGTCGATACAAACGATTCCGGGCGGTGCGCAGAACGAGATTGTCGCTTACGAGCGAAAGTATTTGACGCCGATGGGGAAATTGCTTCTCCGAGTTACCGACCCCAGTGGGAAGTCGGTGGCGGCGCGGGTCTTCATTACTGCGGAAGACGGTCGGGCGTATGCACCGGATGATGGGTGGATGGAAGCGGACGACAGTTTCGACCGCAAGGAGCGTCCGTTTGAGGCGCACTACTTTGTCACCAAGGGAATCTCTCAGGTTGCGGTTCCAGCCGGAAAAGTTAAAGTGGACGTCATGCACGGCTTCGAATACCGGTTCGAAGAATTAAGCTTAGAGGTGCAGGCGGGCAAGACTTCGGAAGCTACAGTTTCGCTTCGGCAAATCGAGTGGAAGAGTCCTGAGGCACGGTGGGTCAGTGGGGATGCTCATGTCCACATGAACTATGCGGGCACGTATCGGAATACACCATCGCATCTAATTGAGCAGGCCGCGGCCGAGAATCTGTCGATCATCGAAAATCTGGTCGTCAATAAAGAGCAGCGCTTCCCGGATATCGCGTACTTCTCGCCGAAGCTTGATCCGGCCTCCGACGATGATCGCTTGCTGCAGCACGCGCAGGAATTTCACACCAGCTACTGGGGACATCTCGGCCTTCTAAACTTGACGCGGAATCTGATCTTGCCGGGATACGCCGCGTACCCAAACACGGAGGCCGGTAGTTTGTTTCCGGCAAATGCCAATGTGGCTGATCTGGCACACGAACAGGGAGCGCTGGTGGGGTACGTTCATCCGCTAGAGAGCGTGCCGGATCCGGTGAAAGACGCGGTCACGTTTGAATTGCCCGCCGATGTCGCGCTCGGCAAGGTGGATTACATCGAGGTTGTCGGCTTTTCTGACCATAAATCCACGGCAGAGGTTTGGTACAAGTTGCTGAACTGCGGTTTCCGGCTGCCGACCGCTGCCGGAACAGATTTCATGGGGAACTACGCCTCGCTGCGAGGGCCGATTGGATTGAACCGCGTGTATGCGGAAGTTCCTGCTGGATCATTGAAGCTTGAGCCGTGGCTCCAGTCCATCAAAGCAGGACGGACTTTCGCAACGAACGGGCCGTTACTGCGCTTTGAACTCGGAGGGGAGACGCCAGGAGGAGAGGTCCATCTCGACAAGAAGCAGGGTGTCTTTTTTAAGGCGGCTCTTGGGTCCATTGTCCCAGTGGATTATCTGCAGATCGTCTGCAACGGGAAAGTGGCGCGCGAACTAGACCTCGATGCAAATCGCACAAGCGCTTACGTCGAAGGCAAGTTGCCGCTCGAAAGCAGTGGCTGGTGCATTCTGCGCGCGTTCAGTGACCAGGCCGAGTATCCGATTCTAGATTTGTATCCGTATGCGACGACCAGCCCGGTTTATGTGGACATAGCTGGCGCCCCGCTGCGCAACACGGAGGATGCAGCGTATTTCGTGGCATGGATGGGACGGCTGATCACGGCGGCGCAGAGCAGCACGATGTGGAATACTGAAACTGAGCAGCAGGCGGTGCTGGCGATCTTTCAAAAAGCCCGACAGAAATACGAGAACATTGCGAAGCTAGGGCCCTAGAAGACCGTTAAGCTGGCTAGATCCAGTCCGAAAAATTGTCCAACAACATTGCTCCAGAGTGACGGGCTAACCAGAAGGCGTGACGCGGAACGGGCTTCCACCGATGCTGGCCATAAGTCGGCTTCGAGGAGATCGCCATTGATCTCCGCGAAGCCCGTTTATGGCCAACCTCTGGTTTGCCGACCAACCGTCCAGAATCACTCCCTCGCGGCGTGTGAAACGGGACATCCGGCTCGTTGGAGGTATCGTATTGAAGTCGGTCATTAAGCCATCTCCGATCACACATTCAACTGCGCCGTCCGAACGATTGCGGTGTTGCGATCTGGTCTTTCATTTCTACTAATGAGCGTGTCAATGTATACTCCTCCACAACGGATAGAGATCCTCCCCCTCAGGACTCGAATTCCGGGCGGCGTGGCCGAATTATCGGCAGCCCAGCCCGATGCACTCTATGGCACTCAAAGATTCTCCTAATCCAGGTGGTAAGGACCAATCGACCGCAGGTGGAAAAGTCGCTACAGGAAGCGGGTCTCCAGGAGAGCAATTCGTCCCGACGCAGGAGGAGAGGCCCACTGCGGACATCGGATTCAACCCAAGTCCTTCAAGTTCGGAATCGTCGCCATCAGATTCGCCAACGCTAATTGACCTGGATAACCTCCATGGCACGCCCCCCGCAGGCGCCGCTGCACAAAGCTTGAGCCCGGGGCCCCGTCCCGCCCAATTTTTGTTGATGCCCGGTATGCTGCTGGCCCGGCGGTACGAGATTCTCGAAGTCCTGGGAGAAGGCGGGATGGGCACGGTCTACAAAGCCAAAGACCGCGAACTGGACCGGCTCGTGGCGTTGAAGGTTATCCGACCTGAGCTGGCATCGAATCCCGATGTTTTGCAACGCTTCAAACAAGAGATCCTGTTGGCGAGCAAGGTGACTCATCGCAACGTCGTGCGCATTTATGACTTGGGGGAAGCGGAAGGTCTCAAGTTCATCACCATGGAGTATGTGGACGGCAAAGACCTGCGCCAAAAGCTCAAACAGGAAGGAAGGCTCGGAGTCAACGAAGCTCTCGACATCATTGTGCAAGTATTCAGCGGCCTGGCCGCTGCTCATCGCGAGGGCATTATCCACCGTGATTTGAAGCCGGGCAACATCATGCAGGATGGCACCAGTCGCGTCGTGGTCATGGACTTCGGTCTCGCACGTTCCGTTGTCAGTGACGGAATGACACAAACCGGCATGATGGTCGGCACGATGGAATATATGTCGCCAGAGCAAGCCCAGGCCAAGAACCTGGATGCGCGCTCCGACATCTTCACGGTTGGCTTGATTTTTTACGAACTGCTCACCGGCAAAATGCCGTACCAGGCCGACAGTGTAGTAGCCAGTCTTCTCAAGCGTAGTCGCGAGCAGGCGGCCCCAGTTTCAACCTACAATACTGCGATTCCTCGGTCCCTCAGCTCAATCGTTGCCAAATGTCTGGAACTCGAACCCGAGTTGCGTTACCAGAGCGCTGCCGAAGCTCTCGCCGCCTTAAACAGCTGGCAGGAAACCGGAATAGCCGCGGCTTTGCATTTCCCCGAGGTACGACCATGGGCAAGGGATATTCCATGGCCGATAGTCGGCGTGGTCACGACGGTGCTTGTTCTCGCCGTCACGGGCTTCCTCCTTCGAAATAAACTTCTTGGACCGAGTGGGGGCTCTGCTCGCGCCCCCATTTCGGTGCTGGTTGCGGATTTTGAGAACAATACTCATGACAGCTTGTTTGATGACACCCTCGAACCGATGCTCAATGTCGCCCTAGAGGGTGCGAGTTTCATTAATGCCTACAACCGAAGCACTGCACGGCAGTTGGCCTCTAGGCTGCCCAATCCTAGCGGTAAGCTGGATGAAAATGCCGCCCGACTGGTTGCAGTCAACGAAGGTATTGCGGTGGTCCTGACCGGTTCGCTGAGCAACCGCGACGGCGGCTACACCGTATCGGTGAAAGCGGTCGATGCCGTCACCGGAAAGATGCTAACCAGCGCCAATGCCAATTCTGCGAACAAGGACGAACTCCTGCTCGACATTCCCAAGATCGCTGCTCCGATTCGCAAGGCGCTCGGAGATGCCACACCTGAGTCGGTGCAGCTCGAGCAGGTCGCCGGCGCCTTCAGCACCTCGTCCTTGGCAGCAGTGCATCAGTATGGAATTGCGATGGAGCAGTTGTTGGCAGGAAATTCGCAGGAGGCCATCGGCTCCTTCTCCAATGCCATCGCCTTGGACCCAAACTTTGCGCGGGCTTATGGGGGAATGGCATCGGCATACGGAAACCTTGGCAGAACACAAGACGCTGAGAAGTACGTGAAACTGGCAATGGCACACGTGGACCGCATGACGGAGCGGGAACGCTATCGGGTGCGTGGCCTTTATTACTTTGCAACCTCGAATTATCCCAAATGCATTGAAGAATACGGCGAGCTCCTCAAACGCTTCCCCGCCGACGATTCAGCATGGGCCAATATCGCTGCCTGTTACTTAAGCGTGCGTAGAATCCCAGAAGCAGTCACAGCGGCCCAGCGGGCAGTCGAGATTGTTCCAAAAGGCGCTGTACAACGGGTCGTTCTGTCGTTTTACAGCTCCTATGGAGGGGATTTCGCTACCGGCGAGCGTGAAGCGCAGACTGCGCTGAAACTTAATCCCTCCTCCCAGGCCTATCTCGCTCTCGCAGAAGCGCAACAGGGATTAGGTCAAACGGCCCAAGCCGCCGAAACGTATCACACGATGGAAAAAATGGACGCGCTGGGTGCTACTCTGGCCGCCTCTGGCCTGGCGGATGTCGCTTCCTATGAAGGCCGTTACGCAGACGCGGTGCAAACGCTTGAGCAGGGTGTAGCCGCCGATATGGCCGCCAAGAACACGGATAGCGCCGCTGAGAAACTTGCGGGTATTGCTCAACTACAGCTCTTGCGCCGGCAGAAGGTACCGTCGGTCGCTGCTGCCACCAAGGCTGTGTCTGTCAGCCAATCTGTACCGGTGAGAGTTCTGGCAGCGCGAGCCTTGCTAGAAGCTGGGGAAATCACCAGAGCACAAAAACTAGCCGACGGCTTGGCCTCCGAGATCCAACCCGAGACTCAGGCCTACGCGAAAATTATTCGTGGCGATCTGGCCTTGCAACGTGGAGACAAAAACGAGGCCATCAACATGTTTACAGCCGCCAACCAACTGGTCGATACCTGGATTGGCCGCTTCGAGTTGGGACGCGCGTATCTGGAAGCCGGCATGTTTGTCGAGGCGGATTCAGAGTTTGACCGCTGCATCAAGCGGCGAGGCGAAGCCTTGGAGATTTTCCAAGACAGCATCCCCACCTTCGCTTATTTCCCACCGGTCTATTATTACCAGGGACGTGTGCGTGAAGGCCTCAAAAGTCCGGGATTCACGGAGTCCTATCGTACGTATCTGGGCATCCGCGGCAAAGCCAAAGAAGATCTATTACTCGCCGACATTAGCCGCCGCATTCGCCAATGAGACATACATAAGAAAAACCGACGGGCGACCTTTTGCCCGCCGTTGCCTTCAAGGCGTATCTCGTACACCTCCGGGTACCGATTTCCCTGCCCCGATCTTCCTCTTCGTTTCGCAAAAAGGCGGGACACTATAGGTCCCGCCCTTGGCTGAATTCATGTTTCTTTATCTTCATTTCACCGTGAGCTGAACGGTCGTTCTGTGGGTGAGGTTGCCACCTACAAGTGTCCCAGTGAAAGTTAGCGTAAAGGTTCCGTGATTCACGTTCTTGTTCGCGAACAAAGTCACCGTCGACGTAGCGGCCGCACCTTGCAAATTATCTGTGGATGGAGACACCGAGCATGTTGAATTCACTGGCGCCCCACTGCAAGACAGGGCAATCGTACCAGTCAGGCCGCTGATCGGAGTTACGGTGAGGCTGTAGATCGCCTGGTGTCCCGACGGGATCGTCTGAGCCGTGGGCGTAGCTGTGATCGAGAAGTCGTCTACGACCTGGGTGAGGCTGGAAGACGTGCTCCTCCTGAAGTTGCCGTCGATGTTGGTGTAGACAGCGGTAATCGGATGCGTACCCAGCGTAAGCGCGCTGGTAATTAGCGTAGCTGTGCCCTTGCCACTGACCACTTGGGGCGCGCCGAGGACCGACGCCCCGTCCATGAACTGGACCGAGCCGGTCGGCGTGGCTGTGCTGATCGCTGCTCCGGAAGTGTTAACGACCGTCGCGGTGAACGTAACCGACTGCCCCAAGATCGACGGGTTCGCCGAGGAAGTTACAGTCGTTGAGGTCAACGCTGGATTGACTGTCTGGCTCAGAGTCCCAGAGCTTCCGCCGAAGTTCCCGCCGGTGTTTGTATAGACCGCGTTAATGGTGTGTGGCGAACCGCTGACGCTCAGAGTGGAGATTGCGGCGCTTGTGGCCGCAGCGGCGGCTCCCGATCCAGATAGTGGTACCGGTGCCCCTAATGCGGTGCCATCAACAAAAAACTGGACGGTGCCGGTTGGCGTGGCTGTGATGATCGCTGCTCCAGAAGTGTTAACGACTGTCGCGGTGAACGTAACCGACTGGCCGAAGATCGACGGGTTCACCGAGGAAGTAACAGTCGTGGAGGTCGACGCACAGGTCGGTATCGCGGATGTAGCGTTAGACGGTACGCTTTCCTGCGGCGGATTCGTGTTCGCAAGCACTGCGGTCACAAAATACGAGTAGCTGGGGCCGCAGGTGACATTCGTATCTGTGAACGTAAGCGAAGTGCCGGCAACCGAGCTGATCTTGACGGCGGTTGCCCCATCCGTCGAGCGATAGATATTGTAGGATCCGATTTGCCCGAAGGTTGGCACGCCCCAATCAAGTCTTATATAACCCGGCGGGGTCGTCTGCGTCGCCTTCAGGTTTCGCGGTGAACGGACGAAGGAGTTCGCCGTCTGGAAATTGAGTTCCCCGACGCCAGTACCCACAGTGAGTTTTCCAGCGCCCACCGTGAGTTTGCCGGTTCCGACTGTTAATTTCCCGGTGCCTACCGTTAGTTTGCCTGTACCCACCGTGAGTTTGCCGCCACCATAAATCTCGCTACCGGTCGCTCCAATCTGACGCATGTCAAGATTCGCCCAATCGTCGTAGCCGCGTAAAGCTGCGCTGATAGTCCCATCGAAATTGACATCCGAGCCATTCACCCACGACGAGGCTGGCGTGATCGGGTCAGCGGCACCCTCTACCACGTACATCGTGGGATCTGGGTCGGTGTTCGGTGACAGCGGCGTGCCATCACAATGGGACTTCGCGGGTGAGCCAACTCCACTAGGCGGAACAGTCGTATACCATTTCGTGTCCGAATACGCGAGCGCCGACCCGTCGGTGGAGGTCAGTCCGACGGGCAAACCGTTCTCATTCAGCGTACTGATCGACTGATCGGAATAATCCAGGACCCCATCGTCCAAGAGATCGACCTGGAACTGGTAGCTCATGACGCTCTGATAGTTCGGCTTGCAGTTGGGCTCGAGCGTGGGGACATAGCTGCCCGGTATATCGAAATAGAGGCCTCCGTGAGTCAAGCCCAGCGAATGTCCCAACTCGTGCATGAACGTTCCGGCTTGCACTGGATCAGTCTGCCCCGCGGCTCCCCAGAGACCCAGTGTGATGAGGGAGTCTCCCCCGCCGATATCGGAAACGCCGGAGGTTGAGCGGATTCGGCCGGACGCTACCGCAAGCCACGGATCAGTTGACCGGGTATAGGTCGCGTTGGTTGCCGTAGGGATTTGTATCGTGAAAGTATTTCCACTGGCAGTCTGGACCATGTAAGTCCCGTTCAGACTGGGATTCTTGATGGCATCGGTGATGGTTACGCGGTCCGCCCCGGCTGTCAGGCCATGCGGCGTTGATGTGGTAAACGTGACCGTATTCCCGGAAGCAACCACGCTGGTCAGGCTACCACCCTGCAGACCCCACTCCGGCAGGCCCGCGGCGTGCGCGAACAACGCATAGTGATAGCTGTCCTTCCGCCCGTGTTGGAAACGCCGTATGCACGGGCCGCTTAGGGCCTGCTGGCACGAGGTCTCGTCGGGATAATTGAGCGGCTGGTTCTTGAGGAACTCAAACCCATCCTTCCAGCCAACGAGTCCGGGCTGGTTTGGGTACTCACATAGCAGGGGGTTTCCGGACGCATCCGTCGTATCGGTGCAAGTTTGCTCCTGGACCGCGCCCGTGGCGAGTGCCGCCGGGTAGCCTGGATTCCCTGGAATGATATGGAGATTGGTCCCCTTGCGCGAGAACGCGTTCGTCATCATCGTTTGAGCGCTCGCGGAGGGATAGAAGGAATATCCGTTTGTCGTGTCACAGGTGCCATTTGTGTTTACGATGCTGCACATGTAGTCCAGTTGCACGAACAGATCCTTCACTCCGGACGTGGCTCCGGGAAGCGACACCCAGGAGGGATCTGTATTGGCGCACACACCTTCGTTTACTGAAGCATCGCAGTATCCTTGTTTCTGTTTCCACACATCCAGAATGCCGTCGTTGTCACTATTCTGAACCGTGGTGCTTACGATTACGGCCCCCCACGATACACAGCCGCTGCTCGAGGCGTTCGGCACCACCATGGTCGTCGCAGAAGCATCATTGTCCTTCACTGGGTTGCTAGCGCCGCTGAAGCTCCAGGTAGGATTGTCCCAGGAACCGTTGTAGTAGCCGGGGAAGGGCGGGAGGTTCCCGTAACGGGAGGGCAGGTTCACGCCGTCCAGAGACACGGTTTCATACTTGTTGCTCTGGCCGTTGCCGACGATGTGCGTCAGCTTGGAAATTGGACCAGCGGCGGCCTGGTAGAACCCTTGCACGGTCTGTGACATGGTCGAGGAACCGTTGGCAGGAGCAAAAGCACCGTCATAAATGACAACCGAGGTAAGGGGTAACGAGGGCGAGATGCCACGATAAATGATAATAAGGCTGGCGCCCAACGTCAGCGGCGCTCCGCCGCCGTTGCTTCCGCTATCAGCAAGGCCCACCTCATATATACCGTTAGCCAGTACATTTCCTTGGGAATCCTGCGGCAAAAACCGACTTACATCTGCGGCGTACGTGCGCATGGTCTTCGAGCCTTGCGAACTCCCCGAACATCCGCCAGAACTCCACGACACCGGGGCATTGGGATTCCCCAAGACGACCCCCGTAATCGGATATCCCGTTGCTGGTCCGCCAGCAAATACTGGCCTGAAGAATCCGTTTTGCCCTGAAAACACTGTCTGCGAACTCTCAACTGTTTGCCAGTAGAGCAAAGCAGCCACGATGTCGGCCCCCGAAGGCACACCCGTAGAAGGCACCGAATTAGCGTCCGGCATGGTGAACTGTTTCGTTGAGAAGCCGTTCACACCGAGTCCGCGTAGGCCTACGCCAGCGACCACGTAATCGCCGCTTACAAAATAATTGTTTTCAAAATTCAACGGCGGAGTCGTCTGTGCAAGCCCCGGCTGCCCAAACCCCATCAGTAAAAGGAACGATAATCCACACAGAGTAAGGATCATCTTCCGAACAGCACAGCGCACACGTGCGCAACGATGACACGGCATCTTTAATATTCCTTTTATTTTCGATGGAGGGACCTGGAGTCCTCCGGATTTCTGGGACGGCAGGCCAAATGGCGGGCCTAGGGGAGAAGACGCTGGCATTACGCCAGCGATAGCATTCTCTGCTTATCTGCTTCAATTGTCAATGTTCGTCGCCGGAAGTGGCCGTAAACATTGTCGGAAAGCATTGTCACGCAGTGGAAGCCCGGATCTTCAAGCACTTTTGTTGCCGCCCCGACGAAGGAAGAGTTTCCGAATATTTTGCAGGCGCTCGATTGAGCACGTCGCCAATGACCTAAAAAGATGGATGACGACCAATCCGGAAGTTGTACCACGCAGAAGCTAGGTGGGCCAGAAGTCGGCCTCGAGGAAGTTGCACGGCCTGATTCCAGTCAAGTCATGAGGGCCTGAAACCGTTGCCCGATACCAATCTCTCGTCTAAGCCCTCTGGGATCAAATGCCGGAGTAGAGTGCAGTATTCTCCGGTAGACATAGCATCCGGAACGCACTCTCCTCGCATAAGTTCCCAGAAGCCCGTTTGCACTAGTGTTTCTGGACCGCAAGACGAGGCAGCAAAGCGGGGGAATATTTGCATTTGCAGATATGACGCGAATGTGCGAGAACTGAGCAGTACGATTTCCTGCTTGCTGGCCGCCGGAGTCGATTCGAGTTCCACGGGCCCATCGGGAAGACCCCGACGTCTGTAACCTCACTCGCAGTTTCATCAGACAAGAACGTGTGCAGCTTGCGACTGACTTTCAAAGGGTCAGAGAAATTTATGAGGATTGCGATGCGTGGTGCATTCGTGCTGAGGCTTGCTCGAATCCTGACGGCAGTGATTGTGTCCGTCGTTCCGGTTTGCGCGCAGTGGATAACCCCGACGATTGACGGAAATATTGCCTCAGGCGAATACGGAAGCAACAACTCGCTTGCGAATGCCGGCAATACCGGCCAGACCTGGTATATGACGTGGGACGCGACCAACCTCTACGTCGGCATCGTGAATGCCAATATCAGCGAAGCGGCGGTTATTTATATCTCCGGCAATCCGCAGAATCCCGCCACATGTTGCACCGACGCCGATGGCAATCTCACCGGCTTCAATTACGACGGAACCGACTTTTCGGCGCTGCCGCTTCGGGCGAAGTTCGTAACCTACGTCAAGAATGGCTACCGCGAATATCGCAACTCCGATGGCAGCGGCGGCTGGTCCGGATCAACCGCTAATTACGGGCAGTATGCAGACAATGGCAGTAACCAAAACACGCGAGAAGTGGCCATCCCGTGGAGCGCCATCACGGGCGCCTCAATTCCCTCCTCGTTCGTGTTCTTTGGATACCTGACTTCAAGCGGAGGCTACATCTATGGCCAAATCCCAACTGACAACAATATCGGAGGATTCGCCGGAACCAATGCCACCGCTACGCAGTATTTCGCCGTCGGCAATACGGGCAACGGCACCGGCACGACGCGCCTTCTCGAACGAGCAGCCGGCGGGATTCAGCGGCGATGACAAGGCCGGTTTCTACCACAACACGTTTGACCCGTTCTATCGCGACCAGGAGGGCGCCGTCCCCGAGAACACCTCAGTCACGCTCCGCTTTCGCACGCTGCATTCCAGTGGAATCTGGGGTGTGACCGCTCGCGCGTATCTGTTCGATACAGGGTCCGGCACCACCACTGGTCCCGTCGATACGACCATGCCCTTCGACCAGAACTTCACCGTGAACGGCACGGAGTACGACGCGTGGAAGGTGACGCTCACCATGCCCCGCACGCCAACCGTCTATTACTACAAGTTCAAGATCAACCGCGACCAAACGAACGGGTGGTACAGCGACGACTACATGGACGACAACGATAACGTTCACAAGGACGGCAACGGCGCATCGACGGACGGCGCCAACCGTTCGCATCGTTCCAGATCACCGTGTACGATCCTGAATTTCCACACGCCGGCGTGGCTGCAGAACGCAAACGTGTACCACATCTTGCCGGACCGCTTCCGTAACGGTGACAAGAAGAATGACTATTGCCGCTCCGGAGCGAAGACAGGCTGCCCCGTCTACTACGGAAACCAGCAAGCGTTCACCTACAAACAGTGGAATACGCAAATCTGCGATCCGCGTAATGCGCAACCTCGGCTTGCTCTGGTCAGTACAGCAACCAATTTTATGGTGGCGATCTGGCGGGCGTGCAGAGTCGATTGGACTACATCCAGTCGCTCGGCATCGACACCATTTACATGAACCCGATTTTCTCGGCGCGTTCCTATCACCGCTACGACACTGACAACTACTTGCACATTGACCCTGCGCTGGGAGGCGACGCGGCGTTCACCGCGCTGTCTAACGAAATGCAGCGTCGCGGCATGCACGTGATTCTCGATGGCGTGTTCAATCACGCATCGTCAGACGGCATGTACTTCGATCGCTACAACCGTCTCGGCGGGACCGACCGAACGTCGGTGCGTGCCTATCTCTCGGTTCGCAGTGGCGCACCTGGTTCAACTTTACCGACAACAATGTGCCGTGCCAGACGGGCGACTATATCGGGTGGTTCGGGCTCTATAGCCTGCCGACGTTCAACCATGGAATCGACGCCGTGAAGGACTTCTTTTATCGCGCACCCGGCAATGTAACGCAGTACTGGTTCGGCCAGGGAGCGTCGGGCTGGCGCTTCGATGTCGCCGACGACAGCAACTTCCCACACTCCTGGTGGGTCGATTACCGCACCCATGCCAAGACATACAACGACAACGGTCCATTGATCGGAGAAATCTGGCCTAACGCGAGTCAATGGCTCGCTGGCGATCAGTTGGATGCAGTCATGAATTATCGCTTCCGAAAGAACGTTACCGGATTTGTGCGCAATGCCGAATGGCACGATGACAACAACAACGGCTCGAACGACATTCCGGGCCTGACGCCAAGCCAGTTCGATAATGCGGTGCGAGCGGTGCGCGACGACTATCCACCGCAGGCAACAGCCTCCATGCTGAACCTGCTCGACTCGCACGACGTCAATCGTGCGCTCTACGTAATGACCGAAACCGGCGACACAGGTCTGGTGCAAGCCAAGCAACGTCTGGAACTCGCTGCGCTGTTCCAGTTCACCTACGTCGGAGCACCCATGGTTTATTATGGCGATGAGGTCGCCGTGAATTCGCCGTCGCTCGCCAGCAGCAGCAACGGTCCCATAGGTGATCCCTACACGCGACCGCCTTATCCGTGGGCGGATCAATCGGGCGATCCAACCATTTACGGCCCGCCTGATACCAGCGTGCAGTCGTACTACACAACGCTGGCGCACCTGCGTAAGCAGTATTCGGTGTTACGCAGTGGATCCTTCGTCCCGTTGCTCACGGGCGACACGCAGCAACCTGACACCGCTCCAAACACCTACGCGTATGCCCGAGCGCTCAACGGCGGGACAGCGGTGATCGCCATGAACAACGGCTCAGCCAGCAACAGCGCCGTCATTCCGGTCAGCGGTTTGTTGGGCGATGGCACGCAATTACAGGATGCGCTGACGGGAACAAATTATTCCGTCACAGGGGGCAACGTCGCTATGTTACCCTGGCCGCACGAACGGGCATTCTGCTGCTGCCCGCTCCCGTAAATGTTGACCTGGTACCTCCGATCCCATCCATCACTACCAATCCTTCCGCCAACCCGCGCGGCTGGATCAACACCAGTCCGGTGACCGTGAACCTGAGCGCCACCGATTCCGGCAGCGGTATCGAACAACTCCGCTACTGGATCAACAATGGTCCGGTGTCGGTGGCCGCGGGGAACACTGCTTCGACACAAGTCAGCGGAGAGGGTACAAAGTCGGTTGGCTTCCGAGCGCTCGACAACGCGGGCAACATCAGCGCGCAGGTAGACCAGGCAGTGAACATCGACTTCACGGCTCCCGCCGTCAGCAGCTCCGCCTTCCCCTCGGTGCTCCCTCCTAACGGCAAGATGGTTCCCGTCGCGATCTACGGGGCTATTACAGACAAACTGTCGGGTGTCGACGTCAATAGTGCGACGTTCGCGGTCGTCGACGAGTACGGAAAGTCCAACCGATCGGGCGCGTGAAGGTCGATCGTGGGGGTTTCTATGCGTTCCTGATCTGGCTGCAGGCCTCGCGGAATGACAACGACGAGGATGGGCGACACTACACGATCACAGTCAGCGTCAGGGATCTCGCTGGCAACCTAGGTTGGGTCGCGACGGTGGTAACTGTACCTCATGAGCATGACCACTGAGTTACCAGAGTGCGGTTTTAGGGATTGGAGTTCCGGTTCTTCATTCTTCATTGTCATGCCGGGTTCCACTAATTGTGAACGATGCCTGCGCCGTTTGAGGTTCTGGTGCAGCAGATCGCATAATGAGTCATTCAAACAGAGTTAGAAGTCGGCTTCGGGGACTTCAAGCTCGTTTCCGGCCCACTTTTTGGCCGGAAGAAGTGGCGTCAGCTCAGCGGTACAGATCCTCGATGAGATAAGCGCAACAAATAGAAGAGGCCACTTGTCCGATGAGCGCTAATATGTCAGCTGAGAGCAGAACTGCACGCGATAGGTAAACGCTGGGTGACGTTCGAGGCTTTCCGCTGCACGAAACAAAAAATTTGATACGCGACGTAGAGGGACTATAGTTCGCGGCTAGCGCTTAGGGCGCCTGTGCGTCCGCAATAACGATTGCGTCGGTCGTCCGGAAACCGTTCAGCCTATCACAGCATGATCGAACGGCCTGTTGGCGGCGCTCAAAGGATTCAATATGGCAAGAAAGAACAGCCCCCAGTAAAGTGGCCAGCCCCGGATCAGCAAACCAACCCAGCGCCGCTCCGGCCGGGATTACTATCAATCCGGTAACGAACGATCTGACGCTCAACCCGTCGGACACGCTGGACGAGTCGATTACCGTCACCATTCCGAAGGGCAACAAGTTCAAGAACGTCAATCTCGTGCCCTCGACTTCGATCGCCGGGTTCATCGCTTCGATCAATCCCCCGGGAGGCTACGGCCCGATCACCGGCGAGCAAGATCAGACCCTCACATTCCGCGTCCGATTCCACGGGATTCCGTGCACGCCGGAGCCGCAGCTATTCACCGGGACGCTTGACGTGGTCGGCGACGGACAGGTGCTCGCGAAGAAAGACGTGAAGATCACAGTGCCGGGCTGTCCGTCGGTGTTCGTCTACTCGGCCAAGTTCATCTGCGGCGAGCAGCCGGCCTGCGGGTGCGAATGCACTTCCGTGCAGCCGGGCCGCTACGCAACCGAGATCAACATCCACAACTTCGGAATCAAAGAAGTCGCGATTCAGAAGCGGTTCATTCCCTTGGCGCTAGCCGGCGCCGCTGTCGGCCGCGAACCCCGCGTAGTCGCCGCTCGCGCGGAGGACAAGATCGTTCTTCCGCCACAGACGGCAACGATGGACGATTGCTGTCGGATCGCCGAGCGCCTGTTCGGCGGCGAGGCTGCATCGCCCGTGCCGATAACCATCGGATTCCTGGAGATCACAGCGAGCGGGCCGATCGCCGTGACCGCCGTGTATACGACCACCGGGCTGGATTCGGTGGGCGTGTCCATTGAAGTCGAGCAGATAGCGCCCATACGTGCGTAAGGAGGGCCAAGATGTCGCACATTACGGGAACGCTTCAGGTGTTGGGCTCGCCGATCACGATCGGGCCGGGCGTCACGCCCTTTAATCCTCCGGCAGCGCCCGGCGGTACGAAGCTGCTGATGCTCCACTTCACCAACCTGAACTTCAAGCCCGGAGATCAGCTGCAGGTTGACCTTGGCTACGGTACGGATACATTCACCGCGGCGGATGGACCGGCGTTCTGGACCCGGCCCATCAACATTTACCCGACCGGCGGCGCCGTTACGATCACATATATCAAGGGCGGCGCGGCCAACGGCAGCGTACAGCTCGACATGTTCGGCAGGGGTGAACGGCACAACGCCGTGCCGGGGGCATTCCACGCTGGAAACTCAAACTGCGATCCATTCTATGTGAGCCCGGCCTATGTGGAACCGAATTACGACGCGTTCTGGTTCTGCGCTCAACCCCCGCATTGGGACAACGCAGCCGTGGTCACGAACCCCGCCGACGTCCGCGCCAAGGTGATGCCCAGCGTCGGAATGATCTACACGCAGGACACGCAGGGCCGGACGTCGCCGGCCTGTCCACCTGCTCGGTCACGCTCATCGATTCCGACAAAATCATCACGGCCGGGCACTGCCACACGCCGGAAGAGGCGCTCACCAGCTCGGTCACGTTCGATTACGCCACAGATAAGGACGGCAACAGGCCTGGCGGATACAACCCGAAGTTCTACAAGGTGAAGGAGGTCCTGTTCCATCACCACGACGGAATCGGGGACTTCAGCATTCTCCGCCTCGCGGAGCCGGTGGTTGGCGTTCCGATCGTTCAGATGCGGCCCGACCTGCCGGGCGTCGGCGAGCAGGTGTTTTGTATCCACCAGCCCAACGGGGCAGTGAAGAAGCTCTCGCCACCCATGGCGGAGGGGTTCTCCACGGTAAAAGCGAGTAGCGCAACCGCAGTGACCGTGCCGAAAGGCTTACACGTGTCAGGCGGAAGCTCCGGATCAGGCCTGTTCGACATGGCATGGCCGGGCGGATTCTCGGAGTGCTCTCGAACGGCGACCCGTGCTGTAATTTCAGTTGCCTCGATCTGCTCTGGTTCCCGACCAAAACGATCCTGGCCGCGATCGTGCCCGCGCCGCCGCCGCCGACCACGCGCGACGTGATGGTCGTGTTCGACCGCTCCGGCAGCATGTCTGAGGACGACGGAGCCGGCCGGCCCAAGATCGAAGCGGCGCGCGACTCGGCATCGCTGTTCTATCAGCTCATCAAGGCGGGCGGGGCGAACCGCGCGGGACTCGTTTCGTTTGACACGACGCCTCACGTCGATCAGGGCCGGGCAGACGTCACGGCCGCCTTGAAGACGACACTGGTCGGCCCGCCGCCGTTCATTACCGGCAAGGTGGGTGGGCTTGACGCCGGGTAGCCGAACGTCGATCGGCGGCGGCCTCGATTCGGCAAAGAATCAGCTCAATCCCGCTGGAGCGAATCCCAGAGCGATCCTGCTGATGACGGACGGAATGCAAAACGAGGGACTTGCCCCGGCCGACGTCGATCTGTCCGGGCTCACCGTCCACGCGATCGGATTCGGGAGCGAATCCAACCTCGATGGCAACATGCTGAGCGACCTCGCGACTTCGCACGGCGGCCGGTACCTGCACGCGGGCGGCGGGCTGACGCTGGAGAAGTTCTACTCGGACGCCTTCGGCAATATCTTCGAGAACGGGATCATCCACGATCCCGAAGTCGATCTCCCGGCCAACCAGTCGGGCGCCAAGACGCCGTTCCGAATCTGCGGCGAGGATGCTATGACCGTCGTGGCGGGATGGAATCGCACGGACGCCTCGCTGCTGCTCGAGGTGACGAGCCCAGGTGGTGCGGTCATCACGAGCGCTACTCCTGCAGTGGAATCCTCATCCGGAAGGACATGGGCCTTTCTGCGGTTCAAGCTTCCGATTGGCGGAGAGCGGGACGGCCTATGGCACGTGCGCGTCGTGCGGCCCGGCGGAGGGGGCGAGTTCCCGCCGCCGACGCCTGCGATGCGCTA
>CAVYOZ010000002.1:0-84028 GCA_963770265.1 Terriglobia bacterium
TGCGCCGTCTGTTCGCCCCTTCGCGATTTTGAAGGGGGATTTTGAGTGTAATCGAGATGTTACGCAACGATCCTCGGGCCAGCCCTTCCAAAGTACTTAGACACCCGAGGGCACTTGCACGCGAGGCATTTGCGGATCCCCGATCCCCTTTAGCGAATAGTCGCCTAAAATCTCATCGGCCTTTGTGAACATTTCCAGCAGGCTTGCAGCGTTAGGATCGGTGGCGGCGCGAGCCGCGAGCAGGGGGCGAACGTCTTCGTATAATGACATGGTTTTATTTCCTCCCCGATGGCGATTCTTCGCCAACTACGAGCAAACGGTTTCAGGATTGCCTGCGCAAGGACACTGGGCAGGATGGGGCAAGTGGCCCCTTTCGACGTTACTGTACCGCGTTCAGCCTCTGGTAGAGCCACATCGCCGTGAGCACCATCAGAAATACCCCAGACCCAATGCTGAAGACGCGCGTCGGGACGATAAGCCGGTTGACCTTGGCCAACAGTTCCGTCTGCTCCGCGTGCATATGCGAACTCGCGTCATCCAGAAACAACTGGTCATCCCTATGCATTGCGAGTGTGCTCTTGTAGATCAGGAGGACGATCAGACCAACAGCGAAAACTCCGAAGATCACCGCCACGATTGTCAGCGTCATAATCCACCTCCGCAGACTCCTACTACGATGGTCCGACATTCCAGCACGCGAAACTGATCAATATTGGTCATACGCCCTCTTTGACCTCAATGCCCTCATTGACCTCAATTGAGTAAAAGGGATTTATCGCCAACTATGCCAGTTAACAGTGCAAAATTGACCGTTTTTCTGCCTCGGACTGCGGTATACCAACAATCATTAAGCCCAAGAAGCCAACTATCAAACAGGTGCAAGCTGTACGTTGCCCGACCTGTTGTGCGGGACCGGGTGAGAAGTGCAAACTCACCACGGGACAGCCCCGCGCAGAGCCACATCGTGACCGACGTTTGATAGCAGCGGATTGAATGTCGAGTGATTGAACGGAGCAGTCCAATGACCAGGCAAAGACGCGCTTTCAACCCGAAGACCTTTCTCACAACTGTCGGCATTGGTCGGGAGATGGTGTCCTTCACGAAGGGGCAAACAATTTACTCTCTGCATGATGCGGCAGACGCCTTATTTGTCATTCAAGAAGGAACGGTAAAACTCAGCGTTAAGCCACAAGCCGGGAAGGAAGCAATCCTTGACATATTGAGCGCTGGCGATTTTGTTGGCAAAGATTCCCTTGCCGGTCAGAGTTCCCGCACGGCCTCGGCTGGCGCAATGACAGACTGCACGCTCCTGCGAATCACGAAAAAGGCTATGCTGCTCGCCCTGACAAGGCACATAAAGTTGGCAAATCTGTTTTTGGCTTATGTGCTGGCAAGGAACATCCGATACCAGCAAGACCTGGTTGACCTACATTGCAGTTCCAGCGAGAAACGACTGGCGCGTATTCTTTTGCTGCTCGCTCATTTCGATGGCCATGGGGCACCCGAGACCACGGTGCCGAAGATGAACCATGAGACGCTGGCGGAGATGGTTGGGACGACCCGTTCGCGCATTAGCTTTTTCATGAACCGGTTTAAGGAATCAGGCTTCATCTTCTACGAGAACAAAGGCAAGCTGTTGCGAGTTCATCGGACGCTTTTTGCTTCTGCGGCCAATACTTTCAGCTCTTGGCAACAAGCATCACGATTCCCCGAACCGCCCGTTGTCCCGTCTTAGCGCACGTCAGTTCGACCAAGAATACCGTCCGAGAAGTTAGGTGGCCTCTCAACTGTCGCAACCAGGCCTTTACGCTCAAGATCGGTCTGAGGGAGACTCTAATTCCCACTTCCATCGCTTTAGCTTCCCAAAACGGGAATGCCGTTCGTGTCTCCTCTCTTTTTCCATTGACTCTGATCTCCTCGCTCTGAAATCCTAAAAGTTGCATTTCGATCTTTGATAAAAAACAAATCAGAACTAACTCCTTGCGGCTCAAGATTTTGCCCCTAAGTGATTGAGCCCCAATATTTTTTCTGACATTTTCCCCTAAGTTGCCCATTCCAATAGACCGAGGGGGGAGGGGGAAGTAACAAAAAGGTAAACATCCCGCACTCTTCATACCGCTCACGCGCTTGCCAAAGCCGAAGCCAGCCAGCCCTGATAGCTTCTCCGCATCCACGCCCTTGCTCGCGACTAGCACGTGAAAGCTCTCGCCCATCCCCGCAGGAGTTACGAGATGCTTGAGTTGCAGCGCCACCTTCGCCCGCTCCTGCGGCAAGCGGCATTCTTCAAACGCATCCGCAAACTGATTCGCCTCGCCAATCCCCATCAGAAACTGTGACTGCGTGATCAACTTCCGCGTCCGCAAACCTCTCCGCTCCGCAACCGCTGCAAGCGCTGTGAAGTTCACGTCAGCCGTAATGTCCTGCTCTCCCGGAGCTTCGTACGGATTCGCGCTCACCGAATGCTGCCGAATCGCCTTCACCGTTCCGCGATGTCTCCCCGCAAGTTGCTCTTCGCGCGTGTAACCATAGTCGATCACCACCACGAATCCACGCTCGATCGAAGATGCCGAGCTCATCTGCCTCAGCGACGCCAGACTGACTTCGACTCGTTCGCCCGGTTCCGGATGAATCGAGTAACGATCCAGAAATTCCAGTTCTTCTGCCGACGACGCAACCCAGGTTTCGACAAAGCGTCCATTCCGCGCATCGATCCGCAGCGACCCGTTGTCACTGACGATCTCAACCGGCATCGCGTCGAAGAACTCATTTGCAAACACGATGGTTTGAGCGCTCTGAAAGGGCGCGACTTCCGTCGCGCCCTCCAGCCCTCGAGAGCGTTGGGCTTCAGCCCCTGAGCTTTCGATCACGGCCTTTCCTGACTCGATATGCCGCTTCAGTGTTTCCTCGAGCCGCGCGCGCAAGGCAGCCGATTGCTCGACCAGTTCGTATCGCAAGGCCCGAAAGAATTCCGGAAACTTTTTCACCGACCAGTCCAGAACATCCTGCGCAAACAGCCCTCTTCCGGGACCGAACTCTCTGATCGTGATCCGTTCCGGCGAGCCCAGCACGCGCCACATCTCTTCAAATTGCCGCGCCAGCAATCGCCCAAAGACGGCATGCACATCGCTCGACGTGTAGAAGTCGCCAGCCTTGCCGAACTGCGCCGCATTTCGCGAGTAGTAGCCGAACTCGGGATCGTAGAGACACAACTCCATGTAGCGTGAAAAGGGAATTGGTCCGCGCTCACGTATCTCCGCTTCGATTTTCCGCCGCAGTTCGTTCACAAGCCCCTTCCTCTGACGGTCCTTGCGATCCTGCGGCGTGCGGATGAACATCTCGACGAAGTAGTCGTGCAGGGCATCGTAAAGCTGGCGCTGGAAGCTCCATTCGAACTGAGGATCGTCGAGGTCTCGCGGATGCAGATCGAAGTAGTACGTGTGAACAGGAACGCTCTCATCCTTGAACCGGATAATGACTTCCACGCCCTCGCCTTTTGCGCGCGCAGAGAAATCCAGCAACGGATGTTCATAGAGCCGAAGTTGCTCCAACACACGATCAAGCCGGATATTCGGGTCCTCTGGCATCGAAGGATTGTAGATCATCCGCGTTCGCCAAGAACGCTAACCACAAAGGACACGAAGGAACACGAAGGTTTTTGTGCGAAAGATCTCCTTCGTGTACCTTCGTGTCCTTTGTGGTTGAAGCTTCTGTTTGTAGGCGAGACGGTTGTCTGTGATCTACTCGTAGCGCAGCGCTTCGATCGGATTCAGCCGCGCGGCCTTAATCGCCGGCAACATGCCGCTGATGATTCCGACGAAGCTCAGAATCGCGGTCGACCACAGTAAAGTAGCCGAATTGATGTAGAGGTGAATGTCCCCTTCGCTGGCGTTGTCTTCGAATGCGCTCCACAGAGTCAGCGATCCGACAGACCAGGAAACCAGATAGGCGAGGACGATTCCGAGCAATCCTCCCAGGGCCGTGATCACCAGCGCTTCAGCCAGGAACTGGAACAGAATGTGCCAGCGATGCGCTCCCAGCGCCTTCTCCACGCCGATCTCGCGCGTTCGCTGCGTTACCGAGACCAGCATGATGTTCATCAGTCCCACGCCGCCGATTCCGAGCGTGAGCAGGCCGATGAATCCCAGCAGAATCTTGATTCCCGTCGAGATCACTTGCAAGTCCATCAAGTCCGCGAACACGTCGAACACGAAGATGGCGCGCCGATCCTTGGGATTGAAGCTGTGATGGAATCCCATGGACTGACGCACGGCTTCCACGACTTTCGCGTGGTCTCCTTCGTACTCCATCACGATGGAGTTCAGGTAGTACGTGTTCATCAGATCGCTCATCGCGCTGTAGGGAACGTAGACGTGCTCGTTGATATTGTCGTCACCGTTCTGGATCTGGTGTTTCAGGATGCCGACGATCTGGTACGAGATGCCGTCCAGTCGGACGTTCTGGCCGATCGCCTCCTGCCCGGAAAAGAGCTTCTTCTTGGCGTCGGAGCCGATCACGGCGACGCGCGTATGGGTGAAGTCGTCGGCTTCGTTGAAGAAGCTGCCTTCAGCC
Organism: Terriglobia bacterium; assembly: GCA_963770265.1. Taxonomy (GTDB): domain Bacteria; phylum Acidobacteriota; class Terriglobia; order Terriglobales; family Acidobacteriaceae; genus Sulfotelmatobacter. The sequence goes on from CAVYOZ010000002.1 coordinate 4,570, forward strand.
ATCTCCAGCTTGCGCATGCGTCCGTAGCCGGCGTAAACGCCGCTGACGCCATAGTTCGCGCTGCGCGTGCCGTACGCTACGACGCAGTTCTTGAAAGCCTCGGGAGAAACGCGCTTCAGCAAGGGAACTTCAGCGCGGATGTAGTCGAGATCGTTGACCGTGAGACGAACCTGCGTTCCCGCCTTCGTTCCTCCAGCCTGGAGTTCCGTACGTCCGGGGAAGATGAAAACGAGGTTGGTGCCGAAGGAGCGGAAGGCCGACCACAGTCCACGCTCGAAGCCAGTACCGTAGGCGAGCAGCAACACGACCGTAGCGATGCCCCACGCCATGCCGAGCATGGTGAGCATGCTGCGCCGCCGGTTGTGGCGGAGCGCGTTGTAGGCCTGCGTGGCGAGGTCGATGATCATGAATGCAGCTCCTGACTCCTAGCCGATTGCAGACTTCAGATTCTAGCTTGCAGCTTGCAGCCATGTCGGCGTGGACCAGTCTGATCTGCAATCTGAATCTGCTACATCAATCTCATTCCTGGCGCAACGCTTCGACTGGCGGAAGCAGCGCTGCTTTGCGCGCCGGATACAAACCCGCTGCGATGCCCGCGATGGCGAGCGAACCGATCGCGGCCAGCGCGGATGCAGGAATGATTCTTGGCGTATCGAAACCTTCCGGCGAGGGAAGCATCGCCAGCAAAGTTACAAATCCGGTGGCGATCGCCAACCCGATTCCTCCGCTGAACGCAGTGAGGAACGCTCCCTCAACGAAGAACTGCGTCAGGATCGCGCGGTAGGTTGCACCCAGGGCTTTGCGCAATCCAATTTCTTTCGTCCGCTCCGTAACTGACACGAGCATGATGTTGATGATTCCGATCGCGCCTAGTCCCAGGGTCACAACTCCGACCACGCCGAGGAACCAATCCATGGCGTCGAAGATCTTGCCGACGCGTTTCATGTTTTCAATCGTGTCCCAGTCTTCGAAGGCATCCTGCAGTTTGGGACTGAAGCCATGGCGCCGCGCGATAATGCGGTGAATCTCGTCTTTCGCTTCGGCGTGCAGGTCTTTCTCGATCGGGCGATAGTTCAGGAATGAGATCGCGTCTTCGGAGTTGGCCTTGGTCAGAGGGAACAGATCGCGCATGGTTTCAATCGGAATGAAGATGCGCGAGTTGGTGCCGTTATTTCCGTCACGGCCGACCTTGGCAACCACGCCGACTATATCGAAATTAATTCCGTTGAGCAGAATCGTGGAACCGACGGCGGGTCGCCCCGGGAACATATTCTTGAGCAGTTCCCATCCCACGACGGCGACGCGGCGCCGGTCCGATCCGTCCTGACTGTTGAACCAGCGGCCGGGAGAAACGGGGACATTGCGAATCTGGTTGTAGTCGGCCGCGACGCCAAACACCTGACCGTTGGTGGAGCCGTAATCGCTGACCGCGCGAATGTCTTCACGGTTCAATACCGGAGACAGGGCGCCGACGAACTGCGCCTCATTGCGAACCGCGAGATAGTCTTTGTAAGTGAAGTAATAGGTCTGCCCGGATTGCGTGCTTCCTTCGACGGCTGAAATGCGACCGGGAAACATAAACATAATGTTCTGTCCGAGGGTCGCCAGCTGTTTCTCCTGGCCGCTGCGGAAGCCTTCGCCCAGGCCGACTAAAAGTAAAAGCGAGCCGACTCCCCAGGCGATGCCAAACATCGTGAGGAATGAGCGCAGCTTATGCGCCCATAGGGTGGACAGCGACTGCCGGACAATGTCGAGAAGCATGCGCATGTGGATTTCTCGCAGAATCATGCCCCCACGCCTCCGGGGAGGAGCGTGGGGGCCCCGGGTAACGTTCAGGCGAGGGGTCTCAATCCCGCCCAACCATCTGATCAGAGGTACGCAGCCGGGTCCGTTAAAGTTCCCTACTGCATTTGGCTAGTTAGACATCCCGATGCGGGAAAGGTTAGCTGCAGACGGATGCAGAGCGGGCCGATTACATCTCTTGACACTTAATCATTTCGTCAGGTTGCCGATGGTAATAGGTTACTTCCGAAACTCTCGTGGGCGGGAGGTTTTGTTTTGTCGCAAAGGCGGATTTCGAACTGCGGGGATCTACACCTCAGGTCTGAAGATTTGTTTTCCGGCGAGGCATTTCGATTTCAGGTGTATGTCGAACGGCAACTCGTCACGGTCAAGTTCGGAAACAGAGTGACCGCCGAAGAAATCGGGGAGTACGTTCAGAAACTAATCGCCCACCCGTCGTTCCAGCCGACATTCTCCGAAATCGTAGACATAAGAGAAGCGCAAGATATTGATTTGCAGGCGGACGATTTTCTGAAGCTGGCCGATCAGGTCGATCCGTTTTCGCCGGAAGCCAAACGTGCATTTGTGACTAGAACCACGGTCCAGAATCATGCAGCTCGCATGCATAAGATCCTGCGATCGCAGAGAAATATCGAGATATTCCAGACGTTCGAAGAGGCAGAGCGCTGGATCGGCTCCTAAGGTGCGAGTGTAGTTGCTACTGTTGTTTTTCCTTTGGCCGCTCGTACGCTTTCTGCAAATACTTGCGGGCTTCCTCTAACGCGCCGAAGGTGTTGTCGTTGGTTTGCAGCGCCTGACGGTATTGGCCCACGGCGCGTTCGCGCTGGCCGGTAATGTCGAAAATCTTCCCGAGTTGAATGCGGCTCCAGACTTCAGTCCAGCGCGGATCGCCGTCGCCATCGAGAGCGGCGCGGTAGGCATTCGCCGAGGATTGATAGTTCCGCTGGAAGAAGAAAATTTCTGCAATGCGATAGTGCGCCAGCGAACTGTTTTTGTTGAGATCGAGAGCCTTGTTGAACTCGGTCAACGCTCCCGAAAGGTCTCCCTGCTGCTGCATCGCCTGGCCGCGCAGGATGGAAGAGCGCAGCTTCACATCGCTGGAGTTGGTCAGAACGTGATGGTCGGGATCGACCGAGATGCGGCGCGGCCGGCCGAAGGTCTCAATGGTGAATGGAGAATTCGTGCCCACGACTTCGATGCGCTTGTTTTCCGTTCGGCCGTCGGTATCGATGCGGAGATCGACCGGCATGCGAAAGAGATCAAGGTCCTGCGCGATCTCACCGGTGACACGGAAGCCTGGGTTTTTTTCTTCCTTTATTTTTTCCTCGGGCTTGTCGTCTTTGGTCGCTTGCGCCCGCAGCCCCGCCCAAGCGATACGTCGTGTATTTCACCTTGAATTCAGGTGCGCCGGTCGAGTCGAGCCACTGCGAGAAGAACCAAGTGAGCTGGTCGCCATAATACTTCTCGGCGATGGCGCGGAAATCATCGGTAGCGGCCGATTTGCCGGCGAACTCGGAGGCGAACTCGCGCATGGTCTTGTTGTACTTGTCTTCACCCAGCACCCAGCGCAGCATGTGCAGGATCATCGCTCCCTTGTCGGTGGTCAGCGATTGAAATTCGGTGGAGAAGGTGTCTAGCTTGCTCGCGCTCGACAGCGGCACGGTATCGTAAGCGAGCGCGCCGACCGACATGTCCTTCACAGCTTCTTCCAGCCCAGCGGCGCCGGCCGCATTTTCGACGTACATCGCTTCCGAGTAACGCGAGAATCCGTCGCTGATCCACCAATCGTCCCTGGTCGCGGGACTCACGGAGACTCCCCACCACTGGTGCGCGATGCCGTCCGCAAGCAGGCGATAGTTGGTTTTTTCCGTGATCGAGGAACCGGCGAGGCCGACGACTTCCGGGGCCCAGGCGTAGGGGAGCGTGTCCGACGGCAACTCAACGACGTTGAGCTTCGGCGTTGGCAGCGGGCCGTACAGCGTTGTGAAGTAGGTGAACTCCTGAACGGCCGTTGTAGTGTAGGCCGGAGCCACGCTCTGATGCGTCGGCTTGAAGTAGACGTGCAGTTCCATGCCGGCCTCGTCGCTCTTGTACTCCTGAAAAACCCCGGCGACGATCGTGCCCGGGAAACTTGGCTTATCGGAAACGAAGGTGAATGTCTTTGTGGGCAGAACCGTAGCTGCGGCTTTCTTGGCTGGAGCAACGTTCGAGACGGTGCCCTTCCCGCTGCCAATGACCAGCATATGCGCGGGCAAGGTAATGCTGATGGTCGAGGTGAAGCGATTCAGGCCATAACCGCTGACCGGGAACCAGCGCCCGGCATAGAAGAGGAAGGACGTGTCATCCCCGATATAAGCCAGACTCAGGCCGGGGACCGGGCTGTTGTCCGCGTTCTCGAGCTGCCCTTCGTATTCAAAAGTCAGCGTAGTGGAAGCGTCTTTGGCTAACCCGCTGGGGAGCGGTACACGGACCGTTGAATCCTGGGTGACGCGCTCGGCTGAGAGCGGCTGGTTCTTATCGTCGAGCACCTTCGTGACGCGGAGATCGTTATGGAGCTCAAAGACCGCTACGCTTAAGTCCTGCTGGGCGGTGAACTTAACCTTTGCGCGAGCGGTAATCTGGTGAAGGTGGGGCTCGAGCGTCGCCTCAATCTGGTAGTCGTCGACCCGCAGGCGAGCCTTTTCCGCAGCCCACGAGGGCTGGGCGAGTAAGACCAGCAAACACAAGGTCAGGGAACTAGTGAGGACGCCTCGAACGCGTCGCAGGTCCATTAGCATTCAGGAGGATCTCCAGGAAATGATAACCCATTTCCTATGATGAAGATTCTGAACTAAAAGATGCTGGGAGCACAAGGTTACGGCGAACGCGAGCCTCCGAGGCACCTGAAGAGCCGAGAAGCGCTGCGACTCACGCCTTTGCTCGGTTTTGGGACGGCTGTCGATTACCCGCGTGGGACCGCTACAGTTCGTTGGATGCGCCGCTCCGTGCGAACAGACAAAATGATTTTTGCGGCTCGGTCAGCGGGATGCCCGGTTTGTTCGGAGGATCGAAGGCGCGATTTCACTCGGGCCAGACCCTCAAGCATTCGGGTTCGAGCGGGGCTGTCCGGGAGAATTTCTCTCAAGTGGGCGACGATGTTTTCCGCTGTGAAGTCGTGCTGCACCAAGTTCTGGCACGATTTCTTCTCCGGCGATCAGGTTGACCATGGCAAATCGCGGGACTTTCACCCTCGGTTTTCCGAGCATGTAGGTGAGAGGCGAGACGCGGTAGACCATTACGAAGGGAGTGCTCATCATGGCGGCCTCCACCGTCGCGGTGCCGCTGGCGATGATGCCGGCGCGCGAATGAAACAGTGCGGGGAGGGCTTCGGGAACCATGATGATTCTTTGATTCCCGATGAGGCTACCCAGAAATTCGCGATCCAGTGTGGGCGCGACGGGAAGGAGAAATTCGTAATCACTGCCGAGCCGCGGCCGCCGATTCGAGGATCGTAGGCAGATTCATGCGCACTTCTTTGACACGGCTGCCGGGCATGAGCGTGATCCAGAATTTCTTCAGATCGAGCTTGAATTGCCCGGCGTATTCAGCGCGTGTGATCGTCGGGTTCGGCAGTTCTGCGAGGGGATGTCCGACGAAAGTCGCATCAACGCCGCGGTCGCGATAGAACTTCTCTTCAAACGGGAAGATGACCAGCGCCTTGTCGATGTAGTCGCGCAGCAGGCGGACGCGTCCCTGGCGCCAGGCCCAGAACTGCGGCGCGACGTAGTACACCGTGGGGATGCCGCGCCTTTTCATCTGTCGGGCGACGCGCCAGTTGAAAGCGGGGGAATCGATCACGATGGCGAGGTCGGGCTTGCGGCGGTCGGCTTCGCGGATGAGGTTCTTGTAGAGCCCGAGGATTTTCGGGAGGTGGCTCAGGATTTCGGTGATGCCGACGACCGCGAGGTCTTTGGTGTCGATGACGGTGTCGCATCCGGCGGCGCGCATGCGGTCTCCGCCGACACCGAAGAATTCCAGGTCGGACGCTGAGGACAGTGCCGGGGCAGCGGAGCTTTGCTCCGCCGGACAGCCGATGGCGGCTGTCCCCACACGAGAATAGGCGCGGCGCAGCGCTTCGATCAGCTGCGCGCCGTACATTTCACCGGACGCTTCCCCGGCAGAGATCAGGATGAGCACGCTGCAATTGTAAGGGAGGGGCGACGGCAATTAACCAGGGTCGTATCTTCTGAATGACCGGGCGCGGCGTCTGTGCGAAACTTGTCAGCGGCGGTATTCGGGAGCGAGCCATGAAAATCGGCCTATACAGCATTACTTATCGTGGAGTCTGGTATCGCGGAGAAGCAGTCGACCTTTTCAGCCTGGTCCGTCTGGCGAAACGGCAGGGATGGGAAGGGTTGGAACTGGATGCGGAGCGGCCGCATGCGGTTCCCATGGACCTCTCTGTGGACGACAGAAAACGGTTGCGAGATCTCGCGGGAGAAGTCGGGCTTGAGCTGTGCGCGGTTTCTCCGAACTGTGATCTTTCGAGCCCGGTGCCGGTGCAGCGCGAGGCCATGATCTGCTATGTGCGCGAGTGCATTAAGCTGGCCCACGATCTGGGCTCGCCGATCTGCAAGGTGTTTGCGGCCTGGCGCGGAATCACGCTCTACGATGGCCTGGCGACTTACAACGACACCTACGGCTACAACCAGTACGGTTTCTGGAAGGGCGACCGCCGCGGATTCGTGGTTGAATCGATGCGCGAGTTGTGCAAAGTGGCGGAGGACTACGGAATCGTGCTCGCGATGCAGAATCATGGGCCGGACATTGTGAACCGCTATCAGGATGTTCTGCAGATTGATTGAAGAGGTCGGCTCGCCTGCCTTCAAGGCTTGCATGGATATCAACATCGAACCGCTGGCGGATTCTCCCGAGCACGCGCGGCAGATGGCCGATGCGAGCGGGTCACTGCAAGTGCACTCGCACATGAACGGAGAGTTTGCCCGGCGGCCCGACGGCACCGTGGAGTTGGTGGCCGGCGGATACTTCGACGAACATTTCTGGGGACGTCAGGTGGCCTATCCGGCTTACGTCGATGCGCTGGTCGCGCATGGATACCGGGGCTACATGAATTGGGAGTTCTGCCATCCGGGGATGGAGAACGGGAAGCCGGTTGGGATTGATTATGTTCACCGGCAGACGGAAATGGCTCGCGAATACCTCACCGGCCTGCGAGCCGCGGCGGAGAAGAAAGCACAGCTGGCCAGTGTGGGCTGAGGGAAACGAATCCACTTTCGCGCAGACATGCCCGTCGGACTCCTGCGGTCAGGTGTTGCTTCGGCGCGCGCTGAAAAGTCCGCCAGGGATCGGCTATTTGATCTCGACGTCGTCGATTTCGAATTCGAATTTCCCGGGCGGTTGAGACGCGGCGAAGAGAAATCCGGATAAGTCGCCGCCATCCGTCTGAAACGTTGTGAAGGGGAACGTGAACTGCTTCCACTCCTTGCCGGCCACAAACTGCGTCATGGCAGGCATGCCGTTTTGTCCGGAGCGGCTTGCTGTGAGGACGACAAGCATGTAGGCGTCGCCGTCGCCTTTGGCCCAGAAGCTGATTTCCTTCTTGCCGGAGAGATTGGCCGGTTCCATGGGAGCGTTGCCCGGGGCGAACATCGCTCCGGCCCAGCTGAACTGTCCGCCGCCGGGAATGATTTCGCCCGAAATCTTAAGAGCTCCTTTCGAGCCATTCGCACCGGGTTGCGCGATATCGATCGAGGATTTCGACTTCCCGCCGATGACCTCGTCAGTGCTGGTTGTCCAGGAACCGTAATTTGCCGCGATCTTCCCGTCATCGAAGGTGCTGACGGTGCCGGACTCTGATCCGGCCGGTGGCAGTGGCTTGCCGGTCTCGCCGTGCGGGCCGAGTACCGTGAGCGCGACGGCGCTGGTCTGGTCGGAACTGGGGCCGACCATAACGTCGAAGACTCCGGGCTCGACCACGCGGTGCATGTCGATGTTCAGCATGCTCAGCATGTCCGGCGTGATGGTGAACTCGACCGTCTTTTTCTCGCCGGGCTTCAGCGTGATGCGCTGAAATCCTTTGAGTTGCATGACGGGTTGCGTGACTTCGGCGACCCGCTGGTGGATGTAGAGTTGCGGGACTTCGTCGCCTTCGCGGGAGCCGGAGTTGGTGACGTCGACGCTGACCTTGGCAGTTCCACTGGAGAGGATTTGCGCGGGCTCGACGCGGAGATTGCTGAACGTGAACGTGGTGTAGCTCAGTCCATAGCCGAAGGGATAGAGCGGCTTGCGGGTGCTGAACGCGTAGGTGCGGTTGGCGGACGGCTTGTGGTTGTAGAAATCGGGCAGATCGCCGACCGAGCGCGGGAAGGTGATCGGCAACTTTCCGCCGGGATTGACGTCGCCGAATAGCACATTCGCTGCTGCCGTGCCGCCTTCCTGGCCGAGATACCAACCCTCGAGAATGGCGGGGACTTTCTCGGCGATGTAGTTGATGGAGAGCGGACGACCGTTGATGAGCAGGACGACGGTGGGCGTGCCGGTTTCGACGACGGCCTTGACCAGATCGTTCTGCGCGCCGAGAAGTTCGAGCGAGTCGCGGTCGCCGAGGTGATTCTCGGCCCAGGCTTCGCGGTTGGTGCGATTCGTTCTCGCCGACCACGAGGATCGCGACGTCGGCTTTCTTGGCGGCTTCGGCGGCGGCTTTCACGCTGTCTTGCTGCGTGGCCGGGTCGATCAGTTTGACGTCGTTGGCAAACCATCCGTGCCAGTCGTTCTTGGCGTCGGTGATCTTGCAGCCTTCGGCGTAGATGACGTTAGCCTTCGTGCCGACGCGGTCCTTAATTCCTTGCAGGATGCTGACGCCGTGCGCGGGTTCGCGGCTGTATCCGCCGAGGTGCACGCCGTCGGCATTGGGGCCGATCACGGCAATGGTCTTGAGCTTGGCGAGATCGAGCGGCAACAGGTTCTTGTCGTTCTTGAGGAGGATGACTGCCTTCTGCGCGGTCTTCAGCGCGAGCGCGCGGTGCTCGGCGCTGTTGGTGGTCTTCTCGGCGTAGTCAGGATCGACATAGGGATTGTCGAACAGGCCGAGACGGAACTTCGTCGCCAGCACGCGGGCGACGGCGCGGTTGACCATTGCCTCCGAGACGGTTCCTTGCTTTACCTGCCAGAGCAGCGTGCGGTAGACGGAGCCGTCGGAGAGGTCGTAGTCAACTCCGGCTGCGAGCGCCATGCGGGCGGCGTCGGCGTTGTTCGCGGCGATGTGGTGGGTTTCAGTGAGCATCTGCAGGCCGTTGCCGTCGGAGGTGACGTAGCCGCGGAATCCCCACTCCTGGCGCAGGACTTTGTCGAGCAGCCAGTGGTTGATGTGCGAAGGGACGCCGTCGATTTCGTTGTAGGAGGCCATCACGCTGCCGGCGTGGGCCTCTTCGATCGCGGCTTGAAAGGGCACGAGGAAGTTTTCGCGAATGATGCGCTCGGAATAATTTCCTGGAGCGGTGTTGGTGCCGCCTTCGGGCTGTCCGTGAACCGCGAAGTGCTTGGCTGTGGCGACGACGTGATGGCGGTCGATCGCGAACGAATCGCCTTGCAGGCCAGTGATGGCGGCGACGCCCATGCGCGAGGCGAGGAACGGATCTTCGCCGTAGGTTTCTTCGGTGCGTCCCCAGCGCGGGTCGCGGGCGATGTCGAGCACGGGGCTGAAGACCTGGCCGACTCCTGCCGACCCGGCTTCATCGCCGGCGGCGGTGAAGACCTGGTGGACAAGGTCGGGGTCCCACGTGCTGGCGAGGCTGAGCGCCTGCGGGAAACTGGTGCTGCCGTACTCCATGAATCCGTGGAGCGCTTCGCCCATGAAGAGCGCGGGAATGCCGAGGCGCGTTTTCTCGCGCATGTAGCGCTGCACACCGTTGCGCAGGATGGCCGCTTTGCGGGCAGGAAAGGCAAGATCGGGGTCCCACCAGCGTTGCAGAACAGCGCGCGCCGACTCGGTCGTGTATGTGCCAGTAGGATCCACCACCTGCATCTCAGCGCGGGAGCCACCGCAAATCTGCTCGACCTTTTCTTCCAGCGTCATGCGCGAGAGCAGGTCGGCGACCCGGTCATCGATGGGCAGAGCGGGGTTCTTGTATTTCGGAGTGTCTCCGGCCGGCGCAGCGTTGGTGGATTTTTCAGGTGGGGCCGAGGGCTTAGTGGATTTCTTTTGTGCGCTTAATGAGATCGAATAGAGCAGGGAGAGGCAAAGGATTGAGCGGAGAAGAATATCGATTTTTCTCATATGGGGGAGAGCATCCTTCTTGGGACGGATAATGCTACTCCAAGATACGGGCAGGTGTCAGTGAGGGTTCCAGTAGGGTTTAGGTTATGTAGGGACAGCCGCCTCGGCTGTCCGGCGGAGCGAAAGCTCCGCAGGGTTCTATTCACGCTCAATGGCAGCGATGAACGTCGCTCTGTCGCGAACTATCTGCCATGATGTCCCGCTAACGCATGCGGGCTGGTGCCGGGGCGACACAACGCTAATCATCCGCGCTGACCGTCGACTCTCCGGCATTGGCGGGCGAGGGCGCCCGCCCCACATCGGCGATCTCCTGATCCTTGTACTGCAGCTGATACAGCTTGTAGTAGATGCCGCGGTGGGCGAGCAGTTCCTGATGCGTGCCCATTTCGCGGAGCTGGCCTTTGTGCATGACGATGATCTTGTCGGCGCGCTGAATGGTCGAGAGGCGGTGGGCGATGATGAGCGAGGTGCGTCCTTCGACCATGCGGGCGAGAGCGTCGCGGACTTTGAACTCGGTTTCGGTGTCGACGCTGGAAGTCGCCTCGTCGAGGATCAGGATCTTCGGCTCGTGTGCCAGGGCGCGGGCAAACGAGATGAGCTGCTTCTGTCCGGTCGAGAGCGTTGATCCGCGCTCGCGGACTTCTTCGTCGAATCCTTTGGGCAGGGAGCGGATGAACTCGCCGAGGTTGACGTCTTCGGCGGCCTGCTGAATGTGAGCGTCCTGAATGCGGTCGGTGCCCAGGCGGATGTTGCCTCCGATCGTGCCGGTGAAGAGAAATGGATCCTGCAGGACCACGCCGAAGCGGGCTCGCAGGTCGGCGAGGTCCATGTCTTTGACGTCGACGCCGTCGATTTTGACCGCACCTTTTTGAACGTCGTAGAAACGGAGAAGCAGGGAGATGAGCGTAGTCTTGCCGGCGCCGGTGTGGCCGACTACCGCGACCGTTTCTCCGGGCTCGATGGCGAAGGTGACATCGCGGAGGACCCAGTCGGGCTGGGATTCGGCGTGGCCATTGCCTGACGCCGCCTCGCTTCGCTTCGGCGGGACAGCCGAGGCGGCTGTCGCCTACACGGTCGCTGTGCTCGACGGTCGTCTCTTCCGGCACATCTCTATACGCGAACCAGACGTGGTCGAATTCGATGCGGCCTGGGCCTGTGGGCTTCTTCGTTACCGCGGGCGAGACGACTTCTACCGGCGTGTCCAGCATCTTGAAGATGCGTTCGCTGGCGGCCATCGCTGATTGCAGGATGTTGTACTTCTCGCTGAAATCCATGATGGGGCGAAAGAAGCGCATGGCGTATTGCGTGAAGGCGATGAGCACGCCGAGCGAGGCTGCCGTGGCGACCGTGTGGAATGAGATCAGCGTGTGAGGATTGAACTCGACGCTCACACTGTCGCGCGACGACTCTCGCGATCACATCTTTGCCGCCCCACCAGATCACCGACGCAATCGCCACCGACGAGAAGAAATCGACCACCGGGTAATACACCGCATAGGCCAGGATCGCGTCTTTGAACGCGTCCATGTGGCTGCGGTTGATTTCCGAGAAGCGGTTGTAGGCGCGGCGCTCGCGATTGAACAGCTGCAGCACGACCATGCCGCTGACGTGCTCCTGCAGATAGGAGTTGATGCGGGCGATGGCGGTGCGAATGCGGCGGTAGGAGTCGCGGACCTTGTCGCGGAAAATCTTGGTCGCGAACACGATGAACGGCAGCACGGCGAAGGTGATCAGCGCCAGCTTCCAGTTCATGCACAGCATGATTCCGAGAATCCCGGCGAGAACGAAAAGGTCCTCGAAAATCGAGACCACGCCCGAGGTGAACATCTCGTTCAAGGCGTCAACGTCAGTGGTGACGCGGGTGACCAGGCGGCCGACGGGATTCTTGTCGTAGAACGACGACGTGCATGCGCTGCAGGTGGCGGAAGATCTGGCTGCGCAGGTCGAACATGATCTTGCTGCCCGGTCCACTGCATGTAATAGGTCTGCAGGAATTCGAGCACGAAGGTGAAGATCAGCAGGCCGAAATAGATGGTGGAGATCTGCGCGATGCCGGTCAGCGGGCGTCGGGCTCAGCCAGTTCCACAGGCCAGAGGCGATCCCTTGGCCGGAGCGAGGTAGCGGTCCACGGCGACTTTGACGAGGTACGGTCCGAGCACGTCGGCGAACGATTTGAGGATGATCGAGACAATGGCGACTCCCACCTGCCAGCGGTACGGACGCAGGTAGGTGAGCAGCCGCCGCATCAGACGGCTGTCATACGCTTTGCCTAGTACTTCTTCTTCCTGGGCCATCGGGTCTCGATCGCTGCTCGAACAAAAGGCGGAGGGACGCCTCTCCAACAGGGTACCTTAAATAGATGGCCCGGACGGCAGGGAAGATGGAAAAGGTTTGGGATAATGAACAGAGTGAGCCTGGGGATCTACATTTCCGTGCCGTTCTGCCGGACCAAGTGCAGCTACTGCAACTTCGCGTCAGACGTGTTTTCGAAGGCGGTGTTTGAGAGGTATGTGGACCGCGTCTGTGCGGATATCGCGAATGCGGCCCAGACCGCAGAGCAAATGGGGGGCAAGTTCGAGACGGGAGGTGGACTCGATCTATCTGGGCGGCGGCACGCCGACGGTTCTCTCACCCGATCAACTGCGCCGGATGTTCGACGCGGTTCGCTCACAGTTCTCGGTGAGGCCGGACGCCGAGATTACGGTGGAGTGCGCGCCGGGAACCTTGACGCCAGGAGATGCTAGACACCCTGCTGCAGTGCGGAGTGAATCGGGTCAGCCTGGGAGTGCAGTCGTTTGTGGACGCGGAAGCGGCCGCAGTGGGCAGGCTTCACAAACGGGCCACGGTTCTGGATGACATCGCACGCTTGCGAGCGGTCGGCATTACAGAATATCAACATCGACCTGATTGCAGGACTGCCTCATCAGACCGCGGAGAGCTGGAAGCAGTCCTTGGAGTCGACGATCGCTGTCGGCGCGCCGCACGTCAGCGTGTACATGCTCGAGGTGGATGAGGATTCGCGGTTGGGGCGGGAGTTGATTGCGGGTGGCACGCGTTATCATGCGCATTTCGTGCCGGATGAGGAAGCGGTTGCTGACTTTTATGTCGCGGCCTGCGAAACGTTGGAGGCAGCGGGAGTTGCGCAGTATGAGATATCCAACTTCGCGCGTGCGGGATTCGAATCGCGGCACAATCTGAAATATTGGACGCGGCAGCCGTATTTCGGCTTCGGCGTGGACGCGCACTCGATGCTGCCCTGTGACTTGCCAGATGCAGAGTCCGCACGATTCTCCACTGCGGACGTTCTGGAAAAATATGTTGCGGGTTCGGCGCTGCAACGCAATGCCGTCTCGCGTAGCTCCGCGATAGAAGAGTCCTTCTTCCTTGGTCTGCGCTTAAACCGCGGTGTGGACCTGCAAGAGATGGCGGGCCGGTTCGATGTAGCCGCAGTAGACAATTATCGTCCTGTGATTCTCGAACTCACGCAATTTGGATTGCTCCATATGGAAGGAAACGTTCTTCGTTTGACGGCGCGCGGACGGCTGCTCTCGAACGAGGTCTTTCAGTCTTTCCTAACTCATCCAGCACCGGCCCGCGCGCAATAAACTGCGTCGCATTCGCGGGATTGTTCTCCGTCCCTATGTGTCCGATGCCCCCGAAGATCCAAGGCGACAGGGGATTTTGAGCGCAATCGCCTGATTTCGTAAACTATTTTGGATTCTTGTGGGCAGCGTAATCGGCGCAAACATGGGATTCAAACTCTTTGTCGCGCTGCAACTCGAAGTGGCGCATCATTTCATCGAAAGATCTGCCTTCAGGAGCACCGGAAGGTTTGAACCGCCATTCACATTCGGAGCAACCAAAACCGCGAAAACGCCTCAACTCAATCCATACCAGCTTCCTGCCCATGGCTGCCTCTGTCGCTAGCGCCAACGAGTACTAGCGTGCTGTCATACGGATAAGGGCGCAGTCTACGTACGCCAATATCAATGGGTCTGTCGGGCATCCTACATACCTAGATTTTGTTCCGGCGCACGCCCGGAGTTCCCTCCTTAGGGTGCGCCGCAACCGCTTGTACTACCACTCTGATCGCGTTCTGTGCCACGTGTCTCGCTTGAATGTGCGTTATTGCTCAGACTCGTCTTTCACGTCCGAGGTAACTTCGTGAGCGGTGAGAAAGGAGTCCCGCTATGGCCCCGCACCTTGAAGAGGGAAATTGGAGAACCATCGCAGAACAGGCTAGTAAAGAAATAGACCCGCAGAAGCTGATGGTCCTGATTGGGAAGCTTTGCTGCGCGTTAGAGGGTGAGCGGAGAGAGAAGTCTCGGGGGGATGAGCCAGGGTCTTTTCTCGGCAATTAGGTGGACGCACGATTACCCAAAAGGATGATTTATGGAGGGCAAACGCAACCGAGTAGTGCAGTCTGGCGAGCGGACGAATACCCAAGGGAAACCAGTCGGCAGCCTCATACTCCTATCGATTTCCGATAGCGACTACGGCTTACTGCGTCCCCATCTCGAATACGTCAGCTTGCCAAACCATCTAGTCCTTCATCAGCCGGGTGGAAAGCTGGAATTTGCGTATTTCCCGAATCGAGGTTTGATTTCTCTTGTAGTCGTAATGAAAGATGGAAGAACGGCCGAAGCTGGCATAGTTGGAAATGAGGGCTTTACAGGCACACTGGCGGCTGTTGGCCTGAGCAGGAGCCCGCTTCATGCGGTGGTGCAAATCACGGGGGATGGGTTTCGGGTCGAGGTCGGTGCTTTGCAGAACACGTTGGAATCCGCTCCACACCTGCAACTGGCGTTAAGCCGCTACGCCGCAATTCGGGGTATGCAGGTTGCACAAACAGCGGCATGTAATCGGCTGCACGATATTGGGCAGCGCCTCGCACGGTGGTTGCTAATGACTCAGGATAGAGTGGACGCACAGTCGCTGCCCATCACTCATGATTTTCTCGCAACGATGTTAGGGACAGATCGACCTAGCGTGAGCGAGGCAGCCGGTGTTTTGCAGAAGAAGAAGCTCATCGAGTATACCCGTGGCGCAGTGAAGATCGTGAATCGCAAGAAACTTGAAAACTCAGCCTGCGAATGCTACGGGGTTATCCAACAGTACGATGGCGAGCTTGGCTTGAAATAAACCGCAAGTTAAGACTAGCCTTTGTCTAATTGGCGACACCAAAGCGTTGTTGTCGTAACATCCCACTACATTCGTGTTGCTGGTCCTGATTGTGGCGGCGATTGGTTTCGTGGCCTCAATCCTTGTTGATGCAAATCACTGGTTCCCATGCAAGAGGAAGTAGCCATGGGGCTGGATAGAATCCACTAAAGCCTTGGCAGCCGGAGAGGCTCTTCGCCCGACTGGCGATAAATCTCGACTACGCTCAGTAAAAGATATTTTCCCCCCCAAACCATCCGGTCGGTTGGCAAGCCAGGGACAATCGGCAAAATCCCCAATATTTATGCGCCTTCCCAATGCTTGTCACCAATTTGTCCGAGGTAACTTCTTCGTCTTCGAAACCTATGTTCTAATCAAAAATTCGGCGGTTTTGGCCGCCGCTTGCCATCGGGTTCTCGGAGGGGAACGTGGATTTCCAACTGAACGAAGAGCAGTTGCAGCTGAAGAAAAGCGTGCGTGAGTTTGCCGAGCGCGAGATCAAGCCGCATGTCATGGAGTGGGATGAGGCCGGCGAGTTTCCGCTGGCTACGATCAAGGAGTTGGGCAAGCTCGGGTTGATGGGCACGGTCTTCCCGCCGGAGTACGGCGGCGCCGGCATGGGCTATGTCGAGTACGTCACAGCGATCGAGGAACTCTCGCGCGTCGACGGATCGGTGGGCATCATCGTGGCGGCGCACACGTCGCTCTGCTCGAATCACATTTTTCTGGCCGGGAACGAAGCGCAGAAGAAGAAATATGTCAGCAAGCTCGCGACGGGAGAGTTCATTGGCGCGTGGGGGCTGACCGAGCCATCGTCGGGATCGGACGCGGGCAGCGCTCGCATGACCGCCGTGCGCAAAGGGAATAACTGGGTGCTGAATGGCACCAAGACTTTTTGCACCAACGGGCACTATGCCGATGTCGTGGTCGTGCTCGCGGTGACCGATCGGACGGCGCACACGCATGGACTCTCGGCCTTTGTGGTTGAGAAGGATACTAAAGGATTCCGCCCCGGAAAAAAGGAGAACAAGCTGGGACTTCGAGCCAGCGATACAGCTGAATTGATTTTCGAAGATTGTGTGATTCCGGCGGAGAATCTGTTGGGCGGCGAAGGGCAGGGGTTTCCCGACGCTATGCGCGTTCTGGACGGCGGCCGCATCTCGATCGCGGCATTGTCGCTGGGCATGGCCGAAGGTGCCTACGAGGCCGCGCTGAAATACTCCAAGCAGCGGAGGCAGTTTGGGAAGGCCATCAGCGATTTTCAGGCGATCCAGTGGAAGCTGGCCGACATGGCCACCGAGATCGACGCCGCCATGCTGCTGACGATGCGCGCCGCATCGATGAAGGATGCCGGGATGAAGTCGACTCAGGAGTCGTCCATGGCCAAGCTCTACGCCAGCGAAGTCGCCGTGAAGTGTGCCAATGAAGGCGTGCAGATTCATGGCGGGTATGGGTTCATCAAGGATTATCCCGCGGAGAAGTTCTATCGCGATGTGAAGCTGTGCACGATTGGCGAGGGGACGAGCGAGATTCAGCGACTGGTGATTGCGCGGCAGTTGCTGAGAGACTAAGTGCAGGCTCGGCGGCGGGATTTTGAGCGCTGTCGCCTGTGGGTGTTGAAAAACTCGATCTCTGGAAAACACTCAGAAAAACTTTGCGCTAGGATGCCCTATAAATGACTTTCTCTATTTTCTAGATATTTTGCATCGGGACTTTTTCAACACCCACGCCTGATAGCAACAGTTGAGATACGAGTGCATTGCCAAAGGGTTAAGTAGCGGTCCCGCTCGGCATATGGGGGGTCCAGAACAGAAGCAAAAGTACACCCATCACATAGAATATCGAGGCCTGCCACAATGCCCCGTGAAACACCATACGTATGACCAATCCCCAGTAAGCAACGCCTTCTGCCATCGCCAGACTGATGACCTGTCCGGCCTCCCACTGTTTCGCAGCTTTTGCGTCGGCAGTATTTCTCATCAGCTTTTCTTTAGACTGACGCAACATCCGACTGCGCAATCGAAATGCGCCTGAGACTGACCAGACACAAAGGCCAATCGCAAGCCAATGCCGCCAAGTCCAGTCACTGCTGCCGTTGCTGCGCCCAATTTCGGCCACCCAGGCAAACAGCGGAATGGCAAGTAGTAATGCCCACTGAATCAGTCGAACCTTTCTGAAAGCTGATTCCATTTGATTGGGACTCCTCAAAGAGCATACGGTTTCCATCTGTGCTGGTCGACGTTACCTTTGGGATTGAACAACGCGCGTTCAGTCGCTGGGTCCAACAGTTGGACGTAATATCGCGATAGCACTGGTTGACGCGTTTCAAGCGGATGTCTTTCTTGTCCTCCTGCTTTACACTGAACAGTTTGGATGCCAATCACTCAAGCCTGATCGCAGAGGTCCGCTCCGGAGATCCGCGCTCGCTGGCTCGCGCCATCTCTACCGTAGAGAACCGCGCCCCGGGCTGGTCCGATCTGCTGAAAGCTCTCTTTCCGCACAGTGGTCAGGCTCGCGTAATCGGGCTGACAGGCGCGCCCGGAGGTGGCAAGAGCACTCTGGTGGACCAGTTGGCGCGGCTGTACCGAAAGACAAAGAATCCCCATTCAAGCCGCAGAGAACGCGGCTTGAATGGGGCACCCGACGAAAACTACACCGTCGGGATTATTGCCGTTGATCCGACCAGCCCGTACACCGGCGGAGCGATTCTCGGCGACCGCATCCGCATGCAGGATCACTTTGCGGACCCCGGCATCTACATCAGAAGCATGGCCACCCGCGGCTCTCTTGGTGGGCTGGCGCGGACTACCGCCGATGTGACCACCGTGCTCGACGCTTCGGGGCGCGACGTGATTCTGATTGAGACGGTTGGCGTGGGGCAGGATGAAGTCGACATCGTGCGGCTGGCGGATATTACAGTGGTGATTCTCGTGCCGGGCATGGGCGATGATGTGCAGACGATCAAGGCCGGCATCATGGAGATTGCCGACATCTTCGTGATCAACAAGAGTGATCGCGAGGGAGCCGAGCGCGTGGAACGCGAGATCCGCGCGCTACAATCGCTGGCAGTGCGTAACGACGGTTGGACGCCTCCGATCGTCAAGACCGTGGCCAGCGAAGGCAAGGGCGTCGAAGAATTGGGCGCCACCGTGGCCGATTACGAGAATTATCTGCAGAAAGAAAACCGCGCCCTGAAGAAGAGCGTGGAAAACTGGCAGGAGCGGCTGGTGGAAATGCTCCGCGATGCGATGTTGGAGAAGGCCCGGGCCCAGCTCGGCGATGGCAACATGGCGCGGTTGGCCGCCGAGGTGGCCGAACACAAGCGGGATCCGTATTCGTTGATCGAGGAGATTGCGGGGAAGAAGCCTTAGTTCTCCTTCGTGCCCATTGTGCCTTCGTGGTTCAAAAGCATTCACCACAAAGGACACGAAGGTACACGAAGGAAAACCCGGGACAGAGGCAACGTGGATTTCAGCATCGACCATCTCGGCATAGCGGTAAAGTCGCTGTCGGCAGCCAAGGGTGTCTACGAAAAACTTGGGCTGAGTGTATCTCCCGAAGAAACCGTCGAGCACGAGCAGGTGCGGCTGGTGATGGTTCCGGTGGGGGAGAGCCGGCTGGAACTGCTTGAGGCCACATCTGAGAATTCCACGATTGCCAAGTTTATTGCCAAGCGCGGTGAGGGCCTGCACCACGTCTGCATGAAGGTTCCGGATCTGCGCGCGGCCGTCGAGCGGCTGAAGAAAGACGGTGTGCGCCTGGTGTCCGACGAGATCAAAACCGGTGCCGGCGGACATCAGTATGTGTTCGTGCATCCGGCGAGCACGGGAGGCGTGCTGCTGGAGTTAGTGCAGGGGTAACGTTAGCCACGGATTTTCATCGATCTTCACGGATAAACCTTCGAAGAATGCTTCTTCTGGTGACTGACACTTCGGGCAGGGAGGGCTTCGTCGGACTCGCGCGTGCCGGAGAGGGCGCGGACCTGAACCAGGTCGAAGTGATCGAAGAGGTCCCACTGGCTGGCGGAACATTCTCCGCTCAACTTGTTCCCCAAATCGCGGGTCTGCTGAATGAGCATGGTTTCCGCAAGACCGACGTTGACGCATTCATTGTCGTCTCCGGGCCGGGATCGTTCACCGGCCTCCGGGTAGGTCTGGCGGCAATTAAAGCTTTGGCCGAGATACTGCATAAGCCGATCGTTGCGATTTCGTTACTGGAAGTCATTGCGCGGTCGTCAATTTCCGTTGCCGGACAGGCGAGGGACGCTTCGGAAGTTCGCTACACCGTCGCGCTGGACGCGGGCCGCGGCGAGGCCTTCGTTGGACAATTCAAGATGTCGTCCACGGGCAACACGATCCACTCTTTCGTTTGTGAGGGCGAATCGCTTCGAACAGTCCAGTCGCTCGCCGAGTTGGTGCAATCCGGCGCGACGCCATGGATCGCGACTCCGGACGCGCTTTTAGGAGACGCTTTGAAGCAGAGGCTCGACACCGCCCAGAAGAGGGCGATTCTTTCCCACGCCCGGCCACACTCGGCCGAAGTCGCCGGGGTTGGTTGGCACAAACTCAAAGCCGGCGAAACCGTTTCGCCCGAACAGTTGGAGGCGAATTACATCCGGGTCTCTGATGCGGAAATTTTTGTGAAACCAGCCACTAGCTCATAGCTTCTGGCTCAGACTCCACTGGAAAGCGATTGGCCTAGTCTCGTACGCAATGCGACAGTTGACGACGTTGCTGGGATGATTCGCCTCGAGCGGCAATGCCCTGAGACCGCCCACTGGACGGAGCAGCAGTACCTTGATCTTTTCTCAGCCAGCGGTGAATCGCCGGTAAGATTCAGCTCTCGTAGCTGTCGAAGACTGTGCCTGTGCGCTGGTCGGCTTTCTCGTGGCCCGGCACATGCCGCCCGAATGGGAACTCGAGAATATCGTCGTTGCTCCTGCGGTTCGCCGGATGGGAATCGGGAAGCAGTTGATGGACGCTCTGCTCTTTCAAGCTCAGCAAACCAACAGTGACGCCATTTTTCTGGAAGTACGAGAGTCGAATACGGCGGCGCGAGCGTCTCTACGAAAAACTGGGTTTCAGGGAAAACGGGCGGCGGAAGGCTTATTACAGCCATCCCACCGAAGACGCGGTTTTGTATAGCAAAACGCCTCGCTGAGGACATCTCAGGTTGAGATTGCACCACTTTTTTGGCATTGTCCCCTATGTTACGGCTGTGTTAACGTGAGCTCATATCACGGTTTGGAGGTCTGCCTGGATGCTGACTTCGAGAGACCAACTCCTGACCAGCCACGACGAATTCCGCCGGCTGGCTCAGGAGCACACGCAGTATGCGCAACGTCTCGAAACACTCACCCAAAAACGCTATCTCAGCGACGACGAGAAACTGGAAGAAGTGCGGCTGAAAAAGCTGAAACTTCGCCTCAAAGATCAAATGGAGTCGATTGAGCGCGAGTATCGGCAGCAGTACGGCGTCAACGTAGCCTAGTCATTTTGGCCAAATCATCCGGTGGTGTACCCGCCACCGGATTCATATATCTACTGCCAGGCGCGATAAAGCGCCTTTTTTTATTTATACTTACGCATGGGGCGAGGCGATCCACTCGCGCCGCCGGATATAATTAGAACGATCCCCCATGGTTCGTGATGGCTATTATTACGGGCTGGCTCTGATCGCGGCCGGCATATTGCTTGGCTGGCTGACCCGCCCCGTGTGGGCAATTGTTCCCTTTCTTCTGGCGTTTTTCTTCCTGTGGTTCTTTCGCGATCCAGATCGCGCCATTCCAGCCGAGGAAGGCGCTCTGGTGTCACCTGCGGACGGGAAGGTCACCGACATATCCACCGTTCAGGTAGGTCAGGAGAAGCGACTTCGGGTGAGCATTTTCCTCAGCGTGTTCGACGTACATGTGAACCGCTCGCCGATTAGCGGCGTGATTCGCGACGTTCGATATCAGCGTGGGAAGTTTCTCGACGCGCGCAGCAAAGACTGTGCCGACCTGAATGAGCAGAACGTCGTGACCGTCGAAGGTGACGGGCAAACCGTGGTCTTCAAGCAGATCGCCGGACTTCTAGCGCGGCGCATCGTCTTCTATCCCAAAGTTGGAGATCGGCTGGTGCGCGGCCAGCGCGTGGGATTGATCAAGTTCGGATCGCGAACCGACGTTTTGTTCGATGTCGAGGCCCGCGTGAACGTGAAAGTCGGCGATCGCGTCAAAGGCGGAGCCGACATCCTGGCCTACTTGCCCCATCAGACCGCTCTTGCAGCGGCGGGCGAGTGCGTCGGTCGAAAGGGCGCACTGATGGATCCACTCCTCCCGCAGCGCAAGCGCAGGCTGAGCAAGGGGATGTACATCATTCCGTCGCTGTTCACGACCGCTAACATGGCGCTCGGTTATTACGCCATTCTGGAGGTGATGCACTCCACTCTCGCGGACTTCGGGCATCTCGACAACGCGGCCATAGCGATCGGCTTCGCAGTTTTGTTCGACGGACTCGACGGGCGCATCGCGCGCATGACCGGAACCACCAGCGATTTTGGTCGTGAGCTCGATTCTCTGGCGGACGCGATCACCTTCGGCGTGGCTCCCGCAATGCTGGCATGGACATGGGGCTTCCACCTGATGCCTCCGGTACTGCTGACCCAGGGACAGTGGCATATCAAGCTGACGCAGCTAGGCGCCATCGCCAGCTTCCTCTTCCTCATCGCAGGCGCGAGCCGCCTCGCGCGCTTCAACATTACTTCGAATCCGCAGCCCTCAAACCCGGGACGCCCGGGAAAGAAATATTTTGTCGGCATGCCGATTCCCGCGGGTGCAGGCGTGATTGCCGCCGTCGTCCATTTCGCGGAGGGCGATCCGCTGGTGTCTTCGTATACGGCTCTCGCCTGGTCCGCCATGGTGACGACCGTAGGCTATCTCATGGTGAGCACGTGGCGGTTCTACAGTTTCAAAGACATTGATTTCCGTTCGCGCCATCCGTTTCGTTTGATCGTCCTCCTGGCGGCGCTATTCGCGTTGATCTTTTTCTTCTCGCGCAAGGTTCTATTCGCGATCGCATTGCTTTACATGATCTCGGGAGTTTTCTGGCGCCTGCAGTGGATTTTTCGGCGCCGCTCGGGCCCGCCTCCTCCGTCTTACAAAGAGGCTTCGCAGACTTCATGAACGATTTCCCCAAACCAACTCCGGCCTCGATCGGGTTAGCGCGCGGCAAACTGTACCGAGCCGCAATCGTCGGAGCAGCCTCGTTAAAAGGCAAGGAACTTGCCGAGTTGCTGAACGAGCGCAACTTTCCCGCCGCAGACATTCGTCTGCTCGATGACGACGAGTCGCTCGGTCAGCTTGAGGCGATGGGCGACGAAATCAGCTTCATCCAGCGTGTGCGCGCCGAGCAGTTCGAACACGTTGACTTCACCTTCTTCGCTTCCGATCAGGAAAGCACGCGCCGCAGTTGGAAAAACGCTCGTGACGCCGGCAGCGCGATCATTGACCTGTCGGCTGTCTTGGAAGATCAGCCGGGAGCGACGGTGCGTTCTCTGTGGATCGAACGGGAGCGAGGCCAGGTCGCGCCGCCGGAGTTGCAGCCGGGACCCTGCGTGACCGCGCACCCGCTTGCCATCTCGCTGGCATTGCTGTTGCTGCGCGCCCGGAAGGCGGGTGTGACCCGGCGGGTCGTTGCTACCGTGTTCGAGCCGGCTTCAGAGCACGGTCAACGCGGCATGGATGAACTGCACCAGCAGACCGTGAATCTGCTCTCGTTCCAGCCGTTGCCGAAGGAAGTCTTCGATGCCCAGGTGGCATTCAACCTGGTTGCGCGGTACGGGCAAAAGTCGCATCCCGCGCTCGATTCCGTCGAGGCTCGAGTGCTTCGTCACTACCGACTGATTGCCGGCGCTGACGCTCCCCAGCCTTCTCTGATGATGCTGCAAGCGCCGATTTTTCACGGGCATGCTCTGGCCCTCTTTTTAGAAACAGAGGCTGCGGTGGACTTGGCTGAGTTATCGCGTGCGTTAGCCGGGGACCATGTGGTGCTCACAGGCAGCGACGAGGATACCCCCAGCAACGTGAGCTCGGCTGGGCAGTCGGATATCCAATTGTGGTTGAAAGCTGATCCCTTGCAGCCGAATGGCGTGTGGCTCTGGGCGACAACCGACAATCTTCGCATTTCGGCTGTCACCGCGGTGGAGTGTGCCGAGAGCATGATGGCGACACGTCCGACGGGGAAGATTCAATGAAGTGGAGGGTCGTCGCGCTGCTGGCGGTTCTCTGCAGCCCGGGATGTGGATACCACACCGCCGGCCACGCGGTTCAGATCCCGCAGAATGTCAAAACCATCGCGATTCCGGCGTTCAAGAACGAGACGCTGACTTATCATATCGAGCAGATGCTGACCTCGTCGGTCGTGCGCGAATTCAATACTCGCACCCATTACCGGATCCAGAACGATGCGGCCGATGATCCAGACGCCACCCTGACGGGGACCGTGATCTCGACTGTTGCCTCTCCGCTTACCTATGACACGGCGACCGGGCGCGCCGCCAGCGTGCTGGTGGTTGTGAGCATGCGAGTGCAGTTGACTGATCGAAGCGGCAAAGTGCTCTACCAGAATCCGGCGTATCTCTTCCGCGAGCAGTACGAGGTCTCCCAGGATCTCTCCAGCTTTTTCGAAGAGGACTCGCCGGCATTTCGTCGGCTTTCGCAGGATTTTGCCCGCACCCTGGTCTCCAACATCCTGGAGGGTTTCTAACGTGAAGAGGGTTTCTAACGTGAAGCGGCTCTCCCTGCCGGCTGCGCTCTTGCTGACGGTGCTGACTGCAGGGTGCTATACCGGCTCGCGGCCAACGCACGTGGGGACTGCAGCGAAAGACTTCACTGTGCAGGATTCCGATCACCAGGTGAGCCTGAACCAGTTCCGCGGCCAAGTCGTGATTGTGA
Organism: Terriglobia bacterium; assembly: GCA_963770265.1. Taxonomy (GTDB): domain Bacteria; phylum Acidobacteriota; class Terriglobia; order Terriglobales; family Acidobacteriaceae; genus Sulfotelmatobacter. The sequence goes on from CAVYOZ010000002.1 coordinate 28,740, forward strand.
ATTTCTGGGCAACCTGGTGTCCTCCATGCGATCAGGAACTGCCGTCGTTGATGGACATGCAAAACCGAATGCGTGCGCGCGGTGTGGTGGTACTTGGTGTCAGTATCGATGTCGATGGCGACGCCTATCACCGTTACCTGAAGCAGCGCAATGTGAATTTCGTGACGGTGCGTGACCCCGACCAGAAAGTCGCAGCGATGTACGGCACCTCCGGTTGGCCGGAAAGCTACATCATCGACCGCCAGGGAGTGGTGCGCCGGAAGATCGTGGGACCCGTCAACTGGGACTCGCCGGAAATCATGCAGTTTCTGAGCAAGCTGTAGTGTTTTATGTGGGGACAGCCGCCTTCGACTGTCCGTCGAGCGAAGCTCATCAGTGCAGGAGTACGAGCGGCTCACTATGCGGATGGCCGGGCTCGATGCTAGAGTCAATTGGATAGTTCACCACTCAAGGCTAGATCTCCTCTGTGATCCTCAGTGCCCTCTGTGGTGAGTGTTTCTTCGGGATGCGCGCCTTCGCCCAACACGATCGTTTTGTTAGCGAGCTTCAGTCGCGCAAGATGCGTCCGGCCTACGTATTCGTCGGCGACGAGGCTTTCTTCCGCAAGCGCTTTCGCGACGCCATTCTCGAACATCTGGTTCCCGTGGACGTGCGGGATTTCAGCTTATTCGAGTTCGACCTTGCCGAGACGGATCTCGCAGAGATTCTCGATCGCGCCCGAACGCCCTCGTTGATGGCTCCCTTTCAAGTGTTCTTCGTGCGGGGCGTGAAGAATCTTTTTGGCCGCGGCTCCAACGAAGAGAAGCTGGCCGCGATCGAAGAGTACTGCAAAAATCCCAATCCCGACGCGCTCGTCGTTTTCGTCGCTGACCACATCAGCATTCCCGCGGACGTCCGCAAAATGGAGATGCAGGACAAGGAGCGCTACCAGCGCATCCGCGACACCCTGGGCCAGTACTGCGGCATCGTGGAACTGGCGCGGGTGGAAGAAGGCGAAGCTGTTCGCTGGATCACGGACTACTGTACCGGCCGCGAAGTCAAGATCGAGGCTGACGGCGCCCGCGAGTTGGTTGACGCGCTCGGCGGCGACATGATGATGATCTCGAACGAACTGGAGAAGCTGATTCTCTACGTCGGCGAGAAAAAGCGCATCACCCTGGGCGACGTTGAGACCATGGTTCTCGCCGCCAAGCAGCGCTCGCTGTACGAACTGACGGATGCCATTTCGAGCAGAGACCGCGTGCGGGCTCTCGAAGTGCTCGATGCGATTCTGCTCTCCGGCGAAGGGGAAGAGGCCGCCATCGGACACATCTACATGCTGGCGAAAACCTTCCGCCAGATGCTGGTAATTCTCGAGCGCAACGTGCGCGACCAGCGGATGCTGTGGGCCGCGCTCTGGCAGGGATTCCGCGTGCCGCCCTTCGCCGCTGATGACATCATCAAGCAGGCCCGCCGCTACAAGAATCGCCGCGAACTCACACGTGCAATCCGCCTGGTAGCAAAGGCAGATCTGGCTCTGCGCTCCAATCCCGTGAGCAAACGCATGGTACTGGAGCGGCTGGTGATCGATCTGACCAGCGAGCCGAAGGTGGAAACTCCGGGCTGGATGCAGGACCAACTGCCGGTTTGAGAAGGAATTGCCCGCCTCGCTGTCTTCCGTTCCAGCCATTCAAGCGACACTAACACCGACTACCCACGCCAAGTTCCCCCGAATCGGCGACTACCGATGTGTGTCTGCTCGCGACTATAAGGTCGTTTGATACTTCGCCGAGGGATCATTTATGCCAACCGCGTACTCACCGGAGCTCGAGTCAGCTCTAGAGCAGGAATTTCAGGAATTGGGCGAGGGCGAATTCGAAGATCCAGCCGAGGGAGAAGGGATCTTGGGCGCGCTCAGCGGCCTGGGCAGTCTGGCCAGCGGTTTGGGAAAAGTTGGCAGCGTCGTGGGCGGCATCGGTAAGTTGGGCAGCGGCTTGGGCAAAGTAGGAAGTCTCGCCGGCGGTTTGGGAAAACTGGGTGGTCTGGCGGGCGGCCTCGGAAAATTAGGTCGACTCGGCGGCATCGGCAGATTGGGTAGTATCGCAAGTGGACTGGGCAGGCTCGGAGCGCGCACTGGTGGTCTTGGGCGATTGGGAAGTGCGGCGGGCCGCATAGGCCGGGTGGGAAGAATAGGCGCCAGAACAGGCCGCGTGGGCAGATCACTGAACTTAGGCAGACTCACTCGTGGCGGAGGTACGAGCAAGTTTCGCGCAGACGGAATCTCGAAGCCCTCTACGGTTCGAAGGTGGCCATCGATCTCAGGGAGCCTGGGAAAGACCGGTTCGGCGAGCAATCTTGCACGCGTCCTGGGCAAGACAGGACTGGCAGGGAAAGCCGGTGCCTTTCAGAGGCTGGCAACGCTTACACGGGATCTGCAGAAAGTCCGCTCAGCAAAGGGTCTAGCGCGTGTGTTGGACAAGTCAGGTTTGGTGGCCAAGGCCGGAACCTTGCAGAAGGTGACAAGGCTGGCACAGGATCTTCAAAAAGCACGCTCGCTGAAAGCACTCACAAGTGCCCTGGACAAATCAGGGTTGGTGGCGAAAGCGGGAACGCTGGGCAAACTGAGTGCTCTCACACGGAATTTCGCGAAGACTCGTTCGTTGCAGGGGCTGGCGCGCGACTTGGACAGGTTGAAGATACTTGGGAAGCAAGGCAGTTTGGCAAGGCTGGCAACTCTTGCGGGAAATTTTGGGAAGTCCCGCACCATAGGAGAATTTGTCACTAATGCCGCCCCTCTGCTGAAAGCGACCGCCAAGATGGCGGCCCCGGCTGTGAGCGCGAGCATTGGCGGACCGTTTGGCGGGCTTGCCTTAAACCTGCTGTCGCGCATTCTGAAGGAAGCGGAAGCCGAGGCTGAAGTGCACGAACTGGAGGGTGAGTTCGAGTTGGAGAACGAACTCCGCGAACCGTGGAATGAGGCGGAGCTTGAGATCATCAATCACGAATTGGCGTATCACGAAATGCTGGCGGAGATGATTGCCGAGGCCGCCGAGCAGGAGGAGAACGAAGCCCAGGCGGAAGCGCTGGCGGGCGCGGCCGCACTGACTGTGATCTCGCCGGCCGACCGGGTGGCATTGCGACATGTCCTGCCGCACCTGGTCCGAGGTACGGCAATCCTGACGCGTATTCTGCGGGCGCGTCCGCAAACGCGTCCGGCGGTGCGAGTAGTGCCAACGATCGCGCGCCGCACCCTACGCTCTCTGAAGCGGTACGCGGCCGCAGGAGTTCCCATAACGCGACGCACCGCGGGTAGAACCGTGGCGCGGGAAATGCAGCAAGTACTAGGCAGTCCAGTTGCAGTCGCAAGCTCCATAGCAAACAACGTGCGGGCGGCCGGGTTGTTGCGAGCGGGAGCGTAACGAAAGCGATGCGCGGACTTTCGCCGATCGCGAGATGAGTGGGCGATCACCGGAGTGACAGGGCAGTGTACGGATCGCAGGGCTGCAAGTGGTGACTGCGATAGATTGCAGAAACAGGGACCCGTCCATGCAAGGCATGGACGGGCAGTTACACATTCACTCCCTATTGCCGTTCGCATGTCACCGCATTATTCCAATCCACAAATGCGCCTTGCGGATTGTCGCGCCAGGCCCAGACATGCAGTTCGAAGAACGGTGCCAAGTTGAACCGGTTCGGAGCGCCAACGAACTGGAAATCCTGACCGTCGAGCGAGGGTGGAACATTGTTGTTGGCTGCCAGCCACGTGGCTGCGTCCACAATGTACTCAACCCCGACCAGTCGACGCGCGTTCCCGACGGGCTCATAGATCAGCGCCTCCGGATACTCCAGTTGAATCTGTCCGTCACCAACCAGTGGGCCGTTGACGTAGTGAATCCCCATGGCGCCGTGGTCGGGACCGGTGACGCATCCAAACGCAGGCCCGTATCCTGCAGGACCGGCGTTGTTTACGTTGAGGAATTGCCGCGTCGCTCTACGGACGTCTCGTACCAGCTTGGCTGGCACCGAGTGGTCAGCATGGGAAGACTCTTGCGCGAAGAGTGGAACGACCGTGACCACGCTCCACAACAACGAGAGATTTAGAAAACTGATGGCCCAGGTTCGAACTGCCTTCGTCATTGGTGTCATAGGTATCTCCTTCGAGTGGATAGTTAGTTCTCCCAGGGATGGTCTTGCGAAAGTCCTACAATCGTTCCGCGGTGACCGAAACCGGCACACCGTTAGTCAGCGAATCAAAAACTGGGGAGTGTCCAGTGCCCAGTTTTACGATGTCCTGTAACTGCTCGTCGGGCACGTCGGCTTTGAGTTTGAAATTGACTCGGATTCCCTGATAGCCATTGCGGACCTTCGGATCAAGATCGAGGAATCCGTGCAGATCGATATCGCCTTCGAATGAAGACTCGACTTCTTCGATTTGAATGCCTCGGGCCGCCGCGTGATAGACCATCGAGGTCGTCAAACACGCCGCCAGGGAGTGCAGCAGGTACTCGACTGGATTCGCCGCCGAGTCTTTACCGAGCAGAACCGCAGGCTCATCTGCATGCAGAACAAAAGACTTCTGTCGCGAACACTCCTGTCCGGCTCCATAAAACTCATTCACGGCCGAGCGGTTCTGTCCGGCGCCTTCCCATCGGTTTTGAATACGAAACTTGAATTTCGCGATGGCCGGAGACGACTTGATGGCATCGATAGTTGTAAAAAGATTGTCAACATTCACACCATTGACGATCGTTGGAACTTGCTGTGCGGTTACCATAGTTGTATTCCCCCCCGCCTAATTTGATTGTCTCGAACATCTTTCACGTTCGATGACTAGAAAGTACTTACAAAAGCGCCTTGCAACAAGATGGCAGATATGCCATTGTAGATAGGCGTTTACGCCATGCGGTTTCATTATTGCGAGGAGTCATGATTGACGTCACCGTTCTGCTTCTGGATCAGACTTTTTCCTCCACCGCAGTTGGTCCGATGGAGGTCTTCCGCCATGCCGGTTCACTGTGGAACCGTCTCACCGGGAAGCCGGAGAAGCCGCGTTTTCAGGTAAGAACTGCTTCGGCAGATGGCCGCCCGGTTCTTTGTGACGGTCCGATCCACATCCAGCCGATGACCGCGATTCAAAACATTCGCCACACCGATCTCATCTTCATTCCGACAACCGGCCTTAGCATCGACGATGTTGTCGAGCGCAATGCGTCAGTTGTGCCGTGGTTGAAGCGATGGCAAAAGCGCGGAGTAGCGATCGCCAGCGTGTGTTCCGGCGTAGGTCTCGTCGCTGCCACGGGCATGCTCGACGGCAAACGCGCCACCACGCATTGGGCGCTGGCCGAGCGGTTTCGACGAGAAGTATCCCAAGGTGAAGTGGATCCCCGAGTTGATGGTGACCGAGGACGGGAACTTTTACTGCGGCGGAGGCGTGCACGCCGCGCTCGATCTAAGCCTCTACCTGGTGGAAAAGTTCTGTGGGCACGAGGTCGCGATGGAGAGCGCCAAGGCGCTGCTCATCGAGACGCCGCGTGCCTGGCAGGCGGGATTCGCCGTGGTCCCATTGAAGACCGAGCATAATGATGAAGCCATCTCCACCGCGCAAGATTGGCTGCATCAGAATTTTCATCGCCCTTTCCCCTTGGAAGCTCCAGCCCATCGCGCTGGCATGAGCCTGCGCAATTTTGTCCGCCGCTTCAAACAGGCAACCGGCGACAGTCCCTTAACCTATCTGCAGAAGTTGCGGATCGCAGCCGCCAAGCGGTTACTGGAGAACAACCACCGCACCATGCAGGAGATCAGCGACGCCGTAGGTTATCAGGACGTTGCCTTCTTCCGTTCTTTGTTTCAGCGGCACACCGGCGTGTCGCCCAGCGCGTACCGGGAGAGATTCGGGATATAGAAGCAGTCCAGCGTAGATCAGTTAGTTACATTCGAAGGTGGAGGAATCATGGATATCAGATCGGTGCAGAAGCCGTTGAAGGAGCAGTATCGCCGTGAACCGACAAGTTCTCGTATCACTTTGACCGCGAAGGGAAGCGAGACGGCGACGCCGCTATCTTGCTCGGTCGATATCGGTCGAGCGATCTATCAGGCGGAGGCGCACAAGGGAGTCGGTGGGACGGGAACCGCGGCTTGTTCGGGTGATCTTCTGATCGGCGCGCTCGCGGCTTGTGCTCAACTCACGTGCCAACTGGTCGCGACCGCGATGGGTATTCCAACGCGGCGCATCGAAGTTTCGGTGAGCGGTGACATGGACCTGCAAGGCACGTTGGGGATCTCGAAGGATGTGCCCGTCGGCTTCGAAGCCATTCGCCTACAATTCGATCTGGACGCGCCTGACGCCACTCCAGACCAGCTCCGCGGGCTGCAGGAGAAGACAGAGCAATATTGCGTGGTACTGCAAACGCTGATGCATCCGCCCAGGATCGAATCGCGGTGGAAAAACGTTTAGGTGATCCGACTGAGAACTATCGGGACAAGTCCAGGTACTAACTATGGTCGACGTTCCTGCGTATCTTGCACGCATCGGCTACTCCGGCCCGACGGAACCGAACGCGGAAACTTTGCGTGCCATCCACCGCGCGCACTTGATTGCAGTTCCCTTTGAGAATCTCGACATTTCGCTCGGACGCAAGATCGTGCTCGACGAGGCGGCAATCCTGAATAAAGTTGTCGCCTTTCGCCGCGGCGGATTCTGCTACGAACTGAACGGCGCTTTCGCCGCTTTGTTACGCGCTCTCGGGTTCCAGGTGACTTTGCTCTCGGCTCGCGTCGCGAGACCGAATGGCGGCGAGGGGCCCGAGTTCGATCACCTCACGCTGCGGGTTGATCTCGAGGAACCGTGGCTGGCCGACGTCGGATTCGGCGAGTCGTTTCTGGAACCGCTGCAGGTGGAGACTGGGAGCCAGCAACAGGACCCGACCGGAATGTATCGACTCAAGCAGCGAGGCGAACGCCTGCAGATGGAGAGGGCCCTGCCGGAGAGCAATTGGAAGCCGCAGTATTCGTTCTCTCTGCAACCGCGCCGTCTCGAAGAGTTCTCCGGGATGTGCGGCTACCATCAGACCTCGCTGGAATCGTCCTTCACGCAAAATCGCATTTGCACGCTTGCGACTCCCGATGGTCGGATCACCTTGTCGGAGATGAAGCTGATTACGACGCGCAATGGCGAGCGGGAGGAGAAAATCCTTAGGTCAGAAGAGGAATGGAATTCCATTCTTCGCAAGCGATTCGGCATTTATCTCTGAGAACGCTACAGATTCTGCGCCACCAGTTTCGGCTGGTGCCGCCCGGCGGGAAGATCAGCAAACGGCACTTGGCTAGCCGCGTGCGAAATTTTCTGATCAAGATCGGCAAAATCTTGGATTCATTGCACTTAGCAGACTTTGATCTCTGTTGTTCCTCGCAAAATCTTCTAAAATAAGGACTTACACGTAAAATATTCTGAAATAAGGGGTTAGGCCGTGCTTTGTGCGTTTTCAGCGCGAATGTTTTTTTCAGATCAAAGTCGACAAAATATTGAAGCTAAACGACTTGAGAGCTCAAGATCGCCACTGATGCCTGCAAAATCTTGTCAAAGAAGGACTTACACGCAAAATATTCCAGAATAAGGACTTAGCAAGACTCGAGTTTCTGAGTGAGTCTGGCTCCTCCTGATCGGTCGTTCGCGGTGCGACTGGGCACGACTCCATTGTGAACCTTCTGCAGGCTCAGTCAAGGTCGTTCGTCACAACGAATGAATTTCTGGCTGTGGAAAAGGAAAGGAGGCCTTGGGTAAACAGAACTGCGTCCGACTCTCCGCAAGAGAGACTGGTGAACGTCCCGTCTTGTCCCTACATTTCTGCAGGAACACTTGATCCCAGAGTGGGGTGAGGGGTGGTTTTGAGTTCCCATGGGCTGCAGAGTGTGCGTGAGAACTGGTGTCGTCCCTACGGGACTCGCGCATTTGTTCCACTTCACCCGGCACTTCCGTGCCGGGCTTTCACATGCCGCCGCTACGCGGCTGGAGTTTCGGTGGTGCTTGTTCCACCACTTGCCTTCAGTGGTGTTTGTTCCACCACTTGCCTTCAACGGTAGTTCTCACGCAGTCTCTGCGGCCCCTCGGCGGACGAACTCGTAGTTTGAGCTAGCATAGTCGCACTGCTGAAAAGGAGTGTTGCGGCGATCGTGAACGCAAGGCGATATCTCATGGGTTTGTTACCCTCCGTAATGGCATGGAAGCTTGACGGTGCGTGTGTCATAGATCAACTGGTATTTTTTGCAGCAATACGCCGGGCAAGGCGAATGACAGTAAATTCGATGGCCTCTCGGCACCCGAAACCGCGATCCATCGCCCAGAAGACAGCGCGACATTCTCTCGGCTGAGGTCCGGGAAATGTTTGCATCACGCAAGCTTTCAGGTTTGAAAACTTCACTTACACTATTCTGCATTGAACTCAGCGCCGGGCAGGATGCAATGATCGCACTCTAACCCGGCGCACTGTTTTGGCATCGCCCAATGGCGAATGTCCTACGGTTCGGGCCTAGGCTGCTCTCTTGGCCCCAATTTTCTCCGCCATGTCAGTTTCAGCGATCCTGCGCAGCCACTGCTGGGTCCGCTCAGCTAACGCGAGCTTATCCGCGAGGCAGGTTTCCAAGAGTGCGGCGACTCCATAATTGCCAGAGACGTCAGCAGCCGCGATGAGCGTCTTGAACTCGGCAGCGCGGAAATGAGCAAGGTTGTTGAGTTTCGCGAGGATGTAGAAACGCCGCGTCGTCGTATCTTTAATGTCAGCTACTTCTTTGCGGAAGTCCTCGGCAAGCGCATCGTAAATCCGAGCCCTCGTTTCACTCAGTTGCACCGGCTCCTCACCGATAAACTTGAAACATTGATCGAGGGTCTCGACGACTTTTTGCGAGACAAAGGTGCGAGCCTCCAGGGCCTGCTTGATATCGGGATCTTCTGCGACCTGTGCCAGGTTCTGGAAAATCCTTGTCGTTTTTTCACTGCCCTGCCGTAGATCGCTGAGCATGAGGACGAAAATCTGTTTCGGATTCTTGATTGGCATTGAAAGTCTCCTTGATTGTTTGTTGATCGCTCTTTGGTTGATTGCGGGTGAGGGAGAAACAGGAGCGACGTCGGTCGGCTGCGATCCGACGTAAATCTGGCTAACTCAATTCAAGGCCAATGCGTGGCACTTTGCCACTAGGAGAATCCCTAGCAGGCTGCGGAAAAAGGGACTGCCGCGACTTAGATTCTCTCCAGTCTCCGTGATTTTGTGATTAGGGAAGAGTTTTGGCTGCATCCGCTGGTGTCCCGCGGATTCATTTTCGGTCCTGCGAACACACTGCGACCTCGGCTTACGTCGCTTGAATCGCCAGATTCCGCATGCGGACTAAGTTATAGGCAGCCGCGGCAAAGGTGAAGACCCATCCCACCTTGAAGATTCCACGATGCCGAACCTTCCGCAACAGCGCGATCGTCTTCAGCCATCCGAAGCACTCTTCAATGCGTTTCCTCTTCCTCTGACTGATGGCATATCCGGCGTGCTGCGTCGTACGAGCATCAATCGCACTCCCACCGGGCCGCTCCAGGTTCTGGGCCACGTGCGGCGTGACCTTTAAGTTTCTGCACTCGGCCACGAAATCCGCCGTGTCATATCCCTTGTCGCCGCCCACCGTCACCTGTTTCGTGCCCGGAATCTGTTCCAGCATCACCAGCGCCGCATCGCGCTCCGCCGTTCCGTTGGCCTCGAACACCTCGGTGTTCACGATCAGCCCGTTGCGGTTCTCCACCAGCAGATTCCCGTTGTAACTCAGCTTGGCTTCTTTGCCCTTGCCTTTGCGTGCCATCTTCGCATCCGGGTCCGTCTTCGATGCGTGCGTCTGGTTCGACCGCTTCTCCCCGTGGAAGTCCACCGTCGCATTGCCAGGATCGTCCGGCGGAACGTCGTTCTTCGCATCCTTGCGTTGATAACTCTTCACACTCGCCCACGCTTCCAGCAGCGTTCCATCCACCGTGAAGTGTTCGTCCGAGAGCAGACTCCGCTCGCGTGCCTGCTGGAGCACGGCTTGGAAGAAGGCTTCGGCAATGTCCCCATCGAGCAGGCGCTCGCGGTTCTTGGTGAACACGGTCACATCCCAAATGGCGTCATCCATGTTCAAGCCCACGAACCAGCGGAACAGCAGGTTGTAGTCGAGCTGTTCCATCAACATCCGTTCGCTGCGCACCGAGTACAGCGCTTGCAGCAGGAGCGCTCGCAACAACTTCTCCGGCGCGATCGACGGCCGTCCGGTCTTGGCGTACAGCTTGTTGAACCGTGGTTGCAGTTCTCTTAATGCCTCATCGGTCATGACACGAAGAGGACGCAAGGGATGGTCTTGCGGAACTCGCTGCTCGGGGCTTACGTAGCTGAACACGTCCAACTGCTGCTCGTCTTTTCCACGCATGCCTTCTTCTTATCAGGTTGTGCTGTGGAAACAAGAGAGTTTCGTGGTACTGCGTCCGCTTCAAATCGAGTTTTTCCGCAGCCTGCTAGGAGGTTGCGGACCAACTCCGATCGCGGCGACAGGCGACCAACTGGGGCTGAAGCCCACTGTTGATTCTGCGCGCTTGACGCGGCGCTAAAGCGCCGCTCTTCCACGGTACCACCGGTTTTTCGACAAGCTCAATAGTGAGAGTGTCGAAACCAGGGTGTTAGCGCCAATCAGTGCTCAAACGTACGGCTCATGCAGGTGAACAGGCACAGCGGCTCTCCGGACGCGCAGGTTGATCACTTCCACAAACACTGAGAAGCCCATCGCAAAGTAGATGTAGCCTTTCGGTATGTGCATGCCGAGGCCTTCGCCGATTAACGAGACGCCAATCAGCAGTAAGAATGACAGCGCGAGGACTTTTATCGTCGGATGGCGATTAACGAAGGAGCTGATGGGTCCCGCTGATAACATCATCACGCCGACAGCCAGGATCACAGCTGTGACCATGATGGTGATTTCGTCGGCCATGCCGACGGCGGTAATGACTGAATCAAGCGAAAAAACGATATCCAGCACAGCGATCTGAATAATCACAGCGGCAAACGACGGCGGCACTCGCGCCGAGCTGTGGCCTTCTTCGCCCTCCAAGCGCTCGTGAATTTCGATTGTCGCCTTCGCGAGTAGAAACAGGCCACCGCCGATCAGGATGAGATCGCGTCCGGAGATGGGGCGCCCAAAGATATAAAAAAGCGGAGCCGTCAGCCGAATGATCCAGACAATGGAAAGCAAAAGCAGGATGCGCATTCCCATCGCGGCCAGGAGTCCCATCCGCCGAGCCGGGGCTTGCTGCGAACCGGGAAGTTTGCTCGACAGAATCGAAATGAAGATGACGTTGTCGACGCCCAGCACGATCTCAAGGATCGTCAGCGTGACGAGCGCGAGCAGACCGGAAGAAGTGAAGAATGCGTCCATGGTCACCGCTCTCCCTTGGAGTTGAGTTGCATATTAAGGGCGGGTCCCGCTGTTTTTCAATGGCGACGCAATCGGCCTGCAAGAGCCCGTTTTGGCGAACCGGTGAAAAATCTCCATCACTCAAACTGCCCGGAGCAGGGATTCTGAGTGTAATGGCCTTATAGTTGGTCAGACCGCGGAAATTCCAACATAGGATTTGCACAGCAGCGCAGCCTTTTCGGGTGTGTGCAAATCTGCGTTTTCGGGGATGGGGTGCAGGGGAAGGGGTGCCCTTCCCCTGCATCAGCAATAGAGAAGCCCCCAAGCTGGTCTGATATCGGTTCTCTTCCAGGGCACAGGAGACTGCGTCGGCTGTGCGCAGAGATGCGGATGAAGTTTTCTGCCGGCTTCCTACAATGGGAGCCGTCGGAGGCGTCCCGCGGTTACGAGTCTAATGGCCCAACACGCGATGTTTGAAATCAGAATCTCGAGCCGCGGGATGCGCTTTGTTCCGAAACGAATACTCAGATGAAGTCCGGAATAAGGCAGTCAAGAGGGCTCACTATAAGGATTTCGCGGGAGCAAAGCCAGCCTCTGCGTGGATGGATGGGCAAGGAGGAGGAAGAAACCACTATGTCAGCCAGAGAAACTGTGCAGGCGGAGCCGGAGTTTGTGGCGTTTGTGGGCATCGACTGGGCCGATCAAAAGCATGTGTGGTGTTGGCAAGCGGCCGATACCGGGCAGTGTGAAAGCGGAGAACTGGAGCACAAGCCGGAAGTGGTGGAGGCCTGGGTCAGTGAGCTGTGTCAACGCTTCGGGCATGGTCCGATCGCAGTGGCGGTGGAGCAGGTGAAGGGCGCGCTGGTGTACATGTTGGGCAAGTATGAGTGCCTGCATCTGTACCCGGTGCCTTCGACCATGTCGGCCAGCATGCGAGCAGCGTTGTATCCCTCGGGCGCGAAGGACGATCCGCGAGATGCGGATCTGCTGCTGGAACTGCTGGTGCTGCACCGGGACAAATTACGGCGTTTGATGCCGGATAAGGAAGCGACACGGCGGGTACAGAACCTGGTGGAGGAGCGACGCAAGCTGGTGGAGGAAAAGACGGCGCAGCTAAATCGTCTGACCGGGTATTTGAAAGTGTATTTTCCGCAGATGCTGGGGTGGTTTGCGAAGTTGGACAGCCATCTGGTGTGCGATTTTTTGGAACGCTGGCCGTCGTTGGAGGAGTTGCAACAGGTTCCGTCCGGAGAAGTGAAGAAGTTCTTCCGCCATCGGCGCGGCCGACATGGAGAGCTAACCGAATGGCGGATGCGGGGGATCGGCCAGGCGATGCCGGCGATACGGGACCGGGCGGTGATCGAGGCGAAGCGAACGGTGGTGCAAGTCATCGCACAACTGCTGCGCACGCTGCTGGAGGGGATTGCGACACTGGACCGCAAGATCGCGGAGGCGGCCGAGGCCCATCCAGATTTTTTCATTTTTCAGTCGCTGCCGGGAGCGGGAGCAGCGTTGGCGCCGCGCTTGCTGGCCGCTTTGGGTTCGCAACGAGATCGGTATGGGAGTGCAAACGAGGTACAGAAGTACAGCGGGATCGCTCCCGTAACGGAGCGCAGCGGAAAAAAGAAATGGGTGCACTTCCGCTGGGCGTGTTCGAAATTCTTGCGGCAGAGTTTTCACGAATGGGCGGGCCATTCGATCGGGCAGTCGGTTTGGGCGCGTGCCTACTACCAGCGACAGCGCGAGCGTGGCAAGGAACACCATGCCGCCGTGAGGGCCTTAGCCTTCAAATGGATTCGCATCGTGTTTCGCTGCTGGCAAGATCGTGTGGCTTATGACGAGACCAGATATCTCGCGGCATTGGCCAAGCGTGGTTCGCCCCTGACTTCTGCCTTCGTCGCAGCGTCGGTGAGCATGTGACATTTGCTGTGGATTCTAAGTGGAAGTCGAAACTGAGCTAGTCGAAAAATGATTGACAAACATACTCAGACATCTGGTTTCATAAATTGATCTCTCTCGTCAACTCGCTTTTCTCCAGAATTCCATCTTCTAATAACGAGATGAGCACCAGTGCCGGAGGCACGGCTGAACCCAGTTCACGGTCGTCAGGGTATTGCTGGTACGAGAAGTATCAGAACGACAGGCCAACAGGCGTTGTTTCAACGATTGGCAGGAGCACATTCTTCTGCTATTATCTGCCGCTTCGGAAAGGAAGCTAGGGATTTAATGCGGACGAATACTATTGAACTTGTACGAGTTACGTTTGTCATTACATTGGTATTCCTGTCCGGTTGTGGCGGCAGTTCTTCGGATGGTGGAGGCACTAGCCCTCCGCCGCCCTCTGGCAATGAAATTCTTTACGCTTCGAACCTAGCCAACAGCATATTCTCGTTGAAGATCGACCAAACAAGTGGAGCTCTGACGCAGTCGGCCGCAGTTACTCCAGGTGGGAACTCGGTTAGTAATTCCGACATGCTAGTTTTGCCATCTCACAACTTTTTGTACGCCACCAATAATGCAAATTCCGAGATCAACGGTTACGCGATTGACTCCTCGGGCGCGTTACCGCACTCTCAACTTCACCTTTCATCGTCCAACCGTCGTCCCCAGTGCTGACGGGGCTTTCCGTCGATTCGGGCGGCAAATTTCTCTTTGCATCCAGCCATGACGGTTTTGGAGTTGTGGGGTTCACAATTGACACCGCCACTGGCGTTCTAACGCCAATTGCGGGAGGGCCGTTCGCTTGTCCCGGTGGCGGTGGCCCTCCGATAAAGACCACCGTTGACCCGAGCGGGAAATTCCTCTATGCGTCGGCTTCGTTTGACGATGCCTTCCTTCCTCCTGGTTATAACATCTGGGCCTTCACGATCGATTCGCAGACGGGAGTGCTCACCCCCATCCCGGGTGCACCTTTTGCTACGTCAGCAGGCAGTCAGCCATATGGTCTAAAAGTGGATTCTTCCGGTAAGTTCTTGTACGTAGCATTATCAAACTCCAACAGTGTTGCAGCGTTCTCCATCGATGGCACAACCGGCGCGCTAACTGCCGTCCCTGGCTCACCGTTCGCGACTGCTTCGGCCCAATTTACGCAGACCTACGAGCTCACGATCTCCCCGTCCGGGAAGTTTCTCTACGCCTTCAATTTCAATGGAAACACCGTCGCGGCATTCACCATCAATTCGACGAACGGTGTTCTAACGGCAGTGGCCGGCTCCCCATTTCCCGTCTCTCCAAACGCCGAGGGCGGCTTGATCGTCGATCCTTCGGGAAAGTTTCTCTACCTTTCCGTCGCGATCGGTTTTCCCGAAACAGCCGCCTTCGTCGTCTTCGACATCAATTCAAGCACCGGCGCTCTCACTCCGAATACAACGTCGCCGATTGTCGGAAATCAGGAACCAATAGGATTGGCAGTCGCCCATTTCCAGTAACTTCGAAGAATCATCCTGATTGGCGGTCGGCCCAGCCTCCGGTTTTCGTCGAGTTTCACCACTAACGAGAATTGCCCCACCCTCGCGTCGTTTGATAAAGATGGGATCAGCGAGAAAGATGGGGTTCAGGAATTCTCTGCGACTTTCGATTTGACGAAGAGACCGACTGCCACGGAGAAGAAACGCTCGTGGTGGGAACGAGTATTCACCCGAAGGCGGGTCACCGAAAACTAGGGTTGTTGTCGAAACTGTTAACAACAAGGGACCCCCTAGGGTTGAGTTGGGTTGTGACCCCACTCCTGCGCAAAGGCCGCGAAGGGATGGACACCCGCCAGTGGCTTCGTAGATTACCCCAAAGAGTGAGCAGTTCTGACCAGTCCCGGCCTCCCAATAGGACGTACCATCCACGCTGAAAAAAGAAAGAAACTTAAGGAGCTCTACCTATGAAGCGCAGTCTTGTGAGCTCATCAACAAAAATTCTCTGGAGGCATCAATGAAGTCCCGCATTTCGCTATTACTGCTCATTCTCGCGCTGGCTGCATCATCAACCTTGACGGCCCATGCCAGCGGTTGCACCATCCGGACGATGAAGGGGGCCTGGGTCCAACACCTGCAAGGCCTGATTTTCCTTCCCAATGGCACTAGCTTGGTTCTCACCGGCGTC
Source organism: Terriglobia bacterium (assembly GCA_963770265.1). Taxonomy (GTDB): domain Bacteria; phylum Acidobacteriota; class Terriglobia; order Terriglobales; family Acidobacteriaceae; genus Sulfotelmatobacter. The sequence goes on from CAVYOZ010000002.1 coordinate 44,220, forward strand.
ACCAAGACGACCTATGACGGCTTGGGAAATTTCACGGTACTCGATGCGTCTGGTGTGAACGGAAACGTCCCAACGGGCTGGCGCACGGGGTCAGGTACCTATACCGTGAACCCGGATTGCACGGGGACCGAGACGATCTCGTTTCCAGGCCAAGCGGATATCCACGCACAATTTGCCCTGGCGCAGTCAGGAAACAAGCTACATTACGTTAACATCGATCCGGGCATTTCCCTCTCCGGCGAGGCAGAGCGCTTCCATGCTCCGAAGTCTGAGGAGGGGCACTAAATTGAAGTAGATGCCATGCGCGCGGCGGAGCGGATACAACTCGCTTCGCTACGCCATCTGCTTTTTTATCTGAGGTTACGGACGTATCGTTCGTCCCTCGCAAGTTGATCGCCCACCGGCATTTTGTTCAGCGCCCGCGACCCGTTCCATGCGCCAAGTCAGCTGTCTATATCGCATCCCGCGCAATGTTAGCACCGGAGATGGTTGGTGAAAAATCCCGTGGGTGTTGAAAAAGTCCCTCCCACGAAATTCGCGAAAATAAAATTGCGCCAGGATGCCCCACAAACGACTTTCTCAGTTTTCAGGACAATTTCTATCCTCAAATTTTGACTGTTTGGGAGGAAACTGGACTTTTTCAACACCCATTCCCGATTACACTCAAAATGCCACCCCGCAGGGGTTTTGAGTGAAATGGCCTTCTATGAGAAGGTCATAAAAGTCAAGGCCGACGTGGCGGCCTACCTAGATTAATTGCTTTCCATCTGCATAACCCTCCGGTGGTGACGTGGGGAGCTGTCAAGGGCGTCCCGAACAGGGGGCGTTCATCTGGACCCTTGCCAGGCTCACCACGTCACTTGACAGCTCGAGCTGGGAACGAAGCGCAACGCAGTTCAGTTGAGCTTCGTTCCTTAGTGGATTCGGTTTCAGTTCGTATTGGCACGCCTTCCGCAATGCTTCCGAACTGTCTGCCTCGATCATTCCCGTTCGTTCCCAGAAGTAGCATCGATCGACGCTTCGTACCCTATGCGTTTCTCAAGAGTCTTGCTCGCTACGACCACTCTTGCCCGGCTTCTATCCGCACTCTCAAAGAGCCACAGTGGGGCCCGGTGCACGTTGGGGTTCGATCTTCAAACCAGGCCCCATCACTATCGTGACGGGGCCTGGCTGGTTGGGTGCTGCCATCTGATTGGCGATCTCGATGGATCTGGCCATTTCCCGCAGTCACCCGAGCAAGGCGAGTGGATGTCGTTGCGGCAAACTTTTCCGATAACGAATCGGCCTCCGCGTCATCAAAGGATCTTCTGTTCACTGGGCTTCTGTCTTTTCGCGATTGCGTCGGTTAAGTTTTATGAAACATGGTTGGGCTCGGCTTATGCAGCCGCCGCTTCTGCTGTTCTGGTTTCTGTCCCCGGTGTGATGTAGCGGTTCGTAGACATCCCCGGCTACACCCACAAGTGATGCAGCAACACGGCCAGCTTTCGTGCGACCGCCACCACGGCTCGCTTCTTCGCATTCTTTCCTCCGCGTTCGCACAATCGCAATCCGTACCGCCGTAAGTCGGTGTCCGGTCCGAAGGCTCCCAACATGTATTGCGAACTCCCTACCAGCAACCGTCGTAACATCCGATCTCCGGCCTTGCTGATTCCTAACTGGGGTTGACTGTCCCCCGAGTCTTCCTGCTTCGGCACCAGCCCCAGATAGGGCCCGACCTCGCGACTGCTGCTGAATCGTTGCAGGATCCTCCAGGGTCAACACGTAGGCCAGCGAGGTGATCGGGCCCACCCCCTTGACTTGTCGCAGCAAGGTCGTGTGTCCATACTTCTTTACTGACCCAGCTCTCTCAATCTTCTGGTCATACCTCGCAATGCAATCATTCACCGTCTCTGTCAACTGCATCAAGGGCAGCAGTGCTTCCCGTACCTCGATCGGAATCGCATCCTTTACCTTTTCTGCGAAGCTCGGACTCGAACACTGCGGCAGTCGTGTGCCCGTGCTTTTTCACCAGTCCTCGCGCGGTGTTGATTAACTCCGTCCGCACCGACACCAAGGCGTCCCGGGCTCGCAACACCACCAGATCCTGGCGCACCTCTCGACTGCGATGCCGAATCGGTAGGTACAACGACTGCGGATCCACCCGCCCCAAGCGGGCCAACTTGTTGGCATCAATGCGATCGCTCTTCCGCTTGCGACGCTTCGACCCTTCCATCAACCGCGGGTTGGCCGCCAGCACCTCGTGTCCCCACTCGGTGATCACGTCCTGCACCCAAGCCGAGTGAGTTCCTACTTCGATCACTACCCGCGCCGCGGTCAATGCCTGGAAGAACTCCCTGACATCTTCCTGCGTGGTCCGCAACTGTCCTTCGGCCAGCGTTTCTCCCTCCAAACCAAGAATGCAGTACTGACTCCAGCGGTCTCCCAGATCCACGCCCACGGTCAGGCGATCGCGATTGGGGCCAACGGGGTTTCCCCTGCGATTTTCTTTTGCCCTCGTCGACTCCGCCGGCGCATCCAGTTTTCCCGTCAGCTTTTCCAGCACTTCCGCGAGCACTTCTTTCGCATCTCGCTGCACCGGACCGCGCGCTTTCGTCCGCTTCAAGCTTGGTTCACTCCGCTGGGAAGACTTGCTATGCTTCTTCAAGGTCGATCTCCTTATTTCTCTCGATTGCACCTTTGAGTGCGTTGATCAACGGTAGCTTATACCCATCCGTGATCGGGGATCGATCCTTCTCATCTCATCTGGTTACGTAAACTATCCTGGATTCTTGTGGGCAGCGTGATCGGCGCAAACATGGGATTCAAACTCTTTGTCGCGCTGCAACTCGAAGTTGCGCATCATTTCATCGAAAGATTTGCCTTCAGGAGCACCGGAAGGTTTGAACCGCCATCCACATTCAGAGCAACCAAAACCCCGAAAACGCTTCAGCTCAATCCATACCAGCTTCCTGCTCATGGCTGCCTCTGTCTCTGCGCCAACGAGTACTAGCGTGCTGTCATACGGATAAAGGCGCAGTCTACGTGCGCCAATATCGATGGGTCTGTCGGGCATCCTACATACCTAGATTTTGTTCCGGCGCACGCCCGGAGTTCCCCCTTGGGGTGCGCTCCAACGGCTTGCTCTACCACCCTGATCGCGTTCTGCGCCACGTGTCTCTTGCTTGAATGTGCGTTATTGCTCAGACCCGGCTTTCAAATCCGAGGTAACTTCGTGAGCGGTTAGAAAGGAGTCCCGCTATGGCCCCGCACCTTGAAGAGGGAGATTGGAGACCCATCGCAGAACAGGCTAGTAAAGAACTGGACCCGCAGAAGCTGATGATTTTGATTGGGAAGCTTTGCTGCGCGTTAGAGGGTGAGCGCAGAGAGAAGCCTCGGGGGAATGAGCCAGGGTCTTTTCTCGGCAATTAGGTGAACACACGATTACCCAAAAGGATGATTTATGGAGGGCAAACGCAACCGAGTCGTGCAGTCCGGCGAGCGGACGAATACCCAAGGGAAACCAGTCAGCAGCCTCATACTCCTATCGATTTCCGATAGCGACTACGGCTCATTGCGTCCCCATCTCGAATACGTCAGCTTGCCAAACCATCTAGTCCTTCATGAGGCGGGTGGAAAGCTAGAATTTGCGTATTTCCCGAATCGAGGTTTGATTTCTCTTGTAGTCGTAATGAAAGATGGAAGAACGGCCGAAGCTGGCATAGTTGGAAATGAGGGCTTTACAGGCACACTGGCGGCTGTTGGCCTGAGCAGGAGCCCGCTTCATGCGGTGGTGCAAATCACGGGGGATGGGTTTCGGGTCGAGGTCGGTGCTTTGCAGAACACGTTGGAATCCGCTCCACACCTGCAACTGGCGTTAAGCCGCTATGCCGCAATTCGGAGTATGCAGGTTGCACAAACAGCGGCGTGTAATCGGCTGCACGATATTGGGCAGCGCCTCGCACGGTGGTTGCTAATGACTCAGGATAGAGTGGATTCAGGGTCGCTGCCCATCACCCATGATTTTCTCGCAACGATGCTAGGGACAGATCGACCTAGCGTGAGCTGAGGCAGCTGGTGTTTTGCAGAAAAAGAAGCTCATCGAGTACACCCGTGGCGCAGTGAAGATCGTGAACCGCAAGAAACTTGAAAACTCCGCCTGCGAATGCTATGGGGTTATCCAACAGTACGATGGCGAGCTTGGCTTGAAATAAAACCGTGAAGACTAGCCAGTGCTTGCTTGGCGACGCCAAAACGTTGTTTCGTAACATCGCGATTACACTCAGTGATCTCTCTGGCCCCTTTTACCCGCGCTAGGTATACCCGCCCCGGTTCCAGAATTCCAGAGAAATGCCATCCTGCGACCTGGCTTGCGAGGGAATGGGGGTCTAGGAATTTCCCCGGCCCTTATGGCTATCGCCGTGGGGTTTGACCCACCTCACCCCCTCCAATAAACTGAAAACATTCCACATCGAACCTAACCTATGCCAGAAAGCATCCACGTTAAGCTTCCTGACGGAAGTGTAAAAGAAGTTCCCAAGGGGACCACCGCGCTCGATATCGCGAAATCAATTGGCCAACGTCTGGCCGATGCCACACTTGTGGCCAAAACCAACGGCGATCTCATCGATGTCACCAAGCCGTTGGAAAAAGATACTGACCTTCGGCTGCTGACCGATCGCGATCCAGAGGCGCTGGAAGTTTACCGGCATTCGTCGGCGCATCTTCTCGCCGCAGCTGTGCTCGAATTATTTCCTGAGACGAAGCTGGGCCATGGGCCGCCGACCGATACTGGCTTCTTCTACGATTTTTATCGTCCCGCTCCGTTTACGCCGGAAGACCTGCAGAAAATCGAGAAGAAGATGCAGGAGTTGGTGCAGCAGGACATCCCCTATGCGCGCGAATCCTGCCACGCATGGCACCTGCCGACGCCGGGTTGTACAATCCGGGCTCGCTCAGCATGGATGGATCGTTCACCGTGGGAGCCTTCCGGCCCCGCTCGAGCCCGTTCGATAACGATGCGAAGAATTTCGGTCCGCGCATCGGCTTCTCTTACAATCCCGACGGAAAAGGCAAAACCGCCATTCGCGGCGGTTTCGGCGCCATGTTCAGCAATGTCGTGCCCGAGGACTTCTGGAATCTCGGTATCGAGTGCCACAAAACGTCCCGTATCGCATTACCTTCACTCCGCAGGATATCAGTGCATTTGGATGCATCAAGTTTTTTCCCGGACTTTTCAACGAGAATCTCTTCAAGTACGCCCAGCAGCTGGTCAAGACCAGTTCCGTAGTCTATGTCTCCGGAGTCTATAACACCCACCTGCAAAGCCCGTACACCATGCAGTACACGCTGGACGTCCAGCGGCAGATTACCTCCACGACCGTCCTTCGACCCCGCGGTCGTCGGCACCCGTGGTGTCAAGTTCCCTATGTTCCGGCCCATTAACTCGGTCGATCGGATTACCGGATTGCGTCCGAATCCGAATCTGGGACAGCCTAATTATGTGGATAACTCGCAGACCCTCACTTACTACGGGTGGCAGAATTCCCTGCGCAAGCGATTTTCGCGCAGCTTTAGTTTCGACGTGAACTATACGTGGTCGAAGGCGCTCAGCAACGGTGGCGGCGATACCGGCGCCTACTACGATGGCGAAAACAGCAGCCGCAACCAGGAGTTCTTCGATCTCAAGGCGGACCGCGGCCCCACCGTGTCCGACATTACTCACTATCTCAGCACGGATTGGGTATATCAGTTGCCGGCGCTTGATGGAAGAAAAGCCTTTCTGCGCCATGTGGCGGGCGGTTGGCAGCTCGCGGGAATTCTCTCGGCGCAAATCGGACTTCCCATCATCGTCACCCAGAGTTCCTCGACGTCGAGTCAGAGGGGGGATTACGTCGGTGGACCCGCCCTGCTGCCCGATTTATCAACAGACGCTGCGCTATCTCAATCCCGCGGCATTCCAGCGCATTCCTGTATCCAGCGCGTCGGGCGCTCCTATTCGTCCGGGCAACTTCAGCCCCGGAGCATTGCGCGCGCCCGGCCAGTGGAATCTCAATTTCAGCCTTGCCAAGAACTTTACGCTCATCGAGAAAGTGAAATTGCAGATCCGCACCGACATGTTCAACGCCTTCAATCATACGAGTCTCTCCGGGCTGAGGACGAGCCTCAATGACCCGTTATTCGGCCAACTTCTGAGCACCCAGGGAGCCCGTGTGATGCAGTGGAATGCGCGTATCACGTTCTGAAAACGATCGTCTCTAACGCCTTGACGCTCGGAGTGGCGGGCGTCTCGCCGGCTGCGGTTTGGCTTTTTGCGCACGCCAGCGGCACTGCGCGATGGAGACTCCTCCGGCCTTTATCCGTAGGTTATTGAAAGAATGGTGGGCCTGTGCAGACTCGAACTGCAGACCTCTACCGTGTCAAGGTAGCGGTCGGAACTCAGGTTATTGATTTTATTGAGGAGTTTGGCCGCTCTGGAGTGTCCAAAACGAGGGTCAGAGCGCTTATCGCAGCGATATCGCAGTGTGAGGTCCTAATGTACACGGCCGTCCTCCCCTCGGGGGTCACCCAAATCCGGCCATAGAGGGTCACTTCAAAACCGGCCATAGATAAACCGCTAAACCAGGACGTTAACTCAGACGTGAGGGCGATTACCCTGCGTCGATGTGAGCAACGTCTTGAACGAGCAAACGAAACAACAAGTCATCGCGCTGGGGCGGCTGGGATGGTCGCTGCGGCGCATTCAGAAGACCACGGGCGTCCGCCGCGAAACGGCGGCAGCCTATCTGAGAGAGGCTGGGGTTGCTGTAAGGCCACCAGGTTTGTGGGGACATCGGTCCGCAGTTGCCGACTACGCACCTGGACCGGCGACCGGCGTCGCTGCCGGGCCACCTCCCGCAAAGCCGGCCATAGGGGTGACCACCGACTTTGGCGCGGAGTTGGCCACCCTGCCGGATTCCGGCGAAGCCCCTCCGGATGTCGAGGTGACCACCGGCGCGGCACTTGCCACCGGCGACGGCGCCGACCTGGCCCACGCAAAACCGGCCATAGAGGTGACCACCGACTTTGGCGTAGCGCCGGCGGCCGAAGCGGTGCCGCCGCCGTCAGCGTCGGCCAGTGCGTGTGCGGTGCATCGCGACGCTATCGAACTGGGGCTCTCCCGCGGCCGCAACGCCATGGCCATCTGGCAGGATCTGGTCGACACCCGCGGCTTCGCCGGCGGCTATCAGAGCGTCAAGCGCTTCGTACGCAAACTGCTCGGCGGCTCGTCCAAGGAAGCCTGTGCGGTGATCGAGACTGCGGTCGGTGAGGAGGCCCAGGTTGATTACGGCACCGGCCCCATGGTCCGCGACCCGCACAGCGGCAAGTATCGCCGCATGCGCCTGTTCGTGCTGACTCTCGGTTACAGCCGCAAGTCGGTCCGCCTCCTGGTGTTCCAATCCAGCACGCAAACCTGGGCCGAGTTGCATGAGCAGGCCTTCCGCCGGCTGGGTGGCTGCACGCGAGTGGTCGTGCTCGACAACCTTGGCGAGGGTGTACTCAAGCCCGATATCTACGATCCCACGCTCAACCCTGTGTACGCGGACATGCTGCGGCACTACGGCGTGGTCGCGATGCCTTGCCGCGTGGCGGATCCCGATCGCAAGGGGAAGGTCGAGAGCGGCGTGGGCCATGCGCAGAAGACACCGTTGAAGGGCATGCGTTTCGAAAGCCCTCAAGAGGCACAGGCCTACCTGGATCATTGGGAAGCGCGCTGGGCCGACACGCGCATCCATGGCACCACCAAGCGTCAGGTCGCCGCCATGTTCGCCGAGGAGCGGCCCGCCTTGCTGCCGCTGCCCGTCGAACCTTTCCGCTATTACCAATATGGCGAACGCACGGTGCACCTGGACGGCTGTGTGGAAGTCGAAGCAGCTTACTATGGTGCGCCGCCGGGCTGGATCGGCCGCCGCGTCAGTGTGCAGTGGGACGTCCGGCATGTGCGGTTGCTGAACCCCAGCACCGGCCAGTTATTACGTGAGCACCTGCGCGCGACGCGCGGCCGTCATCGCATCCAAGACCAGGACCGCCCCAAGCACACACCGCTGGGCACGCAGCAACTACTGTGCCGCGCCGACTTCGCCGGTGAGCAGATCGGCGCGCTCTGCCGCGGCATGCACCGCGAGCACGGCGAGACCGCGGTGCGCCGTATTCAAGGCGTGTTGTCGCTGGCCAAGAAATACGGTGCCGCCAGCGTTGACGATGCCTGCGCCATCGCTCTGGAAGTGGGCTCCTGCGAGTACCGCTTCGTGCGCCTCTACCTGGAGCGACATCCGCAACTGCCGCTGAGCTTGCACCAGGTCGATCCATTGATCCGCCAACTGACCGAGTACCGCGACCTCATCGAGAACAAAACCAAAGGAGAGTAAACCGTGAACCTCATCGAACTACAACATGCTCTACGACAACTGCGGCTGGGCGGCATCGCCACCGTGCTGGAAACACGCTTGCACCAAGCGCAGGCCGAGGCCATGGCACCGATCGATCTGATCTCGTGCCTGGTCGCCGACGAACTGACCCGGCGCGGCGACCGCCTGCTGGAGAGACGGCGCAAGCAGGCCGCCTTCCGCGATCCGCAGAAGACCCTGGACCACTTCGACTTCAACTTCAATCCCAAGATGAATCGCAGCCTGGTCTTCGACCTGGCCACGTGCGCCTTCATCGGCAAGCGCGAAGATGCATTGTTTCTCGGGCCCGGTGGTACCGGCAAGAGTCACTTGGCCCAGGCCATCGGCCAAGCGGCCATCCAGCAGGGCTATCGCGTGCTCTATCGCGAAACTCATGTGTTACTCGACGAGCTGGCCGAGGCCGTCGTGGACGGCACGCGCAGAGAGTTTATGGAGACGCTCACCACCGTGCCTCTGCTGATCATCGACGATCTTGGAATGCGCAAGCTGCCGCTCACCGCGGCCGAGGATCTGCTGGAGGTCATCATGCGTCGCTATGAGCGCGCGAGTACGCTGCTGACATCAAATCGTCCAGTCGAAGACTGGGGCAAACTGCTGGGTGATGTGGCAGCGGTCACCGCCATGCTCGACCGCATTCTGCATCACGGCCACGTGCTCAAGTGCGGCCCGCGCAGTTGGCGCACCAAGGCGTCTGCCGGCAGTGCACAGTGATCGTGGGCCGGCGCGCCAGAGGCGCGCATGAGGCGCTGCCTCATACTCCGCCAGGGGACAAGCCCCCTGAGACCCCCGGCCCCCTTTCCCTCGGGATCTATGTTCCAGAACGGAAAGAATCTGTCAAGGGTTCGCAAGCCGCGCAAAAACCGCGCGCCCTTGACAGATTCCTTCCGTTCCGAAGAGCAACTGGGATGAGGGAAAGGGGGCCCCTGGGCGGGGGCTCATCGCCGCCGCACCACGCAACCAAAGACTACGGACCTCTCAAACCAAAAACTTCTTGCCGCGGCGACCTCCGGCGCGGTACAACAACCTCAGGTCCTGGCCGCGGCCCTATGGCCGGTTTTGAGGTGACCCTCTATGGCCGGATTTGCAGTGACCACCGAGGCTCCTTCTTGGCTGGAGGCTTCCCAGGCCGGTCGCTGAGCACTTTGTCTAACGCTTCTATCGATTCCCGCACACTCCGCGGAATCGGCTGAACATAGATGTCCGCGGTCGTCGCCGACCGGGCATGACGCATTTGGGTTTGGATGTCCTTGAGGTCACCTCCGGCATCATTTGCCAGGGTCGCGAACGTGCGGCGCATGATCTGGCAGTTGACCCGAATTCCCAACTTGTCGGCTACCGGCTTGAGATTCCGGTTCACCCAGTTGTGATAGTCTAGCGGCATCATCGCCGCCGAGGCCTCCAGTTGGCCATTTTCAAGCCGGCGCCTTCGTTTTCTCTCGGATGGGAAAATCCAGCCACTCGGCGAGGAATCATTGGAAACGATCTTCAGTTGCTGCAGATCGTTATACAGCGACAGAGGCAAGTAGATCGGTTTCCGGCTTTTCTTGGTTTTCGGAGGCTTCAATTCACCACGAGAATACGTGCGCTGAATCCTCAAACTTTGATCCGGCTGCAGATCCTGCCACTTGAAAGCAAATGCTTCGCCTGCGCGAGGCCCGCAGCGGCTGAGGAGCTTGAAAATTACCTTGTCTCTGCCCTCCAGAGCGTCTTCCAGAAACTGTACATCTTCGAATGAAACAGTGTGAGTGTCCCGCTCGCGGGTGTGTGGGAGGGCGAGTGTCTTGGTGGGATTCTCCGTTACCATTCTCTGTTCGACCACCTCGGCGAAGACCGCTTTCAGATAGATGTAGCAGCCGCTCACCGTGTCATGACAGAACCGTTCCGAGAGCCCATCAAGGAAGCGCTGCAGTCGTTTCTTGTCGATGTCAACGAGCAACGCGTCTCCGAAGTCAGCGCACATCAAGTTGAAATAGTAGCTCAGTTTCTCGCGTGTGGCCCTGTTCCACGCCGACCGTCGGACGGGGATGAACTCGCCGTTTACAAAGTGTTGGAAAGTCGGATCTGGCTTCGTCTCGGACGCGGAAGACCGCGCACGCCGCATGACTTCGTCGCGTTGGGCCGCCCACCGCTTCTGCGCGGCCCCTTTTGTCGGGAGATCATCCTTCGTTCTAGAACCGAGCACGTGGGCGCCTTGTTTATATCGCAGGACCCCTTTGCTGTCTCGATAGGACTCGCTCAAATACCAGTGGGCAACCCAGCGCTGCGGCGTCGCCCGCTTTTCGAGGACAATCCAACCCTGGGTATGCCGCCGCCGCGTTCTTCACATACGCGTATAGTACGGCGATCTCGGATGTCGTGCAAATGAGTTTGGATTTCAGCTTTCCAAAGCAAGAAGTGGGAATAATCCGGAGGTCCAAAGCGCCGGGATTGAACCTACAATCTACACTGATTACGAGTCTTTTCAGAGTATTTTCTGCCTGGCGCTGTTTGGTCTAATCCGTCTATAAGAACCTATGAATCATGCGCTTGCAGGTGGGGGTTTTTCTCATGGGTATTGCCGAGTCTAGCGACTCTCGAATGAGTTGGCACACCATTGGCACACTGATTGGACCGAACTCCTCGTCGCGCGGCGTACAGCGCGAACCAGCCTGTGCTGCGCGTTGGCGGTCTGTAGTCGGAATTGCTGCACTCCAAGCAAGAGACAGCCCGCCATCGGTTCCATAGAGGGTGCCGTAATCCCAACGGCTTACATCAAACTATGGCATATGCTTCCGCTCACTGCGGATGGCGCTTAGAGCGGTCTTTCGCACATTTCTCGAACGGCGGTATTCTCTGGCGCGACGCCCCGCCCGAAGTTGTGTGTAGGGCCCGGTTGATCGCGGAACTCGAGAAGGTGAGCCATTCGGTTCCGGACGGCTCGGACGATCCGGACGACTCTCCCAACAGGCCGGTTGGGCCCCCGGCGGGCCAGAGCTCTACTTCCGGTCTTGACCGGAACAATCGTTCCGCTCCGGATCGGAACCATTCTTCAGTTCCAGACCGGAAACCTTCTTCCGGTCTTGCCCGGAAGAATCCCGCCGCTCCTATAGGAATAAATTCAGTAGGAATCAATTCACTGGAATTATCATCTTCTCCTTCTGCGGCTCGCCATTCGACCGCCGCGGGAGGGAAGACGAAGCCGACCAGCACGCGGGAACTCATTGCTGAGCAGAAAACCGGGGGTCTCGCGAAGTCTACAAACCGCACCGGGGAGGCCATTATCGGCTGGGCGAAAGCCCGCAAATATTCAGCGACTACGATCTGATCGGCAAGTTGGGCTGCCGGAACAAGAGCACCTCGCCCAGTGGACGAGAATTTTCGAGGCCCGGGGAGTCGCCGATGATGAGGTGCTAGTCAACTCTGTCCTCGATATGGCTCGTGCCGCCGCAGATCGATTCGGGCAGTGGCGGAGTGGGGATTCATCACCTGCAGATTCAGCTCGTCGCAGAGCAACTCGACAAGGCCAGTGTTCCACATCCGGCCGGGTTCCCGCGGTCTCAGGATCCACCACCAGAACAGCCAGATTCTGCCGGGGCCAAAGCCAAGGTGCGAATCCGCTCGCAAATATCAGAAATCGCATTCCTGTACTGGTTTGCCGGCACTTGGCAGATCGAGAAGTGCGGATCACGAATCGAGGTGGCCGTGCCTGATGAACCCACAAGGGCATGGCTTAAAGACGAATACGAACTGGTTATCAGAAAAACCCTTTCGGACCTTGGCGTAGAGGAGTTTCATTTGGTCGTATGCGAGCGGTTTCGAGATCTCTGAAAACAGCCCAAAAATAGGAGCCCACGATGCGACCCGGACGAGTCGCAAACGCCGAATTGCGTGTGAGCTTTCGGCTGTTAACCGAAGGGTTGTAGGTTCGAATCCTACCTGAGGAGCCAATTCTTTTCAACGACTTACGCTCCTTCTTCCCTCCGCAAGCCTGCCGAATCACCCAACTGTGGGGACTTTTGTGGGTACTCCCCTTCAATCTGCTGCTTAACTGCGGGCACTGGCGAGTGATTCTGCTCTGGCTCCGCGGGCTTTGCGGGCTCCTTCTGCACGATGGACTCGAGCGCGGTGCGCTTGGCCTCCATGCGAATGTGACTGTAGTGCTTCAGCATCTGCTTTGAGACGTGACCGGCGATGTCCATGATTGTTTGATCGCTCGCACCGCTTTCGGCGAGTTCGGTCACGAGCGTGTGCCGGTTGTCGTGCCAGCGCCCCGTGACCTTAGCCTTCTTGCGCAGATTCTGCCATGCGGTCTTCAGAGTGGTGACAGGCCGAGTCGGGTCATTAGGCCGCGGCTTTCCGAAGGGAAACACGTACCATTCGGGCCGGATCTCGCCAAAGCGCTCCGTGTACCATTTTGAGTAGTCACTGAGGGCAGAACGGAATTCAGCGGAATGGTTCGGCCCTCACCGGCCTCGGTCTTGCTGCGGCCGACCGCGAGGTAACGCTTCTCGAAATTGATCTGAGCCCACGTCAATGTCTTCATTTCCGCATCTCGCATGCCGGCATTTAGGGCCAACATGAGAGCCGGATAAATGTGCGGCGAGCGGGCCGCCTTGGCATTCTCGATGAGGCGCGCCTTCTCCTGCGGCCCAAACGCTTTGCCGACTTGGGTGCCAGTCTTGAGCTTTAGGAGTTTCTTCTTCCGCAGCCGAACGCGCAATACATCCCCGGGAACATCCATTATTCGTAAGCGTCTGACGAACCCCTGTTGAAGGAGGGGACGAAGGCTGCTGAGATGGCGGCATGAGACGGCGACGGACAGCGCAAGAGATCGAGGAGTTGCTGGAGAGCTACCGGACCAGCGGGATGACGCGGATTGCCTACTGTCAGCAGGTGGGGATCGCACTCAGCACACTGGGTCGTTATCTTCGGCAACGGAGCGGCAGGCAGCGACTGGTAAGAGTGAAGCGTGGATGCGGCGATGGAGCCACGCCCGTCATTCGTGCTGGTGCTGAGCAACGGGCGGCGGATCGAGAGCGGCTGGCAGTTCCACGATGCCGATCTGGCCCGCCTGATCCGCGTCGCCGAGGCCCAGTAGGCATGTTCGGCCTGGGTCCCGCGACCAAGATCTATATCAGCCTGGATGCCGTGGACATGCGCAAGGGCTTCGACGGGTTGTACGGGCTGGTGCGCGACCACCTGGGACAAGACCCGCAGAGCGGCCACTTGTTCTTGTTCACCAACCGCTCGCGGACACGCCTGAAAGCGCTGGTGTGGGACGGTAGTGGACTGTGGGTGTGTGCCAAACGGTTGGAGCGGGGCCGCTTCGGGTGGCCCGCCGCCAGCGGAGCGCGCAGCATCACCATGAGGCCGGAAGAACTGGCGATGCTGGTGAACGGCTTGGACCTGACGCAGGCACGTCCGCGCAAGAACTGGATGGGGCGCACGGCAACCGCATAGCGGGAGCGCCAAGCGACCCTCCGCGACCGGACAGCGCTCCCTTCTCGACGAGTGCCGGCCAAAACATTTCCCGCTTTGTGCGTAGTGAGCGAAACACCTGCAAACATTGGCGGAAACGCTACGAAAAAGCTGGAATCGAGGAGGCGTTTCGCGTAGTATAGAACTTCCCTATGAGCGTTTCCGATCCCCAACTCCGTATCGTGCAACTGGAGAGCGAGTTGAAGTGGGCGCATCTGAAAATCCAAGTGCTCGAAGAGAGACTGCGGCAGCAGCGCATTCGCATGCTGGGGCCGCACAGTGAAACGCTCAGCAACCTGCAATTGGAATTGCTGGCCGACGAAGAGCCCAGCGCCACCAGCGACGAAGTCGCAGCCGAAGCGCGGCGCGAACCGATCACGCGCAAGCCGCCGAGAGAGCGTAAGCCGCACCCCGGCCGGGAGCGACTGCCCGAGAGTCTGCCGCGCGTGGAAAAAGTAATCCGCTGCGAGGAGCAGACCTGCCGTACCTGCGGACAGGAAACCTCGATCATCGGTTACGACGAAAGCGAGCAGTTGGATGTGGAGCCGGCGCGCTACTTCGTGCAGGTGATCAAGCGGGAAAAGCGGGCCTGCCGCGGTTGTGAGCAAAGCACGGTGACGATGGCGCCGCTGCCGCCGCGGATCGTGGAAAAGGGCCTGGCGAGCGACAACGTGGTGATCGACGCGGTGGTTTCCAAGTATTGCGACCACTTGCCGCTGTACCGGCAGGCAGTGATCCTGGAACGCGAAGCGGGGCTGGAGATTGGGCGGGCGACCCTGGATGGCTGGGTGATGCGCGTGGGCGAGATGCTGATTCCGGTGGTGCAGGCGATGCGCAAGGATCTGTTGAGTGCGGCGTATCTTCAGGCTGACGAGACGACGGTCCCGGTGCAGATGCACGATCGGCGCGGCAGCAATCACGAAGCGTATTTGTGGCAGTACGGGAAACCGGGCGGCGAGACGGTGTTCGACTTCTGCCTGCATCGCGGACGTGAAGGTCCGAAACGATTCTTGGAGAACGTGGGAAGGCATTTTGCAGACCGACGGCTATCAGGCCTACGAAGGCGTGGGCGGGCCGAAGATCGTGCACGTGGGATGTTGGGCGCATTCACGGCGGAAGTTTGTGGATGCGGTCAAAGTGAATCCGCAGGATGGAGAAGCGGTGAAGATGGTGACGCGCATGGACGCGCTGTTTCTGGTGGACCGCGACGCGCGACAGAAGGCGATGAGTGGCGCAGAGCGCCTGGCGCAGCGGCGCGAGCTTGCGCAGCCGTGGGTGGAGGAGATTCGGGAAGCGTGCCGGACGCTGTCGAAAGAGGCGCTGCCCAAGAGTGCATTGGGCAAGGCGGTGGCGTACACGCTCAACCAATGGCCGAAGCTGGTGCGCTGTCTGGAGTACGAGGAAGTCGAGTTGTCCAACAACCTGGCGGAGAACTCGATGCGGCCGGTGGCGCTGGGGCGCAAGAACTGGCTGCACGTGGGCAGTGTGAAGGCGGGACCGAAAGTGGCGGCGATTCTCTCCGTGGTGGAATCGTGCCGTCGGATCGGCGCACCGGTGAAGGAGTATCTCGCCGACGTACTGCCGGGGTTGGATCGCCGCACGCTGAGTCAGGTTGCCAACCTGACGCCGGCGCGCTGGAATGCCGCCCGCGGCTGATGTCAACCTGGGTTCGTTAGACGCTTACGGACAAACGAACGAGTTGCCTCACTGCGCTTATTAACGAGATCCCCAGATACACTTCGGAAGGGCGGCAAGCAGAAGGATGAATGAACCGGCTGCGGCCAGCCCGTGAAGTGCGCTGAGCCCTAGGCGGAGGAATTGACGAGGGACACGCAACCCCATGTTCTCATTCAGTTCGATGTTCTACGATAGACATTGTCAGGAAGTCACTGCCGCTCAAACATTGGGGACGTACGCTTCTTCGATTACCGTTTCCCCCTGCCACTGGCGGTACCATGCGAGTAGCTGCTGGCCGGCGTCTTTGGGGGGAGCGTCCACATTGTGCCAGGCCAGGAACGCATCGCCTTCGGCGCCAACCATAAGAAGCCCGGTCATTCCTTTCGAGCGTTGGAGCGTCTGCAGAGCCTGAGCCGGGGTCTGCGCGATCGGACCACCGACATTGAGCGAGGTGTTCACCGAAATCTCGACCCCCACCCTCCGTCCCATGGCTTTCAGATAAGCGTAAGTGAGGGGATCGATCTCTTCCCGCACAATCTGGACCCTGCCAGTGCCGTCGTGATGGATTACGGCAGGGATGGTTTGATAGCTCTCCGGGTGGGCCCGGGCTGCCAGCACCATATAGTTGTAGGCGTTGTAGTCATCGGCCGCCGCGCCCTGCGAGAGTTCGAAGTACCGCCGGGCAGCTTCGCTGGTGGCGATGGGCGCCAACGGGCGGATACGTTCACGGAACTTCACCAGTGCGTTGATATTTTGCAGAGTATCCGGGTTGCACGGATTGGCCACGATGGTGCGATGGCCGAGGGCGCGGGGCCCGGTCTCCGCAGGCCCCTGGAAGAAACCCAGGACTCCGTCATGCGCCACTACGTAAGCCGCAAAATCGGCAACCCGGTCGCGAACCTGCGGTGAGTTTATGTTGCCGAGCGAAATGGATTCGATCTCTGCGGCGTCCCCCAGAGCGGCACGAATCTCGGCGGCGCAGGGTGCCGCGCCGCAGTAAAACGCGTGGCGGAGGTTGGGCCCCGCGGGCACGCCATTCGACAGGGCGAAGTTAAACGCCGCCCCCATCGCTACGCCGGCATCGCCCGGCGTGGGTGGCACCCATAACTGCAGTCGCGTATTCTTGCCCACGTACCGGCGGTAATAGCCTTGATCGAAATGATCCAGCAGCCGCATATTTGCCACGCAGTTCAACGCCGTGCCGCCGCTCATCACGAGTTTGTCGCTCCCTGTCAGCCGGATCAGGTAATCGACGACATGGAACAGAATATCCTCGAAAACCAATTGCGTGGCCGCCGCCTTGTCCACTCTTTCATGGGTGGCCTCGGAGTGTTTGGTATCCTCAACCCGCAGCACGGCGTCGGGATTCCACATATCCTTGCGACTTACCGGAGCGCCAAGAATGGCTTCGAGAGCCGCGCCGTAGGGTCGCATTTCACCCCACTTGTGCCACCGGATCATGGCCCGGTTTACGTACACGGCACCTTCGTCCGCAAAGTAGAAGAGCTGTCTCAACCGGCGGTAATACGGATTGGTCAACCGGTTGTTGTTACCCCAGGCGGACGCTCCCATATAGCGGCCTTCACTGCTGAGGGGAGTCCACCCGCCCTGCGTGGAACTAATGATGCTGTAGAAGGCGCCGGGAGAATCCGCCATGCTGCCGTTGCAGCGAATGAGGTCCAGCCTGCCGCCCCTGGTCACATAGAGCGACGTGGAGCCGTCATCGCCGTACCCGTCGAGGACCGTGACCATCACCGGCTCCACGACACGGCTGAATGGGGAGACGCCGTATGCGAATAAGGCGTGGTTGTCATGGTGACGCATGCCGATGATCGGCATCGGCCCGTTCAACCCCAGCTGGCGACCCAGCCGTCGCGGAGCGGAGCCCGCTCGCCAGGCGTGGAAATGGTTGAATTTCGGAGAAGACCCGGGAAGCGCCAGCGGCATGCTAGCCGGGAAATGTTCCGCCACCGTGCGGACGCCGAACGGAAGAAAATCAGCGTAGTTCCAACTTGCCAGGCAGGCGTGGACGGCGGCGGGATGTATGCCTAATTGCTCCAGGCGGCCGAGCAGCGATTCAATGCTCAGCTGCGGATAGCCGGCGTAGTGTTTCTTGCCCGTGAAGCGCTCCTCTTCCTCGTTACAGATCAGGCGGACACCACGCGCCTGTGACACTTCCACTAGCGCCGCCCCGGCATTGTGCCCGCTGGGACCGATCCCCATCAGATAGACCGTCTCGCCGCGGCCCAGCTTTTCCCTCATCGAGGCGGCGCGCTCACGCCCGTACCGGCTGTCAGGGCGATAGAAATGGCGGGCGGCGTAGAGAGCCGTCAGAAATGGCCGGATAGCGTGGAAAGCCAGCCGCCCGAGCCTGCCATTGGTCGGTCCATAGGTTCCGAACACACGCGACATGGCCGCTCTCAGGAACTACTCACTCCCGTACTCTTATGTGCGCCGCCGAAAAGTCCTTTTTCGTCAAAGTATGCGAAGTACGTCTTCAGCAGCTCACGGTCGACTTTGGTGCACGCTATGGCGGATCCGGCAAGCGCTTCGAGGGTTTCCTGGCAATCGAACTTGACCGAGCGGGTCGCGTATTGAAGACTCAAGACATTGCCCAGCGAATCGAGGGTGTTACCGAATTTCAGATGTTCGGCCTGCCGTAGTCCCTTGAGCGCCGCCGACACCGCGCCGCTGTTGAAGAATGGCTTCAGAGACGCAAACGGGTGCTTGCCCGAGAGATTCGTCATGTTCACCATCTTGGATCTCCATTCGTCGTAGGTAACCTGTCGCAGCCTGAATCCCAACGACCGGATCCCATCAACCAGTTCGCCGAGATGGACCGGATCCTGATTGAACAGGTGGAAGACTTTGCCGATCGACTCTTCACGCCGGGACAGGTATACAATACCGCGGGCCACATAATCGACCGGCGTCATATCTGTGGCTGCATCCGTTTCGGGCACGGTTCCCAGCTCGACCCAGCTTCGCATCATCTTGCTGAGAACGTCTTCTGTATTCCACGCCCCCGTGCGGCTGTCCCCGGTAATGAGACCCGGCCTGTAAATCGCAACCGGGAGTCCCCTCGACCGCCCAATAGCGACGAGTTTCTCAGCAACCCATTTGCTTTGGGCGTACCCGCCATAGAGAATTCCGCCGTGGTCAAGCGGCGCCCCCTCTCCGATGGCTTGGCCGTTCGTATCGTCGCCTACGAGGGAGAAAACCGCCAGGGTAGAGACGTAATGCACCGGTTTGGTCTTGGCTTCACACGCGAACCGAAGCACCTCCTGGGTGCCCAGAACATTGGTCGGCTTCAGTTTATTGAAGGAATAGAGCCAGTTGATATAGGCGCCGTTGTGATAAACGACATCAATTTTCCCGGCAAGCGCCTGGAATGCCTGGTCGGAGAGGCCGAACAACGGCTTCGCCAGATCACCGGGAACGGGCGTGAGTCTCCCCTCCGGGTAGTCCGCCGATGGAAGGTAGTTCCGAAAGTTATCCCTGATTCTTCGTGCGCCGTCCGACACGCTGTTGCAGCGGACCAGGCAATGGACATTGCTCCCGGTGTTCTTGAACAGTTCATCGAGGAGGAAGGCTCCGAGGAAGCCTGTCGCCCCAGTCAAAAAAACTGCCGGTGCGGCGTGGTTCAGGCCCGGCAAGGGAGCAGACGGACGGATTGCCGGATCCAGCGCAGCTTCGGAATCGAGCTCCGCGACGGACACGGCGAACTGGCTCAGAATGCCCCGGCCCGCCGGGGCGGAAGAAGCATTCTGCCGGGCCTTGCTTTCCAGCAGTTCCGATAGCAGTGCGCGCTTTTCCGCCGCGGAGAGATCCCCAATTGCTTTGTTCATATCCCTGCTCCCAGGACCTTCGGCGCGGCCTGGCCGGCAGCCTCTTCCTCGGTCAGTTCCTGCAGAAGGGTATCCACCTCGGCATCCGAGAGCTGGTTTACCTTCTCCAACAACTCCTTGGAGGTATCATGCTGCGACGCGGGCGCAACCGCGGGAGCCGGCTTGGTTTCGGTCAACTGTTCAATCACGATCGTCGCAAGACCGGACACGGTCAGACCCTCCATGAATTTCATGGGCGGTATCTTGACCCCGACGTCCGCCTGAATGCGGTTCGCGATTTCGAGCGCCATCAGGGAATCCAGCCCCAGATCGAGCAGCGGTTTTTCCACATCGACCTTGGCCGGCGAAGTTCCCAAGACCTTGGCAAGCTGTTCGCGAATGTGAGTTTGAAGGAAGGTCTGCCGGTCTTCCGGAGCGACAGCCATCAGCGCATCCAGCAGATGCGTACCCGCGCCCTCGCTGTCATCACCTTTGGTGCCGGCCAGCAGGTTGTCGTAGCGCGGCGAATTGCCCACAATACGAATCTTGCTCATGCGCTGCCAATCTTGCCAGCAGACCGACGTCTGGGTCGCGTCTCGTTGCAAAAGCTTCCCCAGGATATCCAGAAGCAGCTCAGCCGGCAGCGGCCGCAAGCCCAGTTGTTCCAGTTTATCGACCACCTCCGGAGTCCGCGCAACATATCCCGTCCCCCCGACCACACCCCAAGCCACCGACATGCCAGGCAGGCATCGGGTGCGCCGATGTTGAGCCAGGGACTCCATGAAGATGTTGGCGGCCACGTAGTTGGCCTGTCCGGGCGCGCCGAGAACGGCGCTGAAGGAAGAAAACATCACGAAGAATTGAAGCGGGTCGTTCAGCGTGAGGGTATGGAGGTTCCAGGCCCCGGTGACTTTGGGATCCATGGCTTTCCACATGCGGTTTTCGTCGAGCTGAGGCAGAAGAGCGTCATCCAGAACCATGGCGGCATGCATGATGCCGCGGAGCGGTGGCATGGAACGGCGGGCCTCGCCCAGCACGCGCTCGACGTCCTCGCCGCGCGAGACATCCCCCTTCGCAACCAAGATCCGAACACCCGAATCGCGCAACCGGGCCAGTTCCGGTTCAACCTCGGGCGAGGGCGCGCCGGTCCGGCTCATCAGGACCAGGTGACGGGCACCATGAGCCGCCAGCCACTGAGCAGTGGCAAAGCCGAATCCGCCCAAGCCGCCGGTAACGAGATAGGTGCCGTCCTCGGGAAGGGCCAGCGGCGGTGGAGGCGCGGCGTCCACCCGCACGTCGGCATGCTGCAGGGACACGAGCACCTTACCGATATGTTTGGCCTGCGCCATATAACGGAAGGCATTGGCCGCCTCGGAAATCGGGAAGACCCGGTGCGGAAGTGGACGGAGACTGTTGTCCGTGAACCCGCCCATGAGGTCCCACATCAGGGACTTCACCATGTCGGGCCGGTCCACGCAGAGCTTGTCCAGATCGACCGCGGAAAACGACAGGTTCTTTCGGAACGGGCCCATTTCGATTTTTCTGTTCTCGTAGATGTCGCGTTTGCCGATTTCGACAAATCGCCCGTAGGGTCCCAACACCGATATGCTCTTGGGGATGGCCTCTCCGGATAGGGAGTTCAGGACTATGTCCACCCCTCTGGCCATGCGTGAACTCCATCACTTCGTCAGCGAAGGACAGTGACCGCGAATCCATCACGTACTTGACGCCGAGCGCGCGCAGGAGGCCCCGTTTGATGTCCGAACCGGCGGTTGCGAAAACCTCGGCTCCGGCCTTTTGCGCCAGCTGAATTGCGGCCAGCCCCACACCGCCCGCGGCGGCATGGATGAGTACGCGGTCCCCCTTTTCATGCGCGCCGATGTGGTGAAGGGCGTAGTAGGCCGTTAGAAAAGCAATTGGGATCGTGGCCGCGTCCTCAAAGGTTATGGACGCAGGCTTGGGAACGATGAAGCCCGCGTTTACGGTCACATACGTTCGCAAGGCGCCGGCACAGGATGTGATCACCTCATCGCCGGGCTTGAACGCTTTAACGCTTTCGCCGACACGCGACGACTCTTCCGGAACACTCCATGCCGAGCGCCCGCCCGGTATAGCCTCCTTCCAGAGCTTCCTCTGGTAGAAGACCCATGGCGACCATGATGTCCTTGAAGTTCAGGGCCGCGGCGCATACCTCGATCTCGACCTCTTCCGCGCCCGGAGGACGGCGGCTCGTCGCCTTCCAGGTCAGGTTGTCCAAAACACCGGGCGTTGTAATCTCCAGGCAGAACGGCTGCCTCTCCCCGGACCGCGCGCCGGCGTCGGCGCGCCGCCGGACTTCTACCAGCGACGTTCGCCCCAGGCGATGAACAAACCGCGCACCGCCACGAAGAGCCACTTCGTCGTCACGCTCTTCCGACAATAGCTCGGCGGCCAGCGACTGAACTTCCTCGCCGGCGCAATCAGGGCTCAGGTCGATGAGCCGGCAGTCAAGTCCGGGCTGCTCGGTCTCAATCACGCGTCCCAGGCCCCACAACGGCGCCTGCGCCACGGAGATCGCAGCGTCGGAAGCCAGCGCCTTGTGCACGCCGCTCGTCACAAGCCGGAGCCCCGGCATGTTATCGGGCGTCTGCCTGGCCAACTCCTGAACCAGATAAAGAACGTTAATGCACCCCAGCTTCTGTTCCGGCCGCAGCGATTGCGGGCCCGCCTCTGACGGCGGAGCCGCATCGAGGCTCCAAAGGTGGACAATCCGCCCGCATCCCGATGGATTGGCCAGCACCGTTTCGAGCAACTGGCGGACGTCCTCGGGCCGATCGGGCCGAATCTCGAACTGTTCCGGCCCGATGCGTTGGTACGCTTCTCCCCGCGCGACCAGGATAGGGGTGTATCCTTGCTGCTTTAGTATGCTGGCGAGTTCCTGCCCCACTCCCCGGCGGTCTGCGAAAATCAGCCAGGCGCCGGAGGTAACCTGCTCCGCCGGGCGCAGTTGAACCGGCTTGGCATCCGGTTCAACCGAGGGACCCTGAGCGAGAACCACTGAATGCAGCGCATTCTGCTCCTCCCTGGCGCCCGACAGGAAGGCCGTATCCGTGAAGCCTGCGCCGGTGAGCACATTGCGCCACTTGCTTTGGGAAATCCACGGGTCGGCGCCGCGCACGTCCACGTCGGTAAACAACCACCAGCCCTTCAACAAGCCGAATACGAGCAGGGTCCAGCGCGGAAACCCGGTGCCCTCCAGCAGAATCAAAAGCCCGTTCGACGCCAGAATCTGCTTGATGTTCTGCAGTGTGTTGTGCAGGTTCTTAGTGGCGTGCAATACATCCGACGCCAGAATGATGTCGAAGGAATGCGGTTCGTATCCCTGGGCCAGCGGGTCCGATTCGATATCCAGAACCTGGTACCGAACGAAAGGATATTCGTGGAACTTCTGCTCGGCGTGAACCCCGAACATCTGGGTGACATCGGTGAACACGTATTCGGTACGCGCGGGCGGCAGCTTGCGTAACACGAACGCAGTCATGCCGCCGGTGCCGCCGCCAACCTCAAGAATGCGGACCGTTTGACCTTCGGGAAGGCGCTCGAGCGCCGCACTGATGGACTTCTGGACCAGTTGATTGAAAATCCTGTTCGCCGGCGCATCCTGGTATAGATGTTCGGCCATGGTCAAAGATCCCTCTGGGAAGATGAGTTGGAGTGGATCGATCTCTCCACGCAAGGCTTCCGCCAATCGCTCGCCGCACTGCCGGAGCAGCATCAACTCTGCCATGAACCCGGGGCCGATGTCCCAAAGCGCCCGCCAAATCTGCCGTGAATCCCCGGCCGGCGGAAGGGCTATGATCTCCCAGGAATCGCCCACCTTCCGCGCCGCCCCATCCTGCTCCCAGAAGGAGAAAATTCGCTCCAGAAGCCGCCGGTGATGCGGAGAGACACCGTGGTTGTCAATCAGGTTATCGGCGGTAAGTTTCTGACCCACGCGGAGATGGAATCCCAGGCTTTCGAACGCCTCCAGGATGTAGGCATTGGTGAGCACCTCGGTCTGGTGTTCATATGGCTGGAAGCGGTTAGGTCCGAATTCCACGGCCATCTGTTCGGCTTCGGCTTGCAGGCCCTCCGCGATTTCCAGCGGGGACGGGAAATGGTCCGCGGCCCGGCTGGCGGAAACCTGACCGGAGCGCGCCTTCAGCAGCCACCGGTGATCGTACAGGTAGTTGTCGATAGTGGTCTCGCTGCCTTGTTGGATCAACCGGCAGCGGAAGCCCTGGATCTCGGCCACCACCCGCCCGTCGTCACCAAAAAGTTGAATGTCTCCCTTGACACCGGTGGGGGTTCGCTCGGTCAGACGCGCGTAACTGCGCACCTTCGTCCCGGGGCGTCCGTAAAACCGGACCTTCTCAATGTGGACGGGCAGATACAGCCCCTTGTTCTCCTGGCCTCCATCCAATTGCTTCAGTACGGTCGTGAGCATCGCACCCAACAACACCTGAAATGACGCATCCAGGATCGCGGGATGCAGAAGGTAATCGTCCAGCCCGCTCACCAGCGAAGATTCCGCTTCGATGAGCGCAACGGCCTCGCCCTGTCCGACGTGCAATTGCTCGACGCCCTGAAAACGGGGTCCATACTGAAGACCGATATCGTGAAATTGCTGGTAGAAGACGTGCTTGGGGATTTCGACCGGACACCGGCCCCGGACCTCCTCCAGACTGACCGGCTGGGGAATCCTGACATCCTGAAGACGGCGCAGTTTGCCCGTCGCATTCAGAACCCAGGCCGCGTCATCGCCACCCACACGGCTGTGGACTTCGAAGGACGACTGCGCGGGGTCGCGAACGAACTGGACCGTCACCGGCTCCTGGCGCGAGAGCACCAGGGCCCGCTGGAACACCAAGTCCTCGACGACAACCGGGCGCCGCCAAAGGACTCCCTGGCGGAGGCGAGCGCCATCTCTACGAACGCCGCAGCCGGGAAACACAACCACGTCCTGGACCCGGTGATCGTCCAGGAAGTTGAGCGTCTGCAAATCCAATTCACCGCCCCAAGCGGGGCGGGCCGATTCCAATTGCGAGCCCAGCAAGGGGTGCTGCTTCAATCCGAGCCGCTCGCGACGGGTCGTTTCCGTCTCGCACCAGTAGCGTTCCCGCTGCCAGGGGTAGAGCGGCAACTTCACCAGGCGGCCGCCCGCGGCGAAGCGCCGGCCCCAATTCACGGGGCACCCCAGGGTATAGAGCCTCCCCAGCGAGGCCAGCATCATGGCCTGGTCGGGTTCGCCCCGCCGCAGGGACGAGACCACAGCGCCCTCCTTCTTGGCTTCCGCGAGGCACTCCGAGATGGCCCGCGCCAGCGCCGGGTGAGCGCTCAGTTCGTAGAAGATATTGTGTCCAGTGCGCGCCAGTTCACGAACCGCCGTCGCGAAGCGCACCGGGCTCTTGATATTCCGATACCAGTAGGCGCCGTCCATTTCCGGACCTTCCACGAGCGCGGCGGCCGCCGTGGAAAACAGCGGAATCACGGCTGGCTTCGGACGGAGACATTCGAGCGACTCCAGCAGTTCCTCTTTCAACGACTCCATCCGCGGACTGTGATAAGGCACCTCCACCTGCAGGAACCGCTGGAATACCTGTTTCTCATCCAACAGCTTCGCGATCTCCTGCAGTGCCTCCGTGTCCCCCGAGAGCGTCACGTCGGTGGGGCTGTTAATCGCCGCCAGTGTGACGCGTCCTTCGTACCCCGACAGGATGGCCTCGGCCTCTTCCTCATTCGTCCCCACCGCGAGCATGGCACCCTGTCCTGCGATCTTGCGCTGCAGACGGCTGCGATGAAAGATCAGCCGTATCGCATCTTCCAGTTCGAGTACACCGGCGACATGAGCCGCGGCCACTTCCCCGACGCTGTGCCCGACGATGGCCGCGGGTTCAATGCCCCAGGAACGAAGCAGGGCCGCGAGTCCCAGCTGCACGGCAAATATCGCCGGCTGCGCGATGTGCGTTTCGGAGATCCGCGAATGCTCTTCATCGGCTGTCAGTTCGTCCCGGAGCGACCAGTCGACATACTGCCGGAGCAGTTGGTCGCAACGGTCGATGACATCGCGGAAGACGGGCTCCCGCTCGAGAAGTTGCCGACCCATGCCCCACCATTGCGGGCCCATGCCGGAGAAGACGAAAACCAGCTTCTGATTGTGCCCGGAAACCTGCCGTCCACTGGCCATGGAGAAACGGTTCTCGCCCGCAACAAACGCCTCCAGATGCTCGGCCAGTTCCTCCCTGCAGCGAACCGCCATGGCCAGGCGATAGTCGTGATGCCCGCGGCGGAGACTGGCGGTGTAGCAGATGTCCTCTAAGGTGGCACCGCTCGAGCGTTCATCCTTCAGGAAATCGCAGTACATCTGCGCCATGGCTTTGAGAGCTTCGGGACTGCGCGCTGACAGCGGCACCAGAAGCGTCCCGTCTTCGGCGGCCGTGGGCGCTGGAGCAGGCTCAGCCGCGGGGGCCTCTTCGAGCACGACGTGCGCATTCGCGCCGCCGAACCCGAACGAATTCACACCTGCGATCTTCGGCCCGCCCCCGTTCTTCGGCCATTCTCGCAGGGCCGTGGGCACGCGAAGCCGTAACTCCTCAAACGGAATCTTCGGATTTGGGGTCTTGAAGTGGACATTCGGCGGGATCTTGCCATGCTTCAGACAAAGTGCGGTCTTGATCAGTCCGGCGATTCCCGATGCTGCTTCGAGATGCCCGATGTTGCTCTTTACGGAACCGACCAGGCAATAGTCGTCCCCGGATCGTTCTCTTCCCAGTGCGTTGCCGAAGGCGATCAGTTCGATCGGATCGCCGACCAGCGTGCCCGTCCCGTGAGCCTCCACATACTGCACGTGAGTGGGCGACACACCCGCGCGGCGATACGCATCGCGGAGCATGGCTTCCTGTGCCGTGCCGCTGGGAAGGGCGATGCCCGGCGTGCGGCCGTCTTCGTTGACCGCGGTTCCGCGAATCACGGCATAGATCGGGTCGGCATCCGCCAGCGCTTTCGCCAGCGGCTTGAGCATCATTACCCCCGCGCCTTCGGAGCGGACATAACCGTCTGCATCCACGTCGAAACTCTTGCAACGGCCGCTGGGAGAAAGCATCGACGCTTTGCTGAAACCGATGGTGCCTTCGGGCCGGAGAATAGCGTTAACTCCTCCGGTGAGGACCTGTTCCGATTCACCGCTCCAGATGCTTTGACAAGCCAGATGAACAGCCACCAGCGACGAAGAGCAGGCAGTGTCAATGGCCATGCTGGGGCCATGCAGGTCGAACAGATAAGAAATCCGGTTGGCCGCGATACACAGGCCCATGCCCAGGTTCGTATAAGCATCAATCGACCGGCGCTCGGTGACGCTCAACTGGATGCCACCGTAGTCGCAGGTCGAGATACCTATGAATACGCCCGTCTTGGTTCCCGCCAGGCGTTCCACAGCCTGGCCCCCGTCCTCCAGCGCTTCATACGCAACCTCGAGCAGCATTCTGTGTTGCGGGTCCATGCGCGCAGCCTCGCGGGGAGAGATACCGAAGAACTCGGCGTCGAACTTATCGATGTCCTTTACGAATCCGCCGTAGCGGACATAGCTTCTTCCCGGCCTGCCCGCGTCCGGATTGTAGAACGTACTCAACAGCCAGCGATCCGGCGGTATTTCGCCAATCGCATCGACGCCATCACTTAGTAGTTTCCAAAAGTGCTCCGGCGTGTTGGCGCCGCCGGGAAAGCGGCATCCCATGCCGATGATTGCGATGGGTGTTCTTGCGGGAAAGGACCGCGCTTCGAGAGAGTCGGAAACAGCATTCGGAGTGTTGTAAGTTGTCGACATACAGAGTGTTCCTGTGAGCTTTTGAGCGTACGAAGAGGCTATGAACTTACTATTGCGGAAGCCCCGGCCGCATTACGATATACAGGGCGCGCCCCGCTCACGCCCCACCCTTTGGACGTGCTGCGGATCGCAGCGGCGTTCCCCGGTTTGTACAGGGAGCGCAGAGGACGTTCTCTTCGTGTGCCTTGGTGGCACCCCCAAAACTTAATGCGCATTCTTGCCCTTGTCAATAGATTTCTTGACTGACAAACGAAATTTCTTGACGAGCCAACGCCGAAATGTATTGTTATTCGCCCACGTGAAACCTATCACGTGCCGAGGCAGGCTAAGTGTGGCAGACGATTTGTAACTTAACAAACAATAGGTCTACGTTTCAAATTTTTTTCAATGTCTTTCGCCCCTCCCCTTGTGATATGTTTTGGCATAGTTTTTCTGGTTTTCTGCAGTCGGCTATTTTCGTGATGTGTGATAGACGAAAGTAGACTGGATGAAACGGGTCCTGTAGCCTCGGGCAACCTAGAGCGGAGACGCCAATCATGTCTGCCGATGTCGACCTAAATCTACCTGATCCCTGGGATTTTACTTTCGGTCTCGGAAACATCACCAACGGGCAGGCCCTTGAAGTGGACTTGGGACTGGACACTGTTGCCGCCGCTATCACGGTCAAAGGAATTAAGACAGAGCCACTAAGTGTCTACCTGATCGGGGATAAGAACAACCCCGTGAGCCTCGCCGTGAGCGGAGAGACCGTAATCCTGTCAGTCTGGCCCTCTTCGGCGACGCTAACAGACCCCTCACGTTCGCCCTGATTGGGGGGATGCTAACAAACCGCTTACCTTCTCGCGCTTATCGGGGATGCCAACAAGCCCATAACTGTAGATTTGGGCTTGGACGGTAAACTTGACCTTGGCCTCAATGACATTAAGATTGACCTCGGCTTGGACAATATCAAGGCCGATTTTGGTCTTGATGACATCAACTTGAGCCTGTGCATCGGGTTGACCCAGATTCCCAGTGTCCAGGTGCATATGCCCACTAGTTCCTGCGTCGGGCTGTCTTTGTTGGGGATCCCCGTCTTCAACCTGTCGTTCGAGAGTCAATGGGGCCTGACAACGCAAGACAACCCGCCTCGCATTGTCCAGGGGCCCGCGCCCGTCGGGGCTAGAGCTGGGGGTCCCATGCAGGCTGATGTGACTGTCACCCTGGAACCCGACGCTTAATTGTTCCCGGAAGTGTGAACGTGTGACGGACGGGAAGAAAAAGACGAATCTGAATGCGGCGACCCTGGAGGAATTGGTTGGGTTGCCGAATTCGAACCGCATGCTGGCCAGAAGGGTCCTGGCGCTGCGTGAGCGCCAGGGCTCCTTCGAGGATTTGAGCGAACTGACGCAAGTGCGCGGGATCACCCTGGACTTGGCCGAACAATGGGCCGACGTAGCCAGTGTCGGTTCGGGCGAGAAGGCGCCGGAACGCGTGGCAGCCGCGTCTTGGGCGGCGCGTTACCAGGAGAAGCAGGCCGCCGGCGGGCTGGAGCCCGTCATCTTCGCCGGCCAATCCTATCGGCTGCGAGCGATTGTCCCGCTGGAGCGCTTTGGTATCGCGGGGCTGCAATCCGCGCGGTTTACCCTTGCCAACGTTGCCTTGAAAACCGCTTACGGCCAGGCACTCGAGAACATTGTCTTTCACCCTGCCGCCGCGGGTTGGGGCAAGATCCCGGCGATGAGGGCGAGCATCGACCTCGATCCCCTCACGCCTCCCGGCCGCTACGAAGGAGTTCTCACCGCGGGCGGAAAACGACTGTCCGGTAGTATTCATCGTTCGCGAAGTCTGTTCGCTGAAGTTCGTTCCAGGCCGTTTTTGTATTTGCGAGCCGCCAGGAAGCGAAGTCATCCGAAGTCTGATGGTCGCCAATATCGGCAATACCGGGTTTACTCTCGGCGAAGGGTATGTGGTGGCGCTGCTGCAGGATGTGTTTTGGTGTCGAAAGATACGCGAGGCCGTCTACAACCCCAGATTCGATAAGGCGGATCTGACGGTGGATGACGTTGCCACGGTAGCGGTTCATGAACTCCGGGATGCCTTTCGAGAGGAACCGCCCCTACGGGTTTACTTCGGCTCGCATAGAATCCAGCCGGGCGCGGTCCAGGAAACCGTGATGACCTTCCGGGTTCCCGCGCAATTGCGGCCAAACCGGCGTTACCGCGGCACCGTCAGGGTCTTCAATTCAACGCTGAGTCTTGAGTTCTATCACGCCAAGGCAGAGATCGAAGCTCCGTCCGGGGAGCCCAGCCCGTCCGCGGCTAAGGGCGCTGCCAAGAAGGCGGTTACCAGGAAGACCGCTGCCAAGAAGGCGGTTGGTAAGAAGAAGGCTGTTAGAAAACCGAGCACGACAGGCAAAGGCCCCGAGGCTGTGTAGTGGCTGTACTGGCGTGCGAAAAGAAGGAGACGTTAGACCATGTACGACAGATATGATCCAGGCGAGTCGCGCTCGCACCCGCCTCCGTGGATGGGGCACGGCAACGACGACGACGATTGCGGTAGGCCGCATCATCATCACCATCATCCGGAGTTTCACCATCAGCATCATCAGCCGTTTCACCATCACCCGCACTACCCGGACAAGTGCCTGCCGGCCGTTGCGCTGCTCGCCCAGGCTGCAGAAGTGGCACTGGCGGCTCCCGGTGCGGTGGCATGGTGTACGGCCGATGTGGTCAAGGGCGCGGTGGATTTCGCCAGGCATATTGCCTGCGATGCCTTCTGCTGCGCGCCGCGGCCGGACCTGTCCTGCTATCCCCAAAAACGGCACTATGAACCTCCACGTTGGGGATGTGACCCTGACCCGCGCTGCTGCCCCAAGCCGCTGCATTTTCATCGGCCGTCTCCAAGCCTTTCGTTTAAAGCCCGGGAGAACGAAAAGCGTATCTCGTCGATCCTGATCGAGAACAACATGGCAGATACGGTGACGATCACTCCTTCGGCCGATGCCTGGAGGGACGCCTGGGGACGCGCCATCAGCGGCAGCGAAATGCAGTTCCTCCCCACAAGTCTCGTACTCGATCCGCGTAAATCGGGAAGCTTTCAGGCGATTACGGAGATTGAACCGAACAGCCTGGAGGGCGGCAAGATTTACTACACCCAAATCCATCTGCCGGAAAGCCGCGCGAAACCTCTCTCGGTGAGCCTCACCGTCGTGCGCGAAACACAACATGACGTGTATACGAAGACGGACCCCTGTCGCTGCGACGACGCCCGTTGGCTGGAGGTTTGTCATGAGCGCGATGAACCGTGGTGGCTATGCTGCGACAGGTGCGGCTCGTCGCCTTGCCGGTGCGGGTCATGGGGTGGCCATCCGGAGGGTTACCGTCCCTGGGGTCATCACCCCGGGAGCTGGGAGTTCTTCCCGTGGTGGTCTTCCTGTCAGTGGCATAGCTTGAGCAGTCCCCAGGGGAGGTTGTGATAGGCTTATGCCTGATCGAACCCAGTTTCCGGCGTTCCCTGCCATCGATCTGGCGGATCCATTCCGGAACGCGATTCGCCTGGGCCTGAACCTGTGGGCGCAATCTCTGGAGCAGCGGTGGGATCTCTGCCGGAAAGTAGTAGACACGGTCTCGAACGCCTTCGCGCCGGGAGGCGATGCCCAGAACCAACTATGGGAAGTTAATCGAGACTTGCTCCGATTCGTTGCGGATCGACCTTTCGACCTGGAGCGGGGAGCGCTCACGCTCTGTCAATCCGTGGCGGGAGGCACGGAGCGATCGCGGGTGTCACAAGGCACGTCAACTGGCACGTCACAAAGCGATGAGAACCGGGCGGAGCCGCGCGATCCGCCCGGGCGCCGGCAAGGCGCCGCGCGCACCAACGGCGCTGCAAGTAAGCCAGAGAGTGAATTAGCGGTGCCGCTGCCTTCCGAGGCCACGCAGCCGGAAGCGAAGCCGCTTCGCATCCAGACTCCCATTGGATTGGACCATCCGGTGGTGGTGCCAATTTCCTTGAGGAATCACAACGATCGCCCTTCCAAGATCCGCCTCTCGGCGACACCCTACGTGGATGATCGGGGGTGGCTCGCCAGTGCACCCGCCATGCGGTTCCAGCCTTCCGAGGTCAGCCTCCCCGGGTCGGGGTGCTGTGAGGCGGCCGGGCTGATCGACACTAGAGCCGGTTTCGAGCCAAACCGGGTCTACCGGGCAGACATCGTCCTGGAAGGGGAACCGACCCTGCGCATACCCTTCTATATACGGACCTTGCCGACGCCCGTGAGAGAAACTCCGGGGGTCACCGCGGACCTAGCGGGGGCCGCCGGCCCGGCCCGGCCCAGGGCGGCTGAAGCGGAATCACCCAATGCTAGACTAAGGTTAAGAGGGAATAAGAATGGCTGAAACCGAAGCGCAAAAAAAACAAACGAGTGCCCGCGCACGCGCCAGGCGAAAGGCCGCGCGCAGTACAACACACCGGCCAACCGATGACGAATTGAGCCGTTTGAACAGGCGGATTCAAGAGCTGGAAGATCAGCTTTCGCGGACCACCACCGATGCTAAGAACAAGATCTCATCGTCGGGCGAAAAAGTGGCGGATGCCGTCAAGGAAAGCTTGCGGAAGTCGCAGATCGAAAACGTCAAATTGTTCCGGGGGTTCACGGAGGCTTATGTGGAGAGCCTGGGCGGCTCCGTGCGGGCTGTAAGCGAGTTCCTGGATGGAGTATCGCAGCGGGATCGGGTACGCGGCGGCGCTACCGTGACGGAACTGTCCAGCCACTTCCTTGAGGATTTAGCGGATGGCATTGCGCGGGCGATCGAGTCGTCCACGGAATCCCGCAACCGCATGGTAGACAAGTTCTACAAAGCCTATAAGAAAGACGAACCTCAGCCGGAACCGAGCCGAGAACAGCACTAGCCGTGGATAGCGACACCCTTCCAGCGGACCCGGCCGTGGTGGCATGAGGACTAGCATGACCATCAGCCCCACAGCGTTGTCGAACCTGGCGATCGGAGGTCCGGTAGGATTTCGAAGGCGTCTTCAGCGGATGGGGCCGACATTCATCAAGATTGGCCAGGTTCTCGCCCTGCGTCCCGATCTTGTGCCGCAAGCCTACTGCGACGAGTTGATGCATCTGCTCGATCGGGTTCCGCCATTCCCGTGGGCGGAGGCCCGCGAGATCCTTCGCGAAGATCTGGCAAGAGATCCCAGTGAGACCTTTGCCTGGGTTAATCCCAAACCCGTCGCGGCCGGTTCCCTCGCCCAGGTACACCGGGGCGAGTTATGGGACGGCACCGCGGTCGCAATCAAGATTCAGCGTCCAAATATTCGAGAGCGTGTTGAGGCAGACCTCGAGCAGGCACGCGACCTGGCCGGCTTCCTTGAGCGCGTAACGTTCCTTGCCTCGTCCCGGGCATTGATGCATGAACTGCGGGAGTGGATGAACGAAGAACTCGACATGGAACGGGAACTAGCCAACGTAACGCGGCTCCGCGAACTTGCCGCCGGCAGCCGGATCGAAGTGATTCCGCGCCCGTATCCACACCTGAGTTCCAAACGGATTCTGGTTCTCACGTACGTCGATGGTGTGCGCATGACGGACATCCTCGGCGAGGTCCGGTCGCGCGAGGACGGCCGCAGCCCGCGGGCCGAAGCGCGCGGAGTGGACCTGAGGGAACTGGCGGAGAATCTCTTCGAAGCCACCCTGCGGCAGATTTTCAGTTACCAGTTCTTTCACGCCGATCTTCATCCGGGGAATCTCTTTGCCCTTTCCCGAAATCGCATCGGGTACGTCGATTTCGGCCTCTGCGCGGAGTTGGACCCGCTCGTTCGCAGACAGCAGTTGCGGTATTTCCAAGCCGTTTACGCGGGCCGCACGGATCAGATAGTCAAAGCTCTTTCCGAACTGCTCGTGCCCACGGCGGAGAGCGATTTCGAAGCCTTCCGCCGCGATGCCACCGCCCGCACCGACAAGTGGGTGAGGGAGCGTGACGCAAAACCGCTGAACAGCGCTAACCGACGTTCGCCGACGGGACAATGGCTGATCGACCTGATGCGGCTGGCCCGCGCCCATCACATGGAGGTTCCGCCTCGCACACTCTCGCTGTACCGCGCCCTGCTCACAGCCGAAAGTGTCGCCAACGAGCTCCACGTCTCCGTGGATTTCCAGGAAGTGAGCCACCGGTTCTTCAGAAGGTTCTTGACGATTCTGGATCCGGTCAAGGAAAGCTTGTGGCAGACACAGGTGCAGAACATCAATCTGTTCCGCGGTTTCTCCGAGGCGTATCTGGAGTTGGTATGCGGTTCGCTTCGCGCCATGACCTTCTTGCTGGAACGAGTGGCACAGTCTGACCGGGAGCGGCCTTCCGGCCGGTTCCTGGAGAATCTGGCCGACGGCGTTGCCGGCGCAATTGACTTATCCACTAAGTCCCGCGGCCGCATGGTCGAGAAGTTCTACCGGGCATACAAACGGGACGGTGGCGGAGTTGCGTCCCGGGATCCAAAGGGCCGCCCGTCCCTCCCACCCCCAATGCGCTCTGGACCTCCGCTCATGGAAGTGCTGTTCAGTGGCGGAATCTGAGCAGTGCCCATCGGCGCCAAGCCTGGTCGTCGCCTTCCCCGCGCCTTACGTCGCTTTGCCGCGCGGGTGCGGACGCTCGTCCTGGCGCCGGCGGATATCCGGCTCGATATCGAACGCGCGTACCTGGTGGTTCGGGTGGTATTGCGACATCGGCTGAGTCCCCGAATGTTCAGTAACACGGACGGCCAGGAAGCCGGTGCCCGGCTCCGGCATGCGTTGGAGGAGCTCGGGCTGACGTACTTGAAATTCGGACAGTTCCTCGCCATGCGCCTGGACATTGTCCCGGAGGACGTTCAGCGCGAGCTCAATCGGCTCTTCGAAGACATTGCCGCCATGGAGTTTCCCGAAGCCAGGAGAATCGTCGAGACGGAACTCGGGGCGCCGCTCGAAGAGCTCTACTCCTACTTCTCCGAACGGCCCATTGCGGCTGCGAGCGTGGCCCAGGTTCACGAAGCGAGAACGCGTGACGGGCACCGCGTGGCGGTCAAGATTCAGCGGTCCGGCATTGAGAGGATCTTCAAGTCCGACATGCGCATCCTGCGCCGCCTGGCCGCGGTGGTAGACCGTACAAACCTGGCAGGTCAGCTTTCCGTGTCCAGAATCGTCGGCGACTTCGAGTCCTGGACCCTGCGCGAGTTCGACTTCGGGCGCGAAGCACGAACCGCCGACATCATTCGCCGCAATGCCACCCGGGAGCTGATTCCGAAAGTCTATTGGAAGCTGAGCTCCTCGAAGGTCATCACCATGGAGTTCATTGAGGGCGTGAGCCTGGCCCGCATCATCGAGCTGGTGGCGCAGCGAAAGAGCGCCGAAGTTCTGAAGCTACTGCCCAATCTCGATACGCAAAAAGTGGGCGATGACCTGGCGCATGCCACCCTGCATCAACTCTTCATCACCGGCGTCTATCACGGCGACCCGCACCCCGGGAACATTCTGGTCCGGCGCGATAACCGCGTGGCCTACGTCGATTTCGGCATCGCCGGAGAGTTGACCCCGCACCAGCTGCGCGTTCTGCAGGCCCACATCGAGAACATCGTGATCGGCAATATCGACGAAAGCTTTCGCTATTTCGCCTTGCAGTACACGCCCACCGAGGAGACCGATGTAGTCGCTTTCTACCGCGAGGGGCGCGCCTTGCTGCGCGAGTGGTACGAGACAGCGACCAGCCCCGGAGCCGCGGGCAAGGAACGACTGATGGCGGGATTCAGCGATAAGATGTTCCAGGTAATGCGCAAGCACAACGTGCGATCGACGATGGACACGCTTCTTTTCTGGCGGGCGCTGGCCGCCCTCGACTTCAGCGCCAATTCCCTCTCGCACTACTTTGACATGATGAGCCAGATGCGCAAGTTTTTCGACATGTTGCACGAGGAGAAACAGTCGCCCGTCACCGCCGCGCTCTATGATCAGGACCGCAACTGGGCGATCAGCTTCCTCTTGCGCGAAGGGCAGGACAAGATGCACCAGGTAGGCCGAAGCATTACTGGCGAGCGGGGAGAGGCCGGAGTCCGAGTCCTCATGGACGAGGAGGACACCGATAACGCGACTGGGTGGCTGTGCGCCGGACTCGGCGCCCTCTCCGCCACTGTGGCCATGGCGTGCTTACGGTTCCAGCCCCGAGCGTTCTTAATACCGTGGGCCGTGGCGATCCTCTGGGCTCTGCTCGGTTCCACACGGAAGAAAGCGGGGGCAAAGCGATGACTGGCGAATCCCAGACCCGGCCCCCGTCGCTCTCAGAGCGGTTGGTCGGGGGGCCGGCCGGGTTTCGAAAGCTGCTTGAACGCATGGGGCCGACGTTCATCAAGGTCGGCCAGTTCCTGGCGCTGCGCCCCGACCTAGTGCCGCAAGCCTACTGCGACGAGCTGATGCGCCTGCTCGACCATGTTCCACCGTTCCCGTGGGAAGAGGCGCGCGAGATTCTGCACCAGGACCTGGCAAGGGATCCCCTGGAGACCTTTGCAGAGATCGATCCCTTGCCGGTCGCGGCAGGTTCGTTGGCCCAGGTGCACAAGGGCAAGTTGCATGACGGGACACTGGTTGCCATCAAAATTCAGCGTCCCGGAATCCGGGCGCGCGTCCAGCAGGACCTGGCCAACGCCCGGCGGATGGCGCGGGTACTCCGGTACGCCCGCATCACTTTCATCACCACGCCCGAGGCGTTGGTGGACGAACTCCGTGGGTGGATGCTCGAGGAGCTCGACATGGAACGGGAACTGGCCAACGTGAGCCGCCTTCGGCACCTGGCCGCGAAGAGCCCTCTCGAATTCATTCCGACCGCTTACGCTCACTTGTGCTCCAGGCGGATTCTGGTCACCACCTACGTGGAAGGCCTGCGCATGACCGACATTCTGTCTGAAGTTCGCTCGCGCGAGGACCGTCGCAGCCCCAGGGCGGAATCACTCGGAGTCGACCTCAGAAAACTGGCGGAGAATCTCTTTGAAGCCACCCTGCGGCAAATCTTCAAGTACCAGTTCTTTCACGCCGATCTTCATCCCGGGAATCTGTTTGCCGTTTCGGGAAACCGCGTTGGCTACGTTGACTTCGGCCTCTGCGCGGAGTTGGACCCGTCCATTCGCGAAAAGCAGCTGCGATACTTTGAGTCGGTTTACTCGGGCCGTACCGAGCAGATCGTGAAATCGCTTTCGGAAGTGCTGGTTTCCACGGAGGACAGCGACATTGAGGGATTCCGCCGCGATGCGGCCACACTGACAGATGAATGGGTCCGGGAACGCAACACGGAACTGTACCGGCAGTCGAACAGTCTCAGGCGGCGTACGGCGACGGGACAGTGGCTTGTTGATATGATGCGGCAGGCGCGCACCTATCGCATGGAGGTCCCGGCCCGCACGCTTTCGCTGTATCGCGCGTTGCTTACCGCCGAAAGCGTGGCCAGCGAACTAGCCACGATCGACTTTCGCGAGGTCACCCGAAAATTCTTCGAAGCACTGGCGGCGGACGAAGCGTTCACCGCCCTCGAACCCGAGAATCTGCGGCCGATCCTCCTGAATATGTTTTCCTTGTGGCGCGATTCGCCGATGCGAATCCATGAAGCCTTGAGCGATCTCGCTGAAGGGCGGTTACGGATCAACGCGGCCATTGTCGAAAGCGCCAAAACGGCTCGCCAGCGAAGCCGGCGTACACGCCTGCTGGCGGCTTCGGTCATATCGGTCGGGCTGTCGATTATCCTGGCCATACCCGACCTGCCCTCCATCCGGGGCTATCCTGTGCGCAACCTGATTGTGGCGGTCCTCGTCGTCGACTATGCCTACCTGTTATTCAACTGGAGGTTGAAGGACCGGCGCTAGTAGATATACAGGTATAGAGATAAAAGGCGCCAATATCGCGGCGTCACGTGCTCTCAAGACGGTGGGCGCCGGCAGCCTATACGTCACCCGACCTGCGGTCGCTTCACTGAGATGGTAGCAGCCAGAACGGTCCCGTCAACCCGACCTCCGCGAACAGCGCCTGCTTCTCCGCCGCATCTCTCCGATGCCAGTTCGGCGCGAGCCGTTCCGGGTACCACAATTGTGATTGCCTTGCCATCCGCTTCTGCCGCAATCACAATCAACGCCTTGTCAATGCCGCCCCTTCCCGCCTTGCCTTCTTCCAGACCGCCGAAATAGGTCTCGTCCACTTCCACCCATCCCGACAATTTGTCGCGGCCCGGTCGGACCGTGGCCCGACGCAATTTGTGCAGCCATGTCCAGGCCGTTTGGTAACTCCCCAACCCCAGCACCCGTTGGATCCCCAACGCACTCGCCCCGTTTTTCTGGCTGGTCACATACCACATCGCCCGGAACCCCATGATCAAAGGCTTGCGTATATCCTGGAAAACCGTCCCCGCCGTCACTGAGGCTTGACGCCGACACCGAGTGCACTGGAACAAGGTCTCACGGACTACGCTCGCCTTCATCCCGCAACACTTGGGACACCTAAAGCCGTCGGGCCACCGCATCCAGACCAGATATTGCCGACATGCCTCTTCCGTTGAAAACCGCGCCTCAAATTCCGCGACCGTGCGAGGATCGTCCTCCATTGAATACCGACACTACATCTTGGGCTCGGCTGAGTCAAATGGATACCCCTTGAACGAATATCGCCCTCGCGGAAACTGACTGCGGGGCCCCGCCGACGGCGTATCCCATGTCGCCCAAGAGCCCTTTCAATCTGGTCTTGAGTGCCACGTCCGCGGGCGATCCGCCCGGCCGGCGGAGTCACCGCGTCAACATGTTCCTGGTCAGCCGGTGTTGGGTTCCTGGTTCACGAGATTCCACGACGAATTCGTGCAACCCTTTCGGATCGTAGCTTGACGTGTGCACAACGCCGGAAGCGCTCGATTGCTAGCCCTACGGCTTCGTATAGAGTCCGAGCTTCCAAGTCCACAGCATGGTCCATACCCCCTCGAATCTGGCGTCTGCCTTTGCGGGTAAGAGAGTGATATGATCCCCAAGTGGCCGATTCAGCAGTAGCGCCCGCCACTACGACGGGGCCGCGGCATACCGCGGTCGTCCGCGTCACTCATTGGGTTACGGCTCTGTGCTTTTTGGCATTGCTCGTAACCGGCGTCGAGATCGTCATCTC
Organism: Terriglobia bacterium; assembly: GCA_963770265.1. Classification (GTDB taxonomy): domain Bacteria; phylum Acidobacteriota; class Terriglobia; order Terriglobales; family Acidobacteriaceae; genus Sulfotelmatobacter. The sequence goes on from CAVYOZ010000002.1 coordinate 82,578, forward strand.
CCACCCGCGCTTCTATTGGGGGGAAACGGGGAACATCCACACACAAGCACTGTTCCAGATCCCGATTCCGGCGTCGAGGCGTTCGGTGCCGACCGGCTACGGTTTCGTCCTGCCCGACCAGAACGGCTGGAGCCGGCATCTGCATTTCCAGGCGGCGTGGGGCGCAGTGTTGACGGGTCTGCTGTATTTCGTATATGGCTTCACGACACGCCATTTCGCGAGAAACCTCGTCCCGCGGGGCGGCGGTTTCGGCCGCGATCTGGCTGCCCATCTGCGTTTTCGCCGTCCCGGCCCGGAGGAGGCCTGGTCCTACAATCCGGTGCAGCGAGTGACGTACCTGCTCGTGATCTTCGTGCTGTTTCCGCTGATGATCTGGACGGGCCTAGCCATGTCGCCGGCATTCGTCTCCGCGGTTCCGAGCTGCCGTCACCGTGTTCGGGGGACAGCAATCCGCGCGCACGATTCACTTCTTTCTGACCATCGTTCTGTTCGGCTTTCTGCTGGTCCACGTAGGGATGGTCTGGCTGGCGGGATTTCGCAACCGGATGCGGGCTATGATTACGGGTCGCGCCGCATCGCATCAGGAGCACGCATGAGCTTTCTTTCCCGACGCAAATTGATCACTGGCGGTCTGGCGACCGCGGCCGGCGCATCCGGGCTCGCGGTCGCGGCACGCCTTGCCAGCCGGTATGGACTGATCCCGCCCGATCATGGCGGTATCTACGCTCCCGGCGAAACCTTGACGTATGCCGCTCAGCGGATCCTCACTCGGCATTCCATGGCGCGCGAGTTCCCACGGAGCTTGATCTCGAAGACGCCGTTCGCCAATGGCAGGCCTTTGCAGCAGGAAAACTATTTGCGGTCGCAAGCCGCCGGATTCGCGGACTGGCGGCTGCAGGTGGACGGAATGGTGGCCCGCCCCGTATCCTTCTCGCTTGCCGATCTGCGGAAGCTTCCGTCGCGCAGCCAGATCACGCACCTCGCGTGCGAAGAGGGATGGTCGTTTATCGCCGAGTGGACGGGCGTGCCTCTTTCGGTTCTCCTCGACGCCGCCGGAACGCGGCCCGACGCCAAATTCGTGGCCTCCTATTCGACGGAGAAGGACGCGTTGGACAGCATCGATATGGCCGACGCGCTGCATCCGCAGACGCTCGTCACTTACGGAATGAACGGCGGCGATCTGCCGGTCGGCCACGGCGGTCCGCTGCGGCTGCGCGTTCCACGCCAACTGGGCTATAAGAGCCTGAAGTACCTCACCCGCCTGACAGTGACCGACGATCTGAAGAAGTTAGGCCGGGAGTTGAGCGATCCATCGCCGGAATACGCCTGGTACGCCGGGATCTGAGCCCGCCGCCGAACTAGGGCCGAGGTCGGCCCGCGACCTCGGCCAGTTACAACGCCGTACGGGAGATGGTTGGCCGGCCAAGCGATCGGTGGCCCTCGGCGGCGTT
>CAVYOZ010000003.1:0-642213 GCA_963770265.1 Terriglobia bacterium
ACGTCAACGACTTCCTGGGCGTAATCAAGTTCCGCGACACGCTCGCGCACGAGAAATCCGAAGTCGGCTTGGTCACGGGCCTCGCCTGGACCGAAGTGGGCGGCTCGATCTTCAAGCACTGAAGCCAGCGGTGGTCGACGGCAAGGGCAAGCTCACCCTAACCGGCAAACTCGGCGACGTGATGCAGGAATCGGCGCAGGCCGCCATGTCGTACGTTCGCTCGCGCGCGCACCGCCTTGGGTCTGACCCGCGACTTCTACCGCAATCTCGATCTGCACGTGCACGTGCCCGAGGGCGCCATCCCGAAAGACGGGCCCTCGGCGGGGATCACCATCGCGACCGCGATTTCCAGCGCGCTGAGCAAGATTCCCGTGCGGCGCGACCTGGCTATGACTGGCGAAATCACGCTGCGCGGCAAGGTACTTCCGATTGGCGGCTTGAAAGAAAAGCTGCTGGCTGCTCACCGTGCGGGATTGTTCGAAGTGATCCTGCCCAAGGACAACGAGAAAGACCTGGCCGAGGTCCCCGAGAATCTGCGCACGGCGATGAAGTTGCACTTTGTCGATACCATGGACCAGGTGCCTGCAGATCGCTCTCGAATCGCCTCTGCCGATCGATTGGAGGACGAGGTCACACAGCCGATCGCACCGGCCTTGACGTCAACCACTACCGAGGAGTCCCACGACTCATCGGTAGAAACGTAGCTTTTGCCTGACGTCTCTGCCTGCAGCATTTCTTGTGATGGTAAGAGAGACGTTGCGAGCAAACATCCCTACCGAGATTTACGCGCAGGCTTCCCGCATGCGTTCGCACACCCGCGAAATCGACCGCTCGACGCATTCTGTGAGCCATTGCTCGAGCGCCGCCTCCTGGGTCTCCGGAACGTAACGAAACCGCACTCCGCAAGTATCTGCGGTCGCCCACACGACCGTACCCTCGATGTCGAGCATTTCCTCGGTACCTGGTAGAGCAAACCTCAAATCCACGTCATCCCCTGCGCTCGAGAGAGACGCCAGCAACAAAATCCTGCACGCTGGTACGCAGCTTCGCGCCGCCCTCGCTCAGATTTACCACTGTGGCCTCGCCAAACGGCTCAGTGCGAGTGCTGACTGAGGCCAGAATCGCGACCGGCTCCCGATGCTGCTTCCGCCGCCGCGCCACCGTCGCCGAGTATGCCGCCCGCAAGCAGCGCTCGATCTGCACCGCCGAGGCCGGCTTGTGAATCAGGAAGTGCACGCCCGCGGCAAACGCCTGGCGCAGGTCAAGCAGGTCGCGCACAATCGCCACCAGCACGCAATCCTGGTTCAGCTTGCGAGCGACGCACGCGCGCCAAGAAACTCCGCCAGATTGTCGATCTCCCGCCAATCCACGCACGATGACGTCAAACTCGTGCGCCTGGATCATGGCCAGGGCCGCCGCCGAGGTATTCACACAAGTTTCGGCGTGACGTGTAACTGGTTGAGAACCCTGCGCGTGATGCCCAGGAACGGTACGTCGGTACACAGCAGCAACGTGTGCATGTCCAGCTTGGATTTCGGGATGTTTTCCATTTGCGCTCTCCCTGAAAACTTGCTACTGGTTCCATCGGCGGGCATGTCCTGAAGTTGAATCCTGCCGTAGTACCGCGAGAGAAGGGAGTGGTTACCAACGTTCACAGAGTCGAGAGGCCGCGGCGACGTTTCGCTCCGGGATCAGGCAACCGCCCGTGTGCGGCTCTACGAAATTTCGATGACGATTCCTGTCCGAGGTATGGCGGCGTTTGTAGTTGCGGCCGCGATTGTGGCGGGCGACGGCCAAGCATCTGGTCCGGCTTATCGCTGGTTTCTGTTGATCAGCATCGGCATTGGCGCGAGCAGTCGTTTGAGGCTTGTATCTGGCACAAGCTGCGTCCAGTCCGGGATGTCGATGTGGAGAACAAGCGGCCGGGGTTGAGCTAGGGCCCCGCCCGAATGCCAGGCTGTTCTTGAAGGTTGATCGCTGATGGTGAGTGTAACGGGGATTTTTCGCCAACTGCGACCTGAGTGGCTAGAATGTCGTTGCATATATGGGCCGCGACGACTGGTTTCGTAATAAAAAATGGGATGCTGCGACCGAGGCTCATTTCAACGGAGCCGTCGCGCCCGAGATAGGGCTCAGCTTTTGAGGATTCAGGCAGCCCATCTGGTAAACACCAACCCCAAAGCCGCCTTGGCTCTTCTGGGTAGATACTCCGCTCTCGGAAATCATTTCGACATCGCGCAGGCGTTTCTGGATCAGGCCGAAGCGCATCTCACTTTAGGAGCGCAGGAAGAAGCGCTCCGATCACTAGAAAACGCATTGCAGCGCGAACGCGAGTTTCCGAACGTCAAGACCAACGCGTGGAGCCGCTTTACCCTCCTTGTTGCTGGTTCTTCTTCGTCAAGACGCTCAAGCGCTTATCAGTTCCGGCGATTTCTTGCCCAACCTCTAAGGATCGGCGCCGATTGCCAACGGCGCCGAGCCGGAAAGAAGTTTCGCATTTGATCAACGCGGCGGAACCTGTTTCGACGGACGCTGCTGATGACGCTCTACGGCACCGGCATGCGACGGTCGGCGCATCTCAAGGTCAACGATAGCCAACGGATGATCATCCGTGTGGTGGCTGGGGGCAAGGGCGGCAAAGATCGTGACCCGCCTCTCAGCCCAGCCCTGCTCGGGACGCTGCGCGAGTACTGGCGCTGGCGCAAGCCAAGCTGCTACCTGTTTCCACACGCACCCTTGGCCCAGACTCGATCAGCCGATTTCGGACAAGACCGTCTGGATCGCATGTAGCGAGGCCGCGTGTTGAGCTGGCATCAGCAAGCGCGTTACGCCGCACACGCTGCGTCACAGTTGGGCAACCCACCTGTTGGAAGCGGGTAGCGACCTGCTGAACATTTGGGTCCTGCTCGGACACGGCGATCTGGAAACCACCGCCCAGTAAAATTCCTATCTGTCGCAGCGGCACTTGCAGATGGTGGGTGGATGGCCTTCTAACCGACACTCAAAACATTTGCCGCAGCTTTAAGCGAAAAAAACAAGAATGACTCGGCCCACCCTCGAGGTGGCCGACATTCTGCGCACGCACGGCGATCACTTCCTGGATCGGTATCGATCGAGCTTTGGCTTCCAGTAAATCAACCTTCTTCCATTCAGCGCGCCGCCGGTACCGCTGCCCTCGGCGGCCATCGCGATGCTTGCCTACGTTGCGGAATCGGCCATCTCCTACAACTCGTGCAGAAACGGGCATGGCCCCAAGTGTCAGGCACAAGCCGCGAGCGCTGGCTGGCGGCAAGGGAACGTGAAACTCCGGACACCAGCTATTTCCACGTTGTGTTTACCGTGCCCCACGAACTCAATGTGTTCGCCTTGGAAGACCCGCGTCTGTTTTACGATCTGTTGTTCACTGCCAGCGCACAAACTTTGCTAGAAATCGCATCCGATCCCAAACACTTGGGAGCTGAGATCGGTGTGATCGGGCATCCTGCACACCTGGGGAGAACCCTACTCTTGCATCCCCACATTCACTGTGTCGTTCCCGCGCGGGGTTCGCGCCGGATCACCGTCGATGGGTCCGCCCGCGCTATCCTTTCTTCTTACCCGTCACAGTCGTGTTTTTCGTGGCAAGTTCCTGGCTGGCCCGCAGGCAGCTACAGTGTGCCGGTCCGGCTGCCGCCCTCGCCGACCGTCAGCAGTTCACAAAACTCGTCCGCCGTCTCCATCGCCACGACTGGGGCGGTTGATACCAAGCCCGCTTTCGGCGGCCCCATGCAGGTGTTGCGCTATCTCGGTCGCTACACCCATCGCGTGGCTATTTCCAATCACCGCTTGTTGGCTTTCGATCAAGAGCGCGTGACCTTCCGCTGGAAGGATTACACCCGCGGTGGCAAGCAAGGTGAGATGACTCTTAGCGCCGCACTGAGTTCTTGCGCCGTTTCTGCACGTCTTGCCCAGAGGCTTCTCGTCCGCATCCGCTCTCGGCTTTCTCGGCAAATTGCTTTCGGACGATGCTGCGTTGGGCCGACAACTGCTGGCCTACAGTGGCTCGACAGAGCATGCAGTTAGAGCACACGACGTGCCCGGAGAGTTCGTCTCTGGCACTGTCCCGTATGTGCGCGTCGATGATCGTGATTCAGAGATTCACTGCTGCGGAAACGCGATCAGCATGCACATACTTCGATTCTTCCTGATCTGCTCATTACCAACGATTCGAGGACGTGCTCCGGCACGCCGATGTGTGCTCACCCGAGGTCCACGACCTCTGTCACTACCCTCGGCCAACCCGCCGTTCTTGGCAGCACCGCACACCCTCCTGATTGGCTCTTCCGGTGCCTACCCATAGGTCTCCGTTGCGCCCCAAACCGCGGTTCAAATCCCATAGCGCACCGCGTCCGCCGCAAACACCAGCGGCTTCCTCCTAGTCCGCCGAAAACGCCTCGGATCGAGTTCCACTTCGTTGTGAAAGTGTCCTGCCCGAGGACTTTCCGATCAAGCCTAGCGACCATCCGGGGATTGGTTCGTTACTTTAGAGTTGCCGGATATAAGAGAGTACTTGCGCAGATCCTCTCTCCGCATCACAATATAGATTATTCGGTTTAGGGGATTCTCCATTCCTCAGGTGACGATCAGGACGGGCCTCACGACTCCAGACGGGCGCGAGTATCTCTGTGACCACCGGACTGTCCCAATATTGCAACAGAGGTTCGGACCGTGATGGAAATCCAAGCTGTCGCTATGGTTTGCGACGAGCACGCACCCAACCCTCGGTCGTAATGACTTCCCAACGAAATGGTTTGTGAGATCCCCCATCCCTCCGGGCTAAAGGCCCTCGTCTCCCAATCAGAGATTCCCCAGGCTGCATACGGACAGTAGTCTCGCCGCGTTGAGTGTCCTACTGTTTTCACGACAAGCCCGTAGTGTCCCGTTAGTAGTCACGATTTCTAGGAAATGACTTCTCATGAATGACCGAGACAAGATTCAGTACGTTCTGCCTATACCGGATGACACGTGGGTTTGACGACCTACGATGCCAAGGACCCGGAAACGAAAACATCCCCAATCCAAGAATTACGTCGTCCGATCATTCTTATCGATGATGTCGGTTTCGGCGCGTCCAGCGCCTTTGGCGGTCCTGCGAGACACCGAACTTCGAGAAGCTGGCCGCATCGGTTTCACACCACTGCGTGACGCCCAGCCGCCAGGCAATGCTCACGGGACGCAACCACCACTCGGCCGGAATGGGCGCGATCACCGAGATGGCGACCTCGGCTCCGGGCAGTTCGTGATGTCTAACACCATTTCTCCACTTGCACGCACGCTGACGCTCAACGGCTACTCAACGTCGCAGTTCGGTAAGTGCCATGAAGTGCCGGTCTGGGTAACCCCACCATGGGGCCGTTCGATCACTGGCCCAGCGGAGGCGGCGGGTTTGAACATTCTATCATCGGCCGGCTGAACCAGTGGTATCCAGCCCTCTACGAAGGCACCCACCCAAGACTCCTGAACAGGGTTATCACCTTACTGAGGACCTGACCAACAAGGCTATCAAGTGGATCCGCCAGCAACTTGCTGATGCCCAGCAAGCCGTTCTTCACCTACTTCGCGCCGGGCGCGACCGACGCTCCCCATCACGTCCCCAAGGAATGGATCGACAAATACAAGGGCAAGTTCGACCAGGGCTGGGACAAGCTGCGCGAGGAGTTGATTGCCCGCCAGAAGAAACTCGGCGTCATCCGCCGGACTGCCAACTAACCGAACGTTCTCCAGGTATTCCGGCCTGGGACACCATCTGGGCGAGATGAAACCAGTGCTCGTCCGTGAGACTGAAATCTACGCGGCTTCTATCCCGTTCGACCATCACGTCGGAGACTGATTCGACGCGCTCAAGGATTTGGACATCCTGGATGACACGTTGATCTACTTGATCATCGGCTACGTGCGTCGGCGGAGGGTTCGCTCCAGGGCACTTTCAACGAAATGGTGACAATTACTCGTTTCGGTAAGCTGGAAATGCCTGAAATTCATGAAAGTTACCTCGATAAGTTCGGCAGTCCAGAAGCCTACCCACTACGCCGTGGGCTGGGCACATGCTACGCACACGCCCTTCAGAGACCAGCAGGTGGCCTCGCACTTCGGAGGCACCCGAACGGGACGATGCCATTGGCCAAGGGAATCCAAGCCAAAGGCGAGATCCGCAGCCAGTTCCACCACGTTGACGTCGCGCCAACCATTCTAGAAGCAGCTGCTTGCCCGAGCCTGTTTTCGTTAACGGAGTCCAGCAGCACCCCATTCGAAGGGGTAAGCATGCTTTACTCGTTCAACGAGGCCGCGGTCAGCACGAGACGCAGTACTTCGAGATGTTCGGTAACCGCGGCATCTACCACAAGGGTTGGACGGCGGTGACCAAGCATCGGACACCCTGGGAGACCGGGGCTAGAAGACGGCCGGCCTTCGATGATGACTGGAACTGTACGACACGATCCGAGCCAGTCGAAGAACCTGGCGAAACAGAATGCTGAAAAACTCCACGAGTCGCAGCGCCTATGGTTGATCGAAGCAGTCAAGTACAACGTGCTGCCCCTCGACGACCGCTTTGCCGAACGGGCCAACCCAGCGATTGCCGGCCGGCCGCAGTTGATCAAAGGCACGTGTCAGTTGCTGTTCGGTGCATGGGACGGCTAACCGAAAGTTCAATTATCAACTACAAAAACAAGTCCGTCTCCGTGACCGCCGAGATCGTGGTGCCCCCATCCGAGAAGGCGTCATTGTTGCGGTGGGAGGTATTGTTGGTGGGCGGAGCCTCTATGCCAAGGGTGGCAAGCTGACAGACCACTACAACTTCTACGGCCTGGATCGGTACACGATCACGGGAACGTCAGCGATTCCGCCGGAAAAACCATCAGGTTCGGACGGAGTTCAAGTACTCAGCGCGGGCGGTGAGCTTCTTGGGCGGCGGGGTCACGCTGTATGTTGACGGGAAGAAGGTCGGCGAAGGCCTGTGTGGAACAGGCCGAGTCGTTTTTCCGCCACGAGACTTGTGACGTGGGCTTTCAAGCGGCGCCTTCGAGCCCGGACTATGGACCGAGGGGCAATAGGTTCAGCGGCTGGTTCGAGCTCGATGTCGGCAAGGATGCCGTGAATCTCGATCACCTCATCTCTCCGGAACAACGACTGCACGTCGCCTTGGCGCTGCAGTAAGGAAGCTCAGGACCGGCAGTCCAGTGCGGGCTGCCGGTCCGATTGATAACTACGAAGCGAAGTGATTCGGCGAAAACATGTTGGTCGCGAGATACTTGACTGACGTTAAACAGGCATGGGTGTTGAAAAAGTCAGTTTTTCCCAAACAGTCAAAATTTGAGGATAGAAAATCCGAAAACTGAGAAAGTCGTTTGTGGGGCATCCTGGCGCAATTTTATTTTCGCGAATTTCGTGGGAGGGACTTTTTCAACACCCACAGGCGATTACACGTTTTGACCGACGGTCATTGAGCGAAATGGCGATATTTCGACAACTATCCGGCAGAACGAACGTTGTAGGTCAGGATGCGCAGGGCCGGTGCTGCCGCCGCGAGTACCCAAATGAAGGCGGCGGGTCCAAAACCTTGATATCCACGACACGCAGATGCGACACCACCGCGCCCACAAAGTAGAGGACGAGGCCGACGCCCCGCCACACCGAGTAGAGGCCACCAGACACGAAGAACGATGCCCAAAGCACCGGCAAACTCATAAGCTGCCAGAAGCGGAAAATACTTCATCGGCACGCCCGACGACTTCGTGGATGACCTGCACGATATAGGGATCGTGGCGAATCTTCCCGATGCCGGAAAACGTCACGAAGACCCCGCATACTCAGTAGGTTTATACTGCACCTCACAGCGATATTTAAAGGCACGCAAGGTTTTTGGCAGCTTACAGATTGAGAATAATCGTTGTAATCAGTAGTGGATTTTAGCTGCCCACATTTCAGCAACAGAGGGTGGTGTATATGTTGGCCCGGGAGCAAAGAACCATTTGGACGTAGGCACTCTCCCTCTCTCTCGAGTGCGGTTTTCTGCCTGGATTGCGAGGTCATTAGCAGCAGTCGAGGTGACGGATGCGCCGTATGCAAAAGCCGCTCAATCGTGAGTCTGGATCGAATACTCGGGGGCAGCTCTGCTCGCGCACAAGGCAAACAGGATTCGGATAGTTGGTTCTTCGACATCGTCGACGTTACGATCGAATTGCAGCAGATGCACGCCAAGGACTTAAGCGTCACAGTCGAAAGATTGACTAGTGCGATTGGCCCGAAGCTCGCGCGGGAAAGCGCCTCATTCCACATCACCGTGAAGCCAGCAATGGACGCAGTCGACCTATAGCCATCGCTTCTGGTTCCCCGCAACGAGAGGCCGCATAGCGGGGCTAACAGGTTGATGGCCGGGCACCTTCTAGAAACGCTCTGGATCGAACTTCTGATTGAGATAAATCCAAAGCACACGCGAAAGAAACGTCAGGATGGGGCGCGAAGGCAGGAACATGAAGACCGCCGTATTGCAATTTGTCCACTCGCCGAGCGGGTCAGACCCCATAGGGTGGCGCCAAGAACAAAGATGAAGGCGAGGGCCAAGCCGTAGCTGATGTACATGGCTCCGAGAAAATATCCCGGCTCGCGATTGAAATGCAGACCGCACCCGGGACAGCAATCATGCATTTTGGGGAAGCCCCAATAGACGAAGAACGGAAAATTCGTGCAGATTCTCATCGAGGACAAGCTGGAGAACACGTGCGCAAAGAGGGGTGGATGGTCGAGAGCTAGACAAGACCACATGATAGTGGATCAACGATTCATGGGGCTCTGAGTAAAACAGCTCTTCGGTTTTTGCTGTAATCCACAAGAATGTCATCCGAGCCGCGTCTTTTGCGGCGAAGGACCCACTTTCGCCGCAAAAGACGCGGCTCAGGATGACATTCTTGTGGATTACAGCAAAAACCGAAGAGCTGTAGCTACTCAGAGCCCCATGAATCGTTGATCCACTATCATGTGGTCTTGTCTAGCTCTCGACCATCCACCTTGCGCAGCATCTTCTGCCAGCTTTGTCCTCGATGCAGATCTGCACGAATTTTCCGTTCTTCCGTCTATTGGGGCTTCCCCAAAATGCATGATTGCTGTCCCGGGTGCGGTCTGCATTTCAATCGCGAGCCGGGATATTTTCTCGGAGCCATGTACATCAGCTACGGCTTGGCCCTCGCCTTCATCTTTGTTCTTGGCGCGGCCCTATGGGGTCTGACCCGCTGGCGAGTGGACAAGATTGCAATCTGGGCGGTCTTGATGTTCCTGCCCTTCGCGCCCATGCTGACGTTTCTTTCGCGTGTGCTTTGGATTTATCTCGATCAGAAGTTCGATCCAGAGCGTTTCTAGAAGGTGCCCCGGCAATCAACCTGTTAGACCCGCTATGCGGCCTCTCGTTCGGGGAAGCAAAGCGATGGCTGTAGGTCGACTGCGTCCATTGCTGGCTTCACAGTGATGTGGAATGAGGCGCTTTCCCGCGCGAGCTTCGGGCCAATCACACTAGTCAATCTTTCGACTGTGACGCTTAAGTCCTTGGCATGCATCTGCTGCAATTCGATCGTAATTGCGACGTCGAAGAACCAACTATCCGAATCCTGTTTTGCCTTGTGCGCGAGCAGACTACCCCCGAGTATTCGATCCAGACTCACGATTGAGCGGCTTTTGCATACGGCGCATTCGTCACCTCGACTGCTGCTAATGACCTCGCAATCCAGGCAGAAAACCGCACTCGAGAGAGGGAGAACGCCTACGTCCAAATGGTTCTTTGCTCCGGCCAACATATACACCACCCTCTGTTGCTGAGATGTGGGCAGCTAAAATCCACTACTGATTACAACGATTATCAATCTGTAAGCTGCCAAAAACCTTGCGTGCCTTTAAATATCGCTGTGAGGTGCAGTATAAACCTACTGAGTATGCGGGGTCTTCGTGACGTTTTCCGGCATCGGGAAGGTTCGCCACGATCCCTATTATCGTGCAGGTCATCCACGAAGTCGTCGGGCGTGCCGATGAAGTATTTTCCGTTTCTGGCAGCTTATGAGTTTGCCGGTGCTTTGGGCATCGTTCTTGGTGTCTGGTGGCCTCTACTCGGTGTGGCGGCGGGCATCGGCCTCGTCCTCTACTTTGTGGGCGCGGTGGTGTCGCATCTGCGTGTCGTGGATATCAAAGGCATTGGACCCGCCGCCTTCATTTGGGTACTCGCGGCGGCAGCACCGGCCCTGCGCATCCTGACCTACAAGGTTCATTCTGCCGGATAGTTGTCGAAATATCGCCATAGCGCTCAATGACCGTCGGTCAAAACGTGTAATCGCCTGTGGGTGTTGAAAAAGTCCCTCCCACGAAATTCGCGAAAATAAAATTGCGCCAGGATGCCCCACAAACGACTTTCTCAGTTTTCAGGACATTTTCTATCCTCAAATTTTGACTGTTTGGGAGGAAACTGGACTTTTTCAACACCCATGCCTGTTAACGTCAGTCGAGTCTCTCGCGACCAACATGTTTTCGCCGAATCACTTCGCTTCGTAGTTATCAATCGGACCGGCAGCCCGCACTGGACTGCCGGTCCTGAGCTTACTTACTGCAGCGCCAAGGCGACGTGCAGTCGTTGTTCCGGAGAGATGAGGTGATCGAGATTCACGGCATCCTTGCCGACGTCGATCTCGACCCAGTTCACTTCGCCGCTGAACTATTGCCCCTCGGTCATAGTCCGGGCTCGAAGGCGAACCGAATTCAAAGCCGACGTCACACGTCTCGTCGGCGGAGAAGACGAACGGCTCGGTGTGTTCCACGCGGCCTTCGCCGACCTTCTTCCCGTCGACGTAGAGCGTGACCGCGCCGCCCTGAGCTAGGCCGCCACCGTCGTACTTGAACTCCATCCGCACCTGATGCGTGCCCGCCGGAATCGTCTGACGTTCCCGTCGATCGTGTACCGGTCCAGGCCGTAGAAGTTGTAGTGGTATTTCAGCTTGCCACCCTTGGCGTAGAGGCTCCAGCCGCCGGTAATGCCGCCCACCGCAACGATGACGCCTTCTGCGCCGGAGGGGGGCACGACGATCTCGGCGGTCACGGCGTAGGACTTGTTGTTGTGTTGATGATTGAACTTTCGGTTAGCCGTCCCATCCCGCCGAACAGCAACTGACGCGTGCCGTTGATCAGCTGCGGCCGGCCGGCAATCGCTGGGTTGGCGCGTTCGACAAAGCGGTCGTCGAGGGGCAGCACGTTGTACTTGACCGCTTCGATCAACCATAGGCGCTGCAACTCGTGCAGTTTTTCCGGATTCTGTTTCGCCAGGTCCTTCGACTGGCTCCAGTCGGTGGTGGTGTCGTACAGTTCCCAGTTGTCGTCATCAAAGGCCGGCAGCTTTGACTAGCCCCGGTCTCCCAGGGTGTCCGATGCTTGGTCACCGCCGTCCAACCCTTGTGGTAGATGCCGCGGTTGCCGAACATCTCGAAGTACTGCGTCTCGTGCCGCTCCGCCGCCTTGGCGTCGTTGAACGAGTAGACCATGCTCACGCCTTCGATCGGGTGCTGCTGGACGCCGTTGACGAAAACCGGCTCGGGCAAGCCGGCCACTTCCAGAATGGTTGGCGCGACGTCGATGACGTGGTGGAACTGGGTGCGGATTTCGCCCTTGGCCTTGATCCCCTTCGGCCAATGCACAATCGTGCCGTTGCGGGTGCCTCCGAAGTGCGAGGCCACCTGCTTGGTCCACTGGTAGGGCGTATCCATCGCGTGCGCCCAGCCCACGGCGTAGTGATTGTAGGCTTCTGGACTCCGCCGAACTTGTCGAGGTGATCGTTCAGGAACTTCGGCGTTTCCAGCTTGCCGAAACCCGTAAGCGTGACCATCTCGTTGAAAGTGCCCTGAAGCGAACCCTCCGCCGACGCACCGTTGTCGCCGATGATCACGTAGATCAGCGTGTCATCCAGGATGTCCAGATCCTTGAGCGCGTCGATCAGTCGCCCGACGTGATGGTCGGATGTGCTCCAGAAAGCCGGCGTAGATTTCCATCTGACGGGCGAGCACCGGCTTCATCTCGGCCGAGATGGTGTCCCAGGCCGGAATACCCGGATGACGTTCGGTTAGTTGGCAGTCCGCCGGGATGACGCCGAGCTTCTTCTGGCGGGCAATGGTCTCCTCGCGCAGCTTGTCCCAGCCCTGGTCGAACTTGCCCTTGTATTTGTCGGTCCATTCCTTGGGGACGTGATGGGGAGCGTGCGTCGCGCCCGGCGCGAAGTAGGTGAAGAACGGCTTGTCGGGCATGAGCGACTTTTGCTGGCGAATCCACTTGATCGCCTTGTTGGTCAGGTCCTCAGTAAAGTGATAACCCTGTTCGGGCGTCTTCTCGGGCTCGACCGGGCGTCGTGCCTTCGTAGAGCGCTGGATACCACTGGTTGGTCTCGCCGCCGATGAAGCCATAGAAATATTCGAACCCGCCGCCTCCGGTGGGCCAGTGATCGAACGGCCCCATGGGGCTGGTCTGCCAGACCGGCACTTCGTGGCACTTGCCGAACTGCGCCGTGGAGTAGCCGTTGAGCTTCAGGGTCTGGGCAAGCGGCGAGATGGTGTTGGACATGAGCGAACAATTGCCCGGCGCCGAGGTCGCCATCTCGGTGATCGCGCCCATGCCGACCGAGTGATGGTTGCGTCCGGTGAGCAGCGCCGGGCGGGTGGGCGAGCAGAGCGCGGTGGTGTGAAAGCGGTTGTATTTCAGACCGTCAGCGGCCAGCTTCTCGAAGTTCGGTGTCTGGCACGGACCGCCAAAGGCGCTGGACGCGCCAAAACCGACATCGTCAATCAGCATGATGAGAACATTGGGCGCGCCCGTGGGCGGACGCAATTCCGGATCGGCGGATACTTCGTTTCCGGGTCCTTGGCATCGTAGGTCGTCAAACCCACGTGGGGCTGATCCGGTATAGGCAGAACAGTTCGCTGAATCTTGTCTCGGTCATTCATGAGAGACTTCATTTCCTAGAAATCGTGACTACTAGCGGGAAGATGGACACTACGGGCTTGTCGCATGAAACGGTAGGACACTCAACGCGGCGAGACTACTGTCAGTATGTACAGCCTGGGGAATCTCTGATTGGGAGACGAGGGCCTTTAGCCCGGAGAGATGGGGGATCTCACAAACCGCTTCATTGGGGAAGTCATTACGACCGAGGGTTGGGTGCGTGCTCGTCGCAAACCATAGCGACAGCTTGGATTTCCATCACGCATCCGAGAACCTCTGTTGCAATATTGGGACAGTCCGGGTGGTCACAGAGATATTCCGTGAGTAGTTCTTCGCGCCCGTCTGGAGTCGTGAGGCCCGTCCTGATCGTCACCTGAGGAATGGAGAATCCCCTAAACCGAATAATCTACTATCTGATGCGGAGAGAGGATCTTGCGCAAGTACTCTCTTATATCCGGCAACTCTAAAGTAACGAACCAATCCCCGGATGGTCGCTAGCCTTGATCGGAAACGCCTCGGGCAGGACACTTTCGGGACGAAGTGGAACTCGATCCGAGGCGTTTTCGATAAGCAGACTAGGAGGAAGCCGCTGGTGTTTGCGGCGGACGCGGTGCGCTATGGGATTTGAACGGCGGTTTGGGGCGCAACAGGTCTATGGGTAGGCACCGGAAGAGCCGATCGGGAGGGTGTGCGGTGCTGCCGAGAAATGCAGGAGGGTTGGCGGAGGGTCGTGACAGAGGTCGTGGACCTCGGGTGAGCACACGGATGCATCGGCGTGCCGGGCACATCCTCGAATCGAGGGTGAGAGCGGTCAGGAAGAATCGAAGTACGTGCATGCTGATAGTTCCGCAGCAGTGAATCTCTGAATCACGATCATCGATGCGCCGCAGCGCGGACAGTGCCAGAGAGAAGAGCTCTCGGGCACGTCGTGTGCTGTAACTGCATGCTCTGTCGAGCCACTGAGGCCAGCAGTTGTCGGCCCAACGCCAGACGGGAAGCCCGAAAGCGATTGGCGAGAAAGCCGAAGTGACGGATGCGGACGAAGCCTTTGGGCAAGCACGTGCAGAAAGAAACGGCGCAAGAACTCGGTGGCGCTAAGAGTCATCTTGCCTTGCTTGCCACCGCGGGCGTAATCCTTCCAGCGGAAAGTGACGCGTTCTTGATCGAAGGCCAACAAGCGGTGATTGGAAATGGCTACGCGATGGGTGTAGCGACCGAGATAGCGCAACACCTGCATGGGACCGCCGAAAGCAGGCTTGGCATAAACCACCCAGTCGTGGCGATGCAGACGGCGGAGCAGTTTTGCGAACTGCTGACGGATCGGCGAGAGCGGCAGCCGGACCTGCACACTGTAGCTTCTTACGACGGTGGAGGCGCTTCAGGCCAGCCAGGAACTTGCCGCGAAAAACACGACTCAGGACTCTGACGGGTAAGAAGAAAGGATAGCGCGGGCGGACCCATCGACGATGATCCGGCGAGAGCCCGCCCGCGGGAACGACACAGTGAATGTGGGGATGCAAGAGTAGGTTCTGTCCCCAGGTGTGCAGGATGCCGATCACACCGATCTCAGCTCCCAGGTGTTTCGGATCGGATGCGATTTCCAGCAAGGTTTGTGCGCTGGCAGTGAACAACAGATCGTAAAACAGACGCGGGTTTTCCAAGGCGAACACATTGAGTTCGTGGGGCACGGTGAACACGACGTGGAAATAGCTGGTGTCCAGAAGTTCGCGTTCGCGTGCCGCCAGCCAGCGCTCGCGGGCTTGTGCCTGACACTTGGGGCAGTGCCGATTTCTGCACGAGTTGTAGGAGATGGCCTGATACCCGCAACGCAGGCAAGCATCGCGATGGCCGCCGAGGGCAGCGGTGCGGCAGCGCTGAATGGCACGAAAGGCTTTGAGCTGTTGAAAGCCAAAGCTCGATCGATACCGATCCAGGAAGCGATCGCCGTGCGCGCGTAGAATGTCGGCCACCTCGAGGGTGGGCCGAGTCATTCTTGTTTTTTTCGCTTAAAGCTGCGGCAGATGTTCTGAGTGTCGGTTAGAGAAAGGCCGTCCAGCGGATTGACCACCGTCTGCAAGTGCCGCTGCGACAGATGCAGATACTGGGCGGTGGTTTCCAGATCGCCGTGTCCGAGCAGGACCTGAATGGTTCGCAGGTCGGTGCCCGCTTCCAACAGATGGGTTGCCCAACTGTGACGCAGCGTGTGCGGCGTAACGCGCTTGCTGATGCCAGCTCGACGCGCGGCCTCGCTACATGCGATCCAGACGGTCTTGTCCGAAATCGGCTGATCGAGTCTGCGGCCAAGAGTGCGTGTGGGAAACAGGTAGAGCTTCGGCTTGCGCCAGCGCCAGTACTCGCGCAGCGTCTCGAGCAGGGCTGGGCTGAGAGGCAGGTCACGATCTTTGCCGCCCTTGCCCGCCACCACGCGGATGATCATCCGTTGGCTATCGATGTCGCTGACCTTGAGATGCGCGAGTTCGGCGCGTCGCATGCCGGTGCCGTAGAGCGTCATCAGCAGCGTCCGTCGAAACAGGTTCCCGGCCGCGTTGATCAGACGCGAGACTTCTTCCCGGCTCAGCACCGTTGGCAGTCGACGCCGATCCTGAGGGTAGGGCAAGAAATCGCGGAACTGATGGCGCTTGAGCGTCTTGACGAAGAAGAACCGCAGCGCCGCCACTTGGTTGACCACGCGTACCGGGCGTTAGCTTGCGCTCTCGCAGCAGATAGGCTTGGTAGGTTCGAAGCTCGTTGAGGCCGAGTCGATCGGGAGGTTTGCCAAAATACTTGGCGAACTCGGTGACGACCCGCAGGTAATTGCGCGTCGTGATCGCAGAGTAGTTGCGGCGCTGGAGTTCTTCCAGCATCATCTTGCGTAAACGGGTCACAGGAGTCTCCTTTCTCTGTGACCCACACTATGTCAGCTACCTCAACCCTTCGGGTTCACCCCACGCGTAGCGTCCGCCGCACCAGCGGCTTAGTCCTTGTCGGCAAGCCGGAAGTTACCCCGAGAAGCACCTGGCAGGCTATCGTCTGAACTGTTGAAATATCGCCATTACGCTCAGTCGCGCACACGGCTTATGCTATGTTGCGGGCGACGATAAGACTGATGGCAGCGAGGCGAGATGCAGGGATCAGATCAGGACAAACGTAAAGTGGAAGGCAGGGGGAGAATCACAGCGGCCCTCTTCCTTGGAATCGTGCTAGGCGTGCTGGGGCTAATGGTGATTGCCAGGCAAGCGGCTCCGTCATTCTGGAACGGCTGGGCAGGACGCTTGCTGGGGCGCGGCACGAGAATCGATGTGAGCCAGCCCACCGTCGTGAACAAAATCCAGCAGCTGCAGCGTCTGGAGACGGTGGTGTACACCATGGACAAGGTGGTCACCGGAGAGAGGGAGAACCCGATCCTGCCAAATTTTCTGGCGGGGGATCGGTTGCTGATGGTCGTGCACGGCGAAGTGGTGGCGGGAGTGGATTTCAGCGGACTGAATAGTGGCGATGTGGCCGTAGCGGAGAGGAATGTAGTATTACGGCTGCCGTCGGCGCAGGTGTTTTCGACTCGCATTGATAATGAGCGGACCAAGGTGTATTCACGGCAGACAGGGTTGCTAGTTCCAGTGGATCCGAATCTGGAGACGCAGGTGCGCCAGGAGGCGGAGAGGCAGATGCAGCAGGCGGCTCTGCTGGATGGGATTCTGAGGACGGCGAACACGAATGCCCGCAGTACGCTGACGAGTCTACTGCAGGGGTTGGGGTTCGAACGCGTGGTGTTTCAGTGAAGAGCGGATGTAGTTGGAGTCAGTTGCTGGTGCGTAACTGGCGTAACATCGCGATTTCACTCATTGTTTCGGAAGCTTATTGGACACAAAGTTCTTGATCTTACCGATCAGGTTCGGAGAAGGCGTAGCAATCCGCCGCAATTTGCTTTTAAGGTCGTCATAACGTGATCCGACAAGACCAACACCGGGATGGTATCGGAACCCAGAGTCGGTCAGGTCCGCAAACTCTAGAGCTTTAGCGGCGCTTTTTGCCGCGTCGTCGCGCAAGCCTTGAGCATCGGCCATTAGGGCGAATGCGGCGTGCCAGCGGAAAGCATCGACCGGAAACAAGTGCGAGCGTAGTGGGTTTTCTTCGAGCACTTGCAGTGCCTTGTCATAGCGGTGGTCTAACTTTCTCTCAGCAACAAGGAGGGTAAAGCGGCTCCACGCGTTGGTCTTGACGTTCGGAAACTCGCGTTCGCGCTGCAATGCGTTTTCTAGTGATCGGAGCGCTTCTTCCTGCGCTCCTAAAGTGAGATGCGCTTCGGCCTGATCCAGAAACGCCTGCGCGATGTCGAAATGATTTCCGAGAGCGAAGTATCTACCCAGAAGAGCCAAGGCGGCTTTGGGGTTGGTGTTTACCAGATGGGCTGCCTGAATCCTCAAAAGCTGAGCCCTATCTCGGGCGCGACGGAGTTTCTCGTTGAAATGAGCCTCGGTCGCAGCATCCCATTTTTTATTACGAAACCAGTCGTCGCGGCCCATATATGCAACGACATTCTAGCCACTCAGGTCGCAGTTGGCGAAAAATCCCCGTTACACTCATCATCAGCGATCAACCTTCAAGAACGGCCTGGCTCGGTCATGGGCCCTAGCTCAATCCCAGCGGCCGCTTGTTCTCCACGTCGTCATCCCGGACTGGACGCAGCTTGTGCCAGAGATACAAGCCTCCGGCGACTGCCGCGCCAATGCCGATGCTGATCAACAGAAACCAGCGGTAAGCCGGCATCCAGATGGCTGTTGCCGCCACAATCGCGGCCGCAACTACCAACGCCGCCGTGCCTCGGATAGGAATCGTCATCGAAATTTAGTAGAGCCGCGACGTACGGCGGTTGCCTCGATCCCGAGCGAGATGTCGCAAAAAACGTCTCTGCGACTTTATTCCCCGCGTGAACGTTGGTAACCACTCCCTTCTCTCGCGGTACTACGGCAGGATTCAACTTCAGGACATGTCCGCCGATGAAACCAGTAGCAAGTGAGAGGGAGAGCGCCATGGAGAACATGCCGAAATCGAAACTGGAAATGCACACGCTGCTACTGTGTAGCGACGTACCGTTCCTCGGGGTTACCCGCAATGTTCTCAACAAGTTGCACGTGACGCCGAAACTCATTAATACCTCGGCGGCGGCTCTGGCCATGATCCAGACGCACGAGTTTGACGCCATTGTCGTGGACTGGCGGGAGATCGATAACCTGGCGGAGTTTCTGGCGGCAGTGCGCCTCTCCAAGCTGAACCAGGATTGCGTGCTGGTGGCGATTGTGCGCGACCTACTCGATTTGCGCCAGGCGTTTGCGGCGGGGGTGCTTTTCCTGATTCACAAGCCGGCCTCGGCGGTGCAAATCGAGCGCTGCCTGCGGGCGGCCTACAATGCCACGGTGGCGCGGCGGCGCAAGCAGCATCGCGAGCCGGTTGCGATTCTGGCCTCGGTCAGCACTCGCACCCAGCCGCTCGGCGAGGCTACGGTGGTGAATCTGAGCGAGGGCGGAGCGAAGCTGCGTACCAGCGTGCAGGATTTTGTTGCGGGAGTCTCGCTCAGCGCAGGCGATGACGTGGATTTGAGGTTCGCTTTACCAGGCACCGAGGAAATGCTCGACATCGATGGCACGGTCGTGTGGGCGACTGCAGATACCTGTGGAGTGCGGTTTCGTTATATCCCGGAGACTCAGCGTGCGGCGCTCGAGCAGTGGCTCACGGAATGTGTGGAGCGGTCGATCTCCCGGGTGTGCGAGCGTATCCGTGAAGCGTGCGCGTAGAGAATCCTCACCACAGAGGGCACAGAGGAACACAGAGGAAACAAAAAAGGCCCGCTTGCGGCGGGCCTCTTTGTTTCCAAGAAGACTTACTGATGTGCCGTGGGGCTGTCCGCTGTCGTTGATGTCAATGCCGGTGCGATCGGCTGTGTGACCTCTTCCCCAATCGATGGCAGAGGCGATTCCAAGGCGATCTGCAGCACCTGGTCCATGGTATCGACGAAGTGCATCTTCATCGCAGTGCGCAGATTCTCGGGAACCTCGGCCAGGTCTTTTTCGTTGTCCTTCGGCAGGATCACTTCGAACAATCCGGCACGGTGAGCCGCCAACAGCTTTTCTTTCAGGCCGCCAATCGGAAGCACCTTGCCGCGCAGGGTGATTTCGCCAGTCATCGCCAAATCACGGCGCACCGGAATCTTGCTCAGCGCGCTGGAAATTGCGGTCGCGATGGTGATGCCGGCTGAGGGCCCATCTTTCGGAATGGCACCCTCGGGTACGTGCACGTGGAGATCGAGATTACGGTAGAAGTCACGGGACAGCCCGAGGCGATTGGCGCGGGAGCGCACGTACGACATCGCGGCCTGCGCCGATTCCTGCATGACGTCGCCGAGCTTGCCGGTAAGCGTCAACTTGCCCTTGCCGTCGACGACCGTAGCTTCCGTGCTGAGGATCGAGCCTCCGACTTCGGTCCATGCAAGTCCGGTGACCAGGCCGACTTCGGATTTCTCGTGCGCCAGAGTATCGCGGAACTTGATCACGCCCAGGAAGTCGTTGACGTTGGCACCGGTGATGGCGATGGAGAAGTTCTCGCCTTCCTTCACGACCTTGCGCGCGACTTTGCGGCAGACATTACCGATTTCGCGTTCCAGGTTGCGCACGCCCGCTTCGCGGGTGTAGGAACGGATTAACGCGGTAATCGCGTCGTCGGTGAACTTGATGTTCTTTTCCGACAGGCCCGCCGCCAGCATCTGCTTCTTCACCAGGAACTGCTTGGCGATCTCGACTTTCTCCTGCTCGGTGTAGCCGTGCAGTCGCAGCACTTCCATGCGGTCCTGCAGCGCCGGAGGAATGGTGTGCATCACGTTGGCCGTGGCCACGAAGAAGACCTGCGACAGGTCGTATTCGACGTCGAGGTAGTGGTCGACGAACATGAAATTCTGTTCAGGGTCGAGCACTTCGAGCAACGCGGCCGACGGATCGCCGCGGAAGTCCATCGACATCTTGTCGACTTCATCGAGCATGAAGACCGGATTCTTGGTGCCGGCCTTCTTCATCATCTGGATGATCTGGCCGGGCAGCGCACCGATGTAGGTGCGGCGGTGGCCGCGGATCTCGGCTTCATCCCGCACGCCGCCCAGTGACATGCGGACGAACTTGCGTCCAGTGGCCTTCGCGATCGACATTCCCAGCGAAGTCTTGCCGACGCCCGGAGGTCCGACGAAACAGAGAATCGATCCCTTGGGATTCTTCACCAACTGGCGGACGGCGAGAAATTCAAGGATGCGTTCCTTGATCTTCTCCAGCCCATAGTGATCTTCGTTCAGAACTTTCTCGGCGCGGGCGATGTTGCGGATTTCTTTCGAGCGCTTCTTCCACGGCACCGCCAGCAGCCAGTCCAGATAGTTGCGCGAGACGGTGGACTCGGCCGACATCGGCGGCATGGCTTCGAGCTTCTTCAGTTCCTGCAGCGCCTTGTCTTTCACTTCCTTCGGCATGCCGGCGGATTCGATCTTCTTCTTCAGTTCGTCGAATTCGCTCTTCTCGCCGCGGCCCAGTTCCTTCTGGATGGCCTTGATCTTTTCGTTGAGGTAATACTCTTTTTGCGCCTTCTCCATCTGGCGCTTCACGCGCGACTGGATGGTGCGGTCGACGTTGAGCTTTTCAATTTCGATGTCGAGCACGTCGGCGATGCGGGTCAGCCGTTCGGCCGGATCGAAGATCTCAAGCAGTTCCTGCTTCTCTTCAATCGAGAGCTGCAGGTTCGCGGAGATCACGTCGGTCAGCTTGGCCGGATCTTCCATGCGCACGGCCGAAATCATGGTCTCGTAATTGAGCGCCTGACAAAGCTTCACGTACTGCTCGAATAGTGACGTGACGCGCTGCATGCTGGCTTCGATCGCCGGGTTGGATTCGGTGGCGAAACGGGCGACGCGCACCGTGGCCTGCATGTAGCCGTCGGTATCAGTGACCTGCAGAATCTTGCCGCGCTCAATGCCCTCGACCAGGACTTTGATATTGCCGTCGGGCAGCTTCAGGCTCTGCACGATGTTGACGATGGTGCCGACCTGGTAGATCTCGTTGGCCTTGGGCTCGTCGATGGAGGCGTCGTGCTGCGTCGCCAGGAAAATCTTCTTATCCGCTGCCAGTGCTTCTTCGAGAGCGCGCACGCTCGATTCGCGGCCCACAACGAACGGGGTCATCATGAACGGAAAAATGACCACGTCCCGAATGGGCATCATGGGCAGTTTCTTCGATTCGTACTTTTCCTTCGATGTAGTCACTGACTCTCCTGGGGTACCGGCCAAACGAACAATCTATTGGGATTTTACCTTGAGCCTAGGGTCGTGGGAAATGGCATTTAAGTTCTAAGGTTCTCAGACTAGCAGGTGCCTCAAAACAACAACCACAAAGGGCACGAAGGTTCACGAAGGAAATCTTGGCTTCATCGTGTTCGGCTGCCCTGAGCGTCGTCGAAGGGTGTCCTTCGTGGTTAAAAGGTTCTGGCAAACCTATCCTGCTTTTTCCATCACGGTCGCGAACGAGGCGCTGCGCTTCTCCACCATCTCGCGGGTCACTTCGAATTCCTTTAACTTCTTCTGGCTTGGGAGGTTAAACATCAAGTCGAGCATGAGCTCTTCGAGGATCATGCGCAGGCCGCGGGCGCCCACCTTGCGCGCCATAGCCTGGCGGGCGATCGCCCGCAAAGCTTCGTCGGCGAACTTAAGGCGAACATTCTCGAACTCAAACAGCCGCTGGTACTGCTTGACGATGGCGTTCTTGGGCCGGGTCAGGATTTCGATCAGCGCGAATTCGTCCAGATCTTCGAGCATGCCGACCACCGGCAGGCGTCCGACAAATTCGGGAATGAGCCCGAACTTGATAAGGTCTTCCGGCTGAACTTCCTGCAAGAGTTCCTGCGTCTTCTTCTTGGAAGTGAACGAGTCTTCCTTTTCAGCGTCCTCGCCGGTGCGGAAGCCGAGCGATTTCTTGCCCATTCTGCGGGAGACGATCTTGTCGAGTCCGACAAAAGCTCCGCCGCAGATGAAAAGAATGTTCGTGGTGTCGACCGGCGTGAACTCCTGGTGCGGATGCTTGCGTCCGCCCTGCGGAGGAACGTTGGCGATCGTCCCTTCCAGAATCTTCAGCAGCGCCTGCTGCACGCCCTCGCCCGAAACGTCGCGGGTGATCGAGGGATTCTCGTCCTTGCGCCCGATCTTGTCGACTTCGTCAATGTAGATGATGCCCGTCTGGGTGCGGCTCACGTCGCCGTCGGCCGCCTGCAGCAGCTTCAGGATGATGTTCTCGACGTCTTCGCCGACGTAGCCAGCTTCGGTCAGAGTCGTCGCGTCGACAATGGCGAACGGCACATCCAGCATGCGCGCCAGGGTCTGGGCAAGCAGCGTCTTGCCCGTGCCCGTCGGCCCGATCAGCATGATGTTCGACTTCGAAAGCTCAATCCCATCGCCGGTCTTCTGGCGATTCATGAAGATGCGCTTGTAGTGGTTGTAGACCGCGACCGCCAGCTTCTTCTTGGTCTGTTCCTGCCCGATGACGTATTCATCCAGGAATGTTTTCACTTCCTGGGGCTTGGGCAGTTGATTCGGCGTGCTGCTGGGAGGGGTGGCGGTGCGGTCGTCTTCGAGGATCGAGTTGCAGACCGCAACACACTCGTCACAGATGTAGGCGCGGGGATAATCGCTGGGCGAGGAGATCAGTTTAGCTACAGCGTCCTGCGATTTGTGGCAGAACGAACAACGTAGTATCTCTTCGGTTCCCGACTTGTTTTTCACTCGGCTTTACTCCTTTAATCAGGGCCCAGGGACTAGGGGTCAGAAATCTCTTCTTGCTCTGCTTCTGCCCTCTTGGCCCTGCTGTCTGGCCCCTGACCCCTGACCGCTACCAGCGAAGGCCGATCATACCGCTTTTGCCGTCTTATAGATGATATCGTCTATGATTCCGTATTCCTTAGCCTGTTGCGCGTTCATAATGAAGTCGCGCTCGACATCTTTTTCTACCTTGTCGAGTTTTTGCCCGCTGTGCTTGGAAAGCAACTGGTTTGTGATCTCACGCATACGCAGATATCTCGCGCGCATGGATATCAATATCAGTAGCTTGGCCCGACAACCCTCCCATGGACGGCTGATGTATTAGAATCCGCGAATTCGGCAGTGCCAATCTCTTTTTGGGTTCGCCTGATGCCAAAAGTAACGCGGCCATAGATGCCGCCTGGCCAACACACAGCGTCATCACATCGTTTTTCACGTACTGCATGGTGTCGTAAATCGCCATGCCGGCCGTGATCGAGCCGCCCGGAGAGTTGATGTAAAGCTGTATGTCCTTCTCCGGATCTTCCTGAGCCAGAAACAACATCTGGGCGATCACCAGGTTGGCGATGTTGTCGTCAATCGGCGTGCCGATGAAGATAATGTTGTCGCGCAGCAGTCGGGAATAGATGTCGTAGGCGCGTTCGCCCCGCCCGGTCTGCTCGATGACCATCGGAACCAGCATCATTTGCGGATCTTTGATCGTTAGGTTTCACGTTCACCTGCCACACTCCGCCCCAACCTACCGTCTTGCTGGAATGGAGAGGATTCGAAAGGTCTGCGCCTTCGGGACTACGCAGACTGATGATACAGAAATTCGAGGGTCTTTTCGCTGCGGATTCTGTTCCGGATTCTATCGAGGCCCCCATCCTGTGTCAAACGAGTGCGGACCGCTTCCGGAGTCTGTTTCGACTGATGCGCCAGCGCTTCGAGTTCATGATTCACCTCGTCATCGCTGACCTCAATTTTCTCCAGCTCCGCAATGCGTTCCAGTAACAACGACGACTTCACATCCTGCACCGCCTGATCTCTTTGCCCGGCGCGCAGCCGCGGCAGGTCCATCTTCTTCATGTCTTCCATCTTCATGCCCTGGGCTGCGAGGGCACGAAGACCACGCTCGAGGCGAAGATCGATCTGCCGGTCGACCAGCGACTCGGGAACTTCGAATTCGTTGCGCTTGACGAGTTCGGCTACGAGCTTGTCTTTGGCCTCGCGCTCGGCGGTGTGCTTGCGCTCGGCCAGCATGTTCTCGCGAATCTGCTTGCGCACCTGATCGAGGCTGGTAAATTCTCCCAGCTCCTTGGCGAAGTCGTCGTTGAGCTCGGGCAGATGTTTTTTGTTTTATCGCCTGAATCTTCACGGTGTAGATGAAGGTTTTTCCCGCCAGCCGCTTGTCGTTCGATGTCTTCGGGATAGACGACTTCAAACTCGCGCGTCTCTCCGGCATTGGCGCCGCGCAGGTTCGCCGAGAACTCGGGCACGGTATTCTTGCCGCCGATCTCGATCAGCACTTCATCCATGTGGACGGGCTGAGTCTTGTCGTCCGCATCTTTCGGACGCCCGTCCATCGAGGCCTGGGCAAAGTCGCCCTCGCCGAGCGGGCTGCCTTCGATGGTGGTGAACGTCGCGTGCTGCTCGCGGACGTTGTTCAGCGCCTCTTCGACTTCCTCGTCCTTGACCTCGATCTGCGGATGGTCGGCGCGCAGCTCCTTGTAGCCCTCGACCTTGATCTCGGGCATGATCTCGAAGCTGGCCTTGAAGCGCAGCGGCTCGCCCTCGTGAATGTGCAGGTCGGTGACGCGCGGCTGCGACACCGGAACCATGCCCAGCTTCTCGGCTTCTTTGCGGAAGTAGCGCGGAACCAGCGCCTCGACCACATCGCTCTTCAGATCTTCTTTAAAGCGCTGCCGGATGATCGAGGCGGGCACGTGTCCGGCGCGAAAGCCGGGCAGCCGCGCCACCTTCTGATATTTCTGGATCAGAACTTCGGTTTCGCGGGTGACTTCTTCGGCAGGGATTTCGACCGAAATCTCGCGTTTGACCCCGTCTTGCTTGGTTTCGGTAGTCTCTGTAGGACTCACAATTTCCTTCTCGGCGCGCGCTTTACGTCCGAATGTGCCCCGGACCGAGCTATGCCGATCCTCGACCGCACAGCCCCATTCACACGCCGTTAATCTTTGAGTGTAAAGACTCAGGGAGAAGGGCGTCAAACGGATGAGGGGTAAATGTGTATGTGATGTCGAGATGTACACACTTGCGAGGTGGGTGATTTCAGGGCAGATCAGCTCTTGATCAGCTCAGATCAGA
The DNA here is from genome assembly GCA_963770265.1 of Terriglobia bacterium. Taxonomy (GTDB): domain Bacteria; phylum Acidobacteriota; class Terriglobia; order Terriglobales; family Acidobacteriaceae; genus Sulfotelmatobacter. The sequence continues at coordinate 25,133 of CAVYOZ010000003.1, forward strand.
TCATGGCGGATCATCCCAACTCGAAGTCTGGGTCTCTAAGCTCGACCATTTTCTAATTCCTAACATCACCGGCTTTTTTCTTTAAGGCACCAAAATCGGCGGTAGTCGGCTGCATGCTTTCTCTGTCATATTTCCAAGTTCCCCACGGTATCGAGCACCCGACCCTGGTGTTCAGGCTGCGCACGCCTCACGGGAGCTTCAATAATGTCATATGGCCGTGTGCGATTGCCCTGTAAGAAGCGCCGAATCGCGAGGTGGTGTGACAGGAGATCAGGCCCTGGTTTCCTACCACAAGGACCATGTGCTTATAGTTCCCGGTGCCATCGCGATTAACTTTCTCGTCGTCCGAAAATGCGATGACATCACCCGGGCGCAGGTTCTCCCTGATCATTCGATCGGTAAAGAAGTCGCCCTGCCCCAGGAACCGATGCGAGATCACCTTGGCGCCATTGGCGATTAACCATCCCACCAGGCGCGGCGCGTAAGTCTCTCCGTAAACCCCGTTGTGTATGGGTGAAGGAATGTTTAAGCCTCCCCCGGAGAACTCGACTTCCGTGCCGCCTACATTGATCCGGCCGCGTGCCTGGCCAAGGCAGCACGAAATGAAGTGCGTGCAGTCGAAATCATTCGGGATCGGACCAATATCTGCCAGAGCCAGGCCGGGCGTCAGTGTGACGCCGTTGATCGCGGCCGGATATCCGTTCCTGGTTGCGTTCTTACCGTCATGGCAAACCCTGTTAAAAAACGCTCCCGCATAGCAAATCGCGGCCATTCGACTGTACGACACGGCTTCCTCCTCCTTGGGTACAAGTATGACTGAACTACTGATCGCAGCTTGCACCACAAACGCGAAAAAGGTCTATGGAGGCGATCTGAAGCCGTATCAACTAATCTGAAGAGCCGGCATTTCCTTGACAGAGCAGACCGGCAGGACAAGAATTGCAGGACATCCGGACTTGGGGCGATGGCAGAGAAGAAAGTACGGTTCGGGTAGTTCGAGTTGGACTTCGGTCGTTTCCAGCTTTTTCGTTCAGGAGCGCCGGTGAGACTTTACCCTGGACGTCCATCTCCCTGACATGTTGGGTTTTGACGTGTGCAAGCAGCTTAAGTCAAATCCCTGCCCGCCCGTCGTGCTGCTTCTATCGACCCCATGAAAGCTCTGCGGGCGGATTGAGGTTTGTTCCGGTTGCCTCACGATTTTTGTCATAGTCTTGAGCCATCACACGCTTGAGAGGATTCTCCGAAGCGAATCTGTTCGCCGCCAGGAATGCCCATCCTTTGTGAAAAGCGCAAAGGCTGGCGCACCCGGACCCGGCATGAAGCTACAAAAAATCAGGTGGTGCACGCGTGCAGCTGTGAACTCGTGTGCTCTGTGAACTCGCCTTGGGCTTGTGAGACCATTTTTCGGCTGTCAAAATTGACAGTGGTCATCATCGGCGCCCACATAGCACTCTCGTGATGGGTCACAACCCTATCTTTATCGACGCAGTTGACAGGAGCTGCTTCAAAACGGAGATGTGCATGCGTGGGATAGCTTCCAATTTGATTCTTTGGCTTAGCCTGGCCGTGTTTGGTTGGATTTGCCGACAACGTCCTCATGGCTCAGCCTGCGGGCCAAAACCCTATCGCTGTTTCAGGTCCGCTCGCCCCTGCCTCCGTGGACCCCAACAAGGCCCCCTCCGAATTCAATCACCACGTTGCCGGTTGGGCGCTGATGGGAGTCGGATTGCTCGTCCTCGCCTCGTTTCTTTCTCCGGATCTCCGCGCCCTGCGTTATGTCTGGCCGGTGTTGTTTCTGCTTACAGGATTGTTCCTGGCACTCTGGAGCGACGCTGAAATCTGGCCGCGCGGCAATATGAAATGGGCCTGGCTTCTGCACCACGACAAGGAAGCGGGACAGCACAAGATTTACGCCCTGCTCCTCATCACCATGGGCGTCATTGAGGTTCTTCGCGCAGGTGGTTCCCTCAATCGCTTCTGGAGCGCCTGGGCATTCTCCATTCTTGCCGTCGTCGGTGCGACCATGCTACTCGTCCACGATCATACCGCCGGCTCTGGTGCGAATTCGCTGGAAGCGCGCGCGTACTTGATCAACCCTGCCCTCGGTCCTGACGGTAAACCGCCCGCTCCTCATGAATCGGATCCCATGCCCAGCATGGATCACTCGACGATGGACATGGATCACTCCGACGTGCCCATGGACGCCTCTAGCATGGATCACTCCTCGATGCTGACCGGTATCGATCCGGCTCTCACCAATAATCCCTCGTCCGGCCATCACCACCACATGACGCCCTCCATGCTGCTGGTCGAGCGCGAACACTTTTGGTTCATGATCGTTGGCCTGGGCGTGGCGCTATTCAAACTTATTTCCGATGGTGAATTTTGGCGCCGACGCATAGTGCCCTACGTTTGGCCGAGTGGCATGGTGCTGCTGGGCGTATTGCTAGTTTTTTATCGCGAGTAACTGTGCAACGCTCGCGGGTCTTAAGACGTGGACCGGTCCAGCTTTTCCGGACAGGCGTCACCCAGACTCTAAGCTCCCACCGCTACGGAGGGTTTCACCTGAATCGTGCTGGCCACATCGGCCACTCGTCGATACGATTCAATTCTGTCCGCATGTTCGTAGGTGTCGGTCACAACGATTACCTCGTCCGCGCCCGTATCACTGACCAGCCTCTGCAGTCCTGCTTTCACGGTGGCATCGGATCCCACAATCGCCGCGCTCAGTTTGTTCTCCACGGCGGCCCGCTCCAATTCCTGCCAAAGCGGCTCCATGGAATCGACCGGCGGCAACAACTCCACCGGCTGGTTTCGGATCAGTCGCAGAAAGCGTTGCTGCGGAGTCGTGAACAACCGTCTCGCTGCCGCATCGGTCTCTGCGGCAATTACCTGCACCGCGACCATCAGATACGGACTCCGCAACGCCTCGCTCGGACGGAACTGCTCCCGGTACAGCCGCGCCGCCGCATACAGATAGTCAGGAGCAAAGTGCGCTGCGAACGCAAACGGCAAGCCCAGCGTGGCTGCCAGTTGCGCGCTGAAGCCGCTCGACCCCAGCAACGTGATCGGCACGTTGCTGCCCTGGCCGGGAATCGCTTTCACCGCCTGTCCCGGTCTCTCCGGACCCGAGATACGTCCGGAGTTCCTCGAGCAGGGCCGGAAAGTCTTCGCCGCTTTGTCGAAGATCTCGACGCAGAGCGCGCATCGTTGCAAAGTCGCCGCCCGGAGCCCGGCCTAGCCCCAGATCAATTCGCCCCGGATACAGCGCCTCCAACGTCCCAAACTGTTCCGCCACCACCAGCGGTGCATGGTTCGGCAGCATCACTCCGCCGCTGCCCACGCGAATGGTCTTCGTCGCTCCGGCAACATGTCCGATCAGCACCGGCGTCGCCGAGCATGCCAGTCCAGAGATCGAGTGGTGTTCCGCCAGCCAGTAGCGCGTGTATCCCAATTGCTCTACGTGTTGCGCCAGGTTCACGGAGCGGGCAATTGCACTGCCCGCGGGCTCCCCGGCTCGCATGCCCACCAGATCCAGTACCGAAACCGCTAATCCGTTGCTCATCGTGAATTAGATGAACGGGCTAGCGGTGCGATGCAACGCGGTGCCCAGAAAGCCCGACCGTGCGTTTACTGTACCGTCTGGATAACCGAAGCTGAGCTCTTGCTGATGTTGGAGTTTCCGTAATACGTCGCCGTGACCTTGGTCGACCCGACTGGCAGTGACGAGATTGTCAGCTTTGCTTTGCCGCCGCTGAGTTGCGCTGTCCCCAGCACAGTCTTGCCTGACGTGAAGGTGACTGGTCCGGTCGGGATCACCGTCGGCGACGAAATCGTCGCAGTGAACGTCACCGCCTGACCTTGCGCGGACGGATTCAGCGACGAAGTGAGCGTGGCAGAGCTCGTGGCCTGCAAGCACGACCTGATTCAGCACGGCAGACGTGCTACCTGAATTGGCCGCGTCACCCGCGTACACGGCCGTCAGCGGATAAGTAGTCGGCGTTGAGATTGGACCGGGTTAGAGTCGCCACGCCGCTGCTGTCCAGTGTTGCCGAACCGATCGTGTAGCCACTCCACGTGAACTGTACTTTTCCTGTCGGCGTGACCGAACCGGAGGAGGTAACCGTCGCCGTCCAGGTCACTTTCTGCCCGTAGATGGAAGGGTTGAGGCTAGAAGCCAACGTCGTTGGCGAGCCCCCAGCACTCGCAATCTTGGCCACAAAGGCATCCGCACCTCCTTTCAACGCCTTCTGAAACGCCAGTGGAGTGGTCGGGAAGTTCACCGATTTTGTGGTCCCTGCGACATAGGCACTGCCCGCCGAGTCCACAGCGATGCCCAGATCCCTATATCCGGCATCGAATTCGCTCTCGTTCGCTGTCCCACCGAGGTAAGTGGAGTAGAGTAGTGCGCTACCGTCGCCGCTAATCTTGGCCACAAATGCATCCCAACCACCGTGATTCGTTGGCTGGATGGCATTGGCCGTAGGAAAGTTCGTTGATTTTGTGTACCCTCCCACGTAAGCATTACCGCTTGAGTCAGCTGCTATGGAAGTTCCCTGGTCCGTGTTACTTCCGCCCAGGTAGGTGGAGAAGACGAATGCGTTGCCGCTGGGGTTGATCTTGGCGACAAATGCATCGGTATTACCGTGAGTCGTTGGCTGAAGAGCATGCGCTGTAGGAAAGTCCGATGACTGCGTGAATCCGGTCATATAGGCATTGCCCGCAGAGTCCACAGCGATGTCCCAGCCGTATTCGAAACCACTCCCTCCCAGGAAAGTGGAATAGACCACGTTCTGGCCGTCCGCAGTGAGCTTCGTAACGTAGGCGTCCACGTTTCCGGCATACGTGGGCTGGATGGCATTTACTGTAGGAAAATCCGGTGAAAACGTGTATCCGCCTATGTAGGTGTTGCCCCGCAGGGTCCACAGCCACGCGCGAACCGCCTTCGCCGCCACTCCCACCCCAGTAAGTGGAGTAAATAAGCGCGCTGCCGTCGGCATTGATCTCGCTCACAAACGAATTAAAATTAGCGCCTTCGTGAAACTGTCGATTGAAGGGCTTTCAAGATAGGAAAGTCGCGCGACGGTGTATCGCCGGTCACATGGGCGTTGCCCGCCGAGTCCACCGCGATGCCCCAACCGTAGTCATCACCGCTCCCACCCAGGTAGGTAGAGTAGACAAGCGCGCTGCCGTCGGGACTGATCTTGGTCACAAACGCGTCGCGTATCCCGTGGTTAGTTGCCTGGATGGGATTGACGGTGGGAAAGTCGGGTGAGCCAGTGGCCCCAGTCACATAGACGCTCCCAACCGAATCCACTGCGATGCTTTGACCAACGTCGAAGTCCGAACTGCCGCCGAGGTATGTCGAGTAGACGAGCGCACTACCGTCGGCAGTTGATCTTGGTTACATAGACATCGGAGGAACCACCGCCATAAGCGGACTGGAAGGCATTCGCGGTAGGAAAGTCAATGGAGGTCGTGAATCCGGTCACATAAGCGTTGCCCGCCGAATCCACTGCAATGTCCAACGCGGCGTCGTCTGTGCTCCCGCCCAGGTAGGTGGAGTAGGCCAGTACGGGATCGATGATCAGCGGCTCGACCGCGATCGTAAGAACCGATGCGGAATGCTACCTCGTTCTTGCCGTTCACTATGTAGTGGCTGCGGATCTCCCTCTTCACCCCGTTCACCTCCTGGTAGGTATAGGGGCGGCGCAGTCGAACATCGCCTCCCGGGCTGCTCAGCACCAGGTCGCCGGAATCAAGCCGAAGTTTGCTCGCGCCTTCGATTCCCAGTCGAATCGCGTCGGGATCCGCCCCAGGTTGAAGCACGAAGTCGTACTCCAGTTCCCGCTGATTGCCGTAGTACAGCGAGATCCACGCCGGGGTAGAGGTTTGCGTAACGCACTCTTGCGTATTGCCGAACGTTGGTGCGCCATTTCTTAGGATCGTTACCGATGAAGTAGTTGCTCTTACTGGATAACTCATCTTTCCCAGAGACTTCAAGTTGCGTAGCATTGGCGCCCACCAGCTTCATGCGAAGCACGGCAGATTTTTCATCTTGTGGCGAGAGCTTTCGCTCTGGGTGAGTTAGGTTCGTGCCAGGAGCACTGCGCAGAGTCAGAACCGCCTCGCTAGTCGTTAGAAATAGGCCGTACCCCGGACCCCGCGAGACGAACTTGACCTGTGGGTCGGTTTGGCCCTGGTTGGCTTCAAAGTCGAGTGGAAGCCTTCCATAGCTTTCCACGATGCTCACGTTTTGAACGGGTGCGCGGGGGTGAGTGATCGAAGCAACAGTCTGCTCGCCGATTCCAGAAACATGCCCGCCGCTTCGAGCTCCCGGCAGCGCGGACACCGCGTGCACTTTCGCATATGCCGGCCCCGCTCCCTTTACAGGCGCCAGAGCAGCGAAAATCACCAAAACCGTGAGAGCTCCGAAAAATTGAAAAATACATTTGAGATTGTGGTTCTTACGGGTCATGAGAGACCTCCTGTACCAAGGAAGAAAAGGGCCCTTAGTAGACTATCCAACGATTGCTTTGATCGTGGAACATCTGCCCGCAGTGTGTCTCCGGAACTTTTCTGTGGCATTAGTTCGAAAACCCCCCTGCACAATGTCAACAATTGTCCAGCGTCTCTTAGCGCACCGTCTGGATAAACCGAATTCGAGCCCTAGTGAAGGAGACCTTCGTAGCGTGTGAGTCCGCATGGCGATCTCCTTCTAAGTCCACGAAGATTGGGCACGGGCGTTGTTCGTGGACTGCGCCGAAGAACAGGAAGGGCCTGCTCAGACAGAATCGGCTTTCTGCGAAAGACTCTGGTGAGGTGGTGTCGCTAAGTACATCAGGACAATGCGCCCTGCCGGCGCGCTTGTCAAGAACGCAGTTGGACGAGACTTGTGCGCCCAGTCTGGGGCCGAAGCTTAGGCATCCTGTCCCAAGGCGGCAGACGCGTTTGAGTCTTTTGCAAAGTCGACCTTCGATGCACTCTTCCTAAACAATATAACTTTGGCCGCGAATCGTCTCTGAAGTATTTCGCGCGTGAAAGTTCATGGCCTTGGCCACCCGAAAATTCGGTACCACCTGTCCCCTCTGCAAACACTTCTGTTTTCTCAGCTACGTTGAGATTGAAGAGACGGCCTCAGTTGGCGAATTGCGCGCCAAGCTTCTGCGGCAGGGATGGCTGGGGGAGTTAGCACGCTGCGACGATCCGAAGTGTAGTGGCGAGACCTTCTGCGCTGGAATCAGGCGGTGTTCCCGCGCTAGCTGTCACCGTTTGCTGGTTTGCTGACGACTAACGACTAACACGCATAATCCTGCGGCTTTTCTTCTGGAATACGCAAACGTTTGTGCCGGCGGGGTCTCGAAGGCGTCGGTTCACCAACGCTGCCGGCAGAGACGTAACTAGTTACGTCTCTACGAAGGTAGCGCCGGCATACCTGCCGGGTGTTGCGGGGGCATCTTGCCCCTGCTTTCTCTGTGATGTAATGGCCAGGTGTCCTGGCTTACAGTTCTCAATCGGGAAGTGGTCGGCTGCACGCGCTGTCCGCGGCTCGTCGCCTATCGCGAGCAAGTCGCGCGCGAGAAGCGCCGCGCCTATCGCGACTGGGAATACTGGGGCAAGCCCGTGCCGGGATTCGGCGATCCTGACGCGCGCGTCCTTATCATGGGCCTCGCTCCCGGCGCGCATGGTTCCAATCGCACGGGGCGTCCATTCACCGGCGACGCCTCAGGCAATTTCATGTATCCCGTGTTGTACGAGACAGGATTCGCCAGCCAGCCGACCGCCACCGATCGCAATGACGGCCTGAACTCAAAGATCTCTACATCACCGCCGCCGTCCGCTGCGCGCCGCCCGACAATAAGCCACTGCCGCAGGAACTGGCGGAGTGCTCCATCTTTCTCGATCGCGAACTTGCCGGATTAGAAAAGGTGAAAGTCGTGGTGGCGCTGGGCAAGATCGGCTTCGATGCCTACTTGAATTACCTGAAGCGCCGCGGCCTGCTTCCCAGCCGCCAACCGTACCTCTTCAAACACGGCGCCCATTACCAGATGCCCGACGGTAAGGTGTTACTGGCGTCCTACCATCCGTCGAATCAGAACACGCAGACGGGAAAGCTGACGCGGGAAATGTTTGTGAAGATATTCAAGCAGGCGGCAAAACTTGCCGATAGATGAGGGGAAGCGCCGCGAGCCCGGACCGTGGAACCTTCCCCTCGATGGGGTCACAGCCGACAAAGCAGGTTACAGTCCGGGGCGGCGCTTTCTTGCCGTCCTCGCCAGGACGCACGGAGGCACGGAGCAGTCAAATTGATGATTGTTGATTTTTGATTGTTGATTGAAAACCCCACGCGTGCGCGGTTTTATTCAACAATCAGCAATCATCAATCAACAATTGCTCCGTGCCTCCGTGGTGATCCCGCTACTTCAGCTTCGTCACCGTGACTTCCAGCTGATACTGATGCTTCGAGTTTGGGTCGTCTACGACTCCCACGACCATGGACTTGCCCAGCACTGCGACCGTGCTGGCTTCCATCCTCATTTGACGAATTGCTGGATGCATCGTCTGCTGCTGCTGTTCAGGGACGGCGAAGTTGGTTAGTTCGGCGCTCACTTTTAGCGATACGTTTTCTCCGAGCGACGCCATGTCCGACTGATCCGTCAATCGGCAGCGGATAGTCATACCCACATCCAGGTATTGAAACTCTCCCTGCTTAGACTCGACGGGCACACGCGTCCCAATCCTGATCTCATTCCAGTCTCCTGAGCGCGAGTGCATGGAATACTGCCGCGTATTGATCTTCTTTCCGTCGTCCATTTCATTCAGCGAGAAGTCGAGGCGGTAAGCGCTGGCTGTTTTTACTTCATCCGCCGCCTTGGGTGACTCTGCTTTCTGTGCGCACAGCCGCGTGGGACCAGCCGCAATCACCGATAGCGTCAGCGTTACGGCCAAAACGGTCTTCTTCAACATGGAATTGTTCTCCTTATGTGTCTATCGAACTTGTGAATCTTCATTTCCGTTCGGATTCGGCTTCCCGCATCTCCTGCTCCCGATCTCTTCTCAAAGCCTCCGTTCTGACCCGAGCCACTATCACGGCCTCATCGTGGAATTGCGCGACGTAACTCGCGAGCATCCGTTCCTGCTCGCTCAGCGGATGCGGCGATGGGAACTGATCGAGCTTGGGAACGGCCGCCACCACAGGCGCAGTGCGCAAGGCATGAGTCTTATGGGCCGTGTGTGGACGCCGCGGGATCGCATTGGCATCGTGGTGCGCTACGTCATTTTCTGGTCCTGCACTTTGTGTTCTGTCGAGGTCGGTTGGTGCGCAATGACTGGACGCGAGGTCGTGTGCGATCTCCAGGCGAGCGTGATGGCTATTAGAAGCACTGCCGCCGCTGCTGCCGCTAAGCTCCATTTCCACCATGTCCCGTTTGCCGATGGCGCTGCCGAACGGAGATTGGCCAGAACACGCTCTTCCAGTCCCGTTCGCGGCTCGACTCCGGCGTATTTCGCGAGCGCTGCATCGAGTACGCGGTCCAGTTCCTCGCCTCTGCTCTGTTTCGTCGACTTCAGCCATATTCTTCACCTTCATCTCTTGGCTACTCGTTGAGCCAGCTTCTCTTTCAAAGTCTGGCGCGCCCGGAAAACCCTCGACCGCACGGCCGCCTCGTTGATGTTCAGTGTCGCGGCAATCTCCCGCGGCGACATTTCTTCGATTGCCGACAGGATCAGAGGCGCGCGCAACTTCTCCGGCAAGGCGGCAATCAGTTTTTCGAGAACTTCGCCAACCTGTGTTCCCTGAATCGTCTGATCCGCGGACGCATGGGGCGAAACAACTTCCCGCATCTGTTGCTCTGGCTGGTCCAGCGGAATTTCCTGTCTGCGTCCGCTTCGTTGACTGCGGTCGACCGCGACCCGCCATGCAATGCGCGCCAACCATGTCTTCGGATCTTCCACCGCGGCCAGCTTCGAGCTGTAGCGCAGCACGCGCAGGAACGTTTCCTGCGTGGCATCTTCGGCTTCGTGATGCCGGCGGAGAACCGCATATGCGATGCGATAGACGAGCCGCGAGTGTTGCCGGACCATCTCTTCTATGGCTTCATCTCGGCTGCTGTCGGCCGCCGCTGCTCCGCTCAGGATCGCCTCTCCTGCCAGCACTCGTCTGCCCTCAATCATGAAGACCGCTCTCGGGATGATTCTGTTCAGGAATTTCTTGAGGAAGAACGGCCGGGGAACAGATGCTTGCAGTATTGAAGAAAGTTGTCATTCCGAAGCGCCGGCCTTTTGGCGCGAGGAATCTGCTGTGCGGTGGCGGCAAGAAGTAGATTCCTCCGCCTTCGCTGCGCTCAGGGTCGGAATGACAAAGGCGGAGGAGCGACCGCCACGTGGGCGGCGCACCCGCACCACATTAGATCCCGACCATGACCGGTTCCGTTTCCAGCCGCACGCCCCAGATTTCCTCGACTCGCTGCTGGATTTGATCTTTCAAGGCAAGAATTTCGGCGGCGGTGGCTCCGCCACGGTTCACGATGGCGAGTGCATGTTTGCTGGAGATACCGACGTGGCCGAATCCGTAGCCGCGGGTGAATCCCGAGTGCTCGACCAGCCAGGCGGCGGAAACTTTGCGGCTCTTCTCGAGCGCGGGATAGCTCGGAATCGTGAGCTTCTTGGCGTCGGCGCGCTTCTTCAAGTCTTCGTGCTGCTTTTCCGACAGCACGGGATTCTTGAAAAACGATCCCGCACTCCGGCAGTCCGGGTCGCCCTCTACAATCAACATGCCCTTGCGCGCGCGGATATGGCGCACGGCCTCCCGCGTCTCGGCGAGATTGGGCGCAGTTTCGCGTCCTTCGAAGTGACGTTTCAGATCGGCGTATTCCATGTGCGGTTCGCCACCTGGCACGAGCGCAAAAGTGACGCGCAAAATGATGAAGCGTCCACGCTCAGTCGTATTGAAAATGCTTGAGCGATACGAGAACCCGCAAGCCTCATTGCAAAGCTCGCGCACCTGATTGTCTTTGAGATCGAATACCTCGACTGACTCGATCGTGGTCGAGACTTCCTGACCGTAGGCTCCGACATTCTGTACCGGCGTGCCGCCAACGCTTCCGGGAATTCCGCTCAGGCATTCCACCCCGGCGCAGTGCGCCATGACGGCATGTGACACGAAGCGGTCCCAGGATTCCCCGGCGCCAACATCAAACAAAGTCCGGCCATCGTCTGCTTCGCCCGCAGGTCGTCCGATGCCAGTGATTCCGATCTTCAGCACTACTCCAGGCCAGCCCGAGTCGGCGACCACGAGATTGCTCCCGCCACCAAGAATGAACAGCGGGAGATCCCTAGTCCGTGCGAAGCGGACGGACTCTTCCACGTCCGCGATCGACTTGGCTTCAATAAAAAAACGGGCAGGCCCTCCGATTCGAAAAGTCGTCAGCGGCGCGAGCGGAATGTTTTCCTGCACCTGCATCGATGATCCACACTATACAAGCGATTCGCGCAAAGCATACAGAAACTGGGGTGCCCCACTTCTCACCGCTTTGGCGAGAAATGGGAGCTTCGACTGCGCACACCGTTCCGCCAACTTTCGTTAGAATGAAGATGAATCTGAATAGGAGAAACCAGCAATGCCGATGTATCCCGAAATCATGTGTATTCCCATGCGTGAGGAACTGACCCGCCTGGGCATCGAAGAACTGCATACGGCGGAGGAAGTCGATAAAGCGGTGAAGACTCCTGGCACGACGATGGTGGTCGTGAACTCCATTTGTGGTTGCGCTGCCGGGCGCATGCGTCCTGCCGTTCGCCTCGCATTGCAAAGTGGGCCTCGCCCAGACACACGCGTACTCGGTCTTTGCCGGACAGGAGACGGAAGCGACGGAGCGCGCGCGCAGTTACTTCACCGGATATCCGCCATCTTCCCCATCGATCGCGATTCTGCGCGACGGCCAACTTGTCTACATGATGCCTCGCCGCGACATTGAGTCCCGCGAAGCTCCCGCCATTGCCGCCGACTTGAAAGCTGCCTTCGATCGTTTCTGCAGCAAGCCGGCCGCGATAGGGTAGCGCCGCCGTCCTCGGCGGCTGTCCGGCGGGCATCTTGCCCGCCGACCAGTCGGCCCGCATCCTCATCACGTTTCCCGCTCGCACAACAAAATCCACCACGCCGGGTTTCTACAGTGAGCGATGTAATCTGCGGCCGAAGCCACCGCGCCGCCTGATTTCCGCATCTAGCTTTACGCGCCCTTCGGACTTTGAAGCGAGGGAATTCTCATGAAGTGGTTTGCAGTGACGTTTGTAGTGTTCATAACCCTGGCACTGATCGGTTGCGGGTCAAGCAGTTCGAATTCTTCCAATATCGATGGGAACTGGAATGCTACCTTGATCAGCGGCGGCAATCAGACCGTCTTCACCTTTGGAACCTCGTTGAAGGTGAACGGCGACGGTTCGCTGAGCGTTTCCAATTTCAGCTTTACCACCAACTCACCATGTTTCGTATCGGACGAGACCGAGAGCGGTTCCTTCACACTCAGCGGAAACTTCAATGGAATGGTGAATGGGAAATTCGGTTTCACCGTGCAGTCAGGATCGCCCGCCGGCAATACGCTTGCGCTCTCCGGCACAGCGAACGGCAACACGATCTCCGGAACGTGGACGTTGACCGGAACCGGCGCCTGCACCGGGAACGGCACCTTCACCATGACAAAGGTGTAAGAGGATTCGAGTCCGGCTCCAGACTCTCGCTTCGGAACTGACGGGAACCGAAGCCGGAAGCCTGAAAGCCTGACGCCGACTGGCCCTTACATCCATTGACGGCCTCTACCCGCATCTCTCTATTCTCGTAGTGACTCCATTCGAAGGACGGTCCATGAAGAAGCTTGCCCTGGTGGCCCTGCTGGCGCTCGAATTCGCGGTCTCGGGATGCGGTACGAGCGGTGCGCCATCGACGACCACGAACACTGAGGCCACGGGAAATTGGGAGGCGCAGCTTACTGGCGGTACCGACCAGGCGAGCTTGCTCAACTTCGTTACCACTTTCACGGTGACCAATAGCGGGCCTCTCGACATTAGCGGGCTTTGGTTTCTTCAATGCAGGATCGTGTTTTGCGACTGGCACAGACGCCGAAACCGTGTCTGGCGCTGCGACCTTGACCACTAGCTCAACGAATGCGGTCACCGGCTCGCTCAATCTGACCATCACTTCCAGCACGAACGGCAGTGTCTTGACATTGAATTCCGGAACTCTGACCGGCACATCCAACGGTACGATAGGCACAACGGGCACGCTGAGCAACGGAGTTGTGGTGGGGACCTGGACTCTCTCCCCGGGAGGCGGCGTGACCGGCTGCAATTCGGGAACCGGCAATTACATACTGTGTCAGGACAAAGCCACCTGTACTCCAGCGACCGCGGCCGCTGTGGCCAAGAAGTCCGACTAGCCTACTCTTCCTTCGTCCCACATCTCTGCTATACAGTGAGAGCCATGAAGCGCTCGCTTCGTGAGATCGCGGAAGCGCTGGAAGCCCGCCTGATTGGCGACGGCAGCGTTGAGATCGCCGGCGTGTCGAGCCTCGAATCGGCGTCGCCGAGTGATCTTGTGTTCGTCGACGATGAGAAGCATCTCGCCGGGGCGCTGCAGTCCCGAGCGGGTGCCATCATCGCAGGAGAGTTCGCTTCCAGCATGAAGGGCGATCGTCCTCTGCTCATCAGCGATCATCCCAAGCTGGCTTTTGCCCGCGCTGCGCGCATGTTGGGGTCCGACGACGGGCGGCAGCACGGGAGTATTCACGCCGAGCGCTGTAGTCGAAGCATCCGCTATGCTCGGAACTGGGGTGCGCGTCGAGGCGCGAGCGGTGATCGGAGAAGCGCGCGCGAATCAAGGATCGCGCCCGGATCGGCGCGGGATCGGTGATCGGCGCCGGGGTCACGATCGGCAGCCAGTGCGAGATTTATCCGAACGTCACCATTTATCCGGGCACGACCGTTGGCGACCGCGTGATGATTCATGCCGGAGCGGTGCTGGGCAGCGATGGCTTTGGCTACGTGCGTGACCGCAAGACCGGGCACTACGAAAAGTTTCCGCAGGTCGGGCGGCTGGTGATTGAAGACGATGTCGAGATCGGCGCGAATGCGACGGTCGACCGCGGAGCGCTGGAGGAAACCCGTATCCGGCGGGGCACGAAGATCGACAACCTGGTACACGTTGGCCACAACTGCGATCTCGGCGAAGACGTCGTGATCGCCGCGCAGACCGGCCTCTCCGGCAGCATCGTGATCGAGAACGGCGTGGTGCTCGGCGGGCCAGGTCGGCATCGGCGAGCACGCTCGCATCGGCGAGGGCGTCATGCTGGGCGGCCAGGGCGGAGTCCTGCCGAACAAAATTCTGCGCGGCAGGGGCGTGGCATTCTGGGGAACTCCCGCGCAGCCGCTGCGGCAATATCTGAAACAGCTGGCAACATTGGCGCGGCTGGCTAAGAAGGATTGACCTGTGGCACACTCGTGGTCGATTGGCGGGCATTCACGCAGTGTGGGGAAAACCTCTGTCGTCGCCGGCCTGATCTCGGCATTGCGCGAATTTGAATGGACTGCGGCGAAGATCACGCAATACGGCCACGGAATTTGCTCAGCCAACGGCGAAGCCTGCGATTGCGCCACCGGCGACCATTCGTGGGCGATCACAGAAGAGCGCGACCGGACAGGTGAGTCCGACACGTCGCGGTTTCTGGTGGCTGGAGCTTCGCGAGTTTTCTGGGTGCGAACCGAGCAGGGAAGACTCGCCGAGGCGATGCCCACTCTGCGCAATCGCCTCGAAGGCGCACGCAATGTGATCATAGAATCCAACAGCGTCTTGAAGTTCCTGCGTCCTGATCTCTACCTAACGATCCTCGATCCCGCCACGGCCGACTTCAAGAAATCCGCGCAAGAATTTCTCGACCGCGCCGATGCGATCATCTTGCATCAATCCGCGAATAGTCCATCGTGGCAGTCCGTTTCCCTGAAGCCAGTAGCGGACTGCCCGGTTTTCCAGATCAAGCCCCCAGACTACGTGACTCCGCAAATCGTGGAATTTGTGCGCGCGAAGCTAGGCATCGGCGCGGTCCCAAACAATCGCTAGCGCTTTTTCGAACTTGTCATCCTGAGGCCCGCGGGTTTGCGGGCCGAAGGACCCATACAACCAGTCCGCAGCACCCATGCTGGAGCGATTGCAAAGGTCCTTCGCTCCGCCGAGGATGACAGGGGTATGGAACCGTCACGGGCAACTGACCCTGAACCCTGACCCCTGACACCTGAGTACTGCTCCCGCTCTTTGCTATTCTTCCCACGTGCGCCAAATCCACCCCAGCGCCTGGCTTCTCGCCGTCCTGTCGGCGATCTTGCAGGTCGTGATCTTCCCGCTGCCCGGCGTCTACATGCTTTCCTGGTTCGCAATCGCGCCGTTGCTGGTTGCCTTGCTGCGCGCCCGTCCCGCCGGAGAGTTGGAAGTCGCCGGCTCGGTCCGCCTGCAGCCGGCCACGCCATGGCAAGGATTCTTTGCTGGGCTACGTCTGCGGCATCGTCTGGTACGCGGGAACCTGTTACTGGATTTACGACACGATGCGCCAGTACGGCGGCCTGAACACGCCCATGGCGCTGCTGGCCGCTGTTTCTCTTTTGTTGTTATCTCGGCCTGTATCACGGAGTCTTCGGGCTTGTTGTGAGTTTGCTCGCCCGTCCGCACGACCATCGCCGAGCCCTGGTGCTGGCTCCATTCCTGTGGGTCGCGATCGAACTGGCGCGAACCCGCATCACCGGATTTCCCTGGAACCTGCTCGGCATCTCGCAGGTCGATAACGTCGCGCTGTGCCGCATTGCCGGCTTCACTGGTGTGTACGGAATTTCTTTCGAAATCGTGCTGGTCAACGTCGCGATGGCCGCCGCATTTCTCATCCCGCGGACGAAGCGCGGCATGATGTTTGCCGCCGCGCTCGCGGCCGCCGCAGTGTTGCAGTCCGGCAGGCTGGTCGAAGCGCCACCCGCCAAGGCCGACCAGACCGCGTTGCTGGTGCAGCAGAATATCCCGGTTGCTGCCGATTGGACTCCCGCCCAACTCGAGCAGACGCTGCGCGAGTTGACTGATCTGACCGTCAACTCCGCCACGCACAATCCGGGCACCAAGATCGATCTCATCGTCTGGCCGGAATCGCCCGCGCCCTTTTTCACGAATGACGCGAAGTTCCGAGCAGTCATCAGCGAGATGGCCCGCAGCACAGGCACATGGATCGTCGTCGGTGCGATCGGTAGCGACGCCGCTCATCCCAACGATGAAGGGACCATTGTTCAACTCTGCCGCGCTAATCAGTCCGCAGGGCGACTGGACGGCGCGCTACGACAAGGTCCATCTCGTCCCCTTCGGCGAATATCTTCCGTTCCCGAGCCTGTTCTCTTTTGCGGGAGGCCTGACCAAAGAAGTCGGCCAGTTCGAGCGTGGCAAATCGCGCCAGCCCTTGAACGCCGGTGGAGAGCAATTAGGCATCTTCATCTGCTACGAGTCGATCTTTCCCGACGAAGTGCGCCAGTCCGCCGATCTTGGCGCGCAAGTGTTCGTGAACATCTCCAACGACGGCTGGTACGGCGACAGCGGCGCCTACGCCCAGCACTTGAATCAGACCCGCATGCGCGCCATCGAGAACGATCGCTGGCTGCTCAGTGCAACCAACACCGGCGTTACCGCTGCGATCGATCCCTGGGGACGCATCGCCGCCCGCATCCCCCGCAAAGAGCGAGCCGCGCTCGTCGCGCCCTATGCCCTCACTTCGGTCACCACGTTCTACACCCGCCACGGCGACTGGTTCGCGTTTGCGTGTGCGATAATTTTGATTGGAGCGCTAATCGAGCGCTTCACATTCGCAAACCGCAAGAAGGCTGATACGTCCTCATGAATCAAGAGTTGGAACAGGAATACGAAAAGCTGAGCAAGAAAGCCCACGATCTCCGGGAGTATCTTTGACGCGGAGAAGGTCCGTCCGCAGCTAGCCGAAATCGAAAAGCAGGCCTCCGACCCGAACCTGTGGTCGAATCCCCAGCGCTCGCAGCAGGTCATGCGCGAGAAGAAGCGCCTGGAGCACGTACTCGCGACCGACGCCGATCTGGCGCGCCGCGCGGACGACATCAACGCCTACTTCGACCTCGCCAAAGAAGGCGAAAACGTCGACGCCGACCTGCAGCGCGAAATCACTTCTCTCCGCGACCTGATCGACAAACTGGAAACCGAGACGCTGCTCTCCGGCGAAAACGACGCGCGCAACGCCATCGTGACGATCCATCCCGGCGCTGGCGGCACCGAGTCGCAGGACTGGGCCGACATGCTCCTGCGCATGTATCTGAGATGGGCCGAGCGGCAGGGCTTCGAGACTGTGCTCTACGATTACCAGCCGGGCGAAGAAGCCGGATTGAAGTCGGCGACCTTTGCCGTCAATGGCGAATACGCCTTCGGCCTGCTGCAGGGCGAGATCGGCGTGCACCGCCTGGTCCGCATCTCCCCATTCGATCAGGCCAAGCGCCGGCACACGTCGTTTGCCAGCGTGTTCGTGTCCCCCGAAATCGACGACAGCATCGAAATCGTAATCAAGCCGGAAGACATTCGTATCGATACATACCGCTCGAGCGGCAAGGGCGGACAGCACGTCAACACCACCGATTCCGCCGTGCGCATCACGCACATTGCCACCGGACTGGTCGCCAGTTGCCAGAACGAGCGCTCGCAGCACAAGAACCGCGACCGCGCCATGAGCATGCTGCGCTCGAAGCTCTACGAATTCGAAATGGAAAAGAAGCGCGCGGCCACGAAGAAGATTGAAGACTCAAAGCTCGACATCGAATTCGGATCGCAGATCCGCTCCTACGTGCTGCAGCCGTACCGCATGATCAAGGATCACCGCACGAAAACGGAAGTCGGCGACGTCGACCGCGTGCTCGACGGAGATCTGCAGCCGTTCATCCGCGCGTATCTGCTGGCGCGCCGCGGAGAGAAATAGTGATCTTTTCGCTGCTGAAAAATATGTCTTGTCATCCTGAGCGGAGCACGGTTGAGCGAAGCGAAGCCGTGCGTAGTCGAAGGATCCCTACCACCAGCAAATACGGCAGCGGGAGTAGGGATCCTTCGACTACGCGGATTTCGCATAAGACGCGAAATCCGCTCCGCTCAGGATGACAGAGCTTGAGTTGCTGAGAAAGATTTGCGACGCATGAGGAAGTCTGCGCAGCCTCGAAAGCATTCCGTGAAGCTCGGGCCGCGTTTCCTGCGAGCGTTCCTGTTCGCCGCCGAGAAGCACGCCGGCCAGACGCGCAAGGCCTCGACCATCCCTTACATCGCGCATCTGATGGGCGTCGCGTCGCTCGTGCTCGAAGCCGGAGGCGACGAAGATCTCGCCATCGCCGCCCTGCTGCACGACGTGGTCGAGGATTGCGGCGGTGCTCCCATGCTCAAGGAAGTCCGCCGTCGCTTTGGAAAGCGAGTCGCCGAAATCGTGGATGGTTGCACTGATGCCTACGAGATCCCCAAGCCGCCGTGGCGCGAGCGAAAAGAAAGCTACATCCGCCGCCTGAAGAAGGAAAGCGCCGACACGCGCCTGGTTTCCGCCGCCGACAAGCTGAACAACGTCCGCTCCATTCTCAGCGACTACCGTGCCGTGGGCGAATCTGTCTGGTCACGGTTCAATGGCGGACGCGAGGGCACTCTTTGGTACTATCGGACGTTGCGGGACGAATTTCTGCGGCGCAACAAAGAACCGCATCACTCGCGACCTCGAACTTGCGGTGAACGAACTCGAATTGCTGACTGGAGTTCGAGCCATGAGCCGCGATGCGACTACCGAACTGCTGCATCGCTGATCGCTCAGAGCTCGCAGTGAATCTATGGCGCGCACGATTGATCAAATCCGCGCTTCCAAGCTGCCTTCGAACATGATGCAGTTCGCCGCGCGCGGCGCTCTCCAGGTGCCGCCGGCGGAAAATATCGAAATTCTCGTTTACCTCGCCCTCCACAACAAGGTCTTCGGCGAACTGGCCCGCATGACGCTCGCCGGATGGGACGAAAAAGCCTGCCTGGCAGCCGCTTCCGATCCTCAGACCCATCGCGAAGTGCTGGACTATTTCATTTCGCCCGACAACCTTCGCCCTCGACTGCTGCCCGCATTGCTCGAGAATCCTTCGGTCCCAGAATCGAAAATCGTCAAGTTGGCAATGGCGGCTATGCGCGACACGGTCGAAATCATCCTGAAGAGCAAACGCGCGTTATCGCTGCCGGCCGTGGTGAATGTGCTGAAGTCGAATCCGTACCTGAGAAAGGAAGAAGTGGAGCAACTTCGGCCCAAGTCTTCCGATCCTGTCCGCTCAGTCGAATGATCCCACTCCCGCGCAGCAGCCCGCGGCAGAAGTTGCGTCCGCTGCGCAGGCGAGACCCGAGGCCTCGGCGCCCGTAAGTGCCCCAACCCTGGTTGCAGAAGGCGATCACGCTGCGCCATCGGGTGATGATCACGACGAGGTCGTCACTGGCTACATCAAAGATCATGCCGCCGACATTGCGGCCGAAGGCGAGAAGCCCTTTCAGGCCATTGGCGGAGTCGTTGAATTGCTCGGTCAGGATTACTTCCCGGTGTTGGACTCCGCGGAAATTACCACGCCGCCAGCCCCCACAAGCGCAACTGCCAAACCAGCCGCCGCGAAACCCGGCGCTCACGGGAAGCCGCGCCGCCGAGGGGAAGCGCGAGAATACGCTGCAGAAAATCAATCGTCTCGACGTCAAGGGTCGCATCCAACTCGCGCTCAAAGGCAGCAAAGAAGAGCGCTCGATCCTGATCCGCGATGGGACCAAGGTTGTGGCCTTCGCCGTGCTCGAGGCACCCAAGCTTTCCGATGGCGAAGTGGAGAAATTCGCCAGCCAGAAAAATGTTCTCGAGACGGTGTTGCGTCAGATCACGCTTAAACGCCGCTTCATGAAGAATTACATCGTTGTGCGGAACCTGTGCGCAAATCCGCGTACCCCGCTCGATCTCGGCCTGGGATTGATGAAAAATCTGCTCATTCAGGATTTAAAAAACATTTCGGCGAACAAGGAAGTCTCAGAAACAATTCGCAAGCTGGCGTTGAAGATGTACAAGCAGAAGCTGGACGAAGCCAACAAGAAATAGATCTGGAGGAATTTTGTCCTCGTCGCCCCAATCCGATCCGATCACCGATCTTCTACAGCGTTCGAAAACGATCGCAGTGGTCGGACTCTCCTGTAATCCTCTGCGCCCCAGCCACGGCGTGTCTGCCTACATGCAAAGCCACGGATACCGCATCATCCCGGTGAATCCGAACATTGACGAATGCCTGGGTGAGAAAGCTTACGCGATCCTTGCTCGATGTGCCCGGAGAAGATCGACATCGTCAATATCTTCCGCCGTTCTGAATTTGTGGAGGAAGTGGTCGATCAGGCCATCAAGCTCAAAGTGCCGGCAGTCTGGATGCAGGAAGAGGTCATCCACGAAAAAGCGGCCGCAAAGGCGCGCCAGGCTGGAATCTTCGTGGTGATGGATCGCTGCATCCTGAAGGAACACCGCGGCCGGTTCCGATAAACTCAGTTTCCAACCGCGATAAACACCGCGCTCGCGTCGTCGCGCACCCCAGCGCCGTTAGCAAACGACCGGACCTCATCTACGAGGCTTACCGCGGATGCTCCGGGCTTGACCGCGTGTTCGGCAAGCCGGGACGCGCCATATTCTTCGTCGTTCCCGTTCTCCGCTTCTGTGATTCCGTCACTGTAGAAGATCAGCTTCGATCCTTCGGACAACGAAATTACCGTCTCGGAGTAGTCTCCGCATCCGAGGCCCAGCGGCAAGCCGCGCTCCACTTCGAGAAAGTGCTCGCCGTCCTTATCGATAAAGAGCGGCCGCAGATGCCCGGCGTTGGCAAACACCACGGTGCGCGCGACTGGATCGAGCACGGCGTACACCATGGTCACGAATTTTCCGGCAGGGAAGTCGTCGACCAGCAACTCGTTGAGCCGGGTCAAAACTTCACCCGGAGAGCAGCACGCTTCAGCCAGCGACCGCAGCATCCCGCGGGTGGCCGACATCAGCAGCGCCGCTGCCGTCCCTTTGCCCGATACATCCGCGAGAACGATTCCCCAGCGTCCATCCGGAAACGGAATGAAGTCGTACCAGTCCCCGCCAACCGCCCGCGCTGGAACACTCAGTCCCGAGATTGCGAACCCGGGAATGTACGGCGAACTCTTCGGCAGCAGCGCCTGCTGAATCACCCGCGCTTCCTGCGCGTCGCGATCCAGTGGCCGCGCGCTCCGACCGTTCCAGTTGAAACCGCCGCGCGTTGTGAATCGCAATCGCAACGTGATCGCAGAGCGCCTGAAGAATTCTCAGCTTCGGCCGCGGGAACGCATCCACGTTCCGGATGCGACGCCGTGAAGACTCCTACCAGCCGGTCGCCCACGCTGAGAGGAATGCCAACTTCCGAAAGCGTGTCGTTTTCGCAACCAATGTAGTACTTGTCCTTGCGAACATCGGGCGCGTAGTGCATCCGGCCTGTGGAGGCCACGTGTCCCACGATGCCTTCCTGGCCGATTTTCAGGCGATGCCCCTTGCCATGCAGCGTGCAGCCGCGCACCGAGGCCATCACCATCTCATGCCGCTCCTCGTCGTGCAGGAAGACGCTGGCTTCCACGCATCCGAACCAGGTTGCGACGTCGTTCACAATGCTGTCGATGACTTGATCAAGGTCGAGGATCGAAGTGATTGTCTGCGCGATCTTCTGCACGCGCTGCAACTCTTCGACAAGATCGTCCGGCAAGGGCCGAATCACAGATTCGTTGCCGGCGAGATTGGGTATCGCAGCCATAACGACCTGTCCTTGGGGGAAGGCTGACTACCCGAATGATAGTGTTACAGATGCTGCAGGCAAGCGTTACGATTCTTTCTTTTGCTTCGCAGAAGCGTTCGGATTGGCCTGCGAACGCTGGCGTTTGATCTCCTCCATGCGCTCGCGGATTCGCTTTTCGATGCCTTCATTCGTCGGCTGATAGTACACGCGCCCGCGCAGATTTTCGGGCAGGCATTCCATGTCGGCCACTTTGGATTCGAGGTCGTGCGCGTACTGGTAGCCGCTTCCCGTAGCCGAGCCCTTTCATCAAGCTTCGTAGGCGCATTGCGCAGATGCAGCGGCACCGATTCCGCCGCTGTGCTCTCGACATCGTCCTGCACGCTCCCATACGCGGTGTACAGCGCATTCGACTTGGGCGCGACCGACAGATAGACGACCGCCTGCGCCAGCGCCAGATTGCCCTCCGGCATGCCGATGAAATCGACCGCATCGCGGGCCGCCATGCACAGCGACAGCGCGTTCGGATCAGCCAGACCGATGTCTTCCACCGCCATCCGCACCACGCGCCGCGCAACATAAAGAGGATCTTCTCCCGCCTCGAGCATGCGCCCCAGCCAGTACAACGCCGCGTCCGGATCGCTGTTGCGCACCGATTTGTGCAGCGCGGAAATCAGGTTGTAATGTTCTTCACCGGTCTTGTCATACAGCAGAATGCGTTTCTGCAACGCATCATGAACGATCTCGTCAGTGATCTCCAGGTCGGGTGCCCCACTTCTCCCTGATGTTGGGAGAAGTGGGGGTTTCGCCAGCCCGGCAGCAACTTCCAAAACGTTGTAGGCGCTGCGCGCGTCGCCACTGGTGTAGCTAGCGATCTTCTTAAGCACGTCATCGGACGCTTTCAGATTCATCTCGCCCAGCCCGCGTTCGCGGTCAGTCGAGAGCCCGTCGCAGCAGCAGCACAATCTGTTCCTCGGTGAGCGGCTGCAGCACATACACACGGCAGCGCGATAGCAAAGCGGAGTTGATCTCAAACGAGGGATTCTCGGTGGTCGCGCCGATCAGCCGGATATTCCCCTTCTCCACATGCGGAAGGAATGCGTCCTGCTGCGCCTTGTTGAAGCGATGAATCTCGTCAATGAATACGATCGTCCGCGTGCCGTACTGCCGCGCGCGCTCCGCATCGGCCATGACCTGCTTGATTTCTTTGATCCCGGCGAGCACCGCGGAGAATTCAATGAACTCCGCCTTGGTCATGTTCGCAATGATCTTCGCGAGCGTGGTCTTGCCGGTCCCCGGCGGTCCCCAGAAGATGATCGAGCCCGCATCGTCGCGCTCAATCTGAAACCCGCAGCGGCTTGCCCGGCCCGATCAGATGATCCTGCCCGACATACTCGTCCAGCGTGCGCGGACGCATGCGATCCGCCAGCGGCCGCGTCGTGTCGGCCGCCCCTGCATTCGGAATGGGCTGAAACAGGCTCATATCACGCGAGATCAACCCCAGCTTAACGCATTGGGGTAAAGATTTCCTTCGTGAAACTTCGTGTCCTTTGTGGTTGTTCGATTTGTTTTTCGGAAATCTGCTAGTCGGCGAACGCCCGCGACATTTGCACGAACCGCAACTCTGGCGCGGCCGGAAGCACCCCGATTTCCGCGGCATATCGATAGAAAAGCTGCAGACCTCCCTGGCACCCAGCATCGAGCTGGTAGTGGATGTTCTCGGTCAAATAGCTGCGGACATCTGATTCGCTAAGCCCCACCCGTGGCGCCCACTCGCGCGAGATTCGCTCGATGTTTTCGGGAAGCAGTCCGTGATCGCGCGACTCGCGAAACACCGCTGCCAGATCCAGCGCAGGATCCGCTTCCCGCAATGCCTCCCCGCGCACCGCCCAGAACGCGAACACAAACGGCTTGCCGGTGTAGCGGATCCATTCCTCCGCCAGGTCCAGCGTGTGATACCGCCTGCGATCGACTTGCAGCGCCGGATCTCCAATCACCAACCCGGCATCGCAGCAGTCGAGCATCTTCTCGATATCAGGCTCCATCGGCGTGAACGTTCGGCCGCCGCCCAGCCATTTCTCAAAAAGAATTTTCGTCAGCGCCACCGAGGTCAGCGAAGACGTGTCCAAGGCCACCGTCCGGACAAGTTCTACCGGAATCTGACTGACCAGCAAAATCGATCGCACCGCCCGGCGCGAGGCGATGGCCACGTCGGGAAGTATCTGCAGACCCGGAATCTGTGTGTACGCCGCCGCCGGAATAATCCCGATATCGGCCGTGCCCTCGGCCAACGCCTTGGCGCAGGAAGAGGGCAAAGTGTAGGAAATCTCAAAGTCGCGGCCAGCCTGACCATGCTCAAAATCCCACATCAGAGGGGCAGTATTCAGGTAGGAAATGGCGGAAATGCGCAAACGTCTCATTCGTGGTTTCGAATCGGGACTCTTTCCACAATATTAACAAACGATTGTGACATCTGACCTTGACAGCCTTCTCCGGCAAGAAGCTATAGTCCGCTCGGAGCCCTATTTGTGTCTGAAGCCGCCGTTTCCCCCGCCGCCACGCGCTCTGTCGCACACGCACTCGAATGGCTCGCCCTCTCGCTCACTCCCGGCCTCGGCCCGACGAAAGCCCGAAAGCTGGCCGAACATTTCGGATCGACCGAAGCCGTATTCCGCGCGTCCCTGACCGAACTGGAGAGCACTGGAATTCAGGCTGTCTCGGCCCAGTCGCTGGCCACCGGAAAGTCGATGGAATTGGCCCGCGAGGAATTCGCGCGCGCAGCCGACGCTGGCGTCACCGTCTTGTCCGTCGCAGACGCTTCTTATCCACCGCGCCTGAAGGAAATCTACGATCCTCCCGCCATCCTTTATGTGCGCGGCGACCCCGAGGTGCTGACCAAGCCCGGCATCGCGGTCGTGGGCACCCGCCATCCCACTCCTTACGGCTCGGGAATGGCCGAGCGCCTGGCCTGCGACCTCGCCGCGCAAGGACTGGTCATTATTAGTGGGATGGCCCGCGGCGTCGACACCGCCAGCCATCGCGGCGCGATTTCGGCTAAAGGCAAGACCGTCGCCGTATTCGGCACGGGCGTCGATGTCATCTATCCCAAAGAAAACTCCCGCCTCTCCGAGCAGATTCTCGCCTTCGGTGGAGCGCTAATCTCTGAGTTTCCACTGGGGACATTCGCCGCGCCGCAGAATTTCCCGATTCGCAATCGCATCCTGAGTGGCATGTCCGCCGGCGTACTGGTCGTCGAAGCCGCGGAATATTCCGGTACGCGCATCACCGCGCGCCTCGCGCTCGAGCAGAATCGTGACGTCTTTGCCGTGCCCGGCAATGTCACCAACAAGAATTCCTGGGGACCGAACACACTCATCAAACAGGGCGCCAAGCTGGTCGCGACCTGGGAAGACGTGTGGGAGGATCTCCCGACAGAAGTACGACTTGCGTTGACCCCGCCTGCCTCCCCTGAATCCCAAAGCTCGTCCGCCGCATCTCTATTTCCGGACGACGGGCTTCCTCCTCACGAAAAGCTCCTCCTGAGCCTGCTGAAAGCTGACGAAGCCACGCACATCGACGAACTCGTCGAGAAGCTGGAATCGAAGATGTCTTCCTCAGAAATCTTCGCCGCCCTGTTCGAGCTTGGAACTCAGCGGCAAGGTGCGGCAGATGCCGGGGAAGAATTTTGTGAAGAGCTTTTAGTGAGCGATGAGCTGTGAGCCATGAGCTAATGAGTAGACGCATCGCAGGAGGGAGCCGTATGTGAAGAATTTCAAGGAACTTGTTAGTTTGGCAGAAAGCTCACCGGATGACTCTCGCCGTCTATGCAGCCACTCGTGGCATTTCCGAAGGAGGAACTCTACGGATTGACGAGTCAGCTGCGTCGATCGGCGGCTTCGATTGGAGCGAATATAGCGGAAGGTTGGGTCGGCGATCAGATGACGAGATTTGCTCGTTTCTTGCAGATCGCTCGTGGATCAGCTAGCGAAGCCGAGTATCACCTACTTCTTGCTCATGATCTCAAGTTGCTGTGCGATGACGATTTTCGAAGGCTCTCGCGTCAGGCCGATGAGTTGCAACGAGTGCTGACTGCACTGATCCAGAGCTTCCATCGTGAAGAAAGGGAAGTATCTTAAGGCGAGGGCGCTCTTTGCGGGAGTGGAGTCGGTTTTGCTCGATGCTCATCAGCTCATTGCTAACAGCTTCAGCCAGTAACTTGTTCCCCGCTTGACATTCGTGCTAGCTTCAAAAAACGCACCAAACAGAAACTGAGGTTCCATTGTCAAAAGGTTTAGTCATTGTCGAATCGCCGGCCAAGGCGAAAACTATCCAGAAATATCTGGGTAAGGGCTTCTCTGTCGAAGCCTCGCTCGGGCATGTCAAGGATTTGCCCAAGAGCACTCTCGGTGTCGACATTAATAATGATTTCGAGACCGACTACGTCGTCATCCCCGGCAAAGAAAAAGTTGTCGCCAAGCTGAAGAAGCTGGCGGCCTCCGCCGACTCCATCTATCTCGCGCCTGACCCGGACCGCGAAGGCGAAGCCATCGCTGCTCACCTGGCTTTCGAACTCGACGAGGACGGCGGAAAAAAGAAGAAAGCCGCAAAGAAGGCAAAAAAAGGCGAGCCCGAAGCTCCTCCGCGCATTCAGCGCGTGACCTTCAACGAAATTACCAAGCGCGCCGTGCAGGCCGCCTTCGAACATCCGCGCGCCATCGATCAGAATCTGGTCGACGCGCAGCAGGCTCGCCGTGTGCTCGACCGCCTCGTCGGCTATCAGGTCTCTCCTCTTCTGTGGGACAAGGTCCGCCGCGGCCTCTCCGCCGGACGTGTGCAGACCGTTGCTCTTCGCCTGATCGTCGAGCGCGAACGCGAAATCAAAGCGTTCGAGAAAAAAGAGTATTGGACGATCGACGCTCATCTCGCTGCCAGCAAGCCTCCGGCGTTTGACGCCCGGTTTGTGGGCAAGGGCGAAGAGAAGGTTGAGGTCACAAACGGCGAGGATGCCGAGAAGATCCGCGCGGCGCTGGAAAAGGCCGACTGGGTCGTGCGCTCGGTCGATAAGAAAGAGCGCCGCCGCAATGCCGCTCCGCCGTTCACGACCAGCAAGCTGCAACAGGACTCTTCCCGTAAATTGCGCTTCAGCGTGAAGCGCACCATGATGATCGCGCAGCGCTTGTATGAAGGCGTGGAGCTCGGCGAAGAAGGATCGGTCGGTCTCATCACTTACATGCGTACCGACTCGACGCGCGTTGCGCCCGAAGCCATCACCGAAGTTCGCGAGTATGTCGGCAAGGAATACGGCCCGAGCTACCTGCCGGAGAAGCCGAACACATTTAAAGAGAAGAAGGACTCGCAGGGAGCGCACGAAGCCATCCGTCCGACCTCGGCTATGCGCCATCCCGACACGATCAAGCAGTACTTAAAAGAAGACGAGTTCAAGGTCTACAAACTGATCTGGCAGCGCTTCGTCGCCTCGCAGATTAACCCTGCCGTTTTCGACCAGACCACGGTCGACATCGATGCCAAATGAGAGCGGCACGGACATCTTCTGGTTCCGCGTGACCGGATCGGTCCTGAAGTTCGACGGCTTCCTCAGAGTTTACGAAGAATCGAAAGAAGGCAAAGACGAAGAAGACGAGGAACTCAAGCACAAGTTGCCCGCGCTCGAAGCCGGACAGAAGCTTACGCTGCGCGAACTGAAGCCGGAGCAGCATTTCACCGAGCCTCCGCCGCGCTTCAACGAAGCATCGCTGGTCAAGGAACTGGAAGAACGGGGTATTGGGCGCCCGTCCACCTACGCTGCGATTCTGACCACGATTCAGGAGCGGCAGTACGTGCAGAAGATCGGCGGCAAATTCGTTCCCACCGAGATCGGGCTCGTCGTCACGGATCTGCTGGTGGAAAATTTCCGCGATATTTTCGACTTGCAGTACACGGCGCGTCTGGAAGAAGAGCTCGACGAGATCGAAGAAGGCAAAGAGAAGTGGCAAGACGCGATGTCGGACTTCTACAAGAAATTCCAGAAGGATCTCAAATATGCCGAAAAGCATATGGAGAACATCAAGCGGATGGAGAAGCCCACCGACGAGAAGTGCGAAAAGTGTGGCGCGCCGCTGGTGATCAAGTGGGGCAAGCACGGATCCTTCTACGCCTGCAGCACCTACGATAAAGAGGATCCGAATACCTGCACGTTCACGAAAGAAAATCCGATTAACCTGCCCGACCTGGACTCCGCCGACATGCAGGAGACCGGAGCCGCAGAAGAATACTGCGAGAACTGCGGCCGCGTGATGGTCCTGAAGCGCGGACGCTTCGGCCAGTTCATGGCCTGCACCGGATATCCCGACTGCAAGACCACGCGCCGCCTCGATCAGGGCAAGAAAGTTCCCGACATCCCGCTCGACGAACTCTGCCCCAAGTGCGGACGCAACATGATGATCCGCCACGGCCGCTACGGCGAGTTCACCACCTGCAGCGGATATCCCGAATGCAAGTACGTCAAGCAGAACTTCATCGGCGTGAAGTGCCCCGACTGCAAAGAAGGCGACCTCGTCGAAAAGCGCGCACGCAAGGGCAACACGTTCTACGGCTGCTCGAATTATCCGAAGTGTAAATTCACTTCGGCCCACAAGCCGATCGCCGAAAAGTGCCCGAGTTGCGGCAGCGAGTATCTGGTCGAGAAGAATCTGAAAGCCGGCCCGGTGATCGCGTGTCCGAACAAAGAGTGCGACTACGAGCGTCCGGCTCCGCCGCCTCCGCCGAATCCCGAAGCGGCAGCCAGCACAAATGCGTAATAGCAATGAGCGATGAGCAGTGAGCCATGAGCCATGAGCACCCGGTCCCACTGATCCTGCTCATGGCTCATTGCTCACCGCTCAAAACTCGAATTACAATCCACACCATTCCCGGAGGAATGACAATGGCCAAGAAAGCCGACCACTGCCGACGCCCAGCTGATCATTCAACTCTACGACCTGCGACGAGAGGCCGAAATGCGTAAGGCCCGTAACTGGTGGGCCGGAGAGTTCTTCCCCCAAAGCGCCGATGATTTCCTGAAAGTCGCCTGGGCGATGGGCACCCAGGAAAATAACTGGCTACGTCAGGTAGCTGGCTACTGGGGAATGGTCGCATCGTTCGTGAATAACGGCGTCCTGAACGAGCAGCTATTTCTCGCTCCCGGCTTCAGCGGGGAGCTGTTTCTGATCTACGCGAAAGTCCATCCCTACATCAAGGAGCTTCGCCAGAAGCTCAACGATCCGAATGCGTGGAAGGATGTCGAGACCGCCGTCACCCGGACAAAATGGGGCCGCGACCGCCTCCAGTTCATGATCAAGCGCGTCGAAGTGATGCGCGAGAAGCGAAGGGCCACTGCGTAAGGCTATTCAGCAATGAGCTATGAGCAAGCGCTGAGCCCACTCATTGCTCATAGCTCGCTGTTCGCTTTCTGTTATCCTAATCGGCTGTGCGGATGATCTGGTGGTTCCTGATCCTGGGCGTCAGTACGCTGGTGGTAGTGTGTGTTGCGATTGCTTTATACGTTCATCTCCGACGCCATCTGCAGAAGACGCATGACGCTCACGATGTGAACCTGGACCACAGATCACGGCGGCACAAACCGCGTCGAACACTGACGTTGCACTTGGGAGGTTCATCTTATGACAAGGTCGGCAGTTCAAACTCTGCGCACTCCGCAAGAGCGCACGATCGAGGCCTTACGGCAGGTCGCGCTGGTCGTGGGTGCAAGTTTGTTCGTGGCACTGTGTGCACACATCACGATTCCACTCATGCCCCTGACTCCGGTGCCCCTGACCGTGCAGAATCTCGCTGTCTTGCTGGTCGGTCTCCTGCTGGGAAGCCGGCGAGGTTTCGCCGCTCTCGTTGCTCTACCTGGTCGAAGGCATGTCCGGATTGCCTGTCTTCAATCCCACGGGCCCGGGTGGAATCGCCCAGTTGTTCGGAGTTACTGGCGGATTCTTGCTGGCGTATCCCTTGGTCGCATTCGTCGCCGGCTACATCTTCGAACGCGGCTCGAAGACCTTCGCGCGCGCGGCGGTTGCGGGAATCGCCGCCGAGAGCTGTGCTCTTCGCCGGAGGGCTGAGCTGGCTGTACGTTTTCACGCACTCGCTGGCGAAGGCTGCATACCTTGGCCTCTACTGGTTCATCGCCGCCGAAGTGATCAAGGTGATGCTCGCCGCCGGAATCGCAGCCCGCTGGCGTCGATCTGTAAGCCGCGAAGCGGCATAAGAGTCCGTGTAGGGGCGGACGCCTCCGTCCGCCCCGCGAGCGAAGCGAGCATCTTGAGAAGCCGAGCCCATCGCCCTGGGTTGAATCAAGATCGACGAACCGCGAAGCGGTGTAAGAATACAGCCCACAGCGCAAGCTGTGGGACTGCAGGTTAAGTAGGTCAACAGCCCCGATGGGGCGAAAGAAATCGTCACCACTGAGATTAAGGTTTAAAAAGATGACTGCTGTTTCCGACACAACAAGGCCCTCCCAGGATTCGCCCACTCAACTCCGCGAGATCACCGTCGCTCACAGCCCCGACTCCGATGACGCCTTCATGTTCTATGCTCTGGCCACGCACAAGATCCGCACCCCGGGCCTGCGTTTCACGCACACGCTCTGCGATATCCAGACGCTGAACCAGAAAGCCCGCGAAGGCGTCTACGATGTCAGCGCAATTTCGTTTCACGCCTATCCCTACGTTCAGGACAAATACGCGTTGATGGCCTGTGGAGGCAGCGTCGGCGAGGGCTACGGCCCCATGATCGTCTCGCCCCGCCCGTTCTCGCAAAGCGACGTCAAGACCAAGCGCATCGCCGTCCCGGGCACTCTGACCACCGCCTACCTCGCGTTGCAGCTGTTCGCTCCCGGCGTTGAGACCGAGGTTGTTCCGTTCGATCAGATCATCCCGCAGGTTCTGGAAGGAAAGTACGAAGCCGGTCTCATCATTCATGAAGGCCAGTTGACCTACGACAAGTCAGGCCTGCACCGCATCGTCGATCTCGGCAAGTGGTGGCAGAAGGTCACTGGGCTGCCGCTTCCGCTCGGAGGCAATGCCATCCGCCGCGCTCTGGGTCCGCAACTCATGCCCGCCGTCACCGCTGCTCTGCGCGAAAGCATTCAGTACGGCCTCGATCACCGCGAAGAAGCGCTGGCCTATGCCATGCAGTTCGCCCGCGATCTCGATCCGCAATCCGCGGACACGTTCGTCGGCATGTACGTGAACGAACGCACCCTCGACTACGGACCTGACGGACGCGAAGCCGTGCGCCGCCTGCTCGATATGGGCCACAAAGCCGGCATCATCGGCCCCGAAGCGAAGGTGGATTGGGTGTGACGAGCGATGAGCAGTGAGCGATGAGCTCAGCTCTGGTAGTTCCGACTCTTCTGCTTTGGAGCGGCAGCTTTTCGGCAAGACCCAAATTCAGGCAGACTGTGGATTGCTCGTAGCTCGGGCTCATTGCTCATAGCTCGCATGTCCCAAACCCTCCTCATCGACGCCGACGACACCCTCTGGGAGAACAACGTCTACTTCGAGCGCGCCATCGCCCGTTTCATTTCATTCCTCAACCATCACGAGTTCACGCCCGAGCAGGTGCGGGAAGTCCTCAACGACGTCGAGCGCGAATGCATCGTGAAGCACGGATACGGACTGCACAGTTTCGCCCACGCTCTGGTCGATACCTTCGAGCGCCTGAGCCCCGTTCCGGTCACTCCAGAGCTTCACGAACAAGTCCTCAGCTTCACCCGCATCATCGAGAACCATGACATCGAGTTCCTTCCCGAAGTTCCCGAGACGCTGGAGTACCTCTCGCAGAGGCATCGCCTGATCCTCGTGACCAAAGGCGCGCAGGCCGAACAGTCAGGCAAAGGTCGAGCGCTCGGGAGTGAAGAAGTATTTCGCGGCGACCGAAATCGTTGCAGAGAAGAACGCGGAGGTTTACGCGCAGATCGCCGAGAAGTACGAATGCAACCACACCTCCACCTGGATGATCGGCAACAGCCCCAAGTCCGACATCAATCCCGCACTCGCCGCCGGACTGCACGCGATCTTCGTCCCCCACGGTGACACCTGGATTCTGGAGCACGAAGAGGTAAACCCCGCCCCAGAAGGCCAGAAGCTCCTAATCGTAGGCCGCTTCGCCGAACTCCGCGAACACTTCTAACGATCCAAACGGTGACGTAGCCAGCTCATGTGGCGACAGCCGCCTTCGGCTGTCCCGCGAAGGCGAAGCCGAGCGGCATCTTCCCCGAAGCGGCAGTGTAATCTCAGCGGCGCCCATCCGCAGCCGCGCCTAACTGCTCAAAGACCGGCACAATCCCAAACCCAAACTCCCCCGCAAACCGAGACCACTCAACCCGCCGAGGATTCCCCACAACAGCCTGTCCCCCCAACTTCACGCGCAACCGAGGATTCAATCGCTCAATCTCACTCTTTAACTCCCCCACGATCACCGACTCGCAAGCCGCGTTATAAACGCAATGGGCTGGCCGTGGCGCCTGCAACAACTGCAGAATCATCCTCGCCACATCCTCCACGTGAACCAGCAGAATCCTCTCCGAATCCGCATAGGGAATCTCGATCTCCGCCGGATCGGCCTGTCTCGAGGCACTCGAAGATCTCGCTCCTCCACGCCGATGTCGCCGACCGCGCCCCCGGACCCACCACCCGCCCAATCCGGAGGCTCACGAATTCCAAACCGTGCGCCTGCCGGTACGCTTCTCCCAGTTGCTCGACGTACAGCTTCGCGGCGCCATACAAATCCTCCGGCGCCGCCGCGATCCATCTCCGTTACAACCTGGTCCGCCGGGCAAGTCCCATAAACGCTCAAAGAACTTCCGAAGATGAATCGCCGCACTCCGAACTGCCTCGCCATCTCCAGCAAATTGACGCTGCCCTGGACGTTCACTTTCGTGGCAACCAATGGCTCGCGCTGCGCCGCCGTCGGCAAAATCGCCGCCAGATGTACGATCGCATCAATGCGTTCTCGCCGAAACACAGTCTCCAATTCCGCGAGATCCGTGATGTCGCACACAACGTCGTTGGAACCCGCAGCTCGCGGCTCACGATCGAGCGAAATCACCGCGATATCCATGACACTGTAAAAGCTTCCCCACCGATCTCCCAATGAAGCCCCGGCCGCCCGTAACCAGCACGCCACGTTGCTTGTCAGTCTCCATGATTTCCATCACCGGGAATCAGCGACGTCACTGTGTTCACATCTCAGTTACTATCGCATCAAACTAACCAACACCGCCTCTCGCGCCGTATTCTTCGCATGCTACCCTCATTCTGCTCTGCGATCTGGCTCCCACTTCGTCGGTGGCGATTCAGACCAATAATCTAAGACGGTTGCTGCACACGGTCGAGGCGCTTTCCGAACTCGGGCCGGCCCTGACGGCCGAGCGCGAGTTCTCGGAAACCTCGCGACTCATGCTGTCTGCCGTAATGGAAGCGGCGGGCGCGCGCGAAGGCGCGCTGTTTTTGTTCAGCGAGAAGCCCGCCGTCCTGAGTTCCTCCACCGCGCTGGGATTCGCCCTCATGCCGGATCCCGCCTTCATTCCTCTCCTCCCCAAACACGTGCACGCTCTTACCGCAGCGCGCGGACCCATCGTTCTCAATTCCTCGACCTACTCGGTCTTCCTGAGTTCGAACGGCAATGTCGCGCCGGAATTGTTCAAGTGCCTCGCTCCGCTGAAAGCCGGAGGCCGTCTCGCCGGCGTCATCGGCCTCGGCCGCCGTCCCGGCGACGCGCTCTACGAAGACAATGAACTCGACGCCCTCGAATTGCTCTGCAGCTACGTCGCTCTCGCCGTTCAGAATTACGCGCTCACTCAGACGATTGCGCAGCGTGTCTCCGAAAATCTGCGCCTCATGGCCTCGCTGCACGGCTTCTACGACAATGCGCTCGAAGCCTTCGCCACCGCCATTGACGTCAAGCATGTGAACATTCACGGGCATTCCTTGCGCGTTGGCCGCTACGCCGCCGCCATCGGCGACGCCATGGGCATGGACCCCAACGACGTCGCCGCCCTTCGCAGCGCTGGATATCTGCACGACATCGGAAAAGTCGCCGTCGATCGCCGCCTCTTCGGCAAGACGAGCGCGCTCGATCCCGATGAATTTCGCGAGATGGCCGATCACACGACGGTCGGCCACCAGATCGTCCGCAGCGTCACATTCCCCTGGCCCAGGATTCCCGAGACCGTGCGCTGGCATCACGAACGCAGCGATGGCTCCGGTTATCCCGACAGACTGTCGCAGGAAGAAGTGCCAATGTCTGTTCGCATCGTCGGCGTCGCCGATTCGTTCGACGCCATGACCAGCATCCGTCCCTACCGCGCTCCTCTGTCGATCGGAAGCGCACTCAGCGACCTCGTACGCCTGGCGCCAGAGAAGTTCGATCCCAACGTTGTCCAGGCGCTGCTGATCCAGGTCCGTCGCGACGCCGTCGGCAGCAGCCGCGTTCCGCTGCTCGAAGGCACGTCCGTCAACATCGCGGCCACCGACATCGATCATCTGGCCGCCACTCTGCAACACAAAGTCACCCGCGGCCGAACCATCGTGCTTTAGCGGTTTCCTCTGCAGCTACCATGTAGAGACACCCATGCTGAGGCATCCATGGGAAGTGGAGATAGCCCTGTGGGGACAGCCGCCTTCGGCTGTCCAGGTTTTGGTGGAAGAGCGGCGCTTTAGCGCCGCGTCAGCCCGGATTGAGAGCCGTGGATTTTAGCCCCAGCCGCTGAAGTCTCCCTCTTCCTCACGACTTCCGCCATGCAACAAACCTAGCCCATCAGCAACTTTTTTCCTCCCTCCGGGTTCATAATCAAAGAACTCATTCTCTCCGGGAGTCCTGATGCGATCCAGCATGACTCGCGTAGCGCTGTTCCTTCTGTGTCTCAGCCTTGCCATGCGCCGTCCCGCAATTGCTCGCCAAGAAGAAGAACCAGCCCACCGACGCGGCTTCGAACGAACAGAAGCGCGCGGTGCACGCCCTCAATCGCCTCACCTTCGGGCCCCGTCCCGGCGACGTGCAGCAGGTGATGGCCATGGGCGTCGACCGCTGGATCGATCTGCAACTGCATCCCGAAAAAATCTCTGACAAAGACGTGGAAGCCCGCCTCGAGCCCCTCCGCACGCTGCGCATGAGCACAAAGGAAATCCTCGAGGACTTTCCCGACCGTCAGATGGTGAAACAAGTGGCGGAGGGCAAGCGGCCCATGCCTTCCGATCCGGCGCGCCGTGCGGTGTATCAGGCACGGATTGCCCGCATCGATGAAAAACAAGAAAGAAAAGAGAACAAGAGCCTCGCCGCCGCCCAGCCTCCCGCTCCTGCCGAGCCCGCGGCCGCTGAAGGCGCCAAGACCGCCGAAGAACTCGCCGCTGCAGCGGCTGCCACCGAGCCCACGTCGCCCGATGCCAATGACACGAATGAAATGAACGCTGGCAAGGATGACATGTCACCGAACGACGCCACTGAGGTTCGTGTAGGGGCGGACGCCTCGTCCGCCCTGCGGAGCGGAGCGACGCATGCCTCACTCCGAGAAGCCGCCACGCCCAGGCCAACTCCTGCCGAAGAAGCCGAAGCGCGCCGCCGTGAAGATCGTCTCTATGCCGATTTGACAGGTCCAGGCACTCATCGATCTCCCGCCCAACGAGCGCTACAAGAAAGTTCTCGCCATGTCAGCCGACGAGCAGGTCGCTCTTGCCGACTCGCTTGAAAGGCGGCAAGGGACAGGAATTTCTCGAGGGCCTCGATCCCAGGCAAAAAGAGGTCCTGCAGGCCATGAACAATCCGTCGGCCGTCGTGGTCGAGGAACTCTCGCAGGCCAAGCTGCTGCGCGCCATCTACAGCGAGCGCCAACTCGAAGAAGTGATGACCGACTTCTGGTTCAACCACTTCAACGTCTTCGTCGGCAAAGGTCCAGAGCGATTACTGCTCACCAACTACGAGCGAGATGTGATCCGTCCGCATGCTCTGGGAAAATTCGAAGACCTGCTCGTGGCCACCGCGAAGAGCCCGGCCATGCTGTTCTATCTCGACAACTGGTTGAGCGTTGGCCCGAACTCATTGCAGGCAGCGGGAGTTCCAGCGAAGCCCATGATGCGGCACGGACCCTACGGGCGTCCGCGCGGTAGTCGCGGACCGAATCCCAACGCGAAGCGCAAGCAGAACAGCGGGCTGAACGAAAACTACGGCCGCGAGTTGCTCGAACTGCACACGCTCAGCGTGAACGGTGGTTACTCGCAGCGCGACGTCACCGAGGTCGCCAAGGTCTTCACCGGCTGGACCATCGACAAGCCCTTCGAAGGAATGAGTTTCCGCTACGATCCCCGCATGCACGAGCCCGGACCGAAATTTGTTCTCGGACATCACATCAAACCGAAGGGAGAAGACGAGGGCAGGGAAGTGCTGCACATGCTCGCGACCAGCCCACAGACCGCGCACTTCATCTCGCTCAAGCTCGCGCAACGTTTCGTCTCCGACGATCCGCCGCCCGCTGCTGGTCGATCGCATGGCCAAGACATTTCAGAAGAAGAAGGGCGACATTCGCGAAGTGCTGTCGACGCTCTTCCATTCTCCCGAGTTCTGGTCCGACGGAACTTATCGCGCCAAGGTGAAAACTCCGCTGGAGTTTGTCGCTTCCGCCGTTCGCGCCACTGGAGCCAGCGTGGACGATGCGCTGCCCCTCGTCCGCCAGCTGAACAACATGGGCATGCCGCTCTACGGAGCGCAGCCGCCCACCGGCTACTCGATGAAGGCGGACACCTGGGTGAGTTCAGCGGCCCTGCTCAACCGCATGAATTTTGCCCTGGCTCTGACGTCCGGCAAGGTCCGAGGCGTGAAAGTCGACGCCGTGCAACTTGCTGGAGGCCACGTCTCCACCGCCGGATGTGACCGCCACGCTTTCCACGATGGAAGCCAAGCTACTGGCGTCTGACGTGTCGAAGCAAACCCACGACTCGATCGTCGCGCAGATGGAAACGCCCGCAAGAGCTAGCGAGACAGAAAGACAAGGCCGCAGCAGCCCAAGCCGCCCGATGCAAGCACGATGGCAGGATTGTTGTTAGGTTCGCCAGAATTTCAGAGAAGATAGCTGGGGAATGCCGGAAGTGAGCTGTGGAAGAGCGGCCCTTCAGGGCCGCGTGAGTCGCTCAGGGTTTACGGGCTTCAGCTCCGTCAGCTCGTCGAAGCTAGTAGCTAGGAGCTGTTGTCTATGCCAACTCGTCGCATCATTCCTTCGCAACAGCGCTCTCGCCGTCGTCGGCACGGCCGCGGTCCCGAGTTTCCTGACCCGCGCGGCTTTCGGAGCCACCGAGAACGGCGACTCGCCCCAAGCGCCTGGTCGTGATCTTCCAGCGCGGCGCGGCCGATGGACTCAACATCGTCGTCCCTCACGGCGAGCCGCAGTACTACGCCATGCGTCCCAGCATCAACA
This sequence comes from Terriglobia bacterium, assembly GCA_963770265.1. GTDB lineage: Bacteria > Acidobacteriota > Terriglobia > Terriglobales > Acidobacteriaceae > Sulfotelmatobacter. The sequence goes on from CAVYOZ010000003.1 coordinate 62,424, forward strand.
TTCCCAAGAAATCGGTCGCTCGATCTCAATGGCTTCTTCGGCCTGCATCCGTCGCTCGCGCCGTTTCAGCCGCTGTGGCAGCAGCGTCATCTCGCCATCGTTCATGCCGCGGGCTCGCCCGACTCCACGCGCTCGCACTTCGACGCCCAGGACTTCATGGAAACCGGCACGCCCGGCGTAAAGATCACCGAAGATGGATGGCTCAATCGTTCGCTGCATAATCTGCCTCCTGCTCCGAAGAATTCTCCGTTCCGCGCGATCGCTCTTGGCCCGTCACTTCCCCGCATCCTGAGCGGCTCCGAGCCGGCGGTCGCGATGAACAACATCAACGACTTTTCCGTACGGCGGAAAAAATCCCAAGCCTTCGCCCGCTGCCAGCGCGTTTGAAGCGATGTACGACCACTCCTCCGACAGCGTGCTGCACACGACCGGCGAAGAGACTTTCGACGCGGTGAAGATGCTGAAGGCGGCCGATCCTGGCAAATATTCGCCCGCGCGCGGAGCCAACTATCCCAAGGGACGCTTCGGCGACAGCCTGCGCCAACTGGCGCAGCTGATCAAAGCGAATCTCGGCGTGCAGGTCGCGTTCGCCGACATCAGCGGATGGGACCATCACGTCAACGAAGGCGCCGTCGCAAGGCCAACTCGCCAACGTGCTCGCGGATTTCTCGCAATCGCTCGCCGCCTTCTGGACCGATCTCGGCGATCTCGGTGAAGACACGGTGATCGTCACGATGTCGGAGTTCGGCCGCACGGCCCGCGAAAATGGCAACCGCGGCACCGACCACGGCCACGCCAACGTGATGTTCGTCCTGGGCGGCCCAGTCAAGGGAGGCAAAGTCTACGGCCGCTGGCCCGGCCTGGATCAATCGCAACTCTACGAAGGCCGCGACCTCGCCCTGACCACCGACTTCCGCCAGGTGATCGGCGAAGCGGTCGCGACGCATATGGGCAATAAGAATCTGGGAGAGGTCTTCCCGGGATTCGACAACCCACCTGGAAAGTTTCTGAAGTTCCTAGGGTAGCGCCGGCATCCCTTCGACTACGCTCAGGGCAGGCTCTGCCGGCTGTCGCGATGATGCAAACATCACAGGACTATCCAATTAGCCCCGTGCGCCTGATTGAGCCGTTCGGGGCGGGCGGTGGCCCCGATTTAGTGGCCCGTGCCCTCGCCCATACACTCACGGAACTGTGGGGCCAACCGGTGACGGTACAGAACGTCCCCGGCGCGGGAGCGACGGCGGGGCCCGCGCAGGTCGCCAAATCGCCAGCCGACGGGTACACGTTGCTCGTGAACACCAGCGCTCAGGCATACAGCGCCGCGCTGTGGAAGAACTCGGCCTACGATCCGTTGCAGGATTTCATCCCGGTCGCTCCGCTCACCAGCCAGCCCTACGTGCTGGTCACAGGCAAAATGACTGGCATCGCTACGATCGGCAAGCTGGTCGCGGCAGCGAAGGCAAAACCGGGTCAGTTGAAGTTTGGATCCACTGGTATGGGCACCGGCTCACATTTGGGAGTCGAGAAGTTCAATCTAGCGGCTGCCATTAAGGCGGTGCACGTACCCGCACGAACGGGCGACGCGATCGCCGATTCGATCGCCCATACGGTCGCCGGGCGTACGCATTACCTGCTCGCGCCCATCCAACTCGCACTGGTCGACATCGGCGCTGGCAGGCTGCGCCCGCTGGGCGTGAGCACCATGACGCGCTCTCGCCTGCTACCCGAGGTGCCAACCATCGCGGAAGCTGGCGTCGCCGCCTTCGACTACCCGATTTGGTATGGAGTGTGGACGCCCGCTGGAACTCCTGCCGAAGTTGTGGACAAACTAGCGCAGGACATTGCACGCGCCCTGGCCACGCGGGATTTGCGCGAGTGGCTTGCGAAGCACGGAGCCGATCCGATGAGTATGACGCAGCCTGAGTTCGCACGTTTCGTCGTGAGCGAGAGTAAAAGTGCGGCGCGCATCATTCAAGCCGCCGGGGCCAAGCCTAAATAGGTGGGATGTTCCCCCTCAAAGCCGCAACCCCCGTCTGCTCTGACAGATTTCACCGAAGACTCTTTCTCAAGACTCTGCCTCGTGAAATCGATCCACCACTCCGCCGCGAGAAACGTTACCGTGAATCCGCGCTCGCATTCAGCCGCGTAGCGGCGTCATGGGAAAGCCCGGCCCGGAAGTGCCGGGAAGATTGAGTGAAAGAAACCGAGTCCGCTTCAGCGGACGGCACGCTTCATGTTCCCTAGGCTCGTGACAGGCGAGACCTATATATCGATATAAACTTCCCCGTTTTCAACCTTGATGGGATAAGTCTTCAACTTCTGATCAGGATGATCCACCGCCGCGCCCGTCTTCGGATCCCACTTCCACGCATGCCATGGGCAGACAATCTTTCCGTCTTCAACCATACCCTGGCCTAGCGAGCCGCCCTGGTGCAGGCATTCGTTGTCCATGGCGCTAAGATGGCCCCAGATGTTGGCAATGCAGATCATTTTTCCGTTGCAGGGAAAGTTTCGCGCTTCGTTGGTGGTCGGGAGATGAACTTGGGAGATGATTCGGGTGAAGGCCATGCTGAGCTATGAGCCGTGAGCTATGAGCGTTTCGGTTGGCTATGACCCTTTCCGTTCGAGCAAGACAGTGATCGTCGGCGTTGCGTAGCGGGCCCGGATTCATAGCTCATCGCTCACAGCTATTTCGGCTGCAGGGTTTGCGCAATCATGATCTGGCGCTTGAAATTCTCCACCATGTTCGGATCCAGCCGCACCTCGGTGGGTTTCTTGGCCAGCGTCATCGTGTCGATCTTGTCCTGCAGCTTCAGCAACGCGTAAAACAAATTCTCCGGACGCGGCGGGCACCCGGTTACATAAACGTCTACCGGGACAATCTTATCCACGCCCTGCAGCACCGCATAAGTATTAAACGGACCACCCACCGACGAGCACGCCCCCATCGAGATCACCCACTTCGGGTCCGGCATCTGATCGTAGATCCGCTTGACGACGGGCGCCATCTTCAGCGTGACCGTGCCCGCGACGATCATCAGATCGCTCTGCCGCGGGCTGGGACGAAACACTTCTGACCCAAAGCGCGCGATATCAAAGCGCGACGTGGACGACGCGATCATCTCAATCGCGCAGCAGGCCAGCCCAAACGTCATCGGCCAGACCGCCGATTTTCGCGCCCAGTTGAAGACGTAGTCCACCGTCGAAATCAGAAAATTCTTCTCAAACTTGTTTTGCAGCCAGCCGCTCATGCAGAACCCCTCGCAGACGCCTACACAGGCAGGATAGGGAAGCTAAGAACCGCTGTCAAACGCGGGGAAGGAGGAACCGCAGAAACGTCAACAAGGGAACCTTCAGGGTTCGCGCGGTGTCATTCGGACGTATGGAACCAACTACTGGCCTTGTCAGTACTAACGAAGCAGGGGCAGAGTTGTTCACTGCATACCGGCGCAACGACCAGTCACTGGTTTGGACACTGGTTGCCAATCTTGCTTGGATTGATTGCATCAGCAATTGTCGCACGCGCCTTCTGCCCCGTCCCGCGATCCGCGACCCTATCGGCTGCTGAGGGTCTGTTCCTTGCTCTCACTTACGTTCTTGCAACGGTCGGCATCGGTGCAGCCGTATTTGCTGCATGCGGGGTTATCGTTGCCAAGCGCGAACTTGAAGTTCCGATCTCGCGGGTGTTGCCGTTCTTCTGCTGCGTGGCCGCTTGGATCACGCCGTTAGCTGCCTTTTATGCCCGGGATTCTCTGTGGGCTGTTTTGGCCGGATTCGTATTATCGATTCTCGTTTCCAGACTGATTTATCGCTACTATCCGGCGAGCCGCACGGCTGAGATGTTCGCAACAAGCGCCGAGTCCCAAAGCATAGATCCTTACGCAACTCGCCGCATTGGGCTCACGTTTGCGGCCCTCTTACTGCAGTTCGGGGCGCTTTCCACCGTGGCGTCAATGTCGCATCTAGCGACCATTCTGATCAGCTGCGCGATTGTCGTGCTCTCTTTCTTTCACCAGTCGGCCAGTCAGTCGCAATCGAACTTACGATTCCCCAGAGCACTACCGTTGTCGATCATGTTGGGTTTGGCGATCATTTTGGTTGCAGCTAGTCTGACGCCGTATCTGGAGGGCCCAACCGATGACGCAAATGCGGATTCCATTGTTTCCACCTGGCATTCGTCACCAAAGCCGAGAAGGAGATCGTCAAAGGCAAGTCTTCTTCAATCTGCAAGGTCGTGGTTTCGGAGCTTCCTGCCCCATAACCATCAATCAGGCTCTCAGGGCAAACGTTCCGGCGGATCAACGGCAGATCGCCCGTACCCCGCTCTGCAAGCCCTATTCGGAGAAGGCAATACGGCGAGCAGATCAGAATCCAATCCGTGGAAGAGGGAATTGAACTCGAGAAAATCAACTGCGCTCGTGGCGGGTGATTCAGAGCCGGGAGTAATCCTGCGGCCCAAGGTGACGGATCACATCACGATAGTGCCTCCCTCGCCGATGCGACGAGTATTTGACGCGAAGCCGAGCTGGCGCACGACGGATCCCGTCTCAATTCCGTTCTATGGCGCGTACTGGATATTCAAAGCCTCTGATAAAACCCTGCCTGCCGGGGCGATAGATATGCGTGGCGACCCGGATTCGCTCTCGTTCAAGACAACAGACTTCAGCCCAATTTCAATGGAGGCGCGCCAGAATTTCGGTTTGCCAATCCAATTGTCATGCTGCGGCGCAATTGAACTTGTCATTTCCAACGCAGATCGCCGCCCAGGCACCGTCAGAGTGGAATTGATCTTGACGAACACGATACTGCCTGGACAGCCTCGCCAGTCGCTCGGGATCTTGCCTGTGAACTCGACGCTGCACTGGTTTCCGGGTGACGACAGACCCCCTGTCACAGAAGTGCTAAATTTCCGATTGCCAGCGCACTTGTCGATTCAGAGCTTTGATGAGGCGACGATCCGTTTCGAAATGCAGTCTCCCCGCGAGCGTTTCAGCGCAAAGATCGCAGTACAAAAGTTTCGATTGATTCCCCGTCTCTTCTGACGTGCCCCTACCGTTCCACCCTCCGCAACACAACCGGAATACTCGACGGCACCTCCCAGGTCGCATCAATCGACGGATCGGACCCGTCCGGCGCCGGCCCGATTGCTGGACGCCCCGGTTCCTCCTTGGGCGGCTTCGGCGACTCCCACGGCAAATTGACCGAACGCTGCAACTCAATGCGATCTCCCTTGAGCGCACCCTTGAAGTCGCTGCTTCCGGATTTAAAGGCCACCCGCTCGCCGTCGACCGTCCCTTCCACAATAGGTGCGGGAACATCGTCTCCGCCGAAAAATCCGGCGGCCCCTTCGACAGTTCCCGTCAGCTTGCTGCCATCCTGACGTAGGGTGAACACCGCGTTAACACCCACGAGCATGGAAATGAAATCGTCCCCCGGACCACCGGACGGCAGGACTGGTCTCCACAGTCCCGTGACTCCCGCGCCCGACGGCACCTCGCGCTGCCACACAGCCACCTGCGGTCGGAGTTTCACCGGCTTAGCAGCAATCGTCGCCGTCGCCGACGCCAGACCCGGCGACGTCGCCTCCACCGTAATGTTTCCCGGCTGTCTTCGACGACTGCACCAGCGCCATGCAGAAGCCGGAGAACGCCTTTCGCGACGCTCCCTTGTCGGAGGCGTGGTCGGTCGGGTCGCCGTTGCCGACGCCGATCAACTTTCCTGCGCCGGACACTCGGAACGTCACCTCATTGTCGGTGATCGGAACCGTGTGTCCCTGCGCATCCTGCACTTCTACTGCGAACATGGCAACGTCCTCGCCGTCGGCGGATACTCCCTCGCGGTCCGCGCGCAGCACCAACTTTGCCGCCGCGCCGGTCGTCTCGCGCTTGGCAGTCATCACCTGCTTTCCATCTTTCCAGCCCCGGGCTTCGATCGAACCCGGCGCGTACTTCACCACCCAAGCCGCGTGCGAATCCTTCTTGATATCTTTCGCGCCCAGGCTCTTGCCGTTCAAAAGCAACTCGACGCGATCCAGGTTCGAGTAAGCCCAGACTGCGATCTCCTTTCCCTCCATCCCTGGCCAGTTCCAGTGCGGAAAAATGTGCAGCACCGGTTTCGCTGTCCACCACGACTGGTAGTAGTAAAAGGAATCCTTCGGAAATCCGCACGTGTCGATGATGCCGTATTGCGAACTGATGTTGGGCCACGTGTATGGCGAGGGCTCGCCACGATAATCGAAACCTGTCCAGACGAATCCGCCCGAGAGCCACGGCCGTGCGTTGCAGAACCTCCACCAGCCCTCAGCCGATGCGCGCCCTGTGGTCGTGTAGGGATCGTACGAGCTCACGAATCCCTTCGCGCGATCGGTGACGTAGATACCACGAGTGCCGACAGCGCTCACGGTTTCCGTTCCCATCACCGGCTTGTCTGGATGCTTCTTGTGAAACTCCTCGGCCTGCGGGTCCATGTAGTTGTAACCCGCCACATCGCACACCTCCAGCCCACCCGTTCCAATGGCCCCGGCGGGAGCGATGGAAACCGGCCGTGAACCGTCGTGCTCCTTGGCCACAGCCTTCATCGCGCTCAGGATCAGCCCGCCCCGAGCCGTGTTCGCCTGGCCCTCTTCGTTTCCCATCGACCACATAAACACGCTGGGATGATTGCGATCGCGCCGGACGAGGTTCTCAAACTGGCTGAGCCCTTCCGGATTCGACGACATCATGCGCGTCTCGTCAAAGATCAGCATGCCCATCTGGTCGCATGCGTCGAGCAACTCGGGCGTGGGTGGGTTGTGGGATGTGCGAATCGAGTTGCAGCCCATCTCCTGCAACTTGCCGACGCGGTAGTACTGCACCGCATCCGGCAGCGCAGCGCCCAGTCCGGCATGGTCCTGGTGGTTGCAGGTGCCCTTCAGCTTGACCGGTCTTGCCATTCAGCAGCAGGCCCTTCTCGGCGTCAAACTCCGCCGTCCGAATGCCGAACGGAGTTTCATAGCGATCCACCACTTGGCCGTCGGCCTGAATCTCGGTGACCAGCTTGTAGAGATGTCTCTCTTCCAGCGACCACAACAGCGGCCGCTTCACCACGATCTCCTGTCGATAACTCTGATCGTCTGCCGGCGGAAATCGATGCAGCGGGCGCAGTGTCCTTGCCCACCGCCTGGCCCGAAGGATCGAGAATCGTCGAGGTGACGCGCGCATTGCGACTTGCATCTCCGTGGTTGCTCACTTCGGTCAGCACGGAAAGCGAAGCTTCGCCGGACCGTACCTGTGACTTCACGAAGGTGCCCCATTGCTTCACGTGCAGTGGGTTGGTCTTCACCAGCCACACGTGGCGGTAAATGCCCGCACCCTCGTAGAACCACCCATCGCTCTCGGTAGCATCCACGCGCACCAGCAGGACGTTGCGCTGGCCGAGATACGCGAAATCCGTTACGTCAAAGCTGAATGGATCGTAGCCGCCGCTGTGCCGTCCAATATAGAAGCCGTTGAGCACCACCATGGTTTCGCGATAGGCGCCATCGAACTCGAGAGTGATCCGCTTGCCCGCATCCTCGGCGGGAATTTCAAAGACTCGCCGGTACCACCCCACGCTCGTCGCTGGATACTTCCGGCCGAGCGGGTAAAAACCTTTGTTCAACAGATCCGGGTCGTTCTCGAATGGCAACTCCACCGCCCAGTCGTGCGGCAAGTCGAGATTCTTCCACTCGCTATCGTCGTAAGCGATGGAACACGCCGGCATGAAATTCCCCGTCTTCTGGAAATTGCCGACCGCCGGACCGCCGAATCCGAAGTCCTTGCCCGGATCATCGGCGTGCCCGAAGTGAAAGCGCCATCCAAAGTCGAGGAGCAATCGCTCGCGCCCTGCGACCGGGAGTAGGAGAAGCGAGGGCATTGTCATCAACCACCGGATTCGACTCTGGCGTCGGCAGTATTGGCGGCGAGATCGAAGGGAATTTGTTTAGCGGCGGCAACGGCTGCTGGCGCCAGCAGTCCGGCCTTGAGTACGTCGCGGCGGGTAGGCATGTCTCCTCCAGGTCAGCACTTTTTAAAATGGAAATCTCAAGTTATTCAGGGAGCATCGTTGATAAAGAGAGCCGAGTTCAGAGATTAAGAGATCAAAGCGACCGAAGTATAACGCTCGCCTTTGCGCTTCACAACGACACGAGTCACCAGTGCGTGGGTCGTTGGTTCAGAGCGACGGCTGCAGTGTTGCTTAAAAGCGAGCAGGTCGTGATAGCGAAGGTTTTGGTGGAATGGCTCTGGTGGAAGAGTTTGGTGGAAGGGTTTTGTGAAAGCGTCTTGGTGGAAGAGCAGCGCTTTAGCGCCGCGTCAGACCTTAGCCGCGAAGCGGCGAAAGAATAAAGCCCACGGCGCAAAGCCGTGGGTTTCGGAGTCGAAAAGGACTCAGCCCCGAAGGGGCGAAAGATTGAATTCTCGCCCACGATCACGAACGCCAGCGGCCATCCGCCTCAATGCGCCCCTCCCGCCGGCCCTCTCCCCACCGACTTCTTCAGCGCAAACACAATCGGCACGCAAGCAAAACAAACCAGCGCCATATATCGAAAATCATCCACATACGACCAAAGCCGCGACTGCGCGGTGAGCGCCTGGTTGAGAAGTCCATAGGCCTGCTGCGTTGCCGTGGCAGACGACGCACCCTGCGCTCCCAGATATTGTTGTATCCCCGCGACGGCCCCGCGCACCTCGACCCGCCCCGGCGCCAACGAAGCGGCCAATTCATTGCGATGGATCTGCTCATGCCGCGCCACAATCGTATTCACGATCGAAATCCCAATGCTTCCCCCGATATTGCGCATCAGGTTGTACAGTCCGCTGGCATTCCCAATCTCTTCGTTCTTCAGGAACGCCATGGTGGTCGTCGAGAGCGGCACGAATACGCACCCCGAGCCAAACCCGCTGAGCACAACCGGCCACAGAAGACTCCATTGCCCGATCGAAAGATTGACTTGGCTGAACCAAATGCTGGTCACCGCGAACAAGCCAAATCCGAACGCAATCAGAAGCCGGTTATCGATCTTCGCCGTCAGGTATCCGATCATCGGCATTGCCAGAATTGCTCCGACACCTCGCGGGCTCACCGCCCATCCCGCTGCCAGTGCCGTGTATCCCATGAGTTCCTGATAGAACAATGGCAGCAATGTGATCAATCCGTAGATCGCAGCCCCGAACAGTCCGATCAGCAGACATCCCATGGCGAAGTTGCGGTGTCGGAACACGCGCAAGTCGACCAGCGGCTTGTCGTGCCGGAATTCCCGTATGAGAAACATGGCGAAGCTGATCACCAGGACCGCCGCCGCCCATCGAATCCAGGTAGCTCCGAACCAGTCATCTTCCTGCCCCTTGTCGAGGATGATTTGCAGGGCGCCCAACCACACCGCCAGCAAGCCCAATCCGATGCCGTCGAACTTTCCCGGGTGCGCGCTCTTGATATACGGCGGATCCTCCACGTACCGCGAGATCATGAATACCGCGAACGCGCCGACAGGAATGTTGATGTAGAACGCCCATCGCCAGGAATAAGTATCTGTAAGCCATCCGCCCAGAGTAGGCCCCAGTACGGGCGCGACGACCACGCCCAAAGCAAACACAGCCATCGCCATCCCGCGCTTCTGTGGAGGAAACGTCTCCAGCAATATGGACTGCGACAGAGGCTGCAGTGCCCCACCCCCAGCCCCCTGCACAGCCCGCGCCAACAGGATCATCCCCAGGCTGGTTGCCGCCCCGCAGGCAAACGACGATAGTGTGAACAAGAAGATGCAGAACAGCAGAAACCGTTTGCGTCCAAACCTCAGCGAAAACCACGAACTCGCCGGCAGCACGACGGCATTGGCCACCAGATAGCTCGTCAGCACCCACGTCGCTTCATCGTTCGTCGCCGACAAGCTCCCGGCGATGTACGGCAGCGCGACCGCTGCAATGGAAGTGTCGAGCACTTCCATGAACGTCGCCAGCATCACCGCAACCGCAATCAACCACGGATTAACGGTCGGCGCGTTGTGTGTCACTTGTGGTGGCGTCATTCCTTTCCACTTTCGGGGGCGAGAACAGAGTGAGTTCTAGAGATGCTTTCGATGCAGTTGAGGTTTTAAAAATGTTTTGCCCAGGCGGAAATCAAGATTCTTAGTTCGCGGAGAGCAGCAGCCCAATCTGCGACAACCGACCATTAACTGGCGGCCAGCACCCTGACGCCATACGGTTCCAGACTCACCGAACTGGAAGAGGATTTGCCCGAGAGCAAATCAAGGTAGCTCTCCTTTAACGGAATATCCACTGCTTTCGAGGTGTGGTTGAGAAGATACGTCCATCGTTGCGATCCGTCGCGCCGGACCGTCATCTCAACTCCAGATGGCACACCCAGGGACTGTCGAATTCCGTTCGCTGCCAGCAACGTGAACAGAACGCGGCCAAGCTCCGAAGGCTCAAGGTGTGACCCGATATAGATCGCTCGACCTTTACCGAAAGAATGCGAAGTGATCGCAGCCTTTCCCGCGTGACCGACAGTGTAGGTGGCAAGCACCTCGGTACCCTGACGCGGCTCAAGGATGTCAGCCCAAATGCGGCATTCGGCCTGGGGCCCAGTCAGCAGGCCTGCAAATTGCACGCCCTGCTTTGCTGAATACAAAGGTTGATAATCGATAACCTCAACCCCCATCACTTCCCTCAACAGCCCCGGTAGAGCTGTTTCGAGAATGCGGCTCGCCTCATCCTTCACCCCCAACCGCACTCCGGTGATGAAGACACCGCCTCCTTCCACGAAAGCGCGAATGCGTTTGGCCTGCTCCGGCGACACGATATACATCAGCGGACCGCAAACAACCTTGTAGGCGGACAAGTCCTGCTTGCCGTCCACAACATCGATACCCGCGTGAGTTGCAGCCACGCAGCCATACCAGGTCATGATTTCTGAGACGTATTTGAGCTTCGGCTGGCCGGGCTGAATGGCAAGCGCCCAGTCGGCGTTGTAGTCGTACAGCACAGCAACGTCCGCCGTATACGACGCGTTGAGCGCCTTCTCGCCCAAACTTTTCAGTTCACGAATGGTCTGCTGAATTTCGTCGAAGCCGGGACTCTTTGTTCGATCGTGATTGAGCATCCCGTGCCAGTATTCCTCCGCACCTGAGCGAGCCGAATCCCAGCGAAAATAGTTGATTCCCATCGCTCCGTGCGCGATTGCCTGATACGACCACAGGCGTAACTGCCCCGGCTCCGGTTGAGCCGAAAACGTCGGCTGACCTGCTTTGCCCGATTGCTCTTCCATGATGAGAAAGGGCTTGCCATTTTTGACGCTTCGCATGAAGTCGTGGGCGAAGGAAACCATGGCAGCTGACGCTTCCGGGGTGATGCTGAAGTTGGGGTCGCCGGATGCAAAGACCTCAAAAACACCTGGATAGTTGTCCGACGCGACAAAGTCCAGGTCCCGGTACAGATCGCGCATATCGATAGTGTCGATAAACCCACCCACATTGTTCGTAGTGACGAAGTGGGATGGGCAGAGCCGCCGTAACAGCTTCAGTTGCTCCTGCATGAATGAGACATTGGCCGCGCTCTGATAGCGATCGTAGTCAAGGGCGAAGCCCGGATTCGGCGGCGCTCCGGAGGGTAGGGGCACGGGCACCTGCGAAAAATCGGTGTAGACGTTGCTCCAGAATACCGTGCCCCATTCGCGGTTCAGCGCCTCAAGAGAGCCATACTTTGCCTTGAGCCATTGCTGAAACCCTTCACGGCAGGAACGGCAGAAGCAACGAGAGGCGCTGCCCAGCGTGAGTTCATTGTCGATCTGCCATCCCACTATTCCTGGTACAGAGCTAAAGGCTTTCGCCATCTCCGTCGCGACCGCATTCGCGAGACGCCGGTAAGTAGCGTTGGTGGGGCAGGTGAATCGACGCGTCCCTGGACTGAGTGTCACTCCGTTTTCGTTTACCAGAAGGATCTCAGGGTATTTGGCAGATAACCATGGCGGAGGAGCGGCGGAAGGAGTGCCAAGGATAACGGCGATTCCATGCCGATGCAGCACATCGACCGCCCGCTTGAGCCATTGAAAGTCGAACGTTCCCTCTCGCGGCTCCATGAGAGACCAGGCGAACTCGGCGATTCGAACATTGGTGATCCCGACCTCAGCCATCGCCATGGCGTCTTGTTCCCACAACGCATCGGCTGTCTGATCCGGATAGTAGTCCACCCCAAAAAAGAGCGGTAAAGGCGTGCCAGTCGCAGCGGACGTCTGCGTTGCCGCCGACGCAGCACTCAACGGCTTGTTGAGGAGAACACCTATCGCACCTGCGCCGGTTAGAAGTACAAACCGTCGACGATCCATCTGGATTTCCCCTTCTCTTACGTTCATGCGCTGCATGATCCTTGCTCGATGCCTCTACAGGCCTGCAATGTTATTCGCTAGAGTGTAATGCTGGAGGACTCGCAATCTGGAAGTAATTCTTAAAGTAGCCACCCTGTTTTGAAAGGGCAGGTCGGCTTCACAGGCTGCGGAAAATAGTCAGCTCGATTCAGCCAATCGATTTCAGGCCAATCGATTTTGGGTGGCGCAGCGCTTCAGCGCTGCGATAACCGTTTTGTTTTGAACGGCTGCTTTAGCCGCTGGCGGCCGCGACTCTACGCTCGCTGTAATGCCGCGCAACTTCCGAGGCGTATCGCATTCCGACCAACTCCTTGTGGGCCGCGAGCCATCCGCTCAGATCGAGTGTGCCCTGACGAAGGTCCTTCGGGAGCCAGCAGGTTGCCCATCAGTCCGCGATACTCCTCCCACGTAAGCACCACGTCCCCAACCAACCATCCCGTTACTAGGGTCGCAAGGTAGGCCAACCTGCTTGGCACATGGACCAAGTGAACTGAGCGTCCAATGGAGCGGGCGATCAGTCTGACCAACTCCTCGAACGTGTAAGTTTCCGGCCCCACCGCATCGATCACGGCATTCCCACGCGCGTCCACGGCGTCAGCCATGAGCCGCGCCATGTCCTCCACATAAATCGGGCGAATTCGATACGAGCCATCGCCCGGTATGCCGAACACAGGGAAGTCGCCGCACGAACCACGCAATGTTGTTGATGAGTATGTCTTCGGCTCCGAATATCACCGTAGGCCGCACGATCGTGTAGGAAGCCCGGAATCGATCACGGCCTGCTCCAGTTCCGCCTTCCCGCGATAGTAGCCGAGCGGAGAGTCCGCCGACGGATTCGCGATGCTCACATGCACGATTCGCTCGACTCCGGCATCCTTCGCCGCCTCGATCAATGTCCGCGTATTTCGCACTGCCGCTTCGAACGTGGATTCTCCGCGAGGAAACCGAACCCAGTAGGTGTTGATCAGCGTAGACGTGCCGACGAGCGAGTTTCTGAGTTGGTCGGGACGATCGAAGTTGTAAGGAAAGACCTCCACGGCTTCACCAAAAGGATTCTGCCGCTCAGGATGCCCCGTGAGAGTGCGAACCCGGCATCCACGGTCAAGCAGAAGTCGGGCAACGTACTTGCCCGTGTAGCTGAACGCACCGGTAATTGTGACTGTCTTGTGCCCAGCGTTTTCGTCCTGCATCACCGACTCTTGTTTTGCAATGGGCACGACCTTCACTGCCGTGGAAAAAGTCGTCAGCCAATCGATCTCGGTGGCGCAGCGCTTCAGCGCTGCGAAAACCGTTTGTCTATGGCGGCTTTAGCCGCTGAGGGCCACAACTCTACCCACTCGCCGCCTCCACCAACTCCAGCGCCGTCTTCCGCAAAGGCTTCATCAAGGGCAACGACGAAATCCGCAGCAGATTCACCAGCAAACCCAGACTCTTCTCCATCAACCGCTGCGTCCGCTCCTGATCAGGCGAGCGGTCGTAAAGCCAGAACATGATCAGCGCCATCTGGTACAGCCAGAGCAGATACGGCAACCGCGGCTTAAGATCCGACGGAATCTTCACATCGCCGCCTTCGATCGCCACCCGCATCTGTTCGATCGCCGCATCGCGAATCAGGCGTGATTCCTCGCTGAACGGCGAAAGCGGGTCCGCCCCGTCCGGCGCGTGACGGAACAGCGCGGCGCAGAACTTGCGATTCGGCGCCAGCAGCTTCAGCCGTTGATCGAGCACCGCCCGAATCCGCTCTTTCAGCTTCTTCTTGTCCGTGAGCGCCCCGCCCACCAGTGGCGTGCTGGTCTCCTGCATCTCGCGATAAAACGCCAGCACGATGGCGTCCTTCGAGGAGTAGTAGTAGTAAGCGCCGCCCAGAGCCACGCCAGCCTTGGCCGCAATGTCGCGCATGGTCGTCTCCTCGAATCCCTTCTCGCGAAACATTTCCATCGCGGCTTCGTAAATCTTGCGGCGCGTATCTTCCGCGCGCGACGTGACTCTGGGCTTGATCGTTGGGTTGGTCATAGTAAGTATTCCCGAACAGTGGACATCGGTGCGTTGCCCGCCGGCAAGGCGCAAGGCTCAAGTTCGACCTGGCGCAGTTCTCCGGCAATCGCTTCCGGATCTTCCGAGCTCAGCATCTTCGAAAGCCAGTGCCGGTTCTTCGACAGCGCCGCGAACGCCTGCCGCGCCAGCGGCATCAGCACCGGATGCGTAAGCCGCGACGCCCACTCGCGGTACTCCACCATGGCATACAGAACCATGATCCACGCACGGTCGTTCAAATAGACGGCGCCTTCATCGCTGATCACGGCGAGATCTTCTTTCCCGGCGATGCGCTCCAGTTCCGGAAACAGCCGCTTGGCCTTCTCCGACCCCTGCTCCACCAGCGCCAGCCCGATCCACGACCGTTGCACCAGGATCCAGTTCTTCAACCGGCAGCACAGTTCGCACTTCGGATCGTAGAGCACGTAGAGTTTTTCCATATGCGTGCCTCCTTTCACTCTTTCGGCCTCGCGCCCTACCATTCCCCGCGAAGGATCTCTGGGCCACAGTTGGGCTTGCCTTCCGTAGCGAACCTTCGAGCCCTTGTGGCTAAACCTTTCCTCACCGCGGCATCGCCACCTTCAGCATCGCATCCGGCGCCACCGGAGGCGTCACCGGAGGCCGCGGCACCCGCGCGCTCCGCCGAATGCGCGAGAAGACGTACAGGTTGAAGAAGTGCATCCCGCCCAGGATCAGCAGCACCATGCCCATCTTGTCGCTCAACAATTCAATCGCGCCGCGCGAAGTGTTGATCACGTCGGCTGTCTTCAGCGCCAGCGACACGAATCCGATATTGATCAAATAGAACCCCACCACCAGCAGATGGTTCACCGAGTCGGCCAGTTCTCGATTGCCATGAAAGGCATCCACCAGGAAGATGGCCCCGCGCTTATACAGGGTGCGTGCCACCCAGATCGTCAGGGTGACGCTGATCAGCAGGTACGTCAGGTACGTGACCACGATGATGTTGTTGGCTGTTGTCATGATGTTCCCTCCCAAAGGGATATTGAACGTGTTCAAAACAACCATAAAGCCCTGTCCAGAGCCTGTCAAGGGGAAAATCGAACATGTTCAAATGTAGAATTTCCAACGACTTATACGCTAGTTCCCAACCCTGAATCGGAGCAGAATTAGAACCGTTCACGCCTGTTTCGCGAATGCTTTTGGAAGGGCACGGCTTCTCCCTTTGCCATCCACAATGGTTTTGGGAAGGGCACGGCTTTAGCGGTGCCGTTAGCTCTGCCAGAAGGCGAGGGCTTCAGCCCCTGAGGGGATGGCCCGAGGCTGGACGATGCCTGTCAGGCTCGGTGCGCACACGGCTCACATTCTCTTTGTGACGAAAATCCCTGCTTGATAAACTGTTCCACCTTGGCGTTAAGCGAACTTGGGAATGGCAGCAGGAGCGGAAAGAAGGTCGGCAAATGACAACACCAATGTCCGGGGATGAACGCGGTCCTTACAACGGTCGCGAGATATCCAACGTACAACGCTGGGCCGGCCGTATCACGAGCGGCCTCCCATCGCTATTTCTTCTATGGGATGGAGCGATGAAGCTCCTGAAACCTGCTTTCGTCGTGAAATCAACTTTAGGGTTGGGATATCCGGAATCCGAAATTGTAGGGATCGGCATGGTTCTGCTGGCGTGCACACTGTTGTATCTGCTTCCTCGCACCGCCGTCCTCGGAGCAATCTTGCTGACCGGATACCTCGGCGGCGCCATCGCGAGTCAGGTTCGTATTCAAGCGAGTTGGTTCAATGTGGTTTTCGCCATCGTCTTCGCTTGCCTCCTGTGGGCAGGTCTTTGGTTGCGCGACGTTCGCGTCCGAAACTTCCTTCGGAAATCGCGATAGACGCGCGTGTCGACTACTCCCGACGCACTCCCAGAGTATTGCTCTGTGCCCCTCTGTGTCCTCCGTGGTGAACCCCATCACAACCGGGCGCACGCTTACCCTTTAATCGGCCAACTCACCTGTCCCGCGCGCTGGTACGCCAGATTGCCGATATGCCCCGCCCGCGCCGCAGCGACGCCCGCTTCCACCGGCGCGTTCGGTTCCTTGCGCGTCTTGATGCACTCGAAGAAATTCTCCATGTGCGTGATCGTTCCATCGCGGTAGCTGCGTTCGCTGAGCACCGGATTCTGATCCCTCTGCGCGCCCTCGCGATAAACGGTGAATCCCCCGCGATCGATCTTCAACGTCGCATCCGTCCCGCGAAACTCCAGCCCTCCATCATCGATCGACGAACACATCATCCCTTCGTACACCACATCAAACCCGGGATAGCGGAACGCCGCCTGGATCGTGTCCGGACAATCCCATTGGTCGAACACGTATTTGTCTGCGACCATGCAGGCCTGACGCGGCGTGTCGGCCTTCATCGCCCAATGCACCACATCGATCCAGTGGGTGAACAGATCGGTCATCGCCCCGCCGCCAAAGTTCCAGAACCATCGCCAGTGCGCGAATTTCTCATCACTGAAGGCCTGTTCCGGCGCCGACCCAAGCCACAATTTCCAGTCGAGCGCCTGCTGGTCGACCGGCTTTGATACCCAGTTCCGCTGATAGTTCTGCCACCAGTACGTGCGCACCTGCACCACGCGCCCCAGGCTCCCCGCCTGAATCAGATCGACCGCATCGCGAAAATGCGTCCAACTGCGCTGCTGCATGCCGCACTGCAGGATCTGCTTGCTCGACCGAACCGCCTTCGTCAGAGTCGCGCCTTCCTCAATCGTGTGCGTTACCGGCTTTTCCAGATATACGTCTTTGCCCGCCTTGAGCGCGTCGACCGCCATCGTCACGTGCCAGTGATCTGGAGACGCGATGATGACCGCATCGATGTTCTTGTCGAGAACTTCCCGGTAGTCGAGATGCGTCGTAGCCAGCCCGTTCGACCGTTCTTTGACCGCATCGCGATTCGGCCCGTACACATCACTTACCGCCACAATTTCGTAAGGGCCGGCCTTGTCGGCGGAATCGAGCAGGCCCTTCATGCGATGTCCGGCCCCGATAACTCCAAGGCGAAGTTTCTCGTTGGCGCCAAAGACGCGGGTGGAAGCCAGAGCGGTCATTCCGCTGGCAATGATGAAGCTGCGACGAGTAATCATGGGAGGAATCTCCTTGATGCGGATGAATGGTATCAAGTTTCGGCCGCAGTGCAATCCCCCGCGCAAATTGGATTGTGTAGGGGCGGACGCAGCTTGTCCTGAGCGAAGTCAAAGGGTCCGTCCCCGCGACCCTGAGCGAAGCGAAGGGGAGCGTGCCACTGCCACAGGTGCGGAAGGCGAGAGACTCACATCCACCATCGAAAGCTTAAGACACGATCCTGATCAATTTCGGTGTATGCTCTTGAACACTATGCGCATCCCATTTTCGATGTGTTTCGCGTTTACAATTCTTATTGCGATGGCTGTCCCTCTCTACTCACAACAGCAATCCTCGGCCAAGCCCGAAGACACCGAAGTCTGGCAGCCCGAACCAAAAGTCGTGACACCGGCCGCAGAGCAGCGGCAAGCCCCCGTCAGACGCCATCGTCCTCTTCGACGGAAAGAATCTCGACGAGTGGGTGTCGGCCAACGATCGCTCGCAACCGGCGAAATGGAACGTCGCCGACGGCATTCTCGTTGTGAGTAAGACCGCCGGCAATATCGAGACCAAGCGCACCTTCCACAACTACCAGTACCACATGGAGTGGAAGGTTCCCGAAAGCATCACCGGCTCCGGACAGGCAAGAGGGAACAGCGGACTCTTCCTGGCCTCCACGGGCCCCGGAGACGCCGGCTACGAACTGCAAGTGCTCGACTCCTACAACAACAAAACCTATGTCAATGGCATGGCCGCGAGCATTTACAAGCAGAGCATTCCCGCTCGCGAACCCGGCCCGCAAGCCCGGCGAGTGGCAAGTCTACGATGTCGTCTGGATCGCTCCCACGTTCAATGATGACGGGTCTCTGAAGACTCCCGCGTACGTGACCGCATTCTTCAACGGAGTGCTGGTCGAAAATCACTTCGAACTGAAAGGCGAAACGCGCTACATCGGTCAGCCCTTCTACAAGAAATTCGACGGCGCGCCCATCAAGCTGCAAGCTCACGGCGACAAAAGCGAGCCGCTAAGTTTCCGAAACATCTGGGTAAGGGAACTGCCGTAGTTCGGGTATCCATTGTGCCAAGACCAGGACTGCCTACCTTTCCTCTGTGGATCTCTGTGTCCTCTGTGGTGAAAGGTTTTGATCCGCCACCATTCCAGTCCTCGCCAAGGTAAGCGCGATTTGAACGGTCTTCGCAGCCTTCGATAGAATGAGAAGTTCTGTGGACGTCTTATGTCACTCACCAAACAGCAAGCCCTGGAGATGTTCGAGTCCGATGACCTGATCGGCATCGGTATGGAAGCCGACGCGGTACGCCGCCGCCTTCATCCCGAGGGCGTGGTCACCTACATCATCGACCGCAACATCAATTACACGAACTTCTGCACCGAGTACTGCACCTTCTGCGCGTTCTATCGCCCGCTGAAGGGCCCCGCCGCGAAGGAAGGCTACATCCTCGACTTCGACACGATCTACGACAAGATTCGCGAGACGGTCGAACTCGGCGGCACGGGCGTGTTAATGCAGGGCGGCTTGCATCCCGATCTCAAGATCGACTGGCACGAGAAGATGCTGCGCGGCATCAAGCAGCGCTTTCCCAAGGTGCATCTGCATTGCTATTCGGCGTCCGAGATCATCGCGATCGCCGAGTACAGCAGCCTCTGAGCATTCGCGACACGATCCTCCGCCTGCGCGATGCCGGCCTCGACTCCATCCCCGGCGGCGGCGCCGAAATTCTCGACGACGAAGTCCGCTACAAGATTGCCCGCCTGAAGTGCCTGACCGAAGACTGGATCAACGTCCACCGCACCGCCCATCAGATCGGCATGCGCACCACCGCGACCATGATGTTCGGCGTCGGCGAAAAATACGAGCACCGCATCAACCATTTCCAGCGGCTCTATGAACTGCAGGAAGAGACCGGCGGTTTCACGGCGTTCATCCCGTGGAGCTTCCAGCCGCAGAACACCGCGCTGGGCGGTCGTCACTGGGACGAAGCCACCGCGGTCGAATATCTGAAGGTGCTCGCCATCTCGCGCCTGTATCTCTCGAATTTCCTCAACGTGCAATCGAGTTGGGTGACGCAAGGATTGAAAGTCTGCCAGATGGGCCTGCGCTTCGGCGGCAACGATGTCGGCTCGGTGATGCTCGAAGAAAATGTAGTACGCGCAGCCGGCGTGACAAACTGCACGACTGAAGAAGAATTGCGCCGCATCATTCGCGACGCCGGATTCCGTCCCGCACAGCGGGACACGCTGTACCGGCAGTATTTTCTAAACTAAGCAGCCGCGACGAATCAGGTTTGTGAACCATGCACCGTCGTGTCCTTCGTGGTTTGCGCTTTTGCCGTACGGGAGGCACGAAACCTCCGCGGTATCATTTATTTATGGCGTACCCGATCAAAGCCTGCGTAGTTTGCGGTGAAGAATTCGAACTCAAACCCGGCAAGCCCGGTTTCGCCAACCGCTGCCCCTCGTGCAGCGACGAAGACTCCGCCGATGCGGTTCGCAAAATCCGCCGACGGATGGAAGGCCGACAAAGGCGCCAACGCCGCCCGCCGCGAAGCCATGCGCAACCTGCTCTATCGCAAAGACAGCTGACCACCCTGTCCTCTGTGCTCCTCTGTGTCCTCTGTGGTGAATACGAAGTAGTCGGCTCGAATAGGTTCTGAGCAATGAGCGACCTGATTCGGTTTTGCGAGCTCGTAGCTCACGCTCGACGACAAAGTTTTGACACCGTTATTACATCTCTGATCAATCCGATCTCACTTCACTGAATCCAATTCACTACGCGCTAAAACAATTTTTATCCGGATTGAGTCCGTACATTCGGAGGACCCACGTGTGTCTAGTCATCAAGCCGGTGCGAAGCGGGCGCGTCACGAGTCATCGTGAAACCCACTTAAGAAAGAGGAAAGTTATGCAGAATCTCAAGAAGTCCGTGTTGTTCGTGTTGATGGCTGTATTTGTTGCGTCACTTGCAATCGTGCCGGCGCATGCTCAAGGCATTGCGGCAAATGTCCCGTTCGATTTTGTGTTGGGGAAAACCACGTTGAAGGCTGACAGCTATCGCATCCAAACGCAGGGTTCGTTCGTTGCGCTCGTGGGCGCGCAAGGAAGAACCAGCTATGCGCTGCTTCTCCCGGGCAGCGATGCCGCCAACCGCGACGGGCAGCCCTATCTGGTCTTCACCCGCTACGGAACGGAATCGTTCCTCAGCAAGATTGTGTTCTCGGCCGACAATATCTACAACCTGCCGCGCAGCGCCAGGGAAAAAGAGATGATGGCCCATGTGACCTCGGGTGAAGAGGTCGCGGTGCTCATCCAACCAGCGCGGTAAGCGTCTTTTTGTACGCGCGTGCGGGCAGCCAGCATAGCGAGAGCAAGCGAAGATAGGCTCGCGATGCTGGCGCCCCGTCATTCCGGATATGTTCACGCCCTGGTCAGTGTTTGCGACGTGAAACACGACGCGCAGCTTGACCGTTTCCGCATCCAGCGTTCCCACCTAAGCCCCATCGACGTCGGAAGGCTTGACCGGCTTGTGCTCCACCTCGGCCTGATCTTTTACGCGCTTGAGGACTCGCGACAATGTGCCTCCACCCTGCGTCCACGTGAATCGATGCTTCAGTTGCTTCCACGATTCGAAGGTGAGGTTGGCAATCCCGCGATGGTCGGGATGGTTATCGATGAGCCAGTGAGTGAAGACGGCATCGGGATTTTCCTCCTCGATGATGCACTGAAACTCCTGGTAGTGCTGGTTGTCAACGATCGCATAACCATTGACCTGATTGGCATATGCAGGGCGGGCTTTCAGAATCTCGCACGCCTTTTTAGCTTCGGCAATGCGAGTCGCCGAAGACGTCTGCTGCCAAGCCCCGTCGTTCATGTAGAGCAGCACCACATCGTGGCCCAGCGGTGAACCGCGCAACGGTGCCACCGCAACCATATTCGGGATCGCCCGGATACCCGCCCGTGATTACGATTTTGTATTTGTGGATAGTGGGCGTCACGCTAGAAGAACTCTGCGCCACAGCATTCACCGCCGTCGCTCCGGCCACGACTCCCGCACCTCTCAACATGTCTCGACGATCCATTGGACCTCGGGGCATCCAGTTAATCGACGCGACGATTCGGGTCGGGGATGGAGTTACACGCGGATCTGGCGCCCTGCAACGGCGGGTCAGGCGGGAAGAAAGGTCCACGACACGAGAAAGGTTATGCGTCTCGATTGTTGAGAACAGGCGATGACCGTGGGTAATGGGGATATTACGACAATCTGGGGATCGAGAATTAACTAGCGGGGCCTTACATCGTGGGTAAACGCATGGCCTTGCCATCCATCGAGACGATTACTTCGACGTGCCCGCCAAGACTGCTGTCGGTGATCCAAACAAAAAGCCAGCAGGGTTCTTTGTCTCTGTCTGCCTTAGCTCTGTCTCCATACAAAGAGAATCGAGCCTCTGATAGCCATCCTTTGGACACATTGATGTGTTCTGCGGCGAGATAGCTCTCGGCGATTCTTAGAGCAGTCTGCAATGAAATTTTCGGTTTGTAACCACGAACCGATGTAGGCAGATTCAAGGGGACGCTGCTTTGGGCGGCAGCCGAGGCGGGAACTGATTCACGCTGAGCTTCGGAGTACGGGATGAGGAGAGCAATCAAAACGAACAATAAGGCGGTTCTCATATGGTCTTCCTTGTTCGTTATCGTCCGGTAGAGTGTACAGAAAAGAGCGTAAAGTTACGCGGAAAATCACACCTCTGGACCATGGTTGACGTAAGCAGGATTTTTCGGCAACCAACAAGGAAGCGGAACATCTGGATTCAAAGAGCATTCCGATTGTTAAAGCCTATATTGGTAAGTAGATGATCGACGTGCTCATAAGACGACCACAGCCCGAGGAGCACGATTCCGTTCGCGCGGTCGTCCAAACAGTAGTGGATGAGATTTACGGCGGCCTTTGGGCACCTCCACCGCTTCCGGTCGATGAGGAGAACTGGCATTCCTCTTGGGTCGCTGTACGGGACGCGAAAATCATCGGAGTGGTTCGGACAAGCGGAGAATGGCTGGACGATTTATGGGTGCTTCGCGAAAGCCGGGGATACGGAGTAGGCCAGCGTCTGCTCGCGCAAGGGGAGGCTGAAATAATCGCTCGCGCCTATGAAACACTGCATCTTCGGGTCGTTCAATCGAATGCATCGGCGATCGAGTTCTATCGCCGCCACGGTTGGCGGATCGCTCGGGCATTCCCCCATGAGAGATTTCCAATAACGATGCTAGAAATGTTTAAACCTATTCAAGACGAAAGATGATGGCTCGTAACGCCGGTATGCTTTGGCGGTCTCTTCTGATGACTGCCGAAAGCAGCACTTTTACTCCATTGAACCTCAATGAGTGCTTCTATGAGAAGGTCATAAAAGTCAAGGCCGACGTGGCGGCCGTCCCTTAATATTTTCCGAGCTCACCGAGTACCAGAAACTTTGGTCGACGCCATCCACCGTTGCCGTGCTTCTATCCGCACTCTGAGTGGGCCGCTTCTGGGCCCGGTGCACTTTAGGGTCCGATCTAAACCCAGGTCCGTCACTACGGTGACAGACCTGGGATTGTTGGGGCTGCCATCTATGGCGCGATCTTAATAGACCAGCACTCATTACGCAGTCACCCGAACAAGGCGGTGGATGTCGTTGTCTGCCAAACCTTCTGAATAGTCTTTGGTTCCCGCGCCATCAACTCCTGTCTGCTCTCTGATTCCTGCCTTCCGAAATACAATCGCTTGGAATCGTTCGGCTCGTTTTCGCGTTTTTCCCTTCTCCTGGCCGACTACGCTGCCGCTGCTATCGGCACCATGGCATGGCGCAGCGGTTCATACACCTCTCCGCTCACCCACAGCCGGTGCAGTAACACCGCCAGCTTCCGTGCCACCGCGACCGCCGCTCGCTTCTTCGCATTCTTTCCTCCGCGCTCGCAGAGCCGCAGCCCATACCGTCGTAAGTCCGTGTCGGGTCCGAACGGCCCCAAGATATACTGCGCGCTCCCCACCAACAGCCGGCGCACCATCGTATCTCCGGCTTTGCTGATTCCTAATTGCGGCTGGCTCTCTCCCGAGTCTTCCTGCTTCGGCACCAATCCCAGATACGGTCCCACATCTCGACTCTTCACAAATCGCTCTGGATTCTCCAAGGTCAATACGTAGGCCAGCGCCGTGATCGGTCCCACCCCCTTCACCTGCCGCAGTAATGTCGTATGCCCATACTTCTCGCTGGCTAGCTTCTCAATTTTCTCGTCATACCCCTGGATGCTATCGCTCAGCGCCGCCGTCATACGCACCAGCGGCAGCAGCGCTTCCCGTATCGCGACCGGAACTGCTTCCTCCGCTTTGTGTGCGAAGCTCGGGCTGGAACACTTAGGAAGCCGTGCGCCCATACTCTTCACCAGTCCTCGCGTGGCGTTGATCAGCTCGGTCCGCGCCGCCACCAACGCATCGCGGGCTCGTAGCATCACCAGGTCCTGCCGCACTTCTGGGCTCCGGTGCTGCATCGGATGCAACGACTGCGGATCCACTCGTCCCAACCGGGCCAACTTGTTCGCATCGATCCGATCATTCTTCCGCTTGCGACGCTTCGACCCTTCCATTAACCGCGGGTTGGCCACCAGCACTTCGTGCCCGTAACCGCAGATGACTTCCCGCACCCAGGCGGAGTGTGTCCCCACTTCCACCACCACCCGCGCCACATTCAATGCCGCAAAGAATTCTGTAACGTCCTGCTGGTGTCGTCCGCAACTGCCCCTCCGCCAGCGTTTCTCCCTCCAGACCCAAAATGCAGTAATGGCTCCATTGGTCGCCCAGATCCACTCCCACCGTCAGACGGTCGAGATTGGGGCGAAGCTCACCTCGCTCGATGCTCTTCTCCTGCGCTCGCTGCTACCACTCTCGGATCCAGCTTTTCCCGCAGCTTCCCCACCAACTCCGCCAGCACTTCCTTCGGATCCCGCTGCACCGGGCCCCGTGACTTCGCCCGCTTCGATGTCGGTTCACTCTTCTTGGGAGAATTGTTATGCTTCTTCAAGGTCGATCTCCTTATCCACTGTGATTGCACCTTAGAGTGCGTTGATCACCGGTAGCTTAGCGCCATCCGTGATCGGGGATCGACCTTCTCATCCTATCTATGGCGACATTACGCTACGTGTGGCCTTCGGGTTATTCCGAGTCGCGTTCCCAAATGGTCTTCTCGACGTACGGCTGACCGTCTCCAGGTGTGACCCGATGCGTCGTTTGCGTCGTATTCTTGTCGAGTAGCTCAATATCACCAACCCGGCGCACGGCTGACCCCTGTTTGAGGACTAAGCGGACATGCTTGGGTGCGATAACCCTTACTTCGCACGAAAACTCCTTCTCTACACCGATAAGGATGCAGCCCCCATGATCGGTCAATGCAGCATCGGCATATAAGTGTCCATCGTCTGTGACGATCGCGTACACCCACCCGTGCTCGGTCCAATTGACCTGCCCCATTTTTGGCTTTGGGTTCCCTCCGAAATCGCTCTTCTCGATGTTCAGCTTCCAAACCCCTCTGAGATTCGGATCGAGTTGTTGCGAGAAGACCGGGAGGCTTGCTAACCATAACGTGGAAGAGACAAGCAGAAGACGGGCCATGTTCATAGTGTCGAGACTCTACCGATTTTGCAAATGGATGTAAACGGCGATTTCGCTCATTGACCTGTCTCTAGGCAACTCCTCACGGCCGCGACGATCTTCCTGCCAGAAGGCAGCACTCCCAGAAATGCCGCTGAGCCACCGTCGATGATTGTCTTGCCGTCCACAAGAACTTTGAATTCCCCGTAGTGGCCTCGAACCATCTCGACGTCGGCCCGTAGTTCGCGACGAAGACGCGCCGCCACACGGACGGCGTGAAGTCCCGTCACTCAATAGGCGCAAAAGTGAATCGCAATCCGTGCCATGGCGTGACCTTGGAGTGCATTATATTCTGGGTTGTTGAGATCAGCCTCAGTACTCATCCCAGCACTCGCCGCTGGGCTGTGCCGCAATCCCAGGCCGAAGACACTCTAAACAAACCGGGTTCCAAGGTTTTCCTTCGTGAACCTTAGTGTCCTTCGTGGTGAACGCCTTTTGCCCGCAACGCCAGACACCCGAAAGCCCTTGTCCCGAGCGCCTTTTAGCGCTTGGGTTCCGGATCAACGCACGATAAAATGAAATGGACGAATCGCTCCCAGCCTCCCCGATCGACCTCATGAAGCTGGTACCCGCACTCCTGTTGAGCGTATTGCTGAGCGGAAGTGTGCTCGCCCAAGAGACGACCAAATCGCGCGCGACGATCGAAGGCATTGTCACTCGCGATCCCGACAGCCAGCCCGTGAAGAAAGCCCTGATCGAGCTGATCGCTGATAATCAAGCCCAGGGCGGGAACTACACCACGATCACGGGTGCTGATGGCGGATTCCGCATCGAGAACATCGCGCCCGGACGCTATCACCTGTTCGCCGAGCGCACCGGCTTGCTCGACACCGACAAGCAACGTGGTCACACCGATGGCCGGATTCTCACACTCACCGCCGGACAGGAACTCAAAGACCTGCATCTCCGCCTGCAAGCTGCCGCCGTCATTCGCGGACGCGTGACCGACGAAGATGGCGATCCCTTGCCCAACGCGGAAGTCACCGTGCTGCGCCAGACCTTCGTCGCCGGACACAAACATTGGGAGCAGGCCGGAGCCGAACGCACCAACGACCTCGGCGAATACCGCATCGCGAACCTGCCCGCAGGGAACGCATACATTTCCGTTAGCCCGCCGCCCGATTTCAAGAGCCTGATCGAGAACGCGGGAACGGCGGCCGACACGCGCAATGCAAAGCCCGATCCGGCGGCGTCGACGACCTATCAAACGACGTATTATCCCGGGACTGCCGACCGCAGCCAGGCCGCGCCGATTGCGTTGCACCCGGGAGACGAGTTCCCCGCGAATTTCTCGCTGACGCCGAGTCCGAGTTTAAGCATCCGTGGCGCGGTCGTGAATGTTCCGCCGCGCGCCTCGGCGACGATCATGCTGCAGTCGCGTGATTTCAGCCTGGTGCTGAACGGCGCCGAGATGCATAAGGACGGCAGCTTCGTTATCCACGATGTCTCACCGGGAAGTTATACGATCCTGGCATCGATCGAAGGATCGCCCGTGCCGATGACCGCTCGCCAATCGCTGCAGGTCGGGTCGACGAACGTCGAAGGCCTGCGCCTGTCACCCCAACCGGGAACCACGATGCAGGGACGCGTGCGGGTGGAAGCGCGAAACAACGCCAGCCGTTTCGATCCGGAACGAGTCTTCCTGGCTTTGCAATCGGTCGACAGCGAGCAGGATGAAGGCGTTCTTGCGGGCCGCGACAACTTCTCCAACCTCGCGCATGTCTCTCTAGACGGAAGTTTTCGATGGACGGACGTTCCCGCCGGCACCTATTACGTGCAGGTGATGGGCGACACCACGGCCAACGAAGGCTGGTTTGTGAAATCAGTAGCGGCGGGCGGCCGCGACATTAATGAGTCCGGAATCAGTGTCGATGGCGGCACAGTCACGCTGGATCTGGTGATCAGCGCTAACGGCGGCGTAGCCGAAGGTGTCGCAGTCGATGGCAAAGGTGAACCGGTCGCCAACGCTGTGGTCGTAGCGGTTCCGGAAGCGCCGCATACGCTCGCGCGTCGATCGCTATCGCAAAACAGTTACAGATCAGACGGGAAGATTCACTCTGCGCGGCATTCGTCCGGGGGCCTACACGGTCTTCGCTTGGGAAAGCGTAGAGGGCGAAGCCTATTACAACTCTGATTTCTTGAAACTCTACGAAGGGCAGGGAAGCACGATGCACGTCTCCGAAGGCGAGCGGAAAAGTCTTCAGTTAGACGCCATTCCGGAGTCCGCTGCAAGTGAATAGCGTCTAGCGTCGCTTATCTCACAACAGGGGAATCCTTGTCGGCGGGTTTGGAGTCATCGGCGTGAATCTTGCCGTCATCCTCTGCGTAGAAAGACCGGTGCGTGGCGTCGAGAGCTTTCGGCATCATGGTCAGCACGTAGCTGTCTTTCTTCCCTTTGAAGCCGACCGTGTAATCGCCGCGGTTGGGGTTGACCATGCGCTTGGTGAAGCTTCCGGAGTGGACGAGTTCGGTGAGCGCGGTGGCGTAGTGTCCGTATTGCTTGTTGAATGCTTTCTGGGCGCGAATCACGCCACGCATGTAGCCGAGCGCGGCAGCTTCGGAATCGGACCGTGCGGGATCGCCTTTGTATTTCGGGGTGTAGGTGGCTCCAGGCTCAGTCTGCGGCGGCGCCGTGGGCGCGGGTTCGGATTGCTGGGCGAAGAGCTGAGGCGGCGAGTGCGAGGATGAAAACAGAGAGAATCCATGCGGGACGGTTCATTCTGGCTCCGTTTGGGTGGTTTCAAAATTTCACCACGGAGTCACCGAGATACGGAGAAAAATCATGAAAAAAGGTGTTTCTCGGTGTCTCCGTGCCTCCGTGGTGGGTTTTGAGCGCCCAAATTCATGTTACTCCCGTAATTTCCCTTCGGTCACCTTCTCTTTGCTTCGTGACGAATTATTACTATGCTGAATAGAAGAATTCTAGGCCCACAGGGAAAACTATGAAAGCAGCAGTCGCCAGAAAACCAGTCATCCGAATCGCGGTGGTGGAAAGCGATCCGTTACGCTTCGTCGGGTTCCGCGCATTGTTCGACTCCGAACCGGAGTTCGAACTCATCTCCGCGGGGCTGCCCGAGATCAGCCCGCTGCAAGGCATCGATCTCATCCTGCTCGGCAACCGTTCCGGACAAAACCTGTTCGACGTGATGGCCAGCCTGAAGGCTACGCGTCCGGATCTGCGGATCATCGTGACCGGATCGGGCATCGACGAGGAAACCATTCTGAAGGCGATTGCTTCCGGGGCCAAGGGATACGTCGATGAGGCCGCTCCGCCGTCGGAATTCGCGCAGGCGATCCGCATTGTGAATCAGGGATCGGTCTGGGCTCCGCGCCGGGTGCTGTCGATGTTCATCGAGCGCGTGTCTTCGGCGCCAGGGCGGATTTTCCCGGCGGGCCGTGTGACCTTCACCGATCGCGAGAAGGAAGTTCTCGAGATGCTGGTGGCCGGACGCTCCAACAAAGAGATTGGCGCACAGCTCGGGAATCGAAGAGCGCACGGTGAAGGCTCACGTTGCCAAGCTGATGCGCAAGGTGGGCGTGCAGAACCGCATCGCGCTGTCGGTGCATGCGATTACGCATTCGCTGGTTACCACGAAATAGGTCTGAGCAGTGAGCAGTGAGCTATGAGCTTCGAGCAAACCGGCTCGAAGAGATTTCCTGAAGTTGGGCGAATCAAGCCGAAATCATGGAACTCATAGCTCTTCGCTCACGGCTTGCCGCAGACGTAATCACTAGGGCACTTACCTTCGTAATCTTGTCG
Organism: Terriglobia bacterium; assembly: GCA_963770265.1. GTDB lineage: Bacteria > Acidobacteriota > Terriglobia > Terriglobales > Acidobacteriaceae > Sulfotelmatobacter. The sequence goes on from CAVYOZ010000003.1 coordinate 91,367, forward strand.
CCCGCGGCCCTCTGACGCATACTCGCTTCACCTACCACAGAACCTGGGAGACGGGGTTGAGAGTGGCGATTAGGGTCACTGCTTTCAGCCCCGCATTTTTTTGCTCCAACAACCACCCGTAATTCCTAAGAGTCCTCTCCGATCCGCACCGTGCAACTTCCGGTCCATCATTTACAATCCAAGGAAATAGATCCGAGTCGTTCCGTGGTGAGGCATATGAAAAGACTATGGCTGTTGGCAGTTGTCGCTGTCCCTTTGTTCTGTAGTGTTTGCGGCGGACGAACCCAAGGAGTCGAAGGCGACGGACCGCGTGCAGGCGTCTGCCGATGTTCTGAATGAAATTCAGTCGGCGCCTGATTCCGGCGTTCCGCAAGAGATTCTGAGCCGCGCGGAGTGCGTGGCTGTGGTTCCGTCGATGCTGAAGGGCGGCTTCATCGTGGGCGCAAAGTATGGGCGCGGCGTCGCCAGTTGCCGCACACCGAAGGGTTGGAGCGCCCCGGCATTTTTCCTGGTCGAGGGCGGCAGCTTCGGATTTCAGATCGGCGGCCAGGCCGTCGATCTGGTGATGCTGATCATGAACAACGATGGCATGCAGCGTCTGTTGTCGAGCCAGTTCACGCTTGGGAGCGGATGCCTCGGTGGCGGCGGGTCCAGTGGGACGCCACGCCGAAGGCAACACCGATTGGACGATGCGCGCGCAGGTGCTGACTTACTCGCGGGCTCGCGGCGTTTTTGCCGGAGCAGCTTGAATGGCGCTGTGATGAAGCAGGACAAGGACAGCACTCGCGACTTCTACGGGCACATGGTGACCTTCAAAGCTGCGCTGACAGGTGAGGTCGAGTCCCCAGCGCCGGCGAATCCGTTCTTGAGTTCGCTGTCGAAGTGGGCGCAGGAAGCGGCGAAATAGAACGGCTCTCGGCATTCAGCATTCAGCGGGTCCTTCCTGGGACTCGCACACTGCTACCCCTCACCCGGCACGTCTGTGCCAGGCTTTCACATGCCGCCGCTACGCGGCCGGCGCTCGGTTGGTATCGTGAGAATGGTCCTAGTGACGATCGTTAGAGACGGATTCTCAGGCCTCAGTTCTCATGCCCTTGGCGTTCCCGTCCACGGCATTGGAGCCTTCCGCCGACGTACGGTCCCTCACGCTTGGCCGCCGTTCAGGATGACAATCGCAAGTGCTGAGCGCTGAATGCGGGATGGCCGCATGGTACATTGACCCTTCCACTCTTCTCTGATGCGGCGGAAACTGGAATACGCGGCAGCCTGGCCGTTTCTGAAAATCATGGGGAGTCTGCCGCGACCGCTTTCCCGCGCGTTCGCCATTGGCATGGCGCAGCTTGTCTACCTGCTGCATTTTCGTTTGCGGCAGGTGGGAATGCGCAATCTGGAGATGGCGCTCCCGGAAAAGAGTCTGCACGAGCGGCGGCGAATCTTGCGGGGTGTGTTCACTTCGCTGGGCCGGCAACTGGCGGAACTGTGCCAGTTTCCCCGATACACTGCGCAAAATGTGGATGAGGTCGTGGTGTACGACGGGCTGGAGAATTACGAGCGCGCCTACGCGCGCGGCAAGGGCGTGCTGTTTCTTACGGCGCACTTTGGAGGCTGGGAACTTTCTGCGTTCGCGCACTCACTGCATGGGCATTGGCTGAATGTGGTGATGCGGCCAATGGACAATCCGTATCTCGATCAGCTGCTGCAGAGTTATCGCACGATGCACGGCAACAAGGTTGTGCCGAAAGATGACTTCGTGCGCGGGCTGCTGGCTGCGATGAGAGCTGGCGAGACGGTGGGAATATTGATGGACACGAATATGACTCCGCCGCAGGGTGTGTTCGTGGATTTTTTCGGCATTCCGGCGTGCACGGCCAGCGGGTTGGCGCGAATCGCTTTGCGCACGGATGCGGCGGTGGTGCCGGGTTTTACGATCTGGGATGAGGCGTTGGGCAAGTACCGCTTGCGGTTTGATCCTGCGCTCGAACTAGTGCGCACCGGCGATCTGGAAGCCGACATCATCGCCAATACGCAAGAGTTCACTGAGGTGATTGAAGACTACGTGAGGAAGTATCCGGATCAGTGGTTGTGGGTGCACCGGCGGTGGAAGACGCGGCCGGAGGGAGAGCAGTCACTGTACTGAGGTTTGAGGCTGGGGGTTGAGGGTTCCAACTGGCCGCGCGACACCCCGCGGTGAAGCCTTCAAGGGAACATGTTAACGGCACGACTGAACAGGCTGCGGAAAAAGTCTGTCAGCCAATCTATTTCGGTTGGCGCAGCTCCGGATGCGCAGCTTCGGGTGGCGCAGCGCTTCAGCGCTGCGATAACCGTTTTGTTTTGAATGGCGGCTTTAGCCGCTGAGGTCAAGATTTGTGCCGCGAGAAAGTTTTTCCGCAATTTCTGAAAGTCGTGCCCTTCCCGACTATGTCCATCCTGAATCCTGGCATTCTTTCGCACTGTTTCGGGCTTGGGCGTGTGAGCATTCAGGTGTGAACGCAGACATTTCCTGCGTAGCCCGCCCTAAGGATTCAGCAGCAGTTTCGATTTCGTGCGAAACAGGCGGTAGTGTGAATAGGAGTGGCTCTCGCGGAGGGTTGAGCCAGCGAAGTTCGAAGTGACCACGACCTGTCGCGGCAGCCAGAGTGGAGACGCGATTTCCGCTACCCGCACCTCCGCAAACTGAGTGTCGGCAGTTAACTGGCGCAGAGGCACTCCCGGCGGAGGCGAGAGAATATCGGTCCGCAAGCGCACGATGCGAAAATCTGTCGCATCGACCCAAACCACCCCTTGCCTGAAGGTCTTGTACGGTTTCTCGTGATAGGTGACGACCGCAGGGATGCGAACCAAGCCGGGTTTCTGGGCGAAGGCCACAACCAGCGTTTGACGGCGGTCCAACTTCTCTTGTCCCAGATAGCGAAACTCCGCCTGCATTCGGTTGGAGGGATACAAATTGAGCCACTCGTTGACGAACCCCTGTGAGGGCGGAGCTTGTCCCGAGCCCGGCAGCGATGTGCCGGACGGCAGGGCGAGGGGCGAAGCGTCTGACGAACGTGCGCTGGCATCGGCCGTTTTTTCGAGCTCTTCCGTCTGAAACTTTTCGCCGCTCTTTGCGTCCACGCGAAATTCATCGAGGATAATAGCGTTCGATTTCGAGACATGTTGCAGAACAAGAAAGGAGAAATTCTGCAGCGTCTTAATGCCATCCCGGTCGGAGATGACCGACTCATCGGAAAGAAGGTTTGGCGTCCTGCGCGCGATGTCAACCGTTTTCGTTCCAATCTTGTCGAGAAGCGCTGAGAGTTGTGACTGGTCCACTGCGGCCTTCAGGTGCTTCAGTTCGGGGATGGTTTTCTGCAATTTAACAATCGAGCACGAAGTGAAGTTCGGGACCTTGATTTCCGGAACCGGCGGAGTGCTAGGGATAGCAGCGGGCTCCGCGGGGCTGTTGAGGATATCGGTTTCATCTGGCTTGGCCGGTTCTGGCGAAGTTTGGCTGCTGCCATCGGGCGACGGGTTCTGTTGCGCGAACGCGCGGGTTGGCCACAACCACAATGCAGCGAGCGCGGAGGCAGTCAAGATCCATCGTCCACAGAGCACATTCTCTCCCGGGATTAATCTTCTGCGAAAATGGTATACCACGCTCGTCGAGCGTTCTTCTGGCTTATTTCCGGTGGCACGGTCCTCATCAACGAGCTTCCGGTAAAATCGAAAGTTCGATGGAAACTCTTATGGAAACCAATACTTTGCTGGATCGAATCGCAGAACTTGAGCGGCAATATTTGCTTCAGACCTATAACCGATATCCCGTGGTGCTGGCGCGCGGGAAGGGCGTGTTTCTCTTTGACATCGAGGGCAAGAAGTATCTCGATTTTGTTGCCGGGATTGGAGTCAATGCGCTGGGGCACGCGCATCCGCGGATAGTGAAGGCGATTCGCGACCAGGCCGCGAAACTGATCCACGTGTCGAACCTTTACTACCACGAATATCAGGGGCCGCTGGCGGAGAAGTTATGCAAGCTCTCGGGACTAAACCGTGCATTTTTCTCGAACAGCGGTACCGAGGCGATTGAGGGATCAATCAAGCTCGCGCGGCTGGCGGGACATCGCGCCGGGGGAGAGGCGAAGTGCCAACTGGTGGCGCTGGATGGCTCGTATCACGGCCGCACGTTTGGCGCGTTGTCGCTTACTGGACAGGACAAGCATCGCAAGGGATTCGAACCGCTGCTCGGAGATGTGACGTTCGTGAAGCAGAACGACGTAGAGGGGCTGCGCGCGGCGGTCAACGACAATACCTGCGCGATCGTGCTGGAGCCGATTTTCGGCGAGGGTGGAATTTACGAGTGCTCGGTCGAGTTTCTGCGCGAGTGTCGGGCGCTGGCGGATCGGCATCGGGCGGCGCTGATCTTCGATGAGATTCAATGCGGGTTGGGGCGGACTGGGACCATCTTTGCGTTCCAGAGTTTCGGCGTGACACCCGACATCGTGGCCATTGCCAAACCCATCGCGGCTGGGATTCCTCTGGGGGCGTTTATCGCCAAGGAGGAATTTGCGACGGCGATTGCGCCCGGGCAGCATGGGACTACGTTCGGCGGCGGGCCTCTGGCCTGCAGGGTTGCGCTGGAGTTTCTGTCGATTGTCGAGGAAGAGAAGCTGCTGGAGAATGTGAACAAAGTTGGCGCGTATTTGCAGGAAAAGTTAAAAGAACTGGTGTCGAAGCGGAACGCAGCGATTGGCGTGCGGGGACGCGGATTCATTCAGGGGATTCAGCTGGAAATTCCGGCGCGTCCGATTGTGGATGCGGGACTGGCGGAGGGGGTGTTGTTCAACAGCACGCAGGATACTGTCGTGCGATTTCTGCCGCCATTTTTGATGGAAGAGAAGCATGTAGATAAAGGGATTCGCGTGTTGAAGAAGTTGCTGGGGAAGAAGAAGGCATCTTAAGAGCTTGAACCACGAAGGACACGAAGTTGATAACGATGAACGATCGTCTATCTTCGTGTTTTCTGCGGAAAAACTGGGGAGCCGAAGCTCCCCAAAGTGAAGCGACAGAGGCGTTGTTTCACTTAAATAGAAGGCGCGGGAAGGGAAAGAGTTGTCCTCGACGCGGGAAGAATTTGGAATGCACACTGGGGTGGTGAGCGAGATTCGAGAAATCCCGACCACAGGCGCCCCGGCTTTGGGTAAGGGGGTCGAAGAGTGCTGGATGGACTTCGATGGCGCTCAGATGCGCTATCTTCGGGCCGGGGCCGGGCCGGCAATCATATTGCTGCACGGGTTGATGGGGTATTCGTTTTCGTGGCGGTACACCATGCCCACACTGGCGCCTTTGCGTACCTGTTATGCGCCAGACATGCTGGGGGCGGGATTTTCCGATCGGCCCAAAGTCGATCATTCGATGCGGGTAACCGGGCTGCGGCTGCTGAAATTTGCGGAGGGCTTAAAACTCGATTCGTTCGATCTGCTGGGAACCTCACGCGGCGGTGCGGTGGCGATGTCGGCCGCGGCGGAGTGCGTGAAAAGAGGCAAGCCGCACATTCGAAGTCTGATCCTGGTTGCCCCGGTGAATCCTTATTCGGAGCACGGCCGGTGGCTGGCGCCGTTTTGCGGGAGTCGGTTGGGGACAGCAATCGTCCGCCCGGTGATGGAACGGCTTCCCTCGCTTTATCCCTACTGGCATGGGCGCATGTTCGCAGACCAGAAAAAGATTCCCTCCGATAGCCTGGACGGGTACAAGGCTCCGCTGACAAAGTCGGGATTGTTCGAGCACGCGCTCAGCATTGTCAGGACTTGGAGCGCGGATTTGCGGGAACTGGAAGCCCTGCTGCCCACGCTCTCGTCGATTCCGACTATGCTCATGTGGGGCAGTAAGGATCCGGCGGTTTACTTTTCTTCGATGGAGCGACTGGCGAGATATTTTCCTGGAGCCGAGAAAGTAGTGTTTCAAGGTGTGGGGCATTTGCCGTATGAGGAATGTCCAGAGGAGTTTAACCGGGCCTTAATAGAGTTCTTAAAGAGATAAACTGTCTTTTCTCGCATGGGGCGCGTGGGCTAGGGGCCCTCGCGAAAGCCGGCGGGGCGCCGACGCTACATGACTCAATCCATTCTCGATTTTTTACGGGGCGCCATCGTTCAATACGGGTACTGGGCCGTGGGCGGGGCATTGCTGCTGGAGAATGCAGGGATCCCCGTTCCTGGGGAAACCATTCTGCTGCTGGCCAGCTTTCTCGCCTACTCCGAGCATGATTTGCAGCTGTCCGGGATCATCGTCGTGGGAACGATATTCGCGACTCTCGGTGACAACCTGGGATTCACGCTCGGATATTACGGCGGACGTCCGCTGCTGGAGCGGTATCAATCGTTTTTTCGGATTCAGATCAGCGACTCTCGAGCGCGGAGAGCGACTTTTCGCGCGCTACGGAGCGTTGACGATATTCTTTGCGCGATTCGTTTTCGGGATGCGCATCATTGCCGGCCCTCTGGCGGGAGTTCTCCGCATGCCGTGGAGGAGATTCCTCATCTTCAATTTCATGGGAGCGGCAGTGTGGGTAAGCGTCATCTCCAGCGTGGGCTATTTCTTCGGGCGACACTGGGAGCGGCTGGAAGGGGAGATGAAACGATTTGATCTCGTGGTGGCCGTGGTTGTCGTGCTGGTGGCCGCCTTTTTGTGGTGGCGCAACCGCCGGGCCAATCGGCGGGCATCCGGGGAGTAACCTATGCACAGGCGGGCGATTGCCCATGCGACTTATACTGTGCGGAGTCGCGGTCGGGGTCTCTCTTCGAATTGGGGCGGGAATATCCGTGGCATCCACATCGGTTGCGTCCGGGCCGCAATTCGGACGAGGAGGAAGCTATGAAGAAGTTGGGGTTCATGACTCTGCTCATTACGGCGACACTCATATTTACCTTTGCGTTTTCGGCGGCGGCAGTAGGGCCGAAGCCGCCGGCAGCGCCCGTGCCTGCGGTAGCCGCGGTCCCAGCAGCCCCGGCTCCGGTCGCCACGCCGGAGAAGCATCCGCACATCGAGGAAGCGCTGGAGCACATGCGGGCGGCCAAGAAGGAACTCGAGTCGGCGGAGCACGATTTCCAGGGGCATCGGGCGAAGTCGATTGATCACCTCAATCAAGCGATGCACGAAGCGGAAGTCTGCATGTCGATGAAGTAAATCGGTTCGACATTCCCACAAAGATCAAAAGGCAGCGTCTCAGGACGCTGCTTTTTTTAATATGACCTGACGCGGCGCTAAAGCGCCGCTCTTCCACTAAAACCCTTTTCACCGGACGGCTGAAAGCCCGCGTCGGGAATTTATTTCGATCCGAAGGTATGGCCGATCGAGGCTCCGACGCGAAAGACGTGATCGGAATGGAACTCGAAATTGTTGAAGATGAAATAGTAATGGGCTTCGGGGCGGACGAAGAATGTTCTCCAGAAGTAATAGCGCACTCCCACACCGGCGTGCAGCAGGAAATGCGTGTTATTGACGTTGGTGCTGCAGCCGCCACTGAAGTTGCAGTTGGTTTGCTTGTAAAACACCAGGGTCTCGCCGCCGATTCCAGCCATGAAGTCGCCGCGAATTTTTGCGGCCATGCGGCGGGCGTATACCGCATTCACGTCGTAGAGAATCGGGCGGTAGTACTGGTAGCCGTTGTAGAGGCCTTCTTTCGCCCGGAACGCTCCTTCTATGTTAAGCCCGAGACGTTTCTCCCCGAGATACTGGAGGCTTGCATTGGCATAGAGTCCGCCACTTTCGGCCGGAGGGAGAAAGGCTTGAGAAGCGGTCAGGGGTCCCGGAGACCACAGCGTGCTGGCGCCGCCCGCCAAGTCTATCTGCTGGGCAGGGGCGAAGCTGGCGAGTGCAGCCAGCACGCATCCGAGCAGGAAAGCAGTTCTCACTTGCCCGTGCTCAGTTCTCAGTGAGATGCGCGCACAAGTTCTCAGCGCCCAATGCCTGGCTGTCAGCAGCAGGGCTTTTGAGTTTCGTCTGAGAACTGGGAACTGGGAACTGGGAACTCTTAGCATCGGTCCGGGTCGTTTACTCCGGACCAATGGTGTACCCGATCGATGCGCCGACGCGGAAGACGTTGTCGGAAGTAAAGTTATCACCGTTGTTCACGATGTGGTAGTAGCGAACTTCCGGACGAAGGAACACGTGTCCCCAAAAGTAGTAGCGGATGCCACCGCCCACATCCATCAGGAAGTGGTTGGAACTGGTATAGCAAGCGCCAAAGTAGTAACAGTTGGAGGTGTTGGTATAGCCGTAGAAGCGAGTGCTCTGCCATCCGATTCCGCCGAACAGGTCAAGGCCGGCTTTCTTTCCCAGGCGAGGCTGAAAGACACCATTGAACGTGAATTGAAGGGGCCGGTACGGCTGGCCGCCGGGTCCGCCAAATTCTGCCTGGCCGCCTTTCCAGTTCACGTCGAAGGCCCCACCCAGGCGGTGCTTGAAAATGACATCCGCGCCAAGGTTCATGTAGAAACCGCCCTTCTCAGGGCAGACCGCATTGCCGCTCGAACTGATGCCGCAGTTAGTGCCCAGGATAAGAGGGGGCGAAGCCGACGAGGAGAGCAGCGTTCCGCCCCCAATGTAGGCATCGCCCTGTTGGGCCGAAGCTAAGCTGCATAAGACAAAGACCGCAGACACAATCGCGATGAAGGCAGAGTTTCTCAAGTGAAACCTCCTGATTATCAGGCTTGGCGGTTCGGATGCGGCCGCCAAAGCATTTGGATGCAAGCGCCTAGGTGAGCCCTCATCATAATGCGAACGGATAGCAACATTCAAATCCAGGCGTCAAGAATCACGAAATACGCAGTACGAAATCGGAAGTGGGGATAAACCCTTCCGATCGAAAAAAGTTGCAGGGTTCGGAAAGTGGAAGCTTCTCGGACTGGTTATCTGGATGTGCCGCCGCCGCGGAGCACGTGGTCAAGGGCGATCGGGCCGGCACCAAAGAAGATTAGCGCGAAGGCCAGCGTGGCTGCGGCAAGCGGAAATTCGAATCCAGGGTGATCGGGCGATCCCGTCAGTCCATTGTGCAAGTGGACTTTCCAGATGGCGACGCACAGGTTGATGCAGATGGCAGCGGCCGCGGGGCGGGTGAAGAATCCCACAAGCACAAGTAATCCGCCGAGCAACTCGGTGAATGCCGAGACGTAGCCCAGCCAGGAGGGGAGTCCCATGCCTCCGACCATGTGGGCGAACTGTTGCAGCCCGCCAAATACCTTGTGATATCCGTGAACGGTCATGATGGAGCCCAGCGCCACGCGCATGACAAGAAGGGCCAGAGGTTGCAAGCGATCGAGATAGCGCAAGTTGTGCCTCCAGAGTGTACGGAATAGATTAGCGCACGGCGGTTCAACGAAGAAATCCCGAGGTTCCCGAGGGTGCGCGTCGGTTAGCGAGTCTTTTTGTGCGTCCTTGGTCGATAGTGGTTTGGCCAGAGACCAAAAAAGGCGACAGGCATTGGCTCTGAGCTACGACAATATCCAGGAAAACTTGCTACAGACTCTTGACCGCATTGCAGCGCGGAGATAATCTTTCGGGCGCAGGCTTAGTCCTCAGGTTGAGTAGAGGTGGAACTCCATGCGTAAGAGCAGTAGCCTCAAAGCCGTCACCATCGTCGCAATGCTATGCGTACTCGTACCCGCTGCTTCGGCCCAGAAGAAGAAGCGGGTCGCAGTCCTCGATTTTGAATACGGTACGGTCCAGACCACTGTCGCATCCGTGTTCGGCACCAATGTCGATGTCGGCAAGGGCATCTCCGACCTGCTGGTGCAGCAATTGGTCACCGACGCCAAGTACTCTGTGATCGAGCGCAATGCCATCAATAAGATCTTGAACGAGCAGAATTTTGCCAACAGTGACCGCGCCGATGCTTCGACCGCCGCCAAGATCGGAAAGATTCTCGGAGTCGACGCGGTTATCATGGGCAGCATCACCCAGTTCGGACGGGACGATGAGAACAAGACCTACGCGGGCGGAGCTGTCGTTGCCCGCAAGTTCGGTCTGGGCGGACTGCAAAAACGCGAGGCCAAAGCCGTGGTTGGGGTAACAGCCCGCCTGGTCGATACCACAACGGCAGAGATTCTGGCGGCCGTTACTGGCACGGGCGAATCCACGCGCAAAGGCACTTCGCTGGTGGGTGCCGGTGGAGGGGGTGGAAACGCGGCTGGCGGGGGCTATGACATGACCAGCAAGAACTTCAGCGAAACCATCCTCGGCGAGGCGGTTCATCAAGCCGTCACTGAGATGGCAACGCAATTGGACGCGAAAGCTGAATCTTTGCCCGCGCGCAAGGCGGAATTTTCGGGCCTGGTGGCTGACGTCAGCGGCAGCACAATCATTCTCAACATCGGGCGCAACTCGGGGGTGCAGGTCGGCGACACCGTCGATATCAACCGTCCTATACGAACCGTGAAGGACCCTACAACTGGCAAGGTCATCAAAACGGTGACGAACAAGATGGGAACAGCCACCATCACGGAAGTTGATTCAGATTCCGCAACCGCCAACTTCGCCGGTAGCGCTCCGGCCAAAGTTGGAGACGCCGCCAAGAGCCAGTAATCCTTACGAAAGAGAGGATTCGCGGGTGTGCCCAAAGCCAGCGAATCCAACAGCTTGGGCTAGCGGCGTAGTACCTCCGTACCGTGCCTAGTACTTCAGTTACCGGTATGCGGATGACCGCGCATGGTCGAAGCTCCCGGTCCCAGTAATAGTATCCTCTAAACAAAACACCACAATATATAGATATTAGCCCTTGCCCTAACTCTTCCCATTCCAGAAAACCGGTAAGAAAGCCCGCAAAACGCGGAGATTCGCTTGGAGGAGGGGTTTTTCCGGGCTGATATATGCTCGGGACACCGATAGCCCTCTGAGCCGATAGACAGGGTGAGGACGTCTCCGGAAGCAATCCCGTGGGGCCGTGAAAACGGGCGGGAAGAAGAGCAGCGGAGAGAGAGCAAAAAGGAACTATGGCCGACTCGCGAGAAGTAATGAACATTCGCCAGGCGTCGCAATATCTGGGCGTGAGTCCGGACACGTTGTACAAGTACGTTGGCGAACAGAAGATTCCCGCGTTCAAGCTGGGCAACCGCTGGCGGTTCAAGAAGTCGCGGCTGGATCAGTGGATGGAAGAGAAGTCGAGCGAGATGGAACCGCAGGCGAAACGGAAACCGAAGGCGGCGACGAAGGCTGCCGGACAGATTTAGTGAAACCGACGCGGGCACGAGTGCCCGCGCCACACATAAAGGGTGGACACATGTTTGGACTCGGATCGAAATCGATTGTTGGTCTGGACGTAGGGTCATCGAGCATCAAGGCGGTGGAGTTGAAGAAGAAGGGCGGGCAGATTGAAGTCGCGCATCTCGGCCTGGAGCCGCTGTCGTCCGACATCGTGGTCGACTCCATGATCGTGGACTCGGGCACGGTGTCGAGCGCGATTTCGAAACTGTTCCTCGACAACCAGATCAAGACCAAGGGCGTCGCCACCGCAGTGAGCGGACACTCCGTGATCGTGAAGAAGATCTCTCTGCCCTCGATGAGCGACCAGGAATTGGCGGAGACCATCGAGAAGGAAGCGGCGCAGCACATTCCCTTCGATCTGGCCGACGTGAGTCTCGACTACCAGATTCTGTCCGACGAAGTCGGCAGCCCGCAGATGGACGTTCTGCTGGTGGCGGTCAAGAAGGACAAGATTCTGAACTACACCAACGTGCTCTCGATGGCGGGACGCACCCCGGCTATTGTCGACATTGACGCGCTGGCCCTGCAGAACTGCTACGAGTACAACTACCAGCCGGCGCCGGGCCAGGTGGTGGCGCTGCTGAACCTGGGCGCCAGCGTGATGAACATCAACATCGTGAAGGGCACGACGCCGCTGTTCCCGCGCGACGTCAGCGTGGGCGGGCATCAATACACCGACTCGCTGCAGAAGGAACTGGACCTGAGCTTCGAGGATGCGGAAGCGCTGAAGCTGGGCCGCAAGGTGGGCACGGTCAGCGAAGATGCCAAGCAGCCGATCCTGCAGCAGGTCACCGAAATTATCGTGTTGGAAATTCAGAAGACGTTCGACTTCTTCCGCGCCAGCGCGGCGGGAGAGCACATCGAGAAGATCTACTTGGCGGGCGGTTCGTCGAAAGTGCCCGGGTTGGTAGAAGCGTTACGGCAGGAGTTCTCGATGCCGGTGGAATTGTTGAATCCGTTCCAGCGGGTAATGCCGCCGACAGATGGTTTGGGAGCGGAACTGGTGGAGCAGAATCCCGGCCAGATGGCAGTTGCAGTGGGTTTGGCCCTGAGGAGCTTTGAATCCCTATGATCAAAATCAATCTTCTCGAATCCTCCAAAGGAAAGGGCAAACGCGGCGGCAGTGGCCCGTCGATGCCCACGATGGAAATGGGCGACATGGGGTCGCCCAAGCTGAAGGTCCTGGTGATTGTGGTGATCGTCGGCTTGGTGAACCTGGGCTACTGGTCTCGGCTGGACCATCTATCGAAAGAAATCGATTCGAAGATGAAGGTGGCCGACCAGAGGAACCGCGAGTTGGCGGATGTGAAGGCGCGTTTCCTGGAGCGGCAGAACCAGGCCAATCTCTACCAGCGGCGCGTGGATGTGATCAAGCAGCTGCACGATGGGCAGACCGGCCCGGTCAACCTGATGGCCATGATGGGCGAAACCATCAACAACACCGAGGCCGTGTGGTTGAACAGGATGGATGATCAGGGCACGAGCGTGAACCTGGAAGGGACGGCGCTATCCACCGATGCGGTGGCCAATCTGATCGCGAATCTGCAGAAGACTGGTTTCTTCAGGACTGTCGAGATCAAGGAGACCTACCAGGACGAGCAGGTCAAGGAAATGCAGGCGTTTCAGTTCACTCTGACTTGCGACAAGGCTGCAGGAGAAAACCAGACCGGGAAGGGAAAGTCGTAGAGGCGACCTATGGCGAACTTTAGCGAACTGTCGGGCATCAAGCAGTGGGGGCTGGTGATACTGGGTGGAGTGGCCGTGACGGCGGCGCTCTACTACACGGTATTCAAGAGCCAGAACGATAAGAACGTGGCTGCGCAGCATGCCCTGGAAGAGAAGATCCGGGAGAACAATGAGCTGGAGTCGTACCGGCCGAAGCTGAAACAGATTGAGCAGCAACTGGCCGAGCTCAAGCAGCAGCTGGAAATCGAGCAGCGCATTGTTCCCGACGAGAAGCAAGTCGACGGATTCATCACCATGATGGATGCCGAAGCGTTCAAGGCGGGCGTGGAACTGCGGCGGTACACGGCGAAGGACGTCAAGCAGCAGCAGTACTACACCGAAGTTCCGTTCGAGATGGAGCTGGACGGGCAGTATTACTCGGTGCTGAAGTTCTTCGACCATGTGAGCAAGCTGGAGCGCATCGTCAATATCGGCGGACTGTTGGTTTCGACCACGAAGAATCCGACCGGCGCAAAGGCCAAGCGGACGTATCAGTACACACCGAACGAGAGCATCGTGGCGACGTTTACGGCGACCACGTATTTCAGTCGTGATTTGCAACCTCCTGCAGCAGCCGCCGGAGTAAAACCGGCGACCACCGCGGCGGCGAGATAGGGATACCCATGAAGACGGCGATGAAGCTGACAACTGGCACTCTGGCAATCGCACTCACAATGACGATGGGCGCGGCTTTCTGTGCGCAAGCTGCGGCACAGAACCCGGACGCCATCGACAACGCGCGCAGCGTGGCGAAATCGCTGCAGCAAAAGCAGGCTAACGATACCGACGCGGCTCTGAACGCGGCTGGGAGTTCCGGCGACGGCGTCCAAGCCTGCGCCCGGCGCTCCGGCGCCGACGGTGAAGCCGGCCGTGATTCCGGGGGAGCAGAAGCCGATCGTGTTGGCGCCTCCGAAGCCAGCTTCGACGGCAGCAGCTCCAGCGGCCAAGCCTGCCGCGAAGGCCGCCGCGCCGAAAGCGGAACCCGCTTCGGGCGCGAACAACCAGTTGACGCACGTCAACGTGGTTCCGGGCAGCGACGACATTCAGATCGAGATCAGCTCCAGCCGCGCCGTGACTCCTCGCGTGACCAAGTTGAGTTCGCCGGCGCGTGTATTGGTTGAGCTGCCGGAAACGGTGGTGGCCAGCGCCCAGAACAAGATTCCGGTGGGCAGTGGTGGAGTGAAAGGCGTCCGCATCGGCATGGACGGCAAGAATCCACCGACCACCAGCGTTGTGGTGGATCTCGAGAAAGCTCTGGCGTACGACGTGGCTCCTGGACCTGCAGGAAAGGTGACTTTGATCCTGCACACGCAGGGAGGCGCGCCGGCGGTAGCCAAGAGCGCTCCGGCCCCGACTCCGGCCAAGGCGCCTTCGGCTAAACCGGTTGTCGCGAAGGTTGCTCCGGAGACCAAAGCTCCGGCGACAAAAGCTCCAGAAACGAAAGTCGCGGTTGCGAAAGCTGCAGCCCCGAAGACGGAAACCAAGCAGGATGCGAAAGCAGCCGCCCCGGCCAAGACAACCGCGGCAGTGGCAGCTCCCGCTCCGCCGCAGCCAAGCCGAGCCAGCCAAGCCCAAGGCCGAAGAGAAGAAATGGGCGATGAATGGCAAGCGCGATCCGTTCTTCAGTCCGGTGGTGCATCAAGAGGGATCGGGTTGTTCGACAGGCAAGAAGTGCCTGGAGATCAACGCCATCAACTTGCGCGGAGTGGTGAAATCGGACAACGGCTTCATCGCCGTGGTCACCAACAACATCGGCAAGGCGTACTTCCTGCGGGAAAACGATCCGGTGTTCAACGGCTACGTGGTGAAGATCACGGGAGACTCGGTGGTGTTCCAGGAAACAGTGCAGGACAAGCTGGGCAAGACATCGACGCATGAAGTGGTGAAGAAAATCTTTACTCCGGCGGTTTAGATCTAAGTTGTACGAAGGAAATGCGGGCCAGGCCCGCAGGTGGGGAGAGGCGAAATGCGAAAGCAACCAGTAATCATCTTCGTATCGTTGCTGCTGATGGGAGTGGTGGCCGCGTCTGGCCAGACGCCCAGCCAGCTCGATCGAGTCAACGTAATCCGCGACGCGGACAATGTCCGGGTCGAGATGACAGCCAGCGGCGCAGTGACGCCGAAGCTCAGCACCCTGGACTCACCCGCGCGCGTGGTGATCGATCTGCCGGAGACCGTGATGGCGACCGGCCAGAGCCACATCGCGGTGGACGCGGCCGGGATCAAGGGCGTGCGCATTGGCATGGATGGCCAGGCGCATCCGACGACCCGCGTCGTGGTTGACCTCGAGAAGGCGCTGGCCTACGAGTTGACCCCGGGTCCGGCGGGCAAGCTGGTACTGACGCTGCACGGCAACGCCGCTGCGCAGCCGAAGACGGTGGCCGCGGAGTCGAGCGCTCCGGTGACGCATCCGATGTCACCCTTCTCGCCGCGCGTGATGGACATGCGCTCGGCGCCGAAGACGGTTGCGCCCACGACGAAGCCTGCCGAGAAGAGCTCGGCTTCGCCCAGTGACTTTGTATTTGTCGAGCCTACGTATCAGGCAAAGACCGAAACGAAGACCGAAACGAAGAGCGATACGGCAGACGAGCCCACGGTTCGTGCGCAGGAAGCTGCCGCGCGCTTCTCCGACAAGACTGCCGCCGAGCTTCTGCCGGTGAGCATGCATGCCGCTCCCCAGGCGGTGAGCTCCAGCGGGCCCGCGCAGAGTTCGACCGGAATCACTCCGGCGGTGAATCTGGCGGCCGAGCAGAAAGCTCAGATGAGCGCAGCAGGGAGTCGCAGCCGGTCCGCGCTACACCGGCGAGCCGATCTCGGTGAACCTGAAGGACGTCGACCTGAAAGACTTCTTCCGGTTGGTCCACGAAATCAGCGGCCTGAACGTGGTGCTCGATCCCAACGTGCACGGCACGCTGACGATCGTGCTCGACGATGTGCCGTGGGATCAGGCCCTGGATATCGTTCTGAAGAACAACGAACTGGCCCGCGAGCTGGAAGGAAACGTTCTGCGCATCGCGACCGTCGAAACCCTGAAGAAGGAAGCCGACGCGCGGCGCGCACAGATCGAATCCGAAGCGCTGGCGGTGGAGAAAGTTTCGGTGACACGCTTCCTGAGCTATGCCAAGGCGAAGGACGCCATCACGACGGTAAAGAAATTCCTCTCGCAGCGCGGCGACGTTGTGGCCGACGACCGCACCAACGCCGTGATCATCAACGACATTCCGAAAGTGATTCCGGTGATCGACCGGCTGCTGACGCAGCTCGATCGCAAGACCCAGGAAGTGGAAATCGAAGCCCGCGTGGTGGCCGCGACGCGTTCATTCGCGCGCGACATCGGCACCCAGTTCGGCTTTGGCTGGGGCAACGGGCATAGCGCGCTCGGCGGAAACTCAGGCGCCGGCACCACGAATACGAACGTGGGCGGCCTGACGCCGGGTTACATTACGACCCCGGCGAACGGATCGGGCACGGGAAATACGATCCCGCTGTTCTCGAACCTGGGCGTCACGCAGCCTTCGAGCGGCTTGACGTTCCTGAACGCCAGCAACACCGTGCGGCTGGACTTCCAGCTTTCGATGGCGGAGTCGCGCGGCTTGTTGAAAGTTCTCTCTCGTCCGCGCGTGGTCACGCAGAACAACATTCAGGCCCTGGTAAAGCAGGGCGTGCGCGTTCCGATCGTGACGCAGGCGCAGTTGGGTGGTCCGCCGACCGTGACCTACGTGGACGCGTTCCTGCGGTTGACGGTGACTCCGCAGATCACGTCGGAGAACACCATCTTCCTGAACGTCGACGTGGAAAACACCACGCCGAACTTCGGACAGGAAGTACAGGGCAACCCCGAACTGATCACGCAGCAGGCCACCACGCAGGTGCTGGTGACCGATGGCGGCACGGTGGTGATCGGCGGCGTCATTCAAACCCAGAACTCGATCGACATCTCGCAGGTTCCGCTGCTCGGCAACCTGCCGTTCCTGGGCAACCTGTTCAAGCACACCAAGGTCAACACCCAGAACCAGGAGCTGATTTTCTTCATCACTCCGCGAATCATTCAGACGTAGACGAGTATCGAGTAGCGAGCAAGAGCCGCCGGCCTGAGAAGCTTTCAGGCCGGCGGTTTTGTGTTTGGAGCAAGGGATTAGCGGTAGGGGCTAGAGTCAGACGAGCCTGCAGAGACGAGCATCGAACCTACACGGACCTCTGAGCTCACTGACTCCCGGACCTCATGACCTCTGACCCCTGACCTCTGACCCCTGACCCCTGCCCCTGCTAAACTCAGCGAAATGGATTTCCGCGCGCGCCAGCAAAAGCTCCGGGAGCATCTTGCTACCACCCGGTTTGACGGGCTGCTCGTCAGCCATCTTCCTAACATTCGATATCTTTGCGGCTTTACCGGGAGCGCGGGACTGCTGCTGGTGGAACCAGGCGGCAGCGTCTTCTTCACTGACGTTCGCTACGACATCCAGGCGCACGAAGAGGTGAAGGGCGCCAAGGTCGTGATCGCGCGAAAGGCTCCGCTGGCGGCGCTTGGCGATTTTCTTGCGAAGCGGCGGAAACGGCCTCGCGGACTGACGATCGGCATGGAGTCGGAACACTTCACCGTCTCCGAGAAGAAGCGTCTCAGCCAGTTAACGCCCTCGGGAGTACGCCTGAAAGACGCGCCTTCAATCGTCGAACGCTTTCGCATGGTGAAGGACCAGCAAGAGATTGCACTGATCAAAGATGCGGTCGCATTGGGAGCGAAGATTTTCGACCGCGGCGCTCGAAGTGCTGCGTCCCGGGGTGAAAGAGGTCGAGGTGGCCGCCGAGATGGAATTGGCTGCCCGCCGTGGCGGGGCCGAGGAGATGTCGTTTCCTACGATCATCGCCTCCGGAGCGCGGTCGGCGCTGCCTCACGGGCGTGCTTCCACGCAGCCGATCCCCTCGGGCGCGTTCGTGGTCTGCGACTTCGGTGTTATACTCTCAGGTTATTGTTCGGATCAGACTCGCACTGTGTGGGTTGGATCAGTGCCAAAGGACGCACGCCGATCGTACGAAGCCGTGCGCGAGGCACAACAGGCAGCCGTCGACGCGGTGCGGCCTGGAATTGCAGTTGGCGAGGTGGACGCGGCGGCCCGTAAGGTCTTGAAGAAGGCCGGGTTAGGGCGTTACTTCACCCATTCCACCGGACACGGTGTCGGGCTCGAGATCCACGAGAGTCCCCGGGTGGCCAACGGGCAGCGCGAAGTCCTGCAGCCAGGGATGGTCATCACGATCGAGCCGGGAGTATACTTCCCCGGCAAATGGGGCGTGAGGATCGAGGATATGGTAGCGGTCACCGGCCGGAGGCTGTGAGATTTTGACTCCGACGAGCAAGGAATTATTGGCAGTCTAGTCTTCTTATATTGATATCAGCCGGGCAGGATCCACGCCCGGCTTGTTCGCGCGCTCTTCCGGCGCGCGGCAGGGATAGGCGAACGGTCCCACCGTAAACGAATGAATCAAAAAGAGCTGAAAGAACTCATCGAGTTCCTCATCGAAAAGGACATTGCCGAGTTCGAGTTGGAGCGCGGCGATGTCAAGGTCAAGATCAAGCGCGCCGGCGAGCATACGGTAGTGCACTCAGCACGGGGAGCCGCGCTTTTATGCCGTGCCTCCGGCGCCTGTTCCTGCGGTGGAACTTGGAGCTGTCCCTGTGGTGGGAACCGCTCCTTCCGCTGCCGTTCCTCCTGCGGCGCCGCCTGCTCCCGAGGAAGGGCTGCATACGGTGAAGTCGCCCATCGTGGGGACTTTCTACGAGGCACCCTCGCCCGGGGCTCCTCCGTTCGTCAAGGTGGGAGACACGGTGGAGGTCGGTCAGGTTCTTTGCATCGTCGAGGCGATGAAACTGCTGAACGAGATTGAGTCCGATGTCGCCGGAGAGATTGTCAAGAAGCTGGCGAGTAATGGACAGCCGATCGAATACGGCCAGGAATTGTTTGTGATTCGGCCGAAGAAGTGAAAGATGGGACTTCCGGGCGCGCACCCTGTCGCGCCTTTTTGCTTTATTGATCCAGCCAGCGGGAATTGTTGACTGACGATTGAGGATCGTTGATTGGAAACCGGGTGGTTTGGTTTCTCAATCAGCAATCAAAAATCAACAATCAACAATTTTTTGTGAAAGCCGAAAAGCTGAATTCATGTTCAAGAAGATCCTGATTGCGAATCGCGGTGAGATTGCTCTGCGCGTGATCTGCGCGTGCAAGGAACTGGGCATCAAGACGGTCGCCATTTACAGCGAGGCCGACCGCAATTCGCTGCACGTGCGCTTTGCCGACGAGGCCATTTGCATTGGGCCGCCCCAGCTGGCGCACAGCTATCTGAATATTCCCGGCAGTGATCAGCGCGGCCGAGATCGCCAATGTCGATGCGATCCATCCCGGCTACGGGCTGCTGGCGAGAACGCCAACTTCGCCGAAGTTTGCGAGACGAGCGGGATCAAGTTCATCGGGCCGCCGCCGGAAGTCACGCGCCTGATGGGCGAGAAGGAAAAGGCGCGCGCGGCGATGAAGAAGGCGGGCGTGCCGATTCTGCCGGGATCGGACGGAATCATCGCAGTCGACGGCGAGGCGCTGGAGTGGGCCAAGCAAGTCGGATTCCCGGTGATCGTGAAGGCTTCGGCCGGCGGCGGCGGACGCGGCATGCGCATCGTCCGCAGTGAAGAGGAGTTGCCGGACCTGTTCAACGCGGCGCAGGCGGAGGCAGCCGGGGCGTTCGGCAACGGCGATCTCTACATGGAGAAGTACGTCGAGCGTCCGCGGCACATCGAGTTTCAGGTGCTGGCCGACGAGCACGGCAATGTCGTCAGCCTGGGCGAGCGCGAGTGCTCCATCCAGCGGCGGCATCAGAAGCTGCTGGAAGAATCGCCTTCGACGCAGGTGACTCCGGAATTGCGCGACAGATTGGCGGCATCCTGTGCAAGTCGCTGGCGGAGATCGGATACTGGAACGCCGGCACCATCGAGTTCCTGATGGATGAGGACCGGAGGCTGCACTTCATCGAGATGAATACGCGCATCCAGGTGGAGCATCCGGTGACGGAGATGGTGACGGATGTGGACCTGGTGAAGAGCCAGATCATGATTGCGGCAGGCGCGAAGATGGAGGATGTTCTGCACGGGCCGATCGTGCACCGCGGACATTCGATCGAGTGCCGCATCAATGCGGAGCATCCGGAGAAGTTCACGCCGTCGGCGGGGAAGATCACGGCATTCCATCCGCCAGGAGGCACTGGCGTGCGCGTGGATACGGCGGCTTATGCCGAGGGAGTGATTCCGCCTTATTACGATTCGCTGATCGCCAAGCTGATCGTGCGCGCGCAAGGACCGCGAAGAAGCCATTTCGCGCATGGCGCGGGCGCTGGATATGTTTATCGTGGAGGGCATGTACACCACTATTCCGCTGCACCGGAAGATTCTGGCGGATCCGGATTTCCGGGCGGGGAACTTCGATACGGGGTTCATGGAACGATTCCTGGCGAAGAACGGCAAAGTGTAGGGCGGACGCCTAGTACCGAGCCGCGAGCGAAGCGACGTAGTGCGCGAGCATCCGGCGAGCGAAGCTCTGCACTCGACACCGACGCGCTGTATTGCGCGCTTCGCGTGCGATCCGTGACGACTGCGTCTGGCGCTACATGAATCGCGCATGATACTGCCGCGACTCTACGCCATCCTGGACGCATCTGTCACGCCGACACGATTGCCTGTTGCATTGCCAGGACTGGCGGTCGGTGCACTCTGCTGCAATACCGCAACAAGTGCGGCAATGCGCGGGTGATGCTGCGAGCAGGCGCGCGAATTGAAGACGCGTCTGGGCAACTCGGTGCGGCTGATCATGAATGACCGCGCCGATCTGTGCCTGGCTGCTGGGTTCGACGGCGTGCATGTCGGGCAGGAGGATCTGTCGCCGGAGGCCGTGCGCGCGATCATCGGGCCGGAGCGCTGGCTGGGCGTTTCGACGCACAATCCGGAGCAACTGCGCGAGGCCGACCTGACCTCGGCGGACTACCTTGCGATCGGGCCGGTGTTTGCGACGTCCAGCAAGGAGAATCCCGATCCGGTCGTGGGCCTTGAGGGAGTGCGCCGGGCGCGGAGTTTGACGCGCAAGCCGCTGGTGGCGATCGGAGGAATTACCCGGGCGAATGCGGCCTCGGTGATCGAGGCGGGAGCGGATTCGGTGGCGGTGATATCCGATCTGCTACGGGAGCCCCGCAAATCAGCAGAGGAATTTTTTCGGATATTAGGGTAAAGTTCTGCAAATGCGTCGTTGGTCTCGGCGTAGCATAGGTCTTCGCGCAAGACGCCCTCGATCACAAGCTAGCCGCGGACAGCCAGGCTAACGACTGACGACTAACGACCAACGACCGAACCAGGAGCGAGCCTCTGAGCACACCGACAACTACGCAGCCATCCACGGGCAGCGATTGGGAAATTCACAGTCATCAGGATAAGGAACTGGTCAAAGGACTGGGCCTGACCAGCGCGACCATGCTGGTGATGGGGTCGATGATCGGCTCCGGCATCTTCATTGTGTCGGCCGAGATTGCGCGCGAGGTGGGTTCGCCGGCGCTGCTGATCGGCGCCTGGGCTGGTCACCGGGTTTCATGACCATTGTGGCCGCGCTGAGCTACGGCGAACTGGCGGCGATGATGCCGCGGGCCGGCGGACAGTACGTTTACCTGCGCGAGGCGCTGGGGCCGCTGTGGGGATTTCTCTACGGCTGGACTCTGTTCCTGGTCATCCAGACGGGAACGATTGCCGCCGTCGGCGTGGCGTTCGGCAAGTTTCTCGGCGTCTTCTTTCCTTCGATCTCTTCCACGCAACTGGATCCTGCATCTTGTGGAAGGTTCCGCCGATTCATATCGGCCCGATGGTGCTGGGCAACATGGATGTCGGCCTCAATACGCAGAACCTGATGGCGATTCTGCTGGTGATCTTCCTGTCGTTCATGAACATCTTCGGCGTGAAGACGGGCGCGGCGATTCAGAACGTCTTCACGGTCGCGAAAGTCCGGCGCTGCTGGGACTGGCGGTGCTGGGCTTCGCCTTTTGCCGGAATCCGCAGGCGATTGCTGGCGAATTTCAGCGGCAAATTTCTGGCACAACGCGGGACTGTGGTCGCTGCATGATCATCGGCGGAGGACGTGTTCTGGTCGGCACGCTTACGATCCTGGCGGTGGCGCAGGTCGGGTCTCTGTTCTCGGCCGACGCCTGGAACAACGTCACCTTTACTGCGGGCGAGGTAAAGAATCCCAGCCGCAACCTGCCGCTGTCGCTGGCGCTCGGCACCGGCGTCGTCATCGCGCTCTATATCGCCTGCAACTTCGTTTATCTGAGCCGCGCTGCCTTTGCAGGGAACGCGAGGGCGGAGCGACGATTCTCGCGCGGGGCATCAGCATGCGACCGAAGACCGCGTCGCCACGGCGGTCATGACGCAGAGATTTCGGCAGCAATGGGCGGGTTCCTGATGGCGGCTGCCATCCTGATTTCCAGCTTTGGCTGCAACAACGGGCTGATTCTGTCCGGCGCGCGCGTCTACTACGCCATGGCGAAGGACGGCCTGTTCTTCCGCAATGTCGCAAAATTGCATCCTAAGTACAAGACGCCCGCGGTTTCGCTGATGGTGCAGATGGTCTGGACCTGCGTGCTGTGCATCTCGGGCAGCTACGGGCAGCTTCTCGACTACATCATTTTTGCGGTGCTGGTGTTCTACATCCTGACGATTGTCGGACTGTTCGTGCTGCGGCGGACGCGTCCGGATGCGCCGCGGCCCTATCAGGCGGTCGGATATCCGGTGCTGCCGGCGATTTACATTGTGATGGCCTTCTTCATTGATATCGTGTTGTTACGCTACAAGCCGCAATACACGTGGCCGGGGCTGATCATCGTGCTGCTGGGGATTCCGGTGTATTTCGCGTGGTCGCGGAGCGCCAAGAATCAGAGGAGTCGATCCGCATGAGCACAGCCGTAGATCTCAGGAGAAACCGAAGCGAATGGCCGAACCTTCTGGCAACGAAACCGTTGAACCTGCTGCTGGCAGAGGCCCACGAGACGGGCGAGCACAGCCTGAAGCGGACGTTGGGCGTTTTTCAGCTGACGGCGCTGGGCGTCGGCGCCATCATCGGCGCCGGCATCTTCGTGCATGTCGGGGCTGGGCGCGCACTACGCCGGGCCCGGGACTCGATGCTCTCGTTCGTGCTCTCCGGACTGGGATGCGCCTTTGCCGGCCTTTGCTACGCCGAGTTCGCCGCCATGATTCCGCTGGCGGGCAGCGCTTACACCTACGCCTACGCCACGCTGGGCGAGTTGTTCGCCTGGATCATCGGCTGGGATCTGACGCTGGAATACGCGATGGGCGCCAGCACGGTCTCTTCGGGCTGGTCGAACCACTTCATCGAGCTGCTGAATATCTTCCACATCAAGATGCCGTTGTGGCTGGCCTACGATCACTGGACGGCGCTGAGGACGGCGCGAGAACATAGTCGCGCGGCAGATGGCGCAGGCTTCGCGATCCCGCCCTGGTGCCGGGCACGCAGGCATTCCTGGATAGAGGTCGACCGCGCATCACGAGCGCACCGTCTCCGCGAACTGCTGCAACGGGCGCACGAGCTGCTGGGCGCACCTCACCTGTTTGGGATGGAGATCGGCTTCAACCTGCCGGCCTTCATCATCGCGCTGCTCATCACCGCGATTCTGGTGGTCGGCATCAAGGAGAGCGCGCGGTTCAACGCCACGATCGTGGCGATCAAGGTGGCGGTGGTGCTGTTCGTGATCGCTCTGGGCATCACGTACGTCAACAGCTGCCAACTGGGGTATCGGACTGGCACTCTTCGCGCCCTACGGTTTCTCGGGAATCGGCGCCGGAGCGGCTTACATATTCTTCGCCTACATCGGGTTCGACGCCGTTTCGACCACGGCGCAGGAAGCCAAGAATCCGCAGCGCGATCTGCCGATCGGCATCATCGCTTCGCTGGCGATTTGCACGGTGCTTGTACATCGCGGTGGCCGGCGTCCTGACCGGCATGGTGCCCTGGCAGCAGATCAACATCGAAGCGCCGATCGCGCGCGCCTTTCTGGATCGCGGCCTGACGACGGCGTCGCACATCATTACCGCTGGGCGCGCTGGCCGGACTGACCAGCGTGATGCTGGTGATGCTGCTGGGCCAGACGCGCGTGCTCTACTCGATGGCCAATGACGGGCTGCTTGCCGAAGAAGTTCTTCGCCGCCATCCACCCCAAGTTCCGCACTCCGTGGAAGAACACGATTCTGGTCGGTCTGCTGGCGGCGATCGTCGGCAGCGTGACGCCCATCGACGACATCGGCAAGATGGTGAACATCGGCACGCTGCTGGCGTTCGTGATCGTGTCGATTGCGGTCATGGTCTTGCGGCACACCAATCCCGACCAGCCGCGGCCGTTCCGCACGCCGTGGGTGCCGCTGGTTCCGATCCTCGGCGTGCTTTCAACGGCTACATGATGTACAAGCTGGGCTGGGTCAACTGGGCTCGACTGATCATCTGGCTGGCGATTGGACTGGTGGTGTACTTCACCTACGGCGTGAAGCACAGCCGGGTGCAGGCGATCGCGGCAGGGAAACAGCCGGAAGCTTGAGACGGATCTGATTCGACGGCCCTCCGCACTGCGCGGAGGGCCGTTTTGTTTTATAGTCGTGGGTCGGAAAGTGGTCATCGAAGTTGGCGTTGTCATTCGAGCGCCGCCTTCGGCTGAAATCGCCGGCGTCGCAGAAGACCCGTTCTCGCCGAACCTGATAGCCGAACGACATCGAATCGGCTTCGTCATGAAAGCTCTTCGCAATCTTCGGACCATCGGCATGCTGCTGCTGCTGGTGATGGCGATCGGCACCGCCGGGTTATCACTACATCGAAGGCTGGCCGTGGTTCGACGGCTTCTACATGGTGGTGACGACGCTGACCACCATCGGATATCAGGAAGTGCATCCGCTGTCGCACGCGGGGCGCGTCTTCAACGTGTTTGTGATTCTGGCGGGCGTGTCTCTGCTGTTGTTGGGAGTCGGGGCGCTCAGTCAGGCTTTGCTAGAATTCGAACTGCAGAGCTTCTTCGGAAGGCGGCGCATGGAGCGCGAGATCGGACGTCTCGAAGGCCACTTCATCATCTGCGGCATGGGACGCGTGGGCCGCAGCGTGGCGCGGGAACTGGCGCGCAAGCCGGTGCCGTTCGTGATCATCGAAAATGCCGAAGCCAAGCGGCAGCGCTTTGCCCATGAGAACTGGCTGGTGATCGCCGGAGACGCGACGCTGGAGGAAACCCTGCGCCAGGCGCAGATCGAACGGGCCAGCGGACTGATTGCTGCCACCACCACCGACGCGACGAATCTCTACATCGTGCTGACCGCGCGCGGGCTCAATCCTCATTTGAAGATCATCGCCCGCGCCAGCGAAGATGCGGCCGAGAAGCATCTGCTGACCGCCGGCGCTGATTCGGTGGTCTCGCCTTACTCCTTCGCCGGGCAGCGCATCGCGCAGTCGCTCCTGCGTCCGCATGTGGTCAGCTTTCTCGACACGGCCACCACGCACCTCGGCATGGATCTGGAGATCGGCGAGATTCACATCACAGCCGGCTCGGTGTTCGCGGGCAAGACGCTGGAGACTTCGCGCATCCGGCAGGAGCGCGGCGTGATCGTGCTGGCCATCAAGCGGCGCGATGGCGATGCGCTTCAATCCCGCGCCCGACGAGCGAATTGAGCCCGACGACTGCCTCATCGCCATGGGCGAGCCCTCGCAGTTGCGGCAACTGGAGCAGTCCGTAGCCTCGTCATGAAAGTCGCACTCCCATGAAAATCGTCACTGCGGCGGAGATGCGCGAGATCGATCGCGTGACCACGCGAGAAGTTCGGCGTGCCGTCGCTCACGCTGATGGAGAACGCCGGGGTCGGCGGTCGCGGAGCACGTTCTGCGCTTCTGGCAGCCGGGGCTGAGAATCGTCGTGATCTGCGGCAAGGGCAACAACGGCGGAGATGGTTTTGTTGCTGGCGCGGTTGTTGGCACGAAAGAAGAAGCATGTTGAGGTTATCCTGCTCGCGGATCCCGCCGAACTGAAGGGTGATGCGGCAGTGATGTACGGCAAGCTGCCGGTGCCGGCAACCGTCGTGCGGTCGATCGAAGAGTGGAAGAGTGAGCGCGTACAGCAGGTGCTTGCCGGCAGACTTGTACGTCGGATGCGATCCTGGGCACTGGCTTCAAGCCACCGGTCAGCGGGCTCTATGCGCGAGGCGATTTCACTTCTGAATGCAGCGCGATGCACCGGTGATTGCGGTCGACATCCCTTCCGGCGCGGATGCGGACGCGATGGGTCCGCAGCAGGGAATCATCGCGCGAGCGAATGCGATCGTGACGTTCACCGCTCCGCGTCCGGCGCATGTGTTCAGCTTGCTGACGATGGGCCAACTTATGTTGCCGGAATCGGATCGCCGCGAGAAGCGATTGTCTCGTCGCTGCATCTGAATGTGACTCACCCGCGCGACTTCGCGACCACTGATCGGGCCCGCGTCCGGCCGAATCGAACAAGGGAAGCTACGGGCATGTTTTGGTGGTCGGCGGCTCGCTGGGCAAGGCGGGCGCGGCGGCCATGGCTGGAATGGCGGCGTTGCGTGCCGGGGCGGGCCTGTCGACGGTGGCCACGGCGAAGTCCGCTGCTGCCGACCGTTGCCGGATTTTATCCGGAGCTGATGACCGAGCCTCTGCCGGAAACCGATGCCGGCACGATTGCGACCGAGCGCAGGGGTGCGCATTGAGGAACTGCTCAAGAGCATGACGGTGGTGGCGATCGGACCGGGGATCTCGCGTGATCCGCATACCGCGACGCTGGTGCGATCGCTGGTGGCGCATCACAAGATTCCCATGGTGGTGGATGCGGACGGACTCAACGCATTCGAGGCACACACCAGCGAATTGAACGGAGAAGGCAGAACGCTGGTGATCACTCCGCATCCCGGGGAGATGGCTCGGCTGGCGGGATGTTCGATCGCTGATGTTCAGAAAGATCGGCTGGGCGTGGCGCGGACAGTTCGCGCGCGAGCACGAGTTGATCGTCGTGCTCAAGGGACATCGCACGTTGGTGGTGCAGCCCGATGGCGAGGCTTGGGTCAACACCACGGGGAATCCCGGAATGTCGACCGGTGGCACGGGCGACATTCTGACCGGAATGGTTGCGGCAATGATTGCGCAGCATCCCGAACGGAGCCTATGCTCGCGGTGTGTGCTGCAGTGCATCTGCATGGACTGGCCGGAGATGATGCGCGAGATCGTGGGCGAGCATTCGCTGGTCGCTACCGATCTGCTGCGGGGATTGCCGGACGCTTCGAACGCGCGGGACTGAACGAGCATGCAATTGGCTGGGCGAGCGCTTGAGCACAGCGGAGTGCGAGCGCAGTTCGCCGGTTGGATCCTGCGGACGCGAGACTTCTATGTCGTGTCGACCGGAGCGGTTGCCGTTCGAAGCGAGGCAGCTCGCAGTCGAAGGATCCCTACTGTGATTCGTCCTCGAAGTCTGGATTCACTCGTCGTTCATTTGCGGCAGATGGCAATCGTCTTTCCCTCTTTGGCCGAGCGCCGCGCGGCATCGAGAATTTCCGTTACCGTCACGTTTGTGTCCAGCGACGACAGCGCATCTTCCTTTGCTCCGTCGAGAATTACTGCTCGCAGATACGACAGTTCGTCGTCGTAGGGGGCGGGTATCGGCTTGGCGGCGAGCTGCTGCTCCTGATTTTCTCCCGCCCTCTGCACTCGAAGGTTATCGCGCTTTACCGTGATCGCCTGTCCCGTCTGTCCGTACACTTCCATGTCCTTGCGGTCGATGGGCCAATTCCACGAAGCCTGGATGATCGCCTGCGCCTTCGGATACGTCAGGACGATCGTGGCCTCGTCGTCGACTCGCGAATAAATTTCCGGCTTGATCTGTTGGGTGACGGCGGTGACGGTCTGTGGGCGCTGGCCGTCCATGAGCCAGGTCATGAGGTCGGCGCCGTAGCAGCCGAAGTCGAAGAGCGCACCGCCGCCGTTGAGTTTCGGATCGGTGAGCCAGGAGAGGAACTCCGGTTCGACGCCGATTTCCTTCGGGCCCTTGTGGCCGTCGTGTACGACTACTTTGCGGATCTCACCGAGGCTTCCATCGTGCACCAGATCGTAGGCCGCGTGATTGCTGCGATACCACGAAGTCTCGTAATTCACCAGCACGTGAATCTTGCCGGCGTGCGCCGCCTTCTGCATGGCGAGGGCGTCTTCGAAGCTGACCGCGAGCGGCTTCTCCATCATCACGTGAACGCCGTGGCGGGCGCAGATTTCGACCACGCGACGATGGTCGTAGGTGTTGGTGTAGACGCAGGACAGCCTGCGGATGGACTTTGGCGATCATGTCTTCGAGGTCGGTGAACATCTGTGAGGCGTCGAAGCCATAACGGCCGGCGGCTGCGGTAGCAGGAGCTTGGTCGCTCGGGTTCGACGACGCCGACGATCTCTATCTCGGGCCTGCGACGGTATTGATTGAGGAATCCGTGAACGTGGCCGTGAACCAGGCCGACGATGGCAACGCGAAGCGGGGGATGAGATTGGGCGAATGCGGGGGTAGCGAGTGACAAAACACCGACCAAGACAATTGGGATGATTCGCAACATGCTTCCTCCGGAGATCCTTTTACAAGATAGTCGAATCGGCGGGGTCCGTGTACTCCGGGAAGTGGAACCGGGCTGCGCCCCGAGGACGGCCAAAGGCGGCTGTCCCCACAAAAGACCTTGCCTGAAGAGACCTTGCCACACTAGACGATGCATGGAATTCGGCGCGACAGGACTATTGTCCTTCAGGACATTTACCAGAGAGTTAACCTGACGTAAGTCCTTCTGATGTTGGAGATTGCATCGGCCGAATTCCCGTCTCCCGTGTGGAATTCGGACAAGGGGCCTCCGTAATCTGTTACGCAATATCGCCTAGTGCCATAGTGCAACTAAGCCTATGACCCACTTCCCCCAACCGCACCCCTCGCGGCGCGCCGCCCGGGTCCAGCTCGGAGATTCAGTTCTGGCTGCGATTCGTCTCGAAGATGGCCGCCGCACGAAAGCCAAACTCCAAACCATCTCCGTGACCGGAGGCCTGTTGCGCCTGCCGCAATCGCTGGGCGAGGGCGACTTCGTTGAAGTTGCCTTCCAGACGCAGGCCGGCCCGGTGCACGGGATGGCCGAAGTTCTCAGCCCCGACGCGTAAGCTGGACGACAGCGTGCTGCAGCCGTTCCGCTTCGTGGCGATTGAGGATGATGATCATCGCCGGCTGCGCACCTCGCTCGATCACGTGGTGGAGCGGAGTTCGCTGGGCATGAAGTCGAGCGCGTTCTCGACGTACTGAGCTTATGCGGAGACGGCCGCCTTCGGCCGTCGGGCGACGCGCAGCGGGCCCACAGGGGCTAAAGTCCAAGTCTTTTTCTGCCCTGACGCGGCCCTTAATGGCCCGCCTCCACGGTCGCGCGGGCGAGCCTGAACGCCCCACCGTGCGCCCCTCAATATCCGCCAGTTCCCGATGCGCTCCTGAAGCGGTTCTATACTTGTCATGTGAGCAGAGACATCAAGACGAGTGGATTGCTGCGCGAGATCACCACCCATTCGGCGGAGGAGACGATCGCCTTCGGGCGGACTCTGGCGGACCTGCTCGCGCCTCCAAAGCTGGTTTTGCTGCGGGGCGATTTGGGTGCGGGTAAGACCACGCTGGTGAAGGGAATTGCCGCGGCATTCGAGGCGGCTTCCGAAGAAGACGTCACCAGCCCGACATTTACGCTTATTCACGAGTATCGTGGGCCACGGGCGAATCTCTTTCACATCGATCTCTACCGCCTCGACACTCCGCGCCAGTTGGAAACGCTTGCGTTGGACGATATGCGGACGGAGAACAGCGTCCTGCTGATCGAGTGGGGAGAGAAGTTTCCCCGGTTGGTGCGGGAACGAGATATGGAAATTTCGCTGGAGCAGGACGGGGAGAGCAGGCGGAAGATTCGAATCGCTTGCTAATGCGCAGCCACTTCGGTTGTGCTAACAAGCAAAGAGCGTACGCACGCGGCAGGCGCTCGCCACTCGCGCACCATGGAGAATAAGATCGCTGCCGCGAAAACCGTGAACGCGAGACGCCGGTTAACCATAGGACAATCTTATAACGAATGCTGGGGATTCACTGGCATGCACATGGTTTTCCCCGCAGTGCTTCCCGCGCTTCCCAAATGATGAACGGCGTGATCGCCAGCGCCGAGACTGGATCGGCCCAGCCGATTCCGAAGAATGTATTTGTTGCCAATCCAACCAGGGCGATGATCGACAAGTAAGCGCACAACATGGATTCCGCGGCGTCGGCGCGCAAGGCAGCGCTGCCAGTTACCGACGACAACCCGCGTTTCTCTCGCGCGAGCCACGGCATTGCGATCGCTGCGAGGACCAGAATCGCGATTCCCATACGGCTCGGTTTGGGCTCGCTGTAGCCGAGCGGGGTCAACGCCGAGACTGCTAGGACGTAGGCTGTCAGGAGGAAAAGAAGAACGCCGGCGATCCGAGCGGCTCGCCGTTCGGCTGCCTCTTCCGCTTCTGGCCGCTGAAACCCCCAGAAGACCACTGCCGCGGATAACAGTTCGATTGCGCTATCACCGCCAAAGGCGAGCAGGGCAGGACTCTTGGCACGGACGGCTGCCCACAGGGATGCAGTGGCTTCGATGGTCATCCATAGGATTGTGATTGCCTGGATTCGACGAATGCAGCGATGGGAATCTTCGGGCGCGGTGCCTGCGATTGAGGACACACTTCCATGATAAACGCCGTGATAACGAGAGCCGCGTACGTAGAGACAGCCGCCTCGGCTGTCCCGCTAGAGCGAAGCTCAGCGGCATCTTCACAGTAGCCGCGGAGCTTCGCTCCGCCGGACGGCCCCTTCCACTGCGCTCAGGGCAGGCTTCGGCGGCCATCCCCACATGAGCACAGGCTAGGGCTGCGTCGATGCCTTTCCGAACCATTCATCGAACCATTCCAGCGAACGCAGGAAGTAATCGTGCCAATCGGCGGGCTTGACGAATACGTGTCCCTCATTGGGATAGACCACGAACTTCACGGGAACGTGCAGGGCTTTCAGGGCGTGCCACCATTCGATGGATTGCTCTACCGGCACTTCGCCGTCGCGATCGCCGACCAGGATCAGCGTCGGGGTCTTGACGTTCTTCACGAAGTGCATGGGGTCACTCTTGGCATAGACCGCCGGATCGTCGTATACAGAAGCGCCGAAGAAGGGAATCATCCACTCGTCGATTTCATTCACGCCGTAGTAGCTGAGCCAGTTGGACAGTCCGGCACCGGCCACTGCAGCCGCAAAGCGGTGAGTTTGTGTTTCGGCCCACATCGTCATGTAGCCACCATAGCTGTGGCCGCGGATGCCGAGGCGCCGTGGGTCGATGGGATACTGCTTCGAGATCGCATCGACTCCGGCCATGATGTCGCGGAAATCGCCGCCGCCGAAATCCTTGACGTTGCCCTGCGTGAAAGCCTCACCTTGTCCGTAACTCCCGCGCGGATTGGGGCAGAAAGCGAAGTAGCCCATGGCGGACTGAGGCCCCATGATTTGCGCGTCCCAGTGAGCTCGACATGCGGCGGAGGGGCCGCCATGCACATTTACGACGAGCGGATATTTCTGGCCGGGAGTGTAATTGACCGGCAGCATCAGCCAGCCTTCCAGCCCTAACTTTCCATTTGTCCAGTGAAAATTCACCATCTCGCCCCATGCGGGCTTGATGCCGGCGTTGAGCGTCGTCAGTTGCTTCCAGTTCCCGATCGGTCCGGCCCACAGTTCGGGAGGAGCGCTGGGCGACTGCCGGATGACCGCAGAAACGGATCCGTCCCGCGAGACAGCACCGTTCAGAGAAGATTGCGCGCTTACAGATTCTTCGCCTGCCCAGATCTTCTGCACCGCGCCGCCAGACACAGAGACGCTCGCAAATCCAGACTTGCCGTCCACGTTTTCTCCAAACACGATGCGGTCGGCGGAAGTCCAGATCAATGTCGACGGCGAGCTGTTGATCTTCGGAGTGAGATTGCGGACCGTGCCTCCCGTCAGCGGGACGGTGAAGATTTCGCCGCCGACCGAGCCTTCATCGCTCATCAAGCCTTCGATGAACGCGACTTGTTTGCCGTCGGGTGAAACGTGGGGTTCGGCAATCTGCCGCTTGGGCACATAGATCTCATGCATGTCATGGGATCGAGCGTCGATGTGATAAAGGTGGGCGACATACCAGTTGGCGTCGCCCGAGCCATGAGCCGCGATGGCAGCCCAGCCTTGACTGTCGGGCGTCCAGTCGTATTCGTAGACGTAAACATCGGGCGGAGTGATCGCGGTCAGCGTGTTGGTGGAAAGATCGATGGTTGTCAGGCGCTGCTCATAGATTTTGTCGTCGATGACTCCGGCGAGGGGAAGCATCGGCTGCAGCGGGCCCGCGATCCGCGGGATGCCCTCGATGAAAAGCAGGGCTAGCTTCGAATTGTCGGGAGAAAAACTGGGAGCCGCAGCGTAGCCTTTCAAGTCGGCTCGTTTCACGGGCGCGCTGCCATCTAGAGCCGCGGTCCATAACTGTGCAGCAGGTACATCGCCGGGTAAGTCAGCGAGAAAAACTATCTGTTTGGAATCGGGAGACCAAGCCACGTCGCGAGCCGAGAGCTTGCCTTCTACTGAGATCGTGCGAGTGGTGCCGCCGCTGGCGGGGATGATAGAGATCTCGCCGCCCACGATGTAAGCGATCTGGGTTCCGTCGGGCGAGATTGCAGCCTGGCTGATGCTCTTCGCGTGCGGCATCGAGTCCAGAACGGCGGCTGCGCGAGACGCGGACTCTGCATGCGCAGTGAGAGTCAGGAAAACACAGGAAACCGTAATCACTCCGATCGTCCGGAGAGAAAGAGCATTCATAGTGGCACCCTTTAAAGAGGCTCGATTTGGCCGGCTAACGGCTAGAACCCCATGATGTTGTAGCCGCAATCCACGTAGATGACTTCGCCGGTAATTCCGCTGCTGGCGTTGGACGCGAGAAACACTCCGGTCGATCCTACCTCTTCGACTTCGACGCGGCGGCCTAGCGGGGCGCGCTCTTCGTGTTCGCGGAGCATGTCGCCGAAGCCGGCGATGCCGCGGGCGGCCAGCGTTTTAATCGGTCCGGCGGAGATGGCATTCACGCGAATCCGGTCCTTGCCCAGTTCATAAGCCAGGTATCTCACAGAACATTCGAGACCGGCTTTGGCGACCGCCATCACGTTGTAGCGCGGGACCACCTTTTCTGAGGCGTAGTAGGTCATGGTGATGATCGAACCACCATCGGTCATGAGGGGAGCTGCGGCGCGAGCAACGGCGACGAGTGAATACACACTGACGTCAAGCGCGACGCGGAAGCCTTCTCGCGTGGTATCGACGAAGTTTCCCTTAAGTTCGTCGGCCGGAGCATAGGCGACGGAATGCACCAGCGTGTGCAGCTTGCCGTCGCGCTCTTTCAGCGTGGCGAAAAGCTTCGCGATCTCTTCATCTTTGGAAACATCGCACATGTAGGCTTCGGCACCGGGGAGCGACAGAATTAGATCTTTCGCCTCCTGCTCCAGGCGCTCGTTTTGATAGGTGATGGCAAGCTTCATGCCGGCGGCGTGCAATCCCTGCGCGATCGACCACGCGATCGAGCGCTTGTTGGCGACTCCGAAGACAACGGCATTGCGGCCTTGTAGGTCAGCGGACATAGCTCTCCTTGGGAAATGGAAAGAATAACAGCCGGAGGCGATTCTTTACCACGGAGACACAGAGGCACGGAGAAGATCGATCTCGTCCGGATTGCGTCGGGAACCGGGACGGTTTCATTCAACAATCAAAACTCAACAATCAGCAATTCGTTTTCTCCGTGCCTCTGTGCCTCCGTGGTGAAAGCACTCAGTCCGCGGCCATTTCTTCGCGGACCCGGTCTCGCACCGGCCAGCTCGACGCAACGAACGACATCGCGTAAACCGACCCCAGGATTGCGAATGCAACTACCAGGCTGACTTTATGTGCGACGGTTCCGACACAAATGGCTAGCACGAGTTGCAGAAAAGTTCCGGTGAAGTAGAAGGCGTTCTGCACGCGCCCCATCAGGTGCTTGGGGACCATCTCCATCAGGCTCGTATTCATGGCGACGCCGCCGACGCCGCGGGCTGAGCCCATCACGAAGTAGGTCGCAATCGCGAGGAACAGGAATCCGGAGATGGGCGCGAACGCGACACAGACCGACAGTATCGCCATGGAGAAAGCGATGGCGCGCCGTCCGCCAATTCGGGCGATGATCTGTGGGGCGTACAGCGCGCTGACAAACGCTCCCGGTGCCCCATCCGGCGTTGAGCCAGCCGTAACCCTTCGCGCCGGCATGAAAGACGCGATCGCTCAGCGACGGAGTTACCACCACGCCCGTAATCATGGCGCCCAGGAAAAAGGCCCAACTGATGCCCAGCATGACCACTGCGCGATGATCGCGCAGAAAGTGCAATCCTTCTTTCATCTCGCGCCAGAAGCGGGCGAGTTGGGTCTCGGCGGCCACAAGGTCGGCTTTGAGTTCCTCAGGCCGCATGACGATGTGCTTTCCCTTGCGGACGGCGAAATAGCAGAGGAAAGAAATCACGTAGGTCGACACGTCGAGAATCAGGACGCCGCCGAGGCCGATGTGGTCGTAGATGAATCCCACGATCGCGCCGGCGATCAGAAATCCTCCTTGCACGCCGGCCAGTAGAAAAGTATTCGACTGCACGAACTGGCCTTCGGGGGTGAGTTCCTGAATGAGCGCGGTGATGGTCGGCCAGAACATCCAGAAACCGGCGGCGACCAGAGTGTTCATCAGGTAAAGCTGCCAGACCTTGACCTGCCCACGGAATGCGAGGATGGCGACGGCAACGATGATGACCGCGCGGATCGCGTCGAGCCACATGACCAGCCGCCGGCGGTCCTCGCGGTCGATGACCACGCCGGTGAAGGGAAGCATCAGCATGGCCGGGAGGGTCTGCAGGACGGCGAACGTGCCCAGCGCCATCTCCGAGTGCGTGGCCTTGAGGATGTACCAGGCCACAGCGGCGGAGTTCATCCCGCTGCCCACCATGGAAATCAGGTTGGCCGCAAAAACGAATCGCAGGGGACGCTGGCCGAAACTCGCACGCATCGTTCTACTTTAGCCGACGCGGAGGGAATTCACCACGGAGGCACGGAGAAAGCAATTGTTGACTTGCTTGATTGTTGATTGAAACCCGAGCCCTCCTTTATGTAGGTTTAATCAACAATCGATCAAATCAATTGGTTTTTCCTCCGCCTGGCATTCATCCCTTTTGTCCGTGAGGCTGGCCCTTGCGCACAGCGGCGTTCGGCGCTAGGATTCGCTGCTATCGGAAGTTAATCCATTTCTTGCGTACCGGAGGCTCGAAATGAAGCGCTGCATCGGACCGCTGCTGGCCATTCTTCTTGTGATTGCATTCTCGATTCCCCAGGCAGGAGCGCAGGTGGAACGGATCGTGATTGCCGCGGGAACCGATGAAGATCACGATCTGCAGGCCATCAACAATGAGACAGGATGCCTCCAAGAGACTGGCCATGTATGAAGACTTCGTGAAGAAGTTTTCTTCCAATCCGCAGGCGGTTGCCTACGGGAATTGGCAGCTCGCGCAGGCCTACCAGAGCAGCGGCGATTTCCAGAAAGCGCTGGAGTATGGCGACAAGGCACTCGCCGGTTCGCCACGGAATCTCGACATTCTCGTCTCGCAAGCGAGCACGGCGATACAGGCCAAGAACAACGCCAAAGCCATGGACTATTCCGCCAAGGGCGGAGAAGTCTGCCACAGCATCGCCAAGCAGACCAAGCCCGAAGGCATGAGCGATGAGGACTTCGCGCGGAAGGTTTCGGATGAGAAAAACGCGAACCAGAACAACTGCGACTTCCTCGAGACCGGCGGTTTCAATGTCATCACGGCCGAGACTGATCCGAAGAGCCGCATGGCCGAGATCGAAAAGTTCACCGCGGCGTACCCGGACTCGAAGTTTGGAGACCAGGTTTCGAACTACGCCATGTACACGCTGGGCCCGGGGCAGTTGAACGATCAGGCGCGTCTGGTCGCGTTTGGCGAGAAGATGCTGGCGAGCGATCCCAATTCGATGGTGGCGTTGCTGCTGCTGGCAAGCTATTACGGGGATTCGGGCAATTCGGCGAAAGCCATCACCTATGCGCAGAAGGCCATTGAGGTCGCGAAGGCGGATGCGCCCGATGCCGACAAATCGCGCAAGCTTTCCGCGGGAGCGGCACACAACACCATCGGCTGGGCTTATCTGAAGCAGGAAAAGACGACGCCGGCGATTCCCGAACTCAAGGCGGCCGCCGCACTCACCAAAGGGCAAGACGATCAGCAATACGCCCGGGCTTTGTATGGGCTGGGTTTCGCTTACGGCAAGCTGAACAAACTCACCGAGGCGCAGGGAAGTGCTGACTGAGGCGGTGAAGATCCAGGGGCCAATGCAATCCATGTCGCAAGATTTGCTGACGAAGGTGAATGCGGCGCGGGCGAAAGGGAAGTAGGACTGTTAGGGTTCAGCAGCACGGACGGCTCGGCTCACTTCCCCTTCGACTGTGCTCAGGGCGGACAGCCGAGGCGGATGTCGCTACGCGGTTACCTTTGCGGGTTGACCAAATCGTCCGAGAGTAGTTTTGCCTTCCAGGCCAAGGTCTGAGCGCGTTCCAGGTTGGCGGCTGCCAGAGCCGACTTCGATTGGTCAACGAACTGGCGGATCTGGGAAACCGAGTCCTGCTCAGCGGTGCTCAACTGGCGGCCTGCAATCTTCTTGAGATTGTCCTCTGTTGCCGCCAGCATTCGATTGGCAGCGTCCTTCTTCTGGGTTGCGTCGCCGCCGACCGAACCCCCCGCCAACTGGATGCTCTGCTCGGTGATTCCTCCTTGCTTCACGATGACTTTCGGGGGTGGACAGTTTTTGGGGGCCTCAGGCGTAGAGGATGCTTGCGCGCCACCGGGCTGTTCCGATGTCGGTCGCAGTATTCGATCCCGAGGCGGTTGAAGTCGCAGGTGGAGGGTCACAGGCGGCGGCTGGAACCACCTTCTTCTTGGGATGTGTTTTTTTCGCAGTGCTTGCCTTGGGGTTGCTTGCAGGCGCCTGCGTGGCCGGTGGACTGGGCCGAAGAAGGTTTTGTTGCTTCCGGCTCAGCTTGAGGCGGTGGAGTTGGCTCCTGCGACACGGGCGCGTGCGCGGACGATTGCGACTGCGGCGTGGACGCGACCGGCCCCGGATCAACCAACATGAGGGAGGAAATTCCGAAAATCAGGATTGCAGCGGCCAGAGTCATGCAGGGTCCCGGATGGTGAAACGCAAATCTTCAGTCATATTACGCTCTGAAGTAAGGCTAGGCTACCAATCGTCGGTGACGCAGGTAATCACTAATCCCCGCGCTGCGAGGTCGCGGCATCCTCAGCATACTCGGAATGAGCCTGAGCAGCCGAGGCTGCGATGGGTATCTGGAAACGGAACACGGTTCCTGTGGTCTCGGCCGATTCGAAATCCACGGTGCCGTAATGCCACTGGAGAATCTGATAGGTCTGCGCCAGCCCGATGCCACTGCCTTCCTTCTTGGTTGTGAAATACAGTTCGAAGACCTTGTCGTGCAATTCCTTTGGTATGCCCTTGCCCTGATCTTGCACTTCGGCCAACGCCATGCCGTTCTGGCGACGCGCCGAAATCGCGAGCAGGCCCCCCTGCGGCATGGCCTGAACCCCATTGATGACGACGTTAAGAATTGCCTGTTTCATCAGGTCGATATCGACTTTCACGGGCAGTCCCTGTTCAGGCATGTGCAGGTCAATGGTAACGCCGTGCTGCTCGGCGTCGGGAGCCGCAAGTTGCGCCACGTCTTCGAGCATACGGCGCAGGTCGATTTCCTCAAGGTGAAGATCGCGCGGCCGGGTGAAGTCGACCAGCGTCTGCACCACGCGATCCAGGCGGCGGATTTCGCTGTCGATGATGTCCATGTGGCGACGCGTGTCGGGTTCTTGCTGGGCCAGCTTATTTTGCAGAAGCTGCAGATGCAGCACGATGGCGTTGATCGGATTCTTCACTTCATGGGCCACGCCGCGGGTGACGCGACTGCTGGCCGAGAGGCGCCGCGACATTTCGATTTCATCGCCGATTCGCCGCACCGGTTCCGTGTCGCGCATGATGAGCAACGCGCCGATCTGCGAATTCTTCTCCTGCACGAAATCGAGTGACACCTCCACTCGCTTTCCTCCCGCTACTTCGAATTCGCGCTGCGACATCGTTCGCCGGCGCTCAAACGCATCGAGCAGGGCCGCCCCGAGCAGCGAATCACGGGCGAATACCTCTTGCACGGCTACGTCCCAGCAGTTCTCCTCGAGGACGACCGAGAAAAGACTCGACCGGAGCGCTGACCAGGACCACCCGTGAATCGCGGGAGAAGAGCATTAAGCCGTCCTGCAGCTTCGACATCAGTTGGTCCACGTTATCTTTCAGCGCGGAGAAGATTTCTTTGCTGTCGCGAATCTGGCGTCCCAGGTTCGCAATCTTCAGGGTGACCAGTCCGTATTCGTCGTGCTCGGATTCCGAGCTCTGCAGATCGGCCTCGCCCGCGCTCACGCTGTCGAGGTTACGGCTGATTTCTTTTAGAGGTCCCAGGGCGATGTTTGAAATCCCTGCGGCGAGCAGCAACGACAGAATGATCAACGCGCCCGAGACGTAAAGCGCGCGTATCAGCCGGGTCTGCACTTCACTCTTCAGGAAGATGGTTTGCACTCCGATGCGGATCGTCCCGAAAGGCGCGCCATTCAATTGGAGCGGATAGGTTACGTCGTAGACGGCCGCTGGACTGAAGACCAGGCGAATCTGCTCGCGGAAATTGGCGCGCATCACCTGCTCGAAATCTGGGCGAGGCTCAATCACCTTGCCCTGCAGCTTCGCGTTGGTGTGCAGCAGGGCCTTGCCGTTGACGTCAACGATGGCGACGTCGTAGATGTATCGCCAGTCGCCAGGATCGGATTGGAGCAGGTTGTTGAGATCCGGGTCGGTCTGGACGTACTCGGTGAGCGCTCGCTTCAGGGCGCCGGGATCACTGGTGTCGATGTTTGTGCTGCCGAAATCGGGGACGGCGTTGCCGGCGGCATAGGCCAATTGATGCGTCAGGCTGGTGGCCGTTTCGTGGGCGTTGGCGATGCGCAGCCGCAGGATCTGAGAGAGGTAGAGATAGGAAAACGCCGTCACCATCACCGTTACCATCAGGGTGATGGCCAACACAATGATGGTTTTTCGTCGCAGCATGTTCGAGAAGTCAGAGCCCCTGTTGAACTGCTCGACCCAGCTCAGCCGCTGGGTACTTCTTCCTTGCCGGGAGCGGGCTCCGCCGCCGCGCTCCCGTATTCCTTCAGCTTATTGTGAAGAGTCTTTAGACTGATGCCCAGAATCTCCGCCGCGCGCGTTTTGTTGTTGCTGGTGGCTTCGAGTGTTTTCAAGATCAGCATCTTCTCCGCTTCTTCGACCGTTGTGCCCACGCCCAGGCGAACTGCATCGGGATCGTTGGCGGCGGTGCGCAGCGGGGCCTGTCCGAAGCCCGGAGGCAAATGCTTGGTCTCCACCATGCCGGTGTCGCAGACAATCACGGCGCGCTCGAGTGTGTTGCGCAATTCGCGTACGTTTCCCGGCCAGGCGTAGTTGTTGAACTGGTTGAGTACGGCCTCGCTGACTGCGGTCACTTTGCGGCCATGCTTTTGGCTCATCTCCGCCAGCAGAAGCTGAACCAGCCCGGCGATATCTTCCTTGTGTTCGCGCAGCGGCGGCATGTGAATGTTGAACACGTTGAGGCGGTAATAAAGATCGCTGCGAAGTTCGCCTCGTGCAACCGCCTCATCGGGAATCTTGTTGGTGGCCGCGAGCACGCGCACATCGACCGCCGTCTCGACCTTGCTTCCCAGGCGGCGCAGCTTGCGATCTTCCAGAACGCGCAGGAGCTTGGCCTGCGTTCCAATCGGCATTTCGCCGATCTCATCGAGCAGGAGCGTTCCGCCTTCGGCCAGTTCAAAGCAGCCAGTCCGCCGTTCCAGCGCGCCGGTGAATGCGCCTTTTTCGTGGCCGAAAATCTCGCTCTCCATCAGGGTTTCGGGAATGGCGGCGCAGTTGATGGCGACGAACGGGCGATCTTTGCGCGAACTGAGATCATGGATGGTTCGTGCCACGAGTTCTTTGCCCGTTCCGCTCGCTCCGGTGATCAGAACCGAAGCGGTGCTGGGTGCAACCATTTCGATGAGCCGGAAGATCTCCTGCATTTTGCGGGACGCGCCGCTGAGACGGCCCAGCGATCCGGTATCGCGCAGACGACGGCGTGTCGCTTCAAGTTCAGCACGGGTACCCAGAAGGGCGGCGGCATTGGAAAGAATCGTACGCAGCCGGTTGGTGTCGATGGGCTTGGTGATGTAGTCGTAGGCGCCCATGCGCATCGCCTGTACGGCGCTATCGATCGTCCCCTGAGCCGTCACAAGGATCACGGCGATGGTCTGTGCTTGTTCTGCCAGATGCCCGAGCAGTTCAAGGCCGCCCATGCGGGGCATCTTTAGATCGGTGATTACGATCGAGGGAGACCACTGCGTGGCCTTCTCCAGGCCCTCCGCTCCATCGCGCGCTGTTTCGACTCGAAAGCCCCAGGAGGTGACCAGTTCGGCCAGCCCGGAACGCTCGTTCTCCTCGTCCTCTACGATCAGTACCTTTTCGTGGCTCATTCGCGTGGCGTTGTCCTATTCCTCCGCTGCATCGTTCCGCAAGCTCGGCGGCCAAGCGGCCCCGGCTAGATTCCAACGATATACGGCTGGTTCCTTTGGGGCAAGGTCCGTAGCGGACACGAGGGCGATTGAGGGTGTCCGCCCGGTGCCTGATTCGTCAATGGCGGGCCCTTAGCGCTTTCGCTTTTGGTTGCTGTGGGATAAAATCGTGGGTCCCAATAGTTACATCTCAATTCTTCCCGAAGTTTGCCGCTGCAAGTCTGCTGCAGTGGCGTTCAGCGGTGGATACATTCCTGGAGGGCATCATGGAAATAAACAGCTTAAGCCGCGGATGCCGCGTTGCTTTAGCGTGTGCCGTTGTATGTTTGACTCTGCTAGTCACCGCCGGTCCCGCGGGAGCGCAGAGTGAGTCGACTCCCAAGTGGGACATTTTCGCGGGATATCAATGGCTTCATCCAGGTATCACAACTCCCGCCGCATACAGCAATCCCAGCAGTCCCAGCCCATTTGTCGTTCCGGATATGTCGCTAGGCCTGGGCGGCGCTGTGACCTACAACTTCGACCCGCACTGGGGTATGGAAGTCGACCTCGGATACAACACGGAATGACGGCAACTACGACAGCACCATCTCTGGTGGCCCCCGTTTCATTTGGCGGACCGAAGGCGCGAACTTCTTTATGCACGGACTGGTGAGCTACAACCGCTTGGCGGTTAAAGATATTCCCAATCGTTCCAACGGTGTGGGCCTGCTTCTCGGCGGCGGCATGGATATTCCCTTTAACAAGGTGTTCGCGATTCGTCTGTTTCAGGTGGACTATGTGTGGGCGGCACCATCACTTTCCCGATTTCGCCGGGCCAGAGTTTCCGAGCCTACGGCGTCCCGCGATGGAGGGTGTGAGACTGCGGACAGGTGTCGTTTTCAGCTTCGGCGGAGCTGAGGCGCCAGCCCCGATCGCTGCCTGCTCGGTCCAGCCGACTGAGGTAATGGTCGGCGAGCCGATTACGGCTACGGTGACCGCTAGCAATTTCAATCCCAAGCACACTGTGACCTACAGCTGGAGCGGCAATGGCGGCAAGGTGACCGGCAAAGACACGACGGCCAGTATCGATACCAACGATGCCGCGCCGGGCGCCTACACGGTCACGGCGCACGTGACCGATCCCAAGGCCAGAAAGGCGAACGAGGCGAGTTGCTCGGCGAACTACACCATCAAGCCGCTTCCGCCGAAGAATCCGCCGACGATGAGTCTCTCGGCGAGTCCGACCGAATTAACCCCGGGCGGCGCAGTCAACGTTTCGGCCAACTGCACGAGCCCCGACGGAGTACCGGTATCGGTTGCCAACTGGACTTCCACCCTCGGAACGCTTTCCGGCAGTGGCAATTCTGCAACTCTGAATACGTCTGGACTGCCCGCCAGGTCCGGTGACGATTACCGCAACCTGCACGGACTCGCGTGGATTGAACGCGCAGGCTACGACGCAGGTGACGATTCAGAATCCTCCACCGCCACCGGTCGACAAGGCGCTCGAAGCCCGTCTGGCGCTGCACAGCGTTTACTTCCCGACTGCTCAGCCTACGGCGAAAGATCCAACCGGCGGACTGCTGCCGAGTCAGCAGCAAACGCTGATGGGTCTGGCGACGGACTTCAAGAAGTACCGTGAAGCCAAGCCAGACGCGCATCTGACGCTGGAAGGTCACGCCGACCATCGCGGAAGCGCTGCCTTCAACCAGGCACTCACGGAGCGCCGTGTGGCCCGGGTGAAGAGCTTACCTGGTCGAGCAAGGCGTTCCTGAGTCTGCGATTGACACCAAGGCGTTCGGTGCGGAGCGCAATCTCACGACCGACCAGGTAAAAGAGTCGGTCGTTCAGAACACGGAACTGACGACCGAAGAGAAAAGGCGAGCGCTGGCAAGAATTGACGTCATCCGCATGGCAAGTAATCGCCGTGTCGATGTGACGCTGAACGCGGGCGGCACGACCGAGACCTCGGTTCGCCAGTTCCCGTTCAACGCTGCCGATGCTCTGACGCTGATTGGCGGCCGCGAAGGTCAAGTCAAGAAACCGGCCACCAAGACGCGCGCCCAAGAAACCGGTGAAGAAGCCGTAATCGGAGGCGCCGAAAACGGCCTGTGAGCGGGGGGGAATATGCCCCCCGCTTTTTTCTTGCGTGGATTCGGTTCTCCGGCGAAAAGAGGCGGTTTGCGAAAAATGTACATATCCCCACGAAAGTGCCATCGCCAAGTCTCTGATTCGATGGCAGTGTATCTGGTAATCGGGTTGCCACTCGTCTACATACAAGTAACGTCTGAATATGACTCAGATGAGCGGGTTATCTCACGCCTTGGTCCCGACGGTCTTGCTCATACTTCTGCTTAGCTTCGGGTGCTCTCGTCGAACCCCGGACTTGCCAAGTGAAGGCGTAACCCAGACCAGCTCAACACCTTTTCAGAGTCAAGGAACCAGCGTCACAGATGCCAGTCCTCAGGGCTCTTCCCGGGACGACGTTCCGGCGACGGGCCCTCCGTTTCAGAACTCGGCGGTTCTTCCTGCCGGAGCGCTGCTCACCGTCCGACTGAGAGTTCCACTCGTTGCTGAGAATGGATCGAAGGAATCTTTCGAGGCAGTTCTGGATGAGCCGGTGGTGGTTGAGGGAAACACGCTGATTCCGCGCGACGCAATCGTCTCCGGCCGGGTCGAGTCGGCTCGTACGTCCAAGGTCAGGCCCGACCGTGACTACGTTCGCCTCTCGCTCGATTCTGTGCAGGTCGATGGGTCGGCTGTGCCCATAGAGACCGCCAGCCTTTTCGCGCGCCAGCTACCATCCAGCGATGCTGATTCGACTACGATTCGACTGGAAAAGGGCCGGCGCTTGACCTTCCGCCTGAAAGAACCAATTTTTTTGCATCCCACCGCGGCAAAAACTGCCCAATAAGTCCTTTGTTTACTTCGGCAAAAAGTTTTCCACAGAAATATTTCCCGTTTTAGTGACATCTGCCCTTTCGCACACGGGGGGCACTCTCCCTATAGTGGGCCGAAACGGGAGCGAGGCGGAAGGCTTCGGATTCCTGTTTCGGGAAAACCGAGGTATCGGGCACGCGGAGTGACGGTTCCTTTCGGAACAGTTCCCGCGCAGAGTAGTGATTATGAGTGCCGTAGCGGAAATATTGCAGTCGTCGGAAAGAAACCAGCTTTCATCGATCCTGAAGCACGCGCCCGTCGGGCTGGCCTTGTGCCAGAGCCCAG
The DNA here is from genome assembly GCA_963770265.1 of Terriglobia bacterium. Lineage (GTDB taxonomy): Bacteria > Acidobacteriota > Terriglobia > Terriglobales > Acidobacteriaceae > Sulfotelmatobacter. Next base: position 135,388 of record CAVYOZ010000003.1, read on the forward strand.
GTAACGTAACGTCCACGAATTCGACATTCGAGGAGTTGCTGGGCCTGTCGTCGAGTCAGATTCCGTGCGCTCTCCCCGAGTTGATTCAAGACGGCAATGAGAGCCGCCGCCTGATCTCAGAGCTCTTTCAGGGAAGGCGAGAGAGCTTCCAAATGGAATGCGCGGCGTGGGGCGCGGAAAGCAAGTCACTGCGTTGGACGGTATGGGCCGTTCATGGAGAGGGCGCCGGAACAGAGGGCGCGGTCGTAATGATCGAGGACCTATCCGGCATGGCCTTGGCGCGGCAGCGGTTGCAGCAGACCGAACGGTTAGAAACGGTTGGCCGGCTTGCCGGGGGAGTCGCGCATGACTTCAACAATCTGTTGACCGGAGTTTTGCTGTACTGCGATCTGCTGATGTCGGTGGTTGGTCCCGCCGACCGTGCCCGGAAATATGCCGAAGAAATCCGCAAAGCTGGACTGCAGGCGAGCGGCCTGGTTCGGCAACTGCTGAGCGTGATCCGCTCGAACAAATCAGTGCCTCGACCGGTTTCGTTGAACGAGGTTGCCGAAGGCATGCATAACCTGCTCGTCCGCCTGATCGGAGAAAACATTGAGCTGAAGCTTCGGCTCGATCCCGCTTTAGGCCTGGTCAAGATGGATCCGGTGCAGGCGCAGCAGATTCTTCTCAATCTCGTGCTTAACGCCCGAGACGCACTGCCGGACGGAGGCAATATCTCGGTTGAGACCGGCAACTGCACGATGCAGATTCTCTCCGCCAATGGAGAGAGCAGCGCCGAAAAGACGAGCCTGCCGTGCGCGCTCTTCGCCGTCGAGGATAACGGCGTGGGAATGGATGAGTCGGTCCGCGCGCATCTGTTCGAGCCGTTCTTCACGACCAAAGTGGGCAAGGGGACGGGCATTGGACTGGCGACGGTGCACGACATCGTGAGCTCCAATGGGGGCCTGATTCACGTGCAGAGCGAAGTGCGCCGTGGCACGCGGATCAACATTCTGCTGCCCATCGCTCCCGAATCGGCTCACCGACAGCGTTTCGGACACAAGTTTTCATCCCACACATAACGGGGAAGTACTTTCATTCCATTTCGAGGAAACAACACCATGACGTCAGCAGCAGTAAGCCCGATTACCGCCACACCACAGATGGAACCAGCCAACTTTCTGAATCTCCTGATCGTCGACGACGAACGATCGGTGCGCGAAGCGTGTCGCGAAGTAGCGCATTCGCTTGGCTTTTTTGCCCAAGTCGCCGATTCCGCCGAGCAAGCGCATCGCCTGCTCGACTTGCAGGCGTTTGATGCGGTTCTGTTGGACTTGCGTCTGCCGGGTGCTGGCGGCCTCGAGGTGCTGCGGCGCATCAAGGAGCGCCGACCCGAGGCCGTGGTGATCGTGGTGACGGGCTATGGGACCGTACAGTCTGCCGTGCAGGCCATGAAGAACGGCGCCTATGACTACGTGACCAAGCCCTTCAGTGTCGATGAACTCAAACTGCTGCTGGAGCGCGTCGCCAGCCATCTGAAGCTCAAGTCGGAAAACCGCCTGCTGCGGGAGAAGGTGAAGTCGAAACAGGGATTCGGAGGGATCGTAGGCCGCGCGCCGGAGATGGAGAAGCTGTATCGCATTATCGCCAAGGCCGCTAACAGCGTGCATCCCGTATTGATCCTGGGCGAGAGCGGCACTGGGAAGGAGATGGTGGCGCGATCGATACATTACTCGGGGCCATTCCGCGACAAGCCATTCATCCCGGTGGATTGCGGTTCGCTGGTGCCAACACTGATCGAAAGTGAGCTGTTTGGCTATGTGAAGGGAGCTTTCACCGGGGCCAATCAGTCCAAGGACGGGTTGATGGCGATGGCCGAAGGCGGAACCATCTTTCTCGACGAAGTGGGAGAACTTCCGGTGGACCTGCAGGCGAAGATGCTGCGTGCCCTTCAGGAAAAGGAAATACGCCCGGTGGGCAGCACGCGGCGAGTGCCCATCAATGTGCGGATCCTGGCCGCAACCAATCGCGATCTGGAACAGGCCGTTATGCAGGGTACCTTCCGCCGCGATCTCTATTTCCGCCTCAATGTGCTCAGCCTGCGCATCCCCGCCTTGCGCGAGCGGAGACAAGACATCCCTCTTTTGATCGGGCATTTCCTCGAGCGCATGACACGTACCTCCGGTCAGGAGAAGATTCTCAGCGATGATGCACTGAAGGCCATGCTGGCCTACGACTGGCCGGGCAATGTGCGCGAACTGGAGAATTGCCTGGAGCGCACTTATGCGTTCACCAGCGGTCCGACGATTCATACCATGGACCTGCCCCGGGAAATTGCCAACCTGCCGGTGCCACAGTCGTCCAACGGCAACGGTAACGGCAACGGACACTCGAAGATCGTTCCTATCGCGGAACTGGAGAAGCAGACCATCTTGCGCGCCATCATGGAACTCAATGGAGACAAGTTGCAGGCTGCGCGACTTGTTAGGAATCGGCAAGACGACGCTCTATCGCAAGCTGAAGGACTACGCGACGCAGGAGTACTGAAACGCTATTTCATCAATGGGACGAAAGAGTGGCTAGGCATCGCCTCGGGGGCTAAAGAGACCGCGTGAGAACTGCCTTTTGCGAGAGCATGTGGACCACGATCAGCCCCGATTCCGCCGCGTAGCGGCGGTATGGGAAACAGACGCGAGTGCCGGAGGAATGGCACTCCCGTTCTCGACGCACACTCGTAAGGACGCCGCATGTTTGCTGGCGTCCACGGCACGGCTGAACACGTGCCTTCATAAAACCATTATGAGACAGTGAAACACTTCACACCGTTTCTGAACTGGAGCGGATACCGGATGAACCGTAACGGGAAACCGACGCACCGCCGACATTGCTAATCGCTTTCTTTTCAGCAGGAGCGATCTGGCGCAACGCGTGCAATGGGACAGGTCATGATTCTACTCATTACGCCACAATCGAAGGGGCCGGAATTCGCGGCCGCCTTGCTCGCTGCGACGAGTCAGGAAACCCACTGGGCTCAAAACCTGCAGGAGGCGGCCACTCGCCTGCGGGAGCAAACATACTCGGCCGCAGTGATCGATCAATTCCTTTTGGAAACGGAACCGGAGGAAAGCGATCAGGTGCTGGAGCACTTCGGCACCGCGTTTCCGGTCTACGTCAACTTCGCGCTGACAGGAATGGAGCGGCTGTTGCGCGAGGTGCGCTCGGCCCTGCATCGCCGTAAACGTGAGGAGTCGACCGCACGCCGCGCGGTGGCCGAGCAGATGCAGAGCGAGATGCGCGAGACTCTGACGGTGATGATGCTTTCCTGCGAGTTAGCTATGGCAGTACCCGATGTTCCGAGTCCGGCCGCCGAGAAGATACGTACCATCGATACTCTTGCCCGCGAACTCAGACTACGCCTCGAAGTGAATTGACTTGTGCCCGCCCCGCGACTCTGAGCGAAGCGAAGGGGAGCGCGCCGCAGTGCGGCTTTCCACAATGATCGACAAGCCTGATCTGAATCGCCAGGTGATCGTAACCTGATCTCCTGTTCATGGTTACCCCGAGGCAGGCCGCTCATGAAGAATCATCCAATTGATGCCGAACCGATCCCGCACCTGCCCGAAGCGCGAAGCAAAAAAGGTTTCCTCCATGGGCATGAGCACCTGACCTTCGTCGGAGAGCGCACGGAAGATGCGTTCAGCCTCTTGATCGTTGTCCACCGATAACGTCAGATACGCGCTGCGCATCGGTTCGGCGTTGGGAATGTCCGCCGCCGCCAATTCGCTTCCCCCTATGTCGATGCGCGCGTGCAGTACTTTATCCTTCCACTCCGGGCCGAGTCGCGTTGGCCCCGGCAACTGGGCGTGCGTCATCATCATCCCGGCCTTTGCCCCCAGATGCTTCTCGTAATACTGAAAAGCTTCCGCGCAGTTGCCCGCGAAATTGATGTAGGTATTCATCTTCATGAGTATTGCCTCCTGGGGCCCGTGTCGGTTGTCTAGACTTGTTTGCCGAACTGATAACCCCTCCTTCAAGCGTCGAACGACCCTCCCGCAAATCGACATCCGATCCAAAAAAATCTAACATTCCAATATACGCAAGGGATGCCTGACCCTTTCCGCCCCCAAAACAAATGCAACCGGTGCCCCGCGCCTGCCCTCAGCAAGAACCATGTGGCGACAGCCGCCTGCGGCTGTCCGCGATTTTGTTTGTGTAGGCGCGGACGCCGCCTACGCTGAGCGAAGCGAGGCGTCCGACACCCAACATCGTATCTGAAGCCGCGATTCGAATAGGACCGCGTACGGCACCAGTTTAGAGGTTGCGGAAAAACTCCTGAATGCGGGTGGTACCGTGGAAGAGCGGCGCTTTAGCGCCGCGTAAAGCGCGCAGAATCAACGAGGGGCTTCGGCCCCAGTGGTCGGCCTATCGCGGCAATCGGACTCTTTCCGCAACATTGATTTTTTCACGTGCGCGTCCGTCTGGGAAATGTGGGGGACACACGGGAAGTGTGGGGGAAACCCGGAACAGTCCCTAGGTTTCCGAAAGCGAAGCCTTCACGCCCTTACTACTATCGTCGCTGCTTTGCCCACTCAATCCATCGTATATACTCGGGCGTCTTTCCTGGCGGGACTATGTTGTAGGCTCTGTCCCGAAAGAAATGCCAATTACCGTGGCTGATAAGGGCATTCAGAATATTCCGCCGCGTTTGCGAAATCACAGGCGTATTGTTGAGGCCACGAAACAAAGAATAGCTTTGTCCGGAAGCCATTACGTCAATCAGTTCGCTGACGTTATCTGCCTGCGAACACTGCCAAAGCCTGATCCGTATTTCTTTCTTTTGTTCAGTTGGCTTCGGAGGGTTGACCCCTGACCCAGGAAAAACGATAAAAGTTACTGGGCGACCTTCCTGGTCGTTGTGCGGAAACAATCTCCGGAAGACCTGCGTCGACACTTCGCCCACCTTTTCTTGCGCCCCTGAATCGCCGTAAAAGAACGCTTCGCTATTACCGTCATCGTTCCGGATCGCCACTCCGAAATCTCCTAGCTTGACTCCCAGTCGCAGCAATGGCGGGGTTATGGCAGCGTAGGAAACAGTCGTCGCATCCCAATACCTGCCCTGATCGGTCGCGCGCAAGCCCGCGTTTGCTACGGTCGACGTGCTGGAAACGTAGAACATTTTTCCCGGCTGGAATACGGGGAACGCTCCCGTTCGGTCCCGGAGACTCAAGCCTTGCGTATTGTCGATGTCTACCCCTTCGGCCGCCGCCTGTCCTGGGGTTCTCGACACTACACCATGCCACTCCCAACCGTTTCCGCTCGCGTCGAACGTGGCGTTCTCGTCACTGGTGCCATTTCTCAGGAAATCCAGGCCACCGTTTTTGCCGTTGGGGCTGGCTGGGTTGAAACGTGCGTAGCAGTGCGGCGCTCCGTCCACATCCTGGTTCAGAATGCATTGAAACACAATGGCCCGAAACTGAGACAGATACATCCCGTCTACCTGAATCAGGAATGAGCCGCCTCTTATTCCAAAGCTGCTGGCGGTCCCGACATCAGTGAACCCCAGTAAAGAAGAAGGCACTGTTACCTCCCATTGTCATCAACCCAGAACATCACATCTCGGATCTTTTGGCCGTTGGTGAGGCTAGCGAAAACGGGAGTCTCGACTTGTCACGCATTTGCAAAACCTGCGTCATCTTTTCTCCGTTTGGCCAAGCGCCCACCTTTCCCGAAGAATAAACCTGTCGGGTGGCGCAGGCTTTTGATCTCGCTGCCGACACCGACACAGCGGGTGCCCCATCCTTGCGCGTTCGTTCTTTGCACAAGAGTGGGATTCCACGCTGCGCATTTGAGCGACTTGAGTGCCCAGAATTTTGCGCTTGACTTGGGTAAGGTAAAGCGTATTGTGATTCCCAATCAGCCGAACGCAGTACGCCCTGATAGTACTGTCGACTGAACCGGCTCCGGTTCCGACCACAAGGAAAAACTTAACTGAAGTGGGTCATGCACTCCTGAGGCGGAGTGCTGATGCCTTGATTGATAACTCTGGTTCTACACTGCAGCGGGTTTCACCTTCCGAATTACTGTCTTTTGGGGAGGCAGCCATGAAGCTCTCTTCGAGAACTACCAGCCTTCGATTTTCTCTGACATGGATGCTGTTGACCGGCTTGGCTTGGAGCGTCAGCGTCACCGTGTCGCCAAAACACGCAGCAGTCGTCGTGAGTACTCAGACGCAGCAGTTCACGAGCTCGGTCGCGAATGTCACATGGAGTGTGGATGGCGTGGCGGGAGGGAATGCATCAGTGGGGACGATCACCGCCACTGGCCTCTATACGCCGCCAGCACGGGCAGGCGTTCACGTCGTAAAAGCAACGACGGTTGCTACACCGCACGTTTCAGGCACGGCCACTGTGGCTGTTACCGATTTGGCCGGAGTCTTCACCTATCACAACGATAAGGCGCGCACCGGACTGAACTCGCGAGAATTCGCCTTGACGCCTGCGACTGTCACCACGGCAACCTTCGGCAAATTGTTCTCTTGTCGCGGTGGATGGCGCAATCTACGCGCAGCCGCTCTGGGTGCGGGGCTTGAGCATTGCCGGTGGGACTCACAACGTGATCTTCGTGGCCACGCAACATGACAGCCTCTACGCTTTCGATGCCGATACCTCGCCGTGCGTGACGTATTGGCATGTCCACCTGCTGGACGCGTTACATGGTGGAACCGCCGGAGAGAAACCTGTGGTTTGGAATGACGTCGGCAACGCGGGCTTCGGCTGCTTTGGCGACATCTATCCGGAGGTAGGGGTTACCGGAACACCCGTGATCGATCCGGCGACCAACACGCTCTATGTGGTCAGTGCGTCGGAAATCCCGGGTCCAGATTCCGGGAGGTGCGCCTTTCCTCCTTTCCCGTTTTTCCACCGACTGCACGCCCTGGATCTCGTCACCGGCAATGAAAGACCGAATGCCCCGGTGACGATTGCAGCATCCTCGCCCGGTGTAGGTGGTATGGTCACTTTCAGTTCGCAGTATCACCACAACCGGTCCGGCCTGGCGCTCTCGAACAACACCGTATACGTTTCCTTTGCCGCCCACGAGGACCAAGGACCTTACCACGGCTGGGTACTCGGCTATAACACAGCGGATCTCACGCAATCTCCAAGCATCTTCAACACCACGCCCAACGGCGGATCGGGCGGCATCTGGGCAGGTGGCGGCGCTCCCGCCATCGATAACGGTGGAGACGTTTACGTGACCACGGGCAATGGCCTGTTTGATGCCCTTCCGCTGCCTTCCTTCAATGACTATGGGGACAGCATCCTAAGGATCCACCCGTTTCAGGGAAGCACTATGAACGGTGTGAATCTGCGCGTAGCGGGCTATTTCACCCCTGACGACCAGGCGTTCCTGGCGGCGGTCGATGGCGACCTTGGATCGGGCGCGGCGGTGCTGCTGCCCGATCAAACCTCGGGCGCCGGTCCCAAACATCTGCTCGCCCAGGTCGGAAAAGAAGGACTCGTCTACCTCGTCGACCGTGACAATATGGGACAATTCAACCCGTCAAATAACGACCAGATTGTGCAGAGCTTCCTCGGCCCGCAATTCGGCTTGTGGGGTGCTCCTGCATGGTGGCAAAACAATCTTTACTTTGGTGGGCAGAGCGATTCCATCAGACAGTTCACCTTCGAGCCCGCTGCCGGGCTCTTCAATCCCACAGTGACGTCGCAATCGGCTCAGGCCTTCGGATATCCCGGCACGACTCCGTCAATCTCCTCCCGCGGTGCGTCTCACGGTCTTGTGTGGGCACTTGATATAAGCCGTTACGGCTATGCCAGCTTCAATCCCGTGGTCTTTTGCTCGGTAGTTCCCCTACCAGCTGCGTGCTCCGGCCCAGCCGTCCTTCACGCTTATGACGCTACTAATCTCGCCTTGGAATACTGGAACAGTTCCATGGCCGCAAACAATCGTGACCGGGCAGGGAACGCCGTGAAATTCGTGCCCCCGACGGTGGCCAATGGCAAAGTCTATGTGGGCACGCGGACCAGAGTGGACGTTTACGGACTCTTGCCGAACTGAGCCTGTATCTACCTTTCACTGCGATCGCGAGCCCATTGCGAATGGGCAGGATCGCCGTGTAGAACTGGGTTGAGTCATATAGGCCACACAGCACGCGGCCTCGTGTTGGCCATAAGACCACAACGCATTCCAATGGTTGCGCGACTGCAAATACCAACGGTAGGTGATAGCGCATGGACGGGCATCATTGTTACGCCCGAAAAAGCGCAAGTGCCGAGTTTAGGAAGTATCGACAGCCACCGAGTTTGACAGTGTTCGAAACCACTCGATCACTTGTCAGCCGCCTTGGTGTGGTCGGAGCGCCAGGCGCATGTCCGCTGGTGTCGCTCATAGCCGTTCTCCTGCCATGAGGATTGTGCGCTTCAGGGCGCCTCTGCATGCTTCGTGGCTGAACGTATGACACTGTGCGGTACGGTGTCGCCCGAGGCGGTTGCTGGCTTCTTGCGCTTCTTTGCCAATGCGCGGCCAAGATCGGGAAGAAATTCCTTCACCACGCTGAATCCCATATTGCTCGCCATGGTGATGCCGAAGCTCACGGCGCCGGCGCTGGCGGAACTCTGACTTGGGGGAAGCCAGGTCCGGGCCAAGAATGCCCCAGCCGCCACCCCGCCCACCTGAGAGATGGAAAAGTGCTGGCTTCCGTCATCGTGGCGCGCCAGAATGCCGCTGGTGAGCGCATAACCCGTGCGCGGCCAGAAGCCTTGCTTGCCGGAGTTGAAGTAGCGGTTGTCCTCATGCAAGGCGCTCCCCAGTCCGTACGTCACTGTGCGCTGGATGGAGTACTGCCCCAGGATGTTGGCAAACCGCCTGCCATAGCCCGATACCCCCTGCCCCCACTCCGCGGGCTTGTCATTTGCCTGATCGATTCCGGCGGAGAATCCGACCTTCGCGAAACTAAGTGGATTCACCATGGTCTTGAAGTAGAGCCGGTTGCGTTCATGCTGGGTCATGGGCCGAAATTCGTTCGACTTCTCCGTACCGGCCATGTTGAGGAAGTTAAAGACAAAGCCAACGAGGCCGGAGCCAGCCTTCTTGGGGTTGGCGTCCGTCTGCTCCTGCGCCGCGAGCAGCGGAGTCCACAAGGTCAGGAAGATCACGAGAAAGCCCGGAAGTTTTCCGATGAACTCCTTCACCCGCTGCGCCGCGGCGGGTGGCTTCATGCCGGCGAGAAGGTCCGGCACACACAGTCCCGACACCGGCAGCCACTCCTGGGAGTCGGGATGCGAGAGTCTTGTCATCAGCCGAAATGTCCTTCCACAGCAACGCCGGAGGTCTCTCCGACCGTGCCGCCGCACCTAAAAGGGAGAATGCGGAATCCGAACCGCCTTTTTCGTGGAAGAAGACTCCTGATGACATCGCTCGGACTGGCTTCCAACGTATCGGCCGCGTCTGACTTTGGGAACTGTAACTAATGCCAGCGTCTCTGCATTTCAGGTCAAGCAGATGCAGGGGGTATCAAAGCCGAAAGTGTGGATAGGTGTTGAGAACAGGCGTCACACAACTTTGCGCCGTCTCTTCGCTCCCTGCAAGGTCAATGCGCAATGGGGATGTTTCGCCAACGACGATGATAGAGGTCTTTCCAACCTATTGTGAGTCCTAGGCAGCGTCCCGATGGATAGGGTCTCTACTCTCATCTCGATGATGTGAGCGCTCGCATCCGGTTGTGAAGATCAGCCGATAGTCCCGCCGGGAACATTCAGCGCAGCGCACCGGCTGCATAAGGGTCAGCGGAAGGATGTAGCGCTCCATCAATGTGCGCGGGCGCGAGCGGAAACCGAGTCCTTTGCCGCAGTCTCGACACCGATATGGCTTGGCAAACAGGAACCGGAGATTTTTCCGGCATCCATATCTCAAGCGCCGCAAAAATTGTGAGTTCGTAAGAATTCTCAGTCTCGTTGAGAGTCGTTTTGCTGGAAACTGGGCTGCGGTTGCCCACCTATTCCAGCGTCCGATGAAAAGCGCATTGCGTTGCCGGATGAGTTCGGTGCGCTGCACCGCGATTGTGAGATGACGAATGCGTCCTCGAAGTGTTGCGAGCCTCTGATTTTTCTGCACTGCATTCCAACGGTCGCGCAGATTCCCAACAACAGCGGAACCAGTGATTCGTAGCCTTGCGAGCCAAGAGCCCAATGTAAGAGGAACTTCATTCCAGTAATTTGTCATCTCCCGGAGGATGATCGATGCCCGCGAATACAAAACCGCGAAGTTTCCGATTCTCAATCCGCCAGGTGTCCCGTGCGCCTGCGGCCGGGTCAATGGCGTAGCGGCAGACCCCGTTCCCGGTCTTCCCACGCTTTCGGCGGATCTCTCCTGGGTCCTCTGAACATCGGTGGCAGGCCAAAGCAAAGGCGATGGGACTGCACTCAGTTTGTCTGGAATCGGGCCTCGCAAAGTCCGCTCGCCCTGAGCTTCTTGTAGCGAGAGTTCGACCATTTTTGCAGTTAGCTTTGAAGACTCTGCGAATGATGCTGTGCCGGTTTTTGATCGACCGACCTCTTTACGTTCGGTGGCCTGCCAACTCCACACACGTGGAGCGGGCTGCTCGTTGACGTTAGGCTTCTGTTTGCGGCGCGGCATCATACGACCGTTGGATACTCAAAAGAAAAGTCAATCCCGCTCGCGGGTGATCACCTCTACCGCAGAACCGGGTAAAAGAGCAGACATGCGATCAGGCCAGCGAACAGGAAGAAAACTGCCAGCGAGACCGAAAGATCTCTGGTAGTTCTCAAGGATTGTCGAGGCGTGTCTAACATTTCCAAACCGTGACCGTCGATTCTCCGGTGCCGATCTTGCGGAAGATACTCGCGATAGTCCGACCGTGAGTCCAGGTAATAGATCTCCGTCCAGACGTAGCAATCGCGAACATGAATCCGTTCACCACCGATTTCCTTGCGCTGGATCCTATTTGCCATGACGAAACCTCGGTCGTGGACACCTCGATCGTGGGCACGTGAAACAAAACTATGATTGAACTCAATTGCTACACAACTGGGGAAATCCCTAATATTGGGAGACCGCGCAGATTTTGGGATTTTATCATTGTGGAGTCGGTTGCGGTAACGCCACGATGTTTGGGTCTGCCTATCAGCGTTTCCGCAAAGTGACGCAGTGACCAGGAAGGCGGCACCTTATCCTTTGATGTAGGTCCGTCCAAGCGCAGCGCTACTTCCTCTTCCCTAACATGCCGCCTAAGCCGGTCTTTCCTGAGACAGATTGCTGTAGCGCCCCTTTTGCAGCGTTACCGGCCATACCTCCAACGTCCGGAACAAATTTTGGGTCTGATGTCGTTCCTTGAATCATGAAGGACACACCACCCCGGTCGCCACCCCGCCCGGTTCTTTGTGCGCGTGCTTCGGCCCGGTCGCTCTGCAGGTCGGCCACCATGCGGAAATCAAGTGCCCCGGCCGGGCTAATCGTGCCGGCTCCGGTCACTACGCCGAGGGATGGTATGGTCACATTGATGGCGTCGGCCGTCGTCATCTCAGGAGCAATCCGCGCATTCAAGCTAGCATTCTGAATGGTTGTGTCGGGACTCGAGGCGGCCTTTCCGCTGAAGGCTGATAATGCTCCTAATTTCGAACCCATATCGAAACCGGCTAGCTTCGTGTTGGACATTCGCACGGGGCCGACGATCACAAGTCTGTCGAGGGGACCACTGATAGCCAAGTCGGCCGACAGTGTTCCTCCGGTCAGCTTCGATTGGGAGGGGAGCGCGATGCCCAGGGCTGGAAGCATCGCCTCCAGTTCGTCGATTGGCATGTTTGGGGCGTTGAGTCTCAGATTCATCACCTGCGTTTGACCTTGCGTCTGATATCCGCCCGTGAGTCGGGCAACGGCCTTGCCGATCGCGGTATCCCCTTGGGTGATAGTTCCGGTCTGTTGGTCGAAGTTCATGTTCATCGCGTATTTGATGGTGACAGCTTTGGAGGCGGGAGAACCTTTTGGTGCGAGCTTTAGCTTTTCGCAGGTGATGGAGCCAGTTGCGTTGGCCTGACTACCGTTTGAGTTCACAGATCCATCAAAATCCGCCGAACCGCCAAAGCCACTGGCCGGATCGACGAAACCTGATGCCGCGATGTCCATGTCTTTCACCTTCATGGTCGCATCAAAGGGAGTTTTGGCCGCGTCCTGCGGACTGATGGGTCCCGCCTTGCCCGATACCTTGGCACTGCCGGCTCCGGGCAGGTTGATCGTCAATTCGAACGGAAACTGCGAGGTGGAAGAGAAGTTCGTCAATTTAACATTGAGTTTGTCGTATACCTGAGGCTTCGCGGTGGAGTTCGTTTTCCCGACCACCAGTTTTCCGTCTTTGATCTCCAGCTTATCGATGGACAGCGCCGGAGCTGCTCCCGATTTCGGTTCAGGGGACTCCGTGGCACTCGTGCCGCCCAGGCTCGAGAAATTCCAATTGCCATTGGCCGATTTGAGAAACGTGATCTGCGGTTCATCCAACACGATTCCCGTCACGTTCAACTGTTTGGAGAATATGAGCGGCATCAACTCGACCCCGACTTTTAACGACTTTGCCGTGATGAACGGTGACTTGCTGAAGGCAGGATCGTCGGCAATGCTGATGTCCTCAATACCAACGGTGCCTGAAAGGATTGAGAGGCTCAGATCTCCTAACTTCACCTGACGGCCCAAGGCATTCGTCGCTTCCGACTCGATCTTCGGACGGAAGCTGTTCACGTTGACTAGCAATGGGAGCACGACCAATAGCACAAGAAAAGCCGCAACCGCGATTCCCGCAATGCGAAACCAGCGTTTCTTTATAACTGCTTGCAGGCCCGGCGCTCTGGAAACGGACCGAATCATGGCAAGGAATGGCTGCTTCATGGATCTTTCCGCAGTTCCGGTTGGGGCAATCTTTTTGTGGGTTGGGTCCCGCTGAGGAGGGGGTAGAGGTCGAGCGGCCATGGTGCCTCCCATCAAAGCTGTAAGGGATACACTATGGTTAACCGAAGGCCGTTAGTAAACTGTCAATAGTTACAGTTCGATCCGTCGAGATCTTCGCAATGTCCGTATTAAGGCCGGGTGCTCTGATCCGCCGAGGAATCTAGCAGGAGACTTGTGCTGCCTATTTGCCAGACAGTGACCGGCAGTCCAGTTCGGGCTGCCGGTCGGTTGATAGTGGCTTGTGACTGACCTTAGTCGACGGAAAATGCTGCCGCTGCCAATTTCTCCAAGTCGAGATACTGGTCTTTGTCAATACTGACCTCGACAAAGAGGATTTTGCCGCCCGCGAACGTCGCAGGGGCTTTGTACTCCTGGCTAACGGCGTCCGCGCTGTCATACCCGACGCAGAGACCGTCCCCGCACAGGGTGAAGTTTCCAACCTGAGCACGCATCGGTCCCTCAGCCACCGCCTTGTCGTTGATATAGAGCTTCGTCTTACCCACTGACTCGTGGAACTTACCGGCACTCTCGCGAACGAACTCCATGCCAAGTGTGTACTTGCCGGGCTTGAGCTCGCCAGAGACAAACTTCTGTTCCGGTTTGATACCCAGGAAGTTGTAAACATAGCTCAGCTTCCTATCCTTAATGAACAGCGAGTGACCGCCAAAGCGTGAACCATGGGCGAAAATCACTCCCGAGCAGTTCGGATCAGTGATCTCGACGTCGGCGAGGATTTTGTAGGAACGACCACGCACGTTGACCGCCGCGCTTTCTGGGACGGCGGCAGAGTCTCCGTAATAGATGTACTTCGTGCGAGGCGGTTCAGAAGATGGACGGAAAGCGGTGATTATTTCCAGGGGCGTGCGGTCGTCGAGCGGCAGAACAAAATTCTTTTCTGCCTCCTCGAACCAGACCTTGATAAGAGCCTGGAGCTTCTCGGGATTTTTCTTGGCTAAGTCGTTCGACTCGGCGCGGTCTACGTCCGTATTGTAAAGTTGCCACACGTCCTTGTCGAAGTGCCCCTTTCCACTCGTCGGGGCATGGATTGCCGATGCCTTCCAGCCTTTCTCCCAGATTCCACGAGTGCCCAGCATGCAGTAATACTGGCGTTCCTTCTTCGTGGCCGCATCCGGTGCGGCATCGAAGGTATAACGCATCGAGATACCAGAGAGTGGGTACTGCTCCACCCCCTTATAGACCTTGGGCATCTGAAGACCGCAGATATCCAGGATCGTCGCGACGATGTCAGTGGAATGGTGATACTGGTTTCGCACCTCGCCACGCGCCTTTATGCCTTTCGGCCATGAAATGACCAGCGGGTCGCAGGTGCCACCAGAGTATTGGGAATACCGCTTGAACATTTGGAACGGCGTCGAAAACGCTGCGGCCCATCCGGTTGGGTAGTGCTCGTAAGTGTCCGGTCCGCCCAGCTTGTCAATCAGTTTCAGGTTCTCGGACAACTCGTCCGGGTAACCGTTGAAGAACTTGTTTTCGTTGACCGAGCCGCTCGGACTGCCCTCTCCCGACGCGCCATTGTCCGCGGCATAAAGGACAACGGTGTTCTCGAGTTGGCCTGTTTTCTCCAAATAGTCGATGATGCGGCCCACCTGAGCATCGGTGTACTCCGAAAATCCTGCGTAGACTTCAGCCAACTTCGAGAAAAGTCTCTTCTCATCGGCGTTGAGCGTGTTCCAGGGGCGCACGAAGTCGCCCGGGTTCGCCACGTCGGTTGGCAGGGGATTGAGTGCGGTGAGTTGTGTACCCGCTGGCAGGACGCCCTTGGCGATCATGCGCGGAAGGACCCACTCCCGGTAAGCTTCGTAGCCGTCGTCAAACTTGCCCTTATACCTGTCAATGTAGTCCTGTGGGCAGTGGTGCGGGGCATGGTTGGCGCCCGGACAGAACCACATGTACCACGGCCGGGAGGGATTAGCGGACTTCTGGTCGCGGAGCATTCGGATCGCCTGGTCCGCGAGGTCTTTGGAGAGATGGTAGCCCTCTTCCGGAGTGTACGGTTGGTCGATGTACCGATTGTCTTCCGCGAGATCGGGATACCATTGGTTTGTTTCGCCACCAAGAAAGCCGTAGAAGCGGTCGAAACCCTTCTGCACCGGCCACTCCTTCTTGTTCGCGCCCGAGGCGAGGTCCCCTACCGGGACATCGTGATCCTTGCCGAGCCAGAAGGTGCTCCAGCCTCCGTCCTGCAAGATCTGCGCGACCGTGGCGCATTGATCTGGAATACGAGCGTTTCCGCCCGGGAATCCGATCGCACCTTCGGTGATGCAGGCCATTCCGTTAAGGTGATGGTTGCGGCCGGTAAGGCATGTCGAGCGGGTCGGCGAGCACAGCGCCGTGGTGTGCCACTGCGAGTAGGTCAGACCTCGGTCGGCCAACTTTTGCATCGTTGGCATGTTGATACGGCCCCCATAAGGGGACCATGCGGCCAGGCCGGTGTCATCGTACAGAACGAATAGAACGTTGGGTGCTCCTGCGGAAGCCTGCGTAGGTGTGTATGGTTCCCAATCGGGAACGGAGTCGCGGACGTCGAGTTTGATTGTGCCTTTGAACGGTCTTGTAGGCATGTCACCTTACCTCAATAGAATTTAAGCCCTCGTGACCCCGAAGGCTATTTCGCCCGAGCCGGTTCGGAAACTGTCAAAAGAAACAGTCTGCAACTGAAACTTGGGGACACGGAGTGACGTTCACCATTTTTCTACGTCGGGTGCCCCGGCCTTTCAGACCTGGGCGGCCCACTCAAGCCCGATTTTGGATTGAGTGGGGTAGGTCGACGCTTAGACAGAGCCTTCCCGCTGCTCGCTCGCTCACGCGCGGTCCATTCGGACTCGATTTCAGTGCCCCCTCGCAGCCGGTTGCGTTATTGAGAAAGCTGCCGCGTGCCTCATCTTTGCGCTTTTGTGCAAAGCATGGGCGCCGCCGCTCCGGATCGTATCGAGTGCTTCCGATCACCCTGTCCCGTGACCACCCTCACCGACATCCCGGCCATTTTCTGAGAACGTAAAGTAGTCACCAAGTGTGGCCCCGCCTCCACGGACCCAGAGTCCGATGGGGGCTTCGCATTTGGGACAAAGTGGAAAACTAAGCCCACAGCTCATGGCTCATAGCTCATTTCTTTTCAAGATTTTGCCCCCAAATCATTGCAGCCCATAGATCAGTTCGAGATTTTCCCGAAACTCCTTGATTCCACAAGACCAGGGGGAGGGGGTGACGCTCTGCTGGCAAGAGTTCTTTGAACGTTGAAACTTTGAAACCTTGAAACCTTGAAACTTTCGAAAACCAGGAGGCCTAATACAAAGCCGTGCCCTTTCGAAACTGACTCATGAGATAGGCTGACAACTAGTATTTTTTCGCTATTGTGGGTCTCTCCGCGATTGCTTTACCTTTCGCGTGCTCATTCGTTCTTGTGGACGTGGGGTCCAGAAGAATACGAACTACCTTCTGCACGTTCGTACCCAACCAGGTGTTCACGGGCTAATCCGAGCGTGATCTCGGAGCGGACGAGCGGGTCCGCCTGGGGGGAACCGTGAATCTACGCATTTCTGTTGCGAAGGGTTTGATCTGTGCAGTCCTGACGTTGCTCGTAACCTTTCCCGCCGCCGCCCAACAGATCACAGGAATCATTCGCGGAACTGTGACCGATCCCGTCGGCGCCACCGTGCCGGGAGCCTCGATTAGCGCCATCCAGGTTGAGACGGGCCTGACCCGTAGCGCGGTGACAGGTAGAACTGGCGAGTACGTGCTTCTGGAGTTGCCGGTCGGGCATTATCGTTTGCAGGCTGCGGCCAAGGGTTTTCAGTCCTATATTCAGCAGGGCATCGTGCTCGACGTGAATGAGACGGCCACGATTTCCGTTCGTCTGGCGGTCGGCACGGAGACGCAGAAGATCGAGGTGCAATCCGATGCGCAGCTGATTCAGACCACGGTTACCGGCCTCGGAGAAACGGTCAATGAACGCGATGTTCTGGACTTACCGCTGAACGGGCGCAACTTCACGCAGCTCGGCCTGCTGCAACCGGGAGTGGTGCCGCTCACGCCGGGTCTTGCCGAAGCTGGCGGCTCACTGCGCGATGGCCAGGCCTACGCGGTCAACGGCCAGAGACCGGAATCCAACAACTTCCTCATCGACGGAGCCAACAATTTCAACGGGGTCGATGGAGGTTTCGTTCTCAAGCCCCCCGTGGACGCCATCACCGAGTTCAAGATTCTGACGCACAATGCGAGCGCCGAGTTCGGAAACAGCTCTGGGCTCAACCACGAACATCATCACGCGCTCGGGTAGCAACAGCTTTCATGGAGCGCTCTGGGAGTTCCTCCGAAATGACGTTTTCGACGCGACCAACTACTTCGCTTCGAGGACAGAGCCGCTGAAGCAAAATCAATTCGGCGGAACGTTTGGCGGGCCCATCATCAAAGACAAGACGTTCTTCTTCGGATACTACGAGGGCTTCCGCAATCGGCAGGGGGAAACGGATTCGTCGACCGTGCCATCTCTGGCTGAACGTGCGGGGGATTTCTCCGCGATTTGCCACACTGGGTTTGACGCCAACGGCTTTTGCCAAGACACAGATCCGAAAGGCAATCCGATTAATCAGCTATTCAATGTCTTTCTCAACCAGCCTTATCCCTTCAACCAGTTCGACATGTCGTCGGTGCCCGCAATTACGCAGAATCTCCTGGGCTACTTCCCGGCGCCGAACAATGGAACCAACGTCTACACCGCGACGCAAGTGGTGCACCAGGACACGAATCAGTTCGGATTGCGGCTGGATCAGCGTATTGGCGGCTCTGACATCTTGAATTTCCGGTATGCGTTCAGCGATGGCACGGAACTGCATCCAATTGCGACTTCGGGCGCGAGCGTGCCCGGATTTCCCGTCGGCCAAGAGCAGCGGGCGCAGAACTTCGTCGCTCAGGAAACGCACACCTTCTCTCCGTCGATGATCGGCGTCTTCCGCTTCTCATACTTGCGGAATAAGTTCCTTTATGGGGAGAGGACCAACCACACCACGCCCGCCAGCCTCGGGTTTGGTTACGAGCCGAGTCTGGACGTCGCGATCGGGCCTCCGTTCATCCAGGTCAACGGCTACACCACGATCGGAGATCCGATCACCGGGCCGCGCAACACGTATGAGAATGCGTTTGACTATTCCGGCTCGTTGAGTTGGGTCCATGGGCGGCACGAACTCAAGTTCGGAGGCGGTTACCAGCATTCGCAGTTCAACGTGCTGCAAGGCATTGCCACCAACGGCTTCTTTGTTTTCGTGCCTTTTCCCGTGGTACCCAATGCGTTCGCCAGCTTTCTCTTTGGACAGCCGGTCTTCTTTCTACAAGGCCGGGGCGATTTTTCGCGCGGCATCCGGGGCAATTCTCTGAACGGCTACGCGCAGGACACATATAAGGTGACACCGCGACTGACCTTGAACGCGGGTCTGCGCTACGAACTCCCGTTTCCTTACACGGAGATCCACAACCGGCAGACACTGTGGATTCCGGGAAGACAGTCCACGGTGATGCCCAATGCACCCCAGGATCTGCTCTACCCAGGAGATGCGGGTGTACCCGCGGGGTTGATACCAACTTTCAAGAAGGGATTCGCGCCGCGGGTCGGTCTCGCATGGGACCCGACCGGGACCTCAACGTGGTTGGTAACGTCGGCCTATGGAATCTTCTATGAGCCGTACTATACGGGCCAGGGCGGGCCGCTGCAGTCACCGATCAGCGCTCCGCCGTATCTACAGACCCAGCAGATCAGCCTTACTCCCACCTCGTTTCTCAATTTTCCCGATCCTTACTTCGGCAACCCGCCGCCCGACGGCACTTTCGCAAAGCCGCTGACCAACCTGACACTGGCTCCGAACCTCCCTCTGCCCTACGCGCAGGACTGGGACTTGAATGTGCAAAGATCTTTCGGCACAGATCTTCTGCTCGAGATTGGCTACGTCGGAACCAAGGGGACGAAGCTGCCGCGTTTTGTCGAAGGCAATCCCGGCGATCTACGTCCCGGGAGTCGACTCCAACGGTGACCCGATCTCCACTTCCAGCAATGCCGACCAGCGGCGACTAAATTCGGGATGCACGCTCGATCCTGCGTCTCCGCCGTGCACGTACTCGTCAACCGGGCTGATCGAAGGCATTGCCAACTCTTCCTACAACGCGCTCGAGGCGAGCCTGAGGAAGCGCTTCAGCCACGGCATCTCGTTTCTTGCGTCGTACACGTATTCCAAGTCCATCGATGATGCCTCTTCGTTCAACATGACCGGTTCTGCGTCCAAGCCGGTCGCCGGTGAGAATGACCTGGCGCAGAATCCGTTTGATGTGGCCGCAGAGCGCGGCCGGTCGCTGTTCGACTCGCGTCAGCGTCTGGTGCTCAGCTACCAGTGGAGTCTGCCCTTCTGGCGGCAGCCGCACGGCTGGTATCAACAGGCGCTCGGCAACTGGCAGGTAAACGGCATCGTGACCTTGATGAGCGGCACTCCGTTTACCGTCTTCGATTCCACCGATTTTTCGGTGCAAGGGTCAGCGCCGGAGATCAGTGGATTCTTCTCGAACCGGCCGAATCTGGTCCCTGGGCAAGATCCCAACTCCGGACCGAAGACCCCAGGCGCATGGCTGAACGCGAGCGCATTTCAACAAATCACTCAAGACCCCAACTCCCCCGTACAGCAGTTCGGCACCGCAGGCCGCAACATCGCCCAGGGTCCCGGTTACGCGAACTGGGACTTTTCTGCATTCAAGAACATTACAGTGGCGGAAGGAAAAGAGTTTCAGTTCCGGGCGGAGTTCTTTAACATCCTGAACCATACGAATTTCCGGCTGCCCGACAGCGACATCAGTTCGCCGACGTTTAACCACATTCTCGAGGCGCAGTCGCCACGGTCTGATTCAGTTGGCGTTGAAGTTCCAGTTCTGAGGGTCCGTCAGAATGCGCTCGCTTCGCTTCGCTGGACGGGCGAAGGCGCCCGTCCCTACACGAGCTTGGACGGGCGAAGGACCCGTCCTACACGAGCTCGGATGGGCGAAGGCGGCCGTCCCGCACGGAGCTTGGCGGGTGAGGCGACCGCTCCCTACAGGGCTTATTCGGAAATTCCTTCCCGCCGAGGCTGGTTCCCACTAAAATAGAACGCAATGCAGGCGGAAACCCGCTTCTCTCACGGGTTCTGCTCGGGAGGTTCTTTGCACGTCCTGGTCACGGCCGACTCGTTGTCTGGCTCATGGACCTATGCCCGCGAACTGGTGACCGGCTTGGTTACGCGCGGCGTGCGCGTCACCCTGGTCAGCTTTGGCGAGATACCTCTCCCCGATCAGACCACCTGGATGGATCACCTGCACGGCCTCGATTACCGGCCGACTGCTTTTCGCCTGGAATGGATGCACGAAGCCGAAGCGGACTTTCCCGAATCGTCTGGCATTTCTGTTGTCGCTGATCAATGAACTGCGGCCCGACATTCTGCATTTGAATCACTTCTGCTACGGAAACCTGCCAGTGGATGTACCGCGCGTGGTGATGGCGCACGGCGACCTGGTTACGTGGACCCATGCCGTTCACGATCGAGCGCCGCGACCCGCGCACGCGCTCACTTGGTATCGACGCACTGTGCTCAACGGATTGATGGGCGCGGACGCGGTGGTGGCTCCGTCGGCCTGGATGCTCGATCGCGTCTCGTCCTGCTACGCGCGGCCGCGCAGGGGAGAAGTGATTTATCCGGGGCGCAATCCGATCTTCTTCAATCCTTACGTCAGCAAAGATGACTGCGTGCTCGCGGTGGGCCGGCTGGTGGACGCGAGCAAGCAGGTTTTTCTCCTCACTCAGCAGCATCACCCGCTTCCGGTGTGCATCGTGGGCGCTGAGCATACAGTGCCGCTGCCGCGGATTCCAATCCGCGCCGATGTGAAAGTCGCAACGGAGGAAACGTCGGTGGCGATTCGCGGTCCGCAGACCGATGCGCAATTGCGCGCGCTCTACAGCCGCGCAGCGATCTATGCCGCGACTTCGCGCTACGAACCGCTGGGTATGCCCGCGCTCGAAGCTGCGTTCTCCCGTTGCGCAATTGTGGCCAACGATATCCCCAGCTACCGCGAAATCTGGGGCGACACTGCTCTTTATTTCCGTACCAACGACGCTGCGAGTCTTGCCGAGAACATCCGGCTGCTCAATGCCGATCGTCCGATGCGACGCGCATACGCCGAATTGGCCTACACTCGCGCCCGCGAGCGCTTTACTACCAAGCGCATGATCGATCAGTGCCTGGAGCTTTATCGCAGCTTGCGTTCCGCGCGGATGAAAGCAGCTTAGGCCATTCGATCCTTTTGCTTTCTGCTCACCTTTCGCGCGGCAAGCCGTCCGTGAATTACGTCCCGAGAGAACGCCATGCCAATGCTGATGAATGAGTACCGCTATGCCGCACGCCAGTTGTACAACTCCCCCTGGTTCACAGTGACTGTGGTTCTTACTCTGGCGCTCGGAATTGGCGCCAACACAGCCGTGTTCAGTGTGATGAATGCGGTGCTGCTGAAGGGCCTCCCGGTGCCGAACCCACAAGAACTGGTGTATCTGCATGTGCCCGGCGGCCAGCCCCATGGAGCAGGGAACACCGGGGACTCGGAGACTTCATTTTCCGATCCGGTATTTGAGGATCTTCGCGAGGACCATCACGTGTTCGCCGATCTGATCGCGTTTGTGCCGCTGGCCATCGGGAAAGTGCCCGTGCGCTTCGGCGACACGCCCGAAGAAGTTGAAGGCGACATGGTCAGCGGGAACTTCTTCTCTGGGCTGGGCGTTTCTTTGGCGCGCGGACGCGGTTTCAGTCTGGAAGACGAACGGGTTCACTCCCAGATCGCCGTGCTCAGCTATTCGTATTGGACCCGGCGCTTCTCGCGGGAGCCCTCCATTCTTGGCCAGAACATCTACATCAAGGGGAACGCATTCACAATCATCGGCGTGGGACCCGAAGGATTCTTTGGAGTCGAGCCTGGCCAATCCACTGATCTGTGGATACCGCTGCAGAGTCGGCCTGACATGAATGCCTGGGGCAGCGCCCCGGAGTACAACACGCTCTATGGAACGCCGACCTGGTGGTGTCTGGAACTGATTGCGCGGCTTGCGCCCGGGGTATCTGCGACGCAGGCACTTGCGGAGGTTACTCCGCGATTTCAGCGCGTTGCTTACACCGGTCTCAGCACGCCCGATCCAAAGGTCCCGAAGGTGACGCTGGCGTTCCAGCCTGCGCGCGGGATTGAGGGACTCGACACCAGCGGAGACTATCGCACCGGGGTAACGGTGTTGATGACGCTGGTCGGACTTGTGCTTGTGATTGCATGTACGAACGTCGCCATGCTGCTGGTCGCGAAGAAAAGCGCGCGCCAGCGGGAGTTCGGCCTGCGACTGGCGCTTGGCGCCCGGCAATGGCAGATTTTTCGGCAACTGCTGCTGGAAAGCATTCTGCTGGTGACCATGGGCGCGGGCCTGGGATGGCTGTTCGCACTGGCGGCCACACGTGCACTGGCCGCGTGGTCGCGGATCGAGACGGGCCTGGTTCCTGATAGTACGGTGCTCTTGTTCACGCTTGCGATTTGCGCGGTTGCGGCACTGGTATTCGGTCTGGCTCCCTTGATTCCCGCACTGCGCGTTCCCGTCGTGGGGTCGTTGAAGACGTCCGCTTCAACCGCCTATCGCTCTCGCTCCGGAAAGTGGAGTGGAAACGTGGTGATGGCTACGCAGATGGCATTCTGTTTCGTCCTGCTCGTGGCTGCGGGACTCTTGCTGCGTACACTGGAAAACTACCGGTCGACGAACCTGGGAATGCGCGCCGAGGGGGTGCTCGTTTTCGGGATTACCCCACAGAAGACCGTGAGTACAAGTCAGAACCTGCAGTTCTATCGCTCTTTGCTTGACCGGTTGCGGAGCCTGCCTGGCGTGGAGTCGGTCACTTTTGCGGAGAATCGTCCAGGCTCGGGTTGGAGCGACAATAACACAGCAACGATTGATGGCGTGGCACATACGTATTCCGAGGCGCCGTTGCGCTCGAACGACGTGGGCCCTGACTTCTTCCACGTGATGGGCGTACCCATAATCAATGGCCGCGATATCTCTGACAGTGATACGGAAGCCTCTCCTCACGTTGCGGTTGTGAATGAGACTTTCGCCAAGAAACTGTTGCCGGGCGTGAACCCGATCGGGCACCAACTAGGAGACAAGTCTCGGCAAACCATCGTGGGTGTCGTGAAAGACAGCAAATACAAGAGCGTCGATGAAAAACCGATACCTATGGCGTACTACCCGTACACGCAGGTGGGCGGGGTTTCGCACCTGGAGGTCGAGGTGCGAGTTCGCGGATCGGTTACGGCACTGTTGCCGTCGATTGCCGCGGCAGTACGCGCCTTGGATCCCAATCTGCCACTTGAGAATCCGATGACGCAAGACGGTGTATTTGAAAGTTCGTATTCTCAGCAGCGTTTGTTCTCTCGCCTTTCGGCCTTCTTTGGAGTGCTGGCGGCCACGCTGGTCGCAATCGGGCTATACGGAACGCTGGCATATCGGCTCGCGCGACGGACTTCGGAGATCGGCGTGAGAATGGCGCTCGGCGCGCGTCCTTCGCAGGTCCTGGGCATGCTCGTGCGTGAGAATCTACTGGTCACAGGGATTGGCCTTGCCTGCGGCCTGCTGATTGCTCTAGGTTCTGCGGGGATGATGCAGTCGATGCTGTTTGGCTTGCAGCCCCGCGATCCACTTACGTTCGTCGCCGCGTTCTTTATGGTCGCGCTGGTTTCGCTCGCGGCGAGTTTTCTACCTGCGAGGCAAGCGGCGTCGGTCGCCCCCATGCGCGCTTTGCGCACGGAATAAGACCGACTGTCTGATCTGAGTCCGGCGCGGAACTCGTGCCCTCCGCCTCTTCCGTGATATCTTCTTAAGGCTTACTAGAAACTCGTAAGGTTGGAGGATCTTTACATGGCGCAGGTGAAGATTACTGTCCGTCCGAATGGACCGTTACGCGTGGAGGCTCCCGAGGGAGCGGTCGAACTGGTGGATATCAACGGCAATCAATTTGATCTCACGGGTAAAACCGCTTTTTCGCTGTGTCGCTGCGGGGGATCGGTCAATAAACCGTTCTGCGATGGAACTCACAGCAAGATCGGTTTCCAAGGTGCAGAACTCGCTGTGAAGAAAGCAGAAGGGCAGGAGTAAGCGGCGAGTGTAGAGACGTAGCCTGCTACGTCTCTGCCGGCGGCGTAGGTAATCCATAAGATCTCCACGCTCTCGGCAGAGAAGACTTGCAAGCAACGTCTCTACGAATAGATCTGCGCGGGGGAGATCGTGCCGGATTCACGGGACCGGGAACTGGGGATGCATCGCAGAATCACGCGCCGTGATTTCATGAACGGCGTGGCGGTGACTGCGGGCGCGGCCATGATGCCGTGGCATCTGTTAGGTGCGACCGGTGATCCAGAGAAGTCGGGCAACTACTATCCTCCGGCCCTGACCGGGATGCGCGGCAGCCATCCGGGATCATTCGAGACCGCCCACAGCGTGCGTGACGGCACCTTCTGGGATTCCGCGGGGAAACCCGAAGACACCGGCGAGACCTACGACCTCGTCATTGTAGGAGGCGGCATCAGTGGCCTTGCGGCGGCGCATTACTATCGCAAGGCAGCGGGCAGCAAGGCGCGCATTCTCATTCTCGACAACCACGACGACTTTGGCGGCCATGCCAAGCGCAACGAATTCCGGGTGGGCAACGCCTTTCGACTCGGCTTCGGTGGAACGTTCTCCATCGAGAGTCCCGCTCCCTACAGCGCTGTCGCGAAAGAGTTGATTGAGGAATTGGGAATCGATGTTTCCTCGTATGCAAAGTATCTCGAGAAAGATGTTTACCGCTCCCGCGGTTTGCGCCCCAAGATTTTCTTCGACAAAGAAACCTTCGGCGCCGAGAAGCTGGTAGTGAACTTCAGTCCGAGAGGCGGAGGCGAGAGCGAAGACACAGCACCGAGCTCCCCCAAGCTGCTGAAGGACTTTTTGCGCGAGGCTCCTATTGCCGAGCAGGCCAAGCGCGACCTGCAAGGGCTCTATGAGGAGCCGAAGGATTACTTTCCGGGGTTAACCTCAGATCGAGAAGAAAGCGAAGCTGGCGCGAATCAGTTACGCCAACTACTTGAAAGACGTAGCCGGCGTTCACGAAGACATTGCCAAACTCTACCAGGCTTTACCGCACGGCTTGTTTGGCGTTGGCATTGACGCCGTTTCTGCACAGGACGCGTGGGGATTCGATCTGCCGGGCTTTGCAGGTTTGAAACTGGATCCGACCCCAGGGAAGGGAATGAATCGCGACGCCATTCCCAACGAGGAAGCGGAGGAATACTTCTTCCACTTTCCTGACGGTAACGCAACCATCGCTCGCCTACTGGTGCGCCAGTTGATTCCTGAGGCTGTGCCGGGGAGTTCGGTCTCCGATGTAATTCTCGCCAAGGCCGATTACGCGAAGCTCGATCAATCCACTTCGCCGGTGCGCATCCGTTTGAACAGTACGGCCGTGCGCGTGAAGCATCTGGGAGACGCGGCCAGCGCAAAGGAAGTGGAGGTCACCTATGCGCGCGGTGACAAGGCCTATACCGTGAAGGCGAAGAACTCGATCCTCGCTTGCTGGCATGTGGTGATTCCATTATATCTGCGAAGAACTACCCGACAAGCAAAAGGAGGCTCTGGCCTCCGCGCAGAAAGTGCCGCTGCTTTACACCAATGTTGCCCTCCGCAACTGGAAGTCGTTCGAGAAAATTGGGACAAATTCGATTTACGCGCCTGGCATGTATCACAGCTATGTGAATCTCGATCTCCCGGTGAGTATTGGCGGATACGAGTGCGCACGCAAGCCCGAAGAGCCGATCGTGGTGCACATGATGAAGGCGGCGTGCCATCCTGGCCTACCGGCGCGTCAACAGCACAGCCACGGCCGCATGGAGCTGTTCACGACGACATTTGAGACGATGGAGCGCAGCATCCG
Organism: Terriglobia bacterium; assembly: GCA_963770265.1. Lineage (GTDB taxonomy): Bacteria > Acidobacteriota > Terriglobia > Terriglobales > Acidobacteriaceae > Sulfotelmatobacter. The sequence continues at coordinate 161,349 of CAVYOZ010000003.1, forward strand.
CGAGCAACTGGGTCGCATGCTCGGTCCCGGCGGATTTGATCCGGGCCGCGATATCGCCGCGATCACCGTCAATCGCTGGCCGCACGGGTACTCCTACGAGTACAACTCGCTGTTTGATTCATTCTGGCTGGAGGGTGGGGAGACTCCGTGCGAAGTGGCGCGAAGGACGTTCGGGCGAATCGCTATCGCCAACTGTGACGCCGGCGCGTACGCCTATACGGACGAGGCGATCAATCAGGCCTATCGCGCTGTCGCGGAGATCACGAAGGCCTAACGAGCAGCGGGTCCGCGCAACCGCTGCGCGCGATCGTTCGCCTCTTGCGCTTCCTTCGTCATTCCCTTGGCCTGATAGGCGTCGGCTAACGCGTTCTCCAGGTCAGGATTGTCGCCGGTCTTTTCTCTTTCCTTGAGATATGCTGCGATGGCGTCGTCATAGCGGTTGAGCTTTGCGTAGGAATTGCCCATCTCGTAGTAGACGCCTGAGACGTGGGTGATCTGGCGCCGCTTTCTTGAACTCCTCGATCGCGGCCGAGTAGTTCTGCTGATCGGCGAGCACCAGTCCTAAGCCGTAGTGACCTTCAGCGCTGTTGGCATCTTGCGCGAGGATTTGTGTAAATGCAGACTTCGCGTCGTCCAGGCGCTTTTCGCTCAGGTAAACCAAGCCGAGATCGAATCGGGCTTCGAGATTTCCGGGCTGCAATTGGATGACACGCTTGAATTCGGCTTCGGCCTCGGGATATTGGCCGCGAGCGAGATAGGCCTGCGCCAGGGCGAAGTGCGCATGCAGCGAGGTTGGGCTGCTGCTTGATCACGGCCTGCAGTTGCGCGACCGGGTCGCCCTTCGCTTCCTGAAAGGCGTCGAGCCATGCGCATCGGGCCGCCGCGCCATTGCGCGGACGCCGAGTCCGGCTGCCAGTACCGCTAGCGCAACCACGCCCACAACCGTCGCGCGCCGCAGCGGAGCATCGTGCTGCGGTGCCAGGCGGGCGATCAGCGCGCCGAGAATGAGCCCGCTGACGAGTCCGCCGATGTGGCAGGCGTTATCAATGCCTCCGACAAGCTGTCCAAAGCCGAGATTGAAGACGGCGAAAATGACAAGGCTTCGGAGCGTTCCGCTGATGGCGACACGCGGCAGCGAAAACTCACCCAGATAGAACGACGCAATCAGCGCTCCCGCCAGTCCGAAGATTGCTCCGGACGCGCCGACGCTCAGCACCCTGGGATTCCACGCCACGCTTGCCAATCCGCCCGCGACGCCGGTGATCAGATAAATGGCGGCGAAAGTCCAGCGTCCGTAGAGCGACTCGCACAGTCTGCCCAGATCCCACAGGCACCACATGTTGAAGGCGATGTGCATGAGCGCCGCCGTGAAGAAACATGTAGGTCAGCAGCCGCCACCATTCGCCGGACAGAGTGTAGGGGCCGAAGTTGGCGCCGAAGTGGACGCTGACTTCCCCGGAGAAATCCATGGCCGAGCCGCTGGCCAGCGCCATGGCGAGAAAGACCGCGATGTTGGCGCCGAAGATTACCTGCGTCAGCGTGATGCTCGATTCGCTTCGCCGCACCCAGGGCCGGGTGATGACTGGTTGCCGGACATCGTCCGATTCTTCGCCGCGTTGCGCGGCCTCGTGCTGCACGCACCACTGGCAGATCTTCTTGAATGTCAGGGGAGGCAGTTGCCGCCCGCATCGAATGCAGTTCGCCATGCTGATTATCAAGATTATCAGCAGTGGTCTGAGTTGTGAAAAGGGCCGGCGTTTAAAGGCTGGAACCACAAAGGGCACGAAGGAACACGAAGGCAAATTCTGGATTGCTTCGTGTAACTTCGTGTCCTTTGTGGTTGAAGATTTTCAGTGGATCGTCTTCGTCTTGCGCGACATGTAGTCCATCAGCAGATACTGGCCTAGCGTGTACGGCGTGGTGAAGTACGCCTTGCCGCGGCACATCTCGGTGACTTTCTGCACGAACTGCACCAGCCCGTAATCCGACGCCAGCATGAAGGTGTTGATCAGCACGCCGGCGCGCTTGCACTTCGAGACTTCTTCCAGCGTCTGGCTGACGACCAGCGGATCGAGGCCGAAGGCATTCTTGTAGATGCGTCCGTCTTCGAGCGTGAGCGCCGAGGGCTTGCCGTCGGTGATCATCACGATCTGCTTCATGTCTTTCCTCTGCCGCTGCAGGATGCGCTGCGCCATGCGCAGTCCTTCGCGCGTGTTGGTGTAGTACGGGCCGACCTTCACGCGCGCCAGTTGCGAGAGCGGAATTTCTTCGGCCGAATCGTGAAAGAGCACCAGCGACAGCGAGTCCCCGGGATACTGCGTGCGAATCAGATGCGACAGCGCCATCGCGACTTTCTTCGCCGGAGTGAAGCGGTCTTCGCCGTACAGGATCATCGAGTGCGAGCAGTCGAGCATCAGCACCGTCGCGCACGAAGACTGGTACTCGCACTGATGCACCTGCAGGTCGGAGTATTCGATGTTCAGCGGCAGAGTCGAGTCCTTCGCGCTGGATGGCATTCGAAAGCGTCGCGGTGATGTCGAGATTCAGCGTGTCGCCGAACTCGTAGGTCTTTGACGATCCGCTGGCCTCGATGCCGGTGGCCAGATCGCGCGTGTCGTGGCGCCCGAAGCTCGACTTGCCGAGCGAGCCGAGCAGATTGCGCAGCGATTTGAATCCGAGGAAGTCGAGGCTCTTGTCGGTGATTTCGAACCGGGCCTGTTGCGCCTCGCCGGTCTGCCCGCCGACGCTCGACTGCCGCGCCGGGTCATGCGGCTCGTCGATCGAGATGTAGTCTTCCTGCTGCATGCGCTCGATGAGCTTCTCGATCAGTTCGTCGAGCTGGCCGTCGGCCATCATCTGCTCGATCTGCTCGCGCAGATTCTCGTCGAACATTTCGCCGTTGAGCAGCGCGTTCTCGATGGCGCGCCTGAGTTCCTCGAGCGTCTGCTCGCCCTCGGGCATCTCGTACCACATGGAATCCTGGAAGCCGCTCTGCAGCAGGTAGTCCGAGAGCGCGCCGAGCAGGTCTTCCATGCTCATTTCGCCGGCAGGGTCGGGAACGTATTTGGAGTAGCGAATGCGCTTCATTGCGTAGAGACGTAGCTTGCTACGTCTTTGCATACAGCATTTCGGATGTCGTCAAGAGAGACGTTGCAAGCAACGTCTCTACGTTAATTAAATTGTCTTCTCTGCCGGAACGGCTTCTCGTCCGGCTCGAACGATTTCTCGCGCACTGGCTCGGGCTTCTTTTCTCCGGCGCTGAAGACGCGCTCTTCGCTGCGTCCGATGCGCTTGTGCGCGTGCAGGCCTTCGAGGATGAACTCTGCCGCCGACACCTGCTGCTCGGCGCTCTCTTTCGGCGACACGCCCAGAGGGCCGAGTTTGTCGATCAGGCCCTGAATGCCTCGGAGTTTCTCCAGCGCTTCCGCAGCCGGAACGGAATCTGACAGTTGAATCTCGCCGCCCAGGTCGAACCACTGCACGATCTGCTGCACGTTGGCGCCGGTGAAGTACTCGTCGTACGTCTTGGCGATGGCGGTGCGAATCAGTTCGCGGCCCACGTGGTCGGCGCCCTTCATCTCGCCTTCGTATTCGAGTTCGAGTTTCCCGGTGATCGCCGGCAGGGCGGCGTAGACGTCGCTGATGCGCGGGACGACGAGCTTCTCTTCGTTGCGAATCGCGCGCCGCTCGGCATTCGAGATCACGTTTTCCATCGCCGAGATCGGCAGTCGCTGGCTCACGCCGGAGCGCTTGTCGATCTTCTTGTCTTCGCGCGCGGCGAAGGCGATGCGCTCGATCACTTCCTGCACATAGTTCGGAAGGTGCAGGGTGTGACCATTGCGCCGCGTCCAGGCTTCCTGCGCGGTGATCGCGATTCCTTCCTCAACCGTCGCCGGATAGTGCGTGCGAATCTCCGATCCGATGCGGTCTTTCAGCGGCGTGATGATCTTGCCGCGCGCCGTGTAGTCTTCCGGATTGGCGCTGAACACCAGCGCCACATCGAGCGGCAGGCGAATCGGATATCCCTTAATCTGCACGTCGCCTTCCTGCATGATGTTGAACAGTCCGACCTGAATCTTTCCCGGCGAGGTCGGGCAGTTCGTTGATGGCGAAGATGCCGCGATTGGCGCGCGGCAGCAGTCCGTAGTGAACCGTCAGTTCGCTGGAGAGTTCGTGTCCACCGCGCGCCGCCTTGATGGGATCGATGTCGCCAATCAGATCGGCGATGGTCACGTCGGGCGTGGCCAGTTTCTCCACGTAGCGCTCGTCGGGAGTGAGATAGGCGATCGGGGCATCGTCACCGAGGCGCGCGATTTCATCGCGGCAGCGGCGGCAGATCGGCGCGTAGGGATTGTCGTGAATCTCGCATCCGGCAAGATACGGCATCTGCGGATCGAGCAGCGTCGTCAACGCGCGCAGGATGCGGCTTTTCGCCTGTCCGCGCAGTCCGAGCAGAATGAAATTGTGGCGCGAGAGAATGGCGTTGATGATCTGCGGCACGACCGTGTCGTCGTAACCGACGATGCCGGGAAACACGGAAGCGTCACCGCTTTCCCGCAAACGCGCGACCAGATTGTCGCGCAGTTCGTCTTTGACCCGGCGCGTGCGCAAACGCTCTTCGGAAAAGGCACTGCGGCGCAGATCACCCAACGTGCGCGGAACACTCATGAAAGGAAACCCCCACGAACTACAATGAGGTGATTATACGCCGCTGTCGCGCGGCGGGTTGGAACGGGGCGACTGAAGCGTGAAGCGTTTTTCTCGTAAGAGCGATTTCGAATGGGCGACTCCGCGGAGCGAGCGTACTGCTCGCACTCTGCGCGTCTTGGACGTGCGCTCTTTCGCAGACGCAGAAACCGGCTGACCTGCCCTCGCCCGGCCAGATCGCAGATGTGACCTGCGCGTCCGATGCCGCGCAAAGCTATGCGCTTTATCTGCCTTCCGCCTACACACCTCAAAAGCGATGGCCCATCATTTATTTCTTCGATCCGGGCGGACGCGGGCCGGCGTCCGCTTGAGCTCTACAAGGACGTTGCCGAAACGTACGGATTCATCCTGGCTGGCTCCAATAATTCCCGCAATTTTTCGAGCGACCAGGGGAAAGCCGTGAATGCGATTTGGCAGGACACGCATGCGCGGCTTGAGACTCGATGAGCATCGCTCGTACGCGAGCGGATTCTCCGGTGGAGCGCGGGTGGCTGGCGCCATGGCGTTGAGCGGGCCGCCGGGTCAGATCGCTGGCGTGATCGCGCACGGCGCCGGATATCCAAGTGGCAAAGCCGGATCGAAGGACACGCTGCCCTACTTCTTTGCGGTCGGCGATCAGGATTTCAATTGGCCGGAAGTGATCAACATCCGCCGTGAACGTGAGGAGCAGGGTTCACCCTACCGGGTGCGCGTATATGCCGGACGCCATCAGTGGGCGCCGGCTGCGGTGATGGAAGAGGCCGTGCAGTACATGAATTTGAAGGCGATGCAGGCCGGCAATCTTCGCGCCTGACGTGGCATTCATCGACCATCTCTTCGACAAGGCCAGGGCAGAAGCCGCCGAGGCAGAAACCAGAAAGGATCCGATCGCGCAGCTTAATGCGTATCGCTGCCTGGTGTCTGACTTCAGTGGGCTCCGCGATGGAAAGGAATCGGCCGAGAAGCTGACGGCATTGCAGCAATCACCGGCGCTGAAAGCGGCACTGAAAAGGTGAGCGCGAACAGATGTCCGAGCAACTCAAGCTCGAGCAAGAAATCTCACAGAAAATCACCAGCATTGCCGATAATTCAGCGGCCGACACTCCGGCGCTTCGTATCGAAGTTCGACAGCAGATGGGTGCACTTGGCGATCAGGCGAAACACAGCAAGAATGAAACGAAGCGTCTGATCGCCGGCCGGGCATTTAGCGGCATCTTCGTGGGAGCCATGGAAGACGGGCAGCAGCAACTCGCCGCCCGGCACTTCGAAAAAGCCGAGGCCTATTTCGACCTCATGAGGCAGGTTAGCGATGATCCCTGGCCGGTTTTGTTGCTGGCCGATACGCATGCGGCCGCTGGAAATCGACAGCTGGCCATCAAGGATCTGCAGGAAGCGGTGCGGCGGGGGCTGAAGGATCGGGCGGTCATCGAGTCTGATCCGCAGCTTCAGAGCCTGAAGAGCGAGCCAGAATTCCAAAAGCTGGTCGCAGGTCTGGAAGGGAAGTAACGAAACTCAGTGCACGTGGCCGTTGCCGCCGGCTTTTTCGCGGGCCCGCGCCGCGCGTCGCAGTTGCGGAAGGACATTCTCCAGATACGCCGCGACCGCTTGAATTCGCTGTCCTTCGGAGCGCATCGCGAGCAGTTTCTGTTTGAAGTCGAGGTCGAGCGGCAGCGATCCAGCCAGATAAAACGAAAGCTGGTTCTGATCGGCAGCGGAAAGATCCTGTACGGCTCCGGCCAGCGACAGGATTTCGAGATGAAGCTGAATCGCTTTCGCGCGCTCTTCCTGGGCCGCGCCTCCCGGTTCATCCGGCACGATCAGCACCTCTGCCTGCAGGAATGACCGATCGCGATTTACTTCGAGCACTTCGAAACGCTTGCGTCCTTCGCAAATCAGATCCAGGCGGCCGTCCGGATACTCCTTCGTCACGGTAATGATTTCCGCGGTGCACCCGACTTCGGCGATGCCCTCCTCGAAGGCGCGTACGACGCCGAAAGGTGCCTCTGCGGCGATACACTCGCGAATCATTTCCTTGTAACGCGGCTCGAAAATGTGGAGCGGCAAGGGAGTGCCGGGAAGCAGAACCACTTCGAGCGGAAACAGGGGAAGCAGCGCCACGAAGTCTCCAGTGCGCGATCAGAGCGCGACAATCTCGATTCTACGACATTGTGCCGGCGTCATCTTGACTTCATCGGCGGCGCCGAATACAACGCGAGCATGGAACTTACTGGGAAAGTGGTGGTGGTTACGGGCGCTTCGATGGGTATCGGCGAAGCCATTGCCAAATTGTTCGCAGGACAGGGCGCGAGTGTGGTCTTGCTATCGCGCGATTCGTCGCGCGCGGAAGCCGCTCGCAGTCGAATCGGCTTTTCAGAGCGTACAGCCGCCTTCTCCTGCGATGTACGCCACTCGGAAGAGATCGACCGCGTTCTCGCGCTCACGCTGCATCACTTCCAGCGGATTGACGTATGGATCAATAACGCCGGGCATGGACTAATGGATTCCGTGTCGCAGATGGACATCGCGGCTTGCCACGAGATGTTTGAGACGAACTTCTTCGGAGCCGTAACGGCGATGCAGAAAGTAATTCCCATCATGAGGCAGCAGGGCGGCGGCACGATCATCAACATTTCCAGCGTCGCGGGACACGTCCCGCTGCCGTTCCATGCCGCCTATAGCGCGACGAAGTTCGCCTTGAACGCGATCGGGAAGGCGGCGAGAGTGGAGTTGAAGAAGGAAGGGATCCACGTGATGACCGTGTGTCCCGGATATGTGCGTACCGCATTCGGCGAAAACGCGATTCGTGGGCATGAGCTCAAGAAGGTTCGCCCCAATTCGGTGCGCGGGATCAGCGCCGAGCGGGTGGCTCGCGCGACGCTTCGCGGGTATCTCAAGCAGAAGAGGGAAGTCATCGTGCCATGGACCATGCACGTGCCGGTGAAGATCTATCAGTTGTTTCCTGGACTTGTGGAGTGGGCTATGGGAGGGATGGCGAAGTAAGACAGGTTTCAAAGTTGCAGGTTTCAAAGATTTCAGAAGTAGCTAGATGCCGCCGCCTTGAAACCTCTGAAACCTTGAAACCTTGAAACCTTGAAACCTTGAAACCTTGAAACCTTGAAACCTCCTACCCCAACTCTCCCAGCATCGCTTCCATTTCCGATTGCGCGTGCAGGTTGCCGGTACGCCGCGCCGAGGCGATGCCGTCGTGCAACATCTTCTTCGCGTCCTCAACCCTTTCCGCTCGTACCAGGGTTTGCGCGGCCATGAAATATCCCGCTGTGTAGTTCGGATCGTTTTCGAGCAGAATCGAGAACTCCGCCAGAGCACGGTCGAAGTCGCCCTGCTTCGAGTATTCCATGGCAAGTCCGTACCGCGCGAACGCGTCCTTCGGATTCTCGGTCAGAATTTCGTTCAGCGCGGCGATGCGGTCCATAGTCGAGCATCCTCTGCAAACGAGATTACTACAAAGCAGAGTCAGCAACGTGCGGAGTGCGAGTAAGCTAGCCAGCGCGCTCCGGTGTGATTACAATGACGAGTCCCGGAAATTCATCTGTCGAGGAACAATACCGAGTTGGCCTGTCCCTATTTCATGCCGGTCGCAAAACTGGAGAACGGCAACTGGCCGCATCCCGCGAGGCTTCCGCTCGGCTGCGGATGGAGCGGCCACTGCACCGCTCCCGGCCATGAAGAGGCGGTCCCATCGCAGGACGTCTTGCAAAGCTTTTGCAACCTCGGCTATGCCAGCAGTTGCGGTTGGGCGCCGGCGGAGCGTCCCTGCGACGCAGTGCGCTTTGCGGTCGCAGCGCCAGCCAGGAGTTCGCGGGAGTTAAATTCAGTTCCCGCAGAAAATGCGCCGGCACGAATTCTCCGCCTCAGTTACGTTTACGAACAGGGCAACCGTCCCGCAGGTCAGGGAGAACTGGAATTCGATCTCGCGACAACAAACTGGCTCCGCCGCCACGAGGACGCTCGCATTCAGAAGATGGCGGAGTGTTTTCTGGAAACCTACTTAAACAAGAGAAGCTTGAGCCGCAATTTCAGCAGAACGAAGGAAGACCATGCCAGAAGCCAACCTCACCCCCCGCCCCGTCCGCGACTCACAATCCGAAATGGCGGAGATCGTGCTGCCCAACGATGCCAATCCACTCGGCGCGCTGCTCGGCGGACGCCTGATGCACTGGATCGATCTGGCCGGAGCCATGGCCGCCCACCGGCATTCGCGCAATTACGTCGTGACCGCGTCGGTCGATCACATCGACTTCCTGGTGCCGGTGCGCGTCGGCGATCTCGTCATTCTGCGCTCGTCGGTCAACCGCGTCTTCCATACGTCGATGGAGGTCGGCGTGAAGGTTTATGTCGAGAACTACATTGCCGACACGGCTCAGCACGTCGGCTCCGCCTACCTGACTTTCGTGGCAATCGATCAGCGCGGCAAGCGTCTGACGGTCGCGCCCGTGATTCCCGAGACGGACGAGCAGCGCCGACGCTACGACGATGCCGGAAGACGCCGCGAAATCCGCCGCGCCGAATTGGAACGACGGCGTAAGCCGCGCTGAACTTCCAGTAGCAAAATGTGATTTGGATCACATCTAGACCCTCGGGCAAATATTTAACTTAGATCGGTCGCCGAGGAATTCTGCATGGATAGCGCTCTCTTAGTTCACCGCCTTCACTTCGCCTTCACCGTCACCTTTCATTATCTTTTCCCTCAGCTCACCATGGGCCTGGCGCCGCTGATCGTGGTGCTGAAGACGCTTGCACTTCGCCGCAACGATGAGACCTACAACCAGGCCGCCCGCTTCTGGGCGCGAATCTTCGGAATCAATTTTGTGCTCGGAGTGGTGACTGGAATTCCCATGGAATTTCAGTTCGGCACGAACTGGTCGCACTTCTCGCGCTTTGCCGGAGGCGTGATCGGGCAGACGCTCGCCATGGAAGGCATGTTCGCGTTCTTCCTGGAGTCTGCGTTCCTCGGCCTGTTTTTGTACGGAGAGAAGCGGTTGGGCCCGCGCGGTCACTGGTGGTCGGCGGTCGCGGTTTTCCTGGGCTCGTGGCTTAGTGGATTTTTCATCATCGCCACCGACGCCTGGATGCAGCATCCAGTGGGATATACCACAGGCGGCCGACGGTTCGGCGCAACTCTCGAGTTTCTGGGCGCTGGTGCTGAATCCGTGGGCGTGGTGGCAGTACGCGCACAACATGAGCGGAGCAGTCATCACCGGCGCGTTCGTCATGGCGTCGGTCGGCGCGTTCTATCTGCTGTGGGGCAAGTTCGAAGAGTATGGCCGCATCTTTGTTCGGGTCGGAGTGGTGGCTGCGATTGATCTGCAGCGTGCTGCAGCTGTTCCCCACCGGCGATGGCCAGGGCCGCATGGTGGCTTTGAATCAGCCCGTTACGCTCGCGGCCATGGAAGGCTTGTTCCAGACCAGCCGGGAGCGCCCCTCGTTCTGGTCGGCCAGCCGAACGTCGAAGAGCACAAGATCGACAATCCGATCCAGGTGTCCCAACGCACTCAGCTTTCTGACCTACCGCCGGTGGGAACGCCGAAGTGAAAGGACTGGATGCCTTCCCGCAAGATCAGTGGCCGACGAACATCGAGCTGCTGTACTTCAGCTATCACATCATGGTCGGGCTGGGCACGTTGTTCATCGCGATCGCGGTGGTCGCGGCGTTTCTGATGTGGCGGGGCAAACTGTTCTCAAGCCGCTGGATGCTGTGGATTCTGTTGCTGGCGCTGCCGTTCCCGTACATCGCCAACACCGCCGGATGGATGACCGCCGAACTGGGCCGGCAGCCGTGGCTGGTCTACTGCGCTGATGCGCACCGCGGATGGCTATTCGAAAACAGTTTCGGCGGGCAACGGAATGTTCACGCTGCTGGGATTCATGGGCATGTACATGGTGCTGGGAATCCTGTTTCTGTTCCTGGTGCGCCGGGAAATCGAGCAAGGGCCGGAAGCGGAAGCGGGACGGGACATTGAGATGCCTGGTAACTCTGCATTCCGAGGAACGCAGTGACGAGGAATCTGCGTCTACCTGCCAGCGACAGCAGATCCTCGCTTCGCTCGGAATGACAAAGCCTGATTTGGACGCAAGAGTTCGGAATGACAAGAACGTAGAAGGATGGAAATGGAATCACTCTGGTTCATGATCGTCGCTGTCATGGTCGCCGCCTACGTCGTGCTCGACGGCTTCGACCTCGGCGCGGGCGTCATCTATCTCGACGCCGCCCGTACTCCTGCCGAGCGCCAAGCAATCATGCGCGCCATCGGCCCCGTCTGGGACGGCAACGAAGTCTGGCTGCTCGCCGCTGGAGGCACGCTCTATTTCGCCTTCCCGCTGCTCTACGCCTCCAGCTTCAGCGGCTTCTATCTGCCGCTGATGATCGTCCTGTGGCTGCTGATGCTGCGCGGCATCGGCATCGAACTGCGCGCGCACATGGAGAATCCCGTCTGGCGTCGGATTCTTCGACGTCATCTTCTGCGTATCCAGCGCGCTGCTGACCATCTTCTTCGGCGCTGCCCTCGGCAACGTCGTGCGCGGCGTCCCTCTCGGTCCCGACCAGTATTTCTTCGAGCCGCTTTGGACTAACTTCCGCGTCGGCACCGACAACGGCATCCTCGACTGGTACACGGTCCTGACCGGCGTGATTGCGCTGGTCACGCTGACCGCGCATGGATCGCTTTACATTGCCGTGAAGACAGAAGGCGACTTGAACCGCCGTGCGCGCACGATCGCGAAATACGCGTGGCCGCTACAGCTTCTCCTGACGGTCGCAGGCCTGGTGGCGACGGTCTCGATTCGTCCCGGCGTGCTCGACAACTACAAGCATCACGCTGTCGGATTCATGATCCCCGTCGCTCGTGTTCGGAGCGCTCGCCGTGATGATGTATGGCATCGTGAAGCGCGCCGACAAGCTTGCCTTCGTTGCCTCCTGCCTCTACATCATCGGCATGCTCGTGGGCGCGGCGTTCGCTCTCTATCCCGTGGTGCTGCCGGCAAGCACCGACCCGGCGCTCAGCCTGACCATCTACAACACCGCCGCCGGGCACCACGGCCTGAGCGTCGGACTTGTCTGGTGGATCGTCGGCATGATCCTCGCGCTCGGCTACTTCTTCTTCGTGTACCGCATGTTCCGGGGCAAGGTGCGGATGGAAGGGGAAGGGTACTGAGGTACAAGGTGGGATGTGAGAGGATCTGTCCGCCAATGCTTTCTGAGGAAGAGCACGAGTGGGGTAAGGCACGACTTCAGAGGTTGCGGAAAAACTCATGAATGCTGGTGGTACCGTGGAAGAGCGGCGCTTTAGCGCCGCGTAAGCGCGCAGAATCAACAGTAGGCTTCAGCCCCAGTGGTTGCCTATCGCCGCGATCGGAGTTTTTCCGCAACCTCTTCAGTCGTGCCGTTAGGCGGTCGGTTAAGCCGTGCGCTTTAGCGCCTGAGGTCTGCCGCGTCTCAAGGCAGATTGGCGTGAATACCGAAACCTTCAGCGACCTTGCGGAGTTGCTTGTCTCTCGTCCACAGCAGCGTGGGCGGATTCAGGAATACAGAGGCAATCAGATGTGCGTCGGTGAGACCGATGCCGAGGTTGTACAAGTGACGAGCCTCGATCATCAGGCGCAGTTCGCTCATCCGTGCCACGCGCACTTGCGGTAGCAGGTCAAGCATCGCAAGCGTTTTGGCGCGGTCCCGCAATGATCCCAAGGCAAGTTCCGCAATGATCCAGGGATGGATTACGATCTGGCCCGAGTTCAGGGCCTTCTGCAGATCTTTGTTGCCCGAGCGGAAGTGGTCGATCCAGACGGAAGTGTCGGCGAGGATCAATGTTTTCCGTGCCTGCGGCGAGGAATCTTTTTCAATCCGGGCATGGAGCCTCCCAGGGCGGCCAACCGGCGGGCGCTTTCGCGCTCGATGAGGGCCTTGAGGGCTTCACGGATTAGATGCCGTTTTCTCTTCTACGCCGGTAAACTCCTGGGCGGTGCGGATGAGATCGTCGTCGAGGGCAATGGTGGTTCGCATAGGAGTATTCCAGCATCAATTATAGCATCAAATGATGTCGTAAGTCGTGCCCTAAAGTCCTTTCGGTCTGAGCGGAGTTGCTCGTCTAACTAAGATGGATGCGGACGTTCTGTCGATGTAACAGGAAAGCTCGCTCAATATCCGGAGCGCGAATGACAACTTCTCTTCGGCGCTGAGCGGCCTCGAGCACTCATAGGGATCCTTCGACTACGAAACTGATCAGCGCGGATCAGTTCTCGCCAGGATCAGTTTAGCTCCGACTCAGGATGACAGGCTCTGACCTGTATAATCAACCTTTGGGGTTCTGCGCCATCTCCTCAATGCAGTCTTCTTAATCTGATCAGGAGCGTAATCCTTTGAGCGCACATACACCGCATCAGCATGGACAGGGACCCGCGCAGCCGGGGCCGCAACCGCTGCCGGGCGTGGACGCCATCATCGCCGTCGGGTCGGGCAAGGGAGGCGTCGGCAAGACCACGCTGTCGGTGAACCTGGCCGTCGCGCTCGCCAAGATGGGACACAAAGTCGGACTGCTCGACGCCGACGTCTACGGGCCGAACGTCCCGCTGATGCTGGGCACGAACTCGCAGCCGCGCATGGTTGGCGAGAACCGCATTGAGCCGATCGAAGCCTTCGGGCTGAAAGTCATCTCCGTCGGATTCCTCAATCCCGGCGACAAGCCTGTCATCTGGCGCGGGCCGATGCTGCACCAGATCATCCGGCAGTTTCTCGGCCTGGTTGAATGGGGACAGCTCGACTACATGGTCGTCGATCTGCCTCCGGGCACGGGCGATGTCGCGCTCTCGCTGGTGCAGACGGTGCCGCTGACGGGCGCGGTGGTGGTCTCGACTCCGTCGGACGTTTCGCTGCAGGACGCGCGCAAGGCGATCGAAATGTTCCGCCAGATGAAGGTGGATATCGCCGGCGTGGTCGAGAACATGAGCTACTTCGTCTGCCCGCATTGCTCGCATGAAGTCGATATCTTCTCCCGCGGCGGCGCGGAGAAGATGGCGAAGCGCTTTGAGGTGCCGTTCCTGGGCAGCATCGCGCTCGATCCGGAAGTGCGCAAGTCGGGCGACGGTGGCAAGCCGGTCGTGCTCGAGGGCGAGAACTCGCCACATGCCAAGTCGATCTACGAATTCGCGCGCAAGGTCGTCGAGCGCGTGGACGAGATCAAGGCAAACGCGCCGGGGAATGTGATTCAGATCCAGTAGGATCATTTCACCACAGAGGGCACAGAGGTACACAGAGGAGTTCCTCTGTTCCTGTGACCTCTGTGGTTAGCTCTTCTTGAATCGATCCAGCCGCCAGATCGCATCCGGCGTCGCGATCCCGCAGAATCAATTCCGCCATCATCTCTCCGACCGCCGGGCCGTGCTTGAAGCCGTGCCCTGAGCCTCCGCCGAGCAGCCACACGTTTTCGTTCGCCGGATGGCGATCGACGATGAAGTGGCTGTCGGGCGTCTGCTCGTACTGGCAGACGCGGGTCTCGATCAGCGGCGCGTCTGCGCAGGGCAGGGAAGCGGAAGGCGACGTACTCACGAATATCTTTCAGCGTCTCGGGACTGATGACTCGTTCCCCGTTGCTGGGATCGAAGTCCGGGCCGCGCGTGTCGTCGGCGATCTTGAATCCGCGGCGATCGCTGCCGGGAATCCCGTAGCGGAATCTGCCGCGATGATCCGCCCACACCGGCAGGTTGCGGATCGTGAAAGCGCTTGTCGCCGGCGGGAGTGCCGAAGAAGAATACGTCCTGCTTGGTGGCTTCGATGAACGAGCCCACGGCTCGCGGAAACAGTTGCCCGAGCCATGGGCCGCAAGCAAAGACGTAGCTGTCAGCTTTGAGCTGCGAGCCATCGGACAGGCACAGGCTGCGGAGTGGAGCTTCCTCTAGTCCTCGGCCGAGGACGCTGGCCTGCCGATAGCGGCCTCCTGCCGCGACGAACGCGTCGACTACCGCTGCGCAACTTGCCCGCGCGTCGAGATAGCCGCATTCCGGTTCGAAGATGCCCCACTCGATGCCTTCGAAATTGATCTGCGGCCAGCGCTTCCTCAACTGCGCGCCGGAGAGTTCCTGATACTTGATCTTCGCGGCCTGCAGCATCTCGACCGAGCCGCGCTCGAAGGCGTCATCGCGGCCGGCGGCCATCCACAGCACGCCGCTGCGATGCAGAAACTGCCGCTTCCACTTGCGCTCGTATTTCGCCCAGAGCTTGAGAGCACGCGCCGCCATCTCGGTGTAAGGCTGATCGGGACCATAGGTTCCGCGCATGACCCGCGTCTCGCCGCCGGAAGACGAGCGCGAGTTGCCCGGCCCCCAGGCATCGAGCAGGGTGACGCGGGCCCCGCGTTCGAGCAGGTGCAGGGCAGTCCAGCCGCCGAAGGCTCCGGCGCCAATGACGGCGATGTGAGGTTTGGTTTTCATCAGAGCGTAAAAGGATAGCAGCAGCGAGGTTTCAAAGTTTCAGAGTTTCAAGGTTCCATGACGATGTTCATCTGCCAAGCGGTTTGCCTTTGAGACTCTGAGACCTTGAAACATTGAAACCTGCCATTGCTCCCCTCGCTTGACACCTCTCCACCCCGTTCCTAGAATCCAAACAGGATCATAACTTCGATCCAAAACCTAAGCTTCTGCATCTAAAATAGTTAAGGAATGAACCAGAAGCAGTTTCTCCCCTCGGCGCCCGCCGCTCGATCTGAGACAATTGAGAAGTGAAGCATGCCCGCTGAACCCAATATCGGGAATCGCGAACGCGAAATTCTGACCGCCATCGTCGAGACCTTTATCTCGACGGGCGAGCCGGTCGGATCGCGGACGCTCGCGCGCTCGAATCGCGAAGGACTGAGCCCGGCCTCGATCCGCAATGTCATGGCGGATCTTTCCGACGCCGGGATTTCTCGAGCAGCCGCACGCCTCGGCCGGCCGCGTGCCCACGACCGAAGCCTATCGCTATTACGTGGAGCAGATTTCCGGCAATGCGCGCCTCGCTCCGCAGGAAGAGGCCATGATTTCCGACTCGCTCGCCGGCATCACCGACGTGCAGGAGTTCATGGAGCGCACCTCGCACGTGCTCTCGCTGATTTCGCGCAACGTGGGCGTGACCGTGGCGACCAGCGGCCCGAAGAACGCGCTGGAGCATGTCTACTTTTCGCGCCTCGGCGATCAGAAGGTGCTGGCGGTGCGTGGTGACGCGCTCTGGCCTGGTGCGCGATCGCGTGCTGCGCATGGATCTGCCGCAGTCCGATCTCGACCTGGCCGCGCGCTACATCAACGAGAATTTTCGCGGCTGGACCATGGAGTCCATGCGCGGCGAACTCGCTCGCCGCATCGAGAAAGAGCGCAGCGAGTACGACCGGCTGATGAATTCGATTGAAGCGCTCTACAAGCAGGGCGCGCTCGCCGCCGAGCAGGGATCGCAAATGGTCTTCGTGGAAGGCGCGGCCAACCTGTTGTCCGGCGAGCAGGACCGCCAGCGCCTGCAGGAGATGCTCAAGACGCTTGGAGGAAAAGGAAAAGGTCGTCCAGCTTCTGAGCGCCTATCTCGACGTGAAGCAGGAAGCGGTGCGAGTGGTCATCGGCCTCGACCAGGCCTTGCCCTCGATGCAGAATTTCGTGCTGATCGGCGCGCCCGCGCATGCCGGGAATGAAGTCATGGGCTCGCTGGCCGTGATCGGGCCTACGCGCATGGACTATCAGCACACCATCACCGCGGTGTCGTACATCGCGCGCCTCTTCGACAAAATTTTGAATGAATCGGAGTAATGAAGCTGTTATGGGGAAATCGAACGGAAAATCAGAAGTTGAAACGCACGGATTGGATGTGGAGCACGAACTTCCGCCGGGAGATGGGGACGAGACGACGTCCGCATCGAGCCAGAGCGGAGCGGTCGGCTGCTGAGCCCACCGGGGTAGACGCGGAATTGCAGAAGGTGAAGGCCGAGCGCGATTCGCTGCTCGACCGCTTGGCCCGCGCGCAGGCTGAATTTGAAAATGCCCGCCGCCGCGCCGCGAAAGAGCAGCAGGACTTTCGCGACTTTGCCATGGCCGACGCCATCAAATCTCTGCTGCCGGTGATCGACAGCTTCGAGCGCGCTCTGCAGTCGAAATCCGAGGCTGCCGACTTTCGCACCGGAGTGGAACTGATCTACAAGCAGTTGCAGGATGTGCTGGCGAAGCTGGGAGTGCAGCCCATCTCGGCCAAAGGGCAGCAGTTCGATCCGCACATTCATGAGGCGATCGAGATGGTGGAGACCCCGGACGCGGCCGATCACGAAGTGCTCGAGGAGTGGCAGCGCGGCTACAAGTACAAAGATCGCCTGCTGCGTCCCGCGATGGTGAGGGTTGCGAAGAATCCCGGAAAATAAGACACTAGCCGCGGAGCGAAGCGATAGAATGCCGGGAGCCAGCGGCAGTTAGCCATGGGACGAGTGTTGAATGAGCAAGCCCCGTAGGGCGACCGAAATGAGTTTCCAACGAAAGGCATTTCTGACCACGAACGCAAAACGCGATTACTACGAAGTGCTGGGCGTGACCCGCACGGTCACCGAAGTGGAACTGAAGAGCGCTTACCGCAAGCTGGCTTTGCAGTATCATCCCGACCGCAATCCCAACAATCCCGACGCGGAAGAGAAGATTCAAAGAAGTCAGCGAGGCCTATGCGGTTCTCGCCGACTCGGAAAAGCGCGCCGTCTACGACCGCTACGGGCACGCCGGACTGGGCGGCGCTTCGAGCGGCGGCGCCGGCTTCGATCCGACGGTGTTCCAGGATTTCAGCGACATCTTCGGAGAATTCTTCGGCTTCGGCGACATGTTCGGGGCGGTGGCGGGCGGACGCCGCCGCAGCCGTGTGCAGCGCGGCGCCGATCTGCGCGAAGATCTGACGCTCGAATTCGAGGAAGCGTACTTCGGCACCGAATCTCGCGTCACCGTTCGTCGCCACGAGGCCTGCGAGGAATGCCGCGGTTCCGGAGCTGCTCCCGGCAAAGGGCCGACGACCTGCCGCTCCTGCAATGGCCGCGGCCAGGTTCGCTACCAGCAGGGATTCTTCAGCATCGCGCGCACCTGTCCCACGTGCCAGGGCAGCGGGCAGCGTGATCACCGATCCCTGCCTCAAAGTGCAAAGGCGATGGGCCGCCTGCTCCGCCAGCGCAGCGTCGACGCCAAAATTCCTGCCGGAGTCGAAGACGGAACTCGTATCCGCTTTTCCGGCTCCGGCGAAGTCGGGCAGTTCGGCGGTCCGGCGGGCGATCTGTATGTCGTTCTTCACGTGAAGGAGCATCCGTTCTTCGAGCGCGAAGGCAACGACCTGCACTGCGTCGTTCCGATCTCTGTCGCGCAGGCCGCGATGGGCGCCGAGATTCGCGTGCCCACCATGGAAGGCGAGCACACGCTGAAGATTCCCGAGGGCACGCAGCCAAGCACCACGTTCCGCATCCGCAACAAGGGCGTTCCGGTGCTGAACGGTCACGGCAAGGGCGATCTCTATGTCGAAGTGCGGGTGCAGATCCCCGGGCAAGCTGAACAAGCGCCAGAAAGAACTGCTGCAGGAACTTGACGTGCTCTCCAAGGTCGATAACCAGCCGCTGCTGCGCTCGCTGCTCGGCAAGGTGAAAGACATTTTCCAATAAGCCTATCTGCAGAATTCTCCAGATATGAAGCCGCAAAGCGGCGGTAGAATGCAGCCCACGGCGTCAGCTGTGGGAAACGATCAATTCAAGATCGCAAAGCCCCGAAGGGCCGCAAGATGCCGCATTCTCGATTCCATGACCCGCCGCCGATGGATCGCCGATGAAGTTTCGGGCAACCGCGCTGCCCTCACCGGTGCTCACGCCGACCATCTCGTTCGCGTCCTCCGCGCACGGGTCGGACAGGAATTCGACATCGTCGCCAACGGCGTCGTCCGCCGAGGCATCGTGGTCGCGATCGCAGATGGCCTCGTCGACTTCGAACTCGGCGAAGAAATTCCGGCAGAACCGGCGGCAATCCACCTGACCTTGCTGCTGGCGATCTTCAAGTTCGACCGCATGGAATGGGCGATCGAGAAATGCACGGAACTCGGCGTGACTCCGAATTGTTCCCGTGATTGCCCGCCGAACCGATTCTCATCTGGCCTCGGCTTCGGCAAAGCGAGCCGAGCGCTGGCGCAGGATCGCTCTCCAGGCCTCGGAACAATCCCGTCGTGCGACTCCGCCGGAGATCGCTGACCCCATCAAGTTGCGCGAGGCGGTCGACCATTCCTGCGCGAGTTAAAGATTGTGCTGTCCGAAGCCGAGGAGCAATCCCAGCTGCGCGACATTGCCCAACCCACAAGGCGAAGTCCTGCTTGCCATTGGTCCCGAGGGCGGCTGGACGGAAGAGGAGTTGGAGCCTCTTCCAGAAGAATGGCTGGCTCTCAGCCTCGCTCGGTCCTACAATCCTCCGCGCCGAAACCGCCGCCATCGCTGCGACTGCCATTACAATGTCGCGCGCTGAGCAGGCTAAAATCTTGTTATGAATAAAGGACACATCTATTTCGAAATCCAGGCAGACGATCCGGCACGGGCGGTTCGTTTCTACTCCCAGGTGTTCGGCTGGAAATTCGATGAGATCAAGGGATTGCCCGTCGCCTACTGGAGCATCGAAACCGGCGGATCGAGAGGTGGATTGCTGCAGCGGCCTGCCAAAACTCCTCCGCCGCAAAGCGGCACGAATGCGTTCGTGTGCTCGCTCGAGGTCGAGAATTTCGATGCGACCGCGAAAACCATCCAGCAGCTTGGCGGAATCGTCGCCCTACCGAAGTTTGCTGTGCCGAATACTTGCTGGCAGGGATATTTCGTGGATCCGGAAGGGAATACGTTCGGAATCTTTCCAAGTGGATCCGAACGCCGGATAGAAGACCGCCGTATTGAGGCTTGCGCTTTCGAAAAGCCCCACTTCTCCCAAGGGCGGGAGAAGTGGGGCACCATCGGTACGGATATTCTGCACAGGTCTCCTCATCCCGGCGAGTGATATCCTGAGCAGCAATGCCGGTCTCGAAGTCCAATTCTCCGCCCTGCCCCGTTCACTCCTGACGAGCGCCAGCGTGAAGCCATCGAGCACGTCGACGGACCGATGCTCGTCGTCGCCGGCGCCGGCACGGGCAAAACGTCTGTTCTGACCCATCGCATCGAGCGCCTGGTCAGAGAAGGCCATGCCCGCACCGACGAGATTCTTGCCCTGACCTACACCGTCAACGCCGCCGAGGAAATGCAGGAGCGCGTGCGCAAGTTGCTGGGCGGAAAAGTGGTGCAGGCCCTGACCTTTCACGACTACTGCCTCAAGCTGCTGAGACGTGTGGGAAGAGATTTCGGCGTGCTCGATGAGAAAGATCTCTGGATTTATCTTCGTCGCCGCATCCACGACCTGCGATCTGGAGCACTACATTCGAGCCGCCAACATTGGGCAGTTCCTCAATGACCTGCTGGAATTCGTCAATCGCTGTCACGACGAATTGGTGACACCGGAGAAATACGCCGATTACGTCGAGCGCATCGAACGGCGCGAAGTGCCCGATCCCGCGGGTGGTGAAGTCCAAGACAGCGCTCGACGATGAGGAGGTCCTGGGCCGATGCCGCGAGATTGCCCGCGTCTTCTCCACCGTGGAGCGCTGGCTTGCGGAAGAAAACCTCGGCACCTTCAGTCATATGATCACGCGGGCGCACGCCGTGCTGCACAGTGACGAGTCTGTGTTGGCCGAAGCCCGCTGCGGCGCCCGCTTCATCCTCGCCGATGAATTCCAGGATGCCAACTTCGCCCAGATCAAAATTCTCGCCCGCCTCGCAGGTGCCGATGGGAATCTGTTTGCGGTCGGCGATCCCGACCAGTCGATTTACCGATTCCGCGGCGCGTCGAGTGAGGCATTCGAACTCTTTCAGCGAAATTTTCCCGGCGCACAGGCGAGTCGTGCTCGAAAAGAATCGCCGCTCGACCACTCCGATCTTGCAGACGGCGTTCGCCGTTATTAACGAAAATCCTCCGGTTTTTGCCAAGCAGGGCGACTGGCGCGTTTGCGTATCACCGCGTGCCGCTGCAATCCGCCCGCGATGAGGAGGCTTCAGCTTGCGGGATTGCAACCAGCCAATCCGCCGGTGACTGCGATCGTTCTGAAGGACAGGGGCACCGAAGGACCCGACCTCGTTGCTTATCTGCGCGAAGCGCAGCGCAAGTCGAGATGCAAGTGGTCCGACTTCGGAGTGCTGTATCGCTCGCATCTGCACCGCGATGATCTGGTACAGGAACTCGCCGAAGCCGGCATCCCGTTTGTGATCGAGAGCATGGATATCTCGGACACTCCCGAGGCTCGCGACCTGTTTGCCTGCTTGCAAGCTAATTGTCTCCAGCGGAGATGACGTCAGCCTGATGCGAGTGGCGGCTTGCCGTGTTTTCAAGTGAATCCTGAGCAGTTGCGGCAGACCTTGCGCGCCATCGCGCGCGACAATCGCGAAGCGCAGGTCGTGCCTCTGTTCACTGCACTCGACCGCGTAGATGGTGGAGCAGACGTCGCGGCGCGTGTCCGGCGAGTGCGCGAAACCATTCAGTCTCGTGCGGCCAAAGGGCGTGCGGCGCTCGACATCGTCGTCCGGGAATTTGCTCTCGACACGTCCTCGCCCATCCTGCAGGCGGCCTTGCACTTTGTAGAGGAATGGGAAAAGAAGAAGATCAACAAGACCGCGGACCTGGAAGAACTGGTCGACTACCTCGGCTATTTTCGCGAGGCCAACGGCGTCATTCCGCTGCGGTCGGACGAGAACGAAAACGCAGTTCGCCTTATGACAGTGCACGGAGCCAAGGGACTCGAGTTTCCCCACGTTTTCATTCTGCGCGCCATCTCTCCTTCGTTTCCAGCTTCGTACAAGGAAACGCTCGTCGCTTTTCCCCGCGAACTGCGCGATCCCGATTCGCTGACCGAGGCGGATGACAAAACACTGCACGAGCAGGAAGAGCGGCGCCTGTTCTACGTCGCGATGACCCGCGCCCGCGATTCGCTGCGCATCTACGCCCGCGAAGGAACAGGCAAGACCGACAAAACTCCTCCCGGCTATCTGCGGGAGTTGATCAAGAACAAGGCGGCTGCTCCCTGGTTCCGCGCGATTCCGGCGGGCGGTGCACAAGCGACTCTCGACATGGCCGCGGCGGCGTCTCCACTCTATCCGGACGAATCGCAAACCACCCGCTGGTTCGAATTGCCGGTTCTGGAAGGATTGCACAAACGCTTGAGCGCGTCGGCAGTCGAGACCTACCAGCGTTGCGGGTTGCAGTTCAAACTGGAACGCGACTGGCGCATCGCCGCCAAGCCCGCTGCGGCCATGCAATATGGCGCGGCGATTCATCGCGTGCTCAAGACCTATTTCGACTCGATCCGCCTCGGACGTCCGAAGAGCGACCAGGAAATCATCGAACTCTTCCGCATCGATCTTGCCGAGCGCCAAGATTCAGGAAGCGTATCAGCACGAACTCTACGAAAAGCAGGGCATCCTGCAATTGCAGGATTTCCTCTCGAAGGCGGGTTCGATTCCTGCCTCCCAGGTCCTGCACACGGAAGAATCGTTCGAGATCAAAATCGGAGAGACGACGGTGGTCGGACGCATCGACCGCATCGATCAGCGCCCGGATGGAACGGTCGCGATCATCGACTACAAGACCGGCAAGGCGCGCGACCAGGAAGTCGCGGACGAGAGTCTTCAGCTATCCCTGTACGCCATTGCTGCGAAGGAGAAGTGGGGATACAGCGTCGGCGCTCTGATTTTTCACAACCTGGAAGAAAATGTTCCCGTCATGACCTCGCGCTCGGAGTCACAGCTGCTGTCGGCTCGCGCATGCGTGGAAGATGCGGCCCAGGGAATTGCCGACGGCGTGTTTGAGGCGAAGGTCGGGCAGCATTGCAGCTTCTGCGCGTATCGGAGTCTTTGCCCTGAAAAGGAAAAGCGCATTCCGCGACTGGCTAGAGTTTAGGAGTTAGTGTGACGCAAAATGAGACTGTCATTCCGAGCGCCAGCGAGGGATCCTTATCTCCAGCAACGCTTCTTGGGTAGGGATGCTTCGACAATCCTTGCGACCTTGCAGCTACGAAGAAAAAACTTAGGGGACGCATTGAGCGTCCCCTGTTGACTTCGTACTGAACTTGCTTAGTGTTTCTTTTTCTTCTTTGCCTTTTTCTTGGTTGCCATTGTTCCTATTCTCCCTTCCATTCTTCATGGAAATGTGCAGTGGTCTTTTACTGCAACTAGTTGATGTATAGAGTTAATGAAAAATGAAGTCAAGAAAAAAATGATGATCAATTCGCGCCAGTCGTGACACCAAAGTCACGCGGAAAGAATTTCTTCGACGAATGTCAACCATTTTTTTTGCAGGAAGCGTTCGCGAGAGTCCGAGTCTGCGACCTTTACCCTCGAAACATCTAGAGCAACTCACGATTACACACCACACAAAGACCTCGAAAACAGAAATCGTGACGGCGGCAACTGCGCTGTCTCATGTGAAGCCAAGGCTCAGAGTCCCTCATCTATAATGAGGAAGCGAAATCTTCGCGAGGAGCCCGATTCATGGCCTCTTTTGACGATGTTGTCATCATTTCCGGGTGTCGCACTCCGGTGGGAAAGTTTCAAGGTAGCCTCGCCGATTTCACCGCGCCGCAACTCGGCGCCATCGTGGTGCGTGAAGCAGTGAAGCGCGCCGGCGTCGATCCCGCGCAAGTCGATGAGTGCATCATGGGCAACGTTGTCTCCGCCGGACTCGGACAAAATCCTGCGCGACAGGCTGCAATCTTCGGCGGACTCTCTCCGGCGACAGGTGCCATGACAATCAACAAGGTCTGCGGCTCAGGATTGAAATCCGTCGCGCTCGCAGCGCAAGCGGTGCAGACAGGAAACAGTTCGATCGTTGTGGCCGGGGGAATGGAATCGATGACCAACGCTCCTTATCTTCTGCCGCAAGCGCGCAAGGGATACCGTCTGGGAAACGCGCAGGTGATCGACTCGATGGTGCACGACGGGCTTTGGGATATCTACAACGACTACCACATGGGCATCACTGGAGAGAACGTCGCCGAAAAGTATGGCATCACGCGCGAAGAGCAGGATGAGTTCGCGGTGAACTCGCACCGGAAGGCTGTCGCCGCGATCAAAGAGTGCCGGTTCAAGTCGCAGATCGTGCCGGTAGAGATTCCGGCGAAGAAGAAAGGCGCGCCTCCGACGATCTTCGACAAAGATGAGGGGCCGCGCGAGGACACGACGATCGAAGTCCTGCGCGCGCTGAAGCCGGCGTTCAAGAAAGATGGAACCGTGACCGCGGGCAATGCGCCCGGAGTGAATGATGGCGCTGCCGCACTGGTGGTCACGAGCGCAAAACGCGCCGAAGAACTCGGAGCCAAGCCGATGGTGCGCATCGTCGCCCAGGCCACCAGCGGCGTCGAACCCAAATGGGTCATGATGGCTCCCGTGGGTGCGGTGCAGCAGATCTGGAAGAAGACTGGCTGGAAGAACGAAGACGTCGATCTCTACGAACTGAACGAAGCGTTCTCCGTGCAGGCACTCGGAGTGATGCGCGAACTGGGCCTGAATCCCGACAAGGTCAATGTCAATGGCGGCGCAGTTGCCATCGGGCACCCGATCGGCGCCAGCGGCGCGCGCGTGCTGGTCACGCTGATCTACGAGATGATCCGCCGGGACGTGAAGCGCGGCATCGCTGCATTATGTCTGGGCGGAGGCAATGCGGTGGCGATGGCGGTCGAACGCTAGTCAAAGTTCCTGAACTTCTTCCCGAGAACGTGTCGAACCGATGATGTCCTCGCGTCCCATACTCATTACACGATTGGCAGCCGGCATTGTGATTGCTTTCTGCACTGTTGCCGGTAGCGCGCAGGATAATTCTGTTGCGGCAAAGATTCGTGAATATCTTCAGCCCTATGCTCGCAGTGGAAATTTCGCGGGAGATGTACTTGTTGAGAAGGATGGGAGAGTAGTCTTCGAGGAGGCGTACGGCTTTGCCGACCGCGAGCACGGGATTCTAAATACGCCCGCAACCAGATTCCACATTGCATCCATGTCGATGCAGTTCACGGCGGCGGCCGTTTTGCGCCTCGTGGACAAAGGATCGGTCAGACTCGATGATCATGTAGGCGGCTTTGTCCCTGGCATTACGGGGGCGGACAGAATCACCGTTCGCGATCTGCTTACTGAGCGCTCGGGGCTGCCGGACATCAATGCTCGCCCCGATTACGACGACATCGTTCAACATCATCAAACCCCTGCCAGCCTGGTCGCCAAAATCGACGGACAGGCCCTTCTCTTCGAGCCAGGCTCGAAGTTCTTACATGAGGAGCATTCCGCCTATAACGTACTGGCTCTTATCGTCGAGAAGAAGACCGGGCTTCCCTTTGCCAAAGCTGTCGAAAGACTCGTGTTTCGTCCTGCAGGGTTGACTGCATCGGGCGTAGACGACGACTCCACACTGCCTGCCTCAAATCTCGCCAAAGGCTATGAACCGGAAGGGACCTACGGATTGAAGTCGGCAAAGCTCATCCGTTGGTCAGCCAAGACGGGGAATGCATCGGTGTACACCACCGCCCGTAACGAGGCGCGGTGGGTGAGAACGTTGTTCAGGGATCACCTCCTGAGCGCATCTTCGCGTGAGACAGTGCTCGACACCTCGGAGAGGGTCGGCTACGGCTGGTTCAGAGGCCAGAACAAGCGGTTTGGCGAAACCGCCTATTCTATGAATGGACGCGCGCCGGGCTTCGCGTCATTCATCCTCTACTTGCCGAAAGAACAGACGACGGTCGTTGTCCTGAGCAATATCTACTCGTCAGTCACTACCGTGCTCGGCTACGACATCGCCGCGATATCGCTCGGACTCCCGTATGAACCATTTCGCTTCCGCGAGCCCACACCCAGTGCGGCAGAGGTGAAGACGTGCGCCGGCAATTTTAAGTTCGGAGCTGACTTCTACCAGCCAAATGCGGAAGTCATCTTAATCCCCAGCGACCGGGAATTGTCTCTACGTTGGCCGACTGGGGATTCTTCAGCGCTCATTCCGATTGGCCCGGACCGTTTCGTTGATCGATCCTATTGGGAAGAGGTCAGGATTAAGCGGGACCCATCAGGAAGGCCTTCTGGCCTCGTGTACGGTCAATTTGAGGGACGACTTGCCACCCCACAATAACTGGCAAGTCTGTTCTTCCGATTGGCAGCGAACGACGGTGAAGGTCGACTGCCTTCCCGCCGCCGGCAGCGTCACCGTAAACACCGCTCCACCGTCCGGAGCATTCGCCGCCTCCACGCTGCCGTTGTGTTCCTTCATCACCGACTTGCAGATGCTCAGGCCTAGCCCCGTCCCGCGCCCGGGACGCTTCGTCGTATAGAACGGATCGAAGATGCTCGGCAGGTTCTCCTTCGGAATGCCCGGGCCGTCGTCGTGGAAGCTCACCCACACAGTACGGTCGCCTTTGCCCAGTCGAATGCGCAAGGTTCCCTTGTCGCGCGCCTCGCGGATTGCCTGCTCGGCATTCACGATCAGGTTCAGAAACACCTGCATCAACTGGTGCGGATCTCCCAGCGCGTAAGGAATCCCGGTCTCTTTCAAAAAATCCACCGTGATGTTGTTCTTGCGCAGGGAGTAAGCGTGCAGGTTCAGTGTGCGCTCCACGATCTCGACCAGATTGATGCGGCTCTTTCCCGGCGCGGGCGGGCGGGAGAAGTAGGTCAGGTTCTGCACGATCTCAGCCGCGCGCCGTGCCTGCTGCTGCAGCATGCCGAGTTGCTTGCGAGCCGTTTCGTTCGTCTCCGTGTCTTGCAGCAGTTCGCTGACGCCGAGAATGCTGGTCAGCGGATTATTCAGTTCATGCGCCACGCCGCCAATCATAGCGCCCATGGCGGCCAGGCGTTCGCTCTCCACGACCTGCTGTTCCAGCTTGCGTTCGATGGTGATATCGCGCAGGGAGAAGATTACACCGCTGATCTTTCCATCTGCATCGACGAGTTGGCTGCCGGCCGCGCGCATGGTCCGCCCGCTGCCGTCGCGATGCCGCGTGCCGTACTCCGCCGCGCCAAACGCCTGGTCGCCCGAAACCAGCGTGCGATAGAGCGAGACCAGATCCGGAGAGTGATCCTCCAGTTCCGAGATTTTCTTTCCCAACATCTCGTCTGGCCGGTAGCCGAGAAGGGCCTGTGCCCGCGAACTCACGAACGTATACCGCTCCTCCAGGTCCACCACGAGAATCAGATCGGGGAAACTCTCGAGCAACCGGCCGCGGAACTCTTCCTGCTGGGCCAGTTGCCGCTCCATGTTGCGTTTTTCGGTGATGTCGACCAGCGTTCCCTGGTAGCGGATGATATTGCCCGACGCATCCCAGACGGCCCGCGAGGAATCGAGAAAAATGGCGGGCTTGCCATCCTTGCGCCGCAACTTGATTTCGCGGGTGCGTACGCTGCCGCGGTCATCGACCGCGCGGCCTAGCACCGGAGGCCCGCCGTCGAAGCTCAGTGCCGCCGGCTCGACCGAGAGCAACTCCTTTTTCTCGGCGTATCCAAGCATGCTGACCAGCGCTGGATTGGCATCCTGCAGCTGTCCTTCCGGAGTGCTGAAGTACACTCCTTCCTGCAGAGTCTCGAACAATTCCGTGAAGCGCAGTTCCTTCTCGCGCTGTTCGGTTATGTCGCGGCCCAGAACGCTCGCGCCGACTACCTCGTCTCCCTTGACAATCCCGTTCAGTACGCAATCGAAATAAAGTGGGCGCGTGTTGTTCTTCAGGCGGATCCGGACCGTTCCCGTCCAACGTTTCTTCTCGAGAAATCGTCCCAGTCCGCGTTCGATGTCATCGCGCAGGGGTTCGTCCAGCAGTTCGTATACCTTGCTGCCCACCAGTTGCGAGTAGGTCAGCCCCGTCAGTTCTGCGACGCGGCGGTTCACCGTCCGCAGCGTGCCGTCGAGCGAAACCGCGCAGGCCGGATCATCGAGCGAATCGATCAGCTCTTTGAAGTTGCGCTGCGAGCGCATGATGACCTGGCTGAGCTGGTCAAGCTGCTCTTCCGAAGGCGCCGCTCCCACGTGGTCCTGCAAGCCCCGGAGCAGCCCCTTGAGTTCGCTGACTTCGCGCCGCCGTCCGTAGGCATAGACCGCGAATAGAATCGACAGCACCAGCACGCCGACTGGAATGGCGCGCAACTGAAAGGGAATGCTCATCCAGCCGCTCCCAGAGCAGAGCCACCAGGGCGACCGAGAGAAAGATCATGAACAACAACACCCAACGCCAAAGTTGAGACTCCTCTCGATCAAGATTTCCGGGGGGACTTGGGCGTGGGGAAAGCGGGTCCGGACTCATAGAATAAGGATTTTGCCTGAGGCCCCATCCTAATGCACCGGAATCGGCCCCAACAACCGGATTGTTTGGCTTCTTGGTTCCGGAGGAACGATGAACTTTCGCCCAAAATGGGAATCGGCACGGCCAATGTCATCGTTGAGTTTTCCACAGTCGATGGTGACATCCGTCACAGCCAGCACTTGCCACCAGTCCGTATGGTGGTAGCCGAAAGAATCAGAGCGATCATTCGGCCCACGTGTGCGCAACGACGAGCGCCCCATTTTCTCGCGCATGGTTTGCGCGAGAAGGGGTTGAGTCGAATCAGCGGAGCTTTATTTCCATGCTCTACAAGACCCTCAGCGCGGCGGTTTATGGCATCGACGCCAATATCATTCAGGTCGAGGTCGATTGCTCGGGCATCAAGTGCGATCAGGACCACTTCCACACCGTAGGGCTTCCAGACGCCGCTGTCCGGGAGAGTCGCGATCGCGTGCGCGCCGCCCTGAAGAATTGCGGCTACGATATTCCGCCGACCCAGATCACCATTAATCTGGCCCCGGCGGATATCAAGAAGGAAGGCTCTGGATTCGACCTGCCGATGGCGCTTGGAATTGTCGGCGCCTACGGCGGCCTGACGAAGAAAGAGATCTCGGATTGCCTTTTTGTGGGAGAGCTGTCGCTCGACGGCGGCGTGCGCGGTGTGCGCGGCGCACTGCCTATTGCCATCGAAGCCCGAGGACGAAAGATCTCGCGCATGGTTGTCCCCGAAGCCAACGCCAAGGAAGCTTCGATGGTTGGCGGAGTCGACGTCTATCCCGTCCGTTCGCTGCTTGACGTGATCCACTTCGTGAACTCGGGGAACGGAATCGTCCCAATCAAAGCGGACAGCGATTCTCTGCTGCGCGAGTCGCAACAATTCTTCGTCGATTTCAAGGATGTTCGCGGACAGCAGACCGCCAAGCGCGCCCTCGAGATTGCCTGCGCCGGAGGCCACAACATCCTGATGATCGGCCCGCCGGGCTCGGGCAAGACGATGCTGGCCAAGCGCATGCCGACCATCCTGCCGCCGTTCACGTTTGAAGAAGCGCTGGAGACGACGAAGATTCACAGCGTCGCCGGAGTGCTGGATTCCGGCACGGGCCTGGTAGGAACGCGTCCTTACCGATCCCCGCACCATACGATCTCCGACGCCGGACTGATCGGCGGCGGCGTGATCCCGCGGCCCGGGGAAGTCTCGCTTGCCCACAATGGCTTGCTGTTTCTCGACGAACTCCCGGAGTTCCCACGAAACGTTCTCGAAGTGTTACGTCAGCCGCTGGAAGACGGGACCGTCTCGATCGCGCGCGCGTCCATGTCGCTCACCTTTCCGGCGCGTTTCATGCTCGCGGCGGCGATGAATCCCTGCCCCTGCGGATTCCACAACGACCGCACCCGCGAATGCCAATGCACTCCCCCCATGATCCAGCGCTACATCTCGAAAATCTCCGGCCCGCTCATGGACCGCATCGACATCCACATCGACGTGCCGGCGGTGAACTATAAGGAAATGCGCTCCAGCACGGAGCCCGAAGGATCAGCCAAGATTCGCGAGCGCGTGATGCGCGCGCGCCAGAAGCAGCTGGAGCGCTTTGCTACATCCCGCGCAAAAGCTCTACTGCAACGCCCAGATGAGCTCGCGCCACATTCGGGCTTTCTGCGAGCTCTCGGCCGATTGCGAGCGCCTGATCGAGCGCGCCATGACTCAGCAAGGCCTCAGCGCCCGCGCCCACGATCGCATCCTGAAAGTGGCGCGGACCATCGCCGATCTGGAAGACGTGCCGGACCTCGGGCCCAAGCACATCGCCGAGGCAATCCAGTACCGCAGCCTGGACCGGACGTACTGGGCCTAAGGAGTTTGGGCGTAAGGAGTTTGTGGCGTTTGGCACTGAAGCCGCGAAGCGGCGCAAGAATAAAGCCCACGGCGCAAGCCGTGGGAGCTAAGTCCGATTCGAACAACTAGCCCCGAAGGGGCGTAAGAGCATGGGGCATACGGCTACGAACGTACTCGTCCATTTCATCTTTAGCACTCGTCTCAGGGCGCCACAAATCACACCGGAGATTGAGCCTAATCTCCACGCTTATCTTGGCGGCATCATCCGCGAGCTCGGTGGAGTCGCACTCTGCATTAATGGCATGGCCGATCACGTTCATCTCCTCGTTCGTATGCCTTCAACCCATTCCGTGGCAGACCTGGCCCGCGTGATAAAAACCAATTCGTCGCGCTGGCTCCACGAGCAATGGCCGCAGAGCAAGGGCTTCAGATGGCAAACCGGCTATGGTGCTTTTAGCGTAAGCGAGTCTGGCCAGAACGCCGTGCGGGAGTACATCCTGCACCAGCAACAACATCACGCCAAGAGATCGTTCAAGGAAGAGTTTGTTGTGTTTCTCCAGAAGAACCACATCGTCGTCGACGAAAAATATTTGTGGACTTGAGACCTCTTACGCCCCTTCGGGGCTGGCCTCTGCCCCAAAACCTTTCCCACGGCTTGCGCCGCGGG
Organism: Terriglobia bacterium; assembly: GCA_963770265.1. GTDB lineage: Bacteria > Acidobacteriota > Terriglobia > Terriglobales > Acidobacteriaceae > Sulfotelmatobacter. The sequence continues at coordinate 191,901 of CAVYOZ010000003.1, forward strand.
CTCTATTCTTACGCCGCTCAGCGGCAAGGAATCCAGTCCCAAAATGACCGGACGCCGTCGTGCACAGGGCAGGCGTAGGACTTCCTATAGAAGGGCGATACAGGTATTTTGCCTCAACGCGCCAGGGATTGCTGTCTATGCTTCTCCCACTCTGGGCTTCGAAACAAGTGCGGCCCGACTTCGATCAAACGTGGCAGCATTTCGAACACTGATACTGGGCTCCACACCCCACCCTGCCGCGTTCGGTATCCGCGGCGATTGAGTTCGTCGGCGACGCGGGAGTATGAGCCCTCCTGAACAATGAGCTCCATCAACTGGAACAGAGTCTCCCGTTCCCGTGGGTCTTCTTCCAGATGCTGTGTCTCAGGAGCGATCCGAAGCCCGAAGGGCACTTCCACAGGCAACGGTTCCTCGGCGGTTTCGACCTCCCTCTCCCACTCGATGGCGACCAGCTTCCAACCTTTCTCCGTCTGCTGTTTGATATCCGCCTCGGTGGGCGGGCCCGGGACCAACTGACGCACCCTCTCCGTCCTCTTCATACGTTGACACCTCTCCCCGCAGCTTCCGACCGGTTGCAGCACCCGAAGTTCCGAACCAGGTAAGGACAAGTCCTGATCCTGCAACATTTCAGTTTCGCCGGGCCACGGAAAACCGTCCGCTGTCGGACGGAAGTGTCCGGATTCAGACAGACGTTGATCCTCAGTGATTCGGCCTATTCAGTCACCATGTGAGCGCGGCTGGAGAGAGTTGTGGTATCAGCAGTGTCGACGTGGTTAGGGAGACGTTGCAAGCAACGTCTCTACGAATGATTCGGAACTGCTTTACACCGTCTCCCCGAATTTGAGAAACTCATTCGTGGAAACCAAATCCCCGCTCAATCAAACTTCAGTAACCCAGTCGATTGTTATCCTCGATTTTGGGGCCCAGTACACACAGCTCATCGCGCGCCGCATCCGGGAACAGAATGTTTTCTCGGTGGTGCTGCCGTGCACCGCGTCGCTGAAGGAAGTCCGGAGCTACAACCCGGTCGGAATTGTGCTTTCGGGGGCGCCATGGTCGGTGTATGACAAGGACGCTCCGCCCGCCGACGTGCATGTATTCGACATGGGCCTGCCAGTGCTGGGCATCTGCTATGGGCTGCAGTTCATGGTGCATACGCTGGGCGGGAAGGTGCGCCCGGCCGATAAGCGCGAGTACGGTCGCGCCGAGATAGACATCGTTTCGGATTCCGTTCTATTTCAGGGCCTCGCCAAGCGGCTGGCTGTCTGGATGTCGCACGGGGATGAGGCGCTGGAACTGCCTCCTGGCTTCGAGTTGATGGCGAAGACGCATTATGCCGTCGCGGGCATCCAGAATGTCGCGAAGAAGTGGTATGCGGTACAGTTCCATCCTGAAGTGCATCACACCCCACAGGGCACGCAGATCCTAAAGAATTTCGTGTTTGAGATCTGCGGCGCAAAACCGACCTGGACGGCGCAGCACTTCATCACTTCGACCATCGAACAAATCAAGCAGCAAGTCGGCGCCGGACGCGCCATCTGCGCGCTTTCCGGCGGGGTCGATTCCTCGGTTGCCGCGGTGCTGGTGGACCGCGCCTTGCGTGACGCGAAAGGCAAGCCTGCCCTGAGCGGAGCCGAAGGGTCGCGGCTGACCTGCGTTTTCGTTAATAACGGGGTCCTGCGCAAGAACGAGTTCGAAAAAGTGCAAGCCACCTTGCGTGACAAGCTGGGCTTGCACCTTGATGCCGTCGACGCCACCGACCGCTTCCTCGGAAAACTTGCCGGTGTCAGCGATCCCGAAAAGAAGCGCAAGATCATCGGCAACGAGTTCATCAAGGTTTTCGAGAAAGAAGCCCGGCGAATCGAAAAGACTGAAGGCAAGGTGAAGTGGCTGGTGCAGGGGACGCTGTATCCCGACGTGATCGAATCGCAGTCGGTACGCGGACCATCCCAGGTGATCAAGTCGCACCATAACGTTGGCGGCCTGCCGGAGAAGATGAAGCTCAAGCTGATCGAGCCTCTCAAGGATCTCTTCAAAGATGAAGTGCGTCGCATCGGCCGCGAGCTGGGCATGCCGCAGGAAATCCTGCAGCGTCAGCCCTTCCCGGGACCGGGGCTCGCCGTCCGGGTGTTGGGCGAGGTCACGCCCGAGCGAGTCCGCCTGCTGCGCGAGTGCGATGACATCGTGGTCAGCGAGATCAAGGAAGCGGGCCTCTATACGAAGATCTGGCAGTCCTTCGCGGTGCTGCTGCCGGTAATGTCGGTGGGCGTGATGGGCGACATGCGGACCTATGCTTACACCTGCGCGATCCGGGCCGTCAGTTCCGAAGACGGCATGACTGCCGACTGGTTTCCGCTGCCTCACGAAGTGCTGAAAACCATCTCCACGCGCATCGTGAATGAAGTGAAGGGCGTGAATCGCGTGGTATACGACGTGACGTCAAAACCGCCTGGGACGATCGAGTGGGAATGAGTACGACCTATTAGCTATTGGCTGTTGGTTCTCACCGCTTATCGTGGACCAATCTGAATCGCTGAACCAGGGGCCGTCGTCGCGGCCCATCTCTCCCATCTTGGATTACTTCCGTCTAGTTTCTGCATGATCTTTCCTTGCTCACCTACCGGATTCGTCCTACAACGACAATCACAACCAAGGCGACCAATGTGAGATTGCTTGTGTTGGATTGATTTTGGACGGTGCAAGTCATGTTTCACTCCGTACGCTCGACCTCCTGCCGTGTAGTTCTTCTTCTCCTCTTAGCTTATTCAGCAAGGCTTTACTCGCAAACCTCCATTAGTGATGTGCACGTCGTTCCACGGACGGCCGGGGTCGAACTGGCAACGGCCACCCAAGGGCCCCGGCTTTCGGGGCTGATCCGAACCAGCACTGACCTGGTTATGGTGCCGGTTACGATCACCGACAACATGAACCGTCCGGTGACCGGACTCGACCGCGATAACTTTCAACTCTTTGAAAACAAGCAGCCGCAGGAAATCAAGAACTTCTCCAGCGAAGACACTCCGGTTTCGATCGGCATCATCATGGATGTCAGCGGCAGCATGGCGAACAAAATCGAGCGGGCGCGTGAGGCTGTCCGCCAGTTCTGCGAGGCTTCCAATCCGCAGGACGAGTTCTTCATGGTTACCTTTTCCGATGCTCCACGGCTGGCCACTGACTTTACCAATCGCCCTGAAGAAATTCAGAACGCGCTGCTAGGCGCGCAGTCGCGAGGCCGAACGTCACTTCTAGACGCTATCTACATGGGAATTCATAAGATGAAAGATGCCCGCTACTCGCGCCGAGCCCTGCTGATAATCTCCGATGGCGGAGACAATCACAGCCGTTACAGCGATCACGACGTCAAGAGCGCCGTCAAGGAAGCTGACATTCTGATTTATGCGGTGGGCACATACGATCGGTACGCCACCACACAAGAAGAATTGCTAGGCCCGGAACTTCTGCAGAACGTCGCTGCAGTGACCGGCGGGCAGTCCTACACAATAAGCAATGTGGTGGAGATGCCTGATGTCACGCGCGCGATCGGTACCCATCTGCGGCACCAGTACATGCTGGCCTACCGTCCGCAGACGCGCTCCCGTGACGGAAAGTGGCACAAAATCAATGTGAAAGTGCTCCTGCCGAAGAAGTGGTCCACGTTTCTGCGCGTTAGCGCGCGTACTGGGTATTATGCCGGGGCTGAGTGACGCAAGATCGATAACCAACGAAGGGCACGAAGTTATACGAAGGAAGATCCTGCCTTTATTGGATCACCGAAAGAAAGTTTCCAGCGATCACTCGTCACGGTGCACGGTTTCCATGGAGAATGCGGGCAGGCAGACGGCGATGTATTCCGCTCCGCCGTCCTCTGGAGTTGAATAGCGCACCCACTCGCCCGCATGGGCGACGACGGCCTGGCCAGCCTTAACGTCAAGCACGCCCTCCTTGTGCTCCACCCGCAGCGTTCCCTTCAACACAATCGTGAACTCATCGAATTCGGGAGATTGCCCGGGCTCGAGCCATCCCTGCGGGCTGCGCATGTGGGCCACGCTGGCCGCGGAAGTCTTGGAGTTCACTCGTCCGACGTATTCGTCGATGATCTTGGGCTTGTTACCGACCGCTTGGATGCGCGTGGGTTGCGGAATGAGAGTTGGCATGGGTTCTTGTCCGGAAATCCGGGAATTCCGTACAGGGGTTCTAGATTACAACAGCTTCGAGCGGCAGGGTTCAGGGCTGGTGGTAGGAGGCTAGGGGTCGGAGGCTAGAGTTCATAAGTCACCAACGCGTCGACAATCCCTTATCGTGTTTCTCTCGCGTCTGACCCCTGACCCCTGCCGATGGGCACGGATAAGGCGTTCTTGGAAAAGGTAGTATGCCCGGAATCGCAGCCTACAGAGGGAGGGAACGGAGCGCCAAGTCCATGGCACGATTCATCTCCTCTGCGGTCGCGCCGTTGACCGCCTGTATACCGAGACCGTTCATCATGATCATGACCAGACGGGCGAGGTCCTTGGGATCGACTCCTCTCCTGAGGTCGCCTTCCGTTCGAGCGCGCTGCAGACGCTTCTGCAAAAGCGCGAGCCCAGCTTTGCGCCAGTCGACCATCGCCTGTTTCACTTCTTCGTTTCCAGAGCCGCAGGCCACACCGCCTTGGATCGAGAGGCAGCCCGGAGGATGGCTAGGGTCACCGAGGAACTTGACGCTCATTCGCAACAGAGCTTCGACCACTGCTCGCGGCAGTCTTCAGATTGAGGGCCTCCGAGCAAGAACGACATTGGACCGGCGTTGTATTGCTCCATCACCCTTCGGAACAACGCTTCTTTGTCTCCAAACGTGGAATAGAGACTGGACCGGTTGATCTTCATCGCTTTGGTCAGGTCGTCGAGCGATGTGCCTTCGTACCCTTTCTGCCAGAAGACGCGCATCGCCGCGTCCAGCGCGTCTTCCTCCCGGAACCTGCGGGGGCGTCCCATCCGTGCCAGGCTGTCTTTCGCAGGCTCCATAACACCTTCGATGCACTTTTATACCATCCAGTTCAAAAAAGGTGAATCCACGGGGAATCGGCGCACATCTGAACCGTACGGTCCAAAAGTGGCCGGAGAAATGGAGAATATTATGGCAGGCAAGCTGGAAGGAAAGATCGCACTCGTAACGGGCGGCAGCAGCGGAATCGGGCTGGCCACGGCGCAGAACTTCGTTAAGGAAGGTGCTTTCGTCTACATCACCGGCCGTCGCCAGGCGGAATTGGACAAAGCCGTAAAAGCAATCGGTGGAAACCAGGTGAAGGCCGTGCGTGCGGACTCTTCGAACCTCGCCGACCTCGATCGCCTGTTCGCGCAGATCAAGCAGGAGAAAGGCCGGCTGGATGTGGTCTTCGCCAATGCTGGCGGAGGCAGCTTCGCTCCCCTGGGCACGATCACCGAAGAACTCTACGATCAGACCTTCAACACCAATGTGAAGGGCGTGCTCTTCACGGTGCAGAAGGCGCTGCCCCTGATTCCGGATGGCGGCTCGATCATCCTGAATGCATCCATCGTTTCGCAGAAAGGCATGGCGGCATTCAGTGTGTATTCCGCGACCAAGGCTGCGGTCCGTTCGTTTGCCCGCAGCTGGACGACGGACTTGAAAGACCGCAAGATCCGGGTCAACGCCATCAGTCCGGGGCCGATTGACACCCCGATTCTTGATGGACTGGCGGAGACGGAGGATGGGCGCAAGGGCATAAAGGACCATCTGACCTCGCTTGTGCCTCTTGGAAGGATGGGGCGGCCGGAGGAGATCGGCAAGGCGGCCGTATTCCTCGCGTCTCAGGATGCGAGTTTCGTGGCCGGCGTGGAGTTGTTCGTCGACGGCGGAATGGCACAGGTGTAAGGGACGGCAAAAGCCTTTACCACAAAGGACACCAAGGTTCACGAAGGAAAGCCACCCACCACAAAGGCACGGATGTGCACGGCAGGAAGAGCAACGTCTTCCTTCGTGTACCTTCGTGCCCTTCGTGGTTATTGGGTTGGTTCTGAGATCCAGCGCGAGATCGCGGTGACCACTTTTCGTGGGGCGAATCGAGTCGATTGTACGACGATCCAGTTGTGTGCACCGGAGATGGCGAGACCGCGGCCTTCCATAACCGCGCGGTAGCCATCGAGCGCGACTTTGTCGACGTTCATCGCCCCGAGTTGCTTGAAGAGGCGAGATTTGTCATTGCCTGCGCGCTTGGCAAATCCGGTATGCGTGGCTCCGGGGCAGAAGCATGTTACCGTCACGCCGGAGTTGCGGACTTCGTTGGCAATCGCTTCGGAGAAGGAAATCACGTAGGCCTTGGTGGCGTAGTAGACAGCCATCAGTGGGCCGGGTTGAAATCCGGCAGTGGACGCAACATTCATGATGCGACCGCTGCGTCGGAGCGAGCATTCGGCGGCAGAAAGAGACGAGTGAGTTCGGTCAGGGCAATGATGTTCAGTTGGATCTGGCCGAAGATTTCTTCGTTCGACATCTGCGCGAATTCGCCGAAGGCACCGAAGCCGGCGTTGTTGATAAGAATGTCGACCGTAAGCCCGGCGCTTTGAATCTGATCGAATAGGAATTTGGGAGCGGTTGGTGTCCCGAGATCGAGAGCGAAGGTGGTGACGCTGACTCCGACCGCCCGCAGTTCGTTTGCGACTTGCGCGAGCTTGTCGCCGCTGCGTGCCACGAGAATCAGATTGTGACGGTCGCGGGCGAAGAGCTTCGCGAGTTCGTATCCGATGCCGCCGGAGGCGCCGGTGATGAGCACGGTAGACATGCCGCTATTCTAGCGGGATTCTGTATCACCACGACGCGTGCAGCCGCGGACGCCCCGTCCCTGGTTACGGGCGAAGTGCGCAATGGAAACGTAGGTAAGAAGGAGATTCGAGAAAAGACCAACACTCAAGAGGACAACAATCGAGATTAGACTCAAGCTGCGGACACGCGTCGCTTCGCTCCGCGGGGCGGACGAGGCGTCCGCCCCTACACGAGCTTTGTAACTATGCGTGTACCAGTTCCACTCCGTAGATTGAGTGCCAGCTGGTGGCGGCTTTCAGCTTGTCGTTGACGTTGTTGATGTTCTTCACGCCTTCGGTTTCAAGCCATTTGCGGAACGCCGCCGCGTCCCTGCTTCGCATAGACCGGGATGCCATCTTTCCAGGTCGCCCGGCCGCAGAGCACGCCATTGAACTTCACGCCGGATTCTCCCGCGAGTTCGAGCGTCTCGCTGAACTCCGCATTGCTCACGCCAGCCGACAGATAAATGAACGGCTTGGTCGCGACGCTCGCAGCCTTGTGGAAGTGATCGATGGCTTCCTTCTTGGTATAAGCCTTGGTGCCGCCGAAGCACTTCACGCCTTCCACGAATTTCATGTTGACCGGCACTTCGACCTTCAGCACGTCGACGCCATAGCGGTCTTTCGAAAACTCGCGCATGCTCTCGGTGACAATGTGCGGTTTCTTCTTGGCGTAATCGGCGCCCTTCTCGTCGGCGCCTTCTTCGTATCCGACAAACTCCAGGAAGAACGGGATGTCGTTGGCGCGGCACTCGTCGCCGATGCGCTCAACCCAGGCGTGCTTGATCTCGTTGACGTGCTTCGGATCGTCCGGCGTGTAGTACAGCAGAATCTTGACGCAGTCCGCGCCCGCTTCTTTCAGGCGGCGCGCCGACCACACGTCGAGCAGATCGGGCAGGCGGCCGGGGCCGGTCTTGTCGTATCCGGTCTTTTCATAGGCCAGGAGCAGGCCGGCATTCTTGGCGCGACGCTTCGCCGCGGGCAGCCCCCACTCGGGATCGAGCAGGATGGCGGTGGCATGCGGGGTGAGAACTTCCGAGACCAGCGTTTTGAACTCTTCCATCATGGCGTCGTTGACTTCGCCGCCTTTTTCCTTGGCCAGCGATTTCTGCAGCGAGCCGCGCTGGTCCATGGCTGCGGCCGCAATGACGCCGCGTTCGTTGGAGACTTTCTTGAGGCCGGCTAAGTTTGCCCGGGGTAAGCTTCATGAGACTCCTCCTGATAGGAACGGGATGAATGCTGGAAACTAACTATTGTAAACCAAGGGGCAGTGGAATTCGGTGCCCGGTTTCCAGCGTCGGGCTGCCGGATTCCGGGTTTAGGAAGCGACTGCGCCTTCATCTCAACGGGTGCCTTAACAAGAAGGTTATGACGCCCAGTTCTGCACTTTTAGCCCCCGCACCCGCCGGAATTCCTTTTCGTTGTTCGTGACCAGAGTCAGCCCCGACGCCAACGCGTGCGCAGCGATCCAGAGGTCGTTGTTGCCGATCATTTCCCCCTTGGCTTCCAGTTCGGCCCGAATCGTACCGTAGGTCTCGGCGGCACGCTCTGGTAGGGGCAAAGCGGGAAGCAGTTGGATCAGCTCCTGCAACCGCTCCAGCGCGGCTTGGCGCTGGTTGCTCTTGGCAGCGCCGTAGAGAAGCTCTCCGTAGGTGATCACGGAGAGAGCAGCTTCACCGGCCCGGAGTCTGCCGAAGCGGCGTAGCACCTCGTCCGGGCGTTTCTGGCGGATGTATATGCAGATGTTTGTGTCGAGCAAATAGCGAGGTTCCATAGCTTCCGTCCGGACGAGAGCGTCCGCGCCATACTTCACAGGCCCTTGCGGGTTTGCGGGAAGTCGTCTTCACGTTCAAGCGTCAGGTCTTCGGGCAGAGAAGCGAGCAGATCGAACGCGCGTACCATGTCATCTTCTTTCTCTCGCAGAACGATCTCTCTGCCGCGGCGGAAAATTTCCACTTCCTTACTCTTCAGACGAAATTCTTTCGGAAGCCGAACCGCCTGGCTGTTTCCCGAACGAAATACTTTCGCTGTTCCCATAGATCCTCTTTGTATATACATGAAGTATATACATTTGTGAGGTTCATGTAAATATCGAATGCAGCCGCGCCTTTTGGTCTAAGTCGACAGGACGGCAAGACCTAGGGTGACCGCCATCACTGAACACAAGCATGCTTGGGACTAGGCTACTGCCGTACGAGTCACCACCTCGGGTGACGCTAATGCTGCTGTCGCTCATGATCGCCTGCGCAGTGGTAGCGGTAGTGCTCTTGGCTATGGGCGCATTCGACGATCTCCACGATCTGTGGGCGCATCCTGATCATCGCCCCGCCGAAGACGATCCTCGGTTTCCCAAGCCTAAGCCCAGATAGAGACCGCAGACCCAAACCGAGTGGGAAGAGTCGCCGTCAGCCCGTCCATCTCGCCATCAACGTTGGCCAGAAGCCTTACGAGCAGATTACTATCTACTTACTCGATCGTCCGGATGCCGTTCCTCAACCGCACGAAGAGTAGTTTCCAAATCGCAAAAGCCTAAGGGACCCTGCACCATGCCGATCGCGACCATCAATCCCGCCACGGGAGATGTGATTAAGACCTTCCAGCCACTCTCCGAAGCTGAAATCGAGAAGAAGCTGCAACTCGCGGTGAGCGTGTTCAGGGCCGAGCGCAAGACGCCGTTCGCTGTGCGCGCCCAGCGCATGCGGAAAGCGGCGGAAATCATCGAGCGCGACAAAGACAAGTTCGGCCACCTGATGACGCTCGAAATGGGAAAGACCTACAAGTCCGCGGTGGCCGAGGCCCTTAAGTGCACCACGGCCTGCCGCTACTACGCCGAGAACACGGAACGCTTCCTGGCCGACGAGGTGGTGGAGACGGGTGCGAAGAAGAGCTTTGTTCGCTATCTGCCGATCGGGCCGGTCCTGGCGGTGATGCCGTGGAATTTTCCCTTCTGGCAGGTATTCCGTTTCGCCGCTCCGGCGCTGATGGCCGGCAATGTTGGCCTGCTGAAGCATGCCTCGAACGTGCCGCAATGCGCGCTGGCGATCGAAAGCATTTTCCTGGAAGCGGGCTTTCCCGAGGGCGCTTTCCAGACGTTGCTGATCGGCTCCTCCCAGGTGGACGCGCTGCTCAATGATCCGCGAGTGGTAGCGGCGACGCTGACTGGCAGCGAGCAGGCCGGCATTCAGGTGGGCGTCGGCGCTGCCAAGCGGATCAAGAAAGTCGTACTGGAGTTGGGCGGGAGCGATCCGTTTATCGTGATGCCCAGCGCCGATCTCGAAGTCGGCCGTCTCGAACGCGGTTCAGGCGCGTATCCAGAACAACGGCCAATCCTGTATCGCCGCCAAGCGGTTCATCGTCGCCGAGTCCATCGCGGATGAGTTCGAGCGCCGGTTCGTCGCGAAGATGGAGGGCCTGCAGGTGGGCGATCCGTTCGACGAGAAGACCGAGTTGGGTCCACTCTCGACTCCCGATGCGGTGAAAGACCTCGATGCCGATGTGCAGAAGTCCATCAAGGCTGGGGCAAAGCTGTTAACCGGGGGACATCCGCTGAAGCGTCCGGGAAATTTCTACGCACCCACGGTGCTGACCAATATCCCCAAAGAGTCGCCCGCTTACGGAGAAGAGTTCTTCGGCCCGGTGGCTTCCGTCTTCCGCGTGAAGGACGTCGATGAGGCGATCCGGCTGGCGAACGACGTCCGTTTCGGCCTGGGCTCGAGCATCTGGACCAACGACGAAAAAGAGCGGGAGCGCTTCATCAACGAAATCGAAGCCGGAATGGTGTTCATCAACAAGATGGTGGCGTCGGACCCGCGCATCCCCTTCGGCGGAGTGAAAGCTTCAGGGCACGGACGTGAACTGGGAATGGTAGGCATCCGGGAATTCGTGAACGCCAAGACCGTCTGGATCGCGTAAGCGAAGACGCCGCCCAGCAACAAGTCGAGGTGAGCCGTCACGGAGTCGGATGATCCGTCGGTGGGGAGCTCTCCGCCGCTTCCTCCGTCAACAAGTCCAGCCACGGACAAGCGTCGGACTGCAGCCGGTGCACTGCCGCCTGCATTTTGTCTCCCATCTCGTCGTAGCGAATCCACACCACGCGATAACGGGCCTTCTTCTTTCCGTAGAGAATCCCGATGACATCGCCGGACTTGAGATCAGCATCGAGCCCGGAGAGTAACGCTCCGGACAAACTGATGTCGCGCGCATGAGCCTCCTGCAGGAAGCGCTCCCCCTGTGTGTCGACACCCCAAACCAACAGCGGAAGATCGAGTGGCTTGCGCGGTTCGCGACGGCGGTCAAAGGTACGAAGGATGCCCATAATGGCTCTCTCACCCTATCGTCACCCCGAGGGCAGGGTAAAGGTTACGCCGCCAGTGATTGAGTCAAAAGTCGGTGGCGCATTCCCACTTCGGGAAAGTTCAAGAATGGGCAGCGTTGAAGAATGAGAATGCCCCTACTTACCGCTTCAGGGTGAGTCCGGTCAGGAGCTTCTGCTGCTCGGCGATCAACTCCTGCACGCCCTTCCGTGCCGAGCCCAAGCATCTTCGCCAACTGCGCGTCGTCGAAGACCTGGTGCTCGGCGGTGGCCTGAAGTTCCACCATCTTGCCGCTGGCGGTCATGACGAAGTTCATGTCCACGTCGGCGCGGGAGTCTTCTTCGTAGCAGAGATCGAGCAGGATTTCGCCGTCGACAATTCCGACGCTGATGGCCGCGACGAAGTCTTTGAGCGGAACCGCTGGCAGAGTCCCAGCCTCCACGAGCTTTTCCAGTGCCAAGCCTAATGCGACGAAAGCACCTGTGATCGACGCAGTGCGGGTCCCTCCATCGGCCTGGATGACGTCGCAATCGATCCAGATGGTGCGCTCGCCGAGTTTCGCCAGCTCAACCACCGCCCGCAGCGATCTCCCGATCAGGCGCTGAATTTCGTGAGTCCGTCCGCTCTGGCGTCCTTTGGAGACTTCGCGCGGGGTACGAGTCAGCGTCGAGCGGGGAAGCATGCTGTATTCGCTTGAAATCCATCCTTTGCCCGAGTTGCGCATGAACTGCGGGACGGTCTCCTCGATCGACGCCGTGCATATGACGCGGGTATTGCCGACCTCAATGAGCGCGGAACCTTCGGCTGTCGTGATGAATTCTGGAGTGATCCTTACGGGACGAAGCTGGTCGGGGGAACGATTATCCGAACGATAGAACATGACCGGCGATTGTAAATGATCATGCGCGTGCGGCTTGCCGGTCGCGAGGGATCGGTCAAAGTCCCAGCGGTTTTTGTTGACCAATAGATATATCTATAGATATACTTAACGACAGATCGAACGAGAGCGCAACCAGAAGTCAGATTGCAGAACGAACGACCGGTCGACATCCATTTATGGTTAAGGAGTTGAGTATGTACGGAAGATGTGGAAGTTGGTGGCGCGGTGCTGTAGCGACTCCATTTATGGGAGGCGGTTTTCCATGGGGACGCGGAGGGCGGTGGGGCCGATTCTTTGGGCCAGGCGAGATCCGGTTGGCGCTGCTGTCGATGCTCGAAAGCGGCCCGAAACACGGCTACGAATTGATGAAAGAACTGGAGACCAAGTCTGGCGGCATTTACAAAGCCAGCGCTGGAGCTATCTATCCGGCGCTGCAGCAACTGGAAGATGAAGGCATGGTGATCTCAGACACGGCGGCGGGGAAGCGCACGTATTCGCTCACCAGCGAAGGCCGGGCTGAGTTGCAAAAAGAAGCGGAGACGGTGAAGCGCATCTGGCAGCGCGCCGAACAGGCGGGAGACTGGGCACCATGGATGGGGATGGAAGGCGCCGAGGTGATGCGTCCCGCGGCAGAGCTGATGAAGACGGCGCTCAAGGCGGCGACTCGCGGGTCCCATGATTCGGCAAAGATCGCCAAGATCCGGGAAATTCTCGCGCGCACGAAAAGCGAGATTGAAGCCCTGGAAAAATCTTAAGGTCGCTGTCGCGGCTCGTGTAGCCCCGGACGCCTCGTCCGGGGTTGCGCGCGAAGCGCTGCAATGAGGGGCTGCTAGACTCCAGCACCGCCAATTGACAACCGGCAGTGACACGCGTCGCTTTCGCTCCGCGGGGCGGACGAGGCGTCCGCCCCTACACACAAGCATCTACTGTCGCACTCTGCAGCTGCGTGGCTAGCTGATTGACTGCCGCTACATCGTAGTACGAAGAGAGATCGGCGTGGCCGGCTAGCGTGTCGCGCTGCTTTCCCATCCACGAGAATCTTCACCTTCAGAAGATTCGGAGTATTCACCGAGACCGTCTGAATCAGTGAAGCCACAGTGAGTTCCTCGACCAGCACGCCGGAGCGGTGGGTATCGGCGAAGGCGGAATTCAGGTCGATGACGGCGACTCCGGGATCGACCAGATAGACGCTGCGAATCTCCGCGCCCGCGCCCAAGTGGTGGGGCGAGTTCTTGTCGAGGTAAATCGACAGCAGCGCGCGTAGCAGCTCTTCGGCACGCTGCTGGCGGCCGGAGGGCATGGGAATCTGGGCTGACTCCCCGCGCAACGTACCGTCGTCGTCGTGAGCGACGAAGAGAACGACTCTCTCGCTCGGTCCGGAGACGGGCGGAGCGAGCGGGCGAGTGTCGACCGCAGCGGCGGGTGGAACCGCCGCCGCATTCTTCCGCATGTGCCAGGCGTAAAGACTGAGACCGAGCGCTGCCGCCAGCAGGATGGCGAAGCCGATGACGAGATGTCGCGGGATCACGGTGTCCCACCTCATGGGGCATTTCCTAACTGGTCGCGTACCGCGGCGATCGCTGTTGCGACCGCGCCGGCGACGAGCTGCTGGTAGTCGGGCGCAGTCAGTTGAGACAGATCGGATCCTTGCGGCGCAACCTCGATCGCGATGGCGGGTCCGGTCAGGTTGTTCAGGGGCCTGAGCGGAGCCGAGAGAGTGCGAACCGGAAGCTGACGTTTCTGCAATTCACTGGCGATGGCGGATGCCGTGCTCTGGCTCAAGGGCAGGGCGGGATGTTGCGCGGTGGTCCATGAGCGGAAGGGGCCGCGATCATCCTCACCGTAAGGAAGCAGCGCGGTATAGACGCGCACACCGTGGCCGCTGGAACTGGCGTGCACTGCGATGTAGATGGCGGCGTGATCGGCGTTGGCGAAGACGGCACGCTGATCGACGGAGAGATTTGCATCCGAGTCGCGCAACACCAGCGTTGAGATGCCGCGGCTTTCCAGTTCCTGTCTCAGGCTGCGAGCCAGAGCGACCGTCACGTCTTTTTCCGCCAGTGTGGTGCTGAGAGTTTCCCCGTGATCGTCGCCGCCGTGGCTGGCATCGACGACGGCGAAATAGCGGCGGCCTGCGGGCACGGGGGCGGGAGCCGGCGCCGGCGGTGCGGGTTGTGGCGTCGGGGCAGGAGTAGCTGTGGCGGCGGAGGGTATCGCACTCTGCACCGGTGTCGAAGTGCTTAAGATTGCGATTGTGCGTCCTTCATTGCTGAAGGTGGCGATCACCGGTACCGTCGCATTCACCGTGACCACAGCCGAACCGTTGCTTTCACCGTAAGTTGCCGAGGAGATCACCTTGCTGCCGAAGGTCAGCGTGGGCGAGGCTGGGCCGACCAGGGGCTCGCGGGAGAATGTCATCCGCAGCGTTCCTGCGTCGGTGGCGATGGTCGGGTTCACCGGCGCACGTGAAATGAAAGACCAGCTTCGGTGGATTGTCGCCAGAGAGCGATGCCGTGAAGTGCGTGGCCACGTTTCCGATGAAGAGCCGATCGGAGACCTCGTGCAGCGAGACAGGTCCACCGAGAATGCGAGGCAGCAAGCCGCTGAGCGAGCCCACAGGCACGAGGCCGCGCTTGTTCTCCATCAGAAATTTTCCGCCGAGTTCGGCGTCCCGACCCTGCACGCGCGCGCGAGCCTTGTTCACTTCAAACTCAGCTTGCACGTTGTTGTAGCGGAGGCGCCAGCGGGAATTGTCGGCTTTGGCGGTGACTCGGCCCAGTGGCTCCAGCAACTCCAGAAGCCCGACGTACTCATGGCCTTCTCTTTGAACCAGCGGGACCGAGTAGTTGGCCGCAACCGAATAAACGGAGAGATGCTTTTCAGGTGCGGCTCCCGAGAGAAGAAGCGTGCAGATCAGAAGCAGCGCTAACAACTGAAACGAAGTACGGAGGCGAGACGACTCCGCGACAGCCGGCGGGGCGCCTGCGCTACCTTGACTGCTAGTCCAGCGCATAGGCGGTGAGTCCGCTGAGCAGCTTGGGGTAGAAATCGGTGGACTTCTGCGGCATCACCTCGCCCGCCAGCGCAACCTCCCGCATCTTTTGCACCGGACAAGGATTCATCAGGAAAGCAATGTTGGCCGCGTGCTTGCCGTCCGCTTTCCCACGAACTGCGGCAATCGCCTCGGCAGCTTCCCGCACATACGACAGGTTCTGTTGATTGCGGATCGATTCCTCCGAGAGCTTCAGCACGCCTTCTAACAGGCACTTGTGCAACTGCACGACGTCGAGGGATTGCTGGCGCGGCGAAAGCCCGGAAAGGAACCTGGCTCCAGCCGGTTTGGGGGAGTGCAGCAGGAAAGCGCGGTTGGCGGTGACGGCAAGAAGTGCCGTTCCCGCACGGCCGCGCTCCTGCAGCAGAGCGGTTGCCTTCGCAGCATCGATTGCGGGATCGACTTCTTCCACCTCGAAGAACTCGCGGCTCGCTTTCTGAAACTCGTCGACCGAGAACGACGGAAGCGAGTGTACAACCCGATGTGTAGGAAGGATCAGCAGTCCGGGATCGTTCATGTTGACGAAGGTCATCATCACAAACTCGTAAGGAGCATCGCTGTTGGGAGTGCTCGACGCGGCCCGGCATTGGTCGCGAAAGTTAAGCGCCGTCTCGTAGCGGTGATGTCCGTCGGCAATCACCAGCTTCTGGTCGCGCATTTTCGACTGGACCGACGAGATGACGGCGGCGTCGGAGATCTGCCAGACGCGGTGAGCCACTCCGTACTCGTCAGCGACGTCGATCGTCGGGCGATCGGAAGTGGCGAGCAGGGAATCGATCTCTCCGGAATCCTCGTAGAGAAGGAATAGCTGCTCGTAATGCGCGCGAGTAGCGCGAAGCAAATCGAGGCGGTCAGCCTTCGGCTTAGCGAGAGTTTGCTCGTGACGGAATACTATCTTGGCGGAGTAATCCTCCACACGACCCAAGGCGATGAATCCGCGGCGCTCGAAGTTTTTGCCTGTGGGAGCGGTAAAGGTCTGGGAATAGGGGTAGATGGAGGGCGCAGAATCCTGCTGCAGGATGCCTTCGTCGCGCCACTGCCGGCCAAGAGCCGCCGCCCGGGTGTATACGTTGTCTGTAGTATTGTCGCCCGGTTGGGTGCGGCCCAGAATAATCCGGACGAGATTGAACGGGCTGGCAGCGTAGTACTGTTCCTGCATAGCCGGAGTGATCTTGTCATAAGGTTGCGTAACCACCTGTGCGGCGGTTACCTTCTGCTGGTTGTAGCGAAGCGCACGAAATGGACGGATGTCAGCCATAGGAAACCTTTGATTGTAACAAGTTAGGAGTGAGTGCCGGGTGCGTGCATGTCGGAACTGTCATGAGTAACAGTGCAGCGACTTTCCCGAGGCAGCGAAATTCCGCGTCCAGTGCGACTTTTGGGAAATTTGTCTCCGAAATTTGACAAAAACTCTGCGCCACCTGCCCAAAGCTGTGCTAACATCCGCCGCATAGAAGGTGTTTATGGCCCGCCTGGATGAAGGGCGTTGGTCACCTCGCCCTGAGGCCCTAGTTCGAAGCGGCATTACGGGTCTCCCGTGGGATCCGCCAAAAGTAGTGCGGCAAAAAAGCCGAATCACTCCAAATCTTGTGCGTTGCGTGTTCGTGGCGGCTGCAGGTTTTGTTTGCCTGACTGTGGCATCGTTCGCTCAGACCGACGTCAACGATGTGCACGTCCAGTCGCACGAGGTCGAAAAGCCAAAAGAACCGCCGAAAGAGAACGTCGTCTCGACCAAAGATGAATTGAGCGCGCGTGTCCGTCCACTGAAAGTGGATGTAGACCTGGTGCTTGTTCCGGTAACCATCACCGACCCGATGAATCGCCTGGTGACGGGCCTGGAAAAGGAGAACTTCCAGCTGTTCGAAGGTAGTTCGGCGCAGGAGATTCGCACCTTCTCCAGCGAAGACGCTCCGGTTTCCCTTGGGGTCATCTTCGATTCCAGCGGCAGCATGACCAGCAAGATGGACCGCGCCAAGGAAGCGGTGGTGGAGTTCTTCAAGACCGCCAATCCGCAGGACGAGTTCTTCATGATCACCTTCTCGGACGAGCCGGAGGCGGTCAGCGACTTCACCAATTCCGTCGATGAGATCCAGAACAAGCTCGTCTTCGCAGTACCCAAGCATCGCACTGCCCTTCTGGATGCCATTTACATGGGTGTCAGCAAGATGCGGCAGGCCAAGTTTGCGAAGAAAGCCCTGCTGATTATTTCCGACGGCGGCGACAATCACAGCCGCTACACGGAAAATGAGATCAAGTCTGTGGTCAAGGAAGCCGACGTAATGATCTATGCGATCGGCATTTACGACCGCTACGCTTCGGCCATGGAGGAGCGTCTGGGCCCGCAATTGCTGAGCGAGATCACCGAACTCACCGGCGGGCGGGCGTTTCACGATTGACAATCCCAACGACCTGGCGGATGTGGCCACCAAGATTGGTGTCGAGTTACGAAATCAGTATGTACTTGGGTACCGTCCAGCGAAAGTGGTGCGCGACGGCAAATGGCGTAAGATAAAAGTGAAGCTGCTGCCACCGAAAGGATTGCCACCTCTACGGGTGTATGCCAGGACGGGATACTACGCGCCAGCGGAATAAGACCTCGAGGGTTCTACTACTTCTCACGTTGGTTCTCTGCGTCGGAAGTGTACCGTGTGTGTCGGGCCGGGCGCAGGAACCGGCGTCGCAGGATCAAAGCAAGCCTGCCGGCAGCGAACAATCCTCGACCGAATCCCAGGATAAAGATAATCAGGACAAGACTCCCGACAGCCAGGGCGTTTTTGTGTTTCGCAAAGACGTCGACGAAGTCATGCTGCACGCCACGGTCGTCGACGACAAACAGCACATCATCACTAACCTGGACCGGACCGCCTTCACCGTTTTTGAAGACGGTAAGCCGCAGAGCATCATTTCGTTCCACCACATCGATATTCCCGTCGCAATGGGTATTGTGATCGACAACTCCGGGTCCATGCGCGAGAAGCGCAGCAAGGTGAATCAGGCAGCGCTCAACCTTGTGCGCTCCAGCAATCCGCGGGATGAAGTTTTCATCGTGAATTTCAACGATGAGCAGTATCTCGATCAGGATTTCACTCACGACCTGCTGAAGTTGAAGGAGGCGCTCGAGAAGATCGACGCCCGTGGTGGAACCGCGCTGTACGACGCGGTGGTGGCTTCGGCCGACCATCTGAAGCACAATGCACGCCTGGAAAAGAAAGTCATCTTTCTCGTGACCGACGGAGAAGACAACGCCAGCAGCGAGACTCTGGAGCAGGCGGTCAAGCAGCTGCAGCTAGAGGGTGGGCCTTCGGTGTACGCCATTGGAGTCCTGGGCGACGAAGACCATCCCAAGCGTGCCAGGAAAGCGTTGCAGATCATTGCCGATCGCACCGGTGGAATCGCCTTCTTCCCGAAGACTCTGGATGAAGTGGACAATATTAGCCGCACCATCGCGAACGACATCCGCAACCAGTACGCGATTGGGTACAAGCCGGCCAGCCCCAAGAAGGCAGGCGAGTTTCGTCAGATCAAGGTGGAGGCCAAGGCGAAGGGCCACGGCAAGCTCGTGGTTCGCACCAAGAGCGGATACTACGCTGGCGCCCAGGCAGCAGCCCGCGCCGGCGAAATAGCGAATTAGTTGCCGCCCTTTTCCAGCAGTTGGGCGGCCGAGTCGATCAGTTCGGATTCCTGCTCCAGCGCCTTAGCCACTCTCACGATCTCCTGCTCTGCCTCTGAGTATCTTTTCTGCTCAATGGCTTCGCGCACTCCGGGCACCGTCTTCACTCCGTATCCACTGTAGACGCCGGGAGCGTAGAGCAAATGCTTGTACCAGGGACGGCGCGGAAGACCGTCTTCATTCGTCAGCTTGCGCTCACTGTCGATCAACTTCGCATTGAGCGCCCGCAGCGTCTCCGCCTGGATCTCACTCAATCCCGCCTGTTTCTGCGACAGAGCCTTTTGGTAGCGCGCGGCGCTACGAGTCAGCAGTTCCGCGGCATTCTCCATGGGAGCGAAATTCAAGTGCGGCGGGACTTCCTCGTGAGCGGGTGCGACTGTTGGCCGGCGCGGGTCAAATGTGGCTTTGAACACTCCTTCGTCGAGTTCCTGATTGCGCTCGCGGATTTCTTCCTGCTTGTCGGCCAGAAGCTTCTGTAAGTCTTTCGTGTACTTCTGCACGGTGTCGGCGAAATCGACGAAGTCGTATGGCAGGACCTCCGCGTCGGCCAGTCGCATCACCGAAGATCCGATCGTTTGCGAAAGCGCTCGCCCATACACGAAATCGGTGTCGGAGAAATGCGTGTACCAGTAGAAATCGTCGTAGATCGAGTGGTAGATACCCTGCTCGTCCTCGCCGCCATAGCCCAGGTTGAGGCTGGCAATGCCGAGGTGATCGAGGAATCCGGTGAAATCCGTCCCGGAGCCGAGCGCTTCGATTCGCAGATCAGCCCGCTGGCGCAACTCCTTGCGATCATCTGCTTTTGCGTTCGCGATCTGTGAAAGGTGCGAGCGCTGCCACACCGTCATCCTGGTTTCGGGATCTTCAATGTCGCGTGCGACTCCGTTGATGAACTGCTCAAGGCTGTGCGATCCGGCCATCTCGAAGAGTCCGCGATCGTTGCCGTCGGTGTTGATGTACACGGCTGCGTGCTGGCGCAACTCCTCGGCGTGGGCCTCGACCCATTCCGTGGACCCCAGCAGCATCGGTTCTTCGCCATCCCAGGCGGCGTAGATGATCGTGCGCCGCGGCTTCCAGCCTTGCTTGAGCAGGATTCCCAGCGCGCGAGCTTCTTCCAGCAAGAGGACTGGTGCCGGAGACAGGATCTTCGGCGCCGTTCACCCATGCATCATGATGATTGCCTCGAATGATCCATTCATCGGGCGCACGCTGCCCGGAATCTTCGCGATGACGTCGTTGACTGGCTTGATGTCCCAGTTGAATTCCAACTTCAGGTGGACCTTCGCTGGACCCGGCCCGACGTGATACGGAATCGGGAGTGTCCCGCGCCACTCGTCAGGCGCCATCGGGCCCTTTCAGCGCAGCAAGCAAAGGCTGCGCATCGCCGTAGGAGATCGGGAGCACAGGAATCTTCGACAGGCTCTTCGCTTCTTTTAACGATAAGCGTTTGGCATCGGCGGTTGCGCCCACGCCCGGCGTCAGCGGGTCACCCGGACTCGCGGAAGCGAAATCCATGACGCTGCCGCGCTGCACGCCATCCGGATTACGCATCGGACCTTGCGGGAACACGACATCGCGCGTGTAGCCATCATCCTGCGGCTCGGAATAGATCAGGCATCCGATGGCTCCGTGCTCGGCCGCAACCTTCGGCTTCACGCCGCGCCACGAGTGGTAATACTTCGCGATGACGATCGCACCCTTAACCGAGACGCCCAAGCGCTCGAGCTTTTCGTAGTCTTCAGGCAGTCCGTAGTTCACAAAAACCAGCGGCGCGGTGACGTCACCGTCGATGGAATAGGCGTTGTAGGTAGGAAGCTGCTCCGCCTTCTGATTCGACGTCGGATCGACGGCCAGCGCCGGTTCTTCCAGCTTGGCGGTGAACTTGGTGGGCTCAACCATCTCAAGCACGCGCACCTTCGGAGTAGGGAAGAGCACGTTGAAGGTTTCGATGTGCGCATCGAGGCCCCATTCCTTGAAGCGCGCGAGGATCCATTCGGCATTGTCTTTGTCGTAAGCCGAGCCGACATGATGCGGGCGCGCACTCAGCCGCCGCATGTCCTCGCGCAGGTTGGCCGGGTCAGGAATGGCGCGGAACTTGGCTTCCCATTCGCGCTCGGTTTGGCTGGATCGCGGAGAGTAGCCGGCGAGGGTCGGCTCATCGGCGGCGAATACAGAAGAAGGAAGAACCAGTACAAGAATCAACAGCACGGCGGCGAAGCGTCGCATGCATGTCCTTTCGTGGTAAGTGCACCTGTCGATGGCGTGCAATTATAGCCGTAAGCTTGTGCGACGCGTACGGACAAGTACTGCCGTCACTCGGGGAAGGGCGAGGAAGGACGAGATTAGTTGTTAGCGAGGTGCCTCGAATGGAATGGTGACCTGAACGATGGTTTCCGACGATGCCGGCGCGTATGACCAGCGTTTGACGGCTTTCTCGGCAGCTTCCGCCAGAATCGGATTGCCTCCAAGAACCGCGACCGCTTCGACACTCCCCCTGGGAGAGACGGTGAGTTGGAGACGCACAATTCCTCCGATGCGAAGTCGCTGCAGAGTCTCCGGGTAGTCGGGTTCGACGTGCGTGACGAGCTGTCGTTCGGCGCTGACTCCGGGTTCCAGGATGGTGAGAACTTTCACGCCGTCCGCGGGGAAGTCGAGACTGACATAGCCGATCGCTCCCCTGGTATTGGCTACATAATGGAGCACGTCACCGTCGGAGGCCAGCACCTTGGGCATTAATCCAGTGCCGGTGAAGACCAGGGTGCGATAGTAAGTTCGCAGCGCGTCGTCGGACTTCCCGATGTACTGCTTAAGAAAAACTTCATGCGCCGACCCACTTTTCGCAAGGACCAGCTCGATGTGGGAACCGTTAATCGACTTCTGCTCTTCCATGTAGATGCTCTTCAGTTGCACGACGGTAATCGAGTCCGCTTGCAGGCTGGGATTCGCAATTACTTTGACTCCCCGGCCTAGTGATGGCACAGCGCCGAATATCACGGCAGCGAAGAGGGAAAGCATTCTCCAATTCTTCATGACATTCTCCTGTTTCCCGTCTTCTTTCTCCCTAGAAATTCAAGCTGGTTTTGAGGACCAGCGCTCTGGTATCAGGGACAAACCCCTGAGCGTTGACTTGGGGATAAAATCCGTTTGGGTACGTGCTCACGCCATAGCCATCCATGAAGTGACCCTCAGCCTTCACGTTCCAGAACCGGTTCAGATCTATCCTTCCAGTGATGACCTTGTCGTAAACATGATTGCTGGGTTGGCTTGTATTGGTCTGGTCAGGGAACAGAGCAGCGAGTGGACCGCTACTCGCTCTGGTGATGCAATAGCGAGAGTAGTAGGAACCCAAGGCCAGCCGTTTGGTAATCCTGTAACTTCCCGAGACGTACCAACCGCGTACATCGACTGCCGTTTCAAGCAGGTTGCCGTTGACGATTATGTCGTAGAGGAAGCGCCGGTACTCGGAATCGACCTGCAGTTTCCCCCGGCTATATTGTCCGTAGAATTGGTTGGTCCAGTCAGCTTTCGTGACCGACGTGTAGGGAAGGGTTTGAGGGCTGACCGCCGGATTCAGAAATGTCCCCTTGCCCGACATATCTTCGTTTTTTCGTGACGCCCCCACGAGGACGCCCTTCAACGGGGTCTGCCAGCGGAGATCGCCGCCATACTGCAACCCGCCGTACTGGGGCCGATTGACTCCGTATTCGGCCGACACGTAGGTGTAACCGCTGTAGATGCTGTCATTCCGATGTCCAGCATAGGCTGTGTACGCGATCTCGCCGAGCCGGTGCCCCAGCGTGAATCGTCCATAGAGGTCCGCGCCGAGGTGGGCGATCGTAGAATCCCGCAGATCTGCCGGATAAACGCTTTGCGGCAGCAAAGCAAAGGTGTGGAGGAAGTCGAGGTCCTGGGTGTCGTTGTAGAGCCCGAATACCGTCTTCACTTTGCCGGCGCGAATGCCCAACCATGACTGGAACCGGTAGTCGGCGAACGCCCAGTCGAGCGAAGGGTGCCACTCTCCCAGGTTGCCCAGGTTGCGGTCGTAAACTTGTGCGCCGAAGTGGAATTTGTCTGTGACCTGCATTGAGACGTTGGCACCGAAGTCGGTAAATGCCCCGCTGCCGTGACTGCTATGCATGGTCAGCCAGTTGTTTCGGTCCGTGTAAACGAATCCCTGCGAGACGAAGCCGTGAATCTGAACAGTTCGGTCGAACAACTTGAAGTCCTGTGCCAGGCCCATTTGACCTGCGCACAGGCACAGAAGTGTCCATCTCAGGATTCGCCGATGCATGAAAATCTCCTTGAGCGAGGCTACAGAGGAAAGAATCGGCAGGTGGAGCAACAACTTGAGGGGCCGTGGACAACGGCTTGGGCAGGCGCTTCATTGACGATACGGGGCGCTCCCCCGTACCCTGTAAGGTGAGTTCGAAAAGCTCAGAAATGTCCCGCCTGCGCGTCGCCGACGACATCACCCGACTGGTCGGCGAAACCCCCATGCTGCAATTGAAGAGACTGGTGCCCCCCGGGTCGGCGGACATCTTTGCCAAGCTGGAATACCTGAATCCTGGCGGGAGTGTGAAAGATCGGGCCGCGATCGGAATCATTCGCCGGGCCGAGCAGGAGGGGAAGCTCGCACCGGGGGCCACAATTGTAGAGGCTACTGCCGGCAATACCGGCATTGGGCTGGCGCTGATTGGAGTAAACCGCGGATACAAGGTAAAGCTCTTCGTGCCTGAGAAATTTTCGGAAGAAAAAGTCATGATCATGCGCGCCCTTGGCGCGGAGGTCTTCCGTACTCCCGATGACGAGGGCATGCAGGGAGCCATCAATGCAGCCAAGGCGCTCGTGGCTGGAGATCGCTCTGCGTTCATGGCCGGGCAGTTCGAAAATCTCGCCAATCCCGACTATCACTACGAAACGACGGCCCGAGAGATTTACGAACAGATGGATGGCCAAGTCGATGCCGTGGTGCTAGGTTGCGGGACCTGCGGGACCTTCTCGGGAGTTTCACGGTTTTTGAAAGAGAAATCCCCACAGGTGCTTGCGGTCGCCGTGGAAACACAAGGATCAATACTCGGCGGTGGCAAGCCGGGCCCGCATAAAGTAGAAGGGATCGGTTCCAGCTTCATTCCGAAAACGTTCGAACCATCTGTTTGCGACGAAGTGATGATGGTAATGGACGACGACGCGTTCGGAACGGTGAAGACTCTCGCCGCCCAGGAAGGCGTGTTGGCAGGGTCCAGCGGAGGCGCGGCCGTGTTTGCATCCCTCAAGGTGGCAGAGAGGCTGGGGAAGGGGAAGCGAGTAGTGACGATCATCCCGGATTCG
This sequence comes from Terriglobia bacterium, assembly GCA_963770265.1. Taxonomy (GTDB): domain Bacteria; phylum Acidobacteriota; class Terriglobia; order Terriglobales; family Acidobacteriaceae; genus Sulfotelmatobacter. The sequence goes on from CAVYOZ010000003.1 coordinate 215,938, forward strand.
GCGGAGCGGTATTTGTCGAAGAAGATATTTGAAGGCGGTATCTGAATGTGGGATCCGTCGAGCGCATCTCGACCGTAGCGCCGCCCCCCGAGCCCTAAACCGCCGCCAAAGTTTTCCACAGCCTGAGAATGTTCACATGACCTTGACTTAGAGCCGCAACTTCAATAATCCTGTTAACGGTAAGCAGGATTCATCACACCGAATCGCAGAGTTTCCTCTGTGCTCCTCTGTGTCCTCTGTGGTGATAGATTTCCCATACCGGGAAAAACAAGATCGAAAGCGAAGCTAAACTCCTGTCGCTCAAGATTTTGCATGTTGATCTTTAAAGTTAACGACAGATTCTAAAAGGCTTACGTCAGCCGAGCGAGCGTAACTCCCTGCGGCTCAAGACTTTGCCCGTATCTTATTGCAGCACAAGAACTATTTTTCGATTTCCTTCTAAATCACAGATTCCAATAGATCGATAGGGGGAGGGGTGCCATCCCCAACTCCCCCGGAATTCCCAAAACGAAACTCCAAAATTCATGAAAGCCATCAAGCCTCTAGGTTTCGCCACCCGCGCCATTCACACCGGACAAGAACCCGATCCCCTCACGGGAGCCGTCACGGTCCCGATTTATCCCACCTCAACGTATGTCCAGCAAGGCATCGGCGAGCACAAAGGATACGAATACTCCCGCGTCTCGAATCCCACCCGCACGCGCCTCGAACAGAACCTCGCCGCGCTCGAAGGCGGAATCGCGTCGCGCGTGTTCGCCAGCGGCATGGCCGCAATCAACGCCATCGTCAGCATGTTGAAATCCGGCGATCACGTCGTCTGCGGCAACGACCTCTACGGAGGAACTCCGCGCCTTTTCAACCAGGTCATGTCCGGATTCGGCCTGGAGTTCTCGTACGTCGATACGTCCGACGCGGCGAACGTCGAACGCGCCATCCGCAAGAACACGCGCATGGTTTACGTGGAGACGCCGACGAATCCGCTGATGCGCCTCAGCGATCTCGCTGCCATCAGCGCAATCTGCCGCCGCAAGAAGGTGCTGCTCGTGGTCGACAACACCTTCATGTCGCCGTACTTCCAGCAGCCCCTCGCCTTGGGCGCGGATCTGGTTGTGCACTCCACCACGAAGTTCCTCAATGGACACAGCGACGGACTTGGCGGAGTCGTAGTCTGCAAGCATCAGGAGCACGCCGACAAGCTCGCGTTCCTGCAGAAGGCTGCAGGAGCGATCCTGTCTCCGTTCGAGTGTTGGCTGATCCTGCGCGGAGTCAAGACCCTCGCCGCGCGCATGGAAATCCACGACCGCAGCGGACGGATCGTGGCGGATTTCCTGTCCAAACACAAAAAGGTGAAAGCAGTCTTCTATCCCGGACTGCCCGATCATCCTCAGCACGCGCTGGCCAAACGCCAGATGAGCGGTTTCGGCTCGATGATCACCTTCGAAACCGGCTCGCTGAAGAATGCGAACAAAATGCTCAAGAAGGTTCGAGTCTGCTCGCTCGGCGAGTCCCTAGGCGGAGTCGAGACGCTGATCTCGCATCCAGCGACGATGACGCACGCAGCATTGGGCGAGAAAGGCCGCAAAGCGATCGGGATTACGGATGGCTTGGTGCGGATTTCGGTGGGAATTGAAGACGTGGACGACATTCTCGACGATCTGGATCAAGCGCTGGCCGCGATCTAGTGCAGTGCGTCAAACAGATCGACATTTATGAGTCGCCGGTTTCCTCTGTGATCCTCTGTGCCCTCCGTGGGTAAAGTCTTTGACTTCCTCGCCCGACACCACGAATCACGCCCATCAAGCTCGCAATATTCAACGATCACTATTTCCGACGCCTACAGTTCCGCGCAGGGGAAGCCTTCACTTCACCGAGTCGTCGATCCACTGCAGGTAGGTAGCGCTGCCATCGTCCACTGATCAACGAGATGCACTCTGGAACTTCATAGGAGTGGAGCCCCCGGATCGCATCGCGAACCTCTGCGAAGTTCTTCGCAGTCGTCTTGACGATAAGCAACCATTCTCCCGCCGATTCCACCTTATTCTGCCAACGATAAACGGACTTTATCTCGGGAACTATGTTCACGCATGCGGCCAGCAGGTTTTCGACGAGGTATTGGGCAATCCTGTCCGCTTCTTCTTCTGAACCGCAGGTGGTGAGGACGATTCGCTTGTCAGTCATATAAAATCAGCCGTCGGCTGTCTAGCCTTATCAGCTTTCGGCTGGTTGTTGGAGAGATTAGCATTTCGCAGGAGGGGTCGAACATGCTAACGCAAATCAAGTTTGGCACATCGGGATGGCGAGCGGTCATGGCGGAGGAGTTCACCTTCGCCAATGTGCAGCGCGCGGTGGGAGGGATTGCTCGGTATGTGGCTTCGCAGAAGCGCAAAGGTGCGCGCGTGATTGTGGGGCGCGATCCGAGATTCTTGGGCGAGAGCTTCTGCGCGATGGCGGCGGACATTCTGGCTTTTCAGGGGATTACACCGCTCGTCGTAGCCGATCCCGCGCCAACTCCAGCCTTTGCCCATGCCGTAGTCGCGAACAAGGCGGATGGAGTCATCAACTTTACTGCGTCGCATAATCCTCCGGAATACAACGGCATCAAGTTCTCGACTCCCGATGGCTGCCCTGCGCTGCCGGAAGTGACTCGGAAGATCGAAGCCCAGATCACGGCCGGAGATACATCGGCGACCTCGGAGATGATGATCCCTCTTCCCGTCGCAAAGGAAACGCTCGATCCCAAGCCCGCATACCTGAAGCGCCTGGGAGAGGTCGTGGATCTGGACGTCATCAAGAAAGCTGGATTGAAGGTTGTTTTCGATCCCATGTGGGGAGCGGCGCGTGGCTACTCCGATGAACTGCTGCGAGGCGCTGGAGTTCAGGTCGCGACGGTCCACGACTACCGCGACGTGCTTTTCGGCGGACATGCGCCGGAACCAGACGACCACTTGCTGGAAGATCTGCGCAAGAAGATGCGTGAGACCGGAGCGCAGATCGGAATCGCCACCGACGGAGACGCCGATCGCTTTGGCATCGTGGATGGAGACGGGACCTTCCTGCAACCGAACTATGTGATCGCCATTCTCTTCGATTACCTGGTCGAGAGCCGTGGCTGGAAGAACGGCGTGGCGAAATCGGTGGCTACAACGAATCTCATCAACGCGCTGGCGAAAGCTCATGGGGTAGAACTGCACGAGACGCCTGTCGGGTTCAAGTACATCGGCGAACTGATCATGCAGGACAAGATCGCAATCGGCGGTGAAGAGAGCGCGGGGCTGTCGATTCGCCATCACGTGCCCGAGAAAGACGGACTTCTTGCCGGGTTGCTTTGCTGCGAATCTGTGGCGCGAAGAGGGAAATCCCTGGGAGAACAATTGAAGGCGATCAGTGTCAAAGTAGGTTCCTACTACCCGAAGCGGGAGAATTTCCGATTGACGCCCGAGGTCAAAGCAAAGTTCACTGAAAAGTTGAAGTCTGATCCGCGCGAATTCTGCGGCCATCCGGTAAGCGAGGTCGTCCGCACCGACGGATTGAAACTCGTCTTCAGCGACGGATCGTGGGTCTGCTACCGCTTGTCAGGCACCGAACCCGTGGTGCGCGTCTATACCGAGGCCCGAAGCGAGCAGGGTCTCGAGAAGCTGAGCACCGCAGCCAAGAGCTGGATTTTCGAATAACGCTTTCGTGAAGCCGTTTCCCAAAATCCGCGAAGTTTCCCAGCGCCGAAGAGGGCTTTCGGGCGATGGTCGAACGCGCGCCGCAGGCTGAGGCCATGGCGGCTTCGTGGATCGAGCGGGTACGTCCGCTCGGCCTGCGGATCTACGCATTTCGGCGTCGAATCGCAACCGGTGTGGTGGCTCTGCTGGCCGGATGGTTGTTTGTCCACGTTATGTTTGGCGCAAACGGGATGGTCGTTTACCGGCAGAAGCGCGCGGAGTATCAGGAACTGCAAAAGAAGATCGTACAGGTACAGCAGGACAACGAGCGCTATACGCAGCAGATCCAAGGGCTAAAGAGCAATCAGACTGCGATTGAAAAAGAGGCGCGCGAGCAGTTGGGATACGCCAAGCCCGGAGAGTACGTCTACGTTCCACCTGCTCCAGGGAAAGCTGTGCCGCCTGCGAATCACTCTGCAAAAAAGTAGTCCTCTCGGCCGTTCCAGACATGCACCTTCGGAGTACTACTTGTCCGCTGTCTGCTGACAAAAGCCTTGTTTTCCTGTGATATATTTCCTCAGTTTCACTTCAACGACCAAGGTAGGGGTCTGCCGTCCACATACGACGGCATGATCGCCTGGTGTCCAAACCTCTTGCGGTGTGGGGCCGCAATCGGAACTGCGAAAAGGAGAACAATAAGGTCATGAAAAAAGTGCTGGTGATTTGTCTTGCCGCTGTGCTTCGTGCTTGCCCTGTCGGCGTTGGCTTTGGATGACATGGGGAAGAGCTCAACCGTCAACGGATGGGTGACTGATGCCAAGTGCGGAGCAAAGGGCGCCAACGCGGGTGGTGAGGCCTGCACCAAGAAGTGCCTCGCTGGTGGCGAAAAGATGGTCGTCGTCACCGATACCGATCAGAAGGTTCTGGCGGTCGAGAACCCGGATGCGCTGAAGGGACACGAAGGGCATCACGTCGCGGTCACCGGAACGATGGGGAAGGACTCCATCAAGGTGTCCAGCGTGAAAATGCTATAAGGTCATTTGCCGACTTTGAGGGCGGCTCGCGAGCCGCCCTTTTCTTTTGGGGAGAGACTGATTGCTGATTAGGACGGCGTTTCTAGACCCAGCCGGCATCAATCACGAAACTCTGATTTGTTATGGCGAGGCTCTCGTCGGAAGCCAGGAAGAGAACGAGTTTCGCCACTTCTTCCGGTTGAATATCTCGCTTGATCGCCTGCCGGCTTAGAATTTCCTTCTTGTACTCCTCCGTAAACCAGAGCCTGCGTTGCTTCTCGGTCGAGATCGCTCCCGGCATCACGCAGTTCACTCGAACACCGTCCATACCGACCTCGTGAGCCAGCGCACGCGTCATCCCAACGATCGCCGCTTTGGCAGTTACATAGACTGGGATCCCGATAGAAGGAATCACCCATCCGATCGAACTCATGTTGATGATGGATCCCCGCTTTGCACGCCGCATGGCTGGAAGAACGGCTTGCGCCAAGAAGAACTGGTGCTTCAGATTGGTCTGCATACACCAATCCCAGAATTCCGAGGTCACTTCTTCAATTTTGTGCCGCTTGTCGTTGCCGGCATTGTTGACGAGTACGTCGATCACAGGCGAGGAGCGAATGATTTTCTCCACGACCGACTGGAGTTCTGAGCTATTGGTGAGATTGCAATGGAAGTATTCGGCTGGAATCCAATCGGGACGCCGCAGTCGCTCCACCAGCGAATTGGCGGCGTCATCTTGAATGTCGAGAAACAGTACGCGTGATCCCTGCAGAACGAAGGCCTCGACAATGGCCTCGCCGATTCCGGTGGCTCCTCCGGTAACGAGAACAACCTTCCCTTTGAGGCTGCTGTACACAGCGGAGGGTGAAAGTCGTTCCATTTGCGCCGATTATTTTACGACGCCTTCGAGAGGGGAACTGGCCGTAGCGTAGAGCTTCTTCGGCATGCGGCCAGAGAGATACGCCTGCCGTCCCGCGATGACCGCATGCTTCATGGCTTCGGCCATCAGCACGGGGTCTTGCGCGTTGGCGATGCCGGTGTTCATCAGGACGGCGTCTGCACCGAGTTCCATGGCGATGGCCGCATCGGAGGCAGTGCCCACTCCCGCATCGACGATGAGTGGCACACCGCTGATCATCTCGCGCAGGATGCGAATGTGCGCGACGTTCTGGATTCCCATACCGCTGCCGATCGGGCGCGCCGAGCGGCATGATCGTCGCTGCGCCGGCATCGATCAGGCGCTTGGCGAAGACGATGTCGTCGGAGGTGTAGGGAAGGACGGTGAACCCTTCCTTCACCAGCACGCGCGTGGCTTCGAGCGTGGCCTGCACGTCGGGATAGAGGGTGGCCTGGTCGCCGATGACTTCGAGCTTGACCCAATCGGAGAGTCCGACTTCGCGGCCGAGGCGCGCGGCGCGGATGGCTTCGTCGGCTGTATAGCATCCGGCAGTGTTGGGCAGCAGGAAGTACTTCTTGGGATCGATGTAGTCGAGCAGCGATTCCTTGCTGCGGTCGAGATTCACGCGGCGTACGGCGACCGTGACCATCTCGGCGCCGCTGGCTTCAAGGGCGCGCGCGGTCTCCTGGAACGATTTGTATTTTCCCGTGCCAACAATGAGCCGCGAGCGGAAAGAACGTCCGGCGATGATCAATGAGTCCGACATGTGGATATTGTAATGAAAACCGACCCGGGTGGGTGCAAAGCGTTGACCAAGGGATGGAGTCTGCCCGGGGCAGGGATGCTTCGACTCCGCAGTGAGGATCGCTTCGCTCTCCTGCTCGCTCAGCATGACATCACAGTGTAGCTGGTCAGAGCTGATGCGTTGATCAAGCTTTTTGGCTGTCATGCTGAGCGAGCGGAGGGGAGCAGCGATCCTGCGAGTCGAAGCATCCCTACCCTCTGCTCGATTCCCGCGATGGGAATGACTTTCTTGAAACGTGACTCCAGTCATGGCTGGCCACATGTGAATCAACTGACAATCGCAACATGTCCAGGGATCGGCGTTACTATTGCGTCTACATCATGGGCAGTCTGTCGGGCACGCTCTACATAGGCTTTAGCGGGAATTTGCACAAGCGGATCTTCCAGCACAAGTTCCACCATTTTGAGGGATTCACGGCCAAGTACGAGGTCACTCGTTTGCTGTATTGGGAGTCTTACGATGATGTGCACAAGGCTCTCGCGCGCGAGACGCAACTCAAAGGATGGAGTCGGGCGAAGAAGATTGCTCTCATCGTGCGGCAAAATCCGCATAGGGTTGATCTCGCTGCTGAGTGGTACCCGTGGATGAGTCTACTGAAGGTAGGGATGCTTCGACTCCGCAGTGAGGCTCGCTTCGCTCTCCTCACTGCTCCGCTCAGCATGACAAAGCCAAACTTTGATTCTCGAGAGTTACTAAGATTCCTCTAGGGCACGGCCGCAACTTCCGCCTGCGCGTACAGTTCGTCGATCTGCTTCTTATAGCGCTCTTCGATGACCTTGCGACGCAGTTTCAGCGTGGGCGTCAGGGCGCCGTTGTCGAGGGTGAACTCGTCTGCAACCAGCATCACTCGTTTCAGCTTCTCGAACCGGGCCAGATTCTGGTTTTGTTCCTCCACTACTGCTTCGTACAAGCTTTGCACCTTCGGATGGGCCACCAGTTCGGCGCGCGAGGAAAATGGGACAGCGTTCTCACGCGCCCATTCCTCGAGACGCGCAAAATTTGGCGAGATCATGACTGCGGCGAATTTCCGGCGGTCGCCAAGAATCGCGGCGATACCCACGTAAGGATTTAGCTTGAGTGCGTTCTCGATCGGTTGCGGTGCAATGAATTTTCCGCCGGAAGTTTTGATCAAGTCTTTCTTGCGGTCGGTGACGGAGAGATATCCGTCGGCGTCGATGTTGCCGATATCGCCAGTTTTGAACCAGCCATCTTCGAGCGCGGCCTTGGTTTCTTCCGGGCGGTTCCAGTACCCCTTGAACACTGACGGTCCGCGCACCAGGATTTCGCCGTCTTCGGCGATGCGGACTTCGAGATTCGGAAGAGTTTTGCCCACTGTTCCGATGCGATGGTTCACCGGCGTATTCACCGCGATGACCGGTGAAGTTTCGGTCAGGCCATAGCCTTCGTGGATGCGGATGCCAACTGTGGCGTACCATTCGGCGAGTTCGCGGCCGAGCGGCGCGCCGCCGGAGATGAACGTTTCGACCCGGCCTCCCATGCCGGCGCGAATCTTCGAGAACACCAATTTGTACGCCAGTCTCCAACTGCGTGAGGTCGGGATCTTTCCGGCCAGGATCTTGAGGCTTGTGCTCGCGTCCCACAGCAAGCGCCCAATCGTAAATCGTGCGTTTGGGGAAGCCCTGGGCCTGACGCTCGGCTTGCGCATAAATCTTTTCGTACACCCGCGGCACCGCGACAAACAGCGATGGCTTAATCTCGAGCAGTACTTCCGGCAGGCGCTCGATGAAAGGGCAATAAGCTAGCGTGACTCCGTGGTAAAGCAAGGAGAAGTCCACGTGGCGGGCAGTGATGTGGCAGAGAGGGAGAAACGAAACGCTGACGAGCCCCGGTCGCATATTGAAACCTCGCAGCGAGCACTGAATATTGGACGCGATGTTGCCGTGGGTCAGCATCGCGCCTTTCGAGGTACCGGTGGTGCCCGAGGTGTAAACGATCGTGGCCAAGTCGTCGGGAGTAATCGCGCGGGCTTGTCGTTCGATCTCCGCCTCGAGTTCCTCTGCGCCATGCCGTGTAATGTTGAGCATGGTCACACATCTGTCGGCGAAGGGAGCCAGGTCTCCAGTGAATTCGAGGTGATCCATCACCACGATCTTTTCGATCCGGGTCTTCGGAAGGATGGAGACCACTTTGTGCAACTGCTGGTCGGATGACACGAAGATCACACGGCAGCCGGCGTCGCTGAGCACGAAGGCGGTCTGCTCGGCGGTGAGCGTTGTGTAGAGGGGAACGGTAACTGCGCCCAGCAGCAGGCTGGAGACGTCGGCGATCGGCCACTCGGGGCGATTTTCGCTGAGGATGGCGACGCGATCACCCGCCTGAATGCCCCAGGAGCGAAGAGCTCCGGTGGTGCGCGCGACTTTCTGTGCGAAGTCGCGCGAGGAGATGGGCAGCCACTTTCCGGCCTCGCGATAGAGCATGGCCTTGTCGAGATTGCGTTCGACGGCGGCGAAGAAGATGTCGTTGAGGGTGCCGATGGTCATCGTGTGGTTCGGGGCCCGGCGGAAAGTCGCGCGCCTGATCTGTGGGAACTGTACTGTTTTTTGGATGCTTTCGGCAATGTGAAACAGGGCGCGCTCAGTTACTCAAGTTGCTTCGTGGTAACCGGCGCCGGGGCAAGTTGCCCCCGGGACAGCCGCCAGGATGGCGGCTCTACGAGTTTACGGGAATGCGCCGGGCAGGTTAAGCTAGGCAGGACTCCCGTGGGGGGAGTTCCAACATGAAAAGAGAGCTTTCAGGCCTGCTGGCTGGACTTCTGCTGGCGGGCGCGTTCGCATCGACGACCCCTGCATCCGCGCAAACCAATAAGGAGAGTTCGAGCATGCCCAAAGTAGGCGACGCCGCTCCTGATTTCGCACTGAAATATTCTGACGGCAAGGACTTGAAAGAGGTCAAGCTGAGTGACTATCGGGGGAAGAAGAATGTCGTCCTCGCATTCTATGTTTTCGCTTTCACCGGTGGTTGAACGCAGCAAATGAAAAACTTCCAGCAGAATCTGCAAAAGCTGGAAGCGGCCGACACCCAGGTCCTGGGTGTGAGCATGGATAGCTGGTTCTCGAATAAAGCCTTCGCCGATCAAATTGGAGTTACCTTCCCGCTGCTCAGTGATTGGGGCGGCAAAGTCACCCGCGAGTATGGAGTCTACAAAGACGAATATCAGGCGCCGCGCCGCGTCAATTTCCTGATCGGAAAGGATGGAAAGATCATGGAAGAGCAGGTGGACAAGGACGCGATCGATCCCACGAAGATCGTGGATGCGTGTCAGCGACCGAAGATGAAGCAGTAAATCCTTGTCATTGTGAGCGGCGCATTTGCCGCGAAGGACCTCTGCACTTCCTCGGCTGCCGGCAGAACGCACAGGGTCCGAGGTGCGCAACCCTCGCGCGTATCTGCGCTCGGAACAGTAACGACCTTCTGGTGACGGACGGACCGAATCCCCAGATTATTGAGCAAGCAGAACTTACCTCACTTGCCCGAGTAAGACTCCGTACAAGTTGAAATGCGGCTTTCTTGAGGCCGAACATTCCATGAAGTGCACATCACCTCCCCATGTGCGCACGATCACAGTCCGTCCGCCCACGCTCGGAGCGATAATTGAGCTAGCCTGCCCATGAACAAGGAGAACACCATGCCGGAGAGCGCACTGACGGAACCTATTGAAGTCGAAAAGGAAGTCTCGAAAGTCGATACCCCTGCGCCTCTGAAGAAATCCTCCAAGCCATTCAATTCATTTCAGATAGCGCAGGCTCAATTCGACAAAGTGGCCGAATACTTGGGACTTGACTCGGCCACCAAAGATCTACTGCGCTATCCATTACGTGAGTTTCAGTTTGCCATCCCCGTACGCATGGATGACGGAATGGTGAAGATTTTTCGCGGTTTCCGCGTCCAGCATAACGATGCGCGCGGACCGGGCAAGGGTGGCATTCGTTTCCATCCGCAGGAGACGATCGATACAGTACGCGCCCTATCGATGTGGATGACATGGAAGTGTGCGGTGGTGGATATTCCACTGGGCGGGGCCAAGGGCGGAGTGATCTGTGATCCGCATAATCTTAGCGCGCGAGAGCAGGAGCAGATTTGCCGCGGCTGGGTACGACAAGTAGCTAGGGACGTTGGCCCGGTGAGCGACGTACCGGCCCCGGACGTAATGACCGACGCACAACACATGCTCTGGATGCTCGACGAGTTTGAGAAGATCCACGGCGGCCGGTTTCCTGGTTTCATTACCGGCAAGCCTGTCGGCATGGGCGGTTCGCTGGGCCGAACCGAGTCTACGGGTTATGGCGTCGTGATTACACTGCGCGAGGCGCTCAAAGAATTGGGTATGCGCCCCGAGAATACCCAGGCGAGCGTGCAAGGCTTTGGCAACGTAGCTCACTACGCGATCGAGCTCTACCAGCGGATGGGAGGAAAAGTGGTCTCTGTCTGCTGCTGGGATCAAGCGGATCAGTGTGCCTACACGTACCGGAAGCGTGACGGAATCAATCTCGGTCAACTATTGTCGATCACGGACCACTTCGGCGGGATCAATAAAGCGAAAGCCAAGGAACTGGGCTACGAAGTGCTCCCGGGAGAGGCGTGGATAGAGCAGGATGTCGACATTCTTATCCCGGCGGCGATGGAAAACCAGATCACTGGTGACAACGTTGGCCGGATTAGCCCCCGCGTGCGCATTATCGCTGAAGGCGCCAACGGTCCGACGACACCGGAAGCCGACGCTCAAATTCAGAAACGCGGCATCTTGCTGATTCCCGACTTTCTCGCGAATGCCGGCGGTGTGACTTGCAGCTATTTTGAGCAGGTGCAGAGCAACATGAACTACTTTTGGGAGAAAGATGAGGTCCTCGGAAAGCTCGACGTCAAGATGACCTCTGCGTACTTTGCAGTCTCCGATCTGGCTCGCCGGGAGAAGTTGTACATGAGGGATGCTGCTTACGCCATCGCGATCGGTCGCGTGGCCAAGGCGTGTCACGAACGCGGCTGGGTGTAAAGGCCGTCGCCAGCTCACGAAAAATGGGCTCACTTTGGCCCAGCGTTGAAACGTTCGGCGTCCGCTATGATGCGGTGGAAGGTGTCGATGAGCAGCCTGAAGCCTATCGTTTCTGAGTTACCGGTCTTCGACCGCAAGTTCTGGGACGGTACCTTCCGCTGTACCCAGATCGGCTCCGGGGCAATCGGCGGCAAGGCCAGCGGATTGGTATTCATCCAAGATCTCCTGGCAAAGCAGATTGGCCACGCTAACCCTTCCGATGTTGAGATCAATGTTCCGACGATGGCGGTCATCGCGACGGACTGTTTCGATGATTTCATAGCGCAAAACAATCTCGGCGACCTGCGCTTCGACGAGATGTCCGACGACCGCATCGGCCATGCCTTTCAGAAGAGCGAACTTCCGTTTGAACTGCTCGGCGATCTCCGCGCGCTGATTGTCCAGGTCAAAAGCCCTCTGGCGATCCGGTCGTCGAGCTTACTGGAGGACGCGTTGGAGCGTCCCTTTGCCGGCGTCTACGCCACAAAAATGATCCCGAACAACCAGCCCGATCCAGACACCCGGTTTCGTCGGCTGGTGGAAGCTATCAAATTTGTGTACGCGTCGACCCACTTTCGCGAGGCGCGAGACTACCTTCGTACTACTGGGAGAAATCCACGCGAAGAGAAGATGGCGGTGATTATCCAGGAAGTGGTCGGACAGCGCCGAGGAGACCGCTTCTATCCTGACATTTCGGGCGTGGCGCGTTCCTATAACTTCTACGCTTTTGAACCCGCCCGTCCTGAGGAGGGCGTAGTCACTCTGGCACTCGGGCTGGGAAAGACCATCGTGGACGGCGGGATAGCCTGGACGTTTTCACCTGCCTATCCGAAGAAGCCACCACCTTTCGATTCCGTGGGGGAACTGCTGAAGGGCACCCAAACCGAGTTTTGGGCAGTCAACATGGGCAAGCCGCCCGCGTACAATCCGATCAGCGAAACTGAGTACATGGTCCGCGCGAGTCTAGCCGATGCCGAAACTGACGATGCCCTGTATTTGCTCGCCTCAACCTACGATCCCGAACGCGACCGCGTTGTCCCAGGAATTGGATCTCGGGGACCACGCGTCTTAAATTTCGCTCCACTGCTCGTACAAGACCAGTTCCCCTTGAATGACCTCGTGAAGACTCTGCTCAGCGCGGCAGAGAAGGCCGTCGATGCCAAGGTCGAGATCGAGTTCGCCCTCACGTTCCAGGGACGACTCGGGGAACGGCCTCGCGTGCGTCTGGGCTTCCTGCAGGTTCGCTCCATGGTGGTTTCCGATCAGGTTGTAGATGTCACGGCCGAGGACCTCTCCGATCCGCAGGCAATCGTTGCGTCGGACAGGGTGATGGGCAATGGTCTCGTGGATGACATCCAGGATATCGTCTTCGTGCGGCCTGACAAATTTTCCCCAATGCACACGACTGCTATCGCGGAAGAGTTGGAATCGATCAACCGTGAACTCCGGGATCAGAAGCGGCCCTTCCTGCTGATTGGTTTCGGCCGCTGGGGTAGTTCTCATTCGTCGCTGGGGATACCGGTTGACTGGAGCCAAATCTCAGGAGCGCGAGCGATCGTGGAGGCGACACTGCCGGAAATGAATGTGGAGCTGAGCCAAGGCTCGCATTTCTTTCACAACTTGTCGAGCTTTCGGGCAAGCTACTTCATGGTGCAGCACGGGCGCAACTTTGGAATCAATTGGGATTGGCTGAACGGGCAGCCGGTTGTGCACGAGTCGGCTCTTATCCGTCATGTGCGCCCCACCGAGAGGCTTTCGGTGCGCGTCGATGGGCGGACAGCTCGGGGAGTCATCTTGTCGCATTCCCGGGACAATACCGGCCAAGAGAAAAAGTGAAACCGGACGAGACGCAATTCGGGACCATGCTGCATGCTTTGCAGGAGCGGGCCAAGGAACTGAACTGTCTGTACCAGGTGGGGGAACTCCTAAGCCAGTCAGGCCGACCTCTTGGGGAGATTTTTCGTGACATCATCGAGGTCCTGCCGCCAGGCTGGCAATATCCACACGACTGTCAGGCTAGGATCCTCTTTGAGAACCTGATAATCCAGCCGCAGGATTTCCAGGAAACGCGATGGGTTCAAAAGGCCGACATCATCGTGCAGGGTGAGACGCTTGGAACGGTCGAAGTTTCTTATCGGAGAGAGCTGCCACGATCCGACGAAGGCCCTTTTCTCAAGGAAGAGCGGAAGTTGATTGGGACGATTGCAGAGCGAATCGCAAGCGCGGTTACGCAACGTCGACTAAGGGCCGCATTCGAGGGGTGGTCGGCAGCCGATACACTATCGGCTCAAGGGGAGTGGCGTGTTGTGCTGGAGTTCCTGCGCGAAACGGACCCCGCCCTGTTGAAGCGGATATCGCGCAAACTTATCAATCACCTGAGTTGGAGCGGAGTCGAGGAGGCCAGGGAACTACTTCGGAGCGGGGGGGCGATCTCGCCTCGCGAACCGGGCCTTGCGACGGATGAGAACCGGCCTCTTCCTCATGACGCTGCCGGCCATTCCGCTGACTTAACAACCCAGGCACTCCGGATCGCCGGTGAGCATTTGAGCGAGAGCGAGATCCTTAATTGTGTGACTCGATGGATCAAAGAGGACAAGGCCAGCTTTCTGGTGCGAGCGCTGGAAAACCAGGACACTTCTCTGGGAGAGGTCATGGAGTGTGTCGAGCGTTATCGGCACATCGGTGTCGAGGAGGGCGAACTTTCGCTCTACACCCAAAAAGGCCTCCGGGTATCGCTCATTCGCCGCTTCTTTTCTGAAAGTCTCGACTTCATCAATGTCGCTAAGAATTTTATCGACGTTAACGATTTCTATGATCTGTTGGGTAAGGTCATCTACCCCCCTGCCTGCCACGGGAAGCTGGGCGGTAAGAGTGCCGGTTTGTTCCTGGCCAAGAAGATCATAGACAAGGCTCCTGAAGCGAGCGCACTTCTGCGCAAAGTGAAAGTGCCCAGAACCTGGTACCTCACCTCCGATTGGATTCAGGACTTCGTGCACCACAACGATCTGGAGGACGTTCTCAACCGGAAATACATGGAGATCGACCAGGTTCGGCAGGAGTACCCGCACCTGGTGGCTCTGTTTAAGAGATCGTCTTTTCCATCAGAATTTGCCAAGGGGCTCGCACTGGCACTCGATGATCTAGGTGATGTTCCTCTCATCGTCCGCAGCTCGAGTCTGCTGGAAGACCGCCCCGGATCGGCTTTCTCCGGAAAGTACAAGAGCTTGTTCCTGGGGAACTGCGGGAGTAAGGAAGAGCGACTGACCGCATTGATGGATGCGATTGCCGAGGTGTACGCCTCGATCTTCGGGCCGGATCCGACGGAATACCGGGCCGAGCGCGGCCTGTTGGATGTCCATGAAGAGATGGGGATCATGATTCAGGAGGTCGTGGGCCAGACCGTCGGCAAGTACTTCTTGCCGGCTTGCTCTGGAGTTGCGTTCAGCAACAATGAGTTCCGGTGGTCTGCCCGCATCAAGCGTGAGGACGGCCTCATTAGGTTGGTACCTGGGCTGGGAACGCGTGCTGTGGATCGAGTTGCCGACGACTACCCGGTGCTAATCGCTCCGGGCCAGCCGAGTTTGCGGGTCAACGTTACGGCTGATGAAGTGCTCCGGTATTCGCCCAAGCGCATCGATCTTATCAATCTGGAAACCAATGCTTTCGAAACCGTCGACGTCGCGGAACTCCTGCGCAATTCTGGCGCCACATATCCCCAGATTCGCAATGTGGTGTCGATCGTGAGCCATGACAGGATCGAGCCAATCATTGGACCGATGCCTGATTTCAGTTCTCAGGATGCAGTCTTCACGTTTGAAGGGCTGATTCGGAAGACTCCCTTCGTAAGCTGCATCCGCGAATTGCTGCACCTGCTTCAGTCCAAGCTCGGAACCCCAGTAGACATTGAGTTCGCCTACGACGGGAAGGATTTCTACTTGCTACAGTGCAGACCCCAGAGCTATGGCGCTGACGCAGTTCCTGTCGCGATCCCGCAGAACCTACCGTCGGACAAGGTCATCTTTTCCGCCGCCCATTTTGTTTCAAACGGCAAGATGCCGGAAATCACGCACATTGTCTATGTCGATCTCGAGGGCTATAGCCAACTACCTGATCAGTCGGCCATGCGAGATGTCGGGCGCGCAGTTGGCAGACTGAACAAGCTGCTGCCAAAACGCCAGTTCATCCTGGTCGGGCCCGGACGCTGGGGCAGCCGCGGAGACATCAAACTGGGAGTTCCGGTGACCTACTCCGATATCAACAACGCGGCAATGTTGGTCGAAGTAGCGCGCCAGAGAGGAAATTACCTTCCAGAGTTGTCATTTGGAACCCACTTTTTTCAGGACCTCGTAGAGGCCTCGATCCGTTACTTGCCGCTCTACCCCGACGATCCAACGACAGTGTTCAACGAACTATTCTTTCGACGGTCCCGCAATGTACTTGAGGAAGTACTCCCGGAATTCTCGCACCTTGCGGAGACGCTTCGGGTAACTGATGTTCCGCTCGAAACGGGAGGCCTCATCCTGCGGGTGCTGATGAATGCCGACTTGGACCAAGCCGTTGGATTCCTATCATCCCCGCAGCAGAAGATCGCGGCCGTCGAATCCGAGGCTGAGTCCATTGATCGGGGAACAAATGAACACTGGCGCTGGCGTTTTCGTATGGCACAGAGGATCGCAGCGGATCTCGATCCGCGAAAATTCGGCGTGAATGCCTTTTACTTAATTGGTAGTACGAAGAACGCCACCGCAGGACCGGCCAGCGACATCGACATCCTTTTGCATGTTCAAGGGAACGAAGAACAGAGGAAAAACCTGACTCTCTGGCTCGAAGGTTGGAGCCGCTGCCTCGCGGAAATCAACTTCCTACGGACTGGTTATCGCACAGATGGCCTACTGGACGTACACCTCGTTTCGGACGCAGACATAAAGGAACATTCGAGCTTCGCCGTCAAAATCGACGCAATCACGGATCCCGCGCGTAAACTGCCCATGAAAGATTCGCAGGCTTAAGCTAGAGCAAATTCCGGGTAGCAGACTCGGGCGACTCCAAATCAAAATGCACCAGCGCCAACTCAGGACCATCGTGCGCTCCGTTGATAGAGACGGTTCGTCCGATCCGGATTTTCCATTCGCCGCTTAAACGCGCGGACTCGTGTATGTGACCGTGCAAAGTTAACAATGGTTGCCGCTCCTCAATAAATCGCTTCACTGCGATGCTGCCCACGTGCACATCCAGCGGAACGTGCTCGTAAGTCTTTCCATCGAGTGCCGCTCGGTCTAAGGGTGTATCGCACGGTGGCGTGTGGAGGAGAAGCACTGCGCGATCAAGAGGGTCTTCACCCACAAGGGAAGCGAGTTTTTTCTGGATCGTGGCCCATTTGATCTCACTTTCTTCCGTGGGCACGGTTCTGCTGCCCTCTTCCGGAGAGACGCAGCCAGGCGGGACGTATCGCGAAACGTCGTAACGTTCCCAGTCCTTCAGCAGAAATGGGGTCGGCGGAACGTAGGTGAGGCCATAGATCGCGAAATCCCCCAAGAGACTCTTCTGTTCGTGGACGTAGTGCCAGAGGCCGTCGACTGCGGCCGCGATGAAGTCTTCCTCACAGCGACGCGGGTCATCGTTCCCGAGGATGAGGAAGATGTCGGGATAGTGCGAACCTAGGGTGTCGCGGGTTCTAGTGAAAGCCGGGACGAGGTAGTCGTGAACAAAATCTTCGTGTCCGAATTGAATTGAAGAGAACGCAGAGCGAGGAAGCAAATCTCCACCGAGGAACACGGCAGCGGGACGATGTCTGATGATTGACGAGAGCAATTTGTCGTACCGGTCGGTCTGTCCGTGCAAATCAGTGGCGAAGAAGCAGGTCGGCAAGACCAATCCCTTCCGTTCCTTTTGTTCTTAATCTTATAGCCCATTCACTCCTATGGAAGAGTCCGTGTAAACAGAAAATCAACTCCGCACTCGGAAATTCCGGCAGAACGGTGAAGCGACCGAACTCAGATAGTCATCCGGAATCGGTTACAGGAAATGCAGGACAACTTGCGAAAGAGGAAAGGAAAGAATAAAGGAAGGACACGAACAAAGGGCAGACAACAACGGTCTCAAAACCTGAGTCGCGACCGACAATGGCCGCAACGGACGCGAGCCACTATGCTGACCTGATTCGGAACGATCAGCATGTTAAATGTCATTACGCGACCAGCCGGGGAGCGGAATGCTGAGATCGTCACGTGCGATCGACAAAAGATCTCAATGGCTAGCCGATTTGGCCCCTCGTTGCCGCAGCCAATCGATGACGTCCACAGCACCCGTGCGGCTCGCCGCATCGAGGGGTGAAAGCCCGTCATGCCCAACCCAGTTCAACTCGGCACCGTGACCGAGAAGATACGCGGCTACTGTTTGTTGTCCGCCATGGCACGCGCACCAGAACGCATTTGTGATCTCTTCGTGGGCTGGCGCCGCATCGCCAGCAAAATATTCCCGGACACGATCCATCAATCCCAGCGCAGCGGCCTGCCATAGAGTGGTTCCTGCGCCTCGTTCAACCAGCCTATGTGCGGCTTGCCATTGACCAAAGGCAACTGCGTCAGCGAGTGGTGTACCGCCACCGATGACTCCACCGGGCGCTTCCACATCGGCACCGTTATCAATCAGTACGTCGAGAACAGCAACGTCGTTGGTGCTGGCCGCCCAGTGTAGGGGCGTTTCAGAATGCCGTCCAATGAAGGCTGCGTTGATATCGGCACCGTACGACGCGAGTGCAGCCACTATGGCAGCATTGTTCGGAAAATGACCGGGCCAATCAGTCGCTACGTGGAGAAGGGTACGTTGACCGTCTACGGTCTCTCTTACGATATTGCGGTTCTGGTTCAAGAGTTGTTTCAAGAATTCGACGTTGCCGCTGTGGATTGCCTCCACGGCTGACGCCATTGCTGGAGTGTAATCTTGGCTGGCCATAATCAAGTCGCTCCTGCCGCATCGGGGTTCTTCATTCGGAAGCGGAATGGTTCATGGGGCAATGGCCGGAGCAATTTGCACGCTATTTGCTAGTGCGCGCCACTTGAGGCCTGCTTAACCAGCTCAGCCCGGACCTTCGCCACCGACCGTCGATGTACAAAGGCTCGGCACTTCCCCAACGCACTCTCTTAGGATAGTGCAAACAAGTCCCACAGCGTCCCGTCGTGGCGGCAGCACCCCTGGTTGCCGACTAGATAGCTGCGCATCTAGTTCTTTAGCGATGACACGGCCCTTATCCCAAGACTGTGCGACTGATTACTTTCGGATTGCCGACAATGCACTCAGCGCAAGCAGCGAACGCGGGAACCCTATTGTTCAGAACTCCGCAGGAATTTCTGATCCCCATTCGAATTTCTTGGGAATAAAAATGGCTTGCGCCAGTTATCAGATCAGAACGTTAGAAGTCACGGAGTGCATATGACAGACAAGAAGCAAGATCTTATCGATCAGAATTTACAAGAGCTTAACAACGACGGCGTCGACCGTCGTGGATTCCTGAAGTGCATGGCATGGGCGGGCACGGGCTTGGTCTGGACTCTAAGCGGTGGCGTCCCTATGTCTC
Source organism: Terriglobia bacterium (assembly GCA_963770265.1). Classification (GTDB taxonomy): domain Bacteria; phylum Acidobacteriota; class Terriglobia; order Terriglobales; family Acidobacteriaceae; genus Sulfotelmatobacter. Next base: position 234,930 of record CAVYOZ010000003.1, read on the forward strand.
GGGCATTCGGCAAAGGCCACGGCAAGAACGCTGATAAAAGCCAGGACTTCAGCTTTGTGCAGATCAGCGATAGCCACATCGGTTTTAACAAACCAGCCAATCAGGACGTCACCGCTACCTTGCAGAAGGCAATTGACAAAATCAATGCCATGCCGCACAAACCGGATTTCATCATTCACACCGGCGATTTGAGTCAACTGTCGAAGCCGAGTGAATTCGACACACTGGACCAAATACTAAAAGGAGCGTCGGCGAAACAGATCTACGTTGTGCCGGGTGAGCATGACATGTTGACCGACAACGGTGAGCAATATCTTCAGCGCTACGGAAAGGGCACGAAGGGGGCGGGATGGTATAGCTTCGACCACAAAGGCGTGCATTTCGCCGGTCTTGTAAACGTAGCCAACTTGAAAGCCGGCGGCATGGGGGCGCTCGGTCACGAACAGTTGCAGTGGCTGGAGGATGATCTCAAGGATCGCTCCGCCAGCACTCCGATTGTCCTTTTTGCGCACATTCCACTGTGGACCATTTATCCGGATTGGGGTTGGGGAACCGACGACAGCGAGCAAGCCTTGTCTTATGTCAAGCGTTTTGGTTCGGTGACGGTGTTGAATGGCCACATTCACCAGATCATGCAGAAGGTCGAGGGTAGAGTCTCGTTCCACACTGCGATGTCAACTGCCTTCCCCCAACCGGCGCCCGGAACAGCGCCCTCAGCCGGCCCCATGAAAGTGTCCGCCGAGCAGTTGCAACGCGTGTTGGGGATCACTGATGTGAACTATCTAGTCAGTGGTCGCAGCCTCGCAGTCGTCGATTCGCCACTGGCAGACTCGGGTTCTATGGATTGACGAACTAGACGCGGGGCCGTGTCTGACCCAACGGTTGGGTAGACCGACGAAGTCTGCTCCGTCAGCAAGAATCAACAAAAGGGAAGAGCCACAAAGGAGAAAGAAATGACAAAGAAAAACATTTGGGTTGCAAGTGTGATGACGCCGGTAGTGATTGTACTGCTGCTGTTAGCGGGATTGCCGAGTGTCTCGGCGAATGACCAGCCGTCAGCGGCAAACGCAGAGGTCAAAATCGACAATTTCAGTTTCGGGCCGGAGACGCTCAAGGTTTCGGTCGGAACTACAGTTACTTGGATCAACCGCGACGACATTCCCCACACGGTCATGAGCACAGACGGTGTGTTCAAGTCCAAGGTGCGGGATACGGACGAAAAATTCTCATACACATTTACTAAGGCGGGAACATATCCCTACTTTTGCTCGGTCCATCCAAAGATGACTGGGAAGGTCGTGGTGCAGTAAGGCCGCAGTATTTCTATTTGGCATGCATCGAGAACCGTTTCGTTTCTGACGGCAAATCATCGTTAGCACAAAAGTGTTATCTAGGCTTCTCGAAACAAACATGGAGGAAATTGCCTTTGGCTTATCAGACGGAATTCCTTTAGCAAGGTTGGGCTAGAAGCACTGCGCGATTGGATCCCGACAGCAGAAAGAATTGTCTGTGGCAGCACCTTCGCTTGTACTACTTACTGTCTCGACCCATGAATCGGTAACCAACTCCCGAGACCGAGAGAATTAGCTCGGGTTTCCTGGGATTTTGTTCCAGCTTTTGCCTCAAACTAGCAATGTGAGTGTCGACAGTTCGAGTGAAAGTATCTGCGTCATAGCCCCATACCGCCCGGAGCAGTTCGTCTCGTCCCACTGTGGTGCCCGCCCGCTCCATCAAGTAGCGAAGGAGCTGGAATTCGCGCGCCGTGAGATAGACAGGCTTTCCGTCTCGTGAAACCTGGCCCTCCCGCACGTCCACGCGGATTGCCCCAAACTGATAGATGCCTTGACCGCTATGGATGGGAACTCTTCGCAATAAAACCTCGACTCTTGCCAGGAGCTCTGATGCCTCGAATGGTTTGGTCACGTAATCGTCGGCGCCCAGTTTGAGGCCCACCACCTTATCGACAGTTTCATTCCGTACCGTGAGGATCAGAATCGGAGTGGCCATTCCGGCTGCGCGAATATCGCGGCAAACATCAAGGCCGTTGCGGCGGGGGAGCATGATATCCATAATGATGAGATCAAACGGATGGCTGGACGCCTTGTCGAAGCCTTCTCGCCCATCTGAGGCGGTTTCCACGACGTAACCTTCGCTCCGCAGACGATCGCTGAGGGTGGTGCGCAAGGCTTTTTCATCTTCGACCAATAGAATGCTTTCGTTCATTCGCCGTACCCTTCTCCCTTTGTCGAACTGCTGGCTGCGAGCTTACCTGGTTCTGAATCGGCAATCTGCAAATGCAAAGTAAAGATACTCCCCACTCCAACTTCGCTCTTCACGGAAAGCCTTCCACCCATAACCTCAGCGAGGTGCTTGCAAACAGAAAGCCCCAAACCTGTTCCAGGAATCTGGGCAAGCGTAGCCTCTGGACTGCGGTAAAACGGCTCAAAAATTTGCTTCAACTCCGAACTGTGGATTCCGATTCCGCGGTCCTGGATGCTGATGGCAATTTCCTTCCCAATTTCCGACGTTTGCGGGTGTGCGGAGATGCGAATGCGGCGATCGATTCCGCCGTACTTGATCGCGTTGGTGATCAGGTTCTCCAGGCAGCCGCACACAGCAAGCAGATCACCGAGCACGAACGGCAAACCCGGTTCGATGTTTTCCTCGATAATGCAGGATTCTTCGATGATCAGACCCGCCATGTTCTTGCGAACGCGCTGCAGAATGTCCGAGATCTGAAGCGGGCGCATGTTGTAGCGATCTTTTCCGCTGCGCATGGAAGCGAAAAGCAAGATGCGGTCCACATACTCCATGAGATGGCGGCTTTGGTCCATTACCATCGAACCGTAGTCGGAAAGATTGGATTTGTCGCTAATGACTCCATCCCTGATGTTTTCTGCTGCAGAAAAGATGGCAGTCAGGGGTGTGCGCAACTCGTGGGAGACTGAGGCAACGAAATCCATTTGCAGTTTGTTGAACTTCTGCGCTCGTATGCCAGCCATCGTAAGCAGCGCCATGGTAAGAGCCAGGAGCACAAGCACAAAAGCGCTCAGCGCCAGGTTTTTCCGCCGTACTCCGTTGATCACGGCCTGCAGAGGACCGGCACGACGCTGGACTACAAGTGTCCAGGGACTCGGATGAGAGTCGTACTCGATGACCGGAAACCAAACTGATCCGTAGAAATTGTGCCATTCTCTGTACCTAAAGGCGCTGGCATTCCGGGACTGGCGGATGTGAACCTGTGCAACGTCTTCGGCTGGCCCGAAGATGTTCAAGCTGGCATCAGATGAATCGATGTCCCGGGTTCCGAATTCCGGGTCGGACGAGTAAATCGCCTCCGGCTGCATCCCTTTTGCAATGACAGCCACCTTATAATCGAGGCCTTCCAGGCCACCGAAGTATCTCGTTGCAAGCTCGGGAAGAATTCGTTTCCGAAGTGCATTCAAATCCAGAACAATGACCATCCAGTCAACAGGACTCTGGCTGTTGAGTAATCTGCCGTCACGCTGAAATATGGGATGAACAATGGCCGGGACATCCTCGTCGAATTGCCACCCACTGTTTGTGGTAACTGCCGGTGAACTTGAAACTGGGGCGACTTCGGATGAAGTCCGCTCTCCACGGGGGGACGGTTGCCAGACACGCAAAGATGTGGACAGGCTTGCCGAGTGCGCTCGCAGTCGAGCCAGCAAAGTTTGCAGATTCTGGGGCACTTCGGCGAGTTCAATCTTCTTCTTGTCCTCGTTTAGGCGAAACAATTGTGGCTGGGCATTCAGATTTGTGTCCCAAATGTAAACGCTCTGCACCAGGTCTGGATTTCTATAGACGTTGGGCAAGGTTTCATGAGGCAGCGCATTGTTCCATTCCACATAGCGGTCCAGGTAGTCGTTCCACGTATCTCGCGCACCTGAATCCGGACCTACCTGCATCGCGGTGCAGATGGCGGAAAATTCGCCATAAAGGTCGCCGTGCCACTTCATCATGAGGGATTCAAGTTCCGCGCCAATGCGCATTTCGTAGGCTGCTGCCGCGTCATTCGTCCATCCGTATTGCAGAAAGGCGAGCACCGACAGCAGGGCAACGATTCCAGAAAAGATAAGCGGCCAAAAACTGAGGAGGGCCGTGAGTCGGTGCCGGGACGCGAGCCTAGGGTAAGCACTTATCAATGAAGATACCTCACTCCCGGCGTGCAGGCCCCCAAGGACCTGCACAGACCCGAAATGATCGGCACCTGTAAACCCTTGAGGCCAGCAGAGCTTCTGCGAAATTGGGGGAGCTGTTTTCCGGCCGGACAACAGTTAACTTTTTCGCTAACTGGACGTATTCTCGTATGCCGAATTCTGGCTGTCAAGAATGGGGAAATGAATTGTGGGCCGACGCCCCGAGTGAATCCGATTTTTCCAGTCGGTTGTGGAACAGGTACGATAGGGAACCCTGTATCGATCGGGCCGCTTGCTATTTGCGTGAAAAGCCCTTCGAAGATCCTTTCTGCGGGCTGGCAAGTTTGTAATTCGACGGCACGGCAAACAAATCAGCGGCCAGTTTCTCCTCCTTGATGTTGCGCAACTCTGCCCCGGTGCCAGCAGACTGCCACTTGATCACGAACTTGAGGGTCTTGTCGATCCAGACGGCCGTAATGGCGGTTTCTGACACACTTTTGTTCTGGTATTTCACCGTCTCGCGCCCGTTTACTGTCTCAGGACCGACTTTCTCACAAACAATCTTCTGGTCCGCAATGCTCTGCCAGGCCGGGCAAGCGTCATCCGGATTCTCAACCCGGAAATACTGGGATGGACCGGACGCCAGCGGCTCGAAAAACTTCCTTCCCGGTTGGAGTGCGACGGCAGTGTGCTCCTGCCTATCAGTTAACAGGACTGTCCCGGTGAGTCCGTTTGTCTCCAGCCGAATCTTATCCCCGTTTACATAGAGCTTCGATGTGGGATGGGCTGCTCCCGCACTTGCATCAGCTGGCGCTTTGACGTTTGTATCGAGGTAAACAACATTCGCCGAGAATTCCTGCGCCTGAGTTGTGGTTGACATCAGCGCGAGCACGAGCGCTGCGACGAGAGTGATTGCCTTTGTTCCCATGGTTGATCTCCTGCGAATAGAGCTGCAAATGCACCCCTGCGGATCATCGGGGAGATGATCTGAAGCTAGCCGAGCGACGATTACCGCGTCAAGAATCTACTTTGGAGTAGTAGCTTTGATCCAATCCTCCACGCTCCTTTGGTCTGGCGCCGGGCCCACCTGTCGCACCGCGAGCGGATCGTACTTCTTCTTCTGCTCGTCGTTGAGTACGGCGCGGATGCGGTGAACGGTCTGGTCCTGTAGAGCACGCAACCGATCGATTCGCCCGCCTGGCGGGACTGACGCGTCGGTTCGAATTCGCAGCATTTCCTGCTGCCGTTCCTCGAGGATTTTCTTTACCGATGCCTGCTGTGTCTCGCTCAGGTCAAGAGCTTTGGCCAGAGCCTTGACGCGATCGTCGAGAGTCGGGCGTCGGTGAGCCGGGCGCGTCACTCGTGGCGAGGCTGAGGCTGGGGCATCGCTCGTTTGAGCTGATAGCCGCGGAGTTAATAGTGTGTTGAGCAAGGGCAGGGCTACGCACAGCGCCACCAGCTTTGAGCAATTCCGCCAGATCGCAGGAGTAACATTATTGGAGTTTGGCAAAGCGTGAATCCTCCACCCGCGCATTGACGGCAATCTCCTCAAATTCAACCTTCTCGGTTTGAGTCAGACCCTGCACTTTCGTCTCGTTCAGATAAGGCACTTTCACGCCGCTGACAGTCCGATAGTCCCGATAATAAATCTCGACGTTGTGGTACTTGTTGTCGAGCTTGCGGGGTACGCCTTCGATCTTGGTTTCCAGGAAGGTGTTGGCATCGACCCACACATGCAGCGTGAGTCCGTTCTTGAAGGTCAGCTTCAGGCGATAAGTATCCTTGCCCTCGACTTTCTCGGTGCCTTCCAGTTCGGCCTTGGTTCCTTTGGCGACATAGTCTACCAGGGGTCCATCGAGGTCGGACAGGTACTGCATCGCCTTCAACTCGTCGGAAGTGAACGGCTCAACCTCATGCCGGTTCAGGTACGGACGCAATTTCCAGCCTTGTGTGCCGTCGAAGACCTGGATCGCTGTCTGGCCGCTGAAGTCAATCTCCAGGCGCTGTTTACGCTGGCGTTTCATCTCCAGGCGAAAGGGAAGCTGGGCTTGCTCGGCGGGACGCCTCGGCAGCTGCACCCCCCCTGTCCTTACGCCCGCTACGGGCCGGGTCTTACTCTCGTTTCCGCCGGCATCCATCTTGCCGCTCATGGAGAGGCTTTGCACCGCGCGCCACGCCTGCAATCCGCCACGTGCGGCAACATTCTTTTCAATGACTTGCTCCGCAGTCAGTTTGGCCGGGGACTGGGAATCAGCGCCCATCGCCAGGGAAGCAGCCAGAATCAGAAAGCTTCCGTACAACAGCATGAAACTGCGTGACATGTTAAGTCGCTCCTGTATTTGTCGCGAATGAGTTGTTGGGGGATGGGCGAACACTACTGGACAACGAGGCCTTCGGCCTTGAATTGTCCGATCACGATGTCGACTCGATGCCCGGGCTTTACGAATCCGCCCTTGTTCGAGAAGGCCATCCAATACATTTTACCAGCTTCCGGCGTGCTGCTTTGGCGTAATTTTCCGACCTTTTCCAAAGAGGGTACGACGAGCTTTACGCCGGCCTTGGGGTCGACCAGGGAAGGTTCGCTCTTCTTGTCGTTCAGGGGCTTTGCCTTGTCGGGGTCAAGCACGCGATAGGAGAAGCGGATTATCTCGCCGGATTCGGCAGATTTGACGGAGAGCGAATCGACGCCCCACATGAGGGAATAGTACTGACGCGCGCTGGCCGCAACCCGATTCTGACGATAGCGCTGTGGAAGGACCGGCCCCGAAGGTCTTGTGGGAGCAGCGGGTTGAGACTGGGTTGATGAAGATGGGGGAGAAGGCTTGGTGTGATCGGTTGTAGCAGGTGTAGTACTTTGCGCGATCAAGGCTCCACAAAGTACAAGATCAGCCAGGACGACTCTTGCGGTAATCAGATTCTTCATGTGATACAGGCCCATTAAATCTTAACTGATGCGCCGGACATCCAGCAGGTTTTCTGGATGTCCGGCGCGGTTTGTACTTTAGTTACCTGTAATGTTGCCACTTTGCTGCGGGTTGTTTGCCGCACCCGTGTTCGGCAGGTTCACCCGCATCGTCGACGTGACCGATGCCGGTGCAGCCGGGGGGGCATAGTGCACATTGATTGTGCAAGTCCCGCCTCCAGCATTCACCACAGCACCTGATATGCAGGTGCCGCCCGTGATGCTGAACGTCCCGGTTCCGCTGATCGGAGTGAGCGTTGGCGCCCCGGTCAGGGTCAACGGACCTGCGTTAGCCCCAGTCGCGGTATTTCTTACGGTTACGGTGCCGTCCTTGGGGGTCCTGCCGCCGGTGTTCAAGCCCGTAGTCGTGAACGTGACGGTTGCTCCGATGACCCTGAACGAATTGTTCAGAGTTACAGTTCCGCCGGGCGTCGTGACACTGACGTTCCGCTGTCCGAGAGCGGCGCCGCTCGCAATCGTGAACGTGGCCGTTACGGTCGTACTGTTCACGACAACGATGTTGCTGACGGCAACGTTGGCACCCGAAACGGTCACCGCTGACGTGCCGGTCAGGGATGTGCCGGTTAAGGTCACATTCACCGCTGCGCCACGCGAACCGGAGTTCGGCGAGACCGCGGTCAGGGTTGGCGCATTAGCAGTAGATGCGAACTCCACTGCACCCGCGTCCACAGCCCCGTTCGACTTCCGCAGAGTACCGAAGAAGTCATCTGCGGGAGCCGCGTTGAAGCTACCGGTGAAGCCCGAGGTGATGTAGTTGATAGCCGGCGAACCTGCTGCCAGCGAGTAGTCGCTGATCGCCAGTTCGGCCTGCGGATTGATTTCTGAGGTCGGAGCGATTAGCGACAACGGACCCCAACTGATGTTGATCCAGTTGTTGCCTTCGTCGACCGTCGCACCCGCCGTCAGGCTGAAGACTGGCGTGGGCACGTTTCCTTCAAAAGTCCCCGGAGGCACCTGATACCAGACCGACGTCGGATTCGGAACCTCCGCCGGGATCTTCGAGCCATTGCAGTACTGCTTCACAACGCCTGGGGTGAAGGAAGCCGTGTTCACTTTGAACCCGGCAGCTCCGCCCGGATAACCGGCGATGCTGGTTAGGACTGACGACTGAGGCGAGAACGTGAAGCCAGAGGCGTGGTTCGTCGCACCATGGTCGCCCCGGAGCCCGAGATCCCAGTAGTTCGTCGCAGGGAAGCTGGCGAAGCACTGGCCGGTAGCGGCGATTTCGCCCGTTGCCGGCGATGGCACCAGGGTGACTGTCGACTGCTGAGATCCAGATCCCGTCGCCGGTAGTACATAGTCGATGTTGAATGCACGGTTTTGCCACAAAACATCGTTGTAGAGAATCGGGTACGAGACAGTACGGCAGGCGCCATTGACGCGGCCACCGGTGCCTGTTCCACCTACACCATGGCCAACAGGGCAGGTGATGTTGGTGGGCAGCGATGCCAAGAGCTCCGCCGAGTGTCGGCCACTGGAGATTCCGGCCGGCTGTGGATCTGACGCCGGCACGCAGCGAGTCGAAGCACCCGATGCGTCACGCGGGCAGGGAGTCGGAGAGCTGGCTTCGGGAGCGAAGAAAGCTCCGAACAGAGCCCCTGAGGATGCGGTGGAATCGTTGGAGCTGATCGTATTGTTGATCAGGTTGACGCCGATCGCATCCTGCAAGGAGACGCCGCCGCCATCCCAACCAGCAACGTTGTTGGTGATGATGTTGTTGGTTACGGTGACCGTGTACCAACGTTCCGGATTGTTGGGGAAGGTACCCACTTCTGTGCCGTTGACACCCTGGAAGCGAATACCACCACCGCTGCCGGCTTCTGCAGCGTTGCCCATAATCAGGTTGGCGTTGATGAGCAGGTTGCGACCGACACCATCGCCGGGGGCAGTACTGAACGCAAGAGCGCAATCTGCATCAGGTTCGCTGCCAGCGGGGCATGCCGGATCCGTATCCGGGGAGTTTCCGATGAGCAGACCGCCACCGTTGCTCGGCGTGGTCGGGTTTGTTGCCTGATTGAACAGGATGGTGTTGTGCTGGATCTGGCCATCCCAGCTGAAGCCCATGTGAGTAACGCCTGCACCATCGCCAGTGCTCAGGTTGCCGCAAACCCAGTTGTAGTTGAACTGGTAGTTGTCAGCACCGGAGCAGAAGGCAACGCCGCCCGCGCCGGAGGGACTAGAGGAGAACAATTCATCTCCCTCCGAGGAATTGGATGTGACCGCGTTGTGGTGCACGTTCACAATCAGGTTGTGGCAGTACGGTAACTGAGTACCAGCGTTAGGACTGGACTGGCAGGAACCCGGAGCCAATGAGAGTGGCGTCTCCCTGAATTTGCTGTGGAGGAAATTCGCCTTGGCCTATCGTGATACCACCAGCCAAGGTTCCCTGGTTGTTGTTGACGCGATTGTTAGCGATTTCCAGATTATGTGCCCACGCGTGGACAAAGATGCCGCCACCGCCCTGGGAACTGTTCGCGATCGACAAGCCGTCAATGCGCGACGGATTGCATTGGAAGTTGCTGGGGAACGGATTGTGATTGTTGGTGTTAACGCCGCCGCTTCCGCAATCCTGCGGTCTGTTCCGCAGGAGTGTCGGTGCCATCCGGGAAGCCTCCCTCTAGCGTATCCTGGAAGGGATCCTGTCCGTGGAAGTTCACTCCTTTGGCCAGTACCGTTATTCCCGCTCCTTCATACGCTCCCATCAGTGATGGTTCTTGCAACTGTTCCGCCAGGTTGCCGTTCAGCGTGGCGTCCCAGCCGACAGTGGCTTCCGACGGTATGCGATCCACCTGCGGATTGTTTGGGCCTGCATTGAAGCCGACATGGCCAGCCCAGCTGTTCGTGCAGGAACTTTGCCAGGAGGTTGGCGAACCATTTTCGCCTAGTCCGAACAGGCAAACGATCCGTTTCCGCCAGTCAGTCAGAATGCCGGAGGGATGCGCATTAGCATCGATGATGCTGGAGGCAGCTCCGACACCTTGCAACCGGACCGGCTTCCACATTACCAGCAACTCATGATAGACGCCGGGCGGGCACGATGATCAGGTCGCCTGGCATGGCTGTGTCGATCGCCGCTCTGAATCGACTGCCCCTGAAGTAAGGCGCGTTGGAGCCTTGCCACCGATCGTAATGGTGACGGTGTCGACCGACTTCTTGCCGTTGCCTGCGGTGATTACCAACTCGCCGCAGCGAGCGCCGTTGCCAACGCCACTGGGACCGCCGTACTGTTGCTGCTGCTGTAACGAGCAGAGCGGTACCTGGTGAGCACTATCGTCGGGCAGAGTGACGGTGATCGTCGTATCACTCCAACTCGACAACGTTGGCGGTGATCCCACCGATGGTGACACTGCCCGTGCCTTGCGTGCGCCGAAGCCATAGTGACGCGTAATTGTCTTCTTGTTCCACGGAGCCGTAGTGGCCTGCGGACCGGAATATGCGTAGCTGCTCACAGCCTGGTCACCCAGGGCGTGAATGGTGATGGGGTGCGAGGTTCCGGGTGCAGAGATCCAAGGACCAATTCCGGTCGCCGTCGACTTCGCTGACCGCCGGAGTTGCATCCGGGTAAGCGCAGTCGGGGTGGTTGTATCCCGGTGCGAATGCAGACGTCGGAATCACCGGGGTGTCCATGTACGAGGTCTGGCCGGGCATGAACGACCATTCGTAGCAGAACTGGCTGTATGCGGCTTGATAGAACGGATCCGCAACAGCTCCGCTGCCACGGTCATTCATACACATCACCATCATCTGCGGTATGTAGCCGCTAGGATCAGGCGGGTTCACCGAGAAGGTGGAGTAGTTCAGACCGTTGTAGATTCCGTGATTGTCGGAGTAGACACGGGCGATCTCGTTGCCGGCCCAATCCCGGATTCCAACCGGCAGGTTAGCCGGCGCGAACTTCTCGCCGAAGGCCGGAGAGAAGGGATCGAACTCGGACGTGAAGTCATCGGTGATGATGCCCGTGAAGTGGGCCGCGACGTGGGTGGAGGTGAAGACGTAGAACTTCGCCAGCACCGACATCTGGTCTTGCAGCACGACTTCCTTGCGATCGCAGAGCGGACGGGAAGCTCCCGCGAACGGCGCATTCTGCCCGGCTTGCGGGTACAGGCTGTTGAAATCGGGAACGATGCGCATGGCGCCGACGCAGGGCCAGAAGGTTTCGACGCTACCGGTGTCACCTTCGTGCCGCGGCGTGTACGCCTTCGTCGGTCGAGGGGATCAGAGGATTGTTGGCGTTGTAGGCGGCAGCTACGGAAGCCTGGTCCGGCATGATGAAGATGTTGCCGAAGCCGGCGAACTGCGTGGTCACCGGTGCGTCATAGGTGTCTCCCAGCAGGATGTTCTTGTCTTCTTCCTTCACCAGTTCGTAGCCCGGGGGAACGATCATTTCGACTACGTAGGTGCCGGTCGGAAGCATAGGCTCGCCGTTTACGGTGGTGCAGATGGTGCAGTGCGTACCTGTGGCTACGCCGGTCGTCGGATTGCGGTCGATAACGCTGGGGAACTTGTACATGCCGTCGTACGGAGCCGGCTGTAACTGGTTCCAGTTGTGCATGCCGTCGTAGCACTTGTACTGCGAGCTGTTCGGCAGCGGGGTTACAGCGCCGTCCCTCCGTGCTGCGCGTTGTACCAGTCCAGATAGTTGGGCTGGTTCGTCAGGGTGTAGAGGAACGGATCGGTAGGATCCTGACCCGGGCAGTTCATGTTAGGCACGCCATCGGAACGGAAACCCTGTGCCCAGTCGTCAAAGCTGCTGGTTTCGGTGCTGTCCACCTTGGTCAGAGTTGGGGTGACTCCATCGGGAGCAAAACCCTTCTTGTAGAGGTTGATGGTGACGTGCGGTACCTGAGGCTCCCAGGTGAGTTGGAGCAACAGGGCCGGATCGTCGAATGGACGGGTCGAGGCGTAAACGACGTGGCCACGAATGCCGCCATTCTCGCCCGGGTTAAATGGGGCCTTACCGAATTCGATTAACTGATTCTGCCCCATGTAGGTCTGCCAGCCGTAGCTGGTGACCCACGGGGGATCGATTCGACCAGTGGACCCGCCAGGACCGCCGTTGCCGCCGTGCGCATGGAATCAGTAGCGATCGAGAAGCCGCCGCAGTCAGCGTTATCGCAATACACTGCGCCGGGAACTCGCAGGAGCCGGGGGAACCGAGAAGTCCTCCTTGGTGCGGGCCATGTTGGCCAAGAGGGCGGAAGTTCCGCACTCTGGGAACCCGTTGCCGCAAGACGTCGTTCCGTCGGCCGGCCCACCCGCGTCGTTGATCACGTGCGTTCCGGTGTTCTTGTAGCGATTGGAATCGGTTTCCAGAACATACCAGCTGAAGATCGGGAAGACCTCGTTGAATCCGGCAAAACCTTCCAGGTCGGTGCTGTTCAGGTTTGAGAGGCTGCCATCGCGATACCGGATGTTGGTCGGCACCAACGATAGCCCGAGTTCGGTGTCCTGCGACACTCCGTCTCCGTTGGTGTCGAAGAACGTACGGGTGGAGAGATTGTCTTTCCACGCGTGGACAGCGATTTCTCCCATATCGCAGGTCGTACCGTTGGTTGTCGATCCGTGGCAAAGGGAAGCGTTGGTAGAGCCGCCCACGCGCACCGGAGTCGAGATTCCGTCGACGATCTGATCGTTCCACTGATCGAAGATGGTGAGTCGCCAATCGCCTTCGGGAACGTTCGCCAGAGTGAAGTTGCCCTGGTCATCGCACTTCGCGAAGGAGAAATCAGCTCCGTCGGGCGTGCCGAGGCTGGCATAGCACTGGGTGTAGCCGAAGGTGTCGCGCGAGCCGCTGCCGTAGAGTCTTTCATCCGACGGACGGCTCAGACGAGATCCGGTGACTTGACCTTTTACGAACGAGGTACAAGTCAGGCCACCGCCGTTGGGTGCGGAATTGCAGATGCCGGTTCCCGAATCGTTCCGGGCGTGGTTATTGATGAACACAGGATTGGCGAAGCCGATGGAGACGTGGAATCCGGCAGGTCCAAATTCCTGGAAGTAAGCCGGTTCACCCGCCTTGACGAAAGCTTCGTGATCCTTGCCGCCATCGAGAGTGTTGGTCTGGAGCCACTCTTCGCCGCGTGAAATTCGATCCGCCGCGGGAGTCGCAATAATTCCATACCGTCCGGGTGGCATGTTGGCAACGACCGCTTGACCAGCCAGGGGCGACAGGGTTACACCGTCTGCCTCATACTTCGGGCAGACCGGGATAACGCCTGTAATGCCGTTCGGGCTGTTGGCACCGTCAAATCCAGTGTTCGGATTCGCGGTGATGGGGCACGCATCCTTCGTCGTGACCGGATCGATGGTTCCCGCCAGAGCGTTCGAGAGAGGCTGTCCGAACTCATCGTAGGTCAACTGTCCGGCAGAATCGCCCGACATACCGACGAGGTCGATGATGGTGATGTTGAAGCCTCCCAAGCCGGCCTCGTTGGGCGCAAGGATGTCAACGCCGCCGCTGGCATCGTGTTCGCCGTTCAACGGATGATCATCTTCGAAAACAAAGACCGATACCTTCGCCGGCGGCTGCGATTGCGGTTCGACAATGACATTGTACCAAGGTCTGGCACCGGGAGCGATTTGCGCTCCGCCCATCGCATGGCCCGGATCCATGGCGTCGCCGGGCAGGACTGAGATGTAGTAGTGCTTGGTCGGATCGAGCGCGGACCTCGCCGGGAAGCAACTGGTTCTTTTGAGCAGCAGCTCGGCACACGCCGTTTCCGATATCGCAAGCTGCAGCGACGTGATCGCCAGTGCTCGGATCCAGCACGGTTTGGCCCTGCTCGCAGGAAATCTGTCCCACGCAGCCTTGAGCCACGATGGGCATGTAGCTGGTGTGGAAGTTAGTCCCAAACACAGCGGGCATCCCTTGGCTCGTAACCGTCGGGCATCCCGCGGGCACAGGATTCTTTTGGCAAGCAGGATCGACGTAGAAGGTGCGATCTTCTTCGATGATCCAGCGGTAATCCTGAGAATCGAGTGCTGTCTTGGTGCCGTCGACCAACGTCACAGTAAGGCCGCTGGGGGCGGGGAAGTCGATCATCGCGGTCTGTGAAGCACCCGTGACGCCCTGCGCGTTTTGCGGCTTGAAGGTCAAGCTGTGGAGCCCGGAGCCGCTAACGCCGGTTGCAGTGAACCCGCCATTCTGATCCATCACAACGGATCCACCAGCCAAACTGGGGGGCGAGGTTAAATCGATAGTGAGGGGATACCCGGCGGCGTCCGTACAATACTGCAGGACTCCGGGGGGTTTGATGCTCAACGTTGTCGCAACGTTCGATTGGAATGCCGACGGTGAGGGGAAGCTGCAGCTGATGCCCGAGCTGCGCTTTCCAGCGTCGCCATGCCCGAGCGTGACATTAGCGCAAGCCGGTCCTGAAGTTGCGCCGTTGCCGCAATACGTAAAGCTGGTGGCTGCACCTCCTGTGTATGTCGAAAGTGCCGTCCACGTGCAAAGTCAAACCGGCCGGCGATGCGCCCACGACCTTGACTCCAAGCACGTTCACGTCGTTGGCGATCACGCCCTTAGCCGGGTCCGAGACCGTTAGAGTCTTTCCCGCGAGCACCGAATTGTAGGTGTCGGCAACCGCTGTCGTGGCGGCGGACGCAGGAATCGGAAGCGTACCGTTATTGATGCCGAGGTAAGCGACCATGCCGGCATCGCGAGCCGTCGCGTTGCCCGACAAGCCCAAGGCGCGATCGAAGATCGGGAGAGCTTGTGGCGGTGTGGCCGCGGCCGCGCCGACCGGAACATTGACCATGACGTCATAGGTCTTGCCCGGGGCCATGAAGACTTCGCTCTGTGTACGTCGAACGCCCGGCAGAACGTTGCCGTCTTCCGCGATCAGCGAGAAACCGGAAGCGGCAGGTGCGGCTCCGGTCTGGGCTCCCACGATCGACGGGATGTGCATGCGCAAGCCTGCATTGACCATGCGGACCAGGGCCGTTTTGCCAGCCGGCGCAAGCACGGTCACGGGGTTTGAAGGGAACAACGAAGCAGCAGCGTTGGCTTTGTTGAACCCTACACCATTAATCAGGTAGTAGCGCGGCGAGTAGTTCACCACTGGCGGATAGCAGGTGTTGTAGTCCGCTGAGGCCGGATTGCCGCAATGATCGGGCTGTCCGGACCAAACCTTGGTCTCACTGAATCCAGACGTATTAACAGCGGTATTGACCGCGTTGTTCTGGACTGGATCGATTTCACTAAAGAGCAGCCGAACATCGGCATTGTAGGTCACGCCAGGGTATGCCGTAACGGGGGCAGTTCCTGTACTCGAGCCTAGGCCCGTCACTACGACCATGCCGTAAAGACCCATAGGTCCCTGAATCGAAGGATGGGTGCCCGACTCGAGGAGATACGTGCCCGGATTCGGGGCGGTCCATGTCAGGGCGGTTGTGCCACCGGCCGCAACCTCGGTTGCGAACGACCGGACGCGATTGCCCTGCGGTGGTGGTGTGTTCGCTCCATCGCCCGGGTCGCTGCTGGATGCGGGCCAGGTAAGTGTCTGCACCGGGTGTGCCGGGCTTGGTGTGGTCGCCGGGGCCGTACCAAGACCGCCGCCCAGCTGGCCCACGATCGTCAGCGACGTGGGGATGCCGCCACTGGCAAAGGTCAGACTGTTGGTCAGGTTGATCGTCAAATTCTGACCCGTGGTAACTTGGATCACCACAGGGGACCAACCGGCGGCGGTGGGATTCAACTTCGAGCAGACGGCACCGCCTACCGTGGTGCCGCAGGTGTAACCCCACATGGGCACGGAAGAGCCGTCAGGCAAGGTGACCGAACTGGGAGCAGCGGTCAGGTTCACCTGCTGCTGTGCAACAGCCCAACTGGCTCCAAGGAGGAGGATACAAACGGCCAGTAACACTGTTCTTACAGTCTTGTTGGAATGGGTGAATCGCATGTCTATCTCCTCAGTATCCTCAGTAAGTTAGTTGGACTCGTTGATTACGAATTCCCGGGAATCCACCAGCATCATCATCAGCATTCCACCCGGGAAGCTATTGTTGGTGGTGATCTCGCGCTCGTTGTGCGAGTGCCACATGAAAGCGAAGCCGGCTTCGTCGGTTGGCGAATTAGCGACAGTGCCGGACGGTGGAGTCGTACCGGTCGAGCCAACCGCGCGCACGGTGGCGTTCGGCCCTAGATAGGGACTGCCGCCGTACCAAGCTCCATTCGCAAAGATGTTGGGATCCGGCAGGGTTGCTGGACCGCTACCGGCAACATCACCGGTTGGAGTAGCTTGCAGCGGCTTGTTATGGTCCTGGCACCACTCGAAGTAATTAATCGCTGTGGGACTTCCCGTGTTGTAGCCATTTGCATCTGGGGTGCAGCTCAGCTTTGCCAACGGGTCGCCGGATGCCGGGTTGTGGCCGTATGGATCCCAGTTCAGGCCCTTACCGGTCCAATAATAGATTCCGTCGATCGTTTGTCCCGGTGTCGTGGTGGTCGTGAAAAGCAGTGGACCAGCGAGATTGGGGTCAGTAGGACTGGTCGAGCTCAGGATCAGATTTCCATCTCGCGCCAGGACACGCACGTGGTTGCCGTGCTCGTGGAACGGATGTTGCCAGCGGCCCTGGCCGATGATCCGGAGCAGTACCAACTCGCCCGGATGCATATGCGGATTTCCGTTGTAAGGCTGGTGTGGATATTGCGGCGCGTAGTTGGGATCCATGTCATCGGGCATGGAGCGGCCGTTAATCATGAAGTACGCGGGCACGTAAGGCTCAGTAGCAACGGTCATGCAACCAGTGCAGGTCCTGGTGGATTGTTGTAGGGCCTCGCGGTGGATTCGTGGATCCATTTCAGAAAACTGGAAGATGTACTCCCGGTCGTAGCACGCGCCGGGGTGGCTGTATGCCGCGGCTGCCAGACGGAAGTTGCTTTCACCCCAGTTAGTCTGGGCGGACACATTGCTGGCATGAATTCCTGTCGTGCACTCGGTGGGTATCGCGGTTGGCACAACAATGATGGCCCCGTACAGGCCCATTTCCATCTGGAGATCGCCCTGCGTCCCGCTGTAATACGCGCGCGTGCCGGGCGTGGTCGCGGTGAAGGTATAGGTAACCGTGCCACCGGGTACTGCCTCCTGCGTCAAGAGACCACGCTGCGTGCCCGCCCCCGTGGACGAAGTCACGTTCAAGCCTGGAAATAGGATCGATGTGTTACCGGCCGCCGTCGGCAGATTGTTGGTCAGGGCGACCGTAACCGTCTGTCCCTGTGTCACGATCAACGTCGGCCCAGGCACCTGCATATTGCTGCAGAAGCCGTTCGTGATGGCCGAAGGGGCGAAGCCAGTGGGAGTGCCAGTGCAACCGTAGCCCCACGAGTAGACTGCCGAGCCATCGGGCTGGGTGAGGTATTCGGCTCGTGCTGTCAGGTTGAAGTTTGGTCCCGTGATCCCAGGAGCGGCAGCAAAAGCCGCAGGCGCGAGCAACAGCGCCGTGAGCACGATCGCGAGAAGCAGTTGCGTTTTTGAGATTGTCTTAGTCATGTTCATCACTCTCATTGCTGCGCTCCTAATTCACACATTGATTGCCGAAGGTGTTGCCGCCTGTGACGCTGCTGCAAATGTGTACTTCGGTCATCAGGCCGCCGAAATTCTCTGCATCGTTGGACAGGTGGTCGAGATTGGGCGTGTAGAGGTAGAAAACTCGATTGGCCGGAAACTTCGTCGTGTCGCTGGCATCGAGGATCACGTCGAGAGACTCACCGCCGGCCAGCGTGATCGAATTCGTCTTGTAGTAAAGGTTGTTGCCGGCCTGGTCGCGGAGCAGTTTGGCGTTGTACCCAACAACGGTCATCGGAATGCCGAGCGAAGCCAGGGTCTGGTACTCGGTTACGTCGAGGTCCGCGATGCGGAGCAGCGCTTTTCCACCGACGGGGATGTTGATGATCGAGGGCAACGGCTGCGAGAAGTGCATGACGCCATCCGTGGTCTGCGTCGCCAGAGGTCCAGGCGTGACGGTGTCGGGATAGCTGCGGCCGTTCAGCAGGAAGTACTTGTCCTTCATGTCGGTGAAACCTTCCGGGTTGAAGGTCATGCCGACAAAGTGGAAGTTGGGATCGAAGCCGTGAATCTGGAGCGGGTACTCGACGTCGTAACGCGGTCGAGCCGTCGCCGTCGTTGTAGGCGTACGTGTCTGCGGAGACCGTGCTACGCCAGTGGCTCCAGAACCCGTGTTAGCGCCAGCAGGCATCGGGATTGCAGCACAGAATGTCGGTCGAATCGCACTTAGTTCGCGGATCGCCTTGTTGTGCTTTCAAGGCCTGCGGAGAGCTGCCCCGGTCGGGACCCGATTCTGACGAGGGCGCACATAAATCTGTCCGACCATGCCCATCTGCAAGTGCTCGGGAGGCGTGATGTGGCAATGCCAGAAGTAAGTGCCGGCATCCGGCGCAAGATAGTAATAAGTGAAGCTGCCACCAATGTTGATGGCGACGGACGCATCAGGAACGCCGTCATAAAATGCGGAGGCGTTGGGATAGCCGTGAAAGTGAACGGTGTGCTGCTCGAACAGATCGGGGCGCATCACCTGGCCGACGTTGGTGAGAGTGAGGAAGAACTCGTCATCTTCGTCAATGGCCATCAGTGGCGCGGGCATGTTCCCGTTCATTACGCCGACGTCCATGATCTGGCGCGTGTCGACGTGACCATCGATGCAAGGTGCCGTGCACAGGCCAGCGGCGATTGCGTCGGCATCAGGAGCCAGTCCTACAGCACCGTTGTAGTCAAGCGCACTCGTCGAAAGCGGGAATCCTGGCCATGTACCGGCGACGATCCCATTCGAAAAGGCCGGATCGCCCGGCTGGAGCCCGGTGGTCGGCGTGTTAAACACGCTTGGGAACTGAGTGCCAGGCTTTCCCTCAGCCATGTCTTTCAATCCGGACAGAGGTCCGAATGCGAAGAGATATGTCGAAGAGCCATCACCCATCGTTGCGAAACCGTCGCCGCCTGAGATCTGCTGGCACTTAATCGCGCCGTTCACATTCGAGGGCTCGAGATATCCCTTGGCGCCCGGGGCGAAGGTCGTCGGGCCGGTATAGTCCGGCTCTGAATTGTTGTTGGCAGCGTTTGGGTGCGTGATGGTGCTGGTCGGACACTGGACCTGGAATGACTGGGCGCTTGCAGCGACCGCCATCATGACGACCAGAACAAGGGAGAAACACAGTAGTGACATCTTCCTCATGACCGTTGTAGCCTCCTGGCTTCCTCGCGAGCGCCAACAGCGCCCGGAATGGTAAGTGCTGCTCTTGTCCCTACCTGCCGCAAACTCGTGAGCCGCGAACACAGAGATCCGGCGACAGCTCGACACTCCGGCTGAACCGGCGCATCCAGCTCCACTTACCGTTCAAAATGCTTGGTTATTGATCCCCACTACTTCGGTCAGCAGCTGCGTAAGCACTAGGGGGAGCGCCGCATGCCACTGCCACATTCACAACTGGACCATTCCAGTCGTGAAGTGAGCTGAGCTTATGCGGGTCTGCGGTTACTCATTTTGTTCAACATCAAATACCGAAGGGCGGCGGCCCTGATTTTGCGTATCTTTGACCAAGTTGACAATAAATTTAATACTGGCAGTTAATGTTAAATTTGTTAACTGAGACAAGTTAGCGTTTTTGTCCTAACCATATCGAGTAGCTGGTGATACACGCTTCTGTCGAGCAGTAGCCCAATCGCTATCATCGCTGATTGTAAAGTTTGTAAATTGAGTGCAATTTCAGATGGGCGCACGTCTATATTCACTCGCCCACTGTTATTCTCACCACACTCCCTCGCCCTTTGTGCGGGCATAGCGGTGCGGACGTCGTAAGAACCTCACTACTTAGATCGTGTCATCAGGTAGCTACTCACTCAGCTACTTGGACAGATATATGGAGGATGTAAATGGCGACATCTCGTGCGCAGGTATGGCCGAACTCAAAGCAAGCGAAGAAGGGTGTCCGCAGTGGACATCCTGAATTGACGGTCGAGTGCCCACAGTGTCATTCGCCGGCTGGGCGGACATGCTTTATGGCGCCGGGCTATTGGGGGATCACACATACGGTTCGGAAAGCCCACCACCAGAGGCTGTCAATCGCAGCAGCAACACCTGTCACTGTGCCGCAGTAAAGAATCTCGTGATTGCGCACTGATGTGCGCAAACGTCTGAAGTCCCGAGCGCCGGTTCCTGCCTAACCAGGCGATTCCTTTCATACCTCACCAAGTCTCTCAAGCAACCTGGAAACGATAGCGCTATTCGTTGTCGGTCAGATGCCCTTGATCCGGGGGACAATCCAGCGATCGAACTGAGGTGATAACCAGAGACACGATTCGTTCGCAGTGCAGCGAACGAAGGTTATCATGGGGTGCGCGCCGAAAGGTCGAGTCCTGGCGATGAACGGTTTCGTTGATGAGTGTGCACATTCCGGAGATAAATGAAACTGATTCGATTTGGAGAGCGAGGGAGTGAGAAACCAGGGATAGTTGTCAACGACAGACGCCGGGACCTCTCTGCGGAATTTCGGGATTGGGATAGTGCGTTCTTCTCAGCCGCCGGACTCGAGTCTTTACGCGCCTTGCTCCGCCATCGACCGCCGGAGTCTTTCCCTGAAATTCCAGAGTCGACGCGATGGGGTGCGCCGGTCGCGCGTCCCCGCAAGATTGTGTGCATTGGTTTGAACTTTCACGATCACGCGCGCGAGTCAGGGATGGAGATTCCGAAGGAACCGATCCTGTTTCTCAAGGCCACAAACACAGTCGTTGGGCCGGACGATGATCTCTTGATTCCACGTCTCAGTGAAAAGACCGATTGGGAAGTCGAGCTTGGGGTCATCATCGGGAAAGACGCCAGATATCTAGAGTCGCTCGACGAGGCTGCCCACTGTATTGCCGGGTACTGCATTTCTCATGACGTTTCCGAACGGGAATTCCAGTTGGAGCGCGGCGGCCAATGGAGCAAAGGAAAGAGCTGTGACACATTTAACCCGCTGGGCCCTTGGCTTTCCACGCCCGACGAAGTGCCCGGTGTGATGAATCTGGGAATGAAGCTATGGGTTAACGGCGAACTTCGTCAGAATGGCAACACCGGAACCATGATCTTTGCTCCCGCTCACCTCATCCATTACATTTCCCAGTTCATGACTTTGGAGCCGGGAGACCTGATCTCGACTGGAACGCCGCCTGGGGTAGGTCTCGGAATGAAGCCGCCCCGCTATTTGAAAGCTGGAGACACAGTCGAACTCGAGATCGACAGCCTGGGACGGCAGCGGCAACGTTGCCTCAAAGCCTGACGCATACCTTAGAGGCAGGCCTCAAGAAGCATTTCCGATCGCATCCGATTGCGAGCATCACAACGTCCGTGAGTCTGCGGTTTCGCAAATTCACAAAATTGTTTTGCGTTCGATTTCACCGCGAAAACAAAGAGAGCCGGAAACTCGATCCGGCCCCTTTTCCACAACTTGTCCGGTCCGACGCTACCGGATCTCTGTGCCAGTCGCGTAAGGTTCGCTGCGTCCTCTTACTTTGTCGCCGATGTTTTGTACTTTGTCGCTAATGGTACTTCGCAGTTCGGCACCGCTCGATGGTGCAATCAGGATTCCCGCCGCGACTCCGACGCCGATGCCGGCGGCGAAACTCATGATATTTCGAACGGTGTGGCCTTCGTTCGGATAGATCACGCTCCGTGTGTTCTCGGCGAGTTCCGAGGCTCGATCCGAGACGCGATCCACACGGTTGGCTGTCTCATCCATGATGTAAACAATTGACTTCAGGATTGATCTCACGAACTTCTCTATCTTCATGGCTGATTCATCCTTTCCATTCTCAACCGAGCGTAAGCGCGCTTCTGCGGGCTGTCATTCCGGAAAACCTTGTAGTTGACCGACGAGGGGCGGGTATATCGTCCGTTGCCGTGACTAGTTGGTCCATCTTGGCCGGTTCGGAGTCGCTGCCGCGATACAATAAAGGCTCGGTTCAGTCCGCGTACCATTCCAAAAGAGGCCCTAATGACGACCACTCACCATCCTCGTCCGCAGGCAGTTGCGGAAGTTCCGGCAGTGCCCCTGACGACCGAAGGCTACAGTGTTCTGCACCAGATGCTGCGCCTTCGCTGGCCGGCGTGGCGTGCACTGCCCGCGGCCGAGAAGTCCGCGATCGCCCAGGAAGCTTCAGAAGCGTTAGCTGCGATGGAAAAACATTCTCCGGGACAGTCCGCACTCTACTCGCTCATAGGGCACAAGGGCGATCTCATGCTGATCCACTTCCGCGAGTCGTTTGCTGATCTGAACCAGGCGGAACTCAAACTTGCCAATTTGCGCCTCAGCGATTACCTCGAGCCGACCACTTCCTATCTGTCCATCATCGAACTCGGTTTGTACGAGTCGACGCTGAAGATCTACAAAGAGCTGATGGATCAGGGTATCGAGCCACATTCGGACCAGTGGAAAGCCGAGATTGAATGCAAGCTCGACCGTCACAAAGAGGCGATGAAGCCTCGGCTTTATCCGGACATTCCTCCGAACCGCTACGCCTGCTTCTATCCCATGGACCGCCGCCGTGGAGAAGACAAGAACTGGTACAAGCTGCCCATCGAAGAGCGCGCTCGCCAGATGAACGATCACGGCCTGGTTGGCCGCCGCTACGCAGGCGAGGTCAAACAGATTATCACCGGCTCGATTGGCTTCGACGATTGGGAGTGGGGTGTAGACCTCTTTGCCGACAATCCCCTGGTCTTCAAAAAGCTGATCTACGAAATGCGCTTCGATGAAGTCAGCGCCGTCTATGCGTTGTTCGGGCACTTCTACGTCGGTCTGCGAGTGCCGGCGGTTTCTCTCGCAAAGTTGCTGAGCGGTGAACTTCCGTAAGAATGTGATACGCACCGAAGCAAGTGGCACGAGTCCCACTCCGCGATCTCGGTGGAGTTTCTCAGCGATCTCTGCGGTAATCTTTCGCGATTGACTGATTCGTTCCGGAGATATTTATGTCCACGCTAGGGCTAGTCGAATACAAAGACGCGAGCCCGGAAGTCCGTGCGATTTATGACGACATCATGGCGACTCGGAAGACCGACTGGATCAACAACTTCTGGAAGGCGATCGCCCATGATCCCGCTACGCTCAAGCGCACTTGGGAAGATATCAAGCAGATCATGGCTCCAGGCGAACTCGACCCACTCACAAAAGAACTGATCTACGTGGCCGTCAGCGTGACCAACCAGTGTCACTACTGCATCGCTTCGCACACTGCGTCCGCACAAAAAAAAGGCATGACGGACGCCATGTTCAAGGAACTGATGGCAGTGGTAGGCATGGCCAATGAGACGAACAAAATGGTGACGGGATATCAGGTGGAGATTGACGAGCAATTCAAACGCTAATTAGTGCCCTGGGCTGGCCTCGAGATTTCGTTCTTGACCTGCGGCGGTAGATTCCTGATCCGATAGATGTATGCTGCAACGGTCCACAGTTTCTGATCCGAATCCCAAGCTCCGTTGGCGAACATTCCTGTTCTACGAATCCCATGTTTCGCCACCCAGAAAATCTGCGCCTCCGAGTACTCCGTCCCAACCTCCGGCAATCGGGGCGCAGCCGGATTCAACGGATCGCTCCCCTTGGTTGCCTGCCCCGGGGTCCCATGACATCCAGCGCACTCGTTGAGATACATCTTTCCGCCCGCAATCAGGTTCTCATCCGTCGGTGCGACCGGGTTTGCGATCTCGGGTGCATGCCGCCTCACGGAAGCATGTACCGCCATTTGCATCAGCGACGACTCCAACTGCGAAGGCGCTACGTCTCCGCGAACCTCAGCCCAACCGAGCCGCAAATAAAGGATTCCAGCAAATACAAACGCCACAGTGGTCGTAAGGGCACCCAGGAAGAAATGGCGCATCTGTCCTCCGATGGTCGCGAATGTTCGCAGTGGAAAACTTCAGGATTTCCTTCTAGTGGACCTAATATGTTGGACGTTTTCTTGTCCCTTTGGAAAGCAGCCTTTTGAACTCATGTGCGTTCATGTCCACTTTCCTTCCGCGAAACCGCACACCCTCCGCTTCCAGGCGCAAGCCGCTGCTCAATCGCAGAATCACCAGTCAACTTGATCGCGCCTCCGGCTCCCAACACGCGCTGCCAGGGCAAACCAAAACCACGCCGCAAGACCCGCGCGACCATCCGCGCCGCGCCCGGGTATCCGGCCATCTTCGCGACTGCGCCGTATGTAGACACCTTGCCCTTGGGGATCGCACGAATCGCTCGCTCGATCCGTAGCCGCATCTTTCCCGCTGGGTCTGGTTTCTTCTTGCGTTTCTTCATCTCTGAGCGCAACAGGCCGGCTCGGAAGACGAGCCGGCCTGCAAGTTGGAATTCTCGGAGATTCGGGTCCCCAGCCTGTCGCGTTCTTCGCGACAGGCAATTTTGACTAACGACGAAACGACGAAGCGCACGAAGGAATACGAGGGAACGCAAGACCGGCGGATTTCCTTCGTGGACCTTCGTGTCCTTTGTGGGGTGAAGATCGGCCAACTTCGACGATCAAGCTGCCGTCCGGAATGCCTCCAGCGCGTCGTACTCCGACTCGTGCACCTCAAACACGGTCAGCAGCTTGGTCACCTGCAGCAAATCTCCAACCCTGCGCGTCAGATTGGCCAGCTTGATCGTTCCGCCGGTATTGTGGGCCGTCGTATGCAGGGCCACGAGAGTTCCTAGCCCTCCGGAATCGATGTAGCTAATCTCGCTAAGGTTAAGCACGATTCGTTTATTGCCGTCGGCGATCGCCTTCTTGACGTCGTCCCGTAGCAGCGACGACTCTTCGCCAAACACAATCCGCCCGCTGCATCCAATCGCCAGAATTCCGTCAACCGTTCTCCGGGTAAGTTTCAATTGCATTTGAGACCCTCCTCCGCGGCTCACACTGTGGACTCGCTGGCCCCGCGCCGCTTTTGCGTATTCAGGGTGCGACCAGCCTATCGCGGGCTGGCACCGTGCGCAAGTCCCGCTTCTTTTGGGACCATCCACCCGTCGCCCGCGGCGAATCGCGGTTCGTGTGGATCGATTCTACTCACAATTCTGCCTGCTCCGCGTTTGTTTCCTCTCACGTATAATCGATACTTCGCCCTCATGAGTTACACCGTCCTGGCCCGCAAATACCGTCCACAGAAATTCTCCGAGGTCATCGGGCAAGAGCACGTTACCCGTACGCTCCAGAACGCCATTGAGCAGGGAAGAACGGCCCATGGCTATATCTTCAGCGGTCATCGCGGGATCGGTAAGACCACCGTCGCCCGGATTCTCGCTGCGGCTTTGAACTGCCGCTCAAAGGATCATCCGGTTCCGGAACCTTGCGGCATCTGTGAGTCGTGTACAGAGATTCGTGCTGGAAACGCGGTTGACGTTATTGAGATCGATGCCGCGACGAATCGTGGCATCGACGAAATCCGCGAGCTCCGCGAGGCTGCTCGCTACCGACCCGCCCGCGACCGCTTCAAGATCTACATTCTCGACGAAGCCCACCAGATTACCGACGCTGCCTTCAACGCGCTTCTAAAGACTCTCGAAGAACCGCCAGATCACATCGTATTCATGCTGGCAACCACGCAGCCTGAAGACATCCCGCAGACGATCCGCTCTCGTTGCCAGCACTTCAGTTTCCGCGCCGTAAAGTTCGACGACATCGTCGGCCAGCTCCGCGATCTCCTCACGCGCGAAAAGATCGAGGCCGACGATGATGCTCTCGCGCTCTTGGCCGAAGCTGGTGATGGCTCCATGCGCGACGCCCTCTCGATCCTCGATCAGGCGATCGCGTCGTCTTCGGGCAAGCTCACTGCAGACTCGGTCCGCAATCTGGTCGGCGCCGCCCCCGCTCACATTCTCGAGCAGGTCATGCAGGCGGTTTCTGAATCGAAGAGCGAAGAGATCCTACGCCAGGTCGACCACCTCATCAGTGAGGGCCATAGCCCTACTCACTTTGCGCGTCAGATGGTCCGTTTCCTGCGCAACGCCACGGTCGCCAAGATCGCCGGAAAAGACTCCGCTCTCCTGCAGATTTCCAACGAAGAGCGCGAACGAGTCGCGCGCGTGGCGGAGCTCTTTGGTGAAGAAGACCTCACCCGCCACTTGCAGATCATGCTCCGCACTCATGGCGAGCTTGGGTACAAGCAGGAACAGCGGTTCCATCTCGAACTCGGACTCCTGAAAATGGCGCACGCGCAGAAGTTGCTTCCGATCGAGCAATTGCTGAGCGATGTCTCCCTCGCCGCTCCAACTGGTGCACAGAAGCCGTTGGCCAGGCCGTCAATCGTTGGCAACCTACCGTCGGCGGGACCACGAACAGAGCCGGGACGCCCGAACTATGTCAGTCCTTTTGCCGCCGACTCTGCCCGCAAAGGCACCCCGCGCCAGGAAGATTCCGGTTCCAGCATTCCGCCACCCGGCCCGCGCATCGTAGCGCAGGCGACCCAACAAGAGCCCGTAATCATGGGTTCAGCCGCCCCCGCACCACAACGCGATGCCGAGCCGGTATCCGATAGTAGAGACGTAGCTAGCTACGTCTCTGCCGACGCCGCCACAGCTTCAGTTCAAGCCTCACAGCCAGCCGACCCACCTCAGCCCGCGCCCGCTATTCAAACTCCCCAGGAGCAGATCGAACGACTTCGCGCCGCAGTCTTGCAAGCACTGACCGATGGCAATCAGAACTTCCTGGCCTCCCTCCTTTCCGGCGGCGAATGGAGCGTGCAGGGGAACGAACTCCTAATCAAGATCGCTGAATCACAGACCGTGCTCGATATGTCGCTGGGCAACGACGCCAAACGCCTAGCCATGGCTTCAGCTAGCGGTGTGCTGGGCCGAGCCGTCAAACTAAGAGTGGTTTCCGGCGCAAATGTCGCTCCTCAGCCGAAACGCAATGGCGGACCTCCGGCGTCTTCCGGCATAGGAGGCCGCGGCCGCGCCGAGCAGGACCCAATAGTCCGCCGCATGCAGGAAAAATTCGGAGCAGAAATCAGAACGGTAATTGATTACCGGGATAAGGGTAAGTGAACAGGTTTCAGAGTTTCAAAGTTTCAAAGACTCTTTCGGCTGATCGACTCAAACTTTGAAACACTGAAACCTGAGACTTTGAAACCTTGAAAATCTGAGGTGTTATGGGCGGATTCAATCTACAAGACCTGATGTCCAAGGCCAAGGCGCAGTACGAGTCCTTGCAGAGAAAAATGCAGGAGACCGTGGTCGAAGCATCTTCTGGCGGAGGCGCTATCACGGTGAAAATGGACGGTCGCAAGCAGCTTCTCAGCCTGCGTATCGATCCCGAAGCGGTGAAATCGGGCGATGTCGAAATGCTGCAGGATCTTGTCTTGGCAGCGGTCAACGAGGCCGCCCGCAAAATCGACGCGCAGATGCAATCCACGGTTGGCGGTATGCTCGGTGGCCTTGGGATTCCCGGACTGTAATATCACGAATTCTTCTGTGATCTCCGCAATCGCATTCGTCACAGTTACCCTCACTGCATCCACAATGATTCGAGGACAATCGACTCCGAGAGACGCGACTACGACAATGCAAGCTTGCGGACCATTCGATGTCAAAATTACTCCGCAGGACGACAACTCCAGCGATCCGTTGCTCAATCGAATGACGCTAGACAAGCAATATCATGGCGATCTGGAAGCCACGGGCCAGGGCCAAATGCTCACCGCCGGTACGGAAGTCAAAGGCTCGGGCGCCTATGTTGCCATTGAGAAAGTCTCCGGCACCTTGAAAGGGCGTAGCGGCAGCTTTGTCTTGCAGCACGCCGGGACGATGGCGCAGAATGTGCCCGAGTTGACCGTCGTCGTTGTGCCTGATTCTGGAACGGGTGAGTTGAAAGGCCTTACCGGAATAATGATGATCATTATTGCCGCGGATGGCAAACATTCCTACGAGTTCGAGTACACGGTGCCCACACATTGAAGTCCTGCGGACCGTGCCTAATGCAACGAGTCTTGGGCCAACAATCTCGTAATCATCAGTTCGTCGAAATCGTGAAATTGACGGTGATGCTGGCCCGGGTTTCAACCGGTTGTGCACCCACATAATGCGGTTTGAAATGCCATTGCCGAACCGCTTCCTGTGCAGCAGCAGCCAGGATGGGTGGCCCGCTGAGAACGCGCAAGTCCTGAATCATTCCGTCACGCCCGATCAGCGCCTGCAAGAGCACAGATCCCTGCACTCTCATTTGACGCGCAAGCATCGGATAATCAGGCTGCACCGACCGCGTCACGATACTCGTTGCCGCGACGGTGGAAATATTAGTATGTTCGGCGGCAGGAGCCGTTGCCCTGGCTGCTGTGCCCGTTACGTCGGCGGTCACGGGTGCCGAGTCCTGTCTCGACGGCGCACGCTGTAAGTCGACATGCACCGCGTTGCTGCCGGGGCGAAGAGTTCGGTGGGCGTCGCCGGCCACAACCTCTACTTCAAGCGGGGGAAGGACGGTCCGGTTGACCGCTACGGCCGGTCCTGGGCTTGAAAGCTCGTTGTTGACTTGCGAATCCCTCCGCACAGCCTCGTGGACTTGCGGCTTCTTTCGTGGTGTCGGCGAGGCGGCGGGCGCAGTAGCAGTCGCAATGGGCGGAGTAGACTGCTCATCCGGAGGCGACAAGGGCCGCGCGTCGGCTTCCTCTGTTGTATCGGGAAACCAGAAATCGCGGTCTCGATAGAGAACGAAAGACAGAGATACCAGAAGCAACACTAATGCAACGAGCATCAGGCGTTGCTGCCGTGGCGAACTCGCCGACGATGCCCCACTTAGGAGGCGCTGGCCGGATTTTGGAACTCCCGTTTTCTGGTCGAGCATAGGCGAAACCTGCCCCAGTCTCCGCCTAGTATGCCCCGCTTTCGGCTGCAAATACCAGCAATATTCTACGCTCACAGCGCTCGGGTGGCCCTGCGGGCCGCGAGGTCTGGACGAGGGGCGACCTTTGACGTAACTTTGTGGGATTCTCTGAATCCCATGTTGAGGCTGTCTATCGCTGAGGGCGGGTATGGATCCACAAAACGGAAACGCCGACGAGGTTGAAGGAACCGAAAAAGTCGAGAAACCGTCGAACCCAACCGGCAGGCCGAAGCCTGCCGAACCCGTTTCCGCTGCCTCCAAGCAAGAGGAGAGCATTCCTGAGCGAAGAGTCCCCCGCACCGGGATGAACGAAGCCGCCTTCGCCAGCCTCTCACGCAGAGAACTTCTAAAGGTTGCGCCTGTGGTGCTGCTCGGGGCCTTCGCCGTGCCAAGCCTGCAAGAGGCACTCCTAAAAAAAGGCCTGGGCTTCAGTGACTGGGCTTCCAAGCAGCTGTTTCGGCGTGGGCATCTTGCGCCTACGTTTCGAGACTCGGAACTGACGCCGTTCGAGAAATTTCCGATCAACGGCTACGACGTCGATGATCCGGGAGTGAATTTCGAGAACTGGACTCTTACGGTAAGCGGTGCCGTCCAGAAGCCGGGCGAGTACAAATTGGCGCAGGTTCAGGCCCTGCCGCGGATCCGGCAGAACACGCGCCATGTATGCGTGGAAGGCTGGGACGTCATCGGCCGCTTCGGCGGAGCGCGGCTCTCGGATTTTCTTGCGATGATCGGTGCCGATACGTCGGCTCGATTCATCACGGTGGGCTGCGCCGATGACTATTACGAGTCTCTCGATATGGCGACGGCTCTGCATCCGCAGACCCTGCTGTGCTACGAGATGTACGATCAGCCGCTGACGCGCGAGCATGGTGCGCCGTTGCGGCTCAATGTGCCCACGAAGATTGGATACAAGCAGGCGAAATATCTGACCGACCTGAAAGTCACGAATGTTCTCGACAAGGTTGGATACTGGGAGGACCAGGGGTATTCGTCTTTTTACGGGCTGTGAAAAAAGGAATTGCTGATTGTTGATTTCTGATTGTTGACTAAAGACTTTCAGCAATCTGCTCGTCGGTTTTCACTCAACAATCAGCAATCATCATTCGACAATTCTTCGGAGACCGCATGAGCAGCACAGTAGTGGAAATCGTCCGCGAGACAGGCGACGAGACTGAGGTCGTTGGCCGCGCCGTTTATGAGCATCCGTTGGTCGTGCGCTTGTGTCACTGGGTGAATGCGATCTCGCTGTTCGTGCTGGTGGGCAGCGGCCTGCAGATCTTTCGCGCGTTTCCCAGCTTCGGCGCCAAGATCCCGCAGAAAGATCTGCTGCATTGGCCGAAGGCCTTTGCAATCGGAGGCTGGCTCGGCGGTGCGCTGCAATGGCACTTGACGTTCATGTGGATCTACATTGCGACCGGACTGGTTTATCTCGGGTATGAGCTTTTCAGCGGCAACTACCGGCAGGTTCTGTTCACGCGCCGCGACATTCCAGGCGTCTGGCCGATGGTGAAGCATTACTTCTTCTTAGGACCGAAGCCGGAGCAGCACGAGGCCTACAACCCGCTGCAGAAGCATGCTTACACGACGGTGATCATTCTGGGCGTGCTCTCAGTTCTCACCGGGGTGGCCGTCTGGAAGCCGGTGCAATTTTCGTGGCTGGCCTGGCTGATGGGTGGTTTCCATTGGGCGCGCTTGTGGCACTTCCTTGTGATGTGGGCGATGTTGGCGTTCGTCTTCGGGCATCTGGTGATGGTGCTTCTGCATGGTTGGAACAACTTCGTCTCGATGTTGACCGGTTGGAAGAGAGATCCCGAGTACTGACTGCAACGGGGCAGGATGGCCGAGTTGAACGTTGTCTTGAGCAATCCGGAACAGGGCACGACGCGCGAGCAGGAGTTGATCGCGCAGGTCCAGCGCGGCCAGACCGAGCTCTTCTATGAGCTCGTCCGCCCCTATGAACGGCGGGTATATGCGGCGGCGATGGCGATTTTGCGCAATGAGACCGATGCCGAAGACGTAGCTCAGGAGGCGATGCTGAAGGCGCTGGCCAACATCCGGCAGTTCCGCGCGGAGGCACGCTTCAGTACCTGGCTGATCCAGATCACGGTCAATGAGGCCCTGATGCGGCGGCGAAGGGAGCGAACGCGGATGATGGAAGGGATCGACGACCACCGCGACGAAGAGGGCGAATACACTCCTCGCGACTTTGCCGACTGGCGGGAAATCCCTTCCGAGGCCCTGGAGCGCAAGGAAGTGCGCCAGAAACTGGCCGAGGCCCTGGCTTCGCTGGACAGAAAATATCGCGAAGTATTTGTGCTGAGAGATATGGAGCAGTTGAACATTCAGGAAACAGCCGAAGCGCTTGGAATCTCGGTTGCCTCGGTGAAAACGCGGTTGCTGCGGGCACGCCTGATGTTGCGGGACCTGCTCGCCGGAGGCTGGGAGCAAGGTTGGTTCAGCCGCCTGCCTTTTGAGAAGGGAACCAAGCCATGGTAGTCAATTGCGAACAGGTGTGGAAGGAGATTTCGAATTACATCGAAGGCGATGTCGATGCAGCTTTGCGCGCGGCTATGGACGAACACTTCGGCACCTGCAAGCACTGCAAGTCGGTGCTGGAAGGAACTCGCAATGTGATTCAGTTATATGGCGACGAGCGCATGATTGAAGTGCCTGCAGGGTTCGGACGCAGGCTGGAACGCAGGCTGGCGCAAGGTTCGCGGGCTCGCAGAGGTACATGGTCCACGTGGTCGGCATGGCTGGTTCCGGTTGCTGCCCTGGCCTTGATTACTGGAGGATTGCGCTGGGCCAATTCGCTCACGGTGCCGCATCCGCTGCAATCGGAACACGCGCAACCTGGGCGCAACATACCTCCTGATATGGTGGTCGTCGTGTCAGCAGGGGCGAAGGATTTCCATGTTCCTGGGTGCGACGTCATTCACAACAAAGATAAGATTCGGACACTTACGGCGAAGGAAGCGATCCGCGAAGGCTATGTCCCCTGCGTGCGGTGCATGCGGAAGTATCTGCAGACCGCGAGTGGGGCTCGCGGTCCGGGCGAATCAGAGGCACACGCGGACATAGATACGGACGAAGACGACCGGAATCCCCGGGTTCAGCATCCTGGCGAATAAAATGTCGTCTTGCGGAATGGGTTGAGAAAGTTGGGAAACAAAATATGGCGCGGGCTCTGAGGCCCGCGCCTTTGAACTTGCCCGCTTAATTGTTCTTCATCTCGTCTTTCTTCATATCATCTTTGTTCATGTCGTCGTGCTTCATATTGTCCTGCTTCATGTCGTTGTGTTTCATCTGATCGTTCTTGCTCGCCTTCTTGCTCTTCTTATCCTTTTTCATCTGGTCGTTCTTCATCGTGTCGTGCTGGGCGTCATCATTCTTCATGTCGTTTTGCTTCATCTGGTCCTGAGCGAAAGCTGCCATGGAAGCCAGCCAGCACACACATCAGCATCAAACTGCCGAAAATCTTTTTCATGTTTTCTCCTCAGATTAAAGTCTGATCTTGTCAGCAGGTTTTTACCTGCTGGTCGGAGATGAGATGTGGAACGCAGAATGAAGTTACAACTACTTACCGAGGCGGCCACATGGCCGTCAGCAGGCTAGTTGATCGCGGGAGAGCTTCAGTCCGTTCAGATTTCCAAGAGCGGTCACTGCAACCGATTCGGGCTTGAAGAATTCGCCTGCCAGGCTGGCGAGGTCTTCGGCCGTGACGGCTTCGATTTTCTCAATCAGTTCGTCGAGATCGTAGAAGCGGTCGAAATACATCTCCTGGCGCGCCAGGTTCGACATGCGCGAGGTGCTCGATTCGAGCGAAAGCATCAGGCTGCCCTTCAGTTGAGCCTTCGAGCGGCGCAGTTCTTCTTCCGGGACAGATTCGGTTTTGAGTTTGCGAAACTCGCTCACCACCGACTGGACGACCTTCGAAGCCGAGGCCAGCGACGTGCCGGCATAGACGGCAAGGCATCCAGTGTCGCGGTAGGGATTCAGGTCGCTGTAGATCGAATAAGCCAGCCCCTGCCGTTCGCGAATGTTCTGAAAAAGACGGGAACTCATGCCTCCGCCAAGTAAAGTGCTGAGCACGTATCCCGCATGACGCTTCTCGTGCGCAATCGGGTGTGCCGGGACGCCGATGCAGAGTTGCACCTGTTCCAGCGCTTTCTTGTTTCGCAGAATGATGCGCGAAGAGATTTTGGGAGTGGATGAATGGAAGCCGTTGGTCATCGGCTTCATGTGCTCGAAGTGACTGCGAACCAGTTCGACAAAGCGATCGTGGTCGAGATTTCCCGCCGCAGACACGATGATGTTCCCCGGCGCAAAGCGATGGGAATACGCTTCGAGGACGGCCTCTCGTTCGAAGCGTTTGACGGTCTCTTTCGTTCCCAGGATCGGTTTGCCTAGCGGATGATCTTTCCAGAAGTTCTGGGTGAAGATTTCATGGACGAGGTAGTCGGGATTGTCCTCATCCATCTTGATTTCTTCCATGATCACGCCGCGTTCGCGGGCGATGTCGGCGGCATCGAACACTGGATTGAGCACCAGGTCGCTCACAATGTCGAGCGCGACGGGAACGTGCTCGTCGAGGACTTTAACGTTGAAGCAGATGCATTCCTTGGCAGTGAAGGCGTCCATGTTGCCGCCAATGGAATCAACCTGGCGCGCGATTTCCTCGGCGGTACGGTGCTTCGTCCCTTTAAAGACCATGTGCTCGATGAAATGCGATATCCCATTCCATTCGGGATCTTCGTCACGCGAGCCGGTCTGCAGCCAGACTCCGATCGAGGCCGAGCGGATATGCTGCATCTGCTCAGTAATCACAGTCAGACCGTTGGGTAGCTTCTGACGCCGAATGTTGCGGACTTCTTGGGCCATGAGGTACTTCCTGCCAGAATCCCTTCCAGAAACTCCACAATATAGGTATGCGCCGAGAAGGACTTTAATATTCTTACATAGGGTGGGTCGGCGTGCGAAAATAAGTTTAACTCTTTATAATCAATAGGTTAAAACGATAACGCCACGTAGGGCGCTCGCTTCGAACTGATCGATGTTTGGCGCCTATGCATCAGACGAATGCGCCGGTATATGACTCATTTCGCTCACAAATCGTTGCTCGGATTGGACCGTGCAGAGCTGGCCTCTCTGGTCGAAAGCATCGGAGAGCCACCGTACCGAGCTCAGCAGCTTCTTGATGCCATCTATCGAAAGAGGGTGGAGTCCATCGAGCGAATCTCGACCCTCCCCCAACCGCTTCGGGGCAAGCTCGTAGAGGAGGGTTATTCGATTAGTCTGCCCAGCATCGAAAAGCGATTCGTGTCCAAGGATGGAACGGTTCGATATCTCATCGCATTTGCCGACGGCCAAAGCGTGGAAACGGTGTGGATGCCGGAGGGAGACGGCGGGGAAGCCGGAGATGGCACCGAGGCCGGCGATTCCGAGCAAAATGGTCCCCGCGCATGGGATCGCGCTACGATCTGTGTTTCGAGCCAGGTGGGATGTGCCGTGGATTGCCAGTTCTGCCTGACGGCTCTGTTAGGCGTGAAGAGAAATCTGACCGCTGGGGAAATCGTCGGCCAGGTATTAAGGGTGCTCTCGGATCAAAATGTTTCTCCGCCCCAGGATCGGGTGAATCTTGTGTTTATGGGAATGGGGGAACCTTTCCTGAACTACGACAATTTCATAAAGGCGGTGCGATTGCTGGTCGAAGAGGTCGGCGTCCCAGAGTCGCGGATGACAGTGTCGACAGCCGGCATTGTGCCGCGTATCCACGACTTCGGCTTGGAGCCGATTCGGCCGAAACTGGCGATCTCGCTGAATGCGTCCAACGACGAGACCCGGACCCGGCTGATGCCGATCAACCGGAAGTGGACCTTAGACAGCTTAATCGCAGCGGCGCGTGACTTCCCGCTGCGGAATCGCGAGCGTATCACGTTTGAATACGTGCTTCTCAACGGTGTGAACGATGACACCAGCCATGCGGAGGAAGTTGTAGCCTTGCTGCGCGGGCTCCGGAGCAAAGTAAATCTGATCGCCCTGAATCCTGGTCCCGGGATCGACTTCTCCACTCCAGCGGCCGACCGGGTGTCTGCGTTTCAGAACGTCTTGATGAAGTCCGGCATTCCAACGTTTGTGCGGCGTCCTCGTGGCCGAGACATCTTCGCTGCCTGCGGCCAACTTAAGCGGACGGTTGAGATTGCCACATACCCCATAGAGCCCTTCGACGTTTCCGGCTCATAACTCGTAACCGGCAGCTCCATGCACAGGAACAGCGAGCCATCTTCCCGGCGTTCGCGGAAAACACGGCCGCGGTGTTCCTGCAGAATGCCCTGACACGCGCTCATCCCCAAGGCGTCTTCCGGATCAAGGGTGAACAAACCGCGCTCTGTTCTGTGCCTGCGCATGGCAGAGCCTGAGTGGCAATCTGAAGCAGGCAGGTGCCGTCGTTCCGCTCCGTGCTGACACGTCAGGACGGAGCCGCCGCGCTCGCTCAAAACATGCAGGCAGTTGCCGATGAGTTGAAGACAGACCTGAAGCAGTTGGTTGGAGTCCCCCAAAACCTTCGGAAGAGCGGCGTCGAAGCGGGTCTGGACGTCGATTTCCAGCGCTTTCCAGTGAGGCTCAGTAAGCTTCACCGCTGTCCGAGCAAGGGTATTGAGGTCGAGAGGCGCTTTCGGGGCAGGTGCCTGGCGGGAAAAACTGATGAGGCTGGCGACCAGTGACTTGGTCCGCCGAACATACTGTCCGATCTTCGCCGCCATCGGCTTTTGCTCGCTGCTTAAGGGCGTGTTGCTGAGCAGATCGGAATACCCCAGCATGGCTGTGATCGGATTGTTGAGTTCGTGAGCCGCTCCTCCGACAAGCTGTCCAATGGAAGCCAGTTTCTCGGACTGCAGGATCTGTGCCTGCAGGCGCTTCAAATGTTCGAAGGCGTCGCGCGAGTGGTCGAGCAGGCGTACGAGTTCCCGGTCGAGAATTCGCTGACGCACTAGAATGATGACTCCCATGCAGAACGCTGCCAAAAGCGTCAGAGAGACGCGGAACATACGGACTCTCGAAGGAACACGAACATCCGACATCGCCCACAGGGCGAAAAGCGGCAATGAAAAAACAGCGATCATGCTGCAGCGCGCAACCCAGACACCGTAGGCCGAAGATCCCTCACACGCATCCGCCTCGAGGTTCTCAGACTTGGTTCTGAGGGCGATCCAGGTGAGAGACGCCATGGCTGCAAACAGAGGAATATCGTAAACGCTGCCGGTATAGTAGATCTTTCGCCCGATTGCCCAGTTGGCCAGAGTTGAAGCGCCGGAATAGCAGAAACTCATCGCGAACAGCCACGCGTAGACTCTTCTCCACTCGCCCTTGCTAGCACTCCACGAGCCCAGCAAGCCCGTGAGCAAAACCAGTTTTTCAGCCAGGTAGACGTCGTTAAGATGACGATTGTAGGCAGGGACATCGGGAACGACGTATTGCCACGGCATCACGATCAGAACGTAAAGATAGAACCACCACACCAACAGCAGAGCGAAATCCAGACGTCCCACGCGAGCGGAGTACTCATCGCGCGAAAATTGAGCGCGCATGCCGAGGGCCGCCATCAACGGAACCATGTGCAGGAAGAGAACGACGTCCCAGGCGCAAAGATCGGGAACGTCGCGCCGGAGCAGAACCTCGTAGTAGGTCCAGAACATCTGATACGCGAGCCAGAACGTAAGTCCCAGAACGATGAGGGACCAGAAGAGACGGACGCGTCCACGAGAGCGCAAGGCAAGGGGAACGAAGGCGACAGCGCCGGACAACAGGAGCAACGTCTGGATGATGTCGCTGAAAGCAGTCAGCCCAAAGGATCTAGGCAAGAATGAGGCGGCCAAAATCGCCGCCACCATCAGGGCCGCTACCGCAGCCAACCATAGATTGGAACTTTTTCTCAAGCACACCCCTGCCGCAGCTATTCTAGATGGGAAGCTCGCGAACGCCCGGGTTACTGTAGTAACCTTTGCGGAAAGGTCAGGCGTGCTGTTGCATCTTCCGTTAACCGGTTAGACTTGCCTGTATCCTTTTTTATCAATAATATGCAGCTATAACGGGCGCCAGGGAGAGTACGAACAAGTGAAATTCAGCGTTGAGCGCTATCGCCAATCCTGGAGACTGAGAATTCCCCAGGATCCGGGTGAGACGCGCCGTATCGAACGGTGGCTTGCGACGGCCCGCGTGTTTCTGGCTGTGTCGACCCTGGTAGCGATTCGGATGGACCCAACAGAGCTGGGACACTCCTGGGCGGCCTATGGCCTGTTCGTCTTTTACATGGCGAATGGGATCCTGATCCTGATGTTGCTGCGACGGAGGCAGCAATCTACCGCAGCCTTTCGAGTCTTGGTACACGCGGGCGATATCGTCTGGCCGGCGCTGATTTCGCTTTTTGCCGAGGGCCCGAGAACTCCTTTCTTTCTCTTCTTCTTCTTTGTTCTTGCGGCCGCGGCATACCGCTGGGGCTTGTGGGAAACGCTGGGCACGGCGGCCGCCGAGGTAGCCTTGTTATGGTTCGAAAGCTGTGGTTCATATGTGGCTGGGACCGGGAGGCTCCCAGAGATTGCGCGCGCTGACCGGGTTGAATTTCAACATCAAGGACTTCGATCCGCAGCGGCTTTTCATGTTGTCGATTTACCTGCTCGTGATGGGATTGCTTTTGGGGTATCTGGCTGAGCAGCAAAAGCATCTTCGCGCGGAGAAAGCTGTGGTTACAGGGATATTGTCACGGGTACGCGTCGAGGCGGGTCTGACCGGCACCATCGAGCAGATCTTCAACGAGATCATGTCCATGTACGGCCCATCCCGAGTGATGATCGCTTCCCAGGAAACTCACAGCCACCGCGTCTTTGCCGGCGAGATGAGCAAACCCAGCGGAAATGCACGCGCGGAATTTCACTGGCTCGAGTCGGGGATACGCGACGCCAAGACCTACCTGGACAATTTCCCCGGCGAAGTGTGCTACGCGTCGGTGGATGGAGAATCCTGGACGACGTTGGCGTTGGATGACTCGGGCCACCATGTGCCGGTGACCAATTTGGCTTCGCTCTCGCAGTTGCGGCACGCGCAACCCTTCGATTCCCTGATCACCGTACCTTTCTTGTTCGGTGGAGACTGGAGAGGGCGGGTATTCCTGTTCAACCCCTCTTGGCGTGGTGAGAGGCAGGAGGAACTCCGTTTTCTTCAGGACCTGGTTCGTCAGGTGGGTCCGGCGGTTTACAACGTTTATCTTCTGCACCGATTGCGGCGCCGAGCTTCAGCGGCCGAACGCGCACGCTTTGCGCGCGAACTCCACGATGGCGCTGTGCAGTCACTGATTGCAGTGGAAATGCAGGTCGACGTTTTGCGTCGTCAGGCTGAAGCGAATCGGCCGATCGATGGAGAATTAGGCAGAATTCAGAGTCTGCTGCGGGAAGAGGTCCTCAAGTTGCGCGAGCTGATGCAGCAGATGAAGGCCATCGACGTCGACTCGCAGCGCCTCCTGGGCGTCTTGAAAGACACGGTGGAGCGCTTTCAGCGGGAGACCGGTATCAGCGCCCGATTTATCACTGATCTCGACGAACTCGATATGCCGCAACGCATTTGCCGCGAATTTCTGCGGATCGTGCAAGAAGGCCTGGTCAACGTGCGAAAGCACAGCGGAGCGCGCCATGCGCTGGTCCGGTTGGCGTCCACGGGAGACAAGTGGAGCCTGACGATGGAAGATGACGGGAAGGGATTTTCTTTCTCCGGCCGTTACACCACCGAACAGATGGACGAAGCCGGAAAGGGCCCAATGATCATTCGGGAACGGGTGGGTTTGATTGGCGGGGAACTCACTGTAGAATCAAGTCCCGGACAAGGAACGCGCTTGGAGATTACGGTGCCAAAGAACGGGGATTTGCCGCATGCATTTTAGAAAGCCACAACAGATTCGACTGGTGATCGCCGACGATCACCCGATCTTCCGCGATGGACTGCGGCGGTTGCTCGAGGCGGAAGCAGACCTCAAGGTTTTAGGCGAGGCATCGGACGGTGCCGAAGCGGTCAAACTGGCTCGTCAATTGAAACCCGACATTCTGCTGCTCGATTTGGCAATGCCCAAGCACCCAGGCTTGGAAGCGTTGCGCGAGCTGAGTGTGCCCGCCAATGCGACTCCGGTGAGGGTGATCTTGCTGACGGCGGCCGCCGAGAAGAGCCAGATTGTCGAGGCTCTGCAACTCGGAGCCAGAGGAGTCGTGCTCAAGGATTCCGCGACTCAGCTCTTGCTGAAAGCTATCCAAACCGTGATGGCCGGTGAGTACTGGGTGGGACGCGAGAGCGTTTCGAACCTCGTGCAGTATCTGCGCACGCTGATGCAGTCGACCCACGACGAAGCGCGGCAGAAGAAATTCGGACTTACGCCACGGGAATTGGAAATCGTTTCGGCCGTGGTCGCCGGCTATTCCAACAAGGAAATCGCCGAATACTTCAAAATCAGCGAAGATACGGTGAAACACCACCTCAGCAACATCTTCGACAAGTTGGGTGTTTCCACCCGCTTGGAACTGGCTTTGTTTGCTGTCAATCAGGCTCTTCCGCTCAAGAGTATCGCGTGACGGAAGTCACCTCTGGGTGGCACTTACGTGCCATTGGCTGAGAGACTCGCGGCGACTATAGTTTTCCCTAATAAAGGACCAGTTGGTGAATGTGAGTACCGTTGTACCCAAGTTCTCATGGATCTTGGGATTTATAAGGGGAGCCCCGTGGCAAAACTTCTACAGCAGCTGTGGAATGATGAGCAGGGCCAGGACATCGCGGAGTACGCGGTTATGTTGGCTGTGATTCTGGTCATCGTTGTAGGCACGATTCGACTCATCGGATCGAACGCCAACAACGTATTCTCCCAAGTCGGCAGCGCCATCCAGTAGCGCGATCGAAATACCTCAGAGATCGATCGGCGCCCGCATACTGCTGTCCCTCTAGACTATCTCATTCCAGATTTCCCGACATCTACTTCGGAGTTGGTTTCCGCTGCACGGCGTAGTTGTCGTGAACGCCATCTTTTCGGCCCCACCTGCCGTCATGCGAGTGAGGTAAGGGAAGAACGGCGTGATCTCGAATTCCATTTTCTCGCGCGCGGAAGTCAGAGGCACGGGCTTGGCTTTGGACAGTTCAACCTGGTCACTCCATGGATCGACCTTGATCCGTCCACCGAGGGGCAGTGCGGCGATCTGGTCCAGACGCTTCTCATCGAGTGCGGGGGCTGAGGCGAGCAAGGTCGACATGCGCAGTGCTCTTGCCGCCAGCAAGGCTGTTCCCAAGATGAGGCCGAATCAGCTTGGGCAGAT
The DNA here is from genome assembly GCA_963770265.1 of Terriglobia bacterium. Taxonomy (GTDB): domain Bacteria; phylum Acidobacteriota; class Terriglobia; order Terriglobales; family Acidobacteriaceae; genus Sulfotelmatobacter. The sequence goes on from CAVYOZ010000003.1 coordinate 275,257, forward strand.
CGGGAGCGTGTTGCTGCAGCGCCTTCAGGAACAATCCTGCGTTTCCAAGCTTGTCCTTGTAAGGCGAGTTCTTCAGAAGTTCCAGCGCCTTCGTGTCGGCGGCCTCTTCGTCCGCCGCGGTTCGCTTGAAATCGAGACGCTGAAACGACTCCTCATCCGGGAAGAAGAGCTTGTCATTGAATGCCAGTTTGGTGTCGAAATGATGGCCGAGCACGATGTGGCTGAGTTCGTGCGCCATGACCATGGCCAGTGACGCCTCATCCGGCAGCACGTCGAGAAGACCGCGGCTTATCACGATCGTGTGGCCAATCGTGAACGACTCCAGCGGAGAAGTCAGAAGCACGCGGCAGTGGTAGTCGCTCTGCAGGTCGATATTGTTCGTGACCAGCAGATTGTTCACGACCGTCGCCAGAATCTTGTCGATCTCTCCCGGAGGCGCGAGCAGTCCAATCTTCTGCAGGCGTTCTACGGCGTTTTCTTCTGCCTGCTTTTCCCACATGCGCTCGGCCATGACTGGACTCGCGTCGGCGGCGGCATCGCTTTGATCTTTGACCGACTGCGGTGCGTCGACCAGAATCTGGGTGAACTCTTCGTTCTTGCCCAGACCCTTCAAGTCGTAGCCCCAGAGGCGAGTCTGCGCCTTGAAGTGAAGGGTTTTCGTCAGGCCAGTCTTAAGGTTCGATTCTTCGGTGTAGACATATGCCGGAAGCCACGTCCCGGGGCGCATGTTCAGCCGCCAGCTGTCGAAATGGAAAAAGAAATTGATTTTGGGTGCGGGAAAGTAGGTTCCGTTGAAACGAACGATGTTGTAGTCCTGATCTTCGACCCAGATTCTGCCCAGGAAGCGTGCTGTTTTTTCGCCTTCGCGGGGCTGAACATCGATGACCAGGCACCGGACTTCACCCAGAAATTCGCGCCGGACAAAGTTGAACTTGTAATAGCTCTTCTGGAAATCGCTGTCGAGCACGACCATCTGGGCGAATCCCATGGGCAGATAAGTGCAGGGAATAGACACCGGTCAGCTTGCTCAACATGCGGTGTCCGAAACCGGGCTGTCCGACAAAGGAAACGTCCTCGGGGCCATCGCTCATGTCGAGTCGTCCGAGAAAATACTGGTCTTTAACCGGAAACGGGTTGCCGTTGGGATCGTTCTTCAGGTCTTGCAGGTAGGTTTCGACCATGAGGATGCATGTGCCGCATCTGCGCCATGAAGTAGTGCTCACGCTGCACGACTCGGTCGATGACGTCGTTGAGCGTCGGCGCGGCCGAAGGCAGTCCTTGTGCTTGGGCGGGCGCCGTGGAAGGCGCTGGGGCGGCTGCTGTCTTGGTATCCAAAGCTGGCTGGGTGGGTGAAGAAGCAGAATCCTGCCCCGCCGCGAACAGAGAAGCCAGGAGAAATGACCGCCAATGCCGAACCCGAACGAACCGTTGTGCATAAGAACCTTCTGGGAGTCGATCACGCTAATTGGAAAATGATGTGGACGACCGCTGTCGAGTCAGAGGGCTGGCCGTCCTTCAATGCGGGCTTGAAACGAATCTGCTCAGCAGCATGGACTGCCGCGTCATCCAGACCATGCCCGAGACCACGAACGATTTTAACCACGCGCAGGTTGCCGCTTGCTTCGAAAACCACTTCGAGAAGCACCTCGCCCTCAATTCGCTTGGTTCGAGCCTCATCCGTGTAGATGGGAGTCGGCTTGGAAAGGATTTCCGCCGGAACGATTTTTGCGGCTGCCTGCTGTGCCGGTCGCGATTGAACGGTGGGTGGAGCGGGAACATCGGCGCTGCCGAAGCCAGCCTGTTTTACTGTCCCGGCAGACGAAGTGCGCGCATTTCCTGTGGCTACGCCGTTGCCGAATCCGGTGCTGGCGACGACTCCGCGAGCGCCGTTCGCTCCTCCGGTTCCATTTCCATAGCCTGGGCCGGTGGGCATATCAAACCCGCCTGCCTGCGCAATATTCACGGCTCGAGTTTGGGTGGTGCGGGCAGGTATTCCGTTCGGATCACCGAACCCGCCCGTTTGCACCTGCTGAGGGGCACGCTCAATGGTCTGCGGCGCCGAACTTCCCGTCGAAAATACGTTCGTTTTGATCTGTCCGCGGGATGACAGGCGCGCTCGTGACTGGAACGGTGTCAAGTTTCTTGTCCGCGATCTTGACTTCCGGAGCAGGTGCATCTTCCGACTCTTGGTTTCGGCTGCGGCGCAGGAGCGGGCAGACGCAGCGCAGATGGCGGAGGGTCAATCGGATCTAGTTTTGCGGCCAGCACAGGTCTCGGGAGCTGACGTTGAGGCTCGTGATTCACCGGAACTGGCGTCGGGACGAGTTCGATCGCGTGATAGTCCTTCTTCGGCGGCTCCAGAATCTCAGGATGCAGAACCGGTATCCAGACAAGGATTCCAATGATGATCGCCTGCGCTCCGTAGCTGAGAAAGAACTCAGACCACGGCGCCCGCCACTTGGGCAACGAGGAAAACAAGATGGACTCTTGCGACGACGGAGTCATAGTTCGGGTCACTGCTCAGAGTGCTAAACCCTGAGAACACTGCAAAAGTTTTTCCCCTGTCCAGAAACGAGGAAACCTGGGCAGACAGGGGTACTATACGAGAGTTTACTCTTCCAAGTCTACAGTATGCACGGGAGAGGCCATTTTGGCGGCTGTTTGCGCCGCGAATAAATTATTGAAATCAAAGTGGTTGCGAGCTCCAGCGCTGATCTTGAGGAAGTCTTCCGGGCTCGAGCCGATGCAAAAAACTACACTACTCTGCGGGATAGATTTCCCGACCGACGGCCGAGTAAAATTTGCCTCTTTTTTAGCAGCGGACGATCTTCGGACTCTGAATCCCACGCGTAGCGTTTCTGGTATCGACCACAAGTTGCGACTCCTGAACAATGTGTTTGTAGTCGTAGTCGGAATGGTCGGTCACGATTAAGACGCAGTCGTACTGTCCAAGATCCTTCAATTCTGCCCGCGTCATCTGCAGGTCGTATTTCCGTCCCTTGCCAATGAAGGGGAAGTAGGGATCGTGATAACTGACCTGGGCGCCATCTTTCTGCAACAGTTCGATGATGGTGAGCGAAGGCGATTCGCGCAGATCGTCGATGTCTTTCTTGTAGGCCACTCCCAGTACAAGCACCCGCGCCCCGTTTACCGATTTCTTGCGAGTGTTCAGCGCTCCACTCACCGAGGCCAGCACGTGATAAGGCATGTTGGTGTTGATTTCACCCGCCAGTTCAATGAAGCGCGTGCGGAAGTCCCACTCTTTCGCCTTCCATGAAAGATAGAAGGGGTCGACCGGGATGCAGTGTCCGCCCAAGACCAGGTCCGGGGTAGAACGGATGGAATCCGAACGGTTTGGTGGATGCGGCCTCGATCACTTCCCAGATGTCGATGCCCATGCGCAGGCACAGCAGCTTCAGTTCGTTGACCAGGGCGATATTGACGCAGCGATAGATGTTCTCGAGCAGCTTGGTCATTTCCGCGGCGGCTGGAGACGAAACCGGCACCGTCCGGTTGAAGATCGAGCCATACAGCTCTCGGGCGAGTTCCGAGGCCTGAGTATCAAGTCCACCTACCACCTTGGGAATGTCAGGACGCGCGACTGTCGTATTGCCGGGATCTTCACGCTCCGGGGAAAATGCCACAAAAAATTCCTTTGCCCGTGAACACGCCGTTTCGCGCGGCTTTCAGCCCTGCTTTGTTCTCGTTCTCCAGGATCGGGATCATGACTTCTTCGGTCGTGCCCGGGTACGTGGTGCTCTCCAGCACCACCAGTTGTCCGGCGCGAAGATGAGGCGCAATGGAATGCGTGGTGCTGGTAATGAAGCTGAGATCGGGTTCGTGATATTCATCCAGCGGCGTAGGAACGCAGATGATGATGGCGTCCATCGCAGTCAGTTGTGAATAGTCGGAGGTAGCCGCGAAGCCATTGGCTTGAGCCGCCTGGATCTCTTCGGGGGCGATGCGGTAAATGTACGAGCCACCCTTAGCCAGAGTGTCGACCTTGCGTTTATCGATATCGAAGCCGGTGACCTTGAACTTCTGTTCGCTGTACAACAGGGCTAGAGGGAGCCCGACATAGCCGAGGCCGATAATGCCCACACGGGCCTCTCGCTGTTGAATCTTTTTCTTGAGTTGATCAATCGACAGCATCTGCGGCAGAGTAGGTCGTCATGAAGCCTCCGGGACAGCACGGCAAGAAAGGTATGAAACCTTCAATTCTAGCACCCGCTCTCCAAGGCCAATCCGCCACGAAAGTGGGGACAATTCAAAATTCTGAACACTACGGATGAGGCACGAATCGTTGACTAAAGAGCTGGACAGGCACGAGGACGTCTGCGGTTCGCGATTGGTTGCGCTGCTGCCGTGCTGCTGATCACGTTTGCGCTCACCGCCGGAAGGATACTCGTGGTCGACGCTCCCCAGCCTTCCGACCTGATTCTCGTGCTGGCTGGAGAGACGGATCATCGTCCGGCTCGCGCTCTTGAACTGCTACATCGAGGTTATGGGAAACGTGTGCTGATCGATGTTCCGGCCGACGCCAAGGTATTCGAGTTCTCAGAGCTGGATTTGGCACAGAAGTACATACGCGATCTCCCGGACTCGGCTTCAGTCAGCATTTGTCCCATTCGTAGCCTGTCGACCCGAGAGGAGACTCAGGATGTTGAAAAATGTCTCACTCCCCAGGACGGCGCTCGCATTCTAATTGTGACTTCCGACTTCCATACGCGCCGCGCGCTTAGCATCTTCCGGCATGAACTCCGAGGCAAGTCCTTCTCCGTCGCCGCGGCCCACGATCCAAGAGAATTTGGATCGCGTTGGTGGACACACCGGCAGTGGGCAAAAACCTGCACGGCTGAGTGGGTGCGAACCATCTGGTGGAACGCAGTCGACCGTTGGAGATGATCAGAATCGCTTGTCCAGAGCGGGAACTCACGATCTCTGCAATCATAAGTTTTCCACCGAAAACTGCAGCGCTACCACAAAACCCATTGACGGGCAACTCCTTAGGAGGGTACGATTCCCGAAACGGTCATCAACATAGTTATTAACGGAGTGTGGGAATGGGCAGGTCCGCGTTACGCGGTATGGTTAGTTGTGTGCTAACGGTTCTGTTCCCCTTTTCGTTGTTCGCGGCCGATTCCAACGCGGCCATGCTTTATACCAACGGACCGGCTTGGGTGAATGGCGCCCACGTGCCGCGTCCCTCTTCCGCAATTTTCTCCGGTGATCTTCTGCAGACGCGTTCCGATTCTGTTGCCAACATCAACCAACCCGGCTCCACGGTCCGTGTCCTCGCAGATTCCCTGGTTCAATTCGAAGGAAGCTCCGTCAAGATTGATCATGGCGGGGTTACGGTCTCGACCTCGAAAGGAATGGCCACCACGGCAGGCGACGTTAAAGTGACGCCGGCATCGAATGCGTGGACCGAGTTCAATGTAACGGATGTCGACGGAACCGTGCGGATTGCCGCCCGCAAGGGCGATGTGACGATCAGCGACGGGAAGGAAACCGTCACGCTTGCTCAGGGTCAGGAGACGACCCGCGACGAGTCCTCCGACAGCAGCAAGAAGAATCGCAAGCAGGCGGGTGGGGCGACTCCTGGCGCATCTGGCGGAGTTCTAAACTCACCCATTGCAATCGGAGTTGCCGGTGCTGCCGTGATCGGTCTCACCACTTGGGTGTTGATTAAAGACGACGATCCAGCAAGCCCGGCCAAACCGAAATAGTCTCAGTGCGCTCTTGGGATCAGTGAAGGATTTGCGCGAGGATCTCCGTTCTCCTTTTCGATCCCCCTTTGAACAGAAATCTACAGGATGGATCTAAAGAAAGCCCCTGGTTCTGTGATCAAAGTCCAAACTCCTCACCCGCACGTTTATAATCTCCCTTCCTTGAAAAGACCGAGGACTTCCTTTGGGACTAGACGAGAACATCTACGACCTGCGGCGCGAGAAGTTGAAGAAGATTGAAGCGCTCGGGCAGCCGACTTACCGCACGAAATACGAGTTCACCCACACCGTCGAACAAATCCTGGCCGACTACTCTCCCAAGTCGGCCGAGGAACTCGACCAGGCGCGCGTCAATGTCCGTGTCGCCGGACGCATCATGGCGATCCGCCTCATGGGCAAAGCGGGATTTGCCCATATCCAGCAGGGTGGAAAAAAACTGCAGATTTACGTGAAGAAAGATGCCGTCGGCGAGCAGGCATTCGAACTGTACAAGTTGCTTGACCTGGGCGATCACATCGGCGCCAGCGGATACCTGTTTCGCACGCGCACTGGGGAATTGTCGGTTCATGTCGAACAGCTCGAGTTTCTCAGTAAAGATCTGCTGCCGCTTCCCGAGAAGTGGCACGGCCTCACCGATGTAGAACTCCGTTACCGCCAGCGCTACGTTGATCTGATGATGAATCCCGAGGTGCGCGAAGTTTTTCTCAAGCGCACCAAACTGGTGCAGTCGGTCCGCCGCACCCTCGATGCCCACGGCTTCATCGAAGTCGAGACGCCGATGATGCAGCAGATTGCCGGCGGCGCGGTCGCGCGTCCTTTCATCACTCATCACAACACGCTCGACATGGATCTCTACCTGCGCATCGCGCCGGAACTTTACCTGAAACGCCTGGTCGTCGGAGGGTTCGATCGCGTCTACGAGATCAACCGCAATTTTCGCAACGAAGGCCTGGGATGGCGCTGGAATCCCGAGTTCACCATGATGGAGGCCTACCAGGCCTATACCGACTACCAGGGAATCATGGAAGTCACTCAGGAAGTCATCACCGAAGCCGCGAAGGCGGTCAACGGCACCACGAAGTCAAAGTGGACGGTCTCAAAAGATGGGCAGGACGCGGTTCACGAACTCGACTGGGCAAACTGGCAACGCCTGACAATGCGCGAAGCCATCATCAAATTCTGGCCCGAGCGAGCCGGCGCGAAGCCCGAGATGAGCGACTTCGCTACCCACGAGGGAGTGAAGAAACTGGTGGAGCGCTTCAATGCCGGTCACTCGCACATGCCCTACGATCCGAACGCTCCCGCTGGAAAGACAATTGCGGCGTTGTTCGAAGCGTCAGCCGAAGAACATCTGATGCAGCCGACGATCATCTACGAATTCCCAACTGCAGTCTCGCCGCTCTCAAAGCAGAAGCCGGACGAGCCCGACTGGACAGAGCGGTTCGAGATCTTCGCCGGACAGATGGAAATATCCAATGGCTTCAGCGAGCTCAACGATCCCGAAGATCAACGCCGCCGCTTCGAAGCGCAGTTGAAAGAGCGCGAGCGCGGCGACGAAGAAGCCCACCAGATGGACGAGGACTACATCCGCGCACTGTCGTACGGCATGCCTCCCGCCGGCGGAGTCGGCCTGGGCATCGACCGCCTCTGCATGCTGCTGACGGATCAACACACGATCCGCGACGTGATCTTGTTCCCGTTGCTTCGGCCGTCCCCCAACAGTGCCGAAGAATAGGACAGAAGGCTGCCAGCCCGACTCGCCGGCAGCCTTTGTCATCGCAACAAGGCACCTAGATACCTTTGTACTTGAGGGTGACTGTCTTGGTTGCGTGCGCGGGAACGGTGATGAAGTGAAAGGAGTAGGCGAACCCATCGACTCCGTTGAGCAAACCGTTGAAATTCCTGCCGATCGAGCAGGCGTTTTCCACCGCGTTTTCAGCCAGGCCGAAGTTGTTGAAAGGGTTTGGCACCGCCAGCGAAATCTGCAGGCCCGAACCGGTCTCAGACGCGCTGTAGCCCCATACCGACTCGACCGTGCCGTCCATGATGTTGGCCGTTGAATTATTGGCGTCGATATCGGTGAATCGCGTGAACCAGATTGCTCTGGAAATCGCTGTATTGTTCTTGATCGCCATGGCTACTTTGACGCTGGCGTCAGAGGGCGATTGAGTAAAGGTCTGCGTAAGCGTCCACAGCCCGTCCGCGGTCGAACGTGCGATCTTTACCATGGTCGCGGTCTGGCTTAATTTGACGGGAGCCGCCCATCCCGTTCCGGTATCGACATCCCCGAAACCTGCGTAGTCGTGGTAGCCAACTTCATTGGCGGCAAAGTCGCACAGCGAGTATCCATCGCCGACAGTACCGACTCGGATGTGCTCCGCTCCCAGCGGGCTCTGGAACTCCACAATGTTGCCGTTGACCGTAACGCAGTACTGCAAATACTTGACGGTCGCGGTTCCGCCCGAGGTGAATGTGTAAGCGCAGTCGGTGGTCGCAGCCGGAGTGATCCCTGAAATCTGTGTTTGCTGATTGGAACTGATTGCCGGCGAAGCGGCATTGGCAACTTGAGCTCCAATCGGTGCGCTTACCCGTTGCGCGAATCCCCCGATGGAAAACACAAGAGTGGCCAACAGGGCAAGAAGTGTCCTGTACATGTAATTCTCCTTAATTTTTGAGCTGAAATTAGAGACGAACTCCGGTACTCGAATGCCCCAGGCCCGCCCCACGGCAGTTCGCTCTCTGCAATTGATATCGGAAAATGGGAAGGGTTTATGTCACGTCAAAGTAAAAAATTCTTGCCTGAACCGCCTGAACCAGCCGTTGTCATAAAAGCGCCTGAAGGGTTTTGGTATCCAGAGGTCCGTTAAATGGCGGTATCTGCTTTTGCACTGTTACTGGTGCATCGGCCTCCTTATACTTTTGACGTAAAGTTCGAGGCGTTGTTTCAGCAGCGCTACCGTAGCGTCCGCAAGCCCTGCGGGACACTGGGTCGGTAGCGCTTTGCCATCGTTCAAAGAACGCTCTTCTCTTAACTTTCGACTCAAAAGATGTAGATCGTGTCAAACTGCAACCGTGTCAGCCAGGGTTCAGTGCTCGCCAAAGGACGCCCCACCAGTGCGGCGAATCCCAGTTGGACACTCTTGTCGAGCTGATAAAAGGCGTCGAAACGATGCTCCGTCACGTTTGTTCCCTGACGGATTTCGCTGTAATTGAAGTTCCCCAGAACAGCCTCGCGCTCGATGAAAATTCGTGTGTACCCGAACTGGAAATCGTTTTTCTGCTGCAGTCGACCGATTCTTGCCTCTGCCCAATACCCGCGCCGCTGATGCGAGTTGCACGGTGCGTTTAACGTCTGCTTGAAGGTCTGTGTGGCCGTGTTCGCCGGCGCAGCCACAATGTTTTGCAGGTTCGCGCAGGCTTCGGTGTTCTGCACATAGTCTCCGATGAAGCTCAGTGGAAGGCGCTCATGCCCAGTGTTGATGTCGATCTTAGCCAGGTTGTCAAACAGCGCAAACTTCGAGCCGAACTGGGCATTCGTCACCGACGAAACTCCCGTTGGATACGCGGTCCCGTTGACCGTAATAATCGTGCTCGCAGTGGTGGTGTAGAGCGAGTTCTGCACCGGGCTGCTGGAATTCAGCGGCAGGAGTCCGCTCAGCGGAGTCTGCGGATTCTTGCTGCTGGCCCGCGACAATGCCAGCGCGATCGAGTCGGACCCGCGAAAATCGTAGAACCCCGAGTAGGCACTCAGAGTGACGCGCGGGCCGAGCGCCCAGCTTGTCTGCACTTGTCCGCCGTACGTGATCTGTTGAGCGATCCGTTTGTCGGTGGGCGAAGTCCCGGCAACTTCGGCGAACGGCAATTGAAATCCAACAAACGCAATCCGCTTGAGCACGGGATTGTCCAATTTGAATCCTAGACTCTCAGCCGCGCCTTCCGGATTTAAATCCTTGTCCCAAGTCAGCTCGGTGTTGAACCACGGGTAGCGAAATTTCCCCCCGGTGAGCGTCAAGGGTTTGAAGTCCTTGGGATTGAACTCCACGAACGCCTGGTCGAGAGCGATCGCCTTGCGGGTATAGAAGCCCGTAACGTTCGCGTTCGTCGAAACCGGATCGTTGACATCGCCTGTTGCCAGCGTGATCCCCGCCCGGAATTGCGAACCAAGATCGGCGATCGCATTGAAGCGGGCGCGGATGCGCGCGCGGGCGCGCTCTAGCGAGTGGTCGCTGGGTCCGCCAAAGAATGGTTCCGCGCGAACGCGTACGTCTCCACTGAACGAGATCGGTCCGATTCCTTTGATCTGCCGTTCGAGGTTGCGGATGCGTTCGTCGGAACTTCCCGCCTGAACATTCTGCGCACGCGGTGCGGTCTGGGGCTGGGGAGATTCTGTCTGGAGTCTGGGACTGGAGAGCTGGACTGACCATCGACACATTGGTGACCGCGCCTACTGAAGCGACCACTGCGGGCGGTTCTGGATCCGCTTGCGCCCTGCTTCGAGAGCGTCAATGTGTCGCTGCTGCTCGCGAACCAATTGCTTCAGTTGCTTCGACTTCCGATCGAAGCTGTTGATCCGGTGAAGGCGACGGCGTGGGCGCCTCGGCCGAGACTGCCGCCGACACCACATTCGACGCGGTCTGGGTTTGCGCCCAGACTCCTGCCGTTAGTGCGGCAAAAGTTAGAGCGGTTAAGAATCGTTGGCCTGTTACGTTCATGGCGAATGGTCCTCTCTTTTTGGTGTGTGTCGCTTCCTGTCTTGGGGAAGACAAACTGAGATTCCTCTTTGCTCAACAGGCGAAAAGAAATCTCTCTGATTCCGCGCAGCGCTGACAACCTGGAAGTTTCGAGATCGCGGCTGTAGTAACTAATACTATAGACATAGTAGACATTAAATCAAAGCCTCTAGTCTCTTAACGCATGTCAATTGTTCAGGGGGAAGCGGAGAACAACCCTTCCGCGCCTGTCCTAGTTCGCCGGCGCCAACCCCCACTTGTTCTGCAGATGCCGCTCCATCCCTTTGAACACGACGCCATCAACGACGTACCCGAGGGCGATGATCAGCAGCATGACGGCAATGACGGCGCTCATGTCGTTCAAGTCGCGGCCCATCATCAGAACCTGGCCCAGACCGAGGCTGAGGTAAAGCATTTCAGCCGTAATCAGCGATCGCCAGGCGAAGGCCCAACCTTGCTTCAGCCCGGAAACGATAAAGGGCAGACTCGCCGGCAGCAGAACATACCAGAACAGCTTGAATCCCTTGGCGCCGAGATTGCGTCCGGCCTGGCCAAAGATCTTCGGCATTTGCTTGCTGCCGTCTTCCATCGCCAGCGTGACCGACAGTAGTGATCCCATAATGACGACGAACAGAATTGCATTCTGATTGAGCCCGAACCAGAGCAGCGCCAGCGGCCACCAGCAGATGCTGGGCAGGCTCTGCAGGCTGACCAGCAGGCCTCCCATGGTTTCTTCGAGGAACTTGTTGCTGGCGACACCCAGGCCGAGAATCATCCCGAGCACGACGGAGATGCCGTAGCCGATCAACACCCGCTGCATGCTGACGCGAATCGCGATCCAGTAGGTGTGATCCTGGAACCCGGCGTACAGCGATTCAGCCACGCCCCACGGGGTAGGGAACAGATACGGCGGCCAAATCTTCAGCTCGGCAAGCAGCGTCCAAAGGCCTAGCAGTGCGGCGTAAAAGATGATGTAGCGAGCGGCGCGTTTCATGCCTCAGCTCCCGGTTCAATGTGCGGCTTGACGCCGGCCGATGTATTCGGCTTCGAGGGATCGGTTGATTTCATCGCGCAATTCGTCGAGCACTTCGCGGGCAGCGAGAGCAACCTCAGGATCTTCCAGGCTCCGCGGGCGGGGCAGGTCCACAGGGAATTCGCTCTTCACGCGTCCCGGCCGGAAGGTAAGAAGAACAACACGATCGCCCAGGCGAACAGCTTCGCGCACGTTGTGCGTCACAAAAATGATGGTGCGTCCGGTCTCGCTCCAGATGCGTTCCAGTTCGTCGTGCAGCAGATCGCGAGTCTGGGCATCGAGAGCGGCGAACGGTTCGTCCATCAGCAGCACGTCGGGTTCGGTCGCGAGCGCGCGGGCAATAGCAACCCGCTGCCGCATTCCGCCCGAGAGTTGGTGAATGTAGCTCTTTTCGAACTTCGCCAGATGCACGAGTCGCAGGTAGTGCCGCGTCTCTCTCCTGGCGCTCAGCTTTGGGCATTCCCTTCATCTTCATCCCGAACTCGACGTTCTCAGCGACAGTGAGCCAGGGAAAAAGTCCATGCTCCTGGAAGATGAGAATGCGATCGGTGCCGGGGCCTTGCTACCGGATGGCCGTCGACCAGAACCTGTCCCGATGTCTGCGGCTGCAGGCCGGCGATCAGATGCAGCAGCGTCGACTTGCCGCAACCAGACGGGCCTACGATGCAAACAAACTCACCGGCGCGCACTTGCAGGTTGATGTGGTCGAGCGCGAGAAGCCGCTCGCCGGATTGCGCCCGGTAGCTCAGGCAGATTTCGCTGAGACCCACCTTCGATACCAGCGTCGAGGTTGCACGTTCCGGATGGCCAACAGAAACGGGACCCAACTTCGCCCCGCGCGCAGGGATGCGCGGTTCAGCCGGAATCGGATAGCGGCGCGGAACAGCCTGTGCGTTGCTCATTGCATGCGCCTTTCGCTTCTTCTCTGCAAGAACCTGGTTCAACAGCGTCAAATCGTAGAGTCCGGAAAGATCGGGCATCTGCCGGCCCAGGAATCCATCTTCAAATGCCTGCTGCGCGGCGGTATTCAGCGCGGTATGCAGCGGATCGTATGTGACCTGCAATCGCGAGAAAGCTTCGTTGAGAACGTTGGCAGGCAGCGCTTTGTTCGTCTCGCGCTGAATCTGCTCGTTCAACAGCTTCTTGGCTTCGGCCGGATGTGCGTTGATCCAGTCGGTCAATTCGATGTGAGCGCGAATCCAGTTCTTCACCAGATCTGGATGCGCTTTCAGAAACTTGGTGTTCACCACCAGCAATCCGATGACGAACTGCCCGTTGGGCCAGAGCGAGCGCTCGTCGACCAGCAGCCTGCCATTGCCTTCGTGAATGAGCCGGGTCGCCCACGGCTCGGGAGCCCACGCCGCATCGAGATCTTTCTTCAGGAAAAGCGTCAACTGGTCGGGATTAGCCATGGGAACGATCTGCACGTCCCCGCCCTTGTCGTTGGTCTTCAGGCCATTCTTCTTCAGCCAATTACGCAGGGCGACATCTTGCGTGTTGCCGAATTGCGGCGACGCCACACGCTTGCCGTGAAAGTCCTGCGGCCCTTGAATGCCCGAATCATTGCGAACGATCAGCGACGCTCCGCCGCTGGCTGCACCGGCGACCACGCGAAGCGCCTCACCATTGGACCGGACGTAGCCGTTGATCGCAGGATTCGGACCGACATACGTCATATCGATCGCGCCGGCAAAGAGCGCTTCAATCGCGGAAGGGCCCGGCGTTGAAGCTGGTCCACTGAATCTTGACGCTCGGGCCCATCGCCTTGTCGAACCAGCCGTTGGCTTTTCCCACCATGGCCTGCGCGTGGGTGATGTTCGGAAAGGCGCCCACCCGGATGGTTGTCACATTTCCTTGCGCCCATCCTGAAATCGACAGCGCAAACAGGGACACGAACGCCAGGGGCCACTTTCAGCAACGCGCGTAAGCATTTTCGTAAGATCTTCATCTGGCAAATTATTCCATAAACATAATTAAAATAATAGACATTATGATGTTAAAAGATAAAGCAAGCGATGTGCCAATCGGCCCGAGCGAAAGCCCGGGCTACGGGTCGTTAAATCAGCAACTTGAAGAAGAAGAGCGTTGGTCGGAAGAATGTCGATGTGCAAGACATTGCAGTTTTTCTCCCCGAGCTCCGTGATGCTGTGGAAAATCGCGCAGTCTGCAACTTCTTGCACACGACGGGCGGGAGTCTGCATCCTCACTTGCGAGCGACGCGAAGAATGATGACCGTGACGTTGTCGGGGCCGCCACGCTCCAACGCAGCGTTGACCAACTTCAGGCAGGCTTCGGCCGGCGGTTCAGCCAGCGCGATGCGGACGAGTTCGGCCTCGCCCACCACGCTCCACAGTCCGTCGGTGCAAAGGACAAGGACATCTCCCTCTTCGAGCTGGACCGGCCGTTCGGGAGTATGGGGGATCACCTCGTGTCCGGATCCGAGCGCTGCGGTGAGGATGTGCCGTTGCGGGTGCGACTCGGCATCTTCGGAGCGGACGATGCCGCTCTCCACCAGCCGGCCGACGTAGGAATGATCGCGCGTAAGCCGCGAAGTCGCCCCAGCGCGAAGAAGGTACAGACGGCTGTCTCCAATGTGCGCGAAACAGAGCTGGCGTTCGACGATCGATAGGGCGGTGCAGGTTGTGCCCATCCCGGTGAATTGTGGATGTTGGACTGCAAAGCGCTGAATCGTGTCATGGGCGGAGCGCAGTCCGCTCACCAGGGCATTCTGCGGATCGTCGCTGAAGTCGCGGTCATACACGAAGCGCACGGTTTCGACCGCAAGACGGCTCGCCTCCTGCCCGCCTTCGTAACCGCCCATCCCGTCGGCGATCACGGCAAGCCTGCCCTTGCGCGCAGAATTCTTCGTCGGAATCGGGCTCCCAGTAGAGGCACGAGTCTTCGTTGTTGAGCGCGCTGGCGCCCGATGTCAGTCAGGCTCGCGACTTCGAGTCCGGGTTTGGGGTTGATGCAATCAACCGGCATAAACACGAAGTAGTGAGCGGCAAATCCTGGGATGAGTTGGCGATGAGGTGAAGCCCAGTGGGATTCCTCGCCAATTATAAAGGAGCCCACCAATGCCGATTCCACACTCATTTCAGGATCCCGGACAAGAATTGTGTAGCCTATCACTTTGGGAGTCGTTTGGACACCTCGAGGATCATTTGTCCGAAAAAGAAAAAAGCCGCGAAGGCTGCGGCTCTCTCCTCTACCGGTTCGAAACCCGGTGCAAACTAGTTCGTTTTCGCGTTGTGCTTGTCTTTGTAGATGCGTTGCTCATGTGATTGGCTTCGCGATTGAGCTGGCGCTGGTCCTGCTTGGTCAGATGGCCGTTGTCCTTCGCCATGTCTTTCTTTTCGTTGTTCTCAGCCGCTGTTCGCCACGCTCCAGGCGCCGGGTTTCTCCGGCGTGAGCTGGCCGCTCTTGACCCGTTGGCGATGCGGTTCTGCTGGTTCGTTCACGGCGATTGACCTGATTGACGCGCGGATGAGCGGGATCGACCTTGCCGGTCCGGCGCCGAGTCTTGTCTTGTTGCGCAGCAGCGGCTCCGACGAACATCAAGCCACTCGCCGCAAGACTAGAGCGACTCGTGATTTTGTTGGTCATGTGAGTGTGAACCCCCGCGAAAAAGTTTAGTTTCACTCGGCTCGGTATCCGCGTTACCAAGGGGAATCGAATGTCCGCAAAGTAGTGCGGAGGTAATCAGCGAGGGTTACCCGCGAAGCCCTGATTTGGCAATGCCGCCGAACGAGTTAACATCGTGCACTTCCGAGGACCGTTCATGAGAATGCTTTTTGATTCGTGCGGTGTGTCTTCTCGTTTCTATCTGCTGTTTCCCACCTTCGCGCGCAACAAGCGGCCTCTTTGCCGAGCGAAACGCCGAGAAATCGAGCCGGTCACCGACAGCTTCGACTACGTCAAGCGCGACGTGATGATCCCGATGCGCGACGGCGTCAAGCTGCACACCGTCATCCTGATTCCCAAGGGCGCGAAGAATGCGCCCATCCTTCTGACCCGCACTCCCTACAACGCGAATGCGCTGACCAGTCACGCAGCGAGTTCGCATCTCGGCTCGATTCTCAACGGATATGACAATGCCGTGGACGTGATCCTCGAAGGCGGATACATCCGCGTCGTGCAGGATGTTCGCGGCAAGTACGGCTCGGAAGGCGACTACGTGATGACCCGCCCGCTGCATGGGCCGCTGAATCCGACGCCCGTCGATCACTCGACCGACACTTACGACACCATCGACTGGCTGGTGAAGAATGTTCCTGAGAGCAACGGCAAGGTCGGCATTCTCGGCATTTCGTACGATGGATTTCTGCCGTTGATGGCGCTGGTGAATCCGCATCCCGCGCTCAAAGTCGCGGTGCCGATGAATCCCATGGTCGACGGATGGATGGGCGATGACTGGTTCCACAATGGCGCATTTCGCCAGCAGAACCTGCCCTACATCTACGAACAGGAGGCGACTCGCTCCAACACCGAACACTGGTGGACGAATCACTTTGACGATTACGACGTCTACATGGAAGCTGGATCGGCCGGCGAGTTAGGCCGGCGGCACGGCCTTGAGCAGGTTGGATTCTGGCGCAAGCTGCTGGAGCATCCGAGTTACGATTCGTGGTGGCAGCAGCAGGCCATGGACAAGATTCTCGCCGCGCAGCCTTTGAAGGTCCCAACCATGCTGGTCGACAGCCTGTGGGACCAGGAAGACATTTACGGCGCGCCCGCGGTCTACAAGGCGCTTAAGCCGAAGGACACGGGCAACGACAAAGTGTTTCTGGTCATGGGGCCATGGCATCACGGGCAGGAGATTGAAGACGGCAGTTCGCTGGGCGCGCTCAAGTTCGGCAGCGATACTGGCCGATATTTCCGCGAGAACATTCTGAGGCCATTTCTGGCTCAATATTTGAAAGATGGTGCGCCCGAAAGCCGACGTGGCGACGGTAACGGCCTTCGAGACCGGAACGAATACCTGGCGCCGGTTGCCCTCGTGGCCTGCGGGATGTGAGTCAGGATGCGCGGTTCATGCCAAGCCGCTGTATCTTGCAAGCGGGACTCAAGCTGAGCTTCGATGCCCCCAAGGCCGGCGACGCTGCGTTCGACGAGTACGTTTCCGATCCCGCGAAGCCGGTGCCGTATCGCGCGCGCCCGAGCCAGCCGGTCGGATACAGCGGCCGTCTCACCTGGCCGCAGTGGCTGGTTGACGATCAGCGCGAAGCCTCAGGGCGTCCCGATGTCCTCGCGTTTGCATCTGACGTGTTGAAGGAGCCGGTGAAGATCAGCGGGCAGCCAGTGGTGAATCTGATTGCATCGACCAGCGGAACGGATTCGGATTGGGTGGTGAAGGTGATCGACGTTTATCCCGATGAAGTGCCGGACCAGGAAGAAATGGGTGGATATCGAACTGATGATCTCCGCCGACATTTTCCGCGGCCGCTATCGCGAGAGCCTGGAGACGCCAAAGCCGATCGCACCAGACAAGCCACTGCTCTATCGCTGGACCTTGCCGACCGCGAATCACGTCTTTCTTCCGGGACACCGCATCATGGTGCAGGTGCAGTCGAGCTGGTTCCCGCTCTATGACCGCAATCCGCAGACGTTCGTGCCAAACATCTTCTGGGCCAAGCCGGGAGATTATAAGAAAGCCGTACAGCGCGTATTCCATTCGCCCGAGCAGGCAAGTTTCATCGAATTGCCGGTAGCGGACGTGAAGTAGTCGACTGGTCGAGGTATCGTGCGGGATCGGGTTCTAAGTAAATCGCTTACTGCACGAGCTGACATCCGCGAACCGCGCCAGCCGCGAAGCGGCGAAAGAATACAGCCCACGGCGTAAGCCGTGGGTAGCAGAGTTCGGAAATGAGCGAGCCCCGACGGGGCGAAAGAGACGTTGCGCACGTTGAACGCTGAGTCGAGTCCCAACTGAGACGCGCTATCCTCATATGTACTTCTCCATGCGACTCTGCGTGTGCGCAATTCTCGCGGTCCTGGTCCTGGGCTCGCCATTATTCGGTCAGAACAAACGTCTCTGGGTCCTTCAATCGTCCGGCGAAATGGTCGAATACGATCCCACGACGTTCGCTCCCAAGCAGCGCGTCAAGGTTCCGCGCAGAGGCCGCTGAATTCACCGACGAGCCTTTCCATCAACCGCCAGGGCCAGATTCTCTTTGCGCCCACCATTTCTCTGCCCTTGTCCGAGGCCGACACCGCCAACCCGCACAAAATCTGGATCTGGAATGGTCACGCCGCGATTTCGATCGATCAACCTGTCGAGCACAAGGTCGGAAGACCATGGATCGAATCAGGCAGTGACGGAATCGGCGCCGGCCCCCTATCTTTCGGCTGACGGAACTCATCTGTTCTGGTTCGCCAACCAGACGCGGCGCTTGCAGCGTGAAGAGATCGACCTTTCCACCACCATTACTTTTCAAGCGTGGCAGACCGATCTCGAGGGCAAGGCGCGAGAAGAAGTCGTCTCCACGAAGTTGCCGGATTGCCGCTGTCCGACGGGAACCTGCGAAGAGAGTTGCCCGTCATTCGCCGCCTGGGCACCTGAGAGCGGAGTCCAGAATTTCTTCCTGACTACGCAGTTCGTGGCTGGGCAGACCACAACCACGTACAAGGAGAGCGCCCGATATCAACTCGAAGGCGCTAAGTGGACCGCGAACCCACTTCCCGATCCGCTGCAGCGAGTGCTCGATGCCAACCCGAGTGGAAGCGTAATCGTGCAAGCGATCCCCGACACCGGCTGCTGCGGATGGTCGAACCAGAGCAATGATCTGACCCTTGTGCTGGCTGACGGGAAGACTCGCACCATCTTCGATGAGCAGGCGACTTACAAGAACGCCGACTATGACGTGAGTTTCTACACCTCGAATGCGCGCTTGTCTCCCGATGCGGCGCGTGTCGCGATGACGATTGTCGCCACCGCGCAGAGCAATAAGGCGATTCAATTGTCGGAGCAGGGACAGGCGAATCCCGAAGAGTCGCAGCGCATTCGCAAAGCGTTGCTCGAATTGCCGGCCGTCGAGGTTAAGAGTGTGGAGGACTCTCCGCGGCGATTAGCGTTCGTTCCGCACGCGGCGCTGGTGGGATGGATCAACGACAAGGAATTGCTGATCATCGAAAATCATTTGCTGGTCGCATACAACGTAGGGACAGGCGCGCGGCGGAAATCTGCGGTTCGCGTCGAGGATGTAGGGCACGCATTTTTGCGCTAAGCATGAATACAAAAAAATGTGGAGACAGCAGCTTTCGGCTGTCCGCCGAGCGAAACTCGGCCCAAGCCTTTTCCAATCATTTCTTCTCGACTGCCGCCACGGCGGGCTTCAACAACAGATCCTGGTAATCGAAGCTGAAGTCCGCAAGCGGCGAGACTGCGACCATCTTGGCGCTGTCAATCGAGCCATCGGGATTCAGCGAGAACGTCACGAATGCATCTTCAATCGTGCGCAGTCGCCAGTGCGCCTTAAAGGTGTCGTTTTGCCAGTGTTGCAGGTCTCCGACCATGCCGGGCGTGTGATCGAAGCTGATCACCAGTCCACCGTTCTCGAACCGTATCGTAATCGGCCCATACCACGCGTCGTTGTACGTGCCGGCGTATTTCTCGAGAGGCAAGGAAGGTTTGGAGTTGGCCGCACGCGTGCCTTCCGCTTTTTTCATCGTCTCGGCGGCATCTTTTTCGTCCTTGTCCTTGACTGCTTTAAATGCCCTGATCCAGTCCGTTGCCGGTAACTGCATGTAGTGATCGAGAACGTGATAGAGAATCGCATCGAAGGCGCCATCCTCTTCGGCATTGGTGAGGATCACGACTCCAAGATTCTCCTCCGGCACCAGCATGACACGGGAAACGAATCCGGCCACTCCACCGGTGTGCCCGACGAGCTTGCGCCCGTGATATTCGCGGAGCCCCCAGTCCGAGCGCATAAGCCGCGAAGTTCGTCTTCAGCCCCGCGAAGGCCGGCGGGGGATCACCCGTGGGAAGGATCGTCTGCGGCGCCCACATCTCACGCGAGCGCTGTTCCCTAAACAAGCGTCCATCTCGATCGCTGAATTTCCCACGGTTTAACTGCACCTGCACCCACCTGGCCATGTCGGCCGCGCACGAATTGATGGAACCCGCTGGCCCCACATTGTCGAGATCCTCCAGCGGAATCACCTGCAGTTTGCCATCGACGCGCGAATGCGGAGAGGCGTAATCGTCACCGGGCTTGAAATCTTTGCTGCTGACGGTGGAATGATTCATCCCCAGCGGCTCAAAAATGTGCTGGCGCACGTAGTCGTCCCACGACGTTCCGGTTACCGCCGGAATGATCTGTCCTGCCGTCATATACAGAAGATTGTCGTAAGCGTAGCGGCTGCGGAAGCTGGACTGCGGTTTCATGAACCGCAGCTTGTAGATGATCTCGTCGCGTGTGTAGGTCGAATGCGGCCAGAACAGCAGATCCCCCTCGCCCAGTCCCATGCCGCTGCGATGCGTGAGCAGATCGCGGATCGTCATCTCGTGCGAAACGTAGGGATCGTACATGACAAAGCCCGGAAGGCGCTCGTAAACGCGGTCGTCCCACGAGAGCTTGCCCTGGTCGACAAGCGTCGCCAGCGCCGCGGTGGTAAACGCTTTGGTGTTTGACCCGATGGCGAACATGGTGAATTCGTCGACCGCAGTGGGATCACCGAGCTTGCGGACGCCATAGCCCTTTGCCACCGCAGATCTTCCCGTCTTTCACGATCGCGACCGCCATTCCCGGTACGTCGAATGTCTTCATCGAATTCGCGATATACGCGTCGAGATCCGCCGGCGGCGCGCCGGTCCCCGCGGCTGTTTGTGCCCACATCGAAATTCCGAGACTCAGGTAGGCAGTGAACATGAGCTTGAAGAAGACGCGGAGCATCTGATGTTTTCCCATAGGTTGTCTGGAATAGGTCGCCGAGATTAGAACACAGACACGGCAAATTTCCGAGTGCGCAATCGGAGGAGAAGGGGTGAAAAAGCCCGGGAGTCGAGCGTTGCAGGTTGACTCCCGGCTGATGGGACAGGTCAATTCATGCGGTCCGAGACTACAGCTGTGATGTAGCTGAGCAGGTGATCGATATTTAGTTCACTCTCCAGCAGCTCCTGCATTTCAGAAGCGGTGAAACCGGTTCTGGCCGCGGCTTCTTGAAGAAGGTCGCTGTAGTCGGTCGCCTGGCTGCGGTAAAAGTTCATTGCGTGCTCCTAAAATCTGTGGTTGTCGGTTGTAAAAGCGGGGCAGGGCGAGACAACGGGAAATCCCCCCCGGGAGCCCAGAGTACTCGCCAGACTGCCCCCCTTCCTGCTTCGCACACACGAAGCAAGCTTGAGCGCAGCCAGCAGCCAGGTTTAGCGCCGGATGGAACGAAACAGAATGGGCCGGAAGTTGGGATCCAGATGGGCGGAGACGACGTCAACCTCGTGGTCTGGGCGCCAGAACTGAACGATCTTGGGAAACTGGAACAAGGCCGCTACAGCCACTACGGGAGGTACCGTCCTGGCCCGGGCGTGCACCACTAACGGGGCGGTCCCTTGGTGAAACGCGGTGTCTGGCAGATCGACGTCGGGCAGCACCACGATCAGCAGCATGATGAACACCAGGCAGCTGAGGATGACGAGCGTCGGCGCTTTGACCTTCCACCGCAACATATGTCGATCTGTTGTGCCAGAGTTTGCCGCTGAAGTCAATCCCTCTGACGTGCCGTAGTCTTGACGTGCCGTATTCTTTAAGAGATCCGCCCCAAACCCGCCAAATCAGCGATTTTCTGCGCGCATCAAAAAGGAAACCCCATCTACCTTGTAGAGGACCTTGCCCGGAGAGTCCGGCACGGCGGGTATTTTTCCCGACTGCACTTTGTCAAACGCCGAAACCAGCTGCCCGAGCACCGCGGGCGATGCTACCGGAATGTTGTGCGCTCCCAGCACTAGCTTGACTTGTGGCGCCAGGGCGGCAAGGCGGCGAATCGATGCCGCATACGCAACGAGGTTCGTTTCGGGGCGAAACAGCCAAATGGGAGCGGGATAGTATGTGTCTCCCGTGAACAGCAGTCCATTGCCGCGATCGATCAGTGCAATTGCGTCGGGAGTGTGTCCGGGAGTCGCGACGACTTCGAGCTTGCGGCCTCCCAGATCCAATCTGTCGCCGTCAAGAATGACGGCCGTGATTTTCCAGGGGCGAGTGGCATAAGTCTTGGGATCAAATCCGGCAGGCAGCGCACCACAGATCTGATCGGGCGTGATTTCGGCCTGCGCATCTTCCTGCGATCCCATGGCATTCTTGCGCGTGAAGTCTGTATCCATGCCGTACACGTCGCCGAACTCCCAGTTGCCTCCGACATGATCATCATGCGTGTGCGAGTTCAGCACGACGATCGGTAGCCTGGTCAGTTCCGAAGTTACTTTTTTGATATCGCTGATGCCCATGCCCGTATCGAACAGCAGGGCACGTTTCTCGCCGACGATCAGATAGCTGATGACCTCTTCCGCTTGGTGCGGTTCGTAAATCGCGAACACGCCCGGCGCAGGCTTTGTAGATCTCAAACCAGGGATCGCTGACTTTGACGCGCTCGAGCGTTTTGTATTCCGGCCGTGGCAAGCGGGCGGCACCACTCCGGTATGGCGGTTTGCGCTGCAACCGGCAGCGCCACCAGGAAAGTTGCAAGAAAAGCCGTGTGCTTTTGCATGATGAATCGTGGCGATAGCTTAGCGTATCCAACTATGTAGCAGCTAATTTGAGAGCGATTGTAGCCCCTGAGAAAAGGATGGTACGCTCAGCCGTCGAGGTAAATCATGGTTTCTCGCGACTTCATTTTCTGGGAAGTGGACGTGCAGCGGGATTTCGTGCTTCCCGGTGGAAAACTATACGTGCCCGCAGCAGAGAAGTTGCTGCCAAACATTCGTCGGCTCACCGATGCTGCCCGGCAGGGTAAAGTTTTTCTGGTGTCTCACGGAGATTTCCATACTCCCAACGATCCCGAATTCAAGATTTTCCCGCCTCACTGCGTGAAAGGCACGCCCGGCTCTGAACTGGTTCCCGAGGCTATTACGGAAAATGTTGCACGCGTTCCCAACGATCCCGACGCAAAGCTGCCCGATGATCTGACCCGTTATCAGCAAATCCTGCTGGAAAAGCAGACGCTCAGCATTTTCGAGAGCCGCCATGCCGACGAGCTTGTGCAAAAACTCGGCACTCAGGCGGAGTTCGTCGTCTTTGGCGTGGTCACCGAATACTGCGTGAGTTTTGCCGTCAAAGGCCTGCTCGAACGCGGTCGCCGCGTCGCCGTGGTCACGGATGCGATTGAGACTTTGAAGAAAGACGAAGGCGAAAAGGCCGTCGCGGAGTTTGTCCGCCTCGGGGCAAGACTAACGACCACCGATCAGGCTCTCGCCGCACTGCACCATGACAGCCTTGTCCATGTCCGGGAAGGTGGCTGAATCGCTCCGATTTGAATCGAATTTTCAAATCGATTTCGCCGTGTCTTAGGTTTGAAAGACCGCGATACGGAAGAATCTTGAAAGCTCTGGGACAGATGAGTTTTGAAAGGGCGGCGCGGCTTCAGCCGCGCCGTAAGTCGTGCGCAAATCAGGGCGGCTTTTAACCGCTGGCGGAGAATCGCGACGTCCCCGTGCTAATGATGGTTGTGATCCCGGTCGTCGTGATCGTGGTCGCCATGGTTGTGGCGCCAGGTCCAATATTCCTTTTGCTCCTCAGGACGCAGTTTGCGGAAGTCGCGATCGCGGTCGCGATGCGTCTCGTCGGCCCAGCGATGATAGTAGACGATCTCGTCATTGTTCCACAGCGTGATAGTCGGTGTAGTACGGGTCGTACACGCGGTAATAGTGATGTTCACAGGCGATTCCCGCTAACGACGAAGCCAGCGCGCCAGCCAGCAGCAGAGACCGGAACGAGTGCGAACCCAGGCTCATGGTTACTCTCCTTATAATTGTTAAAACACTTCTGAGACGGATTTAGTTGCTGACGAGACGCCTGCGGTTTCACGGAATTCGTGGCGCTCCCGATTTGACGATGCCATTCGCCCCCGCTCGAACGCTCTCTGCGGGTGTCCCTGCGTTTACTTGCGAACCGTATTTCTTTTTCTTTCGAAACCTTTTCAATTGACTGGCATTGTAATAGACTACTGTGTCTGTTGGTGGAGGATAGGGGAGTGGGAAACCCGTTGCGCACGCTGCTGGATCTGCCGGAGCACGAGCGAGTCGACCGCGGCCTGGAGCATACGCCGCGCGAGATCTGGCAGCAGCCTGATACCTGGGCCACGACACTACGGTATTTGCTCGACGCGAGAAGTCGAGCTCAACGATGCGCTGCGACGCGCGGGAATCGGCCGCGGCACAGCTTCGCCGACAGTCTACCTCGTCGGCGCGGGCACATCCGACTACACCGGCCGAGCTCTTGCGCCCCTGCTGCGTCGACGCTGGGGATGCGATGCCTGGGCCGTGCCCAGCACCACTCTCCTTACCGATTTCGACGAGTTTCACTCTGCCGGAAAAGAATATCTTTGGATTTCATTTTCTCGTTCGGGAGACAGTCCCGAAGGCGTGGCCGTTCTTGAGCGCGCGCTGGAACGAAACGGCGCGATTCACCATCTGGTGATCACTTGCAACCAGAAGGGAAGGATGGCGGAACTTTGTGCGCGCCATCCGGAGCGCGCGCTGGCACTCGTCCTCGACGACTCGGTCAACGACCGCGGTCTGGCCATGACCAGTTCCTTCAGCAACATGCTGATCGCGGGCCAGTGCGTTGCGCATCTCGATGATCTCGAGGAATTTGGCGCAGTGGTTTCGGGACTTGTCTGCGTGTGGCCGCCAATTCCTGCCCGTCGCGGCCGAAACGGCAGCCGAAGTCACATCGCTCGGATGTACGCGGGCCTGCTTCGTGGGATCGGGAGTGCTGCGCGGCGTGGCCGACGAATGCGCGCTCAAGGTCGTCGAGTTAAGCGCCGGCAAGATTACGACGCTGGCCGAAACTCCACTGGGCCTGCGTCACGGTCCGATGTCGAGTGTGGACGGCACAAACGCTCTTCGTCGCATTTCTTTCCAGCGATGCGCGCCGGCGCGGCTACGAACTCGATCTGCTGCGCGAAATCGATCGCAAACGCCTCGGCCGCGTGAGGCTGGTTGTCACCGCAGGAGATGGCGCAGATATCTCGGAACTCGCCGACTACCGCTTGCCGCTGAACTGCCCCACGGATCTTCCTGACTACTATCGTCCCGCGCTCGACGTGATGCTCGGCCAACTCCTCGGCCTGTTCGCCTCCCTCCGCTGCGGCCTGAAGCCCGACCAGCCGAGTCCCACGGGAGCAATCACGCGCGTCGTGCAGCCGATCAAGCTGTACTCGTGAACGTTACGGACCTTACCGGCTAACAAAAGTATTCCCGAAGCGATAAGATACACCTGATCGATCGATGGAGGGACCCATGAGCAAGGACATCTCTCGCCGGGAATTTCTTGAGAACGTCGGACTTGGGGCGGCTGCTGGTACTAGCATTCTGCTGTTGAAGGATGTTGCCGGCGCTCTGCCCGAAAAGAATGTTCTTCCCTCACGCACGCTCGGTCGCACCGGTGCGAAAGTCTCGATCCTCGCCTTCGGTTGCGGCAGTCGCTTCCTGATGTACAAAGACGAAGACAACGCCACCGCGATCCTCAATCGCGCGATCGATCTTGGCATCACGTACCTCGACACCGCTTACGCCTACGGCGATGGCGAGAGCGAAACCCGCGTCGGCCGCGTCATGGCCACGCGCCGCAAAGACGTCTGGCTGGCTACGAAGATTCCCGATCGCACCCGCGACGAATTCCTGCGCCGCCTCGAGGCAAGCCTGAAACGCTTGCAGACCGATCATGTCGATCTGGTCCACATCCACAGTCTCGGCCAGGCCGATGATCTGGAGAAGATCGAGGCCAAAGACGGCGCGCTGAAAGGCCTGATGGAAGCCCGCGAACAGAAGATGGCGCGCTTTGCCGGCATGACCAGTCATACCAACGGAGAAGTCATGGCCAAGGCAATCGAGCGCCACGATCTGGACTGCGTGCAGATGGCCCTCAACGCCTCGCGCAACGGCCGTTTTGAAGAACTCGCGCTTCCCGCGGCGAACGCCAAGAACCTGGGCGTGATCGCCATGAAGGTGACGGGGCAGGAATTTCTCGTCGGCGAAGGGGCAGGGAAGGCCGACATGAACTCGCTGCTCCGCTATTCGATGAGCTTGCCGGTAACGACCGCAGTGGTTGGAATGCCGAAACCAGAGATGCTGGCGCACAACATCGAAACTGCGCGTGCATTCTCACCGCTCACCGATCCGGAGAAGGAGCACCTGCGTCAGCAACTCGGATCGTCTCGCGAAGGCCTGGAAAAGCGGCTGGTCGGGCATTGCGACGGACCGACGCGCAATCCCGAAGTGTTCTGGGCATAGATCCGAATATCTTCACGAGCCCTACGGAGCCGAAGTTGGCTCGTACGGGCAGAACGGGTCGGTCCCAAGCGCGTCGCCGGTGTAGGCGAAGGCGCGGGCGCGCGATCCTCCACAAATGTGGCTGTACTCGCAGGCGCCGCACTTGCCGTGGAATTGGTCGGGCGAGTGCAGTCCGCGGAAGATCTCCGAGTTGCGATAGATGTGCACCAGCGAATCGACGCGCACGTTGCCGCAGCGCAGCGGCAGGAATCCCGAAGGATAAATCTCGCCGAGGTTCGAGACGAAGACGATGCCGTGTCCGTCGCGAATCTGGAATCCGTGATAGACCGAACTCGACTTCATCTCCGGCGCATGCTTTCCTGACGAACGCATGGTTTCGATCGCGATGCGGCGATACGAGGGAGCTTCGGTGGTCTTAACCTGGAAGGGCGAGTGCTGCGACAGCTCAAACACCCAGCGCATGATGCGTTCGCCTTCTTCGGGCGAGACTTCGTTCAGAGCTTTGCCGCGTCCGACCGATATCAGCATGAACAGGCTCCAGCGCATGACGGGAAATTCGCGGCTGAGCAATTCGTAGATTGCGGGCAGATCGTGCGCGGTCTCTTCGGCAACGAGCGTGTTGACCTGGATCGGAAGGCCGAGGCGTCCGCAATGACGCGCGGCTTCGATGGTGCGTTCAAACGTTCCGGGCACGGCGCGGATGTTGTCGTGCTTTTCCGCGCACGAACCATCCAGGCTTAGGCCGAGGCTCTGAATACCATGAGCCTTCAGCTTGTCGATCGCTTCATTCGTCAACTCAGGCGTGGCGCTCGGAGTGATCGAAACTTCGAGGCCCAATCCGTTGGCGTAATCGATCAGCGAATAGATATCGCGACGGCTGAGCGGATCGCCTCCGGTAAGAATCAGATGGGGAAGGGGATTTCCGAACTCGACTAACTGGTTGAGGAAGCGCTTGCTCTGCTCAGTATTGAGTTCCAGCGGATGCGCTGTGGGCATTGCTTCAGCGCGGCAGTGCTTGCAGGCCAAGCCGCAAGCCTGGGTCATCTCCCAGTAGACGAGCAGTGGATTCTTGGAGAAATCATGAGCCATCTGGCCCATTTTTGGAGTAGTGCCTGCAACAACCGCCATAACGAACCCCCTTCGGCGACTAGCTATGAAAGAACACCCACAAGCAAGTCTTAAGGTAGTTTCGGGGCTGTAAAAAGGCTGTGATTTGGATCACAGGGGGTCGTGACAGGTTTCGCAAAAGCAGGGGTCAGAAGGCAGGGATCGGGCGTCAGGGCTGGGAATGAGTTCTGGGCATTTTTGGGAAGTTTACTTATTGATTACTCCCCCCCCCCCTCCCCCCGGTCTACTGGAATGATGAACTTAGGGGGAAACCGAGAGCAAAATCTTGGGCTGCAATCACTTAGCGGCAAAATCTTGAGCCCGTAGGACTTACAGTCGACCATCGGTTTCCGGTGGTTAGAGCCAGTATACGCATAGGAATTTCTCAGTCAAGGTTAAGTGAACATTCGGAGAAATTGTTCTGTGGAAAAGTTATGCTAAGGACGCAGACCGCCTAGCTCGAACGATCAGTTAACCGAGAGACGTTACACCAACTACCTAGGAACCGCTAACTAACCTGTCAGTTTTGACAGTCCCACCTCCCCAGACGTTTGTACAATTCAACCCACAGGCTTGGAACGGTAAGGCTACCAGGACAGCTTTTCCGGTAAGAACTCGGCGAAGAGATCATCGTAGTAGGGTTTCAATTGTTTCAAATCCGGTTTGGAGTGTCCTTTGGAATACAGGTCGTAGGGATTGAACTTTTTCACCCATTCCAGCATGGCTTTGTCTTTATCATTTTCCAGGTGTTGATAAGCCCGGTGACGATGCCAGGCATAGAAGGAGTGAAAGCGCAGCATGTAAAGCGCCTCATCCGAGAGATAGGGCTTCATCACTTCCGCGATGTAGCCGTCATGGCCGAATGACATGTGGATGTTTTCCAGGCCGCAATTGGGCTTGTAGATCCCATACTTCGTACGGTATTCGGGAACGTTCGCATCCGAATTCCTGCTGAAGTATTCAGGAAAGACGACCTGATCGGACCAGGCGCACCCCACCGGGAATGTGTCGCCTACGACCCCCCACTGTGGCTCTCCGTACAAGCAAAGGCACTTCCCAAGGTCATGGACGAACCCAACCAACACCATCCAGCGGGGGTGACCGTCCTTGCGGATGGCTTCAGAGGTTTGCAAAAGGTGCTCAATCTGGGTGAGGTCAGTATCCGGATCGCTGTCATCGACGAGAGTGTTCAGGTATTCCGCCGCCTCCCAAACGCTCTTCTCGCCGCGCGTTAGTCCAAAGTACTGCTTCTCTTTGCCCATCACATAATTGAGGGTTTGATTCTCGTGATTGGAGCGGTAAAACTCCGCAACGCGTGGATTTGCCTCGGCATCGTATTGGCGAAATTCGGACTCAGATTTTGCTTCTTTGTACCGACCTCCAACAAAGTTTTCCCACTGATCCAAATTGGACAGGGGGTTTGAGGACTCTGGAACCCCTGTGCTCATTCGGTGCCCCTCCCATCCGGCCTTGTCATAGTGTAAGGCCGAAAAGAGCGGCTACCAAGGGTTTTTCGAAGCCTGAAGACGCGAGGGTATGCCATGGATTTCCGCCTGGAAAACCCCATTTGAATCCTCTTTCGCTAAGGTGGCACTACGTGGGTTCGCTGGGAGATTCTTCCCTGGCGGACGCCCAGCGGGATCGTAGGAGGGCCAACGGCAACATACGTGGAGAAGAAAACCTGGAGTCCCGGTGAAAGGCGGCGACTGTCACAGCGTAATTGCATAGTAGCTTCGCGAGCGAGTTCAAGTCTCCGCGCAGCGTGTCGCTTTGCATGTTCGACCCTAGTTAGTGGTTGGCAGCAGAATTGTAGCGGATATTTTTTTGAGAACAGGCAATTCACTCAAATCCCCAAACCGCAAAGAAGATGAGCGTAATAGAGATTTTTCACCAACTGAGGTGAGTGCCTACCAGTTGACAGCTCGGATTAACTTCCTGTTGCCGACAAACCGGGAGCCAGTCCAATCAAGGAGCGAGCCTGTCGAGTTTTGCCCAAGAGGCCAAGCCAGGACTAGGAGAACCGGGCCGGGTCGTGGTTACTGTTGGGACGCTAGCATCGCCTCGTAGGATTTGACCAAGTCCTTTACGCGATCCTTTTTCACGAAAGGCGTGCGGAAGAAGCGGTCTACTGTTGCGTTAAATCGTGGAGGATCATCATAGGGAATCATGTGCGTCGCGTCGGGGAAGATGCAGAGTTGGCTGTTGGGGAGATGGTGATAGATCTCCAGAGTGTGCTCGTCGCGAATCGCATCGTGATCTGAGGCCAACACAAGCGTCGGCACTATGATCGCGTCAAGGGCGTTCGCCACGGTGCGGTTCGTCGAAACCATTTGAGCCACTTCAACTGGCGGTTGGCATCGCCGCTAATACTCGGCGACCGGCATCGAGTCCAACATGGATTTGAAGGAGGCGACGAGTTCCGGATATACGGCTTGCTCGCTGGGGTTCAGGTTGGCGGCCATTGCAGCGATCTTCTTTACTTTCGCCGGATGCCGAATGCCAAGTAGCAGGGCCTCGATGCCGCCAAACTAGGCGAAATCTTGTACGATTGCAAGATGTGCTGAACTCCATCACTCAGTCAGAAGTCTTCACGATGTGCGGATTGGGGACAAAGCGGCAAAACCAAAAACCCCTCCACGAAAGGGACGGGGCTGGATGTAAGCCACCAGCAAATCTCCACGGAGGTCAAGCCCTCGCAGCGGATTCTCAAAAGGGGAGAGGGGGAGATTTCTTTCTTGACATCCTCTTTTATAGGATGAGTGTAATCGGGCGTGGGTGTTGAAAAAGTCACTGAGATTAGCGGGTGAGATTTAGCGAAAGCATGGTAGAAGGAAGAAATTCCTTCTCATGCTGCGCTGGATTTCAATCTTCGGAGGCCTGCTGATCATGATGGGGCACCACACCCGCTCAGAAGCGTTGTTCTATTACTTCCGTCTGGAAGATCAAGTTCCGGAAAACCATCTCCTACGACTGATCGATCAACACATCAGCTTTGAGTTTGTGCGGCAGCAGTTGAAAGACAGCTACAGCGAAAACGGACGGCCCTCGATCGATCCCGAGTTGCTGCTGCGCATTCTGCTGGTGGGTTATCTCTACGGCATCACCAGCGAGCGCAAGCTGGTGGAAGAACTGCGTATGCACTTGGCGTGGCGCTGGTTCACGGGCTTGGGATTCGATCAGGAGATCCCGCATCACTCCACATTTTCCAAGAACCGGCATGGACGGTTTCAGGAGTCGAAACTGTTTGAGCAGTTGTTCGAACAGATCGTGCGACAGTGTGTGGAAGTGGGATTGGTGCAGGGCAAGCATCTGTCGGTGGATGGCAGTTTCGTCGAGGCCAATGCGGCCAAAGAGAGCCGCATTCCACGCCAGCAGTTGGGAGAAGCCGCGCAAGTGAACCAAACCGTGCGCCAGTATCTGGTGGAACTCGAACAGCAGAATCCGGTGGAGGAACCGGTTCACCAGCAAGACCAGGTATCGACCACCGATCCCGATTCCACCTACGCCACCAAGGGCGGAACCCCCGCCCGGCTGGGATACTACGACAACTATCTGATCGACAACGACTAGTTGTGTGATCGTGGGCGTACAGGCAACAGCCGCCCGGATGAGTCAGGAGACGGTCGCCGCGCAGGACATGCTCACTCGCTTCACGCAATGGCAAGGACGAACGCCAGAATCGGTGGCGGCCGACACGACCTACGGCAACGGGGAGTTCCTGCAATGGTTGTCAGATCGGAGCATCACTCCCTATATGCGGACCCGTGACAGCATCCATCGCAAGAACAGTCCGTTCTTCGGTCCCGAGCGTTTTATTTACCAGCCCGAACACAATCGCTATATCTGTCCCGCCGGCCAAGTTCTCAATTATGGAGGGCGCGTTTATCGGAACCATGCCTTCAACTACATCGGGACACGTAAAAAGTGTGGCCCGTGCTCGCTCCGGCCACAATGCACCAGTGCAGCCTTCCGAGGGCTGATCATCCACCAGAACGAACCCGCCCGACAACGTGCGCGGGAGTTGGTCAATACGCCAGAGTTCGCCACAGCACAGCGGCAAAGAAAGAAGGTGGAAGCCTTGTTCGCGGAACTCAAGAATCAGATCGGGCTGCGGCGCGTGCGCCTGCGCAGATTGAAGTTCGTACGCGAGCAGTTCTTCCTGGCAGCCACGGCCCAGAACATCAAGAGACTCGTGCGCTTCCTCAGCCAAGCCCCACCGTCCATCCTGCCCGCGACCACTTAGCGGAACTGCCTCGCTCGAAGACACCGCCCCACCGCAGCTCTCCAAAGGACGAAAACGATACTTTCCCAACGCACTTTTTCAACACCCACAGGCGCTCACCGACGCTGCGACGAAGGCAGAAGTCAGGGGCGAACCACGCTTGGCCAATGCCGCGAGATATCTGGTCTCGTCATAAGCCACACGATCTTGCCAGCAGCGAAACACGATGCGAATCCATTTGAAGGCTAAGGCCCTCACGGCGGCATGGTGTTCCTTGCCACGCTCGCGCTGTCGCTGGTAGTAGGCACGCGCCCAAACCGACTGCCCGATCGAATGGCCCGCCCATTCGTGAAAACTCTGCCGCAAGAATTTCGAACACGCCCAGCGGAAGTGCACCCATTTCTTTTTTCCGCTGCGCTCCGTTACGGGAGCGATCCCGCTGTACTTCTGTACCTCGTTTGCACTCCCATACCGATCTCGTTGCGAACCCAAAGCGGCCAGCAAGCGCGGCGCAAACGCTGCTCCCGCTCCCGGCAGCGACTGAAAAATGAAAAAATCTGGATGGGCCTCGGCCGCCTCCGCGATCTTGCGGTCCAGTGTCGCAATCCCCTCCAGCAGCGTGCGCAGCAGTTGTGCGATGACTTGCACCACCGTTCGCTTCGCCTCGATCACCGCCCGGTCCCGTATCGCCGGCATCGCCTGGCCGATCCCCCGCATCCGCCATTCGGTTAGCTCTCCATGTCGGCCGCGCCGATGGCGGAAGAACTTCTTCACTTCTCCGGACGGAACCTGTTGCAACTCCTCCAACGACGGCCAGCGTTCCAAAAAATCGCACACCAGATGGCTGTCCAACTTCGCAAACCACCCCAGCATCTGCGGAAAATACACTTTCAAATACCCGGTCAGACGATTTAGCTGCGCCGTCTTTTCCTCCACCAGCTTGCGTCGCTCCTCCACCAGGTTCTGTACCCGCCGTGTCGCTTCGTTATCCGGCATCAAACGCCGTAATTTGTCCCGGTGCAGCACCAGCAGTTCCAGCAGCAGATCCGCATCTCGCGGATCGTCCTTCGCGCCCGAGGGATACAACGCTGCTCGCATGCTCGCCGACATGGTCGAAGGCACCGGGTACAGATGCAGGCACTCATACTTGCGCAACATGTACACCAGCGCGCCCTTCACCTGCTCCACCGCCACTGCGATCGGACCATGCCCGAAGCGTTGACACAGCTCACTGACCCAGGCCTCCACCACTTCCGGCTTGTGCTCCAGCTCTCCGCTTGCACACTCCCCAGTATCGGCCGCTTGCCAACACCACACATGCTTTTGATCGGCCCAGTCGATGCCCACAAACGCCACAAACTCCGGCTCCGCCTGCACAGTTTCTCTGGCTGACATAGTGGTTTCTTCCTCCTCCTTGCACATCACATCCACGCAGAGGCTGGCTTTGCTCCCGCGAAATCCTTATAGTGAGCCCTCTTGACTGCCTT
Source organism: Terriglobia bacterium (assembly GCA_963770265.1). Classification (GTDB taxonomy): domain Bacteria; phylum Acidobacteriota; class Terriglobia; order Terriglobales; family Acidobacteriaceae; genus Sulfotelmatobacter. The sequence continues at coordinate 308,008 of CAVYOZ010000003.1, forward strand.
ATTCCGGACTTCATCTGAGTATTCGTTTCGGAACAAAGCGCATCCCGCGGCTCGAGATTCTGATTTCAAACATCGCGTGTTGGGCCATTAGACTCGTAACCGCGGGACGCCTCCGACGGCTCCCATTGTAGGAAGCGGAAAATGCGCTGGCGCAGTTTCAGTCAGGCTTGGTACCGGTGGTCTGAATGAGCCCGTCCTGAGTTTGGCGGAGTAGTGGCTCGAGCATGCTGAGCTAGAACCGCAAAAGGAGAGTGGCACAGAGACGTCTAAAACGAAGATGTCTAACAGAGGCGTGCGCAATCGCGAGCCACAATGTCGGAGCCTGGGCGCGATTGCGGTGGGCGCAGCCTGGTCAGGAAGTTGGAGAAAAGGAAAAGCTAGGAGCCGGCAAAAAAATGGAACTGCGAGACCGAGTTGAGTGATCGCCGCTTAGACGTTCGCAGGGTGTCGGGTGGAGATCGAACAAGTGAACGACGACACACGATTACTGCAGAAGGCAAGACGAGATTCTAATGCCCCCACAAGCGCATACTTCAAGCGTGGTTGTTGAAAATGTGACATCAGGTCTTAGTCGGTAACATCCTCGCAATAATCGCCACCACGGTAGGCGGCTCGTGCTGTCCCAGCGTCCCTTCAAGGGTGTAGGAGCGTTCGAAGCCGTTGGGGCCGGTGATCTTCATCTCCCAGCGGTCGTTCGCTTGCGAGCCCAGGATTACGACCCGCCAGTCGCCGGTGCGATCCGCGAAGATGTGTTCGATCATCGCGACCAGATCGCGCTGTCGCTCTGCATCACCGGTGTTGTGGGTTTCGACCGTCACTGGCATAGACAGAGTCTACGACATACAAGGCACAATCGTTTTTCACGGAGCGGTGGGAAATGGATCAGGCGTCCCTACGGGACGCGGGAATCATTTTGCGGGAACCCGGCGTTGAAACGCCGGTCTACTTTCGGGATGTCCCTCCGGGACCAAATCACTTTTGCCGTGCCTCTTTACCGAGCATTTTGCTGTGCGTCTTTGATGGGCACTTTTGCCGGGCGTCTTTACCGGGTGTCCGGAGGGCCATCTACGAAGGTAATTAGGCGATGATCGGATCGGGCTCCAATAATTGAAGAGGCGATTTTGAAATCCGATTTGGTGATCCGATGTCCTTCCGCAAACTCGTTGCTCTTCTTGCGCTGCTGTTCCTGACTGCCGGGGCCGCTTCCTCGACTGACAAGCTCATTGCACTTACCTTTGACGACGGGCCTCGGCCTTATGTTCTGTTTGGCTCGAAAGCGGAGCATCCGCGGCCAGGGCTGGTCAGCGTGCTCGACAGCAACGGCGTCAAGGCGACGTTTTTTGTTGTGGGATGGCGGCTTACGCCGAAGACCTGGGGTGAGCGGCGTGCCGAAGAGAATGTGGGCATCACGTGCCTCGACGCGGCGGAGCAGTTGGTGAGGCACGGCTACGAATTGGAAGACCACACCTATAGCCACATCGAACTGCGCAGCGCGGAGCGGAAACGTGGAGAGCAGTGGGTGCTGGGCGACGTGAATCGAGGGGCGGAAGCGATCAAGGCGGTCACGGGCACGCAGCCGCACTACTTGCGTCCTCCAGACTGGATTATTCCCGACGACGCGCGCCGCGATCTGGAGCGGCAAGGCTATCAGCTGCTGACCATTTCGTCGGAGAACCCGGTTGCGCTGCGCGACGTGAACTCGCTCGACTATTTGTGCGCCGGCCGGCATCCGTCGGGATGTCCGAAGCCTTCTCTGGCGAACGGAGTGTTGAAGCAGATCGAGCAGCGGGAGAAGCATGGAGTGTACACGCACATTCTGGCGTTTCACGAGCTGTCGTCGACTACGGCGGTGATGCCGGCGTTGATTGCGGAGCTTAAGGCGCGGGGTTATCGGTTCGTTACGCTGAGCGAGTATATGCGGCTCGTGGGCAAGCGGTAAGGTAACGGGTGTAAAGGAGGCCTTTCACTCAAGTTCCCATCGGTCGGCAATTTGATTGAAATCGGATATTACGCCAACCATCTCGCGTGGGGAAACGCTTCGTCCCAAACGGAAGCCCCTAATCAGTTACGACGATGAGTGATTCAGATCAAAGATCGTGTAGATCGCGATAAGGACCGCGATGAAAGAGCGACCGTTGCAGGCAAGCGTTACACTCAAAGCCCCCGGTCGCGGGGAAAGATCAGCGTAATCGAAATGTTTCAACATTTTAACGAGCCTTGTCTGCGGAGGCCTCGCAACTAGGCGCTGACATGGGTTTGGTTTGCTTAGAACTCAGTTTTCCCTTCCATGGCCTATAGCAAGCTCGACTCTCCATTACAGGGAATGGCCTATTTCGGCTCCCTCGCCAGTAAGCTACGTTTTGTCGCGTAACAACTCTAGTCACGTCACCACCTTCCACAGCAAACTCCGGCGTTTCTAGTCACTTCACCGATACGCGCAACCTTGCCCCCTCCCGCGATTACACTCAAACTCCCTGCCAGACTGGTGCTCTTCGCTCTGCAGGACTAATATGTCCTGCTGCGATCAACACGTTGTGCACCAGAGGGAGCCGATGAAGACTCATCCGAGAGGGAATTACGCACCTCTTTTTTCTCATCTCCTGCAAATCGGAATCATTCTCACGTTGTTGTCCGTGCTGGTCGTAACCGCCGCATCCCAAAGCTCCATCCCAGTTGTGACCGGCAATGCTCGCGTCGACAAGCTTCTGAGCGAGATGACGCTTGAGGAGAAGATGGCGCTCATCCGCGGGGACTCAGAGCCTCCGGCGACCAACCAGGGGCAGGCGGGATATTTGCCTGGAGTGCCGCGGCTGGGCATTCCGCCGATTCGCATGTCGGACGGGCCTCCGGGCGTGCTCACGCGGCAGCCATCGCAGGCCGAGACGGCGACGATGGGACTGGCGGCTACCTTCAGCGTGAAGGACGCGGAGGACAATGGGATCGTTATAGGGCGCGAGGCGAAGTCGCTGGGGATCGACGTGGTGCTGGAGCCATTCATCAATATCGATCGCGACATTACGTTCGAGCGCGGCTACAACACCTACGGAGAAGATCCGGTGCTGACCGGGGCTGATGGGCGCGGGGCTGGTTCGCGGCGTTCAAGGACAGGGCGTGATGGCACAGGCCAAGCACTACGTCGGGTATGACACCGACGCCAGCAACGTTTTTGTTGATCCGCAGACGCTGCGCGAGATTTATGTGGCTCCGTTTGTCGATGCGGTCAATGCCGGCGTGTCGTCGATCATGTGCTCGTACAACAAGCTCAACGGCACGTATGCTTGCGGCAACAAGGAGTCGCTGATCGATATTCTGCGCAAGGAAGTCGGCTTCAAGGGATTTGTGACCAGCGACTGGGGTGCGACGCACGCGCCGTCATTCATCAACAACGGGCTCGATATGGAGATGCCGGGACCGGGGCCGAAAGACAGTCCAATGTACGGATTTTTCTTTTCGTATTTCACGACGGAGAAGCCGCAACCTGCGCCCAGCACGAAAGCCGGATTTCTCGATGTTCGAAGGGTTCTTCAGCGCAATTCCAGAGGAGCCAAAGCCGAAGCCATTCGACTTCGGGGCAATGGCCGGCCATGATCCGAGAGTGAACTTCTGGAACCTGATGCAGTCGGGCGAACTGAAAGAAGAAACGATCACGAGGGCCGCCGGGCACGTGTTGTACGAGATGGACAAGTTCGGGTATCTCGATCATCCGCCGGATCACCAGATCCATCCGCATGCGACCGAGGAGAACGCGCGCATCATTCAGAAGACGGCGGAAGATGCGGCGGTGCTGCTGAAGAATGATGGCGGGATTCTGCCGTTGAAGGCCGCGGATCTGGCGTCGTTGGCGATGATTGGGCCGGGAGCGGGGCAGGTGGTGGCGATCGGCACGGCGGGGGAACGGTCGGTTGGATTTCCGTGGCGGCAGGTTGGGCCGTACGACGCGATGAAGAAGCTTGCGCCTGACGCGAAGATTACGCTGGCGGTGGATGACGACATGACGGGAGCGGCGATTCCGGCGAGCGCGCTTTCGCATGACGGCAAGCCCGGATTGTTGCGCACCGACAAATCCGGGGCGACGCAGGTGGATTCCATTCTCGATTTCACCAAGAAGAGTGGCAGCGCTCTGGCTGCGAATGCGGAGGCGAAGTGGGCTGGTACGCTGACGGTGCCGTCGGCGGGATCGTACTGGATCTATCTGCAATTGCTCGGCGCGGCGGGGAGCGTCAGCATCGACGGCAAGCGCGTGGCGGGCGCGAACGGGATGCGCGGTGGCGTGCACGGCGATACCGTGCTCGGCGGCAAGGATGGGTTGCTGCCGACGACCGATGGTCTCGATAACCTGCGCGTAGCGGTCGATCTTACGGCGGGCGCGCACACGCTGGCGGTGACGGTCGAGGGCGACACATCGAACGAACCGGAACAGATCCGGCTGGCGTGGATGACTCCAGAGCAGAGGAAGGCCGATCACGAAGCGGCGATTGCGGCGGCGAAGGCGGCCAAGACTGCAGTGGTGTTTGTATGGACTCGCGGCATGCCGGACTTCGGGCTGCCCGGCGATCAGGACAAGCTGGTCGAAGAAGTCGCGGCGGTGAATCCCAATACGATCGTCGTGCTCAATGTGAGCCAGCCAATTGCGCTGCCGTGGCTCGATCGGGTGAAGGCGGTTTTGCAGATGTGGTGGCCGGGGGACGAGGGTGGCTGGGCGACGGCCAACATCCTCGCTGGGCAAGACCAGTCCCGCAGGCCGCCTCCCTGTTACCTGGGGCAAGCAGTCTTGAGGACTACGCCGCCACCGATCCCAAACACCCAGAGCGGTCAGGCAAAGGCGTTGACGGCAAGACCACCTACTCAGGAAGGCGTCAACGTGGGCTACCGCTGGTTCGACAAGGAGAACATTGAACCATTGTTCCCCTTCGGCCACGGGCTCAGTTACACCACATTCGAGTACTCCGGCATGGAGGTCAAGAAATCTTCTGATGGTGGTCTCGATGTCAGCCTCACCATCAAGAACAGCGGCGTCATGGACTCCGACGAAGTGCCGCAGGTCTATCTCGGCGCGCCTTCGGTGGTACCTAAGGGCGTACAGTTTCCGGTGCGCGCTCTGGCCGGCTTTGACCGCATACGCCTGGCTGCGGGAGAAGCCAAGACCGTCACTCTGCACGTCGCCGCCCGCCAGCTACAGTACTGGTCCACCAAGGACGGCAAGTGGATCACTGCAAGCGGCCAACGCACGGTGAGCGTAGGCGGATCATCACGCGACCTCCGGGTTCACCAGCAGATCGACTAGCGACGACACTCGGGCAAGACAATGCCGGAGTTGCTCTGAATGAGAAACGAAGTGGTCAGATTCCGGCGGCTACGCGACCCGATTGGCAGCTACTTTCCTTGCGCTAGTTCATTCCCTCTTGAGGTGCCGAAATCCTGCATCGTCAACAAATCCATAGGTGCGTACTCGGTCTCAGCGTAATGGGCGACGTTGAAGCGGCCGTTTGCCAGGTAGACAGCTAGAATGCCGCCGGCTACCCATGGATTAAGAGCGGCTATCGGCAGGATGTATTTCTTCGATTTCAGCAAGCTTTCGGAAACGCCATCCACCCGGTGGCTGGGGCGACGGCTTCCGAGGACTTGAGGAAGGAAGAAGGCCGAGAGAGGCAGGCCCGGATGGTGTTTGCTGAATGAAACCAGGTTTTTTGCGATCTGCTGGGGCGTGGTGATACCCAGATCGGAAATATAGTTTCGTTTTATTGTGCCAGGATAATAGAAGTTGAGAATGCGACGGGAAAAGTCGGCGCAGTTGTTGAAGAAGAGATTGAAGCGACTTTTGTTTTTCCGCGAATTGAGCGCGGAGATCAGTTCTTCATCCTGTGCTTTCGTGGTCTCGATGTGAAAGCCGTAGATTTTGCGATTGTAGATAGCGCCGACTAATTCGGCCCATGATCCTTTCGGAGTTTCGCCATCGGGCCCGTCAGGGGCAATCTCTCGCAGATGCTTGCGCCTGTAGTCATCCCGGAGATAAGCCACCATTTCGGTATTAGCTTGCTCTGGAATGTCTGCGACATCCTCTACGGCGTACAGGTAAGGGATCAGTGGGATCGCGATCCAGTCGTATCCGGAGATCTTGCGGTACCGGCTGATCACGATTCCCAACTCGCCCGGATCACACAACCGCAGCACCACGGGCGTCTCGGCGCAGACTCGGGACAAGTAAATAGAAGTGTGCCCTGTAGGATTGATGGCCCCGAACAAGGCATAAGGTTCTTGCACAAACAGGGTGGCATCTGCCCACAAGATTGGGTTAGACACCAGCGCGAAAACCAGCGGCAGCAAGCGACGCATAGAGATGCTCATGCAGCCTTTAGTCGGGCCAGCCGCAACGATACTATTCGTCACAATTGCCGAACACTGTTAAATCTGCCAGTCTGGCGATGAGGACCATTTCATACGCGAGTCCAAGATTTTGGTCCATGTTACGATCACTGTGCTCCCAAAAACTAAACGGACGCGCCGCCGGTTCTTGGTTATCACTGCGACGCGTACGAACCTCCTCGTTGAGGTACTGGTAGTTCTGCCAGTTTTCCGCGAGCCAGACAAATCGTCAAATTACAACGGAAGATGAAACTCGTCAAAAGCGCCAGCATGAAACGTTTTATTCTCGAAGTGTCGGCTCGGATGCTGCTGGTCTTGGTCGTCGGCGCGCTTTCCAGCGCACAGATAGCAAGACCCGACGATAGCGTTACGAGCGCGAAAGAGGCCGATGTCTTCGGCTTGCCGATTGCTGGCGAGCTTCAGACCCAACAGGCGAGCGTAAGCGGCTCCGAGCAAAAGACTCTTGTTCATCAGCCCTCGGGATACATCAGCGGAACCGTGCTTGATCAGTCGGGAGCAGCGAGTGCCGGAGCAGAGGTGCTTCTCAGCGGCGAAGACCAAACTTCGAGCCAGCGGATAAACGCCGGCGGCAACGGTCAATTTCAGTTCGCCAATGTCGCAGCCGGCCCCTTCAGCCTGAAAGTTACGTCACCAGGCTTTGCAGCGCGGGAGTTCTCGGCGGTTCTGCGGCCCGGTGAAACCTACCTGGTTCCTCCGATTATTTTGGTGGTAGCCATGGAAGTGACCGAAGTGCATGTGAACGTCAGTCCCCTCACCCTGTCCCAGGCGGCTGACATTCAGATTCGAGAACAAGAGCGGCAACGCGTATTCGGCCTCATTCCGAATTTCTACGTGACCTACGAGAGCGAGGTGCTGCCCCTCAACTCGAGGCAGAAATTTCGCCTTGCCTGGAAGACGATGGCAGATCCCTTCACCATCGTCGGGGTTGGCGCGCTGGCTGGCGTTGAGCAAGCCACGAATGCGTTCGACGGATATGGGCAAGGGGCAGAAGGTTACTTTAAACGCCTGGGCGCAGCCTACGCTGACGTGGTCACCGGTACGTTCATTGGAAGCGCCATGCTGCCGTCTCTGCTGAAACAAGATCCGCGCTATTTCTACAGAGGAAAGGGTAGTACTCGGTCGCGCTTTTTTTACGCGCTCGCCAGTCCCGTGATTTGCAAGGGCGACAACATGCGCTGGCAGCCGAATTATTCCAATGTCGCCGGAGCCTTTGCTTCTGCCGGCATCTCATATTCCTATTATCCGGAAAGTGATCGTAATGGCGCCGGATTGGTGATCACAAACTCCATGATCAGGCTGGGTGAAGTTGCCTTTGAGGGCGTGTTGCAAGAGTTCGTCATTCGACGATTTACGCCACACCTTCGGAAAAAAGCGTCGGAGCAGCGCTAACGCATCAGGACGGAGTATTGGCAACCTGCACCCGCGACGCGAAACTTCCGAGAGATGATGAGCAAGGTGGCCAAGGTCGGATCGGTAGTGCTCATCCTGGCGCTGTGCTGCCTCAGTCGACTGGGACTCGCGCAGGCCCAGCAGATCTCTCCCGTAACAGACGTACCTCCTCTTGCGGATCAAGCGGTCACTGATCCATGCCACGATCCCTCAATCCCTTCCGCCTTGAAGGAATCTCTGCACCTCGTCTGCTCCAAGCAGCCCCTTGCAGGTGCGAATCAAGTCATTCGCAACGCGATCATTCTTGGATTCGTCGGTGGCTATGTCAAGCCGGACGACGTGAATCACCCGGAAGTGTTGTTCGCCGCGTATCTCCAGAACCGCTATGGATCCGCCGTTCATGTCGAAGTGTTCGGAAATCACGAATGGGAAAAGGCGGTAGAGGAAACTACTCGGCGCTTAGATACCGACAAGGACGGTTTGCTGACCGCCGCCGAGAAAGAACAAAAGATCATCCTGTACGGACACAGCTGGGGTGCTTCGCAGTTGCTAACCTTCGCCAGGGAACTGCAACGACGCGGAATCCCGGTGGCGCTTACCATCCAAGTCGACAGCGTGAAGAAGTTCAGACAGGATGATCGCACCGTTCCCGCCAACGTGGCGAAAGCGGTGAATTTTTATCAAAGAAAAGGCTTCACGCCCGGGCAACCTCTCATTGTTCCAGCTGATCCTGCACAGACTAAAATCCTGGGCAACTTTCACATGAAATACGAAGGCCATCAAATCAATTGCAGTAACTATCGATGGTTCTCACGGGTCTTTAATAAGGCTCACCACCAGATCGAGAACGATCCAGAAATCTGGGGCCGGATTACATCTCTCATTGATTCGGAACTGTTGAAGACAGAGACCGAGATGTCTGACGCAGGAACGCCGATCTGGGCATTCCGGGCAACTAACGCTCGCGTTGCGCTGGAGCGGGCGCAAAACAAGCCTCTCGGGGGAAACCGTGCAAACTGGTGACAAGGGAACTGCCCGCGCTCGGTTGCGACACGTTGTCAGGCCGACTCTATTTGTACTTCGAGTGCCTGCGCGTCGGCGTCGCAGGCTTCAGCGCGTTAGCGGCTGAGCGCACATCGTCGTTTGTGAACACCGCAAAAAGGAACGGCTGTGATTCGAGGAAATGAGCCAGGTCACGCAACGTCAGACCAAGAGACGACAGCCGGTCCTCATCGACGAAGATCTGGCCGTTTTCCGGTTCGAAGGACGTAATCAGCTGCTTCGCCTCTGGATCAAACTTCTCGTGCAACAGGTCTACGATCGATGGTGCAAAGTGCCGGCGATCCGGCGACGATGGTTCCGATGGCATGCCATGGTCCGCGGTCACCGCAAGGAGATAGTCATTACCAACCTTTGCTTCTAACACACTCAGCATCCGCTTCAACTGACGATCCATCTCGCCGAGCGTGACGCGCAGCTCGTCCGAATCCGGACCGTACTTGTGGCCCACGAAATCCGCGCCTTTGTAGTTCAGCAGAATGAGATCTGGAACGTTGTCTTCGCCCAGCGGCTCTCGCTCAATCATCGCGGCCATCGCATCGGCTTCGAATGCTGGAAACAGAGCCGAATATCGCACCGCCTGGGTCGAGTCGATTTTGTGACCCATCCACTCCCCGCTCGCTGGCCACAGTGTTTTCGCATTGCGATCCTTCAGATATGCAGGCAGCCGGAAACAGTTGGGGTTTGTGGTCCAGTTGCCCGTCTCCTGATCGTAGCTTGCGAGAACGACTGGCGCTCCATTCAACTGACACGCTCCATGCCCTGCGAGCGGCGTCGCCGCTCGGTCGATGCTGCCCTGTGCCAATATGATCGCGCGACCAGCCGTCTCCAGCTGCCAGACGTCAGCCAGCGTCAATGCCATCAGGTCTTGCGGCGTTCCTCCAGCGAAAAAGTCGTGGCGTCGGCGCTGCGTGCGCTCGTACACGCTGACCCCTGTGATTCCGTGCACGCGAGGATCGGCCCCGGTCGAGAGCGTCGAGTGCCCAACGGCTGTGTTGGTCGGAAGAAAGTTAACCCGCGCCTGAGTGAACCAGGCACTACGCTGGCGCAGGGCGGTGAGCGTTGGCATGGACGCGGCGTAGCGATCGAAGTAATCCCGGCGCATGCCATCCAGGACGAGCAGCATGACCACTCGTGGTCGAGCGAAACCCGTGCGTAAAACCGGTAATACACGGCCTGTCGTCGTGGGAGGCATCTGCACGCCAAGCGCAGCCGCAAGGGTTGGCGCAACGTCCTGCTGCACGGCCGGAGTCGAGTACGTTCCCGTTCTTACCGCGGGGCCCGCAAACATCAGCGGAATCGCTACGTCATACGTCCACGGCGAACCGTGCATGTACGCCACGTCAGCCCGCGTGATGAAGTCGCCTTCGCGCGGCACGATCAGGAGTTGGCCGGTTCGTCCCGGGAAGTATGCCCGAGCAAACATCTCTAAGAAACGCTGTCGCGTCGCAAGGGTGGTTGCATCGGCTGGTGCTGCACGCTGGATCCGAGGTGCGTCGCTCCCAATCGATCGCTTGACCTGCTGGCTCGATACCGTCCAAGTCATCGCGACCAGGGTCAGGGTGATAGCGATCCGCGATCCTACTTTGCGCATGCGAGCACTTTTGGCTGATTACAGATTGTTCAGCTCCGCGCTGATCTTAGTTCCGTCAACAAGGATCTTGCAAGCGCCGTGTAACGGGCTTGTACTAGAGACGCTGGCCATCCCCCGCCGCCGCATTCCGGGCGGGTGGTCGGCAAGCAGAAGTAATCTGGCCGCGAAATCGTCACGGCTCGCATTACTGATGAAGCCGGCTTACGGGAACTTGTTGAGCGCGTTAACTTTTTTCTTTGCCATGACGCTCCTTTCGTGAGCATCACACTCTAGCGAAATACCCAAGAGGTCGCATCCGCCTCGGTTCTGACCCGTGAGGTCAGGACCAGGATATCGAGAATGGTCTAAAAGCGTTACCTTCGCGGGCGATTTCCCAGCCAATATAAACTGAGCACGTTTTCCCCGGCGTTGCGCAACCAGGTCGCAACTTCTCTCACCTGAAACGGCTGGTCTCCCGGGCCGAGATCGCGATTGAGCAACTCTGTGATTTCTTCAGCCGTGCCCGGCTTCTTGATCTTGTTCAAGGCTCGCAGGATATGCTCGTCGAGATAGTGGTTCGCATTTGGAACCTTGCGCATTTGCGGTTCTCGGTTTTGAAGGCGGACCTGTTGAAGGGTGCTCATTTCGTGTTCGATCTTGTGCTGCAAGCGAAGAACAGCGGCCCAGGAGAAACGGGTCGGTACCAACTGGACCGCTCAAAATGCCCAACGAAGGGAAAACGTCGCATTGTTGGCGTGGAAATAACGGGGATCGGTAGGTCCCACAAACGATTTCTCCCCGTACTGGTAGTAATTCCAGCCAGCCTTTGCGGTGAGGTTGTGGCCAATGTCGACTGCGACATTGGCCAGGGGTTGGTAGTAGTTGTATTGCAGCGAACCGGGCGGTTGGAGAACGTTGAACTGCGGTGTCTGACCGTCAGTGCTGGTGATACTGTAGCCCACTTGTACAGTAGCGCGAGCGTGCGGCTTAAACATCACCGAAGCGGTTCCGTAGTGCGTGCTAGTCGTGTAGCGTCCATTCGTGAGTAATGGATTCTTGGTGTCGTTGTAGCCGTTCACCGTGCAACTACCCGCGTTCGCTACCACGGGGAGTGAAGTATCGGAGTCGTTAAAGCAAATGAAAGCATTCTGCATGGTGTCGTTGTAGTTATAGGCGAAGTCGAATCCGAACCTCTCGCGAGGTGTGAGGTTTGCGGTGAATCCATAGTTGCGATTGTGTCCACGATAATCGATTAAGGCGTCACCGTTCGAAGCGTCCCAGAGATTGATCGAAGCGCCGATCACGGCCCATGGCTTTGGGGTGTAGTTCCCCTGGATGCGGTAGCGATCTTCCTTGCGCGGTCCGATGCGGACGATGGTGTTGTCGTTGTTGGTGTGCTCCCAGTCAAAATTGATTCGCAGGCCCGGAGCGGGCTTTGCCCAGAATGCGAGCAGAGGTGTGTATTCGTGGACGACAGTCCGGTCCTGGTCTCCGGTCGCGAAGTCAAGGACGTGAAAAAACACCTGGTCACCATAACGGAAGCCGATGCGGCCTCCAAAGTGCTTCGACCCGTCCCACACGAGATCCACCTGGTTTCTTGTCAAATTCTGATTGAATGATAATTGGCTGGCGGTGCTGGTTGCGCTCGGTGTGGTCGCGCTGATCGGAGTGAGCAAGTTGCAGGTTGTGAGATCGTTGCACGTCCAGTCGGTTTCGACGGAACTAAAGCTCTCCGGGATGCGGTAGCTCCAGAAGCGAAACGTATCGACGAGCCGGAAGTGCTCTGACACGCGCACTGTGGCGGTGAAATCGGCGACATTCGAGATGCGCGTCGCGTGGCCCGGGCCCGTGACGGTTTCCTGGCGGATGTCTGAGCGCTGGATGAGTCCGTTGAAAGACTCATTCAGAGGGGCGTTCATGTCGGCCGAACTGTAAGCATACGATGCGGCCAATTCGAGTATTTGGAAGTAAGTACTGTGCAGACTGAGGCGCTCGGTCGGCTGGGATGTCCGGGTGCGATTCGTGCGATTGTAGTCAAAGTACGCATTGCAGGCGGTGTTGGTCAGCGTTCCCGTGGAGTCAATCAGAGTGGTTGCTGGCGGAGTAATGGCGCAGGGGTTCTTGTTGACCGTGTCTATGGGGAGCCCCAGTTCTACGGTGCCCGGCGTTCCCGGCAAGAGCGCTTGGGCGAACGGGGCTAACTGCCAAGTCGTATCTCCCTTGTAATAATCGAGGAACTGGTCATAGCTGAGGACCGTGTGCGGCAGGATCTTCAGGTCTGCACCAAAGCGGTAAGAGTTGAGAGTGGTATTCCAGTCTTGGAATAGCAGCGCGTCTGTACCCTCATGGACGCTGGAATATGACGGGCCCGTCATATTGTTGTGTGAATACCCCAATCGGAAACTAATCGCCGACTGTGGCAAGATCGTCAGGTCGTAGTCGCTCATCCGGCGGCGGGTTCCGAAGTTGTGGGGTGAAAAAGCAACAGGAATGTTTGGGCTCGAGGTTGATGGATTCAAGGGGATTCGCCAGAAGGTTGAAGTTGAAATCCGTCTGGTCGCGCCGGAAATTTGCCCGGAAGTCGTACAATTTGTTCTTGTCTACCCGGGCGCGCAACCCGTTATTGGGATCACCTCCCCACCCGAAGCTGTTGATGAAGAGGTTGTCAAAGAGCAGGCTGTCGTGGTTTTGCGATTGCATGGAGAGGCTCTGCTCCAGGAATCGCGGTCCGGTACGCAGATCCACGAGTGTGTTGTACATTTGCTCGCTGCCAGTTATGTCCGACACGCGATAGCCGATCTCCACGGACTGGTGAATCACATAGCCGCCGCGCTCCAATGCTTCCGGCGCTGCCGGAGCTTGGCCGGTGGCGCTGCCAGCAGTTTGAGCTCTCGCCGAGAAGGTCAAGAACGCAACGATCACTAGAATGGGCTGTATTCGGAGCCAGTTTGCAATCATGGTGTGCCTCTTCATCTGAAAAACACGTTGCTCGCGTTGGATCCATGGATCGCTGCGTGGCACATCGTGCACGCCTGGTATTTGGTGGACTGGTTATGGGAAGGTCCGGCGGGCCCTTGAACCGGGAACGTGTGGCATTGCAGGCAGAGCAGGTTCACCTGGCTCACGCGCAGGTAGCGCGGATTGGTTGACCCGTGGGGCGTGTGACAACTGCTACAGCCCTCCGTTTTCACAGGCACATGCTCATACACAAACGGTCCCTGTTTGTCGGTATGGCACTTGACGCAAATCGCGTCCCCGCTGGGCATCGCCCTCACTTGCCGGAGGGTAGTGGTGCCGTGGACGTTGTGGCAGTCGCTGCATTGGATGAGACCTTCGTCTACTCGATGGTGATACGGCTTCGCGAAGTCGGCCTTGGCGGTCACATGGCATCCGTAGCAGAGTTTGGGTTGTGCTGAAACGAGGAGGTGTTCTGGTTCCTTGGCATGATGCGGTGAGTGGCAGTCCAGGCACCCAACATCGTTGCTCGCATGCGCCGACGCGGAGAAGTGCCGCTGCTTATGACTTTCACCGTGGCAACTCAAGCAACGGGCGTTGGCATCCTGCTTCGACATCGACTTGAAGCTAATGATCTTGGTCACATCCCCGCCGCCTTCTACGTGGGCGGATCCGGGACCGTGACAGGATTCGCAGCCGTGTCCGTCTTGCAGGGTGGTCTTGAAATGCGGTGTGTTTTCGAAGTTCTTCTTGTACAGCTCTTCGTGGCAGGTCTTGCAGGTGTCAACGCCAACGTATTGCCCTGTCTCCTTCGCAGGTGACGTGGCGTTCTTTTCCTGCTGGCTGGCAACAAGGTTTGGTTGAATCAACAGCAACAACAAGATCGCCGGCGAAGCCGACTCCCGGAGTTGTTTCCACATTCTTCTCGTCTTCACGGTCGGACCTCTCACTTCGACGACTGGCACTTGCAGGTTGTTTATTCAGCACTGCTGCAGACTGCAGGTGCCCATGCCGGGGCAACTCGGATTAGTGTTCAGCCTACTTGAGAGTCTTGATGTACTCAGCAATCGCACTTAGCCTTGCTCGTCATTCAATCCAGAGATGCCCTTGTTGTGTGGTGGCTTGCTCCCCGTCTCGCCTTTGGTTATGTGCTCCACGACTTGATTTGCCTCTAACTTTGTTCCCTTGAGTGCGGGGGCCTTCATCGCGGGTTTGCCTTCGCCACTAGCGCCGTGGCAACCTGCACACTTCGTCTTGTAAAGGGCCGCGCCATCATCCGCTGCCCATGAAACCGCAGACGCAATCAGTAAAATCGCGGCCAAATTAACCACAAATTTGCAGTTCATACACAAGCTCCTCCGTATGTCTGAAAGATTTTCATGTTGCACTCACCTCACCATCTGCAGATATCTCAATCACTGTTTCTGGAGATTCGAGATCCGCTCCGAGATTCCGAGCGTTTTCAATATTTCCGGTGACGCCTCATCCATTGCGAGTGGCTCATGGCAACTGTTGCAGTCCTGGGCGATGGTCTTGCCATCCCCGGCTGTGTGCGAGCCGTCATGACAACGGAAACATCCGGGAAAGTCCGTGTGGCCCAGGTTGTTCGGATAAGTGCCCCATGAAACCTTCAGATCCGGGAAAACGTTACGGTTATAGATCGCAAGAACGGCCCGGCTCGCCTGCTGGATGTCTTCGGAACGGTTTGCGTATAGGTCGGGATAGTTCTGCTGATAAAAACTAACGAGCGCGGTTGGCAATTTCGCAGCCGCTTCCGTACTTGTCGCATAGTTTGCCTTCAGCAACTCCACACTTTTCTTCCTGATGTAGGGCAAGGTCACCGGGATGTCACCGAGGCCGAGCGCTTTGTCCATCGCTCGTTCGGGCAAGTCGAAGGTGTGCGTTGGGCGGTTATGACAGTCCACGCATTCCATATCGAATTTTCGGAAGCGCATTCGCCGAATCCGGCGAGCGCTTCCGGAGTGACGAAGGCTCGGACCTCTCCTTTGTCGTATTCCGGTATTCGACCCACGGAATGGTCTGCCGCCTCGCGTCGGCTGCCGCAAAACGGATGTGAACGCCAGGACCCAAGTGCGCACCGTGAATTCCGGAGATCCGGTTTCCACCCACCAACATCAGGAGAACGGTTTGCGATCGTGTGTTTGCTTCGTCGTCGGCATACTTGCTGAAAACGCGCAGACGCACACCACCGAACTTCTGGGGCCAATGGCAGTTCTCGCAGGTCTCTCTCGCTGGTACGAGACGATTGCTTTCCAGAGCGGAAGGAATTGGTCTTGGATATGTATTTAGTACAGTTTCAACGAGCTGACGAATTCCGCTCGTTTTACTGTTGATCCAACCGGCTGCACCTGGCGCCACATGACACTCGACGCATTCGACCCGGGAGTGAGGCGAATTCTGATAAGCGGCCAGTTCAGGGTTCATCGTGTGACAAGTCGCTCCGCAGAATTGTGGCGTCTCCATGTGCTTGACGGCCCGATAGGTGACTTGGGTTCCAATGAGGATGTTCAGCAGAGTTGTGGCGCCGAAAAACCAGGCGATGCGCCGCAATGCCGTTTTGCGATCGAAAGTCTCCTCAGCCAGCCCTCCGCGAATCTGGCGCTTGCTCAGGTAGACCCCGACCGGAGTCAACAGCAGCCCAATGAAGAAAATTGCTGGAAGAATGAGAAAGACGATAATGCCGACATAGGGATTGTCGACGTGTCCGCGAATCTGTTGTGGCAGCACAAAGAGCCACGAAATCAACGCAGTCGCGACGAGGGCCAAGCCAAGCAGACTCAACCAGTGTTGAGTGAGCAAGAACCATATCGGCCTCTTAGTGGTGACACTCAATGAATCCCCAAGAAACAACCAAATCCCACGCTAAGGAAGTTTAAGCAGCGCCCGCGGCAATTTGAACTAGGGGATTCCCTAGTTGCCGTCGTGTGAGGCTCCAAGTAGCAGCACGCACAAGAATTGTGCGCCCAATGGATCGACCGGGTGGCTCATGTGGGGACTGTGTGAAAATGCCTTCCGCCCGCGGCGAACTTACTGTGAGAGCAGCTGTCACACCCAGGATGAAGACGCTACAGGTCTTGTACAGGCGAACTGGTTGTCCATTCTGTCGAAGTGAAGACGATCACCGACTTGCGGGTGCGGCTGTCGCGGGAGAAGCTGGCCTCGGATCGACTACTGCGAGGCTTGCAGCGGATATGTCAAAAGGTACGAACGGACCGGGAGCGAGTCTGTGCTGCTTGCTGACTGGACCTCCTTCATCTCGACGTCATCGCCTGTGATCGCGGACTGAAGCGCATGGCTGCTTCGTTGTACGCTCTCGCAATCTGAAACAACTGCGTGGACTGAATTTGGTAGAGAGGTGCGCCTTATGTCCTGCCCATGAATGCCCACTCGTTCAAGCCGAATTCACAACGGAAGCTCTTGATACTGCAATCCTGCACTGACAAACTGCCTGCCGTTAAGAACCGCGTCTACAGCAGGCACTAGCTCCTTTCTCGCGTGCATCTTCGTAACGTAGGCCATCGCACCGATCCTGAAAGCTTCTTGCACAAAATGGGCAGCAGATTCCTGGGTAACAAAAATAATTCTGGATGCGGGACAGTGTATACGGATTTGTCGGGCCGCTTCGATTCCATCCAACGTTGGCAGGCCGATGTCGAGGAGGATCAAGTCGGGTTGTAGTTCTTTGGCGTGACTCACTGCCTTCAGCCCGTCGGACACTTCGCCGACGATTTGTAAGTGAGGAAGCTTACCGAGAGTCGAGCAAACGAATCGGCGAAACGGTTCGAAGTCTTCCACCACAAGCACCCGGATTGCTGGCGCACTCTGGTGGTTGTCTTTAGGCATCACTACGCCTTTCCACATAGAGGATGATTGCCTGCGGCGGGTGCCGGGCAAATCAGGACTGGGCGGCGCAGTTTGCCACTACTAGTGGGAGTAGTGTCAGCTATTGTGATGTGATTGTCTGTAGCACGTTGGTGGGGTTAGTGCGAAGCCGGCGCCGGAATGAACTCACCGGGCGAGACGCGCTAGAGCCGATGAGAACTGTTCGCGGTCTCCGGCTCCAGCGCGTCTCGCTCCATTCCAAGTGCGCCGTGACTCGAAGGTCTATTCGAGAAACGTGGTGCTATTCCCAAGTTCAGTTTGAGATTTGCGTCGATGGCACGCAGGTTGGCCGTACTTGCGGGACGCGCAATCTGTGGAGACTCGCTCCTAGGGATTTTCCTAGTGGCGCGAAGCTGCGCCTTGCCCTATCAATAGCTGGGGAGGGAGTTGGAGCAGCCCCTTTTGGGTGGCGCAGACATTCCATTTCGCACGGGCTGCGCCACATTTTTACAGTCATGGGGAACACTTGTGTGGTTCTGTGGGCCTGATGTTGGCGGAGGCCAAGTTTGATCCCAACTCATCCTGTCTCGCAAAAACTTATCCTATGCATCGATGACAACGCAGCGATCTTGTCCTATGAGAAGGCGCTTCTCGAAAGGTCTGGATACTCTGTCATCACGGCGGCGTCCGCACAACAGGGTCTCGGACTTGTGACCATATACGAATTCGATGCCGTGCTCCTCGACTACTCGATGCCCGACATGAACGGCTGCGATGTTGCGTTCGAAATAAAACGTGTAAGACCGGAACTGGCGGTGATATTGCTTTCCGGTTGCGAAGCGCCCACCTACGCACAGGCCTTGGTCGATGCTTTTATACTTAAGCCCGACGCAAGTAGAGAGTTGCTACCAACGATTGCGGCGATTTGTAGCCGGGTTCGCGAGCCACAACAGAAGCGAGACGGATTACAGCCATAGGGCGTCCCGGCGCTCTCTCTAAAACCTTGTTTCTGGGTCAATGAGTGATGTCGCGATTTGCAATCCTTTTGAATGCTGCCGACCTCGCGGTTGCAGTTGACAGTCGACCAGGTTCTGACGGGAATGAAACCGCTGCAGACAGGAGAGTGTCCGGTTGATGTATGTCGAGTCTCAGGATTCTATTCGCCGCCATTTCTGCGATCGTACTGTTCCTATACGGCCTAGAGGCGTTCAGTCGCGAGATCCAAGCGGTTGGCGGTGAGACGCTCCGGAAATGGCTAGGCCGCTTTACCGAAAGTCGATGGCGGGCGGTGGCTGCTGGGTGTTGTGGCGACCGCGATCATTCAATCCAGCAGTGCCGTTACATCACTGACTGTGGCGCTGGTGGATGCCGGAACTATGACTTTCGGTTCCAGCCTTGGCGTACTGCTTGGCGCCAACATTGGAACGACTTCTACAGCATGGCTGGTTTCGCTGAAGTTGACCGGAATCGGACCGTTCTTCATCGTTCTGGGCACTGTGCTGAGCGCAATTCCGACCCGGTTCAAGGTGCTGGGCAAAGCTGCCTTCTATTTTGGGTTCATCTTTTTCAGTCTTGATTTAGTGAGCTTCACCCTGAAGCCCCTGGCTCAAAGTCCGCTATTCGCGGAGGTACTGACTCGATCGAGCACACCGCTGATGGGCGTACTAGCAGGCATGGTCGTTACTGCGATCGTTCAGTCGAGCAGTATCACGACCGGAGTTTGCATCCTTCTCGTGCAGCAGGCAATTCTGCCGGCCGCGGCGGCGATTCCCATCGTGATCGGAGCGAACATCGGGACAACAGCTACTGCGCTAGTGGCTAGCATCAAGATGCAAAGGACAGCGCGTCGCGTCGCCATGGCGAACTTCTGCTTCAACACGTTCGGAGTCATGCTGTTCCTTCCGTTTCTTGGATGGTTCGCGACAAAGGTGGTGAACTTCGCGGGCGAACCCGGCATGGCAGTGGCATGGGCGCAACTGATCTTCAACCTGGTGATGACGTTGGCCGTGCTGATCTTGCTGCGCGTCTTTCAGCGTCGCGTGGAACTCTTCGATTCCACTGCCGCTGCATCAACGATCTCACGTTGAGGTCGGCCAGATGGGCCGATCTCTCGGTAACTCCAAAGAGCGCGTGATTGCGAGATCTTTCGCGAAAAAGAATCCATCAGCGGTAAAGAACGGCTGAATGTTCAGCGCAGATTCTCTCGAATGTATAGCTCCCGGTTCGAAACTGAATACTACTCTGCGGATAGCCACATAGAACTTGCACTCCGTATGATATGGCTATCTCGTCCCACAGCCGTTCCAGCCGAACTGCTCCATCCGTATTGCCGCGCTCCCAAAGTAGAGGAGCACATTCTCCGCAAGCGGCAATACGGGCATGCTCTCCCCGCACACTCTTTGCCGTTCTCGCGATCAGATCGCGTGTGACTTTCGAGAATTGGGCAGGATCAGGCAAATCGTTGACCATGAATGTCGAAAGCGTTTCCGCGTTGTCCAACGCTATGTATCGGCCCTGCTCAATCGCAACACCCACATCCAGGCCATACGCGTGCAGTCTGCCAATAAGTGTCTCTCGATGCGCCTGCGTCGCTATCAGGATTGCCGCATTCCCGTCCTTGAGAGCAGCCCCAACAAAGTGCGTGAAGCCATCCAATAGAGATCGATCGTCCCAATAGAATCCAACTTCGTGGCGGCGGGTGCCCTGTAATCCCTGCTGTCTGCGAGTGTCCAAACCATCGAGCATTTCAAGTGGGTGGATGGCTGATCTATCTTGAGCTGTCGTCAAACCATGACCCGCGAGACTCTTACTCACAAAGGTTTGGCCTCGAAGCACAGCGTCGAGAGCCGCGACTAGTTCACGTCCGGCATCAGCCTTGACGACGTAGCCCTCTGCCCCAATCTCGAGAGCTGCTTGAACGATATCAGCAGATGATTCTTGACTCACGAACAGGATCCTGGAGTTAGGAGAAAGTTTTCGGATTTGTCTCGCGGCTTCGATTCCGTTCAGCCTGGGAAGTCCAATGTCCAGCACAACCAGTTCTGGTTGGAGTGCCTGCGCCTTCTGAACCGCTTCCGGACCGTCCTCCACTTCACAGATGATTTGCAATTCCGGTCTGTTTTGTATC
The DNA here is from genome assembly GCA_963770265.1 of Terriglobia bacterium. Taxonomy (GTDB): domain Bacteria; phylum Acidobacteriota; class Terriglobia; order Terriglobales; family Acidobacteriaceae; genus Sulfotelmatobacter. The sequence goes on from CAVYOZ010000003.1 coordinate 328,338, forward strand.
GTCGAAGCGAGGAAACGCCTGAAGGGCGGGTAATCCTCCGCCACGAGAACGCGGATTGAACGGGCAGGCATGTAGTCTCCTTCTGATTTTTCCGATGGCCTGAATTTACTGTCAGCTTTCGGAATTTACTTGTAGGCAAGACACGACATATTTCTCGGTCCGTTGCGGGCAAGCAACGGCCCTTTGATTTCCCGAGCGGCGTTTCGATGACAGTGCTGCCCCTGAGCGTTGCAAGCTTCGATTTTCTCCCGAAGCGATTCGGACTAATTTAATTGCTTTCGGAAAAGCTCGGATGAGCCATTCGTTTCGGACCTGGAGTAGAGGCAGGGAGGCCATGAATCGAGATTGGGCCGCCCCTGCCTCGTCCAGCGCGTGGGCTATTGCCACTAACGGGGGAGGTATGCTCTCTTTCGGATAATCGAATATGGTTATACATCACCTTCCTGATTGCGGTGCAATGTTCACTGAAATTCTTCGCAAAGCGATACCTGAGAGATATCGTTTAGCTGTCTCCGGGCTTCCTCAGTGCTCTTGGGCAATGACGGGTGAATCGTTCTGATGCAAAAATCAACAGTGATGAAGGACGAGAAACTCAAGTCTACGACTGTCCGCTTCTCGGACTCGGACCTGCATCTCATTGACTGCCTAAAACAAAAACTCGGGCTAGGCATGATTCACATCATTCGGCTTGCGATTAGGCGTTTGGCTGAGAGTGAGAATCTGCTGCCCTCCAACTCTGCTCTCGGTAAGCGTCAATGACACGCGATGTTCCACCAAGAGTTATCAATGATCTTTCCTAATGCCTATGAGGTTGCGGAAAAAGTCCGATCACCGCGACAGGCGACCACTGGGGCTGAAGCCCATGGTTGATTCTGCGTACTTTACGCGGCGCTAAAGCGCCGCTCACGGTACCACCAGCATTCAGGAGTTTTTCCGCAACCTTCTATGACTTAAGTCAGGATAGGCGTTGTGCTTAACGAACGTCGTTGCGATAGCGCACTGAGGTGGGTTAGCGGAACATACGGGTCAGCAGGAGAGAAGGCCTTCGGGCGAATGGATGTGAACGATGTTGCGCTGCTTGGTGATTACGCCCGCTCGATTCCAATCGCTCAGTACGCGGCTGGCTGTGAACCGGCTTACATCCGCCAAGGATCCCAGTTGTTCATTCGTGATGTGAACATCGATTCCCTGGGGACGGGTCTCGCCGGTTCGGCGGCCAACGTCAATCAAAGCCCGTGCCACGCGATGACTCGCGCTTCCTTCGAATAGAGCGGCGTGTCTGTCGGACACTGTGCCCAGGAACTGAAGGGCAATGAGCAACCCGTTCGTTTTAAGGGGGGGATAGCGAGAAGACAGTCGAGAAATCTCGTCGTGATTCCAGACGCGCAACTCTCCCGCAAGCACTGCCTCAGCTGTGCCCAAATAGTTCAATGGGTCCGGAAGAAGAGTGGCGAGTCCGAAGGTTTCACCCGGCGTTAAGAGGCGAAGGGTTATTTCGTCCCCTCCAGCCGTTAACCGACTGTATTTGATTCTTCCTTTTAGAACAACGAAGAGGTGTTCCGCCTTATCCCCGCCAGTACAAAGGCGCGTTTTTGGCACGACCTTTAAGGCTCGACCCTGAGCCAAGATGTCCGCTATCTCGGATGGGTTCAATCCAGCCAGAAGCGGAATTTCGAGATTTCGCAGCGTTTCCCTAGGCACGGGCTGTATTCACCTCCCGCGTTGTGCACTCGTTCATGGGCAAGCGGCACGACGCGCTTACGACATAAGTCACGTCACGAACTGGATTGGCTTGTAAACATCACAATGACTGGGCCCCACGCGGTCAGCAGAATGTTGCCCACCGCGTACGGCACCGTGTACCCGAGTGCTGGCAGCTTGCTCCCGGCCTCATCTTGAATCGACCGCAACGCCGCCGTTGCCGTTCCTGCACCCGCGCAGGCGCCGAGCAAGATCACTGGGTTCATATTCAACACGTAGCGTCCGAAGAGGAGTGCCGTTACGTGCGGTGTCAAGGCGACCAGGAAGCCGATAAGGAGCAGGCTTGGACCCGTGGCGCGCAGAGCCGTGACGAAGCCCGGCCCGGTGTTCAAGCCAACGACGGCAATGAAAACCGCAAGCCCGACGGTGTCGAAGACCCAAAGTGCTGGCTCGGGGATGCGACCGAACGTTGGGCGCACAGATCGAAGCCACCCGAACACGAGCCCCATAATCAGCGCGCCACCACTGGCGGTGAGGCTAATTAGCAAACCGCCGACCCTGATGGACAGCAAGCCGATCAATCCTCCCACGAGGATACCGAGGCCGACGAACACGACGTCCGTCTCACTCGAAGGGCGCTCGATATAGCCCAGGGCCTTGCCTACACGCTCCACGTGCTGTGTGGCGCCAACGATGCGAAGGAGGTCACCACGCTGCACGGTTGTCTCCAATGTGAATGGGATTTCTTCTGCACCTCGGATAAGCTTTTCAAGGGCGATGCCGCGCCCGTACTGCTCCGCCAATCCCGGAAGCGTTTGGTCCACAACAGCACGGTTTGTGACGACAACATCGGCAGTGATCACAGGATAGTTCAACAATTCGCGGTCCTCGACTTCGATACCGATCGCGAAACGCTCGCTGAGCAGCACGCGCCGGCGGCCCACTACGCCAACGACGTCGCCTGCGTGCAGTACGGTATCGGGCTCTGCATCGACAAAGTTGGAGTCGCGGCGTATTCGCTCAATAAACACCCGTTCCGGCACAAAGGAAGTCTCCAGGTCGGTGATCCGGCGATTGGCAAAAACATCGGCAAGGCGATATGCCCGGATGTCCCACTCCCGATAGCCCGAACGGTTGCCGGACCTGTCAGTGGGCCTCGCGGACATTTTCGCTTCGAGCTTCTGGCTCTCCGTTTTCAAATCAACTCCCAGCAGCCTGGGCGCAAGACTCGATAGGAACCAGACGACGAAGCCGGTCCCGACGAGGTAGCTCACGGCGTAGGCGACAGGGATATTGTTCAGCAGTCGTCGCTTCTCGTCGTCCGGCAGATTAAGCCGGGAGATCGTGTCACCCGCCGTGCCAATGACCGTACTCTCTGTGAAGGCGCCAGCCAAGAGGCCAGCAGCGGTGCCGCAGTCATATCCGAGAACTTTCGACGCCCCGACCGTCGTCACTAAGCTGGTCACGCATAAGACTATTGTGAGTGACACTTGCGGCACTGCGTTCTTCTTGAGTCCCCGGAAGAACTGAGGGCCCACCTTGTAGCCCGTCGCGAAGAGGAATAGATCGAAGAACACAGTGCTGACGAGCGGATGGACTTTGATGGCCAGTTGACCAATCAGCACGCCCGCGAGCAGCGTGCCGACAACATTTCCGAGCTTGAACGTACCAAACTTCAAACGCCCCAACAGAAATCCGAGAGCGAGCGTCAGGAAGATTGCAAGCTCAGGATTCTGTCTTAGCGACCAGACAACATTCGCGATCACGCGATCCTCCGAATTGACAGGGACGTTAGCAGCAGAACGCAGATCCTGACGATCGGAATCATCGATCCCCCGTGTTCGGTGAGTTTGGAGCCTCCGTGACGAGTGCGGACCGCCGCGCGGTTCAGGACCAACTGGAAGAGCTGGTGTGGTCGGCGAATTCGGCGGATGCCGATACGGATAGGCGACATTGGGCCTCATTGCAGGCGGCCGAGCCCGCCCTCGACGCTCCAACTGCCGAATTGCGCCGGGAGTAACGTCTGCACCGGCAGCTGTGAACTGTACAATCTCGCAGTCTGTTGTCAGGTAACTTCTCTGCCAATGCACCGGTGCGTGCCGATGACGTCGGTGGCGAAGACCTTACCCCTCAAGCCGGCGGTCTAAACGCTGGTCTGCTTGTCTAGGTTTTAGGACAATCTGCCGCTTTGCGCTACTGGGGGAATCCCTAGGATGCGTGCAGATAAGGTTCGGGATCGACTGAAATCAGGCCGCGCTTCAAAGCAAACAAGACCAGATCGGCGTTGCTCTTGAGATTGAACGCTTCCATAATATGATGCTTGTGGAATTCCACAGTCTTCTCGCTTAGGTTGAGGACTCCAGCGATTTCTGTCAACGGATGTCCCTTGGCGAACAACTGGACGAAATCGCGCTGCCGCTCGGTCAATTCCTTTGAAAACTGGCGCGCCCTGGCCTTCGCCACGACCCAGTCGTCAGCTCTCAGCCTAGGAGTCAGATAGCATCGACCGTGCAAGGTCTCTTCAATTGCCTTGAACAATTCTCCTCCGCCGCAGCATTTCAGAACAAAAGCTACACGTCCCAGTTCGAGTGCTGCGGCGGCAAGATTCGCGTCGTCGAGCATGGTCAGGAAGACGAACGTCATTTTCGGCGCCTGCTTTCGTATTCTCCGCGCCGCATCCAGTCCATTCAGCGAGGGCATCGCGACATCGGCAACGACGACATGGGGCTTCAGCCTAATGGCTTCTTGCAGCATGGTCCGGCCATCTGCTACGACCCCAACCACGGCAAATCTCCTCTCAAGATAGGCACGCAGGGTCTCAGCGAAGATCGCGTGGTCATCAGCAATAAGGATGCGCGGGCGGGATGTGTTCTGCTGGATGCTTTCCATGAGGGACCTCGTTTCATTTAGGCTACGAGAGGGGCTAGGCGGCGGTCCTAGAGCGCCGTTCCATCTCTTGGTAGACTTGCCAGAATTCCTGTACTTCAGCGTCGTTTAGAGTCTGGCCGCGTGCGTGCGCGAGCAAGCCGGCAAGCAGTTCCTCTAGCTGGTCCTTCGTGCAAACATCCAGGTTATTCACGAGATTCGTCATCTTTACTCTCCTGTGAAGCTTCGACTGACTGCTGTTCACATTTCTGCCAAAACTCGAGCATCCAGTTGCCATCATTCATAGGGCAATGTGCGGACCCCTTGCTACTAGGAAAACCCCTAGGACCCGAGTCTTGAGGTGCAAGGGCCGATCCGTGCACTTGACACCGTCAGACTGCGGTCAGGGTTCATCTACAGCATTGTGTGGCGAGAATTCCAACGGTTATGTGGTCTGGTTTGCGCTGAAGCGCTACACGACTACTTCATGATTCGCGGTGCTGAGAGTCGCCTGTCAATTCTGCCAGTTGCGGAAACCAGTGAGGGTATCTAGCATCGCTGAACACATTCGCCCGTCGGCGGAAGACTGCTCTACTTCTGCGGAGGTCGTAGAGTGGCACTGTTCGCGCGAGGTAGCAAGGAGTGAACATGGGCAGTAAAGCAGGCGGGCCTCGTGCACACCTCCTGATCGCCGACGATCACGGCGTCCTTGCTGAAGCGCTTCGGTTGTTGCTGGAGAAGTCTTATGTGGTGACCGGAATCGTAGCGGACGGGCGTGCGCTAGTTTCGGAAGCCATCCGTCTAAAGCCCGATGTTATGGTGGTAGATATCGGGATGCCGCTACTGAACGGTCTGGACGCTGCGTTGCGAGTGCGAGAAACAATTCCAAACATCAAAATCGTATTCCTGACTATGCAGGACGACCCGAATCTAGCGGCAGCCGCCATGGAATTGGGAGGGGTAGGATTCGTCCTTAAACATTCGGCAGCTAAGGAGTTGTTGACGGCGATCGAGCATGTGCTGCGCAATGAGCCCTACTTGACGCCCCAGCTGAGAGCTGAGGATTGGGTTGCGCGCAAAGCTCGGGTGCAGCAGTACTCCAAGACATTGACTGGCAGGCAGCGCGACGTGGTCCAGTTGTTCGCAGAGGGACGCTCCATCAAACAAATCGCCGGTCATCTCAACGTGAGTGAAAAGACGATCCAATTTCACAAGTACCACATCATGCGTTCGTTCAACCTCAAGAGCAATGCCGATCTGGTGTTGTTTGCCCTCAAGAAGGGCCTGATATCGATGCCTCCTGAGACTCCGCAGCCCGAAGACGGCGCAGTGCCGGGTCGCGATGACAAGTAACTTTTACAGCCCAGTCTTTGATAGACATTGACGTTTTCTTTCGGGCGCGTCGCTAGGCTGCCCAGAGTCATAGGCTCGGCGTTTTGAACATCTTGTCCCAGTCAAATTTGAAGGAGAACTGCATCCGGTAATCGTTGGCATTGAATCCGTCGCTAAAGTTCACCCGCCGGCCAAACTGGAATTCACCGCCCATCGTCACCCTGGGAATCGGATGGTAGAGCAGGTTCCCGACCGCGTAGTGGCCCTGGTGGAAATCCGACGGAAGTTGCGCGCTCCCGTTTTGGATGTTGAGCATGGAGTAGCCCACCGAACTGGTGAAGTGCTCGCTCCAGGTGTGATCGAGAAATGACACGATGCCCAACACCGGCAAAGCAACACCTTTGATGGGCACACGCGAGCCCGGGGGATTGTTCTGGATACCTACATCCACCGGGGCATCGTTCATGTAATTCTCAATGCCAGCACCGTAAGCAAATGCCAGCTTTGCGACATTCTTCTTCGATAGGTTGAGATTGGAAGTCAAGTTCAGGCCCCAGCCCACGACACTGCCACCGAGATTGACCGGGTTACCACTCGTGTCAATCCATCCGATCTTCCGAACAATGCCGGCCATTTGCACGTAGCCCCAATCCCTGACGATCCGAGCATTTCCGGAAAGATCCGGGAAGTTGAACCGAGGGCGGATGTTTGCGAGCTCGATACGATCGGCATAAATGCCCTGGTCACCGCTCGCGCCGGGTCTTTCCAGAGCGATGGTGACGCTGCCTCTCTTGCTTCGGATCGGCATCCAGCGAATCTGCACGTTACGGAAGAAGACCATCCCGGTCGGGCCCCAGTACTCCACCGTGTTCGGGAAGACGTCGATATCCATGAACGGGCTCCAGGTTTGTCCGCCTCCAAACTGGCCCAGTTCGCCATAGGCGTGCCGCAAGCGGAAAGTCGTTTGGCCAGCGTCAACTCCGGTGCCAAATAATTCGAATTCAAAGAGTGTGTTCAGATCGCCGAACTTGGTAGACGTAGATGACTTCACGCCGAAACGGGTTTGCCGCACGCCGGCGTAGACATTGCCACTCGGCGCAAACTCGTTGGGGAACGACGGCAACTTGGTGGGACGGACCACGTCGTACCAGTTCGGATCCACCTGCTTGAAGTCGTATCCGGAATCGAGCATGGCGAATCCGTAGAGATTGACGCTGTTCTTCTGTTCCGTTATTTCACCTTCCATCGGCACGGTTCCAGTCTGGGGCTGAGCGATAACTGCCTCCGAGGGAACGGCGACGACTGGCTCAGCGCCTGCTTCCGTCTTTTTTGCCTCGGCTCTGCCTTGTGCACCCGAGGGGGCTGTGGACGGGCGTTGCGCCGCTGCTGCGGCACGCACTTGGCTCTTTACCTCCTCCAGTTCCTTTTCCAGTTGCTCGATCTTGTTGTTCAACTGTTGAAGATCGGGTGTCTGTGAATCTTGGGACTGCCCGTTAGCAGGCTGAATTCCAACGGCGAAAATAGCGAATAGCAATAGAATGATCGAACTGATCGTTATGCAACTGTTCCGAAGTCTCGATCTCATAAAGGCTCCTGCTCTCCAGGACGTGCGCGACTAACTGCCAGAGTTTGCGACCGATGCTAGTCAACTCTTAGTCCGAAGAGCCTTTGACAACAATTAGGGAAATCCCTAGGTGGAACCTCAACCGCGGCGACATACTATTGCGACGATGAATTGTTTATTCTTCGGCCCTCATACCCTTGCCCGCAGTGTTCCCGTGTGCTTGAGGGGGTTGGTCAGGAGACTTAAATTGCGGATTGCACTTCCGATCTGAGCGGACGAGGGCCCTGAGATGTCTATCCTTTTCCGCAGGTGTTTTCTCGGAAGGGGGCCACGCTTATGGAAGGTATTCCCCCCGCGAAGGTTGACGTTCGTCCTTTTGATCTGCTGTTTCCTCTTTCAATCTGGACTTAGTAGCAAAATAAAAGAAGTCCGGCGGGTTCTCGTTTTTTACGAACTGGGTCGCAGTTCTCCAGCAGTCACCCTCCTTGATCGCGAATTGCACGCCACACTGGACCAGTCCCGCTACCAGATCGAGTTATATGATGACTATTTCGAGACAACCCTCTTTGCCGATCCCGCGACACAGGAGCAATTTCATGAGTGGTACATTCGCAAATACCGAGACCGCAGGCCAGACTTGATTATTGCCCTTGGGCCTTCTCCGCTCCGATTCATGGTCGAAGCTCATGCCAAGTTTTTCTCCGGCATTCCGGTTGTCTTTGGCGGCACAAGCGCGCCACAAGCGGATAACCCCACGCTCAATTCTGACTTCACTGGTTGTTGGGAAATGTTCGAGCCTAATAAGACTCTCGATGTTGCATTACGACTCCAACCTTCTATCAGTCACGTAGTTGTGGTCGGTGGTATTTCATCCTTCGATCGACACTTGGAAGACATTTATAGACAGCGCCTCCGTAGCTATGAGGACGGCTTGGATTTTACCTATCTCACCGATCTCGACATGCCCAGCCTGCTCGAGCGCTTGAGACACCTTCCCGACCACACGATCGTTCTTTACACTCATATCGGAATGGATGCGAAAGGAACGCGATACATCGGTGCGTCCCAGGCAGGGCCGATGGTGGTCAGCGCTGCGAACGCACCGGTCTTCGGTCCGTCGGATGTGGACCTCGGCCATGGTGAGGTGGGCGGTTACCTTGAGAGCTTTGCATGGGAAGGTAAGATCATTGGCGGAATTGCAGAAAGAATTTTGGCTGGGGGAAAGCCCCAGGATATACCCGTTGTCAGCGGCGCAAACGCCTATATGTTTGATTGGCGGGCGCTCAAGCGCTGGAACTTCAGAGAAAGCCAACTCCCGCCCGGCAGCGTGGTCTTGTTCCGTGGGCCATCCTTGTGGGAGCGTACGAAGCCGGTTTGGCTGGCTGCGTTGCTCGTGGTCCTTTCCCTAAGCGTACTCGCCTTGTATTTCCGGTTAATGCGGTCGAGAACCAGGCAATTAGGGCTCAGCGGAATGTTGATTACGGCGCAAGAAAAGGAACGTAGCCGGTTGGCATCGGAGATTCATGATGATTTCAGCCAGCGCATGGCGCTCTTGGCTCTCGGATTAGAGAATGCGGAAGAAGCGGTGGCCACTTCGCCGAGTGAGGCTGTCCAGCAAATACATAGTCTCTTCACTTCCGCGAGTGAGATCGGCGCCGATTTGCATACATTTTCGCATCGTCTACATTCCTCCACGCTTGAGAGATTGGGGCTCGTTCCGGGGGTTAGCGCCCTTTGCAAGGAATTCTCTATCCGGCATGGTATTGAAGTTGATTTCCGCGCCGAGAATGTTCCTCGCACTGTCGACCCGGATGTCGCTCTGTGCGTATTCCGCATCGTCCAGGAGGGGCTGCGCAATTTGAACAAGTACAGTGGCGCTCGCGAGGCAAAGGTACGTCTACGAAATACCGCTGACAAACTACGTGTATCGATTTGCGATGAAGGCATCGGGTTTGACGTCCGGGAGGCTAGAAAAAAAGAAGGCTTGGGAATCCGAAGCATGGAAGAGCGCGCCCACCTGTTGGGCGGACGATTCGAGATTCACTCGGAACGCGGCAAGGGGACGAGAATCGAAGCCTCGGTCCCTCTGCAGCGAGGTTTGGGTCGGGCGACAGGATGATTGTGGATCGGCTTGCAGGACCAAGTGGTGCGTGATGTGCTCAGTGAAGGACAAGTGCGGGCCCGTCTCCGTCGGGACCCGTCTTCTCGCATCGCGGCGCGAACTGGTGAATGCACGGTTGTGGAAGAGCGGCGCTTCAGCGCCGCGTAAAGCACACAGAATCAATGCGGTTAGCCGTGGTCGGGAGCGCTAGGGATTCCCCCAGTAGCGCAAACCCTCACAATGTCCTAGGAATAATTCTACGGCTTGAGAGAGCCTCGTCTCGCCTGACGAAAACAGGCAGCCCGCTGCTCTAACGGAGGCGCAGTTGATCCGACCACGGGTACTTCTGGCGGATGACCATCCGGCTTTACTGGAAGCGACAACTGCCCTGCTAAAGCGTCAGTTTGAAGTAGTCGGAACCGCAGTTGACGGTGCCAGCTTGGTGTCGGAGGCCCTCCGTCTTCGTCCCGATGTAATTGTGTCTGACATTACCATGCCAGTCATGAGTGGAATCGATGCCGTCCATGAACTCCGCGAATTGGCCCTTTCAGTCAAAGTTGTGTTTTTGACGATCCATTCCGAGGAACAGTTTGTGGAGGCATGCCGGGCGGAAGGCGCACTGGGATATGTTGTGAAGCAACACATGAAGGGCCACTTGATCTCCGCGATACAAGCTGCCCTAGTCGGAGAATCCTACATTTCTTCATTTGTCTCCAAGTGATGTTGGCGGTCCCGAAAACGTGATTGTCAGAGCATTATGCAAAAGAATGGGGGTGGAGAACGACGGGGCGAGGCCAGTCTTGTCTCACTATTTGTCTCAGGGAACAGACTTCGCTTGGAAATTCGTAAGCCATCCCAGAGCTTCGGCTGAGGGATTGGGCAAACTGCGGTGCCACGTCCGAACCTGACGACTGCATGGCATGATGGTTCCTAGCGATTCTGACAGTATCACTAACAGCTCACTTCTCCTTAAAGTAGAGAGGCGGCAAGGACCTAACTCCGCTGAATCGGGTAGAAGATTGTTCTCGCTTGCAACGTGCGAGATATGGTTCAACGGAGCCTTCCATCACCGCATCGAGACGGCGGACTCACTGGCGGACCTATGGAAGCACCAACACATCGCGCCAAGCACATGGGCAGGGCTGTCGTAATTTCTCTGTTCATGCTGTCTTGTCCTATCGTGGGGGCGCAGGTCGTCCCCGAAAAGTCTCCTTCCTCCGATGCGGCGCCCGAGGCTCCTAAGGACACCTTGGGTCGTGGCACACCCCGAGGGACAGTGCTGGGTCTGCTCAAGGCCTTCCGGAACCGAAACACAGGACTCGCAGCGCTCTACTTGAATACTCCGTTGCGGGGGGCAGATGCCGAGGCTCTGGCAAGCCAACTTGCCGCCGTCATCGATCGTCGTCTTCCGGCTCGGCTCAACGAGATTAGTGATAATCCCGAGGGTTCGCGTCAAGATCCTCTTAATCTTGACGAAGACTTGATTGGGGTAATCCAGACCGCCAACGGTAATCTCGACATTCTAGTCGAACGCGTAGATCGCGGAAAGGCCGGAAAAGTCTGGCTGTTCTCCGGCAAGACTCTTGCCTCGATTCCCGATGCTTTTCAGGAGTTGAGTGAGTCCGCCCTCGAGCGATTTCTACCGGATTTCATGGTCAGGACCCGGGTAGCGGACATTCCGATCTTTGAGTGGGTAGCACTTTTCGTGGGGATGCCGTTCCTTTACCTGCTGACGGGATTATTGAATCGCATTCTCAGTCTAGCTGTCGGTATCGTGCTTCGTCGGCTGACACGAAATCCCGCTCTGACCAATCCCCGGATTCTGCGGCCTCCATTTCGACTGCTCTTGCTTGCGCTCACTATCCGATGGCTGGTCTCGAAAGTTCCTCTGCCCCTCTTCGCACGGCAATTCTGGTCTACCACTGCACTGATGATTGTGGTTGTCGCGTGCATGTGGTTGCTAATGCTGTTGAACGAAAGTGGCGAACGTTTCCTGGTTAAGCGTCGCCGCAGTATGAGCGGCGTCGCTTCGGCCTTGCGTCTGGTTCGAAGGTTGATTGACGGACTCATCATCTTCGCTGGCTTACTGTTCACTCTTCACCACTTCGGCATAAACCCGACCGCTACGTTAGCCGGACTCGGAGTCGGTGGCATTGCCGTTGCTCTCGCAGCCCAGAAAACACTGGAAAACGTGATTGCCGGGGTCTCCCTGATCGCCGACCAGGCGGTGCGTGTTGGAGACGTTTTGAACCTGGGTGATATCCAAGGTACGGTGGAGGCGGTCGGCCTTCGCTCAACGCGCATCCGCACGGTAGGTCGTACCCTGGTAAGTTTGCCAAACGGGCAGATCGCGAATATGCGCCTGGAAACTCTGTCAGTACGGGACAGATTCTTGTTTCAGCCGGTGGTTGGATTGCACTACGAAACAACTGCAGTTCAGTTGCGCTCTTTCATCGCTGGCGTTCGCACCCTGCTTAGCGGGCACGACAATGTCGACCTGGCCTCCGTGCGTGTCCGATTTGTACGCTTCGGTGCATCTTCTTTGGATGTGGAGATTTTCGCCTACGTGTTTGCATCTGACTGGAACAATTTTCTGGAGATTCAGGAAGAGTTGCTCTACGGCATCATGGATATAGTTCAGAAGGCAGGCGCCGCGATTGCGTTGCCGTCACAGACCCTATACCTGGCAACCGACGAATCGGACAAACGAAGTCAACCGATTTCGAGGCTACAGCGCACGAAATAAAGGTGACGTGCTGCCTTGAAACCACTGATTTATATTGAGCGGGTGGAACAACTCACTTGAGTCGATGGTTTCACCCTTTTCTGTGGTTGGAGTGCTCGGCATTTGCCACTGTTACTGTTGACAGTGCCATTTTCCGTACTGCATGCCTACCTTGATGCCTTAGACGGGCACCGCAACTTGGAGCCGTCGGCAGCGACCCGACGACGATGGACACGCTACGCTTGGAGCTAAGGCCGAGGCAGAGCTGCGGGGTGACTACGATGAAGCGATTACTGTTATTGCGCTCGTAGTGGCCAGCTCCGCCCTCACCGTCGGGGCACGAAAGAAGGTTGTCCGACCACCGGGAGTTCTGCGCACGTCCTTTGACCGACAGACTGGCGAGCCTCAACAACGGTGGGAATGTCGGACAATCCTAGGGATTTCCCCAGTTGTGAACACACGCACGCCCCCCTACGATTGCAATCCCAGAGAGGCTAAGTCAGTCGCCGCTTTGGATGTTTCGGTTACTCTCCATGGAATTCGGATACGGATGCTCTGAGCGCCCAGGATGCGGTATGGACTAGCGTCATGAGACACCATGCAATCTTCTCGGTAGCTCTGGCGTTACTGGCAGCCCACGCTGCCGTATGCCAGGAAGTGCGCTACGAACTTTGACAAAGATACGGACTTAAGGCTGCTGTCTAAATTCAAGACCTCCAAATTTGGAGTAGTCCTCAAGGAAGCTCCGAACCGTACCTCTCCGAGCGGCGCGTGGATCCTGGCCTGAGTATGTCCGGTGAAGCCCGAGCCGGCTAATTGTAGGGCTAGCCTTGGAGCGTTGTTGGAGGTGTCATGACAACCGGAGCTCAAGTCCTCATCGTCAGTTTCATCTGTGCTTTTCTTACTTTAACTTCAACTGCTCAAGAGAACGTCCGGGTTGAAAAAGACCTACTCGGGCAAAAAGAAATTCCTGCCGGTGCCTACTATGGCGTGCAGACGGCGAGGGCGCTTGAGAACTTTCAGATTTCCGGGGTCGACATTAATCACTATCCCGGTTTTGTCGAGGCATGGGCAATTGTGAAACTGGCAGCGGCAAGGGCCAACACAGAAGTTGGTGCCATGAAGCAGGAAAGATTGGCCGCGATCGAGAAGGCCACGCAGGCAGTGCTCGACGGCAAGTATCACGACCAGTTCCTGGTGGATTGGTACCAGGGCGGAGCCGGCACGTCGACCAATATGAATGCCAATGAGGTGCTTGCCAATATCGCTCTCGAACTTACAGGTCACAAGAAAGGGGAGTACCAGTTCGTCGATCCACACGACGATCTGAACATGTCGCAGTCAACCAACGACGCTTATCCCACCGCAATCAAAGTCGCCCTGCTCTTGCGGAACGACAAACTGGTGGCCGAGTTAGAGAAGCTCGCAGCGTCTTTTCGGGTCAAGGGTGACGCCTATCTTGAAATGGTCAAGATGGGGCGTACGGAACTGCAGGATGCCGTGCCCATGACTGTTGGCCAGGAGTTCCATGCGTTCGCGGCCTCGCTGGAAAGTGAAATCCAATTCCTGAGGCAGGCTGAGCGGTCTCTGTACGCGGTCAACATGGGAGCGACCGCGATCGGCACAGGGATCAATGTCCCTAAAGGCTATCCGGAGAAGTGCGCAGCCCACTTGGCCAGGTTGACTGGCAAACCGATTGTTCCCGCCTCAGACATGCTCGCGGCAACATGGGACCAGCAGGGATTCGTGGTGTATTCCGGTGCTCTGCGAAGCGTCGCAATCAAGTTATCCAAGATCGCGAATGACCTGATCCTTCTTACCTCGGGTCCGCGCGCGGGACTGTTTGAGATCAACTTGCCCGCACTACAGCCGGGTTCGTCGATCATGCCGGGCAAGGTCAATCCGGTGATTCCCGAGCTGGTCAACCTCATTGCATTTCGCGTGATCGGCAACGACTACACCGTAAGCCTGGCCGGCACTCACGGACAATTGCAACTGAACGCCTATGAACCGATAGAGGGCTTGGCAATCATCGAATCTCAAAGTCTGCTTTTCCGCGGGTCGATCGCATTTCGCCAGAAGTGCGTGGATGGCATCACGGTGAACGAAAAGATACTGCAGCACTACATGGAAACCACGGTAGGCATCGTCACTGCGCTAAACCCGGTCTTAGGTTACGAAAAAGCGACGGAACTCGCGGCTGAAGCCTATAGAACCAACAAAGGAATTCTGGAGATCATTCGCGAACAAAAACTTCTTACGGAGCAGCAAATTAACCAGTTGCTTGATCCCGTGAAGTTGACCGGTCTGGATAAGAGCCAATACGTGAAAAAAGATTGAACCCACCCAACAGGAAGTGCGCCATGAGAATCAATCGAAGATCGCTTTCGCTTACTGCTCGCTTTCACTATTCTTGTTTTCGATCTGACCTTCGCCGAAGGAAAGAAACCCAACGTCGTAATCCTGGCCACCGGCGGTACGATTGCCGGCGCCGCCGCCACAGGAACACAAGCTGGCTACAAGTCTGGTGCGGTCACAATTGACGCCATGCTTGCCGCAGTCCCGGGTATTTCTGATCTTGCCAACATCAAGGGCGAGCAGATCTCCAATGTCGGTTCACAAGACATATCGTTCGAGATCATGCTCACATTGGCCAAACGCATTAACCAGTTGCTCGCGACTCCGCAAGTGGATGGCATTGTCGTGACGCACGGCACCGACACGATGGAGGAGACCGCCTTCTTCCTGAACTTGGTCGTAAAGAGCGACAAGCCGGTCGTGATGGTTGGCTCCATGAGGCCGTCAACAGCCGTTAGTGCGGATGGTCCATTGAACCTGTACAACGCGGTCGGCGTGGCGATTGATCCGAACGCAAAAGGCCGTGGTGTACTGGTTGTCATGAACGACTGGATTCACGGAGCGCACTCTCTCACCAAGACGAGCACAACCGCGGTCCAAACGTTCATGTCTCCCTTGCGAGGAGTCGTGGGCATAGCTTCCTACGGCAAGAACGACTTCTACAACACGCCACAATGGAAGCACACGGTGGACAGTGAGTTCGACATCACTAGCGTGACCAAACTGCCTCGCGTCGACATTCTCTTTGCGTGCGCCGACATGTCCCCGGACCTTATTGAGGCCTCGGCACGTCAGGGCGCGAAAGGGATTGTATTCGCCGGTGTCGGCAACGGCAACGTAAACAAGGCCTCACTTGATATGGCTGCGCAGGTTGCGAAGCAGGGCGTCGTGATTGTTAGGAGCAGTCGAGTCGCAACCGGCACCGTCGGCCGCAATGTTGAGGTCAACGATGACGAATTGGGATTCGTCGCCTCCGACGAACTCAACCCCCAGAAGTCCAGAATTTTGTTGACGCTAGCGTTGCTTAAACCGCGAACGACCATGGACATTCAGAAACTGTTCCAGACCTACTGATCTCGTGGCTTTGTAATGTTTTGGAACCTTTAAGTCCTAAAGAGTGGCAGGGTATGGTGTGGATTGAATTATTTGTCCTCTTGTCGTGCATCCTTGTGGGAGCACGCCTCGGAGGCATCGGGCTAGGCACCGTCTCCGGACTGGGGCTGGTTGCTTTCGTTTTCGTCTTTGGTCTTCCGCCCGGCATGCCTCCCCGCACCGTGCTCGGGATGATCATTACGGTTGTAACCGCTGCAGCGACTATGCAGGCCGCCGGAGGCTTGAATTACCTGGCTACTTTGGCGGGTCGTGCTCTTCGTGTCTGGCCTGGCGGCATCACGATTATCGCTCCAATCGTCACGTACGTCGTCACATTTGCGGCGGGGACGGTTCATATCGTTTATGCGCTGCTACCCGTAATCGCCGAAGTATCGCGCAAGGCAGGGATCCGGCCCGAACGTCCCCTCTCGATTGCAACCATCGCATCCCAACAGGCGATTACAGCCTCTCCGATTTCGGCTGCAACCGTAGCATTGTTGGCCCTGCTCACACCTCAAGGGGTGCACCTGCAGCAGATTCTGTTGGTCTGTGTGCCCTCAACCCTGCTGGGCAGCCTTCTTGGAGCAATTGCGGTTCTGCGAAAGGGACCCGAATTAGAGAATGACCCTACTTATAAGGAACGTCTGGCACAGGGATTGTTTAGTTCTGGTGCATCACCGGTAATCTTGGAGGGTCCGGAACGCAGCCGGGCCCGTGGCTCGGTAATTGTATTTCTTATTGCCGCCGTCCTAGTCGTCGTACTGGGCCTGTTTCCCTCACTCCGACCGGCGTATACAGCACTGAGTGGTGGGCACGAGAGCATTGAGCAGTTAGACATGGCGCCGGCAATTATGATCCTCATGTTGGCCGCTGCTGGCGTCAATATGCTACTGTTTCGCGCGTCAGCCTCAGAAACCCTCAAGACCAGCATCATGAGTGCGGGCACGGTCGCCCTCATTTCGATTGCCGGCCTCGGCTGGCTGGGATCGTCTTTCTTCGAAGGCAACAAACATCTCATCGTTGGGAGCATTTCTGGGGTGGTTCAACAGCATCCGTTGGTTTTCGCCCTGGGGCTGTTCGTGTTGTCGATCCTCCTGGCAAGCCAGGCAGCAACCGTCGTCACATTAATGCCCGTTGCCTTGGGATTAGGCTTGGGCGCGCCCGCCCTAATCGCAATGTTTCCAGCCGTCAACGGATATTTCTTCCTGCCCACCTACCCCACGATGTTGGCGGCCATTTCATTCGATCAGACCGGCACCACGGGTATCGGAAAGTATGTTCTGAATCATAGCTTCATGCTCCCAGGCATGGTGGCCACAGTCTCATCGGTGACCATCGGTTTCTTGCTTGCGAGAGTAGTTTTCTGAAGCACTGGCTAACTGTGCTGGCGCAGATCCCGGATCTCGAACGGCAGATCACAGCGAAAGAGATTGGAGCGACGGCCCGATCTTCGCCAGGCAGAGCAGCAGTTCATGGCGGCCAACGTATATCGTTTCAGGGGTCGCACTCTCATGGGTCTGATCGTGGGTTCGGAGTGGGTTCCGAGAGGATTGGAATCGGAATCAGATTCTGGGGATCTTGTATAAATCTTGAAGAGTGTCTGCTCCAACTCTCAGCCATTGCTTAATGTGCGGTAAGGCCAACCGCGCGAAACTGCGCGCAGACCCGTGCGACAACTTCTCCCGTCGGTGGCTGAACATCGTCAAGCGTGTAGTTGAGTTTAAGTTCCGTCCATTTGAATCGCCCCATTTGGTGGAAGGGCAGAACGTCGACTCGTTGTACGATTCCCAGGTCAGCCGCAAATCTCGCAATCTTGGCGACGTTCTCAGGGTCGTCCGAGAGTCCAGGAACGAGCACGAAGCGCAGCCAAATAGGTTTTCTTTCGCTCGGCCAACCGCCGTGCAAAATCCAGAACTGGCCCAACCTCCATACCCGTAATCCTGCGGTGTAGTTCTGGGTCCCAGCTTTTCAGATCGAGCAGTACCAGATCAATGTTCTCCAGTTCTGCATCGGAAAGACGTGCCCCCAGAGAGCCGTTGGTATCTAGCGCAGTATGAATCTCCATCTTCTTCGCCGCGGTTAGCAGTTTTACGGCAAACCGGTCTTGCATCAAAGGCTCACCACCGCTCAAGGTGAAGCCACCTGACATCGCCCTTAACCCGTAGCGATACTTCCGCAGTTCTTCAGTTGCGCGGGCTAACGACACTGGGATGCCGTTGCTCATGTTCCAAGTGTCGGGATTATGGCAATAAAGGCATCGCCAATGGCAGCCCGAGGTCCAACCAACCACGCGAACGCCCGGCCCGTCGACAGTCGAACCAGTCGTGAACGAATGAAGGAAGCCCATGTCCCCAGTGGCCAGAGCAGTCCGCACATCCGACTCCGGCATACCTTGTCCGAGATTCACCCGCAGGTCAAACGGACTTTTCGCCTCTAGTGAGGGCGCCTGATGCGTTTGATTCATAGCGTCGCCTGTTTTCCATGGAAGGTGCGGTTGATCACATCCATTTGTTGCTCGCGGGTCAGGCGCACGAAGTGGACTGCGTATCCCGAGACACGAATCGTCAGGTGTGGATATTTTTCCGGATGGTCCATCGCGTCCAGAAGCATTCTCGCGATCCAGCACATTCACGTTCATGTGAAACCCCGTGACCGCAGAAGAACGCATCCAGCATACTTCTCAGGTTTACGACCCGGTCTTCGGTGACTCTCCCAAGACCCTCGGGGAGAAACGTTGTTGTCAGCGAAATGCCGTCTGCGGCGTCGCGATAGGGAATTTTGGCAACCGAAGCGGCCGATGCGTGAATGCCATGCGCGTCGCGACCGTGCATCGGATTGGCCCCAGGAGCGAAAGGATCCCCGCGGCGCCTGCCATCGGGAGTATTGCCGGTGCTCTTGCCGTAGACCACATTCGAGGTGATCGTCAGAATCGATTGGGTGTGAACAGCGTGGCGATAAGTAGGATATTTTCTCAGCTTGCTCATGAACGTGCTAACGACCCACGTAGCCAACTGGTCCACCCGGTTGTCGTTATTGCCAAACTTGGGGAAGTCACCCTCGCGACTGGTAGTCAACCGCCAGGCCTGTGTCATCACGTATCACGCGAACTCTTGCGAAGCGGATTGCCGAAAGGCTGTCCGCAACCACAGACAAACCTGCCATGCCAAAGGCCATCGTCCGCAATGGTGCATAGTCGTGAAGTGCCATCTCAAGGCGCTCGTAAGCGTACTTGTCGTGCATATAGTGAATGGTATTCATGGCGTTGACATATACACCCGCGAGCCACTCCATCATTCTTTCGAACTTGTCGATCACCTCGTTGAAATCGAGGTATTCACCCTTGATTGCACCGGTCGGGCCTACCTGTTCCCCAGTGAGCTCATCGCGACCGCCGTTGATGGCGTAGAGAAGGCACTTGGCGAGGTTGGCTCGCGCGCCAAAGAACTGCATCTGTTTGCCCAAGAGCATTGGTGATACACAACAAGCAATTGCTCCGTCATCTCCCAACGCCCGCCGCATGATTTCGTCGCTTTCAAATTGAATGGAACTTGTCTCGATCGCAACCTTCGCAGCAAAATTGCGGAATCCTTCAGGCAACCGAGTCGAATACCAGATCGTCAGATTCGGTTCCGGTGCAGGACCAAGGTTGTAGAGCGTCTGAAGAAACCGAAAGCTCGTTTTGGTTACCAGAGGCCGCCCGTCGTCTCCAACGCCTGCAATGGATTCAGTGATCCAGGTCGGATCCCCGGCGAAAAGTTCATCGTATTCCGGTGTTCGCAAAAATCGAACGATCCTCAGCTTGATGACGAAATCATCGATAATCTCCTGCGCTTGTTGCTCGGTAATTGTTCCTGCCGCAAGGTCGCGCTCAAAGTAAATGTCAAGGAAGGTCGACGTCCGGCCGAGGGACATGGCTGCACCGTTTTGTTCCTTGACCGCCCCCAGGTAGGCAAGATAAAGCCACTGCACAGCTTCCTGCGCATCACGAGCCGGGCGTGATACGTCAAATCCATAGCTGGACGCCATCTCCTGCAGCTCTTTGAGCGCGCGAATCTGTTCGCTCAATTCTTCACGATCGCGAATAATGTCTTCGGTCGACATCGCCGAGTCAAGGTTGCGCTTTTCCACCTGCTTCTGGTCGATGAGCCGGGATACACCGTACAGAGGCCACTCGGCGGTAGTCGCCGATAATGCGGCCGCGCCCGTAGGAGTCGGGGAGCCCTGTCAGGATGTGAGAGCTGCGACACCGCCTTACGTCAGCGGTGTAGGCATCGAATACGGCTTCATTGTGTGTCTTCCGGTACTTCGAGAAAATCTCGACAACCTTCGGATCTGGATCATAGCCGTATGCCTTCAGAGCGCTCAGAACCATCCGAAAGCCGCCATTGGGCATGATTGCTCGCTTCAGAGGCGACTCGGTTTGAAGGCCGACAATGACTTCATTCGGGCGATCGATGTAGCCGGGGGCATGCGATGTAATGGAACTGGGGACTTGCGAAATGTCGAGCACGCCTTTCTTACGCTCTTCCACAAAAAGGTCGTTCAATCCGGCCCAGAGTTTTTTTGTGCGCACGGTTGCAGGCGCCAGAAAAGAACCGTCACCCTCGTAGGGTTCGTAGTTCTGCTGGATGAAATCGCGAACGTCAATTTCTTTGTGCCAGAAACCTGGCCTAAATCCCGCCCAGGCAGAAATTGTGCTTACGTGCGCCAGGTCTTCCGATGCGATAGTAGCCATGTTGATGCTCCTTATTTTTCAACCGTCCGGGGTTTATCTCAATCCGAGTAAATTTCCTGTATGCCGTGCGATCATGATTTCCTCGTTGGTCGGAATCACCCATGTCGAGACTTTGCTTTTCGCCGGGGAGATGCGCGGACCTCGGTGTGTGTTAGCGTCGGCGTCGAGTTCCAACCCGAGCCAAGCGGAAGCTTCGCAGATTCGCCGCCGAATTTCTGGCGAATTTTCTCCGATGCCCGCTGTAAATACCAGCCCATCGATGCCACCCAACACCGCAACCAGTGCACCGATCTCTTTAGCAGCGCGGTAAACGAAGTAATCTACCGCTAAATGAGCTTCCGGTTCGTTTGCGTCTAGCAAGTCGCGCATGTCGTTACTGATACCGGAAATTCCGATCAAACCTGATTTCTTGTACAGCAGAGACTCAACCTCTTTGGCAGAGAGGCCGAGGCCCTGGAACAAATACAAAACGACGCCGGGATCAAGGGCGCCCGGCCTGGTTCCCATACAGAGTCCGTCCAGCGCCGTGAAGCCCAGTGTGCTGTCGACGCTCTTCCCGTTGCTTAGCGCACAGAGACTCGCGCCGCTTCCGAGATGGGCAACGATGACCCGTCCCAGAGCAATCTCCGGCGCCATTTCCGGCAAGACGGAAGCTATGTATTCGTAAGACAGGCCATGAAACCCATATCGCTGAATACCAACGTTACGCAGCTCTCGAGGAAGAGGCACGAGTCCTGCAACTGCCGAATGCCCACAATGAAAGCTCGTATCGAAGCAAGCAACTTGGGGGACACCCGGCAACCGCTCGAAAACCTCCTCGATGGCGGCAAGGTTGTACGGTTGATGCAACGGCGCAAGAGGGATCAATTCGCGTAATTGAGCGAGAGTCTCCTGATCCACAATCGCTGGACCCGTAAAACGGGAACCACCATGAACGACGCGATGGCCGACGGCCAACACTTTCCCGCCGCGATATTTTGACTGGAGCCATGCTGCAAGTGCATCGACTGCCTCGCGACCATCGCTCACTTCCGCGCCCAGGCTCTCGTCCGCGATGGATGCGCCACTACCATCCTTAACCGACAGTCGTGGCGACGTTCCGACACCTTCAATCTGCCCTTTCGCATCTAATTGCCATTGCGCGGCAGGTGGCCGTCGAAACACGCAAAATTTCAAGCTGGATGATCCAGCGTTGAGCACGAGAGCGAAGTCAGCTGTCACTAATGAATCCTCGCTCCCATTCGCCGGGCATGGGCCACTAACATAGCGACCGCGCAACTGGCGATCCGAGACCGCACGCTATCTGCGCGACTGGTGAGAATGACTGGTACCCTCGCGCCCAGAACCATTCCCGCGCTATCCGCCCTGGCAAGGAAACTGAGTTGCTTCGCGAGGATATTGCCAGCCTCCAGATCAGGAGCCAGAAGTATGTCGGGATCACCGGACACATCGGAGCGGATGCCCTTGGTGACGGCAGCCTCTTTGCTGATGGCGTTATCAAATGCAAGAGGCCCATCGAGAATACCGCCAGTGATCTGTCCGCGGTCTGCCATTTTGCAAAGGGCCGCAGCATCTAGGGTGGCGGGCATTTTCGAAGTTACGGTTTCGACTGCCGCCAGAATGGCCAGCTTCGGCCTTTCGCGGCCCAGCGCTATCGCTAAGTCGATGGCGTTCTGACAGATGTCAACCTTATCTTCCAGTGCGGGGGCAATGTTGATGGCTGCATCTGTAACAATCAGGACCTTGTGATAAGTAGGAACATCCATGATGAATGCGTGACTGATGCGCCGGCCGGTGCGCAGACCTCCGTCGCGAGCAACAATCGCCGACATCAACTCGTCAGTATGCAAACTGCCCTTCATCAGAACTTGTGCGGACCCATCGCGGATAAGCTCTACGGCTCTTGCGGCAGAGGAGTGACTATGTGAAGCGTCGACCATTCGAAACCTGCCGAGATCAATTCCCGCAGTTTCCGCGGTTGCCCGTATCTTGGCCAAGGGACCAACCAGAATCGGCACGATCAACCCGAGTTCCGCTGCCTCCACCGCTCCAGAGAGGGCTGAAGCATCACACGGGTGTGCAACTGCCGTTGGGATCGGCTCCAGCCTGGTGCACTTATCCAGCAATTGCTCGTACTTTCCCGTTCCAGTTTCCACTGTCATCGCCGTCACCTCATGACTTCGAACGACTTCGTTGTGCTGCAGGCCCCGTTTCTCTCAATAGAAAGGAGAGAATAATTGCGGCCCCAACCCCGAACAGAAGCGGCAGAAATGTCGCCTGGTAATGAGCCAACTCCCGCTGCTGAGCACCACTTGATACGCGCTGAAGAAGCCCACCAAAAACCGGGCCCAACAAAGCACTGAAGGTGAAATTCAGGAAATTGATCACACCCGTTGCTGTGCCGCCAAACTCCGGAGGGTTGACTTCCTTAATTACGGTATATGGCAGCATCGCCGCGCCTGACGCCGATCCGGCCACCAAACCCAGTACGTAAGGCGGCAAAATATCGGCGGGACCGAAGAGGATCCAACCCAAGCAGGCAAGAAGAACGACTGCGCCTCCGATGATCACCGGCTTCCGCCTACCGATGCGGTCCGAGATGAAGCCCAGCAGTGGGCATCCAATGATCCATCCGAGTGGCACGGTCGCTGATCGCATGACTGCCGAGGCATAGCTGAACCCGTGCGCCTCCTGCAGATAGCGCACACCCCAAATCATGTCGAAGATAGTTGTCGGGATGAAGAGAAACCCCGCGATCAACCCACACAAGATCGATTGCGGATTCTTGAACACAGTGAAGAACGCTTGAATCGTTGCCTTCAGGCTCCCCTCCGGCTCTTCCCCTCTTCGTTCGTTCGGCAACAGGAAGAAAAGAATCGCGCCGATTGCCAGGCCCACGAAGCCCATCCCCATCCAAAAAGACTTCCATGACATGCCGCCACCGATCATCGGACCGACGCCAAATTGTCCGGCCGATCCGCCGGCCATTCCAAACATCTGAGTTGCACCAATCAACGTCGCGGCACGCGACGCCGGGAAGTTCTTTGTCGCGATATAGACAGCACCGACCAGAGCGAAGACTCCTCCTGCTCCCTGCAGTAGTCTCCCGATGCTCGCCGCCTCGCGGTTGCCCCAACCGAATAGGAGGGCTCCAACGCCGACGACAGCGGCGGCCATCGGAAGAACTTTCTTGGGGCCCAGACGATCCATGGCAGCCCCCGCGACCAGACTGAACGGGGAGTATCCGTAGTAGAACAGCCCTATCAGTGAAGCCATACCGAGCGCGCTGAGTCCGAAGGCTTCCGTTAATTGGGGCACCATGACGGATGGTGCAGAGCGGAGCGCATACTGGTAGAAGTAGAAAACTGCCACCAGTAACCATGAGACAGTTGCCAACCTGACACTCTTGCGAGCGCCGGTGTCGCGATTGGGAAGTGAAATTACCGATGCCATCGGCGTGCACTCAAGCTTGATCCGCTCTGCTCGCTCTACGTCGCGGCGAACTAGCAAAGACCAGGGACACGGCCAGGCCGCCTTCCGAGGTCTCTTTGTATATCGCGTTCATTTCCTTCGCCGTTAATGCCATTGCGGCAATCGTCGTATCCCTCTGGAATCTCCAGACGCAATTGTGCTTTCGAACGGTGGTGCCATTTCATGATTCTGTGAAGAGTCTGGGTTGTCAGCAATCGGCAAACGCCATCATGCCTCACTTATAGGCGGGTGTAATAACACCGACAACTAGGGGAATCCCTAGCGTAACTTGACTGAGTTGCCCACTTGCAACGAGCACAGTGGCGGAGTTCAATTGCAGGAGCCATCGTCCAAAAATTGACCGCTGGCAGCCATGGATGCCAGGAACCGTGCGACAGTTCAGAATCTTCTGATCCGAAGGACCATCCTTCAGAGCGCCCTGGGAATGTAGTTCATGTTCTTGCGCGCAGAGAGAATCTTATTGCTCGACTCTTGTAGGCTGTCGAATTCGTTGCTGAGCAATGAACTGCACTTCGATCTGAATCTGTGGAGATGGCCTGGGTGCGGCCCAACCCCTTTGTGCTCGGCATTTCGTTTTACGTGATATCCCGTTTTCAGCCGGCGTTTGAACGCTCCAGCCTTTTCCCAACTACGGGGTTTTCGCACTGCGACGAATGAACGGACCATCGGACCCAAGAATGGCAGCGGCAACGCTTGTAATTGATGTGGCTCGAAGGGCAGGGAGGGTAGTGGGAGAATAAACAGAAGGCATGAATTCGGCCTCTTTGCCGAATCCATTGTACGTTTATTGTACGATATTTTATTTTCTATCGGTTTATAAAACCTTTATTATCATTAGCTTATTATGGTGGAGGCGGCGGGAGTCGAACCCGCGTCCGAAAATGTTACTGGTCAAGAGAACTACATGCTTAGTCGTGTTCATGCCCCAGGCATTACCCTGGGACGTTCGCGGCCCGCGCTCAGAACCGACAAGAAACGCGTTCCGCTAGCCTGTGGTCTTAGCCTCTCATCCCAGACGTAGAAGAGAAGAGCAGCTCGCTGTGTGACGTCCTTCGGAGGCCCGCGAGCAAAGCCTCTTGGGACGGCTGCCTAAACTAGTTAGGCTGCGTATGCCATCTGTTGATTGGCAATTATCATTTTGCCCACGATTACGGGTGTGTGCACCCCGGCATGCCTCTTGGCCGCAAGCATCTCCGTCGAAGCCGTGACGCCCCCACTGGTGGGATTGGCCTTAAAAAGATCCACTTCCAATCTAGGTTTCACCCGACAGGAAGTCAATTCGTTAGATGTCCCCGCCCACCAAAGGGTCCGTCTTCCCCTGTGATCCCCTGTGCCCTCTGTGGTGAAAGATTGTTGCTTTCAAGCTTAAGTTCCATCAATTTTTGCCTTGACAATATTAATATTATTAATTAAAAAGTGATTGTTGTTAATCGAAATGCCAGAAAAAATCAAGAATTCGAAGGATTGGCAGGAGTTGACACAGCTCACCCAAGGTCAGCCCATCGTGGTGGAGCGGGTCCGCGTGGCTGAGAAGGACATCGCCATCGAAGGCAGCTTCGAGCTTCCTCAATTAGCCCGCCTCGACATGGACGACCAGATCTTCATCACCGCCTTCGTCCGCTCTCATGGTTCGATCAAGGAGATGGAGCGCATCTTCGGCGTGAGCTACCCGACGATCAAGTCGCGCCTGACCCGCATCGCCAACAGCCTCGAATTTGTCGAGACCAACCCCACTCCCTCGAAGGCAGAAATCCTCGAGCGCCTGCAGCGAGGAGAAATTACCGCGGAGGATGCCATCCGCGAGATGGAGGATTTGCAATGATTCCGTTCGTGGCCGTCGTCAGCCTGCGCAACCAGGAGAGCCATACCTTCCGCCTCTGGATTCCTCTCTTCCTGATGTGGTTGCTGCTCGTTCCGCTCGGCATTCTCCTGTCTCCGTTCATCTTTATCGGATTCCTGGTGTGCCGCGTGAATCCTTTCCGCGGCGTTGCCGTGCTCTGGCAGATTCTGACCGCGCTCGCCGACACGAAACTGGAAGTCGAACACCGCAGCGCAGGATTGTCGTTTCACATTTTGTAGAGTCTCGATTTGTAGACTCTGGATGAAGTTGGTTTGAGATGAATTTGTTTGAAACGCAGCGGCTTCAGCCGCACCGCAAGAGTTCGAAAAAGAAAGCGGCTTTGCAAGCTTCTGAAAGTCGTCCAGGCTATCGATTTTGGGTGGCGCAGCGCTTCAGCGCTGCGATTAAAGCTTTGTATTGAGTGGCGGCTTTAGCCGCTGAGGTGAACCACCATGAACGAACATCGTCGCCAAATTCTACAAATGCTCTCGGAAGGCAAAATCAGCGCCGACGAAGCCGAGCGCCTCATCGCCGCCATGGATGCGCCGCCGTCTTTCTCCACGTTCTCCGACGCCGGATCATCGGGGGCAGGGAAGTCTCGTCCAAAATATCTTCGCGTGGTGGTTGATTCCGAAGACGACGGCCACGAGGGCCCAACCAAGGTCAACGTGCGCGTGCCCATGCAGTTGCTGCGCGCCGGAGTGCGCCTCGCCGGCCTGATTCCCGCGCCCGCTTTGCGCCGTGCCAACGAGGCGATGCAGGAGCAGGGTGTCCCCATCGACCTGACCCAGATCAAGCCAGAGAATTTGGAAGAACTAATCGAGCACCTGAACGACTTGACGGTGGATGTAGATCAGAAGGACGCCAACACAAAAGTGAAAGTCCGAGTATTCTGCGAGTAGCGCCGGCCCGGCCTCACTAGTGCCGCAGATCCTATCCAAAAACACCCGAGATAGTGGCGCTTCGGGGCGGCCAAGAACGCAGCAGTCACCCTCTACCCGCAGGTGCCAGCCCCGTCGCCGTGAGCGCTGCGGACATCTTTCGTGATGGCAGTTTTGAGCGCTGAGGCCTGTTAACAAACAGTTGCGCTGATTGGAGAGCTATGGCTTGCGAGTCCAGCCCTTCAACTCATAATACTTTTCTCTCGGTTCTCCGGTTAAGCCGTTAATGCCGTGACGAGGAAGCCACCAGAGGTGAACTACCGCTGCCACAACGAGCATCAGCGCGATCGGTGCAAGTCCCCATCCTGGTCCTGCCTTGGCAGAGATAACCCCAACGAGCGCGAGTACTAGCACAACTTTTGTCACGCGCTTCCATTTCGGAATTCTTTCATTGAAGTGACCGAACAGAATGTTTCCAATCGCGAAAATCATCGCGGTGATTGCCACAGCCATCCACATGGTGTTGCATATTTTACATGCGCCCAGTTCTCACCCGGGCGGCTCACTTAGCTTCGAACGCGAAGAATCATTTCTTCCCGCCGTGGCTAAAGTCCGTTTCGAAATAGAGCGTTCCTGTCTCGTATACAGATGCGCTCCAGGGAACGCGCACCTTCCACTCGGAATGGGAATTGCACCCTTGCAGGCTCACCGTGAACGAGACGCTGGCGTTACCATTTGCCGGAATATCGCCCAGTGAAATCGGGAAAGCTCCTGGCGGGATGACTACCGGCGTGCAGCGCGGTCCAGAGTCCTGCGAAAGTGTCAGATTGTTGATTTGTGTCGCATAAGCGGTGCCCGCGTCGCCGTTGGTCGCCGTGACTGTGATGACGCGGGTATCCGGTTGGCCCGCGGCAACTGTGGCGGAGAACCTCATCCCGTACCCGGGAAGTTTGGTTTTATCAACGATGCCCCAATACGCCGGCTTCGCCTGCAGATTCATATCGAACGGCAAGGGGTAATCGGTGCGCGACACGGGGAAGCTGTCAAGCCAGGTGTCGTCATCGGCCATGCCCCATATCGTGACGGCACTGATCTTGCCGCTCAACCGACGGAATAAGTCGAAATAGTTTGCGTAGAGCCAGCCCTGCTCGGCGAGAACACCGGGCGGAATGTTCAGGCCGTAATTCGACGTGATGTCGCCGGCGTTGTACACGCTGACATCGAGTTCGGTGATCTGCTGCTCGATATCAGGGAACGCTCGATGCACAGTGTTGATGGCGTTCTCCATCGCCTGGACACTGGGATAGTTGATGGCATTGTGCATCTCGTGGCCGACGCCGTCGATGGGAATGCCGCGAGAGCGGAGGTCGCGGATCACTTTCACCAGGCAAGCGAGGCGATTCGGATCGGCAGTGCTGTAGTCATTGATAAAGAGCTTGGTTCCGGCCGGAGCATACTGGCGGGCGGCGTGCAATGCCACGTCGAGGTAGCTCTTGCCGAGCACGTTGTAGAACGGGCCGTGCACCAGGCAATCTGGTTGGTTCGGGTCCAGCGGTTCGTTGATTACATCCCAGGCGTAGACCTTGTTTCCGAAGTGTTGCACTTCGTTCTGAATGTGCTCCTGGATGTTGGACGTGACCGTCGCCTGGTTCGAGGGTGAATTGGTGCCATCCCCAGCCGCGTACGACGGAGTCTGGGCACCTGTGGCCCATACAAGATTGTGTCCGCGGATGCGCATGTTGTGGCAGACCGCGACGCCCACCTCGGCGTCGGCCGGGCCGAAGTTGAAGGTGCCTGGAGTGTTCTCGACCGAACTCCACTTCATTTCATTGCCGGGTGTGATGCTGTCGAAGTGCATCGTCAGCAATTGCTCGTGGGGGCCGGAGAGATCGGTTGGGTCTACCGCCGCGCCCACGGGGAAGAAGCCGGAAAGCGTCTGGAAGATGGATGGAATATCCGTCTGAATGACCGGAGGCGACACATAGCTCAGTTGGAAGTCGTCGATGTAGAACGACACCAGATCGTCACCGCTTGCGGGAACGGTTTGGAAATAGAGGCTGGCGGCGCCTTGATCGTAGGCGTTCGACATGTTGTAGCCGGCCACGCTGATCTGGTGCCACTGGCCGTCAGCGAGGACGTTCACTCCGGGGTAGCTGGTTACGCTGGAGTAGCTCGTGTTTCCGCTGAGAGTAGTTTGCAAGCTCGTGTTGATCACATGCGTCGAGCCATCGGTAGGCACGAGCATGACCCAGGCACTGATGTTGTACTTGGAGCCGTTGTACATCTTGTTGCTCACGTTGATCTGAGGCCCATCCCAGTTCGCGATGCGGTTGGTGGTGAGCAGACTTTGCGTTCCACCGTGTGCCGCCGCAGTCGAGTTGGCAACCGATGACGAACCAGAGCGCGAACTCCAGCCATCCGTGCCGCCATCCTCGAAGTTGGTCGAGATGCCGGTATTGTCCTGCTGGCTGGGATCGGGCGGAGGCGGCGCTAGTTCGCTGATCACGACATCGCTGACATAAAACGAATCGGTGGCGCTGCTGGACTGGATGTAGAGCACCAGCGTGCTCGGTGGCCCCGGTTGGTTGCTGAAGCTGAACGTGCCTTGCACCTTCGTCCAGGCGGTGCTGGAGAGCGCCCCCGACGTGGCAATGTTGCTGTAGGCGCCGTTGGTCGCGCAGTCTTCCCGCTTCATGGAGATGGTTGCCGTTGGGTTGGCGCTGTCTGGAGCCGCCAGTAGGACATAAGCGCTTACCTGGTACGTGGCGCCGGCGAGGATGTTGTTAATGCCCAGTACATTCAGGCTTGGTCCCATATAACTGGCGGTGCGGTTCGTGGTCAGCAGGCTATTGGCGTTGCCGGCTGGATCGGCCAACGGTGACACGGAATTAGTCAGAGTAGGCGAACCGAACGGCGACCAGCCGTCCAGGCTGCCATCGCTGAAGGTGTAAGTGGCAACCGGAGTTCCACCAGGTGGGGGAGCAATCTCGGTGATCACTACGTCATCGAGATAGAAAGATTGTGCGCTGGTCGCGTTGACGAGTTGGGCATAGAGCAGAAGGCCCGTTTCCGTGGTTGGAGGCGTATATGTTCCGCCGATCTGCGCCCAACCCGAGTCGCTCACCGCCACCGTGTAATTTCCAATGAGGTCGTAGCAGGCTCCGCCGGAGCAAGAGGGATCGCTGCGCTTCACCGTGAAATTCGCGTTGGAAGCAGATTCTCCGCTCGTGAGGCGGACCCAGGCGGTGATCGTATATTGCGCGCCGGGAAGGAGAACCGAATCCAGCGCAATGGAGGGACCACCCGTTCCAGTGGTGCTGGTAGCGGTCAGCAGGCTTTCAGACCCGGTGTAGGATGCGGCGCTGCTGGCCGCGGGCGTGCTTGCGCCAAAGAACGAGATCCAGCCGTCGGCAGTTCCGCCTTCGAAGTCATAAGTCGCGACAGTTTGCGCGCTGAGGTGGACAGGAACCAAGGCAACGGCCAAAATCACGAGGTCGTAAACGTTTACGATATTGCGCCGACAAAAAGCATGTGGCATGGAGCCTCCTCATTGTTCTTCTCTGGAAGCGAACCCTGGGTCGAAAGCGGCTTTGCCGCGAGGACACAGCCTGCTCAGGACAGCGTGGAAACCACGACGTAAAACGTGCGAATTTTAGGCAGGATGGAAACGGCTGTCAATAGAGTGTTTCCGGCTTAGCGTTTCTTGGGCGAATGGCGGAGTGCCGGCAGTCTACTCAGTTGATGTTAAATCTCGAAGGCAGTTGCTTTTGCGTGCTAGTCTCAGGCGATGAAATCTCTTGCGGTATTGATTATCCTGACCTGTACTACGATATCGCGAAGCTGGAGCATGCCGCGACGGTCGGCGTAAAGTCACGGCCACGTTTATTGCCCCGATATTGCCCGCTACTTGCGAAAATCCGGTAGAGCCGAACGCACAAGAAGAGGGACTTTAATCCTTTGGCCGTTTTATCGCGCTGTCAATCTCGCTTCCAGTGCGGCTCTTACTCCCGGCCACTCATCATCCAGAATGCTGAAATACACCGTATCCCGCACGCGCCCCGTCCACGTGACTAGATGCCGACGCAGTGTCCCCTCTTCCTTCGCCCCAATCCGCAGGATCGCGTTGCGTGACTTCTGATTCAGCGCATCGGTCTTCAACTCTACCCGCATACATCCCCACACCTCGAACGCATGCCGCAGCATCAGATACTTCGCTTCGGTATTCACCGCCGTGCGTTGCCATGCCGGAGCGATCCAGGTCGATCCGATCTCCACGCGGCGATTGGCGCGATCGATATTCATGAATCGTGTGCTGCCCACGATTCGTCCCGAACTGCGCTCCACCGTGGCGAGTACCACTGATTCTCCGCGCTCCTGCTCGGCAAAGGCCTTGTCGATCAGCGTCCGGAAGTCCTCGAGAGTCTTCATTGCGTAGGGAATCCAGCGAAAAATGTCTTCCAGACTCGTTCTTCGCAACGTCCCAGAACAATTCCGCGTGCTCGCGGCGGATGGGTTCGAGTCGAACGATTGATCCCTCCAATGTCACAGGAACAAGGATTTCCAGCGAGCCGATAGCCGGTGTCATTTCATTCCTTCGTGGTACTTCGTGCCCTTCGTGGTTTATGATCTCGCTTCCATTATCTTGCATCTTGCGCCCATTTCAGGCATCTGTACTACAACGCATCTGTGTGTGCGCGTTTCGGCCTGCAAAGTGACGCGAATGCATCACCGCTGCTCTCAAAACATGACCTCACACGTCCAAATCAAGACATCTAAACCTTGCTGTCAGGAGCGTTGTCGGTGAAGGCTCAGTGTCTCCCATTCTCGCAGATCCCGCATACCACGCGCCTTTTCCTCGATCTCCTTTCCTATGCTCCCCAGGTTCAAAGCTTTTATCCTCGATCCCCATATTTCCATGAATGGCTGAAAGACGAAGCGGGAAAGATTTCCTATGAAGCCTCCCGCCGCGAGCAAGTAGCCCGCATTCTCGAGCGGCAGAACAGATCCTGGAACGCGTCAGAGAAAACGCTGGCCAACCTGGACCGCTTCCGCAAGGGCGCCGCCACGATCGTCACCGGACAGCAGGTCGGACTCTTCGGCGGACCTACATTCGCCCTCTATAAGGCGCTGAGCGCTATGAAACTGGCCAATGAAGCGACTGCGGCCGGAGTCGATGCCGTCCCCGTCTTCTGGCTAGCGACGTATGACCACGATCTGGCTGAGGTGAATCACATCTCACTTCCCGCGGCCGACGGCGCGCTGGAGGTTCTCACCACTCCAAGCAAAGACGTGCCCGGGGCTCCCGTCAGTTCGGTTCGCTTCGGCGACGAAATCAATACTGTAGTCGAGCAGGCAGCGAAGTTGCTTGGTGACGGTGAAGCATTGCAGATGTTGCGCGAGTCGTACCGCCCTGGCGAGACCCTCGGCACTGCTTACGCTCGGCTCTATGCCCGCATCTTCGCCGACTGGGGCGTCATCCTGCTTGATCCGTCAGATCCGGAATTTGACCGCGTCGCCCAGCCGATCTATCGTGCTGCGATAGAACGCGCGGACGAACTCGCCGCCCTGCTTCTTGACCGCGGCAAGCAGCTGGAGTCCGCTGGATACCACCAGCAGGTGAAAGTAACCGAATCGTCGGTGCTGTTGTTTACCACCAGGCAGGGCGCCCGTACACCCATCTCGCGACGGGGCATTGGAGACACGTCTGAGTTTGTTGTCGACGGCGAGGCCGCAGCCGAGAAGCTCTCGCAATCGCAACTGCTTGCGGAAGTCGACTCGCATCCGGAACGATTCAGCCCCAACGTGCTGCTGCGTCCCATCATGCAGGATTTTCTCCTGCCCACGCTCGCCTACACGGGTGGCGCCGCCGAGGCTGCCTACTTCGCGCAAGCCGGAGTGGTGTACGAAGCACTTGTCGGCCGTGTGACTCCGATCCTGCCGCGCTTCTCCGCCACGATCGTAGAACCGAAAGCGCAACGCCTGCTCGAGAAGCACGAGGTCGCAATCACGGATGTCTTCGATGGGCCGGAAGCGTTGCGCCAGCAAATCGCAGCCAAGCAACTTCCGCGCGATCTTCAGGCCGCTTTCGACGCCGCGAAGAATTCCTTCGATGCCAACTTCTCTGCGGTCAAAGACAACTTAGAGAAGCTGGATAAGACGCTGGTCGATGCTGCCGAGACCGCCTGCTCAAAAATGCAGCATCAGCTAGAGAAGCTCTACGCGCAGGCGGCGCGCGCCGAGGCGCTGAAGGGAGAACTGGTAAGCCGTCACGCTGAGACACTCAGTCAAGCTCTCTACCCCAACAAGGGCCTGCAGGAGCGCTCGCTTGGCGGCATCTACTTCCTTGCGCGGTACGGCCACGAACTGCTCCATCAGCTGTACGACACCATCAACTCCAGCTGTCACGACCACCAGATCATCGAACTGTAGTTCCGCTTGCGCCACTCAGTGATGCAAGAGCGTTTGAATTTCTTTTCGTAGCTGCTCATAGGCGGCGTCACTGAACGGCCCGTGCATTTGCTGCGCGATCTGCCCGGATGGGTCCAGCACGATCAGGTAAGCATCGTCGGGCTCTTTGTAGCTGACCAGTTTCTTCAATTCGGACTCACCCTGCAGGACGGGGACGAAATGGTCCCGCATGTTCTCCTTCACGCCTTTCTTCATCCCTGAGATGACCATCCCACGAATGAAGCGCGGGACGTCTTCGAGCACGGGCAACTGATACAGCGCAAATCCCTGCTGCGTGCCGAACTCTGAGAAGATCTTGTCACCCCAAGCGCTGGTTGGTCCTTTCGAGGCCTTGGTGAAACCGAATACGAGAACTGCGATCTTTCCCTTCGCGTCGTCAGGCAGCACAACTCTGCGCCCAGCAAGGCTTTCGCCTTCTACTCGCGGCAGGGGCTGCTGTCCGTATGCCCAAGCCGTGATCAAGTGCGAGCAAGCAATAAAGAAGAACGACCCTGAGTTGATTTCGCATAGAGACCGTAGCGCCGGCCTCCGGCCGGCGGTCGCGGGGCATCTGCCCTCGCAATGCTGGAAACACTACTTGCTCTCGCTAGTTGCAAGGTAAGTTCCCAGCCCGATCATGATGGCTCCCGTGACCGTCCGCTGCCGGCGCCGAAATGTTGCCGAGGCTCGAATGCGTTCCCCGAGCGGGCCAGCCAAAGCAATCACGATTAGATCCGCGGTCGTGTTCAGCACGACCGAGATCGTTCCCAGGGTCACGAACTGCAAGAAGACGTGCCCGTTTCCGCGAACTACAAATTGCGGAATGAACGACAGAAAAAACAAAGCTGTCTTGGGATTGAGCACTTCCGTGGCGACGCCCTGCCACAACGGATTGCGAAGCGGCTTCGCCTCGCTCCGAATCAACTCGCCGTCATCCGTGTCCTTCTCGCGCCGCGCGTCGAGAATCATCCTCACGCCAAGAAAACAAAGGTAAGCTGCGCCCACATATTTCACCGTGGCAAAGGCGACCGCGGACTTGGCAAGAATGATTGAGATTCCCAAAGCCGCGGCGAACACGTGCACCATGCCACCCAGGAAGGTTCCAATCGCAGACAGCACGCCCTCGCGCTTTCCCCCCGCAAGGCTGCGGGCGAGAACGTAGAGCATGCCCGGCCCAGGAGCGATGGCCAGCAACACGGCTGCCGTAAGAAAGAGAAAGAAATGCGCTTCACTGAATTGGAACATGACAACCCCACTCCGTTGAGAATACCCCCAGTTACTTCGCGAGCCAGCCTTCCAACTCCGCCAGCGATTCCACGCGCGGAAACTCGCCACCGCGATACGCCCCAGCGACGTCGAACAGTACCGCATCCATGCCGGCGTTGCGTGCGCCGACATAGTCGACCGAATAAACGTCCCCAACGTAAAGGCTCTCCGCTGGATCAGCCTTCATCTGTTGCAGAGCCGCGGCAAAGATTGCCGGGTGCGGTTTTTCATGCCCTACGTTGCCCGAGTCAGTGATACTGGCGAAGCAGTCGCAGATGCCGCAGCGGTCAAGCACGGCGTCGATGCGGCCATCTGCGTTTGAGATCACGGCGATCGCGTAGCGCTCGGCAATTCGATCCAGCGCCTCGCGTGTGCCAGGCAGGATCTGGTCCCAATTGGCAGAGTTCTGTGTGTTCGCGATCAGGGTGTCGCGCACGCTCTCATCGAATGCATTCAGTTGGTTCAGCAGATGAGTATGAAACGTCCACCAGAAACCATGATCGATCTTGCCGCTGATCAAGCCTTGATCGAATTCCTGCTTGGTGCGGCGCTCCAGCGCCTGCCACGCCTGAAGGCTGGGATGCTTTTCCGCCGCGACCGGCGCCAGCATGCGCGCGCGGTTGGGGAAGAGCAGTGTGTTGCCCACGTCGAAGAAAATGAAACGGCGCTTCGCCATGAATCCATATTACCCAACCCCTGTCATATCTGCGCAGCCTGCTGAGAGATTGACGGTCCGTCCCGATGACGATGTAATATCGAATGCTCCACCATTCTGATTTTGGAAGTCTGAACTCGATCCATGGCAATCGCCGTCTCCGTATTAGTCTTAGGGTTTACTCGAACCACGCGGGCCGTGCTGGCGATGTATCCCATGGCGCGCGCGTCGACTGCCATGTCGGTTGGGGTGGCCGTGGCCTTCTTCTCGCGCGAACCGCGGCAGGACATCTACAACATACTCTGGGCGGTGGTGTTCGGCTTTGCCACGCTGAACATTCTGAGCCTGGCGACTCGGCGCATGGAACCGGGCCGGCGCCGTATGACATTCGGTGAATTCCTGGCGGTCATGGTCGTCGTGGTCTCGGTCTTCCTGCTGGGCTGGGAGATGCTCAACGTTTTTCACATTTTCCCCATCAAGCTCAAGCATTAGAAGGACTTAGCCGCTGAAGGGCGGAAGATTTCCACAGTGTTCCCGAAGGAACACTTGTACTACGTATTTGTACATACAACTTATGTAGATATAAGGTAAATCTGTGCGGATCATGGACTTAGGAGTGAAATCCATTTTCAATTCGCAATGGAGGGGAGGCGGAATCGAGTTCACCTGGTTTTCACCCTGGTTATGCGATTTGCGGTATGATTCGCGTAAATGGCAAAGAAACCGTCCAATTTCGAAGTGACTTGTCCTTGCTGCAGTGCGGTGCTGAAGATCGACACAGAGACCGCTGCCGTCATCGCTCATACGCCTGCAGTGAAGCCGAAGACCTTCGCCGACATGGAAGCTGCGGCGAAGGCAATGCGCGAGCAGGACAGCCGCCGGGAGTCGATTTTTCAGCAGTCGGTGGAGGCGCAGAAACACGCTTCCGACCTGCTCGAGAAGAAGTTTCAGGAAGCGATCAAGAAGGCGAAAGAGACTCCCGACACGGGCAAGCCGATTCGCGACTTCGATCTCGACTGATTCATGCCCGTACCCATTCGTCCGCTGCTGCTGGGCCATCGCGGGGCGCGCGCCGTGACGATCGATTCCTGAGAACACGCTGGAGTCATTCGATCGCGCGCTGGCGGACGGGTGCGACGGATTTGAATTCGATGTGCGGCTCACGGCGGATGAAGAGGCCGTGGTCTGCCACGACGCGAAGGTCTCCGGATATGAGGTTTCACGCACGCCGGCGAAGCAGCTTTCCCGGTTGCCGCGGCTGCGGGATGTGCTCCAGCGCTACCGCGATTCCTTTCTCGATATCGAGTTGAAGGTTAAGGGGCTGGAGAGAATTACGCTCGACCTGTTCCTGAGGCACAAGCCGCGGCGGGGATTCGTGGTCTCTTCCTTTCAGCCTGGAACGCTGAAATCCGTGCACGCTCTGGACGCCAGCGTTCCACTCGGCCTGATCTGCGAGTTCGAGAACCAACTTCGCCTATGGAGTGAACTTCCCGTCCAGTATGTGATTCCCCACCATGCATTGGTTGACGCAGAATTGATTCGCAAAGTAAAGGGAGCCGGAAAGAAAATTCTTGTCTGGACGGTCAACGTGCCCGACGGACATGAGGCGCTTCGCGGACCTGGGTGTTGACGGAATCATCTCCGACGACACGAGCCTGCTTTGCCGGACGATAGGCGCGCAGCAATCGAAAGAAACCGAGACTTGAGTGTAATGCCTGTTTGCGCAGATGGGTGAGACGATGGCGCGATCCGTAGAATCTGCACCGATGAGCTTCACCTTGCGGCGAGGCTATGTTCGCGTCACGCGTGACTGCTGCGGGAACGAGAAAACCTGTGTGAGTTTCGTTAGTAAGTCCGGCGACGCGCACGCGGTATTACGCTCTGCTCAGCGGAAGACAGGCCAAGGATCGGCTAAGCACGCAGTGTAGGTCCGTGGTGGGAAGATCGAGACCCATCGCAGCGTTCGTGGTGCCACATTGACGTACGAACCGAGTCTGACAAACTTCAGTTCGTCATTCGACGACCCCAAGGAGTCTAACTTTTACGCTTGGGATGGGCGGCGCACCTCTAAGCTCAGAGCAGGCTGCGGCAAATGGGATGTCCAGACGAGATTAAATCAGTCGCCAAGCATCGTCCAGACAGACCCGGCGATTTCATCCTATCTGCACATCGAGGTCAACAGCAGTTAGAGGTTAACGCTCGATCGAGGCTGACGGTGCTAACGCAGTTGTTGAGCATCGCAGATTGCGCGTGGTGCGAACAGGCGAGCGCAAGCCGTGACGCCTGAATGGCTCAGTGATGCTGCAATTTTTATTCGGCGTCGGAATAGTGGACACACTCACCAATCATGTGGATTATCCGCGCCATGGACGACATCCCCGTTGGGAGCGTGGCTAGATCACTGTCAGGGATTCCTTGGCTATCAGACTTGCAGACATGCGTTTACTCCATATGAGCATGGTGCGGCAGGCGAATGATCACCAGCGATCCACATAGCCTGCGAGGCCGCTCGGCGAAGACCGATATTCCGCGATCCGCCCGGGGATGCCCGCGAAGGTCAAGGAATTCCTGCGAGAGCTGGAACAGGCGAAAGCGCAAGCGCGATTCGCAGAAAATGAATGCCACGGAGGATTCCCGTTGCTAGCATTCTCATACGCTAGTCGGTGTCTGGGGTGCCGTTGAGAGTGCGATTGAGGACTCCATTGTTGGCATGCTTATGAACGAACCGGACCGCTACAGAGGGAGTGTTTCTCAAAAATCAAGATTTCGTTGGCAGAATTCGAGATTCTCGAAAAGGAAGACCGTATTCGGTACATCTTCGAAGAGACTAGTTGCAGTCATACTCTGGGAACGACGTCAGGGTGTGGACGGATTCGAGGTTTTTCTTGGATACGTAGGGTTGTCCGGGACAGTTGCCCCAGACATCAAAAAGACGGTCTGGGAGGTAAGTCACATTAGAAACGCGATCGTACATCGCGCGTCGATTGCCGACAGAAAACTCGTGCAGAGTTGCCCCTGGCTTAATTACAAAATCGGCGAAAGAGTCAAAATCCCGCATGAGGTCCTCGCAAAGTACGTGCATACGCTTACCGAGTACTTGATTATTGTGTTAAAACGACTCTGCGTAAAATACGACGTGGACTACGAGCGAAAAGCATTCGGCGTTGAGGATCGCGCAAGCCGAAAGTGCAGCCCTGGCGGGTGGCCCAGGCTGTTGATCTTACTGGCACGACCAGCACAAGTGGGTGCCCCGTCCTTCGCGCAGTCTGCGAAGGGCGGGAACCACGAACGCAAAAGCAACGCGGTTTGAGCGGAAGGGTACAGAGAGTCGTATCGGCAGCATCGCTACCCGCCCTTGCAAAAGGCGCAAGGACGGGGCACCCTCAGCATAGATGGCGCATACCAAGATCATTAGAAGGTGGGCCAGCAGCCCTGTACTACGGCGCGGCTTGAAGAGGGTACTGAACAACTCTTTCTCGTGCCGACAATTTACCCCAGCGGCTGAAGCCGCAACTGATTGTGAGGCATTTACGGTGCGGCTGAAAGCCGCACCCTTTCAAATCGAGATGCTGAATTGAGTTTCTCAGCGGCCTGTTGAAGCCGCGCCCTTTCAAAACCGGGGCTCCCATTCGAGTTGTTCACCAGTCTGCGAGAGGACTTCATGGCCGCGCTCATTGATGCGATTACTGTCAAACGGAAGACATTTTTTGAGTTTGAAAACACTCCCTTCTGCTGCCTGGAAGCGGAAGTGAACACGCCCACCGCTCGAGGCGGCCAGACCCTAGTGCGCCTGAAGATGCGCAACCTGCTTACGAACGCGGTCTTTGAGAAGACCTTCAAGGCCAGCGACAAATTCAAGGAGCCGGACCTGCAGTCGGTACAGGCCTCTTACCTTTATAGCGATGGGGATGGTTCTCATTTTCTGGACCAGGAAAGCTACGAGACCCTCACCCTGAACGGTCAGATGGTCGGGGATGCATTGGACTTCCTGATCGAAGGCGCATTGGTTGAGCTGCGCAAGTTCAACGGCAATCCGATTGGTTTAGAGCTGCCAATATTCGTTGAGCTGGCCGTTGCCCATACGGAACCCGCGGTTCGCGGCGACGCGTCGGGCGGCGGGACCAAGACAGCCCGGCTGGAGACAGGCCTCGAAATCCGCGTGCCCCTCTTCATCAAAGAGGGCGAAAAGGTGAAAGTGTCCACGGAGAACCGGGAGTTTGCAGGGAGAGCGTGAGTCCGGTTCGCTACTGCGCGCCGGCGGCGATCGCGTTTCCGGAAGAGAGTGCAGTTTTGGCTTCTTTGATTCCGGCCTGAATCAGCGTGTCCCAGTCGAGATGCGGGATCGGAGACGCCGCGGCTGCCTGGTAGATCGCGAGAGCGTCTTTGGGACGGTTCAACTTCTTCAGGCATAGTCTGGCGGCGCTGAGTTGTGCGGTCAGCGATTGCCGCTCGGCCGGATAGGCCTTCGCCAGTTCCTGATATTCGGAGAAACGCGCGCTCGAACTCCTGCATTTCTTCTGCGCCCTTGCACAGCTCCAGCCAGGTCATGGCGGGCATTTTAGCGCCGCCGTTATCGACGAACTCGGCATAGTCATGGAACGCTGCTTCGATTTGATGGGCTTTCAAGTGCAGCCCGCAGGTCTTCACAGTGGCGTCAAGATACAACTTCGTGTCGCTCTGGCGCTTGTAAATCTGGCGCAACAGGGCCCAGGCGTCGAGCGAATTCGGGTTGGTAGCGACGTAGCTCGTCAGCAGAGTCTGGGCCTCGGCGAGCTGGCCGTGCTCCATCATGGAACCCGCCTGCTCGAGTTCGGCGTCATTGGTCCACGCGAGTTGTTCCTCAATGGCCTTGTTGGCTTTCTGCTCGATGCCGGAATAGCGAATCGCAACCGCGGCCAGCGCTCCGAAGGCAAACCCGCCAACGTGCGCCCAATGCGCCACGCTACTCATGGAACCAAACAAAGTGCCATAGAGAATCTCCACGCCGAGCCACAGCGGAAGCAGCCAGTAGGCGGCGGCTTTGAAGCGGAACATGCGGAAAGGATTGCCGGTGCGCAGCAGGCGGATGGGGCTGAACCACCAGATCCACGCCATCTCGATCTTCATCTTCGGGAACCGCACCAGGAACGCTCCCATCAGCGCTGCCACGGCTCCAGACGCACCGAGAGTGGGAGTGATGCTTCCCGGATTCGAGCCACGCGTGAAATTGCAGCGCCGCCGCGCCAGCGATCAGGTAGAACGCCGAGTAAAGCCAGCGCCCCCAAACATCTTCCAGCACAAATCCTGCGAGCCACAGGAACCACATGTTGCCGATCAGGTGCATCCAGCCGCCGTGCAGGAAAGTTGGCTGTCAGATAGCTGAGAGCGGTCGGGTGGGCGGGAATAAACGCATACTGCTCGGTAATAGAAGAGGACGACAGCTTTACATACTGTTCGTTGAGAGAATCCATCTCTTCCTGCAGCTTTTCCGGATCCTCCGTCATTTTGATCTTGGCGTCGTAAGCGTTGATGACGTCGCGGTAGGGGTTTTGCACCTGCTTCCACTGATCCGGATGACTCTTCTTGAACCCCTCGACCAGCCGCTCCTCCTCCGGATGGATCTTCAGTTCCGGATGAAGTGCTGCCAGGATCAGGATGTCAGCCTTCACCTCGCCCAGTTGCGGCGCCTCGTCGCTCATCGACATCGTAGTGAATAGAAAGGCAACCGTATTGATGGCGATCAACGCCAGCGTCACCACGGGCCAGCGCCGGGCCGCCATATTTTCGTGCTTGATGGGAACTAACATCGAACCGCCCCTAAGACGCAGAAATTCGGCTCTGTCGGCGACAGTTTAGAGGCGGAATACGGGCATTCCCAGATGACTCCGGGTCGTGGCCAATCTTTAGTAACCGGCAAGGAACCGGGCAGCAGTGGGCGATTTAGAGATGACGGCGCGAGGGGAGCACTGATTCGATAGTCTGTCTTAACCTTCTGCCACTCTTTTGGCGCGGTGGAAGTCAGAGTGGACCTAACAGGCTGCTGAGAAATTCTCTCCCGACACACATCCCGACCTCAGCGGCTAAAGCCGTCATTCAAAACAAAGCTGTTCTCGCAGCGCTGAAGCGCTGCTTTAACCCAACATCGATTGCCTGATCGACTTTTTCCGCAGTCTGCTAAGGGGCTGGAGACCCCGGTTGGGAGAGCTGGCCGTTACTCCCATCTTCCAGAGGGATGTGGCCGGACGACCCATTGCTCGGGCTGTGTAATTCGCAAATGTGTGGCTGCGACCTTCAACACAGGTGCACCACAGGTTTCAGTTCCAGCGACTCTCAGTCTCGAAAGCCCGGACCAACTCTCGGAAGCGGTTCTTACGGTCACCACTGTAAAGAGTGATGGAGTGGTCGTGATGCGCATTGAACAGGTGGCGTGAGATCGGCATCACACTCCTTGGTCAATGCATTGTGAGAGAGTGGCCCGTCTGCGCAAATGCGGCACCTCATGTCGGAAGGAACAGACTCCGTCGACGCAAATGATCTTTCTCCCAAGGAGGCAACTGAATGAGTCGCGAGTCTGCTAAGAGTTGACCGGAGCAGGTCTCACAACTTGACTTGCGCTGATCTTGGGCGCCGCTTTGGGGATTCGCAGAATCATCAAGCCTGCGATGAGCACCGCCGCCATCACCAACCTCAGTCCCAAAGAGAATGACCCTCCCGTGCGGGTGTACACGTAGCCGAAGATGTAAGGCCCGGCAAATCCCGCTATGCTGCCGACCGAGTTAATTAGTCCCACTGCCGTGGCTGCTTCTGCCTGGCTCAAGATTTCGGTGGGGATCGCCCAGAAGGTAGAGAGATAGGCTGTCAGAACGCCCGCGACCGTAAACCAACCGATGGTGAACCCAACCGAGTGGCCCGGAATGGAGAGGAAGAAATAGGCTATCCCGGCAACGAACAGCGGCATTGCAGCATGCCACCGTCGCTCCGCCTGCTTGTCGGAGTGCCAGCCATTGACCTGCATAGTTACGAAAGCGGCCAGGAACGGCAGAGCGCCCAGCATCCCAATGCGCATATCGGTGAAGCCCGTCAGCCGCTTCAGCATGGTGGGAAACCAGAAGACGAATGTGTACTGGCCGATGTAGGCGAGGAAGGTGAGCGAGGCCATCCACACAATCGTCGGCGATCGCATGGCCTGCCACACCGTGATGGCGGCAGTGCAAGGCGGCGTCTCCTCTTTAAGTTTCTGATCGAGCCATTTGCGCTGCTCGGCGGTGAGCCATGCGGCTTCCCTTGGCCAATCGGTCAGAAAGAAGAAGGCAACTACTCCCAGCAGAATCGCCGGGGCTCCTTCGACGACAAACAGCCAGCGCCATCCCGGGAACCCCAGCCAGCCGCGGCCCAGAATCCAGCCCGCCAGCGGTGATCCCAGCACCGCTGACAGCGGAATGGCGCCCATGAAGTTGCTGGTGGCCTTGGCGCGATCTTCGAAAATGAACCAATGGCTCAAATACACGATGACGCCGGGGAAGAAGCCCGCCTCGGCTGCGCCCAGCACGAAACGCGCCAGGTAGAGCTGCGCGGGAGTGTGCACCAGCGCGGTGAGCACGGTGAGGGAGCCCCAGGCAATCATGGTGGCCGATATCATGCGGCGTGCGCTCCAGCGCTCTACCAGAAGCGCGCCCGGAATCTGCAACGCCAGGTAGCTGATGAAAAAGATTCCCGCGCCCAGGCCAAACACGTGGTCGCTGAACCCCAGGTCGCGCGACATGCCCACCGCCGCGTAGGCCAGGTTCGTGCGGTCGATGTAATTAATGATGTACAGAATGAACAGGAAGGGCAGGAGGCGGAAGCCGACGATGCGGCGAGTGTGTTCGCCGATTTGTGTCATGGTGGGCGTCATCATAGTGGAGGCGGCTATTGACTCTCAGTACTCGTCGGGCAAGTCCTGAAGGGGCGGGGAAGTATATATCGGACAGGTCTTAGGCGCCAGTGAGTCGGTGAGCCACTTGAAAAGAATTGAGCAACGTCGATGAGAGGGACCATGATGCTACGACAATCGAAACTGCTAGTTTTGCTGCAAAGCCTCGCGTAGCTTCGAAACCAGCTGCTGATCTAGCGAGTGAAGGAACTGATTGCGGTGTTTGACGAAGTAGACGGACTTTCCCTCCCAGGTCCCAGCGTATGTCGGAGAACCCTGAAAACGATACTTGGCGTGTCCGCCCGGTTCGCGCTCCTCAATCACGCTTAGCTTGTCCCAAGACTGGGATGGGGGGAGGAATAGGGCCTCAAAGTCACCCGTATCAGTTCTGAAGAAAGCCGCGCCAAGCTGCCCCGTAAACAATTGCGCTTCTTTCGAAAGCAGCACACAGCGTATTTGGATGCCATGCTTATCCAGCGTCTTTGAAAGTTTCATCGCTTCTGCATATGCGGGGTCGGGGGGAGGCAGCAAGGCTTTTGGGTCACACGGATTATCCTGCGCCGACGCAGGCGATACCTGCACCACGGCAAGGACGAACAGCAAAGGGAGTAGACGCAACATGGAGTCCTCCCGCATGCGCCATTCTACATTCGATCTCTCAATTGACGATGACAGATCAGATCGGCGGCTCAGCTCTCTGCGCGACGTAATAGGTGTTATTTCCGCTGTCAGCGTGGACGTCAACCAATGTGAAGCCGTGTTCGCCGAGGATACGTCGGTAGCTGTGAACGCTGTAGGAGAAATACCGAAACGTCACGCCGTTCATCTTGCTCTCTTTGCCATCAAAGTCGTCGACGTCTCCGGATGTGAACAGGAACGGCGCACCGGGTTTAAGGATGCGCGAGACATTCGCAATCGCCCTAATCGCGTCCTCGGGATTGAGATGAAACATGACACCCCACGCAACCGCAGCATCGAACACGCAATTGCCGAACGCGCAGGACTGAACAATTCCTCGAACAGCAAACGCCTCGGGGCAATTGTGTCTAAAGTGTGCCAGCATCGCGCTCGAACTATCCAGGCCGATGACCCGGTGGCCCCCGCTGAGTAACGCACGAGTGATGGGTATACCGTTGCCACACCCAACATCGAGAACAAATGAGCCGCGCGGGATTGATGACGCTAGCGCGATCGCTTCGGGTACGCCTGTTTGATCGACGCGTTCCGATGCATACCACTCCGCGATCAGGTCGTACTCGCGCACGCTGAACCTCGTACTCTTATACGCTTTTAACCGCAGGCCGGCGAAAATCAGGCGTCGTCGCGAGGTTGCGGATTCTCATCTCCAGCGCATGGGGGATGAGGCGTCGGACTTTCACAAACCCACGATATTGCCGACGTGCAGGCCATTCATTTGACTTCCCTCGACGCGCTTGGGTCTGTTGCCGCAACGTTCACGAACAGTACAATGATGCTGCT
This sequence comes from Terriglobia bacterium, assembly GCA_963770265.1. GTDB lineage: Bacteria > Acidobacteriota > Terriglobia > Terriglobales > Acidobacteriaceae > Sulfotelmatobacter. Next base: position 372,762 of record CAVYOZ010000003.1, read on the forward strand.
CTAACACGACTAGGGGAATCTGTGATTGTGCGATGCTTCACAAAATTCTTAGTGGTGATTTGGCTTTGCGTCTCGGCCGGCCTTGATACCGAGGCGCAAACTCCTAGCGCGTCCGTCGACTCCTCTCCGTCCCCGCAGGCAACGATTGAGCACGCAGATATCACTGTCAATCCAAACGGTCTTACGATCGAGATCGTCCTCAGCGCTCCTTTTCTCCCGCAGGGAGTGCCGCTGACAAACCCTGATCGCCTAGTATTCGATTTCCCTGGATTCACGCTGTCAGCAGGGAATCGGCAAATGCCAATTAACAACGGACCTGTACGGAGGTTTCGAGCGGCGATGTTTCAGTCCGCTCCACCGGTTGCGCGGATCGTCGTCGATTTGAAGGAGCCGGTGAACTTTGATGTGAGGTCCTTGGGGACCAAAGTTGTGATTGAAGTTCCATTTCTCAAAACAAGTTCCGTTCCCGCTGCTCCAACACCTCCTTCTGCATCGGTGGAAAAGAAAGTAGAGAAGAAGGAGCAAGGTACACCGGGCGGCGGTGCGAATACGCCGTCCGAACCTGTGATCGCTGGGCCCAACCAGGTGTCAGGCGCGAACGCCTACAAACTGCAAGACAAGGCTAAGGACCTGAGAGTCCAAGATCTGCAGAGCCTGGAGGACAAGGCTAGCGTTGGCGATCCTGAAGCCGAAACCTTGCTTGCCCTTGCCTTGCACTCTGGCACTCTGCTGAGGAGAGATGACGCGGAGGCACTCCGGCTTTTACACAAGGCTGCGGATCAAGGGGCTATGGCAGCCCAGGAGTCTCTGGGCATCTTCCTGGCAATGGGAATTGGTATGGAGCAACCGGCCCCTGCCGAGGCGCTGGAGTGGTACAAAAAGGCCGCCGGACAAGGGTCGTTGGACGCAGCCACGAATATCGCCCTGATGTATGCCGACGGTATCGGCGTCCCGAAAGATCCGGCGCAGGCGATGACATGGTTTCGTCGGGCGGCTGAGGGAGGCGATGCTACCGCCCAGTACAACCTGGCGTTGATCTATGGAAGGGGCAAGGAGGTGCCTCAGGACTACAAGGAGTCCGTACGCTGGCTCGGCGCGGCTGCGGACCAGAACGTAGTGCCCGCGACGTTGGATCTCGCAGCCTTCTACCTGCATCCGCCTGACGGTACGCCCGCCGACGTTGCCCGAGCCATTCACTACTATGAAAAGGCGGCAGCCCTCGGCAGTGTTCCGGCAGAGGTGACGTTGGGAAACATTTTTGCCAACGGCGCCCAAGGCAAGCCCGACTACGAAAAGGCGGTGACCTGGTATTCGAAGGCAGCGGACCAGGGACAACCGGATGCCCAATTCGGGTTGGCACTGCGGTACGCGCTCGGCCAAGGTGTTCCACTCGATCTCGAGGAAGCGCTCCGTTTATTCGTCGCGGCAGCCAACCAGGGACAAGCCGGGGCACAATTTAATCTGGCCACCATGTATGAAGAGGGCAAAGGCACACCCGCAGATCGGGCGCTCGCCGCGCACTACTATCAGTTATCCGCCGAACAGGGTATGCCCAAAGCACAGTTCCGCCTGGGGCGGTTGCTTGCGGACAACAAGGAAACCCGCAGCGACAAAGTCTCCGCTTACAAATGGCTGATGCTGGCAGAGAATTCGATCAAAGAAAGCTCGGCGATACTGTCCGATGTGCGAAAGTCCATGAAGCAAGAGGAAATCAACGAAGCGGAGCGGGAAGTAGACAATTGGCGAATTGCACACCCAGAAAATCCGCATCGCTAAATCCGCGTAATCGAGACTTTGCAACAATCGTCGCCAGTTCCTTGAACGCTGGGCGTTCGTAACGTGGACTAAAGCGCCGAATTTCATAACATGCACGATATGGGTTCCCGTCCAGCGTTGGTGGCGGTGTGCATTCCACTCCTGCTCCTATGCGCCTGTGATGGGGGCACATCCTTGCGGGGCTATGTGCGCGACACGCACGGCCTTCCGATTGTCGGAGCATCAATCACAATGCGACCCGACCATGAAGGTCGGAGGCACGAAGTTCATTCAGGTAATGATGGCACGTACTCCATCACGATGCTGCACGCACCTCGACACTCAGTTGTGGTCACTGTTTCAAAGGAAGGCTATATTGAGGTCGAACGCCGATTTCGGTCAGAGGGTGAAGTGATACAGGAGGACTTCACTTTACTGCCCAAGAACTAGCGCTTGAGGGGTTTTGAGCGTAATCGAAATATTACGTCAGCCATGACAGCAGGGCTAAGATGGCCTTGTGATCCGCGCCGCCAGGGACGAGCCCGCGTTGGCCCGTCCCGATAATGGCGTCGAAGGGTTTCAGGCAGCGACTGTGCCCTCGATCTGAAGCCTGCCCTCCTTGGCGGCCTCTTCGGGCGTCTTGCCGTTCTGACGAGCGACGATATAGGCGGCATACCATCCCGACCAATGGTGCTTCGGAGCCGTCGGTTCGTACTTGCCATGATGTTCCTCTGTTTCTCGCAACAGTTCCGTCATCGTCGCAACGTCAAAATTGCTGACTCCTCGTCCCGGCAGCCGCGCTGTAATTTCCTGCAATAGCCAACCGTTGCCGTCCGCATCACGGAAGGAGGCGAACGAAGAGTAACTCCTATGCGCAGGGTCCGGACCGCTGGCCCGAAGGCGTCCAAATAAATACGGGTCGTCAGAGCCAGTGTGCACTTCGCTGCCGTGGAATACTTCGCTGACTTCGATGCCGCGACGGAGCAAGTCTTTCCGGGCGGCCTCCATATCAGAGACGGCCAGGTACAAGCCTTGGACAGAGCCCGGCGTCGCCGTGGTGACATTCTTGCCGAAGATCACCGAGCACCCTGAACCGGGCGGCGTGAACTGGACTCCACGCCAGTCGTTACCAGCGGTGAAATCGGCGTCGAGCCGCCACCCGAGTCTGGAGTAGAACTCTTTCGCGCGGTCTACATCCGAAACCGGGATGATGACCACCTCAAGCTTCATGTCGACTCTCTCGGCATTCGGGTTCGTGGTTGGCTCATTGTTGCGGATTGAACTCACAGTCGCCATTTTTTGTCCTCCTTGCATTCAGGTCATGATACGCCTGACGACAATTGACGAAAATAGGCCATAGCGCTAAAAACCCACTCGTCCGGAAACACCGAAGCTTGAGTCGCGCTCTTGGCTTACCCTTTATTGAATACGCTTATGGGTGAAGCGGTCGCGTCCGGCCCAATAAGGGCATTGTGGGCAGGACGTTCCCTCTGGATAGTCCACGCCTTCTTCGTGCGGGCAGCCGATAATCCCGTCGGTCACGACAGTGGAGCGGGGCTCGTGCTTCTTGAGGAGGGTCAGAATCTGCTCTCCGATGGCGAGATCCTCGCGTATGTCGAGGTCGCTATCGGACAACCAGCGCTGGAGAAGATCTGGATCGTTACTTCCAGTGAGGAAAACGCTCACCACTACCTTAGTAGCCAGTTTGTCATTGGGGCCATAAAAAGCGATGGTCGCAATTGGGTAGCCTCGAAAACCGGACCGGGTCGTCCTGTCCACCCAGGAGCGGACGGCCCTTTTCCTGCGGGATTCCTTCCTTCCCTTTTTCATCCATGCAATATACGCCGTGCTTCGTCAAGTTATTCAAAACGGATGGGCCGATAGATAAAGGTAGGAAAGGAGTTTTCCGGCAACCGAGGCGGTTACGTTCAATCCCGGCAGCTTTTGGGCATGGACTGATATTTAATCCGCTGCAGCTTCGAGGGCGGATCCGCTGCGGGCGGGGCGTTGCAGGAAGGCAGCGCGTTCGGTTTCAAACTGCTCCAGGTTGGCTCCGAACTCCTGCTCATTCCATCCCATGACTGCGCCAATGCGCAAGGCCGCTTCGCGGCTGCAGGATTCGGACCAGCAAGCGCCCAGCGCGACGGGAACGCGCCTCAGCAGGACGTCGCCGAGGGTTACGGCGTATTCGTTCCGGTAGGCCTCGACGACTTCCGCCACGATGTGTGAGGTGTGTGGACAGATGGGCGCGCGCAGATCGGCGCCGACCAGGGCCATGCGGGCGATGTCCATGGCATGCTGGCCGTGCCACTCCATCATGCCGCGGGCGGTTTCTTCGCTGACCGAGCCGGCGCGGGCGATTTCGATGACTTCCTGATCGAGGAGAGGATCGAGCGAGCTGCCCGGACCAATCGTTACTGCTTTCGGTTCTTCCACTTTGATGCCGATTTTGCGCGCACACTCCCGCGCGAGGGAAGCGGCTGTCGTGAGCTTTCCGCCGATCACGGAGATCATGCGGGAAGCACCCTCGTCGCTGTGGTCGTGCAGGAAATGACGGCGCGATACGGCAGAGGGCTTGTCGTTCGGCGAGTAGGGCAGAGGCCGGATCCCTGCGAAGGCGTATTTGATGTCATGCGCCGAGAGCTTCGCCTTGGGGAACAGTCCTGCCGCGGTTTGCAGCAGGTATTCGATTTCCTGTTGAGAAGCGGAGGTTCTTCCCGGATCACCGGTATCAGGCACTTCGGTGGTGCCCACAAGAATCTGTTCGTTCCATGGCAGCTACGAAGACGGGGCGTCCGTCGGCGGCCTCGGTGTAGAGGGCAGCGGTGGGAGCTCCGGAGAATCTTGGCAGAACGATGTGCGATCCGCGCACACCGCCGAGCATCGGCTTTTTCGTGCGCACGGTCGAGCGCTGGCAGATGCGGTCGGCCCAGGGGCCGGTGCAATTGATAATCCAGCTGGCATCGACCCGTTGATCTTTTCCGCTGATGCGATCGCGAAGGAGCACGCCGCGGGCGCGGCCCTGACCGATATCGACGGCCAGCACTTCGCAGTGATTGCGGACTACCGCGCCGGCGTGATGCGGCTTCCAGCATCCACTCGGCTACCAGGCGCTCGGGAAATTCGCACTGCGCGTCTTCGAAGTTGAGCATCAGCCACTGGTGGCCGGCGTCGAGCGCGCGCTGCACGCGAGCCATTTCCATCTCGCTCAGGTCAGGGGACCTCTTTTTAGCCATGCGCTGGTACAGCCACAGGCCAGCGCGCACTTTCATGGCACTGCGCTGGCTGTTCTCGTTCAGCAAAAAGAGGAAATGTACGGGATGCACCAGGTGAGAGCGCTCGCGGAGCAGGCGTTCGCGCTCGCGGACGGATTCGCGTACCAGATCGAGTTCGCCGTGCTCGAGGTAGCGCAGGCCGCCGTGAATGATTCGAGTGGACCGGCTGGTCACGCCCGAGGCGAAATCGTTCTGTTCGACGAGCAGAGTGCGCTTTCCGGCGCGGGCACACTCGCGCGCGATGGCTACTCCGTTGATGCCGCCGCCGATGACCACCACGTGAAAGTGCTGGCCTTCCAGCGAGGATCGAGGTTTTACGGCTAAGGTCATGTATTTACGTCAGATATAGACGTCCAGCAGAAGCCGCCTGAAGCTCGGTCGTGCCAGGAGAACACGTTCACCTGTATTGATTTTGCGCCCTCGCGACAAGGATATGAAGGTGACGATGGTCCATCCGACCTTGGCGCAAAACCCACTGACTGTAATGATACCGAAAGTAACGTCGTCGCGCCGGATTCGTTGGATTCTGCAGCAGAATTCGGTCATGGCCCAGCTTGAACCTTTACCACGAAGGACACGAAGTAACACGAAGGAACCGCGCACCAGCAAAACCCCTTCGTGCTACTTCGTGTCCTTTGTGGTCAATGATTTTTCTATTTCGACATCAAACTGAGTCACTACCCCGAATTCGCGCGCGTTGCTTCGTGCCTCCGCTGTCATTTACAGTGGTTGCCGAATGCCCACCACAGGAGAGCGTTTCGAACGAGCGGTCGCCATCATGGAACGTCTGCGGGCTCCCGGCGGCTGCCCCTGGGATCGGGAGCAGACCTTCGATTCCATCAAGCCTTACACCCTGGAAGAGACTTACGAAGTTCTGGAAGCGATCGACAATCGCGACTGGCCGGAACTCGCGGGGGAACTTGGCGATCTGCTGCTGCAGGTGCTTTTCTATGCCGAGATGGCGCAGGAGCAGTCTTCGTTTTCGATTGATGATGTTCTCGACCGGCTTTCCGCAAAGCTGATCAACCGGCATCCGCATGTGTTTGGCGATGTGAAGGCCGATACGTCCGATGAGGTTAAGCGCAACTGGGAAGCGCTGAAGCAGGAAGAGAGGAAGAAGAAAGAGGGAAGCGCTGAAGCTGAAGCAAAATCGGAGAAGCGCTCGATTCTTGCGGGAGTCTCGTCGAAGATGCCTTCGCTGCTCGAGGCGCACAAGCTCAGTTCGCGCGCGGCACAGGTTGGATTCGATTGGCCCGACATTGATGGACTCTTCGACAAGCTGCACGAAGAGACCGAGGAGTTGCGCGAGCACTTGAAGGAATTTCCCGCGCCCGGACCGCGGCCGCAGGGACGAGGCGTTGCCGGGTCGGGCCGCACGGTTGTCCCTGAGCAGCTGCAGGAGCGACTGGAGGAAGAAGTCGGCGATCTTGTTTTTCGTGCTGGTGAACATTGCGCGTTATCTCTCGGTCGATCCTGAATCGGCACTGCGCAAGACCAATCGCAAGTTTCAAGCGCCGCTTTCAATGGATGGAGGCCCGACTGCACGAATCGGGACGCTCCGCCGATGATGCGCCGATGGAAGAACTCGAATCGCTGTGGCAACAGGCCAAGGCTCACGAACGAGATGCCGAGGAGAAGAGCGCTTGAGCGCCGTGATCGATCGAACTCCGGCGATGCCATGGCATTGAGGAGTTTCGCGCGTGCGTTGCCTTGCAGAAGGAAGTCTGGAATTTCACCGACGCCGAACTGGTCCCGTTGCGCATGTTCGTGGTCGCCGACAAAGTGGGCGGGCAGGTCATGGGCGCGTTCGACGGCGACGTAATGGTCGGGTTTGCCTTGTCGGTTCCCGGCACGCGCACCGGGCACATCGTATCTGCACTCGCACATGCTGGCGGTGCGCAAAGAATATCGCAACGGCGGCCTGGGACGCCGCCTGAAACTGATGCAGCGGGAAGATGCGCTGGCGCGCGGGATCGAACTGATCGAGTGGACGTTTGATCCTCTGGAAATCAAGAACGCGTATCTGAACATCGAGAAGCTGGGCGCGATTGCGCGGCGCTATAACATCAACCAGTACGGCATCACGTCGTCGCCGCTGCAAGGAGGACTGCCCAGCGATCGCCTGATTGCCGAGTGGTGGCTGAAGTCGAAACGCGTGGAGACGCTGCTGGAGAACGGGGAAGAATCCGGCAATTCGAGCGGAGTCTTCGATATCGCGTGCCCGCGCAGATCTATGACTGGAAAGCTGCTGCCGGAAACGCGCGCCAAGGCGCAGCAGGTGCAGGAGCGTAATCGCGAGCAGTTCTTGCGCGCCTTCGGCCAGGGATTGGCCGTTCTGGGCTACGAGCGCGACGCAGAGGGCAATGGCAAGTTCTTGCTGGGCCGCTGGGATGAGAAGTGGTCGTATGCAGCAGAGTCCTGAGGCTTGAAACCACAAAGGGCGCGAAGGTACACGAAGAATTCCTTAGTGTACCTTCGTGTCCTTCGTAGTTCACTGATTTCGCGATCAGGCTTCAACGGGTCGCGCTGAAACTTTGAAACTCTGAAACCTGAACCATGAAAATCGAAGCCATCACGCTGCGTGAAATTCACATGCCGCTCGTCCATTTTTTCGAGACGAGCTTCGACCGCCTCTACAGCCGCCGCATTCTTCTGGTCACCGTGCACAGCGAGGGCGTCGACGGCTGGGGAGAGAGCGTCGTCGGGGAAGATCCGTTTTACAGCAGCGAATGGATCGAGAGCGCCTGGCCGACGTTGACGCAGTATCTGATACCAGCGCTGCTCGGGCAACGGATCGAGTCCGGGCGCGAATGTCCTGCTCTGTTTGCCAGAGTGCGCTCGCATCGCATGGCCAAAGCGGCGCTCGAAAACGCAGTTTGGGATGCCGAGGCCAACCAGAAAGAGCTGCCGCTCTGGAAGTTGCTCGGCGGAACGCGCCGTGAAATCCCCTGCGGCGTTTCCATCGGGATTCAGGATTCGGTCGAGCAGTTGCTGGACAAGATTCAGACCGAACTTGCCGCGGGCTATCGCCGCATCAAGATCAAGGTGAAGCCCGGCTGGGATCTGAACGTGCTGGAGCGAATTCGCTCGCGCTGGGCCGACATCACGCTGAGCTGTGATGCGAACTCCGCCTACACGCTCGATCAAGTCGAGCACCTGCGCAAGTTCGACCAGTTCAACCTGCTGATGATCGAGCAGCCGTTGTGGAACGACGATATTTACTATCACGCGCGGCTGCAGAAAGAACTGCGCACGGCCATCTGCCTCGACGAATCGATCGTCAGCGTGCGCGGGGCCGCGTTCGCGGTGGAAACCGGGGCGTGCCGCATCATCAACATCAAAGTCGGGCGCGTGGGCGGATTCACCGAAGCGCTGAAGATTCACGACGTCTGCCACGCTCACAACATTCCGGTCTGGTGCGGAGGCATGCTCGAAACCGGCATCGGCCGGGCGCAGAATATCGCGCTTTCTACGCTCCAGAATTTCAGCCTGCCAGGGGACGTCTCTGCTTCAAAACGTTATTGGAAAGAAGACATCATCGAGCCGGAGGTGGAAGTCTCGCCGCAGGGGATGATTGCCATCAGCGACCAGCCGGGAACGGGCTATCGCATCAAGCCGGATCTCATTGAGAAGTTGACGGTGAGGAAAGAAACGTTGCGGGCGTGAGATTCGGGCAAGCCGCCCCGCAAAATCGCAAACCACAAGGGCACGAAGGTCACGAAGCGAAATCACTACCTTCGTGAACCTTCGTGCCCTTTGGGTTCCCGGCTCTCCGACCTATTGTGCGTCCTTCTTCGCCGCGGTAGCCTCGGATTCGTGATTGTGCGCCAGCTTTTCTTGCTCATTCCTCAGCAGGTCCACTCCCTTGGCGAAGGTCAGATCATCGGGCACAGGATGAAAGTCGCTCAACTTTTCGTCCGAGATCATGCTGAGGCTTTTGAACAGCAGAATCTTTCCAGTGATCTGCAGGTTCATGGCGGTGATATCCCAGCTTCCGTCGCCGACGTCGGCCTGCTGTACGCGGAAGTGCCCGCCCTTGTCGAGGTGACCAATGATTCCCCACCCGAATGAGACTTCACGAAACAGGGTGCCGTCGATTCTGGCGATCCGGTGCGCAGTGGCGTCGATCAGCAGAGTATCCCTGCATGCCCTCGAGCACCTGCTCGACTCTTGATGGAGGCGAGTAGGCAGGATTAGGCGTGAACTCCAATTTCACTAGCTCATCTCCGGCCTTCCCCAAGTCGCGGGCCGCTGACCTCCGTGCCGGCGTATTCGTAGCGAAAGGCATCGGGAAGTGCTTTCACGATGCGCAGGGTGTGATCGGCGTCTTCTTTCTCGCGCGCATGTTTCTTGCGCAGTTGTTCGGGATTGCCCGCCAGCCAGTTCAGGTGATCCGTTTCAGCTTGTTGCTCCTGCGGAGTGAGCGGCTGATCGTTGATCGCAATCAGCATCCCCGCCATCGCATCTTTGGTTTCGACGTACAGCCTGGTCTGGGATCCCTTGGGCGTCTGTTTTCGGGATCGGAACATATGCTTATGCGAAGGCTGATTGGCGGCGGCAATCTCCCGGGCTACCGTCTGACGGACCAGGTCGTCGGGAGAAATCTGCGGCAGCTGGCTCCTGCGCCGCGAAGCAGCGATGGTGGCAAACCAGCAGATCGCCATGCAAACCGCGAGTTTGCTTCCCCGACTAAGCATGCACAGTTAGTGTAGCAATGGGCTGCAAGAGGTTGCAGCATGCACCTTCTCAGTGAGATGCGCGGCCGTCGCTGGCTTGCCGCCTGCTCTGAGAGTTGGGTATAGTCGATGACAGCGGCAGCCGTCCCGGTACCTGCCTTCCCAGAATTCCGGTAAGCAGTATCCGCTTCCTAAAAGGAGAAACATCCATGAGTGCTCCGTTGTCGGCAGACTTGGCGCAGATCGGCAAATCCGTGGTCATCAAGGGTGAGTTGTCGGGCAGCGAAGACCTTTACGTCGATGGCCAAGTAGAGGGCAGCATCTCGCTGAAGAATCATAGCTTGACCGTTGGCCCGAATGGGCAGGTGAAGGCTTCGGTGGAAGCCAAGGGCCTCGTGGTGCAGGGAAAGCTCGAGGGCAACGTGCAAGCCAGCGACCGCGTCGAATTACGCAAATCGGCCGTGGTCACCGGGGACATCAGCACGCAGCGCATCTCCATTGAAGAGGGCGCTTATCTGAAGGGCAAGGTCGACATTTCAGGGCAAAGCCGAAAAGGCCGCAGGAAAGTAACTACTTGCCAGATCGCAGCAGCAGGTTAAAGTTTTACTTGCGAAGATAATTTCAAGTCCCAGAGCACTCGCTGCCTCGGACGTACCGGAGTAGGTCTGATGGCATCAGTGACGCATAACTTCATGAAGCTTTTTCGCGGCTCATCGAGCGGTTCGCCGGCGGAGACGCCGCAGGAACCGCAAAAACTCACCCGCCGTTCCAGCGGCCTGGGCGAACTCGCGCGCTTGTGGGAGTCCGAGACGCCGTTGTGTATTCTCGATCTCGGCTCGACCTCGCCAACCAACATCACGCTTCTTCACCGGGCGCGGGCACAAGATCTACAGCGAAGACCTTCTGGTCGCCTCGACGGAACCTCATCTGGTCACGAAGGACGAGCAGGGAACTGTGGTCCTCGACAGCCGGAAATTTCTTGCCGACAACCTGCTCTATCCCGCGGCGCAATTCGACGTGGTGCTTTGCTGGAATCTTGGCCGACTATCTGGATGAGAGCCTGGTGCGTCCGGTGATGGGACGTCTGTGGTCGGTGCTGAAGCCGGGCGGGATGCTGCTGGCCTTCTTCCATACCAAGGATGCCGGGCCGGATTCTCCCTGCTACCGCTTCCACATCATCGGCAAAGACACGTTGGAGATGCAGCGATCGTGATGCGGCGCGAGGCCCGCCGCGGACCCACCGGAGCTATCCACACTGCCATCATCGACGGCTTCCGCCTGCAGCGCGTCTTCAACAACCGCCACATCGAAACTCTCTTCCGCGATTTCGCCTCGATCAAGTTCTTTCTGGCGCGGGACAACGTGAGGGAAGTGCTGGTCGTGCGGTAGTCTCAGGGTTTGAGATTGCGTTTCCGGGATTGACGTTTTCGCACCTGAGACGTTCAAATATGTAGTTCGATCTCTACTGGTCCGGCACCCCAGCCCGGCACCCCAGGCAATGTGTAGAGGGCCGAAATGATGTTCTTTCGGATCGCCGAGCCAACCTCTCTGCGAGGTTTGCCGCTCTGCTTCGTCGTGTTGCTTGCAGTGGTAACGCAGAGTCTCGGCCAGACCTTGGCCTCTGACAAACCGCAAGGCGAGACCGTCCGCGGGACGGTGATTAACGCCGTTACCCAAGCTCCCATCCCTCGCGCGCTGGTCGTTACTGCCGACAATCGCGCCGGAGTCCTGACGGATGGAGAGGGGCACTTCGAGATTACTCTTCCCCCTGCAGATTCCGGTTCTGCTTCTGGAGGAGTGGTCTTCAGTGGTCCACCATCGCAGCCGTGGCCCTACGCAAGACATGGGAATACGACTGGTTCGTAGCGCGCAAGCCCGGTTTCTTGGACAATCCCGACGGGAGAGCCCACGTCGCGATGTCGTCCGGCGGCGATCTCACGATCGCACTGATGCCTGAGGCAGTGATTACAAGGCCGGATTACTCTCGCTTCCGGCGATGCGGCCCTTGGCATCGCGGTTCAGCTTTTCTCGCGCCAGGTGCGGGATGGGCTTCCGCGATGGACGTCTTCATCGATGGAGCGCGCGAATTCCGCTGGAGAGTTTCGTTTCGCAGAACTTCAGCCGGGTTCGTACAAACTGGTGACGCAAGAGTACATGGACAACGATCCCATCACCAATATTCCCGGCTCTCAACAGTACGGGTTTCCGCCGGTTTACTATCCGGGCGTTTCCGACTTCTCCGCCGCATCGATGATCGAACTCACCGCGGGACAGGAGTTTCAGGCCGACATCTCGCTTGCGCGGCAGCCTTACTACCCGATTAAGATTCCGGTTGCAGGCGCAGAGATCCCACGCAGGTTGATTGTTTCCGTCCAAGGCCAGCGGGGACCGGGTTACAGCCTGGGTTACAACACCGGACAGCAAACAATTGTGGGTCTGTTGCCGAATGGTACTTACCTCGTTGAGACCTCAAGTTTCGGCAAGGACTCTGTGAGTGGCAGCGTGAGCATTCGTGTAACCGGAGCGCCAGTCGATGGACCTGCAATGGCGTTGGTTCCAAAAAGTGCGGTCAGGCTGAGTGTGAGTGAGGAATTCAGCGACAAAAGTTGGAACGGTTCCGCAAATTGGAACGACGGCAAACGCACAATCTCTTTGCACGGGCCTCGAGCCTACCTGCAAGCCACGGTGGAGAGTGCAGATGATTTCGCGCAACCGCAAGGCGGATCCATTCGTCCACCGACCGGACCGAATGACGACAGCCTGGTCATCGAAGATCTTTCGCCGGGGCGATATTGGCTGCGACTCCACACTTCGCGTGGCTACATCGCTTCGGCGACTCAGGGTTCGACAGATTTGCTGCGACAGCCGCTGACGATTGGATCGGGACCGGCCGCGCCCATTGAAATCAGAGTGCGCGATGATGTAGCCGAACTTAACGGAACGGTCGCAGCCCTCGCCCAGCGATCAGCGCCCGGCGACGAGTCGGCCGAGCGCGAGCCGACATGGGTGTATTTCGTTCCGCTGCCCGGTAGTTCGGGGGAATTCACGGAATTGGGAGTTTCGAGCGGCGGCGAATTCACCTCAATTGCGGATGACACCAGGGGATTACCGCATGCTGGCTTTTTCCACCGCGCAGCCGCGCCTTCCTTATCGCGACGCCGAGGCGATGAAAGCCTATGACTCGAAAGGGTCGGTCGTTCATCTTACGGCGGGCCAGAAGACCACGGTTCAGGTACAGACGATTTCGAGCGAGTGATCAAACGGATGTCGATTTCCGCAAACTCGATGCGCGGTTTCGTGATCGCTGCCTGCTGTGCCTTCCTGGCGCATGGATTTGCGGTGGCACAAACCAGGAATTCTCAAGGCAGCAGCGAGCGCCCCGGGATTCTACAGAGTCGCCGGAACAGTGGTCAGCAAGATCGACGCCCATCCGCTCGACCGAGCGCGGGTCACGCTGGCAGATGCGAAGAACTCGCAGAAGTCCGAATCCATCATCACGGCGGAAGACGGCAAGTTCTCGTTCGAAAACGTTCCAGCTGGAAAGTATTCGCTCACCGGTGCGAAACGCGGGTTCATCACTGCGTCTTACGATCAGCACGATCGATTCTCGACGGCAATCGTCACGGGAGCAGGACTTGATACCGAAGCGCTGGTGCTGAAACTGGCGCCCAATGCGGTGATCTGGGGCAAAGTCCTCGACGAGGCCGGAGAACCAGTCCGACGTGCCAGGGTTGCTCTCTACGATGAGGATCACCAGGAAGGGGTGGACCAGATCCAAGAACAGGTCGACGTCCAGACCGATGATCTTGGCGCTTATGAATTGCCGGAGTTGACACCTGGAACATACTTTCTGTCAGTGCGTGCAACTCCCTGGTATGCGGTTCACCCTCCCTCGACATCCGGTGCGCAAGGACAAAACCGCGGTCGATCGATCGCTGGATGTGGCTTATCCGGTCACCTACTACCCAGACGTGACCGACAGCGAGAGCGCCACGCCGATTTCCTTGAAAGGCGGCGAGCGCGTGCAGATTGACATTCACCTGAACCCGGTTCCGGCGCTGCGCCTGCTCTTTCGTGTTCCAGGCGATGCGCAACGCGGGTTTGTCTTTCCGCGGCTGGAACAGCCGACTTTCGATGGTGATACTTTTATCGAGACCGGCGGTGCATATCAGGTTTCGCCGGGCGTGTTTGAAGTCACCGGAATTCCGGCCGGTCATTACAACGTTCGACTGCAAGGGCAAGGCACGAACATGCAGATGAATGGAGTCGATTTCAGCAAAGATGGGGAGCAGATCGACGCCACCGCCGGCGAACCGCTGGGCAGCCTGACGATCTCGGTGCAAATACCGGGAGAGAGTTCCATTCCCAAAGGGCTCTTGATTTCACTGCTCTCAAAGGGCAGAAATATGACAGGCTTTCACATGCTGGATGCGAAGGGAGAAGAGAAGATTGATGAAGTTCCAGCCGGGCGCTACGAGATGTTCGCGTGGGGAGCGCGCAAACTGTATTCCATTGCCCGAGCAACGGCTGAAGGTGCTGAGGTTTCGGGTCACAGCATTATTCTGACGGCGGGCGCGTCGGCTTCTGCCTCGATCACACTCGTTCAGGGTAGCATCGAAGTTGAGGGGACCGTGAAGAAGGCTGGCAAGGGATTCGCTGGCGCAATGGTGGTGCTCGTTCCCAAGAACCCCGAAGACCACCGCGATCTTTTTCGCCGAGATCAGAGCGACCTCGATGGCACATTCAGCCTTCACTCAGTTGTCCCGGGTTCCTACTCTCTGATGGCAATCGAAAATGGGTGGGACCTGGATTGGTCACAATCCGCCGTGATCGCAGCGTATGCGAAGCACGGGCAGTCGATTGAAATTCGAGATTCTGACTAAAGCGCTGAGCCTTACCGAACCGGTAGCGGTGCAATCCAGATAGCAACAAAACTATATTTCTATTCCGAGTTCTTCCAAACGATCACGCCCATGCGAAATAGGTAGTGAGTCGAAATTTCAATCTGTCTTGGAGGCTTGTGTCCGTTTGAAAGCAGGTGTTGTATTTCCCCGGGTGTATAAGCTCTTCGCACCGAAGCGACTCCATCGATGCGAGAGACGTGACTGCGCATCAGGGGAAATCCTGCATACACCAGCGCCAGATGTAACGGATGGCGGATCAAGTCATTGACCAGGACCGCGCGGCGGCTGACGCGTGCAGGCTTCGTTCACGAATCGGGCTAGTTCCGCGGGACCAAGATGATGCGCGAAGAGGCTGCAGCTGACTAGATCGAAGCTCTCGTCGCGGAAGGGAAGCGCAAGCGCATCGGCAACAACCGCGCGATGTCCCCGATGCAGGTGTGAGGGCAAAACGGTCGAGATCGGTGATTTCAAGCGTGATCCCTTTTTCGACGAGCTGCGACGCTGCCATTCGAGGGACCTCGCCTAGTCCGGACGCAACCTCAAGCAGCGAAAAGTGCTTTCGTCCGCTAGAGGATGAGACTCGCTCGACCATGCTGCGGGTGGTGGCTACGCCTCCGAACCAACGATTGATGCGGCACAAATCGCGCAGGGCGGACTCTGCCTCCGGTGTTGGACACAGGTCGGAATCGAGGATTTCTTCCGAGTCGACGCGCTGCATGCAGAGTTTCGGTTGGCCCCAGTTGCCGAAAGTATAGACGAAGTCGCGAACCTAAATGTCAACATACTGGAGAGGTAGCGCCGGCAACCCTCGACATCGCTACTGAACCTCGGCCAACTCCTCTTCCAGCAGTTGCTTGTTATACAGGTCGCTGTAGTAGCCGTTCAAGGCTGAGAAGCTCTTCATGGGTGCCGATTTCGACGATGCGCCCGCCGTGCAGGACGGCGATGCGGTCGGCATTGCGTACGGTGGACACGCGGTGGGATATGAAGATGGTGGTTCGTCCGGTCATCACGTCGCGCAGGTGATTGAGGATCTTGTCTTCCGTGTGGGTGTCGACACTGGAGAGCGCGTCATCGAGAATCAGGATTCTGGGGTTGCGGATCAGCGCTCGTGCGATCGCGGTGCGTTGCTTCTGGCCGCCCGAGAGGGTGATGCCGCGTTCGCCGACCAGAGTTTCATAGCCCTCGGGGAAGCTTTCAATGTCGACGGCGATGTTGGCGGCGTCGGCGGCATCGTGAATCTCAGAGTCGGTGGCCGAGTCGACTCCGAGCGCGATGTTCTCTCGGATGCGGTCGCTGAACAGGAACGTCTCCTGGGGAACAAAGCCGATGCTGCGCCGCAGCGATTCCAGCGAGTACTCGCGGATCGGGCGGCCATCGATCAGGACCATACCTGGATCGGCGTCGTAGATGCGCGGAATCAGATTGACCAGGGTTGTTTTGCCGGATCCGGTTGGGCCGACGATCGCGAGGCTGTTGCCTGCGGGCACGCGCAGGTTTACGTCGTCGAGAACCGGCTTGCCGTTGTAGCTGAAAGTCAGGTTGCGGAACTCGATCTCGCCGGTAATCTCGCGGGCCTGCGCATTCGGCGCATCTTTGATCTCGGGCTCCTCCTGCATGATCTCGTTGATGCGGATCAGAGATGCCGTCCCCCGCTGGAAGATGTTGATGACCCAGCCCAGCGCGATGATCGGCCACGTAAGCTGCATCATGTAGGTGCTGAAGGAGACGAATTGGCCGACGCTCATCGAGCCGTCGAGCTTTAGGGTGGTGGTGATCCCGGGATACGTCGCGATGAGATTCGTGATGCGGGTAAAGGTGAGTTGTCCCGTCAGCACTTCGCGTCCGCCGAGCCACAGCACGAGCACGACGGCGCAGCCCAGCATTAGTTCCAGCGTGGGCCAGAGCATACCCATCAGGCGCACCAGTTTCAGGCTGCGGCGGATGTACTCTTTGTTCTCGCGCTCAAACGCTTTGATCTCGGCTTCTTCCTGCACGTAAGCGCGGATCAGACGCGCGCCGGAGAAATTCTCCTGGGCGCGGGCCGAGATGTCGGAGAACATTGCCTGAATGCGTTCGAAGCGCTCGTGAATGCGGCGGCCGAAGGTTTGAATGACGATGCTGACGGCGGGCAGAGGCAGAAAAGTGAGCAGCGTCAGCTTCGGGTTGATCGAGATCATGAACGCCAGCGCGCCGGCGGTGTAGACAATCGTGTTGGCCGAGTACATGATCGCCGGGCCGAGCAGCATCCGGACGGCGTTCAGATCGTTGGTCGCGCGCGCCATAATGTCGCCGGTGCGATTGCGCTGGTAGTACGAATAACTCAGGCCTTCAAGGCGCGCGAACAGATCGTTCCGCAGGTCGAATTCAATGTCGCGCGAGACACCGATCACAACCCAGCGCGTGAGGAACTGGAAGATTCCCTTGGTGACGGCGATGGCGAGTAGCAGTCCGGCGTAAACCAGAAGCTTGTGCCGCGTGGCGCTTGCAGTCAGATCGGCGGACGATTTCAAGTCATCCGAGGCTTTGCCGATAACCAGCGGAAACAGCACCCAAATGCCGTTGTGGAGCAACACGCAGACTGTGCCCAAAACGTATCCCCAGCGATAGCGCTTCAGGTAGGGCAGCAGCGGGCGCAGGCTTTTGAGAAACATGCAAAGTCAGTAGATGAGATTTTAGCAGGCAGGGTCGCAAGACCTTGATTCTGCGCAACCCACCTCTCCTAGCACTTCAATCATCCTGCGGTTCGTCTGCTCGTCTTTTACGGCGATGCGTAATGCGCGCGAGCCGAGGACGAGAGAAATCTCACCCGCATCGCGCAGGTACACTCCGTGGTCCCGGCACCGGCGGGAGACTATCGCTGCATCTGGAGAGTTTGCCGGAAGATGGCACAGGAGGAAGTTCGCGACAGCGGGAATCACGTCGAACCCCAGGGCCCGCAAGGCAGAGGCGAGGGTTTGCCGCAGCCGTTGGGTTTCGCGATAGCGGGCCGCGTAATAGTCGGGGTCCTCGAGTGCCCGGACGGCAGCCACCTGCGCCGGCAAACTCACCGCCCAGGGAGGGCTGATCTCCCGCAGGCGAACTGCAATTTGTGGCGGAGCGCAGGCGTAGGCGGCCCGCACTCCGGAGAGTGCGTATACCTTCGACATCGATTTGCAAACGATAACATTCCTGCTGGTTGCCGCGAACGGTTCCAGAGACTGGTCTGCGCCGACATAGTCCACGTAGGTTTCATCGACCCAAACGCGGGTTCTGTCTGGAATGCGGCTCAGAGCGGACTCGAGCGCGGGGCGCAGCACATGCTGCCCGGTCGGACTATTGGGATTGACGATCACGACCAGATCGTATCGGGCATCCATGACGCGGGCCTCAAGGACGTCCGGATTCAGCTGATAGTTCTCTTCGCGCTGCAGCTTTAGGCGGTCGACACGGCAGCCAACAACTCGCTCGGTCACGTGACTGTATTCTCCGTAGCTTGGGTCGAGCAGGAGAACACGTGAGTCGGGCTTGAGCCACTCGCGAAAGGCAAGAAAGATCAGTTCCGAAGAGCCGGCGGCGGGCACCACACACTCCGCGGGCACGCCGCGCCCGCGAGCGATGGCCCGAACGAATCCGGCGCAACCGGTGGGGGGCGAGGTGCGCATAATAAGCGGCAGGTGTTCTTGCAGAGTTGCGATTGCCTGCGGAGATGGCGGGAACCAGGCATCGAGTACGTCGGCGTTGATGATGTTCATGCTGCGGCCGAGATCGTTGAAGTCCTCTCCGACGGCGTCGAAGGAATCGCCGCCGTGACGACAGGCCTCAATGGGGAGGAATGGCATATCCAGGCGCCAGTGCGCATGGGACCTCAGCCGATGCAGGACCTCTTGGGATCTATTGGCCTCTTCTCGCAGGTCCGCGACTGTCGCGGTCAGCAGTTCGTACGTAACGGCTCCCGACTGCGCGGAGCATCCCAGCGATTTCAGTCCGGCTTTGAGATAAAGGCTCAATATTTCGCGCCGTCCGATGGCTACGATACGCCGTCCTCCTTGGGCTTCGATCCAGCGCAGAGCCGCGTACATGAGGAGGCTGGCGATCGCGAGCGTGCGGTGCTCCGGAATGACCGTTAGCAGTCGTACTTCGTACACTCCGTTATCGAACGGAAACGGAAACACATCACGACTGAAGTACTTATCGACCGAGTAGCTGTGGCCGGGAGGCGTAATGCTCACAAAACCGGCAATGTGCCGACCCACTGCGGCTTTGACATATACGTTGTAGGCATCGAGCGGGTCAGAGAGTTGTTGTTCGGAATTGGGTTGATGCTGTCCGAGTTCGAGAGCATAGATCTGATGCCGAAGACGATAAACTGCGGGACGATCGTCGGCGCCGGCGAGGGAGATGTCGATTTTTGGGGGAGCCTGGTACGGAGCGACTTGCACACGAAGAATAGAACTGGACATGGCAGGAAATTGTAGCGGAAAGCCGGAGAGCATCTGTGAGCCAGTGCCGAAAACGGCCTGCGGCGGCAGTTAAAAACTGCGGTACATCATCTGGCCGACGCCACCTTGCTGCGTCAGAGTGATCATCAGCACGACGAGCAGGGCGAGCGCATAGACGGCCGGAAGCCAGAACCAGCGCGAGCGGGCAATCAGCAGCATCATTCCCGAATGCTGGCGCGATGCGTCCGAGGGAACTGTGACGCGGTCGAGAGCAGTCACTGATCAGCAACACAACGGCATAACCCGCAGCCAGAACTCCGATCAGAAGATATAGGCTGGAACTCAGGTAGTGAGAGGCGTAACTTGCGGGCGTAGCCGAGAGCCGTCAGCATCTGGCGCGCCTGCGGCAGGGAATTGGCGCGGAAGAAAATCCATCCCAGGCTGATGAGCGCGGCCGTTGCGAGCCACGAAAGCGGAGTCCAGATTCTGGGTGGTTGCCAATTGAATCTGCGTTCGACCTGCTGCAACAGGCGGTGCGAGACGAGCAGCACTCCGTGATAGCAACCCCAGATCAGAAAAAGCAGCGTGGCTTTGTGCCACAGTCCGAAGATGACCATCGAGAAGACAAGCGCCAGATGGCGCCACCACATCTCACGGCGCAGAGGTGCGAGTGGAAAAAAGACGTAGTCGCGAATCCAGAACGACAGCGACATGTGCCAGCGCGTCCAGAAGATGGAAGGATTGGTCGAGGCGAACGGGCGATCGAAGTTTTCGGGCACCGTGATCCCCAGTGCCCTGGCCGCGCCTACGGCAATGTGCGTGTAGCCGGCGAAATCGAAGAAGATCTGCAATCCGTAGCCGAAGGCGAGACACCAGACATCGGTGCCGGACCACTGTGTGGCGCGGTCGAATCCGCTGACGATTCCGTCTCCCGCCAGAATCCCCTGGCCCAGCAGTTTGCCCAGTTGCATCATGAACACACCGATCGCGATTCTTCGCAGTCCCAGCCCGATGTCGCTCCACGAAGTTGTTTCCTCGGAGCGGAATTGCGGCAGCATATCGGGCATGCGGCAGACTGGGCCCGAGATCGTGACCGGGAAGAATGCCATGTAGAGGGCGAACTCGGTGAACGTTGGATCGATGTCCTCTCCGCGGTAGAGGTCGAAAAGATAGCTGAGGGCTTGAAACGTCCAGAAAGAAATTCCGAGAGGCAGGGCGAGGCGAGTCGCTTCCTGCAGCGACGACGGCAAGATTGGATGTGAGTTGAGGAACATATTTGAAAGCGCTCAGCAGGGTCAGATTGAAGAGGATCCCTGCCAAAAGGGGCAGCCAGTGCGGCTTAGCGCGCAGCCACTTGCCCAACAGGAAATTGGCGACGATCGATGTAAACAGGACGGCGGCGAACCAGGGCTGCCACGTCAGGTAGAGTGCGACGCTCGAAGCGAGAAGAACCGCTTGTCGCACAATCCGCGAACGGACTTTCGCGAACACCGCGACGCACACCAGGAAGATCAGCACGTAGCAGGCAGCTTGAAACACCATACCCCCGGTCTCCAACTCAGTTCGCGCCCCCTTTTCTTCGGATGATCTGCTGCTCGCAACTGCAAAGCCGCAGAGTTCGATGGATCGATGGTGAGAGCTTGCGCTACGGAGTTCTCGGCCGCGAGGTAGTCTCCGATCTGCAACTGTGCCTCGGCCTTTTCGGTGAGGCAAAGCAGGGCCATGTCTCGATTGGCTGTGTATCGCAGCGCGAGGTCGTATTCGCGGATGGCATCACGGAACTGACCGCGTCCCAGGAAAATATGCGCGATGTTGTAGTGGCAGTACTCCGTCCGCGGCTGAATTGCGCACGAGGCCTGATAATGCTCGAGCGCTTCATCGATGCGTCCGGCGGAGAACAATGCGTTGCCGTAAAGTTGCTCGAGCCACATGTCGGGCCGGCCCCATGCCGCGCGTGCATGCGCGAACAGTGTCACCGAATCCTGCCAGGCGCGGAGGTAGCGAGTCGTCGTGACACTCAGCGCGATAGCGATGAGAAGCGCCGCCACAGATAGAGAAGTGCGCGCCACAGGCAGCAGTCTGGACTGCATCCGGCCACGCCCCATACCAGCGCGATCATCAGGCCGATGGCGGGGATATACGTGTAACGGTCGGCCATTCCCTGAAAGCCAACCTGAACGACTCCGATCACCGGAATCATGGAGATGATGAAGAAGAACCATCCCACGGCGATGTAGGGAGATCGGCGTAAGTACAGCGCCAATGTACTAATGGCAATCAATATGGCTGCGGATGCGACTACATCACCGACGGGAGGAGAAAATCGCAGAGGGTAGTAGGTCGCGAGTCTCGCAGGCCAGAGTATCTTGCTGATGTAAGCGACATAGGAGATCGCGGCGTTCTCGATCCGCGTGGAGACCGGCAATAGCGACAGGCCCATCACCGAGCCTCCAGCGCCCTGCGCTATCTCGGTAAGCACCGAACTCGCCGCGCTCATCGCGAACAACGGCACTTTCTCTAACGTCAGCTTTGACCAGCGGCGCGGCGTGGCGAGTTCCTCGTAGCGACGCAACGGCCAGTAGTCGAACAGGAGCAGCAGCAAAGGCAGGCTGACAGCCATTGGCTTCGCCAAAAGAGACAGAGCAAAAACGAGAGCTAGCAGGAGATATCGATTCCATCCGCCGCGACGGACGTACCATCCATACGCGGCCACCGTGAGCAACGAGAAAAATGCGCTGAGCAGACTCTTCCTTTGCGCGATCCAGGCGACGGTCTCCACGTTGAGCGGATGCACTGCGAAAATCAAAGCCACGAAGAAGCTGCGCCACACTGCTCCGGTGGCTTTCCGCAAAATCCAGAACAGAAGGAAAACATTCGCCGCGTGCAGCAGCACGTTGATGCCATGCTGCGCACCCGAATTGATCCCGAACAATTGACAGTCGAGCATGTGCGAGAGCCAGGCCACAGGATGCCAGTTCGACTGTTCGAAACTCGTAAACGCCCAGCGGACGTTGGGGAGCGTTAATCCCGTGCGAACGTGGGGATTGTCGGTGACGTAGGCGTCGTCGTCCCAGAGCTTAAGAAAATTGTGTTGGAGTGCGGGACGGTAAAGCAGCAGCGGGATGGCGAGGAGCGATGCGCCGAGCAGCCACCGGAGCAGTCGTTGGTCGTTCGTCGTTGGTCGTTGGCCAAGACCAGACAGTTGCATGAGGGAACGCTGTTCAAAACGAACCTACGAGTATAACGGGCGAGAAGGCCGCGCCGGGGAACTGAGCGCGACGACTCGTCGTCTACAATGTCGTTTGCTTTCCTACGCCAATCTGATTGAAGCGCTCGATGCGGCGCCCGCGGATCGCCCATTCATCACGGCGTGGATCGGTGAGGACGAGCAGCGAGACGGTCACGTTCGGTGAATTTCGCCGTCTGGCGCGGGCCGAGGCGGCGGCGCTCGCTGACGAGCTCGTCAGGGAAGGCGACCGGGTGGTCGTCATCATGCCGCAGGGTATTGCCGCCATGACCACCTTCGTCGGGGCTATGATGCTGGGCGCGGTGCCGGCATTTCTCGCCTATCCCAATTTCAAAGTTGAGCCGTCGAAGTACCGATCAGGACTGGCGGGCGTCACGGCCAATCTTAGCGCCAAGGCGGTCGTGATCGATGACAAGTTTCCCGACGAGATGCTCGAGTGCGTGTCGCTCGGGCCTCAGACGAAGCTGCTCCGCGCGGGACGGTTTAAAGGCAACGTCGAACAGTTGCATGATCGCAGTAAATCCGCTGCGCAGATCTGGCCCGACAGCCTCGCTTTCATTCAGCACTCGGCTGGCACGACAGGGCTGCAAAAGGGAGTCGCACTGACCCACGCGGCGGTACTTCGCCAATTAGGCCATCTGTCAGAGGCTCTGAAGATCGACAGTCTCCGCGGATCGTGTTTACAGCTGGCTGCCGCTCTACCACGACATGGGATTGATTGCGGCCTTCATGCTGCCCATGGTCTGCCATAGTCCAGTGGTTATGCAATCGCCGGTCGATTGGGTCATGCAGCCGGAATCGATGTTGCAGGTTGTGAGCGAATACAAGTGCACGCTGGCGTGGATGCCGAATTTCGCGTTTCAGTTCGTTCCCCGCCGCACGCCGAAAAGCCGCTGGGCGGACTACGATCTCTCGTCGTTGCGTCTGCTGATCAATTGTTCGGAGCCGGTACGTGTCAGCAGCATGGATGAATTCCAAAAGGCGTTCAGGATTCGGGAGGGCGTGCTGCAATCCTCGTACGCGATGGCGGAGAACGTGTTTGCGATGACACAGTCCGATTTCGAACGAGGTCCCGTGACGATCTGCGCCGATGCGCACCAGTTTCGCAGCGCGCACCGAATAGTCGAGGTGCCGCAGCAGACTCCCGGCGCGCTCTCGTTTACGTCCTCCGGACGCGTGCTGCCGAACCAGCTAGTGAAAATTATCGCGGATTCTGGCGAAACCGTGGGCGACGCCAGCGTCGGCGAGATTGCGATCAAGAGCGATTGCTTGTTTGAGGGCTATTACAATCGCCCGGATCTGACGACGCAGGCGATCGTGGATGGCTGGTACCGCAGCGGCGACCTTGGATTCTTGCTTGGTGGACGAGCTATTCGTTGTCGGCCGAAAGAAAGATCTGCTCATCGTCGGCGGCGAGAACATTTATCCGCAGGACATCGAGGAGATCGTTAGCGCGCATCCTCCATCCACGACGGGCGCGTGATTGCGATGGGTGTGTACAATCCAAGCCTCGGCACGGAAGACGTGGTCGTTGTGGCTGAGGTGGAGAGAGAAGAACTGTTGCCTGATGCCGCGAGACTCGAGCAGGAGATTCGCAGCCGGGTTGTGGCCGGACTGGGAATTGCCGTCCGCACGATTTTTCTGAAGCCTCCGAAGTGGATCGTGAAGAGCACGGCCGGAAAGGCTGCTCGATCCGCGTCCCGCGAGAAGCTGTTGCGGGAGCATCCGGAATTGAATACCGAGGTTTAACGACGTCAGCATCCGAAGGAAGCAAACTGCGATGACTCCTGAAGCAGAACAGATGGTCGCCCACATTATCGACCTGATTCGCAGGCCCGGGGTGACGATCGATGAGAACACTCCGCTGGTTTCCTCGGGCCTCATCGACTCGATGTCGCTGATCGATCTGCTGCTGAAGCTGGAAGACCTGACGCATAAACGAATCCCGGCGGGAAAGGTGCAGCCGAAAGACATGGACACGGTTGCGAAAATGTTTGCGACGGCTGAGAGAGTGGGGAAGCCTCGCAAGTAGATTCCCGTGCTTGTGGTCGCCGTTTGGCAGACTGTACATTTACATCGAGCGATGTTGGTTTTGCGGTCCCATGCCTCAGTTGACGCCAACTGTTTTCGACGACGCGAAAGCGGGCACGCCCAACGCTTTCGAGCTCTCCGTCGTCTTGCCGTGTCTGAACGAGAGGGAAACAGTAGGCGTCTGCGTAGAGAAGGCGGTCGCAGCTCTCTCGAAGGCGAAGATTCACGGTGAGGTCATCGTCGCCGACAACGGATCGACCGACGGCTCGGTGGAACTGGCGCTATCTGCGGGTGCGCGCGTGGTGCACGTGGAGCATCGCGGATACGGGAACGCCCTTCGGGGCGGCATTCAGGCGGCGCTCGGCACTTACGTGCTGATGGTGGACTCCGACGATAGCTACGATTTCAACCACATCCCTCGATTCGTCGAACAGTTGAGGAATGGCTCCGACCTGGTTATGGGAAACCGCTTTCTCGGGGGCATCCGCGACGGAGCCATGCCGCCGCTGCATCGCTATCTCGGCAATCCCGTGCTCACCGCCCTCGGACGGCTCTTCTTTCACTCTCCCTCGCGCGACTTCCACTGCGGCATACGCGCCTTCCGCAAAGACAGCTACGAACGCATGGACATCCGCTCCACCGGCATGGAATTCGCCAGCGAGATGGTGGTAAAGGCCAGCCTGCTGCGGATGAAAGTGAGCGAAGTCCCAACGACGCTATCTCCCGACGGCCGCAGTCATCCGCCGCACTTGCGTACCTGGCATGATGGCTGGCGGCATCTGCGTTTCTTGCTGATGTACAGTCCGCGCTGGCTGTTTCTGTACCCGGGCATTGCGTCGATCGTGGTGGGGCTCGCCACCTGCATCTGGCTGCTGCCAGGACCACGCCGGATCGGAAGCGTCGGCTTCGACTTCCACACTCTCGCCTATGGTTTTGGCGCGATTCTTGTCGGATTCCAACTGCTGGCCTTCGCAGTCTTCACCAAAGTCTTCGCCACCCTCGAGGGGCTGTTGCCTGAAGATCCCCGCCTGAATCGCATGTTCGAGTACATCAAGCTTGAAACGGGATTGTTCGCGGGCGCACTTTGCGTGGCGCTCGGAGTTGCGGGCTCAATCCTGGCGCTCTCGACGTGGGCGCGAAGCAGCTTCGGCGCGATCACATCCGACAATCTTCTGCGGCTCGTCATGCTCTCCGTATTCGCCCTGATTCTGGGCCCGCAGATCATCTTCAGCAGTTTCTTCCTGAGCATTCTGGGGCTGCGGCGGCGCTGATATGAGCCCAGCGGAATTCGATCGCTTCGCCCGCAGCTACGAGCAGGACCTGGCGAAATCGCTAGCAGTCACGGGAGAGAGCAGAGAGTTCTACGCGCAGAGAAGAATCGACTGGACCGCCCAATGCGTCGCGCGACTGGGGCATGCTGTGCGACGGATTCTGGATTACGGCTGCGGCGATGGCGCGAACGTGCCGATGCTGGCCGCGAGGTTCAACGCCGAGCAGGTGTTGGGCGTGGACGTGTCGGCCGAATCGATCGCGGTCGCGCGGCAAACAAATTCCGCGCCGGGATTGCAGTTTCTATGCACCAGCGAGTGGAGCTCCGACGGCAGCATCGACCTCGCGTTCACAAACGGCGTCTTCCATCACATCCCGCCGGAGGAGAGGCCGGCGTGCCTCGCTGCGATTCGCCGCGCACTGCGGCCCGGCGGCGTGTTTGCGTTCTGGGAGAACAATCCCTGGAATCCGGGGACGCAGATCGTAATGTCGCGGTGCGCCTTCGACGAGCACGCGATCAAAATCAGTCCGCGGGAGGCGAAGAAGATGCTTTCTGCAACGCCGGCTTCAAGATCCTGCGGACGGATTCGCTCTTCTACTTCCCGCGCCAGCTAAGCTTTCTACGCCCGGCAGAGGCGTGGCTTAGCCGGTTGCCGCTAGGCGGGCAATATCTAGTGCTCTGCAGGAATGGCCAATAGCGTTGTTGGGGACTGTGCTGTGGGGCCCTGCTTTAGAAGGGTGCGGCTTCAGCCGCGCCGATCGGGGCCCCGGATTCAGCGCGGCCTTCAGGCCCTCGGAGTGCGCCGCCCTCAGCGACCATTCGGCTCACGTCCTGAGCCCAAGGTTTGTTGTTTTATTCTGTCGGCATTCCCGCCCTTTCAAGGTGCCTTCGCAGTTCGCTGAAGCCCTGATCACCCTCAAAAGCGGCACTCAGGGTCCCGTCGGGCGCAATCACCACATAAGTAGGGAATACCCCAACCTGATAGGGGCGCGGCATTTCGTTTTCGCTGGTCAAGACAACTGGAAACGCGTGCGGTTTCTTCTGCAGGAATTTCTCCACGATCTCGCGTTCTTCGCTAACCGATACTCCGATAATCATCAGATTGTTGCCGCCATATCGAGCGTACAGTTTGTCAAGTGCGGAAGTGTCAGCCAGGCAAGGCGGGCACCAGGTCGTCCAGAAATCCAGGAGCACGGTTTTTCCCTTCAAGCTTGCTAAAGAAACCGGGTTCCCCTTCATATCCGTAACGTCCAGGTCCGGCGCTGGTTTAGCACCTAATTCCTTTTTGATGCGCCCCGCGTTCCATTTTGTAAATTCCTTCACTTCGCGTATACCAGTTTCCGGTAGCTTGAACAGCGCGGCGTCGGGCTCAGGACCATAAGTCGCGCGAGTTAGCGCGTATGTCTGAGTCAGTTTCTGACCAGTTGGAGTACGTCCTGGTCGATCATCCAGGGATTGCTCAATCACCTCCTCGATATCGGATCGGACTAAGGCTCCTGTTTCGCTATCGATTGCCAGCCGGCTAACTCCCGCCGCGAGCCTGGTGACAAGGGTTCCCTTTCCGGCGCGTGCCCATTTCTGTTCCGGTACATCGATGACGATGCAGGTATGATCCTTCGTGGAAAAACCGCAGGGCCGGCGCGCGATCTCCTTGATTTTCGTCCAGTCCATACCGAGGGCTGCGTATGGTAGAGGCTCTGGGTCATTGTTCTTCGATTTGCGGTCGATGCGCTTGTATTCGGTTCCGTCCGCTTCCATCAAGAAGAGATCCTGTCCATCGAAGATTCGGATGCAGTCACAGGACCCGCTAATGGATCGCTCCCGCCATTTTTTGCCGGCGACATCGATCACGATTCGCCCATGGAAACTTCGCTGCGATCTAGCGCTTGAGAAGTTCCGGCTGACCTCGAACTCCTGGTGCAATCCTGGCAACCTTTCGCGCTTCGCTTTGAGGTCGGACCACAAGTTGCTCGCCGGGTCCTGGCCGGTTGCAGTGGACACAATCAGTACGACTCCAAGAAATAATAATCGGCGCATCGTCCCTTTGCCCCCCTGCAGAACCGCGCATGATTCTACATTATCTTGGTGCTTCGAAAGGCCTCGACAATAGTTGACGTTAGCAGGGTGGGTGTTGAAGACTCCCACCCGCGAAATTCGCGAAGTATAATTGCCGCCCGGATGCGCTACAAACGACTTTGATGGATAGCGTTAAGCACAACACCAGGCCGATTCGAGTCTTTGTCGTAGCAATCGCGCTGAGTGTAGCGTTCGGTTGTCCAGCACCTCGTCGCAGCGCCTTTCAGCGCAAGACCAGAAAGCGTCCGGCACGACGTATTCCTCCAAGCGGATGGCGGACGGCAAACAGTGGATGACACACAACCTGGACGTCAACACTATGCCGTCCTATTGCTACGAAGATGCGGAACTGAATTGCAGTCGGTATGGCCGTTTGTACACGTGGGAGTCGGCGCGGCGAGTATGTCAATCATTGGGAGATGGATGGCGATTGCCGACGGACGACGAATGGCGGCAGATGGCGAAGCACTACGGTGGGGTCAGCGAGGATTCGGATGACAGGGGTAAAGCGGCATACAAGGCGCTCTTGGCCGGAGGCAGCTCGGGATTCAATGCCTTGCTCGGCGGTGGCCGCTCTGATGACGGCCAGTACGCACGATTGGAAGCCCACGGATTCTACTGGACGGCATCAGAGAGTGATCCGGCCAGTGGATGGTTCTACAACTTTGGCCGAGGCGGGCAAGCTCTCCATCGTCAAAGCGGTGGCGAGAAGCAGAGAGCATTTTCCGTTCGCTGTGTCAGGGAGTGACGACGCTGTTTTGCCTCTGCTGGAATAGATCCGTGCCAATTGTTGAAAACAAGGCGATAGCGCTCATTTGAACCGACGGCGGTCGACCGAGGCGTTGGGTAAACAACTTCAAAGTGATGAAACCGCGCTCAGGTGGCCTAGCGCCGCCCCTCAGCGGCTGAAGGCGACGCCTCTGGTTGGCCTTCAGGCACTCTTGAAAGGCGTGCCCTTTCAAAATGCGCACCATCTTCAAGCTCAGTCGCGAGTTCGCAACGCCACGTTAGTATCCGCCCGCGAAGGATTGCGTCATCTGGTCGGTGATGTGTTTCTGAATCAGCTCCCAGTCGGTGCGGAGAATCATCTCCTTGATATTGAACTTGCTCTCTCGCCGGGCATCGTCGATGCGCATGGCAAGCTCGTTCTTGTTGAAGCGAAAATCGACGACGTCGGCCAGGGGTATGAGTTGGTCGGAGGATTTTCCGACAATCACGAATACGACCTTGTCGGAGACGAGCGTGTATTCGGGGCATACCTCGGAGCTCATCTGAGTCGGAGCGCCGCCCATCGCGACCATGAAGCCGTGATGCACGGGCAGGCAATCGACCATGCGCATTCGTACGACCGTTCCGTGCTGATAAACTCCGGCCGACGCAGCCTGGCAACAGAGCGCCAGCGCGATTCCCAGGGTGAATTTCGCATATCTCGTGTTAACGACTTTCGTCATAGAAATATCCTCTCCGGCAATGGAAGCGCAGGTTGAGATTGTGTTTGGGAAGGATACGGAGCGAGTGAAACCCGGCCGCCCGGCTGGGTACTGGATAAGTGACAACGTACGACGCGCGCAGATCGGCCAGCGCGGCCTCCAGGACTTCAGCGGCATCGGCATCATTCTGTGCGGAAAAGCTTCTCCCTCCGGTAGCCTCGGCCATTTCGGCGAGAGCGAAGCTTCCCTTTGGGTCGCGAGCAGGCTTGTTGGGATTAACGGTATAGAGCAAAGCTCCGGTTGCGATGACCGAGTCCAGAGCGTGGCGAGCTGAGGTTCTGCTGATGGTGTCGTTGCCGTCGGAAAGCAGGATCAGCACCTGGCGCACGCCCGCTGTATGCCGGTCTGCGAGGTAGCCCGCGCTGAAGGCAAGCGAGTCGAATAGCGGAGTTGGCCCGGCCGGGTTCAGCGAGCGAATCGTGCTCTCGGTGGCTGCACCGCCGCAGTCGGCAGCACAGAGAACGGCAGGCCTCAATCCGGCGAAGGTGATGATCGAGAGGTCATCGCCGGAATGGTTGCGCGAGATCAACCGCAGTACCTGGTCTGCGATTGCTTGAAAGCGGGGAGCAACCGATTCGCTGGTGTCGACCAGGACGACGATGTCGAGCTTGGTCTCGTCGGAACGCGTGAGGCTGCGGAAGTCGCGGACGACCATTTCGCCGTCGACGACGGCAAAGTCATTCCGATCAATGGCCTGTACCAGGCGATTGTTTTCGTCAGTGGCGAAGAACGTGACCCGCACTTCGGAGGTGCCGGTGCGGTAGGCAATGTCGGGAGCGTCGTTCTCCGCGCGGGCACACAGAAGACAGGGAAAAATAGCGAGCAATACTGCCAATGACCAACCCTGCCGATGAGACAGCGATGCCATTGCAGGGTACTTCGACAGACGGTGGCCAGCACTCCAGCAGGCAAAGGTATCTCGGCATAACGGACGTCACATGAAATTTCTAAGAATTGCCAGTTCCCGGATACCTTGCGAAAAATCCAGGATTGGACGCAGGATTCTCCCCGCGAAGTTGCCAGTTTTTTTGAGGGTGAATCTCGATAGGTGCGGTTGCGGGCAATCACGGCGGTTTGTGAGCCGACTCACAGCGTCGGGAGAGTGGTTCCAGCTATCTTCTAACTGCCTTCCCCTCGGTTCTCTCTACGTCTGAAGTTCGATCTGTGGACGTATCGTTTCCCCAATTGAGCGAGGCTTATGCTGAGCCTCAGGTCGGTACCGATTCGCGCGTTCCGAAGGAAGGAGTTCCCGGCCGCTTCCCCAGGCCAACTCCTTGCGCAAACAGATAGTTAATTCTGCGACCACCCTACTCGCGATGCTCAGCGCTAAGCTTCCGGCTCTTCCGGTTGTTCGGACTTCTTAAGTCCGAGGAGGCGGGCTATGACGCGACGCTGTCTTCACGTTTCTAGTGATCGTGCTGGCATGCACTCCGGCGTGGGCAGCCGGTAATCCGAAACCCAACCCCAATCAGAACCTCGACCGCATCATCGCCAACGAACGCGCTTTGGCCGACACCATGCGCAGCTATAGCCCGATGGTCGAAACCTATCTGCAGCGCATGCAGCCCGATACTGCGCTGGGATTCGTTCCCAGCGAGGATCACTACTTCCTCGGACGGGTGCAATTCCAGCAGTCGAAGGAGGAGTTCTACCTCGACAAGCGGCTGGTGGAGCGGATGGCGGGAGCATTCTCGAAGTTGTATTCGCTGAGCCCGGTGGGCTTTTCGAGCATGATCTTTGTCGATCGCACCGGATTCGACCGCAAGAACTACCGTTTCCGTTCGATGCATAGCGAGTTTCTGGGAGAGGTGAAGTGCCTGGTCTTCGAAGTGAGTCCCAGCAAGGACCAGCCGGGACGTTTTCGTGGCGCCATCTGGGTGGAGGACGAGGGATACAACATCGTCCGCTTCAACGGAAGTTACGGCACGTTCCACATCGATAGCTGGCGGATGAACCTGCGGCCTGGCGTGTGGCTGCCGGCGGTGGTCTATTCGGAAGAGTTCGACTCCAACAAGCCGCAGACGGGCAGTCCCCGCGTGAAAGCGCAAACGCGGCTGTGGGGCTACAATCTGGCGCCGGCCGGACGCGAGTCGGAGTTCACAGAAATCACGGTGGACCCCGAGGCGGCCAAGGATCTGTCGCAGACGCCCGACAAGAGCCCACTCGATATCCAGCGCTCGTGGCAACGGCGAGCTGAAGACAACGTTCTTATCAAGCTGGAAGAGCTTGGTCTCATCGTTCCCGAAGGCGAAGTCGACAAGGTTCTGCAGACCGTGGTCAACAATCTGGAAGTGACCAACAAGATCGTGCTCGATCCCGAGGTGCGTTGCCGCATCATGCCCACCACGCCCATCGAAGTGGCCACGATCGGGCACACGATTTTTGTGAGCCGCGGATTGCTGGATGCGTTGCCGAACGAAGCCGCCCTGGCGGCGATCTTGTCGCATGCGCTCGCGCACGCGGCGCTCGGCCACGATCTCGACAGCAGCTTTGCCTTCAACGATCGCCTGGTCGTGCCTGGCCTGAAGCAGTTGCCGCTCTTCGACTTCAAGCACAGCGCGGAGCAGGAAACGGCTGCCGACGCGCTCGGGATGAAGATGCTGGCGAACTCTCCTTACAAAGACAATCTCGCCGAAGCTGGGCTGTTCCTGAAAGCGCTGGCCAAATACGGTCGCCGGGTGCCGAATCTCGTCAAGGCGAACCTGGGCGAGAGTCTAGTCGACCGACAATCGAATCTCGTTCATGAGCGCCGTCGCCGACGGGGCACCGCCTCTGGAACTCGAGAATCCGCAGCAGATCGTCGCCTTGCCGCTTGGCAGCCGGGTGAAACTCGATCCGTGGGCTGGGCAGCTGAGGTTCGTCAAGGCCACTCCGCCGCATATCTATTCTGCCAAGGACAAGCTCGCGCTTGAGGTCACGCCGTTTTCGCCGTATCTGAGTCGGCTGAACACCGCGAAGAGCAACGAGGCTTTGCCGCATGCCAACCAGAATCCGTGAGCGGGGATGATGATGAAGCTCACGGTGATTGTTCTAGTTCTTAGTGGAGTGCTCGGCGTGCAGATGTGCTACGGCGGGGCGCATCCGGTTCGCGTGGACGAGCACTCGAACTGCGTCGAGTGCCACGCCGACCACGCTACTGGAGACTACGTTCATCCCGCATTAAAGAGTGGTTGCATCTCCTGCCACCAAGTGGAAAACCACGATGACACGAGCTACGTCGCAGCGCAGCCGAAAGACTCGAGCGGCTGCCGCGAGTGTCACCCGCCGGCGCCGATGCAGCACCCGCATTTCCCATACGCCTCCGGGATGTGCACCCGATGCCACGATCCACATGCTTCCAAGTTTCCCGGGTTGCTGCGGGCGAGGGTAAACGATGTCTGCCTGGACTGCCACCTGCAGGGCCGGGTAAAACACCCGTCGCGATATCTGCCGACCATCGAGCTCACTTCAGACTATCGCTTCGGACACCCTTATGCGCGGCACCCGGTAAACGGATTGCCGGATCCCATCAGGGGCGTCGAGATGTCCTGCATCAGCTGCCACCTGCCGCACGGAGGAAACAAGCTGCACCAGTTGAGAATGGGATCGGAGATTCCCGAAGACGCACTGAATCAGAACACCGAGACCAAGGACATGTGCGAGACGTGCCACATGAAGTTGTGGGGGATGGATGGGGCGCGCAACGGACACAAAAAGAAGAAAGGCGCGAAGACCCGGATTTCCGGGGACTAGAGTAAAGCAGCTGAGAAGGCTCTTGATCCAGACCGCGTGCCGCTTTGACTTGTCATTCCGAGCGTCGCGAGGAATCCCTATATTCCAGCACCGAATCTTAGATAAGGATTCTTCGGCTCCGAGCGAGTTCGCTTTGCGATCTCGCTCTTTGCTCAGCATGGCGAAACAAAAATCTTGAGTCTGGACGGTTACGTGATGCTGACTTCGGTGTACGTGCCGTACACCTGCCGCAGCGCTTCGCAGATTTCGCCGACGGTGGCGTAGGCGCGGACCGCATCGACGATGTAGGGCATCGTGTTGGCCGATGAGATCGTGCCGTTGCGATCCGGCCTTCGGTTCCTGCGCGGCAGCTTTCTTCAGGGCATCGAGCGCGCGGCGGACTTCTTCATTCGAGCGGCGGGCGCGCAAGTTCTTCAGCTTCGCCGACTGCTGGCGGGCGACGGTCTCGTCGATGTAGAGAGTGTGCGGCGACTCTTCCTCGATGGCGAATTCATTCACGCCGACGATGATCTTCTCTTTCGCCTCGACCGCGCGCTGGTACTGGTAGGAAGACTCCGCAATTTCCTTCTGCGGATATCCGCGCTCGATCGCCTTGACCATGCCGCCCATCGCGTCCATCTTGCCGAAGTAGTCGAAGGCGCCGTTTTCCATCTGCAGCGTCAGGTTCTCGAGGAAATACGATCCACCCAGCGGATCAACCGTCTGCGCCACGCCCGATTCGTAGGCAATGATCTGCTGCGTGCGCAGGGCGATGCGCGCGGCTTCTTCCGTGGGCAGGGCGAGGGCTTCGTCGTAGGAATCGGTGTGCAGCGACTGCGTGCCGCCCAGCACCGCCGCCAGCGCCTGGATCGCAACGCGCGCGATGTTGTTCATCGGCTGCTGCGCCGGGAGCGAAACTCCCGCCGTCTGCGTGTGGAAGCGCATCAGCCAGGTGCGCTGGTTCTTCGCGCCGAAGCGGTCTTTCATCACGCGATACCAGATCTTGCGTGCGGCGCGGTACTTGGCGATCTCTTCGAAGAAGTCGTTGTGCGCATT
The DNA here is from genome assembly GCA_963770265.1 of Terriglobia bacterium. Lineage (GTDB taxonomy): Bacteria > Acidobacteriota > Terriglobia > Terriglobales > Acidobacteriaceae > Sulfotelmatobacter. Next base: position 406,674 of record CAVYOZ010000003.1, read on the forward strand.
GAAGAAGAAGCTGAGGCGCGGGCCGAATTCGTCGACGTCAAGCCCGCGGCGGCGCGCCCACTCCACGTACTCGACGCCGTCATACAGCGTGAACGCCAGTTCCTGCAGCGCGGTCGAGCCGGCCTCGCGAATGTGGTATCCGCTGATGGAAATCGTGTTGAAGCGCGGCGTGAACTTCGAGCCGAACTCAAAGGTGTCGATCACCAGCCGCATCGACGGCGCCGGCGGATAGATGTATTCCTTCTGCGCGATGTATTCCTTCAGAATGTCGTTCTGAATCGTGCCGGAAATCTTCTTCCAGTCCGCGCCCTGCTTTTCGGCGACCACCAGGTACATCGCCCACAGCACCGAGGCCGGCGAATTGATGGTCATCGATACGGTGGTCTTCTCCAGATCGATGCCGTTGAAGAGAATCTCCATGTCCTCGAGCGAATCGATGGCCACGCCGCACTTGCCGACCTCGCCTTCGCTCGCCGGATGATCGGAGTCGTAGCCCATCAGCGTGGGCAGAGTCGAACGCGACGGAAAGCCCGCTGCCGCCGTGCTCGAGCAGATACTTGTAGCGCTGGTTGGTTTCCTCCGGCGAGGCGAAGCCGGAGAACTGGCGCATGGTGTAGAGCTTGCCGCGATATCCGGTGGCGTGAATGCCGCGCGTGAATGGCGGTTGGCCGGGATAGCCGAGGTATTGTTCCTCGCTCCAGTCCTCGGGCAGATCGGCCTGCGTGTAGAGCCGTCGAATCGGGAACGCCGGAGATCGTGGTGAAGCGCGCGTTGCCGTGCTCGTCGAGATTCACGCCGGTGGGCGCGCCAATCGGGCGCTCGGGAGCTTTTTCGAGCGTGGGCGCCAGCGTCTTCTCCGCCCACTTCTTCTCGGCGTCGGACGGATGGCGATTCTCAAACACGTCGGCGACGGGACTGTCGGCGACTTGCGGCGGATTGGACTGGCGAGACGGCTTCTTTTCCATGCGAATCCCCAGTTCTTCTTTGATGATAGGGAAGGGGCGCGTTGGAGCAAGGCGAGAGCCGCGATCAAAACGACCGGTCGGTATAGCCAGGATAGAATGTACCGATCCCATCACCTGTGTCATCCCGACTCAATGAACTTGTCATCCCGCGCAGTCGAAGGATCTCCGTCCTCCAGACGGCGCTCATGCGCTGGCGAGGCATTCTTCGCAGGTTCTCTGCGGCGCGCCGTCGGGAGAACTCCTCGACGAGTCGCGTGCCAAGGCAAGCGGATAGGGATCCTTCGACTCCGTGACTGCTTCGCCTTCGCGAAGCAGTCCCTCCGCTCAGGATGACAACGTCGTTTTTTTGCGCGACAGTTCCCACGCCTTCGCGTATTTCCACGAGACGTAAACCGCGTGATAGAGGTGCAGCAGCAGCCCTTCGCGGCCGTCGAGAAATCCGAGGCGGAAGAAGTAGTTGTAGATGAAGGTGAACAGCGGCCGCAGGACGATGTTGATGAAGCTGAATCGGACTTTGCCCTTGGCCACGACCATCTCCGCGCCGAGCGAGGAGTAGCGGTTCATGTGCTCGATGTAGTCGGAGAGGGTGGGGTAGGAGTGGTGGATGATGGAGCCGCGCTTTGACGTTGTGCCGTGTTGCCGTCCACCTTCACCGTCTTCGTGGACGGCGCGTTCTTCGAATCGTCCGTAGCCGCGACGAAAGAGCCGCAGCTTGCGGATCGGGCCAGAAACCACCATGTTTGATCCATCGTCCGAGGAAATAGTTCTTGCGTGGGAACCAATAGCCGCTCAACGCTACCGGGATCTCTTCGGCCTTCTTCGCAAGGCTCGTCCAGGCTTCTTCGAGCGCCATCACCATTTCAACCGTTTCCAGAGAGTCCATTCGTCGGAAGATGCAGCTTTCTGCATTTGCCTCGGCTTAGCTCGTCGGGTCTGGAAATCAGATCTCGAATGATCTCCACCATGTCTCATCAATTCTTCATCTGCGTCCAGACTCAGAATCCATTCCCACTCCGCCTTGTCGATGGCCGAATTCTTCTGCGCCGCGAAGCCCTTCCACTCCTCGACGAACACTTTCGCGCCGAACGATTTCGCGATCTCCACCGTGCGGTCGGTCGAACCGGAGTCGACGACGATGATCTCTCCCTTGCCGTCGGCAACCAGCGGTTGCACGCTCTGCGAGCGTGCGGCCGATGTTGGCTTCTTCGTTGTACGTGATGATGACGACCGAAAGTTGCATGTGCGTCTGGCGAACTCGGAATTGTCTCACAGTCGTGGAACCCGGAGAACGCAGAGAACTCGTAAGGAAGAGCAGAGCGCTATAAAGCGACGCGCGATTTTAGCTTCTGCATTCTGCAGCTTCTAGCCTTCGTTACCGTCCTATCGCTTCAGCTATCAGAAACACAATCAGGATGACCAACTCCGGCTCAATCGGGTGCCGGTAGCGCGCGTGCGGAAAGACGAAGTAATAGACCGTGGGATACGTGAGCACGAGTCCCGCGAAAAGCCACGCCCCCGGCCGCTTCTGGCGCAACGCGCGGCCAAGTCCCCACAGCGCCAGCACCGACGTTGCCAGAAATGCCGACGTGCGAAAGTCCACCGGCGAAACGCTATTCGTCTCCCGGGGCACGCCGTTCCAGTAATAGAAGAAGCGCTTCAGGCTGATAACTGCAAATCGTCCCGGATGTGAGCGAATCCAATCGAAGGCCTCTTGCTTGCACGACTTCGCCATACGCGATTTCACCCATCTGCTGGAATTTCTCCCACTCCAGCTTGTTGTGATGCGGCTGAAGGTATGGCATCAGCATGCCCTCGGCGTAAGGACCATTGCCCAAACGGAACTGCAGGCCGAAATCATCGCGGAGACAGGAAGTGTCCGAAGACTGCGTAATTGCGGATAAGCCACGGCGACAGCGCTGCCCAGAAAACGCATGGACGCGATCACGATGCCGCCGACGGACGGCAGACTTCGGCGATATCGCTGCCGCCAGATCCACAGCCCGCAGAAGGGAAGGAAGGTGAGCATCGTGGGATTGGCCAGCGCACCGATCCCGTAGAGCGCGCCGAACAGCGCCCAGCCTTGCCATCCCGGCCAGTCTTGCAGTTCCAGCGCCAGCAGAAATACGCACGCGAGAATGAACGGCGTGAACGTCGTATCCCAGATCCAGTGGATCGACCAGTACCACACGTACGGATTCAGTCCCCAGGCATACGCCGACCATTTCGCGACGTTATCGCCGAACGTCTTGCGCGCGATCAGAAAAATGGGAATGCACGTCAGCGTTGCGAACAGGCTGTTGATGCTGAGCAAGCACCCACGCCGAGGCGTGCGTGTAGATGCCGAATACCTTGAACACTCCGCCGATCAGAAATGGATACAGCGGCGGTTCCCACGCGGTCGGTCCGGTATTGCCGTCATACGGACTGCTGAAGCCTTGCCCCTGAGCGATGGAGCGGCCGATGCGGCCCATCTCCCATCCGAATTCGAAGTTGTCATTGCCGGGGCGGGTTCGATACTGATGAAAGATGCCGATCGACGCGACTTGCAGCAGGAAGGACAGAGGCAGGAGCCAGAGAAAGAATCTTGGAAGCACGCGCCGTGGGCTGAAGCCCTGGTCCTTTTCTAGTCGCTCACGCGGCGCTAAAGCGCCGCTCTTCCACGTCTCCATTGCAGCGTAGTGTATCAGGCGATCCGCGGCGCGAGTCTCTCTGGACTCTACCGCGGCAGTTCTCCGCGAACTCCACGGTCAAAAGCTTTTAACCGCAGAGTTCGCCGAGAAACACCGCAGAGGGCGCTGAGATCGAGACTCTACTGTCCTCCCGACTGAACGGGCTGGATCGAGGCTGACGGTGCACTCGGCTGCGTGCCAGGCTGTACATCCTGCCGCGGCGCGACGTAGGGTACGTTCGGCAGATGCGTGACCTGGCCTCGGGTGGCGTCGGAGATGTCGATACCGGCATGCTCCAGCAGCAGGCCGGTCGCGCGGTCGAGTTCAAGACGCGATTTTTCGTACGCGGCCTTCGCCGAAACCAGGTTCGATTCGCCTGTAGTCAATGTCGCAGCATCCTGCAGGATGGTCACCTGCGTGGTGAGTCCAACCTTCAACTTCTGTTGATCCGCCTCCAGAGTCTGCCGCGCTAGATCGACCGCCGACTGCGCCGCCTGCACGGCCGTCCGGTTCTGCTTCACGTCGAATTGCGCGTTGCGCACCTCGATCCGCACCTGGTTCTCAAGCTGATGCTGGCGCACCTGCGCCTGGCGGTATTCCAGTTGCGCGCGCACCTGGTTCGACTGCGCCAGACGGTTGCGAATGGGAATGTTGAGTGAGAGTCCCACTCCTTTGTCGGGGGCAGTGGAATTCACCATCTGATTCAGCGTAGCGCTGTATCCAACGCTGGTTGCACTTCGGAACGCCGGCGGGGCCTTGGCCGGGTTGTAGCACGAGACTCCGCTGAAGGCGCAGTTCGGGTTCACATCACCACCCAAACCAGAGCCTCCATAGTAGGCAAATGCCTGCAGCTCAGGGCAGCATCGAATTTCGAACCGCTTTCACGTTGATGTCACGCGAATTCAGGTCGATGCGTGTCTCCACCAGTTCGGCGCGATGTTGCAGGGCATCGTTGATCAAGTCCTGAATCGGAATGACGGGTTCTTCCTGCGGTACCTGCATCACCGACGTCGGGATGACATCGGCCTCGGCGAGCATCGGATCCTCAATGCTCCGGCTGAGCGCATTCTTCATCAGCAACTGTTGCAGTTGCAGATTGTTCTGGGCGACGATGAGATTCTGCTGGTCCGTAGCCACGGTGCTCTGCGCGCTCACGACCTGAATCGGAGGCACGGTTCCGACTTGCGCCTGCCGTTTGGCATCGTCCAGAGCCCTTTGTGCGTAAGTGAGTGCTTCCTGCTGTACGCGCACAGTTTTCGAAGGCGTAGACCAGATCCCAATACATGTTTTCGATCTGATCGACCGTGGTGATCACCTGCAGGCGGAAGGCAACGTCGGAAATCTCACGATTGTTCTTGGCGATGCGAATGAACCGCGTGTTGGGCAGGAATCCGAATCCCTGCAGCAGGTTCTGCGTGAAGCGAAATTGAAAGTTCGATCCGAGTTGCGGCGTAAGCAGGCTGGTGGTGTTGTTGGTGGTGAGATGAGTGTTGTTGAAAACTCCGGTGAGAGCGCCGCCCCAAGCGAATCCCTGCGTGTAACCGAAGTTGGCCGTGTAGGTATTTTGGGCGATCACTGGCACTGGGCTGAAGGGGCTCGTGGATTGGGCCTCGTTCTTGTCGAGTTGAAGAGTTCCGGTGAGCTGCGGATCGAAGCTGGTGATGGTCGATCCGATGCCGAGTGTCGAACTGACCAAGCCGAGCGTGCCTGTGCCCGCGCCGCCGGCGGCGACGGTCGTTCCGCCCGTGCCTGAGCCGACGGTGCCGCCGAGTCCGCCCACGCCGCCGCCGGGAGTGTTCTGCACGACTCCGGTATTCACGCCGAGAATGCTGGCGCCGGACTTGGCGCGGAGCAGATCGGCTGTCGGCGATGTTCAGGTTATAGCGGGCGATCTCGAGATCGAGGTTGTTCTCGAGCGCCAGAGCGATCGCGTCATCGATGGAGAGATAGATCTTGCCATCGCGCATCAGCGAATCAATGCGCGGCGAATTTCCAAAGGCTGGCTGCGGTAGCTCGCGCGACGTGTAGGGCTGCAGCACATGAGGGAAGGCGGACCGCGGAACGCGAATAGTCGACCAGATGCAAGGCCTCAGGCTGGGCAGGCTGCGGCGCCGCGGGCGCCGCGGACTGCGACGAGGCCGGCGGCACGCTTTGTTGCGCAGGCAGCGAGAGGGGCACGCTTGCAATCAGAAGAACGGCAGCGGCGTGCAGCATATACAACCTGAAAGCAGATATCAGACGCGGGAAGGACATGAGCTTCTCCTTGCGGGGAAAAATAGCGCCAAGCATTGCAGGATCAGAAATCAGAAAGCACTGTTGGATGCAGAACGCGAAAAAGCGTCACTTCATCTTAGCGGCAGAAGTTTGCCGCGAGGCGTCGAGGATTGTAAAGAATTGTGAGGAAAAGAAAACGCCGCTGTAGTAGCACAGCGGCGTTCGAGGTTTTTGCGCGATCCGCTCTACTGCTGCGGCTGGGCGGTTGGCGTTGTCGAGGGTAGCTCCTTGCGAGGCGCGACATAAGGAACGTTCGGCATGCGCGTGACCTGACCGCGGGCGGCATCGTCGATGCTGATGCCGTTCTTATCGAGCAGCGTTGCCGGTAGCGCGCTCCAGTTCGACCCGCGACTTCTCGTAGGCGGCCATCGCCGACATCAAAGTCGATTCCGCCGTGGCCAGCGCGCTGCGAGTCTGCAGAACTGCCGTGGTGGTCGACGTGCCGAACTGATATTTCTTCTGCTCGGCATCGAGCGACTGTCGTGCGTAGTCCACGGCAGCCTGCGCCGAAGCCACGCTCGCGCGATTTTGTTCCACAGCGAACTGGGCCTGGCGAACTTCGATGCTCACCCGGTTCTCGGTCTGCTGCAGCGCCATCTGCGCCTGGCGGTATTCCAACTGGCCACGAATCTGAACCGCCTGGGCAGCGCGGTTCCGCAGCGGAATGTTGAGTTGCAAGCCGACACCTTTGTCGGAGGCGGTGGAGTTGACGAGCTGATTGAGCGTGCCGCCGTAGCTCGACCGGCGGAGCCGGTGTCTGTCGTACAACCGATGCCAGGATTCTGCGGGTTGCCGCAGAGATTAGTCGGATTCTGCGACCCACCCAGTCCATAGCCGCCGTAGTAGGCAAACGCATCCAGGGTCGGCAGCAAGCCAGCTGCGAAGTGCCTTGTTGCTGATTTGCTGACTGTTCAACTGGATGCGCGACTCGACCAGTTCTGCCCGGTGCTGCAGCGCCTCGTTCACCAACTCCTCGGTTGGTTGGACCTGTTCGTTCTCCGGAACTTCCATCGTTGACGTGGGAATCACATCGGCATTTGCCAGCGCCGGATCGTGCAGCGTGCGGCTAAGCGCGTTCTTCATGATCAACTGCTGCAATTGAAGGTTGGTCCTGGCGACCGTGAGAGCCTGCTGATCGGCAGCCACCGTGCTCTGGGCGCGCACAGCTTCGATCGGCGCAAGGCTTCCGATCTCCACTTGCTTCTTGGTGTCCGAGAGTGTCTTCTGCGAGAAGGCTAAGGACTCTTCCTTCACTCGTTGATTCTCGTAGGCATAGACCAGATCCCAATACATGTTCTCGATCTGATCGACGGTGGTGATGATCTGCAGGCGGAACGCTACATCGGAGAGTTCACGGTTGTTCTTGGCAATACGGATGAAGCGAGTGTTGGAGGCGAATCCGAAGCCCTGCAAGCAGGTGCTGCGTCAGCCTTGAACTGGAAATTGGAGTTCAACTGCGGACTTAAGGGGCTGAAAGGGGCGTTACCAACGGTGGTCCGAGTGTTGTTGAATCCGACGGACAGATTGGTTCCCCACTGGAATCCCTGCACGTACTGAAAATTCGCAGTCGTTGTGTTCTGCGGCGAGGCTGGACTGAAACGTGCTGGAGGGTAGGATGTGGAAGTGGTCACTCTGGAAGAATCCCGTCAGCATCGGATCAAAGCTGGTGATTAGCGGGCCGAAAAGACCGCCAGCCGTCGAGCCGACGATACCGCCAACTCCGACGCCGGCACCGCCAGCGCCCAGGCTGGTGCCGCCCGTACCGGAACCTACCTGCGTTCCGATGCCGCCCACGCCGCCGCCCGGAGTGTTCTGCACGATGCCGACATTCACGCCCAGAATCTGAGCGCCGGCCTTGGCACGCAGCACGTCGGTATCAGCGATGTTCAGGTTGTAGCGCGCGATCGCGATATCGAGGTTGTTCTCGAGCGCCAGCGCGATCGCGTCGTTCAACGAGAGATAAAGCTTGCCGTCGCGCATCAGAGAATCGATGCGCGCCGTGTTCGCCAGATTTGGCGGGGCCACCTGATGCGGCGTGTAAGGGCCGATAGGATTGGGGAAATGCTTTGCCGGTTTGGTGTAGTTCAGCACTGGAACCGGCTTTGTTTCCGGAGTATTCTGCGGCGTCGGCGCGGCGGGTGGCTCCTGGGCCCAACAGGCCATGGTCAGCGTTGCGAATAGACTTGCCGTGGCGGCGAGCCGGATGGTCGAGGTTATAGGTGCAAATGGCATCTACTCATCTCCGATCGTAAAAACCATATTGATTAAGGCTTGGTTACGAAAAAAACGGTTCTTGCCTGGTGCAGCTCGTCCCTGAAATAAATCCTGCTCAGGCATTGGTACGCAAAGGAGCGGCGGAAGGTTCCTCAAAGCTGGGACGAAAAAGACCTTTCCGGGTCCCGCGCTTGCATTTGCTTTCGGACGTACGGTGTTCCCGGGCCCAGCCTCGACGGAAGCGGTCATGCTCGAAGCCAGGATTCTGCGGAAACGGTTTAGTATATCTGACCGAACCCCGATATTGCCTTCAAAGCATTTGCCACTGCTCGGGAACGCCTGCATGAGTGTAAGTGAGTTCGATGATTCGAGCGCGCCGCCGGACTCTAAAGATCGACGCCGGCGCAATCTCAAATTGATCCTTTCCTATGATGGGGCGGAATTCTCCGGGTGGCAGGTGCAGCCTGACGCGGTGACGGTGCAGGGGACACTCGCCTCAGCCATTGGACGAATCACCGGGGAAAAGGTATTGCCGCAAGGCTCCGGCCGCACCGACGCGGGAGTGCACGCGCTGGCCCAGGTTATGACATTTGTCACATCGTCGCCGGTCCCCACGGAGAATTTCCTGAAGGCGTTGAACGATATCTTGCCGGCGTCAGTGCGCGTGCTCGACGTGAAAGAAATGCCGGCGGAGTTTCACGCCCGGCACTCGGCTCGAGGAAAGACTTACCGATACCGGATCTATCGAGGTGCGATCTGTCCTCCGTTTCTGGCGCGGTACGTGTGGCACTATCCCTATCCGCTGAACGAGGAAGCGATGGCGAGCGCCGCAGGCTTGGTCGTCGGAGAGCACGATTTCACATCGTTCGCCGCGGTCGATCCGGAGCGAGGCCGCGAAGGCGAGCCGGTTTCGAATGTGCGGACGATTTTTTCTTCCGCCTGGGAACGCGCGGGCGATGAGTTGATCTACACGGTGCGCGGCTCCGGATTCCTGCACCACATGGTGCGGAATCTGGTGGGAACGTTCATCCTCGTAGGCCGCGGCACGCTGCAAGCTGGATGACGTGACGCGGATTCTGGAAGCACGCAACCGGTCGGCGGCCGGAGCCACGGCACCGGCCGCGGGATTGTATCTGGTGGAAGTGGATTACTAGGGGCCAAAGATCTGAAGAATCTTGTGGAGACAGCCGCATTCGGCTGTCCGGCCGCGCGAGCGGCCGTCTTTGCCCCTTGCACCGAAATTCAGTCCTGAGAAGACGGACATATCGAGCAGGAAGGAACTGCTTTCATGACAGCAGCGCAGGCAAAAACAGTCGCCCTTCGGGCGACGGACAGCCGAAGGCGGCTGTCCCCACAAAATCTAGGCGATCGGCTATTTTCCCGTGACGGAGGCTCCAGACAAGAAACGTAGCCAGCTACGTTTCTGGGGAATACCATTGCTTCATGGCGACCGATCTGCAAATCGTGGCTCGAAAGATTTCGTCCGTGAATCCCGCGACCGGCGAAGTGTTGCGGGAGCTGGATTCCGCCGGGGAAGCTGAAGTCTTTGCCGCCGTCGAGCGGGCGCGTACCGCCCAGGCGGCCTGGGCCGATCTTGGCCTGCAGCACCGCATCGCCGTCTTGCGCGAGTTTCAGGGAAAACTCTACGAAAGGAAATCAGCGATCGCGGCGGCGATTACCCGTGAAGTGGGAAAGCCTCTGGCGGAGGCGCTCGTCACCGAAGTACTCGTCGTTCTTGACGCGGCGCGATTCCTCATCCACAACGCATTCCGCCTGCTGCGCGATGAACCCGTCCCCCACGGCAATCTGGTCACCAAGCTGAAGCGTGGATGGCTGGTTCGCGAACCACACGGCGTAGTCGGAATCATCTCGCCGTGGAACTATCCGTTTTCGATTCCGGCGACGGAGACGCTGGCGGCGCTGGTCGCAGGCAATGCCGTGGTGCTAAAACCTTCGGAGCTGACGCCGCTGGTGGCGCTGGAGTTGGCTTCGCTGCTGCATGCGGCCGGTGTGCCCGAGGATGTATTTCAGGTGGTGGTGGGCGAGGGGCCGGCCGGAGCGGCACTGATGCGTTCAACCATCGACAAGCTGGTGTTCACGGGTAGCGTTACTACCGGAAAGCGCATTGCAGCTGCCGCGGCCGATCGCCTGCTTCCGGTGGTGCTCGAACTGGGTGGGAAAGATCCCATGCTGGTGCTCGATGATGCCGATGTCGATGTAGCTTCGAGCGCCGCAGTGTGGGGAGCTTTCGTCAATGCCGGACAGGCCTGCTTGTCGGTCGAGCGTTGCTACGTGCATCGTAGCTTGTACGAGTCCTTTGCCCAGGCATGTGCAGATAAGACGAAGAAACTGCGCGTGGGCAACGGCATGGATCCACACACGGATGTGGGGCCGATGATTCAGGAGCGGCAGGTCCGGATCGTGGAGTCGCACGTGGAGGACGCGAAGTCACGCGGAGCGCGTGTTCTCGCCGGTGGTACCCGGTTGCCCGAGTTGGGGCCAAATTACTACGCTCCCACGGTATTGGCGGACGTGACGCACGACATGCGCATCATGCGCGAAGAAACCTTCGGTCCCGTGCTGCCGGTGATGGCGTGCAACGATGACGACGAAGCTGTACGCCTGGCGAACGATTCTGAATACGGATTGGCGGCCAGCGTGTGGACGCGCGATCCGAAACGTGGAGAGCGCGTGGCGCGCCGCATTCATGCCGGCACGGTCATGGTGAACGACGTGATTTCGTGCTTCGGCATCAGCGAGGCTCCGCACGGCGGCGTGAAGGCCAGCGGTGTGGGCCGTACTCACGGGCGCTTCGGACTGGAAGAGATGGTGCGGGTGAAATATCTGGATACGGACCGCTTGCCGGGGATGAAGAAAGTGTGGTGGCACGGATATGGCGAGGATTTCCGGCGTCAGATGGAAGGCTTCCTGGATATGCAGTTCGCGCGCGGGCTGATAACGCGGGCGCGTGGTGCACTGCGCGCGACCGGCACCCTGCTGCGTAAGCGGTTATAAAGTGGCGCCGGCATTACGAAACTGGTGCCTCGAACTTATCTCCGTGACTCGGCGGGTGCGAGATCACCAGCAGCCGCAAGGGGCTCGACGAAGGATTGCGAATCTGGTGGCGCACACCCGGCATGATGCGAATGCCGCTTCCCGCGGGCACGAGCACGGGATCGCCTTCCACTTCCATCATCGCCTCTCCCGCGAGAATGTAGAAAAACTGCTGCGCCTTCTGGTGATAGTGCCGCACCTCGGCCGCGCCCGGAGGAATCAGTTCCTCGATCACCGTCAACTGCGGGTCTTTGACCAGATGCCACGCATCGCACTCATGTCCCCAGCGGTAGTGCTCGGCGTTGACTCGGCTGACTGCGCCCGGGCGAGCCACGAGTGATTGTTCCGGGCCGGCCTCCCCGGAAAGACTAGCCTTCTTCGCCATGTGTTGCGCCTCCACGCTTCAGTGTAAGCTGGATAGCCATGGCCGATCATGAACAATTCCAATCGTCAATTATTCCGCCACACCTTGGCGACGCTCGCGTATCGATGCGGGAAGACGGTGCGCAACGCTCCCGCCGGCTTCGCGGAATTCCAGGCAGGAGCAGGCGCGCGCACGCCAGCGCAGATCCTGGCGCATATCGGCGACCTGATGGATTGGGGATTATCGATGGCCAACGGCGAGAAGAAGTGGAATGATTCCAAACCGCTGCCCTGGGATGAAGAAGTGAACCGGTTCTTTGCCGCGCTGAAGAAGTTTGATGACTATTTAGCTTCCGATGCGCCGCTACAGGCTTCGCTGGAGAATCTTTTTCAGGGCCCGGTCGCCGACGCCTTCACCCACAGCGGACAGATCGGCATTCTGCGAAGGATGGCGGGCGCGCCCGTAAAAGGGGAGAACTATTTCAAGGCTGAGATTCAGACCGGGCACGTCGGCGCGGATCAGGCTGCGCCGAAGCGGGAGTTCTAGAAGTCGTCCCGTAGGCGTTGAAAGGCTGCGGCTGCACCTCGGCCGCTGAGCGTAAGCGAACGCGGGCGTGGCCGGGCTCACCGTTCGATTGCGATACAGAGACGCGTCGACCTGCTCGCGTCATGGCTTCCACGTTCAGCGAGATTCCGAGAAATTCACCAATCTTCCGGCTGACTTCTTCGGCGTGCTGTAGCGCGTCGTGATACGAAACGCGAATCGATTTCACATAAGGCTTCCCGTCGAGCCAGGCATAGACTTCGCGCAAATGCTTTTCGAAAGCAGCGGCCATCGCAGCGGGATTCGCGCCCTCTTTGTAGGTTCCTCGCCGGCGCAACATCTCATCTTGCGAGGCGAGCACCTCCGGCAACGGCCGTTGCATGAAGATCACCCGGTAGTCGTGGCCAGAAGGAAGTGACAGCAGAAGCCGCGAGATCACTTTCACGACCTTGCCCTCGGCTTCGGCAATGCATCCGGGATCATCGGGAAGTTGCTTGATGCGTTCCCACTCCAGGTATCCGCGCGGATTGTCAGCGTCTGCCGTGCGCTCGCCGTCGGAGAGTGGCGTCATCCCTCCCGCGACCAGCATCTGCATCATCAAAGAAGTGCCGGAGCGCGGCAGACCGGAAACGATCGTGATCATGAAGTCACAGACTAGCAGATCGAAAAGCGACAACCACGAAGGACACTGAGCAGGCAGTCGAACGAAGGAAGTCTTCTAGGGTTTTCCTTCGTGCACCTTCGTGTCCTTCGTGCTTATTGCTTTTGCAGTTTCGGTTACAATGACCGCATTAGGCCGAATCCGGCGGCCCGCGTGGCCGCCCGAACGAGGGTATGTCCTTTGGCGACTGGCGAAGTGACCACTTCCGGCTCTCAGAATATTCCGCAGCTTCCCAACCACAAGGTGAAGATCAAGAAGCAGGGCCAGCGTGCCTGCAACGAGAAAAACGAGAAGGGAAAGTTCTGCGGCGGACATCTTGAAGCTCTGGTCCTACAAGACCGACGCGGTCGAACGCGAGTGTGGTGACGTCGAGAAGGCCTGGGGTCCCAATGCCGAAGTCTATCGCTGCGAGAACTGCAAGGCGCTGTACCTGCCCACTCCTGGGGAGAGCAAGATCAACGTCGCGGGCAGGGAATGATTTCGGTATTTGGATTAACGCTGCCGCCGAAGGAAAAATAGCATAGCAGTGAGCTATGAGCAGTGAGCAACCGCTCACCTGCGAATTCAACGAACTGGGGAGAACAGAAAACTCTATTGGGCGTGGAGCATTTTGCTCATAGCTCATTGCTCACCGCTCATTGCTGCTTCATGAACACCTCCGACCTCATCTACGACTGGAACAAGAACTTCCCGCCGGGACTGAAGCCTCCGGGGCCGGTTCTGCTCAATGACGAGAGCCTGCGCGACGGGCTGCAGTCGCCTTCGGTGCGCGATCCTTCGATCTCCGAGAAGATCGAGATTCTTCATCTGATGGAAGCGCTCGGGATCAATTCCCTCGATCTCGGCCTGCCGGGAGCGGGGCCGCGCGCGGTTGAGGCCGTCACTGCGCTGGCGCGCGAGATCGCCGCGCACAAGATGAAGATTCAGGCCAACTGTGCCGCGCGTACGCACGAGAACGATATTCGTCCGATCGCTGAAATCGTGCAGAAGACCGGGCTGCGCATCGAGGCCGCGACATTTATCGGCTCCAGCCCGATTCGCCGTTTCACCGAAGGCTGGACCGACGACTTCCTTCTGAAGACGACCGAGAAGGCCGTGAAGTACGCGGTTTCGCTCGGGCTCGATGTCATGTACGTCACCGAAGATACGAGCCGCTGCGATCCCGAAACCGTGAAGCGGCTGTATACGACGGCGATCGAATGCGGCGCGCGGGCGATTTGCATTTGCGACACCGCAGGGCATGCCACGCCGATGGGCGCGCTGGCCTTGGTGCGATTCGTGATCGCGGAGGTCGTCAAGCCCTCCGGCGAGAAGATTCGCGTCGACTGGCACGGCCACAGCGATCGCGGACTGGCGATTGCCAATTCCATGGCGGCGATCATCGCGGGAGCCAATTGCGTACATGGCTGCGCTATCGGTCTTGGCGAGCGCGTCGGCAACACGCAGATCGATCAGATGCTGGTGAACCTCAAACTGATGGACATCGCGCCCTGGGATCAGCAGGACCTGACCAAGTTGAAGGAATACTGCGAGGCTGTTTCGCGCGCGACCGGTGTGCCCATTCCGCGCAACTATCCGGTGGTCGGTGACGACGCTTTCCGCACCGCCACCGGCGTGCATGCGGCGGCGATCATCAAGGCCTATCACAAGAATGACGTTGTGCTCGCGAACACGGTCTACTCCGGCGTGCCCTCGCACGTATTCGGCCTTGACCAGATCATCGACGTCGGCCCGATGAGCGGCAAGTCGAATGTGCTGTTCTGGCTGGAGCGGCACAACATTCCCGCGTCCGATGACATCGTGGATCGCATCTACCAGCGCGCCAAGCAGAGCGACCACACGCTGAGCGAGGCCGAGATCCTCGAGTGCGTGCCGGTCTCGGCACTGAAGAAATGACCGCATGCCTGCTCTTCGACATGCCATTCTCGGAGTAGGCGGCGTCGGCGGCCTGATCGGCGCCTCACTGGCGCGATTGGGCGATTCGGTCACCGCCGTCGTTAAGCCGCAGTCGCTCGCCTCCTATCCCGAACAACTGAAGCTGGAAAGTCCTTTCGGAAACATCGTGGTGCCTGTCGCGCGCAGCGCAGAAGTGCCTCCCGTCGACGTGCTGTGGATCGCGGTCAAAGCGACCCAGTTGCAGGACTCGCTCGCCGCGTTAACTCATCCGGAGTCGGTCGGCGCCATCGTTCCGCTGCTCAATGGCATTGATCATCTGGCCTGGTTGCGCAGCGAAATACGGTATCGACCGCGTGATCGCCGGCCACCATCGCAGTCGAATCCGAGCGCGTTGCGCCCGGTCACATTATTCATCGTTCTCCGTTCGCGATCTTGAATGTCTCGTCTGCCGGGCGGCCGTTACTGGGCGTCACGCTCGAACAGCTTCAGAAGATCGGCTTCGAATGCCACTTCATCGACGACGAGGCCACGCTGATGTGGACCAAGATCGTCTTCCTTGCCCCGATCGCGCTGGCGACCACCGCATTCGATCAGCCCGTCGGCGGCGTGATGAGTAATCCCGGAGTGGAAAGCAACAGTGGGAATCGTGCGTCCGCGAGGCCTGCGCCGTTGCCACCGCTGAGGGCGCGAAGGTCGACGCGAACGTTGTTTTTGCGGGCATGAGCAGGGCGCCCTACGGCATGCGTAGTTCCATGCAGAAAGATGTCGAGCGAGGCAACCCACCAGAACTCGACGCGATCGCCGGGCCAATCATTCGAGGGGGCGATCGCTATGGAATCCCCGTCGAGGCTACCAGGCAATTCGTCGCTGCCGTGGCAGCACGAGTCGGAGCACGGCCTGTAAATCGGACGGCGTGAGCGCCCGGCGGACTTCCTGAAGCTTGCGCGAGATCAACCGTAATCTGGACGGCAGCTATTCTGCTTTCGCTCCGCTGATCGCCTCGGCCAATTCTTCGCGCCCAGGTTTGTCGGCTCGGGCTGCCACCTTGAGCAAAGCCTGGAAATGTGCCTGTGCCGTTTGACGATCGCCGGCCAACTTCGCCGCCTCGGCTGCACCGTACAGAGACCGAAAACGGTTGGGTTCTTTAGTCAGTGTTGCTTCGAACTCCTTGAGCGCTTCCGAGGGTCGCTTTAATTCCAGCAGCAACTCCGCCAGCAGTTCGCGCGCCGGCGCGAGTGGCCCCGGCGTGACTGCGCTCTTTTCGGTCTGGTCTTCCTGTTCCGCCGCTGCCCGCATTCCAGTAAGGGCACCCTCGCTATCGCCATCAGCAAAGGCCAGCCACGCGGATACTTCCTGGCGCTGAATATCGACCTGGTTGGCCCAATAGGCCTCTTTCATCGTGATCAGTTTTCCGCGCATCTGCTTCAAAGAATCGATGGCTGAGAGGGCTGAGGCACGATCCTTCTGATGAGCGGCCGCCAACCCGCGGGCAAAGTAGGTGATCGCATCGGTGTACGGAAATGGGCTGGAGACTGGCTCCAGCTTGGCCGCATCGGACCAAGCCTGCCGTTCCAGACAATAGCGGGCAGGAATCGCCGCACGCGCAAAGTATGCCGTAGCCGGACTGCCCGCTCCCGTGTTCGGATTTGCCGGATCGAAGCGGGTGAAAGCTCTGAGCAGCCGATTCCACCAGACGCTTCGCGGCGTTGTCCTGCGCGGTCTGCAAGTAGGCGTAGACCATGTAGTCGGTGGCGTGCAGCTCTTCGGGCGTCTGACCCGCGTTGCGTGCGGAGGCCGAAGCAGCCAGATTGGCGTTGATGGAGGCTTGCCAGTCACCGACTCGGGTAAACGTGTGGGACGGCATGTGCAATGCGTGTGGCGTTGACGGTGCAATCTCGCCGTACCGTTGCGCCGCCTCCATCGCCCGCGGTGCCAGTGGCGGAACGTCGTACGCGTGAATGATGTAGTGAGCTAATCCCGGATGATTCGGATATTGAGTGAACAGCTTGTCCAGGATCGCCCCGGCCTTGAGTTGCTTCGCATACGTTTTATCGGCCGGATCGGCCGCGCCGGCGACAGCCAGCGCATAAAAAATGGCCGCTTCGGTGTCCTCGGGGTGAGCGGCACTGAGAGCGGCCATTGCGTCTTCATATCCCAGCTTCCGTGATTGCTGATCGGTGTTCGCAGTATCGGTAAACAGGTGCGCGACAGCCTCGACATAGGCACGCTCCCGCTCCGTCTTCGGAGGGCTAACCCGCGCCCTGCTTCACGGCTTTGAGTCCTTGCTCCAGTTGCGCCGGGGACTTGAGCCCGGCGGCGAAGGGGTTCCCCCAACTACTCAGCGCGATGCCCCAGTATGCGATGGAGCACGATGGGTCGGTCACGAGAATGGCGTCGAATGCCTCAATGGCGTTCCGAAATTGAAAGGAATGCATGAGGGCTACGGCGCGATTGAACTGAGGTTGAATTGTGCTGCTGCACGAGGTGGTGAAAGTCACGCTGCCCAGGGTCTCAGGCGAACCGTGGTGATGGTCAGCCTGCGCATGACCCATATTGGGTAACAAAAGCACAACGGTCGTGATAGAAATAAGGTAAATCGCATTCGCATCGTCGCCCCTTAACGATCGAAGGTATGCATGGAATTGTACTTGGACACGCTGTTTACCTTAGCGCTTTTGTACTTCCAGCCGCGCGGTTTCCATCTTCGGTAATGTCCAGATGTTTCGCCTGCGTTGTACACTGACCCTAACCTGCCATGAGCCCCAATTTTTCGCGCGCGGAACCGCCTGACTCCGGTCCTGCAGTGACGCACGCTGCGGCGAGGGAGGTCATTCAGCGTGAGGTGGCGCGCCTGGCCGCCTCGCCCGAGGTGCGGTCGGCCTTCAACTGGTTTCGCGCCAACGAGCCGCAATTGCTGCACTGGCAGATGGAAATGGCGCGCATCCCGGCGCCTCCGTTTGGCGAGTCGGCCCGCGGAGCCTGGCTGGCGGAGCGCTTCCGCGAAGTCGGGCTGGATGATGTCCGCATCGACGATGTCGGCAACGTCTTCGGCATGCATCCCGGCTTCGGCCGCCGTTACGTTGCGCTCAGCGCGCACATCGACACCGTCTTTCCCGCGAATACGCCGCTGAACATCCGCCATCAGGGAAGCCGCATCTACGGCCCGGGAGTCTCCGACAACGGCGCGGGCGTGGCTGCCATGCTGGGAATCGCAGCCCTGCTGCGCGTCGGTGCGCATCCGGCACGCGCTGCCGTTTGTCTTCATCGGCAACGTTGGGGAAGAGGGCGAAGGCGATCTGCGCGGCATGCGCCACATCTTCTCCACGCCGCGCTGGAAAGATTCGATCGCTTACAGCCTGGTGCTCGACGGCGCGGGCGCCGACACGATCGTCGCCGAGGCCCTGGGCAGCCGGCGTTTTGAAGTCATCGTGCGCGGGCCGGGCGGACATTCCTGGAGCGATTTCGGCGCGCCCAATCCGATTGTGATTCTGGCCAAGGCCATCGATACATTCACGGCCACGACCGTGCCTGCGACTCCGAAGACGACGTTCAACGTCGGAGTGATTCGCGGCGGCACGTCGGTGAATTCGATTCCCGAGTCGGCCAGCATGAAAGTCGACATCCGTTCGACCTCTATGACCGAGATGGAGCGCCTGGAGCAGTCCTTGCGTCAGGCTCTGAACCGGGCGGTCGAGGACGAAACCATGGCGGCCGAAATGCGTTCTCCGGCGCAGAAGCGGCCGGCAGTGAGTTGCGAAGTGGTCGTGATTGGAAATCGTCCGGCGGGCGAGTTGCAACCGGGTGCGCGGATTCTGCAAATCGTGCGCGCCGTCGATGTCGCAACTGGGCAACGCGGCGCAGGTGCAGCGCGCCTCGACCGACGCCAATATTCCGCTCTCGATGGGCAGGGAAGCGGTCGCCATCGGCGGCGGCGGTTCGGGCGGCGGAGCGCATACGCTGCAGGAGTGGTTCGATTCCAACGGGCGCGAGCTGGGACTGAAGCGAATTCTGCTGACCATGCTGACGCTGGCGGGGGTGGGAGAATGAGTCTGACAGGCAAGGCGAGTCTGGGAGGAGCTGTGCTTGTTTGCATTCTCACGGCCGTGAGTGCGGGGCAGACCAGCGCTCCTGCGGCCGACACCAAGCCCAAGGCCGATGTCATCTTTGTGCACGCCAACGTCTACACCGGCGTGCCCGCCAATGCTCAGTTTGCCTCCATCGAGCGGCAGGAAGCGATTGCGGTGAAGGGCGACCGCATCCTCGCTGTCGGCAAAACCCTCGACATGGATAAGTTCAAAGGTCCGCAGACCCAGATCGTCGATCTCGGCGGACACTTCACCATGCCCGGTTTCAACGACGCGCACCTGCATCTCGACGACGCGGGGCAGACCAAGCTCAGCGTCGATCTCACCGGAGTGAAGTCGCTGGATGAACTTCGATCCCGCGTGGCCAACAAAGTTCAGGAGTCCAGGGCCGGCGAATGGATTCAGGGTTCGGGATGGGATGAAACGCTCTGGCCGGTGAAGAGTGACTCCCACGCGCTGGGATCTGGATGAAGTCTCCTCCGGGCATCCGGTATTTCTGGTGCGCATCGACGGACACATTGCCGTCGCCAACACGCGCGCGCTGCAGTTGGGCAGCGTCAATCTCGCCAGCCGCGATCCGCAGGGCGGACACATTGATCGCAACGAGAGTGGCGAGCCCACCGGAATTCTGCGGGAAACGGCGCAGGCGGCTGTGCTGGCAGTTGTGCCCAAGCCCACCCATCAGCAGCGCCGTCAGGGACTGGAACTCGCGCTCGCCGACCTGGCCGCAGCACGGCGTGACCTCCTGCCAGGACTATTCGCCCACATGGGAGAATTTCCAGATCTACGAAGAGCTGGAAAAAGAAGGCAAGCTCACGGCGCGGATCAGCGAGTGGCTGCCCTTCGACGAATCCGGTCGAAGAGTTAACCAAGAAGCGCGATTCCCATCCGCAATCTGACTTCATGCTGCACACCGGAATGCTGAAGGGCTTCATGGACGGCTCGCTCGGATCGCACACGGCGGCGATGCTCGAGCCCTACGCCGACGATCCCAAGAATTCCGGCCTGCCGCGCTACGATCCAGTCGAAGCTGAACGAGATGACCAAGGAGCGCGTGCTCGCCGGATTCCAGATCGGATTTCATGCGATCGGCGACAAGGGTGTGCAGATGGCGCTCGACGCGTTCGCCGAAGCCGAGAAAGCCGCGAAGGAAGGTCACGTCAAAGCCGCAAACGGCGGCGATGACTACCGCCTGCGCATCGAACATGCCCAGGTGACCACTCCGGCGCAGATCGCGCAGTTCAAACAGTTGAAAGTGATTGCCTCGATGCAGCCCAACCATCTGCTGACCGACATGCGCTGGGCGCAGGATCGGCTGGGGCCCAAGCGCGCCGCGACTTCCTACGCATGGCTGGCATTCCTGAACAAGGGAGTGGGGCTGGCGTTCGGCACCGACTATCCGGTCGAGCCCGTGACTCCGTTCCGCGGACTCTACGCGGCGGTCACGCGCAAGAGCGAGAACGGCAAGCAGGAATATTTCCCCGATCAGCGGATCACGATCGATCAGGCAATCGCTGCCTACACGCAAGGCTCGGCCTTCGCCGAGTTCGAGGAGAAAGAAAAGGGAAAGCTGGTCCCGGGCATGCTGGCCGACTTCGTGGTGCTCGATCGCGACCTGACGGCCTCGTCGCCCGAAAAAATCCTTGCCACCAAGGTGCTTGCGCACGGTGGTCGGCGGAAAGACGGTGTACGAAGCGAAGTAGACCGCTCTGTGCCCACTATCGGACACTCGCTTTCCAAACGTGGACGGACCCGCCGTAACGAGACGGATTCGTTATTCCGGAGCCTAGCGCAGCATTTGCAGAAACTTAACGACTGACCATGATTGGCGAAGAGATTGCACTCCGCTCGTTAATTTCTCAACACTTCGCGACCGGGGCACAACATGCAAACTCTGGTTCGCGACATTCGCCACGCCTGGCGCGTCCTGCAGAAGAATCCGTCGTTCACCGCGATAGCCGACTCTCACATTGGCGTTCGGCATCGGCGCCAGCGTCGCGAACTTTGCCGTTGTCCGCGGAGTTCTTCTGCGGCCTCTGCCTTATCGGCGATCCGGCGCGCCTGGTGCGAGTGTATGACGCCAATCCCGCTCGCGACGCGAACATGTCGGCCTTTTCGCCGCAGGATCTCGATGACTTCTCGCGCCAGCAGAGATGCATTCGAGGATCTCGGCGGCTATTGGTATTCACCAGGATCGGGCGGACTGCTCGTTGAGCGGAGAGGCGAACCGGCGTATCTGGAGACGGTGTTTGCAGGGAACGGTTTTTTCTCAACTCTCGGCGTGAAACCTGTCCTTGGGCGTCCTTTCCTGGCAGAGGAAAATGTTGTGGGCAAAGACGCTGTTGCGATCCTGAGCTACAGGCTATGGCAGAAGACAATTTCACGCGGATCCTGATGTGGTCGGACGCAAGATTCTACTGAACGGCGCGCCCAACGTCGTGGTCGGCGGTGATGCCCGAATCGTTCCAGTTTCCTGCGCGCCAGGTCGATCTGTGGATGCCGCTGTCGAGAATGACCGATGAAGAGATTCCTCACTTACGCGGACTGCGCTGGATCAGTCTCGTGGCGCGACTCAAGCCTGGAATCTCGACACAGCAGGCTGCCACCGGTTCAAGCGTCGTACTCAAGCGTCTCGAACAGCAATTTCCCGACTCGAACGCTGGTTGGAATCGAGCGTTGGTGGTCGATCTGCGGGACGATGTCGTGGGGCAGGTCAAGCCGGCATTACTCGCGCTGCTGACGGCCGGTCTGCTGGTGCTGCTGCTGGCGTCGGCGAACCTCGCGAATCTTTTGCTGGCGCGCGGGACGACGCGGCAACGCGAGTTTGCGATTCGAGCTGCGCTGGGCGGTGATCGCTGGCAATTGCGACGGCAGGTACTGACGGAGAATCTGGTGCTCGCATGCATGGGCGGAGCGGCGGCGCTGGCGCTCGCGCCCTCGATCGCATCGCTGCTGTTGCGATTCAGCGCCGGCAGCATTCCGCGCGCCGATGCTGTGCACCTCGACGGGGCCGTAATCCTGTTTGCGGTCGGACTGACGCTGGTCACCGGAATCCTGATCGGGGCAGTTCCGGCCGCGACGAGTCGCGGGCCAGCAATCTGGTGGAGGCGCTGAAAGCGGCAAGCACATCGGTCGCCGGGGACACTCGTCGCCAGCGCAGCCGTGACATTCTGGTGATGGCAGAGATTGCGCTCGCTTGCACGTTGCTGGTTGGTTCAGGACTAGTGCTGCGGAGTTTGTGGAAACTTCTTTCGACGGATCCAGGATTCGATTCCGGATCATGTTCTGACTGTCCAGCTCTCACTTCCGGAGTACAAGTATCATCCGACGCCGAAGATGGAGGCGTTATCGCGATGAATTGTTGCGGCGTGATCGCGACCGCTCCCGGGCGTCGTGGCAGCAGGCGGCAGCAAAACGATGCCGCTGTTCGGAGGCGGCGAGCCTTACGGGTTCTCGATCCAGGATGCCGGTCGCGGCACGGTTGACGTCACGCCGACCTCGGGCACCTACATCGTAACCACGCGGATATTTCCAGGCATTGAAAATTCCGCTCACATCGGGCCGCACCTTCGACCAGAAAGATTTCGCCGATCACACTCTCCTGTGGTGATCATCAATCAGCAACTTGCGCGGAAGTTCTGGCCCGGAGAAGATCCGGTCGGCAAGTTTCTACACCTGGGCAAGAGCGCCAAAGACAAACTCGAAGGTGATCGGCGTCGTCGGCGATGTCCGCAACGAAGGACTGAGCCAGGAGAGCGGAACCGCGGTGTACATTCCCGAAAGCCGCGCGCCGCGCCAGAAGCTGAACATATTCGTGCGGACGAACGAGCGATCCGCTGAGGCACTGCAGCGGCGATTCGACGAATCATTCACGACTTCGAGCCGGACCAGGCCATCAACGACATTGCGACGCTGCGAACAGGTGATGCACGAAACGGTCTCGCAGCCACGATTCCTCTCGGCCGTACTGACTGCGTTCGGCGGAACCGCGCTGCTGCTCGCTTCGGTGGGAATCTTTGGCGTGATCTCATACAACGTCCGCCAGCGCACGCGTGAAATCGGGGTTCGCATGGCGCTGGGCGCGGACCGGCGCAATGTGTTGCTGATGATCCTGCGGCGAGCGCTCCTGCGGATCGCGATCGGACTTAGGGGCGGCCTGGTTTTGGCGATCACTGTCGGGGCGTCTTCTCGCGGGGATGTTGTACGGGGTAAGCCCTTCGGATCCGCTGGCCCTGGCGGCTGCGGTCGGCATACTGGCGTCGGTCGCGATATTCGCGGCCCTGATGCCAGCCCTCCGGGCTACGCAAGTGGACCCCATCGTCGCGCTGAGGTACGAATAGAGTTTGCGCTGCGTCAACTCTCCGATTGACTCGATCCCGTAAAACGATTTGTGGCATTCGTGCGTCTAACATAGATGGGCTTTCGGCGGTGTGAACCCGTCGTCAAGCGCACTGCTCCAGTCGCGAAGGGTAAATCGGTATAATTAAAAGGATTTGAGGGGAATCGGAGGAAGGTAGACATATGGATTCGGGCGCAATGTGGATGCGCATGAAGACTCATCGCTGGGCTTACACGCTGAGTATTCTCGCGACTTTGGCGGTCGGCATTTTGATTGGAACCGCTGATCTCCTCTGAGGTGAAGGGGAAAGAAGGACAGAAGGGTGACGCTACCCCGCTGACCCTGCCTGCAGCGCAGCCGACAAATAATCCTTTGTCGCAGGCCTTCGCGCAAATCGCCAAGCAGCTTGAGCCCAGCGTCGTCAACATCAACACGGAATCGACGATCAAGAACCCGCACCGCCGCCGGGGCGCTCCCAGCCCGGGACAGGGCGATGACGACGACAGCGGCGGCATGGACGATTTCTTCAATCACTTCTTCGGCGGCCCCGGCCAAGGACCTGGACAAGGTGATGGATCGATCCGTGAACGCTCGCTGGGTTCGGGCGTGATTGTCGATTCCAAGGGTTTCATTCTGACCAACCGTCACGTGGTCGAGAAGGCCGACCGCATCCGCGTGCGCTTTGAAGATGATCCGCCGGGCGTGCAGCACGATGCCAAAGTTATTGGCACCGACCAGGAAACCGATCTCGCCGTGATCAAAGTTGAAGTGGACCATCCGTTGCCCGCGGCGAAGATGGGCAACTCCGACGGCATGCAAGTCGGCGACTGGGTTCTGGCGATTGGCAGCCCGTTCGGTCAGGCGGGAACTGTGACGGCCGGTATCGTTTCAGCCAAGGGCCGCGACATCGTTCCCGGGCGGCAGTTCCAGACCTTCATTCAGACGGATGCGGCAATCAATCCCGGCAACTCCGGTGGGCCGCTGGTGAACCTGAACGGCGAAGTCATCGGCATCAACACAGCCATTCTGAGCGAGACCAATGCCTACGCGGGCATCGGCTTCGCGCTGCCATCGAAGACCGTGGTGGATGTCTACAACCAGTTGACTGGACCCGAGCACAAAGTCTCCCGCGGATCGATTGGCATCATGTTCGATGCGGTCGAGAATCCCGCCATTGCCCGCGTCTATGGTTCTGGGACAGGAGTGCCGATCTCGAGCGTCGTGGCCGGCAGCCCTGCGGATCAGGCCGGACTGAAAGTCGGCGACACCATCACCAACGTGGATGGCAAGAAGGTCACGAAAGGCAGCGAGTTGGTGTCGGACATCGCCTCGCGCAAACCCGGATCGAAGATCGCAATAGGTTTCCTGCGCAACGGAAAATCGCAGGAAACGACCGTCACGATTGCTGATCGCGCCAAGCTGTTTGCTTCACGCCTGGGAGAAGATCAGGAAAACGATGATGAGAACGCTCCCAAGCCGAGCAAGTTCGGGCATGACGGTGCGCAAGGTGACTCCGGAGATGTCCGATCGTCTCGACATTCCCGCGGGCAAGGGCGTGATTGTGCAGGATGTGAAGCCCGGATCGTTTGCCGAGGACGTGAATCTGGCCCGCGGCGACATCATCCTGGAAATCAACAAGCAGCCGGTGAACAGCGAAGAGGACTTTACCCGGATCGAGTCGAGCATGAAGAGCGGCCAGGATGTGGTCTTCCTGGTTCGTCCGCGCGGCGCGTCCCGGCAGGACGGAACCATCTTCGACGCCGGTACACTTCCGTAACGGTTCGATGCCCAGCCGGAACTGGTACTGTCGCAGAAGATCAGAGATGATGACAGTGCCGGTTCCACAACGGCTTGGGCTTTTTCTTTTGTGGAGAGTTTGAGGGATGATTCGTCCGGGAGCAAGATTTCGTAACGCACAGTTCGGCGCCGTTTGCGCGCTGACGCTGAGTTGCGCACTGATGGCGGCGACATCCTCCACAGGACTCAACTAGCGACTGCATCCGGAAAATCGACACCCACGAAGAAAACGGCTTCCACTTCGTCCCATAAGCACCATTCGTCTTCGAGCAGTTCCACTGGGGTAAAGAAATCTTCGAGCAAGACGACCGGCAAGCGATCTCACAAGAAGCTTGCGGGGGCAGCAAAAGATCGATTCCGAACGCGCGCAGGCCATTCAGGAAGCCCTGATCCGGGAGCACTATCTGAGCGGCGAGGCCACCGGGACATGGAACCAGGCCAGCGAAGAAGCGATGCGGCGTTACCAGGCCGATCACGGATGGCAGAGCAAGACCGTTCCCGATTCGCGCGCGCTGATTAGCCTGGGCTTGGGCCCGAGCAAGGATCATCTGCTGAATCCGGAGAGCGCGATGACGACCGTGCCGGATCGTCCGAAATCGGATTCCGCGGTGCCAACGTCACACACACCCGCCCGCGAATGCACGACCCAGTACCTGCTTCAAGTTCATCACCCGCGGCCACCTCGACTCCGCCTACCAGTGAGACGGGCAGCCCACAATAAAACCGGAAGCAGAAGGCCACGAAAAGACCCAACGAATGACCTCCTTCGTGCAGCTTGGGAACTGATTCCCTCAGTGCACCGGCTATGGTGCGATCAGCCCTAGGATCTGCTGGATCAAGTAGTTACATGCTCGCGAGGCTGTGGAAAATATAGGAGTTTAAGTGCATTGTAATCAATTATTTACATCCAGAAGTTAAATCGATTTAGCTTGCCCCTGGCCGATCCAGGAACTCTCCTGATCTTCTCCTTCGGCCGGAGGTCCGAATGCACTCACCGCGGGGATCAGAATCGACGCGCGGGCCATTCCATGACGCGAGCCTGATCGTCGACCGGAACGATTTGAGTCCGCGACCCGACTACTTTCTTCGGTAGCTGCTGACTGCTGACGGACGCGGGAAAAATGGCAGAAGCTGATCGTTGACGATCGCGCCAGGATTGCTTGACGACGAGCGCTTCCGCGATCTCATCGCCAACGATTTGGGCGGCCGCATCGCGCGAAGTGGAAAGAATCGGGACGCGCTTCTCCAGATCGTGGGCATCGGTGGCGAGAACATGCACTGCCTGGTGTTCGAGCAGCCACTCGGCGGCGCGGCGGGTGCGCTCGCCCCAGAACCCGGTGAGCGCCGAGCCGGTCATCTGAATGATGCAGCCCTGCTCGGCCCACTCGATCACGCGCTGCAGATTTTCGCGCAGAATCGGATTGCGCTCGGGATGCGTGATGATGACTGTGATTCCGTGATCGCCGAGTTTGTGGAAGGAGTCGGTCGTATTCTGCGGGACGCTGTAGTTGCTGAACTCCACGAGCAGGTAATGAGTGTTGCCGATGACGTAGCGCGTCGGGTTGGCGAATGCGTCCTGCAGGTTCTCGTACGAGAGATGGAAGTCGCAACCTAAAGTGATCTTCGGCGTGTCTCCCACGAGTTGCTGAAGGTGGTCGACGAGTCCCTGCATATAGTCGCGATCGTAGTGGTAGCGGTCGTTGGCGTGTGGAGACGCGACCATGTGCGTGATGCCGTCGGCAGGCGGCCGCGCGGCACATGGCGACACACACGTCCCAGGATTTGGGCCCGTCGTCTACCTCGGGAAGAATGTGGGAATGGATATCGACCACAAGTTAAGGAACACCGGCACGCCCGCGGTGTTGCGCTAAGTTTGATTTAAGCAGATTCGCACGCAAAGGCCAAGCTGCGGAAGAACTGGAAGATTAGCTCACGCACACGGTCACCATGGCAGGAGGCTGCATCCATGTCGAATCCGACTCCGACCGCGCTGGCGACTTTAGCGGGCGTCATGCTGTGTTGGATTTTTTTCGCCGGCATCTTCCTGTTGCGCAAACGCCCGCCGAAGGCCGCTGAGGCGAAAGGGGACAGGTTCGCCACTCTTGGAATCTTTTTGTAGATGATTGGTTATTTCCTGGTGTTCTTTCAACCACCGCAGCAGCCATTCCTGCCTCCCGTCGCGGCACTTTCGGGAGTCTCTGGAATCATCTTTGGAGTGTTTACCGTGGGCATCGCAGCCGCGTCAGGCTGGCTGATCGAGTTCGCAGTGCGAACGCTCGGAAAGCAGTGGGCCATGCGAGCACGACTGGTCGAAGGGCATCAACTAATCACCGCCGGACCCTACGCCTACATCCGGAATCCAATCTACACCGGCATGCTAGGGATGCTCATTGCAACCGGGCTCGCGACGGAGCACTGGATCGCGCTGATCGCAGCCGTTGTAATTTTCGCGGGCGGCATGGTGATCCGGGTGCGCAGTGAGGAGAAGTTGCTGCGAGCACAGTTCGGCGAAGAGTTTGAGGAGTATGCGAGGCGCGTGCCGGCGGTGCATGCCGGGAATTTACTGATAGTTACCAGATGGTCGGGACTGCGCGTGATTTACGGATTTCGCGGTCGGCGGTCAGTAGGGAGATGTCCTCGACCAGTGCAGTCGCCCCAATAATTCGGTCGGCAGGATCTTTGGGATAGGTCGCGGGTAACTCGAGTGCTTGCAGCACGATATTGGCGGTGATGGGCAGGACGACGAATCTGCGCTCCACTTCCGACAAGAAGGCTTCCGGGCTGACGGCGAGCGCAAATTGCTTCTTGCGGAATAGCATCGACAACTCGACCAGCGTGAAATCAGAGATAGCGAGCCCGCGTACCGCCTGACGCGCCTCGTGTATCGCAGATTGCGCGGGGCGTGAACATACGCCCATCGCCCGACGCGAGCCAGACGACGACGTGAGTATCGAGGAGGATCAATAAAGGTCTCCCCATTCCTCGGGAGTGAAGGCTGGGGCAACAACATCACCTGTGACTTTGATTTTCCCCTTGAAGAAGCCAAAGATTTCGTCCTTCTCCTCCTCGACCGGGACGAGCTTGGCGACGGGCTTTCCACGTTTGGTGATCACCACGGCCTGGCGCTTGGCCTGGACCTCGTCCATGATGGAAAGACAATGGACTTTGAACTGACCGGCGGGGATGGTCTTCATGATCATGGTCATTATACCATGGTTATAACGCCAAGGTGGCCTCGTACGGCACGTGTGATTCGTCCCTTAATCGAACCCCTTTGAGGAATGTACGGGACATGATTCTTCGAACGTGCTCGGGGAGGGCGTCAAGCGTTAGAGGAATCTCTGGAGAAGCCACTCGAAAATACGAGATTCCCGGGGTCGGATAGGAATCGTTGTCGCACGAAAACAGCCCTTTGTCCGCCATCGAAACGAAATCCCGGAGATAGCGGGCTTCTTTGTGTCTCCTCTCCACTCTCGGCGAAGGGCAGCCTTGAGATTTTCGTTGTTGACGCGATGAGTTCCGCGGACAGCGGCTTGCATTTTTAAGAAATCGGTGATCAGCTTCAAACCTTCAGCACTTGCGGCAACGGTTGAAGGCAGCGATTTAAAGCCCGCGGTAGTGAAGTGACCAAGTAGCCCTCCTCATCCACGCCGAACCAATCGAAATTAGTCGTCTCTTGTGAGGCAGGATCAATCTCCATACGCATGCCTTAACGCAGCAGGTTCACTGGTTTCGGTAGCGTTCGCGAATGAACTCCGCAATTCCCGCATACGCCTTCGTCAGCGTCTCCTCGTCCGGCAGGAACACGATGCGGAAGTGCTGCGTGCCCGGCTTCTGGCCGAAGCCGGAGCCGTGAACGACCATCACGTGCTTCTGACGGATGAGTTCCTTCACGAAGACTTCATCGCTCTCGGGAATGTCGATGCGCGGGTACGCATAGAACGCGCCGCGAGGTGCCACGCAACTTACGCGCGGCGTGGTCTCGCACCACTTCTGCGTGAGATCGCGGCGGGAGCGCAGTTTGCGCTTGACTTCTACGAGATGATCCTGCGGTCCTTCGAGCGCGGGCTTGATCGAATACTGCTCGGGATGGTTGGCGCAGAGGCGCGCGCGCAAGAGGCGATGCACGCCCTCGGTGTAGGTCTTCACGGCAGCGGCCTCGCCGGAGACGATGCCCCAGCCGATGCGCCATCCGGGAACGAGATAGTTCTTCGACATGCCACCAAACGTGATGCAGGGCACGTCGGGCGCGACGGAGGCGAAGGCGATGTGCGGCGTGTCTTCGAGAATCAGCTTGTCGTAGATTTCATCGGAGAACACGATGAGGTTGTGGCGGCGCGCCAGTTCGGCGACTTGCTCGAGCATCTGCCGCGTGCAGAGCGATCCTGTCGGATTGTTGGGATTGATCAGCACAATGCCGCGCGTGCGCGGCGTGATCTTGCGTTCGATGTCGGCCAGTTCCGGCTGCCATCCGTCGTCTTCGTTCAGGTCGTACGCATTCAGACGCATGCCCAGCTTGCACAGCACGGCCGAGTAGAGCGGATAGTCGGGGCTGGGGTGAGGACGTCTTCGCCTTCGTTCAGCAGCGCGGTCAGGCAGAGATCGACCGTTTCGCTCACGCCCAGAGGTCACGAAGACATCGCGCACGGTCGTGATCCCCTTGCGCGCGGCTTCGCCGCGAATGGCTTCGAGCGCTTCGGGAATTCCTGGCGAGGGCGCGTAGCCGTTCTTGCCGTCGCGCATGGCTTTGTAGACGGCTTCGATGATGTGCGGCGGGGTCTGGAAATCGAAGTTCAGCGGATCGCCGACGTTCAGCGGCAGGACTTTGTGTCCCTGGGAGATGACTTCGTCGGCTACGCAGGCCAGGTCGCGGATCGCGTAGCGAACGTTGTCCAGTCGAGAAGCGGCGGTGATCTCGTGAGCTTGAGTGGTCGGAGCCATGCAACCCCCACCTGCGGCGAGGCGCCTGCCGCAGTTAAAGAGAAATTCTAATGCATGGAAGCTGGCGGCACGCAGAAATCACGATTGCCGCTCCGAGTAGCAACGAAAGCGCGAGAGCTTACCGCGGTGTGGTGCTGAAGTTGAAGACTGACTTGCTCCACAGTTTGCTCGGGCCCGGGAGCATATTTCCACTTCATCAGCGCCTTGGTGGCAAATTCGGCGAACATCGGGTTGCCGCCTTTGATGTCGACACTGGAGACGTTGCCGTTGGGAAGCACGGTCGCTTCTGCGACAACGCGTCCTTCGAAGTGGCCATTCCTGAAGAAATCCGGGTACTCGGGTTCCACCCGCACCAGAACCTTGCGAGCATTCTTGGCAGGCGCCTGGGCGAGTACGTGAGCCGGGTTGGACCGGCAATGCAAGAAGCATCAAGGCAGCGAAGATGAAAACGCTTGTCGATCCGGATAAAGTTGCGGACGTGCGACGACAAAGATTCATGAGACGACCCCGTAGAGTCAGAGTTGAGGGTTGGAGGGGACGCCTCGTTGCCAAGGTAGGTGGCGGTCGAGAAACCAACGGACAAGATTACCTAGGTACTTTCAACGGTCGTTGCAGCAACGGACACGTCATGCGAGATCAGCCACCACGAGGCGACTAGCAGAGTTCCGCTCGAGCTTCGCTTCGCGAGTACAGTCCGAGGCGGCTGCTCGCTAGTCGGCGAAGTCTAGTGACTCGTGACGAGTCTTAGTCTTCGCGATCGATCTGGGCTTTCTGCAGTTTGTCGGAGTAATCGACGTAGACCGACTTCCACTCGGTGTAGAAGTCGATTGCGCCGATGCCGCCCTCGCGGTGTCCGTTGCCGGTGGCCTTGGTGCCGCCGAAGGGCAGATGGACTTCGGCGCCGATCGTCGGCGCGTTGATGTAGGTGATGCCGGCGTACAGATCGCGAATCGCGGAGAAGGCCTTGTTCACGTCTTTGGTGTAGATCGCCGAAGACAGGCCGTACTCGATGCCGTTGGCGATCTCGACGGCGTCTTCCATGCCGTCGCAGGGAATGATCGAGACGACTGGCCCGAAGATTTCTTCCTGGGCGATGCGCATCTTGGGATCGACGTCGATGAAGACCGTCGGCTCCATGAACCAGCCGTACTGGTATTCGCCTTTGTCGAGGCGATTGCCGCCGCAGACCAGCTTTGCGCCTTCGTTCTTGCCGATCTCGACGTAGCTCAAGTCGGTCTCCAGTTGCTTCTGGTTGATGGCGGGGCCCATCTGCACGGTTTCGTCGAGGCCGTTGCCGACTTTCAGTTTCTTCGCGCGATCGACGAGGCGATCGACGAATTCGCGATAAACGCCTTTCTGCACGATGATGCGGCTGGTGGCGGTGCAGCGCTGTCCGGTGGTGCCGAATGCTCCCCAGAGGGCGCCTTCGATGGCGAGATCGAGGTTGGCGTCGTCGAGGACGATCATCGGATTCTTGCCGCCGAGTTCGAGCGAGCAGTGCTTGAAGCTCTGGGCGGCGATGCCGCCAATGATCTTGCCGACAGCGGATGATCCGGTCAGGGAGACGGCGCGGACATCGGGATGCTCGGCGAGCGGAGTGCCGACTTCGGCGCCAAATCCGGTGACGATGTTGATGACGCCCTTGGGCAGGCCGGCGTCGGTGAGGGCGCGAACCAGATTGAACGTGGAAAGCGGCGTGTCCTGCGCGGGCTTGATCACGCAGGTGTTGCCGCAGACGACGGCGGGCAGCAGCTTCCATGACGAAATCGCCATGGGGAAATTCCAGGGCGTGATCATGCCGCAGACGCCGATGGGCTGGCGCACGGCCATGGCGAACTTGTTCGGCATTTCCGACGGCACGGTGGGGCCGAACAGGCGGCGTCCTTCGCCGGCGTTGTAGTAGGCGGCGTCGATGGCTTCCTGCACGTCGCCGCGGGTTTCGGCGAGGACCTTGCCCATCTCGCGGGTCATGTCGCGGGCGTAGTCTTCTTTGCGCTCGATGAGAATCTCGGCGGCGCGGAAGACGATTTCGGCGCGGCGCGGCGCCGGGACCAGGCGCCACTTGGCGAAGGCGCGCTTGGCCGCTTCGACGGCGGCGTTCACGTCAGCTCTGTTCGATTTCTGGAAGATGCCGACCAGATCGCGGGTGTCGGCGGGATTGCGATTTTCGAAAGTGTCTCCGGTCGAGGAATCAACCCATTCGCCGTCGATGAAATTCTTGAATACGCGGGTCTGCGTGCTGCTGAGGTCTGCGGGGGTGGCTAAAGTATCGGTCGCCATGATGACGTCTCCTTGCGCTCGGAACGATGAATGCCCAAACCTTTTGATGCTACAACCTGCAGGGAAGGAGCGGCAAGGGAGTGCGCTAGGCACGTGCATCCGCGGTCCGAGCTCAGGACGTCCTTGCGTGACCGCGCGGAGTTCTCGGGACCGCCGCGGTCCAAGCTCTAACGGGCATGTTTGTAGAGAGGATCGCGCTGAGAACCCGGAGTGCGTACGACAACGAAATCCGCACAGTGATACAGTTTTGAAGTCAGATAGAGGTAAGCAATGCAAGAGTTTTCAGGAATCAAGATTCCCGGATCGCTGCGAAGAAATCATCACGCCGCAGAATACGGCGCTGATCGTCTACGACATGCAGGCGGGGATCGTCAAGCAAATCAAGAATGGGCCGGAAATTACTCAAAATGTCAGCCGCGTAGTTGCCGCTGCCCGGGCTGCGGGGGTGCGCACGTTTTTCACGCGCCACCTGTCGCTGCCCCGGGAACTGATGGGAGCTTTTCAATTCCGCACGGCTATGGCCTGGCAGCGCGTGGATTCGATGGAGAAGGTCAAGCCGCTGTTTTTGCGCGACAGTCCTGCATTTCAGATCATCCCGGAGTTGCAGCCGCTTCCGAGCGAGGGGATCGTCGACAAGATCACAATGTCGGCCTTCGAGGGGACTTATCTGGAAATTGCGCTTCGCGATTGCGGGATTTGCAGCTTCATCATCGTGGGCATCGCGCTCGAGATCGGCATCGATCCGACTTGTCGACAAGGGTCCGACTTAGGTTTCTGGCCGATTCTGGTTCAGGATGCGTGCGGGTTCGGGAATGAAGAAGCCGCGAATCACTCGCTTGCGTCGTTGAAGCACATGGGCGACACGACCGTCACCGATGTGGAGACGGTGTGCGGCTTACTCGCGAAGATCCCGCGATGATGGCGGTATCGCGAGAAGCTCTACCGGTTTCTCCGCTGCGAGCTTCGCCGCGCCGGACAGCCGAAGGCGGCTGTCCCCACATCGAAGCTTGGTCAGCGCCAGCGCTTCAGGTGCGGCCACTCGCCGGCCCAGGAGTCGAACTTCTTTCCCTTGCAGAGGAAGACGGGCATCTGCTGCTCGAGAGCCCATTCATTCGGCGCTGAGCGGCCGACGAACTCCACCTGCGTTCCAGTAGCGCTCCAGGACTTCTTTGCGGTCATCGAGCACGATCATGCAATTGCCGGAATAATTGTGCGGTCCCCAGAGCCAGTAGGTGCGGTCTCCGCTCATGGCGCCGGGCAGGCCTTCGCGGCGGCCGAAGAAGTCGATGGCGCCGGCTTGTCCGTAGTCCTGCGCGAAGATGCCGCAGTCGGCGCGCTCGGCGGGCGGAATGCGGTTCCAGGCCACGGCGGTTTCGTCGGCGATTTCTTTCCATCCGAACTGGTCGGAGTACCACTGCGGCAGGGGGGCGCGGGCGTGCGAGTGTTCGTTGACCGGCAGTTTGAAGGGAAGAGTCTTGGTGTAGGCGAGGAAATGTTCCGGTGAGAAAACCGGAACGGTGATTGGCATCATGTAGAGCGCCGTTAACGAAGATGACGATGGCGATCACTCGCTTGAGCCATGCTGCGACGCGGGAATCGCTCGAGCCATGCCATCCAGAGCGCGACAGCTCCCGCCGCAAACAGCATGGGATAGACCGGCGCGAGATAGTAGTTCTTGCCGTGCTGCAGAAAGATCGCAAGGTAAGCTGACGAGGTAGCTCCAGCCCAGCGCGCGGTAGGGACGCAACGGCTTCCAGAACAGCAGCGCGAACAGTCCAGCCGAGCCAGACCGGTGCGGCGATGGGGTTGACAATCAGCAATTGCTGAAAGAACCACTCGACTGGGCCCAAGGACGACGTCGCGGCCCTCGGCGCGGATGGCGCGGATCAACTGCACGAAGGGCCAGTCGTAGTGCAGGTTCCAGAGCATGTTCGGCAGGAAGATGAGGAAGGCGACCAGTGCCGCCAATCCAGATCCATCTGTTGAGGAACACGCGGCGTTGCTCGGTGAGCAGCAGGCCGATGACGATACCCAGCGCCGAAGACGGCGATCGTGTACTTCTCCTCCATGACCAAGGCCCGCGACGACGCCGAACCAGATCCAGTAGCGCGGATCGTTCCTCTTGATGGCGAGGATCGCGAAGTAAGCGCAGCCCATCCAGAGAGTTGGGTTCCAAGGACATTGGTGCCGAGCAGGCCGCCGTTCGAAAGATACTGCGGCGCCAGCGCAACGCAGATCGCGGTGAGGAGAGGGCGTAGCGTGCGTCCGCCGAGTTCGCGGGCGATGGCCGCCGGCCTGCACGACGAGCAACGACGACGCCAGCGCCGGGAATGAAACGGATGGCGCGCAGCGAGTCTCCAAGGACAGCGCGGCTGATGTGGATCAGGAAGGGAATCAGCGGAGGCTGGTCGACGTATCCCCACTGCAGGTGGTCGCCGCACGACATGTAGTCGAACTCGTCGCGGAAGTAGCCGTAGCGGTTGTTGAAATAGATATGAAGGATGAATTTGGCGAGGGCGATGGCCCAGACGATGGCCATGCCGGAGGAAAGGAGGGTATCCCGCCTGGGGGCTTCGACCGAAACTGGAGATGGCTAGCCATGTTGGGCCGATCAGAATAGCCGATTTCCGTTGTGGGCGTCTGGTGAAGGTGATCACGAATGTCTCGGAGCGTTGCGCGCCGCGGGAGCTGCCGGCAAACGTGCATAGGGTCCTTCGACGCCAGAAACGGGCCTCAGGATGACAAGACCTGAACAGTTCCACGGCTCGACACTTCGGTAACCTCCGAGACTGACTCTCGTGTGTTTCCACGGTTTTTCCTGTGCTACCGTTTTTCTTTAGCGGATATTCACGAGGATTTTTCGGGCAAAAGTGTCTTCCAACAATCGCAAACCGGGAATCCACATCGCGTGGACCACGATCACATACCGCAGTGTGGCGCTGCTGATTCTGGCGGTGTGTGCGATCTTCTTTGTCGCCATGCGGGTGACCTTCCCGCAGTTCACGCAGAACACGGTTCAGAAAGCCGGCGATGTTGCCAGCAAGATGCTGGAGAAGGTTGCGGGCATGGCTCCGCCGGCAGGTACCGGCGTGGTCACCGCGCAGCAGGCGCACTTCACGGCGCTCGATGGCACGGTGCGGGTGAAGAAGGGCAACGGCAATACGCTGGGTCGCTGCGGATTACCACATTCCTCTCGAAAAAGGCGACGTGGTTCAGACCGGCTCGGAAGGCATGGCCAAGGTCGTCTTCAACGACGGCACCAGTTACACCGTGAAGCAGGATTCGCTGATCGTGATCCAGGAGAACTCGGCCAACGATCAGCAGCAGACCAACGTGGCCGTGGCGGTCAGCACGGGAACCGTCGATCTTTCGACTGCGACCTACAGCCAGGGATCGAAGTCGCAGGTGATCGTGGCGGGCGCAACGGCATCGCTGGCTCCGGAGTCGGCGGCGCAGGTGCATAACGATCCCAAGGCCGACCAGCACGAAATCCTGATGACGAAAGGAACGGGCGAGGTCACAAGCGGCAAGGCGAGACCGTGAAACTGGCCAACTGGGAAAAGGTGAGCTTCCAGGGACAGCAGTCGCATCTGGAGAAGGCGCAGGGAGATCGGCCCGCCCACGCCGATTGCACCGGCCAACATGGCGCCGCTGTTTTCCAATGGAGCGCCGACCAAGGATGTCGAGTTTTCCTGGACGCCGATGGCGAATGCAGTTGGTTACCGCCTTCGTATCTCCCGCAATCCTTATTTTTCCTCTACACTCGTTGACAAAAAGGTGAATACGGCGGCGGTGACCGTCACCAATCTCGGCGAGGGCGTCTATTACTGGATGGTGCAGTCTTACGACACCGCCGGGAAAGAGTCGGTGGAGAGCGAGAAGAACCGCTTCAATATCATCTCCACGGGCAAGGCAGCCGAAGCGATCGATCTGGAGCTGGATCCGTTTATTCAGCACGGGCACGTGATCGAGGTGACGGGCAAGACGCAGAACGGCGCGCGCGTGATGGTGAACGGCAGCGAAGTTCCGCTGGTGACCGGGGACGGGCAGTTCCACTACTTCACGCCGCCGCTGCCGCCGGGAGAGGCCGTGATTACGGTGACCGCGCAGACGGCGCAGGGCGGAGTGAATACGCAGCAGAAGAAGATTGTGATTCAGTAAGGTTTCAAGCCAGGTTTCAAGGTTTCAAAGTCGTCAAGGTTATCGGCAGCGAATCTCAGGGATGCAAGTGCTCATTGACACGTTCGAAACTGAAACTTTGAAACCTGGGTTTAGGCAGGGTTGGCCGGTATCACGTAGAATAGGTGCAGCCATCCCGAAAAAGTTACGGTGCCGCCGGGAAGTTCCCGGGCAGGCAGCATTGTGAGAGAGACGGACTAAGTCGTCATGTCAAACAACGGATTCCACGGCAGCTCAACGCGCAACCACAACCTCCGGTCGCTGTTCAGCATTTTCTCCAGCGACCTGGCCATCGATCTCGGCACCGCCAACACGCTCGTGTACGCGCGCGGCAAGGGCATCGTGGTCAACGAGCCCTCGATCGTCGCCATCAACAAGAATACGGGCGAGGTCGAAGCCGTCGGCAAAGAGGCGAAAGAGATGCTGGGCCGCACGCCGGGCAACATCGTCGCCATCAAGCCGATGAAGGACGGCGTGATCGCCGACTTCAAAGTCACCGAGAAGATGTTGAACTACTTCATCCAGAAGGCGCACAACCGCAAGATGCTGGTGCATCCGCGGATCGTGATCGGCGTGCCTTCGGAAATTACGCAGGTGGAAAAGCGCGCGGTCATGGACTCGGCGTATCGCGCCAAGGCGAGCGAAGTTCATCTGGTCGAGCAGGCGATGGTGGCGGCGATCGGCGCCGGACTGCCCATTACTGAGCCCAGCGGCAACATGGTCGTCGATATCGGCGGCGGCACGACTGACATCGCAGTCATTTCTTTGAGCGGCATCGTTTATTCGCGTTCGGTGCGCATGGCCGGCAACCAGATGGACGAAGCGGTCATGAACTACCTGAAGCGGAAATACAACCTGCTGATCGGCGAGCGCACCGCGGAGCAGATCAAGATGGAAATCGGCTCGGCGCACCAGCTCGACAAGCCGATGACGATGGAGATCAAGGGCCGCAACCTGATTGAGGGCGTGCCGAAGACGATCACGGTGGATGATGGCGAAATCCGCGAGGCTTTGAGCGAGTGCGTTTCGACGATCATGAACGCGATCCGCGTCGCGCTCGAGCGGACGCCTCCCGAACTTTCGGCCGACATCAGCGACCGCGGCATCGTTCTGACGGGCGGCGGCGCGTTGCTGAAGAATCTCGACAAGCGCATCCGCGAAGAAACCGGGCTGCCGGTTTCGATCGCCGACGATCCGCTGTGCAGCGTGGTGCTCGGCACGGGCAAAATGCTGTCGCGACTTCAAGCTGCTGCGAAAGATATCGATCGAATAGAAACAGGGAGTCAGGAGCCAGAGCTGTAGAGGCCAGATGAGTTCTGACTGACCCGTGGTTCTGCTCATCCCTCACCGCTCATGGCTCAAAGCTCTATGGAATCCGTCCTCGGCCGCTACCGCAATCTGATCATCCTGGTGGGCGTGTTGTTTCTGCAGGTGCTGGGGCTGGCGGTGCAGGTCAAAACAAGGCGAAGGCGCAGGACACCCGCCTGATCCGCGTATGGGCCCTGGGCGCGGTCACTCCGTTTGAACGGGCGCTGGTCTGGGTGCAGACGTCGACCGGCAACGTCTGGCACAACTATTTCTATCTGCGCGGAGTGCGCGCGGAGAACCGGCAACTAAAAGAGCAGATCGAGCAGATGCGGCTGGAGCAAGTCCGGCTCAGCGAAGACGCCGCCCAGGCGCGTCGACTGCAGACGCTGCTCTCCTTCAAGGAA
Source organism: Terriglobia bacterium (assembly GCA_963770265.1). GTDB lineage: Bacteria > Acidobacteriota > Terriglobia > Terriglobales > Acidobacteriaceae > Sulfotelmatobacter. The sequence goes on from CAVYOZ010000003.1 coordinate 444,647, forward strand.
CAATTCATCTCCAAAACGGTGGCGGCGCAGGTGATCGGGACCAGTGGCAGCGATCTGTCGCGCATCGTCACCATCGATAAGGGCGAGAACGCCGGCATCAGGCGCGACATGGCGGTCATTACGTCCGATGGAATCGTGGGCAAGGTCTTGCTCGTGTACCCCGAACCTGGCGCAGGTGCTGCTGATCAGCGATCAGAGCAGCGGGGTGGGAGCCATCCTGGAGAAGTCTCGGCTGCAGGGCGTGCTGCGCGGGACTGCCAATGGCGAAGTCGTGCTCGAACGCGTGATGAGCGACGAGCAGGTGCAGCCGGGAGAGACCGTGCTGACCAGCGGCGGCGACCAGATTTTCCCCAAAGGGCTGCCGGTTGGGACTGTGACCAAGGTTGGGAACGGCAAGGACCTGTTCCTGAATATCAAGATCAAACCGGCGGCGAACCTGAGCAGGCTTGAAGAAGTGCTGGTGTTGACCGAGAAGCAGGAGCGCGAGGCGGTTGCGGACGAACATGTGCGGGTTCGCGCGGCGGATATCCTGGCGCAACGGTTGCCCTCGGTGCCGGACAAGCCTGCCACTGATACAACACCCGCAGGAGTCGCTCAAGGAGCCTCGCCGGCGCCCGCCGGGGCAAATGCCGCAGCCAAGCCCGCTGGCACGACCGCCGGCAATGCCGCCGAGCGCGGTGAAGAGCGCGTCTGGAAATGCGCCAGCGAAATCTGCTGCGGCGCCGGTCCAGCCGGGCAAGACAGTCTGCCCAGACCTCGGCTCAGACATCAGCTGCCCAGAAGCCGAAGCCGTGAACAAGGCCTCGACCGAAGCCAAGCCGGAAGGCGCGCAGGACCAACGCCCGACCCAGCCCTCGATCGTCGAGCAAAAGCCGGCGCCGGTGGCAGCTCAACCTGACGCGCCTCCGCCTCCACAGGACAACAGCCCACAATAGCGTGCCCATCACTTACACATCGGGGGAGCAGGTTGAGGTTTACCGGTTCAGTCTGCCGGTCACGATCGGAGTTCCGCTCGTGGCGCTCTTCGTGCAGGCCTACGTACCCAAATACTTTCCCGGTTTTGCGGTGTATGTGGACCTGCCGCTGCTGGTGACGATCTTCTTCGCCATGGCACGGCGTAATCCGGTCGCCGGACTATTCACCGGGGCCATCATTGGGTTGGTGCAGGACATGCTCGGGGCCAAGCCGATCGGCATCTACGGGATCGCCAAGACGGTCGTGGGTTATGGGGCATCGTCGCTGGGCGTGAAGCTCGACGTGGAGAACGCCGGGGCGCGCCTTCTGGTCACTTTGGGCTTCTACCTGGTGCATTCCGCCGTGTACTTCACGGTGGCCCGCGGGCTGGTGAACTCGACCCAGCACTTGGAGCTGGGGACCTGGTATTCTGGCCGGGCTGGTCAACGCGTTTCTGGGCGTGATTCTGTATTTCGTGCTGGACAGGTTCAAGCAGAGGACGTGAAACCAGTGATCAGTTGTCAGGGGCCAGTGGCCGGTAAAACCGCTCATCCCGTGACTTCCGTTACCCTTCCCATTAACAGGCCAGCAGATTAAGGCAGTACAATATTGATAATCCGATTTCATTTCAACGAGGATAAGTGACACGTTGCGGCCCAAGGGTGCTCTCACCGCATCTAACTGGCAACTGGCAACTGGCCACTGACAACTGATGTTTGGCCGCGACGAAAAAGTTTCCGCGCTTCGCCTCACGGCGGCGCAGTACATCATTCTGGGGATCTTCCTGATTCTGGCGTACGGATTGTGGCGCCTGCAGGTGATGCAGAGTGATTACTATTCGCTGGCGGCCGAGAAGAATCGCATTCGCAACGTGCCGATGCTCGCGCCTCGCGGCAAGATTCTGGACCGCTATGGGCGCGTCATCGTGGACAACTATCCATCGACTGCGGCGCTGCTGTTGCGCGATTCCTCGCGCGACTTGAACGCCGATGCGGACCTGATCGCGCAGGGCTTGCATCTCAATCCCGATGAAGTGCGCGCGCGTATCCGGCGCTTCGCGTCGATGCCGCAGTACCAGCCGATCTTCCTGAAAGAAGACATCACTCCCGACGAATTGCAGTTCATCGAGGCACACCGCAACGAACTGCCGGAACTGGACACGATCGATTCCGCCCGCCGCCTGTATCCTCGCAACGGATTCATGGCGCACCTGATCGGCTACGTGGGCGAAGTCAGCGAAGACATGCTGAACCAGCCGGCGTTTGAGCTGTATAACCCGGGCGACGTGGTGGGCATCTCGGGCGTGGAGCGGCAGTACAACACACTGCTGATGGGCAAGAACGGTTCGCGGCAGGCGCTGGTCGACAGCCACGGGCGCGAGGTTGGTCGCCTGGGAGAAACCGAAGCGTTTCCGGGCAAGCAGCTGAAGTTGACGATCGATATCGATCTGCAGATTGCGGCAGAACAAGCGCTGGAGGGGAAGAACGGCGCCATCGTCGCGATGGATCCGCACACGGGCGAAATTCTGGCCATGGTGAGCGGGCCGACGTTCGATCCGAACGATTTTGCCGTGCGCGTGTCGCGCGATGAATGGAACAAGCTGGTGAACGATCCCGACAAGCCGCTGCTGAACAAGGCGATTCAGGCGCAGCTTGCGCCCGGGTCGACGTTCAAGATCATCATGTCGGTGGCGGGCTGGCAGGAACACATTGCGCAGGATCTGCACGTGAACTGCACGGGTGGCGCGGAGTTTTACGGACGCCGCTTCGGATGCTGGGTGAAGGGCGGGCACGGAGCCGTCGACTCTGGAGAAGGCGATCTATCAGTCCTGCGACGTGTTCTTCTACACGCTCGCGAACAAGCTTGGCATCGACCGCATCGCAAAATACGCTACCGATCTTGGACTGGGGCAGAAGACGGGGATCGATCTGCCCAACGAAGTCAGCGGCGTGATGCCGTCGGAAGAGTGGAAGATCCGCAACTTCAAACAGAAGTGGTTTGCCGGTGAAACGATTTCGGTGGGCATCGGGCAGGGCGCGGTGGCGATCACTCCCGTGCAGTTGCTGCGGGCGATCAGCGCGATCTCGATGGGCGGCAGGATGGTTGTGCCGCACGTGATCAATCCCACGGAAGTGCCACCGGGGTACGTGGAGACTGCGCGCTATACCGAGGTGAAGACTGTTCCAATCGATCCGAACGGGTGGAACTTCATCACGGACGCCATGTCGAGGGTGTTGTTGCCGGAAGGAACGGCTCCATCGGCGCACATTCCGGGTATCGACATTGCCGGCAAGACTGGATCGGCACAGATCGTTTCACTTGACAACCCGGGCGAAGTTCAAGAACAGTGACGCATTGGCCCAGAATGGGTGGTTCGTGGGATTCACGCCGCGGCGGAATCCGGACATCGTGGTTTGCGTGCTGTTTCAGGGCGGCGAACACGGCAGGCTGGCGGCGCGGCTGGCGACGCAGGTGATCAAGGCGTACGTCGACAAGCAGAAGCGTCCGCCGCAGAAGATGGTGGAGAAGCCGAAGACCCCGGGCACAGTGGATATGGGTGGGTTGTGGAGCGCGCCGGATTCTGATGGAGACAAGGATGGCCTGCAGGGCGGGAGATTCGCCATCGATCTGCCGAAGAAGCGGATGGTGCTGGCGACGGCTGCGCCGGGGATAAAGTAGTCGCGGGTGGTAGAGCCGTTGCTTGCAACGTGTTGCTCGCCACGTAGCGATTCGGTCGAGAGCAGATCAGAACCGAAAGTTCGTATTCTACTGGTTGGACGAGACGTTGCAATCAACGTCTCTACGAGAGCTGAATGTCACGTTACGTTTCATTTCGCGATTTTGACTGGCTGCTGCTGGGCTTCGTGCTCATGATCTGCGGGCTGGGGGTCATGGAGATCCAGAGCGCGACGGTGCACACCAAGTTTGCCGGCTCGCACATCCGGCAGATCTATTGGGTCCTCGCCGGCGTGGGCGTCATGTTCCTCATGAGCCTGGTGAATTATCAGGCACTGCTGGACCAGATTCACTGGTTTTACATCGCCTCGATGGCGTCTCTGGTGGCTGTGCTGGTGTTCGGAACCGAAGGCCCTGGGGGCGAAGCGCTGGATCAAGATGCCGGGCGGCAACCACTTCCAGCCGTCGGAGTGGGTGAAACTGATTCTCATTCTGGCCGTTGCGAAGTTCTTTGCTGAGATGCGGCAAAGGGAGCTTTCCTGGGGAGATTTCTTCAAGGCCGGAGCCATGGTCGGCGTTCCCATGCTGCTGGTTTTGAAGCAGCCCGATTTGGGAACGGCCCTGACCTACCTTCCGATTGCAGCCATGGGGATGTTTCTCGGCGGGATGCAGTGGAAGCAGGGCGTGGCTGTCGTTCTAGTCGCCGTCATCGGTATCGGCGTGGTGTTCTACGTTCCGGCGGTCCACATTCTGAAGGGTTATCAGAAGCAGCGGCTGACCAGTTATCAGGATCCCGACTCAGATCCGCAGGGGGCGGGGTATCAAGTTAAGCAATCCATGATTGCGGTAGGTTCGGGGGGAATTTGGGGCGGGAAAGGCTCGCAAACACATGGGGCTTTCCTGCCTGTTCCGCAGACGGACTTCATTTTTGCGGCTTTTTCCGAGGAACATGGGTTCGTAGGCGCTCTCGGGGTTCTGCTGTTATACTTCATTGTGCTGATGCGTTTGACCCAGAACGCGCAAACAGCGCCCGACCGCGCTGGCACGTTCGTGGTGATGGGTGTGGTGGCTGTGCTTAGCTTCCATATCCTGGTCAATGTCGGCATGGTGGTCGGCTTTATGCCGGTCACTGGAATACCCCTGCCGTTGATGAGTTATGGTGGGTCTTCCGTGTTGTTTATGTTCCTGGCGCTGGGGATGGTAATGAACGTTCGTATGCGCCGCTTTGTGAACTGACCGGGTGAGCCGGTCGGGCAAACGTCGGGAACAAAACGACTTTGAAACAGGGAAGACGGCAGGGTGCAGTTGCTGCGATTGTCCGGTCCATTCCGGAAGCGCAGCCCAAAAATATCGATCGCCCTCGCGTGAAGAGGGCATTTTCACCGGCCAGTCAGCAGTCAAGGCCGGGCAGGATTGAGCAGCTAGCCGGGGAGGGAACGGCCCCCCGACCGAAAGGTCTGAGAGTGCGGTCACAACTCCGGCAGAATTTAAAGCGATACGTGCAAAAGATTTCCCAGTTTTTGCAGCGGACTCAGCTAGAAGATAGTCCTTCCGAGCTTACGCCGTCCCCTATCCGGGGCAGCTTCGCACTTCTCAATCCTCCCGCGCACTTTCTGACGCATCCGGTGAACCCCGTCCGGTTTCCTTGATGAAATCCGGCGGGACCGGAGTGTTGCATGAACAAAGAATTGTTTGTCTCGTCCACCCCTCACGAAACCAAGGTGGGGCTGGTCGAGGACGATCTGCTCGCGGAAATTTATCTTGAGCGCGAGAACGAATACACCTTAGCGGGATCCATCTACAAAGGGCGTGTTACCCGCGTGCTGCCCGGCATGCAGTCGGCGTTTGTCGACATCGGGCTGGAGCGCGATGCGTTCCTCTATGTCTCCGATTTCATGGAGTTGGAGGAGCACGACGACGATTTGACTGACGTGGTTCCGGCGACTCGTGGAGTTCCCGATCTGCGTCCGCAGCCGCCGAGGCAGGAAGCCGCAACCGGCGTACAGGAATCCGCAGAACCGCCGGCATGGCGGAGACCGAGAGCCAGTCGGATGAGGGAGAGGGAGCCGATGGCGACGCCGAAGCATGCGCAGCCGGCGATGTCGGGCGCTGAGACCGCGGAGCCTACAAACGGAAGCGAATCAGGCCGCGAGCGTGGCGGATGGCGTGGACGCCGTCGCCGGGGGCGTGGTGGTCGCCGCGATCGCGGATTTGAACGCGGCGGCGAGCGCGGGGAGCGTGCACCTGAGCCTCGATTCTCGCGTCCTGTTGACACTGCGCCTTCGCGGCCGGCCGGACCGCCTGCCGGATACACCCCGATTTTGCTGCCTGGAGAATCGATTTCGAAGTACCAGCGGTTTGCACAGCAGGCATCGGTTCCCGAAATGCCATCGAGTGAAGCTGTCAACGAGAGCTCCCAGGAGAGCTGCAGCCGGATCAGCCTGCCGCCGTGGCCGCGACATTCCCTGAGGATGAGCCGATCTTTGCGGCGGGAGAGGCCAGTGCCGAGCCTCTGCACGAGGAGCACGAAGATGTCCGGCCGGTGGCCGAGGAGGCTGTCGAGTCGGCTGCGACTTCAGCGAACTGGAACCGTGAATTCCGCCGTACAGAAGAGATCAGTGCTCCTGCTGCCGCTTGGAGTTCCGAAGCCGGCTGCACCGGTTGAAACAGAGTTAGTGAACGAGGAAGTCGAGAAGCAATCGTCGGCCGAGCGAGAGACGGATCACCTGCTTATTCCGTTGGCCGAAGAGATCAATCCACCTGCCTATTCATCCCGCGAGGAACAGACTCCTGTCTTTGCTGCTCCCGGAACGATGGAAGAGGAAACCATCGATGAGGAAGAAGCGGACACGATTCACTACGAGTCTTCTTCCGATGAGGGCTACGACGAGTTCGAAGAGGAGACACGAGCCGCCGACCAGCTGAACGGCGATGCCCGCGAGGCGGTGACGGAAATCCACATGGCTTCGCTGGCCGAGTCGGGCGAGGCTGCCGGCCGCGGAAGCAGCTCCTGCGGAAGGCGAGGAAGACAGCGAGGAAATTGAACTGGAAGAGGCGCAGGCGCAGGCGGAGGCGCTGCTCGATGCGGAAGCTCGCGGCAACGGTACGGTCGATGCTCGGGCTGAGGTTCGAGCTCCTGCCGCAACCGCGGGGTACACGCAGCGGACACAGCGTCCGCGCTTTGAACGGCCAGGGTACGAACGCCGAGGTGGCGATCGTGGACGCCGGGGTGGTGGCGGCGGAGGTCGGCGTTTCCGCCGCCGCGAATCGGCGCCGGTTCCCCTGATCAGCGACCTGCTCAAGGAAGGGCAGGAGATTCTGGTCCAGATCGCGAAGGAGCCGATCGGCAAGAAGGGCGCACGCATTACCAGCCACATCGCGCTGCCCGGGCGATTCCTGGTCTACATGCCGACCGTGAATCACACCGGCGTGTCGCGGAAGATTTCTTCCGAGGAAGAGCGGCAGCGGCTGAAGCGGATCATTCTGAGCGAGCGCGAGAACGGGCATGGCGGGTTCATCGTCCGCACTGCTGCGCAGAGCGCCACGGAAGAAGAACTCCGCGCCGATATCCGGTTCCTGAAAGGGCCTGTGGCAGGACATCAAGAATCGCGCCGAAAGCTTCGAAGCCGCCGGCGCTGATCTATCACGATCTCAACGTGGTCGAGCGCGTGCTGCGCGATCAGGTCACCTCCGACTTCAACGTGATCTGGGTCGATACCGAAGCCGAGTACGAGCGCATTCTGCGCTTCTTCAACCGCTTCCAGCCTGGAATGGTCAAGCGGGTCAAGCTCTACACCAAAGAGACGCCGCTGTTCGAGCAGTTCGGCCTGCAGGAAGAAATGAACAAGGCGCTCAAGTCGAAAGTCTGGCTGAAGAGCGGCGGCTACATCGTGATCAACCAGACCGAGGCGCTGGTCGCGATCGACATCAACACCGGCAAGTACGTCGGCAAGACTGCGCGGCTGGAAGACACGATCGTCAAAACGAACGTAGATGCGATTAAGGAGATCGTGCGGCAGATTCGGCTGCGCGATCTGGGCGGCATCATCATCATCGACTTCATCGATATGGATGAGCGCCGCAACCGCCAGCGCGTGATGCAGGCTCTGGAAGAGGAACTGCGCCACGACCGGGCACCATCGAAGACGCTGCAGTTTAACGATTTCGGACTGGTGGCGATCACGCGCAAGCGCGTGAAGCAGTCGCTCGAACGCACGATCGGAGCGCCGTGTCCGTACTGCCAGTCGACGGGCTACGTGAAATCGGTGACCACGATCTGCAACGAGATCTACGTCGAGATGCGCAAGATCGCCAAGCACCTGGAGCATGAAGATGTCATGCTGCGCGTGCATCCGGATGTCGCCAAGGAATTGAAGACCAACAATGCGAAGCTGCTGAATGAGATGGAAGAGATGACCAAGCGGACGATCATTGTGAAGAGCGATCCGGCGGTGCATCAGGAGCAGTTCGATATCAATTAGCTGTCAGCTTTCAGCCACAGATCACAAGGACGGGCGGAAATCGCCCGTCTTTTTTTGCGCTCAGGAATGCGACTTGCATCGTTGACGCTGTTTGATTAGTGATACGGCGATATTTCGACAGTTACCGGCCCTTCAGAATGACAATGGCGCACAGTCCAACAGCGGCAACAACGATTGCCGCCCAGAAAATGACCCATAGAAACGTGGCAGCACGCTTCGAGGGAACAGAGTCTCGTAGGTGTTCAGCACATCATCACCGCCGCGGAAACTCAGCCATTCAATTCTGCCTCTAGTGGAATCCAGTCTCAACAACCGGATTCTCATGGTCCAATGCATGACAATGCTGACGAGGCCCAATATCACCATTGCGGAGAATGCGATAGCAACCATATGAGTGCCCCCTCCGAGGGCCGAATATATGTTAATTCAAGGATAACTGACCATAATCAATGCCAAATGGCATGGTAAAATGCCATTATGAATGCCACCTTGACTGTAGATAAGGCCGGGCGGGTGGTTTTGCCCAAGCCCGTAAGAGACGAGTTGCAGTTGGCCGCAGGGGATTCCCTTGAATTGGAAAGTTCTGGGGACCGGATCGTGCTGCGCCCGGTTCGCGGAACCGCCGGACTCCGAAAAAAGCAGGGCATATGGGTCTTTCGCACAGGACAGCCCATCTCGTCTGCCTCCGTGAATGAAACCATTCGCCAGCTCCGGGAGGAGCGTATCCAGCAAATTCTTCATCCCGAAAAAGCCAAACCAGTACATCGCAAGAGGCCCCGGTGAAGCGTTTCTTCGACACCTCGGTCCTTGTAGCGGTGGTCCTTGAAGAGCATGAGCACCATGAGCGCAGCTTCTCCGCATTTTCAACCGCGACTCCGTCGTCTGCCTTCTGCGCCGCTCATAACCTTGCCGAGGCCTATGCGACATTGACGCGATACCCAGGAAAGCAACGCCTGAATCCAGATCAGGCTTTGCTCGCCATCGAGGTGTTTGAAAATCGGCTTGCCGTCATAGCGCTGGAGGCACGGGAGTATCTGGCGGCGATACGAAGATTTGCCACCCAAGGAATTACAGGTGGCACGATCTACGACGGACTGATTGCAGCCTGTGCCCTAAAGGCGAAAGCCGACGTGCTTTACACATGGAATGTTGGGCACTTCATGCAGTTGGGGGATGAAGTTGCCCGGAAGGTGCGCATTCCCTAGTCCACCGTTCGAACAATGCGAAACTGCTGAATGGGATGGAACCGATCACCACTAAGCTGACGATCATAGTGAAGAGCGATCTGTGCATCAGGCACCGTTGATATCAAACTAGCTGCGAGCTGTGAGCCACGCTCCTTGAGCGAGACGGGCGGAAATTGCCCCTCTTTCTTCTGGTTTAAATGTGACGATCAGGTCGGCGACCCCGGTCAATCAACGAAAGGGACGACATTGCGCTGGTTCTACAACAGCACGCGGTATGCTTCGTCGAGTGCCGGTTATTCGTTAAGAGGGTTGCCAAGTCCCGGTGCCTGTTCGGAGTAGAATCCTCCTGTCTTGATGCGACTGCAAATTGAGGCGCTCAGAGAGGAAGGTGCACGCTGAAGGGAACAATGATGAAGTTTCCTCTCACCCTGAGATCGCTCCTGGAGAGGGCAGCGAGACTTTTCCCAAACGTCGAGATTGTCTCCAGCCGCCCCGACAACTCGATTCACCGGTCTACGTACGGAGAAATGTGTCGGCGTGCAGGATCCCTGGCGGCGGTTCTGCAGGCGGCTGGTCTGAAACGGGGAGACCGAGTGGCCAGCCTGATGTGGAACCATTACGTTCACCTGGAAGCCTATTTCGGCGTTCCGTGCGCAGGCGGGGTGCTGCACACTCTGAACCTACGTCTCCATCCTGACGAACTGGCGTACATCATCAACCATGCTCAAGACCGCTTCCTGATTGTCGACGACGTGTTGCTGCACCTGTTCGAAGGCTTCAAAAACAAAGTGAAGTTCGAGCGTGTCTTCGTAGTGCCGTTCAGTGGGGCATCTGTGCCCGCGGCGTTTGAAAGCTACGAAGCGCTGTTGTGTGAGAACCACACGCCTCCCGTTTTTCCGGACCTCGACGAAGACGACGCTGCCGCCATGTGTTATACCTCGGGTACGACGGGAAGGCCGAAAGGTGTGGCCTATTCACACCGGGCGATCGCCCTTCATTCCTATTCCATTTCGCTGCCGGATAATTTTTGCATCTCCCGATTCGACTGCATCTTGGCGGCAATGTCCATGTTTCATGCCAATGCCTGGGGACTACCGCATGCTGCTGTCATGAATGGCAGCAAACTCGTGTTACCCGGGCCCAATCTCCAGCCGGAAAGATTGCTGGACCTTCTGTCCGCTGAACGCGTGACGCTGACCGGCGGTGTGCCCACCATCTGGCTCAGCGTCATTGACACTCTAGAACGGCAACCCGAGCGATGGAGACTCGCTTCCGGCATGCGGGTGGTGGTCGCGGGTTCGGCAGCTCCAGAAAGCTTGTTCCGGCGCTTCGAGAAGTTCGGTGTAAGAGTGATTCAACCTTGGGGAATGACCGAGACCACGCCCATTGCTACGGTGTGCACTTTGAAGCCAGGCATGGAGGAGTGGACGGAGGATCAAAGATTCGAACGTCGCGCCAAGCAGGGGCTGGCGTCCCCGTTTGTGGAAATTCGGGCCGTTGGGATTGACGGCCATATCGCATGGGACGGCAAAACGCCCGGAGAACTGGAAATCCGCGGTCCCTTCGTCGCCGCCAGCTATCACAATCTACCCGATGAACGCACCCGCTGGACGAGCGACGGCTGGTTTCGCACCGGCGATATAGTGACGATCGATGCCGAGGGCTATATAAAGATCACCGACCGAACGAAAGATCTGATCAAGTCCGGTGGCGAATGGATCAGTTCTGTGGACCTGGAAAATGCTCTTGTCGCCCACCCGGCTGTGAAGGAGGCGGCAGTGGTTGCGGTCCCGCATCCAAAGTGGCAAGAGAGACCGCTCGCAGCGGTAGTTCTTCAGGAGGGTTGCAGGGTTACGCCTGAGGAACTGCGCTCCTTTCTAACCATTAAGTTCGCTAAGTGGCAGGTACCGGATGAGTTCATTTTCCTGGACAGCTTGCCTCACACCTCGACTGGCAAGCTATTGAAATCCGCATTGCGCAAGCAGTTTCAGAATTGGGTTTGGACTTCGGGAACCACAGCGGATTGAATCCGATTCGCGCTATGCCGAAGTGACGCGCAAGATTTGCGGGGTGAACTGCTCTAGCTCACGTTGGCGAGGGTCTTTACCGCGATGTCGGACTGGTTGCGAAGTTTTTTGACCGATTCGTGGACCGCGCGGGCGGCGGTGCCGGAGCCGTTTTGCTCGGCGGACTTGGCGACGCTGCCGGCGTCTTCCGTGGTGGTGCTGGCCATGTCGAGCAGGACGACCACCGAGTCGGCATGCAGCTTCCAGAGTGAGGACATCTTCTGGCTGCGCTTCAGTTCTTCCAGTTCGGTGCTGATGCGGGCGGAGATCGATACCAGCCGGATCAGTGTGCGCGCTACGTCGGCACGGAGGCTCTTTTCTTCAAGAAATGCCGCGTTGTAGGCGTCGGCTTCGGCGGCCGTCAGCGTCAGGTTGAAGAAGCGCATGGGGACGACCTGGCGATACTTGGGGTCGGCCACGCGCACAAAGACGCGAATGGATTCCTCGACGCGGCGCAGCTTGCTCTCTTCCGCGGAGAGTTGTTGCGCGGTAATTGCCGGGCGGCTGAAATACCGGAGCTTGCGCGGGAGCCTTTGCTGCTGCGCTGCGGCTTTGGCAGCCTTGGGCGCAGCGGCTGCGCTCCCGACTGCGCGCGTCGTTTGTCCGGCCGGCGTTAGCAACGATCGCCGGATCGGCGGACGGCGGTCGAGTTCCTTCTTCAGCTTCGACACGCGGCGGAATTTTTCGAGCGTGCTGCCGTAATCGGCTTGCAGCAGTTGCTTTTCTTGAATCGCCGCCACGTGCTCGACGGTGACTTCCACGCCGTCGACCGTGGTGAGAATCGTTCCGCCCATTTCTTCGAGGGCCTGGCCGAAGGTCTTGATCTCGCCCAAAGCTTTGACAAATAAGTCGTCGAATTTCTTACCGAATGCCGTGTTGTAAGCCGCGACCGTGGCCAGCACTCCGGGATGGTAGAACGAGGAATCGAGCCACTGCTTCAGCTCGCGCACGCGCCCGATCATGCCGGATTCGATCAGTGCATTGAAATCGCGGAAGCGGTTGACTTCTTCGATAAACGGATCGAAGCGGCGCAGCAGTTGCACGTGTTCTTCGGGCAGCGACGGAACATCGGTGTCGGCGAGAATTTCGATCAGGGCAATTTCAAATGGCGAGAGCGGCAGCGCGCCGTCCAGGCCGTATCCGCTCTGCTCCCACTGTCCCGGTACGCGCGGATGGCGGTAGAGAAAAGTCGCAATCAGGTCGGTCTTGTCGCGATTGACGTCGCTGGGCTCGCGGCGGCGCACGAAATAGCGCAGCAGGGCTTCAGCAACTTCGGAATCGGTATCGGGAGTGAGCGCCTGGCGCAGCATCGCGGGCGTGATCGCCATGTCGAGCAGGTGCAGCCAGCGGTACATGCTCGAAAGCGTATTGGGCAACTCGTGCTCGGAATGGCGCAGCGCGTCCTCGTCGAGACCGCTCGGAATGGGCACATTGCCGCCGAGCGTGTCCCGCAGGAGCTTCTGGTAAAAGCCCTGGACAGTCGCCAGAATAGCTAGTTCAAACCGAAGATCTTCGGCCAAAAAAGCGCTCCGAGAGAAAGAATTTCCTTTAAAACTTTACTAATGTCCAAGTAAAGACGAAAGGTTACTTTCGGTGCAAGTTACCATCGGAGCGGGATTCTGGACGGAGTTCGGCGCGATCGAAACCCGGAAGTACATGGACTCTCGGCGTCAGTGCATTGGGTAAGCGTAGGGATCCTTCGAGCTCCGCAGTTGCTCGCAGCTTCGCTTGAGCAATTGCTGCGCTCAGGATGACAAGATCAGCGAGATGCGTTAGAACACGACGGTCTTGTTGCCGTAGACCAGCACGCGATTCTCTACGTGCGAGCGGACTGCGCGGGAGAGCACTACTTTTTCCAGGTCGCGGCCTTTGCGGATCAGGTCTTCGACGGTGTCGCGATGGGAGACGCGGACCACGTCCTGCTCGATGATTGGACCGTCGTCGAGGACTTCGGTGACGTAGTGGCTGGTCGCGCCGATGAGCTTCACGCCGCGCTCGAATGCCTGGTGATACGGACGGGCGCCAACGAAGGCGGGAAGGAACGAGTGGTGAATGTTGATGATGCGCTGCGGATATCGATTGACGAATTCGTTGGACAGGATCTGCATGTAGCGGGCGAGCACGATGAAATCCGGCTGGTGCTCGTCGATCAGGCTTTTGAGCTGCTGTTCGGCGGCCTGCTTGTTGTCTTTGGTGATGGGGACGACCGCGTAAGGGATCTTGTAGAAGTCCGCGACGGCTTGATTGTCCGGATGGTTGGAGATGATCAGCGGAATGTCGCAGGCCAACTCACCGCTTTGCTGACGGTAGAGAAGATCGACCAGGCAGTGGTCGTACTTCGATACGAAGATAATCATTCGCGGACGATGCGACGACTGGGCGAGGCGCCACTTCATGGCGAAGGCATCGGCTACCGGGGAGAAGTGCTTCCCGAAATCCGCGAGCGGGATGTCGAAGTCTTTCGGATCAAATTCGACTCGCATCAGGAACAGGCCGGATTCCTCGTCGCCGTGCTCGTCGGCGTGCAGGATGTTGCCGTTGTGACGGTAAACGAAGTCGGCGATGGTGGCGACTTCGCCCTTGCGGTCAGGGCACGAGATGAGCAGGATGGCGGAGTTCTTCATGGGCTATCCAAAAGCCGTCAACCACGAAGGACACGAAGGTACATCGAAGCAACGTCTCGAAGTGGATACCTTCGTGCTACCTCGTCGTCCTTCGTGGTTCAAGCTCTTTGCTGCACGGCGTACTAACTCTTCAACGCTTTCAGTATCTCACGCGCGGCGTTCGCTCCCGACCCACCGGTCAGTCCCGCCCCGGGATGCGTTCCGCTCCCGCACAGATACAAGTTCTCGATCGGCGTCCGGTACCGCGCCCAATCGAGCAGGGGACGCATGGTGAAGAACTGATCGAGCGCCAGTTCGCCGTGGAAGATTTGGCCGCCGGTCAGGCCGTATTTCTCTTCCAGATCGTGCGGCGTGATGATCTGGTGCGTCAGGATCAGTTCCGGCAGGTTCGGTGCGTACTGCGCGAGCGTCTGCACGACGGTTTGCCCAAGGGCTTTGCGCTGCGTTTCCCAATCGCCTTTCAGCTTGTACGGCGCATACTGCATGTAGACCGACATCACGTGCTTGCCTTCGGGAGCAAGCGTGGGATCGGTCAGCGACGGGATGGTGGCTTCGAGATATGGCTGGCGCGAGAAGTTGCCGTACTTCGATTCGTCGAAGGCACGCTCGAGATAGTCGATCTCGTTGCCGATGTGAATGCGTCCGCGCAGCGCGGCGGAGTCGCCATTCTGCAGAGCCGTGAACTTCGGCAATCCCGAGAGCGCGAGGTTCACTTTCGCTACCGTCCCGTTCCCGCGATAGTGCTGCAGTTTCTGCACGAAGTCCGGCGAGAGATGAAGGGGATCGGTCAGCTTGAGCAGAGTGCGCTTGGGGTCGGCGTTGGAGACGACCGCCTTGGCGAGAATCTCTTCGCCGGTCGAGAGCAGAACGCCCGTGGCCGCGCCGTTCTTCACATGAATCTCGATGACTTCGACGCCGGTGCGAATTTCGACGCCTGCAGCCTTCGCCGCCGAGGCCATCGCCTGCGTGACTGCGCCCATTCCTCCCGCGGCGAATGAAGCCGAGCCGGCAGGGTGAGGATCTCCCGCGGCGCGAATCAGCAGCACCAGCGCGCTTCCGGCGGACCAGGGCCCGAGAAATGTTCCGAACACGCCGCGCGCGGCGATCACAGCGCGCAGAAGTTCGGTTTCGAAATATTCCGAGGCCAGATCGGCTACGGCCATCGGTCCCCAGCGCAGCAGGCGGAACATGTCTTTCTTGCCGAGTTTGCGGATGGCGCGTCCGGTCTTCAGCATGCTCCACAGATCGCTGCGGCTGGGGTCGTCGATGTCCGGCGGCGTGGTGGCCAGCGCGTCGGCGATGACCTTCGCGATCTTTCCCAGCGACTGCGCGAACTCGGGATACTTCGCCGCATCCTTCTGGGAGAACGCGGAGATTTCCTGGGCGGACTTGTCCGCGTCCTGATACAAGCGAGAGCGCGCGACCATCGGGCGAAAGCGCGGTCACGCAGACTTCGGGCGTGATCATCTTCAGCCCGTGCTTCTCCAGTTGCATGTCGGCGACGACGTCAGGCCGGATGGGCCCCGCGGTGTGCGCGAGGGTCGAGCAGCGGAATCCCGGATGGAATTCGTCGGTGACCGCCGCTCCGCCGACTTGCGGGTTGCGCTCGAGTACGAGCGGCTTGAATCCGGCCTTGGCCAGATAGAAGGCGGTGACCAGGCCGTTGTGGCCGCCGCCGATGATGACGACTCCCGCTGGTTGCCATTTCGCCCGGCCATGCTAGGCCGCTCCCTTGATGTCTTTCAGAATTTCCAGCGCGGCCAGGCGGCCGTTCGCGCCCATGATGCCGCCACCGGGGTGCGTCGCCGATCCGCACATGTAGAGGTTCTTGATCGGAGTGCGGTACTGCGCCCACCCGGGGACGGGACGCAGGAAGAACAATTGTTCGAGCGAAAGCTCGCCCTGGAAGATGTTGCCTTCGCTCAGGCCCCACTCGCGCTCGAGATCGAGCGGCGTGACGACCTGCTTGTGAATGATGATGTCTTTCAGATTCGGCGCGTACTCGGAGATGGTGTTGACGACCGTGTTGCCGAAGGCTTCTTTCTCGGTGTCCCAGTTGAGGCCCGGGCGCGAGTTTGTAGGGCGCGTACTGCACGAAGCACGACATCACGTGCTTGCCCGGAGGCGCGACGGACGGATCGGTCAGCGAGGGAATGACCATGTCAATGTACGGACGCGACGAGAAGTTGCCGTACTTGGCGTCGTCGTACGCGCGCTCCATGTATTCGACCGAAGGCGAGATCGAGATCGCGCCGCGCAGATGCGCTCCCGGCCCGGGCATGCACTTGAAGTTCGGCAGGGCATCGAGCGCCATGTTCACCTTGCCGGAGGACCCGCGGAATTTATATCGATTCACGTCCTCGAGAAAATCGCCGGGAAGATGCTGCGCCTCGATGAATCTTGTGAACGTCAGGCGCGGGTCGACGCTGGAAGAAATGACGTCGGCATAAATCTCGTCGCCGTTGGAGAGAACAACGCCTTTGGCCTTGCCGTTCTTGACGATGATCTGCGAGATGGCCGCTTGCGTGCGAATCTCGACTCCCGCTTCGCGGGCGGCGTCGGCGATGGCGTTCGAAATTGCACCCGTGCCGCCGCGGGCGAATCCCCAGGCGCGGAAGGCGCCGTCGATCTCTCCCATGTAGTGATGCAGCAGCACATACGCCGTTCCCGGCGAGCGCACGCCGAGGAACGTTCCGATGATTCCCGAGGCCGACATCGTCGCCTTGAGCACATCGGTTTCGAACCATTGATCGAGAAAATCAATGGCGGACATCGTCATCAGCTGGACCTGGTTGTACTTGTCGTAGCTCGACATGCCCTGGAAGCGGCGTCCGATGAAGAGCAGTTTCATCAGTTCGCGCGGATTCAGGGTCGTGGGATCGGGCGGGACCATGCTGAGGATCGGCTTCACGAAGCGGCACATGGCCTGCATCGCTTTGCCGAATTCGTCGTAGGCTTCGGCGTCAACGCGCGAGTGGCGGGCAATCTCGCGATGCGTCTTGCCGTGATCGTTCACGCGCCAGAGATAGTCGCCGCTCGGCATGGGCGTGAACGTGCCATCGAGCGGAAGAATTTCCAGGCCGTGGCGGGGAAGGTCGAGGTCGCGAATAATTTCCGGACGCAGCAGCGAGACGACGTAGGAGCAGACCGAGAACTTGAATCCGGGGACAATTTCTTCGGTGCAGGCGGCGCCGCCGAGCACGTGGCGGCGCTCGAGCACCAGCACCTTCTTGCCGGCGCGTGCCAGGTAGGCGGAGTTCACCAGTCCGTTGTGGCCTCCGCCGATGACGATGACGTCGTATTTAGAACCAGCCATTCGCTGTTAGCTCCTAGCTGCTTAGCTTTAGCTGCTGCTGAGGTGTCAGGAAACGCAATGATACTCGCGACGACGAAAGCAGCGGAAAAGAAGATCAGAGGCCGCTGGGAAGGACGGTCCAGCTTCGGAGCAGACTGCACGAAATTGGCAGGATGGCGCGCATCGTGACCTGAAGTCGAATCGGTATTCTATCGGGAACGGCTCATTTTGTCTGCATGTTTGCGATGCGCTGACTGAGAGTCATTGGCGGATCGTTTGCCGCACGAGAGTACGAGTGAATATAATCCAGCATTCTAGATTTCCTTCTTGCACCTTCGTGTCCTTCGTGGTTTCCAAAAGCGCTAACCACGAAGGACACGAAGGTTCACGAAGGAAGACCTGAGGACATCACCTTGCCCATCGGAACCGCATTTCACGAGCGCACGCTTCCTCTTTGCCACAGCCTGAATTACCGCGAATGGTCGGGATATTACACGGTCAGCGTGTACGAGGTGCATCATGAGCACGAGTACAACGCGATCCGCAATGCGTGTGCGCTGATCGATATTTCGCCGCTCTACAAGTACCTCGA
The DNA here is from genome assembly GCA_963770265.1 of Terriglobia bacterium. GTDB lineage: Bacteria > Acidobacteriota > Terriglobia > Terriglobales > Acidobacteriaceae > Sulfotelmatobacter. The sequence continues at coordinate 462,522 of CAVYOZ010000003.1, forward strand.
TCACCGGCAAAGATGCGACTCGGCTGGTGAACCGCGTGATCACGCGCGACATCAACAAGGTGAAAGTCGGGCAGGTGATTTACTGCTGCTGGTGCGATGAAGAGGGCAAGGTCATTGACGACGGCACGATTTCGCGGCTGGAGGAGAACGTCTATCGCTGGACGGCCGCCGATCCGAGCCTGCGCTGGTTCCGGCAGAACGGGCTGAATATGGATGTGCAGATCGAGGACATTTCCGAGAAGGTGGCGGCGCTGGCGCTGCAGGGGCCGACGTCGGCGAAGTTGTTGAAGGCCGTGGCTGAGGCCGATATCGCCAATCTGAAGTATTTCCGCGTGACTCGCGGCAAAATCGCCGGAGTTCCGGTCGACATCTCGCGCACGGGCTACACCGGCGATCTGGGATATGAGATTTGGGTTCCGTGGAATGACGGTGTGAAGGTCTGGGATGCGCTCGCCGAAAAAGGCAAGCAGTTCGATCTGCATGCTGCCGGCATGCTGGCGCTCGACGTTGCGCGCGTCGAAGCCGGACTGCTGCTGATCGAGGTGGACTACACCAGCTCGAAGAAGGCGCTGATCCCTTCGCAGAAGTTCTCGCCCTATGAACTGGGCTTCGCCAAGATGGTGCATCTGGATAAAGAGAATTTCATCGGCAAGCGGGCTCTGGAGCACGATGCCAAGAACGGTGTGGAGCGGCAACTGGCAGGCCTGGTCGTCGACTGGACTGACGTTGAGCAACTCTACGAGCGTTACGGCCTTACTCCGGCCGCGCCGGCGCAGGCCTCGCGTGTGGCGGTGCCGGTGTACTCGGGAGACAAGCAGGTCGGCAAAGCGACGACGACCACTTGGTCTCCGACGTTGAAGAAGATGATTGCGCTCGCCAGCCTGGAAACGGAGTACTCGAAACCGGGCACGCCGCTGCAGATGGAGATCACGATCGAAGCGATGCGGCTGAAGGCGAACGTGAAGGTGACCACGCTGCCGTTCTTCAATCCGGCAAGGAAGACGGCGACGCCGGTTTAGGGCTTATGTAGGGGCGGACGCCTTCGTCCGCCCCGCGAGCAAAGCGAGCGTGCGGCGCCGCGGATCGTTCATTGCGAGCAGATCGACGGCACGGGCAGTCGTTCATTGCGCGCTTCGCGCGCAACCCCGGACGAGGCGTCCGGGGCTACATGTCTGCTGCTCGCGCTGCTCTTCGCTTTCCCGCAACGTACAGCCACACTCCCACCAGCAGCAGCGCGCCGCATCCCCCCACAACTTTGAACAGCGCCAGCGGCTTGTTCGGCTCATCGGGCTGCGGAATCAGCGACAACGCGATCGTGACCGCGGTGGTTACGAATCCCAAGGTCGCCACCAGCTTCGCCATCAGCTTTCCTCCCGGTACGCGAATCACGTCCGGGCCGGCGGGTTCGCGCTGCAGCTTGATCATCGCTGCGAACAGATAGAGATATGGAATGAAATACGTGATCACGCCCATGCTGACCAGAACGTCGTAGGCGCCTTTGACGCTGGTTCCGGCTTGTCCCAGAAAGATAAACACAACGCCTAGTGCGAACTGCGTGAGCAGCGCGACCCACGGTGTTTTCCATCTTGGGTGCAGGGAGCCGAATGCAGGCGGAAGAAAGCGGTCGAGGCCGGCGACGAAGGGCAGGCGCGCCACGGCCGCGAGATAGGCTCCGGCGGCGCCGATGTTGCTGAGCGCGATCAGGAACGCAGCCAGCGGCAATACCCCAGGAAATCCCACGCGCGCCGCCGTTGCGGACACCGCCTGCACCAGTCCTTGCAGGCTGTTGACCTGCGTCGAGGGCAGCGCCAGCAGCACGCAGACGGTGCCCAGGATGTAGCAGATCGTCACCGTCACGCCCGCGGACAGCAAGCGCGAGGGGAATCGTGCGGCGCGCGTTCTTGATTTCTTCTCCCATGAACGATGCGGTTTCGCAGCCGCCGAAGGCGAAGGTCAGCACCGACCAGAAGATGATGTCGTTGAAGTGCGTGCTCGGCGTCATCGAGTGCAGCGTGAACGAAGTCGCCGAACCATAGCGGTGCCAGGCGATGAAGCCCATCACGATGACGATGCCCACTGGAATCCACATGGCGAGCGCGCCGACGTTATGCAGCCACTTGCCTACATCGAGACCGACGATGTTCAGCAGCGTCGCGGCGCTCAGCGTGAGCAAAGCAAAAACGATGTAGAACGTCGCGTTGCCCGAGAGATGCTGCCAGCTCGCTTGCCGCATGAACAGCACGTTGCTGGCGGCGAAATACAGGACGGCAGGGAAGTAGGGCAGGTTGCTGGTCCAGTAGGTCCAGGCGGACATGAATCCGGAGAAGTCGCCGAAGGCGCGCTTGCTCCACACGTAGAGGCCGCCTTCATTCGGGATAGCGCGACGAGAGTTCCAGCACCGAGAGCGCCAGCGGCGTGTAGAAGCAGAACCAGGCGCCGATCCAGATGACGATCGAACTTGGGCCGGCAGCGGCCGCAGTGGCGATCCAGCGCAGGCTGATGCCGGTGATCACGTAGAAGAGCACCAGATCGCGGAATCCCATCACCTGGCGCGGACGGTTGGGATCTTCGACATCCGCGATGGAGACGCCGGGCGAGAGAAAGGTGATGCCGTCGGCTTGCCGCTGCGGGTTGGAATCGGCCAATGGCGTGTCCCGGGGTCAGGTGGATGCGAATGTGAAAACCCCCACTTCCCGCAAAAGAAGCTGGAAGTGGGGCACCCGAAGAGGAATAACACTGCGGCGAGCGGGGGGCAAGGCGAAAGTGGTGTGGCTACTCCGCGATGGCAGCCTTGCGGTTGCTGCGCTTCCAGTACAGATACCCGGGAATCCCGATGAGCACAATGGCCGTTCCCCAGAACGCCTCATTCGGGCGGGTGATGATCGTGTTCAGCGTCCAGGCCGCGCCGATGAGCACGTAAATTCCCGGCAGCCACGGATATCCCGTGCAGCGATAGGGCCGCGGAATCTCGGGTCGCTTCCAGCGCAGCCAGAACATGGCAATCACCGTCAGCGTGTACGAGAGCACCATGCCGTAGATCACGTACGTGTACAGCTGGTCGTAGCGACCACTCAGGGTCAGCGCTGCCGACCAGATGCCTTGGCCGATCAGGCTGAAGGCCGGCGTCCGCCACTTGGGATGGATCTCCGCCATGCTCTTGAAGAAAGCGCCATCCTGCGCCATGGCCATGTACACTCGCGCGCCTGAAAGCGTGCAGGTCGCTGCGGCGCTGAAGCAGGAGACCGCGATCATCAGCGAGAGCCATACGGCGGCGCGGGGTGAGAACAGGGCGGCGGCCGCCGCGTGCGCGATCGTTTCGTGCGCGGCGATTTCTTTCAGCGGCAGGGCGTACATGTACGTCAGATTCATCGCGATGTAGATCACGCCGACCGCGAGCACTCCGAGCACCATGGCGCGCGGCACATTGCGCCTCGGATCTTTCACTTCGCCCGCGACCCAGGTGATGTAGACCCATCCGTCGTAGGCCCAGAAGACGGCGATCAATCCCACGCCCAGCGCGGAGATCAGGGCCGCCGGACCGAGTCCCATGTCAGAGAAACTCCATTCGCGTGAAAGTTCGACCAGTTGCCTTTGCCGATCGCGAAACCCAGCACGACGAAGGCTGCCATGGCGGTGAACTTGGTCCAGGTGGAAACGTTCTGCAGCAGCGCGCCCCAGCGCAGGCCGACGACGTTCACGAAGGTAAGAATGGCGATCAGAACCAGACCAAACAGATGCGCGCGGGTGAACGCGACGCCGAGGATGGTGAACATGACGTGATCTTGCGAGACAAACGGCACGATCTGTCCGACATAGGCTGCCGCCGCCACCGACAACGCGGCGATGGTCCCGCCATTGGCAACGGCGAACAGCATCCAGCCGTAGAGGAAAGCGACCAGATCGCCGTAGGCTTCGCGCAGGTAGATGTATTGTCCGCCGGAGTCGGGGAACATGGAGCCCAGTTCGGCGAAGGCGAAGCAGGCGCAGAGCGAGATCAGCGCGCCCAGCACCCATACCAGCAGAAACAGCACCGGCTGCGGCAGCGGGGTCGGCGATGTCTTTGGCGGTGAGAAAGATTGACGAACCGATGATGCCGCTGACCAGCAGCAGCACGGAATCGAGCAGGCCGAGGCCGCGAACGAGCGTGGGTTTGGCGCTGCGGAATTCGGTTCCAGATCGGCTTTGGCGGAGGTCAAGACCGGGGCGGGTTCCATTATCCGATTCCGAGTTCGTCGGGAGATTCGAGCGGCGTGCCGCAGCGGCGGCAGATCACGGCAGAGCAGTCACCGCAGGTCAGGGGATCGGTGACTTCTTCCGCGCAGTTCGGGCAGTAGAGCGGGCCGGGCTCGGGCGCGGGCGGCTGAGGATGTGTCGCCATGAGGAAGAAAACTGTAGCACAGTGCGCGTCATCCCCTGGGGCTGAATTTCCTTCGTGCTCCTTCGTGTCCTTCGTGGTTATAGAATCTAAGGCATGAAACCACGAAGGACACGAAGGTTCACGAAGGAACCATGCCTGACAAGCCCCAAACTCCCGACGAGAAGCTGCAACAGGAATTCAACCGCTGGGCCGCTGCCGGGGAAGGCCCGAAGATGGAGCAGCCATCATCTCGACATCACCGAGAAGACGATCCGGCTGATGAATCTGCGTCCCGGCGAGCGCGTGCTCGATCTCGGCTGCGGTTCGGGATGGGCTACGCGGCTGCTGGCGCGCTTGGTGGGCGACGGACCGGAAGGATTCGGGCAGGTCGTCGGGCTCGATGTTTCCGACGAGATGGTGCGCCAGGCGCGCGAAGCCGTCGAAGGATTTCGACAACATTCTTTACGTCTGGGGATCGGCGCAGCAGATTCCGTGGGAAGAGAACTTCTTCGACAAAGTGCTGTCGGTGGAGTCGTTCTACTACTATCCCGATCAGGATCGCGCGCTGATGGAGCTGTTTCGCGTGATGGCGCCGCGGGGCAGGCTGTTCATCCTGATCAATCTCTACAAAGACAATCCGTATTCGCTGCAGTGGGTCGACAAGCTGAAGGTTCCGGTGCACGTGCGGTCGGCGGCGGAATACGTTGAACTGCTGAAGAAGCACGCGTTCGAGAACGTCGAGGCGCGGCGCATTCCGGACGACACGCCCACGCCGGATGACTACAAGACGAAGTCGTTCAACAGTCTGGAAGATCTGCGGGCGTTCAAGCGCGAGGGCGCCTTGCTGCTGATGGCGTCAAAGCCCGATCTGCGGACGCCCGCGCCGGGATACACGATCTACTAGCGAGCCACTGGGCACAAGGCCTGCGGGCAGTCGCGCCGGCACGAGTCTGCCGCGGCCGCCATCGCCGCATGTCTAGATCTCGCTGTCGTCGTCATCCTTGTCGTGATGGCTGCGATCTTTCACCGGGCTCATCGCGCGGCCATCTTGCGCGTGACGGATCTCGATTCTTCCGTTCACGTTCGACAGCCGGATGTGCGTTCCGCCATTGCCGAGTTCTCCGCGCAGATCGTGTCCTACGAAGCGGTGATGGTTCACGTGCAGTCCGAAATCGTTGTTGATCCCGCCGGAGACGGTGCTGGCTTCGACTTCGGCATTCGAGTCCGACGGGATGGTCAACTCCAGCGAGCCGTTCACGGAATTCAATTCGATGTCCTGACCCGGAGAGTTGCGCAAAACGCGCATCCAGTCGTCCGTTGATCGTCGACAGCTTGGCGCGTCCGGCAAGATCGTGCGCTTCGAGCCGCCCGTTGATGCAGGAGGCGCGCACTTCACCGGAGACTCCGGTGATGTCGAGTGCGCCGTTGATCAGCTTGATTTCGTCCAGCCTCGCGGTGCGGGGAACGGTCAGCGTGTATTCCACGCTGGCGGGATTGTTGTGCGAGCCCCAGTTCCAGTTGTTGTTGTGATTCGGATACTTGGTGCGGATCGGATAGATAGTCCTTTCCGGAATCAATCTCGATCTTGGCTTCGTCCAGCCGCTCCTTGGTGTCGGCGTACTTGATGGCGTCGACTTTCACTTCGTTGCGGTCCCAGCTGGAGATGTGCACCGGGCCGTTGATGTTGTCGAGCTCAATGCGGCCGTCGGAAGTGATGGCGTAGGTCTGGTGGAATTCCTCGGTGAGCGCGCCACGGTGGTCGGAGGCATGTGCGCCTAGGGCGAGGACTAACAGGGCGCAAAGGCTTCCAAGGGCGGCTCCCAGCCAGGTGGCAGGGCGGCGATGATGGTTCATGACTTCCTCCGTTTCAACACGTTAGACGTGTCTGGTTGAAAATGGTAAGGAGGTCGCGAAGAAAAAGGGCGATCCGCTCATGTCGGCGGATAGGACATTACCTCGGTGATGTTTCTTCCGGTGCGGGGCTGAAGCACAATGTCTGCATAGCTTTTAGTGGGGTTTTGCTGTGTCGTACCAGTTGCGAGAAACCGCGTCCGCGCGTTGGCCGAGGACTGTCCTCTCTGTCATCGTACTCCTCTTCTTCCTGTCCTCTTGCGCCGTGGATTCCTGCGCAGGACAAGGGCGACAAGCCGATTCCCATCCTGACCGGGAACATCGGCACTTTCAGCTTTGTCAGCGGTGGACAGAATCTCATCGACACCCAAATCAATCCGGTGCTTCTGGTTCCCCTGGGAGATCGCTGGCTGATCGAGTCTCGTGCCGAATTTGAGGGTGAGTTTCAGCGTCCGCCAGGCGGCGGGCCTTACGGCGGGCCCGTCGACAAGCATGTCGACTACGCGCAGGTCGACTACATTGCGAATCCGTACCTGACGGTGACTGCAGGACGATTCCTGACTCCATTCGGGATTTTCAACGAGCGGTTGTATCCGGTTTGGATTCGGTTCCTGCAGCCCGATCCGCTGATCCTTCCCATCCGCACGGCGCCGAGCGATGGCGCGATGTTCCGCGGAGGCTTCCCGGTCAGCGCTCAGGCCAATATGAATTATGCGCCTGTACGTCTCGGCGACCAGCATCGGCATCGAAAGCGTGGATTCCGAACGGCATGTCGGCGGACGCATGGGATTCTTCTTTCCCGGACCCGCGGCTCGAAGTCGGCGGTTCGTGGCAGAAGACTTTGCAGGACGATCGCAAGAACGCCTTCGGCTTCCACATGGGCTGGCAGCCGTCGAAGGTGCCGCTGAGTCGTGCGGTCTGAATATGCGCACTCATTCGAAGGCAGCGGATATTGGGTTGAAGGCGCGTACCGGCTGAGCCAGGTTCGTTTCTGGCAGAAGGCGATGCGTCGGACGGAGTTCGTGGCGCGCGCTCAACAGTTCTTCGTGGGTGCAATCGGGGCCGATGCGGAGGACGCGCTCGGACCTTCCCGGCGTCAACACACGCGAGGCCGATTTCGGCGTCAATTACTTTCTGCGCGATGGCATGAAGGGGATCTTCAGCTACGGGCGCCAGTTCAGTTCCGCCGGCAATTTCAACCAGTGGAGCTTCGGACTTGCCTACCGCTTCCTGATTCCGCTCGGTCCTACGGGCGCGCCGCGAGAGGCACAATGAAGACGAACGTTCGCTGGATGAGCTCTGGCTGCGCTGTGGCACGTTGGCTCTGGCGTCGTCTCTGTTTGCGGGATCGCCTTCGGCCAAGAAAGAAGCTTCGGCAGTCGCCGTGGTCGTGCACATTCCGGATGCCGACACGCATGCGAGTCGAGGGCGAAAAGCGTTTTCATGCCAACTGCGGACGCTGTCACGCCGCGCCGCAGAAATTTCCGCCGCGCATGATGGCCACGGTGCTCCGGCACATGCGGGTTCGGGCCACGATCACGGACGAAGACCGGCGCCTGATCCTCTTCTACATGACCCAGTAACTACCAGAGTGACCGCACGTCAACTTATGACAAATCAAGTTCGCGAGCTCGATCGTATCTTTGTGGGAATCGCAGTTCTCGCATTGTCCTGCGGTGCGCACCGCGGGTGCATGCGCAGGCGCGCGTCATCGAACTGACCGCCGACAGCGACAGCCGATACAAGATTGCCGGAATGCGCATTCCCGAGATCACGGTGAAGGCCGGAGAACAGATTCTTCTGCGGGTAACGGCGCGTCAGAGGCAAATCATGGAATCGCGACGGCTCCGATCCATGGCTTCTCGCTGCTGCGTGCCAGGGATCGGACCAAGGTGGACGGATGGGATCTGTTGTTCAAACCCGGCACGCAGGAGTTCGTGATGACGGCTCCCACCGAACCGGGAGAGTACGTGGTTGTTTGCACGGTGATCTGCAGCGAAGAACATGAAGGCATGCACATGAAATTCACCGTGCTGCCTTGAGGAAATTACTATGAAGCGATTCGTCAAGATGTGCATTCGCGGTGTCTGGCGCTTGGCATTGTGACGCTTGGGCAAAATGCGCAGACTTTTCACGGAGAAGTTTCGGACAGCCAGTGCGCTCTCAACGTCCATTCGCTGACGCGCTCGCATCAGGAAATGCTCAAGTCGAAGTCGATGGGCGGCACGGCCAACACCTGCGCCGTGTATTGCATTGAGCATTTGGGCGGATATCTTGTGCTGTCCGCGGGGAAGAACGTCTATCGCCTGGATCGCTCCGACCTGGTGCATGGGTTCGAGGGGCGCCGAGTGGTTGTGACCGGCGTTCTCGATACCAAGCTCAACCAGATTCACGTGCTCAAGATTGATCTGGAAGAGAAGCCGTAGACTTCTTGCCGGCCTCGGTGAGCAGGAAGACGCACAGAATCGCCATCTCCGGTTCGATGGCGTGCCGGTAGCGCGGGATCGCATAGACGAAGTAGTAGATCGCCGGATAGAACAGTACCAGCCAGAACATCAGCCAGGCGCCCGGCCTGCGCTGGCGCAAGGCCCGCGCTAATCCCCATAAGATAAGTACAGACGATGCCAGGAACAGCGAGTCCTTTGCGCGACCGAGCCACCAAGGATCGGTGACGCGCGGCGGTCCGGCCCAGAAGCAGAGGAACCGCTTCACGCAAAGACCGGCGAAGCGACGCGTAATCTGCCTTGATGTAGCTCAGTGCCTGCTGCTTGCGCATGGCGATGTAATTCAATTCGCCCATCGTCTGGAACTGATGCATGGCGTAGGAATCATGCGGCGGATCGAGATAGAGCATCAGCGTGCCGTCGGCGCCGTTGCCATTGCCCAGGCGAAGTTCAGCGCCGAAGTTGTCGCGAATGAAGATGAACTTTCCGAACGTTCGATAGTTGCGGACCAGCCACGGCGTGATGCAGGCGAAGAAAACGACGGACGCCAGCACCACGCCGGCGAAGGATCGTTTGCCTCGTTTTGCGCGACGATACCAGGCCCAGAGTCCCGCGGCGGGAAGAAACGAGAGCAGGGAAGTGCCGTTCAGCGCGATGAGGCCCCAGAGCAGCTCCGAATTCGACCCAGGGCAGCCAGCCGTCGCGGTCCTCGAGGGTCAGAGTCAGCCAGAAAACGGTGGCGAGCAGCAGAGCTGACAGGCTGGTCTCCCAGACGGCGCGTGTGCACCAGAACATCACATTGGGGAGCAGCGCCCACGCCCATGCCGATCCGACGGCGACTTTCTCGGAGAACATCCGCTTCGCGATCAGAAAAATTGGAACGCACGTCAGAGCCGAGAAGACGCTGTTGATCGTCAGCAGAACAAAGGCGGAAGCCTTCGAATAGATCCCGAAGATGTGAAACACGCCGGCGATCAGATACGGATAAAGCGGCGGTTCCCACGCCGTCGGCCCGGTTGGAGCGCCGAACTGGTCTGCTGAAGCCGTGTCCCGAGGCCAGTGACGCCGCGATGCGTCCCATTTCCCAGCCGAAGCTGAAGTTGTTGTCGGTGGTCTTGAATTTGTAGGTGTGGCCGATGAACGATCCAGCCAACGCGCAGAGCCAGTGCGATGAGGACGATCCAGAAAAGGGAGTTGCGGATCCGCGCCCAGGTTCGGGAAAAGCGCGCCAGCAGCGTGCGTGCGGTTCGCCGATGCGTTTTCCATGGGTGACGTCTATTTGTAACCGAGTGGCGCCAGTTCGGGCAACTGGGCATGCGATTCACACGGAACACCGCAGGTGTTTTGGTGGTGCTTGTTTCACCACTGCGTTCAATACTAGCTCTCACGCAGTCTCTATTTGCCCTCTGGTGATCATGATGACTATACGGATCTATCAAAACGATGGAGCACGGGAGGCAGCATGGGGGAGCAGACCTGGAGCGTCGCGGAGGCGAAAGCCAAGTTCAGCGAGGTTATCGATCGGGCCATGTCGCAAGGGCCGCAGACGATCACGCGGAAAGGCCGCACAGCCGCGGTCATCGTTGGCGCGGACGAGCGGCAGCGTAAGTCTGCGCGCGTCGGCAATCTGGCTGAGTTCTTCGCTGCGTCTCCATTGCGGGGATCGGGATTGAGACTGCTTCGCCGTAGGTCACGGCCTCGCAAGATCCGCTTGTGAACTTCGTTCTGGACACCAATGCCGTTTCCGAATGGGTGAAGCCTCGGCCCAACCCGGGTCTCATTCGCTGGATGGAAGCGGCCGATGAAGATCGTCTGTTCCTGAGCGTGATCACGCTGGCAGAACTTCATTATGGTGTGGAGCGTATGCCGGCAGGTTTGCGGCGAAGTCGGCTCGAGCGCTGGCTGCGCCTCGAATTGCTTCCGCGCTTTGAAAGACGGTTTCTACCAGTAAGTGAAGAGATTGCTCTTGTCTGGGGCAGGATCGTTGCCCTGAACGAGTCCGCAGGACGCCCCATGGAAACAATGGATGCCTTTCTCGCGGCCACGGCTCAAGTTCACGGATTCACCCTGGTCACCCGTAACGTCAGCCACTTCGGGCTGCTGAAGTCCGTCCTGAGTCCTTGGACTTAGTCGAACCGCTCAATCCAGCTCCCGACCGGCGACTACTTCTGCTTTGTATTCTTGTACTTAGCTCAACTGATCATCAAAACTCTCTTGACAGCAATGAACGCTGCGCAGTAACTTAACACTGTTAACTTAACATCGTTAACAAAGGTGCCATCGTTATGGGAGTCAAAGAAAGACGCGAACGAGAGAAGTCGGAGACGCGCGACAAGATCCTCGACGCCGCTCGCGAGCTGTTCGTCACCGAGGGCTTCGAAGGCGTCTCGATGCGCAAGGTCGCCGAGAAGATCGAGTACTCGCCGACGGCGATCTACGTCCACTTTGCCGACAAGCAGGAACTCTTTCGCGAGCTCTGCCACCAGGATTACGCGCGGCTGGCCGAGGTCTTCCAGAGTTCGGTGATGTCGACGGATCCGCTGGAGCGCCTGAAGCAGATCGGTGCGATCTACATCGATTTCGGCACCCGCTATCCCAATCACTACAAGTTCATGTTCATGACGCCGCATCCGCCGCACGAGCCGGATGAGGTCGATCGCGAAATGATGGGCAATCCCGAGATGGATGCCTATGCGTTCTTGAAGTGGGCGGTGCAGCAGGCGATCGATGCAGGCTGCTTCCGCGAAGAGCTGACGGATGCGGACCTGATTTCGCAGACGCTTGTGGGCGTCGGTGCATGGAGTGATTTCGCTGCATATCGCCAAAGGCGGCGATCCCTGGGTGGATTGGCGTCCGCTGCGTGATCGCGCCGAGATGATGCTGGATATTACGCTGCGCGGCCTGATTCGGCCGGCCAGCGGAGAAGGGAAGTAAGCTATGCCTCCGTTAGCACAAAGAAATCTCTTTCACGACAAAGTGCGGCTGACCGTGACGCTGACAGGCATCGTGTTCTCGGTGGTTCTGATCGTGGTGCAGTTGGGACTGTTTCTCGGCTTTACGACCGCGACTTCGAATCTGATCGATCACTCGGGCGCCGACCTGTGGATCACGTCGAAGAACGTGCCTTACGTCGAGCAAGGCGTGGCCTTCAGCGAGCGCAAGCTGAATCAGGTGCGGGCGGTGCCGGGTGTTGGCGACGCGCAGAAAGCTCATCGCGCGCTGGACGCAGTGGAAGCGCCACGACGGCGGCCAGGACTCGGTGCAGATCGTCGGCATCAACGTGGATGACGCGATGGAGCGCCCGTGGAATCTGGTGCAGGGCAGCGTGGAGGATCTGAAATCTCCCGACGCCGTGATTCTCGACGAACTCTACAAGCAGAAGCTGGGCGTGACCGGTGTGGGCGAAGTGTTCGAAATCGGAGGGCATCGCGCCCGAGTCGTCGGTTTCACGCGCGGCATTCGTTCGTTCACGACTTCGCCGTACGTCTTTACGACCTTCAAGAACGCGCAGAACTATACCAGCCTCCGCGAAGATCAGACGATGTTCATCCTGGTGAAGGTCGCGCCGGGAGCGAGCCTCGAGCAAGTGCGTCGCGATCTTCTCAACAACGTGAAGGATGTTGAGGTCTTTAAGACCAGCGAGTTCAGCCGCATGACGACGTTCTACTGGATGTTCACGACCGGCGCAGGCGTGGCGGTGCTGATCGCGGCGGTGCTCGGACTGGTCGTGGGATTCGTCGTCGTGGCGCAGACGATTTACGCGACGACGGTTGACCACATCCGCGAGTTCGGCACGCTGAAGGCGATGGGCGCGCCGAACAGCTATGTCTACAAGGTCATCATGAAGCAGGCGGCGATTGCGGCGGTACTGGGTTATGTGCTGGGGATGATCGTCAGCGTCTTCGTCGTGCACGGCAGCCAAAAGGGCGGCGCGGCGATCCTGATGCCGCCGTCCATGGCTGTCGGCATGTTCTTCCTGACGCTGTTGATGTGCGTGGGGGCAGCGCTGGTTTCGATCAACAAGGTTACGCGCATCGATCCGGCGATGGTGTTCAAGGGGTAGGACGTTTCCTCTGTTAAAGATTTCACCACGAGGACACGAGGGCACAGAGAAACACGGAGTGGAATATGCAGTCCGCAATTGCAGTTCGAAAGCTCACGAAGAAATACGAAGAAGGCACGACCGGAACGCTGGCCCTGCGCGGCGATCGATCTGGATGTTCACCCGGGCGAGTTGCTGATGCTGATGGGGCCGTCCGGCAGCGGCAAGACGACGCTGCTCTCGATCATGGGATGCATTCTGACCGCGACTTCCGGAAGCGTGCGCGTGGCGGGCAGGGAAGTGGTCGGGCTGAGTGAGAAGCAGTTGCCGGCTCTGCGGCTCGAGCACATCGGCTTCGTGTTCCAGGGATTCAATCTCTTCCCCACGCTCACGGCGGGCGAAAACGTCGAACTGATGCTGGATCTGAAGGGAGTCTCGGCGGCGAAAGCCAAGAAGCGGGCTCAGGAATTGCTGGAGCAGGTCGGTCTCGGCGAAAAGTACAGCGCGTTTCCTGCCGACCTGAGCGGAGGCCAGAAGCAGCGAGTGGCCATTGCGCGGGCACTGGCCGGGGATCCCGGAATCATTCTGGCGGACGAACCCACGGCTGCGCTCGATTCGCACACCGGCCGCAACGTGATGGAGATGATGAGCGATCTTGCCCACAGGCGCGGACGCGCGGTTGTGATCGTTACGCATGACTCGCGCGTTCTGCAATTTTGCCGATCGCATCGTGAGGATTGAAGACGGTGCCATTGCCACCAACACCGAGGCGGAGATGGTGCCTCCCGGAGTTTTGTCGCACAACCTGCCCCAGGCCGCGATTGGCTTGGTCTAGAAAAATTGTTCGAACGTAAAGAAGTGGAGAAGTATATGAGTAACTTTTCGATTTTGACTCTGAAGGGCCGCACGAGCTTGATCGTTGGCCTTGGCATTTTTCTGCTAACGGCATCGTTGGTGGTCGCTTCGCGGCGCACGCATGAATTGACCACGGCAAGCGCCGCATCGGCTCATAACACGCCGCTGATGATCGCTGGCCCGGGACGCGTCGAGCCGTCTTCGGAAGACATCAAGATCGGCTCTGAACTGAGCGGACGGCTGAAAGTCGTCAACGTCGAAGAAGGAGACGCGATCCATCGCGGCCAGGTGCTCGCGGAACTGGAGAACGCGGACTACCGCGCGCAGGTGGAGTCGGCCCGGGCCAATGTCATCGCGAAAGAAGCGGTGCTGCGCAAGGTGATCAACGGCGCTCGTCGCCAGGAGCGGGATGAAGCGTGGTCCTCCGTCAACGAAGCCAAGGCCGTCATGGAGAACGCCAAGTCGGAATTGCGCCGCCGCCAGGAGTTGTTCTCGGCGGGAGTCGTGTCGCGCGAGGAACTGGAACGCTACGCACGCGAGGCCGACGTGGCCCAGGCTAAGTACGAGGCTGCCGTGCAGCAGCACGCCCTGGTCGATGATCGTGCCCGGGAAGAAGACCAGTCGTTGGCGGAGGCCGACCTCAAACTGGCGCAAGCTCAGTTGGACGAGGCGCAGGCCCGCTACGATAAGACCTTCATCCGGTCTCCCATTGACGGCAGCGTGCTGCGCAAGCATCACCGCAGCGGCGAGAGTGTTTCGAATTCTTCGACGGTTCCCGATCCCATCTTGACGATTGGCGACCGCAAGACGCTGCGCGTTCGCGTTGATGTCGATGAGACTGACGTCAGCAAAGTGAATGTCGGCCAGCGAGCCTACGTCACCGCCGATGCCTTCGGCAAGCAGAAGTTCTGGGGACACGTGGTGCGCGTCGGCCAGCAACTGGGACCGAAGAACGTCCGCACGGACGAACCCACCGAGAAAGTCGACACCAAGATTCTCGAGACGCTGGTTGAACTCGATCCCGGCTCGCACTTGCCGGACGGGCTTGCGCGTGGACGCGTTCATCGTGCCCGACGCTGCGGAAGTCGCCGCGAATCGATAAGGTAGTCAGACAACCGCATCACCACAGAGGCACTGAGACACGGAGGAAATTCAAAGGATGTTTTCTCCGTGTCTCCGTGCCTCCGTGGTGAAACGATTCCCGAAGGAGCTCTGGAGGACCCCATGACACGAGAAGCCAGGACCATGGCCGGAATCATCTTACTCACCGTTCCCACGATTCAGTACGGTGGTTATTTTCTTTTGACATCACTGGTCAATCGCAACAGCCACTACATGGACAACGCTTTGCGGCAGAATTTCTTCCGTGCCGGCCACGCTCATGCCGGAGTCTTCGTTATTCTCTCGCTGGTCTGCCAGATTCTGGCAGACAGCGCGACGCTACCCGAGGCGCTGATGTGGGTGGCGCGCATCGGAGTACCGCTCGCGGCAATTCTGCTTGCGCACGGGATTTTTTCTGTCGATGACACGTTCGACGGCGGTGGAGCCGAATGGATTTATCGCTCTCGTCTATGCGGGCGCGGCGTCTTTGGCTGCTGGAGTGCTAACTCTGGGCGTTGGTCTGTTGCGGTGATCAATCCGGTAAAATACTTGTTCTTACCGGAACGACTGCTTGATGACTGATCTCATCTTGACTGCGCGACTCGCGGTGCTTGCCGCGCCAAAGGGTATTGGTCCCTACATCCGCCAGCACTTTCTCGATACCACGTTCCGCGGCCTCTACCATGCCAACGCCTTTGATGTGGCGTTGCTGGTGCCGTACTTCATCGTGCTGATTCTGCTCGCCGGATACGGAGCGCACCGCTACGTCCTGGTCTATCTCTATTACAAGCATCAGAAGAACCGCACGACCGAGCCTCCCGCTCGATTCGAAGAGCTGCCACGCATCACCGTGCAACTGCCGATCTTCAATGAGCAGTACGTCATCGAGCGCTTGCTGGAGGCGGTCTGCAAGCTGGATTATCCGCGGGAGAAGCTCGACATCCAGGTGCTGGACGATTCGACCGATGAGACCGTCGACGTGGCGCGTGGACTGGTCGAGCGCTACGCGGCGCTGGGCCATCCCATCAGCTATCACCACCGCACCAATCGGCACGGCTTCAAAGCGGGGGCGCTGGCGGAAGGGATGTTGTCGGCGAAGGGTGAGTTCATCGCCATCTTCGATGCCGACTTTACTCCGCCCGAAGATTTCCTGATGCGCACCATCCATCACTTCACCGATCCGAAGATCGGCATGGTGCAGACCCGCTGGACTCACATCAACCGCAACTATTCTTTCCTGACCGAAGTCGAAGCCATCCTGCTCGATGGCCACTTCGTGCTGGAGCACTCCGGCCGGGCGCGCACGGGATTGTTCTTCAATTTCAACGGCACCGCCGGCATGTGGCGCCGCGCCACGATCGAAGAAGCCGGAGGCTGGCAGCACGACACGCTCACCGAGGATACCGATCTCTCGTACCGCGCACAGCTCAAGGGATGGAAGTTCATTTACCTGCAGGACGTCGAATGCCCGGCCGAGCTCCCAGTCGAAATGACTGCATTCAAGACGCAGCAGGCACGCTGGGCCAAGGGGTTGATTCAAACCGGCAAGAAGATTCTGCCGCGCGTTTTGAAGAGCGATGCCCCGCTGCACACCAAGATCGAAGCCTGGTACCACCTGACGGCGAACATCAGCTACCCGCTGATGATCATGCTTTCGGTGCTGCTGCTGCCGGCCATGATCATCCGCTTTTATCAGGGCTGGTTCCAGATGCTCTACATCGACCTGCCGCTGTTCATGGCGTCGACGTTTTCGATATCGAGTTTTTATCTGGTCTCGCAGCGCGAGTTGTTTCCGCGGAGCTGGCCGCGGGCGCTGCTGTACTTGCCTTTCCTGATGGCACTCGGTATCGGACTGACCATCACCAACACCAAAGCTGTGATCGAGGCCCTGATCGGCAAGCAGAGCGCGTTTGCGCGTACTCCCAAGTACAGCGTCGTGAACAAGCAGGACAAAGTCGGAGCTACGAAGTACCGCAAGCGCCTGGGATGGGTTCCCTGGGTCGAACTGCTGATCGGCACGTACTTCGCACTCACCGTCTACTACGCGGTCGAGAACGAAAACTACATCACCGTTCCGTTTCTGCTGCTCTTCGTTCTGGGCTACTGGTACACGGGGCTGATGTCGCTGCTTGCAGGGCCGTTTTGCCGGGTCGTCGAGACGAGCCACCACCCACACCAAGCCGTTTCCCGGTCGGAGTGTAGTCGGCGCCGGTGTAACTTTTCGCCCGGCGGCGCAATCTGATCCGCAGGCAGACGGAGATCACGATGAAACTTCAGGTCGATTGTGCTTCTGTGGATTGCGCTTTCAGCACTCGCTTTCGCTGGCGAAAACTTGAAGCTGAATCCGAAACTCGACTACACCAGCGACAGCCAGGATGGCCCCCTGATCACCGGAGAGCACATGGATGCGGGTTTCATTCCCGGCAAACCCGCCTACGTGATTATGTACGGTGAGGCCTGCTACAACTCCAAGCGCCAGGCACGTCGCACGGTCGAGCTATACGGCAAGTACAAAGATGAAGTTCAGTTTGTCATCATCGATCTCGATCACCGCTTGTCGCCATCGCAGAACGAACTGAAGAAGAAGTATTTCACCGGCTACATCCCCCACGTGGTCGTGCTCGATGCCGCGGGCAAAGCACTCTACAATTCGTCGGGCGAGGTCGATTCGTCGGTGATTTCGGGTCTGCTCGACAAGGCTCTCCGCTGAGTGCCTAGCCTTCGCTTGACGGCTCGTTTACAATCCACTCGCCGAAAATTGTCACTTCTCTGCGATCCTTTCCGAAGGAGGATACGATGCTCCGCTCGCATAGGATTCTCCAATCCGCTGCAGTCGCCGTGCTGTCGGTGGTGCTTCTCAGTTGCGGCAGCGCGCACACATCCGACGAGTATTTCGTTTTAGTCTCCACGAACTTGCAGTTGCCCTATTGGAAGACGGCGGGCAGCGGCTTTTCGAACGCGGCGGCGCAGTACAAGGGAGTGCGCTCCGATTTCGTCGGCCCGCAAACCTACGATCCCAAGGCCGAACGCGATGCGCTGGACGAGGCCGTACAGAAGAAGGCAACCGGCATTCTGATCTCGGTCGCCGATCCCGCGGTGCTCAAAGACAGCATCGATAAAGCGGTAGCGGCCGGAATTCCGGTTATCACCATCGATTCCGACGCGCCTTCCAGCAAGCGCCTGTTCTTCATCGGCACCAACAACTATCAGGCCGGATTCACCGGCGGGCAGCGCCTGGCGAAGGAACTCAAGGGCAAGGGCAACGTCGTCGTCTTCACCATGCCCGACCAGCAGAACCTGCAGGATCGCTTGCGCGGATACAAGGACGCGCTCGCCAAGACTCCCGACATCAAGATCACGCGCGTGGTCGACATTCAGGGCGATCCGCGAATCGCGTTCGACACGACGACGCAAATCGTGGGCAAGGAGCGCGACAAGGTCGATGGCTTCGTTTGCCTGGAAGCGCAGTCAGGCAAGGAAGTGGCGGGCGTTCTCAACAGCTATCACGTCAGCGGAAAAATCGTGATCGCCATGGACACCGATCAGGAGACGCTCGACTGGATTCAGAAGGGCGTGATCGCGGCTACCATCTCGCAGAAGCCTTATACCATGGCGTTTGTCGGCATGCAGATGCTCGACGATCTCTATCATCACAAGCCGTCTTCGTTGGACAAAGACTGGTCGATCGACAATTACTCGCCGATTCCGAGCTTCGTGGATACCGGTTCGGATCTGATCGACAAGAGCAACGTGGAATCCTTCGTTCAGGCGGGCAAGAATCTGGCTGCGCCCAAGTGAGGCAGATACGAAGCTAGACGAACCTCGAAGAATATCGTGACACTCAGTCGGAGTCATTCCGAACGAAGTGAGGAATCTGCTTGTGGTCAGGTGAAAGCAGATTCCTCGGCCCAAAGCGCCTCGGAATGACAATTTGTCACTGTTTTAGCAGGCTGGCCTGATTCGTCACGAGATATATTCCCGGATGTATTCGTCCTTCGTAGTTGCCAGCTGCCGGATGTCTCCGTCGAACGTCACTTTGCCGTCGCGCAAGATCAGGAAGCTCATGGGAACGTCGCAGTACTGTCCGCGCGGCAGCACGCGCAGCGTGTTGGTCTTCTGGATCGAACTCGTGTGTGGCCATGGTGAACGCGTCCTGCAGTCGGTGCGTCACCAGCAGGGAACTGGTGCGATACACGTCGCGCTGCTTCATGATCAATTCGATGATCGTGTTGGAAGTGACCGGATCGAGTCCTCCGGTCGGCGAATCGTAGAGCAGCAATTCCGGCTGCGTGATGATCGCGCGCGCAATCGCTACGCGGCGCCGCATGCCTCCGGAGAGTTCGGAAGGAATCAGGTCGAGCGTGTGTTCCAGTTCGACGAACCGTAGCGTTTCGCGCACCCGCCGGTCGATCTCGTCGTCGTAAATGCCGTGCTCTTCCATGAGCCGGTACGCGACATTCTCGCGGACCGTGAGCGAGTCGAAGAGCGCGCTCTCCTGAAAAACCATTCCCAGGTGGGCGCGCATGGGGAAAAGTTCCTGCTCAGGCAATTGCGGTGACGTCGTTGCCCAGAACGGTGATTCGTCCGGAGTCCGGCGGCAATAGCCCAAGCGCGAGCTTCAGGATCGTGCTCTTGCCCGAGCCGGCGACGCCAAACAGAGCCTTGGTCTCGCCGAAGGGCAGCTGGAAGGAAACGCCGCGCAGAACATGATTGTCTTCAAACGAGAGATGCACGTCCTCGAAAACAACCGCCGCTCCGGACGGCGGGGGCGGAACGTCGGCGCGGGCGCTCGATGGATAGCGACGACATAGTTAGTGGTAAGACAGCACCGAGATCAACAGCTTGGTAACGAAGAAGTCAGTCACAAGAATCAGCACGGACGCAGCCACCACGGCCTGCGTCGTGGCCCGGCCTACACCCTGCGTGCCGCCGCGCGCCGTCATTCCGTAATAGCAGCCGATGGTCGCGATGATGAATCCGAACAGAACGCGGCTTCAGCAGTCCCATGAAGACGTCCTGCAATACCAGAACCTGCCATGCATTGTTCCAGTACTGGCGCGCATCGAGGCTGAGGAACAGCTTGGCGACCATCAGCCCGCCGGCCAGTCCCACGAGATCCGAAATGATGCTGAGGAAGAACAGCATGAAAACCGTCGCCGTCACGCGCGGCGTGACCAGTTTCTTCATCGGATCGGTGCCGAGCGCGCGCATGGCATCGATCTGCTCGGTCACCACCATCGAGCCCAGTTCGCTGGCCATGCCGGAAGAATTCCGCCCGGCGACCATCAGGCCGGTGAGCACCGGCCCGAGTTCGCGCACCATGGAAGTGGAAACCAGTTGACCGATCAGGGTGATCGAGCCGAACCGCTGCAGTGTGTTGGCGGTCTGCAGGGCCAGCACGCCGCCCGTGAAAAATCCGGTCAGCACGACGATGGGCAGCGAGCCCACGCCGATCAGATCCGCCTGCTGCACCATGTCCGCGAAGTACAGCGGCTTGCGCAACAGGTTGGTGACGGACTGAACCGCCAGCAGCGTGTATTCCTGAACCGCCAGGACCTTCTGCTTGGCGAATTCCGTGGGCGAGATCAGTTCCATGCGGATCAGAGTCCTGCCGCATGCATGGGAGCTGCAGGGCTTGAACGCAATATAACAGAGAAAGCGTCAGCTATCAGCGGTCAGCTGTCAGCTTGAAACCGGAAAGTCACTCCACAATTTGGCTGTAGATTCGAGAAATCAATAGTTCGATCGTGCGGAAAGCAAAACACGCGGATTTCGCACGGCAGAAATTGCCGCTGTGTCTTGTGAGAGCTGATGGCTGAAGCTGACGGCTTCTTTATCCGCGCCCCTTCTTCTTGATCTCAATATTCAGCCGGCGGATCTTCTGATTCAGCGTCGAGAGCGGCACGTGGAAGCGTTCGGCGGCTTCGGTCTGGTTCCAGTTGCAGCGTTCGAGCATGTCGGTGATGACGCGCCGCTCGACATCTTCGACGATTTCGAACAGCGACGCATCCGACGGCGGGTCGTGCAGCGTGAGCGACGAGCCGCGTCCCATCAGCGAGTCAGGCAGCAGTTCCACGCTGATCTCCGGACCTGACGAGAGCACGACCGCGCGCTCGATGACATTCTCGAGTTCGCGCACGTTGCCCGGCCAGGAGTAGGCCATCAGCGGCCGCAGCGCTTCGGGAGTGACGCGCGGCACCGCACGTCCGTTTTCTTCCGCGTACTTCTTCAGGAAGAACTCCACCAGCAGACGGAATATCTTCCTTGCGCTGCCGCAGCGGCGGCAGTTCGACGGTGATGACGTTCAGCCGGTAGAACAGATCTTCGCGGAAGCGTCCTTCCCGCACCATCTGCCGCAGATCGATGTTGGTGGCAGCGATGATGCGCACGTCGACCTGGATCTCCTGAATGCCGCCCAGGTGCATGAAGCGGCGATCCTGCAGCACGCGCAGGATCTTGGCCTGCGTCTCCAGGCCCATGGTCGCGATCTCGTCGAGGAACAGCGTGCCCTTGTCGGCAACTTCGAACAGGCCCTTCTTCGAGGCGATGGCGCTGGTGAACGCGCCCTTGACGTGGCCGAAGAGGGTGGACTCGAGCAGGTCCGTCGGCATCGAGCCGGTATTGACCGGAACGAAGGGCTTGTCGCGGCGCGGAGAGTTCAGGTGGATCGCCTTGGCGATGACTTCCTTGCCCGTTCCGCTTTCTCCCTGCAACAGCACGGTGGAGCGGCTGTTCGCGACCTGCGCCACCAGATCGAAAATCTTCAGCATGGGCTCGCTCTTGCCCACGATGTTTTCGAAGTTGTAGCGCTGTTTGAGAGCGCGCTTGAGCTGGACATTCTCTTCTTCAGCGCGCCGCCAGCCGACGGCGGCCCGAACATCGGCCAGCAGTTTTTCGTTGTCCCAGGGTTTCTGAACGAAATTCGCAGCGCCCGACTGCATGGCACGCACCGCATTCTCCACGGTGCCGTAGGCGGTGATCATGATGACCGGCAGCTGCGGAATCGTGCGAGCGAATCTCTGACAGAATCTCCATGCCGTTGCGGCCCGGCAGCGTCAGGTCGAGCAGAACGAGATCGAACGGACGGTTCGCCATCTGCGACAGGCCGTCTTCGCCGGTCGCGGCGGTGTCCACTTCGAAGCCTTCCATCTCCAGCAGGGTCTGAAGGGATTCCCGAATTTCCGCTTCGTCGTCAACGATCAGCACCGAACCGCCGACCTGCGACTCCGTTGACCGTTCCGCGAGTTATGACTGCTGCTTCAGACATGGACTGCCTTCCTGCTCAGGGGAAAATCGAGTGCGAACGTCGTGCCGGCTCCGGGGTTGCTCTCCACGCGAATCTTTCCCGCATGCTCCTGGATGATGCCGTAGGTGACGGAAAGTCCGAGCCCGGTGCCGCGGTTCTGGCCTTCCTTCGGCGCCGTCTTGGTGGTGAAGAACGGATCGTAGATGCGCTGAATGTGCTCCGGCGCAATGCCCGAGCCGGTATCGCATACGCGCACGCTGACCATGTCGCCATTGGTGGTGGCCACGGTCAGCTTGCCGCCGCCCGCCATCGCGTCTTTCGCGTTGAGAAACAGATTCAGGAACACCTGCTGCAAGCGGCCGGGATTTCCCTGAATCGGAGAGATATTGGGCGTCAATTCCGACTGCACCTGTAATCTTGGCGACTTTGAACTGATGTTCGAGCAGCGCCAGCGTGTCGGTGATGACTTTGTTGATGTCGACGTTGGCGAATTCGGTGCCGCTGGTGCGCGAGAAATTCAGCAGGTTGTTGACGATCTCCGATGCGCGGAACGTCTGCCGCGTGATCTTCTCCAGCAGTCCTGACTTCTGCG
This sequence comes from Terriglobia bacterium, assembly GCA_963770265.1. Taxonomy (GTDB): domain Bacteria; phylum Acidobacteriota; class Terriglobia; order Terriglobales; family Acidobacteriaceae; genus Sulfotelmatobacter. The sequence continues at coordinate 485,010 of CAVYOZ010000003.1, forward strand.
GATCGCCCTGCAGTTGCTTGGCAAGCATCTGCGTGTAAGACGAGATCACCGCCAGCGGCGTATTCACTTCGTGCGCCACGCCCGCCGCCAGCAATCCGATGGACGAAAGTTTGTCGGCCTGCGAAAGCTGGCTCTCGAGTTCCACGCGCTCGGTGATGTCGTCCATGATCACGAGCCGGCCAATCACCTGGAACTTGCGCGTGACCAGCGGCGCGATCGCGACGTTGACGGTGCGCGTCTCTCCCGCAGGAGTCGACAGGCGGAACTTGTACAGATTGTTGATGCCCGCGTTCTGCCGCACGCGATAGAACTCTTCGACGAATTCCGGCGGGAAGACGCTGCGCAGAGGCTGAGTCAGCGCCTGCCAGCGCGGCAGGGCGTACATGACTTCCATCTGCGCGTTCCAGCTTTCGATGCGGTCTTCCATGTCGAGCGCCATCACGCCCACGTTGATCGATTCGACGATGTTCTCGTTGAAGTCCTTCAGGCGCTCGTATTCCGCGACCTTCTGCTGCAGCGAGGCGTAGAGCCGTCCATTCTGGATCGCGATTCCCGAGATACCCGCCCAGCGTTTCGAGCAGTTCGACGTCCTCGCTGGAGAGGTAGTCGCCCTTGGTGGTCTTTCCCAGGCCAAGCACCGCGACCGTCTTCTGCTGTGCGCGGCACGGAATGTAGTAGTTGAGATCCAGCCGGGCGATTGCTTCCTGCGATCCCGCGAGTCTCGCGCGGTACCTGGTGCGTGTTCTCGAAGAACATATGTCCTGCGGGTTCGGGGCGCGGCGCGCTCAGAAACGTGAGATCGAGCCTCGACATCGGATTCATGCCGATCGACTTGCGACAAGACGAACTGCTCAGATTCCTCTTCCGCGCGCAGGAAGATGGCGATGCGATCGACCGCCAGCGTGCGCGACAGGCGATCCACCACCGACGAGAGCAGCGCGTTCAAATCCGTCTCGGAGCTGAGTTCGCGGCCGAATTCGATCAGCGTGCGCCGGTAGTCGTAGACGGTGCGGTAGAAGAGGTGGTCGACCCGATCCTGAATCCACTTGCGTACCGGATCGAACAGCAGCGCCGTGACCACCACCGCCAGGATCAGGCCTACGGGTCCGGTACTCGGTTGCCGACTGTGAACGAGCGTCGCCACACCGGCGACCAGTCCGAAGTACAGCCCCACCACTGTCGCCGCCGCGAGCGTGTAGACCACGCCCCGCTTGAAGATCAGATCCACGTCCATCAAGCGGTAGCGGAAGATGGCGTAGCCGAAGGTCAGCGGCAGCACGACCAGCGAAAGCACCGACAGCTTGATCAGAGCCGGCGGCACCCACTCCATCCGGTGCGGGAAGACAAAGTTCAGGACGTAAAGCAGGGTGTAGGGAACAATGGCAAGAATCGTTCCGCGCGTCACCCACTTCAACTGCTGACGCAGGATCGGTGCTGCTGGCCTTCGAATAGCTGTACCACAGGAATGTCGCTGCCAAAACGAAGAACACCGCGCCATAGGACAGGTCCATGCCGATCGACGCCGCGGCTCAATCTGCCGCTGGCTTCCAGCAGTCGCATCGCAGCCAAGCGCAGTCCGAGCAGGATCGCCCCCGGCACGTAAATCAGGTCAGCAGCCACGGATACTTTCCTGACGAACTCTCGCTTCTCCGGGAACGTCAGCACGAAATGCAGGAAGAGCGCCGGCAGCAGCACCCAGGCGACGACATTGCTCCAATAAATTTCCCAGTCGAACTCGTCCAGCTTGCCGGTGTAGTGGAACGAGTACGCGATGAAGGAAACCAGGCAGAAAATATAGAAGTGCGTGGAGCCCGGAGCCGTCCAGCGCCGCAACAGCACGTAGACTCCGATTCCCAGATAGATCAGCGCGATCCCGCGAAGATAGTTATTGAGGGAGCGGTTCGCCGGCTCCAGAATCACGTTGGAATCAAGCGCAACGGAATGCCGCACCAGCGAGTACGTGGCTTTCTGCCAAACGCCGGTGCGGTAGAGCTGCCGCTCCAAGCCGGAGGTGTTCTTGACTTCTTGCCCGTTGACCGCGATCAGCTGATCGCCGGGCTTTATTCCGGCTCTGTGCGCCGGGCCGTCCGGTTCTACATCGTCGGCTACGAGCACGCCCGCGTGCTCGACCCACCTGACTCCGTCGTTCGGGGCGGTCGCTCTGCGTTCTGTCTGGAAATTGAAACCGGCGAAAATCACCGCAGCCACCGTCAGCAGGAACAGCACGATCGCGACAGAACGAGCTTGGCTTTCCCGGTTCATGGACTTCGGCACTGGCCCCGAACCCGCTGAGGAGGCGGGGATGTGGAGCTGCTCCACATACTGTACTTTGCAACTTCACTGCCACGTTGTTCCGCTTTCAGACACAGCTAAGTGCTTTGGAAAAAGCCACTTCCAAAATTATAGATGCATTTTCTCACACGAACTATGTCTTTTGGGATGTTTCTGTGGGATTTCGTAGCCCTCCATTTTCGGGATTCCGTATTACTAGTACCGTATGTCTCTCAATTCGTGGACCAGCATCCGCCAGTTGGTAGGATGATCAATCCGGCTCTACCGGAATGCGGAACATTCCCTGCACTCCTGAAGCCCGACAGGGGAAGCAACCTCCCAAAAACGTTTGTCATTTCCGAAACGGCGTAGCCGTTGAGGAATCTGCTTAGCCTGCAGCATTACCGCTGCCAGCGAGCAGCAGATTCCTCGCTTTGCTTCGGAATGACAAGATTTCTTGGTTGAAAGTGTCCGGATTAGCGAGGTTCTATGCTGGCTAGCGACCTTTTCCCTTCGTCTCGGAAATCTCCGTCGGTTCATCGTCCCAGTCGAACGACAGCGCCCGGGCGGTTGTTTCGATCGGCTCCAGTTCGGGAATGTCTTCGGCAACCGACGCCCCCAGTTCGGCGAACTTCCTCGCCGAAACCAGCACCCGGTTCTCCAGCGATCCCACGGCCTGGTTGTAGGCTTCGACCGCACGGTCCAGGTTCGTCCCAATGCCCGTGATGTGGGTCGCCAGCTTGCGCAGGCGTTCGTGCAGTTCTTTCCCCAGTGCGCTGATCTCCTGCGCATTGCGCGCCAGCTTTTCCTGGTTCCATCCGTAGTTGATCGCCTTCAGCAGCGCGATCAAGGTGGTAGGAGACGCGGGAATGACCCGGCTGAGCACTCCGTGCTCGATCAGTCCGGTATCCTGCTCCAGCGCTGCGCTGAAGAAGGTTTCGCCGGGAAGGAACATCACCACGAACTCCGGCGTTGAATCGAATTGTTCCCAGTATTTCTTGCTGCTCAGAGTATTGATGTGATCGCGCACCTGGCGTGCGTGATTCGCCAGGCAAGTCCGGCGCGCCTCTTCGTCGGTCGTTTCGAATGCATCAAGAAAGGCTTGCAGGGGCGTCTTGGCATCGACCACAACGTGCTTTCCGCCGGGCAACTTCACTACCAGATCGGGCCGCAGACGTCCGCTTTCGCCGAAGATGGTTTCCTGCTCGGCGAAGTCGCAATACGGCAGCATGCCGGCGATCTCGACCACGCGCCGCAACTGAATTTCTCCCCATCGTCCGCGAACGTTGGGCGTCCGCAGCGCGCGCACCAGATTGCCAGTTTCCGACTGCAGTTCTTTTTGCGTCGTAATCAGCGATTGCACCTGCGCCTTCAGATCGCCGTACGCCTCGCCGCGCGCAATTTCCATCTGCTGAATCTGTGCGTCGACTTTGGTGAGGGACTCGCGCACCGGCGCGACCAGATCGGCGACCGCTTTTTGCCGGGCTTCCAGATCGCCCTTGGCCTCGCTCTGGAAGCGTTTCAGCGTCTCCTGCGCGATCTGCAGGAAAGAAAGGTTATTGCTCTTCAGCGCATCCGCCGCCAGCGCCTTGAAGGCGTTCTGCAGATCTTCGCCTGCTTTGGTCAGCAACTCGATCTTTTCGTTGCTGGCCTTTCGTTCCAATTCCAGAGCGGATTCCAGCCTGCGCCCGGCTCTCCAGCAGCTTTCTCTGATCCTCCAAAAGCCGCGCCAGATCGGCCTTTACGGCTGCTAATTCCTTTTCTCTCAATGACAAATGAGCCTGCAATGTGGCCGTGCGCGAACGCAGCACCAGCCACGCAAGCACACTTCCAAACAATAGGCCAATGACCCCACTGATCCCTAGTTCCATAGACACAGGTAACTTCTACCGCCCTTCTCCAACCTCTAGCCTAGCACCAGCAACAAAGTTTGAGCCTGAACGAACCTCAAGCGGAAAGGGCTTGAGGGCACGATCCCTCCCAGGATCCAGTAGGCACGAACTGGATGCTTAGGTCCTCCAGACTGCTGGTAGTCGTGCTCGGCGCGGGGTTGATGACTCTGCAGCCTGCGGTCCACTTGGCCGCGGCCGATGGCTCCGGGCAAGCCACCCATCGCGCCACACTGAAGACGGCTTCCGCCACTCCCGACATTCCCTATCATGGAGTACGAGTTCCAGGTCGAACAGGATCTGCTGCAACTCGCCAATCAATCGCGCCAGCGAGCCGGTGCGCCCACGCTGGTGCTGGATACAGGACTGTCCGCGGCCGCCCGCATTCACGCGCAAGCCATGCTTGAGGCAAAACAACTTTCGCATCAATTCACGGGCGAGCCCACGCTCGTACATCGGCTGGCGGCCACCAGCCGCCTGCAACTCGATCAGGCGGGGGAGAACGTCGCCCTCGATTACAGCGCCGCAAGGCGGACACGAACATCTCATGCTTTCACCCCCGCATCGCGCGAACCTGCTCAACCCGGCTTATAACGTGGTCGGGTTGGGCGTGGTCCGCAGCGGAGATCGCCTGTACATCGTGCAGGATTTCGCCCATGCCCTTCCCGCATACTCTGCCGATGAGGTGAAAGACTCACGTTGCCACAGCCGTGAATCAGATGCGGCACCAGGCCGGGAGGCCCGCGTTGAGTCGCCATGATCTGCAGAGTGTCGATCAAGCTGGCCTGCTCCATGGCGCAGGCCGATAAACTTGGCACGTCGCCCGTCCGTCAACTTGCACGGCGGTACACGGTGCTTACCTACACGAGCCTGAATCCCGACACACTTCCGGTGCAAGCATCTCACGCTATCGACAGTCCCAATCTGCACAGGTTTTCAATCGGCGCCTGTTACGCGCGCACAGATACATATCCCACCGGCGTCCATTGGATCGTCTTGTCACTCGAGTGATTCTTCCTTGATCCAGCGTCCTGATCGTCGGCGATAAGCACTTTCTGTCAATGCTACGGCAGTTCTGCCGCTTCTCTCACCAGGAATCCCATCTTCGGATGGGAAGGCTCCATGTCCGCCGTCAACCCGTACTCGGCTAATCCCTCCGAAGTTACGGGACCGATGGAAGCAATCTTGGTACGTTGCAACGCGGCGACTAACGAATCACGCAATCCCAGTTGTTCCGCCACTTGCAGGAAATGATGCACCTGCACCGCGGCGGTAAATAACACAAAATCGACGCCACCTTGAAGGACCAATTCAACCGCATTTTTCAACGGCGCCAGATCCTCAGGCAGCGCCCAGTCATAGATGTGAATCGCCATCACCTCCGCGCCGCGATGCGTCAGTCCGTCTAGTAGATCTTTGCTCGGGACACCATATTCCTGCACTGCAACCCATCGCCCCTGCAGGGGAACGCGATTGTCGTCGAGGACCTGCAGAACTTCCCGCCAGGTATTCGGCTCCGGCACATTCCACTTGATGGGCACGTTGAGTTCTCTCAGTGCCGCGACCGGCTTCGGGCCCCGAGCCAGGACAGAAGTCCTGGATAAAGCCGCAATGAACTGCTCGCGCGTGCAGAATGATTCCGCAGCACGGGCCAGCGCCCGTGTCCCCACGCCTGTCAGGAGAATTACCAGATCAATTTTGTCCTGAAGAAGAGAGGCCACAAATCGTGACACATCCTCGCTGTTGCGTGCTGGAACCTCACGAGTGGCCGATGCAACCAGCGCGCGTCCGCCATAATTCTCGATGAGAGTTGCAATTTCACTCGCCCGCCGGCTTTCTAGCGAAAGCACCGTGCGGCCGCGGAAACCTGCGCTCCTGATAGGCTGCGGTGGAATCGTCTCGGCCATCCACAAATCGTAGCACTACGAACCAGCCGAGATCCGGTCACTTCTGTGGGATTGCTTTGCATGCTAGCGATTTATTCTTTCGATCGGATTACTTGGTGGGAACCGAGTAGTGCGCCGCTACCAGCCGCCACTTCCCGGCTTTCCTCATCCAGATGTCGGTGAAGCGGTCGTGGTAGTCGTAGGTTCTCTGGTTGTCCATGCCCTTCTCGTGATAAACGCCCGTCACGACCGCGGTTTCGCCATGCATGCGAATTTTCATCTCCGGAATCTCCGCCAGTTCTACCTGCGTTGAGGAGCTCGCGCTGTAGCTCAGGTATCCCGTCTTGCTGTAGGTACTGCCATCCTCGAAAGTGATTACGAAATCTTCATCGAGGACGGCTGCGAAGACTTCCACTTGCCGATGCTTGTAGCAATCCAGCATCTTCAGTTCGAGTGATCGAATTTCCGTGGTGTCAGAGGGCCCTTGCGCTCGGGCACGAACGAGCGGCAGCGCGGCCATGCAGAGCACCGCGATGAAGAGGCGATTTTTGCGCATACCCTACAGATATTTCACGTTTAGACGGTCGGCCACAAGTTCCTTTCGTCACCCCTTCCTGTGCTACGCTTTCGGCTGGTAAAGGCTGTGCCCATGGGATCTCCCGACTCAGACCGTGCTCCGGAAGCCGCATCCAGCGGAGCTTCTGCGCGTGCCGTCGATCCGTATCGGCACCGCCGGTTGGTCCTATAAGGACTGGGAGGGAATTCTTCTATCCGCCTGGGATGCGGCAGCGCAAAGTTCATCCGCTCGAATACCTAGCCCGATTCTTCGACACGGCGGAAATCAACACGTCTTTCTATGGTCCGCTGAAGCCGGAACTGGCCAAGCTGTGGTCGAAGAAGGTCGCAGCCATCAATCCGAAGTTCCTTTTCACGGCCAAGCTTTACCGCGCTTTTACGCACTCACCGATCGCAGTGATGGAGCCCACCTCAGCCGCGACCATCCGCCCGACTGATGATGACGAAATCAAGACCCGCGAGGGACTGGATGCGCTGGCAAGCGAAGGCAAGCTAGGAGCGCTGCTGATTCAGTTTCCGGTATCGTTCAAGAATACGTCGCTCAACCGTGAGTATCTCGAACGGCTGCTGCGGCAGTTCATCGAATATCCGCGGGTGGTCGAAGTGCGCGACTCCAGCTGGAATAATCCCGAGACGCTGGCGGAGTTCGCGCGGCAGAACGTCGCCTTCTGCAACATCGATCAGCCGGTGATGGGAAAGTCTCTGGCTCCGACCGAACACGTCACCGCGCCGATCGCCTACGTTCGCTTGCACGGACGAAACTACGATCAGTGGTTCGACTCCGACAATCGCAACGACCGCTACAACTACCTCTACAAAGAGCGCGAACTGGAGGACTGGAAGCATCGCATCGAAAATGTCGCCCACAAGGCGCAAACCACGTATGTGATCACCAACAATCACTTCGAAAGCAAGGCCGGGGTGAATGCCATCGAACTGAAGGCGATGATCACTGGCAAGCGCGTGGCCGCACCGCCTACCTTGATCCAGAAATATCCGGAATTGAGAAAAGTTCGCCGATCCCGCCAACGACGCCGAAGGCGCCTCGCCCGGGCCAACTCTCATTGCTCGCGTAAAAGCCTCTCACTTCGGCACGAACTGAAAATTCCGAATGATCACAGACTGATTGCTGGCGGGCGTCTCTTGGAAGCACCACAGATTGATGCCCACCGGCAGCGCCTACGTGCGGAATGTTCTTGCTGTCCGACGAGTAGGTTTCCGTCTTGATGACGTCTGCGGTGGTGCCGATCGGGTGAACGCCATTCATGAGCGTGAATACGATGTGATCCGACGCCCATTCCATCCTGGCCGTGGTAAGAGTTCCGCCGGTGACATGAAAGTTGTCTTCCCACGCGGAGACACCGTTTGGCTTCCGGTTTCCCGTTGAGGGATAGACGGTGAAATCGGCGTTGCAGCCTTTACAGGTCTTATTCCACTGCGAGAATTCAATGTCGATTTCGTTCTCGGCGTCGATGCCGATGTGATGAACCGGTCCGTAGGGGAAGAGGCCGAGCACCGTTGTCGGATCCATGTCGTAGACGTTGCCCTCGATCACCCACTGGTAAGTGCCGAAGCCGAATCGTTCGGTCGTAAACAGCTCGGCTGCGGTCCATTTCCCGTCACGCTTCTCGATGCGGAGGTGCAGGTATCCTTTTTCATCGACGCTGACGTTCTCCGGATTTCCGCGGGCAACGCCGGCCATTCCACCGCTGGTGACTTTCCAGGTGTGGCCCGCCCATGTGATCGTCTGAGCCTGCACGCAGTGAGAGAAGCAGAGCACGATAAAGGGGATGATCAGTCGAGGCAGCGCTGTTCTTGAGACGTTTTCCATTTTTCAGCGGTGGCCCGATATTTTGAATGCCGATGGCCGAGAAGGCCGCCAGAGGCGCTGCGATCACCGCGGCACACCAGAGCAGTCGCCGGTCCTTGGGCAGCCAGCGCAGGAGGGCGAGGAAGACAAAGGGCAGGATTGGGATAGCGAAGCGCGGGAAATTCCCGCGGGCTAGGCGAGGAGCGTTATACGAGTAGATGAAAAATAGATATAACCCGACGAAGACGGCTTCCGCGACATGTTCTCGGGCGTAGGTGCGAAATTCTTTCGTCGAGACCATGGCGATATTTCCGGCGAGCACAAGCAGGATCCATGCGAACGTGATGACAAGATTCGTCCAAGGGCTGGGAGAACAGGGTGCCCACGATGATCGCGCGAAACGGAATGCCAAACACGCCGGGAGAAGAACTCGCCTGCAGAACTCCGTAGCTGTGAACGGTGGCTAACGGGTCGTGAAGATAAAGTTTGAGCGGCAGCACATATAGAATCCCAATCGCTCCGCCAATGCCAACGGCCCCAGCCAGTCGGCGCCAGTCGCGACGCCATAGGAGGTAGACACCAATCCCCAGCAGCAGACAGACCCCAAGCGGTCGAGTGATTGTCGCGAAGCTCGCGAGCAATGTGGCCAAGTACCATCTCTCTTTGCGGATCGCGAGCAACGAGCCCAACAGCAGTGCCAGAAAAAAAGGCTCCGAGCCTCCCAGAAAAGAGAGCTGCACCCAGTAAAAATTCAGGATCGAAATGAGAACCGCAATCCATCCACCCCACAGGCGATACGCAAGGACAAGGGTTACGAGGGACGATGCAGCACACACGGCAAGAATCGACGCCTCTTCAGGCAGGCCCGTCACCTTCGACAGGAGTGCCATCGCGTAGGGCAGGCCCCAAAAATGTTTCACCTGAAGTCCCGAGAAATCCCATGTGCGAATGGCGTGGGCGATTTGCATGTACGAGCCCGAGTCACCGTAACCTCTGACGAGCGGCAGGTAGGGTCGCAGTGTCGAAACGGTGGCCACGAAAATCACGGCGACCAAGGCCCAGATCAAGATCGCTTCTTTCAGCGTGGGCTCCTGCTTCCAGCGACTGGCCGGAGCGCTCACTGTCCGCTCGGTTTCCTGATCGACAACGGGGTTCAAAATTTCCTCGCGGATGGAATGGATTTCGAGTCGGCGGCCGTGCCCTTCGTCTCGGGCGGTTGCGGGATGTCGTAGAGACGGATGGTGCGTCCGACATGAGCGACCGGCTGATAATTATCGAGCCAGGAAAAATAGCCGGGACCGTAGGAGTGATGAAGCACGTCTCCCAGCCGGAATGCACGCGAGCTGAGCGCAACACATCCGTGAACGGCCTGGAGTTCTCCAGTCCATTCTGCGGCAGGCCCGACCGGGCTATGTCCGCACTACTCCAAACCAGCAGTGTACATTCACTGGTGTTGCGGGCGCGAAGTTCGCGAGCCAGGAGAAACAGGTCCTGGCCGCAATCGAGATCGCAGCCGGTCACCAGCACGGAGCTGGGATCCTTCCCGGCAAGCTGGTTGAAATACGCCAGGAAGTCCGATTGCGCCGACGCGCTCTCCGCTGCTTGCCAAACCAGCAAAGCAACGACAGCCGCACCGGCCGCGCTGCGCCACTTCACGCGTTGCAGTAGAGACCCCATACCCAAGCCCGCTACGATTGTGATGAGCGGAACCGCGACCAGAATATGGCGCGTTCCAACCTGATAGCTTACACGCAACGTGATCAGCAGGACGGCGGCCAGCGCGACCAGCGGGAAAAAAGCACTCGTCTCTCTATACTTCAGCAAAACGATTATGGCGGCGGCGAAGAGCAGAAGCAACGGCAGAGGCAGCTTGACTCCGAGGCCCACTAAGAAGAAGTACCACCATCCTCCTGATTTGAGGTGACCGAACAAGTACGACGGCGCGGGAGATTTGTCGAGCGTCCAAGCCAGGGCGATTCCGTGCAGAAGTTCCGGGGCTGGCAGTCGCGGATTCCTCAACAGCACAGCCTGAGCGGTCGCGCGCAGCGGGCGCGGAAAATGCTGGAACGACGGCATGGAGGCTGCCTTGATCCCGGTTGCATCCTGTAGCGGCCGCAAGGAGAATCGGTAACCCGCCCAAATCAACCACAGCCGCCAAGGCAAGAGCCGCCAAAAGTCTTACGGTAGCGAATGGAACTCGCGACGGCTTCTTTCGCTCGCTGGCATACCACACGACCGCGATCGCCAGTGTCGCTGCCGGGACGAAAAGCACCGTCGTCAGTTTGGCAAGGAATGCCATTCCGAGCGCGAAGCCAAGAACGATCGTACGTCGAATATCCGGGCGCTGGAGCCACCGATAGAAAGTGAACATGGCGGTAACCTGCGTTGCAGCCGCGACCATGTCGGTGTATGCGATGCTGGAGAACGCCAAAATCGTGGGCGTTGTGGCATATAGAAAGACTGCGATCGCCACCGCTAAATCACTGCCGAGATCGCGGGTCCACAGGTACACCACGAACCCGCCGAGAAGAAAGAAGGGCAATATACCCAGCCGGGCCAAAGTTAGATTGCGGAGAAGATGCCCGCTATCATAGAGAACATGGTTGCCAATGACGTTATAGTTGCCGCTGCCCGGATCCTCGACCGGCAATACCGGATAACGTTCCCCTGCCAGATAGAGCGGTAATGCGATCGCGATGCGCGCCAGCGTTGGATGTACGGCATCGAGAATGTAGGTTCCCTTGTCGAGGAATTCCATGCCCGCCGCCACGTGACACGGTTCGTCGAAGGCCTGCCCGGTATGCGAATAGCTGAGGACGATTCGCCCCGCAGCGATGAGAACGAACATTGCAGAAATGGCAGCGAGAAGGTTGGGACGTGAAGAGAAACCGATGCGCAAAAGAATTGTCCTGGAAGAGAAGAAGAGTATCACAGAATATTACCGCGATTACGGGGCAGGGAACTGCGCCTCGTGACCAGTCGCGAGTGGGAAGAACGAGGATGCGCCGGGAGTTAGTCTCCCGGGGGTTTTCCGACGCGATTTCTCTCAGGCTCGCGCGGCGGCGTGATCGGCCATGCGGCGCTTGCTGTAGCGCAGGGCGACGTTCATGAAGACATTTCCCAGGGAGGTCTCGAAGCAGATCATGAGCGCTTCAGTGTCTTCGCTGGTCTTGTCGCCCTGGTCGGCGGTGAGAAGCAGTGGAGGATGCACGCGGAAATGGAATCCCTGGTCGTTGAGCGCCGAGATGGCGTTGCCCACGACCTGGTTGGCCAATTCGAAGATGGTTTCCTTGATGAGCGCGTCGGATTCGGGGAGGTCCGCGCCAGCATAATGGCTGGCCACGCGCACGGCGGTCTGCGGCTCGAGATCGAGAATGATGCGTCCCTCGATGTCGCCCGTCAAGGCAATCATGCCCGCCACGCCCTTACGGCGATAGGCTTCCTCTTCCATGGTGAGGTTGCCCACCTTGGTCGATCCCTGCAGGCCTTGCGACAACACGGCGTCAGCCGCGTTGATGAAAGGCTGGATCAGTTCCATCTTCATCGAATTAGACTCCCGCTCCTGCGGCATTCGCCACGGCGCCGTCTTCGCCCAGCACGTACTTGATGACTTCGTAGAGCACTTCCGGCTTCACGGGTTTCTGCACGAAATGCCGTGCGCCCCGCTGCAGCGCCGCGACGATGTTCTCCTGGTATCCCACGGAGGAAACCATCACGATGCGCGCTTCCGGGTGCTGCTGCACGATCCGTTCGGCCGCTTCGATTCCTTCCATCTGCGGCATGGTGATATCCATGAGCACGATGTCGGGATGCGTGCGGTCGAACTCGCTGATGGCGGTCAAGCCGTCGCCGGCTTCAGCCGCCACCTGCCCGCCGAACGTTTCGATCATGCGGGCCAGATTCTTACGGGCAAACACGGAGTCGTCCACGATCAAATAGCGGACTGGCTGCCCGTCTTTGCTGCGTTTCACTGGTGCAAACTGCTCCATACAGACCTCCCCTTTCTACTGCATATCATGGGCCGTCAGCCGTAACCAGATGACGCTGGTCATCGGCTTTTCGTGCCCGATCTCAGCTTCCGGCGCGCACAGCGCGTCCTGCGGGACCGCCTTCGCCGCGTCCACAAAGGGCCTGCAGCGTCGATCCCATGATGTCGAGCCCAACTACACGAATGGCGTAGCCACGCTCGATTGCCGCCTTGGGCATGCCATAGACCACGCAGGATTCCTCGCTCTGCGCAATGGTCATACCGCCTTCTTTCTTAACTGCGCCTAATCCTTCTGCGCCGTCGTCGCCCATGCCCGTCATGAGCACGCCCACAGCATTGGTGCGGAACTCTTCGGCGACGCTTCTGAGAAGCACGTCGACGCTGGGCCGATGTCCGTTTACCCGGGGTTCGTCGCTCAGCACGGCAATGTCTCCCAAAGGCAACCGCTTCACCTTCATGTGGCGGCTTCCGGGGCAGATCAGCACCCGGCCGGGAAGAAGAAGATCGCCGGATTGCGCTTCTTTCACGCGCAGAGGGCAGACTTCGTCCAGGCGCCGCGCAAACATGTCGGTAAAACCGTCCGGCATGTGCTGCACCACGGTGATGGCGCCGCGGAAGTCTCCCGGCAGCGACGACAGAACGTATTCGAGAGCCTGTGGGCCTCCGGTCGAAACGCCGATCGCAACAATCTTGTTGGGAGATCCCACCGGAGCAGGAGGCTTTTCCGGTTTCGCCGGCACGCCCGCCATCATGCGCGGTTTCAGTTTGCAGTCGGCGGCGGCCTTGACCTTGGCGATCAATTCGCCGGCCGTCTCCGACATGTGAGCGGAGGCATCCTTGGGCTTGGTGACAAAATCGAACGCGCCCAGCCCCAGAGCTTTCATGGTGACGCTGGCGCCTTCGGTGCTGTGCGAGCTGAATACGATCACCGGCACCGGATTGTGCCGCATGATCTCTTTCAGCGTGTCGATCCCGTTCATGCCCGGCATTTCCAGGTCGAGGGTTACAACATTCGGCTTGAGTTCCTCGATCTTCTTCAGGCAGAAGGAGCCGTCCATCGCGGTGCCCACGACGTTGATCGCTTCATCGACAGCGAGCATCTGCGGGATCAGCTTGCGCATGAGCGCCGAATCGTCGACCACCAGCACTCGTACCTGCTTCATACCTGGCCTCCTGCTTCCGGAGTAAGCGCCAGGCGCGCGCGGTCAGTGTGCGTCAACAACAAGCCGGAATTTGCGTGTCCCATCTCTTGGGGGCGCGCTTTGGCGACATGTTCGACGACAGCAGGCAAGTTGAGGATGAGCACGACCCGGCCGTCGCCCAGGATCGAAGCGCCAGAGACCAGATCGGTCGAGAATGTCTGATCATCGAGGGCCTTGATGACCAGTTCTTCTTCGCCTTCGAGCGCATCGACAATCAGCCCGTATTTCTTTTCACCGACGGTGATGATGAGGACAAAAAGCTTCGTCTTACGGTCTCCCTCCGGCGCTGGGCGGCCCAACCGGAGTAGGGGCAGGACCTGGTTGCGGAGTTGCAGAACTTCGTAGTTGTCGACCTGATGCACTTCCGCTTCGAAGGTGCGCGCGATTTCGAGGACCGCGTTCAGGGGGATTGCGTAGAGCCGCTGCTCGACCCAGAACAGCAGCGCCTTGATGATGGCGAGAGTCAGAGGCAGCTTCAGGCGGAAGGTTGTGCCCTGGCCGAGGCGGGTCTCGACGCTGATCGAGGCCTTCAGCCGGTGCAGCACGCTCTGGACCACATCCATGCCGACGCCGCGCCCTGAAACCTCGGTGACCTGCTCGGCGGTCGAGAAGCCGGGGCGGAAGATGAAATTGAGAGCCTCCAGTTCGCTAATTTTCGAGGCTTCTTCCGGCGTGGTCAGGCCGAGTTCGGCCGCCTTGGAACGGATTTTTGCGACATCGATGCCGCGCCCGTCGTCGGTAACTTCGACGATGACCTGGTTTCCCTGATGGTAGGCGTTGAGGCGAACCGTGCCTTGCGCAGGCTTGCCGAGTTTTCGCCGTTCTTCGGCAGGCTCGATGCCGTGGCTGATGGCATTGCGGACCAGGTGCGTCAGAGGCTCGGCGATGGCGTCGAGAATCCCTTTATCGAGGTCGGTATCCTGTCCACTGACCGCCAGTTCCACTTCGCGCCCGCACTGCCGTGCGACGTCGCGCACCATGCGCGGGAAGCGCCGGAAGAGTTGATCCACTGGCACCATGCGGATCTTCATGACGGAACGTTGCAGGTCGTTAAGCACGCGGGCCTGGAAAGCCATGGCGTCAGCGAACTTTCCGCGCAGCGCCTCTTTGGGAAAGCGTTTGGAGAATTCGTTTAATGCCTGCTGCAGCATCGACTTGCCGATGATCAGTTCACCTACCAGATTCAGAACGTTGTCGATCCGGCTGGCTTCGACGCGCAGCAGGTTTTCCTGCGACACAGCGACAGATCCGGCCGGCAGCATCGCGGCAGCGGCAGCCTCAGGCGGCGCCATTTCGGTTGTGTCGGGACTATCGGACGCGTGGGTCTCGATCGCATTTGCCGGCGCAGCGGGCTGCGGCACGGCACTGGCACGGCAGCAATACCTCGACCGTCACCTCTTCGACGATGGTTGGAATCTTGCATTTGGCCGCAATTTGCTCCGGGGTCTGTACCGTGGCTACCACGAATTCGATGAATTTCGCGGCGGCCGAAGACTTGGCATCAGGACGAACGGCGATCACCGGACCCATGGTCCCGATCGCGTTGTGAACCAGCTGGCGTCCCGCAATGGGCATGGCGCAGTGCGGATCGATCTTGGCAATAACCTGCAGCACGTCCTGTCCGGAGGCTTGCGCCTTGGACATGGCCAGTCGCTCGTATTCGGTCCACTGGGCGGCCGCTTTGCTCGCGGCCTTGACAGAGGCTTTTCCGAGGGACTCTTTACTTTTGGACGTCTTGCCGGTCTGTCTTTTTGCCCCGCGTCTTGCCGTTTTTCGGAGCTGCAGTCAGCTCTTGAATCTTCTTGCTTAAGGTCTTAGTGGCGGGAAGCTTGGTGCCGTTGCGATAAGCCGCAATCATTTCGCTGAAAATATCGGCGGTGGAGAAGGCGATTTCCGCGACGGCGGCATGAGAGGCTGCACTTTCCAGCGAAAGCGCGTCTTCGAACTGATGCGCCAGTTCGCTCAATTCGCGGAGGCCGCAGGCGGCTGAATCCCCTTTCAGCGTGTGCACCGTCCGGCGGATCGAGCGCACGATCTCTTCGTCCGCGGGATTCTTCTCCAGCTTCAGCGCTTCTTCGTTGAGCGCCTGGACGAGCTCTTGCGAGGTCTCATAGAAGAGCTCCCGCAGTTCGGCGCCACGTTCATCGGGGGAATTGGTCATGCCTACTCTTTCACCTCAAGCCGCTGATAGGCTGTTCCGCTGTCCTTGTGCACCATCTGAAACTTCTGGGTCAGGCCCAGCAGGCTTTCGGCATGGCCGACAAAGAGATAGCCGTTCGGGTTCAAGCAGCGGTAGAACTTTTCGATCAGCCGCTTCTGCTCGGCTTCATCGAAATACATCATCACGTTGCGGCAGAAGATCACGTCGTTGCGCTGCGGCAGGTACTCGGTTTTCAGGTTGTGAAAGTCGAAGTGCACCATCTCCTTCAGCGCCTTCTTGATGGCGTAACGATCGGAAACTTTGTCGAAATAGCGCAGGCGGTAGCCGTAGTCGACCATCGACATCTGATGCTCGCTGTAGGTTCCCTCCTGTCCGTGTCGAAGCACGGAGTAGCTGATATCGCTGGCCAGAATCTCGACTCGCCAGGGCGCCGGCACTAGCGGCTTGGGCAGGGGCATGTCGATCGGGAGGGGATTGCGCAGGTAGTAGTAGGCCAGTGCGTCGGTGACCAGCATGGCCAGCGTGTACGCCTCCTGTCCGGTGGAGCAGCCCGCGCTCCAAATGCGGATCGAGTACTCCCGTCGCGCGCTTTTATGCTTCAACAGTTCTTCAAGTACGGTTTTCTGGAAAAGATCGAGTTGCGCCTTGTGGCGGAAGAAGCTGGTTTCGTTGACGGTGAGATTCTCGAGCAGCTTGGCGAGTTCTTCCTTGCCTTGCTGGCTGATCAGCAGGCGATAGTAGGCATAGAACGAGTCGGCGCGGCACTCCCTCAGCCGGCGCAGGAGCCGGTCCTGGAGGAAGTGGGTGCGGCGCTCGTCGAAGTGCATGCCGCACTCCTGGTAAATGAGTGCCTGCAGCAGCTTCAGTTCCGCCTCGGTCAGTATGGGAGCGGGTGCCGCTCCGGATGTGCTCATGCGTGTTCTCGCCCCGCGTGCCTCTGAATTGAACTACCGCTCACGTTTACCGCGCCCCGGCCTTGGCTGCTGTCTTCTTGTCCCCGGGCTCGCCTTTGCTTACGAGACTCGCAGGGGCCAGTAGCTTGCTCATATCGAGAAGAACGATCAGCCGCCCCCCCACTTTTCCCAGCCCGGTCACGCAATTCAATCCGCCTTCCTGGAATACGGCGGGCGGAGTTTCCACCGCGTCGGCAGGAATCTTCAGGACCTCCGAGGCCGAATCCACGATGAGCCCGGCGAGCCTTCCGGCGTGCTCGACCACGAGGATGCGATTGTTCCTCTTGACAGCGGCCTGCTTTTCTCCGAAACGCTTGCGCAGGTCCATGACGGAAACGATCTTGCCGCGCAGGTTGATGACGCCCTCGAGATAGTCGGGAGCGTCGGGCACGGCGGTGATTTCCGGCACCCGCACGATCTCGTGCAGGGAAGTGATGGGCACGCCATAGGTCTCGCGGCCCACCTGGAAACCCACGATATGGAGTTCGCGGCTCATGGTCTTGGGCTCCTAAGGTTTAGAACTGCGCCCCGGCGGCGGCTGCCCGCTTGGCGTTGCGGCCTGCGGAATCCGCAGTCTTCTCTCGCGCGGCTTCTGCCAGCGCGAAGCGGTCGATGAAGTCGAGCAGGCTGCGCGACATCTTCGACATCTGTTCAGAAGAGGCTGCCAGCTCGGTGGAACTGGAGGTCGACTGCTGCACCAGTTCCCGCATGCGTTCCATGGCTTTGACCACCGCCTGCGCCCCGGAAGCCTGCTCTTCGACCGCCGAGTTGATTTCGTGCGTGATTTCGTTCAGCCGGGTGGTGGCGCGCGCAATCTGCGAGGACCCGTGCGACTGTTCGTTGGTGGCCGCGCCGATTTCCTGCGCGAACTTGTAGACTTCGGTGACTACGTTGGAGATCTTCTTCAGGGCGGAATTCAGTTCAGAACCCAGTTCCAGCCCTTCGTTGACGATGGAGGTGGAGCGGTCCATGTTCTCGACCGCCTTGCGGGCTTCTTTCTGAATGCTCTGAATGAGTTCGGAGATTTCCTTCGTGGACTGCGCGGACTTTTCCGCCAGCTTGCGAACTTCGTCGGCGACCACGGCGAATCCCAGGCCGTGTTCTCCAGCGCGGGCGGCTTCGATGGCGGCGTTCAGAGCCAGCAGGTTGGTCTGTTCGGCCAGGTCGTCGATGACCTCGATGATCTTGCCGATATCGTCGGCGCGCTGACCGAGAGCGCCAATGATCTCGCCCGAAGAGTTGATCGTGGTGTTGATGCGGTTGAGGCCGTCGGTTGCCTTCTCCATGGTGCCGATGCCGTTGTGGACTTCTTCGCGGGAGCGGTTGGAGATATCGAGCAGGACCTTGGCCGTGTCGGCCACGCGCTGGATTGAGGCCACCATCTGATCGATGGAGGCGGAGGTCTCGCTCACGCTCGAGGCCTGCACTTGCGTGCTCTTTACCATGTTCTGCACGTTGACGCTCATCTCGTGCATGGTGCTGGTGACTTCATCGATGGCGGACGAAGCCTGCAGTCCGATCTTGGCGGAGTCGTCGGAAGCCCCGGCGACCTGATTGGAGGCGCTGGCAACTTGAGATGACGCGTCGCGGACGCTGCGCACCAGTCCAGCGAGGCCTTCGACCATCTTGGCGAAGGCGTTGCCCAGGGTGTCGTGCGAGGAACGCGGCTTTACTTCGAGAGTCAGATCGCCTCCGGCGATGGCTTCGGAAACTCCTGCCATCTCCTTGAGGTAGGTGACCATCTTGTGGAAGGTGCGGGCCAGTTCGCCGATCTCGTCGTCGCGGCCGAGGTCGATGTTGTGCTCCAGATCGCCGGTATTGCCGATGGCGCGAGCCACGTTCATCAGGTTGGTCAGCGGTTCGGTGATCGCCTTCGCAGTGCGGTAGGCGATGATAATGCCGAGCGAAAGTGCCAATAGGGTGCTGATGAGAGAAACAGCGATCGTCCAGTTGGCCGCGCTGTCATCGGACTTATGGCGTTCGTCGACTACCTTGTTGTTCTCGCCGTCAGCCACGTCGAGCGAGTCGGTGGAGTTCTTCACCCACGAGGACGCGTCCTTCTGCAGGTAATAGATCTGCAGTTCGGCGACGGTGGCGTTGCCCGAGTCGACATCTTTGCGCTTCTCGATGAGAGGCTGGGCGAATTCCTTGCCCCAGGACTGCTCCAACTGCTGAACCTTGTTCAGAGAGGTCTTGACCTGATCGGAATTGGCCAGCGATTTGCCCTGGTCGAGCTTCTCGTTGAGAGTGCGCAGACCCTCGTTCATGCGGTCGACTTCGCGCGTGTCGCCGCTCAGCAAGTAGTTGCTCAGGTAAAGGCGGTTTTGCATCATCTGAGAGCGGACCGCGTTGGTGGCATCCTTCAGGTCGAGCGACTCCTGGGCCGCCTTTTTGGCGGCGTGCTCGCGCTGTACCGCCGACCAGTTCACCAGGAACAGCACCAGCACCATGGTGAGGATGATGCCGAAGTTCACATATAACTTCTTGCCGATAGTCATGCCTGTCTCCTCCGCGGTAAGCCGAGTTACCGCGGCTCGAACTTGAACTCGATGACGCCTGTACTCTCTGCCGGCGCCGGTTCAAAGCGCCATTTCTTGGCTGCGTCGAGGGCGGAATTGGCCAGAACCGGGTGTCCGCCCACGACCCGAGCTTCTTTCACCGTGCCATTAGTGCGCGACGGTGACCTCGATCTTCACCGTTCCTGCGATCTTCATCTTGCGCGCCAATTCCGGGTAAAGAGGCGGTACCTTATTTTTCGCCCGACGATTGATTTCGTCGCTCTGTGTTGTCTGGGCTCCCGCCTGCGACAGACCGAAAGCCGCCACAATCATTACGACTGCCAGCACTGCAGCCGCGATTCGCTGAGACACAGATCCTCCTCCGACTCCAAGAACTGGGGCAAAGGCAAGCGTGCAATGCCTAGGCCAACGGAACCTTCTTGAAAAAACCAAAGTAATAAGCACTAAGTGGCTGAGGAATCGATAGTTGCGCCGCGCCAAGGGGGCGCTTTTTGGGCGTCTCTGCAATTAGCGTTGTCTCATTCGGCAAAAACCGGGTAGTGTTTCTCAGGGTGAGACAAAATCTCACTCCGAGTCGCGGGATTTCACATCAAGGCACCCCACGGTCATTTCCCTTGACTCAAATTGAGATGGCAATTAGTTTCCCAATAGATTCAAGCACTTGTGAATCGCGAAAACTATTTCCCCAGCGCCGGTGCAGATGTCAGTGCTTCTGTTAGCAGTTCGATGGTTCCTCCGGGAGACCGCTCTTTCTCCGGCTCCGATGAGGGCTTCCAGAAGCTTCTGCTGCGTATTGCTGCCAAGTCCCGGGAACGTCCCGATCCCAACAAACTGATTCAGTTGTCCTGCCAGGCTACGCGGGAATTTTTTGACGTTTCCGGAGTTTACTTCTGGCGCTGTCAACCCGGAGACGAGCTGGTCGGAGAGCAGGCCGACGGCAAGACTGGCCCAGCGTTTCGTGGGACTTCGCCTGCGCCCGATGGAGAGCACGGTGACTGCCGAAGCGGTACGGCAGCGGCGCACGATCTTCGCCAATCACGTGAACTCAGCCGCCTTTCCGGCTGCTCGAGAGTTTGAGGCGCGCTCGCTGCTGGCGGCTCCGCTGCTGGTCTTCAATGAAGTCATCGGCGCGCTTACCTTCCTGCACGATTCCAACGATGAAGCTTTCAATGAGGATTTCGCGGCGAAAGCTACCATTTTGGCGGGACAACTGGGAAGTCTTTTGGAAGCGGCCCGGCTGGGCGAGGCCTCGCGGGAAGAGCATCGGCGCGCCGAAATTCTGGCGGACGTTGCACATGCCTTGCACGGTAGTCCGGATGTGGGTGCGGTGATAGAAGCGCTTGCCGACCGGCTCCGGCTGCTTTTGCGCACGCGACTGGTATGCGTACTGCTGCGGCGGGAAGGTCCGTTTGAGCTGAAGGCAGTGTCGGCGGAGACTCCGCAACTGGCGACCTCGGCGCGCGCCCGGCATGACCGGCAAACTTTGCGCTTCGCGGCCGATCTTGCGCAGCGGGCGGTGGCGGCCGGAGAGCCTCTCACGCTCTCAATCGGGGCCGACGTGCATTCGCTCGGGAATCTGGTCTCTCCCGGCATGTTGATCGCCGCGCCCTTTCGTACGGCGCGCACCCAGGGCGCGATCCTGATTTATCCCCGGCAGGACGGCATCTTCACAGCCGAGGAACGAGCCCTGGTGGCAGCGATCGCCGGCTTTGGCGCCGTTGCGGTGGCGCACGCGGAATTGCATGCCACGGCGCATTCGCAGGCGCACGAACTTCATCAACTACTTGAGATCTCTCTTGAACTCAGCGCCAGCGGAGATCTGGATCGTTTTCTGCAGGCGTTTGTCGTCCGAGCTTCCGGATTTCTCGGTTTCGGACGGTGCTTCATCGCCCTGCTGGAGAACGAGCAGTTCCAGGTGCGCTACGGAGTGGAACGCGGGGAGTCGCGCCGGGTCGACACGATTTTTCCGGAAGGGGTTGCCACCAAGGCCCTGCGATCCAAAGAGGTCTTTTGGACCGATGAGGCGAGCCGGGTTCCCGGCGCCAATGTTGAAGTCGTTTCGAAATACAAAGTGCATCAGTTCCTGGCTGTGCCGCTTCTCGGCGCCAGCGGCAAACTGTTGGGGATGTTTGGCGTGCTCGATCGTCTCGATGGCACGGGGATTTCACAGGAGGACATACGGCGCGCGCGGGCTCTCTCGAACCAGGCGGCGGTCGTACTGGAAGTCGCCAGCAATCTGCACCTGTCGGAACAGCATCGGCGGCGCGCCGAGGCATTGATCGAACTGGCGCGCGACATTGACGGTAGCCTGCGCTTGCCCGAGTTTGCATCCCGCTTCGTTCGCCACACGGCGGAACTCACGGGCTCGCGCGGCGGATTGTTGGCCTTGCATCAGGAAGGCCGATGGCACGCCGTTGCCCTGCACCAGTCGCAGCTGGCGCCTTCGACGTCCGAGGTTTTGCCTCCATCCCAACGGGGGCTGGAGGGTTCTTTCCAGAAGGCTGAGTGGAGCCTGGTCAAAAGGGAAACCCAGACGCTTGCAACATCCTTCCTGGATCGCGAGAGCGAACGTGAGCTGGAGTACCTCTCTGGGCGAGTTTGTGGCCCATCACTCGGAAAAGGTGATCTGCGGCTCCGCCCAGGAAATGCTGGGAGTGGAACCCACTGCCAAGTTGGGGTGGACCGACTGCACATTGGTTCGACTGATCGGTGCCAACGGCGAACTTGCTGGAATTCTGTGTCTTTCCGGGCGTGCGCCAGCTTTGAATCAGGAGGATCGCATCTTCCTCGAGACCATGGCCGGCCATGCCGCCATGGCGCTGGATAATGCGCGGCTGTTCACCCACATTGAACAGTCGAACCGGCATTGGGTCGAAATCTTCGATGCCATCTCGGACTTTATTGTCGTGCACGACCAGTCCGACAAGGTGTTGCGAGTAAACCGATCACTGGCCGAGATGATTGGCGTGCCTCCGGCGGAGTTGATCGGAGTCAATATTCGCGCGCTGATGGCCTTGACCAGCGATTCCACTTCATATTCCTGCCCGTTCTGCCGGTCCATGGGGGATGATTCCGGCGAGTTCGCTCACCCGGTATTCGACCGCACCTATCTGGTCTCGACCTCGCGCGTGCATGGTGCCTCCGGGGAAGGCCTGCAGACCATTCACGTTCTGAAAGACATTTCCGACCGCAGTGAGGCGGAACGCCGCTACCGCGAACTCTTCGACAATATTCAGGAAGGCCTGTTCTTCAGTACGCCGGGCGGGCGATTTGTCGAAGTCAATGACGCCATGGTGCGGATGCTCGGCTACAGCAGCCGGGAAGAGTTGCTGCAGATCGATATCCCCACGCAGTTGTATCTCACGCCCGAGCAGCGGCAGCACCATGCCAAGGTGATGGAGGAGCAAGGCAACCTGCGCAATTTCGAGGCTACGCTGCGGCGCAAGGACGGCTCGCTGATTCATGTTCTGATTAACGCCTTCGGGCTGTACGACAACACCGGGCGCGTGCTGCAGATTCGGGGACTGATGCTGGACGTCACCGGCCTGCGCACTTATCAGTCGGAACTGCATCGGGAGCGCGACTTCTCCGGGAAGATCCTCAATAACACCCAGAGCCTGATTCTGGTGGCCGATACCGCAGGACTGATCAGTTACGCGAACCGGCGCTGGTACGATGCCGGATTTGAGCAGCGGGAATTGCTGGGGCGTCCGCTGCTCGAATTGGCTGCACCGACTTTCGCGCGGCCTCTCGCCGAAGCGGTGCGAAGCACCCTGAACGGCCAGCAGGTGGACAACCTTGAATTGGAAATCGTGCGACGTAATGGTGCGGCGGGGAAATTCTCAGCGAACCTCAGTCCGATGCGCGACGAGCAGGGAACAGTGACCAGCATCGTGCTGGTGCTGACCGACATCACGGATTCCGCCGTGCTGCGCGACAAGTTAGTTCACGCCGAAAAGATGGCGGCTGTCGGGCAGCTGGTGTCCGGCGTGGCGCACGAGGTGAACAATCCGCTGACTGCGATTCTCGGTTTCGCCGATTTGCTGATGGAGAATCCTGATTTGCCGGATACCGCGCGGAAAGACCTGCGCGTGATCCTGCAGGAGGCGCAGCGCACCAAGCAGATCGTGCAAAACCTGCTCAGTTTTGCCCGTCAGATGCCGCCTCAGCGCAACCCGGTGCAACTGAATGCGATTCTGCGGCGGACCATTCAGCTGCGGTCCTACGACTTCAATAGTCACGGTGTCGACGTAGTCGAACATCTGGACGAGGGACTTCCCGATGTTATCGGCGATGCCCACCAGTTGCAGCAAGTCTTTCTCAATATCCTGAACAACGCCTACGACGCGGTGCGTGAGGTTGGACGTCCGGCGCGCATCGAGATCATGTCGACCAAGTCCGGCGATTCCGTCGAAGTTTCGTTTTCCGACAACGGAAATGGAATTTCCCATCCCGACAAGATTTTCGATCCCTTCTTCACGACCAAGGAAGTGGGCAAGGGTACGGGCCTGGGCCTCAGCATCTGCTACGGAATCGTGAAAGAACACGGTGGCGAGATTCTCTGCCACAACAATATCGGGGGACAGGGAGCGACCTTCATCGTTCGCTTGCCCGCAACGCCTCAGGCCGCGTCTCTGGGCGTGGCCGCAGGAGTGACACAACCATGAGCCTGCCAGCTTTGAAACCTCAAGCCTCGCCAGTTTTGCTCATCGAGGACGAGCCTGCGGTGATGGCCTACGTGCAAGCCGCCCTGGAGCGTAGCGGATATCCGGTCGTGTGCTGCGAGTCCGGCGTCGATGCGCTTCGGTTGCTGGAGAACGGCTCGTTTCTGGGCATCGTTTCAGACATGCGTACGCCGGGTGGAGTCGATGGCGGCCAGGTGCATGCCTGGATCGCCACGCACCGGCCAGATCTGGCCAATCGCGCTGGTCTTTATCACCGGCGACATCGCCAACGAGGAGACCGTAGCAACGTTGCGCGAAACGGGCGCTCCCTGCGTGGAGAAACCGTTCCGCGTGCATCAGTTTATTGAAGTGATCTCGAAGACGTTTGGGAAGGCCGAGTAGTGAATAACGCCAAGTAAAGATGATCTCCGCATACGCCTGCTGATCGTCGACGACGAGCAGACCATCCGCAAACTCTGCTCGACGGTGGGCGAGGCGCTCGGATTCGTCTGCCTCGAAGCCGAGAGCGGCGAGTCGGCTCTGGCCCTTCTGGAAGAGCAATCGGTGCACATGATTCTGAGCGACATGGTGATGCCGCACATGTCGGGGCTGGAATTTCTGGAGAAGGTCAAGAAACTTCTCCCGCGCACCGAAGTGGCGCTCATGACCGGACACGGCTCGATCGAAACCGCCGTGCAGGCGATGAAATTGGGCGCTTACGACTACATCACCAAGCCGTTTTCGCCGCTGGAAGAATTGCGGCTGTTTCTGCGGCGCATGGCGGAGAAAGTCCGCCTGGTCGAGGAAAACGAATTCCTGCGACAGCGCACGGATTCGGAAACTGCGGTGCATGGGATCGTCGGTTCGTCCACCCGCATCCAGGAAGTGCTGCGCATGGTGGCGCGATTGAAGGACACGCGGACGCCTGTGCTGATTTATGGCGAGAGCGGCACCGGAAAGGAACTGGTCGCGCGGGCGATGCACTTCCGCGGAGCTTTCGCCGGACGTCCGTTCGTGGCGGTCGATTGCGGATCGCTGGTTCCGACGCTCATCGAGAGCGAACTGTTTGGATACGAAAAAGGGGCGTTCACCGGTGCGCTGAAATCCAAGCAGGGACTGTTTCAAGCCGCAGACGGCGGCACCATCTTTCTCGATGAAGTGGGTGAATTGCCGCTGGAGTTGCAGGCGAAGCTGCTGCGCGTGCTGCAGGAAAAAGAAGTGCGTCCGGTGGGAAGCAATCAGCGGGTCAAGGTGGACGTGCGGGTCATCGCTGCCACGAACCGGGATCTGGAAGCCGCTTACAAGAATGGGACCTTCCGTAAAGATCTCTACTTCCGTTTGAATGTGGTCACGTTGTACGTTCCCTCACTGCGAGAACGCCGCAGCGACATTCCGATGCTGGTGCACTGGTTCCTGGAACGATATGCCCCAGGGGGCGAGCAGCACGTTTCCAGCGCGGCGATGAAAATGCTTATGCAATACGAGTGGCCGGGCAACGTCCGCGAACTGGAAAACTGCGTGGAGCGAGCTGTCGCGCTGGGGAACGGGCAAATTATCGAGTTGAGCGATCTTCCGGCGGCGATTGCCTCTGGAGCGGGCGTAAACGTCAACGCCGGTGGTGCACACGAGCAGACCTCCGGTACTCGATCCTGACATGGTGGAGCGAACCGCGGTTGTAGAGACACCGCGCGGTCCATTGTCCACAACCGATCTGGAAGACATCGAACGCGCCACGATCCAGCGCGTCTTCGAACAGGTGAAGGGGGACAAGGCGCTCGCCGGACGCATGCTCGGCATCAGCCGCGCCACGCTGTACCGAAAGCTCAAGCGGTACAACATTGGAGCGGCCGCAGCTGCGAATTCATCGAGCCACACTCTGCAGTGAGGCCTGGCAGCCGCGGTTGAAGATGAAGTAAAGTCAGCTCGAGAATTGTGAGCCCTTCCTTCGATTCATGGCGTTGTTCGTCTGACTCATGTCGGTTACGATTCCATTAGCACCCTGAGTGCAATTTGCCTTGCTCGATTTCCCCATGCGCGTTGCGGCGCTCTACGACATTCACGGCAATCTGCCCGCGCTGGAAGCGGTCCTCGCGGATGTTCGTGAAGCGCGAGCCGATCTGATCGTCGTCGGTGGCGATGTGATCCCTGGTCCGATGCCGCGCGAAACACTCGTGCTGCTACAGGACTTGGAGATTCCAGTTCGTTACATCCACGGCAACGGCGAGCTTGCTGTCCTTGCACAGATCGGTGTTGACGATCCGGACGCGGTCACCTACTGGGGAACGACGTCGGGAAAACCACTGCCAGAACCGCTTCGCGAGGTCACGCGGTGGACGGCGCAGCAGGTGCATCCTGAATACGACGACGTGTTGCGCGCCTGGCCCAAGACGCTTGCTCTCCAGATTGGTGCGTTAGGCGAAGTGCTCTTTTGTCACGGCACACCGCGAAGCGAGACTGAGGGCTTCACACATTTAACGCCGGAAGATCGTTTGCTGCCCGTCTTTCATGGACTCGATGCATCGCTCGTAGTCTGCGGTCACACACATATGCAGTTCGATCGCATGATCGGAAGAAAACGAGTCGTTAATGCCGGCAGTATTGGGATGCCGTTTGGGGAAGCGCATGCCGACTGGCTCATGCTTGGGTCTGATGTGGAGCTTCGACACACGACTTATGATCTGCTTCATGCGGCCGAGCGGGTTCGCGCAACCCAGTATCCTCAAGCCGAAGACTTCGCGGCAAACTCGATCCTCCAGCCGCCGTCGGAGGCAGCCATGCTCGATCTCTTCACTAAGATCTCGCTCGACCTCTTTACCCAGCCCTAGTGGGCTGTCGCACAGACGGCGTTAGTGCACTTAAGGAGGGGCGGACGCATTCGTCCGCCCCGCCGAGCGCAGCGAGGCGTGACGCCGCCACAATTTGCCACTAATGCTTTCACCCCGACAGCCCACTAGGCACTGGCAGCTGAACGGGGATTAAAGCACCGTGATCAGAGAATTGCGCCTTACGTCAGTAACCCGCAGAGCTACTCAACCATGGTTTTCTTGAAGATGTCGAGACTAGCTCAATCGGATGAATCAAATTCCGGCGAGTGTCAGCTGCGCTGCTGGGTAAACACCCATGACACAAGCGCCGGTTCGGTATAGGCCCATTCCCAGACGTTGTGGTCCACTCCCGCGTACTCGATGGAAAGCGGGTGTCCGCCGGCTTTTCGCCTTGCCGAGATACGCTCGCGTGAAAGAGACACAGGGACGACTTGATCTGAGTCTCCATGGAAATTCCAGAGAGGCGTCTCGATCGATCCAGTGCCGTCATCCTTCGATGTGGTGCCGCAGCAGGGAACCGCGGCGGCGAAATATCCGGAACGACTCGCGATCATGTTCCAGGTTCCGGCGCCTCCCATGGACTGACCCGTAACGTAGATCCGATGGTCATCAATGGGAAACTCGCGGCAGACCGCGTCGATGACTTCTAACGCCAGAGAAACACCCTGCCCGGGCCCTGAGACTATTTCGTACTCGTTCTTCTTCAGCTTTTCAGGGTCATACCGCACCCACCCGCGGTCGGATTGTGGCACCAGCATGTAACAAGGGTGCGCCTTCTGGTTTTCGGGAAGCAGCCAGACCCGAGTTCCAAAGATATTTCCGAGGTCGAGTTGCTTCTCGTTGTCGTCTCCCTGTCCGCCGCTACCGTGCAAATACACGACCAGCGGCAGCTTACCTTTTGCTTCTGGCCGGAAAAGGCGATACGGCATCAACCAGTCACTCTTGTAGCTCCGAACTTCGAACTTCTTTTCCAGTCCGTCGGATTTCTTCCTAAAGTCGTCGATCAAAGCGAGCCGCCCGGGGGACATGGGTGCCCCCTGGCGCGAGAGTTGGAGTTTGTTGTTCAGAACGCCTTGGAAGACCGTAGGCGGCGCGTGTCGCGATCCAAGTACCGACTGAAGCGGAGGCTATGATTCGCGCGGCATTCCGCCGGGTCATTTTTCGTGTAGGCGTTGTCCCGGTCACTGCTCCACATCCGAGAGATAAATCCCCAGCCTCCGCCGAGTTCGCTGGATTCAAGCATGTAGACGAGTGGCACGAGGAATGGGTAGCGAATTGAGGGGAACAAGTCCGGTTTGGTTTCGGCGTTCAATACTCGCGAGTCGCACATCCGCCTATGGGTGCGTTTTGGGATTTCAAGTTATCACGATGTGGTGAGACTGGCACCCCAATCTGTCCGTTCGCATACAGATCTGTTCGAAAGCGGACATGGTCGACCCGGAGGGTTTGGTGTTTGTGTAACCCCTAACTGATGCGGCTCGTGGGGTTTTCGGAGCGCTGGGACTTTGGCAAGCCGGATGCACAGTGAAGAGAATTCTCGTTCCCGCACGTGAAGCCCGGTTTGCGCAGGAGGTGACTGTGATGGAGATACTCGGACAGAATCTCAGATTCGCAACCCGGCAGTTGTGGCGTAATCTCGGCTTCACCGTTACGGTGATCCTCACGCTGGCGCTTTCCATCGGAGCCAATACCGCCATTTTCTCCGTGGTCAATGCGCTCCTGCTCAAGAGCCTGCCTTACTCTCATCCCGAACGAATGGGAACCATTTACACGCGCGTCATCGGCCCCGTCGGCTGGGACGAGCGGCATCACGTGAACGGCGAGCAATGGGAACTGCTGCGCGACAACGTTCCTTCTCTGATCTCGGCTGTTGCAGCTACTGGAACCTCAGGCGTTAATCTGCAGGCGGATTCGCATGTGCAGTATCTTCACGCCGGACGCATCTCCGCGCATTACTTCGATGTGCTGGCCATTCATCCCATCATCGGTCGCAGTTTCTCGGACGCGGAAGATCGTCCGCACGGACCAAGAACAGCAATCCTGAGCTATGGTTTGTGGCGAAATGTTTTCGCTTCTGATTCCAACATATTTGGCAGGAACATTTTGTTGAAAGGCGAGCCGTACACGGTGGTGGGAGTGCTGCCCGATGGCGCGACGATTCCGTTGGATGCCGACTTGTATACGCCACTACAGGCCAGCCGCGAGGGTGAAGGTGGAGGAACGAACTTTGACTTGATCACGCGATTACGTGATGGCGCGACCTGGCAGCAAGCCGACGCCGAAGTCAATCGTGCCTGGTCCCTCCGCGCCGTGCGCTATGAACTGCAGGACAACCCCGGAGCGCAGGTGACGTACTATTCGGTACCGCTTCAAAAGGGCGAGACTGCCGCGCTGCGTCCGCAGGTCATGGCTCTGATGCTGGCCGCCGGCATCATTCTGCTGATCGCCTGCGCCAACCTGGCGGGTCTGACGCTAGTGCGCATGCTGAGGCGGACGTCTGAAGTCGCCACCCGGATCGCTCTCGGCGCCACGCGCTGGCAGATTCACAAGCAATTCTGGGTCGAAACTCTGTTGTTAGCGTTCTTCGGCGGAATCGTTGGAATCGCCGTGGGTTTCATTACTCTGCGGGGACTCCTCCTGCTTCTACCTGAACACTATCTCCCTGTGGCTGACGTACCTCTCGATGGACGTGTCCTGGCCTTTACGGCCCTCATATCCCTGCTCACGAGCGTGCTGTTCGGCATGATTCCTGCTGTTACGGCGCGACGGTACGACTTGCGCTCTGCCATCGCGAGTCGCACGACGAGCGGCACCAGTCAATTAGGTTTGCGGCAGGTGTTGATTGTGGGCGAAGTTGCGCTGACTGTGGTGTTGCTGGCTGCGTCAGGCCTCCTGATTCGTACCCTCGTCCACCTTCAAACCTTGCCAGCGGGATTCGACTCAACCGGAGTGATGACCGCGAAAGCGTCTTTGGACGACGCGCGTTTCCATGATCCCGCGGCGTTCAGGAAGCTCTTGGATCAGAGCACCGCAGCGATGCGGCAGATTCCTGGAGTACAGCACGCCGCCGTCGGTCTGAGTCTGCCGTATGAGCGCTCGTTGAACAGTGGAGTGACGCTCAGCGGCGGCAAACAAGCCGGACAGCAAGTGATGACCGGTGAGACCTACGTTACGCCAGAATATTTCAGTGCATTGCAGATCCCCATCCTCATGGGCCGTGCGTTTACTGACGGAGACGGTCCCAATTCGCAACGCGTGGCCATTGTTAACCGAACATTTGTACGCAAGTTCTTTGATGGTTCAAGTCCGCTGGGCCGCTACGTCGATAAGGACACGATGATTGTAGGCGTGGTGGAAGATGTTGCCATCGAGCCGGGGTTGGATCTTGCTGCGCCTCTTTCGGTCGAGGAATCCATGTATATCCCCGCGACACAGGTGGATGCTGCGTCGCTGTCACTGCTCCACGTCTGGTTCCAGCCCAGCTGGATCGTCCGCACCGCTGGCCCGGTAGAGGGGCTGACGGGACAGATGCAGCGTGCGCTCGCAAAGGTCGATCCCAACCTGCCCTTTTCCGGTTTCTACAGGATGCAGGATCTGCTCGCGAAGACGTTGGCGACACAACGTGTCGAAGTAGCGCTTCTAAGCGCAATGGCGGGTCTGGCCCTGCTGCTGAGCGCTGTCGGAATCTTCGCGCTGGTGGCAAATATCGTGGCGCAAAAGACGCGAGAGATTGGCATCCGCATGGCGCTGGGTTCCACCGTTCGCCAGGCCATGGTCAATATGGGAGGGCCAGGACTTCGGGCCTCGGGGTTGGGGCTCATTCTAGGGTTGGTCCTGTGCACGGGAGTGTTGAGGGCAATGCGCAGCGTGCTGTATGGCGTGGGGATTTACGATACCACCACAATTTTAGGCGTCATCTTGATTCTCGCGTCTGTAACGGTCATTGCTGGGACCGTGCCTACGCTGCGAATTGCACGAATCGACCCGGCGCAGACGCTGCGCGATGAATGAGCCGGTTGACCTCACTCCACGTCCGCTAACCGGCAAATGAATCCCCACCCTCCGCCGAGTTCGCTGATGGCAAGCATCAATTCATTGGTGCCCTTCTTCAGCGGAAGGTAGACGGCGTCGTTCTCCGGATTCACGATGCCGAGAAAGCCCGGGTCGCGGAATCCTTGGGCGCTGCGGCCGCGGTAGAGAATCTTGCCGTTCAGGAAGACGCTGACATCATCGCTGTAGCCGATCTCAAGCTTCTTCACCTGGTCGCGGTCGGAATCGATGGTCGTGCGGGCGTAGAGGACCTTCATCCCCGGCTGCGGTTCCAGGCGCTTCGAGAAGTCGCCCTGAAACGTGACCATCGGATGCGGAGCCTGGCGATAGCGATAAAGCACCACAAAACCGGGTGGTTCGGCTTCTACATCCTGCCACTGAATGGCATCGCTCTCCTCCTTGGTCAGTGGGCGCTCCAGATTACGCGCAAGTGCATCGTAGGCAGGCGAAAGGCTCCAGTGCGTAAGGGTGTTCGCAGGCATGGACGGAAGGTGGCGTTCCCAGGGCACATCGGGCGTCGTGCGCACCTCGAAATTCGAGAAATACGTTGCTCCGGTGAGAACGTACAGCGCGACCTGTCCCTTCTGAACGCCGCTCTTGAGATCGCTCATCACTAACGCTGGCCGATTCATATCTTTGACGTAGAGTCTTGCCTGTGCGCCCGCAACTTCCAGGCGGATGTGGAACCATTCATCCCTCGGAATATCGACCGCGCCGGTAAAGCCCGGTCCGTTGAAAAGCTGCCAGTTGCGTCCTGTGTTCAGAACTGGCGTGTACTGCATGGCGTCAGGAAGTCCGGACTTATGCTGCCGAAGATAGATTTCTTCATAATTAGTGCCGTCCTTGTCGATGCGAACGTCGAAGCCGAAGAATCCCCGTTTAGCCGGGGTGGCGACATCGACGTCGAGAACACCGTCTCGCATCTCGAAATCTTTTAATACGGCCGCTCCACCGTCGATCGCGAGACATTTACGTCCGAGATAGTCCGCTACCTTGGCCGCCTGCTGGAGGTCCCAGCGCGGCGAGTCAGCGGGGACCGAGAGTGTCTGGGGAGTTTGACTGACAGCGGCGAATTCGAAGAGAACGGCAAAAGCAGGGACCGCGAGGAACCGCATGGTAGCGTTCATACATTTGTCATTTGTGAACTGAATGTCCGACTTCCGATGTTCGTACGATTCGAGCATGTAGACGAGTGCTTTCTGGATTGGGTAGCGCAGCATCGCAGAACCACTCGGATTTCGATTCAACAAGTCGCCCTCGCACACACTCTGTGGAGTGTCTTGAGATTGCCGGCAAAGAAATGACGAAGTGAGACGGGCATCTCAGCTTGAGACGCGAACCGTCTCCGTCGATGCCGCATCCACGCCTTACGCACGCTAACCCACTGAAAGCCCGTTCCCCTCAGTGCTAGACCTTCCGTTCCCAGAGATGGTTCCCACCGTGCTCGAATTTCCTGCGAACCGCGGATACCGGCTCCCCAAAGCTCTTCCAAACCAGGAAGAGGGGGAGCCCGACCGCATTTCATCGGGCAGAGCGAGTTCGGGTTAGAAAGTGTTTAGGTAAGAGGACCTTCATCTATTGGCGCATCAAGCCACAGCCCCCGCGCGCTACGCGCAAGACGCCAGCCCAGTTGCCGGTCTGGCTCGGTTTTTCCCGGACGCGACGGCGATGCGCATCCCGGTACAGTTCGCCCGGATGGTGGAGGGCGGCGGCCCGGTTCCCGACTTCAGAGAAAGTACCGTGATTGAATTTGGCACCCCGCGCGAAGTCCTGTTCGCCAGCAAAACTCCGCTGGAATTTGCCGATGTTCTGAGGTTGCGCAATTCCGATGGCTCGTTTGAAGAGGACGCTCGCGTAGTAGCCGTGCAGTATCACCCCGGGAACACACTCGTGGCCGCGCGGTTCAACCGCGAAGTGCCCAACTGGATCGTGAAACCATGACTCCAACCACACCCGTCCAAGATCTCGCCACGCAATGGAGTTTCGCGCGCAAGCTGTACCCCATTTACTTCGAACTGGCGCGCGAGTTTGCCATCGATGTGAAACCCTGTGCCGAACTGGAAGCCGGCGTCGAGATGCCCGGCAAAGATACCGTCGAGCAGGCCAACCAGTGGCTTGAGCATATGGACCAAGCCATCCAGGTGCACCAGCTCCGGCAATTTCTGCAGACCAGCTCGCTGGTGAGTCAAGAGGGACTCGTCACCCTGCTGCAGCACTTCCTCGCCAAGGCGAACAAGAGCGACGCCATCCGCGACAAGGTCGACTTCCTGCTGGTGCAGTACTTCAGCCAAATCGCGCCCGCCGGGCTCAACGATGCAGAGGTGGATCTGGCCTACGTGGCTCAAGCGATGGAGACCGTACTGGGCCAGGTTGAGCTAAAGCCTCCGGTCTGGCTCAACGCGCTCGACCGGGTCCTCGACGCTGCCCGCAAGTGCAAGTCGCTCGACGAGCTGTTGCATGGCGGAGTTCTGGAACAAGGGCGAAAGGCCAAGGGGCTGGCGGGAGAGTTGTTCTATCTGCCGGTGGCATTGGCAGCCTTCACCCGTTTCGGCTATCTGATGCGGCGGGCATTTTTCCGCCTGATGCTTGGAGATCTGAACCTGATCCTCGATGGTCTGACCGAACTTGAGGATAAGGGGATCGAAACCCTCGACTGCCGCCGGGCACAGTTTTCAGCCCAGGAACCGATCATCCGGCTGCGCATGATCTGCCAGTCGTGGAAGGTGATGTTCCAGGCGGAATATTCATCCGGATCGCCGCTACGCATGCTGGTCGACTTGCGCGCTTCGGTGGAGCACGCACTGGGGCGCGGTAAGCCGGAAGCGGAAGGAAAAGCAAAGCCGGGAGCGCCAGCGGCTGCGAAGCCAGCGGTCGCGGCCGAGGCCGCTGCAACTCCGACCGTTGCAAAGGCCACACCGGCAGCCAAGCCGGCCGTGCCCGCGGCCAAGGCCGCTGCCGCAGCGACCACAGCGAAGGCAGTTGCTACGCCCATTGTCAAGCCTAAGGCGGCCGCTCCCGAGTTTGAAGTTTCCAGTTCCGGCTGGGATCCGGATTCCGCATCCCAGCCGCCAAAGAAGTGAGTGCGACGAGAATGGTCCGTCGCTGAACGGTCAAGGTTCAGAGGTAAAAAGAGGAAACTCGCACGTGGAAACGCCGACAGTCCTGATCATCTCCGACGAGCCTGACTTCTCGCGCCGCATCACGGCGCGCTGGCAAATGGAGCGGAATGTTCCGACGTTCACCCTGCTGAGCGGTGAGTTGTGGCCGCGCTTTGCGGCTGACGTGTTCGACGTCGCCATTGTGGGACAGTTGCGGCGCGACCTGCTCTCGGTGGTACTGGAGCCGTTGCACTCCACGGCACAACCGATTTTCTGTGTTTCCCACGATGCAGCAACGGCACAGTTGGTGCGAGACCGGTGGCCCCGGGTGAGCATCCTGCGGCCCAGTGAGCACTGGCTTGAGACTCTGGTGCTGGCGGCATCGGAAGCCGTGCACCGCTCCCGGGCCGAGTGCCGTGCGCGTGCTGCGGAGCTTGCCTGCTCTGCACTCGAGCGACAGGCGACACTTGGACGATACATGCTTGAGATGCGCCACAGCCTTAATAACGCGCTCACCTCGGTGTTGGGAAACTCGGACTTGCTCCTGCTGGAGCCAGGCAGCTTCTCAGCCCAGACGCGCGCTCAGATTGAGACGATCCGCAACATGACCCTCCGCATTCACGAGATCATGCAGCGCTTCTCTTCGCTGGAAAAGGAAATGAACGTAGTTGCGCAACAGGCCGGACAGGATTCCTGCAAATCGTACGCGACTACGGCCGGAGACTGAGAAGTCAGAAGTTAGAAGGCAGAAGTAAGAAGTTAAGAAGTCAAAGGCAAGAACTGAGACCCTCTCCTCCCCCGGGCGACGGCGTCAGCCGCGCTTCTGAGGAAAAGGATTTATGCATAGACTCATCGCAGGCGTCACCATTCTCGAGCACGAACTCTCTGAATTGCGCCTGCTCGTCGAGCGCCAGACGGGAATTCTGCTCGACTGTCCAAACAGCGCGTTAGCGGCGCACGTGGCCGAGTATCTCGAAGCCCATGAACTGGAATCGCCAGCCGCGTTGCTGAACCGGGTGCGTTCCTGCGATCTCGACCCCTCCGAACTCGCCGACTTCCTTGACGGTGTGCTCAACGCGAGGACCGGATTCTTTCGGCATCCCGGAGCCATGAATGCACTTGCACGTCACGTGATGCCGCAACTCTATGCTCGCAAAGCAGACGATGCTGCGTGCACGCTTCGCATTTGGAGCGCGGGTTGTGGCACCGGTGAAGAAGCGTAT
Source organism: Terriglobia bacterium (assembly GCA_963770265.1). Taxonomy (GTDB): domain Bacteria; phylum Acidobacteriota; class Terriglobia; order Terriglobales; family Acidobacteriaceae; genus Sulfotelmatobacter. The sequence goes on from CAVYOZ010000003.1 coordinate 520,125, forward strand.
TCCATTGCCATGGCGCTCTGCGAGGCCATGCCCAATAGCTCGGGGAATGGTGCAACCAACGGTACGACGAACGGGAACGGCACCAGAGATTCAAAAGTCGCCGGCCGCAACTGCGGTGTATCTGAACCAGTTCTGCCTGTTTCCACCCACGCAACGAAGGAGTGGTCCATTCACATTGTGGGCAGTGACTTGCTGCCCTCAGCCATTCAGGTGGCGGAGCGCGGGTTGTATCCGCAATCGGCCCTGCAGGGACTGCCACCGGCGATGATCCGCGCCTGCTTTTCGAAAATTGGAAGTCCGAACGGGAGTGCGAATGCCCCGGAGGAACCTGCCATCGCGACCTCCGCCAATGGCAATTCCAACAATGGATCGAACAATGGAGCCCACCTGCTGGTGAAGCCGCGTATCCGCAGCCTGGTCACGTTCAACACGATGAATCTGACCAAGCCGGTTTATATTGGCCGCTTCGATTGCATCTTCTGCATGGACGTGCTGCCGCTGCTTTCGCGCGCCCAGCGCACTGCCCTTATGGAGAGATTGCACCTTTACCTGGAACCCGGCGGATACCTCTTTCTCAGCCAAACCGAAAAGCTCTACGCTCCCAACCTGAACTTCAAACAAGAAAGTTACGACGGGTATACGATGCATCGCAAGCCGATGGCGGCCAGCGCGGCCTACGGACGATGAGAGCCCGACAAGAATCGCCGGCGGAAACTCAAATCAACTTCTGAGGATTGGTGACGAATGGATTCACTACTTCGATGCCGTCGAAGTCCTGACCTGCCTGCAAGTCTTCTGTCAGTAGATAACCGCAAGACGCGGTCTTCGATGCTGCAACAATGAGGGAATCCCAATAGGAAAGGCGATAGCCGTCCTGAATCTTCCATCCGAGTTCTATAAGTGCCGCATCGGTGACCACCGGTTGCCACGCTAGCAAGTCGCGGACCTCGTCGCGCGCCTCAGGTGATCCATCGGGCCGTATCCGGAGCGCGTTAACGTAGAACTCTCCCAGGACTTGAAAACTTACGCGCCCCAGGCGTGATGCCCACAGAGCCGCTCGCCACTCTCGTGCCGCCTGCTGTTTGGAAGGGTGAGCGTCATCGAAGGCGTAGAGGAAAACGTTGGAATCAACGAAGACCGGCTCGGTCATGAGCTTCCTCGCGAGACAAATATCGTCGGTTGCTGTGCAGAAAAGGTTTTCTTTGCAGCGCCCGTTTCATCGCCCGCTCGTAGGACTGGTCAACCGCCATTTGTTGTTTCAATAATCTACCGAGGAGTTGGGAAACACTGGTATCCTGGCGGGCCGCCTCGATGCGCGCCCACCGTGCTACTTCTTCCTCGAGCGTCACGGTCACGTTGCGCAGTTGGTGTTTGGCTGCCACGAAACCAGTGTAACACGAAAACTGTGCCGGGCCAAGGGTGCACGGAGAAGCCTAGCGAACATGCTCGCGGCCGACGCAGACCAGAGAAAGCATATGGCTCACAAGATACAAAGCCGGATCGATCAATACCTGAGGAGATTGGGAATACGACGGCGTGGGCGCGACGAAGGTTTGACCCGGCCTTTCGATCCGCATCGACATCTGAGCGTGTGGGTTATGCAAACAGGAACTCTTTCGTCCTCAACTCCTTGATCGTATCCCGCAGTTTCGCCGCCTTCTCGAACTCAAACCGCTTCGCAGCCTCCCGCATGTCGCTCTCCAGTTTCGTGATGTAAGCGTCGACTTCTTCCTGCGACTTGAATTCGGGCATGCCTTCGGCTTCGCCGCCGGTCAGGTCGGTGTAATCTGCGGCGACGATCGCTGCCAGCGTCATATCCAGCGGGCGGACGATCGATTCCGGAGTAATCCCATGCTCTTCGTTGTAAGCCGTCTGGATGGCGCGGCGGCGGGAAGTCTCATCCATGGCGCGCTTCATCGAATCGGTCTGCCGGTCCGCATACAGAATCGCGCGCCCATTCAAATGGCGAGCGCAGCGTCCTATGGTCTGAATCAGCGATCCGCTCGAGCGCAGGAATCCTTCCTTGTCGGCGTCGAGAATCGCAACCAGAGAAACTTCTGGCAGGTCCAGTCCCTCGCGCAGCAGATTGATTCCGATCAACACATCGAACTCTCCCTTGCGCAGGTCGCGGAGGATCTTCACCCGCTCGAGCGTTTCGATCTCCGAGTGCATGTAGCGGCACTTCACGCCGACTTCAGCGTAGTACTCCGCCAGGTCCTCGGACATGCGTTTGGTCAAAGTCGTGACCAGCACCCGCTCGCCTTTTTCCACGCGCGCGCGAATCTCGTGCAGCAGGTCGTCAATCTGTCCCTTCACCGGCCGCACTTCCACCGGAGGATCAATCAACCCCGTCGGCCGGATGATCTGCTCCACCACCACGCCTGCGGATTTCGTTAATTCGTACGGTCCTGGTGTAGCCGACACATACACCAACTGGTTCGTCCGATGTTCGAACTCCTCAAACGTCAGCGGACGGTTGTCGAGCGCCGAAGGCATGCGGAATCCGTACTCGACCAGGACTTCCTTGCGCGAGCGATCGCCCGCGTACATGCCGCGCAACTGCGGCACGGTCTGATGCGATTCGTCGATGAACATCAGGAAATCGCGCGGAAAGTAGTCGAGCAGCGTCGGCGGAGGCTCGCCCGGCAGGCGTCCCGTGAAATGCCGTGAATAGTTCTCGATGCCGTGGCAGTAGCCCATGGCCTTGATCATTTCCAGATCGAACATGGTGCGCTGATGAATGCGCTGCGACTCAACCAGCCGGCCTTGCTTCTCGAGTTCAACTTCCCACCAGGCCAGTTCCTTTCTTATCGACTGTACGGCCGACGCACGCGTCTCCTCCTTCATGACATAGTGCGTCTTCGGGTAAATCGGTAATCGCATGTACTTCTGCTTGACCGTGCCGAATAGCGGATCGATCTGGGAGAGCGATTCGATCTGGTCCCCCCACATCTCGATGCGGTACGCCATATCGTCGTAGGTAGGGAAGACCTCGATGACATCTCCGCGCACGCGAAATGTTCCGCGGCGGAACTCGCCATTGGTGCGCTCGTAGAGAATATCGACCAGCTTGCGTGTGATGTCCTCACGCTTGACCTTCTGGCCTTTTTCCACGAACAGCATCATCCCGTAGTAGGCCTCGGGCGATCCCAAACCGTAGATGCAGCTCACGGAAGCAACGATCAGCGCATCGCGCCGCTCGAATAACGACCGAGTGGCGGAAAGCCGCAGCTTGTCGAGTTCATCGTTGATGGTTGCTTCCTTCTCGATGTAGAGATCGGCGGCGGGAACATACGCTTCCGGCTGGTAGTAGTCGTAGTAGGAGACGAAGTACTCGACCGCATTGTGCGGGAAGAAGCTCTTGAACTCGTGATAAAGCTGCGCCGCCAGAGTTTTGTTATGCGCCATGACCAGTGTTGGGCGGTTGATAGCCTCAATCACCTTCGCCATGGTGAAGGTCTTGCCGGAACCGGTGACCCCCAGCAAGACCTGGTGCTGCTCGCGATCGTAGATGCCACGCGTGAGAGACTGGATTGCGGCTGCCTGGTCGCCCTGCGGTTTGTAGCTGGAAACAAGTTTGAAATCCATGAAAGAAGCTCTTACCTTTTGCGCTGGCCAGTAAGACTAGCCTCAATTGAGGACAACTACTGTCCTCGATCGCTGGTTGATTGTGTGGGGACGGGCGCCTTCGCCCGTCCGCCGGGCGCAAGCCCGGCTGGTTTTCGCGGCAGCCCCACAGAAGCGAATTTCGCCGCCAGAGAATCTTCCTATTATAGCGGCTCGACACTAGCCGAGTTCACAAGGCGGGATGGTTCACTTGTGCAGTTCCACAGAAACAAGTTGCGCCGCCACCGAAGGATTGGCGGATTCGACATACTCCACTTTTGCCGGCCGGTTTTCCAGGTCCGTACAGGGATTGAGGTCTTTCTCGGCTTGAAACCCAAGAGCACTGAAGGGGACCTTGAAGTAGTTGTCCACATGCAAGGAAAGAGGTTTCCCACTGCCCGAAACCGTTAAGTCCAACGACGGATTGTCGCAGGTGACACCTTGCAGAACTCCGACCGCGAAACGGTGCGGCCCTTTCGCTACAAACTGGGGTCGGTGCTTAAGCGTCGGCGCCCTGCCCTCGCTGGCCGTCCCGTCGTTATTGCTGTTCCGATCCTCGCGTCTCCGCCTCAGTTGTTCGGCAAATTGAGACTGCGCATCGACATACTCCTGCGCACGGTTGAGAGCGTCGGCCACCAACTGGTTTTCCTCCGGTGTCTTCGCCAGTTTCGCGGCGGCGCGCAAAACCTCGATCGCGTTTTGACCCTTTTCCATGGCCATCAAGATGTTGGCGACGTTGATGCGATAGTCGATATTCGCGGGATCTAACGAAATTGCCGTTAGCCCCATCGTGCGCGCTTCCTCAAGATTCTTGTGCCGCATCCCGAGAAAGACGCCGAGACTGTCGAATGCCGGGGCAAAAGAAGGGTTGAGTCGAATCGCCTCGCGCAAGCTGCTTTCGATCCGGTCAGGTTGGGACGCCTCGCGCGAGTCGCGCATCGAAATGACGGCGTAATAGTAATGGGCGAGATAGCTTTGCGAATCCAGTTGCACCGCCTGCGCGTACCATTTCTCCCCTTCATCGAGTTGCCCTTGCTGGAACGCAAGAAAGCCTTTCGTCTCGTGCGCCAAGACGTTCTTCGGATCCTCCTGCAGTATGCGATCCAGAAGGGCCTGAGCATCGCTGGTCCTCTGGTTGTATGCCAGAAAATCAGCCCGCAAAGCGTCGGATTGCGTCCCCGCCAGATTTTCCACTTTGAACGCGGAGTCATCTACCTCGGTCGGGGTTGCCATCTTGAGGTAACGAAAGACGCCCCCGTGAATGTAGTTATCCAAGGCCGCCTCTAGTTGTTTCAAATCGCCAAAGACCTGACCTGCGGCGGTGACCGGGTCGACTTTCTGCGTCACCAAGGCGGAGTAGTCGCTTAAACGGTGTGTCTTCTGCGCGAAGTCGTTCATCAGAATGTAGTGCGTAAGGGCCCACGATTCGGCATAAAAGATGGACCCCTTCTTCTCTTCGTGGTAGTAGGGAGATTTCCGGTCTACGCTGAACAGAGTGGCCAGGGGTAGAAGACGATTTTCCCGCAGCCATCTCAGATTCTCGCCGCTGGGTTCTCCAAGCGACGCCTCCTTCTCGTGGATTTCGGTGTTCTCGTAGAACTCCGCCAGCCCTTCATTCATCCACAATGGCATCCAGTCCGCGGACTTGCCGATGAGAAAGTGCGTGTATTCGTGATAGATGACAGCGTAAGGGTGCTCCCCCTCGGCATCGAGCCGCATGAGAACGTAATTCTTGTCCGGCCCGCGCATAAACACCCCGCCGAGTTTCAGCGATCCCTTGGCAAGATAAGCCTCCGGCTCGAGAGCGCGGAAGTCTTTCTCGTCTTTGATGGCGAGCACGATGATAGGCGTGCCGGAGTCCATATTCAGTTTGGGGAATGCTGCGTGAAACACCGAACGCATGCGCTCGAACTGGTCGGCGATGCGGCGACCCTGCTTTTCGCTGCTGTTGGTCGCCACTACAAAATGGGGGCTGGTGACCTGTACCCAGTTCTGCGGCTTGTCGCGGGCGGGAGCCAGTGGAGCTGCGAACAGCAGTGCGATCGAGACCGTGTGCAAAAACATGAGCGGGCAGCCGTGGAAAGGCGATGTCGTGCGGCGGAATTATAAATCTATGAGCGACGGGCGCGAAGAGGGTTCTGTTAAAGACGCTCAACCCGCTAGAAGCCGCTGGGGCGTTCGCTTGCCACTCCAAAAGCCTTCTCGAGGGCTATCCCGGCGACGCCCAACGTTCCCTCATCGAAGAGCCTTCCGATGAGCGTAACCCCATGCGGCACGCGGCGTCGGTGTGCGAACGTTGGCAAGGGATGCTCCGGGTCCGGGGCCCAGTCGCTTCTAGCTTTCTGCACCTCCACGAATCCCGCCCGGAGCGTGAGCGATGGATGGCCAGTGAAGTTTGTGATGACCAGCATTTCGTCACGCAGGGAAGGCACCAGCAGCAGATCGACTTCCGAGAACAAGCGGGCCATTTCGTTGGCGACCTTCCGTCGCATGCGATCGGCCTGTACGAAGTCAACTGCCGAGAGGAATCTCGCCTGGCGGAACAGGTTCGGCCACGCATCCGGAACCTGAGCTTTCAACTCTCGAAGGCCGCCACTCAATGTCAGCTCCTCGAACGCTGCAGCGCCTTCAGCGAACAGAATCAGGTTCAGGGAATCGTAAGGCCAGTCGGGAAGGGAGACCTCGACCAGTTCAAAGCCAACTTTCCTAGCTGTTTCCAGCGCGGCCCGGTCGACCTCGGTCGCTGGACGCTCCTTCATCCAGGCAGGAAAGTAGCCGACGCGCAGGCCTTTGACAGTCCGGGTCGCGTCGAAGTCGAGATGACTGGGCACACTCGCGGTGTCGCCCGCGTCAGGCCCTGAAATGGCCTGAAGTACCAGGAGGGTATCTTCAACGCCGCGGGTCATTGGGCCGAGCTTGTCGAGCGACCAGCACAGCGTCATGGCGCCAGTGCGCGGGACGCGTCCATACGTGGGACGCAGCCCGGTCACACCGCAGCGCATGGACGGACTGACAATGCTGCCGCCTGTTTCGCTGCCAATCGAAAATCCAACCAGTCCCGCCGCGGTTGCTGAGCCAGGACCAGCGCTCGATCCGGACGATCCTTCTTCCGGCAGCCATGGATTCATCGTCTGTCCGCCGAACCATATGTCGTTCAAGGCGAGCGCACCGAGGCTGAGTTTCGCGATCAGCACCGCGCCCGCATCGTGAAGCCGTTTCACAACTGCGGCGTCTTCGGAAGGAATGCGATTGCGATAAGGCTCAGCACCGTACGTGGTCGGGATTCCCGCCGTGTCGAGCAGATCTTTCCCGCCCCAGGGAATGCCGTGCAGCGGGCCACGATATTTCCCCTGCGCGATTTCTTGATCAGCCTGCTTCGCTTGCGTCAGCGCCAATTCGCGCGTGATCGTGATGGCGCAGCGCAGCTTGGGATTGAAACGCTCGAGCCGTTCCAGATAGATCCTCGTCAGCCGCTCGGAAGTGATCTGTCGCGTTTCGATCCAGCGGGAAAGTTTCGTCACAGGCGCATAGGCGATGTCCTCGTCTTTCGCAGGCAGGGAACCCGGGTCAGCTTTTGCTCCTCACAAACCGGTCCGGGTGTTCCACCGCCTTCAGACCGGGGAGCGCAGGGTCCCACCGCGTGGCTGGCGCCAGGTTGGATTCAAGCGGCAGCTTCCTCGGGCCTGTGCGGCGCTCATACACGGAGGCAAGGGTTCGTCGCCACGTCGAGGCAGCCATGGCGCGTTCGGAGTCGGTCAGCGGAAACTGCACGACCTTCTCCGCTTCCGCGAAAGTGTTCGCCGACACTTCAGGCCCGAAAGCCGGACCGGCGCCGAATGCGGGCGGAGCTCCGGGTGGCAGAGTAGAGAGATCCTGCGCGTGAATTCGCGATGCTGCGGCAGCGCCCATGATTCCGAGCGACGTCAGAGTCAAGAAATCCCTGCGTGACTTGAACATAGTTTTCCCCAGCAGACGTCGCGCCCGCGCATCCCGCAGCTATGCCACGGTTGGCCGCAACTCCACCTTCTTGGTGGTAATCGTCACCTGTGTTGGCGGCAACTTCGGTGGCGGCCAATCTCCGGTGTACGCCTCAACCGTAATCGTCCCCGGTGCGCGATTCGCCTGCACGATGACTTGCGCGAGTCCGTTGAACAAGCTTCGCTTCGGTTCTTTGTCCGATTCCTGGCAGTTCGGATCGCCGTTGCCAACACCAATGAGAGAACCTTCTCCGGTTACCTTAAAGAGAATCGGAACATCCGCGGTGGGAACCGGCCGTCCCTCCTTGTCGAGCACCTCGACGCGCAGAACGCAAACGTCTTCGCCATCGGCATTGATTTCCGTGCGATCGGGGGTGAGCCGAATCGACTCCGGTTCGCCTGTGGTCTCCTGTTTGGCGGTGAGCACGACTTTCCCGTCTTTCGTGCCGCGGGCTTCGAGTGTGCCCGGCTCGTATTTCACCTTCCACTCGAGATGAGTCAGAGGCTGAACTTTCTGCGAGCCCTGGCTCTTTCCATTGAGAAAGAGTTCGACCGAATCAAGGTTCGAGTGCACCCAGACTGAAATCGTTTCGCCTTCCCGCTGCTCCCAATTCCAGTGAGGGAAGAGGTGCAGCACCGGCTCCGATCCCCACCAGGCTTTGTAGTAATAGAAGTTGTCCTTGGGGAAGCCGCACATGTCGACGATGCCGAACTGCGAGTTGATCGACGGCCATCCGTAAGGCGTTGGCTCGCCGCGGTAGTCAAAGCCGGTCCAGGCAAAGCCGCCCGACAGCCATTCGCGCGTCGCGTAGAATTTCCACCATTCCTCCGCGAGTTGGGACCAGGCGGTATGGTTCAGATCGTAGGCACTGACCCAGTTGCGCAGTTTGTCAGTCGAATAGATGCCGCGCGTCGAAACCGTGCTGGCCGTCTCCGAGCCCACGGACGGCGTCTTCGGATGCGCCTTGTGCCACGCGTCATGCACCTTCAGGTTGTAGTTAAAGCCCATCACGTCGAGCTGTTCGGGAAAGTGGGTCTCGAACGCAGCGTTCACCGCGGCTGAGCAGAGGCGCGTGGGATCGAGCTCGTGCGTGCGCCTGATCATGTCGTCGATGACGCGCACGCCTTGCGGCTGCGGCATCATCGTCCACTCTTCGTTCCCCATCGACCACAGAATGATCGACGGCGAGTTGCGGTAGCGCTTGATCATTGTTTCCAGTTGCGCCATGCCTTCCGGGTTGGAACTCATCAGCCGCGTTTCGCACATCATCATCATGCCCATGCGATCGCAGGCCTCGACCCACTCCGGCGTAGGCATGTTGTGCGAGGTGCGCACGGCGTTGCCGCCCATGTCTTTCAGCACCGCGAGGCGAAACGCCTGCAGACGGTCGGGAAGCGCCGCGCCGACTCCAGCATGATCCTGATGGTTGCAGGTGCCTTTGATCTTGACCGGCTTGCCGTTGAGGAAGAAGCCTTTGTCAGCGTCCCACTTGATGTCGCGCACGCCGAAATTCACGCGCTCGGCATCGCGTACCTTGCCGCCGGACTCGACTGTCACAACAGCCGAATAGAGATTCGGAGTCTCCGGCGACCAGAGCGCCGGATTCGCCAGGTTCGCGCTCGCGGTGAAGTGTAGCTGAGCCGTCCGCGGCAATGGATTGCGGAGCTGAGTCTGCGGTGGCGACGACTTTTCCGGCAGCGTCCAGAATCTGCCAGCGAACACGGCATGTTTCTGCCTGGCTCCCTTCGTTCTGAACCATGGTGCCAAGGCTCAGCGCAGCCGCAGTTCCTTTTACGCTTGGACGAATGTACGTTTCACCATGCCCCAGGTGCAGCGCATCAGTTTTCGTCAGCCACACATGCCGGTAAATGCCTGCGCCTTCATAGAACCAGCCGTCGCCGAAGCTGGCGTCCATGCGCACCATCAGATAATTCTTGCCTCCGTAGTTAGCGAAATCGCTGATGTCGAAACGGAAGGGTGCGTAGCCATTGTCGTTTCGTCCGATGAAGTATCCGTTGAGAAAAACCAGCGCGCTGCGGAAGGCTCCGTCGAATTCGACGACGATCCGTCGCCCGGAATCTTCTTTCGTAAGGTCGAAGGTGCGCCGGTACCAGCCGACGCTGGTCTCCGGATAGCGCCGGCCCAGAGGCTTGTATCCATGCGACTGCTGTTCTTCGTCGCGCACGAAGGGCAACTCGACGGCCCAGTCATGCGGCAGATTCAAATCACGCCATTTCGAATCATCGAACTTCTGCGTGGAAAACCAGAACTCGCCACTTTTGGCGAAGTCTCCCTGGCCCATGCCGAATCCCAGATCGCGCGCCGGATCGGACGCATGGCCTTGAAAGAATTTCCACCCGAAGTCGAACAGGAGTCGCTCGCGCGGAGCGAGAGCGCCTGCAGGTTCCAGTGCGGGATAGCGTGCGAGTAGCGCTTGCGCCCGCTGTACCGAACCGGACACGAGAGTCGAAGCAGAAAGTGCGAGGCCGGAAAGAAGCAGATCACGACGGGTAAGCGAGGTCATCGGCGCCTCATGAAGAATTCAAATGAAATATCTCAGTCGTGCAGGTCGCACTCAGCGGCAGGCGAGCCTGTGCGTTGGGACCTCGCATTATAAAGCCTGAAGCGTGTCGCGATGATGGTTTGTGGCTATCCCTTGCGAAGCCAGTACTCACGCATCAGTTCGTGCGACCATCCGGGCTGCTTTACTTCTCGGCTGGGCAGGAATTCGGCCATCACCGGTTTGATGTCAAGCACCGGCGTCCCGTCGAGGGCATCGAGTTCGGCCACGTACAGCCTCGTGCCTTCCACACGAAGCACGCGGCAAATGGTAGCGCCAATCCGATTCGGACGGTTCTTGCCCCGTTGCGCAAAAATACCAACGACCGGCCATGCCGGATTATTTCTGGGATGGCGCGCTCCGATGACAACGGTCGCCGGATCGAGTTTGTGGAAGTGGAAGATCACTTCGACGTGAGAAAAGTCGGCCAGTCCCTGCAGAGCGTCGGGCGTGAACTCATCTGTCAGGGAGATACAGGATTCGACTCCGCCCCAGAAATCATCCTCCACGCGCGAGCGAGTGGCTTCGACCAAGCCGATTGGGCGCAACTCTATGTTCACGAAGGCTCCTTGGCACTCCTTAGCAACCGAGTAGTCGTAGACTCTCTCGAAACCAATGTGAGGCAGGGGTTTGGCTATTTCGGCTCCTGCACTTCTCCAACACCCACGATCTTTGAGGAGGTCCGGAACTTTCTGTAGTCGCGATAGCTCAGCTCGCCATCGATGTTGTATCCCTTTACCAGACCGAGGCGGGCATTGAACTTATATGTCACCTGTTTGGGCAGCCAAACCTCATCGTTCACGCGGGTCTGTTCGAGACTGAATCGTGTTCCTTTGTGGATCCGAGCCAGAACGAAGCCGACTGAAACCGTATCGAGTGTTTCAACATCCATCCTCGAGAGTTGCAGATCATCTTTGTCAATCCAGACTCGACCGTGAAACTTGGACAGGAACTTTGATTCCTTCATGTGGGGTACGAATCCGGGCCGCGGTTCGCCGTCAATGACCCAGGCCTCGCGGCCGCCCACCAGTTCCGTGCCCACCAGTTTGAAGTCGTATGCGTCCGCTATTTCGCGCACGAACTTGCGGTCATCTTCGCGCTGCTTGACTTCCTTTTCTTCCCGCTTCTTCCGCTCTTCCTCCGACTCCTTCTTGCGCTTGTCGATGATCTTCTGGATTTTCTCCTCTTCTTTACCAGCCTCTTTCGAATCAAGCGCCTTATCATCTTTCTCGATCAGCCGCTGCACCTGCTCGCCATAGATCTCCAGAATCTCGTAGGTCTTGATCTCCGTGGATTTCTTATTCCCCTTGCCGTCGAGATTGTTCTGCACCGCACGTTCGATGTATGTGTAATCGCGCTCGCGTTTTTGGTTCTCGATGTCCTTATCTCCGACGACACGGAATAACTTCTGCATCTGCTCTTCCGAAAGCTTCCCGTTGGCATCCGGAGTGAGATCAGGATGTTCCGCAGAGGCCGAAGGCTCGCTGACGGACGGCGTGTCCTTGGATGTGGCACCACGGGGAGAGGTGCCGGCGGGAGAGGGGGGTGCATCCTGCTGAGCCACGGCGCCGAAGCACACCAGCAGCCAAACAGCCAAAATCCGGGACCTGCTCCTCATACCATCATCTTAACCTCATAGGAGACGGCGGCCAGATTGTCACGATGTCACTAGTACGAATGAACAAGATCGAAATCTTAGACACGAACCCGACGAGTGGGCGAGAGTTGCCTATGTTTCCGGATTTCCTGCCGTTGACTGCGACACGGCCAATTGCCGGCAGGCGCGCTGAATGATCTCGAGTTGGGAGATCGCTTCCAGGAATTGGAATCCGTAGCGGAAGGCGCTCCGTTGGCGCACCAGAGCGTGAATCTGAACTTCGCCGGTGGGAACAGCGAACTCCAGGCGGACTACTTCTCCCATAGGTACTTCCACGCGCAGCAGGGCGGAAATGCCGGACTCGCTGATGTCGACAGAGTGCCCGCGAACCACCTGAGAGTTGCGCGGATAAATGCGAACATCGATTTCCAGCTTGTAACGAGGATGGCGGCGAGCTTCAACCACAGCTAATCCCGGTCCTTGTACGCCTTTCCCAGACACTCCGCCTGAAACAGCCTTTCGTCGACTCGGTGCAGCCGTTTTTCCTGGGCCTTGGTGAGCAGGGAATAGTGCTTCACATCGAACAGATGATAAACGATGAACCACACGGGTTTGTCAGTAGTCATCCAGTTCTGCGAATCGAAGCGCTTGAGGTTGACCGGAAGCGAGTACCGCCGCAGCGTGCGCTCACGCCGCAGATTGAAGTACGCGTTGAAATAACTCAACGCGAGTTCGCGCAAGTTGCGGTAGACGGGTTCGCGCCAGCGGCATCCGGTGTAATTCGATTTCGCGACCGCACCCCAATGGCCGTCCTGCTTGAAAATCGCGATCACGTGATCGGTGTCATGCTCGGCCTCGAAGTCGAGTAGCAGCGGAGGGTATCCGTTGGCTCGCAGAGCCGCAGCTCCAAAGATAGCGCCTTCCAGGCAATGCGATGACTGCTCGGCCAGCACCCTGCGTGGGGACCAGGCGGTGTCTTCCAGGTGATACGGCATGTCATCGAGGGACTTCTGAATGCCGTATGGATTCTTCAGGCTGCGCAGCTTGCGCAGTTCTTTGTCGGTAAAACCGGAATTGTCGGTCTTCATTGATTATTTTTGTGCGTACAGTCTATTTCTGGGACAAAAAGATTTTGCCTAGCTCCCGGGGGGTGTCAACCACCACGTCGGGCTCCTCCACCTCCAGCGTGTGTGGCGCGAATCCGTAAGTGACAGCGACGGTCCAGAGTCCGGCATTGCGCCCAGTACGGATGTCCACGTGAGAATCGCCGACAATTGCCGCCTGCGTCGGTTGCATGCCGGCTTCACTTACCAGCTTCAGGGCGCCCTCCGGTTCCGGCTTCTTCGTGGCAAAGCTGTTGCCGCCATAAACCTGCGAGAAATACTGGCCCAGCCCCAGAGACTCCACGATCGCCCGCGAGGGATTCACGGGCTTGTTCGACAACACAGCCATCTTACGAGGCATTCCATTGCCGGAGTTCTGAATCGCGGCCAGGGCTTCCTGAATTCCGGAATACACCGTCGTATGGTCGAGTTTGTGCTCGCGGTAGTAGGAGAGGAAGAATTCCAGTCCTTTGCGGACGAGAGCGTCGTCGACCGCCTCGCCGCCCAGAGCGCGTTGGATGAGAATCGGTGCCCCATCGCCGACATAACTGGCGATTACATCGTCGGGTAGTTCCGGGCGTTGGATGTGACGCAGCGCGGCGTTGACGGAGTGCACCAGGTCGAGGCGCGAGTCGATCAGCGTGCCATCGAGATCGAAGATGACGAGTTTTATGGAGTGCGGATCAAACGCACGGCGGATACGAATCATGAGTCTTCAGAATAAAGCACTGAGCACTCAGTCGTCAGCATTCAGCCGGAACAGAACCCGGATAATCTTCCCAAATTGGCGAATCGATGATCTCCTCTCGCGCCAAGTTATCATTTTTCTGTTTGACATGATCCATATTTCCGGTAATATCGAAATATGCCCGCGACCACCAAAGCTCTTTCCCCCAGCAAGTCCGCCGAGCGCGTCGCTAAGTACGCCGACATGTTCTCAGCGATGGGCACTGAGCCCCGCCTCCGCATCATGCAGTTGTTGCTGACCGCGCATCCCGAGGGTCTGGTGGTCAGTGAGATTCAGGAAGAATTGGATATCCCCAATTCGACCCTCTCGCATCACCTGGACAAACTACGCACCGAAGAACTCGTCGCCGTGAAGCGGCAGGGAACCTTTCTTCGCTACACCGCCAATACCGAAGCTCTGCAGGAACTGTTGCAGTTCCTTTACGCCGAATGCTGCACGCGTAACAAAGCCCTTAAACCGCAGGACATCGTACAAATCTGCAAATAGGAGTCCCATCATGAGCACTACTGAAACTACTGACATCAAAGAAGTCGTAAAACAGAAGTATGGCGAAGCTGCGCTGCGCGTCAAAACCGGCGGCAGTTCCTGTTGCGGCGCAACTGCCAGCACAGGGTGCTGCGATCCCATTACGACGAGTCTGTACGATGCGTCACAAGCCGGGCAGATCCCCGAGGAAGCGCTACTCGCCTCGCTTGGATGCGGTAATCCCACCGCGCTGGCCCAATTGAAGGCGGGAGAAGTCGTACTCGACCTCGGCTCCGGCGGCGGCATCGACGTTTTGCTCTCGGCGCGCCGCGTCGGCCCGACCGGCAAAGCCTATGGCCTCGACATGACCGACGAGATGCTTGCCCTGGCGAATGAAAACAAGCGCAAAGCAGGCATGGACAATGTCGAATTCCTGAAGGGTGAAATCGAGAACATCCCGCTGCCCGACAACTCGGTCGACGTCATCATCTCCAATTGCGTGATCAATCTCTCGGCTGACAAAAGCAAAGTCCTGCGCGAAGCCTTCCGGGTGCTCAAGCCCGGAGGCCGATTTGCCGTCTCCGATGTGGTCACGCGCGGCGAGATGCTACCCGAGATTCGCCAGAGTGTGCTCGCCTGGGTGGGCTGCATCGCCGGCGCTCTGGAAGAGAACGAATATCGCTCCAAGCTGGCGCAAGCCGGGTTCGAGCACATCGAGATTGAGCCCACGCGCACCTATCGCGCCGAAGACGCCCTGGAATTCCTGTCTGGCCAGCAGATTCCTGTGAAGCTAGACCCTGCGGAGGTCGACGGAAAATTCTTCAGCGGCTTCATCCGCGCGGTAAAACCGGCGACTGCAGGCTCTTGTTGTGCTCCAACTTGCTGCGGATAAGGAGCAACCTTATGCCAAAACATCACAACGTTTTGTTCCTGTGCACAGGTAACTCGGCGCGTTCCATCATGGCCGAAGCCATACTGAACAAACAAAGGCCAGCCAAACTTTATCGGCATACAGCGCCGGCAGCCACCCCGCGGGACGGGTGCATCCTGCAGCCCTCAAGCAGTTGGCGGCGGCGCATCTTCCCACGGAAGGCTTTCGCAGCAAGAGCTGGGACGAGTTCGCCGCACCGGGCGCGCCACCACTTGATTTTGTGTTCACCGTTTGCGACAACGCCGCCAAAGAGGTTTGTCCCGTATGGCCGGGTCAGCCCATCAGTGCGCATTGGGGCGTCCCGGATCCCGCGGCGGTGCGGGGAAGTGCCGAGGCAGTCGAGAGAGCTTTTCGCGATGCCTACTTTCTACTCGACCGCAGGATCAGTCTTTTCCTGAGCCTGCCTCTCTCGACCCTGGACGCCATGGCGCTCAGGAAAGAACTGAACAACATTGGCCGTGAGGCACCGGCATCCGTGCCCGAAAAGTGACAGCTGCCGACGGGAGCCCAAGATTGTCATGACCAATAGCGTAACCTCGCGCCTCGGCTTTCTCGACCGCTTCCTCACGGTGTGGATTTTTGCTGCCATGCTGATCGGCATCTTTGCCGGATGGGCTCTGCCCGGTATTGTGCCCTTCATGAATCGCTTCAGCGTGGGCACAACTTCCATCCCCATCGCCGTCGGGCTGATCCTCATGATGTACCCGCCGCTGGCCAAAGTCCGTTACGAGGAGATGGGCGAGGTATTCCGTAACAAGAAAATTCTCGCTCTGTCGCTGGTGCAGAACTGGGTGATCGGGCCCCTGCTCATGTTTGCCCTGGCGATCATCTTCCTGCGGAACTACCCGGAGTACATGGCGGGCCTCATCATGATTGGCCTCGCACGATGTATCGCCATGGTCATCGTGTGGAATGAACTAGCCAAGGGTGATACTGAATACGCCGCGGGTCTGGTCGCTTTCAATTCTGTTTTTCAGGTGCTCTTCTATTCGGTCTACGCCTGGATCTTCGTCACCAAGCTGCCGGAGTTGTTCGGACTGCACGGATCAGTCGTGGACATTTCGATTCGCGACATCGCCAAGAGCGTCTTCATCTACCTGGGAATCCCGTTCCTAGCGGGGATGATCACCCGGTTCGTACTCGTGCGTGCGCGAGGCAGGCAGTGGTATGAGCACAGCTTCATACCGAAGATCAGTCCGATCACATTGGTCGCCCTGCTATTCACTATCGTGGTGATGTTCTCGCTCAAGGGCAGCTACATCGTTCGCTTACCCCTGGATGTCGTTCGGATCGCCGTGCCACTACTGATCTACTTTGTCCTGATGTTCCTCGTCTCGTTCTACATGGGACGTAAACTGGGGGCAGACTATTCGAAGACGGCGACCTTGTCCTTTACGGCCGCCAGCAATAATTTCGAACTCGCGATTGCAGTGGCCGTGGCGGTGTTCGGAATCAACTCGGGCGCAGCCTTCGCGGCAGTGATCGGGCCACTGGTCGAGGTTCCGGCGCTCATTGGACTGGTGAACGTCGCGCTGTATTTCCAGCGTACCTACTTTGCGCGCGAGGCTGCGGGAGTTCAGAGTTCGCCGGTACTATCCGACTATCGTGTCCCGTAGGTTCGCAGCATAACTGCAGACGCTTGGGCGATCTGCGCCCGGCTTACCTCACAGGACGCGGATGATCATAGGGATTCCCCTGTGAAACTCTGTGTCCTCTGTGGTGTAAGCGTTTTTCGCGCATTTTCGGCATATTGTGCGAGACGAGGTCGTAGGATTGCGCGGCCCCGACGGCGGCATCGACGTTTTGAAAGAGTTGGGACGGGCGCGCCACCACTCAATTTCGTGTTTCACTGTTTGCGACAACGCAGCTAAAGAAGTCTGCCCTGTGTGGCCGGGCCCGCCCATCAGTGTGCATTGGGGGATCGCGGATCCTGCCGCGGTGCGGGGAACTGTCGAGGCGGTAGAGAGAGCCTTTCGCGAGGCCTACTTTCTACTCGATCGCAGGATCAGTCTCTTCCTGAGCTTGCCTCTTTCGACCCTGGATGCGATGGCGCTCAGCAAGGAACTCAACGACATCGGCCGTCAATCACTGGCGTCTGTGCCAGAGGAGTGATCGCCCAATTAAGGCTCAGAATGTCATGACCAATAGCGTAACCTCGCGCCTCGGCTTTCTCGACCGCTTCCTCACCGTGTGGATCTTTACCGCCATGCTGATCGGAGTCTTCGCGGGATGGGTCCTGCCAGGCATGGTGCCCTTCCTGAACCGCTTCAACGTGGGCACAACTTCCATCTCTATCGCCGTCGGCCTAAGAAGTTACCGGATGACTATCCCCTGATCTGCCCCAGAATCGCTCGCGCCTCGGCCGCCGGATCGGCCGCCTCGGTGATTGGCCTTCCCACCACGATGTGGCTAGCTCCCGACGCGATTGCTTCCGCGGGCGTCACGACGCGGGCCTGGTCGCCGACGCTGGTGCCCGCCGGGCGCACGCCGGGAGTGACAATCGCGAATCGGTCACCGAGCTTCGCGCGCAGTGTGAAAGCCTCCCGCGCCGAGGTGACCACTCCCTGGCAGCCTTGCGCCAGCGCGATCGTAGCCAGCCGCACGACGCTGTCTTCCATGGATCCGCGAATGCCAATTGTCTCCAGATCGTGTCCATCCATGCTGGTGAGCACGGTGACGGCGAGCACCATCAATTCCGGCCGTACCTTCGCCGCCTCCACCGCGGCTCGCACCATCTTCGTGCTCCCGGCCGCATGGATCGTCAGCATGCTTACGCCAAGCTTCTCAGCCTCGGCGACTGCCGCGCCAACGGTATTTGGAATGTCGTGATACTTCAGGTCGAGAAATACTCGCCGTCCCGACGCCACGAGATCGCGCACAATCTGCGGTCCCACGGCGGTATAGAGCTGCATTCCCACCTTGTAGGTCAAGGCGGAGTCCCCCACCGCCGCCACAATCTTCTGTGCGGCGGCGGCGGTCGAAACGTCAAGCGCCACGATGAGCCGCTGGCGCGGGTCACCACTGCGATAGCCAAGGCTATCGCTCGGGATGCGGTTGGGCAGAGCAGCCGTCATCCCGGCTAGTGTACGGTTTTTACGGGAGTTGCGCTACAGGGGGATGGTTATAAGCAACCGTCTGGTAATCCGGCTTTGACTGTTGCCGGGATTTGGCGACACTGGTCGCTTGGACCAGATCCAGACGTACGCGCTGCAGCCCATGTGCCTTCATTTGGAGCGCCTGGGCGGCACCGTAGGAAAGGTCGATGATCCGGCCCGGGACGATCGGTCCACGGTCGTTCACTCGGACGATGACAGCCTTCCCGTTACGCAGGTTCGTTACCCTCACGTAGCTTCCCATGGGAAGCGTCAGGTGGGCGGCGGTCATGTCGTACATATCGTACGGTTCGCCGCTGGCTGTCGGTTTACCCTCGAAGTTCTGCCCGTACCAGGACGCTGTCCCAACTTGATACGGTTTGGTCTTTTCGACCTGTTTGCGGACCTCGGGTTTCTGCTTGAACAGAACTAACTGGAGCCGGTTTCGCCTCCGAGATGTTCGGTCCCTGAGCCGCTCCCAGGCCGACGATCAAAAAAGCAATCGCCAGTCCATGAGCTATACGTCTTCGCATTCAGTTCTCCTCGCATACTCAAAAGTGCCCTTGGCCTAAGGCTGGTCTTGCCTGCAGTTCGTAGATGCTATCGGCCTGCCAAACGGTGTGTCAAGGTGAAAGGACACGTCCGACGGTGCCCTCCTAGTAATGGAAGTCTTACGTAACATATTGGTATTTTATGGAGATGCAGACAAATGCCTTTATTTCAGAAAGGTTACGCATTTACTATCCAGTAAATAGCACGACGGACGCGGCAAGGTAGAATTTACAACCCGAATGGAATCAATGAATTACAGGAACAGATCGTCGTAACTTGCATGAAATCATGTATTTACCGCGATGCCCTTCCCTTGATGGCAACGGAATTTTTCTCCAGGGCAGGCGCATAAAGTCACTTCCGAGCAAGTGCCGATATGAGATTCTGTGCCAAACTCTGGGCAAGATAGGAGCTTTCGAGAACGAAAGATCATGGCCGAAAAACCACCCGTCGTACTCACCATCGCAGGCTTCGACCCCTCTTCCGGAGCCGGTGTCACCGCCGACATCAAAACCATTGCGGCCCATGCCTGCTATGGCGTGTCGTGCATCACCGCCATGACGGTGCAATCCACCTCTGGCGTGAGACGAGTGGAGGCAATCGATCCCGCACTGGTCACGGATACGCTTGTGGAACTTGTCGCCGATTTGGAAATCGCTGCCGTTCACATCGGCATGCTGGGGTCGGGGAAGGTTGCGAAGGCCGTTGCCGACTTCCTGTATCCTGCCGGGCTCGGGAAGGGGCGGCTGCCCAATATCGTTCTCGATCCCATTCTCAAGTCATCCTCCGGAGCCGATCTGCTGGATGCAGCCGGAACCCGAGTCTTGATCGAGCGCCTCATCCCGTTGGCTGATGTGGTGACTCCGAATGTCGACGAAGCGGCAGTGATTACCGGAATGAAAAGGATAGAAGAGTTGGATGAAATGCGGGCGGCGGCCGCCAAGCTGCATGAGATGGGCGCCCCTGCTGTGGTCGTCACCGGAGGGCATCTCGAAAAGGCGATGGATCTGCTGAGCTTTACCACCAAACGTGGGGTGGAACAGGAGGTTTTCAAGGCCGAGCGCCAGCGTTCTAACTCAACCCACGGAACTGGCTGCGCCTTCGCCACGGCAATGGCGTGTCACCTGGCTCTCGACCGCGGCTTGGCCGAAGCAACGCTCTTGGCCAAGACCTATGTGAGCGCAGCCATCTCGAATGGTCAATCCCTGGGAAAGGGAACTGGTCCGGTGCACCATCTTTACAGGATGACCCAGCAGAGGCGAGGCTGCCGGCAGCGGGAGCGAATCAGATTAGTCGCGAGAAGGCTTCTTGAGCAGAATGCCGGCCACAAACGAAGCCGTGGCCGCCAACAGCCATTCCGCCCGGTAATACTGAATGGCTTGCCAATCTACCAGCGTCTTTGCGGTGAGCAATCCGACGAGCAGGGCGCCAGCCACGCAGGCCAAACCGATGACAAAAGCAATCAACGAACCCGTCGGCAGCCCTACCCGGCTCTTGATCTCGTGAAAGTGCAGGAGACGCATCCAGGCAGGGAAATGAATCTTGCTCCAGGAAAAACCCGCAATTGCCGATTGAGTCCGGCCAACGACGCGCTCCCATAACCCGGCGAGCGCTGCCGCATCGGCGCGCGCGGAGGAACTGATGGCTTCCGGACGTCGTCCGCCACAGGAATGGCAGAACTTCGAACCCAGCAGGAACTCGGTACCGCATCGGGGACACGCTTCTGCCATCGCCGGATGCGGGTCGAGCACGATGACTTCCTCGTCCAGACGATGTGTCGGCGGTCGCCAGAACTCCTGTGGTGTTCCTTGTGCTACCTCTGCCATACGATGGACCTACCCGGAAAACCTTAGATCGCACTCCAATCACCAAAACCCTGCAGAATGCAACTTACTGAAAAATAACAAATTATTCACGGCTGACATATCGCCTAAGTCGCGCTGCAAGCAATTCTTACGCGCCGTGCTGCGTAAAGTTGCGTCAGTTACGAAAGCCTTGGGACTCAAGAGCACCCCAAAACAAAACACCGAAACAGCAGCGCAATGTTCTCGAAAGTCTGGAAGCCCCAAGTCGTATCCTCGCTCTGGCCGCGCCCATACAGTCCTCCGAACTCCATCCGGCGTACCGGGTCGCAGGCGCACTGACGACGTCCTTCCGCTACCTTCAGTCCGTGGCTGACCAGAGTCCAGAGTATAGAAGCCGTTTCCGGTGGGTTGGGAGTAGCGGATGGGGAACCGCGATGACGCTCTTGGTTCCGGCGGAATTGTGTGCTCGGCCGCCGCTCAAAACGCCGGGACGCGCGCACTTCATTTAGACTAGGCGGACTGGCTTGTATTGTTTCCGAAGCAGAATTTTCGAATGAATCTCCGGCATTGCCCTCGCCTGCTTGCACTTCTCGCTTCCCTCATTGCGTCCTGCATGTTCGCCGCGTCCCAAACGGACCCTTATATCCAGCCTACCCACGCCCTGGCTCACGATCCTCAAACCCAGGTGGCCTTCGATCACTTCTACAACATGGACTACGAGCGCGCGACACAGGAACTCGAGAAGGTCGTCGAAAAGCATCCTAACGACGCGTTCTCGGTGAACCATCTGCTGACCGTGGTTCTCATGCGCGATCTCTACGAGACAGGGGCGATGAACACTGGCGATTACACGAACGACAGCTTCATCGGACGCGCCCCCCGTCCCACAGATAGCAAGATCAAGGATCGCATCAAGGAGCTGGCACGCCGCGCCCAGAGCCTGGAAGAGAAGCAACTCAAAGCCAATCCGAAGGACGTCAATGCTCTCTACTGCCGTGGTGTTACACGCGCGGAGTTTGCGGTTTACACCGGGCTGGTGGAGCGCGCCTGGTTCTCGGCGTTGCGCAATGCCGTAGGCGCCCGCCACGATCACGAGCGCGTGCTCGAACTCGATCCGTCCTACCTGGACGCCAAGATGGTGGTCGGCACCCACAACTACGTCGCGGGCAACCTGCCATGGAGCGTAAAGGTCGCTGCGGCCCTGGCCGGGCTTAACGGATCAAAAGACAAGGGGCTAACCTACCTCCGCGAGGTGGCGAAGAGCGACGGCGAGAACTCGACCGACGCCAAGGTGATTCTCTCCCTGTTCCTTCGCCGCGAACACCAATACGACGAGGCGATCGGATACATGCAGGAGTTGACCGCGAAGTATCCGGGCAACCATCTTTTCCCCACCGAGGTCGCCAACCTGCAGCGCTCCGCCGGGCACTTGGACGAGGCTGAGGCGGAGTACCGGAAGGTCTGGCAAAACGGCCAGGAAGGGAAGTACGGCAAGCTTCACTATGAATTGGCTGCATGGGGGCTGGGTGAATTATTGCGAAGCAAGAAAGATCTCGCTGGGGCGGCCGCCGCCTACGAACTCGTGAATGAAGCCCCCAATCCCGATCCCGACATTCGCCAGAAAGCCAACCTCGCAGCCGGAGAAATGTACGACCTCCTCCAGAAACGTGACCTGGCCATGAAGGCCTACGAAGCGGTGCTGACCGGTCGCGCAGACAGCGGACAAGCCGACCTGGCGCGCCGCCATATGAAAGAAGCGTATCGGGAATAGTTTCTGTATTCCTCTGTGTTCCTCTGTGTCCTCTGTGGTGAAAAACGAAGTTGGAACATCCAGCCGGTGCCTTTCGTAGAATGAATTGAGGGCGAAGCTATGTACTGCAACTACTGCGGAAAAGTGATTCAGGATGATGCTTTGGTCTGCGCCTACTGCGGGATTCGCGTGGGAGCCTCGCTAGCCCGGTTGAAACTTGTTCGTCCGCGCCTCGGCCGCAAGGTCGCCGGCGTTTGCCTCGGATTCTCCGAGTACTTCGATATCGACGTCACCCTGGTCCGAGTCGTGTGGCTGATCGTCGCGTTCATGACGGGCGTCGGATTCCTTTCCTATCTGATTGCGTGGATCATCATGCCGGAAGAGCCGCTGTTGCTGCCTGCGCCCACAGGCGCGCAGCCGGTGACAGACACGCGGTTGTAGGCCTCCGACATCGCTCGGTGCCGGAGCGGAGGCGTGCACGCCACTCGCCGTGCTCGTGTTCTAATGGCTGCCATGGCCGCCAATCGTGTACACAGCGATGACGCCGAAATCGTCTACTGGATCCTCGGCGACGGACCTTCCGTAGTTCTTCTCCATCCTTTCCCCGCCCATCACGAATTCTGGATGCCGGTCGCCGAATCGCTCGCATCCCGCTATCGGCTGGTCCTGCCCGATTTGCGAGGGCATGGGGAATCTGGAGTCGGCGAAGGTCCCGCCACGATGGCCAAGCATGCCGCAGACATCGCGCGCGTGATGGACGATGCCCGCATCGGCCGCGCCCCTCTGATCGGAGTCTCCATCGGCGGTTATCTTCTCTTCGAGTTCTGGCGGAAACATCGCGACCGCGTCGCTGCGCTTGGTCTGTGCAACACGAAGGCTCCCGCTGACAACGCCGAAGCCCGCGCCGCACGGTTGCAAGCGGCCAACGATGTCCTCGAGCGCGGCATTGAGCCATTTTTGCAATCGATGGTTCCGCGTCTCTTTGGCAAGACCACACGCGAGACGCGCCCCGATCTCGTTGACGGCTGCAGTGCGCATGATGCGACAGATGTCGCCCGAAGACATCGCACAGGTGCAGCGCGGCATGGCCGAACGGCCCGATTCGATCGATACATTGAAGACCATCAATGTACCGACACTGCTCGTGACCGGAGACGAGGACATTCTGACCGGCATCAACGAAGCCGAACTCATGCGCCAGCACATCGCAGGAAGCCAGTTGCGCGTGATCCCAAAAGCCGGCCATTACTCGCCGTGGGAGCAGCCGGAAGAAGCTTTCAAAATCATCCGCCAGTTTCTGGATGGCTTGTGAGGAAGCCGAGAGCATCGCACATCGCGCACGGCCTGGGAAGCACTTGCGCGAAGCACGATCTACGTCAGGAGCACTGCAGAGCAACGTGGAAGAGCGGCCCTTCAGGGCCGCGTTACAGCAACGCGAACTCGGGCTTTAGCCCTTGTGGCTCAGGGTCTAAAATCGAGGCGCCATGAAAAAACTCATCTTACTCATCTGCACAGGCATTCCGCTTTTCGCATTCGCACAGACGCATTCCCTCGAGCGACCCCACATCACTGCCATCGATCACGTGTCGTTCTACACAACCGCACCCGACGGCGTGAAGCATCTCTACGTAGATATCCTCGGCCTCCCGTCCGCCGCCCCGATCGAGTCAGGCGAAACCGTGCGCTACATGTCGGGCAAACAGTGGGTCGGCTACAGCCCCGCGCCCGATCCCAAAGCTACCGACCGCATGGATCATGTGGCCTTCACCACCGACAATATCGGCGCTCTCCGCCGCTACCTCGTCGAGAAGGGAATCAAGCCCGAAAAAATCGAAGGCCACCCGGACCACAGCCTCAGCCTGATGGTGAAAGATCCGGAAGGCCATCGCCTCGAGTTCGTGGAGCGCAGCAAGGACGACTCCGCTCCGCCTGCACCTAACGCCGTCTCGCACCGCATGATCCACGCCGGCTTTTTGGTGTACGACCGGGCGGCCGAAGACCATTTTTACCGCGAGATCCTCGGCTTCCGTCCCTACTGGCATGGCGGCATGAAAGACACCGAGACCGACTGGGTCTCTCTGCAGGTTCCGGACGGCACCGACTGGCTGGAATACATGCTGAACCAGCCCCAGCATCCCGATCTCGAACTGACCGGCGTGATGAATCACATTTCCTACGGTGTCGCCGACATGAAAAAAGCGCAGGCCGTCCTCGAATCGCACGGCTGGAAGGAGCACGGCGAGGAGCATTCGCAGATGGGTAAAGATGGCAAGTGGCAGCTCAACGTGTTCGATCCTGATTTGGTTCGAATCGAACTGATGGAATTCAAGCCGGCGCAAAAGCCCTGCTGCAGCGACTTCACCGCCCCGCACCCGACGGAGTAAAAAGCGAAAGTCGTTGTTCCAGTGTTCCTCTGTGCGCCCCTGTGCCCTCTGTGGTGAGCACGACGCGCTGTCGCTGCTCCGAATTTGTTAGAATCTCCGCCGATGACAACTGCCATAGCCGAATCCATCCTGGTTCCCGCAGGCACCGTTGCCACTGCCAAGGGCGACGGACAGCCCGTCGACGTCAGTGGCGCTGCAAGCCGCGTATTTCTCGCGACACTCTCCATCACCAAGATCATCGAGCAGGAATCGCTAGACGTCAGTGTCTTCGGCTCGCCCGACGGCTCCACGTGGGAGCCCAAGTCCATCGCCGCCTTCCGGCAGGAATTCTATGCTGGTGAGACTCCTCTGCTGCTGGACCTGACCGCACATGCCAATGTGAAATTCGTACGCGCCCATTGGGAGGTCGCCCGCTGGGGACGCGGCACCGAAACTCCCATGTTCGAATTCGGCGTCACGCTGAAAGAAATTCCACCGGAGATTTTGAAGGATGTGCGAAGTGCCTAAGCCCGCGACGATATCCCAGCCACTATGCCATTCACCATCCTGAAGATCGGTTCCCACTGCAGCGACGTGAAAACGCTGCAAACCCAACTGAACACCGTTCTCGATCCCAGCCCTCGCTTAGTCCTGGACGGTGCTTTCGGAAACCACACTCGCGATGCCGTTCTCCGATTTCAGCAAGAGAACTGGCTGGTACAAGACGGCGAGGTTGGACCCTGCACATGGAACGCTCTCATGGACACAGAGGACTATCCTCCGATCCTGCACACCATTCCGTTTATACCGCAGCGCACGCCAACCAGTTGCTGGGCTGCCTCCACGGCCATGGTTACTCGCTCCACGATCTCCACGGTTGTTTTTCGCACTCCCGATGATCTAGTTATGGACGATGGAAGCCTCAAGAATTTCTCTGAAAGCGACGACGCCGTCAGCGGTGCCGCTCGCTTCGCCAAAGCCAACTTCATGGTCGTGGTGCCGCCAACGTCATGGATGCCGGTGGCTCTGAAATCCATGTTGTCGAAAGGCCCGTTAGTATTTGACATGCTTTGGAGCGCCAAGGACTATGTCCAGGGGCGTGGCAGTGCCGGCCATATGATCGCCGTCGTCGGAATTCGCGGAGATGACGATCAATCAGGGAAAGGCACCACTCTGCGGATATACGATCCTTGGCCCCCGAACAAAGGCGATCGATATTCAGTCGGGTATTTCAAGTGGATTCAGGAAGTGCCAACTCGGACCTATCACATCTACCACAAGGTCTAACCCGCGCCAGAACGTCCTCTTCCGCTATATTGATCAAAGAATGAAAGTCCAGATTCGAACGTAGTGGTGCGCCCGGCGCACAACCATCCGGGGAAGCGTCGAATTGCCCGGCGACAAGTCGATCTCCCACCGTTACGGGATGCTATCGGGAATTGCCGAAGGTCCTTCGCGCATCGAAAACTATTCCACCGGCGCCGACTGCGCCAGCACGCTGGGTTGCATGCGCGCGATGGGCGTGAATTGGGAACGCAAGTCCGAAGGTCACAACGTCATCGAAGTGCAAGGCCGCGGCCTCGCGCTCGCCGCCCCGGCAACGCCGCTCGACTGCGGAAATTCCGGCTCCACCATGCGGATGCTGAGCGGCATCGTCGCCGGACAGAGCTTCACCAGCGAGATGATCGGCGATGAATCCCTCTCCCGTCGCCCCATGGAACGTGTCATCAAGCCGCTTTCCGCCATGGGTGCCCAGATCGAGTCGCACCAGGGAAAGCCGCCGTTGCGAATCACGGGTGGACCGCTGAAACCGATTGATTACAAAATGCCCGTCGCCAGCGCGCAGGTGAAGTCCTGCCTGCTCTTCGCGGGCCTTTTCGCCGACGGCGAAACGCGAGTCGAAGAGTCGGTGCGCACGCGCGATCATGGCGAGGTCGCTCTGCGCGCCTTCGGAGTGCAGTTGCAGCGCAAGAAGACCGGCGCAGGAAACGAAGTCCGCATTCAAGGTGGCCAGCGGCTTGCACGGCATCGAGGCTCGCGTCCCGGGAGATCTTTCGAGCGCGGCGTTTTTTCTCTGCGCCGCAGCCTTATTTCCCGGATCGCAACTGACCTTGCCCAATCTTCTGATGAATCCCACCCGCGCCCGCCTCCTCGACATTCTCATGCAGATGGGCCTGCACATCTCCGTGACACAACTCGAAGAGATTCACGGCGAAATGGTGGGATCGCTGCAAATCGAAGGCGCGAAACTGAAAGGCACCACCATCGCCGGCGCCGACTCGGCCGCGCTGATCGACGAAATCCCCGTGCTGGCCGCCATCGCGCCCTTCACCGACCAGGGAATTGAAGTGCGCGACGCGAAGGAACTGCGGGTGAAGGAATCGGATCGCATCTCGGCCGTCGCGACGAATCTGCGCAAGATGGGCGCGCAGGTCGAAGAGTTTGAAGACGGCCTGAAGATTCCCGGTGGCCAGACCCTCCGCGGCGCCGAACTGGATTCCTTCGGCGATCACCGTATCGCCATGGCCTTCGCCATCGCGGCCCTGCGTGCGGAAGGTGAAACGCTCATCGAAGGCGCCGAATCCGCCGCGATATCGTACCCCGCATTCTTCGAGAACTTGGAAGAACTCACCGCCCGCTAGCCTCTGTGACACCTCTGTGTCCTCTGTGGTGATCATGTTTTTGTAGCTGAGTTCAATACAGCATTCTCCCGAGTCCGAGCGTAACTTCCGTTCTATTACGGAAGTGACCTGCCAACCGCCGCGGCCTCTGTCGACAATACCCGTACACGGGCCGAGGATCTCGACGCCTCGTATTCCCGCCGCTCGTTCATTTTGTCTGGGGGAGATTCACATGCAATTCAAGACGTTATCTTGTGTAGTGTTGGCTCTGGCATCGATGGGATACGCCAAGGAGCCTCAAGCCATATCAAACTGGCAAGCTCTTGCAGATGGATTCCGTTGCCTGCGGTGTGTCGGAGAAGGACGGCAAGAGTTTCGCCGGCGAAATGCTCGGCACCGATTCCGGCAGCAAGAAGACGCACGAGCTTCTCTGCCAGGAATATCTGCTGCAAGCCGAACACGTGATCTACCGCATTCGTCCGCGCGATGAGAAGCATCCCGTGCTTCTGCCCGTTGGCGAGCAGGCGCAGTTCCGCATTCAGAAAGACAAGATGCTGCTGCGCGTGGAAGATCTCGACAGCAAGGAGCGCGAGTACACCGTGGTCTCAATGACTCCTCGCAGCGACAGCAGCACGGCCGACGCGACTCCGTCACGAGTCAGCCATCTCCAATAACTGAAGCCTCAGCGGATTCATGACCATGGCGCGGAGATCCTCCGCGCCATTTTTTGTACTCCTCAGGTTATCTGTGTACCCGACGCAGAAGTGGCCCCTAGCAAGGCTTCCAGCCTCCAACCCTGCCAAACCGTTCCGCATCCATATATCGATTCGCGGAGTAGGCTTTCCGCTCGTTCTTTGGCCGTGCTCAGCAAGACTGCACGGGACGAATCTTCGGAGGAGTAAACAACAACCATGAAACGGTATTTGGGAATTATTCTAACGGCGCTTTTCTTCGCTGCCCCTGCGGTGGTCGCGCAGGAAAGCGGTAGCACGGATCATGCGGAAGTCGGCATCTTCGCCGAATATTTTCGCTTCGGTGACCCGGGTCCCGACAGCAATTACATTGGCCTCGGCGGACGAGCGGCATTCAATGTCCGTCCCAGCGTCCAACTCGAAGCGGAGATGGGCTACGACTTCGAGCGAAACTACACCAACACCTTCAGCAATGGCGTGACCACCGTGGACGTCACGAGCAGACTGCGTACGCTGCACGGATTATTTGGGCCCAAGTTTCAGACGGGTTCGGGTCCATTCCGCGTCTTTCTGACCGGCAAGGTCGGATTTGAAAACTTCACGATGACCCACCAGGGCGCTGCCGACCGGCTTCGTAAGTGCGGTGGGTTTGGAAAATGGTGCAACATACTTTGCTCTGTATCCCGGAGGCGGTATTGAGGCCTTTGCAGGACCGATCGGCGTTCGCGCTGAGATCGGTGACAACATCTTTTTCAACAACGGCGTTCACAACAACATGCGCATCACCTTAGGTCCACAATTCCGGTTCTGATCGCAACTAAAATTCGAGAACCAGCCGGCGGCCACAATGGCCGCCGGAATTGTTTAGCTCGAGCCCCCAGCAGCAGTGTCCTTTTTCCTGGCACAACAGGCCCGAAAACCCGCGATTCCCGCCCTGCGCCTGTGTTACAGTATTGCCCACTCACTTCATGTCGGCCGTGGGGGCCGACTGTATCCTGAGATTCCCCTTCGCCGAAGGAGCCAAACGATGACGACTCTCCGCGAACTTGTAAAAGACCGCAGACTCTATTCCGTCGACGCCAACCGCACCGTGCTCGAAGCCGCGCGCTACATGCTCGAGCACAACGTCGGCGCAGTGCCCGTTCTCCGCGACGGAAATCTCACCGGCATCCTCTCCGAACGCGACATCATGAATCGCGTGGTCGCCGTTGGCCGCACGCCCGGCACCACCGCTGTTTCCGAAGTGATGACTGCGAACCCGCGCGCTGTCCCCGCCGATGAAAGCATCGAAGAGTGCCTGTTCATCATGCGCGAATTCGGATTCCGCCACCTGCCCATCGTCGAGGGCAAGGAATTGAAGGGACTGGTCTCTCTGCGCGATGTCCTGATGCACCAGGCGGCAGAGATCGAAAAACAGACGAGACGAGCCGCATCGTAAATCTTGGGCCTTAGGTGTTGTTAATCCATAACAATGTCATCCTGAGCCGCGTCTTTTGCGGCGAAGGACCTATCAAACTCGCTGGCAGCACCGGCGCAACGAGGAGTTCAAAGGTCCTCCGCGGCAATCAACGCACGCTCAGAGACAGGATGACACCGTAAGAGCACTACACATTCCTGAAGTGCTCTGAGAGCGCTGCCCCCCGACCCCTGGCCCCTATTCCCTCTTCCGCAGAATCGTCTCCCCCGGCTTCGGCGGCAGCCGGAACGGGAACTCGAAAACCTTCCCCGCCAGCGGCACGCGCAGGATGAACTCCTCCTGCTTCTTCCACCGGCTGATCCATTTGCTGTCGGTGCTGAACAGAACCCATCCGCTGGTCTCGGCTTTCCCCGGGCTGAGCCGTGTCGGCCGCAGGCTATTCTTGCCAACGAATTCCTGCAATTCCGCCGAGTCCTTCAGGAATGCCCGCACATAAGCCTCTCTTTGCTCCCTTTGCTCCGGGTGCTTCTCCAACTGCCGCGCGGTCTCATCGTTCAATGTGTCGGCATCATTCTGCACTTTGGCGGAAAAGTCATCCGGATCAAGCGCAACTTGTGCCACCTGAAAATGCTTCATGAACTGCAGCGAGATATTCTCGGTGGCAACCTCGAGCGACGTCTGCCCTCGATAACGCACCGTCAACAGCACAGCGAAGAACGGCTGGTGCCGCCGATGCACCTTCTCGAGTTCCTGCGAGTCGACCGCCAGCACGACCCCGGCCTCGTCCGACCAGAGCCCGTAACGGTACTTCCCGTCATCGTCGCGCGAGAAGGTGCAGCCGGGATTGCCTTCCTGCCAGCGGACCGCGGGAATCTTATTCTTGTCTTTATTGGAAGCGACCGCCGACTGTGACAGCAGGGAAGTGACCGCGATCATCAGCGCGAGCAGCTTCAGAAGCTGTCTCATAAGCGGTTGTCGGAAGGGCACAGCTTCGGAGCTGCCGATCAAGAACGGTTTTAGGAAGGGCAGGGCTTCAGGTCTGCCGATCAAGAACGGGGTTGGGAAGGGCACAGCTTCAGCCGTGCCGCCTAGGCTCGCAAGATACACGGGCTTTAGCCCCTGAGGTGCAGACCCACTCATATCTCAAGGCGTTTTCGGAGGCGCGGTGACCGTCAAGCTGACGGTGGGCCCGGCGGTGGTCGAACTGGCGTTGCTCGAAACCACTCCGTTGGAATCTACGCCGACGATCGTAAACGTATACGTATTGGCTGGTGTTACCCCGTTCGGCGTGGTGGTTGATGTGCCGTTGTTGCTCGCGCACCCCGGAATCAGAACGAAGGCTCCGCAAACCACAAAAAGCCCGAGCACGCACCACGCTCTTCGTGCGCGCCTCCCGCTCGTCACGGCACCGAGGCCGACGAGGCCGACAAGTCCGAGCAACGGCATCGAGAACCACAGCCCGAAGAGGCTGCGCGCTTTATGAGCGCCGGTGGTGATCGGGCCAAACGTGCTGATGGTCAGGGTGGCGCTTTCGGGCGTCGTTCCGCTCACATTCAGGCTGGTTCCACCTTGCGGATAGGTGAATGTGCACACGGGCGCGATCGTGACCAGCGGAGTCATGGACGCGCACGCCAGCGTAATGCCGCCGCTCGTCGGAGTGACATACCCGTAAACCGGACTCACCGTCACCGTGCCCTCGGCGCCCGTGCCGGCAGGCACGCTGCTGGGCGTCACCGAACTGGTCACACTGATGGTGAACTGCGGCGTCACCGCGAGAACGGTGAGTGGAAACGACGGGGTGGTGTAGGTGGTGGTCGGCCCAGTGCCGGTAATCGTGATGCTGTACGGCTGCGTGCTGGTCGTGCTCTGGGTCGTTACCGTCGCGGTGGCATTCGCCGGAGCCGTGACCGACGCGGGACTCACCGTGCACAGCGGCGGATCCGTCGCCACCTGCTGCGAAGTCACCGCGCAACTCAATTGGACCGTGCCGCTGAATCCGTTCACCGATCCGACTTGAATCGATGACGACGAAACACCGCTGGGTGCGACGGCAACGGGGCTAAACGAACTGGGCTGGAGCGTGAATTCCGACGTCCCCTGCGCCGCTGCTGCCGGGGTCAAAGCCGACGCGAGAACAAGGGACGCCGCCAGCAGGCACACGACCGCAAATCCACTGTGCCCAGCCGTTGATTTCACTCTGGATTCAGACCACTCGGATCTCAACATGAACGGGTTCTGGTTCAACTAGCTTCGATTCCTGGGATTGCAAAAACGCTGCCCGCCCGGAGGCGAATGATGTGCAGCGCCGTTTTCAAGCCTCAAAGGATGAAAATGCCATCTCCTTGAAACTATGAACTTTGAATTTCCATACTACCATCCCAGCCGTTGGATTATTTGGTTTGAGCCGTTGGGAAAAACAGAACGGCCGCCTCCCGAGAGGAAGGCGGCCGCGTATCGTTGCCTAGTTGATCGTGAGCGTGAGTGCCGGTGTGCCGGTCACGACTGTTGCCCCATTGGTGCCAGTGACTGTGATCGTGTACGCCCCGGTAGGTGTTCCGCCGCCGCCACCGCCTCCGCCACCACTACTCCCCCGCAAGCCGGCAGCAGCAGCAGACACATCAGAACCATTCCAATGATCACAAGTCCGAGGAACTTCCTGCGGCGCGGTCCGGAAGACCCGACGCCTGCTCCAACTAACGTGAGGCCGAATACCGGCAAGATCAGAGCATAAAAGAACACCAGAGCTTCGGCCGTTCGCAGGATGTGTCAGCATCGCACTCGCGGCGGTAGTGGCGACATTGAGCGTGGACGTTGTTGTGCCATTCGCGGGCGGAGTGACGCTGGGAGTGCTGAAATTGCAGGTCGGTCCTTTCGTCACAACCGGTGAAACTGAACATTGAAGTTGCACGGCTGAATTAAAGCCATTCGTGGATCCCACGGTGATCGTCGCCGCTCGCGGACACTCCAGCGTGCCCTGACGTGTTCGACAGCGCTCCGTTGGTCGACAGTGAAGTTGGCGCTCGAGGATGTGCCAGTGCATACTTCGCCACGTAGGCATCCGTGACACCGCCATAGTTGGTTGAAGGGCACTCACCGTGGGGAACGGAGAAGACAAGGTGTTGCCCGCCACGTAGATGTTGGCGCCGGCACTATCGACGGCGACAGCACCGACAGGATTCAGCGGGTTCCCCGCGTTCGTGTTGTCGTTGAGTGTGCCGCCAAGATAAGTAGAGAAAACCAAAGAGCCCGACGCACTAATCTCACTAACGAACCCGTCAGCCCCGCCGCCTAGTGTTAACTGCGTCGGAGCCGCTGTTGGAAAATTCGAGGAGCTCGTCTGACCCACTACGTAAACGTTCTTGCTTCCATCCACGGCGACTCCATTTCCAGCGTCAGCCAGGGAGCCGCCGAGAAATGTCGAATACACGAGAGTGTTGGCCGCGGGAGTGCCTGAGGGGTTAAATGCAGCGACGAACGCATCCTGCGTCCCTCCCCCGAAAGCTGATTGCGCCGCCGATTTCACCGGGAACTGGCTGGATTGCGTTAGGCCAGTAACATAAGCGTTGCCCGAGGTATCGACTGCAATCCCGAGACCCTGATCGTTAGCTTGCCCACCGAGGTACGTCGAATAGACCGGCCCTCCTCCCGAAGAATTGAGGACGGTGACGAATGCGTCTTGCAAGCCTCCGTTGCATGTTCGCCGTCGGTCCCACAGGTAGATTGGAACGCCGTAGTAGGTGTCACGGGAAAATTCGTAGCTGTCGTAGTACCTGTGATGTAGGCGTTGCCAGAGGCGACCGCAACCCCGGATGCGAAGTCGTTTGCGCCCCCGCCAAGATAGGTAGAGTAAATCAATGGACTCGTTCCAGAAGTGTTCAGCTTAGTGACGAAAGCGGCAGAAATACCCGAGAAAGTGCCCTGCAGTGGGCTTTGAAGTGGGAAATCAGTTGACCGAGTTGAACCCACCACGTACACGCCCGTGGTGTCAATCGCGATTCCATTGGCGACGTCGTCGCCGCGTCCCCCCAGGTACGTGCTGAAAACCAAAGAGCCACCAGACGACCCTAATTCCAGAACGAATGCATCGACGCTGCCGCCCTGAAAGGTGGTCTGAAACGCTCCACTTGTCGTAGGGAAATTAGTACTCGAAGGCTGGGTTGTCCCCCCGGCTACGAATGCGTTCCCCGAGCCGTCTACCGCGATCGCGTTTCCGCTATCGTTTCCGTCGCTTCCGATATAGGTCGAGTAAATGAGACTGGATCCATCCGCCGCGATCTTGCTTACGAAGACATCGAAGCCGCCAGCGTTGGTCGTAGAATTGGCGGGCACGGTTGGAAAGTTCGCTGATTGCGTCTGCCCGGTGACGTACGCGTTTCCACTGCCATCGATTGCTATCCCGTACGCATCGTCTTCCGAGAGACCCCCTAGATAAGTTGCGTAGGTCAGCGTCGGATCGATCACCAACTCCCGCCCGCGATCGTATGCGCCAAGATTCATCCCGACTTCGTTTCCGTTTTTCACCAGGAACGCGGCTTCAACAATCTCTCGCTTGCCGTCCTTCTCCTGATACGCCACGGGCTTGTGCAGCACGACATCGCCTGCGGAGGAAGCAAGCACCAGATTGCCGGCAGCGTCCGTAGCGAGCTTCTGCGCGCCCTTGAAGCCCAAGCCGATCGTCTTCGGGTCAGCGCCGGGGCTTACCACGAAATCAAACTCCAGTTGCCGCTGCGCGCCATGAAACACCATGTTCACGCCCGGATAAACATCCCGGTAGGAAACCGACGAGTACTGCTTTACGCCCGTGTGCCAGTTCTTCGGATCGCTTCCCACGTAGTAGTTCACGACTCCGGGAAGCTCATTGCCGGCGACGATTTCGGGCTTCAGAATTTCCGCCCGACGAGTCGCATGTCGATGGCTGCGCTCTCAACCTTCTCTGTCGTCCGTGGCCGCGAATGCGCGTGCCCGGCCGTGACGCTGCGCTGCTGGGTGCTTCGCCGAAGTGATCGCGAACACCGCGTCACTCGCCGTCAGGAACACCGAGTATCCATTGCCCCGCGCCGTGTACTTCACCTGCGGATCGGTCTGCCCCTGGTTTGCTTCGAACGCCAGCGGTAGCGCATCCAGGCTGGCCCGAACGCGTCCGCGCTGCTCGGCGGTCATCGCCGGAGCCTGAGATTTGTTGGCGCCCAGATTCATTGCATGCGCATCCTGCGCAGCGAGGGCGGAGAACATAACCCGCGCCCCCGGCGATTGCGACCGTCAACACGGCAATCGCGGCGACCCACATGGCAGGCATCCGGAATTTGACAACAGAAAGTTTGGACACGACGATCCTCCTGAAATGAACCCTTAGTCTGTTTTGCGGGGAATAGATTCGGCGACAACGCAGAAAAACTCCCGATGCGCGCCGATGCTCCGATGTCAGCAAGGTTCTAGGATTTTGAAAGCTTAGCCGAAAGTATGGAATGGCCAAACAGCCTTGTCAATGAAACTTAGGTGCTTCTTCGTGTACCGTACGTTCGGAGGAGTCCGGGGATTTCGCCGCTCCCGGAAGGTGTTCTTACGGAACCGTGACAATGACCCCGGTGCACGGTTTCTGCCCATGCCGGCGATAGCTGTGTTGTACCGCCGAATCGAAATAGATCGCGTCCTCGGCCTCCAGTTGGAATTCCTCGCTTCCAATCTTGATGGTCAGCGATCCCTTCAGCACATACAGCAGTTCCACCCCGGGATGCTGGTGCGGTCGCAGTTTGTCCGGCGCAAGCGTCCTGGAATTCGGCCACAAACACGCTCATCTTCCGTTCCGTCGCTTTGTAATCCAGGCACTCAAAAAAGTACGGTACTTCCTGCGTGCCGGGCCGCTCCGGGAAGCGCACCCGGTCCTCTTTCCGCACCACGCTCACCACCCGTGTGCTTGCGTTCATCGCTGAAAAAGTATTCCAGCCCCACCGAGTACACCATCGCAATCCGCAACAGGGTGGGAAGCGTCGGGAACAGCTTTCCTCTTTCCAGCTTCGATAACAGTGCCGCCGAAAGCCCCGTGTGCTTGCTCAGTTCGACCAACCCCATGCCCTTTTTCAGACGCAAAGTACGCAGCTTTTCTCCGATCGAATACCGCCCCAAGCCTTGGGAAATGAGTGTCAGGCACCCGAGTCATAGTTTCCTGATAATAAAACAAATGTTCATTCAGATAAATGCGCTTCGAGCGTACTCGAATCGGACTTGGGTAGCGCGGCTTTCACAGGCTGGTCAGGCTGGTGAAAAGGCGACGTGCCCGCTTTGAAAGGGCGCGGCTTTCAGCCGCGCCGTGCAAGCGCCAGCAAAGACGCGCCTTTAGGCGCTGAGGCACCAGGTTCCCGATGAATCCCGGAGCTCGGAGGATATCGAAACTCGAAACTCGAAACTCGAAACTCGAAACCGGCTTCTACTTCGGCGGCGGCTTCTTCTTACTGAACAGCCCCATCACGCTCTTGATCGGATCCTGCTGCTGCTGATTGTTACCTTTTCCCTGATTATTCAGCACTCCCTGCAGCAGGCCCGTCGCAATCCCTTTCACGTCAGGAGTGAACTTTGGATCCGAAGTTGTCCCTCCGATTCCAAAGGGAATCCCCATGCCCTGTACATCAGCCCTCATCTTGAAGGCAAGTTGATTCGAGGGGCTCACGGTGCCCGCGCCGGTGAGCACGCCAATCGCGGGCACGGTGAGATTGACATTGTTCGCTTCAGTGCCGGCCGGCGACATCTTCACATCCGAACTGAAATTCTGAATGGTGGTGTCGTTGCCGGTATTCTTGCCGGTCAGGGCCGAGATGGCGGCCATCTTTTCCGCGAGGTTGAAGTTCGCCAGTTGCGTGTTCTGCATCTTCACCGACCCGGTGCTAACCAACTTGTCAACAGGTCCGGAACTCGCCACGTTCACGTTCAAGTCGCCGCCTTTCAAAGTTGCCTTCGGAGGCAATACCACGCCCACCGCGGGCAGCATCGCTTCCAGGTCGTCCACCGGCATCTTGTCGCCCACCAGTTTCAGATTGACCGCGGTGACCTTGCCGTGCGCGTCGTAGGACCCAGTCAGATGCGCGACCGCCTTCCCCATCGAGATGTCGCCGCGCGTGATGTTTCCCGTCTCGCGAACCAGATTATGTACAACGGCAAACTTCACGTCCACCGGACGGCCTGCAGGCGATCCCTTCTTCACAACCACTAAATTCGCGGCTTTCAGGTCACCCTCTACCTTCGCTTGCTGCCCGTCGGAAACCACGGTGCCGTCGAGATCGGCAATGCCCGGCAATTCCCGCCGCAGGGATCGATGAATCCCGACTTGGCCAGATTCATCTTCTGCACAGGATCTTGGCGTTCAAAGGCGTGAGCGCCGCATCGGTCGCGTTGATCGGTCCGGCGGTGCCGGTCAGTTTCATCGTTCCTCCGGAAGGAGTATTCGCCGACATCGTGAACGGGAATGATGAATTGAAGGAAAAGTTTTTAACCTCGATATTAACCTTGTCGTACACGCGCTGAGGCTCCGTCGAGTCAGCCTTCGCAACCGTAAGCCTCCCGTTGTTCACGTTCAGCTTGGCTACCGACAGATTCGGATTGCCCCGCCCGCGCTCTTTTCATCCGCTGTGCTCGGCGCAGTCTGTTCCGGCGATGGCTTCGCAGCATTCGGGAAGTTTTGGGCGCACTCTTCTCGGCTGAACCCCCGGTATGCGTCGGCGCCGACGGATTCTTCCCGCCCAGGCTGGAGAAGTTCCACTTCTCCCCGTTCTCCGATTTCACCAGGCTGATCTGCGGCTGATCCAGCGTCAGCTCGGTCACGTTCAGCGTCCGCGAAAAAATCAGCGGGATCATCTCGACCCCAACCTTCAGCGACTTCGCCTGCACGAACGGAGCCTTGCTGAACTGGGGATCGTCGGCGATCGAAATGTTGTCCGCCGTCACGCCACCCGACAGCAGCGACAGCGACAAGTTGCCGACCTTGACTTGCCGCCCCAAAGCGTCGGTGAGTTCCGCTTCCAGTTTCGGGCGGAAAGTATTCGCGTCAATGACAAAGGGAAGTGCGATTGCGATGACAACAAGTACTGCAATGACAATTGCTGCGATCTTCAGGAATCGTTTCATGATTTTTTACCTCCTGCCAGAAGGGCGGTAGCAGCGCAATGAAGGAAGTTCGTGCGGCGAGCCAAGTGTATCACTGCGCATCCTGCATGAGTTCCGGTGAGGGCACGGTGCTTTCCTTCCTCGGATTGGCGGCCGCCGCCATCTCCTTCTTCGCTTCCTCTTTTCGTCCAAGCCGGAGCAGCGCCTGCCCGCGTATGTAGTGCGCCTCGGTCCGTCCCGGGTCCAGTTTTAGCGCTTTATCGGTTTCGGCCAGCACCGCCGCATACTTCTGCTGGCGTTGATAGATCTTCGCCAGCCCAAGATAAGAAGTCACCAGCCGCGGCATCTCGCCGTATGGCTTCGCGATAACTCTTTTCGGCGTTGGCATCGTCTTGCATCTGCCAATACACTTCTCCAAGCTGGTCGTAGTTCAGCGCCAGGTCCGGTTCTACGGCCACATCCTTCAGAAATTCCTCCCGCGCCTGGGAGTACTCCTGCTTTCTCAAATGCGCTACCCCCAGATTGAAATGGATGAATGGCAGCGTGGGGTTGGCTTTCGCCGCAGTCTCAAACTCCGCAATCGCCATGTCATATTCCTCGCGATTGAGATGATATTTTCCGGCGAAGAGATGGTATTCGGCTGAGTTATTGCCGATTTTCAGCAGTTGCGCCGACGCCCGATCGTCCCACTCCGCATGGCCTGCCCGATGGGCCGCATTTGCCAACACGTACAGGTAGGGCAACTTGTCCGATTCCTGCGGCCATAATGGTTCCAACGTGGCAGCCGCGTCGCTCCAGCGCTCGGCGAAAAAGTAGCAGAGCCCCAGCAGATACCGCGGCTGCAGCGCCTCCGGCTGCTCCCGCACCACCGATTCAAACGAAGGGATCGCTTTCAGAAACTCACTCTGCCGGTAGTACGCGAGCCCGATGTTCAGCCGAATCCCCGGCACATCCGGCATCAGATCCTTCGCCTTATTCAGCGTTTGCAGAGCCTTGGCCCACTGCTTGCGCCGCATGTAAACGACTCCCAGATTCGCATACGCGGGGCCGGCCTGCGGATCCACCAGCAGAACCTGCCGAAAGTCGTGCTCGGCTTCATCCAGCCGATTCTGCTTAAGAGCTTCCTCTCCGCGCTGAAAAAGTGCCGCCGGATCCGCCGCTTTGGCGCCTGCAGGGCGCGCGTTCGCCGCCCCTCCGGATGCCGCTTGCGGCGCAGCATTCGCGAGGGTGCCAGCCAGCGCCAGAAACAAAACGCAACCCATCGATGTGATCCGTGTGCTTGACACTCGCATGACTCTCTGCTGTAGTGTCCGCCAGCGATCGTTGCAATTCAAGCCAGCACCGAGATCGCAAGAAGCTCGATAGTTTTACGCGTAACAGAAAGTGCGCCATTCGCAGTAGTTAGTTCTGAAACCTTGAAACCTTGAAACTCTGAAACCTTGAAAGTCTGAGTCATGGTGACGATTCGTGACGTAGCCAAAGAAAGTGGATTTTCCTCGACTACGGTTTCCATTGTTCTGAACAATGCGCCGCTGGCCCGCTACATCCCTGCCGCCACCAAGAAAAAGATCGAGCGCGCCGCCGAGAAGCTCGGATACCGTCCTAACCAGTTCGCCCGCTCGCTGCGCAGCAAGCGCAGCCACACGGTCGGCGTCATGGTCTTCGACATGACCGACCCGTTCTGCACCATGATCCTACGCGGCATTGAGAACACTCTCTACCAGGCGTCGTATCTTCCCATTCTCACCGACGTGCACAACGAAGGCAGCCGCTTCGAACGTTATCTGGAGATGCTGCTCGACCGCCGCATCGAAGCCCTGATCGTCATCGCCAACTGGGTGTTCCTCGATATCAATCTTCTCGCCGATCTCGAAAAGAGCAGCATCCCTACCGCGATGATCGGCTGTGAACTGAAGACGGATTCCATCAGTTCGGTGATCGTCGACAACGAGGTCGGCGGCCATCTCGCGCTCGAGCACCTGCATTCCCTGGGACATCGCAAGATCGCAATCATTCGCGGTCCCAAGGCGCTCACCGACAGCTCTCCGCGTTGGCGTGGCATTCGCAACTTCGCCAAAGAATCCGGCTTCGAACTTGATTCCCGCCTGGTCGTCGACATGCCCGAATCCAGCGATCCGATTTCCAGTTTCGAATCCGGTTACAAACTTACCGAGGAGTTGCTGCGCCAGAAGCGTTCGTTCACCGCCATGCTGGCTTTTGACGACATGAGCGCGTTCGGCGCGATTCGCGCCCTCAGCCGCGCCGGGATACGCGTGCCCGACCAATGCTCGGTGATCGGCTTCGATGATGTCGCCACCTCGGCCATCTATACGCCGTCGCTCACCACGGTCCGCCAGCCCATGGAAACCATGGGCGCTTCGGCCGTCGGCGTAGTGCTCGATGGGATTAATGCCGTCCTCGAAAAGCGCGAAGTCGCCCCCAGCCACCGCAAAGTCGCCCCCGAGCTGGTAGTCCGCGAGTCCACAAAAAGCGTGTAGCGAGTTCGCGAAAGGTTTCCTTCGTGTACCTTAGTGTCCTTCGTGGTTGACGGTTTTGATTCCAGGCTGGAGACGACACCGGTATTAGCATAGATTCTTGTCTGGTAACCCAACCGGAAACGTTTCCGAAGACCAATGCGCCTCTCTTCACTGCCTCCGCCGCTTTTTTTCTTGACAGTGGACCTCATGCAAACGCACTATTCATACGTTTTAATAACCCCCGTCCTGGGTCTCAATCCGCACGGGAGTCTGTGTCCGAAAACGAAGCGAGCCGTAGAGCTCGAAAGACGGCAAAGCCGATCGAACCGGCGCAGTGGAAACCTGCGCAAATTGGGGAGCATTCACTATGAAATCTTCTCGTGTTCTGTTGGGAACGTTGCTGGTCCTGATGTTTTGCGCCGCCGGGTGGGCTCAGACCACCGGATCGATCACCGGCACAGTGAAGGATCCCTCCGGCGCAGCGATCGCCGGAGCTACCGTCGTCGTTGCCAGTCCCGAGCGCGGTATCACCCGCGAGATGGCCACCAACTCCACGGGTGACTACAACCAGTCGGGTCTGCCTGCCGGCAACTATGACGTCACGGTCACCGCAAATGGATTCAAGAAGTACCAGGCCAGGGGTGTAAAACTTGACGTCGCTGAAAAAGCCCGCGTAGACGTCACCCTGCAGGTCGGGACCGCGGCCACGGAAGTCATCGTCGAAGGAACCGCGGTCGCCCAGGTGGAGACTCAGTCCTCCGACCTGTCCGGCACGGTAACCGGAAAGCAAATTACCCAGCTCGAACTTAACAATCGCAACTACACGTCGCTGGTCACGCTCGTTCCCGGCGTGAGCAGCGCACCGGCGCTCCGGATGAGGCGGCGGTTGGCATCTCCAACATCTACTACAGCATTAACGGTGGCCGCACGGAGTACAACAACTGGGAACTCGACGGCGGCGACAACATGGACAACGGCAGCAACAACACGCTGAACGTCTATCCCAGCCTCGATGCCATCGCCGAGTTCAAGGTGCTCACTTCGAACTACGGCGCGCAGTACGGCCGCAACGGTTCCGGCACGATTGAGGTCGAGACCAAAGGCGGCACCAAGCGTTCCACGGCGACGCCTATGAGTTCGTCCGCAATGACTACTTCAATGCGCT
This sequence comes from Terriglobia bacterium, assembly GCA_963770265.1. Lineage (GTDB taxonomy): Bacteria > Acidobacteriota > Terriglobia > Terriglobales > Acidobacteriaceae > Sulfotelmatobacter. The sequence continues at coordinate 561,141 of CAVYOZ010000003.1, forward strand.
GAATTACTTCGATATGACTTCTCACGGCGGCAACGGGCAACCGACGCCTTACAAGAAGAATGACTTTGGCTACACGATCGGCGGACCGGTCTTCATTCCCGGTGTCTACAACAAGAACAAGGATAAGACATTCTTCTTCTGGTCGCAGGAATGGCGCCGCGAACGTGCCCCGCAGACGCTTCAATACCAGAGTGCCTTACAGTGCAGAACGGAATGGCGACTTCAGCGATCTGTGTTCCCAGCACCCAACACGGAATTGCCCGCAACACGATACCAGGACTGCCTGCTAACTTCCCCATTTCCCAGATGCCGCAGCGCAGCTGGACCAAACAATGGACCGATTGGAGCCACTGTGGGGTTCCGGCAACCGGTCCTGATCCACTGCTGCCGCTATATTGCCGATGATTCCGGTGGGCACGAATGATAGTGCCCGGTGCGGCGAGCTTCGTCGCCAATTCGACGTTGCCCACAAGCTGGCGCGAGGAGTTGTTCAAGATCGATCACAATATCACATCGCACCATCGCGTCACGTTCCGCTACATTCACGATTCATGGAGTACGGTCGAGGGCACCCCAATTTGGACGGGGTCTTCGTTCCCGACAACACAAACCTTCTTCAACGGACCGGGGATCAGTATGGTGGCGCGCCTGACCAGCACCATCTCTCCGACGCTGCTGAACGAATTTGTCGCCAGCTATACCACCGACCACATCTCCTTCCAGTCGCAAGGTGTCTTTGCCCAACCAGCAGGCTTTAGCATGGGCTACCTCTTCCCCAACGGCGGTGCCGGCAAGTTGCCCGCGATTACCCTCAGCGGCGGAATCTACGACGGAATCTTCCAGGACCCGGATGGTCTATGGCCCGAAGGTGCATACAATTCCAATCCTACGTATACCTATCGCGACAACGTGACCAAGATCGTTGGACGTCACAACCTGCAGTTTGGCGCTTACCTCGCTGCCGCCCAGAAGAACGAGTTGAGCAGCCTGCAGGTGAATGGCTCTCTCACGTTTGACACGGGCTCTCCGAAGTCAGTTCAGGGAATGCCTTCGCTGACATGCTGCTGGGGAATATCAACCAGTTCACTCAAGGCAGTCAACCAGATCAAGTTCTACAATCGCTACAAAATCTTCGAACCCTACTTCCAGGACGACTGGCGCATCACCGATCGCCTCACTCTTGAACCTGGGCATGCGCGTCAGCCTGATGGGGACTTACCGTGATCGCTACAAGCATACCTACAACTGGGATCCTTCGGCTTACGATCCTGCCACGGCACCGTTCATCTACGACCACACCGGCGATGCACCCGCCAATGCACCGGCGGGCGCCATCTGACAGGTGGACGGCGGGAGCGCTGGTAACGGATGCATCCGGCGCGGTGATCGGGAATCCGTACGACGGACTTGTGCAATGCGGCGTAGGCGGCGTTCCGGTGGGCTGCTCCTCAGGGGATCTTTTCAGCCCCGCTCCTCGCATCGGTTTCGCGTGGGATCCTTTTGGGAACGGCAGGACTGCCATCCGCGGCGGTTATGGCGTCTTCTTTGAGCACACAAACGGCAACGAGGCCAATACCGAAGGTATGGAAGGCCAATCGACTCCCCTGCATCCAGATTGCCACCCAGAACACCATTACCGGATACGCAGAACATCGGCGGTGGAGCGGACTGGCTCCGTCGTTCCCCTTCAGCTTCACTTCGATTCCTAACCAGGTCGTGTGGCCGTATATGCAGCAGTGGCATCTTGACGTCCAGCACGAATTGCCGCAGCCACATCGTCGCTACCCTTTCGTATGTGGGCAGCAAGGGTACGCATCTCGGGCGCCAACGTGACCTGAATCAACTGCAGCCTCTCTCGGCTTCGCTGAATCCGTATCAGCCGGGTCAGGCGATCAGCAGTGACCGACTGCGACAGTCTTCAGCAACATCGGCGATCCTAGTGTAAATGGCGTAGTCAACGGACAACCGGTCAGCGGGCAGGTAGCGATTAATCTGCAGACGGCCTGCAGAATACGGCTGATCCTTACCGCCCCTTCTACGGTGTGTCAGAACATCACTCGCCTTGAGGACAAGGCATCTTCGATCTACCACGCGCTCCAGTTCTCGGCGCGCAGGACCGTTGGAGCTTTGAGCCTCAGCGTGGCCTACACCTATAGTCACTCGATTGATGATGCATCGGATCGCTACAGTGCTTCTGATTTCGTCAGACTCCTACAACATCGCTCGGGACCGCGCCACTTCCAACTTCGACCAGCGCCACTTGTTGAACGTCAGCTACGTCTACGACCTGCCGTTCTTCAAGAAGCCCGGTCTCGCACACACGGCTCTGGGTGGCTGGCAATGGTCGGGAATCGTCGCCTTCTCGACCGGCATTCCCCTCAACATCACCAACGGCACCGACTTCGGCGACAACGCCGGCGTCGGCAACGGAGGAGGAGGGACAGGCTCGTATCCGGATCTGGTCGGTAATCCCAGAGCCAACATTCCACCGCCAGAGCCAGGTCACTTTGAGCAGCGATGCCGGTTTCTTCAATACAACCCGGCCGCCTATGCGCGTGCCCACCGGGTTGACTTTCGGAAACGTGGCGCGAAACTCCCTGCGTCAATCCCAACCGCACCAACTTCGACATGGCTCTCTTCAAGCACTTTGCGATTAAAGAGAGCATGGCCTTTGAGTTCCGGCTCGAAGCCTTCAACGTTTTCAATCACAGCGAGTGGACTGCCCCTCCGGTACCATGAAGGCCTCATGACGCCCAGCGACGGTTTCCTTGAAATCGGTCGGCGCTCACCTCGCTCGCATTCTGCAGCTCGGCGCGAAGTTCATCTTCTAACCGTTGACTCCAATCTCAACGACAAACCCGGCCTCGCAAGAGGCCGGGTTTCATTTTTCAATGGATGCCGGCGTCATACCGGCGGAGCAGCTCTTCAGGCGAAGCGAGGGATCTCGCGTGGAGCGCACGACAATCCACTCTGCAAGCGGAGTTTGAGCCCGAAGCATCGTCCGTTTTCCACAGCCCGATGTGACATCTGACCTTGCCATCCACAGCCAATTGCGCCATCATTGTCGAGGCCGAGACGGTGAACGGAACGCGCATTCTGTCCCGATATGGAACCGCGTGCCGACTGGACCAGCTTCTAAGTTCTTTGACATCAAGATTTTGCCCGCAAGTGATTGAGCCCCAAGATTTTGCGCGACATTTTCCGCTAACTCGATGATTCCAAATAACCGAGGGGGGAGGGGGTACCCACCTGACTCACACGCCGTCCCGTTTCGGGAAAAAGCCGCGTCGAGAATTTCTTGGAAATAATTACCTGACTGGACTAAGAGCCCGAACGCGATCCCACCGGAACTCCGCACTCGACTTCCCACCGCTTCCAGCGCCCGCTCCAGATCCTCAATCTGATCTTCCACGCTTCGATTCCAACCGACAGCCGAACCATCTGCTCGGTCACGCCCATCTCCGCGCGCTGCTCGGCCGAGATCATCGCGTGCGACGTCAGCACCGGAATCGACACCAGCGACTCGACTCCTCCCAAGACTCGTCGCCAGCGTGAACAGCCGCATCGCCTCGCTCACGCGCCGCGCGTCATCGCCCGAGCCGTCGACCTCAAACGTCACCATGCCGCTGCCGCCTGACATCTGCTCGCGCGCAATCGCGTACTGCGGATGGCTCTTCAGAAACGGATAATGCACGCGCCGCACCTTCGCGTGCTGCTCCAGGAATTCGGCCACGCGCAGCGCGTTCTCGTTCTGCCGCGCCACGCGCACCGCCAGCGTCTTTCAGTCCGCGGATCAGCAGCCACGCCGCGTGCGGGTCCATGCAGTTGCCCAGCGTCTTGCGACTTTCGCCGATCTGCTCGATCAAGTCGCGCCGTCCGCTGATGACGCCGCAAGTCAGGTCCGCATGTCCGCTCAGGTATTTCGTGCCCGAATGCATCACCAGGTCGATTCCGTACTCCGCCGGATGCTGATTGATCGGCGTTCCAAACGTGCTGTCGATCATGCTGATCAGCCCGTGTTGCCTTGGCAAGCGCCGCCATCTTCTTCATGTCGACGATGCGCAGCGCACGGATTGGTCGGCGACTCCAGATACAACAGCTTCGTACTCGGACGAATGGCTCGCGCATGCTGCTCGTACTCGGTCGTATCGACCAGCGTGGTCTCGATCCCGAGCTTCGGCAGCCACTCCGAGAAGAACTTCGTCACGCCGCCATAGAGGTCGCGCTGCGCGACGATGTGATCCCCAGCCTTGAGCAAAGACAGAATCGTCGTCGTGATCGCTCCCATCCCGGAGGCGAACACCAGCGCGGCCTCGGTGCCCTCGAGCGCAGCGACGGTCTGCTCGGCCAGCGTGATGGTCGGATTTCCCCAGCGCGTGTAGTAGCGGTCAGTCGTGGTGACGCGAATCTGCTCTTCGTTGTCCGTGACCTCAAAGGTCGAAGTCTGATAGATCTCGGGTGCGACCGGACCGTTCTTCTTCTCCATGTCCGACGCGCCGCGCACCGCGGCGGTTTCAGGACGACGTTTGCGCTGTTTCATGGATTCCTCACCGATCAAGACTAATGGTGTGATTCGAGCGCCGCAAGCCGAAGCCTCTGTGAGCCTCTGCCTGCCCTGAGCGAAGTCGGGGTGTCCTCCGTGGTTCAAGCTTTTCCTGCCACCATTTATAATGCCGAATTCACTCCACCATGGATCTGGGGATCAAAGGTCGTGTCGCGATCGTAGCCGCGTCCAGCCAGGGAATCGGACTGGCCACCGCCGAAGCCTTCGCCGCCGAAGGCTGCCGCGTCGCCATGTGCGCGCGCAATGATCGTACGCTGCAAGCCGCCGCCGAGAAGATCCGAAAGCAGCACGGCGTCGAGGTATTGGCCGAAGCCCTCAACGTGAACAATGCCGCAGCCGTGGGCCGCTTCGTCGCGGCTGTGGCAGCCAAATTCGGCAGCGTCGACATCTGCGTGACCAACGCTGGCGGTCCGCCGGCCAAGGGGTTTCTCGCCGCATCGCTCGAAGACTGGCAGAAGGCGATCGACGCCAACTTTCTCAGCAATGTTTACTTCGCCCGCGAAGTGATCCCCCACATGCAGCGCCAGAAATGGGGACGCATCATCACCATCACGTCGATCACGACCAAGCAGCCGGTCAACGATCTGGTGCTGTCGAATGCCGTTCGCGCCGCAGTCGTCGGTCTGGTGAAGAGTCTGGCGAACGAGTTCGGAAAAGACGGAATCCTGGTGAACAACGTTGGCCCGGGATTCACCGCGACCGATCGTCTCAAGGAACTCGCGAAAGCCCGCTCCGCAGCGACGGGTAAGCCGGAGCAGGAATTCCTGGACGCCTGGGCCGCGGATGCTCCGGTGAAGCGCCTGGCCGATCCTCGCGAAGTGGCGGAGACGATCGTCTGGCTGGCATCAGAGCGCGCCTCGTACATCACGGGCCAGACGGTGCTTGGTCGACGGCGGAATGTATAAAGGATTATGACGAGCAGTGAGCTATGAGCAATGAGCACGAGCGGCTTCATTGATTGCTCGCTCACCGCTCAGAGCTCATAGCTCACAGCTCAAGGAGATTCATGCGATCGATTGCATCACGAATGTCAGTCATGAGCGGCGAAGGCGCGCTGTCGGTCTTCGCGCGCGCCAAGGAACTCGAGGCGCAGGGCCGCTCGATCATTCATCTCGAACTCGGCGAACCCGATTTCCATCCCGGACAGTCCGTGATCGATTCGGCCGCGCGAGCGCTTGCCGAGGGCAAAGATCGCTACTGCAACGTGATCGGAGTTCCTGCGCTGCGCCAGGAAATCGCCGCCTATCTGGCGCGCACGCGCAGCATTCAGGTCTCGCCCGACAACATTGTCATGGCTCCGGGATGCAAGATCGCGCTTTTCCAATCGATGATGGCGCTGCTCGAACCGGGCGACGAAGTTCTATATCCCGATCCCGGTTTTCCGGGCTACGCGTCAATCTCGCTCGGACTTGGGGCAGTTCCCGTGCCTTACACGCTCTCCGCGCGCAATCAACTTCAGCCCGATCCGGACGAAGTTGCGTCGAAGATCACGCCGCGCACGCGCATGCTGCTCACGAACTCGCCGGGAAATCCGACGGGAACCGTCTACACCGACGCGGTGCAGCGCGCGCTCGCCGAACTCGCGGTGAAGCACGATCTGTGGGTGCTTTCGGACGAGATTTATGCGCGCATCATCTACGGCGGGGAATATCTTTCGATGCTGCGCTATCCCGGCATGGCTGAGCGCACGCTGATCATCGACGGATTCTCGAAGAGCTTTGCGATGACCGGATGGCGCTTGGGATACACGGTCGCTCCGCCGGAAGTCGTACCCGCGCTGAACTTGATGGTGGTCAACACCTACACCTGTGTCGCCGAGTTCACGCAGTACGCTGCGATTGAGGCGCTGCGCGATCGCGAAGGCAACACGCCGCGCATGGTGGCCGAGTTCTCGCGCCGCAGAGATCAGTTCGCGCGCGACCTGAATCGCGTTCCTGGTTTCCGCTGCCTGCCGCCCGACGGCGCGTTCTACGCCTGGGTCGAGATCACCGGAACCGGCATGAGCGCCGAGGAGCTCTGCCGCATTCTGCTCGAGGACGCCGGTGTCGCGGCAATTCCCGGCGCAGCTTTCGGGCCATCCGGCAAAGACTTCATCCGATTCTCATTCGCCTCATCGATGGCGACGTTGCAGGAAGCGGTCGAGCGCATTCAGAAAGTCTCGTCTGCGTGGCAGGCAACTAGCAGTTCGATAAGTGAGCAGTCCCAGATTCAGAAGTTGTGTTCGAGGGCATTCCATGCGAGATGGAATTCGATTTCTTGTTCTCATCTTATTGTTAACTGGCTTGTGTGCCGCGCAGGCTCGTCCCTTTCCGGGTGGAGATGTGCAGCAGATCTATCAACGCCTGCTTCCGCAGATCGAAAAGATTCGCTGCGTTCGATCATCACGCCCATCCTGGTTACGCCGACGATCCAGATGTTGACGCCATGGCCGCTCCTCCGAATGCCAGCGAGGCCTTGCGGACGCGCGACGACAATCCTGAATTGGCAGCCGCCGCCAAGGCGCTGTTCGGATATCCGTACAACGATCTCTCCCCGGATCACGCGAAATGGCTGCTGAATAAGAAGACCGAACTGAAGAAGCAGCTCGCCGGCACCGCATACTTCAACTCCATTCTCGACAAGATCAACATCGAGAGCCTCGGTGGCGAATCGCGCCATGATGCCCGACTATCTCGACGCCAAGCGCTTTCCCTGGGTGTTCTTCGCCGATTCGTTCATGTGGCCGTTTAATAATGAGCGCGAAACCGGGCGCAATCCTGACGAGGGAGTCTTTATTCCGCTGCAGGAGAAGATGCTCCACCGCTGGATGCAGCAGGTGAACGTCACGCAAGCTCCCGGCGTCATTCGCCGACTATCTGAGCTTCATCAGCCGGGTGCTCGAGGACAATTCCCGGCGAGGCGGCATTGCCATGAAGTTCGAGGTTGCGTACTTCCGTCCCATGTCGTTCAGCGATCCGACAAGCTCGCAGGCTGAGGACATCTATCGACGCTACATCAGCGGCGGAATTCCGACCGAGAAGGAGTACCGCACGTTTCAGGATTACATCTTCCGCTACCTGATTCAGGAAGGCGGACGGCTGCACTTGCCGGTGCATATCCACACGGCTGTCGGCATCGGCGACTATTTCAACCTGTCGCAGAGCAACATCATGACTCTCGAGACCGTGCTGCGCGATCCGCGGTATGCCTCGACCACTTTCGTGATGATTCACGGCGGCTATCCGCTGGAGCGCGAGGCGATCTGGCTGGCGGCGATGAAGAACGTGTACCTGGATTCCTCGTTCGGCGAACTAGCGCAGTATCCGTCGGCAGTTCAAGCACACGTTGAAGATGTGGCTGGAAACTTTTCCCGACAAGATCACCTTTGGCACCGATTGTTTCCCGTACAATCAGGTGTTGGGCGCGGAAGAGAGTTACTGGCTGGGCGCGTATTCGTCGCGAACCGCATTGGCTGCGGCTTTGGCGGAGATGATTTCTGAAGGAGAAATCACCGAGTCGCGCGCGCTGGAATTGGCCCACGCTTACCTTCATGACACGGCTGTAAAGCTGTACAACGGAAGAGTTCACTGATAGGGATTCAACATGGCGAAGGGATACTGGATCGCATTCTACCGTTCGGTTTCGAATCCGGCTGCGCTGGCCGAGTATGCCAAATTGGCGACTCCAGCGATTCAAGCCGGAGGAGGACGCTTCATTGCACGCGGCACCCCATACCGAAAGTATGAAGCAGGACTGGACCAGCGGACGGTGGTGATCGAATTCGACAGTGTGCAAAGTGCCGTCGCGACCTATGAGAGTCCCGGATACCAAGCGGCGTTGAAGATGCTTGAGGGAGCGCCGAGCGGGACATCCGCATTCCTGGAGGGCAGCTGAGGACAGTCGGAAGTTGAAGCGTCTGCACAGAAGCTTATGCCAAAATCGAAACCCAAATCCAAAGCAAAATCAGTGTCGAAAACGAAACCACGTAGCCGCCAAGCGTTGCCGTCAGTAAGCCGGCACCGGTTTCCGCCGCGCTGCAATACATTCCGTGGCATACGATTCCGCTCGAGGATCTCAATCCTCTGCTTCAAAGGCAATTCGTCGTCGGTCAGGAAATCATGCTGGCGCGCGTCCTGTTAAAGAAAGGATGCATCGTTCCTGAGCACAGCCATCACAACGAGCAATTGACGTACATCGTCGAGGGCGCGCTCAAGTTCTACATCGACGGGAAAGAAATTGTGGTGCATGCCGGGGAAGTGCTGTGCATCCCGTCGAACATGCCGCATAAGGCGGAGGCGATGGAAGACACGGTCGACCTCGACGTGTTCGCTCCGCCGCGCGCCGACTGGATCAACAAGACCGACCAATACCTGCGGAGAGAGAAATAGATCGCGCTCATGTCATCGGTCTCCACTTCCACTCCGGGTGTGCGCCAGGAAAACTTCCGGTTCCGCTGCATCGCCTGCGGTGATCTCAGTGATGCCGCGAGCCAGGACTTTCGCTGCGCGTCATTGTGGAGACTTGCTCGAAATCACCTATCCCACCTGGAAAGAAACGAAGCCTGATGCGGCGAAGCTGAAGTCTACGTGGCAGAAGCGGCGGCTGTCGTCGAGCCCGGTGGATCTGAGCGGCGTTTGGCGGTTTCGCGATTTGCTGCCTGCGCTCGACGACGAGCAGCAAGTCATTACTCTCCGGGAAGGGAATACACCGCTTTACGAACTACCGCAGTGCGCGCGCATCACGGGTGTGCCGCGTCTTTTTGCCAAGCATCAGGGAATGAATCCGACGGGATCGTTTAAAGATGCCGGCATGACGGTTGCGGCGACGTTTGCGCGGCGTGCCGGATTCCGCTGGGTGGCGTGCGCATCGACAGGAAACACGTCAGCATCGATGGCGGCCTATGCGGCGCGGGGAGGAATGCGCAGCCTGGTGCTGGTTCCGGAGGGAAAGATTTCCTGGAGCAAGCTCTCGCAGGCGCTCGACTATGGCGCCGTGACCTGCCAGTTGCGGACCGATTTCGACGGCTGCCTGCGGCTGCTGCAGGAACTGGTTCGGAAGGCGCCGGTCTACCAGCTGAATTCGATCAATCCGTTTCGCCTGGAAGGGCAGAAGACGCTCGCCATCGAATTGCTCGAGCAACTTGATTGGAAACCGCCGGATCACATCATCGTTCCGGGCGGCAATCTCGGGAACAGTTCCGCGATCGGTAAGGCTCTGCTCGAAATGCATGACCTGGGCTTGATTTCGCGCCTGCCGAAACTGTCAGTGATCCAGGCAGAAGGCGCGAACGCTCTGGTGCGCACGCTGCGGGAAGCTGGAGGCAAGCAGCTGATCAGCGTTCCGGCCGAGACTCGGGCAACGGCGATTCGCATTGGCAATCCGGCCTCGTGGAAGAAGGCTGCACATGTGCTCGAAGCTACTGGCGGCGCGTGCGAGCAGGTCTCGGAGTTGGAGATCGCGCAGGCCAAGGCAGAGATCGGCGCGGAAGGGATCGGGTGCGAGCCGGCGTCTGCCGTGACTCTGGCCGGGCTGAAGAAGCTGGTGAAGCAAGGATTTGTGAAGCCGGACGAGACGGTGGTGCTGGTGCTTACGGGGAATTTGCTGAAAGATCCGGATTTCACGATCGATTTCCATCGTGGCGAGATGTTTGGCGGCGGGAAAGAAGCTGCGGCTTTGGAACCGCTGCGCCATCCGCCGATCGTTCTCGATGCTTCGCTGGATGCGGTGATTCGCACGCTGGAGCGATTCAACTGATGACCGATCGGTCGCAGTTCGCCACGTCTGCGCAAAAGCAGGCCAGAAGTGGCGGCACCACCGCATCACGCTACTATGCGCGAAAAGTTCTCGATCTTCGTCTCAGACTTGCGCTGCCTGCCACTTCGGCCAACCTCGGGCCGGCGTTTGATGCGGCCGCGCTGGCGATGGATTTTTACATCAGGATTGAGGCCCGGCCCGCCGACGATTTCTCGATCGTGGCCACGGGACGCGATCAGGACATCTGCGGCAAGGTGGAAAATCACCTCATCCTGAATACCTACCGGGAAGTGCTTTCCAGCGCCGGACGAAAGATCACGCCATTGTCGCTTCGCATTGACAACGACATTCCGATCGGGAAAGGGTGCGGGTCTTCCGCCGCGGCGCGACTTGCGGGCATCGCCCTCGCCGTGCATTTCGGGCGGCTCAAGTGGACTGACGCGCCAGATCATCGGCGAGGCGTCCCGGCGCGAGCATCATCCCGACAACGCGTCGGCCTGCTGGATGGGTGGGCTGACGGTGGCGCGAATGTCCGGAGAAGCCGAGGCGCAGGTCGCGGTCGTCCGGCCGAAAGGGAAGTGGCCTTTATTGCTGGCCATCCCGGACCAGCCGCTCTCGACCGAGGAAGCCCGCCGTGTTCTTCCGGCGCAGTATTCGCGCGCGGACGCCGTGATCAACGTGCAGAACTCGATGCTGCTGCTGGCCGCCTTTACCCAGGGCCGCCCCGATCTTGCTTAGCGCGGCGCTCGACGATCGCATCCACCAGCCTTATCGGGCAGCGCTGTGCCCGTTGCTGCCATGCTTGCAGGAGCTGAAAGGGAAGGGCGGAATCCTGGGAGCCGTGCTCAGTGGAGCTGGCCCGTCGGTATTGGTGTTCCTCGATCCGCGCACGCCGGTGTCGAGAGCTCGCAAGCTGGTTGCAGCCCATATTGCGAATAGGGGTCTTACCGCAGAACTGCTCGAAACTTCCATTACCTTACGAGGCGGGCGGTCCTAGCTCGTAAGGATATGTTTCCAAGGTATGTTCTAGCCTGAATGTGCCATTTACCGATGACGGGTTGTGGATTACCTTGAGTCTTCCCCCTGCGAACAACTAATTTGCACCGAAAGTGTTCTAAGAGTCGGGATGTACGACCTAGAGCAGGTAGGGAATCGTGGTGCCGTTAGGCAGGGTGAGCGGTAATGAGGGGAAGAAAGATTCAACGAAGGAGCGGCCATCGTATGTCGGGCAACGAACAGGTACTCGTGGAGATGCAGACTTTCCTGCTAGCGCTCGCCTCTTACGCGGATCGCGTCGCCAGCGATCCCAAAGTCACCTTCGAAGAGCACCGCGTCAGCCTCATGGGGCCCGTCAGCGGCACCGCATCGCAGCCGTTGGCGAGAGCTGCTCGCGTTGGCTCGCGCTGACGTTCGCCGCTTCCTTAATTCTGGGGAAGTGTAAACCCATACTTGCGCAGAACGTCAGACGCATCCTTTGTTTTCAGATATTCCAGAAAATCTGCGGCTTCCTTCTTATGTTGTGACCTGCTGAGGATCACCACGCCCTGCTCCGAGCGGAGGGTAGTAATCCGCCGGAACCACCCAGAACTTGCCCATGGTCTTCACTGCGGGTGACAAGGCGTGCGCCATAGCGACAAATCCAGCCTGTGCATTTCCTGACTCGGCAAACTGAGCGGCCTGCGAGACGTTCTCGCCCATGACGAACCGGTCGGCCAGGCGGTCGTAAAGTCCAGCGTGCTTCAAAGCCGCGACCGCGGCGCGGCCGTAGGGCGCATGTTGAGGATTCGCGATTGCAATCTTCTTGACAGAGCTGTCGAGGAGAACCGCCATGCCCTGGTGTTCGACATCCAGGGGCGAATTGGCCGGAACCCAGAGGACCAGCTTGCCCAGGGAGTATTGGTAGAGGCTGGCGGCGTCGGCCTGGGCATCGGCGATCAGACGCTTGGGGTAATCCATGTCCGCCGAGAAAAACAGATCGAAGGGCGCTCCATTCTCAATCTGCTGAGTGAGTGCTCCGGATGCTCCGAAGGAAAGCTTCATCACGCACGCCAGTCTTCTTCTCGAACTGCTGGGCGATGTCGTGGAGGGCAGGATTCAGGTCAGCGGCAGCCGCGACCAGCAATTCGGGTTCTACCTTCTTTTCTTTCTCCTGCGTCCATGAGCAGGTAGAAATCAGAGCAACACAAACCGCCACCGCAGCACAGAACCGGGTCATCGAGCAAAGCCTCCAGCTTCCTATTACAGCACGAGCGGCCGATTCCCAAAGTGGGCCAACATTGCTGCGGAACGGTGGTTTTGCGTTGCTTTGCCTAGCGCTTCCTTCTGATACTGGCAGGTGCGTAAGGGTGTCAGGCCAAGTCGATGGAGTCTTTGGCCACTACGTGTCGTCGTTCTGGCGACGAGTTGTTTCGTTCTCCTCGGTACATCGCAGGGTCAGGGCGCAAAGCAGACCCTGCCTGATACCCCGATTTCCGATCCTGATGCGGACCATGTCAGGGAACGGAATGAGTGGTTCTACCGCGGGCGCGTGGTGCCCGGTCTGCCTTCTGCGGAATTGAGACGTCGCGCCTATCAGGCGAAGCTCCAATTGCGCGGGCAGCGTGCGACAAGCGATGCCGCAGGCCAACCCGGCAATTTCGTTTTCTGTGGGATCATGGCTGCCCCTGGGCCCGGTGCCCTTGGCGTCGGATGCAAGCGGCAACGGCACGCAGGACTATCACCAGGTGGCAGGCCGTGCCACGTCGGTGGCGATCGATCCTGCGGATCCCTCCGGCAATACGGTTTATATTGGCGGCGCACAGAGCGGGATCTGGAAGTCCTCGAACGCGGCGAATCCGGTGGCGAACAATGTGACCTGGACGGCGATTTCCGACAATCAGGCGACGCTCTCGATAGGGGCGATTGCGATTCAGCCGGGCAACAACGATCCGGCGAAGATCGTTGATTCTTGCGGCGACTGGCGAGGCGAATAACTCGGGCGATTCTTACTTCGGACTCGGCATATTGCGGTCCGCCGACGGTGGCAATACCTGGACTCTGGTTTCCACGGCCAACAGCGGCGCGCTCTCCTTCACCGGTCTCGGGGGAACCCGCATGGCATTCAGCACGGCCAGCGGTCAGACCAGTACGGCCGTCGCGGCCATGGCTGCAAGTTCAGAAGGGCTGGTGGATGGCGCAATTACAAGCGCGACGAAACGAGGACTCTATACTTCTCTCGATGCAGGACAGAGTTGGACGTATGACTCGTTGTCCGATCCGGGAGGAGCTACCGACCCCACGTCTGCGACTTCCGTGGTCTACAACGACCTCGCAAACAAGTTTTTCGCCGCCATCCGCTATCACGGCTTCTATTCGTCGCCGGACGGCGTTAGCTGGACTCGCCTGGCGAGCCAGCCCGGCGGAGCGCTGCTGAGCGCAGCGGCTTGTCCGCCGCAGTCCGTTTCCAACAACTATGCTTGCCCGATGTATCGCGGCGAGATCACGACGGTCCCGGGCCGCAATGAGATGTACGCGTGGTACGTCTATTTTTCCGCGGCCGGGGATCTGGTCGATGGCGGAATCTGGCAGAGCGTGAACGGCGGAGCTTCATGGATTGCGATCTCCGACAGCGGAATCAAGAACTGCGGGGACAGCTATGGCTGCGGGGTGCAACAGGGAACGTACAACCTGGAACTGCTGGCAATGCCCGACGGAGCAGGCACGGATCTCTATGCAGGAGCGATCAATCTCTACAAATGCCAGCTTAGTGGCCTGAATCCAACGTGCGCAGCGACGCCGTTCATCAACCTGACGCATGTGTACGGGTGCATTCCAATCGCCGCCCCGTCTCACGTGCATCCGGATCAGCACGCTCTGGCTGCGACGATTCCGATTTCCGGTAGCGATTCAGGCAATGCGCTTCTGTACTTCGCGAACGATGGCGGCGTTTACCGTGCGCTCGATGGATTCCATGGCCTTGATGAGCGGCGCTTGTTCGGGGATCAACCAGTTTGACGATCTCAACCAGAACCTCGGGTCCATGGCGCAGTTCGTCAGCTTCTCACAGCATCCGAGCGATCCCAACACGATGCTCGGCGGCACGCAGGACAACGGATCCCCGGCGACGAGCCAGGCAACGACGAATCCAGGTTGGGCGAATGTTCTCGGCGGCGACGGTGGTTACAACGCCATCGATCCGATCACAGGTTCGAACTTCTATGCATCGAATCCAGATATTCCTCCGGAAGGGCTCGGCATTCAATTTTGCAGCGACGGGGTGTACTGCAATAACTCCAGATTTAACTATGTCGTCACCAGCAGTGGATTGGATGGAGATGACGGAGCGTTCTATTTTCCGTACATTCTTGATCCGGGTTCCACGACTTCGATGCTGGTCGGCACATGCCGCGTTTGGCGCGGACCGCGTGCAGGCGGCATCTTCACCGCGGTGAGCCCGAACTTCGACAGCCTGGGCTCGGCTACCTGTTCCGGAAGCGAAGTGAATCAGGTGCGCGGGCTGGCTGCTGCGGGAACGATCGACATTAACGGATCGGGCACGATCTATGCTACGACCAGCGGGTTTGGTCCTCTTGAGGGCCCTGCTCGCTCACCCGCGGGGGGCCGGGTCTGGGTAACAACCAATGCCTCCGGGGGGCCGGCAGCGTTTCTCGACGTCACAGAAAACGGGCCGCAGGGAAATATCAATCCCAATCAGTATCCGATTTCAGGTGTTGCCATCGATCCTTCCGACGCCTCGGGAAATACCGCTTACGTCACCGTAATGGGCTTCACTGGCGGAGGGGGCCACGTTTGGAAAACAACCAACGCTGGAACGAGTTGGAGCGACTTTACCGGCAATCTTCCCGATTCGCCCGCCAATGCCGTGGTGGTGTACGCACCCATGTCGCAAGTGTTTGTAGCCACTGACGTCGGTGTATTTGCCAGTCCGACTTCTGCGCCGAACTGGACCGAACTGGGGCCGAACCCCAGCACGAACCATGCCGGATTTCTTCCTAATGTCGTGGTCACTGCGCTGGGAGTGTTCAATCACGGCGGACAACAATTGCTGCGTGCCTCCACTTATGGACGGGGCATGTGGCAATTCAACCTGGTGATCACGCCGGACTTTTGGTTCTCCGTCTCGAACACGCCGCTGACGGCCTTTGCGGGACAGACGTCGGGTTTCAACGGCACAACATCCGCCGTGAACGGATACACGAGCTCAGTCACGCTCAGTTGCACCGCGGGTGCAAAGGCACCTCCGAGCACCTGCAGTCCATCTCCGGCGAGTTTCACTCCCACTAACAAAACGCCTTTCACGCTGACCGTGGGCGGCGCAGCAGGGGACTACAGCTTCAATTTGAAGGCTACTGGGGCGGACTCAAATCATGTAACGCACACGATCCCACTGACACTGCATCTGGTGAACTTTGGAATCACAACGCCCTCTCCGGCCAGTGTGTCTGTTTCACGTGGGAACATTTCTTCGCCGGTTAGTTTTCAAGTTACGGCTGCAGGATCATTCAGCCAGAGCGTTACGGTTTCGTGCAGCACATCCATTCCCAGCGCCACCTGCAACTTGACTCCCGGCGCAACCGTAAATCCGAGGTCGGGATCTCCGGTGAACATGACGGCAAGCGTTGCAGTACCGGTCAGTACGGCCGCCGGCACGTATCCCGTGACACTGCAGACTTCAACGAGCGGAGCTCCGGCGGTTCTTACAACTTCGTTCAACCTCGTCGTGACCGCAAATCCTGACTTTGCAATGAGCGAACCGAGTGCGTTCCCCGAGGTCAACGTTGGAAGCACGGGTACGAACAGTCCGATTTCCATTACTTCGCAAGACGGCTTCAACGGCACCGTGACGTTAGCTTGTCCAGCGACGTATGGCGCGGGAAGTTGCAGCATCAGTCCGGCGACGGTCCGCACGTTTCCTGCGACAGCGACTCTCACCATTAAGGGCTCCTCCTTTACCGCCGGTGCGTACACGCTTTCGATCAGCGGAACTTCAGGATCCATCGTGCACACGCTACCCATCCCCTTTACAGTCGGGGATTACTCGATCTCCGGCACGCAGACACTTTCGGCGACACCCGGGGCGCAGGCGACAGCCAGCCTGCAGTTGACCTCCTCTTTCTCTTACAGCGGCAAAGTCAATGCGACTTGCGACGCGAGTTCGCTCCCGGGTGCCATGTGCACGCTCACGCCGGCAAATCCACTCACTGTAGTGAGCGGAGGCACGACGAATCTCACCGCAACCATCAACGTTCCGAACGATGCGAACGCGGGCCAGTACACCGTCAAGATCAATTCCCAGGACACCACCGGAGCCCCAAGCCACAGCGTGAGCGTGTCCCTGACCGTGGGGCAAGACTTTCTTGTGACCTCCTCGACCACCAGCCAGACGGTCACAGCAGGACAAACGAGCGGCCCTTACGCGCTGAGAGTGCTACCTGTGGGCTCGTCCTTCAATGGGGCCGTGTCTATTGCCTGTACCGCGGGGCTTCCGGCTGGGGCGCAATGCATCTTTAATCCATCGACGCCAGTAACTCCGGGCAATTCTGCGATCGACGTGGTCATGAACATATCCACGAAAGGGAACAGTGTCCGCTCGGAAGCGCTGGTAAGAGGAAATTTTCCTCCGCCCGCGATGTGGTTGCCGGTGGCTGCGATTGTGATCGGCATGAGTGCTTCGGGACATCGAACCGCAAAGACGCGGCAGTTGTCAGGCTGCGTCGTTATCTGTCTCGCGATGATGGTATTCGTCTCGTGCGCCGGTGTAAGCAATGGCGGAGGCGGCGGTGGGCAGCCACCTCCGCCCGCGACCTATCACATCACGGTGACCGGTACGTCCTCGGGAACGCCCTCTGATGCCGGGCAGAGCACCACCGTGACGCTCGTCGTAAACTAGCGGGTTCCCTGGAATACGATCATGCGGCCATGGACATCGCCGCTGGCGGCCGCGGGCATGACCGACAGTCGCTACAAGAAGCATCGATCTGAATCGGACAGATTCTCGCCGCCACGAATGAGAAAGCGAAGCTCCTCAACTGAGATACCCTTCTGTTAGTTCTGACAGTTCCTTCCTGGTGGCGTTGCACCTATAAGAAAAGGCGAAGAACCCTGCGCTGTGGTGCCCAAACCGGAACCCAGCGCCGAGCGAGCAATTTGCCGAGCGCACCCGCTCGGCAAGAGCGTGGATTTCGTTGTCCGCCGCCAGAAGTGGCAGGACAGTTTCTGAGTCCTGATGCTCAATCCAGGATATCTGAGCGATTTAAGGGCCAAGGTAGCTTTAGACGAAGTTAAATCGGAGGAATTATGACGCGTAGTAGACAGATCAAGACCGTATTGCTGGCTTCAGTGGCGCTATCAAGCATAGTCGTCTGCGCTCAGACCAAGGTCGAAGGAGTGATCAAGGGACGAAGCGGATCGACAATTATCTTAC
Organism: Terriglobia bacterium; assembly: GCA_963770265.1. Taxonomy (GTDB): domain Bacteria; phylum Acidobacteriota; class Terriglobia; order Terriglobales; family Acidobacteriaceae; genus Sulfotelmatobacter. The sequence continues at coordinate 578,861 of CAVYOZ010000003.1, forward strand.
AGACCGCGGATTCGCCGAAGGTCATCGTCCTGCTGACTGACCGCACCGATGTGGCCCAGGTGGTGGGCGCACTCAAGGCCCGCAAGAAAGAGATGTCAATGGCTGCCCTCATTCCGGGGCTTCCCATCAAGGTAGACGGGGTTTACGACGAAAAGAATCAGTTGATCGCTCATACGATACGCTTCAAGGGCAACGATCTGGAACAAGCGCAAGCCATCCAGGCGGGTCTGGCCGAGACCGCTCAGCAAACCCAGCAGAACAAAGAGGAGTTAGAAAAGCAGGAAGCTGCGCTGACTGAGCAGGAGAAGAATGTCGCCGCCAATAAAGAGGCGATTGCCGCTGCGACCGCGCGATTTGGCCAGCTCAACGATTACTACATCCTCGATGAGGTCACCGTCTATTTCGCCAACGGTAAGGTGAAAGTTGATCCTAAGTACAATCCTCAACTGGTCACCCTGGCCGATAAAGCAAAGACCATCAATGGATACATGATCCAAGTCAAAGGGTATGCCTCATCATCTGGCAGTGTTTCTCTTAACCAGAAGCTTAGTGAAGATCGCGCCAACAATGTGGTCAACATCCTGCTGCAGCAGGGTCACGTTCCGCTCACGAACATGCTGGCTCCGGGCGCGATGGGAGAAAGTCGGCAAGTAGATAAGGACAAAACCGCAGACAGCGAGGCCGAGAACCGGCGCGTCGTCATCCGGGTGCTACAAAACAAGGGCATCGCGGGACTCTAGTTGTTCGCGATCCTTATGGTTCGGCCGCGAAGGCGGCGCACCGCGATACGGATGGAATGAATCGCGAAGAGGTTCTGCCATGACTCTGCGGAAGTGTCTACGCCTGATCGTTGTCCTTCTCGCTGTGCCGCTTTTTGCGCGGGATAAGACTGATGTGCTGGTCATGAAGAATGGCGACCGCGTGACCTGCGAGGTGAAGAGTCTTGATGCTGGAACACTATACGTAAGCGTGGATTACATCGACGGCACGATATCGATTGACTGGTTGAAGGTCGCCAGCATAGAGAGCAAGCAGTTGTTTGTGGTGAAAACCGAAGACGGCTCAGTCTACTCCGGAGCACTCCGGACTCCAGAAAATCCAGCCGGACGTCCGACGAAAATCCAGGTGATTGATCCGGCGGCTCCGGAAGCCGGAATTGAGCGGTCGCAGATCACGCAATTGGTTGGAACCTCGGATAAGTTCTGGCAGCGATTTAACGGCATGATCAACTTCGGATTCATTTATGCCAAAGGGAATGAATCTACCCAGTATTCTCTCGGTTCGCAGACATCGTACATTCGGGAACGTTGGAGCGCTCAGGCGAGCTTCGATTCCACCCTCTCTTCCAGCACTAGCGCGGGCGCCACTACCCGGAATGCGTGGAGTGCGAATGTTCTTCGCCAGTTGCGTTGGAACAACTGGTTTTATTCAGGCGTGGGCGATTTTCTGCAGAGTTCCGAGCAGGGGATCTCGTTGCAGACCAGCCTTGGTGGCGGCGTAGGCCGTTTCCTTAAAAATACGAACCGGGCGAGCATCTCCGTTCTTGGTGGCGGAGCATGGCAGAACACGCAATATCAGCCCTCGGTGGTTTCCGCGAATACGGAAAATGCGGCCGCCGCTCTGATCTACGCAGATGCACAATTTTTCCGGTTCAGCAAAACCAACCTCCGCCTCACCGCGACATTTCTGCCCGTCCTATCCGAACCTGGCCGTGTGCGCTTCAATACGAACGCATCCTATTACGTCAAGATCATCAGCAACCTGAAATGGAATCTATCGTTCTATGGGAACTGGGACAATCGGCCGCCGCCCACTTTCTCCGGCAGCGACTACGGAAGCAGTTCCGGGCTCACGTGGACGTTCGGCCTGAAATGATCGGTGCAAGGAGGAAGGAGATTCCGATGCAAAATTTTTGAGATGGATAGAGAAAGACTCGAAGTTGAGTACGCTCGCCCACGACCCTCCGGGCCCTCCTTCAGACAGATGGCAACCCTTCGTTCTTTCCGCGTCTGCTGCTCCGCTCACTTCTTATCGTGTTGCCCCCCCAATGTTGCTGTCAGCGAGAGATGAGCAAATCACTACTACTGCCGCAGCGGGGGGGAAATGAATATGTGACGTGAGAGCACTGCCTTCACTGCCAGCCCGAGGTCAATGTTCATTCGGGATTTGATGACATAACCCCGCCCGCCCACGCCGATGGCAGCGGTCACAAAATCGAGATCTTCATGCACCGTGAGAAATATGATTTCGCCGGCGTAGCCTTGCTCGCACAGTTGGCGACCGATCTCGATGCCATTGCACTCTCCCATCGAGATGTCCAAAACTGCGAGATCCGGCTTGAGCCTGGCAACTTCAGCACAAACAGTATTGCCATCGGTGATCTTGCCGACAATCTCATAATCAGCATCGAGCGCAGCGCTCACGTAAGCGAGAATCGCCGCATTGTCATCCGCCACCAAAATGCGGGTCCTACGCGGCGACTCGCCCGGATGGTTCGAGGAATCCATCTTGAGCGATGCTTGATAAGATGCGAACAATGAGTTCTCTCCAGTAACGTCACTGCTTCTTGCGTTCCTTACTTCGCTCACCCCGTGCGCAGAGTGCTGTGGCGGTGCGATTCGCTCAATAGCCATGCAAGTTTCTGTGATGTTGCAGCCCGTGCATCGCAACTGTTTCTGTAGTCAAAGAAACGCATTCCAAAAGAAAAATACGTCTTTCCGCCCAACTTGCATACTGTCATTAATAACGGGATTTAGCGCGACTGTTTATCTGTGAGAACGCCACCGACGTTCCAGAGTCGGCCCGCCCGAATGCCGGTTACGTCGGGACTATTGAGCAGCGCTGGTTTGCCAACTGTCAGTATTAACAGTGAGAAGCTCTGTTGCAGCATGCAACACGGTGGCAGGCCACATCAGCACGCCACGGAGAGTTGTGGCGGCGCCTTTTGGCACACCTACTGGAACTTTTGACAGTTCTAGCATCGGCACGAGTCGCTTAGGCTGAAGCTCTTGATCTTAGCTGTCGATAATCAAACTATTCGAGAGCCTTGCGTTTTGTGGAGAAGGGGCTGAATGAGGAAACGAGTCCTACACCTAATACTGTCCGCGTTCCTGTGCGCGTCGGCATTTGCACAAAGAGAGCAAGTCTTTGGAGAGGCTCAATTCGTGCATCTACCCTCGAGCCATAACGCAGCTCCATGGAATGCAGCGTTGACTGAAAACTTAGCGGGCTCATGGAAGAACGCCGCTGAACGTGGAGTGCTCAAGGGACTTGCCAACAGGTGCGTCAGTGTGAAATCGGTACTCCTGGATATCGCGGCTTGGGATCGAGATGGCCAGAATTCTCATGAGGTGCCAGTTTGGCAATTGCCGGAGAGCCAAGCCTTCTTTTTCGTCTCGGGTATGACCATTGATGCAGACGGCGCTCCGAATGCGTACAACCCCGACGACACCGGGCTTGATGCGTTGGCGAATGCTGGTGAGCCAGCCCATTGGAACGGTATCGCGACCGATCGAGACGGCAATCCGTTGATTCAGCAAGAGAGCGATCCTTTCCCCGGCTACTACATCTCATGCACCTCGCTTTCAGACAAGACGAAAGAGTCCACCGACCCAACGGTATATGTGGATGCATCGAAGATTCCTTATGTAGCGTTGCCACAAGAAGTAGCGGATCGCGGAGAGGCGCGGCTGGGGGATTTCGCCGTCGTGATGAACCTGCGGAACGGCAAATCGTCGTTCGCTATCTATGCTGACATTGGAACCTTAGGTGAAGGCTCCGTCGCGCTGGCCGACGCCCTGGGGATCCGGTCCGATGCGCGCCACGGAGGCGAGTCTGACGGAATTTTGTACCTGTTGTTTCCAGGTTCCGGCAATCTGCGGCCACGGACAATTGGTGAGATCGAAAGGGAGGGTGAAAATCTGCTGCAGTACTATTGGGGCGGAATAAAGAAGCTATCTTCATGTATAGAAAGTGAAGATCCTGGCAATGCTCCAAAAGCCGATTTTCACACTGACCGTAATTCGGCCCACTGAGAAACAAGTCTGACCCTGTTTCTGCACAACTGAATCGACGTTGTTGTCCTCAAGTCAGCAATTTGTGGCGGCTAGTGGTGTGTCGTGAAACAGTCTCTGTGCCTCTGCATTGAGTCGTACCTCGCAGAAGGCCCTCCGCAGCACAAAGCCCCGTGACCTGTCCGTTTTGACAGTTGTCCGTCGGGAAGGCGGGCCCTACGCTGTTGCCGAATCGCGATTTTAATTTTGAGGAGAAATGCCTATGAATTCGCCCGACAAGATTCAGCGATCGATTCTGCCCATCCCGGATCGATCGTTCAGTGGATTGATCACTTATGATGCGAAGGATCCCGACTCCAAGTTTCCGCCCATCGAGCAATTACGTCCGCCGGCGGGCGCTCCCAATGTGCTGATTGTGCTGATCGATGATGCGGGTTTCGGTTCTGCTAGCGCGTTTGGCGGCCCCTGCCAGACTCCCAATGCCGAAAAGATGGCCGCGAATGGCCTGAAGTTTAATCGCTTCCACACGACCGCGCTGTGCTCGCCGACGCGTCAGGCACTGCTGACTGGCCGCAACCACCACTCCGCCGGCATGGGCGGCATCACCGAGGTCGCCACCGGTGCGCCGGGTTACTGCTCGGTCCTGCCCAACACCATGTCGCCAGTGGCGCGGACGCTCAAGCTCAACGGCTACTCCACCGCGCAGTTCGGCAAATGCCACGAGGTCCCGGTTTGGCAGACGAGCCCGGTTGGGCCGTTCGACGCATGGCCCACGGGCGGAGGCGGTTTCGAGTACTTCTATGGTTTCATCGGCGGTGAGGCGAATCAATGGTACCCCACGCTGTATGAAGGAACCACGCCGGTCGAACCGGATAGGACGCCCGAACAGGGGTATCACCTCGTGGAAGACATGACCGACAAGGCGGTCGCCTGGATCGGCCAGCAGAAGGCGCTCGCACCCGACAAGCCCTTCTTTATCTATTTCGCTCCTGGCGCTACCCATGCACCTCATCATGTTCCGAAGGAGTGGGCAGATAAGTACAAGGGAAAATTCGACCAGGGCTGGGACAAGCTGCGCGAAGAGACCTTCGCGCGGCAAAAGAAGCTCGGAGTGATCCCGCCCGACTGCCAGCTCACCGCACGCCATAAAGAGATTCCAGCGTGGGAGGACATGCCGGAAGCTCTTAAGCCGGTCCTGCGGCGCCAGGCGGAAGTGTACGCGGGCTTCATGGAGTACACCGATCACCACGTGGGCCGGATATTTGAGACGCTGGAGAAGCTGGGCATCGCCGACAACACGCTCGTCTACTACATTATTGGTGATAACGGTGCCTCGGCCGAAGGCACGATCAACGGGGCGTACAACGAAATGGCGAACTTCAATGGCTTGGCGGGCCTTGAAACGCCGGAATTCCTGATGCAGCGGTACGACAAGATCGGCGGGCCTGAGTCGTACCCCCACTACGCTGTGGGTTGGGCGCACGCCATGAACGCGCCGTATCAGTGGACCAAGCAAGTTGCATCGCACTGGGGCGGTACCCGCAATGGCACCATCGTCCGCTGGCCCAAGGGCATCAAGGCCAAGGGCGAGATCCGCTCACAGTTCTCCCACGTCATCGACGTGGCGCCCACCATTCTCGAAGTGGCGGGACTGCCCCATCCGATCTCGGTGAACGGCGTACAGCAGGACCCGATTGAGGGCACCAGCATGGTCTACTCGTTCAACGACCCCAAGGCGGCCGAGAGACATGAGACGCAGTACTTCGAAATGTTCGGCAACCGTGGCATCTACCACAAGGGTTGGACTGCAGTAACGAAACATGGAACGCCCTGGATTCTGGTCGGCAGAAAGACGGTAGCCCTCGACGACGACGTCTGGGAACTCTACGACACAACGAAGGACTGGAGCCAGGCGAAGGATCTGTCCAAACAAATGCCGGAGAAGTTGCACGAATTGCAGCGACTCTGGATGATTGAGGCGACACGCTACAAGGTGCTGCCCATCGACGATCGCGTCGCTGAGAAGATGAATCCGGATATCGCCGGGCGGCCGGTACTGATTAAGGGGAATAACCAACTCCTCTTCGGCGGTATGGGACGTCTGTCGGAGAATTGCGTCCTCAGCATCAAGAACAAGTCCCACTCCGTGACTGCCGAGATCGTAGTGCCGGAGAAGGGTGCCGAGGGCGTCATCATCGCTCAAGGCGCGAACATCGGCGGTTGGAGCCTGTACGCGAAGGGCGGCAAGCTGAAGTACTGCTACAACGTGGCAGGTGTGAATCACTACTTCGCCGAGTCTGCGGGCCCGTTACCTTCAGGAAGGCACCAGGTACGCATGGAGTTTGCGTACGCAGGCGGTGGCCTCGGTAAGGGAGGCAAGGTGACGCTGTACGTTGACGGCAAGAAGGTTGGCGAAGGGACCGTCCCAATAACACAGGCAATGGTCTTCTCTGCCGACGATGGCTGCGACGTCGGCGAGGACACCGGCGCCCCGGTTTCCCCGGACTATGGGCCGCTCGGCAATGCCTTCAACGGCGAAGTGATTAGGCGTGCAGCTGGCAATCGCCGAAGCTGCCCAAGAGGCCGATCATCTGGTCTCGCCAGAGGATGCGATTCGCCTCGCGATGGCGCGACAGTAGTCGTCGGGCCAGGCTACCGGGCGGCCGCAACCACGGCCGCCCGGCACCACTATTGGAAACTTGCCGTTAACTGAGGAGACTCCAGCTTTTCAGATTGAGAAAAGCCACTTTTAAAAAAAATCTCACCCGCGCATAATTGAGGAGGACCGGCAAGAGGTCGTTTCCATTCCTTACGTAACGATTAAAACGGGTCTCAAGACTGCGGACGGGCGCGAAGAAATTCTCACCGAATACCTTTGCGATTTCCCCGGTTGTCCCAATGTTGCTACCCATGAGCTCGGGTGCATTGTGGAACTTCGCTTGCACGCCGCAGTTTGCGATGAGCACATTCCCAAACGTTCAACCTAGGGCATAGACAGCCAGCCCGGCACTCTCAAACCAAGTTTTCTCACAATTGTTCCTCGCGCGACGCTCAAACCTTGTTGACGCTGCAGGAACATCGGCATGCTGGGCATCTTGGTCGCGATCCGTGGTCGAAACCGAGAGACACTGGCCATGGCATTCGGAGGCTCCACACGGTTCTGAGTGATCGAGCGCTACTACTTCATAGCAATCATCAGCCCTTCGCCCTGTCAAATGTGACAGTTTCGACGCGTTCTGCCGCGCATTAGTCTGACCGTGGTGTCACCTATGACTCCTCGATTTTTCAAATCCTGCGGCGAGCAGGACGTATGACTTTATTCGTTGTAATTCTGGCCATCATATTGTTTCTTCTCGCCGGTAGGTTGCTAGCTGTGGCTTACGGCAGGATTGAGCACGGCTGCCCCCGTGCACTGCGGTCTCTCTGGCAGCACGTTTTCTCCCGATCGAAGAGCATGCAGACGGGCCAAAACATCCCCGCGCTCGGGGCGAAGGCGAACGGAGAGTTCGTCAAATGGTTGAACGATTGGCGAGTAGAAGCCCAGTCAACTCGTGTATCGCCTCTACTCACCGAGAAGACCAACGACAACAATGCGAAAATTCATTCTACCGGTGCAAGGACGCGACCGCCCAAGTTATCGGCGTGAAGATCGGCCTTTAGCGCGGGTATCTATGACACTGTGATCATCGATTCTGTGATCATCATTTTTGCTGCATGAACAAAGTCGGCTCGCGACTGAGACTCTCAATTAGCGAACCAGTCCTAACCGCTGACACAAACGGTTTACCTTGCGAGGCTTCGCAATGGAAATGGAAGTGATGGAAGAGGCAACCTTGAGGCGCCGACGTGAAATGCGCGTGTCTTTCTCTTTGCCTCAGAAGCGCGTAGCCGACTTGTACATAGGCGCTTTCTTGCTATGCTTGATTTTATTGTCTTGCATTCCGGCGTGGACGCAGCATGTGAGTCCTTCCCCCGCTCCGGCTGCGGCTCAACCCGAGTTTCCTCAAGATGCTCTTGGCCGTACCACCCCGCGCGGTACAGTTCTGGGCTTCTTGATCGCAGCCCGAAAGAACGATGACGACTTAGCCGCCCGCTATCTGGACACTGGACTTCAAGGCAAAGCCGCCGCGGATCTTGCTCACCAGCTATTCGTCGTGCTCGATCGCCGCTTGCCCGCTCGGTTCCGCGTTCCCAGCGACCAGCCCGAAGGCTCGCTTTCCGATCCGTTGAGACCTGACCATGAGCTAGTGGGAACGGTCAGAAGCGAAAGCGGCAATGTAGAAATCATCCTCGAGCGGGTGGATCGCGGGAAATCGGGATCCCTTTGGTTGTTCTCGAGGAGCACCCTTGACTCCATTCCGGATCTGTATGACGAGATCGAAGTCATATCAGTGGAAAGCGTTCTGCCTGCATTCCTGGTGGAGAATCGTTTCGCCGGTATAGTCCTGTTTCAATGGCTCGCTGTCTTTGTGGGCGTGCCGTTGTTCTTTTTGGTTACCGCCCTGTTGAACCGTATTCTCAGGCCTCTAGCCGTCTATGGGCGCCGGCGTCTGTACAGGAAACTGGATTTGTCCAATCCCCAAGTCCTGCCCATGCCGGTCCGCCTATTACTGTTGGCCCTGCTGATTCGGTGGTCACTTGCTAAGCTTGGCCTTCCCTTAATGGCACGGCAGTTCTGGCTCAGTACCGCCAGCATTATCACCATCGTGGGTTGCGTCTGGGTTTTGATTCTCTTGAATGGAGTGGTCGAAGCGCACCTCGGTAAAGGTGCACGAGGGCGCAAGCTTCCCTCGGCCACTTTGATGCTGCGGTTTGCTCGCCGGATAGTCGACCTGCTGTTCGTCTTTGCGGGCTTGCTGGTAGCCCTATACCACTTCGGAGTGAATCTGACGGCCGCACTGGCTGGACTCGGCGTCGGGGGCATTGCCGTTGCACTCGCTGCCCAGAAAACTCTGGAAAATATAATCGGCGGCATATCCCTTATCTTCGATCGAGCTGTGAGCGTGGGAGACACTCTGAAGGTGGGCGATACGTTGGGCGTCGTCGACGATATCGGCCTCCGCTCGACGCGCATTCGAACTCTAGACAGAACCATGGTCAGCGTTCCGAACGGGCAAATCGCGACCATGACCCTCGAAAACTTCTCTTCCCGCGACAAGTTCTGGCTGCACCCAGTCTTGAGGCTGCATCAGGCGACCACGTCGTCGCAGATGGATGCCGTCCTCAACAGCATCCGCCGCCTTCTGATAGAAAATCAGCAAATCGAACCCGAATCAGTTCGAGTTCGCTTCCTTGGGTTCGGTCCGTCCTCTCTCGAAATCGAAGTTTTTGCTTATGTCTTGGCCGGCGACTGGAGTCAGTTTCTCGAAATCCAGGAGCAAATGCTGCTTCGCGTCATGGAGTGTGTCGAGTCGGCCGGAGCTCAGATTGCGCTTCCGTCGCACTCCATTTTCCTGGCGGCCGCTTCCAAGCCGACAAGGCACGGAGTTGAGGAGTTGGTCAAAGCACTCGAGTTGAACACAACAACTAACGATCAAGTGGCGGCCAAGTCCGCCTGAATGAAAGAAGGCCCGTCATGACGCAAGAACAGATCCGCTTGCGGGAAGCCCAGAAGGGCACGTGTAACTGGAAGAAGTGGGGCCTTACTGCATGACGGCCTCGGTAACGACGGTGCCATAGAAGAACTTGTATGCCTCGATGGCTCGGCGCAAGTCGGCGGCGGCGTAAGCGCGTAGACGGTGCCGGCGGCATAAAAGGGCGCTGTGCACTGTCAATAGAGACTGGCCGCACATGGCGCAGGGCGCGTTTTCGCGCCTCGTGATTGCTAACGCGGCGCAGCCATGGCTGCAGCTGCTCCCCGGCCCACCGCTCTATCTGCTTGTACTGCGTGCAGGAAACAGGTCTGAGCTATGTGACGTCCGCGGCTCCAGATCGAGATACTTGATGAGCATCACTTCATTGCCTTGCTCGTTGTACACGAGCTCATCGACGAGTCGTTGCGTTAGCAGAACGCCGAACCCGCCGGGGCGCATACCGTGCGCATCGCGGTATTCGAGGTGGCGCAGCGGGTCGTCCTCCGGATTAGCGATTGCAGCATGAGGAATCTCGTCCAGCGTAAAGCCTTCTCCCGGATCACTGATACGGCAAGTCACCATATGACGGGCTCGCAAATAAGAGATTTCAACTTGCTGGTTAGGATCGAGGCGTGCGCCGTGTTCGATTGCGTTGGTGAGCATCTCGCGGAACGCCATGGCAACCGCGCTTCGTTCCGGGTCAGGCAGTTCGGAGAACTCATCCAGGAACTGGAGCACTCGATCAGCCGTCTTAAGGTCACAGCGAACACGGATCCGAACCCATTCCGGGGTTGCCGACACTACATCGATACCGTCATCCCAGCAAGGTTCTTCAATCGCGCGTCGGATCATCACGACCAGCGCACCTGGCGAGAATGGTTTGGAAAAATAGCTGAAAGCGTGCTGGCGCATTGACGCAATCACGTCCGCAGGGGTGCTTTCGTCAGCCAAAATAATCAAGCGTGTATGAGGACGTATGAGTCGGAGCTTTTGAAGTAGTTCAACGTCTTGTCTGCCGGAAGTCTTCTCGCTGGTCAAGATCAGATCGAAATTCTTAATGTGGGCCAGAACCAGCGCCGCCGCATTGTCGTGTGCATGCTGGACTGCCCAGAGGCCGGGTTCGAGGATGCCACGCAACTGTTTCTCGATCTCTGAATCTCCGCCGACGAGGAGGGCAATACGAACGGCGATGGGACGCATCTCGATGTTCGAAAGGGCGCTCATATTCTGATCCGGTATTGTTAGACTTCTTCTCGCGAACCCCGCCAAGAGGGTCCTTGCCATCACGGTGTTCTCGAGACGCCTGGATGCTAAGAGGAACGAGGAGCCTTGTAACCTGTCAATATCGACAGTCGCGCGGTGATCGGCGACTGACTTCTTTTTCATGGCAGAAGAGTATTCCCGATGAGAGTGATCAGGAGAATGATCCCCAGCAAGAGAAGGCGGCGGCCATCTGGAAATTAGGGTTACCGAAGAGACTCTCTTTCCTGCCCATCCGTTTCAATGTCCGGGAATACTGAACGATCATGACAAATAACGGGATGATTCCCGCCAGCAGCATGAAGGCCCCGATATTCCTTGGTGTGGGGCCGCATCATGATTTTGACGGGAGAATGGTCCTGCAGTTACTTCAGGATATTGAATGTCGCGAATCCAAGACCGATAAACCAGGGAGTTTTGTTAACCAGTTGCCAGACGTACTTCTTTCTTTGTCCAAATCCTGTTTCTTTCAGTTGGGTCTTCCCAGCCACGAGTATTGCCACGCAATCGACACGTTCTGGTAGTTGCCGCCAAAGCGGATGTAGGTGCCGTTGCTATAGCCGAATTTCAGAGACTGGTGCTTGCTAATCGGGATCGCGGCGGTGCTTCCCAGACGAGAGTTCTGCTGTTTGGTAAGGGAGTTTTCTACGCCGGCAACGCTCGTGGTTCCGCCGACCCAGAAATTGACGTCGAGCGAGACCCAGAGCCGAGGCTTGAAGTCGTAACTCAGGTGCCCTTCGAAAGCTGCCATGGGCTTTCGCGTTTGAGACCTCGTCCCCGGATAGTAGCTATTGCGCGACCAGAAATCATGATTGGTGGTGAAGAACCAAACGCCGGCGTAGCCATCGAGAACCCATTTGCCCCAACGTTGGGAATAGCCAAGTTCCGGTTTGAAGGACCAGCGGTTGGAGCCCCAGTTAATCGCCTTCGTCGGATCGTACTGGCCAGTCGGAGCGATCACCTTCAGTCCGGCGCCAAGCAGAATCTTCTGATGCCATTTGACGAACTCCTGCGGTCGCATCGCCGGTCCACCCTTGAGGTTCACCGAAAGGCGATAGACCGAATCCACCAGACCAGAGCGGTAGAGGTTCTGCTCCACCCCCGCCGCAGTTCCCGTGAAGTGTCCGATTGCATATGGCAACGCAGCGACGATGTTGGCAGAGCGGCCAAAGAGGCCGAAGGAGTGGTAGTAGCTAAAGATAGGGATGCTGTATTTTCCCTTTGCGTCGGTGACTGGGAGCACGCCGTTGAAATCGATACTTCCGTCGTAGAAGGAGTACGTCAGGATGACTGCGTTGGAGTGCAGGGGAGTGATGAGATAGGCGCGGGGTGCAAGGTCCTGGGCTCGGACTGCCTGAGGCGGACATAACACCAAAACTGCCGCCAGTCCGAGCCCAAAAAGATATCGTATCCGCAAGTTCGACATTACTGTCACGTAGTGGCCTTTCGGGAACAGCATGCCGTGCCAAACTATTGCGGGTTAGCTTTCTTCATACAGTTCTTCACATACAATTTACGGTCGGCTAGTGCCCAATCGCCTTGTAATCAGAATTTGTTGTGGTCACCACCAGATTCTTGGCAGTGGCATCAAGCACGGTCTGCTGTACGTAATTCGTGTTGTCCGGGAGGCTCGCAAACTGAACCGCTAGTGTGACCGCATCCTTCGGATCATCCAGGTATGTGTCTACCTTTACCGTGGAAATTTTTTTCGCTGCTGTGTCGAAGGAGAGCGTCATCTGGTCGCCGGGCAGGGCATAGTCTTTGAACACCATCTGCGTCACGCCGGAACTTGGATTGGGAGCCAACGAGACTTTTCCCCCCTGGAATGCCTGTTGCATACTCTGCGGATCGGGTGGCACGTACTTGGCGAGCAGGACTTTTACTTGTCCCATGTAGTCCTTCATCTCTTCCTTCTTTTTCGCGATCACTTTCTGCTTCATTCGTCCTCCGCTCGGAGGTGGGGGCGGCGCAGTGAGAGGCGTCTTTTGTACCTTCCCGTCCGGACCATACACGCAGCTTGCCTGGCTGGGAGGTTTAGGATCGCCCTTGAGGGCGAGTTGGGTTGTTTCCGTCCATTCGTACCCGTGCAGTTTTTGCTGGTTTTCCGCCGTCGATTGCTTCACCGCTGCCAGCTTCTCTTGTAGCTCTCCACCCGCCTGGGCGATCGCAGGTACGACAGCGGCCAAGATAGCGGCCGCGATAAGCAGCGTGCGTTTATACGCAGCGCGAGCCGTGCTGCCCGCGATCGGGGTCATGCCGATCGGTCGTTTTTCTTCGGTAACGTTTGTATTCATCATGGTATTCCTCTCTGATTTCGATGGCCGAGATTCTGCGCCCTGTACACTATGCGCGAAGCGGAGCTACGGTAACTGGCAAAACTATCAGCCCACGCAGAAATCATCTGAGCTCTGAGGAGTGTTCCTGAGCGCCGGGTCGGCTACGACCATCGCCTAAGTGCTGAGGTGAAAGGGAGTTTCTACGATCGTTTAATCGGTGATCTCGACGAGGTTTGTCTCGAATTGTGATCAGGATCACAAAACACGCTCCGGCTCGCGTATAATTGCCGCGGAATTAAAGCACCACCTGCAGGGAGACGATTATGTCGTGCGGTTCATGCGCTTCGCAAAATCAGACGGAATTTAACGCGGAGATCAACATCCATTTCCGTGGCCTCAAGAATCTCGACAAACCCAACGTCCTGATATTCCCCAAGATCTTGGTCTGCTTGGATTGCGGCTTTTCGGCGTTCACGACTCCCGACACCGGGCGGGCGATTCTTTCAGCTGGTAATCGGACGAGAGAAGTCTCAAGTCGGCAGGAGAAAGTCGACGATACTGCACGCTGCGCCTAGATAGTTAGGTAATCACGCCAACTGCACTTCATAGTCCGTAACATTTCCTGTTACGTCAAGCATGAATCTGCTAACTTCCCACCGCGATTGGAAGACCTGCTGTGTGCTCTGACGTCTCGGATCCCTAGTTCGCGCTCAATCTTCTGGTATTTGGAATTTGTAGTTGTTACCACCAACTTCTTGGCGGTCGCGTTGAGAACTGTTTGCCATGCATAGTTGGTACCATCCGGCAGCGTAGACATCTGCACCAGCAGCGTCACCGCGTCTTTTTCCTGGCCCAGGTAGGTATCGATGTTCAAGCCGGTGATTTTCTTGGCGGCAGTGTTGAACGTGAGCGTCATCTTATCGCCGGGCTGGGCATAATCATTGAAGATCAAGTTCGCCACACCACCGGGAACAGGGTTCAAGGAAAGTTTGCCTGCCTGGTAGGCTGCCTGCATTTTCTGCGGGTCGGGTGGCACGTACATGCTCAGGAGGGACTTCACGTCCCCCATGTAATCTTTCATTTCCGCTTTCTTCTTCGCGATGATCCTTTGTTTCATCCTGCCGCCGCTCGGTGGTTCCGGAGGAGGACTTAGCAGGGTCTTTTGGACCGTACCGTCGGGAAGGTACACGCAACCATTCTGGACCGGCGGTTTCGCGTCACCCTTCAACGTGAGCTGCGTTGTTTCGACCCATTGATACTGGTGGAGCCTCTGCCGGTTTTCCGCGGCCGCTTGTTTCGCTTCTGCAAGCTTCTGCTGAACTTCAGCATTCTGGGAGATAGCTGGGACCGTGATTGCGAGCGTTACCGCACCGAGCGTTATCAGGCGACTACTGATCTGAACAAATGCATCGCGGATAACTTGCTTCCGTTCGGCCAAGGGTGAAGGTGATGACATGAAGAATTCCTCTCCGCGCGGAATTTGCGCCGGTGCACTGTATGGTAAGAGGCACCCTGGCGCCCCACAACTGTCAGAAGTGACAGATTCGATCGAGGTAAAGAATGTTGTCGCTCCATGGGACTTAAGGCAGGAAACTCTAGTTCGTCCATGGAATGGGAATTTCTTGGTACAATCGAAACCTACACTACTAAGTGGTTAACCTATTTCCCGGAGTTTGTTTGCGTTTGCCTTGGTCCCCAAAGAATTGTTGCCATTTCCTCCTGTTGACACTGATCCTGGTCGGTGGATTCCTTTCCCGCGCTGACGCCGAGCCAGTACCGCAGCCGGTTTCTGACGAGCCATACCAGTTGCATTTTGTTCATACTCATACTGGAGAGCGTTTAAGTATCATCTACCGAAATGGCGAAGGCTATGATCAAGAATCATTAGCGCGCCTGAACCGTTATCTGCGCGACCACCGTACCGGCGAAATTCATGAATACGATCCCCGAGTATTCGACCTGCTCCACGACTTGACTGCCGCACTCGGGAATCCCGATCTGGAGATTGATGTCGTGTGCGGTTATCGCACGCCGTGGAGCAACGAATTCCTCCGCACCCATGGACATGGCGTGGCCCGCCACAGTCTCCACATGCAGGCGATGGCGATCGACATTCGAGTGCCCGGAATTCCAACCTTACGCTTGAGGGATGCTGCCCTGGCGCTGCACCGTGGCGGAGTCGGCTACTACGCAGCTTCGGATTTCGTCCACGTCGACGTGGGGCGCGTCCGTCGCTGGTAGGTGGGTGCCGAATTTACAGGTAGGGATAACCCTTAGCGAGCGCCGCCACCAGGCTGGCATCGTGTCCGTAGATATCGTCGCTGAAATGGACTTCACCGTTATCGTAGGCGAGGGCCGTTCCGTACACGATGAAGACTGGGACTCGCTTCATCAGGTTCACCGTGACATCGTCTTTTCCGTTTTGCATTCCTTGTTGCACTCGTTCCAAGGTCCATCCCGGATTATTGCGCAGTGCCCATGCGGCCAGTTCGGCAGGCTTTTCGACGCGAATGCAGCCATGGCTGAAATCACGGCGGGAGCGCGAGAACAGATCTTGAGAGGGCGTGCTGTGAAGGTAGACATTATATTCGTTCGGGAAAATCAGCTTGACCAATCCCAGAGCGTTGGTGGGGCCTGGCTTCTGCCGCACGGCTAGCTTTCCCGCTCGCAGTTGCGCCAATACTTCGTCGGAGATATCTCCTGACGTGACCACCTTGCCGTCATGCGTGGTGACCTCATAGTTCTTGCGGGCGATGTAGCCGCGGTCGCGCTGAATCGCGGGAACGATCTCGCCGCGCAGAATGCTCGGTGGAACGTTCCAGTAGGGGCGCAGGACAACGTAGCTCATCTCGCGTGTGAACACAGGTGTTTGCGTGCGCATCGCTTTCCCGACGACTACACGCGTGTCCATCACGACTTTGTTGTTTTCGTCGAGGGCGCGAAGGCGGAAATCCGGGATGTTCACGATGATCGGCGGCGCGGAAAACTCCGACTGGCAGCCATCGCCAACGCTCCAATGTAAGTTGCAGTTGGCGCACTCGGTCCTGTAGTGGCACATTTAGCTCTTTGACGGTGGCGGGACCCAGGCGGCCATCGGCATCGAGACCGTGACGGCTCTGGAAGTGTTTGACCGCATCCACCAGCGGCCCATCGTAGACCTGAGTGTCGCTGGGAAGAGTGGCGTCCGGCGGAAGATCGCCCACGAGTCGCAAGAAACGGGCTAGACGCGGCAAGCCCGCATAGGACTGGCCCGGATCGATTGGCTTGGTGACAGCAGGAAGCTTTTCCCCGTCGTCAGCACGTGCCAGTTCGATGTACTGCGCCAGTGCCTGCTCGGTCCGGCGATAACCGGCGAACGGAGGTTCCGCGTCGTCCAAGACTGTTTCGAGGTCCGAAGTGCTCAGGATTCGGTCGCGCAGAAACTGAGCCAGGTCGTACTTCTTCTGTTCCACGCCCAGTCCAAATTTGAAATGCTGGGGATTGATCCGTCCAATCCGCAGGTCGGACACATAGCGCATGGTGCAGACGGAGAATGCCACGTCGAAACGCGCCACGGCCAGGCCACTCGACGCGCTTTGAAGCTCACGGATTCTCGCTTCCCATCGCGAAGCGTCGTAATCTTCCGGGTCGAGTCCCTTTTTTCCAGCATCCTTGAAACGTTCAATCAGGGCCAAGGCCTGCGGTACCGGTTGCGTCCCCTGGACCCAGGCAGGAGCGTATCCTGCAGGCCCGTAGAACTTCTGGAGCCAGCTTTGATAGTCGCTGAAGTTCGGCCAGCGCATGCTCTCCAGGTTCCCGCTCGTCACCAGATTCTGGATCTCGGATGATTGCGCGACGGTGGCACATGCCAAAGACAAGACGAGGGCACTGGTTCCACAAGCGAAACGGATTAGGTAGCGCAGGCGTCGTTCGTTCATAACTATCCGCATCTCCCTATGCGTGGTCTGATTGCCTGCCGCCCAAAGCGATCCGGTTTAGTGACGAGAACCAGGCACACCGGCGCAGATGGGTGCCAATCTATGACCGACCGCCTCCCGTGGTAACTGGCAAAACTGGCAGTTCACCGGAAATGGCGGATTTGGTGTGAAGACCTTTCGAGAATGCCTTGGCTGTTTCTTCAGAGGCTCGAAAGGAACCGAACACAAAATGCTGGAGCCAGAGGCTCTGGAGACAATGTCTTTGATTCGCGGGGGCGCGTTTTACCGCTTTCAGGAAGTGGCGTACCTCACTCGGCCGAATCAGTGGAATGCATTCCGAGAATCTTCATAGCTACACGACTAAGGACATCTCTCTTCTCTATTAATAATGTGTTAGCGCCAGTATCCTTTCTGCATGTCGGAGCTTTTTACTGGTCACTGACCAGGCGGTGGAAGTGTCAGTGGCGCAGACAACTGAAAGCTTAGTGCCGATTCGACCGGGATTTCGATCTGCTTGTTTCCGGTCGCTGCTCCTCCGATAAATCCGGCACCCCCGCCGATTAGAGCGCCAATGGCTGCTCCTTTACCTCCGCCTGCTATCCCGCCGATTAACGCGCCCCCGGCGGCTCCTCCTCCGGTCGTGGCAGCGGTCCTCTTGCCCTTTCCTTTGCTCGTGCTGCTTAGCGCGGCAGTCTGGATCTTGTAGGTGTGCCCTTTTACCGTGACGCTGGTGAGCGCGAGGGAGAGTTCTCCTTCACCCTTGACCTTGCCCTTCGCTTTGGCCGTCAACACCGTGCCACTGACCGTTGATCCGGCAGGAATCGCTGCGATTCCTCCTGTACTGACGGGTTGCGCCAGGGTGGCGAGAAAAGTTTGGCCCGTCTGGCTGGTCTTGGAACTCAACGCCTGCCCCACTCTGACGGTGAGGGTAGTTCCGGCTGGCACAACAATGGGCTGTGGAGGAGGTGGGGCTGGCTGCTCGGCCTCGACTGCCGTCTGATTATCCACGGCAGCGACTCCCGGCTCTTCTTGTGCGATCTGTTCCACTTTCTTCTGGGCCGCCGGCGTCTTCACCTTGCCGGTGAGGGTAACCTTACCCTCCTTGGCCGCCACGGTGACCTGGGAGTCCTTCGTGTCTGGGTCAGCCGCAACCTTGGTCTGAACGTCCTGCGTAATGACGTCGTCGCTTGGCTTTGATGATTTCGTACACGCGATCGACAGCCCAAGCAAGGCCGTCAGAACAGCAACTGGAATGGACTTCTGTATGTGCATATCGCCTCCTCAAGGGGTAACTTGATCGCCGCCCAATCTGCCTTCGTGGGTTGCGCCTCTTTTGAGCCATTAAGAAAGTAGAGCTCTCGCTCCACACTCTTAACTGTTAGAGCGTGTACTGTAAGACCATGCTTCACTAATGGCGAAAGTATGTCGCCATCAGCACACTGGCAATGATCGCCCCGCCCATCCATACTGTGGCGATTACGACAGAAGTGACCATCGCGGCCATTGATCTGATTTCTTCTTTCCTGCGCCTTTCGGCGGCGTCGGCTAGCTCACCACATTCCGCCAGCACGTCCGGAGGAGTAAGCTTTCGAATCAACTTGGCTCCCAAGAACAGAATGAGAAAGTCGTCCAGAAATCCGATCAGCGGGATAAAGCTCGGAATGAGCTGAACAGGGCTGAGCAAGTAACCTGCAGTGCAGGCTGCCAAACACCTTGTGTACCAGGGCGTGCAGGGATGTTTAAACACAAGATAGAAAACGTGCGCGTCTTTATGGAGCTGTTGCGCCTGTTGCTTCCAGCTTGTCGCGAGCGGCGGTTTAGGGCGTTCCTCTTCGGAGCTTGGTCCAGGCAGGGATAAAGTCCTTATCAAGTTCGCTGAGTCGTCGTCCACGATAACGTTGTCTCCACCGCGAGGTCTTCAGGCTGAAGCTACGAGTCAGTCCACTGCGCTACAACTGGCAAATGTGACAGCAACAACGGGATGGTTGGGTCATCGGAAAACGACCTTGAGTAGAGTCGACAGCAGCTGTTGGGGCCAAAACATCGTCAGCATTAAAGGTAAGGTCCAAAGGGATCTCAAAGTTCGCAGGCAAAGTTGCTGACTCGCCTAAAACGGTCCGTGGCGCAGCAGAACTCCGTAAAACGTGACGATTCCAATCAGGATGACAGCAATTGCGACGATGAATGAGATGGACCACACATGCCGCTTTTGAGACGCCCCAATCTCGTTCAGAAACCTGCGGTGCTGCCAGGCGGCAGCCGCTAATCCCAGGGTGCCCAGAGCAATCAGGCTCATTCCCAGATTGCGCGGCGCCTTCGGATTCCGGATGTTACCGGCGGCAATCTCTTCGGCCTGGTATTGGAAGAACTTGTAAATACTGAAACCGAATCCGATCATCGAAATGGCGGTTCGGATCCAAGCCATCAGCGTTCTCTCCGACGCGATGATCGTGCGATGGACGGCCAGATTGGTTCGCTCTTCGGCGAGGACCGTTCCGCGATCTTTTGACGCGGTTTCAACAGGGATATCTGTTTCGGCAAGACTCATGGGACATCCTTCACACAGAAGTTTTTGCTGGTCGTTCGGGGGATTTTGCCGGATGAATTGGGGGCGCCTTCTTGGTTCGGGCCAGACGCGTCGTCAGTCCGCGCAGAATCAGGTAGGGCGTGATAGCAAGGATAAAGGCGACGATGATCGCCTCCCCCGCATATACAAAGCGCAACACGATGATTTGATAAACGATGTCCAGCACCAGCGCGAGAATAAAAACCTTGCCGACACTCTTCCACCCATCCTTGATCATGTCGGCCCGTTGCCCGGGATCGGACAGGAGGGCCCAGAAATACGGAGACTTTCCAGCGCGTGCGTCGGCCAACCCCGAGCGAATGGCGAAGATTGAGGCCATGACCGGCTGAAGCACCAGCCTGAACTTCATCGGCCCGCTGACACGGGCGAGCAACTGAGTTCCGAAGCGTACCCACATTTCGTCCATATCGTTTCCTTCCCTCGTGAAGATCTCACCGGCGGCGGAAGCGGCACGAGCCGCCGGTCTTTCTCAGACTCACAAGCCTTCACCGGTGCGTGACCGGGCGGGCGGTGGGTGCGGCGAGCGGCAAGCTCTCCGGACCCTCTGGGGGCGCGTCGAGAGGCACGATCGACGGCCAGTGATCCCTGACAGCAAACACGCGGAAGGTAAACGCGACCAGTACCGCGATCAGCGTGACAGGAAAGAAGTGGGTGTCCGCCTTCGTCGCCAACGCTAGCAGCGTGTAGACCGTGCTCGCCAGCACGGCCGTGGTGACGAGTTGCTGAGACGGCCTCACGACCTCTGGTGTAACCCCGGAGAAGAGGTCGATGAATACTCCCCCCGCGGTAGTAGCGATCAGACCGACGACAATTGCGCTCCACATTCCAAGGTTGTGTTCGAGCGCCTTATGCGCGCCCAGGATGGCAAACCAGGGCAGCGTAAACGACTTAAAGTAGGCGAGCGCCCTCGTGCGAAACCCTTCCTCCTTGGAGGGGGCCCAGCGATAAATCGCCAGCCCCAGCAAACCCATAAGAAGACACACGAGAAGATAGTACGGATCCTTGATCGGCGAGGGGACGTCATTGAGCAGTAAGTCACGCGCCACACCGCCACCGATCCCACCGAAGAAGGCCATGATCAGCAGCCCCGCCGCAGTGTAGCCGCGGTTATGTGACGGTTGGCGGGCGACGAGCATCCCATATAGGGCGTTGATGCCGGCGGAGAACATGTCAACATGCGGAAAGCTAGGCAGATACATTTCAGGCTTCTCCTTGAAAGCGGGCGCTCTCCCGCTGTTTCGCAGGGCACGGGCCCCGCGGCGAACCGTCAGTTCGCTGCGATTAAAGAAACAGGATTGTTAAGCATCGCTCTCTCCTAGTGGCTGACCCTGGGTTGCGATCTGCGCCGACTGCCACGGCCAGTGGCCTTGGAGCTCGACTTCCAGCGACCAGCTCAGGAATGTTCGGACCACAACCAGCGCGCCGAGGATTTCCATGCCCTTGGCCGTCAGGTCAAGCAAGACCGTTCGGATAACATCTGCCGCTACCAGAAGCTCAAGCGACAGCAAGAGTGAACGGCCGAGCAGTTGCTTGTATTCGCGGTACGGGTGATCGGCTCGCTTCGACAATTGAAAAAGAAATCGCACAGTACCAAGGGCGATGGCCACGACGATGATGACTACCGCCAGCCCCTGGATTCCCTGTGACGCCAACTCAATCCATTCGCGCATGCCGCTATCCCATAATTTCCGGTTGAGGTTGCACCGCTCTACCGTGGGACTCTAGAGGGGTAGGTCTCCGGCCACAACTGTCACATGTGACAGGGGCGGCTAGAGATCGCAGCTGCCCCAGGTCGTTCCGTTTATTCGCGGGGCGATCGTTGTCATATTGATTGGCGGCACTGCATTCTTTGGCGTTCTGCTACGAGGGAACGTTCTAACTAACTGAGGAGCCCAAAGAAGAACTTGAATTGACTGTCACTTGTGACAGTATTCGCCGCGGATCGTCGTATTTAGCATCATCCCGTCACCCTGAACGGCCCCGCTGTTTGCGTCTGGAGGTGCGGTTATCCAAGGTCTTGTCCGCCGGAAGCGTCCGGACAACGCCTCAAGAGCATCTCCAGAAATTCCAGTACTCGTGAAGGCTGAAGCGAACGGTGAAAGGACACACCCATGAAAGCCCTGCTCACCCTGATGGCTGTGCTGGAAGCTGCCGTTGGCTTGGCGCTGCTGGCGTCTCCGGCGTTGCCAGTATCGATCTTGTTGGGTGCGCCGCTGGACACGCCGGCGGGTTTGACGGTCGCTCGAGTGGCCGGGGCGGCGTTGGTCACTCTAGGAATTGCCTGTTGGCGCGTACGCCAGGACGGCCGCAGTCGTTCCGCGACCGGCGTTGTCACATCCATGATGTTCTACAACGTCCTTGTCGCCGCAGTCCTCGTGTATGCGCAACTCGGACTGGGCGTAAAGGGTATTGGCGTCCGGCCGGCGGTGTTTCTACACATCGTTCTCGCAGTGTGGTGCATTACATACGTCTTCGGCCCGGTGAATCCGACAAATGCGGAAGCACCAGTACGGCGGCCATGAGCTGATGTCTGGTGCGTTTGGGCGCAGTGAGATTCTGAATCAGGACAGGAGATCGAGAAATGAAAAACCGAAATGGAAGATTCGGCTTCCTATTGGTGTTCGTTTTCATTTTTGTTTTGCTGGCCTCCTACGGGCAGGACGAGAAGAAGCAGCCCGAAGCCTATTCCGGAGTAGCGATGGGCACGGGAGGATCGGTGGGCGGAAAATCCATCCCGTTTGACTTCAGAATCACCAGTTACACGACCGACGAAGAGGTGGACAAGTTCGCCGCACTACTCAAGGAAAAGGGGCAGGACGCTCTGCGCAACGCGCTGGAGAAAGAAGACAGAGGCCGGGTCAATCCGGTGGGGAGCGTCGGCAACCAGGTTGCGGTCGCCCGCAAGCGACAGCAGGGAACAGAGACGATCATCACCATCGTGACCTCCCGCGTCATGTCGTTTACTGAGTTGTACAACAGCGGCCGGTCAAAGGATTATCCTTTCGGATATCTGCAAGTCAAGCTGAATGACAAGGGCGAGGGAACGGGGCAGATCATGGCTGCTGCCAAGATCAAGTTCAACAAGAAGAGCGGGCACTACGAAATTGAAAGTTACGGCAACCAGTACATCAAGGCGGTCAACGTGCGTCCTTGGAAATAGGCGCGAAACAGAATCGCGCTGGAATGAGAAATCGAGGTGGTTTCCAGATTTCCTGACCGATCAGGGAGACCAAGTGCACGGTAGAGAGCATAACAACAACGGCAGGCATTCCACCGAGTGCGAAGACCGTAAACTTCTGGAATTTCGATAGCAAACTTCCAAGAGGATCTCCAACTGTGCTAATCGAAACATCTTCGTAGCACAACGTTTCGAGCCTCGAACTGTTACTCATACGTTCGTGTTCTTCCTGTTCTCTAACGACCAGACCTTCTGAATCATCCCGAAGAGAAACGCTGTGGTCAGACCGAACACCAGCCATCCGGTCAAAGCCTCGATCGCTCCCATGAGTTGCCAGCGATCCTCCAGGTACACCCCCGCGTGCCCGAAGGTTGTCATTGCACCCATCGAATAGAGCATAGCCGACTTGTAGTCAGGTCGAGCGCCGAGGAGTTGATAGGAAACTGCCCAGATTGCAGCCTCCATCCCGTGCAAGGCAGTTGCCAGCAAAGTCACGGTGCCCATGACCAGCACGAATACTGAGAAGGGATGATGGCGCGCGTGCGGACGCGCGAATACTTGAACAGCTTTCACGTTCAGGAGCCCGAGGCCCAGGACATGAATCACCACGGTGAGTACGATCAATGGCAATCCCCAGATCCAGTCCGTCCGCCAAGCCCCAGGCGTAGCAGACTGGAAGTTGAGAACACTTTGGGCAACTGTCATCGAGGGTACCTCACATCGGCCTGATCGGCGCAGGGCAATTGCATGCGCTACTTCTGCGGTGGCGCTTGTTCCATCTGCTTCAGTTTTTGTTCCATCATCATTTTCTGTTGCTGCTTGGTCAGCTTGGGAAAAAGGAACGCAATCTGAAGTCGCATGCTCCAGGATGAGCCTCTCTCCGGATGCACGGCATTGCCGTAAAACTGTGCGTGAGATTCACTGGCTGGAATCCGAGCTTCATGATTCTTCCGATGCCACCGCCAACGGCACCGTCCATCGACCGCCTTCGAAGTTTCCCAATTTGCAGTCAAGGTGGGCTGCCAGGTTATGTAGTAGCCATGTTTGAGGTTGTAATTGATGAAGTACTGAAACAGCATCTGGTTCACGTCGGCGCGACTGGATTGGCCACCGACGGAGAAGACGTTATTCACGAGTGCACCCAGCTGTCCATTTGCCGGGCTGTGCGAGAGCCACGACCGAAGGGCCAATGCTCCACTTGCCCTGTCCGAGATGGCTGTTGGTGGCCGTGGGCAATACGAACGC
Organism: Terriglobia bacterium; assembly: GCA_963770265.1. GTDB lineage: Bacteria > Acidobacteriota > Terriglobia > Terriglobales > Acidobacteriaceae > Sulfotelmatobacter. The sequence goes on from CAVYOZ010000003.1 coordinate 602,910, forward strand.
CGACCCGACACCCCAGATGAGCTTGTTGCCTTGGATGGAGCCAAGAAGAAAGTCGGATTCAAATCTCCGAATCCGTACGCGCCTTGGTTGACCGGCTGGCTCCCGGTCGGCTGATACATGATCGGCGTAATGATGCGCGCAATCATGGTTTAGTTTCGTGCTCAGACGGCAGCCGGTATTACCGGCTGGATGTTCAGGACGTCCTGAATGCGCTCGTCCGGACCGACGCCAAAGTTGTTGTTGTTTTGCACCGGAACACTGATCAGGCTGGCGATGGGATTCTGCGCCGCCTTTCTCAGCGCGTCGGAATTTGTCGCAGCGGCTGGCGTTTGCTCGGTGGCCACTTGAGTACCGGGGACGCCTACAGGAGTATCTTGTGCACCTAACAACACCGTTAACAGAACAGATGCAGCCAGCGCCAAGAAGCATCGAGTAATGAATGCGGGATTGGCGGGGCCGAAGCGAATGGGTGGAGTCTTCATAATTGAAATCCAGTCAACAGGAGTGTCCCCGGAAGCGCCACTGTTGTAGCGCCTTCCACATTTGAGTTCTTTGCGGATTCACCCGGAGATGCTCACAGATAACCTGCATGACTTGGCCGTGCGCGGAATACTACTTGACGATTTCGACCACCACGGATTCGGTCATGAGCATGTCCACGGTCTCGCCAGGCTGCAGTTGATCGAGATTCTGGAAGTTCTTGCTTACCTTGATGGTTTTCTTCTTACCGTCTGGCTCTTCCAGAGTCACGCGATGCTTGGGTGCGTCCACGGCCAGGATTTTTGCGTTCACAGTCGACGTGTCGACCATTACCATGCCGGGTTTGGCGCCTTTGGGTGCCACTCCTACTGAATGGGATTCAGCAGCGCTCGAGGCTTCGTTCGACTTGCTGACGAGGATGATGATTTCTTCGGTGACGGAGATACTCAACTTGTCTCCCACCTTGATCTGGTCGAGGTTTTGGACACTCTTGTCCACCTTAAAGGTCTTTTGCTTCCCGTCGTCCAGTAGAAGTTTGACCTTACGTTTTTCGAGGTCAACTTTCTCGACGGTCGCATTCACCTTCACCACTTCAACGGAGTCTATGCCTCGGTCGGTTCCTGCGGTTTGGGCTTGCGCGGCCTTCAATGGGCCGAATGCAAGCAACAGTAGCATGCTCAAAGCTGCGCTTCTTACCTTCATAGAGTTCCTCTCTATATTTCTGAAATCAGTACGTCAAACTGGTGCGTTTGTTCCCCAAGTTTCATGCGGGACACTTCGCCAATGAGCCCTGTTGCATTAGCTCGCTAGTGCACCACGAGTGGGGATGGGTGGGAACTGTCACTTGTTACAGGCCGGATAAGGTTTCTTGAGTTACAACCACAAAGTAAACGATTGTGCGGTCTGACTCCGTGTCAAACTGTCTGCTTTAACAGTTCCCAGCTCCATGGGACCTTATTACATTCGGTTGTGAATCCCGCGAGATTCTCGTGCTTCGAGAGCAGGCACGACATACGCGCAGAGAAGTGTGATCGTGTCCTTCCGGAAAGGGAGCAAATAATAAATGAGACCGAGAGACTTAATCCTGGTGTTCGCCTGTTTTGCCGTAGCGTGTATTTTGCCTTTGCAAGCGCAGCAGAAGGGGCAATGGGTGCCAGGTCAGATGGGGTTGAATGCGGGCATAACTCCCGATCCTGGGTTCACCTATTCCAATATGGCGATCAACTATTCCGCCGGTAAGTTGAATGACTCCAATGGAAACGCGGTTCAGGGCATCACCGGGACCTATGCGTTCTGGGTGGATGAGAACGTTTTCGCGTACGTCCCGAAATTCAAGATTCTCGGCGCGAAGTTCGTTCCAATGGCGATTGTGAGCTTTGCAAATGGTTCTCTGGTGGCTGAGCTGTCGGTGACACCGGGAACCAACCTGAGTCCAGTTGCCGGTGGATCGGGAATCGCCGATACCTTTATTCAACCGGTAGGCCTGGGTTGGAGCTGGAAGCGGGCTGACGTCAACGTCGCATATGCTTTCGTCATTCCGAGCGGCCGTTACACCGCGGGAGCCAGCAACAACGTGGGCTCCGGATATTGGGGCAACTTTTTAACAACTGGCACCACGGTTTACCTCACCAAGAACAAGGCGACCAGCGCCAATCTGTTCACCGGCTGGGAGGATCACGGACAGAAGACGGCCGCGAGCACGCCCTCAGGGCAGTTCAGCAAAATCACTCCCGGTCAGGCCTTCACCATGGAGTGGGGGCTTGGGCAGATTCTTCCGTTGAAGAAAGATCTCAGCAGGCTTCTCCAACTGGGTCTGGTTGGATACGACCAGTGGCAGGTTTCGGCCAATGGTGGCAATTACCTGGTGGCTGGAATTCCGGTGGCTGCGAGCCGAGCGCCCTTTTACTCAGTGCATGGTATTGGGTTTCAGTCGACTTTCCTTCTGCCGAAGAAGAACCTGGCGTTGTTCTTCAAGTACTACGACGAATATTCAGCCAAAGCTCGTCCGGTGGGACGCACGTTCGTATTCGGCGGTTCGTGGACATTGAAGATTCCGAAGCCGGCGACTCCGTAAGGGAACAGTGACCCGTCAGTACGCGAAAACGTCACGCAAGCGACCTGTCTCTTTTGACAGTTTCCGGGCTAGAGAACGTCGGGTAGCCTCCTCCCGACAACGAACCTGCATTTTCCTTTGCTGTGCAGGAGTGCCGCGCTGAGCGCACTCGGGGCTGCCAGCGATTGTCGTTTGGTGTCGGAAAGTTGATAAGCCTATGCCTCCTATGACGGAAGATCCTCGGCCGCTCAACGCGCCCCCAGGGTTCCACCTGCTGGCGAAGCCCAGCGGGTCTACTTGCAATATCGATTGCACCTATTGCTTCTTTCTGTCTAAAGAAGCGCTGTACCCGAACGAAAAGAATCGGATGTCAGAGGCGACGCTCGAGGCCTACATCCGCCAGTTGCTGGAGTCGCACCGCACGCCCACCGTCACCGTGGCGTGGCAGGGAGGCGAGCCGACGCTGATGAAGGTCGACTTCTTCAGGCGCTCGATTGAACTCGTCGAAAAATACCGCCGGCCCGAGCAGAGCGTGCAACACACTTTTCAGACCAACGGCATTCTTCTTGATGACGAGTGGTGCGCGTTTTTCAAAGAGCACAATTTCCTGGTAGGCCTGAGCGTCGACGGCCCACGCGAACTCCACGACGAGTACCGGGTGGACCGCAGCAAAAAAGGCACCTTCGACAAAGTGATGAATGGCTGGAGGCACCTCCATAAGTACGGAGTCGACTTCAACATATTGTGTACAGTCAACGCGGCCAATGAGAAACACGGCCGCACAGTTTATCGTTTTTTTCGCGACGAGATGGATGCAAAGTGGGTGCAGTTCATTCCAATCGTCGAGCGTGCCAGCGCCGAAACCATCGATATCGCCAACCAGGGCTGGAGCGACCAGCCCAACCGCAAGCGCCTGCTCTACACGCAAGACGGCAACCTCGTCACCAAACGCTCGGTCGGCGGCAAACAATACGGCCAGTTCCTCGTGGATATTTTCGAAGAATGGGTGCGGCACGACGTCGGCCAGGTTTACGTCCAGATGTTTGATGTGACGCTCGAGGCCTATTTCGGCCGACATCTCCTGTGCATCCACGCTCCTACCTGCGGATATGGCCCGGCGCTCGAGTACAACGGAGACGTCTACTCCTGCGATCACTTCGTCGAACCGCGCTACAAGCTGGGCAACATCCATGAGACGCCCCTTGTGCAACTCGTTGCTTCGGCGGTGCAGCGCAAGTTCGGCGATGACAAGCGAGACACGCTTACGTCGCAGTGCCAGCGATGTGAGGTCAAATCACTCTGTAATGGTGGATGCCCGAAGGATCGCTTCGCACTCTCCAGCGACGGCGATCCGGGCCAGAACTATCTCTGTGCAGGACTGGAGCTGTTCTTCAAACACACACGTCCGGCCATGCAGACGATGGCCCAACTTCTGCAGCGGAACCGCCCACCTTCCGACGTAATGGCGTTGACCGCGGCCGAGGACGCGAGAGGCGGGCCCTATGCGCCCTGTCCCTGCCTGAGCGGCAAAAAGTTTCGATTCTGCCATGGCGACCGCGCGCCGCAGTCGCCTTTCTCTGGAATCATCCCCGTGACGGTGGCGCCACCTGATGGACGAGCCGTCCCTCTGCACACACAACTTCCACTCCCAGTATCGCCTGGAGGAGCGCATGGAGCTACGGAGTAGACCCTCGGATGTGCATTTAGACAGTGAGGTTTTTTCACCCGGTCAAGCCGGAAATTTCAACGCAAGAAAACCAGCTAAAAGAAGGAGCAATTCATGGCTACAAAGCAACCCAATATCCTGATCCTATGGGGCGATGACATTGGCATGTGGAACCTCAGTTACCACAGCCGTGGCATGATGGGCTACCGCACCCCCAACATCGACCGCATCGCCAACGAAGGCGTCAACTTCACCGACTACTACTCCCAGCAGAGCTGTACGGCCGGGCGCGCGTGCTTCATCACCGGCCAGAACCCCATCCGCACCGGCCTCACCAAGGTAGGCATGCCGGGCGCTACGGTTGGTTTGCAGAAGGAAGACCCGACCATCGCTGAACTGCTGAAGCCGCTCGGTTACGCTACCGGTCAGTTCGGCAAAAACCATCTCGGTGACCGGAATGAATACCTGCCGACCGTGCACGGATTCGACGAATTCTTCGGCAATCTCTATCACCTGAACGCGGAAGAAGAACCAGAGCTGCCCGACTATCCAAAGGATCCTAAGTTCAAGGCAGCGTTTGGACCCAGAGGAGTAATGCACTGCTTTGCGAGCGACAAGGACGACGCAACGACAGATCCGCGCTGGGGCCGAGTGGGCAAGCAGACGATTAAGGACACCGGCCCGCTGACCAAGAAGCGGATGGAGACCATCGATGAGGAGATCACCGCAGGCGCTCTCGGCTTTATTGAGAAGCAGGCCAAAGCGAATAAACCCTTCTTCTGCTGGTATAACGCGACGGCCATGCACTTCAGAACCCACGTCGCAGCCAAGAACCTTGGCAAGAGCGGGCAAGACCCCTACAGCGATCGCATGGTCGTTCACGACGAGCAAATCGGTCAGATCCTCGATAAGCTCGATCAACTGGGCATAACTGACAACACCATCGTCATGTATTCCACCGACAACGGCCCGGAGAACGACACCTGGCCGGATGGCGCCACCACGCCGTTCCGCGCCCAGAAGGACACCAACTGGGAAGGCGGCTGGCGTGTTCCATGTTTCATGCGCTGGCCGGGCAAGATCAAGGCGGGCACGGTACTGAACGGTATTGTTTCTCACATCGATATGTTCCCAACCCTGCTCGCAATCGCAGGCAATCCGGATGTCGCTAAACAACTTGAAGCCGGCACCACGGTGGACGGTAAGCCTTTCCACGTCCATCTCGACGGCTTCAACCAGGTACCCTACATCACCGGCGCAGCCAAAGAGAGCCCCAGAAACGCGATCATGTACATGAGCGATGACGGGGAAGCGGTCGCGATTCGGGTTGGCGACTATAAGTTCAATTTGGCCGTGCAACGGGCTCACACGATGCGGCTCTGGGCGGAACCTTTCACGAAGCTTCGATTGCCGTACATTGTCAACCTGCGACGCGACCCGTTCGAGCTGGCTGAGATAAACTCGAATACCTACTTGGACTGGATGGTCGATCACGTGCCCCAGATGTACTTGATGCAGGCGGTAGTGGCGGGGGAGATTGCCAACTTCGTCAAGTTCCCGCCGCGGCAGAAGCCCGCAGCGTTCAATCTGGATGCGGTGATGGCGCAGGTGTCACAGCATGGCGTCGCATCGGGTAAGTAGTGAAGTACCTGCAGACAGGGAGGTCGAAAGACCTCCCTTTTTTGTGCCTGCTTTCCCTTTAGTGAGCCTCTCGCTTCTGATACTTGCTAACGCACCCGAGGAGGACTACGTTGTTCTCGTCCCCCTGATGCCTCGTCTCCCCTGATGCCTCGTCCAAGTTTCCTTGGGGCGCTAAGCTCGCAAAGAGTATCCGACGGCGCAAGGATCGAAGCCACGTTTCACATCCGAAAGCGTGACTCGGCGTAGCTATTCATGTTCCTGGGCCTTAAAGCGACGGAATGACTCTATGACTTCTTCCTCTTCGCGTGTAAGCACCACCATCCGCAAGTCGCCCCCCGACTGGCAGACTCGGGCATGGTCCTCAAGTGCTTTTATGCTCTTAAACAAATCTGACATTCCTGGTACTTCCATTCGCTCGCTTCCTCCATTTGTGGCACTCGGTTGAAGGCCGAGCAGCCGGTCTGCACCCCTGCGGTTTTGCCAAGGAATACAACAACCAAATGTGAAAATCAGAGCACCCAGTGCTCAAGCCTGACTGGCAGTTCTGACAGTAGCGCCCCATCACTCCGCCTGCTAATCCTGCTAATAAAGAGCGACGAATTAAAGGGAAGCAAAGATATGCATCCATACAAGGATCAACGACTCCGTCGCGGCGAGCATGGTTCCGTACTACTCAGTTCACGGAATTGGCTTTCAGGTCAATTATATTCTTCCGGCAAAAGATTTCGTTCTTTTCTTCAATTACTACGATGAGTACTCGGCCAAGGCTCGTCCGCAGAGACGGACGATTGTGTTCGGCGGTTCGTGGACGTTAAAGATTCCGAAACCGCAGGCTCCCAGTCAAAAGTAACGGAAGGTCGACGGAATCTTGATGAGCCAGCAAGCAGAACAACTCGCGCCATCATTCGATCTCGCCGATGTGGTGCGGGACTTCTACGACCGTTATCCGTATCCGCCACCCGCCGACAATCTGGAGCAGTATCAGCGGCAATGGCAGGATCGCCAGAGACGCCGTGCTGACTTTCATCTTTTCTGGCCTGACTCTCCTTACAGAGAAGAGCAATCCATCCTCATCGCGGGCTGCGGGACATCCCAGGCCGCTAAGCACGCGTTGCGTTGGCCTCAAACGCAGGTTACGGGCATCGACTTCAGCGCGACAAGTGTGCGACGTACGGAGAACCTCAAACGCAAGTACAACTTGAACAATCTTCTGGTGCGCCAGCTAGCGATCGAGCGGGTCAGGGAATTGGAGACGAGCTTCGATCAGATTGTTTGCACTGGCGTTCTCCATCATCTGGAGGATCCGGATGCGGGTCTCGCCGCTCTGCGCAACGTGCTCAAGCCGAACGGAGCGATGCATCTGATGGTGTACGCGCCTTACGGGCGGACCGGCATATATATGTTGCAGGAGTTCTGCAGGCGAATCGGCATCCACGCGACCGATGCTGACATTCGTGATCTCATCGGTGCGCTCAGCGCATTGCCTCCCGGACATCCCCTGCAAAGCCTGCTGGCTCAGGCTCCGGACTTTCGAAATGAGGCGGCGCTTGCTGATGCTCTACTGCATCCGCAGGACCGTGCATATTCCGTCCCCCAATTGTTCGACTTTCTTGAGAATGGTGGCCTCGCATTCGGCCGTTGGGTAAAACAAGCGCCTTACAGCCTCCATTGTGGAGTCATGGCAAAGATCCCGCAGGTTGCCCGGATGAAACAGCTTTCCCGTGAAGAGCAGTACGCGGCAATCGAACTGTTTCGGGGCACGATGCTCCGTCACAGCCTGGTTGTGTACCAAGACGATCGCACCAGCGACCGGCACCAGATCAGTTTTGACAACGATACCTGGCTTGGATACGTGCCCATTCGGATGTCGGACACCATCTGTGTTCAAGATCGGCTGCCTGCCGGGGCTGCTGCGGTTCTGATTAACCAGACTCACACCTACAAGGATCTGTTCCTGCCAATAGGGTCAAGGGAAAAGCAGTTGTTCGACGCGATTGATGGGGAGCGCAGCATCGGCGAGATCGTGGAAAGAGCGCCGTCATCCTTAGACCGAACGAACCTCGAGGTGCCACGGGCCTTCTTTGAACGGCTCTGGTGGCACGATCAGGTCGTGTTCGACTCATCACGCACCCGAACACGTTCGACAGTTGAGCGCGGTTCAGGAAGTCCTTAGGAGATCGTTTGGAAAAAGTACGTAGGTGGAGAAAGCCGACAGATCGATTTGCAGGGTGTCGGAGAAGCACAGGGTCCGCTGGATCGATTTTTGGTACGAGACGAAGGGTTTTTTGAAAGGTAAGGCGCACGTGACCGTGTTCGGCATGAAGTGAGGAAATTCGATGCCGAACCGCAATCGATGTTTTCACACAAAATTACAAAATCAAAATGAGGTAAATAAAAATGAAAAAGCTCCTGATTGTTTTTGCCTTGTTGTTTGCCATGCCAGCGTTTGCAGATGACCTGGACCAGTACATTCAGCTTCTCAAGACCGACCTTAAGGCCAACGCTAAAGAGTACGTCAAAAAAGGGATGGTTACGTTCACCGATGAGGAGGCCAAGCGCTTTTGGCCGATCTACGACTCTTATATGGCCGAGCGGGGTAAGTTCTTCGATGCCCGCCTTGCCTTGGTCTTGGACTACGCCGACAATTTCGACAAGATGACGGATGCGAAGGCGCAGGACCTGTTGAACCGAAGGGTCGAGCAACTGAAGCTGAAGAACCAGCTAGATGAAAAATACCGCCCGCAATTTGCCACGGCGCTTTCCCCACGGCGGCTCGTCCGCTTCTACCAGATTCAACAGGAACTAGAGACAATGATTGACCTTAGGGTTATTTCGGAGGTCCCGAGAATGAAGTGGTGGCAGGGAGAATGAAGGATCGGGATTCCGGTTAGGTCGCCACGATGCCCTTCGTGGAGCCTAGCTAAGCTCGCACATTGCACTCGACTTGAACTTGGTATGTCAGCAGACCCCCGAGCTGGGGCTGTCTTCATGACTGGCTCGGACGACCCTCGTTTCAATTCAGGTCATCATCTTTGTAGTACTTGGGTTCAATGTTGCTGTGCGTCGAGCTCTGGGATACTGGCAATGTTGACAGCTGGCAGAAAGTGGAGGAGCTGTACACTCGCTGCATTGCCAGAGGATAGCGCCGCCATGTCCTATAAGAGGCACACGCGTGAGCTGAGTGTTTGGCTAATCCCGTCGTTATACGCCGGAGCCGCAATCGCAGCCGGGGTAACGTTCCCACGGATCGAAAGCCGCGTCTTTCCCGAGCTCGTAGCCCAGATGAGTGTCTCTGCCGCGATGTCGATCTACACGGCAATTGCTTCGGGTATGATCGCCCTCACGGGCATTGTTTTTTCCCTGTCCTTCGTGATGGTGCAGTTCAGCGCGACTGCCTATTCGCCGCGCCTCGTGTTGTGGATCGCTCGCGATCCAGTCATGTCGCACGCCCTCGGGATATTTACTGCCACCTTTCTGTATGCGATCGCGGCGCTCTCAGGAGTAGACCGGAGCGGTTCGGGGAAAGTTCCCTATGTCAGCGTCGGGGTAGTATTTGTGCTGCTGTTGGCGAGCGTCGCCATGTTCATCAGCCTGATCCAGCGGATCAGTTTGCTTCAGGTCAACCGCATGTTGATTTTCACCGGCGAGCAGGGAAGAAAGGTGATCACGACATTGTATCCGCCATCGGAATCCGCGGTTGCAGATGGGTTGGGGGACTTTCGCTCTTTACCTCCTACGCAGACGCTCGTGTATCGCGGAAGACCTAGCTCGATCCAGGCAGTCGATGTATCCGCTTTGGTAGATTTGGCCAAAGCTTCCGGAGGAATCATCGAAATGGTCGCGGCAGTCGGCGATACGATCGTGGAACAGATGCCTCTGTTGCACGTTCTTGGTGCTCCGCAGACCGTAAACGAAGGAGAGTTACAGAGTGCAATTGAATTGGGTGAGGAACGAACGTTCGAACAAGACCCCAAATACGCGATTCGACTCCTGGTCGACATTGCAATCAGGGCCCTGTCTCCGGCGATTAACGATCCGACAACGGCAGTTCAGGCACTCGATCAGATCGAGGATCTGCTGCTTCGTCTGGGGCTTCGCCATCTGGAAATTGGGGCGTTTCACAGCAGCGATGGCAAGTTGAGACTAGTGATTCCATTCCCCAGCTGGGACGATCTCCTTCGACTGTCGTTTAGTGAGATTTGTTATTGCGGTGCGACCAGCGTACAGGTCATGCGGCGTATGAACGCGCTCATCCATGATCTGCTCCCCGCTGTACACGAAGAGCGCCGTCCAGCACTTATACATTGGGATGAGCGTTTGAAAGCCCTGATCGCGCGTTCGTTCGCCGATGGTGAAGAGAGAATAGAGGCCTCGAAGGAAGACCGGCAAGGGCTTGGCATACCGCGCCCTGTTTCCAGGTTTTTTTGAATTCTCCCGGCGCTGTTGGGGCGGAATGGACACCTAACTGAGGTGGAAGTCCATGACAGCAAGAATCAGCGTAGCTGGACCCGTCACTTCTTGGAGCCCTTGGGTGGAAACCCTTTTCGCAACTTGAGAATCGCCTTTCCCACGAGATCGAGTGATTTGTCTATTCGCTCTGGGTCAAAGTTTTGTCTGAGTTTCCGCTCCCTTATTCTCGCCGCCAGCAAGGGTGTAAAGGGCTTAGGTTTGGCGCCTTCGACATTAGGGGAACAGTGGCACGGGAAGAACTGTCATTACTTACAGGTTCCCAAAAGCTGTCGGGCAGCTATCGTCATAGACTCGGAGGTCCAATTGCAGAAACCTCTCGCGCGCAAAGTTGTGGTCATTGTCATCGTCCTTGCAGCAGCCACCGTGCTCTTCGGCAAGTCCAGCAAGCTGATCATGAGCTGGAAGAATCCCGCCTACTCTCCGGCTAAGAAATTCCATCGCGTGTTGGCGTTGGGTCTCAGCGATAAGACAGTGGTGCGCGTCGATTTTGAAGACGCACTGGCGGCGGAGCTCTCAAGCAAAGGGTATGATGCGGTTCCGGGAAATACCATACTGCTCCGACCGGCAGGAACGCAGCTTGACCTCAACTATTTGAGAGAGCAGATTCGGGGGCAACAGATCGAAGCCGTGGTGGTTTCGCGCCTGGTCAAGGTGGATGAAACCGTGACCTATGTTCCGGGCACGGAATACTTCACACCCTACCCTTACTACAACAGCTTCTACGGCTACTACGGAACGCTGTATCCGGTGGTCTACTCGCCAGGCTACCTGCAAAAAGAAAAGAAGGTGCGCATCGAAACCAATCTCTACTACGTCAACGGTGCGCCAGATGGACAGCTGGTTTGGACCGGGACAACTGATACCTTCAATCCCTCTAACGTGCACAAGGCGATTAAGGGATTGGTCAACCTCGTCGTGACGAAAATGCAAAAGGACGAGGTACTGTAAGCGGGGCGTGGAAGTGACGCCGTAGTTGCTCCATCTTGGCGTCCCGACCAAAAATATTGCCCGCCACTGCGACGGTTTGTAAATTTCCACCCAAATCGGACGTAAGCGCCGTCGCTATTAGGGGCTTGGCGCTGTCGTATGATACTGTCAACACTGCCAGCTCTAGGAAGGCGAACCGCCGAAGTGAGGAGACCTGTTATCTGCTTGCAGTTTCGGGGTTCGCAATACGACGTCAGAGCGGACGCCCAACCCCCCCGGGCGTGGACAACTCTTTTGGAAAACTGATCATGAAGAAGGTGGCGTTCGGTCGCTTCCGGAAGCCCCGGCCATTCGACTAGGAAAGGCTGGGCTTGGGAGTGTCACTAGTTCGCGTCCTCATCGTGGAGGACTTCGTACCCTTTCGACGATTCCTGTGCTCGACCCTGGGAACAAAGCCAGAATTACAGGTTGTCAGTGAAGCGTCAGATGGATTGGAAGCAGTTCAGAAAGCGGAAGAACTGAAGCCGGATCTGATACTGCTTGACATCGGACTCCCCTCCCTGAATGGAATCGCTGCCGCACGGCAAATTCGGAAACTTTCCCCGGAATCCAAAATAATCTTCGTGAGTCAGGAATCCTCTGCCGACATCATACAAGAAGCTCTTAACCTGGGGGCGTGGGCATACGTTTTGAAAACGCGCGCCCAAAGCGACCTTCTGGCGGCTGTTGACGCCGTACTTCTCGGAAAGCAGTTTGTCAGCAGCATTTAGCCAGACTGAACCGACCACAATCAAGCGTGGAAGTCATCCGGTTTTGCGGCCGGTTTGGACTAACCGGGGAGCGCGATTTACGGCAGCGGTTCTGGTCGAGAGTGGAATCGCAGCCTCGACTTGCGTCCCCAACGAGGGGATCGAGGATACTGTGAACGTCCCGCCTACCAAGCGAGTCCGCTCGTTCATGCTGATCATTCCAAGCCCAGTTCGATGCCGGTTTGCAGTGAATCCGACGCCATCATCCGACACGCGCACAAGGACCTCGTCGGCCGACCCGACCAACTCCACCCGAACTTTCTTCGCATGGCTGTGTTTTACGACGTTATGCAGGCTCTCCTGAGCAACACGGAATAGAGTCAACGAAATATCGGAGTCTAATTTTGGAGGTACTTGCCGGAACTGAAAATCAGCTTCGATCTTATGCTGTTCTGAGAATTCACTACAGAGCCCGCGCAGAGCAGCAATGATGCCAAGGTGCTCCAGTTTGGCCGAGTGTAGTTGATGAGAGAGGTGCTGGATTTCGGTGGAGAGTAGGTGGGTCTTTTCCCAAAGTGCTTGAACTTTCTCACGACCCTCGGGAAAGTCCGCAGGAAGAGAACCCTGCAGTTGCTGTAGTTCGATCGCCAGCATCGCGACTTGCTGATTTATGTCGTCATGCAACTCTCGCGCGATGCGGGACCGCTCCTGCTCCTGGGCGCTGATCAGGCGCCCGCTCAGGTCCTGAATCGCCCCCTCGTGCCGCTTTCGTTCCGTGATGTCCTGATGGGAGATGACGACTCCGTGATCGGATCCTTTCAACGGGGTTACGGACATCAAAAGGCAAGGCTGTCCGGGCGTCGAATGAACGATGTACTCCATTTCAAAATAGTCGCGCTTTCCATCGAAGACAGCCTGAATCCCGTCCAGCGCCGCTGCCCCTGTCCCACTCCGGCACAGATCGAAATAATTCGTGCCCTCCCGAATTTGCAGGAGAGGAGCGCCTGCGCCGAAGTTAAATCCGGGGTCATTCACGTCCACGACGATTCCCCTCGCATCAACCACGACAACATGATTGCTAAGGGAGTCGAGGATCGAAGCCTTCAGTTCCTCGCTTTGGCGCAGAGCTTCTTCCGCGTGCTTACGCTCGCTAAGATCAACACAAGAGCCGATGTAACCGGCAAAAGAACCGTCCGCATTCACTCTCGGCACACCAATATCGAGAAGCCATCGAAATACTCCGTCATGCCCTCGGAGCCGATACTCCATTCTGAAAGGTTGGCGGCGATCAAAAGCCTGAGTGTAGGTTGCAAGGCACTCCTCGCGATCTTCGGGGTGGACACCTTGGACCCAGCCGTTCCCAAGTTCGTCCTCAAGGCGCCGGCCGGTGAAGTCCAGCCAAGGCTGATTGAAATACGTGCACAGTTTGTCGGGACCTGCCATCCAGATCAGCACAGGGGCTGTGTTGGCTACCAGCCGAAAGCGTCCCTCAGTCTCGCGCATTGCTTCCTGTGCCTTCACGCGCTCGGTGATGTCCCGGATGATGACGGTAAATAGGTTGTGTCCTTCGGTCTTGACCTGAGAGATCGAGGCTTCAATCGGAAATTCCTCGCCGTTAGCGCGCAACGCCCAGAGTGCACCGAGCGTGCCCATGGTGCGATTGGTGACTCCTGTCTCGGAGAAACGAGAAATGTGGGCATGGTGCTGCGCGCGGAAGCGGTCCGGAATGAAGCGATCGATGGGCTGTCCCAATGCATCTTCCGTGCGACACCCAAAGATCTTCTCTGCTGCGGCGTTAAACACTACGATGCGTTGCTGGCTGTCCACGGCGATGATCGCGTCCATGGCCGATTCGACGACGCCGGCCAGCCGGTTGCTGCTATCCGCCGCCGCCTCCTCCGCATACTTTCGCTGGAGAGCAGAACCGAAAATATCGGCGATGGTCCGAAGGGACTGGACCAGTTCAGGATTCCACAAACGCTCGTTTCGAACGGTCGCAAAATCCAAGGTTGCGAACGTGCCTCCGTGGTGCCGGAGAGGGAGCGTGACGAATGAGCGGACGCCGCTCGCTCGCAAAAGGTCCTTCAGTTCGCTAGCATCCTCAGGCAACTGGCCGAGACTGGAGGCCACAATAGGCATGCCCTGCAATATTTGTGCGGCCGTCCACGGGTACTGATGCAAATCGAAGATGGGAGGTGACTGCTCGACACCAATCGAGCTTCGAGCACACAACAGGCGAAGCTGCAACTTTTCAGGCGAAAACTCGAAAAGACTGATTCGGTCCAGGTCCAGGAATTCCAGCAGCCGTTGCAAAGACCTTTCGGATTCGGCGTCGACTCTTTCTTGGGGCAGATTCATGAACGCAGCGGCAAGGTTCGCAACGAGTGCAGCCAATGCGCTCTGGTGCGCCAGTTGCTTGACGTGCTGCCGTTGCGCAAGGGCCAGCCTGATGAGAACAATCAGCAGGGCGGCTTCGCCGATGACCAGACCAAACAGCCCGATAATTTGCCATTTGTAGAGTTCCCAGACTGTGTACTCCCGGTTCATCACAGTGCTGCCGGCGGGGACCTTGTCCATGCCGATACCCCAGCGCCTCATTTGTCGCCAATCGAACATGCTCCGCGTCAAAGCGCCGCTAACCTCAGGAATAGTGCCCGGCCTCTCCCCATGTAAGACGCGCAAAACCAGGTCTCCAAACGCCGAACCGTTCGCTTCGAGGTCCAAAAGGCTTCCGCCGACAATGCCACGTCCAAAGAAGGAATTAGCCCAACCATACATGGGCCGGTTCATGGTCGTTGAAAGCATAGGCAGGATGCGCGCGGGGACAAAAGCCTGACCCGCAGAGTCTCCGTAGTAACTGACAAAGACTGTGATCGTATCCGGCGGTAACGCCGCCAGCGCGGAACGATTCTCCGCGAATGTTCCGGGCGAGAGAATTTTAAGGTCGACTTGGTCGTTGTGACTCTCATGCAGATATTTCACACCACTCGATAGCATGAGCTGTGCCATTCCGCGATCGACCGCGGTTGCGCCGGCGATCAGCAGCACGTGGTGGGTTCCCGGGTTTTGGGCCAAAGCGACCTGAAGGGTGGGGCCCAAGTCCAGTCTGAGGACCAGTCCTGTTGCATCCGGGATCGATGACTGCGGCGACCGCCAGCCGACGTACATCAGTTTGGCGTCAGGGAATAGGGCCTTTCGCCTGCTCTGCACGTACTTAAGCGGATAATCCCCGATCGGCACGACGACGTCAATTCCACGTTTCGCATACTTGTCGCGCAGGAAACTCTCCATCGTGCGCTCATAAGAGCGACTGTGCCCCAGCCACGCCTCGTCAAACGACTCTTCGTAGATCCAGACTGGAGCATTCAACCCTTGTTCCATTCGGGCACGAAGGCCGTTCTGAAAAAGAACAAGCGCGGGACTATCCTTATCCCCATAGAACAGCATCAACAGTTTGACTGGCTGCTCAACCGGCGGTGCAGGGGCTGCACAAAAAGACGGTGCGGCGAGGAGAAGCAGGGCGCCCAGCGCAAGCATGCCGCTACGAGAGGAATGCAACTGCCATAACAGTCGTCCTTGAAAGCGATACTCCATAGCACCTGCAGACGGTCGAAGCTTTGATGTACAAGGAGAACCGTTGCCTTGATCGGTGCGACACATACGTATTCGTGTTGCATCCTGCGAATGATGTCCTAACTGCAAGAAGAGAAAGGGGAACCTCTTGTGGACTCCGGCACCGCAAAGACAAGTCTTTATACCACAAGTGGATGAGAGTGAGATTGTAAGATAGCTTACCCTAGCATCTGATCCTGTTCACAATCTGGTCTCCATGGACAGGACTGCAATATTCCGGGTACGGCAAGGGCGTTCAGTCGCGCCCGAGCGTTGAGACAAAGACTCGATGTAACAGTGCAGCTTTTACCGCTGGCCTGAGATCGAGACTTACGCGGGACTTTATCACGTAACCCCGACCACCCGCGCCGATCGCGGCGCTGACAAAATCGGGATCTTCATGCACTGTGAGGAATACGATTTCACCCGCGTAGCCTTGCTCTCGAAGCCGCCGAGCAATCGCGATGCCGCTGCACTCTCCCAGGGAGATGTCCAGTACGGTGAGGTCTGGATTGAGCTTTTTCACTTCCGAACAAACAGAATTTCCGTCGGCCACTGCGCCGATGATTTCATACTCATCCTTCAGCATATCGCGCACGTGATCCAGGATCGCTGTATAGTCGTCCGCCAGCAGAATACGCGCCCGTGGCAATTGATCGCCTCGATTCTCCACCGGATCCAGCGTGGTTGCGAAAGGAGAAAGATTCAGACGCGGCACCGATGCTCCTGATTATGTTGCACCTATTTTTGCAGTTCCAACAGACAAGGTAGTCAACCATCTTCTCCCTGCCTACTGTCAACATTGACGGTATTTGCACAACTTCTTCCCCTCCTGATCTTCGACAGTAATGGCCGGGTCCAAACAGCGAGGCGATTCCGTCCTTTTGGCGACGGGGGAACCTTTGGCCGAATGGCTGTCACAATTGACAGTGTTCAGGGTATGACTATCATGGGTAGGATTCTGCGCGAGTGCACTTAAAGTCTCCCGGAACTTCAGACTGTTCTGGGAGCTTCTCTTGGGTCACAGAACGGGGCTCATCGGTTCAGCGGCCCATGAGACCGGTTTTTCGTCGTTTGGCAGGAGTCCGACTGTGCCAGAGTTGTGCGGAACCGAGTGCGAAACGGGGTACGAATGAGTCCGGTTGTGCGTCCGCGTGTCCTCATCGCCGATGATCATACCCTCGTCGCGGAAGCCTGCGTGAAGCTGTTGGAACCCGAGTTCGAAGTGGTTGGTACTGTTGCCGATGGTCAGGCTCTTTTGGCAGCTGTTCCAAATCTTAAGCCGGATGTCATTGTTCTTGATATCGGCATGCCTTTGCTAAATGGGTTGGAAGCGGGCAAGCGCATTAAGAAGATGGTGCGCGCGATCAGAATTGTGTACCTGACCATGAACACTGATCTGGGCATTGCTGCTGAGGCATTCAGGGGTGGAGCTTCCGGTTACCTGCTGAAGACCTCGGCCTCTGCCGAGCTTGTAGCTGCTGTCCGTGAAGTACTTAAGGGCAAGCGGTACGTATCTCCTCTGGTCACAAATGACGTAGACGCGTTCTTTCTCGAAACTCGAGTCTCGCACATGGGCCAGGAGAAACTAACAAATCGGCAACGCGAGGTCCTCCAGTTGCTAGCGGAGGGAAGATCGATGAAAGAAGTTGCCTACACCCTCAATTTGACTCCCCGGACTGTGGCATTTCACAAGTACAAAATCATGGAACGCCTGCGAATAAAAACGAACTCCGAATTGGTCCAGTATGCGATGCAGGAGCACATGATATCGCCACGCTCATAATCGCTCTCGCGATTGCTGTGATTCTTAGACACTCACCTCCGCTTACCGGACGGCCCCGCCCAAGGTTCGCTAGCCTTTGTCTTTAGCGCCTCTACTCGGCAATGGGCCGACTGCACACTGTCAGTATTAACAGTTGTGAGCTGCTGGGCCTCCCATTACTGTCCGTCTGTTAGTTGCTGCGGGTGAAAAGTGTTCTCGCTGCAGATAACGACCAAAACCACTAAGGGCAGGAAATATCTCCTTGTTTTGGAGCAAAAGTTCGAGAGTGCTCGAGCGGGCGTTGCTGGCCGTCGGGGTGGTCTTGATGACGATATGCGCAGCAGCGCTGCTTCACCGTGCGATTTCATCCCGTTTTGCTCTATGGCAGTTTGACAAGGCGCATGCTGCGGCTCAGCCCAAGGCCCCCGTAACCAGTCAGTGGAAAGCCGCACAAGGAATCGACTTCAGTCTTTGGGGGGAGAAACGGATTCTGGCGTACAGAGACAGCCTGATAAGCAAAGAAGGATGCGCCGTTGGGGGTACTCGAAATCGACAAACTGCGAGATTCGGGTTCCAGTCTTTGACGGGACCGATGATCTGACGTTGAACCGAGGCGTCGGACGGATTATCGGAACGGCGAGGCCAGGGGAAACAGGCAACATTGGGATCGCCGGTCATAGAGACGGTTTTTTCCGAGGTCTTAAGGATATTTCGCAGGGAGATGAGATCGACCTTACGACGACTAACTCGAAGGCGATCTACATCGTGGACCAGATTGAAATCGTCAGCCCGACGGACGTCCGCGTACTACAACCACGGCCTGCGCCGTCAATCACCCTTGTTACTTGCTTTCCCTTCTACTTTGTCGGAGACGCACCCAAGCGGTTCATCGTCCACGCGTCAATGCGATCGGGCCAGGTGACTGACAAAATCAAGTCGATTTCCAGCAGCAAAGGAAAAATCTGCCAGTGGGCGTTTGCATGTTACTTGCACCAGGAACTTCCACGCAGCTGATGGCTGCGAGGTGATGGTGTCGATTTTCTCTACTGGGCGGTGAGCCTGGGAAGGAACCGAGTTGTCTTCGGCTTTTCCGGGATATGGAGAGGAAGAGGAACATGAGCAAGCGAACGAGAGTCTTCATGGCAGTTGCGGTTTTCATAGTTGCGTGTGTGGCATCCGGGTACGCCCAGGACGCTGGAGATCTCGACAATTACAAGTGGCGACTGGATGGGGCACTGGTGGTTTTCCCACCCATCCGGCTATTTTGGTTTGAACCGGCCCGACAACAGCTATATCGACGTCAACAAGGATTTCGGCTTTGGCGATTACTCCACATTTACCGGCGGCATTGATTGGCACTTTGGCCGCAAGCACCACCTTCTGCTGAGCATCACGCCGACCTACAACTCAAGGACGGTGACCACTATCCGGGACATCACGTTTGGGGACAGGACGTTCCAGGCTGGTGCGCAGGTGACCGCCGACGTAAATTTCCTCAATATTGCCCCGGGATACCAGTACGACATCATCCGTCGGGACCACGGATTTCTGGGATTGGAAGTCGATTTCAATCTGATCCACTCGAAGGCCTCGCTCGCCCTCGCGGGAAATATAGGCAACGTCACAGGATCCGGCTCAGGTACCCGGTCGCTCTGGGCTCCGCTGCCTGCGGTTGGCCCAGTCTTTCGCTGGTATCCACTGCACGATTCCAACCGCTTGTCCATTGGAGGTTCGTTTCGGGGCATGCCGTTCTTCGGCTATGGAAATTTTATGGCGGCCCGCGGCGACGTTGGTGTTGGTCTGACCCAGCACTTGAACGTTCGGGCCGGCTACGAGATGGCAAGTCGCTTGAGCATTCACGGAACCGCCGACCAGATTGCCGTCAAACTGATCCACCTGGGGCCGACGGCGGGAATCGAGTTTGCGTGGGGCGAATCTCCGCCTAAGAAGGTGCACAATCCCAACGCCCCGCCGAGCGACTGGCACGTGGACTGGGAACCGTTCTATTTGTGGTTCAGCGGTCTCAGCGGGAATGTCGGAGCGGCTGGATATGCAGCTCCCGTCAGCGTAACGTTTCTCAGACGTTTTCAAGCAACTCAACATCGGGCTGATGACCAACCTCGACGTGCGCCGGAAGCGGATCGGTGTGTATACCGATCTCATTTTCATGAGCCTCTCGTCAGACCAGAAGACTACACCGATCCTCCCCTCATACGTTGGCTTTACCGCGAACGCCAAAGAATTGATTGTGGATCCGGAAGCCTATTTCCGCTTGATAGACTTGCCGCTGGTATCGATCGACGCGATCGGCGGCGGCCGCTATTGGCATTTGAACAACAGTCTCGATCTCTTTCCTGTTGACACCACGCAGGCTACGATCACTGCCGGGCAAACTCAGGACTGGATTGATCCGGTGTTCGGTGCCCGATTCCGCCTCAAACTCTACAAACGTTCCTTCATTGACATAAACGGTGACGCCGGCGGATTTGGAGTCGGCTCACAACTGACGTATCAGATCTACGCCGGGATCGGCAAAGAGTTCAAGAAGAGATATTCCATGCTGCTGGGCTACCGCTACCTGTTCGTCGACTACAAGAATGGCGGATTTCTGTACGACGTGCATATGAGTGGACTGCAAGCAGGCTTTGGCATTCGGTTCAAATGAAGGGGCGCGTGCGATGCGAGAGAAGTTAGTGCGTGCAGGGTTGATGCTGGTAACGCTCCTGGGCCTGGCAGCACTAGTTCTGTCGCAGGCCGGTGAACAGAACGGAACACTGCTCGTAAGCGGCCACCCGGGACAACTGCCAGTTCTCCAGATGAACGGCAAGTCCTACGTGGACATCGAGGCGCTAGCGCGACTCGCCAATGGCTCCCTCAAGTTTAGCGGGAATCAGATTACCTTGACCCTTCCCGATTCCGCTGGGAACTCGCCGACGGCTCCCTCGGAGACCCAGGCTGCAAATCCAGGATTCTCGAAAGAGTTCATGAAGGCAGGCATCGAAGAAATGGCGGTGATCCGTGAATGGCGGAATACGCTGATTAACGCCGTTCAAACTGGATTTCCGTTGACGGATGAGATCGTGAACCGTTTTCGAGGCCAGGCTCTTGCGAGCGACGCATTGACGTCGGCAGCGGCGTCAACCGATTCTGATCAAAATGCGTATCAGCTGGTCAGCAAGGTGCTCGACAAGACGCAAAAACTGAGCGATAAAGTCGTCGCGGCACGCAAGAATCTGAATTACATCTCTGGGGACACTTTGAAGAATGATCCCTTGTTCCAGCAAATCCTGAACTGCACACACGCTCTGGCGTCCATGGCTGCCAGTGGTCAGTTTCAGGATGACGGGTCCTGCCGTTGAACCAACGGGGGATCACACGAGCTGGCAAACTCGGCTGCCGCTTCGCTGCATCATCGCGAGGCGCTCAAGTCCATCTCGTCATCGCGAATGAGGCCGGGCAAATAAGCGGTCGTGGGGATCCAACCAGCCGTAGATCAGGCGGGACCGAGTCTTGAAGCGGCTACTAAAGCGAATGCCAAGATCCAGGCAGCGCTGCTGTCCGAATCCTCTACGGTTGTCAAGGAACTGATAAGAGCAGGCAAGGTGAAGGTTGCGGCAGCTTACTACGACGTCGCCACTGGCAGTGTGGGGTTAATCTAGCCGCCCAGTCACAGAGCGGACCGCTGCTTGCAATCGGCGTGAAAGCCCAACAGCTCCCAGTCACCACGACCTACTACCGCGCCACCCGGCGCAGAAGACCGCCCATCGCGAGGTGCTGGAATCCAAATGGGTTATGGCAAAGGAAGGCTCGGTAGCGCAATCCTTGGCGGCCATCCACCCACCGGCCGGGGCATGTCGAAACAACTGTGCGGGACTGTCATTTTTGCCAGTATGCGAAGTGGGCCATCCAGCCTAGACTCCTCGCGTTGACTCAGAGTCGCTCGCCTTGTGAGCCAGCACGATAGCCGCTCGTTCATCGATCACTGAATCTCAAGCCTCGCCGGTGATGAGGAACGTTAGCTATGGTTCTCACAGAATTCAGAGATCTACGGTTCAGGAACACAAACTTAAGGAGAAAAGCAATGAACTCAAGAACAGCCCGAACGAGAATGTCGCTAGTGCTGGGGGCGGGGGCGCTCTGCTTGGCCCTTGCCCTGAATATGAATGCACAGGTGCAGACCACAACCAGTACAGCCGCCGACAAGGCCTCGGTGGTCACCAAGGTCGAGAAAGGCGAAATTGCCTACGTAGACGGTAACAACGTCGTAGTCAAGATGGAGGATGGTTCCCTTCGCCATTTTGACAACGTACCCGACAGCGCCAGAATTACGGTCGATGGGAAGGAAATTGGCGTTCATGACTTGCAGGTGGGCATGAAGGTCCAGAAAACGATCACCACCACTACCACTCCCAAGACCATCACCACGGTGAAGACCGTTACGGGAAAGGTGTGGCAGGTCATGCCGCCGAACACCGTAATTCTCACCCTGGAAGATGGAAAGAACGAGCAGTTCAAGATTCCCAAAAACCAGAAGTTCAATATTGATGGACAAATGGTGGATGCCTGGGGCTTGAAGAAGGGAATGAAGGTCTCGGCGACCAAGGTGGTTGAGGAGCCGGTAACGGTAGTTGAGCAACGGGCGCAAAGAACTGGTACGATGCCGCCAGCCCCGCCGCCACCGCCGGCCGATGCTCCGGTCATAGTCTTTGTAGCCGTAGCACCGGCGCCCACAACGGTGGCTGAGGCCGCGCCAGCAGCACTACCCAAGACGGGAAGCTCGCTGCCCTTGATTGGCTTCTTGGGCTTGTTGTCGCTTGCTTCCGCGTTTGGCCTGAAAGTAGTCCGCACCAAGCTCGGGAACTAAGACTGAGTGCCTGATCCGGCAGAGGTCTCGCCATGACGCGAGACCTCTCCGAATCCGGTTTGCTTCCCTCGCGGCCCGAGGCATTTACAGCGCGAAGCGGCGGCAAACAGGCTGCTGTCTAGTGTCCCGCTTGATCTGTGTCCCACCGCCCGGTGCGAGAACCGACACGATTGATGCCAGTGCAACGGGTCTAAAGAAAAAGGCAAGAGCCTTTGACGCTGAAATAATCAAGGCGATTTACACCGCCATCGCAGGCGCGTGGAAATCAGAAGTTCGCACCGTGGAGAAGGTTGATCGTGGCGATGGCGAAAGACTTCCTTGTAATGATCCTCAGCATGACCCTCGTCCTCGCAACTTGGCCCTTGGAAAGTTGCACGAAGCCGGAACAGAAAGCGGCGCTGATCGCGGCGGCTGCTCCCGTCTAAGGAGGCTATGTGTTTCAGCTTGTAAAGAGTCGTTCAATCCGATGCACAGACCCGCATGATTTTCCATCCTGAGTTGCGTGAATCCGGCCAAATGCGGCGGAGCTGGATTGGGGTTCTCATCTCAATCGTTCTCTTCAGTGGCGTTTTCTTTGCGCCAGCGTCTTCAGGTCAGACAGCGGGACACCTCGAAACGTCGGACTCTCGCACCAAACTACAAACGGAATCGGACATGGCCCAGGAGGCTGGTGGGAGTCAGTCCCCGGCACCTACAACACCTGAAACGAAACCGGAAAAGACCAAAAAAGAGAAGCCCCCCCGTCGTGGCTCCATTCTCATCGCACCTCTTCCGATTGTGAGCCCGGCAATTGGTAGTGGAATCATCCCGATGGTTGGCTACATTTTCCCCTTCAGCAAGAACGACAAGGAATCTCCTCCTTCGACCATTGGAGCGGCAGGATTCATTACAGACAACGGGACTCGCGGTTTCGCCGTGGGTGGCCAGTTGTTTCTGAAACGGAACACCTACGAAGTCACCGCCGCTTATCTTAAGGGCAATGTGAACTATGACCTGTATGGTCTCGGGCTCGTCGCGGCCGAGCAAGGTCTCAAACTGCCACTCGAACAGTCGGGTCAGGTCTTCCTTGGGGAAGTGTTGCGTCGCGTCGGATGGAAGATTTTCGTCGGTCCTCGATTCTGGGATGCAACCTCGCTTGTGACGGTACGGCCCAACGATGGGAACACTCCGCCCGTTCCGCCTGACGTCGGGCTCGAAACAACGTTAACGGCCATTGGTATCCACGTCGTCCGCGACACTCGACCCAACCACTTTTACCCAACGGCTGGAACGAAGCTGGAATTTACTTCCGATTTCTACGCTACGGCGCTGGGCAGCAAATATTCGTATCAAACCTACCAACTCCAATTCGATAAATACTGGAGTCTGAGCAAGAATCAAGTCCTTGCGTACGATCTGTTTGTCTGCAATACGGGAGGCAGTCCCCCTTTTTACGGGAATTGCATTTATGGGACGAAGAACGAACTTAGGGGATATACGGCCGGTCAGTTTATCGATCGCCACATGTTCGCGACCCAAGTGGAATATCGCTTATCTCTACCGAAGGGGTTCGGCGCGGCCGGATTCGTGGGCGTTGGCGAAGTATTTCCCGGGGGTCACCTCTTCCGAGTCAATCAGTTCTTGCCCGCTGTAGGCGGAGGACCGAGGTATCAACTGAGCAGCAAGTACCACGTCAATCTTCGCACCGACTTTGCCCGGGGCAAGGGTAGTTGGACCTGGAGCATGAGTGTTGGCGAGGCATTCTAACCCACCGTCATTGGATTTCCGCTTCACCGCTCTTCCATTTCTGTCGACACGCCCTGTCACAACTGACAGTTGTTGCTCGTTCACGGCCGTAGTGCACTAAGAAAGTTGTTTGCTGCCTCCTTCACATCATTTACGGCGATGAAATGGGCAGCGGGGGGAATGTTGAATTTCATTTCGTCTCGGCGTGCGCGCTGGCTCGGTCTGTCCCTGTTGGCTCTCCTGCTCCTGATTGCCTGCAGCGCGGAAAAAGCTCCTCCATCGGCTGCGAATGCAACCGCGGCCCAGGCCCAGCCCGCAACCGCTGGATTTTCGCCGGAAAACCCTCCGCCGTCCTCAAAGACTCTGGTTTTGCCCTCCAACTTCGCGCGGCGTACCGGCGATCTCGATGACATGGTGAAGAGGCGCACTATTCGCGCACTGGTCCTGCTTAACCCGATCGGCTTTTTCTATCAGAACGGGCGTCCCAAAGGCGTCATGTGCGAGTCCTTGCAGGAGTTCCAGAAGTTTACGAATCAGAAACTGAAGACTGGCAAACTGGGGTTGCAGGTCGTCTTCATCCCTGTACGGGCCGATCAGGTTGAGACGTATTTGACCGAGGGCATGGGAGATTTAATTGCCCACGGAGTCACCATCACGCCAGATCGTGAGAAGAGAGTCGCATTCTCATTACCACTTCTGAACGACGCGACCCAGATTATCGTAACCGGGTCTGAATACGGCGCGGTATCTACTCTCGATGGTCTCGGTGGAAAGCAAGTCTACGTCAATCCGCTCACCGTTTATTTCGAGAACTTGCAGAAGGTAAACGAGTCGCTGCAAAAAGCGGGAAAGGCAACCATAGCGATCGAAGCTGCCGACCGGAACCTGGGAGACGATGATCTCATTCAAATGGTGGGCGCCGGGTTGATCCCGGCCACGGTCACGACCAAGCAGCGCGCCGACCTCTGGTCCAAGGTGTTGCCGAACCTTAAGGCGCACCCGGAACTGGTGGTCGCCAGCAATCAGCAGTTGGCATGGGTGATGCGCAAGAATAATCCCCAACTGAAGCAACTGGTCGATGAGTTTGTCAAAGGCCATGCTGCCGGAACTTCGTTTGGAAACACGCTGCTGAGGCGCTACCTCCAAACCACCAAGTGGGTCAAGAACTCGACGTCCAACGAAGACATGCAAAAGTATGCTGCTCTCGGCAAACTCTTTCAGAAGTACGCTGCGGAGTATGACTTCGATGTCTTGATGGTTGCAGCGCAGGCTTACCAGGAGTCCGAGTTGAATCAGAGCGCGAGGAATCCGAGCGGCGCAGTCGGCGTTATGCAGGTGATACCAAAGTACGCTGCGGCGAAGCCCATTAACATTTCTGACGTGGCCAATGCCGACGGCAATGTCCATGCCGGAGTCAAGATGCTGCGCAACATTGCGGACACCTATTTTAAGGACCCCAAGCTAGACCCCATGAACCGAACTCTGTTCGTGTTTGCCAGTTACAACGCTGGGCCGAACCGCATTCAGAGGCTTCGCACTATGGCGGCCGCGACCGGCCTTGACCCGAATACCTGGTTCGGAAACGTGGAACTGGTCGCGGCCAAGGACATTGGTCAAGAGACGGTTCTGTACGTAGGCAACATTTACAAGTATTACATCGCCTACAAACTGGCGCAGGAGCAAGGTAAGCTTCTTCAGAAATAACGGACAGCGCGTTTAGCGACTTTGAACACTGCGAGTACACGCCGCCGCGAGGCCAGCAATGAAAGAGATAGACCAGAGGCGCCCGTTGTTTACTCGCTGGGTGCGCGCTAGAACGTGAAAAGTTCGCGCCGTCGGTGCCGCGTTCGATTCCTACTCTACACGCTCGCGGTTGTGCTCATTCTGTTCGCCGCCTCGCCCGCAAGATCTCAGCAGACCACACAGTTCTGGCCCGAGATCGAAACCTACATAAAACTCAATCCCACGTTCCGGCTCATGTTCAACGCATCGACTACGCAAGAGGCGGGCGACACGATCGGCGGCCAGTTTGGAGCCAACCTCGATATCTTCGCGAAACCGCTTTTCAAACTAAAGCGACTTACCGTCTTTCAACTTGATGAATCCAAGTCCCGGCCTTTGACCATCCGGATCGCATACGACCGTCTTCCAACTCCCGGCAAACCGTCCGAGAATCGCGTCGTGCTGGAAGGAACGCCACGCTATCCGCTTAAGGCGGGAGTCCTGGTCGCCGACCGGAACCGGGCCGACCTGCGGTGGATTAATGGAGATTTCTCCTGGCGTTACCGTAACCGGCTGATGGTGGAGAGAACCTTTGCTGTTCACTCCCATCATTTGACGCCCTATGTCCGTGGCGAAGCCTACTACGTGAGCACGGCGGGAAAGTGGAGTCGGACCACTGAAGACATTGGATGCCTCTTTCCCATCCACCGACGGGCGGAAATCGAGGCCTACTACGAGCACATGAACGATACTTCCAAAGCACCGAACCAGCAGACACACGGCATTGGTCTTATTCTCAGCCTTTATTTCTAGTCGAAAGTTTGAAGCGAATGGACCGATCGCGCGTCCTCGGATCCGAAGAACAGCTCCCTATCTGCCGCAATTGGCCAGGGCACGACCCGTCCAAATGAACACAAAATCCGTTGTGTTGACGGTGATCGAGAACCGCATGGTTCCCTTGGGATGGCACCCGTCCACAGAGCACAAAAGGGAATAGTTGCGAGGGTCCTTGGTGACAAATGAAACAGTCAACGCTGAATTGGGCGTCACGCTGAAGGCTTTGGATGAAGAATTCGATGAAAAGAAATTTTGATTAGGAAAGAAGCCGCTCGAAAAACAATGCAGCCTTGCCAGCTCCCACGCCTCATTGGACTCTTTCTTGCCGAGCGCTTTCTTCGTCAGAACGATGGAAAGCGGGAGAGCGAAGTGTCCATCGACACCGACAGCACCCTGCCGGACGGAGAGACCAGAGTCCGTATTGTTCACAATGGTTGTCGTGAAGATCAGGAGCTCGCCCGCTGACCCCATACCGATTCTCTCGAATCCCGCCCGGGAGCTAACCTCGATTCCCGCGTGTCTCAGTCTGTGGATTGCAGTGCCTGTTACGGGGTCTTGAATGCTCGAGGACACCACGCCAGAGAGATTGTCCTCATCCCACACAAATGCGCTCGCGACCTCCGCTTTGAATGTGGGTATAGCGTTTTGGGCAGACATGAGGGAACTGAAGACAAGAACCGCGAGCGTGACTGTAAGAGCACATTGCATTGTGCATGCATGAACTGTGATCCCGCAAGATTCGGCAACGGATCTGCAGAAACAACAGCCGCTCATTCCCATGACTTATGAAGACCGCGCGCCATTCGAAGGACAATCAGCAGCTTTGCGTAATACAACAACAGATGCTCAATTCTAAGTAACCAATTCATTCCATCTCGTTCTGTCGCGGCAGAGTCGACGCGTCAACCAACCATTGGCGTCTGATCACCACGTCGTGAGCCGGCCTGCGACAAAAGCACCTTCTGGTTCAAATGTTAAACGGACGGAAAAAGGCATGTAACTGTTATTACTACCAGTCGATTTCACGCTGCGCAGGTTCGACGTTCCTTGGCCACTCGTTTCGGATGGAATCGGGAATCGCAGAACGCTATCGCAATGGCTGGTACTTTTGACAGTAGCCTGCTCACCTTACGCCACCTACCATGACGCTCATCCTAAGAACGCGTCAACGGAAGAATCGTGCGGCGCGCACGTCAAACGGAGAAACGCTATGCGAACGTTAGTGGCTATTTGTGCCTTGTTTGCTTTGTTAACCGCCGCCGCTTCGGCGCAGACCGCATCTGCCACCGCCACTGCGGCGCCCCTGACCGACAGCGATATCCAACTGATGCGGTCGGATGTCCAGGCAGGCAAAAACGACATCATTCTTGCCACAATGCAATTCACCGATGCGGAATCCAAAGCATTCTGGCCCGTCTATCGGGACTACGCACGTGACCAGCACCTGATCGCCGACGACCGCATCCAGCTGATCAAAGATTACGCGAAGGACTACGACAGTATGGACGATGCGAAAGCGAATGACATGTTCCAGCGCATGAACACCATCGAAGACAAGACCTTGAAGTTGCGGGGGGACTATTGGCCGAAGTTCTTGAAAGCCCTGGGTGCGAAACGAGCCGCGAAATTTTACCAGGTGGACAACCGGATAAGCCTGATCATCAACGTGCAATTGACGTCGGCAATCCCCCTGATTCCGTAGCCGATGGCGTTGCGTCTGTTTAAGAGCCCCCTGCCAAGTTGCGCCAGCATTGCGCGGCGGCAGGCTTGGTGGCTCTGAAGATTATTCTCGCAGAACAGAACCGTATGATAAACGGGTGCTGATTTTAGAAGATGATCCATGAAAGAACTTACAAGAAGGAGAATGTGATGCTTAGCAAACAGAACAATGCAGTGGTTCGGCTCGCGTTGCAGGTAGGGCTTTTCCTGCTCGTGTGCGGATTCGTGGCGGCACAAGATATCAAGACCAATTACATGCCGGGTACCGATTTCTCCAAATACAAGACCTACAAGTGGGTCAACATCGACGGTGCTGAGAAGCCCAACGATATTACGGACCAACAGATCAGGCAGGCGGTTGATACCCAACTGACCTCCAAATCACTTACCAAGACTGATGATGAGAAGGCTGATCTGTATGTTGCCTACCAAGTGTCGATCAGTCAGGAGCGGGAATGGAACGCTTACAATACGGGAGGAATGCGGTGGGGTGGTGGGATGGGAACAGCTACCAGTTCTACCATTCAGATTGGTACTCTGGATCTCGATGTCTATGACACGGGGGCGAAAAAACTTCTATGGCAAGGTGCTGCAACCAAGACCTTGAACCCGAGTAAGGACCCTCAAAAGAATCAGGAGCGCTTGAACAAGGCAGTGGCAAAACTTCTCAAGGACTTTCCTCCGAAAGCCAAGTGAACCAAGCCGTCATCGTATTAGATGCGGTCTCATAAATGGTTCTGAACCAACCCCGTGCCCCATTTATGAGACCAGCTACTTCGAGAAGGCGGTAGGCGGGGCGGAAGACCGGCGACCCGTACGTGAAGGTAACCGTCTTTCTGGCTGCCGTGCTTCTGACCGCCCTCAGCCAACGCTTTCCACCTTTGGACCGCGGATCGCGGTGGTGACAGTCGCATTTGCTCTGCTTGTCATAAGTTACCTACTAGATATTGATCTTTCCGCGAGCTTAGCGATGACCACTGCTCGAATTCCAGCCTGGGTTGGACGTTTTGAGAGTTGGTGCCGAGAAGCAAGACGTCCCAACGCGACTCTGGCAAAACTGACAGTTGTTAGAACCAAACCCCACGTGGAGCATGGTACCGGGGCGGATCTCCTTTTGCAGATAACCAAGCAAGAAGTACCTCGAGGAGCCGATACCCACCAAACCGGCAGTGATAAAGGCTCAATTCGCCGCCTGCATGGAGAAAAACAATGATCAGGATATTTGCGAAACAGATTCTACCTATGACTCTATCCTTCCTTCTGGTCGTTGCAGCCCTCCCGTTTGAAGCCGGAGCTCAGCAGTCAGAGCCGCCGAGCGGCTATTCGGGACAAGGCGTTCCCCTGACTGCGGAAGAGTTGCAGCAACTGACTGGACCCATCGCGCTGTACCCGGACGCGCTGGTGGCCCAGATTCTTGGAGGCGCAACGTTTCCCGACCAGGTTTCTACCGCTGCCACCTGGGTTCACCAGAGCAATCTCACAGGTACGCCGCTAATGCAGGCGGTGGATAAGCAAACGTGGGATCCAAGTGTAAAGGCGCTCACCCAATTTCCATCCGTTCTCGACAATATGGCGAAAAACCTGAGTTGGACTTCCGCATTAGGCGAGGCATATCACACGCAACCGGCCGATGTCATGTCCGCTATTCAATTCTTGCGTGCCAAAGCGAAAGCTGCGGGCAATCTGAAATCAGGATCACAGATCGTGGTCGTGCAGGAGTCACCACAAACGATCGTCATTCAATCGGCAAGTCCGCAGGTGGTATACGTGCCTGTGTATAACCCTGCGGTCGTTTACGGTGTTCCCTATGTGTACCCCACCTATGTCTATGTCGCCCCGCCCCCCTCGACCGCAGTGCTCGCCTTCGGAGTCGGTATTGCGGTGGGCGCGATGATGAGCAACAGCTGTTGCGGCTGGGGCTATAGCAGCTGGAACTGCGGCTGGCACAGCACCACGGTGGTGTACCGTGGCGGGTCGTACTACGGAAACAGCGCCTGGCACGGTGGCTACTACGGCGGAGCTGCGCATTACGGCACAAGCTATAACCCTTCAACCGGGACCTACGCGAGGGGGGGCACCGTCTCGAACGGTTACGGTAGCGCCAGCGCTGCAAGATCGTACAACCCATCCACCGGGACTTATGCGCGTGGCGCGTCAGCCTCGAATGCCTACGGCAGCGCAGGCGCTGCCCAGGCGTACAACCCAAGGACCGGTGCCTCTGCCTCCACGGTGCAAGGCTCCAACGCTAATGGAAGCTACGGAGCCTCGACAGTTTCGAAAAATGGCAACACGGCGTACGGCCAGCATCAAACGACCTCTCAGGGAACGACAGGTCAGGTGCACACCTCGAATGGTGGCTCAGCGTATGGCGCGTCGGGTAAGAACGGCAATAGCGCCGCGGTGGGTCAGACCGCAAGCGGCGACAAATATGCGACGGCGAACGGCAACACCTACAAGAACACCGGAAGCGGTTGGACCGGAAATTCGAACAATACCCCGAAATCCACTTCAAGTTACTCGGGAAGTAATTCTGCTGCGGCTAAGGGCTGGGGAGGACAAGAAAAGAGTGGCGGATCCTCAGCGCTCGGAGGAGCGGGCGGCGGTGGCTGGGAATCCAAGTCGGCGAGTGCTCGCGGTTCGTCAAGCATGGGTGGTGGTGGTGGCTGGGGTGGACACAGCGGCGGTGGCGGTCGCGGTCGCAGGTGAGCCGAAGAGCGTGCGCACCAATGTGGCCGAGTGGTGACCCTTGTTGTCGAGTATCTGACATCGATCTTTTTGGGAGAGTTCGTATGTGGTTCAAAACTTACAGAATTGCACTCATGACTCAATTGCTGCTTCTGGCGCTGATGCTTTCCCTTACCGGATGCAACAAGTCTGACAAGTCTTCAGCGCAGAGCATTTCCGTCCGCAGACGAGGCTGGCGATGCGCTGCTGCCAGGCGGCAAAGTCGGGGGATCAAAACGCTTTGCTGGCAATTTTCGGTCCGGAATCGAAGGAGATTATTTCCTCTGGCGATGCCACCCAGGACAAGTCCGTAGCCGACGCATTCGTTGCGGCCTATGGAGAGATGCACCGCTGGCGCAAGATGCCAGATGGCGCCCAAATTCTGCTGGTTGGAGCTGACAATTTTCCATTCCCCATTCCGCTGAAGAAGAATAGTGGTGGGCAATGGTTCTTCGACACGGCCGCGGGAAAGGATGAGATTCTGGCCCGCCGCATAGGCCGGAATGAACTGGCAGTCATCGACGTCTGTGGAGCGCTGGCTGACGCCCAAGCCGAGTACTTCTCCCAGCGTCACGATGGCGCAGGTGCGAAGCAGTACGCTCTGAAGTTCATCAGCGATACCGGCAAGCAGAATGGTTTGTACTGGGAGTCGCCAGAAGGCCAGCCTAGAAGCCCGCTCGGGCCGCTGGTGGCATTCGCCACCGACGAAGGGTATAGCGCAAACGCCAACCACGGCCCTTTCCATGGCTACAACTTCCGCATGCTTAAAAAGCAAAGCAGTAACGCGCCCGGCGGTGCGAAAGATTTTGTAGTGGATGGGAAAATGACTGGTGGATTCGCTTTCGTCGCCTATCCTGCTGAATACGGCAACTCGGGCGTGATGACATTCACTATCAACCAGGATGGCGTTCTACTCCAAAAAGATCTTGGGAAGACAACTACAGAAATCGCAACCGCAATGAACGAGTTCGATCCCGATAACACGTGGACCGTGGTCGGGGACTGATGGCGAGGGGCGGAGTTGAACCTGCCGCCAGCCTTTTGAGATCTTTCGTCGCAAACCTGTTTGAGGCTTGACCCTAGCTAAAGTAATGAGGGGGACACAAAGGTGTTCCCATAAACCACCTGGCGAATGGCCATCACCAGGTCAGTTCCGAAATGCCTCTTTACGACGTAGGCGCTTGCACCTGCGGAAAATGCTGCGTTGACGTAGTCCTGATCTTCGTACGTTGTCAGAATTACGATTTTCGTCTTGCACTTTAGATCTCGGAGACGTGCCGCGGCCTGAAAACCATTCATGACGGGCATCGAAATATCCAGAACCAACACGTCAGGACTAAGCTGCAGCGCCGCACGAACTGCTTGTTCGCCGTTTTCCACCGCCCCGACAACTTCGAACTCTCTGCCTAGCTGCACCTGTAGCTCACCGAGCAATTGCGCGTGATCATCTGCAAGCAACACTCGCACTGAGGGCAGCATGAACCCTTCTTCTTGGGTGGGCTTCCCTAGGTTCCCATTATTTTCCCTCTTGTAATGTTAGTGTAGGATCACGGCGCGTCTACTGTTAGTTGTAACAGAGTCTTCGACTTCAACTATCGTAGGCACATCTGGAGTTCGTCAAGCGGACGATGCCGTTTTCTCCCCTGGCTATCCGGTGGCGCCAAGATCCCTGGCAGGATCTTTCCCTAGCAGATGCAATTCGTTTTCTGCAATCGTAAGTTCCGTGAAACCGCAATCCATGCAG
Source organism: Terriglobia bacterium (assembly GCA_963770265.1). Lineage (GTDB taxonomy): Bacteria > Acidobacteriota > Terriglobia > Terriglobales > Acidobacteriaceae > Sulfotelmatobacter. The sequence continues at coordinate 635,608 of CAVYOZ010000003.1, forward strand.
ACCAATAGCCTGGGGAACACCCAAACCACGGGTTTGTCAACATTTTCCAGTCCAAGAACGTGGACACTCATCTCCGCGGCAAACTTTCTCTGATTTCCTAACCCGCATGATCTACAGGACATGTCACCTTCACCTTCTTCAACGCAACCCGACAAGAGTATAGGGCAGGCTGTGAGGACGCCGCAAGGCGACGGCAAGTTCCAAATACAGTAGATCATGACTCCAGTGGCAACCTAGTTGCATCCTCTGGATGACCCGGCACACCGAACTCAGGAACCGATTCAGAGCTAGGCCGTTTCACTGAACGCTGGCTCGTTTATTCGCCGGAAATTGCTGATCGAGTTCCAGGTTGAGTTCAAGTACATTGACTCTCGCTTCACCAAGAATTCCTAACTGCCTTCCCTCGGTGTGTTTGGCTAACAGAGCCCGTACCCGATCGACCGTGGTGCCGCGTTCTTTAGCGACGCGCGACAATTGGAACTCGGCGGCCGCCGGTGTGATGTGTGGATCGATGCCTGATGCAGAAGCGGTCACAAGATCGATCGGCACGGGTGTGCCGGGATGATCCGACTTGAGCAGTGGCAACGTCGCCTTTCACTCGATCAATAAGCTTCTGGTTGGTCGGTCCGAGTTGTGACCCATTGGTATTTGCCGCATCATAACCGTTGCCCGCATTCGACGGCCGGGAGTGAAAATAAGCCGGGCCAGAAAAGCCCTGGCCGATGATGCTGGAACCAACCGTCTTACCAGCGATCTGAATTAGTTGACCATTCGCCTTCGCGGGAAACAGAACTTGAGCGATTCCTGTTACCACCAGAGGATAAATAATCCCGAGCAAAATGGTGGTGGCGATCGTCATCAGTACCGATGTAATCAGGTTCTTTTTCATATTGATCTCCTTCTATGCAAGCCCCACGCGCGTAATGATGATGTCGATGATCTTGATCCCGATGAATGGCACGATGATCCCACCGACGCCATAAATCCACAGATTGTTCCGCAGCATTACGGCGGCGGCCATCGGGCTGGTACTTCACCCCGCGTAATGCCAATGGGATTAACGCAATGATGATCAGCGCATTGAAGATTACCGCGGACAAGAATCGCGGACTCTGGCGTTCGCAGATGCATGATGTTCAACGCGTTCAAAACGGGGAAGGTTCCGGCAAACATCGCAGGAATGATCGCGAAGTATTTCGCGACATCGTTCGCGATCGAGAAGGTGGTGAGTGCGCCGCGCGTCATCAACAATTGTTTGCCGATTTCGACGATCTCAATGAGCTTGGTGGGATTCGAATCCAGGTCCACCATGTTCCCGGCTTCCTTTGCGGCTTGAGTGCCGGTATTCATCGCGACTCCTACATCGGCTTGCGCAAGAGCGGGAGCGTCATTGGTGCCGTCACCCGTCATGGCAACCAGCTTGCCGTCAGCCTGCTCCTTCTTGATCAGGTCCATTTTGTCTTGCGGAGTGGCCTGGGCCAGAAAGTCATCAACACCGGCCTCCTGCGCGATCGCGGCCGCCGTGAGCGGATTGTCGCCCGTGATCATGACAGTCCGAATTCCGATTGCCCGCAACTGGTCGAACCTCTCTCTCATCCCTCCCTTGACGATGTCTTTCAGTTCAATCACGCCGAGAGCACCACGGCTTTTTTCAGCTACGACGAGAGGTGTGCCTCCTGACCGCGAAATATCTTCCACGGTGGATTTCACCTCACTCGGCAGCTTGCTCCCGTTCTGAGTCAAGTACTTTGTGATCGCGTCGGTCGCCCCCTTGCGGATTTCAAAACCGTTGAGATCCACTCCAGACATCCGGGTCTGTGCGCTGAAGGGCACGAAGTGCGCGTCGTGGGATCCCAATTCGCGCCCACGTAAACCATATTTCTCCTTGGCGAGCACCACGATCGATCGGCCTTCCGGAGTTTCATCGGCGAGTGACGAGAGTTGCGCAGCGTCGGCCAGTTCCTGTTCGGTGACTCCGGGCGCAGGCACAAAGCGCGATGCCTGCCGATTTCCGAGCGTGATGGTTCCGGTTTTATCCAGCAGAAGAGTGTTAACGTCGCCTGCCGCCTCGACAGCGCGGCCGGACATCGCGAGGACGTTATGCTGCACCAACCGGTCCATGCCGGCGATTCCGATCGCAGAGAGCAGTCCGCCAATCGTCGTGGGAATCAGGCAGACGAGCAGTGACACCAGAACGAACACCGTTTGCGGCGAACCTGAGTAAATCGCGAATGGCTGCAGGGTCACGACTGCAAGAAGGAAGATGATCGTCAACCCGGCCAGCAGAATGTTCAGCGCAATCTCGTTCGGCGTCTTTTGCCGCTCGGCGCCTTCAACCAGTGCGATCATCCGGTCGAGGAATGTCTCTCCTGGATTGGAAGTGATCTTTACCTTGATCCGATCGGACAAAACACGAGTACCGCCGGTGACGGCCGATCGATCTCCGCCGGCTTCGCGAATGACTGGAGCCGACTCGCCCGTGATGGCCGACTCATCTACCGATGCCACGCCCTCGATGATTTCGCCATCCGACGGAATGAACTCCCCTGCCGAGACGAATACCAGGTCACCGGCGCGGAGTTTCGAACTCGGCACTTGTTCCGTGCGCCCGTCGTCGCCGAAGTATCCGGTTCGCCATGGTTTCCGAACGCGCTCTTCGCAGCGTATCTGCCTGTGCTTTGCCCCGGCCTTCCGCCATGGCCTCAGCGAAGTTCGCGAAGAGGACGGTGAACCACAGCCATAGAGTGATCTGCAGGTTGAATTTGAAAGCCGCGCCGCCCTTGAACAGCAGGGCAGTCGTAATCACGCTTCCGATCTCGACCACGAACATGACGGGATTGCCCATCATCTTGCGCGGGTTCAGCTTGAGAAGTGCATCCAGAGGGCGCGTCGAACGATCTTCCACTCCCAAATCGCCTTCTTCCGGGCTTCATCGGTGAGTGCCCGAGCCGAACTGATTCAACTTGGGGCAGGGTTGGTGATTGCGTTGTCATAGCCATATGCAGGTCCTTTAGAACGTCTTACCCGCAGCCATGAGCAGGTGCTCAAGGATCGGTCCCAGGCTCAGTGCCGGGAAAAATGTCAGCGCGCCGACGATGAGGATGACGCCGATCAGCAGCACAGTGAACAACGGCGTGGTTACGGGAAACGTGCCCAACGATGGCGGCACATACTTCTTGCTCGGCAAGGTTGCCGGCGATCGCCAGCATCGGAATGATCATCAGGAATCGTCCCGACGAGCATGGTGATCGCGATCGTCGTGTCGTACCAGAGAGTGTTGACCGTCAAACCGCCAAACGCCGATCCGTTGTTGCCGGCGCCGGAAGTGAAGGCATAGAGGATCTCGCTGAGTCCATGCGGCCCTGGATTCAAAATGCTAGCGGTGCCAAATCCATTCACCGCTGGAAATGGCGGCGAACGTCAGGATGACCAGCGGAAACACGAGGACCACCAGCATCGCCATCTTTACGTCGTAGGCTTCGATCTTCTTGCCGAGATACTCTGGTGTGCGTCCTACCATCAGCCCGGCGATGAAGACGGCCAGCACGATGTAGATCAGCATGCCGTACATCCCCGCGCCAACTCCGCCGAAGATCACCTCGCTCAGCATGATGTTGACAAGCGGAACCATGCCGCCGAGCGGAGTGAAGGAGTCGTGCCAACCGTTGATTGCGCCGCAGCTCGCGTCCGTGGTGACGGTCGCAAACAGCGCGCTGTTGGCGATGCCGAAGCGGACTTCTTTGCCCTTCCATGTTGCCGCCGGGCTGCAGAGCCGTCGACATGTTGATCCGTTCCCGCCAGCAGCGGATTGCCCCGGGCTTCCGCCCAATACGCGACCGTGACACCGGCGAGGAACAGAATGGCCATGGCCGCCCACACCGCCCAGCCGTGCGCTTGCGAACCAGTCATTCGTCCTAGCGTGTAGGTCAGTCCGCTGCCGATCGCGAAGATCGAGACCAGTTCGATGAGGTTGGAGAGTGGCGTCGGATTTTCGAACGGGTGCGCGCTGTTGGCATTGAAAAAGCCGCCGCCGTTCGTGCCGAATTCCTTGATGATCTCCTGCGATGCGACCGGCCCCTGGGCAATGGTTTGCTCGGTCACGGTGTCCATCACCGGCTTACCGTGAGCGTCCACTACGGGCTTGCCGTCGGGACCGACCTTCTGCACTTGCATCGGCTCGACCAGCTTCACCGTGTCATACGGCTTCAGGTTCTGGACGACGCCCTGCGATACCAGGACCAGCGCGCCCACTATGCAAAACGGCAGCAGCACCCAGAGGCGAACAGCGGACCAGGTCAACCCAGAAATTACCGATGGTCTGCATCTGCCGGCGAGCGATGCCGCGAATGAATGCAATCGCCAGTGCGATGCCAGTCGCGGCCGACATGAAGTTGTGATAGGCCAGTCCGGCCATCTGGGTGAAGTAGCTCATCGTGGTTTCACCCGAGTAGCTCTGCCAGTTGGTATTCGTGGTGAACGACGCCGCCGTGTTGAACGCCAGGTGCGCGGGAGTGACGGCGCCGAATTTCTGCGGATTGAATGGCAGATATGCCCTGCAGGCGCTCCATCAGGTAGAGCACGATCATCGAGACCACGCTGAACAGCAGCATTGCAGATGGCGTATTCCGTCCAGCGCATCTCGTGGTTTTCGTCGACGCCCGTGACCCGATAGAGAAGCCGCTCGATCGGCCGCAGCACCGGATCCATGAATGTCCGCTCGCGGTTGAAGACTCGCGTCATGAAGACGCCCAGCGGCTTCGTGACCAGGAACACGAGCAGCAAGAAACAACAGGATTTGTAACCACCCGTTCGCGGTCATATCAGAATTTCTCCGGACGCAGCAGTGCGTAGATCAGATACACCGTGGTCAGCACGCTGACGGCGAGCATGATGATCGATTCGAGGCTCATGATTCTTTCCTCACTTCACCCGATCGCAAAAGTGAACGTAAGCCAATTGCGACGGCAAAAAATGCGATCGTAACCGCTATCCAAAGGATGTCTTGCATAACGCTCTCTCCACACGCCGATTCCACCACCGTAATGCTTTATTCAAAATCACGCAGCATAAAACTGGTCTAAAAAGTTCGTAAAGAAGTCATAAAGATGGACTGGGAATTCCACGGGAAGGAAGTGCGTCGCTCAATTCCTAATCCGCTATGAAGCGAACGAAGACCGGGGGTCGAATTTGTAGATGACCCACGGTTCGGTTCGAAGGTACTGGTTGGCGCCCACCACGGCGTCAAGTTTCTTCCGAAGACTCAACAGGGCTTTCAAGAACTCGGTTTGATGTCAGTCCGCCACTGGTCCAACTGGTCGCCAGCATCGTGCGTGGAGTCACGAACTGTTGTCGATGAGTAGTCAGAAAGACAAGGACGTCAAACTCTTCTGAAGTTAAATGGAGCTCTTGCCCTCGTAACCGCGCAAGGCGCTCAGCTGCGTTGATTGTGAAATCACCGACCTCGATGGTCTCTGTTGAGGCTGGAGGTTCGGTGTTCCGCAATACTGCCGGCGGATTCTTGGCAAACAATCGTCGTAGACTCCAGCTTCCAGCCATATGGAACTCCGCCCGATCACGAGCTCGCACGCGGGGCAAGCTGCGGGATCAGCAGCCCCACTCGGCTTCCCCCGGCTTCGCAAAAAAGCGCCGCGAATCTTCGAGCTCCCGCGCGGTCGCCGTCAGTTCCAGGAGTGCCAACCGGGCAGCAGCAATTAACCGGTTCTTTTCCCGGTCTGGTACGTGATCCCAGGTTTCGGAAGGCTTACTTGCGCAAGCGAAGTCTGGGGCAAGTGCCTGGTGATAGTGATGAAACAATTCTGCCAACTGCTCTGGGGCTACTTCTTGGATGGACATTACGCTGCGGTTCCTTCTCAACTCGTGAGAGTTTATGTTCAGTGGAATCTCGGTGATCTGTGAGGCGGCACACGACTGGCGGGGTTTAGATGGCCACTGTTTAAGGTTCCCAATCTCCTCCAATCGCAGTCGAGATGGCTTGGGATGCCGACTCCAACGAGGAGCGCACTCCTTGCACAGGGCAAGCAAGAATCGCACATAAAAGACAGTGCCTGCCGTGCACAGCGTCGTTATGGCCGAAATCGCCAACATCACACCTTCTCGGCTCGATCCAAATGGATATAATCCTTTGAGATCGCCCTAGTGATTGGATACACGAAGGCCCGTAAATTACGAATAAAAGGTTGATAAAGAGTTTATAAAGGCGGGCTAGTCAACTCCGTCAACAGGCAAAGCGGCTGGAAACAAAGAGCTTCAACAACTCCGATGGGTCTACTCCCCGGGTTGAAACCGGTATCCCACCCATGGTTCCGTCACAATGTAGCGTGGGGCAGTTTCATCCCTCTCGAGTTTCTTCCGCAGATGCCCCACGCATACCCGCAAGTATTCCGTCTGTTCCACGCTGTTCGGTCCCCATACTGCCGCAAGCAGAGCACGATGTGTAACGACTCGGTCAGGATGCCTCGCGAGGTGCACCAGAACTTCGAACTCCTTGGGAGTGAGATGTACCTCTTGTTTTCGCACTTCCACCCGCCGGCCCGGAATGTCGATATGAAAATCGCCTACATCGATTACATCAGCTTCGGATTGCTC
>CAVYOZ010000004.1:0-234782 GCA_963770265.1 Terriglobia bacterium
GAGGCAGGTGTCCTAGCCGTTGAACGAGGGGGCAACTCGGTTGCGGCAGGCGTCTTGATTGTAAGTGGTAGACGAACGCTCGGTCAATTTCGGCGGTAGAATTCTCGAAGACTCCAATCTCGAGAGTTCTATGATCGTCACGACCGAGATTGTCTCAAATACTTCCGACTACGCCGAACTCGCACGTCGCCCACTCGAAGCCGATCAGTGTGCGCTGGTTGTCATCGATATCCAGCAAAAGCTGCTCCCGCCGATCTTTCAGAACGAGCAACTCGTGCGCAACGCGCAATTGCTGATCCGCGCCGCTGGCATCCTGAAGATTCCCACCCTGGTGAGCACGCAGTACGCCAAGGGATTGGGCGCCACGGTTCCGGAGATCTCTTCCCTGCTGGCCGGCACCGAGGCGGTCGACAAGACGCTTTTCTCCTGCTTCGGCAGCGACGCCTTCTGCTCGCTCCTCAAGCGCCTACCCGGGCAGCGCAACACTCTGCTGCTTTGCGGCATGGAGAGCCATATCTGCGTGACGCAGACTGCGCTCGGAGCATTGCGCGAAGGATACCTGGTGCACGTCGCGTCTGATGCTGTCAGCTCGCGCACGGAATGGAACTGGAAGATCGGCTTGGACCGCATGCGCGCCGCCGGCGCGATTATCTCTTCCACAGAAATGATGATCTACGAGCTGATGCGCTCGTCATCGTCCGCAGCATTCAAGGAACTGCTTGCCACATCTCAAGGGATAACAGGGAAACCCATCAACCACAAAGGACACGAGGTTACACGAAGGAGCCGCTTTCATAAATCCTTCGTATACCTTCGTGTCCTTGTAGTTAATGATTTACGCTTCCGCCTGCTCCGCTGGTTCGGCGTCCTTCTTCTTCACCCGCACCACGGTGATCTTGGCGAATCCTTCCTGGAACGACGGCGGCTTCAGCTTGGCGGCCATGCGCCGCATCACATCTTCAGGAACGACGCGATCGCGCCGCTGATGCCGTTCGACGCAGACTTCCAGAGGAACGTCGAAGAACACGGCATGCACTTCGTAGTTGTAATCCTTGGCGAGCTTGATCCAGTGCTGCCGTCTCTTGCGGAGTCAGATTGGTGGCGTCCACATAATTCATCGGACGCTTGGCGATCAGCCGCGCCTTCAGCATCGATCTGAGATTGGAGAACACCAGATCCTGGAAACGCTGCTCGCGAACGTCATCAAACAGCAGCGCACGCACCATGTCACTCGAGAGCGGAACCACATTGTGCCGCTTGAACCATGAACTCTTGCCCGAACCGGGCAGCCCAATCGCGAGCACAACAATTCCCTTCGGCGGACGCGCGGGTGCACTCGGCACAATGGCAGGAATCGCCGGAGCCTGCGGTGCGGCCGCGACGGTTGAGCTTCGGTTTCAGCGGGTTCAGCGCACCGCAACTTCCGGCTCATCGCCCGTCGGGTTCGGCGCTCTCAGGTTCCTCCACCGGCGAACTGGGGACACCCTTGGGCGTAAATGCCTGGGCTACGGCCTGTTCGCGTCCACGCCCTCCTCTTCCCCGCCCGCCGCGACGACGACGGCCCCGGGTGCGCTGCGCCGAACCGGAGGAAGTCGACTGCGATCTCGGCTTCCTCGCTCGCCTGCGCCGGTGCAGACTCTTCCCCTGACCGGTCGGCTCCTCATTTCTCTCTCGTCGGCTGCGCTCTCGACAGGCTGACCTCGCTGCGACAGACTCGGCCTCTGCTGGGACGACTCTTCCGCATCAAAATAGGCGGGCTGCAACGGCGGAGGCGCCGGCTGACTCACCTGCTCCTCGGTTTTCTTCTTGCGACGCTGTAAGCGCTCGCGCATCCATTTACGCATGTTCAGGCTTGTAACACAGATGGCGGGATAAGAGCAATCCGTAGAGGCACTTGCGAACCAACGCCGTCAGGAGAATGGGCACAACAAGCAGCAGCCGAGTGTTATATCTTGCTCAAAGCATGAATGGAAACTGAATCGGCGAGAGACTAAACTTGTCTTTAAAGGGTGCGACCTCATCCGGTGAGAACATAATGTCCTTCAGTTGCCTCTCGGTCCTGAAAAAACTGTCGCATGCAGTTAGTGCCGTTCTTGTTTTGTCACCGCTGAGTTCGGCACAACACACCGTCGCTCCCGCTCCGCATCCGCCTGTCGCGCCGGTGCACGTAGCGCCTCCGCCGGTCTCTCACCCTCCGGCTCTGCCGCGGCCGATCGTGCAGCCACCGGTTGTACGCCCTCCAGTGAGTTATGCACCAAACTATGTTCTGCCGCGAAGCGGGATCGTGCCGTCTGCGAATGGACTCGGTACGCATATTGTTCTCCCTCCCGTGCGCCCGATTCGTCCCATTCGCCCGGTGCCTCCAGTGATCTTCATTTACAGTCCGCGTTTCGTATTCGGCGAACCATTCTGGAGATCAAATTACTGCTGGTGGGAAAGGTGCGATCCGATCTGGCCTTGGACATATGGTTATAGCGCCATCTCCTCTCCGGGTCCGGTCAACTACGTTTCCCAGCCGATTGAGACGCCGGTTTATGTGTACGGAGGCGAGAGAGAAGACTTCCCTGAACTCTTCCTGAAAGATGGCACCATTCTCAACGTCACCGATTACTGGGTGGTCGAGGGTCAACTGCATTTCAAAATCACTGAGGCTATCGGGCAGAAGCCGGTAGAGCAGTCCATCCCGTTTGAAGAACTGGATCTGCAAAAGACTATCGATGCCAATACTCGGAGAGGCTTCCGCTTTGTTCTGCGCAACGAACCGCTCGAGGAGTATATCCGCGATCACCCTGAAGGGCCGCCGCCAGCGTTTACTGTCCCTCATAAGTAAAGCGATCGGATGTTATCTACGCAGTTGCGCCGTAGGACTCATACAATAAAAACATGGCAAGCCAGATCCCCTCCGCAATTGCAGGACAGAAGTACATCTCCCTCACAACGTATCGTAAAACGGGCGTAGGTGTTGCAACGCCAGTGTGGTTCGGAGAAGATGGCGGCAAGCTCTACGTCATGACCCGCAGCGACATGGGCAAGGCGAAGCGCATCCGCAACAATCCCCAGGTGAAAGTTGCTCCCAGCACCATCCGAGGAAAGGTTACGGGACCAGAGTTCGCAGCCACAGCCCGCATTCTGCCGCCCGAAGAACACCAGCACGCCCGTGAGACGATCAACCGAAAATATTGGATGGCGCGGATTCCCCTGATCTGGTCGCGAACGGATACCTACTTCGAGATTAGCGTGACCTGAGAATTCCTCGTGTCATTCCGAACGGCGAAGCCGTGAGGAATCTGCTTCCACTTGCGGCGCAACTACTGTCGACGTCCCTTCGGTCGGAATCACAACCATCAGAGACATTACCAGTCCCCGGTGGTCAGATATTCGTGAATCGACGTCGCCGCGCGCCTTCCCGCGCCCATGGCGAGAATCACGGTCGCGGCACCGGTCACGATATCTCCCCCAGCGAACACTCCCTTGCGTGTGGTGCGCTGGGTTTCTTCGCTGGCCTGAATGTATCCGCGCTTGTTCGTGCCCAGGCCGGGCGTGGTGCTTTGCACAATGGGGTTCGCCGTAGTGCCAATCGCAATCACCGCCACGGACAATGGCAGATCGAACTCCGATCCCTCAATCGGTACCGGCCGCCTGCGCCCGGAAGCATCGGGCTCGCCCAGTTCCATTCGCACACAACGTGCGGTTGTGAGCCATCCTTTGCCATCAGAGAGAAATTCGACCGGAGCGGTCAGCATCTGGAAGTCAATTCCCTCCTGCCGCGCGTGATGTACTTCCTCCGCCCGCGCCGGCATCTCAGCATCGCTGCGCCGGTAGATCACATATGCCTTACGTGCGCCCAGCCGCAACGCTGAGCGGATCGCATCCAGAGCCGTGTTGCCGCCTCCGATCACAGCCACGTCTTTCCCGCGCAGATCGAGCATCGGCTCGTCATACACAGGGAATTTGTAAGCCTTCATCAGATTGATGCGCGTAAGAAACTCATTCGCCGAGTAAACGCCATTCAGATGTTCGCCGGGAATATTCATGAACTGCGGCAGCCCGGCACCGGTGCCGATGTACACCGCGTCGTAGCCCTCTTCTTCGAGCAGTTCGTCAATAGTGACCGTGCGTCCCACGACCACGTCGGTCTCGAACTCGACGCCCATCTGGCGCATGTAATCGATTTGCTCTCGCACGATCTGCTTGGGCAGGCGAAACTCGGGAATGCCGTAAACCAGCACACCGCCAATCTCGTGCAATGCCTCAAACACGCGGACTTTGTGGCCTCTCTGGATTAGATCTCCGGCAACCGTGAGCCCCGATGGCCCACTCCCGACGATGGCCACTTTCTTGCCCGTGGGCTCGACTGTCGGAACAATGTGCGTCCCCATGCGCTGTTCGTAGTCGGCGACAAAGCGTTCCAGATAACCGATCCCCAGCGGCTTCACTTTCTTTGACAGGAGGCACTTCCCTTCACACTGATCTTCCTGCGGGCAAACGCGCCCGGTGATGGCGGGCAGCACGTTGGCCTCGCGGATCTTCGCCGCTGCTCCGAGGAAATCTCCAATAACAATTCGCTGCACAAACTCCTTTACGTCGATGCCGACGGGACAATTGTCCGTGCAAGTCGGCTTGGCGCATTCCAGGCAGCGCACCGCTTCCTGCTGTGCCAGTTCCGGGCTGTACCCAAGATTCACTTCTTCGAAATTGTGCGCGCGTACCTCCGCCGGTTGCTCGGGCATGATTTGTCGCGGAACTTTAATACGTTCCTTGGGTGAGAGCGGGTTTTTCGATTTGCTAGCAATTGGGCTCATGCGATCCTCCATCCGTCGAGGAAGTTGCGACGCATGCGTGTTCGGCGTGGGTGCCCCACTTCTCGCGGTCTTTGCGAGAAGTGGATTCGTCAGCCGCATTAGAGTTCACCCTTGCCCGGTATTCCTCCATCGACCGCTGCTCGGAGTCGCGGTACATCGCGTTGCGTTGCACCAGCGTTCCAAAGTCCACCTTGTGCCCATCGAACTCCGGCCCATCGACGCAAGCGAATTCGCTCTTGCCGTCGATCAGCACGCGGCATCCACCGCACATGCCAGTTCCGTCGATCATGATCGGATTCAGGCTGACCACCGTGTGTATATTTTCCTTGCGGGTCAACTGCGAAACGGCTTTCATCATGACGATCGGCCCGACGGCGACGACCAAGTCGATCCGCGTTCCGTTTTCGATCAATTGCCGCAGCTTGTCGGTAACGAATCCCTTGTCTGCATAGCTGCCATCATCGGTGGTGATCAGAAGAGCATCGCTCACCGCCCGCATCTCTTTTTCGAGAATCACCAGTTCTTTATTGCGCGCCCCAACGATTGAGATGACGCGGTTACCGACTCGCTTCAGCGCCGCCGCGGTTGGGTATGCCATCGCCGTCCCTACTCCTCCTCCGACCACAACCACGGTGCCGTAATTGCGGATCTCTGAAGGCTTCCCCAACGGCCCGACGACATCCATAATCGAATCACCCGTCTCGAGCGTATTCAGCAGGTTGGTCGTTTTCCCCGCTGCTTGCACCACGATGTTGATGGTTCCCTTCTCTGGGTCAGAGTTCTCGATGGTGACCGGGATCCGCTCGCCCTCCTCGTAAATCCGCAGGATGACGAACTGCCCCGGCTGCTGCTTACGCGCGATGCGGGGCGCTTCAATGACCAAGCGCTTGATCCCCGGCGCAAGAAATTGTGCATGGACGATTTTGAACACAGACGCTCCATAGGACGGATAAATGCCGACCCTAGGATTGTGTTCGGAATCACACGGGACAGGCTGTGATTACAGTCACACCGGGATGTGCGAAAGAAAATTATCTAAGAACAACTGAATCCTGTCACCTGCGCCGTATTGTGGCATATGATATAATAGTTGACATATTTAGTGGAGGCTTGTCATGCCGCAGGAAGCGCGCGCCAAGGTGAACGAGAATGGGCGTGTAGTTATTCCCGCAGAATTTCGCAAAGCCCTTGGCGTCAGCACAGGTGACGAGATCATATTTCGGTGGGAAGACGACGAGCTACGAATCACGACCATGAAGAAGCGTATTGAGCGCGCCCAGCGCCGTGCTCGACGCTACCGCAAACCCGGCGTCTCGGCCGTCGACGAGTTTATTGCTGAGCGTCGTGAGGCTGCTAAGCATGAATAGGATCGTGCTTGACGCCTCCGCTATATTGGCCATTCTCTACCGTGAACCCGGCGCGAACAAGCTAACTGTAGATTTGCTGGACCAAGCAGTCGTGAGCACTGTCAACCTGGCTGAGGTTCAGGGCAAACTCGTTAGCGATGGCTGGAGCCCCCGGGACGCATGGGAAGACGCCCGCAGCCCCGTGGGTCAAATTGCCGCTTTTTCCGTTGAGCAGGCCGAGATTGCCGGTACCCTCATCGCACAGACTCGTCACCTCGGGCTGTCGTTGGGGGATCGAGCATGTCTGGCACTTGCTCTCGATCTGAAGGCGCCGGTCTACACGGCAGATCGATCGTGGAAAGGTCTTTCTGTTGGCGTTTCCGTCCACGTGATCCGGTGAGAGGAAATCCGCACGAACTAGTTCCCTTCCGGCTTCAAGATGACTCCCTGGCTGGTCCGACTATTCATCACGATTCTCAGCGGCTGCGTGAATTGCAGGTGGCGCACGCATCCTTGCTCTTCGACGGCAGGCTGCTCGGCGAGCCACTGCCAGTCCAGCGATCCTTCCCCGGCGTCGGGATTCACCGTGAAGTAGCCAACCTGAAACGCCGTCAGGTTCTGGAAGAAGTGGCTGCCCTGCGAGGGCGTCACGCGGAAGTCGCGGAAGCCAGCTTCGACGATCACGCGGGCGCCAGAGATTTCGTCCCACTCGACCGGAATCCCCAGCCACGGATCATTCGATCCCCAGCGGCCCACGCCGATCAACAGATAGGGGCGATTCTCGGCGCTCAGAACGGCGTTGAAGTGCGCCACGGCCTCGGCCGACCTCGTGGCTGCGGCTGCGCTCGAAGCGTTGCGAATCGACCACCACAACGTCGTGCAGATTCTCGATGCGCCCGTTGCCCAAAACCTTGGTGCTGCGGCAGATCAATTTCGCCGGGTCGATCGTCCTCGATCGCAAGGTCCTCGGGATCGCGCGCCACGGTCAGCGGGCGGATCTGCAGAAATCCGAAATTCGGCGGGCTCCTCGCCCTGCGGCAGGCGCACTGCGAATTCGATCTCCACCGGATTGCCCAGCGCATCTTCGCCGGCGTGCACCAGCACTTCCAGAATCGTTGGCCAGCGGAAAGATCCCGTGCTTGAGCATCGGCGCGAAGGTGACCACGCGTGCTCCCGGACGGCTGAGGCCGTCGTACACCGCATTGTTGTCGGCGGAGTAGGTGGACGCTACCGCGTGCAGCGTGCCGTCGGCCTCAGCCACATCCAGGCCGAAGCGCACTTCGCGCAGGTGGCCCGGGCCTGCGCCATGCGGAACGCCATCGAGTTCCAGCGCCCAGAATTCCGTTTGCGTGTTGGCCAGAATGTCTTCCACCGACGAGAACTGCAGCAGGTTGCGCGGATAGCGCGGACAGAAACTCAGGCACTTGCCGCCATCGACCACGGTGCGGCCCAGTCCCAGCGCCACCGCGGCGATCCCGTCGTCGAGAACGTCATGGGCTGCAATCGGATAGAAATTGTGCGACCGCACCACCCCGGAGAAATCCGGATAGAACCTCGTACCGTGCGCGGTACCCACCACCTGCTGCAGGATGACCGCCATCTTCTCTTCTTCCAGGCGGTAGGGCGTGGCGCGCACGTAGGCCTTCGCGTGCTGGCTGAAGGTGGACGCGTAGACCCGCTTGATCGCCTCGCACAGTTCGTTGAATCGGGCCGCGACATCGGCCTGCTGATTCCCCAGCATGAACGTCTCGTACACACCGGTGAAGGGCTGGTACTGCGAATCCTCGAGCAGGCTCGACGAGCGCACCGCCAGTGGGATAACGAACCTCTTCGAGAAATGCCCGCAGATTCTCCTGCAGAGGCACCGGCAGCGATGAATCGAGAAAGCGCTGCTGGATCTCGCTGTCATCATCGCAGTGCATGGCGAAGTCGCGCAGATTGTTCTCGGCGAGGAACTGGTCGAACATGTCGGTCGCGATCACGACCGCGGGAGGCACCGAGATGCGCACTCCGGGAAAGCGCTTCACGATTCGCCGCGTGCGCAGCAGATGCCGCACGAATGCCAGGCCGCGGGCTTTGCCCCCCAGCGAACCCGCTCCGATTCGCAGAAAGCTCGATTGCGCCAGGCTTGAAGGTGTCAGCCTTGAAATCGCCGATCAGGACTTCGTTCTGCTCGCGGCGGTAATCGTTGATCGACTCGATCAGATCGCGGCGCAAATGCTCGGGACCGTTGAAGTCCGAGACCTTGCGCGGGCGCAGCTTGGCGGCCAGGGCGAACTCGGTGCGCGCCATCAGCCAGTGCGAGAAGTGATTGCGCTGCGCGTGATACATCATGCTGTCGGCGGGAATCGTCTGCAGCTGTTCCTCGAGTTCGTTCAGATCCGTGGCCCGGCCCACTTCGTGCTGGTCGGGCATGCGGAAAACGAAATCGCCGAATCCGAACGAGTCGGTCAGGATGCGCCGCAGATCTTTCAGCAGCGTGGGAGAACGCTTGCGCAGGAACGAATAGCCTTCGGCCTGTGCCCGCGGGCGAAACTCTGTGCGGCTGGTCTGCAGCACCACAGGCACATCCGGAGTGAGACTCTTGCACCATGCGCGCCAGTTCGAATCCGGCTTCCGGGCTGAGTTTGCCGTCCCAGGGAAACTCCACGTCTGACACTATGCCGAAGATGTAGTCGCGGTATTGCTGCACCAGTTCCGCGGCGTCTTCGAAATTCGAGGCGCAGCAGGATCTTGGGCCGCGCCTGCATGCGCACCAGCTTGTGCGCCACGTTGATGCCTTCCTGAATCACGCGCCGCGACTGCTTGATCAGCTCGGTGTAGATCACCGGCAGAAACGACGAGTAGTAGCGAATGTTGTCTTCGACCACCAGCAGCACCGGCACGCCCATGGCGCGCGTGTCGTGCAGCACGTTGTACTTGTCTTCGACGTACTTGACGATCGCGATCAGGATGCGCGCCGTTCCCTGCCACAGGAAAACGCGGTCGATGTCGGTGACCGGATTGCGCGCGACGAAGCTCTTGATCTCGCGGTAGTTGTAGCCCAGCACTACCACGGGAATGTCGAGTCCGGCGCGACGTACCGAGCGCGCCAGATCGAGCGGCGTTCGTATCGCCCACTGTGAGATTGGTGACGATCAGATTGAATTGCGGATTGGCTCTCGCCAGATCGAGCGCTTCCGCGCAACTCGAGACGTGCGTGATCCCGGGAATCTGCCGCAGGTTCAGCTCAAGCGATTCGTCAATGAGCAGTTCGTTGAGCCGCCCGTCCTCGCGCAGGATGAAGGAATCGTACAGGCTCGAAACCAGCAGAATGTTCTGCACGCGGAATGGCATCAGGTTCTCGAAACCTTCAAAGCGCTCTTCGGCGTCGAGAATGGGCTCGGCGATACGGGAGAGAGACATGGAATTAACGGACAATGATACTGCCAATGCCCTCTTCGAACAGTCGCCCGCTCGGGGATGGGGCAGGACGTAGCATTGACAACCCGCAAATCATTGATCCTCAGTCACGCGATTGGCGGTCGGATGGTCTCCCCGGATGCCCGTTGTCGAGCCCGTGGAGCCCTCCGGCGGATGATTCGGGTCCGCCCAATCTGGAGTTCGTCGGCGGGGAGCGACCGTGCACCAGCGAGTTAAATCGATTCGATCTTTGCTTGTATATAATTAATAACAAACAACTTATAGCACTCGATTTACACGCATTCCAAGCTCTGGAAACCCTCGTGCACGCGAGGTTTTATGGGATCCTGCCCGCCCTCGTCAAAAAAACTCAAGAAAGTTCTTGCAATCTTATATAGTGTTGTAGTTAAGTATAACAGTGCCGCTGGCCCCGGCACGTGAGCGCAGGTCGACCTCGATCAAAAGAAGGTTCAAGTTCAAATGAGGAGAATGATTATGAAATCGCTTCGTGCTCTGCTGCCGCTGGCTCTGTTGTCTCTCTCGACCGCGGCTCTCGCTCAATCTGACGCACAAAAGTCGTTCGACAACTTGAAGAATATCGCTGGGGAATGGGAAGGCGTCGTCACGGTCGTTCCACCGATGCCAGGAATGTCGGGAGACAATGCTAATCTTCATGTTTCCATGCGAGTGACTTCGCGCGGGCATGCGATTGTGCATGAACTGCAGGAATCTGGAACTCCCCTCGATCCCAAAAAGTACGACCATCCCGTCACGATGCTTTACCTCAATGGCGATCAACTGAATCTGGTTCACTACTGCGATGCTGGAAATCGTCCGCACATGGTGGCGCGGAAGTCAGAGGACGGCAAGAGCGTAGAATTCGACCTCGTCGATATCTCCGGCGGCACCGAGCACGGGCATATGCACCACGGAGTGTTCACGCTGGTCGACGCTGACCACCATATCGAGGACTGGACTTACATGCTGCCAGGCGACAAGCCGGTGCATGCGCATTTTGATCTGCACCGCGCGAAGTGAGATTGGATGACCTAGCGGGCTGCTGAAACTAGCGGGCTGCTAAAAAGGGTTGACTCTTGGGGTTTTGGGAAGGGCACGGATTTATCCGTGCCGTCAGTGGATCGCAATTGATTCGGCTTTAGCCGCTGAGGTAAGCGCTTTGTCAACGTCCTAACCTCAGGCGCTAAAGCGCATAAAAGAATCGCCCTAAACGGCACGACTGAAGTCGTGCCCTTCCTTAGGCCATGTTCCGCAGATTGCTGGGAGCACAACGGGGAGCCCGATGGACCGTGAGTGGAACGACAATCAGCCGATTTACCGCCAGCTTCGCGACCGCGTGGTCGCGATGATTCTGGACGGTGTGCTTAAAGAGGGCGATTCGCTGCCCTCCGTGCGCACGGTCGCGGCGGAATACCGGGTCAATCCCGCTCACGGTCCTCAAGGGCTATCAGCAACTCGTAGACGAGGGGTTGGTCGAAACCAGACGAGGGCGCGGCATGTTCATCAATGCGGGAGCACGCAAGCTGTTGATGCGGGGCGAGCGCCAGAAGTTTCTCTCCGAAGAATGGCCCAGGATCCAGGAGACCATCCAGCGCCTCGGCCTCTCTGCGGAAGAATTGCTGGATGCGAGCGCGAATGGCAAGCCTTCCCAGGCTTCGTCAAAGGATGCGCCGCCGGATTCCAAAGATAAAGATCAGGAGGAGCGCTGAAACCATGCCCTGCATAGAAGCAAGCGGTCTGCGTAAGGCGTTCGGCACGACAGTTGCGCTCGACGGCATCGATTTGCGCGTCGAAGAAGGACGCATCGTCGGGTTGATCGGACCGAACGGCGCGGGGAAGACAACTGCATTGAACGCAATCCTTGGTCTTATTCCGTATGAAGGGCAACTTCGTGTGCTGGGACGCGATCCGTGGATCGAGCGCGAACGGCTCATGACGGATGTTTCGTTCATCGCCGACGTGGCCGTGCTGCCTCGTTGGATCCGCGTACACGAAGCCATCGACTATGTCGCTGGAGTACATCCCCGCTTCGATCGAGGCAAGGCAGAAGGCTTCCTCGCCAAGACTGCGATCAAGCGTTCCAGCAAGGTCCGCGAGTTGTCGAAGGGCATGGTCGCGCAACTGCACCTTGCGCTGGTGATGGCCATCGATGCGCGTTTGCTGATCCTCGATGAGCCTACGCTCGGTCTCGACATCCTGTATCGCAAGCAGTTCTACGATTCCCTGCTGAATGATTACTACGACCGCACGCGCACCATCATCGTGACCACGCATCAGGTGGAGGAAATCCAGCACGTCATCACTGACCTGATGTTCATCGACCGCGGACGCATCGTGTTCGGCTGCAACATGGAGGACTTCGAATCGCGCTACGCGGAAGTCACGGTGAAGCCCGACCGGCTGGCCGAAGCCCGTGCGCTCAAGCCGATGCACGAGCGCCAGGTGCTGGGACGCAGCATTCTGCTGTTCGATCGCGCCGATCGTCAGCAACTGGCCGCGCTCGGCGAGGTTCGCACACCGGGCATTGCCGACTTGTTTGTGGCGGTCATCGGCAATCCGAGCGGAGCCCCCAAGACCGGAAATGTCCAGAGCCAATATGAAGGAGTGGCGCGATGACAGACTCATCCCACACCGTGAACGAGTCCTTCGAGCACCAACCTGCACCGGCAGCCGCTATCGCTCCCACACGGCCCTTTTACTGGTCGGTTCGCCGGGAGTTGTTTGAATATCGTTCGATCTATCTCGCGCCGCTTGCGATCGCGGCAGTCATCCTGCTCGGCTTCGTGTTTGTACTGGTCCGCCTTCCGCAAACCATGCAAAGAGCTATGACGATGGAGCCCATGGCACACCGTCACGCTCTCGCCCAGCCGTTCGACGTCGCGGCCGCGCTGATCATGGCGGCGGCGTTTATCGTCAGCATCTTCTATTCCCTGGACTCACTCTACGGCGAGCGCCGCGACCGCAGCATCCTGTTCTGGAAGTCGCTGCCAGTTTCCGATCTCACGACCGTGCTGGCAAAGGCCAGCATCCCGCTGCTGGTGCTTCCGGTGATCGCGTTCGCCGTGACTCTTGCAGTCGAGACGATCATGCTGCTGCTGAGCAGCGCCGTAGTGGCGGGCAGCGGCTTCAGCGTCGCCGATTTCTGGAATCGCCTGGAGCTCTACCCCACGATGTGGGGACTGGCGTATCACCTCGTGACCGTCCACATGCTGTGGTACGCGCCGCTCTATTGCTGGCTCTTTGTGATCTCGGCGTGGTCGCGGCGCACGCCGTTTCTCTGGGCGGTGTTGCCGCCGTTTGCAGTCGTGATTTTCGAGAAGATTGCGTTTCATACCAGCTACTTCCAAAATTTATTGATCTATCGTTTCAGCGGCGGTCAGGAAGCGATCGGCAATGCCAGCGGGAACATGCTCGATCCCGGACATGCACATGACGCCGGGCCCTTTCCTCATCACTCCGGGTTTGTGGCTGGGGCTGGTCTTCGCTGCGGTCTTTCTGTTGGCGGCGGCCCGACTGCGCCGGCAGCGTTCGCCACTCTGATCGTGAACTAGTTCACTTGATCCTGGCATGGAAGGAAACGAAAATGAGCACAGCCCAAATCACGAAACGGATTGCACAAAGTGCGCCGCGCGTCGGGTCCAGGTTCATTGGCATCTACTACCTCCTCACGATCGTGACGGGCGCATTTGTTCTCTCCTTTCACGGCAGGCTGGCTTTTGTGGTGGACCTCGTGGTCACCGTTGGCTATCTCGCGATGACAGCTTTTCTCTATGGCTTGTCTGCATCAGCGAACAACAGCAGCCGGAGTGCACGTGAGGAGGGACCGTGATTCGAAAGAGAATGCTTCAGGTTGTGTTGGGGATCGTGGGAACACTTTTTTTGATTGGCCTCTACGGGCTGACCCAATGGAGTCAGCGGGACGTCTTCCCCCAGATGCTCGCCTCCGTCTATGCCACGCTAGGCCTTTTCCTGCTGCTCGCGACCCGGAATCCATCCGCACATCGCAGCCTGATTGGCTTCACGGCGTGGTCAAGTCTTGTGCACGGCGGCGTGATGGCGGTGCAGGTCGTCAAAAACTTGATTCCTCGAGTCGACCTGCTGCAGGCAGTCCTTCCGCTCTTCATTGTCGGTGTGCTGCTGATCGTCCTCGCGCCGCGGAAGGACTCCAGTACCTCGTTATCGCATTGACCCATCGCACTTTCCGCCACTCTACAATATCCGGTCGCCTCATTCGTCTCCACAACTGGATGAACGAAGCGGCGAGCCCGCAGTATACGGCAGTCGAGCGCATGGCACTCGAACAGGACACCCGCATTTCCGAGGTGGTCAAGCGCGAACGGTCGCGCCTGCTGAACTTTATCCGCCGGCGTGTGCCCGATCCGGGCGATGCGGAGGACATTCTGCAGGACGTTTTCTACCGTCTGGTCGAAGCCAACCGCCTGCTGATGCCCATCGAGCACATCACCGGCTGGTTGTTTCGTGTGGCGCGCAATCGCATTACCGATCTCGTTCCGCAAGAAGGAGCCGGAGAACTTCAGCGAGCTCGCTATGGCGGACGAGAACGGCGAAGACTTGCAGTTCGAGGATCTTCTGCCTTCGCCGGACGCGGGACCGGAAGCGATGTTGGCGCGCAAGTTGCTACTCGAGGAGATGATGCAGGCGCTCAGCGAATTGCCGAAGGAACAGCGCGAGGTGTTCATCGCCCACGAGTTTGAAGGACGCAGTTTCAAAGATCTAGCTGAAGAGGCGGGCGTCAGCGCGAATACGCTGCTTTCGCGCAAGCGGTACGCCGTGTTGCATCTGCGTGAGCGATTGCAGCGCGTGTACGACGAATTTACGAAACGAGGATGATATGAGAAAAAGATGGTTTTGGATCGCTCCGCTGGCCATTGTGGCGATTCCGCTGTTTATTTTCATCGGCGGCGAGGTGGTGATGCACCTGTGGAACTGGCTGCTGCCGCCGCTGTTCGGATGGCGAACGCTCAGCTTCTGGCAAGCGCTGGGATTGCTGGCCCTGTGCCGCATTCTGTTCGGCGGACTAGGAGGTCACGGCCCAGGCCCCAGACGCCACTGGCAAGGCCGCTGCAAAAAGATGACTCCGGAAGAGCGGGAAAAATTCCGCCAGGCCATGCACGAGGGCTACGGCTTCGGAACGTCGGATGAAAAGGTGACTCAGGGCTCGTGAAAGAAATGAAAGTGGGGTGCCCATGTCTCGCCGATTTTGCGAGACATGGGAACTACGGATTCTGCGGGAAGGCGAGATTCCCAGGTCTCGCAACTACGGCGAGACCTGGGGCACCCGTATTCTGATAACTCGGTTAGGCCTGTGAAGAAATGTTCATTCGTCACCGACAGACATAGACCCAATTGTTCAACTCTCCAGCGGTGCCCGAAAATCTTCACCGTACTTACGGCGCGCGGGATCTTCACTTTCTCACGTTCAGCTGCTATCACCGCCAGCCTCTGCTGAGCGATGCATTGCGCTGCGACCTGCTTCTGCAAATTCTGGAACGTGTACGTCGCCGATATCGATTGGTAGTTTTGGGATATGTCGTTATGCCGGAGCACGTACATCTGCTGGTCACGGAACCGCAGAGGATCAACTATCTCCACTGCTATGCAGGCACTCAAGCTCGGGTACGTCCGGAGTTTGGAAGGCACCGGCGTTCCCGGGTCTCGCAACTGTGGCGAGACCCGGGGCACCCCACGTTTTGCTTCTCGTACTCGACATGCTATCCCGCATCGCGTTCTGGCAGGCTCGGTTCTACGACTTCAACGTCTGGACAGAGAAGAAACGAATCGAGAAGCTTTGCTATATTCATCGAAATCCAGTAACGCGTGGCCTTGTAGATTCGCCTGAGCAATGGCGCTGGAGTAGCTTTCGTTGGTATTTGTGTAGCGAAGAACCAGGTCCGGTCAAGATCGACGATACAAATATTCTGGTGATGACGATCTGCGCCAGAACCTTTGAACCCGCGGGTCTTGACGACATCGAAGAGATTCGTGAAGTGAAATGAAAGGGGTGCCCCATGTCTCGCCGATTTTGCGAGACATGGGAAGACTGTTCAGCGTACGACCGAAACCGATGTCACCATCCAACCAGGTTCGTCAGGACCGAAGTAGACGACAAGTCTCGCCTTCTTGTCCGGCAAGTCGTAAATCAGTTGACGAGTACCTCCGCGGATCGTATCGCTCTCCGGATCGAGCCAGATCAGAGTCGCCCTAGTATTGCCTTGCATCGTGGAGCAGATTCGATTTGGGTCAGCGAGCAGTTCCTTTGAGACCTCGTCGCATTTGGCCGTGCGGAGATGCACGAATCAGCCATTCCGCCATTACTCTCGTCTGTTCGGTTTCGGAACGGATTCAGAACAGCAACGCGGTTCCTTGTGGGACCTCTGCTGGCGCAGTTCCGTAGTAGTACAAAACGGAGTGATTGGTGCGGTACGCGGTAGAGGAGAGCTAGCAGCGGCGATCACGAGCGCACACAGTGATGAAAACGAGCCCCGAGCGCGAACGCTAGCGTAAATGCATCGAGAAATTCGCTTTTCTGATAGCTGCGGAACTCCCCACGGTCTCGCAACTGAAGCAGGGACGCTGGGGCATTCCGCTCAGGAGAAAGTATCAACTACACCAGGCCCTGATCCAGCATCGCGTTGGCTACCTTCAGGAAGCCGCCGATGTTGGCGCCGTTCACCAGGTTGCCGGGCGTGCCGTATTTCTCGGCCGTTTCGAAGCAGTTCTTGTGGATGGCGATCATGATCTTGTGCAGACGGTCGTCCACTTCCTCGCGAGTCCAGCTCAGCCGTGCGCTGTTCTGGGACATCTCGAGGCCAGACGTGGCCACGCCGCCGGCATTGGCGGCCTTGGCCGGTCCGTACAGGATCTTGGCATCCAGGAACATCTTGGTCGCTTCGAGCGTGGACGGCATGTTCGCGCCCTCGGCCACCAGCTTGCATGCCGTTCTTAATCAGATTCGCCGCATCCTTCGCGGTGATTTCGTTCTGCGTGGCGCTCGGGAACGCGCAGTCGGCCTTCACGTTCCACAGCGGGTTGTGCTCCAGCTTGATGTCGGTGGGCATGAAGATGGCTTTCTTGAACTTGTCAGCGTAGTCGCGGATGCGTCCACGCTTCACGTTCTTCAGTTCCATGACATAAGCCAGCTTGTCGCGGTCGATGCCGTCGGGATCGTAGATCACGCCGTTCGAGTCGGACACGGTGACCGGCTTCGCGCCGAAATCGAGCAGTTTCTCGACCGTGTATTGCGAGACGTTGCCGCTGCCGGAAACCAGGCAGAGCTTGCCTTCGAGCGTCTCTTTGCGCGTCTTCAGCATTTCGTTGGCGAAGTAGACGCAACCGTAGCCGGTGGCTTCCGGACGAATCAGCGATCCGCCCCAGCCCAGGCCCTTGCCGGTCAGGACGCCCGTGAATTCGTTGCGCAGCCGCTTGTATTGTCCGAACAGGAAGCCGATCTCGCGACCGCCCACGCCGATGTCGCCGGCCGGGACGTCGGTGTCCGGGCCGATGTGGCGTTGCAATTCGGTCATGAAGCTCTGGCAGAAGCGCATCACTTCGTTGTCGCTCTTGCCCTTGGGATCGAAATCCGACCCGCCCTTGCCGCCGCCCATGGGCAGCGTGGTGAGCGAATTCTTGAAGACCTGTTCGAACGCCAGGAATTTCAGGATGCCGAGGTTCACGCTCGGGTGGAAGCGCAGTCCGCCCTTGTAGGGACCGATGGCGCTGTTCATCTCGATGCGGAATCCGCGGTTGACCTGCACGTTGCCCTGGTCGTCGAACCCACGGCACGCGGAACATAATGACGCGCTCGGGCTCGACAATTCTTTCGAGCAGACGCGACGACTGATACTCGGGATGCTTCGCGAGGACCAACCTGAGAGAGTCGAACACTTCTGCGACCGCCTGATGGAATTCGGGCTCGGCGGGGTTCTTCGCTTTCACACTGATCATCACGGATTCAATGTAGTCCCCTGGAACTTTGATTCCCGGGGGTGTCATCACAGACATAGTTCCTACCTCCGTAGGTACAACGTAAAAAGCATAATGCCGCTCTTCATTCTCGGCCTCTATTGGAACGGGGCAGTGATAATTCTCACGGGCGGGCGTGATTACGGTCACGGCGGATGGATGTGGCGTGGAATGAAGGAATTACGGGAGCGCGCGGACCGTGCCGTCACGGGCACCTCCTTGCTCCGCATATTGTGACGAACTGCGCGAAGGTATGCAATGTCTTCCGACTCGTCAGGCATCGGTAGTCATGGTGACAGGAAATGCATCAACCACAAAGGCCACGAAGGTACACGACGAAAATCCTTGCCGTTGGGTCTTCCTTCGTGAACCTTCGTGCCCTTAGTGGTTCGTTCTTTTTCCGACTCGCATCGTGAAATTCGGCGTGTGGGGACCGGTTGAAAGACCTCTCCGAGCAAAAGAAGCCACTCCGGATGACAAGGTGCTATAGCGGGCCTGGAAAATCTCAGCAGATTCTCGGCAATTGCTCGCCGCTGAGCATGTCGACTACACGGTTGCCACCGATGCGGCTTTGCAGGATTACTGTGCGCCCGGGACTCTCTTCGACTCTGCCGACCCGCACTGAGCCTTGCGACACTTCAACCTTCTTCAGAACGTTGAGCGCTATGTCGACTTGCTCTGCTGGGACGAATACCGCAAAGCGGCCTTCATTCGCGACATAGAGAGGGTCGAGGCCCAGGATTTCGCAGGCGCTCTGCACCGTTTCGTCGACCGGAATCAGCGATTCTTCCAGCTTGATGCAGACGTTGCGGTCCGATGCGATCTCGTTCAGCGTCGTCGCCAGGCCACCGCGCGTCAGGTCGCGCAGGCAGTGGATTTCGATTCCGGCATTCAGCAGCGCTTCCACTGCGGGCCAGACGTTCGCGCAATCGCGTAAGAATCGGCGATTCGAATTCGAGGCCTTCGCGCACAGAGAGAATCGCGATGCCGTGGCGGCCGAGATCTCCGCTGACAATGACCACGTCCCCGGGCTGAACCGAGGCTGGACCGATCGCGGGCTGTCGAGTTCCCACGTCTCGCAAAATCGGCGAGACGTGGGGCACCCCACTGTTCTTTTCCCGTTCACCTGTTACTGTGGGTGCCCCGGGTCTCGCCGATGTTGCGAGACCCGGGAACTCCTCAATCACACCAATCCCTGAGGTGTTAATGAAGATCCCGTCGCCCTTGCCTTTGTCGACGACCTTCGTGTCACCCGTCACCAGCTTCACGTTGGCCTTCGCTGCCGCTTGCTGCATCGAGTTGACGACCGTGCGCAGCGTTTCCATCTCCAAGCCTTCTTCGAGAATGAATCCTGCGCTCAGATAGAGCGGGCGCGCACCGCACATCGCCAGATCATTCACCGTGCCGTTGACCGCGAGATCACCGATGTTGCCGCCGGGAAAAATCAGCGGGCGCACGACGAACGAATCGGTGGTGAACGCCAGACGCGATCCGTTCACCGACACAACGGCGCCATCGTGACGCTGCTCGAGCGCGTCGTTCGCGAAGGCGGGCATGAAGATTTTTTCGATGAGCTGATGCGTCAGGCGTCCGCCGCCGCCGTGCGCCAGCACGATGCGGTCGTCAGCGACTCGCGGGACCGGACAGCTCAGGTTGAACGAGGTGATTTTGGCGTCTGCCATAGTGGTAGTAGGCCGCGCACGCGCCTTCCGACGATACCATGGGCGCGCCCAGCGGATTTTCCGGCGTGCACTTCACGGCGAACGCCGGACACTCGTGCGGCTTCTTGAGGCCCTGCAGAATCAGTCCCGCTGATGCAGTCCGGCGATTCGCGCGCCGGCTCGCCGGAGAACGGGAAGCGGCGGTTGGCATCGTACTTCTGAAAGCGCCCGCGAAGCTGGAAGCCGCTCGCCGGAATTTCGCCGAGGCCGCGCCACTGCCGCGGAACGATTTCGAATACTTCCGCGATCGTCTTCTGCGCCGGACGATTCCCTTCCCGCCGTACTGCGCGCGCGTATTGATTCTCGACCTCGTGCCGTCCTTCTTCGAGTTGGCTCACCGTCATGAAAATGCCGTCGAGAATGTCGAGCGGTTCGAAGCCGGTCACCACGATCGGAACTTCATACTTCGCGGCAATCGGGAAATATTCCTCGAAGCCCATGATGGTGCAGACGTGGCCCGGCGGCGAGAAATCCCTGCACCACGCAATTGTCGGAGGACAGCAGCGCCTCCATAGCCGGAGGAACCAGCACATGCGAGACGAGAAGAGAAAAGTTTTCGACGCCGTCGTGATCGGCCTGCCACGCGGCCATGGCGTTGGCGGGAGCAGTGGTTTCGAATCCGACGGCGAAGAACACGACCTGCTTCTCCGGATTCTGCTTTGCGCAGTTTCAGCGCATCGAGCGGCGAGTAGACGATGCGGACGTCGGCGCCTTCGGCCTTGGCGTCGAACAGGCTCTTCGACGATCCGGGCACGCGCAGCATGTCGCCGAACGAACAGAAGATCGCATCGGGACGCTTCGCGATGGCGACGGCTTTGTCGATCAGTTCGATCGGCGTGACGCAGACCGGGCATCCGGGGCCGTGCACCAGAGTGATTTCGTGCGGCAGCAGGTCTTCCAGACCGCTTTTGACGATGGTGTGCGTCTGGCCGCCGCAGATTTCCATGATCGTCCACGGACGGGTGACCTTTTTGCGAATCGCGCCCGCTAACTGTTCGGCGGCTTTCTGGTCGCGATATTCACTGAGGAATTTCACCGAGTTCCTCCTTCACGGCGCCCATTTCCTCCAGGATCTTAAATACGCGCTGGGCTTCTTCTTCGTCGATGACGCTGATGGCAAATCCAACGTGGACGAGAACGTATTTGCCGACTTCGGCCTCGGGAGTGTAGGCAAGGTTGATCTCTTTGCGGATGCCGCCGAAATCCACCTTGCCGACGCGGAAGGCGATGTCGCCAGTGTCGGTGATTTCGACGATGCGGCCTGGAACAGCGAGACACATGAGCAGACCTCAAGGGCGCTAAAGCCCGATCAACTATCGTCGTCCGCAGCGCGGCCCTTAAGGGCCGCTCCTCCACGGCGGCGCGGGACGGCGGCGCTACGCCATCACGACTTGCCCTAGTGCAATCCCGCCATCGTTCGGCGGGACCTGGCGGTGCGTGTGCACCACGAAACCTCGCGACTCCAGCATTGCCGCGGCACGTTCGGTCAGATAACGGTTCTGAAACACTCCGCCGCTCAGCACGATCTGCTTGAGTTCCGAGTTCACGGCCACTTCCACGATCCAATTCACCAGCGCATTGTGGAACCGCGCTGCGATTCTGGAAACGGGCAATCCATCCCGCTTATCTCGAAGCACGTCCGCAATCAAGGGAGCCCAGTCCCCACCAGTTAAAGGATACGCCTCTTCAGTACGCAGGGAGCCGATTTCATTTTCCAGCAGCATGGCCGCCTGGCCTTCGAAGCGGTTCTGCTGAGCAAGACCGGTGATGGAAGCGACCGCGTCAAACAGGCGTCCAACGCTGGTCGTGGGAACGACATTGATTCCCCGTTCGAGCATGGTTCGAACTTGTGCTGTCCGAATTCCCACGTCTCGCAACTCCGGCGAGACATGGGGCACCCCATTTTCAGTTACCCGATCCTGGCTGACGGGGAGATTGACTGGGGGTGCCCCGGGTCTCGCCGATGTTGCGAGACCCGGGATTCCCTGCTTTTGTACCTCAAACAGCAGGCTGGCGGCCGAGCGCCAGCCTTCGCGCACAGCGGCGTCTCCGCCGGGCAGACCGAACGGCCGCAGGTGCGCGACGCGCTCGTACTGATTATTTTCTACGCGCTGATTCTCCACATGAAAGAACTCGCCACCCCAGATTGCGCCGTCGAGTCCGTATCCGGTGCCATCCCAGGAGACGCCGAGGTACGGACCTTCCACGTTGTTCTCGGCCGCGCACGCAGCCACGTGCGCCTGATGGTGCTGCACGCGAATGATCGGCAGCCCCGACCTCTCTGCCCAGTGAGTCGACGCGTAGTCCGGATGCAGATCGCAGACGACGGCCTCTGGCTTGAAACTGTAGAGGCGGCAAAGGTCGTCGATGGCGCGCTCGAAGGCGTGGCGCGCTTCGAATGTTTCCAGGTCGCCGATGTGCTGGCTGAGGAAGACATCTTGCCCAACTGCCGATGGCGACCGTGTTCTTCAGATGCCCGCCCACTGCAAGCACCGGGGCGACATTGCGGGACACGCGAATTCCCAGCGGCGCATAGCCGCGAGCGCGTCGCAGGATTCCAGCGCGCCCTCGCGTGAGCCGTACGACCGAGTCGTCGCAGGCGCGCACGATGGGCCGGTTGTGCATCAGAAAATGATCGGCGATGTCTTTCAGCCGAGTAGTCGCTTCTTCATTGGCGATGGCGATCGGCTCGTCGCTGCGGTTGCCGCTGGTCGCGATCAGCGGAAACGGACATTCGCGCATCAGCAGATGATGCAACGGCGAATACGGCAGCATGACTCCGAGATATGGCGAGCAGTGCGCCACATTCCACGCGATGTCGGTGCCGGACTTGGGACGCAGCAGCACAATCGGTGCAGCCTGCGATTCGAGCAGTTCCTGTTCCGCGGGCGTGATCTCGCAGTACTCGCGCGCCATCTCGAGCGACGGCATCATCAGCGCGAATGGCTTCTCTTCGCGATGCTTGCGCTGGCGCAGGCGGGCCACGGCGGCCGGCTGGCGGGCGTCGACCAGAGAGTTGGAATCCGCCGATACCTTTGAGCGCGACGATCTCTCCTCTGCAGCAGAGCCGCGGCCGTCTCGGCGATCGTTCCGTCGAGCTTCGGTCCGCACACCGGACAGGCATTGGGCTGCGCATGAAAGCGGCGGTTGGCAGGATTCTCGTATTCCTCGCGGCACGCCGGGCACAGCACGAACTCGCGCATCGTCGTGTTCGGACGGTCGTATGGAATATCGACAACGATCGTGTAGCGCGGTCCGCAGTTGGTGCAGTTGGTGAAGGGATATTGAAATCGCCGGTTGGCGGGATCAAAGAGTTCGGCGCGACAATCGGCGCAGGTCGCGAGATCAGGGAGAACATTGACTGACTTCGCTGAGTCCGTGTCGCTGTGGTGAATCTCAAATGTCGTCGAGGCCTGCGCGGGGATCCAGTCCGACTCGCGCACGGTCACCACTGAGGCTTTCGGTCGCTCCGCCTCCAGTCGTTGCTCAAACCGGCGCAGTTCGTCAGCGAGCACCCTCAACTTCCACGACAAGTCCGGCGGATGAGTTCAGCACCCACCCGGTGAGGGACATCTCGGTGGCAAGGCGGTACACGAAGGGCCGGAAGCCGACGCCCTGCACGGCTCCGCGCAGCGTGATGCGAAGGCGTTGCGTCGCGGGTTTAGACGCCACTGGCATGCGCAGGTTCTGATTTTATGCCTCGGCGAGACCTTCAACCACAAAGGACACGAAGTAACACGAAGGCTTACAAGACTTTCGGCTTCCTTCGTGCACCTTCGTGTCCTTCGTGGTTTACGCCTTTGATGAGTTCTGTTTAACCAATACCGAAATCTGCGCAACCAACTCCGGAATAGCTGCCGCAACTGCGGGAGAAAGAGAGTCACCGTGGTTGAAGTTATCTCCTGCAACGGTGATTACGAACGCCCTCGGGCTTACTCCATAGAGTTGAGCGGCCAGATCGAGGACCTTCTGCGGAGAGAAGACGTGCGAAAAGCGCGCAGGCTCGGCCGCGCCGCCGCGAATTTCTTCGACCCGAATCGCGCCTGGCTTATTCAGGGCACCATCGCATGAGGCCGCATCGACGAAAATGACGCACCGGAAGTTGCGGGCAGTGTCCGCCAATTCCGGCGTCAGTTGATGAAGGCGGACAATCTCGACGTGAGATTCGGCGAATTTAGGCGCGAGCGCATCGGCGGCGCGCCAGGCGACGCCGTCATCGGAGCGCATCGGATTTCCGTAGGCGACAATTAGAACGGTGGGCATGGAATATGTCCCGGCTGGGACATCTGATAGTAGCCCAGCGTTTCAACGCTGTGTAACGCGGCACGAAAGAACGGCGTCCCGGAGGGACGCCTGAACCCAGCAACCCAGTGTCAGCCGTGCGTCCAGCAGTTTCATTCGACTTCAATGATCAGAAACGAGTTCTCACGCCCATACCGAGAACGGCGTCCTTCCAAAATCACTCGTGAGACAGTTTCAGCTGTTACCAGGCGTTGTTGAAGACCAGGTTGTAAGCATTGACGCTCCCCAGGCCGGTGGCCATGTCCCAGCCTGGTGTGGCGCCGAATGCGGGTTGATACGAGTTCGCACCCACCGTCGGCGTAATCGTGGCCGTGCAGGTCGCGCCTTTCCCGCCTCCGCCTGAGATCGTGCACTTGGGAACGCCGGTGTATCCGCTTCCGGCGGCGGTCAACGTCACTCCAGTGACAACGCCTCCGGATCTCGTCGCAGTGCACTTGGCCTGAGTGCCGCCAGCGAAAATCGTGGTGCCAGTCGGCGAAAGGTATTTCGATTTGTTGTTGGGAACAGTAATGCTGCAAGTCGGCGTAGTGGTGTAGCCTGATCCGCCCGCCTTCACCTTCAGGCTGGAGATTTTCTGCGTGCTGATGACGCCATTGGTGCCCGAGGGACGATAGCAATCGGCCTTAAAGACCGTGCCGTTGTATTGGCAATTCACGTCGATATCTCCCTGCGTGACATCGTTAAACACGCAGCTGTTGCCTGCCGTCTCGTTGATCGAGTAGCAGGATGGGTTGCCCTTCGTCCCGAACTCGGTCTTGGCAATCGCATAGTACGTCGGATTCGGATTGCCGGCACGGATGCTCCAGTGCTGATTGACCAGCGCCTGCATGGCGGCCATCAACGGCGCTGAGGCAGATGTTCCTCCGATGCCGACCCATCCGCTGGGAGCGCCCGGTGCAGGCCGTCCCGCCGTTAGCGACATCGGAGTAGCAGATGAGGATGAAGTGACCCCAGATGCCGTTGCTACCGAAAAGCGCGACATCGGGGATGTCGCGAACACCGTCGGCTGGGTTGCCGAAGATGCCCTTCTGGAAGGCAGGCTTCGGGTATCCGGCGCAATTGGTGTTTTCGATATAAGCGAAATTCTGGTTGCCGGTACCGGTGTAGCAGCCGCTGGGCCCGCCTCCGCCTGCAATCGTGCTGAGAAAGTTTGCACCGGCGGCGCTGTTGCAGAAGCCGGTCGTACCCGTGGGAGAGCTGAAGCCCTCTATGTTGTAGACCAGGTAGCTGGCGCACGAGTCATTCCAGGGAATCTCGGGAATGTAGGACTTGGCCGAGCCGAAGTTGGCGTCATTCGCCGATTTCCAGTAGGTGCTCTGCGGAGCTCCGCCCTTCAGGGTATTGTAGAGATCCTCGAAATCGGTGCCGCCCACGGAAACGGTGTACTGGCTTTCGCCCCAACCCGTGATGCCAATGCCGGGATATGCCCAGCTGTCTCCGTTGGTGAACAGGCGAGCGCAGGTCGAAGGTCCGTTGTCGCCGGACGAGGTGAACACCGACACACCAGCCGCAGCCGCTGACTGAAATGCCGCGTTGAAGGCGGCGTTGGCCGCGGCCCCGTTGGCCACTTCGCACTCGCCATAGCTCATGCTGATGATGGGCGGCGGACTGCCTGCGCTGATGATGTTCTGTATCGCGATCAAGCCGCCGAAGGTGGTAGTTGTATCGCTGCAGGAGATCACTTCCACCTTGGCGCCCGGCGCCGCGGCCGTGACCATCTCGACGTCGAGATCGGCTTCCACATCGTCTGGGTTTGTGCCGGGATTGGTGCAGTTCCCTGCCGAATTCGGATGCACCGTGGTCAGCGTGCCGCCGTACGAAGTGAGCTTGAACTTGCTTCGATAAGTAGCCCAGTCGGTGCCGAATGAGTTGGTGTCTTCCACGACCGCAACCGTCTGACCCGTGCCGGTGATGCCGGCGGCATAGAGCGGAGTCAGGTTGTAAATGGTCTGGAAGTCTTCCGGCACCAGCGCGTAGCAGTTGGTCCCACAGCCGGCGAAGGTGTAGTCGGTCTTGAACTTGTGATACGCCTGCGGACGGAAGTCGTGCATCGAGACCACGCCGTGGATGACGGGCGCAAGAGCCGCCGGGATCTGCGGATCGCTCATGTTGGCGATGTGCTGCTTGTCTCCGACCAGCAGACCGTGAATTTCTGTGTGAAACGCATTACGAATCTGGCCTGCGGTTCCGGAGAAGTCGATGACCATGCGGTTGGGATAAACGTGGCCGACCGCGAATCCCTGGGATCGCAGCCAGCCGGTGACGGCATCGATGTCCTGCTGCGCGACGCCGAACTTCTCTCCCTGCTCGGCCGCAGTAATCCAGTGGCGGAAATTGGGAGACGTCTTGTCTGTGAGGGAATCGATGTAGGCTTCGAACGCGCTCTCCACATCCGGTGCCCGCTTCAACTGCAGCAGCATGTGATTCAACAAGAAGTCGTCGGCGACCCGGCCGCGGTCGTGCTTGGCAGTGACCTCGGGACGCGTGTTGCCATAGAGCGTAACGGTTTGCCTATTGTCGATGGGCTGAGTGATCAGCGCTCGCGGTCCAGGGTTCGCCGCCAGAACTGACGAACCGAGACTCGCAAAGACTCCCACAATCACCGTCGCGGCCGCTAGCGCGAGAAATTTCCTTGTCATGTTGTTCACCTACCGTGAAATCCACCGGGAATGGAAAGACCAAGTGGCTGAAATTTTATCTCAGTTCGTTAAGAATGGAAGGGCATGAGAAATGGCTAGTGCATGCGATCGGGTTAGGCGAAACCTTTAACCACAAAGGACATGAAGGAAAGCCTGGGACACAGACCTTCGTGGTACTTCGTGTCCTTCGTGGTTCCAGAATTTGCTTAGAAAACTATCCCTGCTCTTTGAGTTTGAGCTTCGACTTGTTCTCTTCCATGAAGTGCTTGATATCGTCAGCAGCGCCGAGCAGGCGGTTCCACTGCTCGTAGTACAGCGTAACGGGAAAGCGGCCCAGTCCGTACACGCTGACCCCACCCTTTTCTCCGACCTTGAAAATCAGATCGCCGCTGCGTTTTTTGACCTCGACTTCTTTTTCCAGTTGAGCCAGCTTCGCTTTCAGTTCCTCGTAACTCGGTTCTGCCATGTCGCCTCTCTTTAGGGATATAAGTGCTCGTGGATGGCAGCGACCGGCCAATCGCGCCCCTGCCTATAGTAACTTGTCTGAAGTTGCCGCGCTGCGGATAACCGTTATAAGCTCTAAGCAATCTAATCCCGAAGCGGGAAAACTATGCGTGTCTGGGTACGATGGTCGGCGTGGCTCTGCCTGTCCTTGATGCTATGGACAGTCGCCGCGGAGTCCACCCACAATCACCCGAATCGGACCGAGTCCGCATCCTGCTTGATCTGCGTGGCGGCGCACAGCGCCAGCCCGGCAGCCATCTCCGGCCAGGCCGCTCCGGTGTTTGCGGCGGTCGGCCTGCTGCAAGAAGAAGATGTAGTCGCCAAGGCCCGGCTCGATTTTTCCGACGCCGGCATTCGCGGTCCTCCTGCAGTTCTGTAGGGAATCCTCTCATTGACACTTCAGTTCGACGCTCATGCGCGGGTGACTGCTCATTCCCTATTCATTCATCTCAGGAGGACATCATGTCTGTATTTCGTCAGGTGTACCGCGCCGCCTCTGGCGGGCGCGCATCTGGCTTGCGGCTTCGCTCGCTGGGGCACAGTCGGCTGGAAACTCCGGCTCGATTACCGGCACCGTAGCTCGATCCGACCGGCGCAGTGGTTCCCAATGCGATGGTTGAAATTCACAATCCGGTCAGCGGCTTCGATCGAACAACGAAGCAGCGACAGCTCTGGACGGTTTGAACTTCACCAACATTCCATTCAATCCCTATCACCTGACGGTAACTGCGCCGGGATTTGCACGCACTGGCTCAGGATGTCGAACCGCGCTCGGCGGTGCCGATCAGCCTGACGATCACGCTCAAGGTCGCGGAATCGACGACGCAGGTCACGGTGGAGGGGGCGGGCGACCTGGTCGAGAACGATCCTACCTTTCACACGGACGTCGACAAGGGGTTGTTCGACAAGCTTCCGCTGGAGAGTTCGACGTCGCAGGTGAGTTCGCTGGTGACGCTGTCGACTCCCGGGATTTCGGCCGACTCGAACGGTCTGTTTCACGGACTGGGAGACCACGCCGAGAATTCGTTCGTGGTCGACAATCAGCCGATCACGGATCAGCAGAGCAAGGTGTTCTCCAATCAGATTCCGCTGGATTCGATTGAATCGCTGGAAGTGGTTTCCGGTGCACCTCCGGCGGAATACGGCGACAAGACCAGCGTGGTGATCAACGTGACGACGCGCTCGGGTCAGGGCGTGACCACGCCCCACGGCAGCTTCACAACCTCGTATGGATCGTTCGGGACATCGCAATGCGGCCTTTGATCTCGCCTACGGCGGCAAGAACTGGGGAAATTTCTTCCTCGCCAGCGGATTGAATAGCGGCCGCTTTCTCGATCCGCCGGAATTCGCGGTGATGCATGACAAGGGGAACGAAGAGAATCTTTTCGACCGCGTGGACTACCAGCTTTCGTCCGCTGATTCGATTCATTGAATGTGGGCTATACGCGGTCCTGGTTTCAAACGCCGAACTCATTCGACGCGCAGAATGCGACGGCTTGGAATGGAGTGACGGTCGATAACGGCGGACTCGATCCGAATGGCAACCTTGTCGGACCGGCCGACCAGCGGTCGCAGATCAAGACGTTCAACATCGCTCCTTCCTGGACCCGGTTGCTGAATCAGTCGTCGGTGCTGAATGTGGGCGCTTTTGTGCGGCGCGATCACTACAACTACTATCCGAGCGCCAATCCATTTGCTGACCTGTCGCCGGATCTGCAGGCCGAAACCGCCGGACAGGATCGGACTCTGACCAATGCGGGCCTCCGCGCCAGCGTCTCTTACGTGAAAGGCATTCACAACGTAAAGGCTGGGGCGCTTTACCAGCAGACTTTCCTCACGGAAAACGACAGCCTCGGCATCGTGGACCCAACTTTTCTTCCTTCGCTCACGCGATTCGAGCGGGAATCCCTGCTACAACACGGCGACCGCATGGCGCTCGATTCTCCCTGTACCGATCTGCTTGCCTTACGACCTGACGCGGGGCGGCAGCGTGTATGGCTTTCACGGACACACCGACGTGAAAGAACTCTCGGTCTACGCGCAGGACGCGATCACCAAGGGAAACTGGTCACTCAACCTCGGGTTGCGCGGTGATTTCTACAACGGCCTGGTCACGCACCGCGAAGCCGAGCCTCGGGTCGGAGTTGCCTACAACATCAAGCGCAGCCAATACGGTGCTCCGCACTTCGTATGCACGCGTGCTGGAAACGCCATTCAACGAGAATCTGTGCTGGCGAGCACCGGTTGCGCGAATGCGGTCTTGAATCCGCTGCTAGGATGTGCGGCGTCGGGAGTGAATCCGCTCAGTCCCGGCTGGCGCAATGAGTTCCATGTGGGAATTCAGCAGGCGGCGGGAAGGTATCTGGTGTTTTCGGGCGAGTACATCTGGAAGTACACGCACAACGCCTACGACTTCAGCATTCTTGGCGCCACGCCGATTACATTCCCGATCGACTGGCACAACTCGAAGATTCCCGGATTTGCAGGACGCGTGAGCGTACCGGATTTTCACGGCTTTTCGGCGCTGATGGTGTTCTCGAGCGTGGCGGCGCGGTTCTTTCTGCCTCAGCTGGGAGGAGCGGGAGCAGTGCCCTCGGCACCCGGTGGCGTATTCCGCATTGATCACGACGAGAAGTTCAATCAGACGACCCATGTGCAATATCAGCCCTGGAAGCAGGGTCCATGGATCGGATTCAACTGGCGCTATGACAGCGGACTGGTGGCGGGCTCGGTGCCGTTTGCCGGCTCCGGCAACCCGAATCGATCCCGGATTTCCAGGTGGACTTGAGCGGGCTTACCGCCGATCAGCAGTTTCAGGCTGGCTTGGTATGCAACGGGCAGCGCGCAACTCCGACATCTGCCCTGCCAACGTCGTGTCCGGGATCACAGTTCTCTTCCAGCCTGGTGAAGATCCCTGCGCCGGGAACCGAAAACGACGACAAGAATCCGCCGCGGATTGCGCCACGGCATCTGTTCGATCTGGCGATCGGGGACGACAACTTGTTTCGCGGCGACAAGTACAAGGTCAGTCTGCAAGCTTACGGCCATCAATCTGACGAACAAGTACGCTCTCTACAACTTTCTTTCCACGTTCAGCGGCACGCACTATCTGACACCGCGCACGTTGACGGCGGAGATTGGCATTTCACTTTCTGAGCTTCTTGTAAAGAAATGGATAGATCTGCACTGACAGAGCGTCGGTATGGTTTGTACACTGTGCCACGCATGATTCGAGCAGGGAGGAACAAGATGAAAAAGACGATCATTGCGGCGTGGCATGACGTTGTTCTGTAGTTCCTCTTTGGGGGCAGCAGGCGAACACGCCCGACCTGGCCGCGCAGAATGCGGCTCTGGAGCAAAAGGTTCGCGACCTGGAAGATCGGCTGATCTCGCTTGAAGGGCAAGGTTCGCATGCTGCAGAGCGCACCAGGCCACGCCGCGCAGCCGACCGCCGAAGGGCAACCCGCAGCCGCTGCGCCAACGGCCGACGGCAGCCGCCGCCGCAAGCTGCAGCCGCAAGCGCCGGCTGTCCCCAGCACGACATCTCCGATCCAGGGACAGTCGCAGGTCGTGAGTACCGGGGGACCCTTGCCGAATTATGGTGGCGCATCCTCGGCGGCCAAGGCGCTCAATCCCGACATCAGCGTGATCGGCGACTTCATTGGAGCGGTCGGAAACGGGACCGTCCCGCCGTTGGCGACCTTGCAGCCGTTCCCTTCCCTGCAGATGCACGAGTCTGAGATCGGACTGCAGGCCATCATCGACCCCTACGCGCGCGGCGACTTCTTCATCTCGTTCGGCGAGGAAGGCGTCAATCTCGAGGAGGGCTACATCACCTTCACCGCACTGCCCGCGGGATTCGTGGCGAAAGTCGGCAAGATGCGCTCGGCGTTTGGTAAGGTCAACATGATGCACAATCACGTGCTGCCCTGGGTGGACCGTCCGCTGGTGACCACCAACCTGGTCGGCGGCGAAGATGGCATCGACGACGCCGGGTTCTCGGTCGAGCGCATTCTGCCGGCGCCCAAGGGAATTTTCCTGGAAGCCACGGGGCAGGTGTTTCGCGGAGATTCCGCCGATGTGTTCACGGGCCGACGACTCGCAGCGACGTGAGCACGGTGGAGCATCTACGAGGATATAAGGACATCACCGAGTCGACGAACCTCGATCTTGGACTCTCTTACGCGCGCGGACACAACGACGCGGCTCTGCTGAACGGCACCGCTGGTGATTTCGTCACCCAACTCTACGGCGTCGACGCGACCTTGCGCTGGAAGCCGTTGCGGCGGTCTATCTACCATTCCTTCGTCGGACGAGGCGAGTTCATCTGGAGCCAGCGGCAGCAGTTTCCGGTGGAGCAGCGTGCCTTCGGTTTCTACACCTCGGCGGATTACCAGTTCGGGCGGCGTTGGTTTGCCGGCGGGCGCTTCGATTATTCCGACCGCAGCCGCTTCGACAATCTCACCGACAAGGGAGTCGCGGCGACGCTGACGTACTGGCCGAGCGAGTTCAGCCAGGTTCGCGGCGAGTATCGTTTCACGCATTACGCCGAGAACCGCGACAGCCACGAGGTTTTGATGCAGTTGATCTTCTCACTGGGCGCTCACGGAGCGCATCCGTTCTAGGAGACTGGAATGCATAAAGCGAAATATCTTGTTCGTGAGTCTGGTCGCAGCCGGTGTGCTGTTGTTTCCGCCGTTGGCCGCGGCCAAGAAACTCAATGTGGTCACCGCGACGACGGACATGGCCGCGCTGGCGCAGGAAGTCGGCGGCGACCGCATCAGCGTGGAATCGATCGCGAAGGGATATCAGGATCCGCACTTCGTCGAGGCCAAGCCGAGCTTCCTGCTGAAACTGCGGCAGGCGGATTTGCTGATCGTCGTCGGCCTGCAATTGGAGATCGGCTGGCTGCCGCCGCTGATCACGCAGAGCGGCAATCCGCGCATGCAGGTCGGCGCGGCACGGATATCTCGACGCCTCGCAGTTCGCGGAAATTCTCGAAATTCCGCAGGGCGTCGTCACACGCGCCATGGGCGACGTGCATCCGCTGGGCAATCCGCACTACTGGCTCGATCCCGACAACGGACGCCGCGTGGCCAAAGGCATCGCGGGAAAGCTGGGCGGAACTGGATCCCGCGGATGCGGCCTACTTTCAGGAGCGCTTCCAGGATTTCGACAAGCGCCTGACCGCCGCCGAGCAGAAGTGGGACGCGGAGATGGCTCCGTATCGCGGGCGAAAGGTCGTGACCTATCACAATTCCTTCACCAACTTCGCCAAGCATTTTCACCTGGACGTGATCGGATATGTGGAGCCGCGGCCCGGGCATTCCGCCGACGCCGAGCCACACCATCGAACTGATCGGGCTGATGAAGCGCGAGAATTGCAAACTCGTTCTGGTCGAGCCTTACTTTGATTTGAAGACTCCGAACAGCATTGGGGCAGCAACAGGAGCGCAAAGTACTGGTATATCTGCCCTCAGTCGGCGGAGAGAAGCAGGTGACAAATTACTTTGAGCTCTTCGATTACGATATCGACTTGATCAAGAAGGCATTCCAGTAGTCCAAAGGGACACTATGGAGATTCTGCCATTTCTGCTGTGGCCGTTCATGGCCAGCCTGATTCTGACTGGCATTCACGCCTATCTCGGCGTGCACGTGGTGGAGCGCGGCGTGATCTTTGTGGACCTGGCGCTGGCGCAGATCGCGGCGCTCGGCGCGACCGTCGCCATTCTCGCCGGCATGGATCCGCACGGACTCGGCGCGTACTGGCTGAGCCTGGCCTTCACGTTCGTCGGCGCGGCGGTCTTTGCCTTCGCCCGGACGCGGCGCGGACATATCCCGCAGGAAGCCTTCATCGGCATCGCCTATGCCGTGGCCTCGGCGGCGGCGATTCTTGCCATGAGCAAGGCCACCGGCGAAACCGAACACCTGAAAGACATGCTGGTGGGCAACATCCTCGCTGTCTCGCGCCATGACGTCATGAAGACGGCCCTGCTGTACGGCGTCATGGGCGTCTTCCACTACATTTTCCGCCGCCGCTTTCTGCTGATCTCGACCGATCCCGAGCAGGCCGAAGCGCAAGGGCATCAGCATCCGCTTCTGGGATTTTCTTTTCTACGCATCGTTCGGTTTTGTCGTGACCTCGTCGGTCGCGATTGCCGGCGTGCTGCTGGTCTTCTGCTATCTGATCGTTCCGTCGGTGGGAGCTATGTTGTTCGCAGACCGCGTTGGCCCGCGACTGGCGATCGGCTGGACCATGGGCACGCTGGTTTCCGCGCTGGGCGTGTACTTTTCCGTGCTGCTCGATCTTCCGACCGGCGCGACCATCGTCTGCACCTTCGGCGCGGTGCTCATCGCCATGTTCCTGATCCACCTCTTGTTCTTCCATGGTCGGGAGGCGCGCGCTTTGGCTGGAGCGGCCTCAGTCCGAGAACCCAAAGGAGCGAATTTTGCCGCAGGAACGATAGGATTGGCCGCGCGAACTCCTGATGTAACATCGACGGTCTTTCGGCCGCCGCATGGCGTCCAACCTACCGGCTGCGCCTGGCCTCCAGAGGACGATCCGTCACCAGCTCGGGGTGCAGGCGGCGGAAGGTCTCGGCGATGTGGCAATTCCAGCAGACCGGCTGATGGTGGAAAAGATTCTGGGCAAATCCTCCGGACTTACATCCTTCCACTCTGACGTCTTGAAATCGGGCCCTAGCAGCGCGGGAGCATGATCGAGATGATGTAGTGGTCCGATCGGCTTGTGGCAGAACACGCAGCTTTTCCCTTCATACCACTTCGCCACGATGTTCCACACCAGGCAGTTCTGCGGATCGGCTTCGATCTGCGAAAGACAATCCTGACCGCAGTTCTGCCGCTCGGGCCAGCGGGAACACTCGTTCAGCCGGAGGGTGGGCTCGTTGAAGAAGGCTCCCAGTGCTGCTTCGCCGGCGGCCACGTCGACGGCTTCAGGTTCCTGCGTCTCGGGGCACGTCACCAGACGTTTGCCTCGAAACTTAAAGTACGCGCGCACTCCGGGGACCGCCCGAAGGACAAACAGCGCGACTGCCAGCACAAGGACAGCAATGATGATGGTGAGCACGGTTACGGTCATAGAGCACCCCCGTGCCTGCTGTGAGTCCGTCGCAGCCCCGGGCGGGACGGACCGTCTTACAGTTCAGTCTGTGCGGGGGGTCAGGAAATGACGATGCTTCGCATCACCGGGACAGGTGATCGTGGTCACAACACTCCCGTCAGAGGCGTGGAGGTCTACTCGCTCTGTTTCTTCTGTGGGTTTCTGTGGTAGGTCTCGCTTTTCGGGCTGCGGGCTTCTTGGCACGGGCTTCTTCGCAGGTTTCGATGCCGGCTTCCCCGCTGGTTTCGACGGCGCGGGTGCTCGGCTTCGCAGGTTTAGTTTTTTCCGCGGCTTTGGCCTCGGGCTTCGGCAGGTGCAGGAGGCGGTGGAGTACGGCGGCCGCTTTGCCTTTCTT
This sequence comes from Terriglobia bacterium, assembly GCA_963770265.1. Lineage (GTDB taxonomy): Bacteria > Acidobacteriota > Terriglobia > Terriglobales > Acidobacteriaceae > Sulfotelmatobacter. The sequence goes on from CAVYOZ010000004.1 coordinate 34,193, forward strand.
CCCTTTCGCGGCAGGCTGAGCTGCAACCGGCGGAGCGGTCTGCTGGGCAGCAAGTTTGGCCGCGCGCCCGCGCCGTGGCGCTGGAGGTGGAGGCGGCGGAGGCGGCGCAAACGGTTTCAAGAATTTCAGCGTCTCGGTGCGCGAGCGCAGCTTGCCATCGAGCAGCAGCATGAACACGTCGTGGGCCAGCTTGGGATAGATCGGCAGTTGCGGCGTGATCAGCAACTCCGTCATCTCGGGCAACGGAATCTTCTGCTGCACCTGCCGCCACTTGGTCAGATAATTCTTGATCTTCTGCTCGACCGACTGCTGCTTCGCCGTGACCGCCAGGAACAGCACCATCTCCGGGCGCGCCGACGAAAGCAGTTGCCAGGTGCGCGAAGGCGTCGCTGCCTCTTTCCCCATCAACCGCTTCGCCAGTTCCTTGGCGTGATCTTCAATGTCGCGCCAGGCTTCGACCAGATCCTTGCGCGGGATCAGCTTCTGAATGTCGCTGACGTCTTTGTCGGAGAAGTGCGACGTCAGGAAATACATGACCGCCGGTCCGGCGTCGGGCGTGTAGCCCAGATCGACCATCTGCTGCCGCGTCTTCATCAGCGCGGTGATGCCGTTGGTGTCGACCTTGGCCGAGGTCCACTTGTCGTGCAGGATCTCGAGCCAGCCTTCCTTCTCGAGCATCTTCACGACGTGCAGCGGATCGTCTTCGTGCGCCAGTGCCCCGATCTCGTGCCCGATCGAAGACTTCAGAATGTGATCGATGTACTTCCCTTCTTTGGCGGCGTCGTAGCGGGCCTGCGTGCGCTCTTCGAGCGGCCAGTGGAAGCGGGCGGCGAATCGCGTGGCGCGAATCAGCCGCGAAGGATCTTCCAGGAACGAATAATTATGCAGAATGCGGATCAGCTTCGCTTCGATGTCAGCTACGCCGTTGAAGGGATCGAGCAGCAGCCCGCGCGAGCCTTCGTTCAGCGACAGCGCCATCGCGTTGACGGTGAAGTCGCGGCGGCGCAGGTCCTCGTGGATCGTCGACGGCATGACGAGCGGAGGCTTGCCCGTCTTCTCGAACTTCTCGGTGCGCGCCATGCTGACTTCGGCGCGCGCGTTCCCCGGCAGGGCGAGAAAGATCGTGCGAATGTCTTCTTCGACGGCGGTGATCTTGGCGCCTGCCTTTTCGAAGTCTTTCTGCAGTTTGAGGGGATTGCCCTGGACGGTGAAGTCGAGGTCGCGGATGGTGAATCCGCTGATGATGTCGCGGATGGCCCCGCCCGTCAGGTACAGATTCATGCCCGCCGCGCGGGCTACGTCTTGCACGAGGCCGACGCCCTTCAGTTGGTCCGGCGTCAGCCGGATTTCCATCGTGTAAATGTAATCAGCCATTGGCTTTCAAGCGGCTGTCAGGCCCTTGGCCAAACGCGATTCGATGCGCGAATCGCCCCGGGGGAGGGTCCGATTTGCCGAGTTTTCCACAAGATTTCCACAGGCCGGTCACACGACACAATCCGACCCTAGGCCACTAGGACGCAAGTGGCCTAATAGCAAGTACTTATACAGAATGGAATCTCTCCGGCAAACTCAAGAAAATAACACAACGTTTATATTTTGGCTACTGCCAAGCGGGATTCCGGGAGTTTGCGGGGAAAAAGTGCGAGAATCGAAAAGCAGGGGTCAGGGATCAGAGGTCAGGGGCCAGTATCTTCTTGCTGACCTCTGGCCCCTGACCCCTGAGCCCCTGCTCTTCCATGCCTTCAACGCACAAGAAAGTCATTGTCCGCAAGATGGACCGCGACTCGGTCTCGGGATACGTGTCGCCGACGCAGTTCGTCAACGAAGGCAAGGTGGAGGTTCTGAACACTTCCGGGACGGTGATCGCGATCGACCTGCGCGAGATCAAGGGCGTCTATTTCGTCCGCGAATTCGGAGAGGCCGAGTCCGCTCACCCGCAAGACCTTCACCACCCGCCCACGCTCCGAGGGATTGTGGGTGCGCCTGCGCTTCAAAGACAGCGAAGTGCTCGAAGGCCTGATGCCGGCCGACCTGCTGCAGAGCATGCCCGAGGGATATCTGGTGAATCCTCCCGACCAGCGCTCGAACACGCAGCGCATCTTCGTCCCGCGCACGGCGTTGGAATCGCTGACCGTGCTGGCCGTGATCGGGGCGACGCGCCGCCAGCGCCGCGCTGCAGGATCAGCGCCAGGTGCCGATGTTCGAAGAGTAGGTTTGTGTAGGGACGGACGCCTTCGTCCGTCCCGCAAGCGTAGCGAGCGTGTGCAGCCCACATTTTTTTTGCCTGCGTGGAAATGAAGGAACGAAAGACGTTCACAGTTTTTTTTTCACTGTTCTGCGAGAAATCCACAGCCCGATGTGACATCTGCCCTTGCGCGACGCAATCAAAAAAGCAGATCATCGCCAAAGCGAAAGCCGTGGAGCGCAGATAATGCGAATCCGGCCCGGGCCCGAATCTTGAACCCTAAACCATTGCGGCTCAAGATTTTGCCCGTAAGTTGTTGAGCCCCAAGATTTACTTCGACATCTCCCTCTAAGTTGGAGATTCCAATAGACCAGGGGGAGGGGGTATACCCCAACCACCTCTATTTCCCAAAATGAAACTCATTTTTCTGAGCAGCGAAGCCTTGCGCCCACCCACGCCTCTCAGTTCACGGGCGTCAGCACGAACCCGTGGTTATGCCCGTACTTGCTGCCGTAGCCGGTGATCTGACCGACGTTGTTGATGGCGTTGGCATTGATCAGCGTCCATCCCGAGTTCGCGGGGATCAGGGAGTTCAAGTCCCGCATCCCGTGCGACGGCGTCCAGATCATGGCATGCGGCGCGTTGTTCGAAATGTTGCCATAGCCCACGACGACATTGGAATCGTTCACGCCAAAGGCAACGCTGTAGGTTCCGCCGTTCAGCACGCCGAGGTCTCTGATGTTGCGGGACGTATCCCACTTGACCGCGTGCCAGTTGCCGCCGGTACGGATACCGTCTGACTGCCCAACGATAACTCCCAACGAATTGATCCCATTGGCCATACTGGTCACGCCTCCCCAGAGAGCGCCCAGGTCTCTCATCTTGGAGCCATTCCAAAGAAAGGCGTGCGATGAGAACGGCGGACCGTAGCTGAAGACGGATTCGCCGACGATCAGTCCGTTCTCATTGATTGCGAGCCCGGCAGTGAAAATTGCGTTCTGCAACTTGCCGAGATTCTTGATGTTGCCGTTGGTCCATTTGGTGGCGTTGACCATGCCGTTGCTCAGGAAGGAATCTCCGGCAATCTCTCCCGCGGAGTTGATCTGGAATGCCGCGCTGGAGGACCCTCCAGAAAGGGTTCCGAGTCTTTTGATGGTCCCAGTCGACGACCATTGCACTGCAATGAAGTTGGTTGCAGGCTGTCCTTTCACATTCGAGTAGCCGACGATGGTGCCCGCGGCATTGATTCCGATCGCGCCACTTACCGTTCCCGCTGAAAGCGTGCCCAGATCCTTCATCCCTTTGCCCCGGCGCCAGAGAAAGGCGTGCTGTCCCGGGACCAATCCTGTGCAGGGATATCCGTATGAGGTCTGGGTATCGGAGCAGCCAACCACGTCGCCGAGATCGTTGATCCAGAAACCGCTGCTTTCGTTGTCGCCTTTGAGCACGCCCAGGTCGGTGATGGTATAACTTTGCGCCCACGCGACCGCCGTAAATGCCAACACGAATGCTGCCAACATCTTCGCCAATGCACGAGTCATGTACTTTTCTCCCAAGGATGGATGGTGTGGCGCCAGTATGCCATCAGCGCATCTGCAGCCGTAAGACCCACTAGTACACACTGAAGACCCTGTCCCAGCGCGCCGTTCAGGCGGTGACACGATGGGTATGTCCATTTGAAAAATCGAGGGCCTTGCTGTAGTGTTTCTGGTCCACGGCTCTCGAGCCGAAAGAGACCTGGCGGAATCCCTTCCTTCCTCCAATCCGTTGGATCTCAACGGGCAATGTGTCGTCCCAGGTAGAGGTGTGATCATGCGCGCTCTCCCCTCGTCATTGGTAAAGCCTGTTGTGTTCTCAATCTCCTTCACTCTGGCCCTGGTTCTCGGAACCTCATTCTTTTCTCACTCTGTCGCCGCGCAGGAACAGTCGCAAGCTGTTGTGGGAACTCCTCATCCGCTGATCACCCAAACTCTCGACGAGTCGCGGCTCACGGTGCTGAAGGGCAACACGCATCCACTGGCGCGGCGTGAGTTCGATCTGGGCACGGCTCCCGCCAGCCTACCCATGGAGCGCATGTTGCTGGTGCTGAAACGCAGCGACGCACAGGAAACCGCCCTGCGCAAAATGCTCGACGATCAGCAGGACAAGAACTCTCCCCACTACCACCGTTGGCTGACGCCGGAGCAATTCGGAGCGCAATTCGGCCCGAGCGATGCCGACCTGCAGACGATCACGTCGTGGCTGCAATCGCACGGATTCCAGGTGGGAACGACCAAGGGACGCACCGTGCTGGAGTTTTCAGGATCGGCGAGCCAGGTGCAGGCAGCGTTCCACACCAACATTCATAAATACGTCGTGAATGGCGAGCAGCACTGGGCGAACGCAAGCGACCCGCAGATTCCGGCGGCGCTGGCGCCGGCTGTGGCGGGGATTGCGTCCCTCCACAATTTTCCGAAGAAGGCAATGAGCAAGTTGGTCGGGACGTATTCCGAGCAAACGAAACAATTGATTTCGGCAGAACCAAATTACACGTTTTCCTGCTTCGGCGGTTACACGTGTTATGGACTCGTTCCTTATGATTTCGCGGCGATTTATGACGTGCTGCCGCTTTGGAATGCGGGGATCGATGGTACCGGGCAGACCATTGCGATCGTCGGACGCACAAACATCAATCCTGTCGATGCAACGAACTTCTGGTCACTATTTGGGCTCAGTGTTCCACAGAACAAGCTGACGATCACAGTTAACGGGACAGATCCCGGAATCAACGGAGACGAAGGCGAGGCCGACATCGACATCCAGTGGTCTGGCGCCGTCGCGCCAAAGGCATTGATAAACTTCGTCACGTCGCAATCCACCAACACTACCGACGGTGTAGACCTGTCCGCGATCTATATCGTCGAAAATAATCTGGCCGCAGTAATGAGCGAAAGCTATGGGCAGTGCGAGCTCGGACTAGGCACGGCAGGCAATCAGTTCTATTCGACCATCTGGGCACAAGCTGCTGCCCAAGGCATTAGCGTGTTTGTCTCCTCTGGCGATAACGTATCCGCGGGCTGCGACAATCCGAACGGACCGGCTCAATATGGCCTAAACGTGAATGGACTCGCGTCTACACCGTTCAATGCTGCTGTCGGAGGAACCGATTTCAATCAGTACAACAAGTGGTCCACGTACTGGAATTCGTCCAACAACGCGACGACTCAACAATCCGCGAAGGGGTACATTCCAGAAACAACCTGGAACGATTCCTGCACAAATGCTCTCGCCGTTACGTTGGGATATGGGAGCAACGCCGAGCAGGCCTGCAACAATCCGGACATGATCAATGCAGGAGGAGTGATCTTGTGGGGCGGCAGCGGTGGGCCGAGTAATTGCGTCGTAAACACTCAGGGAGTGGTGGGCAGTTGTACGAGCGGTTATGCCAAACCGTCATGGCAGACCGGAACCGGGACACAGACGGATCAGTTGCGCGATCTTCCGGATATTTCGCTGTTTGCCAGCGACGGATTCTTCGGCAGTTACTACGTCATATGCCAGCAGGATCAAACCTATGGCGTGTGCGATCTGAACAATTTTGCGGGGTACGGCGGCACTTCGGTGGCTTCGCCCGCCTTTGCGGGAATCATGGCTCTAGTTAACCAGAAGATGGGATCAGCCCAGGGCGTTCCGGGCTTCGCGCTCTACAAGCTCGCGAGCAAGCAGCCGAACGCCTTTCACGACATTCCGACCGGTTCAACGATTGGAGGTCCGTGCATCACCGGCACTCCAAACTGCAGGACAAATACATCAGGTCACTCTTACGGGATATTGACGGGATACAGCACTGGCACGGGATATGATCCGGCCACGGGATTGGGCTCGGTTGACGCAGCGAACCTCGTCAACAACTGGAGCAAAGCGACATTCACGGCAACGACCGCGACACTTACGCTGAACAACGGGAGTCCTATCAATGTCACACACGGCACGGCCGTGCCAGTCAACGTCGCCATCAGTCCGACCACTGCAACCGGCAATGCAGCTCTGCTCGTGGATGTGGGGCCCGGAACCACCACCGGCAAGGCGATCGATTTCTTCTCGTTGAGTCGAGGATCGGTTGCGAGCAACACCACCCTGCTTGCCAGCGGGCACTTACAACGTGATCGCGCATTACGGTGGCGATGGAACCTACGGCGGCAGCTATTCCAATTCCGTGAGCGTTACGGTCAACAAGGAGAACAGCACCGTATATCTGCCCGGACTTCAGCTTGGTGGTGCTAGTGTCACGACGGTGAAGTATGACGATCCATACACGGTCAGCGCCGGTGTGGAGAACGCGAGCGGAAAAGTTTGCAATCCTCCACCGTATGGGAAAATCACCTGCCCCACCGGAAGCATCAGTCTGAGTGATGGCACTGTTGCCCTGGGGAGCGGACCGTACCCGCTGGATACAACGGCATTCATCCAAACACCGGTCGCGGCATTCGTACTGGCAGCTGGAACACACGCTCTCACTGCGCAATATAGCGGCGACTCAAACTACAATGCCGGCTCTACGTCGGTAACGATCACAGTGAATCCGGCTTCCACCTCGCTGCCGGCCCCGGCTGTCTACAGCGCCACAGTGGGTCAAGCTGCGTCGATAAGCGTAACCGTAAGTACGACAAGCTATGGCGTCGCGCCAACCGGCACCATTACTTTTTACGCGAATGGAAAGCTTTTGAGCGGAACGTCGTCCTACAGTTCGAATAACGGGGGCCCCGGTTATTACGCGTCGTTTTCTAACTGGTTCAACACTAATGCAAGTGCATTTCCGTCTCCCGGAAACTATACGATCACAGCGACCTATAGCGGAGATGCGAATTACAACGGCTCTACGTCCGCCGTCAGGGATATCACCGTTCTCTATCCAACTCCGAGTACGACGGTGACGCCGGCATCGCAGACGGTAAATTACGGAGGGACGGCGACAGTCACAGCTTTAGTGTCCAGCGGCAAGAAGAAAGCATATCCAAGCGGAACCGTCACTTTTGTGGACAACGGAACAGGAGTGACCGTGTCGGGACCGACAACGTGCACGAGCACGACCGATAGCAGCGGCAATTACGCGTGCCAGTCGTCAGCAGCCTTTACCGTTAACGATGGCTACGGCATAGTCGCTAATTACAGTGGAGACAGCAACTATCCCGCCTCCTCCGGCTATGCCGGTATTACGATGCCGGACTATTACATGTTTTTGAATCCGCCGCAGGTCACGCTTACGGCCGGGCAATCGCAGAATATAACCTTCAGTATTAACTCCACAGCGGGCTTTGCGGGGACGGTCACCAACTTCAGCTGCTCAGGCTTGCCTGCGGAAGCAACGTGCACGTTCAGCCCGACCCAACTAACGGCCGATCCAAATCAGGCTGTTTCAGCAACACTTACGATCGCGTCGACAGCAATTGGGCAAGCGCGTCGCGGACTGCGAGCCACGAAGATGGGAACTGCGTGGCTTTCGCTGGCGGGCCTGTTTTTGATGGGTGCATGCTTGATCGGCCTTTCAACCCCACGCAAGCGAGGACTGTCGGTCGGGTTGCTGGCGTTGGCAATCATGCTGACCTTGCCGAGTTGCGGAGGAGGCAGCTCACCTCCGCCCCCGCCTCCCCACAGGAATCCGGTACCGTCGATTACTTCGCTGAGCCCATCGCAAGTGGCCGCAGGTTCGCAGGTGGATAACCTCACGATTAACGGAGCGAATTTTATGAGTAATTCCGGCGTCACTCTGGGGGGCGCCACGATGTCGGGATATATGCCGAGTGCCAACCAGATTGTCGTTTCTCTTTCCGCAAGTCAACTGGCGACCGTGGCTCAAATTCCAGTGGTGGTGACGAACCCGCCTCCTGGAGGCGGCCCTTCGAGTCCCGTCAATTTTGTGGTGACGACTGGCACGCCCACAGGCAATTTCAACATCACGGTTACGGCTACTAGTGGAGGATTGGCGCATAGCACGCAGATGTATTTGATCGTTCAATAGATGATTGTCTCGGGCGGAGGGCCACACCTCAATCCGGCGCGGCCTACGCATTCGCTGGCCGTACTCGTGCAAGGCGCTCCCGGCCTGAACATGTCGCGGTGGTGTACGATTTACTTCGTTACCACTCCACATCCATGAAACTTTCTGCTATCGCTGCGGCTCTTGAAGTGCGTCTTGAGAATGGGTCTCCCGGACACGGAGATTCGCGGGCTTAACGGGATTGAACAGGCTGGGCCCGGGGAACTGACGTTCGTTTCCAATCCGAAATATGCGGCGGCGGCGCGGACTACGCGGGCGGCGGCCGTCATTGTGAGCGAGGACTTCCCTGCCATTCCGGCGGCCATGCTGCGGGCGAAGGATCCGTATCTCTCGTTTGCGCAGGCTCTGGAACTGTTTCACGCGCCGCTGCGGTACGCGCCGGGAGTGCATCCTACCGCGGTGGTGCATGCCAGCGCGCGCGTTGGGGCGAACGCACATATTGGGCCCTACGTCGTGATCGACGAAGACGTCGAGATTGGGGCCGATGCGGTGCTGCTGGCGCATGTGGTGATCTATCGCGGCGTGAAGATCGGAGACAACTTCTTCGCGCATGCGCATGCCGTGGTGCGCGAGAACTGCCGCATCGGCAACAACGTGCTTCTGCAGAACGGCGTGGTGATCGGCAGCGATGGGTTCGGCTTTGCCCGGACCTCGGAGGGACATTGGCACAAGATTCCGCAGCCTGCGCCGGTGGTCATCGAAGACGATGTCGAGGTGCAGGCGAATTCGTGCATCGATCGGGCGAGCGTGGGCGAGACGCGCATCAAGCGCGGCGTGAAGGTCGACAATCTGGTGCAGGTCGGACACGGCTCAACCGTCGGCGAAGACGCGCTGCTCTGCTCGCAGGTCGGCATTGCGGGATCGACGGAGATTGGGAACCGCGTGATTCTCACCGGACAGGTGGGAGTCGTGGGGCACTGCAAAGTTGGCGACAACGCGATCGTGACGCCGCAGAGTGGAGTGGCGAATGACATTGCGGCGGGAGCGCTGGTGAGCGGGGCTCCGGCGGTGGATCACAAATTGTGGCTGAAGTATTCGGCGATTCTGCCGCGGCTGCCGGAGATTGTGCGGGCGGTGCGGGCAGCAAAAGTTCAAAAGAATAACCACAGAGGACACAGACGGATCACAGAGGAGTTCTTCCCTGTGTGTCCTCTGTGCCCTCTGTGGTGAGAGATTCGTGCTGTCGGTACTCTTCCGGCAATCCGCTTTCGATCACGGCTCGAACTTTTTCCATCAGACATTCGCGGCTGCCGAAATCTTTCGGCTCGATCGGCGGATGAAAGATCACCTGGACTTGTCGCGGGCTTGATGGCGAATCTTGCTTTCGGCATGGCGTAGTGCGTGCCGACGATCGTCATCGGGATCACCGGAACGCCGCACTCCATCGCCAGATAGAACGGGCCCTTCTTGAACGGGAGCAGTTTGCCGTCGAAGGAGCGCTTGCCTTCGACGTAGATGATCATGTTGAGTCCTTGGTTGACGACGGCTTTGGCGGCGCGAACGGCTTCGATGCCGGCGTCGCGATTGCCGCGATCGACTGGGACGAGCGATCCCATGCGCATGGCGGCGCCGAGGATCGGCGTCTTGAATAATTCTTTCTTCACCATGACCGAGGTGCGCCGCGGAATCAGCGGAACCTGAATCGGCGGATCGAGATTCGAAACGTGGTTGGTCATGAAGATGTAGCTGCGGGAGTGATCGAAGCGATCGAGGCCGATGGGTTCGACGCGCACGCCGGCGACCCAGACTCCGCCGCGGGCTCCCCACATGAACAGGCGATAGAGAAGGCGGACGTCGCCCGTCAGGAACGTCCAGGGAAATCCGATCAATGCCGCCACTGGAGCGGCGATGGCCCAGAAGGTCAGCATGAGAATGGTGCGGATCATTGCGCTGGACCTCCTGAGGTCGATTCCGCTTCGCCTTTGAGCCAGGCCGCGCGGCGCGCGCGTTGCTCGGGCGTGACGTGATCAAGGTCTTTTACCTGGTACGAAATTTCCTGACGGCCGGCCACTTTCCATTTGCAGTTCGTCGCTCGGCGCCTCGGAGCGAATTTTGACCGAGATCGTCTCTCCGGGACTCATCCGGGCCAGCTGCTGGTTCGATTCTTCGCTCGCGGGCTTGCCCTGAATTTCTGTGATGATGTCGCCGACCTGCAGTCCGGCGCGCTCGGCTTCGCCGCCGGGAGTGACCGCGATGACCGACATCGGTCCATCGAAATTTCGGGAGGCGATGAAGCCCGGGTCCGGCAATGCTGATCGAGAACTGCTCGACGCGCAGGCCAACGTAGCGAAGGAAATCGTTCCAGGGAATCTCTTCCGTGCCCGCCACGTATTTCGTGAAGAACCATCCGAGATCGGCGTGGCTGACGGCTTCGGCGGCTTCGCGCACACCGTTGGAGTCGTCGAAGAAACGGCCCTTCTTGGCGTAGTTCGCGTTCATCCATTGAAAGAGTTCGCGCAGCGACGCGTGGCCGTGACTGGCGTCGCGAATGGCGAGATCGAGCATGAAGCCGAGCAGTTCCCCTTTGTTGTAGTAGGAAATGCTGCGCTCGGGACGGCGGTAGTAATCAAATCCTTCGAGCCACGCGTCGAGGCTGGATTCTTCCGCGGATTGCGTGAGGTGCGCAGGACGGTTCTCGAGTTCGGAGATCTGCTCGCCAAGGCGGGCCAGGAACTGCTTCTCGTCGATCAGGCCGGCGCGAAGCTGGATGATTTCTTCGGCGGTGCTGGTCACGCCTTCGCTGAACCAGAGGGCGCGCGTGAAGTTTTCTCTGGTGTAGTCGATGGGCTCGAGGGTTCGCGGGCGAATGCGCTTCACGTTCCACAGATGAAAGAATTCGTGAGCGGTCACGGAGTTCAAAGGATAAAGACTCCGGCGGATGGTTTCAGCGTTGAGCTCGATCGCCGTCGAGTAGGCGTGCTCCATGCCGCCGCCGGCCGGGCCGCGGGGAAAGTGGTAGAAGAATGTGTAGGTATCGAAGGGGCGATCGTTCATCCAGGAGGTTGCGGCGGTGACGATCTTGTGGAGATTGGCGATGATCTTCTCGGAGTCGTAGTCGGCTGGGTCGGCGTCGATGATCACGCGATAGTGTCCGCCGGCCTCGTCGAAGTCAGATTCGCGGAACGTGCTCATTTCGACGGGCGAGTCGACGAGGCGGTCATAGTTTTCGGCGCTGTAGGCGCCAGACACAAACTGCAAGGGCGTGGCAATGTGCCAGTCGCTGGGGACGTGGCTGAAATGAATCGTGAGGGGCGCGTTGCGCGCGTCGACCGGATACATCAGAATCTGCGCGAGGTTCAGGAAAGCGTGATGGGAATTGAGCTGCGCGCCGAATGGACCGAAGGAGTCGACGTAGATTTGATATTCGACGATCGCACCCTCGGCGGCGCCTTCGAGTTGCCAGCGGCTGTCGTTAGCCTGCCGAATCGGAAGACTGTTTCCGGCGCGGTCTTTGGCGCGAATCCAGTTCACGAATTGGGCGAAGTCGCGGACCTGGTAGAGAGCGTTCCAGACGGGAAGCTGGAGTTCGCGCGATGCCGCGCCGGGAGGCAGGATGATCTGCACGTGAACGAGATGCTGCTCCGGAGAGTCGAGAGAGACGGTGTAGGCAACGTCGGAGGCGAGCGGAGAAGGCTGCGAGAATCGCGGTACAGAGTGCGACCTGGACGGCGCGGCGGATGGCGTGCGTCGTCATTTTCGATTTGCCAACTCGCGCAGGCGCGCCGGAAGCTTTTCGTAGATGCCGCCGAAGCCGCCGTTGGAGAGGATGGCGACGACGTCGCCGCTGCGAAGTTCAGGAGCGATGGTTTGGACGATGGCGTCGGCATCGGCCAGAAGGCGTGCCGGGCGGCCGTTTTGCTTGATCTCAGCGGCGAGGGCCGGCAGTTCGAGGCGCTCATTTTCGGGAACGGCATCCGAGCGGAAGACGTTGGCGACGACGACTTCATCGGCCTGGGCAAGGCTGCGGGCCAGATCGCTTTGCAGAACGCGGCGGCGCAGCGTGTTGGAGCGCGGTTCGAGAATGGCCCAGAGGCGCGCTCCGGCGTAGCGGGCACGCAGGGCTTTCAGCGTTCCGGCGATCGCGGTGGGGTGATGCGCGAAGTCATCGATGATGGTGATGCCGTTGACCTGGGCTTTCACTTCGAGGCGGCGCTTCACGCTCTTGAAGGTCTTCAGCGCCTCGGCGATTGCTTCTTTCGAGACGCCGCACGATGAGGCGAGCGCGGCTGCTGCGGTGGCGTTCCATACGTTGTACTCACCTGCCAGCGGGAACTCGAACTCAGCCCAGGGCTGGCCGTCGTGCGCCACCGTCCAGCTCGTCGCGTCCGGATCAAGGCGGAGATTCGTGACTTTCCAATTGGCGCGCGGACTCCGGCTCCGTAGCGCTCTACCGGGCAGAAGGCTTTCGCCAGACAACGCTCCAGACTTGGGCTTTCGGTGGACTCCCCTACGGCGCCATCGAAGGCGATGATGCGTCCGCGGCGCGGGATCAGGTTCACCAGGCGCTTGAATGCGGTCTCGACGGCGTCGAGGTCTTTGTAGATGTCGGCGTGATCGAATTCGACCGAGGTGAGAATGACGGAGTCGGGAAAATAGTGCAGGAATTTCGGTCCCTTGTCGAAGAAGGCGGTGTCGTACTCGTCGCCTTCGAGGATGAAGTGCTTGCCCTGGCCGAGATGAAAGCTCGAGCCGAAATTTTCGGCGATGCCGCCGATCAGGAACGAGGGATCGAGTCCGGCGAGAGTGAAAGATCCAGGCGAGCATCGAAGTTGTCGTCGTCTTGCCGTGCGTTCCGGCGACGACCAGTACTTCTTTGCCGCGAAGGAATTCGTCGTGCAGCAATTGCGGCAGCGAGCAGAACGGGATGCGCTGGTCGAGGATGTGCTCGAGTTCGACGTTGCCGCGCGAGATGGCATTGCCGACGACGACCAGGTCGGGCTTCGGTTCGAGATTCTTCGCATCGAAGGGCTGCGCCACCGGGATGCCGAGATCGCGGAGAAAATCTGACATCGGCGGATAGGCGGCGGCATCGGAACCGGTGACGCGATGTCCGCGCTGCTTGAGCATTCCGGCTAGCGAGGCCATGGCTGTGCCGCAGATGCCGATCAGGTGGATGTGTTTTGCATTACTCATGACGTATGAAAAATCAATCACCACAAAGGACACGAAGGTACACGAAGGAAAATCACTCGCTCACTGCGGATTCCAGAATTCTCAGGCTGACCTGATCGACTCTTGCACTGACAGGCTCGCTTGCACTCCGAACGGGAGCGTGATGTTTCCGACGTCACGTGTCCCGACTTCACGCCGAAAGCCACCGGAATCCCCAAGATCGCCGACGATCCGCACGATGACTTCCTGCAGAGTGTAATCCTGCGTCGGCGACTGCATGCAATCGAGCATCTCGCCGAAGACTATGCCTCGAACTGCGTCGAGATGACCGGCCAGTTTCAACTGCATCAGCATGCGATCGATTTGAAACGGCTTGGCGGCAACGTCTTCCAGGAACAGGATCTTGCCCTGCCGTTCTGATCTCGTAGGGCGTCCCCAGCGAAGCGACCAGGATCGACAGGCATCCTCCGTACAGAATTCCTTCGGCTTCGCCGTCGACTAAGTCCCGCGGCCTCGTCGATTCAAGGGAACATCCCAAGGTGACGATCTGCGACAGAGCTGATTGCCAGGAGGCGAGATCGACTCCACCTTCGTGGGCCCAGTCTTTGGCGACCATCGGTCCGTGAAAGGTGACGAGTCCCGCTGCGTCGGTAAAGTGGGTCAGCAGGCTGGTGACATCGCTGTATCCGACGAAGATTTTCGGATGCGCCTCGATCTTCTCGAGGTCGAGTTGATTCAGCAGATAGTTCGCGCCGTAGCCGCCACGCGCGCAGACGATCGCACGCACGTCGTCGCGCTCGAACATTTCTTCCAACTCGCGGGCGCGGCGCTCGACGGAACCTGCGAAGTAGAGATCGCGATCGAGGATCGAATCCAGATAGAACGGCCGATATCCCGCGCGGCGCAGGGCCTCGCAGCCGGCTTCGAGGTCGGCCTGCTTGATGTTGCTGGCAGGCGCGACGATGCCGACCGTGTCCCCGGGACGCAGGGCGGGAGGCTTGACGAGTTGAAGACTGGAGGCAGACATGGGCTCACGGGCATGGTCGAGACTCGAACAGGCCCTCGTTCAACCTAGAAAGAATTCTCCTTGGCACACCAAGCGTGCCGGACCGCGCAAGTAAATGTCGTTGCCCTGGCGGCGAACGGTCTGCGTGCCGCCGGGCGCGTGAACCTTGACGGTCGAATCGGCGCGTCCCGTGCTCATGGCCGCCACGGCCGACGCGCACGAACCGGTGCCAGACGATCTCGTCTCGCCGGCACCGCGTTCGAAAAAACGGGCTCGCAGATCGAATTTGCTGTCGACCACAACGTACTCGACGTTCACTCCTTCCGGAAATTGCGGCAGCTTTTGGATCTCTGCCGCTTGCGACTGCCAGTTGCGGGTGAATTCGGGAACGAAGATGACGAAGTGCGGATTGCCCATCGACACGGGAATGCCGCGCACTTCTCCCGAAGCTGATTTTCACGGCGAGTTCGGGCCCGACCGTGGCCTTTCCCATTTCTGTTTCGAATTCGTATTCCGAGTCCCGGCGCGCGGTCAGAACACAGATTTTGGTTCCCGCTCCGGTCAAAATCGAGATCCGCTCCTTCCCTTGCGTGGCGCAGACATAGGCAGCGACGCAGCGCGTGCCGTTGCCGGAAATTTCCGCCGGCGAGCCGTCCGCGTTGATCAGACGGATTTCGACGTCGGCCGAGAAGTGCGGCGACATCCATTCCACGCCGTCGGCGCCGACGCCGTCGTGCCGATCGCAGATGCGGCGAGTGAAGCCGGCAATATCGGAGGGCGCAAGCGCGGCATCGATCAGCAGGAAATCGTTGCCGCACGCGCTGGCCTTTACGAAGGGAATGGTGCGAACGGCGGGCTTCACTCGCGCTCCACCCGTCCCAGGGAAACGGCACTTTGCAAGAACGGTCGAGGCTTTCAGCTGACGCGGAGCAGTTCTTTCTGCTCGCGGTTGCAGCCTTCGACGTCGAATTGCAGACGAACATGCTGGCCGGTGTTTCCGCTGATTACGTTCTGCATCATGCGGTGATGCGTCTCAAGAATGCGGTTGACTTCCTGGCTGATCTCTTCGACGCTCGCGCCGGTCACTTCGTAGCTCGACAGCAGAAGCTTGATATTGAAGTTTTCTTCCGCATAACCCAGGAAGAACAGCGATCCGAGAACCAGAGCCGTCGCAAAGATTGCCGTCAGGTAGAGACCGCCTCCAGCAGCCATTCCGACGGAGGCAACGACAAAAATCGTCGCGGCGGTCGTCAGTCCGCTGGTCAGGCCGCGCGTGTGCAGGATGGAACCGGCGCCGATGAAGCCGATGCCGGGAATAATCTGCGCGGCAATGCGGGTGTAGTCCGAGGGTTCGGCGGCCAGGCCGCGAGAGAGAACGGTAAACAGCGCCGCCCCGAAACAGATGAACATGTTGGTGCGCAGGCCGGCGGCGCGATGCTTCGACTCGCGCTCCAGGCCGATCAGGCCACCGAGAATCGCCGCCAGCAGCAGACGGGTCAGCGAACTGCTGACAATGCCGCTCGCCATCTCCCGGTGAATCAAGTCGACGAAATGTTGCCAGTTCATGCGAACTTCCCGCTGACCTTACATGTTTCGGATGGCCGGATTTTATCACTCGGGCGATCGCGCAACCGCGTTAACCCGGCTGATTACCGAGCGCGATAGAGTACGGCGCGCGCTTGTCCGGTGACGTGAATTTCGACCAGTTCCCGCAGCGGCAGATTGTGCACCGCCTGCCAGACCGGATCACCCTCGAACGCCAGGACGTAGTCGGCGTACTTCGGCGGATCGGCGAGGGCGCGCTCCCACAGGCCTTCGGGATCGCTGGGCTGCTTCCAGACGCGATGGTTGCCTTCGTTGATCGTGTTGCGCAGCGGAATGCCTGCGCGTTCGACTGCTCCGACGTGATCGCCGACATACATGAGCAGGGTGGCATCGGGAGGAAGCCTCTCGAGCCACGCGGCGAGCTGGATCTCGAGCTGGTTCCGCGTCTTCATGTTGATTTCGGCTTCCTGCAGGCAGACCGGCCCGGCGCGCCAGACACGGCTGTAGCTGGCAAGCACGAAAGCCAACAGCGCGAGAACTGAAGCGAAACGAAGGCGCCAGTTCCAATTCGGAGCGAAGAGCGAAACTCACAAGGATGGCGATCGCTGCGCAGAAGGCCGGCAGCAACTGCAGTCCGTAGCGCACGTTGTAGTGGCTGAACGGCCACCACTGCGGGACGAAGATGGGAACGCCGCCGTAGGCGATCGACAAGCGCGTAGAACGGAACAGGAATGAGCAGGAAGGCGAGCGGCCACGCGGACTTCGCGAACGGACGCATAGGATTCGTTGCGGTAAAGGATCAGCGGGGTGAGCACAGCGCCGATCGCGAGCAGAACCCATCCTCGCTGCAACCATTCATTGGCGGCGACGTTGTCCTCCGCCGCCTTCAGGAAATACATGCCCGCCACAAGAGGATTGCCACTTCCGGGATGCCCGGGATTCCCGGCACTCTGTGTTCTGGCGTTCGATCGCCTTCGCGGAATACGGGCCATTTTCGAATTCGAGCGGGTTGCGGTAGACGATCGCGTTGTAGGCGAGCCAGAGAGCGGGAGCAGCGGCGGTGATCAGCAGAAACCTGATCACTCCGCCGGGGGCTAAAGCCCCTGTTGAGTGCGTGTCGCTCACGCGGCCCTGAAGGGCTGCTCTTCCACGTTTCAGGTCGCGTCAGAGCCAGGACGACCGAGGGCCATCGACGACGGCGAGGAACCATCCGTCGTAGCGCGTCAGGCACGCGCCCGCCAGGCACAGGCCACATCTCGTAAGAGCTGCGGGATTGCCGCTGGATCCATTCGCAGAAGGAAACCACCGCCCAAATGAAAAAGGCGAGATAGACGGCTTCGCCCATTGCCGTGGACTGCATGTACATCAGGTTGGGATTGGCGGCATAGATGAGAGCCGCGATCCAAGCTGCCGCTCGGGCCACCGCATCCGGTGGATTCGAGCCGGAGAGCGCGCATCGTGTGAGCCGGAACATTCCCACCACGCCGAAGACGTAGGCGACCATTGACGGAATGGAGCCGCCGGCACCGCTGCGCCACATCTTCATGGAGATCAGAAATGGGATCATCAACAGATGCGGCAGCGGGAGCCACACTGTGCCGAGTTGCAGCAGCCCGGGAGTCTTCGAGTCGAACACGCGGCGCGCAATGTTGATGTGCGCCACGGCATCGCCGTAGAGCAGCACCTCGCCGTTCTTCAAATAGAACAGGAACGTCAGGATCGAGACGGATGTGGCCAGCCACGCCAGCAGAGCGATGTCGGAATCGCCCGGGGATGACGGCTTGTTTTTCGGCGCTTGGGCATTGATATGCAGCGAGTCTCAGGTTCAGTTTCGCACTTCAGCGCGATAGGCAAGTCAGCTGCGGAAACGATGACCACAAGGGCTAAAGCCCGCGCTTCACTGACGCATTACGCGGCGCTAGAGCGCCCTTCACCTTCGTGTCCACGTTATATCCTCAACATAGACTTCAAGATGGTCTCACCAACGCCCTACTCCAGGTGCGTCAGCTCGCGGAAGATCTGGAAGCGGGCGTCGATTTCGTCGCGAGTCAGCGATTGCAGGCGCTCGGTACCGAAGCGCTCGACTACAAACGATCCCATGACGCTGCCGTAGAACATGGCACGCTTCAAGCACTTCGCGGTTGATTTCCGGCTGCGACGCCAGGTAGCCCATGAATCCTCCGGCGAAGGAATCGCCGGCGCCGGTCGGATCCTTCACTTCGTCGATGGGCAACGCCGGAGCGCGGAATGGATGACGTCCGAATCCGAAGGCTCCTTCGCGGAAGAAGATGGTCGCGCCGTACTCTCCGTGCTTGATCACCAGCGCCTTGCGGCCCCATGGCCATCACTTTCTGAGCGGCGCGCGGAAGGTTGGTTTCGTGCGCCAGCATCTTCGCTTCCGTGTCGTTGATGAGCAGGATGTCGACCAGCTTCAAGCGTCTCGGCAAGTTCTTTGGGAGTGCCCTTGATCCAGTAATTCATGGTGTCGCAGCCCACCAGGCGCACGCGGGTCATCTTGCGGCGCACGTCGGCCTGCAGGGTCGGCTGGATGTTGGCCAGGAACAGATAGTCGGAGTCCTCGTACTCTTTCGGAATTTGCGGTTTGAACGATTCGAAGACGTTCAGATGAGTGAAGTCGGTCTTCGCTTCGTTCAGATTCTCGGTGTAGGTGCCTCCCCAGCGGAAGGTCTTGCCGTTTGCGCGTTCCACGCCGCGGATGTCGATTCCGTGCTGATGGAAGACTTTTTCCTGATCGGGACCGAAGTCGTCTCCGACCACGGCGACGACTCGCACTTTGGTGAAGTAGCTGGCGGCCAGCGAGAAATAGGTGGCGGCGCCGGCCAGAACGTTTTTCACGCTGCCGGAGGGCGAAGTGACGTCATCGAATGCGACCGAACCAACTACCAGTATGCTCATTCTTTCTTTCGAGTTCCTATGCGCTTTCGTGAAAAGCTTCAACCACAAAGGACACGAAGGGGCACGAAGGAACTGCTTTCATTTGGATTTTGAAACGGGCTGCAGGTATTTGCCGACGATCAGTTTCAACTTCTTCTTCGTCGCCGGGGGAATCTTTTTCGGATCGGTCAGGATGGCGTGCGCCAGGGCCGAGCCGCACTTGCAGGAACGATCGCGGGGCATGTCTGCCGACGGTCTGGCGCACGACTCTCGCCGCATTCTCGGCATTCTTTACCAGCACGGCGATGATCTGATCCACCGTGACCGAGTCGTGATGCGGGTGCCAGCAGTCGTAGTCGGTCACCATGGCGACGGTGACGTAGCAGAGTTCCGCTTCGCGAGCGAGTTTCGCCTCCTGCAGGTTGGTCATGCCGATCACGTCCATACCGAGGCCGCGGTAGACATTCGACTCGGCCTTGGTGGAAAACTGCGGGCCTTCCATGCAGAGATAGGTGCCGCCGCGTTTGCCTACGACACCAACCTTCTGACAGGCGTGCGCGACAACTGACGCCAGTTCGCCACACACTGGGTCGGCAAACGCGATGTGCGCGACCAGGCCATTGCCGAAGAATGTGTCGACGCGATGGCGGGTGCGATCGAAGAATTGGTCGGGGATCACGAAATCGAGAGGCTTGTGCTCTTCCTTGAGAGATCCGACGGCGGAAATGGAAACGATGCGGTCGACGCCGAGTTGCTTGAAGCCGTGGATGTTGGCGCGGAAGTTCAGTTCGCTGGGCAGCAGGTGGTGGCCGCGTCCGTGACGCGCCAGGAAGGCGACTTTGCGGCCTTCGAGAGTGCCGCAGACGTAGGCGTCAGACGGGGCGCCGAAGGGAGTCTTCAGGCGCACTTCTTTCACTTTTGTCAGACCGGGCATGGAGTAGAGCCCGCTGCCGCCGATGATTCCGATTTCTGCTTGGGGCAATGATCCTCCAGAGCGCTGGGTAGTTCAGGCAAACTCGTGATTATACAGGACGGAAATTCGCGGTCACCGTGTATGGGTCGGACAGCTTCGTCCGCCGCGCGACGCTCGCTGCGACGCGCAGGGAGCGGACGAAGCGACGCGTCCGCCCCTGCACAACGCTACAATTTTGGTATGCGAGTTGTGATGGCGGGATTGCTGCTGCTTTCTCTGGCGGGGCAATTTCACGCCCAGGAAAAGATCGCGACAGCACCAAGAGTCGTCACCGTTCCGGCCATCATCGATCACAACCGCGTCGTGATTCGGGCCGATCTTCGGCTGCCGGACGGTTCGACCCAGACTGTTCGCGCCTGGGTCGACAACGGCAATCCTGATTTGTATCTGTCGCGGCGTCTGGCCACGCTGCTGTCGTTGCCGGTGAAATGCGGAGATCAGGAATGTTCTTCGCCACCTCCAGCGGAGATTGTGATCGGAGGAATGAGCGTCCCGCTCACGGCTGTGAAGGAAGCGAAGATTCCGCTGAGACCGGTGAACGAGGCGGCGGTGCTGGCGCTGGGGATGAATGCGGAAATCAATCTGCCGTC
The DNA here is from genome assembly GCA_963770265.1 of Terriglobia bacterium. Taxonomy (GTDB): domain Bacteria; phylum Acidobacteriota; class Terriglobia; order Terriglobales; family Acidobacteriaceae; genus Sulfotelmatobacter. The sequence goes on from CAVYOZ010000004.1 coordinate 54,536, forward strand.
GAGCATTCTGCGGCAATACGACGTGCTGATCGATTTTGTGGAGCGCAAGTTCTCGCTCGGGGCGCCAGGAACCATTCATTTCCACGGCGCGGCGGGCAAGGCGCTTGTGAATGCGGAGAACGGGTTGATCCAGGTACCTAGCCAGATCGAGGGCAAGAAATACAATCTCGCGCTCGATGTCGGGTCGTGCATCAGCTTTCTCTCCGAGGAACTCTTCGACAAGCTGGCGGCGGCCCATGCCGATTGGCCGCGAATGACCGGGGCGGTGGGCTCGGCCAACATGTGGGGCGCTCCCGAAGAAACGAAATGGAAAGTTATGAGCCTGGATCGCCTGCAATTCGGGCCGCTTGTTCCTGACGAACGTGCCCATGGTCGCGCTGCCGAAACCTGTCGTGGACTTCTTCGAAAAGCGCGCCGCGATGCCGACGGTTGGCCTGGTGGGATCGAATGTGCTGCTGAATTATCGCGTGGGGCTCGACTACGCACACTCCACGGTCTATTTCGATCTTGGACGCACCTACAAGTTTCCTGACTTTGATGTCGTCGGCCTGATTCTGCGGCCAGAGGGCGATGGACGATTCACCATTCTCGGCGTGGCGGATATTGATGGCAAACCGTCAGTCGACGGCGTCGAAAGCGGCGATCATCTGGAGGCCGTGAATGACCTGCCGGTGCGCGGCGTCACTATGGGGCAGGTGTGGTCCATGCTGGGAGGAACACCGGGGCAAGAGAAGAAGCTGACGATCGAGCGAGGCGGAAAAGAGTTCAGTGTGACGGCGAAGGTGACAGCATTTCTTGGCAGAGTCGGGAGAGGACAAAGACGCAAAGAAGAAGTGAGTTCTGCGTTACAGAGAGTCGGTCCAATGCGGCTCGCTTCCCCTCGACCGTCGCTGGGGCGGACAGCCGAGGCGGCTGTCTCTACGTGAGTCTTCACTTTGCGGCGGGCAACGGCGCCGAATACTTCTTTTTCCAGCGTCGCGGTCGTGCCGTCGTCGAGGCTCTCGGTGATGAAGACCGTGTCGCCCTTTTCTTCGATCACGACGGTGCCGTCTTCGGTGGACCAGCTATGGCGGCCTTCGAGCGGCGGTGGGGCGTTGTCGCTGTTGTCCGGCGTCTTCTGCTCCGCCTCTTTCGGATCGCCTGCCTCGGTCACCTTCTTGTAGCGAAGGTTTAACGAATGGGCGTAAATCCCTGCAAACTGGGCGGCTGTGATCGGGCTCGACCAGCGGGAAACGTAGAACAGGGCAAGCGGACCGGAAGGATTCGTCTTTGACTTCGCCGCGTAGTAGTATCCGCCGCGCCACTCCGGATACATCTGTCTTCGATATTTTCTTGCCCGCGTATTGCTCGATGAGCACGGCGACATCGAACTCGCCCATCGCCCCGATATCGAACTTCTGGTAGTCCTTAAAGTCATGCTTGAAGTCGGCAACGGTCATGGGCTCGATCTTCTCGCCCGCCAGGTAGGTTTCCGGCTGCATGATCTGGCGCGTGGTGTGTGGAGGATTCGCCAGAATCCCGGCGAAGGCCGTGTTCTTGCCGCCCTTTTGCAGCACCTTGATCACGAAATCCATGCCGTAGCTGTAGGGAAATGTCATCGATTCTTTAAGGAAAATCGGGGCGTCGTTAAAGACCTTGGTGCTGGGAGTACCGGTCAGACTTTCTTCCTCCATCGCTCCGACCAATTCCGGTGAAGTGGTGATCGAGTGTCCCGTGGGCGCGATCGCGTACTGGAACATCATGGCTTGCGCCTGGCCTTCGAGAACGGCTTCGCGGGCATTGTCCATTTCGTCGTTTTCGATGTCGGCGGGGGTCGGATCTTTCTTGATCTCGCGCCAGATCCTTCTCGCCGCGCTTCATCCACTTCTGCAGGTTCACATCCTGATCTTGCAGCGCGTGGGTGAGTTCGTGGGCCATGACAGGCTCCTGCTCTTCCATCGGCACCCAGTCGAGCAGGTTCACGGTTTTCGTCTTGGGATCGTAGTAGCCGGCTACCTCTTCGCGGAGCAGGGCGACGAGGAAGGTTTCCAGATTGAAGTCGTGCGGAAGCAGGCCGAACTTCTTCAGCACGAGTTCGGAGCGGCGCAGGCGCTGCGTGTCTTCGTCGTTCAGGTGCTTGGTGAGATAGGAGACGACCTCGTCGCGGCTGGTCAGTTTGCGCTTCACCTCACGCTTGATGGGCAGCCCGGTCTCTTTGCTGTCGAAGGCGAGAATCTCGTCGACGGTGTGGAAGAGTTCTTCGGCCTGACGGGGAGTAATTTTGACTTCGCCCTTGGGTTCTTCGGGAGGCGGAATCGGCTTGGTCGGCTGCTGCTGCTCGGGAGATCCTGCGCCGGGTGGTCAGAAGGCGGATTGTTCTGGGCGATTGACCGCTCGCGGAAACGCGAACGCCGCCAGCACAACCGGCAAAAGCCACCGTCGAATCCCTGAGCGTGCCACTTCACTTCTATTCATTGAGATTGAGTGTACCCGTTTCCCTATACTTCTTTCATGACCACCACCGGCCCCGTCAACCTGTGGACTTCGAGCGAGCACGTCAGCGACTATCTGGAACGCGCCGACCAGATTTCTCACCGCACCGAGGGTGAGGCGGCGCTGCTGGAGTTCATCGCAGCAAGCACGCGGCGAATTCTTGATCTGGGCACCGGCGACGGGCGCCTGTTGGCGCTGGTTCGGCAACGGCATCCCGATACGGAGGCGGTCGCAGTCGACTTTTCTCCGGCCATGCTGGAGGCGGTGCGCAAGAGGTTTGCCGGGGATTCGCGAGTTACTGTCGTGGATCACAATATGGATTCTCCGCTACCGGCGCTCGGAAGGTTTGATGCAGTCATCTCGAGCTTTGCCATTCATCATCTGGTGCATGAACGGAAACGGGCGCTGTATGCGGAGATTTACAGGCTACTCAACGCGGGCGGGGTGTTTTGTAACCTGGAGCACGTGGCTTCGCCGACGCAGCGACTGCACGAGGAATTTCTGCGCCGCATCGGCTTTACCGTCGAGACGGAAGATCCTTCGAACAAGCTGCTGGACGTCGAGACGCAGCTTCGCTGGCTGCGCGAGATTGGTTTCACGGATGTCGACTGCCAGTGGAAGTGGCGGGAACTGGCGCTGCTGACGGGGACTCGGCCTTAAGGCTGCTTTCTCCGGCAGAAGAATTCGTCGGTCTCTCTCCAGCTTCCGTCCGGCAGTTTTTCTTCATTCAGGATGTGGAATTCGTCCGGGCTCTTCTTGGTGATCGTCTGACGGAGTTCGCAATCGACCCCCAACATGGTGAGCGGGCCGGAGAAGACGATGGTGTCGCCTTGCCATCCGTTCGACTGCAGCACGCCGAACAGGCCTTCGGTGAAGGTCATCATCCAGCGATTGCTGAACGGGTCGAAGGTCAGGTAGGGGCGAGCCTTGGCGCCGTGGCCGCTGACCGTGTAGCGCGAGCCGTTATCGGCGAGTTCGTAGGTGTAGTGAGTAGGTGTCTGTGTAGGCGGGAGTGGTGGGCGTGGCGCGGACGTGGTTTTCGAACGCCCAGTCGCCGATCAGCCATTTGAATTCTTCGATCTTCTGCTGACGGATGGCCGGGAATCTCGCGATCACCGGAAGATTGAAGGCGAGGACTTTGCGGTTGGGATCGAAAGCCATCAGGCCACGGCTGACGAGTTGTTCGAAGATCAGCATGTCAGCTCCTCTCAGGTTGTCATCCTGAGCGTAGCAGGAAGCGCGCGAGGCGCGCTTCCTGCGGAGTCGAAGGATCCCTTTCGGCTTGACTAAACGAAGACTCCTACGGGAATTCGCTCCACGCCTTTGTTTGAGTTTCTTGCGACACCCGGCAGTAGCGAATAGACGTACGGATACCGTTCGACTCCGCTCAGGATGACAGTCTATTCACAATCCACTCGCCTGCTTCGCGCGTGCCCAGCGAGCCGCCGATGTCCTGCGTCGTTTTCTTCTGGCGGACCGCTTCCAGCACCGCGGCTTCGATCTTGTCTGCTTCCTTCGTGAATTCCAGATGCCGCAGCATCATGGCCGCGGTCAGGATCGCTCCAAACGGATTCGCCTCATTCTTTCCCGCGATCGGTGGCGCTGAGCCGTGCACCGGCTCGAACATCGACGTGCGGCCGGGATGGATGTTGCCGCTCGCCGCCATGCCCGAGCCCTCCCTGCAAGCCCGCGGCGAGGTCGGTGATGATGTCGCCGAACATGTTGTTGGTGACGATCACGTCGAATTGGCGCGGATCGCGCACCATCTGCATGCAGAGGGCGTCGACGTACATGTGCTGCGCCGTGATCTTGGGATACTCGGCGCTGACTTCTTTGAAGACGCGCTGCCATAGGCCTCCGGCGTGGGTCATGGCGTTGGACTTGTCGCACATCAGAACTTTGCTGCGCGGGGAACCGTCGAGCTTGGTGTGCGTCCGGCAGTATTCAAAGGCATAGCGGATGATGCGCTCGACGCCCTTGCGCGTGTTGATGTCTTCCTGCGTGGCGATCTCGTCGGCAGTTCCCTGCTTGAACACGCCGCCGGCATCGGTGTAGACGCCCTCGGTATTCTCGCGGAGCACGACGAAATCCACGTCTTTCGGTTCGACGCCCTTCAGCGGACACAAAGCGGCATCGAGCAGTCGCACCGGCCTCACATTGGCATAGAGGTCCATCTTGAAGCGCATGCCGAGCAGGATTTCTTTGGCGTGAATGTTCGTCTTCACTCGTGGATCGCCGAATGCGCCGACCAGGATGGCATCGAAATCGCGGGCCAGCATGGCGAATCCGTCCGGCGGAACCGTGGTCTGATCGCGCAGATAGCGGTCGGCGCCCCAGTCGAAATCGGTCAACTCCACCGCCGCGCCGGTGGCCTGGATCACCTTAACTGCCTGCGGAATCACCTCTTTCCCGATGCCGTCTCCTGGGATGACGGCGATGCGCTTCCTGCGTCTGCGTTTTTCGAGTCCACGGCAGGAACGTTAACACACTCGCTATAATCGAATACAGGTATGGGTCTTACAGCTTTACAGGCACAGGGTGAGGGATTGGGCGCGACGGCGGTTGCCGAGTATCGCGGCGCGACGACGGCAGCGCGCTTCAGCGATCCGGACACGGAATTCGCGAAGCTGCGCAACGAGTGCGGAGTCTATGACCTCGGGTATCGCGCCAAGATTTCTCTCACCGGCGGCGATCGCGTGCGCTGGTTGAATGGAATGGTCACGAACAACATTCGCGACCTGGCGACCGGGCAAGGTGTGTATGCCTTCCTGCTCAATCCGCAGGGACGCATCCTGGGCGATCTTTATGCCTACAACCGCGGTGAGTCGATCGTGGTCGATACCGACCACAGCCAGGTTGAGAAGATTCTCGCGACCTTCGACCACTACATCATCATGGATGACGTGGAGGTTAAGAATCTGAGCGACTCGATCACGGCGCTAGGCATTACCGGGCCGAAGTCGCGCGAGGTGCTGGCCGCTGCTGGCATCGCCATCCCGGACACGAGCCCTCTACAGATTTTCGAGGCGAAGTGCACGTGCGACTGCGACTGTGTACAGTGCACGGCGGTGCGCGGCGAGGACGCTGAGTATGAGACCTACGAGCTATGGCTGGCTCCCGGCGACGTCCGGAAGACCTGGGACGCGCTGGTGGCACACGGCGCCACGCCCGTCGGTTCCGAAGCGCTCGAAATCCATCGCATCGCCTCGGGCATTCCCTTGTACGGCGTCGATATCCGCGAGCGCGATCTGCCGCAGGAGACGGAGCAGGCCCGTGCCTTGAATTTCAGCAAGGGATGCTACATCGGGCAGGAGATCGTGGAACGCATTCGATCGCGTGGCGCGGTGCATCGGAAGTTCTCCGGATTCCTTGCTCGATGGGGTCCAGGCGATCGCGTGCAGGCACGAAGATTGTCTGCGGGAGAAAAGGAAGTGGGAGAGGTCACGAGCGCCGCGACCGTGCGCTTTCCGAACGCCGAAAAGACGGTCGCGCTGGGATACATGCGACGCGAAATCGGCAATCCCGGTCGCGAGGTGATGATAGGTGGCGTGAATGCCACCATCGTACCGTTGCCCGTTCCTGAGGCCTTTCTGACGCAGGATCGGAGTGCGCCCGTAGCGCGTCCGGCATAATAGAAATGATCAAATCTGGGTGTGGGGAAGAAGCTATGGCTGACAAGAAGAATGATTCCAGTTTTACAGTAACCGATCGCCGCCTGTTCACCATCAGACGGCGAGTTGCGCTCCGATATTGCCGAGGAAGTCGGAAACGCCGAAGCCTGAGGCGACGAGCAGCAACGCAAAGAGACTGCGGCGATGCCGCAGGCGACGGCAGATGGCACGGCCACAGACCGCGAGATGCCCACTCCGCCCACCCAGGCGGAACAGGACGCGCAGGCCGCGGCCTACCGCCAGTCCTCACAAGACCTCGACAAGGAGGTTGAACTCAGCGGGCACTCGGCGAAGGAATTTGAAATTACGTTCGAGCGTTTCATGGCCCAGCTCTACATGACCGCGATGCTGCAACTCGGGCTGATGCGCCAGCAGGGCGAGCAGCCGCGAGTCGACATCATCGGCGCGCGTCTGACGATCGACACGCTCAGTCTGATTTCGGAGAAGACCAAGGGCAATCTCACCGCGGCCGAAGAGAATTTCCTGCAGAACAGTTTGTACGAATTGCGTATGGCCTATGTGGAGGTAACGAACGCTCTCGCGCGTCCGCCGCAGCCTGGACCCGCGACTGGAACGACCGGAAGATGAAAGCGACTTTGACCGTGCTGGGCAGCGGGACGTCGATGGGCGTCCCCACGCTCGGTTGTGACTGCGCCGTTTGCCACTCGAAAGATCCGCACGACCGGCGGACCCGCCCCTCCATCATGCTGGAGTACGGCCACAAGGTCGTGCTGATCGACACTACTCCGGATTTCTACACGCAGGCAGTCCGCGAGAAGATCCACCATATCGACGCGGTCTTCTATACCCACACGCACGCCGATCACATCCTGGGCATCGACGATCTGCGGCCGCTCAGCTATCACCACAAGCCGAACAAACTGCCGCTCTACGCGCGCCCTGAAGCGGCGGCTTTTCTGCGCAGGATGTTTGCTTACATTTTCGACGCCGACTACAAGTTCGGCGGCCTGGCGCAACTTGAACTGCGCCCGATCGACGGACCGTTGGATGTTTTTGGAGTGCGCTTCGAGCCCATCATTCTGATTCACGGCGAAACGCAGATTTACGGCTACCGATTCGGCTCGGGCGCGTATCTCACCGATCACAGCGAGATCCCCGAGTCGTCGATGGATCAATTGCGGGGGCTGGACATTTTGTTCCTGGATGCGCTGCGGCACAAGCCTCATCCGACGCATTCCACGGTGAAGAACTCGCTGGCGATTGTGGACCGGCTCAAACCGAAGCGCGCCTTCTTCACGCATATCTGCCACGATCTGGGGCATGAGGCGACCAATGCCAGCCTGCCCAGGCACGTGCGGCTGGCGTATGACGGGATGAAGCTGGAGTTTGAAATCTAATTGATGATTGTAAGCTGATTGTTCGATTGAAGACTCCTCGACTGCTAGCCGAGTCCACGGCGATTGTTCAATCGAGCAATCAACAGTCAGCTTCTTTAGCTGTCCATGCTCGTCTTTCACAAACTCGAGGACGTCCCTGCCAACCTCGGGCCCACGTTCGTCAGCGTGGGAAACTTCGACGGCGTGCATCGAGCGCATGCGCACGTGTTAGGCGGAGATCGTCTCGCGCGCAAGGGCCAGCGGCGCCAAGGCCGTGGCGGTCACCTTTGAGCCGCATCCTACGAGAATTCTGAAGCCGGAAGCGGGACTCAAGCTGCTCACTCCAACTCCCGAAAAACTGCGCTGGCTCGAAGGCACGGGGATCGACGCGGTGCTGCTGCTTCCCTTTGGCCGCGATCTGTCGCTGATGACACCCCGCCAGTTCGCCGAGCGCATCCTCAAAAAGAAGCTGCATGCGCGCGAGGTACACGAAGGATTCAACTTCCGCTTCGGACACAAAGCCGCGGGCGATGTGAACATGCTGGCCGAGTTTGGGCGTGAGATGGGATTCGAGGTGAAGGTTTATCCCGAGATGAAGTTACGGGGAGAAACCGTGTCGAGCAGCCAGATCCGCAGATTGATCAGCGAAGGACGCGTGAGCCGCGCGCGCCATCTGCTGGCACGGCCGTTTTGCATCCTGGGCAATCCCGGGCGAGGGCGCGGTTACGGATCGAAGTACACCGTGCCGACCATCAACATGGCGCGGTATGAGGAACTCGTCCCCAAGGATGGCGTGTACATCACCTGGACGCGCGTCGGGAGCGAGCGGTTTGATTCGGTGACGAATGTAGGCAATCGTCCGACATTCGGCGCGGAACTGTTCGCCATCGAAACGCACCTGCTGAATTTTCATCCGCTCGAATTGACGCCGGACACGGAAGTTGAGATCTGTTTTCTGGAGCGCCTGCGGGATGAGATCAAGTTTCCCTCGGTCGATGCGCTGCGCGAGCAGATCGCGCGCGATGTGAAGAAGGCCCGGCGGTATTTCCATCTGTTGCGGCTTCGCGGGCGGCGTACAGATCAATAATTCACCACAGAGGACACGGAGGAACACAGAGGATGCGCTGAGGCTTCCTCTGTGAACCTCTGTGCCCTCTGTGGTGAATGTTCGTTGAACCTTAGTGGGGCAAGTATCCCAATTCCATCGGCAGCTTGCCGTCAACGCGGATGACATTCACGCGGTTGTCGATCGAGTGGACCTCGATCAGGCCTAGCGCCCCGGGTTCGGCCTGCACGGCCTTGAGCACATCGGCATCGGTGTCGACAAAGAGGATCGAATCCTTGTGGGCAATGACGAACGCGGTCCATTCCCCCGCCGACATCTTGTTCAGGTGCTCGAGCGCTTCCCGTTCGCCGGCAGAGTCCTTGTGAAGAACCAGGATGATGTTCTTGCCGTCGGGCCACTTCTTCACTTCACCGCGGATGATTTTCGTCAGGTGCGCCGACGATACGTTCGCCACAGCATTTTCTTTGTTCACGATGACAGCCGTATGGTGCGCGAAACTTGGCGTGAAGGTCGCGCAGAGAAACGCGAGCGCGTAGATGGCGGAGCGGATCCTCATAATCAAAGCCTCTTAATTATGTTTTTCGGGGAGTATGGAAAGCCTAGCGAATCGGAGCCACGGACGTGTTGTCACGAAAATGTCATCTGGCGCACGGAAGTAACCGGGGGTAATCCAATTGTTGAATCTTGATTGTTGAGTGAAACGCCTGTACCTACGCAACAGTGGCGCACTCGGGTTTTCATTCAACAATCAAGAATCAACAATCAACAATGATTCCGCAATCATCCGCGCGAACGAACCCCTATAGAGATTGGGGAAATCGCTCGGGTAGCAAACTCGTCGGCTGGGAAGGACAACGGGCGCCGCATAGGTCGGCGCCCTCTGTGTTGACGATTCTTGCTGGTTAGTTGTTGACCGTCACAACCAACGGTGTTGTCTTGGCCGCCGTCCCATTGCTGGTGGCGGTGACATTCAGGACATAGACGTTCTTCTGCGCGGGGGGCGGCGGCGTACTGGAACTACCACCGCAGCCGGTGCCAGACAAGCCCAGCGCAAAGACACCGACGATACCCAAAACGATCGTCTTGCGTTTGCGCCGGCCGCCAAAAGGCAGAAGCAGAGCGGCAACGGCGAATGGCGCCATTAGACCCAGAGCGCGGCTGTGTTGGACGATCTTGGCCGCAGCGCTGTGCGCGCTCACAGTGATCTGCACGGAAGCGGCGTTGGTACCGTCCAGAGTCACCGATGCGGGAGCAAAGGCACAACTGATCCCTGCCGGAATCGTGCCGCACGAGAGTTGCAGGGTCTGAGTGGAGCCTCCGATGGGGAGAATACTGAGCATCGCGGTTCCGTTTTGACCAGCGGCCAGCGTCAGGGAGTTGGGCTGCGCCTGCATGGTGAAGTCGGCGATCGCTACGATCATCGGTCCGCCGGACGACGCTTGTAACACGGCGTCGCCCGAATAGTTGGATGAGAGGTTGTGAGATCCCGCGGCCAGCGAGCTCACTACCAGCGTGGCTGTACCTGTTGCGTCGAGCGGCGCTGTGCCCAGAACCGTGGCGCCATCGAGGAAAGTCATGGTCCCCGTCGCAATATACTGGCGCACATCAGAACCCACCTGCGCTGACACAGTGACCGGGCTGCCGACCAATGTACTCGACACATCTGAGCCAAGGGTCACATAGGAGTAGCTGTCAGTGCCAACCGGGAACAAGTAGGAGCTGTAAGAGGCATTGACGTTGTTGTCTCCGCTGAAACTCACCCGCAGCTGGTGATTTCCTGCAGTGGTGAAGGTGACTGGAACGGAATAGGAATCACAGTACTGCTGATCAGCGGGAGCCGACCCAATCACAACTGGCGGATTTACAGAATAGTCGGTAATCGTAACCGTCCCACCGTAAGGCGCGCAACCGTTGTTGGCCAGCACGAGCTGACCGGCCAGCGTGACCGGGACATTCACAACCGCCGTGCCGAGCGGGAAGAAGTCGGCGACGATGGAGTCCACCTTGGTGACCGTGAAGTTGTAATTGGCCTGTGCGGCGTTGAAGCTGCTGTCGCCAGGATAGCTGGCCGCGACCTGATGCGTCCCCGCAGGAAAACCAGGACTGAGGTTCGGCAATACACTCGACTGCCCGGTGGGAGTGACTCCGTTGCCAAAGACGAAGGAACTTTCGCCGTAATTTAGCGTAAGCGTGCTTGGGCTTTGGAAATCCCTTCCCACGGTGGTGGGCGGAACGCCGTCGACCAGCATCGATATCTGGCCTGTGGGATGACCGCTTCCCGAGTTTCCAGCGACTGCGACGAAGAGTGTCACCGGCTCAGCGTAACCCAGCGTCAACGGATTCGTAATGAACCAGCCGCCGGAAATGCCGCCCATCACCATCTGGCTGGACTCCGACGAAACCGTGATGTTAATCGTTCTCGACGAGCTCGACTGATAGGTGCCATCTCCGCTGTAGCGTGCCGAGACGCCGTACGTGCCGCCGGGTATCGTAGACGTGGTCGCGATTGCTGTGCTGGTGGGAGCGCTCGGAATGAGCTGAACCGCTCCCAGGCCCACGAAGTTTCCTCCAGACGTTCCTTGCAGAGCCACGTCGCCCGTAGGAGCCGCGCAACCGGCACCGGCACACCTTACCCCGACATCGAACGAAACCGGCGAGCCGTGGACCACGTGGCTGGACTGTCCGCTGGCCAGAGCGAACGTCATGGTCGAACCCTTCGCGGCGGAGGTGCCGGCCCAATTGTTGACGAGCGCAGCCGCATCGAAAGAGCCAAGACCAGTGGCGAGGTCGAAGCCAGCGCCGGCATCGTAGCCAACGGTGTATTGCCCGTTAGTATCGGGCACTTTGTTGTTGCCGTCGACAATGTCGTGATAAACGCCGCTAGTGGCGGCGAGATTGTAGAAGACGTAGTTAGCCAGTCCCTGTGGCCGACCGTTCATCTTCTGCAGCACCAGCGCCATAATGCCGGCGGCTGCAGGGCTGGAAGCCGACGTTCCGCCCACGCTGTAGAGGCCCACGTAGTTGGGATCAGTGCAGCTGCCGAGGAAACAGAGGGCATAGCCCGTATGTCCCGCAGCCGCCAGGGAAATATCCGGCACATCGCGTTTGCCGTCGTTGGGAACGCCCGGAGCGGTCTGCCAGTCCGGCTTCGCATAGACGGTGCTGACGCCACCGCTGCCAGCCCACAGAGAAGTGAAGAACGGATCGTTGCTGCTTTCATTCCAGACTTTTTCCGGGATGTAGCTGAGAGCCGACTTAAAATTCGATGGGTCGGAGGTGACGCTCCAATACGCGTCAGGATTGTCCGTGTCTTCAAACTGCGTGCCGCCAACGGCGACGTTATAGGGAGTGGAGGCGAGACCGTTCACGGCAACGCCATTGGAAGCAAAGAAGCCGGAGGATTGGTCATCGCAACCTGCGCCGCCATTGTCTCCGGAGGAAACGAAGGAAGTGATGCCCTGGGCAGCAGCCTGTTGCCACAGCGCGTTGTAGAAAGCGTTCTGGACCGGACCAAGATTCTGCTCGCAGGACCCGAAGCTGGTGCTCATGATGGGCGCGAGATTGTGGTCGACGATGTAGACAGCAGAGGCGTCGACGCCATCGGCAAAGTTGCTCTGGGAGGCGACGACGACGATGTGGGCCATGGGAGCGACTGCGCCGGCCCAGGTTACGTCGAGCAGGGCTTCGATGGTGTCGTTGTACGAGTTGACGAGCGGATCGTCGCCGTTGACGATCATCTCCGGATCATTCGCGGGAAGTCCCATGACGGACCGGAAGTCACGGATGTCCTGCATGCCGTCCACACCGTAGTTCGGATCGACGAGGCTGCTGCGGCTGACGATAGCGATGGTCTGGCCGGCGCCGTTGATGCCGGCATCGTACAGCGGCTGCACGTTGTAGATCGTCGCGAAATCGGCAGGCCCAAGAAAGTGGAGGCCGTAGGGGCCTTCGATTTTTCCCGTCTTCTTCTCGACCTTGATCTTGTCCCCAATCTTGAGCGCGGGTTGATGCGGATCGCTGTGCAGGCGCACCACGCCCTTCACCACTGGCGTGAGGGCGGCGGGAATCTGGACGTCCGTTGAGTTGGCGATGAATTTCTGCTTCTTGAAGCTATAGGAGTGCATCTGGGTCGAGAAGGTCTGTTCGACCTGCCCGACTGTGCCGCTGAAGGAGATGAAGCGGCGGCTCTGCGAAACTTCATGAACTGTCAGGCCCTTGCTCTCGAGCCACTGCCGCACCTTTTGCGCGTCTTCTGAAGCTAGGCCGAAGCGATCCCCGTACTTCGCGGGCGTGAGCCACTTGTGATACTCGGGCGAGGAAGGATCGTGCTGGGAAGCCACGAGTTTGGCGGCGTCATGTTCCTGCTGGGCAGTGGGCGCAAGAAGGAGAACCATATGGCCGAGCTTCTGGCTGGCCGGCAGCCGCCCCGCATCAAGGCTGCGCTTAACGAGTATTGGCGTCGTGCTGCGCAGCGTGGAGCGCTGTTCGTCCCGGATAGGACTTACGATTCGCGCTTGCGCAGCCGATTGGGCATGGGACAGGGTTCCTAAGAAAATCACGAGGGTGAAACTGAAAAATGCCGAACGTTTTATGGCTCGAGGGCGGGTGAGCAAGGGGTGAGTCTCCTGGGTTTTGAAATGACGGATCGCGCATTGCACACAACGGTATTGCTTTCCGCTGTGCACGGTTTTCGCGGCGGAAAACGGACTGCTTTAATTACTACTTGAATATGTCTGCGTAAGCTGCTGGACTCTAGGGACTAGGGCTTCCACAGAAATTGGCCCTCGCACGCAAACCGATTAAATGTACACTGTCAACGTTATTTTGTCCACAAGAATGTCGCTGAGATATCTGGGAGCGGCGTTGACGGTGCCGGAGATACGGGGGAGGGCTGGATAGATTTTTTGACGACTTCACGCAAGAATATCCAAGCCGCACGTTCGGGATACATCTTCGGCACTTAGTTCGGCCGATTAACGGTGGGGAAATGAGAATTAACCTTGTCGAACTGCTGGCGTTTCTGCCATGCATGGTATGCCTTGCGCAAGGTCCCGCACTCAATCCACCGGGGAAACTGGTCGATATCGGCGGATACAAACTTCATCTGAACTGTACTGGTTCGGGATCGCCAACAGTTCTGCTCGAATACGGCTCGACGGGAAATGCGATGGATTGGGCTCTGGTGCAGCCCGGCATCGCGCGGTTTGCCCGAGTATGCAGCTATGACCGGGCGTATGAGGGCTGGAGCGATGCTGGACCCGGACCTCAAAGCATGCATCAGCAGGCGTACGAGTTGCATGCGCTTTTGAAAACAGCCGGAATTGATCCTCCATACATACTTGTGGGGTGGTCCCTCGGCGGAATGATCGACCGGCTCTATGCGGATATCTATCCCGGCGAGGCGGTGGGTATTGTTCTTATCGACGCCACTCACGAAGACATTAGGTTCGGCGACAAACGATTTCGCGAGATGTTCAGTGGAAAGCCCGTTCCTGCGCCCGCAACGATGAAGTCAAATCCTCCGGTACCGCTCACCGCCGAGGAGCAGAAGCGCTTCGATGAATGGAAAGCAAAGAAACTGGACGAAAGCAAAGCACCGGTTGCCTACCCGTGGAACAAACTGTCTCCTGAAGACCTTCGCCTGTGGCGCTTCGCGAACCTGAATGTCAAGCCAGTATCGTCCACGCGGGGAAGACAGGAGGAATGGCTCTCCGAGGAGTTTCAGCAGATTCACGAGTCACGCAAGGAGCACCCGCATCCGCTCGGCAATATTCCACTGGTAATTCTGGCAGCCGGTAAAGGCGAAGGAAACGCTCATGAGCCAAACCGGACGGTGCAACTCAAAGACATGGAGACGCTCTCAACGAATAGCAAGTTGTTCGTGGACGAAGGGAGCGGACATGGGATTCCGCTTGAAGATCCTACGATTGTTATTCACGCAGTCGAAGCGGCCCTTCGAGCGGTGAAGATGCAGAGTCAGCTGCAAAGTATCGATCCATGATTTGGACCTGGGCCTGTCCTATTCGATCGGGTCGACCACAACCGCTTCCTGCTCCACCGCTCCCTTCCGTGGCAACTGCACAATCACAATCGCCGAGAGCACCAGCACAATTCCCACCGTCTGGATCGGACGCACGCCTTCGCCCAGCAACACGGCCGCCAGCAGGATCGAGAACACCGGCTCGAGGCAGCTGGCGATGATCGCTCTGGTCGGCTCGAGGTGTTGCAGGCCCAGGAAGTAGAGCGAGAACGATCCCAGGACCGAGATCATCGAGAAGACGAACAGGAATCCCCACTGCGCGGGCGTGTAGTGCGCGGCTACAACCTTCCACGGCGGATTGACTACCAGCCAGAAAACGGCGGCCGAGGCGAGCGTCCAGATCAGGACGCGCCAGCGGTCGTGGCGGGCGAGGATGCCGGTGTCCGCCGACGTTGTAGAACGCGAAGGAGAACGACGCCAGCAGCGCGGCGATCAGGCCGTAGGAATCGAAGCGGAGCGGCGCCGCCGATTTGCCGCCGATGATGCCAATCGTCAGCGAGATCCCGGCAACCGCAACCAGCACCGCGGCGACTTTCTGCAGCGAGAGCTTCTGCTGTCCGCGAGCCACCACATAGAGCAGCACCCACACCGGCGCCGTGTATTGCAGGATGATCGCGATGGCGACGCTCGGTCTTCTGGATGGCGACGTAATAGAAATAATTCGACGCCGCCACACCCAGCATGCCGAGGATGAGGCACTGAATCAGATCGGGCGTGGGCAGCTTGATGCGCTGCCATCCGCGGCGCCCGACAAGCAGCGGCAGCAGCACCAGCAGAGAGAACGATGTGCGGGTCTGCGAGAGGATCAGCGGGTCGATGGGATGCAACGCTTCCCCAGCCAAAGGGAGTTTCCCGGTGAATACCGCGCGCCCGAGCGAAGCTGACACTCCCCACAGGAATGTCGCCAACTGCGATAAAGAAATATCCGCGCAGCGGATGCGGGTGTGAATTGGGATTTCGGGTGTTCAGCTCAGTTCACCGAGTCCGATGATGCTGGGGAGTCGAGAATCTGGTCAAGCAGGCTGGGATCGAATCCGATGATCACCTCTTCATCGATGAGCATCGTGGGAGTTTCATTGCTGCCGTAGGTTTCGGTCATGGCGCGGCGGGCTTCGAGATCCTTGCTGATGTCGCGCTCTTCGAACGCGATCTCGCGAGCCTCCAGGTAGACCCGCATCAGTTCGCAGGAGAAGCATCCGGGTTGGGTGAAGAGAGAACGATTGACATCGAGGACCTCGGGACTCATAGCGCAACCCGTATGAGCATTCGCGCCAAGAGTGCTTTTTTCGCCCATTTCGGGGCTGGCTCTGCCCTGATTCGTATTCCCACGGCTTGCGTCCGTGGGCTGTATTCTAGCGCGGCTTCGCGGCTGGCGCGGATGTGAGGCACATGTCCTGTCTGCTCAGCCGATGTACTCGATCGCGACTGTGATCTTCGCGGTCTTTTCCAGCATGGCCGATACCGAACAGTATTTTTCTTTCGACAGGCGGACCGCATCCTCCATCGCCTTGCTCGACACTTTACCACCGACTCGATATGTCAGCTTGATCTGTGTGTAAACGGCGGGATATCCCTCGGCACGCTCGCCTTCCGCGCTGACTTCGAGACTGGTGAAGGGCTCCCGCTTCTTGCGAAGAATTCCGACTACGTCAGACGCCGTGCAGCCGCAGAGAGCGATGAGAACAAGCTCCATCGGAGTGTTCGCCGTCTTCTCTTTCGCCGTGTCCATCACGATCGCATGGCGCGACGTGGCTTCGCCGACATAGCGTTCGTTGTCGGTCCAGATTGCTTTGGCAGAGATCATGAGACCTTCTTAGGAATTTTGATTGCTGATTGTTGATTGTTGAATGAACATTCTTCTTCGCGGTGGTCCTTGAGGCGTTGAAGATCGCTACCAATTGATTGGCTTCGGATATGAGGTCCTGCAATTTCGTGGCGGGAATAAGACCGGCGTCGACCAGGAATTCCAACCAGAACGCTGTCTCATCGGCTTCTTCGATGACAATGGCCAACTTTGCAAGAAACTCAGGACGAGATCGCGCCCGGCAAACAGCTCGATAATTGGCGGCGACAGACGTTCCCGATCGAAGGAGTTGGTTTCCTACCAGCCGCCCCTCGGCGCTCTGCGGCAATGAACGGACCACCTTTACCACGCGTAGCGCAAACTTCTTCGTCCGAGCCTTAAGGTCAATCGCCGGATGTTCCATGTTTCTTATTCAACAATCAAAAATCAACAATCAACAATTCCGCACGACTCTGTCTGTGACGGATATCACAACAAACGCTACCTCCGGTTATCAGTGCTCGGTTCGGGGTGGATCAATACGCGGAACAATTCCGGCGCGTCCTGCTTGAAACGAATCTCGAGTTCTGTCTGAATGTCGTGCACGCGGGCAAGCGATAAGATTGTCCGAAAGCGTGCAGTGGCAGGAAACGTACAGGCGGCCGCGGACACGCTTGAAGATGAAGTCGTGCACATCGAGGATCTCGGGAAACTGCGCGGCTACCGCCTTCAGCCGATGTTCGAGTTCGGCGTCTCCGACCAGTTCTTCCGGACGCTCAATGGTCGCCGGCTCGCTCTCGATGTGGGTGAGGATGTCGGAAATTTCCGGGAACATCGCGCCGCATCTCGGCTTCCAGTTCCGGTGACCTGATCGTGCGCTTCCTTGAGCGTCATCCGCTCATCGAGTTCGATGTGCTGCTCGACGTGAAGGTGTCCGGCAAGGTCCTGCACGCTGATGTCGTGAACATTCAGGTTGCGGTGCGTAGCCACCGCGCGGATGCGGTCGAAGATGTTTTCCGTGTGCTGCGCTCGCGGCAACGGTTGCACGGTCACGTCGGCGTCGGGCAGGACGCGGTGGACGGATTCTGTCACCGCGCTAGCGAGTTGGCCGGATCGCTGGAAGGTGACGCGTACGGGCCAGCCCCACGGCAAGATCGGCGAAGTAGCGATTTCCGGCTCGCCGGATGCGGACGCGATCGACTTCCAGCACGCCATCGACGCGTGAGACGGCATCGTAAATCTGCGAGCGCACGCCGGGAGGAGCGGCATCGAGCAGCGCATCGATGGTGCGCCGCGCCAGTCGCCAACTCACCGAGATGACTACACCCGCGACGAACAAAGCGGCGATCGGATCGGCATCGGCCAGCCAGCTGATGTGATAGCTTCGCCCGACCAGAACGAGCCCGAGGCCAAGCACGACCACGCCTGCGGACCAGATGTCGGTGGAGAAATGGAGCGCGTCGGCCTCGAGGGCCTGGCTGTCGTACTTGGTGGCAATGCGGCCGAGGGCGCGCGAGCGCCACCAGTCGACGATCATCGAGAACAGCATCACGGCGAAAGCTGCGATCGAAGGCTCGATCTCGATATGGCGGAAGAATATGCGCAGAGCCGCTTCGTAGATGATCCAGGCGCAGGTCAGCAGGAGCAGCCCGGTTTCGACAAAGGCGGAAAAGTTCTCGACCTTTGCCGTGGCCGTACTGGTGGTCAGCATCTGCGGGCTTGTCGGAGACGCGTACGGAGAAAAACGTCAGCACAGACGCGATCAGATCGAGTCCCGAATGCGCGGCTTCGGAGAGAATGCCCAGACTGCCGGTCGTGACGCCCACCACCAACTTAAGGCCGGTGATCACCAGGGCTGCCAGGACGGAGTTCCCCGCGACCGCGCGCTTCTCTGCGCGCATCAAGTCCGATGGAGACATCGCCGGCGTGCCCGACATGCTGGAATTATCGCCGCTGACGCGCAGAAACGGCAAAGCCGAGGGAACATTGAGTCATTGTGCGATGGAGTCATTGAGCCATTGAACATCCAATCGACGAAGAAGCTCCGCCTCCGTCCGACATACTGAATAATTGTCAATCACTCAATCACCCAATGGCTCAGTCTACTCAGTGACTCAATCACTCCCAGTAACTGAATCGCTACTGGTTGTGCTACGATTTCCTGCTTGGCATTTACACCTTTCTGGTGGACCAATCCCGGAGGATAACGGTTATGCGTATGAGTTGGCTGGTGTGTGTTTTGCTGGGGACGCTTTCTTGGGGACAGGCCGCCCAGAGCGCGCCTCCGCCGCCGAGCCAGGCCGCAGCGGCAACACCGCGGCGCTGATACCTCGGCATCGGTGCCCGCTGATGCCCCAGTCCTCACGATTACGGGCGTATGCGCCGAAAAGCCTGCGGCTTCGAGCGCCTCTGCCGACTGCAAGACCATCATCACCAAGGCTGAGTTTGAGAAGCTCGCCAATGCGCTTGCTCCGAATTCAACGCCGCAGCAACGAAAGCAACTGGCCAGCGTCCTTCCTCGCTTGCTTGCCATGTCGCACCAAGCCAAAGAGCGCGGCATGGACCAGACTGAGCAGTACGACCGAGACGCTGCGAGTACGTGAAGATGCAGGTGCTCAGCAACCAATTGCAGCGCAAGCTTCAGGACGAAGCTGCCGACATCTCAGACGCCGATATCGAGAAGTACTACAAAGACAATCCTGACGCATTCGAGCAGTACAACCTCGACCGCATCTTCGTGCCGCGCACCAAGCAGGGGGTTGAGGCGGAAGCGGCTGAAGACGACGACAAGGATGACAAGCTGACGGCGCAGCAGAAGAAGGCCAAAGAGGACGCCGAAAAGGCAAAGGGGCAGAAGAATGAGGAGGCCATGACCAAGCTGGCAGATGTCCTTGCGAGCCCGCGCCGCGGCGGGAGAGGACATCGCCAAGCTGCAGAAGGAGGCGTTCGACGCCGCGGGCATGAAGATCGAATCTCCCACCGTGAACCTGCCCAGCGTGCGCCGCAACGGTCTGCCTCAGCCCCATGTCGCCGTGTTTGATCTGAAGCCAGGCGAGGTTTCGCAGGTGATCAGCGATGCCGGCGGGCACTATATCTACAAAATGAACAGCAAGAGCACGATGCCGCTCGATCAGGCCAAGAACGAGATTCGCGGAAAAATTCAGAGCGACCGCATGCGCGAGAAGATGGAAAAGCTGAACGCCTCTTTCAGTTCCGTTTCCAACGAAGCGTATTTCGGACCGGGCGGCGCGGGTCCGATGCCGCCACCGCGAATGCCCCGTCCACGGCCGGGTACGCCTGGGACGGCCCCAGCGGCGCAACCTCCGTCGGGACAGCCTCCTGCACCTCAAAAAGACTGATGGCCAAACCTGTGGTGGTGGTGACCGGCGTTTCGGGCAACCTGGGATCCAGATTGTTGCCGCTGCTCGGCAGTTTTTCGGTGATCGGGGTGGACGTTACTCCACCCCAGACCGACTCCGAACTGCAATTTGAGAGCCTGGACCTGGGACAGGAGTCCTCCACGCGGAAACTCTTCGAACTGCTCCGCGATACACATCCTTTCGCCGTCGTCCACCTGGCCTTCGTGATTGATCCGGTGCGCACGGGTGTGCTCGACGTGGAACGCATGTGGCAGATCAATGTCGCCGGCACGGCGCGCGTGATGGAAGCAGTCACCGAAGTCAATCGCACCGCCGACGACGGCATCAAGCAGTTCATCTTTCCCAGCAGCGTCTCGGTGTATGGGCCCGATCTGCCGGCGCCCGCGACAGAGGAATCCGCCTTCGGCGCACACACGCTGCCTTACGCCATCCACAAGCAGGAATCCGATGAAGTCGTTCAACAGCGTTGCACCGCCCTGCGCGGATGCAGCGTTTACATTTTGCGTCCGCACATTTTTGCTGGAGCCAGCGTCAGAGAACTATCTGATGGATGCGTTCCGGGGAACGCCGAATGGCAAAAGTGCGCGCGCCGAGAAGATGCGGAACGAAGGCAAGCGCCTGCCGTGCATGCTGCCGCGGGGCCAGGAGTATCTCGACAACAAGATTCAGTTCATCCATGTTGACGACATGGCTCGCCTGATCCGGCACATCCTGCAGCGCGAACCGGAGACGCAGCGGCTCACCGTACTCAACGTCGCCGGCCGTGGAGAGCCCCTCACTTTTGAAAAATGCATTGAGATGGCGCGGGCGAAACTGGTGCGCGTACCGGGAAAATGGGTGATGCGGCAGGTTCTGACCTTCCTGTGGAAGCAGCAGATTTCTGCAATCCCTCCCGAAGCCATTCCTTATATGACCGGCGAGTACATTATGAACACCGATCGATTGCGCCGGTTCCTCGGGCCCGAATACGAACACGTCATCCGCTATACGGTCACCGACGCGTTCGCGGACAGCTTCAAACCCGCGAGCACACCTTAGTCTGTGGTTTCATTGAGCCCTGTCGGCAATTGCCGGAAGATAGCGGACAGCGCGTCGTACTGCCCTAAGTCATACTGGCCTAAAACGCCAAGCTGGCCTGGACCGTAGGTCCAGGCCAGCTTGGGATGGGCACGGTTGCTCGGCTCTACTGCCTGCCGATGTACCTGCCGTTGACGTTGATGTTGTCGAGCACAGCCATTCCCGTACCGATAGGACTATCCATCACCAAGGCAATAGTCTTCACTGCCATCCCTGGAGCGACCGCGGGCGACAGCTGCCCGGGGTTTGCGGGATCGATGGTCACGCGCCGCCAGCCAGACACCGACAGCGCCTGAATGGTTCCGCTGGCACAGCTCGCTTTATGGACGATCTCGTCAGCGGTGACGACAACGAATTGAGGCGCATGGGTGCTGCACTCGCTGTCGCTGCGCATGTCGAAGCTCAACTGTGAGAGCTGCGACCCGGCAGCGCCTTTGAGTGCTGCACCAGCAATCGCCGTATTCGGGGCTGACGGGTTCCTTCTTATGACCAAGCCCTGGCTCGTTGGATCTTTCTTGGTCTGAACCGGAACGCCATAGCCGTCCAACCACGTTGCGTCTGCCATGCTCTTTGCTCCGGGGTCGAAGCTGAAAGGAAGCACCGACGATGCGTCATCATCATCGCCTTCGCCTCCGTCGCCTCCGTCATCTCCGCCCCTCGCGACCACCAGCACCACGTAGACTCGCTTCGTCGTGCGATTGGCCGTCACCTTTATCACGCACGAGTACGTGCCTGCCGTGAGTCCGGTCGCATACGCTGACACCGTGATCTGGCCCGGCGTTGTCCCCGCCGACGGATTGATCGAGATCCACGAACCGCCGTAGACATCGGCGTTGAAGGTCATCGGTGAACCCGAACTGTTCATGACCTTGATCGTCTTCGGCGCTGGAGCGGAATGGCCTTCGGCGTAGAACACCAGCCGTTCAGTCGAAAGCTCGAGTCTGCCTCTGCCTGACGGAGGAGGTGCACTATTCACCGTCAGCGTCGCGCTATTACTGGTCGCGCTTCCGGCTGAGTTGTTGACGACCACGGAGAAAGTAGACCCGCTGTCTGCCGTCGTTGTAGCCGCCGTCGTGTAGGAACTGGAGGTCGCGCCGGTGATGTTTGTGCCGTTCTTCCTCCACTGGTAGCTGAGGGGAGCAGTCCCCGAAGCGAGCACACTGAACGTCGCCGTCTGCCCCGCAGTTACGGTTTGGTTGCCCGGCTGCGTAGTAATCGACGGCGCAACCGCTGCTGCCTGGTTGACCGTCAGTGTGGCGTTGTTGCTGGTCGCGCTCCCGGCAGAATTGCTGATGACCACCGAGAAGCTTGAGCCGCTGTCTGTCATCGATGTGACCGGCGTGGAGTACGAGCTGGAGGTCGCACCTGTAATGCTCGCGCCATTCTTCTTCCACTGGTAGCTCATCGGAGCCGTACCGGTTGCGCTCACCGTGAAGGTGGCCGCCTGTCCCGCGGTTACGGTCTGGTTCGCAGGCTGAGTCGTGATCGAGGGCGCGACTGCTGCTGCATTTACGTTCAGGATCGCATTGTTGCTGGTCGCACTTCCCGCAGAATTTGTGACCACCACCGCGAAAGTGGAGCCGCTGTCTGCTGTAGTTGTGGCTGGCGTGGTGTAGGAACTGGAGATCGCGCCAGTAATGTTCGCGCCATTCTTACGCCACTGATAACTCATCGGAGCAGTTCCACTCGCGCTCACGCTGAAGGTGGCCGTCAGTCCCGCGGTTACGGTCTGGCTCGCAGGCTGAGACGTGATCGATGGCGCCGCCGCTGCTGCATTTACGGTCAGGGTCGCATTGTTGCTGGTTGCACTTCCGGCAGAGTTGGTGACCACCACTGAGAAGGTCGACCCGCTGTCTGCCGTAGTCGTCGCTGGCGTAGTGTACGAGCTGGAGCTTGCGCCAGTGATGTTGGAACCATTCTTCCTCCACTGATAGCTCAGAGGAGCCGTGCCGGTCGCGCTCACGCTAAACGTTGCCATCTGTCCCGCGGTTACCGTCTGGCTCGCAGGCTGAGACGTGATCGATGGCGCAACCGCTGCCGCATTTACGGTCAGGGTCGCATTGTTGCTGGTCGCACTTCCGGCAGAGTTGGTGACCACCACTGAGAAAGTGGAGCCGCTGTCTGCTGTAGTTGTGGCTGGCGTGGTGTAGGAGCTCGAGGTGGCGCCGGTAATGTTCGCGCCATTCTTCCGCCATTGATAGCTCATCGGAGCAGTTCCTGTCGCACTCACCTAAAGGTGGCCGTCTGTCCCGCGGTTACCGTCTGGTTGCCAGGCTGAGATGTGATCGACGGCGCCACTGCGGCAGCATTTACGGTCAGGGTCGCATTGTTGCTGGTCGCACTTCCCGCAGAATTGGTGACCACCACCGAGAAGGTGGAACCGCTGTCTGCTGTCGTTGTAGCCGGCGTGGTATAGGAGTTGGAGGTCGCGCCAGTGATGTTCCCGCCATTCTTCCGCCACTGATAGCTCAACGGAGCAGTACCGCTTGCGCTCACGCTGAAAGTGGCCGTCTGTCCTGCGGTTACGGTCTGGTTGCCAGGCTGAGACGTGATCGATGGCGCAACCGCTGGTGGGTTCACAGTAATCGTGAGCACACCGGTACCAGTGGACCCTCCATATCCACCGGAGATCGAAGCGCCGTACATAGTTACTGTCGTGGTGGTGCTAACAGTTGGCGCTGTCCAGCTGAATGTCCAACTTAGAGGAGTTGAGGTGAGCGATGCGCGGTGGGTAATCTCACCATTCATCACTTGTGTGTTCGATCCGGCAGTGAAAGTTCCAGCGGATGCGGCGACGTCCAATCCGCTATTTGGACCGCCACTATTGTTTAAGGAGTAGGAGTTGGTCGAACCGGAAACCACGGTCGCCGGCCCACTGATAACGACGGTTGGCAGGGTCGTGCCGCTGCTATGGCACGTTTTGCAGGTTGAACCACTTTTGCCGGAGGAACCAGAAACGCCGTTCGGGTAGGCACGGGCTGATGAAGAAAACCAAATTACGGCAAGCACGACGAGAGCCGCGACATAGAGCTGATTGGATGTCTTTCGTTGCATCGTTCTTCTCCTAAATTGGACTGGGGCGGGGGATTCCTCAGCTCTGGTGTTGCGGGCTCGACTCCTTGCGAGCTGACACGAAGCGCGCACCCAACTGCACTTGAAATTGTTTTGCTGAACATCTGGCCAGAGAGGATCGGTCTGAAGTGGTTGGGAAACTGCTTCCGGCAGAGTGCCAGAGCAACGCAAGAGCGACAAGTATCGTTGGGAGGTATTGAGACGCGTGCTTTTGGTTCACGCGAAGAGGTGTTTTGGCTCGCGCAAGAGATGTTCTTTCGCTCTCACCAGAGACGGTCTTTAGCTCGCGCGAGGGGCGGTCTTCAGTAACCGCTTCGGCATCGCAGAGATCTTGCTATTGGCAAGTGTGTTCGCACAACTCTGCCCCAGATCTCATCCACGGCAGCTCGGTCTCGATTCGTCGCGTTGCTACTCGCATCAGTTCGCTGAAAACCAGAGAGGGCGAGACTTATTTCCGAGTCGCAATGAAACTTTTTTTCACGGCACCGGGAATAAATTTGCGATTGGACGGTTTAAGCTATCAAGGTGGCGAATCAGCGCTTGTCTGCCGAGACGTTTGAAGAGCTGGCTCTGCCGCTATTCGACCAGCTCTATAACTTCGCCCGTTGGCTGACACACAACGCGCCTGAGGCGGAAGATCTCGTGCAGGAAACCTACGTTAAGGCTCTGCGCGGATTTTCTGGATTTCAGCTGGGCACGAACTTTCGAGCGTGGATGTTTCGCATATTGCGAAACACCTTCCTCACCTCGCGGACTGGACTGAAGTCCGCGGCTATGAGCGACGACGAGGTTGATTTTGACAAGATTGCTACCGCATCCCCAAATCCAGAGAGTGTGCTCATTGCCCAAGCCAATCGCGAACTGGTCCGACAGGGGCTTACAGACTTGCCACTGCCCTATCGCGAAATTCTGTTGCTGTGCGAAGTGGAGGAGATGTCTTACGAAGACATCGCTCAAGTCCTAGCGGTTCCGCTGGGCACCGTCATGTCTCGCCTCCATCGCGCGCGCAAGGCACTTCGTGCGCTGCTGGCTGAAAAGTTCAAGGGGGCTCCCGATGGCCTGTGAGTCATGGCAGGAGAAGCTCGACGCTTACGTCGACGGCGAGCTTCCCCAATCCGAGGCGGCCACTCTCGCGAGGCATCTGCGGGAATGCGCCGGCTGTGCGGCAGAGGCGTTGGAGCGAGTCCAGATGAAGCGGGCAGTTGCCGTGGCGGGCAAGCGATATGAACCGAGCGCCCAGTTTCGCGAGAAAGTACGGCAGGGTCTGGGCAAGAGCCGGCGGCGCGAAGGGGCGTGGGTGTGGAGAATCGTGGTTTTGCCCGCCACCCTTGTTCTCGTCTTGTCCCTGGCAGTGGGATTTTACGTCGATCGCGAAAAGGCACGCCGTCAGCGTCTCTACAGCGAACTGACAGATCTCCACGTGACGACGCTCGCGAGTGCCAGCCCCGTTGACGTAATTTCGACCGACCGGCACACCGTAAAACCCTGGTTCCAGGGAAAGATCCCTTTCAGCTTCAACCTGCCCGAACTGCAAGGAACCGATTTCACCCTCGTGGGCGGACGCGTTACCTATCTTGCCCAATCGCCGGGCGCGCATCTGATCTACCACCTTCGCCAGCACGAGATCTCTGTGTTCATCTTCCAGGACCGCGGGGACGAGACGGCAGCGCTGGCCTCGGCGCCGGTTTCGATGTTGTCGTTCACGGTAGAAAGCTGGACGAAGAACGGCCTGCGATATTTCGTGGTCGGGGATGTGGGAGCGCAGGATATCGAGAGTTTAAGCAAGCTTCTGCGCGATGCGGGATAATTGTTTTCCTTCGTGAACCTTCGTGTCCTTTGTGGTTGAAGATCTGAGAACCACAAAAATCTGAGAACCACAAAGGACACGAAGGAACACGACGGCAAAACCGCCTTAGCATTCCCGCGACTGAGCCGCCTTCTTGCCGCGGTACAGCCCCGCGATTCCGAACGTGTACGGCGTCCAACTGGCTTCGGCGAAACCGGCGTTCTTCATGCGCTTCAACATTTCCTCTGGCGATGGAAATCGTTCGACCGACGCAGGAAGATACGCGTAAGGCCCGCGAACACCGGAGATCACCGTCCCCACACGAGGCAGCACCTGTTTGAAATAGATCCGGTAGAGAGCTCCCATCACTCCCTTGGGCTCGCCAAAATCGAGAATGCCGCACTCTCCTCCGGGGCGAAGAACTCGCGCAATTTCCCGCAGGCCAGCATCGTAATCCGCGAGATTGCGGAAGCCGAATGCCGACGTAACCAGGCATGAAGTGCGCATTGGGAAACGGAAGATTGAGGGCGTCGGCTTCAATCCACTCTGGCGCGGCTCTACGATCGGCTGACTTGAACGCGGCCCGGCGCAGCATGGCGTGAGAAAAATCCGCTCCCACAATTTGCGCCGCCGACTTCCCTGCTTGCCGCTGCAGCGCAAACGCCATATCACCGGTGCCGCAGCAAAGGTCCAGAATGCGGGCATCGGAACGCGCCAGAATGTGCCGGAACGTACGGGCGGTCCGCCGCCACCATATACGATCCACGTTGAATGACAGCACGTGATTCAACAGGTCGTAGCGGGGCGCGATCGAAGTAAACATCTCGCGCACCGCGCGGGACGCGGAGTCGCGGTCGCCTGCGCCATCCGGTGCAGCGCCAACAACTGGAGATTTGGTTTCGGCCACGATTCTCGAGCTGGACTACCGCTTCTTCTTTTTAGCGCTCTTGATTTGCTTGACGATCCGCTCGATCTGCAGAACGTGGTTCGTGTCGTGTCCCGCGAACATGCGCGCCAGGTGCGCAATCGATTCCTTGCCGCGCTCCAGATGCATGCCGTAGTTGTCCCAGATTTCGGGAGCGATCTCCTTAAGCATGACCAGATTGTTTTCGCGCAACACGCGGAACACCTCCAGCGAGCGCCGGGCATCTCGATTGCGGTAGCTGAAGACCGAAGCCCACGCGTCCTGATCGAAGGGTTGAATCGTGATTCCGTTCTCTCCGATGACGGAGCGCATGCGCCAGCTGGCCACGATTTCCGCATCAGCCAGGTGCGCGATGATCTCAGCGATTGACCACTTCACCGGCTCCGGTCGCCACTTCAACTGCGCTGCGGTGAGGCCCGTGATGGATTTCTTCAGCTTCGCCGCGGTTGTTCGCTGCACCTTGATTGCGTCCTGGCCCTTCACGTATCCGAGAATTCTTCCGATGTACTGCTCGGCTGTTTCCTGCATAACTCCCCCTACTTTCCCCAAACCCATCCGCCGCGTGAAAGGCGGCGCAATTCTTCAACGGAATCGAGCACGGCCCGCTCGGGCACGTCGCTGGCAACCTCGACCTTGCCGATTTCTCGCGGCAGGATGAAGTGGACGATACCGTTCTGCGTCTTCTTGTCGCTCTGCAGGCGCGCCAGAATCTTGTTCGCGCTGACATTCACTTCCGGCAAGCGTCCCAGACTTAAGACAGCGTCGGCGATTCGGCCCGCCGTCACACTATCCGTGCGTCCCACGGTAAGCGCGATATTCGTGGCGGCGATCATGCCCCAGGCGACGGCCTCGCCGTGCAGCAGCGATCGGTACTTCGTCTCGGCTTCGAGTGCATGACCGATTGTATGACCCAGGTTCAGCACGCGGCGCAGTCCGCCCTCGTGTTCATCCGCGGAAACCACTTCCGCCTTCAGCTTCACCGATTGCGCAATCAACCACTCCAGTTCCACAGGATCGCGTTTCAGAATCTTGGCGCGATTCTGTTCGAATCGCAGGAACAACTCCACGTTCCCAATGATTCCGCACTTTAATGCTTCGTAGAGCCCTGCCCGAAACTCGCGCTCCGGCAGCGTCTTCAGCACCATCGGGTCAATCAGTACAACCCTTGGATGATAGAAGGTTCCAACCAGATTCTTGCCGGCGACCAGATTCACGCCGGTCTTCCCGCCGACGGAAGCATCCACCTGTGCAAGTACAGTCGTCGGTACCTGCACGAACTCCACGCCACGCATGTAAAGCGAGGCCAGCAAACCAGCGACGTCGCCGACGACGCCGCCACCTAGCGCGATGATCACTGCTTTGCGGTCGGCACCCATCCGCACCAGCTTTTCTGCCATCGCCTCTACGGTTGCCAGCCGCTTCGAAGGCTCGCCGTCAGGCATCAGAATCACCTGCGGTGCGAATCCCGCCGTCTTCAGTGCTGTTAGAAATTTGGCTCCCCAGCGTTTCCGCACCGGGGCAACAGTCACGACGAAAATACGGCTGGTCTGCGGTAGCAGGTCTCCCAGGATGGATCCTGCACGAGTGAGCAGGCCGTTCTCGATCCACGCCTGATACGGACGTGGCACCACGTGTATGGTCGCTTGTGCCATTTCGTTCCCATAATAGCGTAAGCCTTCCTGTCCCTGCCTCACACCTTCGGTGATAGTATTGCCCGTCTATGAAGGGTCTGCCAGCCCAGACCGACTTTGTGGTCATCGGTGCCGGTATCGCCGGACTGCGCGCCGCCATCGAACTGGCGGAGTCCGGTCACGTCTTGCTGCTGACAAAAAAGGGATTCCCAACTTTCAAATCGCGAGACGCTAAAAGTGAAGCCGAATGGTTGAGCGATGATGATGACGTCATCCTGCATCTGCAGGACACTCTCGAAGCCGGGGCCGGTCTGTGCAATCCCGCCGCAGTCAAGATCCTGATCGAGGAAGGTGCCGAGCGGATCGACGAACTGCTGGGTTGGGGCAAGCCTCACAGCACGAAGCTCTCTTTCGAACTGGAAAACCCGCATACCCGCAGCCGCCGTCTGCACGCTCACGGCGAGTCCACCGCCAGGGAAATTTTCGCGCACCCTCGCGCACAAAGTCGAATCGCTGAAGTCCGTCTCGCTCGCCCCTTTCACCTTTGTTACAGAATTGCGGACCCAGGACGGAAAGGTTCGGGGAATTTCCCTGCTCGACGAGAAAGGAACGCCGCAACA
Organism: Terriglobia bacterium; assembly: GCA_963770265.1. GTDB lineage: Bacteria > Acidobacteriota > Terriglobia > Terriglobales > Acidobacteriaceae > Sulfotelmatobacter. The sequence goes on from CAVYOZ010000004.1 coordinate 83,396, forward strand.
GATCGCCTGCTCCGCGGTTCTGCTCGCGACAGGCGGATGCGGACAAATCTTCTCCAACACGACGAACCCCGACTCAGCCACAGCCGACGGGATCGCGCTGGCCTTTCGCGCCGGAGCCGAAGTGGGCGACATGGAGTTCGTTCAGTTCCATCCCACCGCTCTTTGCATGAAGAAAGTACCACGCTTCCCTTTGCCCGAGAGTTTGCGGACGGAGGGCGCTTACCTTCGCAACTTCGAACTCAACCGTTTTATGGGGAAGTATCACCCGCTGGGCGTGCGCGCTCCCGGCGACCTGATCGCGCGCGCCATCGTTCATGAGATGGAGGTGAGCCGCGCGAAAGATCCATTCGTGTATCTCGACGTGACTCACATCAATGCTGCTCAGATTCAGAAGCACTTCCCGCGCGTCTATGCCACCTGCATGGCCTACAACATCGACATCACGGAAGATCTCGTTCCGGTGCGTCCGGCGGCGCAATGCACTCTGGGCGGAGTGCGCACCGATCTGGACGGTAAGACGAGTGTCGCCGGACTCTACGCCGCAGGTGAAGTTGCGGCGACCGGTGTGCACGGAGCCAATCGCCTGCCCAGTAATTCCTTGCTCGAAGCTCTTGTCTTCGGGGCGCGCGCGGGAAAGGCGATGCGAAATGTTAAGAACGCCGCATCGCAGGCCGCTCACGAGCCGAAAGCCATGTACTCCAATGGTCCCGTAGACTCTGGCGTTGAGGAGTTAGTGGGACAGATTCAGAGCTTGATGTGGAGCGAAGTTGGTATCGTGCGAACACGCACGGGAATGCAGAAGGCCGTCAAAGCGCTCGAGGAGATGGCTCCGAAGCTGGCACATTCAAAAACGCGGCGTGGGCATGAAGCTGCCAGCTTGCATCTTGCTGCGCTGCTGGTGGCGCGATCGGCACTCTCTCGGGAAGAAAGCCGAGGCGCCCACTACCGCATGGATTATCCCGATCACGATGACAAGAGATTTCTGAAGCACTCCGTGGTTCGCGGGGATAAAGTAGTGTTCGTATAGGCAGTGAGGGCCCCAATGGGAACCCAGTTGCTCGAAGTCCCCGCTCGAAGCCAGGCTTCCTCTTCTGGATCAGACCTCAATTCAATCGAACTGCTTTCCGAGCGCGCTCGCACCGGCGGTCTCGGATGGGCGGGCCCATGGCTCGTTCTGGTAGGACGTAGCGTCCTCATCATCGCAGCGCAGGCAGTCACGGCCTGCGTTCTCTGGCTGCAATCCCATTCCTGGTCATGGAACGCCGCGGCGAAGTGGTGGACTGTCTATGGCACGGTGGTCGATATCGGTTGCCTCGCATTGATGGCCGCGTACACACGTAAAGAAGGTATTCGGCTGCGCGACCTGATCGGCCATGTACGCTTGCGTTGGGGACGCGATGTCTTTCTGGGCATCGGCCTGTTCGTCTTGGTTTTTCCTTTCTTCATTCTCGGCGCAGCGTCGGCGACCCGGATCGTATACGGCAGCGGTCAACCGCCCTCATTCGCCGGCCTGGCAGACGGTCGCGTTCTTCCCCTGTGGGGGATCATCTACAGTTTCAGTCTGTGGTGGCTGATCTGGTCGCCGACCGAGGAGATGACGTATCGCGGCTATGCTTTCCCGCGCTTCGAGGTACTTTTCCGCAACCGAGCTGCCGCGATCGGGTTGGTGAGCTTCTGGTGGACGCTGCAGCACGTCTTCCTTCCCTTCATCCTCGACTGGAAGCTTGTGCTGTGGCGGTTCCTGACGTTTTTGCCGGGCGTGGTCCTTTTGTTGCTGCCCTCTCTTAAAATACGCCGCCTCGGGCCGTTCGTTTTTGCCCACTGGCCAATGGACATCGTTGCCGTCTTCATGACGCTAAAGTTCTGAACTCTTTTCTTTATTACGGGAGTTCCGCCCATCATCTTTCGCGGGATATGCCACCGAAAGCCCAATCGATATCAACAGCACCAAGGCTACTGTTCCGAGTGTCACTAAAATCGGGATCTCAAAGTAGTCTCCCAGAATCATCTTCACGCCGACCAGGATGAGGATGACCGCCAATCCATAGTGCAGGAAGCGGAAGAGCTTCATCAGTCCTGAGACCGCAAAATACATGGATCGCAGTCCCAGAATCGCGAACACGTTGGACGTGTAAACCACGAATGCCTTCAGGGTGATGGCGAGGACGGCGGGAATCGAATCGACGGCGAATAGCACGTCGGTGGTTTCAATGACCAACAGAACAACCAGAAGCGGAGTAGCATAGAGCCGCCCATTCTCCTGCTGATTACGAACGAAGAATCGGCCGCCGCGGTACTCCGTCGTCACCGGAATCAACTTACGCAGTGCTTTCACCACCGGATTGGACGACGGGTCCACCTGGTGCGCACCCGAGAGGCAGACGCGAATGCCGCTGTAGATGAGTAACGCGCCGAACACAAACAGCAACCAGTGAAAGCGGTCGATGAGCTCAACTCCGGCGCCGATGAAGATTCCCCGCAGAATCAGTGCGCCCAGGACTCCCCAGAACAAGACGCGGTGTTGCTGCTCGTCGGGAACGGCAAAATAATTGAAGATCACGAGGAAGATAAACAGATTGTCGACGCTGAGCGACAACTCCACCACGTATCCGGCGACGAATTCCAGACTCGACTGACGCCCTTGCCAGAAGTACAGGATGACGGCGAACGCGGCCGCCAGCGCGACGTACATCAGGCTCAAAGCCAACGCTCCGCGAAACTTCACGCTGTGGCCCGGACGGTGGAAGACACGCAGGTCGAGTATCAGCATGCCCAGCGCGAAGACGTTGAAGAGAATCCAGAAGTAGAGCAAAAGGCTCCCCGGCAGTTCTTGGGATCGCAGATTTTAGATTTTAGATTTTAGATTGTAGATTTCAGATTTGATTGCGGAGTTGCTTGATACAGCACATCGCTCAATCTGAAATCTTCCATCTGAAATCTGAAATCATTTCTGCCTTCCCCTCTTACCGCTCTGCCAATCGTCCCAAAGGCCGAAGGCCTTGAACATCTCCACGCTGTTGCTGTCGCGCATCGTCTGCTCGATCTGATCGTGGGTGAGCCGCGGTCCGACCTTCTCGTACAGGTTCGCCAATTCGAAGCTCAAGGCAGCGGCTTCGGCGACATGTTTCTTTAATTGCGGGAAGTCGACCTTGTCGTAGGTATCCGAAACCGCATGGTAGTTCTCGAGATAGTTGGCCTCCTGCTGATCGGCGACGAAGGTCGGCACTCCTTCCAGCATGAAGTCGAAGTGATCCGTGCCCCATTCCATATCGAGCTTCAGATTTTTCACATCGAATTGCGCGAGCGGCGAGATCAGTTCTTTCGCCATGCCGTACACGTCTTTGCGGCCGCCGAGCGAAAACCCTGTCGTCTTCCCGGTGCCGGAATCGTAGATCACTACGCCCGCAGCCCGGTCGAGCTCAGCGCGATGGGCGAAGGCATAGGCGCGGGAACCGACCAGGCCTTCTTCCTCCCCCGAGAAAAGAATGAAGCGAATGGTGCGCCGCGGCGTTACGCCTGAGGCTTTGATGGCGCGCAGTGCATCGATGACCAGAGCGGCGTTGCAGCCGTTGTCGAGCGCGCCCGTGCCCAGTTCCCAGGAATCCAGATGCGCGCCAAGAATCACGAATTCCTCGGGCTTCTCGCTTCCGCGAATCTCCGCGATCACGTTGGAGGTTTTGATGGGCCCACCGATCTGGTTCGGAATGGAAAGATCCGCCCAGACGAGATTGCCCGCAGCAAGCAGCCGCGCCATGCGCTCGCCGTCTTCGCGCGCCACAATCACCATCGGCAAGCGATCGATTTCTCCAGCTGAGGCATTCGTGTGGCGATAGAGAATGTCGTGCTCGCGAGTCGCCATGAAGGCAATGGCTTTGGCCTTGGCTTTCACGGCGCGATCGATGATCGGTGGAGCGTTCGTGTACTCGGCGAAAAGATCGTCCCAGGTTTTGAGCACGACGGTGTGCACCAGCAGAATCTTTCCCGTCACATCTCCGGCCTTCTGAAAGTCCGCTTCCTTTCCCTCTCCGACATCGATGACAGGAACATGTTTAACGGGAGCCAACGCTGGCGCCCACGCCACGGATACGGCGCGCACGCGAAAGGAAGAAAGTACCGTCCCGCCTCCCACTCCTGTGGAACTGACCTGGTGTGCGGTAGTCGCGCTCATCTCGGTTGCGCCTTCGGCCCAGGAGTTTGGGATCTCGAAACCCTCGCTGTGTACGCTATCTGCGCCCGCCGCCGCCAAAAGCCTGCATGCCCCACTGCACGGCGTGCTGCATGGCAGGCGTGCCCGGGACGCGCCCGCCAATTTCGTCCGTCAGGCGCCGCAGATTCTCCTGAAGAGGCGAAGGCTGTAGCGCAGCCTGGATGATCTTGTTGACGTCGTTATTGTCTGCAGCAGGATTGGCAGCAAAAGAAACTAGATGAACAATGCAAACAAAGAACAGGGTCTTCACAGTTCGCATATTGTTTTGCATTAGAAATGAAATTCCGAAAAAGAGCAAAAAGCTGAAACCACGAAGGACACGAAGGTACACGAAGGAATTCTTGTTTTCCTTCGTGCCCTTCGTGTCCTTCGTGGTTGATTGCTCTTACTTCGGCGGAAGCGGATCCATCTTGTCGAGAATGCGAATAGTTTCGAGCACGACGCTCCCGACAATCTGCAAGCTGCGCGGGCTGAGCTTGTCGATCGTGTCTTCCGTCGTGTGCCAGTACGCGAGATTGTAGCCGTAAGTGAAGTCGATGAGATCAGCCGAGGGGACGCCACGCTTCACAAACGGCAGGTGATCGTCAGAGACCTCTCGTTGCACGCCCGAAAAAGTGCGATTGATATCCCAGACGTTTGGCCGCCTCATAGACGACGTCTTCAAGCCAGGGCGTGGAATTCGTCTCCCGATCGACGTTCAGGTCTGAGTCGCCGATCATGTCGGTCAGGATGAAGGCCTTCACTTTTTTGAGCGTCCCATCCGCCTGCCATTTCTCGGCAAGATGCGTGATGCCGTAGAGGCTGTCCGCGCTGAAAGGCATCTCGTTCGGCAGACCACCAGAGCCATCCGGCTTCATCGCTTCTTCGGCATCGTCCCACACCAGCCAGACGCTGTAGCCGTCGCGCTGCTTTCCGCGCAGATGATTGGCCAGTTCCAGCAGCAGGCCGCTCGACGAAGCTCCGTCATTCGCACCTACGAAAGAAGTCTTCCGCAACGGATAGTTCGTATCGTAATGACTGGCCAGAATGATGATGCCGTCTTTGGTGCCCGGATATTTCGCGATGATGTTATGGACCGGAAACTTGCCCTCGGGCGTGTCGGCGGTGAAGATATCGTCTTCGACCTGGTCGCCTTTCAAATGCGACGAAATGTACTCTTCGACTTTCTTGTGACTGGCGCTGCCCAGCGGCCGCGGACCAAACTTCACAATCTCTTTCACATACTGCATGGCGCGGTCGCCATCAACGGCGGGCGGAGGACCATCATCCGGCGGCAGTTTCAGAGGCTCGGCTTGCGGGCGCGCTGGCAGAGACGGAACTATTCTGCGCCGGGGCTGCGTCCTTATCCCGATCGCAGGCGATCACCGCCAAAGCCCCCGCCAGCAGGATCCACGAGAGACGCTTCGCTCGGCTCATTACGCGTTCTTTTCTCTTCTCGCGGCGCGCTGCTTGGGATGCACCAGCCACGCCACCCCAATGCTCAACAGGTATAAGCGCGATCATGGGCGCGGCGAAAATGCACATGTTCAATATGTCGGTGGTCGGGGTAACGATCGCAGCAATAATGAAAATCACCAGGATGGCGTAGCGGAAGTTCTTCCACATGAATCCCGCGCTGACGATGCCCATCAACGCGAGAAAGAAGACGAGAATCGGCATTTCAAAGATGAGGCCCATGCCAAGGATGATGCTCAGAAACAGCGACGTGTATTCGCCGATCGTGATCATCGGTTGGAACTGCTTGCCGAAATCGATTAGAAAGGTCAGCGCGTAGGGATAGACGAATTTGTAGCCGAAGTACCCGCCCGCGGAAAACAAGGCGATCGTCGAGATCATGAAGGGCACGACATAGCGCTTCTCTTTGCGGTAAAGACCGGGGGAAATAAACATCCATACCTGGTAAAGCACGAACGGTGACGTGAGGAATAGTCCGGCCAGCGCGGAAATCTTCAAGTAAAGGTTGAAGGGCTCGGTTGGGTTCAGGTATACGAGCTTTTCCGCCATCCCATTGGCCTTCAGCGCATTCATGATGGGCTTCTGCATGATGCCGTAGATCTGTTCGCGATACCCCCAGCACGCGAAAAACCCAACCGCAACCGAGATGATGGAATAGATAATCCGTTTGCGAAGTTCCTCGAGGTGATCGAGGAAGCCCATGGTGGGCATGGACTCTTTGTCGTCTTCTTGGGGAGGAATCTCGGTCGCGACGTCAGGCATGCGATTCCTGGGACGTTTTTGATGTCACTTCTTCCGACGCCGGCACGGCCTCGGTGGCGACCGGCGGCGTTGCGCCATTCCCGGATGTCGAAGTGTGCTCTTCGGCAGAGGAAGCCAGGGTTGCAACTTCGGGTGCAGCAGGCTTCGGCCGGCGCGGAGGCTTCGGCCGTGCTTTCCTCGACGGGCGCGGAACTTAGTGTGCGGCTGGTCGCACCCTCCACCCGAGGCGTTGGCGGCAGGATCGTCTGCCTGACGTTCTCAACTTCCAGATGAGCGATCTCCTGCTCGATCTGCGCCTTGAACTCGTTGGAGGCGCGCTTGAACTCGTTGAGGTATTTGCCGACCTGGCGGGCGATCTCCGGCAGCTTCTTCGGCCCAAAGATGACCAGGGCCAAAAGGAACAGGAAGATCGTCTCGGCGAAGCTCATGCCGTTCATCATACTGTGCCCGAGGAAGGAGGAGCAATCGCTGAAACAAAGATTTGACGCGGCCGGCCCCCCACATATCAGCAAAGAATCAACAGTCTGAGAACCTTAAGGGTCCGCCGGGCATCTTAACTAATGAGGGGCGTTACCGACGGTAACCATCCCGGTCCAATCGCGTCCAACTTAATGATATACTGCGTGTATTCAGCGCCGTAGCTGGGGTGGACGTTAGCCCTCAACGAAGGACAATTCAAGATGGCACGTAGTTCTCGCCGGTCACTATTCCTGGTAGCTTTTTTCCTCCTTGCCTGCGGATTTCTGGGCATTCTGTTCGCCCAGCGCTCCGGCCAGCAGACGTCGCTCACCGGCGACTCTGACGTCAAGGACAGCCTCAAGCAATTCACCGACGTCTACGCCCTCGTCGAAGAGAATTACGCCGAGCCGGTGAATGCCGATAAGGCCATCTACAACGGCGCGATCCCCGGCATGCTGCACGCGCTCGATCCGCACTCCAATTTCTTCGATCCCAAGTCCTACGCGCTGATGCGCGAAGACCAGCGCGGCAAGTACTACGGCGTCGGCATGACCGTCGGGCCGCGCAACAACAAAGTTATCGTCATTTATCCGTTCACCGGCACGCCCGCGTACAAGGCCGGCATTCATCCCGGCGACGTGATCATTGCCGTCGACGGCAAAGTCCACCGAGAACATGAGCACCGGCGATGTCGCCGACATGCTGAAGGGCCCCAAGGGCACCACGGTTCACATCAGCATCGCGCGCGAAGGCGTCGAGAAGCCGATGGAGTTCACTCTGGTGCGCGACGAGATTCCGCGCTACAGCGTCGACGTCCACTTCCTGATCAAGCCCGGCGTCGGCTACATGCACGTGAACGGCTTCAACGAGACCACCGAGCGTGAGGTTGCCGAAGCGCTGGATTCGTTTGGCGATATGAAGGGACTGATCCTCGATCTGCGCGGCAATCCCGGCGGCTTGCTGAGCGAAGGCGTTGGCGTTGCCGACAAGTTCCTCAAGAAGGGACAGCTGATCGTATCGCACCACGGACGCGCCTCGGCCGAGAAGCGCTACATCGCGCAGCATGGCAATGGCGGCAAGGAATATCCGGTCGTCGTGCTGGTAAATCGCCTGACCGCTTCGGCGGCGGAAATTGTTTCCGGCGCGATTCAGGATCACGACCGCGGCCTGATCGTCGGCGAAGTCACGTTCGGAAAGGGCCTGGTGCAGACCGTCTATCCGCTCTCGGAGAACACGGGTCTTGCGCTCACCACGGCGCACTACTACACCCCCAGCGGACGCCTCATCCAGCGCGACTACAGCAACATCTCGCTGTACGACTACTATTACAATCGCGAGAATGGCGACAACAACACGGCGAATCGCGAAGTGAAACTCACCGATAGCGGACGCACCGTTTACGGCGGCGGCGGCATTACTCCCGACGTGAACATTCCTCCGATCAAGAGCAATCACTTCCAGGACACGCTCCTGCAGCACTATGCGTTCTTCAACTTCGCCAAGCGCTACGTCGTGGATCACCATCCCACGAAGAGCTTTGAAGTCGATGACGCAACCATGCAGGCTTTCCGCAAATCGCTCGACGAAGCCAACATTCCCTACACCCAGGCCGACCTGATCGACAATGCAGACTGGCTCAAGTCGAGCATCAAGTCGGAAATCTTCATCGATGCTTTCGGCCAGGATGAAGGCATGAAAGTTCGCGCCGAGTCCGATCCGGAAGTCGTCAAAGGCCTTGAGTTGCTGCCACAGGCAAAGGCCCTGGCCGAAAACGCCAAGAAGATCGTGGCCGAACACAATGCGGCCCCGGCGTTCAACCGGCAATAACCTGGAGAACTCTCTCGAAAAGGCCCGGACCCAGTTCGGGCCTTTTGTTTTTCCTTCGTGAACCTTAGTGCCCTTTGTGGTTCTGGGTTTTAAAGGCGTTCACCACAAAGGTCACGAAAATACACGAAGGAAACCTGGGAGCTTAGTTGGTTCATTGACTTACCCCTCTCGCTGTGTGAGAATCCGCGCAAGAGGCTGATTTTGCGGGGGCAAGGCGAGAGTACCTCAGGTCGGTCCCAATCCCGCGAGCGCTCCGAGACCGTCACAAGAATGGATCCTTTTCACTATCAGGTCGGAAGATTCCGGCCATCGTGCAAGTCGGGGCGCGCTTGAAGTTGCCTCTTCTGGCAGGAGCGATCCTGCTTTCGGTAATTGCCGGATGGACGGACTGGCGCAGTCGCCGCATTCCAAACTGGCTCACAGTCCCCGGTTTCGCGCTCGGAGTCGTTGCGAGCACCGTGTTAGGGCGCTGGAGTGGACTGAAAGATTCACTGCTCGGTGCAGGCCTGGCATTCGCCCTGTTGCTGCCATTTTGGTTGCTGAAGAGTCTTGGAGCGGGCGATCTGAAATTCGCAGTGGCGCTCGGAGCCTACACGGGTCCCGGACGTCTGATTGATATTCTGATCGGCTCGGTCTTTGTTGCTGGAGTCATGGCATTGGCACTGGTCATCTACAAGCGGCGCCTGCTGCAAACGATCAAAAACATCGGCCATATTCTGGTGTCGTTGGTCACCTTCCGCCTGCCCGGATCGCACGTCACTCTCGACAACCCCGACGCTCTGACTATTCCCAAGGGTGTGGCTCTGGCTTTGACGGTCGTGCTCTATGGGATTCTCTGGAAACTGAGGATGGTGGCCTGATGCCCAGTCTTGCCCGCTATCTGCGAAAGCTCGCCCGCGATACCCGAGGCGCCGAGATCGCCGAGGCCGCCGCCGTGCTCCCGCTGATGTTTACCATGCTGCTGGGCATCTTCTGGTTCGGCCAGGCCTTCAGCATCTACGGAGCGATCACCCGAGCCGCGCAGGATGGAGCCCGCGCCGGAGCCGCTTCCTTACTGCGCGACCTGCAATCAGCCTTCTGCCTTTGCCACCAACGCCGTCACTGCCGTACAGAACGACCTCCTGGTCGCTAAGCTCGATCCCGCTCGGGCGCAGTATCCCTCTCCACAACCCTCTTTGCTTTCCTGTACCGACGGAAGCACGGTCGCTTGTAGCAGCACCGCCAGTACGAATTTCTGCGTTCAAGCCCCCATTCAATTGAGGACGACCTCACAGGGCGGCACGGTCTCTGCGGTATTTCAGTCTCGATGCGCTATCCGTATCGCTTCTGGCTGCCCTTCACTTCGATCAACAAGCAGACGATTTGGATCACCTCATCGTCGCGATGCGGATGGAGAACCAGTGAATCGCTGGTTCGATCGGATGGCCGGAACACGGATCTGGGAAGACGAGCGCGGCGCTCAATTGGTCGAGTTCGCCGTCGCCCTGCCACTGCTCGTCGTATTTGTTGTGGGCATTTTCGATTTCAGCGGCGCCTTGACGCTGAAGCAACGACTCACCAACATGGCCCGAGATGCCGCCCGCGCCGCAGCGGGCGATCCCAGCAACGATGTGCGAGGCGGGCACTGGAGCTCCGGTCTCGGTGATGGATGTGTATTACATGTCGTCGACAACTATCTGCTCGCGAATAACCTCAACGACTGCGGCATCAGTTCGAGCACCGACCCATTCCGGGTTGACCTGGACCTTCACGGGGAGCGGCAACGGATGCCCGTCACGCCGGGCTCACCATCATCGTGAATCGCGGATACTACTTTCCCCTCACCGGAGCGGCACACTCCCGCGCCACTTGCGCGTCTCAGAATCCCGGCTCGCAGACTGCCGTCATCAGCACCTGCGTCAGCATTCGATACGCGTATCCCTGGAGGTTCGGCCACGCCGCCAGCCTCCTGGGCGTCAGCTACAATGCTGCCCAACCCAATTTCGGCGGTCGGCGTATCCGCCAACGAGAACTGATCCATGAAGACGCCAATCATTTGCCGAGCTCGACGCAGCACACAAGCACCGTGAGCGGGGCGTCACCATGGTGCTGGTCGCGGTCGCGATGGTCGCCATTATCGCGATGGCTGCGCTCTCGATCGATGTCATCACGCTGTATCTGGCGAAGCAGGAGGCGCAGCGCTCGGCCGATGCCGCCGCACTTGCCGCTGCCAAGGTGCTCTCTCTCTCCGGCATCACCGGAGACCCTACGCAACCGCACACTCAACTGGGGCGCATTTGCGGTCCGGATGACGGCACAAACGGGGTGGCTACGCGCGTAGCGAAGGCGGTCGCCAATCAGAATACGTTGGATCGCCGGCGCCCACGGTTACGTCACTCCAATCGTGGAACCACTCATCAGGTGGCTCGGAACTTCTCCGATTGCACCGCTCTCAACACAACGGCTTCGGCGTGAACCCGATCGTCACCGTCCAACTCACCCGCAGCAGCCTGCCCACCTTCTTTTCGCGCATTTGGGGAAATACCGGCAACAGCGTTAGCGCGACCGCAACGGCTGAAGCATTCAACCCCTCGAACTCCGGGAATTCTGGGAATCGGTACAGGCACGCATCATTCCCGTGCAGCCTCGCTGCGTCAAGCCGTGGGTCGTACCCAATCAGGATCCCTGCACAACACCAGTGGCGGTGTAGGAATCTGCACCGGGGGGGCAGGCGGAAATTGCGCCAAAATTGTCAACTGACCGATGGTTCGATCGTCAACCACGGGCATCTCTTTGAACGGGACGGGCACGCAGGCGGGATCATTGGAGAGACTTTCTGGCTCGTCCCGGATTGCCGCTGTCAGCAATCAAACTTCGTGTACTCCTGCGACGACCGGCAGCCCGAAGGCCAATACGCTACGATCCGCCCACATCCAGCCTCCGCCGAACCTGATGTATCGTTCCGGGACAGGTCGGCACGCCGTGACGGCTGTTCCTTCCTGCACCTAGCGGAGACGAATTCGAGCGGGCAATTGAAGGATGCGACGCTGCCACGAATCTACACCTGTGGAGTTGCCTCCGCGCAATCGGGAGGCACCAATGCCGTGGATCTAAATCGAGCAATCCCGTGACCAACGCCGACTTCAGATGGAGTCTCTTGCCTGATTCATCAGACTGCGATCAGGCAACGTCACGAGTCAGCTTCACGGGCAGGATTCTCTCAATCCTTTATGGCAGCTCCGCCGTCTTATCCGTTCCAGATTCTTGCCGGCAGCAGCAGTCCGATGCTGAGGTCTGGCGCACAGCAGCCCCATCAGAGCGAGCCCTTCGATTGTTTCACTCCCCATTTACGACCAGACGGGACCGTGACCCTGGCACTAGCAACGCAGCACCGACCTGTGACCTTCGTCGGCTTTCTTCAGGTGTTCATCAACGCGGTAGATCAGTTCGGCAACGTCAGACGTGACGGTGTTGAATGTGGCGGGCTGCGGCAACGGAAGCGGTGACCCGGTCGGCACGGCCCTGACCGGGAATTCCCCAGTCCCGGTTCGCCTGATCACGCCTCCGTAAACACGACCATTGCTTGCCTGAAGGATAGTGGGAGATTCTACTGGTCCTGCGGATTGTCTGCGGGGGGCTCGGGTGCAGGCGCGTTCTCCGGACTGGGGGCGGGCTGATTCGCCACCGGCACCGGCTGCTCGTCAGCGGTGGTGTCTTCCTCTTGCGGTTGCGGCGGAGGCGGTACGAATCCGCTCACCGCTCACAGTGCGGGTGCTGAGAATGACACGATCGAGGTGCCGCGGATCAGTCGCTGAATTCAAAATCAAGAAGTTGAATCGCGATCCATTCAGCAGCCGCGCAACCGCTTCGGCCGCAGGCGCCGGAGCAATTTCCGCGACCACTTTCTCCTGCTCGGCGCCGGCGGGAATCGAAATGTCGGCTCCGGTGCGCTGCTGGATTGCGTACAGCACTTCAGAGAGCGTTGCTTTGTTGGCGTAAATCCCCAGCAATCCATCGCGATACGACACCTGCAGCGGAGTTGGCGCGGGAACGCTCACCGGCTCCGCTCTGGTCGTGTAGTTGGCTGTGATCAGGCCGGGATGGCTCGCACGCTGCCCGTAATCTGTCGCGGCGGATTCACTCGATACAGAGCCCCCCGTGACTTTGATCATCACCGTGCGGCCATACGGGAATATCTGATACGAACGCGCGCTCTTCAGGTCCAGCACTACCCGCGTGACCGGCGGCTTTGCCTGGAACAGTCCCACGCGAACGTCTTTCACTTCCCCACGATCTATCGACTGGTTGCGAACCTGATTGCTCGGCACCGCATTGGGAAAGTCGACCACCAACCGGTCTGGCCCCGTCAGCACTTGGCTCTCGGGAACGATCCGGTCGCTCGCCTCCACCTCAATCTCGACGATGTCTTTGCTTCCCAGGACCTTCACCGAGCGGACCGACACCTGCGCCAGGGAGCTGGCCGCCAGACAGACACAATGCGCCGGCTGCCAGGAGCCAACAGGCGAGAACTCGCGAAGATTTGAGCATGAAAACCTGCGCCCGGGTGATATTTTGGTGGATCTAAAGGCGATTGTAGCAGCGATTTGCGGCGAGGAATTCCTCCAAAGGTACTAGACCTCTGGTTCGCACTCCAGCAGCTCTCATGCGTCTCGCAGGGTACGCGCGGCTTTAGCTGCCCGCCGTAGAGGCGTTTCGAAACAACGCGACTGCTGTCCACCGCTGTCCGGCCGTGGCGCAGCGACTTTTGAAGCGTGGACAGGAGCAGATGCACGTTGGCTTCAACCGAGCGGCGTTTTGAAAGCCGCGGCTCAGAGGTTGCCGGGAAAACTCTGAAATGATGCGGCTGAGTCCCGTAGAGAGTCAGGCGTTCTTACGCGCCGCGTCAGCCGCAGAAGTCGACTGGGCTGCTGCAGCAAGCACCTGACACCAGACGCTTACACAGACTGGGAGTCAGACTGCGACGAGGTTAACCGGGAAAACTTGTGGCGGGCTTTCCAGTACACGCCGGCGGCCCCGGAGGCCATGAGCAGCCAGGTTCCCGGCTCAGGAACTTCCCCGCCTCCACCGCCGCCGCCGCCGCAAGGATCACCTTTCTTCTTTTTCTTGTCGCCGCTCACCGACGACGTTGCGACGCCAGTTGAGTCTTTGGGCTTCTTCTTTGTTCCCACGCCACACACGCCCGGCAAAGTCGGGAGCAAAATCGGCGTGAAGCCATTGTTGGCGATCGGGTCGTAAGAGCTCAGCGGCACTGCCGGCCCCATTCCCGGCACAGGATTGCGATTCATCAGCGCCGATTGGAACGGTACCGGCGGAGCGGCCATCGCCGTTCCCATGTCGGGGTGAACCGGCTCATCAAACAGTACGCGGCCGGTGGCTCCGATTCCGAGGTTGCCTGTTGCGGAACCTCCTCAACCCGGTTGGCGCAACGAGTGCGCGCCGTCATCTTGCCATCCGTGATGACCGTCTCGCCCTTCTTCAGGCTGACCCGGTGTCGCGTCCAGTAAACCCTATTCCCAATGCGATAGGAAATGTATGCGGTCCGCGCCAGCACCAACTTCACCACCCGCGCGTGATCGTAGTCGAAACCCGCATAATGCGCCCCGACGACAGGATCATGCTCCGCCGCCCACTTCAGTTCCCGCACATCTCGCACGCCGCCGGCGACCACGGAGTACCGGTATACCGGGCGGCCGTCCATCTGGCGCAAAACTTCCTGCTGCGAGGCCAGCAGAAGGTTGCGGCTGGCTTCCGCCGTTCTCCGGTCTGGCTCTGCGTTCCTCGCCGCATGAAACAGCGACGGGCTTAGAAATTGCAGGGCTACGGAGGAAAGCACGAAGGTGAACGCGGCGCAGGCAAAGATCACCAGCGCGCGCCGGAGCCGGCGATTGCGGCGATGACGCCGGCTCCGCCGCTTGCGGATCACCGTGCGCGTCACCCCTACCTCGGGTTCATTCGACAACTTTTACCTACCTTGACGGCCAGATTCTGGGGCTCGGCCGACACAGACCCAGACTGCTCCGAAGCAGTTCGAGTGCCATAACCGGAAGGCCCGATTTTCGCTAAACCCTAGAGCTTTCGGGTTTTTCTGGCATGAATGCTACCAGAGAGTGCAACACCTTTGCACAAAATATGATGCCCCTTGTCCCTAAGCACTCAATCACAGGTTTTCCATCCCAAAACGTCTTCCCGGGACCTTATTCCATCCCAGCACCTTCAGCCTTCCGTCGAAAACCGCCAGCGGATTCGGATGGCTTCCAAACAGCGGCTGTGCGGAACACTCTATCGCAATCCTGGTTGCGAAAGTAACGCCACTTCCGGGCCATTCCTCTGCCGTCCCTCCCGTTGGTACTATGCCCTTGATTACGGGAGTCAGTTCCGTAAGGAAGTTCCCGCCGTCACTTTACGGCGGCTAGCAACAAAGCTGGACCGATCCCCCGAATGGTCTTCAGCGATTTCCCCCGGTAGAAAAAATCAGTGAAGCATTTGCGCAACTGTGGTTGGCGATATAGCTCTGCTCAAATGTTCGGAGGCAAATTCATGAAGCGTCTTTCTCTGGCCCTGTTCATTGCGCTGTTCGCCCTGGTCCTCACCAATTCCGCGTTCGCCAACTCCGTCAGCCTGACGTTCGAGTATGAGCATCAGAACCACTACTACTTCTCCATCAATGGCAGCACCAACTTCTCGACCATGATGTGCGACAGTTTTGACAACCACATCCACAGTGGTGAAACCTGGACCGCCACCAAGTCGCCTTTCCTGGCGGGAATCGCGAGTGGCCTGTTCGGGTCCTCGATGACGCTGGACTACAAGGCCGCCGGCCTGATCTACAAGAGCATGTTGACCGGTTCGCTGACGACTTTGCAGGCGCAGTGGGCGATCTGGGGGCTTTTCTCCAACAACGCCCAGCATGACCATGGGTTCCTGACCTACGGCGGCGCCGCGACCGATGCCGTGTATCTTGTCGCTCGCTCAGACCGCTCCCAACAGCGCATATTCAGGGCTGTTTCTCTACACTCCACTCCATGGCAAGCCCGGCTGCGGCCCGCAGGAGTTTATCGGCTACAGCCCGGTTCCCGAGCCCGGCAGCTTGACACTACTCGGTACCGGTTTGATCGGACTGGCTGGCGTTGTCCGCCGCAAGTTCGTCAAGGCGTAGCTTTTTCGTTTCTCGTACGTTTCCTCTCACCCTCGGCCGCACAGCTCGCAACTGTGCGGCTTTTTTTATTGCGTGCCACAACTCACTCCATCGTGTAATCAATCCTGATGCCACGCTTCTCCACTTCCTCCAGGAACAGATCCGCTGGAACGTCCAGCTCCTGCAGCACGCCGCCTCGCTTGCTGATCGCGCCCGAAGCCAGCATCTGCACCACGATCGACGCGGGAAACGCCGTCGTCCGCATCATCGCGCTCATGTCCGTTTTCGGATCGTAGTGGTCCACCATCGTGAATGAGGCAACCCGCCCCTTCAGCCGTCCCCCGAGCAATCCGCGCACGCCAGCGCGATTCACGGATTCGTGCGCTTCCAGCCGCATGATGCACACGTCCGGCCCCTTCGAGGCGAATTTCCCTTCGAATATCTTCGACATCATTGCGCGCGGAGAGACTTCGGCCTTGCCGAACTTCATCTTCTCGCTCGAGAACAATCCCAGTTCTTTCAACTCACAAAGCAGGTCATAGTGCCCGGGATAGCGCAACGTCTTCTCGAAGCACTCGCCCACTCGGCCCTCAAATGTCTCCGGCAAAGTGGACGTTCCGCCGGAGGTGTGAAAGGCCACCAACGGAGAAAATCCCGCAATGTGAAAATCTTCCGGCTCGGTCAGTGGATCGATCGTTGTCAGCTTCCCTTTCCGCAGGATGCGCGCCAGCTCCACGTATTCGTTGATCAATCCTTCCACGGAAAAAACCAGCTGGTAGTGAAATGGCGCAGTGGGCTGTGCGGGCAGGCCTCCAACATAAAGCCGCAGCGCGTCCGCGCGCCCTCCGAGCCGGCGCACCAACTCTCCGCCCAGGATCGACGCCATCCCCGGGGA
Organism: Terriglobia bacterium; assembly: GCA_963770265.1. Taxonomy (GTDB): domain Bacteria; phylum Acidobacteriota; class Terriglobia; order Terriglobales; family Acidobacteriaceae; genus Sulfotelmatobacter. The sequence continues at coordinate 100,136 of CAVYOZ010000004.1, forward strand.
GAGCCCGCAATCTGGCGCCAGCGCCACACCGCGCTTCTCGGCCTTCTTCGACAGCGCCAATTCCTGCCGCACCACGGTGTTGTTCCCGCCCAGATCGGCGAAGTGGCATCGTGCTTCGACCGCGGCTCGCGCCAATCCGAGATTCAGGAAATATGGAACCGCCGACAGCGCTGCGTTATGCCCGTGCATCAACTTGGTCGCAGCCTTCTCATCGCTCGCGTCGAGAGCGACCGCTCGTACTTTCCTGTCGCCAGTAATGCGATTGACCCGCGCCGCCACCTCTCGCGCGCGCTTGACATCGCTATCCGCGAGCGTCACAGAACTCACCTGCGGCGTGCGCGCCATGTCAAAAGCTGCAGCCGATCCCATCATGCCGGAACCAATCACCAAAAGTTTCATAAGTCCTCCATAAGAATTGCCATCGCAGACGGGCGAGCCCGCAGTTCGATCGGACCACGACCGCGCAGGGTCAATCGCAAGCCTGCTGTGGAAAAGAAACGAAACAGAGATTCAGATCCGCGAAAGGAAAGGAACTACAGACCGGCGGGAGCGATGCGCTCGCAGATATAACGCCGAAGATCGAGCTTCAGGAGATTCACACATGATCATATCACCCGGATAAACAATCTCCGCGGCCACGTGCCTGAAAAGACAATCAGTGGAAAAGGGTACGAGCGTCTGCCGTGAAATTTGCTGATCCAGCTTCCAACATTTCTGAACGAACCGCACTCCAAGCTTCATGTCGTCGATCGATGTCGTCAGACCCGGAACCTCTACACGCGCCACAGACCAGTCGCAGACCAGGGCAAGACTCCGCAAAACGCTCGTCATCCTCGCAATCGGCACAGCGGTCGTCCTCTGTGCGGCCGCCGTGCTGAGCGTGAAGTACTGGCCATTCTCCGAAAAAGCAGTGCAGGAAGATCTCGCTGAGGCCGCCGACAGCAGTGTCACCATTCGCCGTTATCACCCTACTTACTTCCCTCATCCCGGGTGCATCCTCGAAGATGTCGAGTTCCGCCACGGTGGGAATCAATTCCGACTCATCACCATCCCCAAGCTCATCATTGAAGGCAGTTACTCTGGGATTCTCACGCAGCATGTGCCCCGCATCACGGCTGCCGGCGCACGCATTTTCATTCCACCTTTCGGAGCCAACACAGAATTCCATTCGCAGCATACCGCACTAGTCGTCGACGAACTCGTGGCGAACGGAACCAGGGTGGAATTCACCTCCAGCGACTCGACAAAACATCCGCTGGTCTTCGACGTTCACGAGGCGCTGCTGCGCAGTGTGCGCTGGGGCAGCCCGATCCAGTACCAGCTCAAGCTCCATAATCCCAATCCTTCCGGAGAACTGGCCGTCGAAGGCCGCTTCGGACCTTGGGCCGATGGCCACCCGCAGGACACTCCCATGTCAGGCACCTACACCTTCGATCACGCGGACCTCGGCGTCTATGGCGGGATCGGGGGCATCCTGAGTTCGAAGGGAAAGTTCGACGGCGCATTCAAGCACGTCAATGTTTCCGGCACAACCGACACGCCTGACTTCGTCGTTACCTCCGGTGGTCACCGGCACCGGCTCACGACGCGGTTCGACGCATATGTCGATGCCATGCGCGGCGACACTTTCCTGAACCGGGTCGAAGCTCATCTCGGCCGAACCACGCTTCTAGCCCAAGGCAGCATCGCGGGTTCGGAGGGCAGAAAAGGTAAAGTCGCCAACCTTCGTTTCACTTCTCGCCACGGCCGGATCGAAGACCTCCTCGGACTCTTTGTCACCGCAGATCGCTCTCCCATGTCCGGTGATATGTCGTTCGTCGCTCGCGCCGAGCTCCCTGGCGGCGACCAGCCATTTCTCGAGAGAGTAAAGCTCGATGGGAAATTTGGCATCGATGATGGCAGCTTCAAGCCGGAAACCCAGAAAGACGTCAACGCCCTGAGCGCGGGAGCGCGCGGCGACACCAAAGACGATCCCGAAACCGTTCTCACCGATTTGAAGGGAACGGTCGATCTCTCAGGTGGCGTGGCGCGCTTTTCTGATCTCGATTTCGGCGTGCCCGGCGCCAATGCTCGTCTGCACGACACTTACAACATTTTGAACCACCGCATCAACCTTCACGGCGAAATGAAGGTCGACACGAAAATCTCCAAGACATCCAGCGGCGCGAAAGCTTTACTGCTGAAAATCATGGACCCGCTGTTCCGCAAGAAAAAGAAGGGCGAAATTGTCCCCGTGCACATTCTGGGAACCTACGAGAAGCCCCAGTTCGGCCTCGATTTCGGCAATAACGGAAAAGCGAAATAACGCGTGACATATTTCCCGCAAACATTTGCGGAAAGTTCCGCATCCCAACGTCTCGTGGCCAACCGATTAACCCTCAAACAAATTCAGAAACTGCTTGTGTCTCTCACAACTCTCTGCGCATTTGGGGCTCTCCAAATCGCCTGTGGGAGCCATGGACTCGGCTCGCCCGTTCAGACGCCGGTTCCGTCCGGCCAACCCACGTTCAGCCATGTCTTCCTGGTCGTGGAAGAGAACCACAGCTACTCCGAGGTTATTGGCAACTCCTCGATGCCATACCTGAACAGCCTGGCTTCGCAATACGGCCTCGCGACCGAGTACTTTGCCAACGCCCATCCGTCTATGGCCGACTACCTGATGCTCACCACTGGACAGACGGAAACATTCGATGACAAGTTCGCCGGAATCATCAACGATGACAACGTAGTGCGCGAATTGGTGAAGGCGGGAAAATCCTGGAAGGCCTACGAAGAATCGATCCCTAACGCTGCCTATCTTGGCAGCGACGTTCTCCCCTATGTTCGCCATCACGACCCGTTCTCTTATCTCTCGGATGTGCAAAACGACTCTTCACAAGCGGCGAACATCGTCCCCTTTTCCCAGTTTGCCACCGACTTGGCCAACAACAGCCTTCCGCAATTCTCCTTCATCGCCCCCAATTTGAATAACGACGCTCACGACGGGACCCTCGCTTCCGCCGACTCCTGGTTGCATTCCAACATCGCCCCTTTACTCGCGAGTTCTGCATTCCAAAGTAGCGGTCTATTGATCATTACTTTTGACGAAGGAGCCGCCGCCGACATGGACCATGTCGGCGGACACGTCGCGACCGTCATCGTAAGTTCCAAGTCGAAATCCAACTATCAGTCCAAGACCGAGTACCAGCACCAGAGCACCTTGCGCCTCGTCCTCGCCGCTTCCGGCGTGAACACATTCCCCGGCCTGGCCGCAACCGCTCCCGATATGACGGAGTTCTTTTCAGGGCACTAGCCCTTGGGAAACAGTGTCGCGCTCTCCACGCTTCGAAGCGTGGACACCTCACCGGACTTTTGATACTATCCGCCAAAACCGCTCGGTTCTGTTTCCTGATCGAGATCTTGCGAAGCAGGGGTAGATGAAACGGCCCACGATCCGCGTTACCAAATGGCTTTCCGACATTCCTGTCGAAGCCCTCTGCTCGGCTTGTCCTGCGGTATCCTTCCGTGCCCAGGGCTCCAGCCATCGCCCGAATCGCGAGGAATACCAGAAGTCTTTGCAGGCGCAATTCGACGCACACTGCCAGGTTGCACACCGGCAGCCCGATTCCGTCTAAGAATTGACAAGTCCAGCATTCTCCGCAAGACGTTAAAAAGAAGCAGATTTGGTAGAGCTAGCCGGGGTCGAACCCAAGGCCTCGGCTTTGCGAACGACCCAATACACCCCGTTTAGCGTCGCGTCTGTCCGTTACCGGTTCAAAAACTCAGGTGCTGCCTGCCCGGCCAGCCAGGAATAGCCCATCGTTCAACGCTGTGATCCTGCTCATTGAAATGCTTTTTAGCGCCCTGTACGATACACCGTTTCATGGGCTACGGAGTGTGGAAGAACGTGCTCCGTAAAGAGAAGCACCGCGTTTAATTTTTACACAGTAGGGTTTTTGGACGCATATTTGATCCACAGCAAAGAACTCAGGCAACGCGAAGAACTAAACTCACACTCTTAGTCTGTGCCGAGGGCAACTTCGAGTATGGGCAATGTCCAACAACCTCTCACCAGTCCCGGACATTCCCAACGAGGCCCCGGAAAACTGATCTGGACAGTGAATTGCATCGCGCGCATTCATTCCTAATACCGTTTCGTTGTTGATGTCGGGCATCAAAACAAGGGGCGGCCATGTTCGGGTCCGGGAACGTTCTCAAGTTATTTGCGCTTTTGGCACTCGCAATTTCTGCAAGTGCGCGAAGTGCCCATGCGCAAGCGTCCGGAGGAACGCACAGTCCTCACGGCAATCTGAGCGTTCCCTGTCAGAACTGCCACACAGCGAGCGCATGGAAGCCAATCCGCGGAGTTCCGGAATTCGATCACAACCAAACGAAATACCCACTGCGCGGCTTGCACCAGTCGGTGAATTGCACTGAATGTCACGTCAGGCCGGTTTTCACCAGCGTTGGACAACGTTGCCAGGATTGCCACGCGGACATTCACAGGCGGCAACTGGGGGCGAATTGCGAGCAATGCCACTCGGTCCGGGGATGGCAAGTCTCCATTCGGCAGATACAGCAGCATAACAACCGCTTTCCCCTGACTGGTGCGCACGCCACGGTGGACTGCGATTCCTGCCACAAGGGAGGGGCGACCAGCAAATTCCAGATCACGCCCACGCAGTGCTTCTCCTGCCACTCCGCAGACTTCAAATCGACCACAAGTCCAAACCACGTGGCCGCCGGTTTTTCCACCACCTGCGAAGCCTGCCATACCACCGACAACTGGTTAAACGCAAAATTCGATCACGCTTCTGTGGGATTTCCTCTGAGCGGAGGCCACGCGGTTCCGCCGCGTCTGTGCGCCGACTGTCACCTCGGCAACAACTACAACCTCGTGAGCATCGCTTGTGTAGGCTGCCACCTTAAGGACTATCAGGGTGCCACCAATCCAAGTCACGTTTCGGCACAATTCTCACAATCGTGCGAGCAATGCCACACCATATCGACATGGTCGAATGCCACGTTTAACCACAATGCCACAGCTTTCCCTCTTACCGGCATGCACACCGTGCCGCCGCGACAATGTAACGATTGCCACATCAACAACAACTACAACCTGACGACCACGGCCTGCGCCAGTTGTCATTTGAAGGACTATCAGGGAACAACCAATCCGAATCACGTCACCTCAAGCTTCCCCCAGACCTGCGCTCAATGCCACAACACGACTTCGTGGACAAATGCGACCTTCAATCACAACAGTACCGGTTTCCCGCTCACCGGCATGCACACCGTGCCACCGCGTCAGTGCGTCGATTGCCACGTCAACAGTAACTACAACTTGACGAGCGCGGCCTGCGTGACCTGTCATTTAAAGGACTATCAGGGAACGACCAATCCAAATCACGTCGTCTCGAGCTTCCCCCAGACTTGCGATCAATGCCACAACACGACTTCGTGGGCCAATGCGATCTTCAATCACAACAGTACCGGTTTCCCGCTCACCGGCATGCACACGGTGCCACCGCGTCAGTGCGTCGATTGCCACGTCAACAATAACTACAACTTGACGAGCGCGACCTGCGTGACCTGTCATTTGAAGGACTATCAGGGGACGACCAATCCGAATCACGCCACCTCGAATTTCCCCCAGACGTGCGATCAGTGCCACAACACGACTTCATGGGCAAATGCGGTCTTCAATCACAACAGCACAGGTTTCCCGCTCACCGGATTGCACACCGTGCCACCGCGGCAGTGCACCGATTGCCATATCAGCAATAACTACAATTTGGCGAGCGCCGCCTGTGTGACGTGTCATCTGAAGGACTATCAGGGGACTACAAACCCCAATCACGTTACCGCCAGCTTCCCTCAGACATGCGATCAGTGCCACAACACGAGTTCGTGGGCAAACGCGACGTTCAATCACAGCAGCACCGGTTTCCCGCTGGCGGGAAGTCACGCTGTTCCTCCGCGGCAGTGCACGGACTGCCATGTCAACAATAATTATTCGCTGAACAGCACCTTGTGCTACTCGTGCCACCAAAAGGACTACACGGGCACCAACAATCCCGCGCACGCTGCGGCCGGATTCCCGACTACGTGCGAACTCTGCCACGACACCACCGTCTGGACAGACTCCACGTTCAATCACAACAACACGGCCTTTCCCCTTACCGGCTCGCACAAGACACCGCCGCGGGTATGCACCGACTGCCATGTCAACGGCAACTACATGACGCTGCCCACCACGTGTATCGGTTGTCATCAGACCGACTACAACAACACAACCAATCCGGGCCACGCGGCGCAGCCGCAGTTCTTCCCGACCACTTGCACGACCTGCCATAACACGACTGCCTGGACTGGTGCGACGTTCAATCACACGCAGTACACACGATTCCCGGTCAACCATGGCAACGCCAACGGTGTTTGCTCCACCTGCCATACGAATTCGAATAACTACTCCGTGTTCCAGTGCACCGGTTGCCACGGCGGCAACAACGCCGCTAACTTCCGTCACCGAGAACGTGAGTGGCTACGTCTACAACAGCATCAACTGTTACCAGTGCCATTCGAGCGGCAACGGTGGATAGCGCAGATTTGGCCGAGGACTTGTCGCCAGGTTGTTGGAAGGATTGGTGGAGCTAGTCGGGATCGAACCGACGACCTCATCGTTGCGAACGATGCGCTCTCCCAGCTGAGCTATAGCCCCGTGCAGGTTGGATCGATGCTCAGCTATTTTATCAGCCTTCCGGATGCAGCACCAAGCCGCCGAGTTGATCAGCAATAGTCATAACCCAACTTTTCTCGCCAAAGCTTAGCGAGTGAGTTATCTGAACTCCGTCCCATACCTCAGCGCAATTTCCTTGACCTGCTCTCGACTCAGCCGCTTCGGCGGCATGCCGACCGGACTGCAGATTTCCCGGAAAAAGCCATCCAGCCCTGCAGGCGTCACAACCCAGAGCAGCAGCAACTCGTGATCAGGATTTTCAAACCCATGCCAGGAGTTTCTGGGGATGAATATCGTGCCGCCCCTCTCGAAAGGATGACGCACATCGTTCAATATGAAAGTCCCGCTTCCCTGCAGAACGTAAAAAGCTTCGTCCATCTGGAGATGCCTATGGATCGGAATCCCCGAACCGGCCATCACTTGCTGCGTCCCCAAGGCGAGGTTGTCGGAGCCAGTAGCCGCACCAATTTTGATGAAGACACTGCCTTGGTCGCGAAAATGAATCAGATGTTCGCCCTCGGAGGGGCCGAGCACAAATCCTTGCCGCGGTGCTCCTTGCCCCGCCGCGGCCTGATCTCCCTGCAAGCTTCGCGTCACCACCGGAGTGATGCCAAGCGCCCCCAGGCTCAACACAAAGGATCGCCGATTCTGCTCATCACCGTCCATGCCACCTTCCTTTGCAGCATCTTAATTCAGGAAATTCGTCGCAGTCGTTCTGAAGACGTGGCAGGCAGTGAGTCAGGTTGACAGGCCTAAGGCCGCAATGGATGAGTGATGTTTTGCTGACTGATGTTTTTAGTGGACGGACTCAGTGCTTGTGTCAGAACGTAACATTCCTCATGCACCGGTTGGCTCGCTTCATTGGTCTTCGCTGTATTCAGATCGAGAGGCTTGTTGCATATGGAGCACTTGAATATTGTTGGATCGGAATTCACCATACTGCACCCCTTGGGACTCGTACCTTGGATGGGACAACGGTTGCTTTATTATAAAAAAGCAATGCCAAAATGCAACAAAAACTGTAGGAGTTCTTGGGCCTTTCCCAGGGCTGGTTCACAGAGCAGCAGGCTGGGAAGTAGCCTTGGCGGACGATCCGAAGCCGCGTTGAGGGTGACCCAGTTTGGTACTTTCCTCAGCTTCTGTGGTGAAAATCAACGACAGGCGGGTGATCCGACGCGCGGATGAACCTGACTGCGGGAGGCCATCCGCGCCGGGGCCCTCTTCCTGGAAAATACTTTTGCTATAACGGTTTACACAGCGGAGGATAGAGGAGCTCTGAAAGAAGCCGAACCAGCGCAGTTCGTGTTCAGTCCAGTCCTATCCGTCCCGCCAACGCCAGCTTCTCGCCTTCCATTTCTGGTTCCGAGCGCCACTCTCCGAAGTTCTCCGGATGCACTCGGCAGTGAAGCCTGATGCGCTGACCATCCTGACGAACCAGGCCGAGCCTGCCCGTCAGACAGGTGCATTCGGGGCAACGAAGCTCAAAGCTCTTTCCAACTTTTTGGATGGTGAGTCCGTATATCACTCCCTCGATGCTACCCAACCTGGCATGAGCACAACATCCCAAGAAGGTGGCCGCTGGCCGCTCTTTAGTGGCATTACCAGTGCCATTACCGACGCCATTCGACTGGCCGGTTCTGGCACGATACCTTGTTCTGGTGGGCCACATTCTCCTAATTGCGGGCGGGCTGGTGTGCGTCATCCTGTTAATCAAAGCTCTATTCGACCGGACGGAGGCACGCGACAAGAGGGAGAAGGATGGCAAGAAGGACTAGAGCAAGCCCTCAGCAGCCGCACACCCCGGAAAGTGACCTCATCGACAGTTGTACGCTACCGTACACAGCCAGATTTTTCTTGACTGACACGGCCGTCGAGCCCATGATCTCCGGCACATACGTGCGGGGCTGTAAGCTGTGAGACTTCGAATCTGCCACTTGCTGTCAATCCTGAAACTTCACCGACCAGACTGCGAGCACTGCGCTGCTCGCCTAACCTGCGGTGTGGAGATCCGTAAGCGGCTGGCCGAACTGAACGCGCGGGATGAGCGGAGCAGTGATTCTGGGAAGGCAGGCTGCGCACCAGTGTTGCGGAAGGCTGGTTGAACTGCAGCGCCTACTTCTTCTCCGGTTCCCTTCCTTTCCTCGTTCTAGTAAATAGCCAGGGCTTTGTTCCCGCCTTTCTTCCCGCCCGGAACAGCTTCTGCATTTGCTGCGCGACCGCTACACTACGCTCACGAACGAGGCACTCGGCGCCTGGCGATCCGCCTGCAGTGCATCGCCGTCGCTTCGCTCGCACCCCTCGCCATCGACTGCATCGACCCGAACGACAGTGCGCAAGATCACTGACAACCCAACCTCCCTTGTGTAAGGTGTCCGCAACTGTAGATGTCAAAAACGAGTGCGGAGTCCCTTTATGCAGAAGGAGACTCATAGTAAGAAAACCATCTGTATGATTTGCGGGAAGCCGATCACAAAGGCTCAACGCCCCTCTGTCCGAATTCAGCCAGGCAAAGAAGCCCACATCGAGTGCTTCGTCAAACGCGAAAAGGACGCGGGCAAGCCCAACTGACTGACGCCCGCACGGCAGGGATTTGAGGGTAATCGCCTGTTTGCGACACCTAGCCGCGACGCTCTTGAGTGAATGGTTCCATGATGTGATGTCGTATGGAACACAACATCCACAAAGGGTCTCTCATCTAAGCCGCACTTTTGTCAGGGACCCTTAACGGCAGCCACGCATCAATTCTGGTCCCTTCCATGGGCTGCGATCTGACCTCGAGGTGTCCTCCCAGCGATCGCAAACGTTCCTCCATGCTGCGAATCCCGATGCCTTCTCGCGGCGAGCGATTGTTCACTTCAAACCCCCGTCCTCGATCGGCAACTGACAGATGGAGCGTCCCCCCTGAACCTTTCAGACGGACTTCCGCCCTAGCTGCACCGCTGTGCCGCTTGATATTTCGGAGTCCTTCCTGGACGATACGAAAAAGACATAGCGCCGCATCTCCTGGAACGTCATGTGGGACATTCTCATCTGCAAAATCGACCTGTATTTCCTGTTGCTCCGCGAACTCCCTGCAGAAGGCCTTCGCCCCGGCAACCAGACCTAGTCTGTCCAACGTGGAAGAATGCAGGCGGTGTGACAAGGAATGCAGGTCTGCGCCGATCTCGGCGATCCCATTCCAGACTTGGTGTAACCTCTGACTCGTTGCGACGGAGGAGCTTCCGCTTTCCTCACCTAGATTTTCCAGTTCGATCGCGAGCAGCGCCAGGCGTTGACTGTAGTCGTCATGAATCTCGCGGGCGATCCGCTTACGCTCCTCTTCCTGGGCATCAATCAAGCGACCGCTCAGACTGGCGAGGCCCTCCTCCACCAGTTTGCGGTCGGTGATGTCCACCGCCATGCCCAGCATCCGCTCGGCCTCGCCATGACGGCCGTAATAGAATTTTCCTCTGGCAGAGATCCAGCGAACGGTTTTGTCGGTGCGAACAACGCGAAATTCGGCGATGTACGGTTTCCGGTTTTGCCTCGCATCAGAGATCGCTTTCCAGACGCGTTCACTGTCTTCAGGGTGTACCCTGCGACGAAAGTCGTCCACCTGCCCGGAGTAGCTGTCCGCTGGGATTCCGAACACCGTTTCCAAATCACCAAACCATCGATCGGATCCGGTCTTTATGTCCCAATCCCACCCGACTGACCTCCCTGCTTCCACTGCCAGGCGAAGCCGCTCATTACTAATCACCAGCTCAGTCTCTGCTTCTCTTCTTCTCCTGCGTTGCCACAGCAGCCCTACAATCAGCAGCGTTTCCACTAGGATCAGAGCAATCCCGCCAGTGATGTACGCCTTGTACGACTCCCAGACTGTTGGCTGCCGGTTAAGGACGAGGCTGCCTTGTGGAAGATCGCTTTCCTTCAACCCCCAGCGCTTCAAGGCTAGCCAATCAAACATGTAGTTGTTTGCGCCTCTAACAATCGGGATATCTCGCGGCTTCTCCCCATTCAGAACCCTGAGCGCCATCCCCGCAGCCACTTGGCCTGCGAGGGTGAAACTGAAAACGTCACCGCCCACCGTTCCTTTGCCGACATCCACATCATCCACTACATACACGGGCGCGTTCGCTGCCTTGGCAACCATAGGAACCGATTGAGTTGCGTCAATGAAGTGCGCCCCCGCCGCGTCCTGCATGATTGACGTGTGGTAGACGATCGTATTGTTCGGAAGGTGCTGCAATCGCTCCAGGACGTCGGGCATCGCGAGATCAGTGAGGTAGGTAAAGTCCAGCCTCGATTCGTACTCGTGGAACCTTTGTCTGACGAGGCCTTCAAGGTAACGGTCATACGGTGCGACGCCACCCACCACGACCACGTGTTTTGTATTGGGTTGTAGGTGAAGCGCTGCTTCCAGGGTCTTGTCCGGCTGTGCTACTCCCCAAATCCCGGTGAAGTCAGAGTCAAGCCTTGGAGGCTCCGCAAATTCCTCAATACTTCCCCAGAACACAATCGGCGTGCCCGGGGCAAACAACTCGTGCGAGTCGGACATGAACTTGATCGGGGATGGCCCGATCGCGATGATCAAATCCGGCTTGCGATTTCGATACTTACGGAAGTACCAGTCACGAAACCCGCGCTGCGTGGATTCGTCTGGGAAAAGGCTTGTGTCCATGTCCTCGCTATAGAACTCGATCTGGTAGGGCGACTTCTCCAAGACAGCAAATATCTCCTTGTTGATGGCAGAAACACCGGGCGACCATAACCCCAGCTCATTCAGAATGAGGACCCGGCGGACTTCCCTAAGCTGCGCCGAGGCGGGGCTTTGGAAGAGGAGAAGGGCCGCCAGAAGCAAAAGCATGAGCTTCCAGGAATCGCGGCGTTCATGTCGCCTCTGACTAGCGGGTTCTGCTCTGCGTCCGCCAAACAACGGATTTCTTAAGGTGGGCAATCCATGCAACCAATGAACGAGGCGTACCGCCTTGGCAAATTGAGCACGTTGGTGCCGGGGGGCGCGGTGTCTGGCATCCATTTGGAACCCTCTTGCCGTGCCATTCTACCCGATGGTTGGCTTAACATCTCGATTTCACTCATCTTCCCGGCGACCGGGGAACTTGAGTGTAATCGCCGTTTTCGTCAGGTGACCTTCATTACTGACGGTGCGAAGTTCTTTGCTGTAGAGTGCTAGTCGTGAGAACTGTTGGCGAGTGCAGACGACAAACACAAGGCTCAGAGGATAATGCTGGCTTAGGAGGTTAAGAAGGCGTTGCCGTCCTCGCGCTTGGGAAGCGGTGTGTCACACTACCCCGTCAAATTCATGATGCGTCGCGTTCTTATTCGATTTGTTCCGCGACCGGCATTGGTCCTGCCTCTTCTGGGTACATGCCTGCTGATTTCACTTCATGCCCAGGTTCCCACCGATCCTCTCGCCGGAATCAACTCTAGCCCACGCACCTCGGACATGATCCGCGCCTACAACACCGCGCCCAATACGGCCGTGGTGATTTTTAAAGTGTTCGGAGAGCGCAAGGGACATCTTCTCGATCGCCAGGCGGTATTGAAACTCACGAATCGGGCGACTCAGATCTCTACCTGGCAAACCACCAGCCGGGATCCCGCCGGTGAGAATCTTGCAACAGGAACCGAGGCTGTCTTCCTCGACGTTCCTCTGGGTGTGTACGACGCCGAGATCACGGCGGTTGGCTTCTTTAGCGCTCATCAGGAAGTGCGGATCAGCACCAGCCAGGCCCAGGAACGCTTCGAAGTTATTCTTCAACGCGACCCCTCGGCGGTCAATCTAGACGTCACCGACGCCCAGGTTTCGCCGAAGACGCGCAAGGAACTCAAGCGCGCAGTCTCCGCGCTCAAATCCCATTCCCTCCCAGAGGCCGAGAAACATCTCAACAAAGCCTACCAATCCTCGCCCGGCAGTTCGAATATCAACTTTCTTCTGGGTTATCTTTTCTTCGAGAAGAGAGATTACGCCCAGGCCGAGAAGTACCTTGCGAGCGCCTCGACCCTGAATCCACACAACGGTCAGGCGCTCACTCTATTGGGACGCACCGGGATGGAAAGACAGAACTATCCAGCCGCCCGCTCGGCCCTGGAGCAGGCTGTTCTGGCTGACCCGGAGAACTGGCTGCCTCACGATCTTCTGGCCGATACATATCTGCATGAGAAGAACTACGAGAATGCCAAGGTCGAAGCGAACAAGGCTGTGATCAAGGGCCAGGCAGTGGCCAGTCCCGCCCAACTCGTTTTGGGGCAGGCCTTGCTGAATCTTGGCCAGTTTCACGACGGAGTTGAGGCTCTCAAGGTATTCCTCGATCAGTCACCGCACAATCCAGTTGCCGGGCAGGTTCGCGATCTCGTCACGCGGTTCGAGAACATGCCCGCCACCACGAAGCTCGCAGAGGCTGATCCCGTCGCACAGGGCAAGCTCGCAGGCGTAAACGCATTGGACGCCGTGGCGGCGTCAAGGCTTGCAGTGACCGCCTGGCAACCGCCGGGCATCGACGACGTCAGACTATCGCTCGCGCAGGGTGTTGAGTGTCCGGCAGGCCAAGTCATCTACGAATCCGGAAAGCGCGTCGAAGAACTCGTGGACGACGTCTCCCGTGTCGCTGCGATCGAGGACCTCACCCATCAGACACTCGACGAAGTGGGCAATCCTATCGACACAGAAAGCCGCAAATACGACTACGTCGCATCCATCGCCGAAACCGAGCACGGTTTCCTCGCCGTAGATGAATACCGGACTTCGGTGACGAGGTTTTACGATTATCCTGGCGCCATCGCCAGCACTGGCTTTTCCAGCCTGGCTCTGGTCTTTCACCCCCGCGTCCGTGACAATTTCGAGCTGCGCTGTGAAGGGCTCGGAGATTGGAACGGACGAGCAACTTGGCTGATACATTTCCGACAGCGCGACGACCGCCCAAACGTGACGCACAGCTACGACATCGGCGGCCAGATCTATCCAGTCAAACTCAAGGGACGCGCCTGGATCAGCCCCGACACATTCCAAATCGTGCGGATCGAAGCGGAGATGGTCCGGCCAATGCCTGAGATCCTGCTGCTCAGCGAACACCAGATCGTGGATTACGGCCCTGTCCCCTTCCCGCGGAAGCAAGTCTCTCTGTGGCTGCCCAAGAGCGTGGAAATTTATTTCGACTTCCGCAAGCATCGCTATCATCGCCACCACAGCTTCGATCACTACATGCTGTACTCGGTTGACTCCGTAGAAAAGAGGAAGGAGCCAGTCGCCACGCCGGCCGACTAAGGCTGCCATCAGGCAGCCGTAACTTTCTCATTAACCAACCGAGCATCCTAAAAGCGTCACCCGCTTCCGCAAGGAGTAGGGGTGACACCCATCTCGCATGTAGCGTAATTCAAGCGAAACTGAAATTGTCCGCCTGAACATGCAAGACCATGAGCCTCGGCTCGTTCGAGATCAATTAGAAACGACTCGGGAGTCCAAGCGTACTCATTGCCTCGAAGTACGGCACCTTCCAGTACATCGGAGGTAGATCGTCGGGTTTGCTCGGGTTCTCCATCGGGGAGGATTATAGTTGGCGAAAAATCGCCTACACTTAAAACCCCCGCCAGGACACCTCAGAGCAGAGCGCCGGCAGCTTACCGATCCCGGCACGTGAGGACCGAGGGTTATCCAGGACAATGAGCGACGCCGACTCACGCGCAGCGTCCTACCCGAGCACACGGGCGGGAACCAGGACCTGCGACGTGAAACGGAAGGCGCAAAGCACGGGTCACCCACCCCCAAATGTCCGGATTTGTGCAGCGGTGTCCTGAAACGGACAGCCGTGCCCCGTCGAACCCATGCCAAGTGGCTTCCAATCTGCGAGTTACTATTGGCAGGGATAGTGCTACAGTCTGGCGGGGATGGGGTTCAACATGTCATTCATTCGCGATCTGCGGGTTGCCTTTCACTCGTTCTGGCGGACGCCCGGCATGGCGCTCGCCGTCATTCTGACGCTCGCTCTCGGGATCGGCGCGAATGCAGCCATTTTCACGCTGGTACGCGGCGTTCTGCTCAAGCCGCTGGTCAACCGCGACGAAGACAGTCTGATCTATATTCGCCAGAGTGCCCCCGGCATCCGCGATTCAAATGCGAACTTCAGCGTACCTGAGATACAGGACCTGCGCGCCAGTGTGAAGAGCCTGAGCGCGATTGGCGACTTCTCCACGATCGGCTTCACCATGATCGGTTTGGGCGAGCCGCGTGAGGTCAAGGCCGGTGTGGTCGGCGGCTCGTACTTCGATGTCATGGGACTTCATCCCGTTCTTGGTCGTCTGATCGGACCACAGGACGATGGCCCCAACGCAGCCGGAGCCGTCGTGCTCACCTATCGCTTCTGGTCTACGACTTTCAAGAAAGATCCTTCGGTTCTGGGGAAAACAGTGCGCCTTGGCAGCTTCGGCGATCGGTCTGCGACCGTCATTGGCGTACTTGAGCCGTGCGTTCCTTATCCCGAAGATACTGAAATTATCGCCAACGTTGTGACCAGCCCCCATCACTTGTCGGCGACGATGGTCACCGGCCGCATCCATCGCATGACCGAGGTGTTTGCGCGCCTGGCTCCCGGCGCGACACTCAATCAGGCCCGTGCCGAGCTTCAGTCTGCGTACGCCGCAATCAAGAAGGATCACTCTGAAGCGTATCCGGCAAACGGCGACTATCACATTGACGCGAAGTTGTTCCGTGATCAGATTACGTTCGGCGCGCGGACAATTCTGCTGGTGCTGCTCGCGGCGTCAGGCCTGGTTTTCATCATCGCGTGTTCCAATGTCGCCAACCTGATTCTGGCGCGCACGGTTCGCCGTGAAGGCGAGTTGGCGGTTCGCGCAGCGCTTGGTGCCAGCAAGGGAGTCCTTCGCCGCATGCTGCTCGCCGAAAGCCTGTTGCTTTGCGGCATCGGCGCCGCGATTGGCGTCGCCAGCGCGCAGCCGATGGTATCGGTTCTGGCTCGCTATGCGTCGCGATTCTCGGTCCGGGCCCTCGATCTGAAAGTCGACTCGAGTCTGCTTTGGGTAGGAGCCGGCTTGGCCCTCATTGCGGCTGTGATCTTGGCTTTTGTTCCACGACTCCCATCGGCCGATGCTGCCCAGGGATTGAACCTGTCGAGCGGTAGCATTCGCATTATCGGCAGCACCAGCCGTCGGCAACGCATTTTTGCCGTCACCCAAATTGCGGCATCGTTCGTACTGCTCGCAGGCGCAAGTACGGTGATCAAAACTCTGATCGAGCTCCAGCGAATAGACACAGGTCTTGATACTCGCCACGTCCTGGCCATTGATGTTCCTCCCATGACGCACGGAAAAACGCCGCAGCAAGTGGTGGAGTTCTACAAGGAATCGATTCGGCGGATTGATGCATTGCCCGGTGTGAACAAGACCGCGTTCGGGATGGCAGTCCCATGGCGCGAACAACGCGTGCTCGGCCTGCAGTTTTCAGCGGACGGGCATACTCATGTTCCCGGAGAAGATCCGCGCGCCCAACTCCGCGTTATCTCTCCCGGATTCTTCGCGGCGCTGGGAGTTCCCATCATTGCCGGGCGAGACTTCAATGAACTCGACACCAATGCCAAGGAACCTGTTGCCATTATCAGTGAGACTCTCGCGCAACGCATGTTCCCCAATCAGGATCCTCTGAATCGTCATGTCTATTGGACCGACCCGGTGCTGCAATTCGTTCCTGGTATACCCACCACGCCGCATCGCGTCATCGGGGTTACCGCCGACATTGACGACGTCCACATCGTTCCGGAAGCTACTCTCACCATCTACAGCACGTTTGAACAGGGACCGCTTTTTGCCGGCCGTCTTTTCATCCATACCGGTGCCAATCCCTATGCGCTGGTCACGCCGGTGACGCGAACCATTCGCGGGATGTCGGCCGATCAACCGGTTGAGCATGCTGCGACGCTTGAAGATGTGCGTGCCGAGGTGCTCACGCCGGATCGTCTGAACTCGCTGGTGTTTGGCGTGTTCGCGGCTGTCGCGTTGGCGATTGCGGTGGTTGGCGTCGCGGCCGTGCTGACCTTTTCAGTCACTGCACGGATGCGGGAATTCGGCATTCGCCTGGCACTGGGATCGCAGCCCAAAGATCTGCTGCGAGGCGTGATCGTCGAAGGAGCCGTGATGGCCGCGGCGGGCGTAGTAGCCGGCGCGGCATTTGGATTCCTGGCGGCGCGTCTCGGGGCCAGATATTTCCTTGATATGAAAATGCCAGGAGTGTTGCCGGTGGCGCTGTCCGCGATTGTGCTGATGGCGGTCGCCGTGATCGCATCGATGATGCCGGCCGCCCGCGCCGCCCGCGTCGATATCATGCAGGCATTGCGCTCCGAATAAGTACTGATTTGAAGGCTCCGCCCCGTCACCGCCGGTTGGCCCACCCTTCGCGATTTTCGAAGGGTGGGACCACGAACCTATAAGCCTGCGACGTAAAATGATTGAAACCGAAGTTTGGGGAACATTACCCACCTTTCGCCAAAAGCGTGTCCAAAAACCGCGAAAGGATGGGGTCCCCGGGCATTCCCCGCATCGAAATTCCGGGAATACAGCTCACTGCCCAGTCATGCGGCGCGTGGCCTCGCAGAGAGAAGGCACGCCGAAACCTCGCGCAGGACCTGCTCGTAGTCAGCGGCTATCGCCCGCTCCACATGAATACGAGCGCCCTTCACGCCTGCTTCTTGCGCCAACCTCTTGAACTCACTCTGAAGAAAGACTTCCAATTGCTTCGGTGTCAAGACCGCGATGGGAACAGTAGAGGACTGGCCGGTCCCGGTTTCGATCTTCACGCAGTACGGGGATTCGTATTGTTGCGTTTCCGCAGGCATGCGACAACCTCCCTTTCTGGAGCGACGAAAGTGGCCGGCAAAATTCTTGCTATTCTAGCGCGTTCTGCGCTCAGTGCGTGATTCGATAGGTCAGGGTCGCGACCTATGCCATTCCCAGACGGATGGCCCATCCTTTGTGCGTTTGGGGGTGTGTTTATGCAGGTGCGGTCCGGAATGCCTACCCTTTGCAGAAAGCGCCAGGCACTCTGCTTCCCGGGGATTGACAAGATTTCCCGCAAGCGCGGGACGCACACGATGGCTGCGGTTCTAGACGGATTCCTGCTTCTGGCCAGCCAGGCGTTCTTCCTTCGTCGACAACAATTCGTCCAACTGATTCACCAATCCGCCAAATTTCTTCGGGTCATCTTCCTGCTGGATACGCTGGCACAGCAACGTCATCAATTCTCGTTCTGTGGGTGTCATAGGGATTGAACCCCCGGATTGAAGAAATCGACCGAACCGACTGTACAGCGCTGCAAGTGCAACTGTTGTGCCAAAACCCGATGGCACCAGCAAACTTCGCCGCTGCAAGCACTTGGCGCGCAAAACCGCAACGCGGTGTTTCAAACCTTCCAGGTAAAGTTTGCCGCTGGGGTACCCATTCCTTGAGCACCTGGAGATTGTGGCAACTCTCTGAAGCGGAACGACTACCGATACTTTTCCACAGCCAAAGCTCAATTCTTTGTGACGAACAACCTTGACTGAGGATACAGACGGTTCACAATGGAGTCGTGCCCAGTCGCACCGCAACTGATCGGAGAAGAGACAGCTAGGCAAGAGCAAATTTTCAAGGCAGGGCCAAACCCAGTTTGACCGTGAAACCTTGAACGTTTGAAACCTTGAAACCTGATGCCTAAGTCCTTATTCCGGAAGATTTTGCGTGTAAGTCCTTCTTTGACAAGATTTTGCAGACATCAACGCTGGCTGGAACCTCGCAACCTGCTTAGATTCAATATTTTGCGAGAGTCGATGAAAAAAAAGTCGGAGCTGAATTATCCGGAGAGAGGGATCTAACTCCTTATTATGGAAGATTTTACCTGTAAGTTATTCTTTTTCAGTATTTTACGAGGAATTAAATAGTTCAGGCGCAGCTAACTGCAATGAATCCAAGATTTTGCGATCATCGGTCGAAAAAAATTTGCAAAGGCTCACCCATGGAGCCGCAATGGCCTGGAACTACTCCTTCTCCAGTTGTTTTCTCGCCGCTTCGAGTTCTTTCTTCTTCTCCGCATTCACTTTCGGATACTCGAGCTGCAGCGATTCCAATGTGTCCACGATGACCGTCGATATCACCAGCCGCGTGAACCATTTGTTGTCCGCCGGCACGACGTACCAGGGCGCGTGTTTCTTCGCCGTGTTGCCGATCATGTCCTCGTACGCCTTTTGATAGTCGTCCCAACACTGGCGCTCGCGGACGTCGCCTGCGGAAAATTTCCAGTTTTTCTCCGGCTCTTCCAGCCGCTCGAAGAAAACGCTTCTTCTGCTCTTCCTTCGACACATTCAAGAAGAACTTCCGGATCACGGTTCCGCTTCGCTCCATGTGCCGCTCGAAACCGCAGATGTCCTCGAATCGCTCATCCCAGATTTTCTTGGTGACCAGCGAAGGTGGAATCTTCTCGTTTTTCAGCAGCTCCGCGTGCACTCGCACCACCAGCACCTCTTCATAGTAGGAGCGGTTGAAGATGCCGATATGGCCCCGCTCCGGCAAGACTCGTGTGGTACGCCAGAGAAAGTCGTGCTGGAGCTCTTCCTCCGATGGCGCCTTGAACGAATGCACCTCGCAGCCCTGCGGATTCACCCCCGACATCACATGCTTGATGGCGCCGTCTTTCCCCGCCGCATCCATCGCCTGAAAGATAAGCAGCAGGGTCCAGGTGTCCTGCGCATAGAGCTTGTCCTGCAACTCCGCCGTCTTGGCGACTCCTTCCTGCAGAGCTTCTGCCGCGTGTTCCTTCGATTTCAAGTGACCTGTATCGGCGGGATCAAAATCCTTCAGGCGAAAATGTTTTCCGCTATCCACGAGAAACCGCTCTGCAAGTTTGGCAGTCTTCATCTCTATCCGCTCCTGTGCCGCTAACCCAGCCTTCCACGATAACAATTTTTCGGGAACTTATCTCTGAAAACGGCGCCGGGTTTTGTATGATCAGTGGCGGCTGTTTGCTTATCTTGACAAGGAGTTCCGATGAAAGGTCTTCCGATCGTAGGCGTTCTGCTTTTGGTGCTGGGTGTGCTGTCTTTCGTTGTGCCTCTTCCCCATCAGGAGAAGCATGGCATCAAGGTCGGCGATGCCAAGTTCAGCATCCAGACGGAAAACAGCGAAAAACTGCCCCCCGCTGTAGGAATCATTCTCATCGGAGGCGGCGTGGTTGCCTTGATTTTTGGATTGCGCAAAGCTTGATCGCTTCAGACAAAACACTTTTTCCACAGACCACGGCCTGCCTACGCGGTGATTGCAGTCACCACCGGCAGCTTGGCTTGCTGCCAGGCGTCAAGTCCACCCACCACATTGAGCACATGATGGAAGCCAGCGCGCTCAAGCAGGCTGCTGGCGATCATGCTGCGGTATCCGCTCTTGCAGTGCACCGCTAAGCGGCGCGTCGCGATCGATCTCTGGCGGCGATACCCTGAAGTTGTCGAGCGGCCACCAGGTCGCATTTTCGATGTGCCCCGCGTCCCACTCCGGTTGGCGGCGTACATCCAGCACCTGCACTCCGCCAGCGCGCAATCGTGAATGCAGGTCTTCTGCGGTGATCTGATGGGTCTGAGCCACTGGCAGCCCGGCCTGTTTCCACGCGGCAACTCCTCCGGCAAGATAGCCGTCGAGCGCCTCCATGCCTACACGAGCCAACCGCACGCGCGCCTCTTCCAATTGCTGATCTGTATCCGCAATCAGCACAGGATGCGCGGTCAGTCCCAGCACCGTGCCTGCCCACGAGGCGAACTGGCCTGACAGAGCAATGTTGATGGAGCCGGGCACGTGCCCGGCAGCGAACTCGTCTCCGGAACGCACGTCGAGTGCGATCTCACCATCTCGCAACATGCGCTCCAATTCAGGCGGCGCAATCGCGCGCAGCGGCGGCAGTTCCGACAATGCTGTCGCACCCGTGCGGTTGATCTCGGCATCTTTGAGGAAGTACTCAGGCCGCGCCGGAAGATTGCTCGTCAGCTGTGCGATGAACTCTTCCCTGCTCTTGATCTGCAAGCGCGTAGTTGGTCAGCCGCTCGGTGCCGATCGTCGAGGAGCGCTCGGCGCGCATGTTCTTGCCGCAGAGAGAACCCGCCCCGTGCGCGGGATAGACCAGCACGTTGTCGGGCAGCGTGAGCAGCTTGGTATGCAGGCTGTCGTAGAGCATGCCCGCAAGCTGCGCCGGCGTATGCCTCGGCGACAGATCAGGCCGTCCAACATCGCCAATGAACAACGTGTCTCCGGTAAGCACAGCCCAGGGCGAAATCGACTTCTCCTTGTCAGTGACCACCAGGCAGATGCTTTCCGGAGTGTGGCCGGGCGTCTCGAGCACGCGAATCGATGCCTTGCCAAACTTCAACTCGAAGCCATCGCCGACTGGCACGTGCGCGAACTGTGCTCCGGCCTGCGCGCCCATGTAGATCTTCGCGCCGGTGCGTGCCGCGAGTTCCTTGTGCCCAGAGACGAAATCGGCGTGAAGATGAGTTTCGAAAATATGGCGGATCATGAAGCCGTGTTCAGTGGCCGCGTTCAGGTACAGGTCGACATCACGTTGCGGATCGACCACCACCGCTTCCCCTTCGGACGCGAGCAGGTAGGAAGCATGGGCAAGACATCCCAGATAGAACTGTTCGAAGTACATAGGCGACCCAGATGCGCCCCACGCGCGCCTAAGATGCTAGACCAAATCACAAACCAATGCTATCGGGAAGGTGGTGGCAGAAAAATCACGAGGGTAACGGGGTGATGAATTCCAGGCCAAAGCAGAATCCACTCTTCGAGCGCACGATGGCGGGCATTCGCGAGTGCACAGGGGTATCGAATTCGATTTCCAGAAGGTCGCCCGGATTCAGCAGGATGCCAGCGTACAGGGTCATGCCGCCTTCACTCATCTCGGTGCCACGGCCCTCGACGACGGTAGTCGAAAAGCCTTTCGACGTGACCACCCGAACGGGCAGGTCGACGGGCAGGCGATCCCAGCGGCGCGTTTTATTCGACTCTACCATCGTTGCCATGATTATCTTTGTACCCATCGGACGCAAATTACCAAAGTGAAAGCTCAGTCCTGCCTGCCCGGGATTCGAAGATTTGGCGAAGGCGGTGGTGCTGGCCGAGGATCACAGCGGCTGGCCGGACCCCTCCTGTACAATTTGCCTGTGAGTGCCCGCGCAAGAGTCTGCCTGGCCGTCTTGCTGTTGGTTACCAGCACTTTCGCCAAGGCAGAACCTGTCTCTCAGCTTCAGCCCACCGGATACGTCAACGACTTTGCCCACGTTCTCGACCCTGGGACCAAAGCCCAAATCGAGGACATCTGCCGGCAAGTGGACGAAAAGGCACAGGCGCAAATCGCGCTCGTGACCGTCAATACGCTCGACGGCACGCGACATCGAGAGCTATGCCGTCGACCTGTTCAAGAAGTGGGGCATCGGCGCGAAGAAGACCGATCACGGCGTTCTGATCCTGTATGCGATCCAGGATCATAAGGCTCGGATCGAGGTGGGCTACGGGCTAGAACCAATCCTGCCTGACGGTAAGGTGGGCGGTTTTCAGCGCGAAGCCATCCCGCTGATGCGCAGCGGGGATTACAGCCAGGCCTTGCTTCTCGTCACCACGCGAGTCGCCGACGTGATCGCGTCGGACGCGGGCGTGCAACTTACACATGCCCAGCCGCGCGCGCCCACGCAACGCGTGCGGCCGCAAACGAGGAATCTCGTTCGGCGGAATTGTGTTGCTGGGCGTCATCTTCCTTATCATCCTCTTTACTCCTCTCCGCAGCATCCTGTTTTGGCTTCTGTTCTCAAACATTTTCGGAGGACGTGGTGGTGGCTGGAGTGGAGGCGGGGGCTGGGGTGGTGGTGGAGGCGGGGGCGGTGGCGGCTTTGGAGGCGGTGGCGGCTTCGGCGGATTTGGCGGAGGCAGTTCCGGCGGCGGTGGAGCAAGCAGCAGTTGGTAGCGAACGAGGATGCCATGGTTCCTATGGAGATCGTTGACGAATTCGTGAAGCGCGCGCGCGAAGCCAGCGGGACGAACATTGAGAGCGTGATCCTTTTCGGGTCTGCCGTGGCCGGCGATTATCATCCGGGGCTGTCGAATTTCAACCTGCTCTGCATCTTGCGTGACAGCTCCTTCCAGGCACTGCGGGCGCTGGAACCCGCCGCGAAGTGGTGGGACAAGCAGAAGCAACCGCCGCCGCTCTGCATGACGCGCCAGGAAATTGAGCGGTCGACTGACGTCTTCACTATCGAACTTCTGGATATGCAGCAGCATCACCGCGTTCTGTTCGGAGAAGATGTGCTGTCGGGTCTGCAGATTCCGATGGATCTTCATCGCGTGCAGGTGGAGTACGAACTGCGCGAGAAACTGATTCTCTTGCGGCAGCATGTGCTGCGTGGCGGCAGAGAACGAATCGCGGTTGTGGGATCTGATGTTGCGGTCGGCGCCATCGTTCGCCACATTGTTCCGACACGCGCTCATCGCACTTGGGGACGCGTCGCACGCAACCAGGCGCGAGGCGGTGAAGGCTCTCTCACAACGTTTAGGATTTGACTTGTCGGCGGTCCTGCAGGTGCTGGACATCCGTGAAAAGAAACTTGAACGCAAGGGAGATGGATGCCCGCGAGATGGCCGCGCGGTATCTTGATGACGGTCGAGAGGGTGACGGCTGCCGTTGACCTCGCGCTCGACGAAAACTCACCGAAGCGGTCTTGATAGACTCGAAGGAGGGCACTATGGGTAAAGGGTTGATCGTAGTGGTTGTCTTAGTCGTCATCGTGGGGCTGATCGGAGTGGCGTGCTTTGGAGCGTATGTGAGCACCAAGAACACCCTGGTCAGCAAGAACGAAGCGGTGAAATCGGCATGGTCGCAAGTGGATATCGTGCTGCAGCGGCGCGCCGATCTGATCCCGAATCTCGTCGAGACGGTGAAGGGATACGCGAAACAGGAGCAGACCGTTTTTGGAGATATCGCCAAGGCGCGCTCGGCACTCCTTTCGGCTGGAACGCCCCAGCAGAAGATCGCCGCCAACGGGCAGCTCGATGGAGCTCTGGGCCGATTGTTGCTGATTGTTGAGAACTATCCGCAACTAAAATCGAACGAGAACTTCCTGCGGTTGCAGGATGAACTTGCAGGCACAGAGAATCGCATCGCTGTCGAGCGCAAACGCTACAACGACACACTGCAGGATTACAACACCTACGTGCAGCAGTTCCCCAACAGCTTGTTTGCCGGCTGGGCCGGGTTCAAGCCGAATGACGCCTATTTCCAGGCTTCGGAAGGGTCGCGGGTAGTTCCTAAAGTCAACTTCTCGAATCCGTCGCCGCAGACAAGCCCGCAACCGGCGCCTGCGCGGTAAGGGACTCCGATGGAAGGAACGGCGGCGGGAAATCACGCCGCCTTTCGATTCTGACGCTGGGGCTCTCGCTGATGCCTCGACCGGTACCACTTGAAGTACAGCAGGGCTCCCATGCCGCCCGCGACTCCCAGAGCAATGAGACCGTAAAGTAAGGGCTTGTAATAACGGCCGAGCCAGCTTGCGATCGCGGTTCCATAGAGCTTGCCCAGCAACGCAACCACAAAAAAGCGAATCCCTCGCCCGATACTAAGCGCCGCCAGAAATTTCTTTCGCGAATACTGCATGACGCCGGCTGCCATCAGCACGGGAACTATGGGGAACGGCGGCGGAAGGATCGATCCGATAATCACGGTCGAGTAGCCGCCCTTTTCGAACTTCCTGTAGATTTTTTGGGATCGATTCTTGCCGATCTTCTTCTCCAGACCAGCCTTGCCTCCCTTTTGCGCGAGACGATAGGTGAGATAGCCTCCGAGCACGGCTCCGGCAGTCGCCATCGCACCGTAATACGGCCACCAGTTGGGATGATGCGCGGTCAACAGGAGGACAGCGACGTCCATGCCTCCGGGAATGGGAATCACGGAGTTGTCGATGAGGCCGATAACAATCAGGCCGGGACCGCCCAGCCGCAGCAGCCACTTCCAGACCCCGCTCGCTACGAAGATGGCATCAAGGCTGCGCCAGATCACGATTCCCATCCCGGTTTAGAGGCGAGAATAGGTAATTACGATGCTGAAGAAATGCGCTGCGCGAGCGCACCTGGCTCATGCTGCTTCGTCGGGTTCTGCAGCGATCTCGATCTCGACCTGCTGCGGGCCGAGGTACGGATGAACCGCTTTCAAAATAACCTTGCCGGAATGCTCTTGAGCGCGAACCCAGACCGCCCCGGTTCCCCCTACCAGAGAAAAAGGATTGTCGCCGATGAGCTGCGCCGGGCCTTGCAGCTCAAACTTGATGGCTTCATTCGCAAACGGACGTACGTTGCCGAATTCGTCGGTCACGCGCAGAACCACGCGGGTTGAGTCCGCTCCATCGGCGAGCAATCGAGTGTCATCGGGAAGAAGCAGGAATTTCGTGTCCACGCCGTTTCCCGACATCTGCTTGGTGATCACCAGTTTTCCCTGGATGTAGCCCTCGAGCTTCAGGTCTCCCCATTTGTGAAACAACTCTCCCATTTCGAGGACGAACGGAGCGTAGCGAAGATGCGCGAATTGTTTTCGATCGGGATCGACGTCGGCGATCAGTTTGTTGTCGATGTAGAACTTCAGGTGATCGCAATTCGAGCACACGACCGCCTTCGAGAATCCTACGGACGCATCGCCGCGCGCCCAATGGAACGCAGGCTCCAGAACGATCTCCTCGGAAGGTTCGCACTGCGACTTGTAGAATCCCGCGGCTGGCTTGGGTTCGCGGAAGATGTCGGTAACGCCGTGATAGCAGATGCGGTCACCGGAGCCGAAATTGCCATGCGTGTTGTAGTCGAAGGCGCACCAGCCGATTCCGCCGGCATATTGCGGATTGGAGGCTAGCTGGTCGTGGACGCGGGCGTGACGGATCGTGTGCTCGGTGAGGCGCTCGACCTGGTCGATGGTCTTTGTGGGATAGGTGTGTCCGACGAATTCGGTATTCAGATAACGCGGATGATTCGGCGGCTTCAGCGGAAAGCCGAAGTCGTTCATGGTGAAAACGTCTTCGAGGAATTCGGATTCCTGAAAATAACGGATGCCGCCGGTCTGCCGCGTGGGATCGAGTTGATGAGCCAGTGCGTTGGTGCGGGTGTAGAAATCGTGATTGTCGCGCGACTCGTTGATGCGCACTCCCCACAAAATGATCGAGGGATGATTCCAGTCGCGGCGAATCATGCGGCCGACGTTGTCGACGGAGATGTCCTGCCAGTCTTTGTCGCCGATGTGCTGCCAGCCGGGGATCTCTTCCAGAACCAGCAGGCCGATCTCGTCGCAGGCATCGAGAAAGTGGCGCGACTGCGGATAATGCGAGGTGCGAACGATGTTGCATTTGAGCTTGTTGCGGAGGATCTCGGCGTCTCGACGTTGCGCACGGCCAGGCATTGCCTGACCAACCCAGGGGAAGGTCTGATGGCGATCGAGGCCGCGCAGCTTGATGACTTTGCCGTTCAGTTCGAAGCCGTGATCGGTGAACTGGGCTTCGCGGAAGCCGAAACGGCGCGAGTCTTCGTCGACGACCTGGTTGTTTCTCAGCAGCCGGACGTGGACGGTGTAGAGGTTTCTTTGCTCCAGGCTCCACAGTTTGATCTCGCCCAACTTCTCTAAGTGGACTGTGTACTTCGCAGGCTCTGTCCCCGAGGTGGCAGTGGAAGGAAGCGGCTGCTTGTTCTTAGCGATGACGCGGTCGCCGTCGCGAAGTTCCACCTCTAACTGCAAAGTTTCCCGCGAAGTGTTCAGGCGCTGAATGAAACAATCGACATCGACGCTTGGAGTCTGGGTGAGCACATCTTTCGGATGGGCGAAAATGTTCTCGATAAACGTCGAAGGAACGACTCGCAATGAGACTTCGCGATAAATGCCGCCGAAGGTGAGGTAGTCGATCTCGTATCCGAAGGGAGGAATGTCGGCGCGCTCGCTGGAATCGACATCGACGGCCAGGACGTTCTCTCCGTCGAAATCGAGGTGAGGAGTCAGATCGAAGGAAAACGGAGTGTATCCGCCTTTGTATTCGCCGAGGCGCGTGCCGTTAATCCAGACGGTGGAAGCGGTCATCACACCTTCGAAGTCGACAAAGACGTGCTTGCCTTTGGCCGCGGGAGGAAGCTTGAAGCGGCGGCGGTAGAGCGAGACGAACTCGTACGACTTCTCGTCAAAGCCGTGCCAGGGAAGAGGAATATTCGTGTGCGGGATGACGACCTGGTCGAACTTGGAGTCATCGAAGTTCTTGTCGTGGCCGCCTTCTACAACAGTGCGGCTGTACCGCCACTTGCGGTTGATGGGCAGGACGAGGCGTCCGGCAGCGTTTGAGTCTGACTGCGCCGATTCAGAAATCGCGTAGGGTGTAAGAGCTGCGCCGGCGATGAGCGTGCCGGTTTGCTGCAGGAACGTGCGTCGATCCATTTGTATTTATGCCCCCAACTTCGATTGCACACAATTACTGCGAAATCGTGAAAGGCTCACAGCGTCCAGGCAAGCACCTGCCGCAAATCCGCGACTGATGCGGATTCTGTGCCGCGCGGCGTGGAAGGACCAATCGCCAGCGCCTGATTGTGCCCTTCGAACCAAACCAGGAAAGAGGATTGCTCTGCCCCCGGAAGGCGTTGCTGATTCAGCCAGTTGTAATAGGCGGCGAAATCGCCATCGACCAGCGAGCCGACGAAGTCGAGTTCCGGAGGTACCTTGGCATCCGCGGATAGCATTTCGTTCATGGGCCGCTGGCGCTGACGTGGAGCGAATCGCACAAGAAGCGTGAGAGGCTGGGCGCGGCGCAAGGCTTCGCGAGCGGCCCACTGGGCGAAAACAGTGCTGAAGATCTGAGTGCCAGAGCCCTCGGTCAGTACGCTTACTTCGAATCGCTCGAGTACTTCATCGTGTGGGTTGCCGGCAGTTCGGTCCATCCCAAGATCCGAGGGACGCATCTGCGCCAGAATCGTGCGCAACGCTTCAGGACCCATGCCGGGGCGGTCAATTTCTTCCTGCATCTTTCGCAGAGAGCGCGGTGCGGGTTGGCTCAAGGGCCTTGTAGGAAACGCACGTCAGTGCGGGATCACATTCGGCTGATTCACCGCCGTCGATATACCAGTGGCCGTAGGGTGCAGGATGAGCCTTGGCCCTCTCGGCAACAGCGTCCAGCAAGTAGCGCAGCCCGTTATCGGGATTGATGTGCGCATAATACGCGCCATGGGCCCGCAATTTGCGGAACAAAGGATCGTTATACGAAGCGACACCCTGACCGATGACGCTGATCCCCAGTCGCGGAATCGGAGGCGCTTCGGGCGGCACAGCGGCGCGCAAACGATCGGCGTACTCATTCGAGGCCTGGCGAAAAGCATCGAGTTGATGCGTGCTCCAGAGGTGAGCCGACAGGCGTTCCACAAACTGAGCCGGCGACTTTACCCACTCGAAGTCTTCCAGTTGCTTTGAGAGGTGGATTTGCGCGAAACCTTGAAACCATTCTTTCAACTGGCTGGCAGAGAGCGAACCGAGATATTCCAGTTCCCTCTCGCGTGCTTTGCGCTCGGCGGGAAATTTGAAATCGTAATTGATCAGTTCGCGCAGCAGTCCGGGCACAAAGCTCAGGGGCAATTGCCGCAGAGTCGCCAAATGGTTGACGACGATCTTGCGCGCTTCTGGCGGATAACCATCGAACTTCTCGGGTTTGAGATCGCTCGGCAGCATGGAAGCTACAAGACCTCGTGGATCGGTTTTCCCTGCGCGAGAGATGCATTGAAGCCCAGCATCGCTCCCAGTGTCGGTACCAAGTCCATGGAATCGACGGCACGGTCGAAGACCACGCCCTCACGAACTCCAGGACCGACGGCCAGCAGCCACGTTGTGCGAGATAGAGTGTCGCCGGTGCGATGATGCTGGAAGCCGTTGCCGCCGGCATCGTCGTCGGAATCGCGGCCGAAATCGGGCAGTATAAATAAGGTGGTGTTGCCGGCGTACTCCGGCTCGGTCTGGATCGCCTTCCACAGTTCCGCGCAAAGGCGATCGGAGCGACGGATTCCGTCGATGTACAGCGAGTAAGCGCCGGCGTGGGCGACGTCGATGTCGTGCAGCGTGATCCACAAGAGTGTCGGGGCGACCTGGCGCATCAACTGGCGGGCGATGTACACGGAGAGTTCATCCGGGCTCGAAAGCGTCTGCGCATGAGTCTTGAAGTCATCGACGGAGAGCTTCAGGATCGTCTCGAGTTGCTGCAGTTCGAATTCGTTGCCCACCAGTTCCGGCGTGAAGTAAGGAGTTTCGTAGTTGTCGCGCAACAGATGCTGATAGTCGCGGGCGCCGTGAGAAGTAGCGGCAGATAGCAGACGCTTGGGCAGAATTACCCGCGCGCCGAAGCCGGGGCCGTAAGACCGATGACTGCTCTCTCCGATCCGGTTAAACCCGTTGCTGGGCGCGACTACCCACGCGTCGGAAGACGGGCCGCTTCAAATCTTTGCGAAAGTATTCGAAGACCGTGGGCGATTCGGGCGAGACCGCAGCGAAGTTGTTGAACGTTTCATAGACGCCGGTCGCAAGGCTGGCAGTCGCTACGTAGTGGCCCAGAATTCCATGATTGACCACTTGCGTGAAGAAGCTGGCTTGCGGAATCAGGTCGCGCATCAGGTGCGGAATATTTTCCTGGCCCTCGAGCATGAATGTTTCCTGATCGCGGGCTCCGCCGCCAAAGGTGACAACCACTACTTTTCGTTTGGGCGATGACGCCGCAGCCCTTGCCCAGGCAGGGCGAAAGAGGGCGCTCCCCAGAGCCACGCCCGCAGCGTCGCGCAAGAAATCGCGGCGGCGTGCGAGCAAGGAACTGGCTGACTTGGCGAGCGCTGGAGCGATTTCGCATCTTGACCTCAGCGGCTAAAGCCGCCATTCAAAACAAAACAGTTGTCGCAGCGCTGAAGCGCTGCGCCACCCAAAATCAATTGCCTGATCGATTCTTCCGCAGCTTCCGCAGCCTGTGAAGCCGTGCCTTTCAAACCGGTTTATGTGATGGCTTCGGCTTTTTAGCTACGGCTTCGCTGTCCGGTTTTCCTCCGAGTACACGAATTGGCGAATTTCCGCCCTTTGTTTATCAAGATCTGCCAGGTGTTGCGCGCGCTGCTCCTGGTACAGCGCAAGCTGGGCTTGCGCTTTGTCCTTTTGGCCGGTGTGCACGTAGGCCTGGCCCAGCCGGTAATGCGCGTCGGGAATTTTGGAGTCGCTGTCCAGCGCCATCAGATACTCCGGAATTGCTTCGGCGTAGTGAGTTTGATCCGAGAGCAGGTTTCCCAGCTGGAAATGCGCTTCGGTGAGCTTGGGATCGAGGGCAATGGCTTTTCTCAGGAGCGCCTCGATCTGCGTGAAGTCGACGGCGGGATCCTGCGCTCTTTTCCCCTTCCACAGGCTGATGGCGTAGTAGTACTGCGCGCGGGCATCGTTGGGCTGCAATTCCGAAAATCGGCGGAACCTCTGGATCACCTCATCTGCCTGGCTCGGCGAACTATCGTAGGCCTTCGACAAGAACAGATAGCAGCGCGGATCCGAAGGGCTGAGATCGGCAGCGCGGAGAAGAGACTTGACGGCTTCGTCGTAAATGCCGCGCGAGTAGTACGCGATTCCCAGGCCGATCGCCAGCCGAGCGGAAGTCGGGTAGCGCTCAGCCGCATTGCGGAAGACTTCAATCGCAGGCTCCAGGGTACGGTGCAGGAGCAGTTCGCTGGCCCAGTCGAAAAGATTGGATTCACTGGGATCCTGGTGGGCCGCCGCCTCGAACTCATTGGCCGCAGGCACGAAGTTGCCTTCTTTTTCCTCGATCTGGCCAAGAAGATTGTGCAGTTCCGCGGTGTCATGGCTCTTTAGGAGAGCATGAACAAGTTGGCGAGCGGGATCGACACGATCCGTGAGCAGGTAGGCCAAGGCCAAGTCGTAGCCATTGTCGTAGGAAGAGGGATTGATTTCCTGCGCTTGCTTGAGATATGGGATGGCGTCTGGGAGCTTGCCCAGCTTGATGTAGATTTCGCCCAGATTGTGGTTAGCGTCATAGCTTTGGGGAGCGAGGACCACAGCCTTCTTGAGTTGCTGCTGAGCGCCTTCCACGTCTCCTAAACGAATCAGATTGGCAGCGAGGTTCGTTCGAGCTGCGGCCGACGTCGGCTTGAGGCGCACGGCGGCCTCGAGGTGCTGCTTCGCCAGCGCGTCTTGCGACTGCCCGGCGTAGACCAGGCCCAGGAGTTCCTGAGCTTCGAAACTCTCAGGAACCTCGTGCAGCAGTTTCTCCAGTTGTGCGGCGGCTTCTGGCAAGATGTCCGGCGTCGTATTGGGCGACGGCGGACTGGAACTGACGATTGAGTTCCTGATCGCGATTCGAGGCAGCGGAACGACTCTGAGCGAAAGAGTAGGTCGCAACCAAGGTAATCCCGAGGAGAGCAGTCAGTACTATGCACCAGAGCCGACGTTGCGAGGTCACAGCGTCCTTATGGTAGCACCACGCGTGGAACGCACTGCAATCAAGCCGATGCAAGCAACCGAAGGCGCTCCGGTGGGAGCGCCTTCGATGTCTATCAAAACCGTCTTCAGAAATACAGCTTCAAAGCGAACTGGATCTGCCGCGAATCGTAGGGGGCATCGCGTGTGGATCCGATCTCGCCAAAGTTAGAATTGGTGAAATTGGTTGCTCCCGAAATTGCGACAACACCGTTGCCCCCAAATCCGGGATTGTTGAAGTTCGGGTGGTTGAGAATATTGAAGAACTCAGCGCGGAACTGCAGCAGGAAACGCTCGGTGAGTCGCATGTCCTTGAAGGTCGAGAAGTCCAGGCGCTTAAAGGGCACTCCGATAATCTGCGTCGGCGGACCACCCAACGTAGAGAGAGGGCAGGGTGAGGCCGTACATTTAGCTGGCTCACTGAACGCCGCCGGGTTCCCGAAGAAGCTTAAGCGCCCATTCGAGTCGGTATGCAGACCCCTTTTCTGACTCTGGCCAGGGACAATCAGGTCATAGCAGCCAGTCCCTGCGGCCGTGCCGTCGGGGCAACTCAGGGTAATCGGTTGGCCTCCCTGAAGAACTCCGGTGGCATTGATGCTCCAGCCTCCGAAGATTCGGCTTGCCACCGCGCTGCCGTTCGCCAGGAAGCGCTTGCCCTTGCCAAAGGGGAGTTCGTAGCCTCCGCTCAGGTGAAAGACATTCCGAATATCGAACGAAGCCAGGCCGTAGTCGTACTTGATCCCGGCTCCCACAACGTCCGGAGCACGGAAGCCTGCTGTGCTGCCGCCGTTCAGCAAGTCGCCCGCATCGGTGCGCACCTTGGAATAGGTGTAGGTCGCCAGGAAATTCAGGCCGCCGCCAAATTGTTTTTCCACCTTGCTCTGAAGGGCATGATAGTAGCTATTACCGTTCGTGGTCGCATAGCTTGCTCCTCGCCCGAAATCCGGGACGGGAAGGCCGCCCAACGACGCGGCGATGCCGCAACCTCCTGTGTTGCCATTAATCTCCACGCCATTCAGGCAGCCAGGAAGGCCACCGGTGCCCGCGCCGTTGGTCAGTTGTGTGCCCGTGGGCTGGATTTGCGTAACCTGGTTAGAGTTGGGGAACACTTCCAAGTGTCGCGCCAGCGAAGTTACATAGCCAGCCTGAACGCTCAAAGTCGGCCGAAGCTGATACTGAACGGTGAAGTTGCCAGCCATCGAGTAAGGCGTGGAGTAGTTAAACTGAATTCCGCGCAACGCCAAGCCGCTGGCTTGAACCAACGTAGGATCAAGAGGAGTGCAGGTGAATCCTGTCTCCAGAGTTGCACTTCCAACGGGAGTGACATATGGACTGGTGCAACCCGAATAGGTGATTGGAGTATTGTCATTTGCCGGAGCAAACTGAAAATTGAACTGGAAGGGATAGTTTTCACCAAGATTAGGCGAGAATCCACGGTTTTCAAATCCGTTGTAGAACATGCCGAAGCCGCCGCGAGCCACCAGTTTGGGAGTGACTTGGTAGGCAAAGCCTACCCGGGGAGCGAAATTCGACTTCTGCGAGTTGCCCAAACCCTTTCCGTATTGCCGCCAACCTTAAGAGCGATATTATCGGCCGCCAGCAAGCATTGAAACTTGGAGGAGAGATTGGAGGTGCTTGCCCCAGGTGGGAGCAAGTACAGTGGCGCCCCCAGTGGGCGGTCCACCGGGAACGAAGTTGGCCTGATTGCACCGTGGTGCTCGAACACCAGCCCGAAGAAGTCCCATCGCAGGCCGAGGTTCACGGTCAGCTTGGGAGACACCTTCCAGTCGTCCTGGAAATAGGTGCCGTAGTAGTTCTTCCCGTTGTCGGTCAGGGAGATGTTGGACACGAATACGCTGGTGCCAGAGTTCTGCACGCCGGGGCCGCCGACATAATTGGGCCCTCCCACGGTCTGAACAGGGCTGGAGTCAGGAGGAACTGGCGCGAGCCCGTGTTCTCGGACGAAGGACTCGCGCCCGGGATATTGGTGTAGACGCCGTCAAAGTTGAATTGTCCGCGGGACCACGGTGGCTGCAGGGTCGAGAACTTCACGTGCTGCCACTCGATGCCCATCTTGAAAGTGTGCTTGCCGTAGATCTTGGTGAAGTCATCGTTCACCTGAAAGGTGGAACTGACTTCGTCCGAGGGCAGGAAGGCGTTGCTGCCCAGGGTCTGACAGACCGTTGATGCCGAACGCGGGCAGTCCACCGTTTTCATGCTGCTGAGGAATGCCCTGAATGCCATACGTCGCAGGAATAGCCGCTCAGATTGTTAGCCGCTGGTGAAACGCGCGTGGTGTGCAGATAGTTCAGGCCCGCACGAGCCACGTTAACCGTGGTCGGAGAGAAGCATGAGTCCAGACCAAAGCACTCTGTTGGGCCAACGCGGTCTGTGGTCCCTCCTGGAAGCCGCCTCCGTCCGCTATGCCACCGAAGATTGCCGGAATGAATTGGGATCGTCCACATAGCTGAATCGGAAGAAGAGCTGATTCTTCTCGCTGAGATTGAGGTCCAAACGTGTGTCGAACGCCTTCCGGTTTTCCTGTCAACTGGCGACACTTGGAATTGTTCAGGAAGTCCCCGTTGATCGGCGACGGGATAGAGATTCAGAGGGCAACAGCGTTCGGATCGAGCCGACCTCGGGTCGAATATTGTTCAGATTGCAGGCTGAGACGATTGAAGTAAAGTTCGTGGTATTGAATGGGCAGGCTCCTGTTCCGAACGTGTTGCACTGGTTCCGGTGTTCCAACTGAACGGATCGCGGACGAATCCGTGGAAGCGGCGACGATCCGTCACGGATCCGCAGCCCGCGTAGTGCGCGAGTCGTAGCCGGATCGAGCACCGTCCCGGTGGGCATTGTTCTGCCCCAGAGATCCGTCTGGGTACCCGTCTGGCCCGTGATCATCTCCTGAAAGTTGGTGTACCCGCTGTTTCTCTCCGCGGCGGTTGGAACGGTGCCCTGCGTGCGGCGACCCCTGTCGTCGGCGCAGTCCTTCGTAGTCGCCGAAGAAGAAAATCTTGTTCTTGATGACCGGCCCGCCCGAACGTGATACCCCATACTGGTTCTGGCGAAGTTCGCCCTTTCGAGTTGTGTTGCCCACGCGTTCGAAATAGTCGGCAGCGTCCAGCTTGTCGTTGCGGAAAAATTCCCACGCGCTACCATGAAACTCGTTGGTGCCGGACTTGATCGTCGCGTTCAGCACGGCGGCGCCGGAGCGACCGAACTCGGCGCTGAAATCCGAGGTTTGAACTTTGAATTCCTGAATGGCATCCACCGGAGGAAGCACGACGAAGTTCGTACCGTTCAGGAAGTCGACCGTGTCGGAATTGTTGTCGATGCCGTCGAGCATGTAGTTGTTCTGCGCCGGGCGATTACCATTGGCCGCAAACGCACCGCTGGCAGCGTTGCCTCGCGTATCCGCCTGGGGCGAGTTCACGCCGGCGGCAAGCTGCGCCAGGAACGTAAAGTTTCGTCCGTTCAGAGGCAAGATTGTTGACGTTCGACTGGTCGACCACCTGACCGACGGACGCGTCCTGCGTCTGAAGCACCGGAACGGTACTGGTGACTTCGACGGTTTCGCTCACGCTGCCGGTCTGCAGTTTGAAGTTGCACCAGTGACGTTCGCACTCACGTTCACCGACGACGTTGGACTGCAGTGATGGTCTTGAAACCTTGGGCGGTGACTTCGATCTTGTAGCTGCCGATCCGCACTGGGCTGAACGTATAACTCGCCGTCCGATCCGTGGTGGTAGTAGAGGCTGGCAGCAGTGCCCTCGTTGGTCAGCGTGACTTTCGCACCGCTGACCACAGCGCCAGAGGAATCGGTGACGGTGCCGGTGATGGAACCCGTGTCTACCTGAGCCTGGAGCGGGAGGACGCTGAGAACGACGCCAAGTGCAAGAACGAAAGAACTGCGCAGAATCCAGGAGCATGCCGGTCGGTTCATGAGCTCTCCTTTGAGCTTCCAAGGCCGCAACAGAGCGAGCCAAGCGCGCATACAGTCAGCAAAATCCTCGAGCAAAACAACGCTCGTAAGACACCAAATTGTCGAAGGACCCCAGTACCTACGGTTCATCCGATTGATTGCTCTTTCGGATTAACCGCTTAACCTACACTGCTACTAGTGCAAATGCATTACCAACGGTTGCCGGGGAATATCACGCCGTTCGTTGCGTTGTCAAGAATTTTCTTGTCGTCTATACTCCGCGCAGTCTTACCGGGTTCGGCACACTGGGTATCGCGGAATTGGAAAGCTGGTCATGAGTGTAACGATTCGCGACGTTGCGAAAGCCGCAAAAGTGTCGACGGCCACCGTCTCGAACGTCCTGAACAGCACCGGCAAAGTGGGCCGGGAGACCCGGCGACTGGTGCTCTCCACCGTTCGAAAGCTGGGATACATCCGCGACGTGCACGCTCGCCATCTGGCTTCGCACGATCGACGCACTCTGGGCATCATCGTCTCCGATATCGAGAATCCATTTTTCCCGGAGGTGATCAAGAGTTTCGAGATTCGAGCCCGCCAGCTTGGATACGACGCCATTCTGAGTGATACCAACTACGATCCGCGAAGAACGCGCGCAAGCGGCCGAACGCATGATGGAACACAAAGTCCGCGGTGTTGCCATCATGACGTCGGAGATCAGCCTTCGGCTGGTGCACGAACTGGCTCGCCGAAAAATTGCGGTGACGTTTCTTGATCTGGCTCCGGTCCAGGGCTACATGAGTAATTTGCGGATCGATTACCTGTCGGGCGTGGAACAGATTGTGAACTACCTGCACGAGAACGGGC
Organism: Terriglobia bacterium; assembly: GCA_963770265.1. Lineage (GTDB taxonomy): Bacteria > Acidobacteriota > Terriglobia > Terriglobales > Acidobacteriaceae > Sulfotelmatobacter. The sequence continues at coordinate 136,163 of CAVYOZ010000004.1, forward strand.
ACCGGCACATCGCATTCGTGGCGGGCCGACCCGGGCTTAAGTCCAACGTGGAACGCTTGGAGGCGTATGAGCAATCGATGCGCCGACTGGGATTGGAGCCCGGACCGGTGCTGCGAGGCGACCTGCGTTTCGAGGGCGGATTTGCCGCGGGCGCGGCGATTGCCAAGTTGTCACCCCGTCCGACGGCTGTCGTGGCGGTCAACGATTTGACGGCGGTTGGAGTGATCAAGGGATTGCTCAACGCGGGATGCCGCGTGCCTCAGGATATTTCCGTGACGGGATTCGACAAGACGCGTCTGGCCGAGTATTGCAACCCATCGATCACCACGGTCGACATTCATCGTGAGACCCTGGGCCGGCTGGCCGCTGACGCTTTGCACGAACTGTCGAGCACGGTCAGCCCGCAGGGCAAAGAGTATCGCATCTCGTCGGAATTGGTGATTGGCGAGTCTTCCGGACCATCTCCGCAATAATTGGAACTCGTGAAGGTGCTAGCATGCGAGGGTTGAGTTCCGATTGCCGGGGATGAGGCCAACACGCGGAAAGCACGGTTCATCGCGCAGAACTTTCCTGAAGCAAATGGGATGGGCGCCGCTGCTGTTTCTCCCGGCTCCGCTGCAAGGGTTCGTCGGAGCAAGACTGCCGGAAATCTTGGCGACTCGGATTCCTCCCTTCCCTTTTTCTGACATTCATTTCGTCCCGCACTATCCGGAAAAATCGCCACTCGATCAGATTCTTCAGTTCGCCGATCCGGGAACGGATGAGTACGTGGCCGAAGGCTACGCGGCTCAGATCATGGCTCAGCTTGCGGATTGGAGCGAAGAATTGAAAACCAGGCCGCCGGGGATATCTGCGCTGCGGAAATGCGTCGGCCCCTCGATCCAATTCAACTCTGTAAAGTCTGGGCGTGAAACGCACATTCGTTCGGGCGGCGGAATTGAAGTCGTGCGAAGAGAGTTTCAGTCGGAGATGGTCCTGGGAGAGATCGATTCCTCGATGAAATCGCACACTACCTTGCCGGGATGAAGGCGGTGGAAACGGCTGATTTTGAGATCTTCGAGTGCAAAGAGACTTCCGCGTCACCACTCGCGGTGAGCGCAGGCATTCGCTATGAGATCGTTGGCACGCGGGCAGATGATTCGCGCGAAAGCCGCGTCGGGTCATGGAGTACGCGCTGGATTCGCGAGAGTTCGGGCGCGTGGCAGGCTTCAGAATGGAATGCGCTTGAAGAGATTGTGAGTCGCGCCCCGCGGCCGCTGTTCGTGGACATCACGGCCGGCGTGCTCGATGGTAATGAGTCCTATAAGAACCAACTCCTGCATGGCGCTGACTATTGGCGAACGGTTCTCGACGGAGCGATCGGCGCCGACGTGTACGGAAACAGTGGAGTGGCGGTCGGCGACTTCGACAACGATGGACTGGATGATCTCTACGTCTGCCAAGGCGGCTGGGCTTCCGAACCGGCTATATCGCAATCGCGGAGATGGGACGTTGGAAGACGTGACCGAGAAATCAGGCGTGGGAGTGCTTGATTTCACCGGTTGTGCGCTGTTCGCGGATTTTGAGAATCGCGGCCTGCAGGATTTGCTGGTGGTGTGCGCCACTGGACCGTTGCTGTTTGTAAATGAGGGAAACGGTAAGTTCTCGTTGCGGAAAGATGCATTCCATTTTGCGCGTCCGCCCCAAGGATCGTTTACGCATGCGGCGATCGCGGATTACAACCGCGACGGCCGGCTGGACGTTTACTTCTGCCTCTACAACTACTATCAAGGGCTCGATCAGTACCGCTATCCCGTGCCCTATTTCGACGCGACGGAATGGACCTCCGAATTATCTGCTTCAGAATTCAGGAAACTGGGTATTCGAAGATGTGACGGAAGCAGCGGGTCTGAACGTTGATAACGATCGCTACAGCTTCGCGTGTTCGTGGGGCGACGTAAGCGGCGACGGATGGCCGGACTTGTACGTGGTGAATGATTTCGGCCGGAACGTGCTTTATCGCAACAAGGGCGATGGGAAGTTCGACGCCGTTTCGCGAGAGGCCCGGGTCGATGAGGCTGGCGCCGGCATGAGTTCGTGCTGGCTCGATTTCGACAACGATGGAAGGCAGGACATCTATGCTGCGGGGATGTGGGTCGCAGCGGGAATGCGTGTCTTCGAAGATTCGCATTTTCATCCGGACGAACCGGAAGAGATTCGCTCGCTCTACCGGCGTCACATGACCGGCAATTCGCTGTATCGGAACCTGGGCGATGGCAAGTTTGAGAATGTGGGAGTCAAGTCGGGCGTAGAGATGGGCCGCTGGTCGTGGTCTACCGACGCATGGGATTTCGACAACGACGGTTTCGCGGACCTATACGTTGCGAACGGATATATTTCCGGGCTTGAAAAGCGAGACGTGTCCAGTTTTTTCTGGCGGCAGGTGGTCGCGAAATCGCCGCGGGATGCAAACCCTTCTCCCGATTACGAGCGCGGTTGGGGCGCAATGAATGAACTCATTCGCTCCGATTCGACGTGGAACGGCCACGAGCGGAATGTCTTGCTCGCCAACAATCGCGACGGAACGTTTTCCGACATCTCGGGCGTCGCCGGATTGGATTTTCGCGACGACAGCCGGGCATTTGCGCTCGCAGATCTCGACGGCGACGGCAGATTGGAAATCATCCTCAAGAACCGGAATGCGCCGCAGGTTCGAATCTTGCGGAATGCGATGGGCGGTCTGGGCAACTCTATTGTGGTGCGCTTGCGCGGAGATAAGAGCAATCGCGATGCGATTGGATCTGCGGTGACGGTCACAAGCGGATCGCTTCGCCAGACCAAGTACGTACAGGCTGGCTCTGGATTTCTCTCCCAACATACGAAGGAGCTTTTCTTCGGTCTGGGAGAAAACTCTGCCGGGGTGAAGGCCAGCATCCATTGGCCGAGCGGCCTGACGCAAGACTTCGAGAATCTGCCGGTCAACAGGCGAATCGAAATCCACGAAGGCAACGAGAGTCTTCAAACACGACCGTTCGCAGCTTCACCCCAGTCATGGGCGGCCCGTCCGCAATCATTCCCGTACTGGCGAGGTTTTGCCTTCTGCATGGGGAACATGGCTGGTCGAACCGGTGACGGCGCCCGAGTTTTCTCTGCCTGATCTACGCGGAGACCTGTGCGAGTTAGGCTCGTTTCGGGGCAGAGTCGTTTTACTGAATCTCTGGGCGACGGGCTCACCTGCGTGCCGCGAGTCGCTGGAGATTTTGCGCAAGTCCCATGCAGCTCTCATCGCCCGAGGACTTCAGATCGTGGCTGTGAACTTTGACGATCCCCAGGATTCGTTCGCCATCCAGGCGTACATAGGGAAAGAAGCATTGCAGTTCCCCCTCCTGCTCGCAAGCAGAGAAATGGCCGGCGTCTACAACATCGTCTACCGGTACTTGTTCGATCGCCATCGCGATCTGTCATTTCCGACACACTTGTTGATCGACCGATCCGGCGACATCGTCAAGATCTACCACGGCACTGTCGATCCCGGAGAAGTCCTTTCAGATATCGCATCTATGCCTCGCACCGCAACCGAGCGGTTGCGGAAAGCCATTCCCTTTCCAGGGACTCTTCAACAAGATGCATTCCGGAGAAACGCGCACACCTACGGCGTCGCATTTTTCCAACACGGTTTTCTAACAGAGGCTGAGCAAGCCTTTCAGCAAGTCGTCGCCGCAAACCCGGACGACGCAGACGCTTTTTACAATCTGGGAACGCTTTATCTCAGGCGCAATTCACCGGAGGAGGCGAGGCGCAATCTCGAGCAGGCGCTGCAACTTCGGCCGAACTATGCGGAGGCCTGGAATAACCTGGGCATGCTGGCCGCGCAGCAGGGAAACAACGAGGAGGCGGTCCGCAGTTTTCAGCAGGTCGCTTGAATTGCGGCCCTCCTATAGCACCGCCCTGCTGAATCTCGGCAACCTGTACCGCAGGCAGGGAGATTTCGCTCAGGCGGAAACGTTTCTGAAGCGCGCATACGACAGCACGCCGGCAGAACCCTGAGGCCAACTACAGCCTGGGGATGCTGTACGCGCGAAAGAATGAAACAAGCCTGGCGGAGCAATATCTCAGAGCAGCGCTGAAACTGCGGCCCGATTATTCCGATGCCCTTAACAACCTGGGAGTGCTGCTGATTCAGCAGCAGCGCTATGCCGAGGCAGAGGCAGACTTGAATGCGTGCATTCAGGCAGCACCCGGATTTGATCAGGCGTATCTCAACCTTGCCCGGATGTACGTGGTTCTGAACGAGAAAGCAAAAGCTCGAAGCACTTTAGAGCTTCTGCTGCAAAAACAGCCACAGCACAAGATGGCTCAGCAGATGCTGCAACTGCTATATTGATGGCTTCAGAGGTAGCATTTCTGGGGATGTCGGGGACCGCTTCGATGCAACCACCAAGCCCACGTTGTAGAACGCAGTGGCTTGGCATATCCGTCCTGTTGCTGACTTGCAGCTTCGGCTACACCCAACAGAATCCTTCCGAACGCAAAAATGCCGGACGATCCGAAACCGCTTCCACCCTGGTTCAAGCCCGCGAACTGATCCAACAGGGACAATTCGAGCAGGCAAAGAGTCTCATCGAAGATCAACTCAGGGTGCACCCGTCCGATGTCGAGGCATACAACCTCCTCGGAATCGTCGATACCAACGAGAAGAACTACAGCCAGGCCGAAGAGGCCTTCCAGCAAGCGTTGCGCATCGATCCCGGATCAAAGACAACTCACAACAATCTCGGCAATTTGTATGTGGCCCAGCAGAAGCTCGATTTGGCGGAGAAAGAGTTCAATACTGTTCTGAAAACCGCTCCAACGAATCGTGACGCCAACTACAACCTCGGACTTCTGCTCATGGCCAAGGGATCGCCACTTCTGGCCATTGCGCATTTCCAGCAAATCCATCCACAGACTGTGGAAACGCACTTCAATATCGTTCGCGCATATTTCGCCGCGGGGAAAACCACTGAGGCACTCGCACAGGCGCGCCAACTTTCTGCCGCGCACAAGCAGGATGTGCAACTGCACTTCACACTCGGCTTAGTGCTCGCCGCGGCTAAACAGTATCGAGCGGCGCAGCTTGAACTGGAGCAGGCCAACGCGCTGCATCCGGAAACGTTTGAGATCCTTCACAATCTCGGACAGGCATACCTGCGCGGGCATGAATATGCCAAGGCGGATCTCGCCCTGAACCGCGCACTGAAGGTGAAGCCTGATTCGGTGGAGACCCTGTACTTGTTGGCGCAAGTTTATTCCGATCAGAACCGTCCGGTGGACGCTCTCGAACTGCTGGCGCGCGCACACAAGGCTGCGCCCGAAGATGCGGACGTAATCTTTTTGATGGCCCGCGTCAGCATGACGCAGAACTACTTCGAAGACGCGATCCCGCTGCTCGAGTCTGGCCTGAAAATCGCTCCGCAACGCGCCGACCTGCACGCCGCTCTGGGCGAGAGTTATTTCATGTCGGGCAAAGCAGAAAAGGCGATCGATGAATTCAAAACGCTGATTGCCCTGGATCCATCGGCGCGCTCTTACGCGTTCATGGGGCTCTCGTACCGGCACCTGGGGCGTTTCGAAGAAGCCACGAAATATTTCAACGAGGGGTTAAAGCTCGATCCGCACAACGCCTCGTGCCTTTACAATCTCGGTTTCATTGAAGAGCGCCAGGGCAACTCGGCGCGAGCTGATGCATTGTTTCAGCAGGCGCTCCGCTCCAACCCCGATTTTTCTGATGCTCTGCTCGAGCTCGCGAACTTGCGCGTGAAAGACAAGAAGTATGCCGAGGCCGCGGAACTTCTCCGCCACTATGTGAAAGTTGGCCACGATGTCGCCACCGGCTATTACAAGCTCGCCATGGTGGAAAGGAGCCTTCATCAAACAGCAGCCGCGCAGCGGGATCTGAGCGTCTTTCAGACGCTCTCGAAGAATTCATCGACCGGACCGATGCCGTATCAACATCTGTTCGACTATCTGAATAACCGGTCGCAACTTTCAGCACAGGCTCGCACTGAACTCGACGTCGCCGAACTGAATGAACAGATCAAGAAGCATCCCGGACAGACCCAGGATCTTTACCTGCTAGCGGAAACGTACCTCAAGTTAGGCGATGTCAGTAAGGCGCGCGAGGCGATCGCTCAGCTGGATCAGGTAAGCGCGGAAGACTATCGTACGCAAACCGGAATAGGAGTGCTGCTGGCTCGATACCGATTATACGATGATGCGATCCAGCATTTTCAGAATGCGCTGCACGCAAATCCTGACTCCGACGATGTCAAGTTCGATCTAGCGAACGCGTATTTCCGCAAGGGGCAGTACAAGGATGCCCTCACAGCCACGCAGACCATTTCTGCTGCGGGCCAGCAGGACGATAGTTTTCTCGCGCTGCTTGGGGATATCGAAGCCCACCTGGATAACACTCCTAAAGCGACGGAAATCTTCCGTTCCGCCATCGCGCGAAATCCGGACAATGATCAGTACTATCTATCGCTGACTCTCGTCCAACTTCGCAGCAACGATCTCACCGGCGCTGAACAGACTCTGCAGAAAGGGCTGACCCGGATCCCCGGCTCGGGAAAGCTCATATGGGGGCAGGGCCTGATCTCTGTGATGAAGGGCAATACGAAACAAGCTGCGGAGCGATTAGAACGCGCCGTCGATTTGCTGCCGGAATGGGCCGGGAGTTACTCGACGCTGGGCGTTTTCTACTACCAGACGGGACAGATCGAGAAAGCGCGTGAAGTACTCAACCGTTTCAAGGGCAGCAATGCCGGAGGGCTGGACATCAGCCGTATCGAAGGGGCGTTGTCCAAGGCGCCCGCCAAATCATCGGCAGCCGGAGAATCGATGCCTGTGGTAGCTCGCCAACAGATGCTTCAGTTTGCGTTGCTGATTGCGGACCGCAGCTTGTGAGAATGGGAAATAAGTCTACAAAGCAGCAGTCTTTCCGCCGGCTGATCGCGGGCCTGCGACCTGTAGTCTTGCTTGCATTCTCAGCCAGCGTGGTTCTGCATAGCCGCGTTCTTGCCGCCCAATCTCCGAAGACGTCCGGACCAGCCATTCCCGTGCGCTACACCGATGTTCGCGAGAGCGCGAAGATTACTTTCCAGCAGGATTCCACGCAAACGGAAGAAAAGTATTATCTCGAAACTATGGGGACGGGCGTCGCGTGGATCGATTACGATCAGGACGGCCTGATGGATCTATACTTCGTTCAGTCCGCCGCCACCGATCTCTACAAGCCGCCACATCCAATTCGCAGCGCGCTTTATCACAACAACGGCGATGGAACTTTCACCGATGTAACCGAGAAAGCCGGCGTCGCTGGGGAAGGTCATTACGGCCAGGGCGTTGCCGTTGGCGACTTCGACAATGACGGATTTCCCGATCTGTACGTCACGGGATATAGCCGTGCCATCCTGTATCACAACAATGGCAATGGCACCTTCGCTGACATTACGACGAAAGCCGGCGTTGCTGATGAAGGCGGCTGGTCGACCAGCGCGGGATGGTTCGATTACGACAAAGACGGGTGGCTTGATCTGGTCGTGACGAACTACATTGAATGGAGCCCCAAGAACAATCTCTATTGCGGCGAACGGCGGCCGGGCTATCGCTCGTACTGCCATCCCGGGAACTACAAGGGCCAGCGCATCAAGCTCTATCACAACAATCACGACGGAACCTTCACCGACGTGAGTGACGTTTCAGGAGTGGGAAAGCCCGAGGCCAAGGGGATGGGCGTCGTGCTCGCGGATTTCAATAACGACGGCTGGACTGACATTGCCGTCGCCAACGATTCCTGGCCGAACTTTCTTTTCATCAACAAGCACAACGGAACTTTCGAAGACGTGTCACTCGTCTCCGGTCTGGCGGCCAGCGAAGACGGACGCTACGAGGCGGGCATGGGTATCGATGCCGCCGACGTTGACGGCGATGGATGGATGGACGTTTACATCACGCATCTGGACTTCGAACTCAATCGTCTGTACCACAACAGTCAGGACGGTGCCTTCACAGATGAAACGTTCCGCTCGCGTATCGGAAACAAAGCAGTTTTGCTCAGCGGCGTGGCCGCCAAATTCCTCGACTACGATAACGATGGCTGGAACGACATCCTGCAACTGAATGGCGCCATGCTCGATAATGTCTCGCTCTACCACGGCGAGGTCTCTTACAAAGAACCTCTGCTGATGTATCGCAATCTGGGCAAAGGGGAGTTCGACAAGGTTTCCGATTCGCTGGGACCGGACTTCATGCGTCCCATTGTCGGCCGTGGACTTGCGACTGCGGACTACGATAACGATGGCGACATCGATATCGTCACCAATAATCGCGGCGACTTCCCTTCCCTGCTGCGCAACGACGGCGGCAATGCTAACAACTGGCTGACCGTGCAACTGGTCGGAACAAAATCGAATCGCGACGGCATCGGCGCTTCGCTGAAACTGACTTCCGAAGGCTTTGTCGAAGTCGAACAGGCCAAGGGTGGGATGAGTTACATGTCGGCCAGCGATCCGCGGATTCATTTTGGACTGGGCAAGCGCGCGAAAATCGCATCGCTCGAAATCACGTGGCCGAGCGGACAGGTCGATCGATTGACAAACGTTCCGATCAACCAGATCATCACAGTAAAAGAGGGCGCAGGCATTGTCCCGCGCCAGTTTCCGAAGATTCCGAGCTCGAAATGAATTTTCCCCGCCGCCGCTTTCTCGGCTCGTCTCTGGTCGTTCTTGGCAGCACGTTGCTCGATGCCCTCACCACGCCATTGTGGAAGTGGAACCGCAGCCTTTCTCTTCAGTCAACTCAGGCTGCCTCTTCCGAATCTCCGGTGCAGTTCGTCAACGTCGCCCGTGAAGCCGGACTTACCATCCCCAACGTCTGGGGAGGGGCCGATCGAAAACGATACATCATCGAAGCCAAAGGGAGCGGCATCGCATTCTTCGACTACGATCAGGATGGCTGGCTCGACATCTATCTGACCAACGGGACGCGCTTCGGTGAGAAGTGGGCCCCTAGTGAGGAGCCGACGTCACATCTTTACAAGAACAATCGCGACGGAACTTTCACCGACGTTACGGAAAAATCCGGACTGGCGCGCACGGGCTGGCAGACTGGAGTTTGCGTCGGCGACTACGACAACGATGGCTGGGACGACTTGTTCTGCTGCTTCTGGGGACACAACATTCTCTTTCACAATAACGGCGACGGTACGTTCACCGACGTGACGCGCAAGGCTGGCGTGTACGACGAACGCGTGCGCTGGGGATCGGGCTGCACGTTTCTCGACTACGATCGCGACGGACATCTGGACCTTTTCGTTTGCAACTACATTCAGCTCGATCCGAAAACGACGGGATCGCCAGGAGAGACGGGTTCGTGTCAGTGGAAGGGGATTCCGGTCATGTGCGGGCCGCGCGGGCCTCACTGGCGACACGAATGTCCTTTATCGCAACAACGGTGACGGCACATTCACCGACGTCTCCCAGAAAGCCGGCATTCTTAAACCAGGGCCTCGATACTCCATCACTGCGGTAAGCACGGATTTCGACAACGACGGCTGGCCTGACATTTATGTCGCGGTCGATTCCGAGCCGAGCATCCTGTTTCGCAACAACCATGACGGAACTTTCACCGATATCGCGGTGATGGCCGGATGCGCTTACAGCGAAAATGGCCACGAGCAAGCCGGAATGGGCGTGGGCGTCGCTGACTATGACTGCGATGGCTGGTTCGACATTTTCAAGACCAATTTCGCGGACGACACGTGCAATCTCTATCACAATAACGGCGATGGCACATTCAGCGATGTGACCTTCGCTTCGGGCATTGGCATCAACAATCAGTATGTCGCTTGGGGCTGCGGGTTCGTCGATTACGACAACGACGGTTGGGCGGACCTCATACAGGTGAACGGCCACGTGTATCCGGAGATTGCGGGACACGCCATCGGCCAAACGTACAAGAACCCGCGGCTCGTGTACAAGAATCTCGGCAATGGACAATTCAAGGACGTTTCATCCAGCATGGGTACGGGAATTAATGAGCGCTATTCCAGCCGGGGCGCGGCGTTTGGCGATTTCGACAATGATGGCGACATCGACGTACTCGTGTTGAACATGAATGATGTCCCGTCTCTGCTGCGGAATGATGGTGGCAACAAACAGAACTGGATCAAGATCAAACTGATCGGGACGAAGTGCAATCGCACCGCGATCGGCGCGCGGGTACGCGTCGTTACCGGCAATCACTCGCAGATCGACGAGGTTCGCAGCGGATCAAGCGTGATGTCGCAAAGCGACTTGCGTCTCCACTTCGGCCTGGGCAAAGCGCCAACCATCGACCTGATTGAAGTAAAATGGCCCACCACTCAGAAGATCGAGCGATTCACTCAGGTGAAGGCCAATCAGATTCTTACGATTCGCGAGGGTAGCGGGATAGTTCCGCCGACTTCGCCAGCAAAGCCAGCCAAATGAAAGCTCTATTGCTCTCGGAATATCGCCGATTGGAACTCACGGACGTAGCGACGCCGCAGCCGCAGCGCGGAGAAGTCGTGGTTCGAGTAGCGGCCTGTGGCATCTGCGGCAGCGATGTGCACGGCTACGACGGATCATCGGGACGCCGGATTCCCCCCATCATCATGGGGCACGAGGCGGCAGGCATTGTCGCCGGGATCGGCGAAGGCGTCAGCGGCTTCTCGGAGGGCGATCGCGTTACCTTCGACTCGACTGTGTATTGCGGGCAATGTGCGAACTGTCTGCGTGGAGAGATCAATCTCTGCGACCGTCGAGAAGTTCTAGGCGTCTCTTGCGGCGATTACAGGCGCGCCGGAGCATTTGCCGAGTTCGTCTCGGTGCCGGCACGCATCATTCATCGATTACCAGACAATCTGTCGTTTCACGAGGCTGCGTTGCTCGAGGCTGTAGCAGTAGCCTTGCACGCGGTCTCGCTGGCGACGGTTGCGCCAGAGAGCACGGCTTTGGTAGTGGGTGCCGGCACGATCGGACTTCTTCTGCAGCAAGCATTGCGGGTGGCAGGCTGCTCGCGCGTTTTCGTAGCCGATCCGGACAGCACACGCCTTGCCCTCAGCCAAAAGCTCGGCGCAACCGAGACAGTTTCTGAGAATGTCGTGGAGCAGATTCGTCAACTCACCAATGGAAACGGTGTGGACCTCGTCGTCGAGGCCGTGGGCAAAACAGAATCGATTGTTACGGCAATCGAATGCGTTCGCAAAGGTGGGACTGTCATTCTCGTGGGCAACATCACGCCTGAGATCAAACTGCCGCTGCAGAAAGTGGTCTCACGGCAATTGCGTCTGCAGGGATCGTGCGCCTCTTCCGGTGAATATCCGAAGGCGATCGAACTCATGTCCAGGGGAGAGATTCAAGTGAAGCCGCTCATCACCGCGGTCGCACCGCTGGCCGAGGGTCCACAGTGGTTCGAGCGGCTTTATGCCCGCGAGCCGAACCTGATGAAAGTCGTGCTCACACCGGGGAATCCATCGTGAACCAGTCCTCGACGGATCGCGGGCTCTTCGATCTGAGCGGACGAGTTGCGATCGTGACCGGTACCAGTCGCGGACTCGGCCAGACATTTGCGCGTGCGCTTGCCCGGGCTGGTGCTGATCTCGTCATCACCAGCCGCAATGGTGCGTCCCTCAAGGACTTTGAGGCAGAGATACAGGCGCTGGGCCATCGGGCGTTATCGCTTGAACTGGATGTTCGCGACCATGCCAGCATCGAGCGCATGGTGGCGTCTGCGGAAGATGCTTTCGGGCATCTCGACATCCTGGTGAATAACGCAGGATGCAACATTCGTAAACCGGCGATCGACGTCACGTGGGACGACTGGAACCAGATCCTCGACACGAATCTTCGCGGAAGCTTCTTTGTGGCGCAGGCGGTGGCGCGCCGCATGATCGCGCGTCGTTACGGGCGCATTATCAATATCGGTTCGGTGACTAGTGTCGCGGGTTACGCCGGCCTCGCTCCCTACGGCGCAAGCCGCGGAGGCATCCGCCAGCTCACGATGAGCCTCGCCGATGATTGGGGCAAACACGGAATCACTGTGAACTGTCTGGCGCCCGGATGGTTCCGCACCGAGCAAAACAAGGTCCTGTATGAAGACAAAGAATGGGTCGAATATCTTTCCGATCGCATTCCGCTGAAGCGCCCGGGCCGGCCTGATGACCTGGAATCAGCCGTAGTGTTTCTCGCGGCTGAGTCGAGCCGCTACGTCACTGGCCAGACTCTGCTCGTTGATGGCGGCATTTCGACCGGCGCCGTGCGAGCGCTCCCAAAAGCTCGCTGAACTATTGATGAATTCTCGCCGCCCAGCCTCCGCCGCTCGCGAGTTGTAACTTCAACTTCGTGGTACGGTTCACCGACGTCGTCGTCTTGCGATAGTCGCTCGCGTTTCGATCCGCATTCACGCCGTCCTGATAGGCGTCCATCGTGAAGTTCCCATCGGGCAGGAACGAGAGATCTATGTCGAGGCTGCGCGGAGTCCAGTCATTCATAGCGCCGATGTACCAATCCTTCCCGTTCCTCCGCGCGACTACGACGTAATCTGCGATGCGCGCATCGAGCACTTTCGTTTCGTCCCACTCGGTCGGAACGGGCCCGAGGAATTCCATTGTCTCCGGCTCTCGCAGGTAGTTTGACGGACTGTCGGACAACATCTGCAACGGGGCATCATAAACAACATACATTGCCAACTGATGACAGCGTGTCCCCATGGCCATAGGCTGGCTGTTGATCGGAGCGAACGTTGATTTGGTCGCATTGCGCATTGCGCCCGGTGTATAGTCCATCGGCCCGAGGAACATTCTGGTAAACGGCAGCGTCACGTTGTGCTCCGGCTCCGATTCCCTGCTCCACTTGCTCCACTCCATCCCGCGGACACCTTCAGCGTTGATCAGGTTGGGCCAGATACGGGTCATGGAGGCAGGCTTCTGGTCTCCGTGATAGTCCACCAACATATGACGCTTCGCGGCCTCGCGGCACACGCGATAAAAATAGTTGATCATGATCTGATCGCTGCGCTGCATGAAATCGACCTTGATTCCCTTCACTCCCCACTTTTCAAATTGATCGAGCGCGGGAATGAGTTGATCGTCGAGCGTCTTCCACGACGCCCAGAGAATGATTCCGACATTCTTCTGCTTGGCGTAGGAGGTCAGTTCTTCCATGTTGAGGTCAGGCGTCACCTCGAGCAGATTGCCCAGTTTGTACCAACCGTCATCCAGAATGATGTAAGGCACGCCGTATTTCGCAGCGAAGTCCACATAGTACTCGTAGGTCTTCGTATTAATTCCCGCCTTGAAATCAACTCCGTCGATGTTCCAGTCATTCCACCAGTCCCACGCTACCTTGCCCGGCTTGATCCAAGAGGTGTCCTGGAATTGCGATGGCCGCTGCAACAGATAAACGATCTGATTTGTGAGCAGATCGCCATCGTGGTCAGCGACCCCGATCACGCGCCAGGGAAACGTACGCGTTCCTGACGTCACGGCGATATAGTCGGCGGTTTCCACCGGTTTGTAGTCGCGATCGCTGGTTTGCACTTCTTTTGTCGGGTAAGGTGGAAAGGTCGCTGCCAGTCCGGTGCTGCCGGTCCCGCGTAACCAAAGCCCGGGGTAGTCCTCGAGATCCGATTCCGCAATCGCAAGCTTCACTCCCTGTCCGACGTCGACAATGGCGGGCAGCGTCGCAATGAACTCCGGAGTAATTTCGCTCAAATGCTGCGGCAAATACTTGCGTTCGTTGTGCGAATAAAAGCTGTCTTCCTGTGGATAATAAACAACAAAATTCGAAGCAAAGCTAAACACAGACTCTTCGCCGTAAACTTTCACTTTGTCCTGCGGCAGCGACGTTTCGAAGCGGTAGGCGACGCCTTCGTTGTAGGCGCGGAATACGACGGAGTATCCGCCGTCCATCTTCAGCCGCAACTCGTTGTAATGGTCGCGAATCTTCGCGAACTTCTGGCGGACCACCGGTTCCACCACCTGATCCGAAGAACGCGTTTTGGCGTCGACGACTTTCGGCTGCACGCCCAGCTTGTTATGCTCCACGTCCAGCGAAAGCGTGGCATTCTCCAACACTGCCCTGCCCTTTAGGACAAAGTCGTAGCGAAGCCGATCCGCGGTTCGAATCCTCAGCTCGATTCGCCCATCCGGCGAGCGCAAATCGTGACTCGACTGCGCAGCTCCCTCTTGAATGAGAAGACTGCTTAGCATGGTGAACACTGCCAGTGCAAAAAGAGCTTTCATCTGATGAACCTCCGCGGAAGCAGTTTGGAGTGCGAGAAACTCGGAATCTTACTCGGGAAGGCGAAGCATTACAAATTGTGGCGCGAAAAAGAATGTTCTGGCCGGTCAATGGCGTGTTGGAAGTGCTAAGGGCAGGCGCTCCATCCTTCAGTACTTTTGATCGTCGGTGCCGTGCGACCGGACCAAGACAATACCGGACATCGAGAGCACCAAGGCCGGCAGGATCGCGCCCAGTGTTCAAGATGACCGCCAACGCGAGGTCCTAACGCAAGTGTTTAGAGAGACTTGTTTTGTCTTTTGAGTTTGCCGACCGCGGCGGAAGATTCACTCCAGCCACAAGAGATCCGTGCAGTTCTCCGCGGAATAAATACTTAAGGTGTCCGGTCACAACATTTCGATTCGATCCGTCATCCCTATGACGAGTCATAGTGAGAAAACCTGATATCGAATAAACAAGGAGCAGATCATGGCAAGAGTGGAAGGCATTGATCCCCGGCAGACGTCATTCCCGATGCGGCAGGTCTTCAAAAAGGTCCGCAAGATGTTGGGCCGGGACCTGACTCCACAAACGATCGCGGCCCGAGTGCCGCGCGTGTTCTGGATAAGTGCGCTCGCAGAATGGCTGCTGGGGCAGAAAGCGGCAGTCCCACAACGTCAGCGGATGCTGCTGACGCTGCGGACCGCGGCGCGGGTCGGGTGTCCATTCTGAATCGATGCCAATTCTGCCGGGGGCAGAATGTACGGTTTGAGCGATGAGGAAATTGCGGCGATCCGCGAAGCCCAATTCGAAGCATTTGCGCCGGCGGAGGTCGCTTTATTGCGCATGGCCGACGACATGGCTGACACCCCGTCGAACATCAGTGATGAGCTCTATCAAGAGCTGCGCCAGCATTTTTCGGAAGAGCAACTCATCGAGCTCGCGGCGACCGCAGCGCTAGAAAATTTCCGTGCGCGATACAACCGTGTCTTCGATGTGGGGAGCGACGGATTGTATCGCAAAGGTCTGAAGTTCAAACAGCGCTAAACCTCGGTCACATTGCATGCGCTGTCTTCGTCCGAAAGAGATGCGAACTGCCATTGTTTTCCAATACAACGGATGTGGGCGTAGCTACTCACTCGAACCAATAATCCAGCGTTGCGTCGGAGCCTTTTCCAAACTGGCCCCTCTCCGCGAAGCGGACCTGCTTCAGGCGACCTCACGTCTTTGCGGCCGTGTTTCGGTTTCCATGGCGGCCTCAGCCTGCAAGCTTTGGAGATCGCGAGAGATGGTTACGATGGCGACGGTGCGACCGCCTTTCTTGTACGCCACGGCACAATCGCGCGCATCGAGGCTCCCCTCGATCTCGATGGCCTCCCACTTCTCGGCGTGGCCCACGTAATTGATAGCCACATCGTAGTGTTGACTCCAGAAGAATGGAACAGCGTCAAACTTTTCGCGACGGCCAAGAATATTCTTGGCTGCGACTTGCCCCTGGCGCTCAGCAACCACCCAGTGCTCGACGCGAATTCGCTCGCCGGAATGCGGATCGGGCCAGCGGGCGACATCGCCAGCAGCGAAGATTCCGGCCACGCTGGTTTCGAGGTATTCGTTGACTTCGATACCACGATCGATGGCCAGTCCTGCTTGTTCCGCCACACTCAACGACGGCCGGACGCCTACACCCAAAACCAGGAAGTCTGTGTCCAAAGTTGTTCCGCTGGTTAAGGTGACTGTGCGACCATTCACCCGGCTGACAGTTTCCCCCAAGTGAAAGGTTACGCCGTGAGCTTCGTGAAGTTTGCGGATGAAGAGACCAATCTCAGCTCCCATTACGCGTTCGAGCGGCTGGCTCCCAGGTGCTACTACATCTACGAGGATTCCGCGGTTGCGCAGCGATGCCGCAACTTCCAAACCGATAAAGCTGGCGCCAACAACGACTACGCGTTTTGCTGAGGCTGCCTTGGCAATGATTGCCTTGCTGTCAGCGAACGTGCGGAGATAATGGACCTGAGAATCAGTCGCACCTTCAATCGGCAAACGGACTGGGTCGGATCCGGTTGCCAACAGGAGTGCGCCAAATTCGAGCGTCCTTCCGTTCTCGAGCAATATCTGCTTTTTTCTTGTATCAAGCGATGAAACTCGCGAATGGAGGAGAAGATCAATCTTGCGGTTGCGATAGTAATCAGGAGGTCGCAAAGGAATCCAGTCTTCTTGTGCCGTGCCGGCCAGGTAGTCCTTGGAAAGGTTCGGACGATCCACTGGCGGAGCAGCGTCGGCACTGACGATGGTAAGAGGACCGTCGTAGCCCTCTCGCCGCAGCATGTCGGCCGCAGCTAGACCAGCGGCGCCTCCGCCCACAATCACAACCGAGCTTGGACCCTCCGTTCCGCGCTTGGAAGCCGGTGGTGAGACTTTCTCGCGAACAAAAATCTTATCGCCCAGTCTTTCAACTCGCCAACAAGGGACCGGATCAAGAGCGGGCGCCCGCAGCGCCTCGCCAGTCCGCAAACTAAAACAGGCATGGTGCCAGGGGCAGCGCACGGTGTCGCCCACGATTAAGCCTTCTGCGAGCGGGCCACCGTAATGGGTGCAGTGGGCGCCGATGGCAAAGACCTCATCACCGCGGCGGGCCAGAACCAATTCTTCGCCGTCGGCCTGGCCCGATATCATGCGGCCATCGCCGAGATCGCGAATCGGAAATCCATTTCTGAAATCGGGTTTGTTCGTCTCTGGTGTGTCTGCCATGATTTGCCTCCCTCCGGCAAGCTTCTTTTCCCAATGGGTCTGTGCACGGGTCGGCCCTCTGTTATTGATAAACTTTCCCTCAATGATAGGCGCGTCACAGGGCAGGGCGACATTGAAATCTCGTCGGTCGATCTCTTATTTCCACGTTTACGTCAGATGAATCTTCCCGACGTGGCAGTTGCGATTTCAAGGCTTGAGCTTCTCCAACGCGACCATCTCGCGGCCGCATCTTTGCTGCAGAAGTCCCCACTACAGCGATTTCAAGTATTCAACCAAATCCTTCTTTTCATGATCCGTCAAATGCAGCGATTTGAAGCTGTCGTAGTGATTGACGACGTCCATCAAACTCGCGAAACGCCCGTCGTGATAAAAGCCACCTTTTGTGTGAGTCCATAAACCCTTCAGTGGAGACGTGCGATAACGATCATCCGGGGCTCGGGAGGCCTGAAAATCGTCCACACCGATCTCGCCAGCGGTGTGCATGTTCCAGCCAGGTTCGGTGAACAAGGGTGGAACGTGGCAGGTGGAACACTGGGCGCGGCCATTGAAGACTGTCTTTCCACGGTGCGCCGCGGAGTGGTCATAACTGTTCGGCGGAGCGGCCGGGGCTGCAAGCGCCAGCTGGTAGAAATGCAGGTCGGCAAGTTTTGGAGTGATCAAGTCAACGTCGCTGCGGACATTGTCAAAACCGTTTTGTGCTGCAATCGGGAAACGGGTACCGTCAGCCAATCGCGGGTCAAAGAAAGTACCTTTGCCGTGCATTTCGAGATTTGCGACAAAAGCATTCCAGTGGGTCACCGAACCCCAACCTGTCCAGGTATGCAGATTGACTCCTGCCAAACCAAACGCCGGAGGAATCAATGTCGCGGCAGATTTGTTACCGTTGAAGGCCTTTCCGTCCATAAAGAGTTCAGCATCGAATTTTCCTGGCCCCCAGCTCGTGAGCACCGTGCGGACCGTGGCTTCATCCACATTCAACAACTTGGCTACGCTGCTGAGGTCAGGCGAAAGATTGACGATCGCACCTACATTCAGATCACGGTTTGCCCAGCCATCCTGACGATGACCGATTCCTGGAGCCAACGAATTGTCGACGGTGGAATGGCAGATAGCGCACTGGATGCCCACGGATTTCAGGTTGCCGGAATGGTCGAAGAATCCGGTAAGGCCCACGACTGCGTTCAGCTTCAGCAGTGCGACTGTGACCGCTGGATCCTTGAGATTGACATTTCCTGCCTGCAGAGATCGGATGAGGGACTCTGGCAAAGCATCCTGGTCTACCTTCAATCCCACCGCAAGGGCGGTCTCAGGATCTACGCCAGGACCCACCCCTCCCAGACTTTTGTCCCTCGATCGCCTTATGAATCTGAAGCGTACCGCCCCAGAAGTCCTGATCTCCGAAAGTGTCATAACGAAATGTGTTGCGGCCGCGGTCAATCATTCCGAGTGCATGAAAATCCACAGCGCGGTCACGGTTTTGGTAGTCGGAAGCAGAGACACGCATTGAATGTTGCAGCAGAAAACCGACAAAGATTCCAGCCACACTGAATGCGGTCAACAGCGCAACACGAACTCGGCTCATAGTGATTTCCTCCACTGAGGCAATGAGCGTCTAGCGATCGACCTGTTACAGGTGGGAAGGTGAAAGGTTTGTAAAAGAATTGTCTGTCGCGCAGCTTGCAACAAGTTCGATGGGTACAGGTGGGTCAGGTTGAAGTCGAAGAATCAACGTAGGGCGCCAGAGAACCTCTTGCCTGCAAACTCCGCCTTGCACTCCAGATTATCGTTCGGACTCGAATGCGATACCGAGCTCCGCCAGTCGTTCCACCGGCCTTGCCAGCACAGCTTTGTCGCCAATCGTCACGATCGGTCTCTGTATCAGTTCCGGATGGTCGGCCATCACCAGGACAAGTAGATCGTCACTCAAGTTCCGCCCAGCTACATATTGTCGATATGCCCCCTCGTTCGTTCGTAGGGCATCTTGCGGTCTCAAGCCGGCGTTGCGAAGCAGTTGCTTGAGCGCGTCGGCGGAGAGAGGCTCCGCCAAGTAGTTGATGGCTCGGTAATCCACTCCCTTGGTGGTCAAGATCCTCTTGACCTCGCGGCATTTGCTTCAGGTCGGTTTCTCGTAAATCGTCACTTGGGTAGATGCCATTCCGCTCCTTCGCTTTTTGGCTCAATCGTTGGCTGCGACAGCTGTCTCGTGACCACATCTTACCCTTGAAGAATGTGCCGACACATCACGCAGACCGAACTTCGTCAGGCGGCCTTCGGGCGCACCAGTTCTTGTCTGTGCGTGAAGGAATTAGCCACCGCGCCTTCCCTGACTTCTGTCAGTCGAGCCAGGGAGAATGCCGACACGGCGATAAGGAGATCGCGAACCGCAACGTCGAAAAAGGCACCCATCGTGACCAGGTTCAAGGCAATGCCCACCAGCCACGCGGCTGCGACATACGCCCCCAACCGCGTCCAGCGAGTCAGAATTGCAATTCCGACAATCATTTCAACGACCCCTACCGCTCGCATGAAGGTTCCGGGTCCAACCGGTACGACACGTAGCACTAAGGGATTGAGGTACATCGTCCAGTTGGCAAGAAGGTTGAAGAATTTATCGAGACCGGCCAGAAAAGGTGCAACGCCTAAGCGCGATCCGCAGAGCCCACCAACTCGAATTCAGTCGTTGATCCATTGTTTTTCTCCTTTTCCAAAAACTAAGGAGCTTCCGAATCGGTCTTTGGTTACAACCGTACGGTTACAGGATTCCCTGTAACCATCCCGGGACCTCACGACTCTATGATTTACGATGACCTCAAAGATCAAGGACGAGTATATGGCTGATGAAGTACTGACGCTTGCTGGAGCCGCAGCCCTGTCGGATGAAGAAGTCGTCGAACGGGTTCTCGCCGGAGATACGGCACTGTATGAGGTGGTGATGCGGCGCTACAACACTCGCCTGTACCGCGTGGCACGCGCGATTCTGAAGAATGACGGCGAGGCGGAGGATGTGATGCAGGACGCCTACGTAAGAGCATTCCAGCACCTCGGTCAGTTCGAAGGGCGCGCGAAGTTCTCGACCTGGCTCACCCGCATCGCGGTGCATGAGGCTTTGGCTCGGGCACACAAAGCAAGACGGTTCGAGGATTGGGATGACATGAATGAGAACCAGCAAAATGAGATCGGAGCGACCCCACTGAAGATCGAACCCAGAATCTGAAACTGCGTCGGTCGAGATGAGCAAGATCCTCGAACAAGCGATTGAGAACCTGCCTGAGGCGTACAGGGCAGTCGTGATGATGCGCGACGTGGAAGAGATGACGACTGCGGAGACTGCCGAGTGCCTGTCGCTCACGGAAGACAACGTCAAGATTCGGTTACACCGGGCCCATGGGATGCTCCGAAAGGAGCTCTACCAAAACGCCAGAATATCGGCGGCGGATGCATTTCCGTTTCATGCTCCCCGATGCGACCGGGTTGTGGCTAATGTTTTCGCCAGATTAGCAGCGCTCGAAAACTTCCAGAGTCCTATCGGCAGTTGAAAGGAAGGCCGCCGTCAGCCGCGAGAGATGAGACCATGACCTTCTATACTCTCCGCTGCTTTCCTGGCAAACTCTGCCGGTAGCACCAGCACACCAGCTTTCCGGGGGGATAGTCGGCAATGCGGAAGTAATCACTGCGCCGGAAGTGGCACGCTCAGTCTGGTGATCGCCAGTGTAGACGGAACAAAAGATGAAAACATCCGAATGGAATATTGAGTCAATTCAAGACTTGGCTGTCGCCCCCCTCGATTTCTGTACACGCACCCTCGATTCGAGGTATTCCTCCAGATGACGGACGGCGAGGTCACGGGGCTCGTCCTTCTTCTGCAGACGGCTCACCATTATGCTGCCTTCGAGCGTACTTGCAATCAAGGTGGCCAATTTCGCCGAATCGACATCGGCACGCACCTCGCCTCGTCGTTGCCCCTCCTCGGCAATTGACTGCAGACGATCAAGCAAAGAACTGAGAGCCTGGCGGGCTTTGGCTCGCAACTGAGGATTGCCATCGTCGGAATCGATGGCCGTGTTCAGCAGCGGACAGCCTCCCGGCACCAGTCCGGTACGCCGGTCGCGAAAGTTCCGCACGATTTGTTTGAGACGATCAACGGTATTCCGGATCTCCTCTGTTCCTTCGAAGCGCGCGTCCATTGCAACTTTCCAAGCGTGGTCAAAGGCGTCTCCCGCAAGCTCTTCTTTGCTGTCAAAGTGTCTGTAAATCCCGCCTTTCTCCAGACCAGTCGCTCGCATGAGATCGGAAAGTGCTGCGCCGTGTATCCTTTTCGATTGAAGATTGGCGCTGCCTTACGAATGATGTTTTGCCGTGTCTGCTCGCCTTTTCGCACGTTGCCACTCCCCCTGAGGTTAATTCAGCGACCGTCTGGTCGCTGATCCCGAACTGTAACCAAAGTTGGATGAGACCGAGCGGTCCTTGGATGCGTTAAGGGATCACCGATTCCAGGAAGACAATTCCTGGGACCGATCGGTCTGCATATCCCGCAAGGAAGATTCTACGACGCCAACAATCTTTATTTTGCAAATTATATGCGACCGATCGGTCTCTTTCATAATCCAAGCATTTGACAGACAGACTCGTAAACATGCGTGGGACATGCGCTTGGATGAACTGAGAGCTGCCAATGACCGGCAGCATTCGATGTGTCTGTCTAAACCAAATTAAATGACGGGAGATAGAACGATGGCTAATACTTATGTTGATGCGGTTACCAAGACGGTTGACGTGAACGGGACTTCCTTCGTGTATCGAGAGACAGGCGAAAAGAATGGCATTCCGGTCGTCCTGCTTCACCATCTAACAGCTGTTCTCGATGATTGGGACCCGAGAACGATTGACAGCCTGGCCCAGAAACACCGCGTCATCGCCTTCAACAACCGCGGCGTCGGAGGCTCCAAGGGCACAACGCCAGACACCATCGATGATATGGCAACGGATGCAGTGGCCTTCATTCGAGCTTTAGGGCTTACGAAGACCGACCTGCTGGGCTTCTCACTCGGTGGTTTCATCGCTCAAGTCATCGCGCAAAAACATCCCGATCTCGTGCGCAGAATCATTCTGGCAGGCACTTCGGCCGCCGGCGGCGAAGGGGTCAGCAACGTGGCCGCCGTGTTGCAGAACGCCGTGGCCAGGGCAACAGCCGAGAAGAAGCATCCGAAGCAGTCGCTCTTTTTCACACAGTCTCAAGACGGCCAGAAGGCGGCTGCGGAATTTCTCCAGCGTCTCGGCACTCGACAACAGGACCGCGATCTGCCTGCAACACAAGAGACCATCGTTGCCCAGGTGACCGCGATTACCAAGTGGGGCATGGCGCCTAAGCCGACCTCGTTGGACAGTATCCAACACCCGGTGCTGGTGGCGAACGGCGACACCGACGTGATGGTGCCATCGATCAATTCGGTGGAGTTAGCGCGCAAGCTGCCACACTCTGAGTTGAGCATTTTTCCTGATGCTGGACATGGAGCTATCTTCCAGTATCACAGCGCGTTTCTCGACCAGACCCTGCGATTTCTGCAGAACTAACCTTGATGCGGCACTGTCGGTTCATCGGCAAACGAGTACGGACCACCAGATTGCCACGAGGGGACACGATCTAGAGTATCGCGGCACGGAAGAGGTGCTCGTGGTCGAGTCCCCGCCTGCGGACGATGCTCCGACTGTCGTAGAGCACGAACTGTTTGCGATGTACCTAGAGCATCGTATGAGAACGTTCCATCCCCGTTTCACGGGAGCCCAGACTACGCGATGTGGTATGGCTGGAGCGAGATGCAACGCGATCTTACGGAGATCAGAGAATTAGCGGAGAACATGCGGCAAAAACCGGCAAAGGCTTCGCCGTAGAAGCGATCGTAAACGAAGCTAAGAAAGAAATGGCGGGACGACGGGACTCGAACCCGCGGCCTCTGCCGTGACAGGGCAACAACGACGTGCAACTTATTGGATTTCAACGGTACTGACAGCCCGTTCTTGATCCTCTAAGGAGTTGTTTGACCCGGCTTACCGGACCCAAATCGGACCCGAATTCGGATAGACTGCGGACCGTCGTTTGATACCGGACAACTTCCGGCATCGTCCCCTTAACGTCCCCAGAATTGAAGTGGTCACGTCTCAATGCTCAGCTTGTTGACGAGACGGTGCCTCCGCTGCTCAAAGCTGAATTTCAAAAGAACGAGCTAAGCTCGCTACCGGCCATGAGGTGTGACCCTTAATAAGGGGCACCGATTCAGGCCGCGTGGGTCTGCGACGCTTGCTCTGACGCCATCTTTACGATATTTAGCGGAATCCGGACGCGGCAGGACTCGCCTGATTTCCGCTCGACTGCGTCCACCAACACGACATCTTCATTAATCACGAGAGGGTCACCCACCAATTCAAACTGTGATCCATAGAGCCGAATCTGGCTCTGTCGTGAAAAGCCCAACTGTTTGAGTCTTTCGCAAAGCTGAATCTGGATTGCCGTCATATGAGGACCATCACGCTGGGAATAGGAGTTCAGTTTGTAGAAGTGTTGCGGCGAGGCTAGCTCGACAGAAATATTTTAGCACTCTGTACACGGCACCGGCTTCGGCTTCAATCGCGCTTGAAGCCGAAATATTGCTCAAGTGATTGTGCTCACAAGTGTCGCAGAAATCAGTTGCCCTAGCTAAAGGCGCGAGATCACATTCGTTAGCAGCCCCGATCAGACCTACACTGGCGAGAAGGTGTTGGACGAACATAATATCCGATACCATCGTCTAATAGACTGCGCTCGGCGTTTCTGGCCTAATCAGCGCTGTCTGTCAGGCCCCCACTCCGTCTCGACGTTTCCGGGAGCGACGCGATGCAGAGCAATTTGAGCATGGTACCCAAACGTTATCTGGTGGGCGGTGGACTGTTCCTATTGCTCGTATTGGGACTGATCATTGGAGCCGTTCATCCGTACAAACATGCGTTGGGATCGCAACCAGTCGCCCTGCCGGAGGTCCAGGTGCTGCAGGTTCAGCAGGAAGATGTGCCGATTTATGGGGAATGGATCGGAACCCTTGATGGGCTAGTCAATGCTGACGTTAGGGCGCAGGTCACGGGATACCTGCTGAAGCAGGGATATCAAGAGGGCAGGTTCGTCAAGCAAGGCCAGCTCTTGTTTCAGATTGATCCGCGTCCTTTTCAGGCAGCGCTCGACCAGACCCAGGGGCAGTTGGCTCAGGCGAAAGCAATGCTGGCCAACGCACAGGCGGTGCAACGCCGCACAGAACTCGATGTGGAACGCTACACACCGCTCGTGAAGGAGCAGGCAGCCAGCCAGCAAGATCTCGACAACGCCGTCCAAAATAATCTCGCCGCCCTGGCAACGATCGAAACGGCCAAAGCGCAAATCAAGACCTACGAGGCGTCCGTCGAAACAGCGAAGATCAATCTCGAATTCACTCGTTTGGTTGCGCCGATCGATGGCGTCGCCGGCCAGGCACAGCTCCAAGTGGGCGCTTTAGTTAGTCCAGGCAGCGGTGTGGTCACGTCCGTTTCGACCCTGGATCCGATCAAAGCATATTTCACCGTCAGCGAGCCTCAATATCTTGAATGGCGCAAACGCTTCCCGACGGAGACCAGTCGGTGGGAGGCCGATAAGAAATTGCGCCTTCAGCTCATTCTGGCCGATGGTTCAACCTACCCACGCGAGGGGACTTTCTATTTCTCCGACCGACAGATTAACGAGACCACCGGCGCAATTCGGCTCGCCGCGCTTTTTCCCAATCCGAACAATATTCTGAAGCCCGGTGGTTACGCCAAAGTTCGTGCAGTAATCCGGACAGAAGAGCGAGCCCTGCTGGTTCCTCAGCGTGCCGTTTCTGAACTCCAGGGTGGTTATCAAGTGGCAGTCCTCGATGCCGACAACAAGGTGACCATCCGGTCGGTAACAGTGGGACCTCAGGTCGATCGACGCTGGGTGATCGCAAGTGGACTCAATGCGGGTGACCGGGTGGTCGCCGAAGGAGTTCAGAAGGTGCGCACCGGCGTCCAAGTCAATCCGAAACCATTCACTACGGAAGCGATGAGCAGGTGATGTCATGTCAAAGTTCTTCATCAATCGGCCTATCGTCGCGATCGTGATCTCGATTGTCCTGGTGCTGGTCGGTTCACTTACTATTCTCAATTTGCCGGTCGCACAATTTCCGAACATCGCTCCGCCCGAGATCCAAATCCTGGCTACATACGTTGGAGCCGATGCTCAGACATTGGAACAGGCCGTTGCCACTCCGCTCGAGCAGCAGATGAACGGTGTCGACAACATGAATTACATGTACTCCCTGAATGCGACGGGAAGCTCCAGCACAAGCTTGATCGTCAACTTTGATCAGAAGACCGATCCAAATACGGATTTCATCCTGGCGCAATCGCGAGAAACGCAGGCCGCCTCTCAGCTTCCTGCTGAAGTAACCAATTACGGAATCACCGTTCGAAAATCCGTGACCGCTCCCCTCATGCTGATGGCCGTCTATTCGCCGCATGGAACTTATGACGCGACTTTTCTGGCGAACTACGCCTACATCAACCTCGCGGATCCGGTCTTGCGATCGCCCGGCATTGGCAACGTGCAGGTTTTTGGTGCTGGTCAATATGCCATGCGGTTGTGGGTGAAACCGGACGCGTTAGCAAAGCTGGGCATCACCGTTCCGCAAATCGTTAGCGCCATTCAAGCGCAAAATACGGTGAACCCCGCCGGAAAGGCCGGCGGTGAGCCCTCTCCGAAAGGCCAGGAATTCACCTACACAGTCCTGGCGCAAGGCCGGCTCGTTTCACCTGAGCAGTTCGGCCAGATCGTCCTGCGTGAAACACCCGATGGAGGGATTGTTCGGGTCAGAGATGTGGCCCGCATCGAACTGGGGGCCCAGGACTACAGCGTTGCCGGACGTTTTAATGGAAAGCCAAGTGCCGTGATTGCTACATATCAGTTACCGGGATCCAATGCAGTCGAGGCAGCGGCCGGAGTCAGGAAACTGATGGAGCAATTGAAGCAGCGATTTCCGGAGGACCTGGATTTCGTCGTTGCGCTCGACACAACACGATCAGTCACACAGGGAATCAAGGAAATTGTCAATACGCTGTTGATCGCCCTCGTCCTTGTGATTGTCGTCGTCTATCTTTTTCTCCAGGGCTGGCGCGCCACGTTAATTCCGCTTCTTGCAGTGCCTGTGTCGCTGGTGGGCACGTTTGTTCTGTTTCCGCTCTTCGGTTTCTCCATCAACACACTTTCTCTCTTCGGCCTCGTCCTGGCTATCGGTCTGGTGGTTGACGACGCAATCGTTGTGGTGGAAGGAGTCGAACGGCACATCGAGGAAGGTTTGACACCGAAGGATGCCGCGCTGAAAGCGATGGAGGAACTCTCTGGACCTGTTGTGGGCATCGCTCTCGTCTTGTCAGCGGTGTTCGTGCCGACCGCGTTCATCCCGGGTATCACGGGGCGACTCTATCAGCAGTTTGCGGTTACGATTGCGATTTCAGTTCTTCTCTCCGCGTTCAACGCTCTCACTCTCAGCCCGGCGTTGGCTGCGCTCCTGCTGCGCCCGCGGCAACCGAGTCAGGGACTGCTGCGGAGATTCTTTGATTGGTTCAACCGCGTGTTCCAGCGCGCCACAGACGGTTACGTCCATTGGAGCGGAGTGCTGGTCCAGAAGACCGCTGTTGTCGTAGCGTTGCTCTTGGTATTCGGCGTTGCTGCTGGATTTTTCGCGCAGCGCGTGCCGACGAGCTTTCTACCGGAAGAAGACCAGGGTTACGCCTATGTGTCCGTGCAACTCCCGAACGGAGCGTCGCTGGAACGCACAACGGCGGTTGTCGCTGACGTGGAAAAAACGATTATGAACACGCCGGGAGTCGAATACTCGACGTGTTTTGTGGGATTCAGTCTGCTGAGTTTCGTTCGTACGACCTATAACGCAACGTTCTTTGTGAACTTCAAGCCTTGGGACGAGCGGACCACGAGGGCCCAGCAATTCGAGTCGTTGAAGGCCAACCTGAATCGAGAATTCGGCAAAGTTCCCCAGGCAGTTGTATTCGGTTTTGCTCCTCCGGCGATTCCTGGCGTCGGTACAGCCGGAGGATTTACATTCCTGCTCGAGGATCGTTCCGGCTCCGACATTCAGTTCCTTGCAAAGAATCTCAGCGCTTTTCTTGAGGCTGCACGCAAACGTCCGGAAATTGGCAGCATCAACACCACTTTCCTGTCCGGCTGTCCCCCAGAAATTTATCGAGGTTGACCGCGATAAAGTTCTGAAGCAAGGCGTCAATCTGACTGACGTCTATCGCACTATTCAGGCCTTCATGGGCGGTTATTTCATCAACTACTTCAATCGTTTTGGCCGTCAATGGCAAGTGTATATCGAGGCCGAAGCGCAGGATCGCGCTGACGTAAACAACGTGGGCCGGTTCTACGTCCTCAACAACAAAGGAGAGAGCGTACCGCTTTCGACGCTCACGACAATCAACTCACGAGTTGGCCCGGAATTCACGCAGCGCTTCAACGAATACCGCTCTGCTCAAATCAATGGCAGTGCGGCACCGGGGTACAGCGCAGACCAGGCCACAAACGCTCTCGAAGAGGTTTTCAAGCAAACCATGCCGCGAGAAATGGGGTTCGATTACTCCGGAATCTCGTTCCAGGAGCAAAAGGCCCGGCAAGGTGTCCCGCCTGCGGTCATCTTTGGTCTTTCGCTTCTGTTTGTCTTCCTAATTCTCGCGGCGCTGTACGAAAGCTGGTCTCTGCCTTTCAGCGTTCTGCTTAGCACGCCCGTCGCCGTGTTCGGAGCGTTCGCCGTACTTTGGCTGCGTCGTGTCGTGCTCGGATATTTTCTGCCGCCTTATCTGGTCCAGATCGAAAACGACGTCTTTTCGCAAATTGGACTGGTGATGCTCATCGGACTGGCTGCCAAGAACGCAATTCTGATCGTCGAGTTTGCGAAGGATGCTTACGAAAAGGGTGAGCCATTGGCGAAGGCTGCCCTTGACGGCGCCCGGCTACGGCTGCGGCCGATTTTGATGACGAGTTTCGCCTTCATTCTCGGTTGCGTTCCTCTGTGGACTGCGTCGGGCGCCGGAGCCGTAGCACGCCAGATCATGGGAACCACTGTAATTGGTGGGATGATCGCCGCAAGCGCGATTGGAATCTTCTTCGTGCCGGGAATTTTCTATATGGTCGAAAAGTGGTCTGGCGCGGGCAAGGAACCTGAGGCAGGAATGTTACCAGCATCACCTTCGCCAGTACCGGGAGACTGAGGGCGGACATGAACGGGCCGGTGAAAATATCGAAATTGCTGAGCGCGATGTTGTGCTGCGAACTGCTCGTCAGTTGCGCGGTCGGCCCCAAGTATCATCGGCCCGCAGTGCAAACTCCAACCACCTTCCGCGACATCGCACCAGATTCTCAGCAGCAGGCTCAAGCGGCTTCGTATGCCGATCTTCCCTGGTGGCAGGTCTTTCAGGACCCAAAACTCCAGGAACTTATTCGCAGCGCGCTCAAACAAAATTACGACGTGCAGTTGGCTACAGAACGAATCAACGCGGCACGCGCCCAGGTTACCATCACCCGCTCCAGCTTGTTTCCGCAAGTTGCGGCCAATGCCAATTTCAATGGCGGCAAGGACGGAGCTACTCAATTCAAGTTCAACTTCTTGACCCTCGTCGGAGACGCCGCCTTTCAAATGGATCTCTTTGGCCGCTTGCGTCGAGCCACTGAAGCGGCGCGCGCCGAGCTCTTGGCAACAGAAGATGCGCGGCAAACGGTAATTCTGACCCTGGTCAGCGACCTTGCGAGTGACTACTTCACTCTCCTGCAACTGGATCTTCAACTTCAGATCACGCGCCAAACGGTCAGTACGCAGACCGATTCCGTCAAATTGACGAAACTCCGCCTTGATCGGGGAGTGGCCACAAAACTCGATGTGCTTCAAGCGCAGCAGGTGCTCGATACCGCAAATGCGCAGATACCTGACCTCGAGCGGGCAATTGCCCAGGAAGAAAACGCTATCAGCATCCTGATGGGTGACTACCCGCATGATGTTGCCCGCGGGCTTCCTCTGGTCGAACAGACTCTGCCGCCTGAAGTTCCACCCGGCCTTCCATCTTCAATTATCGAGCGACGTCCTGATATTCGAGAGGCCGAGCAAATTCTGATCGCGTCGAATGCAGAGATTGGAGTTGCCAAAGCTCAGTTTTTCCCGCAAATCGCTCTGACCGGATCAGGCGGCGGTTCTTTCGGGCGAAGCAGCGCTTTCTCAAGCCTGATGGCATCGCAGGTTGGCATCTGGTCCTATGGTGCGCAGGTGAGCCAGCCAATTTTTACGGGCGGGGCACTTCGCGGGAATCTGCGACTGGCCAAATCTGAAAACCAACAAGCTCTCATCGCTTACCGGCAAACGATCCAGCGTGCTTTCGGGGAGGTATCCGACGCGCTAATCGGATATGAGAAGCTCCACGAAGTGCGAATGCGTCAGCAGGACACCGTTTCGGATCTGGAGGAGACGGTCCGCATCTCTACGCTTCGTTACAAAGGTGGAACGACGACCTACCTTGAGGTCTTGGACGGGCAACGGTCACTCTACGGCGCCCAGTTGACGCTCGCTTCGGCCCGTGGGGACGAATACAGAAGCCTCGTCCAACTCTACAAGGCCCTCGGCGGAGGCTGGCAACAGTAGGAAACACTCGTGAGCGATGCCATTACGGTCTTTCTTCTAACATTAAGTGCGCTCTTTCCGATCGTCGATCCGCTTGCCGGAAGCCCGATTTTTCTGGCGATGACGCAGGAGTATTCACCTCAAACGCGAAGGGTACTTGCCTGGCGCGTTGCCCTGAACAGCTTGGTTCTGATGGTCGGCTCCTATTTTGTGGGTGCGCACGTACTCAACTTTTTTGGAGTCTCGCTCCCGGTAGTGCAGATCGGCGGCGGCTGGTAGTTGTCTCGATGGGCTGGAGCATCCTACTGGAAAAGGATGAAGCTCATGAGACAGCCCGTCGCAGTGTGACATGCTCCGATGCACTTCACAGCGCCTTCTACCCATTGACCCTGCCGTTGACGGTTGGACCAGGATCGATTTCCGTCGCGGTAACTCTGGGTGCAAACTCCACCCGCCGCTACGGCTTCCATATCCGATAATTCTTGCCGCGCTTATCGCAATGACAGCAGTTGCGATTAGCATTTTGCTCTGCTACGGACTAGCCGACCAACTCGCTCGAGTGATCGGAAAGACCGGAATGATCGTAATCGTTAGGCTTTCGTCGTTTCTGCTGGTTTGCATCGGTGTTCAGATCATGTGGAACGGACTCAGCGCCTTGCTCGCTACGCTGCATCCGTAGATGCGCCTGCGTAGGCGTGAACAGAGATCGCTTAGACCATGGAACAGGGTTCCCGATCTTCCACTCACATCGTTAGGACCACGCGGAACTCTGCCTTGCCGCTCAGCATCCGTGCGTAGGCTTCGGCCGTCCTTTCGAGGGGATAGGTTTCGATCATGGGGCGCACGCCGCTGAGTACGCAGAACTTCAGAGTGTCCTCTGAAGCAGCAGGCGTTCCCGCGGCCCATCCCTGGATCGTTTTGCTGCCAAAAATCAGCTGCGCCGGCGTGACCTCAATGGAATCGGGGCCTGCACCGATCACAACCAGTTTGCCGTTCGGCCCGAGACCGTCAATCAACGCAGACATCGCTTTGGAGCTGGGAGCTGTAGCGAGGATGACATCTGCTCCGCCGAGTTTTTGCAACTCCTGGGCGGCATTCGTCGCCTGGCTGTCAATGTAGACGTGTGCTCCCAGCTTTTTGGCCAGCGCGGCGTTTTCGGAACCGCGTCCGATTGCGGCGACGTTGTAACCAAATTTGTTAGCGAATTGGACTCCCAGGTGACCCAGGCCACCGATGCCCTGCACGGCGACAAGATCGCCCGGCATCGCACCGCTGTTGCGGAGAGCGTTGTACGTTGTGATTCCGGCGTCGAGCAGGGGCGCGGCTTCAACATCATTCAGGCCGTCTGGGATCGGCACCAGCGCTTCCACAGGAGCTACCATGTATTGCTGATATCCGCCGTCGTAGCTGATGCCGGTCACCTTGCCGTTGCGGCAATTGCGGAAGTCTCCGCGGCGGCATTCGCGGCAGGTGCCGTCGTGCCCGCCATGCCAGCCGACTCCGACACGCTGCCCTGTCTTCCACACAGTGACGCCAGGTCCAACTTCGTCAATGATGCCCGCAACTTCGTGCCCGGGAACACGTGGATACTGAATCCAAGGCAACACGCCCTCTTTGACGAGCACGTCACTGTGGCAGATGCCACATGCCTTTACCTTGATGCGCACCTGTCCGGCATCGGGTTCAGGAACTTGGCGATCCACCATTTCGAACTCCGCTCCGGGCTTGGCTATCTGTGCAGCTTTCATGCGTACAACTTCTGGTTTCGGTGCGACTCTTAACGTTGCCATCTGTCCTCCTATCCGTGATTGTTGTTCTATTGATCGATGCCGAGAATCCCAATGATCTCTTTTCCAAATTTCAGAATTGGCTTGTTCTTTGCTTTATGGTTGACTAGTTGAGAGTTCGCATCTGTTTAATGCATCCCAGAACTCACGCCGCTTTTGCTGACGCGGTGAATGCGGTGACATTTTTCCTGACGAATTCCTGCACGCTCATCGGTGGCTGCCCCGTCAGCGTGAGCACGTCGTCCGACATCCGGTCGTAGCGTCCCGCGCGGTGCAGATCGGCCATCGTCGCTAGGTGGTTCACGAGGTGAGCCGGCAAGCCGCGCGCGAGCAGCGCGTCGCGCCACGGCTCGACCGGAATATCCTGATAGGTTATCGTGCGGCCTAGCGCCTTCGAATATTCCCGTGCAAAGAAAGTCATGTTCTCGGACTGCGGACCCGTCAGGAGATAAATCTTGCCGATGTGGGGTTGCGGATTGGCGAGTAGCGCAGCAATGACACGTGCGACGTCCTCCACTGCGACCGGTGAAGTCTTGCCCTCGCCGAACGGTAGTCTGATCTGATTTGATTCCCTCACTGAATCGGAAGTAAGAATCAGGAGAGACCCTTCGAGCATCATTGTCGGCCGCACATGCACGACCGGCAAACCGGACCAGTTCAGCGCCTGCTCGGCCAACCAGTGCAGCTTTTGTTGCGGGCTCGGAGTAGTTTCGGTAATGCTCATCTGAGAGACCGTCATCTGCGACATATTGATGAACGCCTTCACTCCGTAATGCTTCGCCACCGCCGCAACATTCACGGTCGCTGCCAGATAAGTATCCGAGACTGACATGCCGAAGTACATCGTGTTGCAGCCGGCAATCGCCCGGTGCACGGAATCAAGATCGAGCAGATCGCCGACGATGACCTCCGCGCCCATATCGCGCAGCGCTTGTGACCGCGCGTCTTCATTGCGCACCATCGCGCGCACCGCTTTGCCTTGCTTCAACAGCAGTTCGGTGACTATGCGCCCGACGCCGCCAACGCGGCCGGCTGCACCGGTCACCAGAATCGGGGTGCCCATGTCCGTTCTCCTATGTCGGAGGATTCCTGTTTGGCCATTACGGTTAGCAGACATTCACCTGGTCCGTCCCGCTGATGATTGCGTCGAAGCGCTTCATTGCACTCAGCGGACGCCTTCAATCTGGAACTTGCCCTCTTTGGCTGCCTCTTCGGGGGTCTTCCCGTTTTGTCGCGCCACAATGTAGGCGGCGTACCAGCCCGACCAGTGGTGCTTCGGAGCGGTCGGTTCGTACTCGCCATGATGCTGCTCGGTCTCGCGCAAAAGCTCTGTCAGGGTTGCGACGTCCGGATTGCTGAGCCCTCGTCCGGGCAACCGCGTGGTGATCTCCTGGAACAACCAGGTGTTGCCGTCCGGGTCGTTGAATGTGGCAAAGGAAAAATAGCTGCGGTGATCGGCCGCTAGCCCACTCTCGCGCCCGTTGCTGTCGGGTCGGAACTGAGCACCCGGCTTCGAAGTATGGAACACCTCACTGACCTCGACACCCCGGGCGATGAGTTCTTTGCGTGCAGCTTCGACGTCGGAGACGATCAAGTAGAGCCCCTGGGCCGAACCCGGTGCGGCCGTCGTGATCTTCGTGCCGAATTGAACCGAACACCCCGAGCCCGGTGGAGTGAACTGCACGACCCGGAAGCCGTTGTCGAAGCCGAAGTCGGCATCGAGGCGCCACCCAAGTTTCGCGTAGAACGCTTTCGCGCGATCAACCTCTGCGACAGGTATGACGACTACTTCGAACTTCATGTCCACCTTCGCGGGGTTCGCGCCGCTGGTTGGTTCATCATTGTGCACTACACGCAAAGTTGCCATTGCTCCTCCTTATGAGTTCAACTGAATCGAAAGTTGAGTTGCCGAATATTGGTTCTCCTCTTTAACTAGGCGGCGACCAACTGGTGGAGAGTGAATCCGCCGATACGGAGACTTGGGTCACGCTGCGCCCCTCTGTCTCGCCGCGCCGTTTCGGGCTTCGATAGCCTTGACGGAGTTTGCAAACGCCTTCTCCAACACTCCTTTACCGATGGTCCCAAGCACGAGGCCGAGCAGCCGCCCCTTGAGGGTCTTGCCATCGCGTACGGTGACAAGGTCAATGTTTGTCATACCGTCAGGACGACGCGTGAAGGTATAGGTGTGGCCGGATGCTCCTCCCCACGTGTTGGAATCGGTCGTCGTGAGGACGACGTGGTTAGGATCGGACCAGTCGTAGTGCAGGCGTTCCCAGATGCCACCCGAGCCCTCCGTGACGTCGGCCTGCGAGGAGCCTCTGTTATGCACTTTGAGGTACTCGTCGGCGCTGTTGCCAAAGAGCTTCGAGCGGCCAGGCCCGAAGTCGGTGAGCCCGGCGATGTACTGTTCGGGCGTCGAAGTAGTTGTCTGATGCATATGAATTGTGGACATGCGTTGCTCCCTTTCGCTTCTCGAGACTTTCGGGATTCTGAGTCTAGTTTTTAATCAACGGTCCCCACTGCTTATACTGAATTCTCTAAACTAGGCGGCCACGAACTGCTGTCCGCCGTCGATGTCGTAGGTTGCGCCCGTAAGGGCTGTGTTCGTCATGATGTGTACGGCCAGCGCGGCCACGTCGGCCGGCCCGACTACGCGTCTGATAGGAAGCGTGGTGCGAAGCTGGTTGCGACGCTTGTCGAGCTGATCGCCCAACAGTTCCGCGGACAGTGGTGTATCCACGAAGCCGGCGGCAATAAGGTTAACTCGCACCGGTGCAATCTCAAGCGCCAGGTTAGCGGTGATTGAGGGAAGCGCAGCGGTGACTGCGCCCGCGATGCTCATGCCGACGGCCGGGCGTCGGCCACCAGTGCCACCCATGAAGATCAGCGTTCCTCCCGGTCTCACTTTATTGGCGGCGTTGCGGGCGACGTAAAGTGCCTGTAAGAGGTGCGCACCGATAAGATCGCGAATCTTCGCGAAGTCCATATCGGCGAGGCGACCGTAGTAAGGCCGACCGGCTGTCACCATCACGTGGTCAATCAGTCGGCAGGTCATGGAAGAACTGCTCGATGGCAACGGGATCTGAGGCATCGAAAGCCGAGGTGCTCAATGCATCAATCTCGGTTGCAGCATGCTTGAGACGCTCGGGATTACGCGCGGTGAGAATTACCTTTGCGCCCTCTTCACGGGCGCGGCGCGCAGTTTCAAGGCCGATCCCGGCGCTGCCGCCGATAACCACGACAGTCTGCCCGAGGAGTTCCGGTTCGCGCTGGATAGCAGAGGCAATGGCTGAGCTGCTCATGGATTCCTCCAATCAATCTTCAACACACTTCTAACCTGAAGTCGGCGACGCTTTCACGGCCTTCCAGATCGATACCAACCAGATGTCTGAGTAGACCTGATCTGAACGGCGCTCCGTGGTTCCACTACGGCGTTGGGTAGTCCCAAACGTCGGGTGGCAGCTTATCCTTGAGCGCTGCATACATGGCGTCGCGGAACAATTTCAGAGCCGGATACGGGCGGAGGGCAATAGTACGTTCCACAATCAGCCCCTGCTCGTTGTCCACTATGATCTCCAAACTCTCGAACTTGTGGCCATCCATGGTCCCCAACCAGCGTAAGAAGGTAGTGCGCTGATCGAGCTTAAACTCGGCTGTATAGGTACCGGAACCACGGGTAGAGCTCGACTGAGTGAAAATCGGCGCTATGAGCTCCCGCCCCTGGATCGGCCGTGCCAAAATCGGGCTGTTGAATACGATGTTTTCGGCAAGCAGCTCGCTAATCTGGGCGAGTGTAGGCTTACCGGATTCCCGCAGTTTGCGTAACGGATGCATTGTGATTTCTCCTATGCGGCGTTATTTGCGCTTGCGCACGTTGGTCTTCAACCCGCACCATCCAACGCGGCCCGCCGCACCAGTTACCAGAATGGAATTTGCCCATGATCTTTGTCCTAGACGCTCAAGTTAAATCGGAAGACAGATTTGTTGGATGACCTTCAACCAAGCCCCTTTTGCCAGTGGGACCGTTAGTCCCGGAGCGAGGGGCTGCTCAGTAGGGCGCGAACCGAGAATCGGAATCAAGAAACGCCATGGCCTGACGTGTAAAGGACTCGTGGAATTGGAACAATGAACCGTGCCCGGAATCGGGATATGTGAGAAGCACAGCGTTCGGGAGATTTTCGCTCAGCCAATAGGAGTTTGAGACGGGAATCATTTCGTCATGTATCCCATTAACGACAAGCGTCGGCTGGCCGATTCCTTTCAGATCTGCAAAGCGCTCGCCGTTGAATCGCTCCCACTCACGAAATGCCGCCATTTGGGCGGCGGCCACCTCGGGCCCAGAAGAAGGCTCCAGGTCGTCCTTCCGTCGCGCAATCCTTGCGATAAAAGCCTCCCCCGCTGCCTGGCTGGTTGCTGTCGGTGCAAAGAATATTTTCGGCAGGCGCGAATATCCTTGAAGGGTGGAATCGTGCGGAGGGGGGCCGCTCCACAGGATCGAACTGGCGCCCACAATCAGTGCAGAGCCGACAACCAAGCGCATGAGAAGCAAACCCATCCCAGGCCAACCGCCGGCGAATGTGGAATATAGACGTCGCAATACGCATCCTTCTGGCCGTTA
Organism: Terriglobia bacterium; assembly: GCA_963770265.1. GTDB lineage: Bacteria > Acidobacteriota > Terriglobia > Terriglobales > Acidobacteriaceae > Sulfotelmatobacter. The sequence goes on from CAVYOZ010000004.1 coordinate 172,269, forward strand.
CTAGTTTGTGACTTGTGGAGACAAATCGAAACCCCAAAAAGAGCTGTGATGGTCACTCTTTAGAGTTTGTTATGCGCTTGGGACGAGTCAGCAGTCGGTGGAAACGACAGCTCGATGATGCCTCGCTTCAAGCCAATCATCGCCGCCTGCGTTCGATCGCTGGCGCCCAATTTGGAGAGGATGTTTCTCTGACTCGCCCCTTGACGGTCTCCTCGGTGATCGAGAGCTGATCGGCGATCTGCTTATTGGCATTTCCGGCTGCGATCAAGCGGAGCACGTTGATTTCTGCCGGCGTCAGCGCATCATCGGTCGCATGCTCGGCGATTTCGTACGACGCTTCGGGAGAAAGAGCCTTTTTCCCGGCATGAACCGCTCGGATTGTGGTCAAGGAGTTCCTTGTGAATCGTATTTTTGAGCAGGTAACCTCGTGCTCCTGCTTTGAGTGCGCGAAGAATCTGTACATCGCCTTGGTACGTCGTCAGCACAATGATTTTCGCTTCGGGAAATTCTCCCCGGATCGAGATGATGGCATCCAGGCCGTTCATCTCCGGCATTTGCAGGTCCATCAGCGTGATGTCCGGCCGATGCGCACGGAATTGTTGGATAGCCTCGCGCCCATTGGATGCTTCGGCGACCAGAGCCATATCGGGCTCAGTGTTGAAGAGTACGGCTATGCCCTCCCTTACGAGAACATGATCGTCAACTGCGAGAACCCGGATTTGAGCTGATCTATCACTCACGCTCTATGGTTTCCTTCTTATCCGTCTCTGTAGCGGAGCGCTTCCCAAAGTACCAGAAAGGCCGCGTGGATTTGACGTACGCTCTCGCTCCTGGGATTATCAGCTCGATCTCCGTGCCGCTGTCCAGTTCAGTCCAGATGGTTAGCTTACCGCCTACAAGTTTGGCGCGCTCCCTCATGCCGTGCAAGCCATAGTGACCTTCGCGTCCATCTCCGCGAAGCACGTCGGGAGAGAATTCCTTTTCCATCATCGCGAACGCGAACCCGAAAATACTTTTCGTCGTAGCGGATTTCAACTTCCACGTTTTTCGCCGCCGCGTGCCGGAAGGAATTGCGCAGCGCCTCGGTCACAAGCCGGTAGACTTCGTCCCGCAAGATGGGATGCAGCTCTCGTGGCGTACCTTCCACAAGCACCTGAAATGGAGTGGAGGCCTGGGTGTCTTGCGCTCTTGCGAGTTCTTCTGCGATGGTTTTTATGGCGACCGCGAGATCGTTCTTCTCGACAGTGGACATGCGCAGAGGTTCCCAATCGCATCCCTGCCATCAGCGATTGCTTGAGACGCGCGATCCACAGCATCTTCAAGCACTCTACGAGCGTCAGCCGGTCGTTGCGCCAGCATGTTGATCCCAGCCTGGAACCGCATCAAGAGTGCCTGAAAACTCTGCAGCAGAGTATCGTGCAGGTCGCGCGCGATGCGTGTCCGCTCGGCTACGCGTTCTTCCAGACGCATGTTGAACTCCGCCGCCAGTTGCCGCAGCCGCAGTTGGTATCCCCCAGACCATCCCCAGAAATGCCGCAACGCATGCCGCACGGAACCAGTTGGTTCTCCACCAAGGGGGCGTGATGACAATGGGCAGCGATACCCCTTCTTCATTCCATACGCCATCACTGTTTGATCCCTGCACGCGAAAAACATATTTGCCGGGGTCTAGATTGGTGTACGTAGCCAGGCGTTGCTTGCTGCCCACCTCGTTCCAGCCAGGTTCTAGGCCCTCGAGCTTATATCGATAACGGTTCTTCTGGGAATTTGCGTAACTCAATGCCGCGAATTCAAAGGAGAAGACACTGTCCCGGTAGGAGAGAGTCAAGGAATCGACGTATGGGATGGCTTTCTTGAAGTACCGAATTAGCGCCGATAGGGACAGGTTTGTTGAAGATTTTGAAGCTAGTGATCACTACGGGCGGCACGTAGGGGTTGTCCCGGACATTTTCAGGGAAAAATGCATTGAACCCATTGCTGCCGCCAAAGAACATCTCCCCATCCGAGCCTTGTGTATAACAGGCTTGACTGAACTCGTTAGCCTGCAAGCCGTCGGACACGTCGTAATTTCTAAACGTTTCCGTCTGGGGATCGAAGCGCGATATGCCGTTCTTCGTGCTGATCCAAAGCCTGCCAACCTTGTCTTCCAGAATCCCCTGAATAGCGCTGCTGGGTAGACCCTGACTTTCCGTGTAGCGGGTGAAGGTTTCGTCTTGGCGATTGTACCGGTACAGTCCATCCAAGGCTCCCAGCCACAGTGTTCCGGTACGGTCTTCGTGAATGGCGCTGATATCGCCGCCGTTGAGTCCGTGAGGGTCACGCGAATCGGGCGTGTAGTTCGCAAAGGTTTTCGTCTTGTCATCGTAGCGGCTCAGCACGCCCTCGCCCCTCGCCACCCACAGCACGCCGGAACGATCTTGATAGAAGGCCAACGCAGCATTCCCGTATTTGGTCGGATTCTTTGGATCAGGACGATAGAAAGTGAATTGCTCAGTCGCTGGATCCAAACGAGCGACGCCGTCAATATGCCCCACCCATAACTGGCCCTGGCGATCTCCAAAGATGCGGAGAACGTGATTAGATGGCAAGCTGTTGGGATCATCAGGGTTGTGCCGGTAGTGTTTGAACTGCCCAGTGCGTTCATCGAACCGGTCAAGACCGCTACCCCAGCCACCCAACCAGAGATAGCCGCGTGCATCTTTGTAAATGCTATTGACGTTAGTGCCTTTTTCAATGGCGTTCCTGTCTTCCAGGCCGACAACATAATGGGTGACTTGTCCCGTCTTTCGATTCAATCTATCCAACGCGCGAGGGGAGAACCCTACCCACAAAATACCCTCGGAATCTCGGTAAATTGCAGTGACCCTGCCGGGCGAGAGACTATTCGGATCTCCGGGGCGATGCATATAACGGCCGAACTGTTTTTGCTGGAAATTGAGAATATTAAGCCCTCCCTTCTCAGTTCCCACCCACAGCACGCCGCCCCTGTCCTGATACACCGAGATCACATCGTTATCGTTGAGGCTATCCGGGTTGCTCTCATCGTGTTGAAAAAGGCGCGTGAGATGTTCTGTGCGCCGGTCAAAGTAATAGAGGCCCAGACTCGACGGCACCCAAAATCCGTTTCCTCGATCATCGAAAAGCTTGCTATTAACCAGGCCGACAGCACCGGCGCCAACCGGGTATGTCGTGAGTCGCTCTGCCTGGCGATCATATTTGACGAGCCCGACGATCGGGGAATAGGCCAGTATCCAAAGATTGCCCATCTCGTCTTCAGCCACGTAATCCGCGCCCAGGCCATTCCTGGTTGCAGGAGGGCGAGTAATCTCTCCTGTCTTTATGTTTAGATGGAACAGCCCGCGCTCCCCAACAAACCAGATATCCCGATGCCTATCCTCGATAACGTGAGTGATCCTCCCAACAAATAGGCCGTCGCTGTCATTCGGATAATGAGTAAATGTTCCGGTGGTTGGATCAAACTTGTCGAGGCCGCTTGCTTCGGTGCCAAACCACAGACAGCCGCGACTGTCGCGGGCGATACTGTTCACGGAATCGGCGCCGATGCTGTTGGGATTGCCGGGGTCGTGACGGTAGCGGGTAAAGCGTTCGGTTCTGGGATCGAATTTGTTCACCCCGCCAGTGTAGGTGGCAATCCACAGATAGCCCTGATCGTCCTCTATAAGATCCATAACAAGGTTGGCGCTTAAGCTGTCAGGATCGTTGGGGTTGTGCTTGTATACGACGAAGGTGTTGCCGTCGTAGCGATCCAAGCCGTCTTGGGTGGCAAACCACATGAAGCCTCGATGATCCTGCAAAATTGCTTTGACATTGCTTTGCGATAGGCCATCGTTGGTGGTGAGGTGTGCAAATCTGAGGTCTCTTGCCTGAGCATAGCCAGCCTGGGCTGGATATTCTGAAACTGGCGCGGGATCGAGTCAGCTTTCCCTTCGCGGTGCCCAGGGAAGCCGGCCTTCATCGTCAGGCCGTAGATGTTCTTGTCACGGAGATGCTGACCCGCAGGTGCTTGCCAGGGGCTACTGCGAACGCCATCGAAGCGAAACAGGCCTGATTCTCCGCCGAACCAGAGATTGCCGTCGAGCCTCTGCGCCATGGCGTAAATGTTGCCCAGGAAGAACCCGTCCGGGCTAGTCCATGCGGTACGCACGTGCTGGCTAACATCCCGCGATGGGTCGAGCGCAAGAACAGGGGCAGGCCCGAGCAGAAGACTGATAGTGCTAATCGTAATGAGCGCCAGCGCAGCTTTCATTCGCGACCTCGCGCCTCATAGCAAGAGCGCCGAGCAGACACACAGGGGGAGAGATGAAGAGCAAAGAGTATGCCAGCCCCTTAGCGACCTAATGTAGCACCCACGGGTGAGCTTGTCAGCGATTCTGATCCGTGAACGAGTTGCTAACGGTCGGTCTCTCTTCTGGGGTCGGATCAACACGACAATGGATCGGGGAGCTACTTGATAGAGTGACCCGCTGCAGCGGTAGACCTGATTCCGAGAAATCTTGGGGACTCGAGCAGGTCGGTGTCCACGATTCTTACCCAATCTTGGGGCGCGACCCTCCTGAATCTGGAACTGCAGTTCTTGCCAATACGCATTGATCATCACGTAGATATCGTCGTCGCCTTGGGAAGCGCCATGCAGACAAAAGGCCAGACTACGCGAATCGGGCGAGAGATCGACCGTTGCGCCGACGCCGTACCAGGAAACGTCATCGCGCCAGAACCGGCTGCGGCATAAAGAAGGATGCGACTTCCGGAACGCAATCATGCCCTTGAAGAACCGGAATACATCCTGATTCGCCTCGAGCTGACTCCAATCCAGCCAGCTGATTTCGTTGTCCTGGTTGTACGGGTTATTGTTTCCGAGCTGTGTATTCAGGAACTCGTCGCCGGCCCGGAACATCGGGATGCCGTTCGAGAGCATGAGGAGGCAGAAGAAGTTCTTAGCCTGTTTCCGGCGAAGTGCCAGAACCTCCGCTGGCGCACTCTCGTCTCCTTCGTGTCCGCAGTTCCAACTGTAATTCGCGTCCATACCGTCTTGATTGTCATGACCGTTTTTCCAGTTGTGTTTCTGATTGTAGGAAACCAGATCGTAGAGCGTGAAGCCATCGTGGCAATCGATATAGTTGACGGTCTGGAAGGCATGATAGGCATGCTCGCGGCTGTCCGGAAACAAGTCATCGCTGCCGTAGATACGACGCATAAGGTCCGGGACCATCCCCGCGTCGCCCCTCACAAAACGGCGGATATCGTCGCGATAACGCGCGTTCCATTGCAGCCAGGTCGTGCCCGGAAATCCACGTCCGAGCTGGTAACAACCCACGTCCCAAGGTTCTGCGATCAAAGCCAATCGACCCAACTCCGGGTCGGCGGCGATTTCACTGAATATGGGAGCATCTCCCCAATTCAGTGATCCATCGGCATTGCGGCTAAACACCGATGCCAGATCGAAGCGGAAACCATCGATGTGCATCTCGTTCTTCCAGTACCGCAGGCTGTCCATAACCATTTTGCGCACGTGAGGCTGGCTGAAATTCAACGTATTGCCGGTGCCGGAGTGATTGGCATACGGGGTAGTCGGGTCGGAGGACAGCATGTAATAACCGGCGGCATCGAAACCCTTGAGGCTATAGATTGGACCGAGGTGATCTCCTTCACACGTATGGTTGTACACAACGTCGAGCACTACGGCGATTCTGGCTTTGTGAAAGGCCTTGACCATATTCTTGAATTCGAGATGTTGCTCATCATCGCCACGGGCGCCATACTCCGCGTGAGGCGCGAAGAAGTTCAAAGGCATGTAGCCCCAATAGTCTCTTTCGTGAGGGTCGCGCTGAAAGACGGGCATCAGTTCGACAACGGTGATCCCAAGGTCCTTCAGATATGGGATCTTTTCGATCAAGCCGGTGTAGGTTCCGGCTCGGGATGGATGCACGCCGGAATTGGGATGGCGCGTGAATCCCTTGACGTGAAGTTCGTAAATGATCGCGTCCGATTCGGGCCGAGGTGAAACATCTCCTGCCCAATCAAAAGCAATTATGTTGTCCAGGCAACACCCCGAGCGGCGCCTTTGCGTGCATTGGGGCCTGACGCCATGGCGCGCTTGCGATCAAACCCCGGCGGGAAGAAAACTCCTTTCGCATACGGATCGAGAAGAACCTTTTCGTGATCGAAGCCGCGGAGACCAGCAACGGCCTGCCCTGAAACCGAGTAACCGTAATAGCGGGCATCGCACATTTGATCGAGCGGGATCCTGCAGTGCCAGATCCGCCCTGACTTATTGCGGATAGGATCGAACTGAAATGTCAAAACTGGCTTTGCCAAATCGCTAGGGGAATAGAGAAACAGTTTCACACTCTCGGCATGTTCAGCACACACCGCAAAATTGAAGGCCTGGTCTTCCTCGATCCAGGTAACCCCCAGCGGCAATGGAAGCCCCTCTGTGTGTGCCCACGTGCGACGTTTTTGCGGTGACGCTGCTGAGACGGACGCTGCGTCAGATACGAAGTCGCTGACCGCAATGGATTGGGGAAGTGTGTTTTTCATGTGTTAAGAAGCTAATGACACGCCGCATCATCCTGGAAAGTACCGCCGGCGAACATCTGCGCCAGGAATTGACCACAACGGATGATCTTCTGGGCGTCCTGATCATCCTTGAGCGGGTTTTCCGATGTCGACAGGTCGGCCGCACTCAACGAATTCCGAGCGTCAACAAAGCTCTCAGCCCAGGCCTGCACATTGTTGAACTCATTCCTCAGCAACTCGAGCCCGCGGTGGTCATCATCCGTCGATGCAGCGGCTGAGGCTAATGCGACGCTGTCGGCAGCTCGACCCTGGTACGCGCGAATCGTGTTTCCTGCCATGGCCTTCCCCACGGGATATCCATTTTGAACGATCACCTGCAGCATCCCGCCCCATTCTCTTATCGAGGCCATCGCCTCGATCGCGGCCCTCATGAACGCGGGTGAAAATCCCGACTTCGTGGCGGTGTCGCGGGCCGGCTCCGAAGCGTCGCTCGGAGCGAGTGTCAGAATGATTCGGTCCTCCTCAAAGCTCAGAGAGCCTTTTGTGATTCGCGCCAGGTCCTGCACGTCCACGAACACACGCCCATGGTTTCGAATGACTGTCGCCTGCCCTTGGTAGCCTTGCACCGAGAGCGTTTCTCTCTGGACCTGCGTTTGCGCCAGTGCCATGACTGCCGACATTAGCATTGCCCCGACTATCACGGGCCGCTTCATGATGCTGAACATCGAGTGCTCCCTGGATGAGAATCGCGGTCGAAGAGCAGCGTGCCTCATTGCTCAGGCGGTTCTGCCACGCTACTTGTCTGGCCGGCGTACTTTGCCTGCGTGAGGGGAGGAAGTGAGGACTCGACCTGCATATCCATCATCAAGTCGACGCGACGCTCCAATTGAAAGAACTTCGTCACGGTAAGAGCCGGAAGCACTTTGTTGAACTTCTTGTAGTACTTCTTCTTCAACGCAGCCAGACGAGAGTCGCAGTCCAACATTTGGTCTGCCATTGCTTTGGCCTCGGCGTCGGTCAGGTTCGGGTACTTCTGGGTGTACTGCTTTATGACGGCAGCGCGACGATCATCCAGCCTGGATCGTTCGTACTCGTATTGCTGATAGATCGGCCAGAATGCCGCGCCCTCTTTGTCGTTGAAATTCATTCCTGTTGTGATGAGGGCAGTCCTGTCTGCCTGCATATTGGCCCTCACTACTGCGATGGTGGAGTCGATAGTGGGCTCCTGATCTTGAGCACGGCCAAGAGGGCAAAATGCGAGCATCGCGAACGTAACCATGAGTAATGCAGAATTCTTCATCATTGACTGAACTCCTAAGCCGCTTGCTTCGTGTCATTCGCGGGCGCAGCGGCGCAGTGCGCTCGAGACATTTTTGTGAACGGCTCCTCGAAAGGACCGGAAGCAGTTGCACCAGATGATGTAGGCACGCCACTTGCCGAACTCATCTCAGAATCAAATCATTTCTTATGTTGTGGTTCTGCAATAAACCTGGTACCCGGCGACAATACCGTGCCCGGTAACGGGCACGCGGACCTCATCTGGTCACGCCTGGGTCGATTCGAAGATCGTTTGTTCCCGTGCATAAGAGTATTCGCGGAGCCCTATTCGCCGTGGGACGGCTCTACTGCCGGATCTAGCTTCGCCGCTATTGTCCTCGGCGCCTCGGCCTTCTTCATAACGATCATGCACATGGCTCCAACCCCTGCCCAGAAGACGGTGCGCGCACGTCGGCACAATGCCAGTGTCAATCCAGCGGTGCCCGTCACGCCGAACATCTTTGCAATGAGCATATTCCCACCTTCGTAGGTCCCGAAGTTGCCCGGGTTGAGCGCGCCCACGAGGTTGATCACCTTCGTCAGCGCTTCCACGATGAAAGCACCGCCTACGGTGAACCCTGCTCCCATAAACCGCAGAATGATGTAGACCTCCAGGACTGCCAGCATGTGCCATAGGAGATTGAAGATCAATGTTGCCCAGAACGCGGCCGGCGCTTCATCACGAAAGCTCAGGAGGTTGTCTTCCGCCGAGTCAATGATCGGCTGTTTACCGCTGACCCACGTATGAAGCCGAGGCAATCGGCCAATCGCCCGGGTTGCACGGCCCACCAACTGCCAACGGTTTCTAACCGCCACAGCCGCCAGGATCACCGCTGATATCAGCACAGCAATGAGCAGCGCTGCATAGACTCGCCACGTAACAGAAACGGGGCCAATCATTAGAATGGCTGAGATGCCCGAGACCGTTACCAGCTACGGCGGTGAAGGTATGCAGAGCTCCGTCAATCGCACCAGCCGATAATGCATTCGATAGGGGCACTGCGCGACCCAACAGCGATATGCGCGTCCCCTCGCCAACCACCTTTCCAGCGACACCAAATTGTCCGATCCCGTCCGAGATCAATTGCGCGACGAAGCTACGGAACCAGGAAAGGCCGCTGATATCGCAGGTAAACGCCTGTCTCCAGGCGCATGTCTTGGCCAATTGTGAGAGCCCTCCCAAAAGGATAACGAGAGCGAATCCCCAGCCGACTGCCTGCAGTTGTTTCCAAACGGCCCCCGGGCCGCTTCGAAAGACCAAGTAGCCCGAGTAGACCAAAGCCCAGCAGAGCTGCGAAAAATCGGAGAGAGAGCTGAATGAGAGACTGTAGTCTGGGCGCGGTACCGCCCTTGCGCGCCTGCTTGAGGATCCTTCTCCATCTCCTCGCCTTCTTCGGTTTGTGCGTCTGCTGGATCCCCATCAGCGCACATTCAATAACTGAGTTACCGGCTCCCACGTCGCTCTCCCCATTTTCCAGTCGATTTACGTACCTGGACATTGAGGAACAGCAGATGGATTGCCAATCGGGATGTCCGCTTAAAAGCGTTAATTTCGCTTATTTCCGAGGAGCCAACCTGGATTCGGCGTGCCCTGCCCAGGGCAGTGCCTCAATGTGGGCATTGATGGAAGGACCCACGCGACGAAAATTCTGGTATCCACGAAAAATGCCGTGATTCCCGTTTGGCCCACTGAGTGCAACCTGCAAAAGGTCATGCCCGAAGCCCGATCGCACTGCACCAGAATCTGAGGTGAAAAGATGAAAGTCGGCATAGCCGCCGATCATGGCGGATACGAAATGAAACAGAAGATCTACATCTTGCTTAGCGCAAGAGGCCACCAAGTTGTGGACTTCGGCAATTTGCAATACGACAGGGACGACGACTATCCAGACTTTGCGATTCCGCTTGCTCGCGCCGTCGCAGCGGGAGTCGTGGAACGCGGTGTCCTGCTCTGCGGCAGTGGCATAGGGACATCCATCGCGGCCAATAAGATTGAAGGGGTGCGCGCGGCAGTCTGTCACGATGATTTTTCAGCTCGACAGGGCGTGGAGGATGACGATATGAACATCCTTTGCCTCGGCGGTCTGACGACAGGAGTTGCCGTTGCCTGGAACTGCGTAAAAAGCTTCCTTGCCGCGAAGTTCAGCGGAGCGGAACGGCACCGTCGTCGCCTTGCCAAAGTCAGTGCGATTCGCACCAATCCGACTGTTGTCTACGGCGTTCCGGCGGTTCCCAGCGCAAGCGAAGCCTCGGGTCCAACTCTAAAGGAACAGTGAAACGAAAGGCAGGAGCCAGCAATGACGTTACTTGAGTCCTTAAGACAATACACCACTGTAGTAGCCGACACCGGCGACATCGAGGCGATTGCGCAGCATCGTCCTCAGGATGCGACGACGAATCCCTCACTTCTTTTCCAAGCCGCGCAGATGCCTGTTTATCGTCACCTGGTCGAGGAAGCAACCGAAGCAGCTTCGGAGCTGGGCGGCACTCAGGAGCGCATGGCTGAAGAGTTCATCGACCGGCTTTTCGTGCTGTTCGGGTCGAAGATTCTCGAAGTGGTACCGGGTCGGGTTTCAACCGAAGTCCCAGCCAGCCTGAGTTTCGATACGGCCGGTACGGTTGCGAAGGCGCGAAAGCTCGTTTCGCTATACGAAAAGAAAGGGATTTTCGCGGGATCGAGTTCTGATCAAGATTGCGAGCACCTGGGAAGGAATCCGGGCAGCGGAGGTCCTGGAATCGGAAGGCATCCACTGCAATTTGACTCTTCTGTTCAGCTTTGCCCAAGCGGTGGCTTGCGCCCAAGCAGGCGTTACTCTCATTTCCCCGTTCGTAGGCCGAATTTACGATTGGTACAGGAAAGAGCACGGCGGAGCAGAGATAGCTCCGGACCAGGATCCGGGAGTTGCATCGGTGACGCGCATTTACAACTACTACAAGAAATTCGGTTACAAGACGCAAGTGATGGGAGCAAGCTTCCGGAATCTCAACCAGATCGTCCGCTTGGCGGGATGCGATTTGCTCACGATCAGCCCGGAGCTCCTGAAAGAACTCGAGAGCGCAGAAGGCACTGTGAAGCGCGAACTCGATCCGCTGAAGGCCCGACAGAGCGAAGAACCCAGATTGCGCCTGGAGGAAAAGTCCTTTCGCTGGATGCACAACGAGGACGCGATGGCTACCGAAAAGTTAGCTGAAGGCATTCGCAAGTTCAACAGCGATACCCATCGCCTCCAACAGTTCGCCCTGGCTCGAGTCGCTGAAACGATCGGGTGAAGAAGAACTACCTGGCTTGAAATTTGCGAGGTTAATGGGGACGCCCGAGATCCTCACCGAAGGTACCACAGGACGCTCATGGCCATGAATCGAGCAGTACTCTGGGACATGGATGGAACCCTGGTCGACTCTGCCGAATACCATTGGCAGGCCTGGCGCGACACTATGTCCCGCGAAGGTTTCCCGGTCACCCGCGAACAATTCCTGGCCACCTTCGGACAGCGCAACGACTCGATTCTCCGGCAGTGGCTCGGCGAAAAGGCTACACCTGAATTGATCGAGCGCATCGGGAACGCCAAAGAAGCGCTCTATCGGCAACATGTGCGCGAGCACGGCATTGCGGCGCTCCCTGGAGCCTTGGAGTGGGTAAACCTGCTGTACGGACAAGGCTGGGGACAAGCGATTGCATCGGCGGCTCCTCGCGCCAACATAGAAACGATCCTCGATGTCTTACACGCCAGCATGTGCTTTCAAGCCATCGTGTCCGCTGAGGATGTACGCCGGGGCAAGCCTGACCCTGAAGTGTTCCTCGTCGCGGCCACCAAATTGGGTGTCGCGCCCGAGCATTGCATCGTTGTCGAAGACGCGCAGCATGGCATCGAAGCCGCTCGCGCTGCCGGAATGAAAAGCATCGGCGTGAGCCAGAATTGCAAGCATTTGCCGGGCGATATGGCGGTGCGATCTCTCGACCTTCTGGACAGCGAACGCCTTCGACAGTTTGTTGCAGGATGGCGCTTAATCAGCAGTTACCCACCGCCTCTCCTTTTCGTCCGTAGCGCGCAATCCCGACATTGACTGGATGCGAATGCGGAAAAAGAGCGGTTCAATGGAATTCTCGCCTACTCTCAGTTGCCGCTCGCCCAGGGCATTCAGCCACCAATGACTGCGTTTTGCTAGCAGTGAACTCGCATGTTTACGCTCGGCTGTGAATTGCGGCTCGGGCAGTTCCTCATATTCGCCGTTGACAATCGACGCTGATCCACTCGCCTTGATTCTCGTATCTGGTCCGTCTGCACACACACTTTGGGATTGGCACGCATCCACTTCACCTTCTGCCCAAAGGTCGAGAAAACGTACAGGTAGTCCGCTATCGTAGGCAAAACGAATCGGAACTACATACGGCTGGTTCTCATACGAGCAGCCCAGCCGGCCCAGGGAGGCACGCTCCAGAAACGCGCTGCACTCTTCGCCGGCCATTTCATTGATTTCCATAATGCTTTCCTCCGGTGTCAGGATTGACCGAGAGCGTTGCTAACGATCTCCTGAGCTTCGCGAATGATCACATTCAGATGTGACTGGTCTTTGAAGGTCTCGGCATAGATCTTATAGACGTTTTCGGTGCCGGAGGGCCGAGCGGCAAACCAGCCGGATTTCGCAACCACTTTCAGTCCGCCAATCGGAGCATGGTTGCCCGGGGCCTTCGTTAATTTGGCAACGATGGGCTCGCCTGCTAACTGTGATTCTTTCACCGAATCGGGTGAGAGCTTCTGCAGTTTTCGCTTTTGGTCAGGCGAGGCCGGCGCATCGATCCGCGTATAAAGAGGACTTCCGAACTCTGCGGTCAATTCGACGGTAGTGCACGCCGGGATCTTTTCCGGTTCGAGCGGTGATCTCTGCGGCGAGAAGATCCATGATCGGTCCGTCTTTGTCGGTGGTCCATACCGTGCTGTTGCGGCGGAGGAAGCTCGCACCGGCGCTCTCCTCTCCGCCGAAACAGACGGAACCGTCGATCAGGCCAGGGTACAAACCACTTGAAGCCCACCGGCACTTCGTGCAACTGGCGTCCGAGCTTCTCCACGACGCGATCGATCATGCTGCGCTTACCACGGATACCTTTGATGTTGTTTGGATTGTGAAGTGGGGCAGATCGATGCAGTCCTCAAGCCCCTTCAAAACCGAGTCGTCAATCAGGGCAGAATTTTTGAACATCTCACCGCCATGGACCACTCGGTGTCCTACGGCATTTACGTCAGCCGCACTCTGGATTTCAGATACTCCTGCGATTCGAAGCGATGTAGCGAATCAGGTATTCGAGCGCAGCGGTCGACATCTCGCAGCGGCTCTGTGAGCGTCTGCCTTGGCTGGTTGCACTTATGCGAATGATTGCCTCTCCTCGCTATGCCCTCGACATCGCCCCGGCAGATGCGGTCGTCTTCATCTTGAGCGATCCGTTCAAGGTCTGTGGCAATCACCTGAAATTTCAGGGTGGAGCTTCCCAACGTCGTAGAGCCAGTACGTTCATTGCGTCTGCTGAGCCTGAAAGGTCGGGAATCCTAGCCGACTTCACCGTGTATAACCGACACTACTCCGAATGAGTGCCTACTGATCCACCAGTGCAGATGGGTTGCCAATCAATGGTCCCTACAACACGCCATTTTCCGTAGGTCCTCCGCACCTCTCTCCGCTACAGGCATGCCCTGCCTTGGGCAGTGCCTCAATCTGGGCAGAGGCTCAAAGGACAAAGATTGCGAACATTGTTGCGCTACAGGGACATACCGTTCGGTCTCGATTGGCACATTGCATGCAAACTGTAGAAAGTTCATGTGCGCACGCAAAGTCCGTCGGTGAAGTAGAGGTGCGCTGCACTTGATCCCAGCTCTCCCCAAGCAGTTACGGATCAAGTCACCCGCACCTCATCCGACGGTTCTTGGGACGGCAAGAGCGGCGTTTAATTCAGCATGTCACTCATCGCAGCGGCTCTGAAACCACGGTCGATATTGATCGCAACGGATTTCTCTGAGGCTTCTGAAAAGGCGCTGCGCTATTCTCTGGCACTCGCTCGGTTCTATGAGTCGAAGTTTTGCCTGGCGCACGTGGTGTCCTCCCTGGGTCTGACTATGGCAGGTCCTGGTGCAATTGCTGCCTGTGAAGAGGCAGTATCGCGCGAGGCCGCGGATTTGGAGGACTCGCTGATTCAAACCGGGGCTCTTACTGGCATTCAACACAAATTCATCGTTCGGCAGGGTGAACTGTGGCCGGAACTGCGAGAGATCATCCGACAAGAGAGCGCGGATCTCCTCGTCGTCGGCACACACGGACGACACGGCATAGCCAAGCTGTTTTTCGGCTCCATTGCAGAACAGATCTTCCGTCAGGCAGATTGTCCAGTCTTGACCTTTGGGCCGCACACCGATGGCCGCCCCTGGTTTGGAACGTCCTCCACGCACCGCACATTCCTGTTTGCGACAGACTTCGGACCCGCATCTCTCCACGGCTTGCCGCAAGCCATTGCGGCTGCCAATCAGTTTGGAGCCAAGCTCGCCTTTCTGAGTATCATTCCAGCCGCACCATCGAGCACCGACGAAGCTCTGACGGACTGGCAAGAGGATGCGCGCATGAGAACCCTGCAGCGGCTGGCAGAACTCGCCGACGATGCCGGGCTCGACACGAGACCTCAGTTGTACGCGGAATTCAAATCAGCGAGGCCGGTAAGTGAGAAGATCCTCGAAACTGCTGACAAACTGCGAGCGGACCTCATTATTATGGGGCTCCATGATTCGGCCCACACCGGAGTGATCTCGCACCTGGATCTTGCCACTACCTATGATGTGGTTTGCCAGGCTGGCAGTCCCGTACTTACGGTTAACTGTTCTTCAGGGTATGACGTTCGACCGCGACCGACCGAAGTAACAGCTTCGCCTTTGTCGGAGGCCGATGTGATCCGCAGTCACGGGTTCGGAGCGAAGTGGTAGACGAGATCGTGACTCGCCGTCGACCAGATGAGTGACCGCCGCGAATAGAAGTCCAATGGAGACTCCGGACATCAGCATGCCGACCATGCTTTCGAGCGGGCCCAGCAGTCGCCACTTTGATGGAAGGACCACATCCCCGTATCCAACGGTCGCATAGCTGCTCGCCGAGAAGTAAAACGCAGATTCCCAGGACGGAAAGCAAAGCCAGCGATAGCAACTCGCCCACAGCAGAATAACGATTCCGTGCAGAACGATGACGGCTACCGTGGTTTGCATGACGAGCGCGGCGCAGCGAAACACCCGCACCTCGTGAGTCTCTCTTGGAATGCTTCTGATCCAAAGGATGAGCGCAGCGGCGCCGCCACATTGCAGCAATAGCGTGATCAACACGAGAAGAACGGCTGCACCAAGCTTGTTGAACGAAAGTCATCGTTCCAGATCACTCCTGAATGAATGGTGCTGCGAGACTGCTTAGTCGTTCTTACCCGGGTTTTTTTCGGCTTTGCCGAGAGCCCAAATTGCTGTCGACTTCGTTCATCCAAGAGCGCCACAAGTGCCATCAATCCAGTGTTCCAATTCGGTTCGCCCTATCACCTGACCCTCCACTTTGCACGTTGTTGCGATCGAGTCTTCCTCCATGGCGGCAATCGGAAGCGATCCTCTTAACAGCGCACAATGTTGTCGCCGTGAATGCCTCTCGTCGCGTTGCGGGTATCCACCACCAAGGATGCGTGCTGCGCGATCCAGGCGTAATCGTAATCCGAATGGTCTGTGACGATCAGCACACAGTCGTATTTGGAGACGTCGTCCACGGGTACGCATTTCATCTGCAGATCGTAATGGCGCCCTTTGCCGATAAAAGGAAAATAGGGATCGTTGTAGCTGACTTGAGCACCATCCTTCTGCAGCAGCTCAATAATGGTCAGGGCTGGAGACTCGCGCAGGTCATCGATGTCTTTCTTGTAGGCCACCCCGAGCACCAGCACTTTGGCGCCGTTCAGAGCTTTCCGTTGTCGACTCAGAGCTCTGCTGACGCATGAGACCACGTGATAGGGCATCGCACTGTTGATCTCTCCGGCCAGTTCGATGAAGCGTGTCTGGAAATCCCACGCCTTCGCCTTCCATGACAGATAATACGGATCGACGGGAATGCAGTGTCCGCCGAGGCCCGGGCCAGGATAGAAGGGTTGAAAGCCGAATGGCTTCGTGGAGGCGGCCTCGATGACTTCCCAAATATCCAATCCCATGCGCAATGACAAAAGCTTCAATTCATTGACCAGGGCGATGTTCACGCAGCGGTAAATGTTTTCCAGCAACTTAGTCATCTCGGCGACGGCCGGTGAGGACACCGGGACGACTCGGTTGAAGATTGTCCCGTACAGCGTCGCAGCCAGTTCCGAGGCTTGGGAATTCAGGCCTCCTACGACTTTCGGGATGTCACGACGCGCGATGCTGTCATTGCCTGGGTCCTCTCGTTCCGGAGAAAAGGCGACAAAAAACTCATTTTCTCCGTTAGCCGTTGCGTCGCGGGCGGCCTTCAAACCGCAGCCATTGCCTTCCTCCAGGATTGGAATAAGCACTTCCTCCGTGGTGCCGGGATAGGTCGTGCTCTCGAGCACCACCAATTGACCGGCACGGAGATGCGGCGCTATAGCCCTGGCGGTGTTGGTAATGAAACTGAGATCAGGCTCTCGATATTCGTCCAGAGGCGTGGGCACACAGATGATGATGGCATCCATTTCGGTCAGACTCGAAAAGTCTGCGGTCGCACAGAAACCTCGTGAGCGCGCCGCTTGGATCTCAGTAGGTGGAATTCGACGAATGTAGGATCCACCGGAGGTGAGAGTTGCGACCTTATGCTGGTCGATGTCAAAACCCGTTACTCGAAATTTCGCTTCCGTGTAGAGCAAAGCAAGCGGCAGGCCCACATAACCGAGACCTATCACGCCTATCCGCGCTTGGCGAGTTTCAAACCTGGTTTTCAGCTCTGAGAATAGGCTGGCGGCGCTGCTGCAAGTAATCATGACGATCTCCTCTATGAACAATTACTTCCCATGGCTAATGCGAGTAATGAAGACTCTGCGGTCGTTAGTTCGGGTGCTGGCGCCGGCTCGGCTGCTGCAGGAGACTCCCACTTAATCAGCTTCAGGTCCAACACAAAGATGGAATAGATCACCGGGACAAGCAGCAGGGTCACAAACGTCGCGATAGTAAGACCACCGATCTGGGCGTAGCAGAGAGGTTCCCAGAGCGGTCCCCCGTGAATGGCCAAGGGTATGAGCCCAAGCACGGTCGCACCGACCGTGATCATCACCGGGCGCAATCGCACGATGCCGGCATCGAGCAGAGCTTCTCGTAAAGGCTCCCCTCTCTCGTGCGCTTCTTCGATGAAGTCGAAGAGCACGATGACGTGACTGACGATCACGCCCACCAGGCTTGCGACTCCCAGGAACCCCATAAATCCGAAGGGCTGTCCCATGACCACCAGTCCCGCCAGAGCTCCTGTCATTCCGTATGGGATTGCGGCGAAGACCAGAAGCGGCTTGACGGCGCTTCGGAACTGCACAACCAACGCAATGTAGATCAGCAGCACGGAAATCGCCATGACCACGCTGAGTTCCTTAAAACCTTTCTGCTGTTCGTCGTATTCGCCTCCGATCTCGAGGAAATAGCCGGGAGGCAGGTTCTTCTGGAACTCCTTGATTTTCGGCAGCAGTGGCGTGAGCACTTGAGACGGTAAAACACCCGGGATCGGGAACGCGGATACCGTAACCGTCCGGAATTGATTGCGGCGCTTGATTTTCGATACTGCCATCTCCGTTGTGACGTTCGATACCTGCCGCAGAGGTACGCGCTGATTGCTGGACAAAGAGTAGACGTACGCATTTTGAACGTCAGAGAGTCCGGCACGGTCCTCCATCCGCAAACGAACGGCGATGGGGATTTGTTTGTCAGCTTCCCGGTAAGTTGAGACAGGTAATCCGCTCATCGCCGCAGCCGAGGAGAGAGCTATATCCAGATTCGTGATGCCGGAAAGGTTGGCGCGATCGGGGTCAACCTTCAGCCGGACATTCATGGCAGGTTCGCCCCAGTCGTCTCGTACCCGGGTCGCATTTGGCTGGGCGCGAAAGATTGCCTGGAGATCGCCCGAGAGACGGTGCAGAACTTCCATCTCGGGACCTGAAATTCGAATCGAGACGGGAATGCCGACCGGCTTGCCGGTCTCGAGCTGCCGCACATCGACCCGGGCTCCCGCGACTTCGCGGCTCAGCGCCGTCTGCAGCGGGCCAACGAATTCGTTGGTGAAGTGCTTGTCGGAAACCTCGACGAGGATCTGCGCATAGTTGAGCTGTTGTCGCTCGGGGTCGACCGAGAACCAGAATCTAGGGCCGCCGCCGCCGACAAATGTGGTCAGCGACTTTAGAACATCTTTGTGATGATGTTCGTTTCCAAATCGTTCCGCCTCTTGCCGAATGACAGTTTCTGCTCGTTGTGTGACCGTGTCCGTCGCGCCCAGCGGGGCATCGGGCGGAAGCCAGACATCCACGTACGACAGGTAGGAGAGGTCCTTGGGGAAGAACTGCGGCTTCAGCATCGAGAAAAACACTCCGCCCAACACCAGAACGATGAGGGATCCGGCGAACGTACCCCAACGATGTCTGAGCGCGAAGTCACCTACCCGATAGTAGAGTGCCGGGAACCCGTGCTTTCGTCGCTCGGACATCGGCTCTTCCAGCTGCTTGGGCGGTTTGATCATGTAATACGCAATCAACGGCATAAAGGTGAAAGAAACGATGACGGAGGCGATCAGCGTGCACGTCATCACAACCGGCAGGCTGTAAAGGAAAAAGCCCGTGTCGCCGGTCAGCATCAGGAACGGGCAGGTAGGCGACGATGTTCGTGATGGTGGCGAACACGATTGCCTTCGCCAGTTTGGTGGGTCCAATCCAGGATGCGAGGTCGCGTGGGGAGCCGGAGCCCAACTCGCGCTTGATCGCGTCCCCTGCCACGACCGGCATATCTACCAACAGGCCGAGAGCGATGATCAATGTCGCGATCGAAACTTGTTGAATGTCAATACCAAGAACGTGAACGATACCGAAGGTCATCGCCAGCGTCAGGGGAATGGAGGCAGCCATCAGCATGGCCGCACGCCAGTCCCAGAAACCGATCAGGGCGACGATCACGACGAGAACAATGGCCTCGTAGAGACTGCCCATCAACAGACTGACAAGCTCCTTCACCTGCCTCGGCTGGTCCGACGTGCGAGCCACAATGAGGTCGGCAGGCAGTTGCGGGCGCACATAGGCAAGGGCCTTGTCGACTGCGGCGCCAAACTTGAAAATCTGCTCCCCCGATCGCATTTGTACGGCCAGGGTGATGGCGCGGTTGCGATGCCAATTTCCGTCCGCCTCGCGAGAGACCATGTAGTTCAAGTACCGCGTGGGCGTCTGATATGCACGCGATATGTCCACCAGATCGCGCAAGTAAAGCGGCGCTCCAGTGGGCGACGATGCCAGGAGCACGTTGCCAATATCCTTCGTGCTTTTGAACTCGGCGGTTGCGTCAACCAGGACATTTCGCGATTGGGTCTGGACGATTCCACCTGGAGCCGTCACATTCCGCGCGTTCAGGATGTCTTTGATCTTCGTCGGCTGCAATTTCAATGCGGCCAGCCGCGCATCCGAGTACTCCAGATAGATCTCTTCGGGCAGAACGCCCACGCGCTGGACCTTGGCTACCTCTGGTACACGTTGCAGCGTGCGCTGGATCAGATCGGTGAAGTCATCCAGTTGCCGATACGAATAGCGGTTGTTAGCTACTTCCGCGATGCGTTCCTTAGTGGCCTGAGGGTCACGAATGATAATCGGACCCCACGCGTCGGGATGAAAGTCGTACTCTTGCAGCTTCTTCTCAATGAACTGCTGTCCATACGCGCGGATTTCGTCATCCGACTTCGCCGTCGCAAAATCGATTCCGGAGCAGCTTCCCACGGACAACGAACGAACATCGTGCGCGATACCCGTCCCGTTCTGCCTGCGCAGCAAGGATCGACAAATGGCCGCTCAATGACGGCAGGTGACACTGATGCCGGATAACAGTAGAGAACGGTGACACGCCCACTCGTATCTCCTCGGCGCACTTTCTCAATCGCATCCCGCACGCCGCGCGCACGCAACGCGATTTCCAGGTCCGGGACCGTCGGACTGGCGACGGTCAGCATCAGCGCAGCCGTGTCTCCGAAGTCGCTGATCCAGGTGATCGGTCCCGCACCGTCGGGAAGGTCCGTGACCTGGTTCAGTCGTTGTCCTATGTCCTGAAACTCCTGCTGGGTGTTCTTGATGTTGTCCAACAGCCTGACTTGCACTACCGAAATGTTGTCCTGGGTGGTGGACTCCACACGGTCCACCTTGCTGTTTCCAGTGACGGCTTGCTCGACCTTCCGCGTGACCAGTTGCTCGACCTTGTCTGCCGAGATGCCGGGCCAGGGGGTGATTGCCAGCGCGATGCGCACAGGGATGTCAGGGTCCTTGCGCTTGGGCATGTTCATGTACCCGAACACGCCCCAGGCCAGAGTTGCGAACAATGCGACCCAGGCAATCTGCCGGTTCTTGACAAAGAATTGTGCGACGTTACGACTGTTGTTGGGGTTCTCGGCTTTCATTGAAGGACCTCTACCCGCTGGCCATCCTTAAGCAGATTGGCGCCGGTGGTGATGATGCGGTCTCCCGTTTGCAGCCCGTTGACTACGGTGATTTCGGTGCCATTGACCGCGCCGATGTCTACGCTGTGGAGGCGAGCCACTTCGCCTGCACTCGAGTCGGAGACAACGAACACGCCATATTTCCCGTCTTTCGCTTGCACGACTGCGGAAAGTGGCACCAGCAAGGCCGACGTTCGAATTGCGCCGTCGACATTCGCGAATTGCAAGGAGCCGATCATGCCCACCTTCAGCAAGTGATCGTGATTCGGGATAGCGACTTCGACCTCGAAATTACGGGTAATCGTGTCTGCCGCCGATGACATGCGGCTGATTCGTGCATGAAAGGTGCGCGTGGGGAATGCGTCGATCGCAACCTCAACTGGTTGGCCTAGCCTTCACGGAACGGACAACGGTGTCGGGCACGCCAACTATGATTTTTACGGTGTCGGTTTTGGCGAGCGCGAATGCGGGAACGCCAGGGCCGACGAACGCGCCGAGTTCGACGGCTTTCTTCACGATGTCGCCGTCGAAGGGCGCAATCAGAGAGGTGTCGCGCAGAGCTATTTCCGCCTCGCTCGTCAAAGCGCGCGCGGATTTCAGCTGTTCCTGGCTTGCGTCGTATTGTGCGCGAGCAGAATCGAAGTCGGGTTTCGTAAGGCTCTGAGTGTCATACAGATGCGTAGCGCGATCAAAGTCGAGCTTTGCTTTCTGAAAAACAGCTTCCGCAGCCGCTGCCTGCGAGGACGCCTGGTGTACCTTGTCCTCGTATTCAGACGATCGGATGCGGACGAGCACGGCGCCCCGGCTGACTCGATCGCCTTCCGCAATGTCGCGCATCCTGCCGTCCTGGCCGCGCACTTGTTTGAGCGAAATGACGTATCCGGGAATTCTGAATGCCAGCGGAACTTCCGAATCGGGCGTCACTACCGCCGAGAAACGCAAGCCGTCGGCGCTGAAGCCCGCTTGCTTCTCAATGGCTTGAGCCTGGACTCCCTGTGGGGGTTGATTGAGTGGCTTATTCGAGCCACAGCCGGCCATGACGAGCATCAATGAAAAGATTGCGATTGTGGTTCTCACGTTTATTCCTCTCCCATCGCGCGGCGCAAATCTGCAAGGGAACTCCAATAAGAAGAGAGCGCCTGCTGATACTGAAATGCTGTTTCCGAACTTCGAGCCTGAGCTTGCAGAAGATCTCTTACGAGCGCTGCTTGTTCTTTGTATTTATTGCTGGTGACGCGGAATTCCTCGGCCGCGGCTTCGTGACCGGTGCGGGTGGCCTTCAGCAACAAGGAAGCTTCTTTCCACTTGCGGTACTTCGACCCGACTTCAACCACGATCTGCGATTCTGCCTCTTGTGCACCGTTGTGCGCTTGCGCCAGTGTGTTGGATTTTTCGCGTACTCGATTGCGGCGGCGTCCCCAATCGAATGGCTCCCAAGTCAACGCAAAGCCGGCCACCGCGACGTTCGTCGGAAGGACCTGCACGTTCTGAACCCCCATATAGCTGACGGCGATACCGAGGTCCGGTATGTACTCGGCTTTGGCGATGCGGCGGTCGTAGTCGGCTTGTTTTTCCTTCAGATGAGCCTGGCGGATCTCAGGGCGATTCTGTGACGCCTGCTGGCGCGCCTCCTCCAGACTCAGAGTTGTCGCGTCCTCCTCAGGCATGAAATCGACCCGAAAGGGAGTTGCGAGATCCCGCCCAAGAAGTTGGTTCAGGTGCTCGTGCTGTGTGGCAAGTCCGTTCTCGGCGACTGACAACTCATATTGCGCCTTGGCCAAACGCGCATCGACCTCCAATGCGTCTCCCTTGAGTACGGTCTTCTCGCTGATGTAACGCAGCGTAACTCGCTGCGCCTCTTCCAGCGTCTTCACTGCTTCCCCTGCCGCATCCACAGCGGCCTGAGTTGCTACTAGCTCGACGTATGCACTTCGCACCTCGGCCGCGATCTTCTGCCTCTCTGCGCGAACGTCTTCTTTCGCGATCTCGCGTCCAAGTTCTGTAGCGCGAATTCCCAGCCCGATCTTGTACTGCTGCGACAGAGGCATGATCGATGCTGCCAGTTCAGGTAGGCAGTCAACTGTGCTGGCGTGTGAACCTTGGCATTTGTTGAAGGAATGGGCCCAACCCCTGGATACGTCCCGAAAACGCCCTTGGCAAAAGTGAAATCAAACGGCTGCAGCAGTTCGCCACCGAGTGACCGAAAATTGAAAGTGTGGCAGCCGCCGGCTGCGCAGTCGTGCTCACCTGGAAGTCGTACTTTTCCGCTTCCAGCGCTGAGTTCTTCACGAGCCGATTGTTCGAGAGTGCAATGGAGACTGCGTCGTCAAGCGTAAGAAGCGGGACGTCCTGCGCAGCTTGTTGAGCAAGCGACCCAATCGGTGATGCAAAGACAAGAATTGTAAGAAGCAGTGCGAGATGGTTCGATTTCATCATTCTTCTACCTGGAACTTCGGCTGAGGCCTGACGGCACTTTGAACTTTGAGCGAATCGTGTTGTCGCTCGTGTGCACCAAGATTGCAGGTGCCGTGCCAACCTGGACTTCCTTGCAAGTTCTTGAATCAGAAGTGCGGGCGTCCAAGAATGCTGAAGAATGCCCATATCTGGTCGATGGGCGCTGCCCTAATGCGGGCAGTGGGCGGTGTGGCACGCGTTCAACACACTCCGAGAATGATGAGGATCTGTTCCGGTGACAGTCGAAGATGAGTTCAGACTCGCAGTCGATGCTATCCGCTGGTGAGCCGGTGGACTTAGATAGTCACGCGTTGTTTCGGATGGGGGGCAATGAAAGAAATCGGGGAGGCAATGCCCGAAGCCAATCGAGCCCGTCATGGTTAGTTGATCAGATGCTGCTCATGATGGGGCGACGGTGCAATCAGGCCGAGGACGATGCCCGTTTCCGTTCGAATTTACTCGGCACGTGCGAGTTCGACTTTCGCGTGCCTAATAAACGGGAGCTGAAGCCGTTCGCACACGTCCCGGGAATACGAAGTCTCGGCAACGAACTGAGCTCCGAGCCTCTTGACAAACAAAAGCACCTCTTCCCCGATGGCGTCGATAAACATCACGTCCGTAAGATCGACAACTAATTCCAGTTTGCTATCGCAGCGCGTGACGAGCGTGCGGACTTCCTCAGCTCCCTCGCCGGTGAATCGGCCTTCGAGCCGGCAAATCAAAGCACCGTCTAATTCTTGCGTTTGGACACGTAGCATGATGCGCTCCTCTACATTCGTTAGCAGCCTCAAATCGCTGGCTATAGTCATCCTTGCAGCTGTTTTGCCAGGGACTCTTAGCGCAACCTATTGAGACTAAACGGCCTTTCGAGCGTATGCCGCCCTTAACAACGGGCAGTGCCAGCATGAGGGCAGCCTTTGGTGCGGGCTAAGAATCAAGGCGGCTGAAGCAGCCGCCTTGAAGAGTTGAAAGAAGGGAGGAAGCCGGACTGTCTAAAACGTAAATACCAGGCCGGCGGAAGGCACAGCGGAATGAGTGTACTTGTCGACCTTGAGGCTGGTCATCTCGAAATCGGGAGTCTTATAGACGAATCCGCGATACTGTGCGCGCAAGAGCGATATGTTTGGCCATCGGCACATCGAATCCACCGCCATAAACGAAGGCACCTCGGGTCTGCTCGGTACTTACAGATCCTCCACGTGGATCGAAGAACATGGCTCCGCCTCCAGCGAGCACGAATGGAGACACGATCTTGACGGCAGGCATCTTGAAGGAAGGAAGCTTCACAATGGCAGCACCAGTCGCGGCGTGAACATTCATCGGTATGAATGTGGTGCCGCTGCTCGTCGAGAACTTCTGATCATTCCTGAAATAATCGTAATCGCCTTCGACCGCGAGCCAGTTCTTGAGGTTAAATCGGTATCCGGCCATCACGCCGCCAGAGTTCGTTGGCTCGTTCGGTGATCCCGCCGACGGTGGTCTGCTTGTTGAAGAAACCGGAACCTTGAACCGTCACCTCATGTCTGACTTCCTGAGCCCAGGATGAGATTCCAAAAAGAACGAGAATAATTGCCAGTTCGATCAACTTCTTCATTTATGAGTTCCCTCTGTGATTGTTTAGTCCCCTTTGTGTAGCGTCTTAGAGCGGGGCACTGAGGAAAGAGCACATCTGATTGCCGAAACGCGACTCTGACTCTAAGTGCTTACGGAGACAAGATGTTTAGGGATGAACTGACGGCCACACCAGCGCCTTTGACTTGCCCGTATGCTGGCGGGCGACCGCATGCTGTCAGGCCGAATAATCAGCGCGAGTGATACTTAGCCTGCGCATCTTGTTCTGCAGCGTAGTTCTCTTAAGTCCGAGGCGCTCTGCCGCTCCACCTTTGCCGGCTATTCTTCCGGATGCGCCTTTCAAAGCATCGAGGATCGCCTGCCGCTCTGCTTGCTCGAAGGTCGACCCTGCCGCAACCACAGTACGGCCAGCAGATCTCCTCAGCTCTGCGTCGCGGCACATTCAATTCGTCGCCTTGCGTGAGAATCACGCAACGCTCAATGAAGTTCTCCAGCTCGCGAATATTTCCTGGCCAATCGGCATTCACCAGAGCCTCCATGGCTGCGTTTCGGGACCGACCGGATGCGCTTTTGCATACGGCGGGAGAGGCGCGACACAAAAAAGTGGACCAGCAGTTGAATGTCTTCGCGTCGTT
This sequence comes from Terriglobia bacterium, assembly GCA_963770265.1. GTDB lineage: Bacteria > Acidobacteriota > Terriglobia > Terriglobales > Acidobacteriaceae > Sulfotelmatobacter. The sequence goes on from CAVYOZ010000004.1 coordinate 197,450, forward strand.
CGCGCAGCGGCGGGATTTCGATCGGAAACACCCTCAACCTGTAAAAAAGGTCCTCGCGAAACTGATTATTGCGGATCATGCTTTCCAAATCCCGATGGGTGGCCGCAATCAGACGAACATCAACCTGGATGGTCCTGGTACTTCCGAGGCGTTCGAACTCCTGCTCCTGCAGGGCACGCAGGAGCTTCGGCTGCAAATCCATAGTAATGTCGCCGATCTCGTCGAGAAACAGAGTGCCGTGATCCGCCAGCTCAAACCGGCCTCGCTTCTGGATGAGCGCCCCGGTGAAAGCACCCTTTTCGTGGCCGAACAGTTCACTTTCCACCAGACCCGAAGGAATCGCCGCACAGTTCAGGCGGACAAATGTGCGCTCACGCCGCGGACTGAGATTATGAATGCGCCCGGGCCACCAGCTCCTTGCCCGGTACCGGTCTCACCGTGCAGCAGCACGGTGGAACTGGTTGGCGCCACGATCGCGACCTGGTCCAGCACCTTGCGGATCGCGGCACTCTTGCCGACTATGTCTTCGAAGTTGTACTCAGATTCGATTTCTGATTCAAGGTAAAGCCTCTGCTCTTCCAGATCGTCGCGCGACGCGCGGAGCCGTCCGTAGGCCAGAGCATTCTCCAGTACCAGAGATGATCTGGGTGCCGATCTGCGACAGCAGGTCGCGGTCCGCCTCGTTGAAGGCATTCGCCTTACGACTGCACATGGTCAACAATCCCAGGCGGCCATCGGCTCCCAGCAGTGGCACCAGGACGGCCGACAGGAGCGATTCAGATCGACACGCTTCGCGGAGGGCCGAAGGTATGTCTGCTTCGAACGGTGAGTAAAACTGCGGTATGCGGAGGCGCGACCATTCGCTCCATAGCTTCGTGGGCTCGACGACAACGACCTTCTCTAGAAAGCCTTTTCCAGCTGGGAAATCGAGGAATTTACGTTCCAAACGATCTGTTTGCTTGTTAAAGAGCCACAATGACGTGAGATCGTTGCCCAAGTGCTTGCGCATCGACCCTGCCACAGCCTGAAACAGTTCCTCCGCTTCCAGCTTAGTGACAATATGATTGTTGATCTCCAGCAACAAGCTGAGCCGATCTCGCTGCTTCACGACCTCTCGGTGGTAAAGCTCCGCGGTGTCTCTTGCCAGTGCGCACTCGAGCGCGACCGCAACGTGGGAGGCCAGGGCACTGAGCATCTCGACGTCTTCGGGGGCAAATTGCTGGCCCTGCAACTTTGGCGTTGACAGAATTCCGTAGCGTTTTTGCGCGGTCGATACTGGGAACAAGTAGGCGCTTCGTCCGGCAACTTCGGCTGCAAAAGGAGCCAGGTCAGGGTGTTCCAACATTGTCCAGCGACAAGTCCGGGACAAACACCGGCTTCTGTTCGTCAAGCACTTGCGCCACCAGACCAATGCGTAACAATTTGGCTCCGACGTTGAATTGCGGGAGCGTCCGGGTCTCGATCAAATTCGAAGCTAGTACAGACTCTCGCCGTCATCGCTCAGCACGTAGAGTTCGGCCCCGTGCAATCTGGAAGTGCTGGACAGAACATCTCGCAGGCTTTGCAGGACGGCTTTTACCGTGGGCTGATCGGCCAGGGCAGTGGACGCACCCAGCAGCATTCGATATCGATCTTCGGTGATGGTCATGACGCGTGTGCTCTCCGCAATTCTCGGTTTACAGATGCGAGCAACCTGGTCTTCGTACAGGACTGCAATCGATTGGCCGGAGGATCTAACTAACCAAACCTCGGTCGTGGCACTACGTACGCAAAACCGCACGTGTAAGCTTTCGCGAACGCTAGAAACGCTCGCCACTTGCCGCGCCCCGATTTTTGCGCCTCAAGTATCTGCCAATCAAGTTCCCGCTGCAATCGACATCCGGATGACTCCGCACGACATCCTAACCTCGGCGGCCCGGTTCCACTTGATATTCCTATCGCTCACTCGCCAGCGGTGCTGGAACAGTAGAAAGAAGTTTGTTGATGGCTAGATCGACAGTCCGATTCATCTCGGAGACGACCCCGCGTACATTTCGTTGAGACACCGTTCCAGTTTCGGAAACAGCATTGCTCCAGACCGTTGCACCGGTCGCTACCCTGGTGATTTGTGCAGACATTGCAACTTCCACCTTGACCCCGGATTCGTAATCCACCTCCTCCAGCTTTTCCAATTTTCCGCTGAAAACGTAGTCGTTATTCGGACGGCCGTCATACATAGAGACCATGGAGAACTGACCGCCGGCGCGCAGATGATCGACGACTGCGCTGGTCACGAGCGTGCGCGGATCTGCCGCCCAGCGGTGAAATTCGTAGAAGCCGATTTCCTCCGGCGTTGTTCGATACACAATCGGCCCTTGCCTTAGATAACTGGGAGATTGGAATTCCCGTACTGCGATTGAGGTTCGGACGTTTTCGGGGGCGGGTGGATCCGGCGGAGCCGGCAAATTGAGCGTGTAGTAGGCCGGGATATCTTAGCTTCCCGCCACAACCGGTCAGGGCGGTTACGATCGCCAGCATCAATGCGAGCGCGCTTAGAAGTTTCTTCATGTCGATTCTCCCCTCCCGACCTATTTCGGAACCTGGCGTTCCTCGGGTTGTTTCACTCGAACCAAGCTCCAGGGACGCTGCTTCAATGAATTCGTGAACTGATTGAGGTTGTCGGTCGCCTCGCGAAGATTCTCAACCGTGTCGTTGATCTTGTAGTCGTTAGCTCTCACGATCACCTGCATGGACTGCAGCAAGCCTTTGGCCTCTTCCAGGGTGGTCTGTAATTCAGCCAGATCTTTCCGCATGGGAGCGCGCAAATCTGTCACCGTGCCATTCACATTCTGAATGGTGTCGTCGGCATGCTCGCTGACCTTGGCGAGTTGGTCTGTAAGACGCGCAATCTTAGGGCGCTCGTCCGCCACCAATCGATCGATGTTGTCCAGAATGGCTTGGACCTTTTTCTGATTCTGTGGTCCGGTCATCGTGTCCAGGTTGGCAAGCAGATGGTTCATGTTGCCGCTAATGTCGTTGAGTTCTCCCTGTGCCTGCGTGATCAGCGTATTCGCGCTGTCCGCAACGGTTGCCAGTTTCCCGGCAATCTCATCCAGGCTGGCCGCTTCTTTTGAGGTGATGGTTGAGTCTGGAGGAAGACGCTTGGCATCAATAGTGCCGGTTGTGATCGACAGGGCCGCGCTGTTCATGACGCTGACGAATCCCAGCTTGGCCACTGATTTCTCATTCAGCGGAGTGTCCTTTTTGACTTCAAGCAGAATCTCGATTCGGGTTGGATCCGCAGCCCAGGGTCGCACGGCTGTAACTTTGCCCACGTTCATGCCTCCGTACAGCACGGAAGCTCCGGGCTCAAGCCCGCCGGCGTATCGCAGGTAGGTGCGATACTGCACGGTGCCGCCACTATACTGCGCATTCAACAGGTAGATAACAGTGAACGCGAGCACCGCAAAACAGCTGAGGACAAAGGCGCCGACCTTTGCTTCGGTGGTCATGGTTTTGCCTCCTGACTTTGCACGTAGCGCTCCAGATAGGAGGCCAATGCCGGCATATGCATCGGGTTGTCCGGCACACGGTTGAGGAACTGCCTCACGCGTGGATGTCTGGTTTGCGCGTATTTCGTCTTTTGTGCCGACTGCGAGGAGCTTTCCATCGAACAGCATCGCAATCCGGTCGGCGATTCGGAAGGCGCTGTCGCAGTCTCATGGGTGACAACAAGAGCCGTGATCTGAAACGTCTCCTTGAGAAACAAGATGAGTTCGTCCAGTTCCGCCGCCACAATCGGGTCAAGGCCGGCCGAGGGCTCGTCCAGCACTAGGATCTCGGGATCCATTGCGAGAGCCCGCGCAACCGCCGCACGCTTCTTCATGCCTCCCGAGAGCTCCTGCGGATGCAGTTTGCCGAAGTCTGCCAGGCCCACCACCGCCAACTTCATCCAGACGATCAGGTCAATAATGGAAGGCGCGAGTGCGGTGTGCTCCCGCAAGGTGAGCGCGACATTGTCTTCCAGCGACAGTGAATTGAACAAAGCAGCGCTTTGAAAGGCCACTCCAATCGACCGTCGGACTTGTCTTCAAATCCGCCTGTGAGCAGCGAGTGATGTCTGTGCCTTTGATCGAGATGCTGCCCGACTTCGGACGCTCGAGACCAAGAATTTGCCGCAACAGTGTGCTCTTTCCGGAACCGCTGCCTCCCAGCAGAACCGTGATCTGGCCTGGCTCTATGTCAAGGTTCAAACCATCGAGCACACGCCGGCCATCGTATTCCACTACCAGATCGCGCACGGAAATTATGGACATTTACGTTTTTCCCACGAAGTAAAAGATGGCCGTGAATATCGCATCGGCGACGATGACCAGGAACGTTGATCGCACGACCGCCGAAGTTGTCGAGCGACCCACTGCCTCGGGCCCGCCGCGCACCCGAAGTCCTTCCAGGCATCCCACGTGAGCAATAATGGTCGCGAATGCCACGGCCTTGATCAGCCCGGCAAGCACATCCCGCAATACGATCGAGTTCAGCACGTACCGGAAATAGAGCAGCAGACCAAGGTGCGTGCTGAAGAACATAAACAGCCCCCCGGCGAGAATGCCGAAGACGTTCGCGACGACACTGAGACACGGAACTGCCACCAGTGCGGCCAGATACTTTGGCGCCAAGACGAACTCGACTGGTTCGAAGGCCATGACCTTAAGGGCATCGATCTCTTCCGTCACCTTCATGGTGCCAATCTCGGCTGCAAAGGCAGATCCCGAGCGTCCGCTGACGGCGATCGCCGTCAGCAGCGGACCAAGTTCGCGTGTGAAGCCGACTGCGACCAGATCGATGACGAAGTGCAAAGCTCCGAAGCGCCGCAACTCAGAGGCTCCCTGCATCGCCAGGATGAATCCGCTGCACATCGCCAACAGGGCAACCATCGGTAGCGCGTCAACCCCGATCTCTAGCATCTGGTGAACGGCTGCTCGCCACCGATGTCGATTTCCAACTAGAGGCAGAGCCGCACGCATCCCACGCAGGGTGGCCCACAATTGAATGTTCAGGCTCCCCACGTAGTCGAGTTGACTGAGAGTCTCTCTGCCGGCAATTTCGAGAAGATTGGCCATCAGACCGCCTCGCACCCAGAGTGGTTCATCTCCGAATGCCCTCATTGAAGAGGGATAGAATGCCCGTCGCCTCAAACAGGCGATGTAAGCGATCATGCAATCCCTGCAGCCTAAGCTCGGTTTTACAGTTTCGTGCGATCTTTAACGCTTCAATCAGAGTGGCAACGCCGGAACTGTCGATATGGGTGACGCCCGACAAGTCAATGCTCACTGTCCTCGGATGTGGCGCGTGCAAAAGGGCGATAAGCTGGTCGCGCACTGCTGGGAGAGGAATCGATATCAATCCGACCGTACAAGGATGCCAATGCGCCATTCTCGTTGGCGACGGTCTTCATTCCCGACTTCTCGATACTTTCGCTGTTGTTGCTCAGCACGGAATCAGGTCCCTTCCCGCACAATGTTTATGCTCGTCCGCCGTCGAGCGAATCCGGATCGATACTCGGAATCGCAATTCGAGTGCCGGACGTGACCACTTCTAAGTGCTGAAAATCGCCAGTTTGTAAATCTTCGGTGCCCCAACTCAGGCACTCGATAAGGACAGTGACCGTATGTGGGCAGATGAGGTCAGCTCTGCGGATAGGTGACCTCATGAGGTCGGCCGATCATCGACTCAACCTGGCATCGAAAGAGCCAGGGTGTATTATCCCCATTCGGTCCATCTGGACTCGCAGAAAGGGGCTGCGAACCGACCACACCGCAACAAGTACGAAGTTCCGCCTGCTAAACTGCGCGAGTGCGGCGTCTCGTGGTTAATGCGGACGACTTCGGATTCACATCGGGCGTAAATCGGGCCATCGTAAAGGCGCACACGGATGGCGTCGTCACGTCCGCCACATTGATGGCCAACGGCCCGGCATTTTGCGAGGTCAAGGAACTCGCGAAGCAGTTTCCGAAGCTGAGTATTGGCTGCCACGTGGTGTTGATCGATGGCGAGCCGGTTCTGCCGCCGGCAAAAGTTCCTTCATTGACGCAATCAGGGCGATTTCGTGACGACCTGAAAACATTCGCCGCTCGGGCGTTGACGGGGCAGCTCGACGCGACTGAGATTGCCGCCGAGGCAACGGCGCAAATCCGGAGAGTGCAGGCCGCGGGAGTGTGCGTGTCACACCTCGACACGCACAAGCACACCCATATTTTCCCGAAGGTGTTGCGCCCTCTGTTACTGGCCGCTGCCGAGTGCGGGGTGCGAGCCGTCCGGAATCCGTTCGGCCCGCGCCTTCCTTTGCGATTGAGTGAACTTCTGAAGCGACCGAATCTCTGGACACGCTGGGCGGAGATGAGAGTATTGGGAACCTTTGCGGGAAAATTCCAGAAGGCCGTGCAGCGGGAAGGCTTTGTCACGCCCGATGGAACCTTAGGAATTGAAGTCACCGGGACTTTGAACGAGACGTTGTTCACGGCGATCGCAACCAGTGTTCCGGAGGGGACATGGGAGTTCGTCTGCCATCCTGGCTACAACGACTCTGATCTGCAATCGGCCAAGACGCGACTGCGAGAGTCACGGGAAGTCGAATTGCATGTATTGACCTCGCCGAGAGCTCGGGAGATTCTGGCACGGCAGGGGGTAGAGTTGATCTCCTACCGAGATTTGGTGGAACGGTGACCGTCACGACATTTATGCTGCTCACGCTCTGTAGCGATTCGGGTTGCAGCAGATCCTACTTGTTGCCGTAGAGGTTTTCGAATACTGCTGCTGTTCCGTATTGCTCTTCTCTTGGCGCTCTGACCAGATTTTCTTTCCTGCGTGGTGTCAGCGCGTTATGGTCCCGCCAGAAGTCGTCGGTGTGACGGAATGAAAAGACGCGGCCTCCGGTTTGATTGCAGGCACGGCTGGATTGTTTTGGTGTGGACGCCTGGGCGAGCAGGATTTTCGTTTCGCTGGGCCCTGGTGGAGCACTCCTCGTATCGATTTCAGCACTTTCGCTCGTGCCCGAGCAGTCTGCGCTTTCACCGTTCCGATGGGAACTCCCAGAACGCGAGCTGTTTCGCAGACCGAAAGATGATCCACATAACGTAGGTGAAACGTTCTCCGCAAAATCGGAGATAGTCTTGCTGCTGACTCTATCAAGCGCGCATTCGCCCAAGCCTTGTGGCACTCATCCTCGGGATTGGGCCGGTCGATCCACCAAAGTGTCGGACAGCGGATACTCCTGCTCTTCTCCGATTCGCGAATCGAGGGATACATGGATATAGCGAGACCGCTTGCGCAAATGCATTCTTGCGCAATTGATAACAATAGTGGTCAGCCACGTCGAAAGTTGCGCGTCGCCTCTGAATTGGTTCAGATGCTTGAAAGCTGCCAATAGCGCATCCTGTACCGCATCCTCGGCATCAGCTTTGTTTCCCAAGAGTCTATATGCGTATCGATAAAGAGACGGTAAGCAATGCGACAGAACAGACATCATCTCCGCGGGTGGAGGCTTCGAAGCGTCTAGGGCGACACCCTCACCGCCCTCAATTAATTTCTCCGGGTATCGCATGCTATGTTTGGGCTCCTCTGTCGCCACCAAAGCACGTGAAGTTCCATGCGACCCTGGCGAGGAGGAATTTCGATGTCATCTGGATGCAGGGGCGGATCCCGGAAAAGGAACCACTAAAACCGTATCGGAGCTTGTCGTTTTCAGCGATTGCCTTGCCTGCTGCCCTGCTGCTTCGTCGATGTCATGTTTCAGAACATCATGAAGCGCGCTAAGCACCTGATACTGCATCATTGCCATTTGGTATCTCTGCTGCAAAAGATATTCGGCCTGTTCGCGGGTAATTTGATTTGTTTGTTGGGCCTGCACGATTACAGAGAAATCGGCCGATGTCTTGTCTGCCACTAAGCTCATGGCGATTTCGTAGGATTTGAGAACGTCTTGCGGGCCCAAGGGCATTTCGGGTTTGAGCGCAATCAAATCGGATAGAACAGGATTGGACTGCATGCTTGTACCCGCCAGAATGCTCTCCGGCGGAGGCGCATCTACTTGGATCTTCCGTTTTTCTTCGGCTGGGCTGCGGCAGTGTGCCACACCGTGCCGAGAATCACGATAGCAATAAGAATCTGTCGAGACTTCATCGGTCCTCCTCGTGCGAGCTGCACATCGTAATGACCCGGCTGCTGATTGGGTGATCAAGCGTTGTTCTGTGATTCTTCTCCACGTTTCACCTTGTGCTTCCATCACCAACCAGGGGATTGGCTGCCGAGTTCGCGCCAGCTGCTCGGATCCTAGCCCTGCCGATTGCTTGATCACTTTGGCGATATTGCGGGCCAAATTGTGGGTAGCGCGCAAATTGCTGCCGAAGAAGAGAACATTCCCGTTCACCGTGCGCTCGAGCACAATTTTGCCGTCGCGTGTGATGAGTTGACTTCGCACCGTTAACTTTGTCGCGCCGCTCACGGTGGTCACCGCACGCTGCGTTTCGCTCCCAGGCGTATACTTCACGACCATTGTTTTCAAGATCAGCAAGTCCGGAATCTCGCTAGCCTTACTGTCGCCCTCGCGGAGGACGTACTTGAATCGCTTCGTCTTATTCAACTCGTCCAAGAGGTTCTCGTAGATCGCGACTTGAAAGGAATGCGCGAGGTCCAGGTGCCCGGGATCAATCCGCTCCACTTGCACGCTCCATTGCGTGCCAGAACCACTGCTTCCACCGGAGGATTTCACCGCTGCAGTTTGGCCAGCCAGCCGACCCGAAAATGCAACTGCAATCGTGACGCTGGCCGCCACACAGAAGATCCATGAATTCGGTTTACTTGTCTTCATGCGTGACCTCCGAGGTGCTTTGCTTCGTTGGCTGGTCTTCGCCAGAGCTGGAAGATACGCCCCGAGCCACGAGTTCATTCCTCACGAGTTCACCTTGTCCTTTAGCTACCTGGAAGATCGCACCATGGACTCCTCCATCACCGTCAACATATTCCAGGGTCAGGGTGTCGTATTTCTTATGGGCAAAGAGACTAACGACTCGGCCACCTCCGTACGGAGCGGCTGCCTTGCCTATCTTCATTGGCAATCCGCCGACCTGCATCGCTTTCCTCACCCAGAAAAACATCCCGCACAGAAGCGATGTCTACCTGTGCGACGGGCTTGCCGCCTTGCTGAAATCGCAACACATTGTCTTGGGCAGACAGTGTTCCTTTAGCAATTGCTCTTTGTGTTCGGCAAACCCACGAGATGAGTAGCGCGAATGCTGAATGGTGGGTTCGCCTTCAATGCGGGAGCGGTGCTCTGGGCCAATGCGCCAATGCTGGAGCACAACAGTAGTGCCCAGAGACTGATAAGTGCGCGTCCGCCGAAGCAGCGGCTCTTGTCGTTCCTTAGAACAAACAAACGATACATTCTTCCTCCAAGTCGACTCGAATCGCTGGGTCGACATGTAACTCCTGCAAACAAATCCTCGAGCATGACTCTCCCGCGGGCAGCACGAGCTATTTCGATTGCTTAGGTTCGGCAGCGGGTCTTTGGCTTTCTATGGGCACCTGAAGCGACCGGCCCAACATGTCGTTGTAGGTAATTGTGTTCTTTCCGACCAGCACCAGGAGTTCGTGCCCTGCTTGCGTATTTCGCGGGGAGTTCGCCCAACGGCTGCGTGTACCGCACCAGGTAAATTGTGTCACCCACTTTGACGGATACGTCATAGGTGATGGGATCAGACGCGTCGTCTCCTGCAGCCGGATGCGGCTTGACCTCAGTAATGGTGGCTACCTGACACTTCGATGTGGACTGGCAAAGAGCCGGAAATGTGAGCAGACACAGAGCGATTACAGCTATTAGCCTCCGCATGATTCACTCCTCCCGTTTGCTCTTTCTTGGTCCGGCAATTCGGTCCTAGGAACGACCGTTCGCCGAAGAGCAGACCTCGATCACTTGAGTTGGATCGCAATCCCCATGCCAATAGGCGGAAGCGTGAGGTAGAGTCTTCAACGCGGTTGACTCTTCATGTGTTTGCATGGCGTCGGTCTCGCAGACTGACGGCAACTCGAAGTGCCAAGTTCGCCCACATCTGGGCACATGCCTAGTGCTGGGCACGGTCATCATACTTAGTACCAGCGCCGCACTCAGGAACTGCTTTGTTTTCGGCTCTTATTCGCGATTCGGTATTGGCATTGAGCTTGCACTCTCGTAGCTGAGCGAGGCGGCAGGCAGTTAGTGGCCGAGACGGACTCCGCAGCCAACCACTACGGGCTACTGAGAGCCGAAAACCCGCGGCACATTTCCGTTTTTTGCGGCCCCTGTTCTGCCCCTCGCATCCTTTTCGGATCTCTGGATAGGAGAATGATTATGAGCACCTTTGACACACTACCGGGTGAATCGAATGCGCACGTCATCTCGTCGATCATTAACTTGGTCTGCCCACAATGCGGTGGAAGAATGTCGGAATTCCAATGTGAAGGGAGATGCCGCAGAAACTGGCTTGCGAATGGGAATGAGCGGCGACGCTGTACGGATCTCGCGGGCGTCGACTCGACTGCCGATGCTCACTAGAAACTGGATCAGCCGCTGGTACGAGAGGCCCCCACGACTCGGCCGGAGTCGACCTGGCTGGTCGGAGCATACGATGATCCATTCGTCGTAGGAGGTGTCGATCCTCGTAGTGGTGTGGCGTGAAACGCCGATCGAACCATGGGCCAGGATCGCCAAGTTGAAGAGCCAGTAAGCAAGATTGTGGAAGAAAGAACGCTAGTCAAGAAATCGCTGGACCGCAACATTGGGACCATTACGCTCGACAATTCTTCGAAGCACAATGCTCTAGGCGCGGCGCTGATCGGAGAGTTGCTCATGGCGCTTTCGGATCTGACAAACGCAGGAGCGCGAGCGATTGTATTGCGAGCGTACAAGGGAGCGAAGGTCTGGTCCGCTGGGCACGATGTCCGGGAATTGCCGACCAATGGCCGCGATCCATTGACGTACGACGATCCGTTGCGAAGAGTGGTGCGCGTGATTAAGGAATCTCCGACGCCGATTATCGCGATGGTCGAGGGCGGTGTCTGGGGTGGGGCCTGTGAAGTGGTTATGAGCTGCGACATCGTGATCGCCGCGGAAGGAACTACCTTCGCGATCACGCCGGCAAAACTGGGCGTCCCCTACGATATCGAAGGCACATTGAGCTTTATGCAGTCGGTAAGTTTACCGGTCATCAAGGAAATGCTGTTTACAGCCCAGCCGATGACGGCTGACCGCGCGCTCCGAGTGGGACTCATCAATCAGGTAGTCCCCGCTGAACGCCTGGAGTCGGCGACCACAGAAATGGCTGGGTACATGATCCAGAATTCACCACTGGTGATCTCGCTATTGAAAGAGCAGTTGCGTGTCCTCGGCGAAGCGCACCCGCTTAACCCAGAAGGGTTCCAGACGGATTCAGGCAATACGACGCCGGATTTATGACAGCGCCGATTATCAGGAGGGTATCCGGGCTTTTTTTGAGCGGCGTGCGCCGAAATTCGAAGGACGTTGAGACGATGGCAACAAACAAAACGTATCCATGTCTGACCGCGGACGAAGCGGCAGCGCTGATCCCGAATGGGGCGATGGTCGCCGTAAGCGGCTTCACTCCTGCGGGTGCTCCCAAGGCGGTGCCACGCGCGCTCGCTAAACGAGCCCGGGAATTGCATCAGGCAGGCGCGGCGTTCCAGGTGAAGCTCCTCAGCGGGGCTTCGACTGGCGCGGCCTGTGACGACGAACTGGCCGCCGCCGAGGCAGTAAGCTGGCGGGCTCCCTACATGACCTCGGCTCCCATGCGTCAACTCGCCAATACCGGGAAGATCGAGTTCGTCGACATGCACCTTTCGCACGTCGCACAAGCTGTTATGGAGGGCTTCCTCGGTCCGATCGACTTCGCAATCATCGAGGCGACAGAGATCACACCTGACGGGAAGGTGTACCTGACAACCGGCATCGGGAATTCGCCGACGTTTCTTCGGTGCGCGGAGAAGGTCATCATCGAGCTGAACTCGTATCACTCGCCCCGACTGCGGGAGATAACCGACATCCTCATCTTGCCCCCACCGCCGCACCGCAGCCCAACTCCAATTCACGACCCTCTCGACCGGCTCGGTCGCGATTATGCCGAGGTTGATCCGTCCAAGGTGATAGCTGTCGTCCATACCAATGAGCCCGACGGTGGCCGGGCGTTCGCGGCGCCGGATGACTCCAGCGAGCGAATCGCCGAACACGTTGCCGAGTTCTTCACGCAGGAGATACGGTGCGGGCGAATTCCATCCGAGTTCCTCCCGATTCAGAGTGGGGTCGGCAATATCTGTAATGCCGTGCTGTCGGGACTCGCCGCGTGCAAGGGGATGCCGCGCTTTAAGGTCTACACCGAGGTACTGCAGGACGCAATGCTCGATTTGATTGCCTCCGGGAAATCGCTGGGCGCGAGCGCCACGGCGCTGACTCTAAGCGACCAAAAGCTGAAGTTCCTCTACGAGAACTTCGGAGAGTTCGCTGACCGGATTGTGCTCAGGCCTCAGGAAATCTCCAACAACCCCGGAATCACCAGGCAACTCGGGGTGATCGCCACGAACACCGCGATTGAAGTCGATCTGTATGGCCATGTGAACTCCACGCACATTATGGGCACTCAGATCGTGAACGGGTTGGGCGGCAGCGGCGACTTCGAGCGCAACGCCTACCTGTCTGTGTTCATGTGCCCGTCAACCGCGAAGGGCGGCCGGATCTCCACCATCGTGCCGATGTGCTCGCACATCGACCACAGCGAACATTCTGTACAGGTCGTCGTGACCGAGCAGGGCATGGCCGATCTCCGCGGCCTGGCCCCGGTAACACGGGCTCGGCGAATCATCGACAATTGCGCGCACCCAGCCTATCGGGACGCTCTGCACCGATATCTGGAAGAGGCGCCGATGGGACACATCCGGCATGATCTGCGCAGATGTTTCGACCTGCACCTCAATTATCTGAGGCATGGAGCGATGCTGCCGGACCTGGATCTAACGATCTTCGAGCCGCATCGAGTCCTGCAGACGAAGTGATGGCCTGATATCGGACGGTAGGAACAGGAAATGGATTATGTCTAAGGAGGAATCGAATATGGCAAGTCCGAAAACTATGAGAGCAGCAGTTGTTGAAAAGTTCCGCGAGCCTCTCGTGATGCGAGAGCTTCCAGTGCCTACGCCTGGGCCGGGGCAAGCCTTGGTAGAAATCATCGCGAGTGGAGTTTGCCACACCGACCTGCACGCGGCGGACGGCGATTGGCCGGTAAAGCCGGATCTTCCCGTCACGCCCGGACATGAGGGAGCGGGAATCGTTGTCGCGCTCGGCCCGGGTGTTACACACTTGAAGGAAGGCGATCGGGTCGGTATTGCGTGGTTGCACAGCGCGTGCGGTCATTGTGCCTTTTGCCTCTCAGGCTGGGAAACCCTGTGTCTGGAACAGAAAAACTCAGGCTATTCGGTGAACGGCACCTTTGCGCAGTACGCTCTGGCACAGGCCGGCTATGTAGGGCGAATCCCACAGAAGTTGTCGTTTGTGGATGCGGCACCGATTCTCTGTGCTGGCGTCACGACCTACAAGGGGCTGAAAGAAACCAATACGCGGCCGGGCGAGTGGGTGGTGATCTCGGGGGCGGGCGGCGGGTTAGGCCACGTTGCGATCCAGTACGCCAAGGCAATGGGGCTGCATGTGGCGGCCGTGGACTTGGGGCCGGAAAAGGCAGCACTGGCAAGAAAGCTCGGAGCCGAGATTGCAATCGATGCCAAGACACAAGATCCGTGCGCCGAAATTCAGAAACAAATTGGCGGGGCGCACGGAGTTTTGGTCACGGCCGTGTCGACGATGGCTTTCAAGCAGGCGATCGGCATGCTGAGGCGCGGCGGCACCTGTGTGCTCAACGGTTTGCCTCCGGGAGAATTCCCGGTCTCGGTTTTCGATGTAGTGCTGAACGGCTACACCATCCGGGGATCGATTGTAGGCACGCGGCTCGATCTGGAAGAGGCTTTGAACTTTGCCGCTGAAGGCAAGGTGAAGGCGATCATCGAGACGCAGCCGCTCGAATCGATCAACGACGTTTTCGAGCGGCTCAAGGCTGGCAAGGTCAACGGGCGAGTCGTGCTCACAATCGGGGCGCAAGCGTCCCAGGAGGCATTCAAGAAATCCGCTTGAGACTGCTCAGCGGGGAAAATCGCACGAATTCCGATGTTGTGCTTCAATGCCGCGACCGCGCGGGATTGGCGTTTTTCATGTCAAGCTTAGGCGGAGATCGACAATTTCACCTGGTTTGGTGGCAGTCGCTGGGAGGAATATCGGCGGAGGAACATGCGCACATATTCCTCGACGAGCCGGGAGGTGTTATCGGCTCTCAGGATCACACATGTGTTGAAGCACAACGACGGATCGGAAAGCGGTTTTACGACCACCCCATCAGCATGAAAGCCGGTCGTGGAAGGCTGCGTAAGAATGGCGACACCTAAGTGCTCCGATACCAATTCCACTGCCTGCTGTGGCGCAATGACATCGTGAGCATACCCGGGCACGATGGACCCGGATTGTGCGGCGTCCATGATGGCATCAAACACGACTGGATCAAAGCGCTTGGGAAACAGAATCCACTCATCCTTGGCCAGGTCCTGGAGCAGCAGACTCTCTTTGTGAGCAGCGGGATGGTCCTCTGGAAGCACAGCGTAAAGCGGAGCCGGAGCAAATGGCACAGCCGTGATCTGGGCATCCTGCGGTGGCGCTGTCACCAGGGCGAGGTTGACTTCGCCAACAAGAACGCTATGGACCGACTCCCTTGCAAACTGTGTCTTTAGTCGAATTTCGAGTCTTGGGTATAAAGGAAGGCGGATCGCAAGCAACTCGGTAACCCAGTCGTGATTGGCATAGGGTGAGCGCCCGATCGTCAAGATACTATCGGACCCGTTGTGGGCAGCACGAGCGAGATGCACGGCCCGCTCCGTGTGCGAGAGCGTCTCGGAAGACGCAGCTTCTGAACCGGTGGGTTGTTCCCCACTGGGGGAAGCTGGAATTGCGGGCCATCAAGACCGTCGCGGTTGAGCAGTGGCTCAAGACGCTGGTCACAACAAAGTTCGGCAAGCCCAAACCTCTTGCCGGCGGGACGAGAGAGAAGATTCGCGACGCAATGAGCAGTATCTTCAACCATGCGATCCGGTGGGAACTGACCGACCGGAACCCCATCACTGGTCCGACAAAGCGTTCAGGAGTGCGCGTCTCCGCAAAGAGAGAACGTACACCTGACATTCTCGAAATCCAAGAGATGCAATTGCTTCTGGCAGCTCTTGGTATCCGGGAAAGGGCCATGCTGTTTCTCGACATGCCATCCGGGCTCCGCCGAGGCGAACTGGCTGGGCTGAAGTGGGAAGACTTCGATTTCAAGAAGCTCCATGTGAGTGTCACCCGATCACTGGTTGACCAGCACGTGGGCCCGGTGAAAACCGAAACCTCAAGGAAGCTGATGCCGATCGACGAGTTCGTGGCTCGTGAACTGTTGGCCTGGCACGCGGTGACGCCCTACAAGAAGCCGTCCGACTATGTATGGGCCACCGATGCCAACCGTGCTGGAGCCAAGCGCGGGAAGCAACCCGTCTGGCTGAGCACGGTGATGCGCGACTACATCCAGCCGATGGCCCGAAAGTTGGGCATTCAGAAGAAGATGTCGTGGCATACCTTTCGACACACATTTTCCTCGATTCTCAAGGGCAATGGTGAGGATGTGAAAGTAGTGCAGGAGTTGTTGCGACACTCAACGTCAAGGATGACGCTGGACACCTACACTCAAGCTCTCGGGCCCGACAAGCGGGCCGCGCAAAGCAAAGTTGTAGGTATGATCCGGCCGAAAGAGCGTGTATTTTCTGTGTATCGCGATGCCGATGGGGTTTCCGTGTAAAGCGTTGATAAGATTGCCGTGAAAGGGCGCTGAGATGTTGTATCACGTTGTAATTACAAGGCACCGGTCGCACCGTAATGCCCTGTAAATAGCAGTAGGGAACACAAGGAACGGACGCTCTGTGTATCGTCTGTGTATCGCGAGTTTTGAACCAAAACTCTCGAAAAAGGTGATCTGGCGATCTTGGGAACGAAGCGCAAAGACGATTTCGAGCCTACTGGCAAGATGAGAAGGACTGGCTCTGCATCGTCGAATTCTTGCCCACCGATAATCCAGAGGCTCGGCTCTTTGCCGCCGACATCATCGGGTACCTGGTTGGCTATGCAAGTCTCACGAACACACGCTCGCTGGCACTCCTCGGCGATCCTGACGCCAGCGCTTACGAGCTTCTATTTTCCTTTTCGTCTCCTGAGGAGAAAAACGAGTTCCTGAACTTGGTCCGCTCAAATGAGGACATGGGGAACGACTACATTATTGAGTTTACGCAGCCCACCCCTGAAGAAATTAGGGATGCTCGTCCACTCGCAACGGTCCTACCCCATGATGCCCTTACCCATGCCGTACTGATTGCAGCGACCCTGTGTGCGGGTACAGAAGATGATCGCGCTGTGTCGTAGGCCGGCGCACAATCGCGTTGGAACGTTTTGGAAACGGGTCGGCTCGGCTGAGCAAAGGTCAGGAGACTCAGAAGACACGATTCACCCGTACATAGTTCTTGGCATTGGACAGGTGAGATAACTTCCTGTTTGCCGACCATCTAGCCAGAATCGTCGCATCGGGCTAGAGCGTGATTGTTCGGGCTATAATTGCGCGCCGACAAGGCCGCTCACGTCTGGCACCAAGCTCGGACCTTACGAAATCCTCTCCCCTCTCGGCGCCGGCGGGATGGGTGAGGTGTATCGCGCCCGCGACACTCGACTCGAGCGCGATGTAGCCATCAAAGTCCTGCCCGCCAATCTGTCTTCCGATCCCACTCTGCGCCAGCGATTGGACCGCGAAGCCAAGGCAGTTTCTAAACTTTCCCACCCGCACATCTGCACGCTGCACGATATCGGCCATCAGGACGGCATTGACTTCCTGGTCATGGAACTGGTGGAAGGCGAGACGCTGGAGCAACGGCTGACGAAGGGTGCGTTGCCGCCGGACCAGACCCTCCGCATCGCCTCCCAAGTCGCCGATGCGCTCGCCAAGGCGCACAAGATGGGTTTCGTGCACCGCGACCTCAAGCCGGCCAACGTCATGCTGACGAAGACCGGCGCCAAGTTGATGGACTTCGGACTGGCCAAGCAGTCCGGCCCGCCCCCTCGCAACCGCGTTGACCGAAATGACGATGGAGCACGCCAAGCTCACCAGCGAAGGCATGCTGGTCGGCACGTTCCAGTACATGGCGCCCGAGCAACTGGAAGGCAAAGAGGCCGATGCGCGCGCCGACATTTTCGCGCTCGGCGAATTGATTTACGAAATGGCGACCGGCAAGCCGGCGTTCACCGGCAAGAGCCGGGCCAGTTTGATTGCGGCGATCCTGACCACAGAACCGCCGCCAATGGAGTCCTTGCAGCCGCTGACGCCGGTTTCGCTGGGTCGCATCGTGAAGAAGTGTCTGGCAAAGGATCCCGACGAGCGCTGGCAGAGCGCCAGCGATCTGGCGGCGGAATTGAAGTGGATTGCCGAAGGTGGCTCGCAATCGGGCCAGTCAATCCCGCAGCCCAGTTCAGCGCACGAGGCATGAGCGCTGGATTTGGGGCTCTGCCGTGGCCATTCTACTTGCGGCGCTGGCTGGCTTGTACTTCCGCACTTCTCCCAAGCCCACGCAGCCCACGTGGTCCAATATTTTGGCCCCGGAGAACACTACCTTGGCGTACTTTGCCGGGCCGGTGACGGTTTCCCATGACGGACGCAGTCTCGCCTTCGTGGCTACCGTTCCCGGGGGACAGGATATGTTATGGGTACGTCCCTTGGCTGGACTCAAAGCTCAGGAGTTGGCGGGCACCGATGGCGCGTCGAATCCGTTTTGGTCGCCCGACGATCGCTCCATCGGATTCTTTTCCCGAGGGAAACTTAAAACCATTGACGCTTCCGGTGGGCCGGTCTTGATGGTCTGCGATGCCGCCGCGCGGCGGCACATGGAGTCAGAACGGCACCATCTTGTTTTCCGCAACCTGGGGTGTTGTCCAGCGGGTTCCAAGCTCTGGAGGCAGTCCCACCCCGATCGCAGGAAGAGCTAGACCAGTCTCTCGGTGAACTCAGCCACCGCTGGCCCTATTTCCTGCCTGATGGACGACATTACTTTTTCAGCGCCGCCAACTTTTCAGGGGGAACGGCCGAGGCAGCGTCAGTCTATTTAGGAGATTTGGACTCAAACCAGACCAAGCTGCTGTTTCATGCCCGCTCCAATGCAGTCTATGCCCCGGGCCATATTTTATTTGTCGCGAGACCGAATCTTGATGGCTCAGCCCTTTGATGAGAAGCGGCTGGAGATCCAAGGTCAACCATTCCCCATCGCCGAGGAGATTCAATACGACGAACTTCCCTGGCGGGGTGTGTTCTCCAGCTCCTCGAATGGCGTCATCGCCTATCAGGGAGGAAACACGGGAGCCAACTCTCGCCTGGTCATGCTCGATCGCACAGGCAAGGAGATGCGAAGCATTGGGACACCGGGGGATTTCAGCGTCAGCCGGATTTCTCCCGACGGGCAGCGTCTAGCCGTGGTCATGTTGGACTCCAGCGTCCGGAATTACAAATTGTGGATTTTTGATTTGTTTCGGGATAAGCAGATTCGCCTCACCTTCGGTCCGGTTCGGACTGCCTTCCCGGTCTGGGCGCCTGACGGCAAGTCCGTCGTATTCGGTTCAAACACGAGGGGAGCCTACCAACTGGCTCAACAACCCTCGGATAGCACGGGGAGTGAACAGATCATACTGGACTCCGAAATGAGCAAGTACGCCACTTCGTGGTCGGCAGACGGCCGGTTTCTCGCCTACAACACCACCACGAAAGGGAACGCTCTGACCGAGCTATGGGTTCTTCCTCTTTTCGGAGAACGCAAGCCATACCGCTTTCTCCAAGGTGGCTTTAATGTGGGGCAAGGCCAGTTCTCTCCAGACGGACGATGGATGGCGTACAGCTCCGACGAATCTGGCAAGCCTGAAGTTTACGTGACGCGGTTTCCCGGCGGAGGTACCAAGTGGCAGATCTCCCAAGCGGGTGGTACTAGTCCGAGATGGCGGCGCGATAGCAAGGAACTTTTCTACTTGGCTCCAGATGCGGACTTGATGTCAGCGGACGTGGATGGCAGTGGACCGATTTTTCAAGCGGGTGCGGTACGTCGACTCTTTCACGTGCTGCTGAAGACCGGGGCATCGAGGTTGGATCTCAATCCTACGAATGAACAGATCGGCTATGACGCTGCACCTGACGGGAAGTGGTTCGTCGCAAACGCACCGCCGTTGGGTAGTCCGCCTCCAATTACGCTCATCACCAACTGGACGCCGGGGAAATAATGCTCACTGTCGGAACTAAACCCTCGTTACGTTGACCGGAACCCTCATGCTGAGCAGTTCTCGTCATTTTCAGAACACCTGATCCACGGCTTCAGGCAAATCTGACAAGTGCCTACCCTGTTAGGGCGATAGCGCCCCAGTCACGGGCAAGCGGGAAGTAATCCCCAAGGTAAGGGTTGTCGACCAAACCGCCAGGAAACTCTTATTGGGCAGCCCAAAGTCGTGTTTACGGACCCGGAGGTTCAGACTTAAGGCCGATCAAAGAAGCTCAACACCTCGTGCTGAAACCGCCGATGATCTTTTTCGAGCATTAGAGCGTGCCCCCCGTCCGGAAGCAAGACGTATTCTTTGTCGCGCGTCTTAAGTTGCGAGTAAAAGGGCAGCAGGTCTTCCTCTTTCGCCGCATAATCTCGCTCTCCATGAATGATCATGGTGGGTACAGTGATTCGGGTCGGATCCAGGATTGGAAGATGCGCGTTTTCGACGATCAATGTTACGCAGAGATTAAAGTTGAATATGCAAATGTTGTGACTGGAGTCACGGGGTGAAGTTTGGGACTTTAAGTGCGTTGATGGTGCACCGCGAAGGCATCGCTGAATTGGTAGAATAGGGTCTGTCAACCTAGCAGTTCCGCAAAATCACTGGAATTCCGGGAATTGGCTTTTTACGCAACGGTAATCATTATGACTGCTATCCAGATTCATCTCTGCGAACGGCTTAAACAATTGGGATTCTCACGAAATAGCCAAATAAAGCTCTACGGGTCGCAGTTTGAGTTGGTCGGTGATCCTCTGGTGATCAACGATGACGTTGTGTTTGTGGACGCACTCGAACGGAAATCTGGACAGTCTTGCCGTGTTCGGATCCCTCTTAACATCGTGAGAATGGCAACAGAACAAGCCTCCCAGACCTACGCTGCCTGATTCCAGGCGCCACTTGCGACACGTTCGACCTCGCACTGTTGAACTCGAACCGACCGAGTATTCGTAATTACACCAGCGATTATGACCAACGAACGAAACTCGGTTCGTGGGTCGGCAACGCCCCGCAGTGATCCTTGATGACGGGCCGAGCGAGCAGCACTCGCTCCTCCTGTTCGACGCGCCATGTCTCAGGGCTGGTCGCGCACGGCTGCATCATCCAGGTAGCGTGCAACGGCAATCTCCAGATTGAAATGCATTCCTTCGCGTCCCAGCAACGGCCCCAGCGGTGATCGTTGTATGATGGCCAATACTCTCGGAGTCATGCCAATCAGCCACAGTTGAACGCCATGCTGGCTTTGCCTCTTCGCAAGTTGTGCGAACATTTTCACCGCGGTGTACTCCATGTCGAGGACTCCGCTAGCTTCGACGGCGACGACCTTCGGTTGCGCTTCCCTGACCAGCGGCTCAATCTTGTGTGCGATCTGTGCCGCATTCGCAAAGAAAATTGGACCTTCCGGCCTGAGCAGTAAGAGACCGGGAAAACTCTCGTCGTCCGGATGTTCCGGCGATTGTGGCCGGAACACGTTGGTTCCTGGCTTGCGGCGCAGGACATAGACTGGAGGATCGGCTACCTGGTATGCCAGTGTGAGGAGGGAAACGATTATCGCGACGATGATTCCCTTTAACGTGCCGACGACCACGACGCCTGCGAAAGCCACGATCGCCCAGGAAAATTCGGTCCTGCGAATACGAAGAATGTCATGAAACTCGATCGGCTTGATAAGTCCGAAGGAATAAACAATCACTAGCGCTGCCAATGCAGATTGCGGCATCATCGCAACAAATGGAGCGAGAAAAAACATCGTCACTAGCGTCATCGCCGCAGTCACCATCTCCGCTAATTGCGTACGAGCTCCCGCGCTGACGTTGACTGCCGTTTGCGTGGTGCCGCCGCCGCCCGGCATCGCACCGAGAAGTGCGCCTCCGATATTGGCGAGTCCTGTGGCGAGCAGCTCAGTGTTTGCTCGCGGTGTGGGCTCGCCCTTTCGCCGGAAGGCCTGGCCGGCCGCGACCGTCTCCGTGAAACTCATCAACGCAATCCCGAGTGCCCCTGGCCAAAGAGCGCTTATCAACGAAAGGTCTGGCCTCATCAGCGAAGGGAGTCCTTGGGGTATGTGACCCACCAGCTCGACACCCCGATGCTGCAAGTTCAACAAGTAGACTCCCGCGATCGCAGCCGCTATAGCCAGGGGCGGCGCTGGGACCTTCGGCAGGAACCGTTCCATGCCCAGAAGAAACACGATTATCGTGAGCCCAACGGCCAGCGTTGCTAACGACATTTTCGGAAGATGGTGAACGATGGAGAGGACGTTCTGAACGAATGTCCCTCTGGGGAAGTGGATGCCAACGATTTTCGGGATCTGGTCGACCACAATGACCAGCCCGATGCCGGCTTTGAAACCAACGAGCACCGGCTCGGAGATAAAGTTCGCCACGATTCCCAGGCGAAGCAGGGACGCCAGCAAAAGCGCGGCTCCCACCAGCAGCGTCAACGTCGCTGAGGCTCTCAGCAGGGCTGCGGGATTGCCGTTGGGAACCACCTGAGCTAACTGAGCGGCGGTGAGGATCGCCAACGTTGTGGTCGTGCTGACGCTGAGCACGCGCGAGGTCCCGAGCACCGCGTATATCACCATGGGCACCAGGGCGGTATAGAGGCCTACCTGGACCGGCAGCCCGGCCATCATGGCATAAGCCATCGCCTTGGGAATGATGACTGCGCCGGTGGTCAGCCCCGCGACAATGTCAGGCCGCAGCCAATCTGCACGAAATGAGACCAGCCACTCTGGTAAGACACGGAACCACCGATGATTTGCCATGCTGCGGGCCTACCAGACCTGTGGGACGGTGCGATGCTTCTGCTTCGGCTCGATATACCCTTTCGGTTTTTGCCTGGGCGGAAGCTTGGGAGGCGTATAAGCAACCTCTTCGTATGGGATGCTGCTGAGTATGTGCGCAATGCAGTTCAGGCGGGCACGCTTTTTGTCGTCTGACGGAACGATGTACCAGGGCGACGCTGCCGTATCGGTAGCGGCAAGCATGGCGTCCCTAGCACGTGAGTAGTCGTACCAACGGCGGTGCGATTCCAAGTCCATAGGACTAAGCTTCCAGCGCTTGGAAGAATCTTCAATTCTCGCGAGGAAGCGCTTGTGCTGTTCCTTTTCCGATACTTCGAGCCAGTACTTCAGAAGGATGATGCCTTGGCTGATCAGAAAGCCCTCGAAGATGGGGCAGTCCCGGAGAAATTCCCTGTGCTCCTCATCGGTACAAAAGCCCATCACGTACTCAACACCGGCGCGGTTATACCAGCTCCGGTCGAAGATGACGACTTCACCTCCGGCGGGCAGTCGTTCAATGTAGCGTTGGGCATGGAGCTGCGTCTTCTGCCTCTCGGTTGGCGAGGGGAGGGCTACCACGCGAAAGATGCGCGGGCTGACACGCTCCATGATGCGCTTGATCATCCCGCCTTTGCCGGCAGCGTCTCGTCCTTCGAAAATGATCACAATGCGGGCGTCGGTCGCCTTGACCCACTCCTGGAGCTTGACCAGCTCAACTTGTAGCTTGAAAATCGCGGCTTCGTACTCTTTTTTGCCGATTTTCGGTTGGCCGTTGACGCCGGAGTGTTTAGTGCCGTCCAGCGTTGATTCTGATTTCTTGTGGTTCTTGGATTTTTTGCTCATCGTTCTTTCTGGTTTCCTCGGTGTCGGGCGCCTGTTTCCTGCGGGCGGATGTAGGACGGCGTCACCGGCGTTCGTGATCCTGCGTCTTCAGGAGGCAATATGTGGGCCACTCTGCACGCCTTCGAGCACAACAACTTAGACGGAATGACGCTGATTCCCGCGCCCAAATACGGGCATACACTGCTTCCGATATGGGCTGCGCCAAGTATGCCAATTTCAAACTACGGCGCCGGCCTTGCCGAGAGAGTCACCACGGTATAGTGCTGGATCCGACTCAGGGTGAACTCGCAGACGTTCCCGTGCAGAGAGAGGTCAGCGAACTGAGGCTGGGCCGCGTCCGGCGAAAGGACTTTCACTTCCCAGCCGCTCAGGTCCTTGGTTTCTCGCAGATCGACCAGCCCGCTCAGCTCGAGCCGGACTTTCACGTTCTCTGCCGGGGCCAGATGATCGTAGTTGAGCAAGTGAAGAATAAAAGTTCGACCGTCGGGTTTCCGAGTCAACTGGCCCAGCACGTAGCCGCGCGGCTCCAGGCTGAGGCGAGGCCCTTCGGCCGCGGCTTCGGCGCGTGCCACGATTCCCGACTTAGACTTTCCGGCGCTGATGATGACGCCCCCGCCGGCGGTGAACGCATGCAACCGGGCCTTTTGCTCGGCGCTGAGCTTGGGCAGGTCAGCCGGCATCACCAGCACCTTGAACCGGTCCAGGGGGACTCCCTTGTCCAGGTGCGCGAGCACTTTGGTCTCGAAGAAGACACTCTGCTTGAGGAATTCGTCGGCCAGCGGGTTGTGCGGCTCCGCGGAGATCAAGGCGATCCGCGCCGCCGGCTCTGCCTGGTGATACAGCTCCCGATGCTCGACCAGGAAATGGTTGTATTGAGCGATGGCCGTCCAGGCCTCCTGAGCCTCCGGCTCGCCGTTGATCAGCGCTGAGAGGAATCGGCCCTCGATGTTGCGCGAGGTGGCCGCGCCGAACGCATAGGCCTCGGCGATGGAAAGCTTCTGCTCGGCCGGGCTGGGGATGCAGCGTTCGCGCGGGCCGCAGTGGTAAAGGTCGTTCTCATACATCAGGGGCTGCCAAAGCTGCTTCTCTCCGCTCAGGAATTTGATATTGCGCGCGTTGTCGACCTGCCAATGACCGTCCCACACACCTGGAGTGTCCTTGCCATCCTCCTCCCAGATCACCTCGTTGATGTCATTCATCGCAAACCGGTCCGGCGAAATGTGGATATTCGCATAAACCATGACCTTGGGCCGGCCGGTCTCCCGCGCCTTCCGCTCCGCCATCCGCTGGGTGTCGTCGAGCAACTGGGCCAGGCCGTCGTTGTAACCGATCATGTTGTCCCAGACGATCGCGTCCACTCCCGCGTCCACCGCCAACTCCGCCTTCTTCAAGAGATAGGCCCGCCAGCCGGGCTTGCGCGCGTCGGCCAGACGGCGGTCCCAGGAAATCTGCAGATCGGTTTTGGTCGGGCCGGCATAGAACATAGGGGATGCGGTGCATCCACAGGCCGTATTTCTTCGTTTCCGGGTCGTCGCGGTAGGCGCTGGTGCGAAACATGTTGGAAGCTGACAGGTAAGCCGACACGTGGATGCCATTCTCATGGCAGCGGGCGATTACCTTTTTCAGGTTCTCGCGGTTCTCTTCCTCGTCCTTAAGCGACCAGCCGCTGCTCCAGGTGACCCAGATCCAGTTGAACTCCGCCTGCTTGAGCAAGCCGAGCATTTGCTCGAAATCGCGGTCATAGATGTGGGTCAGCACGTCCTTCTCTTCGGCGCTGAACTTGTTGCCCCACCAGGTCCGCTCGGCCTTCCAGCTCTCGATTTGTCCGCCGTCGAGGCGGATGAAACGAAAATTCCCCTGCTCCGCCCACGGCGGCACGTCCTCCGGCTTGGCGCGATACAGTTTCGGTGCCGGCTGAAAAGCTGGGCGGAGCAGAGCAGAAGAAACGCGGCGACGAAACCAATCAGTGCAATGCTCTTTCCCATTCGGACACGCTGCATGGTCCTCTTCCTACGAAACGACCAAGATCCCACTGTGAGCGCGGAGCAAACACGGGCACCTCTCAATTCAGAGGGACACGCGTTCGAACTTGACTGCGAGACTCACTTCTGAGCCAGAGCGATCAGGCTGCGTGTTTCGGAATCGTGACGCTCTGTTGCAGAGTGAAATCCAGTAAGGTCTCGCTCGGGATCTTCACTTGGTCACCCTTGGTGATAATTTCCGAGCCGGCTCCCACGCCCGCGCCTGTTCCTGCCCCGATGGCCGCCCCTTTCCCGCCGCCTGCAAGCGCACCAATGATGCTTCCAATGGCGGCTCCCCCACAGTTCTTTTCGCGGTACTCTCTCCCTTGGACTTGCCTGAGACTTCGTATTCTCCGGTGACTAGCGGCACAGTTTGGCCATTGACGACGATTCCCGTCAACTGGAGTTTTAGTTGCGACCTTCCAGCGAAAGTTCCGGTCTCTTTGGACTCATCCAGCCGGCCATAAACGTCTGCGCCCTTCGGAACCACCATATTGCCGTCTACCCACAGAGGTTCTTCGAGCGAAGCCTGAAAGCGATATCCCACGCGATTCTTGGTCGAGTCAATGGAATCGATGGTGCGAACCGAAATCCGTGTACCGGCAGGAATGGTCACCGACGATGAAGTTGCGACTTCCTTTCTGTTTCTATGAACGAAGGAACATCGGCTGCTTCGAGGGAACGGAGGGCGAGGCACCCTGCGCTTCGGAATGCGAATCGCAGCGAACGGATATCAGCGACATCATAGCTCTGCACCGACGATCCCACCTGAAAGCTGATGCTCGTCTGGGTCCCACCCATGAATTTACCCTTGATCAGACTTCCATTCTTCAATTCCAAAGAATCTGCACGGGCAGCAACCACTGCCACACCAGAGCGAAATCAGCTCCGCAAATCTGCTTGCTATTCATCACAAGTTCTCCTGCATGTTCGTTTGTATTGGCTTGCTGCAGCATTTGCCGGTCCTCGGACGGCATGTCAGAGCCGGAGTTCTATTTGCCGCGTCCCGGAGGAAAGTCCTTCAGCAGTTTTTGCGCTCCCTTATTGAGCCTTTCCTGGTTTTTCTCCGGTTTCTTGCTGGGTTCAATCGCATGTTGGGCACCACCGATCCAAACGAGCTTCTTCACAGCAGGGTCATACATACCAACGACGAAAGTCCCGATGTAATTGCTTGAAGTACTCGCCGAAAATGAATCGAAGCCGCCCCCCCACGGGCCCCAGCCGCCCCATGCCTGCCCCAGCTGTCCCCGAAGCCGTTTATCTGCTTCTCCTGATCGATTGCGAGCTGGTAGCCAAGGAGTAAATCGGGTTTACCGCCGTCGACCACCTTGGTGAGGCCCTTGGCCGCCATTTGTGAATCGATCGCCTGCTTGACCTGGGCGTCCAGGATCTGGTCGGGGTGGCCACCTACCGAGGGTACGCCTTGTACCTCGTCGACCCATGCATAGGTGTGGTATTTCGAAAAGTCAGTTCCAGGCATATAGTTGGTTCTCACGTCCTGCGCGAATGTCACGGAGCACGCGACGAGCGCCAGAACCAATGCAGGACCAAACTTTGCCATCGCGGAAGAGAATAATTGGCCTTTGTAAATTTCACTTCTGTCTCCTTAATAGTCTTGTGTTCTTGTGCCGCGTCCGTCTCTTACGCTTTCTCTGGTATTGGACACGGCTTTACATTCCAGATTTCGGCTGCGTATTCAGCGATGGTGCGGTCGCTGGAGAACTTCCCCGAGCCCGCCACATTCAAGATGGCCTTGCGCGCCCACTCGTCGGAATCGGCATATAACGCGCTCATCTGCGCGTCTGCCGTGAGGTATGACTTCAGGTCCGCCAAGTGCATGTAGTGGTCGCCGTGCGTCAGCAACATGTCGCGCAACGGCTCGAAGACACCCGGCTCATCGCAGCTGAAATAATCCGAGAAGATCAAGTCCAGGGCTTGACGGGTCTCCGGATCGTGTTCGTAGTGCCAGTGCGGGTTGTACCATCCGCGACTGCCAATCACCTGCTCAGCCGTCAAACCGAAGAGGAAGAAGTTCTCCTCGCCCGCCTCTGCTGCCATCTCAATCGTCGCGCCGTCGCGTGTGCCGATCGTCAATGCGCCGTTCATCATGAACTTCATGTTGCTCGTCCCACTGGCTTCATAGCCTGCCGTCGAGATCTGGTTGGAGACGTCACTGGCGGGAATGAGGTGCTCCGCAAGCGAGACGCAGTAGTCGGGCAGGAATACCACCTTCAGCCGCCCGCGCACTGCGGGGTCGCCGTCGATGGTCGCGGCCAGATTGTTGATGAACTTGATGATCACCTTGGCGAGCCGGTAGGCAGGCGCGGCCTTGCCGGCGAAAAAGAACGTACGTGGGTACAGGTTGAGCCCCGGGTCCTGGCGCAGCCGGTTGTAGAGCACAACGATCCGCAGTGCATTCAGGAATTGGCGTTTGTACTCGTGGATGCGTTTGACCTGGCAATCGAAGATCGACTCCGGATCAACGGTCTGCCCTGTCGACCAGCGGAGCCAATCACAGAATTGTCGCTTGGCATTTCGCTTGGCTTTGCGGAAGTCGTCACGGAAGCCATTGTCCTCGGTGAATGCTTTGAGCTTGCTTAATTCGCTTAAATCACGGATCCAGGCATCTCCAATGGCATCAGTGATGAGTCCAGAAAGTCCGGGATTGCATAATTGCAGCCAGCGCCGGGGTGTGACTCCATTCGTTTTGTTGTTGAAACGTTCCGGAAAGATTTCCGCCAGGTCTTTGAGCGTGGTCTCACGCAACAGCTTGGAGTGAATCTCTGCCACCCCGTTGGTGCTGTGAGAACCTACGACCGCCAGATTGGCCATGCGAACCTTGCTCTCCGGGCCATCTTCGACAAGGCTCACGCGCTGAATGCGGTCCTGGTCGGCCGGATAACCGTCCGCGAACATCGCCCAGAAAACGGCGATTGATTTCATAGATGATCTCGAGTTGCCGGGGCAGCATTTCTTCAAACCAAGCCACCGGCCACTTTTCCAGCGCTTCGGGCAACAAAGTGTGATTCGTGTATGCCAGCGTGTTCTGCGTGATATGCCAGGCTTCGTCCCATTCGAGGTGCACCTGGTCAACCAGAATTCGCATGAGTTCCGGCACTGCCAGAGCGGGGTGCGTATCGTTCATCTGAATCGCCACTTTGTCTGCAAACAAGCTCCAATCCGAGTTGGAGCGCTGAAAGCGGCGCACGGCATCTGCCAGCGAGCAGGCAACAAGGAAGTACTCCTGCAGCAGGCGCAGCCCTTGCCCCATGACTCTTGAATCATCGGGATAAAGGACGCGGGTCAGGGTTTCGGCCGAGAGGGTCTGAGTGAACGCTTCTACGAAATCGCCGTGAGAGAACTCTTCAAAGTTGAAGAAGTCGGGCGCGGCCGCGGCCCAGAGGCGAAGCGTGTTGATCGTGGAACCACCGTACCCGATCACAGGACGGTCGAATGGGATGCCGATCAGGGTCGATGGACGTCCAGGCACGGGGCGCAGGCTGCCTCCGCTGAGCTCGAACGAGCAACCCAGGCTGACTTCCACCTTCTCGTTCGGACGAGCGATCTCCCACGGATCGGGAGAACGGAGCCAGTTGTCCGGCATTTCCTGCTGCCATCCATTCTGGATGGATTGCTTGAAGATGCCGTATTCATAGCGCAGTCCGTATCCCATCGCCGGGAGCTGCAACGTCGCGGCGGATTCAATGAAGCATGCTGCCAAACGTCCAAGCCCGCCGTTGCCCAGTCCCGCATCGGGCTCCTGCTCCAATATCTCGAGCAGGTTCAGTTTCTTGTCCTGGGTGAACTGGTCTGTGAGCGGAGCGAGCAGAAGGTTCGTAACATTGTTCGCCAGTGAGCGGCCGATGAGAAACTCCATCGAAAGGTAGTAGAGTCGCTTCGGGTTCTTCTCCTCGTACGTCTTCTCGGTCAAGAAGCCATCTCTGCGATAGAACGTCTCGCACCGACCGCGCAAGGGCCTCGAACCGATCGCGCGCAGTCGCGGCCGCAAGATCGACGCCACTGTCGAACAGCAGGTGCCGTTCATACAGTGCTTCGTCCGTTCCGGAGAAGTGCACGGGACCACATCCGTACTTGGCGCTGAGTTTCTCAGTATCCGGCACTGCTTGCCGCTTTGCGGCGGCTTTAGTATTCATGATCCACTCCTCTCCGATCTGCTGAGAATGTGCCGGCTGGCCTACACCTCACCGGTGACAACTTGATGTGATTCGCAAGGTCTAAATCGCACGCGCTGCTATCCCAGGGATGACGCGCTACGATGCTGACGCTCGTTCACTTACTTGCTCGTAAGGCCACTTCCAACCGCTGATCTCAGGACTGTCGATCCCGTACTCGTAAGCGTGACGCCGGCATGCGATCTGACGATCGCGGAATTCTTCTTTGGCGTGCGCGCCGATCCGCTGCAGTTTCGGGATGCGGTCAATCGCGTCGATCGCAAGACTGAACCGGTCCGTCTGGTTGTTGATCGCCAGCTCCATCGGCGTGTTGATGTTGCCCTTCTCCTTGTAGCCGCGCACATGCAGGTTGCGGTGGTTTGTGCGGCGATAGGCGAGACGGTGAATCAGCCAGGGATAGCCATGGAAGTTAAAGATGATCGGCTTGTCGGTCGGTAAAGAGAGAATCGAAGTCCGCATCCGTCAAGCCATGTGGATGTTCGGTGCTGGGTTGCAGCTTGAACAAATCAACCACGTTAATGAATCGGATTTTCAGGTCAGGGAATCGTTCCCGGAGCAGTGCCGTCGCGGCCAATGCTTCCTGGGTGGGGATATCGCCCGCGGCAGCAAAAACAACATCGGGTTCCTGGCCTTCATCATTACTGGCCCAATTCCAGATACCGATACCCTTTGTGCAGTGCGTAATGGCAGCATCAATATCCAGGTACTGCAGATGGCTTCTGTTTGTCCGAGACAATGACGTTGATGTAGTTTTCCGAGCGCAGGCAATGATCGGCTACGGACAGCAGACAGTTGGCATCCGGCGGGAGATAGATGCGGGTTACTGCGGCGCTCTTGTTGAGTACTACATCCAGAAACCCAGGATCCTGGTGCGTAAAGCCATTGTGATCCTGACGCCACACGGTTGAGGTAATGAGAAGGTTCAGCGATGCGATCTTGCGGCGCCAAGATAAATGATTGCAGATCGACAACCATTTGGCATGCTGATTGAACATCGAGTCGATCACGTGCACAAAAGCTTCATAAGACGATAGAAAGCCGTTGCGACCGGTAAGCAAGTAGCCCTCGAGCATGCCTTCCATCGTGTGCTCGCTCAACATTTCGACAACGCGTCCGTCCGAAGATAGTTCTGTTCCATCACGGTCCTCGGGGAAACTTTCAGCGATCCAGAATTTCTTCGAGACCTCATAAATCGCGTCAAGCTTGTTGGACGTGTTCTCGTCTGGCGCGAACACTCGAAAGCTGTCCATATTCCACTTCATGACATCGCGCAGAAAACGTCCCAGCGGCGGCACGTTCTCTACTTCGGTGTTTCCTGGGCGGTCGATCTTGACGGCATAATCGCGAAACTCGGGTAACCGCAGTTTTTTCCTGAGCTCTGCATTCGCGTGCGGACTGGCGCTCATGCGGCGCTGCCCTTTCGGCGCAAATGCGGCGATCTCCGGTCGCACCCTCCCGCATTCGTCGAAGAACTCTTCCGGCTTGAACGACCGCAGCCAGGTCTCGAGTAGGCGCAGGTGTTCTGGGTTAGTCTTCACGTCGGCCAGGGGAACTTGATGCGAACGCCAGAAGGCTTCAATGTGATGTCCATCTACCAGGGTCGGTGCACTCCATCCCTTTGGCGAGCGTAATACCACCATCGGCCAGCGCGGCCGCGTGGCAAGGCCGCTCTTCCGGCACTCCTCCTGATGGCCTTTAATTTCGGCGATGCACTGCTCAAGCGTCGCGGCCATTGCCTGATGCATGCTGTCGTGGATCGGATCCCTCCACGAAGTAAGGATTCCAGCCATACCCGCGTAACAGGTCTTCCAGTTCTTCGTGAGTGATCCGTGCCAGCAGAGTCGGATTGTTGATCTTGTATCCGTTAAGGTGAAGTATGGGTAATACAGCCCCATCGCGGATCGGATTCAGAAACTTGCTGATGTGCCATGAGGTCGCCAGCGGGCCGGTTTCGGCTTCGCCGTCACCCACGACCGCCGCCACGATCAGCTCGGGATTGTCAAACGCGGCTCCGCAAGCGTGCGAGAGGACATATCCCAGTTCACCTCCTTCATGAATCGAACCCGGCGTTTCTGGAGTACAGTGGCTGCCAATACCGCCGGGGAATGAGAACTGCTTGAAGAACTCTCGCAGGCCTTTCTCATCCTGGCTTTTCTCCGGATAGATTTCACTGTACGTGCCTTCCAGATATATAGGCGCTAAAACTCCCGGCGCCCCATGTCCTGGGCCTGCGAGAAAAATCATCTCGAGGTCGTCTCTCTTTATGAGACGACTCAGATGGGTGTAGAGGAAGGCGAGCCCTGGGCTTGAGCCCCAATGGCCGAGCAGTCGGCTCTTGATATGTTCTGGTTTCAGGGGCTCCCGTAAGAGAGGATTCGCCTGAAGGTAGATCATTCCTAGAGCAAGGTATTTGCACGCGCGCCAATAAGCATCGATCCTGCTCAGTTCATCTGGGCTGAGCGGTGCACCCGCAACGGTTGATCGTGCAATGCCTTCGGCGCTCAGTGGTCTGGCTAGTTCTTCAGTTTCTGTTAGCGGGGTCATTTTCCCTTCCTTACTCGTATTCGTGCTCTTCTGACACTTTGGGGTTCAGCAAGCGTCCGCCTTCGTCCTGGTTCAACACTCATCCAAGAAACCGATTGCACGCTTCTCTCAGTTGACAGTTTGAAAGTGTCCAGCATTGCTCGTCGCCTCTACGTTGCAACTCGCGTTGAATCTGTTCGATTTCCGCAGCATCGCTGGCACTGATAGCGACTTCTCCGGCGAGGATGATGTACAGCATGTCAATGAGCGTGTCAGTCGGGATGTTCATCAGTTCTCCGAGCATGGCCTACTCCCCTGGAGCAATTTGAAGATCGCACTTCGTATTCGCAATCCGGCTGCCAGAAGTGGCCAGTTGTAAGTGGATGAAAATACCTGTCTAACAATTGGATTGGAAGCTTCCGACACAGACATCGAATGACCTGCCAAGGGCAGTGACCGAGTTTGGGCAGCAAGCCGAAGTTAGTCCCAGCCGCTGGCCTGTAGTTGGAGTGGCCATAAATCAATCTGCGATAGCTTTATTACGGCTTTTCGGCAGGCGTTTGCTGAATCTGAATGGTGGGAATCCGATCCGACTTCGTCGTATCAACCGAGACTATGCCAAAGCTTGCCGTTCGAGTCGCGCGCTCGAATGGTTACGGTGGACTGTTCTCCCGAAGGTTCGGGAACGATCTTGCCGTCGACCAATACGGACACCCGGAGACCCGAGCCGGGATCGCCCGGATTGATCTGTTCGACTTTTTGTTCGGTTGCTCGCTCGCCAGTGGAACTCGAGCTCTCGGTACTGGTTTTGCGCTCAACGAGGTGCAGGCTACCGTCCCGCGTGGTACCCGGAACATCGATGGAATAGGTTTCCACGACGCTGCGCTTTTCTCCGGAAGTGCTCTCGGACTCCTGGCTCACCACACGAGAGATTTCGACCTAGCTTACCTTCCGCAGTCGGGCCGGGAAACTCTCTCCTCGATGGTGCGGTCTTCGGCCTTCTTGCGTCGTAGTATTTGCCGTATCTCGCTCAGTTGCCACTTTCCGTTAACGTCCGGAAGCCATGTGGTTTTTTCAGTTTCCACCGTATCGTTCGCGGCTCGCTTGCGGAGCTCGTGCGTCTTGAAAGCTGGAGCCAAACCGCCGTTGACGCTTGGGAGCATCACCGTCGTGTTTGTTTCTTCCAGATCCTTCCCGATCTTTTTCGTCTCCACGATTTCGCGTTGTACTGGTTGAAGCCGTCCATTGACATCGGGGTTGTAGGTCACGCGCACTATATTCGAGTCATCGCCGGGCAGGATGTGTTTCTCCTCTTCCGTTACCTGCACGAGGGCTTTCCTCCCATTTACATCCCGAGCGAACGTGCGCATCGTGGTTCTCACGGTGGAAGCATCGACGGTGCAGGGTTTCCCTTTCGATGTCCTGATAAGGTTCGAAATGTCCATCGGTCCCGCGGATCTCGACCGATCGCTTGTCCAACGTCCGGTTGCCATCCTGGCTATGGCTTTCGATGATGCGCACGGGAATACGTTCAGGAATCAGATTGTCGCTCTTTAGGTCTGTTGTGGACTGCCACTGCTTGGGCACCTGCTTGGGAACCAGATGTTTGAGCAGAGAGGCTCAGACCAAAACAACAAAATGTGCCAATTGTCAGGATTAAGACGTAGCCTAAATGAAAAGCAACATCCGCAGGCGCCACAGAGGCAGTTGTGGTGGACATGCTTCTCAGTTGGCTCGCCACCGCATTTGAGGCCGTTGGTTTCCGTTCGTGTCGGTGGCTACCACCCATCGCATGAACACACGATGAAATTCAGGTTTCTCGTGAATCAACGGACTTGACGCTCTAGATCGCATTGCCTTTTCCTTTCTCCGCCCGTATCTCTTCCCTACTTCAATGACAGCGGAAACGTCGGCAGTGATGCTTCCAGTGTCGACGTTCCTTTCAACAGTTCTGAGTCGATCAAGGACGAAATCTGCTCCCACACGCGCGGGTCATTTTCGATCTCGTGATGTCCCCTGTTCAGGTGCCGCGCAAGCCAGGGATAATTGCTGCAATCGATCCGACGATCCTGATACGTCAGGTGAAAGTTACCGATGAGATTTGTGCGGTTCGGATCCGCTGCTCGAATCTTCGAGCGTCCGTGGATAACGCCTCTGGTTTGATAAAAGTTGACGGCACTCCGAACGTTGGAAGGGATTACCGCGTCCTCATGGCCCGGTTTATGAACGCTATCCACCAGAATCGCGAGTGATACCGGAATATTCAACTCTTCCAAATCGCGCGCCAACGTAACGACCTGCGAAGCACCCCAACTGTGGCCATAAATGATGATGCTGGCTTGTTCTTTCTCGCTGGGAGCAAGGACGCCATCCGCGTTGGTATCCAGCAACTGCACCACCCGGCGAAGGGCGGGCTTCCCGTCGTGGTTCCGAAACACTTCGGCGTGGACAATAGAGGGATAAGTCTGACGAAGATATTCAGCAAACTGGACTTCTGGATGCTTTATGTCATCGCGACTTACGAACCCTCCAACAAAACCGATAATGATGGTGTTCCGCGCAGTGATGCTTCCTTTTCCTCCACGTTCTCCAAGGCAGACCAGGCGGAGAGCTGCTTTCACGCTTTCCTCGGGCATGGATTCGCCGCAGACAGCAGCCACCATCGAACCATGGAGATCGGCGGGAGACCCTTCGATCAGCGCAGAAGACTGTCCCCGCACCATGCATGGCCAAATCCATGTTCCAGCGAGGACCAGCCACAGCGGTAAGAGTGTCAGAGTCGATGCATACGGCTTGCTCTCCTGATTGATTTCTGCCCGTTTGAAAGGCCTGTCACCAGGGCGTCTGTTAGCAGGTGATCGCAAGCTGGTCTCCAAATCGGTTCGATAGCAAGCCGCTCCTTAGCAACGACATAAAAGTGAGCCACTTGTCTGAAGCTGCCCGTATTGAGGCATTGACCGTGAGCGGGCAGGCGATGTGACGCGAGCATGGCCACACCTCACTCTTATCGACACTTAGGTCGATCGCGGACTGGCACACAAACTGCAATATCTCTGGCGTGTAGCAGGATGAGGTTGATTATGTTCAAGATCACGCCAGGTACGATTGATGGCTTCACTTTCGCAGCAAATCCTACTCATGGTGGCTATGAATGAAGTAGAAGCCAAGCGAAAGGCTCGGCTACGGTGAACCATCCCGAAAGGACTAGCTAGGAGTGGTGATGATCTCTGGCGAACACGACCTTACTCCTGCTGTGTGGGTCGCCCGACATTCATAGACTCAAGCAACCGGGGTGTCTCGGCCATCACTCGGTCTCTACCCTTTTTTCGGTCGTGGCTTCTATCCCCCTGCTCCGAGAGCGTCAAAACCGTTGATGCCTTTTAGTTCTCCTCGTGCATGGCTGCACCCGGAGTCATTTGGTTTTGAAACCTGAACTTAGAGTCTGGATCTGCTTCGGCCTTGGGATGAGGAGGGGCGGCCATCTATCGAAATGGCCGCCTAGGGGAGTACATCGGTGGGCTACGTGAGGAAATTTTCGACCAACTGCATCACAATCGATACATTCGGCGGAGCTCATAAACCTGCGCGTGCAGATCAGACGGTATGCGCGCAGCTCGCTGCTCCTCTGCGCTATAGGTGAATTTTCCGTTTCTATCTCGGACGGTGGCAAGCCCACAGCTTGAATCACCCTATCGGGGTCGAATCCCCACACTGCCTCAAACGACATATTGAATTCCTTTTCATCCCGTTGGATACAGATGTTCGAGATTGGCTAGTTCTGATATTGAACTTTCGTAATGCCAAGTCGGCGAATTTTGTTCTGCAGGGTCGTACGTTTGAGTCCGAGCCGTTCGGCGGCTCCTCCCCTGCCCGCAATCCGACCCGCCGCAGCTCGTAATGCTTCGATGATTACACTCGATTCCGCTTGTCTGAACGTAGAGGTCGAGCCAACAGCAACAACCGTCTCAAGAGGCGCCAAATGTTCCTGATGGCACGTGCAGTTCCTGACCTCGTGTAAATATCACAGCCCGTTCGATGAAATTCGCCAATTCCCGGATATTGCCGGGCCATGCATAGCTCGTTAAACTATCCATTGCCTCCCGTGAGATCGAGCTAATCTGCTTGTGCATCCGAGCCGCGCACTTCGAGACAAAATAGTTCACGAGGAGTGGAATGTCTTCGCGGCGCTCGCGTAGAGGAGGGATCTCAATCGGAAAGACGTTGAATCGATAAAAAAGATCTTCACGGAACTTTTCTTCCTCGATCATCGCCTCCAGATCGCGATGCGTGGCGGCAATCAGCCGCACGTTGACTTGGATCGTCTGGTGCTTCCCAGCCGCTCGAACTCCTGCTCCTGGATGGCACGCAATAGTTTCGGCTGGAGTTCCAGGCTGATGTCGCCGATCTCATCCAGAAATAGCGAGCCCCCATCCGCCAGTTCGAATCGGCCCTTTCTTTGGATCAGAGCTCCGGTGAAAGCTCCTTTTTCGTGACCGAACAGTTCGCTTTCCAGCAGCCCCGAAGGAATCGCAGCGCAGTTCATACGCACGTAAGTACGATTGCAGCGGGAGCTTAAGTTATGAATCGCACGTGCGACCAACTCCTTGCCAGTTCCCGTTTCGCCATGAAGTAGAACAGTGGAATCCGCGGGAGCAACGATCGCGACTTGTTCCAGCACTTTCCGGAGGGCAGCGCTCTTGCCGACGATGTCTTCAAAGCAGTGCTCAGAGCTGATTTCTGGTTCGAAATAGAACTGATCGGCTTCGAGCCTGCTCACGTTGGGAAAACTGGTTGCTCTGAAGTCTCCGAGGTCTGCGAAAGCAACGGCCGCGCCCATAGTCTCCTCCTGATGTTTGCAGTTTGTTTTCTGGTTCCCGGATGTCAGGCAGTTCGCTTTTGCGCCACCGGAAATTCGAGGACCCGGCCGCGCTGCTGCTGAGGCACCCACTTCACGGCCTTTCGGAAGCGAACTGGAACGTAGAACTCAATCACGTTTGTCATGTTGGTGCTCCTTGTTCAACCTTCTTGGCTTGAACTCGTGAGCCATTGTGCAACTCGGTTCGAATTTCGGAAACCCTATATTGAGGAATGTGCAAACTCTTTGGGAGGCAACGGACATCCTACTTTTGGGCGAAAGGAATCTAGTCTTTTGGACTGTTCTTAGCGGATGTCAGAACTTTTTTGCGAGGTGTAGGTTCGAGGCGCTTCCAGCCGTAAAGGCGAGCATCGACCGACCAGAGACCCGGTCCTAACATTGCGAGGGCAGCACCGGCGGTTCCCAACATCAGCCAAAGCCACTTGTCGCCGGGTAGCATGAGCATTTTCCAGACTTCAGTCAGCGCTACCAAGGTTCCGGCGATCGGTGTCCATAAACCTGCGATTAGCAGGACTCCTGCTCCAATCAAGAGCATGGCAGGAATGTCACATTCAAAGGTGGTGGATCGCTCCACAGCGTCAAGCCTGCGCGCACAACCAGCGCGGAGCCCGCAACCAC
>CAVYOZ010000005.1:0-609535 GCA_963770265.1 Terriglobia bacterium
TGTGGTCCGGTGATCGTCCGGCTTCAAAACCGGCGAATGTTGTTCTACAACAACATTGGTGCGTTCGACTCGCACACGCTTCCGCCAATCTTTTCAGTAGTTTCCCGCCACTGCGGCTGCGCTAAACAGTTGGCTCATCGCGCTGGATTGGCATGAATCAGGCTGCGTTCAGGCTGGTTTTCTGTAAACCGGCTCTGCTCCACAGGTCGAAAATCGCCTTTCTTTCGCCTTGCATAGGGGCGTCCGAGCGACGCGTCAGTCGCCTAGGGGATAGGAGACAGAGATGATGAAATGACACATCATGTTGACTAGATGATAAACATGTGGAGATATTTTGGATGATGTGACGCGCGTGGGATGTTAATTTGGTCATGAACCGCTGTGAGGGCGTGGATTTGGCGTGGATGATGTGACGCGTGGATGTGGATATTTGGGGCGGTGTGAGTTGGGGTTGAGCGTGTGACCGAGCCTGGGCGTGAGCCGCGATTACAGGGGCATAGAAGAACTCAGGCGCTACGCACCACTATTAATTTCGTAACTTTATTGAGTAGAGCTCTCGAATGCTGATGTCTCGTGCCAACAGCGGAGAGCCATCTACGGCAACCCCACTCCATCCAGTAATCGTTCCTGCCATGTTGCCTTCGAGCTCAGTGAAATCCATCAGGCCTTCAATTCCACGATCGCTCAGATTCAGCCGAACAATCCTAGGACTGCCGCCATTCCAATCTTGCAGATAGATGTACCTTCCGTCCTTGGACCAGCTGGGATAACCCATGTCCGAGTTGCCGATTTGTATCCACTTCTGCGTAATGAAATCGAACAATTGTGGCCTCATGGGATGTGCTGCTTTAAGCGCAACGACATATCGGCCATTCGGTGACCATCGAGGACTAAACAAACCGTCAGAATCTGGCAACTTCCGAACCTGCCGCGACCGCAAGTCCAAAATCTCGACGCTCATACCATGGGGATTTTCGTCAAAGCGTTCAGGCCAGGGTAGTCGTCCGAAGGCGATAGTGTCTCCGTCAACCGACCAGGTCGGATCTGCTTCGTCCTGCTGGCCTGGCATGCAACTGTTGAGGTGTGCCACCATCGGGTGAGATAAGGTAGATCTTCCAGGGACCTCCCCATTTTCCATGGCCCGCTTGGGGGGCTTCCCATGAAAGCAATTTGCTTCCTGTCAGGTGACCAGCGCGGCAAGAGAACCCGCATCGGGGGAAAAGTAAGCTGAAGTCGGTCACTTCCGTTTATCCTGCTCCGCCACAGAGTGCCTTCTGGGTAGGAGGTGTAAGTGATCCAGGCCCCGTCCCTTGAAAAGTCCAGGCCTTCGGCAGATATTCCAGAGAGGAAAGATGTGAACCGGCGCGTGCTCAAATCGTAGCGGATCACCTCAGCCCGCGGCTGCACGCCAACAGCGAATAGTTCTCGGCCATCTCTGCTTGAAATAGGATCGAAGAAGTTCATGGGCCCCGAAGTTAATGACACGGGCCTTCGGCTTAATGCTCGCAGAAATCCCCCTTCTCGCGAATGGCCCATATGTCTGTCCTACCATTCTGAGTAGACTGAAAGACAAAGTACGTGCCATCGGCAGTCCAGCTACCACAACATTCTGATGCCGGCGTATTCCATCCTCGAAGCAGCGGATGAGGGTTATCTCCAGCAGCCGAAGCCTCCCACAACGATGTCGTGTGGTCATGGTCATCCGCAAGGGTAAATCTCAATTGCTTTCCGTCGGGAGAGAATCTGAGGTCCGATGGAACTCCGGGGACGCGTGACAAGCCTTGCGCGAAGAACTACCGTCTCTTCTCACAATAAAGATGTCGTGACCCCTGCTGTATGTAATGGTTTCCTCATTGGGACCCCAACTGGCATTATCAACGACGAGATCTCCAACTCGGTGCGGAGCTCCTCCCACGACAGCTTGAATCCAAAGGGACGGCGGCCCAAACGATTCATCATTCAGTAGCAAGAGTTCGGTCCCGTCTTTCGAAAGATCAACTCCTCGTGGCTCTCTAAGCGCAGCAGACAGTGGCTCTGTCTGTCCACCCTTTACAGACACTTGTGCCAGAAAGATCCCTCGACCGGACTGGAATTCCGTCATGTAAATGCGCGAGCCGTCAGTTCTGAGGGCTCCCTGTTTCTCACGGCCGTCGTTCGTGAGTTGCAGAAAACTCAATACCTTCAGCTCGTCTGCCGATGGCGACATCCACGTCAGAAGCAACAAAACAACGATTAGCAACGCGAAGGCTCCAAGGATCGCGTAACGCAAAGCTCCCCTTCTGGTCGACTCCTTTCCATCTGCAGCGTTAACTTGCGGAATGTTCTCCGGTTCTGCCATCTGGGTGACAGCTCCGGCAAATCGATACCCGCGTTTGGGTATGGTTTCGATGTATTCGAGACCACCATCGAATTGACCAAGCGTTTTGCGCAAGACGAAGATATTCTTGTTTAAGTTGCCCTCTTCGACGAACGTGTCTGGCCAGACACCTCTTATAAGCTCTTCCTTTTCCACAAGGTGTCCGGCCTTCTGAAGTAGCAGAAGCAACGTTTCTCCTATCTTGGGCGGCAGTGGAACCGGCTTACCCTCGCGCAGCAAAATGCGCTTTTCCGGGTCAAAACGAAATGGCCCAAATTCGTACAAGTTGTTGGGCTGCCAGTTCATAGCCAGGGCAAGAATTTGTCCAGAAAAAATCAAGAACTTCGGCAGGACTTCGAAACCGCAGAGGGCTACGGTACGGCGCGTAACCAGGGAAACCCGGAGCGGCGGTCCCAAAAAAGCCGTCCGGTAGCGGATTGTAGTCCGGATTGCAGCTCTGAGCAAGACAAGATCTGCGGCAAGGCTCTGAGAGCTGAGGGCGCTGAATTATGTCATGAGCAGCGCGAAAGGATCGCAAACCGCCGGAAAGGTCGAGAAAACGTCCGAGGATTGATGTTTTGAGACAACTCCGCCAAATTTGGCGGAGTTTCCGAAAATTCGGGGTCGAACCTCCCAAACCTCTTCGGAGATTGTTCCGCTGGAGTATCTGATGTATTCGCGACCATTTTTGTTGATTACTTGTCTGCCTGTGCTCTGGTTATGCTTTTTCGCGGTTGCGGCCGATGCCCAGGAGAGCAATGGAGACCCGGTTCGTAACTTGGAGAATATCGGATCGGAGGTCTCTTACCTTCGCAATCAAGCTGCACGGGGCGATGCGATGGCCAACTACCAACTTGGCCATTTGTACATGACGGGCACAGGCGTTTCAGTGAACTACGCGGAAGCCGCCAAATTCCTCCATGCAGCCGCCGAACAAGGTTTGCCCGAAGCTGAAGTCGTTCTGGGTTATCTTTACGAACATGGCAAAGGAGTGCCGCGTGACTATCGAAAGGCCTTTGAGTTATTACACTGCGGCGGCGAAGAAGGGAAACCTAACAGCAGCGAACAATCTTGCCGATCATGTATGAGCACGGATACGGCGTACGAAAGGATTTACGCCAAGCGAGGATTGGTATCGCTACGCCGCAGAGCGCGGAAGTCCAATAGCGCAGTGCAACCTGGGCTCACTGTATTTCCGCGGAAGAGGCATCACCCAAAACTATGCACAGGCAGCCGAATGGTTTCGGAAGGCGGCCGAGAGTGGATATGCGCCTGGTCAACAGATCCTTGCGTGGATGTATTTCAACGGGAGCGGTGTACCTCGGGACTACGCAATGGCGGCGCACTGGCTTGCAATTAGCCGCCCACAGGCTGGGGATCCCGCGCGCCCAAATGGACTTGGGATATCTCTACGAGCAAGGAAAGGGCGTACCACTTGACTATGTCACGGCTTACATGTGGTACAAAACTGCAGAGTCCGGAGGAGAGCGGACGCGCAAAGGAAAGACTCAAAAACTTGTCGAGAGTGATGACCGAGCAACAAATCAGCCAGGCCAATGCAGCGGCCAACGAACTATCGACTTCGATACCCAAAGGTGAAGCGGTCGAAGAATCGGAAAATACCGGAAACGCATTTATTCGAAGACCTTAGCGAGCAGGACCGCAAGCGGGTTAACAGGGTACGTATTGTTCGGCCACTCGGAAACTGCCCCTCACTTGCAGATTTGCGCGGCCGGGAACGCTTAGGACTGCGCGATGGTCATTAACAGGGACGGGTATCGTTGCGGGATTGTTTGCCTTACCAGCGAAATGATGCTGGTCCGTTGTTGTACGTCCCTTCGACGCATGTTCGCTGGAGGCGCATACACCACACCCATCCCGCGGCGTCACATCATCCCAAATATCTCCGCATGTTTATCATCTAATCAACGAAGGTGTGTCATTTCATCGTTTCTATCTCCTATCGGCTCGGGCCCACCGCCGTAGCTCATCAGCTGCCGCACCCGTGCACCCATACCCCACCTCAACCTCCCCTACATCTCCACTCAGCGCCCCCGCGCCCGACAACAAAGGAACGCGCCGACCAGAACACAATGAGTTGAGCTGTGCACGAGTTGAGCTGACGCAGAGCAGAGACGATTTGATGTGAGTCCAAGTCCTAGTCCCAGCCCATTTCCCCGTTCAACACGATTTCACAGATGAGGGGGGCGCTATTTGACCATCTCTTTCCCTTCTCCCGTCAATTCCCCAATGGGGACAGGAGAAAGGAGAAAAAAGCCCGTCCTCCTTAGTAACGAACGAGTAAACAAGGGGGCGGAGGGCGCGCGGGGATGGGCGGGCGAGCGCGGGGCCGTGCCGAACTGAATTAACACAGCGTCCGGCGGTACAGGCTGAGCTAATTTGAACCCACTCTGCAAGTCGGTGGTGTTCTACGCGGCGTGCGATGAGATCGCTGGCGTCACAACCTTGGCCTCCGCGGTAAGCTCCGTACCAACTCCGGGACTCGACTTGATCTGCAAGAAGCCACCTACCATCCGGAGACGCTCGCGCATAGTAGCCAGGCCAATGCCATGAGCGCGAGCAGTAGCATCAAATCCCACGCCGAAGTCCTTGATTCGCATCCACACGCGTCCACCGGAGTTACCTAGCTTCACTTCGATCCGTGTAGAATGACTGTGCTTCACGGCATTGTTTAGAGCTTCCTGAGCGACGCGGTAGAAACATAGCGAGAGATCGTCGGATAATCCCGAAAATAGCTCACCTGCCTGTAGTTCGATGTCGAGATGGTGCTGGCGTGAGATTTGTTCGCAAACTTCTTTTAGAGCCATCTTGAGGCCTAGCACCTCCAGCTGAGAAGAATGTAGGCGGTGGGACAGATTGTGGACATCCTCGGCAAGTTCCTCCACATCTTTCGCTAACGTTTTTAGTTGTTGGTTTAGGGACGTTCCATTCGGAGGCGATTCTTGACTTAACATGTCAAGGCCCAATGACAGTAACGCCAAGCGCTGTTGAAAGTCGTCATGCAGCTCTCGGGCAATCCGCTGGCGTTCGTCTTCGGCTGCGTGAATCAGTCGACTACTCAATTCCTTCAGTACATTCTCTGACGCTCTACGTTTGCGTGCTTCAACGAACAACGTCGCAATAAGCAACGATTCCAGAATCATTGCAGCCAGGAAGCTGAGAATGTACCACTTGTAGGTCTGCCAAACGCTCGCTTCGCGGAACCGCACAACCGTTCCCGCCGGCAATCGCTTCTCGTTGAGTCCCCATCGTCGCAGTTGCCGCAAATCGACCATCGGAACGGTTGACTTGCTCTCCTGTACAGGAAGATCTTGAAGCCGTTCTCCCTGCAAAACGCGCAATGTAAGTTGCGCGGTCTCGCGGGCTAGAATTTCGGGATCGAAAACAACCCCACCAACAATTCCCAGACCGACATTGGTGCCAGTCTGGTTGTAGACAGGAACCCGTGCCTCTTTTGCGATACGTGCCAGCACCTCATGGCTAAGTAATTTGTTTCCTGCTGAATCTTGGTACATAGAAAGAAACAAAATCACCGTTCCGTCGGGAACCCGTGCAACGGTTCTCAGGAAATCCTGCGCGCTACCGGCATCCATATAGGTCAACTTCACCGTTTTCGCGAAGCGATCGAGCTGGCGTCGAGCTTCGGACTGGCGCCATCGGTCACTGTCGGAGACCCCGGAAATAACGAGTATTTCTCGGGTCCCAGGTTGCAAGCGGAGTATAAGTTCTACGGTTTGGCTTAGGTCAACCTTGGCGAGCGTGCCCGTAATGGGGCGCCCTGGTTCCCATTGGCGCAGGGCGTCCGAGTCTCCGTAGGCAATGATTGGAACACCTGGAAACAGTTCATCACCATAAATGCGCAAGAAATTGATTGCCGGCCGGGCGACCGCAATGATCGCGCTGAATTTTCTTTGCGCATACCTACGGCGAAGAAAGTCGTGAACTGCAACTTGGGTTTCACCTTCCGGCCATCTCGCCGTATCAAGAAA
This sequence comes from Terriglobia bacterium, assembly GCA_963770265.1. GTDB lineage: Bacteria > Acidobacteriota > Terriglobia > Terriglobales > Acidobacteriaceae > Sulfotelmatobacter. The sequence goes on from CAVYOZ010000005.1 coordinate 6,367, forward strand.
CTCTGTGTAGAAGTCCAGACGCGGGCCTAGTTCCCGCTCTAAAGTTGATCGTATGATCTCATCTACGATCAGATTGGAAGGTAGATCTGGCCGGCTGCCATACAGAGCCAGGACCGCCTTCTGGGGTTCAGCCGCATGGGCATCCAAAGCAACACCCGGAACCGCGAAGACCATCAACACGCAAAACAGAAAGCGGCTGAAACGCTCTCTCGGTTCTCGCGGAAGACACATGTTAGAACTCCACACGGGAGGCAACTTGGAAGGCCCTCGGACCACCTGTCCCGAATGCCTGTCCCGCACGTGCACTTGGCTGAGCGTAATTCGGTTGATTCAGAACACTGCTATAGCCGGTCAGGTTTGCGACGTTAAAAAGATTAAAGACTTCGCCAATCAGGAACAACGTCACATTTTCCTTAATATTGAACTTTTTAGTCAACCGGACGTCCTGTGAGATGAAGCTGTCGCCTGCCGAAATCTTCCCAGGCATCACGATCGGGCTGATGATCTGATTGAATGGCGTACGCGGCCTGATCACGCTTTGTGTGCCATCGGGATTCGCAATGATTCTCGTACGCGCTTCAATCCACGCGTTATATTGTGCCACCAGAGCTCGCAATCTGGATTGGCTGAGATCCTGCCCAAACAGGTTGTGACCGTTGATTCCGGGTAGCAAAGTCGTACTGATGCCGTCACCGTCAAGGTCCAGTCCCGATAACGTGGTGTCGAGCGGAGGCGCACTGTCGGTCTCCGAAATAAACGCTACCGTCCATGCCTTCGACAAATTGCGCAGAATGCGCGATTGAGTATGCACGTCCGGGATTTCGTAGACGCCACTGACGATCAGTGTGTGCCGTGGCGTGCCGACATTTCCGTAATCGAGTGCAGGATCGTTGTATTGCGTGACTGCAACGAAACCGGTGTTCTTAGCTAGCGCATAACTCCCGGTGAACTGCAGTCGTGAAGAGAATCGCTTGTCCAGTTTTACCTGGAGTGCTTGATAACGGTAGTTCGCATCACCGCCATAGACTGTGATGGCCCCGGTAGAACATTGGTCTTGGGGGTTAAGTGCCGCAGCTTGCGCCGGGGTGCAAAGTGGAATTACAGGATCGCGGACAAAAGAAACAACACCCGTATTTGGATCCACCCCGGTGACGTGCGGGCGATTGAACTGGTTTCGATCCACGGAAAACACACCCTGAAAGCCGCCCATGTGCACGTAACGTCGCATGACATAGTCAGCACTCAAAATTAGGCTGGGCGTCAGTTCCTGTTGGATCCCCGCATTTACGTGAATTGCGTAGGCCGTCGTGTGATCAGGACCGAACAGCTGATCAGCCTGTTTGATGACTTGGACCGTGCTCACCGTCGGGTCGGTTCCATTGCCCAGACTTGGACGCGAGCGTGGAACGGATGGTCGGAAGGATGGGAAGCAGATCTTGCCCGCGGAAAGCCGTAGGCGTGCTCAGAAAACTGAGTCCGACGACTGAACCGTCGACCGGAACGCGTTCGTTGCCGGACGGTCCGAGCGCGCCCCGCTCGAGAAGGGGCACAAAGAAGAGACTTTGTCGTGATAGATTCCGCCGCCGCCACGTACTACCGTCTTGCCCTTGTTTAGCACATTCCAGGCCAGACCGGCCGAGGGATCGATCACACTGGCGCCACGATGTGGCGGTCGCAAGTCCCCACCGAATATGGGACTGAGATAAGCAGGTCGTTTCAGATCCTGGTTATAGATGTTTGTCTGATAGGAATACGCAGCTCCAAAGGTCAGAGTCAAGCCACGACGCATGGACCACGAATCCTGCGCATGAAATCGCCACAAATTGCTGTGAGATGTGCTATCCGAGTGGTATGGTCCGGGGAAACTAACGTTTCCAATTCCCGTTATGAAGCTGCGTAATGGCAGTTGCAGAATGTCTTCCAGCGTAGGAGGCAGGCGCTGTGGGATCTCTCAAGCTGGCAGGCAAAGCGTTGTAAAGCGATGGTGATTGCAGCAGAGTTTGTCGGTCCCCACAAGTGATTTGCGCCGGTTCATAGATCCCACGGTGCCCGTGCAGAGAAACATGTTCCCAGTCCCCACCAAGGCGAAGCAGATGCTTGTTATGTTGCCAGGTCAGTACATCGAGCAGCTGGTTCGTAGTTGGGAATATGGCGAGCGGAACGCTTGGGCGATTCCCAATATGAAATGCGGGATCGTCAAAGGCCACGATCTCAGGTCCTCCCACACCAATGCACGCTACCGGATCCCAACAGTTCTGTAAGGTAACCGGATCAGAATGGCTGTGCAGGTAACTGTAGGCATAGCGCAGATCATTCACGGTCCTGCGAATTAAGGACTGACGTTTCTCCGCCTTCAATCTGGAGAGCGGAATTGTGACTTGACACCCAATTCGAAGGCATGAAAATGCCTACAGACGCCGGAGCTACGTTGTTGTTCTTGTCTTGGCTGACGCGGACGAATGCGCTGTTGGCATTGTCGAGCTTGCCGTCAACTCGTAGATTGAACTGGTTGAACGTAAGCGGGCTGGGATAGACGACGTCGAGCTTGGAAAAGATGGGGTGATTGTTCTGTACTGCAAGTGCGGCGGTTTGCCAGTCGTGCTCAAAGTTCGTGAACCAGAAGATCCGGTCTTTTCTTAGGCGGCCACCAAGTCTGAAACCCGACTGCTTCCGCGCAAAAAATGGGTCTGGATTCTTGGGGTCTCGATGAAGGCCAGGATAGGCGGCCATATTGTGATCTCGATAGTAGAAGAATGCCGCGCCGTGGAGACTATTGGTGCCATGGCGAGTAACGATGTTGATTCCGCCAGCGCCGCTCATCGCTGATGCCAGGATCGAAGCTAAATCGCTCGACCTGAAACTCCTGCACGGTTTCTTGCGAGAAGTTCTGAGACGTTCCCCCATTCATGCGATCACTCACAACGACCCCATCGACTGAAACCTGGGTCAGCAGGTACTGAGCCCCCGCTATGGAGACACGCGAATAGTTGTTGGCGAAGGCGCCGGGATTTGTTACCGACACGACGCTTACGCCGGGCTCAAGACGTGCGAGTTCAAGAAAGTTACGCCCATTGAGTGGCAGGTTCTGAATCTGAGTCTGACTCACACTGCCCTTTACAGCGAATTCGCTGGTGTTGATGCCGGATGTCTCGCCTCTTACCAGGACTTGTTTTTCGACCGAACCCGGCCGAAGCTGAAAATTGACCGTCAAGCGGTCCCCAACGCGCAGCGTGACATGCTTCACTTCTGTATTGAAGCCGGGGGCGAACGCCTCGATCTCGTAATCCCCGGGATCGAGATTGGTTATGTAGTACTGGCCGTAGGCATCCGTCCCTACGACTCGGCCGCCCCCAAACTGTGGCTGGCTGACACGGAGACTCGTTTTCGTCACGACTGCGCCGCTAACATCTTTAACAACCCCCCGGATGGCTCCCTCTGGAGCTTGCGCCACGAGGGTATTCTGGACCAGAACGAATAATGTAAAAACAATGGCAATGGCGAGAAAGTAAAACGCTGAATGCAGGTCGCCGCATCGATCTCGCAAAAATCGCAACTGCATCGAATTCCACATACGCGACTATTCACCTGTACGGATAGCAGATTCGACGGCAAACACTCAATGCGTCACGCCACGGTTTGTCCTGTGGACCCCTGTCTCAGGTCAGGTGATTTCGGCAGATTCGCATTCTTTGGTTAAGGTTAAGGTTTGTCAACGGCAATGGCATTGCAGGGATTCGCTGCAACATCGAGCCAAAAACAAGCCCTTAAGAGCGCTCTAGGCTAACTGCTAATACTCTCGGTGTGGGACTGTCAAAACTAACAGTCTCGGCGACTATTCGTGAATTGGATAGAATTCGGAAACTCGGTCTTGAAACCCGCGGAATGTCCCCCGGGTCCGGTTTAGAAAAGTGGTAGGTCCCGTCTGTCCCCGATTTTCTCGAAGGCGTTAGAAGACGTTATAGGAAAAGAAAAGGTAAAGAGAGTGGCTGAATGAGCAGTCCCGGAAACCGCAAGCTCGACTCCCTGCTAAGGTGAATTCCCTATTTAATAGTTATAAACTCTACATACCGTACCGGCGGTATTGTGCCCAAGCGGATGTTTTCGTAACGTTCCAGAACGTTTGGGGACCCGCCTTTTTCTGTCGTCAATGGTGCTTCCCCAAAGGAGGAACTGTCGTGCGCAACAAGAGCGGTAAACTCTTAATTTTGGCGTTGGCGGTCGCCGCGATGCTGGCGATTGTACCAACCGCTTCAGCAACGAGCATAACTGAAGACATATCCGTGGGCGGCACACTGATTGGAACGGTCACCCTGACGCAGGGCGGAATGGGTAATTGCACAGCCTTCTCAAGCACCTCGGTCTGCGTTGCCATTCAAATGACATCAGGCTCTGTCCGACTTGGCGGCCCCGTAATTGGATTTTCGGGAAATGTAAACGAAAACGGAATGTTGTCCATGGCCACCAACGTTAGCACTGGCGCACTTTCTTTGGGCGCGTGCGGTGGTGTCACAATGCAAGACGTCTGTTTCCACACTACCGGCAGCCTAACGGCGAGCTCACTGTTTTTTGTTGTAACCAATGCAGAAACTTCAACCGGAATAACGGTTGGGAACATCCACGTGGCGGGCGCCTTCTGCGGCAGCTCCGGGACCTGCTTTGCCGACACGACACCTGCTAGTCCAGTTCCCGAGCCCAGTACATTGGGCCTGCTGGGAACCGGCTTGGTTGGTATTGCTGGCTTCGCTCGGCGCCGTCTGTTGTCTTAACAGAGGTCAACTGTTCCTGCTCTGCAAACCCCCGGTCCAAACCGGGGGTTTTGCATGTACGCCCACCGCGCACTGAATGAGGATCATAGGGAAGCAAGAGGACATAATGCTGGCTTGCCGCTTCACTCGGTCAAAGCAGTTTTCTTTTGCGCTTACCTTGTGTAGAGCTCCAGCCCTCCTGAAATCATGACCTTGGTGACCTTTGGAATACCCAGTTCACCTTATATACCGTGAGCCGACGAGAGGTGTACCGTACTTGGAATTCTGCTCGGATCAGTGAAGTGACGTAAAAGAAAGGCCCTTCCCGGAGATGCTATGGCTGGACGCACACTTCGTGTGCTCGTGGTAGACGACAACGAGAGCGTCCGGCGCAGTATTCGCCAAATTCTCCGTTCACAAGATGACATCGAAGTAGTTTGCGAGGCGGTGGATGGGGCTGAGGCCGTCCGCAAAATAAGAGAACATCAGCCTGATGTCGTACTTCTCGACATCACGATGCCGACTATGAATGGTTTGGAAGTAGCTGAGATTACCAAGACGGAATTTCCCTCCGTTCAGGTTCTCATCGTCAGCCAGCATGATTCTCGGGGATTTCAATGGGCCGCATTAGCGGCTGGCGTGAGTGGCTACGTAAATAAGAGTAATGTTGGCAGAGACCTGATCCCAGAGCTGCGAAGGATTCAGTGTTCGCGCAGGTCTGCATAAACGAAACGGGCACAGCCAAGCTCGAACGCAAAACGCCAAACGTTAGCGACAAGTGTGGGGGACCGTCCCCGATTTTCACTTAAGAGGTTGCGACGAGGTAAGACTTTTGCAGTTACTGCAGTTTTGCGTACTCAGCCTTGGCTTCTCTCAGGATGGGGATGTCTGAGTCGGCGTGTTTCCAAAGAGTGAAGAAGTCTTGATATGCAGCACGGGCGTTAGTGATGTCGCCCTGCAACAGGTAGGCGCGCGCAAGGCCGAGATGGGCGAGAGCTCCGATGGGTTCGTTCACCACGACGCCGCGATGGCTGAGAATTTTCTGGAACTCGACTGCGGCTTCGGTGCCCCGGCTTTCCGCTAGGTACGCTTCCGCGCGAACGTAAACGGGATACATGGCCGGTGTGAAACTCCCGTCGCCCGGCAATCCCAGTTCATAAGGCACCGCCTTCTGTAGCGCCTCAATCGCCTGGCCGACACTGTTGCGGCCAAGCGCAAGCTGCCCGCGGAGAGTGGGCAAATAGTTGAATTGCACCACTGTGTCCTCCGGAAAGAGCTTTGCCATATCGTCGGCCAACCGCGGTGCCTGGGTCCCTGTTTTCGTGAGAGCTAGTGCCAACCCAGCTCCGAACAGAGCCTCCCTCCCGCTCGATAGCGCGAGAGCAGCCTCCGCTCGTTGCCGCGCTTGCTCCGCATTGCCGAAAAGGGCCTCTCGCAGGGCGGCTGCCGCCTCGTAGTTTGCCGCCGAGTCCCGTTTTTTCGCATTCAGCGCCAACATCACCGCACGGTGCGAAAGCTCTCGGGCCTCCGTCAGTAGCCCGGAATAAGCAGCGGTTTCGGCCAGGTTCGCCTGCAGCCCGTCCTCTACTTCGGGTTTGGTTGCGAACCAGGCAGCCTGTTGCGCCATTCCAGCTGGATCGTTCTGCAAAAAGGCTAGCTGGTACTGGCAGATTTTGAGGAATGGAGATTCCAGCCCTTTCCCTTCGGCCGCTCGAGCCATATCGGTGGCCTCTGCCAGGCGATTTAGATTGAGAAAACCGGCAACGACGTTGGACGGTCCCTGCGCGCTCCATGGATCAAGACGGAGCCTTTCCTGGGCCTCCAAAAGGCTTTTTTCGTAGTTCCCCAGATGGCGGTGGATGATGCCGAGATTAGTCGCCGGCGTAAAATCCCTCGGATACGTTTGCGCCCACAGTTCATACACTTTGCGCGCTTCCTGGATGTCCCCGGTCGCGAAATGATAATAATGAGACTCGATATAGTATTTCTCTCGCTCACTTACACGCTCCCGCAGGTCAAAGCTTTTCTTCGCGTTCACCGCCGCCAAGGTGGTTTCTCCGAGGTTGTTGTAGGCGGTTCCAAGCGAGGCGTAGGCCATGGCAAAATTTTGATCTTTTCCTATGGCTTTTTCGTAGAGCGGAACGGCCGCTAAATAATCCCCTTTCACCATCATTATTCTCCGTCCCAGACTGTACGCCTGTAGGGCCTCGATGGAAGGAGTCGTGGCCTGCTCAATGGGCGTATCGAACTTCTCGATCGTGCTTAGCGATTCACCCAGCTTTCCCCGCAGTTCGATCGCACCTTCGCCGAGGGCCCTCAGGACGCGCTCCTTGTTGTTGGTTATTACCTGAACTTTTGCCAGCGAAGTGCCCGTGCTGCAGTTCGTCGCCCTAAGGCTTAGAACATACTCGCTACCCAAACTTGCGATCGAGCCCTCGACTTCCACATCCGCTTTGACTCTCTGACATAGGTCTCGGGCGATCTCCGGACCGACTCGCGCGTCCGGCGGCTGGCCCATCAATCGCAGGGTTTGCCGGATGCTCTGTTCGGAAACGAGGCTCAGGAACGGCGACTGTTCAAGCTGAATGGCCAAGCCTTCCTTAAGGGTGTCATCAAATACCGGTTCGCCCGTCGTATTGGTAAAGTCGGCAAGCAGAATCGTGCCTTTCTGCGTCAGAGGCGTTGCACGATGCGACCTGAAATAGAGACCACCAGCAATCAGGCCGGTGACAACCAGTGCAGCAGTGGGAACCCAAACCTTCCAGCGTTTCCGGTTAAGTACACGACCCTCGACAGATTTCACCACGCTCGATGATTGAGATGAGCCAAATGGAAAGGAAGGGCCGGATACTGTTGGATGCTGGCCTACCTGGGAATCGGTCTCCTGCGCGACAGTGACCGCCCCAGAACTCTCAGCGGCAAACTGCCCGCTTTCCGTGTGCCGCTTCAAGCGCAGCAATTCGGAGCGCATCTCCGCCGCGCTCTGATATCGGAGTTCCCGGTCTTTCTCCAGCGCCCGTGTGATGATCCGCTCCAGTTCGGAGGGAAGGTCCGGGTTCAAACGCACTGGGAGGACGGGAGCGCGGTTTAAGATGGCGTCGAAGAGGGTTGCGGTAGTATCTCCATGAAAGGGCAATTTGCCGGTCGCCATCTCATAGATCACCGCACCAAACGAAAACAGGTCGGTGCGCGCGTCCAGGTCCTTGCCCCGCGCCTGCTCCGGCGACATGTAGGCGATTGTTCCCATGGAGGTCCCCGGGCTGGTCAGATCTGGCTCGGCCAGATCGGGAGACGTTTGGGTCTCCTGGGCTGCGATCTGGCTGGCCGAGTTCGTCGAAAGCACGATCTTGGCCAGCCCAAAGTCGAGGATCTTTGCATGTCCACGTTTGGTGACAAAAATATTCGCGGGCTTGATGTCACGGTGAATGATTCCCTGTTCGTGGGCGGCATCGAGGCCGTCAGCAATCTCGATAGCCAGACCGAGCAGGACCTCAATCTCGACCGGCTTTCCCGCAATGCGTTGTTTGAGGATTACGCCATCCAGAAACTCCATGACGATGAACCATTGGCCGTCAAGTTCGGCAATCTCGTAGATGGTGCAGATGTTGTGATGGTTCAAGGCTGAGCTGGCGCGGGCCTCGCGGCGGAAGCGTTCCAGAACTTGCTGGTCCCGGGAAACTTCGTCGGATAGAAATTTCAGGGCGACGGACCGACCGAGCAAAATGTCTTCGGCCCTGTAGACCACACCCATTCCACCGCTGCCCAATTTCTCCAGCACGCGGTAGTGCGAAATGGTTTGCCCGCTAGTGGAAAGCGCTTCCGCCACACTCGATGGTGAGACGTTAGGACTGCAACGGATACTGGCAGTAGTGCCAGTAGCGCTGGGAAGTCAGTGGGAAAACATCGGGGAACAGAACCCGAGCAGTTCCTGCATTTAGGTGTTGATCGAGGCGAAGTGATGCTGCTGGCAAAGCATTCATTGCACTTACCCGGGTGTGACGATTTCCGTCGGGGCTGGCAGTTTTGCCAGTTACCGGCGGCGGCGCGGTGCTTGTAGACTTTGTCCGCTGAAAGACGGTTTCCATTGAGGATGGCCGTTTCTGCGTGATCGGCACGCCCTCGCCCGCCGTGCCTTTCGCGATAGCGGGGAGCCAATCTAAATTGACGCGAAGTAGCTGAAGTAGCTATTGTCCCGAGGATCTATCATGACCAGACTGATGCTCAACCTTTCCGTGGCCGTCCTGCTCGCGACGGCGGTGATCGTGTTTCCTCAAGGCGCTGTTTTGGCTCAGGATGCTTCGTCACCAGCGCCCCGCAAGCTCAGTGCCGGAGATGACTTTCAACCCATCACTGACGACGAGATCCAGTTGATTCGGAAGGACATTCGTTCCCAGCGAAAGCAAATCATTGCCGCCAACATGAAGCTGACCGACGCTGAGGCAGAGAAGTTCTGGCCGGTCTACGAGCAGTACGTTTCAGAACTGGTCAAGATCAATGGTGCGAAGTACGCGTTGATCAAACAGTACGTCCAAACTGAAGGCGCCCTGACTGACGCGGACGCGGAAACCGCGGTCAAGCAGTGGGTGGGAATCGATCAATCCGTAGCGGAGTTGAGAACGAAATATATTCCGCTCTTCCGCAGGGTCTTGTCGCCGAGAAGCACGGCGCTCTTCTACCAACTAGACCGACGAGTTCAGCTCATCATTGATTTGCAGCTGGCATCGTCACTTCCGCTTGTTGTGCCGTAGGTGTTCTCCGGGCGGGTAGAGACTGCGTGAGAACTACCGTTAAAGGCTAGCGGTGGAACAAGCACCACCGAAACTCCAGCCGCGTAGCGGCGGCATGTGAAAGCCCGGCACGGAAGTGCCGGGTGAAAGTGGAACAAATGCGCGAGTCCCGTAGGGACGACACCAGTTCTCACGCACACTCGGGTAGCCCAGGCTTTTGATCTACCTCGCATCACCAACAAGAGTTTTCATCGATGTCTCCTAATTGGTATATGCGTGTTACCTACTTTGACTGTCGACGAGTTAGTTCACAGTGCTTGTCGAAGAGCGCCTCGGTGGGCGGGCCGAGTCACGCTCCCAACCCCGTCAAGCCATAGCAACGCGCTAAGTCATTGATGTTTGCGCGCAAGACACTCCAGTAGCGCTCCGCCTGCGAACCGTAATGGCCACGGACCATGACCTGGTTGATGCGGCGTCCGTCCTCCAGCACGCTCTCCACCTGCGCACGGGTCTCCATCCAGTTGTCGGTGGGGTCGAACTTGCGCCGCAGCCGGTTCGTCGAGCGGTTCAGATCCGAAAGCGCGTCTTCGAGATCGTCTTTCGTGTTCTGCGCCTGCGCCTTTTGCGAGTCGGTCGCAGTGCGCCCGCGGGGACCAGTAGTACGGCCGCTGTTCTTTGCGGCTTGCCCTTGTTCACCTCGGCTCTTCGCCCAATCGCGGAATTGATCCACCCCGTCTTCCACTTTACGGATGCGGTCAGCAACCTGGGCCTTGGTAAAAGCCACTTGTGCCAGGGCGAGTCCGGCAAAGCTCACGCATGCGAAAATTAGCCCTCGTAGAAATTTGGCCTTCAACATTGCAATACCTCCACTCCCTTGGTATATGCGTGGTCCGGGGCGCCCTCGATTCCTCAACTCGACTTCAGCGATTTGAGTGGTCAAGCGCCGACAAGGCGCGCCCGCCTCTTCGTGATCTCACGCCACCGTCAATTTGTTCTTGAACACACCCGTCCACTCGTAGCCATTCGGGTTCCAGAAGATCGCCCCATTAAGCGGTTGGCTGCGGCCAAGCGCGTCGATCGCTCGCGACCCAATCTCATAGGTGCGGGCTTGAGACTCGTCTGCCAGTGCCGAACAAACCCGGCGTCACCAGACGCACATTGATTATTGCGTTGTAGCAATTAGCCGTACCCCGGAATACTGGTAAAACTTACAGTCGATCTGCATCAGAGGGTGACAGAGAAATTTTGTGCGTGGGCTCTCGCGTCTTCATTGTGGCTCTAGATTGAGCGGTGCCGGATGTAAACGAAAGCAAGAATCTGCTTTCGAAAGGGATAAATCGGGGACGAGACGGGACGTTCACCGGCCTTTCGAATCGCGGGGTGCCCTATCCTTTCGCCCTCCTCTGGCGAAAGTGACGCCGGTCTGGAGCGCAGGGGGCCGGGCCGGTCTTTTTCCACAGCCAAAACCTGACGTGATGTGACGAACAACCTTGACTGAGCCCACAGAAGGTTCACAATGGACTCGTGCCCAGTAGCACCGCAAACGACGGAAGAAGAAAAGAGAGCCAGACAAGGCCCAACAAAAGCAAGCAAGTTTTCAAGGCAGGCCAAACCCAGCTGGACATCGAAACGTTGAAGCTTTGAAACCTTGAAACGTTGAAACCTGACTCCTAAGTCCTTATTCCGGAAGATTTTGCGTGTAAGTCCTTCTTTGACAAGATTTTGCGGACTCATCTTTGATGGTGATCTCGCAAGTTGCCTGGATTCAAGATTTTGCGAACTTCGCTCGAAAAAAAAGTGCTGCACCTACGACGCAAGATATGTCCAGTAACTCCTTATTCTGGAATGCTTTACCAGTAAATTACTTGTTTTCAAGATTTTGCGAGGGATGAGCTCCAGCTATTGTTTTTCTGGCTGCTTCTCGGCGGGCTTTTCGAATATCTTCGGGTCCACAGCCGGGTTGATTTCGAGCTTCTTGTATTCCACCAGACTGGTTTCTTCTCCGTTCTGCTTGTTCTTGCGCTGGAGGGGAATGGTCAGTCCATCAACAGACTTCCAGTCTTCCATGGCGGTCTCGCCCTCCGCCGGACCGTTTCGTCCCAGAGTGCGATAGGTTTCCTTCAGAATGTGCCCATCTGCTGGATTCACAAACCAGCGGATCGCGGTTCCTGCCGCGTTTACGTCCACGATGCGGGAGTCAATGTCCCCGACCTTCTCCGTGCCGCCTGCATGGAAGAAGACATCCGGATCTTTCCAGTGTGACGCAATGAAAATAGGATCGCGCTTGATTTGCTCCAGCGTCTCGTTCTTCTGGTCTGCAGGCATCGTCTGTGTGCCCATGCCGGCCATCGACGCGAATCCTGTATCGGGCGTTACGACGATCGTCATGGTGCCCTGTGGCGTTTGCAGGTCCGCATGGAGACGGTCGGGATACACGATGGTGGTTTGCATCTGCATTGGGACGTCACCTTGCGGTGTCTTCCGCGTCATGGTGTACTCGGCTTTCACCGATTTGACCGCAGAAAGTTTCGCTTCCCCGCCCATGGCAGCGACAACTTTCGAGGCAAGCTCCTTGCCTTCAGCATTCGACTCAGTGGGTTTCGCGCTCTCGTCCTGCTTCGCTCCCGGAGGTGGCGGAATCGTGATATCGATTTCCTTCACGGGCCCGAGCGAGGAGAGTGGCGTGCCGAACTCCTTGGGGTTGCCGACCACGAGTCTTGCCAGTTGATCTTTGTGCAGATATTTCGCGGCAACGCGGTTCACGTCGGCGGCCGTGACCTTCTTAACTTCCGCCTCGTACTTGTCGAGCCAGTCCGAAGGGTACCCATAGTACTCGTAGACCATGCGCTCGCCGAGGATCTTGTCGGGGGAATCGAGGCGAAAGACAAACGCGTTCAGGATGGCGTCTTTGGCTTGCTGGATTTCCTTTTCGGTGATCGGTTGTTTGGAGAGATCATCGATGTCTTGATCGAGCGCTTGAATGGCTTCGACGGTGCTCTGGCTCTTTGTGCCCATGGCAATTTGCAGCATGCCCTGATGACCGAAGTTCGTACCGACACCGCCGCCTACGCCGTAAGCCAGGCCGCGCTTAGTGCGGATATCGTTGAACAGGCGGGAGGAGAATCCGCCACCGAAGGCTTCGTTGAAAACGCTGATGGCGTAGTAGTCCGGATTGTCGCGCGTGGTGCCGAGCCCAACCATGCGGATGTTGCTCTGGTTCACGTCCTCTTTGGTGATGAGATAGTAGCCGGGCTTGGCTGGATTGTATTTGAGTTCATTCTTCGGGAACGGCGGGAAAGACTCGCCTTTAGGCCAGGATTCGAAAGCGGAGCGCAGGCGAGCCTCCATGGCGGCCGAGTCGAAGTCACCACTGATGCCGAGGATAATGTCGTTGGGATGGACATACTTTTTGTGCCAGTCGATCAGATCCTGGCGCGTGATGGCGGCTACGGTGGCATACTCGGGGACGCGGGCGTACGGATTGTCGGAACCGTACGCAAGCTTCGTGGCTTCGCGATGAGCAATCTGACCGACGTCGTCGTTGCGGCGGGAGATGCTGTCTTCCGCGCCCTTCTTGGCGATGTCGATTTTGTCGTCGCGGAATTCCGGATTTTGCAGTACGTCCAGGAACGCTTTGAAAACGTCGTCGAGATCGGCTTTCAAACAGGAGAAGCTGATGGTGGTGGAATCGGGGCCTCCGCCGGTCTCGACTTTAGCTGCGCGTACCTCGAGGAAATCGTCGAGTTGATCGCCGGTCTGGGACTTGGTGCCGCCGGTGCGCCAGACATCGCCATAGATGTCTACAAGTCCTGTTTTATTCGCTGGTTCGTTGACTGAGCCGCCGCGAATGCGGGCCGTGCCATCAATCAGGGGCAGTTCGTGATCTTCCTGCAGGAAGATCACCATGCCATTGGAGAGTTCGATGCGTTTGGGTTGCTGCGGCTGGAAAGAGCGCAGCGGAGGAATCGGAATCTGCTTCCACGTGGTGGCTTGCGCGCTAAGGTAGTTCGGCGCGAAACAGGGCAGCGGCCAACAGTAGAGCCAATGAATGTTCCGCTTCATTGCGCACCTCCCTGATCGGCGGGAGCATTCCCTTGTTCAGCACCGGGAGAGCCTCCACCACCGGGCGCATTCTCGATGACTCCCACGGTGCGGTTTGTGTCCACGAAAACTTCGTTCGCTACCCGCCTGATGTCGGCTTTGGTCACGGCATCGATGCGATCCACTGAGCGGAACAGCTCTCGCCAATCGTCATAGCGGGTTTGGTAGGTCGCCAGTTGCGTGGCCAGTCCCTCGTTGTCGGCCAGGCCGCGGATCAGGTTGGCTTTGCTTCGGGTCTTGATCATCTTCAATTCGTCGTCGCTGATGTCTTCTTTCTTGAGGCGCTCGATTTCGGCGTGAATGGCGTCGCCGATTTCCTGCGGCTTGTGGCCGGGCAATGGAACTGCGAGAAACGCGAAGAGGTGTGGATACTTAATGCCCGGATATCCAGTGAAGCCCTCGGAGAAGGAAGCAATCTTCTTGTCTCGTACCAGCGTGCGATAAAGCCGCGAGGTGCGTCCTTCCGAAAGCAGATCGCTGATGGCGTCGAAGACGGCGTCGTCTTTGCTGCGGTAGTCCGGGCGGTGGTAGCCCTCGATGTAAATCGGCTGCGACGCTTCCTTCAGCACTACGTGGCGCTCGGAGTTTTGTGGAGGCTCCGTCGTGGTGGCCTCGTCGGGATCCGGGCGGGTGGGCAGGCGTCCGAAGTACTTCTCGAGGATCGGCAAAGCCTGCGCAGATTTCACATCACCGGCCACTGCGACCACCATGTTCGATGGGATGTAGTAGGTATCAAAAAACTTCTGCGCGTCGGTCGCGGAGAAGTGATTGAGGTCAGACATCCAGCCCACTGTAGGCCGATGGTAGGGATGCGCCGCAAAAGCCTCTTCCGTGAACTGCTCCAGCAGGCGTCCGAAAGGATTGCTGTCGGTGCGCATGCGGCGCTCTTCGATGACTACGTTGCGCTCTTTATAGAATTCCCGCATCACGGGGTGCAGGAAGCGTTCGGACTCAAGATAGGCCCAAAGTTCCAGGCGATTTTCCGGAAGGGAATAGTGATACGCAGTCTCGTCATAGTTGGTGAAGGCGTTCATGTCTTCACCGCCATTTTGCTCGACGATTTTTCCGAACTCGTTGGGGACTACGAATTTGTCGGCCGCGTCTTTCGCATCTTGCCAGGCCTTCTCAAGTTGCTTGAGCTTGGCTGGATCCTGGCCTACGCTCTTGTCGCGCTCTTTGATGTAGGCGGCATAGGCAATCTCGACCTTTTCCAGCGCGAGCTTTTCGGCGGCATAGTTGGTCGTTCCGATCTTGTCGGTGCCCTTGAACGCCATATGCTCGAACATGTGAGCCAACCCGGTGGCGCGCATGGGGTCCTGGGTCGAACCCGCGTCTACCAGGGTGAAAAACGAGAAGACGGGCGCTTCGGGACGCTCACAGATGATGAGGGTCAGTCCGTTGGCCAGTTTCTTGACCGTGACGCGCTTTTCGAAGGAAGCGACGTCCTGAGCCAGAGCAACGGCGGAAAGGAACAGAAGTAGAAAAGCGCTTTTAAGGCAGGAGTGTTTCATCGGACCTCCGACGGCTGGGCGGATATTTCTGTAAAGAACATAGTCTTTGGACGGGCCAACAAGGCAGAAGTTTGAAAGTACGTGGGCGGCGGGGGCATTGTCAAACCGTCGACCGCCACCCTAACCCTCAAAGTTAGGATCAACCCTGTATTTTGCTCCTGGCGGAATATCAGGCAGAATGGCAGGGCGGAGCGCACGTGACCGATTCGAGCGTCGAAATTCAGGGCAGACATCTGAAGCTCTCGAACCTGGAAAAGGTTCTTTATCCCGCCACGGGATTCACCAAGAAGGATGTTATCGACTATTACGCGCGTATCGCGCCCGCCATTCTTCCTCATCTGCACGGCCGAGCGCTCACGCGCAAGCGTTATCCCGATGGCGTGGACGGCGAGCCCTTTTTCGAGAAGAACGCCCCCATGCACAAACCCGATTGGGTGAAGACGGCCCCGATCTGGAGCGGCCACAACCGGCGTACCGTTCACTACGTGCTGTGCGATGATTTGGCGACGCTGATCTGGCTGGCAAATCTGGCCGCGCTCGAACTGCATCCCTCGCTGGCTCTCGCGAAAGACATTACCTGCCCGACTGTCATGGTGTTTGATCTCGATCCCGGTCCGCCGGCGAATATTGTGCAGTGCTGCCAGGTGGCGATCTGGCTGCGCGAGATCTTCGAGCATTTCGGATTGCAGAGCTTCCCCAAGACGTCGGGATCGAAGGGATTGCAGATTTACGTGCCGCTCAACACCCGGACTACGTTTGAGGACACGAAGATGTTTTCCCGCGCCCTGGCGCAGTTGCTGGAGCAGGAGCACCGAGACCTTGTCGTGTCCGACATGAAAAAGAACATCCGCACCGGAAAGGTATTCGTTGACTGGAGCCAGAACGACGAGCACAAGACCACGATCGCGCTGTATTCGTTGCGGGCGCGGGAGCATCCTACGGTATCGACGCCGGTCACGTGGGACGAGGTGGAGCGCGCGCTGAAGAAGAAAGACGCGGGGCTACTGGTGTTCGAGTCCTCGCAGGCAATTACGCGCTTCGAGAAGATGGGGGATCTTTTTGAGCCGGTGCTCGAGTTGAAGCAGAAGTTGCCTGATCTGAAAGCCGCGGCGATGACGAAGGAACCGGAGCCGATCGAGATCGCGGCACAGGCGGACGAGAATCGTCCGGCCCGCAAATCAGCTTCGAAAAAATCCGGGAAGAAGCCTGCCGCCCGCAAGAAGGGCGCCAAGGTATAATCCCGGTCTATTCTCAAAGGCGCTGGAAATCAATATCATGGCGCAACTCTTCGCCGGTACTTCAGGATGGGCTTATCCGAGTTGGAAACCCGACTTCTATCCCGAGAAGCTGGCACAGAAGAAATTCCTGGGACACTACGCCGCCAAGCTCAACACTGTGGAAGTTAATTTCACCTTCCGGCAGCTTGTAAAAGAGACGACGATTCAGAATTGGTTGGCAGAAACGCCCGCGCATTTTCGTTTCGGCGTAAAGGCTCATCAGGTCATCACGCACATCAAGCGGTTGAAGGGAACTGAGGATTTCGTGCCTCGTTTCCTGGCGACCATCGAACCGCTCGCTGCCGCGGGGAAGTTGGGGCCGGTGTTGTTTCAATTGCCTCCGAATCTGAAGGCGGATTCGGCGCTGCTCAAGGATTTTCTGGCCATTCTTCCGCGTGCGGTTCCAACGGCCTTTGAGTTTCGCCATGACTCGTGGTTCAGCGATGCGACCTGGGACCTGCTGAAATCCGCCAGCGCGGGATTATGCGTTGCGGAGACCGAGACCCGGACCACTCCCGATCTTGTGACCGCAGCCTTCGCCTACTATCGTTTTCGAAAGCCGACGTATACCGGGGAAGAGCGGCGGGCCATGGTGGATCGCATCCGCCAGCACATCGCGGAAGAACGCAATGTGTTCGTCTATTTCAAGCACGAAGAAACGCCGCAGGGAGCGCTCTACGCGGTGGAGGTGTTGCGGGAAGTGAACGGCCCGGAGGCAACCTGATGCGCCGAGCGACCTCCGCGGTGATTGCGTCGGTTCTGGCTCTCGTGGCGCATTCGATCCTCGCTCAAGAGGCAAGACTCCGTACGGTTCACGTGTTCGTTGCGCTGGCCGACAATCAGCACCAGGGAATCGTCCCGGTGGCAGCGACACTGGGCAACGGCGAGGATGCCGAGCGCAATCTGTATTGGGGATCAGCCTACGGCGTTAAAACATTTTTCTCGCGATCACCGGAGTGGAAGCGGCTGAGTTGTGCTCAGAAGCCGAAGGCGGCGATTCTTGAGCGGTGCATCTTCAAGTACCGAAACGCGAATGTCTATCTGATTGCCGATGCGTATCGCGGAATTGAGATCAAGCAAGCGATTCTCGATTTTCTGGACTCTGCGGCTGGGGGCGGCGCAGATGCGATGCCCGTATCAGCAAATAGTCCGGGGGCAGTATTAAGTTTGCCGGCGCATGGCGGTGCAACTCTCTTGGGATATATAGGTCACGATGGGCTGATGGACTTTCAACTTTCTCACTCTCCGCAGCAGAAGGATGCAAGTCATCGTGAAGCCATCGTTCTGGCGTGCGCCAGCAAACAGTTCTTTGGCGATGCCGTACGGGCAAGCGGGGCTTATCCGCTGCTGTGGACGACCGGACTGATGGCTCCCGAAGCGTATACGCTCAAGAGCGCGCTGGACGGCTGGATCGCGGGAGAGAATCGGGAGCAGGTTCGCGATCGGGCGGCGGGCGCTTACGACAAGTATCAGAAGTGCGGCGCTGAAAGCGGCGCATCGGTTGTTCGCCACCGGTTGGTGACATGGCGAGAGAGACGTAGCAAGCTACTTCTCTACGACAGGCCATTGCGCACCCGGCTCATCACTTTTCTCAGCGTCCGATAACGCGCATAGTAAACTTCTCTTTAATATGGCTTCTGAGGCCAATGCGCGCGTGCTCTCCGGATTTCTCGACTATCTGCGAATCGAGAAGGGGCTGGCGCGGCTTTCGATTGCGGCCTATACCACCGACATCGGGCAGTTCGCGGAGTTTCTTGAGAAACGGAAGCGGGTCCTGATGACGGCGCGCCGCAACGACGTGCGCGAATTTCTGCAGCAGCTCTTTTCGAATCGAGTGGACGGACGAAGCGTGGGGCGAAAGCTTTCGGCACTACGGCATCTCTATCGCTACCTGCTTCTCGACAAAAGAATCGAGCATGATCCCACGTTGAACATCGAGTCGCCGCGCCAGTGGAAGGTTTTGCCCAAGTCGCTGGCGCGGGATGAGATCGAGGCGACATTGGCTGCGCCAATTCTCGCTTCTCAAGCGGGGAGACGGGATTCAGTGCGCACTGGCGTCGCGCAATCGCGCCATGCTGGAATTGCTGTATGCGGGAGCACTGCGGGTTTCTGAGTTGGCGACCGCGACCTTGGAAGATTTGAAGTTGGATGCGGGGTACATGCTGGTGCGGGGAAAAGGCGATAAAGAGCGCATTGTGCCTTTGGGGAAACCGGCTCAGGACGCGCTGACGGAATATCTTGCTCAAGGGCGGCCCAGCTTGCTGCATTGTGAGAGCAGGGGAGGGAAGAAGAGCAGGGATCCTTCGACTCCGTTGTCCTCTGCCTCGCTTCGGACAAGTCCGCTCAGGATGACACATGCAATGAGTCGGCTGAGGTCCGAGACGTCACCGTTCCTGTTCATTGCGCGTGGCGGCCGCAAGCTGACACGACAACGCATCTGGCAGATGGTAGGGCAAGCGTCGGCGGCTTCTGGACGGCATGCGTCCCCGCACATGCTGCGGCATTCCTGCGCCACGCACATGGTCGAGAATGGCGCAGACCTGCGCACTGTGCAGACGATTCTGGGCCATGCCGATATTTCGACGACGCAGATATACACGCATCTCGCGCTTGACCGGTTGCGGAGTGTGTATCAGAAGCATCATCCGAGGGCGAAGGCGAGGTAACGGGATTTTAGATTGCAGATTGTAGATTTCAGATTAAAAGCCCTGAGACCGGGGATCTGAAATCTACAATCTGAAATCTGAAATCTGCAATCAACCATGACCACAGCGCGGACCATCATCGAAAGAGCAGTAGCGGACTTCCTCCGCCATCTGCGCGAGAAGAATTCATCGCCGCACACGATCAAGGCCTACACCGGCGATCTGGCGAATTTCTGCGCCTACGCCGGATCTCGCGCATGGAAGCAGATCGACCACATCGCGATTCGTGGATTTCTTTCTCAGCTTTATGAAAAGGGCTTGAGCAAAACATCCGTGGCGCGTTCTCTGGCCGCGGTGCGTTCGCTGTATCGCTGGCTGGCGCAGGAGGGCGTGGTCGAACAGAATCCCGCCAAGCTTGTCGCCACGCCGAAGCTGCCCAAGAAACTGCCGCGCGTCCCCACGATTGAAGAGATGAATTCCGTGCTCGATGGCAACATGCCCGAGACGGCGGCTTTCCCGGAGCGCGATCGGCTAATGCTGGAACTGCTTTACGGGTGCGGAATACGCAACTCGGAGTTAACCGGAATCAACCTCGACGATATCCGCCTGAGCGCCGAGGCAATTCTGATTCGAGGAAAAGGGAAGAAGGAGCGCTATGTTCCGTTCGGCGATTCCGTGAAGAGCGCGCTGGCCGCGTATCTTCCAGCCCGGCAGACACTCCTGGCTGAGACTCGCAAGAATTCCAGCGCGCTGTTGGTCAACCAACGCGGTGGGCGACTCACGACGCGCAGCGTGGGACGCATCATCAAGAAAATTGCGGTCGCCAAGGGTCTGTCTCCCGACGTTCATCCTCACACGCTGCGCCATGCTTTCGGCACGCACATGCTGGAAGAAGGCGCCGACCTGCGCGCGATCCAGGAACTGCTCGGCCACGAGCGCCTGGCTACTACTCAGCGTTATACGCAGCTCTCCATGAAGCACGTGCTGCAGGTGTACGATCAGACGCATCCACGCGCGAAATAACGTTCATTGAGGTTACTGTTACCTCGGTAATTTGGGCGCCCTACGGCGGTCCTAGAAAATAGCAGAACGGGCAAGCTTGGGAATCTGAGGTGCACCCGGAGTGCGCTTCAGGATGGTACCTCTTTACCCCCGGAGGCACTGTGCGAAAGATCAATCCGGAACTCTGGCTACTGCTGTTTCTTGTGTTGATTGCTGCGATGTTGAATTTTGTAGTCGCCTCGCAGCGGATGGCGCTGGTCTTCTACTTCCTTCCGACGCTGTACTCCGCGTATCACTTCGGCCGCCGGCATGCCACGCTCACTGCTGTGGCCAGCATCATTCTTGTGGTGCTGCTGGTCTTCTTGAATCCGGCAATGTTCACACGGCGCATCGAAGTCCCGTTCGGGCTCTGGTTCGACCTGATCGTGTGGGGCGGAATCCTGATGGTGGCCGGATATGCCACGGGAACACTTTACGAGCACAATCAGAAGAGCCTGCGGGAGATGGAAGAAGGCTATGACGGGATGCTGGTCATCCTGCAGAATTTTCTGGCGAATCAGAAATACAGCGAGACCCACGCTTACCGGATTTCGTTGTGCGCCACGCGCATCGCTGAGGCGGTCGGGCTCGACGCCGGGAGCATGGAAGATATAAGGACCTCCGCGCTGCTGTTCAACATGAAAGAACTGGGGATCACGAACGAAGTTCTGTGCAAAGCCGCGCAGGTGTCACAGGAGGAATTGCAGCAAGGCAGGAGAAATAGGAAAGTGATTTCCAAAGGTACGGCGATGGGCGGTTCCCTGCGGCAAGCCATCCCGATATTCCTGTCCGAGAGGCAATTGCGACAGGATGGCGGCAAACCGGAGGATGCTTCGCTGGAAGTGCAAATCCTCTCGATGGCCGAAGAATATGAAGCACTGACTACCGGCCAAAGAGGAACGAAGATGTCGCCATCGCAGGCCGGGCAGGAAGTCGTGAAGCGCGCCGAAGGCCGTTACGACTCGCTGATCGTCGGCGGATTCAAGAAAGCATTCGGCGGCGAATCCAGCGCGGCTGGGGCGTGAACCGCTAACTTCCGCGCAGACGTTCCCACATGGTCACGACGCGCGACTTCAGTTCCGCGGTTAGTTTCTCGTAGACTTCTTCCGATGCCTCGCTCTCCGGCGGCGGCATGATGGGATCCCCAATCACGATCTTCAGCGGCGTGAATCCCTGGAAAGGCTTGTTGCGCGGCCAAGCGTCGTAAAAGCCTTCAATCGCGATCGGAACGATCGGCACCTGCAGGTGGGTGGACAGGATAGCCGCACCTTTCTTGAAGATGCGCGGCTTGCCGTCGATGGAGCGCTCGCCCTCGGGATAGAGAACCAGCGCCATTCCATGCCGCAATCCAAAAGCCCCGGCCCGCATGGCCGGAATGAGATTCGCATCGGGATCGACAACAACGACATTGAGAGAGCGCGCCACCCGGCGCATGAGTCCCTCGCCGAAGATTTCGCTCGTACCGACAGCGAAAAGTCGCTCGAACCGTTCCGCGGGTAATACGCTCGCCAGGATCAGCGGGTCGAGGTAGCTCTGATGGTTTGAGCAGAGAAGGTACGGGCCGTTCTTTGGCAGCTTTTCAATTCCGCTCACCTTCAGGTCGAACCGATCGAGCGCAATGACCTGCGCCAGCCGGGAAACCAGATACCAGAAAGTGGTCTTGAATCGGTTGGGGCGCGTCAACGCCAGGACCTCTGGATCGTCGGGATCTTCGGCCAGAATGGTCTTCCATCCGGCGAAGTGGGCCCGTGATGCCGGCTTTCCGTCCCCGCTTGCCGCACTCTGCAGGACCGCGTCGATCAGGTCGCGAACGGTATAGATCTCCGTGAGTCGTGATTCTTCGAGGTTGCCGCCCAGTTCCTCCTCCAGGCGGCTGAGCAGTTCCACCCGCTGCATGGAATCGAGCCCGAGATCGAGTTCGAGGTTGTGGGTAGGCCGCAGATTCGGAGGAGCGGAGTGGGAAGTTTCGCGCACGATCTTGAGGCCGCGCTGCACATCGGGCTGTTCGAGCCACGCCGTCTCTTCGCGAGTAAGAGGTTTTTCCGGGGGCAGTTCGGAATCGTCGCTGAGTTTCTTTGCCTGGTTCGCCTGCACGCGCTTCTGAACCTCGAAGCGCTTGATCTTGCGCGTCGTCGTGCGAGGCAGATCGTCCTGCCAGATTTCGTAGCTGCTGATGCGCTTTGTCGTCGCGATCTGTGACGAAAGCCCTTCGATGTCGTAGCGGATGATTTCCTTCGCGTTGACGATCTTGCGCTTCCTGAGTTCGTCGAAGTTGGGGACGATCACGGCATGCAGACGGTCGCGTTCCTCGCCCGGCTTGCCTTCCAGCCCCATCACGGCAATTTCCTTGATGACCGGCGACTTTAAGTAGTGCGCTTCGATCTCTTCGGGATAAACATTCTTGCCGTTGCTGAGGACGATGACTTCCTTCTTGCGCCCGGTAAGGAAGAGATTGCCCTTGGAATCGAAATAGCCGAGATCGCCGGTGAGGAACCATCCGTCTTTCATCACCGCCTCGGTTGCATCTGGACGGTTCCAATATCCCTTCATCACGCAGGCTCCGCGGACAGCAAGTTCGCCCACGGCAGGGCCGCCGTCTTCCTGCGGTTGCGGATCGACGATCTTGCCTTCAACGCCCTTCATGGCCTTGCCGCAAGAACCGATGACAATGTCGCCCGGGGAATTGACGTAGATGGCGGCGGCCGTCTCGGTCAGTCCCAGAGCCTGCATCACGTCGATGCCGAGATCATAGAAATCCTGCGCGATTGCCGGATCGAAGCGCGATCCGCCGGTCGCGAGATAGCGCATTTTGGGCCCAAGCGTGTGATGGATTTTGCCAAACAAGACGGGCCCGGCGTTGATGCCGACTTTCCGCAGAGTGCGATTGAGCAACACCATGGCGGCAAATATCTTCTGCGTAACGCGGGCCACGCTTCTTGATTTCCTGAAAGATGCGCTCGTGAATCAGGTAGAAGAATTGAGGAACGACAGCGAAAGCCGTAATGTTGCGCTCCTGCAGCGCCTTCAGCAGTTCGGTGGTATTGAGGGTCTCCAGATAGACGACTCGCGATCCCTTGACCAGCGGCAGCAGTAAGTTCGCCATCAGGGCGAGCACGTGGAACAGGGGCAAGACGCCGAGCAGCGCATCATTGGGACCGATGTCGACCCAGTTGAAGACGGCTTCCACTTCGCCCAGGAAGTTAGCCGTGCGTCAGCATCACGCCCTTGGGATCGGCCGTTGTGCCGGAGGTGTAGAGCAGGGAAGCGAGGTCGTCGGTCTTCACCGGCACCGGTTTGAACGAGCCCGGACCTGCTTTGAATATCTCCGGCAGGTTGGCGAGGAAATGATCGTCGCCGGTTTGCGCGGTCATGCGGTCGGGATCGGTCAAGATCAAGCCGACCTTCAGTTCGGCGACGGCCCGCCGCGTGACCGGGACATGCTTTGCGTCTACGAATACTGCGGACGTTCCGCTGTCTTTCAGGAGTTTGACGACCTGGTCGTCATGCAGGGCCGTATCGAGCGGAACCGCAACACAGCCGGAGGCGATGATCCCCAGATAAGTCGCAACCCAGCGGGGATGGTTGTCGGCAAGGATCGCGAGCCGGGAGCCTGGCGCGAACTTGTTTTCCGTGATCCAGCGACCGACCGACTGGGCCCAGCTTTGCAGTTCGCCGTAGGTGCAGCTTTCGAGGTGGTCGTGACGCTGGAGTTCGAGTGCGACGTTGTTCGGCCAGCGCTGGGCGCACTCCAGAAAACGGTCGTAGAACGTGGGCATGGGTCGTGGGGAATATTACAGGAAAAGCGGACACGGACGCAGTGTCGACTGCGCTGGAATACGCGCGAAGGTGCTTACTTACGGAGTTTTCGGCACCTTCGGCTTTTCGGCGTCGGCAATGGCCTTGCGGAATTCTTCCACTGCAGGGACTTGCGGCGTTGGGCGCAGGCAGTCCTTCCTGATGTAGCGCCATACCGGTGGCGCAGTCCAGCGGACTCGATGTACCCCCACGGTAAACCGCGAACATGTCTTCGCTGGGCCCAACCTCGTTTCCGATGTGAGGGCCCTGATTTTGCGGATACGTGCTGGGGTCGGCCATCGGCGGCTGTCCGTGCTGCCCGCCGATTCGAATGCTGCTGTCGGTGGATTGCCCAACACCCGGGCGCTGATCGATGGGTCCGCCCTTCATCGTAGGACGAAACGAATTGCCGTTCCCGGTGCGGATCACAATTACCAGGTCGGATTCCTCGCCGTCCAAGACCAGGCGGAATCGTCTCCATTCCATCAATGCCTTCTCGACGTTCTCGCGAGCGGTCGCGTTCGCGTTGGGCTGGTCAAGCGGTTCGCCGGCCTCCGGATCAATGACGACCCGCACGGTCTGTGCCCGCAATATGTCCTCGGGCAGTGTGGGCTTCTTCTTGTCTTTCGCGCTTGCCGGCGTAACCAGGAGTAGAGCCAGAGCGAGCAGGGCGAGGCGAGCAGTCATGGGGCCTCCATCGTGCATCCGCCATTATACGGCGGCCCAACATTCCCGGCGGACTCCCGGTGCATCTAATGTGCTAGGCTTCTAGAGATAGTATTTGGGCGTATCCTGCCCTCTGAAGGACTTCCGGTTGATCAATAGACTGCTAGGCAAGGTTTTTGGGACGAAGAACGAGCGCGTTATCAAGGCGCTGATGCCCAACGTAAAGGCCATCAACGCGCTCGAGCCCGAGATGCAGAAGCTCTCGGACGAGGAATTGCGCGCCAAAACGGACGAGTTCCGGAAGCGCATCCAGGAACGGTTGAGCCGGATGGGAGGGGGCAACGGGAATCCGCCCGCTGCAAGTGAAGCGGCGGCAGACGCGGAAGATGGCGAGAACGATTTTGACCGCATCAAGCGGGTGGAGAAGGAGCAGTACGACGCGCTGCAGGAAGCGCTGAACGAGATTCTGGTAGAAGCATTCGCGGTGGTCCGCGAAGCCGGACGCCGCGTGCTGAACATGCGGCATTTCGATGTGCAGTTGATCGGCGGCATGGTGCTGCACAACGGCACGATTTCAGAAATGAAGACCGGCGAAGGTAAAACGCTGGTTGCCACTCTTCCCGTATATCTCAACGCGCTGAGCGGGCGCGGCGTGCATGTTGTTACCGTCAACGATTACCTGGCCAAGCGCGACTCCGAATGGATGGGTAGGCTGTATCGCTTCCTGGGACTGACCGTCGGTGTCATTGTCCACGATCTCGACGATGAGGAGCGCCGAGCTGCTTACGCCGCCGACGTTACCTACGGGACCAACAACGAGTTTGGCTTCGACTACCTGCGCGACAACATGAAGTTCGACATCAAGGATTGCGTGCAGCGCGGGCACAACTACGCCATCGTTGACGAAGTCGATTCCATCCTGATTGACGAAGCCCGTACGCCGCTGATCATTTCCGGCGCGAGCGAAGAATCCACTGACAAGTACTACATCGTCAACCGCATCATCCCGAAACTGGTGCGCGGCGAGGAACTGAGTCCCGACGAATTGCGCCAGGAGCTCCAGGCCGGCAAGATTGCGCCTGAGCAGCAGGACGAGTTGCTCAACGAACTTGCCCGAGTCGGAGACGACCCGCAAAGGAAAATCCTCACCGGCGACTTCGTGATTGACGAGAAGCACCGCAACATCACGGTCTCGGACGTGGGTTGGGAGAAGGTCGAAAAGTTGCTCGGGATTGGGAACATCGCCGATCCGGAGAACTGGGGCACAAAACATCACGTTGAGACCGCGATCAAGGCTCACGCGCTCTATCGCCGCGACGTGGAATACGTGATTAAAGACGGCGAGGTCATCATCGTTGACGAATTCACCGGACGCATGATGCCCGGCCGCCGCTGGTCTGACGGCCTGCACCAGGCGATTGAAGCCAAAGAAAACGTCAAGATCGAGCGCGAAAATCAGACGCTGGCGACCATCACCTTCCAGAATTACTTCCGCATGTTCAAGAAGCTGGCCGGCATGACCGGTACGGCCGAAACGGAAGCGACCGAGTTCGACAAGATCTACAAGCTGGAAGTCGTCGTCATCCCGACGAACAAGGAGATGCGGCGCATCGAGAATGCCGACATCGTCTACCGCACCGAGAAGGAGAAATATTTCGCGTCGGCGGACGAGATCCAGCAGCTTGCGTCAAAGGGACAGCCGGTGCTGGTCGGCACCACATCGGTCGAGAAATCCGAGCGGCTTTCCGACCTGCTGAAGAAGAAAGGTATCAAGCACGTCGTGCTCAACGCCAAGTTCCACGAGCGCGAGGCGGAAATCGTCGCGCAGGCGGGACGCAAGGGTGCGGTGACGATCGCTACGAACATGGCCGGCCGCGGTACCGACATTCTGCTCGGCGGCAATCCCGAGTTCATGGCCAAGCAGGAAATGGTCAAGAAGGGAATTGCGCAGCAGTTGCGCGTGGCGCAGGGCAAAATCGAAGGCCCGCAGGAGGACGGGCAGACGTCCGTCTTCTATTACAACGGGAACGAATACACGGTTCCGACTGACAAGTGGACCGAAGCCTTCCATCGCTACAAGAAGCAGACTGACGTAGAGCATGAGGAAGTGATCGCCGTCGGTGGACTGCACATTCTCGGCACCGAGCGGCACGAGTCACGGCGCATCGATAACCAGCTGCGAGGACGCGCTGGACGCCAGGGCGATCCCGGATCTTCGCGCTTCTATCTCGCACTTGAAGATGACCTGATGCGCATCTTCGCGAAAGAGTGGGTCTCGACCCTGCTGCAGCGCCTGGGCATGGAAGAGGGCGTGCCGATCGAATCGAGGATGATCACGCGCCGCATCGAGACGGCACAGAAGGCTGTCGAAGCCCAGCACTTCGAGTCGCGCAAACACCTGCTCGAATATGACGACGTGATGAACAAGCAGCGCGAGGCCGTTTATGGCCTGCGGCGCCGCTTGCTGGAGGGGACCGATCAGAAAGACCTGATCCTCGAAGATTACGTTGCATCGATCCTTGCCGAGCAACTCGAAGAGTACTGTCCGCAAAAAGCGCACGCTGCCGACTGGAATATCAAGGGACTGAAGGACGCGATCTTCACCCGCTTCGGAGTCGACTTCATCGCCGAGGGCGTGAATCCTGAGACGCTGAATCGTGGCGAGCTCGGCGACGCGATTTTTGCCAAGCTGAAAGAGCGGTACGAAGCCAAGGAAAAGCTCATCGGACCCGACGCCATGCGCCATCACGAGCGCATGATTATGCTCAGCGTGATCGACCAGCAGTGGAAGGATCACCTGCTGAGCATGGACCACCTGAAGGAAGGCATCGGGCTGCGCGGTTACGGACAGCACGATCCGCTGGTTGAGTACAAGAAAGAATCCTTCGAGATGTTCGAAGCGATGATGCAGCGCTTCCAGGAAGACACGGTCCGGTATCTCTACCTGATGCAGATTCTGGAGCGGCCTCCGGAGGCCGGACCGGGTGCGCCACCCAGTGCGCCGGTGGGTGAAGGGGCCGACGGCGGCGATCCGGTGCAGCGTGGTGGTGATGGAAATGGAAGGCGTCCGCCGCGAATGGTCTCGACATCGGCAGATGAACTCGAAGAGGCCTTCATGCGCCGCAAGCGCCGCGAACTCGAGCAGGCGCGGATGGCCGGTGCCGGCGAAATGCAGCAGGTGCAGCAGGTAGTGCGCGGCCAGGAAAAAGTCGGCCGCAATGATCCGTGCCCCTGCGGCTCAGGCAAGAAGTACAAGAAGTGCCACGGCGCGTGATTCAGACTAGATCTTGAGGGTCAGGGCAGGCTGGATTATGGTTTGACTGCCCTAAACGTCATGTCTTCGGCCGTGCTCCCGGTCGATTGCTTCCACTCCGCGAACAGTGTCGCGTAATTTTTCGTGATGTAATCTTTGGGTCCTACTCCCAGCTTCTTCGCGGTCGCGTCAATCCAGCGCGGCTTACCCTCGATCTCGCAGAAGTCTCCGATGGGAGTATGATCCACCACAACCTGTCCCTTGCCATCGCTCCACTCCGCGCGAAACTTCTCGTAGCGGAATGACGGCGAATAGCCCAGCGCGCGCAGGATCGCGTCCATCTTCTTGCCGTCGCTGACTCCCGTTTCCAGTTCCGTTCGGCTGCTGTGGCGCATAATCTTTCCCCCGCTCTTGTGGGTTAGCTTCCAGGAGGAACCGTATTCCCGCAGCCGCAGTAGTTCCTTCCGGCCGCGTAATACTCCGCCGGGCAAGTCATAGAGCGTATTCAGTTCGTGGGTGCGTGGCGTCTCTAAACGGAAACCGGCATCTCGAAGCGCGCGGCTGAGAGTACGCAGATTCTCCACGCGGAATTTGATTTCGATCTCCCGCTGCATGCAAGAAGTGTATTACGGGTGTGCGGACTCCGGAGCAGGCAAAGGCGTGAGGGTGGCGTTTCTTTCGGCAGGTACATGCCATTTCACTTCTTCAATCGGTCCGATGATGAACGTCCAGGAGAGCGCGTCCACCCATACGACTGGAGCGGTAATGAAGAATGGCTAGTAGAATCGCCCCAGACGCGGAATTGGCATGATCGGCCGCCACTGCGCGTGCTCCCTCGCGATTGGCGGAAATGGTCCTCTTGGCAAAACCGAGCAATTGTACACTCCTGCTATGCTTTCGAGGCAGAGAGCATGAGAGGGTGACATGAAGAACCTATTCGAGAAAGAAGCCATCGACGAGGTGATCGGGCGAATTGACAGCCTGCACCCCGCGACGCAGCGTCAGTGGGGCAAGATGGATGTGGCGCAGATGCTGGCGCATTGTTCCGGCGTTCTCGACATGGCGTCGGGAAAGCTGAATCCGCCTCGCATCCTGATTGGCAGGATCATTGGTTCTTTTGTGAAGCCGATCTACACCAACGAGAAACCCTTCTCCCCGAACAGTCCCACGGACAAAAAACTCGTCATCAGCGATGCGCGGGATTTTGCGCGCGAGCGGGAGCGGCTCAAGAATTGTGTGCGGGAGTTCCACCAGGGCGGGGAAACCAAGTGTACGCGTCATCCGCATCCGTTCTTTGGAGCGTTGACTCCTGCAGAGTGGAGTCGAGGGATGTACAAACACCTGGACCATCACCTGCGGCAATTCGGAGCGTAAGAGCGTCGCGCTTCGCTCGCGGGGCGGACGAAGGCGTCCGCCCCTACACGAACGTGGCGCTATGTCCTAACTGAAGGTAGGCAGCTTCACCAGATCATCTTTCGGCACGGACTCGAAGTGCCCTCCCGCCTTGCGCCAGGCCGCTAGCCCGCCGACGATTACGAACGTGTTGAATCCTCTATCCCGCAGTAAGTGCGCCACCCGGGCGCTCGTGGCTTCGCGCGCTCAAGTACAGTACAGGTAAATGTCCTTGTCCTTGGGGAGATTCTTGATCTCTTCCTCGAGATTGTTGGGCTCGATGCGGATGGAGCCCAGAATGCGTTCGGCCCCCACATCGTAGTACCCGTGGCTGCGGACATCGACAATCAGCAGACGATCGCCTTCTCCGGTTGCCAGACGTTCCGCAAGTTCCGCCGCATGAACGCGAGGAACGAAATCATACTCGCGATACTTCTGGTATTGCACGATGCGATACACGACGTAAGCCACGAGCGCGACGATGATCGCTGCTTCCATGACGCGGCTGGCGGCATAGATGCTCTTCAACGTGGCAGCGAGAAAATCGCGCGAGACGTATCCGAGGAGAAGATAGGTGAGCGTGTAAAGCAGGCACCCCGCGAAATCCAGGCGCAAGAACTGTCCGAAGCGCATCTTCATGCTGCCTGCCAACGGTGCCGCCATGGTGTTCACGCCAGGAATGAACTTGGCCACAATTAAGGTGAGCTTGCCACGTTTATAGAACGACTCCGCCGAGCGGAGCATGCAAGTCTCGGGATTCATGGAAAGGCGGCAGAGGAATCCGAGCAACGCCCAGCCGGTGTAGCGCCCGAGCCAGAATTGCCAGATGTCGCCGAGGATGAGTGCAACCATAGCCGCCAGCACCACACCGGTGGCTGACAATGTGTGCGAGGCGATCGCCGCTCCAGCCGCGACCAGCGCAATCGAAGCGGGGAATGGCAGACCGATCGTCTCGGCCAGCAGAACGGCAAAGGTCAGGGCATAGCCGTGGCGCCCGATGCTCGCGAGGAGACTGTTCATAGACAAGAAGGTTTGATTCGCCCCAACAGGAAAGGAATCAGTATAAACAAAGCCGGACGGTTCCGATGGAGGCCGTCCGGCTTCGTGGTGCGAGGAGCGAGTCTCTCAGGAGGACTTTCCTCGACAGGGTGAGCAAGACAGCGGCTTACACTCGAAGTCTTTCCGGCCCTGTCCGGGCCGGCGCGTCGAAAAAGCTTGGCGCCTTTCGTTTAAGCTTCGACTGAAGCCGCCGTCTTTGTTGATGGCGAGGCCAACGCGGAAAGGCCCCCGGCGACCTGCCTTTCTCAGGTGCCAAGGGGAGAAGTGAGGTCACCTGTGTGCCCCACTCGCATGCCAGTGCGTCTCGTTAGCCTTCCGCCCTAACGGACACTCCCATCAACTGGCGTGCATTCTGAGCCGAACTGCCTGGAATTTCAGTGGCACCCGTCACTGACGAAAGTGACTGCAATCAAGCAGCGATTTTTGGAATTTCTGTGCTCAGAATCACAAGAATCAGGGATCAGGGCCAGGGACTAGGGGTCAGGGATAAGCGAGGGATGGGGAACCTGGTCCGAACGATCGTCGACTGATCCCTGGCCCCTGCCCTCTGGCCCCTTGGGCTCAGCTACTTCTCTCTGGCTACCACAAACTCCGGTGCCCAGAGTAGCGCTCGCTTGATCTCCGAATCCGGGAAGAAGCAGATCGATTTGCAGGCGGACTCGGCGTACTGCGCGGCGCGAGACGTGGCCGCCTCCAACGATCCATAGCGTTGCAGAATTTCGAGGATATCGGCGTGGGTTACACCATTGAAAGCGCGATCTTTCAGGATCTTCTCGACTTTGCGGCGCTCTTCGGCCGTACAGCGCTCGAGAGCGTGAATCACGGCCATGGTGACTTTGCCTTCGCGCAGGTCGCTCGCTACCGGTTTGCCGAGCACATCTTCCGACGCGGTCAGATCCAGGACATCGTCGACGATCTGGAAGGCCATCCCCAAATCGTGACCATACTTGCCCGAGAGCGTTCTCCTGCTCGGGTGTAGCGCCGCCCAGGATCGCCCCCAGCCGCATGCAGACCGAAAACAGGCATGCTGTCTTGCGGAAGATCAGGTCGAAATGCTCGTCCAGCGTGATCAGTTTCCCGAGCTTCTCCATTTGCAGCAATTCGCCCTCGACCATCTGCTGGGTGAGTTCGATGAGCGTGTCGAGAATGCGGAAATTGCGCTCCTGCACCGCGATTTTGAAGGCCTGCATGTAGAGCCAGTCGCCGGCCAGCACGCATTTGGAATTTCCCCATTGCGTGTTGGCCGCCGGACGGCCGCGGCGGGTCTTGGCCTCGTCGATGATGTCGTCGTGAACCAGCGTGGCAGTGTGAATGATCTCGACGACGGCGCCGAGTCGAACGGCACCACGTCCCTGATAGTTCAGCAGCTTCGCGGAAAGCAGCAACAGGGCAGGACGGATTCTCTTGCCGCCGCCGGCGCGCAGGTACTCGCCGATCTCGGTGATGGCCCTGACGTCGGAGATCGTGTCGCGGCCAAACTCGTCCTCCAGCGCGACGAGGTCATCCCGCAGCAGATCGAAGACTTCTTTGCCGTTGATGGTGGCGGGCGCGCTCAATGTACTTGCTTACTTGTTCACCACGGAGTCGCTGAGAACGATCAAAAGGAATTCCTCCGTGCCTCTGTGCCTCCGTGGTGAACACTCTAGTTCGTTCTGTAATTCACAAACTGCAAATCGATTCCGAAATCGTGCCCCTTGAGCAACTGGATCACTTCCTGCAGCGTGTCCCGGTCTTTGCCGCTGATGCGCACCAGGTCTCCCTGAATCGAGGCCTGAGCCTTCTTCTTCGAATCTTTCACCAGCTTCACGATTTCCCGGGCCTTCTCGATGGCGATCCCCTGCTGCATGGTGACTCGGCGTTTGGCCGTTCCGCCCGCAGCTGGTTCGACCGCTCCATAGGTTAGAGCCTTCAGCGAGACTCCGCGTTTCACCAATTTCTGCTGCAGGATGTCGTTGACCGCCTTCAGCTTGTACTCGTCCGCCGAGTGCAGCACGATCGCGTCTTTTTCCAGCTCGATATTCGACTTGGAATCCTTCAGGTCGAAGCGCGTATGGATCTCCTTCAACGCCTGCTGGATGGCGTTGGAGACCTCCTGCATGTCGACCTTGCTGACCACGTCGAAACTGTTATCGGGCATAAATTTCTAATCTTTCTGAAACAAAGGAATCGTAACCTGAGGTTAACAGAAGTCCAGGGTTCAGCGGGTGGGAACTTTGCTTTCAGCGGTTTCAGAGATTTTGAAAAAATTGTAGAAATTGCGGGCGGTCTGCTCCCCGACCTCTTCCATCGATCGACCCCGCAATTCTCCAATCTTGCGTGCCGTTTCTTTCACGTATGCCGGTTCGTTGCGCTTGCCCCGATGCGGGATGGGCGCAAGATACGGACAATCGGTCTCGATGAATATGCGGTCGAGCGGGACTTCGAGCGCGGCGTCGCGAATCTGCTGCGCCTTGGGAAAGGTGACATTTCCGGCGAAGGAGATCATGAATCCCATGTCGAGCGCGCGCTTCGCCTGCGGCCAGTTTCCGGTGAAGCAGTGCAGGATCCCGCCAATTCCTTTCGGAGCCCACTGTTCCTGAATCAGTTGCAGGCAGTCATCCCACGCGTTTTCGCTGCCGTCGGAAGGCCGGCAGTGAATCACGATAGGCAGCTTGGCCGCGGCCGCCAGTTCCATCTGCCGAATGAAGACTTCTTTTTGCGTGTCGCGCGGCGAATGGTCGTAGTAGTAATCGAGCCCGATCTCTCCCCAGGCAATGACCTTGGGATGCCGCGCCAGTCGCTCCATCTCGGCGTACGCATGATCAGAAGCCAGCCGCGCCTCGTGCGGATGAATCCCGATCGTCGCGTACATGAACGGATACTTCTCGGCCAGTCGAATCCCGGCATCGAGTTCCGGAGGACCATCCCCGTTGCCGATGGCGACCATAGTCGCGACCCCGGCCTCGCGGGCACGCGCGATCACCTGCTCGCGGTCCGAGTCGAACTGCTTGCCATCGAGATGTGCGTGAGAATCGACGAACATGTTGGTTTTATGTGGGGACAGCCGCCTTCGGCTGTCCGCCGAGCGAAGCTCGGCTTTGCCGCTGGTGGCTACTTCAGTCGTGCCCCCACCGGAACATCTTCCAGGAAGCTAGCCAGCACGGGCTTGCCGCCTTCCAGCGACGCCGCAACGATCATCCCATTGGACTCCAGACCACGCATCTTTCGCGGCAAGAGATTCGCAACGATCACCACTTTCCGGCCCACGAGCGTCTCTGGCGCATAGGCTTCGGCAATCCCCGCGAGAACTTGGCGCACTTCCGTCCCGATATCGATTTCCAGCCGCAGCAGCTTGTCCGACTTTGGCACACGCTCGGCGACTTTCACCACCCCTACACGAAGATCGACTTTGGCGAAGTCGTCAATCGTAATCTTTCCGTCGGTGGTAGTGGGCGCGGCGGCCGGCACGCTCGCAGTCTTCACGGCAGTGGTTGCGGGAGGCAGTCGCTTCCTTCGCCTCCTCCACAACCGGCCCTCGTTGCTGATCTTCCATCTGCTGCATCCTTTCAATGGCGCTCTTGTCGGCGCGCGGGAACACCGGGCTGACGTCTCCCAGCTTGGTGCCGAGCGGCAGCTGGCCCCAGGCCAGCTGGTTCAGGTCAAGTTTCTTGATGTCGCCCAATCCCATCTGCTGCCAGATTTTTGCAGTCGCGTCGGGAATGACCGGATGCGCGAGCGCGGTCGCAATCCGCAGGGCTTCGGCGGATGTGTACAGAACCGTAGCCAGCCGCGCCCGGCTCGCGTCGTCTTGCTTCTCGCCAAGCGACCAAGGCTCGTTCTCGACGATATATTTGTCGACCGTCGCGACCAGGCTCCATGCGGTTTCCAGAGCGCGGGAGAACTGAAACTGATCGAACAGGGCAGAGAACTCGCGGATCGCCTTGCGCGCCGTTTCCGCCACTACGTCGTCTGCAGACGTCTTCGCCGCCCCGGGCGACGGATACGGCACTTCACCCTTGAAGTACCGGTTGATCATCGTGAGCGTGCGGCTGGCAAGATTTCCGATCCCGTTGGCAAGGTCGGAGTTGTAGCGCTGCACCAGAGCGTCGAAGGAAAACGATCCATCCTGCCCGAACACGACTTCGCGCAGCAGGAAATAACGCAGCGCGTCCGCGCCGAGCACGTCGAGGATGGTCTCGGTTCGCACGATGTTGCCGCGCGACTTCGACATTTTGCTCTCTTCAAACAACAGCCAGCCATGCGCGACGATCGCTTTCGGTAACGGCAATCCCGCCGCGAGCAAAAATGCCGGCCAGTACACGCAGTGGAACCGGACGATTTCCTTCCCGATCATGTGCACATCGGCGGGCCAGTATTTCTTGAATGCTTCCTGAGCCCCGGCGTGGGACGACCCATAGCCGATGGCCGTGATGTAGTTGGCCAGCGCGTCGAACCAGACGTAAATCACATGCTTGGGATCGTCCGGAACAGGAATGCCCCACGAGAAGGTCGAGCGGCTGATCGACTGATCGCGCAGCCCTGACCGCACGAATGAGATCACTTCATTGCGTCGCGTCTCCGGCCGAATGAAGTCAGGATTCGCGTAAAGTTCGAGCAGTTTGTCCTGAAATGCCGAGAGCTTGAAGAAGTAATTCTCTTCCTGGACGGTTTCGGTGATGCGCCCGCAAATCGGGCAGGGATCACCCGGCTGCGCGCCGTCGACATAGAGTTCGTCGGAGACGCAGTATTGTCCCGTGTATGTGCCCTTGTAGATGTATCCGTTGTCGCGAATGCGGCGGAAGAGTTCCTGCAGGCGTTTCTTGTGCCGCTCTTCGGTCGTGCGGATGAAGTCGTCGTTGGAAATCCCCATCCGCTTCCACAGCGCGCGGAACTCGCCGGAAATCTCATCGGCGTACTGCTGCGGTGACTTGCCGGCGGCCTCTGCCGCGCGCTCGATCTTCTGCCCGTGCTCGTCGGTCCCAGTGAGAAAGAACGTATCCGCACCCAGCAGGCGTTGCCGTCGCGCGATCGTATCGCACGCAATGGTGGTGTACGCATGCCCGATATGCGGCCGCGCGTTGACGTAGTAAATCGGCGTCGTGATGTAGAACTTCCTGGCCATAAATTCTTTGAACCACGAAGGTGCACGAAGTATCACGAAGGAAATCTTCGTGTACCTTCTGTGTCCTTGGTGGTTAATGCTTTTCGCTTCTGCCCGCATATGCCCGCGCTGCCTCTTGCATCACGGTTTTCAGAGGCACATGATGCTCGGCCGCGATGCGTCGGCAGTCCTCGTACTCAGGCGCGTAATTCGTGACGGTCCCGTTCATGCTGGCAATCTTGATGCGAACTTCGCCCCACTCGGTGCGCACACTCTCCCAACGCCGGGCCAGCGTCTGACGCGATTCCTCCCGCCGACGAACTCCCAGAGTCGTGGTCTCGGAGAATATCAACTGAATCAACTTCTCTGCCTCCTCCGGTTTGCAAAGCACGGTCAGCAGCGTCCCGGGCCGATTCTTCTTCATCTGCACCGGCATCCCGAAAACATCCAGAGCGCCCTCTTCCAGCAGTCGATCCATCACGTAGCCGAACACCTGCGGGTTCAGATCGTCGAGGTTGGCTTCCAGCACTGAGATCGTTTCCGATTTCGTTTTCCCGGCGAGCACCGGCACTGCCTCGCCGATCACGATGCGGAGAACATTGGGATGCCCCGGAAAGTCCCGCGAGCCCGCTCCGTACGCCGATTTTTCAATCTTCATCTCTGGGAATGCACCGAAACGTGTCGCCAGCGTCTTGGCAATCGCCGCTCCCGTCGGGGTAACCAATTCTGCCTCGATGCCGGACGAATACACCGGCGCGTCTTTCAACAACTCGACGGTCGCAGGCGCGGGCACAGGGAACGTGCCATGTGCACACTTCACCGTGCCGCCGCCGACATTCAGTGGCGAGCAGACAATCTCGTCTACACCGAGGGCTTCGGCGCCCACAGCGGCGCAAACGATATCCACGATGGCATCAACCGCGCCCACTTCGTGGAAGTGAATGCTTTCTAGCGGGACGTTGTGAATCTTTGCCTCCGCCGCACCCAAGGGCTTCAAAGATTGCGATCGCAGTGGTCTTGGCCGAATCAGAAATGGCAGACGCGGAAATGATCTTCCGAATCTCGGTCAGCCCGCGATGGGAGTGCCCATGCTCGTGTGGCGCGGGCGCCTTCGCCCCCGACTGCTCGTGACTCGCACTCTCGTGATGATGAGAATGCTCGTGATGGTGGTCGTGGCCGTGCGCATGTTCGTGATCGTGGTGAGCTTTGGCGGGCCCCGGCACCACATCCTGCTTCGCCCAGTACTCCTCCCGAGGCATATCCTTTTCGCCATCGACCCACACGTCAACCTTGGTCGCCGAGATCCCGCTCCGCATCACCTTGGATATTTCGAGCTTCGCGCCGACTCCGAGCGCCGCGACGGTTTCTTCCAGCAATCCGGGCGATACCCCGGCATCCACCAGGGCGCCAAGGAACATATCGCCGCTGATGCCGGAAAAGCATTCAAGGTAGGCAATGCGCATAAAAGCTCGCTAACGACCGAGTTTTCATCATAGGGAACCGTGGCATCAGCGGTCAAACGTCCGCCCCGCGGCCGACTCTGTTAAAATCACTGTTTCTTCAATAGCTTAGAGGGCTTCCTTGTATCGTCATCTCGAACGTCGTCTTGCCCAGCGGGTGCTGGAGTGTTTACAGAAGCGGCATCCCGGCGTGTCGCGCTGCCGCCGGTGGTCATTGAGCAGCCTCCGAAGGTGGAACTCGGAGACTTCGCGATCCCTCTGTTTCCCTTTGCCAAGCCGCTACGCTCGGCGCCATTGAAGATCGCCGAAGCCATTCGGTCGGAGATCGGACCCAGTCGAAGGTATTGCCGAGCTGCAAGTCGCGCCTCCCGGGTATCTGAATGTCAAGATCGACCGCGCCTGGATGGCTGCCGCCCTGTGCGCGGATCACAATCCACCTGCCGACGCACTCGCCGGCAAGATTCTGGTCGAGCACTCGAGCATCAATCCGAACAAAGCTGCGCACATCGGGCATCTGCGCAATGCCATTCTCGGGGACACGTTCGTCCGGTTGCTGCGCTATGCGGGCAGGGAAGTCGATATTCAGAACTACATCGACAACACCGGCGTGCAGGTTGCCGATGTGGTGGTTGGATTTACGCACATCGAAAAAAAGTCCCGCGCAGAAATCGAGACTCTCAGCCGGCAGCCGCGCTTCGACTACTACTGTTGGGATCTCTATGCCCGGGTTTCGCAGTGGTACGAAGCCGACAAGCAGAACAAGCAGGTGCGGCTGCAGACGCTGCACGCCATCGAAGACCCCGGAAGCGAGATCGCCGCGATTGCCGAGCTGATTTCGACCGCAGTTTTGCGCCGGCATCTCGAAACGATGGACCGGCTCGACATCGAATACGACTTTCTTCCGCGCGAAAGCGAGATTCTGCACCTGCATTTCTGGAATGCCGCCTTCGCCAAGCTGAAGGAAGCGAGGTGTCCTGACCTTCGAAGACGGCGGCAAGAACAAGGGCTGCTGGGTGATGCGGCGCGCCGGGACCCTAAAAGCAAATCTCACCACAGAGGGCACAGGGAACACAGAGGAAGACGAGATTACCGAGGAAGACCAGAAAGTCATCGTCCGCTCCAACGGCACCGTTGGCTACGTCGGCAAAGACATCGCCTATCACATGTGGAAATTCGGACTGCTCGGCCTCGACTTCGGATACCGCAGGTTCTACCGCTATCCCGAACGAGCACGACTGCTGGATTTCAACCACCGACGGCGA
Source organism: Terriglobia bacterium (assembly GCA_963770265.1). Lineage (GTDB taxonomy): Bacteria > Acidobacteriota > Terriglobia > Terriglobales > Acidobacteriaceae > Sulfotelmatobacter. Next base: position 44,381 of record CAVYOZ010000005.1, read on the forward strand.
AAAAGATCATCCTCACTTCGGCGACGTGGCCGAGATCTATAACGTCATCGACGCCCGCCAGTCTGAGGCTCAGAACACCGTCATCGAGGCGCTGCGTGGCTTGGGACACGGCGAGGCCGCCGATCACTACACCCACTTCTCCTACGAGATGGTCGCTCTCACTCCACGCTGCGCCGCCGAACTCGGTTACACGCTGAGCGAGGAAGACAAGGCTCGTTCCTACATCGAGGTCAGCGGCCGCAAGGGCTTCGGCGTGAAGGCCGACGACCTGCTCGACCAGCTCATTGCATCCGCGAAGAAAGAAGTCGATTCCCGCCATCCACAGCTCAGCGAGCCGGAGCGGCTCGGCATCGCGACGCAGATCGCCATCGGTGCCCTGCGCTATTTCATGCTGAAGTACACCAAGCAATCGGTGATCGCATTCGACTTCAAGGAAGCGCTCAGCTTCGAAGGCGAGACCGGCCCCTACGCGCAATATGCGGTCGTGCGCGCGACCAGCATTTTCCGCAAGGCCGGAGCGGATGCCGACACGTTCTGCAACGTCGCGGCTGCGACTCTGTCTGCTGACGAGCTTGGCTAAGTACCTGTCAGACGGAGCCGGAAATGAAATCTGGGAACTCTGGCTCGCCGCATCCAAGACGTCCTATGTGATCGCCCAGTGCATTGCCACGACGGAACCCGCCTATCTGGCGAAGCACGTATTTCAGTTGGCTCAGCTTTTCAATACGTTCTACCATCGCTATCCCATACTCAGCGAGCCCGACGAGAAGCGGAAGCAGTTCCTGCTGGCCACGGTCGCCGTGGTTCGGCGCGAATTGATTCGGGCCCTCGCGGTTATGGGCATCACAGTGCCGCCCGTCATGTAAAATGCGTGCCAGCGTGCGGCGGTGCTAATGCTGCATTCCCTGTGCCCATGAACAACACCGCCTCTCGATCGACCTCCTCGCATCCGGTGTTCCGCCGTATTGTTCTGCTTCTGCTTGCATTCCTGCTCGTCCTGGCTGCGGCGGGATTTCTCTACGAGAACATCTCCGAGGCCCGCGACCGGCGCTTCAACCCGATGGGGGGGCGACGGGTGGATGTGGGCGGGCGCAAGATGCACATCGACTGCACGGGCGACGGAAGTCCCACGGTCATCCTCGACTCCGGACTCGGGCGACAGCTATCTTTCGTGGCGCAAGGTGCAGCCGCAAATCGCCAAGTTCACCCGCGTCTGCTCCTACGACCGCGCCGGACTCGGTTATAGCGACCCCAGTTCTCAGCCTCGTACCAGCAAGGTGATTGCTGAGGAATTGCATGCCCTGCTACAGGCTGCGGACATTCCTCCGCCGTATGTGATCGTTGGTCACTCTATGGGTGGATACGACGTTCGCGTTTACACCAGCCTGTACCGCAATGAAATCGTCGGCATGGTTCTGGTGGACTGCGTCTCATCCCGACCAGGAGAATCGTTTTCCCCCCGAGTTGAAGAACATGGAAGGAAGTTGGCAGCGGGAGTCTCAATTCGTCGCTGTCACCATGCCGTTCGGGATTCCGCGCCTGCTCGGTCTGTGCGAAGACGATGCCGTGACTCGGGCCGCAGACTGCAATTGGCACAGTGCCAGAGAACAACTCGCCGAAATGAGGGCGTTTTCTGAGAGCGCCGCCGAGACAGCCAAAACCGGTTCGTTGGCAGACATGCCGCTGGCCGTGCTCTCGCACGACCCCGATAAGCCCTCGAGTGACTTGCCGCCCGACCTCGCGAAACCGATCAATGAAGCCTGGGAGAAAATGCAGGAGGAACTGGCCCACCTCTCGACTCGGGGAACGCAGACCGTCGCCAAGAACAGTGCACACTACATTCAGATCGACCGTCCAGACGTCGTCATCGAAGCAGTTCGTCGAGTGGTCGAACAAGCCAGGCAAGCGCAGTCCCAGCCGTCCGCGTCGAACCACTGATTGCTACGGACTCGGACTGTGCGGAGCGATGAGCGATGACCCAAAGCCGAAGTGCGGGTTGTGCTTGCTCGTGGCTCTTTGCTCATCGCTTCACTTCAGCGACGCCATATCAATCACGAACCGATACCGCACATCGCTCTTGAGTACTCGCTCATAGGCCTCGTTGACCTTCTGAATAGGCACAACTTCGATATCGCAAGCGATCTTGTGTTTAGAGCAGAAATCCAGCATCTCCTGGGTCTCTCGAATCCCGCCGATCTGTGAGCCGGCTAGACTACGACGTCGTGCGGTTAGAGAAAATGCCGCAATTGGAATGTCCTTCTCAGGAAGTCCAACCACCACCATTGTCCCGTCAACCCGCAGCAGGTCGAGATACTCCTTCCAATCGACCAGGGCCGAGACCGTGTTGATGATCAAGTCGAAATGCCCGGCTAGCTTTGTGAATGTCTCAGGATCTGATGTCGCGTAAAAGTGATCGGCGCCCAGCCGCTTGCCATCGGCCTGCTTCTTGAGCGAATGGCTGAGCACAGTGACCTCGGCCCCCAGTGCGTGCGCCAGCTTGACGCCCATGTGCCCGAGTCCGCCGAGTCCTACGATTGCCACATTCTTCCCGGGTCCGGCTTCCCAGTGTTTTAGAGGGGAATACAGAGTAATTCCGGCACAGAGCAGGGGCGCACATGCTTCAAGCGGCAGGTCGTCGGGCATGCGCAGCACGTAGTTCTCATCCACCACAATCCGATCGGAATACCCACCGTAGGTCGGTGCGCCTTCTTTGTCGCGGCTGTTGTAGGTCCAGATCGTCCCCACCGTGCAGTATTGCTCCAATCCCTGCTTGCACTCGGGGCAGGTGCGACAGGAATCGACGAAGCACCCCACCCCAACCTTATCCCCCACTTTGTGCTTCGTGACTTTGTTTCCCACGGCCGCTACGACCCCGGCGATTTCATGTCCGGGCACCATGGGAAAGATTGCCTCATCCTGATACTCGCTCCATTCGTCGCGAGTCTGATGGATATCCGAGTGGCAAATGCCGCAATACTTGATCTCGATCACGACATCATGTTCCCGAGGTTCCCTCCGCTCAAACTCATACGGTCCCAGCGGAACTTTCGCCGCCGGTGCTGCATATCCCTTGCACTTGCTCATGATGGCTCTCTTTCCGAAAGTTCACTGTAACAACTATAGATGCAGCGGGGAAATTCTCGGTTTCGTGTCCAAGACCCGGTTTTCGACAAAGTATCACCCGATTCACGCACTGACCCGCGGGTTGGTATACTGCGCCTCTCAGTTCAACTCAAAGGAGTCTGCCCGGAGGCAATCCCTGGTGCGCCTGGACAAACGTCTTTCGCTGATCTTTCTTCTGCTCACGATCTCTGCAATTTCCCAGCAGACCGCCACCCCCTCGAAACCGCTGTTCAAGCTGCAAGAGGTCATGATTCCGGTGCGCGATGGCGTTCATCTTCAGACTGCAATCCTGACGCCGGTCGACCAGCAGGGACCCTTGCCGATTCTGTTCCGTCGCACTCCGTATGGCGTCCCTGAAAAACCTCCCGAGCAGATGCCGTCATCCATGAAGGAACTCGCGCAGGATGGCTACATCTTTGTGATCCAGAACCTGCGCGGGCGTTTCAAATCCGAAGGAGTTTTCAATCTGTCTTCGTGGGTCGACCCGAACGATCCCAAGGCCACGAACGAAACCACAGATGCCTACGACTCGATCGAATGGCTCGTGAAGAATGTTCCGAATAATAACGGCAAAGTCGGAATGTATGGCGTCTCCTACGATGGCCTGACGACTGCGTTGACGCTGCTTCATCCGCATCCCGCGCTCAAAGCCATCAGCGAGCAGGCCTCGCCCGTCGATCAGTGGATGAATGACGATGACCATCGCTACGGCGCGCTCCGCGAGAGCTATGACTTCGAATACGCCGTGATGGAGCAGGCCGACAAGAACAAGAACACCCACTTCGACTTTGAAACCTACGACACGTATGAGTGGTACCTGAATCTGGGTCCGCTCTCGAATATCAACACGAAATACCTGCACGGCTCGATTCCTTACTGGAACTCCAGCGTCGATCATCCCGACTACGACGAATTCTGGAAGAAGGAAGCCTGGGTGAATCAGCTTCATGCCTCGACCGTGCCGAACCTGAATGTCGCGGGATTCTGGGACCAGGAAGATCCGTGGGGGCCGTGGCAGATCTTTCGCCACGCGGAAGAGAACGATCCCCAGCATACGAACTTCATCGTTGCCGGACCATGGTTCCACGGCGAATGGCAGGCTCCGAAGGGCGACGGCATCGGGCTTATCCCATTCGGAGGACATGAGACCTCGCGCGAGTTCCGCGAAAACATCGAAGCTCCCTTTTTCCGCTACTACTTGCACGACAAAGGAGAGAAGCCGCAGTGGCAGGCCAGCACTTTCCAGAGCGGGTCGAATACCTGGCACACATACCCAGCGTGGCCGCCGAAAGAGGCCAAGACTACGAATCTCTATCTCCACGCCGATGGCACGCTTTCGTTCAGTGCGCCTGATGCCAAGAGCAAGGCATATCGCGAATACGTCTCCGATCCGGCCAATCCCGTGCCGTACCGCCAGCGCCCGATTTCGCCGACATATCCCGGCGGCGACTGGCGCACGTGGGAGGTCGCCGACCAGCGCTTCGTCGATCACAGGCCGGATGTTCTTTCCTTTGACAGTGAACCGCTGGATCACGACCTAACCGTGACTGGACCGGTGGCGGCGGATTTGTTTGCCTCAACTTCAGGCACAGACAGTGACTTCGTGGTCAAGTTGATCGATGTATATCCGCAGGACGCCCAGAAGAACGCATGGGATGCGGATGATGGACCAAAGCCGGGGCAGTACGCACAATCTTTGAACGGATACGAATTGCCGATCGCGATGGAAGTCCGCCGCGGACGTTATCTGACGAGCTACGAAAAGCCGCAGCCGCTGACTCCCGACAAACCCACCGAGTGGAATATTCCTCTGCGCGATCGCGACCACGTCTTTCTGAAGGGCCACCGCATCATGGTCCAGATTCAATCGACATGGTTCCCGGTGATCGACCGCAATCCGCAGAAGTTCGTGCCGAGTATCTACAAAGCTACGGCTGCCGATTTCGTCCCAGCCACACAGCGAGTCTACTGCTCGCCGGACCTGCCGTCGCACATCGTACTGCCGATCATGCCGTAGACAGCCGCGCCACCACCGTAGCGCCGGCCTCCGGCCGGCTGTCGCGAGGCCATCCTGGCCTCGCGACTGCGTGTCTAAAAGAAGATGGCCCGGCCAAGACCGGGCCATCTTCACGCCGAAATCGCTATTTGCCGCCCGCATTCCCGTGCTGTCCCAGCCACGATGCCAGCTGCGGTTCCTGTTGCGACTTCAAATCGATGCAGTTGTTGATGCGCTCGATCGATTGCCGGTAAGTCCGCTCTGCGGCGGCGATCTTGTGCGCGTTATAGAACTCCGTCACCTGATCGCGCATTCCTGCGTCGCAGAAACCACTGGTGGCTGCTACCACCTGCGCGCTGGCAAAAGGGCCTCCAGCTTTCTCGATTTCGCTCCAGTGCTGGCGGATGAAATCCCAGGCCAACTTCTCGCCGTCCTCGTTTCCGAGCACCCCCGTCACCAGTTGCAGAGCATCCTGCGACCGCACGTCGGGTGAGATCGCGAAATCCAGCGTCCGCTGCAGCAGTTTCGGATCGGTGAACTGGGGCAGCGTGAAGAAGTAGGCGTAGTACTCTTCCGGCGACTTGGTGTTCTTCAGCGCGGCCATGAGTTTGTCGTAGAAGCCAGCATCGCCATTAATTGCCGCGGCGCCGAGAGCCGAGCCCGCTAACTGATGGTCGACTGACGCAGGATCGGCCAGGGCCTTGTCAGCTATATTGCGCGCCTCAGCCAGCGCATCAGGATCACGAGCATCCTGGCCAAGTGCTGTCAGTACACGCGACCGTAAAGTCCTCTGTTCGTCACTCTCGCCCGGCTTAGGCTCCCAACCCACTTCCTTCATGATCGGCGTCAGATATTCACGCAGCCAAGCGCGGTACGAATCGCGGTCGTTGTCGTTCACCAGATGACGCTCGATGTAGGCCGAGCCCGCCCAGAACTTCTTCGAATACGGCGCGATTGCGATCAGATTGCAGACCCTGCGCGAAAGCGAGATAGTCGCCCACTGGTTCGCGACCAACACGAACCGAACCCCAGATGTCATTCTCCAGACTAATCCGCTCGGCAGGAGTTAGTTTGGTTTCCGCATCTCTAGCGAAGGCGCGCACAGCCTCGGGTTGATAGCCCGAGCGGTAGTATCCTGTTGCACCGGCATTCGCCAGAACCCAGTTCGAGCATCCCGGCAGCGTAAAGGTTTCTTCTTTCTTGGTGAGCAGTTCGCACTTGGGCGCGCCTGTGGTTGCTGATCCCTTCAGGCAAAGCGGAATCTGCCAAAGCTGATCGTTTGGCGATTCGAACTTTGACCGGTCAAAGTAATACCGCTGCTGCGTCACTGTGACACTCGTAGAACTTCCCGAGCACTGCGCTTTCACGTTGACGATTGGCTCGCCCGCCTGCTTCACCCATGTAGGCATGATCTTGTCCACGGGTTTCTTGGAAGTCTTCGCCTGAGCATCCCAGAAGTCTTCGGCAGTCGCATTCGCGTATTGGTGTTGTTTCAGATAGGCATTGATGCCGGCGCGGAAGGTCTCTTCTCCCAGATACGACTCGAGCATGCGCAGAACCGAAGCCGCTTTTCCGTAAGCGATGCCATCGAAAAGTTCCAGAATCTGGGCCGGAGTTTCCGCCGCCTGATGGATTGGACGAGTGTTGGCGAGCGCGTCTACATTGAGCGTTCCGCCCGTGCCGCTGACGTCGTCCAGATCGAAATTCCATTCCGGCTTCCACGTCTTAAGCGGCTTACTCGACATCCACGTGGCGAATCCCTCGTTGAGCCACACATCATCCCACCACTTCATGGTGACCAAATCGCCAAACCACATGTGGGCAATCTCATGCGAGGTGACCGAGGCGATGGTCTTCTTCAGGTCAACCGAGCCTTGCTTATCGTCGATCAGCAGGAGCACTTCGCGGAAGGTGATGCAGCCGATATTTTCCATCGCTCCCGCGGAGAAATCCGGCAGGCCAATCAAGTCCAGCTTGCCGTAGGGATACTTGATTCCGAAATACTTGTCGTAGTAGCCAACATTCTGTTCGGCCACTTCGAGCGCGAACTTGCCCATTTCCTTCTTGCCGGGAGTGCTGTAGACGCGAATCGGAATGCCATCGACCGAGCCTTCCACGTATTCGAAATTGCCGACAATCAGAGCGGCCAGATATGACGACATCTTTGCTGTCGTGGCGAACTTCACCGTGTGCTTGTCGCCCGGTCCGGGCGTGTCAGAGACGACTTTGTAGTTGGAGATTGCGACCTGTCCTTTGTCGGCTACGGCCGTGATGTCGAACGTCGCTTTGTATTCGGGCTCGTCAAATGAGGGAAAGGCGCGGCGGGCATCGGTCGCTTCAAACTGCGAGGCAGCGTATTTGCGACCCTGGTCGTCTTTCCCAAGGTACAGGCCGCGCATTTCGTTGTTGAGAATGCCGGTGTACGTGATGTGAATCGTCGCCGGACCGGCAGCCAGCGGCTTCTCGACCGACAACACGACCATCTCCTTTTCTTTGTCGGGCGTGACCTTCGCCTTCTGCGTGGCGCCTCCGCTCGCGATCGTCACTTCGTGGAAATCGATGTCGACGGCGTTCAGCGTGATCTCGGAAGTTGGCTTCAATACGCGAACCGCGATCGTTTCGTCGCCTTCAAACTTTGCGTTTTCAAGGTCTGGCGTAAACGTGAGCTTATAGTTCTCTGGCGTCGCCGACTCGGGCAACCGCTGCGCGGCTGCCATCGAGAGAGTCAGCACAACAAAGGTCAACCCTGCAAAAATCTTCTTCATGAAATGGTCCTCGGGAGGTAGATTCGGAATTCCTGTGGATTTGTTGCCCCAATTTTATGTGGCGACAGCCGCCTCGGCTGTCCCGCGTGGGCGAAGCCCCGCGGAAGTCCCCACTATCGATACGGACTGGTTTGACAAAAAGTTCAAGCGATGCGCTGCGATCACCCCATTCACAATAGTCATCTCGCAGTGGTTGGCACCGAACCAATAAGGAATCTCGCGATAGTCCTCGACGTCGAAGACAGCTAAATCAGCGTCTTTTCCCGGTTCGATGCTGCCCTTTCGATCCGCCATACGGAGCGCCCAAGCTCCATTGATGGTCGCGGCCGCGATCGCTTCTGCCGGGGACATCTTCATCTGTGTGCACGCAAGCGACATCGCCATCGGCATGCTGACCGTGGGCGAAGTTCCCGGGTTGTAGTCCGTTGCCAATGCGACCGGAACGCCGGCATCGATGAAGCGCCGCGCATCGGGATACGTCTTCAGTCCAAGGAAATAGTTCGCGCCCGGGACCAGCGTGGCAACCGTATTCCGCTTCGCCAGCTGCCTGACATCGTTGTCGTTCACATGGTCCATGTGATCGAACGACGCCGGATCGAACCGGAGTAACGGGCCCCAGCGCTGTCTCTGAAAGCTGGCCCATGTGCGCTCGCACGCTTAATCCGTGCTCTCGGGCGGCTGCAAAGATCTGCTCCGTCTCCTCTGGAGTAAATGCGCCCTTGTCGCAGAATACATCCACGAACTGGGCGAGATTCCGCCTCGCCGCCTGCGGAATCATCTCCTTACAGACGATCTCGACGTACTTTTGTGAGCAGCCCTGAAATTCTTTGGGGACGACGTGGGCGCCGAGCAGGGTAGGGACAACGGTTCCAGGCCAAGCGCGAAGCCGCTTCGCGGATTGCCTCCAGCGATTTCAGTTCCGATTCGAGCGTCAGTCCGTAACCGGATTTGGCCTCGACGGTTGTGGTCCCGTGCGCAGCCATATCTTGCAAGACACTTAGCACTTTCATCTTTAGTGCAGATTTGGCTGTGTTGCGAACCGCTTCCAGACTCGATCGTATTCCGCCTCCGGCAGCGGCGATCTGCTCGTAGGAAGCGCCCTCAATCCGTTTTTCGAAATCGACCAGGCGCGGGCTGACAAACACAGGATGCGTGTGTGAGTCGACGAAGCCGGGAAGTGACGACTTTGCCGGCGCAATCGATCTCGGTGAGCTTCTTGCGATGCTTCTTGATCCATGGATCGCGAAGTGCGTCTTTGGTCTGTGCCGACAGAAACGATCTTGCCTCCAGATGCAAAGCACGGCGCCATCGTTGATGATGCCGAGTTCCTTGAGATCAGATCCACGGCGCGGACCGGACTTTGTGGATGCAGACGCGCAGAGTGAGAAGCTGGCCGATGTTCAGTCAGGAGTAATGCGAATTGCGTCGAAGACGCTTTCTCGTCTTGGAACTGCCACGCGTTCCTTAGCGAGGCATGCGTTCACTTGATCGGGCAGCCATCGGAACCTTCACGCCCGTCTTCTTCGCGAACTCCTTCGCTTCGTCGTAGCCCGCGTCGACGTGGCGAATGATTCCCATGCCTGGATCTGTCGTCAGCACGCGCTCGATGCGCTTCGCCATCATGTCGGTGCCGTCAGCGACTGTGACTTGGCCTGCGTGCAGCGAGTAGCCGATTCCAACTCCTCCTCCGTTGTGGATGGAGACCCACGATGCGCCTGCGGCTGTGTTCAGCAGCGCGTTCAGCAGCGGCCAATCGGCGACGGCGTCGGAGCCGTCTTTCATGCTTTCGGTTTCGCGGAACGGGGACGCGACCGAGCCGCAGTCGAGATGATCGCGGCCGATCACGATCGGGGCTTTGATCTTGCCCTTCTTCACCAGATCGTTCATCGCGAGTCCGAATTGCGCGCGCTCGCCGTAGCCGAGCCAGCAGATGCGGGCGGGCAATCCCTGGAACTTGATGCGCTTGCGGGCGAGATCAATCCAGCGGCGCAGGATGCGGTTGTCAGGGAAGAGTTCCAGAACCAGATCGTCGGTGACGTGAATATCCGAGGCTTCGCCCGAGAGCGCGACCCAGCGGAACGGGCCGCGGCCTTCGCAGAACAGCGGACGAATGTATGCGGGAACGAATCCGGGGAAGTCGTAGGCATTCTTCACGCCGCGCTGAAAGGCGAAGGTGCGGATGTTGTTTCCGTAGTCGAATGTGACCGATCCCATCTTCTGCAGGCGCAGCATGCCTTCGACGTGGCGCGCCATCGCGTCGAGCGACTTCTCCTGATACGCCTGCGGATCGCGTTTGCGCAGTTCGAGCGCTTCGGCGAACGTCATGCCGTTCGGGACATATCCGTTCAGCGGATCGTGCGCGGAGGTCTGATCGGTCAGAATGTCAGGAACGACGCCGCGTTCGGCGAGTTCGGGAATGATGTCGGCGCAATTGCCGACCAGTCCGACGGAGACGTTCTCTTTCTTGCGCACTGCGTTCTTCAGGATGCGCAACGCTTCGTCGAGCGTGGTCACCATGAAGTCGCAGTATCCGGTCTTCAGGCGCTTCTTGATGCGCTCGGGATCGACGTCAATGCCGAGAAAAGCCGCGCCAGTCATGGTTGCGGCGAGGGGTTGAGCTCCGCCCATTCCGCCCATTCCGCCGCTGACGATCAGCTTGCCGGCGAGATCGCCGCCGAAATGCTTTTCGCCCGCGGCGGAGAACGTCTCGAATGTGCCTTGCACGATGCCTTGCGAGCCGATGTAGATCCAGCTTCCGGCGGTCATCTGGCCGTACATCATGAGGCCGGCGCGCTCGAGTTCGTTGAACTTCTCCCAGTTCGACCAGTGTCCGACGAGATTGGAGTTGGCGATGAGCACGCGCGGCGCGTGATCGTGGGTCTTGAAGACTCCAACTGGTTTGCCCGACTGAACCAGCAGCGTCTCGTCGTTCTCGAGATTCTTCAGCGTTTCGACGATGGCGCGATAGGCTTCCCAACTGCGCGCGGCGCGTCCGGTTCCGCCGTAGACGACGAGGTCTTTGGGGCGCTCGGCGACTTCTTCGTCGAGGTTGTTCATCAGCATGCGCATGGCGGCTTCCTGTTGCCAGCCTTTGCAGGTGATCTGATTGCCGCGCGGGGCGCGAATGGAAGTTGGGGCCTGGATTTCGGTTTCTACGGGCATAGAACGATGTTAGTGGTTCCGATGGAGCGGTGCAATTCGGGGCGACGTACGAGAAGTCAAAGTCTTGAACCACGAAGGGCACGAAGGTTCACGAAGGGAGGCGCGAGAAAAGTTTGGTGACGACGAAAAATTGGGTTTTGAAGGAGTTTCGTTTTGGGAATCGGTTGGCGTTCGAGGGTATCCCCCTCCCCCTCGGTGTATTGGAATCAGGAATTTACGGGGAAATGCAAAGCAAAATCTTGCGGCTCAATCACTTGCGGGCAAAATCTTGATATCAAAGAGCTTGCGAGGCTGTCGACGTGTGCTTTCGTGCATCGTTAACGCTTGGAAATGATCTGCTCTTTTTTCGGACTTTGCAAGGTCAGATGTCACATGGTGTGGCTGTGGAAATCTCTGCAAAGCAGAGCGTGACCACAGGCCCTAAAGGGCCTTTCCATTTGCGCCTTAACGCGGCGCTGAAGCGCCGCTCTTCCACGTGGGGCGGTCCGCAAAAAGGGCAGTTCCGCAAGCCAAGTCGCAGGTTCGTGGTCGGGGCGCTCGGCTTTCGCCTTCGCGGGACGGACGAGGCGTCCGTCCCTACACGAGCGGTGCCCGGCCCGACAGGCCGCCAGGATGGCGGCTACCTAAAACAGGATGGCAGGCTACCTAAAACGAGACGCGGGCGCTCAATTGGAGTTCGCGGCCCGGGGTCATCGCCATGGTGATGGTGCCGAACTGCGGAGTGTTTACGAAGCGGTTGGGAGTGCCCAGGTTGACCATGTTTAGAGCGTTGAAGGCTTCGCCGCGGAACTGGAAGCTCGCCCGTTCGGTCAGGCGGAAGCTGCGGACTACGGCGATATCCAGGGTCTGCAGCGGCGGTCCGTACACCGAGTTTCTGCCTACGTCGCCGAAGGTGTAGGCGGGAGGTGTCGCAAAGGCGGCGGGATTGAACCATTCGTTCGAAGTGCGCGTACCCGGGCCGAAAATCGGTTTGCCCGTATAGTTCGCGCGGATGGGATTTTCGCCGAGAACCGTACCGGCGTTCGCCGTGTCGCCGAAGACCGAAATCGTCAACGGCATTCCGGATTGAACCTGGTAGACCGTGCTGAACTGCCAGTTTTGCGTCACCAGCTTCGTCCAGGTTGCGCGCTGGTACGCAGGGATGTTGTAAACGGCACTTAGGGCCAGGCGATGGCGAACGTCGCAGCCAGGGCCTTTCTCGGCGGCGAGGTCACTGTTGTTCTGCGGGATGGCGCTCTCGTCCATGGGAGAGCGGAAATCCGGCGCGTCGGTCAGGTTCTTGGCAAACGTGTAGTTCGCCAGAAAGCTCAGGCCGTGCGAATACTTTCTGCGGACATTCACGTATCCCGCGTCATACCAGCTTTGCGCAGTGTCTTCGAGAAGATTGATCGTGCTGACCGGGAAGGTCTGGCTCTGAATGACGGCGTCGGTGCTGCTCGGAGTGAGCACGGTGCCGGGTACGAAGCTCAACGTGTGGAACGGACGGCGCGGTCCGAGCGGTCCGGGTCCGGGAGGCGCGTTGTTGATCAAGTGTGAGCGCTGCAAGTGGAAGCCGCGCGCGCCGAGGTATCCGACTTCGAGCGTGGTGTTGCTGCCCGAGAGTCTTTTCGATCTGCGCGTTCCACTGCTGGATGTACTGGGCCGGCGCGTGCGGATCGAAGGCGGTGAAGCTGACGGTCGTAGCCGGCAAAGTGTCCGATGCCGAGAACCGGAGTGCCGAAGTTCAGCGTAGTTCGTGTACAGCGATGCAGGCGGGGTGAAGTTGTCGGCTTGTTGGGTTTCGGGGAAGACGTAGGGAACGTTGTGGCGCTGGTTGCACCAGGTATTCTGATCGACCGGGGTGTAGAAGATTCCGTAGCCTCCGCGAAGGACCAGGCCGAAGCGCGGCAGGTTCTTGGCGATTCCGAAGCGGGGCGCGACGTTGTGCTTGTTGGAGTACATGAGTCCGGTCGGATAACCGTTCTGGCCGCCGATGAAGACCGAGGGCACGCCATCGTTGAAGACCAGGTTGCTGTTGGTCTCGCGCGAGATCGTAGAGCGGGCTGGTGTACTCGTAGCGAACGCCGAAATTGATCGTCGTGTTCGGAGTGATTTGCCAGCTGTCTTCGGCGAAGCCATCGTATCCCCAGTTGCGGAGATTCATCTGCGGCACGCCAGCCTGGCGCTGTTTCACAGAGGGCAGAGCTGAGCAACAGGCTCGCCAAACCTGAGCCGCTGCCGTCGTTGAAGCCGAATTGCGTCGTGTAGCCGTTGGTGAACTGGTAGTAGCCGCGGTTCTGGAAGAATCCCCACATGGGCCAGATGTAGCGGCGAGCGTCGCCGCCGAAGCGGAGCGCGTGATGGCCGTGCTGCCAGGCGAAGGTGTCACGCAGTTCGATCGTCGTGTCCCAGGCATGCATGGGAGTGGCGGCGAAAGTGTCGCCGATGCCGGTGTAGCCCTGAGCGGCGAACCAGGGAGCTCCCCAGGCGCCTTGTCCTCCGAAGCCGATGCCTTGAATGCCAAGTTGTCCGACGATGTCGTTCACGCCATTGTTCTGCGAAGTGTGATTCATCGACAGGCGGGATAGCGCCAGCGAAGCGGTGTTGAGCTTGTTGCTCGAGAAGGCGTGATTCCACGAGATGACGGCTTGCTGGGAGAGATTGTCGAAGTTCGCGCCAAAGCCGGGAAGATTTTCCGTGGTGGCGGTGCTGCCGTTGCTCGGAGAGAAGCCGTTCTCGGAGCCGAGCGAATACCGCGCCATGGCGGTGTCGTTGTTGGAGAAGTCGTGATCGATGCGAACGGTACCCTGATCCTGAACGTGAGTCTCGTTGCGGATGTCGAGGTAGTTGTTGGAGTCCGCGCCCATGGACATCATCATCATGTTGGGCTGGGGAACGTACTGCATAAGGAAGGCTTCGAGATTCTGATTGATGCGGTCGCTTGGAATCTGATTGTTGGGAAACTGGCTGCGAGTGTAGGGATAGTTGGATGGGCCGGTGGGGAGTGACGGATTGTAGCTCGGGTTGGCGACGGCCGTCGTCGGATCGTAGATATTCATTGGGCTCATGCTGAAGTCGCCCATGATCTCGTCGGGCGTGGGAACGGTGAGGATCTGAGCGTCGGCTTGCGAAAGACGAAACCCTTCATAGTTGAGGAAGAAGAACGTGCGCTTGTCCTTGCCGAGGAGCGGGCCACCGAAGGACGCTCCGAAATTATTCTGGACCAGGTGATTGTTGCCCATGGACTGGAAGGGGCTGGCATCCAGGGCGCCGTTGCGGAGGAATTCGTAAACCGTGCCGTGGTACTGGCTCGTCCCAGAGCGGGTGACGATGTTGATCTGACCGCCGCCTGCGCCGCCCATGTCGGCGGTGTAACTGCTGGTGACGACCTGGAACTCCATCACCGAATCGGGCGAGGGGCTGAGGTTCTGCGTGTTGAAGGTGGGATCGGTGTTGGTCGCGCCGTCGAGCAGGAAGAAGTTGGCATTCGGACGAGCTCCGCCGATGACCACCGCAGAGCGCTGTCCGGGACGCCAGTAGAGAGGATTGGTTTGTCCGGTCTGGGCGCCAAAGCCGACGTGGGCACCGGGAACGGTGAGCACGAGATCAATCAGCATGCGGCCATTGAGGGGCAATTCCTGGATGGATTTGGGCTCGACAACCTCTCCGACGGCGGCGTCGGTGGTATGAAGGATCTCCGGCGTGGCACTGACCTCGACGCCCTCTCTGACGGCACCGATCTTGAGAGCAACGTCCAGAGCCAGCTTTTGTCCGACTTCCACATGGACGCTCTGCATTACCGGCGCGAAGCCAGATGCGGTGGTCGTGACTTCGTAGTCATCGGGCAGAAGGGCGGGGGCGTAGAAGATTCCGGCGTCGTTGGTGGTGACGGACCGCGTGGCACCCGTGCTCAGCGCCTTGAAGTTCACCGTGGCATGGACCACGGGCAGGGACTGGGAATCTTTTACCGTGCCGGAGACGGCGGCGTAGTTGCTTTGGCCAGCGGCGAGCGCAGATAGAGCGAGAGCACACACAACAGAGCGACAGTGTTCGCATGGACTACCCCACAGAAGATTCTCGGGCGGCGTTTGGAGTTAGGCGCTGCAGAGGATTCCCCAAAACACACCTGCCGCCACGAGTGTCCGAAACTTTAGACAGGAACACGTCGGGCTTCAATAATTGGAAAGCATTAGCGGCTAGGGCGCGCATCTCGCGAGGTAGGGATGCTTCGACTGCGCAACTGCCTTCGCTTCGCTGCGGAGATTGCTCCGCTCAGCATGACAAGCGATGATCGCAGTCTGCGACTGCTGCCAGCGCCAACGGGGTTTACCAGGTGCTGTAGGCGGTGCCGTCGCTGGCGGTGTTGCTGGAGGCGGAGTGGACATCGGTGACGCCGGGATCCTGCTGGTCTATGGAGAGCAGGACCTCGTCCTGAACCACCTCCCAGTTTGGTTCGTGGGTCATGGGATCGTCGGGAATCTTGTCTATGTAGCCGGCTGTTTTGAGATCGTCGAGGGATTGCGGCGCTCTTTGCTTGTCGAACGTGTATCTCCAAATGGCATTCCGCAATTACGTAAGGTCCGATCGCAGAGCCCTTTCGCGAGCGGCAACAATCGAATGGCTGTAGGTTGGAATCGCAATCGCCAGCAGAATCGCGATGATGCTCATGACGATCATCAACTCGAGCAGAGTGAAACCGCGGATCTCGCGGTGGCTCGATAGCTTCCGTTTACCAGGTGCTGTATGCTTCGCCATTGAGTGCCGTTCCGGCCGAGGCAGAGTGTGCTCGCGCAATGCCGGTTTGTTGCGGATCTACTGCATTCGTGGGATCCTCCGGGTCGGTTGTCCAGTCGGCCTTCGCGGTCATGGGATCGACGGGCAGCTTAGGAAGATAGCCTGCAGTCACAAGATCGTCGAGGCTCTGCGGGGACTGCCCCTTATCCAACCTGTACTGCTCGATGAGACTGTCGAGTTGGAACAGATTCTGCTTGAGGACGGCTTCGCGAGCTTGAATCACGTGCTGCTGATACAAAGGCACCGCGACGGCCATGAGAATCATCATGATGCTGATGACGATCATGAGTTCGAGGAGAGTGAAGCCGCGGGACCGGCTGCGGAGCGAGGCGAAGAATCCGTGCTTTCGCAAAGAGGGCACTCACGAATTGTTTTCCCTTGGTCGCATGTCAGCAAGACTAACCCAGGGGCTAAAGCCCCTTGTGTAAGCACCTTGTACGCGGCGCTAAAGCGCCGCTCTTCCACCTCTACCAGTCTTTGTATTTCGTCCCGTCGAGGCCTGTGCCTTCTGACTTGGTGTAGACGTCGAAGACGCTCTGTCCGCCCCAGGAATCGGAGTCGGGATCGTCCTGCATCGAGCGCAGCCCCCATTCCTTGCTGTTCGTCATGGGGTCCGTAGGGATAGAACGCAGGAAACGGTATTTCTTGCCGGCCTGGCCCTCAATGCCTTTGACGAGTTCGTCGAGGTCGGGAGGATAGTTTTGGCTGTCGACCTTGGTCTGGAACGCTCCGCGGTCGGCGGCGTCTTTGTAGCGGTCGATAGCGTCGCGCATCTCCCACAATGCCTCGCGAAGCCGCTTCTCCTTTTCGCGCTGGACCGTCACGCGCGCGAGCGGCAAGGCCATGAGCGTGAGGATGGAGAGGATCGTCGCGGCGACGATCAGTTCTATGAGCGTGAAGCCGCGCGTGCCTTTGGCCATCCGTCTATTTTGGGCTCTCGAAACCATCTTAACTTTGCTCCACTTCAAACTGCGGAAAACTATTGCACCGTCACTGAAGCCTGCGCCCCGTTGACGGTGATCGCCTGCAGCCCCGGATCGCGCGCTCCACCACGAGTGATGGTGAGGGGAGTCTGTCCGGAGGCCTTTGCCTGGAAAGTTACTGTGACTACGGCTCCCTGGCCGGAGACTCCGCCGGCGCCACTCGGCCGCGAGGCGGTGATCTGCGATTGACCAAGGGATTCGTCCTCGCGATGCACGAGCGTGACGACTTGGCCGTCCTGCGAGAGGAAGCCGCCATTCGATACGTTCACCAGTTGCAGCATCTTGGGGTCGTAGTTCAGCTGAACCGGAACGGAATAAACGTTCTGCGCCCCGGAGATCAGCAGGTTCACAGCGAACGTGTTGCCCTTGTCCGTCTGAACTGTTGGCGGATCGAACAGGAAGCTTGGGTTACCTCCGGGTTGTCCGGCCGGCTGCGCGGGAGTACCTGGGCGAGCGATCGGCTGATTCGGCGCTGGACCGGCGGGGACGATCGATGGAGTACCGTTCTGGCCCGGCTGAGCGGTGGCGCCCGACGGAGCGGCTGCAGGTCTGGGCGCATGGTGCAACTCGATCGTGGTGGCCGTTCCGATCTCGATCGCACGCTGGTTGAGTTCGTTGACATCGGTCGCGCGGATGATGTGAGGAACGATGGCAAAAACGATTTCGTTTTCGGAATGGTCCTGGGTGGTCTGGCCGAAGAGGTACTTCAGGATGGGAATCTGGGCCAGGCCAGGAATTCCGGTCAACTGCTTGGTCTGCTGGTCTTCCATGATGCCGCCCAGCAGGTTGGCTTCGCCGTCTTTGAGGCGGATCTCGTGCTCGATCTTGCGCTGTCCGATGATGGGCTGGCTGATGCCGCCGATGTTTGATTGACCGGTGACGGCGGAAACGTCCATCGTCATCTTGAGCGTAACCTCGCCGTTGGCGTGGACGCGCGGCGTTATGTCGATGTTGACGCCTACGTCGAGGTATTGAAACTGTGTGTTGACCAGCGGGTTGATGCCGACGCCGCCGATGCCGGGCTGGAACGATCCGGTAGCTACCGGAACTTTGTCGCCGATCTTCAGCGAAGCCTTCTGGCCGTCGAGGGCGCGGATCTGCGGATTCTGGATCAGCTTGGTGTCGCTGGCACCCATCACAAATGACAAGTTGGCCGCCGGAATGGTGACCTGGAAGTTCGTGGCGTTCAGATTTCCGAGCGTATTTAAGCTGATGCTATTTGATCCAGTACTCTGGGTGATTGTTCCGCCAGCCCCCGAATTGGTCGTGCCCGTAGTGGTCGTCGTGTTGAGGTTGTTTTGCAGTTGAATGGTGGCGCTGGTGGGCGGGTTCAGGCCCAGTGTGCGCGAACGATCTTTGCTGACCTGCATGATGGCGATGTCGATGATGACCTCAGGACGCGCCTTATCGAGATCCTCGACCAATTTTTGGGCCAGGGCGATCTGATCCGGCGTGCCGCGCACAACCAGGGCGTTCTGCGACAGCAATTGCTGCACGCGCTGCACATCGAGCACGGCGCGGATGGCGTTCACGACATCCTGCAATTCGGTGGGCTGGGAGAGATTCGTAAGATAGAAAGTTTTGAGGACGCTCTGTTCCAGCTCTTTGCGCTTGGCGGGATTGTCGGCTGCGACAAAAATTGTATTGGTGGTGACCGGGCGCCAGAAGGTCTTGGACTCGAGCGCGGTGATCTCGAGCGCTTCTTCCAGCGTGACTCCGTTGAGGTCGACGTTGATCGGGCGGGGCGTGTAGTCGGGATCGAGCAGCACGTTGACGCCGGCGAGCTGTCCGACCGTGCGGTACACCACGTCAGACTTGGTGGTGAGCATCTTGACGGTGATGGGTGTGTTCGAGATGGGACCCAGTTCAACGGGGCCAGCGGCTTCGTGAACTCTCTGCAGAAGGCTGGTTGGCGGTCCGGCGGCCTGAGGCGGCGGATTGCGCTGGTCGTTGATCAGCTTCTGCGTGCGGAGCAGTTCCTGCTTGGCAATGAAGAGCGAAGGATCAACGCTCAGCGCTTTCTGGAACTCTGCCAGGGCTTCATCGAGCTTGCCTTCTTCGCGCAGTTTCTGGCCCCGATGCACAATCGAGGATGCGGCTTCGAAGCGGGCGCGCTCGAATGCGGCGCGATAGCGGAGATCTTTCGGCTTCAGGTCGTAGGCTTGTTTGTAGAAATCGTAGGCAGCCTCGTACTGCTGGCGGGCCTGGGCATCCTGACCCTTGGCAAACAGGTCTTTGGCTTTGTCGGCGACGGCGGGGAGGGTTACGGCGACCAGCCACAAAAAGAGAGCTGGACGCATTAGGCGTCTCATTCGATGATCCTCACGACATGGTCCTCTAAAAATGTAAACTTCGCCGGACAGCGGCTTTCCCTACGTTTCCGCCCGTCTCACCGATGTTTTGGCGGAGGAAACCACTGAACTCACGAATAAATCACGCGGTAGGGCGATTATAGCATCGCCATTTTATGGTCCCGAAGTGCTTGCACGCACTAGAGTTACACTCTTTGGTCGTAGGACCAATGGGGTAGTCCCGGGCGTCAGGCGTCGGGCCTCAGACCTCAGGCTTTGAACCTCGCCACCGCTTGCCGAGGCTCAAGGCCTGAGGTCTCGCTGTTCTGCGTTAAGATGAAAATTTGCTTTCACCCCAATGGCCCGCCAATCCACGCATCAGACGAAACCGAATCCGGAGAAATCTCCGCGGCGGGATCCCACTGCGAGCGGGCAGAGGGATGCCGCTGTTAATAGGATCGCTTCCCATAACTACTTCTTGCTGGAAAAATTTGAGGTGGGGATCGCGCTTACCGGGACCGAGGTGAAGTCCGTTCGCGGCGGGCTCGCCAATCTCAAGGATTCGTACGGCTTAATCAAGGACGGAGAACTTTGGCTGCTCAACGCGCACATCGGTCCTTATGAGCACGGCAACATTCACAACCACGCTCCGCTGCGGACCCGCAAGCTGCTGATGCATCGCGAGGAGATTCGCAAACTGATCGGCAAGACCCAGCAGAAGGGCTTAACCCTGATACCGGTTCGCATGTACTTCAAGAACGGTCGAGTGAAGCTCGAACTGGCGCTGGCCAAAGGCAAGCAGCTTTGGGATAAGCGCGAAACCGAGCGGCGGCGCACCGCGGATAAGGAAGCACGGGAAGCGGTGGCACGGGGCAGGGCTCGGAGCTGAGCAGGCGGTTGTGAGACGTATCCTGGCAATTCAGCTATCCGGGAGGTGCGTCGTCACGCTGCCCGTGAGAGCCGACGATCACGATGACTTGGCCTACGCTGTGAATTAGCGTGTTTTTTATAATCCACCGAGCCGGTCCCTAAGCGGGGCGGCCCTTTTCTTGTTCGGTAGGATAGTTGTTGTGCATGCTTCGAAGCCGACGATCAAGACCGTAGATCTGAAATCCGATATGCCATCGGTGCGGGAGGCGCTGCAACGGCTTGATCGAGAGATTGCGGCTGCGCGCAAGACCACCAGTCCTCTTCTGAAAATTGTCCACGGCTACGGTTCGAAGGGAGTGGGAGGCGAGATCCGGATCGCCGTTCAAAAGCGCCTACACGAACTCGCGGAAGCGGGCCAGATTCGCGGCTGCATCTTTGGAGAAGACTGGTCAAAGACCTGCGACGAAACCTGGCAACTCTTGCAGTCACGACCGGGACTGAAAGACGATCCGGACCTTGGCCGCCATAATATCGGGATCACAATCGTCCTGCTCTGATCGCGTGATCCAGGGGGCCTTCATCACGATTGGGGCGTTTCCGTGGCCGGGATCGATGGGCTGGAAACCACGGGAGCAGGTTCCGGAACCGGAGGAGACGGGACGGAGAGCACAGGAATCGGTTCGACCCGTGGAACCGCGACCACGGGTGCCAGCATGCGCATCTGCCAGTAGGAGACCGCGATCCCACGCTGCCAGAAGCGCGGTATGAGCAGCAGGAACAGCGTGAATCTGTGCGATCACGAAATGCGCCGAACACACTCTCGGGGGACAACGAACTTCATCCATACCCAAAGTCCGCCGACCAACACAATAGCGGCGACGATGGTGACGACTACGTAACTCCCGAGCAGGCGTGCGAGGCTGCGGAAGGTGTGACGAAAAGCCGCTGCGATGGACTTGCGTACCGCCCTCTGATCGTTCAAAACCGTATCCACTTCGGCCAGATCGAACCAAATGCGGAGGGTGGTCATCACGAGGAAAATCACGCCCAGCCCGATCATCTGCAATTCGAAAGGAGAGCTTTTCGTTCGTGCTCTCGTCCGCCTTTTTGACGATGGCGCCGTTGGCGGCGAACAGAAGGCCCGCGATGATACCCATCACAATGCCGGCGACGATCATGATTCGAATGAACCGCCACAGGTTTCGTCCGCAGGCACGGAAGAATTCCTCCCGGGGCAGTCGATAGTTCGAAGCGTAGCCAGCGAAGATCCCTGGCAGAAAAAGCGCGGTAGCGACGAAAGAATGTGAAGCCAAAGTACAGGCCGGGGCCGTCATGGAGTTCAGGCTTCCGAGTTCGGGTTTGAACAGTAACTCCCCGAAGACGCCCGCGTCGAAACCCTTCACAAGGCGTTCAGCCAGAAGGGTATGGTCGAGAATCGCGTGAACGTTCCGCCGGAACGCCGCGGTCCCAAACTCGGCCAGTGTCAGGTTCAGGAGCCAGAACCAGAAGATATATCGTTTATTGTGCGCGACCTTGCGCGAGGCCACTGCTTAACAAGCTCTTGTTCGTCATTATTCTTCCTTATCGAGATTGATGCCCGCCCTCAGGGCCTAAAGCCCGCATCATTCATGGGCAATTGGCGGCGCGGCTCAAACCGTGCCCTTTCAAAACATTTCTGTCCGAGCTACTCAATTAGGCAAGTTCTAGACTGCCCACCAGGCCATCGCCTGACTCATCCATTGCGTTACGAAGAGCCAATACGTCGAAAGCTTATGCGTTGCCTTTGGATTGGGATCCACGACCAGGCTGTCGTTGAAGTTGTCGCGATCGATGTGAATGGTGTGATCGGGATCGATCTCGACTGAAGCCACCTTCGCCTTTCTTCTGATAACTGAATCTTGCCCAGCGGCTCTGGCCGTCCCAGTGCTCGCGTACTTTTTCGTCGTTCTCGAACTTCACCTCGACGTCGATGGGCATGACGAAGTCGCCCTTGCGGTGCACAGTTACATAAGACTGATAGACCGTGTCCCTGTCCTTTGCGTTCTTTTCTTTCTTCTGGTCGTCTTTCTTTTCTTCAAACCAATTCGTCGGGTAGGAATTTGCGCTGAGGACCTCGTAGTCCAGTACCTGCGTCCCATAGACCGCCTGGTTGAAATACCAGCGCAGGTCTTTTCCCGAAACTTCCTCGATCGTCTTCAGGAAATCTTCTTTCGTGGGGTGAGTAAAACGATACTTCATGAAGTACGTGTGCATGGCCTTGGCCATGGTGTCTTCGCCGATGATCCCTTCGAGAGTGAGCAGAACGCTGGCGGTCTTCCCGTAGGTGACGCCCGCATAGGAAAAGGAATTGACGTACGCGAAGGCGGTTTGAGCCATGGCGTCGCGATCAGCAGTGCCGATGTAGAAATCTCGCTGTTGCTCACGCTCGCCGTAGGTCGCCCCGGCGAGGTTCAAGGTGGACGTGTTCTGTGCCCAGGATCGAGTCGAGGACCTTCACTTCGGTGTAGCTGTTGATGCCTTCGTCCATCCAGGCATCTTCGAATTCGTTGGTGGCAACCATGCCGTACCAGTACTGGTGTCCGAATTCGTGTTCGACGACGCCTTCGACCTCGCGGAGGCCGTCCGGCAACCACCAGTCGGTTCCGCCGGTGATGAAGGTGGGATATTCCATGCCTCCGGCGGCGGAGCCGGGCTCAGGATCGACCACGGTCAGCGTCTTATAAGGATACGGCCCGTACCATTTCTCGAAGCGGTCGAGAGTCTCGCGCGTGATGCGTTCGTGGCGCTCGACCTGGTCCCAGTGCGCAGGCTGCATCAGGAAGCGGAGCTGGATGGGGCCCATCTGGGCCTGATAGGTGCTTTCGTTGACCTTGTAGCGCGGGCTGACGGTCCAGGCGAAATCGTGAATGTCGTCACCGTGATAGGTCACCGTCTTCGTTCCGTCGGAGTTGTTTACGTTGCTGACTTCAATGCCGCTTGCACCGATGACTTCATTTTGCGGTACGGTCAGCTTCACGTCATAGACGCCGAAGTCGGCAAAAAACTCTGTGGTGTTGTGATACTGATGGCAGTTCCAGGCTCCCGTGCCACCAGACTCCAACTTTGGGGAACCATTGGCCGCCGAGGAGGAAATCGCGCTTCCATCCGGAACGCGCCTGCGTCTCGGGAAACCTGGTCTGGAAGGCAATCTTGAACTGAACAAAAGCACCGGCGGGAATCGGCTTGGCGAGGCGTAAATCGACTACGGTCTTGTCATCCTTATTGTTATCGTCCGGGGCAACGAACTGCAGATTCCGGGTGAGGTCACCCTGTCCCACGACCTCAATGCTCTTGATGTCCTCCGAACCGTAATACTTTGCCTCCCACTTCTCGTAACCGGTGTCGCGGGTGCCCATGAGTTTCGCATCGCGGACGAAGGTTGCGTTGGGCTGGAAAGCGTTTTGATAAAGATGGAAAGGGAAGTGGTCGAGCGGTTGTCCGGTGAGATTGTGATAGGTGAGGACCTCGGTCGCGTCGACGGTACGTTTCGAGGCGTCGTACTTGGCGTCGATCTCATAGTGGACGACCCGCTGCGACAAGGGAGTCGGAGAATTGATGGCCAGGGTCGTGTCGGGAATTGAAAGCGATTGGTCTGCGGGCAACGAGCGGACGGCCACTTTCGGCGGTGCTGGAGATTGCGGAGCAGCGGTGGCGTTCTTTCGTGGGGTCAAGACAACAAGGTTAAAGGCGGATATGGCGAGAACGGCGATCATTCTCCAGCGAATCTTCATGAGTCCTCTTGGGCGATGCTGCGGCCATGAATCATATCGTAGCGCGAGGAATACGGTCATCAGGAAACGACGCTTCACGAGTCACTAATTCAGGTTTCAATCGAGCCTGCGTGCTGACGGAAGGCACAGGAGTACAATGCGTCCGACGATTTGTCGCAAGAACGCGTGTAAGGAGAAGGAGGTAGCATGCTCGCGGTTAAACAAGGTGATCTGAGCCTGCTGCAGCATCCGGCGTCGCAAGAACTGTTACATTCGAAAATCCCGGCGCGCCTCGCCTATGTTTGGACCGATGGAACGCCGCGGGTGGTTCCTATCTGGTTCCATTGGAACGGGCGCGAGATTGTGATGGCCAGTCCGCCCAAGGCTCCCAAGTTGAAAGCGCTGGCGAAGAATCCTAAAGTTTCGCTGACGATCGACGACAACACTTTTCCTCACAAGGTGCTGTTGATTCGCGGGAGTGCGCGCCTCGAACCGGTGGAAGGAATCGTTCCCGAATACGAGGCTGCCGCTGAACGATATTTTGATGCGGAATTGGCCAAAGGTTGGCTGGGACAATTGCGCACGATGGTGTCTTCGATGGTGCGGATTACCATCACGCCTGAGTGGGTGGGATTGTTAGATTTTCAGACTCGATTCCCCAGCGCTCTTGCTGGTTGAATGCTGACCGTGCTGTGCGTTCTCTGCGGCTCAGTCTTTCTTTTCCGGGGTCGATTTTGCACTCCGTCGAGACTCGACGGAACAGGAGTTGCTGCGTCAAGTCGGAACACCCAGCTTGGGCAGCAACCATTGGGTAAGAAAAACGTAAGCAACGAAGAAGACGGCGATCCAAATCCAGTCCGGCATCAGTTCACTCCTCGCAACGGTCTGCGCTAGTCGTTCGTGTTGCCCAACGCTCGCCCAGGGGCGCTCACGGAAGCGGAACGCTCCTCAATTCTGGTGCGAGCTGATACGCCTTTTCGAATTCTTGTTGTGCGTCCGCTTGCTTACCTTCCTGACGAAGCGCTAAGGCGAGGTTGTAGTGCGCTTCGGCGTAGCCTGGCTTCAGCCGCATTGCCTCTTTGAACTCCGCCTCTGCCTTCTGGGTATTCCCTGACTGCAGCAGCACGAGCCCGAGGTTATTGTACCCCTCGGCAAATTTCGGATTCTGCCGGACGAGATCTCGAAAAATATTGAGTGCCGCCGCGGTATCGTTGTTCTGGCTCAGGGCAAGCCCCAGTTGCACTCGCGCATCGATATTGTGAGGATCGAGGCTGGCTGCATCGGTCAATTCCCGAATGGCTTCCGGCAGGCGCTGTAGCTGTGCCAGTGCGACCCCGAGATTGTAATGTGCATCCGCCAGGTCGGGATCGGACATCACGGCGTGCTGGAATTCTTCCAGACCTCGCGTTTGATCACCTGACTTCCAGAGGAGCAATCCGAAGCTGGCGTGCGCCTGCGCGTAATCGGGCTTCAGCTGCAAGCGCTTTTTCGTAGGCTTCCTGCGCTCGCGCTGGTTCGTTCTTGCCCTCCCAGGTCAGGCCCAGGTAGTAGTAGCTGGTTGGGAGTTCGGGCGATTGCTCCGCGGATTTCTGGAATAGACGCCAGTGCGTCGTCGAATTTCTGTTTCTTCAGCGCATCTACGCCTTGCAGGATCAGCAGCTTTGATTGCGCCAGGCGGGAACGAAACTCATGCAGTCCCGAGAGTTCATCTAACTCCTTCTTGGCACTGCCGGCGTCTCCCTGGCTGCGCAAGGCGAGGGCGAGATTGTAGTGTGCTTGCTCGAAGTCGGGTTTGAGTTCGATGGCGCGACGAAAGGCCGCGATGGCGCCTGCCGTGTCGCCGTCGGCCTTTAACTCGCGGCCGAGGTTGTACTGAGCGTCGGCATCGTCCGGATTGAGCCTTACGGCAGTGCGAAATTGATCGAGCGCGCCCTTGTGGTCTGCCTGACGACGCAACACGATGCCCAGCATGAGGTGAGCAGCAGCAAGGCCAGAATCGAGTTGGATCGCGCGACGAAACTGTGCCGCGGCTTCAGTCCAGATTGCCGAGTTGTCCTTCGACCACACCGAGTTCCAGGTGGACGTCAGCCGAGGGTTTCAGGCGAAGGGCCAGCTTCAGTTCGTGCTCGGCATCCGTGAGATTGTTCTGCTGTGAAAGGATGCGCGCCAACAGGCGATGCGTGGCGGCATTGGCGGGATCGAGCGACTCGGCGGTGCGGAGTTCGCTTGATCGCCGCCGACTGATTTTGCAGGTCGTACCAGACTGCGCCCAATCCGTAGTGCGCCTCCGCCCATTTCGGTCGGAGTTCTGACGCCGCCTCGAAACTCCTTCAGGGCCTCTCTGGTCTCTCCCTTGTATTTCAGCGCCAATGCCAGATTGTAGTGTGTGGTCGCGTCCTTGGGCTCAAGGATCCAGAGCCTTGCGGTAATTGGCGATTGCCTCGTCCCACGACTTTGCCCGCGACAGCTCCACTGCACGCTGCCGGTAGCTTTCTGCTGATTGCGCACTGACCCGTGGCACGGAAAGGCTTCCCGCCAACAAGGCTGCCAACAAACAAGTGGGGATCAGACGGTTATTCCCGCGGGTCGGCCCTTTGCGCCGCATACCTACACTCTATCTCAAAGTAAGAAAGGGACGGCGAGTGAGCCCGCCGTCCCCATGCTCAAAAACTTTGCCACTGCATCACCAGACGAATTTTGCACTGACCTGCCCAATGCGCGGATCACGCGAATTCGTGACATTTCCGAAGCTGCCGCTGCTGATGTCCCCGCTCGGATTCATGAATTGCGCGTGGTTGAAAATGTTGAAGAATTCGCCGCGAATCTCGAAAAACATGGATTCCCTAATGGGAGTGATCTTTGTTATTCCGAAACTCGTGTTGTTGAAGCCCGGACCATGGAAGAATCGGCGATTCGCTGTCCCGAAACTTCCGCAATCAGGACCAGTCAAAACCCCCGGCCCCGTCAGAGCGCACTGAGTTCCGGTAAAAGCGCTCTGGTTGAAATACGTGAACGTACCGGGAGTAGAGCGGGGATTATATTTGTGAATCGGACCCACGAGATTGGGCATATCGGTGGACGGGCTGCCCGTAAGCGAGGCATCTCCCACGCACAGCCCCGACGGACACAGTGGCCCGGGATCCACGGGATTTCCTTCTCCCATCTGAATCGGGAATCCTGTTGAAAATCGCGTAATGCCCTGCATTTGCCACCCTTTCGTCAGCCTTGGCACAGCATGGGTGAGCCGATCAAAGGGCAGCTGCCAAATGTAGCTGACCACGAAATTGTGGTGAACATCCGACGATGACAAGCCACGGCTCAGCTTGGCGTTTTGGAAGTTGATCATTTCGCCGAAGGCTGAGGAATCATCGATGGCTTTCGCAAACGTATAAGCAGCCAGGAACGTCACATCACCTGCTTTGCGCTCGACCGTCACAGCTCCAGAGTGATAGATCGAATTTGCCACCAGGTTGGTGAAGGTGTTGCCATAACCAAAGCACAGCGAGCCGTCAGTGGGGCCGGAACCGGTGGGACACCAGTTCGGGTTGAGAAGACTGTTTCTCGTACCGTAAACTAGGGGTCCGCTGCCACTTTGAAAGAAGTCCTGCTCAGCGTTCGGCCCGCAGCCGGTCGCCCCGCTCGAAGTATCCGTAAAGTTTTGCGCTGCAAGCTGCATACACAGTGCGGCATTGCCTGGGTTGGCCTCGGTCTGCGCGATCAGCCGGTGACCCTCCGTACCGACGTAAGACATAGTCAACACAGTGGTTCTGCTCAGCTGACGCTGGATCGAGAAATTGAAGTGCTCGGCGTACGGCAGCTTGTTATGAATGTCGTATCCGGGGAAATAGGACATCGGCTCGTAAACAGAGAAACTGAGCGTCTGATTTGCCGGGCTTCCCGGAACCGGGTGGGTGAACGGGAAGCGCTGACCTTCGCCGTCGGTTCCTCCGTCCAGCCGATTTCGGAAAGGTTCCGCAAAGTCAACGGCCCCCGGACTGGTCCAGTACAAGCCAAACGGAGCGTCGGCGACTTCGTAGAAGAGATTCAGATCCTCAACCGACGTGTAGTACATGCCAAAGGATGCACGGATGCTGGTTTTCCCCGGTCCGCCAAAGACCTTGCCCAACACTCCGTCGCTAAAGCCGGGAGAGTAGGCGAGGCCAATGCGCGGCCCGAAATTGTTGTATCGCGTAGGAGCAAGCGTCTTGGGAATGCCCGGGTCTCCCGGATACACGAGGCCTGTGGGAGAAAGCGGAAACACCGTCGACTGCTCTCCCTTAACCCAAGTCTGGATCTTGCCCTGGGTGTCATACCACGGCATGCTCACTTCCCAGCGGAGACCCAGGTTCAGCGTCAGGTTAGGTGTCACTTTCCAGGTGTCTTGCGCATACGCGCCGCCATAGCGCGTGCGCGAATCCAACAGTTGTAACGCTGCCTGGGTGTATCCACCTCCGGCGCCCGTAGGCGCTCCAAGGATGTAGTCGGCAAAATCATTGCCGGTCACCGTCCCATCGAAAACGAAAGCCCCATCCTGGCTGGCCAAGTTGCGCTCGTTCACTTGCAGATAGCGGAATTCTCCGCCGAACTTGAGCGTATGCCTTCCCATCACCTTGGAAAACCCATCCGATACCGTGTAAGTGGTGTTGGGCTGGAACGTGATCAGAGAGGGCGTGCCGAGGGCGAAGTTGTTGAAGTAGAGTTGCGGCACGTACTCCGGAAATCCGGGTAAGGCATCGGGGATAATTCCGAGCGTACCGGCACCGGTCACGAAACCGAGAGAGGCAAGCGACGCTTGGCCACCCGTCGGAGTGCCCAAGTGAGTAGCGGTGCGGAAGAACGTCGCGCGCGCCTCATTCACAGCGTTGGGCCCAATAGTCTTTGTGTTACTTACGACAAACTCCTGGGCTCGGGTTGACGTCACCGCGGGAAATCCCGGCACGCTTGCGCCGCCGCTGGGCAGTGCGCTGGAAACCGTTGAGTCGTCAAAGTGGTAGTAGAAGGACCAGTTGCCCGTCTTGCGGTTGTTAAAATCGACACGCTCTCCGATCTTATTGTCGGAAATCGTGTCCTTGTGGCTGTTGTCTTGATACGTGCCTGCATTGGGGTCGACATTGGGCGTCGGAAAGTACGGGAGTAGGCCAACAGCCGGTGTCGACCACGCGCTCTGCGGAATCAGACCCCCAGGAAAGACGCATTGCGACGTCGAGGTACAGCCTGCAAAACTGTACTGCTCGCCAGCTGTGACCGCGTAGCCTAACCTATTTGATAACGTGGTGGGCCAGTCGAGGCAGGGCCCGACGGGGCAACTGTTTGGGGGAAGGGTACTGGCATCAACTGTGCCGGTCAAAATTGAAGGATCAAACTGGCCGCCCAGTTGGGCAACGCTGGGCAGGTTAACGATGCCGGTTTCTGCGCCTGCGATTCGTCTTGTGCCCTGATAATCTGTGAACCAGAACAGCTTGTCCTTCCAGAATGGGCCTCCAGCGGTGAATCCGAACTGATTTTGTCGCAGTTCCGACTTAGTGGGTGTGAAGAAATTCCTCGCATCCATCGCGTCGTTGCGCAGGAACTCAAATACATCACCGTGGAAGCCATTCGTACCCGACTTGGTGATGGCATTCATTACGGCGCCACTGAATTTTCCGTATTCCGCGTCAAAGCTGTTCGTAATAAGCCGGAACTCCTCGACCGAATCGAGATTCGGAACCAGTCCGGCGCCTAAGTTGCGGCCCTCACTGACATCGCCGCCGTTTACCAGAAACGCGTTGGCGGTCTCGCGCTGGCCGTTCACTGAGATATTGCCCGCGTTTTGGATATATCCTGACACCGGACGATCGCCCCCGATCGTGCCGGAGGTATCCGGCGCGACGCCCGACTTGCAAGCCCAACAGGTCCAAGTAGCTGCGGCCGTTCAGCGGAAGAGCCAACATTTTTTTGGAGTCGATCACGTCACCCAGTTGTGTGCTTTCGGTTTCGACTTGTACGGCCTCGGCGGCGATGGTCATCTCTTCCTTGACGTTGCCGACGGTCAGAGCAATATCGACGCGCAACTGGTCATTCACCTTCAGCACGATGTCGGTCGCCTTGAATTGCTGGAAGCCCGCCAGCGTGGCATTTATCGTGTAAGTCCCGACGGGCAAGGCCAGAAAACGGTAAGAACCATCGTCGGCCGAAACCGTATCCAGGGAGAGGTTGGTCTGTGTGTTCGTGACCCTGATATGCACTCCCTTGACCACGGCCTGTGACGGATCGCGCACTACCCCAAGAATGGAGCCGGTGACATCGGCGAGCAGCATACCGGGGAGCAACAGCATCGACACGACGACGAAAATCGGGACGAACCTGTGACCATTTCGCATCACCCATCTCCCGGGGCGGCAGTCTGCTTCGACTGTCTGCCCAGCACGCTAGGTTTTCTGGATCCCCATCTACAGATTCGCGCTGTCTTGTTTCCTACGTCGAGGCAGACTCAGCGCGACACGAACCGCACTCCCATGGCGCGAAAACATATTCCACTGCATGGAAATCTGTCAAGCACGGAATTGGTCCGTGTCCGCCGGTCACGGCAAGGGTGCTGCGAAATCGATTTTCAACGGCTACCTCGATTGCGCACCGCAATCAGCGAGACCTGTTCCAAGCCCGGGAAGTGATCATCCTTGTCGGCTTTTCGTTCGGTCGGCGCGATTTGCTGGACTGTAG
The DNA here is from genome assembly GCA_963770265.1 of Terriglobia bacterium. Taxonomy (GTDB): domain Bacteria; phylum Acidobacteriota; class Terriglobia; order Terriglobales; family Acidobacteriaceae; genus Sulfotelmatobacter. The sequence goes on from CAVYOZ010000005.1 coordinate 74,792, forward strand.
TTCGCGCCGGCGGAATCGGGCCGAAATACTGCGCGTACACTTCGTCAAATACAGATAAGTCCGACAGGTTGTCGAGATAGACGGTGGTTGCCACCACTTGATCGAATTTCATATCCGCTTCTTCCAGGTTGTCGAGTTGGTTGCGCATCGTCTGCCGGAGTTGATGTTGCGTGCTGGTGGCGTACACACCGCCGTGCGGCCCCGGAATGAAACCGTCTTTGGCGGAGCAGTAGAGAGTATCGCCGGCAAAGACACACGGACTCGCGGTCGGGCTGGGAGGCATGTTCTTCGGACGCACCGCTTTTCGCTGGGTGAGATCGCGCACGGCTACGCCCGTGTACTCGATGTGTGCGCCGCCGGGAAGGCTCGACACCTGGATGGTGGCGCGCGCCGGAGTATTCCCGAACTCGAAGCGACGCGCGTAACGCTCGTTCATGACGCGCGTCGGAATCTCGGTGGTCAGATACGGATTCACGAAAACCATATTTCTGAGTTCGAGGCCTGCGGCCTTGACAACGGCCTCTACACGGTCGAGTGCTAGATCTACTTGGGATGCCGGATCATCGGGAACTTTTCCAGTCGCAGGATCGGCGCCCGCCATGCTCGAGACGAACAGTCGGTCGTGAGTCAGCATTCCCGGAGGAGCAGAGTCAGAAGGGTAATTCGGCGGATAGACGGGCTTCTTGTCCTCAAGGCTGCGCACGGCGACGGCGTTGATCTCAATCGACCCGTCGGGAGTTCGAGCAACGCCCAGCACGGCTTGCGCAGGTTGAGACTTTCCGAAGTATTCAGAAATTGTCTTCTTCAAGTCGTCGTAGCCTGGCCATGTCTTCCAGGTACACCTGGATGTAGACGACATGGTCCATACTCAACCCGGCAGATTTCACGATTGCCTGAACGTTGTCGAGGACCTGCCTGACCTGGTCGTGAAAATTCTCGGGTAGGCTGCCGTCCGGTTTGCGAGGTCCTTGTCCTGAGACGTAGAGGTAGTCACCGGCGTCCACGCCCGGCGAGTACAAGCGATTCGCGGGCGCGCCCGCTTGGTCGGGAACGACGGCGCGAACGTGCTCTTGCGCTGCGAGTGTCGAGGAAAGCACGAGTGCGGCAAGCAATCGTAAACCGATTTTGGCGTGGACAGTTCTCAAAGCGACCTCGCGTGTCTAGGCTGCGGCCTTCTTCTGAGCTGCGCCTAAGATGGCTCGCAGTCTTTGTCCAACAATGATCTCTTCTCCTGGCTTGATGGTCATCGAAACAAGTTCGATGTGATCGGGTTCCTTGCGTTCCTTCCGATTCGGATTCGGATTGCCCTCGCGAACTGCGGTGACCAGGCTGGGATTGTCGGCTCCGAGCACTTCGATGACGGGATCGCCGGAACGCAGTTCCTGCACGCAGTCTGAGATTTTGTATCGCCAGCCTTGCTGATCCCAGTAGACCCTCAGCGTTGGATAACGGTTGCCGTCGTCTGGAACGAATGTGTCTGTTCTGACTCCAGGCACGGTCTCCACCAGCTTTCGAATGCGATCGATGCGGTCGTTCCATTCGGCGTAGAGCTTCTTCTCATCGAGCTTCAACCAGGTCTCGAGGGCAGTGAGACATCCAATGACTTCTTCTTTCCCCACTTTCATGGGGCGGCAAACGGCTCCTTCGCGCGGAGCGGAATTCAACAGAGCCGCCTCAATCAAGTCTTTGCGCCCCAGGAGAAGGCCGCTGCACTGCGGACCGCGGAGCCCCTTTCCGCCCGAGAAGCAGTAGAGATCGATTCCCATGCGGGCGTAGAGCTTGGCATTGTCGGCGGGAGGAATGCCCGCGGCGTCGTCGAGCAACATCGGGACTTTGTGGTCCTTGGCGACCGCCAATTCCTTTTGGAGTTTGTCGCCGAGATCGGTGGTGTAGATCATCGCCGTGTTTTCGTTGATCGCGTTGGCGAGTTCTTCTGGCGAATACACGAGAACCAGTTTTGCTCCGGTCAGTCGGATGGCGCTATCGAAGGCGCTGCGTCCGCCGACCATGATCACTTCATGCTTCAGGCCGGTGGTATCGGGAAGTTGCCAGATGTGCTTGTCGTCGGTGCCGGCCATGCATCCGGCGGTCGCGGCGGCCATGGCACCTGCCGCGCCCGAAGTGACGATGCCGGATTCGGCGCCCGTCAGTTCGGACAGACGCCTGCCGACTGCGCGCTGCAACTCCAGCATGTTGACAAAATGTTGTGCTGCTTCCACCTGGGCCTCGCGAACTTCGGGGAATTCGAGCGAGCCGCTCAGATAAGTCCATGTGCCGCGACAATTGATTACTGTCTTGACGCCAAGCCGGGTGTACACATTCTGGCGCGGATCGCGGCCGACGGCGGACGCGGCTTGCGCGTACAGATCGCGCGCGGCAATCTGGGTGAGCAGCGGGGTGGCCGCCAGCAGTTTTACGAATGATCTCCGGCTAGAGTTCCGGATCGGCATCAATGCCTCCTGATGGACGAATTCCCGTCGTGCAAAACGTTTACCAATCTTGCGCATCCGAGCGCGAACCGCGGCGCTTTAATCTTCCTCATTGCTAAGAGGAATCGGTGATCGTACAGCGAGAATGTGGGCTTTCGCTCCTGGCTTGTCCTGGTTGTAAAAACCCACTGTGCAGTTTGGGCGGAAATAGTAAGCATCTCCTGCTTTGGCAGGGAATCGGCCCTCGATTCCGTCCATCCCGCTGCCTGCGACCATTTCTCCTTCTCCATCAACGACCAGATAGATTTCTTCCGCGGTCTCGTGATGATGGGGGAAGTTGGTTCCTCCCGGTGCGAAGTCCATCAAGAAAAAGCTCGTGATCACGTATGCATCATCGATCGCATCACGCTTTCCGTTTCGCGGACCGACCAGCAGCTTGTACAAAACCGAGGTGGGATGACCTTGCACGGGTTCCTCTTTCACGTCATCCAGATTCACGATCTTCACGTGTTGAGGCGGCGCGTTGAGCACAACGCGTGGCGGAATCTTGAAGCCCATCACCAGGACTCGCAACGGCTGAGCTGAGTTGTTGGCAAATCCGTGCTTTACGCCCGGAGCCAGGTAGGTGAAATCGTTCGCGCGCAGGGGATGGGTCTCGTCGCCGTATTGCAGAGTGCCTGTGCCCTGCAGAACGAAATAGATTTCCTCTTCGCGGTCGTAGAGAACACTCTGACAGTTTCCGTGGGCTTCCACGGTAACTTCGCCGAAATGAGAAACGCTTCTCAGAATTCGATTGTCGGGGTCGCCCGCGCCGAAAATTGGCTTGTAGTGGCAGGTCGAAGAGGATAGATCGGCTTTGGTTTCGCTCAAGCGCGGCACGAAACGATGCAGCCATGTTGGGTCGACGGTTCGATCCTGGGCCGGAAGGGCGACCGGCCCAAGCAGCAATAAGAACAGCAAGGTCCCGGAGATTCTTGCGATGAGGGTGCTCACACTTGGTGCCTGCGTGTGAACGCTGGTATACCACAGATTCTTCTTGACGCAAATCGAAATCTTTCGTTTTATTGGGATTCATTTCGTTTATAGCGGCCCGTTTGCGTCGAAGTTGCGTGCTACTCTCATTCCGCCGTGGCATTGTCCATGGAAAAGACGATCATGACACTTCAATCTGCACAGTTGAATCGATTGCGAAACCTCTCCGTGGGGTTTTGCTCTGTCGTTGTCGTGACGATTTGGGGCCTCTGTTCAGCATTCGGCCAATCGAATCCGCCAAAGAGTCCTGATTGCCGGGTCGAGGCCGTCGACTACAAGGGATGGCAAGCGCAGCAACTTTCGAACCGATGGGTGCAGTTGATTGTCGTGCCGCAGAATGGCGGTCGCCTGATGCAAGTCACCTTCGCGGGGCACGCCTACCTGTTCAACAATCCCAAGTTGGCGGGCAAGTACTTTCCACCAAGTTCCAGCCAGTGGTTCAATTACGGCGGCGACAAACTGTGGCTCCTGCCTGAAGGCAACAACGATGAGCAACATTGGGCCGGAAACTCTGACGTGCTGGATGACGGGCCATATACATTTCGAAAAATTTCGGAAGGACAGCACTGCGAAATCGAATTGACGAGTCCATCCGATCCGCAGACCGGAGTTCAATTCACACGCACGATCCGGTTGGACGCCGATTCGCCGCGCATCGCATTTCATGCGTCCATGAAGAACGTGACGGGGCACACCCTCGAGTGGTCGATGCAGTCGGTGTCGCAATACGACACCTCTCTTCCGAGCGCACCGGGCTCGGATCAGGCCGCACACATGAATCACGACTTCTGGACGTTCACCCCGGCAAATCGATCCAGCAGTTATTTGAACCGGTATCACGTCCGATTCGGCCCGGCTGAAAACCCGGCTGCACGGGTCAGAGACGACGATCTTTTCACCGTGCACTACGTTCACATGGCTGCCGAATTGTGGCTCGATTCGACAGAAGGATGGCTGGCGGTCGTCGACGGCAACAGCCAGTTCGCCATGGTCGAGCGCTTTCAATACGAACCGAACAAACCTTATCCCGGAAAAGCTTCTGTCATCTTCTGGACCAACGGTCCGGAAATGCGGTTGAACAGCGACGGAAATCCGTCGCTGAGCGCCGATCCGGACGCGAGCCCTTACTACCTCGAAGCGGAGCTCAATAGCCCGATGTGCCGGTTGCGTTCCGGCGAGAGTTGCAGCTTTGAGACAGAGTGGTTTCCCACGCGTTCTGGAAAGGAATTCCACGGCGTCACTGACGCGGGAATCTTGATTCGGCCACTGAAAGCGACGGCTACACAGAATGGCAAGATCAGCCTTTCGGGATCGTTCGGAGTTTTTTATTCCGGGCACCTCGTTGCGCGACTTTACGATGAACACGGGCACGCGGCCGCGGTGACTCCCGTGGCCGAGGTAAGCCCAAACGAACGAGTCTCGCTGGAGAGTGAGATTGCTTCTCCCGGAAAAACTTCGCGGGTGTCGATCCACCTCGTGGACGACAGCGGCGTTGACCGAGGCGCGCTGCAGGAAGTTCAACTGAGTGGCCAGGACAATCATTGAGATGAAACGGCACGCAGTGGCACTCATTCTTTTTCTCTTGGCGACCCGGACAGGGCAAGACTTGTTCGGACAGGAGCATGGGGCCAACAGCAGTTCAGCGTTACATGTGACTGCGCAGGATCTGCTGACAAAGCCGGTGGGCGAAAACTGGCCCTCGTATAACGGAGACTACACCGGACGTCGCTACAGCAGTCTCCGTGAGATCAACCGCTCTAATGTCGCCCGACTACGCGCGGCCTGGGTTTTCCACCCGGGAAATTCTCAGAGGCTTGAAGCGACGCCGGTGGTGGTTCGCGGCGTCATGTACGTGACTTCGGCCAATGATGTCTTTGCCCTGGACGCCAGCACCGGTCGAACCCTGTGGCACTATGCTCGGCCCGATAAGTTCCGGATTGCTCGACGACGCCGCAGCTCACAAGAGTCGCGGCGTGGCGGTGTGGGAACAGTTTGTCTACTCGGAAACCGATGACGCCCACTTACTCTGCCTCGATGCTCGCTCGGGAAATCTGCTGTGGGACGTGCAGTACGCCGACAAGGTCAAGCAGTACGGCGCGACCAGCGCACCTCTCGTCGTCAAAGACGAAGTAATCGTCGGCACGTCCGGCGGTGATTCGGGAGTCCGCGGGTTTGTCGCGGCCTACGATGCGAAGAAGGGAACTCTGAAGTGGCGTTTGTGGACGATTCCGGGCCCGGGAGAATTCGGCTCTGCCAGTTGGCCCGGTGATTTGTACTTGCATGGCGGCGGCACAACATGGATGCCAGGGACTTACGATCCCGAACTCGACACCGTGTATTGGACAACCAGTAATGCCGCACCTGACTTCGACGGAAGCTCGCGGCCGGGCGACGATCTGTACACCGCATGCGTCCTTGCCATCGATCCCAACACTGGCAAGTTAAAGTGGTATTTCCAGTTCACTCCGCATGACGTGTACGACTACGACGCCAATGAAACGCCTGTGTTGGTGGACAAGGAAGAAAACGGCGCCGTGCGTCACCTGCTTCTCCAAGCCAACCGAAATGGCTTCTTCTATGTTCTCGATCGAACCGACGGCAAGTTTCTGCGAGCGACTCCGTTCGTGGAAAAGTTGACTTGGGCGACCGGAATCGATTCCTCCGGCCGTCCGGTACTCTCCGGTCTCATCCCGACCAAAGAAGGCACGCATATCTGCCCCGGCATTGTTGGCGCGACGAACTGGTTTTCGCCCTCTTACAATCCGAACACCGGCCTGTTCTATGTGATGGCTCTCGAGAACTGCAATCTTTACTTTTCCAAGCCGAAGCCCTTTACCCAGGGCGAGACTTTCTACGGAACGGGCACGAAGCATCCTGTGGGGGAAGACTCGCGAAAGATTCTCTTGGCACTCTCTCCGTCGGACGGGAAAAAGGTATGGCAGTATCCGCAGGTGGGTCACGGCAACTCGTGGGGAGGAACGCTTACCACGGCGGGTGGACTAGTCTTCTTCGCTGACGATGCCGAATCCTTCGAAGCGGTTGACGCCGAGACCGGGCAGCCTCTGTGGCACTTCAACACCGGCCAGTCATTCGCCGCGTCGCCGATGACCTATGCAGTCGACGGAGTTCAGTACGTGGCCATTTCCGCTGGAAGCGACGTGTTCAGCTTCGCGCTGCCGCACTGAGTGGTGGACGCGATCAGTGCTGCAGATACGGAACGAAGCCCCGGGTCTTGGTTTTGAGCCGATACACCGATGTCGTCGCCGTGATGTAAAGCGTGTCGTATTGCGGATCGCCCCAGGTCAAGTTGGCGGGTTGTTCCGGCATCACGATCGTGCCCAGGTGATTTCCGTTCGCGTCCCAAACCCAGATGCCCTTCGGGCCTGTCACGAAGAGATTGCCCTTGTCATCGACCTTGATACCGTCTGGAACGCCGTCGCCCTTTCCTCCAGGCTCTTCGCCGAAGACTCGACCATGGATGAGCGTTCCGTCGGCCGCAACATCGTAGACGCGAATGTTCCGCTGCTCGTCATCGTCGACATAGAACTTCTTGCCGTCGGGAGAGAAGGCCAATCCATTGGGCTGCGCCAGGTCTCGCGTCAGCAAGCGCAGGTTTCCGCTGTCATCCAGCCGATAGACTCCCTGAAACGGAATTTCCTGCTTTTCTCCCGTCAACCAGATCGAGCGTGGGATCGGTGAAATAGAGTGCGCCATCCGGCCCGACGATCACGTCGTTCGGGCTATTGAGACGCTTTCCTTCGTAGCGGTCGGCGAGCACTTTGTATTTGCCGTCGGGAGTCACCTCGATGATGGCTCTCAGAACGCTCGCACAGTCGATCAAGCGGTGGTGTCGGTCGAACGTGTTTCCGTCTGGGTCGCCCAGTGCGATGACCTCTTCTTTCCTGCCGTTCGGATAGACGCGAAAAATCTTGTTAAGCGTCTCGTCGCTGACGTAGAGAAACCCAGCCGGATCCCACATCGGGCCTTCTGTGAAGCCGAAGCCGGTAGCAACGGTTTCCAGTTTCGCATCGCTGGCAATGAGTTCCGCAAACTTCGGAGAGAGGGACTCAAGCTTAAAGCTGCGTTTCTCCTGAGCCGTAATACCTGCGGAAAAGAATACGGTCAGCAAAGCGAGCGAGAGCGCAATCCGCAGTTTCATTCGTCGTCGTCCACTTTCTTACGAGGAGGTGGGGCACTGTTGGGCGTCAGGAGTGGTCATCAGGTAGCTGGCGAGATCATTCAGTTCGCCGTCACTGAGTCGGTCGCGATAATCCGCCGGCATCAGGGAGCCGTCCAGACGCTCGAAGCTCCGAAGCTCTGTCTTCTTGAAAAAGTGGAAACTCCCATCCTTGGTTTGCAACTGCACGGAAAAGTTGTCCTCGTTCCGAACGAGTCCCTCTAGTCGCTCACCACTGTCTGTCGTGAGCGCGGCCGTCCGATAGCCTATCGGCGGCACTCTCGGTGTTCTGACGATTTCCGTCGCGAATTGCGTCCGCCGATGAAGTGGCTCCATGTTCCGTGAGATCGGGCCCGAGGAATCCACCTTGTCCTGAAATAGTGTGGCAAGCCGAACAATCGCCCTTGCCGAAGAAAATTTCTTTGCCGCGTTTCGGATCGCCAGGAAGAACGCGCCCCTCAGCCTTGCCCTGCAGCGATCGCAGGTAGCCGACGACTGCGCGAACCTGACTTTCATTGAGACTGCGAAACGCCGGCATGCCGGTTTCGGGCACACCGTTGGAAATGATGCTGGACAGTTGAGCATCGGAGAAATGCCGCACTCTGGCGCTTCCCGAAATGTTGACGGCTTTGTCGCTGCCACTGCCATCCAGCCCGTGACATCCCGCGCAGAAAGAGTTAAAAGTACTTCGACCCGCTGCGAGAGCCGCTTTGGAGTCATGGTCTGAAGAAGGATTTTGTCCCGCCTGCAAAACGGAAAGTGAGAAGACTGATACAACCAGAAAGAGTCCGACCTGATATAAAGACTGGCGAATGGGGATCATGGCAAACGGCCACATTCTATCGCAGGGGAAAGAGAAGCTCGAAATGTCGACCTCTTTAGCTTTCACTGGATGGGAAGTTCTCTTCACGATGCTTTGATCCGCGGACGCGTAAGACCGAGGAGGAAGGAATGAATGATCTGTTCACTAGCAGACGCATCCTGATACCTGTTTTTGCAGATACTCACTTTCATTTCTGCGGCAGCCGTCCACGTCCACCTTGCGCGCGCACAATCCAGTTCAGCGGCTGCGACTCCTTTGACGGACAGCGACCTGGTTGCGCAATTCCGACATGTGGAAGTCGCCTCCGTTTCCGACGCGCTAGAGCAGATAACACACAAGCGCATGTACATGACTCATCGCATGCAGCCGATCTTTACGTCCAAATTCGCCGGATATGCCCGAACCGTCCAACTCAAGAAAGACGAGGGCAACAACGATCCCGAGGCCCTCACCGGAATGCTGGAGGCGATCGATCAGGGATCGACCGATTCGGTTTACGTGATGGTGGTTGAGGATGGCGAAGACATCGCGGGAATGGGCGGCCTGATGGGCACAGCCATGGCGGCGCGCGGCTATGCCGGAGCCGTGATTGACGGTGGAGTGCGGGACGTGGCCTATCTGCGCAAGATCGGCATTCCCCGTTTTTGCCACTGGCATCGTTCCCTCAACCTCGGTACATCACTACCGCTTTGCCGGATCACAGATTCCCGTGGTGTGCAACGGAGTTCCGGTCAACCCTGGCGATATCGTCGTCGCGGACAGCGATGGCGTTGCCGTGGTTCCAAAGGCTCAGGCACAGGCGGTGCTCGCCCTGGCTCAACAGATGGATTACAAAGAGCATTCCATGTACGCCCTTATCGAGCAATTCAAGTCGATCGTGCAGGCGGTGAAGAAAGTCGGGCGCCTTTGAGTTGCATAAAATCTATTTTCATCAGATAATCCAGCGTTTTCATTTTGGATTGTTATGACCGTTCGTCCTAAACGCCGTTACGACATCACCGCCCTCCAGCGCGGGCTGAAGCTTCTTGAATCTCTTCAGTGAATCTCCACGCGGACTCACCGCCAAACAGGTTGCAGCTTTGTCTCGGCTGCCGGTGAGCACGGTTCACCGTTTCCTGGCCAATTTGGTCACTGCAGGATTCTTGAACCGCGATTTAGAAGGCACCCATCACCTCGGGATCGCGTGCTTTGCGATTGGGCAGGCCGCCGCAGGGCAACTTGATATTCGCCGCTTGAGCCTGCCGTATCTGCGGGAACTGAACCAGCAGACGCGCGAGACCATCCACCTCACGGTGCGGCATGGCGTGTCTGCCGTGTACGTGGAGAAGTTAGACTCGCCCGAACCATTGCGCATCCATTCGCGCATCGGTGCGTCGGTTCCGCTTTACTGTACGGCCGTCGGCAAAGTGATGCTGGCTTACATGCCCTCTGACGAGCAGGAGCGTGTTCTCTCGCAACTCGAACTGAAACGCCTGACACCGAACACGGCGGGCAGTCTACAGGAACTCAAGGCCGAGTTGTTCCGCGTCCGTAAGAACGGATACGCGTCGGACCTGGAGGAACACGAGTTGCACATCCGCTGTGTGGCCGCTCCGATCTGGGATCACACCGGAAGCGTGCAATCAAGCCTCAGCATCACCGCCCCGAGTCTGCGCATGCCCGTGGCTCGCCTTCGCCAGTTGGCACCGCTGATCCAAACAGCGGGACTGCAAATCTCGACAGAACTCGGCTATCGGCCGCCCGCGCCCCGCTCCCGTTCGTCAGCGGAAAACCGTAACGGTAAATCGGTGATGCAACTTGCCAGAATGGCTGTTTAAGCACACCGCCTGCAGGGCCAGGGGATGTCTTCAGTTTGGCTTGCCACGAATGACGGATTCAAAATCGCAAATTAAAAGGGAGATGAATATGGATTTCACTTCGACTCGAAGGACATTCGCGCTGAGATTGGGTTCCGTTCTCTCGGCTCTTGGTTTTACCGCCGCAGCTGGTGCCACGCACGCAGTAGCACAGGGTTCTCAGGATGCAAATGCCATTCGCAAGCTGAACTCAGAAGGCAAGCCAGGCGGCGAAAAAGATGTCATCATGCCCGTCATCGTTCACAACGGCTTGATCTATGTTTCCGGGCAAGGCGCGCACGACACGCGAGACCAGAAAGAATGGACGATCGAGTCCCACACCACCATGGTCATGGACAAAATCAAAAAGCACGTGGAGATCGGCGGCGGAACTATGGATACCGTCCTTCAGGCCAACGTTTTCCTGGTGAAGATTGAACACTGGGACGGTATGCACAAGAGTTTTCGGGACTTATTTCCCACACGGCGGGCCCGCTCGTACTACGGTTGCGGTGGCTGCATTGCCGGGAGACTCGCTGGTCGAAATCAATTGCATTGCCGCCGTTGCCCACAAGTAAATCGCAAGTAGACACAAGGAGACTGTCATGCGACTGAACTCGACGTGGAACCGGCGCGGATTTCTGGGAACTGCTGCGGCAATGGCGGCGTCCGTTTTTGCGCCGCGCAAACTGTTTTCAAAAGTTGCCGCAACGCCTGGAAGCAGCGCTGTCAGCGGTTTCGGCCAGAGCGGGAATCCTTACGACGAGCTCGGCGTGACCACCGTCATCAACTGCCAGGGCACCATGACCATGCTCGGCGGCTCCATTCTTCGCCCCGAACTCGAAGCCGTGATGGCGATGGCCGGACGCCACTTCGTGAACATTCCCGAACTCGAAGTCGCGGCCGGCAAGCGCATCGCGGAAATGCTGAAGCTTCCAGATGGCTACTCTGCGCTGGTCACCTCTGGCGCCGCTGCCGCCATGCAGTCCGGACTGGCAGGCATTCTCACGGGAGATAACGAGACTCTGATTCGCCAGCTTCCCGACCTGACCGGGATGAAGTCGGAAGTCATCATCCAGAAATCGCATCGCAACCCATTCGATCACCAGCTGCGATCGACCGGAATCAAGCTGATCGAGATTGAGACCCGCGATGAGCTTCGTCAGGCCGTCAACGACCGGACGGCGATGATGCACTTCTCGAATTTTGCCAACGCCGCCGGGCAGATCAAAGTCGACGAGTGGGTGAAGCTGGGCAAGCAGTACAACGTTCCATGCATGAACGACGCTGCCGCGGACACGCCTCCGGTGTCGCACCTCTGGGACTACACCAACATGGGATACGACCTGGTCACTTTCAGCGGCGGCAAGGCAATGCGCGGCCCGCAGTGCGCCGGATTGCTGATCGGGCGCAAGGATCTGGTCGCTTATGCGCTTCTCAACAACAGCCCACACGAGGACACGCTGGGCCGCAGCCAGAAAGTCGGCAAAGAAGAAATTATCGGGATGGTCAAGGCGCTGGAACTTTATCTGAAGGAGGACCACGACGCGTTGGCGCGAGAATGGCAGGACCGTCTCGAAAGAATCTCGCGCGAACTGACCAAGGTTCCGGGCGTGAGCACTTCGTTCTTCGTGCCTGACATTGCGAACCACGTGCCCCACATGCAGATTACCTGGGATTCGAGAGTGTCTCTGGAGCCGAAGCAGGTTTCGAAATTACTGCGGGACTCCAAGCCTGCGATTGTCATCGGCGGTGGCGAGGGCAAGCCTGGGCTCAGCATGTGCTCGTTCATGCTGCAGCCGGGCGAAGAGAAGATCGTCGCCGAACGGTTGGCGCATATTCTGAAGGAACACTCCGCCTAAGCTCGCGATATCGCACCCATGCCCTCGGCGAAAACAACGCGCGTGCGCTGGTTTCTGGTCTTCTGCTCTTTCTCCTCAGCGCAGTGTCCTATCTGGATCGCGTCAACATTTCCATCGCGGGCGGGTCGATCGTCGATGCATACCATCTCACGGACGTGCAGCTGGGCAAGGTCTTCAGCGCGATGCTGCTCGGTTATATGCTGTTTCAAACGATCGGCGGACGTCTCGCTGACCGTTTCGGCCCACGACTCGTGCTCACCGGTGGAGTGATCTGGTGGGGAATCTTCACGGCTCTGACCGCGCTCGTTCCGGCGAATATTACTGGCGCCCTGTTCCTTTTCATGGCAGTTCGCTTCCTCCTCGGCGCAGGCGAGGCGGTCATCTATCCTTCCGCGAATCAGTTTCTCTCCCGCTGGATTCCTGTCGACGAGCGCGGAATCGCCAATGGCTGGATTTTCGCCGGGGTCGGAGCTGGCGCCGGTCTCACGCCACCCTTCATCACCTATCTGATGGTCCACTATGGTTGGCGCTCCTCGTTTTGGGCGTGCGCCGTGATCGGATTGATCGCCGGTGCCATCTGGTTTACTTCGGCTCGCGATACTCCAGCCGAGCATCCAGGGGTTTCTGACTCTGAGCGTGCTTTCATTGAGTCCCAACTTACCGTGGCAACTCCGCGCGAAGCCTTCGAGTCGAAGGTCAGAGCTCGTGCCGTGGTCACGCGTTCTGCGGAGTGGAGAAGTGTGGGCCCTCACGATCAGTTATTTCTGTTACGGCTATGTTGCCTGGATGTTCTTCAGCTGGTTCTACCGATATCTGTCGAAAGTAAGAGGACTGGATCTCAAGGCAAGCGCGTTCTATTCGATGCTGCCTTTTCTTGCGATGCTCGTGGGATGCCTGCTTGGTGGTTGGATCAACGACCACTTGACGAAATTGCGCGGGCCACGGCTCGGACGGTGCGGAATTGCGGTTCTCTCGATTGGCGTCGCCGGCATCTTCATCGCTCTTGGCACCCAAGTACAGAGTGCCCGGCTCGCGAGCGTTGTGCTCGCGGGTGGTGCTGGCGCGCTTTATTTGTCTCAGAGTTCTTTTTGGTCGGTGACCGCAGACATCGCCGGCGGATCGTCCGGCACCGTTTCGGGGATTATGAACACGGGCAACCAGTTCGGCGCGTTTCTTACCGCGATGCTGACTCCCTGGATCGCATCGCGATTCGGCTGGACAACGTCGTTCCTGGTCGCAGCAGCGTTGTGCGTGGTCGGCGCGGCAAGTTGGCTTGCGTCGTGGACCCAACCAAGACACTTCAGCTCACCGTCGCCTGAGAATCCTTCGCCAGCGCGACTTTGCAGAGCCGGCCCTAGCAGCGAGGCCGAATCCCGGTCCAGATAGATAGTCGCGTTCGGATGTCTCCTCAGAATCGAAGCCGGTGCCATCGGACTGATGTCGCCCTCGAAGCACGCTTTGATGGCTTGAGCTTTGCGCTTGTCCGGAACGACGGCAAGAATTTCTTTCGCCTTGAGAATTTGTTTTGCGGACATCGAAAGCGCCTGCTTCGGAACCTGCGAAATATCTGCGAACCACGCCTCGCCGACCTGCTGTTGGCGGCACGCTTCGTCGAGATTGACGATGATGTACGGTTCTTCGGTGTTGAAATCCGCTGGCGGATCGTTAAACGCAATATGTCCGTTCTCACCGATGCCGAGGAAGGCGATGTCAATCGGTGCCGAGGATATTTGCGTGCTTACCTCCCTTACCGCCGCGGCCGGGTCGGCCGCGTCTCCGGCGAGCAGGTGATAGCGGGTGATTCCGGTTTTGCTGACCAATTGTTCCATCAGCATCTTGCGAAAGCTGCCGGGATGCGTGATCGGCAAGCCGATGTATTCATCAAGATGGAAGGCCTCGACCTTTGTCCAATCGATTCCCGGAGCCTTCGTCAGCGCATCCAGAAACTCGAGTTGAGAGGCAGCCGTAGCGGCGATGATGCGTGCGGCGCCGCGCTCCGAGATCGCCCGCCGAATCGCGGTTGCCGCCTGCTCCGCAGCCGCGCGGCCTAATGTAATTTTGTCGTTGAATACCCTGATGAGCATGGCAAGATCCGATCGTGTGAGAGATAGGAAGGGCAAATTATACAGGCCGATGCCTTGAGCAAATGCTATGCGGCGCCCAATCCTACGGCGTGAAAAACGAACTGTCTGCCTCCACGCTTTTCAAACGGCAAAGGATGAGCGTGCGACCCATGATAGTACCCAGGCCGACTCGCCGTTTCCAACCGATTTATGTCACTCGCCCGAGGACGACCGGCATATCTGGATCGCCATGCTCGAATGCGACGATCACGGTCGTACCAACCTGAATCTTGGTGCCAGTGAGCGTAACCAACGCCCATGCTTGTCTACCTTCGACATTTACTTTTACTCGACCCGAGACCTGAGGATCTGTGTTGTCGAGAACCACGCCTCTGTACACGCCGTACCATGCCATGGCTTCTCCCTTGGTTCGATGGCGGTCGCCCGGGCTCTACTCGATCGACCGGACGAGATAATTCCCACGCCACCCTAGCACTTGGAGGTCGGCAACTCAAGACCGGGTATCACCGCGAAAAGAAAGCGAGCGGGATTGCGAGGAAGAGATTCACGTCGTGTGCGGATGCGCCAGATAGTGCTGCCGCAGCAGATCTTTGCCGTAGTCATTTCCATTGGGCGTGCGCACTACGCAGTGAATGTGCTGCTGTGTGGGCTTCGTCGGGTCCGCTGCGAGCTTCCTTAGATTTGCCGGACGCTGGTGATCGAATTCAATCAGGATCACCGGGCTCTGCACCCGGTAATAGAAGACGCTGTCGGGCTGCGCGCCGCCGATCCAGGTGAACCACGTATTGTCGAGGTGGCGGTCGATCTCGTCCATCTTCACGCGGGCGTGGCCTTCGTCCATGTTGCTGACGTAGAGGTGGATCAGATCGCGCAGGCGTTGGCGGGTTGGGCCGGCCAATTCGTTGGTGCGCAATCCGGCGTAGTCGATCACCACGTTGTCTTTGAAGGCTTCGGTCAGATTGTTGTTGCCGCTCTTGGAAAATTCCAGGATCGCCTTCTTCCGCTGTGCCTCGGGAAGTGCCTTCAGCATCTCCAGCCCATCGTTCTGCTCTTTTTGCAGGATCTCAATGCCTTTGTACTTTCCGGACGTGGCTTTCACCGGCTCGGAGCCGATAAACAGCGGAGTCATCACGACCTGATCGCCGAGCACGAAGTAGTTGATGATGGCGTGATGGCCTTCGAGCTTCCATCCCCATGGATCGGTGGCCGAGGGCTTGCCGTAGATCTGGATGTAGTACAGCCACTCTCCCAGGAAGTCGTGATCTTCGGCCAACTCGGCGAGGGTTTCGTTCAGCCGCATGATGTTGCGCGTCAGTTCGAATCCTTGCGTGCTGAGGGAGGCGCGTATCAGGCCAAAGGCGGCTTCGCGCTGGCGGTCGGTCATGTCGGCAAAGCTCACCCCTTGCCGCGCATAAAAATGTTGATTCATCCACTTCCGCCACTCGACGTCATCCACTGGATACATGGTTCTCGCCAGTTGCACCGGTTTGAGAGTTTCGATGAAGGCCACAGCGGCATTGCGCACCGGTTCGGTCGAGATTCCGGTGGGCTTGATTTCGAAGAGTCCCGGCATGACGTCGCCGCTGGTGGTGATCCCTTTGAAGGGCGCGGCCAGGCCCTCTCTTCTCGTAGTCCTCGGACATTTTGCGAAACTGCTCGGCGATCTCCGAGGGATTTCGGGATTGCTGCTGCCCGATGGCCCACGGCGCCAGAACCGCGGTGCAGATCAGTGAGGAAAGAAAATCGCGGCGCGTAGGTCCCGAAGACAGCGGGTGCGTATGAACATGATCATGGTGATGATTCGGCTTGTGTCGCACGGGACCCCCACTCGGAAGTGGCGGCAAGATAGCACGAGCGTTCGAGTCACCGCAAACGACAAGGTATTTCGCTGGCGAAACGAACGTGATAAGGTGCCTCGGGCGGAATTGCCGCCAGAGTGAGAACTATGCAGAGACGCACATTTCTGAACATGACGGCTGGCGCGGTGACTGCCCTGGCTTTCGATCCTTTGGCGCGTGCCACGGGGCAAGAAGGCGAAGACTCCGGTTGCCTATCCCGATCCGGCGGTGGAGATTGTGGATCCGCGGTTCGCCAAATACAGAGTCCTGAGCGCCGCAGTCGAGCGCCTGTACACGGGCACGCGTTGGGCGGAAGGCCCCGTTTGGTTTGGCGATGGACGCTATCTTCTATTCAGCGACATTCCGAACAATCGCATGCTGCGCTGGCTGGAGGATACGGGGGAAGTCAGCGTGTTCCGCAGCCCGTCGAATTTCAGCAACGGCAACTCGAGAGACAGGCAGGGAAGACTGCTCACTTGCGAGCACGATTCGCGGCGCGTCACCCGGACCGAGCATGACGGAACGATCACGGTGTTGGCGGATCACTTTCAAGGCAAACCGTTCAATGCTCCGAATGATCTGGCGGTGCATTCCGATGGCGCCATCTGGTTCACCGATCCGGGCTACGGGATTATGTCGAACTACGAAGGGCACAAGGCGGCGTTCGAACTTCCCACGAACGTGTATCGTCTCGATCCGAATACGCGGGACGTTACGGTGGTTGTCAGCGATATGGACAAGCCGAACGGCATCTGTTTCTCTCCCGATGAGAAGCGGCTCTACATCGTCGACACCGGCGAACCGAAACATTCCGGCGATCCTCGCCCGATTCGCGTGTACGACGTCGAAAATGGCGTGCGGCTGAAAAACGGTCGGATGTTTGTGAACATGGCGCCCGGTTCATCGGATGGCATTCGCTGCGATGTGGACGGCAACGTCTGGTCCGCCGCTGGATGGGGTCCCGACGGTTTCAACGGGGTGCACGTGTTCGCGCCGGACGGCGTTCTGATTGGCAAAATCCATCTTCCGGAAACCTGCGCCAATCTGTGTTTCGGCGGCGCCAAGAAAAATCGGCTGTTCATGGCGGCAAGTCAGTCTCTGTACGCGGTGTATGTCGGGACTGAGGGGGCGCTCAGGTGCCGTAAGCAGCTCTGGCCAAGATAAGAATCGGCTGCCGCAGGAACGAAAGGGATAATCCATGAGATTGGATGTGAATCGCCGCGAATTTCTGAAGATCGCTGCTGGCGCCGGAGCTGCCCTGACCATGCCAACTCCAGCACATGCCTCCAGCCTCCTCCAAAATGATCGGGATCCAAGTGGGTGCCAGTCTCGTTTGTGGATGAAGGTACGGAGAAAGTCCTGGATGTGCTTCAGGAACGTGGCTGCGTGAATACTCTTTTCCTCGCGGTATTCACCTACGGTCGAGGGATCGCCGGACGACAGATTCCAGGACAGCCGCTGCCCGATCACGGCAAGCAGGAATACGATCTCAATTTTCACGGCGGAAACTTCGCCACGCCTCATCCCCAGTACTACAAAAACACGGTTCTCAAGGACACGCGCGCGCCCGACCACGGCGATCTCGATATCCTGGCCGAAGTGCTCCCGGCCGCGAAAAAGCGCGGCATGAAGGTCATCTGCTGGCTTGAGGATGTATTTCGCACCGACTTGCCGAATATCGAGAAAGTGCAGGAGCGGGATCTGTACGGACGGAATGCCGAAACGCTGTGCGTCAACAATCCGGACTACCGAAATTTCCTGACGGGTCTGGTCGAGGACTACGCCCGCTCTTATGACATCGACGGAATCATGTGGGGATCGGAGCGGCAGGGCGCGCTTTGCGACAGCCTGGGAGCGACGCATGACACGCCGCCGGTCGATCCCGGGAACGTGACTTGCTTCTGCGAGTTTTGTCAGAGCAAAGCGAAAGAGCGCGGCATCAATGTGGATCGCGCCCGGCAGGGATTTTTGGAGTTGGAAAAATTCGTTCGCTCGGCGCGGAGCGGCAAGCGCCCCGTCGACGGCTACTACGTTCAATTCTGGCGGCTCCTGTTGCGGTATCCGGAACTGGCCGCATGGGAGATGCTCTGGACCGACAGCCTTCGCGAGACCTACGCCGCGATCTACAAAACGGTAAAGACCGCCAAGCCGACGGTGCCGGTCGGTTGGCACATCTGGCACAACAATTCTTTCAATCCGATCTACCGCGCGGAACAGGACCTGCACGAACTCTCGAACTATTCGGATTTCATAAAGGTCGTGATGTACAACAACTGCGGCGGCGAGCGGATGGCGCTCTACGTCGACAATGCCGGCTCGACACTTTACGGCGATCTCTCAAAACAGGGCCTGCTCGATTTCAACTACGCGGTGATGGGATTGAAGGAGGGCAGCTACGACCAGATTCCGCACACCGGGCTTTCGGCGGATTACGTCTTCCGCGAGACGAAACGCGCGCTGGAGGGAGTCGCCGGCACGAAGACTCTGATCTGGCCCGGCATTGATATCGACATTCCAACCGAGCCCAATCACAGCAAATGCACGCCGCAAAGCGTGAAGCAAGCAGTTCTGGCAGCGTTCCGCGCTGGCGCGCCGGGTGTGATTCTGTCTCGCAAGTATTCCGAGATGCGACTCGCGGACCTGAGCGGCGCGGGAGATGCGATCCGCGAGTTGCATCTGTCGACTTGAGAGCAACTCGCGGATAGCCCGTCTTTTCGCGGGTGCGAGTGGGTGGGGAGTTTCGGATGATTTAGAGTATCTGGGAATGAAACGCGTTCTCTGTCTCCTCTTCGTGTTATGGACTGTGAGCGAGGCTGGCGCTCAAGAACATCCCAACCCTGCCATGTTCGACATGAAAACAGCCGAGCGGTTTGCGAATCTGGCTCTCGCTTGCGTTCACAAGGAATATCCAAATCACATCAGCCACACCTTGAACAGCGATGCCGATGTCGCTCCGCCGCGGAAACTCACGCCTGCATTCTACGGTTGCTACGATTGGCATTCTTCGGTTCACGGACACTGGCTCCTGGTTCGCCTGGTCCGAACATTTCCCGACGCCCCGTTCGTGCAAGCGGCTCGCGAGGCTTTGCGGCAGAGCCTGACAGCAGAAAACCTCGCGCAGGAGGCCGCGTATCTTCGGGGACCAGGACGCGCCAGCTTTGAGCGCCCGTATGGGCTTGCCTGGCTGCTTCAACTGGTTGCCGAACTGCGCGAGTGGGATGATCCGCAGGCCAAAGAAATGGCTGCCAATCTCCGTCCTCTGGAACAAGTCGTACTGGAGCGGCTGAATAGCTGGTTGCCCAAGCTTTCGAATCCGGTGCGGATCGGCGAGCACGACCAGACTGCGTTCGCGCTCGGGCTTGATGCTCGACTATGCGCGAGCCGGGGACGACCAGAAATTTGCGGAACTGGTGGTCTCCAAAGGGAAGCAGTTCTATCTGAATGACAAGAACTGTCCGCTGGCGTATGAGCCCTCCGGCGAAGATTTCTTGTCCCCGTGTCTCGGAGAAGCAGACCTGATGCGCCGCGTTCTGCCGAGCCGCGAGTTTGCAGCCTGGCTCAAAACATTTATGCCGCAAATTTCCACGTCGGGCAGCGCTGCATGGTTGCAGCCCGTGGTGTCGCCCGATCCAAGCGATCCCAAGCTGGCGCATCTGGACGGTTTGAACCTCAGCCGCGCATGGATGCTGAACGGCATCGCCTCAGCCTTGCCGAAGAACGACAAGCGGCTGACATCAATCCTGTCTGCTGCCGAGGCGCACGAGCGAGCGGGATTGGCGGCAGTGACCGGGGAGCATTACGAAGGCGGCCATTGGCTGGGAAGCTTTGCTGTGTACCTTGTCACGCGCAGAGGTATTCCAGCCTCCCTCACTCGATGAAGGGAAGTGCCGTCGAAGGAAGACCTTCTTTCTCTTTGCCCAGACATTCCCCTTCTTGCTCTCTTCCAACTGACGAGGCGGCAGTGGTCTCGGAGAATCGGGCAAGAACTTCATTGAAACAGGCAAGCACCCAAACCGCCAAGAGCCTATTCTGATTGAGGCCAGTGCAGGTCATCCTGCTCTCGGCAGTTTGAAGGAGAAACAATGCAGAAGCGCAAACTTGGAAAAAGCAATCTGGAAGTTTCGGCCCTCGGACTCGGCTGCATGGGAATGAGCTTTGGCTACGGTCCGGCCGTGGACAAGCAGGAGATGATCTCGCTGATCCGGGCGGCCGTCGAACGCGGCGTCACATTCTTCGATACCGCCGAAGTGTACGGCCCGTTCACCAACGAAGAACTCGTGGGCGAAGCGCTCGCCCCGTTTCGTGACCAGGTGGTGATCGCCACCAAGTTCGGGTTCAAGCTTGATCCGAACACCGGCAAACAGGCCGGGCTGGACAGTCGTCCAGAGCACATCAAGGAGGTCGCCGAGGCCTCGCTCAAGCGCCTCAAGACCGATGTCATCGATTTGTTCTATCAGCACCGCGTCGATCCGAACGTGCCGATCGAAGACGTCGCCGGAGCCGTGAAGGACCTGATCCAGCAAGGCAAGGTGAAGCACTTCGGACTCTCGGAAGCCGGCGTGCAGACCATCCGTCGCGCACACGCGGTTCAGCCGGTCACGGCACTGCAGAGCGAATATTCGCTTTGGTGGAGAGAGCCTGAAGCGGAAGTGATCCCGACCCTCGAGGAACTCGGGATCGGGTTCGTTCCATTCAGCCCGCTGGGCAAAGGCTTCCTCACCGGCAAGATCAGCGAAGACACGCAGTTCGACAAGACCGACTTCCGCAACATCGTTCCTCGCTTTACGCCGGAGAACCGGAAAGCGAATCAGGCGGTGGTCGATCTGATTGGCAAGTTCGCGCAACAGAAGAAGGCGACGCCTGCGCAGATCGCTCTCGCCTGGCTGCTGGCGCAGAAGCCGTGGATCGTTCCGATCCCGGGTACGACCAAGCTGCATCGACTCGAAGAGAACATCGGAGCCGCTGCCGTCGAACTTACGCCCGAGGATCTCCGGCAGCTGGACACCGCAGCCTCAAAGATCGCGGTGCAAGGTGCTCGGTATCCCGAAGAGCTGCAGAAATTGGTGGGCCGCTGAGTAAACGATTTTTGTTGCGCCAGGAGCCGAACATGAAGAAACTGCTTTCGCTGGCCGGCGTAATTTTGCTTTTCGGGATGACCGCGATGACGTTGTCCGGCAGACAGGATCGTGTCGGAAACGGGGAAGTTCAGGATAAGTTCGTCGGTGCATGGCGCCTGGTCGCGCTCGAGAATCAAGGTCCAGACGGGAAGACTAGCAGGATTGAATGCTGCGGGATGTTCGTCTTCACGCGCGACGGGCACGCGTCGGTCCAAGTCATGCGGCGCGGCTCTGAGGCACAAACTACGGCCGCGCCAGACCAATATTCGCGAGGCGGCTACGAGGCCACCTATGGCAGTTATGTGATCGACGAAAGCGCGCACACTTTCACTTTTCACGTCGAGGGCTCATTGATGCAGCCACTCATCGGCAAGGACCTGCCGCGTTCGTACGAGTTTTCGGGCAAACAGCTCATCGTCAAGTCGACTCGCCCGGAGGAACACTGGAGAGTCGCCTGGGAGCACTACTAGGCCGCGTCTGCAAATCGTTGGCCGCCTAGCTCGGTGCGCAGTAGGATGAGACAATGCAAAAACGCAAACTTGGAAAAAGCAATCTTGAAGTTTCGGCACTGGGGCTCGGCTGCATGGGAATGAGCTTTTCCTATGGCCCACCCAAGGACAAGAAGGAAATGACCTCTGTTCTACGGGCCGCCGTGGAACGCGGCATCACGTTCTTTGACACAGCCGAAGTTTACGGCCCGTACTTGAACGAAGAGCTTCTGGGCGAGGCGCTCTCGCCTTTCAGAGGGCAAGTCGTTATAGCTACCAAGTTCGCCTATGAGCTCAAACCCGATGGAAGTCCGGGGTGGATACGGCTGAACAGCCGTCCTGAGCACATCAAGAAGTCCATCGAAGGCTCGCTCAAGCGACTCAGAGTGGATGCCATCGATCTCTACTATCAGCACCGCGTGGACCCCGAAACTCCGATCGAGGACACCGCTGGAGCCGTGAAGGACCTCATTCAGCAAGGCAAGGTCAAGCACTTCGGCATGTCGGAAGCGGCCGCAAAGACGATCCGCCGGGCACACGCAGTGCAGCCGGTCACCGCTGTGCAGAGCGAATACTCGCTTTGGTTCCGCGATCGCGAGAAGGACGTGCTGCCGACCCTTGAGGAGCTTGGAATCGGCTTTGTTCCCTACAGCCCGCTGGGGAAAGGCTTTCTCACGGGAAAGATGGACGAAACCACTCCGCTGGACAGTACCGACTTCCGCAGCACGCTCCCGCGCTTTACTCCGGAAAACCGGAAAGCGAATCAGGCGCTGGTGGACCTGCTGGGCAAGATCGCACAGGAGAAGAAGGCGACACCGGCGCAAATCGCACTTGCCTGGTTGCTGGCGCAAAAGCCATGGATCGTTCCCATCCCGGGTACGACCAAGCTGCATCGCCTCGAAGAAAATATCGGCGCGGCGGCAGTCGAACTTACGGCCGACGATCTCCGCGAGATCGAAAGCGCTGCCTCAAGGATCACGGTGCAAGGGGCGCGGTATCCCGAACACATTGAGGCGATGAGCAATCGCTAACCTGGAGGAATTCAAATCGATGGACATTAAGAGTTCTGGCGCAAAACCTTCCGGTAAAAGCATGAGTAAAGAGCCTTCAGCAGCCCAGAAGATGATTGGCGACTTCGCACCCAAACTCGTCGACCTGACGGATGGCGTCCTTTTCGGCGACGTTTGGGAACGCCCGGAGCTTTCCAAGCGCGACCGCAGTCTCGCCACGGTGGCCGCACTGGTTGCGATGAACCGCCCAGACCAGCTCCGGTTTCATCTGGGTTATGCCGTACAGAATGGAGTCAAGAAGGAAGAATTGATTGAGGTCATCACGCATCTGGCGTTTTATTCCGGCTGGCCGAATGCGATGAGCGCCATCATGGTTGCAAAAGAGGTGCTCTCGAAGGCGTGAGGGCCGAGAGCTTAGCCCAAGAATTTCGGTGAGGAATGCGCATGACGAAGCAGAACGATGATCTAAGACAACGTCTTTCCGGATATCGAGAAATCAACATCAGCGTGACCGGCCGAAAGTCAGGGCGCATCATCTCAAACCCGGTCTGGTTCGTGTTCGATGATGACAAGCTTTACCTCTTGCCCGTGAAGGGGTCGGAGACGCAGTGGTACAAGAACGTGCTCAAGAACCCAACGATTCGGATCGATGTGCGCGGCGCAGAGGCTGAATTGCAGGGCGTACCGATCACGGATGCCAAACAGGTGGCGTCTGTGATCGAAAAATTTCGAGACAAGTACGGGGTTGGCGACGTCAAAAAGTACTATTCAAAGTTCGACGTTGCTGTTGTCGCTCAGTTGCGGTGAGAACCTTAAACCACAAAGGACACGAAGGATCACGAAGGAAAAACAAACCGGCAGGTTTCCTGTGTGTACCTTCATGCCCTTCGTGGTTTGCGGGTTTCCGCGGCGTGGGATCAACGTCCACAGCGCCACGCGCACGCGGAATAAGCAGGATCCAACGCCACCGCTTGCAATCGATCGCGGAGCGGGCGTATAGGCAAGTTAAGGTATATCCGCAACAAGCCGCAACAAAACATTTGTCACTATGGAGCTGCGGATCCAGGGGTTCTTGATCATCAAAAGAGTCATCGGCATTCCGAAAATGCCATTGAAGGGGGTTCTGTATGGTCACGCTGAATGTGAATGGAGTCCGGCACGAGGTCAATGCGCCCGACGACACTCCGCTGCTCTACGTGTTGCGCAACGATCTCGAACTGATCGGTCCGCAGTTCGGCTGCGGACTCGCACAGTGCGGAGCCTGCTCCGTCCTGGTCGACGGCAAGGAAGTGCGTTCCTGCATTACGCCTGTCGCGAGCGTCGCGAAGCAGGAGATCACCACGCTCGAAGGTCTGCCTGCGAGATGGGCCAAGCAGAAGGGGCTCTCGGCAGCGGAAGCGAAAAGCACGCTTCATCCGGTGCAGCAGGCCTGGATCGAGGAGCAGACTCCGCAGTGCGGATTCTGCCAGAACGGCATGATGATCAAGGCCACCGAACTGCTCGAAAGCAATCCGCAACCGACGCTGGCGCAAATCAAAGAGGCCTTCACCACATTCCGGGCCGTCGCCGAATCTGTGCCGCTGCGGAACCTACGTCGCGATCATCGAAGCCGTACAACATGCCGCCACGATCATGGCGAAGGGGAGGTAAGCGATGGCAACCATGAGCGAAAAACCAGCACAGTGTTTTCGGACCGACGCTATCGCGCCGTCAATTCGTGAAAGCAGGTGGCGCCCTCGTCGTGGGGTTCAGCTTCGTCGGCCCGGAGCTTCTGAAGGGCGACACTGCCAAGCCCGCCACGTTCAAGAACTCACTCGATCCGACGCTCGGCAGTTCCTGGATCGAGATTCATCCGGACAACACGGTCCTGATTCGCACCGGGAAGAGCGACTTCGGCCAGGGCTCAACTTTTACCGCCTACCGGCAGATTGTGGCCGAAGAGTTGAGCGTGCCCTTCGAAGCGATCACCACGGTCGTGTCGGGAGATACCGATCGCACGCCTGACGGCAGCGGCGCCTTCGATTTCCTCGGCCACGGAACGCCGAATATCCGCAAGGCAGCCGCCTATACTCACCAGGCTCTGCTCGATCTCGCGTCGGAAAAACTCGGCGTGCCGAAAGACAAGCTTTCCGTCAAGGACGGCATCGTCTCGGGCGGCGGCAAGAGCATTTCGTATGGCGACCTCGTCAAGAACCAGCAGTTGAAGCTCACCATCCCGGTCAAAGGCGACCTCACCAGCATCGTCGGACTGGACCATCGAGGGCAATCCGCCGATGAAGCCGGTCAGCGAGTACACGGTCATCGGCAAGTCGTTCAAGAATTCCATTATCAGTTCGAAAGTCGCGGCGAAGGAAACATGGGCGACCGATGTGCGCCTGCCCGGCATGTTGCACGCGCGCGTGGTGCATCCGAAGACGCTCGGCTCGACTCTTGTCTCTGCCGGTGCAGTGGACAAAACCAAGTTCCCGAACTCGCAAGTCATCGTGAAGGGCAATCTGGTCGGAGTGGTCGCGCCCACGGAGTGGGAAGCGATCCAGGCAGCCGATCAGGTGGCCGGCGCCACGAAGTGGACCGAGTGGAAGGGCCTGCCCGGCAATGCGAAACTCTACCAGCATCTGCGGGAAGAGGCGGATTGGACAACCGCGCCCGTCTCCAAAGAGCGAGGCGAATAAAGGCAATGTGGATCCCGATGCTGACGTCGGCTCGACAAGAAACATTCCGCCACCTATCAGCTGTCCTACATGAAGCACGCGCCGATCGGCCCGACCATGGCCGTTGCCGACGTCAAATCCGACGGCACGGTGCACATCTATACGCACAACCAGAATCCGCAGGCGCTTGCGCGGCGAAATTGCGATGATGCTCGAGACCACGCCGGATCATGTGATCGTGCACTCGTATCCCGGACCCGGCCACTACGGACGGTCGAACGGCGGAAATGCCGGCGCGGAAGACGAAGCCGTGCTTCTGTCGCAAGCCGTCGGCAAGCCGGTGCGCGTGCAGTGGATGCGCGCCGACGATCTGCAGTGGTCCACGCAATCGTCCGCCGCTTTTTCCGACGTTCAGATCGCCCTCGACGAAAAAGGCAAGATCGCCGCGTATCAAATCGACCACTACATGCCCGCGATGCAGGACGATCGGCCGATCGGAGCGGTCCTCGCCGGGCCTGCCCACCATGGCCGCGCCGAAGTCCACTCACGGAGGGTTCGTCACCTCCACGGTCAACAGCCTTGACGATCCCTGGGTCTACGCTCCGGTCCCAAATGTGACGGAGCGTGGCCACGGCACATTCCAGGTGGGACAGAAAGCCTCGCCGCATTGCCGTCGGTCTGCGCGACCACAGCATGCGGACGCCGGGGCAGTTCCAGCAGAACTATCCGCGCGAACTGGCGATCAGCGAGGCGGCGGCGCTCGCGGGCGCCGACGCCATCCAGTTCCGCATCGACCACGCCAGCGAGGAACGCGCCATCGGAGTGCTGAAAGCAGTCCGCGATGCTTCCGGTTGGGACACGCGCCCTTCCCCGCGTCCGAATGCTGTATCGACCGGATCAACGCCGGTGCGAGGCCGCGGAGTTTCGCTGATGTTACGCAGCGGCACCTACTGGGCCTGCGTCTGCCAGATCGCTGTCACTCCCAGCACCGGCGCGATCGAGGTGGAGAAGTACACGATCGCGGTCGATCCCGGCATCGTCGTCAACCCGATGCAATTGAAGCGACAGGTCGAAGGCGGCGCGGTGATGGGAATCAGCCATGCGCTGCTCGAAGAGGTGACAGTTCGATGAGAGCGGAATCACCACAGGATGACTGGAATTCACTATCCCATCCTGACCATGGCGCGACATCCCCGAGATCAAAGTCGTGCTGCTGCACAATCCGAAGGTCGGCACCTACGGCGGAGGTTCGGAGGCGGCGAATGCGCTCGCCGCGCCGGCCATCGCAGCGGCCCTGCACGACGCGACCGGAAAGGTCATGCGGCGGCTTCCGATGAAACCCGCTTATGTGCAGGCGGTTTTGAAAGCATAGCCGAGCATCAGCCGTTCGAGGTCTTTTTCGCTATGCACACTGAGGCTCGGCACAAAAACAGCCAGGATAGGAAGTCTGTTAGTTCTTTGAATCGGCTAAGTTGCCGTGCAATTCCGGATGCGGCTCGTGCTCGACCTGGTCGAGCTTGTTCTTCTGGCCATCGTTCAGGAACAAGCGGATCTGCCTGTCAGCGCCATAATGCGAGTCCCTGAGTTTGCCCATACGATCTTCGTGGGACAGGCTCTGGTCCTGAACGATCTTTACCGTGGCGGCATGCAACTCCTGCAGGATCGGTTTGATTTTCTCCTGCTGCTCGCGGGTGAGATCCAGCTTCGTCGCCAGAAACTTCAGTTGCCCTGCGGCAGTTGGAACGCCGACGTGCTCCCCGCCCGACGCGGCCGGACGGTCGTTGTTGCGTGGTAGCCTGCTGCGCAACCATGGTGAGAGCGAACATCAACATGGTCCCGATTGCGAGTGAGTGAAGTCGATTCATCATGTTCTCCTTTGACCTATCATGGGGCAATGTAGTGCTCGGAACACAGCGGAGTCGAGAGCCATTTTGATTTGCTGAACAAAGAGGCCGTGTATGTCCAGGAACGAGCTTCCCGAGTTGCAGGAGCATGCCGGGCAAAGGAAAGATCGAGCCATGCAGCGTCGCAAACCCGATCAGCGCGTCCGGCGTACGCACGAGCGGCTTGGCCGTGCGCTGCTGGAGTTGGTCCTGGAAAAACCCATCGATGAAGTGACGGTGCAGGAAGTGCTGGATCGCGCCTCGGTCGGGCGATCCACCTTTTATGTTCACTTCCGCGACACGGATGACCTTCTCCTCAGTCAGCTAGAGAGTTTTTTGGAAACGATGAGCATGGCGCTCAGCACACGTAAAGAAAAGTCGCATCGAGTTGTTCCTGTGGCGGAGTTGTTCGCGCATATCGGAAATCAGAACAAGCTTTACCGCGCGCTAGCCGACTGTGGGCGGCTCCCCGATTTCTTTGATCTCGCGCAAGGCTATTTTGCGCGGGGAATCGGGCAGCGGCTTGCGGAATCCGGTCGTTTTCCGAAACTTCCACAGCGCGAAATGGATGCTCGCGCGTCTGCACTGGCTGGAAGCCTGCTTTCGCTGCTGCGCTGGTGGCTGGATCGCGGGGAGATAGAGCCACCAGATGCGATGGACAAACTTTTCCACCGGATGGTATGGAGCGGGATTCAATGATCGCGAAAGGAGGTATCTCAAGACTGTGAAAACCAACGGCAAAGTGGTGTCTCTGCGACGAGTGGAGAAGGTTGGGGAACCAAGCGAAGCCGACCTCGGAAAGTTGGGCCGCTTGATCTCCGCCTACGCCCCGCACGACGGCAGCTTTGAGCTGCGCGTCCCTGGCGTACATGCGATTCGTTTCTCGCGCGTCAACCAAGAATGTGTGCATGCTCTTCGCTTGCCGTCGTTGTGCATCGCCACACAGGGGGCGAAGACGATTATCGTCGGGCAGGATTTGTTCGAGTACGATGCCACCCGCATGATCGTGTTTTCGGTGGCTCTGCCCGTTGCTGCCCAGGTCACGCGGGCCAGCCAGTCCGAGCCGTACCTTGCACTCAAACTCGACCTCGACCCGCACAAGATTGCCGAACTGGCCTTGAAGGTGTTTCCGCACGGCCTGCCTTCTGCTCAGGAGAGAATCGGCGGTTTACGTCACTTCGGTCGAGGACAGCGTTGTCAATGCCGCGACGAGGTTGATGGAATGCCTCGCGCAACCCGGCGATGCTGAACTGCTCGCGCCGATCGTGATGGATGAGATTCTGATCCGGCTGCTACGCAGCCCCATCGGAGTTCGCGTGGCTCAAATGGGCTTTGCCGAATCCAGCGTGCAGCGAATTGCGAAGGCGATTTCCTGGCTGCGCGAGAACTACTCTCAACCCATGAAGGTCGAAGAATTGGCCGAACTGGTGCACATGAGTGTTTCCTCATTCCACGAGCACTTCAAGTCTGTAACGTCGATGAGCCCGCTGCACTATCAGAAGGTGCTGCGCCTGCAGGAGGCGCGGCGACTGATGCTGTCGACAATGATGGATGCAGGTGCGGCAAGTCAGCGCGTGGGCTATCTGAGCGCGTCGCAGTTCAGCCGGGAATACAGCCGCTTTTTTGGCAGCGCGCCAACCAGGGATATAGCCAGGCTGCGTCAAGAGACCCGCATGTGGGCGTGACCCTTCACCGTGACAGACATGACAGCACTTGCTGGTTGGGAGAACTTCTATGTCATCGTGGGGTCGTCTGCCGGTGCGCTGATCGGATTACAGTTCGTGGTCATGGCGCTGATCGCTAACTTGCCCCGCACGCCAGGCCAGGCGCAGGCTGGCCACGCGTTTGCGACTCCCAACATTGTTCATTTCGGAACCGTGCTGTTCCTCGCGGCGGCTCTGTGCGCTCCCTGGCACGGGATTGGCGCGGCCGCACTCTGTTGGGGCCTCGCCGGCCTCGTTGGGGCTTCGTACGCCCTTATTGTGGTTCGACGCCTGCGAGCGCAACACGTATACCAGCTAACACCAAAGTGGAGTTCGATCCGGCCCTGCTCGATGAGAGTGGGGCTTTCTTCTGTGTGCCGCGAGGCACTAGCAGCAAGGCGAACCGCGCGGCTTGAGCCGCTCTCTTTCGAAGCTGTTGCAGCAAGTTAAAGTTCGCGAGCGCATATCGCGGCGGGTGCGCCAGAAAACTAGTTGGGGCTGTAGGCGCCGACGGCGCAGGCGTCGTCTCCGGCTTTGGCGAAAAAGCTCACTTTGTTTTCTGTCTTCTGGGTCATGGGATTGATCCAGCGATAGCGGACTTCGCCTTCACCCTTGGTCGACGCGATGTCATAACCGGCTTTGCCGATTGACTTGCCGTTGGCGTCTTTCATCAAGTCCGCCGACATGCCTACGTATTGGGGAAAGCCGCCGTTCGCGACAATGGTGTGGTCGGGTCCGATGCAGACGACGTAGAGGTCGCGATCTCCGAAGGGCGGCTTCTTGGCGTTGAAGTCGGCCAGAGCCTGTTTTCGTCCGACGGTCTTGTAGTGGGCGATAGCTTTCTGCAACATGGCTTTGGCTTCATCGGGAGTGCCGCGGTCGGCGGCGAACAAGGCGACTCCGGCCAGCGCGAGAAACAACAGGCAAAGAACGGTGAGCTTTCTCATGAGAATTCCTCCCTGGTTGCCTTCCGCGAGGCGAACACTGACGAAAATATACGATCCTTCTCGGTCCCCTATTGCGAAGGGTTATATCACTTGTACGAAGGAAAGGACAGACGGTCAGCCGGGTGCCATCCTTTGCGGTATCTGAGAAGAATCGAATGAGGGATATTTAAGAGCTCAAAGTCAGATGCCCGCTTCTCGCGCCGATATCGTCTGCGAACTGGCCAACCGACAGACGTGAGCGGGATCGCCCTGACCACGTGGATATTAGTCTTTGACAACAATTTCGATGTAGAATTCGCTCCACCGGGGATTCATGGGGGCGTGATATGAATGCAATTCTTCCGATTGCAGATCAAGCTGCATCGCGGGCGTCTTCTGCCGGTGTGGTCGCGACCGATTCGAAGCGCCATTCTACGGCTGTGCGAGTGACGCACTGGCTCACCACTCTTGCTTTCGTCGCGCTGCTGGTCAGCGGGGGAGAGATCGTTCTTTCTCATCCGCGCTTCTATTGGGGCGAAACTGGCAACGTAAGGATGCGTCCTTGGCTCAACCTGCATTTGCCATCGTCGCGGGGAACCGTCCCCACCGGTTACGGATACGTGCTTCCCGACCAGAACGGTTGGAGCCGCTATCTCCATTTCCAGGCCGCGTGGGTCGCGGTCGCGACGGGTTTGTTCTATGTGCTATTTGGTTTTTTCAGCGGACATTTTCGGCGCAATCTCGTTCCTGCCTCTTCTGATCGTTCGCTAAAACGAATCGGCATCTCAATCGCCCAGCATTTGCGCTTTCAGCCGCCGGGGAGAGAAGAGGCGTGGTCCTATAACGTCTTGCAGCGCCTGTCGTATCTGCTCGTCATTTTCGTGCTGTTTCCGTTGATGATCTGGACCGGCCTGGCGATGTCGTTTGGGTTCACCGCGGCATTTCCGCTCACCGTCCGGCTTTTGGGAGGCCACCAGACCGCGCGCTCGCTGCACTTTCTGATAACGATCTTGCTTGTGCTGTTCCTGGTGGTACACGTTTTCATGATCGTTCTTGCAGGATTCCGAGCGCGGATGAGCGCGATGATTACCGGCCGTGCCACTCCACCGACGGAATTGAAACTTATGAGCGAGATCTCACGACGCAAACTCATCACAACCGGCCTCGCGGTAGCCGCTGGTGCATCCGGTGTGGGCGTGGCTACCGCGCTGGCGAAACGTTACGGGCTTATCCCGCCAGACTCTGGCGGGGTGTATGGACCGGGCGAAACACTGACCTATGCGGCGCAGCGGCTGTTGAATAGTCGTGCGACTGCGCGTGAATTCTCACCAAGCGAGATTTCCAAAGATCCGTTCGCCAATGAGGTTGCGCCGCTGGGTGACGAATTCAATCGCCTGCAGGCCGCAGGCTTTGTGGACTGGCGGCTTACCGTGGATGGCATGGCCGCCCGCCCAACCTCGTTTTCATTGGCCGAGATCAAGAGTTTCCCGATGAGTTCACATGTCACGATGATCGGCTGCGAAGAGGGCTGGACGTACATCGCTGAATGGAAGGGCGTGCCGCTTTCCTACATTCTCGACCGGGTAGGAGCTCTGCCGCAGGTCCGCTATGTCGTGTACCGCTCAATCCAGACCTGACTGGTGGGAGAGCATCGACATGGCAGATGCCTTGCACCCACAAACGCTCGTCGCCACGGGAATGAACGGTGCAGAACTGCCGGTACCCTTCGGAGGGCCGCTGCGCCTGCGTGTGCCCCGGCAACTCGGTTACAAGAGCGTCAAATACCTCAATCGCTTGACTCTGACGGACAGCCTGAAGCCATTCGGCAAAGGTTTGGGATCAGCCGCTCCTGAAGCCGGATATGCGTGGTACGCGGGCATCTGACATGAATGCTCACAGGGACGCATTCGTGCGCCCAGCCGCCGAATGGCAGGAGGGCTTCGTCGTGAAATGGATCTTTGTTTTCGCAGCTGTACTCTGGTTCGGCGCGAGTCTGGCTTCGGCGCAGACGTCTCAGTCCGCGGACGGGGCGCATATTCTTGCTTTGGACAATTCCTGGAATCGCGCACTTGAAACCAATGACACCAAAGCGCTGGATCTGCTTCTGGCCGACAGCTTTGTTTCTATCGACATTGACGGCAGTATGGAAACAAAACGTGAATTCCTGACGAGCCTGAAAACGCCGGGTTATCAGCCGCCCGAGCAAGCCGTGACAGAACAAAGCAAGGTGGACGTCTACGGGAATTCGGCGGTGGTCGTCGGAATTTTTCGCACTCAGGGCGGACGCAAAGGCAAAGCCGTTACGCGCCGCGAACGATTTCTCGATACCTGGGTGAACTTCAACGGAACGTGGAAATGCGTTGCCTCGGTCGCGGTGCTGATCCCATCCAATTAGCAATGGCTGAGCCTCGCCGCACCATACAGCGCAGTTGCGTAATATCCGCCGACGAGGACGGGAAAGACCATGCCCAAACACAATGGAAATCTGGAATCCGCGCCCATGGCGATTGCGCCCACAACAGTGCACGCCACGTCCGAATCGCCCTGCGAACCACAGGCTGCTCGCGATGCCCGCGAGAATCGGCACAAGTATTTTATGAACATCGCGTTGGCGGTGCGGCTGCGGGCCAACTGCAGGGGGAACCGGGTTGGAGCGCTGATCGTGCTCGACAACCGGATCATCTCGACGGGGTACAACGGCACTCCCGAAAACATGGTCAATTGCCTGGATGGTGGATGCTATCGCTGCGCCAATCGCGATAAGAGCTACAAGTCGGGCGAGGCGTACGATCTTTGCATCTGCGTGCATGCGGAGCAGAATGCGATCCTGGCGGCGGCGCGGTTTGGGATTTCTACCGCAGGCAGCACGATGTACACGACCATGCGTCCGTGCTTCGGGTGCGCCAAGGAGATGCTGCAGGCGCAGGTGCGGAGTGTGTACTACCTGCACGAGTGGAATCCCAGCGCGAAGGACGATGTGCTGAAGACGGCGGCGCAGACAGCCGAGTACGAGAAGCTGATGATCCGGTTTCCGGGCGGCGTGCACCACCTGGAAGTCCCCGATCCCGGATGTGAACTGGGCTGTCTCGCAGAAAGACGCCGGCCACGATCAGCCTGGATCGGCACGGAACGGTGGATATTTAGCGATGAAGGTCAGCATTCGGCGAATGGCTGGATGCGAAGCAAGATCCGGGGCCGCTTGGCTTCGCCTTCGCGGGACAGGCGAGGCGCCTGTCGCTACGTGAGCATGGGTGTCGCGTATCATAGGTGACGCGGCCTGCGTGTGGGTGCGGGCCTGATCCATCTGTCTGCAAGATTTCCTGAGAGAAACGTTCCTAACTATGAGCAAGAGATTTCGTGTGTTTGCCACCTGCGATATTGGAGAGGCGATCGATCTGTTGCGGCAGCGGGGGTATGAGGTGGAGGTGTATCCGCATCCGGAGGCGCCGCCGAAGACGCTGATTGTGGAGAAGGTGAAGTCCGGAATCGACGGGCTGATCACGACGCTGCGCGATCCGATTGATGCGGAGGTGTTCGAGGCAGGGAAAGGCACACTGAAGGTGGTGGCGCAGTTTGCGGTGGGGTTTGACAACATCAATCGCGCGGATGCGAACCGCTACAAGATTCCGTTTACGCATACCGCCGATGTGCTGACCGAAGCGACTGCCGAGTTTGCGTTTTTCATGATGGGGACGCTGGCGCGGAAGATGTGGACGGCCGAGCATCTGACGCGCGAGAACCAGTGGGGATTCTGGCATCCGTACCTGCCGTTTTTGGGCGATGAGGTTACTGGCAAGACCGTTGCGGTGATTGGCACGGGGCGGATCGGGCTGGCGTTTATCAAGAAATGCGTTGGGTTCGATATGAACGTTCTGTGCTACGACCCGGCGTATGAGAATCATGCGTTTGTGAAGACGATCGAGGAGATCAACGAGCTGCGGCATTCGCGCGGGTTGGTGAAAGAGAAGGCATGGATCAAGTACGTGCCGTTCGAAGAGGCGCTGCGTGAGGCGGACTTTGTCAGCGTGCATGTGCCGTTGCTGCGTGAGGGCGAGAGCGCGACGCCGACGTATCACCTGTTCAACGAGGAGACGTTGCGGCTGATGAAATCGACCGCGTATCTGGTGAATACGTCACGCGGTCCGGTGGTGGATGAGGCGGCGCTGGCGCGGGCTTTGCGGGAGAACTGGATTGCGGGAGCGGCACTGGATGTTTATGAGAAGGAACCGCTGCCGGCGGATTCTCCGCTGCGCGATCCGGCGATTGCCGACCGGTGCCGGCTGATGCCGCACTTTGCCAGCGCGGCGCGGATTACGCGGCTGTCGACCGATCCGGACAAGGGCATGGCGGGGCGATGCGTGCAGGGGCTGATCGACGTGCTCGAAGGAAATTACGGCGGGGACGTCACGAAAATGCCGTATGTTGTTAATAAAGAAGCGTTTAAGTAAGGTCTTCAGAGCACGAAAAATTTGCGTCAAGAGGCACGGTGCCGGGTTAGAACATATGTAGACACCTCGCTGACACTCGCTGTTCCGATTGGCGAAGTACAATGGTATGGCAATGACGAAGCAGACATTTGGCGATCGTGGGATGGGTGCTGGCTTGCTCTCCTCTGCTGTTGGGGCTTGATTCTCCCAGCGAGAAGGGACTGAAGCTGGAGCCTCAGCCCAAGGAAGTGCAATTGCGCGACGGCGGGTTTCAGGTGGGGCCGCGGACGAAGATCTTTGTGCAGCTGGGACATCAGGCGGAGGATCGCATTGCGGCCGAGACACTGGCCGAAGAGGTGCAGTACCAGTCCGGATTGAAGCTCAACATCTTCGGCATGAAGGCGGAAGGCAAGGCGGAAGGTGGCGCGATCGTGCTGGCGCGGCTGGAGGATGATCGGGTGCGGCAGTTCCTGGCGCAGAATGGATTGAAGGCCGATTCGGCGGTGGGCCTGAAGGGTACTTGCTGTTCTCCGACAAAGCTCACCTGATTGTGGCCGCGAATACGGGACAAGGATTGTTCTACGGTGTGCAGACATTGCGGCAGTTGCTGCGTCCGGCGGGCAATGGCGTCGATGTGCCCGGCAGTGGGGATTCGGGACTGGCCGAGTCTGCAGAAGAGCGTGCCGGCGTTGAGCCAGTTGGGTAAGCCGGAGTTTCCGAGCCGTACGCAGTGAAGCAATTCATGACCGGTGGAAAGTGAAATTCAGGCGTCCCTCGGGGACGCCTTTTGTTATGCGGGGCTGATCTCGGAGTTGAAACGGTGGACTATTCTCAGACGCGCCTCTGGTGCGCGTGGTTCGCAGGCTGATAGTCATCGCTGATCGCATACAATCCATCCATGTTTTCTGAGAGAACGAACTGGCGTCTGGCGCAGAATCGGTTTACGCAGGCGGTGGAGGAGGTGCGGGCGCGTGGCGTTCGTCTGCTCGATCTGACCGTTTCGAATCCGACGCGTGTGGGGCTAGCGTATGACTCGGCGACGATTCTGGAGGCACTGCGGTCGGAGCGGGCGCTGGATTACGATCCGCAGGCGAAAGGGTTGCTTTCGGCGCGTGAGGCTGTGGCGCGGTACTACCGCGAGCGGTGTTGCTCGTGGTGAGAGAGACGTTGCAAGCAACGTCTCTACGACGGGCGGCGAGGAGCGGGTTGACGTCGATCCGGAGCGGATTGTGCTTACTACCAGCACCAGCGAAGGGTACTCGTATGTTTTTCGACTGCTGTGCAATGCAGGGGATGAGTTGCTGGTGCCGAAGCCGAGTTATCCGCT
This sequence comes from Terriglobia bacterium, assembly GCA_963770265.1. Lineage (GTDB taxonomy): Bacteria > Acidobacteriota > Terriglobia > Terriglobales > Acidobacteriaceae > Sulfotelmatobacter. Next base: position 110,404 of record CAVYOZ010000005.1, read on the forward strand.
GTTTGAATTCCTGGCGGATTTGCAGGATGTGAAGCTGGTGCCGTATCCGCTGATTTACGACCACGGCTGGCAGATGGATTTTCATTCGATGGAGAAGGCGGTGACGGCGCGGACGCGGGGAGTTGTGGTGGTGCATCCGAATAATCCGACCGGGTCGTATGTGCATACGGGGGAGATGGGTGCCTTGAATGAGTTTTGTCGGGCGCATGGGCTTGCGCTGATTGTGGATGAGGTGTTTCTGGACTATGCTCGATGAGATTTGGCCGCTGGCGTCGAGCTTCGCTGACCGGACAGCCGATGCGCCGTCCCCACATTTTGTGGCGGCCAGCTTTGCGGGGAATCAGGATGTGCTGACGTTCACGTTGAGCGGGCTTTCGAAGATTTCGGCTTTGCCGCAGATGAAAGTGGCGTGGGTGGTGACCAGCGGGCCGGCCGAACAGGTTGCCGCGGCGATGGCGCGGCTGGAGGTGATTGCCGATACGTATCTGTCGATGAATGCTCCGGTGCAGTGGGCGGTGCCGGTGATGCTGGAGCAGAGAGAGAGTATTCAGCGGCAGTTGCTGGAGCGGGTTCGGGGGAATTTGGCGGAGTTGGATCGGCAACTTGGGGCACAGAAAGCCTGCCAGCGCCTCAGCGTCGAAGGGCGGATGGTATGCGGTGCTGCGGGTTCCAGTCACGCGGTCTGACGAAGAGTTGGCGATTGAACTGGTGCGGGAGAAGTCGGTGCTGGTGCATCCGGGGCATTTTTATGATTTTGAGAGCGATGGGTATTTGGTGCTGAGTTTGATCGCCCCGGAAGCAGAGTTTAAGGAGGGGGTTGAGAGGTTGCTTGAGAAGTTTTAACAGTTTGAATTAGGCGAGAGTCGTAGTGGCTAGCAGGGCCTGACGCGGGCGGTGGAGCTTCGGCCTCCGCCGTTGGCATTTTGCTATAATCCGGTCATGCCTGCTGCATCTGGGGGAGCCACCAAGGCCGTCGGGATGGTGCCCGACGAGCTCAAGTTTGAACCGAAGTCCAAAGGTCTTGCCACGCCGCGCAAGAAAAAGCCCAAAGAACTGGCGGTGATCACCGAGTGCTGTACCGGGTGCGCTGGCTCGCCGGCGTGTGTCGAGTACTGCCCGGTGGAAGACTGCATGTTCTGGGTGCCGGATGAGGACAATCCGCCGTTTGGACGGATTCAGATCGACCCGATTCTGTGCATTGGTTGCAAGAAGTGCGTCAGCAAAGGGCCGGACGGGTGCTTCCTGGATGGGTGTCCGTGGGATGCGATCGCCATGGTCGACACAGCTGAGGTGGAGAAAGAAGTGGGAGTGATGGCGATCTAGCTGTCAGCTCTCAGCTCTCAGCTATCAGCACAGCTTGTCATCCTGAGGATCGCGGTTTTTGCGATCCGAAGGACCTCTGCAATCTCCTCCGGTTCATCTCAGATCCCAAGTGATTTCTTAGGTCCTTCGGGCCGCAAAATGCGCGGCCTCAGGATGAACAAGGCGTTGAGTAGAACAAGTCCGCACTTGTTGGTGGCGCTACTTGGATCTTGCTTGGATTGCTTTCTCGGTTTCCTGCGCTTGCTGGCGGACGTCGTTTGAGACGTCGGGGACGTCGCGCTCGTAGGGGCGGATTGCTGACAAGTCCTCAGGTTGGCCGATCAGATAGAGGGCACGCAAGGCTTCCCATACTTGATCCGAGCCTGGATCAATCACCGCTACTTCCGCGCCAGATGCGACTTTTGCGCCGGTTGGCGCGACCGAACGGATGCGGCCTGGGATCGGGGAACGGATCTCAAGCGGTTGCGAAGATTCGTCGGCCTTTAGCTTGGCAACGAGTCCGCCTTGATGGATTGCGGTGCCGGGGCGATCGGCATCGATGATGGTTCCGCTTGCCGGCGCGGTGATCTGAGCCGGCTGCAGCAGGGCGACGATTTGCGGGCGGCCGGTCGAGTCTCCGAAGCGAACGAGCGAGAGAGCGGCGTTGCCGCGGACCATGGGTGATTGGTCCTGCAGCATCTTCAGGAGGCATCGTGAAATCCTGCGCCGGAGGTGTCCTGGCCCATCACCCAGGCATCGGTGTTGCGGACTTCCTCCACTGGGTTCGTGGCGAGGCGCTGCAGGTCGGGATACCACTGCTTCGCTTTCGGGTCGGCATGGCTCATGCGATCGCCGAGTTGCACGAGCGCGTGCTGGATGTGGCGGGGCTTCTTGTCGTCGTGGAGGTATTCGGTTAGTTGCTGGTCGGAGAGATGACGTCCGAACCAGGTGTTCCACCAGAAGAGGAAGGGCATGAGGACGATGAGCCATCCGGTGGCGAAGAAGAGGATCTTCTGCGTGCGGGACATGGAGCGCTTGGGTTTTGAGTCCGGGACGAAGTTCGGCGGCGTTTGATCAGTGGTAGCTTGTTCTAATTTATTGGTCATGGAATGAGATCGACAGTCATTTGCAATGCCTCGCCGATTGCTGGCAGCGGGATATTGCATGGGTCCTTCGGAGGGCACAGAACGCACTCCTCAGGATGACAAGGCTGTGTTTGAGTCTCGAATAATTCTGCTCTGGCAAGTTTACTACTCAACGTCCGCATCGAGGACGCGTTCCTGCTCCAGGTAGTGGGACATGGCGTATTGCGCCAGAAGTGGCGTCTGGAGGCGGATTTCGGCGCCGATCCATTCGCCTTTGGCGTGAGGGGCGTCGGGAGGATGGTTGCAGCGTCCGCCGCTGCCGAATTGCGGGCCGAAGTCGGCGGATTGGATTTGATCGAACTGGTGGATTTCTTTCCAGGCGGCATCGCCGATGGTGCCGGAGACGTCGATTTTGAGCTTCAGGACCGACATAGAGTTCAACGACTCGACCACAGAGGACACATGAGTGTGAATTTCGACATGATCGGTCGCAATCACATCAAGCATCTTTAGCTGTGCGGGAACCACTGGTACAGCATGAAATAGACGATGACTCCGGTGACTGACACGTACATCCAGAGCGGCCAGGTCCAGCGGGCGATGGCACGGTGCTTGTCGTAGCGCGCTTTCAGGCCTCGGTTCAGGGTGATGATGGCCATAGGCACGATCACGATCGCCAGCGTTACGTGCGAGATCAGGATCGCGAAGTAGACCGGGCGCGCCCATCCCTGGCCTAAGAAAAGAATGTTGCCCACCTTCCAGTGAAAGAACAGATAGCAGGCCAGAAACAGAGCCGAGGCGACGACCGCCGCAATCATGCAGACTCGGTGGGCTGCCATGCGGCCCTTGGCGATCAGGACGCGGCCGGTGAGCAGGAGGACGGCGCTGGTTCCGTTCAGGCTGGCGTTGAGAGCGGGGAAGTAGGCGTATTGTTCGGCGATCACGCAGCGGGCCTCGTGGTGCGGCGGTTTGCCATCAGGAGAGCCAATGCGAACATCACCAGCGAGAACAGGACCAGCGTGGCCATCGCGGACTCTGACGGCGAAGCTGCTGTCCTCGGTGGGGTAGAGCAGCCAGCGCAGGGCTTCTACGCCGTAGGTCAACGGATTCAGGTGCATGATGGCGCGAATCCATCCGGACGCGCCGTTTAGCGGGAACAGAGCTCCGGACAAAAGCCACAAAGGAATCAGGAAGAGATTCACGATGCCATGGAAGGCCTGCGAGGAATCCATGGGCCAGGCGATGGCGAATCCCAGGGCGGTCAGGGAAAACGAGACCAGGAACACTACGACCGCGACCAGCAGAACCTGGAGAGGATGCAGGTGGACTCCGGCGAATGGGGCGAAGATCAGGAAGATCAGGCCCTGGACCGCCGCGAGTGTGGTTCCGCCGAGGACCTTGCCGAGCACGATGGCGGTGCGCGGGACCGGCGCGACCAGGACCGAGAGCAGGAAGCCTTCCTTGCGGTCTTCGATCACCGACATCATGGTGAAGATCGAGGTGAAGAGCACGATCAGGATCAGCGTGCCGGGATAGAAGTAATCCAGGTAATGCTGCTGGGCTCCGCCTGTCGGAACGCAAAGAGTTGCCGAAGCCGGAGCCGAGCACGAGCCAGAAGACCAGCGGCGATGCGAGCACGCCGATGACGCGTCCGGGCTGGCGGTAGAAGCGGACGATCTCGCGCCACCAGAGCGTGAACGCGGGCAGGATGACTCCTGCGGAAGAGGGAGTCATCGGACGCGCCAACGTTGCTGCCTGGGTTGCCATCAGGAGTTACCTTCGCAGCCGGACTCTTGCGGCCGGCGTGGACGTTGCAGTTGCGGGCTTCGGCGTCGCCGTGTCTTTTTCTTCTGCCGAATTTCAGCAAGCCTTTGTCGCGCGCTTCCCAGAACGCATTCAGCAGGAAGCACGCGGAGAGCGTGAGCAGGATCAGCGTCATGAACAGGCCGTCGACCGTGGCGGAGAACGGTGACACCGTGATCATGCCGCTGACGAAATATCCAGACGACGCCGACCAGGGGAACTATACCGAGCACCAGAGAAAGCACCAGAATCATCGGACGCAAGTTACCTCCTCTTTTTCTTTTTGTCGATTGCCTGCGAATCGGGATCGGGATTTTCACTCCAGAACTTGTGGCCCGTGCGGTGGATGAAAACATCTTCCAGCGCGGGCTTGCTGACGGAGATCGCCTGAATCTCGCCGGGAAAGGCTTCGACTACGTCGGGGACGAAGCGGTGTCCGGCTTCCTGTTCGATGCGAACCTGATTGCCGAGCACCGTGGTCGCGACATGGAAGCGGCTGCGGATGTGCTGGGCGAGGGAATCGGCGTCGCGGGCGGCATCGAGCAGGATGACGTCGCCGCCGATTTCACTTTTCAGTTCCGCGGGAGTGCCGAGCGCGACGAGATTGCCTTCATTCATGATGGCGAGGCGGTCGCAACGCTCGGCTTCTTCCATGAGGTGCGTGGTGACGAGAACGCTGACACGTGCTCTTCGTCGCGCAGGATTGTCAGATATTGCCAGAGGTCGCGCCGGGCGCCGGGATCGAGGCCGGTGGTCGGTTCGTCGAGCAGTAGGACTCCGGGATGATGCAGGAGGCCCTTGGCCAGTTCGATGCGGCGCTGCATGCCTCCGGAAAAGGTTTCGACGCGCTCTTTGGCGCGGTCGGCCAGGCCGACACGGGTGAGGATTTCGTTCCACGCGCTTTTTCAGGGCTGATCCTTGCAGGCCGTAGAGATGTCCCTGATGCCAGAGGTTCTCGTAGGCGGTGAGCTTCGGGATCGACACTCTGGGCCTGGAACACGACGCCGATCTGGCGGCGGAGGGTGGAAGGATCCTGGGCGGCATCGCAGCCCATGACCAGGGCGCGGCCGGCGGTCGGAATCATCAGCGTCGAAAGAATGCGGAAGAGCGTCGTCTTGCCGCTGCCGTTGGGACCGAGCAGACCGAATAGTTCCGCGGGACGCACGTCGAAGGAAACGCCGTTCAGAGCGGTGCGGTTCTCGTAACGATGAACCAGGTTCTGAACGGAAATGACGGGCTCGGCGGACTGCGTGGTCCACCCCCACAGTTTCAGCTAATGCAGCGACTTTCGTGACCAATGAGAACCCCGGGGACTAAGTAACAGTTTACGACATTCGGCGCGAAGTTAGGGAGGCGAGGTGGATTTACCACGGAGGCACGGAGGACTGCAGGCAATTGTTGATTGTTGATTTTGCAGATTGCTCGATTGAAGACGCCTAGGTAGCCGCCGCTGCGTTTGCTGATAGGATTCTTCGATCAACGGCTGCACTCAGCATCGAGCAATGTTCTTCATGCGGCCGAGGGGTCGCGCTGAGGCTTGCGGCACGCGCTCCTCGAAGGCGACCGGGGCGTGGCGCCAGACCTGAATGGCCAGGATCACCGTTGAGGCCAGCAGCAGGGCTCCGACCGCCACGTGGGTGACCGTCGAGATCACCATGGGCAATTCCGGCTGGACCGAATCGCGTCCCCAGGAGACGCGGGTCAGGAATGCAGTGAAGCCCAGGCACAACTGCGCGATCACCAGCGACAGCATCAGAATGGCGGGGCGGCGGACGGCTTCGATATTCGAGTAGACAGTCAGGGCGCGAACGGCGGTCCAGGCGAGAACGAACGAGACGACTACGGCGTGGACGACATGCGGCCACCAACTCAGGCCGTGGTGGCGGAACATGGCGCCCAGGATCAGTTGAACATAGAGAACGAAGATCGAGAGCAGAGTCAGGGTGAAGAGGCTGGGGCGGCGGTGGTCGAATTCGACGCGCGGTTGTTCTTCCACCCACTTTCTGCCCGGTGAATACGGCCATGGCAACCGCAATGCAGAAGAATGTCTGGGCCAGGGCGGCGTGAGCAGAGGAGATCGGCGGCGGGCAGAAAGAAGCAGAACGGTAAGCCCGCCGAGAATGCCTTGCACGATGACAGTACCGAGCGGCACCCCAGCCGAGAATCCGCATCCAGCGGCGCTTTTCGGCGCGCCAGGTCCAGATGGCGAGGATGATGGTCAGCAGCCCGGCCACCTGGGCGATCATGCGGTGGGTGTGCTCGAACTTCACCCCGCCAACGAGTTTCGGGATTTTGTAAAGGAGCCGAACGAAGTCGGCCAGTCGGGGACGGAGAGTCCGGCATCGTTGCTGGTGACCAGGGCTCCGGCGATGATGAGGAGGAACGTCCAGCAGGCGAGAACGACGGCGAAGCGGTGCAGCGCGCGATTGTAGGTTGTGGCGATGGAGTTCAGAGTAGGGCCCCTTGGGTCGGAGCGAGACACTTTTCAGCGGTGTCGAGCCCGGTATGCCACGAACCTGCGGGACCTGCTCCGACCAACGGGGTATTTTAGCAGACAAAAGCGGGGGCCGAGACGCCCCCGCGACAGCCGGCAGGATGCCGGCGCTATCCTGAATTACATTCCGCTTGATGCCTTGAAGGACTGGTCTACCGTCTTGCGTTTCCTTCGGGGCGACCGTGACCTTCTGCGTCCTGCTCGCCCAGTTTCTCGTGAACGAACGCGATCGTGTAGTCGCCCGGCGGCAGGCCCTTGATTTCGTACTTGCCGCTCTTGTCGGTGACCGCGAAGAACGGGCTCTTCACCACGTTGACGTACATCTTCATCCACGGGTGCTGGTTGCACTTCACCGGCAGCATGATCTCTTCGCGCGCGAAGGTCTTTTCGAGCGCGGGAGAGGAGGGCGGCTGCGATTCGTTCCACTCGCGGTTGTCTTTCGGCGTGGGATGGATGTTGTGCGTGGTGGGATCGTCGTTCTTGATCTGCACCGTCTGCCCGGTCATCACGCCGAGCACGTGGGGATGATACTGGCATCCCTTCTGGTCGAGCACGACGGGATCTTTGGGAACATCGAACGTGCGGTTGCCGAGGCCGTCTTTCACATAGACGAAGACGTTGGCAAGGTCGCCGTTGCTGACGACGACGTGTTCTCGGCTTCGTTGGTGCCTTTGCAGCCCGGGATCCTGGCTCATGTCGATCTTGGCGGCTTTCGGAGCGGTGCCGTCGAACTTCACGGTGCCGCTAACGGTTGCCACCGTGGCGGGATCGATCGGAGTCGCGGCTGGCGCGGGCTGCGCCGGTTTCTCAGCGTTAGCTGGATTGCTCGGTATTTTCCTTCTTGCTGCACGCCGCCAGAAGCCAGCAGTGCGCAGAGTGCCAGCATGCTGACGACGCTTGTCAAACGGTCTTTCTATTCATGATGTCGCCTTTCTGTTCGAGTTGCAGTGTCTTTGGCATGTGCCGTTCCGACGCGAGCCGGATCGGATCATCCGACGGCGACTCGAGGCAATCGTGATTGTCTGACGTGCCAATTCTAACGCGAACCTCCGCCGTGCTGCATGATGCGATTCGACGCCGGCCTGTTTGCGATGCGGTTGGGTGGCTGTACTGCGGCACTGGCGCGCGGCATGGATGCAGCGACGCGCCGCTGCTCTTCCGGCGTGAGCTGGAAGATGTAGTCGGTCAGCAGCTTGCGATGATCTCCATCATAGCCGTTGAAGGTCGGCGGCGTCGGCCCGGCGAAGACCCACTGGTTGTTCTGCTGCTTGAACAGTCCTGAGGGCATCGACGTGCCCGGGCTGACGGCTTGCGGATCGGTGATCCAGCGCTCGACCCAGTCGGGCTTCAGGCGTTCTTTCGCCAGCAGGAAGTTGGGAGCGGTGGCGATCTTGTCGTGCGAGGGATCGCCGGTGGCGTGGCACTTCAGGCACGGCGCGGCCGTGCTCGAGAACAGGCTCCGCGCCATGTCGGTTTCTTTGGCCGTGAGCGTCGGGCACCTGCTCTGGAATGTAGGGCAGCGGTTGCTGCGACAAGGCCTCGAAGAAGCGGACCAGCTTGCGCAGTTCGTTGTCGGAGAACGAGAACGTGGGCATGCGGACTTTCAGGTAGGGACGCACGCCGTTGCGGTTCGTGTCGGTTGTGCTCAGCGCCGGATTCGAGAGGAACTTGCGCAGCCATTCGGGATCGACGCGCGCGCCTTCGGTCAGAAGCTTCGGCGGCAACTGCTCCTGCGCGTCCTGATATTGCGTCAGCCTCATCAGGATCGTTTGCTGGCCGGGAATGAACTGGTGGCATCCCATGCAGTTGTATTTCTTGACGACCCACCAGCCTTCCTGAATGTCGTGACGCGCATCGCCGGGCTTGTACTGATAGCTGGCGGGCAGGGAAGTCTCCTGGCTGCCCATCAGGAACGTGGTGAGGTCGAGCACCTGATCTTTGGTCAGGTGCACGTTGGGCATGCGCAGGGCTTCGGTCTCGCTCTTTACTTTGCCCTGGTCGTAGACGTTGGGCTCGGCGAGTTTGTGCTCGAAGAATCCCTTGTGGTCGTACCAGGGTTTGTTGGCCGGGCCGTCGGGCAGGCGCGCCAGGTCTTCCTTGTCCTTGATCGGCTCGGAGTCTTTGCCGCCGCGCTGCGCGGGTTCGGTGAAAAGCGCGAAGTCGAGACGCTCGATCGGCTTGCTGCCTTCGAAGGTGAGCTCGGTGCCGATGCGGCCTTCGTCTTCCATGCCGGAGATTTCGTGGCATCCGGCGCAGCCGTAGTGGCGAACCCACTTCTTGCCTTCTTCTTTCAGGTTGGGATCGTCCATGAACGAGGCGTCGGCGTAAGAGGACGGTTCCTGCTTCTTCTGCGAGATCAGATAGGTCGCGATGTCTTCCGCGTCTTCCGGACTCAGGCGCAGGCTCGGCATCACGGTCATGTTCTGCACTTGCAGTTCGTGGCCGTCGTTCGGGCACTTGCTGTGCTCGAGATCCCACTGGTAGGGAAGTCCCTTCTTCGCGTAATCCTCGGGGCCGATGTCTTTCTTCTCGTACGGGCAGTACGGACGCGTGCGCTCGCGGGCGTTGTGAATCCAGCGGACGAGGTAGTCGTAGTTCGCCTTCTCGCCGACGCGGGTGAGATTGGCGGCGAAGGTTCCGCCCTGCATCTGATCGCCTTCGCCGATGGAGTGGCAGGCAAGGCATCCGCGAGTTTCGAAGAGTTCCTTGCCGTGCGCCGCGTTGCCGGGCTTGTGCTTCGGCAGAGTGTCGGTGAAGCCCGACTGCCAGATGTAGGCCGAGATTGCCTGAATCTGGTGATCGTTCAGGCGGAAGTTCGGCATCTTGGTCGTGGGACGGAAGTCGGTCGGCTTCTTCAGCCAGACGGGAATCCAGTTCTTGTTCAGCTTGAGGCGAACGTCTTTCAGATTCGGCCCGATCTTCTTCATGTCCTGCATCAGGCTGTGGGACTGGAAGTCGAGCTGCTGCAGGCGTCCGTCGAGCTTGCTGTTGGCGACTCGCAGATCGACGGCCTGGGTCGTTGAGCTTGTTGGCTTCTTCGTTGGACTCGGCCGCGTCGGCCTGCTTCATCAGGTAGGCCGTCTGCTTGATGTTGTCTTTCTTCTGCGTTTCGATCTGCTTGATCTGCTGGCCGATCGATGTTCAGATCTTCGGGTTCTTTGTCGTAGCCTTCGTAGCGATGGCAGCCGTTGCATCCGCGCTGGCGGAAAAGATCTTTGCCGTCGTTGATGGTCTGCAAACTGCACGTCGCCGCTGACCAGCACCATGTCGGCGGAGTGGCAGGTCTGGCATCCGGCCTGGGCGTTTTCTTTGGGAAACAGCGGCCAGAGCCAGTGCTCGTAGTTGCCGTGCGCTTTCTCGACGCTGGTGGTGGCGCGGCCATTGCCCTGATGGCAGGGGGAGCATCCGAACTTGTCGGGATCGTGAATCTTCAGCAACTCTGGCTCGGGATGGCTGACGAAGGCGTCTGGCGTATTCGTCGGGCTTCTTCTCGCCCTTGGCTGTCATGGCCGCGGCCGTGATCTTCAGCGGCTCGCGCGCGCCCATGTGGCAGGATTCGCAGCGGTCGACGATGTTGGCTTCGGCCACGTTGATCTGGACGATCGTGGGATCCCAGTCGGCGGTCTTCTTCTTGAGGCCATCGATCTGCGCCGGAGTGAGATCGACCATGTGATCGGTGACGTACTCGTCCATCTTGGCGCTTGGCGTCGGTGACGGGCTTCAGCACATCGCCGAGTTCGAGGCTCAGCTTGGTGCGTTCGTCGCGGATTTCGTTGTAGGTCTTTTCCAGTTCCTCGAAGTTGAATTGCTTTCTTGCTGCCGTCGGGAAATTCGACCGTGGCTTGCTCGGCTTTGTATTTGTCGATTTCTTTCTGCTTGCTGGCCTTGGACGAGGCGCTCTCGCTGGTTTCGAGTTCGTAGGTCAGAGCGTTGACGTAAGCGCGGCGATCGGTGAATACGCTCTGGACCGCGAGCAGGCGGGCGCTGGCATCGTCGAGTTTCTCGCGGGCATGCTTTCGCGGCGGCGGCGGAGTCTTCGCTGGCTTTCTTCACGGCGGCCGCAGAGTTCGGCGTATTCGGGATCCTTCTCGACGTCCTTCTCGGAGTCCTGCGACTTGGTGCGCGCGGTGTTCAGGAACGCGCTATAGCGAGTCTTCCACTGCTCCTGAAACGCCTTCCACGGACGCTGTCCCCAGGCTTCGTCCCACAGGGCCCAGAACAGCGTGATGATCAGGATAATCGTCGCGATCACGTAGTGCGCGGCGTACGACTTGCTCGTGATCGGATCCTGCTCGGGGATCGGTTTATCGGGCACCAGTTCCTCCGAAACTCGTTGGTCAATTCCTCGACACGTCATTCCGACTGCGAGATCCCTACTGCGTATGCTTGGGTAGGGATCCTTCGACTGCGCCGGAGTTCGCTTCACGCACTCCGGCTCCGCTCAGGATGACAATGCAATCACGACGCTTCATATGTTGAACCACGGTGTAATCCACACGTACTTGATGTGCCACAGCAGGCGCAGAGCCATCTTCAGCGGCAGCGCGATCATGGTCAGCCAGCAGAAACGCCATCAGCGAAAACTGCAGCAGGCTCATGCGTTGAAAATCCTTCGGCATCTTGCGGCGGAACAGCGAATACACCGCCCCCGCCGCCGAGCACATAAAATCCGCCCACGACGATTGCGCCGAAAATTGCTTTGCCCATGTTCGACGTGATGCCGAAAATGTCGGGCAAGTCGCGGTTGACCTCATAGATGAGGCGGTTGTGGTCCCAGGTCTGGCCGGGCCAGAACCATTGCCATCCGGGGCCGCGAATGAACGTGCCGATGATGATCATCGCGACCCAGAGAATGATGAAGCCGAACAAGAAATGTCCCGATCGAGAACTTGCGCTGCTTCCAGGTGTAGTAGCCGCTGCCGAGCGGGTTGGTGTCGATGTAAGGAATCACCATCAGGCCGATGATGATCATGGTCGGCATGACCACGCCGGCAATCCACGGATCGAAATAGACGAGCATCTCCTGCAGGCCGAGGAAGTACCACGGCGCCTTGGCAGGATTCATGGTCAGGTTGGGATTGGCGGGCTCTTCGAGCGGCGCGTTGAGCGTGATCGACCAGACCATCAGGATGATGGTGATGATGATGGCGGCCAGAAACTCGATGCGCAGCAGGAATGGCCAGACGTGGACTTCTTTCTGCCATCCGGGCTTGAACGGCCAGGTCTTGCGATGGTGCGTCTTGGCCAGCGCGGGATCGGCTTCGAGTTGCGTCGATCAGCACGTCGTTGGCGTGCGCCTGCTTCCACGCGAGATAGATGTAGAAGGCGAGCAGCGGAATCAGGCCCACGATCGGGACGTTGTCGGGGGCGGAGCAGATTTCCCAAAGTTGTCGCCAGTCCATAAAGTCTCTCCAACTATCGCCTCGTAGCGACAGCCGCCTTCGGCTGTCGGCCGGGCGGAGCCCGGCGGTTTCTCGCCATCAGCAAAACCTGTCGAGCTGTGCTCGACGAGACAGCCGCAGGCGGCTGTCTCTACATAAATCCTTCATTCTCCTGCTGCTTTCGGGCCTCTTCTCGGCTTGTCGGCTTCTTCGGTCAGCATGACTGGAGCTGGGCCTGAGATGCCGCCGTCTTTTCTTACGCGCCAGAAGTGGACAATCATGAGCACGCTGGCCACGATTGGAATGCCGATGCAATGCCAGATGTAGGAACGCAGCAGGGCATTGGCGTCGACGATCGATCCGCCGAGCAGGCCGAAGCGGACGTCGTTGTACGGAGTCATGCCCAGCATCGAGCCGAACGGGACCTTCGTGGCCGAGCAGCGGAGTGGCGCGCGCCATGTTCGTGCCTACCGTGACGGCCCAGAATCCGAGTTGATCGTCGGGCAGCAGATATCCGGTGAACGAGAGCAGCAGCGTGAACACCAGCAGCAGCACGCCGATGTTCCAGTTGAATTCGCGCGGCTTCTTGTAGGAGCCGGTCAGAAAGACGCGGAACATGTGCAGCCAGACGCCGATCACCATCAGGTGGGCGGCCCAGCGATGCATGTTGCGGAGAATTTTTCCGAAGGGGACGTCGTGCTCGAGATAGAGCACGTCGCGGAATGCCTGCACCTTGCTCGGGTGGTAGTAGAACATCAGCAGCACGCCGGTGTAGGTGAGGATGATGAACAGATAAAACGTGATCCCGCCCATGCCCCAGGTGTAGCTGTAGCGCACGGCGTCGCGATTGATCTTCGCCGGATGCAGGTGCAGGAAGACGTTCGAGAGCACGCCCAGCGCGCGATTGCGCGGCGTGTCGTCGTGCTTGTGGCGGAAGATCGAGGTGTAGACCTGGGTCTTGGTCGGATCTTTCAGGCCTTCGATCTGTTCTTTGGCCTTGGTGGGAATGTCGGTCTTGAGGGCCTGAATGTCCTCTTTGACTGCGGTGGTGACTTTTTCGAGGAGTCCGACCTTGCCACCGTTTTTTCCGTTGCCGCTGCTTGCACTGCTGCGCCGTTGCCGCCGTTCGGGTTGTTTTCGTCAGCCATGAATGATCCGATCTCTAGTTTGTCATTCCGAAGCGCCCTGTTGTTGGGCGCGAGGACATCCGCTGTCGCATGTATCTACACTCCGGTCAGGAATGCTCCCGGATCGTTGAATTTGCTGAGCTGACCTTTCGGCCAGGAGTAGAGCTTCGAGGTGTCGACCAGGATCTGGCCGTCGGGCGCGAGTTCGATGTGGGCGCGGTCCATGGGACGCGGCGCCGGTCCTTCGAAGTTGATTCCTTCGCTGTCGTATCCGCTGCCGTGGCAGGGGCACTTGAATTTGTTTTCGCTGGGCTTCCAGTCGGGCGTGCAGCCGAGGTGCGTGCAGCGCGCGTAGATCACGAAAAGGCGATCGGGCGTGCGGTCGACCCAGATGCGGTATTTCTGCTGAAACTTGGTATCGACGCCGAGCGCGAATTCGGAGGGGTAGCCGATCTTGAAGACGGAGTTGGGTTCGAACAGGGTGCGAGGAAGAAAGAAACGAAAGAAGGCGAGGAACCATGCGGTCAGGAAGCCCGTGACCATGACCCAGACAAAGCGGCGGCGTTGGCGGTCGATCTCGGTGGAGGGCGCGGTTCCGGCGATACCGCCGGCGGCGGCTGCTTTCGACGTTCCCACCGCCGGCGTGCCAACATATTTCGTGGCATCGACGCCAGGTTTGGCCGGCGTCTTGGCCGCTTCCGGATTCGGATTGACCTTGTCGGTCTCCAACTCCGCCATGAATTCCCTCCTTATGCGTTGTCTAACTTGGCCCTAATCTAACCCGGCGGCGGCCGCATACTCTGGCACCGCCAACTTCCTCCCATGAGTGCGAATCGGAATCGGACAATGGTACTGCCTGCGCGAGGGCGTCCTGCACGATCTGCCCCAGCGCTTGTATGAATTTTGGAGAATCATTGAGGCCGGCGCTCATCTCAAATTGCGTGAAGCCGAGCTGCTCGGCGAGATGGCGCGCTTCGTGATTGATCTCGCCCAGCGTCTCGACGTGATCGGAAACGAAAGCGATCGGGACGATGCAGATCTCGCGCACCTTCTCGCCTGCGAGCTGTCGAAGCGTGTTGGTCAGCGAAGGCTGCAGCCAGCGGCTGGCGCCGACTTTGCTCTGATAGCAGAGGCGGTGCGGATTGCTCCATCCGCCACGCTCGCTCACGAGACGCACCGTTTCTTCAATCTGCCTCTGGTAGGGGTCGCCCTTTTCGATCACAGACATTGGAATGCTGTGTGCGCTGAAAACGATTTCCGGCCGCCCGGGCTGCGGGAAACGCGACAGCGCCTCGTTCACCTTCTCTACCACGGAGTCGAGATACATCGTATTCCGATAGAACGTCTCGACGCAATGTACGGGAATGTCGTCGCGGAAATGTCGGTTCCACTCGTTCAGGCTTGATCCTGTGGTCGTCGACGAATACTGCGGATACATCGGAAGCAGCACGACTTCATCGCACTCGGCGCGCCTGGAGTTGCGCGATCGCCTCACGCGTGAAAGGGTGCCAGTAGCGCATGGCGACGAAGCAGTGGGCGTCGATGCCCTGGCTGCGCAATTCGGTTTCGAGAGCCCGCGCCTGCCGCTCAGTATTGGGCCGGATCGGCGAGCCTCCGCCGATGGTCGAGTAGTGATGCTGCACCTTGCGGGCACGCGTCGTCGATATCAGCTTGGCCAGCGGTTTACGGCCGATGCGGGCGAAAGGGAAGTCGATGATATCGGGATCGCAGAAGAGGTTATAGAGGAAAGGTTGGATCGCTTCCAGCGTGTCGGGTCCACCGAGCTGAAAGAGAACTATCCCCACACGCCGTGTTGTGCGCGTCATTTTCCCCAGAATCCCCAGAACGGTTGGCACTTTACTCCGAACCAAGCGCGGGAGTCAATGGCTGGAGTTCGCAAAGTTTCGGTGCGAGTTCGCACAGCGAGCAGCTGAGTTTGCAAACTTCGGTTGCACCATGCAAGCTGATAGCTATGCCCGAGTTGCCGGACATCACGGCTTACATCCGCGCGCTGGAGAAGCGCGATTGTCGGCCAGACCGCTGGAACGCGTGCGCCTGGGAAGTCCTTTCTGCTGCGGACGGTCGAGCCTCCGCTGGCGATGCGTCGACGGACGCGTGGTGAAGAGCTTGCGCCGAGTCGGGAAGCGAATTGCTATCGGAGTCGAAGGCGATCTCTGGCTGGTGCTGCATCTGATGATCGCCGGGCGTCTGCATTGGAAGAAGCGCGACGCGAAGCTGGGCGGGCGTCAAAATCTGGCGGCATTCGATTTTCCCAGATGGCTCGCTTACTGCTGACCGAAGCCGGCAGCAAGCGACGCGCGTCGTTGCACGTTATCAGCGGAGAAGAGAATCTCGCTTCGCTCGATGCCGGTGGAATCGACGTCTTTGATGCCGATCTGGATTCTTTTCGCAGCGTGCTGACCGCGGAGAATCACACTCTGAAGAGAGCGCTGACTGATCCGCGACTGCTGAGCGGAATCGGCAATGCGTACTCGGATGAGATTCTGCATGCCGCGCAGCTTTCGCCCGTGACGCTCACCAGCAAGATGAAACCGGAGGAATGGGAGCGGCTCTTTGCTGCGACTCGGAGTACGTTGAAGCTTTGGATCGACCGCTTGGTCGCCGAGGCAGAGACGGAATTTCCGGAGGGAGTGACTGCGTTCCGCCCAGATATGGCTGTTCATGGGCGCTATGGGCTGCCTTGTCCGCGCTGTGGAGACAAGGTCTTGCGGATTCGCTATGCCGATAAGGAAACGAATTACTGTGCGCGATGTCAGACGGGCGGGAAGGTTTTGGCGGATCGGAGTTTGTCGCGATTGTTGGGGTCGGACTGGCCGCGGACGCTGGAAGAATTGGAAGCGCTGAAGAAGAGATAAGAAACGATGCGGGGGCAAGATGCCCCGCGACAGCCGGCCGGAGGCCGGCGCTACCTTGGAGTGCTTGCAAGCAGCGTCACAGGATCTCGGCGACCGCATCCTTGCGTTAGCGCTCGTAGGGTCCTTCGGAGGGCTTTCGCCCTCCTCAGGATGACATCCAATGAAAAGTGGAGCGGAGGGGAAGTCGCCTTACGGCAACTGCAGATTGGTCTTCTCGTCGACCACAACATTACGGCGCTCCCCACCAATCGTGTACAGGATGCGCAAACGCTTGTGGACGCCGGGCAGGGGGTCAACTCCCATGCTGTAGTTGTCCACGCGAAGGTAGAGTCGGCCGCCATCCACCCGGCTCCGCACAGCGTCGGTCACATTGATAAACTGCCCGTCGGCTCCGTAATACGCGCGCAGAATTTCCAGGCCGCGCTCGTGATGTTCGTAGCCCTGCTGGTTGTGCTCTTCGCGACGTTCTTCACGCTCGTGGCGTTCATGCTGTTCACGGCGTGCGTGCCAATCATCCGGATCCAGTTCTATACGGGCAACGCTTCGTTCCGGGTAGCTGTAGTCTTTGATATCGCCATCCCACTCGCGCAACCGGATGACCAGAACTTTGTTCTCGTGCGGCGCGGGATCGATCCCGAGATTGAAGCGCGTGACTTCGAGTTGAAGCACGCCGTCGTGAATGAAAGTTCGGACGCGCGCCGTTACGTCCGACCTTGCGTCCTGGAACTCCCCACTCCGCTCCTACGAGTTCACCGCCCTGCGCCAGAGCCGAACCCGCCAGCAATAGCATGCAGGCTAAACTTGCGAATGCCCCAAGCCATGATTTCATGGATATCTCCTTCATTCTGAAATCATAGGGTCGAATGCGTCCGGAATCACCGCACGAAAGGTCACGAACTAGCGGGTTGAGATTGGGTTCGGTACGCTAGCTCGGCGATTGCATCTCTGCAATGACTGCATCGGCGAATTCTGAGGTGCCCGCTTTGCCGCCGATGTCGCGCGTAAGTTTCTCAGGATGACGGTAGACGCGCTCGAGCGCGTTGCGAATCTGCGTGGATGCCTCATGCTCGCCCAGGTGACGCACCATCAGCAGGGCAGAGCGCAGTAACGCGGTAGGATTCGCCAGGTTCTTGCCGGCGATGTCGGGAGCCGAACCGTGCACCGCTTCGAAGACCGCGCACTCGTCGCCCAGGTTTGCGCTGGGAACAAATCCCAAACCTCCGACGAAGGCGGCGCATAGATCGGACAGGATGTCGCCGTAAAGGTTCTCCATCACCAGCATGTCGTACTGATAGGGATTCATGACCAGCTGCATGCAGGTGTTGTCGACGATGTGTTCGGCGTAGGTGATTTCGGGATAGTTTTTCGCGACATCGCGGGAGCAGCGCAGGAAAAGGCCGTCGGAGAGCTTCATGATATTGGCCTTGTGGATGGCGTGAATCTTCTTGCGCTGGTTCTTGCGGGCGTACTCGAAGGCGAACTTGGCGATGCGCGTGGAAGCCTTTTCGGTGATGACCTTCAGGCTTTCGACCACGCCCGGGACAACTTCGTGCTCGAGCCCGGAGTAGAGGCCTTCGGTGTTTTCGCGGATGATGATGAGGTCGACATCGGGATAGCGCGTGGGAATGTGCGGCAGGTTTCGGATGGGGCGGAAGTTGGCGTAAAGCTCGAATTTCTTGCGCAAGCGCGACATTGATGCTCGGAAAGCCGCCTCCTACGGGCGTTGTGACCGGGCCCTTGAGGCCGACGCGCGTACGCTCCAGCGACGCAATCAGATCCTTAGGGATGTATTCGCCGTACTTCTCGTAGGCTTCGGCGCCGACGGCGAAGGTCTCCCACTCAAACTTGACCCCGGTCGCCTCCAGAATGCGGACGACGGCGTTGGTGACCTCGGGGCCGATTCCGTCACCGGGGATGAGAGTTACTTTATGACTCATGCGTGTAATTGTCCTCGTGAGAAAGGGACTAGGGGCCAGGGATCAGGGGTCAGTTGAAATCAAGTAGCGTTGCCTGGCCACCGCTCTGACCGCTGACCCCTGGTCCCTAGCCGGTCTTCACTTTCACCAGGTCCTTGAGTTCATTCATGAACTCTTTCACGTCTTTGAAATCGAGATACACCGAGGCAAAGCGCACGTAGGCGACTTTGTCGTAGCGGCGGAGGCGGTTCATGATCAGTTCGCCGAGTTCGCTGGTTTTGCGCTCGCGCTCGGGTGATTCCATGACGAACGACTCGGCTTCGTTCACGATCTGTTCGAGCTTGCTGATCGGTACCGGCCGCTTCTCGCAGGCGCGCAGCAGACCGTTCAGCACTTTCTGCCGGTCGAATTTCTCGCGGCGGCCGTCCTTCTTGACCACCATGTAGGGAATCTCGTCGATGCGCTCGTAGGTGGTGAAGCGCTTGCGAGCACTTGAGGCACTCGCGGCGACGCCGGATCGAGTCGGCCTCCTTGCTCTCGCGCGAGTCGACTACCTTGTCATTCGCAAATCCACAGAAAGGGCATTTCATGGCGCTGGCGAATCAGATATCCGAGGTGAGCTCCAATGCCTATGCCGTTAATACTTGGCAACGACGCGATGCGATTCCCTCTGCTCTGACCGATATAAAAATTGTAACAGTTGATGCGGATGGCAACAGTGACGGCGAAGTGACACCTGTCGCTAGAGGGAAATGATTGCGGACGCAAAACGGCGCTCGCACCCCCTGCGGTACGAGCGCCAGTTTTCCCCCAAAGCCTCCCCGGTGACGGAAGGCTTGAAGTTCATGATCCTCGATGTGGCCCTCCCCATGGATCACCGCGAGAATCTAGGCAGAAGTCTCGTCTACAGGGCTGCGCTTTTTGTCATCAGAATGTTTGCAATTTGTAAAAATTGGTATGCGCCGCTTTAGCCTCTGCAGTGGTCAGTCAAGGAGTGCTTGTAGCGGCTGGTATCATGAAAATCCCTCGCTAACTGTGCGTCTTCCGCTAAATCTCGCTGTCGTTCTGCTTGGCCTGCCTGCTTTGGCTCAGAGCAACATCGGAGAGTTGCATCTGAAGGTGCGGGACCCGAATGGCGCCGTGGTGCAGAACGGCCGTCGAACTTGTCTGCGAGGCTAACGAGTTCCACAGCAATTTTCAGACCGACGACTCGGGAGCTCTGGTTGCCAAGCGGTTGCCATTCGGAGTGTACCGAGCCCGGATTCAACAGGCTGGATTCGCGCCCGTCTCGGTGCAGATCGAGATTCGCTCGGCAATTCCGGTTCAGTATTCCATTAAGCTCTCGCTGCCTTCCGTCAGCACGTCGGTTACGGTGGAGGCTACGCCGACGCTGCTTGATCCTCACCGGGCGAATTCCGCCAACCAGATTGGTTCGACAGACGATTCGAATCGCGAACGACCTCTCTGCCCGGACGCTCGATGCAAGACCTCGTCAACTCACAGCCGGGATGGCTTTATGAAGGAAATGCCGTTCTGCATCCGCGAGGAGCGGAGTATCAGACGCAATTTGTGGTGGATGGAATTCCGCTGACGGATAACCGGTCACCAGGTCTGGGCCCGGAGATTGACGCCGACGACGTGGATTCGGTGAGTGTCTACACGGCCGGCATTCCCGCCGAGTTTGGGCGGAAAATGGGCGGCGTCATCGAAGTCAATACGCTCAAAGAAGCCAAGCCCGGGATGCACGGCGCAAGTGGATCTCTCCGGCGGCAGCTTCGATACGGCCGGCGGCTTCGGCGCAGGCGCAGTACGCGTGGAAGAAAAGCACGCTCGGAGGCAGCGCCTCCGGCAGCATGACAAGCCACTATCTGAATCCGGTTGTGCCGGAGAACTTCACTAACCGGGGGACAACGGGAGACTTCGGGCTGCACTACGAGCGCGATCTGACCGAGCATGACCGGCTGGGATTGATCGTGCGTCACTCTCTTTCGCGCTTTCAGATTCCCAACGAACAGGTGCAGCAGGCGGCAGGGCAGCGGCAGGATGGCGACAATTTCGAGACCATGGGGATTGTGTCTTATCAGCACGTGTTTTCGTCGAACGCGCTGGGGGCTTTGCGCGGAATGGTGCGCGACAATTCCAGCGACCTGACGTTCGAATCCCCAGTCAACGCCGGTCATCGCCTTCCAAAATAACCACTTCCGGGAGGGCTATTTCAACGGCTCGTTGTCGGTACACCATGGCCGGCAGGAGTGGAAGGCGGGGATCGAATCGGACGCACTGTTTTTGCACGAGAACTTCAGCGACATCATTACCGATCCCACCCGCTTCGACCCTGGCACGCCGCGACATCGTTCTCATTCACGCGGAGAGCCGTCCTGATCTGGAGCAATCGGCCTACGTGCAGGATCTGATTCGTCTCGGCAACTGGACGGTGAGTGCCGGGCTGCGCTGGGATCATTACCAGCTTCTGGTCAATCAGAACGCGGTCAGCCCGCGGCTGTCTGTGGCGCGATTCTTTCCGTCTGCAGGTCTGGTGATGCATGCCTCGTACGACCGCGTGTTCCAGACGCCGTCGGCCGAAAATATTCTGCTGTCGAGTTCGTCGCAGGTGGTGTCGCTGAATCCACAACGTTCTGCGGTTGCCGGTGGAGCCCTCACACGGAAACTACTTCGAGATCGGCGCAACCAAATCTCTGCTTCGGCAAGCTGCGCTTTGACGCCAACTACTACCGTCGCTATGCCAACAACTTTGCGGATGACGACCAGATTCTGAGCACAGCGGTCAGCTTTCCGATCGCGTTCAACAAAGCGGTGATCTACGGGGCGGAAGGGAAGATTGAGATTCCGAAGTGGGGACGCTTTTCCGGATATCGCCAGTTATTCCTATATGGTGGGCAATGTCTGGTTTCCGGTCACCGGCGGACTCTTTCTCGGAGACGACGTGATCAGCGCCGAGACTCAGCTCAGCCGGACATTTTCCCGATTCGCAGGATCAGCGCAACACGGTGCGCGTGCGCATGCGCTATCAGGTCGCGCCTCGGTTGTGGGTGGCCGGATCGGCGGAATATGGCAGCGGACTGCCGTTTCGAGTTCACCGGTACCTATGCAGCAGGCGCTCGCGCAGTACGGGCAGGCGGTGGTGGACCGCGTCGATTTTGCGCAGCGGGCGGGTGCGGCCTTCGCTTGCCGTCGGTGCTTCAGTCGGCGCCGAGGTGTACAAGAACGATCACTTCTCGACGACGCTTCCAGGCGGATTTCACCAACCTGAATAATCGGCTGAACGTGATCGATTTCGGCGGACTGTTCTCGGGCAATGCGATTGCGCCACCGCGGAGTTACGCGCTGCGGCTTCAGACACCGTTCTAGTTCTGAGGCGCTTGCGAGTCTACACTACGAAGTACTTCGCTCCCGGGTGATGCACCACGATCGCCGACGTGCTCTGCTCCGGCTCCAGCAGGAATCCTGACGTGAGTCTGCACGCCGACGTTCTCTTCCGGCTTGAGAAGTGCGAACAGCTTGGTCTGATCTTCCAGGTTCGGGCACGCGGGATAGCCGAACGAGTAGCGCGATCCGCGGTACTTCTGATGGAAGAGGTCGCGGATTTCCGGAGCATCTTCTCCCGCAATGCCCAATTCCTCGCGCATTTTCTTGTGATGGAATTCGGCCAGGGCCTCGGCGGTTTCCACGCTCAGGCCGTGCAGGTATAGATATTTGGTGTACTCTCCGCCTTCGAAGAGTCGCTGCGTTTCCACGCTGGCCGCGGGGCCGATCGTGACGAGCGAGACTCCGAGCACGTCCATCTTGCCGGAGGATTTCGGCGCAAAGAAGTCAGCGATGGAAAGACGGCGGCCTTCTTTCTGGCGAGGGAAGGTGAAGCGCAGGAGTTCAGGAAGGCCTTCCTCCCAGCGGGTGCCGCAAGGACGCGCGGCCTGAGATCTTGGGCGGTTCGTACACGATCACGTCATTGCCGTCGCTCTGGGCAGGGAAGTATCCGTAGACCACGGCGGGTGCGAACAGGCCGGACTCGAAGACCTCATCTTCGAGCTTGCGCAGGATCGGGCGGAACTTTTCTTCGACCAGCCGCAAGTAATCCGCCTGCGACGCGGTCTTGAGCTGCCACTGGTTCTTGAAGAGCGCGGTTTCGTTGATGTAATTGAAAAGTTCGCGCAGGTTGTAGTCTTTCTTGACGCGCACGCCCCAGAACGGAGGCGTGGGAATATTGGGCGCGTCGGTTACGACGGGGCTGCGCTCGGCGAAGACCGGGCCGGTTTCTTCGTCGACGGCGGCAGCCTTGGCATATTCCTTCACGGTGCGGCCTTCCGCGATGCGTGCGTCTCGCGCTCCGTCAGCCGTTGCGAGATCTTCCATGATGTGCAGTCCGGCGAAGGCATCGTCGGCGTAGAAGACTCCGTTGGCGTATTCGCGGCGCAGATCGTCTTCCACGTACTTGCGGGTGAGCGCGGCGCCGCCGCAGATGACGGGGAACTCCAGCTTCTGGCGCTCGAGATCCTGGATGACGTACTTCATCTCGAGCGTCGATTTCACCAGCAGGCCGCTGAGGCCGATGGCGTCGGCCTGATGCTCCTGCGCGGCGCGGATGATCGAATCGCCGGGCTGCTTGATGCCGAGATTGACGACCTTGAATCCGTTGTTCGACAGGATGATGTCGACCAGGTTCTTGCCGATGTCGTGCACGTCGCCCTTGACCGTCGCGAGCACGATCGTGCCCTTCTGCGAGCCGGATTTCTTCTCCATCTTGGGCTCGAGATAAGCGACCGCCTGCTTCATGACTCCCGCGGAGTCGAGCACGGACGGCAGCTGCATCTTGCGGGCGCCAAAGAGATCGCCGACCGTCTTCATGCCGTCGAGCAGGACGGTGTTGATCAGTTCCAGCGGGGAATAGCTTACGAGTGCATCTTCAAGTAGAACTTCAAGTGACTTCTTGTGCTCGCCCTCGCCGACGGATTTTTCGCCGTTGATGATGGCGAACTTCAGCTTGTCTTCCACCGAGAGCGTGTCGACGTGCGCCGTGGTCGAGGCGGCAGGCTTGCCCTTCATGCCGGCGAAGTGCGCCATGTAGACCTGCAAGGGATCGCCGGCCGATTCGTCGCGGTAGATCAGCTTGCGCGCGAGTTCGACTTCTTCGTGCGGAATCTTGTAGAGCGGATAAATCTTTGTGTAGTTGACGATGGCCATGTCGAGGCCATGATCGACGGCTTCGTGCATGAAGACGGAGTTCAGCACGCGGCGCGGATAGGCGTCGAGGCCGAACGAAATGTTGCTGACGCCCAGGATCGTTTTGACCTGAGGCAATTCCTTCTTGATGCGCTCGACTGCTTTCAGGGTTTCGATTCCAGCCGTGCGGTACTCTTCCTGGCCGGTGGAGATGGGCAGGGTTAGTGCGTCGAAGATCAGGTCAGTCGAGTCGAGGCCGTACTTGTTCGTCGCCAGGTCGTGGATGCGATGCGCGATCGCGACTTTCTTGTCGGCGGTGAGCGCCATGCCGTCTTCGTCGATGGTCAGCGCGATCACCGCGGCGCCGTAGCGCTTGGCCATGGGCAGAACTTTCGACGTTCGCTTCTCGCCATCTTCCAGATTGATGGAGTTGATGATGGCGCGGCCCGGGATGCGCTTCAGCGCTTCCTCGACAACGTCAGCCTCGGTGGAATCGACCAGGATTGGCGCGGGAACTCGCGTGGCGATCTTTTCCAGAATCGAAGTGATGTATCCCTTCTCGTCTTCGCCGACGATCGCGCAGCACAAGTCGAGCATGTGCGATCCTTCGTTCACCAGTTTCTTGGCGAGCGCCAGAATCTCGTCGTATTTCTTGCCCTGCACCAGCTTGCGGAAATGATCGACGCGGGTGGTCGTGTTCATTTCCTCGGCGACGATGAGCGGCTTGGGCTCGAGATCGAGAGGAACGCTGGTGTAGGCGCTGGAGGCCGAGCCCACGCGCTTCACGTCGCGCTTGGCTGGTTCCACGCCGGAAACCGCGTCCACCACGGCTTTCAGGTGCTCGGGTGTCGTGCCGCAGCAGCCGCCGACGATGCGGACGCCGTAATCCTGCACGAAATGCTTGTGATAGTCGGCTAGTTCCTGCGGAGAGAGGTTGTAGACCGCGTGGCCGCCGACGTTCTGGGGCAGGCCCGCGTTGGGCAGCACGGATATATGCTTCGTCGAATTCAGCCCCAGATAGCGCACCGCATCGTTCATTTCCTTTGGACCGGTTGCGCAGTTCAATCCAATCGCATCGATGTCGAAAGGCTCTAGAGCGGTCAGCGCGGCACCGATCTCCGTGCCCAGGAGCATCGCTCCTCGTTCGTCCTGAAGCGTGACTTGAACCTGTAACGGGCAATCGCTTGCCCGATTTGCTGCATCGCCTCGAGTACACCGATGGTAGCGATCTTGACTTGCAGCAAATCCTGCGCAGTCTCGATCAGCAGGATATCGACCCCACCCTCGATCAGTGCCAATGCCTGCTCTTCGTACGCTGCCACCATGGCGTCGAAGCCGATGTGACCGAGCGACGGCAGTTTCGTGGTCGGACCCATCGATCCGGCGACAAACCGCGGCCTGATCCTTCGTCGAGAATTGCTGCGCGACTTCTCGGGCGAGTTGCGCGCGCCTTCACATTGATCTCGTGAGCGCGGTCGCCAAGATCAAACTCTCCGAGCACGATCCTGGATCCTTGAAATGTGTCGGTCTCGACAACGTCGCAGCCCACGCGGAAAAAGTCCGCATGGATCTCGCGAATGATGTCGGGACGGCTCAGCACCAGCACTTCGTTGCAGTTCTCTTTGCCCCAGTAATCATCCAGAGTGGGATTGCGCTTCTGGATGTTGGTCCCCATCGCGCCGTCGTAGATGACGACGCGTTCCTGCACGGTTTGTAAGAAGTCAGCCATTTGTAAGCTTCTAGCTTCTAGCCGCTAGCTCCTAGCTCAACACGGTTAGGCTTGCTGCTGATCCGCGTTCATCCGCGTGATCCGTGGCAATGAAGTCTTCCCACATGCACGAACGCCGGTCGCGGATGGACCGGCGTGAGATCGATTTCGAAAATCGTCTGGAAGCTTAGCTCCCGGGCACCATTTCTGCCGGCGCCCCACCATTCACGTCGGCCTGATTGAATACGATGTTGGCTCCCATGTGTGCTGGCCGGGGGGCCAGCATCTTGCTCCTTGCGGTACACCAGATTGGTGGCGTTGAAGGTCGCCAGTTCGAAACCGTGGCCGTGCGTGATGGCGTCGGTCGGACAGGCCTCGACACAATATCCGCAGAAAATGCAGCGGTTGTAGTCGATGTTGTAGACCTTGGCGTAACGCTCGGCGCCACTGACGCGGTTTTCCGCCGTGTTCTCGGCGGCTTCGATGTAAATGCAGTTCGACGGACAAGCCGCCGCGCAGAGGAAGCAGGCGACGCACTTCTCCAGGCCGTTTTCGTCGCGCTGCAGCACGTGCGCGCCGCGGAAACGGGCTTCAATGCGTGCGCCGCGCAGCGGACCCTTGCCGTCGGGATAGTTCTCGACGATCGTCGGCCGGAACATCTCCGAGAAGGTGATGCTCATGCCCTTGGCGATCGCGGCAATGTTTTTCAGAACCGGCATGTCTTTGTCAGTATACCGAAAGAGATGCGGAAACGTCGCGCTCGGACGCGCTAAATGGGGATGAAAAGCGGTTGAGCTGCGCTCGACGGACAGCCGATGGCGGCTGTCCCCACATGAACCCTACTTTGTTGCCGGAGCTGGAGGGACATGTTCTGGCACCGGCACTGCACTTTCCAGCCAGGCCGTGTACCAGAGGTCGAGCGAGCATCTGCGATCCGGCGGCGAGGCGGTGAGTGGTGAAATCGAAGGCCGCGGGAGAGCCCTTTCCGGTGAAGCCCCGGCCTTATCGAGGGAATAGACCTGCTCGACCAGCCCGTTCGAACGCTTCAGGTAGGCTACATAGTCGGCGAACGGATCAGCCAGTCGCGAGGGAGACTTCACCAACGGTGCAAAGTCCTTGGCGGTGATATTTGCGGCGACGTAGGCGGTTTCAAATTGTGAGTGGATGCCATGCTCGGTCGTGTATCCGTTGGGATTCGGCCCGACCCAGCCGTTGTATTGAATCGTTGTGTGAAGCGGCTGAGAGCCGTCGGCGACGTAGTGGCCCAGCCATCCGGCGTAGAAAATGATGGCCTGCTGTACGGCCTGCGTTGGCTGGTGCGCGGCCTGGCGATGGCGGTATTCGCGGAAAGCCGCTTTCAGGCGCCCGTAGACTCTCCATGGTGATGTAGGGCTGCAGGCCGACGCGCTCGGGCAGGTAGTCGTCGGCGTGGTCGGGAGTCGCCGCACGTTTCTCGTAAAGCTTGCGGTAGAACTCGTAGCGGCCGGCAGGAAGAGGATCGAGCCATGAGACGCGCTCGAGGTCGATGAAGTGGTCGGGCTCCTGCGCGTTCTTGAGGGCGAATTCCGCGGGATTGCGCCAGCGGTCAGGTTCGGGGCCGAGGTAGGCGATCTCGACTGCAGCACGGCGCAGGAATCGCGGCATGGCTGCGGGAATCTTCTGAGCGGCAACGCGGTTGATGTAAATGTGTCCTTCGTTGCCCCATGCCGCCGCCGGCTGCGCCTGAACAAGAACGACGGCGATCAGCGCCAGGCAGATCAGCCATCGATTCAGGTGCTCACTTGTGTGCAAGGGCATGATCACTCCTATGCGTTGGTCAGCTCACAACCTATCGGTGCGGAGCCATTCTAAATGAAGCCATAACGCCGGATATCGCATCCCACAGAGACTCGCATGCGTGAGGATTTCATCGGTCGGGGTTCTGAAAAAGTTATCCTTGGAAAGATGAGTCAGCAGAGCCCGGAAAAACCAAGGCAAGAGCCTCCCGATGTTGGCCTGTGTGAGCAGTGCCGCTGGATGCGGAAACTGACAGTCGGATCGAGGCTCGACTTTCTATATGTGCCAACGTTCGGCGACGGACCCGAATTTCCCAAAGTATCCGCGACTACCTGTGCTGCATTGCGCGGGGTATGAACCGATGGATTCGGCAGAGCAGTAGGATTCGGTTGTGGTCTGGAGAATTGCTTTCCAGAGACCTCCCGAAACGTGACTGGTATCACTGCGAGGAATGCGATTGCGGCAGCAAGATAGTGCTTCGGTTCTTAGGAGGGCGTTATGCTGCTGAAGATTTTGGCTGTCGGTGCGATCGGGCTGTTTTTTGTTTGAACGGTCGCCGTGCTCCAGGCCTGGAGCAAGAACACTGCAGTCGATCGGGCGGTCGGAGTTGCCTTTATGGCATTGTTCGCGGCAGTCGCTGCGGCATGGGGACTGAAAACGTTAGGCATATGGCACTGAGAGCCACGAGCAAAGCGAAGAAGCAGAGCGGCGTGGTTTCGCAGAATGCGTTCGCCGGGCAGGCACAGCGACCGACGCAGAAAGCGGTCGAGGAAGCCTTGGGGCAGAGTTACGCTCTCTGGAAACAGATCATTGTCCGATCTGAAGAATGAGCTGAAACTCGACGGCGAAGAGTGGAATTCGTCGGGCAGCAAATATGGGTGGTCCCTTCGATTGCAACTCAAGAAGCGGAACATCGTCTATCTCGGGCCACGAACCGGATCGTTCATGGCGGCCTTTGTCCTCGGTGATAAGGCGGTCGCAGTCGCGCGGAAAAGTGAACTCCCCGCGTACGTGCTAAATATGATCGCGGAAGCGAAGCGCTACGCAGAGGGAACGCCCGTGCGGATCGAGGTGAGTAAGCCCGAGGATCTGGAACTGGTCAAGATTCTTGCGAAGATCAAGGTGGAGAACTGAAGACCTTATTCCAGCCCCAACTCTTTCGCTAGTGCCTTCCACTTGCCGTCGACCAGCGCCTTGGTCTTCGCGTCCATCACAATCTCATCGGGCCAGCGGCGGGTGAAGCCTTCGCTCGCCCACTTGCGGGTCGCGTCGATGCCCATCTTCGAGCCGAAATCGGGCAGCGCGGCTGGCGTGGTCGAGAGAGTCGACCGGACCCAGCGTGAATTGAATGTCGCGCTCGGGATCGATGTGGTTGAGGACTTTGAGCGTGACGTCGGCCAGGTCCTGCACGTCCACATCTTCATCGACCACGACGATGCATTTGGTGAACATCGCCTGGCCGAGCGACCAGATGGCGTTCATCACTTTGCGCGCCTGACCGGGATACGACTTCCTGATCGATACGATCATCAGGTTGTGGAACACGCCTTCGATGGGCATGTTGATGTCGACGAGTTCCGGGATGGTGAGCTTCATCATCGGCAGGAAGATGCGCTCGACGGCTTTGCCCATGTAGGCGTCTTCCTGCGGAGGCTTGCCGACGATGGTCGCGGCGTAGATGGGATCTTTGCGATGCGTGATGCAGGTGACGTGGAAGACCGGGTAGAGATCTTCGAGCGAGTAGAAGCCGGTGTGATCGCCGAAGGGACCTTCGCTGCGGAGTTCGTCGAGATTGATGTAGCCCTCGAGAACGATTTCGCTGGTTGCAGGGACTTCGAGATCGACGGTCTCGCATTTGACGAGATCGACCGGGGCTCCGCGGAGGAAACCGGCGACCAGATATTCCTCGATCTCGGGGGGCGCGGGAACGATCGAGGCGAACGTAACCACGGGGTCGGTGCCGATCGCGACGGCGACTTCCATTTTGCCGGAGGGGCGATCGCCTTCGGCAAGAACGCTGCCGCCAGAGCTGCGCGCCATGATGTCGACTGCTGCGCGCGAGGCATCTGTGCCCGGGGCAGCCGGGCTTCGCCCTGGCTGGACAGCCGAGGCGGCTGTCGCTACGTGTTCCGACATCGCGGCGCGCATGCGCTCGCGTGCGTGTTCGGCGGCGTTTTTCTGGCGCTGCCAGTGCATTCCGGTGGTGCGCTCGTCGTAGACCTGCATGCGGTACATGCCGAGATTGCGCTTGCCTGACTTCGGATCGCGCGTGGTGACGCACGGAAGCGTAATGAAGCGGCCGCCGTCTTTCGGCCAGCACTGCAGGATGGGGAAGTCGAGGAGCGAGAAGTTGTCGCGCTTGATGACTTCTTTGCAGGGACCCGTCGGTACGGTGCGCGGGAAAAACTTTCCGGCTTCGGTCAGCAGCGGCAGCATTTTCAGCTTGTCGAGGAATCCCTGCGGAGATTTCACGTCCATGAACATGCGGATGCGGGCGGCGATTTCGTCGTAGGATTTCACGCCGACCGACATCTTCATGCGTGCGTCGGAGCCGAACTGGTTGATCAGAAGCTGAGAGCCGGGGTGGCCTTTGAGGTTTTGAAAGAGAAGAGCGGGGCCGCCAGCTTTGCCCTTGGCGTCGCGGCTTTTGGAGACGCGGTCGGTAATTTCCGCGATCTCGAGAATTGGATCGGCTTCGGTCTGGATGCGCTTCAGTTCGCCGGCACGGTCTAGTGCCGCGATCCACTGGCGTAGGTCGTCGAAGGGCAAAGGATTCCTCTCAGGGTGACGGACGATTATAAGGGATTGGCTGCGGAGAGAACTTCTTTGCCACGGATTCACGCGGATCAACGCGGATGAATCGAATCTTGAGTGAATCGAGGGCGCGCCGCAGCCGTGGGTCTAGCCGCAGATTGCATAGGTCCCTTCGACTTCGCTTAGGGCAGGCTCTTCGCGGCAAAGAACGCCGCTCAGGATGACAAGGTACTCGACCCGCTACTTTCGTTGCTCCAGCTTCACGCTCGCCGTGACCGGCTGCCCATCGCGCAGCACTTTCACTTCGACGACATCTCCGACCTTGCTGCGGCGCAGGGCGTCGGTGAAGTCGTAGAGGTTCTTGATGGGCTTGTCGCCGAATTGCACCAGGATGTCTCCTGCTTTCAGTCCTGCCTTGGCCGCGGGCGAATTCGGGCGGACGTCGGAGAACTTCACGCCGTTTTCCACCTGCCCGAAATCGGGGATCGAGCCGAAATACGGGCCGTATCCGCCCCCGCCTCCTCCGAGCGGTCTTCTCTTCGGCTACAACCTGGAACGCGGGCGGTTGGTCGGTGTTCGCCAATTGCACAGCGACGCTCTCGACCATATCGAGGAGGCGCGCCGCAGAGGGCGCGTTGATCTTGTCCCAGGTGTCAGAGGGTTTGTGATAGTCCGAATGCAGCCCGGAAAAGAAGAACAGCACCGGAATCTTCTTGGTGACGAACGAAGTGTGATCGCTCGAGGAGTAGCCTCCCGCGCGAGTATTCAATCTTGAATGGCGCGTCCTTCTGCGCCTGCTCCAGGACCGTTTTGAATGTCGAACCCGTGCCGACGCCACCGATATAGACCTTGTCGTCTTTGATCCGGCCGATCATGTCCATGTTGATCATGGCCGACGGCCTTGGCGAGAGGGCGAGTCGGCTCCTTCACCCACTCGGCGGAACCGAGCAGGCCGAGTTCTTCTCCGGCGAAGTCCATGAACAGGATGCTGCGTTTGAGCTTTCCCCGCTGGGGAGCGAGCAGGCGCGCCAGTTCGAGAACTCCCGCGGTGCCGCTGGCGTTGTCATCGGCTCCGGGATGAATTTGGCCGATCTGTGACGGCGCGAGTGAGTCGAAGTTGCCGCGGCCGAGATGATCGTAGTGCGCGCCGATGATGACGTATTCGTCGGTTTGTCCGGGCAGCCATGCGAGGACGTTGTTGACTGTCGCCCGCGTGGTTTCGATGTCGATGTTCAACGAAAGGTGAAGCGTGTCGGGGAAGTCAAAGGAGGCCGGCTTGGTGCTGGAGTTGATCTGCTCCTGAACGTCCTTCAGCGACTTTCCCGCCGCCTGGAACCAGGCGTCGGCAACCGCGTTCTTTACTTGCACCATCACGATGCCGACATTTTCCGGCCCGCTCACGCTGCCGAAGCGAGTCAGCAGAGTCTTCTTCACCATCGCCGAGCTTACCGTTGACGATCACCAGGGCCTTCGCACCATGATTGCGCGCGTTGATCGCCTTCGTGATGAGCTGCGAATGC
This sequence comes from Terriglobia bacterium, assembly GCA_963770265.1. Lineage (GTDB taxonomy): Bacteria > Acidobacteriota > Terriglobia > Terriglobales > Acidobacteriaceae > Sulfotelmatobacter. Next base: position 141,324 of record CAVYOZ010000005.1, read on the forward strand.
TGCGTCAGCCCGTGATTGCCACTCTTTGCGGCGAATCCCGGAGGGCTCATAGCGGAGGACGACGACGATTTTGTCTTTGACATCGAGTCCGGCGTAGTCGTCGTAGTGAAATTCGTCGGCAGTTGCGCCGTATCCGGCGAACACAACCGGAGCAGCCACCTGGCCGGAGGCCGAGAAGCTGAAGGGTACGAAATCCTGTTCGATCTTGAGCTCTTGTTTCTTGTCAGCCGTCTGCACGGCGCAGCGATTGTCGGATTTCAATCGCGCACCGGTGATAACGCTAAACGGTTGCGAGTATCCCTTCACTCCGGCGGGCTCAATGTGGAGTTCCTTGTAACGTTTCTCGATCAGATGCTCGGCGCGAATCAGGCCTTCGGTGCCGGCGCCCCGGCCTTCCATCTCCGGAGAAGCCAGCGCCTTGATATCGGTGACGTATCGGTTGGGATCGGCCTGCGGCGCGGATGAGGCCGCGAGCGCGGCTGCGGCGAAGGCGAGGACTGGCGAACAGCCGGCGGAGCACGAGTCAACATTTTGAATTCCCCTGGAACCAAAAAATCGTATGGGCGCGGGAAGGGCGTGTCAATCTTCAGGTACAGCTTCTTGCGTGCCTACGCGGTCGCTTCCAGGACGATCTGTTCAACGCTGTTCCAGGCTTTGCTGCGCGGATCGATCAGATCGAAATGATCCGCCGACAGGAATCTCCAGCAGGTGCGCGTCTTCTTGTTCCTTCGCCGCTTCGCCGCTGCTTCAGCGCGACGTAATCACGGCTGAATGCGGGCGGGACCACATCGTCAGAAGTGCCGTGAATCAACCATTGGTGTGCCTTTGTGATGGAGAGCTGCATGGGATCCGCTTCGCGATAATGATCCGGCACTTCGGCCGGCGTGCCGCGAAGAAATTCGACCACCGCGTCATGGCTGAGGTGAAGTTGATAGGCGCGTTGCAGGTCCACCACGCCGGCGAGCGAAATCACCGCCGTCACGTGCGGTTCGTGGGCGGCCAGACACAGCGCTAACTGGCCTCCTGCGGAGTGTCCTATGACCACGACTTTTTGGGTGTCGAAATTGTGCTTCTGCGCATTTTGGATAAGAAATTGGTAAGCGGAACGAATATCGGCAAATGTGCCCGGCCATGCGCCGCCCTCGTTTCCGACGCGGCGATATTCAAGGTTCGCCGTCGCTAGTCCCTTCGCGGTGAGCGCGGCGCAAAGATGTCCCGCATGATCGAGATTGTATTTCGCGCGCCAGAATCCGCCGTGGATGTTGATTACGAGCGGGTGGGACCTAGTCTTGCTCCTGGGCAGCCGGAGGTCGATGAACTGATTTGGGTCCGACCCGTACGCGAGCCGCAGGTCGGCCGGAGGCGGTTGCCGGGAGAGGATATCTTCAGACATGGAAAATCTTCACCACAGAGGGCACAGAGTACCACAGAGGATTTCCTCTGTGAACCTCTGTGTCCTCTGTGGTGATGAGGTTTATTCGTAGCGCAGCGCTTCGATCGGGTCGAGATTGGCGGCGCGCAGGGCGGGCACCATGCCGCTCACCACTCCCACCACTGCGAGAATGCGTGGTCGCCACCAGGAGGATCATCGGCGAGACGATCAGGCGAATGTCGGCAGCCTCGGCGTGCTTGGCCAGAGCGCTGTAGAACGTGATCCGTCCGGCCACGATCGAGACCGCGTAAGACAGAAGAATTCCGAGGAATCCGCCCACCGCGGTGATGACCATTGCTTCGGCCAGGAACTGAAAAAGAATGTGGTGACGCCGTGCCCCTAACGCCTTTTCCACGCCGATTTCGCGGGTCCGCTGGGTCACCGAGACCAGCATGATGTTCATCAGCCCGACGCCGCCGATCCCGAGCGTCACGGTGCCGATGAAAGCGAGCAGAACCTTCAGGGCCATGGTGATGATGCCGAATTGCGAAAGCTGCTTCTGGGCGTCGAAGACGAAGATGGCGCGATGGTCGTCGGACTTGAAGTTGTGTGCCGTGGCCAGGGTGTCGCGGATGGTCCGGTCCATCTTGTCGTGGTCGAGGCCTAAGGAGTCGAGCCAGATTCCGTCGAGGTAGTGATTGTCCTTGACGACGTCCATCGAGTTGTACGGGACGTAGACGACACGATTGTTGTCGTTGTCGCCCTCTTGCATGCGCGGTGCGCCCACACCGATGACCTCAAAGCTGACGCCGTCAATGCGTATGCGTTCGCCGACGGCGGGCATTCCTGAGAACAGTTTGTCGCGCGCCTCCGATGCAATCACGGCGTACAAGTCCGTGCTGCATGTTGTCGGCGTCGTCGAGGAACCGGCCCTTGTGCAATGTCGAGATTCCAGATCGATCTGAATGGACGGGATCGAGACCCATCACCGGAAAGGTGAAAGAACGGTTGTTGTTCTGGACCGTGGAGTCCTTCTGCAACATGCGCACCACGTGCTTGCAGAGCGGAAGATTGTTGCGCAGCAGTTCGATATCGTCGTTGGTGAAGCGAACCTGCACGCCGGCCTTGTTGCCTCCGGCCTGCTGCGACGTGCGGCCGGGAAACACGCCCACTGCGGTGGCTCCGAAGCTCTGGAAGATGACCTCGATCGCCTTGCCGAAGCCGTTGCCATAGGAGAGAAGCAGCACGACAGTCGCGATGCCCCAGGCCATGCCAGCCATGGTCAGCAGAGTGCGGCGAAGGTCGTGGCGCATCGCAGAGTAGGCCTGTTTGAGAAGATCGCGATGCATGCTTATTCCTTGCGCAGCGCCTCCACAGGTTCGAGCAGACGCGGCGCGGCGGGCGGGATAGAGCCCGGCGGCCACTCCGGCGACGCCGAGCGAAACGACCGCCAGCGCGGCGGTCGAAGCGACCAATTTTGGCGGATCGAATCCGTCGCCCAGGCTTACCTTAGATAGAGCTGCCATCAACGCCGCCGCGCCGGCAATTCCGATGCCGCCGCTCAGCATCGTCAGGAACGCGCCTTCCACGAAGAACTGGAACATGATGCTGCGATTGGTGGCGCCGACGGCCTTACGCAAACCGATCTCCCGCGTGCGATCGGCGACCGCGACCAGCATGATGTTGATGATGCCGATGGCGCCCAAGGCCAGCGTCACCAGTCCGACGCTGCCCAGGAACATGTTCATGGCATCGAAGATCTTGCCGACCTGGTCGACCGTCTTCACCGTGTCCCATTCGTCGAACGAGTCGGGATTGCTCGGGTCGAAGCCATGGTTGCGGGCGATGACCTTGTGTACTTCCTGCTTTGCCGCCTCGTGCAGGGCCCGCGACTTCGGCTGATAGTTGATCATCGAGATTGTGTCGGTGGCGATCCCGGCATTGAGCGGTCGGAAGTAATCCTGCATGGCGATGGAAGGGAACGAAGCTGCGCAGGTTGAGATTCATGTTGTCGCCGTGGCCAACCTTTTGCAGGGTCCCAATCACGGTGAAGCGAATGCCATTCAGCAGGATAATTGCCCCGATGGCTGGACGTCCGGGAAACAGCGTTCGGCGGACTTCATCGCCAATGACGATGACCGCCCTCTTCTGCATATCGTCCAGGTCATTGAGCCATCGGCCTTCACTGATCGGCAGATATCGGATCTGGTTGAAGTTGGCGTGGGACGCCCACAATCTGACCGCTGGCCTGATAGAACTCGCTGACTGCCCGGATGTCACCACGAGAGATCACCGGAGCCGCGGCGCCTACGCTGGGACAGTCCGTCAGAATGTCCTGATAATCGCGATAGGTCAGATAGTACTGGCGCAACGCCGTGAAGCTGCCTTGGACCACTGGAGCGCGTCCCGACCAGATAAACAGCACATTCTCGCCGATGGAGTCGAACTGCTTGCGGTTGCCGGAGCGAAATCCTTCGCCCAGTCCGACGAGCAGCAGCAGGGAACCCACGCCCCACGCAATGCCGAACATGGTCAGGAAGGAACGCAGCTTGTGCGCCCAGAGAGTCTGCAGGGTCTGGCCGAAGATGTCGAAGATAAGCCGCACGCTACATTATAGAGGCTGGATGCAGGCGTCGGGCGTCAGGCGCAGGGTGTTCAGACCCTGACCCTATCTCTGACCCCTCGACCCCTGAGCACCTCAGCCCTCCTCAGGTTGTGAGCCGACCGCCGATTCGCCGACATCCGAACTCCGAGATCCGATTGAAAATTTGGTTCCGAACGCCGCGCCAGTCGGTTATTCTCTAGCCGATGACGACACTCGCATTGAGCGATTTGCTGGGCGCCCCGGTGTATGACCCGTCGGGCGCAGCCGGACGCGTGCGCGAGGTAGCGCTCGCTCCCCAGGAAGACCGGACGCGAGTCGCATCACTCATCATTAAAACCAAGACCGGCAATCGCATCCTCCCTTTTACGGCGGTTTCCGCGATTGAAGGTGGAGTGCGAGCCACGACGGTTGCGGGAGAGTGGTCCGCAGCAAACGGTACCGAGGGACTGTTCCTGTTGGAGCGCGACCTGCTCGACCAGCAGGTCATCGACGTCAACGGGAGAAAAGTCGTCCGCGTTAATGACGTGGACCTTGAATTCGATTCGCAAAAAGACCCAAACCATCCCGTGCTGCGGGTTCAGTCCGTCGACGTGGGGGCGCGTGGCGCGATCCGTCGCCTGCTGCGCGGAGTTGCGCCCCGAACCGCTCTGCATCTGCTGTTAGGCGAAAATCCCGCCTCGCAGCATTCCCTGGAATTTTGTCGATCTGATCGAGACCGATCCCGCGCGCCGCGTCAAACTCAAGATTTCGCACGAAGGCCTGGCTAAGCTTCACCCTGCCGACATCGCCGATATCGTCGAGGAACTTGCTCCCGACGAGCGCCAGGCCGTGTTCCAAACTTTGGACGAGGAGACTGCCGCCGAGGCGCTCGAAGAAGTCGAGCCCAGGGTGCAGAAGGCGATCGTCGAGTCGCTCGATTCGGGTAAGGCTGCCGACATTGTCGGAGAAATGGATCCGGACGCCGCCGCCGACCTGCTGGCCGACCTGCCGGAAGACCAAACCGAGCAGATCCTGATCCAGATGGAGCCCGAGGCCCAGCAGGACGTCGTCGAATTGCTGGAGCACAAGGAAGAAACCGCCGCCGGACGCATGACCACGGAGTTTCTGGCGCTTCCCGTCAAAGCGACCGTGCAGAACGCGATCGATTCGCTGCGGGAGTTCGAAGGCGGCGTCGAAGCCATCAGCACCATCTACCTGGTCGATTCGCAGGGAACGCTGGTCGCCGCCGTCCCGCTGGCCCGGATCGTTCTAGCCGGGGCGTCTGAGCCCATGCTTTCACTGGCTCAAGAACCGCTCGTGCTCGCCCATCAAGACGCCACGGAAATGGAAGTGGCTGAGCAATTCGACAAGTACAACCTGCAAACCCTTCCCGTGGTCGACGAGCACAACAAGCTAACCGGGGTAATTACCTCCGACGACGTGATCAGTATGTTGCGCTCTAAGCTGTAGCATGGAAAGAAGGCTTCAGCGTCAGCTAGCGACGGCGCAACTTACCGAATCTACGGGCTCACGATCACTTTCCCGAACATCTGGCTCTTTTCCAGGTATTCATGCGCGGCACGTATTTCGCTCAGCGGGAACGTGTGGTCGACCACTGGCTTAAGCCGTCCGGCGAAAACGTGTCCGAGGACTTCGTGCAACTCGCCCATCGTGCCCATGTAGGAACCCAGGATTCTCAACTGCCGCGCGAACAAATGTCGCAGGTCGATGCCGACGCTGGGTCCTGTGGTCGCGCCGCAGGTCACGAGCGCCCCGGCGGTTTTCAGGCATTTCATGCTTTCCTCCCAGGTGGCCGCGCCGACATGCTCGACCACGATGTCCACCCCCTCCTTGTTCGTAATCCGGCGGACTTCTTCTGAGATCTTCTGCTTGTAGTGGTTGATACCGTAATCGGCTCCGAGGGCACTGCCCTTTTTCGAGCTTGGATTCGTCCCCTGCCGTGGTGATGACGCGGCAATGAAACAGCTTCGCGATCTGAATCGCGGCGATGCCGACACCTGAACTGGCCCCGAGTACCAGTACCGTCTGCCCGGGACGCACTCCCGCCAATCCGACCAGCATGTGCCACGCGGTCACGAACACCAGCGGCACGCTGGCGGCCTGGTTGAAGTCGAGGGAGTCGGGGATCGGAATGACGCTCGCGGCCGGTGCGGCAAAAAGCTCGCAGTTACCTCCATCGACGGCGTTGCCCAGCACGGTGAATTCGCGGCACTGGTTCTGCATACCGGCGAGGCACTTCACGCAGTGTCCGCAAAAATGCATCGGAGCGACCAGCACGCGCTGGCCCGGCTTGACGCCCGAGACGTACTCGCCCACTTCCACCACTTCTCCGGCGATGTCGCTGCCGAGGATGTGCGGCAGCTTCACCCCCGGAAGCCCTTTCCGCACCCACACGTCAAGGTGGTTGAGCGAGCAGGCTTTCACTTTCACCAGCACCTGATCTTTGCGCGGTTGCGGATCGGGGATGTCTTCGTAGGTGAGAACTTCCGGTCCCCCAAATTGATGGATGCGAACGGCTTTCATGGAAATCTCCCGCTGCGATTTGAGCCTTCAAGCTAACACATTCAAATCCAGCAACCTCATAAACCACGAAGGGCACGAAGGTCCACGAAGGAAAACCCTACGGTTGAATTTCCTTCGTGTTCCTTCGTGTCCTTTGTGGTTGAAGAATTTTGCACTGGCCCGAGAACAGCATCGCAGATGTAGAATCTCAGCCGTGTGAGGATCATCATCATGCATCGAAAGTCATTCATCCGATCTTTCCTCGGACTGCTGGTTGTCCTGATTCTTATTCCGATAGCACCTACTGCCGCTCAGGAAGAGGAAGAGCATGGCCCGCCCACACTGGCCGTTGGTGCTGCGGCACCCGACTTTTGTCTCAAAGGGGTCGACGGGCAGACACATTGCCTGAAGGATTACGCATCCGCCAAAGTCCTGATGATTGCGTTCATCTGCAATCACTGCCCGACGTCGCAACTCTACGAGACCCGCATCAAGCAGATCGCCGAAGACTACAAAGATCGCGGCGTCACCGTGGTCGCCATTGAGCCCAACAGTCCGAACGCGGTGCGGCTCGATGAGATGGGTTACACGGACGTTGGCGATTCCTTCGAAGAAATGCAGATCCGCGACGAATACCGGCACTTCAACTTCCCCTATCTGTACGACGGCGAGGATCAGAAGATCTCCAATCTGTACGGGCCTACCGCGACGCCGCACGTATTTATCTTCGACGCAGGTCGCAAACTGCGCTACCAAGGACGCGTCGACAACAATCCGCGAGAGCCGCTGGTTACGCGGCGTGACGCTCGCCTGGCGCTCGACGCCCTGCTGGCAGGCAAGCCGGTTGAGATCGCTAAGACACCGGCCGTCGGATGCTCGACAAAATGGCTGTACAAAGAGGAGGGTCGGCGCGAAGAGATGGCCGAGATCGAGAAGAAACCCGTGACGGTAAAGCCGGTCTCAGCCGACGACTTGCGCGCGCTGCGCAAGAACACGACCGGCAAGCTGCTGCTCGTCGATTTCTGGGCGACCTGGTGCGGGCCGTGCCGCAAAGAGCTGCCTGCTTTCGAAACCATGTATCGCATGTACGGGCACCGTGCTTTCGATCTGGTTACGGTCAGCATCAACTATCCGGACGAGAAGCCGGGAGTCGAGAAGGTGCTGCAGGCGGAACACGCGACGAGCACGAATCTCATCCTCGGATCGACTGATCTTTATGCGCAACTCGCCGCGTTCGATCCCGACTGGAACGCGGCAGTGCCCTATACGTTGTTGATCCGCCCGGATGGCACGATCGCCTATAAGGTGCAAAGCACGAATGTCGATCCGCTGAAGCTGAAGCGCCTGATCATCGCGAACCTGGCGGATGATGACTACATCGGGCACCAGGCGTACTGGAAGACCGTGGAGGCGAAGAAGTGACAACGCGGCTATCTTGGCATAGTCGTTTTCGGTTCTACTGGTTTTGGCCGTCAACAGCCCCGGAGTAATGGCCCCGGGGCTTTTGCTTGCCTGAACGTTGACTCCCTCCTGTTGACCGCCTGATAATCAGGACAGCCGTCCAGCGCGATGGATATTTACGAACAAATCGTCGAACTTCGCCGCCAGGGCCGCCGCGGGGCAGTCGCAACGATTGTCAACGTGCGCGGCTCGATCCCCTCATTCCAGACAGCCAAAATGCTGGTACGCGATGACGGTTCGATTGTGGGCACCATCGGCGGTGGATGCGTCGAGGCCGATGTCTGGCAGGCAGCCCGCGAAGTGATGGAATCGGAGAAGCCCAGAACCTTAAAGTTTGACTTGAACCAGGACCCGAAGTACGACACAGGGCTGGTGTGCGGCGGCACGCTCGAGGTTTTCGTCGAACCCGTGCTCCCTCCAGCGTTACTTTATCTTTTCGGCGCAGGTCACGTGGCGATCAATCTTTGCAGAACAGCGGCTCCTGCCGGTTTCGACGTCATCGTCACCGACGACCGATCGTCCTACGCAACCAAGGAACGCTTCCCCGCCGCCCGCGAGGTGCACGCGCTCGACTTCGATGAGGCGATGCAGAAGCTCGATCCCAACGAATCGTCCTATATCGTGATCGTCACCCGCGGCCACCGCGACGACATGCACATCTTGCGCTGGGCCGTGCAGACACGCGCCCGCTACGTTGGCATGATCGGCTCCAAGCGCAAAGTAATTGAGATCTCTAAGGCGCTGCAGGCGGAAGGCTTGCCGGCCCATCTTTTCGAGCGCGTTCATGCCCCGATCGGGCTCGATATCGGCGCGGTCACGCCGGAGGAGATTGCAGTTGCAATCACCGCCGAATTAATCGCGATTCGCCGCCACGCGACGTCATCCCTGCCGCACATGAGCTGGTTCAAGACGAATGCAGGCGTCGAGCGCGGAAGAAGTTGTCGACGATAGTCAAGCCTAGCTAGTCGATAATCGAAAAAACCTGGAACCACGAAGGACACTGAAGGTGCACGAAGGAAGGTCGGGTTTTCCCTTCGTGAACCTTCGTGCCCTTTGTGGTTAAGGCTTCTGCGTTTCGGGTCACTGACTTTCTCCCGACTTTCTGCTATCTTCCGCACCATGTCCCGGTCGGCGAGCTTCGCTGGCAGTCATTCTGGCTGCAGGGGAATCCTCGCGCATGGGGACGAGACAAGGCACTGCTGCCATGGCCGCCAACGTCTGACGCACAGGTTCCCTCGACGGAAAGCTTCCTTTCCGCGGCGATCCGGTCGCTCGCCCTTTCCACCGACTTCGTCATCGTCGTTGCCGGACAGAACGAAGCCGCGCTGGCGCCAGTTGCCTATGCGAACGGAGCGTCGATAGTCACAAATCCCGATCCCAGCCGCGGTCAGTTCAGTTCCCTGCAGGTCGGCTTGCGCGAGGTGCTCAACCATGGACGCGACGCGGCCTTCATCACGCTGGTGGATCGGCCTCCGGCGAATGTCGCGACGGTGCCAGACGCTGCGCGATTCGTTTGAAGCCGCTCCGCAGAGCGTCTGGGCCGTGGTTCCGGAGTTCTCGGGAAAGCACGGACATCCCTTCGTGGCCGGCCGCGAAATGATCGAGCAATTCCTGCAGGCGCCCGCGACCGGCAGCGCGCGCGACATTGAACACCGCTACCAGGAGCACATCCAATATCTTGCCGTGGATGACGCCAATGTCGCTCTGAACATCAATACTCCGGAAGACTACGCAGCTCTGGTTCCGAAGCTGTAACGGCAATCCGTGTCAGTCATCTGAGATTTCAGATTTCGATGCGATCTAATCTGTCAATCTGAAATCTTCAATCCGAAATCCTGCGGCCTTTCCGGCAATTGCGCATTCCCTGCTCGCGCACGATATCGTCAAAGTGCATGGATCGCACGAGCACAGAAGCCATCTACCCGACCGCCGCCGAATTTATCGACTCTGTCCTGCGGCTTGCCCCGCGCGTTGCCGCGTTCGACTGCGATGGCACGCTCTGGTCGGGCGATGCCGGGGAAACCTTCTTCGCTTGGGAACTTAAGCGCGGCGTTGTGTCGGAGGAAGTTGCCCGCGCCATGCGTGCCCGCTACGCCGAATACAAGGCCGGCAACGTAAGCGAAGACGACATGTGCGGCGAGATGGTCACCATGCACAAGGGACTCTCGGACTCAGCGGTGATGGAAGCCGCCACCGAGTTCATGACTTCTCATTTCCCCGGGCGCGTCTTCCCAGAGATGAAGCAGTTGGTTCATCAACTGCACGAGCAGGGCTGTGAGATTTGGGCGGTGTCATCGTCGAATGAGTGGCTGATCCGCGCAGGGATGACGCAATTTGGTATTCCCGATAGCAGAATTCTGGCGGCGAAGGTGGAACTCGACCATGGCATCGTCACCGACAAGCTGGTGCGCGTTCCTTCCGGGCCGGGCAAGCCGAAGGCCTTGCGCGAAGTCGTCGGTAAGGAGATTCACGCTGCATTCGGCAATTCGCGCTGGGACTTCGACATGCTCGCGATCGCAAAACATGCTTTCGCCGTGAATCCGAATCCTGATCTTGAGACCACCGCGCACCAGCGTGGATGGACGATTTACTTTCCGGACGGAACCGGACGGCGCTAAGCGATGTATTCTGCGCAACTCCTCGATCACTTTCAGAATCCGCGCAATGCGGGGGATCTGCCCGACGCAGACGCCACCGTCGAGATTGAGAATCCCGTTTGTGGTGACGTGATTCGCCTCAGCCTGAAGTTCGACGCGGGCCGGATCGCCGAGATCAAATTCAAGGCCAAGGGATGCGTCCCGGCGATGGCCTGCGGGTCGGCACTGACGGAAATGGTGCTGGGCAAAACTGCCGAGGAAGCCCGCATGCTCACCAGAGAAGATCTAGTCCGCGCCGTTGGAGGACTGCCCCAGGCATCGAGCCACGCCGCACAGCTGGCACTCGATGCCCTCTCGGCCGCACTCGCGCAAATAAAACGTTAGCCCGCCTCAGGGCAACTGGTTCAGATAGCACGGACCGCTGGTGCTTTGCGACAGGCGGGTTGGGTGGTGTCATCCACGGTGGAGTGTTGAAATTGAAGAACTGTGTCATGTTGATCTGTGCGGCGTCGCGCATGGTGAGAGCCGGCAAGTTGAAGCGCGTTTCGATCAGCCTCAAGATCGCGGTGTAGTCCGCGACTTGGTGGTTCACATAGTGCTTCTTGGCGTAGGGCGAAATCACGAGCAGCGGCACGCGATATCCGGTGTAGGTGAAATCGCACGTTGGGCCCGTGGCGCCGGTGCAGATGTCGCCCGGCAGCAGGTCCACAGGCTTGATCCCATCCGGACTCTTCGCCGGCTTCGCGGCCACGTGATCGTACAGGCCGCCGCCTTCATCGTAGGTAAGAATGAACGCCGAGTCCTTCCACGAAACGCTGTTCATCAGCGCGTTGATCAGCGATGCAACATACTTCGCGCCCAATTGAATGTTGATCGGATAGGGATCGGAATCGGATCCGTGTTCGTCGAGGCCTGCGGGCGAAGCGGGCTCGATCATCGCCACCTGCGGCAATGTTCCGTTCTTCACATCGGTGAAGTACTGCGAGATCGGGACCAGGTTGTTGGGATAATTGCTGCGGAATGGTATGTCCCCACTGGAAGTTCTGGATGTAACTGTATCCCAGCAAACACTGCGCCGTGGGATTCGAGGCGCACGGGGTATTCGTGGGATTGACGTAAATCTTCCAACTGATCCCGGCATTCTGCAGAGCCTGGAAAATCGATTTGGCGGTCAGCAGTTTCTGATCGTTGCTGTCGGTGCCAATCGGATAGACATATCCCTGAGACGTGGCTGCAATCAGATAGTCGCGATTCGAGGATGTTCGCGTCATCACCGGTGCAGAACCAGCGATCCGAGGTCGCGAACTGCGATGCCATGTAGTAGTAATAATTCAGGTCGCTGCCGTCGTAGTAGCCCATCACGCGAATGCCGTCGGTGTCGTAGAACGGCGGGTTGTTGTTGCGCGCGTCGTGGGCTCCGGTATAGACGTACCCGTTCAGGTTCGGGGTGGCAGACAAGGGATTGGTCAGGTTCCAATCCACGTGCCCCTCGTTCCATGAGGGGCTTGGATTCTCAATGCACTGTGTAATCAGGTGATACGAAGTGACGGCTGGACTGTTCTTGTCTTCGATGCAATCGTTAGGCGGTGGATACGCGGGGTCACATCCGGGATTGGTTCGCGGCGGCCGGTACAGCGGAGCAACGCCTGATGTTGGATTGAACTGCGGCAGGCCGTCGAAGGAGATGTCGGAGAAGTTGTTGTTGCGCCAGTATTCCCGCAAAGCTCCGAAGTAGTGATCGAGACCGCGGTTCTCCTGCACCATGAAGATGATATGGTTCAGCACATTTACAGTCTGACTCGTGTTGGTCACTGCGGGTTGTGGAGACGTTTCGGCGTCCTGCGTCCAAGCCGCGACCGGAGTGAGGAAGGTAAGGAAAAGCGCAAGCACGACAATAGGAAAGGGTCGTTGTTTCAAGGGATTCTCTGCGACCTGCTGAATTGAAAGCCTCCGTTAGATGTACTCGTCCCCGCGACGGTTGGTGGCAAAGTTTAGGAAGGTCGCAAGCACCTGCATCTGTCAACATGTTTAAGATGGACTTATGCCGTGTAAATCACAGTCCGCGCCGAATCGCGTGCCTGCAGCCGAGCGCGACTGTAATTCTCGATGCGATCGGCGAACTGGACCGGGTTATTGCGTGTACACGCTACTGCGCCGATGTTGTATCCGCGGTCGCGGATGGATCGCGCACGATCTTGCCGGACTCGTGGACCGCCGATTCAAAGCAGATCATCGCTGTGCAGCCCGACTTGGTGATCGCGGCCGTTCCTTTCCAGGAGAAGGCACTCGCGGAAATTCTCAAGTCCGGTGCGCGATTCCTGGGACTCGCTCCCAAAACTTTGGCCGACATCTATACCGACATCGCTACCATTGCCGGCACCGTAGGAGCTTCCGACCGGGGAGGAAGAAGTAATTCAGGCCATGGAACAGCACATCGAAGAAGTTCGAGATCGCACCGCGGCGGCTAAACGCCCTAGAGTTTTCTGTGAGGAGTGGGGCAAGCCGGTGATCGCGTCGCAACCGTGGGTGGCGGAATTGATCGAGGCTGCGGGAGGAGAGTTCGCCGGAACGCCTGCTCGTCAGTGCTCAAGTGATGAGATTGCCGCCCTCAATCCCGACATCATCATCGCCGCCTGGTGCGGAGCCGGAGATCGCGTACCGCTGGAAAAAATCATCGCAGATCGTGGATGGGAACGAACCTCAGCCGCGCTCTCAGGCCGCGTCTTCTGCATTCGCGACGAGTTTCTGAATACACCTGCCCCCACGCTGCTGCAAGGCCTCGACGCCCTGGCCTGGGCGATTCATCCTGAAGCTTTTCCGCGCACCAAAGGAATCCGGCAGATTACTGGCGTTCCCGCAGCTCGCGACGAAAATCCGGCGTGCTAGGTTAAGATTGATGAACCCCGTGGCCACTCGACTGGAAGAAGTACGCTCTGAAGTCTCTACGCTGGCAGAATCTTCGCCCACAGCCAACGACCTCATGCGGGGCATGGTAAAGCTGCTGCATGACAAGATGCTCAAGTACAACTGGGTCGGCTTCTACCTGCTGGAACCGGGCGCGCTGCCGCCCGTTCTGGTCCTGGGAGCCTTTGAAGGCGCGATGACACCGCACACGCGCATCCCTCTCAACCAGGGCATCTGCGGCGCGGCCGCTTCCAGCGGGCAAACCGTTGTGGTGGACGATGTCGCCAAAGATCCTCGCTACCTCGCCTGCTCGCTCGAAACCAAGTCTGAGATCGTCGTTCCGGTGTTTGCCCACGGGAAAGTCGTTGGCGAGCTCGACATCGACAGCCACTTCCCCGCCGCCTTCACCAGAGAACATCAGGAATTCGTGCAGCACTGCGCGGCCCTCGTAGGAAAAAAACTGGAAGCAGCCGGCGCATGAGAGTCGAGAAAGGCAAAGTACGCGCGCCTGAGATTGGCCGCGTGTGGCTTAATTCCACTCCGCTGAGCTTTCGGCAGTTACGCGGGCGGGCTGTCCTGGTCGATTTCTGGGATTACACCTGCGTCAACTGCATTCGCACCCTTCCCTACGTGCAGGCGTGGCACGAGCGCTATCTCGACAAGGGGCTCACGGTCATTGGTGTCCACACGCCCGAGTTTACATTCGCCCAGTATGAGTCGAACGTGGAGCGCGGGATTCGCGAGTTCGGGCTGACTTACCCAATTGTCATCGACAGCAACCGCGAAATCTGGAAAGCGTTCGCCAACCGCTACTGGCCGACGAAGTATCTGCTCGATAAAGACGGATACCTGCGCTACGGACACTTCGGCGAGGGCGGATACGAAGAGTGCGAGCAGGTAATTCAGGAGTTGCTCCGCGAGATCGATCCTGCAATGGAACTTCCGCCCGTGATGGCGCCGATGCGCGAAGAAGATCATGTGGGCGCGGTTTGCTATCGAGCAACGGGAGAGTTGTACCTCGGCCATCAGCGTGGACGTATCGGCAATGAGGGCGGCTTCAGGGAAGATCAGATCGCGGACTACTCCTTCAACGGCTCTCTCGAAGAGAACTTCTTTTACGCGAATGGTCGCTGGGCATCGACAGCGGAATACTTCGAGGCCGCCGAGAAAGAACCTCACAGTTTGCGGTTGAAATACGAAGCCGCCGCCGTAAACTTGGTCATGGCTTGCCCGCACGCTCCCCACGCCGAGGTTGTGATTCTGCAAGACGGTAAGCCTCTCAGCGAGAAACAGGCTGGCCGTGACACGCGCTTCCGCTCCAGCTCACAAGGTCAGCCAGAAAGCTACGTGGCTGTGGATTCTCCCCGGATGTACTTCCTGATTGACAACCACGAGTTCGCACTGCATGAGCTCGAACTCCGGTGCTCCACTGGCATTGCGGCATTTGCCTTCACTTTCACCAGTTGCGTTGATCCTGTAGCCAGCGCACTGCAAGCGGCGGTCCGGCTGAGTCATGAAACGGGTGGTCGCAGCACTCATCATGCAGGACGGCAAATTGCTGGTGTGCCAGCGGACGCGGCACCAGACGATGCCGCTGAAATGGGAGTTCCCCGGCGGCAAAATTGAAGAAGGCGAACAGCCCCGAGACGCCCTGCGTCGCGAACTCGACGAGGAATTGGGAATTGAGGCAATCATCGGCCACGAACTCGCGCGCATTCAGCACGAGTATCCGAACGGAGGCATGGTGGAGTTGCGCTTCTACGTCGTTCGCGAATATAAGGGCGATCTCGAGAACCGTATCTTCAAAGACATTCAGTGGGCCAAACCGACAGACCTTCCGAAGTTTGATTTCCTCGAAGCCGACCTTACGCTGGTCACCGACCTCGCCGCCGGAAAGCTGCTTTAGCCCGAACGCAGGCTCCAGAACCACGCCACCGTCAAGCCGATCATGATCACCGTCGTTGCCCATGCGACGGCGTTAAACAGCGGCTTGTTCACGTACTCGCCCATCAATTCTTTCTTGTTGACAAGCAGCAGCATGAAGATCAGTACAAAGGGCAGTACCACTCCATTGACGACCTGCGAGAGAACCGCGATCTTGACCAAAGGCAGTCCGGGAATCAGAACTACAACCCCGCCAGCGACAATCAACGCGGTATAGAGCCAGTAGAAGGCAGGCGCTTCACCGAACTTCCGTCCCACTCCCGATTCGAATCCCAGCCCCTCGCACACCGTGTACGCGGTTGAGAGAGGGAGAATCGATGCCGCGAAAAGAGACGCATTGAACAATCCCACGGCGAAAAGAATGTAGGCATACTGCCCGGCAAGCGGCTTGAGGGCTGACGCGGCGTCGGCCGCATACGTGATGTTGCGGAACCCATGAATCCACAACGTCCCTGCGCACGCAACGATGATGAACCACGCCACCACGTCGGTGAAGATGCAGCCGGTCACAACGTCCAGCATCGACGCTTTGTATTGCCGGCGTGTGACGCCCTTCTCCACGATAGAGGATTGCAGGTAGAACTGCATCCACGGCGCAATCGTCGTGCCCACCACGCCGATGACCATGTAGAGGTAAGTCTGATCGCGAAATGCCTTGGGGTCGGGCGGCTTGATTGTGGCAATCGCCGCATCTTTCCAGGCCGGATGCGCGAGCACGCCAGCGAAGATGTAAGTCACATAAAAAAAAGACGCCGCCAAGAACACTTTCTCCACGCTCTTGTACTGGCCTTTGACGACGATCAACCATACGATCACGGCGCAGATCGGAACGGTGTAAATGCGTGGCCACCCAAACAACTCGAGGCTGGTAGCGATGCCGATGAATTCCGTGACCACGTTGCCGAAGTTGGTGATGAGAATGCCAAGCATCATGAAAAACGTGATGCGCAGCCCAAATTCTTCGCGAATCAGATCGCTCAATCCCTTGCCTGTGACCGCACCCATGCGAGCACACATCTCCTGCACCACGATCAGGGCGAGCGTGATCGGGATCATGGTCCACAGCAGAAGGTATCCGAATTGCGCCCCGGCGGACGAGTAGGTAAGGATGCCGCCGGCATCATTGTCGACGTTTGCGGTAATAAACCCCGGCCCGACTACGGCAAGGAATAGCAGGATCCGGATCTTCCAACGCTTCAAGAACTTCATGCGCACTTTTCACAGACATAAAAATAGAGCAATTTAGCGACGAACGACGCCACAGGATAAACGCATGGAGCGAATCTGACCAAACAAAAAGAACAACGCAGGAAGATTTCCAGCAAGATTCCACGCAGTGCGCGCTATTTCATTTGCTCAACAATCAGGTCCTGCAGTGCGTCCGGAGCAAGATTCAATCCGACGAGCAATTGCGGTAGTGGTTTCGCCTAGCTCGTTCAGGTGGCGGGGGAACCAGAACCAAGTTTTGCGTCAAGGTTGACGCTGGGGTTGAGGCGTTGTGACCTGGGGCGTGGTGGTATTTTGGTTCGGTCGGATTCGGCTGACATCCCAAGGAAACCAGGCAGCGGCAATGTCCTCTTGGTCGCTTGTGGTTTAAAATACTCACATAATGTCCCGCGAACTAAATTTTGGCCCCTATGTTGATGTCGAAAACGGCAAGAAAGTCGTCCGAGACCTGACTTTCGGCAATCCCACGCCTGAGGGCGTGGTCCTCACCACGCTCGACTCCGCCGTCAATTGGATGCGCAAGAGCTCGATCTGGCCGATGACCTTCGGCCTCGCATGCTGCGCCATCGAGATGATGTCGATGGGCGCGTCGCGTTTCGATATCGCGCGCTTTGGTGCCGAAGTGTTCCGTCCGTCGCCCCGGCAAAGCGATCTGATGATCATCGCCGGCCGCGTTTCGAACAAGATGGCGCCAGTGATCCGTCAACTGTGGGAGCAGATGCCCGAACCTAAATGGGTGATGTCGATGGGTGCGTGCGCAACGTCGGGCGGCGTGTTCCAGAACTATGCGCTGGTGCAGAGCGTGAACCAGGTCATCCCGGTCGATGTATACGTTCCCGGATGTCCGCCGCGTCCCGAGCAGTTGATTTATGCGATCACCCTTCTGCAGGACAAGATTCAGAAGGAACGCGGCACAATCCGCAAGGCGCTGAACCTGTCATAGTGGGTTCCCATCTCACGGCTGGGCAAACATGATAATAATCTCTTTCTGCACCTCGACAGGACTTCCATTCAATGTGGCGGGGCGATAGCGCCACTGTCGAACCGCCGTCTTGGCTGCGGCAGCCAGAACGGGTGACCCGCCCGTCACAGCCACTTCCCGGATAGATCCATCGGTACTGATGGTGGCTGAGAGCGTGACCTTTCCGCTCAGTCTCGCGGTACGCGCCTGCATCGGATAGACCGGGTCGACCCTGTTGAATCAGTGTCGCCTCGACCACACCTTGGGATACTCGCGGGGGCGCTGCCGGCATCGGCGTTTCCACGGATGTCAGTCGAGCCAACGATTCCGGATTCGCCGAAGAAACAACCTCGACCGGCGGCGGTTCTGCGACGGTGGAAGATTCAGCAGATGTTCCTGTCGGTATCCGGACCTGTACAGTATCGGGAGCCCCCGACGCCGTCGATGCCACCGTCCCAGGAGTCGCCTCGATCGGCTTGAGTTCAGAGGCATTCTGCAGAGTCTGAGGCCGCGAGCGGTCAGCACGCACCGTTGGCACTCCCGGTCCCGGCTTGGGATTAATCATTTCGGGCGCAGGGGAATGAGTCGGCTCCGCGCTGGCGGCGCGCACGCTCTGCCCACCGATAGCGGATTCGTCGCCCGGGACATGCCAGCTCCACCAAGCCACCGCAACCGTCAACAGGGTGAGCGCGACAGCCCCAACGATCCAAAGGCGTTTCTTGCTTGGCTGCGACAGCCCGTCGAGAATGTCCTCTGTGGCCAGCGGAGGGGTCGAGTGACCTGTGGGCTCTGCGATTGCTGGTAGCGCCCTATGTCCATGGTCGCGCGCTTCCCGCATATAGGCCATTTCGGCGACCATGGCCAGTTCCCGCAGCGAACGGAGCGCATCGCCATCGAAGGAATTGGGACGGGCGGAGAAGGCTTCCAGGATTCCGGCCGCACCCATGGGCCCGCGCACAGGAACGGCTGCCACCGAGCGGATTCCCAGCCTGCGGCATACCTCAGTATCTACGCGCGCATCGGTTATGGCGTCGTGGCAAACCAGCATGGTGGCCGTACGCAGGCACTCACCCGAGATACCGGATTCGGCGCTGATAGGTGCGCCGATTGGCGGAGCGATTTCCCCGCTGCGCGCCCGGCATAGGATCATCCCTTTTGTCTCGAGCCCTAGAGCCGTGCCGTCGGCGCCACTTAAAACCCGCGCTGCGTCGGTGACGGCGTCCGCGAGGGTTTCCAGCGGTTGGGAGCCGGAGGTTGCCGCTTCACGGAGGATTCTGACCAGGTCGAGATCGCTGGGGGACTCCTCTACCGTCGCCGGTTCAAAATCAGGGGGACACAGGAAATCACGATTGGACGTAATACGTGACGCTGTCGTCTGACGCGGAGCACTAGCCATGGCCCTTATCGCCTTGTGGAGAGAAATTTGGCCAGAGACGAATCCGCCCGCACAGCGGAAAAGCGCGATTAGCGCGAGTTTGGCCTAAAACTCCACGTATGTCAATCTCCCAGAAGGACTTTTTTACCTGATTCGCGAACTTTTCTTCGGCGCTCTCGGCGGTACAAAAGCAGGCTAACCGACCAGGGAAGTCGAGGTGACGCGGAGGATTTCACCGCTCGAGGCGTGCACGTGGACGCTGCCGGTGAGCTTTTGAAATCGTATTCTCTGAGGCCGACTGGACACGCATCAGTGCTCCAAAAACTGCAAGTTTTCCGTAATCTCCCGCACGGTATAATGACATCTAAGATCGAGTGGTGCTTTATGCAACGTATTGTCCCGCCCGCATTCCTCGCACTGTTCCTCGTCTTTCTTGTGCCAAGTTACGGACAAAACACTAGTTCCGCCGCTACAGACCAGAAGTCAGCGCCAGTTCCTGCTACCGCCGAGTCGCAGCCTGCCCCCGCGATCCCGGCCAATGCGGCGCATATGTCCAAGCAAACCCGCTTCGAGATCATCCGCGACTTCGAAACCCAGCTCGTCTACTCGCGCGCGCACTTTCCAATGGGCTCGAAAGGGCTGAAGTTGAAGGATGGTGTCACGACACCCAGCGGCCAGGAACTGCAACAACTCATCGCGTTGTGGGGACCCTCGATCAAACCGGGCGACCCGGCTCACATTTCGTTCGTGCGGATCAAGGATAATTATATTCATTTCGATCTCAACGGCGGTGCCGTGCGCCGCAAGAAGTGGTATCAGCACATCGAGGTGGCGGGAGCAGGCGGTGCTTCCGTACCGCTTTCGCGCGACCAGTCGACTGACAATCCCCACGGAAGTTACCTGGACATCTACTTCGACAAGTACGTTCCTGAGATGAGCCCGGCGCAGTTACGGGCCCTGCTGTACCCGGTCCTGGACTTCAATGCCAGGAACAAAGAAGAGGCCTACCTCGATACCGTGCCGCCGAAGGTGAAAGAAGCGATCAAAGCACATCGTGTGCTGGTCGGCATGAACACGGAAATGGTAGTGCACTCCAGGGGCAAAGCTCCAAAGAAGGTACGGGAGAAAGACGGCGAGACTGAGTACGAAGAGTGGATCTATGGCGAGCCTCCGGCCGACGTCGATTTCGTGCGCATCATCGGCGATGAAGTGGTGCGGATCGAGACCATGAGGATTGGCGGCGAGAAAATTGTCCGCACCGAGAAAGAAGTGATCCTCGCAAAGCCCGATCAAGAGACTGAGGCCAAGAAGCAAGAACAGGACCGTCCGGCGAATGCCCCCAGCCTGCGGCGCCCCGGAGAGGATCCGGAAAACGCGCCGAAGCCTGGGGACGGCGTGAATCCCACGCCACCGGCGGCGCCGCCCGATGTGCCACAAGGACCCGGGAGCGGCGGTCCGGGCAATCGAGTTGGACGGCGCTGACCCGGTTAGTCCACGAAACCCGCTGGAACTCGCGCTATGTTTCAACCATCACTTCGCGGCGACTGTGGGCGCGACATCCGCGAAAGAGAAGGCGAGTGACAGGTTTCCATACTCCTGCCCGTCGACTTCCACATAGGGATACACAAAGTAGTTCAGCGGCTTGCCATTCTGCGACGGACTTAGCTTCAAATCGCGCCCCATAGTGAACTGCACGCGATTGACGTCGTGCGATCCGAAGAAATAGTCCCGCTTCTCCGGATGTTTCCAGGCCTCCGAGATATCGACCGGAATCCATCCCTTGCCGTCGACGTAGAAATCGGACCAGCAGTGATACCCGGCGATCTCTCCCGAATGCTTGTCCGGCGGAAGCGGGAATCCGATCTCGAAGCGAGCTGGAATACCTTGCGAGCGCGCCATCGCAATGAATAGCGAATGAAAGTCGGTGCAGTTGCCCTTCTTGGCGTCGCAGGCATAGAGGACGTCGCCGTGTCCCCAGCCAGTACCGGTCTTGTCATACTTCATCGTCGTGAAGACGTAATCGTAGATCGCGCGCGCCTTGTCGAGCGGGTCGCTCTTGCCAGTGGTCACTTTGACCGCCAGTTCGGCCGGCAGGCCGGTGATCGGCACAAGGGCGTCAGGCTGCAAATCCTGAGTGCGATCTTTGCCGCTTAGCGCAACGGTGGATGGCTTCGGTGCGGGATTCAGCGCGTTGCGCTCGTGTCGCGTGAAATCGTACTCAACGTCGAAGTGCAAGTCGGCGGCGGATGCCTTGTCCACCTCAGCGTAGTAGATCTCGTTGCCGAACCTGGCCTCGCGTGTCCGTTTCAAAGACAGGTCGCCCTTGGCAGAAACGATCTTTACTTCCTGATATTCGTCGGATTGCGCGGCTGGAATCCAGAGGCGAACGCGTTTACCCACGGGCACGTTCTTTACCGTGAACGCGTAGTGAAATGTGAAGTGGCGCGACTCTTGAGCGAAAACAGGAACGCATAAAGTGAGCAGAAAAAGAGAGACAGAGATCTTGCGCAGCATCGGCGGCTTCCTTTCAGATCTTGATAACTGGGATTGAGTTACGGGCAACTGTCGTTAACGACACACGGGCGTTTAGAAGGAACGCCGTCAAGTAAAGCCGCGCTTCAGGATGCGCATGGGAAGAAGATGCCTATCGACAAGTCGAGGATGCGGTATTGTGCACGAGAATCGATACAGCAGGCAAGGTATTCGGGGGGAATTCGAAAGAATGGAGCGGGAGACCGGGATCGAACCGGCGACATCCAGCTTGGGAAGCTGGCGTTCTACCGCTGAACTACTCCCGCTCGGCCGTGAACGAAACTAGCTTACCACCTGAAATAGGGGGTCACAACCCCAAGCCGTTCAACCACAAAGGACACGAAGAAAGGATTAAGAGATTTCCTTCGTGCTCCTTCGTGTCCTTTGTGGTTCATGATTTTAGCGTCCAGTTCGTGAACCCAGTCTGCCATTTCGTGTTTAAATAACCGAATTCTCTCTGGACCCAAAGGACAACCATGCGCTCGAACAACCCCTCGCGTCGCAAGTTTCTGCAGAGTGCAATCACGGCAGGAGCCACGGCTGCCGCCTATCCCGCTCTGGGCGCGGCCCGTGAGATCACACCTGCGAAGCCAGTCACTCCCGAGGTGAAACCTTTTGAGCTCGATGAAATCACCATTCCCGAATTGCAGGAGGGCATGAAGTCCGGCAAGTTTACAGCGCGCGTCGCTGGTCGAGAAGTACTCGGCGCGCATCGACGAGATCGACAAGCGCGGCCCCGCGGTGAACGCAGTGATCGAACTCAATCCCGAGGCCGCTGCCATCGCCGAAGCGCTGGACCAAGAGCGCAAAGGGAAGGGACCGCGCGGGCCTCTGCATGGTATCCCCGTCCTGATCAAGGACAATATCGACACGGCTGACCGCATGATGACCACTGCTGGTTCGCTGGCGCTGGTCGGCTCCAAACCGCCGAAGGATTCGTTCGTGGCGCAGAGACTGCGCGCCGCCGGAGCGGTCATTCTCGGCAAGACGAATCTCAGCGAGTGGGCCAACATCCGTTCCAGTCACTCGACCAGCGGATGGAGCGGGCGTGGCGGCCTCACAAAGAATCCCTACGCGCTCGACCGCAATGCCTGCGGATCGAGTTCCGGGACTGGCGCTGGTATCTCTGCAAATCTCGCCGCAGTTGGCATCGGCACAGAGACCGACGGCTCGATCGTCTGCCCGTCGTCCTCGAACGGCCTTGCTGGAATCAAACCCACGGTGGGATTGGTGAGCCGGACGGGCATCATTCCCATCTCGCATAGCCAGGATGGCGCCGGCCCCATGTGCCGCACGGTGCGCGATGCCGCCATTCTGCTGGGCGCGCTGACCGGAGTTGATGCGGAAGACTCGGCGACCGCCGCGAGCGCGGGAAAATCACAAACCGACTACGCCCAATACTGCGATCCCAACGGACTGAAGGGCGCGCGCATCGGCGTGGCCCGTAAATATTTCGGCTTCAACGATGCTGTGGATGCCCTGATGGATGAGGCGCTTGACGTCATGAAGCGGCAAGGAGCCACGCTCGTCGATCCCGCCGACATCGAAACTCTCGGGAAATTCGACGACAGTGAACTGCTGGTCTTTCTGTACGAACTCAAGGCTGACCTCAATGCTTATCTCGCGCGGCTTGGACCGAGCGCTCCAGTGCGCACGCTGAAAGACATCATCGAGTTCAACGACCGCAATCGCCAGAAGGAAATGCCCTACTTCGGCCAGGATTTATTTGTGAAGGCAGAAGGGAAGGGGCCGCTGACCGAGAAAGCATATCTGGACGCCTTGGCCAAGAACCATCAGTTGGCGCGCACCGAAGGCATCGATGCCATCATGGATAAGCATCACCTGGACGCGTTGGTAGCTCCGACCGGGGGACCGGCATGGCTCACGGATCTGGTGAACGGCGATCACTCTGCGGGAGGTAGTTCGAACGCGGCGGCGGTCGCCGGATATCCCAATATCAATGTCGACTGCAGGGTCCATCTTTGGCCTCCCCGTAGGTATCTCGTTCTTCGGCCGCGCCTGGAGCGAGCCGACGCTGATTAAGCTTGCCTATTCGTTCGAACAGGCTACAAAAGCAAGGCAAGCGCCGCGATTTCTGGCGAGCGTCGGGCCGGCGTGAGCGATGGAGCACCATCGAAATTCCCTCTCGGGCAAGTTCAGCCGGCGACTTGGTGTTCGGCCCCGAGGAACAAGGCGCGCATGGCGCGGATTACCAGCCTTATCAGAAGCACGATGATCACCGCGAGCAGTGCGGCCAACGTGCCTGCGACATAGGGATGCCTGGTCGCAAGCCACGTCAACCCGATCGCTAAGACGTCTTCTCCCAGACTCAGAGTGATGTTTGAAAATGGCTCGGGTGAAGGCGTGACAGCGGCGCGAGCCGCAGTTTTGCCGCCATGTGCGATGAGAGCCACGAGGGCTCCGACGAGCGCCGCCAGCAGTTGGTGCTCTGGAGAGAGTTGGCTGGTGGCGCGGTAGGCGAGGAGTCCGGCAACCGGGACTCGGATGAAGGTATGAAGAGCATTCCAGATCAGATCGAAGGCGGGAATCTTGTCGGCGAAGAACTCGATCGTGAACAGAGCTATGCTGGCCACGATCACAGGCCAGCCTTGAAGTAATTGCAATCCCGCGGGAAGCGGGAGATGGGCGTAGTGGGCTAGTAGTCCCAGGACAGCCACCGTCGCGTAAAGATTCAGGCCGGCAGCGAAGCCAATTGCGACGAGTAGGGCGAAAAGCTCGGTCTGCGGGATTTTGAGTACGTCGAGCATGAGCAGCGATGATAGGTCTTGGGTCTTAGGCGTTCGGAACTGCGCGTCGCGGTCCGACCACCAATCTTAGCGCCAAACCCCTAACACCTGAGACCTGACACCCAAAACCGGGACTGCTTGCCAAAACACAAGGGGCCGCTCCGAAGAGCGACCCCTGAATCCTGCTCAGCCTGGCTTAGAGCGTAGACTCGATCTCGAAACCCCATGCTTCCAGAAGTGGCTCGGGGATGTACTTCGAGTTCTTATTTCGGCGAGCCCACTCCCGTAGACGAGTCGACCGCAGATATTGGTCGGGGGAGAGCTTGTACTCGCGCACTACCTGTTCGAATTCGGTAATGGTGGGGGTAATGGGGCCGATAGGCTCTGGCTTGCCCCAGTTTGGATTTCCGCGTCGCTTTGCCATGAACTATTGCCTTTCCACAAGGGGAATATGACTACAAAGCCTCTAACTATAAGATTCTCTACGGCTGCTTGAGGATTCTCCGAAAACTGCGCCTTAGACGAACTATCTCCTAAGCGTCCGCGCGAAGCCGCAAAACTAGTCAGGAAACTCAGTATCTTACGGGCAAATTGCTTGGAAAGTCAACGAATTTTGAGGTCGGATCGTGGAGGTATGTTTGTAAGTCTTTGTGGACTTGGGCTTTAGCGATCAAAAAACTCTCGTTCAGTGGTTTGGGAGGGGTGGGCGGAGCTTCGGCAACCGGTTGATTGGTTCAGGAGAGAGCTGAACCACCTGGTTACGCCGGTAATCAGGCCACGGAGCGTGAACATTGCCCTCGTTTGGTCGATGGAACTACAGTTCATTAAGCGGTTTGTTTTGCCTGTTGCGCTAGTGGACAGGGCGCCGACGTATTCCATTCAGCCGGAACGGTTTATCTATGGGCCTGAAGTCTCTGTTGCTGTGTTCGGATGAGAAGATCGTGCGGGTGTTGCGGCGCGTTCTCGGAGACCTCGAGATCGAAATCGATCTGTGTCCCAATTCTGACGCCGCCCTGAGGAAATTAACCCGACAGCGTTTCGAGGGGATCATAACCAACGTGTCGGATGACGGCGCGATCGAGGTGTTGCGAAGCGCGCGCTCGGCCCCCTGCAACAAGCAGGCAGTGGCCGTGGCAATCGTTGAACCTATCATCGGACTGAAGGCGGTCTTTGAGGTAGGTGCTCATTTTGTGCTCTACAAGCCGGTATCGAGCGAACGAGCGAAATCCAGTTTTCGTGCGGCGCGGGCTTTGATGAAAAGCGAGCGCCGGCGCAACGCGCGGGTGGCGGTGCAGATTCCCGTGGTCATGAGGAGTTCTGAAGCCGGCGGGAACATTAAGGTGACAACCGTTGATTTGAGCGAGGGCGGTATGGCGGTTGTTCTGCCGAATCGCCGGCGCCCCAGCGGGCGTTGGCAGATCGCCTTTACATTGCCGGGAACCAGCACGCAGTTTGAGATCGCCGCCGACTTTGCGTGGGAGGGGGCGAAAGAGCAAGCGGGACTTCGGTTCCTGCAGACCTCGCCGGAGGTAACCCGCCAACTCCGAGAGTGGCTGAAACAGAATTCTCCTGAAGCCGAGCAGGATGATCCGCCGATCCGTTGTCAGCTTACGGATCTCAGCGTGGGCGGATGCTATCTGGAAAACTCGTCCCCATTTCCGGTTGCGAGCCGGTTGACGCTATCCATGCGTGCCGGCGGGGTTGAAGTCCGCGTGCAGGGAATCGTGCGGGTTATGCATCCAGATCGAGGCATGGGAGTCGAGTTCACGCAGAATACGCCGGAGCATCGCTCGGCGCTGGAAAAATTTCTGAACGTATTGACGGAGAATCGCACTTTGCTGCCCGAGTTATTCGTTCAGCCCGAGGGACTGGAGGTGGAGAGCCGCGGAGTTGCTGCCGCTACCGTCGATACCGAGGATCCCCTGTTACAGCTATTCTATGGAGAACCTCTCTCCGCTGACGCTTTTCACGAAGCCCTCCGCAAGCAGCGCGCCATCCCTTCGATGGGTACGAACGCACAAGCAGACGCGGCTCACGCCTGAGCCCCGCCCCAACTTCCGGCTGGCCCCCCTGCGGCGTTACGCTAGAATGAACGCGAGCCGGGATGGCGAAATTGTCAGACGCGCCAGACTTAAAAGCCTCTGAATCAGGGATCGCACCAAAGATCAACGCTACTTTTGCCAGGCGACTCCAGGGTAAAGACTGGGTATACGGTAGGCTCGATATGCGCTGGCACCCGTCGTGTTCATTTGCCAGACGACCTGGGGGGTGTCAGTTTGAGTCACCTCATTGATTTGCGCCGCGAGTGGACTGGGCGCTGCGCTGCTGGCGAATTCGACATCACCATTACTCAAAACGTCGATACTGCCTCCCCAGAAGGAAAAAAACCCTGGCAGATTTTGCCACGCTACGTTTGCAAGCATGGCGCCCTCTTCTACTTCGAGGATCACGGCGCGGGAATAGCAATTCGATGGCGGCGGCACGACGGTGCACTGTACTCCACCAGATCCGACCCGAAAGTCTCCATTGTATAGACAGGCAATGTCATTGTGGATCCATTCACGCTTAAGATGTTCGGATAATGTTGCGCATAGAACCACTGCTTTGGGTCCGTCGCGAAGCCAACATCCCGCACATAACAAAAGAGTTATTGGCTTCGTTTCGTAAATACGCTTCCTGCAGTTGAGAGAAACGATACGCTATTAGATACTTAGTTTGTTAACGCATATATATAAAAGATATTCAATCACCAAATCAATTCACCAGGCATTTTCTTTCAGAACGTGTGGCGCAGGTTACTAAGTCAGACGCACACTCAGGGGAGGAAGAGCCGGGTCTCCCTTGCGACGTCGCTGCAGGCGGTCGAGGCGGTCCACGGC
Source organism: Terriglobia bacterium (assembly GCA_963770265.1). Classification (GTDB taxonomy): domain Bacteria; phylum Acidobacteriota; class Terriglobia; order Terriglobales; family Acidobacteriaceae; genus Sulfotelmatobacter. The sequence goes on from CAVYOZ010000005.1 coordinate 168,430, forward strand.
GCGATTGAGATTGCGATCGATGGCCGCTTCGTAGCGAAGCATTTTGTCGAGAGTGCGCTATTCGGGATGGCGTGCTGGTCGTAAGCAAGCTCTGTGACATTCCTCCTTCTGATCTCACGCAGTTGTTCGATAAAGGATTTGGCGACGGCGATCATGGCAAAGGCCAATCCCTGAGAACGCAGAGAGGCTATCGGCTGGTGCTTCGAATGAGAACTAGATCTACTTACTCTTGGCTCCGGCACGCATCAATAATCGGCGAAGATAATCCGGCCCTACTCTCTCATTCCAGAATTCCGCCTTTAAGCAGTAACTCGCAGACCTGAGCCGAACTTCGCCGTTTCTTTGTAGCGATCCGAGTCCTAGCGGGTTGTGGTGGAAACAATTACGAGCGACTACACGAAATTAATCGTGAAACCACGCCGGTTCGATTTCACGTACAGGCCAGCAGAATGCTTCACGGAACCGGCTCTTCTCGAGCCAAGAATCGTCGGACGAACTTAGTGCCTTCCTTCTGATAGTTCGCCAATCCACTGCGCAAAAAAGCCTCACAGATCTGAGCCACGCTCCTACCTTCAGATGCGGCCACTGACTCCAGCTTCTTCTTCAAGTCGGACCCGACTCTGAACGTAAGCCGCGTGTCTTTTGCGTTCGCCATTCGAACGGATTCTACCACTCGCGCAAAAACCCTCCTCTTGACCAAATAGATGATGTATGTCATCCTATGGATGACATTGACGCACACATTGGAGGCAATTATGCCGAACCCGCGAACACCAAAAGCAAACGACGTCGCTAAATCGCTCGCAGTCTTTCGACAAAACATCAGAGACGCAAAACGCGTCCTCGGCCAAATACCGCCGCGCGCAATGGCTTCGCTGGAAGCGTTCAGCCGAGAGTTTTGCTTCTCCGTACGACGAGGCGACCTCCAGATGATTAACGGCAATTGGTACGTAACGCACAGCGGACTAGTTGCCTTGGCTCGGCGGAAGAAATGCTGCGGAATAAAGGTTGAAACAGTCGATCCGCTCTGCGACCCCGCCTCGAATCGTTTTGTCCTCAAGGCGACCGTTTACCCGTCCCAGAAATCCTCCGGCTTTGTTGGCTATGGCGACGCCGATCCCTACAACGTCTCCTTCCTCGTCCACGGTGCCGAGATGCGCGTGGCTGAAACTCGTGCGGTGAATCGAGCTCTCCGCAAGGCCTACGGCATCGGCATCTGCTCGGTCGAAGAAATCGGCTCTTTCGAGCGACAATCTGACGTCCAGTCCAGATTCGAAGAAGCAACCCCACGACCGTGCCAATGGCAACGGGAACGGAAGTCACACAGTCCGCGATCGGCTCTGCCAGGTCATCCGCCAGCATCAGCTGGATCCGAACCTGGTCAAGTCTTACGCGACTGATTTCTGCGCGGTGAAAACGCTTCGAGAAGCCACGCGAGAACAGGTCGAGAACTTCGTCGCACCACCTCGCTGACTGGGCGGAGAAAGACCGCAATGCCCTGCTCTGCCAGCTCAACAGCTATCTCGGCCAGAAAGAAGGTGCCGCATGAAACGCCAGATCACCGGCTTGCACGCCGCCGATCGGTGTGCCACCGACCAGGTACCAGATGGCGTGTTTCTGGTTCGGGTGCAACGAGTCCAGTTTCGTCGGCAGGCCCCAAAGCCCTACTACACGCTGGCTCTGACAATTCTTGAGCCCAGTCGATTTGCTGGCCGTACCCTCTCGAGCCGACTCTATTGCAACCCGAAAGCTCTGTGGAAGCTGAACTGGTTTCTGCGCGACTTCGGCTACGACACCGAACTGCTCGGACGTGACGAAGTGGACGAAAGCCAGCTCGTAGGTCTGAAGGGCGTGGTCAAGATCAGCCACATCGTCTTTAACGGCACTTCCCTGATCCGGCTTGATGGCTTTGCTCCCGCTAGTCGCTGGGAAGAACTCTCCCCCGCCAATCTGGACAACCCACAGGTGGCCTGATGACCTACAGCTACACCCAGATCAGCCAGTACCTCACCTGCCCGCGGCGGTATCGGCATCGCTATCTTGATGGGTGGAAGGAGAAGGACACGCGGGCGGCGATGCTCTTCGGTCGCGCCTTCGAACGAGCTTTGGGCGCGCTCTTTCGCCGGGAAGATCCCGGAGCTGTGCTGTTCGCCGAGTGGTCTGCCTGCCAGAGCGAAGGCCTGCATTACTCCAACGGAGACTCCTGGGATCGCATGCTTCAGCAAGGAATCATGCTCTTGACCCGCTTCTGCCAAGACGGTCGCGTGCGGATCAACCAGCCTCGACGAAATCTACAGATCAAGTTCACACGTCCCGTGGGCGACAAGAACGATTTCGTCGCCTATATCGATGCCATCGGAAAACTCGATGGCAAGCGCTGTCTTCTGGAGTGGAAGACCTCGTCCAGCCGATACCCGGAAGAACCAGAGGGACTGTTGTCTCTGGATCCGCAACTGGTTTGTTATTCGTGGATGACAGGAATTGCGGAGGTCGCGCAGGTCGTCTTCGTCCGCAAACGGCTCGTCGAGGTGCAGTATCTGCGCACCACGATCACCGACGAACAGCGCGAGGAGTTTGGCCGCCTGGTGGAAGGCACGATCCGGCGAATCGAGTCGGCGGACTTTCTGCCGCACAGTGGCATCCGCTTTCCCCAGAATCCCTGCAGCAGCTGTCCGTACGTAGGGCTTTGCCTTGGAAAACAGGAAATGGTTGACGCCGCCGTCGTGCGGCGTCCAGGAGCCGAGAGTCTTGATTGGCTTGACGAGCTTAGTTACTGAGTATCCGCCTATGCCGCCGAAGTTCAATCGTCGCCGCGCCGTATTTGTGCTGGGCAAGATTGACGAGATTCTGGCATGGGAACAGCGGAAGGAGACGGAGCGCGACACGAAGTTCGTCGAGCTCGCGCGCTATTTATGCGAGGTGCGGGCGGGGCAGTACTGGCGGCTGGAAAGTTTGAAGTGTTTCGACGAATTTCTAGAAAGGCGTTTTCCGGAATCGAGGAGGAAAGCGTACTACCTGATGTCGATCCACGAAAACTTGCCACCGCAGGCGAGGAAACAGCTGAAGGAAGTGGGATGGGCGAAGGGGATCGAGCTGGTCAAGCTCGCGAGGCGGGACAGGCAGAACTTCGATTGTGCAACCTGGTTGCACAAAGCCCGGCAGATGCCGAAGGAGGACTTTAAGAAGGCGGTTGAGAAGGAACTAACGGGGCGGGAAACGGAGCCTTGGGAGATTGTCTACTTCAAACTGTACCAGAGCCAGATGCCGGTCATCGAGAAGGCGATCGAAACGGCAGCGCTGATGCTGGGAAGCGATCGATCCCGAGGCTACTGCCTGGAGATGATCTGCGCAGATTTTCTGGCCGGAGCCAATCTGGACAACGGAGATCCGGAGACGCTGCTGTTCTCGATGACGAGATTCTTCAAATTCCTGCCCGGAGAGCAACGGCAGGCATTTCTCGAAGGCTTGAGCGAGAAGGCTTCATGAGTTCAAATGGGCTAAGACTCCGCGTTTGCGACTCGATGCTGCGTCCTACGAGAGGCTCCGGCAGCAGGTACTGCGTCGCGACGGCTGGAGGTGTCAAGTGTGTGGCGCGATGTCGAACTTGGAGGTTCATCACAAAGAATTTCGGAGTCGCCTGGGAGACGACTCGGAGGCGAACTTGATCACGCTTTGTACAGTCTGTCACGCCAGCGCGCATCGAGTGTCTTCCGTTTGAGCCTTCGTCCTTCCCCTCCCCAGGACCGTCCTCCTAAGATAACTCTAGTTTCCTTTAGTCCAGTTTTTGGGTTTTGGACCACGGGCACCTTCATGGCTGACCTTGAAGCTTTATGTCAAGTGCCTGTTTCAGCTGAAGCCGCTCAAAAGCCCCAAAGCAGTGCTTTTTTGGTTACGAACTGTTTGCACCTGATAGGCATCGGCTATTCCACGAGCAGCTATGGGTGCAAGCTACGGAGCAACAGCAATGGTGGCGCTTCCCTTGATACCGGTCGCATCGTGAATCTCGCCCGAGATTGTTTGATTGCCGGGGGTCGTCAGGGTGAATCCGGTCCTAAACGTGTGAGAGCCGGCATCAGCTTGAGTAAAGTAATAGTCGGGGGGGAGAAGCGCGGCTGGATCCGAGCTTGTGAAATGCACCGGACTGTTGATGATTGTATCGGGCTTGCCGTTGATGGTTGCGATGACCGTCACCGTGAAGGGGGAACCGGCCGTTGCGCTCGAAGGAGTCGTAAGCTGCAGAATTGCGTGCGGGTTAGCGCAACTACTTGATAGCTCGCATATCGCCATACTCATGGCAAGAAGAGTGATTGTGACCCGGAGTCTCGACGGGCGAGAGTTGCGATGTTGCTCATGTCTCTGAACAATGACAGGTATGCTTGCGTCCGATGGGTGCTCCGTAAAAGCCGCTCTCATGCTAAGGGAGGGCATGAATAATCGAGATTTCAATCAGCCTGTCCTCTACTCTGATCGATGATAACGCGGTTTTCCCAACCGAACATCGAATCCAAACTGGGGCCCATAAACGTTGATTCCATAGTTGGCGAACTTTGGCTCGGAAAGATACAGGTTCGAGATGTGCATCCAGTTGAGACCGGCCGAGAACGAATATCGCGTGTTGAAGTTGTATCGCACTCCGCTGCCCATGTTAACAGTGAAGGTGAAGTCCTGTCCCTGTGCGAACTGAACGCCTAGGGGTTCCTTGGCATCAATCCTGCCGAGTCCCGCGCGGCCGTCGAAGTACGGAGCGATCTTGCCGCGCCGGGGGACGAAGTTTCGGCGAATTCCCATGTCATAGGAAAAATAGTGGGTTTCAGGTCCTCTGGGAATGGCAGTGGCTGAAGCGCTAAAAGTCATGTCCCAGTTCCCGCGGAAGATCCATGGGCCACCAACGTCATTGATTTGCCAGCGCAAGGAAGCGACCACGGGGACGAGCGTGTATCTCAGGGGCGTCAGGTTGTAGCCGTCGCCCAGGAACACGTCGAATACGAATGGGATGTTAACGGGAAGCCATCCGACGTCCAACGCAAATTCCAATCTGTTCTTGTAGTAGACGTCCCGAGAGAGATCAAGCCGCTCGCTGGGGGAAACGGCTGGCGGTGCTTTCGAGGAGACAGTACTACTTGCAGCTGGTGCCCGGTGTTCGTCATTCGATGCGATAGTTTGGGCCTGATTTGGGCAGCTCCCGCAACGGTACTCAGGGTTGCTGGAAGGTCCAAAAAACTGGAGCTGAGGCCGCACATTACCATACGGTACAATCCGGTTCCCTATGGATGCTGCGAAGGTTTTCACTGAGAGCGCGCAGAGGGATGGCTCGTGAATGGGAGACTTGTATTCGGCCGGTTGCTCCAAATGGGCTCTGGGTACTTGAGTGCGGGGCGATAAACCTTCATCTGACTGAGCCTGTAGCAGCGGCATTAACGGCGCGATCAAAAGCGATAGAACCATAACCATTCCGGTTGGATGGACAAATCCTATTGGGCGAGGCACGTACTCGCGGTAGCGGGAAAGGGTGCGGTATTCTCCGCTATAAGAGGATCTAGATTTGCGAGAGTGCTGCGACGGCGAATTGGCCATGCATCACCCGAGTGTCCGCCCGCTGAAGATCTTCTGCTTGCTTGAACACATCGCGAACACTCATTCGTCTCCGTCGCAGGAAACCGAATTTTATATCACACTTGGATGGATTATTTATAGGCTTACGATCGAAGGGTAGCGCCTCGTACCAGTGCTGCAAAACTTTGGGGCTCCAGTGCAGAGGCCCCAAGAAAGAATGCACGCGTTAGTTCGGCCATGTCACTCCCGCATTGGGCTCGGACGGCGAAATGCACGATACGCATTTTCACCCGTCATAGTCACTTGCCAGATCACCTCGGTATCAGAGACTCCAACGGGTTGAAGGGACCAGTACTAATTCGTTGAAAGGGCATTTACGGCAAAAGACCGAACACAGCCAATTCGCTAAGGGTACCCACATATACTTTGCCGTTGGCCACGGTGGGGACGCCAAATCCAACTCCAATGGGGAGCGTGTCGCGAGCGCTGGCCTGCTGAGAGTTGTAGAGTTCGTGCGACACGTCGTTAGCGTCGTAGGCGTGCAGAATCGCTGGCTGTTGAACACGGAAGGCGGCGTTCTCCAACACCCAGACGATCCCTTCCTGTGAACCATTTGCGGAGACGGCGGGCGTGGCACCGGGGAAGCCGAAGACGTTCGCTGAATGCGAGGCTGGCGCAGTTGAAAGCAAGCCCTCATCCACGTTGAAGACCTTCAGGGAGTCCGCAACTCCCGCGATGTATACCTTGTTCTCCCAGAACGCAGGAGCGCTGAAGACTTCGCCAACAGTCTTCTCTAACGATTGGACGATCTGGCTATTGTCTCCTGCAAGGAAATGCCCCATGTTGTCACGGTCCACCAGGTACAGAGTTCCCTCCTTGCCGCCTGCCAACATGAGATGGGGATGGCTGCCACCTTGGTCTGGCAACAGCAGCGGACCGCCAGCGCCCAAGTCGTGATCCACAGCGTCCATAGCCGCTTGGTTGAAGGGCGTGAAGAAGTCGACGGCCGGGGGCGAACTAGTACCCGGCATGAATTTGACAAAGCTGTCTCCTAAGGCCTGTCCACCAAGGTTTGCGTCAAAGGTTCCGTTTCCGGTTACGACATAGATGTTTCCGGTGCTGTCGCTTGCGGGTCCTGCCCCGCTCTGCCAGATACCCGCCCCCGCACCGTTGGGCGTCAAATTTAATACAATCTGCCGGTTAAGTTTGTGTGCGTCGTATCCGAATAGCCAGCCGTGATAAGGGTGGGCGTCAGCGAATGAAGCGAAGGCGACGTAGACGACGCCGTTGACCAGAAGAAGTGCGGAACGCTGCAGGTGCTTGTACGGATCGAATGCTACATTTACTCCGTCACTCCCATCTCCTGTGCCAGGAACGGAACCTTGGATGAGAACGGGCCCTCCGAACTTTTCCGATCCCGTCCCGAGGTCGAGGGCGTGCAGCCGGTGGAGGTAACTTCCGGCTTCTTTGGTGAAAGCGCACACGTACAAGGTCTCCGTATTAACGTCGATCACTGGAGTACTTGTGATTCCGATCTCCGTCCCTAAGAAATCGCATGCTTGCGGCTCGTCGGCACAGGGGACAGGGGTTGCATTGGAACCCGGCTCAACGAAGTCGAAGTCGACCTGCCACAGGGTGCCGGGAGCTTTCTGGTCGGCGTCGAAGGCATAGACGCTGTTGTGTTCGGTAACGGCGTAAACGACATTCCGGACACCATGGACTGGCATTTGCAGATTTTGAACGTAGAGTGGTTGTGCGTAGATCGCTCCATCGACTGCATATGAGAACGTCTTGCCAAATTTGGCGGAATTCACGTTCTCGATCGTCAATACTGTCTCCTGCAGGTTTTGGCCGGTCCGCAGATTATCGTTATGGTAAGTGAGCATCATAATCCCGGGCGGCGTGCCAGCCCCGCAGCCCCTGGCGGAGAAGATCAAAGCGAGAGTACACAGAAAGGCAATGGCAGTAGAGCATCTGGAGGATATTCTGCTCATATAATTCCCCCCGTGAGGGAACTGGGGCCACAACGAGCGCGAACGTTCAGGATAGTCTCAAAGGAACAGCTGGCGGGCCAGGAATAAACATGAACACCAACCGAATCAATTGCCACTATTCTTGAGCTAGATGGACCGCAGCCCAATGATGCCAACGGCACAATACGAAGGAACGAACAGACTGTCACTCGCGCGTGAGTCAAGGTCTGGACACCTTTCCCAAGAAGGTTTTGCGGCGCACCTTTATGCCCCACCGTTGAGCGTTGTGTCAAGTGGCTCTTTGGGGGACGATTGGTCACTAGCTCCAATGAAGCCCGGAAATCTGTCATGCACCTCTCCTTTCAGGGTACGCAGTTTGCGTAGACAATAGTTCAATGCTTGTGGGGAGTGGGCCAGAGACTGAATTCAAATGAAGCGGCTACATCGGACTGCCGATTAGTTGCAAGAAATGGGATCTGCCAGCGCTCATATTGCACGTTTGCCCTGACCCGAAAGCCCTGCCCGGCAAAGATGTCTGCATTTACGGCAATGTCATTCTGTGTTCCACCTTGGGGAACGTATCCGAGGTCCAGCTTTCGGTGCCTGAGCTCGAGGCCAATCTTGTTGCGGGCGCTCAGCCAGTAATTTGTGCGGATCAGTTCGCCTTGGGCGGCGCGTCCAATCCAGGTTCCGATCAATCGCCCGTCGTTGTTGTAGCCGCTGTTGTATTGGCCGTTGTAGTAAATGCAGATGCCGCAGAAGGCTACGGGATTGGTGTATCCACCTTCCAGTCGGAGGTCCAGCTTCGATATTACAGGAACTTTGGCGAGATAAAGTCCGGCCTGGGAGGCACTCTTCCGCATATAAGGAATTGGAGAGGGCTCGTCTTCACTTAGAGTCTCGCCGTAGAGAGTGAGCCAGTTGCGGAGGCCTGGGATGCGATAGGAAAAGTCAGCCTCCGTACGTCCATCTCCTAAGACATCGCCGTGATAATGTTTGCCGAAGTTGCTGTCGAGAAACGTCGTGATGGTGAGCGGGTTTCCCGGTCCTCCATAAACCGTGGTTTTCGACATGCCGAATTCGAAGTTCGGGGTCAGCTTGAAGCTGAGTTTTCCGCCGCTGAGAAATGGCTGGGGATGCAGGTTTTGGCCATAGTCCCCTAGAACTGTAACGCCGGTTGCGCCGCTGTTCACCGTGGTCTGAAACTGGAGTCCTGTCATTTGCCCGATAAAACCTTCAAGGCGTATGTCCCCGACATAGCGAAAAATCCACGGTAAGCGAAACGGAGTGACCCGGTTGACAGTGAACATGTTTTGCAGCGGAGCGGAATTATTGGTAAAGATCATCGTTCCGCCTCCACTGGGGCCCCACCACAAGCTATTCTTGCCAAACGAGAACTGCCAGTTGCCAAGGTTAAAACCAAGATAAGTATCGAGCAGGCGAAAGCGGCTGATGGATGCCACGGGAAGCGCAGGGCCGCTCGGCCATGCATCAGTACGGTTGAAAAAATCAAGCATGGACTGTGTAGGCGGCGGACCGGAGGGTGCGTACTGATACTCTCCACGGACGTAAAGAACCAGCGGACCTGCCGTAGCCCACCCGGCCGCGCCATCCACCGAGTTGAAGCCTTCTTCGTAGGGACGGCCGTAATCGTTTAACAGAGTCTGGCCGAAATGATAGTTGTCGGTCAGTGGTGTACCCGAGACGCCTAGGAAACGGGCGTATACGGACTCGAGTTGGGCGTTTAGATTGCGGTTTCCATCCATTAGTTCGGATTCGTATCCGAACTCTTTGGAGAGAGCCTGATACAGTTGCTGAACTTCGGGCGGCGCCTCCGTGTCCGCATTCTGCGTTTTGGCCTCGGACAATAGGCGCGCACATTCCAGGCGGGTCCAAGGACGCAATGTCAGGGACGCGGTTTTGACAAAACCAAGGGCGGAGAGGCGCTCCAGAGCCGGGTAAATCCAACTGTCGAGCGGGACGTAACTTGATCCCATGTTTCGAGTTTTGCGCAGAGGTTTGGATTCTTCGTCCTCTTCGCCCTTGGAGAACTTCCCATACTTGCTAATTTCGGCGTCGCTGTAATGGGAGCGGGAACGGAAGACCTGCCGACCCATATACCAGCCCAGAGCGCTACCGATGACTACGTCGGAGGCGAAATGTTTTTGCCCCGCCCAGCGCGATGCGCTTACTGCTCCAGCGAAACCGTAGGCCAGCACCTGAGTCAAAGGACCGGGATATTCATGGGCGATAACGCTGGCGATCGCCCAACTCACGGAGGCGTGGGTTGAAGGAAAAGAATCGCCGCCCACAAAAAAGCGTCCTGTACCAGAGCCACTAAATGGCCGTTCTCGCCCCGCCGCGTATTTGAATACCTCGGTATCCATAAATGCCCCGATGGCTGCTTCTCCGCTGAGGATCCCAGTTTCGCGTTTTTGGTCATTATTCTGGATGTGTCCCAACAAGAACAATCCCGCTCCAGCAGCGCTCATGGCAGCCACTCCCGCGTTAGAAAAAGTTACCGCGTGTGAGACCGTGCTTTTGCTGGTGGGAACATGATTCTCGATGCTTCCGTCGGCCTTGATCAGCAGTCCGCCAACAAGTACCGAAGGAAGCGCCCAGTCCCACTGCTTCTCCGACATGTGCAGTGGAGCGGTCCAGAAGTCCTTCTGATCCAGAACCAGGTTCTTGGGAAGGGATTTGAGGTTGACCGGCCCCGGTGAGAACACCGATACCTGAGTGTTCTGTGGCAGGGGAGCCTGAGGTGTCGTATCTTGCCCTTCCGGAGTTGTCTGCCCAGATGCGACTAAACTGCAGAATGCCAGCAGCGATATCAGCCATCCAATGGCCATGAGAGGTTTGAGGCAGTAGTCTTCAATCCGGAGTGTTGGAGCAAGGGTCATCGTGATCTTCTCAACGACCAGACCGAATCCGTTCGCCTGATCTAATTGAAAATCCGACTCTCGCCCGAGGGACAATGGATTCATACTCGTAGGGGATGGCATCGGCCGTAGCCCGACAGAAAGGACTCATGCTGTGTATTGCTCGTGATCCTGATTTAACCTGGTTCCGCCGCTCCACGGATACCACCGACAAGGGCAAAGAAACGTTGACAAAAAACCAGAAAAGCAGGCAATCCAATGCCGATGACAATCCAGACAATGAAAATGCCCTGATGGAAGAGGTCAAGACGCCACAACTCGGCTGAACCGTACAGAATCGCCCCGCAGGGTAAGAGGAACACTGTTTTACCGAGAGACAGAAGAAAGGAGAAGGCAGCGCCCATGCAGAAACATACGAGAGCGATGTAACCCCAGCTAATATAGCCCATCTGCTCGTGAAGATGAACAAAAGCCGAGTTCGTGTTCAGAGTTTCCTCCTCATCAACGTACTTTCGGTAAGTCTGATCTCCCCCGGCAGCCAATTGGTCAGTCACTGATGCTGTACCGATGGCCGCCTGGAACGGAGAACCCAAGTAGGCGATGATCTCGGAAACGCCTGCCGCGAAAAACGACAATCTATTTTGTTCGTAGTAGTTCTTGTTGCGAACAAAATTGGCTACTGAAAGTAATAGAAAAAAAACCGTGGCTAAGGTGATTGTTTTCGGAATGTTGATTCTTGCGACCGTTCTGTTCCACGTGAGCAGTAATGTGGCTGTGAGAAGTGTAGCAACGAAGATCAATCGTGAACCTAGAAGAAAGGTGCTTACAATCAATAGGAGGATATTCAGGATATTAATAGCAGCAAAAGATCGTGATCGAATCATTCGGTAGAGTGCGACGGAAGCTGAAAAAAGCACCAGATAACGCAAGGAAACGAGCCCCACGCTGTAATCTTCGTAAAGGGCAATTTTCAGCTGGTTTGCGTCACCTATCGCCATGTACACAATGGCCTGCTGCAAGGACAGCAACTGAAAGATTCTCACCAGCGTCGCGGCGGTTCCAATCGTGGCCAGGAGAGTAAAACTGTAGTAAACCGAATTGGATTCCAAATCGATCAGATTGCCTCTTGGAACACTCCCTCGAACCACCCACATCTGGCCAAACTTTTCACCGAGAGAGAAGCTTAGAAAAACCAGGAGGTACCAACAGCTGAGAACGACAAACGAGTTAAAGTCGAGCCGTGCGGGACTATCGAAACCCTTACGTAAGAACCCAAAACTGGGGAACAGCCAGGCAGCAAAACTCGCGAACATGGCAGCCATCGAAACAATGGAGGGCTTTAGAATTACCCTCGATGGGAAAGGTATTTGCATGTTTGTAGCCTTATGCCAGCCGCTATTCAAATCGCAAAGGCATCAGTGCGGTCTAAACACGTTATCGGCCAAAACGGAACCCATCCCGGAGAAGGCTGAGCTTGATCGCATACTCTGGAATCTGTGCAGCTCGCTGCAGGGCTCGAGTTATCAGCGACAACACGTACCCGATAAAAAAACCAATGAATGCAGAGCCAACCAAGATCCAAGAAAAGTGGGGACCGGATTTTTTGTCAGGCGGAACGGCGCGATCCACTACCTGAATGACCGGAGCGGCTTTGGCCTCGTCAATCCTCGCAGCCTCATACTGTTTTGCCAGCAATTCGAAAAGAGTCTCGTGGTACTTAAGTTCACGAAGTTTGCGGGCGTATTCAAGGGCAACTGCCGGAAGCCGGCCGGCGGGAATTCCAACCGTATCTGCCAGTTCGGGATTGCGCGGATCCTTCTCCAGCTTGGAAAGCTGTTGACGGAGGGTGTTGATCTCCTCTCTGGCCTTTACAGCTACGGGATTCTCGTTCGTGGCAAACATGCCAATGGAATTGATCGCAACCTCCCGGCTCGCTATTTGCGCTCTCAGCATCGCGAGGCTGCGGATGATTGACTCAGCTTGTCCGTTCAAGTGGATAATGCCGGTTTTCTCCGCGGTCTTTCTTAAATCCTCTTCGGCGACCGTCAGCGAGCTTCTTTCATCGGCCAACTCTTGGTCAAAAAAGACGCGTCTCTGGGCCGCTTCAGTCATTGCGAGGTGAGAATTCATAGAATAAAGCTCGTCTACGTAGGTGTTGGCCATCTCGCTGGCGCGGTTAGGATCATGATCCTCGACGCTGATATGAATCAAACCATCTTTGCCCGAAAGAAAGCGCGTGTTGTTTTTCAGCCGTAGGCGGGTGTCTTCCATCTTTCGAGTCTCGTACAAGTCTTGCAGATGAAATCTCGAAATCAGATGGTCAGCGATGGTTCGGCTCTCGAGAATCCCTATGTACATATCGGTCGGGGTCTTGAATTGGTTGCTGGTGCCTCCTCCTCCAGCGCCAGTGAGCGATACAAGCGCACTCAACTGACCCATCATTGTCGCCAGCGACTGCCCCTGCTGGGGTGGCAAGATGAGGGCAGTCCCAGTGAAGGTAGGCTTAACCAAAAGGCATATAGCCCCGCCAAGAGCGATACAGACCAGCATACAAATTGCGATAGTCCTTCGTGCCTCTGATAGCACGAGCAGAAAATCGAAGAGGTCAAAACCCTTGGGTTGGGGACTCACCCTCGAATCTTCCTGCTCCGCATGCTCTAGTGTATCCATACCCCGTTTCGCATTAGTGTATCAGGACACTGTCGAGTCCACGCATGACCTGTGCAAAAGAGTGCAAATTCAGGCAGAAGCAATCCTCGACCTGCACAGCGGGCCGATTCTCAAAATGGGTGGGAAGACAGCCTGCCCCCATACCATCGAGCAGTGCGGCGGATGCATTCCTCTAAGCCGATCGTTTCGTGCAAGCCGAGCCATTCACGAGCCCGTTCTACGCAAGGAACGTAACGAAACGGGGCGGTGCCTGGAATGGCTTGTCTGGCCACGTGAATTTCTGTCCGAGGATTCAGAGTTGTAGCGACGGTTTGGGCCAACTCGAGCATGCTAACATCGTGCTCCGATCCGACATTGAAAGGGACCAGGGCCGGTGCCCGAAACAATATGGTCCAGAGCCAGACGGTCAAGTCGGCGGCGTATAGGTAAGATCTCCTTGGAGTTCCGTCGCTCTGAATCTGAATGGGCCTGCCTGCAAGAACGTCTCCGATGAAGTTGCCGATGGCGAAATGCTGATTGAGTGGAAGATGAGGCCCACAAAAGGCCCAACAACGTGCAATTTTGCATTCCGGGCAACCTCTACCTTGATACAACGCACACAGGAGTTCAGCGGCTCGTTTGGCCTCGCCGTAGACGTCTGCCGGATCGAGCGGATTTGGCGATCCAGTGAAGTTCTCTGCGACGTGGGTTATCCCGGGAGGTTGTTTTCCATATACCGCTCCTGAACTTGTGAGCAGGAATTTTCGGGCGCCACAGGCGGACGCAAACTGCAGTACGCGCTCTGTTCCGCCAATGATAGTCGAGAAGGTATTCAGGGGAGACTCGGCAACGGTCCGTGCACGTGTCTCGGTAGCGGCATGCACGACGTAATTGAACTTTCCCTTCGGGAAGATGAAGGTTCGCACATCACCTTCGTGAAGTGTGACAAAGGAATTCGACGCCAAGTGCGGACGCTTTGCCACAAAAGCCGATGGATTACGGGTGAGCACGACAACGCTGGCGCCCAAAGCGAGGGTCTGATTGATGTGGCAAAAACTTTCGACTAGCCAGCAACCGAAAAAGCCCGTTCCACCAGTAATGAAGATTCGCTGCCCTCGTGCTTCCTCCCAAATCGGGGTAGTGAGCTCTAGAATCGAATCCAAGTCGTTTCTGGGAAGCCAGCGTGCGTTGCTCATTTGTTGTGCCCGCGCACAATGATCGAACCCTCCGCAAACACTTTAGCAATAGGTGGCATCGTCGCTTGAATCGCTGAGTTCGCAAACATTTGCGAAGCACACGACGGGCGGAACGAAACAGCCGCAGTTTCTGCTTCCGGTCTAGCCAAGCTGGGAAACTGAGTGTTGGTTTCGACTGGACCGCACGATGGCGTCTTTCATAGTTGCTGCCAAAAAGTCCAGCATCGGGAAAGTTAGACCCGGATACACCCCCACCCAAAACACATTGTTCATCACAAAGTCGCTATTGCGCAGATCGCCAGCGACGCGATATTGGCAGTCCTGATAAGCCGGCTGGCGGACAAGATTGCCACCGAAGAGGAGGCGCGTAGCAATTTTGCTCGACTCCAAGGTGCGAATCAGATCCTCTCGCCGAAAGGGTGCGTCTTCTCGAACTCCAATCGGGAAACCAAACCATGAAGGGTCCGAGTGGGGCGTCGCTTTCGGCAAAATCAGATACTCTTCCAAGCCGGCCAGGGCTGCCTTGAGATGACGAAAGTTCTGTTTGCGACGGGCGATGAACTCCGGCAGCTTGGTGAGCTGTGATGCACCGAGGGCCGCCTGCATATCCGTGGCCTTCAGGTTATAACCAATATGAGAATACGTGTATTTGTGGTCATAGCCACAGGGTAGCGATCCCAATTGCCAATCAAACCGTTTGCCGCAGGTGTTGTCCTTGCCTGTTTCGCACCAGCAATCGCGACCCCAGTCGCGAAAGGACTCAATCAGTGTCTGCAGCGCGGGCTTGTCCGTGAGAACAGCCCCGCCTTCGCCGGTTGTAATGTGGTGTGCCGGATAGAAACTCAGGGAGGCGATGTCGCCGAAAGTGCCGACATTCCGTCCCCGATAGGTTGAACCAAGCGCGTCGCAGCAGTCTTCGATGAGCCACAGATTGTGCTTCTTCGTGAACGCGGTGACAGCATCTAGATCGAAGACATTCCCCAAGGTGTGAGCTACAAAGACAGCCTTGGTGCGGTCACTGCGGGCTGCTTCCAGCTGGCGCACATCGATCTCATATTCGGGAATCGTGACATCGACAAAAACGGGGACTAAACGATTCTGGAAAATGGGGTTGACCGTCGTGGGAAAGCCCGCAGCGACGGTGATAACTTCGTCACCTGGAGTTAGCCGGCGTTCGCCGAGTTTTGGCGAGGTCAGGACACTAAGGGCAATCAGGTTGGCGGAAGACCCCGAGTTGACCAGGGTTGCGGAACGAACACCGACAAAGCGGGCGAGATTGCGCTGGAAGATCTCGGCAAAACGGCCCGTAGTGAACCAGGCATCGAGAGCTGAGTCGACCACAGCGCAGACGTCAGCACCATCAATGACTTTCCCGGAAACCGGTACAGGTGAAACCCCGGGTACAAATTCTCGAGAGTTGGACGATTGCGAAAAGTATTGAGCAACCAAGTCTAGAATCTGCTTGCGAAGCTGAGCCGCATTTTCCGCCATATTGAACTAGGGTATCTCAAATCATACCATTCAACTTAGCGCGGGACGCTTGATTCCTGCGCGGGTATGTTTATGATGAGAATGCTTTTGGCGCTGCGATCGAAGCAGCTTCCAACCAGATTGTGGTGAGCGTGTTCCCAAATGCTGAATTGAAGAAAAACAGCCGGGAGAGCAAATGAAGGCGGTCATTCTTGCAGGAGGCCTTGGCACACGTCTGAGTGAGGAGACCGCGGTTCGGCCTAAACCAATGGTTGAGATCGGCGGCAGACCGATTCTGTGGCATATCCTGAAAATGTATTCACATCATGGAATCAATGAATTCATCATTTGCTGTGGATACAAGGGGTACATGATCAAGGAGTACTTTGCTAATTACTTCCTCCACATGTCGGATGTGACGTTTGATATGAAACAGAATCGGATGGAAGTCCATCAGAGCGTGGCAGAGCCATGGAAAGTCACGCTGGTGGATACAGGAGATCAAACGGGGACGGGAGGAAGGCTTAAGAAAATCGCCGGCTATCTCCAAGATGACGATGCCTTCTGCATGACGTATGGAGATGGCTTGAGCGACGTGGATATCTCGGCGAGCATTGTTTTTCACCGCCACCACGGCGGCCGGGTGACAATCACCGCGGTGCAGCCGCCGGCACGGTTCGGCGCGCTGGGCATGGACGGAACCGCTATTACGTCGTTCCAGGAAAAGCCGCTCGGCGAAGGGGGATGGATTAACGGAGGTTTTTTCGTGTTGTCTCCCAAAGTGCTGGATGAAATTCATAGCGACACCTGGATGTTCGAACGGGAACCGATGAGCAGCCTTACCGCGCAGCGCCAGGTGCATGCGTTTCGGCATAGCGGTTTTTGGCACGCAATGGACACTCTGCGGGATAAGCAGCGGCTCGAAGAATTGTGGGCCGGCGGGAGGGCACCCTGGAAAATGTGGTGAGTGTCTGGCAACGACGGCGTGTCTTTCTCACCGGTCACACGGGTTTTAAGGGAAGTTGGCTGGCACTCTGGTTGCACAGGCTGGGGGCGCAGGTCCGGGGTTACGCTCTCGATCCCTGTACCGAACCCAACCTCTTTACACTGACTTCTGTAAGCAACATCATCGAAGACGTTCGCGGCGACGTCCGCGACTACTCAAAGCTCGAAGCCTCGATGACGAGATTCGCGCCGGAGGTGGTTTTTCATCTTGCGGCACAGCCCATTGTCCGGCGTGGGTATTCCGACCCGGTGGGCACTTACGCCACGAACGTCATGGGAACCGTACATGTGCTCGAGGCTATCCGTAAGACACCGAGCGTGCGAGCTGTCGTCTGTGTCACCACGGACAAGTGCTACCAGAACCAGGAGTGGGTCTGGGCCTATCGCGAATCGGACCCGCTCGGCGGCTATGACCCTTACGCGTCCAGTAAAGCCTGTGCCGAGGTTGTGAGTGCGGCTTACCGCAGCTCATTTTTTCCGGTCGAGCGCATGCATGAGCATAACGTGGGAGTTTGCACGGCGCGTGCTGGGAATGTGATTGGAGGCGGTGACTGGTCCGATGACAGGCTCATTCCGGATCTGGTGCGGGGATTCTGCTCGAAGCAGGCGGTACTGATTCGGCGGCCCAAGGCCATCCGTCCGTGGCAGCATGTGCTGGAGCCGCTGCATGGGTATTTGATGTTGGCTGAGAAACTCCTCGCACAAGATGCGAAATTCGCTTCGAGTTATAACTTTGGACCGTCTGATGAAGAGATATGGCCGGTCGAACGTATCGCCACAAAGTTGGTGGACATGTGGGGCGAGGGAGCATCGTGGGTTACAGATCGGGACCCGATCGAGCACGAGGATCACGCGCTCAGGTTGGATGCAAGCAAGGCCCGGCTCGAGCTGAGATGGAAGCCGAGTTTGGGAATCGAAGCGGCGCTGCAATGGACGGTCGCATGGTATCGTGCCTGGAAGCGGGGGGATAGCTTGGCCGAGTTCACCGGGAACCAGATCGTCGAGTACGAGCGGTTGTGCGCAACTGAATGACCTCAGTGGTAAAAAAAGCTAGGGAGCAGATATGTCGTTGTCCGACCCGTCTTCAGTATTTCGCCAAGCTATTGATGAGCATCTTGCAGTCATCGATTCGTTGAAGGGTCAAGAATCCGTGCTGCAAATGATTGCCGAGGAAATGGCTCGCGCGATTTTTGCCGGACACAAGGTGCTTTGGTGCGGAAACGGTGGCAGCGCGGCCGACTCGCAGCACCTTGCGGCCGAACTGTTGGGCCGCTTTCGCAAGCAGCGGAGCGCGTTACCCTCGATTGCGTTAACGACCGATACGTCCATTTTGACCGCCGTCGGGAATGACTATGGCTTTGAAAGAATCTTCCAACGACAAGTCGAGGCACTCTGCAATAAGGGCGATGTACTCGTGGGTATCTCGACGTCGGGCTCAAGCGAGAATGTATACGCCGCCCTCCAAACTGCGCGCCAGATCGGTGCACGTACGATTGCCTTTACGGGACAAGGCGGCGGCACGATCGCAAGTGTCGCTGATATCGCTCTCTGTATAGCTTCGAAAGATACGGCGCGTATCCAGGAAGCTCATATAGTGTGCGGACACATGGTATGCGACTGGATTGAACGCTGCGTGTGTGAAGAGCGGCGGGAATTTCCGCAACGCGCACCTGTTGATCAACTGTGATATCTTCCATTTTCGACGAACCATTGATTGCGAGGCATCCAGGGGCCACGGACATCCAGATATAATGGGTCGGCTCGGGAAGTCTTTGTTTGCCTTCACTACCGCGCTATTGGAAGGAGTATCCGATGAGTACAATCCGGATCGGTAACAGGCTGGTCGGAGACGATCAACCTTGTTTCATCGCGGCGGAAATCGGCATTAATCACAACGGCGACGTTGATCTGGCTAAGAGACTGATCAGTGTCGCTCTTGCTGCGGGCTGTGACGCTGTTAAATTCCAGAAGAGGACCGTTGAGGTAGTCTACAGCGCGGAAGAACTGGCTAAACCTCGCGAGAATCCGTTTGGGCCGACGAATGGCGATCTGAAGTATGGCCTTGAGTTCGAGCAGGAGGAGTACGAGGAGATTGCTGCCTTCTGCAAATCTGTGAAGATGCAGTGGTTCGCGTCACCTTGGGATGAAGCCTCAGCGGATTTCCTGCAACGTTTTAACATTCCAGTGTACAAAATCGCATCAGCTTCGCTGACTGATGATCACCTGCTGCGTCACATCCGCGCGACTGGGAGACCGATCATTCTCTCGACGGGAATGAGTACCTATGCAGAAATCGACCATGCCGTCGAAGTCCTCGGCAAAGAGGATCTTCTCCTCATGCACGCGACGAGCACGTATCCGGCGAGCTATAACGAACTGAACCTGCGTGCGATTCCGACGATGGCCGCACGCTACGGAGTGCCCGTGGGTTATTCGGGCCATGAGACCGGAATTCCCACTAGTGTCTGCGCCGCGGCACTGGGAGCCTGCTGTGTAGAGCGCCACATCACCTTGGACCGCGCCATGTGGGGCTCAGATCACGCCGCCTCGCTGGAGCCCAATGGAATTTCGCGACTGGTGCGCGATATTCGGCTGTGGGAACAATCCAAGGGCGACGGTATCAAGTGCGTGTATGAACGCGAATTTCCAATCATAAAGAAACTCCGCCGCGTTGGCGCAATGGTTTAGTGGGCATGGCATCACACGACGCCTTGGAGCGCGGGCTGGCAACCATAAAAGCGGTCGTGCTCGACGTAGATGGTGTGCTCAGTGACGGTGGACTCTGGTGGGGACCTAGTGGTGAGGAGTGGAAACGTTTCTGCTTTGCCGACATAATGGGAGTGTCTCTTGCGCGCCGCGCCGGACTCATCCTCGCTTTAGTCTCAGGTGAAGACAGTCCACTTGTTGACCGCTATGCCCAGAAAATGCTGATCAGGCACGTGGTGAAAGGATGCCGGGATAAGGCCACAGCCCTCCGCGACTTCTCCCGTGAGGCGGGAGTGAAACTGGGAGAAATCTGTTTCATGGGCGACGACGTTAACGATCTACCAGCCATGGCAATCGTAGGCTTTTCGGCCGCCCCTGCTAATGCCGCACCGGTGGTGTTGCGGCAGGCGAGTTTCATCGCAAAAGCGACGGGAGGAAACGGTGCGGTGCGTGAACTGATTGAAGCGTTGCTGGCCGCGCGGGGGCTCACACCGCAGGAGGTTTTCACGAGGGAATAGGCGGTCACGCCCGGTGATCTTTTCCGATTCCATCTGATTGGACCGATGAAGCTCTCTGATTACGTAGTGCGTTTTATCGCTGAGCAAGGAGTCAAGCACGTTTTTCTGGTTACCGGCGGCGGGGCCATGCATTTGAATCATTCGCTGGGCATGGAAACCAGAATTCAAGCGGTGTGCAATTCCCATGAGCAGGCAAGCGCCATCTGTGCCGAAGCCTACGCGAAGGCGCGAAACCACTTGGGCGTTTGTATGGTTACGACCGGGCCTGGCGGTACGAATGCAGTGACCGGCGTTGCCGGTGCATGGCTGGACTCGACGCCGATGGTGGTTGTATCCGGGCAGGTGAAGAGACCAGATCGAATGTTCGACAAAGAGGGCCATCCGCTGGGATTGCGCCAGCTCGGCGTGCAGGAAGTGGATATTGTTTCGATCGTAAAGCCGATTACAAAATACGCTCTCACTGTCCTGGATCCGCAGGAAATCCGATATGAACTGGAGAAGGCGGTCTACACTGCATTCGATGGCCGACCTGGTCCGGTTTGGATCGACATCCCGCTGGATGTTCAGGCCTCGCCCATTGAAGATCCAGCCTGTCTTCGACGGTTCGATCCGCTGGAGCTTGTGCTGTCGATTCCGGCCGCCTAACGGCGTCGGATCTTAAGGAAAAGGCCATTGCGATCTTGGCCGAACTAAACCGAGCCGAGCGGCCCATGCTTCTTCTCGGTAACGGCGTTCGCCTGTCGCGCGCGGAGGCAGAGTTGCAACAACTTCTCCGCCTATTGGACATCCCGGTGGAAGTCACTTGGCTCGCGATTGACCTTGTGGCTGACGACGATCCCCTTTACGTGGGTCGGCCCGGCACCATCGCACAACGTGGAGCCAACTTCGCCATCCAGAACTGCGACTTCCTTCTCTCCATCGGCTGCCGGCTCGATCGCATCGTTACCGGTTACGCGCCTGAGGGCTTTGCCCGTGCTGCCTGCAAGGTCATGGTCGACATCGATTCCACCGAATTGAACAAGATGCATGGCACAATTCGTTATCCAATCTGGGCGGATGCAGGCGACTTCATGCGAGCCATGTTGACGCAGGCGTCGAGCGTGCAAACAAAAGATCGCACGGCGTGGAAACAGCGTTGCGCTGACTGGCGGAGGCGGTATCCGCTCGTACTTCCCGAACACAAATCGCCGGAAGGAAGGGTCAGCGTCTACAACTTCGCCGAGGTGATGTCAAGCATTCTCCAGGAGGGCGATTTTTGTATCTCAGGCAGTTCCGGTACCGGTATTGAGCTGTTTCTGCTGGCGTTCCGCACCAAGATGAGGCAGCGCATTTTTCATACCACGGCCTTGGGAGCCATGGGTTTCGGCATTCCGGCGTCCATCGGAGCTGGCCTCGTTGGCGCCGCCGATGACTCGAAGCGCAACATCATCTGCGTGGACGGAGATGGCGGATTTCAGTTCAACATCCAGGAACTGGAAACGATTTCGCGCCTGAACCTGCCCGTAAAGTTCTTCGTTCTTAACAACCAGGGCTATGGTTCCATTCGCGCATCTCAGACCGCCTTCTTCGGGGCTTGTATGATTGGATGTGATGCCGCCACCGGCCAGACCCTTCCGGACGTTCGCCGAGTGGCTGAGGCCTACGGCATTGCGACCGACACCATAACCACGCAGCGCAATCTCGCAGATGAAATTCGGCGGGTTCTCGCTACTCCCGGGCCAGTCGTTTGCGACGTTCACATCGTACTCGACGAGGTTCGTCAACCGCGGCTTTCGTCTGTCCAACTCCCTGACGGCTCCTTTATCTCGAAACCGCTGGAAGATCTTTGGCCTTTTCTTGACCGCGAGGAATTCAACGCCAATATGCTCATCGAAACTGTTGCAAAGTAGCAAGCACATGCCCTTTCTCGCTATCATGCAGGGCCGTCTAGTTCCTCCAGAAGGTGGCCGCTTTCAATCCTTTCCGCGCGAGCGCTGGCGCGATGAATTCGTACTGGCGGCAAAGGCTCGCCTGAATGCCATCGAGTGGATCTTCGATTTGTATGGCGAAGATGTAAATCCGTTGATTAGCGGTGCGGTCTGCGGAAATGCTCGCTACTTCGCAACAGACCGGCATCGCCGTACGCTCGCTATGCGCCGATTACTTCATGGATAAGCCATTCCTGCGAACTACGGAGGCGGAGCGAAAGCACTTGATACAGAAGATGGAGTGGCTGCTGGCCCGCTGCAGGCGTCTGGGAATTGGCCGGATTGTGATTCCATTCGTTGACAACTCTCGCATCGAAAATCCGGACGAAGAAGCCCAGGTGATTTCGATTTTGCGAACGATTCTGCCTGCGGCGGAAATCAACGGAGTCGAGCTTCACCTCGAAACCTCCCTCGGTCCGCAGGTGTTTGCCGGTCTTCTGAAGCGTTGTCCTCATCCGCTCGTACGGGCAAACTACGATTCCGGGAATAGCGCATCGCTCGGCTACACAGTCAGTGAAGAGTTCGCAGCTTACGGCCATCGCATCGGGAGCGTCCACATCAAAGATCGAAGACTCGGCGGCGGCACCGTTCCCTTCGGGGACGGGAGACGCCGACCTCCCCGCCCTCTTCCGCGGATTGGCCGCGCTCAATTATGGCGGAGACTTCGTCCTTCAGATCGCCCGTTCAGAACCTGGCCAGGAACTGCCTTGGATCGCCAGAAACCTTTCCTGGGTTGCTGGTCAGATGGAAGCGGTAAAGAGGCCTGTACTGTGAAGATTCTGATGATTGGTTTGGGTGGAATTGGCCAACGTCACACCCGCAATCTGCGCGCACTGCTCGGCGACAGCGTCGAGATCCTGGCTCATCGCGTTCGGCGCCAGATGCACGTTGTCACTCCGGTAATGGGAGCCGACCGCAATCGTAACGTAGAGAACGAGTACGCGATCCGGACCTTTTCGAGTCTGGAAGAAGCTCTGGCGGAACAGACCCGATACCGCTTTTATCTGCAATCCCAGCAGCCTGCACATTCCGGTTGCCCTGGCCTGCGTCCAGGCCAATTGCGACCTTTTCGTCGAGAAGCCGCTGTCCGACTCAATGCGAGGAATCGATCGGCTTATCCATGCGGTGGACGAGAATAAAGCCATCGCTATGGTCGGCTATCAATTGCGCTTCCATCCGTGTCTCCGGGCGCTAACCGAGACCGTGAAGAGCGGAATCCTTGGCAACTTGTTGGCCGTGCGTGCGACGGTTGGTGAATATCTCCCCCATTGGCATCCTTACGAGGATTACCGCCAGATGTATGCGGCCCGCGCAGATCTGGGCGGCGGTGTCGTGCTTTCGCAGATCCACGAGTTCGACTACCTCTACTCGCTCTTTGGAGTTCCCACCCGGATTTTCGCGCTCGGAGGACACTGGAGCGATCTGGAGATCGACGTGGAGGACACAGCCAGCATGGTGATGGAGTGCAGTTTCGCCAAACGTCCATTGCCGCGTCCAACTCCATCAGGACTATCTCCAATCGCCTCCCCAATCGGCAGTGTGAGGTAATAGGAGACCGTGGTCGCGTCGTCATCGGATCTCCATCAGCGTTGACTGTGAGCGTTCTTACGCGAGGGAACACAGCGCCCGAGGTCCGGAGTTTCTCTGGCTTCGAACGCAATCAGCTATTTATCGATCAGTTGAAGCACTTTTTGGATTGTGTGAAGTCACGAACGAAACCAGTCGTCGATCTTCACGACGGATTACAGAGCTTGCGTATGGCATTGGCGGCAAAAAAATCGATAGAAACCCATCAGCCGATAAACCTTTCGTCGATTGGATAACGGAGGACTGCCCGGGATGTCAAAAGCTGAATCAGATCGCGTACGGCAACTCTTCAACCTCTCGGGCCGGGTTGCCATCGTGACCGGAGGCGCTGGGCTCCTGGGCTACCATCACGCGGCGATCCTCGCGGCCGCTGGCGCCCACGTGGTCCTACTCGATCTGCCCGCCACTGAACCCGCGGCGCGTGCCGCACAAATCACCGCCGCTCACCAGGTCGAATGTATCGGATTGACAACGGACATCACCAACGAAGCTTCGGTTTCGGACGCCTGTGGCCGAGTCATGGCAAAGCTCGGACGGATCGATATTCTTATCAACAACGCCGCGAACAATCCCAAAGTGGAGGACGCGAAAGGACTGCCATGGTCGCGGATTGAGAATCTTCCGCTCGATGTATGGGAGGCGGATATTCGCGTTGGGTTGACGGGAGCGTTCCTCTGCAGCCGAGCTTTTGGAGCTGAGATGGCGAAGCGTAAAGCAGGTGTCATCGTCAACGTGGCCTCCGATCTTGCGATCATCGCGCCAGATCAAAGGCTCTATCGTGTCGAGGGCCTGCCAGAGGACGAGCAACCGGTGAAATCTGTGACCTGCTCTCTGTGGTGAAATCAGCATTGATCGGGTTGACCCGCTACCTTGCGACCTACTGGAGCGCAGGCGAACGTTCGCGTGGAAGTGTCCATTTCTCCCGGCGGAGTTTCAAACGGCCAACCAGAAGTGTTTTTCGAGCCGCCTGAAACCATTGATCCCCATGGCACGAATGGCCGATCGTGATGAGTACCAGGGTGCAATTTTATTTCTTTGTTCCGATGCGTCCTCCTACATGACCGGAGCTAACTTGGTCATCGATGGTGGACGGACGTGCTGGTAGACTCGTTCCATAACCTCTCTATAGGAGAATTCTGTGGGCAAAGCCGCGACGAACTTTGACCGGGACCTGGAGGCGCTCCTATCGGAAGGCGCCGAAGGCGCGCGAAACGGGAAGCCGCCGTAGCTGAGGGGTTGGGTGATCTGAATGCTACGGCATTGTACTATTCGGAGCTGGCAATCTTGGACGGCGCACATTGTCCGTTTTGCGCAAGGTCGGAATTAAACTTCTCTGCTTCGTCGATAACAACGACTCGCTATGGGGCAAGAGTCTGGAGGAAATCCCTGTACTAAGCCCCTGCGAAGGAGTGACGCGTTACGGGAATCGGGCTATGTTCGTGGTCACAATATGGCGAGGAGAAGGCAGCGAACGAATGGCGGAGCGAGTGCGGCAAATACATCAGCTTGGATGTAAGACTGTTGTGCCGTTTCTTCCACTGTATTGGAAGTATTTGTCGGCTCTCTTTTGCCGCACTATCTGCATGATCTTCCCCATCACGTGCACGCGCAGGCCGACCGCGTTCGTGAGGCACTATCCTTGATGGCTGATGATGCATCGCGTCAAGAATTCATCGCCCAAATGCGCTTCCGTTTGTTGGGAGATTTCGACTCCCTCCCGGAGCCAGTTCAGGGTGACGTCTACTTTGCGAGAGGACATCTTCCGCCTTCGCGCCGATGAGATGCTGATCGATTGCGGTGCCTTTGACGGCGATACTTTCGATATGTTTGCTTGAGAGAACTGCCCATTCGTTCACCGGCGCGATCGCTTTCGAGCCCGATCCCGCAAACTACGCAAAGCTCGCTGCAAGAGTGGGTTCCATGCCTTCCAAGACCCGGGAGCGCATCGCTATACACCAGGCTGCAACAGGAGAAAAGAACGAGCGCGTGTTAATGGATGCGGGGGAGAGGGAGTATCGTGACAATCGGCGACGGCGACTGCGAGGTCGAATGCATATCACTGGACTCCGCATTGCGCGACGTGCCTGTCAGTTTTATTAAGATGGATATCGAAGGATCAGAGCTCGACACACTTGCCGGAGCACGAGAATTGATCCGGAAGAACGCTCCGATTTTGGCCGTTTGTGCCTATCATAGGCAAAGCGATCTCTGGAATATCCCTTTGTTTATTCATGGTTTAAACCCGGATTATTCCATCTGCGGCCGCATTTGCTCGAAGGGGTCAGATGTCTTGCTATCCGATCCCAAGTAATCGCCCGCTCCCGCGCGCTCTAGTTTCCGCGAAATATGTGTGGCGTTCTGAAGCTACGCGCCCATCGGCACACCATTTATTGCTGGCTTTGCTGACCTTTTCGTGTTACGAAGTGCCGCTTCAAGCCCGGAAATGGCGCTGAAGCACTCATAACTGACCTTGGCTACGAGGAAGCTGGTAGCTAAGCGAGCAACGCGACACACACGGCACCAAACCGTAAAATCGTCACGAACAGACCCGAATGGACCCTTACGAATGGCAAACACGAAAGCCCCAAGGATCAGGCACCGTGGTACACGTAGATTCCCGTAACTGTACTTACCGAAGTCGGTCAGCGCCCTGCTGGAGAGGCGCTGCATCAACGTTGCCGCGTCATCGGTGGCTGCGGCGTACACGACCAGAGACGAAAATCCCAGAGCAAGCAATGAAAATCCGATCGTTTCAACAAAAAAGAGCTCCCCTCCGGCTCCATGACGCACTCGTTAATTGCCGGCAGCAACTGTCAAAGGGCAAGAGGGCAATCGGATGCGACCCCATGGCAACCACTTGCGGAGAGCGTTGAGCCTCTGAACATCGCGGAATAGAATCGCGCCCAGGGCCCCGCAGAGAAGGGAGTCCATTCGGGTCACAGTTGCCAAGACAATTGCCTGATCTGGACCACTGTGCACAACCCAGAAGATCCGCACCAACAGGGCGATTACGGATGCACTCACCGCGAGTTTCGCAAGGTTTCGGCGGACCAGCATCCAAACGCACAAGGGCCATAACAGATAGAACTGTTCCTCAACCGCTAAAGACCAAAAATGGCCAAGGATGTTCGATCTCCATTGCCCTTTCCAAAGGACAAGCCAATTTGTCAGATACAGATAGTACAGTTTCTGGTCGGCTACCACAGGAACGCTTTCAGGCCGTGGGTGGACGAACGCAGCGGCGATACTAGAATGACCGTGAAAACTGAGTAATAAAGGGGGAAAATCCTACAGTACTCGCCTTGCATAAAACGCACCGAAATAGTTGTTCCCGTCGCGTGTATCCAACAGGATGCCGGTTATCAGAAAGCCGGATAGCGCAAAAAAAGGTCAACGCCCACCCATCCAAAACTGAATAGCAGCTTCGCGGAGTATATCGCTGAATTGGAGGCGGGAATGAGTGGCTCGAAGTGATGCAACAACACGAAAATAATCGCCAGCCCCCTAATTCCGTCGAGAGCTCGAATATTGCGTGACTGTAAATTCATTTTGCCTTACTAATAGATTTGTGTGACAGCAACGCATCAACGCCCGATCGGCCGAACCGGCGTTGCTTTCTGCGATGGAGTACACCTTGCCGTCTGGCAGGTTTAATCGTGTAAACTTACGCCTGAATGCAACTTTCGGGTAGTCGACCCCTAATCAAATTTTGCCGAGAGACCTCCGGGCAGAACTCATTTCAGACCCTGTCGAATCCTGCCTTTCCCGAGGCTGAACCCGGCAGCGTCGATTGTCGTCGATTGGCTTTCGTTCCACTACATAGTCTGGGCAACCGCTCTCCTACCGCGAGACTGCAGAATGTTTAATGGTCTGCCAGGGGTGGCGCCTCTTCCATTGAACGCATCTGGTATTGCACGCATTCGTCACTGGTTACGGCACGTCCTCGGACTTGATCGAGCGGTGGGATTCACTGTTCTCGCCAGATTTTGGGCCAGTGCGGCGGGTCTTGTCACCGTTGCCCTGATCGCACGATTCCTCTCCCCCGCCGAACAGGGATACTACTACACTTTTGGAAGCCTGGTCGCCGTGCAGATGGTTTTTGAGCTGGGCTTCTCTTCTGTGATTCTGCAGCTGGCGAGCCATGAGCGAGCCCGGTTATCCATTTCCGATGATTATGAGATTGCTGGAGATTCAATTGCCCATGCCAGGCTCGCATCCGTAATTCAGAAGTCGGTTCGCTGGTATTCGGCAGCTGCGTTGCTGATGGCCGCGACATTGGTTCCCGTTGGCTTTTATTTTTTTTCTACGCACCAGCACCCGGGACAGCCTGTTTCGTGGCGTTTTCCCTGGTGTTTTGACGCGTTGATGGCGGTACTCAACTTCCAGATTGACCCGTTGCTTTCTTTCTGGAAGGTTGCGGATATGTCGCGGAGATTGCGCGTCTGCGGTTCATGCAGTCTGTCACTGGGAAGCGTGCTGGCGTGGATCGCTCTGGCGAGCCACCATGGCCTTTTTTCGCCTTCGATGATGCTGCTTTGGAATGGCATCTGCGTCCTGGTCTGGCTGTTCGGGAAGCGCAAACTGCTGTCTCGAATTACTGAGGACCACGACAGGAACATATCGAATTCGGTGGAGTGAGGAAGTCTGGCCATTCCAGTGGAGAATCGCTGTGAGCTGGTTTTGTGGCTACTTCATTTTTTGGCTCTTTAATCCGGTTCTGTTTGCATTTCGCGGGCCCGTGGAGGCAGGCCGGATGGGAATGTCGCTGAGTCTCGCAAATGCGATTCAGAATATCGCTGTTTCCTGGGTGAGTACAAAATCTGCGCCATTCGGAACCCTGATCGCCCGAAAGGAATATCGGCAGCTCGATCAAACATTCTTTCGGGCACTCTGGCAGTCCTCTGTAGTTTCGATTGCGGGAGCGCTAACGGCGTGGCTTGGATGTGTCTACCTGAATTGTTCAGCACATTCGATTCGCCCAGCGCCTACTCGACCCGATTTCCATCGGTATGCTGATGCTTCTACATGATCGTAAACGTCGTCATCTTTGCGCAAGCCTATTATTTGCGAGCGCATAAGCAGGAGGTATTGTTGGTGAATTCGTTGTCGGGAGCAGTGACTGTGACCGCCTGCACCTTTGATCTTTGGCAGGTATTACGGTGCCAAGGGCATTGTGGTCAGCTGCTGCCTTGGTAATTTTCTCGGAGTGGTGTGGTCGACGTACAAATTTCAAAAGTACCGAAGACTCTGGCATGGATCTTAGACCAGCGCCGTCGCGAATGCAGGTGATCCAGGGTGGGTATTGATAGAATTACACGCTTGACCGGGCGCGTCGCTTCCAGGATCCCACGGTCTCTGATTTCATGATGCGAAGACCACATCTGCTTACGCTGTCTGTCCTTCTGTGGGTCGGGGCAGGCTTTTCGCAATCCGTTACTGACTCATCTGGTCAGAGCGGACTGTCCCCGAACATAACGGTCGATTGTTCCGATCCGCTACAGGCAACGAGCCCAGATTGCGGCGCTGGACAACAGAGTTCGATCGGAGCGCAAGAGGGAGGAACTGCACCCTCCTTGCCAACCGTGCCGCAGTTGAGGGTTCCCCCGGAAGCGAACCCGCAGAACCCTGCGCGCGCGACTCCGGCCAACCCCTCACAGATTTCGCGGTCGAGCGCATTGCCTTGGCCGCAAACGGAGTTCGAGCAGATGGTGGCCGACTCGGCAGGACGGCCTCTACCCTTGTTCGGGCAATCCCTGTTCGATCAACCTCCAAGCACGTTTGCGCCGCTCGACTTGTTACAGGTTCCGAGTGACTACATCCTGGGCCCCGGGGATGAATTGCAAATCAGGATTTGGGGGCAACTCGAGGCTGACCTGCGAGTGACGGTTGATCGTTCCGGCCAGATATACATCCCGAGGGTAGGACAAATCTCCATCGCCGGCATCCACTACGGCGAAGTGGAGCAACATCTTAAGACCGAACTTTCAAAAACGTTCCGCAATTTCAATCTGACAGCCAACGTCGGGCGGCTTCGCTCCATTCAGGTATTAGTTGTTGGCAATGCCCGCTATCCGGGGACCTATACCATCAGTTCTCTAAGCACGCTAGTCAACGCTGTTTTTGCGTCCGGAGGTCCGAAACCACAAGGTTCATTGCGGCACATCCAAGTGCGGCGCGATGGCACAACCATCACGGATTTCGATTTTTACGAGCTGTTGATCAAGGGCGACAAATCTAAAGATGTTCGCTTGCAGCCTGGCGATGTTCTATATATACCTCCGGTTGGTCCGCTTGCGGCGATCTCCGGTTCTGTGAATACTCCCGCTATCTATGAATTGAGTGGAACTTCCACTCTGAGCGACTTGATTGAAATTGCGGGGGGGATGAGCAGTCTGGCCGATACCGGGAAGATAACGATCGAACGCCTGGTAGATCACCATTCCCGCAGGACCCTGGAATTTCCGTATGATGAGGCGTCCCGGAATCAAGGGCTTCAGGATGGCGATATCGTTCGCGTGTTTTCGATCGTACCGAGTTTTCAAGACACGGTGACGCTGAGGGGGAATGTTGCGAATCCTGGACGATACGCGTGGAAGCCCGGGATGCGAGTCCGCGACCTCATTCCGAACGCTGAAGCATTGCTGACACGCCGCTACTGGCTCGAGCGCGCCGCGATCGGCAACGGCCTTGCAACGGAGTATCCCGTTAGCCAAAGGCCTCGGGGCAACGTACGATGCCTACCCACGCAGGCGGCGACCGGAACTACCGCGACAAGCTCGGCGCAACCTGCACCAAACGCGACATCTGGTGCTCAACCGCCATCAGGAAGTGAAAATGCCGGTGGTAATGCCAGCGTCACCGATTCCTCTGGTGTGACCTATGTTCCATGCGAACCAGGCGGGCAAGTGCCCGCAAATAACGCGGCCTTGAATTCCGATAATCGTGTGCCGCTGGGGAATCAAGAGCTCATTGAGATGCATGAAGACATCGCGGCCACACATCGTACAGCCAGGAATGTGACGGCGGATCTGCGCCGTTACGCACCGGAAATTAACTGGGACTACGCCATAATCCAACGTGTAAACCCAATCGATCTCTCTTCGAAGTTGCTTTGGATGAGCCCACGCAAAGCCATCCTGGAACATGACGAGGCGAGCAATCTGGAGCTGCAGCCGGGAGACATCGTTACCATTTTTTCGCAGCGAGATATCGGCCTGCCGCAGGACGAGCGCTCCCGATACGTGGTGGTAGAGGGTGAAGTGAAGCGTCCAGGCGTTTATAAGGTTGAAGTGAATGAAACCCTGCACTCTGTCCTGGAGCGCGCAGGGGGACTTACGGCAAACGCTTACGTCTATGGCTCGCAACTGTTAAGAGAATCGGCACGCATCCAGCAACAAAACAGCCTGGACCAATTGGTACGCAGCATGGAAGTGCAGGTTCGGCAATCAACGCTATCGATCGCAGCATCGTCTGCTGGCGGCGAGGCGCAGCAGTTGGCGCAACTGCAGGAAGGAATCATTGAGCAGCTTCGGACTATTCGAGCTACCGGACGCGTCTCTCTTCCTGTGAGGCCTTCCGATAAGAAAATAACAGATTTTCCCAACATGTTGCTGGAGGATAACGACCGTTTGATTGTCCCGCACACCCCGTCGACGGTGTCAGTCGTGGGAAATGTCTACAACCCAGGCTCGTTTATCTTCGACGCTCATGCAAACAGCGGGGCATATCTGGAAATGGCAGGGAAGGGAAAGCCCCAATCCGATTTGCACCATGCTTTCGTACTGCGCGCGAACGGAGTTGTGGTTGCCGCGAACAATGTGAATGGACTTTTCACGGGCAGCAAGTTCGAGCGCCTCCGCCTGTATCCGGGCGACGAAATCGTGGTGCCCTATAAACTCCCGACCGGCGCCTTCGTGCGCGGATTGCGCGACTGGAGCCAGATCGCCTCGCAATTGGCAATCACAGCCGCTGCTCTGGCTGTGGTTGTGCCGTGATTTACGCGGACCAGCGGTGGATTGGAAATCACGGAATCGGGCGTTTTGCACGGCATGTGCTTGAGGGATTGGAGTACAGCCCACTTCCACTGGGATCAAATCCTGCAGCGCCGTTAGATAGCTTGTTCTTGTCACGGGCACTCAGAGATCTGGGGCGCGACGATCTGTTTTTTTCGCCGGGATATAACACTCCACTTTTTTGCCGCGCACCGTTTGTATTCACAATCCACGATTTGAACCATGTTTACTGCCCGGAAAGCACCAAGCCGCATATTCAACTGTACTATGCAACTGTGATGAAGAGAGCGTGTCGCGCAGCTGCGAGAATTCTTACTGTTTCGGAGTTCTCCAGACAGCAGATTATCGATTGGGCCGGCGTGTCACCGGACAAGGTCTGCAATGTCGGGTGTGGGGTCGATGCCGAATACCGGACTGAAGGCGATGTTTACGGGTTTCCTTTTCCATATGTCCTTAGCGTAAGCAATCGCAAGCCTCACAAGAACGAACTGCGAGTCGTCAAAGCATTTGCCAATGCCAATTTGGATTCGCGAATGCATCTCGTATTCACGGGTGAACCCCTAGCTGAGCTCGTTCGCACGATCGAGGCGCACGGACTGTGTTCTCGTGCGGACTTCGTCGGGCTCGTTCCAGAAGAGAGGTTGCCTTCGCTCTATCGCGGTGCGGAGGCGTTGATTTTTCCTTCACTCTACGAGGGATTCGGCCTTCCCATCTTGGAAGCGATGGCGTGTGGAGTTCCGGTGGTAACGTCGAATGTTACAGGAATGCCTGAGGTGGCGGGAGATGCTGCGATGCTCGTGGATCCGAGGTCGGTAGAGCAGATATCCCACGCGATGGGCAAGATTGTGAGCGACCGCTCAGTGCGCCAGCAACTGATCGAGAAGGGCATTTCCCGAGCTGCTGGATTCTCATGGGTCAGCACGGTCAACAGGGTATGGAAAGCTCTAGCTTTACAAGCGCAGCTTTCATCGATCCGGTTGTAGTCACCATCCTATACGCCGACGCATCCATCGCCCTGCGCGGTGTTAACTGAATGTAGTCGAGGAACAACCAGCTCGCTGTTGCCGGCACACGGCTTCCAATATTGAGAGCCCGTCAGAAGATCTCCGTTCCAGAAATTCGTCTCCAGTTGCGCCCGCGAAGGGTACGTCGCAAACTCGCCCTGGTACTCTTTCGTTTTTCGCAGCATAAAGAAAATCGTGAACGCGAATGTGGGAAAGATATTTGCAAGCAGGCGCGCCAATGTTCTCGGGAAGGGATAGAACTGGGCTCCTCGAAAGTCTACGAGTTGGTAACCTCCCGGGAAGCAGGCGTTCAGAAAAGCGATGGTATCTGCTTTCGAGAAGGGCCTGACATGTGCTGAACAGAGCTTGTGTTGTGTGGGCTGCCTTCCCATCAGCAGCAAGAAACGGTTATGCAGTGAGCAGATGTTGGGAACTCCAAAGAGAAAGTGTCCACCAACTCTTAGACATCGCGAAATCTCGTGGAAAATCCAAAAGATCTCTTTGGTGTGCTCCAAGATCTGGTTTGCGATGATAAGGTCAGCTTGACAATCTGCCACGGGCAAGTGGTCGCGCTCAATATTAGCTACGTATACCCGGTCAGCCTTGCCTTTCAAAGCAGCAGCGTATTCTTGTCCCGCCTCGATTGCCAGGAGTTGGGCGCGCGGATGGAAACGTCTAACCAGTTCCAAGTCTCTCCCGGAGCCAGCACCCAAGTCGAGCACCAGGTCCAGTCCTTGGAGCCCACGCACAAATCGTTCTACCACTTGGGGGCCATATGTTTCTTGCTGGTCGGTAAATCTCGCGAGCGGATGGGAGCCGCCGGAACTGCCAAACAAAGGCCTTCCTCTATCAATGTCACCCATGCAGCGATCAATGCTCCGAAGGTCCATCCTTGGCTCTGGACGTTACGGATTATACACTCTATAAAAGAACGCTTGGACCGTTGAACCTGCAGAAAAAAGGGGAATATAGACGCAACAATGAAGTCTTTCTTCGCACGAATGCCATCTTATTCCGAGCAATCCATTCTTTCTCTGTTACTTTCTAATGGAGAAGCATGCATCTGACGAGTGTGTGACCGCTCCAGAAAGTTAACGTAGGTTGCACCACGGCGACTTCTGAATGAACAAGCTTGCACGCGCCATCTTCCGACTCTTTCAAGCCAACCCAATCGCAATTGCGTTATTGCAGATCGCCGGTCGATCCTGGAGCAAGATGAAAAGCTCTGTTCTGGCAATCTCGCTCGAGGCTCCCGGACTCTACCTTGGGCCGGGTTGCCGGGTGATCGGCGGACGGCACATTTCTTTCGGCACGAAAGTTTATGCAGAGCGAAATTTATGGCTGGAAGCGGTGACTTCTTACGGTTCTCAGCGCTTCAATCCGAAGATAGCGGTTGGAGACTACGTTTGCTTTTCCGATGGGGTACATATTTCATCGATAGCCAACATTGAGATTGGCAGCCATTGTCTCTTCGGCAGCAGAATCTACGTTTCGGACCACAATCACGGGTCATATAGAGGAGAACACCAAAGCAACCCGGGAGAGCCACCTGCTCATCGTTTATTGGGTGGCGGTGGGTCGGTTGTCATCGGCGAGAATGTGTGGATTGGTGACAATTCAGTTATCATTGGTCCTGCGACGATTGGTGCGGGCGCGATTGTCGGTGCAAATTCCGTAGTCCGTGGTGTGGTTCCTCCCAATACCATCGTTGCGGGGGCGCCGGCAAAGGCCATTAAGATTTTCAACTCCAAAACAGGCTCGTGGGACAAAGCGTAACCAAAACTCGAAAGCTGTTTTCCGTCTGCATCCCCGCCTACAATCGGGCGCGTCACCTCACCGAACTCTTAGACTCGATTGTGACACAGGAGTTCCAGGATTTTGAAGTCGTCATCTGCGAAGATTACTCCCCCGAGCGACAGCAGATCGCCGCGGTTGTGCGCGAGTACGAGTCACGCTATCCGAGCAAATTGCGCTACTTTGAAAACGAGGAGAACTTTGGCTACGACGGCAACATTCGCAACCTGGTGAACAGAGCGGAAGGCGAATTTTGCTTTTTTATGGGAAATGACGACATCATGTGCCCAGGTGCACTCGGAACCGCTGCCAGCATAGTCCATCGCTATTCCAACGTGGGAATCATCTTGAAGAGCTATGGCTGGTTCGATGAAACACCGGAACAAGTGAATCAAGAAGTTCGATGGTTTAAGGAGGAAAGGGAGTTTCCCGCGGGCACTCCCGCAATCCGGTTTGGGTTTCGCCGTTCCGGCGTGCTGGCCGGCTATGTGGTTCATCGCGACTCGGCGAATGAAGCGGCAACAGAAAAATTTGATGGGACTTTGTACTACCAAATGCACCTTACGGCGAATGTCCTGATCAACAAGACCGCCGTCTGCACGCCCAAAGTGCTCGTACTTTGCCGAGGAAATGGGACTCCAGACTTCGGAAACAGCGGAAAGGAGAAAGGGAAGTACATTCCTGGAGGATACACGCCGCAGGCTCGCCTCAACATGATCAGGGGAGCTCTGTCGATTGTTGAAGATTTGAAACAGAGTAAAGGCATCGATGTCGTGGAGGACGTGATCCACGACTATGCCAACTATTTCTACCCTTATATCAAGGATCAATTGAGTTTACCGCTGAGAGACTACTATGAGTTGTACCGCGCCTATGGGCGTTTGGGCTTTGCCAGATACCCCCTTTACCACGTTTATTTCCTTGTGGGCTACGTTTTGGGCGAGGAACGATTTGACTTCTTGACGGGCATCGTGCGCAGACAACTCGGACGTACTCCCCGACTGGGTCGTTTGTACTGACTGAACGGTATCAGCGGCGGGGAGACATCGTCTGTAGAGCCTCGAGCGCTCTCCGTAGCAGTCCAGGGTTCGGCGCGGTTCTTTGGCTCGCCCCGAAATTTCGACTGCAACGGGCTAGCCAAGCATGGGGTATCCTGCGGCCTTATCTAACCGATTAACAAGTCGTACGGCAAGAACCCATACCTGAGCCAGAAAAAGGGGCAGTACGATCACTGGATAGGCGAAAATCCAATACCGAACGTTATCCTTAAAAAGGGGAGTCAGTACCTCTTGGGGCGAAGTTTCATCAGTGAAAGCGCGTGCCATCTTCTTGTATTGGAGCAACATTGATGGCCAAAATCTTTGGACGGTTCCGTTCATGACAATTCGGCTCAGTTCCCCGGACTTCAACCAGTCTTTCGTGATCGTCGCCAAAGAAGCTCCAAAAACCTGAAACAGCCTATACCCCCCTGTATTGTTCATACGAGCTGCAATCAGCTTCTCGCGGATGTAGAGTCCGCGAGAGAATCGGTTGAGCGCGGTATAGCCCCATCCCAATTGCACCAGATTTGTTCCCACCAAATTGGAAAATGATGTTGGTCCAGCTTTCAGGACTGTGTCCTTATTCACGATATTGCCTGAGATAAAAGTGAAGAAGACATGGACATATTTAACGTAGTCTCTCGGATCAGAGATGTCGATCGCGTCACGGCGGCCGTTCACAGCTGGTGGCTCGTAGCCTCCCCCAAACGGATAGCTACTTACCCAGATCAGGTCGTATTCAGCAGCAGCGCAATAGGCGAGAATTCTAGCCAGTCCACCGGGCAGAACAAGATCGTCGTCGCTAAAAAGCCAAACATACTTGCCGAGCGCCTTCTCAAAGCATTGCAAGAAGTTGGCATCCCCACCCACATTTTGAGCATTACGAATATAACGGGCGAGAAGTCCACGAGCCAAGAAATCCTGCACCACGGATGAGGTATCATCCTGAGAAGCGTTGTCAGAAATGATTAGCTCGACCCGGGGTTCGTCTTTGAGCTGATCAGCCAGAACCGAGAGAAGTTCTTTCAGGCAGCCCGCCCGGTTGTAAGTGGGAATCGCAATGGTCAGCAGCGGTCTAGTGATTACGTGGGTCTGTCGTTCCGCACACATCAGGTTCTGGGTTCCTCGCTTCTGGTATTCAAGTTCGAGCCGTTCATCTCATCTAAAAAACGAAGACTGTTTGGAACTCAACACGTGGGCCACGACTCTATCGAATCCACTTACAAATGCATCTTTATTAAAAGTGGCGGAATGTTTCCGGATCTCGGCGGAGTCAAAGGAGCGGCCCTCGAACTCGCAAATGGCACTCTTTAAGCCCTGCACAGACTGCTCTGAATACCGAACGCCGGTACTATCGTTCGTGGAATCGAGAATGCCGCCTTCTCCCAAAGCAATAACTGGGCATCCAGCTGCCATGGCTTCTACCGGCACAATCCCGAAGTCCTCGATTCCCGGGAAAAGCAAGGCGCGGGCGCGGCTATAATATCCCGCCAGGTCCTTGTCGCTGAGGAAGCCAAGAAACTGAACGTTGGCCCTTAAAGTCCGGGCGAGCGCAGCTAGTCTCCTCTCCTCGGGCCCAGATCCGACAATTTTGAGTGGTCTTCGCAAAGTCGCGCACGCAGCAATCGCATGCTCCACACGCTTGTAAGGTACGAGTGCGGACACCACAAGATACGAGTCTTCGGGCTGTCGTTCCAAGCTGCCGAATAGCTCCACGTTGACTGGAGGCGGAACGACTTCTGCATTGCGTTGATACAGGCGTTTCACACGCGCTGCAACAAAGCGCGAATTTGCCACAAACATATCGACACGTTCATTTGTATTGCGGTCATACAGTTGTAGGGCCTTTGCCATCGGGTGAAAGAATACGCGCGATCGGACCGCGCCGACTCTGTCCGGCCCGAAATAGTCATCGAATCGGTCCCACACGTAGCGCATCGGGCTATGAATGTAACAAATGTGTAACGGTTTAGAACCGCTTCGAGCGACCATGGCTTTCGCGACAGCATGCGAAGTGGAAATTACCAAGTCGCAGTCCCGGGCCTTCGTCATTTCGGCAAATGCCGGAAACAACGGCAGGTAGTGTCGGTACTTCTTGGCCGCCAAAGGCATCCACTGAAGGGGGCTCGTCTTGATGGCGCGATTCTCGATGATAGAACTAACTGAGCCGGGGACGTGCAGAAGCGTGAACAACGGCGCCTCAGGAAACAGCCCACAAAGCACCTCTAGCACTTTCTCGCCCCCGCGCATCCCGGTCAGCCAGTCGTGGATCAGCACGACACGGTAGTCCTCGCAGAGTTTCGGTGCTTGTGATGATGAGACAGAGCAGCCCTGAGACACCATAGAGTCTATCCTAAATCAAGCGGCTCGATGTCGACTCACGGCCGACCTCGAATCGGGCTCTCCGACTGGAAGATATTGAATTTCAAAAGATGCGTGCAGCCGCCCTGGAAGGGATTGCAATTTGTCGGCCAGCAGCTATTCTCACTCGCGAGAATCCAGCAATTTCAGGCGCGTCCCTGGCTGTGTGCTGCGTCTAGCGATCCAGCTTGGATTCCAACCCAGAACCCAACATCCTGTGGCAAGAGACAGCAACGCAGGCAAATATCTGATTGACAGGCGAACCTTCCTTCAGAAGACGGGTCTGTTGGCAGGTGGTTCGGCCCTTGGATGTTCCTCACGGGCTGCGATCCTGGCTTCGAAATACCCTGTTTAGGCCCGGCTGAGCCGCCGGTCCCTGTCCCCGAATGACGTACGTCTGGGCGTTGAAGATCGGCTGCGCCTTGGACTGCAACCTGAAAAATGGGCGCAATGAGCATACGGGCGGTGCCGCTACCGATGATGCCACGAATCAATACTGCCATGGCCGCTGCCAGCGAGTCGAAATCCCATCACGCTGATCATCGATGGAAGTGCGTTGATTTCGGGTCTTTTTCTTGCCGCCGGGGATACTGGAACATCGCAGGTCTGGGCTGCGGCACCGGATTTTTTGTGAAAACGGGCACCAACAATGATGGTATCCA
Source organism: Terriglobia bacterium (assembly GCA_963770265.1). Lineage (GTDB taxonomy): Bacteria > Acidobacteriota > Terriglobia > Terriglobales > Acidobacteriaceae > Sulfotelmatobacter. The sequence goes on from CAVYOZ010000005.1 coordinate 206,809, forward strand.
CGATGGCCCTCCGGATGCGGGAGTACCTCCAATCCGGGACCACCGGCCCACCGCGAGGAGGGAACGTCGCACTCAAGAATTTCACAACATCGTGATTGAAAGAGTGGCCGTTGTGAACACCCCTGCATATCACTTTCATTTTTCCAATGCCGGGCACGTCGCGGTTTCGGGATGCGCTTTAGAAAGCCGGGGATTGAGCACGGATGGGCTGCATTTCGATGGACCTTCGAACGACATCAGGATGTCGGACTGCGAGTTTGCGAACGGAGATGATTCCATTGCGCTAAACTGCCCTAAAGGCTACTACGGGAACATCTCGCGGGTCGCCGTTTCCACCTGTAGCTTCAATAGCTTGTCAGCTTGTCGGGGTGAGAACAGGAAGGGATGGAATATGCACCCCGCACCTGGCATTGGGCTCCTGCAAACAACCAAGGTCACTTTCGATTGCATGAGTGCAACATTCAGGGTAAACTCCGATAAAGAGCTTAGTCTAGTCTGCCTACAGGCGCGAGAACCGGGAACGTGACGATCGCCAGATCGCACGGATTCTCCTCGAAAACCGTCAAGTTACAGTCACGCGGTGAATTTTCTAAGACAGCAAAAAAATTGGCGCTCCAAAGGCTGTTTGTTATCACTCGGGCACCGGAGGTCCATCGGGATCGCCGTCGGTGAGCGATGCAGTTCCAAGCAATGCAATGAGCCTAAACATCGTTCGAGACAGAATGTAAATGATCTAGGATTATCCAAACCCGGTCAGATGTGAACCGCTCACGGATGCAGAGCGCGCGGCTGAGATTCTAGGTATTCATCCGAAGACTATGAAGCGCTGGCGGCTGCGGGGGTCATCCCAAGAATGAAAATCGGGCGTGTCTGGCGCTTTAGAGAGTCGAAACTAGACGCATACATTGTCCGTCAGTTACAGTGGCCGGGCACCCGAGTCCGAAGGGAGAAGCCTTTCAATGAGGACTCGGTATCAGCATGGAAACTTGCAACTCGACACACGTAAAAACGGTCCTGATGTACGGGTTTACCGCTGGCGCGAGTATGGGCCGGCGGGAAATTCAGCATGAAATTGAGCAAGATGGAAGACGGAATCTTGACTTTCCGGAGAGGCGTAGCAATAACTCGCACCGCCCTGCCGAAAAAGATACCGCGTCGCAGCGTCCGCGTCAGTTGAAGCGGCTGGACCAGTGGAACTCATTTTGGCGGCTGCAATTCAGTTATTCCGCAACGTTTTGAAGCTGCCTTTCTTCCTTTCCCTGTATAGGGGAAATGCGTGGAACGTCTTTGCTGACTGGTCGGCCCGCTTTTGTCCCGTTCCACCGTAATGTGATCTACATCACAGACTTGCGTTTCCGCGTATGGGATTCTCACCCGGAGTCGAGGTGACGGGAAGTGCAGAACTGTTCTCGTACAGTCACGACGAGCGCGACGGAGAATGCGGCGTCATGATGATCTTGGTCGCGTTAGCAATGGTCGCCATCATTGCTATGGCTGCTCTGTCGATCGACTGTCATAACTCTGTATCTGAGAGAGGAAGCGCAACGCTCGGTCGACGCGGCCGCCTTTAGCCGCTGCCCGAGTTCTTTCGCTGAGCTGCGCTACCGGAGATCCGGAGTACAGTCAAGTAAGTTTCTGGCAGATCGCCATCTAGAATATTCTTATGGTACTCATTTGCTGTCTCTTGAGAGAACACTAACGACGGAGAGACGGTTGCAGGGTTGCCCAAGATGAACTATTCAGCTCTTTGGAAGCCAAAAAGACTATATGCCGGAATAAGACGCAGAATCGTCCAGCGCAAGGCTATGGCGGAGGCACTTAGGCGTGGTCGGCAGAGATTCAGACATGATCCCAATTTTCGTCCGGATCTTGTTCCGAGTTTCTTTGCTCCGCGTCCAGGCAATAGTGAGGACGATTCCGCCATTCTGAACCGAATTGCCACGGCTTATAAAAAAGCAAAGGCCGCTCAGAAAAGTGCGGGCGAAGCGTTTAACGTCAGCAACGAGTGGCTTTCAATCTACGAACTTCAGCTCGGACCTGTTATGAGGGCCTTGTCTTCAGAGAACATCACTGAGCTGCGGCGCATGTACCAGAACTTCTTTAGGGACCCGTGCAGCACCGGGCTCGTAGGGTTACCCATCGGTATGCCCAATCTTTTGTCTGGAGGATCGATCAAACACAGATTCCGGGAGTACGTCCTTTGTGACGTGCTGCATAGGTACGACCTATGGAACCGACGAACTGGAAACAAGTATTCTGCTGCAGTACTGGCCGCGCCGCTCGTGGGAAATCCTTACGGTTACATAATGGATGGCGTGTTCATCCGAGGAGGCGCGGATTACCAGCATTACTACGCTCATGCGATTGCATCATTAATGGGTTCCGCACAAGGTCAAGTTGTCGCCGAGCTTGGCGGCGGCTTTGGAGGCGTCGCCTATTATCTTGTGCGAGACAATCCGAAGGTCACCTATTTGAACTTCGATCTGCCCGAAGCGATAGCGCTGGCTTCTTACTATCTCAACCGGTCGTTGCCCGATGTTCCTCTGCGATTCTACGGTGAGGCGGAGTTATCCTCACAAGCGCTTGCGACGCCCGGTGTCCTTATGATGCCGAGTTTCGAGATCCTGAAGATGCCCCCAAAGTCGGCTGCAGTATCGTTTAACTCCTACAGTCTCGCCGAGATGTCGCCTACGGCAATCCGGACCTACCTTGACGAAATTGCGCGGATCACAAGTGGATACTTCCTGCACGTAAACCACAATAAGAATACCGTGCTAAGCGCGGATAGATTCGGCGTCGAGGAACGCGGCTTCAAGTTGCTCAACAGGGAGCTTGCCGGATGGACGCTTGGAATTAATCCAGCTTCAGACGAATACGAATATTTGTATAAGGCATAGGAGTCTGGACCTGTTCGACATTGAACAAAGAAGGGCCCACCAATCGACGGTGCGGAACGCGAAGTGGAACATCGAGCATTGGCTGGCCGGCATGTCTAAGGCGAGTGGGTGTGGACATTGCCGTCGGATTTCTTCAGATCAAAGGCGTGGAGAATAACAAGCTGTTGACTATGTCCGATCGCTTCGTCGATATCGGATCCGCAATAGACAAAAGCTGGCTGAGCGCCTTGGCGTCTGCCTCGCCGATGTTGCACTGACTTCACTATACAAATTAAGGATATGGATAGCTCTCGACGACTCCTTGAATCTTGATGGAAGGCAAACCTGTGCTCGCCGAGACGTACGGCACTCCTTCCGCCATGACCTCGTCGGGGAACTCCCAGCCCGTCGCCAGCACACCCATCCCCGAGACGGAGTCAACCCTTGCGAATCCGCCGTCTGAAACTGTAGCGTCAAAGTGGTTGCTGTCCAACGAATTGAGAACCAGTTGTCCGATTGATCCGACGTCTAGAGTAAGCAAGTCCGGCACGGGAATATGGGCACTGGTATCGTGCATTGCGAATCCGTTGAATGTCACATTGTCGATTGCAGAGTTGTTCGCAAGGATTATTGCTGCGACTCTTAAGCCGGCATAGCGCTGGATTGTACAGTTCTCAAAGGTGAGACTGGCTCCAATCGACGAAACGCCCCCGTAGAGAGGGGACGGCCGCACGAATGCGCAGACCTCGTTTACCTGAGGTGTGGCCCACAGAGCCTTGTACTGTGAGGGGATGAAGGTGACGTTTCGGAGCGCAATCTTCCCGAAGTTTTCGGCGATCGCGAGGACCGTGGACGCTGTAAAAGTGCAATCTGAGACAGTCAAGCCATTCACGGAGTTCGGTTTACTGCCATTGATGACGCCGATCAAAAAGGCGGCCGCCCGAAACTTACCGGTGCAATTCTTTATACTCGCGGTGTCGATATTGAACGTTCTCGGATAGCCGTTCGCCGTGTAAAGGCGCATCAGCGACACGCTGTCGAATGTGCAGTCGGAGACTGCAACTCGAGAGATGTCGCCTCCATAGCCCTCCGGGCAGTTGAGCGCAATGGCGTCATCGCCGGTGATGAAATCGCAATTTGAAATCGTAACGTCGTTGGCGGGGCCGTCGAAGTGGAGACCGTCCGTGCCCAATCCGTAGCTCTTCATTACGGATCCGGAGACAGAAACATGGCCTACGTTCGTAAACCGAAAGTGAAAAGCGGGGGTATTCACCACCACGAGCTTTTCGATGACGATGTTATCTAGGTCCACCAGGTTGATACCACAGAACCAGGCATCCTGTGAGCCCAAACGCAGCCCCGAGGTCGAGTTTCCGTTGCGACCGTTGCCCTGGTTGCCGTTTAGAGTGAAATTGCGGAGGGAGACGGTGCTTCCTCGCGGCGGAGGAGGCGTTCCGGGATTCCATGGTATGACCACGCCGGGAGGAGCATTGTGGATGCCGTCGTTGTTGGTGCCCGCTCTTACAAAGAATCCCGTGCCGCAGCCGAGCCCGGCGATGTTCCAATATCCGCCCGCGGGCAAGAATAGGCCTGAAATCAGCGCGCTTCCATCGATGATCAAGGTGATTGGGTTGTCTGCTCTAGCATTGGCCATCGCAGCGTTGATGCGAGGGCCATCGTCGGTGGCAGCGCCGCCGCTGTGTTTGTTGCGCCCGTTGCGAAGATCGCAATCGAGGGCGCAGCCAATCTCTGACGCTTTGATATAGGTCATTCCCGCCACCGGCGTCGGCGGTGGTGCAGGGCCCAAGCAAGGAATAACGAACTCGGAATTGCAGCCCAGGAAGGACGTTCCGAACGCCGAACCGGCGGCAAGCAGACCCACTTGCTTCAGGAAATTGCGCCGGTCGATCAAACGGAATGCATCATTTTGTTCTGTCACTGTGGCCTGCATGTGTCTCACAGGCAAACTGACCTCGCAGACGTGCTGAACCCGCGTTCAGCCTGTGATTGAAGCCCCTCGGATGGCCGACACGCAGCATAACGTGCCGTCAGAAAAATGGCAACCGTTTCTTGTGTAAGGTTCCTTGTGTAAGTGAGCCGTATCGATCTCCAATCAACTGGCACCTGGTGAACAAGATTCTTAAGCAGCCGCAACCAACAAATTTAGCATTTGTACGGTGAGTGTCAGCAATTGCACGGGCAACACTTGGGAAGGCGCTTTCCTAATCGGCGTGACGAATGGCAGCAATCTCAATTCCGTAGCTTCCTTGACGATCTCGGACTGCATCATAACGGCGCCAACTGTGCTCGCACTGGCGGAAAACTTCGGGAGCATCGTGCTCCGGAATGTCAGTCTTATCCCGTCGCAATCAAATACGGTTTGGGTCCCGCCGCAGACAAATCACATGCGTGCCTTTGTGCGGCCATCGCCACTCTACGGCGGAGTACCCTACGTTGGATCCAGTCTTTCATTCGAGAATTGCAGGATCCACCGATACAGCTAGATCATTACCGCGGCTCTCATTCTCGAAAGCGGTTCAATGATCGAAAACCTGGCATTCCGTGGATTTGGTATAGGAAACGCGGGTGGATCACCTCGTCCCGTGCCAAGCCTAGTTAACATTGGATCGGGAGCAATCGGAGAATTGGTGCTCGACTCAGTGGACAGCAGCAACATAGGTGCACCCGTAGAGGGTGGATTCTCGGGCATCCAGTCCGTGTCTGGCGCCGGCATTCTAGCAACCGGGTGGCAGTTTCCCGACGCTGTGATGGCAAACGGTGTACCGAACATATCGGCGAGTTCGGGTTTGCCTTCGATAAAAGTCGGCGGGATGCCTGATGCCGCCAGGCCTGTTCGGCGTTTACTGGGACTTTGCTTGTGAATTTAAGAATGCGGATCAGTATTCGTTGGCACCTGTCAAGGCGACGAATGCCGTGCGAAAAATGATCTGCAAGTCCAGTCCGAAGCTCCAGTTGCGCATGTAGTAGAGATCATACTGAAGCCGGTCGGAGATGGAAGTGTCGCCGCGGAGGCCATTGATCTGTGCCCAACCCGTCATACCTACGTGGCAGCGATGCCGCATGTTGTATTTCTCGAAATCTTCGCCGAACTTGGCGACGTAATAGGGCCGTTCCGGGCGTGGCCCGACCAAGCTCATCTCCCCACGAATGACATTCAGAAGCTGAGGGAGCTCATCGAGGCTGAAGCGGCGCAACACGGCGCCAGATGACCGTGCAGCGAGGATCGTTTCTGGTGGTCCACAGGATATCGCTTTCGGTCTTGCTGCTGCAGTGCATGGTGCGAAATTTCAGCAAGGTGAAAGAATTTCCATGCCGTCCGATGCGTTCCTGTCGGAACAGGACCGGACCGGGAGAACTCAGTTTGACGAGGGCGGCAATAGCCAGAAAAAGCGGACTGAGTAAAACGAGTCCGAGCGTGGCGGCAATCAGGTCGAACGCCCGTTTCACCACCGTGTAGGCGAAGCTCTCGACGGGGGAGATCGCCAGATTCATCATCTGTAAGTCGGCCCGCCTGGAACAGCTTGCTGCCAAATGACAAACGTGGGCCGAGATCAAAGACGGCGCGGATGGGCTTGCCCAGATCCTCGAGCCTTTCAATGGCAATGGAAAAATTAGGGTACGAAGAAGGTGGCACTGCGACCACGATCTCGTCAACATTCAGTCGCTTTGCCTGCAGCGGGTCGGCAACGCTGATGACGGGTGCATCATCGACCAGCACCGCCTGTCCAGGGAGCTGCAGGTAAGCCTCAACTTTGCAGTCGAAGAACGGGATACGGCGCAGAAGCTTCACATACCGCTTCGCGTATTGATCGGTGCCGACAATCAGCAGTCGTTCACATTTTCGCGGCCAGATGGTGGAGGCGGAAGTGAGACGGAAAAAGTTTCTAACGACGACTACTGAGAGAAAGAGAATAACGTTCGTAATAAAGAGGAAGGTCCGCGAAATGATCAACTGGCGGACAAAGACAAGCAGAGCCGTCTGCAGTAGAAACGTTGTAAAGCACGCTAGAAATGCAGCTCGAATGCCAGTGTACTCCCAGAACAGGTCAGCAACCGTCGACAGTTTGGAGTAGTCAGCTGCGAGAATCCATGCCAGTTCGGTGAACAGGAAGAGAATCAGATAATGTTGTCGCGCGGGAACCTCTAGACTGAATGTGCCAAAGCGCAGGTATCCGCAGATCCCAAAAGAAAACAAGGGAAGCAGATATACCAGCAACTCGCAGCGAGAGATTGTAAACGTACACTCGTGACATCATCTACTGAGTCCCCCGCGGATTTACGACCGCACTACGCCCTATCGATGCAGCGCACGCTGCCCAGGGTTTGAAACAATGTTCGATACAACCCAACGTTGGTATACATGTCTCGTGAGAAGTGTAACAATCTTTGTGGCATTCGCGTTCGTTGTTGGCAACACAGTAGAACTCAACCTGCCGCCAAACAACGTTCAGATCGGGATCTTGCCCTCCTTGAACGTTAGCCTCGTGCTGCCTTGAACACTTGGGCGGCGCGAAGCCGTAACGATTTTGCGATTGCCTGGAGATCAGAATCGCCGAATGCGTGGCATTCTTCTTTCGGATCGTCTTTCGTACACACGACCACGCATAGGAGGTTCAGCTCCTGGTGAGCACGCAGAGGACCCGGGAGGGGAAGCACATCCGCATCTCGGGACGTGATTCTAGGGCCGACTGGATTCACCGAAGCGGGAATTCTATGACCTCCCACGGGCGTTTCGCAAGTACTTTTCTGGAGACGGCCAAGGCTCGTGCGCACGGAATCGGGGTTTTTTCCGAAAGGCGATAGAAGCGACCGACAGTTTCGAAGTGTGTGACTGCTTTGTTGAGGCCGCGACATTGTACCGAAGCTGGCCGCTTCAGGACCACGGCAGATCGGGACGAACTATCAGTTGAAATCTCAATTCAAGAGACGGCAGGGCCTTAATCGGCATTTTGACCGAAATCCTCCCGACCGGATTCTGCATCTTTCGTGCTCGCCCGCCCTGTATGGCGACATCGGCCTTATGACTGGTACGATCATGTACCGCCGCCAAAGATCATCAATGATCGCAAAAGCTGGGGATCGGGATATGCTTATGGGTTCCGAGTGCCGCTGATCGTCATCTCGCCTTATGCCAAGCCGGGATATATTTCCCATGTCGACCATGATTTCGGGAGCATCCTCAATTTCATCGAACAAGCGTTCCGCTTGCACTCGCTGGGTTACGCCGATGCCCACACCACAGATAACCTATCCGACTGTTTCAGCTTCGACCAAGCACCTCGGGAATTCAAGACCATTGAAGCTCCTCTGACGCGGACTACTTCATCAACGACACCAGGGTGCCCGACGATCCTTATACGGAGTGATGTACCTCTAAGTTCATGAGAAGTTCACCCCGCCTTCTGGCTCTGCGAATCTGATTGAGGCCCGCTGGCGGAAGGGCAGCACCGGAAAACGCGGAATCCATTCAAAGGTTCCGGAGTTCTCCGCCGCGGACGGCGGGCCAGATCAGCCGGGCAGCCGATCCAAAATCGACCTGCACCTGGAGCTAACGCACTCGAAGCAATACGGTTCACAAAGGGGGAAGTAGATGTTGGTTTCTATGTCGGAGCCCCGAACATGGTAGCCTTTTTTTGTCGTCGGTCGGTGTGGGAAAAATTATCAAAACGTAGATTGCGATCGCCTTTCCACGAGCATTAGTTGCCGCATGACTCTCTTAATAACTGCTCTTCCCCGGCGGGAAGAATGCCGGGATGGCGAAATTGGCAGACGCAGCGGACTTAAAATCCGCAGGTCCGAAAGGACTGTGGGGGTTCGATTCCCCCTCCCGGCACCACGCAACCCTCGCCATTGCTCTCGCTACTGCAGGCCTGTGGACCGGCACTTTTCTCATGGCGGCAATTTTTCCCCAGTCGGTACAGTCTCTGAGTTTGATTACCGTCGTAACGGCAGGGGCCGAACAGGCCTTGTTCAATCGAAGTGCGGGGCCGCAACCTATAGAGAGAAGCACTGCAGACGAAACTATGCCGCTGCCAGATTCACCTTCGTTCAAAGCCAAGCTCGTGGGTAAACGCGTGGTCGTGAAGGTTTCTCTTTTCAGCCGGGCCTTCCCCGGAACTGTGGCTGCTACAGATGAAACCGGATTCTGTTTCCATAGCGACGAACTGGTGACGGCTTTGCGTGAGATTACCGGCGGCGCAATGGCCAGCATGGACGCGCCCAAGGTCTATTTGCCGTTCTCAAGCTTGGAATGGCTCGTATTCTCGGAGCCCAAAGCATCGGCGGCCTCAGCATAGGGCCGTCCCCTTCGCCACAATCGATGGCAAGAATCGCGTAATTCTCAGACGAGTCAACCGTTCCTGTTAACAATGTCGTGGGTAGTCCAGAGGTGTCGGTGCGCGCGATGAGTTTTAAGGCATCCGCGACGATTGTTCGCGTTCACGAAACGCTGTAGCCAAAAAGTGAGGCGGCACGGTGCTGGAACACCGTGCCACCAGGGTGAGTAGATTTTCTACTGCGGTTAAGCTCCTGCGCCTGCCGCCCGAACCATAACCTCAGGACGCAGAGCCTCGGCCATCGCACTGAAGTAAATACGATAGGAGCGGTGGATGAAGTACATCACAGGGAACACCGCCAGCGCGAGCCCCCATCCGACGATGGAAAGTCATCGCATGGACCATGGAGGTCACTCCTGCGCTGACAACGTAGTACGGGAACGAAAGTTGCGCAAGGCTCAACCAGACGTGCCTGGCGGACTTCGCCTCGCTCAGAGCCACAATCCCGGCCACGGGAGCGGTTTGCCCCAGGAACAGAGTGACTGTAGCCAAAGCGAGTCCCAGCGTAGAGGAGTGCCACATTGTCTGGCTTTGAGCCGTGGCATTGAAAATCAGGCTTGCCGCGGAAGTGGCAAAAACCATCATGCTCAGGTTGAAAGCCATTTGCTGCGGGTTGAATTTTGCGTTTTTGCGGGGCCAGCATTGCACCGCGGTCGAGATGCAGGCGATCACCGCCGCTTCGACAGCGCTCAGACTCACTGCCGCCGTCAACAGGAACGGCAGGTTGACTGACATGTTGCCGTTGATTCCGGGCAGCTTCACTTTCATTCGCGAAGTCACCGCAGCGAGTGCCAGGACCGCGAGAGCGAAATAGGCGTGCGGTGTATGACTCGCGAAACCTGCGTAGCCGGCGGTGCCGAGGCCGATCAGCATCATTGCGCCGATGAACGTCTTAGTTTGCCGTGTGTTGTTCATAGTGTCGTCTCCTTTCTTTACCATTTACACGGCTAGCTATTGTTCATCGTCTCCGGCGTCGGAGAAGGCGCCATTGGCATCGCCCACCGACGAACCCCAGACCACGCTGGTGGCTGAAGCTGTGCCGGTGCTCGATCCCCACACGACGCTGAATGCGCTAGTGGTATTGTCGTTCCAGGGAAGCGAACTACCCCAAACCACGGACGATCCCCAAACGACGGAGCTGCCCCAGACCACTGAACGAGCCCCAGACCACTGAGCTGCCCCAAACTACCGAGGTGCTGGCAACGCTGGAGTTTCCGTACACGATCGAAACCGTGTGAGTGGTCGGGTTGTAGTTTGCGGACGGCGACAGGGCTGCTCCAACGTTGGCGGGAGCCAGGTCCGTGTTGGTCATGGCGTCCTGCACGTCAAGCAGTCCCGAACCGACCGAGAACAGGTCGTAGAAATCAACAAAGGATTGCGCAACAGGTGAGGAACGTATGCCGATGTAGAGGTCAGGCCCATCTTGCGAGCCGTCTTCATCAGGCGCGCTTTCACCTGGTCGGGAGTGAGTGAGTTTTGCTCCTGCAACATGAGCGCGACGGCTCCGGCTACGGCAGGAGTCGCCATGCTGGTGCCGCTCAGTTGGAAGTAGTCAGCAGCGCTGTGGGTTCCGGAAACCAGGTCGTTGGGATATTGCGCTTCCAACGTTGCTCCCGGTGCGGCAAGAGAAATAATGCCGTGTCCGGGTGCCATGATGTCAGGCTTCACTACGTGATCGTAGGTCGTGGGTCCCTTCGAGCTGTAGCTGGCCTTGGTTTGAGCGGAAAACGCTGCAGATCCGTTGTTCTTGGTTGCCCCGACGGTGATCACGAATGGGTCATTGCCGGGAGCGGTAACGGTTCCGAAGCCATTGCTTCCGTTCACGCTCAAACGGCCATAGTTGCCGGCGGCCACCACGACCACGATGCCCTTGCTTCCAGGCTGCTTCGACCGCCTGGCAGAGAGGATCGAGCGTGTAGCTCACCGGAATTCCGCGACCGAGCGACAGGTTGATGACGCGGATGTTGTAGACGTTCTTTAGAGCAATCGCCTGCTGAATGGCCGCGATGACGGTGCTGTCGGTGCCGCCGCCGTTAGCGTCGAGCGCGCGAAGATCGATCAGGTTCGCGGCGGGTGCAACACCTTCATACTGCCCGCCCGAGAGATACCCGTTGCCGGCGATGATGCCGGCGACGTGTGTCCCGTGACCGTACAAGTCGTAGTGACCGCCGCTCGAGTTGCTGGTGGCGGTTCCGGTGAAGTCCTGGTGATAGACCACGCGCGAAGAGGTGTGCGTGGAATCCCAAAGGTCAGGATGGCTGTCGTTGATGCCGCTGTCGATCACGGCGACGCCAATCCCGGCGCCCGTAAAACCGGAGTTCCATGCGGACGCAGCGCCGATGACATTGTCGGTAGTGTCGTCCATCAGAGTTAACGGATGGTCAATGGTCACTGACTCAACATTAGGATCGGCTTCCAGGGCAGGCAGAGCGCTGACCGGAATTGTGAAAGCCGCGCCCTTAATCATGTGCAGCTTCGTATGTAGGCGCGCTCCCCGGCCCTGCATGGTGGAGTAGTGAGTCGTCGTGGGCACCTGCTTGTACTGCACGATGACTCTCACCGTCTGTGTCTTAGCGGATCCCTGTTTTGCCCTTGAGAGCAGACCCGAGAGTTCCGGAGAGATGCGCGAGAATCGGCCGGCCGCGGTCGGATTGCTCAAGCGCTGTCCGAAGGCCATTCCCGTGGCCAATATCAGGACCAATACTGTGCTGAGACGCTTGCCCCAGGCGGCGCTATGTCGTTCGCCGCGGCCTGCAGGTCTCTTTTGTTGTTTGGTCACCATTTAAATCTCACCCTTTCTTCACGACGTGGGGGAAAGATTGAGACTACGTACCGATGTGCTAGTTGCACGGCGAGAGCCAATCGTTTCGTGTTAGATCACTGAAAACAATGGGGATCTGAGGTGGTCGGAAGTGTCAGTTTGGGCCAGTCTGTCCCTCGCATGTGGGCATGGGACAGTTTGTCCCGCAGTACAGTCGAGGATTCGAGACCGTACGATGACCTTCGCTTGAATGAGGAGATTACTCAAGACGAACGGACAGTCCTGATCGCGGGAACTCCGGTTTAGAGGACTGCGCAAAACGGCGGGAAGAGGTTTAACGTGCCGCTGCTTTGGCTGCGACACTGGGCTGCGGCATTCTGGGCATGGAGGCGAGCAAACGCTGGGTGTACTCGTGGCTGGGAGTTGTCAGAACATGCTGGGTTTTCCCCGACTCGACAATTTGGCCCTGATGAAGAATCGCGACGCGGTCGCAAATCCCAGCGACTGACGCCAGATCATGCGAGATGTAAAGAATCGCCATTCCGGAGTTCTGATTTAGCTCGCGAAACAGCTTGAGGATCTCGGCCTGGGTGATCACGTCGAGTGCGCTGGTGGCCTCATCGGCGATGAGGAGTGCGGGCCGATGCACGACCGCCATGGCGATCAAGACTCGTTGTGCCTGGCCGACGCTCATCTGCGCCGGGTACTTGCGCAAGAAATCGTCGTCGGCGGGCAAACTGACGCTTTCCAGCGCCTTTCGGATCGCAGTGTCGCAATCCGCGGAGGAGCCCGACGCATGCGCGCGCCAGGTTTCTCGAAGCTGTGTGCGGATTTTCAGGGCTGGATTGAGCGAGGAGAGAGGGCTCTGCAGCACCAGGGCGACCTTCCGCCCGCGCAGATTGCGCAGTTCCGCTTCGCGAAGAGTCAACAGTTCAGATCCGTCGAAGAGGATCGAGCCTTGAGCACTCACTCTCTTGCGATCGAGCAGTCCGAGAATCGCCATCGCCAGCGTGCTTTTGCCGGAACCGCTCTGCCCGATCAAGCCGAGAACTTCGCCTCGGCGGATTTCGAGTTCCACATTCCGCAACACTTCCGGCTTGTCGCCATAGCGCACGGAGAGCTTGGCGGAGAAGAGGATTTCGTTTTGTAGCTGATCTCCCAAAGTCCGATCTACCAGTCCTAAAATCAGTTCAGATCTGCGATCTCGGTGTTGATCTGCGGCCCTGAGATTCACTTCACCGAGAGCCTTTCCACATTCCAATAGGTTTGTGGAACGAGAATCACTGGGCTTGCACCTTGCACGTTGGCGGAAACAGACGAAAGAGCATTGCGGTTTACCAGGTAAATAAAAGGCGCCTGCTCGACAGCGATCTCCTGCACGCGGTCAAAGCTCTCCTTCCGCTTTTTCGGATCAGCCGCAGAACCCTGTGCCCGCATCAGGTTGTCGATCTCAGCTTCCCACGGGGTCTCCGGACTCTTCTCGGAAGGATTCCACTGATGGTTCTCCGACGAACTCAGCCATACATTCATCTGTTCGTTGGGATCCAAGCCCACGTTGGTCAGCCCCAGCAGGATCGCTTCGTAATCGAAAGTCTGGGTCATGCGCTCGATCAGAGAAGGGAAGTCGAGCGTCACGACGTTCACCTTGATGCCCAGTTTCTGAAGGTCCTCCTGGATCATGGTCGCCATGCGCTCACGAGCCTTGTTGCCTGAGTTCGTGATGATCGAGAAAACGACTTCGTTTCCCTGCATATCTTTCAGGGTGCCGTTCTCCAGGTGGAAACCTTCTTTTTGCAGGGCTTTGAGCGCGGCATCGGGGGAACATGCTTCGGGCTTCAGCTTGGAGTTAAACCAGAACTTGTTCGCCGGGGATACAGGTCCGATAGCCGGTTGTGCATGTCCGCGAAACACGACCCGTGCGATATCGCTGCGATTGATCGCTTGAGAAATGGCTCGCCGGAAAGTTACCGAACGGAACCAGTTTTTCTTGTACCCGGGTATGGGAGCCTTGGCTACTTCGTTGAACCACATCTGTTCGCTGTCGAGAGATGGCCCCGCATCGTGCACGACGTTCGGCGACGTGGACGCGAGCTTGTCGAAGTATTCGCTGTCGAGGGAGTTGATCAGGTCAATTTCATTGCGCTTAAAGCGGAGCATCTCCACGTCGCGGTTCGGCTGAATGTCCAACTGTATGGAATCGAGATAAGGCAGCTTGCGGCCTTGCTCGTCGGTCTTCCAGTAGTTTGGATTTCGTTTCAGAAGAACGGTCGCGCCCGGCTTGTAGTCGGCGACCATGAAAGGGCCGAGCACCGCCATCTCTTTCTTGGGCGAGTGCGCGGAGAGGATCGCAACCTGATCGAATTGCCGGTCGAGTCCGGCCACCGGGGCCGGGAACGTGACGGAGATTTCGGTTGGCGAGATGATCTTGGTTTCCACTTTACCGGAGCCGGAGCGGAACGCGTCTCCGGTGGCCGAGTGAAGTGCGGGATCCATCAGTTGCTGGATGGTGTAGGCAACATCTTCAGCGGAAAAGGGTGTGCCGTCGGAGAATGAAACTCCGCTGCGCAGCTTGAAGGTAATTTGCTTGCTGTCTTTTGAGACCTTCCACGACGTCGCCAGTCCGGGCTCGAGAGCTTGCGTCTGGCGGTTCATGCGGACGAGCACGCCGCCGGTCAGATAGCGGATGGCCACCGAAGCGTCGTCTTCAACCTTCAAAGGGTGGAAAGTTTTCGGTTCGGAGCGCAGACAGAATCGCAACTGGCCCTGTGCCATCGCACTACCCGTCAGCGTCGCCAGGCAGAGCGCTGCAATTGCGATCGATTTTCCCCACTTCGTCAACATGGACTGGCAACTACTTTGACGGCTCACGCGGCCACCTCATCCTGCTTCGAAAGCACAAGTTGGAACGACGTCACGACTACGACCAGTAAAATCAGGGGGACGAATTTCCAGGGCTCCTCCCCAACCGATACCAGGCCTTCTAATTCCCTCAGCAGACTTCCCCAGGATGGCAGCGGCTCAGCCACTCCCAAGCCCAGAATCCCGAGATTCGCCTCGCTCAAAATGAACGCGGGAATGGAAATCCAGAACTGCGCATACAACACCGGCTTCAGGTTGGGCAGCACGTGAATCCAAAACAGCCGCGTGCCGCGGATTCCCGAAGCGCGTGCCTGCCGCACGAAATCCGAGTTCCGCAGCGATCCGGCGGTTGCGCACAGAACCCGCGCGGCCGCTGTCCAACCTAACAAGCCCAAAATCAGAAACGTCACCAGCACCGAGAGCGCGGGGGACACGTTCAACGGCAACATTGCCCGCACCGTGATCAGCAAAAACAACCACGGCAGGGACAAAAACAAATCTGTGACGGCCATGGCTACCCGAGCCCAAGCACCGCCCAGATATCCGGCCAGCCCGCCGATCAGTGCAGCCAGCAGCGTGGAACACAAAGCTGCGGCCGGAGCCAGCAGCAGCGAGATTCGCGTCCCGTAGAGCACGCGGGCAAAACGGTCGCGGCCAATCTCATCGGTTCCCAGCCAGTGTGCGTGCGAGGGAGGCGCACCTGCGGCCTCACGATCTTGCTTTGCATACCCGGCAGGCGCAAGCCAACTCGCCGCCAGAGAAACACCCAGCACGACCAGCAGCACTGCACACGCCACCTTGCGCCAGAAGCTCATGCTTGCTGGCCTCGCCATACATGTCCGATTACATCTGCGCCGGAATTGGCCAGCAAGGTTACCAGCGTAACCAGGACTGTGATATTCATCAGCAAGGGAAGGTCACGGGCCAGGGCTGCCTGCCATGCAAGTTGTCCGATGCCTGCGAGCCCGCACAAGGCCTCAACCGGAATGGCCGCTCCAATGGCGAGGCTGACCGAGACGCCGGCGAGCGCCAGCAGTTGCGGCCCGACCACCGGAACAACGTGCCAGAATAGGATGCGCAACTCGCTGAGTCCCTTGGCTCGCGCCGTAATAATGTGAGGCAGCGAATAAGCCTTGTCGAGCAGGTTGCGCGCATAGCGGTAATCGCGGGGAAAAATGATCAGGGCGATGGCAAGGGCTCCGGGGACATTCCAAAGCACGGATAACAGGGCCAGGACCGCAGCCGGAACACAAAGCAACAGGCCGGTGAGGACGGTCGCCAGCAGTTCGTACGCCGTTACTCGCAGCCAGGCAGCGGTGAGCGCCAACGCCATCACCGCCGCCCAACCCATCACCAGCCCAAGCCCCACCAATCGCAATGTGAGCGGGACGCGGTCATGCAAAAGAGTACGTACGGGCTGTTTCAAAGAGAGAGAAGTTCCCAGGTCGCCGTGCATTGCCTGCTGTACGGAATGAAGATAAAAGCGAATGACGTTGTGCTGTTCGGTTCGAGCCTGGCGCAATGCTTGAATACTTTGTGAGCTCAGATGAGGATCAAGCGCGGCTTCATCGGTGTCGAAACCGGGAGCCAGCCGGACCAGCGTTGCGGATAGGAGTCCGCCTAGTAATGCCGTGGCGACGAGAGTCAACCCATGCCGCGCAATTTTCCGCCCGAGCATGGTGTCAGCCTCCTAGTTCGCCGTCGCCCCGAGCTTCTTCTGTTCGCGCTCAACAGCCTCGGCGTGATGGACCTGCTTCATGGAATACATGCGACGGTCCGCTTCCGCGAGCAGGCGTTCAACGTCGAAGCCATCTTCAGGACAGAAGGCCATGCCGACGCTGAGGGTAATCAAGTCGCGCCCGCAGACGTGACGGCCGGATTCGATGGCCGCTTGGTTGAGCCGTTCGGCTTTTTCCTTGGCTGCTTCCGGAGTCAATCCGGGGGCGGTGATGACAAATTCGTCGCCGCCCATGCGGGCCACGTAGTCATACCCTCGACAAACGTCTTTCAACCGGGTGGTGAATTCGCGCAGCAGTTTGTCGCCCTCGAGGTGACCGAAGGAATCGTTGATCTGCTTGAATCCGTCGATGTCGCACAACAGCACCGCCAGCGAACTCTTCATGCGGCGGCATCGGGCCACTTCCTGCGCCAGATGTACAAACAGCGAGCGCGCATTCGGGAGGCCGGTCAGATAGTCGGTAGTGGCGGAGCTTTCCGCTTGCTGGTACTTCAGCGCGTTCTCTACAGACAAAGCGACCTTGGAAGCGACGGCGAGAAGAATTCGCAGGTGATCGGGGGTGAAGGCATCGCGATTCGTCTGATACATCGCGAGAACGCCGACTACACCGTTGAGGCCCTCTAACGGCACGACCAGGGCCGATTGCAGCGAAGTTGTATGCTTTCCCGGATCGGAGGAGTATCCGGCCTCGACCTGCGGATTTCCGTTTACGATCGGCCTTGAGTTTTCCGCTACCCAGCCGCACAATCCCTCGCCCACCCTGATCTTGAGGGAAGAGAGGGCGCGGAAGTTCTCGCCGCTGACGAGTTCCGGCAGCAGCCATCCATTGCGGTTCACGAAGACGGCGATAGAGTCGAAGGGAATCATCCTTCGCAGGCGCATGGACAAGACCGAGAGCGTCTCGCTGAGGCTCAGGGAGACGCCAAGGTCCTGGCTGAGCTCGAACATGGTCTGAGCTTCTTGCCGGGCGGATGCGATGGAGGTCAAGAAGTCCGCGTTGTCGACCGGACCATGGGTCGGCTCGGTACGCTCGAATCCAGCGGCGGGAGCCAGGCCGCGCTCCACTCGAACTGTTCTCGACAGCCCTGAGATTGCCGTGTCTTCCGACATTTGTGCCATCCGCTCTAGTTCAACGTAGCGGCGCTCCAGAATTTCAACAATCTTGGGATCAAACCATGTGCCCGACTTCTCCTTCACCTTTGCCATAGCCTCGGATAAGGGCAAGGCCGGACGATACTGGCGATGGGACGCAAGTGCGTCGAGGCAATCGACGGCGGCCAGGATGCGCGCTCCGATCGGAATACTTTCACCGGCCAGCCCCTCCGGATATCCCGAACCGTCCCAACGTTCGTGGTGGCAGCGGACGATTGGTGCGACAGGATAGGGAAACGCGACCCGCTCCAGAATTTCCGCTCCGACCAGCGGATGGACCTTCATTTTTTCGAATTCTTCCGGAGTTAACTTTGCCCGGCTTGTTGATGATCTGTTCCGGAACCGCGAGCTTGCCGATGTCATGCAACAGCGCTGCGGCGCGCAATGCCTCAATCTGTGCTTCGTCGAGGTTTAGTTCCCTTGCCACTTCGACGGCATAGGTCCGGACACGCTGCAAATGGGTGTGGGTGGTGTGATCTTTTGCCTCGATGGCGAGCGCCAGTGCTTCAATCGTGCGCATGTTGAGCGACGCGATTTGCTCAACATGGCGCTTCTCAACCTCTACTCGTTCCTTCTCCGCTTCCAAACGACCAAGGTAGAGACGATAAGAGCGATATACCCAGTAGATCAGCGGCAGAACGAGCAGAGATGTTTGCCATCCGGCGCTGCGGTTGATGATTCCCACCAGACCTACCGCAGCCGCACCCACCAGGTAGTAAGGGAAGGACCAGAAGTAGCATTCGGACCAGACTCTGCGGCTCGATTTTCCTTCGGTCAGTGCAATCACGATCGAGATCGGCAGGGTGTTCGCGAAAAAGAACATCAACGCCGAAACCATCAGCAAAATGGGCTTGCTCGCTCCGAATCTTTCGACCAGTGAGTGATAGGTCAGGTAGGTGAGGGCACTGGCGTTGGCCATCATCCCGCAGACGTTGAACAGGACCTTCACCGGATCCAGTCGTCCGCGCAACTGCCAGACGCTTTGCGCGAGGCTGGCGGTACAGCCAATCACCAGCGTTTCCGGGAGGCTCAGCTCAAGAACGCCCAGAAGGATGAACAGAAAGTTCACCGACATTGTGCCGTCGATGCCGGGCAGTTGCACCTTCAGCCCAGATGCCAGGACAGCCACGACCAGATAGCAGACGAACCGCATGGGGTCCTGCGATTGCCAGTGTGAAAGGGCGAATCCCAACACCACTGCGCCGGCCAGCGCAGTAGTGCCAACGAAGGCCTTCGTCTGGATCGATAGTTCGCTGGCTTCCGATTTCATGCTTAAGCCCTACCCGCTTGAGCCCTTGAAGCACCTGACGCGACTTCGGCTTGTGACCTGAAGCCGCGACCAAAACTTCGTTACGGTTGTGAATCCGCACTCCGCCCGGAAGACGGTCTGCTCCCACTTCGGGCGTCGCACGAATCGTATTGCAAAGACTAGGCTTTCAGAAGCTTACTTTGGTAACACGCGCGGGTCACAGCGACCTTGAGGATGGAGAAAATCTGAAAGCGGATTTGGTCATCAGCGGCAAAACGCGGTTACCTTCGTTATGTCCTTTGGAATACCCTTCTGGGCGAAGCTGGAGGCGTCGTGTCAACATCGTCCCAAACGCACTATCATGTCGACTTCGCGCTACAGTTCGCAGCCGTCCAGTTCATCTGTAACATCCGCGGCAGAAGGTGTGGCCGGTTCTGAAACGGCCGGCCCGGCAGTCTTCTGCGCTGATCTTCAAGGACACTTTAGCGCCTGCAGTTCCGCTTTTACGCGCCTACTCCGCTATGCCGCCTGCGACGTGATCGGGCGGGACTTTGCGGCACTGTTCACGCAAGGCAATGGAATCGCGGGAAAAGACAAGGACCAGCTGCGGAAGGCAATCCTGAGCACCACATTGTCCGAGGGGGACTATCGCTCTCAGCTATTCGCGCAACCGAAGAGCGGAACGAGCTTCGCGGTGGAATTCTCAGCCACGCTGCTTCGTGACGCGGCTTCCACGCCTTCGGCGATCGTGGTTGTGGTTGTGCCTGTGAAAGACGGAAAGAGTGAGGCGCCATCTGCGGGAGTGGCCAAACGGGGCGCAATCATCTCGCGCAAGGTTGATGGTACTGAGTTCATTCTTGCCAGCCCGATGATGCAAGACTTCATGGCTCTGGTCGATCGTGTCGCCCGCCATACCGAAACGGTTCTTATCACGGGCGAAACGGGGACCGGCAAAGAGCTCATCGCGCGGACCATTCATCAGTCTTCTGATCGCCGCAGCCGCCCGTGGGTCGACATCAACTGCGCGGCGCTTCCGGAAAATCTGGTGGAAAGTGAACTGTTCGGGTACGAAAAAGGCGCGTTCAGCGGCGCCGACACATCCAAGCCCGGCCTGTTTGAACTGGCGGACAGGGGCACACTGTTCCTCGACGAAATCGGTGAATTGCAGCTGCAGACACAAGTGAAACTGCTGCGCGTGCTCGATGGACAACCCTTTTACCGGCTGGGCGGACACCGCAAGATCAAGGTCGACGTCCGGATTGTCGCAGCAACCAATCAGGACCTTGAGGCCGCGGTAAGCCAAGGCCGCTTCCGGCAGGATCTGTTTCACAGGCTCGGCCAGTTTCAATTGCGGGTTCCGCCATTGCGCGAGCGGCCTGAGGATATCGTCGCTCTCGCTGAGCATTTCTTGACCCTGAAGTCGGCGACGAAACACTTTTCCGAGCAGGCCATTTCGGCTCTCATCTCGCATGCATGGCCAGGCAATATTCGCGAACTTCGCAACCTGGTCGCAAGGATGGCGATGGAATCGTCAGGCTCAGAGATCGACTTCTCGAAGCTGACGGCCGCCCTGACCGGCGAGCCTTCGGCCCTCCGTCAAACCGCGTCCATGCCGGTCAGCAATCTCGACAGCATGGAAGAGCAGATGATCATCAAGGCTCTGGAGCGCACCGGGGGACAGCGAACTATGGCAGCTGAGCAGTTGGGAATTTCACGCCGTACGCTTAGCCGAAAGCTAAAGGAATACAACATCAGCTTCGCTCCGGGGGACACAACAGCCTCTCTCGGTTTCATTAGCAACGAGCAGCAGAAGTTCTTCCGGGCGCGCGTGGAGATTCCCGTCACTATCAGGAATTCGCAAGGAAACGAGATCCAGGTACAGGGGAAGAATCTCAGCACCGGCGGCATGGGCCTGGACGGTCTGAAGGAACCGCTGCGCTTCGCGGGCTTGGTGGATGTGAGTTTCGTGCTGCCCGACAGCGACGTCCAATTTCAGGCCAAGGCGCGCCTGATGTGGGTAGGTGATGAGGGGCGCGTCGGGATTCGCTTCGCCGTGATCGAGCCTGCTCTCTTCGAACAACTTCAGCACTGGACCAACCGCAAGATGAAAGACGAGGGCTGGGACTTCACCTCCTAGCTCACGATCACCTTTCGCCGGCTTCGAAAACTAGAAGGCGATACATCCTCGATGCCAGAGCTTTTTTAACAGCGCGGAAGGCGGCGTGCAAACAGCCTAGGTGGCCGAAAACCACCAGCCTTGGCCAACCTCGGCCAATTCCGCCGGTTTTGGCTCCTCGATCGCACCTTTCAAACTGAAAACACAGGAGTTAGTTTGCTTCCTTTTGGCACCGCAGTTGCGATTCTCCTGATCAGATGATTTCGCATTCATGCAGCTCTGGAGGGTGGTAGTGCCGGAGGTCGTTATGAAAAACAGATTCGCTGGTAAATTCGCAATCCTGGTTTTGGCGCTGTCGGGAGCGTTGTCAATCGGCGCATTCGCGCAGACGACGGAAGAAGGGCCTGGACCATCGGAGCAGCCCAGCGCTCCCATGGAAATCGGTCAAGGGCCAGGGCCAGATTCTCAGCCCGATTCTCAACCTTACGATGACTCCAACGCGCAGCCTACAGAAGCCCAGCCGGGTGGCCCCTCCGGTGAAGCTCCGGCAACAACGGACCAGGGCGTGGCGCGCATCAGCCTGATTCACGGCGACATCTCGACGCAGCGCGGTGACTCGGGCGACTGGTCGGCGGCGGCTGTTGAACCAGCCTCTGATGACCGGCGACAAGATCTCGACTGCCGATGATGCGCGCGCTGAGGTGCAACTTGATTTCGCCAATACGATTCGCTTTGCGGCCAACACAAAAGCCAACATCGCAAACCTCACAAAAAAGAACATCCAGATTCAACTCGGTGAGGGTCTTGCCACCTACACCGTTTCAAAGGACAGCGAGACTGAGCCCGAGATCGACACTCCGAATGTCTCCATCCATCCGTCGCATCACGACGGCGTGTTCCGGATTGAAGTGCACCCGGATGGCGACACGATTGTGATCGTGCGCAAAGGCGAGGCGCAAATTGCCACGCCGCAGGGAAGCACCGAAGTTCGCAGCGGCGAGATGGCGACGGTTCGCGGTACGGCTGAGTCCGCGCAATACAAGATTTCATCCGCTCCGATCGCGACGATTGGGACCGCTGGAACAGCGATCGCGATCACATTATTCGCGATGCGAATTCCTGGCGCCACACGAATCGTTACTACACCGGCAGCGCAGGATCTTGATACCTACGGCCAGTGGCGCCACGTCGATGACTATGGCGACGTCTGGTATCCGAACGAGCCGGGAGACTGGGCTCCATATCGTAACGGCAACTGGGTCTATCAGCCCTATTATGGCTGGACGTGGGTTGGTTATGAGCCTTGGGGCTGGGCGCCGTATCACTATGGCCGCTGGCTGTACAACGGCGGCTGGGGATGGTGGCCGGGACCGGTGTACGGCGGCTATCGTCCGTTCTGGGCGCCGGCGTACGTCTCGTTCTGGGGATGGGGCGGCGGCTGGGGCTTCGGAGTTGGCTTTGGCGGTTGGGGCGGATTCGGCTGGCTCCCGCTCGGTCCTTGCGATTGGTACCATCCGTGGTGGGGTGGATACCGCGGCCGTTTCGGCGTGGTGAATGTCACGAATGTTCACGTGACCAACGTCCACAACTATGGCGGCATCCATCCGCTGCACAACGGAATGCGATTCTCGAACCTGGCGAATCTGCACAACGTGCATGTTGGCCGCGCGATGTCGACGGTCAACGCAGGCCGCTTTGGAGCGGGCAGGGTGAGTGCGGTGGCAGCCCGGCCCGAACAGTTGCGCGGCGCCCGAATGATGGCGGGCAACCTGCCGGTGGTTCCGTCGCGGGCAAGCCTGTCGGCCAGCGGACGTGCGGCATCGTCGGCGACGATTCGCAACGGCGGCGCGCAGCGCTTCTTCGGAGCGCACAACAACATCGCGCGCCCTGCGTCGTTCCAGCAGCAGACCGCGAGCCTGCGGCAGACCATGCAGCAGAACCGTGTGGGTGCAATTCCAGCCGGCGGACGCTCGAACGGCGAATTCGCCGGACATGGCCCCAGCGCGGTTGGAACCATGCAAAGGCCAAGTGCGGGAGTCGCGAATCGGCAGGCCGGCAGCACCGGCACCCGGAATGTGCCAAATCAGAATTCGCAGAGCGGCGCCTATCGGCCGTTCTCTGGCAACAACAGCGCATCACGACCCGAACCGCAGCGCGGAACGAGTCAGGCCGCTCCAGCAGAGAACCGTGGCGGCTTCCGGCCTTTCACGCCGCCGAGCGGAAACAACCGTCCGGTCGGCGGCAGTAGCAGCGGTCGCGACCTGAGCCGCAGCGTGGAACCAGTCAGGCTGCGCCCGCAGAGAACCGTGGCGGGTTCCGGCCTTTCACGCCGCCGAGCGGAAACAATCGTCCGGCTGGCGGCAGTAGCAGCGCGTCGCGACCTGAACCGCAGCGCGGCACCAGTCAGGCCGCTCCTGCGGAGAACCGTGGCAGCTTCCGGCCATTCAATCCTCCATCGCGAAGTGAGGTTTCGCGTGGTGGAACGACCAACAGCAGTGGCGGCTACTGGAATCGGACTGCTCCCAGTTCGAGCGGGCAGCAGCGCAGCTACTCAGATGGTTACGGCCGCGGATCATCACGGCCGCAACTCGATATGCGTCAACCGATCGTGCGTAACCCTTCGTACGGCGGGGGCGGATATCCACGAGGAGGCTATAGCGCACCCAGCTATGGTGGCTCCCGCGGAGCGCCGAGCTCCTCGCGGCCGAGTTATGGCGGTGGTGGCTCCCGGCCGGCACCCAGCTATGGCGGCGGTGGGCATGCTCCTAGCGGCGGCGGGGGTGGCGGCGGGCATGCACCCAGCGGTGGAGGCGGTGGCCATTCCAGCGGTGGTGGCGGTCACTCCAGGTGGTGGAGGACACTCCGGCCACCACTAAACGTGTTGTCGCAAGCTGAAGTAAAACGAAGTGAACGATAGAGGCGAGAAAGGGCGTGCCAAACGGCACGCCTTTTCTCTGTAACGAGATTTCGAAGTCGGACTTCAGAAGCCGGGCTGCGCCCGGTGGACAGCCGAAGGCGGCTGTCCCCACATTCTCTGATCCTTGAGACTCTGAAACTCTTGAATTCTTTCTTACGGCCTTGCGTACGCAGGACTGTCCGGTTCGGGCCGGTCGTAATCGTGCCCGTACTTGTTCTTGTGCGCCGCGGTCACATCGGACTCAGACAGCGCGAAGGTCCCCAGGGTTGTTTGTCCCGGAGCTATGGTGACCTCTCGTACCATGGCGCGGAGAGCATCAGGTGCCACACCCGCATGAAACACCTGCAACTGATATCGTCCCGGCGGGACATCGGAAATGGCCAAATCGCCACGTGCATCGGAGATGGCGTAGTACGGCGTCGCCAGAGCAATGACTACCGCGCTCATCTCCGCATGAATGTTGCAAAAGATGAAAGAAATTCCCGGCTTGTCGAATTGAACGAAGCGCGTGGTTCCGCTCTCGTACAGTCCGAGGTCGAAACGCTTGCCCTCAAACAAAGAGAACACGTTGTGGAAGAACGGATCACGGTTCGGAAATTCCACCTTGCCGCCGGCCGGTATCACCAGGAGTGAAGGCTGGAAGCTTTTGTTCTTCTGAACGAGTTGAGGAATACGCGTTTGTTGTGGCGGTTGTACTGTGGCACCCATTGGAGTCAGCCAGATTACCGCCTTGGACGAGTCTTTCAGTCGGTGTCCCGCCTTTGTGAGATCCACGTGAGCACGCAAAGACTCCTGACCCTGCACGCTGCTGATCAAGAAGAGCAGGGAACTGAGCGGCGCGGCGAAATGTATGGATCGTAGCTTCAAAACAGTATTCCTAGCGAGAGATTAACCTGGTTGGTCGAACTGCTACTGCTATAGACGGGGAAAGTGCGGAGACGTCTGAGTTCTGCCGAAAAAACCAGATCAGAGCGAGGGCGGAATACGACGTTGCCGAGAGCTCCGCGGTTTCTTCCAATGATCAAGCCGGAATTGTTCTGGTCAGTGGCGAACCCTCGGATTTCGGCGGTAAACGCGTCGTCTTGTGCCGCAACCCCGTTGAATTCGAGTTTCGGGGTGAGTTGAAATTTGAGTTGTGCCCATCCTCCCGCCGTATTTACACCGCGGAGCGGGCTATACGGCGCGGAGCCACTGAATACGACAGAGGTTCCAATGCCGCCTCCCAGGCCGCCGATCCCGCGCCCTCGATAAAACTCACCCGATAAGCTGAAGACGCGGAAGAATGGGCACCTGCCAGTCCGCCATGCCGGCCCAGGCGTCGACGTATCTGCCCCACGTCCAATCCTGCCGCCCGTAGTATCCAGCGACGCCAAAGCTTAAAGGGTGCTGCTGCACAGGGCGCGACCACGCCGTTCGGAAAGCGTACGCGGGCTGTCCGGACATTTCCCCAGCTTGCGCAGTACGCTCAAAGGAACTGTAATTGAGTTCCCAATCGAGGTTATCGAGAATTCCCGCCTGCATCGTAATGGTCTGCTGGTCGGAGAGCGAGAAGCGGTGTTCCGCTCGAAGTTGCGGTGTCCAACCCCATAGATTTCCTGCAAAAGCAAAAGTGGGCGTGGCCAGCGATGCGAACGAAGTTGGCGACAGCGGAGAAATGAACAGAGAATCCTGCCCTGCCACCACCGAAGTGTGATCCCAGTCGAGCCGCACATTAGCGGTTTGCAGCCGGACGATGCCAAAGTTCACGCCGTTTCCGGTTGCCGGAAATCCACCCGCAAAATCAAATTGCACATCTGCCGATGTTTTCGCGCCGCCGACATTGGGGCCGAAGATCTCCAGGCCAATTTCTGACTGCCGTAGCGTTGCTCCGATTGTGGCTTGCGAAAAGAAATTACGCACCGGGAGCGAGTAGTTGGGGAAGTCCACATTGTCAGAGTTGCCCACATTCCGGAACGCGTTCATAAGGACGATCCCGTGCAGTCGTGCACGATACTTCGACGCGGTTTCAACTTTCGTCTGATACTGTTCGTCAATCTTCGAACCGATCAGGGAAGTGGATTCTTCCAGTTTTTGCACTCGTTGCTCGAGAGGAGTCGAGGGTTCGACGGCTGCGGCGGTATTGCTCTCCGGCGCTGCCTGTCCTGCCATCTCGGAGCTTTTGGCTGCAGCGGGCTGTTCCAATAAAGCCCGCGTCGCCTGCAAGTCCTGGTGCAACTGGTGCATTTCAGCGCGGGACTGGGCATTCTCGGCGCGCATCTCTTCGACCAGCGCCTGAAGCTGGCGGACTTGATCCTGCAACTCGCGGATTGCCGGGTCGCCCGAGCCTGTCGAGACCGCCGCAGTTTCCTGCTGGGCCGAGCCAAGCGAGTGGAACAAAATGATAGCGGTAACCGCGAATGCGGCCCCGCGAAGCGTAGAGGTTATAGGGCTCTTCACACCGTCCTCCTCCTGCACTCATCCGGAGCCGGATATTTCCACGAAAACGGATTCGCCTTACACCCCCGGATGCGAAACCGAATTTTGGCTGGCATTCTCGCGCTGGGCGGGCATGGCGGGAGATAGTGCCGCGCTGAAATCGCTGGTGCCCCGCATTGCTTCTTGGGCTCGGCCGCGCAGCACCATCCGAAAAACTGTTTTGCCGTCCGCGGTACGCTCTACGAAAATCTCGCCGCCGTGATCCTGGACAATCTTCTGTACTACCGCCAAGCCTAACCCCGTGCCGTTTTCTTTCCCATAGCTCACAAATGGATGAAACAGCTTCTCTCGGATAGATTCGGCGATGCCCGGTCCATTGTCCGATACCGCGATCGTGATCGCCCCAGCGAGCTCGCCCGCCGTAACTTCCACCTTGCCTCCGAGCGGGGGCGCCGCTTCGCAGGCGTTGAGAAGCAGATTGTACAAAGCGCGTTCCAGCTTGCGCTGGTCAAACCATCCTGAAAGATGAGGCCCGCAGATCACATCGATGGATCGGGCATGGTGCCGGGGATGCAGACGAGCTGCCTGGACCGCCCGCTGTATGGTTTCTAACACGTTGCCGTAGGCGGGAGTCATTGATTCACGGGTGCGCGCGAACTCGAGCAGCGAATCGATGAGATCGGTCATGAGATTCACGCCCGTCCGTACTTCCTGATAGAGTTCCTCGCGCTGCACCGGAGTCAGGTGGCTATCAACCAAGAACTCAGAGTTGGCCACGATGGCAGCCAGCGAGTGACGCAGGTCGTGTGAAATCGAACTCGCCATGCGGCCGATCGTCGCCAATTGCTCCGACTCCAGCAAGTCGCGCTGACTCTTCAGCAGGCTGCTACGCATGCGGTCAAAGGCGCGGGTCAGTTCGGCGACCTCATCTCCTCCACGCTGATCCAGTGGATGGTGGAAGTCGCCGCCTTCCAGCGCCCGAACGCCCGCGACCAGGCCACCCAGGGGCCGGGTGAATGTATGAGAGATAAAGAAGACCAGTCCGCTTCCCACCAAAATTGCCGCCAAGCCAAGCAACAGGAGGTAGCGATTCAGTTGGTCCAGAAATTTTGTTGCCTGATCGTAAGATTCGAGGACGCTGAGGCGAACCGGAGTCGTTTGCGAGCGGGACAAATCCAGCGAAGTCGCCAGGAAGCGTTCGTTGCCGATCTCCACATCGTGCGGCGCCTCTTGAGGCGACGCGGTAATGAAAGCCTTGAGGTTTCCACCCTGCGCTTGCGTAGCTGGCAGCGTAGTGGCGATTACTTCGTCTCCGCAGGAAAAAGCGACCTTACTGCCTGCGACCTTGCTTACTTCGGCGGCAAGCCGGCCGTTGATTTCGTAGCCGACCACCAGAAAACCCAACAGGGTTCCTTCGGTGCGCGAGCCCCGGTAAACGGGTTGGATGAATGTCTGATACAGGTGATGCTCACCGAGCCACCAGTGGCTGCTTTCTCCGCGGTCTTCCTCCAACGACTGTTCGAAATATTTTTGCGCGGCTTCCCTGGTGAATCCGGGAGTGTTGGTGTGCAGAGCAACGACCTTGCCGCTTTCATTCACGAGTACGAATAGATCGAAGCTGGCTATCCGCCAGACGTCGCGCGATGCATCCTGAATGGTGAGCGGATCGGAATTGCTCATGATCGAGCGCGTGATGGGCAGAGCCGCCATGAGAGCGACATCGTTGGTCAGCATGGTCTCGCGTTCGTGGCGAAAATCCTGAAATGCCGAGACGGAATCGCGCAGGTTGATGGCGATACTCTGGCGGACATGCGTCTGCACGCTTCGCTGCACCAGCAGAAAGCTGGTGGTCGTCAGGCCTGCCGTGATCACCAGCATCGATATCAGGAATCGTGTGCGCAGGCGCACCCGAGGCAAGAGAGACCCACCCACGGGACCCGGAGCATCGGCAGAAGAATGGAGTACGAATTCGGAAGACGGATTCACGGGGATCAACGAACGAACTTATACCCCATTCCGTGTACCGTGCGGAAATGGACCGGGCTCGATGGGTCTTTCTCCAGTTTCTGGCGAAGTTTCAGGATGTGATTGTCGACGGTTCGCGTGGAAGGATAGTTTTGATATCCCCAGACCTCATTCAGCAGCTCGTCGCGGCTGATGACCCGTTCGGCATTCTGTACCAGGAACTGAAATGTTTTGAATTCCTGAGCCGTTAACACCACCGGCTTACCGTCGCGCTTCACTTCCATCTTTTTGAAGTCGGCAGTGATGTCGTCAAAACTGACAATCTGCGCCTCAGGGACGCGAGTGGTGTGGCGCAAGGCAGCACGGACTCGTGCCAGCAGTTCTCGAGGACTGAAAGGCTTTGTGACGTAGTCATCGGCGCCCAGTTCGAGCAGCAGGACTTTGTCAGAGACATCGCTCGCCGCGCTCAGAACAACTATTGGCAACGTCGGCGAAATCGCCTTGATTTCCTTGCACACATCCCGGCCGGAAACCTTGGGCAGACGCAAGTCCAGCACCACAGCGGCTGGCGGCGAGGCGTGAAAACTGTCGACTGCCGACTTCCCATCCGATTGGGTCTCCACCGCGTAGCCCTCGGTTTCGAACAGTCGGCGGAGCGCCTTCTGAACAGCGGGATCATCCTCGACAACCAGAATGCGCCCGTTCGGCTTGGCGGCAGGAACTGGAGTCACGCTTCTAGCGATATTGAATGGTGTTGCGAGATTCCCCATATTAGAAAACCTTCCAATCTGTGTGGGGGAAACCTCCGGACTACCCGGCCCACTCCGGAAGCACCACGACTTTTTGAAGCTTACAACCGTTTGACGATGCTCCCGTCGTAAAGCTTCAGTTTTTGACATTCTTTTTACATTTTCAAAACGGTGTAAAAACGAGTACGGAGAGAGGCGTGCAGCGGCGCTTTCCCCACGAAACTCCGTTACCGCAGAGGCGCGCTGTTCCTTAGCGCGGCAGCCACTGGCTAGGGGAGGAATCCATTGAGTCATACCATTTCCACCGTATGGCAAGCGTCGCAGGAAAATCTTACATTTGGCACGCTTGCCGGGCTGTCGGCCAAATCAGCTGCCACCCGCTAAATTCTTCGCCACGGAGTCTCCTCAATGAAGTCGGCCACCCTAGCGATCCTTCTCTCATGCTTCGCCCTGACGAGTCTTGCAACCGCCACTAACACGGTCGACTTCAGCAACGGCGGAGGTACGCTCTCCGGCACAAACGCCGGGCTTACCCTTTCCGGGTCCACTTTGATCGCCGTTATTGGCTTGAACGGCGGAGGTATGGTCACGGGCGACCTTGGAACTGTATCGTTCACCACTGGCGCTCTGGCCAGCGGTTCCTTGGAGATGGGTGGCACCTTGGCTGCCGGAGGAATGTTCAGCATCAATGGCAACGGTACCAACGGAATTCCCAACGGCGTTCTCTTCTCCGGCACATTCTCCGCGCCCAATCACTTGGACTCTCACCACCCTGGCAAATGGGACTCACAGCTACACGCTGACCGGTGTTTTGACCGGAATGATGGGCGGAACCAGCGTGAATGCCGTTACGGTTCAACTGACCGTCAACACAGGTACCGGATTCTTCAACGGCTCGGCCTTGATTGCTGGCGGAGATACCACCGTAGCGTCTGTTCCGGAACCCTCCACGCTCGCTTTTTTCGCGACCGGAGCGATGAGCATGATGGGCATGATGCGTAGGAAATTGTTCGCGCGATAGACGATAGGATTTCAGTTCGGAAAGCAAGCGCCCGACCTCGGGCGCTTTTCTCTTAGGTGCGCCTTCCAGAATTGTCTTGGCGTAGAATGGCGGCTTGCCTGCCGGAATTTCAGAACTAGAGGAACTGGTGGTCGTTCTGGTGCGCCCGCGCAATCCACTCAACATTGGCGCGGCCGCGCGGGCAATGAGCAACTTCGGAGTCCGGCATCTTCACCTCGTCAATCCATATGCTGTCGCCTTTCGCGAAGCGCGCTCTGCCGTCGGGAGCGTCTGCCTTGCTCAAGAATGCTCAGGAATTCAACTCGGTAGCCGAGGCTGTTGCGGACTGTTCACTCGTGGTCGGAACCACCGCGGTGCGCGATCGGGCTCTACAGCATCCACTGCGCCGTCTCAATGACGAATCGGCCAGCGCAATTCGCACGGCGTTGCGAATCAGGCCGGGTCGGTCTGTTGTTCGGCTCCGAGAAAATCGGATTGACCAACCAGGACTTCACCCACTGCCATTGGCTGCTGACCATTCCGACGCATGAGCAGCATATATCGATGAATCTTGGCCAGGCCGTTGCCGTTTGTCTTTTCGGACTCTCGCGCAGCGCTGCCGACGAAGCTGATTCCGAAAGAGGCCGAACCGGCGGCATCAGGCGAAATCGAGAAGATCACGCAAGGGCTATACGAGGCCCTGAAAATCAGCGGATACGTAAAACCGGGCAATGATGCGGTGAGTGAAAAGAAAGTCCGCCGTCTCATGCTGCGGTTCAACCTGCAAGCCCTGGATGCGAAAATATTGCTGGGAATGGTGCGGCAGATCGTCTGGAAGCTGCGTCAGGCAGGGAAGAACTAGCCCTTCACCCGTTGCGGCGAAGCCTGGATCGACGTTCGTTTGAATCGGAACTGGAGCAGCCACGTGCTGGCGGTCGGCTGTCCGTCGACTTCCGGAGCAGAGAACTCCCATCGCTCGGCCGCCTTGAGCGCCTGATTCGCGAAGTATCGGCTGGAGCCCGGCAGACTTCAATTTTGCATGCAGTGACTTTTCCGGAAGGATCCACTTGTACCCGTACGACCACCTTGATCGTGCCCGTGATGGTGTTCTGCGCACTGCGGGGAACGTCGGGAATAACCTGGTGAACGACTTCGCCCACCTGATGCGCGAGGCTCTGCCGCAGGTTCCGCCGGCTTAGGACGCAGCGGTCGCCGGAGCAGGCGCGGGTTCGGATACCGGCTGCTTCGTCGCGTCAGTCGTCTGCTCTGGAGATTTGCTTGACCGCGAATACATCAATGCAAGTACCACACCCAGCACAACGATAATCACGGCTGCCACCGCAAACATGGGCCGGCGGGTCGAGGAACCAGCCGGGATTGGTGCCGGCTCCGGAGGTGCCGGCACAGAACGCGCCGCAGGCTGCATGCGCGACTGAATTTCCTTCAGCGGGCATCGACGGTTCGGATCGAGCTGCAGGCATTCCCGCACGATGCCACGAAACGGGTCTGGGATGGTCTCGGGCAAATCGCGATTCGTCGGCGAAGCCTGTTCGGCGGCGGTCACACTCTGCGTCAAAGCCGCGAGCAGCGTCACGCCCACAGACCATATATCGCCTGCCGGCGAAATGATTCCGGCGGCGGTCTCGGGAGCGTCATACACATCGCGGCGCCTATGCTCTCCGTCCTGCTGTGCCACAGGGGCGACCTGGTCCGTGGACAGCTTCAGTTGATCGCCGGCGGCGAGCACGTTCGACGGCTTAACGCGGCCGTGAACAAATCCATTCTTGTGCAGATAGGAAAGAGCGTCGAGGACTGGAGGCAGCAGGTCGGACACTTCCGACGGGGCCAATGGGCGTTCCGGGAGGATCTGCGAAAGATCGTCGTCGGCGCACTCCATCAGCACATAGAGAAATGGCGAGCCCTCCACCCGGCAAAGGCCGCACTCAACTGTGCGAATCAGGTGAGGATGAGAAAGCTTCTTGGTGGCGCGCAGTCGCGAAAGTTGCAGCTCGGCGTTGCCTTCATCGACTTGGATCAACTTGATAGCGGCTCTTTGCGAGCGCTGGTCCGCGAATTCTGTCAGAAAGACTGCGCTGTGGTCGGATCCGCCCAGCCACTGTCGAAGCGGAAACTTGCCTTCGATCACGCGGCCTTCCCACGACTTCCATGTGTCGGGTTTACTCATTTGCTGCTAACCTGCGATCCAACATTCTATGCCATCGGAAACAAATTGGTGGCCAGCATGTTGAATCGCAGGTGCAGCCCTGCATCAGGGCCTGTTACCGGCTCTTGTAGCTGAAGGTAACCTTGGTCTCCTCGTCCAGCACCAGGGGCCGTACGAAACTGAACGAGGTGCCCGCCCGCGGGACATCGATCGCCACCGGCAGAACGCCCGCGACCCGCTTTTGCAGATTCATTACGTTGACAGATGCGTTCTGGCTGACTGCTCCCGGAGCGAGCGGCGTTACTTTGCTGTAGTTCCTGCCTCGCCGTTGTCGAGAGAGCTTAGGAACTCGTCTGACGTATTGATCATGGGCGCTTCCGCTGTAACCTCGACGGTTTCCGTCGCCGCGCCAACGCTCAGAACACCACCGAACATCGAAGGCTGGCTAGAGTCGTACCTGATGTTGTTCACGCTGGTTCTGAAGCCGCTGCTGTCGAGCTTGACCTTGTAGTTTCCTGAAGGCAATCCCAGAACTGCCCAGTGTCCAGCTGAATCCGTGACCGTGCTACGGCTCATTCCGTTGTCGGAGGACGTGACCGTCACCTGCACATTCGGAACGACCGCTCCGGTCTGATCAGTCACATATCCACCCATTTGTCCCGCGGGAGACTGCATTCGCGCCGTATCATTCGAGGTGTAGTAAAAGCCTTTGTCGCGTTCCGACTGTCCCCGCGTGACAACCTCTTCGCGCAACGGCTTCGGGAACCCGATTGGCGGCGATTACGTCTCCTCCGAAATCCTTCACCTTGTATCGTTCCGGCAGAAACACCTCCCAGTTCAGCAGGCTGATGGGAATATCCATGCTCGGAAGACTCAGGTCCGCTCCGCCTTTTTTCGCGAACGGAGCTCCCGAGTGCATGAATACAAACGACACCGTGTAGGAACCGCTTGGACGGAATCCCGGCCGCAACAGCGGTACGCGATTGCCATCCGCACCCTGCACGGGCTTCACGCGTTCTCCCGCGACTTCGGCGGAGAGGATCGTCGCCCCGGCGGGCAGCGACACTTTCAGGAACGGTTGTGCCTGGTTCTTCAAGGTCAGCTTCACTTCGGTCAGCGACTTGCCTTCCGAAGTGACCATCGTGGTGACGTCCGCGCTCTCGGCCACGGCAGCGAGCACGCTTCCATCCGGGAATCGCACCCAGTTCAATGCGAGCGTGGGCGTCTCACTCGCCTGCCGGTGATAGCGGAATGCGGCCTGCGGCGGGAAGTGGGCCAGCGACCGCAAGATAAGGATTCGCCTCCTTCACGTCCATGCGTTTGAGGCCGCCGCCTTCGGTGGCGGTAATTTCCATGGTGCCTGCGCCTTCGACCAGCACTTCACCCGTTTCTCTTTGCGCTCCTTTGAAGCTGACGAAAGGCACGTCCGCCTTCGTGTCGTTGATCGAGCGCTCCATCGAGATCAGAAACTGATGATTCCGCAGGCCGGGGTTGCTCAAGGTCAGGAAGATATACGGTCGATCGGGTTCGGTCGTGCCAGCCGGGTGTACTTTGACGACGCGAGGCTGTGTTTCCGCGGAATCCAGAGTCGGGCCAGTGACACCCGTGACTTCGAAGCCTTCAGGAATCTGAACGCGGAATGAGGAGGTTTCTCCCTGCACCATGGTGATATCCGCCAGAACGGCGATTCGCATTTCCGCTTCACTTACGGAGACGAGCGTCTTCGAATCCGCCAGGAATCGCACTTCACGCGGAGCGACCGGCGCGACAACTTCGCGCGTTGCCCACCAGATGTTCGCCGGTTGTCCGGGGACCAAGGTCGCTTCAATCGCGGTGTGCCCGTTTTCTGACTTGCGGCTGGTGATGACTCCCGGGTTGATATTGGCCAGCGTGTGCTCGCCCGGAATCAGCAGGCTCATTTGCACGCTGCCCGCCACCGGAGCCGGCAGGCTGAACGAAGCGCGCCCGGCATCGATCCTCAACGGCAGACCGGTATCGAGCGAGATAGAAAAATCCCCCGTCGGCAGGAGTGCCACATGCGTGCCATTCTCTTGAATCAACGGAACGCCCTTTCCGTTCTGGTGAGCGTCGAGAATCGTCATCCC
Organism: Terriglobia bacterium; assembly: GCA_963770265.1. Taxonomy (GTDB): domain Bacteria; phylum Acidobacteriota; class Terriglobia; order Terriglobales; family Acidobacteriaceae; genus Sulfotelmatobacter. The sequence continues at coordinate 241,231 of CAVYOZ010000005.1, forward strand.
ACTGGTCAGCGGAACCTTGCTGACGCCTTTGTGGAAGACTTCTCCCTCGAGTTCCACGGATCCCATCACGCCGTTGTTCTCAACCCGCAGTTTCAGATCGGCATGCTTGATGGAGTAGGGAAGTGGCGCCGCGTCTGGTTTCTTCGGCGGCTTCGCCGCCCGTTCAACGAGCTTGTTGTATTCATCCAGCGTGAGCGTGACATTGCCGGGATCGGGCAGGGGCAGTGGGGATTTATCCTCCGCCCAGCACACAGACATCAAGCACACACATCCGACCAACATTGACATGAATAAGTCTGTTGTTCATCGCACACCTCCCTTTTTGTCGCGCTGGAAGCTGAATTCTGCTGCAGGGAATTGGTTCTCACTGGTCAGTTCGGACACCAGGTAGATCGATGGACCAAACGCCGGGAAATCGATGTTGACCGGCACGATGCCGGTCACTCTGCCGCCAGCGGACTTCGCCCGAAAACTGTCGAGCAGCGCCTGCGTGGCGTCTTTCTTTTCTTTATCGTCGTTGCTCTGGAGCTTGCGCGAACTGTTCCAGGCGATCGAACTGTTGCGGAGATGCAGAAGGCGGCCCATTCATTGCTATTGACCACCGACCGCAGCTCCTGCAGAGAACCCGGCCACAGTCACGCTCTCGACGCTCGAGAGCGCCGCCGAAATCGGACCCTGATACTCCTGCGTGCGGAACGTCCCGGGCTCCGCCGCAACTCGGAACATGGGCGGGTAATAGAACAGCACTCCGGTGCGCGAAATCGGCAGATCCAGCGCAGGTAGCGTGACGGTCTGCTTCCCCTTGTCCTGCCACGCGGGTGCCTTCGTGACGTACATCAGTTCGACCACGAATGCTGGCGCGTCCTCTCCTCCGCGCGACTTCTCGAGCGGCAGCAGCAGACTTCCGTCAGGCGACTGACCGGGACGAGCCGGCCTTCCGCCCAGCGTTGCGCTCCATACCGATGCTCCCGGCGGCAGCGCGATCTTGACGAAGTTCCGCTGGTTGTTGCGCACGGCATATCGCGCCTGCACCAGTTCCTTTGCCATCGGCGCTCATCAGGATGTCGTAGCGAGCCTCTTCGATGTTCGCCATCAGCACGGCCTGCTGGTCGTAGCGCGCTACGTTCACACTCAAAGTGCGCGTCGCGCCGGCATCACCCGCGCGCGCGCGGAAGGCAGCCAGGGCAGGCGATTGGCGGCTGGCGATCATTTCCCCAAGATCGCTGGCGTCGGCGTCTTCGAGTCCTTGCGCTTTCTGGTCCTTGATCTCGCCGGCTCCGAGGATTTCCACGGCGACCCCACCGCCGTCGCGCTCCGTGTGGAGAAGCCTCAGCAACGGAATGTCGATGATTCCATCGCGCGGCAGCCGGGCCTCGCCGTTAATTACAAATCGTGCGCTGTGCTCCACCGGCTCAAGGAAGGTGATCGCCAGTTCGCCGTTCTTCATCTCCCAATCGGCGATCATCGCGCCCGATACCTGGTTGATCGTGACTTTATCCGGAAGCTGAATTCGCACCTCGCGCGCCGCGCCCTGCACGAATCTCGAGACTCGCCTCCGCGTAGATGGCAGTCGAATCCTCACCCAGGCTGGTCAACTGTGTGAGCGATCCCCGCATCCGCAACGGCAGTTCGATGTGGTGATCTTCGGTCTTCTTCCGCCAGGTAAGCGTGAGCGCCTCATTGCCGCGGCCATAAGCGAGCCACTTCGTTTCGCCCGATGCTTCCGACTTCTCGGAGAGGATTCCTCCCTCGACTCTCAGATCGATTCCTTGTCGCGGCAGTTCTACCGACGCACGCGTCACACCGGATTCGGTCGAGGGAAGGGAGATGCTCTCGTCGCCGGTGGACGTCGTCACGGGTACGTCGACATCGAGCGCCAGAACCCAGCGTCCCGGATGCGAGAGGAGGGCGGAGAGGTGTCCCGCACCTTTTCCCTGCGGGGCCGGCACCAGCGACACCAGTTTGCCGTCGAGCCGCGCCTCGCGAACCAGCAGTCCTGCTGGAACTGGCACGCGCACCCAGCCATCTTTCAAAACATCGACGGTGAGGTTGGCGCGCCCGGCCGCCAGTTCGCCGGTGACATGCAAGTCGTAGTCAACTCGCGTCAGCGTTGCGTCGAGCGGTGGCGGTTCAGGATCGTGCTCCACCGGATAGGCTTTCGCGCGCAGCACTCGGTATTCTTCGACGGGGATTACTACCCATCCCGCCGCGTGAGCGGAATCCGCGGGCTTTTCTTGCGCTCGCGCTGCGATCAGGAACAAGGCGGAAACAGCCAGCAAGGCAGAGAGGCAATCGTCGAAAAGCGACCGTCTCGATGTCCAAAATCACAGAGAGAATCGACATTTTCATGGTTCAACCCTCACTCCAACTGTTCTGGTGATACGCTGAGATTCTTGGGGGATATTTAGCGGCTGCAGCCGCTCAGAGTAAGAATGGCGGGCGCCCCGAAAATTGCAGACAATTTGATCGGGTTACTTTGGGACTGGACGCCAGCAGTAATCAGCGGTTCTGACATGGCAAGTCGAATGGTAGCGCGGTCTCTGCTGTACCATTCGCAGAGTCGAATCAGGTAGCGTCCGCCGTCTCGGCGTGGCTGTCAGGAGCGAAACCGACGTGGCGGCCGCCATGTGCCGGGCGCTTCCAGAGAGCCGGAGGTTGCGATTGGCTTTCAACACAGAAGAGTCACGTCAACTCTACGAGCGCACGGTGGGCGTGCTGATCGAGGCCAGCAGTTCCTCCTCCCGCGGCCCGGCGAACTTCGGCAAGTACCCCATCTTCATGGAGCGCGGCCGCGGCTCTCGCATTTACGACGTGGACGGCAACGAGTACATCGACTGGATGATGGCCTTCGGCGCGCTGCCCCTGGGCCACGCGCATCCCGAGGTTGTCGAAGCCATCACCGGCGCCGCCGCGACCGGAGCGCACTTCGCCACCGCAACTCCGGTCGAATTGGAAGTGGCGGAGATGCTGCAAAGCATCGTTCGCAACGCCGAGCGCGTGCGCTTCGCCAACACCGGCACCGAAGCGGTCATGGCGGCGATCCGCCTGGCGCGCGGCGTGACCGGACGGCCCAAGATTCTCAAGTTCGAGGGCCACTACCACGGCTGGCACGACGACCTGCTGGTCAGTTCCAACGTGATGCCGGTGAGTGCTCTGGGATTGCGCAGCGACCCGGTGAAGGTTCCCGACAGTTCCGGCCTGAATCGAAGCGCGCTCGACGACACGATCGTCGTCCCCTGGAATGATCTGCCCGCGCTGCAGCGTGCCGTCGAAAATCATCCCGGCCAGATTGCGGCGATTATCACCGAAGGCATCATGGCCAACATGGGCGTGATCCCTCCGGCGAAAGGATATCTGCACGGCCTGCAGGATCTCGCGAAGGCCAACGGCATTCTTTTCATCCTCGATGAAACGGTGACCGGATTCCGCATCGCTCCCGGAGGCTGCCAGGAATACTACAAACTGTCTCCGGACCTTGTGACCTTCGGCAAGGCGCTGGGCTGCGGCTTGCCGGTCGCCGCGCTATGCGGCCGCGCCGAAGTGATGGACGCGCTGCAGTGGGGAGGCGTTCTGCACTACGGCACGCACAACGGATCGCGCATCGGCATGTACGCCGCGCGCGCCAACCTGCGCGTGTTGACGCGGGATAACAACGCCGCCTTCCGCCACACCTGGCGAATTGCGGAGCGGCTGTGTGAAGGCTACAGATATTTGTTCGAAAAGAAAGGCATCGCGGCCATCGTGCAGAATGTCGGCCCGATGTTTCAGTTGATGTTCACCGACCAGCCCGCAATCCGCGACTATCGCGAGTTCTGCCAGCACGTCGACCGCGCCGCGTTCCAGAAATTTGTGCTGTCGCTGTTTGAGTTCGGAGTCTACGCCTCGCCGTCGGCGGCGCTGCATTCGATCGTGACGCTGGCCCACACGGATGAGGATGTTGACCGCACGCTGGAAGCGGCGGGGAAGGCACTCGACGCGATGAAGCATGGTTAGGACCAAGCCGAGGTAGCGCCGGCATCGGCTGTTCTCGCCCTCGCACTGCGCTCAGAACTGACCCCATGACGATCAAGGCCAAAATCTCGGAACGCGCAGCCCAACTTCTCTCGCTGGAGGGCAAGGTCGCCATGGTCACCGGCGCCGCGTCCGGCATCGGGCGCGGCATCTCCACTCCGCCTCGCCGAGATGGGAGCATTCGTCTCCGTGCTCGACATCGATGCGAAGAAAGGCGAAGAGACCGCGGCCGAAATTCGAAGCCAGGGCGGGGAAGCGCTCTTCACCAAGTGCGACGTCCGCAGCGCCGCCGATTGCCGGCACGCTGTCGAGACCGCGATCAGCAAGTGGGGCCGCATCGACATCCTCTGCAACTGCGCCGGCATCGCCATCCGCAAAGACGTGGTCGATCTCACCGAGGAAGAGTGGGACCGCGACTCTCGACGTCACGCTCAAGGGAATCTACTTGCTCTCGCATGAAGTCGTGCCGCACATGATCCGCGGCGGCGGAGGCAGCATCATCAACATCGGCTCGGGATGGTCGCTCAAGGGAGGCCCGCGCGCCGCAGCCTACTGCGCCGCAAAAGGCGGCACTGTGAACCTGACGCGCGCCATGGCCATCGATCACGGCAAGCACAACATCCGCGTGAACTGCGTCTGCCCCGGCGACGTCGACACGCCCATGCTGCGCAGCGAATGCGCTCAACTCGGCGAAGATGCGCAGGCCTTCATGCGCGAAGCCGCCAACCGCCCGCTAGCGCGCGTCGGCACCCCGGAAGACGTCGCGAATGCGGTTTTGTTTCTGGCCAGCCCGATGTCGAGTTGGATCACGGGCGCAGCCTTGGTCGTGGATGGTGGAGGCCTGGCCTAGCGCCACCAATATCGTATTCACCACGGAGACGAGTCACGGAGCAACCGTCACGGACCGGCGCGAACCCGTGGAAGAGCGGCCCTTCAGGGCCGCGTTGAAGCGCCAAAATAGACAGGGCTTTAGCCCCTGAGGTTAGACGCCACGTCGCTGCCGCGCCGCTTCATACAGCACGATGCTTCCCGCCACTCCTGCGTTCAGCGATTCCACTTGCGGCGAATGCGGAATCGCGACCAGTTCATCCACCTGCGCCATCAGATTCCGCGGAAGCCCGGACCCTTCACTTCCAATGAAAACCGCCGATGGCCCCGTAAGGCGCGCCTGATCGAGCGGTGTGCCTTTGTGCGAAGAGGTCGCAATCAAGCGCACACCTTGAGCGCGAAACTTGGCGGTGATCTCTTCCATCCCGCCCGCAGCCTTCGCGAGAACGACCGGCAATCGGAAAATCGATCCCGCCGAGGCTCGAATCACCTTCGAGTTGAACGGGCTCACGGTGCCTTCTCCCAGCACCACGCCGGCGCTGCCAAATGCTTCAGCCGAACGCAGGATCGTCCCCAGATTCCCGGGATCCTGCAATCCCACCACCACCATCACCGGTCCGACCTGCAAGCGTTCCAGAATGTCGTCCAGGGAAAACTCGCGAAGCCTGCACCAGTGCGGCTACTCCCTGCGGCGTTTCGCTAGGCACCGCGCCATCGAAAAGCTTGTCGGGAAGCAGCAAAGTCTCCACATGCGAGCCGATCTGCGGCAGCAGGCGCTCAGCCAGGTTCTGCGCCGATTCCTTGAAGAAGACGGCGCGAAACCGCAACCCGCTTCGGATCGCTTCCTCCACGATGCGGAGGCCCTCAATCGCGCAGTCGCCGCCCTCGGTGCGCTCCGCCGTGCGCAAAAGCCTGCCGGAGTTCCTTTACCAGCGGATTGTGCCGTCCTTCGATCCGGCGAAGCCTTTGCTGCTGACCGGGTTTGGGATCTGAGACTCTTAGCCATACGTCCGATCTGATCGACGCAAAATTCATGAACCACAAAGGTCACCCTTCGACTCCGCTCAGGGCAGGCTAAGGGTACACGAAGTCAGAAATGCTGTTTCTTCCCCGATTCAACTTCGTGCCCTTCGTGGTTCGCAATTGCCGTATTATGATAGGTTCCGCCGTCAATCTTAATCTGCTTTAGCAATTACAGAAGGAGCGCCGTGCGCGCCGAGATCGTAAAGATCAATTCCGAGAATCCCGAAACCTCCCTTGTGAAGTACGCCGCCGATCAGATCCGGTCCGGCGAAGTGCTGGGCATGCCCACCGACACGTTCTACGGGCTGGCCGCCGATCCCTTCAACCTGCGCGCGGTCGACAAGGTCTACGACATCAAGACGCGTTCGCGGCATAAGCCACTTTCGCTGCTGATCGAGAGCACCGACCAGGCGGAGGAACTGGCCAAGCCCCTGCCCGAAGAATTCTACGCGTTGGCTCGTAAGTTCTGGCCCGGCCCGCTGACCATCATCGTGAAAGCCGGCTCGCGCTTGCCTCTTAAAGTGACGGCCAATACGGGCAACGTCGCGCTGCGCGTGCCCAACGCGAAGATTCCCCTCGCCGTCGTGACCGCGGCTGCGATCCCGATCACTGCGACTTCCGCCAACCTGAGCGGCGCGTCCGAATGCACCAGCGCCGAGCAGGTGCGCGACCAGCTGCAGGGACGCATCAGCATCATCGTCGATGGAGGCACTTCTCCGCGCGATGTCGCCTCGACCATCATCGATCTTGAGCGACGAGAACGCGCGCTGGCGCGTTATCCGCGAAGGCGCGATTCCCGCCGACGACATCTCCAAGTTTTTCGCCCAGGGATGAACGCGAGGGTTTACAGTAAAGGATGACCGACGAAGCCGCCAACCAGCATCGGCCACGACGCTGGTGGCTTCGTCTGCTGATTCTGGCCGCCAGTTGTCGTTCTCGCTTTCTGGCCATCACCGCCGCTCGTATCGTCGCAGGCAGCCTCGCAACAGGAAGTGCCTCACGCGGACGCGATTGTGGTGTTCGGCGCGGCAGAATACTCGGGCCGTCCTTCTCCGGTCCTGAAGGCGCGCCTTGATCACGCTCTAGATCTTTTTCATCGCGGCGTGGCTCCCGTGGTCATCACTACCGGCGGTGCCGCTTCCGATCCCAAGTTCACCGAAGGTGGCGTTGGCAAGGACTACCTGATGCGCCACGGAGTTCCCGAGCGCAGCCTGATCGCCGAAACTCAGGGCCGCGACACGTCGGAATCTGCGGTGCGCGTGGGAGTCATCATGCACGCCAACGGCCTGCACAGTTGCGTCGCGGTGAGCGATGCCTATCACGTGTTTCGCATCCGCAAGCTGCTCGAGCACGAAGGCGTCGGTCCCGTCTACATTGCACCTCGGCCCGATTCGCGGCCGCACAGCCTCGTTCAACGCACGTTGGCGGTGTTGCGCGAGTCGACCAGCTATTTGCTGTGGCGGATCGGAATTACCTGAGACGGGCAGGTTCAGAACTTGTCGACTCCGTTGGTAGTGCGGACTTTGAACCAGTCGTAGCGAAGATTGTTCATGATGAGGGCATTGCGGATTCTCATGAATGCCTGCTGAATGCGTGATTCCACGTTGAGATTTTTCGCGATTTGAATCTGATCGTTGCGCGCCCCGCGCTCTCGGCCATTTGCCGGTTGTGACATTGTTGGTAGTCCTGGCTCTCCATGCACAACTCGTATCCATTGCTGGTGTTCGCATCGCGAAGAACTCTGGTTTCGATATTGTTCTGGATCGCTGCCGCCAGGATTTCGTCGTACCGCTCATACCAGATGTCGTACCACTTCCTCCGTCTGTCCGGCTGTGTGGGTCGTCTCTGTACGCGGTAATGGCCGCGACAATCTCATCCGCATTTTCCGTGCCTTCCATCTTCAGTCGCGGCAAAGGGCCCGACCATGTCTTCCATGTCTTCGTCGCTGAAGACTTTCTTGGCATGGGCTGTTTTCTGACGTCTTGGAACTCCGCACGGCCGCGGCGACGGAACTCGTCCGAGTACTGGACGGTCCTTGCTCGCTCTGGAGCCTGACACGAACCGGCGCGTTCTGGGCTGCCGCTGCAAGAACCAGCAAAGAGAACATGAGAAAATCAGGCGGTACTTCGATAGAGAATATCGTCGCCAGGAATACGTCCATCGCGACGATGTTAGAGTCTCAGTGCTTGCACTAGAAAGATGACGGAAGTTTTCGATGAGAAGTTCCTTTCTTCCGAGACGCCGTTCGAACTGTGATTCGAGTCACAGACTGCGGTGTGATCGCGAATCACACCCAGCTAGTGTCGGGATTCCGTGTACCGCGGCAACTTCATAGTGCGATGCTTTCGTGTCGAACCGCGCCAGATACTTGCGTCGTTCTTCAGGGATGATTGCTGTCTCGTAATCGTCGTGTCCGGCTGCGACGCGAAGCGCATCGATCGAATCCCACAGCAAGATCGTGATGAACTCGACCTCTGCTCCAAGATTTCTGCGAAGCAGATAACTCCCCTTGTAGCCTTTGGCTTTGCTGATGCCCGGCAGAAGTTCGGGCTTTAGCATCGCCTCATAGGAATCCGCGTGCTCCGGCTTGGTGTATCCGTGCCACACTCTCGCGATCATCTTGCTGCCTCTTTCGCGGCCAAGTTACCACGACATCCGCTTGCGCAGTTCGGTAATGTGCGCCACGTGATGGCGGCCGTGCCATGCATAAAGCGCCAGCGTCTTCTCCAGTGTCATCGGCCCCATCTCGGGATGGCGGAAGGTACGCTTCCATTCCTCGGGAGTCAGCGACCGCAGCAGGCGTACCCAGCGGTCGTGCAGGGAATCGAGCAGAGTTAACGAGACTTCCATGGGGGTCGCCTTGGAGTCGGCCAGTTCCGCCCAGCGATCCTCGGCATAAGGCTTGATCGTGGGTTCGTCTTCGGTCAGGGCCAGCTTGAACCGGACATACGAATTCAGGTGGCTGTCGGGAACGTGATGCACCACTTGCCGGACAGTCCATCCGTCAGGTCGATAGGGAGTGTCGAGTTGCGCATCCGACAACCCTTGAACGGCCGCGCGCAGATTTGCCGGCGTTTGTGCGATCTCGTCAAGGAATGCCTGTTGTTGTTCGCTGGCTCGTTGAGCCGTCGTAGTGGAATTTGCCGACGGGATAGCGCAGATCGTTCATTCTTGTCTCCTGTGGCTATTTTGAGTAACAGATGATTTACTTCTGGCACGGCTTCAAGAAATGCAAGGATCTGCCAACACGAACCGACACCGCCGAATGCGTCGGAGATGTCCGGAACCTAATCAGTAAACCACTAGCGGTAGTATTCCGACATGCGGACGGGCCCATCGCCTTTGGCTTCGAATTTCGATTCCCCATTTGCCCGGTTTGGTGCATCCAATTGAAATCTAGGCTAAACTCTCTCTGCCGTTGAGTTTAGCAACCATCCCGGGGCCGGTCGTGGGCCGCCCTCGGGAACACCTGTGAGGGGCACAATGCCTTCTTCGGTCTGGTCTGGTCACTTAACGTTCGGACTCATCTCCATGCCGGTGCGCCTTTTCTCCGGCGCGCGCAGCCAGCGGCATTTCCTTCAACATGCTGCATCGCCCCGACAAGTCGCGGCTGAAGCAGCAATACGTCTGCCAGGCCGACGGACAGGTCGTCGATCGCAACGACATCGTCAAGGGCTACGAGTTTCGCAAGGACGAATACATCGTCATCGAGCCGGACGAGATCAAGAAGATCGAGCCGCAGACCGCCAAGACGATGGAGATTCTCGAATTCGTGAAGACCAGCGAAGTCGATCCAGTTTACTTCGAGTCGTCGTACTACATGATGCCCGAGGAAGCCGGACGCCGTCCCTACGCGCTGCTGACCAAGGCGCTGGAAGAAAGCGAATACGTCGCGATTGCCAAGATCACCATGCACAACCGCGAGTACACGGTATTCCTGCGCCCGCACGAAGGCGGAATGATGCTGCACACCATGTACTACGCCGAAGAAGTCCGCAAGGTAGAAGGCTTCGGCGCCCCCGACGTTGAACTGAAGGAAGCGGAAGTGAAAGTGGCGCATCAACTGATCGAAGCTCTCGCCGATGAATGGGACCCGGAAAAATACAAAGACACATTCCAGGAAAATCTGAAGAAGCTGATCGAAACCAAACTCGAAGGTGGCGAGGTTGCGGAAGTTGAAAAGCCAAAGAAGTTAGCGCCGGTGGTCGACCTGATGGCGGCACTGAAGCAGAGCCTGGCCCAGATGGAAGGCAGAAAGAAGCCGGCAGCGACCACCAAGTCGGAAGAGCCCGCCGCCGACGAACCGGCAAAGTCCCGACGCAAACGAGGCTGAAGGATATGCAGGATCGCGGAAGATGCTTACCTCCGGCACTGGATCTCAACGAATGGTCCCCAGGATTTCCTCGGTGTACCTTCGTGTCCTCGGTCATTCAGCTCGCTCCGCTGGAACAAGGCATCCCACCCAACCACCCGCGCATCCACAAGCTAGAAGCTAGAAGCTCAAGCATTGCTCATTGCTCACAGCTCATTGCTCCTAGCGCGCAAACCCAGCAACCGCTACAATACTTGATTCCGATTTGGTATCAGAATTCTCTCTCGGAGTGCCGATGAGTTTTCGACGTGTGGGCTGGCTCGCCGCAATGTTCGTGGCAACCTTGCTTTGGATGTCTTGCGGTGAGACGTACCGCCCCGTGGTGATCCCGATCGCCAACAACCCCGCCGAACCCGGCAAATTCTCACGCCGTTTTCGGAATCAGCACCAACGTCGCACCTAATCCTGGCACCGCGTTGCAGATCGACGTCTCTGGAGACAGCAACATCGGCGTGGCGCGCATGGGCATCAACCCTACCCATGCCGCGATTCAGCTTATCGGGAACTCTTCCCGCATTTTCGTAGCCAGCGCCGGGAGTGTGGTGAACGGAGATCCTGATGTCATTACCTCCTTCACTCCCGCCTCCAGCCGCCGGCATCGGCAACCCGGTTACATACTCGCTGCCAAATGTTGGGCCCAATCAAAGTTCAGCCATCACTGCAATCAGCGAATCCGGCAATTTAGTTACGGTCACCCTCGCATCCGCAATCAACTCAGCTGTCGTCGGCGGGCCAATCGTGATTTCCGGAGTAATCATTCAAGGGAGTAACGTGCAAAACCCTGCTGGTTATGACGGCAACTTCACAATTTCCTCCGTCAGCGGAAACACCATTCAATACGTCGATCCCATCAGCGGCTTGGACCCTGCATCCGGAGGAACCGCCACTGTTCCCCTACCCAATTTCTGCTCGTATCAGCCCAATTTTCTGACCACAACGCAGAGCAATGCGGTTTATGTCGCCAATTACGGTCAGGAAAATGGAGCCAACTGCAGCCTGGCCAGCACGGACTCGGTTGCGGCACTGAACACGGGGAACAATACCGTTGCCCATATCGCCTACTTGCCTGCAGGTTCACATCCGATCCTGATGGCGGAGACTCCGAACGCTCAAAATCTCTACGTGGTCAATCAGGGTGACGGCACGAGTCCCACGACCGTGATGAATCTTTCCCCTGTGGATCTGTCCACGACTGCGACGATTCCGATTGGTGTGAATCCGAGTTGGATCGCGACCCGCCCGGATGGGCAGCGGATCTACGTCGTGACCCAGGGAGATGGACAGCTCTATACGATCAGGGCCGATAATACGGTTGCATCGGCTCAATCGGTCGGCGTCGGTGCAAACTACGTGCTGTACGACAAGAGCCTGAATCGGCTTTACGTAACCAGTCCAGCCGCCACGACAAACGCGAACGGGCTGGTGTATGTGTTCAGCGCGACCACTGATTCACCTGCACCGCTGGCGACGCCTCCCGGCAATGCGGGCAATCCACCAGGAGCTCTGACCATTCCGCCGGTGCCGCCCGTGCGCCGCGGCCCCGGCTACTTGCGGGCCCGTGATACCCATATCGGTGGCCGCCTTGCCGGATGGATCGCGGTTCTATGTGGCAAGCTACCAGAGGCAGTCGCCGTGTTCCGATACGAAGGCTGGGACCGGCGCTTGCATCATCCCGATGGTCACAGTGTTCGACGCACGTAGTCTGACGATCCGAACGCGCGTCCTCATCGCTGTTTGGCGCCGAGTTGTCGTTGCTAGCCTACCTATGCCCACCAGGGGATCCGGGGACGTGCTTCTCACCATTTGCCCTCGGACAATACGCCGTGCCGGAGGTCGGGTCTTGCGCTCCAGCTACGGTTTACACGCCCGTCGCAACGCGCTTCCGCATGTTCGCCGCGGCTGCCGCAGACAGCAGCCACGTGTATGTAAGCATTTGCGACGCGGGCGCGATCGCTGACATCAGCACGACGACCAACTCGGTTTCTCAGGGAACGAATGCGGATGACAGGCTGGTGATCGATCTGCTGGCACCCTTCAGCGCTGCGCCACCAGTGAATAACCAACCGCCGCCGCAGAGTCCCGTATTCCTGCTCACGGGACAGTAATCAAATGGGTTGTCATTAATCGAATGGTTGTCATTCCGAACGAAGTGAGGAATCTGCTGTTCCGTTGTCAGTCCGAACGAAGTGAGGAATCTGCTTGGCTGAGTCGGCAGGCAGCCGATTCCTCGCGCCCAAAAGCGGCGCTCGAAATGACAATCTGTTGGTTTCAAACCTTGGCGGGAACTTCTTCTCTTGCGGACTCCTTCGCAGCGTAGTGGGAGTCCACGTACTCGTCGAGGATTTCGATGAACTCGGCCACGATGCGGTCGCCCTTCAGAGTGGTGAAGAGCCGTCCATCCACATAAACGGGCGCCTTCGGTTCCTCGAACGTCCCCGGCAGGGAAATGCCGATGTTGGCGTGCTTCGATTCTCCGGGACCATTCACCACGCAGCCCATCACGGCCAGCTTCATCTCTTCGACGCCCACGTAGCGGCCCTTCCATGTCGGCATCTGCTCGCGCAGGTAGGTCTGAATCTGCTCCGCCATTTCCTGGAAGAAGGTGCTGGTGGTGCGTCCGCAGCCCGGGCAGGCCGTGACTTGCGGCGTGAAGCTGCGAATGCCCATCGACTGCAGAATCTGCTGCGCGACGCGTACTTCTTCCGTGCGATCGCCGCCCGGAGCCGGAGTCAGCGAGACGCGAATCGTGTCGCCGATGCCTTCCTGCAGCACCACGCCCATCGCGGCACTCGACGCGACCACTCCCTTCGCGCCCATCCCGGCTTCGGTCAGTCCGAGATGCAGCGGATAGTCGCAGCGCGCCGCCAGTGCTCGATAAACGTCAATCAGATCCTGCACCCCGCTGACCTTCGCGCTCAGAATGATCTGATCCGGCCGCAGCCCGTATTTTTGCGCCAGGTCCGCCGAATTCAACGCGCTGACCACCATCGCCTCCATGGTCACTTCGCGCGCGTCTTTCGGCTCGGCCAGCTTGGAATTCTCATCCATCATGCGGGTCAGCAGCACTTGGTCGAGCGATCCCCAGTTCACGCCGATCCGCACCGGCTTCTGATACTTCACGGCGACTTCAATCATCGTGCGGAAATTCGAATCTCCACCTTTGCCGATGCTGGCGTTGCCGGGGTTGATCCGGTACTTCGCCAGATCGCGCGCGCACTCCGGATACTTGGTCAGCAGAACGTGCCCGTTGTAGTGGAAGTCGCCAATGATCGGCACGCGCACGCCCGATGCTTGTCGAGTTCCTCGACAATCCGAGGTACGGCGGCAGCGGCTTCGTCGTTGTTCACGGTGACCCGCACCAGTTCGGACCCGGCCCGTGCCAGGGCGGCAACCTGTTGCACGGTCGAGGGGACGTCGGCGGTGTCGGTATTGGTCATGGATTGCACCACAACCGGTGCATCCGACCCCACGCGCACACCTCCGACAACGGCCGTTACGGTCTTTCTGCGATGAATCGTAGCCATAGGTGGAATTAACAGTTTACCACGCGAATACGGCCACTTTCTCTAAGCCCGAGGTACGACGAAGGGTAATGCCCAATGCGTTCTGTTAGGCCTTTCGAGCGTACCTCACCGCTACCGGTTCCGCAGATGGCAGCGGCATCGTCCGAACTTGCCCGGAACGACGTTCCGCAGATCGTGATCGAGCCCGCAGCCCGTTCACGACATACTCAGCGTCCCGCCCAATACCGATCAGGGTCGCCGAGGACATCGCATATTGAAAATGCAGCCCGACAAAATACAATCCCGGTACTTTGCTGATGCCGCGCTCGTGCACCGGCCTGCCTTCCTCATCAAAAACCGGCAGGTCGATCCAGGAGAATCCCGGTTCAGAACCCGTACACCAGATTACGTTCCTGACCTCGAGCGTCCTCCCGTCTTCCAGCAAAGGCTTTCCCCCTTGCACGCCGGTAACCCGCCCGACTCGTTCGATGCCCGCATCGATGAGATCCTGAGGCTTGACGCGGATCAGCGGCGTCGCGCGATTCAATAACTCCGGGCGCTTCTTCCGTCCTATAGGAGTGTTCAACGTCAGCACATGGTGGCCCAGGAATCTGATAACTCGGAACGCGACGTAACGGGCAAACCAGGTATCAATTGGGAATGGTATATGGCCCGATTCTTTTCCCGCGATCCACGTCTTATGGCTCCGCGCCACGTCGATCGCGATGTCAGCCCCTGAGTTCCCCACACCCACAACCAGCACGCCGCCCTCCTGAAGTTGCCGCGGATTCTTGTAGCTCTGAGGATTGAGTTGAAGAATGCCGGGATCGAGATCATGAGCGAATGCAGGAACTTTAGGAACCTGGTAGTCCGCCATGGCGACGACCACATTTTCTGCCTCATATTGCAGGCTTCCAGCGTTAATCAGAAAATGGCTTCCATTTTTCGATAGCCGGTCTACTTTGACTCCGCATTGCACGGGCAACTGGAAGCGCTCTGCGTAGAATTCGAGGTAATCCGCGATCTGGTCTTTGGTGGGAAATGCTTCTGCTTTACCCGGGAATCGCATCCCGGGAAGCTGGACGTACCGTGCAGGCGTAAACAAACGCAGGGAGTCCCAGCGATTCCGCCATGCATTTCCGATTCTGTTGTTCGCATCCAGAATCAGGAAGTTGATACCTTGCTTTCGCAGGTGGTATCCCACGGACAGCCCCGCCTGGCCGCCCCCGATAACAATTGTATGAACGCGCTCTGCTCGAAATTGGCTCTTCATAGTCACCTCCACAGTGATGAGCCTAGGGCGATTCGGGATTCACCGCATCGGGCGAATTGCGCAGAAGAGAAGAAAATTCTGATGGGTGATTTTATGTACGGATCAAACTAGTGTGTCAAACAGGTCGACATTTATGAGTTGCCGGTTTCCCCTGTGATCCTCTGTGCCCTCTGTGGTTAAAAGCCTTTGATCTCCTCGCCGAACACCGCCGATCATGCGAATCGAGGCACAGCATTTAACGCTCCCTATTTCGGACGCACTACACTAGTTGGTGCTGGTAAGCAAACGCAGTCGCTGCGGCACGGGAAGAGATATCCAGTTTGTTGAAGATGTTGCTGATATGACGAGCGACCGTCTTCTCGCTGATGCCCAACTTGGTCGCGATCGCTCGATTCCTCTTCCCGCTGGCCACCAGTTTGAGGACTTGTATTTCGCGCGCGGTGAGAACAGTCGCGGCAGAACTGGACTTCTGGAGCAAAAACTTTTCCAGGCGAGCCAGGTCGGGCGCCGCCGCCAACCGCTGAAATACTTCGCGCGCCAATTCCAGTTCCAGCCTCGCCGTGTCGCAATCGTCCAGCTCTTTACATGCGCCAGCCATCAGTACCCGGGTTCGGGCAGCCTCGTAAGGCGCATCGAGTTCGCACCAGAGACTCCATGACCGGCGCAGTTCGGCCAACGCTCCTTTTGCGTCATGCTCGGCGAGCAGCACAGCACCGGTGGCTCGCGCCGACATGGCATGGACTAGCGGCGCGTCAAATCGCCGGGAGATCTCCTGCAGTTCGTCAGCAGCCGTTCGCGCAGCTAGCGACGTCCTTGGCCGCAAGTACGATTTCAACATAATGATCCAGAACGCGGGTTCGGTGGCCGAAATCGCGAACCTCGTCAGCGACTCGTCGGATCGACGAACTCGCAGCCTCGACACGTCCCTGTGCCAATCGCAAGAGCGCAATGCCAGGTTGCGGAATCCGCTGCCAACGGCTGGCTTCCCGATACGCTTTCTCCGCCGCGTCAAACTCGCCCCGCATGCGGTGGAGTTCAGCCAGGCGATAAAAGGCACCTCCGGCCTCCGGCCGGGGAGGCCGCGAGAATCTTTCGCAAGCTTCTCGCGCTTCCGCCATGGCATCTTCCCACGCTCCATGCAACTGAAGGATCTCGGCGCGACGCACCATGCACTGGCCGCGGTAGGGAACAACGTCGGGTTGCGATGCGCACCATCGTTCCAGCGCCGACGTCCATTCCTGTGCCCGCCGCAGGTCGAAGATCTCTCCACAAGCGTCGAGCACACTGCAGTACACTCCGCCTGCAGTTAAAGGAGAGACTTCGCCCGCAGTGACGGCGACCATGGCTTCGTCCAGCAACGCAACACCCCGGGTGATTTCTCCCTGCCTGATCAAGGAGCGCCCTTGCCCCTGAAGCGAGAGGGCTACGAGATCGGAATCTGCAAACTGTCTGCCGATCTTCCCGGCCTGAACAAATGCGTCGTAGGCTTCGGTAGGTTCGCCCCCGTTTACCAGGCGATATCCGACCGGAAGAAAAAGATACCCTTTCTCCACACATTCGGAATCGTCCTCAAGCAGTCGCTGTGCCCGCGAAAGCCAGCCGCTGGCCTGTGCAACATCACCGCCTAGCAGCGCAATAAACCCTAGCCAAAACGCACATCGCGCCGCGGCTCTGGATTCTCCGAGAGCAAGAAAGGACTGATGAGCGCGAGCCAGTATCTCCAAGCCCTCGCGCTCCTTGCCAACCAAAAGAGAGGCCTGCGCCGATTCGACGAGTTGGTACGGATCCGACGGAGCACGACCACTTCTGACCGTCAATTCACCGGCAGCCGTATGCTGCAACTGCTTGTGTCGAGAGGCGTTCCCTGCATCCAGCCCTTGGTCCCGCAGAGCAGGTTTCCTCAATGTAGCTGTGCGCTTCATGCTCGGACTAGTTTACCTGCTGCAGAGATTTGATTTGTCATGGTCAACACGTCGCAGCCTTTAAAGGCTAAAGGCGTGGGCCGCATTCTCCAGTTCTGTCGCGAACAAGTGCTCTAAACTAGATGCACGCCTGCCTCGTCCATTCTAGGTTGTCCTCTGGAGCGTTTCTTCTATGAATCACCGTATCAAGACTGCTCGCACCGCGAAAACGCCAGTGAACATCAACCGTGACGCGCTAACTCCTCCTGCATGGCCCAGTTATCAAGGGACGTCTCAACTGGTGGGCACCAGCCCCAGTGGGCGTGTGACCGTTTATGTGGATCCTTCCCTTGGAAACTCCGGCCTGCAAAATGCTCAAGACTTGCTCAATGACGCCGATCGCGTCGTCGCTGCGAACGATGGGATCTTTGGCACAACCGGAGGTCCGGTCAGCGCGATCGTCTTCGCCCTCGGAGGCGCAACAGACGGAACCGGTGGTGCAGACCATATGGGCTGCGACTACGCCACTGGGAATGCGATTGAAGTTGACGCGTCCTTCGGCAACTCTGCGCGCGTCTCTGCCTTGTTCGAAGCGGAGTTGAGTGAGTGCTCCATGAACGGAAATCTTTGTGGCGAGAGTACCGGTGAGGCCTTGTCACGCTGGTGCGCAGCACTGATCGGGAATAACGCCCTGGCGGACTTCGCTACCGCGCCGGTATGGTTCCAGGACGGCATGCCGGATTACGTCAACCGGACCGAGAACACGGATCAGGGAGCCGACAGCACAGGCTGCGGCGTGGCTTTCATTTCATGGCTTCTCAGCGAAGGGTACGCTCTATCCCAGATTGCACCGGCCATGGTCAACCTTGGTGATGGGGGAACGTTTGCCCAACTCTACGCCAGCCTGACATCCGATGACTCTGCCAACGCCTGGTCAAACTTTCAAAACGCGATTAACACCCTGCCGAACGGCGTTACCAACGACGATCCCTTCAACGGGCTGAGTCAGCCGAGCCAGACCACACCTGTATCTCAGCAAACTGCAGAACTGGTCGGTAGAGTGGTGGCCTCGTTAGTTGGAGATTTGGCGGCAGGACGCCAGGCAGATCAGATTGCGGCAAACCTGCGCGCAGCCTTGCTGCCGGCCATGCGCTTAAGCCTGCCCACAATCTGCAAGCCAGGTTCGAAGAGACTATTGCCACCGGGGAAAACGGACAAGCGCTCCAAAACCGCATAGAACGAGAACGAGAGCCGGCGGCAAATCTGCCGCCGGCTCTGGACTTCACTGTGCCGTGATGTTCCGCGATTGAGAGAAAAGCATTCCCGTTTGCATCCCACGCCTTCACCACCACAGTGTGAGACCCCTTTGCGACCGTGAACGCCGTATCCACATACGTGGCGCCGGTCGTGTTGTTGTAGATCAGACTGCCATCAATGTACACCTGCACGGCGGTGATCTGGGCGACGGAGGCTGCGTTGCCGAACACGTGTAATGAAGTTGTCGTGACCTGATTCTGCGTCGGCAAGCAGACGTTGATCGAGTTCGGCCCCGCTGCACACGTTTCGCCGGGCGTGCCGCTGTAGATCGTAATGTTTCGATTGGACCGGAAGCTCGCTCCCGAACTATCCCAAGCCTTCGTCACTACGAAATGCGGACCCTTCGACAAGCTCAGGTACTCATTCAACGAACTGCTGGGAGAGTTCACCACCAGCTTGCTGTCGACGTAAATCTGCATCGCGTTTACCGAGTGGCTCGTGTCCCTGGAGTCCGCGATCCAGTGCACGGGAGAATTCAGATACGTGAGGTCCTGCGGTTGGCAGACCGTGACTGAAGGTGAGACTGTACTCGGAGTGCAGGTTGCGCGCGGGGTAGCATTGAGCAATACGGCGAGCCCTGTGGAACTCGAAATACCAGGAGTCGGTACGGCGAAATCAATCTTTCCATCCCGATTGAAGTCGCTGGCTACCAGGTCGGAGGCCGACGAGTTGCTGCCGATTTGAAACGATAGCGGCGTGGTCTGATACGTCCCATCCGAGTTTCCGAGCCAAACGTACAGTAGAGAAACGCCGGCGATTCCAACAATGTCGTTGATGCCGTCTCCGTTGATATCTGCGGCGGTTGTTCCCCAAAGACCCTGAAACGTATAGGGCAGGTTTACGTTCCAGGTTTGTTTGAAAGTCTTGTTGGCCCTTCCCAACAAGACTTTCCAGTGCGTGCAGTTCCCGCCCGCAATATCCTTTCCCACTTCACAGGTGTAGTACACCACCAACAGGTCGGTGAAACCATCCTGGTTGATGTCAACCGGCGTAGCCCCAATGCCGTAATTCGAACTGCCCACTTTGGCGAGGGTGAATGAGAAATTGCCACCGTTATTCCACAGGACAAAAAGTCCCTTGTAGTTACTGATCACCAGATCGACTTTGCCATCGGCATTGAAGTCTCCAACTCTTATCCCGCCGAGTGTCCAAGGGCTGCTTCCTACGGTGACGGAAGTCGCGCTGGTGAATGTGCCCGTTCCTGATCCTTTGTAGAAATAAACTTCATTGGCCGTGTTCGAAATGACGCCGAGGTCGCGTTTGCCGTCCCCGTCGAAGTCGCCGGTCGTGATCCCGGTCGCGTTGAGGTTCGGTGCCATGTTGATGGTCTGGCCCTTGGTAAACGTCCCGTCGCCCTTGCCCAATTCGATCTGAACGACTTCTTGCGTGGAGCTGACATACCCGGCGAGCGCAACGTCAAGCTTGCCGTCCCCGTTGAAGTCTCCGATCGCCATGTCGAACGTCCCGACGCCCTGTCCGCTGTTGAGGGGGTTCCGAAATCTGCCGTCGCCAATGCCCAGGTTGACCGATACCCCGTAGCCGTCGGTGCCCCCGTTGTTTCCGGTGATGATGTCGGGAATGCCGTCGTTATTAAAATCGCCGCGCTGGACGGCGCCTGCTCCTCCACCTGATGGCGTGAAGTGAACCATGAAGCTCTCTTGCGAAAAAGCGATACTGGAAACGGAGGCGAACACCAGCAGGACCGATTTTGAGCGCAGAAAGGCCTCTGCCGAGCGAAGGCAAAACATGGGAATGGTTCTCCTGAAAGGGCGTAGAGCGGATTAGGCCGGATTTTCGCCCACATCAGATTCCACGCTGCTCAAAAAGGTTGCATTTCGGCATGGTCATACCCAACCCAACAGTCTTGTCATTCCGAAGCGAAACAAAGTCTTGTCATTCCGAAGCAAAGCGAGGAATCTGCTTTCTGCCGGCAGTGGAATATTGCAGGCAGACAAGCAGATTCCTCAACGGCTGATCGCCGTTTCGGAATGACAAAGGGTCCGGGGCGATTGCTGATGTGAGGGCATCGTCATGACGAGGCGCCAGCCCCGTGTCGTTCGCCGCCGGAAAAAGCTTGGTCGATTGGAAGCAACAGAAAGGGCCCGGAGCGGGCCCTTCTTTCGAATCACGAATTGTTTCTCGCTAAGCCCGCTCTTCGTTCAGAAGCTAGGGGCCTGAAGCTAGTAGCTTTCTAAGGCAGCCGATCGGCCAATCCCGGGATAGTCTTCATCAGATCGTTATAGATGACCATCACCGCAAACAGCACCAGGAATACGAATGCAGCCTGATAGACGCGTTCCTTGATGTTCATGCTGATGTCGCGTCGCATCAGTCCTTCAATCGCAAGGAACAGAATCACGCCACCGTCGAGAATCGGAATCGGCAGTAGGTTGAAGATGCCGAGGTTCAGGCTGATGCCGGCGGTCAGTTCCATCAACGGCGTCCAGCCCTTTTGCTGGGCCGCGTAGCCGGCTTCCTGGGCGATTCCAATCGGACCGGAAACGGCGCGCAGGGAGATCTTCCTCTGCACGAGTTTCTTGGCAAGCTCCAGGATCATCATGGAGTACTGCCGGTTGCGGTCCAGCGAAAGCTTGAGAGCCTTCGAGAAGGGAAGCGTGGTTACTTTAACCTCACCCTTGTTGGAGAATCCCAGCCGATAACGGTTTTGTTTGGGATCTTCGGTCTTTGACAGAACCGGCGACATGCCGAAGTGCAAAGTCTGACCACTCCGCTCTACGGTAAGATCGATCGGCTGATCTTTCGATTGTTGCAGGCTGTCGATCACACTCTCGAGCGAGTGGACCGGCTGGCCATTCAGAGCAACAATCCTGTCCTCTTCCTTGATGCCGGCCTTTGCTGCCGGAAGGTTAGGTTCTACCCGCCCAACCACAACCGAATCTTCGGGAAACCATCCGGCTGAACCGACCTCTGACGACGTAACCGGTTTCGGGATGATGGTCTTTTCGAAAACCTGATTTCCGCGTTGAACCTCAACCGTCAGAGGGCTGATTCGGGCTCAACCAGACGCGCGGTTCCAACTGCTCCCACGTCGGATTCTCAATGTTATCGACTTTGATGATGCGGTCGCCCGCCTGCAACCCAGCCTGCGCCGCGGCGGAGCCGGGTTTGACTCCGTCGAGGACCGCTGGCTTGTCCAGATACACCGGATACTCGTAGTGCACCATGTACACCACGGTCAGCAGAAAAATCGCCAGCAGAATGTTCATCGCCGGACCGGCAATCGCGATCAGGAAACGGTGCCAGCGCGAGTGGTTCATGAATTCCCGTGGATCGTCCGTGCGCTGATCCATGGGATTCTCGCCGCTCATCTTCACGTATCCGCCGAGAGGGATGGCGTTGATCCGGTAGTCGGTTTCGCCCTTGCGGAACCCAACCAGTCGCTTGCCGAATCCGATGGCAAACTGCTCGACCCGCACCCCGAGCAACTTGGCCACGGCGTAGTGGCCGAACTCGTGGATCAGAATCATGAATCCCAGAACGCCGATGACCGCAACGACGGAAGTCAGAAAGTCAGACATATTCGAGGTACGTTACTCCCAGCCTGTTAGATTCCGAAATTACACAAAAGATGTAGCCCGCGGCCGTTTCAGTTCTCTTGACAACAGCTACTCGCTCCCGGGCAAGTAGACGGGCTTCGGCATCGGCCGCAAGCACCATCTGAATAGACTCCAGAGCACCGGAATTCGTCTCGGTCAGCACGTCTTCGATCACCCTGGGAATCTGGTCAAACCTGATCTCGCCTTCGAGAAACGCTGCCACCGCTACTTCGTCGGCCGCATTCAGGGCCACCGTCTTTGCCCCACCCGCTTCGACCGCTTCGTACGCCAAACGCAGACACGGGAATTTTTTCAGGTCCGGCGGGGCGAAGTCCAGATGACGCAAGTCACTGACGGAAAAGCGCATATCCGACTCAATCCGTTCCGGATATGTTAGCGCGTACAGAATCGGCAGCCGCATGTCCGTCACCGAGAACTGAGCAAGTATACTGCCATCCACAAACTCCACCATGGAATGGATCGTCGACTGCGGATGGACGATGACTTCCACCTTCGAAGGCGGCATGTGAAAAAGTCTGCATGCCTCGATGACTTCGAACCCCTTGTTCATGAGAGTGGCCGAATCGATCGTGATCCGCTTTCCCATCTTCCATGTGGGATGATTCAGCGCCTGCTCCACAGTGATGGATGCAAACTCCGCTGCTGGAGTGTTTCGGAACGGCCCGCCAGAAGCCGTAAGCCAAACGCGCTCGACTTCCTCCATGCGCCCGCCGCGCATGCACTGGTGCACCGCATTGTGCTCGCTGTCGATGGGCAGCAGCGCGACTCCGCGTTTGCGCGCTTCCGCCGTGATCAACTCTCCGGCCGCGACGAGGCACTCCTTGTTGGCGAGCCCCAGAGTCTTGCCTGCTCGCACCGCTTCGTAAGTAGCCTCGAGGCCGGCGACGCCAACAATCGCACTCACTACGAAATCAACTTCGGCATGCGTTGCGACCCGGACGGTTCCAGCGGCACCGTGCACCACTTCGATCTGGCTAAGTCCTTCCTTCTTCAGTCGATCCCGAAGCGCCTCCGCATCCTTCTCCGCAGCCATCGAGATCACGCGTGGGCGCCAACGCTGCGCCTGTTCGAACGCGGCATCCAGATTGCTGCCCGCAGCTAAGGTCACGATCTGAAAGCGATCGGGATACGACTCGGCGACACTCAGTGTGCTGCGCCCGATCGATCCGGTCGATCCCAGGATGGCTATGCGTTTCATCTTTTCAAGAATTTCGAAATACTCTCATTTAGAAAAAGCCGGGGCGTAACGCTCAATCCAGTCTCGCTGCTCCGCTGTTTCAGGGACTGCAACCCCCCGTGCCGCGGACACGGATTCCACGGCCGCTCCTGGACTCATTCCACTCTTAACGAGTAAACAAGCAACGACTAAACCGCTTCGCCCAACCCCCTGACGACAATGCACCAGAACATTGAGTCCGTCAAAAAGCTGCAAGTTCATCTTGTCTAGGACTTCACCAAGACTTCTTTCAGATTGCGGAACCTGACGATCTGGAATGGGAAAGGAACTGAAATTTAAACCTTGTCTTCTGGTTTCCCTGGCTTCTTCGCTCAGACCTAGATCCTTCTCTTCATCTGCGGTCAACAAGGAGAGCACTGCGTCGACTCCGGCGCGTTTCCAACCTGCAACCTCATCATCCAGCCAGTCTCCGCCTCGCGGTCGGGCCGCCAGAGCAATCTTGCCACGCCATGGCCCCTCAATCCAATGGAGTTCCGTCGACATCCTCCCCCTCTTGTCCCCTGACGATGATTTCTCGCGGAAGCTCGTCTACGTCCACACCGCGGTTTCTAAGAATACATATCCGGTGGTGTCCATCCAGTATAGTTCCATCCGGCCGAGTTTTCAGGCATCCTTCATTTTGGCCAGGCACAAGCGAGGCCAAAAGAACCTCCGTCGAAAGGCAATCGAACTTCGATAACTTCCCGATGTTCAGAGAATTATCGGGATGCAGTGGCTTTAGGGGAGGGAACTGCCCTGAATCCGCCATTGCGCTACTGCATCACCCGCCAGGCCGCGTAATACCACAGCACCGGAGCCGCAAAGAGCAGTGCGTCGATACGATCCAGCATGCCTCCATGCCCCGGAAGAATCGCTCCCGAATCTTTCACTCCCGGCCCCGCGCTTGATCAACGACTCCACCAGATCTCCCAATTGTGCCGCGATGTTGAGCACCATCGTTAGCAGGATGATCGGTCCCATCGCCGGTTGCTCGAGCCCAAAGATTCCGTCCCGCCGCTCGATCAATCCGGCACGCAACAACGCCGAACTCAGCGGCAAAGCGTAATGGAATAACAGCCATCCGACGCGCGACGCTCGCCACCAGCGACGCCGCCGCTCCTTCCCACGTCTTCTTCGGACTGATGCGCGGCGCCATCAGATGCCGCCCCATCGACTTGCCCACGAAGTAGGCGAAAATGTCTCCCGCCCAAACCACCAGCAGCAGGTACAGCAGGTAAAATGCCCCCTCCGACTGCTGCCGAAGTTGCACCAGCATCCCCATCGGCAGTGCGATATAGGTGAATGCAAATACCGATGCCGCTGCCGCCGGATATCCGCTGCGCAGGTCTTCGCCCCGCATGGCGCGAGTGAGGAAAATAAACGGCGCGATCGCCGCGGCGAATCCCAGGATGATCAGAAATTTCCCCGTCGAAAGCAGTGGCTGAATCGCTGCAGGACTCCAAGCGCCACAAAGAACAATGCCGTTAGAAGATAGGTTGGTAACGGCATCGGTTTAGCGCCGTACGATTCGGTCAGCTCCAGAAATTCGTGAATGGTCAGCAGCGCAACAAGACCGGCGACGACCGCCAGCACAGGAACCGGCGCTCGCAGAATGAGCACCAGCACAATCGGAATCAGTACGACTGCGGTCGCGATGCGTTTTAGCAAGAGAAGTGGTCTGCCGTGAAAGGAACGCGCAATTATAACGAGAGCAGATGCACAGAGTCTCACTGAGCGTATTTCTCCTTCTGTGTACCTCTGTGCCCTCTGTGGTTAAGCTCTTACGATTTTCAGCCGACGCGTGCGAATCGTTATGGTTCAGCCCGCCGTATCGCCGCTCGCGCTTCTGATACTCCGCAATCCCCTCGAGCAGGTGCACGCCGCGAAAATCCGGCCACAAAGTCGGCGTTACGTAGATCTCGGCATAAGCCAGTTGCCACAGCAGGAAGTTGCTCAACCGCATCTCGCCAGAGGTCCTCACCACGAGATCCGGGTCGGGCAGATGCCGGGTATAGAGATGCTGCGAAACCATGTCCTCATCGATCCGCAGATGATTGATCCCGCCGTTCTGCGAAGCCGCCTGCACCATTGACTGGAAGGCGTCCACCAGTTCGCTGCGCGCGCTGTAATTGAGCGCCAGTGTCAGCACCATGCCCGAGTTGCGCGCGGTAGCCTCTCGCGCCCAGTCCATGCGCTCCTGCACGTCGGCCGGCAGTTCGTGTTGCCGCCCGATGTACTCCAGCCGGATATTGTTCTTGTTAAGCGTGGGAACTTCGGCCTTCAGATAGCGGCTCAGCAGCGACATCAGAAAGCCGACTTCACTGGCCGGACGCTTCTTCCAGTTCTCTTCGGAAAATGCATACAGCGTGAGCGCCGGAATATGAATTCGCGCCGCCGTCTCGACGGTGGACCGCACCGATGCCACTCCGGCGCGGTGCCCGGCCACGCGCGGCATATGCCGCCGCCGGGCCCAGCGCCCGTTGCCGTCCATGATGATGGCGATGTGCTTGGGGAGCCTTGCTGGATCGAGATGCCTGTAAACTTCCGCTTCCTTGCGGTCGAGCCCCGGAGGCACTTTGTCGTGCAAAGTGGTCACAGATAGAGGCTACCACAGCAGGCGAAGGGGATGCAATGACGAGAAGGCGCGTATTTTTTAGAGGCAAAGTAACTGGACGGTTCGGCACGGGCGAACGATGGGGTGTCGACCGCAGGCTGCAAAAGACTCTCAAATTCCCATAATTTTGTTCAGCTCCGCTGTGGTGACCGAGCGATCGAGAAAACCAAATTGTCCGCCTTTCACCTCGCGCGCAGCGTCGAGCAATCCAGTCATCGCCGCGCGATAGAGCGAGGTCGCCAGGCTGATGCGCTTGACTCCGGCCGCGGCGAGTTCGGAGAAAGAAAATGATTTCCCTTTGATTCCCACCATGAAGTTGAAGGGTTTCGATACGGCAGCGCAAACCGCCCGCACTGCGGCAAGATCAGGTAGGCCAGGAGCGAAAAGCACGTCGGCCCCGGATTTTTCAAAAGCTTGAAGTCGTTTGATCGTTTCGTCCAGGCTTGGATTGCCGTATAGAAAATTGTGGGCGCGCGCAGTCAGCAAAAACGGAAAAGGAAGCGCACGAGCCGCTTCGGCGGCGGCCGCAATCCGTTCGACTGCCAACCCAAAATCGTAAAGCGGACGATCCTGATTCCGAGTTGAATCCTCGATCGTGCAGCCGACAAGTCCCACATCGGCTGCACGCTTGATCGTCTCCGCCACGACTTCCGGAGCATCGCCAAACCCTTGCTCCAGATCCGCGGAAACCGGTACATCCGTCGCCTCGACGATCGCGCGAGCGTGCGCCAACGCCTCGTCTCGGGTCAATCCACCGTCTCGTTTTCCGATGACAGAGGCGGAGGCGGCGCTCGATGTAGCCAAGGCCTCGAACCCCAGGCCGGCCAGGATGCGCGCAGAACCTACATCCCACGGATTGGGAATCACAAAGGCGCCCGAAGCATCATGCAGGGCGCGGAAGCGCGCCGCCTTTTGGGCCTGGGTCACGCTCATTGAATTACCTCGCGATTCGTCTGCTTCACTTGGGGCCACTTCGGTGTCGCTTAGGCGGTTCGTGCCTCCTCCGGCACCATCTTCAACTCCAGCTTCTCCGTCCAGCGCAGCACGGTCAGCGAGCAACTCACGCCCACCCGCACTTCCGTCAGCAGCCGATGCAAGATCATCCACTCCGGCCACCGGCTGGCCTTCGAGCGCGATGATCACGTCGCCTTCGCGCAGTCCCGCTCGCTTCGCCGGACTGTTCTCTTCAACCGACAGCACCAGCGCTCCCGTCTCCTTCGGCAGATCGTAGAACCGCACCACGCGCCGGTGCACAGGCACCGTCTGTCCGGAGATCCCCACGTAGCTGCGCCGAATGCGCCCATCGCGCAGCAGGCGGCTCGCAACAAATTTCGCCGTGTTGATCCCGATGGCGAAGCATATCCCCTGCGCCGGCAAAATCGTCGCCGTATTCACCCCGATCACTCGCCCCGCCGAATCCACCAGCGGCCCACCGGAGTTGCCCGGGTTCAGCGAGGCATCGGTCTGGATTACATCTTCGATCAGCCGCCCGGAATACGAGCGCAGCGACCGCCCCAGGGCGCTCACCACTCCGGCCGTAACCGTCGATTGAAATCCATACGGCGCGCCAATCGCAATGGCAATCTGCCCGACGCGCAGTTTTTGCGAATCTCCCAGCTCCGCCGCGACCAGCCCAGGCTCGTCGAATTGCGGACGCTCCAGGCGAATCACCGCCAGATCGCTCGCCGGATCCTCCCCAATCAAAGTCGCCGGCATATGCCGGCCGTCCGCCAGGGTGACCGCAATCCGCGCCGCCTCGTGCACGACATGGCTGTTCGTCAGGATCAAGCCATCCGGCGTGAATACAAATCCCGAGCCTCCGCCCTGCCGCTCGCGAGGCTCTCCCGACCGCGTCCGCCCAGCCTTCTGATGCACTTCAATATGCACCACCGACGGGCTGATCCGCTCGACCGCACCGTCACCGCCGTCGAATAGGCATCGAGCAGGGAATCGTCAGACTGGCGCGATCCGTTCGTCCCAACCTGACGTCCATCTTCCGAAACTAACCGGCTGGAGGGTCCGGCCATAACTTCGAAAATACGATTGATTCTGCTTCCAGATCCATGCTGGATAGATGTCGATCGATTTATTTCGGATTCATCGCTGCTCCGCCCAAGCGATGCCGTTGCGCGCCCGCATCGGCCGTGTTATCTTGACGCTCGATCGCGGGGAGCTGTCTGAAGCCCCAACATTCGAATCCGACAGCGCATCCAGCACGCTCTCCGGCAAGATCTTCGGCAAGGTCGCCAGCAATTTCGCGTGCTTTCCCACACGGTACCGGATGCGAGGACGACTCGAAGTCAACCGCGTGATGGACCGCTCGCGCCACAACGTCCGGCGAGCTCCCATTTTTCTCCATCGCGTAGCCCGGCCGGCCAAAATTCTGATCATGTCTCCGTATTGCTGCTGAGCCTCGGCGGCAGAGCTGCGATGACTTCCTCGAGGTCTCCCAAGGTCTTGTCCACCGCCGGAGTTGAAATCGCTCCGGGTTCAACCGCAATCACCCGGACTCCAAACGGATGAAGCTCCAGCCGCAGCGTGTCGCTCAGCATGGCGAATGCACTCTTGCTCGCGTTCAACAAGCCCCCGAAAGGAATGCGCAAGATTCACTCCAACCGAAGTGATATTTACGATCCGACCCCGGTTTTTCCTCAGCAAATGCGACAGAGACTGCGTGATCGTCGCAACTTGCCCAAAGAAATTGATCTCGAATATCTCCCGGACGTCGTTCATGGTCGCATATTCAACCGGTCGAACCATCCCGATTCCAGCGACAGTTCACCAGCCCGTCCAGTCCGTGGCCAGCGAGTTGCGACTTCAATCTCTTCCGCCGCCGCAGCAATCGATGCTCATTTTCAACATCCATGATCACGGGAAGAACTCTCTCTCCACCTTCCGTCTTAGCTTCTCTCGATCGGCTTCCTTGCGAACCGTTGCGAACACCTGCCATCCGGCCCGGCTCATCTGCCTGACGCAAGCCCGTCCGATTCCACTGGACGCACCGGTAATAACAACGGCTTTTCCGACATGTAGTCATCGATGCACTCCTGATCGGAACAGATGAGATGATTGCGAATGCAATCTCGCAAGATGCGCCGATC
This sequence comes from Terriglobia bacterium, assembly GCA_963770265.1. Taxonomy (GTDB): domain Bacteria; phylum Acidobacteriota; class Terriglobia; order Terriglobales; family Acidobacteriaceae; genus Sulfotelmatobacter. The sequence goes on from CAVYOZ010000005.1 coordinate 269,968, forward strand.
ACAAAAAAGCCGGGACCAATTACTGGTCCCGGCTTTAGTGTTGGCTGGTTGCCCGGATAAAAGCAAGGTTTGAGGTGGCAAAGTTTCAAAGTTTCAATGTCGAAGCCCAACTCCAAAGCCTGAAACTCTGAAACAAATCCTCTCCGAAGAACCTTGAAACCTTGAAACTCTGAAACTTGTTGTTACGCGGTTCTCCTCGGTCTGACCGCCAGGTCCCGCACCTGCGTCAGGATGCTCGACATCTGCATCCCGTTGAGTTGCGAAACAAACGGCAAGAGTTCGGCAATAAACTGATCTTTCATCAGTTCGCTGACTTCTTCCTGACGGCTGCGTTCACCGCCGCTGAGCAGTTCGGGCACAGTAACCTCCAGTGCACGCGCCAGCCGTTCCAGGGACGACAGCGTAGGCGTGGCCTTCTCGTTTTCGATTTTCGATACGTACGTACGCGGCACGGACATCCGTCCGGCGAGTTGCCGCTGGCTGAGCCCGCTGCGCAAGCCGCAGCGAACGGATCGAGGTCGCCAGGTTCAGATGTCCGCGGCCGTTGTTGGGCACGGGCATCATTACCGGCGGCGCGACCATGATCGGTTCAGGCTCCGGCTCCTCGTCCAGAGACGCGTGACAGCGCCGGCAGTTGTTATTGGATGTGCGGAATTGCACTAACAGGCAGTGATCGCAACGAACGACTTCCCTTGAATCTACAGGGGCAAGAGTCGTGGCCATCGAGTTGTGGGAGTGCCAGAGCGGGCCCTCCTTACAGCTAAATCACAGAGCAGGAATGACTTGGGGGAGATTCCTGCTGGCAGTCTCAATCTGAGCCACACCCCCTGTGGAAGTCAAGGGAAAAATGCACACAGAACGCGGCAGTTCCGAGTATGTCGGCCTGAACCTGCCCTCGGAAACCCTGAGATTACGCGCAACCGGCCGCGCGATCGTCGAATTCGAGGCGCTGTTTACTATATAGATTCCTGCGCCGCTGTTTTTAGAATCGTCTTTCAGTACGCCCACGTCGCTCTTACTTGAACATCGGGTGCGGGACGAATTGCGGCGCAGTCTCCATTTCGCCCCTCAATATCTCAGTCGGTTTGTAGGCATACTCCTCGCCACAGGCGTCGCAACGCACGGTGACCTGCTGGGTCAGCATGGGAAGAGGCGAGTAGGCGTCAGTCTCCGCCAGCACAATCTGGTGCGAATATGACGTGTTGCCTTTGTGGTGGAATCGGTGATTCTTGCAGAGAACAACCCAGAAATACTCTCGGTCGTCGTACATTTTGTGTCCCTCCAAGCCCCCAGAACCTGGAGAAATCCGCTGCGTGTAGTATGCTCCGCAGAAGCCCGTTGGAGTTGTAATTAGTCTGTAAAGTCGTTGTCAAGAACGGAACCACTCAGAAGAACCTTCGTAACGCAGGTGACCGGAAATATGAGTGAAATCAACAGAGAAGCCGCCTGGAACCTCCTGACAGAGTTCACCCAGTCCGAAAGCCTGCGCAAGCACGCCCTGGCCGTCGAAGCCTGCATGCGCGCCTGCTCCAGGAAGCACGGCGATGGATCTCCCGAGGCCGAAAATCTTTGGGGCGTGGTCGGACTCATTCACGATTTCGACTACGAACGCTGGCCAAGCCTCGAAGATCATCCCTACCGGGGCAACGAGATCCTCACGGAGCGCGGATATCCCGAGCAGATCCGCCGAGCCATCATGTCGCACGCCGAGTACACCGGCGTGACCCGCGATACGCCGATGGAGAAGTGCCTTTTCGCCTGCGATGAACTCGCCGGATTCATCACCGCCGTCGCTCTGATCAAGCCCAGCAAGTCGCTCGCGGAGGTCGACGTGAAGTCGGTGCGAAAGAGAATGAAAGACAAAGCCTTCGCCCGCAAAGTGAATCGCGATGACATCATCCAAGGCGCAGCCGATCTAGGCGTAGACCTCGACGAGCACATCGGCTTCTGCATTGAAGCCATGAAGCCGATCGCGAAGGAATTGGGGTTGGACGGAAGCGCCGCGTCTGCGAAATTATCGGCATCGGAAGACAAGAATTTTAAGGTGCAACCCTGACGGGTTTCATCGATAATCTCTTGTCCCGCTATGGACCCGTCCCAGAGCGACCTCGAAGCTATCCAACGCCTTCTTGCCGACCTGACAACCCGTGTTTACCGCATCGAGCGAAGACTACAGATGGATATTCCGCCTTCGCCTGATCGCCGGCCGGCGGAGCCCAACCTCCCCGTTCCATCTTCTCCGCCGCCGGAAATGCCTTCCGCCATCTCACCGCAAGAGCCTGCGGCGTCATTCACTCCGGCTCCGCCCTCCTCCTTGCGTTACCCAATTCCGACCTCGAATCCCGCATCGGTTCGCACTGGTTAAACCGCATCGGAATCGCCGCCCTGTTGATCGGGATCTCATACTTCCTGAAGTTCGCTTTCGAGAACAACTGGATCGGCCCTGCCGGCCGTGTCACCATCGGCCTGGTGGCGGGAATCGCTATCGTACTGTGGAGCGAGCGCTTTCGCAGTAAAGGCTACAAGGCATTTTCCTACTCCCTGAAAGCGGTCGGAGTCGGCACGCTCTATCTCTCGTTCTGGGCGGCATTTCAGCGATACAGTCTCATCCCCGGCAGCGTTGCCTTTGTCATGATGCTGGCCGTGACGGCTTCGGCCGCAGCCATGGCTCTCGCCCAGGACGCACAAATCCTTGCCGCCTTCGCTCTGACCGGAGGATTCAGCACACCACTTCTACTTTCCACGGGGCAAAATCGCGAAGTCGCACTGTTCTCGTACGTTGCGATTCTGGACCTTGCGACGCTTGTTATTGTGACCTTCAAACCTTGGCGCCGCCTGCTCGTCATGAGCTATGCCGGCACGCTTCTGCTTTATTTCGGGTGGTACTCCGAGTTCTACAGCCGCAGCCAACTCGGCATCACACTGGGTTTTGCGACGGTGTTTTTCGCTGTCTTCGCGATCGCCCCTCTGGTTACGCTCCAACCAGAGAATGAGATCGCCTTGTTCGCCTCGATCCCGGCAATTCTGGCGTTCGTCAATGCCGGCGTCTATTTTCTGCAGGCCTACGCCATGATCGAAGAGATCAACAAGACGTACATGGCCTGGTTCGCGCTTGCCTTGGCCGCAATCTACATCCTCTTAAGCCGTCTGGTACACGCCAGAGATCTTTCAGCGGGCGCCGTGCAGATTCTGTACTTCCTTCACCTTGCGGTCGCCATCGGCTTCATCACCATCGCCATTCCGATTCGGCTTAATTCTCACTGGATCACCATGGGCTGGTTCGTCGAGGCCGGTGTTTTGCTTTGGATCGGCAATCGGATCAAGTCCGATTTTCTGAACGCCTTCGCTCTGGCCGCTCTGGTTCTTGGCGTGTTCCGTCTACTGGCCATCGACAACTTCCAAACCACACAACTGATCTTCAACATGCGCATGGCGACACATGCGGTCGCGGTTGCCGTGGTGGGAGCCGTCGCCTGGTACGCTGCCCGACGCGAGGATGACTCCGCGCGGACTGTGGCGGGGGCGGCCCTCGTCGCCCTCAACGTACTGGCATTGATCGCCCTGAGCCGCGAAGTCGCCGACTTCTATTCCCGGCAAATGGCGGGGCTTGGTCGTGCGGCCCCGAGCCAATGGAATAGCTTCTACCTCACTCTTCACCGGGTCGAGATCGAGCGCGACTTTGCTTACTCGGCTCTGTGGATGGCTTACGGGGCCATGCTGATGGTCGTCGGGTTCCTCCGCCGCAGACCCTTCATCCGCTGGCAGGCTCTGATCCTGATCGCGGTTACCATCGTTAAGGTGTTTGTGTACGATGTGTCACAACTCGACAAGGGATACCGCATTCTCAGCTTTGTCGTGCTTGGCGTTCTGCTGCTCGCCATTTCGTTCGTCTACCAGCGCGATTGGCTGAAGCTGTCTGCCAGGAGCAGGCAACCATCCGGTGACGGGACCGCCACCACTTCATGAGACTCATCGCCACACTGTCCCTTCTGTTCGTTCTTGCCGATGCACCCACACGGCCTGAGCAGGCGATTCCGTATTTCACCAACGTCCGCGATATCCACGTTACTCAAACGGACCGCCAGAACTACTTCGTCGTCGACGAGGAACTCTGGAGTCACTCCCGTCCCGATCTCGGAGACCTTCGCTTGTACGACGGAGACTCTGCCGTGCCGTATTCCCTGTCGGAGCAGCGCGCCGGAATCTCTTCCGAGGAAGTCGAGGCAAAAATCCTGAACCTCGGCTCAGTCTCCGGCCATACCGAATTCGATCTCGATGCCCAGGGACTTGCCGAATATGACCGCATTCGCCTGCGCATCGAAGCGCACAATTTTGTTGCCACTGCTTCGGTATCCGGTGGCACCGCTCCGGGAAAGGCATCGGAAGTCGAGTTGACTCCATCCACTCTTTACGACTTCACCAAGGAGCAACTGGGCTCGAACTTTCTTCTGAAACTGCCGCCTTCCAACTTCCGCTATTTGCACATCAAGCTTTCGCCGGGCGTCCGCCCGATAGACGTGAAGGGCGCAACAATCTACAACCTGCACGAACAGCCTGCTTCCTGGACGAAAGCTGGCTCCTGCGACGCGCCTCAGCAGAAACCACACTTAACCATCATCGTCTGCAATGTGCCGGAAAAAGCGCCTCTGAGCCGCTTCACCTTCTACGTTGCGCCCGCGCAACTCAACTTCCGCCGGACAGTGAGCGTCGAAGGCGCCGAGGGGGTGCAGATTGCTAACGGCGAGATCAGCCGCGTGCGCGTCAATCGTGGGGGCACTCTAGTGACCGCGGAAGATCTGTCGGTTAACGTCTCCAGCACTTCGGGTCAAATCACGCTCCGCATTGATAACAGCGACAATCCGCCGCTGGCCGTTACCGCCGTCGAACCACTGGCGTTCCAACAGCGCATCTATTTTTCTCCACAGGGAAAAATCGCGTTGCGCCTCTACTACGGAGACGATAAACTCTCACCGCCCGATTTACGACTATGCGCGCTTCTTTCACCTCGACGCGGCGCCCGCGCAGGCGCAACTGGGAGCCGGATCCCACAACCCGCAGTATGCCGGGCGCCCTGACGACCGGCCCTGGTCCGAGCGCCACACGGGGATTCTTTGGACCACAATGCTAGTGGTCGTTCTTACACTTTCGGTGCTGGCCTTTCGAGGACTGCGTGGCGCTAAACCCGCATAAATGAATCTAGTTTTTGAGATTCTGCCCGCGAGACCTGTGCTAATATTTGCTTCATCCAGTGAGCAGTCCCGGTAGTCTGAATGTCCCCCGAAGTCTCCTGGTAGTTGCCGCAATTTTCTGAAGTGGAGCCGGTCAGTATGCCGATGAACAGCACCGTATCGCCTGCTACCAAAGTCATTCTGGGTTGCAGCAAGTGCGGAGCGACTTTGCCCGATGAGGCCCAGTTCTGTTTGAAGTGCGGCAAACCGGTAAGTCTGCCTCTGAAAGAGCCCGTCAGGATCGAAGGACCGGTCGTTGAGCTGGCGCCTCCACGCGTCAAGAAACGCCGCATCCTGCTCTGGGTGCTTCTCGGACTGCTCCTTGGCACGTTTCTGTGGGCGGCCACCAGCGATAGTGCGTCCGCCCAGGGGATCCAGGAACTTGTCGGATGGAAGCACGATCAGACGATTCTCGATGCCCCGTTTTCGGTGAGCGCCCATAATTTCCGCTACTACAAGTTCGATCTACCGGAAGGCTCGACGAATGTCTCGATCGTCGGGCAATTCACCGCTAGCTCTTCCGAGAAGAAGACCGAAGCGCCAAAATCCAAAGTCACCGGCGAATCCGAAGACAACGACGTTGAAGTCTATGTCCTGAGCGAGGCTGCGTTTGCTGTCTGGCAAAACGGTTATGCGACCAGTTCCGTTTACGAAAGCAGCAGAGTCTCGCAAGGAACCATGCAGGCGGACCTTCCAGCCGGCGCCGGTGTGTATTATCTGATCTTCAGCAACAAGTTCTCGCCCAAGACCGTAAAGAGCGTCAACGCAACTGTCCTTCTGCGGTACAAAAGCTGGTTGCCGGAATCCTTCCGCCGGACCAAAGAACGCTTCTGGAACTGGGTGGGACTCTGAGTTTCTTCCCTTAGCCAGATTCCTTCCAGCCCCTGCGATTCGCGTTTCCCCAATGGTTAGGGGTCACTATCCGCTGCCCGAGAGTGCCAGCCCTTCTAGCTCACGAACCCCTATGAGTAGACTCTGCATACCCACGAAAGGTACGTAAAATCAGCAGGTTAGGCCGTATCAAGCTAACTGTAAGGTTACTAGAGGACACTGCTTCCAGTAACTTGCGAGGTAATCACGAGCACGTTTGAATGGATACGCAAGCAAATTTACCGTTCCAATGTTTGGGGAGGGAAAACGTGCGCAAAATAGCTTTAGCGGGACTTCTCGTAGGACTCTTCACGCTCTCTGCCGTGGCAGCTGAGTCAGACCATCCGAAGGCGGAATTCTTCGGTGGATATCAGTACACGCGTATGGAGGGTGGAGTCAACGCCAATGGCTTCGACCTCGGCGTGACCGGGAATCTCAACAACTACTTCGGGATCACTGCCGACTTCGGCTCCAGCTACACAACTCAGGCTGGTGTCAGCTTCAACAATTACACCTACACCTTCGGGCCTCAGTTGTCGCTGCGCGCCCACAAGGCCTACACGCCTTTCGTGCATGCCCTGATCGGTGGAGATCATGCCACCGCCTCTTTCGGCGGCGCTAGCGGTTCCGGCAACGGCATGGCAGTGTTGGCCGGCGGTGGAGTCGATATCAACATCAATCAGTACATGGCTTTCCGCGGCGGCGCGGACTGGATGATGCTGCACAGCAATGGCAGCACCAGCAGCAAGAACTTCCGCATGCCGATCGGCGTCGTGTTCAGGTTCTAACGTACGCCTGCAAAAACAAAAAGGGCGGCTCTTCGCCGCCCTTTTATTTATTCCTGTAAATCTCTACCGCATGGATTCTTCGATCTCAGAAATCCAATCGGGACGCTTGAGTAATTCCCTCGGCTTCGGGCCATCGGCTGCTCCGACAATACCGTCCTGCTCCATGAGATCGATCAGGTGCGCGGCGCGGCCGTAGCCAATGCGTAGGCGCCTCTGCAGAAGGGAAGTCGAGGCTTTTCCGAACTCCACCACCAGTTTCACAGCATCGCCATACATCGGATCGCTTTCGCCCTCGCCAGACTCACCGGCTTCGCCACCATTCCCGCCGGCAACTGCTTCGCGTTCGTCCTTCGGTGCTTCCAGGAAGTGGTGAATGTATTCCGCCTGCGCCTGCGCCTTCCAGAACTCGACGACGGCGGCGATCTCCTTCTCGGTGACAAACGGAGCGTGCAACCTGTGCACGCGAGCTGATCCCGACGGCAGATAGAGCATGTCGCCTTTTCCGAGCAGTGCTTCGGCCCCGTTCGCGTCGAGAATCGTACGTGAGTCGACCTTTGTCGCGACGCGGAATGAAACCCGGGCAGGGAAGTTCGCCTTGATCAATCCGGTGATGACATCGACCGAAGGCCGCTGCGTGGCCAGTACCAGGTGAATGCCGACCGCGCGCGCCATCTGGGCCAGGCGCGTGATGGATTCTTCCACGTTCGAGGAATCGAGCATCATCAGATCGGCCAGTTCGTCGATGATGATCACGATGTAGGGAATCGGCTTCTCGTCCGATTCTTCGTCAAACAGGCTCGGCGTACCGCCCTGATCGAAGAGCTTGTTGTACTGGTCGATGTTGCGCACGCCTTTGGCGGCCAGCAGCTTCAACCGCCGCTCCATCTCGCGCACGGCATTACGCAGCGCGTTCGCGGCGAGCTTCGGCTCGGTGATGATCGGCGTATAGAGGTGCGGAACGCCTTCGTAATTGCCCAGTTCCAGCCGCTTCGGATCGACCAGGATCAGCCGAACCTGATCGGGAGTCGCCTTGTACAGGATCGACATGATCATCGCGTTGATCGCGACGCTCTTGCCGGCGCCAGTCGATCCGGCGATCAGCAGGTGCGGCATGCCTGCAAGATCGGCGGTGACGATGCGGCCGTTGATGTCTTTGCCCATCGCCATCGTGAGCTTCGACTTCGAGCCCATGAATTCCTGCGACTCGATGTTCTCGCGCAGGAAAATGATCTCGCGTTGCCGGTTCGGCACCTGAATGCCGACCGTGCTCTTTCCGGGCATGCGCTCGACCAGAATGCTCTCCGCCTTGAGGGCGAGACAGAGGTCGTCGACTAGATTCGTAATCCGGCTGTACTTGATGCCGGCTTCAGGCTTGAACTCGAACGTGGTAACCACCGGCCCAGGATTGATTTGCGAGACCTGTCCATGAACATCGAACTCGGCGTACTTTTCGGTCAGCACCTGCGCCAGCAACTTGAGTTCTTCGGCATCGACGGCCTGATGTTCGTCGGGACGCTGCAACAGGCTGCTTGAGGGCAGTTTGTAGCCGCCAGCGGCAATGCGCGGCATCGTCGTCTTGGGCTTCTGCCCGCTGTCGCCGCGCTCTGTGACTTCAGGATCTGCAACCTCTTCTTCTGGAAAGTTCGTCAGCACAGACTCCGGCAAAATCCCGCCCGTCTGCGTCTTTGCTGGCGCCTTTACTGGTTCCTCTTCGGCCAGCATGCGCTCGATTCCGGTGCGGCGTGGTTCGGTTGCGACTTGTGCTACGGGTGAGGTCGGACGCGACTGGATCAATTGCGTCTTCACAATCGGCTTCGAGATGCGGCGTTGTTCCAAGTCCTTCGCCTGCCGTTTGCGGGCGCGCTCCTGTCGCCAATCTTTGTAGCGATTCCAGAGCGCGGTGACGAAGGCGAAGCGAGTTGGAGCCCAAAGCTGAATCGCAGCGAAGGAGAACGCAGTGGAAAGATACAACGCCACCGCAAGAACCGTTGCGCAGACGATGTATGCCCCAACCAGATTCAGATAGTGAATCAGGAAATCGCCGACCACGCGGCCCAACAGGCCTTCGATCGGGATCACGTGCGCCCAGTGCAAGTGTCCTGGCATCAGCGCAAGCATCGCCGGGACGAATATCACCAGCCAGATTCCGCCCAGGCTCTTGGCCAGCGGCGACTGCACTTTCATCGACCGGAACCAGCGTGAGCCAAGCATCGCCGGAAAGATGATCAGCAGGAATGCGCCGACGCCGAAGAACTGCAGCACCGCGTCCGCGGTATACGCGCCAACGATACCGATCCAGTTGCGGGCGGCATGCGAACCAGTCAGGACCGAGGCGCTATTCCAGGACGGGTCCAGCGGCGAGTACGAAACCAGCGCGAGGAGAAGGAGGAGCGCGGAGACGCACATCAGGAATCCGATCAGTTCATTGAGCCGACGGTTCCCGGTGGGGACAAAAATAGTTGTCAGATAATCCATTTAGGCTGATTCATCGCCGAAGACACCTCTTCAGCGCCGTAATCGGCCAGAGCGAAACTATTATGCCAAGAAGTGGAGGTTCCTACAATCGGGGAATTCGGATGGTGTTTATGTGGTTATCTCATTCAGCAATTAGCACTTGGCATTGGCGAGCGTCTCATCGTAGAGACGTTGCTTGCAACGTCTTGCCGACAAAGGCACATACGCTCGTGGATAGAAAGACGTTGCAAGCAACGTCTCTACAATAGCTTGGCTGCGAATACCAGCACGAGCACTCCAACAATTATGCGGTACACCGCAAACGGGGCGAATCCGCGCTTGCGGACATAGGCCATGAACCAGGCGACCGAGGCATAGGCGACGATGAACGAGACGACGAATCCGATTGCGAGCACGATCCAGCCGTGCGCATCGATCTGCGCGACGCCGATCGGATTCTCGCCTTTCCCGCGCAAGGGACTTGTACAGCGTGTAGAGCGTCGCTGCGGCCATGGTTGGAATCGAGACGAAGAACGAGAACTCGAGCGCGGCGGCGCGCGACATTCCGGCGATTTGTCCGGCGGCGATGGTCGCCATCGAACGCGAAGTTCCGGGAAACACTGCAGAAAGAATCTGGCAGAGTCCAATCCAGATCGCCTGACCAAGGCTCATGTCTTCCATTTTCCAGGTGCGAATCTTGCTGTTGCCGTTCGGGCCAGCGGCTTCGGCCTTGGCGTGCATGGCGTCGACGATCCACATTACGATTCCGCCGACCAGCAGTGACCAGCCGATGATGATGATGCTCTCCAGGTGCTTGCCAATCACCTTGGTCAGCAGGAACGACGGAATCGCAGTGACGACGAAGGCGATCATCGTCAGGCTGAGAGGGTGCGTAAGAACATTGCGATTTCCGCTTTCGCCGGAGGGAAAGCTCGATAGGAACTTGGTAATGCGGCTCCAGAAATATACAGGCAGGCACAAGATCGCGCCGAGCTGAATGACGATGGAGTACATCTTCCAATATCCGTCGGACAGGTTGATATGTAACAGCGCTTCGGAGAGCCGCAGATGCGCTGTGGAACTCACCGGCAGAAACTCAGTCAAACCTTCAACTACACCAAGGATCACTGAAAGCAGGTAGTCGTTCAATCGTCCTCCCTGGAATTGGAGAATCAGTATCTCAGAAAAGTTCAATGGAAAGTTGCCGGAGTGTCAGTTAGTCCGGATGCTGCAGGCGCCTGGCGACGAGCGCGCGGATAGTGGCGTAGAGCCCTGCATTCAAGAGCGCAATCACGGTCCACAGAAAATAGAAATTGTTTGTGCCGACTTCCGGATCGAATGCAATCGACAGCAGCGATGGCGGGCACAAGACTACGAACACGACCATGAGCGACGAGTCTCGCTGGATGGGAGATTGCGAATCGGTGAGGAGTTGGTAGGAAACGAAGATCGCCGTGATCGCGAAACCGAACATTGCCGCGGTGAAGTGACGACGCTCAATTGCGCGCATGTGCTTTAGTCGCCCGCGTTGCCGTACGTCGGAACGCCCTGCTGAATGTAGTAGACCAGCGTCTGCGCGCGCAAAGCCCACTGGCTCTGGCTGTACTGGCCGATGATTTTCTGGGCGAGATCGAGCGCGTGGCTCTTCGCGGCGTCTGACTTTTTCTGATTGGCGTCGGTTTTGTAAATCTCGATCAACGCCGATTGACGCCAGGCAGCGGCGTAGAGCGCTTCGGGAGCGGCGGAGGACTGATCGTGCTCTTTGGCGTACTTCTCGTACATGTCCGCTTCTTTTTCCGGACACTTTGATGCTGCCTGCCAATCGCCGCAGAGCTTGTTTTCGAGCTGATGGAAGGCGGCGAGATCGGCCCATTTCGTACCGGGAAATTTCTTGATCACCAGCTTCATCCACTGCTCATCGATCTGGCCGCGCATGTATGCGTCGCGCTCGCGGGCCGAGGGGCGCGTCATGATGTCATTACGGTCCATCTGCCAGCGGATGTCGGCGGCGCGATAGAGACCCTCAGCGGCGAGCGGAGACGCGGGAAACAGATCGTAGACGCGGTAGTAGAGACGCATCGCGTCCTGGGCGGCGTCGCGGCGCCCGCGGCGGCGGCTGGCCTCGTCTTCGGAATTTACGGCTTCGCCGAAGATGATCTTGTCACCGTTTGCATTGTTCTGGCTGACGAGCGCTTTGGTCAGAACCCATCCAGTGATGGTCTTGCCCTGGGACTCCTCGTCGTCGTCGTTCTCTTCTTTGCTGGGTTCGCGCAGGATGGCCTCGACGTGTGTCCAGTCGCGGCTGCTGTCGATGATGATGAGTTCGTGGCCACGTGCGGCGGTGCCGAGTTTGGCGGTATCGGAGCTCGGCGAGACGCGGATGGTTTCTTCGTGAACCAGAGTCCCACGCTGGGCTTGGGCGAAGGCGGCGCTTGTGGAAAAAAGCGCGACGAGAAGGAGAATCGCGAATTCCCGAAATGGGAATAGGGGCTTGAAGGGGGTACCCCCCCTCCCCCCTGGTCTATTGGAATCATTGGGTTAGACGGAAATCTCGACAAAATCCTAGAGCCACAATCACTTGGGGGCAAAATCTTCATAACAAGAGAGTTGGCGCTGCTCTCCCGCATCGGTGAACCTTGATCGGCATCAAGGATGGCTGGTTTAAGGGTTGAAGTCAAGGATTGATGTCACATCGGCGAAAATTAAAACACAGAGGACGCTGAGGACGCAGGGCACCTCTTGTCTTAAAGAACCATGGGGCCACGCGTTGGTTGTATTCCGGTCGGATTTCTCCGGATATCTCCGAGTTCCCGGTTCATTACGAATGGCGAAGTTCCTTCAGCATTTCTGGTTCGATGTTGCCGCCGCAGATGATCGCTACGTTCAGCTTCGTTTGCGGCAGTTCTTTGGCGTGGAAGATGAATCCGGCGGTGGCGACGGCGCCGCTGGGTTCGGCCACGGTGGCGGGATTGGCGCTCAGATATTTCATGGCCTGGCGGATTTCGTCTTCGGTCACGGTGATGATGTCGTCGACGTACGCGCGGATGTGCTCGAAGTTGATGGGGCCGATGCTTTGGGTGCGGAGCCCGTCGGCGATTGTGCGGGAGACTTGCTCGGCGGGGAACTGGACGATCTTGCCTGACGCAGGCTGGCTTGGGCGTCGGCTGCGAGTTCGGGTTCCACGCCGATGACCTTCACTTTCGGGTTAGTGAGCTTGATCGCGGCGGCGACGCCGCGAGATCAGGCCTCCACCGCCGACGGGGGAGAGGACGGTTTCGACCTCGGGGAGGTCTTCGAGGATTTCGAGGCCGATGGTGCCTTGTCCGGCGATGATTTTTTCGTCGTTGTACGGAGGGACGATGACGTATCCGTGCTGGGCGGCGAGTTGCTTCGGCCTTGTTCTTGCGCTCGTCGGAGCCGGGGCCGACGAGGACGATTTCGGCGCCGAGTTTGGCGGTGGCTTCACGCTTGATCAGCGGGGCGTTGTTCGGGCATCACGATGACCGACTTTACGTTGAGCGCGCGGGCGGCATAGGCGACGCCTTGCGCGTGGTTGCCGCTGGAGTAGGAGATGACGCCTCGCTTGCGCTCGGCCTTCTGAGAGCGAGGCGATTTTGTTGTAGGCGCCGCGGAGTTTGAAGGCGCCGATGGGTTGCTGGTTCTCGGGCTTGAGCAGCAGGCGGCGCGGGTCCGTCGGCGCCGAGGGGGCTGTCCCACATTTCTGGGAAATCGTTGAGGCGTGCGGATGGTGACGCCTTGGAGGCGCGATTGGGCGGCGTGCAGGTCGGAGAGTGTGATCATGGGTTTCAGTTGTGCCTACGGCACAGGGTATCGTTAATGGCGGCTTTCCCGCCACTGAAGTGGCGGGCTACTATCAGGGGTCCCTCTGGGACCTGGGCGCGGAGGTCTTATGGCGCGGCGATCAAAGGCTGGTTCTTACGGTGTCGGCACGGATGCTTCTGCCGATCTTGCGACCGTGTTGATCGAGACATACTCGGTCAACGATGCGATGAATCAGCGTTGTTGGCGAATCTTAATCCTCGAGCATGGCGGGCTGAAGACCGCTGGGGCTGGAGGCAGCGGGCGGACGATTGCTGCGATCTTTGCGCATCTGCATAACAGCCGGCTGGTGTGGATGAAGGATTCGGCGCCGCATTTGAAGTGTCCAGTGCCGCTCGATCCGGCCATCGGTGCACGCTGCCCAGGCAGCGGCCGCGCATAAGAAGAGTGCGGCTCAGTGTACGCGCATGCTTACGGATGCTCTATCGGGCGGGAGCAAAGCGGCGCGTGACGAAGTTCTGGCGCGGCAGTTGGACCCGGCGTGGCCAGCGGGAGGGACGATGTTCGCTTACATGTTCTCGCATGAGGCGCATCATCGGGGCAGATTTTGATGCTGGCGCATCAGATGGGGTTTCGGTTGCCGCGAGTGTGGGGCAGGATTTGGCAGTGGGACCGGTTGTGGAAGGAGGCGGGTACGAGACGAGACCACGGTAGTGGGAGAGGCTCGGTGGCGGCGGCGCCGCCGCTCGGGCGGCTCTGCTGGGTAGGGATCCTTCGACTGCGCATTTGCGTTCGCTTCGCTCGCGCAAATGCTTCGCTCAGGATGACAGATTTCGAGGGTGTACTCGCCGGGCGCTCGGCTTCGCCTTCGCTGGACGGGCGTAAGGCGCCCGGCTTCGCCTTCGCTGGACAGCCGAGGCGGCTGTCCCTACATGGATTTCAGCTGATTAGATTTCCAGGATTACCGGCATGATTAGCGGGCGTTTTTGGCTTTGCTTGCTGATGTAGCGCTTCAGGTCGGCGCGGATTTTTTCTTTGATTACGCCGTAGTCGGCTTTTTCTTCTTCGCTCGAGAAGGCTAGCGTGTCTTCGACGATGCGCTTGGCGCCGTCCATGAATCCGTCTTCGCCGACGTTGAAGCCGCGGGTCACGATTTCGGGCGTGGTCTCGACTTTTCCCGACAACTTGTTGATGGCGATGATGGGCAGCACGATGCCGTCTTCGCTGAGGTGGCGGCGGTCTTTGATGATGAGGTCTTCGACCACGTCGGTGCGGTTGCCGGAGTCGATGCAGACGCGGCCTACGTTGACTTTGCCGGCTTTGCGGGCGCCCGAGTTCGTCGAATTCCAGAATCTCTCCGCTTTCGATCAGCATGACTTTGCCGACCGATCCGCGCATGGCGGCGGCCATTTCGGCATGCAGCTTGAGCTGGCGGTACTCGCCGTGGATCGGAATGAAGTAGCGCGGCTTGACCAGGTTGATGAGGAGCTTGAGTTCTTCCTGGCTGGCGTGGCCGGAGACGTGGACCGGCGGGCTGGTGCCGTCTTCGTAGATGACGTGGGCCTCACGGCGGAAGAGGTGATCGATCATCCGGTAGATGGTCTTCTCGTTGCCGGGGATGATGCGGCTGGAGAGCACGACGGTGTCGCCTTTTTCGATCTTGGCGTGCTTGTGGTTGTCGACCGCGGCGCGGGAGAGGGCCGACATGGGCTCGCCCTGCGTTCCGCTGATGAGCACGCAGACTTTCTCCGGCGGGAAATTTTTCATCTCGCCGGGATTGATGACCAGGCCTTCGGGAACTTCGATGTAGCCGAGGTCTTCGGCGATCTCGGCGGAGTTGTTCATGGAGCGGCCGATGAAGGCGACTTTGCGTCCGTGCTGGTGGGCGAGTTCGACGGCGAGGTTGATGCGGTGGATCGAACTCGAGAAGCACGAGATGAAGAGGCGGCGCTTGGTATGGGCGAAGACTTCGTCGAACTTGCGGCGGACGGCGCGCTCGCTGGGCGTGTATCCCTTGCGCTCGACGTTGGTGGAATCCTGAAAGAGCGCGAGCACGCCCTGCTTTGCCGTATTCGGCGAAGGTGTGCAGGTCGAAGAGCTTGTTGTCGGTGGGCGTGGGATCGACTTTGAAATCGCCGGTGTGAATGATGACGCCGAGCGGGCAGTGAATGGCGAGCGCGACGCAATCGACCAGGCTGTGCGTGACCTGGATGGGATGGATGGTGAACGCTCCGAGCTTGAAGCGCTCGTTGGCGCGCATCTCGCGCAGCTCGGCGTCGTCGAGCAGGCCGTGCTCGTCGAGTTTGTCTTCGACGTAGGCGAGCGTGAACTCGGTGCCCCAGACCGGGACGTTGAGTTCGGAGAGAATCCAGGGGAGCGCGCCGATGTGGTCTTCGTGGCCGTGGGTGAGGACGATGCCGCGAACACGCTGGCGGTTCTCGGTGAGATAGGAAATGTCGGGGACGACGATGTCGACGCCGAGGAGTTCGGCTTCGGGGAACATCAGTCCGGCGTCGATGACGATGATGTCATCTCCCCAGCGCACGGCCATGCAGTTCATGCCGAACTCGCCAAGGCCGCCGAGGGGGATGACTTGCAGTTTTCCGCTGGGCATGGAGTCAGGAGAATGCTAGCACAGCAAAGCAGGGGACAGGGGTCAGAGCGTTAGGGATCAGTGGGCCAGCTGACCAGTGACGCTGTGACTGGACGATCGTCTTAAGTGATGCGACTGACTCCTGATCCCTGCCCCTGATCTCTGCAGCTTTTCCCCAATGGCTTTCTCTCGCTCGCTGCGGTAAGGTGGAACTAATGGCTGCAGAGCGGAAATCGTGGCTTCGGCGGACGGTGGAGACGTCGCTGCAAAGAGGGCTGACTCGGGCTTATCACGGTGTGCGCGTGGATCCGGGGAAATTCCTGCTGCAGTTGCGGGTGGCGTATCGCCTGCCGATCAGCGGATATCACGGAGTGTTCTCGCTCGAAATGCATGAACTGGACTCTGTGGCGGATTCCATTATTCGCGGCGGAATGAAAATGGCGGCAGTCGAGGGCGCTGGATTCGGGCTCGGCGGGTTGCTGACGATTGTGCCGGATCTGGGGATTCTTTCGGCGATCACCATGCGCACGGTTCAGAAGCTGAGCTTGCTGTATGGATTCGAATTCAACACCGACGACGAGATTGCCGAGTTGTGGATCGCGGCGGCCAGCGCGGCGGGAGTCGATTTGAGCCGCGAGTTGCTCGAAAAGGAAG
This sequence comes from Terriglobia bacterium, assembly GCA_963770265.1. Taxonomy (GTDB): domain Bacteria; phylum Acidobacteriota; class Terriglobia; order Terriglobales; family Acidobacteriaceae; genus Sulfotelmatobacter. Next base: position 286,335 of record CAVYOZ010000005.1, read on the forward strand.
TCATCAACAAGTTCGTGCCACGCGTCATCCAACGGATTGCGGCGCGAGCCAGCACCGAGGTGGTGGAGAAGTGGGCGGGACGGGTGATTCCGCTGGCCAGTTCGGCGATTGGAGCGGGGTTGAATTACTGGTTTGTGCGGGCGTGGGGACAGCGCGCGCTGGCGCACTTTCGGCAGCGGCATTTGGCGGTGCGGCAGCGGGAGCGCTCGGTCCGTGTGATCAACGGTGAGCAGGCGAGTCTTCCTGCGGGAAATCCGTAGTGGAGATCAAGGCGTGCGGGTCCCGAGTATCAAGTTTTCTCATTCACAGATTGCATCCTGAATTCCCCTGCCGACATCTGTGGTAGTGGCGCTCGGCTTCGCCTTCGCTTGGACAGCCGAGGCGGCTGTCGCCACATGGCCACAGCTGTCGCCACGCGGGCAGTGCCATCTGTGTGATACAAAAATAGAGAATGCCTACTTTTTCCTGCGCAGCAATTCTCTTTGATCTGGATGGAGTTCTTTGCGATTCGACGCAGGCAGGTGGACCGCGAGTGGCGGGAGTGGGCCGCGCGCAAGGGTGTCGATGGCGATGCGGTGATGGCCATCGCGCACGGTGTGCGGACCATTGAAGTGATCCGGCAGGTGGCGCCGCATCTGGATGCGGAAGCGGAAGCGGCAGCGATTGAGAATCATGAGGCGCACGATCAGACGTGGAGTGACCGTCATGCCCGGCGCGTTGGATCTGGTGCAATCCATTCCTGTAGGACGGTGGGGCGTGGTCACGTCCGGGTCCAGGCTGCTGGCGCAAAATCGTTTGCGGCATTGCGGGTTGCCAGTGCCGGAAGTTCTGGTGACATCCGACGATGTTACACATGGGAAGCCGCATCCGGAGCCGTATTTGAAGGGGGCGGAGCGGTTGGGATTCGCGCCGGGAGATTGTCTGGTTATTGAAGATGCGCCGGCGGGAATTCAGTCGGCGCGGGCGGGCGGGATGAAGGTGATTGGAATGGCGAGCACGTATGCGGTGGCGAAGTTGGCGGGGCACGCTGACGCGGTCATGCAGAAGCTGGGACAGATTCGAGTCACGACTAATGGAACGGGGAAGTTGGGAGTTGAGGTTCGGTAGAAGGATTCTGCTCTTGGCGGATGATGTGGTCAGAAGCGCTTCTAGTTGCTCCGGTCTCCTATGATTGGACGTTGTTCCTTTCAGGCTCGTGAAATAGCAATCTTCATGAATCGCGCGACCGTCTTCATCGGTTTTCGCGTTTTCGAGGCTGACCGGCTCGCGGCAGACGGGACAGATCGGGAAGATTGGTGGTCGTTGGTGCGTTGGAACATCCGGGAAAACTCCCTCAACAGCGAGATCATCAAGCGTGAACCCATTCGTTAAGAGATCCTGAGATTTGCGCACTTTGTGGCAACCACATTCAAATAGCGGATTTGAGGGGAGAACCACGTGTCCACAGCGGTTGCAAAAGTGCGTCTTCTCCGCTCTCAGGGCTGCCCATCGCCTTGAAGTTACCATTCTCGACGCAGTACGGGCATCGGATGACGCCCCGCCTGCCCTGTTCTGCTCTCGTGGAAGGTATGAATTCACCACGGACGTCCTCTGGCTCTGGTTTGTTCGGTGAAGCGAGATAACCCGAGGCCCCACGGAGTCTTACTTCGTTGGGCAGGATTCTACGCTCCAGAGAGCGCGATCGTCTGCACGGTGAGCGCCATACATCTGTGCGCTTTGGTACATACAACTGCGCGCGATAGAGAGTAGGGTGGAGTTGTCTCTTCGAGCATCGTTCCGCCTTCCGCAGTCCGGGCAAACGGTTCCTTGCAGAAATCAGACGGATTTCCGTTGCGCAAGGAGGCGCTATGGCCAGAGATGCTACTCCTCGTTCGTCGAAGATTTTCAATCCGTCCCCCGGGAAAAGACGGCAGTGACGGGAGAGTAGGCAATTTCATTCTGTGTAGCCTTCCCCGTAAGGAGAGCAGTCAACTTTTCCCCTTGATGGAATTTGTGCGCCTGAAGCTACATCAGGTATTGCACGAACCCGGAGAGGTGATCAGGTCGGGGTATTTCCTGAATAACGGACTCGGTTCGCTGCTCACGACCCACCCGGACGGTAAGACTGTCGAAGTGGCTTAACTGGAAACGAAGGGTTCATCGGTTTGCCAGTCATCTTCGGGTTCAAGACGAGCGCGCTCAGAGTGGTCACTCAAGGCGAAGGAACTGCGTATCGTGTCGAAGTCGATACGCTGCTGAGAATCTTGCCCCGGTGCCCGGAACTGGAAAAACAACTCCAGCGCTTTTCGATGGTCCTCGGAATGCAGTCAACGCAACTGGCAGCCTGCAACCGACTTCACGATGTGGTGGAGCGTTTGGCGAGATGGCTGTTGATGAGCCACGACCGGATTGGCAGCGACGCTCTTCCTTTAACCCAGGAGTTCCTGGCACAGATGCTCGGCACCCGCCGGGCGAGCGTCACTGGAGGCAGCGGGAGTTTTGCAGAAAGCGGGATCGATTGAGTACTCGCGGGGAAGCGTGAGGATTCTCAATCGAGAGAAACTGGAAGAATCGGCCTGCGACTGCTACCAGGCCATCGAGCGGCAAAAGAAGAGATGGCAGGAAGAGGCGAACTAGCGGTTATTCCACGACAAGGTCCCGATTGCGCGGAGGCTGCTTCGCTTGGTTCCGACAGATCGTGCTCCAATTCGTGGATGCGATCTTGCCTCAGATCGTAGGCCGCCCGTTCTTGCGAGACAAGCCCCCGAAGACTTCGTCCGCTCGTGCCTTGGCTTGTTGCCTGCGAAGACGCTCTAACTCGAGTTGCGGCGATTCGCTTCTCATGATGCAGTCTCGCCGCTGATCTCATCCGGTCGGAGTTGACTTGGAGGGAGTGGCTACTTCCACCATAGTCTTCCATGAGGGGGATGAAATACAGTGGACACTGTACGGTAGCGTACTGATGAAAGATCGGCTGCGCAACTGTTCTTTTTTATTGGCCTAACGGAGCCAGTCTTCCAGTTCGATTCCGCGGTCGGTTTTTTCGTCGCGGTACTTCACGATGACTGGCGTGTAGAGCGACAGATTCCAGTCTGCGCCTTTGCCTTTCTTGACCGCGCGTGAGCCGGGGACGACTACGGCGTTCTCTGGGACTTCCAGCGGTGCGTCGGCTGTGGCGCGGTAGACTTCGCCTTTGACCAGGTCATAGAGCGGAGTCGAGCGCGTCAGGATCGTGCCTGCGCCCAGAACCGCCCGTGCCCGCACCAGCGTGCCTTCGAAGATGCCGCAATTGCCGCCGACCAGGACGTCGTCTTCGATGATTACGGGAGCGGCGTTGACCGGTTCAAGCACGCCTCCGACCTGGGCGGCGGCGCTCAGGTGGACGCGCTTGCCGATCTGCGCGCAGGAGCCGACCAGGGCGTGCGAGTCGACCATGGTGCCTTCGTCGACGTAGGCGCCGACGTTGATGAACATCGGGGGCATGCAGATGACCGAGGGCGCAATGTAGGCTCCGACGCGGACGGACGATCCTCCGGGGACGACGCGCACACGATCGGCGATGGTGAACTGGCGGGCAGGGAAGGTGTCTTTGTCGACGAAAGAGAGGCCGGCGGGCATTTCCTGGAGAACTCCCAGACGGAAACCCAGCAGGATGCCTTGCTTGACCCAGGCGTTGACGGTCCAGCGGCCGTCAATCTTTTCTGCGGCGCGGATTTTGCCTTGCGTGAGCTGGTCGCGGAATTCGAGGAATACTTTTCGCGCGTCGGGATCGCGCTCGACTTCGCCTTGGGCGGAGAGGCGCTCGATGGAGGATTTCAGGGACGACATGAATTGTTGATTGTTGATTGCTGATTGTTGATTTGTCAAAAGCAGAAGCGCTCACCACAGAGGACACAGAGGTCCACAGAGGATTCTTAGATTGCAGATTTGACTCTCACGGCGCGCCCCAAATCTGCAATCTGAAATCGGAAAATCTGAAATGTTCTCTACACGCACTTGCACTCGCTGCGGATCAGCACGCCGGTCATGGCGTGGGCGACTTCGCGGGCTTCGGGAAGCGTGGCGTAGGGGCCGTGCCAGCGGGCGTGGTTGGCGTCGTGGCCAGCGGGGCGTCCTTTGCCGTGGCTGCACTGGCCGCAGGTGGCGCGGTGCAGGACGATCTTGTGCGGGCCGGCGGCCCAGTTTTCGTAGATGAAAAATGCGGCGGCTTCGGGAACTGGACCTGCGGGTTTGCTGATTAGTCCAACCTCGGTGGCGACTCTCTGCAGCTTGGAGCGCGTGTCGCGGCGCATGGGGACCAACGGCAGGCGGTAGACCTCTTCGATCTTGCCCATCATGGCCAGAACTGCTTTCACCGGCAGCGGGCTCGACTCGATGAAGTTGGCCTGCATCAGCGGCAGATATTTGCGGTTCAGAGCTGCGCGCGGTGGCCCAGTCATTGGCGAGGGCGGCGCGGGTCAGCGCGGCCATTTCGTGCGGAATTTCGTTCGCCGCGACCGAGATGATTCCAACGCCACCGAGCGCGATTATGGGAAGTGTGATGGCGTCGTCACCGGAGAAGACGAGGAAGTGCTCCGGTACTGAGGCGATCGCTTCGGCGATCTGGGTCATGTTGCCGCTGGCTTCTTTGACGCCGACAATGTTCGGAATCTCGGCGAGGCGCGCGAGCGTGGCGGGTTCGAGGTTGGCGGCGGTGCGTCCGGGGACGTTGTAGAGGATGACGGGCTTGTCGCCGACTGCCTCCGCGATGGCTTTGAAATGGCGGTACTGGCCTTCCTGCGTGGGCTTGTTGTAGTAAGGGTTCGCCGTGAGGATGGCGTTGACACCAGGGCGCGCGGCGAGTTCTTTCGCTTTTTCTACCGCCTCGTGCGTCGCGTTCGAGGTTGCGCCGGCAACGATGGGGACGCGTCCGGCGGCGACTTCGATGGTCGTGTCGATGACGTGCAGCCATTCGTCGTGCGTGAGAGTCGGAGTCTCGCCGGTGGTGCCGCAGGGGACGAGGAAATCGATGCCAGATTCGATTTGCCACGCGACCAGATTGCGCAGGGCGGCGTCGTCGATGGAGCCGTCTTGATGAAACGGAGTGACCAGAGCGGTGCCGCATCCACGAAGTTGCATAGGGATAAGATAGCGCGAATGAGCGGGGAGGGAAAATCGTGTGACCGGGATCACACGGGGGCTGAAGCCCGATGGTTTCTGCCCGCTTCTCGCGGCCCTTAAAGGGCCGCTCTTTCACGGCGTCATCTTCGTTCGGGTGAGATTCCGGCGATCCGTGTCAGCTATGACTTCCACGTGCTCCGGCTCGATCCAGATTGAATCCATGTACGGATATTTGCCAAGGATTTCTCGTTCGGGCAGCCCCGTCGGAACGGTGAGGACTCGAACTCTATCTCCGACCTTCATTGGATATCCCACTTCACAACTCGCGCCAGACGTCTTTGAAATCGTAGAATCCCTTTTTCCCGAGCAGCCATTCGGCGGCGCGGACTGCGCCTTCGGCGAAGCCTCGGCGGGATTTGGCGTCGTGGCAGAGATAGATTCGGTCGGCCGGGGATTCGAAGACCACTTCGTGCAAACCTACGACTTCGCCTTCGCGGAAGGATGTGATTTCCAGATGCTCGTGAGTGCCCGCCGCTTCGCGAATTAGGTGCTGGATCGCGATCGCGGTGCCGGACGGCGCGTCTTTCTTTTGGGCGTGATGACGCTCGAAGATCTGGCCGGAATAGTCGTGATGCAAGGCCGTTGCGGCGGTTCGGGCGACATCGAAGAAGAGATTCACGCCAATGGAAAAATTGGGCGCGAAGACGAATCCGGTTCGGTGCTGCTCGACGAGCGTGCGCACGTAGTCCATTTCTTTGTACCAGCCGGTCGTGCCGACGACCATGTTCTTGCCGGCTTTCACGCAGGCTTCGATGTGGGCGAGAACGCAGTGGGGAGCGGTGAAGTCGATTACAGCGTCGAAGGGGGCCAGTTTTTCCGGGGTCAGTGCAACGCACTCAACATTGTCCTTGGCCGCTACGACTCGGGCGTGATGTCTGCGCTCGGCGGCGACCTCCGCTACCAGCGATCCGGTTTTGCCTCGGCCCAGGAGGAGAAGGTTCATGTCTCTTGCCTGAACAGATTTAACCACAGAGGGCACAGAGGGGCACAGAGGGACACCGGCGCTGCCTGCTGGAAATACCTGATTGCTTCAGCATTTCTACGTGGCGATCCGCGCTTTCCACAGCCCACTGAGATTCCGTACGACAACAGCGGTCCGTGGCCCGGCATCCCATAGCAGCGCCACGGAAGGGAATATTCATGGATCAAAATCGAATGATCGTTCTGATTGCAATTGTAGTGATTGCGATCGTTGTCGTTGCGGCAATTGGGTTTGTGACTTCGCGCAAGCGGCGAAGCCAGAAGCTGCGGGAACGTTTCGGGCCGGAATACGACCGGGTCATGCGGCAGGAAGGCGACCCGCGCAAAGCCGAGGGAGTGCTGGAATTTCGCCAGAAGCGGAGAGAGAAATTCAAGATTCGTCCGACTTTCTGCGGCTGACCGGTCCAGCTTTGCGACTCGCTGGAATGAAGTGCAGGCGCGATTTGTGGATGATCCGCGAGGCGCAGTGACTGTGGCCGACAGCCTGGTCACTGAGGTCATGCAGGCGCGGGGATATCCGATTGGGGAGTTCGAGCAGAGGGCCGCAGACTTGTCGGTGGATTACCCAGTGATCGTTGACAACTATCGCGCCGCCCATGACATTGCACTGCGCCACAGCTCAGGAAAGGCCAGCACCGAGGACTTGCGGCAGGCGATGGTCCACTATCGCGTGTTGTTTCAGGAACTGCTCGACGAACTTAAAACCGAGAGAAAGAGGAGCATAGAAAATGGCGACGCCGTTGAGAAAAGAGCATCCGGAATTTGACGATGAACAGGAAATCACGACTGCCGACCTGGCGCAGGGGAAACGGCCGGTATCGGAGACTCGCGGACCGCAGGCGGTGACGACGGAGCGAAACTTGGAGCAAGCGCCACGAACTGACACTGCTACTACGCTTGCTGGTAACGAAAACAGGACGGACGGAAGCACTAACCTATTTCCGAGTGCCGAATTGGACGGGTTGCGGACGCGGTGGAAAGAGATTCAGACGGCGTTCGTGGATGAGCCGCGCAAGGCTGTGGAGCAGGCCGATGGTTTGGTGGCTTCGGCAATGAAGCGACTGGCGGAAGTGTTCGCGCAGGAACGATCGGGCCTGGAGCAGCAGTGGGATCGCGGAGACAACGTGTCGACGGAGGATTTGCGGGTGGCGCTGCAGCGGTATCGGGCGTTTTTTGACCGGCTGCTGTCGGTGTGATTGGCTTGCTGGTTGGGCGGCGAAAGGCGGCACGCTCCCCTTCGCTCGCTCAGGGTCGCGGGGCGGACGAAGGCGTCCGCCCCTACACAAGCTAGGCGAAGACTTCGGGGTCTAGTTCTGAGAAGAACGTTTTGTGGAGGCGCCGGATTACTTCGGGGACTTCGTCTTCTTCGATGACGAAGGTCAGATTAATTTCTGAGGCGCCTTGCGAGATCATGCGGATCTTTTTGTCTGCGAGTTCGCGGAACACGAGGGCGGCGATGCCTGGCGTGTCGCGCAGATTTTCTCCTACCAGGCAGACGATGGCTTTGCGGCCTTCGTATTTCACGTCGGCAAGCTTCGCAAGATCGGCGGCCAGAGCGGGAATCGCCTGATTCGAATCGACCGTGAGCGAGACGCTGACTTCCGACGTCGAGACCACGTCGACGGCGACTTTGTGGCGGTCGAAGGCTTCGAAGATAGAGCGCAGAAATCCATGGGCCAGCAGCATGCGCGGCGCGGCCACGTCGACGATGGTGATGCGCTTCTTGGCGGCGATCGCTTTGAAGATGTTCTTTGTGTGCGGCGCGCGAGTGGTGATGCGCGTGCCTTCGCACGAGGGATTGCGCGAGTTCAGCACATAGACCGGAATGTTCTTCTGAATGGCCGGCAGAACCGTCGCGGGGTGCAGAACTTTGGCACCGAAGTAGGCAAGCTCGGCGGCTTCGTCGAAGCTGATGACTTTGATCCGGCGCGCTTCGGGACAGATGCGGGGATCGGTGGTGAGGATGCCGTCGACGTCGGTCCAGATCTCGATGCTGTCGCGCCCAGGCCTGCGCCGAAGATGGCGGCGGAAAAATCGGAGCCGCCGCGGCCGATGGTGGTCGTGATGCCGGCGCGGTTGGCGCCGATGAATCCGCCCATCACCGGCACTTGTCCGTCCTTGACAGGGGCTGAACTTTTTCCTGAAGCCTGAGATTCGTTTCCTCGTATTGCGGGACGGCCTGCATGTACGCGCTGTCGGTGACCAGCACATCGCGGGAGTCGACGTGGACGCCCTTTAGTCCGCGGGCCTCGAACGCGGCGGCGACGATCTTGCTCGAAAGCATTTCGCCGAAGGCGGCGACGTGGTCGGTGGTGCGGGGAGTGATTTCTCCGACGGCGGAGATGCCGCGGAGCAGTTCGTCGAGAGATTCGAAGTCCTGGCCGAGTTCGGAATGGAATTCGGTGAAGCGCGCGGTGCCGAGCAGTTCGCTGGCCGTGTTGTAGTGGCGTTCCTGCAACGAGCGGCAGAGCTTGAGCGCGGTCTTGCGCTCGCCTTCGCCGGCGGCGCGGGCCATGGTCAGCAGCGTGTCGGTGACCTTGGCCATGGCGCTGACGACGACGACCGGTTGCTGCGCGAGGCGGCCCTGGACGATCGAGGCGACGCGGTCGATGGCTTTGGCATCTTCGACGGAGGTGCCGCCGAATTTCATGACGATCATCTGGCGCGGTCCTCGGTGGAGACGATCGACATTCGGGATGACTTACGGGTGCGGAGGCTTGAGAGCCTCCGCGACAGCCGGCTGGAAGCCGGCGCTACTGGGGTCTCGCTCATCCCAGGTATCCTTTGGCTTTCAGGAGTTCGGCGTTCAGGACGGCGGCTCCGGCGGCTCCGCGGATCGTGTTGTGGGAGAGGACGGTGAACTTCCAGTCGAGCACGCTGCAGGGGCGGAGGCGGCCGACCACGGTCGTCATGCCGGCGCCCATGTCGACGTCGAAGCGAGGTTGCGGACGGTCACTCGCTTCGAGATAGACGACCGGCTTCTCCGGAGCGCTGGGCAGCTTCAATTCCTGCGGCTCGGCTCGATAGCTGTTCCATGCGGCGATGATTTCTTCGGGCTTCGCTTTCTTCTTCAGGCGAATCGAGACCGATTCCGTGTGGCCGTCTTCGACGGCAACGCGGTTGCACTGCGCGCTCATGGCAAAGGCGCCGGGAATGATTCTCGAGCCGTTCAGGTTCCCGAGCAGCTTCTTGCGTCTCCTCTTCCATCTTTTCTTCTTCGTTCTTGATGAAGGGGATCACGTTGCCGAGGATGTCGAGCGAGGCCACGCCCGGGATATCCCGCGCCGCTGACGGCTTGCATGGTGACCGCCATGACGGTTTCGAGGCCGAATTTCTGATGAAGCGGCGCCAGTGCCAGGACGAGACCGATCGCTGAGCAATTGGGATTGGTGACGACGTATCCGCCGGATTTCTTGCGCCATGCCTGGATGTCGATCAGCTTGATGTGGCCCGCGTTGACTTCGGGGATGACCAGCGGGACGTCTTCCTGCATGCGCAAGCGCGCTGGAGTTGGAGACGACCGCGCAGCCGGCTTCGGCGAAGCGAGGCTCGAGTTCGGCGGCGATGGCGGAGTCGAGAGCGGCGAAGATAATTTTCGGCGCGCCTTCCGGAGTGGCCGGCGACACCTTCATCTTCGCCACGGCCGGGGGAATCGAGCGTCTTCAAACGCCAGCGAGCGGCCTCCGCGTACACCTTGCCTTCAGAACGGTCCGAGGCCGCCAGCCACGCCACTTCGAACCAGGGATGGTGCTCCAGCATCTGGATGAATCGTTGTCCGACGACACCAGTAGCGCCGAGAATACCGATAGGAATCTTTTTGTTCATGTGAGTACTTGGAATTTTATAACAAGCGATGCTTGAAACACGGTCTTGGGTGTGTAGGTCTCAGGTGCTTGAGGTCTTAGGTCACGAGCGAAAGCCAAAGACCGAGGACCCAGTACGCTAAGACCGATTTACTTTCGATGAGTGCCCGCCGTGCCGATGGAATATTCCGCGGTGAGGGGGCCGAATTTCTTCTTCTCGGTATAGAGGCGCCAGCGGCGGAAGACGATGCGCAGGCTGGCCATGACCGGAATGGAGAGGTAGATGCCCAGGATTCCGGCGATTTCGCCTCCCGCCATCACTCCGAAGATCGCGGCCAGGGGATGCAGTTCCATGCTCTCGCCCATGATGTGGGGAGAGGAAACGTAGTCCTGGATCAGGCGCCAGAGTACCGAGAAAAATGACAATCACGAGCCAGTGGGGATACGCAGGTCAGCAGCACGACGCTGAGGATGGTGAGCGCGGCCACCAGCGGACCAACCACAGGAACGAATTCCAGCACTCCGCCGATCGTGCCCAGCACCAAGGCGTATTGGACACCCATGATGCCCAGAAATGCGGAGTAGACGACCAGGGAGAGAGCGGCCAGAGTCAAGTTGGGCGCGGATGAAGTGCGCCAGCATCTGGTTCAGATCGTTGAGCACGTTCTCCAGGAATTCCCGCTGCGGGCGCGATTGGATCGTGGAGAGCAGGAAATCGCTGAAAGCCGCGTCCATCTTTCAGAAAGAAGATCGAGAGCAGAGGCACGACAAAGAACAGCCACGCTTGTTTGGCGACGTCGGCGATGCGCAGCCCGATCGCGCTGGGCCAGTTGCGTGATGTCGTCCTGGTGGCTGACCAGAAACGCCTGCACCAGCCTCGGTGCGTGGTCTCGACTCCAGCCATGTTCCTGCTCCGAGTTGCTTCGCGATCTCGCCGGAGCTGAGCTTTGTCGAGCAGAGCCGGGCAGATGCCTGTCCCAGCCGCGCGCCTTCGCGCGTCACCTTGGGACCGACGATCACAAAGAACACGACGACCAGCGCAAGCAGGAGCGTGTAGATCACTGCAATGGCGCGGCCGCGGCCCTTGAGCACCTTCTCCAGGTGATTTACCAGAGGGCTCATCAGGTAGGCGAAGAAGATGGCGAACAGGAAGGCGATCAGGGTGGCGCGGGCGACGTAGAGAAAGCCCAGCCCCAGCGCGAACAGCAGCACCGTGACAATGACCCGCGCCGTACGTGAGTCAGCCAGTAACAATAAGTTTTCCAGGGCGATCTCGCTTCTGCCGCCGGGCAGCTACAGTCTAGTCCCGGACTACTTCGGTGTTATCGGCAGGGATCGCCACTCGTATGAGCTTGAAATGATCCTGTTCGTCCACCCACAGGGCCCAATCGAAATTGTCACCCTTTAGATTCAGCCGCATCAGTTCGCGTTCGGTGCCGCGGACCAGTATTTTTTCTTTTCCCACCAGTTCCAGGCGGACGTGCATGGAAGTGCGGTCCTGGGGAACGAGAACACCGAAGTCTCCGGGGTCCTGCTGGCATTTGAAAGCTGCCGCCTTCAGGCTTGCAGGCTGCGGCCAGATATCGCCAGACCAGCACCTCGCGGTGAACGAAGAAGTTGTTGTCGAGGATGGCTGAGGTGCTGGGCATCAGAAAAGGCTGTTCGGCGGGCTTAGAGGAGGAAGGCTCGGTGATCTTTTCGAGCAGGAATTCGTTGTTCGGAAGCACGGTCAGAGAACCGCCGGAGGACTGGCTCCACTCGTAGCGAATCAATTCGCCAGCTCGAGGTGATTTCGAGGTCGCTTTTCTGGCTGACTGGATCGGAACCAGTCGTTTGCTTGAGCTGCGACTTGATCACGCTGGAGTTAGCCTGCTGCTGGATGCTGAAGGTCTCGGTGGCGACGCGCTGCCCTTTGACGAATACGCCGAAAGAGCCGGAATCGACGGTCTACGGCGGGGGCTGCTTTGGCCTGACTCTTCTTGTCCGCCGCACTGGCGCACGAAACCGCCAAAGAGGCGGTAACCAGCAAGGCGGCAATCCGCGAGTATCCGCAAATCAAACTTCACTCGACTTCTCCTTGTTCGGTCCGGATCTCGATTCTTTTCAGACCCAGCGTTTCGGCGATTTCGGCGGCGATCTCCTCGAAAGTGCGTCCTGCCGGTTTGAATCTTGAGCGACGCCTGCAAGTAATGCTTGCGCCGAGCTTCAGTAGAGTTCGCGAAATTGGTTGATGCTGCGCAGCAATGGGCGTTCCGTGCCCGCTTCTGCTGGCCTGTTTCGAGCAGCGTTGCCACAGTTCCTCTACCGGGGCGTCAAGAAAGACCGTCGGAACGCCGGCCGCTTTAAGCAGCGCCGCATTGTTTTCCTGGACAAACGCGCCGCCGCCCAGGGCCACGACTCTGACGGCGCCTCCCTCCAGCTCTGCGAGCACACTGCGCACGGCAGCGTGCTCAGCCCGGCGGAATTCGGATTCACCGGAGTCGCGGAAGATCTCAGCCACGGTGCGGCCTTCGCGCCGCTCAATGCGCTCATCGAGATCCTCAAAAGCCCAGTTCAGACGCTGCGCCAGAGCGCGGCCGACGCTGGTTTTTCCGGCTCCCATAAAGCCGACCAGAAAGATCGCCCGGAAAGACTGGAGGCTCGCGCGAAACCTGGGACTGCACGCGATGACGCCCCCTGGCGCTCACCGTCTTGCCAGAACGCTTCTTCAAACGGTCCGGATTTCTCTCATTCGCTATTTTGATGCGCGTTTTCTGAGGTGGATTTTACCACTGAAGCTGCGCAGCACTACCGTGGAGGAGACGGCGGCTCGCCCCATGGTACCCCATAAGGCAACTCCCTCTTTGAGGACGAAAGAGGTGTGTTCCTTGGGCTGGAGAGGAATATCGTCGTGCACTTCGCCGCGGACGGAGCGGGCGCTCACGTCGGCGGAAGTGCTGTCTGGGACGACTGGCTTCAATGTCGCCACTGTGGCTGGTAAAGCGGTAGTCGCCGTGATCACCGAAATCGCCGATGTAGCTGATTCCACCGCTGGTGGAGACGACCTGGACCAGCGAACCATTGACGCTGCGAAGAGTTACGTTGCCGCTGAGAGAGTCGACTTCGACGTGCCCGTCCTGCACATTGGTCAGAGTGACCGGGCCATTGAGAGTCTTGACGTGCACGTGGGCATTGCTGATGTCGCGGACGTCAACGGTCGCCGCTGCGCCTTCCAGCGACATGTCGCCGTGCAGTTTTTCCGCGCGCAGTGTGCCGGCTACTGGAATGCAGGGTGAGGCTGGCGTCGGCGGGGACAAGGATTTCGTATTCGACGCGGCCGGACTGGGCGTCGGCTCCCGGAAGCAGGTGCGATTGAATCTCAACCCGGTTGCCGACCAACGCGTTATCGACTTCGACTTTGTCGGAGGAGAGAATGGCATTGATGACAACGACGTTGCCGGTCGAGGGCTTCACCGAAACCGAGCCGTAGGGATTGTTGACGGAAATTCCGGCTCTGGGCCCGACATTGAAGCGATATTCCTTGTGCGTTTGGGCCAGCAGCGTTCCGGACATCATGGTTCCGGCCAGGACCGCGCTGATGTGCCGCCAGTTGAATTGTGCCGCTCATAAGGTTCTCAGATCCCCTTGTCTGTCCGCCGCACTACGAATTCCTGAAATTACTGCAGAGAACGATCCAAAGCCAGTTCGAACAGCATGGCCTTTTCCTGGTACGCCTCCATCAGCGAGCGGCGGGCCTCCTCGTCATTCGGGTTCGGCGGCGACAATGTTTTTCGCATCCTGAATGTACTGATTCACGCGGCGAAGATTGTCGGCGTACTGCTCCTGCAGCGCGGGCGACTGCTGCGCGACCTCCTGCAGCAGGTCGTCGTCGTTCAAGCCTGCGATAGCCGCGTCGGAAACGATCGTCGGCTGCGCGGCGATGTTCTGTGCGGCTGTGTCGGGCGTTCCCGAGTGTTGCCGAAGGTAAATGCCGAGGCTGATCAGCAGGAGCGCTGCCGCAGGGGCCATCCAACGCGCCCAACTCCATTGACTGCCGAAAGATGGCAGAAGGGAAAGACTTCTGCGCTGAGGCCGAATCAATCCCTCCCGCCTCAAAGCAGTTTCGATGGATTTCCAAACGCGGGGATCGGGCTCTTGCGCTGCGCGCAGTTCGCCCGCCGAGCAGGCGATGACGAGCAGTTCCGCAACCAGTTTCGCGCATTCGGGACAATTTCTGAGATGAGCCCGTTGTTCGGCACTGCTGCCGTTTTCGTTCTCCACCAGGCTTTCTTGCAACTCAACGCAAGTCATACAGCTCTCCCCAAGCCTCTGCTGCCTCAGTGTACTGCCACTTCCAAAGTGCTTGCACTTTCTGTCCTGCCGCCCACTGCCGGTCTTCGCCGGCTTCGTCTACTACTTTGTTGCCTGTAGAGGGGCTTCAGGATTTCTCAGTTTTTTCAACTTTTTCTGCCCGCTTCATTTTGAGCAGATCGCGCAACTTCATGCGCGCCTTGTGCAACTGGGACTTGCTGTTCCCGATCGAGCAGCCCACGATCTCGGCAATCTCATTATGTTCGTAACCTTCGACGTCGTGAAGAACAAAAATCGTCCGGTAGCCGGGAGGGAGATCTTCCACTGCCTTCTGCAATTGCAGCCGGTCAATGGATCCGGCTAACGCCATGTCTTCTGCCCCGAAGTCTTTCTTCGGAGTATCGTCTTCGCCGCCAGTCCCCTGCGTGGTTTCTTCCAGGGAAACCACCGGGAGGCTCTTCTTTCTAAGATGCATCAGCACCACGTTGACGGAGAGCCGATGCAACCAGGTCGAAAACGCCGATTCGCCGCGGAATGTCGCGATCTTGCGGTAGAGCTGAAGAAACGCTTCCTGGGTCAAGTCTTCAGCTTCGGCGGTATTCGATGTCATTCGCAGGCAGAGCGAGTAGACGCGCCGCTTGTGCTTCTCGTAAAGCGCCTGGAACGCCTGGGCGTCTCCCAGTTTCGCCTTCTCGATAAGCTCGGCTTCGACTGTGTAGTCTGCCTGTCGCTGTTCTGGGTCGGTCAAGTTGCCTTTTCCGGCCGCACCCCGTGAGATGCGGCTAACTATCTTTACGTTGTATGGGTTGCGAGCAGTTGCCGCGGAACGAAAGTAATTCATGGATTCCACTTTTGAAAGCTATTCTACCGTTCTTTGGATTCTGCTCACCTCTTCCCAGATCGCGAGAACCCCTTTGGGCGTGCGAGGTTAAACAGTTGTCCGCTAATAACTATTTAACCCTATCCCAAATTTAGAGTCGCGTTCTTCGAAAATTGGTAAATTCTAGGTCTCTAAATGTCCTTAGTCGGCTTATCGACGGTCGTAATCGTTTCCAGTCCGTGCCCGTGCGGACCAGTTTCCCGGATGCGAAGCAGGATCGCCAGGGCCATTCCCACAAAGCCGAGGATCGAGAAGATCCACATCCCGAGGGCGTATCCGCCGGGATTGTCCAAGCCGGCATGAGCGTAGTCGTTCGCCTTGCCGATCAGCAGGTTGAGAATGAAGAACCCAATTTGCTGGATCAGGGTCATCAGGGCGTATGCGGTACCTAGGCGGGACTGATCCACGATGTAGGCCACCGACGGCCACATGACGGCCGGAATCAGTGAGAATGCAATCCCCATCATCGAAACCGGTACGTAGAGCGAAGTTGGCGAGTAAGCCATCATCAGATAGACCGGCATCAGCAGGAGCGAGCCAAACATCATGAACAAGAGCGCGCTTGCCAACCTTGTCGACAAGCAGCCCGAACAGGGGAGTAGCAATCATCGCCGCCAGGGGCAGCAGGCTGTTCAAGCGGCCTGCCTGCTCTAAGGAGATTACCCGGATCGCTTCTGCGGCCTGGGTACCTCCGTGAGCTGCCAGAATCTTGTTGGTGAAGAAATCGATGGCAAAAGTCCGAAAAGGGAAGATCGCCGAGTAGAAAGTGAAGCAAAGGCCCACTACAAGCCAATACGACAAGTCAAAGCGAAAGACTTCCTTGAATTCCAGCTTGTCCGTGGAGCCGGCTTTGCCAAGTTCATACCGCTTCTCGGCGCGGCTCTCCAAAGCCCAGTAGATGATCGAGCACAGAACGGCGAAGACTCCGGCACCAACCGCGATCAGCAGGGGATTCTGCCAACTGGGCTGCCCCCCCGGCCCGTCAGGATAGAAGGCGCGATTGGCCCAAGTGGGGGAGTTGTCAGCAGCCACGGATGCGAGCCGGGCGATCGTCAGGTTGATGCCGAAGGCGAAACTGAGTTCTTTGCCTTTGAACCATTTCGCCAGAGCGGTCGTGACGGCGACGATCATCGACTCGGCACCGAGGCCTAAGACGGTGCGTCCGGCGATCATCACGGGGGCGCTTCCCTTCGACGCGGTAAGCGCCGCTCCCAGGAAGCAGAGCACTGCGAAGGCGAGGATGGATTTTTTCGTTCCGATTCGGTCGATGATGATTCCGCCAACCAGGAGTGTTGCCACGGCGGCCACGCTGTAGCTGGCGTTCAGCCATCCGAACTGGGTGGCGGAAAATCCGAGATGGTCGATGAAAATGCGTTCTAATGCGTTGATGCTGTCATAGATGTAGTAGTTCCCGGCCTGGGCAAGGCTGACAAAGATAAGAACTGCCCAGCGATAAGAGCGGCTCGGCTCGGGACGAGTGGTGTCGTGCATTGGGCCCCTTTGAAGTCGACGAACGAAACGAGAAGATTAGCAGAGATCGTCGAGTAGCTGCTAACCGAGGGCAGCATCTCGCGGGTAGGGATGTTTCGACTGCGCAGTGAGTCGCTACGCTCCTCACTGCTCCGCTCAACATGACAAATCAAATTCAACTTCCTACGTAGCGCGCGTAGAGGCTGCGCGCGACCGCGGTGTCGGTGGTGCCTTTGATGATGGCGCGGCCGTCGGGGAAGAGTGTCATCTCGTACGGCTCGCGCCAGAACTTCAGGACGAAGTCGTTGTGGCGGACGATGCCGTGAGGCTGGAGGCGGCGGTCCATCTCGGCGAAGTCGATGGGACGTTGCCGCTCATGGATTTGCACGGAATTCCTGCCGCAGAGGGTGATGTGCGGGCGGCCTTCGCCGGCGAGATGAACGAAGTCGCGTTCGACCGCAGGCACGGCAGCCCGGACGGGGCTTGGCCGGCAGAGATTTCGGCGTGCTCGTTCGTCCAGACATCGAAGGAAAGCAGTGTGCGCCGCAGAGTTCGGAGCATTGGCATCGGCGACCAGAAACTTCAGTGCCTCGGTGGCGGCGATCGATGCTACGAGATTGACGGCGGAGTTCAGAATGCCGGAGGTTTCGCAGGTCTCCACCATGCCGTGGGGCGAATCCGGAAAGATGCAGGCCAGGCAGGCGGTTTGTCCGGGCACTACATTCAACGTGACGGCGTAACTTCCCACGGCGGCGGAATAGATCCACGGGATGCGAGCGCTCGACAGCATAGTCGTTGATCAGGTAGCGGGTTTCGAAATTGTCGGTGCCGTCGAGGATCAGATCGATTCCTTCAAGCAGGGCTTCAATATTCGACAGGCACCAGATCTTCAACCTTCGGCTCAACCACAATCTGCGAGTTGAAGGACGCAATTTTGCGCGCGGCAGCGATGGCCTTGGGAAGCGACTCGGCGGCGTCGGATTCGTCGAAGAGCGACTGGCGCTGCAGGTTGCTGGGCTCGACGTAGTCGCGGTCGATGATGCGCAGCGTGCCGACGCCAGCGCGAGCCAGCAGTCCGGCCAGGGCCGATCCGGTGGCGCCGCAGCCAACGATGGCGACCTGGGCGGCCGCCAGCTTCCGCTGTCCTTCTTCGCCGATGCCGCGGAAGAGAATCTGGCGGGAATAGCGTCGTCTCGCAGAAGGAGGCAGGCTGACTGGCGGATGTACTGTGTCGTGTTTCCTGTGCCAAAGAGGTCACCAGTCCTGCGCTGCAAAACCATTATTATAAGTGGCTGGGTCGAGTGGAGCTTAAGAGCGGCAGCTTGCGGCCTGTCAATTCTTAAACCACAAAGGACACGAAGGAGCACGAAGGAAATCCGACTCGTGCTTTCCTGTCCTTTACGGTTGAAGAAGACTTTTTGCTGAAAGCTGACCTCAGCTCGTGCAACGAACCGATTGGGCGCAGGTATCGAAGTCAGTGAGCGCCCTGATTCCAAGGATACCTTTGCCGAGACGCTACGCGACATTTCTGACCGCGATGACTCTTCTCTGGGCCGCGGTCCTGTCGCAGGGTGCGGCAGTCGGGGTCGAGGTGACACCGACAGACTCCCATTCCGCGTTCTTCCTCACTCGATGCAGCAAGCAGGCCAGCTCCAGTTACGAAGGCAAGACAGTCTATGGCATCGAGCTTCCTCGCAGTGCCGGAGCGCGACCGCGAGCACTTGCTGGAATTGCTTCCGCAGAAAGTGGGAAGTCCGCTGGATCGCGACCAGGTTCGCGACAGCATCCGCAGCCCTCTACGGGACTGGACGTTTTGCCGATATTCAGGCGGAGGTCGCGCCCTCAGGCAGCGGCGTTGTGCTTGACGTTCGTCACCTCGGCGAATTTCTTTGTCGGCGCGGTTGATGTTGAGGGAGCTCCCAACCGTCCCAGCGCAAACCAGATCGTCAACGCCGTCGAAGTTTCAGCTGGGCGAGCTTTACACCCAGGACAAACTGGACCGCGCGCTGGAGAACATCCGCCAGTTGATGCAGGAGAACGGGTACTACAAGGCGCGCGTCACGGCGGAGAGCACGTCCAATCGCTGCCAACCAGCAGGTGGACATTCTGTTTCACATCGATGCTGGTCCGCAGGCGCACATCGGCGAAGTGAAGGTGACCGGTACGTCCAGCCTGTCCTCGCATGAGGTGCAGAGCGATCGCCCACATGAATAGTGGCGACCGGGTGACGGCGGCCCGGGTGAGCGACTCGCTGCAGACGGCTGCGCAAGAAAATTCCAGAAGCAAAACCGGGCGCTGGCCCAGGTTTCCATTGCTGAACAGACGTATCGTCCAGAGAAGAACGCGTGGATTTTACGTTTCAGATCGATCCCGGCCCGGTGGTGCTGATCTTCGGCCCGCGGGTTTCAAGATCAGTCGCGGCGTGCTCAAGAAGCAGATTCCCGTCTACGAGGAAAACGCAGTCGATGACGACCTGCTGAATGAGGGCAAGCGCAACCTGCTCGATTATCTGCAGACCCGCGGCCACTTCGACGCCAAGGTGGAGATCAAGAAGGAGAGCGATCCCAAGACGCTGCAGAATCATTTACGAGATCGACGCGGGTCCGATCCACAAACTGGCTCTCATCGATATTTCGGGCAACAAGAACTTTCTCGACACGGCGAAACTCCGCTCCTACCTGCAGATTCAGCCCGCCAGCCGGTTTCTGAGCCATGGACGTTACAGCGAGGCTCTGCTCAAAGAGCGACGTCGCGACCCTGGAAGGCTTGTACAAGAGCAACGGCTTTCGCGCCGTCAAGATCGAGACCAAGGTGGATGATAACTACGAGGGAGCGTCGAACAAACTTGCGGTGCACATCCACATCGAAGAAGGGCGAGCGAACGCTGGTTGGCGAGGTGCATGTGGTCGGCAATCAGAAGGTCAAGACCAGCGATCTGCCAGAGTTGAGCACGCAGGCCGGACAGCCGTACTCCGAACAGGATCTGGCCAATGATCGGGAGCGCATCCTGAGCTATTACTTCGATCACGGGTTTCCCAACGCGACTCTGGAGATCGCGACAAAGTCATTCCCGCAGCAGAGGCGAACCGGGAGGATGTGACCTTTACCATTCAGGAAGGTGAGCGCTTCACCGTCGATCAGGTGATGGTCGGGGGATTGGAGCATACGCGCGACTTCGTGGTGCAACGAGACTTGCAGGTGCATCCGGGGATCCGCTCAGCCAGCGGGACCTGCTGAACACCCAGACCCGGCTCTACGATCTCGGCATCTTCAGCCAGGTGGATACGGCGGTGCAGAATCCCCGAGGGCAACGATCCGCAGAAAAACGTTCTGGTGCAGGTTCGCGAGGCCAAGCGCTACACGTTTACCTACGGACTTGGACTTGGAGTTTCAGACTGGCCAGCCGGCCGGGAACGAGCGCCCCGCAGGGCAAGACTGGAGTCAGCCCACGGGTGGAGTTCGACGTGACCCGGCTCAACTTTGCCGGGCGCAACCAGACGCTAACGTTCCAGTCGCACGTCGGACGTCTGCAGCAGCGCGGGCTCATCAGTTATACGGTGCCGAAGCTGTTCGACAGCGACAAATTCAAGCTGATCTACACGATCTTCTACGACAACAGCCTGGATGTAGCCACGTTTACCTCGCAGCGGCTGGAAGGGAAGATTGACCTGCGGCAGCAGTTCGGGAGTGCGGGAACGCGAGCCTGGCACGCGGCCGGGGCCACTCTCGATCACGTACCGCTTCGATTTTCGCCGGGTGAGCGCCAGCAATTTTGCGGACAATATTACTCCGGGTGAAATTTCCGTACTTGTCGCTGCCTGCTCGCGTGGGCGGTCCGGGATTTACCTTTATTCGCGACAAGCGCGATAACCCGCTGGAGAGCACAAAAGGAAACTACTTCACGCTGGACGGGTTTTCGTCGCTGCTCGGAATCTCTGGGCTCCGAAGCAGACTTCGGCCGCGTGCTCGCCCAGAATTCCACCTACCACGCCTTTGGCGGCAAGGGTAAGCCGGAACGCCAGTTCGTCTTTGCGCGCTCCACCACCATCGGTATTGAGCAGCCGTTTAACGGATACAAAAGTACGTCCACCGGGCGCCTGCACCACCGACCCGCACACCAACGAGTCGTTCTGTACAGGGCTTCTCACTGATCCCGCTGCCAGAGCAATTCTTCGCGGGAGGCGGCAACTCTCACCGGGGATTCGGGTTAAATCAGGCAGGACCACGCGATCCATCCTCGGGTTTTCCGGTCGGCGGGACGGCACTGTTCGTCAACAACCTGGAACTTCGCTTTCCGCCGGTCTCGTTGCCTTATCTGGGATCCGGATTCGGCTTTGCGATTTTTCACGATATGGGGAACGTCTTTACCGCGCCGCACGACATGTTGACGGGCCTGATGCGCTGGCATCAGCAGAATCCCCAACAGTGCTTGTCCGGAAGTACACCGGACACTCAGTGTATTACCAACTTCAATAACTCCGGATATGATTACACTTCGCATGCGGTGGGAGTTGGCGTACGATATAAGACACCCTTAGGTCCTTTGCGGTTTGATTTCGGATATAACCTGAATCCGACCAAGTATTTTCAGGTTTCACGCACGATCGCGATACACGTAACCCGATGTCAGACGACTACCTGTTCAAGAGACGCAGCGTTGCGGCATTTCAACGTTTTCTTCAGCATAGGCCAGCCATTCTGATGACAAAAGTTTGCACCAAAGTCACGATCGTCGCTCGCGCTCGTCCTTTCCTGGAGTTTTCTGGCCGTCCCGCCCGCCGCCGGCGAGGTGATCGACCGCATCGTCGCCACCGTGAACGGTCACATCATCCTGCAGAGCGACTGGAACGACGCGCTGCGCTATGAGGGGTCTTCTGAGCGCGAGGCGCCCTCAGCGACTTCTCCGAGGACGACCGGCGCGCCGTGCTCGACCGGTTGATCGATCAGGAACTGCTGGGACGAGCAGATGAAATCGGCACTGATCAAGCACGCCTCGGAAGAAGAGGCGGCGGCGCAGGTCGCTCAGGCGCGGAAGCTCTATCCGGATGCCGCCACCGAGGATGGCTGGAAAGCGGTGCTGGCCAGATTCGGGCTGACAGAGAAGGCTCTGTAGCGCGCATGTGCAGCAGCAGATCGACCTCATGCGACTGGTGGATGCGCATCTGCGTCCCGACGGTGCAGATCGATTCCAAGAGCATCGAAGCCTATTATCGCGACAAATTTGTTCCGCAGTTGAAGCAATCGGGCGCCGGTGAGGTTCCCCTCGCGGATGTTTCTGCCAAGATCCGCGAACTGCTCACCGAGGAGAAGGTCAGCGAGTTGATGGTTTCGTGGCTGCAGTCGCTGCGTTCTGAAAGCAAGGTGAGCGTGCCTGGCGCGCCTGAGTCCCCCGCCGAGGGAGTGCAGACGCGGTGACCCAGCCTGCCGCCAGACGCTCGGCGCTGGTGGAAATATCTTCTGATCGCCACCGGGGTCCTTGTTGTCGCCGTGCTGGCCGGGCTCTGGTACACCACGACAAATTCGTTCCAGAATTACGTCCACCGGCGGATGGTGAGGGAGATTGAACGCATCACCGGTGGCCAGGCGGAAATCGGCAGCTTTCACGTCGTTCCCTTTCATCTACAGGTCGAAATTCGCAACATCACCGTGCATGGCAAGGAAGCTCCCACAGACGTTCCTCTGCTGCATGCCGACAGCGTGGTCGGCGCAAGTCAAAGTCATTTCACTTTCTGCGCACGCAATTCGGCTTTCAATCTCTGACTCTCGAACGTCCCGTCGTCCATGTTGTGATTGGGCCGGATGGCTCACACCAACATACCGGCGCTTCGACAGTTGCCAGACGGCCTCGGGCCCCTCACCGGTCGAGGAGCTTTTCGCGCTTTCCATCGATCATCTGTCGGTTCGTAACGGCGAATTGCTGTGGGCGGATCAGAAGATTCCTCTGAACTTCGACGTCCGCAACTGCGAATGTCGAGATGGATTATTCCTTCCTGCGGGGAAGGTACGAGAGTCATCTGGCGCTGGGGAAGGTCGATACGGCGATCCAGGATTTGCGGCCTTTTTCCTGGATGACGACGATCGATTTCAGCCTGGCGCCGACATTCGCCGATATCAAGTCTCTGAAATGGAATTCAGGCCGATCCTCGATCGAGGCCAGCGGGCGGATCACCAACTTCCGCGATCCACATCTGGATGGAAGCTACGATGCGAAGGTCCATCTTGGGGAAGTAGCGGCCATCGCGCGACGGAACGACTTGCGCGAAGGAAGCGCGGAGTTCAAGGGGAACGGACATTGGTCCTGGAAAGAGTTCACGACCTCGGGAGCGGTGGCCATGCGAGACCTGGCCTGGCAGAACGAGCAATTCGCCCTCAAAAAGGCCAATGCATCCGCCGACTACTCGCTCAGTGACGATCAGATCAAGCTGTCGAAGCTGCAAGGGAAGTTGCTAGGCGGTACCTTTACCGGCGACGCTCAGGTGGACAACTGGCTGCACAGCGTTCCCGTACTCACCGGCCGAAGAGAAAGAAGCAAGACCTGCCCGTGATCGGCGTTCCGCGGCCGTCTGCCAAGAAGGGCGAGAAGGTGAAGTTACCGGGCGTGCAGACGGGTGTCGTACACCTGCGGTTGCGCGATGTTTCCGTCGGCGAGGCCGCCTCTTCGATGGACACCCCTGCCCATTCCCTGGATGGATTTCATCCAGCCGGGGTGGCTAGCGGAAACCTGGAGGCCAATTGGAAGGGGAGCCCGGAGAATGCCGAAGTTAGCGTTACAGGTTGATGTCATTCCGCCGGCTCAACCAGCGCGACGCGAATTACCTATCACCGCGCACATTCAGGGGAAATATCGCGGGATCAATGACTCTCTGGAACTCGCGCAGTTCTCAGCTTTCTACGCCAGATTCCAAGATCGTATGCGCGGGAACACTCGCGTCTTCCTCCAAGCTGCATCTCTCAGTTTCAACCTCCAATCTGGAAGAATGGCGGCCTTTGGTAAAGGCCTTGGGCGGGCCCACGGACCTGCCGTTTCGAGTGAATGGCAACGCGACTTTCAGTGGAGCCGCCGGCGGAACGTTTTCCTCACCGAGGATCGCTGGAACGCTGGTCGCGGAGGACTTCGAGTTTACGGTCCCAGCCACCGTCGCGCACTCCCGAAAAGGCCGTACATTGGGACTCTCTGGGGGCGAGCGTGGATTTCTCCTCACGTGACCTTCTGTTGCGTGGCGGCAGCTTGCGGCGAGGTGACACCAGCGCCGATTTTGAGTTCAGCGCGAGCCTGCAGAATGGAAAACTGACCGAGAGCAGTCCATATTCGGCGCGGATCAATCTGCACAATGTCGATGTTGCCTCTACGGCCGCACTCGCCGACCTGGACTATCCAATTTCGGGAACAGCAGATGTGTCGTTGCAGCTAAACGGAACGCGCGCTCATCCGCAGGGGCAAGGGCACATTCGCGCGACGAATGCCTCGGCCTACGGAGAGGAGATCGAAAAGTTCGATGCCGATCTTCACTTCGGAGGGGCTGAAACCACTCTGAGCAATATTCGTCTCACGCATCAGGATGCCGAAGTCGCCGGCGATGCCACTTTTTCACCGTCGACAAGCGGATTCCGGCTCGACCTCGCGGGCAAGAATTTTGATCTTTCTCGAGTTCGACAGATTCACCTGGACGAGCTGCCAATCGAGGGCCGCGCAGACTTCACGCTGCAAGCTTCCGGAACGGTGGATGCTCCAGTAATCGAGGCGGCAGTGCATGTACGCAATCTGACGCTCGATCGCGAACTCATCGGCGACATCTTCCTGCAAACGACCACGAAGGGGCGGGAACTTGTGGTGAGCGGGCATTCTCAGTTCCCCAAGGGCTCTCTGACCGTGGACGGAACCGTTGGGATGCAAGGGGACTATCCGGCCAAGATCACTGCGCACATGGATCATCTCGATCTGGACGCCTCTGTGGCGCGCCTACATCGGCGATCAACTGACTGGACACTCGGCTGTGGTTGGCAGTGTCACGATGCAAGGACCGCTGCGCTACACGCAGCAGTGGAAGATCGATGGGAATTTGGCTGACGTAGTTGTCGATGTCGAGTACGCCAAGCTGCACAATCAAGGTCCGGTGCGCTTCACCTATGCGGATCGCACTCTGCAGATTCCCCAGACGCATCTGGTGGGAGAGGGAACTGACGTAACGGGCCACGGGGGCATCTACTATGCGGAGGGACACAGGCTTGATATCGCGGCCGACGGGCAGGTGGATCTCCGCCTGCTCGGTGGCATCGATCCAAACCTTACTGCCGCCGGGCAGGCCAACATCCACATGACTCTGGGCGGGACCGTGGGAGACCCGCTGCCTCAGGGCACGATCGAGATTAAGAATGGCACGGCCAACTACGCGGGCATCCCCAGCGGTCTGAGCGAGTTGAATGGGACACTGGTGTTCACCCGCGATCGCGTTCACATCGAACAACTCACCGGCCGCGCCGGCGGCGGTACGCTCGATCTCAAGGGCGAAGCCACCAATTACAACCAGCAACTCAACTTCAACCTTACTGCGATCGGCAAGGACGTGAGGCTGCGCTATCCGCCGGGTGTGAGTTCCATGGCCACGGCCGAACTGCATTGGACCGGGACGAAATCGGCGTCGACGGTTTCGGGAGATGTTCTGGTGACGAAACTGGCGGTGACGCCGGGATTCGACTTCAGCACGTATCTGGAGCGCAGCCGGCAATCGGGAGCCATAACGCCGGCCAATTCGCCACTCTACAACGTGAAGCTCGACTTCGCGGTCCGGACGGCGCCCGAACTTCAGATGAAGACGGCGGTGGCACGACTGTCGGGCTATGCTGATTTGAGGCTGCGTGGTTCCCTGGCGCGGCCAAGCGTACTAGGGCGCGCCGATATTTTGGAAGGCGACGCCACATTTAACGGTATCAAGTTCCGCCTGGAGCGGGGTGATATAACGTTCGCTAATCCTGTTGCCATCGAGCCTCAGGTCAATCTGCAGGCGACGACCCACGTTCGCAATTACGACCTTGATGTCACCGTGACTGGAACTCCGGATCGGCTGAATGTGAACTATCGTTCCGAGCCACCGCTACCGAAGTCCGACATCATCGCGCTTGCTGGCACTGGGCCGTACCAGCGAGGAATCCGAGCAGTTGCAACAGCAATCGGGGCAAACGTTGTTCAACGACGAAGCGACGAATCTGATCATCAATCAAGCGATCAACTCGACGGTCGGCAACCGAATGCAGAAACTGTTCGGAGTCAGCCGGATCAAGATCGATCCGCAGGGGTCGACCACGGAAACGAACCCCAGCGGGCGCGGACCGCAGATCACCATCGAGCAGGAGTTCGCCAACAATCTGTCCCTGAGCTACAGCACGAACGTCTCGCAGAGTTCACAGCAAATCATCCAGGGCGAGTACTACATCAACCGGAACGTTTCGGTGCTGGGCACGCGCGACCAGAACGGGGTGGTCAGCTTTGATGTACGCATCCGGCAGCGGAAGAAATAGAATTATGGGGGCTTCATCCCGAACGTTGCATGACCTCTCCTGAAAGCGCCGCTCTCTATTCCAGCCTTCGCCACCAGATGGTGGATTCGCAGTTGCGGCAGTCGCGGCATTGCTGACGAGCGCGTGCTGGCTGCCATGGAGCGCGTGCCGCGTCACGAGTTTGCTCCGGAGCGCTACCGCGATCAGGCGTATGAGGATCATCCTCTGCCGATCGGGGAAGGGCAGACGATCTCGCAACCCTACATCGTGGCGCTCATGCTCGAGGCTTTGAAGCTTTCGCCGACGGATAAGGTGCTCGAGATTGGGACCGGCTCAGGATACGTCACGGCATTGCTGGCGGAGTTGGCAGCGCGTGTGATCTCGATTGAGCGCCACGCCATCCCTGGCGGAGTCGGCGGGTGCCGAGCTGGAGCGACTTGGGTACTCCAACGTGAAGGTAGTGACCGGCGACGGGACGCGAGGATTTCCGGAAGCGGCACCGTACGATGCGATTATCGTGTCGGCCGCTGCGCCGGAGATGCCTCGCTGATCTTGTCGCGCAACTGGGTGAAGGCGGACGCATGATCATTCCCGTGGGTGCGGAGGATGCGCAACAGTTGCGGCTGGTTCACCTGGAAAACGGTCAGCCCAGAATTGAGTACCGTGAGCTATGCCGTTTCGTGCCTTTAATCCCCGGAGTTGGGTCATAGGAGTTAGGTCTCAGGTGTCAGGTCTTAGGTCTGCGGACCCGCGTGCTGTTGCAGACGAGCATCGTTGGCCCGACACCCAACACCCTAAGACCTACGACCTGTGTTTTACAATCAGACCGTGCCCGTTCTGCGTGACTCTGCGCGTGACGCTCGAGATGATCAAGTGGGAGCACTCCATTTTTGCGCTCCCGTTTGCTCTCTGCGGCGCCATGCTTGCAGCCGACGGATTTCCTTCGATCCGTCAACTCCTGTGGATCGTGGTCGCCATGGTGGCGGCGCGATCGGCGGCGATGGCATTCAATCGCTGGGCAGATGCCGCGATCGATGCGGCTAATCCGCGTACGAGTACTCGTGCTCTTCCTGCCGGCCATCTATCGCCTGCGTTTGTGGTCACGTTCGTCGTAGTCTCGAGCCTCGTTTTTGTGCTGGCAGCCAGCCAGTTGAATCGTCTGGCTCTTGCTGCTTTCACCGGTTGCACTCGCTGTGTTGCTGCTCTATTCCTATACCAAGCGGGTGACGCGCTGGTCCCACCTGGTGCTGGGTTTTGCGCTCGGTATCGCGCCCTCGGCGGCGTGGATCGCGGTGCGCGGATCGCTTGATCCCCGCATTCTGCTGCTGACGGCGGCCGTCACGTTCTGGGTGGCGGGATTCGACGTTCTCTACGCCTGTCAGGATTATCGAATTCGACCGCCAGTCCGGATTGCACTCCATTCCGCGCTTTCTTGGCATCCGCGGGTCGCTCTGGGTTGCCCGTGGCTTCCACGTTGTCATGGTCGGATTTCTGATTGCGCTGCTGATCGTCTTTGGCTTGGGGAAGTTCGCCGTGGCCGGAGTCGGGCTTGTGATCCTGCTCCTGCTCTACGAGCACTCACTGGTGAAGGCCAACGATCTTTCCAAACTCAATGCTGCCTTCTTCACGATGAACGGTGTGATCTCGGTGTTGTTCTTCGTGTTCGTGGCCGCAGACCTGTTACTGCCGCGTTAGCGGAAGGCGACCTCTGCATGGTAGTTCCGTGACTTAAGTACCCTGAACGAGCCTTCCTGTCCGTGCTAACTTTCCCCGCGAGGGTGCATGATTTTGGACAAAAAGAAGGCAATCTCGATTCTCGTTCTTTTGGTGGTGGCCGCGGCCGCGATCTCGGCGTTCGTGATGTGGCCGAAGCGTTATGCCGTAGGACAGCACCTGGCGCAGACCGTGGTTTTCTGGCACGACCACGATGCCTTCCTATTCATGACTTTGAATAGTACTGGACGCTCCCGCAACGTACTGCAGGCGAAGTTTGACGGTCCAAAGTACGCATACCTCACGCTCCTCGCTGGTGGTCTCTCCGACTTCAATAAACAAGACGTCGTTGCATACCACCTGTCGGCATCTGGGCAACTCGATCGATTTAACCTTCCCGAGAAAACGGTAACGTACGGCCCCTGGACCTTGTCGGACGGACATCTGCAATTGACCCCTCTTCCCTCGACAAGCGGCGAGTGGGTGGGGACACGGTGGGACGGAGAAAAATTCGTCAGCGTGCCTGCGCCGAAACCGCAGGCGCCAACGCGAGCTCAAAGCAGTGCAAATTCCACACTGACGTCCGACGATGCGACCGACGACGAAAGCAGCGGCGGTGACGAGGATGATGCCTTTCTCAGCAAGGCGTCGCGGCAGGCTTTCAAGGACTCGGGCTGGCACTACAAATTTCTGACGGGGTATGAGTCGAACGGCGCCGAGGCAACTTTGCCGATCACGCTGGGCGAGAGCACATTCAACCTGACGCTGCAGTCCTTTCCTCGACAGAACGGCGGAGTGCGCTTCGATTTCCTTTCCTACGGAACCAGGAACGTCCAGCTCATAGGCGACAAACTCGCATCAGGACCGAAGACGCTCTGGACTCAACACGGATGGCAACCGGTCTCGAAAGCCGAATATGAGGCTCTGCAGGCGCGATACGGCCACGCGGGCCGGCACTCGGCGCCCGTTTCCTCACTGATTTGGCTGGGCGTTCTTCTCTCGATCATTCTTTGGCGGTTCGGCAGCTGGATCCATGTTCTTTTCACCTTCGCGACGATGAAGAGCCGTGTGCTGAAGAACATGGCCACGGCGTTCTCGTTTCCGCCTGCGACGCCGGCACAATTTCCCATGCTCGACATGGAAGCACTCGACCGCTATACGCGGACGTTCGAGGGGATGGGCTTTACTCGCCTGCTGGACTTCTCTCTGGTATCGGACTCGCCGACCCAGCCGCCCAACTTCTGCCGGTTGCTCGTGCACACGCGCTATCACTGCTTCGGCGAAGTGAGTCAGATCTTCCCCAAGGGGAAGACTCCAATGCCGTTAAAGTGTTCCATTCAAAGCTGCCTGCAGAATTTCTGGACGATTTCGTTTTCGGATCGCAAGCCGCAGGCGGCTAGTTCCCTGACGCGGCGGGGCAAGGCACTTGGTATCTGCATGCCCGACACTAATCCCTCGGAGTTGTTGCAGGCATTCTTGAGGATGCGGGAGCAGGTCTGCCTTGACCTTGGCATCCAGGCCGTGAACGACGATACCCTGGAAGCCTACATCGCCAAGTCGCAGCGGTCAGCGACAGAGATGCGAGAAGCGGTGCAAAGCAAGAGCTTTGTGAAGGGCGTTCCGGAGGTCTATCTGCGCAAGTTGTCATTGCTGCAGACCAAGCCCGAGTATGTGTGGTTGGGTGACTACCCGAAAGAGGCGGAGCAGCGCAAGCAGGGTTTCAATGCCTTCGCCGCCAGCGCCCGCTGATATCGCGCTCAACGGCTGCGCTGTTGATCGAATGAAAAATCTCGCGCACGCAAACTCGGTCTGCGTGCGCAAGATGAGAGCCGAACGGCCGCTATTGATTTACCCGCAACAGCAGCAGCGTCCCCTTTTCAATCTTCACATTGTTTTTCTCTGAGGTCAGCACTGATCCCTGCTGCGAATTCTGCGAACCGGAATCCAGTTTGACGTCCGATATGCCAATCACGCCCTGGGTGTTTCCGGTGATCGGCGGCCGCGCTTCGCCCTGAGACGCGGGATCGGAAGCGCCACCCGAGGGATAATTCTGCTGAGGCGCCGGAGTTGTGCCGGTGCCGCTGCCGCTGCCTGTACCTGTGGTCCGTGAACCGGTTGTCGGAGAACTCCCGGAGCTGCCACCCGCGGCTGACGGAGATGGCCCTTCCGGAGCCGCCGCGCTCGGACTGCTCGAAGGCGGCGCGATCACGGCCTGAATCGACATCGGCAACTGCATCTGATCGCCTTTCACGACGGCGTGATCGAAGGCGATGCCAATTTCCGACTGCTTCTGCTCCTTGTTGCGCGCCTGGGCTTCGGTGACATGCCCGATCATTTTCGTGTCTTTGGGCACGACGACTTCGCCACTGTTCGTTTTCAAGTCTTGCGTTACCGTGGCGACTACCTCGTCGCCGGTCTTCGCTTTCTTGGCATCGACGGTTTTGGACAATTGCACCGGAATCACGCTGCCCGGAGCGATCTTGAGAGAATTCGAGGTTTGTGCTTGATGCGCGGCTGATTGGCGGTGACTGGCCCTGCTGCGCGGGTTGGTTGGGCTGTTCGTCGGAGCGGGGCGTTTGGGTATCGGGGTTCGGCGGCGGTGTTTGCTGTGCGAGCGCGGCTCCGCACAGCAGGGCCACCGAAAATAGTGCGGCGAGAATACTTCGCATAAATTTTCCTCCTTCTGCTGAATGGGCGCGCAAAGACTCTCCAAGATAGATGCCGTCTGGCTTCTGAGGGTGGGCAGCGATTCTTATCCGGCGACAACCGACTTCAATCTGGCGGCATCGGAATACTATGATTTCACGCGTCTTACTTGCATCCGTCCTCCTCTCGTTAGGCCTCGATGCGGCTTGCACAAACCAGAGCCCGGACCAGATCCGGCAGAAGACCGCTGAAGAAACCGCTGCCATCAAGCGGGACACCAAAGCAGTCGCCCAGGGCGTAAAAGAAGGACTCAGCAACAAGAAAACCGTCGACCTCAATAAGGCTTCAAAGGACGACCTGGCATCGTTGCCCGGAATCACTTCTGGTCAAGCCGATCGCATCATTGCCGAGCGTCCTTACGCGAATGCTCATCAACTCGTGACCCGTCGCATCCTTTCCGAAGACGAGTACGGCCAGATTCAGGACCGGGTGGTGGTGAACCGCTGAACCTTGGTTCTAGTGAACATTGTTCCAGTGAACATTGTTCAAAATCGAAGGAAAGGCCCGTTCTTGATATCATCAAGGGGATGGGTTCTTCGCACGCTTTCCAAACAGATGATCCTCGGCTGAAGCCGATCTGCGACAAGGTGTTGGCCGGTGAGCGGCTCAACGCCGACGACGCTCTGGCGCTTTACCGCACCGGCGACATCCTTGCCGTTGGATGGATGGCCAACTCCGTGCGCGAGCGCATGCACGGCGACAAGACTTATTTCAACGTCAACCGGCATATCAATCCGACGAATGTTTGCGTTGCGGCTTGCCGGCTTGTGTGCGTTTGGGCGGAAGAAAGATGCGCCCGGCGCTTACACCATGGCGCTGGAAGAAGCGTTCGAGACGGCGGCCTCGGGATATTCCGAGGCGGTCACGGAGTTTCATATTGTCGGCGGACTGCATCCCGATCTGCCGTTTCAGTATTTTCTCGATCTCTGCTCTGGTCTGAAGCAGCGTTTTCCGCAGGTGCATCTCAAAGCATTCACCATGGTGGAAGTTGCGTATCTGTCGCGGCGCGCGAAGCTGTCGATTCGCGAGACGCTGGAGCAGCTCAAAGCTTCAGGCGTTGACTCGTTGCCCGGCGGCGGGGCGGAAATTTTCGCGGATCGCGTGCGGCACATCATCTGCGATCACAAGATTGACGGCGACCAGTGGCTGGAAACGGCGAAGCTCGCGCATCAGATTGGGCTGAAGTCGAACGCGACCATGCTTTACGGTCACGTCGAGAATGACGAAGACCGCGTCGACCATCTGCTCAAACTACGCGCGCTGCAGGATGAAACCGGCGGCTTCCAGACATTCATTCCGCTGGCCTTCCATCCCGACAACACGCCGCTGCAACATCTGCCGAAGACCACCGGCATGCTCGACATCAAGCAGATCGCGGTGAGCCGGCTGGTGCTCGACAACTTCCCGCATATCAAGTCGTACTGGCAGATGATGACCGCCAAGATCGCGCAGATCTCGCTGCGCTTCGGCGCCGACGACATGGACGGCACGGTCATTGAAGAGAAGATCTACCACGATGCTGGGGCCACGACTCCGCAGGGAATGCGTCGCGAGGAGTTGGAGCGCCTGATCCGCGCCGCCGGACGCGAGCCCATCGAGCGCGATACGCTCTACCGCCCGGTCACACGCACGGAAACGTCCGTCACAGTTGCGGTATAGTCTCAAGTTCCTTCCTGACTAGAAAGCCAGAGGATGAAATGAGACTCATCTCAGGCCGTCGTGTGTTCATCGCACTCGTCTTCTTGCATTTTGCAGCACTGCCAGCCCTCACCCAGGATTTTCCACTGACCTTCGCGAAGCACGAAACACTGGAATCGAAGATTCTGGGAGAGAAGCGCGACATTCTTGTCTCAGCGCCGGCTCATCCTGCGCAAGGCATGCCGTTGCTGATATTGCTCGACGGGGAGTGGAATCTTCGCAACGTTTCTGCGGCTGTGAATCACCTCACTTCGAACGGCCGCCTGCCTCCGATGGTGGTCGCGGGAGTCGTGAATACCGACCGCGGCCGCGATCTGATGCCTACTTTTGCAAGCGACAAGTTCGCTGACGGGCCCTCGGACCGCTTTCTTAGTTTTCTCGCCGACGAACTCATACCCAAACTCGCCGCCGAATTTCCGATCGGAAAGTACCGCATTCTCGCAGGCCACTCCAACGCTGGAATGTTTTCGCTGTACGCGTTCATCCGACGGCCCGATTTGTTCCAGGCGAACATCGCGCTGAGTCCGAGTTTTGGTCTGGATGATCGCTTCGTCGCGCAGCTTGCGGGAGCCCTGGCCAAGCCCGTTCCTGCTCCCCGATTCGTATTCATCGGCGCCGGCGGCGATGAGGAGGCCGACATTTCTGTCGGCGCAATTCGCTTCGCGAAGACCTTCGAAGGCTGCTCCGAGCGCGGATATCGAATTTCACTACGAGGTATTCCCGGGAGAGACGCACGGCTCGGTGGGCTATCGAGCTTTCTACCGTGCGCTGGAGGTCCTCGGGCAGGCTGATGCAGCCTCCCACGAGGGGCCCGCGCGCTACCTCAGCGAGGCCCAGCGGCGCCGTCATGCCTGGACTCGGCGCTTTGGCTCGTCATTCAGTGACGATCCGCTCCCACTGCTTTCATGCGCTCGGCCGATAATGGACGAGCTTTCAACCAACCATGCAGATCTCGCGACCTTTTGGGATCGCCTGCGCGCAGAGTATGCCGACGATTTTCGCTTCGACGCGGTTGAGCGCCAGAACCTGATTCAGGCCCTCGAAGCACGTGGGCGAAAGGAAGATGCGTCACGGCTGAAAGCACTTCCGGGTTTCGAGGCTCGAGGACTTGTCGGGAACAATTACGGAAGCGGTGTTGACATCAACTCTGGCCTCGCGGCTTACATCCCGCTGGAAGGATCAGCCATCGATCTCTGCCATCCCGATGCGAAAGCATCGGTGCATGGAGTCGTTCTTGCTCCTGATCGCAATGGGCGGGAAGGGAAAGCGTATCGGTTTGACGGGAAGGGAGCCTTCATCGAATTCCCTCACGATCCCGATCTCAGCACAGCTGGCTCGATCAGTGTGAGTGCCTGGGTGCGCGTCCACAATCCGGCGGCGTACAGCGCATGGGTGTCGCAGGTACGCACCACCTGGGGTTCGCAGTGGCGGCTCGGTTCCGGCCCCAATCCTGCGATGCAATGGGGCGCCACCACACTTGCGGCTCGCTGGACGGATTATTGGGTCAATGGCGAGAGCCTTCCGGTCGATCGATGGGTGCATACGGTGGCAATATTTGATCAAACGATGGGCGAGCTGCACATTTACCTGAACGGCCGCGAGGTGCAGAGTTTCACCGGACTCGCGCCATGGTGCGCGAGCCAGGGGCCATTGTTGATCGGAGCGCAACGGGATGACGGACTGTTTTTCGACGGCGATGTTGGCGAGGTGCGAGTCTATCGTCGCGCGTTGAACGCGGCGGAGGTGGCCGCGCTCAACAAAGCAGGATCCGATTCCAGCGTGCAGAGCTGCCGTTCAGCTAATTGAACCCTAGCCCATGTTCGGATGCCACGAATGCGCGGCTCCTGATTCTTAGTGGGATGGCTGCTGCGCGGTCAGTTTGCGCAGTTCATCCTGCGAGGTGTTCAGCAGGTTCCTCAGCACCGCGACTTCGGCGGCGATCCCGGTGTGCAGCGCCGGATCCACGTCTGGCGCAAAGAGTGGAGAATGATTTGAAGGCAAGGCATTTCCTTCTGCCTTGGCCTGAGCGAATTTCTGTGGATCGGCGCCTCCCAGGCTGAAGTAGAAGCCGGGCACGCCTTGGTTGACGAAGTAGGAAAAGTCTTCGGACGGTGCGATCGGCTCGCTGGTCTGAACATTGCCTTTGCCCAAGGCCGCCTCCAGCGGAGCTTTGAGGTGTTCAGCCAAAGCGGGGTTGTTGTAAACGTGGTCCGTGCCTTCGAAGCGTTCCACGGATGGTTCAAGAGGCGCGTTGGCTGCCGCTGCTTCGGCGCGCGCTATACGGGTGATCGCCGCCAGAACCTGATTGCGTACGTCATCTTTGTACGTCCGGACGGTCAGTCCCATCTCAGCCTCATCGGGAATGATGTTGTTCTTCGTGCCGGCGCGAATGTAGCCGACGGTTACAACGGCCATCTCGCCGGGCTTGATTTCGCGGGATGCGATCGTTTGCAGCGTGAGGATTGTTCGGGCGGCGATCACAATGGGATCAACCGTTGTGTTCGGCATAGCGCCATGTCCACCCTTGCCATGGATCGTAATCCGCAAAGAATCCGAATTCGTGTTGAAAATGCCCGGCGTGATCGCCACAACTCCCGCGGGCGAAGCATTGCTAACGTGTAAGGCCACTGCGACGTCAGGCTTGGGGAATCGAGTGAACAACCCGTCCTTGAGCATGTCCTTAGCTCCGCCGATCGTTTCCTCCGCCGGTTGACCGACGAGCATCAACGTCCCGTGCCAGGTGTTCTTGCTATGCGCCATGACCTCGGCCGTACCGAGAAATGCCGCCATGTGCAGATCGTGACCGCAAGCATGCATCACGGGAACATCGCGTCCGGCATCATCTTTCATGTGGACCTTGCTGGCGTAGGGAAGGCCGGTCTTTTCTTCGACGGGTAGAGCATCGAGTTCGGTGCGCAGCATGATGGTCGGGCCAGGGCCATTTTTCAGAATAGCGACTACGCCAGCTCCGCCAACGTGTTCAGTCACGTCATAACCTGCTCTGCGCAGGCCAGCGGCCAACTTCTCGGCAGTTTGCGTTTCGTGCTGCGAGAGTTCTGGATGCTCATGCAGATCAAGATAGAGTGCGTGAGCGTCGGGATAAACGTTGTCGACTTCCTTGGAGTTTGGGGTCT
This sequence comes from Terriglobia bacterium, assembly GCA_963770265.1. Lineage (GTDB taxonomy): Bacteria > Acidobacteriota > Terriglobia > Terriglobales > Acidobacteriaceae > Sulfotelmatobacter. The sequence continues at coordinate 321,644 of CAVYOZ010000005.1, forward strand.
GCGCCCAGGCGATCGAAGTGAGAAGGAACGACACGAAAAGCTTGCAATCGGTCATGGGTCGGGATCATAAACTGACGGGCTAAAAGGCTGCAAACCTTTGTCGCGCAACTAGGATTTCTACCAGCGATCCCCTAATTGAATATTGTTTTTTGATTTCCCTATTTCTCCGCTTGCCTTTTTTCCGCCGGGTGTACAATCGCCTTAAGAAAGCACTTGGTTGCGCGGACTTCGTATAGCAAGGCCGAGGCGCTCATGAACGTTCACGTTAGTTACCGTCTTCCGAAAATTCCTGCCGTAGAAAAAGACGTTCAACATCAAATCGAAAAACTACAGAAAAGGCTGCAGGTGTTCCGGCCTGAATTGGTGCACCTCAAGGGAGTGGTCGAAGATATCTCGGCCAAGGAGGGCACCAGTGTTTCGTTGAACCTACGCCTGCCCTCGGGACAGATGGCGGTGCAGACGAAGGCCCCGACCGCGGCCGCAGCGGTAAAGACTGCGTTCGAAGACCTGCTCCAGCAGGTCAACAAGCACAAGGATCTTTTGCGTGCGTCGCACAAATGGCACCGCGGACGTCGCGGCAACAGTGCGCGTTCTGCACCGCCGCTGCGGGAAGTTCCATTCGAGCAGACGCTGGCGGCGGTGTTCCCACCTACGATTTCAGCGGACGATATCCGCTCCTATGTAAATGCCAACCTCGCTCGCTTGGATCGTTTTGTGGAGCGCGAGATCTACTTTCGCGAGGCGCAGGAGGCGATCGCTCCGGATTCCATTTCCAAGGAAGAAGTGATCGATGAGGCCATTGCAGCCGCCCTTGGCAATGATCAGGAGAAGCCGGAAAAGTTGGCACTGGAGCCTTGGCTTTACCGCCAGGCCCTGCGCGCGCTGGACGAACTGTCGCTTTCCGATGAAAGCAACGGCAACGCCGTGCATTTGGAGGAATCGGCGCGGCGTCCGAACGTGAACGGCAGCGACGAGCCGGGGCTGCAGTTCCATCAGCCCGACGAGTCGATTACGGGAGAAACCGTCATTGCGGACTCACGGGTCGCTACTCCGGAGCAAATCATGGCGTCGGACGAGTTGCTGCGGCTGATTGCCTCCGCGCTGCGCGATCTGGGCTCGGGACCGCGGGAGGCGTTCATCCTCCACGCGGTTGAGGGCTTCAGCGTCGAAGAGATTGTGGCGATCACTGGCCAATCGGCAGAGCAAGTGCTCGCTTTTGTTTCCACTGCGCGCGACCACTTGCGCAAGGCGCCGGGACTGGCCAAGCAGTTCGAGGGCCGGTTCGTTCCAACCGGCGCCGCCTAATCCAAAAAATCAAATCTGTGGGGAGATTCCATGAGCATGACTCGCGAACAAATCCGTGAATTGGCTGAATTTCAAGATCAGAACTCTTGCGCTGTCAGTTTTTATTTTCAACCGTCCACTCCGCGCAATAAAGCTCACAAAGAAGACACAATTCTCATAAAAGACCTGGCACGCGAAGCGATGCGCGCGCTCGAACCCAAAGGAAGGAAAGACTGCGCGCGTGCCGACATTGACCGTATCGTCCGGCTCTCCGGGGATTTGCGCACGAATGGCACTCATGCGAAAGCGGTTTTTGCATGCGGAAGTCAGAACCTCTGGCGGGAATATGACTTGCCTCCAACTCTGGGCGGAACGCAGCTTCTTGTCGACCGCCATTTTCGTCTGAAACCTTTGGCGCATCTGCTCGGAGCTTCACCTCTTCTGGCCATTGTGCTTCTGGACAAACATCGCGCTCGCATCTTCGATCTTCGCCTTGGCGAACTCACGGAGCGGGAGGACCTGTTCCATCCGCTACCGCGCCGGGGACGGAGCGATGGATTCGCCGGATACGAAGGCGGCCACGCCCAGCGCCGCGTCGAAGATGAAGTGCGCCAACACTTCAAGAACATCGCTGAGAGTTTGAAGGAGTTGATGGATAAGGGTGTTTTCGAGAAATGGATTCTTGCCTGCCAGGACGCGCATCGTCCGTTGTTCGAGCCGCAACTCCATCCTTACGTCAGTCAGGCGCTGATTGGGCGCTTCCACGCTGATTTGGCGCACGCGACGCGGGACGAAATCCGGAGCCACGCGCAGCAGATTGTCGAGCAATGGCAGAACGAGCGCCGTCACGACCTGATGAACCAAACACTAAGCAATGCGCGCAGCAATGGCCGTGGCGTCACGGGACTGCGGCGCGTCTTGCGGTCACTCGAGTTAGGCGAGGTGCAGACCCTTCTCGTCGGAGAGAATCTGCAGGCCCACGCCGTCGAGTGCACCGGTTGCGGCCACATCGATGCCCATCTGGTCAGCTACTGCCCGGTCTGCGGGCGGGCCACGCAGGAAATCGTCGATGTCGGCGAAGCGATCCTGCCGTGGGTTGTTCGCCGCGATATCGAGACCTTTTATGTGAAGGACGATCCCGAGTTCGACAAAGTAGGGAATATTGCCGCGCTGCTGCGATTCCGCTCGGAGAAAGTGCAGCCCATCGGCGCTATCGATGCTGACCGCCTGCGGAAAGCAGGCGCGGCGTATCCGGGGCGCCTGCGCAGATTCGCCAGCCGTTAGCAATGTGAGAATCCGGGAATGTCTGCGGATGTTCCCGGTTATTCCTCCTCTTCCGAAAAACCTGGAGCCACACCTATCAATACAACTCTCGTTGGGCATGGGCCATGTACTGCGAGTGCCCGGGCCGCCTATGCATGGTATGCTTCCGGCTTTGCTGTAGCATGAAAATTCGCACCGTAAGATTATTGGCGGAGTGAACTCCGAGTGATGAGTGGTCCTGGAGGAGGATCCTGTGACAGTTTCGCGTCGTGATTTCGTGAAGACTTCGGTTCTCGGAGCAATCGCCACCGCGGCAGTGTCGAATCCGGGGGATGCCGTCGCATCTACTGTTGCGACCGATCAAGGGCACGCTTCGCAGAACGACGCAAAGCGGCCGATCATCATCTGCGCCAACAACGGCTACGCTTACGTGGAAGCAGCCTATGCCTTTCTCAAGAGTGGCGGAGACACGCTGGACGCGGGTATCCGAGTGGTGAAAGGGCCGGAGAACGATCCCAAGGATGATTCCGTCGGTCTCGGCGGCCTGCCCAATGAAGAGGGTGTGGTCGAACTCGATGCCTGCTGCATGCACGGCCCCACTCGCCGGGCCGGTTCGGTGGGCGGCGTGCGCAACATCAAGAATGTTTCGATGGTGGCCAAAGCCGTCATGGAGCACACCGGACACGTCATGCTGGTGGGCGAAGGCGCTGAACGATTCGCCGTGGCCATGGGCTTCCCGCGCGAGAACCTGCTGACCGATCGCTCCCGCAAAATCTGGATGCTGTGGAAGGAGTTCAATTCCGATCGTGACTGGTGGGGGCCGGGTATCGCCGATCCCCACTGGCAAGCGCCAGCTCCGGGTTCCAAGCCACGGGCAGACTTGCTGCGTGATCGCATCGATCAACTGAAGCAGCGCGCCGCCAATCTGGGCATTGAACCGGAGTTTCTGCTCTCCGCGGTGCGCCGTGTGTTGTTTCCGCCGACGGGCACGATCCACTGTTCCGTCTTGAACGAAAAGGGAGAAATCTCCGGCATCACCACCACCAGCGGACTTGCCTTCAAATTGCCCGGCCGCTGCGGAGATTCGCCGATTATCGGCGCCGGCTGCTACACCGATCAGGACGTGGGCTCCGCCGGGGCTACAGGCAGCGGGGAAGAGAACATCAAGGTCGCCGGCGCTCACACTATTGTCGAGAACATGCGGCACGGCATGTCACCTCAGGAAGCCGGCATCGACGCGCTCAAGCGCATCGTGCGCAATTACAACGGAGACATGAACAAGCTGCGCTTCATGGACATGACCTACTACGTCCTGCGCAAGGACGGCGCGTACGCTGGTGTGAGTCTGTGGGAGGGATACTCGGCGGGCAATCCACACAAGTTCGCGGTGCACGACGGAACTTTGCGCTCGGAAGTCGCGACGCCGCTGCTGAAGGGGTATTCGCAGGAGTGGCCGCCATTTCCCACGATTCCGGAGGAACTGAAGAAGGACTCGGAGTATCTGAAGTAGGGCTGACGACGATTCTACGAGAACCTCACCTTGAAATCCGGGTTCTTGTCCAGATGGATGCTCTCGACGAACCGTACTTTCCCCGTGCGCAGAGGTCATGATCACCGATGAAGTCCGCGTGCCCTCGCCGAAGAATCGCACGCCCTTCATCAGCGCGCCGTCGGTCACGCCGGTCGCGGCGAAAATCAATTGCTTGCCGGGCGCGAGATCCTCGGCTTCATAGATGCGATTCTTGTCTTTGATTCCCATGCGCTCCAGGCGCTCTTCCTGATCGGGCTTCACGACCAACCGGCCCAGCATATAGCCGTTGAGACAGCGAACCGCCGCCGCCGTGATCACTCCCTCGGGTGCGCCGCCGGAGCCCATCACTGCGTGTACGCCGGTTCCGATGACTGCAGCCGCGATTCCGGCCGAAAGATCACCGTCGCCAATCAATCGAATGCGAGCGCCCGCCGCCCGGATATCCGCGACCAGCTTTTCATGGCGCGGACGATCGAGCACCATCACCACCAGGTCGTCCACATCGCGGTCCAGCCGACGCGCGATGTTCTTGAGATTGTGGGAAACGGGCGCATCCAGATAAACGGCGTCCTTGCAGGATGGCCCCACCACGATTTTTTCCATGTAGCAGTCAGGCGCGTTGAGTAATCCGCCGCGCTCGGACGCCGCGAGCACTGTGATCGCCCCGGGAGCTCCGGTGGCGCACAGGTTCGTGCCTTCGAGCGGATCAACGGCAATATCAACTTCGGGAACTTCAGTGCCGTCGGGGAATTCAGCTCCCACCTTCTCCCCGATGTAGAGCATGGGAGCTTCGTCGCGCTCCCCCTCGCCGATCACTATGGTCCCATGCATCGGAATCGAATCCATGGTCTTGCGCATGGCTTCGGTGGCCACCTGGTCGCTGAGCTTGCGATCGCCCTGTCCCATGGTGTGAGCCGATGCAATGGCTGCAACCTCGACTACGCGCAGGAACCGCGCTGCGAGGTCGCTTTCGATGTTTTCCCCGTAGGTGCGGGCTTTGCCTTCCGGCCGGGTCTGCGTTGCCATGCGATCTCTCCTGGCGCTCCAGAAATCTCACACCGCCGGGGTGAGACTATACAGCACTCGCGAGCAGAATGAAAATACAGGATTCACCCAATCGTTTTTGTCCGGCGAAGGTTCGAATGTCGTCCTCACCGTTGCGCATGGTATTCTCCTACCCTGATCCGAGCCGAATCGCATGCCCGACAAGCGTCCACTGACTTTCCTTTGCATCACGACCTACGAAAAAGGGCAGGAGTTCATGCGCGAATGCAAGCGCCAGGGATGCCGCGTTCTTCTGTTGACCGCCGAGAAGCTGCGTAACGCGGACTGGCCTCGCGAAAGCCTCGACGATACGTACTACCTTCCCGATGAAATTCCGCTGGCCGATATTGTGAAAGCCGTGACCCATCTTGCGCGTAGTGAAAAGCTGGACCGAATTGTTGCGCTTGACGAATTCGATATGGAAACAGCCGCGACCTTGCGGGAGCATCTGCGCATCCCCGGGATGGGCCTCACCACCATGCGCTATTTTCGCGACAAGCTGGCCATGCGAATGCGCGCGCTGGATCGCAAGATTCGCGTGCCTGACTTCGTCCCTGTTGTCAATCACGGAGATATCCAGTACTACCTGGATCACGTCCCCGGGCCCTGGGTGTTGAAGCCGCGCCAGGAGGCGTCCGCGATCGGCATAAAGAAGATCCATGCCGCGGAGGAATTGTGGCCGGTGCTCGATCAACTTGGGGACAAACAGTCAACCTTTCTCGTGGAGAAGTTTGTTCCGGGAGACGTTTACCACGTCGACTCGGTTGTTTCGGAAAACGAGGTGGTTTTCTCAAACGTCAGCAAGTACGGCAAGCCGCCGATGAATGTGGCTCATGGTGGAGTGTTCACGACGTTTACAGTGCCTCGCGGAGGCGAAGATGATGACGCCCTTCGTGCCACGAACCTCGACCTGATTGCCGCCCTTGGACTGGTGCGCGGCGTGGCGCACGCCGAGTTCATCAAAGCCCAGGCCGACGGTCAGTTCTATTTTCTCGAGTGTGCGGCGCGTGTCGGCGGAGCCTATATCAACGAAATGGTCGAGACCGCGACTGGAATCAACTTATGGCGCGAATGGGCGAGAATCGAAGTCGCCGGCGGCGATGGGAGCTACAAACTGCCGCCCACTCGCCAGGACTACGCCGGAGTCATCGTCTCGCTAGCCCGGCAGGAGAATCCTGACACCTCTGGCTACAACGATCCCGAAGTGCATTTCCGCATCAGGAAGCACCATCACGCTGGACTGGTGTTGAAGTCTTCGGATGCACAGCGGATTCCTGCCCTGCTCGAGAGCTATACCCGCCGCTTCGTCGAAGAATTCATGGCGGTTGAACCGATGAAAGACAAGCCGACAGCTTGACGCGTGTTACTCATGCAGAGCGGTTTCTTATTGAGAGCCTCCTCCGAACAGACTGTTCAGGGACGAAAAGTCATAACTGATTCCAACTTGCGCGCCGATTTTGTTCCCGTTCAGCAGATCCGTTTTATTCGACCATTTCACCGCAAAAGGGACTTTGATTCCAGACTTGGAGTTGATGGTGAATTTTGCCTGAGTGACCCAGAGTGAACCAGCCGTTCCGAGAAGCACCTGGGCGTCTTGTGGCAGATCGATGTTAGTCCCCGGAGCCAGGTTTCCTGCTGTAATGTTCAGAACTGAGGGATCGGGCTGATACTGCCAATAGGCCGCCAGAGTCAATGTGACCTGGTTGGGGTTGTTCTTGATTTGGAGCGGACGGTCGTACTCGGCGGCGATTTGGCCGTCGCGCAGCCGACCGTACCTTGCTCCCGCGGGCAGGGAGCCGCCGTATAGCGACAATGCCGCGTTGATCGAAAGCAGACCGACAGCGCCGCGAGGCGTATACCCAAACACGAAACGAACGTCATGCGTCTCTGGTTGGCTCGGGGGCCGACTGAATGAGTACTCGAGGGTCAGCAGTGGTTTTCCTCGCGCTGTGTCGACCAGGCTTTGCCAGAGGTCCTTGTATTTGGCGAGAGAAACATTGATGGCTGTCACCTTCTCGTCAAATTCCGGATCGTCTCTCTTCCACGTGTCGATCGTGGTTTGATACAGAGCCAACAGGTCGCGTTTTAGCTTGTCAAGGTCATTGATGTCAGCGTCATCGAGAATCGTGTCCCTGTAGCTCTTCAGTACTTTTTGAAAGGCATCATCCTGATCCAGCTTGCTCGCGCCTACGAGTTGCACGACAGTATCGTGGAGTTCCTTCGATGCGTCGCCGATTTCCTTGTTTGCAGCATCAGTCGTCTCTTTCCATGTAGACGCGAACGCGGCCGAGTGAGGATCGTACGGGTTCCAGATCTGATACCGAGCAGTCAAGCCTGATAATTTTCCGGTCTTTGACGGTACGAGCACACTCGTCACCGCCGAAGGTGTCGCGGAATTTGCCGGGCCGCTCGTCACGGCCGTCGATGAACTCAGTTGGTCGAGCAAGAACGACGCAGAAAGGTTAAGGTCGCGCAGTACCTTGCTCCCCAGCACATCATTACATTCGAAGCAGAGGGCCTGCCTCCCGGTCAACGTCCTCCACAGGCCTTCTGCATTGCCGCTCAATGTGGCAGTGTTGCCACTCACAGTTCTGGTGAGCGCACCCGATTCCAGTGCAAAATCCAGAATCGCTGCCGTTCCGGCCTTCTCTACCAGGGTTGTGGTTCCGCTCGCGTTACTCCCGGCTCCGCTCTGCTTGTCCATTCTGCTCTGATTGACTCCAGCAATCGCCGCCTTGCTCGTCGGCGAGCCGTCAGGGACAGTCGGAAAGGAGCGGGCGACTGAGTTGAGGGCGTTCCTGAACGCAACATCGTTCGCTAGAAGGGCAGTGAAGCGAGCTGGATCGCTGTACACCCTCAAGAATGACAGCAAGTCGGCGCGGACCTGAGGGTTAGAACGGTCAATTCTTCCCGCACCGTCTCTAGTGGGTGCGGCATCCTTTAAGAATCGATTTACGTCTTCGCAGTAGGAGAAAAAAGGATCTCGCTCCTTCTTGCAATCATATTGCGGCGAAGTCTGCCCGGCTGCATACAAACCAATCTCAAGGAGAGCTGTGATTATGGTTAAGCTGCGATGAATGTTTCGCATCGGACCTCCCTAGCTGGCGATGATGTTGAAAGTTGCGCTAATGCGTATGCCGGCGCCGAACGAGAGGATTGGCCCCGTTGTTCCGTCACCGCAGTCCTCAACAATATCCAGCGTTTCGGGTGCAGGTGGGGGAAAGAATGTCATCACAACGGTGTTCAAACCTTCCAGAACCGTGATGGTAACCTTCTTCATGGTGGGATCGATCTTGTCTGAGAAGCTATTCGTGGTTGCATTGCCTGCGGCATCGGTAGTGGTTACTGATATTTGCCTCAGTGTGTAGTTGTTCCCGATGATCAGCAAATTAACGCTCGAATTCTTCTTCGCTCGAATATCATCGCCTGACAGATCAAGAGCGCATGGCATGCGTTCCATCCTGTTTTCTCGCCTCGTTGCTTTTGGCTTCGATTTAGTCTTGTGAGATTTTCCTGTGCTCATTGTTCCTCCATTACGAAGATTTCTTGGCGACAGTATTTAACGCATTGTTCACGCCAGTCATGCTTTTCAAGACATCATTCCAGAATGGAGTACCGAGCGATACGAGAAGCCCCATGATCGGTAGCCCAAGGAAGAGATAAAGGCCTCCCCAAAAACCGGCGCCCTCGTAGTCACTTCTCCAGGCGGTCCACCTCAGGCGGACGGATTGCTCGGAAGAGATATCGGCTGGGATGCGGCGAGCCGGCGCCAGCCACGGCTTGTGGCTCGCTAATCCCGGGCCTAATTGCTCCCGGGCGCCGCAAAGCGGCGTCGTAGCAAGCTACGTCAATGCTGGCGTTGGCTACTCCAAGAACATTCGAAATCGCCGGAAGCTGCACTGGACCGAAGGGGATGGTGTCCATCAACTGGCGGAAGTCTTCCTTGCTGAAGTGTTCAAGTGCCGCAAGGCTCTGAAAACCGCGTCTTTTTAGGGCAGCCTCGATCTGCTCCGGCGTAAGCAGATCGTTTCCCATAAACTCCCGAATAACTTTTTCCATTGTCTTGGCCTTCGTGCTAAGCGCTGCTTTCACACCTTCCTGCAGAAATTGCACAACCATGCACAATACGTAAATTAAGACCACAAGGGCCAACAGCGTTTGAAGTAGGCTCATTGCAAGCTCCTTGGTTTGTCGTTGTAAACGTGTATCGCGGCTAAGACTCGTTCGGGCCCAAACAACGCATATTCTGCGCGATAGGATCGTAAACTTGTGTGGACGATGGGGAGAGCGTTCTCAGCCCTCTGGGGGAAGGCCGTCGCCCCGACCGAGGGAAGGGTATCTCACAGGCGGTTAGCTCTCAAGTCGGAAGTCGAAGTTGTTACAGATTTGTAAATTCAGAACGATTTTCGCCGGTTTCAGCGTGCGCAGAGCAAAGGAGCACTTCTATTCCACGCTGGGTCGGATGAGGAAATTGCGTACGCCCTCGAATTCATGCCTGCAGGAAGCTATTACGAAAACAGAACAAAATGGGAGCATGCGTGAAATACTGCGCACCCCGTCTTCGAAATTGGGCGATTAATGCGATCTAGAATGCGTCGATGCCCGTGACGCTCTGCCCGATGATCAGTGAGTGCACGTCGTGCGTGCCCTCGTAGGTCTTCACCGACTCAAGATTCATCAGGTGACGCATGATCGGATAATCATCCGCTACACCGTTCGCGCCGAGAATATCGCGCGACAGCCGGGCGCACTCGAGGGCCATCCATACGTTGTTTCGCTTCGCCATCGAGACGTGATGAGGCTCGACCTTTCCTGCGTCTTTCAAACGTCCCACCTGCAGCACGAGCAGTTGCGCCTTCGTGATCTCGCTGATCATCCACGTCAGTTTGTCCTGCACGAGTTGGTGCGACGCGATGGGCTGATCGCGCCATTGCTTCCGCAGCAGGGAATACTGCAGCGCGCAGTCGTAGCACGACATCGCCGCGCCGATCGCTCCCCAGGCGATGCCGTAACGCGCCTGATTCAGGCACATCAGCGGAGACTTCAAGCCGCCAGTTTTCGGCAACAGATTCGACTCGGGCACGTGCACATCCTGCAGCGATAGCCCCGACGTCACTGACGCCCGCAGCGACCACTTGCCGTGAATGTCGTCCGCCTTGAATCCCGGACGGTCCGTCTCTACCAGAAATCCGCGAATACGGTCATTCTCGTTCTCCACCTTGGCCCAGATGATGGCTACGTCGGCGATCGTTCCCGAGGTGATCCACATCTTCTCGCCATTGATCACGTATTCGTTTCCAACCTTGCGTGCCCGCGTGCGCATACCGCCGGGGTTCGATCCGAAATCCGGCTCGGTCAATCCAAAGCATCCGAGTTTTTCGCCTTTCTGCATCGCAGGCAGCCAGGTCTCTTTCTGCTCGTCGCTGCCGAATTCGTAAATCGGATACATGCAGAGTCCCGACTGCACGCTGACGAAGCTCCGTACACCGGAGTCGCCGCGCTCCAGTTCCTGCGTCATCAGGCCGTATTCCACGTTACCCATGCCGGCGCAGCCGTATCCCTTGAGCGACGCGCCGAAGAAACCCAAGTCGGCCATCGGCTTCACCAGTTCGCGCGGAAATCGTCCGGCGCGGTTGCATTCTTCGATGATGGGAATGAGATTGTCTTCAATGAACTGACGGGTGGTGTCGCGGACGAGTTTCTCCTCATCGGTGAGCAGGGAATCGTACTGAATGAAATCGACACCGCGAAATTTGATGGCAGGCATGGAAACCCTCCCGGGCTGTGAACGTCGAACTCAGATCTCGAGCAAATCTGATTACGCGTGCGGAGCAGCAGAGCTGTCCGCACGCGTGCGGGCAAACCAATGACGGTAGCAGGAGAAATGGACGATGGTCAAACGCGAAGAAGTGCAAGTAGAAAAGTGCAGGACAGAGCGGTATTGTCCGAGTTCAGGTTTCCTTCGTGTCCCTTCGTGCCCTTCGTGGTTGACGTTCTTTGAACCCACGAAGGCTACGAGGTACACGAAGGAAACCAGTGAACGCGGGACGAACCAGCGCTTTCTACTGCACGTTCACCGCTACCGGAAGAGATGCAATGCCGTTGCACACCACTCGCAAGTCGCTCAGGCCGGTCTCGATGTTTCTGGGTACATCGAAATTGGTTGAGGCGGGTGTCGTGTAGGCAATGCCCATCGTGCTGTGGTCGTGCGTCCGCGCGTAGTAGACGTGAAAGGTCTGTCGGTTTGTGATTTGCACCAGGGGATAGTTGGTAGCCGCTTGGGCGTCATCACCGTATGCGGCGCCTTGCGAGAATCCATTGAAATTCAGGCCGGACACGACATAGGTTTGCCCCCGCTTAACGGCCGTTGGCACCGAGAGAATCTGCGGGAGCCATGCGCCCTTGGGATTCCCACCGTGCTGGAAAACCCAAACGTTGCCGAAGTCGGTGTATAGGACCTCGCCGGTCGGCAGCAGCAGCATGTTCCCGTAGTACGAGGAAATATTCGGTGCGTCCGTGTTGCCAAACGTGACGTTGCGGTACTGGGTTCCATCCCAGGTGAAGAACCTGGAACCGGTGTTGAAGATGCCAGGGCTGGCCTGGAACAGAACGTTTCCACCCGGCAGCAACGTAGCCGGGCCATCCGCAGAATCCATTTCGTCGGGGATATCGGGTCCGGCGGTCCAGGTTTTCGTCTTGGTGTCGTAGGTGGCAGTGTGCCCGGCTTGTCCCGGAGCGCCATTTGCCCCGATGTAGAAAACCGTCCCGTCAGGTCTGAGAACGCCGGGGCCGATTTCATACGATGCATGATTTGCATCGGGATAGGAATCCCAGAGTTGCACGGGAGTATTTCCAGGAGTCGTCCACCGGCCGGTTGACGGATGATAGATCTCATATCGCTTGCCGTTCTTGTGGTAGTCGAACACATACGCATCGACAGTCAGTACCGTGCCGTCCGGCAGAAGAGTCCAGCCTTCTTCGTCGTACACATCTTTCTTACCTGCACCCGTGATCGTCCAGGTCAAGTTGGTCGCATCCAGCAATGCGCTTTCCGTGCTGCAGCAGTTCGCTTGCATGTAGGTGCCATCCGCCAGAACAACGCTCTGGGCATCGCCGATCGATGTCCATCCTGGCGGGGGAGCCACCATCGTCCACTTATTGGTTTTCGGGTCATAAATTGCGCCCTTGGTGGTCCAGACCGGCTGGCAGTTTCCGTTGGTCGCGTTGTACTCTCCGCCCGCCATCATCACGCGGCCATCCGCCAGTACCGCTGAACCGAAGTAGAGTGGAGCGTACCCAGAGGGCAGTGAAGCGATCCTCTTCCAGGTGCCGTTGACGTAGCTTCCGTACGGGTCCGGAACCAGGCGCAACCATCGCGGTCCGCAGGCTTCGTGCAGGATGACCGTGCCGTCTGTCAGCAACAGCGGGTTGCCGAGTCCGAGGTTCACGTTTGGTTGATTCGCGAGGGGAACCCAATGTTGTGCATTTGAGAATTGAGCTGCGGCCAACAGCAAGCCGAAAACAGCGATGAGGGAGCGCAGATTTGTCATAGGGATTCTTCTCCAACGATCTTCTTAAGTCAGGTGACGAGAGCCGAGCATTCTGCGGCGAGTGAGATGTGTCCCCGATTACCCCTTGGTTGAACCTCAGGCGGAACGCTTTCTCTCGGTCGAAGAGCGGTCAGCATTGTACCTCGATTCCGTTATCCGCGTGTGTCAAGAACTGTTTTTCGTTATGGGGCAGCCGAGTCCGAGGCACCGTAAATGATCCCTGACTCCATACGGTCTAAGTTCCGATAAGGCTTCGGTGTTATCCTGTTTGCGAATTTTGGGCTGCTGAATCGTTTCAATAAGAAGGGTTGCTCTTATGCCAGTCGTACGTGCTTGTGCGGAGGTTGGCGTGCGTCTCAAGAATCGTTTTCTTCTACCGCTTGCTGTCCCTACTCTTGTGATGTTGCTGTCAGTTTCCCTGGCGGCGCAGAAGGTCACCGTCGACGCGGATCCTGCCCATATCGCTAACACGTTCAGCCCTGTCCACTCCCTGGGCGCCGCCATTGACCGCTTGCGTACCGGAACTCCCGATCACCTGCTCAAAGATCCGCTGTTGAAAGAGATTCTCGGCGCGGGATGGCAAACCGTCACCTACCGGCAAAACACCGAATTGATGGTGGAAGCCTGGCACTGGAATCCGGCGGGGAAGTGGAGCAATCCTGAGAAGCAGGAAGGCTACTTTGTCGGAAACGCAGAGCCCGCTGGAGAAATTCATAGCTCGTGGGCGTATCCTCTGCCGCATCGCGGATTCAGCCGCGGCGACGGCAATGGTTGGTCACGCCTTACCGACGGCGATCTTCACTCCTACTGGAAAAGCAATCCCTATCTGACCAAAGCCTTCACCGGAGAGGACGACTCGCTCCATCCACAGTGGGTCATGATCGACCTCGGCACGAAGATTGACGTGAACGCCATCCGCATCGCCTGGGCCGATCCCTACGCGAAAAAGTACGCGGTGCAATTCTGGACCGGGGAACTTGAGCCCTTCTACGACGGCACCGATGAAGGGTACATGGCAGACGTTTCCGCTGGGCAGCGTCACCGAAGGCAAAGGCGGCACCGCCACGCTGAAGCTGGTCAATTGGATGATTCCCGTGCGCTACCTCCGTATATGGATGACGGAGTCTTCCAACACTTGCGACACACACGGCTCAGCCGACAAGCGCAACTGTCTTGGCTATGCGATTAACGAACTGTACGTGGGCGCGCTCTCTGAGGATGGCGCCTTCAACGACTACGTGACGCACTTTCCCAGCCGCGATCAGACCATCACATGGCCTTCCTCGGTTGATCCGTGGACCGCCGCTTCGGACGAGGACCACAGCCGCGGCGATCAAGTCGGCTTCGATTTCTTCTTCAACTGCGGGGTGACGCGCGGCTTGCCGACCATGGTCCCGATCGCAATGCTCTATTCCACTCCGGAAGATGCGGCCAACGAAATTGCGTATCTGTACAAGCGCCATTATCCGATCTCGTGGATCGAGATGGGAGAAGAAGCCGACGGCCAGCACATGCTGCCCGAAGATTACGGCGCGCTGTACCTTCAGTTCGCGACAGCGATCCACAAACTTGTGCCCGAGGCCAAGCTCGGAGGTCCGCCGTTTGAGGGCACGTTCGGCGATGTAGAGGTCTGGCCCGACGTCAATGGCAAAGTTTCGTGGATTGGACGTTTTGTGGATTACCTGAAAGCGCACAACCGGCTCAACGATTTCACTTTCTTTTCTTTCGAGCATTACCCCTATCAGGATCGTCCGAGTTATTCGTGGGCCGATCTCTATCCCGAGGCAGAATATGTTCACCACGTCGTGCAAGTCTGGAAAGACAACGGCGTGCCGTCGAACATTCCGTTCTTCATGACCGAAGGCAACATTGGAGGCGGCGCGCCGCCCTCGACCGTGAAGGCCGGCTTGTGGCTCGCCGATTACGTAGGCAGCATGATGGCCGAGGGCGCGGGCGGAACCTACTACTTCCACTACATGCCCTATCCCGGAAATACTTCAGGCTTCGGAAACTTTCTCTTGATCGATCAGAACTACAACGTGGTGAGTTATCCGCCGCAGTATCTCGCCGCACAAGTGATCACGAAGGAATGGGTGCAGCCGATCGACGCGCCGCACAAGCAGTTCAAAGCCGCGAGCGACGTCAACGATGCTGCCGGACACGTTCTGGTCACCGCTTATGCGGTAGAGCGTCCAGATGGCCAGTGGTCGGTGATGCTGGTCAATCGCGATCAGTCCAACGATCACGCCGTGAAAATTGCGTTCAGTGGAGGCAAGACAGAGCGGCACTTTTCCGGCCCACTCGACCGCATCACCTTCGGCTCAAATGAATACCAATGGCATCAGCAAGGCCCAGCCAGCCACGCCGATCCCGATGGCCCGCCCTCAAAGTCGACAGTGCAGGGAGGCGCCGACGTGCTCTATCAGCTCCCGAAAGCGTCAATCACTGTCTTGCGGGGCCACGTCAGCCCGTAGGAATGTTGGCCCTAAGAGCTGAAACTTCGGAAAAATTCGTGCCAGGGTTGGGAAGGGCACGAGTTTTTAAGAGGTTGCCGAAATCCTGAATGCCGGTGGTACCTGGAAGAGCGGCGCTTTAGCGCCGCGAAGGACCGCGGAATTAACGCTGGCTCAGCCCCGGTGCTCGCCGAGGACGCATCGGAGTTCTTCGCGCAAACCTTTTTTACGCGTGCCGTAAGTCGAGCACAGTCAGAGCGACTTTAGCCCGGGATTTGCTCGTTGGCCGCCGAACCTTTTTTCCGCAAGTTGTGAAAAGCCAAGAGCTGGAGTCTTCGCCCACGATCCCACTTCGTGCTACCATTCCGCCCTGCTCGGGAGAGAAGTATGGCATTACCTGATATCAGCGCGCAGTTCATTTTTCGTCAGTGGACCCAGGGAAGGTACACGTACAAAGAGGCCTCCGGCCAACTGGGCGTTCCCGGCAAAGTCGCTACGCATCGCATCGTCTCCGCGCAGCGCACCATGTCTGGCGGCACCGGCGAGCACGCCGGACACTTGATCGGCATTCAATTCGGAGCGCCCGGGGACATCCGCAACCTGGGCCTGCAGAATCCCAACATGAATACTTTCGCGCCTAAGGCCTTGCAGGACGCATTCCAGGGCCATGGCGGCAGTTACCACGATCTTGAATCGCAGTGGTCCGAGCAACTCCAGGCAGGTGTCAGTATCCGGGTTACGGTGAAGGACAAGTATCGCCAGGGAGAAAATCGACCGTTTTCCCGCTGGGTGCAATGGATCGAAACGAAGCCGGGCGCGGCTTCAGGAATCGTGTCGGAGCTCGAGTTCGGCAATTTCAGTTCACCGCAGCTGCGGGCCGCCAATCCGTAGGAAAGCTGAGTTCTTCACCGCCGCCGCATTCCCAGAACACTCACAAAGAAGCTCGAGAGGATGGTCTGTGCTCCCAATGTCAGAAACAGCGCAGCGGGAATGATGATGCGCATCGTGTGTGGGTAGTCAAGCGCACCGAAATGTTGGCTTCCCCAGGTGCCCACCGCGTAAAGGGAAGCTGCCAGTCCGGCCACGGTCAGCAAGCCCCCAGTGGCGAGTCCGACCTCAAGGGTGATGTACCGAAAGAGCCGGTCGAGAACTGGATCCGGCGGCAGCAAGCCCTCCGAGATGGCGAAAAGCTTGGTGAACACCGCGAAGGCAATGGCCTGAAAGCCGAGCAGAACGAAAACCGCAGCGTACAGCATGGTATGAACGTCGAAGGCGACGGCGCCAATCGATCCGTTGCGATGGCAGGAGCCACAAACCGAGCAATGTGCCGACGATCATGAGCGCGAGACCGGGATACAGAAAAAGCCAGCGTGGACTGTAGAGCAGGAAAAAGCGCAGAGTACGCCAGCCGTCGCGCCAGGTTCGCAAGTGCGGCGGCCGGTTGCGCCCGTCGGGCGACAGAGTAGTGGGGACTTCGGCAATCCGTAGTTTCAGCAGAGTCGCCTTGACGACCATCTCCGTGGCGAACTCCATGCCCGTAGTACGCAGTCCCATGCGCTGGTAGGCCTCTTTGCGGAATCCACGCAATCCGCAATAGAAATCGCCCACGGGGCTACGGAAGAACAGCCGTCCCAAACGCGTCAGCGCCGGGTTGCCAAAGTAGCGGTGCAGAGGCGGCATGGCGGCTTTCTGGATGCCCCCGCGGAAGCGATTGCCCATGACAAGATCGGCGCCTTTGCGCAGCGGCTCCAGAAAACGGGCGATGTGACCGAAATCATAGCTATCATCGGCGTCGCCCATAACGATGTACTTTCCCCGGGCGGCTGCGATTCCGCCCATGAGGGCGTTGCCGTATCCTCGGTCCTTCACCCTCACCACCCGAGCTCCCATTCGCTCGGCGATTTCAATAGATCCATCGCTGCTGCCGTTATCGGCGACCACGACTTCTCCGGCGATCCCAGCTTCCCGTAAAGCACGCTGCGCTTTGCCGATGCAGGTTTCGAGGGTTTCAGCTTCGTTGAGGCAAGGCATCACCACCGAAAGCTCTATGTTTTCTGGTTCTCCGATCGGCACCACAACAGACTGGGCGATCTGATCTCCTCTGAGGGCTGAAGTCGCCATGCAGTTCCCCTACCTCACTTGTCGTCGGAAATGTCGGAATCATATCAGTAACGCCGCACAAGTAGAACCAAAATCACCTGCGGAAAACTCGGCGCTACTTCTGGAAAAAATAAACGTAATAGTCGGTGCTGGAGATTTTCTTCCAGCGGGGATCGAGCGCACTCTTCGGTGGCTGCCAGGCAACCACTGCTTGGGCTCCGGTTCCTTTCAAGGCGTCGTATGCCAGGTTGCGTGCTTCTGGGGAAGAGGCCCAGAACTCTCTGCAGATCGGGACCGGCAGCGGGAGCCTCAGCCACAATCCTGAATCGTCCCAGGCGCGCCCAGTGGTTCACCAGCCCGTAGCCGATTACAGCCACCTTGCCGCCGGCGGGTAAACCCATGTCCCTCAGACCCACAGCAGTTCTTACCTGGTCTTTTGCCGAAGGATCCGGACGCCACCGTCAGGGTTGCATACGCATTCTCGGCAACATGCACCGCGACAGTCAGAACCACCGAGAGCGCCAACCACTGCTGCCACATACCTCGCTATGGATTCGTGCCTCGAGTCCTTCGGCAGGCGAATCCCGGCAAAGAGGGCGACAAACAGAAGGACCATGGAAGCAGCAACGTAGCGGTCCAGGACGAGGACCAGGGCGTAAGCGGCCAGGCTGAGTCCTGCCGCAGCCAACAAGGGCCAATTGCCGGCGATTGCCCTGAGAGTCGCTAGTCCGCCGATGTAAACCAGGACGACCACGCCGGCGAGCAATCCCGGCTCACGAATCAGAAAGCGCTCGTACGCGAGCGTGCTGAATATGAGCACGCGAATCTGCGACCGCAGGTCGAAGCGGGCCCGCTCGCCCTCGTTAAAGTACGACGGATCGTCCCAGGGAGGGTATGTTCCCCGAATCGGCTCCCCGAATTCAAAGACCGGAGGGCTTCTCGAGAATCTTTCTGGTCGGATGGACCGGAGTGCCGCTGCCGGCAGGCTCTCCCTGCCAGTGGATCTGCGCTGTCCTCGGACTGACGCAGCTGGCGTACGCCAACCGGCCGGTGTCTCCGTACGTGAACCTTCCCTTTGACTTCGACGAGAGCGAAAACAAACGGGGAACAGACGATCAGGAACACAGCGGTCGAAATCAGGAATCCAACAATTCTCCGCTTCTCGTATTCTTCCGGAGAACAGCAAAATGAGCAAGGAAACCGAATCCCACCGGGAACATGATGGTCTTAGCCAGGTACGCCAATCCTGCCAATGCGCCAAACAGCGCGAACTTTGCGTACGACGGATGGCGACGCAACTCGACAAGGTACCCAGCCATGAGAAACACAAGGCCCGCAACCAGCAGGTCGGGAGTGACTCTTCCCAGATCGATCAGTACCAGCGAACACCAAAGAAAAAGACTGTAACCGAGTATCAACAGAGCGCTCTCGGGCAAAGGAACGGAGCCCGTAGTATCAGAGGATTGTTCTTCCCGAAGGGATCGCAGGACGGAATGGAGGAAGAAGCGAAAGCAGAACAGCGTGCCCACATAAATCAACAGGTTCACGACGTGGACGGTGATGAACTCCCACCAGATCGACGGTTTAAAGAGATACAACGCCAGGCCCAGACACCACGAGTAGACCGGACTCCAGTAGGCATTGATCGCAGCATTCCAGTCCCCGCGGAAGTAGGCATCGCCGATATCAAGGTACGAAACCCCATCGGAGATCATCGAATAGCGAAGAATCCAGGCCTGTACTGCGCCGAGCACAAGGCAAACCAACAGACACCATTTCTCAATCGACAGTCTGCCCTTCGAATCATTCATGGTTGTGTATTTCGGCATGCAATAGGGGAGCCGATCATCATAGCTGAGGTGAACGCTGGAATGCCCGACCAACTGCGACGCAGTTTCAGAGAGAATTCGGGAAAGGAATCTTCGTCGCCGGAGGACGTGGCCGATCGAAAGAGCGGCCCACGCAGCTGTGGGCTGTATTCAGCGTTTGAACCGCGGAATCCAGCGCGGCACTTTCCTTCGGTATTCCTCATAAGACTCGCCGAATTGGCGCTGCAAAGTGGGTTCCTCGTACAAGACCACGAAGGTGTGAGCGATCAGCAGCATCACGCCCGCATACTCTGCGACGTGAAATGAACGGAATATGACTGCTTCTCCCAGGATGGCCGTGGCTACTCCGATGTACATCGGATTGCGAACGTAGCGATGGAGGGCGGTCGTAACCAGAAACTTCGTGGGCGCAATCGGCGCCGGAGTCCCCAATCCGCGGACCGCGAATTCCCACGCGCAGCGGAAGTAGATAGCTGCTCCGATCAGGAATACAACGGCCCCGATCCACGTGAGAGCACCACTTGGCGGTTTCGTGAATCCGCCTATCAGCCAGCGGGGTATCAGGATCGCGACCGTGCCCGGCACGAAGATCGTGAACAAAAGCGTATTCAGAATCGGCCAGAATCTGCGCGGCATAGTGTTGCTGGCTCGCTGGCGGCAAGACAGCCGGCACAACCTTACTGTAAAATGAATCCCGGCGGAAGAGCACAAAGACGCAGCTTCAGATTCTTCCCGAGTGGATCCAAACCATTCCATCCACATGGTTCCGCGCGAGTGACGCGGAGCGCTGCGCACACATTCGAAATATCAGGAGAGATTCATCATGGCAGTAGGCGCCAAGATCGCAAAAACAGCGGACCGCAAAAAGGTCATGGATACCACCAAGAGCACGGACTGTCCCAAGTGCGGCAAGCCGACGCGCATCGTGAAGCGCGTGAAAGACCGCGAACGCGGCGTCCCGGGCGGGATCTACATCTCGTGCTCGGGGTGTGAATTTTTCGAGAAGCTGTAAACCTCAGCGGCTTAGCCGGCGTACCGCATCCCGAACGCGCTGCGAAATGCGTAGATTAGGATCTTTGGTTTCTGCTTCCAGGCTCCGGTACATCTGCAGAGCCTCCTCCCGTTTACCGGAAACCTCGTCGATGTTGGCCTGGATGAATCGCCGCTCCAGTTTGTCGAAATCAGACGCCTCCGCAAGCGGTGGACTTACCCACTCGTAGGTCGCCCAAGCTTCTTCCGGAGGAACCGCAGAAACAACTTCTCGTAATTCCGCATCGGTTCCGATCGTTGTGCTGAAGTACGAGTGAATCCTTCCCCGGTCGCCATCGCTGATCGGATCGTTGTCCTTCCGCATCTGATTGGCAACGCGAATCAGTTCCGCGCGAACTCCGGGATCGTCGTCATAGATCATTCCTTCGAGTTGACATGCGCGGACGAACGTCTTGGCTTTGCCGCTCTTCAACGCCGCGCTGAAGTGCGCTTTCGCTTCTTCAAGAGTTCCATGCGTAAGCAGCACCCATTCTGCGAACATCGCATTCGCAAAAACATTCTCCGGTTCCATACGCAAGGCTTCGCGAAGATGCGATTCGATGATGCCGGACTGCCCGGTGATTCTCCACTTCAGAAGATTCAGCCAGCCGAGGTGCGCCACCACGTCGGCCGCGCGATAGTCTTTGGACGTGCCGAGTCCGCCCTCGAGGATAGGGGTGAGACGGTCGAAAATCACGCGCGCCTGAGGCGCGACTGCGTCCAGGTCGTGCCTTGGAGTGCGCATGTTTTCGATCCATGCCATCGCGACGTCCAGACGCGTGTGCAGGGCCTGTTTGTCGCCGGGATTCGCCTTCAGAATCTCCGCCAACGTATCCATTGCCGCGGAGTATTCGCCGAGTTCGCTCTGCCGTTGCGCGGCGACGAGAAGAACTCGAGACTGACGCCCCTGCTTCCACCAGCCCTTGAGTGGTCCCACCATCCCGCTAAGGCCCGTGATCAGCCCGATTCCTGCGGTGATGACCCCGATCCAGGCCAATATCCGCTTCGATTCAGGTTCTTTCTGTGGCACCTGCCTGCTCTGGCAGTGAAAGCACACGGCTGCATCAGCGGGAATCGGCTCTTTGCAGGCGATGCACAGCTTCTGAGCGGGTGCGGTCGATCTTCGATTAAAGGCGGCCATCTTCTGAAGTCGCTGCGATTACCGGCCCGAGCTGCATTATCTGTTCCGCTCTGCCCCGAGGTTTGGCGCGGATTATATCGCAGTACGTGGGAAGATGCCCGCCAGAAGCTTGAAGCGGGAATTAATGGAATGTGAGCCTACAAGTAGAAGTAATCGACGTCGAGCTTCCGGGACTGCTTCAATCCAGCTCTAAGGCTACCCGGAGTGCTTCGTCCAACTCCTTCATCTTGCCCCAGGAAAGCGAGCCAACAAACTGGGTGAGGTCAGCTTTTCGCAGGCTTCTGAGGTTGTCGCAGGCAATCCAACTATGGTGCTTCAATCCCTCTTCCGGACCGACCGCTACCTGCGTGGAGAGCCCATCGCCCTCTGTAAAGATAGGCGCGGCGATCACCGTCGAATAGGAAGACCCAATCAGACGCTGCCTGCTGACGATGACGAAGCTACGGTGACGTTTTGGATCTCCCTCCGGCTTGTGCACACGATAGATGTCTCCGCGCCTCATAGCCGCTGGTTACTCTTCGGGCCGTTCCGCTAATGGAGCCTGCAGATCAAGGCCGTCTTCAGCATCCCGGTTGAGCCGCTTCGCGTTCCGATTGATGATTGCAATATCCCGGGCGTCGCGTTCCGCCCGCTCTCTTGCACGCAGGTGCTCGCGCAAGACGTTCTCGATGAAGGCCGAGCGCGACTGCTTCGATCCTGCGATACGATCGATCCCTGTTAGAACCTCGTGCGAGAGTGTGATAGATGTCTTCTCTTTCATACTACCAATTATACTACCGCGGTGGCCCTAACAACGGTCATTGCCTTGCTGGAAAATTGAAGCCTGATGATGTACCCGCAGCTGGCCAAGGTCCGTTACGAAGAGATGGGCGAAGCATTCCGCAACAAGAAAGTTCTTGTTCTATCGCTGGTGGAGAACTGGGTCATCGGGCCCTTGCTCATGTTCGAGCTGGCGAATTGCGTTTTTTGGCCCCGGAAAATCCACAGCCCCGGCGACTGCGGCCGCCGGGGCTAACGTGGCTTTCTGAGCCCGTCCGGGGGGAGGACTACAAAGTGAAAACACGCTCGTGGAGGAGTACTCTAACGGTGTTGAGGGAACACTGGCTATGACGCTCGATCACACAATCGCGTGATTCTGGTAACGTGGTCTGACCACTCCATCTCAAGTCTTAGCAAGGGGAGAAATCAGCACCATTCCGCACTCACACGTAAGCAGAACCACGTTGCCTCAGCCCTACGAAAAAGTCCTTACTTTTCCAACCCCGCGTCACAATATACAATCCAACAAGTTCGCCCCACTTGGGGGAATCGAGTTACGGCTGACCGGAATCTAAATCTATAGGAATTAATCACCCGGATGGCGACGACAAAAACCGACCCCAAGCTGGCCCTGGCCAACGGAACCCCGGCCCACGGAACAAAGAAGTCAAAGGTCCAAGACGGACTCACCCGTGAGCAACTGATTCAGGCGTACCGTTTCATGTATACCTCCCGGCGTATCGACGACCGGGAAATCCTGCTCAAGCGGCAGCAGAAGATCTATTTTCAGATGTCGGGCGCCGGGCATGAAGCTATCGGCGTTGCCGCGGGACTTGCGCTCCGGCCCGGATATGACTGGTTCTATCCGTACTACCGAGATCGGGCCCTATGCCTGACCCTGGGTGTTGAGCCCTACAACATGTTTCTGCAGGGTGTCGGTGCGGCGGACGATCCCAGCTCCGGCGGGCGCCAGATGCCCTCGCATTGGAGCTATCCGTCGCTACACATCGTGACGCAGTCTTCGCCGACCGGGTTCGCAGATTCTGCAGGCGGTCGGTTGTGCCGAAGGTGGACGCTATCTCGCACGCCATCCCAAGGCCGCGGAAATTCCGGCGGGTGTCACCGATTACAGGCTATTCAAGAACGTCAGTTTTCAAAACGACGAGGTCACCTACGTCTCGCTCGGCGACGGCACCTCGAGCGAAGGCGAGTTCTGGGAGGCGATGAACGCCGCTGCCCTGGGCAAGCTTCCCATCATCTTCTGCGTCGAAGACAACGGTTATGCGATTTCGGTTCCGGTTGAAGTGCAGACGGCAGGCGGCAGCATCTCGCGCCTGGTCTCCGGATTCCCCAACTTCCACTTCGAAGAGGTCGACGGCACCGATCCCGTAGCGAGCTACGCTGCATTCCAGCGCGCCGCCCGGTATTGCCGCGAGGGCCTCGGTCCGGCCTTCGTTCACGCTCACGTAATTCGGCCGTACTCGCATTCTCTGTCCGATGACGAGCGCCTTTACCGGCCGGAGTCGGAGCGGGAGCGCGACGCGCAGCGTGATCCGGTGACGCGCACGCAGATGTATCTTCTGCGCGAAGGCATTCTTGACGATAAGGGAATCAACCAGCTTGAAAAAGAAGTTGAGGCAGAGTTACAGGTTGCGGTCGATCGCGCACTGGAAGCGCTTCCACCGCCACCGGAGTCGGTGATGAACTTCGTCTACTCTCCGGATCTTGACGTAACGTCATCGACATTTGACACGCTTCCGGCCACAGAGTCCTCGTCCGATGGCAAGAAGGCGACCGCGAAGACGATGGCCGATTTGATTAACGCCACCTTGCGCGACGAGATGAAGCGCGACGAGCGCATCGTGATCTTCGGCGAAGACGTGGCCGACTGCAGCCGCGAAGAGTACCTGCGACAGAAGCTAGTCAAGGGCAAGGGCGGAGTCTTCAAACTGACTTTCGGCCTGCAATGCGAGTTCGGCAACGATCGCGTGTTTAACTCTCCGCTAGCCGAAGCTGCAATCGTTGGTCGTGCCACGGGCATGGCGACGCGCGGACTAAAGCCGGTCGTCGAAATTCAGTTCTTCGACTACATCTGGCCTGCGATGATGCAGATTCGCGACGAACTCACCACGATTCGCTGGCGCTCGAACAACGGATTCTCATGCCCGGTGGTGATTCGCGTTGCGATCGGCGGATATCTCACCGGCGGGGCCATCTATCACTCGCAATGCGGCGAGAGCATCTTCACGCATCTTCCGGGCCTGCGCGTCGTGTTTCCCTCGAACGCGCTCGATGCCGCCGGACTGCTGCGCACTGCGATCCGCTGCGACGACCCGGTTCTGTTCCTCGAGCATAAGCGCTTGTACCGCGAGTCCTATGGCCGCGCCGCCTATCCCGGGTCGGAGTACATGATCCCGTTCGGCAAGGCCAAGGTCGTGCATCCCGGGACGGATCTGACGGTGATCACCTACGGTGCTGTGGTGCCCCGCGCGTTGCAGGCCGCGCAGAAGTTGGAGCGTGAGCAGGGAGTCAGCGTCGAGCTAATCGACTTGCGCAGCCTGAACCCGTTTGACTGGGACACCATCGCCGCCTCGGTCGCAAAAACAAATCGGGCGCTGGTTGCCTACGAGGACACGCTAAGCTGGGGCTACGGCGCCGAAATCGCCGCCCGCATCGCCGAAAAGCTCTTCGATCAACTCGACGCCCCGGTCCGCCGCGTGGCCGCGAAAGACACCTTCGTGGCCTACCAGCCGATTCTGGAAGACGCGATCCTGCCGCAGCCGAATGATCTGTATCTGGCGATGAAGGAATTGGCGGAGTACTGAAGCGGAAGTTCTTGTGGCTGAAGAGGTTGCCGGGCTAGCCGGGCAGTTTTCCACAGTGTTCCCGAAGGAACACTTTTCTTACAGTTTTGTACATACATTTCCTGAAATTCCTGCAGGTCGAACAGAGAGAACAGGTTAGGGGGAGCGCTTGTGATGACTGCGGGTCACAATCGCAAGTCACGGCGTGAATCCCTTTTTCATAATCAATTATTCATAATGAAGAGATACGACTGGATCCACTTGCGTGGCTCGGTGGGCTGGAAATAAGGATGCTATCAGACCAACAATGACGACTAAAGTTGCGACGACAGAGAACGTCCAGGGATCCATGGTTGAAACTCCCCAGATTTGGCTGGCCATTAAACGCATTACAGCACTGCTTACAGCCAATCCGGCAACCGTGCCTGCAAGAATTAAAGTTAAGCCCTTCTTAAGTACCATCCGCAGAACACCGCTCCGCTGAGCTCCCAGCGCCATTCGGATTCCAATCTCGTGGGTTTGTAATGAAACCGTATATGCCATGACGCTAACAATGCCAATCACAACTAGCAACAATCCTGTGATACCGAACGTTCCGAGAATGATCAGGCTGAATTGCGGTCCGGCATAATACGAACTCTTAAGAATGTTTTCCATTGGTCCTAGTTCAGAGATAGCAACGTCTGAATCCACGGCGGCTATCGTGCGACTCAGACTTGGAAGAACGAGGTTTGCGTTTCCCGCGGTCCTCACCATGATCCCGCGCGGCCCCGTACCACTGACCGCATGAGAAAAATATACTTCTGGTCTTGGCGCGTCCTGCAAGCCGGTGTTCTTCGCATCCGCGATGACGCCGATTATTTCGAAATAAGCATCTCGGGGCCAATCCGTCGCCCATTGTTCGAGAGTCGTGAACTTTATCCTCTGACCGATGGGATCTTCGTCCCCGAAGTAATTGCGTTCAAATGTTTGGTTGATAACGGTTACATGTCGAGCTAACTCGACTTCACTTCGCGAAAGCAGCCTGCCGCGAAGCAAGCGTCGGCCCAAGGTTTTAAAATATCCCTCACTACACATGTCAAACGTAGTGCCCCAAGGCTCGGAATGTGTTTTCCCCGGTACTACAATCTCGGTCCACCCGAAAGAGTAAGGCGGGAAAGAGGTAGCCTCAGTAGAAGCGATGACTCCTGGAATAGCCGCCACTCGGTCAAGTACTTTTTCAAAATAGTCTCTCTTCGCGTCGGCAGTATCGTACCGGCCCTCGGGCAGGGATAGTCGCGCATAAGCAACACTCGTGGGATTGAAACCGATGTCCACTCGTTCAAGAGCGCGAAGAGTGCGCACCATGAGCCCCGTACCCGTCAACAGCACGATCGATAATGCGACTTCGACCACGACCAAAATAGAGCGCAAGTTCCCGTGCTGAAAGCCGCCAATTGCCCCCTTAGCGCTTCCCGCAAGGCCGACGTGGAGGTCGCTCCTTACCAGATGGACCGCAGGTGCGAGACCGCAGACAAAGGTGGCAAGAACCGACACTCCCACAGCAAGCAGCAGCGTCGCTGATCGGAGTGATATGGCCACTTCGGGAGGGATCGTATCAGGAGGAATCGCGGCTATCATCCCCTTCAATCCGAGAAACGCGAACAAGCACCCGGCAATACAACTTACAGTTGCCAAGATGCAGCTCTCAACCAGCAACTGCCTTATCAAGCGAGAACGTGTCGCGCCTATCGAAGCACGGATCGCCATCTCCTTTTCCCGCACTGTCGCTCGCGCGAGCAGAAGATTCGCAACATTACTGCACGCAATGAGAAGCAGTATGAAAACTGCGGCCACCATCGCAAAGAGAGTTGCTTTGAAATGCCCAACGGAGTCATCCCTCAAGGAATTGACCACTATCTTGTAGTTGGCGCGAAACCAAGCGGGATAGGCTTTTTCCGACAGCTTTGCAATTGCGCCAAGGTCAGCGGAGGCAGCTTGGAGGCTGACATTCCGTTTGAGACGTCCGATGGTCAACAACTCGTTAGGTTGAAGGCCAAATCCACTAATGAAACTGGATCTGCTTAGGTCTGTTGGAATCCAGATTTCACATCCACCGAATCGGAATCGCGGAGGCATAATGGCCACCAAGGTCCTCGTTACTCCGTTGAGATTCAGTGAAGCCCCTAGTATTTTCGGATCCCGATTGAAGAGACTGGCCCAAACCGTGTCGCTCATCGCAAACGCGGGGGGTGAATCAGGGTCTCCATCTTGTTGCGTAATCTGCCGGCCAAGGAACGGCTGGATGCCAAGTAATTCAAAAGTATTTGCGGTCACCCAGCAGCCCAGCAATTGTTGAGTGGGCACCCCATTTCCCTTATAGCGGACATTGAAGTAGGCAAGCGCACCAATATCTTCGAACGTATGGTTTTGTTCCTTGAAATCCAGGAATACCGGGACAGGGAAACGCGTAATCGAGTTTGAAATCGAGGGAGTTGCTAACCGATCAGCGTTCTTATACGGGAAAGGGTTCAGCAGGACCGTATCGACCACGCTACCAATCACGGTCGCCGCTCCGATGCCCAGGGCCAAAGTCAAAATAGCGAGAATCGTAAAGCCAGGGTTCTTCCCCAACATCCGCAGGCCGTAGCGAAGGTCGTGCCAAATGCTCACCATCTTTACGCGCTCCAGGACGAAATGCGCTGACTGATTTCTATATTCCTTGAAGGATTCTGGGGCAAGCTTTTTTATCAGGCTGCGCGGGGGGTGTGGCAGTTTTGCCGTTCCATTCTTCCACCCCGTCAAAGGGGGCTGACCCAGCTTTGCACCCGCATCCACGAACCACGAAATCGGCTGCCCCAGGCTTCGTGGTTATGCGAGTACCCTGCACCGTAGTATCGATGGAGCCGGTGTGGGGAGTGTTGGCTGTGACGGATGAAACATCCGGCTGAGATTTGTTGATGCTGTTCGGAAAAAGGAAATTTCAACCGAGATTCTGATGAGGGAAAAATCCTCTTGTGTCGGCAGCAGGAGTGCCCAGCCTTCGAAAGCCACGAAGGCTGGGGCAGCCAGTTCGTGGTGGTGCTTGCGGCACCCTTATTTCTTGTGCGCGGGGTCGGTGCCTTCCCCGGCGTGCTCTCCTTTGTACGCCTTCCACGCTCCGTCGATCACGTACGCGTGAATCGCATCGGCCTGCTTGGTGCTCATGCGCAGATGAGGGAACGCGAACTTGGGCGGATTCGCGAATCCCGGCATGCCCTTATCCCAGTGCGTCCCTGCAAGAACAATGCTGTACCACTGCGCATGCACGTCGGGCGGAGCGTAGCGCAGATCCGGAATGGCTCCGTTGAGCACCCACGCGCTGCTGCCGTCCAGATGCGGCGAGTGGCAGCCGTCGCAGTAGAAGGTCTTATACAGCTGCTCGCCTTCCTTGATCGTCGCCGCATCCGCGGTTTGTGCGGGTGGCTTCGGAACGGGCGGCACGACATCTGGCGGTGTCGGGAAGGGAACGTTCCCGCCCAGCTTGAACGCCAGAATTCGAGAGGGTCCGCGCTTCGACCGTGGAGTTCCCATCGTCCACGAGGGAGCGAACAGCCGCGAACCTGAGCCCCATCCCACCGGCAGCAGCACATACTGCTCGCCATTCACGGAGTAGGTCACAGGAATCGAGTCGATCGCCGAGCCTGTGTCGATCGACCAGACTTTCTTTCCTGTGTCGGCGGTGAATGCGGCGAACTCTCCGTTGCCCTGGCCCTGAAACACGAGATTGCCTGCAGTTGAGAGCACGCCACCGTTGGTCGCGATTTCTTCTTCCACGGACCATCGCTCGGACTGATTGACGGGATCCCATGCGATCAGCTTTCCTTCTGTCTGCCCCATCCACTCGCCGGTTTCCACATCGGCGTGAGAGTTCGGCTTGCGATCGGTCGCCGGAATGTAGACGAGTCCGGTCCCCGCGTTGTAGCTCATCGGCCACCAGTTGTGGACAGTCCATTGCTTGCCGCCGCCCTGCGAAGCAGGGACCTCGACCGCCTTTCCAGTCGTGAGATCGATTGATGTCGCCCAGTTCACCTTCACGATCGGCTTGGCGGAGAGCAGTTTCCCGGTCCATGCATCAAGCACGTAGTAAAAACCATTCTTGGGCACTGTCATGGCGACATGCCGCTTCTCGCCGTTGATCGGCAAGATCGGCCATCAGGATGTGATTGTTTTCCGTCTGCAGCCCCGGCGAACTGGTCTGGTAGTGCCAAACATATTCACCAGTTGAAGCCTTCACCGCCACGATGCATCCGGCAAACAGCTTGTCGCCTTGGGCGCGGAGTGCCGAGAGCTCTCCATAATCCGCGCCGGCTCCTGCGGTTCCAAAGATCACGATAATCGGTTACGGGATCATAAGTAATCGCGGTCCAGGCATCGCCACCGCCGATCTTCCAGGCGTCGCCGCCCGGCCACGTCTTGGCCGCGATTTCCTTCAGCGCCTTCGATTCGAACGGCTTCTTCGGATCACCGGGAACGGTCCAGAAGCGCCACAATTCTTTCCCGGTATTGGCGTCGTAGGCGGCGATGGCGCCGCGCACTCCGTCATCGGAGCCGTTGTAGCCCATGAACACCATGCCTTTGGCTACATGGGGCGCGTTGGTGATGCCGGTCTGCGTCGGCTCACACACCAGCGACTCCCAAATCTGTTTTCCCGTAGCTGCATCGATGCGCGACCAGGCGACAATCGCCTGTGCCGACGAATACCTTTCCCTCCCACACTGCAACTCCGGCATTCGTGCGGGCAGAGTACGAACCGTTCAAGGCCTGATCCAATCGGACCTTCGGGTCGAACTTCCAGATCAGCTTTCCCGTTGCCGCCTCCATCGCATAGACCTTCGACTGCGGTGCGCTGATGTAGGCCACGCCATCGACGACGATCGGCTCGGACACGATGCCCATGCCGCTGTCGACCTCCATGTACCAGGCGAGCCCCAGTCCGGAGACGTTCTGATCGGTGATCTGCTTCAGCGGACTGAAGTGCTGCGATTCGAAGTTTCGCCCATTGAGCAGCCAGTTGGCACCGTCGGTATCAGCAGCAACACGGGCCTCGTTGACGTTTCCGATCTTGGCAGGACTGTCGGCCAGAGCGGGCGAGAAAACGAACACAACCGCTGTGAAACATAAGGTCGTCAGGGAGGGATTTCTGAGGCTCGCAAAATTCGATCGGGTAGACAAGGTTACCTTTTTTGGAAATTACACAAAATCATTGCCACGGATTTTGCACGGATCTCCAGGGATCACCCTCAGAATTCATCCGTGATAATCCGTGGCCGTCGTTCTTCGACTAACTCACGGCTTGCGGAACTCGAACTTCTTTCTCAAGCGCCGCTTGTACTTTTCCGGGGGCTCCAAAGAGCATGTTGTAGATCACGCCCCCGAGCGCGCCGCCAATCAAGGGAGCGACCCAGAACATCCATAACTGTTGCAGTGCCCAACCACCCGCGAACAACGGCAGGACCGGTGCTGCGCGCCGGATTCACCGACAGGTTCGTCACCGGAATTCCGACCAGGTGAATCAGCGTCAGGCAGAGTCCGATGGCGATCGGCGCGAATCCCTTGGGCGCGCGCTCATCGGTGGCTCCCATGATCACGATCAGGAAAAACGCGGTCAGCACGACTTCCGCGACGAAGCCCGCCAGCAGGGAATAGCCATTGGGAGAGTGTTCGCCGTAGCCGTTCGATGCGAACCCATTGTGAACGTCGAATCCGATGTTTCCGCTGGCGATGATGTAGAGCACTCCCGCTGCCGCGATTCCGCCCAGCACTTGTGCGATGACATAGGGCAGTAAATCCGAAGCCGGGAAGCGCTTTCCTGCGACCAGCCCGATGCTCACCGCCGGATTCAAGTGGCATCCTGAGATGTGTCCGATCGCAAAGGCCATGGTCAGAACGGTGAGTCCGAAGGCCAGGGCCACGCCGGCATATCCAATGCCAACATTGGGAACGCCGGCGGCCAGCACGGCCGCCCCGCATCCGCCAAATACCAACCAGAATGTTCCAAAGAACTCCGCCGCTGCGCGTTTACTCATGGGCATGGGAACCTCCTCAAGCTCCGATGTGGTGGACAGATGGAAAGATCTTCAAGCTTGGGAAACAGAGAGGGCAAAAGCGTATCACAATCCCTCGGTGGTTAGCACTTGGCACTCGGTCATTCAGGCTCCCTAAAAGCCATAACCACGAAGGACATGAAGGATCACGAAGGAAGATTGTTTTCCTTCGTGTACCCTTCGTGCCCTTTGTGGTTTACGAACCGGCATTTTCGCTAATTGTTAAATGCTAGCGCGTGCCGCAGGTTACGATCGCTTTCTCCGCAAGCGGTTCCTGATTGTCCGTTCTAGCACGGGGATGCTAGGCTCCAATCCAGTGGGTTCTGCCGTGACCAATCCGCTTCGATCCGAGTCCTCCGCTTCCAGCCGTGCAGTGCAGTGGCTGCAATCGGCTTCGGCCGAGGTGTGGATCAAGTTCCTGCTTGCGCTGGTGGGACTGGGCTTGGCGTTCGCTGCGGCCCTCTTCTCCACAGTGTCGCGCGATTCCGGTAATCTCTGGGCCACGATAATCCTGGCGTCGGTTTCGCTTGTGCTCGCTACGCTGGTCGGACTCGTGACCGTGCCCTATCTCGCACGTCGCGTAGCCGTCGAGCGACTGCGGGAGTCGTTCGATTACGACGTCACGCGCGCGGGCATCGTCTATGCTCTGGTCACGCTGGTGATCGGTATTGCGGCCCTGAACACGGGCAACAATCTGCTCTATATCGTCGTGGCGGCCATGCTGGCGGCAATTGTCGTTTCGGGATATGTTTCCGCCCTGGTGCTGCGCTATCTCGAACTCGATATTCACCTGCCTGAGCACGTCTTCGCCGGACGGCCTGTTCTTGGTCGCATCGTGCTGCACAATCCGCGGCGCGTGCTGCCATCGTTTTCCATCCGCGTTGTCTCCACGCGCAAGAAGCGCAAGAAGCCCGCAACGCAGTGGCAGTGGGAGACTACGACCTTTGCCTTTCCCTTTAATCGTCCAAAAGAGCAACAGTGGCTGCGCCTGCCGGACCGGCGTTTGCGCCGAGTGACGCTGATTCCGCCCCCGCCAGGAATTTTTCAGGGAATGGCTTACTTTCCCTTTCTCGCGCCAAAAGGCGAGGCTACGGCCGACCTGGAATTGAAGTTCGACCACCGCGGCTGCTATCGCGAAGACAGTTTTGGTCTGGCGACGCGGTTTCCCTTCGCTTTTCTCACCAAGACGCGCCACGTTTCGCTGTCGCGAGAGATTCTTGTCTACCCGCGTATTGAGCCGACCGACGAGGTATTCGATATTCTTCCTCTGGTTCGCGGCGAGTGGGAGAGCTTTGTTCGCGGCCGCGGATCCGATCTCTACCGCATTCGCGAATACATGCCCGAGGACTCCGCCCGCCACGTGGACTGGAAGGCCACGGCGAAGTCGGGCTCGCTGAAAGTCCGCGAGTTTGCCCGCGAAGATGAGCGCAAACTTTGCATTGCCTTCGACAATCCGGAAGCAGGGATGATTTCCGAAGCTGCTTACGAGAAAGCCGTCGATCTCACGGCTTCGCTCGCGTGGCACTTCTCCACCCAGGAAGCTGAAGTATCGTTCCGCATTCCCGGACGGCCGCGCACTCGCGACCTGCACGAGTTTCTGGCATGGCTGGCGGTAGTCAAACCCATGGGCGCCGAGCCCGCTAAGGATCAAAGGCCGGAGGCGGCTGGCGACCCGCTGCACGACCTCGGGCGCGGCCCCTCCGACGAGTACAACATCGTGGTCACCGCGCGTGCGCGGGGAACTGTGCCCACGGCCTTGTGGAACTCGTCATACTTCGTCTTCGTTGGCACCCAGGATTCGAAGCCCATTTAGTTGTCCGGCGGCCATCGTAAGGGAATGCTTTCCCCGCGTTCTCCGCATTCGGTTGCTGCTTTCTGTCCTCCCAACCTTTTTCCCTTTATTTACATCTCGTCTCCGTCATATACTCGCGACCCGATAGATGCCGTGGGCCAGCTCGGATTTCTGTAAGCCGGGAGGTGTCAAATGCGTATCTGCGACCTGATCAAAGATCAGGAGACGTATCAGGCGGAACTGGGCCACACCGTCCTGGAAACTGTGCGCGCCATGGTCGAGCGCAACATCGGCGCAGTCCCCGTCATTCACTGCGGAAAACTTGTGGGGATCTTCTCCGAGCGCGACCTCATGCGCCGGGTCGTCGCCGAAGGCCGGGATCCGCGTGCCACCTGCATGGCCGAGGTCATGACCGATGATCCTCTGGCCGTCGGAACCGGGGAAGACCTGGAGACCTGCATGACCCTGATGCGCCGCCACGGCTTCCGGCACCTGCCCGTTTGCCACGAAGGGCACCTCGTGGGCATCGTTTCGCTGCGCGACATCCTGCTGCACGATCTGAACGAGAAGGATGACGAGGTGCGCATGATGCGGGCCTATATCCACTCCATGCCCGACGCCTAGTGGGGCAACAGCGCCCGCCCCACCTTGCCACACAAACGCCGTAACCGCATTCGGGCGGCATGCCCCCAATCACACCCTGCCCATTAGTGGGGGAGACATGCCCTAGTTTCCCTGGCACGAAGGTAACCTTGCCCAAGGACCTGTGCAGGGGTAACGTTACTGACGATTACCTCAGTGCATTGAACGCCAGAGTGCGAAACGTTACCTTTATCAGTGCCATCCACGCGCGCCGTGCGTGGCCGCCATTTGTCCGTTTCCGGCGATTGCGTTTGTTCGGCCGGCAGAGATCGTGTCCGCTACTTGAGACTAGAAGCGTGAGCGAAAAAACCAAGGTTCTCTACTACGTGCTGTGGATGATGCATCCCCTCCTCGAGATGGGGATCGCGGGGTTCATGCTTCGCCGTGGCCTGTTGCGCAATTTCAAGTTCTTCTTCGGCTACATTCTTACCCAACTGCTGACCTTCGCGGTGCTTTTTCCGGCTTTTGTGTGGCGCAGTTACGTCGCTCTTTTCTACCTTTACTGGGCTTGCAATGCCATCAGTGTGACCTTCGGGTTCCTCGTGATCCACGAAGTGTTTGTGGACGTTTTCCGCATGTTTCACACTCTGCGCGATTTGGGAACTGTGCTCTTCAAGTGGGCGGGTCTGGTGATGCTGCTGGTTGCGGCGGTGGTTTCGGTTTCGACGAACTCTCCCGAGATTTCTCCCTGGATGCAGGCGATCGTGACCTCACAGCGCTGCGTACGAATGGTTCAGGTTGGGATGGTGTTGTTCCTGCTCTTCTTTGCGAATTTTGTCGGCAGTCAGCCGCCGCCAGCATAGCTTCGGGATCGCGCTGGGCTTCGGATCGTTCGCCGTCACTGAGCTGATACTGATCAGTTCGTGGGTGGGCAGCCATCTCGGCGGGCCCTGGATGAGCATCGCGAACATGGCCGCCTACAACTGCAGCCTGGCTTTGTGGCTGGGCTATGTAACGGTGAAGCGCCCAGCACGTGATAGCTCACGCTCGCTGCTGCAACCTCAGCGCTGGGAGCAGAGCCTGTCGGATATCCACCATCCATTGCCGGCTGATTCGCTCATCCCCATGTTTGAGGGGATGGTGGATCGTGCGCTCTCTCGTACCCAGTCTCCGCGCTCCCCTTGCCGAAGGAGCCGCAGCGGGAGCAGGCGATGCGGGTACCGGCAGCTTTGCCGCCGTCATTCGCGCCGCCTCGAAAAAGTAATCGCCCACCGCCTCGATCCCGCGCAAATCTCAGGGCAAGTGCGCTAGAGCACTTCTCGTGTATCCGGATTTCGTAACAATTAGATTTCCGTCAGGCCGTTCCGCGCCGAGACCCGCATCATCACAATCAATACTTCGCGTTCTAGGCGTAGGACGCTGAAACTAAGCTATTTGCTGCGAGAGCTGGGGAGGGATGCCTCTGATCAGTGTGCATTCGGAAGGGCAGAAGTTGAAAATCTTTGCACAGGAAACTTGACAAGTGCCCTATAATGCGTGTCCGCGTTGGGGGGATTGTTTGTGGTGATCCTGCGCGGATAGGAGAAGAACCCATGAAACGCACAATCAGGATTGCGATCCTGATCGTCGGATTAGTGGGCACATTCATGGCAGCGGCCGCGCCTCTGGTTCCCGCCGCGGACGGCGGCCCGCTCATTCTGTGCCCACCTAGATCAACTCACTGCCAATCCACCTTGCCGACCTAACCTACGGGAAGCCGGCTTGGACCACAAGGTAACCAAAGTAACCTGCCGTAACTGGGCCAAGTAACAAGGGCTTGCAATCTTTGGGCTGACGGGCACTTATTAACCCGTCGGCCCCTATTTTTTGGGAATTCCGTTTTTCCTACCCCGCGTACCTCACGCAACAATTCACTGCAATGCCGCTTGCAGCGCTTCCCGTAACTCGCCTGCCTCAAAGACCGGCGGCTGGCACGAGGTTCCGGAGCAAACCACCGCGAACGACTTTCCGGACTTTAGTTGCGGAAGATTGGGAAGGGTTGCCGCCAATATCGGAGGGAGATTGGAGGGCACCACTTGGTTCGATGCCAGCCGCAGGCTGGTCTTCGTGAACGCGAATCGAGACATCGCCGCCGCCTCCAGGGAATCCGCCTTCCCGTCCTCACCGGCGATCACGACCACCTGGACGGGACTCTCGAGAAGATGGAGAACTGCGATTCCATAGGTTGCGGCGAAGATTCCGAACTGTTCCGCGATACCGGCGAATGTCTCCAGCGTTTGCTCGGCCTTGTCGCGATAAGCTGCGTCGCCGGTGTAGTGATGCAGTCGCATAAGGGCAATCGCTGCCATGGGATTTCCCGCCGGAGTGGGAGAGTCCTGCAGCGGTTTCCTGCGGGTGGCGAGTACGCCCAAGTTCGCTCCGTCGGCTGCGGGTTCGCTGTCGAAGAAGCCCCCCGATGTTGCATCGAAAAATCGGTCGATCATCGCATCGGCGATGGCTTGCGCGAACTTGAAGTAGCTGAGATCGCTCGAAGCCTCATACGCATCGAGACAGGCGATGGCAGTGAATGCGTAG
This sequence comes from Terriglobia bacterium, assembly GCA_963770265.1. GTDB lineage: Bacteria > Acidobacteriota > Terriglobia > Terriglobales > Acidobacteriaceae > Sulfotelmatobacter. The sequence goes on from CAVYOZ010000005.1 coordinate 357,444, forward strand.
TCATCGAGCAGTCCCGGGACTTCTCGATGCTCCGCGTTGGGATCCGAATACGCGACCACATGGAGCAGCGAGCCTTGTGTGGAGCGGGCGCCCGCGGCCGCTTCTTCGCCGGTGCGCGATTGCTGCTTCCAAGCCGTACTCAGCACCCGATCCAGAGACCGCAACGCAAACCGCCGCGCCTCGGGCAGGTTGAGGACTCGTGCCGCTTCCAGATATGCCGAGACGCACAAACTGTTCCAGCCCACGTAGACGGTCTTGTCGACGTAAGGTGTCGGCCGCTGCAGCCGTGCCGCATACATCTTCTTCCTGGCCGATTCCAGCAACGCGTCCACTCGCTCCGGCGACAGCTTCATTCGCGCCGCGATCTCGTCCAGCGACGCCCGCACGTAGAGCACGTTCTTCGCGGGATTGTGATGCATCTCCCCGATTTCATTGATGTCGTAGCGCAGGCCGGCTACCTGCGCTTCTTCCTCGGTTAACACGGCCCGCGCCTCGTCGAGAGTCCAGGTGAAGTAATCGCCGTCATCGTCCATGTTGATGTCGGCGTCCTGCGATGCATAGAACCCGCCGCGCTCGCGATCGCTCAGCCACTCGTCCATCCAGCGAATGATGTCTCGCGCCACGTCGGCAAAGAACTGTTCGCCCGTTGCCTGATACGCGTGCACGTAGTTCTTCAGCAGTTCGGAGTTGTCGTACGACATCTTCTCGAAGTGCGGCACCACCCAGCGCTCATCGACGGAATAGCGATGAAACCCGCCCGCAAGCTGGTCGTACACCCCGCCATTCGCCATGTGCTCCAGCGTAGTAACGATGAGATTGCGCAGCCTCGTTCGTGCAATCTGTGGGGACAGCCGCCTTCGGCCGTCCGGTTTTGAGCGGAGACTCCGCGGATTCCGATCGTGCATATCTCTCAATCAGCAAATCCAGCGCCGACGGATGCGGAAACTTCGGCGCCGACCCAAACCCTCCATGCTGCGGATCAAACATCTTGAACGCGGACTGCTGAATCGCCTGAATGATGCCCGCCGAAACCCGTCCACCGCGCCCATGAAACGATTCCGCCTGCACAATCGCGTTTTCGACCATCGCTGCCTGCTCGACGACATCCCCATGTTTCTCTTTGTAAGCATTCGCGATGCTCAACAGCACGCGCCGGAAACTCGGCCGCCCATAATGATCCTGAGGCGGAAAGTACGTCCCGCCATAGAACGGCTTCCCATCCGGCGTGAGAAACGCCGTCAGCGGCCACCCGCCCTGCCCGCTCACCGCCTGCACCGCCGCCTGATACCGGCTGTCGATATCGGGACGCTCATCCCGATCCACCTTCACCGCGACAAAATGCTCATTCACAATCGCCGCAATCTCCGGATCGTCGTACGACTCGCGATCCATCACATGGCACCAGTGGCACCACACCGCCCCGATGTCGAGCAGCATCGGCTTGTTCTCGCGCTGCGCGGTCGCAAATGCCTCCGGCCCCCACTCATGCCACTGGATGGGCTGATGCATGGCGGAGCGGAGATAGGCGGAGGAGGCGCGGGAGAGGGAATTCAGCGTTGCGGTGGTCATCTTTCAAGTCTAGCTGATCTGTAACGCGGACTGTGCCTATGAACACCAGTTGCGTGCTATGATCTCGGCCTTGGGACCCCTTCCCCCAGGTCCATCGTATGCGGCGATCTGTTGCGAAAACAGTCCTTTGCGTCCTTCTCGCATGCACTGTTGCGCTCTGCAAGGACGTCACCATTCATGGCTTCGTCACCGCCGTGAACTCATCCACAAGTTTTGAGATCGACGACTACAAAGTCACACGCGACAAGAGGGTCACGCTCGAATTGAATCAGCAGCCAGGCCGATAAGTCCCTGGCTGCGTTCAAGCCAGAGGACATTCGCGTCGGCACTGAGTTGGAAATCGATGGAGAATACGACGAGGCGTCCGGTGAACTGAAAGCCCGGTCCATTAAGGTGTTCTCCTACGACACACTTAGCATCAAGCGAACCGCGCTCCTCGAGAAAATGCCATCTCTGACCAAAGATGACTCGGGATGGACGGGGGTGATCTATGCCGACGGGCAGAGAATCTCCGTCTCTCCGACGACCACAGTTTCCCTGAAACCCAACCATGCCGAGCGGAAGAGCCTGCGCAATGGTACGGAATCCGGGTCCCTGAAATTCACCCCCGATTCGCTGAACCTCGATACTTTCGTGTACTACGAGGGGACGCGCGAGGCCGACGGCTCCGTCAAGGCGGAGAAAATAGTGTTTCAACACGCCGAAGTGGAGAACAGCGAAGTAAGGCTGTGGCGGCGCTACTATCCCAAAGTCAAGGAACCTGATTACGCCGCCTTCCGTCCCGGCGAATTAAGAGTGCACTGGAAGAACTATAAGATTGCTCCCAATCGAGAGGCGCAGGAATACATCACCCGGCTCGGAAACAGCCTCATCCCAGCGCATCAGAAGAATCTGCCCGACGGCGATCCCCTGAAGATTCCCTTCAGATTTTTTCTGGTTGAAGATAAGAGCTTCAACGCGGTCACGTATCCGAATGGGGTCGTGGTCGTGCATTCGGGTGTTTTCGACGTGCTTGAAAACGAGGCGCAACTCGCATTCGTCCTCTCCCATGAAATATCGCACGCTGTTGAAAAGCACGCATGGCAGCAATACGAGTATTACAAAAAAGAACTGATCGCCCTTAGGGTTACCGGAGCTAGCTGCTCCCGGAGGCCTGCTGGTGGGCAATCTGCTGGCATCCGGCGTCTCCAGTCAGTATTCTCGATCGCTGGAAAGCCAAGCTGATCGCGTCGGATTGGTGTGGATGCTCGAGGCGGGATATGACATTCGCCAGGCTCCCGACTCCTGGAAGGCGGTGTCCAAAGCAAAAGGGGATTCCCCGACCAACCCTTTCTGGGCCAGTCACGACAATGCCACCACCCGACGCTCGTACCTTAGGGCTGAATTGCGAAACAACTACTCCGACGTGGACTATTCCAATCTGCGCAAGGACAGCGACGAGTTCCACCAGGTTGCGGACTTGGTGAAGCACTTCGAGAACGCTAAGAAGCCAACGCGCGTCAAGACTGGAGACTGACTCCGGGAAGAGCGTCGCTCAGCGCTGCAACTGTTTTGCAATCGCGCAATAGAGATCGATGGCCTCGTGCAATTGCCGCTTCTCGATGTATTCGCCTTCGGTATGCGCGACGTGAATCGATCCCGGACCAATCAGCAGCGGCTCGCCCCAATTTGTGAGTTTTGGAATGTCGGTCGTGAACGCCGCGATCATCGTCGGTAGTCCATCGAGCTTGCGAAAACGCAGGAAGGGAAGTTCCAGGGGAAAGGTGACTTCGACCTGATCTCCAGCCGTCGCCAACAATGTCTCGGCGCAACTCATCGGTCGGTCCAACCAGCCGGTAGAGCAAATCCGCATGCGCGTAATCGGGAATCACATTCGGAGCGCGTCCGCCTTCGATCAGTCCGATATTCAGCGTGCAAGGTCCAACCTCGGGATCGCTGGGCAGTCTCATCGCCCGCAACCGTCCGAGCGCCGCCAGGAGCTTGTCAATTGCAGAGTCGCCCAACTCGGGATACGCCGAGTGTGCCATGCGCCCTTTTGCAGTGACCTCAACGCGCAGGGTTCCTTTCGACGCCAGCGCAATACGATTCTCGGTCGGCTCGCCGTTGACCAGAAATCGGCAGCTTGCGGGCGCATGATCATTGGCGATCTTTGCTCCCAGACTGTCGCGCTCTTCTCCGACCACAAAGAGCAATCCAACATGAATTCCTTCGCGCCGCAACCGTTCCGATGCCGCGACCTGCGCCGCGATGATCCCCTTGGCGTCACAAGATCCGCGCCCGTAAATGCGATCCGCATCTTCGGACGACGGAATGAACGGTGGAACCGTGTCCATGTGCGTGGAAAATACGACCTGAGGATTCGGCTTGCTCGGGCAAGGTTGCGAACACATTGAAGCGATCGCCCTCGACCGCGATCTTCCTCGTTTGATATCCAATTCGGCAGAGCTCGCCGTAGAGATAATTGCCGACCGCGGCTTCATTACCGCTGATTGATTCGATATCAATTAACTGCCGCGTGAACGTGACAGCATCCATGGAGGGGAGAATAGCAGAACGCTGCGGCTAGACTTCCGGTCGCCAAGGAGGAATGCGGAAGTCAGAAGTCAGAGTGCAGAAGTCAGAAGTGAAGGACGATTCGAGGGTGACCTGGTTGTTTTACTTCAGACTCCTGACTTCTGCATTCGTGCATGTAATCTGAAGGGTGCTTTCCTCCAGTTCAACCATCCGCTCACTTTTCCTCGAAGGTCCCGCAGGACGCCTAGAAGCCTGCTCAACGCTGGCGCGGAGAACGCGACGCATGCCGCTGTCGTTTGCCATCCGCATCCGCTGTTCGGTGGAACGCTGCACAACAAAGTCGTCTTCCACACGATGAAAGCGCTGAACAGCTTTGGATTCCCGGTGCTGCGCTTCAACTTCCGCGGAACAGGACTGAGCCAGGGAGAACACGATCACGGCGTCGGCGAAGTCGAAGACGTCCGCACCGCGCTGGACTGGCTCGACACGGAGTTTCATCTGCCGCTGATCTTCGCCGGATTCTCCTTTGGCGCTGCGGTTGGACTGCGCGCCGCCTGCGCGGATTCGCGCGTTCGCGCAACCATCGGTCTCGGCGTTCCTGTTGTTCCCGTGGCTGCTGACAACGAAGAGCCGCGTGTTTACGCGTATGAGTTCTTGCAGACGTGCACCAAGCCCAAGCTGTTCGTCAGCGGAGCCCGAGACCAGTTCGGCCCGCGAGCCAAGCTGGAAGCGCTGGTTGCTGCGCTGCCGGAACCGAAGAAGTTGATACTAATCGAAGGCGGGGACCACTTCTTCGAAGGCCGTCTGCGCGAAGTGCGGGAAGCCATCGAGTCCTGGGTGAAGGAAGCTGTCAGCTCTCAGCTGAAATCGTGAACTCTGTCATCCTGAGCGCAGTGATTGCTGAGCGAAGCGAAGCAATCACGGAGTCGAAGGATCCCTACCTTAGTCACTGTCGGAATGTCTGGATCACGTCGTAGCAGGCTCGGCTGAGGGTTGACAGCTGAAAGCCGACGCCTAGTTATAATCACTTCGGCATGACTGAACCCGCCGGCGAATCGCAGTTCCGTGCCATGCGCGATGCGGCGCGCTCGATTTTCCTTGAGGCTCTCCCTCAAGCATCCATCGCTAAAGGCTTTGGCCGCCACGTGCAGTGCGAACGCGGCATTCTGCGCGTGCGCGAAGATCTCTACGACCTGCATTCCTACTCGCATGTCCTGGCAATTTCCCTCGGGAAAGCTGGACACTCGATGGCTGAATCGCTGGTCGCCCAGGTTGGATCCCTCGCGCAAGGGATCATCGCGACTCCCGTTCTTCCGGACGCTCAACTGCACGGATTCCGTTATTTCCAGGGTGGACATCCCATGCCGAACGCTGAATCCATTCAGGCAGCAGGCGCAATGTTGCGGGCGGTTGAAGCGCAGCCAGCGTCGGCGCTGGTAATCTTCATGCTCAGCGGCGGAGGTTCGTCGATCGTCGAGAAGCCGATCGATGATGAGATCTCACTCGACGATCTCATCGCGACTTATCGAGCGCTGGTGCATTCAGGAGCGCCGATCGCGGAAATCAATGCTGTACGAAAGCATCTCTCCGCCGTGAAAGGAGGACGTCTGGCGCAGGCGGCATTTCCAGCGCAGCAGGTGTCGCTGCTCGTGTCCGATGTTCCTGACAACACGCCCGATGCCCTGGCTTCCGGTCCGACGATGCCGGATTCGACCAGTATCGACGATTGTTATCGCATCGCGGAGAAATACGAACTGCTGAAGCAGTTTCCGGCATCCACACGGGAGCTTTTCGAGCGGCATGCGATCGATGAGACGCCGAAGTCGGACGATCCAGTGTTTCATAAGTCTCGATGGTGGACGATGCTCTCCAACCAGAGCGCGATCGAAGCAGCGAGCGTCGCTGCCGAACGCGCGGGATTTATCGTGCACGTCGACAACTCCTGCGACGACTGGGATTACGCGAAAGCTGCAGATTACCTGCTTCAAAAAGTGCGTGAGTTGCGGAAGCAGTTCTTTCCGGTGTGTCTGATTTCAGGCGGCGAAGTTACGGTGAAGGTCGCGAACGGCGGAGTTGGCGGACGGAATCAGCAGTTTGCGCTGGCCTGTGCGGAGAAGATCGTCGGCGAGAACATCACTGTGCTCAGTGCTGGGACTGACGGAGTGGATGGAAATAGTCCTGCAGCGGGAGCGATCTCAGATGGCAGCACTGTGGAGCGTGCGCGCAAAGCCGGCTTCGACGTAGCAACGGCTCTGGAGAAGTTCGATGCCTATCCGCTCTTTCGTGCGCTCGGCGACGCGATCGAGATCGGCCCAACGGGTAACAACTTGCGCGACTTGAGAATGTTGTTGGCCTACTGATGTGGAAATCGCCGCAGGGCTTCGCCCATGCGGGACAGCCGAGGCGGCTGTCCCTACGTGAGCAGTGATGAACTACGAGATTTAAGCCGTCTTCTGCATCTTGGCCATCGCATCGTCCATGCTGCGCTTCATCTCGTCGGCAGACATGTCTCGGACGTGGGTCGCAATCGACCACTTGTGGCCGAAGGGATCTTTGAGCTTGCCGTAGCGGTCGCCCCAGAACTGATCCATGACGGGCATCTCAACCTGTGCTCCGGCTTTTACCGCACGATCGAACGCCGCATCGACATTCTCGACGTAGATGTGCAGGCCCATGGCAGAGCCGCCGACGGACTGCGGAGAGAGCGAGCCGAATTCAGGAAATTCGTCGGACAACATGATGATCGAATCTCCGATCTTGCAACTCTGCGTGCATGACCTTCCCGTCGGGTCCCTTCGCCAGATCGCCGCGCTCCTTCGCGCCGAATGCCTTCTTGTAGAACTCGATGGCGCGTGCCGCGTTGCGTACCGTCAGGAATGGAGTGAGTGTGTGATAGCCCTCAGGAATGGGTTTTACGGACATAAAGGCCTCCATAGGGAGAGATTTTGCCGAGCAGTTTACACCCGGATCTTGAACCGATTGTCAAAGGGGAGAGAAAAAGCTATCACAACAGAGGACACAGAGGTTCACGGAGGTCAGAAGAACCGGGTCACGCCTTCTTCGAGCACGACGACGCGGTCTTTGACTCCCGCCGGCTTCGGCTTCCTGATCGAGCAGTTGCAGCGGCTCATCGACCGGTTCGTGCGACAGACGGAAGGTACCGTAGTGCATGGGAACCATCCAGCGGGCTTTCAGATCGAGGAAGGCTCTGGTGGCGTCTGCGGGATTGGCGTGCACGTTGCGGAACTGCGGCGGGTTGTAAGCCCCGATTGGAAGCAGGGCGAGTTCGGGAGCAAGACGCCGTCCGATCTCGGTGAATCCGGAGAAATACGCGGTATCGCCGGCGTGATAGACGGAGTGCTTTCCCGACTTCAGAACAAAGCCTCCATAGCCGCGGTGCGAATCTTTCAGGATGCGCGCCCCCCAATGGCGTGAAGGGACGTGCGTGACCGCGAGATTGCCATGACGCGAATTCTTCCACCAGTCGAGCTCGATGATTTCAGAGAAGCCAAGATCGGAAACCAGGTCGGAAACGTGCGTCGGGACGATGATGGCGGGAGCGATGCCCCGGGTCCGCAGGTTGTTGTGCACCAGCGCCCGCAGTGACGGGCGATGCAAATGATCGAAGTGCGCGTGCGAAACCAGAACAAGATCGATGGCCGGGAGGTCCGCGATGCGGAGGCCCGGACGACGAAGCCGCTTCAGTACAAACAGCCAGCGCGCAAAATTGGGATCGATCACTACGCTCTTTCCCCCAATCTGCACGAAGAAGCTGGCATGGCCGATGAAGGTGACGCCCAGTTCACCGTTGGTGGCGAGGCGCGGTTTGTGAGTCTGACCCGAGCGAGGAGTCACGGCCGAATGGCGCACCAGGCGTCCGAATTGCGTGGCGCGCTTGCGAAGTGCCGGATTGCGGAGCGTTTGCTTGATCATTCTGCTACAGGGCCCGGGTTGACGTTGGCGGTTCTGCCTTCTTCATCCTAGTACCAATCAAGACTGAGCGCCGAGTATAAACTGGGATGCCGCGCTATCTCTTCCTGGTTTTCAGTTAAATTTTAGATGAATGGCGGTTGTCCCAGGCTGCTTTTTACTTTTCTTTACGAGTACGACGGTAATGAGTCAGGAGCGAGAGCTGAGTCGCGAGTGCCGGGATGTGAAACGAAGCGGGCGAAGTCGGGTGTCCGGAACTGACGGTCATTCTGCTCAGAAAATCAGGCGGTTGTCTTGACCAGATCTAGCAGGTCATATCTAATCCGAAAGCGTCCACTAGGGGAAATAAGGAGACTTTCAACATGCGAGTTGCGTTTCTGGGATTGGGAATCATGGGCCAGTCGATGGCCTCGAACCTGGTAAGAGCCGGCCATGAGGTGACGGTGTGGAACCGGACTCCGGGAAAACTGGTGGAAGGCGCGGCGGTAGCTCCGACTCCCGCAGCAGCGGCGCAAGGCGCGGAAGTCGTGTGGCTGTGCGTTTCCGACACGGATGCGGTGGAACAGGTGATTTTCGGGAATGATGGCGCCGAATCGTCGCTCAGCGAGGGTGCAATCATCGCAGATTCCAGCACGATTTCTCCTTCGGCGACGGTGAAGTTCGCGGAGCAATTGGCAGCGAAAGGTGTCGCGTGGGTCGATGCGCCAATGACCGGTTCCAAGATCGGAGCACGAGACGGAACCCTGGTGTTTATGGTCGGCGGCGCAGAAGAAAGCATTGAGCGGCTGAAACCCTTATTTGCGGCTATGGGAAAGAAGATCTTCCGCATGGGCGAAACCGGCAAGGGACAGGCGACAAAGCTTGCCATGAATCTGCAGATCGCGATGATTTATGAAGGCTTCGCCGAGGCTTTAACACTGGCGACGAAATTGGGCGTGGATTCGCAGCAACTCGTCTCGCTGATCGAGGCCACCATGGTGCGGTCGGGCGTGGTGGAGTACAAGGCGCCATTCATCCTGCAGCGCGACTTCACGCCGAATTTCCCTTTGCGCCTGATGCATAAGGACATTCGTCTTGACGCTCGAGGCCGCGAAAGAAGCCCGAGTCAAGCTGCCCGGACTGGAAACCGTGGAAGAGATCTACGAAATGGCCACGGAAGATGGCAACAAGGATCTCGATTACGCGGCTACGCTGACCTTGCTGGAGAAGTGGGCAGGCGTTCAAGTGAAAGGGAAAGCGGCTTAGAGAGCTTCGGCCTCCGGCAATTTTCAGTCCAGCTCCCTACATCCTTCGTGCAGCGACGGCAGTACCGTTACGCTCGTAATCCTCGTGAATCCGCCTATTACACAAGTATTACAGTTCTGCGTTCCCGTCTCCTGATAGCTTAATCGAAGTTTCTTCAACGTCGAAGACAACGGGAAATGGGGATCCTCTTTGGATATGGAACTGCAAGATCTGGAAAAACGACAAGCGCGCAAGAAACGAAGTCAACTGGATCACGGCGATCTTTATGGCTTTGTTTCACGTCGGCGCCGTCGCGGCACTTTTCTTCTTCACCTGGAAAGCATTTTTTGTTGCGATTGTTTTGTGGTGGGTTTCCGGCAGCCTCGGCATCGGCATGAGCTATCACCGGCTGCTCACGCATCGCGGGTATAAGACTCCCAAGTGGGTGGAGTACTTTCTGACTTTTTGCGCGACGCTGGCGCTCGAGGGCGGACCGATTTTCTGGGTGGCGACGCACCGCATTCATCATCAGTATTCGGATCAGGAAGGCGATCCGCATTCGCCGATCGACGGCAAGTGGTGGGCGCACATGGGGTGGATCCTGATGGGCAAGTCGATGCACCATGACACGACCACGCTGGCCCGCTACGTCCCCGACCTCGCCAAAGATAAGTTTCACGTCTGGATCACGAAATATCACTACGTTCCGCAGATTGTGCTCGGCATTGCACTGTTCGCGATCGGCGGCTTGCCGTGGCTGCTGTGGGGATCGTTCTTGCGCACCGTGGTTGGACTGCACGCGACCTGGCTGGTGAATTCGGCCACGCATTCCTGGGGAACGCGGCGCTTTGCTACGCGCGATCTTTCCACCAATAGCTGGTGGGTGGCGCTGCTGACCTTCGGCGAAGGCTGGCATAACAATCACCACGCGCATCCGACGTCGGCGGCACACGGGTTCACGTGGTACGAGATCGACATCAACTGGTACGGAATCTGGACGCTGCAGAAGCTCGGCTTGGCCTGGGATATCAAGCGCGTGAAGCTCGAGGAGATCGAACAGGGTCTGGTCGCGGCCCCGAATGGACGGCTGATTTCGCCAAATACCGCGGCAGAGTTCTGGGCAGCGGGGGACTAAGGCGGGTTTTGGTAATCGGAATGGCCCTGGCTTCGTGCCGGGGCTTTTTCTTGCTGCAGGATCGATAAGGACGATCACGGGGGCTGAAGCCCAACGATACCGTGCCGTTAACGCGGCCCCTTCGACGCGCTGCGCTTGCTCAGGGCAGGCTCTGAAGGGCTGCTCTTCCACGGTTTCTTCAAACTGCTCTTCCAACACGTCTACGACGGCTGCTGTTTCCCTTTGTGAGGCCCCCTGCAGTCAAGGCGACATTCGCCGGGCGTCTTCACGGTGCGAGTCGCTGCGCACGATCGCGGTTCCATCCTCTGCAGACGCGGTAGAATCAGTCGAAGATTCTCATGCGCATCTCAAGCCGCCGCGGAACCATCGTCTTCTTCCTCATCCTGGGCATCGGCCTGGTGGCGCTGGCGGTCGCGCTCAACGTCGGATGGATCATCCTCAACTGGCGTGAGGGCGTGCTGCTGTTCTTCGGGATCATCTTTTTCGCGCTGATCATCGCCGGAATGGTGGTGAACACCATTTTTCTGGTGCGCGAGTTGCGGCGCAGCGAGCAGCACGACAGCTTTATCAATGCCGTGACTCACGAACTGAAAACGCCGGTGGCGTCGATCCGCCTGCATTTGGAAACCTTGCAGCGGCGCGAACTGCCGGAGGCTCGCAAGCAGGAGTTCTACAGCTTGATGCTGAACGATACGGACCGGCTGACCGAGACTGTCGAGCAGGTGCTACGCGCGGGCCGGGCTGGCGACAAGAAGGCGGGGCGGGAAAAGGCCGACGTTGATTTCAGCCAACTGGTTCGCGATTGCATGGAGTCGACTCGAGCGCGCTATCACCTGCGGCCCGAGGCTCTGCGCTATGAAGAAGCCGCAATCAATGGCGCTGGAGTGCACGTGCGAGGCAGCGCTGAGGACTTGCGCACTGCCGTCTCCAATGTTCTCGACAATGCCATCAAATATTCCGGCGATCACGTCGATGTGCAGGTGCGGCTGGAGGCGCCGGACGAAAAACGTGTGGTGCTGAGCGTCCAGGACCAGGGAGTAGGGATTCATCCGGACGATCTGAAGCGAATTTTTCAGCGTTTCCACCGGGTCGCGCCCCGGTCGCTGGCTCATGTGAAGGGAACGGGCTTGGGGCTGTTCATCGTGAAATCGATTGCGAAGAAACACGGCGGCAAAGTGTTTGCAGAGAGCGAAGGCGAAGGGCAGGGAACGACTTTGGTGATCGAACTACCACAAGTGCAGCCACCCCCGGCCGGAGGACGGAATGAGCCGCGTGCTGGTGGTCGAGGACGAAGCACACCTGGCCGAAGGGTTGCGCTTCAATCTTGAGGCAGAAGGGTACGTGGCTGAGGTGGTGGGGGATGGCGAGGCCGCAACGGAGAAGCTGTTGCAAAGGAAAGAGCCATTCGACGTCGTTGTGCTCGACATCATGCTGCCGGGGAAAGACGGCTTCAGGTCGTGTCGGAACTGCGGGCGGCGCGCAACTACGTTCCGGTGCTGATGCTGACCGCGCGCGGGCGCCCCGAGGACGTGCTGAAAGGGTTCGCCTCCGGGGCGGACGATTATCTGGCCAAGCCGTTCGATCTTTCGATTCTGCTGGCGCGCCTGCAGGGATTGCTGCGGCGCAGCCAGTGGATGCGCGGAGGAAAGCCCAGCGCGGCTGTGGTGCCCCCAAACAACAAAGGCGACGTCGGCGACTTCGGACGATTTTCTTTTGCCGGGAAAGACCATCGACTTCGGAGCGCTCGAACTGCGGTCGGGCGGCAATACGATTCATCTGACGTTGATGGAGTCGGAGTTGCTGCGCCATCTCGTGCGGAACGATGGAAAGATTGTCTCGCGCAAGCAGATTCTGGAAGAGGTGTGGGGACTGCACGAGGATACTGACACGCGGGCGATCGATAATTTTGTGGTGCGGTTGCGCCGTTACATCGAGGATGATCCGGGGAATCCGAGGCATTTGCTGACCGTGCGCGGAGTGGGGTATCGGTTCGTGGCGAACCCGGAAAGATGACAGTGGCTTCCCGTTCTGTGCGCAAAGCTCGCGATATTTGTCATGCGCGGCACAACTCCGCCAGCAACGTTTCCCTGCGTTCGATTGCGATCCTGTCCAGGCGGCGGAGGATCACGACATAAACCGGGATCGAGATCGCAGCCAGGACAAGAAACAAGAACGCTGCGATCCACAGATCGTTGTAATAGTGCGCTACCGCGAATATCGCGGCTCCCAAGCCGACGATCACGATCTGCATGCCGAAGCTCACAAGCACGGTAGTCTGCGAGACATTCTGTCGTCCGAAGGTGGAGAAGTCACGCTTCTTGGGCGAGTACAGCGAGAGCAGGTTTCCGGCCGCGAAGTTTAAGGGCGCGGCGAAGAGCAGTCCGGCGAGAGTTGCGACCGTCACGGCGAGATGTGGGGCTCCGTAGAGGTACGTGACCGCGATCCAGGCAAACGCTAAGTTGAAAAGCAGCACGCCGGCGTGGGTCAGATTTTTCGCCAGAACGATCTGGCGAAAGTGAATCGGCGAGGCATAGAAGAACTGCATGCCGCCGCCATCGCCGCCGAAGCTGTTGTAGACGAGATTCGTGAGCACGAGCAGCGAGTACGCGGCGGCGCCGGGGAACGCCATGTCGGGCGTACGCGCGAAAGAATTTGAGTGTCGCAAGGCATTCATCGCGCCAAAGCGAAAGATCAGCAGCATGAAGATCGGCATGATCAGAGTCAGCAGCATGGGGCCGCTGCGGCGAGATAGCGCATTTCTTTTTCGAACACCGCAGCGACTGACTGCGAGAATCCGGGAAGGTGCCAGCCCACCTGCAGAGGCTGGGTTTGCTTCACCTTCGGGCGAGCGGCGACTTCGTTCAAATTTTCTCCGCGAAACTGAGCGCGGATGCGCAGGTGAAGAAGCAATCCCACGAAAAGCGTCAGCATCGCAAGGAAGAAAAGCGAAGCGAATGCTGCAAATGCGTGTCCCCGAGACACCTGCGCAATCGCACCGGCTGCCAGGCCCGGAGGCAATACCGCCTGCACCTGCGCGGCAATCTGAAGGTCGCGGCGGAGTTCGGGATGAGGTCCCTTGCTGAGGCGCTCGACGATGGGCCCGATCAGTTGAAAGCTCAGCATGAAGAGAATGAACACCACACCAAAAATTTCCCGGGTGCGGCGCTGCGCCAGCCAGCGCTCGATCCAGGCAAAGATCATCTGCATCAGCACCAGGTTGAAGAGAGCGAACGTCAGCAGTACCAGCAGCGTCCAGGGAAAAAGACTTGGGCGGGCGACGGTGACACCGATCAGCACTCCCAGCAATCCGACAGATCCTAGCGCACTGGCCGGATCGAAATAGCCGTAAGCGAGGCGCACGAGAAGATACGAGCGATAGGTGAGCGGAAAGCGGAGCAGTTCGGAAGAGTCCGGATTGTTCGTGAACGCCGTGGCCATTACCGGAAAGAACTGCCAGAAGAGAAAGATCGCCCACAGCGGGATCGCGAGAAATTCAGGTCTGACCATCCGAGACGAAAGAACCAGGACATGCCGATTGCCAGGCCGAAGCCGCCGAGGCCGCCGAGAGCAAAAACCGAGGTGACGATGATGCGCGAAGCCAGTTCCATCTTGCCGCGCCGGCTGCGCAGTCCGTTGACGAACATGCGCCAGCGCAGTTCGGCGATGGCGGTGAGCTGCGAACGAACGCCGGCAGAATTCATCTCGAGTTCCATTCTTGCACACGGACGCGAACCTCGCATTGGCTCATAAGGCATAGAGAACATGCGGCTTACCGTTTGTGCGACGTCCATTGCAGCGGCTGCGTGCCCCGCAAGTGATCGCCGTCACTTAAAAGAGTGTGAGCGCTCACGTGCAATCTGGAAATGCCGACAGACACTATGAGGGTGGTTTCCCGAGGTACAAGCAACATGATGCCGTCAGAATCAGAAGATGTTCCGTTGTGGGAGAGCGTCACCCAACCGTTCGCGAATGTCCTGGATTTCGCATTTCGGTTGTCACCATCGCAAACTGAGCCGGGTATTCACCATCGACAACCACAGCTATAGGGTGTGCTGTGAGTGCGGCGCCACCTTCAACTATTCGCTAGAGACGATGTCGGTTGGGCACCGCCGGAGGCTTCTGTCGGCGATGCGCCGCCTGCAGTCGCGGCCACGAAGAGTTCTACGGCGGAGGATTCTGGACGTCTAGACGCACGCCCTCGACAGCAACTAACCGAGCCAGGAAAGTTCCTGCTCTGCGCGCGCGGTCTCCGCCCACGATTCGCAGGAAAATCTCTTCCAGCGTCAGCTTCTCCCCGGAAGGCGGACCGCCATTGCCGGGTCCGGCGGGCGTTTGCGCTTCGACTCCAGCGCGCAATTCTTCGAGCGATCCCTGGGCAACCAGCCGTCCCTGATGAATGATGGCGACGTGACTGCACAGGCGCTCGACGATTTCGAGCACATGGGACGTGAGGAAGATGGTGGCGCCGCGGGCGATCATGCGCTGCAGCATCGCCTTCAGCGTGCCGGCGGCGATGGCATCGACACCTTCGAAAGGCTCGTCGAGGAAGAGAATCTTGGGCCCGTGGATTACGGCAGCCGCCATGGCGAGCTTCTTCTGCATGCCGTGGGAGTAGTCGGTCACGAGCTTTTTCGGCTGATCGGCGAGTTGCATGAAGTCGAGCAATTCGGCGGCGCGTTTGGCGGCAGTTTCGCGATCCAGCCCGTACATGCGTCCGGCAAAGCTCAGAAACTCGGCTCCCGGTCAGACGACCGAACAGCGCCATACCTTCAGGCACCACTCCGATCTGGCGCTTTACTTCCACCGGATGAGCATTCAGATCAAGACCGAGGATTTCGATCCGTCCGGAACTCGGTGCGAGCAGTCCGGTCAGCATCTTGATGGTCGTGGATTTGCCCGCGCCGTTCGGTCCAAGGAAGCCGAAGAACTGTCCCGGAGCGACGCGGAGATTCACTCCGTCAACGGCCACGAGTTCTCCGAACCGGCGTGTCAAGGACTCAGTAGAGATGCTGGGTGCGAGGTCCATCGAAGCCTCGAATCTAGCACAGGAAGAGCCAAAGGCGTCGGGCGTCAGGCTTCAGGCGCCAGGCGGCAGGCATCGGAACAGCGACGTCAGACCTCGGGCTCAGGTCCTGTGGTCACTGCAATCGCACCTTTTGAGGTTTGGCTGACCCGCGACGCCAGCGCCTTATTTCTTCTCCGGTTGCTTCTTTCGCGCGTCTTCGGTCCAGGGCGGGACGACGCCGACGAAACGAGCGTAAGCGATCGATTGTCCAAGATGCTCGGCAGTGTGGCGGACGATGAAGAGAAGGATGCCGCGCTCTGTGTTCTTTCCGCCGAACCAATCCATGCTCTTCTCAAGATCGGCATCCGACATGGCTTTGATCGCTTTTTTGGCGTGATCAAAGGAATCTTTGAGCGTGGCCATGACTTTTGCTTTGTCAGTAGTGGACTTCTCGAGGTTTTTCACATCAATGGCTGCCGGTGGCGGGGTGCCAACCAGTTTGTACAAGTTGTAGTTCGCCGCACTGACGTGAAGGAAGACTTCTGCAAACGAGCGTGTGTCTTCGCCGGGGCGCCATGTGTACTTGTCGGCCGGGATCGCTTCTGCAAGGCGAGTCAGTTTGTCTTCTTGAACCATGACCTCTGCCATGACCTCCGAGCGGTAGCCAGTCACGCCGGGAGTACCTTCCTTGTAGGGATTCACTTGCGCCGCGGTGCGCAGCGTGCCAAATCCCAGTGCGCACAAACACACGGCCGACAATGCGTATTTCATTTGGTCTCCTTTGGAATGGCGAAAGTGTAGATGCCGACAGGTCTACAACCAGGCAATTTTATGGACGTTTAGTTGCGCGAACCGTTAGCGGTGAGATCATCGGAACCTCGTGGTGCGCCACAGAGCGACACCACAGGCTGCCATCACCGTGAACATGACGACGCTGAGGGCGGCAGCCCAGCCAAAGTTCACATCCACCTGCGGTGGCTTGGAGATGATGGCAAGCGCGGCGAACAGCACCGTGGTTCCTACGATTAGCAGCCAGTCCAGGACGCTCCTGCCGGGCGAGGTGGATTCGTAGGCGCGGCCTTCCATGCCGGCGCGTACGTACTCATCTTCAACGCCGTAGCGCTCGCCTTCGCGCTGCGCGGCGTCCTTCCAGGAGGAATGCTCGCTCTCCGTAGCCGATGAGAGTGCGATCGCTACCGCGCCGAGGGCCATCAGTATCGATCCGCCCACGACCTGCTCGATAGGTGATTTGGGCAGCTCCTCGCAATTCATGAAAGACCAGAACGCCCCACAAGAGTCCCCAGAGCTGATTGGTGTTCGAGAGCGGAATGCCCCGGCTGATGCCGACATATTTCGTGGCGTATTGCTGAAAGAGATCGCCGATGACCCAGACGAAGCCTCCGAGCATCAGCCAGAAAAGGACGGCGCGAGCGCCGCTGAGTTCATGCCAGAGCGGGGCCGCTCCGCGGTACGCTGATTGCCAGGGTCAGCATGGTGATCAGTTCTCCCACGGTGAAGAACGTGATGAATGAAAGCGGATTCATGCCCGTGAGATACGCCTTGCGGTAGGGGATGTACATTGTTCCCCACAGAATTCCCGCGCCCAGAGCGGCGGCAATTCCGAGAGCGGCTTTGCCGGGCGCGGCCGCGTGCGACGACGCGACGGCGAGCAGCGTGGCTCCGGCGAACATGCACAGCGCGCCGCCGATCACACCCAGCCAGCGCTTCCATCCGGCAGCGTGAAGTTCTTTGAAGAGCAGGAAACCCCAGAAGATGCCGAGCAGGCTGTTCGTATTCCACAGCGGAAAGGCGATGCTCAGGCCGACGTTGCGAATCGCGTAGATCGTCAGGGTGTTGGCCACAGCCCACATGCATCCCGCGAGGATGGCCCAGACGACGAGATGAGGAGCCTGCCCGACATCGGCGCGGATGTGCGATGTGCCGCGGACCAGCGCTGGCACACTCCAACGGGCGAGGAAGACTCCGCAGACCATCACCAGCGAAACGGTGACGGGAGAGATCTCAGGGTTGACCAGTTTGATGGGAGCTTCGGCGCCGCCTAGCCATGCCCCGGCGGCGAATCCGCAGAACATGCCCAGCGCCTGAAGACTCCGCAGGCGTGCGGTGTTCACGGTCGCCGTCTGCACCCTTGCTTGCGATGAGTTCAACGGAGCTTATCCAGGAGGAATACTCCGCCCAGTAGTACGCTTAATGGGATCCAGAAATGAATGTCAGTTGCAATCGCACGGTACAGATTGCGGGGAGTCTGGTCGGTTGGGTTCGCCAATATTGCGGCCTCGGGATGAAGTTCTGAATCGAGTGCCATCTTAGGGATGACGAGGTTAAGAGTCAACGGTCTTGCCGGGAGTTGTCTTCGACGCAGGCGCGTATATCATGGTCGGCTGCTCAAGAAACCCCTAAGGTGACTGGAATGACATCTCTCATCCGTCCTAATTCATTTCGATTTGCAATCGTGCTCGCGTGCTTGACGTTCGTTGTTTCGCTCTCATCGATCGCAGCGGCACAAGAGAGTAACCCGAATTCTCCGACGGCTTCGGTCAGTCCGGCTGAGATCGATGCGGTCTGGCAAAAGGCGACTTCAAAATACGATGCGGTGCGATCTGCCATTTTAGACCGCATGGATCAGACCAATGCAAAAGGCGCCTTCCGCGCCGACTGGGAGTCTCTGCAGCACTTCGAAGTTCCCGAGTGGTACAAAGACGCGAAGTTCGGGATCTTCATTCACTGGGGCGTGTATTCGGTGCCGGCGTTCGGCAGCGAGTGGTATCCGCGATTGATGTATTCGCCCGGTTCGCCCGAGTACAAGCATCACGTTGAAACTTACGGGCCGCAGGACAAATTTGGCTACAAGGACTTCATCCCCAGATTCAAAGCCGAAAAATTCGATCCCGCGGCATGGGCGCGGCTTTTCAAAGACGCTGGCGCAAAGTATGTGATCCCTGTGTTTGAGCACCATGACGGGTTTCCCATGTACGATTGCGGACTCTCGGATTGGACGGCGGTGAAGATGGGCCCGCATCGCGACCTCGTTGGCGACCTGGCGAAGGCTGTGCGCGCGGAGGGACTGCACCTGGGCGCTTCGTCCCATCGCGTGGAGCACAATTTCTTCTTCGATAACGGCCGCACATTCCCGTCCGATGTGAACGATCCGCAGTACGCTGGCCTCTATGGGCCTGCACATCACTGGATGGAGAGTCGCAACGGCACGCCTCTGTCCAACGATTTCACCTTCGTCTCCGAGGCGTGGACGCGGGATTGGCTGGCCCGTTCGGCCGAGATCGTCGAGAAATATAAGCCCGAGATCATGTACTTCGACTGGTGGGACGGGCAGCCTTCGGTTCGCCGGGAACTCACCCGGTTCGCTGCGTTCTACTACAACACGATGCAAGAGAACGGAAAGCCCGACGGGGGTGATCAACTACAAAGATTTCGCGATGCAGGAGCACTCGGGAGTGCTTGATGTCGAGCGCGGACAACTGGGCGGAATCCGGCCGTTGTATTGGCAAACGGACACTTCGGTGGGCAATCGTTCATGGGGTTACATCGAGGGCGAGAACTTCAAGTCCGCGGAGAACATCATTCACCAGTTGGTGGACATTGTGAGCAAGAACGGCAACTTGCTGTTGAACATCGGACCGCGGTCAGACGGGACGATTCCCGACGAAGTGCAGCAGGTGCTACGGGATGTGGGCGGGTGGCTGAAAGTCAACGGCGAGGCGATTTATGGAACGCGTCCGTGGAGAGTTTTCGGCGAGGGACCAACGAAGGTTTCTGAAGGGGCATTTCACGACACGGAAACGCAGCCCTACACACCCGCGGACATCCGGTTCACCGCGAAGAATGGGGTGCTTTATACGATCGAGTTGGCTTGGCCGGCGAACCGCGAACTCGTGATCCATTCCGTGGGGCGGGGAACTGTGGGCGACGAGAATGTGCAATCGGTGGAGTTGCTCGGATCGAATTCCTCACTGCCGTTCCAGCAAAGTCCAGATGGGTTGCGGGTCAGCCTTCCAGAGAAGCCGCCCGGAAAGTATGCCTACGTTTTCCGGATCAGATTTGGGGCGGGGCATTAGAAGCTTGAGCGGACAATTCGAACTGAGATCAACGCAGAAAACGAAACGCCCCAGCTTTCGCCAGGGCGCTTCGCGGCAGAACTGCAGCGGGTTAGAACAAATTCCAGAGGAACTGGTTGTAGACTTCGTGATGGAATTGGACTTCCGCGGCCTTGACCACGCCCCCCAGCAGGCGAGGGCAGCGGTCGGCGGAGGCCTGTTTCAGATCGGCGTAGCGGCCTTTCACATCTTCGCCGAGAAGTTTCGTGATCCACTCCGCGTTGCGGAAATTGTCGATTGCGGTGTAGATGTTGTCAGGCAGGAAGCGTTCCTTCCCTTGGCGCAGATCCTTGATCTTCGCTGTGGTTCCCTCGATGCCAGTCTTGAAGATCCCGAGCATGACCAGGTAGGGGTTGGCGTCGGGCGCGACGGCGCGGACTTCGGTGCGCATGCTGCGTTCGTTCCCGATCGGAATACGAATCATCGCGCCGCGATCGACGGCGGAGGCCTTCAGTTGGTTGGGCGCTTCGAAGTGAGGATCGAGGCGGCGATAAGCGTTGACGCTGGAATTGAAAATCAGGCACAGGTCGTTGCCGTGGGTCAGGACACGGTCCAGGAATTCATAACCCAGCTTGCTCAGCTTCTCTTCGCCCTTGGGGTCCCAGAAGAGATTCTTGCCGTTCGCGCTGACGGAAACGTTGGTGTGCATGCCGCTGCCGTTTACGCCGACGACCGGCTTGGGCAGGAACGAAGCCGTCAGTCCCATGTTGCGGGCTACCTGACGGCAGATCAGCTTGTAGAGCTGGATTTGATCCGCAGCGGCCACTACTTCGCCGTAGCCATAGTTGATTTCAAACTGCGAGGGCGCAACCTCAGGGTGGTCCTTCTCGTTCTGGAAGCCCATGGAGCGCTGCACTTCAGCCGTCGTGTCGATGAAAGTGCGAAGCGGGTCTCCGGGCAGAGAGTGATAGTAGCCGCCGGTGTTCACGTATTCAAACTTGCCGGTGTCGTGATAAACACGCTCCGCCTCGGAGCCCTGAAACAGGAAGCCTTCAATCTCGTTCGCAGCGTTGAGGGTGTAACCCTTCTTTTTGTGCAAGTCGTTGGCGAACAGTTTGAGAACGCTGCGAATGTCAGCGCTGTAGGGTTCGCCGCTCTTGTCGATTACTTCGCCAAAGGCGAGAACCTTGCCGGGGCCGAACACATCCGCCGGTCCCCAATAGAACGCGCCCCAATCGATGCCAAGGCGCAGGTCGCTCTCCCGCTGCGCGGTGAAGCCGCGGATGGACGAACCGTCGAACGTCAGGTTGTCGTAGCTCTTGAGCAAGAACTTCTTGTCGTAGTCGAGCATGTGCAACCGGCCCTCGAGGTCGCTGAACATCACGGTGAGGGCCTTGATGCGCTTCTCGTCGGTGAGATATTTGAGCCGATCCTCGCGGATCTTGTCTGGCGCGACACGGTTCCTGCGCTGCTCCTTTGCCTTCAGGTTGAGTTCTTCGAGTTCGTCGTAGGACAGTGCCAGGAAATTGCGCAGTTCGGTGGACATGGATGTCGTTGCTTCTCCTTCGCTCTAGGTACGAGATTTGGGCAAAACTACTTCATGAATATCGGGAAGTTGAAATGGCTGGTTTCAACGCCTATCTGGAACTCGGAAGAATAGCGCGAGAGTTGCGGGTCATCCAATCGAAAAAGCTGATGTGGGGCATAAAAGGGATTTATTTGAGCGGCCTGCAATTGAGTAGGAACAGAGACGGTCTGCACATCAGAATTGTGGAACCGCGATAGAGGCCGTAGCCCACTCGTGAATTGGATGTTGGCGACCACAATCGAGGCACTGTGTTGTTGGGTATTGTGTACGACAGTAAGGACAAACGGAGCCCGTTTCAAACGGATCGAAGCTTTGGCCACATTGACTGCATTTCCAGTACGCTCCAACTGGCGGAGCGGTATTGCAGGTTGGGCATGTGAATCCCGCGCGACGTGGGAGTTTCGCCATCCCCAACAGAGCTTGGGCCTGTTTAAACCCTCGCCCAGCTGTTCATTGCCATGAAGAGGGCAATCGCTCCCAGCCAAAGGTCTTGTCTCCAGACTGCTAGTCCGATGAACGCGACGGCCCCAAGCAGGCCAAGAACGGCTGCCGCCATCAGGCTCCGGGCGCGGCCAAGCACAAACCAGAGCAGCGATCGCAGAATCTGACCGCCATCCAGGGGATAGATCGGAAGAATGTTGAAGATGAGAAGTCCTAGGTTGATCCACGCGACTGAACGCAGAAGTAGAAAGAGATCTGGCGCCGTAGCCGCCAAGCCCGCCGATCGGCACGCTGAAATGGCCACCAGAAGGATTGGTACTAGGACAACATTCACCAAGGGTCCGGCAGCGATGCTCCAGAGGGTTGCACCGGGACGAGGCGGAGGATCGACGTAAGCGACTCCGCCGAGTGGCCAGAGCACGATCCGATCGGCTCGTCCGCCAACCTGACGACAAGCCAGCGCGTGACCGAATTCATGGGTAAGAACGATCAGGAACAGAGCAAGATACTCCAGGATATTCCAAGTAATGGATGAGTATCGGCCCGACCGGCTCTGGATCTCGTAGACCGCCACAAGAAACCACGACCAGTGCAGGAACACATTGATTCCCGCGAATCCAAACAGGCGGATTGATCCCTCACGGCCGGTAGGCATGACAGCAGTGTAATCGATTGCGGAGCGGAAGTTAGTTTCGTTCCCGAAGAGATGATCTACTGCCGGTGGGCCGAAGCTCCTGCGGCCAGTTCTCGCAGCGTTGTCAGGAAACCGGCGGCGGTGCGGGGGTCATCGAGTGCATCCAGAGCGATGGTAGCCGAGAACTGGGGTGACTCGGGCCGGAAGCGAACCTGAAGCACATCCTGTTGGCGCACGGTCATCAGGGTGTTGAGTTCGGGAGCCAGATCTTCCTGCCAATGCGTGCGGGTCGTAAGAACGATAGGACCGGGCTCGTAGATATCCCACTGACGCTGATCTTTCTTGCGCGAAATAACGCCGCGGCTATGAGCGCACCAGCGATGCCGAATCACATCGAGCCGGACGTTGGGAGATCCGCCCAGGTCGGCTTCAAATGTCAGGGTCTCTTTTTGCTTGTGGACCCGGCTGAGGATCCAGTTCACCGGCAAAGGGCGCGGCCTGAATTTCATGGTGACGCGGGCGTTCTCGAAACTGCGGGAAGGGAACTGCAGCCGCGCGTAAAGCCGGGAGCTGTTCAGCCAGCGGAAGTCGACGATTCGTCCCTTGCCCGCGCACGCCGATTGTACCCAGCGTAGCGCTTCGGCTCCTCGACGACGGTTGTAGGCAGCAAAGAAGAAATACCATCCCCCCAAAACGACCACCGCGGCGATCGCGTCGATGATAAGCAGGCGTCCCACAGGCGTACTTCGCTACCCCTCTGATGCCGATGGTACGTCCGAGGTTGCGGGTCGGGCAAGAGGACATTAGTCCCCGCAAGGGGCTTTTTTGCGCTAGCGCAAACTGGGCCTGTGGAAAATTCGCTTCGCGATGGTTTTCGCCTCCACAGTCCCGCTGAGCAGGGGCAGGTTGCCCTCGCGGCAGCCGGCGGGGACGCTGGCGCTACAGTCATATTGCTTGATCCTGCGAAAGCATACGCCGAACGCTGGATGCCTCTATCCCTTTACAATGTCGCGGTGGCGATTGTCGTTCGCGATTACAAACCCGAGGATTTCGAATCACTGTGGCGCATGGATCAGGAGTGCTTTCCGCCCGGGATTTCCTATTCGAAGCAGGAACTTAGCGGGTTCATGCGGCATCGAGGGTCGTTCACATTTGTGGCGACCGATGACAAAGAAAAACTTCAAGGTTTCATCGTGGCGCATTGTGCGGCTTCCGGACACGTCATCACCATCGATGTTGGACCGGGTGCAAGGCGCTCGGGTGTCGGTTCGCGACTGCTGCGAGCGGCGGAAGAACGTATGCGAGCCGCCGGATGCCGGGCGGTGGGGCTGGAGACGGCGGTGGACAATCTCACCGCGTTGTCCTTCTACAAACGGCACGGTTACGACGTCATTCGGACCTGGCCGCGTTACTATTCCAACGGCGTTGACGCGCTGGTGCTAAAGAAGGATCTGAACTGAGCCCGACCAGGAAATTGCATTCCCTGGGCTTCTCTTATACCTTGCCCTCTTTGGGAAGCGATAGATGAAAGTTGCCATTCAAGGCGAGCGCGGCTCGTTCAGTCATGAAGCCGCCGAAAAAATGCTGCCGCGCTGCACCGTGGTGCCCTGCGCGCGCTCGGCGGAGGTGTTCGATCGGGTCGAGGCCGGCTCGGCGCAGGCTGCCGTGATTCCGATCGAGAACACTCTGGCTGGAACGGTCGCAGAACATGCGGATCTGCTGGTCACCAGGGATGTCTTCATACAGGCTGAGTACCTGCTGCGAATTGTGCATAACGTCATCGCTGCCCCAGGAGTGAAGCTGGCGTCCTTGCGGCGGGTCCTGTCGCATCCGGTAGCCCTCGACCAGTGCAGGGATTTCTTCCGGCATCATCCAGCAGATCGAGGCAGTTCCTTTTTACGATACGGCGGGAAGCGTCAAGCACGTTACTGCGAATGGCTTGAAGGACGCAGCCGGAATCGCGGGACGGCAGGCGGCGCGCGAATATGCAGGAAAGATCCTGCAGGCCGGAATTGAGGATGACAAGCGGAACTTCACTCGATTCTTCCTGATTCGGAAGTTGGGCGCACGAGCCAAGAAAACCCACTTCTCGCAAAAGCGGCGAGAAGTGGGGTACCCCACTGTGAGTGCCGACTATTTGCATCTGATTCCGCCACGGGCGAACAAGACCTCGATCGCCTTTCAGGTGAAGAACCTGCCCGGCGCGCTGTTCAAGTCGCTGAGTGTTTTTGCGCTGCGCGATATCAGCCTGAGCAAAATTGAGTCGAGGCCGATGCGCGGCCGCCCATGGGAGTACGTGTTTTACGTGGACTTCCTGCGTGGCGATGACGAACCCGCGAGGAACGCGCTGCGGCATCTGGGTGAGGTGGCCGAGTTTGTGAAGGTACTGGGAGTCTACCCAGCCGCGTAAACACGGTGAACCTTTCTTACGGGCGTCACGTCAAAATTAAAGGGGAAGCCACTTCAGGAGGATCAAGTGCTCGACAATTCATCCCGCCGCAGTTTTCTTCGTCAGACATCCATTGCTGGTGCCGGCTTGCTCGCGCCTTTGGCATTCGCTCAGCAGAAGCCCGAGGCAAAAGAAAAGGGCGAGAAAGAGACTGCAGACGAGAAGATCTCGCCGGCAGAAGACCTTATGCGGGAGCATGGCGTGCTCAACCGCATTCTCCTGATCTACGACGAGCACTTGCGAATGTTGGCCGAGAAGAAGCCGTTTGATGGCTCGATCCTGGTGAGTGCCGCGGACATTATCCGCCACTTTGTTGAGGAGTATCACGAGAAGCTGGAGGAAGACTTCCTGTTCCCCAGGTTCCGCAAGGCAGGAAAGCACGTAAAGCTGGTCGACATGCTACAGACGCAACATAAAGCCGGGCGCGACTTGACTGCGAAAATCCGGGAACTCGGCGCCACAGCGACGCTCAAATACGTATCCTCAGACACTGACAAGCTGGCCGATGCGCTGCGGGCTTTCTTGCGAATGTACCGTCCCCATGAAGCGCGGGAGGACACGGTCCTGTTTCCAGCATTCCGGTCGATCGTCTCGCCGCACGAATACGACGCGCTCGGTGACGACTTTGAGAAGAAAGAAGATCAACTGTTTGGGGAGGAAGGTTTCTTCAAAGTCGTCGACCAGGTGGCGGCGCTCGAAAAAAGGCTGGGAATCTATGAACTGGCGCAGTTCACCCCCAAAGTGACCTAATTCTCGATGTTGGTCGCCGTCACAGGATCGTGTGATGTTGCACACACACGACACGCAGTCCCATTCGTAGAATATCCACAGTACCAGCTGGGCGCGACCAGCTAAATCATTCTGGAGGAGATTCCATGCATTCATTGAAGGTCATGCTTTGGGTAGTGTGCGTTCTGGTTGTGGTGCCGCTAGCGATGGCGGGGAGCGATTTGGGAATTCGTGACACGGGACGAGTCGAATTTTGCTACGCCGACTCGAGTGGCTGGCACTCTGCTGCCCGCCGGTCAATACGTCGTCCGGCACACCATGGAAGGGCAGGAGCATGTCATGGTGTTTCAATCCGTGAACCACAAAGTGCCGGATGTGAAGGCGAAGTGCCAACTGGTTCAGCTAGCCAAAAAGGCCGAGTCAAACCAGCGCTGTATATCACGTGAGCGCCAACGAGCGGGTGCTGCAGGAACTCGTATTTGCAGGGGATACAGCCAAGCACGTCTTCTAAAAAGCGGTACGCCAAGTCGAATCGTTGCACCAGACACTCCCGTGCGGCCTCATCCAGAGGCCTACGGGATGGTGTCGTTGTCTCCTAAGAATCCTCGGGGTTCCAAATTAAGACTTGCGTAGTGGCATCCTGCGCGTTAGCCTCTGCACCTTAGACACATACCGCGAATTCGCTAGCGGAATAGAATGCAAGACTTGCGGGAAGTTCCAGCGCGACTGAAACTTTCCATTGGAAAGTATCATCTAAACTTGAGCGAGTTACACTCAAGGAGAATCATGAGCCAACAGACCTCATCAGAGCGCTCTCCTAAGTTGAAGGAAACAAACGAGCAAAAATCGTTGCCGGTGCTGCCGGTGAGGGACACGGTCTTGTTCCCGCATGCCGTTTTGCCACTTACAGTGGGACGTGAAAGTTCCGTTCAGTTAATCAATTCACTGGGCGAGGATAAGACCATTATTGTTGTGGCCCAGCGCGAAGCGCGCGTCGATGCGCCACAACCCAGCGACCTTTACATGGTGGGCACTTCCGCGGTCGTTCACAAAGTCGTCAAGATGCCAAACCAGAGCCTGTTTGTGTTTGCCGAGGGTCTGGAACGCGTCAAGCTCGGGGAGTTTACACAACTCACACCGTTTATGAGCGCGCATTACTCGGCCTTGCCGGAGAGTGCCGCCCCAGTTGCCACTTCGGAGATTGAAGCCCTGCAGCGCAACGTTCTGACTCTGTTCCAGCAGATTGTGGCGGGGTCGCCGACGCTGTCGGACGAACTCTCGACCGTTGCCATGAATATCGACGAGCCGGGCCGTCTGGTCGACTTCATCGCCTCGTCCTTGCCGTCGCTTTCTACGCCGGACAAGCAGGACACGCTGGAAACGCTCGACGTCCACGTGCGGCTGGAGAAGATCAACCAGCACCTCGCGAAGGAACTCGAGGTCCAGCAACTGCGCAACAAGATCCAGAGCGAAGTGCAGGATCGCGTGCAGCAGACCCAGCGCGAGTACTACCTGCGCGAGCAGATGAAAGCCATCCAGAAGGAACTCGGCGAGCAGGACGAAGGCCAGCGCGATGTTGAAGATCTGAAAAAGAAGATCGAAGAAGCGGGCATGCCCGACGAAGTTAAGAAAGAGGCTCTGAAGGAACTGGGCCGCCTGTCCCGTATGTCGCCCATGGCCGCCGACTATTCGCTGACCCGAAACTACATCGAGTGGCTGGCGGTGTTGCCGTGGGCCAAGACCTCGGGGCAGGAGATTGAGATTCCGAAGGCGAAAGAGATTCTTGATGCCGATCACTACGATCTGGAGAAAGTGAAAGATCGCATCCTCGATTACCTTTCCGTTCGCCGGCTGAAACCGAACATGAAGGGGCCGATTTTGTGCTTCGTCGGACCTCCCGGAGTCGGTAAGACTTCGCTGGGCAAGTCGATCGCGCGTGCCCTTGGGCGGAAATTCGTCCGGCTTTCACTGGGCGGCGTGCACGACGAGGCGGAGATTCGCGGCCATCGGCGAACCTACATCGGAGCTTTGCCGGGACAGATCATTCAGGGCATTCGCCGAGCCGAGACGAAAGATCCCGTCTTCATGCTCGACGAAATCGACAAGGTCGGACGTGACTTCCGCGGCGATCCGGCTTCAGCTCTGCTCGAAGCGCTTGATCCCGAGCAGAACTCGACGTTCCGCGACAACTATCTCGACGTGACGTTCGATCTGTCGAAGGTGCTCTTCATTACGACGGCGAACATGCTCGATCCGATTGCCGAGCCGCTGCGCGATCGCATGGAGATCATCGAACTGCAAGGGCTACACCGAAGAAGAGAAAGTTCACATCGCGTTTCAGTATCTGATTCCGCGGCAGATCGACGAAAACGGCATCACCACCGAGCAGATCGAATTTCCGGAAGAGGCGGTGCGCTACGTAATCCGCCACTACACGCGGGAAGCCGGCGTGCGCAGCCTGGAACGCACGATCGGCACAATCTGCCGGAAGCAGGCTCGCCGGCTGGCCGAGGGTAAGACCGACAAGCTGATCGTCAGCAAGGAAATCATCCAGGAATTTCTGGGCGGCATCAAGATCCGCAGCGAGGGCGAAATTGCCGAGCGCACGGAGCGTCCGGGTGTGGCCGTTGGATTGGCGTGGACTCCTGCCGGCGGCGACGTGCTATTCGTCGAAGCCAATGCCATGAAGGGCAAAGGCGGATTCACCATGACCGGGCAAATCGGCCAGGTGATGCAGGAATCGATGCAGGCAGCGTTGACGTGGGTGCGGTCGAATGCAGACCGGCTTGGCGTGGCGGAGGACTTCTTCGCTAACCACGACATTCACATCCACGTGCCTGCCGGGTGCGATTCCGAAGGATGGTCCTTCGGCCGGAGTGACCATGGCCACGGCTCTGGTTTCGTTGCTGACCAAGCAGCGCATTACTCCGCTCATCGCGATGACCGGCGAGATCACGCTCAGCGGCAACGTGCTTCCGGTCGGCGGAATCAAGGAAAAGGTGCTGGCGGCCAAGCGGGCGGGTGTTCGGGACGTGATTCTTCCGGCGGAGAACAAGATGAATGTGGAGGAAGATCTCACGCCAGAGCAGCTTGAGAACCTGACGGTGCACTATGTGAAGACGATCGATGAAGCGCTGCAGGTTTCATTGCCGCAGGTGGCCGAGAGTCCGGCTGCGAAGATCATTCCGGCGACGCCTCCCAAAGACCCGAAGCAGGATTATCATCCGACCGAGCCTGTGAAAGAACCCGAGCCGGTGCATGATCGGGTGCTGACTCGGGCGTGATCGAGCTTCTGAAGTTTCGAGGCCAGCCTCAAGGGAGGCTGGCCTTTTCTTTCTTAGTGACAGGCAGAGAATGCCAGAGTGGCCGCGGTGATGCTCTGTCCGGCCGTGACCATCAAGGGCGTATTCGTCGAACTGGAATTGGTCTGCATCTCTGACGGCATGCAATCGGGGGTGCTGGTTGCGTCAGTCGTGAACGCAAAAGCGTCGATGGTATAGTTCACGGCGCCAGCGACGGGCGGGGCCGGCTTCTGACTGGCTGCGGCGGTGAAGACTCCTACACTGGGATTCAACGCAGGGACCGACAATGTGTAGCTGGCGCAGTCGGTATTCGCCGGACAGGTCGCTCCCGCCGCCGTGGTCAGATTGGCGGTTGCGGCTGATTGTCCAGCCAATGGGATTGTCACCATTGTTGCCGAACTGATCGGCTGCAAAGCCGAGAGCGAGATGTCTGCGGCTATTGCCGCAGAGCCCGTGCTCGTGGTGATTTGTCCTGTGATCGAAGCAGGCGCAGTACTGGCTCCAGTTGGCGCCACGAGCGGCACCATCCCGAGCGCATTTCCAGGTTGTACGCCGGTGATCACAGTGGCGGCGTAGGCAACCTGGGTTCCGTTGACTGCGACTGCGACCACGTCATAAGTTCCTGCGGCAACAGGGCAGAAGGAAAACGCGCCCGAAACGTCGGTGACGGTTTCCATGATGACTCGATCGACGCCCGAATTGTCTTTCGTCTCCAGCGCCACCACAGTTGTTCCCCCGGAGATTGCCCGGTTCGTTACGCTATCGACGACCATCCCATTAATTGAAGAGGAAGTGAGACTCATTTCGCCTGCATGCAACACGGGCTTGAGCCGATAACGGTTTTGTCCTTCCTGCACGATCGATCTACACGCGTTGAAGTCAATGTCAAGATCCTTGGTTTCTCCCGCGGCGATCACGAATTGGCCGCCGGAGATCTGGCCGGGAGCAATCTT
Source organism: Terriglobia bacterium (assembly GCA_963770265.1). Taxonomy (GTDB): domain Bacteria; phylum Acidobacteriota; class Terriglobia; order Terriglobales; family Acidobacteriaceae; genus Sulfotelmatobacter. The sequence continues at coordinate 386,990 of CAVYOZ010000005.1, forward strand.
GAGGCCCGTCTGCGATTGGCTCGAAAGTAAGAGCGGCTGCGCAACATTGGGACTGCTCGACAGCATCACGCAATTTGCCGTGCTGTCGCACAGGTTGTTCGCGACTACGAAGTTATCGCTCGCCAGCATGATGCGAATTTGTTGGTAGCTTCCCGGCTGCAGAGCCGTGGTAGCGCCCAGCGTCGCGAGGAAGCACTGGTTGTTTGCCTGTCCGAGGAGATCGACCTGCTGTGGATTCTGCGAGAGGGAGGGAGTGAGGTCGATCCATCCAGAGTCATTGTCTCCGGCATTGGCGCTCGCATGGATTCGAACGTCAGTGATGGTCACGTAAATGTGGCTGAATGCTCCCTGGGGTCCAGAGCAGGTTGCAGGGTCGCTGACGCGGACATTGACGAAGCCGCCGGCGCTGTTGGATTTCCCGCTGCTGCTGCAGCCGGAAAGGAAGAGCGTGGAGATCAGAAGCGCAAGAATGAGTGCGCAAAACGACGCAGCTTTCGGCATGGCAGAACCTCTCGGTCCCGGAAACTGGGGTGTAAGGAGTGAGGGCGGGAGGGTCCCTCAGACAATAAATGTGCATTCTTCATGCCAATATTGTTGGATGTTGCTGTAAATTACTGATAGCTAAGGTTATAGAGATGTTCCCAACCTGAGGTGGTGGGACGTTCGGACGTCGGAAATCTCAGCATATCTTGCGTTTTCAGCGGCATGATTTTCATCACGCATGCAACACTCCCGTTTCCCCGGCGGTGCCCCATACTCGCGTTACACTGAATATCGCATGCGAGTCAGGGTTCTATTTTTTGGAGTGCTGAAGGAGCTGGCGGGCAAATCCGCCGATGAGATCGAACTGCTGGAAGGATCTCGGGTGAGTGATGTTCTTCAGCATTACAGGACGCAAGCTCCGGAGATTGGAAACTTGTTCTCCTCCATTGCATTAGCCGTGAACCAGCAATATGCGGGGCCAGACACAATCTTGAAGGCGAGCGATGAAGTCGCTTTGCTGCCGCCCGTCAGTGGGGGAGCTGTCGGCGCGGCGGGCGAGACCCACGCTGGCCAGCCGGCGGGACGCCGGCGCTACGCGAGCATTATTCGCGAGACGATTGATGTGCCGGGCATCGTTTCGAGGCTCAAGCAAGGGGAGGACGGCGCCGCGGTGGTGTTTGAGGGTGTGGTGCGGAATCAGACGCGGGGACGCCGAACACTCTATTTGGATTACGAAGCTTACGAAGACATGGCGCTGCTGCAGCTGGAATCGCTGGCTAATGAGGCGCTTCAGAAGTTTCAGATTCGAGACGTCGCCATCGTTCATCGCCTTGGCCGGCTGGGAATTGGCGAGACCAGCGTGCTGATTGTGGTGGTGTCGGCGCATCGCGGGCCAGCCTTCGATGCGTGCCGCTGGATCATTGATACCCTCAAGAAGACAGTGCCAATTTGGAAGAAAGAGTATTTTGAAGACGGTGTGGTCTGGGCCGATGGAGAGCCCTTCCCGGACGAGATTCCCCGCGCAAATTCCTGATCCCGAGGCAGCCCCGAACTATAACCCGCATCTAAGTGAACGGCCGTGACCCGTCGCGCCTGCGAAACGCGAAGGTATAATTCCGTCATTCAATGAGAAAATCCGCCACGAGCCTGCTTCTGGTCATGCTTGTTTCCGCGTGGAGCGTCTGGGCGCAGCAAGCTCCGGACACCCAGAAGCCGCAAGCACCCGCATCTTCAGAACGGCAGTCCGAACCGGCAACGACACTGAAGGTTGACGTCAACCTGGTCAACGTGTTCGTGACTGTGACCGACCCGCACGGCGCTCCCGTGGGCGGGCTGAAGAAGGAAAATTTTGTTCTCAAAGAGGACGATCACGAGCAGACCATCAAAGTCTTCGACAAGGAATCTGCTCTGCCCCTGTCGATCGCTTTAGCTGTCGACACGAGTCTCAGCACGCGGCACGATCTGCCACTGGAGCAAGCGTCGGCCAAGCGCTTTGCTCACGAGATCCTGCGGCCGGTCGACGCGCTCTCTGTATATGCATTCAGCGAAACCGTGCGCGAAGCGACCCCGGGATACACCTCCGAACTGAAGCGCATTGATGAGAGCATCGATCACATCCGGGTCGGCGCCGCCACGGCATTGTACGATGCGATCTATCTCGTATCGCGAGCTCTGGACCATCGCAAGGGCCGCAAGGTGATTGTGTTGATCACGGACGGTGGTGATACGGTCAGCCAGGTCGACTACAAAGAAGCGGTGCGAGCCGCCGAGGAGGCCGAAGCACTCGTGTACTCCATCATCGTGGTCCCGATTGAAAGCAGTGCTGGCAGGGAAACTGGAGGGGAACATGCGCTGATCCAGCTCTCGGAAGATACGGGAGGAAAGTACTATTACGCGACTTCGATCACTCAGCTCGATGACGCCTTCCACAAGATCAGCGACGAACTGCGCACGCAATACTTGCTGGCATACTACCCGTCACAACACACTTCGTTCTCTGAATTCCGCCGCATTGAGGTCAAGGTTGTGGGCGCACAAGACGCGGCAGGGTACCGGGTTCGCCACCGCGCTGGTTATTACAGCGTGAAATCGGAGTTCTAGAACTCTTAGAACCGGCGCCACGCTCCTCACAATAACGATACTAACTGTCTCGTAAGCAGACGCAACATAACAACCATCGAGAAGACTCGACTCACGGCTCGCGTACGTTTTTCGGAAATGTCGGCTACGGGTTTTGGAATGAAATCGAGTCTATCGTTGGATAAAGCATCGCGTGAGATCAGATCCGCTCGAATGCAAGCGGCTGAAAAGACGTCGATAGGGAACAGGTTTATCGATCCGCGCAGAGTGTGGTTCAGGAATTGCTTTACACTAGGTAGCTAATCATTCCTTTTTGCCGGACGTGGTGGTCGCCGTACCCAGACAAATGCTGTTTTTCTCGGGAGTGTCTTCCCAACTCTGGGGCTTTGCAGTTTCCGATCACGCTAAGGCTCAAGGACAAGGAAGGTCGACAATGTCGAACTGTCAACGATGGCTCGCGGCACTAGCGGTCTGCACGCTGCTGGCGACATCGGGTATTGCTCCCGTTCTTTTAGCGCAAACGACGATTAGTACCGGAAGTATCGTTGGAACGGTGACCGATCCATCGGGAGCGGTGGTGAGTGGCGCCAAAGTCACCATTACGAACAAGGCGACAGGGCAGATAGTCACAACGACTACGACGTCTAGCGGGACGTATGCTTCGGGGGCGCTCACACCGGGCGACTATCAGGTGCGGATCGAGGGGCAAGGGTTTAAGACCACGCTATTCCCTGCGACCGTGCAGGTCAACACGACAGCATCGGGCAACATAAAACTCGAGGTCGGACAGAGTGCACAGGTTGTCGAGGTTCAGGCCTCAGAGCTTGCCGTGAATACGGAGCAGGCCACTGTGCAGGGAGTGTTGACGTCCGAGCAGATTGAGAACCTGCCGATCAACGGCCGAAATTTCCTCGATCTGGCGCAACTGGAACCGGGAGTTCAAATCCAGGACGGTGGTACCTTCGATCCCACGAAAAACGGATTCTCATCGGTTTCCTTCGCCGGCCGTTTCGGCCGCACCGCGAGAATTGAAGTGGACGGCGTCGACATCAGCGACGAAACCGTGGGCACGACGACGCAGAATCTGCCTCTGGGCGCGATCCAGGAAAGTTCTTTGCAGCAGTCGTCGCTGGACCTCTCCACCGAGCTGACTTCTTCGGGGTCGGTCAACGTCTCGACGAAGTCGGGCACGAATGCTTTGCACGGCGAAGGCTTTTACTATTTCCGCGATCAGAGCCTCAATGCAAACTTGCCGGGAGCGTCCAAGAATCCGTTTCAAAGAAACCAGTTCGGTGGCAGCCTGGGTGGGCCAATCGTCAAGGATAAGCTGTTCTTCTTCCTCGACGCGGAGCGCACGAAGCAGGATTTGCTCGATCCGGTCATTCCTGGTGCGCCCTTTGGTGCTCTGGTCGGAAACTTCAACTCGCCCTTCCGCGAGACCGAGACCATCGGGCGGGTTGATTGGCAGCCCGGGCGGTATAGAGTCTTCTATCGATTCACCTACGACCAGAACAACAGTGTTCTCCCTTACATCCCCAACTCCTTCCAGCCTTTCGCCAATGTCAACCACGCCCGCGGCCACGTCGCTGGGGTCGATTTCAGCACGGGAAACTTTGCTCATAGCATCCGTTTCGGATACACCAAGTTTGAAAACGGCATCGCGGACGCCGTAACAGGTTCGAGCATTTTTAACCCGGCGCCGGGAATTGAATTGGCAATCGGTGGCGACCCAAACTGCCTAACGGCCGGGGCTGGATGATTTCTGCTCCGGGCCGAACTTCCTTGCCCCCCAGGCGACGATGCAATCCAACAAGCAAATTAAGTACGACGGAACTAAGGCGTACAAGAATCACATCTTTCGGTTTGGAGCAGGGTACAACCATGTCCAGGGAGGCGGATTCGCTAAGTTTCTGGGGTTAGCGCCGGCAGTAGGAGCTCCCAATGCTACTCCTCCATGCGTCGGCGCAGGGAATTGTCCATTCTCTGGGGGGGCGGGCAATCCGCTCAATTATCCAGTGACGAACGTGAACCTCGGCAACGGCCAGGGCTTCTCTTCTGAGAAGCAGGCATTTGGGTTGCCGGGAGGCGGATTGGGCCCGGACAATCGCTTCTCTTTGTATATTGGCGATTCCTGGAAGATTAAACCCACGTTTACGTTGACTCTGGGATTGCGGTATGTGCGTGATACCGGGCGTACAGACAGCGATTTGGGACCGATTTCAGTCTTGGACCAGTTCAATTACAGCGACGAGCACTTCACTTACCGGGGACTGGGAGATCGGGTTCGCCAGCCAAATGCCAATTTTGCACCCCAGTTGGGATTCGCTTGGGATCCTTCGGGCAAAGGCAGAACTGTGATCCGTGGCGGTATCGGTCTCTTCTACGAGAACTCGATCTGGAACAACAACCTGTTTGATCGCCCGGCGAGACTGCAACAGGGATTGTTCCTTGGCCTGACTCCCCTTTGTTCGTCGGGAGCACCACAGGCGCTGCCATTTACCCCCAGCATTGATCCAGGTGCGATTTGCGGACAGGCCGTCGGGAGCGTGGCCTCGGACATCGTCACGCTACAGCAGGAATATCAAGCCGCAACTCTGGCTGCCGGACCGGCGCAAAATGGGGCTTACATCGGCAACACGCTGGCGGATGGAATCGATGTGACGGGCACAAACTTGTTCGCGCCCGCATACGTTACTCCGCGGTCTGTCCAAATGAATATCGGCATTCAGAAGCAGATTCGACGCGGCACGGTCCTCACCGTCGACGTTCTGCGTAACGTATCCACCCATAACTTGCTCAGCATCGATACCAACCACGTGGGGGACGCACGCTACCTCGACTCGACAAATGCGCAGGCTGCGATTACGACGGCAGTGGACAAATTGTGGACGCGGGGCTCACCGTCGCGTCAACTTACTCCGGAAATTGCCCGAACGATCCGGCGAATGGAACGGATGACATGGGTGCATGGGTGCCACGCCCCGCGAACATCTCGGACTTCGCTGTGGTCGGGTTGGATTCCGGTTACGGGCTTTGTGCCGGTGGTCCCTTGCCCGCAATGCTGCATTTCCGGGAGTTAACAAGAACCTCGGAACCAATCAGATGCTGTTCCCGATCGGGCGCTCGGTCTACAACGGCCTGCAGACGACGTTGAAACAGGACGTCAACAAGCCATTCCGCGGTGTGAAGTACATGAATCTGCAGGTCTCCGTACTCGTTCTCCAAGTACGTTGCTACGGCGCGCGATAGTGATTTCATTAACTTCCCATATGACAATGCGAATCCCCTGAAATATCTCGGACCGAACGGATTGGATCGGACCCACCAGATTTCGTTCGGCGGAGTAATGGATCTCCCCGCCAGATTCCGGATGAGCTTCATCGGTCATTTCGACAGCCCGCTCCCGTTGGACGTCAGACTGCCTACCAGCGGAAACCCAGGCGGCATCTTCCAGACGGACCTGACCGGCGATGGAACTGGTGACGGAACCTTCGGTTCGAACGGAGGGTTGGGTGACCTCCTGCCAGGCACGAAAGAAGGTTCTTTCGGGCGCGATTTCGGACCGAATGGATTGAATCAGAAGATCAGCGCCTTCAACACGACGATGGTCGGACAACTTACTCCGGCGGGTCAGGCTCTAGTCACGGCTCTGCCTAATCTAATAAACGCAGGCTGATCTGACCGCTCTAGGCGGAGTCATCAATGGAGGTGCTCAACTGCAGCCTGCACCCGCAGGGGCCATCGAGCAAGGCTGGTTGAAGACCTTCGATCTCGGCCTGAACTGGGGATACAAAATCAAGGAAAGAGTCGAACTGCGGCCCGGCGTTACCATCTTCAACCTGTTCAACTTCTCGAACTTCACTGGTCCATCGGCTCCTTTCAGCTCTATTCTTGACGGGAGTGTCGGCTCGCCCAATGGCACCACCAGCGCTGCCCTCCATGGAGTAGATGGCAACTCCTGCGCCTGGGGCTTGGCTCTGGTGTGAATTCACTGGGAGCACCGCGCGCGATCGAGTTCGAACTGAAGTTAATCTTCTAAACTTGCAGCAGTAGTATTCGCAGCAAAGGCCATCTTCGATGAAGATGGCCACTTTCTTCTGCGGACAGAATCCGAGTCTTACGGATTGAGTTCGGTCCGCAAGCGTTTCGACAATTTCTCAATCTGCTTCAGCTTCTCAATCACATCCTTGGGCAGCATACCCTTGCGAACGCTGGCCACGTCGGCAGGGATGGTCTGGGCCATGCGCGCGAGTTCATCGGCTTCTTTCTGAACTTGTACAGAGTCGATGCGGCGCGTGGGAGTTTGGGGCTGTTGGGCCTGCGGTGACTGTGGGTCCAGGGGTTCGGGCGGCGTGGGCATGTGGTGAGAGGTCTGAGCCGCGGCCATCACGAGCGAAAATCCGAGGACCGCAGGAAGTGACGAGAATACGGAACGCATGGAACGCGCCTCCTGCTGGGAAGGAAGTGCCGTTATTGTACTCCCGGCTGGATTGCGCCACGAGCGTCACCGCGGAATCCCGCGCGCTTTGTGTACAATGCGAGCATGTCGTTCCGTCCTCCACAAGGAAATCCCAACGCCAAGCGCGGGCGCACGCCTCCCCCGGAAGATACCTTTGAGGAAGCGTCCTTCCTGAAGACAATCGGGGAAAAACAGAAGCCGGTCTCGGTCAAGTTGATGGATGGTCAGATCTTCCAGGGATGGATCGAGTACTACGACAGGAACATGGTTCGCCTGACGCGCCAGGGTGCTCCGAATCTGTTTATCTTCAAGCACGAGATCATGTACATCGCCGAAGACGGCGGAAGAAAGAAGTAAGGCGGTCTTGGGTCGTAGGTCTTCGGCTCGACTCGAGTATTTCTGCCACAGACCTCAAGACCCAAGACTAATATCTAAGCACCCAAGATCCAGAAAATCAACCGTGAACGACACCTCCAAACCCAGCTTCATCCCCGCAATGTCCGCAATCGCCCGCGAAGCGGGTGCCCTGCTGATGCAGTACTTCCACCAGGGGCTCAAGATCGAATACAAGGGTGATGCCGACCTGGTGACGGCGGCCGACCGCGCTTCCGAGGTCCTGATTCGCGAGCGAGTCAGCAAACAATTTCCTTCGCACGATGTGCTGGGCGAAGAGCAGGGGTTGAAGGATAGCGGCAGTGAATACCGCTGGTACGTCGATCCGCTCGATGGCACTACCAACTTTGCCCACGGATACCCGGTATTCGCCGTGTCGATGGGGCTGGAGCACCGTTCCAGAGATGACGAGGCCCGGATCGCGGGCGTCGTTTACGATCCCACGCGGGACGAACTTTTCACCGCAGAGAAGGGAAAGGGCGCGCTACTCAATGGCAAGCCGATTCACGTCTCGAAGGCAGCGCAATTGAAGGAGTGTCTCGTGGCCACCGGCTTTCCGAGTCACAAGCGCCACAAGAATCCGAACATATTCTTCTATCACCAGATCACGCTGAAGACACATGGTGTGCGTCGCGCCGGATCGGCCGCGCTGGATTTGTGCAACGTGGCTTGCGGCCGCTTCGACGGATTCTGGGAGTTCAACCTCAATCCCTGGGATACGGCGGCAGGAGTGCTCATTGTCGAAGAAGCCGGAGGCCGAGTCAGCCGCTTCGACGGCTCCCCTTTCGAACTCAATAGCCGCGAGACCCTGGCCTCGAATGGACTGCTGCATGACGCGCTGGTGCACGAATTCGAGGAGATCTTCGCAGGGCGCGGGCTTGAGCCGTTGCCGGATCCACGGGTTTATCAGCGTTAGAGTCGGACCTCGGACCTTAGACCATTGGGAGCTGACTAAACAGGATTCTTGCCGGGATTCGCCGCGTTCATTGCGCGCTTCGCGCGCAAGCCCGGACGAAGGCGTCCGGGCCTACACGAGTTACAATGAAGCATGTGGGGACGCCGGCTCCGCTCCGGCGCCTAATTCAGGAATCCTCAGGGCTAACGTGATCAACTCACTTCTGGAACGCAAAATCGAAAAGCGGCCCGACAAAGTCCGTCTGCAGGGACGCATTCTCTTTCTCACCGAAGACCCGGAACTCATCAAGCGGCAACTGGCGGGCGAGGACTTGCCGTGGGACACGAAGAATCCGGCGAACAATCCCAAGCTGCGCGACGACATTTCGACCGACGAGATCACTCCCGCTCACTACTGCTTTTACTTTGATGAGACGCTTGGAGAGATTCCTTATCTCGGTTTGAAGTGCGGCAATGTCACTCCCATCGGCCGCGGCGATGTGAAGCGCGGCGGCTTTGTGTGCGCGGTGAGCGGAAAGCGGCGCGGCAAGGGATCGAGCCGTGAACAGTCTCCATACGCCGAGATGTGCGCGGGCATCCGCGTCGTGATCGCCGAAAACATCGAGCGGATTTACAAGCAGAACTGTCAGAACCTCGGGCTGCTGACTTCGACGGACTTCTCTCTCGATTGATCGCATCCGGAGCGGGGAAGAGATCGCGCTGAGCGAGTTCACCGCGGGCGAGGATGAGATTACGCGCCAGGTGATCGAATACGGCGGGCTGTTTCCGTTTAATGTCGCGCGTATGCAGGGGAAGGTTTTTCTTCCGGAATTGAAAACCGCAGAAGCGCGGCATGACACTTAGCCGAAAAGATATTCGCGCGACACATGACGCAAGCCAGCAAGACGGACCATGTGGGGACGGGCGCCTTCGCCCGCCCTGCCGAGCAAAACTCGGCGGCTGCAGTCGGCGTCGCCTCGGTCAAGCCCGGCGACACCGGCTTTGCCCGCGCCGACCTGCGCTTCAGCCATGAATACGTTACTCCGATGGCTGCGATTTTCTTCGAGCAATATGTCGGCAAGGATGCCAAGGTCAATGATCCCTCGACCATCCTGTTCTTTCGCGACCACCTGACGTTTCTTGATGAAGTGATCTCGGAAGAAAAGAAAAAGCTCGGACTGCTCGACCTGGCGACCCAACTCAAACTCAAGCAGCAGGATTTCGCGAAGAAGCAGGGAATTCGCCTGCACGGCGAGTTGACCGACCGCAAGGGATCCGAGGGAATCTGTCACTCCATCGTTCTGGAAAGCTACGCCTTGCCGGGACAGTTGAATATCGGCTCTGATTCGCACACACCGCATGTCGGCGCAATCGGGTGTGTGGCGTTCGGAATCGGCACGACCGACGTTTTCAATTCCTGGATCACAAAAGACGTACGCGTCCGCGTTCCGGAGTCGGTCAAGGTTGTGATTCGTGGAAAGAAGCATCCCAACGTAACCGCGAAAGACTTCATCCTCAAAATCCTGAGCCTTGATTACGTCCGCAGCGGCAAGGCATTGGCAAAAGTCATGGAGTACGCCGGGGAAGCCATCGAGGAACTGAGCGTCGACGAGCGCGCCACCATGACCAACATGGCTGCGGAGATCGGCGGATTCACTGGTATCGTCGCGCCCGACAAAAAGGCGGTCGACTTCCTCGTGGAACGCCGCGGCATCGACCGCAAGAAGGCCGAGTCGATGATCGAGGGGCTCTACAGCGATCCGGGAGCGCAATACGCGCACGTGATTGAACTGGATGCTGCCGCCATCACCCCGATGGTGGCCACGCCGGGCGATCCCGGCAACGGCAAGTACGTCCGCGATCTGAATACGCCAGTGCCGGTTGAGATCGCCTACGGCGGCACCTGCACCGCCGGCAAAAACGAGGACATGGACATGTACGCCGCCGTTCTCGCCGACGCCTTGAAACAAGGCAAGCGGGTGGCTGACTCGGTGAAGTTCTACATTCAGTTCGGCTCGCAAGAGACACGAGACTACTGTATCCGCCGCGGATATCTGGACGTCTTCCAACGGGCGGGAGCGCAGGTCATCGAGCCAAGCTGCGGAGCATGCATCAATGCCGGACCGGGAGTTTCGACGCGGCCCGATCAAGTGGTCATCAGCGCGCAAAATCGAAACTTCCCCGGCCGCAGCGGCCCCGGGCAGATGTATCTGGCTTCGCCTTTTACGGTGGCGGCCAGCGCGGTCGCGGGCTACATCGTGGAATACGAGCCGAGCGAGAAGAAAGAGCCTGTCTCGGTGTAAGAGGAAGACCGGACCGGATTAAGCTTCCTTGCCAGCCGCGGCGGAGCGCGTGCGCTTCAGTTCCTGCATCGCAGGAAAGGAACTGGGCGCAATTAATGTGCGCTCTTCCGGCTGCGTCCCGCTAAGCGCGAATTCGCGAGCAGGTGAATGGCGTCCCCAACAAGGGGCGGGGAGAAGATCGTCGCCGCCAACCGTCCCTGGCGAACCCAGCTCTGGCCTGCTTTGGGAACGCCGTCGCATCCGATGATGGGCAATTTCAGCCATTCGTCGCGTTCTTTCGTGTCGGTCAACTCTTCGAATGCGTGGCGGGCACCGATGGCCATATCGTCGTTTTGCCCGGCGACCATTCCGACGTGGAGTTCGCGCGAGGTGCTGAGTGCCAGCCAGGAGCGGATAGCGTTGTAACCACTCTTCTGCGTCCAATCGCCCTTCAGGGTTTTGATGGAAACCTTCTGGGGTTTGCTCGACATCATGCCCTTCGTCCGCAAACGGGCTACATCGCCGACTCCAGGGCCTTCGAGATAGAGAACGCAGCCTTCCTCGCCCAGAATCGCAGCGATCTGCTGTCCTTGAATTCGCCCGATCTCCTCATGGTCGGAAATCACCGAGAAAACGGGAACCAGTGCACGCTGGCGCAACTCCGGCAGATAGTCCACGCGGGCGTTGATGATGCCCCATGCGATTCCCGCCGAGACCGCCGCTCTCGCCACCTGTGGCATTCCGGTGCCAACCGGTTCGACAATGATGCCATCGGGGCGTTTACTCGGCTCCTGAATGAATTTCAGAATCTGTTGTGTCTGCTGCACAGCGTCATTGTTCGCATAAATGATCTGCACTGAGGCGCCCAGCTTTGCGGCAGCGGCTTGCGCTGAAGCTGCTTGCTCGCGCTGATAGTCATTCTGCTCAGTGATAAGCGAAACGACGACATTCAACTTTTCCATTGGGGGCCGACCCGTTGCGGAAATGACGACACTTCTACAAACATTAACGCATTCTTAGCTAGCTGCGTTCTAGGTAACTTTAGTTTGTAAGACCGCGGGAAACCAGTCTGCAGGCTGACCGCAAGGGATCTTGGGCATCCGTGTAAGTGGTTGAATTTAAGCGGGATGGTTGAAATCAACCACTCCGATTTCCGAAACTTTTTGCCCCGATTGCGGTTCCAATAAGTAGAAAGATTGGAAAGCTTCAGGGACCGACGGGTAGGAAGAGAGGAGGTTCCGGAAGCCGGAGGTGAGTATGCGTTATCTGAAATATGTGGCGCTGCTGGCGATTCTGATGGTGCCGTTTGCGTATTCGCAGGCGCAAGTTCGAGTGGGAATTGGAGTCGGAGTCGGTCCGGGGTATGTGGCCGGCCCACCGGCTTGTGCTTACGGTTACTACGACTATTATCCGTATGCGTGCGCGCCGTACGGCTACTACGGACCGCAGTATTTCGTAGATGGAGTGTTCGTCGGCGTGGGACCCTGGTATCACTGGGGACATCCGGCATGGTTCTGGAATCGCGGAGGGTACGGTCGGCCGGGCTGGGGACATGGCTACTATGGCCACCCCAGGGTCGAAGGCCGAGTCTATGACCGTGGCTACGCTCGCGGATTTGCCCGCGGTGAGATGCGCGGCGGAAACGCCTTCCACGGAGGTCCAGGCGGTTTCCATGGCGGAGGTGGATTCCACGGCGGTGGACATCGCTAACCGTCAGTTTTGCTGATCAGAAGGAGAATGGCTGGCGGCCAAATGGCGCCGGCCATTTTCTTTGTACCCCTGCTCTCGGACCCTGTACCCGCCGCCCGTATTCTTGCTAGAATGTCGCGTCGCTCAACCGCTGCGGTAGTAAAATAAACGCAGAACTCTCAGGAGACTGACACCCTTATGGCCTACGTGATTGCTGAGCCGTGCATCGGCACCAAAGACACCGCCTGTGTGGACGCGTGTCCGGTCGATTGCATTCATCCCAAGAAAGACGAGCCCGCCTACGCAACCGAGGAGTTGCTGTACATCGATCCGGTAGAGTGCATCGATTGCGGCGCCTGCGTTCCGGTGTGCCCGGTTTCCGCCATCTTCGCGCTCGATGATCTGCCGGAGAAGTGGAACGCGTTCACTGAGCGCAACGCCAAGTACTTCGGCCGGTAACGCAAGCTTCAACTCTGCGGCCCGTACCAGGCGCGCGTCCTGAAAAGGCGCGCGCCTTTGTGCGTTCTACAGGGTCCCTGGTATCGGTGGCTTTGCACGGACGCTGACGAGCGTTCTCCCTTCCACTAGAATCACATTCAACCGATGGCCTTGCGAGAATCAGAAGCGATCGTGCTGCGCACCTATCCGCTGCGCGAAGCCGATTTGCTGGTCACCCTGTTCACCCGCGCAGAGGGTAAAGTGCACGGCGTGGCGCGGTCGGCCAAGAAATCAAAGCGCCGCTTCGGCGGCGCACTTGAGCCGCTGACGTACGTGCGCGCGTTTTACGATGTGCGCGAACGCCAGGAACTGGCGCGGCTAGATTCCTGCGAGGTTCTCGAGTCTCCCATGGCTTCAGAGGTGAGCTACGCCCGCGCCGTGGCATTGGGACATATCGCCGAGTTGCTCGACGAACTGCTCCCCGACCACGAGGCGAACGACGCCATCTTCCGGCTCACCCTTTCCGTGCTGCAGATGCTCACGGGCCCGGAGATCTGGATGCCCATCACGTATTTCGACCTGTGGCTCACACGGCTGGTCGGCTTTCTGCCGGAGTTCACCGAATGCGTCGTCTGCGGCCGCAATCTGAATGGCGATCGCGCTTACTTCCACGCCCTTGCCGACGGATTGATGTGCGCCGACGACAAGCGTCTCGCTTCCTCGGAGCTTTCTGCCGAGTCGCGAGGTCTCGCCGCGCGCATGTTTCGCGCCCCCGTGGACGCCTTTGCTGGCATGAGTTGGCCCAAATCGCAGGCAGCCGACCTGCGAAAACTCCTGATCCAAATCCTGCAGCGGCACATCGAGAAGAAGCTGGTCACCGCGGGCATGCTGGAGAGAGTCGATTAGCTTCAACCGGCGCGAGGCCCTATAGCTGACGGCTGGCCGCTCCATCCGTTACAATCATCGATTAACCTTTCAGACACTGAATCTGACTGTGACTCCAGCCAAGTCCAACCCGCTTACCTTCCAGGAGCTTATCCTCCGGCTGCAGACATTCTGGGCCGAGCGCGGATGCGTGCTGCAGCAGCCCTATGACGTCGAGGTCGGCGCCGGCACCATGGCTCCGGAAACGTTTCTGCGCGTGCTGGGACCGAAGCCTTACAAGGTCGCTTACGTGCAGCCTTCGCGGCGTCCGGCCGACGGGCGCTACGGCGAGAATCCTAACCGGCTGTTCAAGCACATGCAGTTGCAGGTGATCCTGAAGCCTCCGCCGGAGAATGTGCAGGAGTTGTATCTGGAGTCGCTCGAAGCGATCGGCATCGACCTGCGCCATCACGACATCAAGTTCGAAGAAGACAACTGGGAAGCTCCGACGCTGAGCGCGTGGGGCGTGGGCTGGCAGGTCATGCTCGACGGCCAGGAGATCACGCAGTTCACCTACTTCCAGCAGTGCGGCGGCGTGGATCTGTTTCCGATCTGCGCCGAACTGACCTATGGCTTGGAGCGCATCGCGCAGTTCCTGCAGGATCTCGATTCGATCTATGACATCGTGTGGGCGCGCGATCCGCAGACCGGCACGCCAGTGAAGTATGGCGACGTGCGCCTCGCCGACGAGTTGCAGTTTTCCGTTTACAACTTCGAAGCTGCCGACGTGGAGAAGGCGTGGAAGCATTTCGAGTTGTACGAGGCGGAGTGCAAGGCGCTCGATCGGATAAGTACGTCGGAGCTTACCAAGGACAAGTCGCGGGATGAGGCGATCGCGAGAGAGAAGGCTCGCTTTCCGCTGCTCGCTGCCTACGATCTTTGCCTGAAGTGCTCGCACCTGTTCAACATTCTCGATGCTCGTGGAGCGATTTCAGTGACCGAGCGCGTGGGTGTGATTGCGCGCGTCCGCGCGCTGGCGGTGGGGATTGCCAAAGCCTGGGTGGATCAGCAGAAGAGCGAGACTGAAGCGCAGCGGAAAAGGATGCCGAGCCTGAGCCTGCGCCAGAAGAAGCAAAGTGAAGCGCAGAACAAGCAGTCGCTGTCCCCGGTCGGATAGACGTCTGCACGCAAGGCTGTCGGCGTACGACCGCGCGACTTGTGATTCGCATCACAATTGGGCCCCGTCAGTTTTGAGATACTTGATGGTTTGAAGGCATGCCAGATTTTCTCCTAGAGATTGGTTGCGAAGAAATTCCGGCCCGCATGATCGATGCGGCCTCCCAGGAATTGCGCGAACGCGTGGGCGCGCTGCTCACTCGCGAGCGTCTGTCCGGCGGAGAAATCACCACGCTGGAGACTCCTCGCCGGCTGGCGGTCATGGCCCCTGGCATCGCTGCCGCCCAGGCCG
Organism: Terriglobia bacterium; assembly: GCA_963770265.1. Classification (GTDB taxonomy): domain Bacteria; phylum Acidobacteriota; class Terriglobia; order Terriglobales; family Acidobacteriaceae; genus Sulfotelmatobacter. Next base: position 402,039 of record CAVYOZ010000005.1, read on the forward strand.
ATGTCGTCGAGCAAGTCACCGGACCCTCCGTCAACGTCGCGTACAAAGATGGCCAGCCCACGCCAGCCGCCCACGCCTTCGCGAAGAAGGCCGGAGTCGACGTCGCTCAACTGGAAAGAATCTCCACCCAAAGGGCGAGTACCTCTCCGCCAAGGTCACGAAGAAAGGGCCGCACCGCGGCCGAGATTCTGGCCGAAGGACTTCCCAAAGAAATCTCCGCCATCTACTGGCCCAAGAATATGTACTGGCGCAAGCCCAGTGAGCGTTTCGTGCGCCCGGTGCGCTGGCTGGTGGCAATGCTCGATGGCGAGACAATTCCGCTGGAATTCGACGGCGTTCGTGCCGGGCAAACTCGCGCGGGCATCGAATTCTGACCGATGCTCCGGTCACAATTCCGCGCGCAGGATCCGCCTACGTCGATTCTCTCCGCGCCGCGAAAGTTCTGGGTCGCGGCGAGCGCGAGCATCAGATTCGCAAGGCTCTCGATGCTGCAACTCGCACCATTCCGGGCGCGCGCTGGCGCGAAGACAAGCCGCTTCTCGATACGGTCGTGAATCTGACCGAGTTTCCGTCGGTGATTCTCGGTGGCTTCGATCCGCAATTCCTCGCGCTTCCTGAAGAAGTGCTGGTCACGGTGATGCGCGATCACCAGAAGTATTTCGCCCTCGAAGATGCGAACGGCAAGCTGCTGCCGCACTTCCTCGCCGTGCTCAACACCGACAGCGATCCCCACGGATTCATCCGTCACGGCAACGAGCGCGTGTTGCGGGCGCGCTTCAACGATGCGCGATTCTTCTGGGAGACCGATCAGAAGAAATCGCTGCTCGAGCGCCTCGATTTGCTCAGGAACGTCACCTTCCAGAAAGATCTCGGCAGCTATTACGACAAGACGCAGCGCGTGCAGCGGCTGTGCAGTTGGCTCAGCGAGATTCTCAAGCAGAATGGAGTGACCGTCCGCCCGGGCGTGATTCACAAAGCGGCCTGCCTGGCCAAGACCGACCTGACCACCGAACTGGTCAAAGAGTTCACCGAACTGCAGGGAATTGTTGGCGGTTTGTACGCGCGGGTGCAGCAACTCGATCCGAGTCTGCCCGAGGCGACGCGTTTTGCTATTGCCGACGCGATTTACGATCACTACAAGCCGGAGTCGACCGACGACGACATTCCGCGATCGCTTGAAGGAGCGGTGCTCTCGATCGGCGACAAGGCCGACACGATTGCCGGAATGTTCGCCCTCGGGCTGGTGCCGAGCGGATCGAAGGATCCGTTTGCCCTGCGGCGGCAGGCCAACGCAATCGTGAAGGTGATTGCCGAGAAGAAGCTTGCCCATCCGCCTCAGCGAACTGATGCGCGATGCCCGCTCCGGCTACCAGAAGTCGGAAGCGGAGAAGAAGTTTGTCGACGACCGCAAGTATGAAGATTCGATGAAGACGTTCTTTCGCGAGCGTCTGGAGTTTTATCTGCGGGATGTTTGCGGATACGCCTATGACGTGGTCAAGGCCGTGCTGGCCGCCGACGCGGACGATGTAGTGGATGCGCTGGCGCGGGCCGAGGCTGTGAAGCAGGTCCAGCACATGCCGGAGTTCCAGGCGATCGGCGCGGCCTGCAAGCGCATGCGGAACATTCTGAGGCAGGCCGACGAGAAGGGAATCGCCCCGGCAGAGCAGTGTCGAGGCTCAGCAAGGATTCAAGCGACGAAGAAAAGAATCTGATCCAGTATCTGGAGCAGAGCGGCGCCAAAGTCGGAACAGCACCGCAACAAGAAAGAATATGTCGAGGCGCTGCGACTGCTCTCCACAGCCCGCGAGCCGGTAGACAGGTTCTTCGACAAGGTGATGGTCATGGTCGAGGACCAGCAGGTGCGGGCGAATCGCTTGGCGTTGTTGCGGACGCTGTTGAGGGAATTCTCGACGATCGCGGATTTCTCCGAGATCGTGACGGAAGGGAAGGCGTAAAGACGATTGTGCAATTGAGTAATTTAGTCAGTTGACGTAATTGCCGGTGACGCTGGACGATTTGCAAGTTACCGAATTACGAAATTACTCAATTACGCAATTACATTCTGAATCGTTCAAATTCTGAACCACAAAGGACTCATAACTATGGCGACAATGACTCTCCCCGAAACTGAAACGAAAGAATCCAAGAAATCCACAACGAAGTATGTCTACTTCTTCGGCGGCGGCAAGGCCGACGGCAACGGCAAGATGAAAGACGTGCTCGGCGGCAAAGGCGCCGGACTGGCCGAGATGACCAACGCCGGACTCCCCGTGCCTCCGGGATTCACCATCCAGACCGAGGCCTGCCGCGAATACATGCGCGGCGGCTTGTCGCCCGACGTCGACAAGCAGATGGACGAGGCGCTCGCCAAGCTCGAGGCGCTGCAGGGACAGAAACTCGGCACGGGCGAGAATCCGCTGCTGGTCAGCGTGCGCTCGGGCGCGAAGTTCTCCATGCCCGGCATGATGGACACGATTCTCAACCTCGGCCTGAACGACAAGAGCGTGGAGGCGCTGGCCAAGCGGAGCAACAATCCGCGCTTCGCCGCTGATTCCTATCGCCGCCTGATCCAGATGTTCGGCAACGTCGTGCTCGACATCGAGAAGTCGGCATTCGAAGAGGTTTTCGACGCCAAGAAGAAACAGAAGAAAGCCAAGCTCGACACCGATCTCGACGCCAAGGCGCTGCAGGAAGTCATCGCCGAGTACAAGAAGGTCGTCAAGAAGCACGCCAAGCGCGACTTCCCGCAGGACCCGCGCGAACAGCTGGTCATGGCGCGCGATGCCGTGTTCCGCTCCTGGCAGAACGATCGCGCCAAGCACTATCGCCGCATGAACAACATCGACGACATGCTGGGCACAGCGGTCAACGTGCAGGCCATGGTGTTCGGCAACCTCGGCGACACCAGCGGAACAGGCGTGGGCTTTACGCGGAATCCCGCGATCGGCACCAAGGAATTCTATGGTGAATTCCTGATGAACGCGCAGGGCGAAGATGTGGTCTCCGGCGTGCGCACCCCGGTGCCAATTCTCGAACTGCATAAGATTCTGCCTGAGGTCTACAACCAGCTGCGCGAGATCACCACGCGGCTGGAAAAGCACTACAAAGACATGCAGGACTTCGAGTTCACCGTCCAGGACGGCAAGCTCTACATGCTGCAGACCCGCAACGGCAAGCGCACCGGGCTGGCCGCGGTTCGGATTGCGATTCAGATGGTCGATGAGGGACTGATCACGAAGGAAGAAGCGATCTTCCGCGTCGAACCGAATCAGCTCTATGACTTCCTGGTTCCGCGTCTTGATGAAAAGAGCACAAAGGTGGAAGTGCTCGCGACCGGACTTGCCCGCTTCGCCGGGAGCAGCCGTCGGCCAGATCGTCTTCACCGCCGACGCTGCGGTGGAAGCTGTCCACAAGGATGAGAAAGCCTCGGTCATTCTGGTGCGCGCCGAAACCACTCCGGAAGACATTCACGGAATGGAAGTCGCGAAGGGCATTCTCACTTCTCGCGGCGGCATGACCAGCCACGCGGCTGTCGTCACTCGCGGCATGGGCAAGTGCTGCGTGGCCGGCGCGGGCGACATCGATGTCAACGAGAAGACGCGCGAGATGCGCGTCAAGGGTCAGATCTTCAAAGAAGGCGACTGGATCTCGCTCGACGGCACGACCGGCCGCGTGATCAAAGGCAAGCTGAACACGATTCCTGCCAGCTGCCGACGATCCTGAACTGCAGAAGTTCATGGATTGGGCGGATCCGTTCCGCAAGATGAAGGTCCGCGCCAACGCTGACATTCCGCGCGATGCGATTCAGGCCCGTGCGTTCGGAGCAGAAGGCATCGGACTGTGCCGCACCGAGCACATGTTCTTCGGCGAGGAGAAGATTGCGCACATGCGCACGATGATTCTCGCCGACAATGAGAAAGACCGTCGCGCCGCGCTGAAGAAGCTTCTGCCTCTGCAGCGCGCGGACTTCGCTGGCGTCTTCAAGGCCATGGACGGATTGCCGGTCACGATCCGCACGCTGGATCCGCCGCTGCACGAGTTCCTGCCGCGCCGCGAAGACCTGATGGTCGACATCGCGCTGCTGTCGCGTTATAGCGCCAAGCAGAAGAAAGAGCTCGTCACCAAGTACAAGGACTACGGGATCAAGGGTATTGGCGATCTGAAGAAAGCTCTGCCTGCGCTGCTCGGTCGCGTCGAGCAGTTGCACGAGTTCAATCCCATGCTCGGACATCGCGGCTGCCGTCTCGGCATCACCTATCCCGAGATCACCGAGATGCAGGCGCGGGCCATCTTCGAAGCTGCCGTCGATTGCACCAAGAAGGGAATCAAGGTTCTTCCCGAAGTCATGATTCCGCTGGTTGCCACGCTGAAGGAAATGGCGAACCAGGGCGCAATCGTCCGCCGTGTTGCCGAAGAAGTCTTCAAAGAGAAGGGAATGAAGATCGACTACATGGTCGGCACCATGATCGAGTTGCCGCGCGCTGCTCTGGTGGCAGATGAGATCGCCAAGGAAGCCGAGTTCTTCTCCTTCGGCACCAACGATCTCACGCAGACCACGTTCGGCTTCTCGCGCGACGACGTCAACAAGGTCCTTCCGACGTATCTGGCCGAAGGCATCCTGAAGCAGGATCCGTTCGCGGCTCTCGATCAGGAAGGCGTCGGTCAACTCGTCAAGATGGCCACCGAACGCGGACGCAAAGACGCGTTCGAACCTGAAGGTCGGCATCTGCGGCGAGCACGGTGGCGAGCCGTCGTCGGTGGAGTTCTGCTACCGCACCGGACTCAACTATGTTTCCTGCTCACCGTTCCGCGTCCTGACCGCAAGGCTGGCAGCAGCGCAGGCTGCCGCAGCCGAAGCGCTGAAGGTCGAAGGCGGAAGAACGAAATGAAGAGCGTCAACCACGCGGAGGGCACGGAGGCTCACAGATTTGCCTTGTGATCCGTCTCGTGGCCTCTGAGGTGTATCGTTCTGTGTCCTATGTTGGCAGATTGTGTACCCGAAGTGATCACATCCAACGTCCTTCGTGAAGCTACGTCTGCCTGCATTATCTTGCAGGAATTATGAGACATGTAGGTGCAAACTTGTAAAACAAATGTTGCTTCAGGAACACTGTGGAAAAACGTCCAGAATCTCGCGGTCAAAGTTAATTACTGCCGCTGAGACTATCGCATGCGGGTAGGCTTGTTGATCAATTTCAACGTAGTGCATCTACGAGACGGAATTCGCGGCTGCGAATCGCTATCAATCCTCAGCGTCCTCTGGTCCCTGGAGTTTTGGTGTGACTTACTGCACTCTCTGCAGTCGGGCAATCAGCTTCTGCGGCAGAGCTCTCGTCCGACTCCGACCACAGCCGCCGCGAGGTCGCGCGCGAGTGCATTTCGACCTTCTTCGTGAACTCGATCAGTCTCAGCACGTTCTCTCGAATCCGCGCCTGGCTCTCATCCGTGAGTTCCACGCCTTCCTGAATGAACAACGAGTCGAGTCCAAAGTCGATCTCGATATGCCCCGTTTCCGCTTGGACTCCGTCTTCGAATTCTTCGCCTTGGGCGATGATCTTGACTGGGCTCGGTGCCAGCGTCCACTTGCCCGCAGCGTCAACGGTCCACATGTCCCAGTACACGTCGAAGACGTATGCGTAGTCGTCATGCACCAGATCAGCAGCCACAACCACTGCTTCCTCCGGCGTGATTCCCGTCGAAAAGCGGCGCTCGAGCACACTGGCCTCACCCCACGATACCGGTTGGACTGCAACGTACGTGACGCCAGGCCGTTGCTCGGAAAAAGGGAACTGCTGCAGAACCGCCAAGATGTGTGGCAGCATGGCCGGGCCGCTGAAATCGGAAAACCACAGACTGAGATACAAGGGATCGGGCATGGTACGAAACCGTCTTTCTATTTTAACCGCGATAAGCGGATCAGTACCAAGCAGCAGCAATTCCTTTTGGAATTAGTCGGCGGGGAGAGTCGACGGGACCTCCTGCGAAGACAAAGCCGGTTTGTGATCGCTGGTGTCAGGCTCGGGAGCAGATGCCGGCATCGTCACTTTCAGGGTAGTGCCATCAAGATTGGATTCGATCTCTGATCTTTGCCGCTGTCAAATCCTGCCCCAAACTGTCGTGAAGCTCGCGGGCGATCCTGCGGCGTTCCTCATCCTGAACTCGAAGCAGCTTCACCGAGAGCCGGCGAAGAGCCGCTGTACGTTGCTCTACTAACGATTCCAGCGCATCATGCGCGCGCCGGAGAGCATCTTCTGCCGATGCGCGTTCGCGAAGGTGATCACGGACCTCGTACTGACGGCGGCGGGCCATCAGTGCGCTCCGCACCGCGCTGATCAGCGTAACCGGCCGCAAGGGGCGCTCGAGCAAGGTTACGTTCCCGAGCGGCGCGCGAGAGCGGACGGCCGACTCGGTGGTGGCGGTGCTCATCCCGCTTCCGGTTAGGACAATAATCGGGAAGTCCGACCACGGAGGTTGGGCCGAAAGTCTTTGTGCCAATGCGCTGATGGTTCCATTCTGCAGAACTTCTTCAGCGATGATTGCTGCTCCGGCATCTTCGCAAATAGCAGCTTCGAGATCCTGCACGCTCGGCAACAGTCGCGTTAGAGCTACGGATTGGCGCAAGACTCTCTCGATCAGCGCTCCGTCCTTGCCGAATGGGGCTAACACTAGGACGGGCGGATCGTTTGTGCCGGTCTCAGCCATTCAGCGGACCTCTCCCATTCGAAACCAGCGAAGTAGGCGTGCCCGAGAGGATTCCCTGGAAGTCGGTCAACGGTGCTCCAACTCTGATCGTGTTTTCGCCAAAGCGGAGTTCCCGGATCGAACGCTCATGTCCTCCGCTTCGCTTCTTCATCATCGAGATCGCCTGACGAACCTCACCCCTGGCTTCGAAGTAACGGAAGACCAGGATGTTGTCGGCCAAGTAGCTCACATCGATGGGAGTCTGCATGGCGCTGCCGACCAGACCCATCTGCGCAAGTACGAGCAACGTGAGCACGCCACGGTTGTTGAGGTAGGTCAACAATTCGTGTAGGTGAAGTGCCAGGAATTGTTCGCCCGGCATGGCCTGAAGAAATCCGTTCAAGCTATCGATGAGTACGGCACGGACGCCGTGCGTCTCCACAGATTCGCGGACCATATCCACAAACTCCCCCGGAGATACCTCCGCGGGATCCAAGTGTGAAATGTTCAGGTGGCCGGAGCCTACGTACGCTGCGAGATTCATGCCGAGTCCGGCCGCTCGGCCCATTAACGTGCTGATGGTTTCCTCAAAGATGAAAGCGGCGGACTTTTCTCCCCGTTCTGCAGCACTTGCAAGAAAGCGCAAAGCGAGAGTTGTCTTGCCGCATCCCGCCGGCCCGATCAGCAAAGTCGCGGTTCCGCGTCCCAGCCCCCGCCGGCCAATCTATCGAGTTCAAGGATCCCGCTGCTTGCGAGCGTAGAATCCTCCAGCTCATCCCCATACTCGGCTGCAACCAGGCGAGGGAAGACAACGACGCCTCCTTTGCGAATGATGTAGTCGTGATAGCCCTCGCGAAAGGCGCAGCCTCGCAGTTTGGTTACCTGCATCCGGCGTATCGTCTTTCCGTAATCGCGCGAAAGTCGATCCATCGACACAACCCCATGCACAATGCTATGCAGTTCAAGGTCAACATAACGGCTGCTGCGATCGTCCAGGAGCACCACAGTACAGTTGTCCGGAGCGTATTGCTTCAACGAGAGTATCTGGCGGCGATAGCGGAGGGGGTCCTTGGCAAGCATCCGCACTTCAGAAAGGGCATCGATTACGAGCCGGGTTGGCTTCCGGCGATCGACCTCGGCCATGATGGTCTGGATACGGTCGTTAAGTTCGACTTCTGCAGGGTGGAAAACCGTGTATTGCCCCTCCGGCTTCAAATCCTGGTCGCTGGGGCGAACCTCGAGTACCGCCGATTCCTCTACCGCAAGACCGTGATTCTCGGCTACGGCGAGAAGTTCATCACGCGATTCGGAGAGGGTGACGTAAAGGACCTTTTCCCCGCGTTTCAGTCCTTCTGCGACGAATTGCAGGGCGAGCGTCGTCTTCCCGGTGCCGGGCTCGCCCTCAATTAAAGTAGAAGTGTCCAATAGGAAAACCACCACCTAGCACATCGTCGAGACCCGCACATCCGGAACTACAGCGTGTGATTGTAGGGGCAATTCGTTCGTGCAACATGGAGAAGTGGGTGCTCCTATCCTTTCAATTCAATTCGCTTTGCAGCGATAACAAAGCCGTTGAGGACAATCCATTTTTGGGAGAAGGTAAAGATGTGGGAATACACTACTTCTTGTAGATACTGTTGAAGGAAACTTTATTGGAAAGTCGAGCTCACTGCAGGTGTACGAGAGCAGCCGCGGGATGGAACTGGTTCCAATTCACCGCATTCTGGAGCCTTATGGCGACACCTAGCGGCGCACAGTTCGATCTGCTGAAAAGCAAAGTATTTTCTGTCCTGGAGAGAGGGTTGTTTCAAGCCGATAATCGAGAGGACGCCCTTTGTGAATATTGCGAAGAAGTTGTTGGCGGACAGAGGGCGGACAGAGGAGATCCGCAGGCCGGAATGTCGGTTGGTTCTCGCCCAAACGCTTTCAATTCGGGTCGTTGAGAAATGATGTGCGTAGTCTCCAGCCAATAGCCACGGACTTTTGACAGTGCTGGAAAGGTACTGTTACGATCGATAGTTCACCGGCATACCTGCCTCCAGTCGTCCCCGTCGTCTAGCCCGGCCTAGGACATCGCCCTTTCACGGCGGTAACACGGGTTCAAATCCCGTCGGGGACGCCAAATCTAATCAACAACTTGGAGGAACAGCGACGGTTTTTCGCAGGCACAAACAGGAACAGCAGAACCGCTAGATCTGTCCGTCCTGCCGTTCCCACAACTGCATTTCCCAAGATTTGTCGGTTTTTTCGTAGGCACAAAAAGGCACAGACTCTTACTTCCCAGTTGCACGCACCGTTGCCCGGACGCGGATCAAACGAATCACTCCACTCTGTGCTTTGCGTTTTTGTGCCGTGACTGCTTGTGTATACGTGTCCATCGTGACCCGGCTGGAGGCGTGCCTGAGCAGTTCCTGCATGACTTTGATGTCCGCCCTGTTTGCCCGCAGAAGGGTCGAATACGTATGCCGGAAGGTGTGCCACCCTATGTGTTTGGTGATTCCCAGCTGAATCGCGATCGGCCGTATGACTCGGCGCATGATTTCTTGTCCCCAGTACGGTTGTCGGCCCTTCATTCTAGGGTTGGCAAAGACCCAGTCCTCCGGTCTGTTGTATCTCACATGCTCAAGCCATGCCTGCAGCGCTTCCGCCATATAAGGATCGAGCGGGATGGGTTTCTGAGACGATTCTGTCTTGCACGGGCCGGTCACCTGCATCACGATCGATCGAACCACGCTGATCTCATTGGCAGCAAAGTCGACATCCTTCCACTTCAGTCCAAACAATTCGCTCATTCTCAACCCCGTGCCGACATCCAGCAGTACGAGGGTCCGTTCTCTGAGGGCCAGTGCGTCTAACAACTGTTGGACTTCGCTGGCACTCAACACCACAGGAATCTTCCTTCGTTTCGCACTCTGCCGAACCAACCGGATGGGATTACGGGAATAGACTTGATGGCGAATCGCATGGTTGAAAACAACGCTCATGAGGTTTCTGATTTTGGCGCAGCTGGCTCTTGCCAAAGGCAGGGACCTCAGCCATAGCTCGACTTCCCCGGCATTGATCGCGGAGAGTGTGTAATTTTTCCAGCGCGGCAGAATCCATTTATTCAGGTAGCCCTGGTAGGTCACGTTGGTCGAGTGTGTCTTCCAAGTATGGTCCGTGGCCAGTTCGCGCTGGCGATAGTGGCTGACCAGCTCAGAGACGGTAACAGCTTGTGGGCACAGGTGCGGGTGATTGAGATTGATTTTCCGGCGCAGCACCGCGACCTCGACGAGCGCCGACGATTTGTCGGAGAATTGTGCGGTCGAACCGATCACCATCCTTCGATGTTTCCGCTTGCCATCAGCTCCTGCCTCTCGCCATCTAAATTCCCAAACATCGGGTCCGCGCAAACGAGTGGATCGCATGACGCTTCCGTTTTGCATAGAGTCTCCTTTTCAGCTTGTGGTTTTGGCCAACCAGGACTTCTTGGTCGGACTGTCATTGTGGCAAATGAAGGAGAACAGAGGTGAGGACCGACGGTAACCGAGTGGCTGCGATGCTTTGTGCGCTAGTACGTTTTCGGCCGGAACTAACGGGTACAAATATCCATTTTTCGGCGACGAGAATGTGCGGAGAGTCTCGGCGGACGGACTACCGCTTTGCAGCGGCGATGTCCCATGATTTTGCCCCTGACCCGCAAGGTAAGCGATGGCGCAAACAGTCGCTTGCGATCGGGATGGATCGAATGCCGCGTAACTTTTGAGCCGATTCAAAAGAAAGGGAGGAAGAAGACCATGAGAGAGAAGGGAATTGACGGACGTCACTGGCGAGGTGGATAGCCTTTGCTTGGACGATCAACCGGGAACTACTTCATTCGTGAACGCAAGCGCGCTTGTCGGTACAATCCGACGGACGAATCGATAACTTCCGGCTTGCCCGATCTGGTCGGCTACACGGCAGTTATCTGTGAAAGAGGAGACGTGAACCACCCTTTCCGGACGCTTCCTCGTCGAGTCAACTCGGCTCGGCCGAACACGGATCATGGCGTTTGGTAGCGAGCAAAACGGTAGATTCCGCTCCACAAGTTCAATGTCTTCTAAATAAGCCGCGATTTCGTAGCTGTGGACACTCGACAAAGCCCTGGTGTGGTTCAAGGAGCGTAACTCGAAGGCATGACGTTCAGCGCACGAACGCCAAAGACCGCAGCGTAATTCTTCGGTTTGCGTTTGCGGGATTCGGACGATTTATTCACGAAGCAGCGGAGCTGCGATGATCAGGGCCTCAATTTCCCTCCGCACATGCGCGATCTCTAGCAACTTTCGATCTAAGGCCGCAAATATTCTCTTTACCAAAGCGGGGTCAGCAATCTTCACGTTGTCGGCGATCTTAGCCTGTGGTTTGGGAGAGGCTGGCGGCCGATTCTTCGGCAAACCACTAGCTTGCCCGGGCAATCTCGCCAAGAATTCCAGCCCGAAATAACGGCCACTACGATTACGAACGGTTGCCATAACTTTCAAAGGATGCGGAGTCGGAAATTCAATCTCAACGAGATCATCAAGCTCCATATCGACCCCGGCATGTAGAGCCATCCCGCCCTGACTCAATCCAGTGCCTCGGCCAGTCACCGCAATCGCAGGAAGGCGGCTGCACGGAAGGATGCTGACCCGCAGTTCCTGCGAATACCGTTGCCAGCGTCGAGTATTTGTGTGAGACGCATTCATTTGAGTAACCCGAAATGAAAAAAGTATGCCGCGCTGATTAAGACCAGTATTCCGAATGCAACTGATCCAAAGACGATCTTCAGGGTTCCTCTTTGTGACGGCGCCCTATGAATCATCGCGGATCGATACTTCGCGATCCATCGGTCTTCATCGGAGCTCTGGCTCAAGTGGGACTGAATCCCGAGCTGTAAATTGCGCTGATAGTTTCGATCAAGCGCAACGAACCGAAACGCCTGCTGGGTGCGAGACAGAGGACTCAACATTTCTGCCTTCCCGAGCACCGGTCCTCCGTCACTGAGGAACATCAAACTAGCTCGGGTGTTCGGATCCAGAGGTTGAGGCAGACGGAGCATGCCGCCAGCTACGGAAATAACCTCCAAATTGCCTGCCACACGGCTCCCATCCTGGCATCGAAGAACGGCAGGGGTGGGGTTTGGAAGACGCACTCGTGTAGCGCGTTGGGACGCGAGGACTGGGGGGAGGGTTGCCATGCGAGGCAAGTATGTTACGCAATCAAAAACCGCAGGAGATTACGGAAGTGCTTGACCCTTCGCAAAGCATGTCCAAACTCTGTAATGCTGCGGTCTGAGGGCAAGCGGCACCTCTCGGGATTGTGCCGATTTCATAACAACCACGCCTCCTCGCGACGACTGAGACCCAGCATTTTTTGCTGAGCTGAAGGGTAAGGACGTTGCGCAGGTTGCCCACAGATCATCGTGTTCCGCGTGTTGTCGTTGATTCACCGATCTACGACGGCCACCGAGAGCCATGGTCGCTTGGACCGATCTGCGACGGAATCATAGAAAAAGAAGACACTTACCGTCTGCCCATCGCATAGCTGATGGTTCTGGAGCGTCCTGAGCGTTCGGAATTGTTTACGTTTTCCGAACAAGTTGCGCAGCTCATGAGCCCAAGCCGATCTCATGCGTAGAATCGGGCCCTAGCATGGAGGTGCGAACTTGAATCACTTGTTTCGCAAGCTGTGGTGGCACAATGAGGGCCAAGACATCGCCGAGTATGCGGTAATGCTGGCAGTAATCCTGGTAGTGGTGGTTGGTACGATTCGCCTGGTGGGAAGCCATGCGAACACCGTATTTTCGTCTGCAGCCAGCTCAATTCAATGAACTGACGCTTCATGAGCGGGAGAGGAGCCCGCGCCGCATGGACACTATCGTGCTCATTATGTTTGCATCCGTGATTTCCACGATGACCGCACTGAGCTTCATTGAACTGCGCCGCATCCGCAAGAAACTGGAATCCAAAGCGGCGGTCGCGCCTGCCGTGAAGGACTTGACGGCGGCCTAATCCAGAAGGGGTTTCGCCGTCGCCTGACGGACGCTCGATTGCATTTCAGTCTGACGACCGATGGATGGGATCACATTTATTTAATCCCATCGACAGGCGGGACTCCTGTGCAAATCACGAAGTGTCATTTCGAAGCCTGGCATCCGGCGTGGTCGCATGACAGCACGCGGATTGCGTTCGATGCAAACGAACCAGATCACCCGGAAGCTCGCCGACTTGGGATTGTGACTCTTGGAAGCGACCCGGCACACGCCACGATTGCGTACATCACCGAGGGGCGCGGAACCAATATTGAGCCGTTCTGGTCCACTGACGACAAGCGCCTTGTGTATCAGCACACCGATACTCGCAATTCCGCAGATCTCTTCGTCGTGGAGGCGAAGACGAGCGCAAAGCCAGTTCGACTCGGCGACTCCATGCCAGCAGGAATCGACCGCTCTACGTTTGTCGAGCCCGAATTCGTCCACTATCCCGGACCTGACGGACAGTCGGTGCCTGCATGGTTGTTCGTACCCAGGAATCTGGACCGCAGCAAGAAGCACCCGGCGATCATCTGGATCCACGGTGACGGCATCAACCAGAACTACGATGGCTGGCACGTGCAGCGGAATTATGCCGTCTACTACAGCATGCACCAGTATCTGCTGCAGCAGGGATACGTGGTGATTGCGCCGGACTACCGGGGCAGCATCGGCTATGGACGCGACTGGCGCAACGGCGTCTACATGGATGTCGGCGGCAACGACGCCAAAGACGCGTGGATGGCCGCGAATTACATGAAGAGCCTCACGTACGTCGACAGCGATCGCATCGGTGTGTGGGGTCTGAGCTACGGCGGATTTTTCACGATCATTGCCATGACCGATCAGCCCACACTGTTTCGCTGTGGTATCGATGTCGCTGGAGTGGTTGATTACGAGATGTACTACAACGATCCGTACCACGGGGACTGGACGGAGAGCCGCATCGGAACACCGCAACAGAATCCTAGGGTGTACGCTAACGCCTCACCGATCTCCCACATCGACAGATTGGCGCGTCCGCTGCTCGTATTGCACGGTACGGCCGATGTGAACGTTCCATTCATCGAATCGGTATGGCTCCTCGACGACGCGCTAAAGAAGAACAAGGGATAGTCTAGTCTGCCATTTTACGAGATTCGCCACTCGAGGAGCCCGAACTCGCACCATTGTGTATCTTTGTCAAGAAACATGGCAGCGGGCGGGCCGATTTGGCCGGCCTTATAGAGTTTGGTTGCAGGTTCTACTTCCAAACGCATGGCAACCGTTGTCACATGCGCAAAACTTACTGCATTAAATTTGTCTTTGGCCACGACGTAGGGCTCGACGTTCGCGACTGGCTTCCACGCGTCCATGTCCTTATACAGGACGCGCCAGGACGTGGGCACGCGGCAGAATCGCCGGTCGTCGAACCAATAGACTTGTGTAGAAGACACCTTGGCTGGCGATTTGAATTCGTATTCAATCCATGCCGCGGTTCCGGGTTCCGGCCGCATCCTGAAATACAAATAAGACTCGTCGGCGGAACTGAGTGGGTCCTTGCCGTCATAGAGGGCGCAAATGTCATCGTTCTGATCGTTGTAGCCCGTCCAAACTTTTTGAACTCCACCCGAGGAGCGAACCGCTTGTATGGGATCGGGAGGCAGAGGCGCGACCCATGCTTTTTGCAGCTCGCTGGACACCCAAACTGCCATTTCCCCCGGCCCGCGATTAGACCAAGCAAGATACGGAATCGCCACCAGCTGATGGGGCTGCTGCCTCAGCTCACCGGTGTCGTCCTTCCGCTGCAACACTTCGATATTGCTGGTCACAACCTGGACGCCGTTCAGCAGCTCGGGACGCCATTGGCTTTCGAACTTAGCGTTCTTCGGAACGATCAGGTTTAAGGCGTGTCCGTTATTGTCCGGCCACTCCGCACAATACACCAACGGACCACGCTGCAAGGCCACCATGTCGCGATCTTCCCGCACCTGGGCATTGGCCTTCACGCGGCGCACGGGCATGGGCAGATGCAACTGAACCCTATCTCCCTTTGCCCATTTTCGTTCGATGCGGGCGTAGCCGCGTTCCATTTCTAACTCGACAGGCCGGCCATTCACGTTGAGCGTCGGTTTCTCCTCGCCTTTGTCCGCGTATTCATAGAGGTCGCCAGGAACGACTTCATTCCGTGCCCAACCTGGGATACGCACCAGCATGGTGAATGATTCGGCTCGCTCGGGGTTGAGGCGGATGCTGACCGTTCCTTCCCACGGATATCGAGTCTCCTGTTGAATGGCAACGGCGTTTCCACTGGGCAGGCCCACCTTTGCATTGCTGCCAACGAAGAGGTTGACGTAAACCGAATCAGGAGACTGCGCATAGATGTAGCTCCCCAGGGAAGCCATAAGGCGCACTACGTTCGGGGGGCAGCAGGGAACGTCAATCCACTCGAAGCGTTCGTAGCTGCCGAAGGAGCGCAGAGGATTCTGATAGAAGAAGCGATCTCCCTTGAGAGAAACGCCACCCGCGAAGCCGTTGTAAAGAACCCGCTCCAGTACATCGATGTACTTGGCGTCCTGATGCAATTGGAACATGCGCTGATTCCACACAATGTTTCCATAGGAGGCACAAGTCTCGTTCCAAGCGCTGAGATTGGGAAGCTCATAAGCGCTGCCGAATTGCTCATGAAAACGAATGGACCCGATGCTCCCGGTCAAATAAAGCTTGTGACGGGCAACGTCTTCCCAGATCTTGTCCGCAGCTTCCTGGTACTCCGGCCTTCCCGTCAGAGCCGCGAGATCGGTGAGGGGGATGTATAAGAACGTGGCGCGAACGCAGTGGCCTACGGCTTCGTCCTGTTTCACCACCGGTGCGTGGTCCTGCGCGTAGGTGCGGTCAATCGCATATTCGCCAGCTCGCGGATAGCCGTCTTTGCCACGTCCATCCATTAAGAACTTGGCAAGCTTCAAATATTTTTCTTCGCCGGTCTGACGGTAAAGCGCGAGCAATCCGATTTTCTGGCCTTCGTGTTCGGAGATGTAGTCTCGTTTGCCGGGCCCGAAGTTCGCATCAATCACTTTGCCGTCTTCGAGCGCAGCATCGAGCATCTTCCGCTTTCCGGTAGCGGCATAGTAGGCGACCGCGGCCTCCAAAAAATGACCAGACACCCGAACCGCCTTATCAGGATCGGTCAGACGGGGGGCCAGCTGCGTCACCAGCTTGTCGATCACTTGATCCACGTATTCCTCAAGCTTGGGATCAGAATGCTTGGCCAACATGTAGGCGGCCCCCTCGATCAGTTTCGGGCTGCCAAAATCCTCGAACTCTTCCATCTTCTTGAAGCAGTGCCATATGGAAACATTCCGATTCACTTCCATGCGCGGCGCCCAGAAATCGTCGAGAATATCGACCTGTGTAAGAGGCACCGGCTTCACTGTGTAATCCCTTGCAGTCATCGCCGGGTTGTCGAGCACGTTTAAGAGGCGGATGCCTGGAACCAGACAACCGGTCGAGAGCAGCAGGGAACGGCGCGTAATTTTGTGGTCCGTGAAGATGCTCATTGCTCCTCCGGAAGAATTGCGCACTTCCGTCAGTTTCTCAAGCAGGTGTCGCACAAACGGTGCGAACCCACCGAGCAGGCGGAAGAGAACAACCGGCGGCCGCGTTAGGACGAGCCAAAAATCCAAGGCCAGCCTGGACCAACCAGCGCGGAACGGCGGCTCCGTCGCAGACACTCAATATCTTCCGTGTGCGCGACATTCTGTCAACCTCGCTCAGCAACGATCTCAAACTTCTTCTCTCCACCCGTTGCGATGATGACGGTATCTCCGTGCGGACCAGCGAGTTTGGCGGCGCGGCCATTCACGGTAACGCTTCGCAACTTCGTTTCTGCTGGCAACCGAAGTTTGAAATTTACTTCCGCCGGCGCTTTGGCCCCGGCGAAATCAACATTCCCGACGATCGCGCCAGGTTCAGGCTTCGCCTGCAGGGTGAAACTGACCCGACCCCATCGCGTAGGAGCCCGCTCAACGCTGATTTTCTTTCCGGACGCCACCCATTGTCGCGGAACGCCCTTGGCCAGGTGGAGCCGGTCTTCGTCAGAATCTTCGAGTACCAGCATCCAGCGTGCGATGAGCGGAATGGTTTGTTGCGCGGGAATGCAGTACAACGCCGAATCCCCGGTAATGCCTGTCACCTCGCCGGCCGTCCAGCTACCCCGCGTGTGGCCGTGATAGCGATGCGCGTAGAGAAACAGCAGGAATTCTTCGATACGGTCCAGCCGAAGCAGCATTTGCGCGTACCCGTAGGAAATGAAGCCGAGAATCTCGCGTCCGTCGTCGTGGACTCCGCCCACGTTGGCTACGACTCCGATCGTCGTCGCCCCGTAAGCTCGCATGCAGTCGATCACAAGATTCGCCAGGTTCGCAGGCAGCACGTCGGCCTGCAATAATTCGGCGTAGGCACGATGCGGCCATTGCTGCGGGCTAGGTTTTTCTGTCTGCAGCGACTCGCGAAAGGTGAGCGTGGTTCCGGGGAACAATCCGATGTAGGGCGGCGTCTTGTCGCGTTGGATGTTCTTTTCGATGCTTTCGACTGTGCGGCGGCGCAGGGTCTGGCCACGTTTCGACCAGTCGGCGGCGAGTTTCCCCATGCCTGCGGCTGGTTGGTTGCGTCCCAGTTCCGTCCAGGTCTTGGCGATGTCGTTGAAGCCTCGAGCCGCGAAAGCGCTGTTGGCATAGTATGCCTGCCAGTAGAGCGACGGATCCTCCATCAGGCACGAATCGGACTCGCTCCATCCGCGGATCAACCCGTGCGCGGCATGGTCCTGTGGCAGGCTCAAACTTTCGTCGTGCATGTCGGCCAACAGCTTAGCTGTCGCTTCGATCTTCGCCCGGTGCTTCAACAGCAGGGAAGTGTCACCGCTATAGTTGAAGTATCGAGCCAGCAGCGAGAGGGTCATCCCGAACTGCGCGGTTTCCGGACCGCGCATATCAATCATGCCTTTCGAGTCGACGAAGTCCGTGAAGTAATTGTCGATGTACAGCTTCGCCGTTTCCAGCCGCCCCCACTCCATGTTGGTATAGATTGCGCTGGTGAAGATGTCCTGAAAGGCGTCGTATTCTGAGCCGCCGTAATCACGATCCACCGCGCCGTACTTAGGATAAATTCCTCCCGGCCGGGTCATCAACTCCTTGGCGAAAGCATGCTTGGTCAAATCGACCCAAGCCTGGTCAGGGAGCGTCACCGGCGCCATTTCATGCAACTGCCGGTCCCAATACTCGGCGAAGTCCAGCAGCGCCGAATAGAACTCCTCGGGCCGTGGATCCTTGCGAGCCGGGGGAAACGCCGGATAATTCTGGCCATAGGCCACCTTGGTCACCTTGCCATCTTCGATCCGCGCCGTGCGGTGCCAGGTGTGGACGATGTATTTGGTCGTATTGGCGCCGACATCACCGAACACAACCGCTTCCCAATACGCGCGCTCGGATAGCGGAATGACTTTGCGTACAGCCGGCATCCAGCCTCCCACCAAGCCGTCATAGACCTTGCCCTGCTCCACCGCCTGGTGTAGTTCGGGTGCGTACTGAACCGGATGGTAGGTACGCGTGCTTCCGCTGCGATACACCGGAGTGACGTCGTAAGCCTCTTTGGTTCCGACGAACGTCGTCCAGTTGCGGGGGTTCTTATCGTTGGACGCCATCGGGGGAGCCACCGACTTCACCGCTTCAGGGTCGGGATCGCCGTCCTTGAGCGCGCGATCGCCGAGCAGATGGTCGGCCAGCAAGTCCGCCGGCGCCAATGAGACCTCCTTCAGCGTGAGTCCAAGGTATGGACTGCCCTCCGCCATGGACGCTTCTGCGCTCTTGGAGAGTTCCCGCGTTTCTCCGGCGGAAGACACGAAGACAATGGATCCATCGCGCCTCCGCAAATCCTCGTACACCTTCCATGGCACGGCGCGCCGTTTGAACTCGCAGACGAGTGTGTACCCGTCCGTGGATACGGGCGTGCCGGTTGGGCGCTCCGGACCCTTCGCAGACGCCATGAGTCCCGAATCAGCTGCGACCGCACTACCTCCCAAGACCTCGAGGCTCGCGGCCGCCGCTGCCATTGCCTGCAAGAAGTTACGTCGGTCCATATTCACCCCCGTTTAGCTCACCCAAAAGAAACCGATTTGCAGACTACCGTCGTCGCGCAACAGCAAACATTGACCGCTGGTTGGAGTTTATATACTTTATTCTAAATATTTACCAACCGGATTTTTCTGATTTTGGCCAATCGTAATTTGGGCATCGGTAGTTCGCTGCTGCCGCCCGCCAATTTTGCGCCAAACCTCCCGAGGCGGAGGCGAACTCGTCTTCAATCAATCACCTTTAGGCAACGCCTTCTTGCGGTAAGCTACCAATCTTGTCAATATTTCGCTCTGAACCTCACTCGTGAAAACTATCCTGACCATCTCCCGGCGCGATCTGCTCAAGGGCCTCGGATCCGCGGGTATCGCACTCGGTACCGGGCGCAGCGCCTGGCCCACGACCGGAACTGGTCCCGTCACGTTTCTCGACGTTGCCGGCGCAGCGGGCATCACCTTTCGTCACGACAATGCCGCATCCTCCGAGAAGTACCTGATCGAAACCATGGGCGCAGGCTGCGGCTGGATCGACTACAACCAGGATGGCTTGCTTGATCTGTACATGGTAAATGGCGCGGCGACCGGCGCGTACCGCCCCCTGCAGCCGCTGCGAAGCGCGCTTTATCGCAACAACGGCGATGGCACCTTCACCGAGGTAACCGCCGCGGCTGGGGTAGGCGCCGAGGGTCTGTTCGGAATGGGCGTAGCCGTGGGTGACTACGACAACGACGGCTTCCCCGATCTGCTCGTACTCGGCTATGGACGATGCATTCTCTACCACAACAACGGGAATGGCACCTTCACCGACGTTACCGCACACGCGGGTGTGGAGAATTCCGGCCGCTGGGCTTCCAGTGCAGCATGGTTCGACTACGACAACGACGGCCGTCTGGACTTGATCATCGCTAACTACGTGGACTGGTCGCCGGAGCACAACTTCTATTGTGGGGACCGCGCTCCCGGCATGAGGAGCTATTGCCATCCCGACGACTTCCACGGCCTGCCTCCGACGCTTTATCACAACAATGGAGACGGGACCTTCACCGATGTGAGCAAATCCTCGGGCTTAGCGGCGAAAGGCGGAAACGGTCTGGGGGTGGTGACCTTCGATTACGACAACGATGGCTGGCAGGACATCTTCATCGCGAACGATCACATGCCGAACTTCCTCTTCCACAACAATCGTGATGGAACTTTTCGCGAAGTGGGATATCTGGCGGGCGTTGCGGTCAGCGCCGACGGCCAGTTCGAGGCCGGCATGGGTACCGACGCTGCTGACACCACAGGAAGCGGGCGGCTCGATCTCATCGTCGGCCATCTGGACATGCAGCTGGCGCGGGTTTACCAGAACATGGGCGATCAGACATTCGAAGATGCGACCCTGCGCTCGAAGCTCTCATACTCGACCTATCACATGAGTACCTTCGGAACACGCTTCTTGGATTACGACAACGATGGCTGGCGTGACCTCTTCATGGCGAACGGCCACGTGCTCGATAATATCGAGCGATATCATGCGGATACAAAATATGCCGAACCCAAGATGATGTTCCGCAACAAGGGCCGCGGCATTTTCGAGAACGTCAGCGACCAGCTTGGCCCGGACTTTCAATTGCCTCGAGTCAGCCGGGGCGCCGCCATCGGCGACTTCGACAACGATGGCGACTTGGACATTCTCGTGAACAACAACGGGCAGGCGCCCCAACTCCTTCGCAATGACGGCGGCAACAACAATCGCTGGTTGGAGATTCTGCTGATTGGGACGAAGTCGAATCGCGACGGTGTCGGCGCGCGGGTGAAAGTGTCGGCCGGTGATCTCCTCCTCTACGACCAGCGAAAGGGCGGCATGAGTTACCAATCCGCCCAGGATTCTCGTCTCCACTTTGGACTGGGTCAGCGTTCCAGAATCGACGCGGTTGAAATCACCTGGCCCAGCGGGATAGTAACCAAGCTCTCGAACCTGAAAAGTGATCAGATTCTTGCAGTGAAGGAAGGAACGGGAATTGTCGAGCGGCCGTTCCCGCGCGTGTCTTGGAAATAAGTATTCGGGCCGAGCGGCGAATCGTCAGGGATGCTCGGCCATTTCCCGCCCCTTTCCAGACCCTGCATAGCCAGCTTTCTGGTCTTCGGGGGCTGACCTGAATTTCTCGGCCTGGGCTTGATTCAGTTTTGCAAGCACGGCCAGCATATTCTGTGCTTGCTGAAGATCGCCTCGCCTGCGATACGCGGCAGCCAGATTCGAATAGACCGAAGCGTCATTTGGATTAAGTTCTCTCGCTGTTTCCAAATGCGCAATGGCGTCATCCATCCGATTGTCCAATAAAGCAAGCTTGCCCAAGGCAAGTTGCGAGCCGGCGTAGTTAGGGCGCTCGGCTGCCGATTTTTCGAGAGCCTCTTGCGCCTCCTTGAATTCTGGCTGCCCCGGTGCGATGCCAGAGCGGAGCAGTGCCTCGCCCAGGAGCGTCAGCAGCACGTAATCGTGATGTCCCTTTTTGACGCCCTCGCGCGCAGCGCGGACGGCCTCCAATACCTCTCCTTCGAACATTGCCTTTTGCGCGGTGGCCACAAACGCAATATCGGTCTCAGGCGCGAGTCCGCAGGCCTGGTCGAAGTCTTTCTTTCCGGCATCCAATTCATCTAGCAACGCCAGAAACATCCCGCGCTGGTAGTGCAAGTACGCAGAATTAGGCAAGTGATCCAACCCCAAGTCCACTACTTGCAGGCCAACCGCGTATTCCTGCCTCGCCATGCATGCATCGGCCACAAATAGGTACAGCTTCTCGTTCTCTGGCGCCAGCTTTGATGCCTCTCGCAACGCTTCCATCGCCTTCTGGTTTTGTCCGTCGCCGACATACGCCTGGGCTAGCAGATTGTTCACTTCTACATTGTCGTGCCCGGCATCGCGAAGAGCAGTCAGAATCGGAATCGCCAGCTTCGGCTGGCCGGTTGCAACTAAGGACAGACTAAGATTGAACCTTGCAGCGTACTCATTCGAAACTCGTCCCAGTGCAGCGCGCAAATGCGGAATTGCCTCGGCAAACAAACCTGCCCTTGTGAGCGCGGTTCCCTTTTGCAGTTCCTCCTCGGCCTGAGAATCTGGTCTGAGGCTCCATTCGTCGCTTGCGACTTGAGAGTTTGAGGTTGGAGGCGGGAATTTCCGGTTCTGCCCCACCTGCGCCAACAAACCTGAGCACACAGACATCAGCACAATGTCCGCGAGTGCAAGCCGTAACCGAACCCCTACTTCCACTTCCCTGTCCTTCCGCGATCGAAACGTAGCCTATCACGGCACTGTGGGCGAATCGGGTCCAAAGCAAATTCAGCATGGCCGGACTTTTCACTCTACCCCGCCGGTTTATCACCCGCCAAACTACGGGTCCATATGTTCGCCACTGCGCCTAACCCAAAACCCTGCCAAGAAGGAGTAGAAAGTTTTCCTTGACAAAGCTCGCGAATAAAGTATACAAAACCCGACATTGTGAGGGATCACTCTTTCTAGCCTTGTAAACGTTTACTCGATTGTTGGGAGGGTTCTCATCGAGAGGACCCCTCGTGGCGAGAACTTCTTACCCCAGTCTAGGTAGGGTAAGTGAACGTCAGGTTCGACCGAGAGGTGAAACTATGTCTCACAGCTTTTCTCGTCGTCTGCTTCCCAGTGCGTTGTGGAGCCTGTGCATCCTGATAGGGTTTGGCGTCGTATCAAGCAGGGCGCAGATCACCCAAGGAAGTATTTCCATCTCCGTCTCTGACCCGAGCCGGCGCCATGCTTGCAGGCTGCCGACGTCGTTCTTCAGGATCTTGCCACCAACGTAACCAGAACTGGCGCAACCGGGCCGGCCGGAACGTACACATTCGCGGGGCTGCCCACTGGAAACTACCGACTGACGGTTACCAAGGCCGGGTTCGAGACCTATGTGTTTGAGTCGGTCGCGGTTTCGGCGACCCGAATTACGGACCTCAAGGCCGCGCTGAAAGTAGGCGCCGTGAGCCAACAGGTGGTGGTCAGTGCGGAGGAGGTTCCTGTCCTCGAGACCGAGTCCAACGCCATTACCGGAACCATCGACATGCGGCAGGTTGAGGACTTGCCCCTGGTCGGCCGGGATATTTCCGCCTTGTCCCAACTCGTCGTCGGGGTACGCCGGCGGCACATGGAATGGCCTGCCCTACATGGCGACCGGAAACAATGTCGATGGGGTCGTGGGCACCACACAGCGCATGAAGTTTGCCGGCGCGGCCCAGCCTCTCGTCCAGGCCCGCGTCGAGAACATGGAAGAAATGACCGTCCAGACCGACCAGTTGAATATGAACACTGGTTACGGCATCTCGGACATGCAGGTGAATTTCGTCACCCGCCGCGGGAGCAACGCCTTTCATGGGCGCGTTTATGAAGATTTTCGCAACGCCGCTTTGAACGCCAATACCTGGCTGAACGACGCTTCGGGCCTTCCGAAGAACCCGTTCATCCGAAATGAATTCGGCGGCAGCTTGGGCGGCGCCATTATTAAGGACAAGTTGTTCTTCTTTGGCACCTTCGCCATGGCCAAGCAGCCCAGTGGAGCCACCAACACCAACACGGTTATGAGCCCCCTGGCGCAGACGGGCGTGTTCACCTTTACCCAAGGTGGCGTAACTCACAATGTCAATCTGCTTACGGATATCGCCGGTGGCGCCAGTGGAGTTAATCCCTGCTGCGTTCTTCCCACCGTGGTAAACCCGGACGTTGGATCGATTTTCTCGAATATTTCCTCTTCCTTGTCCGCAGGTTCGGTTACTCCGAACTCCGACGCGAATTTGGTGGATGTGCATTGGGGATATCCCACTCCTCTGACCCAGTATTTCCCGACGGTCCGCGTCGACTACAACATGCGGGATAATCTGCGCTGGTTCCTCTCCTGGAATATGACCAAGATCGAGCCAGACGAATGGCGATATACCTCCGTTGCCAGGTTCGTTCTACTCGAAATTTGGCGGCACCAACAACCTCAAGTACTTCACGCTGGCGCTCGGTAACGACTGGACGATTTCGAAAACGGTGCTCAACTCCTTCCGCGCTGGCTACCTCTACAACAGCGCCACGTACGGGTACGATCTGACGCCAGCGTGGCTGACGCAGCCCTCAATTAGTTTTGCCTACGGCGCTTCAGGCGTCGAACTGAATAACTTGCCGGTCGGCACCTACTACCCGCTGTTCAATGCATCGGACAATGTGACCTGGCAGAAGGCGAAGCACACGGTGAGCTTCGGCTTCTCGTTCTTCCGCGAGCAGGATCATTACTACAACTCGCCGGCCGGATTCCCGTTCGTCACTATGGGTATCGATGCCAACGATCCTGCTGGAGGTGTGTTCACTAACTACTTTCAGAACAACTTCCCGGGCTATTCCGCAAGCGACTTGACCCACGCAGAGAATATGTACGCGACGCTGGTAGGAAGAATCAGCGGCGTCGACCCTGGTGGCGCCGGCTTCCCGCTGGACCCCAAAACCAAACAGTACTCCACCTCAGTGGGAGCGTACTTCCTGGACGAACTCCAGCACGGCACCGGACTGTTCATCCAGGACGCCTGGCGCGTCAGGCCGCACCTGACGATCAACGCCGGACTGCGCTGGGACTTCACCAGTCCGTCGAAAGACCTGACCGTGGGTTATCACAGCGCGGATAACGTTGGCATCTGGGGGCCGTCCGGAATTGGCAATATTTTCAACCCCGGTGCCCTGACCACGGACCCCAACGGGCTCAACCCCACATACCGGACCAGGACGAGCGTGTACAACGGCTGGTACGTGACGCCGCAGCCTCAGCTCGGTATCTCTTGGAACCCCAGCAAGAGCGAAGGCCTGATGGGCAAGCTCTTCGGTGGAAACAGCACTGTCTTACGCGCCGGCTTTGGACTGCGGCGCATGACCGAGCCCTACCAGTTCTTCTGGAATTCGGCATCCAACGAAGGCTACGCCTTCTACCAGAGCTTCCGGCTCTCGCCGCAGGTTCCCGGTTCGACATTGCCGTCAACGGGCGGCTTCTACGCGGGCAGTTACGCTTTGGGTGGCACGCAACCGGCGCCGTTCTTCGTGAGCCCTCCAACCTACCAGGAGACGATTCCCGAATCGCAGGAAACGTTCTTCGGATACTGGTCGGGGGTAAACGGCCTGAATGAACACATCCACCAACCCTACGTGATGTCGTGGAACTTCGGCATCCAGCGGGCGCTGGGCTCCAGGCAATGTAATCGAGGTCCGCTACTTGGGCAATCGCAGCGTGCACCAGTGGATCGTCGAGAACCCGAACGAAGTCAATATTTTCGAAAACGGGTTTCTGGCCGAGTTCAAGCAGGCCCAGCAAAACCTGGCGATCAATGCGGCCAATGGTATAACTGGCAGCTTTGCTAATAGCGGTTTCGCGGGTCAGGGTCCGTTGCCCATCATGACGGCGGCGGCCGGGGCAGACGTAAATGGCTTCATGACCAATGGCGGTTTTGTTACTGATCTCAACAACGGCGCTGCCGGCGCCTTCGCCAGCACCTTGGCGGGCGAGCTCGACCTATCTCTGCAACCTGGTCGGCGGCGCTAACTTCTCGCCCTGCGCCGGGAACCCCGGGTCGGGCTATCCCATCAACTTTTTCCAGGCGAATCCTTACAACGCAGGCAAGGCGACTGGTTACCAGAATGACCCTGGTTACGGAACCTACCACTCTCTGCAGATCGATTTCCGCCAGAAATCCTGGCACGGGATGCAGTTTGATGTGAACTATGCCTGGAGCCATTCTCTGGGAGTTCAGCCAAATAACTCGTGGACCGGCGCGTTCAACATGTTCACCATGCGCAACCTACGGGACAGTTACGGCCCGACGGGGTTTGATTACCGGCATGTAATCCATGCAAACGGCACTTACGAGCTGCCATTTGGTAAAGGCAAACGGTTTGCCAGTAGCAGCGGAATTACGGACAAGATCATCGGTGGCTGGTCTCTAGGAACGATTGTGAACTGGCAGACGGGCGGTCCCTATCAGCTACTCGGCGGCTTCAATACGTTCAACGGCCCAAGCTACACTCCGGTGGGTGATGTGTACGGGGATGGCGGCGTGGTTCTTAACGGAGTTACCCTGTCCGATCTTCAAGCCTCGAAGGTGCACCATGTTGCGGGCGCTCCCTATGCCCTCACGATCAACCCGAAATACTTCAACTTCGATCCGAGCAGCGGCTTGCCCGTTGGTGTCAACCAGGCATTCATTGCACCCAACAAGACCCCGGGCGTCTTCGGAGCGCACCCGTGGTTGTATGGGCCGCATACCTTCAGCCAGGATCTGGCAATCACGAAGTCTTTCTCTATTCGCGAGAACGTCAGGTTCATCTTCCAAAGTGAGTTTATCAACGTATGGAACCACCCAGTGTGGGCGAACCCGGCTGGCGGCTACAACAGCACCAGTCAGGGCTTCATCCAGAACACCTCGGCGCCGATCCAGAGCTCAACATTCGGTGAATCGAGCGTGGTACAGGCCAACCCTGGTCAGGTGGGTCTGGGTGCTCGCCAGATAGAGTTCCGGGCGAATATAGAGTTCTGAGCACTGAATCAGGAGTGTTTTCTTGATTACGCCTTAACGGACTGTACTGCAGCCCGTTAAGGCATTCTTTTTATTGGGGGGGGGAAATGGAGATTCCGAACGATGCTCCAGTGCGCGGCTCGATTGGTACACCAGGGGGCCTAGATGCGCGACATGTGCGGCCTAGGAGGTCTTCGGCGTCGTCCCTCCTGGCGACACTCTTGGTCCCGTCCGCCCTTCTCTTCGCAAGCGCCTCATTAGCAGCGCACACACGCAACCCTTCTGCCGCAGATCAAAGCTCTTCTCCGAGTATCCAGATTCAAAGCTTGGACGTCGAAAAACAGAATGTGACCGTGATCGATTCGGCGGCTCACAGGCCGGTCAGCGTCGCGAAGGGCGAGAATTTTGGCGCTTGGACATTAATGGCCGTGATCGAAGAGCAGGAAGGCAACCTGGCCGTCTTCGAAGACTTGACGGACCGCCGAGGCAGTATCATTTATGTTGGCAGGCAGCGCGTGGTTCTGAACCTGCCCAAGAGTCTTGAGCCTACCAGCGTTGCGCCCGAAACCCTCTATCGCGGGCGGACGCAGGAAGAAATCGCCAAATCGGAAAACGACATCCTCGGCCAGGAACTCCTCGCCGGAACGGCCGATCCCGACTATGGCGCCGTTGCGGCTGCGCTTCCTCCGTTGCGGGTTCCCAGTTTTGTCGGAACCCGGCAGTCCGACGATAAACCCACCTTCGCCTTCGGCGCCTTCAGCGACGAGATTTACGTCGACCTGGGCAAGCTCTTTGCCGGAATCCGTGATGCCCGGGCACGGAATGACGTTTGGGAAGGACTCGTCGGGGGCTGGCTTCCGGTGAATCGTTTCGTTTTTCCCACCAGCGAGCGCGGATATTGGGAAGAGACCATGTTCGCCGAAGAGCCGGGCCACTTCTGGACCCAGCCCATCTGGTACCGCGCCCTGCTGGTTGACGGCACCAAGCTCAAAGAAGCTCATTACTACTACCACCACCTTCCGTTCCCGCCGCGAGGCGAGCCCTCCGCCGCCGAGTTCTACAAGGCCTTGTATCACGTCCACGCAGTCTGGGCGCGCGATCTGAATCCGCCCATGAAGATCGATGTGCCTGACCCCAGCCTCAGGGAATTCTGCCTGCACGCTCTGCTGATGGAAGAAATCACGCGCGTGGGTGACCATCCCAAATACGGTTACCCTCCGCTCGGCGGAATCAATGTCTTTGGCGGCTACGGCTACAACAATGTCGACACTTTTCAGGACGTCTTCAACACCAGTGTGGTGGCGTTCGTCGAATGGGGACTTTTCGATGTTGCAGGACGTTACATAGACGACTATTTCACCAATTCCGTACGCGACGATGGCTCAATCGATACTCGCGGGCCTGAAATCGGCCAGTACGGCAAAATGTTGACGGCGGTGGCGAAGTACTACGCCTATAGCCAGGACGACAAGCTGTTGCGCAAGCACGAGAAGAAGTTGCAAGCCATCGTGGACCTGTTCCGCATGTTGCGAAAGCAATCGAAAGAGGTTCCCTCGTCGGACATTACCTACGGCATCATTCGCGGCTGGTCGGAGCACGACAGCTCGCTGAAGATCGATCCTTACCGCTTCATGCAGCCCCATTTTTCCAATAACGCAGAAGCCGCCAGGGGATTCCACGACCTCGGCGAGGTGTGGGTCGAAATGGGCCGCAAACTCCACGATGCTCATCTCGAAAAAGAAGGCCGCGCCATGTTGCAGGAATCGGCCGAGATAAAAAAGGACATGGATTCCGCCATTGACAGATCGATCGATCGGACGAAGCAACCACCCTATATTCCCGCGGTAGCGGGCGACACACCGACGTATGGGAAAGGACGCGCCTACACGGAAATGCTCGAGTCCGCCGAACTGACGGAAAGCCAGGCCCGAGTGGTCACCGACTCACTTGCCGCAACGGGCGAGTCGCTCTTCGGACTTCCCAGAGGTGGCCAGTACTACAACGGATTTCTAGACTTTGGCCCCGCGTATGCCCGGTTGTTGTATGACTGGCCGCGGGAGTTCCTGCTGCTCTACTATGCTCATCGGGCACACATTTATTCGCGCGGAAACTGGACTGCCGTGGAAGGTGCCAAGATCGACGGCACACTCGCAGGCCCCTATTGCACTCCCTCGGAGGTAAGCATTCCGACCTTTACGAAATGGATGCTGGTATTTGAAAACCCGGACGAGCCCGTCGTTTGGCTCGCCAAAGCGACGCCGAGGGTCTGGCTTGAGCAGGGGAAAACCATTGCAGTTGCGGATGCACCGACCCGCTTCGGAAATGTGGGATACGAGTTGCACTCGGATATAGACCATGGAAAGGTCTCCGCTGTCCTACACTTGCCGGAGGGCTACCGGGCCGACACCAAGCTGCGCTTACGTGTGCCCGGCGGCAAGGTACTTCGCGCCGTCACAGTTAACGGCGCTGCCTGGACCGATTTTTCACCTGAGCAGGAAGTCGTGAACATTCCTTCCGGGCGCCAGGGCGAGATCTCTGTCGCAGTTACGTATTGACGCGTTCCGACGCATGCCTCCGCAATATAATGGCCTATGAACCTGTGGCGTATTGAGCTGGGACTTCCGAAGCCTCGGCGCATCTTTTTGCTTCTCGCCGCTGTCGTCTGCGGAAATTCATGCGACTGGTTGATCGCTCAAAGTTCCAAGACTCCAGCGGCCGGCGAGTCTCCGACCACCACGGCCGAGCGCGGCATTACCCTGGGCACGAGGGGCCATTGCAAAGAAGCGCTGCCCATACTGAAGAGAGTCATTCCCAAAATTCAAGATAAGGACCTTCTGCATGATGTGGTAATGGCACGGGCACAATGCGGGATGGCTACCGACCAACGTGACATAGTCGCCGAGTCTATCGTCCTACTCACGCGCGAGTTTCCCGGAGATCCGAAAGTTCTCTACATTACAACGCGCTATTACTCCGAACTGGCCAATCGCACGGCCCAGGAACTGATAGAAAAGTCTCCTTCGTCGCCTGAGGCGGAGACCCTTATCGCCGAGACGTTTCAAGCGCAGGGGAAATGGGACGACGCCGCTGCGCAGTTTCGTAAGATCCTGCAGCAAAACCCGAATCAGCCTGGGATTCATTACCAACTCGGCCGGATCCTTCTCTCCAAGCCCCTGGACCCCACCGTAACCGAGGAAGCCACGAAGGAATTCGAGGCTGAACTGAAGATCAACCCTACCTCACCTACCGCAGAGTTCATGCTGGGCGACCTGGCGTGGAGAAATCAAAAAGCGGACGAGGCCATCGAGCATTTTTCCCGTGCGACGCAATTTGACGCCGGACTGGCGGAGGCCTATCTCGGACTCGGTATGGCGCTCAATGCGGCCGGAAAGTACTCAGAAGCGATCACGCCTCTCAAGAAATACACGGACATGGAGCCCTCTGACCCCGCGGGCTACTATCAGCTCGCGACCGCCTATGCCCGAACTGGAAACAAACCTGAGGCTGACCGGCTTTTGGCTCTGCAACGCCAGGCGGAGAAAAATAAGCCGCGAATGATGACGCTGCCGCCGCAGGATGTAGCCCAGCCGCACTAGCCGAATTGACAACTGTTCATTACTTCCACTTTCCTTCCCCTTCGACGATGGTAATGTATCGGTCGAGGGGCAGATTGGTGAAACGCTCGGTGGTGCCGCCGGGCTGCGGCCATTTCACCTCGAGCCAATCAATCTTGGCTCGCGGCCCAAGGCCCAGCACAAGACGCGGGTCGTGGGCTGCCAAATAGCCGCCACCGCCAAACTTGTAACAATCCCTCTGAAAGTTGCCGGAGCGATAAGTGACCTTGGCGCCGACCGCGTCAATATTGGCCTTCCGACCTATGAGCCGGACCCCCAACCAGTGGTTTTGCCGGCCCGCGTTGTTCCGCAACAGGATGGGAGCGCCATCGCCGACCGCGACCAGCACATCAACTGAACCGTCGTTGTCGAAGTCCCCTACGGCCAAGCCGCGGCCGGCGATTAGTTTGGAAAAAATCGGACCGCTCTGCTTGCTGACATTTTCGAAGCCGTTGCCAGTGTTGTGAAAGAGCAACATGGGCTCCTCATACGTCACGCCCGACACCATCTTGGCCACATTCCGTTCGGGGTGGCCATTGGAGAGGATGAGGTCGGGGTTGCCGTCGTTGTCGTAGTCGAAGAATTTCATGCCCATCCCGCTAAGGTTGAAGGTTTGCGAGGCGATCCCGAAGCGCGGGGCGACGTCACTGAAAATGTCACTTCGCTCCTGGTGATAGAGCGAAAACATTTCATGATCCACAGTGGTCAGGAAAAGGTCGATCTTGCCGTCCTGATCGTAATCGCTAGCATCCACGCCCATGCCCGACCGGGAGCGGCCAAAGGCGCTTAAACCCACACCCGCGAGCGCCCCAGTCTCTTCGAAGCGGCCCTTACCACGGTTGGTCCAGAGGAAGTTCGGCTCCGTGTCATTGCCGACGAAGAGGTCCATCCACCCGTCGTTATTGATGTCGGCTGCGACAACGCCCAATGCCTTTCCCAGGGATTGCGCGATGCCGCTTTCCTTGCTGACATCGGTAAATGTGCCGTCACCATTGTTGTGAAAGAGCCAGGAAGGCGTCGAGTTGTAGACGGTGGGCCGGCAGTACCAGCGTTCGCCGATCAGTTTGTCTCCGCACCATATGGTTGTGTCTAGCTTTAGATACTGGCAAACAAACAAGTCGAGCCGCCCGTCGTTGTCATAATCGAACCAGGCAGCGCTCATGCTCCATCCCGGCGCAGCCACCCCGGCCTTCGCCGTGACGTCGGTGAAAGTGCCATCGCCGTTGTTGTGATAGAGGATGCTGCGCGGGTACTGAGTGACGTAGAGATCCGGAAACCCGTCCGCGTCGTAATCGCCCACAGCAACGCCCATGCCGTAGGCGTTTCCCGCTACACCGGCCTTTTCCGTCACATCGGTGAAAGTGCCGTCCCGGTTGTTGTGGTACAGGGCATTGCGCAGGGGCTGCTTTGGGGTGTAGAAGTCGCACGGGCCGCTGTTCACCAGATAGATGTCCATCCAGCCGTCGTTGTCGTAATCAAGAAAAGCGCAGCCGGCACCCATGGTTTCCGGCTCATTCATATTGGGAGAAAAACCTGCTACATGGGTCCACGTAATGCCGCTACGCGAGGGAGAAATCTCCTCAAAGGCGGGTGAAACATTCGCGGCCAGAGGTTTCCCATCATGGATTTGACGAAAGAGCGCGGGAGCGAGGATGCTGCTCAGCCCTGTCGAGGCGAGCGCCCTGAGGAATCGGCGGCGCGAAAACGCGTCCCGTCCATTGCCTTCAGCCTCGGACATGACCCGAACCTTGTACCCAGACCTATCTCAATTTTTCTGATTGCGAGTGGCCTGTCTCCGCGCGGCGCCCAATTTAACGACTCGCCGGGCTCGCAAGACCTGAGAGTGTAGCACAATTGACGGCGACGGAAAGCCGAGGACTTCGGTCCCGCGGATCTCAGCCTTGCGCAAACCGCCAAATGCAAGATAGGCTAGCCCACCCGCCTAGGCAGTGCAATTCGACAATAAGGAGGTCTCGGTGATGGGCTATCCCGACCGCAAGTATCGTTCCGTGAACATGCGGCTTCGACTCTGCCGTGCTATGGCCATCGCGGCCCTTTTCCTTGGAGGAATACTCAGTGGTTCGGCAAGGGCAGCAAGCGAGCCTGATGGCTATTCCATGTTGGTCAACCTTTTTCAGCAATGGCGGGAGTTCGAACATCCGCTGATGAAGAATAATGTTCCAGACTACAGCACGAGCGCGATGGCGGCTAAGGCTGCGGCGCTTCCCCGGTGGCGCAAACGGCTCGACACAATTGATCCCAAGTCGTGGCCCATTGAAAAGCAGAACGACTACAAGCTGGTGAAGGCCGAGATGAATGGACTCGACTTCAACCTCAGGGTGCTCCGTCCCTGGTCACGCGATCCCGCATTCTATGTCAGCATTTGGGACTCACGCAGCGACGTACCCGCGCGCGAGGGCCCGGTCTCCTACCCCGAGATCAAGCTGTACAACTATCGCTTCCCGCTCGATCCCGAGGCGCAGAGAGACTTGACCGCGAACATCGGCATGATCCCCGCCCTGCTGGCCGAGGCAAAGGAGAATCTCAAGGCCAGCAACGCGCACGACCTCTGGGTGTATGGCGAGGAGGAGCTTCGCAATCAGTCCCGCACGCTGGCTTCGCTCGGTGCCGGGACACTTACCGTCCACACGCTGGCTGAGCACCAACACGCCGATCTGAGCGGGACCAGCCCAGAGTTACGCGCCGCCGTGGCCGCCGCTCGTACGGCGACTGACGAGTTCGTCGCGTGGCTGGAGAAGATGGCGCCCAGCAAGACCGGCCCCTCGGGCGTGGGCAAGGAAAACTACACCTGGTATCAACAAAACGTGCACTTCATTCCCTACAACTGGGACGAGGAGGTCGTCCTGCTGCGCCGCGAGTTGGAGCGCGCGCAAGCGTCCCTACGCCTCGAGGAACACAACAACCGCAACCTTCCCCCGCTGGAGCCGGCCGCTGATGCCGCCGCGTTCGACAAGCTGGCGCATGACCGGTTCGATAAGTTTGTCGATTTCCTGGTGAAGCAGGAGATCATTCCGGACAAGCCTTACATCAAGCCGGCGCTCGCGGAAGAACTCGGTCAGTTCGTCCCAGTGGACCAAAGGGTGTTCTTCACCCGCGTCACACACCGCGAGCCTATGCTGCTTTACTCGCACGACTACCACTGGATCGACCTCTCGCGGATGCGGGACGAGCCGAATCCCAGCCCGATTCGCCGTCAGATCCTGCTCTCAAACATTTGGGACAATCGCGCAGAGGGTTTCGCCACCGCTTTCGAAGAGCTGATGATGCATGTAGGCCTTTACGACGACAATCCGCGGGGCAGGGAATTGGTCTGGATCATGCTGGCGAATCGTGCCGCGCGCGGCCTGGCCTCGCTCTATGTACAGGCGAATCAATTTACGCTGGAGCAGGCAGGACAGTTCCAGGCCGAATGGACGCCGCGCGGCTGGGCCAAGGCAAAGGACACCCTCACTGTATTCGAGCAGTTGCTGTATCTCCGCCAGCCCGGCTATGGCAGCTGCTACATCACCGGCAAGATGCTCGTCGACGAACTGATCACGGACTATGCCAACCAGCAGGACTTGGCCGGCAAGCCTTTTGTGCTGCGCGATTTCATGGACCGCTTCAACAGCGAGGGCATGATTCCGGTTTCCCTGATGGAGTTAGAAATGGCTCCCGGTGGGTTGCAAACCACGATAAGCAAAAGATCGAGGGTTGCGCAAAATTAGGCGACCCTGATTACGTTTCTGCTTACATCTCTACTCTCTAGAAATGTGCAGCGACGTCGCCTCCTCCACTGGCACTTCAAACCCAAGCTTCTCCGATCCCCACGACCGGAGTTCGGAGTTCTCCGTCCGCACTCGGTACTCACCCGGCTCCAACCCCTCGATGGTTACAGGCACAATCTTCACCAGCCCGGTGGTGTCTTCGATTTGCAGATTGACCGCCGAGGTCCTGCGGTCGAATGTCAGCGACTTGATTTCGCCCCGCCGCAGAGTTACCTGCAACTTATCGGGGACAATCAACAATCGTTTGCGCACGCCATCCTTGGGGAACACGCGGACCTCATTGGCTTCGTTCTCAACCCGGCATCCATAGCCTATCCAGCCGAAGCTCGGGTCGTTCACCACATAGGATTTTGCGGCTTGCAGAAAGGCCCACAAACCCGAACCTCCCTCGAATGTTCTCGGCGGTTCACAGGCAAAGACACCGGGATCGAGTTTGAACCATCCAAAGCCCATGCCGTCAGGCAGCACGTTGTGGAGGACGCTCATCATTCCGGCGTAGCCTTTCAAAAGCAGCGAGACATCGCCAGTGTCTTCAAAGGCCTGCATCAACGCCATGCCGTTCAGAGCTTCGGAATGCCAACAGGAAATCTGGCCCCGCAAGTCGGGATGGGCAAATAAATCGTTGCCGTACAAGAACCAGATGGGCTGATCCCCGCCTCGCATGGCCTGCAAAACTTGCCGCACTTCCGCATTCCTCTTCCAGCTTTCGGCTTCGCCGTGGGTCTTGCCGAAGTAGCGGGTGAAAAAATAAACCTGCGGCTGTGCAGTTTCGTCGATCTGTATCTCAGAGCTGTAGGGGTAAGGATCGGTCAGGAAAACCTGGTTGGTTTCTTTCATCAGCGCAAGAATCGTTTCATATTCCTTCTGCCATCCTTCGCTCTTGAGGTCTTCGACGATGTTCACCGCGTTCAAACCGGTAATCAGGCCAAACCGCTTGTAAGGTCCCGTGGTAAACCACTTTCTACAGGTTTCATAGCAGAGCCGAAGATAGTCCAGCGCGGTGCGATGCGATAGAACGTCATATTCGCGCCCAATGCGGTACATGCCGTGATAAATATTAGTGACGAAGGCGTAGTTGAAGGTTCGCCAGGTGGTCTCGCTTCGTTTCTTGGACCAGCTTCCCCACGGACTCGATGGTGTCCTCACTTTCCAGTACAGAGACGCCCGTATTTCGTAGGTCTCGGGGTTCTGGATGTACTTGAACAGACAATCGGACACGAACATTTCCAGTTTCTCGATCTCATCGCGGGAGGGAAGGAACGAATTCTTCGCCACCAGGAATACGGGATCACCGAAGCCGGGGTCGTCGGTGCCTCCTACTTCCCAAACGTCATCGTTGTCATCGAGGCGGGTGGCGCGCCGGTAGTCGAATGGCAGAAACATATGATGGCGATGGTAGGGATCGTCGGGACTCACCACGAATTGCCGCTCCGCCATGAAGCGGGCTCGCGCCTTCAGCAACTGTTCCGCATCTTCGACGCAGAAAAAATGCAGGTTGGTCCAGCGTTTTCCGTTGTACAGCAGCCGGAGACTCTTCTGGCCCCTGCCGTGAAATGACAACGTCAGGAAGGTGGATTTATCCTTACGCTTCCGCTCTTTGACGGTAATTCCGTCCGAGTGGATTTCGAGAGCCTCAAGGTCGTTGGCGGAATTAAGCTCGACGTAAGCGTCCGTGTCCTCCTGCACGACCATCGAGGGCACGATGCGAATTCCCAGATTGCCCGCCGCCGTCAATTCCTTTGCGATTCCGGAATACTCATCCAGAAACACGAATCGCATCTGGTATGACTTTTTTTGACCAGGCTCCAATACCAGGGACGAATGCCCGTTCACCCAGGGATTCCAGCCCCAGTTCCGCAGGTCTTTGGTGGCGTTGGAGTGCACCGCGAACAGATCGGTCCCGATCCAGTCGCCGCCCTGGGCGGGCGTCTTGTAGATGCATTCGAAGGAAGTGTCTTGCAGGCAGTGAAACAGAAGAAACGGCGCGTCTCCGCGCGGACGTTGCAGTAGTGCGTAGGAACTGTGGCCGGCCACAAAGGAATGGCAAAGGACTTTCTGTTCGTGAACAGTCTTTTGCATCGCGGCCAGCTTCCCGCTGGCGTTCGCCAGGGTCGTGGTAGCCCCCGCATAGGGCGCGGCATAATCGTCGTTGGCGCGCAGCGGGAATGCGAGTTCGCCGAATTCCAGGGTGCGGCCGGTCGTATTCTCAAACTCCACGTCCCACAGCAGGGAACCGTCATCCGCGAAGCGGTAGCTCATGCTGAGGACGTAGCTCTGGATGCCATCTTCGCTTTGCGAGCGCCCTGCATACTTGACGGCGAACACCTTCCCATCGAACCCAACCTTGCGGACATCCGGTGAAGCCAGGGTCGACTCGCGTTTCCATTTTCCCGAAATCTGGTATTGAACAAAGCTCTCCTGCTCGCGAATCCATTCCGGCGTCTTCAGTTCCCAAATCGTGGTGACTACGTCGCCGGTCCAATGCGTGTCTGCGCTCTTGATACCGAGCGTGTTGTCGGAGTTCCCGAGGAAGTTTGTTCCCAGCGCATCGTGCGCTTCACTAATCGAGTAGAGAGTGCCGTTCCGGCGGTCAAACGTCACGATCATCCGGCCCGAGGAAAGCCGCACCAGATCGGACTTGTTCGTGGCACGCGATGCCGGAGGAATCGAGTGAGAAAGCGGAGACGTCTCGGTGGCGGCGACGTCGGCAACCAGCGAAGCAACACCGGCTGTTCCGATTGATTTGAGTAGGTGACGACGGGAAAGTTTGCTGTTCACGGGAGGTCTGGCGGCCCTTTCGGAGGTCTTGATTTTTCGAACGCCATTAAATCTGCTCAGGCACGCATTTGCAATCGGATCCTAATTTCGTTCTATGGAAAAAGGGGCAGGCCAATCACAAAAATGGGATAGAGAGTTTGGTATTCCTAAGAAATAGTTTCCCAACTACAATCTTGGGTCACATGAGGGCTACGCATTATCTCCAGCTGTTATCCCGCAGGACCGGGAATCAGAAAATCAGGAGACAGAAAATGGACCGCCGCGATTTTCTTAAAGGAGTAGCAGCTACGGGCATGCTCGCCGGTGTGGCAGCGCGCGCCAATACATCACCTTCCGACATCGATCGACGCGTGACCAAGATCAGTGCCTTTGATTATGACGGCGTACGACTGCAAGGCAGTCGCTGGAATGATCAGTATGTGCACGCACGTGAGTTCTACTTCAACGTATCGAATGATGACATCCTGCAGGGATTCCGCGCCAAAGCGGGATTGCCTGCGCCGGGCAAGCCGCTGGGAGGATGGTGCGACGAAGACAGTTCCACCGTCTTCGGCCAGTGGTTGAGCGGAATGTCGCGCATGTATCGTGCCACTGGCGACCAGGCAATGCGCGATAAGGCCGCGTATCTCCTGGCGGAGTTTTCCAAGACCGTCGGCCCTGACGGCAATTGCAGGATGAATGTCTATCCCTACGAGAAGCTGGTTTGCGGCCTGGTGGATATGCACGCGTACGCAGGCGAAAGCACTGCCATGCCTCTGCTCGAAAGAGTCACTGCATATGCCAGTAAGACGTTCGACCGCACCCGGCAACCGGCTGCGCCGAAACCATGGGAGATGCACTCCGGAAAGCCGCTCGAATGGTATACGCAGCCGGAGAATCTGTTTCGCGCCTATCAACTCACCGGCAATAAGCAGTTCAAGGATTTCGCTGAGGTCTGGCTGTATCACTCTTACTGGGACAAATTTGCCAACACGTCGTCGCCACCGGATGCCAGCGGCGTCCATGCCTACAGCCATGTGAACTCGTTCAGCAGCGCATCCATGCGATATGCGGTTACCGGCGACCCCACACACTTGCGCGTGGTAGAGAATGCCTACGACTTTCTCCAGAACACGCAGTGCTACGCCACCGGAGGCTATGGACCCGTCGAAAGAATCATGCCCCCGGGAAGCCTGGGCAGGGCGCTCGACTATCAGCTCAACAGCTTTGAAACTCCCTGCGGATCGTGGGCCGGATTCAAGATGTCGCGCTACCTGATGCAATTCACGGGAAAGGCGCGGTATGGCGACTGGGCCGAGCGGCTGCTTTATAACGGGATCGGATCAGCGTTGCAGATTAACGGCAAAGGCCGCCATTTCTACTATGCCGACTATCGCGTCGGCGGTGGCGTGAAAATCTTCAGCCGCAATGCTTACACCTGCTGCTCCGGCACCTACATTCAGGATGTCGCAGACTTTCACAACCTCATCTACTACAAAGATGATTCCACCCTATTCGTCAACCTCTATGTTCCCTCGGAGGTCACCTGGAAGCGCAGCGACGGAGCGGTGAGGCTGGTGCAGGACACACGCTATCCAGAAGCTGAAACCAGCACGCTGACCCTGCAGATGGACCGCAGCATGAAGTTCCCCTTGCGCATGCGAATTCCCGAGTGGGCGCAAGGCGCGTCGGTGAAAATGAATGGCGCACCGTATCAAACCGCTTGCCAGCCGGGCACCTGGGCCACGGTGGACCGCGCTTGGAACTCCGGCGATACGGTAGAGATCACCATTCCGCTGCGGATGCGGTGGCAGGCCGTCGATGCGCAACATCCGCACCGCGCCGCCGTAGTTCGTGGGCCGGTCGTACTGGTACAGGATGGCATGATCCACGAACCGATCTTCAAGCTGCCGGAAAACGACGACGACCTGAACAAATATCTCGTTGCCGACAACGAAGAAGGCCCTGGCGTTTTTCGCTTCGCCCCACCTGACGGCAGCAACGTGATGGCAAAGTTCCGGCCGTTCTACTCGGTCATTGGCGATTACTACTACCGCATGTATTTCGATCTGGACAAATTGCCGGTTGTGCTGTGGCAGTAGAAGCTCAGGCTTTGAACGCGAGTCTCCAGCTTCAGAGGAACCGTGGTTCGTTTGTCGAGATCGCGGGAGGCGGACAGGAGTACACCGACAAGGTGCTGCGCGGATCAATGGGGAATATTCGTGTCGCGACAGTCCAAGTCAAGCGATCCGCGCGCGCGACCGCGCCTGCAAGATAAGATCGGCCATCACATCCCGATATTGGTCGAATGTATCATCGACCACCGTAATCGTCGGAATAATCAGGGAATCCGCCGGCACGATCTTGGGATCGAAGCGCGCAAATCCGGACTCATGCAGACCGCTGCTCCCCCGCCCAGGCGCGGGATGGCTCAGGTGCTGGAATGCACGGGCATATTTCGTATAGGCGGGCCAGTAGGCGGATTCGCGCTGCACGTGGAACACCGGAATAAACGACAGCAAGGCGTCATAGTGCATTTCGCCGAACACCATCACCTTGGGATATTTCTCGCGCAGGTCGGCAACGAGGCGGCGAGTGCCTTCGTGTGAATCTGCCCTGGTGTTGTTCTCCCAACCGCCCACAATGTCGAGAAAATACGCATCCAGCCCGAAGCGGTCTATCACATCGGAGATGCGACGGAATAGCCAGTTGCGCCACGAATCGACTCCGACGTTCATGTACGGGCTCCAGCCCTCCATATGGCGGTCGTTGTCCCAATCGACCCAATTCAGGTCAAAGTGGTCACCGTCGATCTGCGACATGGTGG
Source organism: Terriglobia bacterium (assembly GCA_963770265.1). GTDB lineage: Bacteria > Acidobacteriota > Terriglobia > Terriglobales > Acidobacteriaceae > Sulfotelmatobacter. The sequence continues at coordinate 441,376 of CAVYOZ010000005.1, forward strand.
CATCGGCGTACTGCGCGAACTCCGGATGTCGCATGTTCGCGCAATTCGTTCCGAACATCGGCATGAAATGGAAGCCCAGCTTCTGGCCATCGTGAATGAGGCGGCGGAAACCTTCATCTCCGCCCATGCGCGGATCGGTTTTATAGAGGGGATAATTCCAGTAAAAGCGGCCATCCCAGGCGGGCAGCAGGACGAATACACTTCGCGCTGGAATCTGCGTCGCGACCCACTCCAAGATCGTGAGCATTTTCGCGTAGTCATTGAATATGTATCCCGTCCAGTGCATGCCATGAAGATTGATCGCGAGAGCAGCGTCGCGGCACCAACCCGCGACGTCACTGCGCGTCTCCCAGTTAGGGATGTGGAAGGTTTTCTCCACATGCGCGAAGTGCGGACGGCATGCGCCCTCCATGCTTGCGGCACGTCCGGCGCACCACAAGGGACTCTCAAGTTTGGGACTCTTGACCCAGCCTGCCTGCTCGTAGACTAGCTCGACGCGATAGCCCTCTTCTCCCGGCTGAAAGTAAAACCGGTTTGCCCGCACGCTTTCGCATCTCGCGGAAAGAGAAAAGAACTCGGCCTCCCCACTCTGAATGACTGCGAGCGGCGTGTTGAACATGCGCGCCATCCCGCGTTCCAGAAAAAGCGCACCGGCGCCAAACGGATATCCGAGCAGGATCTCGTCGTCTTTTGGGTCGAAGAGGGGAAGTCCCCCGGCGGAGATGTTTCCGCGCGGCACGCCGCGGATAATCGCGACCAACGATTTGATCGGCTGCTCCATTTCAGCCACTGCAGTCCACTCAATCTGATCGCCATTTTGTCGAATACGTGCGCGCAGGTTTCCGGGAGCGGTCTGTTGCCCTCCGGCCCAGACGAGCTGAGTGCACGTGAGATCAAGGCCGCCGGGAACGCTCTGGACTGTCATTGCAGCTTGATTCAGGCCATAAGTGTTTTCGAAGGTGTGCAGGCGAAACGAGATCCGCAGTCCTTCGAATTCAACGGCCGGCTCGGGAAAGTCATAGCTGAACTTCATGAAGCTCGCGCCACGAGGTGGAATGATTACTTCGCTGTTTGAGGTCAGAGGAAGAATCCGGCTGGAAGCTGGAGATACGAACGCAGTGCTGGGTTCGTCTGTGCTCGGAGCATTTGTCTGCCGCGCTTCTACCACGGAGGGGATTCCGGTGAGTGCGAGGCAGGATGCGCTTGCAGCATTCTTCAACAACTCACGGCGGGAGATCTTGGTTTCCATATTGCTCGCGCCTCTTTAGGAAATGAATTTCGCATTAGCGTCCGCCTTTGCAATTGGGCAAGCGGAACGAGCCGATCCTGGTCCGATAGCCGGTGTCGCCTGCCTTCAGATAATCGCCGACATACCAGAACGTACAGTCATCGCTCGGATCCAACGCGGTCGTCGTGTAATCTTCCCAGCGTAGCGTGTTGGTCTGCGATGCTTCTCCTGTCGCAAGCACGGACTCGTGCAACGTCAACAGGCCCTTAGGATCGCCGGCCCGGCGCGCGGCGAAGCGCAGCCCCGGAAAATTCGGTAACCCGCCGAACGAGTATCCGACGCCGATGTCACCTTTCTTGTCCATCGCGATGCTGGGCATCCAGCGATAGAACCCTTCCGGTGCATACGTGCCCTGTTGATATAGCTCCGGGTCGCCCTTTTTGGCGAGGCGGAACTCGTACCAGCGCACGCCGCCGCCGCCCTGCGTAGCGACTGAGTGCGCTGCAACGATCGACTCGTGTCCGCCAACTTTGCGGTAGACGAGCCGCTGCATGATCTTGTCGCCCTGCACGTCGAGCCGGCGTTCAGTATTGGGTTGGGGCACGCAGCTCGACAACTGCCCGTTGCACAGATAGTGATACGGCGCAACTTTGATCTTCACCGGACCATCCGCCTTCGTGTTGGCCGGGTTGTTCCAGTCGACGTGCACTTTCCAGAAGTAGATGCCGTCATCATCGAAGATATTCTTAAGCTGCGTGGCACCAGCCGCCATCATGATGTTCGGCGTTCCTGCTGGCGGCGCCGCCGGGCCATCGATGTCAGCGTTATTCAGAAAGTTTACGCCGTCGATCACGATGCATTGTTCCGTGGCGGGTTGTCCCGCCAGCATCTTCGCGCGATCCGCAATGCACGTATGCTTCTGAATTACATCGTCGCCGGTGCTGGTTGGCACGTAGTAGCCATCTGTCCAAATCGCCGGCCGCGGATAGTCCGGGAATAAAGTCCGCTCGAAAACATAACGATAGTACGTGCCGAGCGGATCTGGCCCCGTACTGACCGCATAGCACATAGCCCAAACGCCCTCCTTCGCTTCGGGGTTTCGTTGCCCGCGCTGGGGCGGGGGGGCAGGTTGCGGAGGATTCGCCGGAAACGCAGCAGCAGCGCCGGGTGAAGACGCCTCGCCGGACTTCGCAAGCTGCCCTGGCGGGGCTGCTTCGCCGCGAGTGCGGCCGGGCGTTTCCGGAAAGTCGCTGGGCGCAATTCGAGAAAACATCGGCATCACGATCAGCCATCGACCGGCAAGCTGGTCGTAGCGAACCACCGTGTCACCACTGTTGCGCGCCTCACACACGCCGCCGAAACCGGCCCACACGGATTTCGTGGCCACCGCTCCATACAGCACGGTCCCACTTTTCTCGTATTTCTTGCCCCTTTTCGAATAAACGGCGATTCTAGAATTGACAGTCTGCACAATATGATCTGGGCCGACGGCCAGACTGTTGTCAGACGGATTGCGGAAGGTAGTTGTGCCTTGCGGTCCCTCGAATCCGGCGCCTAGTCCGTCGAAGCTCTCGAGCAGCGGCGCCGCTGGCCGAGTGCCCTGGGAACGTTGCTCAACCGCGATGCTGGCAGGACTCAAAGTTGGCGGTGGTGTCGGTGGAGGGATGGCTTCCTCGGGCCTTTCTTCTTGCGCAGCATCTGGATCGTCTAGTAAGCGGCCAGGCGACGTGCCGCATCCCGCTTCTCCGCAATCAGGCAGCGCGATTCCATCGGCCGACTGTCTCTGCAGCGCAAGCGGCCGCGAAACATCATATCTTCCGGCTTTCTGTACGAATACGGCGCCCACTCCGTGCCTTACCCGTTGGGTATGGCTCGCTGGCGATTGCAGTTTGGCCCCGCTCGCAAAAAGAAAACATGCGACTCCAACTCCGATAATCTTGGTAGTGCTGGAGCTCAATGCGCGATTGATGGGCACACTCCTGGCCTCCAACTTTCGGCGAAGCGGAGCTAAGCTAATCATCTAAGGCGTTACTGTATACAGTATCCGACATGCCACCGTCAAGAATGCCGATGCCAACCTCCCGGAGCCTTCGCAGAAACCGAGAGAAGAGTCGGTTGACTGGGAGTGACCCGCGTGTTAACGCGGATTCGCGGTCATGGACGCACGGTGTCCGGTTGTCGTCTCCCAGTAATCGATCCACTGACGGCGAATGCCGTTAGCTCGCTCTATCAGTTCGGGGCTGGGACTTTGCCCGTGCTCGACCATCACGACGATCCCAGTGTTGAATTTCCTTTGCGAGTGATCCACATCTGGTGAACGTTGTCCTTCGACCGCGATTACGTCTTGAATAGTCACTTTCGTTCGATCGGCTTTGAATATCGGGTGCCCGTTCGCATCTTTGCCAGCAGGCACGAGATTCTTGAGAATAAAGAAGTCCGGCACCTCTGCAGCGGATATCAAACCCATCAGATACAGGTCAAGATAGGAATAGCCTGTCGCCGGCACATAGTAATCGTCGTCGAGCTGTGTGAAAGTGCCATCAAAATTATCCTGCCAGAAGCTGCCTCCCATGGCCGAGGCCTCGGTGGGCCGCTGATAAGGAAACGCCGCCGGAGCGTTCAATCCTCGCGCCCAGTGCACGGGACCAAGAGGAATGGTTTCCCCATTGACTTTCGCGGAAACGAATGCGGCCCAGCGATGGCCCATCTCATGTCCGATCTGCGACATCGCGTAGTTGTAGGAAAGAAGTTTGCGGTCCGGGGAGCGCTCGTTGAGTTGATGGGAGTAAAAGGTTAGGTCGTGATCACTCCCGACAGGCGCGCCTTCGGGCGGTCGCTCCTGCATTTGATTCGAGTTGACATATACGGGTTGAACGAATTCCCACTGGAACCTGCCTTGCGTGCAGTAATTCTCAAGATCGTGTTGTATTGCCGCAATGCCGGTCACATTGCCACCAACCGGGCCATCGCTAGGAGTGCCGGCTTCCTGGTTATCGATGCGGAAATCGGAGTAGTAGGCCAGAAAATCGAACTTGTCGCCAAGTGCTTTTATGACTGTGCAGGAAAGCTCTTGAGGTTTGGGAAGGGCCAGGTAGTGGAACGCTTCATACGCCACACCAAAAGGACCATCTTTGCGCGTCAGCGAAGAAAGGTGGACCTCAGGACTACGAATTCCCGATAACCGGACGATATGCGGCGACAGGCGCACACCCGGTTCGACTTTTCGAGGCGGAACGGCCTCGGCGTAGACCGCAACCTGCCCGACTCCTCGAAGCGCGGCCGGCAGTACTCCTTGCAGGGTGAGTGTGTTGCCGCTCACTTTGACCTTACGCGAGACTCCAGGGCCAAATGAGATGTACTTGGAGGGCCGGTGGTGCCAGGCAACGCCTCTGGCTGTCCAGGCAAATGTTGGATGGTCAGCATCGACTCTTGTGGGAAGTGGATGGTGTGGATCCACAAAGACGCGGTATGAAATGCCGTCTAGGGCGGGATCGCCTTCGCGCAGAACGGGCCCACGCGTTTCAAAGGTGACTTTCAACACGATGCCGTCTTCCACCGAGAGCTTGAGATTTCTGATATCCAAGTGCGCGGCTACCGCTTTATGTGGCTCGGCGCTGATGGTCGCTAGCGGCTTGTCCTTGCCCGACAGTTCGGGGTAGATGCCAACGATGGCGTCTTTCGCCGCAAGCTCCCTGTATGACATTTCAATCGAACCGTCTTGCTGCAGGACCGCCTGAAAGCGATTGATCGTTTTGAACCAGGTGAAATCTTGGATGTTCCCGAATGGTTCCGTCAGATCCCAGGTGATGACCACGCGATCCGGCAGTTCCTTTACATAGTGCGGTCCGGATGTCCGAGGTTTGAAGAACACGCAGATTGCCGGGGCGCTATCGATTAGGGTGCTGGCCGCCTCTGCCAATGGGTCGAATCGACCGATGGATACTCCGCCTTCGGGAGGACCACTCGCTCCCGCGCTACCATCCTTTTCCCGCTCGCCAAAGCTGATCGATCCGGTTGTGCCCACACGAAATGATTCCCAGCGCTTACCGGAGAACGGGAATGCAAATTGATGCAGAGTAACTTCGGCAGTGGTAAGTTGCGGGCCGAAGTCTGAATCCCATTGCAGGGGACCGCTCTCCACGCGGTAGTGCCCACCGTCGGGAGTGAAATGCAGCGTTTGATTGACGAGGTCGAAAAGATTCGCGGTCCCAAGAGCACCGTCATCCAGTTCGATGACGACCAAGTTTCCGTTGATCGATACCTTGCCAATAGCGTATCCCGGTTCAATTTCCTCCTCCTGAGCGTACGACTGGGCGCCGAAAAAGAGGAGTGCATACGCGAGCAGGATTCCCCACTGCGAAGATCTGGGAGCACGTTTTCTCATGTTTCCCCGCTGCAGGTGCTGGTTAGATCAGTACCATTCCTTTCTGGATCCTGAACTTGGTGCACCAGTATCGTATTCAGCGTCTTCGGATTTATGTGGATGGTCGGGCGGGTAGAGGGAACCAAGCTGCAGTTAGATCTGCCCCGCCTCTCCGTTGCGACTGCGGTCGTATCGATTCAATGAGTTTGTTAAGATTTCGGGTTTTCGGTGCCGGAATCGCTTTGAGCCGCCATTCGTTTTTGTTCGAGAGCTTGTTTTAAAGACTCGCCCGCGTACCGGATATGCTGCCGCAGCAACCTACAGGCCGCCGGAACGTCGCGTTGACGGCACAAATCCAGAATTTGGTGATGCTCCTTGTTGGCCCGCTTCATGCCGTGAGTCAGGTACAACTGCAGGCGAGTGTACCGTTCCCCGCTGTTGTTGACGTTGCGGATGATGGCCATGAATCGCGGCTGATTGGCGCGGGAGTAGAGAATGGAATGGAACTTCCAGTTGAGCCTTCCCCATGCGGAAACGTGCTCTTCGCGGCGAAGTTCGCTGACGTACTTACGTAACACGACGTCGGCTTCCGAGAAATCTTCTTCGGTGAGGAGCGGGATGGACAGTTTCAGGACTTCGGGTTCCAGCAACCTACGAATCGAGAAGAGTTCCTCAACGTCATCGGGAGACAGCGCCGGCACGACCGCACCGCGGTTGGGTATGATCGCGATCAAACCCTCGGCATCGAGTTGGCGCAAGGCTTCTCGAACCGGAATCTTGCTCACGTGATACTGGGATGCGATGGCGTCTTGCCGTAGTTGGGCGCCCTCCGGTATTTCTCCCCGGATGATCTGATCGCGTAACTTGTCGGCCACGGCCGAAGTGAGCGATTTGCGTGGAATGGCCAAGTTTGATGCGGCTTCTAAGTCCATCTCAGCAAGTTCTCATCCTCAAACCGTGGTCGCTTTCCAACCAGGTTAGCCTAATATATCGCATCTTGTGTCCAGAATATGCTCATTGCCCGGATGGCGGAACTGGGGGAAGATGTTCCTCCAAGTACCTGGAAAGCAGGCTATATCGATGGAACCCAGTGCCCGGGCCCGCCGCAATTGCGTGCGTCCGGCCGGGATAGGTCATGAAAGTCGAAGGTTCTGCCGAGTTTCACCAGCCAGTTCACTCCCCTGATAGTGCACTTTGTCGTCGCCCGACCATGCTTAGTTACTGCGCGTGGTTTTCACGCCAGACCCGCTCAGAATTGGTAACAAGGACGCGGTTCATGTCGGCCGACCAGGCATTGTATTCGATGGTCAGCGTTTATCGCTGCCGGAGGGCGTTAGTTGAGATACCAACACGAGAACCGCGCCTTCGCCGGTGGCTGTGTGTGGTAGCGCACGATATCACGCGCCTCCTGTCCTTTGGCAGAAGGCTCGAGAGTTGTGTAGGACTCTCCTCCGTTCCAGCCACTGTGACGGACCGAACGATCTGACGGCGAAGTCTCGGCAGGAACTCTCGTCGGAGGCACCCGCTATCGTGAGCACTCCTGCTACTCCCCATGCCACTAAGAGCCACCCTGCGCTTCCGACATGACGGGCCATCTCGGCGGGAACAATAAAGATGCCCGAGCCGATCATGGCTCCCACTACAAACATCGTCGAATCGAATAGGTTCAATCCGCGCGCGAACTTGCGCAGATTTTGAGTCGTAGTTTCTGAGCCTGATGAGTCGGCTTCTCGGGTCATGTGTCCGATCCACGGCATTCGGTGGAGCAGGGATAGATTTGACGAGTGCATATTGTATCCATAAAATACGTTCTTGCCTACTCAATCGAAGGTGAGCGGTCATGAGCTGCCTTCTGAGAGATTCTGCTTGGCAGATCGGATAACTAAATGACGAGTAGTGACTGCCGGACTGTCCAGGTCGGAGGCGTCTAATGAACTGGAACGGCGTGATGCCCGCGGTAACAACTCCCTTTAACCAGGATCTTGGTGTCGATCATCATTTTCTAGCGGAACACTGCCGCTGGCTTCTGGACAGCGGCTGCACGGGGATCGTCGCACTCGGGTCCCTGGGTGAAGGCGCCACTCTGTCAGTCGCCGAGAAGCAAGACATTCTGCGCACGTGTGTCAAGGCGACTCAAGGGCGTGGGCCGGTCGTGGCTTCCATCTCGGCGCTTACCACCTCTGAGGCTGTGGCTTTGGCCAAAGCGGCTACGGATCTAGGCTGCGATGGTCTGATGGTTCTGCCTCCTTATGTATACAAGGGCGACTGGCGCGAGATGAAGACTCATGTCGCGGCAGTATTTTGCAACACGCCTCTTTCCTGCATGCTCTACAACAATCCAGTTGCCTACGGAACCGATTTTTTGCCGGAGCAGATTCAGGAATTGGCGGGCGAACACGAGAACTTTGAAGCGGTCAAGGAATCGAGTACCGATGCCCGCCGGGTATCTGCGATCCGTGCTTTGCTCGACCATCGACTCGAGATATCTGTCGGTGTGGATGATGCCGTGTTGGAGGCCATCGGAGTGGGAGCGACAGGGTGGGTCGCTGGTCTGGCAAATGCGCTTCCGCACGAATCGGTGGAACTGTTCAACTGTAGCATTAACGGAGAAGGCGACAAGGCCTTTGCGTTGTATCGCTGGTTCTTGCCCTTGCTCCGGATGGACACGGTTCCGAACTTCGTTCAACTCATCAAACTAGTGCAGGCGGAGGTTGGCATCGGAAGTCCCCGCGTCCGGCCGCCGCGGCTCGAGTTGGCGGGAAACGAACTCGAGCAAACCAGGAAGATTATCCGTGACGCGCTGCTTTCCCGGGCGCGGTCGGCGGTCAGCTATACATTGCCGAATCGAAAATAAACGCTTGTATCCATGGCAAACCTTTCAGGTCGATCTCTAATCGGGTTTCGGGAAGCCGCGGTTGGGGGTGAGGCAGTGTATGCCACCGACCGCAGGTAATGACTCCCACAGGTAGCCAATGATGTCCGCGGCAAAAAGCCGAGCCTCTGAGTCATCAGTGGGCAAGAATTCGACCGTGCAGAGCCACTCCTTCTCGTCTCGCCAGTACGGCTTCAAATCATCCTTGCGGTTTGTGCTCAAGATCGCAAGATCTCCGGGTTTTTAGACTCTCTACACCAAAACTCGCGGTACAAGGACGGTACAAGCTGAGTCTGTTCCGTTGTGTTCTTTGCCATTCCTTACAGGGCATTGCAGAGCGACCGCTGCCTTGTAATTACAACGTGATCCAGTTTGTTTGCGGCCCTTTCACGGCGGTAACACGGGTTCAAATCCCGTCGGGGACGCCAAATTTAATCATCGAGTTGCCGGAATCTCCCCAGAAGCTCGAAACCGCGGTACAACTTGGCTTTGCCCTGATCATGCCGACCACTTTGCTCTGCGCCGCGCGCTTCTGCGGACTCAGAGCCTGCGTGTAAGTGTCCAGGGTCATCTTGGCCGTCGAGTGCCTCCTGAATTCCTTATTGCCGAACGGGTAATAGCCTAGATCCTGGATGACGGCTCCTCCGTAGGCATAAGCGTGGGCTTCCTTGAGTTGATCTTGGGTCAGCGCCGGAAATCGCGTAAGCAGAAGAGGCTGGATCTCATCGGTCCAGAGCAGGTCCACGATTTCCTCGTGGGTAAGAACCGAATACGCAAACGAGAAGTCCCTGCACATCAGAACGAGGAGAAAAAGCGCAGCCGCAAGGACAGCCAGCATGCGCCAGTTCCTGCAAATAGCACCTTCCGATGTTAGCTTGTTGCGTATGGCTCAAATCCGGCCCAGGACTAACAGAATTACGACGATGCAAAGGATCAGCCCGACACCGCCGGTGGGGTAATAGCCCCATGTCCGACTATGCGACCAGCGTGGCAGCGCTCCGAGAAGGGCCAGAATCAGGATGACGATCAATATGGTTCCGAGCATGTTTGCTCCTTTGTGCGTGAAGGGGGCAGTTATGTTCGAAGCTGCCCCTCACACTGGTTACTTTGACTTGTTAGCGCAAGCTTCCCGTAGTCGCGTTGACAGGCTTTCCAATGGCTTCGCCGGAGACGAGAAGTTCCACGCGCCGGTTCTGTTGACGACCTGCGGAATTATCGTTCGAGGCTACCGGCAAGCTATTGCCGAAACCTCTGGACGAAACGGAATTCGTTCCGACGCCTTGCTGGACTAGGTAGTCGCGAACGGACCGGGCACGATTCTCTGACAGCGTTTGGTTCATAGCATCACCGCCGATATTGTCCGTATAGCCGCCGACCTCAATGTTCAGAGACGGGTACGCGAGCAGAATTCCAGCGACTTTCGACAGTTTCTCGCGTGCTCCGGGCTTCAACGAATACTTGCCCGAGTCAAACAAGACATCGGACATGCTGACGATCAGGCCGCGTGCGCTGTCGTGCGTCTGAAGAATGGAGTTCAGTTGCTCGGACAACTTTGCTCGCATTGCTGCCTTGTCCGATTCGGCCTGTTGAGCGGCTTCTTGTGCCTTGAGCGTATCGGCGCGGGATTGGTCGGCATCAGCCTGGGCTGCTGAGAGTGCAGTCGCGGAGGAAGCCTGGCTGTCTGCCATATCGGACTTGGCCTTCGCGGTTGCAGCTTGTGCATCCGCAGTGTCATTCCGTGCTTTGGCTGCATCAGACTGGGCCTGAGCGTTGGCAGCTTGAGCATTCAGGGTGTCGGATTCCGCCTGAGCCTTGGCAGCTTGAGCTTTTGCTGCGTCAGACTCAGCTTGTTCCTTGCGCTGTGTCGCTTCATCCGCTTGCTTCTGCGTTCGCGCCTGGGCGTCGGCTGATTGCTGCCGTTCATTTGCCAGACGCACGTCGTCCATCTTCTTGACGGCGATTGCGCGTGCATCTTCCGCAGTCTGCACAACCTCACGGGCTGTCGCGATCAGCGGCTTCTTGTCAATGTGTTTGTCCGTAGCATAGCCATCGGCCTTGTCCATCAACTTGACGGCGTGCTGATAGCTGTCACTTGCATAGTGTTCGGCTCCCTCGGATTGAGCGATGCGCAAGGCATTCCGCGCCTCGAAGAATTCGAGTGGCAACTTGGCATTCAACACGACTGGATCGAACTTGTAGCCGGTGGGAATGTAGCCACCTCGCTCCAATAGTTCATATTTTGCGTTTACGGTTTCCGTGGTTCCCTTGGTATCTTCGCGGACCACATTCTCGAGCACAACCACGTTGCTGGGTTGGCGCACGGCATAGTAAGGCTCTGCGGTAACGATCAGCGCGAAAGCCTGAAGGTCCGTGGTCACGTCCAGTTTGCTGCGATGATTGTCCCCGACCAGAACCTCGCCCAGATTGATTGCGCGGCCTTCCGGCGATATTGCCCACACGATGTAGGTCAGATACTCATTGCCGAAAGTTGTCGGCTTTTGCAGACTGCCAAATTCCACTTCGATTTCGGTGTAGCCTTTTTTGCTTTCCACTTTCGCTTGGCCATTCGCCGACGGCATAAGATCCGTGCCCGCGAAATCGACTTTGGAGGCTCCACTGCGTTGCTTATAATTCACGGCCTGTACGTTGCGGCTGACTACGGTCACCCGAAATATCGGCATCGGGCTCAACGGTTCGACGGTTACGTTTTGAGTATTAGTCTGAGCAAATGCACTGAGACTGAGGGTCATTCCTACTGCTAGTATCAGCTTCGGTTTCAAGATGAACTCCTGGAGGCAGATGCCTGCCGCAGTTGGCGGATAGACTTGTGTGACGCGCTCAGCGTTATGGCTGACTTGCTAGATCAGCAAAGTTCCGATGTGGATCCGGGACAAGGAATGAAACAGTCCGAAAACGTTCAGGAGCCACAAAACTACGGCGATGACAACGACGCCGTTGAGGATGGATTTGATCGAGCCCTGCATGGGGATGAATCGGTTCACCAGCCACAGCAGGACACCGACCACGATGAGAACTTCCAGAATTTGAAGTAGAGGCATGATCTTTGACCTTCCTAATCTCACGAGCTAGTTTCGCGGACTAATGCCCCCGATATGTCGGAGGTCTAGCCCTGATTTCGATTGTCGGGAACTTTGGAGTCGAATCGTGTTCCGCCGCAAGATTTGGCGGCGTGCACGGATGAAGATTCCTGATTGGCCTCGACTCCAGCTTGAGAATGAGAGCAGCGAATCAGAGGTCGCGGCTCGTACCCACAGTCAGTAGAACAAGAATGACAGATCAGGGATTAAGCGTCTGAGCAAGATAGCTCACATGAGAGGAATGAAGGTTGGGATGGCGGCGAGGCTAAGATAGCAGTAACTCAGCGCGCATGATGCGGAGTCGTACCCAAGCGTGCAGTGGAAGAAGTATCGAGCTGTTTCGTCTCGTGCGCATCCGGCAAGTCGAATTCCTGCCCACAGTCGAAGCAGACCTTGTACGTGCGGTGTTTGATCGTGAACACGCGGCTCAGGTGACGGTGCCGGCAGCCAAAGAATAAACTGGAAGATCTTCAGAAGCAGTTTCATAAATCCTGCGCGCGCTGGCGCCGTTCGCAACTTCCGTTGGCGTCGAGCCACTCGAGTAGCGAGCGAACACTGGCTCGAGCCAGGGCAATCGCGCAATCCGCAGCTCCGTAATAGATGTTGAGCGTGTCGCCATCGGCGTCCATTGTGTATCCACAGGGAAACACGACATCGTCGACGTCGCCATGACGCTCGTACTCCGCCTCTGGTCCAAAGATCCACGAATCTCCTCGTAGCAAGCACTTCTCCGGATTCTCCAGATCGAAGAGTGCCAAGCCCAATCGGTACAGACAGCCGGATGGCGTGTGCCGGACTCCGTGGTAGAACACGAGCCATCCTCGGGAAGTCTCGATCGGTGGTGGTGACAGTCCGATCTTGTTGGCATCCCACCAGGCGCCGCGGCGGGCTTCCAGCATGAGCCTGTGCCTGCCCCAATAGCGCAGGTCGGGAGAGTAGGAAATCCACATGTGTGACCCGAGCGTCGTCATGGGACGATGAATCAGGGCCCAGCATCCGTCGATTCTCCGAGGCAGAAGGGCGGAGTCTTTGTCGTCCGGCGGCATAATCACGCCGTATCGTTCGAAAGTGCGGAAGTCTTTGGTCAGAGCCAAGCGACACGCCGGGACCGCCGCGCGAATAGGAAGTGTAGGTGACCACGTATTGCTGCAGTTCGGGGACGAACGTGATGCGAGGATCTTCAATGCCCCAGATCTCTTCCGGATAATTCTTCGGGTCTGGCATCAATGTGGGCTCGACTATCGATTTGCCATCCATCGACGCCGTTGCGAGAGCGCGCGGCGCAAAGATGCGACAATCCGCGGCGATCTTCCACGCGGCAGAGCAGCAGGGTCGTGCCATCCGCGAGTAGCGTTGCGCCCGCGTTGAAGACGCTGTTGATGGGATATGGCCAGTCCTTACTCGTTAGGATCGGGTTTGCGGGATGGCGATGAAGCAGTGGCTCGAAGCGTGTGCTCAGCAGGCTCACCTGCTTTTCTACGGGTACAGTCATGAAAAGATTTCCTTTTGTTCAGGCTCTTGCAGAGAGCGCATTTCGAGAAGTGCCATCAGGAACGACAGCGTTGATTCTGCTCCCTGGTTTTCATTGGCGCGGTCGGGATGCAGGCCGTCGCGACAGCCGCCGGTCGCGGAATCATAAAGAGGCAGTTGAAGATCGTTGTCGCCGAGGAACCAGTTGAAAGCCGACCAGGCTTCGTTGCGCCAGCGGTTGTCACCAGTTACGCGGTACGCCTGCAGACACGCAGAAACCGCGCCGGCGGCTTCAAGCGGCTGCTGATCGAAGCGTGCCTTCTCACCATCCTGGCGATAGAAGCCCTGCGAACCGATCGGAACAAAGTGGCCGTTGGTTTCGCAGCGTTGCATTTCCAACAGCCAATCCAGCGATTCGAGACCGGCGGAAACCATGCGATCATCCGAGCAAGCTGACGCCTACCAGCAGCAGGGCTTGGGGCAATCTGGCGTTTCCGTAGGCTAGAACGTTCTCAAACCATTTCCAATCGGGCTGTCGGATTGACTCATACATTTCGAGCAGACGCCGACTGAGGGCGAATTGTACTTTCTGTGCATCGCGATCTCCGGGATACGAAGTGAGATATTCCTGAATTCCGAGCAAGGCGTATGCCCAAGCACGCGGACTGCTGAATTCAACCGCGGCAGGGAGAGAGAACTCGAACAAGACGCCCGGCAGCGCCCCTCAGTCCCTGATTCTGGGATCGGCCTAGAACCGTTCCCAGCGCCCACAATGCCCGTCCATGACAGTCTTCGGATCCGACAGGCTCGTTCCACCGGCGATCGTAGCGGAGAAAGTTCTTGAATCTGCCCTTCGCGGAATTGAACGCATGTTCCAGAAACGCGAGATACAGCCCAGCGGAATTTGAGGCAGATGAATCGGCATTCCCCGCTTGATCCTGTGGTAGCCCATCGTTCTCCATTTGCTCCAGCAGCAGCGAGAAAATCAGAGCGCGCGCATTGTCGTCCGTGGTATAGCCCTCTCTGCGGTTCGGGATCGTGAAGATCGCGTGCTGCAGCATTCCAGTGTCATCGGTCAGCCGATGTCAAGTGATTCAGTTTCAACTCCGGCAACTGATCTAGCGACTTTTCAGTCAGGCGCGCGGAGAACTGAACTTTTGGACTTTCCATGCGATCGCTTCGAACGCGCGAAAAACTTTCCATGTAACCTTGCGCCACTCGCTTCCATACCATCTCCCGCGCGAACAGGTAAGCGCGTTTGCGCATGGCGTGACGAATCGCAGGAGTGTCCAGAAGTTCGATCGTCTTATGCGCAATTGCATCGGGATTCTGGAATGGAACCAGCGCGCCTCTGCGGTCGTCCAACAACTCGATCGCGTGCCAGTAGGGAGTCGAGATGATCGCTTTGCCCGCACCTAACGCATAGGCAAGCGTTCCGGAAACAACCTGCGCCTCATGGCGGTAGGGAGTGATGTAGATGTCGGCGGCGCCAATGAACTCAACCATTTCCTCGGGACTGACGAAGCGGTTGTGGAAGATCACTTGCGATTCCACTCCTATTTCCTTCGCCAAGGCCTGCAAACTGGCTCGATACTTGTCACCCTCGCGGCGCAGGATGTGAGGATGAGTCGCGCCTGCGACGATGTAGACAACGTTCTTGTGCTTGGACAGAATCTGCGGCAATGCCTGAATTACGTTTTCGATTCCCTTGTTCGGTGAGAGCAGGCCGAACGTGAGCAGTACCGCTTTGCCTTCTACGCCAAAGCGGTCCTTGTAGAAATTTGGATCTAGGAAGGGCAGGTCTGGAACTCCATGCGGCACCATGTCGATCTTGCTGCCAGGCACCTTGAAGATTTCCTGCAGGAACTGGGACGACAGCTGGCTCATGACAATGAGCCGGTCGGAGAGTTCGGCGATCTCTTCCATCACCAGCATCTGGTCAGGATTTGGCTCGCGCAAAACCGTGTGCAGCGTGGTGACGACCGGCATTTTCAGACCGCGTAGCAGATGCAAGATATGGCTTCCGGCTGGACCGCCGAAGATTCCATACTCGTGCTGCAGGCATACCATGTCGATGTTGTTGAAGTTCAGGAATTCGGCGGCTTCCTGATACGACTTCACATCGTCCTGGGCGAGCGACCATCGCACCCGGGCGGGATAGTCGTATCCTTCTTCGGTGTCGTTGACCGGGAGAGCCAACAGTCGAGCAGTCCCGTACTCCGCGGAAATGGCGCCGCACAGGTCCGTGGTAAACGTCGCGATTCCGCAATGTCGCGGAAGATAATTCCCGATCACCGCGATTCGACTCGGCAGGGATGGCTTCGATTGCAATCGTGAGCGAACTGCTGCAGCCCGTCCTGCATACGACGGGGCGCGGGCCGACGACTTCCAGGAGAGCCTTGGGTGTAGCAGTGTGTTTGGTAGCGACATTGTCCCCCTAAAGCCTGGTGAGAAACAGCGACGAAGGGGACGCTCTCCCGATCGTGGGCAAGCTATCGCCGTGCGTTGAGACCCGGATAACTGGTCTCGGCGCGTTCGGCTCTTGGTCTAGTGTTGCGTCCACCGGTGGATTCTTCTCTCGTCAGTATTCAGCGACAGTGGATCTGTGGACTGGTCAAAATTGACCAGTTGCTCCTAGGTGTTGCAGATGTTGAAAGACTGCTTCTGCCCGCGGACGCGGTGTCCGCGTCTTCTAGGCATTGACGTGTACGGGCACTAACTCCGGAACACACCGAGAAGTTTGGATGGCTTTAGCCGCGTCTTCGGCCGTGAGTTTTCCCATCATCAGTGCCAGCTTGCGGTTGGTTGTCATCTGGGCGGGCAGCCGATCAAACCGCTGCACGTATGCAGGGGCGCGCGTGCCGCCATGGCTCACTCTTACAACAAACTTCGTGTTGGTCATGATTTCTCCTGTTCGCTCTGGTGAGAAACAAAATGGAGGCGAAAAAGCCCCTTCTCATTTCCTTCACCGTAGTAGTGGATATTAGTCCCGCGACTATATGCCTTTGTAAGGCTCGTAAGGAGCCTCATGCGCAGGCTTTTCGGCGTAGGGCTTATAAGGAAGCTCAGGCAGTGCAGGCTTCTCGGAGTAAGGCGTATATGGAGTTCCAGGTAGCGGTGGCTGTTTGGCGCCATCGGAGTCTGCTGGCTGCCCGGGGTGCGCCAGTCGCGGCTCGTAGGACTTACTTGCGTCGGTAGCTAAGGAATTGAACATGGCATCGCTCCTGAGAACAGGTTTGAAGGGGACAGACGCGGCCACACCGGCCATAACTTCCGGCGGCCTCCTGCACCTTCCCTGAAAAGATGATGCGCCTCGCGGAGGATTCCGCGATGGTCACAATTGACCATCTTATTGACGAGCAAACGTGCATTGTGTAGCCATGAAAGCCAAAAAGAAACAAGCGTTATCGGTTCGTTGCCCGACGTGTGGCGCAAAGCCGGGAGAAAAATGCGAACTTAGCACAGGGCTGCCCCGCACGGAGCCGCATCGAGACCGCCGTTTAGCGGGCTCAGAAAAATGAGTGCTGGGGAAAACTTTCAGGCGACCGCGGGCTCTGCAAATGTGGAAGTGAGACGGTCGAAGACTTCATTTATCAGTGCCGCGGCTGCTGCGCTCTCTTCCACCGTTGGCGTCGAAATCTGGAGCAGTCCTTGCCGGCCGAGGTTCGGGGGAAGCACGAACGAATTCTGGTGTTGCATCACAAATTCCAAAATGTGAGCCAGTCCTTCGGATTTGTATCCGTTATCGAAGCGGACGCCGGTGCCGTGAAACGTGTTCGCTGACGTCCAATACTCACAAGCCAGAAGCCAATGACCTCGTGCTATGGATGACCAGACCTTCAGGTAGTCCAGTGTGCCAGTTGGAGCAAAGCCGTATTCGACGTGAATCAAGCCAGTTTGGGCGCCATGCGTGAAATCCGGCCAGGACACAACAATTGCACACTCCAGTGTTCGGTCGAGACTTTGTTTCCCATCAGCTTCCATAGGTCGCTTCTCCCTAACGCAAATCTGCGCTCATCCTCGAGCCCATTCCGCATCGCGTTGGAGCGATTGCCGCGCGGCGGTGCTATCGAGGCAACAGTTCTGTTGCATATGGCGAGAATGCGCGGACACGGTCACGTACGGCACTCCGAGGAAATGCCGGGTAACGATTGCCGTAACCTCAAGACCATTGAAGTGCTGCTGCTTTACCTTCTCTAGAATCCGTTTCAAGGCATTTTGTACCTTCGCTGCTCCCAGGGAGCCAAAGAACATCGCCTTGACTTCGGTCGCCATGAAAAAGAAATTCCACCCGGCTGCATGGATTTTGCGATCGAGAGCGGACACATCCAAGGCCTTGAGCAGAGTCCATTGTCCTGAATAGGGCTCACTTTCCAGCCCAAGCAGCTTCTTCATCCCGGGCCAGTCCTTCATGAGAATCGCGCCGACTTGAACGGTTGGTGGCATCAGTGATGGTTTCCTATCTGCTGTAGCAATGTTGGACCGAGGGGAGAACAAAAACTGCTCAAAAGTGACCACTCTTGCTGCCAGATGCCGTGTATCTGCACTAGTTACGGACTCACGGCTCAAGTCGATTTTTGCGGCTTCAGTTCATCCGGGGACTATACTTGGGACAGCTATGCCCCCTGCCACAGCAGTCAAAAAGAACGGCGGATTCGACCCCGACACTTTCCTCGCCACCATCGGCGAGGGCAGGAAGATTCTGGCAGGTCGCGAAAAAGCAAGCGATCTTTGCGCAAGGGGACGAGGCGGACGCAGTCTTCTATGTGCAAAAAGGCAAAGTGAGGCTCACCGTTGTATCCAAGATCGGCAAAGAAGCAACGATCGCGATCGTGAACCAGGGAAACTTTTTTGGGGAAGGATCGCTGGCTGGTCAGCTGTTACGGATGGGCTCCGCGGCGGCGATGACAGATTGCGAGATTCTTCGGGTGGAGAAGAAGACGATGATGGATGCGCTTCATCGCGAACCCGCGCTTTCTGAAATGTTCGTGGCGTATTTGCTGGCGCGGAATATCCGCTACGAAGAGGATCTGGTCGACCAACTGTTCAACTCCAGTGAGAAACGCCTGGCCCGCGTCCTGCTCTTGCTCGCTCACTTTGGCAAGGAAGGCATTCCGGAAACCGTGGTTCCCAAGATCAGCCAGGAGACGCTGGCCGAGATGGTTGGGACCACTCGTTCGCGCGTCAGCTTCTTCATGAACCGATTCAGGAAGCTGGGCTTCATTCACTACGCCGGCGGCTCCGAAGGCGCGCTGCAGGTCCACAGCTCGCTGCTCAACGTCGTTCTGCACGACTAGAGCTGCTTTGTAGCAAAAATGGCACCCTCTAGAATCTGAGGGTGCCCAGAATAAACTCCAAGCCTGAAACGATTTCGCTTACTGCGGCTTCTCGCTCTGTTTCGGCTTTTCTTCCTGAGATCTTCTTCTGTTCCGGCTTGCCGGGCGCCCCTGTGCGGTTGCTGTGGCGCAGGCCGTGTTTCCGCTGACGGATTAGCGTGCTGAGACTGCGAGCGCTCACTCGGCGGCGGAGTCAGCGGCCGTTGAGTTGGTTCACTCCGGTTGGGCTCTGGCCGATTGTTCGGCTGGGCTACCATCGGACGAGTTCGGGCTTCGCGGCTGTTCGGTTCCGGCTGTCGGTCGGCTGGCGGCTGTCGGTTCGGTTCCGGCTTGTTCGGCTCCGGCTGGTTTGGTCGCGCTGACGGTGC
Organism: Terriglobia bacterium; assembly: GCA_963770265.1. Taxonomy (GTDB): domain Bacteria; phylum Acidobacteriota; class Terriglobia; order Terriglobales; family Acidobacteriaceae; genus Sulfotelmatobacter. The sequence goes on from CAVYOZ010000005.1 coordinate 460,111, forward strand.
ACGGTTCGACTCCGGCGGATTACTCGGCGCAGGCCGAGCTGGGCGCTCGGCATTATTCTCTGGACGCACGACTGGTGCATTTGCCGGCTGAACCGCGGCACGATTCACCGGAGCGTTATAAGGCGTCCCCGTTGGCTTCGCGTGTACAACGGCGCGGTCGCTGAATGCCCCAGGCTTGGGAGTGGCAGCAACTGCTGGCGTGCCGTGGTTCACGGAAGCCCTCTGCTCCGGATTGGTGCGGGCAGCCTGTTCATGTTGCGTTTGAGCGGCCACCGGCGGGATATGCCTCTCATGTGCCACTGATTCTTGTTGCGGCGTGGGACGGGCGCTGATTCCACCGGTGCCGCCGTTGTAGCTGACGCGGTTGATAGTGGTGGTGTTGTTGATTACTGTCGTGTTGTAGACGTTGTGAATGTTGGTGACATTTACGTTGTTCACCGAACGGTTGTAGTAGAACTGTCCGTTCTGCCAACGTCCGCCTTGATAGCCGTCACCGAAGTATCCGTATCCGTAACTGACGCCGCCATAGAAACCTACCTGCTGACCCCAGTAGCCGTGGTTGAAAACATATCCGTTGCCGCGCCAACTCCAATAGGCCGGAGTCCAGAGCAGACCAGGTTCCGGAGCCATGACCCATGTGCCCGGCACCCAGTAGTAACCGTCGTCGTCGCCGGCGTAGGCCCAATACCCGGGTGTCCAGATGTAGCCCTCGCCGGGGAGCAGCGGTTGCTCATAGACCGGCAATTCCGGCGGGGCAAATGAGACGGAGATGCTGAATTGCGCGTAGGCTGCCGCCGACATGGCGAGCAGTACGAGCGCGAACAGCGGCGAACGAATGGAGCGGGTGATACTCATTGTGATTCCTTTTGCCCGATGATCCTTCGCGTGCCCGGTGATGCTCTGCTGCTACGGACTGCGCTGATGGAGAGGCACAATCTCCGAACGAGAAGTTCTCAAGTACTTAGCTCGTTCGCAAATGATTGTGATAGAGACCTCTCTCACCTTCGAGAGGGCGGAGTCTGAGCAAGAAAGCTCAGTTCATTCTTCGCAGCTTCGCAAGTTGTTTAATGCAGATCGGCACGATTGAGTGCCTCTACGAAAGCGGTGGTCAGGGCGGAAGCCTTGATCGTATCCGCACGGGCCCACTCCGTCGGCAGAAAATGACGGACGCGCGCCGGCGCGGTCGCCGTACTCTGCCGATGTCCGCACGATAGGCAGATCGCTCCCACCTGCCGGATATCGGTTTCTTTCGATATCTCATTCTCGCGAACCGCCAGCGAGCCAGCAACGACGGGTCCGTCGCACGCGTCACAAGGGTAAGTGGAGAGGTGAAGATACTGTTTTCTCATAGTGATCCCTTCAAAAGGAGAGATACGACACGATGCTAAGGTCTCCGATTCCCCAGATGTCTGGTCACAATTGCTCTGGTTTCTGTGATCTGGGAAGTGCGATGTGAGCAATTCTGGGCAGATTTTGGGAATTGTCGCGTCTATATCTGAAGTGGAATGGCTGCCAACAGCACTCTCCTCTGCATCCACCGCGACCCGGCTCAATTGGCTCTGCTACAAGAAAACGGATACGAGTTGCTCACAGCGACCAGCGGCTCGGAGGGCCTGCGGCTTTTGATGTCGCGGCCCGTAGATGCAATTGTGCTCGAGTACCATCTGGGTCTGATGGATGGTGCAGTCGTCGCGGCGGACATTAAGAAGGTCAAGCCACAGCTTCCAATCGTAATGCTTGCCGATCATCTGGATTTGCCGGACGGAGCGCTTAAGTCCGTTGATGCTCTCGTAATCAAGTCCGACGGGGCTCATTTTCTATGGGCGACCGTCCACTTTGTCTTGAATGTGAAGCCGACGCAACGCACGGAAGGAACGCTGAAGGCGCAAAAGGCAGCTCAACTCCGCCGTGCGGGCAGGTCCAGGGAAGACGGAAAAGAGCAGAAAGCCGACGCCGCCCAGTCAACCGCCGGCTTCAGGGATGTCCCTTTTCCACCACGAGTTTGGAGAGGCCTCCGGAACGGCAGGAGCACGTTCTGATCTGGACTGGGATTCGCTCAACTGAGACGTTCAGGCCGTGCCTCGGCGGCCGCCAATCAAATTGATGGCTATCATCACCATCGCCACAACCAGCAGCAAGTGAACCAGCCCCCCGGCAACGTGCAAGCTGAAGCCCAACAGCCACAAAATCAGAAGCACAGCGGCAAACATCCAAAGCATATCGATCTCCACTGGCTATCCTTGCTGCGCTTCTTTCCTCTCAAGGGAAACGGCGGTGAGCGACTTTGCCGCACTCCAGACAAACTCGCTTGGCTCGCGGAGTGATCAGCCCGCAAAATGGGCACATCCTTTGTGATCGAACTTCCTGGATCTGCGGTCTAAATATCGCCAGCAACTTTCCAAGGAATTCCCGTGCGGACGCCAGCCGCCGACGGAGAGACGGACGATACGGTTCCATCATTTCACCTTCGCCGGGCTTTTCGCTGCTTGTGCGAATCTCCGACTGCTTAACAATGACAGGGCAAGGCCCGCGATTCTGTGCAGGATTGCTCACATTGTTCCTCATTCTTCAATCAGCCATTGCCCAGGGGGCTACCGGCGACGTTTGAGAACTGAGCAATTCAGACCAGCTATTCGTTCATGTTGCGCTCATCATGATTCTTGAGACGAGCACTTTCTCTCTCTCTTTCAGGTCCTCTGAGCTAAGTCAGCTATCTGAAGTTGTCTCCTCTTAGTTCCGTAGAACCTAAAGGAAAACTCTTAATGAAAAAAACAATGTCACTGCTGTTGATGAGCGCGATCGGGATGGTTGGAACGTACGCGTGGGCAGGTTCGGCACGCCAGGACTCGGTGGATCGGCTGCAATCTTCGGTCGATGTAATTCACGCCATTATGGCTACGCCAGATAAGGGCATTCCCCAAGAAGTGCTGAACGATGCCAAGTGCGTCGTGGTGGTGCCGAACCTGATCAAAGGTGGATTTGTTTTTGGCGGCAAGCACGGACGTGGTGTGGCCTCCTGCCGCACCGCTGAAGGTTGGAGCGCACCCGCATTCGTATCGGTCGGCGGCGGCAGTGCTGGACTTCAAATCGGCGTCGAAGGCGTGGATCTGATTATGTTGGTCATGAACGACCAGGGTCTCCAGCATCTGCTCTCCAGCAAGTTCGAACTTACGGGCGAGGGATCGGTCGCAGCGGGCCCGGTTGGCCGTCATGCTTCTGCGGGCACAGACTGGAAGATGAACACGGAGATGCTTACCTATTCCCGCTCCAAGGGCGTGTTCGCGGGCCTGACCCTCGAAGGCGCAGTTGTGGAGCAGGATAACGACTCCACCCGCGCCATTTATGGCAAGCACATGGAATTCCGCAACATCCTCTCGGGCAAGGTGGCCACTCCGAAGAGTGCGGAACCATTCATGAAGGCCGTTGCCGAAGCACGCGAGCAAGCGCGCATTGCAGAAGCGAAGGCAGACACGAAGTAGTTGCACCAGGAAGCCTCTCGCAACGGCGATATGTGGCTGGCCGGAACCGCAGAATGGTTCCGGCCGGTTCAACAAGGAGCATGGATAAAGATCTCTCGTCGCCGATGGGTCGAGATTGTGAAAAGGTGGAAACATGAAAGCTATCCTCAGAAAATGCCTTTGGGCGCAAGTAGCCTGTCTTAGTCTCGGTCTTTCGCCGGTCGTGGCGTTCGCGCAGTCCTCGGATCTGGCCCAGAATCTAGAGACCTGCAAGGCTGGCCGCGAAATCTGCGACCAATCCAAATTGAGCGCCGCGCAGTTGGCGGAGGTGGCTCTCGCCGCGCATGGGCGCAATGTTGTGAATTGCAGGAATGGCTATTCTTCCTGTGATCTTGCCAAGCTTACGTGAACCGGAGACTATCGCCTTGGCCGTAGCCAATCATCAGAAGAATGTGTCCGACTGCAATGACGGGATGCAGTCCTGTGATCGCTCAAAACTGACTCCGCTTGAGACTCGCGAAATGGACGCAGCGCAGCGAGAGAGCAATCTCGCCGCCTGCAAGGATGGATCGGGCGCCTGCGATCGCTCCAAACTGAGTTCGTCGGAAACCGTGGAAGTGAACATCGCGAGGCGGCAACTCAATGCATCCGACTGTGCAGACGGCTCTGAGCCGTGCGATCGGGCCCAGTTAACTCCTTCGCAAACCAAAGATGCGACCGATGCGGAACACCGACGCAATGCGCAGAATTGCGAGAATGGCTGGGACGCGTGCGACCACTCCAAACTCACTCCATTTCAAGCGAAACAGACAGCTTACTCAGAACACCAGCGCAACTTCTCGGCTTGCAAGGACGGGCAGGAGACTTGTGACTATGCAAAACTGAGTACCACTGAAGCCAAGATGCTGGCGGACGCCGAACACAAGCGGAATTACACCGCTTGTCTGAAAGGGTACGGCTATTGCGATCCTTCCCGACTCACCCTTGAGGAGACCCGTACGATCCATCCAGGAAATTAACTCTCTCGAGAGTGTTGGGCGGAGTTTCTTCCGCGTGAGCTTATGATTCAACGACAGTGTCCACATTGCAATAGCGAACTGGTGAGAGCCAGGCGCACCGATCAGCAATCCGTGCCAGGATCCGCGCAAGCCGTAACTCCTGGCTGGCGTTGCAGCGTCTGCGGGGGCGAGTTTAGTACTGAGCAGATCCGTGACAGCAAGCGTGCCAAGGCCGCCACGACGAGCGCGGCATTACGCTAATTTGCCCGTGTAGTAGACGTTCGAAATATCCTGGTGCCGGGTGCCCCATCCTTTGCGCTTTTTGAACAGCCTTTTGCAAAGGGTGGGCGCCGCTCCGGATCGTATCAAGTGCTGGGGATCACGCTGCCCCGTGACCACTCTCACCGACATCCCGCCCAGTTTCTGAGAGCGTAGTGTGGCCACCAAGTGTGGCCCGCCTCCACGGACCCAGAGTCCGATGGGGGCTTCGTATTTGGGACAAAGTGGAAAACTAAGAACCCCACCTCCCGCCAGTAGCGAGAGGCGCCACCCACGAAGCCCCAACTTACAAAGCTGTGCCTGATCTTTAACAAACCGGCTGCTAAGGGTGTAAGGAACCTGCTCTTCGTCGGAACCGGGGAGCGGGTAAGCGGAGCGTTGTCTAGTAGCAAAAAACTGACAACTGAGAACTGAGAACTGGGGAGTGGGATTCTCCGAAGTTGCGATACTGGCACTGGCCACCTGACCCCTGGCCACCACTGACCCCTGACCCCTGACCACTCGGAACCCACAACTGCTTTATTTCCAAGATTTTCCCCGCATCTCATTGCAGCCCATAGATTAATTCGAGATTTTCCCGAAACTCCTTGATTTCACAGGAGCAGGGGGAGGGGGGTGACGCTCCGCTGGCAAGAGTCTTTGAAACTTTGAAAACCTTGAACCGTTCGAAAACCAGGAGGCCTAACACAAATATCGACCTATCCAAATCGCAGTCAGCATTTAAAAACCAACGGCACGCATGTAGTTGCCTTGCGGATGAACAATGAAATCCTTTGCCGTTTTTCAGGCTCTGGAGTGGTTACCGTACTTAGACGCGAAAACGTGCATGGGATACAAGTCACTGCTCAAGATGATCGGACCGTGCTGGTAGATTTGCCAGTGGTAGCGGGGTTTTCCCAAGCATAGGCTGAATGCGCAACACTTAAGCAAGGAGACAAACCATGCGGAACAAGAGCGACGTTTCCCGCAGCGTAACGCTGGCGGTGCTGTTTGTATTCGCCGTCGTGCCGTGTTTTGCTCAGGACGGCAAACTCGCCATTCATGTTACCCCCACACAAGCGTACGTCTTCGTGGATGACCACGCGGTGGGCGAAGCGAGCAAGCACCACTCGCTGAAGCTGAGTCCCGGCGACCACAAAGTGGAGTTGGTCAACTACGGATTTACACCTGTAACGCAGACGGTCACTATCACCGCGGGGCAGACCAGCAAACTCGAGCTCACGCTGCAGGCCGTCACACCTCCCGTTTCTCCTGCCTTTGGTGCCATGACGCTCGAAGGAGCAAAGCACGACGCGGTCTTGCTCAATGGCAAGACGCCCGATTTCTTCGTCGGCCACGGGGATGAGTTCAACCATAACTGGTGGTGGAAGCAGGAACTGGTCGTTCCGCCGGGCACTTATCAGGTGACGATCCTGGGACCAGAGAAGGAAGCGTGGTCCGGTCCCGTCGAGGTTCCTGCCAACCAACGCGTGGTCATCGATATTCCCAAGGGTGTGCGCAAAACGGTCCCGTGGTCTCGCGGCGAAAAACTCGCCTCGTTACCACGTTTCAAGGCGGGTACCGCCAGCGCGACCGTGGCTGTTGCAAAGCCGAGCGCAGAGCTGTCTGCCAGCGTGGCGCAAGTTAATTGCGGGGACGCGTCGCAGCTCAAGTGGTCTTCTGCGGACGCGCCGCGTGTAGAAATTGCTCCTGTCGGTGCAGTTGCAGCTTCCGGCGAGCAAGCCATCCAACCCAAACAAACAACCACCTATCAACTCACAGCCGTGGGCCCGGGTGGAACGGTAACTTCCAGCACGACCGTTAACGTGAATACCGCCGTTCAGGCGGATCTCCGGCTGGCTTCCCCAGAGATCCACTACAAGCGCGTCGGCGACAAAGTGGTCGAGGAAGGCAGCGCCGCGCTGAACTGGACCGCAGCGAACGCCTCGACGGTATCGATTGACCCGCTCGGCACGGTTGATCCTAGCGGCAGCCGCACTCTGCCGATCACGCCCAAGAAGACCGATCCCGGACCGGTCGATGAAACCGTCACCTACACCCTTAGCGCGTCCAACACTTGTGGCGGTAGCGAGACTAAGACGGCGACCCTGCACATCGTTGGCTTGATTGAGGTGCCGGATACGGGCTTGGCTCTCAACAGCGTTTACTTCCCAACGGATCTGCCCAGATGGATCAAGTCGAAAAAGGGCCTGGTGCCGAGCCAGCAGGCAGCCCTCACCTCCGTCGCCGAGGCGTTCAAGAAATATCTCGAGAGTAAGCCCGATGCCCATCTGACGCTCATCGGCCATGCTGACGAGCGCGGGCCAAACGGGTACAACAAGGACCTTTCAGCTCGGCGGGCCGTGGCTGCCAAGAACTTCCTGGTCGACCAGGGTGTTCCGGCCGATCACCTTGAGACCGAGGCACTGGGCGATGATCAAAACCTGACGGCCGACCAGGTCAAACCACTGATCGAGCAGAATCCAAATCTGAATGAGGAAGACCGGCAGAAGGCTCTTGAGAAACTGCACACCATCGTCTTGGCCAACAACCGTCGGGTGGACATCACCTTGAGTACGACCGGGCAGGAATCGGCTCGTCAGTACCCGTTCAAAGCGGAAGATTTCGCGACCCTGGTCAATCGAAACGATGTCAACAAGGAGACCGTCCAGCTGGCGGCAGAAAAAACGAAGATCGAGAACTAACTGACGAGGACTTGCCAGGAGCCTCCGCAAGGAGCCCCTGGCTTGCGCCTCTACTGGCCGAAAGCAACAACCCCAACTCGAATCACATTCCGAGGAAAGGATTCTCCCGAAAGAACCGTCCCGCTGCCCGGCGATTCCCAAGTGCCTGGTACGCCCGGCTGGGCGATATCAAATGATTCGTCCAACGCCCGGGTTTAGCGTCGATCATCGGTTCTCTTCTCGGGCGTCTTTGAAGCCTATATGCGGTGCCGGTTATCGACCCCGACTTATCGCTGCTCCTCGAAGACCGCCTGCACCTTGCCGCTCTGGACCGCCCTTTCGAGTGCGCTATGGTCCTTTTCGTTCTGATCTGCATAGGCCATCGAGAAGTCTGCAACAGCCTGTTCGAATGTCTCGCTCTTGCCCATGTACCCGCTGAGCATGGCGGCAGAGCCAGATCTGGCGTGGGACAGAGCGAGAGCCCTTCCGCACCACTTCGCGTAAAGGTCCATTTCGGGGCGTTGAAAAGTCTCCACGCGGATGCCAATCTTAGTGTCCCTAAGCTGGCGGAGGAAGAAGTGGCGCTTGGGTGTCTGCGTCCAGCCCAGGAACATATCACTGGCAGGCTGCATGAGCCGATAGCCGTTCACTACCCTCTGCCCGTGGTTCGGAAATACGCTGGCGCCCGCGTAGGTCTCCAAAACAGAGGCGCGTGCCTCTTTGATCTGCAGGAACAAGGGATCGCCGTCGCCTGCCATCAACAATGCGACCCAGCAGACGGTTCCTACACTGCCGATTCCCACCACTTTTATGGCCGCGTCCTTGATTTCGTACCGGTTGAGCAGGGACTGGTAAGAAGGTGCGAGCGTATTTCGATACCCACTGAACGCATCCTTGATGACTTGCTGGATTTTTCCCGGAGGATGGCCTTTGGCGTGAAAAATCGTGGGGAGTTGGTCCTTGATGATGGGCATCTTCCCCTTGTGCTCGACGAGTTTGGGAAAGATTTCCTCAGCGGCGCTCTTCCCTCGTTCCTGCTCTATGCGCTTCATGACCCGCTTGCGAAGGTTCATGTCGCCCATCCCCGGCAAACCGTCGGGCTCCAGCGCGTAGTACCAAAGCTCCAGCGTTTTCATCTCGCTGAACTGGGCCGTCGATTCACGGTAAGTGCGGGCGCACGTCGTTGCCACATCCTTGGCAGCGGAATCGCTCACACCATTGTCACGGCAAGCAACGACGAAGCTCGCCGCGAGACGCTTGACGTCCCACTCCCATGGAGCTGGGAGAGTCTCGTCGAGGTCGTTGATGGAGAAGATGATTTTTCGCTCGGGCGTTGCGAATCCGCCAAAATTGCTTAAGTGGGCGTCACCGCAGCACTGTACGCGAACTCCGGTGGACGGGGTGGAGGCGAGATCGGACGCCATGGTGAGGGCTGCCCCGCGGTAGAACGTGAATGCCGACCGCGCCATACGTCCATGGCGTAGAGGCAGCAGGTCAGGCACACGTCCTTTCTCTGCGTCCAGCACTTGTTGGACCGCGTCCCGCCGGTTGGAGGGAGTCTTCCAAGCGGCGTGTGCCTTGCGCGGACACTTCTCGCGCAGAGCCTTTCCCATGGCGTACCGCTCTGCGTAGGACATGACGCTGCGCACCTTTGGCACGGCTGGTTCTCGTTCCACAGCAGATAGATCGAATGTCTTCAACGCGGCCATGGGTCCTCCTGCCTGTTGCAGTTGAAACGGCGGATCGAGTCAGGTTGTTTCCGACGCTGCTCCACTTTCGCAGCAAACTGTTTGCCAACGGTACTGGCAGAATTACCAGTGTCCTTGAGGTACGTGACGGTGCTGGAATCGATCGGTGTTCAGAACAGGCGTCAGTGTCGGCGTTGGCCGACGTGGTCAGAACCGTCGCCTTCGAGCCTACGCTCGCCCGCACCAATTCGTGTTACGGCTTGGTCGTGCACTGCTGTTGTTCTCCCTGCTCGCCGCCGCCCTCCGCCTTCCTGCCCAGGACCTCGCGCCGCGCGCCTATGTCATCACGCCCATCCATACCAACGCAGTCATTCTCACCTGGGGCTACTACAACGGAGGCCTCAACTTCGGCGGCACCATTCCGATCACCGGTGCTAGCGGCAGTTACAGCGTTCCCGTCATCAGCCTCTACCACACCCTGAGCTTCTTCGGACGCTCCGCCAACCTCACCGCCTCTCTGCCTTACGCCGTGGGCACATTCGAGGGCTCAGTGCTGGGTACTCAAACCTCGGTCTACCGCTCGGGCTTGGCCGACACTTCCTTCCGCTTCTCCGTCAACTTGCTAGGCGGAGCCGCTATGCCCGTGCAGGAGTTCGCCCGCTGGAAGCAGAAGACTCTCCTCGGCGTGAGTCTGAGAGTCATCGTCCCCAGCGGGCAATACAGCGGCACCAAGCTGGTCAATTGGGGAATCAACCGCTGGGCCTTCAAGCCGGAGTTGGGCTATTCCCGGCGCCTCGGCAACTGGCTGCTCGACGGCTATGGCGGCGTCTGGCTGTACACCGAGAACTCGGCCGCGTTTGCCGGTCCAGTCCCAAAGCCCCAAACCCAGGAGCCCATCGGATCGCTCGAAGGCCACCTCAGCTACGACTTCGGACGACGAACATGGGTCTCATTCGACGGCAATTTCTGGTGGGGCGGCATCACCAACCTGAGCGGTATCAGCAACCTCGCGAGCAAGCAGGTCGGCTCCCGCCTCGGAGGCACCGGCTCCTTTCGCCTCTCCAGCCACCAATCCGTCAAAATCAGTTATAGCAACGGCACCTACGTCCGCTTCGGCGGCAACTACCAGAATGTCTCTGTCGCCTGGCAATACTCCTGGTTCGGCCGACCAAACTAAGAACCGTGTGCTTTGAGTACGACGGGTATTACTGATTGTGCCGCTGATTTCGGCGGGAATCGCTCACTTCTGACTGTGGCTGCGACGAACAACTGCCGCAATCGTTCCAAGGCCTCACCTGGCCCTTGTCTAGGCGGTCAGAACTGGACGCTTACCAGCCCGTAAGAACGCGGCTTTATTGCTGCTGGTGTTGCGGACGGTATCTGGAAATCGGTATTAGCGGCCTGTACTTGCCAGGCCGAGATAGTTGCCGTAACCGACAATTACGGTTGATGCAACGAGCAGGAACAGGGCCAGAGTCAGGAGCGATGCGGCACGAGTACCGGCGCCCTTCCACTCTTTGAACCCGATTCCCCATAGGCTGCTGAAGATGATGATGCTCGCCATGTGCAGCGTCCAACTGGAGAAGCCATAGCGTCCCATCTGGCTCTCGCCCATGGTGTAGAAGAAGAATTGGAAGTACCAGGTTGTGCCTGCCAAAGCGCAGAGAAGATAGTTGCGAAGCATCGGCGCCTGGACGACGACCGGCGACGGCGCCGGTGCTTCCGACATCACGGCAACCTGAGTTTCCCTCGGGTGCGACGAGCCGATGTGCTCTACCACTTCGCGGCTAGGCGCGTCGACGGCGGTCTCGATGATCGGTTCGTCCTTAGGCCCATCCACACGAATCTTCGAATCGAAGAACTGATATCCCGTCTTGTTGCGCATGAGAAGGATCAGGCACCAGATGAAGTTCGTGAGGAAGCCGCCCACTAAGACGACGATCAGCACCGGTAGTCCCTGCCAGAGTTTGGCAGTGCCGTGTTGCAGAGTAAGCGCTTTGATCGGATCGCCCGCCGCCAGGCCGTAAGCGAAGCACGCGCTCATCACACCAGAAAGAACGGCTACGCCAATCCCTTTGCGCAGATCGAATTCCCGAATGGCGGCTCGTTGCTGCTCCGGCGACATAACGCGCTCTTTTGAAATACCTGCCAGACCAGCCGCGGTAATTCCGGCGAGACAGACGAAAATCCCGAACAGAATCACACGGCCTGAAGAAGTTCCCACAACCTGCGTCATGAATTCGCCACGGAAAATCGGCGGCATGAGCGTACCAAAGGCAGCGCACAGTCCAAGCACGACCGCCATCCCCAGTGAAAGGCCGAGGTAGCGCATGGTGAGGCCGAATGTGAGCCCACCTACGCCCCACAACAGTCCGAAGAAGAAGGCCCAGAACAGCGCCGACGCGGGAGCTTGACCCAGCACCGCAAAGAGATCCTTGGTGAGGAATGATGCCAGAATCCACGGGGCGATGATCCAACTGAAGAATCCTCCCGCCAGCCAGTACGTCTCCCACGCCCAGTGCTTCACTCCCCTATAGGGAACGTAGAAGCTTCCCGAGGCCAGGCCGCCGAGCCAGTGAAAAAAAACTCCCAGTGCCGGGTTTGGATTCATTTGCTCCTCAAGTGTGACTTACAGGTGAAAGACTTCTTCCAGCGGACGCATCGCGCGATCGGGGAGAACTCCGTCGGGCTGAACAAAGAAGTCGCCCATCTCGCGCTGCCATCTTTCATTCACTTCGCGCTGGGCCATCCCCGCGCGTGCGCGCTCAAAGTCTTCGGTCTCCAGGTATCCGACGAGGAGGCCGTCATCGCGCAGGAAGAGCGAGTAATTTCCCCATCCGGTTTCACGCAGAGCTGCCTGCATTTCGGGCCAGACGTGGCGATGACGTTCCTTGTACTCTTCCAGTCGCTCTGGCTTGACTTGCAACACAAAGCAGATGCGCTGCATCTTCAGTTCCTCCACGAAGATCGTCTAACGAAGATAGGCTTCGGATAAACCGCCATCCACCGGGATTACGTGTCCGGTCGTTTTGCCGCTCTGATCGCCGGCCAGCCAGACGATCGCATTCGCACAGTCTTGCGGCAGTATGGGGCGCTTCGTCAGCGTCCGCTGCGCGTAGAAATCAGCCAGCTTGCCGCGCAGCTCTTCAGTCGTCTCGGACTCTGAGAATTCGATCTTGTACTTCTGCAGGGATTGCATGACGCGGTCGCGAGGGAACATTGTCGATCCAGCAACGACTGTCGCCGGCGCGATCCCGTTCACGCGTACATGCGGGCTGAGCTTGATGGCAAGTTCTCGAATCAGGTGATTCAGAGCAGCCTTGCTGGTGTCGTAGGCCTCGCTGCCTTTCTTGGGTACAACTGCATTCGCTGAACTTGTCAGCACCATCGTGACCAGGCAGGTTTTGATCCTTGAATACCCAATCCGTTTGGCGGGCGAGAAGATAATTCCCAGTTACGTTCACCAGGAACGTCTTGGCCCATTGCGCCTCAGAAAGCTCTCCTTCGGGACCCGGCACGGGATAGATCGCGGCGGTGTTCACAACAATATCGATGCCGCCGAATTTCGAAATCGTGAATCGGACCGCTTCAGCCAGCGACTCGGATGAGCCGAGATCAACGGCGGTCGCGGCGACGAATTCAGTAGAGGACGATCGCTCCGACTTCATCGGCGACTTTGCTGGCTCCGGGCAGATCGAAATCGGCGACAACCACATGGGCCCCCCTGCGACCGAGCAGCCAGCGCGACTTCACGGCCGATTCCACTGGCTCCGCCGATCACTAGCGCGATCTTGCGGCTGAACTCCGCTTCGGGCGGCATGCGCTGGAGTTTGGCCTCTTCCAGAGCCCAGTACTCGATGCGGAAGGCTTCCGATCGTGGCAGTGCAACATAGTTGTGAAATTCAGTGAATTGCTTGGACTGCTCGGCAGTCCGCGCCTGTGGAAAGGGGTGCGAGACCCCGCCGTCTTCCAAGGCATTGGCTCCCGCCATCACGTGGATGGCATTGATAAAGAACTCAGTCGTGATCCGGGCCTCCTTCTTATTCTTACCGAAGCCGAAGAGGCCCAGCCCGGGAATTACAACGACTGACGGATTGGAATCGCGAAGCTTGGGAGAGTCGCTGCTAGCCCACTCTTCGTAGTACTTCTTGTAGCCCGCGCGATAGCTGGCGACTTCATTCTGGATGCGGTTCTTGAGAACGCTGAACGTCTTCTTTCGCAGGATCCCAATCGATGAACCACGGGCAGACTCTTGTTCGCAGGAAATGGTCCGGACAACTGGTGCCGAGAGAGCTCAACTCTTTGGCCCACTTCGATCCAGCAAAGGCTAACGCATCGTCATCGTCTGCGTAGTGTGCGATGACTCGGCGGTTCGACGAAACCGTCCCGCGCAAAGCAGGAAGAATCTGCGTGGCGATCGCCTTGCGGTCCTGAACCGGTGAATGCTCAATTCCGCCGAACAGAGAGCCCTTCTTTGCTTGATGTTGCTGAATGAATTCGCCCATCTGGTCAATGGTGTGGATGCTGTTCAGATAGCATTCCCGCTGCGTCATCCCCCACGTGAACAGGCCATGGCCTCCAAGGATCAGGCCTTCGACGCCCGGATTCTCTGTGACGGCTCGTTCGATCAGAAGTGCCAGTTCAAAACCCGGTCGCTGCCATGGAACCCAGACGATTTTGCGACCGAATTCCTTGTTGAATTGATCCAGCTTACGTTTGCCGTTTGCGCTGGCGGCCAGCGCAATCGCCCAGTCGGGATGCAGATGATCGACATGCGTGAAGGGAAGAAACGCATGCAACGGAGTGTCGATGGAAGCGGCAACGCGATTCTCGCCAAACGCAGATAGAGGATAGTAGCGGACCATCTCATCTTCGTACTTCTCACCGCGATAGAGTTCCTTCAGGTGCTCGAGGCGATCCAGATAGAGAAGCGCGAATCCAGACTCGGTGATTGAACCGATGTCGCCGCCACTGCCCTTGACTGCCAGCACGCGGACAGGCTGTGCCGGTAAACGGGTCGGGCAGTTCAATCTTCGAACTCGTGTTTCCGCCGCCGAAGTTGGTGATGCGCAGATCCGCGCCCAACAAGTTAGAGCGGTAGCGCAAAAGCGCCAATTGATCTTCACCCAGTGCTCGAGCGTGCTGCTCGTTCCACAGGTCTTTCAAGTACGTTGTTTCTTTGATTTCAGGCATAAGTCATCTCGCAATACTGTTCAAAGCGTTCGGTCTGCTGCTCCCACTTGTCGGTCTCAAGCGGCTCGAAGACCTCAGTTGGAAAAGAGCGATCGATGATGGCGCGGACCTGTTGAAGCGACGAAGCTTCGCCGGTCGCCAGGATTTGCATGGCGATGTTTCCGAGAGCGGTTGCCTCGGCCGGCCCGGCCAGTACTCTTCTCCCCGTCGCATCGGCGGTGAACTGATTGAGCAATCGATTTTTCGAGCCGCCGCCGATGACTCGGATCTGATCGATGCGCCTTCCGCAAAGCTGTTCCAGACTGCGCAGAACCATCCGATACTTCAACGCCAGACTTTCGAGAATGCATCGCACATACGCGCCCGGAGTGGCGGGCGTAGGTTGATGTGTCTTCCGGCAGAATTGATCGATGGCAGCCAGCATGTCGGTCGGGCGCAGGAAAGCTTCGTCATCCGGATCGACGAGATGTGCGAAGGCGGGTTCGCGACCTGCCAATTCGACGAGCTCCCGATAGTCGGAACCTTGACCGCGCGCGCTCCAGCAATTTCTGCAACCTTGCAGCATCCAGAGTCCCATCACGTTCTTCAGCAGGCGCGTCGTTCCGTTCACTCCACCTTCATTGGTGAAGTTCAACCGGAGTGCCTCGGGAGTGACCACCGGTGCATCGAGTTCGGTGCCAATCAGTGACCAGGTTCCGGAACTCAAGAATGCAGTGCCATCGCGAGCTGTGATCGCGGCGACGGCAGATCCAGTGTCGTGGCAGGCGGGAGCAATCACCGGAGTCGCCGCCAAAGAGGAGTTCTGCGCAATGGATGGCAACAGCGTGCCTAGGATCGAGCCTGGCTCGACAATGGGTGCCGGCAGACTGGAGTTCAGACCTAGCTTTTGCATGAGATCGATTGCCCAGGTGCGGCGGACGGGGTCGACGAGTTGGGTTGTCGTTGCATTCGTGAATTCGCAAACCGCGTTTCCCGTCAGCCAGTAGTTGAAGAGGTCCGGAATGGTGACCCATTGCTTCGCTGCCGCCATGATGGTAGGGAGTGTCCCGCTGGGCAGCGAACAGCTGATAGAGCGTGTTGATCGGCATGAACTGGATGCCCGTCGCCCGATAGATCTGATCCTTCGCGAACCTTTCGAAACACCTCTTCCATCACGCCTTCGGTGCGGCGGTCGCGATAGTGATACGGATTCTGAAGCAATTCTCCGCGCTCACCAAGCAAAGCGTAGTCAACTCCCCACGCGTCCACTCCGATGCCGGCCAATTCCATCTGCTCTACACAAGCCAGAGCCTTGCGAACTTCGAACCATAGTCGCGGCACATCCCAATGAAGTGATCCGCCGTACTCCACAGGCTCATTGCGAAAGCGATGAACCTCCTCGGTCGTCAGAATGCCGGATTGCAGATGCGCGAGAACTGCGCGTCCGCTTTCGGCTCCGAAATCGAAGGCCAGATAAGGTTTGGAGTGACGCGGATTAGGCATACGAAGATACGTTGTGGGAGTTCTTCGCCGCCCGCTCTTTCGTGATGCGCTCCAAATAGCCGCTCTGCCGGAACGCCTCCATCGGATCTTTCGGCAGCCCTTTGGATTCACGCCACTCCTGGATCGCGGGGCGGACGTCGGTTGCGAAAGCGTCCTGCAGCACCGACTCGGCCTCAACCAGATTGCAGTTCTTCTGTGCCGTCGCCAGTTTCTTCGTGTCGACCAAAGCCGCCTTGGCAAAGAGTTGCTGCGCCATCGTCACCGTCTGAATCATGGCTTCAATCTTGCCCTTCAGGTTGTGGCTCTGATCGACCATGTAGGCAATGTCGGCGCGCTGGCCAGTTTCCCATTCAAAGAAGTGGATCTCGTGGAAGATGCGAAATACCTGGTAGGGATCGATGGAACCCATGGTCAGGTCGTCATCCGCGTAGCGGCGATCATTGAAGTGGAAACCGCCCAGCATGTTTTCAGACAAAAGCCAGGCGACGATTTGCTCGATGTTTTGCGCCGCGTAGTGGTGTCCGGTGTCGACCAGAACCTTGGCTTGCGGACCAGCCGCGCGTGCGAGCAGCAGAGCCATTCCCCAGTCGGCAATGTCTGTGTGATAAAAGGCAGGTTCGAATGGTTTGTATTCGACCAGCATCCGTCTGGTCCGGCGACAACTGCTGATGCGCCATTTTCAAGCCGTCTGTGAACCATTGTTTGCGCTGCCGGATGTTGGCGGTGCCGGGATAGTTCGATCCGTCCGCAAACCAAAAAGAAATGTCTCGGCTGTTGAGGCGTCGTGCGATTTCAATGCTGTCTTTGGTGTGCCGCATGGCGCGCTGACGGACTGATTCATCCGGATTGCCGAACGACCCATACTTGTATTCCTGATCCTGAAAGAGATTGGGATTGATCGATCCCGGGGTCACGGCATAACGGCTCGCAAACCGCTTGATCTCATCCGTGCTCTGCACTCCATCAGGACAGTCCCACAACACATGTAAAGCCACAGTCGGACAGACGCCGGTCAGAAGATGTACCTGGCCCGCATCGCTGAACTTTTCCTCGGTAGTGGTGGCCGCTGCAGGCTGAATGAATTTTCCGAAACGAGTGCCGGTATTCGCGAATCCCCACGAAGGCAACTCAATGCGGAAAGTCTCAAGCGCGGCAAAAACCTTGTCACTCGTAGACGAATCCATGCCAACCTCTCTTAGCGACGGAAGATTACATTTGATCTCTCGCGTCGTCACGATTTTCTTTGGTAAATCGAGGTGTTTCGCATTGCGAAATTCATTGCCAACACCACGCGCTGAGGCAAAGAGTGGAGAAGGCAAGATATCGATTCTGACCCCAATCAAGCGACTGCGCAAGGTGTGCGTGCAGGCATCCGCTCTGATTTCGCTTTGTAGAATCCCTATATCAGTATTTCCATTTGCGTGGAGGCGAGGTTGTAGCCGCAAATTCCGCGGTGTTCACCGCATTAACGATTTTGTAGGGCTAATGCCTGTGGAAGGTCAATCTTTCCGCTGAGCATTGTTGCACACGGAACAACATTTTGTGCCGGCCATATCAGGTGCCTTCCGTTGAGCTGGCGACCGGGCCTCCCGAGGTGGCCATCGCAAATTTCGCTTTGCAAAATGAACAAAATGGATCATTATGTCCGAACGTATGAGCCCCGTCGCTCAGACTCGTGACCGATATCTCGTCAAGTCGATCATTCACTCCTCTCAGCTGTTAAGCGCATTTCACTCCCCCGGCGAGGCCCTGCCGCTGAAAGAGATTTGTGCGCGGTGCGGCCTGCCCAAGACAATGGTGTTCCGCCTTCTCTACACGCTCGAAAAGTGCGGCATGGTCGATAAAGTTGGGCAGAACCTTTATCAGTCCCGTGTTCGCCCATGGAAGCAGCGGCTCTACCGTTTGGGATATGCGGCGCAGGGTACCGATTATCAGTTCTCGCGAGATGTCTCTGAAGGCTTGCAGCGAGCGGCAGCCGCCGAAGGCATCGAACTTATCTCTCTCGATAATCGTTACAGCGCCAAGACCGCGCAACGAAATGCTGACTTGCTCGTGCGCGAAAAGGTCGACTTAGCGATTGAGTTTCAAACCGACGAGGAAGTCGCTCCGATCGTTGCGGCGAAGTATCGCGAAGCCGGCATTCCAATGATCGCCATTGATATCCCTCACCCCGGAGCGACTTATTACGGCGCGAACAACTATGAAGCCGGATTGATCGGCGGCCGATATCTGGGACGCTGGGTCAAGGAGCACTGGCACTCGGAAGTGGACGAGATTCTACTGCTCGAGTTGAAGAGGGCAGGGAACCTTCCGCGCATGCGATTGTCGGGACTGCTGGTGGGCATCAATCTGGTATTGCCGAGCGCTGCAAACTGTCGCGTCACTTACCTCGACGGCGACGGAGAACTGGGGCCGAGCTTCGAAGCGGTACGGAGACATCTGCGTTCGTCGCATGCCCGGCATGTACTGGTGGGAGCGATCAACGATCCCAGCGCGCTGGGCGCGTTGCGTGCTTTCCAGGAAGCGGGCCGGGCGGAGAACTGCGCTGTCATGGGGCAAAACGCGTCGCCCGAAGGAAGAGCGGAATTACGTCTGCCTAAGACTCGATTCGTCGGTTCCGTGGCATATTTCCCCGAACGATACGGCGAGAACCTGATTCGAGTCAGTCTCGATATTCTGAATCAACGTCCTGTGCCACCGGCGGTTTTCGTCGAGCACAAGCTGGTGACTCCGGGGACTGTGGACCACTACTATCCGAACGACGCTCTGGCAAACCTGGTCCGAACCGATCCTTTCGACTCATCCCGCCAACCTCTGGCGCACTAGATAGACACCGGCCAACAGTAAACTTGTTCGCGTTGCTGAATTCCTACTTGACCGCACTTTGCTCGTACGCCCGCCGCCAACCTCCGGCACCGACCCAGGAATTTTTCTGCAATGCAAAACGAACTAGCCGTAGGGCCGTGCCCGCAGCTTAGAAAGTGAAACGCAAGCTAAGCGTGAATCAACAGCCAAATAACGATTTGGTGCTCGTAACGTTCGCCTGACCGCCGGTTTTTCACCGCGAAATGCCGAGGGTTTCCCGGTTGCGAGTTGACGATGCTCGGCAGTCAATGGGAGCATCCGCCCCCAGTACACGGCGACGTGGGTTTGGGGCTGGGGCAGGTTGCATAAACAGGTTTCGTGAGACGCGGGATCGATGCCCCCACGATGTTGCAAGCGTCGCCAGGAGAAAACATCATGTCCGCGACGACACGCATTCTCTCGCTTTGCCTGCTGATCAGTTTGGCGGCGGTGTCCCTTTACGGCCAGGGCGGTGCCTACGGAACCATCCTCGGAACGGTTAAAGACAACTCTGGAGCAGTGGTGGCCAAAGCGAGTGTGGACGTCACCAACGTTGCAACCAATGTAACCAAGCACACTGAGACGACGTCTTCGGGCGATTTCACCGTTCCTTATCTCGCGCCGGGAACCTACAGGGTGACAGTTCAGTCTACGGGCTTTCAAAAGTCGGTCGTGGACAATATCGGCTTGGTGGTCGGCCAGGAAGCCCGGGCCGACGTCACGCATGAAGCCGGGAGCCGTCACAGAAAGCGTGTCAGGTCGAGGCCAATGCGGTCGCCCTCGACACCGAGAACTCGGCAGTGTCGCAACTGGTGAGCGAGAAGCAGGTTGACGAACTGCCGCTCAACGGACGCAACTTCTTGAACCTGCTGTTCATCGGTGCGGGAGCGGTCCAGACCGTCGGCGAACAAGGTCAGATGCGACAGGGCGCAGGGAACGCCATCAGCATCAACGGCGGTCGGCCGGAGTCGAACAACTACACGCTAGACGGCTTATCCAATACGGACACGGCGCTTGAATACGCCTGCCGTTATTCTTGTCTCAGGATGCGATCCAGGAGTTCAAGGTCCAGAGCGAAACATATACGGCGGAATACGGCTTCAGCGCCAACCAGATCAACATCGTCAGCAAAAGCGGCACCAATCAATTGCACGGATCGCTCTTTCTCTTCGACCGAAACGACGCTTTTGATGCCAAAGCTCACTTTCAACCTGAAGATCCCTGAACTACGGCAGAATCAATTCGGATTCGTTGCGGGTGGACCAGTGTACATCCCGCAAGCTTTACGACGGACGAAACAAGACATTCTGGCTGGCGAACTATGAGGGCTGGCGCATTCGCAATGGAACTAATCAGTTCTATAACGTTCCGACCACGGCCGAATTGAACGGAGACTTTTCCGCGCTGAACTTGCCGGCTTATGACGCCACGCCGGGTTCGCCGTGCCAGGTAGCTCTGGCCAGCAACAATCCATGCATGCCAGTGGACCCGAATACTGGTGCGGCTTTCACAGGTAACATGATTCAAAGCAGCCGGTTCGTGAAGCTACCCAACGTGGCGCTCGGCGCGAACATATTCTCGGCCCCAAATTGCACTGGCTGCAGCCTGGGGAACTTTCATTTGGTCACAACGCTTCCGACGGTGACCGACCAGCAGACCTACAAGGTCGATCAAAATCTGGGGCGCCTGGGATCGGTATTCTTCCGCTATACGAAGGCGGACTACTCGCTGGAGAACGCCGGCACGGCCTCGATCGGGTACGGACTCAACACTTTCACTGAGAACTCGACCAGCTGGGCAGTGTCGCACACCATTACCCTCGGGCATAGCATGGTGAACAGTTTTCGGCTCGGCTACCTCCATGCCACGACCATTCAGGGGGCACCTCCGGCTTCCTCCTCGGACATAGCAAACTTGGGGTTGACGGGCATTTTTACTACGTTACCCTCCTATGCAGCCGGTTTTCCGGAGGTCACTTTCCAGAACTTCTCCAGCTTCGGAAGCCCGGGGAATGTTCCTACGACCAGCGACATACCGATGTGGGAATTCTCCGATTCGCTTTCGATGGTGCGCGGCAAGCACACCATCGGGGTAGGTTTTGACTATCGCACGTGGGTTCAGAAGCGGGATCTCTCGACCAACTTCCTCGGCCAATACACGTATAACAATACGACCATCCTCCAGAATAGCCAGGGTGGGACCTGTTCGACTGCATCCGGACTATGCGGCACTGGCAACGCAGTTGCGGATTTTCTGCTCGGTTACTACGGTTCAGCCAGCACTTTCCAGCCCGGGCCGTTTAGCAGTCCCGGTGTGGCGGGCAATCTGAACCAGTATCATTTCAAGTATTTTGCTCCCTATGTTCAAGATGAGTGGAAGGTTACGAACCGCCTGACCTTAAACTTGGGACTTCGTTGGGATTACCGGAATGTGCCTTACGAAACCCACGATAAGCTGTTTTGGATCAACCCTGAGAATACCTTGGGCGGATTGTGCTTCGCGGACAAGGCCCTGCTGTCGAATGGGATTGCGCCTGCGGGCAACGGCTTTTATGACTATTGCGGCAGCAACACCCCGACGAAAGGATCCAAAACTCCATTTGCTCCACGCATCGGCTTTGCTTTTCGACCGTTCGGCGGAGACAAAACGGTTGTCCGAGGTGGCTACGGGATCTATTGGGACTCTTTCGAAACTCGTGAGATGGACAACTCGGGCGACCTGTATCCGTTCGTAGAACGCACCACCTTGACTCCAACGGCCCAGACGCTGGCAGTGGCCCCGAAGTTGACCGATGAATTATTTCCTGCGCTGACCGCCCCGCTTCCGGTTACCATTGCGGCGCAAGGCGGGCAGTTCATCGCGGTCATCCTTTCGGAGCATCCCCGGAACCCATACGTCCAGCAGTGGTCTTTCTCTGTGCAGCGGGAATTGTTCCGGAACACCACGTTAGAGGTGAACTATGTAGGCAACAAGGGAACCCACCTGCTGGATCGCGCCAATATCAATCAACCTTTCCCAGCTACCAACCCGGCGCTCTGTCAATCTGATCCGACGGCCGGCGACTGTCCGATTGGAAACCGGAGGCCGTATGTGAATTTCTCGGCCTTTGCTACCTTGGATAGCCATTGGGACGGATATTCGAACTATAACGCGGGCAACGTAAAGCTTGAACGTCGAGCTTCTGATATGGCGTTTACCGCTGTTTACACGTGGGCGAAAAGTCTGGATGACAAGTCGGCTGCGGCTGGCATCGGTGCCACCAATGGATTCGCCGGGCATATGAACGACCATGATCCGAGAGCCGATTACGGACCCTCCGATTTCAATGTGGGCCAGCGGTTTGTCGGAAGTATCGTGTACAGCTTGCCAGTCGGGCGCGGCAAGCGCTTTCTGAGCGGTGCGAATAAAGCGGTCGATGCCGCCATCGGCGGCTGGCAACTCACGTCTATTACAACATTCCAACAGGGCTTCCCATTCTCGGTACAGGCAAGCGACACCTTCGGGCTTCTGAACGGGTTCAATCAACGGGCAGACTTGGTTCCAGGATGCAATCCGAAAAGCGGCTTCACCAAGGGCATCAACGAATGGTTCAATACTTCTTGTTTCACCCAACCACTGGCAGGTGCATTCGGCACCAGTGGCCGTAACATACTGCGCGAGCCTGGTATTAACAACTGGGACGTGGGCCTGGGCAAGACTTTCAAGTTCGGGGAACGGGTTGCGTTCCAGCTACGCGTTGAAACCTTCAATACGTTTAATCACACGCAGTGGGGAGTCGACCCAGGCTCCCCGACGGCGGCTGCCAGCGGGCCTGGCACAGGCGCGATTGACCGAAACGTGAATGACGTGCCCCCGAGTCCGAATACAAACTTCGGGAAGATAGTGTCGGCCCGTCCCGGGCGCATCGTTCAACTCGGAGGAAAAATCACGTTCTGACTTCCTGCCACGAAGCAGTGGAAAGACCCGCCAGCCCAGCCCAGTCCGGCTGGCGGTTTTTTTGAGGTACACTCGCACCGTGAAACGCCAATCTGCATGGCGCTGGATCTTACTGGTCGTATTGGTCTTCGCCGTATCCGTGGCTTTCGCGCAGGACAACGATTCGGCCGAGCGCATCGCGGAAGAAGGGCAATCCGCGCTCGCTGCCGGACGTTACGCCGAGGCTGAGAGGGCTTTCGAGAAACTGCGACAGCTTGAGCCAACGATGGCCGAGGTACATGCAAATCTCGGTCTCATTTATTTTCAGGAACGGAAGTTCGAGCAGGCGGTGCCTACTTTGCGTCAGGCACTGAAGCTGAAGCCCAGTCTGACCAAGAGTGACAACCTCCTAGCCATGTCGCTTTCGGAGATCGGTCACTACAACGAGGCCGTCCCCGGCTTAGAGAAGTGCCTTCATCATTCCTCCGACGCTGAAATCAAACGCATGTGCGGCCTGGAATTGCAGCGCGCTTACACCGGCCTGAAGAAAGACGACAAGGCGGTCGAAGTTGCGATGCAGTTGAACCGACTTTTTCCGGACGATCCCGAAATCCTCTATCAGACCGGAAAAATCTACGGAAACTTCGCCTTCCTTACCATGGAGAAGCTGGCGCAGGTTGCTCCGACATCGGTGTGGAAACATCTGGCCGCGGCGGAGGCCCACGAGAGCCAGGGCGCTTACGATCAGGCGATCCCGGAATATAACGAGGTGCTGAAGTTGGAACCGCAGCGGCCGGGAATCCACTACCGCGTCGGTCGCAGTTTGTTGGGACGTTATTGGCAGCGTCACGCGCCCGAGGATCTTACGGGCGCGGAAAAAGAGTTCGAGCAGGAGTTGCAGATCGATCCCGCAAACGCCAACTCAGCGTATGAACTTGGCGAACTCCGCCGCAAGGCCAATCGATTTGACGAGGCGCAACAATATTTCGAGCAGGCATTGCAGCACTATCCGGATTTCCCTGACGCACAACTGGGCCTCGCGGCTGTGTTGCAGGCCAAGAAGTTGAACGACCAGGCCGTGATCCACGCCCAGCGGGCCGTGGCTATCGATCCTGAGAATGAAGTCGGATGGTATCGGCTGGCCCAGATCCAGAAAGCTCTGGGCAAAAACGCCGAGCAGGAAAAGGCGCTGGTGGAATACCGCCGCCTGCACGACAGATCAAGCCAGCAGCGTGGACTCGAACCGGTGTTCTCTCCCCGCGAGGTTACGAAGCAGGAAATCGAACCAGCCGCTCAATAAGTTCCACGCATCTAGGGCAGCGTCACAACGGCCACGGAATACCCGCCGAGGCTGAGAGTCTCGCTACTCAGCTTCACCATGGCAGGAGGCTGGAAGCCAGTGGTTTGATCGACATATTCCTGTTGTCCTCCGCTCGCGCCCGTCACCGTTACATCGAATTTACGATCACGCTTGTTAACCAGCAGCACGCGATGTTTGCCGTCGCGCGTGACGAAGGCCAGAGAATAGACATACGGATTATTCGGCGTGGGCTCAATCTCAACCTGCTTGTCGCCTGAACCAAAATTATCGTGAAGCAGTTTCAGAACCCAAAAGCGCGCGTTCGGCTTTCCGTTATTCCAATCGACCATAGAAACGCTGGGAAATTGCGTGGGAAAGCCGACCAGTTGGGACTCTCCGGCCACGTCGATGCCGATCTGTGTGAGTTCGCCGAAGACGTACGCGTACAGCGCGCCTGCCAGGTTCCAGTAGGAATTTGGAATTGGCTGCGCCACGTGTCCAGGGACGCCTTGAGCAAGATCGTCTGCTGAAATCACTCCGAGTTCATCGATGGTTGTTTTTGTCTCAGGAGACAGGCGCTTGCGGATGGCTTCCACGTAGCGCACCGTCTTGAGGAAGCCGTCGGCCTGAGCGAAGTACGTGAACTGCTCTACTTCCGGAGTCTCGTCGATCGACGGTACCGCATAGAAGTGGTAGGAGATGAAATCCAACGGCACGCCCGGTTTGTGATTCTTATGATCCAGGAAATACTCAAAGTAGTGCGGGTCGGTGGGCATGGCCAAAGCCAACCCGACGAACTTCATGTCAGGCTGAACCTTCTTCATCGCCAAGACAACTTCGTCATACAGCTTCGTGTAGTTCTCTGGAGAGATGTGGTGCTCGAAGTCAATTTCGTTGAGGACTTCCCAGTACGGAATCGAGTAGTGGTATCCGGATTCGTGACGTTTACCAAGTTCATCGGTGAAACCACCCTGCGTGTACCACGAGACAAGTCGGGCAAAGTAATCGGCGACTTCTTTCATGCTGGGATCGCGTATTTCCGTGCCCTGCTCGTACGACCAGGTCACTTGTGCCGGATCGGCAGGATACTCGACCGGTTTGTCAGTCTTGTACATCCATTGCGGGATGGTGCTGAAGTTGAGGATGACGGAGTGTCCCTTCGTCGCTTCAAGAAAGTCGATGGTCATGGGATCGATCGGCGTAAAGTCCCATGACGTTTTGCCATTCTTTGGAGGCTCCAGTTCAGCGACTCCGAGCTTCGGATAAGGCAGCCAGGGAACGTAACGGACATAATCCGCTCCGAGATCATGGAGCGCCTTGAACGCATTGTCATGCACCGGCGTGCCCCGCTGCAGAGGAGGATTGACAACGACCTGCAGCGTCGAAGTGGTCTGGGAAGTGTGTATTACTTTGTCCCAATGCGGAGTCACTTTTATGGACTGCTCCTGAGCAGTGGAAGCCAAAGCGCAAAGTACAAGAACAGTTGTCGCGGCTGACTGTGATACCAGGCGAATGCTCATGGGATCCTCCAGAGACAGTTAATGCCCCTCATTCAGCAAATATGGAATGCTGCACGAGCCCGCATTCGACGTCAACGCTCAATCCACCGATGAAGACGATTTCGCCATAGAAAATAAGCGGCGCAACGGCCTCCAACGGTTCAACTGCTCTTTTACAGCGAATCGTTGTTCCAGAAAGAGAATGCCATCGAAAGCCGCCACTTTCGAGGTTGTTTCGCCTTAGGCCGACACGTTTCGCATTTCGAAACGCAGTTTCAGGCCGGCCGCATACTTGTGACTCGGACGAACACGGATTATGCTTGCCCACGATTTCTCAGTTTTACTTAATTGGCATTTTCAGAATGAATTCGTCAGACGATCAACTCAAGGTCGGGCTCTTCGGCATCGGTTTGGATACCTACTGGGCACAGTTCCCCGGACTCAGGGATAGGCTCGTTGGATTCACCGAGCAAGTTGCAAGAAAGCTCGAGAGTTGTCGGGCGAAAGTAGTCAATCTCGGGCTCATCGATACTCCCGAAAAATCCTTTGCAGCCGGGCACGAGTTTCGCAGAGCAGATGTTGACCTGATCTTTCTATATGTCACGACCTATGCGCTGTCTTCAACGGTCCTCCCGGCCGTGCGGCGCGCGAAGGTGCCGGTCATCATTCTGAATCTCTCGCCTGCGCCCGCAATTGACTATGAGCGATTCAATCGACTCGGAGACCGCACCAGGATGACAGGTGAGTGGCTTGCCTTTTGCCAGGCTTGCCCCGTGCCGGAGATCGCTAACGTTTTCAATCGTTGCCGCATTCCGTTCTTTCAGGTCACCGGAACGCTCGATGATGATCCTGTCGCCTGGACCGAGATCTCCGAATGGATCGAAGCCGCTCGCGTAGCGCAAGTGATGGAGCACAACCGCCTTGGGGTGATGGGAAATTACTACGGAGGCATGCTCGACATCTACTCCGACCTTACGCAGCAATGCGCCTACTTCGGGGGCCACATTGAGGTCCTCGAAGTGGAAGAACTGGCTGCCCTGCGGCGCGACGTCAGCGACGCGGATGCGAGCCGGAAGGTCACGGAGTTCAGGACTACTTTCGATGTGCAGGCCGATTGTTCCCAGGATGAACTTTATCGCGCCGCTCGCACTTCAGTCGCGTTGGATCGTTTGGTCGAGCGCCATAGTCTCGGCTCGCTGGCCTACTACCACAAAGGCGTCGGGAAGTGCGGACAACGAGGACGCCATCAGTTCGATCATCCTGGGCACAAGCTTGCTGACCGCGCGTGGCGTGCCTGTGGCCGGTGAGTACGAAATCAAGAATGTCCAGGCTATGAAGATCCTCGACACATTCGGTGCCGGAGGCTCCTTCACCGAATACTACGCGGTGGACTACAACGACAACGTCATCCTGATGGGGCACGACGGCCCCGGTCATATTGCGATCGCGCAGGGAAAGACCAAAGTTCGGCCGCTGGAGGTATATCACGGCAAGGTAGGCCACGGACTCTCGGTAGAGATGTCAGTAAAACACGGTCCGGTAACTTTGCTTTCCGTCGTGCAGACTGCAGACGGCAAACTCAAGTTGCTGACAGCTGAAGGAGAGTCTGTGCCGGGGCCGATTCTAGAAATCGGCAACACCAATAGCCGCTATAGATTCTCTCTTGGAGCGAGAAGTTTCCTGAATGAATGGAACGCGCAGGGCCCGGCGCATCACTGCGCCGTGGGAGTGGGACACGTTTCGGGCAAACTGAACAAGTTGTCTGATCTGCTTGGGATGGAATGCGTTCGAGTTTGTTGAGCAAAAGCCGTTTTGCATTGCAAAATTTAGCGAAAAGAAAAGCAAATACCTCGAACCATGCCTTGGGCTCAAAAATAACGCATTTCAGCCTTGGCAACCTATTCTTCGCACCCTATGAGTGGGCAAGTCTTTCACATCGCGAAATGCTAGAGAACAAAAGTTCACCAGTTGACACCTGCGTCCGTCCGGTGAAAACATCCCGGCCACTCGCTAGTCAGCCGGCAATGTCTACCTCTGCTCAAACGGACCAGTTCGTTGACTTCACGACTTCGGTCGATCCCGATAGGAGAATCATTTGAAACCTCCGAGACTATTGAAGATGCTCGTCGCATTTGCCGGCCTCTTAGGCGTCGCTTTCGCAACACCTGTTCACTTGCGCTGTGAATACCGAGAGAATCCCTTAGGCATTGACGCGGCCGCTCCTCATCTGTCCTGGCAGAGCGACAACGCTGAGCGCAATTGGAAGCAGGCTGCATACGAAATTCTCGTGGCCAGCAGCCTCGATGGGTTACGCTCCGGGAAGGCTGATGTCTGGGACAGCGGCAAAACAAACTCAGACGAGTCCGTCGGAATTGCTTACAAAGGTCCGGCTCTCGAATCGCGAAAGCGCTACTACTGGAAGGTTCGCGTCTGGGACGCGGCAGGGAACGCATCTGATTCCGTCGAAGAGGCGTGGTGGGAGATGGGCCTGCTCCGCCCGGAAGATTGGAAGGCGAAATGGATCACCTGGAAAAATCCGGAGGACGCGTTGGATCGCAAGGATATCCGCTGGATTTGGGTCAAAGGACAGGATGCTCTCGCCGCGCTTCCGAAGAGTTCGGTAAATTTCCATTTGAACGTTCACCTCTCGGAAAAGCCCCGTGCGGGGGTATTGTTCCTGGCAGTGCGCGGCGATTACACCGCAACGGTGAATGGACGCGAGGTCGGCCACAAACGCGAGTGGGGGGCTTTCGATCGACGTGACATCGTCGACGAGCTCAAAGTTGGCGACAACCTCGTGGAGATCAAGGTCACCGCGCCTGAGATCCCGCAGCGGGGCCCAAATGCAGAGGCGAAGAGCACGAAGGCCGCGCTTGCGGCGCTGGTGAAGATCACGGAAGCGAACGGAGCCATCAAGCGGTTTCCTTCCGGAGAAAGCTGGCAGGCGGCTGCGGAGAATGACTCATCATCGCAGGCCGCCAATGTCGTCGCGGAGCTGGGCGACAAGCGCCTCGGCGATCCCGGCCCCTTGCCCCAGCCTGCAGCATCCTTCCGCCGGGCGGTTGATGTGTCGAAGCAAGTTCGCAGCGCCCGGCTGTATGTCACCGCTCTTGGCAGCTACCGTGTATACCTCAACGGAAACCGCGTCAGCAGTGACGTGCTTACGCCAGAGTTCACCGACTATCGCAAGCGTGTGTTGTATCAGACCTACGACGTCACCGAGTATGTAAATCGCGGCAAGAATCAGATCAGCGCCCTTCTGGGCGATGGCTGGTATGGCAGTCCACTCACGTGGGTGGGAATGCACTTCTTTACTCCGCCGAACCGTTTTCAAGCTCAGCTTGATCTCGACTACGCCGATGGCAGTCACGACGTAGTCGCCACCGATGCCACCTGGAAAGCCGCAGCTTCCCCCATCCTCGAATCCCAGGTTTACGGCGGCGAGACCTACGACGCGCGCCGGGAAAATGCAGGATGGCAACAACCGAGCTTTGACGATTCGCGTTGGAGCGGAGCATCGATCACCGATCCGCCATCGATCGCCCTTACAAGCCAGATCACCGCGCCCGTGCGCGTAATCGACACTCTGTCGCCTAAGCAGGTGACGCCTCTACCAAATGGAGCCTACGTTTTCGACATGGGCCAGAACATGGTCGGATGGGTCACGCTCAAAGTGAAAGGCGCGGCGGGCACGAAAGTGCGCCTGCGATTCGCTGAAATCGTGAACCCTGACGGTACGATCTACACCGCAAACTTACGAAATGCCGAGGCGACCGACACCTACATTCTCAAGGGTGGCGACGAAGAGACCTTCGCGCCTCACTTCACCTTCCACGGTTTTCGTTATGTCGAAGTGACTGGATATCCTGGCACGCCATCTCTCGATTCGATCAATGGACAGGTCCTCAGCAGCGTCAGTGGCGAACCTGCCGCCAAGTTGACGACCTCCAGCGACCTCGTCAATCACATGTATGAGATCGGCCTGTGGGGCCAGCGCGGAAATTATCTGAGCATTCCGACCGATTGCCCGCAGCGTGATGAGCGCTTGGGATGGATGGGCGACGCCGGAGTTTTCTGGCGAACCGGTAGCTACAACTTCGACGTTGCCGCCTTCTCGCAGAAGTTCATTCAGGACATCGTGGATGCCCAGACCGGCCCGGGAGCATTTACCAACGTTTCTCCCAATACGCTTCCATTTGGCGGAGGAGGAACGGAAGGAACCTCGGCATGGAATGAAGGCATGGTCGGCGCTCCGGGATGGGGAGACGCGGGCGTGATCGTTCCCTGGACGACCTGGATGCAGTATGCCGACAAGTCGGTGATCGAAAAGAACTGGGAGGCTATGCAGCGCTGGATGGAGTTCATCCAAAGCCGAAATCCAGACTTCATTCGCAAAAACGGAGTAGGGCCGAACTTTGCCGACTGGCTGGCTCCCGACCCCAATACGAACAAAGACCTGCTTGCAACCGCATATTGGGCGCTCATCGCGAACATGATGTCGCAGATGGCGCACGCAGTTGGCAAGGAAGACGACGCAAGACGCTACGACCAAGTCGTGCAGAACATCAGGTCGGCTTTCCAGAAGACCTATATCAAAGACGATGGGACCGTCGGAACTGGAACGCAGACCTCTTATGTGGTCGCGCTATACACGAAAATGGCGCCCGAAGCTCTCGAGTCGGCGTTGGTCGACAAACTCGTCAAGGACATCGAAGCGCATGATTGGCACCTCTCGACCGGATTCCTCGGCACTCCTTTCCTGCTCTTCACCCTCGCGGACCACGGCCGTTCAGATGTTGCCTATCGCCTGCTGCTGAATGAGACCTATCCGTCGTGGGGCTACATGCTTTCCAAGGGTGCAACCACGTGGTGGGAGCGCTGGAACGGCGACACCGGAGATCCCTCGATGAACTCGTACAACCACTACGCGTTCGGCTCGGTGATCGCATGGGTGTATCGCTACGCTGCGGGAATCGATACTACGCTAAACGCGCCCGGATTTAAGGAAATCGTGATCCACCCACATCTGGATTCGCGCATGCCTTCGGCGCGGGCCGAGTATGACTCGGTCTACGGCAAGATCGTCAGCGATTGGAAGGGAACTCCTGGCGGGACCCTTTACCTTGCAAGTAAGAATTCCTGCGAACACGTCCGCCAAGATTTTCTTGCCGGCGATCCCAGCAGCGCACGTGACGGAAGGCGGCAAACCGGTCACTACGCAATCGGAAGGTGGCGAGAACGTAGTCCACGTGGGTTCAGGAACCTACAACTTCGAAGTGAAATGAGCGCAAGCACCATTATGAGCATGAATCGCAGAGAGTGGATGCAGAAGAGCGCAACTTTTGCGCTCGGGATCGGGCTGGGCGGACGATTGCTCGCTGCCCATGGGAAGCCACCGTTGTCGGGCGAAGGAACACCCGCCGCGTCTCAGAAGTTCCCGCCGAAGTTCCTCTGGGGAGCCGCTACCGCCGCTCACCAGGTCGAGGGCAACAACGTCAACAGCGATAACTGGCTGCTCGAACGCGCGCCCAACACCATGTACAAAGAGCCGTCGGGGGATGCCTGCGATCACTATCACCTCTACGAGCAGGACATTAATCAGCTCGCCGATCTTGGGTTCAATGCTTACCGCTTCTCGATCGAGTGGGCGCGGATCGAACCGGAGAAAGGATTCTTCTCGCGCGCCGAACTCGAACACTACCGGCGCATGCTGGAGGCCTGCCATAAACGCGGGTTGACCCCGCTGGTCACGTACTCGCATTTCACGCTCCCACGATGGTTCGCCTATCAAGGAGCCTGGGAGAATCCAGAGTCGGTTGATCTATTCGCACGCTACTGCGACAAGGCGACCGCACATCTCGGCGACCTCATCGCCTACGCCGCAACTTTCAACGAACCGGACATCCCCTATTTGTTTCACTGGATCAATCTTCCCAATGCTCCAGCGGGAATGGATCTTGCAGGAATCATGGCGGCGCAAAAAGCCGGGCTTCGGCAGCAGCTCAACGCGCCGCAGTTCAGCAGCTTCCTGATCGGCGACGCGGAAAAAACCCGCGAGAACATGATGGCGGCGCACACCAAAGCGAAATCCGCCATAAAGTCCGCGAAAAACATTCCTGTTGGCCTCACCCTGGCCATGGAGGACGACCAACCAGAAGGCCCTGACAGCCGTTACGCAGAGAAACAGGCAGAAGTTTACGGTCCATGGCTGAAGCTGGCCAAGCAAGACGACTTCATCGGGGTGCAGACATATACCCGTTCGCGAATCACCTCGAAGGCACTTCCTCCACCGCAAGGCGCCGAACTTACACAGATGGGGTACGAGTTCTACCCCGAATCGTTGGAGCACACGGTTCGTTTTGCCGCGAAAGAAGCGGGAGTGCCGGTCATCGTCACTGAGAACGGAGTCGCCACCGTGGACGATACCCGGCGGGTCGAGTACATCCGGCGTGCACTAGCCGGAGTGAAGCGGTGCATCGATGACGGGATCGTCGTTCGCGGCTACATCCACTGGTCCTTGCTCGACAATTTCGAATGGATCTTCGGCTACACACCGAAGTTCGGATTAATCGCTGTCGATCGTGAAACCCAGAAGCGGACGGTGAAGCCGAGCGCGATCATGCTGGGAAAGATCGCAAAAGCCAATTCGTTGTGATCCTTGCCGCCGAAGCAGGCGGATTTCTATTTGTGATGTGAAAGACAACTGGAAGCTGAGGAGCCCCCGATGAGCCATTCCCGTATGGCACGCATTCTCGCAACCGTACTTGTAGCGTTGGCCACACTCCTGTCGTCTTCATCCTTCGCGCAAAATGCACCTGCCTCGCTCGAAGATGGATTCAAGAATCCTCCGAATTCTGCCAAGCCGCGGGTGTGGTGGCACTGGATGAATGGCAACATCACCAAGGAAGGGATCAAGCTCGACCTGGAATGGATGAACCGGGTTGGCATCGGAGGTTTCCAGAATTTCGATGCCTCGTTGACCACCCCGAAACTGGTGGACCAGCGCCTGGTCTACATGACTCCGGAGTGGAAGGATGCCTTCCGCTACGCCACAACTCTGGCGGATCAACTCGGACTCGAGGAAGCGATCGCCGGATCTCCGGGATGGAGTGAATCGGGCGGTCCATGGGTGAAGCCAAACCAAGGCATGAAGAAAGTGGTATGGAGTGAAACCCGAATCGAGGGTGGAAAGCCGTTCACAGGCGTCCTGCCTCATCCTCCAACAGTCAGCGGTCCCATCCAAAACATCCCGCTCTTCGATTTCCTCGCCCTGATTAGCGGCCAGCCTCCGACCGGCGGGCAGACCTTCTACGCTGACACGGCGATAATTGCTTATCGCGCTCCCGAAAACGACGTGCCCGTATCTGCACTGCAACCCAAAATCAGTTCCAGCAGCGGCACCCTCAACTTGGCCGTGCTCGAAGATGGTGATCTGGTCAAAACGACGCAATTGCCCAAGGCTCCGGTAGGCCAGCAGGCGTGGGTACAGTATGAATTCGCATCTCCACAGACCATGCATGCCGTGACTCTGGTCCTCAACGATCCGGGTGCGGCTGCGGCCAATATGTTCGGCGCAGCGCCCTCGATCGCGGACGTGGAAGCGAGCGACGACGGCCAAACCTTCCGCAAACTCGTCGACATCCCCAATGACGGCGGCCAGGAACACACCATCGCGTTTCCTGCGACCACGTGCACGGTTCTTCCGCATCGCGTTTTCCGATAAGCCAGCCGCCGGGTTTGGCGAAATGACATTCGACGTTGAGAACCCGTTCGGCGACTTCAGCGGCATGAAACCTGATCCGAACTTTGAGATTTCCGAGCTCGCGCTTCATCCTGGCGCGCGCGTAAGCCGATTCGAGGAGAAGGCCGGCTTCGCCAACCTAATCGGCCTCGATACTTTTCCCACGCCGCAAGTAGCGGCAAATGACGCAATCCGCAAGAGCGACATCGTCGACGTGACGGCCAAGATGCGTACTGATGGAACTCTTGACTGGACGCCGCCGGCAGGGAACTGGGTGGTGCTTCGTTTCGGCTACTCGCTCACCGGAGTTACGAACCATCCGGCATCGCCCGAGGGCACGGGACTTGAGGTCGACAAACTCAGCCGCGTAGATGTTAAGGAGTACATGGAAAAGTACCTGGACAACTACAAGAGCGCGGTCGGCGACCTGATGGGCAAGCGTGGATTGCGATACGTGATTAGCGATAGCTGGGAAGCTGGGACGGCGAACTGGACCGACGACATGGTTGCTGAATTCACCAAGCGCCGCGGCTATGATCCCCGTCCCTGGATGCCTGTCCTTGCCGGCCACGTCATTGAAAGCTCTCAGGACAGCGATCGTTTCCTCTGGGACTTCCGCAAGACGCTGGGCGAGTTGCTGGCCGAGAATCACTATGACCAGATCAACGACATCCTGCACGCCCGTGGCATGGGCCACTACGGAGAATCACACGAAGAAGGGCGAGCCTTCATCGGCGATGGCATGGAGGTCAAGCGCCACAACGATGTGCCCATGTCGGCCATGTGGACCCAGAAGCCCGGTGTGAACAAGGAGCAGTATGGCTATAACGCAGATATTCGCGAGTCTGCTTCGGTCGCTCATATCTATGGCCAGAACCTGGTGGCAGCGGAATCTCTGACTGCATCTTCCGGTGCCTGGGCATGGTCACCCGCAACATTGAAGCCAACCGCCGACAAAGAGTTGGCGATGGGACTCAACCGGTTCGTCATTCATACTTCAGTGCATCAGCCATTGCTGGACAAAAAGCCCGGCCTCGCCCTGGGACCATTCGGGCAATGGTTCAACCGCAATGAAACCTGGGCGGAGCAGGCGAAGCCATGGGTATCGTATCTGGCCCGCAGTTCCTACCTGTTACAACAGGGACGCTTTGATGCCGATATCGCCTACTTCTACGGCGAGGACTCCAACATCACCGCTTTGTTTGGGAAGAAGAGTCCCGACATTCCCGCCGGCTACAACTTCGATTACCTGAATGCGGACGCTCTGATTCACGTCTTGACTTTCAAAGACGGACAACTTGCGACTCCAAGTGGGATGCGCTATCGGGTGCTCGCTCTCGACGATCACACGCAGCAGATGTCGTTGCCCGTACTCAAGAAGATTCGCGATCTAGTTGAGGCTGGAGCTGTTGTGCGAGGTCTGAAGCCGGCCGAGACTCCCAGCCTGAGCGACGACCCAAAAGAGTTCCAGAGCATTGCAGATCAGCTCTGGGGGTCGGGTAGCGGAAATTCCGTCGGGAAGGGCAGAGTGTACGGAGACAAGAGCCTGGGAGAGGTTTTGGACGCCATTCAAGTCGCTCAGGACTTCCATTACACGAGGCGCTACCCGGATACCAGACATTCTGTTCGTCCATCGGAAACTTAGCGACGCCGATCTTTACTTTGTAGATAACCGCAACGACCGCGATGAAACTCTGGACGCTACGTTTCGAGTGACCGGAAAAGAAGCGGAGCTGTGGCACGCAGATACGGGCGCCATCGAGCCAGCCTCGTTCCAGATCGTCAACGGCACCACCCGAGTCCCATTGCACCTCGAACCTTGGGGCACCGTATTCGTTGTTTTCCGCAAGCCTGCAAGAACCTCATTCTCGCGATTTGCCAAAGACTGTTGAGACCGCGACTCGCAACCGTCGAGGGTCCATGGGATCTCAGCTTTGAGCCGAACCTGGGAGCGCCCGCAAAGATCACCCTCGACAAGCTGACCTCGTGGAGCGATAGCTCCGACGAGGGAGTCAAGTATTTCTCAGGTAAAGGCACTTACACGAAAACCATCGATGCCCCCACCGACTGGTTTGTGAAGGGTGCTCATGTGTGGCTCGATCTCGGAGATGTGAAGAATCTGGCGGAAGTTTCCGTCAACGGCAGGCCGCTCGGAATCGTGTGGAAAACACCATACCGAGTCGATATCACCGGTGCTCTGAAGCCTGGCAAGAACGCAGTCGAGATAAGAGTCACGAACGCGTGGGTCAACCGCATCGTCGGCGATCGACAACCCAACGTCACGAAGACCTATACCTTCACATCGCCGAAGTTCTACAAGGCGGATTCGAAGCTTGTAGCATCGGGACTGCTGGGGCCTGTGAAAGTCATTCGTACAGCCAAAGAAGAATGAGGGAACGACAGAGGGCTAATCCTGGATGGGTGCTGAGCCGGCCGCGATCAGCACCCAACCATGGTTTTTGTAGGTCCATGTATCTACGAAGCGCCAGCGTGTAAATGTGCGCACACCGGCCTTGCGTTGTGTTTCCCGATAGCTTCCAGTAACGATCGCCGTGCTGCCGAAGACTCGCACTATGATCGGCTCCATCACGATTTCGTCGGTGGATGGATCCTGGTGCTTGATTCGTAAAAGGTAATCCGCCTTGGTCACTAGCCGACCATATTCTACGTAGACGACGGAGTTGTCGAGAATAAGGTCCAGCGCGCGGTTGTTGTTGTTGGACTGAGCCTGATCCCATTCACGCTCCAGCGCACGAATTGTGCGAGAGGCGGCGTCGTCCGTTTGTTGCGCCCTCGGCAGAAGAGCCGGCGAGCAACATAGAAGAATGATCAACCCAATCACTTTGACGCGCACTCTAGTGTCTCCTTCCGCCCCGCTGTTCAGGCGAACGTCAGTTCAGCGGCGTCGATAAACTGGCGATGGCGACCCATTTGCCTTCCTTCTCGAGCCAAGTGTCGACAAATCGCCCTCGCCGCTCGAAGTGTCTGTCGGAGATGATTCCGTCCAGGCGATAGGTACCGGTCACAATCGCGGTACTTCCATGTAGGCGTACGGTCATCTCACCAGCCAGATATCGAAGCGAAGTCGCCTTCTGCACGTAAGCCAAAACCTGCGCCTTGTTCAGGAGCGTGCCATCCTGATCAACGAGAACGAAGTTCTCATCCAAAACATCGTTCAGCATCTTCACGTCTTTCAGTTGAGTTGCCTGCAGTTTGCCAACCCGCTCCAATGCGAGAAGCTTGCCTTCAATATCGCGACGAGCGCTCTCTTGTGCCGTGCCATGAGACGCGAGAATACTTAATAGGATCGTCAGAAGTAATCCGCGCCTCATACTCGACCTCTCTCCATTGTTATCGGCGGCATTTATTTCGTCTTGATGCAGGCCCCGATTTCCCGCAAGTCGTTCAGCGCATGAAGACAGACCCTGTGATTGATGTCACCTATCGATGTGCTTCCGGTGACGGTGTCGAGCTGTTGAAAATCGCTACATTAAAAACGAGCGCGAGAAACCTCGTGCGGAGGAGTGTCAATGCCAACACCCTCGCTTGGAACCATTCCTACCGACGAGCAAGTATTCATCGACAAACTCATTGCCACTCGCCGTGGTCGCCCCGGAGCGTTACTGGGCGTTCTTGAAGCCACGCAAGAGAGGAATCGTCACAAATATCTTCCGCTGGAGACGCTGCGCTACATCGCCGCCAAAATGGAGATGCCGCTGGCCCGCATCTACAGCGTCGCGACGTTTTATGCGCTCTTCAATCTGCAGCCGCAGGGTGAGAACACGATTTGCATTTGCCGCGGCACGGCCTGCCACACACGCGGTTCGCGCAATCTGCTGCAAGGCGCAAGGCTTGAATTAGGGCTCGGTCTTGATGGTGGCGAAAACGATGGCAATGAGGCCGACAAGCTCTTGCTCACCACCTCCGATCAACAGTTCACCGTGCGCACTGTTGCCTGCTTTGGACAGTGCGCCATGGCGCCGGTTGTCGAAGTGAACCACCGCATCTGCGGACACGCTACGGAGCGCACGGTGCAGCGCGAAATCGAAACCATCCGAGCGGGAGAGTAAGCATGCCTCGAATTCTGGATTTTGGAGCCTTCAACGCGGTGCGGGAGGCGGGGATGGCCAAGCTCGTTCCCGCCGTTCCTCGCGTAGCCATCGGAATGGGAACCTGCGGTCGCGGCAACGGAGCCGAGGGTCTGTACCATGCTTTCGCGCAAGCGGTCGAGAGCAGCGGCGACGACTTGGTTCTCGCGCCGGTAGGTTGCTTTGGAGCCTGCTTCCAGGAGCCGCTGGTGAGTGTCCGGCTGCCGGGCAATCCCCTGGTCATGCTGCGGAAGGTGCAGGCGAATGACGCGGGACGATTACTTCACGACATCACCAAGGGCAATCTGACTCCCGATCTCATCTGCTGCAAGATTGAAGAGTGGGACCACATCACCGGCCATATCCGTTACGGGCAGGGATACCCGGAGGTGCCTTCGTGGAATGAGACCACGTTCTTCAAAGGCGCAGAAGAAGATCGTTCTGCGGAATTGCGGGATCATCAATCCGGACGATATCGAGGAATACATCGCCGTTGGTGGATATCAGGCCCTTTATAAGGTGCTGATCGATGCCAACCCAAACGGGGTCATCGAGCAGATCAAGGCTTCGAAACTTCGCGGCCGCGGTGGCGCCGGCTATCTCACCGGCAACAAGTGGGAGTTCCTCGCCAAGGCGAAGGTCGAGACCAAGTACATCATCTGCAATGCCGATGAGGGCGATCCCGGCGCCTACATGAACCGCAACGAGATCGAAAGCGATCCGCACTCGTTGCTGGAGGGAATGATCATCGGCGGATACGTCATGGGCGCCACCGAGGGAATCATCTACGTGCGCGCCGAGTATCCGCTTGCAGTTCATCGTCTGAATCGCGCGATCGAACAGGCGAGGGAATACGGTCTGCTCGGTGAGAACATTCTTGGCCGCGGATTCAAGTTCGATATCGAGTTGGTCGAAGGCGCGGGTGCGTTCGTCTGTGGCGAGGAGACCGCGCTGATTGCGTCGTTGGAAGGGGAGGCCGGAAGGCCGCGTCCGCGTCCTCCGTTCCCTGCGCAAAAAGGTTTGTGGGGAAAGCCGACCAACATCAACAACGTCGAGACCTGGTACAACATCGCGCCCATCGTGATGCGCGGTCCGGCGTGGTTCACCGAAACCGGGAGCCCGAAGAGTTCCGGGACTAAAGTCTTCTCGCTTGTGGGCAAGGTGAAGAACACCGGGCTGGTGGAAATGCCGCTCGGTACGCCGCTGAAGACGTTTATCTACGACATTGGCGAAGGCGCAGTGGGAGGGCGTCAGGTGAAAGCCGTCCAGACGGGCGGTCCTTCCGGAGGCTGTATTCCGCAGGACATGTTTGATACCGCGGTTGACTACGAAAATCTGGCGCAACTTGGCTCCATCATGGGCTCTGGCGGCATGGTCGTGATGGACGAAGACAACTGCATGGTTGATGTTGCCCGCTACTTCATCGAGTTCACCCATTCGGAGTCGTGCGGAAAATGCATTCCGTGCCGCGTCGGGCTGAATAAATGCCTGCGTATTCTGAACCGCGTTACGGAAGGGGCAGGAACCACGCATCATCTTGAGATCCTGGACGAACTGAGCCGCTACATCCGCGATTGCTCGCTGTGCGGACTGGGGCAAACGGCGCCGAATCCGGTGCTGACGACGCTGCGGCATTTCCGCAACGAGTTTGAAGACCACATTCTCGCGCACCGCTGCACAGCCGGAGTTTGCGAGGAGTTGGCTCTCTCGCCATGTGAGAACAGCTGCCCGCTGCACATGAACATTCCCCGTTTCCTGCAGCTCTACAAAGAGAACCGCTGGAAGAGGCTTTCCTTTCCGTGATTCTCGACAATCCGCTGCCTTCATCGACGGGGCGGGTCTGCCAGCATCCGTGCGACAGCCGCTGCCGCCGTCAGACGCTCGATCAGGCCGTGAACATGCGGGAGGTCCACCGCTTCATTGCTGATTCGATCTTCTCGTCTGATAAGTACGAGTCGATGATCCGCCAGATCACCGCGCGCAAGCTGGAGCCGACCGGACGCAAGATTGCCGTGGTTGGCGCTGGACCGGCGGGACTTACGGCGGCGTTCTACCTCGCCCTGCTCGGCCACGAGGTGACGGTCTACGACAGCAAGTCGGAAGCCGGCGGGATGCTCCGCTTCGCGCTGCCCGAATACCGGCTTCCAAAGGCGATACTGCGGCGCGAGATCGAGCTGATTGAGCGTCTGGGCGTGAAGTTCAGCTTCAACACGCGAGTCGGCGTCGATCTGGCCCTGAACGATCTCGACGACCGCTTCGACATGATCTTTCTCTCCATCGGTACGTGGAAGGAGTCCTGGGTTTATCAGTCGGGTACGGAGTTGAAGGGCGTCTATCCGGCGCTCAATTTCCTGGAAGCCGTCGCCTCCGGTCAGGACGTCAACCTGGGGAAGCGGGTCGCCATTATCGGCGGCGGCAATGCGGCGATTGATTCGGCCCGAACCTCGTTGCGCAAAGGCTGCGAGGTGACCGTCTTCTATCGTCGCGAACGCAAAGACATGCCGGCGATCGAAGAGGAGACCCGCGCGGCGAAGGACGAAGGTGCGAAGTTTGTGTTCCTTGCCGCACCCCATCGCGTGATTGGCGACGCTAAGGGCAATGTGAAGGCGATTGAGATCGTGAAAACCAGGCTCGGCGAATATGACTCGTCCGGCCGCCGAAAGCCCATCGCGACGGATGAAATCCAGCGCTTCGACTGTGACTCGGTGATCTTTGCGATCGGAGAGACGGTGGACCTGGATTTCTGCCGAGCATCAGGACTGGTCCTGAAAGAGAGTGGAACCATCGACGTGAACCGTTTCACGCTCGAGACCAGCCGTCCCAGGTTCTACGCCGGAGGCGACCTGGTGACCGGCGCTTCCAACGTTTCGAACGCGATGGCTTACGGCAAGCAGGCGGCCCGCAGCATCGATCTGCAACTGATGGAAGCTGATCGCTGGCAGAGCCTGTATCCGCAATTTGATTACGAGCAGACTCCGCCGGAAGAGCCGAGTCCCAATCGCCGTCACACGGGACATGCACTCGCGGCTGCCGCTCGCGTCCGCTCGCAAGAGGAAGTGGTGGCCGGCCTCAATCAGGAAGAGGCACTGGATGAAACCTGCCGCTGCCTCCGCTGCGACGTCAAAGCCGCCAACGTGAGCTAGCACTGAGCTGAAGGGAGCGAACCTTGCCACAGAAGAAGATATCGATCCGAATCGATGGAGAGCTGATCAGCGCCCTCGAAGGCCAGAGCGTCCTGCAGGCGGCAAAGGCCAACGGAAAGTACATTCCGACATTGTGCGATCTCGATGGCCTGACATCCGTGGGAGCCTGCCGAATCTGCCTGGTGGAAGTATCCGGCTCCGAGCGCCTGTTTCCGGCTTGTACCACTCCGATCCAGGAGGGTATGTCGGTCACGACCAATTCGCCCAAGCTGACCCGGTATCGCCGGATATCACTGGAACTGCTTCTGATCGAACGAAATCACATCTGCGCGGTGTGCGTTTCGAACGGCCACTGCGAACTGCAGACGATGGCGACCGCGTTGGGCATCAGCACCGTGGGGTTGGCCTACAACTTTCCCAAGCTCTCGATCGATATGTCGCACCCGCGTTTCGTGCTCGATCACAACCGCTGCATTCTTTGCACGCGATGCGTGCGCGTTTGTGCCGAACTGGAAGGCGCACACGTGTGGGAGCTCACTGCGCGCGGTATTCATGCTCGCATCGTCAGCGAGATGAATGAAAAGTGGGGCAAGGCCACGAGTTGCACCAGTTGCGGCAAGTGCGTGCACGCCTGTCCGACCGGCGCGCTGGCTGAGAAAGGCTGGGCGGTGGAAGAGATGGTCAAGAAAATCGATGCCGTCACCGCGCTGGTACACCAGAGAGGAGTGCAGGTATGAAGAAGGTGAAAGTGGCCACCGTCTGGCTCGACGGATGCTCTGGCTGCCATATGTCTCTGCTCGACATGGATGCAGCCATCATCTCGCTCGGCCGGAAGATCGACCTGGTCTACGGCCCGCTCGTAGATGCGCAGGAGTTTCCGGAAGACGTGGACGTCACGCTGGTCGAAGGGGCGGTCAGCTCTCAGGACGATCTTAATAAGGTGCAGAAGATCCGGCAGCGCACCAATATCTTGATCTCGATGGGAGATTGTGCGGTCACCGGCAATGTTCCTGCCATGCGCAACTCCATTCCGGTTCAGAAATTACTGCAGCGCATTTACGTGGACGGAGCGGATGAGAAAAAAGGCGTGCCTTCAGAGCGTGTTCCCGCCCTGCTGAAGCAGGCAAGGCCGCTGCGTGAGTTCGTGAAAGTGGATATCTGTCTGCCGGGCTGTCCGCCTCCTTCGAAGACGATCGTCGGAGTCATCAATGATCTGCTGGACGGCAAGAAACCCAACGGCAATCTGAAGGTGAAGTTCGGATAAGGAGCGTGTGATGAAGCGCATCACCATCGAGCCCGTCAGCCGCATCGAGGGACACGCCAAGATCTCGATTCAACTCGACGATCAGGGGCACGTCGCCAACACAGAATTCAGCGTCACTCAGGTGCGCGGCTTTGAGAAGTTCACCGAGGGCCATCCGTTTTACGAAATGCCGGGGATCACGGCGCGGATTTGCGGAATCTGCCCGGTCAGCCACTTGCTGGCTTCAGCCAAGGCTTGCGACGCGATCATGGCCGTGCGCATTCCTCCAGTCGCCAGGAAATTGCGTGAGCTGATACACTTTGCGCAAATCGTGCAGTCGCACGCTTTGAGCTTCTTCTATCTTTCGGCGCCGGACTTCCTTCTGGGGATGGACTCAGATCCGGCTTCGCGGAACGTGCTGGGAGTGATCGCCGGCCACCCGGAACTCGCGCGCGAAGGCATCGAACTGCGCAAGTTCGGCTTGCTGATTGTGGAAGGTCTAGCCCAGGAGCGCGTGCATCCGTCATGGATTGTGCCCGGAGGTGTCGCAACGCCACTTTCCAGTGTCGATCCGAGACCGCATCCTCTCCGAGTTGCCGGCGGCGAAGGGAATTGCCGAGAGAACGCTGCAGTTCTTCAAAGGCGCGCTCGATCGCTTACAAGGAAGAGATCGAATTCTTTGGTTCCTTCCCAACCATGCACGCTGGCATGGTTGATGCGAAAGGGAACTTGCAACTGTACGACGGCGGCCTGCGTTTCCGGAGCGCCACTGGAGAAGTCGTTGAAGATTACGTTCCCGCCGAGGATTATTCCAATTACATCGGCGAAGCCAGCTTGCGCGAGTCATATTTGAAGGCACCCTTCTTCAAGCCTCAGGGATACCCTGGCGGCGTTTATCGGGTTGGTGCGCTCGGACGCCTGAATGCTGCCAGCCAGTGTGGCACGCCGAACGCGGACGCCGAATTCAAGGAATTCCACCAGCGATTCGGAACGGTCGCGCACAGCGCATTCTTGTATCACTACGCGCGGCTGATCGAAATCGTCTATGCGCTGGAAAAGATCGAAACGCTTACTGGACGACACCCGCATTCTCGAGACCCACACGCGGGCTACCGCCGGCGTCAACGCTCTCGAAGGCGTCGGCATGATCGAGGCCCCCCGGGGCACGCTGATTCACCACTACAAGGTCAATGAAGACGGCGCGATCACCTGGGCCAACCTGATTGTGGCTACGGGCCACAACAATCTTGCGATCGGTCGGAGTGTCCAACAGGTCAGCGAGCACTTCATTGATGGAACGAAGCTGACGGAAGGCATGCTGAACCGTGTCTCGGCAGTGGTACGTGCCT
The DNA here is from genome assembly GCA_963770265.1 of Terriglobia bacterium. Taxonomy (GTDB): domain Bacteria; phylum Acidobacteriota; class Terriglobia; order Terriglobales; family Acidobacteriaceae; genus Sulfotelmatobacter. The sequence goes on from CAVYOZ010000005.1 coordinate 502,994, forward strand.
ATGATCCATGCCTCAGCTGCTCAACCCACGCCGCAGGCTTGCTCGCGCTGCAGATCCGCTTGCTGGACGCGAGCGGAACCGTGCTCGATGAGTTGCGCACAGAGTGAGATGCGACAACTCGGCGCGCTTGCAATTCCGCACTCGTAGCTAGCCCATCAGAAGCTTGTTCTCGCGATGCCCGCCTGCACTTTGCCGCTGAAGTCAGCAGTGCCGAGTTTCACGACCGTCCCACGCGGTGGTGTCTTGGCATCTTTACCTTCTTCTGATTTGTTTTTCTCGTCGGAAGGAGGCGGCGGAATGGGTTTCTCAGTCCAGACGCCGTAGACCCGCCCACCATACGCAGCCAGCCCGCTGTAGTCCCCAAAGAACAGTCCGCCAGCCTCGAAGGCCTCATCGGTCCATGCGTAGTTGTTGAAGGTGCGTCCCTGGTCGGTGGAGCGTGCCAGCACCACGATCTGTTTGCGATTTTTGGGATCGTTCCGGCGATCGTAGAAGATGACATTTACCGAGCCGTCGACAGGGTCCACCGCCAACCACTGGAAAAACTGCTCGGCCCCGTTGTGGACCGGATCGTTGTTCACTCTTGCCGCGGGAGTCCAGTGTTTCCCGCCATCGTCAGAACTCGAGATAAACACATCGATATCGCCGTTACGATAATCGCTCCAGGTAACGTACAGGCGCTTGCTCTTGGGATCTACGGCGATCTGAGGGAATCCGTTCGCACGATCCAGCGTGTCGATCGCAAACATGATTGGTGCGGTATGAATGATCAGGCCGCGCACGGGAGAATGTCTTGCCCGCCGTCGCGCGAGGACGTGAACATGAGGTCGTAGTCCTGACTCCAGATCACGTAGAGCGTGCCATCGGGTCCGACTGCGCCATCGAATCCTTCCGCCGCACCGTTGTCGTCGCGCGGCAACCCGGGATGAGCATCGATCTCGACAGGCTCGGACCAGGTCTTCCCATCGTCGGTCGAGCGCGAGATCACCATCTGCGAGTCGGTTAACCGCCAGCGCGTCCAGCCGACGTACAGGTTGCCGGCGAATTTACTTTTCGAGTTGTCGGCGACGATGTAAGGCTTGTCTTCGAAGGGAATTCCGGCGACGCTGGGCTGCTCCGCCACCGGGATGTGGTCTGCCTCCCAGGTCTTCCCGCCATCCAGCGAGCGCCGCACAAAAATGCCGTTCCGCGTCGCGCCATGCGCCCAATAATTGAAGGTCCCGAGTTTGTCGAATGCGATGTAGCAGACGAACGCGTGACCCTGGTTGTCGAACACTGTCGATACGTCTCCCGAAACTCTGTAGTTCTTCGGATCCACGCCCTCTGCAGCTTGCCAAGTCTCGCCCGCATCCCGCGAGTAGGCGGCGTGAGCATTGTCCTGAAACACGGCGACGACCTGCTGCGGGTTCGCAGGATTTACGGCAACACCAGGCTCGGTGAAATATCCGGGCGCTGGAGTCAGAGAGAAAACGTGAGCTTGCGGCGCCTTGGGCAAGTCCTGGCCTTGCACGACCACATTTGTGGCAAAAAACACCAGCAGTGCGGAACAACTAATGCGTACCCACACGGGGCATGACATCTTCATTCGTGCTCCTCTTAGTTTTGTGACTCTCAAGAGTCAAGCCGGTTCTCTGGAACACAGCGCCGCACCCCCAGCAATTCCGGCGTCAGCGCCGTAATGCGCCATCAACAGCGGAATTTCTGAAGCCCGCGGATTCACACACCACTCCGGCATTCCGCGCTTGATCTCCTCAAAGAAGGTTCTGCAACATTGCGGCCACTCCGCCACCCACAACAATGACGTCGGGATCGAGCAGGTCGACAATGTTCCCCAACCAAATCGTCAGGAGATGGACCGTTTCTTCAAGGACCTCTCGTGCCAACGGGTCACCCGACTCGAACGCCTCGCCTACGTGTTGGCTAGTGATCGCGCTGACGTTTCCTTTGACCAAATCGACAATTGTCTTTCCACGCAAAGGCTCAGCCGCGACTTTGGCCCGCGCCCGCGCGCCGATCGCCGGCCCGGCGGCCAGAATCTCGATGCAACCACGCTTGCCACATCCGCAGACAGGGCCTCGATAATCGATGCTCACGTGCCCGCCCTCTCCCGCCGACCCGGTCTTCCCGTGATAGATGGCGCCATCAAAAACGATGCCAGTCCCAATCCCGGTGCCTATCGTTGCATAGAAGACGTAACGAAAGCCCTGAGCCGCTCCCCAAAGAGTCTCGGCCAATGCCGCTGCATTTGCGTCATTGTCGACATTCACAGGTACCTTGTATTTCGCGCGGATTTTCTCGGCCAGTGGAAAATTACGCCAGCAGGGAAGGTTCGGCGGATTGAGAACGATCCCGCTCTTCGGATCAAGCGGTCCAGGTGCACAGATGCCGATGCCTTCGACCTCCGTGCCGGTGGACAAGATGGAATCGATCGCGCTGATGACCGCGTCCAATGCAGCCTCCGGCGTTCCGTTGGCGACCATCGGCGTTCGTCCTTGAGCGAGAATCTTGCCCGCCCGATCGACAATTCCTACAGCGATCTTCGTTCCTCCGATGTCGACTCCTAATACGTCTTTGGAAATTCCCATCACGGCCGGTCCCCTGCGACCGCCGCCATGTCAGAGAATCGCACTTCGACCGTTTTGATCTCGTAAGGTTTCGTGGGCACCTTCACTTCTCCGTTCGAGACCGGCAGGCTCCCCAACGGCCTCTCCATCAGATCCGTTTCCGAGGCCGAGGTTGCGCCAGCGGGAAGCTGAATCGCAACATCTCCCTGCTTTCCAGCCCATTCATAGAACCGAACGATGAGCGCGTTGTCGTCTTCCGCCTTCTTGACCGCGGTGACGATGACATTGTCCGATTTCGTTTGCAGGAACGAGTATTCCGCCGGAAGTTTTCCCTGGTGCCTGCCGAAGGGAAGCGCGAATCAGTTTGTAATTCAGTTCGTAGCCGCGCCGAACGGTGAGTGCATCCTTCCATCCTCCGGCGTGCGGATATAACGAGTACGTGAATTCGTGATGCCCCTCATCGGCGTGCGGATCAGGCCACTCGGGCGACCGCAACAAGGATAGGCGCAGCACATTGCCCTTGGCGTCGTACCCGTACTTGGAATCGTTCAACAGGCTGAATCCGTGCTTGGCATCGGAAATATCGGCCCATCGATACGCCGGAACCTCAAATTGCGCTTGCTCTGCGGGAGTATTGCGCGTGGTCGGACGCTCCACCGAGCCGTAAGGAATTTCGTAGGTCGCCTTGTCACTGTGCGCACTGACCGGGAATGCGACCTTCAGCAGAATATGCTTCTCGTGCCACTCCGCCTGCATCTTCACGTCAACGCGCGGCACGCCAGCATACAAGATGATGTCCCGCACAAACGTCGAGTTCTGAAAGTGATTCTTCACGCGAATGACGGCGCGCAGCGGACCGCTCTCTACCAGCTTGACTTCGTCGGCCTTATCGAGATCCCAGTGTTGCTTCTCGAAATCCGCGTCGATGTTCCACGCGTCCCATTGCTTGGGCTTGTCGACGAAAGTCTGCAGGAGATTGCCGCAGATGGTGTTCTTCGGACCACCAGTGTCGGTCTCGGCAGGGGCCAGCGCTTCGGTGCCGCTCCGTTTGTCGAACAGGCTCGTCATGCAGCCACGTCTGAGGATCGATCTTCACGCGGATGAATTCATTTTCCAGCGTGTCCGCGGAAGCCTTACAGATAGCGAATGGACCGGAGCAGCCGACGGTAGCGCTGCGCGCACGAAATAAGTTTGATAGCCGAGCGCCGGAGTGTTGCGAGAGCAGCAAGAAGCGCGCGCGATGCGTTTCGGCATCTAGATCGAGAGCAGTTGCGCTTCAGCCGGCTTGCCTTTGGAGTCGACAACCTCAATCTGCTCGGGCTGGACCGGGCAGTTGCGACCTCAACCTCGTATCACTTCGGTTCGCGGCCACGACAGCGAATTGAATAGATGAGCACCGGCACGCCTTCTCCCTGGGTGTTGACATGCGCCGCAATCTCCCGCAGAGATGCCAACGTGATGTCATTCGCAGCTCGGTCCACGTTCTCCAGATTGCGCTTGGCATCCAGATAGTTCACGGCAATGCCAGAGCCCGGCATGATGTCGTGGAAGTGATCAAACAGCAGGTTCTTCCACGTCTGCGTCATGACTTCTTGCGGGTAAGGGCGTCCGTACAGCGAGGCAATCGACGCAAACTTCTCGGCGTTCAACACATTTTCTTCAGAGCGCCGGATTCTCCGCTTGGTCTCCGCCTGTGTCGTGAAGACGCCGCGGTGATACTGGAAGTAGAGTTCACCATCCCAGGTCGGAACCTGCATCGAGGGCAGCTTCTTCTCCATGTCGCGAAGAATTCGCTGGCAAAACTGAACTCCAGCTTGGGGAAAACGGCATCGGGAGCGCGAAGTTGCTCGGCGTGATCGAGCATCACGCGCGTCGGTCCGCCGCCGTGATCGCCAACCCCGTATAAGTGCATCATCTCGGGCTTTTCGGGGATTTTCGGGCCGTAGATCGATGGCATCCAGACCGCCACCTGACTCCCCAGCGGTTCCGCATCGATCCCATCTGCATAGTCGTGCGGAAAATACGTCAGCAGCCGGCTGCCATCCGGCGCCTGCCACCAGAAGAATTTGTAGGGGAAGGTGGTGAATTCGTGCGCCCACATCAGCTTCTGGGTCACGAAGTAGTCCATGCCCGATCGCTTGTAGATCTGCGGCAGTTGATAGTTGTAACCGAACGAGTCCGGATTCCATCCGATCTTCACGTCCACGCCAAAGTTCTTCTGGAAATAGCGTTTGCCGACCAGGATCTGCCGCACCAGCGACTCACCGTCGGGCATGTTCAGGTCGGGCTCAACCCACATCCCGCCGATGATCTCCCAGCGTCCTTCTTTCACCCGCTGCTCGATCTGATGGTAGAGATCCGGATACTTCTCCTGCATCCATTCGTAGGTCCGCGCCGAAGACATGGTGAACTTGAAGTCGGGATACTCGCGCATCAAATCGAGCACGCTGTTGAATGTGTTGCGAACAACTTCGACAGTCTCGGTCCATGGCCAGAGCCAGGCCATGTCAATGTGCGAGTTTCCGACGGCGCGAATCGTGAACTGCTGCAGCCATGGCTTCAGTACTTCCAGCTTGGCATGTGCCGACGTGAGTGATGCGTCAAACCTTGCCTGATCTCCTTTCTCGAGCGGAGAGAAGTCAATCGCCTTAACCGCTGCCTCCAGTTGGCGCTCGCGTTCTGCTTTTCCATCCTCATAGGCGGCAATGATCGGACGAGTGGCCAGAAGTTCCAGGCGCAGCCGGGCAGGATCCGGGCGCGACTTCGGAGCATCGATCGTGAGTTCGCTGTGGAAGAATTCCGACTGCACCGCATCTCCGCCGACCACGCGCGCCGCCACCAGAAACTTCTGCCCCGGCTGCGCATTCTCGGTCAACAGCACAGGCAGGATGTTGTCATCGTCGCCTCGGTAGAGAATCGCGCCGTTGGAGAAGACAGTGATCATCAGGCTGTCTGGACTTCCGAAACGCAAATCCAGCCAAACGCGCGCTCCTTGAGTGGCGTAGCCGTTGATCTTCTCAGGAACTTGGATCCAGCGCCGGAAGACGCGAGTGCCTGTCCAGTGTTCCTCATTCGCGTGCCGTCCTCCGGGACCGGACACATTCTTCACGGTCCAGACGCCCCAGTCCGAGTCGTTCAGACTCGGGATCTTCGGGATGTGGAATGTCGTCATGAAAACGCCACTCAGATTCGGCTTGATGGGTCAGCGAATTCAGTCGATCGAGAGTCGCCTTGTAAGGATCCGGACCATTGTTCTGGCACAACCCAGCTACGACGAAGACGAGAGGAAAGAGGACTAACGCGGCGGAGCGCTTCATACATAATAAGGACGCTACCTTTCTAACTGAATCAAGCGTGGAATACAGGCTGCCGGAGAACGAAAAGATTATCACTGAACATTTGCAAGGAAGGCTAAGTTGTTGATTTTACAGCGTTGGCAGCTTGGGCGCGCGGGAATGCAAAAATTCTGATTCCTTTTATCGAAATTTTGAGTCTAAGCCGGAGAACAGTAATGTTGACGGGCGCCAGCCGGGCCCGTAGAATCTACTCTCGAATGTCAGATAGCTCCAATCTTCGCGCGGTGTGCTGCTGCATCTGTTGTTGTTGTTGTGGATGCGTGCGCTCTGGCGCGGGGAGGCTGCTGACTTAAGAAGTTCTTCTTAACGTAAAAGCACTCATCAACCCACCGCCAGACCAATCTGGCGGTGGGTTTTTTATTGCCCGAAACAGCGATGACCAATACGACGACAAACACGAAGAAGAAAGAGACCGCGGCGCAGCGCGCGGAGCGCCTGAAGCGCGCCATGAATCCCTGGGAAGGGCTGGACGAAATCCGCCGCTTTGCTCGCGAGGGCTTCGATTCCATTCCCCCCGAGTGGATCGGCACCTACTTCCGCTGGTGGGGCGTTTACACCCAGGGCGATGGTGCTGGTGTTACCGGCGGCCAGGGCGGCGTGGGGCGCGCTCTGCAGCGTTTCATGGTTCGCATCCGGATTCCCAACGGCATCATGAGTTCTCATCAGTTGCGCGCCATCGCAGATCTCACCCGCCGCTACGCCAACGGAATTGCCGATCTCACCGTTCGCCAGAACATTCAACTGCATTGGGTCACGATTGAGGCGTTGCCGGAAGTTCTCGAAGGCCTGTGGCGCGTCGGACTGAATACTACGGGAGCCTGCGGCGATGTCGTTCGCAACGTGACAGGCTGCCCGGTCGCCGGCGTCGATGCCGACGAGATTATTGATGCTTCGCCTCTGGTGCTCGAGACGTCGCAGTTGCTCGCGGGAAATGCTGAGTTCTATAACTTGCCGCGGAAGTTCAAGATCTCGATCGCCGGATGCCACTCCTGGTGCTCTTATCCTGAAATCAACGACATTGGCCTGACCGCGATCACGCGCACCGTCGGCGGGAAGCGGGAAGTTGGATTTTCCGTGCGTGTTGCCGGCGGACTGTCGGCAGAACCGTATCTCGGTGCGCGGCTCGACGCGTTTGTTCAGCCGAGTCAGGTTGTGCCGGTCATCAAAGGCATTGCCGAGCTCTTCCGCGATTCCGAAGTTCTCCGCGAACATCGCGAGCGCGCTCGCCTGAAGTTCCTCTTCCTGCGTCATGGATGGACAGCCGAACGCTTTCTCGACGAATTGCAGCAGCGCATCGGTTTCCGACTCGATCCCGCAGCGGAAGAACATCCTCCCGACGATGTCTACCGCGACCACGTCGGCATTCACGCGCAGAAGCAGCCCGGCCTTTCTTACGTCGGAGCGGTGGTGCTGCGGGGCCGAATCACAGCCGACCAGATGCACTCGGCCGCCGATCTCGCCGAGCGCTATGCGAGTGGCGAACTCCGCGCCACCACCATGCAGAACTTGCTGGTCGTGAATGTTCCCACGATCAATGCCGATTCGCTTGCCAAAGAGCTGGATGCAATTGGATTCCAGGTCGGCGGGTCAGCGTTTGCACGTGGCGCCGTAGCGTGCAGCGGTACCGAATTCTGCAAGCTGGCGATCACAGAAACCAAGAGCTTCTCGCGTTGGGTGGTGGAGGAGATGGAAGAGCGCCTGCCCGGCTTCGATCAGCATCTGAAGCTGCACGTCACGGGATGCCCCAACAGTTGCGGGCAGCACTGGATCGCCGACATCGGCATCGAGGGCAAGAAGATCAAAGTCGGCGGCAACCTGGCAGACGCTTACTACTTCTGCGTGGGCGGCGCCCTCGGGTTGCATCAGTCGACGGCGCGCCCGGTCGGATATCGCTGCCTCGCCACCGAAGTGCCCGATGCGCTCGAGCGCCTTCTGGGCCGGTATCTCGCCGACCGCGAGCCGTCTGAGAATCTGCGCAGCTTCTTTGCTCGTCACAGCGACACTCATCTGCGCGAGTTTTTGGCGGGCGAGAGTGTGCCCGCAGTAGTGCGCGATCTGCCCTCTCCCCAAAATTTGGTGCACCTGGCAGGAGGTATCGGTGACTAGTTTGTTTCCAATGTTCATGAAACTGGAAGGGAAGCAGTGCCTGGTCGTCGGTGCCGGAAAGGTCGGCGAACCGAAGATCGGTGGCCTGCTCGAAACCGGTGCCCGCATTCGCGTTGTCGCGCTCGATGCCAGCCCCGCAGTACGCGAATGGGCGCGCTCGGGAAGGATCGAACTCGAACTGCGTGCGTTTAGCCAGCGACGACCTGCACGGTGCGTTTCTGGTCGTCGTCGCCACTGCTTCGCGCTCGCTGAATGAGCGCATCTATCACGAGGCCCAGAGACTTGGCGCCCTCTGCAACGTGGTCGACGTGCCGGATCTCTGCGACTTCTTCTATCCGTCGATTGTTCGCCGCGGCGATTTGCAGATTGCCGTCTCGACCGGCGGGCAGAGTCCATCGTTGGCGCAGAAGATCAGGCAACAACTCGAAAAACAATTCGGGCCCGGTTACGCTGCCTGGGTGGCTGAGCTTGGCGAGACCAGGAAACTGATCCTGGCAAGCGATCTCGACAAGGAGCGCAAGCTCGACCTCCTGCATTCGCTGGCAAGCAGGGAAGCATTCGAAGCGGCTCTGGCCGAGAACCGCGAACTGGCGGGCGAACTCATTGCTCACGGAGACAAATCATGACCGGGAAGAGTTTCTTTAGTCGGCGCAGGACCCGGCGATCCAGATTTGCTGACCGTGAAGGCTCTGCGATTGCTACAGACCGCAGACGCTGTCTTGTATGACGAACTGGTCTCTGTGGAGATACTGAAACTCATTCCGCCAGCGGCGCAGTTGCACAACGTCGGCAAGAGATGCGGAACGAAAAAGATCCAGCAGGAAGAGATCAACTTTCTGATGATTGCTCTCGCGGACTCGGGTTTGCAAGTAGTCCGCTTGAAGTCCGGCGACCCTATGATCTTCGGCCGTGCAGGTGAGGAGATCGAGGCTCTTCGCAAGGCGAACGTTGATTATGAGGTTGTGCCCGGCGTGACGTCGGCGCTGGGAGCGGCGGCAGCGGCGCAGATACCGCTGACGCATCGCCGCGAGTCGTCAGCCGTGGTCTTTCTCACAGCGCATCAAGCTTCGAACAGCTGAGGCTGCCGACTGGAACAAGCTGGCCGGAAGCGGCGCCACTCTCGTGATCTACATGCCCGGTCACAATTACGCGGACATCTCTGGCAAATTGAAAGCGTCGGGTCTGGCAAGCGATACGCCCTGCGCTATCGTTTCTCGCGCGACCGCGCCGGACCAGCAGACTTTTCTTACGAGTATCGGCAAACTGCCGCTCTCCCCAACGTTGCCTGCTCCCACTCTGCTTGTAGTGGGTGATGTCGTGCGACATGCCGCCGGCGACCCGTTACAACTCGCTTCGGGCGACAGCGAAGTGTCTATCCCTGCTGAACTAATTTCGGTTTTGCGTGCAGAGTCCATGCAAGAGGAGCCAGTCGCGTGAAAGATCTCATTCAGCCCTCTACCCAACACGACGGCCACCTTCAAGTTGCACAGGTGCTGCAGAACCTGGCGGAAACATGGTCTCCGCAGCACGTTCTAAGTTGGGCGTTCCAGACGTTCGGCAAAAGCGTGGCTATTTCGTCGGCATTCGGCGCCGAAGGAATGGTGCTGATCGACATGGCGTCGCGCATCAGCAAGGACTTCCGCCTGTTCACCATCGACACGGAATTTCTTTTTCCCGAGACCTACAATTTGATGGACCGGATTGAAGAAAAGTACGGAATCACGATCGAGAGGGTCTTCTCCGAACTCTCGCCGGAAGAGCAACAGCGAGTTCATGGCGAGGCTCTATGGAGCCGCGATCCTGATCTATGCTGCAATCTGCGCAAGGTCGAACCGCTGCGCCGGAAGCTTGGCGAACTGAGTGCGTGGGTCACGAGCATCCGCCGCGATCAGACATCAGTACGCTCGGCCGCAAAACGAATCGAGTGGGATGCAAAATTCGGTCTAGTGAAAATCAATCCGATCGTTGATTGGACGTCGAAGCAAGTGTGGCGCTACATCCATGACCACGATGTTCCTTACAACGCGCTTCACGATCAGGACTACCCCAGCATCGGCTGCACCCATTGCACCCGCGCCGTCAGGCCCGGAGAGGACCCGCGCGCCGGACGTTGGCCGGGCTTCAACAAGACCGAGTGCGGCCTGCACATCATCGAACCGCTTCCAGCGTCAGCACAGGCACAAACGGCCACAGCAGAAGGCGGCGATTAACTGTTGGCCTCTATCCGGCCTGGCAGAATGCGCTGGAAATTCCTCCCCAGTCGGTCGTCGGCTCAAGCTTGGGAAAGAAGGCGCTATGCAGGCGCCTCACCGATTCCTCGGCCTTCGATTCATCGACCAGGAACGATATCGTCCGTTCCGATGCTCCTTGGCAAAGGACACGTACGTCCATGTCAGACACCGTCGCGAAGACTCGGCTCGCCACCTCCGGCTGCCGGCGAATATTCTCACCGACCAGACACACCAGGGCCTTGTGGTTTTCCCATCGCACGTCGGCCACTTGCTGCAGACCCTCGACAATCTTGGGCAGCGCGACATTGGAACCAACCAAGAGGGAAATGCGGTCGACTGAAGTTCCCATTACGTCCACCGCACAAGTGTGTTGCTCAAGCACTGCGAACACGGTATTCAGTAAAGCAGCATCTACGCCGCGCCGCGAGTGGATTTCGAGCGAGACAACATTTCGTTTCGCGGTGATGGCGCTCACCCGGTTGCCCGTGCTGCCATGCGCCGTAATTTCCGTGCCCTGCCGCTCGGGGTGCCGCGAGTTCAACACATAAACAGGAATGTTCTCCCGCATCGCCGGCGCGAGAGTTGCCGGATGCAACACCTTGGCACCAAAATGGGCCAGGTCAGCCGCTTCATCGAAGCTCAGTTTGCGAATCACGCGGGCGTCGGAACAAATCTTCGGATCGGTCGTCATGACTCCGTCAACATCCGTCCAGATTTCAACTCGCGATGCGCCCACGGCCGCGCCTACAATGGCCGCACTGAAGTCGGATCCCCCGCGCCCCAGCGTGGTGGGAACTCCATCGATGGTCGACGCAATAAAACCACCAAGAACCGGCACACTCTCCGACTGCAAGAGAGGGTTCAGGACGTCCCGCAGTCGCTGATTGGTTACATCCCATAGCGGACTCGCCTGTCCGTGGCGTGCGTCGGTGACGATGCACTTAGAAGCATCAACATGCACAGCCAGCAGTCCCGCTTCACTAAGGGCCCAGCTGACGAGCCTGCTTGAGAAGCATTCTCCAAAGCTCAACAGCCGGTCCTGCGCCTTGAGGTCAAAATGGCGGGAAGTTTCCAGATCGTGCACGAACGATTCCAAAGCCTGAAATTCGCGACGCAGTTCGCGGTCGAGCGAGCCATACGCCGAGGCGCTCAAAAGCGAATCAGCAAGCTCTTCATGGCGCACGTAAATGTTTCGGACGGTTGCCAGTGCAGATCCCAAATGCCCTTGGGCGGCCGCGTTTCCCGCCTCCAGCAATTGATCGGTGACTTTCGCCAGTGCACTGACAACTAGCACCGGCTTCGCCCCCAGTCTGCTTTCGACGATTCCGATGAGCCGTCGAATGGCAGCTGCGTCCTCGACCGACGTGCCGCCGAACTTCATCACCACCACATCTTCGCCACGCTCAAATCTGCTTTGTCGCTGTAGGCCGCTCATGTTCTTTCCGCTCCATTCTTGCGAAATCGCCCAAAAGCAAAAACCCACCGCCAGATCGCTTCTGGCGGTGGGTTCGGTGGTCTTGCCTAAGATTGCTTTACTTCATCCGTTCCCGTCCTCCAGAAGACACGTAATTCGTGTCGACATGCCTGTGCCTGTCGATGTAATTCGCGTCGCCTTCTGGACGAGGGTGTTCATGAAATCAGGGACTGCAAAATAACGCATGGTGAGAATATCGGACGGATGCTGTCAGGTTAAATTCAAAATTATGATGTTACCAATCGAAATTTCAGGTCCAGGCGGCTAAGCATCCGTTTTCTTCATTTGCGTCGCAAACTGCCGTAAAAGCGCCACAAATGCAGTCGATGCCACCGAAAGCGTGCGATCGCGACGGTAAGCCAGTCCCAGTTCGCGATAGAGTTCCGCATCTTCGAGGTCGATCAATTTGACGCGACCAGCCTCCACTTCATCGCGGGCAAACGAGGCGCTGATCAGCGATACGCCCAGGTCAGCCGCAACGAAGCTCTTAATCATCCCAATACTCGGCAACTCCATTCGCACCTGCAGCTCGGCGCTGTGCGGCCGGAAGAGCTTGTCCAGAAGCCTGCGCGTGTGGCCGGTCTTCGGAAACAGCAGCGGATGTTTGACGATCTCACTGACTGGCACGACCTTGTGCTTGGCCAGCGGATTCTTAGGGCTCACCATCAGCATCAGCTTGTCGCGGAAAATAGGCTGGATCTTCAGGCTGGGAGACTGGATCGGCAGGGTAAGAATGCCCACTTCCACCGCCCCATTTTCCAGCTTTTCCACGATCTTGTAGCTGAAATTTCGATAGATGCTGATCTGCACCGGTGGATACCGCCGGCAGTATTCCCCAAAGACCTCCGGCAGGACGTACAAACAAGTGGCCTCGTTGGCCCCTACGCGCAGCGTGCCGCGGGGAGTGGTGCTGTGGTCAGCAACCGCTGTTAGCGACTCATCCCTCAGGTTCTTAAGGCGCTCGGCGTATTCGTAGAAAATCTGTCCGGCGGGCGTCAGCTTGACGGTTTTGCCGGAGCGGTCGAGCAGGCGGTCACCATACTCCTGCTCCAGTTGGCGGATCTGCGCGCTGACCGCCGATTGTGATCGAAAGACTTTTTCCCCCGCACGGGAAAAACTGCCCTGTCTGGCGACTTCCAGGAACGTGATGAGTTGATCAAAGTCCATGGGTTGGCGGAATTATAGCGGACTCGCCTTGAAATGGCGGTTAATTCCTGAGCCTCTGCACACGGGCCCTTGCTCGGAATTTTGCATGGGAGCAATCGAAATTCTGCATTGTACTTTGCCGCCCCCGAAGCCTTATTAAGATAGTTGGAACCAATAGTCCTGAGCAGAAGTGTGCCGTGTAGAATAGCCTCGCCGGTGCGCCCAAGAACAGGTGATCCAGACAGCTATTCAATCCGTGCGACGGAGTCCACGATGACGCGTCTAAACCCGACCAATGGCTTGCCTCCGGCGCAGGGTCTCTACGACCCGGCGCATGAGCACGACGCCTGCGGAATCGGGTTTGTCGCCAGCATCTCCGGTCAAAAGAGCCACGAAATCATTAAGAAGGGAATTCAGGTCCTTCTCAATCTCGCTCATCGCGGCGCCTGCGGCTGCGATCCCGAGACTGGCGATGGCGCCGGCGTTCTGATCCAGATTCCTCACAAATTCTTCGCCCGAGAATGCGAAAAACTCGGCTTCACCCTGCCCAAACCGGGAACGTACGGCGTCGGCATGACTTTCTTGCCGGTCGAGAAGCATCAGCGCCTCACCTGTGAAGGCATCCTCGAGCGAATTATCAAGGAAGAAGGCTTGTCCCTGCTCGGCTGGCGCGACACTCCCGGTCTACGCGTCGGCGATTGGCCGCGTCGCGCGGGCTTCGCAGCCGTACATCCAGCAGATATTCGTGGGTCTGCGCTCCAAGGCATGGACGAGGACGCCTTCGAGCGCAAGCTATACGTGGTTCGCAAGCGTGCCGAAAACGAGATTCGCGAGTCCGGAATCGAAGACGCGGAGATGTTCTACATTCCGTCGCTCTCCTGCCGGACGATCGTTTACAAAGGCCTCCTGCTGGCGCAGCAGATCACGAACTTCTATCGCGAACTGTCCGACCCTGACGTTGTGAGCGCGTTGTGCCTGGTGCACCAGCGGTTTTCCACGAACACATTTCCCAGTTGGCAGCGGGCTCACCCCTACCGCTACATCGCGCACAACGGCGAGATCAACACGCTGCGCGGCAACGTCAACTGGATGCACGCGCGCCAGTCGCTGCTCAGTTCGCCGCTCTTCGGGGATGACATTAAGAAGCTCCATCCGATCATTGCCCCGGATGGCAGCGACTCCGCCAATTTTGATAATGCCGTGGAATTGCTGCTGCAGGCGGGACGCAGCTTGCCGCACGTCATGGCCATGCTGATTCCCGAAGCTTGGTCCGGCAATCCGCACATGAAGCCGGAGAAACGCGCTTTCTACGAGTACCACGCCTGCGTGATGGAACCTTGGGATGGCCCGGCAGCAATTGCTTTCACCGATGGCCGCGTGATCGGCGCGACGCTCGATCGCAACGGCCTTCGTCCCGGCAGGTATGTTGTCACGCACGATGGCCTGGTCGTGATGGCTTCCGAAGCGGGCGTGCTCGACGTGGCGCCCGAGCAGGTCAAGAGAAAAGGCCGCTTGCAACCGGGCAAGATGTTTCTGGTCGACACGGTCGAAGGCCGCATCATCTCCGACAAAGAGATCAAGCAGAAGCTGGCGTCGCGACATCCCTATGCGGAGTGGTTGAAGGAAAATCAGATCACGATCGACCAACTGCCGGAGCCGTCGCGCATGCATTATCCCGATGCCGAGACGCTCCTCCGCCGACAGCGGGCCTTCGGTTACTCCGACGAGGATCTGCGCATGATCCTTACGCCCATGGCAACCAAGGGCGAAGAGCCCGTCGGTTCCATGGGGACCGACACTCCGCTGGCGTGCCTTTCAGACAAGCCGCAGTCGCTCTTCAACTACTTCAAGCAGCTCTTCGCACAGGTGACTAATCCTCCCATCGATCCGATTCGTGAAGAGATGGTTATGTCGCTCATCAGCTACATCGGGAGTGAGCGCAACATTCTCGAGGAAGCGCCTGAGAATTGTCACATGCTGAAGCTGGCGCATCCTCTGCTGACGAATCGCGAATTGGAAAAACTGCGCCGGGTTTCGAACCGCGACTTGCTGGCGACCACTCTGCCGGCTCTCTTCCGGGCCAAGGAAGGTGAAGCAGGACTGAAGCGCGCCCTCGATGAGCTGTGCCAGCGCGCTTCGTTGGCGGTGAAAGCCGGATACTCGTTGATGATTCTTTCGGATCGCGGCGTCGACAAAGATTACGCGCCCATTCCGTGTTTGCTTGCGCTTGCAGCCGTTCACAATCTGCTGGTACGAGAGGAAACGCGAACCCAGGTCGCGCTGATCACCGAATCCGGTGAACCGCGCGAGGTCATGCATTTCGCCTTGCTCAGCGGCTACGGGGCCAGCGCGATCAATCCGTATCTTGCTCTGGAAAGCGTGGAAAACCTTGCCTGGCGCGGTGAGTTGGGCGAGGCAATCACGCCGGAGTTGGCAGTCAAGCATTTCCTGAAGGCGATCAAGAAGGGTCTGCTCAAGACGTTTTCAAAGATGGGGATCTCGACTCTCCAGAGCTATCAGGGAGCGCAGGTCTTCGAAGCGATTGGCCTGAACAAAGACTTGGTCGAGCCTACTTTGCCGGGACGACTTCGCGCATCGAGGGCATCGGCCTTTCAGTCTTGGCAAATGAAGCCCTGTTGAAGCACGAATACGCTTTCCGGCCTCTGACCGATTTCGAAACTGAACTGACTGTCGGCGGCAACTATCACCAGCGGGTCAATGGTGAATACCATCTCCTTAATCCGCTGACGATCAGCAAGCTTCAGCATGCGGTTCGGCAGGACAGCTTCAAGACTTTCCAGGAATACACCGAGCTCATCGACAAGCAGAGTGCACAGCTCTGCACGCTGCGCGGACTGATGAAACTGAAGAAGAGCGCCGCGCCGGTTCCCTTGGAAGACGTCGAGCCTGCGAAAGAAATCGTCAAGCGCTTCACGACCGGCGCGATGTCGTTCGGATCGATCAGCAAGGAAGCCCACGAGACCCTTGCCATCGCCATGAACCGCATCGGCGGCAAATCGAATACCGGCGAGGGCGGGGAAGACGAAGGACGCTTCAAGCCCGATCCCAACGGCGATCTCCGTCGCAGCGCGGTCAAGCAAGTGGCGTCGGCTCGTTTCGGCGTCACGGCGAATTACCTGGTGAACGCCGACGAACTCCAGATCAAAATGGCCCAGGGCGCCAAGCCGGGCGAGGGCGGGCAGCTTCCCGGACATAAAGTGGACGACGTCATCGCGCGTCTGAGGCACTCGATCCCGGGCGTGGGACTCATTTCTCCTCCTCCGCATCACGACATCTATTCGATCGAAGATCTCGCGCAGCTGATCTACGACCTGAAGAACGTCAATCCCACTGCGCGAATTGCCGTGAAGTTGGTCGCTGAAGTCGGAGTAGGAACTGTCGCAGCCGGTGTGGCCAAGGCTCATGCCGACGTGGTTCTCATCAGCGGAGACAGTGGAGGCACCGGAGCATCTCCTCTCAGTTCGATCAAGCACGCGGGCATTCCGTGGGAACTGGGACTGGCAGAGACGCAGCAGGTTCTCTTGTTAAACGACCTGCGCAGCCGCATCCGAGTTCAGACCGATGGCAAACTTCAGACGGGCCGCGATGTCGTGATCGCCGCATTGCTCGGCGCCGAAGAGTTCGGTTTTGCGACGACTCCGCTGATCGCGATGGGCTGCGTCATGATGCGAAAGTGCCATCTCAACACCTGCTCGGTCGGCATTGCCACGCAAGATCCCGCGCTTCGGCAAAAGTTCCAGGGCCAGCCCGAGCACGTCATCAATTTCTTCTTCTTCATCGCCGAGCAGATTCGGCAGTACATGGCGGAAATGGGCTTCAGCACGGTCGACCAGATGGTTGGTCGCGTCGACATGCTCGAGGTGGATACGGCGGTCGCTCACTGGAAAGATCATTGGAAGGCCCGCGGTACTCGATTTCTCCTCAATTCTCTACAATCCGCCAGTGCCGTCCCGCGTGGCGAGACGCTGCATCCACGACCAGGATCACGGCTTGCATGACGCTTCTCGATCATCAACTGGTCGAGCATTCACTGGATGCTTTGCTGAGCTTGAGTTCCGTTGAAATTAATCTGCCCGTCCGCAACGTGCACCGCTCTGTCGGCACGATGCTGAGCGGCGAGATCGCGCGCCGATACGGATCCGCCGGACTTCCCGACGACACGGTCCGCATCCATCTCTCCGGTTCGGCTGGCCAGAGTTTCGGAGCCTTTCTTGCAAAGGGCGTTACGCTGACTCTGGAAGGCGAAGCCAACGACTATGTCGGCAAGGGTCTTTCTGGCGGACGAATCGTCGTGTATCCGCCGCGCGGATCAGACTTTGCTCCCGAAGAGAACATCATCATCGGCAACGTCGCGCTGTACGGCGCGACCAGCGGAGAAGTCTTCTTCAACGGCGTGGCGGGCGAGCGCTTTGCCGTTCGCAATTCCGGGTCCACGGCCGTGGTGGAAGGCGTCGGCGATCACGGCTGCGAGTACATGACGAACGGCTTGGTCGTCGTGCTCGGTTCCTGCGGGCGCAATTTCGCGGCCGGAATGAGCGGCGGAGTCGCTTACGTCTTCGATGAACGCGGAGACTTCACCGAGAAGCGCTGCAATCTGGAGTCGGTTGATCTTGAACCTCTCACGGAAACGAAGGACGTGCAGGTTGTTCGCGATCTGGTTCAGCGGCACGCGGAATTTACGGGCAGCCAGCGCGCCAAGTGGATTCTCGAGAACTGGAACGAGGCCGTGTCCCGTTTCATAAAGGTGTTTCCGCACGAATTCAAGCGCGTGCTCGGCATTGCACGAGCCGAGCAAGCGTATATTCCAGGCGAACCAGTTGCCGTTTTAGCCAACGCGGAGCAGGTGCAACATGGGTAAGACCACCGGTTTCATGGACTACTCCCGCGAATTGGCTCCGCGCAGGCCTGTGCTCGAACGCGTAAACGACTGGTTCGAGATCTATCAGGATTTCCCCGAAGAGGAGCTCCGCAAGCAGGGTGCGCGATGCATGGATTGCGGTGTGCCGTTCTGCCAGACCGGATGTCCGGTAAGCAATCTGATCCCCGATTGGAACGATCTCGTCTATCGCGGACGCTGGAAAGACGCAGTCCGCCAGCTGCATGCGACCAACAACTTCCCGGAGTTCACCGGCCGCATTTGTCCGGCGCCCTGCGAAGCCTCATGTGTTCTGGGCATCACGGAACCAGCGGTCACGATCAAGCAGAATGAGAAGAACATCGTCGAGCGAGGTTTTCTCGAAGGATGGATTCATCCCGTTCTGCCGAAACACCGCAGCGGCAAGAGCGTAGCGATCGTTGGTTCAGGACCAGCAGGACTCGCGGCGGCTCAGCAACTCTGTCGCGCTGGGCACGGCGTAACTGTCTACGAAAAAGCTGATCGCATCGGCGGATTGCTTCGCTACGGCATTCCAGAGTTCAAGCTGGAGAAGCACATCGTCGATCGCCGCCTCGAGCAGATGACCGCCGAGGGCGTGAAGTTCGTGACCAATGCTCACGTTGGAGCGAACATCTGCGGTCGAGGATTTGCGTCGCGACTTCGATGCGATCGTGCTTGCTGGCGGTTCCGAGCATCCTCGCGATCTCAAGATTCCCGGCCGCGAACTTGAAGGGAATTCACTTCGCGATGGAATTCCTGCCGCAGCAGAATAAGCGCTGCCACGGCGATACGATCGATCCCGCAATTGAGATTCTGGCGACGGGCAAGCGCGTCGTCATCATTGGCGGTGGCGACACTGGCGCGGATTGCCTCGGCACTTGCCATCGTCAGAAGCCGATTTCCGTTCACCAGTTCGAGATCATGCCGAAGCCGCCGGAGGAGCGTTCTCCGCAGACGCCTTGGCCGCTCTGGCCGATGCAGCTTCGCATCGAAGGTGCACACGAAGAAGGCGGCATCCGCGACTGGAGCATCGCGACCGACTCGCTTCACCGGCGACGAAAACGGAAACGTGAAGCAACTTCACGCCATACGCGTCGGTCCGCCTCCGAAGTTCGAGCCGATCGCTGGCACCGAGTTCACGATGGATGCCGATCTTGTCCTGATCGCCATGGGATTCCTCGGACCGGTTCGCAACGGAATGATCGAACAATTGGGAGTTCAGTTGGATAATCGCGGAAATGTCGCCACCGACGAGAACTACATGTCATCGGTCCCAGGCGTTTTTGCTGCCGGAGATATGCGGCGCGGGCAATCGCTGGTTGTGTGGGCAATCTCGGAAGGTCGCAAGGCTGCGGCTTGCGTGGATCAATATCTGAAACAGCTCAGCGTTCAACCGAGAGTCGAACCGGCGCAGATCTATCCCAACGCTATTCGGATCGCATAGCTGCCGCAACTTCCTCAAACAACCTGGGCAAGCTGGCGCGCATCCTCCGCGGAGTTTCCGAAGCGCGCCGATTCGTACACACTCGTAAACTGCGTTACCGGCACACGAAGCCGGTTGTCTTCGATCTTCCGAACGAATTCCTGCGGAGTTTCTGCTTCGGTCTTCTGCATTCCGCGTCGCGCCAGAATCCTGGCCATGCGTTGATACCACATGGATGCAGCTTGTTCGGGGGAGCGCTCGGGATGTGCTCCGAGCCAGTATTTCATGCAACGCTCGCGCGAGGCGTCCGAGATTTGCCAGAAGCACAAGCGCCAGAACGATTCCGCCTCCAACCAGCATCCACCGGCGAGGAGAGTTCTCAACTCGTTCCTGGCTGCGCCGCGCCCATTCAAGCATTGAGTCATAGTGCGCGCGGGCCCACAGGCGCGCGCCTTCCCACATGCCGCGCGAAGTGTTGATTGCCGCTTTGCCCAAGACATATTGATTCGAGCTGTCGTAGCTGATGACCCAATCGCGCCAGAAGGAAGCCGCGGCATCCAGGTAGAGCGAAAGTCGTGCCCATCCCTGTGGAGTGCCAACGTTTCCTGCAGGTGTGGGATCGAATGTCTGCCAGCCGTAACCGGGGAAGTAGGCTTCGACCCATGAGTGCGCATCTTTGGCGCGCACGACGTAGCTTCCGGTGATGTCGTTGAATTCGTCGCTGCGGAATCCATTCACCACGCGCGAGGGAATTCCGAGGGTGCGCAACATGACGGCCATCGACGAAGCGAAGTACTCGCAGTGTCCCTGCTTCCGCTCGAAGAGGAAATTGGCAATGGGATCTTTGACCTCGGTCTGCGGCAGTTGCAGCGTGTACCCGAAGCGAGTGCGAAGATAATTCTCGATGACGACAGCCTTGTCGTAATCGGTCTTGGCTGAACTCGTGATCTGTGACGCCAATCGAGGAATTCGCGGATCGATCTCCGGAAGGCGGAGATAGATGTCGGCAATCTTCGCCGGGTAGTTGCGTCCGGCTGCGCGCAGTTGGGGCGCAGTCGGAGTTGCGATATCCGATGTCGCCTCATAACGAGTGATGGCGTGCTGGAAGTCGTAGTCGTAGACGCTTCCGCCGGAATCGGCCGCAACCAGCCGGTAATCCCCGCGCAAACTGAAAGCCCAGGGAGCGAGAAAGAAGACGTTCGTCCCGATCGGCTCCATCAGCACCTTGTAATGGATGAGCTTCTCGTGTTGCAGGCTGGCGGTCGCGTAGGATCTCGGAGGGCGACCGTCGCTCGGCAAGGCAAAACTCGTGTCCGGCCGGCGCGACAAAGTGGAAGCGTCGCTGCGATTCGTCCAGGTATGGCCATCGAATTTCGCCAGCGATACTCCGCGCCAATGGAGATCGTAAAGGCCGCCTTGGTCTCCATCGATCTGAATGTGCATCACGACTGTGTTCGACTGTTGAATCTGGCCAATCTGTCCCAACTGAACGTGATCGCTGAAGCCGGAAGAAAAGTCTGTGCCGTAGGAATATCCGCCCAAATAGCCCGCTGACATGCGGGGCATGACAAAGAACAGAGTAGCGGCGCAGAAGAGAATCACCATCATCAGAGCAGGCATGAAACGAACGAGGGCAAAAGCAAGATGCCGATGCTCGTGCGGATCGCTCGAATGCCGGGCTTGAATATTCGCGGCGATTCCCGACTGCCGCATCTCCATCAACACAAATGTGGCGACAGCCATCAGCATGAAAGCTGCGAATGAAAACAGAAATGTGCTGTCGACGGTCAGGACCGCCGAGGCGAGCACCATGAGGAACGCGAGAATCGCCAGGGTGATGTGATCGCGCTCGCGGCGAATCGAGAAGGTTCGGACTACGACTCCGAACAGCGCAAGGTGGACAGTAGCGGGAAGAAAGCTGCGAGAGAAGACAAGTAGTCAATGGCGAAGAAGACGAAGTAGGCGATCGACAGAGGCGTCGTCCAGCGCTCAGAGATCACGAAGCGACGTCTTTTGGCCAGCAAGTAGCCACGAACGGCCAGGGCAGTCGCTACCAGGATGACTGGACGGAAGATCGAGTCCGCCTGTTCCGGCCAGCGTGCCAAATCCCGTCAAGACCAGCAGATACAGGGCGAGTTCGAAGTAGTGGTCGATCGCTCGCTGCAGCGGGATCACGCCGGAATTTGTGGACGCCGACGACATTGGGGATGGTTTTGCGGTGGAATCCTATTGTTCGACAGTTGGGTCAAGAAAGGGAAGGGTGAGAGAGGGAATTCTTGCACCAAAAGTCACGTCGGGATATGGAGAATTCGGAGTTTGCGTCTGGCGTTCGCGAAAGTTGATTTGTTCCAATCTGGGAATTGGGGTATACCCCCCTCCCCCCTGGTCTATTGGAATCTTCAACTTAGCGGGAATTGTCGAACTAAATCTTGGGGCTCAGCAACTTAGGGGCAAAATCTTGAGCCGCAGGGACTTAGGTCCTCTCGAGCTATTCCTGCTTACACGCTTTCGCCTTGGCTAGGATCTGCTTTGTTGATTGTCGAGCGCAAGGGCCGGGGGCACATCAGATTGTGATTTCCGTCACTCGCTTGTGGAAAAGGGAAACGTGCCTCCGGGAGTTAGGTTCCCGACAGTGGTTTAGCTGCAGGCGCTACAACGGAGAAAGCATCGAATGCCCACCCTTTGCAAAATGCGAGAACAAAAATGCGCAAACGATGGGCCACCCAACTGGGCGGAGGCGGAAAAGGTGTGGGGCACCCGGCGACAGTTCGCATTAAACGGCCCGCAGTAGTCGTGCTCTTCAAACAGAAACAGGCTCTTCAGCCGCCACTTCTGAATCTCTCGCAGTTCCATAACCGCCCGACGTTTGAACAATTCGCATTGCTGCTTCTCGTTGTCCGCGAAGCGCCATAGTCTCACGATACTCCTTCGCTTCGGGAACCTTGATGAACTGAGCGCTCAGGCCTCGTTGCTTCACAAATGCCTCAATCTCATCCAGCTCAACGTCCTTGTAAAACTCTTTCCGAGGGTTCACCAAGTTGACTTGCCGATCCTGAACGAGTCGATGCAGCGCGGTCTCAAGTTCGGGCGCATTGTCTGAATAGAGCATTACATGAAGATCGAAGGCAAAAGGAACGGAGGCATCGCCGAGCTCATCGATCCGATCCATCGGCTCCAGCCGTCGCGTCATCCCGATCTTGAAGACACGATCCCCAAAGGAGCCGATGTTGGATATCACGTACACGAATCCTGATTTTGTGAGCTGAGCGCGAGCAAGGGCTCTCTGCTTATTCTGCCGAGCCTCGTCCAGCTTCGTCTCAAACGAACTGATCTGGTTCGTCAACTTCTCCAACTGAGATCCGGTGGCTTTCAGAGCCTCATCTCGTGCCTTGCTCAGAGCCTTTTCGTAATCAGCCTCTTCCTTCTCGGCCTGTTGGCGTGCTTTCTCGATCTCTTGCTGAGCTCTCTCCTCGTCGCGGATCTGTTCTCTGATTCTGCGCTGCTCCTCGCGCTCTTCACGTTTCTTCTCTTCGCATTCGTACGTGAGGCGCAGTTCGGCGAGCTTCAGCTTCAGGTACTCGGGTGTTAGCGACATCTGCATGATGCTTCCCAACTGATTCAACGACTCGAACGACTTCCGCACCCGTTCTTCCATCCGTTCGGCGTTATTCCAAGACACATTGGCGACCGCAGCATCGCATTCGCCGTTGAAGCCGCGAAGCAGCAGCTTTGTGTACTGCTTGATCATCCTCGCCCCTTCCTTCTCGCTATCGCTGACTGTCCACTTCAACGGACAGACGGACGCTTTGCCATCTCTGATCAGCCGCCGCTCCTGTTCACGTACGTCTTCGAGCGCAGCCTTGTACTCCTCTGAGCTCTGGAAAGTGAAGTGCGGTTTGTACAGGCCGAAAGAGATGTCTTCGAGGTTTTCCTCCAGCAGCGACACTTCCTTCTTCAATTCGTCGCGCTGTGCCGCGAGCTTCTTGTGCTCCGTTAGAAGATCGGTCTTTCGCTGCTGCAGCGTCGTTTCAAACTCTTGGAGTTCTTTCTGTGAGCGATCTCGGTTAGCTCTCAGCGCGTCGATCTCGTCCTGAATCCTCGTGACTCCGCCAATGCGCCGGACAAGACAGTGAGCCGCGAAGATCGAAGAAGGTGGCATGGTGAAGATCAATCAGTGGCCGGCAGCGGTGACGAAGATTCGGACGCTTGCCTAGCTGCACGCTCTGTGAGGGAGAGAGCATCGAATTCCCACCCTTTGCAAAAAGCGCAAAGGATCGGCCACTCAACTGCGTGGAGGCAGAGAGGGCAGGCGACAGGGCAGCGCTTCTCCAGTGGCGGGCGCGGGAGGCGCTATGTGCGTGACGGATCATCCTTCGGCGGCGCGACTTCGGAGCTGGAGTCTCATTGGGCGATTCTTCGAACCGAGGAGAAAAGCCCGCTTTATCATGCCGGCGACGGCGATCAGTACAGCATTCCATACGCTACCATCGAGGCGCTCAAAAAATGGGCCGATGATCCGAATTGCATTGAAAGAGAGGCGTGCACCCAGATTCTGCAAGAAAAGTTGGCTGCATTAGAGATACAGCGTCAGGAACACGAACAACGGCTCGCTGATAAACGAGCCGAGCTTGAAGAAAATCCATTCGACCCACGGATCGAGATTTCGGCAGACGCCAAACATGTCGCTGGGCGCATTGTCTCTCACCTGTGGATTATTTTCGTCCTATTGCGCATCGTCCTTGCGATTTTGTACGCAATATTGAAATAGTTTCGGAAACTTGGAGAACAGACAAGACGTGAATGGGCCACCTATTGGGGGGCGAAGCATGGGGTATCCGGCAGGAGCTACTGATGCTACTCCACTCGTTGCCATTCCCAGGGGCGCAGAAATCGATCGACACCGCTGAGGGAGTTCGCTGAAACACGCGTGAACTCCATCGCGATCTGGGTCTGGGCTGGGCCGCTGGCCATGGTAAGGGGGAACTCGATGAAGAGCTGTGCGCCGGAAACCTGCCAGGTGCCCCGGAAGTTCGCTTGCGCGACCATCTGAATGCCAACGACACGATTCGGGTCCGGTCTTGTTTGCCCCTGAAACGTGCCGTTGCGCGAGAAGACTGCCAGAAGCTGAGCGTCGACCAGGGTTCCCGATTGAGCCAGCCACGTTCCATTGCAGAGAATGGCGGCCAGGTCCGGCGCTTGTGCCTGCGCTAACGGAAAACCGCAATGGGGACACGAACTGGCTTGGCTTGAAACTTGACGCGAGCATTCCGGGCAGGTGATGAGCGCCATAAATTATCCTCCGTTTTGGAAGTAGAACATCGCGACTCTAGCGACGAAATCCGTCCCCAGATGGTAACAACTTCTACTGCATCTCAGAGCAACACACGGCTAAGGTGTTCCGCGTACGGCTTTCAGAAGCTTTTCCAGATCAGCCGGCGAGGCGGAGTCAACCTTGATGGTGCCTCCATTATTGGGTAGCTGAATTTCAACTCCGGACAGACCTTTACCGCGGATGACGTCGATGATCTTCTTGACGACCTCCATGGCGGGGTTAGCGATGCCGATCCAAACGGCGATGGCGGCGGCATCGAGTCCGCGGGTTTGCTGCACACCAGCGGACTTTATGCCCTCGATCTGTTTAAATTCGGCTTCGAGCGTTTTACCGTTCTCGACCGATGCGCCTTCTGGAAGTTTCAGGGTGAGTACCTGTGACATTGCGATTCTCCTTTGTTGGTTTCGTTCAAGCTGGGAGCCCCACCAAATACCAGTTTGCCCAAAGGGCAGGCGGACGACCTTCATCGATGGCCGCTCCGAGGGCGGTTTGCAAAGCGGAGGTAAGAGAGTTGCCCTGGCTCAGCGACGTATGCACATCGACCATGACCCGCATGGCTGTTTCTGAGTCCGCATCATACAGGCTGACCAGCAATTGCTGCGCGCCAGAATAGAAGAGTGGCAGATAGAGGCCGATCCATTCATCACCGGCCGTCGGCTTTCCGGAGCCATCCTCCTGGCGGCCTAGTGAGCATGCGCTCAGGAAGACGCGGGCATTTGCCAGATGGACGGAGAATAATTCACTCGCACGCACCGCATCCCTTCCGAGGCGGAGGGCAGCATCGAAGGGCATTCCTTCCCTGAAGACGCCGTGACAGGCGATGTGGATGATGCCGAACTCGCTCCAATGGTCGAGGCCCAGTTCCTGCGTTTCCAGCAAGGCGTCAGCTGGAACCATGCACTCTTTCACTTTGTCCGGTTGTTTCACTTGCCAGATCCTGGCGATGCGAGCAATCTCGGTTTCTACCGCTTCCAATGGCGGGTCGCCGAAACCGTTGGTCGGGCATCCTAGCAGCAAGATCTTGTCGGCCGGAGCAGCCTTAGACTGTAGGGTCAGCAGAGTCAGCGTCGGGATGAACTGCACGGGAACTTTCTGGATCAATGTTCGGTCATCACTGATGGGCACCGATTGCAGTGGGATCCCCTTTAGACGCTCGTGAGGACTGATTAACATCTGCGAATTTGGGGCCAGAGAATCCAAGACCTCAGCCGGCAGGACTTTCGGCGCGAGTTTCATTGGGAACGTATCTTCTGCTGGAGAGACGGTTCCGCGGAGCAGCGAGCGCAGCTCGTCAAGAGCCTTGAGATCAGCGGGAGTCCAAGGCGAGGCGAGCGAATGAGGCGACCTATCTGAGCCTGTCCAGAAAATGTGGAGGCAGACCTTGTCGCTATTCGGGTCGGCCACCCAATAGTAGGAGACGACGATCCATTGCGGTTTGAGTTTTGCCAGCTCGGACTTGAGATCAAATGGCGGTGGACTCTTCAGCGCGGCCCAGCGGGGATTCTGCTTCATCAGGACTGCAAGCAGATCACGTTTCTGCTGCGAGATGCTCCTGATCCGGAGTTCTGAGTCCTGGCCTCGAGCGCCAAGCTTGTCCTGAGGCGAGAGATTGGCAAACTGGCGCTCAGCTTCGTCCAGCTGGGATTCCAGACTCTTGAGGCGGGCAATCTCTTCAGGATCGATACCCTCAAAGAGTCCGATTTCTGCGTTGGCAACCAACTGGCAGAGGTAAAAACTCTTGGCGCGTTCTGCGATGCTCCACGCCCGCCACAGCGCGTCGGAGCCACTCTTGGTTCGAGCAATCTCGAAGGCACGGTCGTAGAAACGCAGCTTGTTGGCCAGGAATCTTTGCTGCTCGGACACATCACGGAAAAGCCGAACGAGAGACTCGATCCCTGAGAGGGCGAGCAATGCCAGATCCCAGGCTTCGTCGGATTCCCCGCGCGCCGAACGAATTCGAGCCAGACTCAATCGGGCGCTGGCCAGCATGTCGGGAGGGCCGGACTTCTCCAGAAATGCGAGGCTGGCAGCAATCTCGCGCTCAGCGGCCTCCCAGTCCTGCAACTCTATGAAACACTCGCCGGCCCTTGACCTGCATCCGGCGATACCTTGGCGCCAGCCTTCCCGTTCCAGGGACTCTGACGTGCCCAGATATAACGCGGCTGCTTTATCCCATTCGCGTTGATTGAAGGCGATGTCGGCTTCCATGGAGTCGGCTACCCATTGTGGGCCGGGATACTTGCGGAATTCGGTGATTGCTTCTTCGGCGGCGGAGGGGTTGTAGACGTCCGAGTACGGCGTGCCCAGCAGAAGCGCGCGCACATAGTAGACGTTTGGCAACGTCATTCGCCGCGGGAGGAGAGGAAGACGCATGGCGACGCGTTCGCAGCGGGAAAGGTCGTCCAAGGCCTCATGCCAGCGGTTCGAGAATCTGCGAACGGTCGCGCGATCCTGCAGGCAGGAGGCGAGCTCACCGGCTCTCCACGGATCGGACGCACCTTCAGATTGGGAAATCAGTTCTGTGAGCTTGGCTTCGGCCTCGGGCAGCTTGCCGTCATCGAAGTCACGCATGGCCTCGCCGCGCAAATAGCGTAGCGTGTTAGTGTCCATGACTATGCAGCGCGGGCCTGGGCGGCCATACGGGAATAGTCGCGACCTGCTGCGCGGTCGCCGAGCCTGTCCGCAACTTTGGCCAAGTCTTCGTAGCTCCGAGCCACCAATTCTCCGACTTCAATATCATTCGCGCGCTGGAGACATTCGTTGAAAATATTCTTCGCCTGTTCGATTTGGCCGCTGTTCAATGCCATCATGCCTTCCATTTCGCGACGGGTCCATTCCTGGAACAGCACGAAGAATTGGGTCTTGCGATCAAGCTGGGCAAAGGGCATGGGCAGACTTACTCCCAGTTGCCAACGCAGGAGATAAGGCTTGGCGCCCTCACGATAGTATTCCTGGATGTTGAGCGGGGGACCGCTCCCCATTTGATCTGCACCCATCTCTTTGAGCACGCTCAGAACTTCGTCGAGTTTGGAC
The DNA here is from genome assembly GCA_963770265.1 of Terriglobia bacterium. GTDB lineage: Bacteria > Acidobacteriota > Terriglobia > Terriglobales > Acidobacteriaceae > Sulfotelmatobacter. Next base: position 530,556 of record CAVYOZ010000005.1, read on the forward strand.
TCATCATTCATAGCTGCCTGAATTCTCTGCAGGAGCTCCGGCGACATCGTGCCGGAACTGGCTAGCTGCTCGATCAGTTGCTGTAAGTCCTGAGCCATACCTACCTCCAATTGTTAAGACTGTTTTGTTGGGCGAATGACGATTGACTCGGCGGCCCACCCGTTGAGTGATCCAGGCCGAATGGTTCGCGGAAGAGGATGCAGAGACTGCGAAGCGCGCCATCACTAAATCGTGAAACTTCACCTGGGAACGTTTCGCACGCAACAGTCACGTGAATACTCAATGATTTGGGGTCGTAGCGATTCCGGCGAGCTAAACCTGAGAGATTGTGATCCTGTGCCCTCGAAAGAGCAAGGGTTAAGTTTGAGTTATGAAGGGGAAGATTTTCTGCAGGGGCAATCGCCGATAATGAGGTTTTGTGATCGGTTGCCCGAATGAGATTGTGACCACCGGACGAGGGCTTAGCAGGCGGCGCAAAAACTCCATCCAACGCGAAAGGGCGACCACAGCTGGCTAGAGCCGCACTGATTCTGCGCTTTACGCGGCGCTGAAGCGCCGCTCTTCCACGGTACCGCCTTCATTCACGAGTTTTTCCGCAGCCTGTTAGGACTGTCTCAGTTCGGACCGCGGCGTGCGCACCGTCTCCGATAGTGAATGCTAGAATGAACCAGGTCAGGTATCGGTCTCACGCGACGTACTCCCGCCAACCCCGCCAGGTCCGGAAGGAAGCAACGGTAACGGGCTCTTGCGTGTGCAGTGAGTCCCCGGTACCTGACTTATTTTTTCCACAGCAGCCTCCGCAAGGCTCCCCCCTCCTTCTCATTACCGGCTTTTACATTCTTTTACCACTCTTTTCGCAGGAAACGTTTTTCCGAGGCATCTATTAGGTGAGAGGTTGAGATCGATCTGGGTGAGGAGAAACATGGAGCGTCGTAAAACTTCCGCTTCCTACCACGTCATCATTCGAGTATCGGGGAAACTGTTCCACGGGCATTTGGCGTATCTGGACGAACTTGTTCGTTCTGCGGTGGAGTGCCGTCTGTGGCCTTTGCTGAGTCTGTCGCAGTTGGAGGAGTTGGACCGCGATGCGCTCTTGTACTTGCTGAACGGCGAGGACCGAGAGTTCGGGATTATCTCGTGCCCCAGTTTCATTCGCGAATGGATCGATCTTGAGAAAGAGCGGGCGGCGGCCTAAGTCCAGGTCCTGCGGAGTGGGCCTGATAGCTTAGCAGGCTGCTGAAAAACTGGTTCTTGATCCGCTAAATCGTCCCTCAGCGTCTGAAGCCGCGTTGATTTTGTGTGCTTTACGCGACGCTGAAGCGCCGCTCTTCCACGGTACCGCCTGCATTCACCAGTTTTTCCACAGCCACTGTAAGCCGTGCCCTTTCAAACCAGGTTCGCGCCGACATTTTTCGGTAGGCCGTTTAGGGGACGATTCGATTTTGGCGAAGTCAAAGTCTCTACCCGCTCGACCAACTCAGGGCAGGCCCGGTCTCGGGAAAGGCGAGGGGGGGACAAGGGCGCTCCGAAGGCCTCTGTTAGACATTCTTACCCGTATCCTGCAGAATACAGGGTTTCATATTGTGCAGGAGCCCTCATTGACTACTACGCGCGCCAAAATCACCGCGCTCGGCACTTATGTGCCCCCGCGCGTTCTCAGCAACGCTGATTTAGAAAAGATGGTCAACACCACGAATGAATGGATTCTCGAGCGAGTGGGGATCCGTGAACGTCACATTGCCGACAAAGGCGTGGCCGCTAGCGATCTCGCGGTTGCGGCAGTGAAGAATCTGCTTGAGGCTCATCCCTTCGATTTGCAGGAAGTGGAGCTCATCGTGGTCGGCACCGTCACGCCTGACATGATGTATCCTTCGACCGCCTGCCTGGTGCAGCACAAGCTCGGCATCGAAAATACGTGGGGCTTCGACGTTTCCGCCGGATGCTCGGGTTTTGTCTACGCCTTGAACACAGGCGTGAAGTTTGTGGAGTCGGGTCAGTACAAGAAGGTGCTGGTGATTGGGGCGGACGTTAACTCGTCGATGACCGATTACACGGACCGGGCCGTCTGCATCATTTTTGGAGATGGAGCCGGCGCAGTTCTGCTGGAGCCGTGCGCCGATGGTGAGGGCGTGATCGATCACGTGGCGCAGGTGGAAGGCATGGGCGGACAGTATCTTTTCATGCCGGGGGGAGGCAGTCTGAATCCCGCGAGTCACGAGACGGTCGACCAGAAGATGCATTACATCCATCAGGATGGAAAGAATGTCTTCAAGTATGCGGTGAAGAAGATGGCGGAGATGACGGAGCGGGTCCTGGAGCGGAACAAGCTCACGGGAAAAGATGTGGATTGCTTCATCGCGCATCAGGCGAACCGACGCATTATCACCGCGACCGCTGACCGGCTGGGGATGCCGCTGGAAAAAGTGATCATCAATATTGATCGCTTCGGAAACACGACGGCGGGGACGATCCCCATTGCGATGCGAACGGCGATTGACGAGGGCAAGCTGAAGAAGGGCGATATGCTGTTGATCGCGTCGGTTGGCGCCGGTTTTACTTCGGGAGCGACGCTGATGCGGTGGGCTTTCTGAAACAGGCGTCGGGCGTCCGGCGTCAGCCGCAAGGCGTCAGCCTGTTCTTCGGTTAGACATTCTTTCGTCGATCCTTCACAATAAATCGTCTCTCTCAGGGGTTTTATTTGACCAAACCGATCCGCGCCAAGATCAGTGCTCTGGGCACCTATGTGCCGCCTCGTCTTCTCACCAACGCCGACCTCGAACGGATGGTCGATACCAACAATGAATGGATCATGAGCCGCGTCGGTATTCGGGAACGCCACATTGCCGAGAAGGGAGTGGCCACCAGCGATCTTGCCGTGGAGGCCTCGCGGAAAGCGCTTGCCCAGCGCGGGTTGGAGCCGAGCCAGATCGAGGCCATCGTCGTCGGCACGGTCACCCCTGACATGTTCTTTCCTTCGACCGCCTGCATCGTGCAGAGCAAACTGGGCGCGAAGGGAGCATGGGGATTCGATCTCTCGGCCGCATGTTCCGCTTTTCTCTATTCGGTGCAGGTGGGAGCGCAGTTCATTGCCAGCGGCGCGCATAAGCGAGTGCTGGCGATTGGTTCCGACGTGATGTCTTCGATCATCGACTACACCGATCGAGCTACGTGCGTGATCTTCGGCGACGGGGCCGGCGCCGCTATTCTCGAACCAGCAGAGAATGACTCGGAAGGGCTGATTGATTTCATTCACGAGGTTGACGGCTCGGGCGGACAATTCCTCTACATGCCCGGCGGGGGCAGCCTGCATCCTACCAGCAAGGAAACGATCGCGAAGAAGATGCATTACGTGCATCAGGATGGGCAGCAGGTGTTCAAGTTTGCCGTCCGCAAGCAGACGGAGCTGTGCTTGAAACTGCTGGAGAGGAATGGGCTGAAGGGTTCTGATATCGATGCGTTTATTCCGCATCAGGCCAACCTGCGCATTATTAACGCAACGGCTGAAAGACTGGGGCTGCGTCCGGAAAGCGTAGTCGTGAACATCGACCGTTATGGCAATACTACGGCGGGCACCATACCGCTGGCCATGAGCACCGCCATCGAAGACGGCAAATTGAAGAAGGGAAGTCTGGTGCTGCTGGCGTCGGTGGGGGCGGGGTTCACGGTTGGGGCTACGCTGTTGCGGTGGGCGTACTGAAAGCAGGGGGCAGGCGTCAGGCGTCAGGTCGATTGTTCTTCTTTAGGTCTGGGGGCCGCGATCCGAAGTCTTTATGACGTTCGTAACTCTCCGAAGTTTATTTTCATAGCGTAGCGCTTATTTCCACTGTTATTGTCAGCGCACGTTCGCCTGCACGTTGGGATGCCGGCGGGAATGTACGCCCATGTTCCGCACCATTTCCTGTTGCCTTCTGTTAGCCCTTAGCGCAGTCACCCTGGCCGCGCAGCAGGCTGATCCTCGCGAAAGCAAGCTCATGGTTCTCGAGCGCCTGTGGAATGAAGCGCAGGTTAACCGCGACTCAGCCGCTCTCGATGCCCTGGTTTCCAGCCGCTTCGTCAATACCGAGTGGGACGGTGAAATCAGCGACAAACAGAAGTTTCTTGCCGATATCAAAGATCCCCGCTTCAAGCCGGCGCAAGCGAACATCAAGGACTTAAAGATGAACTTCTTCGGGGATGCCGCCGTGGTGACCGGCATTTACCACACGCAAGGCACGTATCAAGGGCAAGCCCTACGATCACGTCGGACGCTTCACCGACACCTGGGTTCTGGACCAGGGCAAGTGGCAGTGCGTGGCTAGCCATACCAGCCTCCTGAAGAAATAAGTAAACGCAAACTGGACGCTCAACGGGGCAGACAGCAGATTCCTCGCCGGATAGAACCCGGCTTCGGAATGATAATGCTTTAGCAAGAAAAAAAGAGATTCCTCAGACGTTCTCGCCGTTCGTTGCTGGGTTCAACGGCTCAGAATAACGAAGCTAAGTCAGGCCAGTTGTATCCCCATAAAATCTTTTTATGCGGCGGCGGAGCATCCGCGCAGAGCCGCAATGATCTAATCGAGCTGAAAGCAACGCTTGGCTGGGGTGATCATGGAAGCAACTCGTCCTCGTGCGTGGAAAGTTCTGCTTGCCTTCGCCATCATCTACCTGGTGTGGGGTTCGACTTTCCTCGCGATCCGGGTGGGCGTGCGCGAGGTTCCACCGTTCTTGCTGGCTGCAATCCGGTTTCTGATCGCGGGATTTGTTCTCTATCGGGTGGATGCGCGCCAAGGGCACGGTCTCCCCAAGCGGGCGGGAGTGGTTCTCGGTAATCGTGTTGGCCGTGCTGTTCTTTGTTGGGGACTACGGACTGGTCTTCTGGGCCGAGCGCCGCGTGCCCTCAGGGATCACAGCGGTGATGATGGCGACGATTCCTGTATTCATGGCGCTGTCCGAAATCCTGTTTCTGAAGACGCAACGCCTTACTGCGCGGCTGGGCGTGGCCTTGCTTGTGGGAATCGGCGGGGTGTTGGTGCTGATCAGCCGCAGTATTAGTTTCGGAGACTCGCCTATCGACACGTTCGGAGCGCTGCGCCCTGATCGTGGCAGCAATCAGTTGGTCGGTTGGGTCGGCGTTGACGCGCAAGCTTCCGCTTCCGTCGTCGAAGGCCATGAGTTCCGGTGCGCAGATGTTGGCGGGAGGAGTGTTCCTGACGCTGACCTCGGCCGCGTTGGGGGAATTTCACGGATTCCGCGTGCAAGCCGTATCGCTCAAGGCGTGGCTTGCTTTGGCATATCTGATCGTGGCGGGATCGATTATTGCGTTCACTGCTTATGTTTGGCTGATTCATCACGAATCGCCGACCAAGGTTGGTACCTATGCGTATGTGAATCCGGTGGTTGCGGTTCTGCTGGGGTACTTTCTGGGAGGGGAAGCGCTTTCTCTGCGCACGATCATCGGGACTATGTTGGTGCTGGTGAGCGTGGTGGTGATCACGACTACGCCTAAGAAACAAGTCGGTGCGTTTCCGCAAGTTCGCGAATCGGCTGAAGCGGTGAATTCGTAGAGCTGGCAGAAGTTGAGACCGGCACTCTAGGGGTGAAAGCCATGGATGCTTGACTGCGGCTGCCTTCGCGTCGCTAAAGCGCTCGCTCAGCTACGGACTACGAGCATTACAAGAGTCTTTCCGCAACCTCAGAGGTCGTGTCCTATCCCGGTATGCGAGCAAGCGTGCGACAGGCCTCAGCCGAAGGACAAAGCATGGCTACGGATGCGTCATCTTCTCCGGCTTCACCAGCTGATCGAATTCCTCACCGGTCAGATATCCCAGCTTCAGCGCCGCTTCGCGCAGGCTCGAATGCTCCACGTGCGCGGTGTGCGCGATTTGCGCCGCCTTGTCGTATCCAACCTTCGGAGCCAGCGCAGTGACCAGCATCAGCGAGTTCTTCACGTACCAGTCGACCTTTGCGCGATCGACCTCGATGCCCTTGATCATGTACTCGACATAGCCGTGGCAGGCGTCGGTGATCAGCGTGACCGAGTGCAGGAAGTTGTAAATGATCACCGGCTTGAAGACGTTGAGTTCGAAGTTGCCCTGCGATCCGGCAAATCCAACGGCGGCGGTTGCGCCGTGAACCTGCACGCAGACCATCGTCATGGCTTCGCACTGCGTCGGATTCACTTTGCCCGGCATGATCGACGATCCCGGCTCATTCTCCGGAATCGACAACTCGCCCAATCCGCAGCGCGGCCCGGAAGCCAGCCAGCGAATGTCGTTGGAAATCTTCATGAACGACGCGGCCAGCGTCTCCATCGCACCCTGCGCGAACACGATCTCGTCATGGGCCGAGAGCGCGGCGAACTTGTTGCCATGCGAGCGGAAGGGAAGTCCCGTGAGTTCGGCGATCTTCTTCGCCGCGCGCTCGGCGAATTCCGGATGCGTGTTCAGCCCCGTGCCTACGGCGGTTCCGCCAATGGCTAGATCGTAGAGTCCTCCAAGCACCTGCTCCAGCCGCTTGATGTCGCGCTCGAGCAAGCTGGCCCAGCCGCCGAATTCCTGACCGATGGTCAGAGGCACCGCGTCCTGCAGATGGGTGCGGCCGATCTTGACGATGTCGTCAAATTCTTTTGCCTTGGCGGCGATCGCGTCACGCACAGTCTTGATCGCGGGAATCAGCGCGTTCTTCACGCGCTCCGCCGCCGCGATGTGCATCGCCGCCGGAAACGTGTCGTTCGACGACTGCGACATGTTGACGTGATCGTTGGGATGGATCGGCTTCTTCGATCCCATCTCGCCGCCCGGCAATTTCAATCGCGCGGTTCGAGATGACCTCGTTCACGTTCATGTTGGTCTGCGTGCCGCTGCCGGTCTGCCAGATGCGCAGCGGGAACTGATCGTTCAGCTTGCCGGCGATCACTTCGTCGGCCGCCTGTACGATCAGCTTTGCCTTGTCGGCCGGAAGTTTGCCGAGATCCTGATTCACCAGCGCGCAGGCTTTCTTCAGAATGCCGAACGCGCGAATCAACTCCGGAGGCATGGTGTCGCGGCCGATGTTGAAGTGCAGCAGCGACCGCTGCGTCTGCGCTCCCCAATAGACATTCGCGGGGACTTCGATCTTGCCCATGCTGTCGGATTCAATGCGAGTCTTGGTGGCAGGTTCGGTGAGAGTGGACATGAGGGCTCCTGAACGAGCGGAGATATGAAGGGCAACCGGAGATTATAGCGCGGGCAGCCGGCCCTAGAGCCGGTCTCATAGAACAGTTGTCGGACCAAAACTGTCAACCATGTGCCCGGTCTGTTCTGTCAACTATGTGCCCGGTCTGCACCAGACTCCACATGCTAGAATCAACCGTTTCCGTGTCTGCGCTCGACTCCCCGTCGCCCTGAGTGTGCCCATACCTGACTCCATGCCTGACTTCCTCGCTGCCGAAGACATCGACACTCTGCCGAAGGCCAAGACTAAGCCTCGCGCGGAGATGCGTACCGACGTCCTCGTGATTGGCGCCGGACCGACGGGATTGGCCTGCGCCATTGAGGCGCAGAAGATCGGCCTCAAGGTCGTCGTGCTCGACAAGGGATGCCTGGTCAACTCGCTCTTTCACTATCCGGCGAACATGGTCTTTTTCACCACACCGGAATTGCTGGAAATCGGCGACATCCCGTTCACCACCGCCCAGCAGAAACCGACGCGCGAGGAAGCGCTCGAGTACTACCGCAAGGTTTCCGAGCACTATCGATCTCGATGTCCGCCAGTACGAGTGGGTCAAGACCGTCATGGGAGAAGACGGGAAGTTCAGCATCACGGCGACGGACCGCGCCGGCCGTCCGCACGACTATCTCGCGAAGAAGGTGATCGTTTCGACCGGATACTACGATCTGGCAAACCAGTTCAACATCCCGGGCGAGGACCTGCCCAAAGTCTCGCATTACTACGGCGAGCCTCATCCTTATTACGACACGGATGTGCTGGTGATCGGAGGCAAGAACTCCGCCGCGATCGCGGCGCTCGATCTATGGCGTCACGGAGCGCGCGTGACGCTGGTGCATCGGGAGTCGCAGGTCCATCATCACGTCAAGTATTGGATCAAGCCTGACCTGGAAAACCGCATCAAAGCGGGAGAGATCGAGGCTTACTTCAACAGCTACGTGCAGGAAATCGGAATCGACCACGTCGTGGTCGTCACACGCCGGCGGTCCCATTCGCCTGAAGAATGATTTCGTGCTGGCCCTGATCGGGTATCACCCCGACTACGATTTTCTGCGCAGCATGGGGATCGAGTTGTCGGAGCAGCAGTGCCGTCCGGTCTGCGATCCGGTGTCGCTGGAAAGCAACGTCCGGGGAATCTATGTTGCGGGCGTGATCGTGGCGGGGTCGCGCACCAACGAGATCTTCATCGAGAATGGGCGCTTCCACGGCAAGCAGATCGCCGACGATCTTGAAGCGCAAGCTGCACTGTTCATGAAGACAGGAAAAGCCCGGAGAATGCTCTCCGGGCAGAGGTTGCTTCGTTCAATCAGGCTTTAGCTAATCTTGCGGCGAACCAGACCACCCAATCCCGCCAAGCCGGTTCCGAATAGGGCCAAGGAAGCTGGTTCCGGTGTAGCAGTGGTGGTGCCCTGCAGAATGCCTGCTTCGGAGTTCGGGAGTGATGTAAAGGATCTTGCCAGTTTGCGGGATTGACGATCTCGGCGTAGAGAATTGTCCCATTGCCCACGCCGTTTGCCGTAATCGAAAAAGGCACGCTTCCGATAGCGCCCAAATTGGCGTATCCAAACGAGGGCGAGCTGAACTGAATCCCCATGCCGGTCCAGGTATCCTGAATCGCACCCGATAGCTCCATGCTCTCGGGAAAGAAAGAAGCGAGGAGAACGATACCCCGTTCAACGTACCGGTGAGACCTATTCGGAGCCGCAGCCACAATGACCAGATCGTCGCCCGCAAACGACTTATTTCCTTGAAGCGTGACGCGTGAACGCGCTGGTTCCCAAGAGGATACCTACTGACTGACCGGTCGTTCCCGTTCCTTGAAGATGCACTACATTCGGGGTCGACTTCGAGCAGGTGTAGCTCGCAAAATCGCGGCAACTGTCTGCCAAACGAAGGCAGGGACAGCAATAGACGATTAGCGGGAGCAAAATGGAGAGACGGCTGACAGCACGCATAGGGGAGTTCCTCTCTGACAAGTCGAACTTACACCTAGCGGTATAGAGCACGTGCGGTGCCAGCGTGCGGCATGAGAAAGGCTACGAATGAGGCACGAGTAAGATCCTTGCACTTCAATAGGATACATCTCAATCGAGGAACTATACCTTGATTCCTGTATGAAAGGCTTTGTCGCTCAGCGGCAGGGGAGGTTCCTCTCAGTCCAACGTCCTCCTCCGCATATTCGTTATTTACGAGGTCTTTGCTGGACCAAGAAGATTGTCTTTTGCGCTCCCACCATCAGAGGCTTTACCCTAGCCATCCGGCATGGAACCCGAACCAGAACACGGCGCGACTTCAATTTCGCTCGCTTCCTACGCCCGTCTGATCCGGCGACAATCGCAATTTCCGGCGGCTGTGGCTGGCGCAGATCGTGAGCGAGATTGGCGACTGGTTCTATACGCTTTCGATCTACACGCTGTTGCTACAACTGACCGGGCACGCCGGCTCGGTTGCTCTCGCCCTGGTTCTGCAAGTTCTTCCTCAAACCCTGGTTGGACCAACGGCGGGAGTGGTCAACGATCGCGTAAAGCGCAAGTACGTGATGATCGCCGCCGATCTGGTCCGTTTCGTGATTGTGCTGGCCATGCTTTTGGTGCGGTCGCAGATCGATGGTGTGGCTGGTTTATCCGCTCCTGGTGGCTGAAACGACGATGGCCGCATTCTTTGAGCCGGCGCGCAGCGCCGTGATTCCCAATATTTCCGACGCGGGAGAGGTTCTCGTGGCCAACACTCTCTCGTCGGCGACATGGTCGGTCAATCTGCTGATTGGAGCGTCCGTGGGCGGTGTAGTCGCAGCATTCCTCGGGCGCGACGCCGCGTTCATCCTCAACGCGCTTTCGTTCCTGATGTCGGCGGTGCTGATCAGTGGAATGCGATTTGCAGAGCCTCACGCTGAAGCCGCCGCTCCGCTCCGCCCGCGCGATCTGGTCGACTTCTCACCGGTTATGGAGGGCATCCGCTATATCCGCAGCCATCCGGCGCTCGTGCCCGCCGTGTTCGCGAAGGCAGGAGAACTCATGGTCGGTCCGAGTTGGGTGATCTTCACGGTTATGGGGGCACGCGAATTCGCGGTCCATGGCAGAGGCATTAATCCGACAGGCGGAGCCATGCTTGGGATGAGTATTTTGCTGGGCGGGCGTGGAGTGGGCGCTTTGGTGGGGCCGCTGATCTCGGCGCGATGGGCCGGGCAGAACGATCACCGGCTGCGCCTTGGCATTCTGTTCGGATACCTCACCATTGCCTTGGGCTACGGACTGATCGGAGTGAGCCACAGCGTTTGGATAGCGGCCGCGTGTGCCATGCTGGCGCATGCGGGAGGCTCGACCGTGTGGGTTTTTTCGACTACGCTGCTGCAACTGCAGAACGGAAGATCGTTTTCGTGGACGCGTTTTTTCCGCTGATCTCGGGCTTGCCAGCTTTACGTTTGCTACTACGGCTTATCTGTGCGGTCACTTTCTTGACATGGGGATCTCGGCCCGCACCATGGCTGTTGGCACTGGTTTCTTCATGCTGATTCCCGGCGGCTCTGCTGGCGTGGGTGCTGCGCGCTGAGCGTTTCCGCCAAAATCAAACCGCGAGCATGAGTTGCCCTGCCTGCTGGCATTTATACTCTTACACTCGCGTTCTAGGCGTGCTCTTCCCCCTCGGGCTGCGAATGACGCAATGTATATGCGGAGGCTTTTGAGTGCGGAAGTCGGCCGGGGTCGAACTGCCTGAGTCGTAGGGCGGGAACAGGAGTTGGCGGACGCTAGAGCCGACATCGAGGCGCAGCCGCGGAACCGCGTGGGGGCGGAGCAGCGGTGACATACGGGCTGGGTGAATCCGGCGCTAGCCGTGGCACCGCGATCACGGGACGCCCGTCTGCAACATCGAAGACTCGCGTGCCGGTTTCGCAGCACGGTTGAAGCTGTCAGCGTCATATCGCGCCGCCAAACGCAGCTCTCGCAGCGAACGCAATTCCGCCAGTGAGTGCTCCCGCAATCATCGAGTTGCGGAAGCGGTGTCCCTCAGCGCTTCTCACAATAAGGCACTGTGACGATTGGGCGCTCAGTGACAAGGTAAGTGAAAGAATAATCATCATGACTGCAAGTGCGTTCTTCAAGGGTTCCTCTCTCTTGCCGGTTTTTCCTACCACCGGTACTCGATTCCTCGATCGCGAGAATGAACCCCTGCCTGTAGCAACGTTTCGCGTTACGTCCGTCTCGGACATGCGACTCGGGCCGTGAGTGATACGATGGTAACGTGCACGAGGCAGGTTCTCCATTTGGGATCTCGCGCGCGAATGTGAAGCGGCGTCCGAAGATGCGGGCAGCCCAGCCGCAGTACGGCAGACTTGGTGCTCCTAGACTCCGCTTAGCCGGTCAATCTTCGCGGCCATGATCAGGTCGCTCTCGGTGAGGCCGTCGATCTTGTGGGTCCACAACGTGATTCCTACCTTGCCCCACGCCAGAAGGATGTCGGGATGGTGACCTTCATTCTCCGCGAGCTCACCCACGCGATTCACGAACTCCAGCGCCTGCTTGAAATCGGGGAAACGGAACTCACGGTGGATGTGATGCTCGTTGGTGACGGTCCACTTGGGCACGTCCGCATGAAGCTTCTCCAATTCGATTCCCTTCAACGGCGGCGTGCCGCCCCGGCAGGGTACGCATTTCTTGTCAGCTAGATTTTCAGTCATAAATCCCTCAGTTGCACGAAAGGCTGATGCGGCAGAACCGCCTCGACTGTTCTCATCTTACCAGCGGGAATTGCTGCGGGAATTCAGGTGTTGCCCTGTGTACAATGAGGTACTCCCTGCCGGTTCACGATTCGATTACATCGGAAAGGAAACGATAGTGGTCGTTCTAGTCATCGGCGGCGCTGGATACATCGGAAGTCATACCGCACGGGCCTTGAAGCGTGCCGGCCACGAAGTCATTATTTTTGACAATCTCAGCACCGGGTACGAGTTGCTGGCGACGGGTTTCGAACTGGTGAAGGGAGACGTCCTCGACAAAGGCGCGCTCGCAAAAGTTCTCTCGCGCTCTGACGCGATCATGCACTTTGCAGCCCATGCATATGTCGGAGAGTCGGTCACGAATCCGAGAAAATACTTTCATAACAATGTTGAGGGAGGGCTGTCGCTGCTGAACGCAGCGCGTCGATGCCGGGGTCAACAAGATCATCTTTTCCTCGACGTGTGCCGTGTATGGCGTTCCCGCCAAGGTTCCCATTGAGGAGAACATTCCGCGCCAGCCGGTGAATCCTTACGGCGTGTCGAAATTGTTCTTTGAGCAGGCGCTCGAGGCTTACGACCGCGCCTACGGTTTTCGCTATGCCAGTCTCCGATATTTCAATGCCGCAGGAGCGGACGAAAGCGGCGAGATTGGCGAGTTGCATGACCCTGAGACTCACTTGATTCCGCTGGCGCTTCGCGCCGCGGCTGGCGTTGGGCCTGCGCTGCAGGTGTTCGGATCTGACTACCCGACGCCGGACGGAACATGCATCCGCGATTACATACACGTGAATGATCTGGCTAGTGCACACGTTGCGGGCTCTTGAGCATCTGGCGGCCGGGAAGGGAAGCTTCGCCGTCAACGTCGGGACTGGAGCTGGAGCGTCGGTCCGGGAGGTGATCTCCGCGGTAGAAAAAGTCACCGGCAAAACTGTGCCGCACACAGTGGTGCCGCGACGCGCCCGGCGATCCCCCGGCACTGGTGGCCAATCCAGCCAAGGCGCAATCCTTGCTGAATTGGAAGGCTACGCGCGGCCTCGCACGAAATCGTAAGCACAGCGTGGAGTTGGGAAGAGCATCGTCGGAAGGTCAAGGTCTTGATGGAGAAGAGGGGAAATCGTACGCACCCATGGCAAATGATCTGACGGGAAAGAAAGTGGCGTTTCTGGGCGCCGGCAAAATGGGCGGAATCATCCTGCAGGCGCTGCTGAACAATGGCCTGCTCTCGGCGAAATCGACGTGCGCCACTGTCGCCCATGAAGAACGCGCCAAAGCGTCTGGCAGCGAAACTGAAGGTGAAAGTCGGCACCAACAACGTGGAAGCCGCCAAGGGCGCCGACATTATTGTTATCGGCGTGAAGCCTCAGGTGGTCGAAGACGTCATCCGCGAAATCAGCGAGCACGTCACTCCGAAGCAGGTGATTGTATCGGTCGCGGCTTCAGTGCCCACCGCGATGATCGAGAAGAATCTTCCTCCGAATGTTCCCGTCATTCGTGCCATGCCGAACACTCCCTGCCTCCTGGGCGCAGGCATGACTGCGGTTTGCAAAGGCAAGCACGCGAGCGCCGAGCATGTGGCGTTGACCTGTCACATGTTCGATGTCGTCGGACGCACGGTCGTGGTCGACGAAAAGCACATGGACGCCGTCACTGCGCTTTCGGCAAGCGGCCCGGCGTACATCTACATCATTCTCGAATCGCTGGCGGAAGGCGGGGTCAAGGTCGGTTTGCCGCGAGACATTGCGACACTACTGGCGGCGCAGACGACTCTTGGCGCCGCGAAAGTTGTTCTCGAAACTGGCGACCATCCGGCGCTGCTCAAAGACGCGGTCACGACGCCTGCCGGCTGTACCATCGACGCGATCATGGAACTCGAAGAAGGCAAGTTGCGCGTGACGCTGATCAAAGCTGTGGTCAAGGCTGCTCAGCGTGCCAAGGAACTCGCGTTCGGATAGTGCCCGGCAGACAGGGCGGCCCTCGTCGCGCTCATCCAATGGAAACAGATGACCAAACTGCTGATCGTTATCCATCACCGTTCGAGTTATGGCGAGCTCCTGCGTGGTTCGGGCAGCGGTTGGGCCGCGACTTTCCGAAAGTCGAAGTCGTGCAGCGCGACTCGTACGACGGCATTGAAGAGCATCTGCGCGATGCCGAGATCATCTTTACGATATCCCTGCGGCCGGAGCAGCTTGCGGCGACGCGCAATCTGCGGTGGATTCACGCTCCCACAGCGGCGGTGCACCAATTTCTCTTTCCGGAGTTGGTCGACAGCAAGGTCATCCTGACGAACTCCACCGAAGTCCACGGGCCGGTTGTCGCCGAGCATGTCATCGCGCTGATCTTCGCTCTGGCAAAGAAGATTCCCGCAGGCTGCCATCCTGCAACAGAAGCATGTCTGGGGCAAGGAGGCCATGTGGAGGGAGGGATACTGCCCCCGCGAAGTCGCGGGCGCAACCCTGGGACTCATCGGTGTGGGCAGCATCGGGCGCAGAGTCGCGCGGATGGCCTCGGCACTGGGCATGCGCGTCATCGCCGTGCGCGAGCACATCGAAAAAGGCGTCCCGGAGGGAGTCGAAGCGGTTTTCGCGCCGTCGGAACTTGATAAACTTCTCTCCCAGTCAGACTTTGTGGTCATGGCCGCGCCGCTCGTATCCGCGACGCGAGGGTCTTATGAATGCCGAGCGTTTCGCTCTCATGAAACCGGATGCGTTCCTGATCAACGTAGGTCGAGGTCCGCAGGTTGATGAAGCCGCGCTTAGCGGAGGCGCTTCGCAGTCGCCGCATTGCCGGGGCCGCACTCGATGTGTTCGAACGTGAGCCGCTGCCGCCGGACTCACCCTTATGGGATCTCGACAACCTTTTGATTACTCCTCACACCGCGGGGCTGACGGAGAAGCTGTGGGACCGTCACTACGATCTGTTCTCTGACAATCTTCGCCGGTATCTCTCCGGTCAGCCACTCAGGCACGTTGTCGATAAGCACAAGGGCTACTGATCGCAGCGTTCATGCTACAGTTTTCGAAGAGCCACGCATCCTTATGGAACCACGCCTCATCCTGATCAATCTGCTGGTCAAGTTGGGCGTAGCTGCGGCCGTTTCCAGCAGTCTGGTGCGTTCCAAAGAATTCAAGTCCCTTCTGTTTCGCGAAGAGCGCACCTTCCGGCAAAAAATGTTTCTCGTGCTCTGGTTCGGGCTGCCGATCATGATCGGCGTCTTGATCCGCATTTCGCAAACCAGTTTTCAGGCAAGCGATCTGAGCTTTGAGACTGCGCTGTTGCTGGGCGTGATCGGCGGGCGCTGGGCGGGTTCGCTCGGCGGCGCGCTGATGAGTGTTCCCGCTCTGTTCCACGGGGAATGGGCCGCTCTGCCATTCCATGTGCTCTGCGGATTTCTCGCCGGGCAGTTGCGCACCATGGCGCTCGATAAAGACGATATCTGGTCGTTTTCGCCGTTCATCGATCAGAGCATCTTTCGCCTGATTCGCCGCAACCTGCCGCGTCCCCGCCTGTTCGACTGGCAGGTCATGTTCTTCACCACGATCGTCGGCTTGCGCTTTGTGCAAACGGAACTGGCGCGCTATTTCCCAACATCGATCTACAGCATCGAGAGTCCCGACAATCTATGGGTCTATGGCGCTCATCTACGCGGCGACGGTCGCGGCCATCGGAATCGAACTCAAGGTCTTCAACAGCGTACGCATCCAGATCAAGCTGGAAGAGCAGGAGCGGCTTCTGCTGCATGCCCGCATGGAGGCGCTGCAGAATCAGATCAATCCGCATTTCCTGTTCAACACTCTGAATTCGATTTCGTCGCTGGTGCGCTTCGATCCCGACACCGCCCGCGACATGATCTTCAAGCTGGCTACGATTTTGCGCCGCCTGCTCAATAGCAGCGAAGCGTTTGCGCCCCTGCGGGAAGAATTCGAATTTATCGACAACTATCTCGACATCGAAGTTGTCCGCTTCGGCAGGGAGAAACTGCGTGTGGTCAAGGAACTCGATCCCGCGTCACTCGATGTCGTGGTTCCCAGCATGCTGCTGCAGCCGTTGATCGAGAATTCCATCAAGCATGGCCTCGCTCCCAAGATCGAGGGAGGCAGCATTTATCTGCGCAGCCGGGTCACCAATTCACGGTTGATCATCGAAGTTGAAGACGACGGTGTCGGCATGGGCAGCGCGCAATTGGAAGAGAGCAGCAGTTGGTCCGGCATGGGGATCGGTATGGCGAATATCTCCGAGCGCCTGCAGGTTCTTTACGGAGATACCGCGCGCATGACCATCGACAGCCACGAAGGGAAGGGAACTCTGATTCGCATCCGCCTGCCTCTCATCGAGGCGGCAAGCTCGGTCCCGGAGGGCTTTTACGCGGAGCGCTCCAGCACGCGACGGTAGAAATCTTCGTATTGCTTTACGATCTTGGTCGAACAGAAACGCTCCATCGCGATGGCCCGGGCTCGCTTTCCCATCTCTCTCAGTCGCTGTTCGTCGCTCAGGAGTTCAATGGCGTATCGCGCCATCGTGTCTACGTCACCCACATCCGCCAGATATCCGCTTATCCCGTGATCGATCACCTCGGGCACTCCGCCTGCGCGCGTCGAGATCGGAACGACCTCGCACGCCATTGCCTCCAGAGCCGCGAGACCAAACGATTCCAGTTCGCTGGGCAGCAACATGATGTCGGCAATCGAAAGCTTCTCGTAGATCTGATCCTGCTTTCCCAGAAAAAGGACATCGTCATGAATGCCCTTTTGCACAGCAAGCCATTCTGCGACCGACCGGTCCGGACCATCGCCAATCAGCAACAGTCTGGAGGGAATCTGCTTGCGAACCCGATCGAAGATCTCAATCACGTCGGTGATGCGCTTTACCGGACGAAAGTTGGAAAGATGAACAAGCACGCGTTGGTTATTCGGTGCGTACTCGCGCCGCATCTCCGCGGCGATCTCCGTGTTGCGGTAGTAGATGTCGCAATTCACGGAGTTGTAGATCACTTCGATCTTGTTCTTCACGTCGAACACCCGCTGTGTCCGGTCGCGCAGGTAGTTCGAAATCGCTGTGACTCCATCGCTCTGCTCGATGGAATACCGAGTGATTCCCAAGTAGGAACGGTCCAGTCCGACTAGTGTGATATCGGTGCCATGCAGCGTCGTGACAAAGGGCAGCCGGCGGCCGCGCGGCCCGGAAGCCAGCATCTGCCGCGCCAGCATCGCGCTCACCGAATGCGGAATGGCATAGTGCACGTGCAGCAGGTCGAGATCGTACAGTTGCGCCACCTCGGCCATCCGAGTCGCAAGCGCCAGATCATAGGGAGGGTAATCAAACAGCGGATAGCGCGAAACTTCTACTTCGTGATAGTGGATGTTGGGCTCGGCGCCCCGCAACCGGATCGGCTGCGCGTAGGAAATGAAGTGAATCTCGTGGTCTCGCTGCGCCAGCTCCAATCCCAGTTCCGTCGCCACCACGCCGCTGCCGCCGTAGGTTGGATAACAGGTGATCCCGATCTTCATGCGCGCCTGATCTTCATGTGCGGAAGCTCGCCTGCTCGTTTGGGAGATTCGATGGCCGGAACAAGCTGTGGATGCAGATTTTACACGAGTATCTGATGCAGAAGCAGTGGGCGAAGGACGACTATTGGGCGTCCTTCGGACCGAACGCATTGCCAGGGTCGAGCTTGTCGAGGTGTGCCTGGAACTTCTTCTTCGATTCCTCTGGCAATCCAGTGAACTCGATTCCCATGCCGACGCCGGGGTCGCGGGTGCGAACCACTGCACTCGGCGCGAGCCGATCTTCTCCCATCCAGAGATCGACGCGTAATGCCGTGCCGACCGACAAAGGCATGACCGTCTCAACATAACAACCATTTCCGCTGATGTCGGTCGCATTGACGCGCAGAGGAGTGTTCACCCGTTCATCGCGCAGTTCGAGTGGGAATGCAATCTTATGGCGCAGGAATTTCCGCCGATTATCATGGCGAATCTGCGTCCGTTCATCAGGCTTCATGTCCGCCGGAAGGGCTATCGCCCAGGGACAATCCTGATCCGCTACCAGCTGGACGCCAACCTGGGTCTTCTTCAGCGCTCCTGCATCGACAACCCAGACTACCTTGCAGCGGGCTTTCTTGCCCTCATACTGCACACCGATGACGTCGCCCACCTTTAATTCGGGCTCGATACCGTAGATGCACGCACCCGTCTCACTGATGTTCTGGGCCATGGCGTTCTGGAAGAAGGGCTGATTATTCGCACCCATTCCCCACACCTTGACCTTCAAGTCCAGAGTCGCACGCGGAGCTGACCCTTGGGCCGACATAAGTGCTCGAGCCTCCACCGAACAGAAAACGCTGAATTCTAAACCATCTTACTACTTGCCGCTAATGCGTAAGGTTACCAGAGTACTTTAGCCCTCGGTGCCCGAACCGCCTCGGGAATGGAAGATGGATCCTAAGGGCTCACAAATTGGCGCAGCAAATCGCGGTACGAGATGCAGTTGAACGCCCTCCCGTGCCAGGATCTCGCGGGCCGCGGGCATGGTGAGCACCCTTAGTTCGAGCTCCCGCGACTCTCGTAAACGCGTCTTCGCCGCCGCCAGTTCGGCATCGTTGTACCCGGGATGACAGACGAACTCCCATGTGCCATCTGGAATGCTTCGGGCAATCGCTTGAAACAGGGTTTCGTCCAGAGTCCCCGTGACCTCAATGCCGAGAGTGCCATCAGGGGTTACGAATCCTTCTCGATCGACAGCCCGGCGAAATTGTCCCGCAAAGCGGCTAAGAATGCGCATCTCAGCGAAGCGCGTCCACAGATTCGGCCGGGTCAGGAGCTGGCTCGAACGCAGTGGAAATCGTGGGCCGAAGGGATTGCGCAACGCCCGGACGCCACAATCGCGTGCCGCCCGAAGTAACGGTCGCAAGATTTGCGGAAAAATGTGGGTATGTTTGTGGGTGTCGACGTGAGAAACGGCAATCCCAGCCGACTGAATCTTTTGTATCTGCGCTCCTGCCTCGGACTCAATCTCGCGAGCATTCATGCGGCCTGTGAGGGCGCGCGCAGCAAACGTCTTGAGTCCGTCGCGGAACCGGCGCGAATCAGTAATTGTTGAGATCCGGGCGGCATCGAGCACCGGCTCGCCGTCGATGAGCACTACGTGGCAGCCGACACTCAAGTCCGGTGAAGCTTTTGCCATTTCCGCGGCCTCGACGAAGGCCGGGCCATTTGCCATGAGCGTAGACGAGGTGACGATGCCGCGGGTGTGCGCCTCGACGATGGCGCGGTTCACGCCCGACGTAAATCCGAAGTCATCCGCATTGACGATGAGCCGCCGCAAGCAGCCAGTCTAGCAGGAGGGGAGAAGGAGCTTGCACTACGATCCAGGAACTCGAAGCGCAGTCAGGACCGGGTGATGTTTGACCGTGTTTTCTGCCGCCACGTATACTCAAGAGGTCGCGGTTTCGCGCGAATGCCCTCTCATCTTGATCTCCACCGCCCCGCTGTCAGGTTGCGAGAAGGCGTGAGGGCGGTTAGCTCAGCTGGTTAGAGCGCCTGCCTTACAAGCAGGAGGTCGCAGGTTCGAGTCCTGCACTGCCCACCAATTCTCGATTCCGCCTGAAACCGCGCATGTAGTTCACTTTCGGTCAATTGGTGGTTGAATCTTCCTGGTGGGCCCTTCATCCAAGACAACGAGCAGGTGTGCTTGTGTCTTTGGCGTCTTCACGAGCGAGGAGATGATGGATGTTTGACGGCATTCTTTGCCAGGTAACTGAATATGATCCTGAGATTCTTGAATCGCTGATTGGGCTCGCGGTCGAAATTGCTCGCGAGGGGCGGGAGGGAAGACGCGTGGGCACACTGTTCACACTCGGGGATGAGGACGCCGTGCTCGCGAGATCCAGACCGTTGATTTTGGATCCGTTGTTGGGGCATCCTGAGGCTTCGCGTCATCTGACCAATCTGAATTTGCGCGGCACGATTAAGGAATTGGCGCAACTAGATGGTGGGTTCGTGGTGAGTCGCGAAGGAGTTTTCCTTTCGGCGTGCCGCTACCTCGATGCCGTCGCCGCACAAGTGAACGTGCCGCTGGGACTCGGCAGTCGCCACATTGCCGCCGCCAACATGAGCGCTGTCACCAACGCCGTCGGTGTTGTGGTTTCCGAGAGTTCGGTTGTGCGGCTCTTTTGTCATGGACAATTAGTGGGCGAAATCATTCCCGAGGTCTGGATGACGGATCACGCCTCCCATCTGAGGGGTAGCGTGAAGAGGGAGCGAGTCGGAGAGCTCACGGTTCTTACACCAAATCGGCGACAACCCTCGATGGCAGAGTAAGCGTGACCACTGATCCACGGAACTGAGGTTGACAAACCTGCAGGAATTCAGGTGTGAAGTGTGTGGACCACCAACCCTATCCGCTGGTACTTGATTCGATGTGGAGACTCCTATCTCAACGCGTGGTGCTGGAGTCCTGAAGCCGCCAATGTGGGCGCAAAACGAAACGTATCTCGCCGATCCCTTTCGCCTAGGTTTGTTCGATCCGAACAGTTACGACGTCCAGACCAGCGACTTCAATTTCTGAGGCTATGGGCGTGAGAGGTTGCTCGGTCAAGTCACTCAGCCACATGCGCGGCGCTGACGTTGGGGTTGTTCTCTTCGTCCAACGGAGCCGGGCTTTACGATTCTCTCCGGAGGCCCCGAAGAGCCTGACAATCCAGGCTCGCCCGTCTTCGCTTGGCTTGAATGCAATAGGCAGAACATCATCGGGTTCAATGACAAAAATCGAATCAATCGTTGAGGCAGTTGCTGCTCGCGAGACGAGCAAGGGCAGCGACAGACTGACAGCAAGGCGACTGGCCAGGGCGGGATCGTAGCGTGTGTGGGGACGTAATGCGTATCGAAACTCCACGGTGCCTTCCTGATAGGCGCGGTAGTTCGTTCCCCAATGATTGTTCATTACCCACGAATAAAACGTTTGTGTTGGTTCGATGTGTTGCCGCCATACGCTAGGATCTTTCTGGGATCCAAGCATGGTTGCGCTGATACCGCCGATCTCGACCAGGGGGGCATCGAGCGACACCCAGGTTACGCCGTTATCTGCATTGGCGACATCAATCCAGCGGCCTACGGAGAGCCAGTTCTTGCAGGATCCGGGCAATTGATCCACCTCGGGCTGCATGATGGCGAGGGGAATATCCATGTGGATCTTCCCGTCTGGGATGGCAAACGGAAAAGCGAATTGCACGCTCTCTTTTCCTTGATGTTGTGCGAACTCGTCGCCGGGTCCGCCCGCACCGGGATGAGGATTGAGTGGTGCTCTCTTCTTGTCGAGGACATTGGTCAATTCGACCCAGTCTGCTCCTGCGGCAAGTTTCACTGTGCGAACAAGACGGTTACAGCCTGGCGCGGTTGATTCGATGCGCAGCGAACGCGATCAGGGGGCCTGCCTCTTCCAGCGTGATTTTGACGGGGCCATTTGTTTGAATGTGCGAGACATCCTGTCCTTCCAGGAAAAGATATTGATTGACCGCTTGTCCGCCAGTGAGGTCGACAAGATTACCCTGCCTGTGCGAAGCACCGAGTTCCACAATGTTCCCGTTTCTGTCGTCGACGCGTGCGCGCAGGATGCCATTCTGCAGTACGTTGTCTTCAACGGTCACCGGCTTTGAGGGGCGCATCGCGGCTCCCGATGAAATGTGGAATCGCGCGCTCCCAAACGCCGGAACCTCATTGGCAACAAAAGCCAATTCGCCGGTCGAGAGACGCTGTGACGGAGTTGGGACGCCGCGGTCATCCTGTACGCGGTCTCCGTCGATGGAGAATTTCTTTGGGACCACAACTACTTCTGTTCGAAGCCAAGACGTGCAGTTGTATACGTCGACGGCTGCTGAATCGGAATTGACTTCACGAGCTGGCGAGAGCTTTCGCGAGGAGCTACCTCGGATTGCTCTTCTGCATCAACGGCGAACGCGCGTTTAACATTCCCACTGCTCCTTCGTCAGCGTGTTCTCGGAGTCCGACACACTGCACCAGGCTCCCCAGGTGTGCTCCGAGTAAAGAAGAATGTTTCGCCACGCGTCGTGGAACACCGCGGGCTGATAGGAATTTGGTGAAATCATCGCCGCCAGGGTTTCTGCCTGTACGAGGCGGTCGGCGGCCCGGCGATTCATGGCGGTCTCCAGCGCTGAAGATCCGGCGCCATCTTCCCAGTAGGGAGTCAGGTCTCCTTTGAGTTGAGGAAGATCGTTTCCATGTCGCTTCTCGAACGCGGAGAAAGCGGTGCTGGTCGAGGCGATAGAAAATTTCGGCCATTCATATTCCTCATTCCAGGCCTTCACGAACTCGCAGATTTCAGGATCCGGTTCGGCGTTGTCTCCGTGGCCCGACCAACGGATGTAAGAGACGTCATAGGGAAAATTCACCGAGTCCAGCCGGTCTTGGTATTTGTCCACCCATTCATCGCCAACTTTCATGACGTGGGACATTGCGTACCCGGTCCATGGGACCCAGACAAGAACCTTTTCTTTGCCGGATGGGGAAACCCACCAAAATGGCTTGTCCTGCCACTGAAGCATGAACGTGCCGATCCGGTCGAAATAGTTGGGCGCCGACAGAGAAGTAGCGAATTCCGGCGTGCGCCATGGCCGTGACAGTACCCCAGGTAAAGCCGGGAACGTCGCTCACCATGGCTGAATCCACAGATACACCGCACGTCCTGCCGAGTTCTCCCCCGAAACGGAACAACTGCAGTAGTTCTTCCGGCCGACACAAGCCCGTAAGTTCATTCGCGTACATCCCGTTCAGAGCTACCCAGCCTTTTTTCACAGCTTGAATGAAGGCGGTTTTCTCGGCTTCGGTTTTGCGCCGCATCAATAGATCCGCGCCCCAGAGTACTTCGAGGTTCCATACGAATCGCGCACCCTCGGGATAGGCCGCCGTGCGGCGAGCGAGGTCCATGCCCAAGGTGATATTCCGCATCTGCTTTTCTTCGACATTGGCCTGCAAATCGGTGTAACCGAGATCATGATGCGAGTGCGGAAGGATGTAGACCAGGATCTTTCTCACGGG
Source organism: Terriglobia bacterium (assembly GCA_963770265.1). Classification (GTDB taxonomy): domain Bacteria; phylum Acidobacteriota; class Terriglobia; order Terriglobales; family Acidobacteriaceae; genus Sulfotelmatobacter. Next base: position 553,503 of record CAVYOZ010000005.1, read on the forward strand.
TTTCAGTGTTATCGTGGCGGCGACTTGCATACCATCGATCACGCATTCGACGTTGGTTGTTGTAGCGCTGTGACGGGCGGGACAAAGACCTTGAACACCTGATTGCCCGCGGGCAGAGTTCTTCGGTCTACCTCTGCGCCATTCAGTTTCGTGACAACGACCCTACTTGCTGTGCCGGCTGGAATAGTCAACTGTATCGGCTGCAGGAATTGTCCACTCTTCCTGACCAGACCTCGGATCGGTAGCGCGAATGAGTGTGTCTTCTCCTCATCTTGATCTTGATTGACTGCCGACATCGCCCATTGGGCACGGGGCGCAAGGCGCCGGCAGCAACGAGCGACAAGCCTTTCACAACATCTCGTCGTTTCATAGATACACAAATGGTATCGAAAGGGGTGACTGTGCGGGATTATGTAAGTACATTGCGGCGATCGGCGTCTTTCCCCGAGCAGTACCACGACAGGAGCGACCGGCTGGAATACATCTCGCAGATTCATCGAGCTGTGCCCATGGGATGCGCCTCGGTGTTGAACACGTGTGTCTTGAGATCCAGAGTTTCCGGCGGCGCGAATAGTAAATACAGGTACTTCATTGTCTCGGCGAGAAAAAAACTTTCCATGTCGTCACGTTTTGTCTTGTTCTTCACGTTTTTGAGAGCTGAGTAACCTACCTCTGTAGCGGCAGAATTTAATGAGATCATTCAGGAATGTGTTACCCATTTCCAGATACCGCGGGTCATTCGTGAATCGATAAAGGTAATAGGCGGACTCGATGATTTCAGGGCGGAGCGCGTAGCCATCGTACGCTGCCTTCATGGTGGTGTAATCGATGCTTTCAGGCTCGATACCGAAAGTCGTCCACATTCTGTAAGCGGAGTCTTCGAGGTGGCGTGCGCGGTCGAGATCGCCGGATAAAGCCAACGTCCCCGGAAAAAATGCATCCAGGGCACCGAAATCATGGCCGACGCGCTTCCCGGTGTTCATGTCGACCTGGCCATACCACAGCCCGCTCGGGGTCTCATCCGCAACATACTTGTTGATCGCTGTGATGCTCGTGTTCCACATCTGTTCGCAATCTTTATCCCCGAACAGCATCCAGGCTTTGAGCAAGTACTCGTAGTAGGAATCAATGCCGCCTCCGATGTGGCTGGTGGGATCAGTCCACTTGCCGGTCTCGACGTTAATGCCCGAGCCGACCAGTCCGAGCGCAGAACGCCGTTTGTAAAGTTCGACCAGCGCGGTCTTCGCCTTATCGTAGTAGATAGGCTTTCCGGTCAGCTTGCTGAGTGTGCCGAATTCAATCAGGAGCGTGCCGATTTCGGCGGGATTGGTTTCGGGGTTCCGCACTTTGCCGGTCCTGAGATTGACCTCAACGTAAGGCATGCCCGTGGGAGATCCAAACGCGGGCAACAAGCGATTGCCCAGGTCTTCGGCAAGGGACAACAGTCGCTTGTCATGAGTTAGTTCGTAACTGCTGAGCAGCCCGCCAAGCAAGCGTATGGTGATTTCGAAATTCTTGACGTAAATATCGCGATCGAAGGAGAGTTTCGTAGCGATCAACTCGCGTGCTTCCTTGGCCTGATCGTCGAGTCCCATGAGCACCATAGTGTCTAAGGCGTCGACTGGGGTCATCAGCAGAGATACGCCATACCAGTCGTGATAGCTCTTGCTCAGCGGTTTTAGTTCGTCGTGACCCCAGGCGTATTGTTTGTACCCGTTCCACGCGTGCAGGAATTCTTGGCGGACTTGTTCGGCAGCTTGCGGATTGCCGGGAGTTGCGCGCCGAACGACTGGAGAAGAGGCTGTCTGCGCCGGTTCCTCGGGGGGCCCTGCTAAGGCCAAGGGGGGCATTAAGGCCGCAGAGAAACAAATGCAGATACCGAACATCTGCATTCGCTCCTGCCACCTCGTTACTTTGCCGGTTCAGCATCATGCTCGATCTTTGTGGCTATTTCTTTTCGCCTGTAGCCTCTGCGGAATTGGAGGAAGCGCGAACCGGACACCGCGCGATCTCAATTCCGACGTTCGGGAAGATGGTAAGCATCAGCGAGTCACGATCACGGATCACCAGCGTATACCGAATGCAGTTGCCTGCGGGACTTGCTGTAGGCGCGGCCGATACCATGCAGTCTGCATTGTGGCGAGAAATTCGAATGTGTCAATGCACCCGAGTGTCATCTGCACATTCCCGAGTAACTCGCTGAGCGATTTGGGGAACGTGGCACTTGTTCCCGGTCGGATTGGCGTTGTTGGACGGGAATAAAGAATATAATGTGGCACCTTCGATGCGGTTCGATATTGGGCTCCGGATCCTATGGTCACGCCGAGGCGGGAGTGCACTCGCCAACCGGGGCAAGTTCGTTGTCACAATTATTAATGCCGCGCTTGCGACTTATGCCGTGTCCGCGCTGATCCTGTGTGGGTGGGCCCAGGAGGGAATGTCTGGTTCCCGGCAACAGTCGGGAATCGCAGCAGGTTCGGCTCACGCGCCGGTCCTGGATCCCAAGCACCGGCCCATTACAGCGGGCGGATTCGTAGACGGCGCGCCGGTAGTGTTCCGGGACATTACCAACGAGTCCGGCCTGAATAACTTTCATCATCGCTCGGGCACTCCCGAGAAGACCACAATTATCGAGACCCCCGGCTCGGGTGTCGCATTGTTGGATTATGACAACGACGGGTGGCTGGACATTTATCTGATAAACGGGTCGACCGTCGCGGCGTTGAAGGGCAAGGAAACACCACCCGGTGCCATGCTGCTGCGCAACAATCATGACGGGACCTTCACTGACGTTACGCAAAAAGCGGGTTTGGCCAACGAACGCTGGGGATTCGGTGTGGCCGTTGCCGACTACGACAACGATGGTTGGCCGGACATCTACGTTGCCAACTACGGTAAGAATCGTCTATACCACAACAATCACAACGGGACATTTACGGATTTGGCCGACAAAGCCGGAGTAGCTGTCTCTGGTTGGTCCACTGGGCCCACTTGGGGAGATTACGATCGCGATGGATTGCTTGACCTTTTCGTTCCCGGCTACGTGAAGTTTGATGTGGATCACCCTCCGGGCTCGCCCGAGAGCAATGTGCCGCCTGCATCCTGTCAGTTCCGCGGAGTGCCGGTGTTTTGCGGTCCGCGTGGTTTGCCGGGAGAAGGAGACCACCTTTTCCACAATAATGGCGACGGCACGTTCACAGATGTCAGCGTGAAGGCCGGCGTTGCCGATCCGTACGGATACTATGGCTTGGCGTCTGTGTTCGTCGACGTGGACGACGATGGCTGGCCCGACCTGGTGGTGGCCAACGACTCGGTACCCAGCTATCTCTACCGCAATCGGCACAACGGCACGTTTGAGGACATTAGTTATACGTCCGGGTTCGCGTTGAGTGGCGAAGGTCGCGAACAAGCCTCGATGGGTATTGCGGTAGGCGACTACAACCGCGACGGACGCGTCGATCTGCTAGTCACCACGTTTTCCGACGACTACGATACCCTTTTTCGGAACGAGGGTGACGGCGAGTTCTTTGATGTCAGCGGGCAAACCGGCATCCTTAGCCCGACCATTCCGTTTTTGGGGTGGGGAACTGGTTTCCTCGATTTTGATAATGACGGATACCTCGATCTCTTTGTGGCGAATGGGCACGTGTTCCGCAATGTCGATCGACAGAACTGGGGCACGACGTACGCGCAGCGCCCGCTGCTGTTTCGTAACGTAGACGGCAAGAGGTTCGACGTGGTTCCGGCGGCAACCGACAGCGGATTGTCGGTCGTGATATCCGCCCGCGGTGCGGCTTTTGGTGATCTGTTTAATGATGGTCATATCGACGTCGTGATTAACAATATCGATTCAGCTCCCACGCTTCTGCGTAATGTGGTCAGGAATCAGAATCATTGGATTGAGCTAAAGCTGATTGGCGGCCCCAAGAGTCCGCGCGACTCGATTGGCGCCAAAGTGTTCGTGACTACGGGACCCGTTCGACAGCGCGCCGACGTGTTCAGCGGCGGCAGCTACGGTTCAGGCTCCGATCAGCGGGTCCATTTCGGACTGGGCTCCGCGACCAAAATCGACAAGGTGGAAATTCTGTGGCCCAGCGGAATGAAAGAAGACATTGTGAATGTGCCCATTGATACAGTGATTACTGTAGTCGAAGGTAAGGGCCGGCCTTAGTTCAACCGCAAATCATTCATCTTCATCGACGCTTCTTTTCAGTTACGCCAAAGGCATCCCCAGCGCCGCTTCCAGAAAATGTATACATGATTTTTGCTCGATCACTTGAGTGGAATTCGCGTCCCGCAGACTATCTCGGAGCGGCAAATCTTCGCAGGGAACAATTGCTACTAATTCTCACCTCAGCAATAGCATGCACGGGAAGCTACAGATGACATGCAGGTGCATTGACTCGCTTTTGGCGCTGCCACATTCTCTAACGCGAATGTGGGTGCCTGACCGTCTTCGGGCAGGCGAACGTTTCTGATCTCGACATGTGAGGCTGTGTGAGGGCTGGAGGATGCACGTCGTGCATTCGCTTGCGGCTACATGTTTCTAAAGCTCAATCGAGCGGCGAAGTCCATAAGGAGCCAGAGATGAAGACGTCCTCGGGTGTCGCGGGCGTGCAGGCCCGAATTGCGTCTAGTGTCGTCGGTTGCTGTGGTGCTGTGTTGGATGATCTTGATTGCGCCGGTTCGGGTGCAAGCACAAGCCTTGAGCGGCATGAACGGAACGGTTACGGATTCTTCGGGCGCGGTCGTGCCCGGTGCGACGGTGACCGTGACTAACGATGCTACCGGCGTGGTGACGAAAACCGCGACCACCACTGCAGGAACGTACTCTGTGACGGACCTGATTCCGGGCACTTATACGGTCAGAGTAGAAGTCACAGGATTTCAAGCAGGCGTGCGTTAAGGGAGTCTACGTAGATGTAGCGAGAAGGTCTACCGCGAACCTTGTCCTGCAACCGGGATCGGCTAGCGAGAAGGTCGAAGTCACGGCGAGCGCGATCACCCTTGAGACTGATCAGCCACAACTTGCCACGACGGTCGAGCCTCAGCTTGTAGCCGAGTTGCCCAATGAGTTCGGCAACGACATCGGAGCTCGTGGGCGGCAAATCGATAATTTCCTTGTGTTGACGCCAGGTGTTACAGGTGGATCGTTCAGCCACCGAATCAATGGCGGTGTAGACTTCCAGAATGAGATCGTGTTTAACGGGATTCCTGTAGCTCAGTCCGAAACGCAGGGCCTCCAGACAAACATCAACCCGCCGTATGAATTAGTCAGCCAATTCAGCGTTTTGAATTCTGTCTTCTCCGCGCAATACGGGCTGGGACAAGGTGTTGCCCAGTACCAGTTTGCATCTGGCACCAACAGACTTCACGGAGATGCGTTCGAAATTCTCCGTAATGACTATTTCGACGCGCCTGGTGTGAATCCAAATACGCCGGGAAAACCCAATCCAGACAAGGAACACAATTTTGGATTCTCGGTGGGCGGGCCCGTATACATTCCGCACGTTTACGACGGAAGAAACAAGACTTTCTTTTACGCCAGCCTTGAGTGGTATCGGCTCACGAGCGCCGGTCAGCGGCACGATGACCATGCCGACACCCGCAGAGAAGGCAGGCGATTTCAGCGCGCTAGGAAACGACATTTTTGTCCCCTCCACGTTTGTGGCGCCAGCCGGGCTGCAACGTTACCCCGGGAGCGCAATTTCCCGGCAACGTGATTCCGACAGCATGTTTTAGTGCCGCGTCAGCCGCAATTCTGCCGGTTCTGCCAGACCCAGACCTGCCAGGTTTGACGAACAACTTGAGATCGCAGATCAACTCGACATTCACGAAGCAGGCGTCATGGGGCTTCAACGTTGATCACAACCTTACGGCAGCACAAACCCTGCACTTTACCTTCTGGCGAGATTCCTACAATCAGCCGAATTGCTGCGACAATCACGCGTTGTTTGCGCCAAGCAGCCCGCTCTCGGGCATGAAGCAAGAGCCCAGGCTGGGAACCGGAATTTTCCTCACCTACTCCAACACCTTGACCAGCCACCTGGTGATGACCGCCGGAATGGGCTGGATGGGCGAGATCAATAATGAATTGAACGTTCATCCCGGGTATACATTTCCCGGGATTGTTGATGGCACGGTTTTTCCTACGATTAACTTCGGATGCGATGGCGGTTCGAGTTGCCCCGCACAAAAGCCGAACAATCTGGGTGCAGGAAACGGCGGTGAACCCTTCTCGAACAACCGCAAGCTAGGGCTTAGTTGGGCCAACAATTATCTGTATACGCACGGGAGACACACATTCAACTTCGGTTGGGAGGCACGCCGAACGTACCAGGACGATCAGGAGTGCCAGTACTGCACTGGCCTCGTAAACTTCAGCTTCCAAACCACTAGTAACGCTGGTAACGCCGATGACTGGCAACGGATTTGCGAGTTTCCTGCTTGGCGAGGTTGATTCTGTGGATCGCCGGTTTGCAATTGAGCAAAAACTGCGCAACTTCTACTTCGCTCCATATGTTCAAGACAATATCAAGATCACTCCGAAGCTCACGTTGGACGTCGGCATACGCTGGGACATCATGCGGCCTTTTACGGATATCGGCAACAATATCGTGTTCTTCCAACCTAACCTGCCGAATCCCGGTGCCATCAATCCGGCCACCGGCCAGCCATTGCTGGGTGCGGTAAGTAAATTTGGTAATTGTGACGGATGTGCCGGAGTCGATCACGGTAGACATTGATTGGCACCAATTTAGCCCACGTATCGGTATTACCTACGCCTTCACTTCCAAAAACGTGCGTGCTCGCAGGATTTGCGCTGAACCATCTCGACGGCGGGATGTTCGAGTACGGGACCAACAAAGTCGCTGTCAACTTTGGCAACCTCTTAGCCGGAGTCGTCCAGGTTCCGTCGACGAATTCCACGGTTCCGGGTTATGGGTCGTGGGATGCAACTCCGATTGCCGCGCCCGGTGTCACTCCTTTCAGCCCGACCTGGGAAACGCCAGCAACGTAAACGCCCTCACGCTGAATAATGGGCGAGCGCCGTACAACGAGGCGTGGAACGTCGGCATACAGCGAGAACTGCCGTGGGGCACATTCCTGTCCGCCTCTTATGTCGCGAACCGTGGTATCCACTTGCCGTCGCAGTTGAATCCCTTCAATCAAATGAACCCGGCATTGCTGTCCCCGTGTACACCCGGTGCTTCCGATTGTGTGCTTGGAAGCCCCTTTACCGATCCGGCGGCACAGGCGATTCTTGCGTCCAATGGTTTTGGACAGTGTGCCGGCGTCTACATGCCATACTGCAACTTCCCCATCGACTTCCCGAAGTGGTACCTTGCAACGCGCGCTGCTGCCGTACCCTCAGTTCAATCGGAATATTCAACAACTTCGAGACATCCGGCAGTTCGCTGTACAACGCCCTGCAAACGCAAGTGCAGAAGCGATTCAAGAGCGGCGTGAGCTTCCTCGTGAACTACTCGTTGTCCCGGATGATGTCGAATACCAACAGCGGATTTACTTCTTTCGCCAGCACGGCTCTGAACAAGTTCAATCAGAAAGCGGAGTGGACGATCGACAACAACGATCAGACACACGTGGTGAACATAAGCGGCGTATACGAACTTGCCGATTGGTCCGGGAAAACCTTACCTGAATCACGGCGGCACACTTGCGAAAAACCTGGTCGGTGGTTGGCAGGTTAGCGGGATTCTCACGTACTCATCGGGAACGCTTACCGGGTCCCAACGCGATCACGGCAAATGGAGACCCACTAGGATCCGGTGCCGGAAACCGCGCCGACATTGTTTCGGGAACTCCGATCAGTGTGAATTGGGAAAACTATCACCGCGGCCTGCCGGTGTTTACTGTTGCGGCTTTTAGTGATCCGGGCCAATGGACCTTGGGCAATTCTGCCCGCGTAATTGGCGCCCTGCGGAATCCCGTCAATGAAAACGAGAATATCAGCCTGGGTAAGCACTTCTACTTCGGCGAGCGCGTATCTGCCGAATTGAGGATGGAGTTCTTCAACATCTTCAATCGTGCTCAGATATGTGGGTTCGGCAATACCAATACGAATGTGTCTGACGGAGCGGGTGCTTTTGGATACGACAACATACAAGCGCCGGGTGTTCCCGCTCCCTGTCAAGGCAATACTCCGCGACACGGTCAGGCGTTTTTCAAAGTAACTTTCTAATCTCGCCCGGCCGTCACTGCCAGCGGGAGCCATGTGCTCCGCTGGTTCATCTCGTCGCTGAAGTAGAATGTCCGCAATGATCCCTGCATCGGTAAGGCTGGTGATCCTGTTAGCGGTCGGCATCGGAACGCCGACCGTACGCGGCCCAGACATCGCCTTCCTCGGCCAACGGTTCGTCCGTCGCTGAGCTCGCAACTCGACCCCGTTTTAGTCAATGCCAAATCGCTTTTCGAGAAGGGAAGCATTCCGGAAGCCGAGCGGTTGACGCGGAGCTATCTCGAATCGCATCCCGCCTCGGCCGACGCGCATTTCCTGCTCGGATTAATCCTGTTCAAGGAGGTCAAGGCAAAGGATTCGCTCGCCGAGTACACCGCTGCGGCCAAGTATCGGGATCCTTCCGCATACGATTTGGAGGTGGTTGGGCTCAATTACGTTCTGTTGAACGACTACATGGATGCCGACAAATGGCTGTCCAAGTCTGTTCAGATGGATTCGCATAACTGGGAAACCTGGTATTACCTCGGGCGAACGAAGTACAACGAGAATCGATTCGAGGAAGCGGTGAATGCGTTCCAACAGGCGCTCAGGCTGTCTCCAAAGAACGTCAAAGCGGAAGACAATCTCGGACTCTCCTACGATGGGCTCGGACGTAGGCCGGAAGCCGAGCAGGCGTATCGCAATGCTATCCGCTGGCAGTCAGAACTACTCCAGCAGGATCCCGGCCCGTATCTCGATCTCGGGATTCTTCTGGTCGATCAGAATCGGCCGCAGGACGCAATACCCTATCTCCAACAGGCGGTACAGATCTCACCACAGGATCCTAAAGCGCACGAGCAACTGGGAAAGGCATACGAGCGCCTGGACCGGCTTCCGGAAGCTCAGGTGGAATTGGAAAAAGCAGTCGAGGCTAGTCCGAACGATGGGTGCGCTTCACTATGTGTTGGGCCAGATCTACCGACGTCAAGGCATGAAGGACAAGGCGCAGGCTGAGTTTGAGAAATCAACGGCGCTGAAGAGCATGCAGTCGGGCGCACAAGTGATCGGCTCCGCAGCGCAGGGCTTCCGAACATTAGTGCGAGACTTCCTCCTGATTCTTGATGACCTGCCGGGCCCGATCGGCCGTTGCAGCACGAGCGTTCTCCTCCAGCTTCGCAAAGGCCTGCATTTCCGACTTCGCATCCTGGGCACGTCCCAATGCTCGATAGGCTTGCGCGAGGAAGAAGTGGATCGTAGGTTCGTCCGGGCTGGCCTTCACGGCGGTCTCAAGATCCGGCAAAGCATCCTGGTTGCGATTCAGCTTCAACAAGGCACGTGCACGGTCTACGCGAGCTTGGGTGAGCGTCGGACAGGTAGATAAGGGCCTCGTCAGTGTCGGCAAGGGCTTCGTCAGGGCGAGCATTCTGCTCCAGGAGAATATTGCCAAGCTTCCACTTCGCCATGCAGTTATGCGGATCGTTGGCCAGTTCCGCCTGGAATTCGGCGCTGGCGGCATCCCAGTCACCGAGATTCCAATAGGCGTTCGCTAGTTCGTAATGGGTGCCTGCCTGTTGCGGGGCCATCTCAACCGCCTTCTTGAATTCGACTACTGCCCCATCGTAGTTCTTCATGCTGGCCATGATCTCGCCCGACATTTCATGCGCCAGGACAGAATTTGGATCAATCGCGTTCATCTTCGCCAGCGATTGCTCGGAAAGGTGCATGTACACCTTGCCGAGAAGGTACCAGACTTCTTGATTGTCGGGCTCTCGCCGCGCAAGGTTCTGGAGGTGCTCAGCGGCATTGCTATGGTCTTCAAGCCTGATGAGAGCAGCGCGCCAAAAACAATTCGGCATTGTTATCGTTCGGGATTCGCCGTCAGTGCCTTTTCAAGCGGCGCTTTAGCTTCCGAATACTTTCCTAGCTGGTAGAAGGAGATACCTAGCAACGCAGAGGCCGACGGCATTTTGGGATCCACCGTAAGACCTTTCTGCAGGATAAGTGCTGCTTTCTCGAAATCGCGTTGCTTAAAGTAAAGAAGCCCGAGGTTGTTGTAGGCAGCACCCAGTCGAGGAGCCAGCTTTAGTATCTCCTCATACTTGGCAATGGCGCTCCCCATATCGCCAGCGGCTTCGGCGGATTTGGCCTCCGCGTGACAGCTTTTGCACACGCGCATCGGGAGTTTGGCAAGGCAGGAAACTACAGAGCGCGATGGTCATTGCCAGTTGGCCAAGGATGCAGGACAGGAGTCCGGGGCCAGATGCCCAAGTCGTCCTTGCGCGACGGTCGATACAGCATGGTGAACGATTCTAAGCGCATGCTGGGCAGGAGTGTCAATGTACGAACTGTCCTCCTGATGCCCCCTGTTATTTGAATGCAGCCACGGGTTTGCAGCAAGATATTCCCCAGGCTAAACCGAGGCGGGAACACCTGCTTGAACCAACAGCTTTGTGCGTGATACGCTTCGCGTCAACTACGTAGTTCGCTCTTCCCCCGGTATGGAAACCAGCGCCTGATCCTGCCCGCACGCTACGCTTTGGAACTTTTGAGTTGGACTCGCGTGCGGGGGAGTTGCGGAAGCATGGTGTTCGAGTGCACCTCCAGGATCAACCCTTCCAGATTCTTCTGCTATTGCTGGATCGTCCTGGCGAACTCGTGACCCGTGAAGAGATCCGGCAAAAACTCTGGTCGGCACATACTTTCGTTGATTTCGATCGCAATCTCAACAAGGCGATGAACAAGGTCCGTCTCGCCTTGGGTGATTCCGCCGAGAGCCCCAGGTTCGTCGAGACTCTCCACCGTCGCGGGTATCGGTTCATTGCGCCTGTGCAGGTTCAGGAAGCAGGTCAGGGCTGTTGCCAATGCAAGCGGTCCTGTAGTCCTGCCCCATCCAGACAGGCGCAGACCGCAATCCGCCCTGGTCGTTGTACCTCCTCGACGCACGCCGAAACGAGCATGAGGTGAAATGGTGGCATGCGACCGTGCTCGTGTCTTTGTTGCTCGTGGTGCTAGCTTACGTCCGCTACGGGGTGCCGGGGACGCATAGCACATCGGCAGTCGCTCCAAGACGTTCGGTTGCGGTACTCGGGTTCAAGAACCTGTCCGGGCGCGCGGATCAGGCATGGCTTTCGACGGCGCTATCGGATTGGCTAACGACCGAACTCTCCGCGGGCGAGCAGTTGCGTACGATTTCCGCCGAGAGCATTGCGCGCATGAAGATTGAGCTGTCGCTTCCGGATGAGGACAGTTTGGGACAAGATACTTTGACGAGGATTGGAAAGGACCTCGGAACGGATTTGGTGGTAGTCGGATCCTATGCGAGCCTGGGCAAAGACGCTGGCGGGCAGATCCGCGTCGATCTGCGGCTGCAGGATACTAGAACGGGTGAGGCGATCGACGCGCTGTCAGAGACCGGCACTGAATCTAGGATTGTTTGACCTGGTCGCTCACGCTGGAGCGCGACTTGCGGTCGGACTTGGGAGTCAGCGCCGTCACGCGACAGCAGGCGGCCGAAGTACAGGTTGCCCTCCCGGTGAATCATGACGCGGCGCGGCTCTATTCCGAGGGCCTCGCCAAACTGCGTGTATTTGACTCCCTCTCCGCCCAGTCATCTATTGCAGGAAGCAGTTGCCGCCGAACCTGATTTCGCCCTGTCACACTCTGCGCTCGCAACTGCCTGGTCAAGTCTTGGGTATGACGAAAACGCCAAAGATGGAAGCGAAGCACGCTTTTGAACTTTCGTCGAACTTGCCTCATGAAGATCGGCTGCTGATTGAAGGACGTTATCACGAGATCTCCAAGGATTGGGAAAAGGCGGTTGGGATCTATCGGGCCCTATTCGAGTTCTTCCCCGACAGCCTCGACTACGGATTGGCCCTGGCCAATGCTCAGACCAGTGGCGGACGAGGCAGCGAGGCGATTGGCGACCGCCGAAGCCCTGAAGAAGTCTGCCGAATCCACTTGGAGACGACGCTCGCATCGATATCGTGGAAGGCCGCGCAGCAGAATCACTGGGAGATTTTCGGCGTGACTTGACCGCGACCACTCGTGCCGTAAACAAAGCAGAGCAGGTCGGCGCATCCCTTCTGGCAGCGCAAGCATCCGCCGATGAAGCGTGGGCTCTGATCAATCTGGGCCGAGTCCAGGATGCCCCCGCCGTAATTGAACAGGCCAAGAAGACGTTCCAGGCAGTCGACGATCAGAGAGGTCTCGCTCGGGCCGCGAATCTCAACTGGAATCGTGCTCCAGAGCCAGGGAAATCCTTCGGGGGCGAAGGAGCAATATGAGATCGCATTGTCGATCTACAGGAAGATTGGCAATCGTAAGGGGGTTGCCGATGAACTCGACAATCTCGGCGACGTCCTGTTCGCGTTGGGGAACTTAGAGACCTCGCGCGGCTCCTATGAACAATCGCTCGTGGCCAACGAGGAGATCGGTAACCAAGACGGAATTGCATTGGCTAAAGGCGCTCTTGGTCCTGTTCTGCTCGCGCTGGGCGATCATGAGGGTGCGAAAAGGAGCTCGCAAGAATCGTTGGAGATCTGCCAACGGATCGGGGACCGAAGCAAGGCAGCGATCGCCTTGGCCGGCGTGGGCGATGCTCTTCGGGTCGAAGGCAATATCGCCGATGCGCAGAAGTATGAGACGCAGGCAGTTTCGATGTTCAACGAGATTGGCGATAAGCGGAGTGCCGCTCGGTTCCAACTCCTACGTGGCGGAGTTGTTGATTGATCAGGGCGACAATTCCGGAGCGACGACCCTGGCGCGACAATCCGCAGACGAATTTGAACGCGAAAGAGCGGTGCGGGATCAGGCGGTGGCTTATGCGATGCTCGGTCGCGCTTACCTTGCCCAGCATGATCTTTCTGCAGCCGGTTCCGCGCTCAACAACTCAACATCGCTTGCCGGAAAGTACACGGACCGAAGTGTGGAGCTTTTCGTAGAACTGACTGCCGCACTCGTGCACAGCTCTTCCGGGCGTAGCGTGACGAAGCCGAGAAGGCGCTCAACGATTTTGTAGCGCATGCCTCCAAACAGGGCTTTGCAGAGTATGCGATGGAAGGTCGTTTTGCGCTCGCAAACCTTACCTCTACCAATCGTCTGAATATCCGACGAATGCGCTGGAGTCCGTTCGAAAAGAAGCCGAGTTGAAAGGGTTTGGTCTCATCGCTCAGAATGCGCGCGCCGTGTTGACAGCCCAATCCAGGTGATCGATTCCACCGAACACACTGAGCGATCCTGATTTGAACCTCCATGCACAATGCAGCATCTATCCTGCCTGAGATGTGGTTTCGGGTGTACTTCGCGTATGCGACAGCTTCGCAAGCTTGTGGTGGCGGTATTGGTTGCTGTTGCAACGTTCCCTGCAACTTCGCAGCAAGTCGTAACTGCCCCGCTCCTACTGCATCAACAGGCATCGCAAAGTTCGAGGATGTAACCGAGAAGCTAGGGATCCATTTTCAACACCAGGCCTCCCCCACTTCTAAGAAGTACCTGCTGGAGACGATGGGGTCGGGCGTTGCTCTGTTCGACTACGACAATGACGGGCGTCTGGACATCTTTCTCGGCAATGGCGCGCGCATTGATGACCCCACGCCCAAAGATGCGATTCCACAGAAGGACGGTCCGAAATACTGGAACCGTTTGTACCACCAAAAAGCGGATGGCACTTTTGAAGACGTCACCGAAACGGCGGGGCTCCGTGGAAAGGGATACTCGACTGGCGTCGCGGTAGCCGATTACGACAATGACGGCTACGAGGACATCTTCGTTGCAGGCTTTGGTCGCAACACTTTGTACCACAACAATGGCGACGGAACCTTTACCGATGTCACCGATAGCGCAGGAGTGGCCGGTGGGGGCTGGTCGACCAGCGCTGCCTGGCTCGACTATGACAAAGATGGCCGGCTGGATCTGGTCGTCGCGCGATACATGGAATGGACTTTTAACGACATCTTCTGCGGCGAACATCGCGAAGGCTATCGTGCCTACTGTCACCCTGATGTATTCAAGCCGATTACGCCGTTGCTCTATCACAACGACGGTAATGGCAAGTTCACCCTGGTTACGGAAAAGGCCGGTCTTCAGAAACCGGGCAAGGGCCTCGGTGTCGCTGTCTGCGACTTCGACCGCGACGGTTGGCCTGACATCGTGATCGCCAACGACGCCATGCCCGAGTTCCTATTCCGCAACAAAGGCGATGGTACCTTCGAGGAGATCGCCATGATGTCGGGCATTGGCGTAGACGGCAGTGGGGCTGCCTTTTCTGGTATGGGTATCGATTGTGCCGACTACAACAATGATGGGTGGCCCGACGTAGTCATTACAGATCTCGCCAATCAGCGATACGCGTTGTTCTCCAATCTGCGGGATGGAACTTTTGATTATGCGACGAATAGCACCGGATTGGGCGCAATTTCTCAACTCCACTCCGGATGGGGAGTGCGGTTCCTCGATTACGACAATGACGGCTGGAAGGACCTGTTCATTGCGCAATCGCATGTCATGGACACCATAGAAGTGAGCGAGCCTCATCTGCGGTATCGCGAATCGCCTCTTCTGCTCCGCAATGAGGGGGGCAAGAAATTTCTGGACGTCTCAGCCACGGCTGGGGAGGTTTTTCAGCAAAGGTGGGCGGCACGCAGCATGGCTATTGGCGACATAAACAATGATGGCAAGGTCGACGCAGTTGTCGCTTCGACGAACGGACCAGCCTGGGTGCTGTTGAACGAGACACAAACCACAAATCACTGGATCGAATTCAAGCTGCAAGGCGTCAAGAGTAATCGCGATGGGATCGGGGCCACGCTGAAGATCACCACGTCTCTCGGGGACCAGTACGCGACGGTTACCACCGGCGGTAGCTACCAGTCTTCCAGTGATCCACGGATCCACTTTGGAGTCGGCACTGATGCCATGGTGAAATTGGTGGAGATTCACTGGCCAAGCGGAGTTGTGCAGTCACTCCATGATGTAAACGCGGATCAGATCCTCAAGGTTAAGGAGGCGGCACTGACCACAGAAGATAGCGTGAGCCGCTGAGTGGAGTGTGGGAAGCGCTCGTCGGGGGTTCGAGGCCGTCCCTGGCACCGTCATTCAAAGAACTTAGCGCACACAGCAAACTGCGCGTCGTTCAAAATGCGAGAGGGGCGGGGAAAGGGGCACTCGTTTTAGCTAGTTGCGGGCGGCTCGGAGCAGGATGGTCTTCAATCCCGGGTAGCGTTTTGAAAGCAGCCAGGCCAGAGCAGAAACCACGCCCCAAAACATTGCGGCGGTCGCCAGCACAAGCCAGGGAGAATGAGCGGTCAGAAACTTCCAAACGACGACAGCAAATACAAACAGGCCACAGCTGCCCAGACCGGCCCCAGCCGCGTCGACTGCGGCAGCCTCTCTTCCGCGCCGTACACCCGTGAGGGCGTGTTGTTCTTTCTTTTTTCTTTCGTGCTTTTCGATGAGCGTCATGCTGGCAGGAAAGATGGCGGGAATCGCCAGGAAGAGTCCACCCACGCTGGGCCCGAACTCCTTAGCGATCAAGCCCGCGCCCGCAGTAACCAGGCCGCCGATAAGAAATCGGCTGGCGTACTCGTACCAACGTCCTCTGCCCAGCTCTGAGACGTGAACAGTCACCATCATTGCCAGATCCTAATGGCCTCATAAACGCCAAAAGCTGTGGTGAACCAGAGGGGCAATAGGAGGATCGCAGCGGTGAGCGCATGAAGTTTGAGTCGCATGAGAAACCATGCTACGCAGCGGGCGTATATGAAGAATGCCACCGCACCCACCGCCATTGATCGAGCCTCAGTGGCCGCATACTGTTCACCCTGGTTTAAGATAGCGAGGCCAAGTGTGCTCAGTGCGACCGAAGGAGCGGCGCCAAACAAACCAGCAAAACTCTTGGGCTTGAACAGATCGCCAAGGGAGGCGAACAGCGAAACGAGCACGCCTCCGATGATGAATCTGACAATGACCTCGCTCAAGCGGCCCTCTCTTTCCCGTAAAGACTTCCAATTCTTCGGCGTTTTGCAGCGGCGTTCACGTATATCAAACGTGAAAAGAACCGACATACCTTCATCGGTCCGGTGCCGGTGAGTCCTAGGCTACGTTGTCTTTACGGCATTTTGTTCTCGCTTCATGGGCAGCCCGGATCTTTTCGTACTGGACTGCCAACGCTCCCAAATCCTCGTCAGAGAGCTTCTCAATGTCAATCATCTCGTTGTCGGCACGGCGAATCGCCCGGATGATTTCATCGAGCTTCAAATGGATTGCCCGTGCGTCGCGGTTTTGCGTATTTTGGATGAGGAATACAATGAGAAAAGTAATTATGGTCGTGGCCGTATTCACGACCAGCTGCCAGGTATCGGAGTAGTGGAAGTAGGGGCCACTCAGTGCCCATCCAATAATCGCTGCTACGGCCAGCGAGAAAGCCCACTTTGTGCCTACCCAGAATGACGTTGTGGTGGCGAAGTCTTGAAAGCTTTCAGCCAATGATCGTTTTTGCTGCATGGGGCACCTCCTAGCTCATGCAGACGTTTGATGCAACCATATCTCGAAGCAGTCATTACGAAACATCGCGGCGCCAATCGTCTCATCCGCTATCTACAGTGAGATTTAATTTACCTATGCAAGGTTTACGAACGATTCCGCATCCGGATCGCAGCTCGCTGAATCACTGGTATCACCAATTCAGTCAGGTATTCACTAATCCGACAGGTGGAACGGATTGGCGATTGTGATTCGTTTCATCCCTGGACCGGTGTAATGAGTGGTTTAGTTTGGAATCGCTCGCAGGGTGGTGTCTATGCTCAGTGCCGAGCTGCTGATTCGACGAGCTCCAGTCAATTTGGATGCGTAGCCCACCTGTGCTGTTGGATGGCAATTGCATCTCGCCCCGGGGCGGTTGCTGTTTTCTCGTCACCTATCTGAGCGATGCCTGCACCAGGATTTCTGTATCCTTGACGGCGTTTCGGGCTTCGATGGCTTTGACGGAGTTTTCAAACGCCCTTTCCAAAACGCGTGAGAACTGGTCATGAATATCTCTCCTTTAAACAGTTTCAGATTTTTCTTTTGCCTTTTCTAAATGTCCGCCGAATTCAAAACGCATCGCGGACAATAGCTTGTCGGCGTAGTCAGCTTCGCCTCGTGAGCTGAAGCGTTCGTAGAGCGAAGCGGTAAGCACAGGGGTCGGCACTGCTTCATCGATAGCGGCCTTGATCGTCCAGCGACCTTCGCCGGAATCGGAAACGCGGCCCGCGAACTTCGAAAGCCCGGGATCCTGAATCAAGGCGGTTGCCGTTAGGTCAAGCAGCCACGATGCGATCACACTGCCGCGGCGCCACACTTCGGCGATGTTCTTGAGATCCAGGTCGTACTGATAGTGCTCGGGATCGCGCAAGGGCGTGGTCTCGGCATCAATCTTCCCTTGCCGCTTGCCAACGTTTGCCGAGCGCAGCACAGACAGCCCTTCTGCGTAGGCGGCCATGATTCCATATTCGATTCCGTTGTGCACCATCTTGACGAAGTGGCCGGCGCCGTTTGGCCCGCAGTGCAGATAGCCTTGCTCCGCGGTCCCGTCGAGCTTGTCGCGTCCAGGCGTGCGTGATATGTCGCCTTCTCCGGGAGCGAGCGCCGAGAAGATGGGATCGAGGTGCTGGACGACCTCTTTCTCGCCGCCAATCATCATGCAGTAGCCGCGTTCGAGACCCCACACGCCACCGCTGGTGCCCACGTCAACATAGTGAATCTGTTTTGGTGCGAGTTCTTTGGCACGCTTGATGTCGTCCACGTAATAGGAGTTTCCGCCGTCGATGAGGATGTCGCCTGCTTCGAGGTGCGGTAGCAGGTCGGTGATAGTCTGATCAACGGCTGCGGCCGGAACCATCAGCCACACTGCGCGTGGTTTCTCCAGTTTCTTCACCAGATCGATCAGAGAATCTGCTCCGATCGCCTGGTCTTTGACAAGATCGGCCACTGCTTGTGGAGATCTGTCGAACACAACGCAGCCGTGTCCTTTCTTTATCAGGCGTCGGACCATGTTGGCGCCCATCCGGCCCAGCCCTATCATTCCAAGTTGCATAAGTTCTCCTGTTCTCAGATTAAGTGTTCCTGAGAGTTCCAATTGCCGTCATTGCTGCTCCTTAAGCTTGCGGTAACGTCGGATTAGAGTATTGGTTGAGCTGTCGTGATTCAGCACAGGCTCAGCCGGGTTCTCGAGTTCTGGAATGATGCGCTGTGCCAGGACCTTTCCTAGCTCCACACCCCATTGATCGAACGAATCAATGTTCCAGACCACGCCTTGAGTGAAGACCGAGTGCTCGTAAAGCGCTATAAGCTTGCCCAGCGTTTCGGGGTCGAGCCGCTCAGCAAGGATCGTATTTGACGGCCGATTGCCTTCAAAGACGCGATGCGGCACAAGCCAGTCCGGAGTGCCCTCCGCTTTCACTTGCTCTGGCGTTTTACCAAATGCCAGCGCTTCCGTTTGAGCGAAAACATTGGCGAGCAGCATGTCATGATGGCGGCCCAGCGGATTTAAGGCCTTCGCAAATCCGATGAAGTCGCAGGGAATGAGGCGCGTGCCTTGATGTATCAGCTGATAGAAAGAGTGTTGACCGTTGGTCCCGGGTTCACCCCAGTAGATGGGACCAGTGTCTTGGTTGACTGCTTTCCCATCGAGCGTGACATGCTTGCCGTTGCTCTCCATCGTCAGTTGCTGCAAATAGGCGGGAAAGCGTTTCAGGTACTGTTCGTAAGGCAATACAGCGACAGTGTCTGCACCGAGGAAGTCGTTGTTCCACACTGCTAGTAGCCCCATGAGAACCGGCAGATTGGCCTCAAATGGAGCCGTGCGGAAGTGCTCATCCATTTCGTGGAAGCCGCTCAGCATTGCGCGGAAGTTTTCGGGACCGACGGCAATCATGGTCGAAAGGCCGATCGCCGAGTCCATGGAATAGCGGCCGCCAACCCAATCCCAGAATCCGAACATGTTCGCGGTATCAATGCCGAACTTCGAGACTTCCGCTGCATTGGTCGAAACCGCGACAAAATGCTTTGCCACTGACTTTTCATCGCCTCCTAGTCCTGTCAAAGACCAGGCGCGCGCGGTCTGAGCATTCGTCATGGTTTCGAGAGTGGTGAAGGTTTTTGACGAGACGATGAATAGCGTCTCCGCCGGATCGAGATCCTCGACCGCCTCCGCGAAGTCTGTTCCATCCACATTCGAGACAAAGCGAAAGGTCATCGAGCGTTCCGAGTAGTGCTTGAGCGCCTCGTACGCCATGACCGGACCAAGGTCGGAGCCGCCGATGCCGATGTTGATGACATTCCGAATGCGTTTTCCGGTGTGCCCCTTCCACTCGCCATTGCGCACACGATTGGAAAAATCAGCCATCCGCTCCAGCACAGCATGGACTTCTGGTACTACATTGTTTCCATCAACGAGGATCGATTGATCCTTCGGAGCACGCAGAGCCACGTGCAGCACTGCTCGCTTTTCGGTGATGTTGATCTTCTCCCCGCTGAACATGGCGTCGATCCGGGCTCGCAAACCGGACTCTGCGGCAAGTTGGAGAAGGAGCTTGAGGGTGTCATCAGTAACCCGATTCTTGGAGTAGTCGAGGTATAGACCCAACGCCTCCAGTGCCATGCGCTGCCCGCGTTTGGAGTCGTCGGCGAATAACTGTCGCAAGTGGAGCTTTGAAACTGCCTTGTAGTGCGCCGCCAGTGCTTTCCACGCGGATTGTTTGATCGCTCGTTTCTTCACCTGCGGTTGAGGATTCGCTACCATTCTGATCTCCTTTTCATTCTTTCTATGACCATCTTGTCACGCGAACTGAACAGGCGCGAGGGAATCTGTTGCTTCTTCGCGGTTTTTGAGCTTACTCAGGCTATGCAGTCCCAATGTGGCGGCTCCGCGAAGGGACCCGCGTGTGGTGATGAGCTGAATGGGCATACGGCAAGACCTACGCCCAGACTCTCAGATGCAGCGCGGCGTTATTGAGGGGATGCTAAAATACAGGTTCAAGCCAACAATTCCGCAAAATTTCACAAACCTCAGACTCCCGTTCGTAAATGCAATGGTGCTCATAATGACTACTATTCAAATTAATCTCTGTGAAAGACTCAAGCGATTGGGATTCTCACGACAGAACCAGGTCAAGCTCTACGGTTCACAGTTTGAATTGGTAGGCGATCCTCTCGCAGTGAGCGACGATGTGGTGTTTGTGGATGCCGTTGAACAGAAATCAGGCCAGCACTGCCGCGTTCGGATCCCGTTGAACATCATCAGGATGGCAACCGAACGAGCCGCTCAGACATATGCTGCCTGATTTCATGTGACGTACCAGGTTTGACTAGGCCTCGCCGCCTTGACTCAATCCGAGCTAGGCGGCAAATATGTCCCCCCCAATTGCCTTTATCTACCTGCGTGAAACGCCCGCTGAAACCGTTAAGATGGCGTCCTACCAGTACGTTGAAGGTTCGATTCCTGCGCACTCACCATTTCCTTGGCGCGCCATGTGTGGAGAACTCGCGCCCGTGGGTGCTTGCGGGCGAGATTCGCGGGCAGCGAACCCGACTCCGACTTGAGCTCGGGCAGCCGAAGGAGAAGCCGGACAGGCTGCCAACTCGCCTTAAACACTCTCTACTCACTCACGCCGTCCCCATTTTTATCCGCAGTTGGCGAAAACGATATACATCTCATGGAACCTCGATCAACTCATTCCGATCTCGTACAGGCACGAACTTTGCCGTTGCTGTGCACTGGCCAGCAGGGCACAGGCGTGGGTTCGTTAAAGATTCGATAAGCGGTTCCTGGTGAGGGCCCGTTGATTGCAGGCATCGTCCAAGAACGCGTTAATCGCAAAGCACGGCGAAATAGAAGGACTCGCTTTCGCGTTCTGAGAGAAGCTGTTAGGATATTTCTGTGCCAGAGACTTGCTCAAAGTTTGTTGGCGGTGGGATCCAAAGTGGTGACAACTTGGATCGCTTGGAGTGGACCGCGCAGGTTTTTTTTGCACATCGCTAAGGCGCAGAGTGAAGCCACGATTTGTCGGCGGTTCAACCAGAAATCGGGCTCTTTGGGCAATCCGGGGCAATCGGTGCACCATATGCAATGCTTGCAAAGCCGCATAAACACTGGCGATTGCGCATCTCGTTGATTTGGCGAGTGGGGACGTAGTTCAGTTGGTTAGAACGCTGCCCTGTCACGGCAGAGGCCGCGGGTTCGAGTCCCGTCGTCCCCGCCATTCTTTTGAATGGTTTACACAGACCCCTCAAAAACATTCTGGGTCCGTTTGGGTCCAATAAGCACTTTGGACCTGTCGGACATATTATTGCCCTTGTCCGCACTGTTGGGTTGAACGGGCGGTCGCTGAGAAGTTAGTGGACCAGAGTTGACTTGCTTGCCGACAGCACGCCTCCTGGGAGGATCGCATCCACCAGCTTTCCCTATGCCAGCCGTTTGCTCGTTGTCGTCGCCTGAAGATACTTGTTGGTCACATGCAGATTGGCGTGGCGCAAGTAGTCCCGGATCATGAGTTGGTGTTCGCCCATCTCTGCGAGCATGGTTCCCACCGTGTGCCGGAATGTGTGCCAGCCCACACCGTTGATACCGATCTTCTTGAACGCCGGTTGGATCTTCTTCTTCAACACCGAAGCCAAGTCGAGTGGTTTGCTGCCCTTGAGCCTTTCGGACGGGAAGACGAAGTCGGTCGGCTGGTTGTAGAGACTTTGTGATCTCCATTCCAGCAGAGCGTGCTTCAGACTCGCGTGTATAGGCAACAACTTCGCTGATGCTTCGGTTTTGGTGCTCTTCAGGTGTCCTCCGCGTCGCCAGTAATACGAATGTTGGACACTGAAGTTCATGTTGTTGAAGTCGCAGTCTATCCAGCGCAGTGCCCCAAGCTCGCCTTGACGTATTCCTAAAGCACCGTCGACAAACACAAGAAGCTGGTCTCGAAATTCCAATTGCGCCAGCCCCAGCTTGACCTCTTCTGGTGACAACGCGAGGGGAGCTCTCAGGCGCTTCGGCTTCGAAATGGTCAGCATTGCAGTTAACTATCCCCGAAGATTGAGGCTTCGTTGAGCGTTGACGCTCGTCTCAAGGTTTGTGTCCTGCGGTATCTCCGTCGCTGTCCGCGGCGATTTTCGCTGTGGCGTCACATTTGCGTCTGGCTTCAGCTCAAGCGGACGCTCCTGGGGCTGAGCCGCTCTGATGTTCTTGGGATCGTAAGGGAGCTTGTCATCCGGCGTATCGCGGAGGTCGAAATCAGGGGCGACAACCGGCATATCAAAGTACGGGAACGAGAAGCGTGTGACATTGAGTGGTCGACTCAATCTCGATTCTTCGCCCGCTCTTCGCGATCGGCTTCTGGCCATGCTACAAGCGCAGTCGCCCCGAGCTGTCATCGTTGATTTCAGTGATGTCTCTTACGTTGACAGCTCTGGCATTGCGACTCTGATCGAAGCACTTGGAACGGCACGCATGCGGAAGACCACATTGTGCCTGCAGGGCTTGCAAGGTCGTCTTCTTCATTTATTTCAGGTTATCGGTATTTCGGCTCTATTCGAAAAGTACGGCTGCGGAAGCGCTTCATCGGTGTAGTGGGTGTCTTAATGGCGATTCTCGAAGATGTCGGAAGAAGGACCCTCAACGAACTCGATTATGTCGGGAGCCTGAACATTCAGCTGTGGTCAACGCTGCGCGCCATGAAGAAGGCGTTGCCGTTTGTCGGCAACCGTTATCGTTGGCAGGCAACTGTGCGGCAGATACTTCAGATCGGGTATGACGCACTGCCGATGGTTTCATTAATGGCCATTTGCACCGGCTTCATACTCGCCCTGCAAGGTGCCTCCGAACTGCGACGCTTCGGCGCGCTGCACTATGTCATCGAGCTGGTTGCGGTTGGTTTCACACGCGAGCTCGGCCCATTGCTCACAGCGATTGCAGTTAGCGGGCGGTCTGGATCGGCCTTTGCGGCCGAGATCGGAACTATGAAGGTGACCGAGGAACTTGATTCCTTGCGGGTTATGGCGCTCGAACCCGTTGAGTTTGTGCTTGCACCAAAGTATTTGGCCGCGCTGATCAGCATTCCGTGTTTGACTATCATTTCCAATTTTTTCGGCATTGTCGCCGGCGGATTGTTCATGTTCTTCAGCACGCGGCTTGCGCCGTTGTTGTACTTCCGGTATGTGCTCGAATCCATTGCTCTGCGCGATGTAATCACCGGCATGATCAAGAGCGTGGCCTTTGCCACGATCATCGCTCACGTCGGCTGCCTCGAAGGGTTCCGCGTCCGCGGAGGACCTGACTCCGTGGGCCGCTCGACCACTAGCGCCGTGGTGAAGTCAACCTTCCTCGTCATCGTGGCCGACGCGGTCTTCACCGCCATCTTCTACTTCACCGTGAAACCCTGATGCCAATTATTTCCATTCGCGACTTGGTGGTTGAATACGATGGACGGCGAGTCTTGGACGGGCTGAATCTCGACGTCGAACCAGGTGAGACGATGGTCCTGCTTGGGTGGCAGCGGCTCCGGAAAGAGCACCCTGTTGCGCCAAATCATCGGGCTCGAGCGGCCAAAATCCGGCAGTGTGGTCGTCAAGGGAGTTGATATAACCCGCTGCTCGCCTGCCGAGCTGAAAAAGGTTCGGCATTCCATTGGCGTCGCATTTCAAAGCGCGGCGTTGTTCAACTCGCTCTCGGTCGAGAATAATGTAGCCCTGCCTCTACGGGAACACACCAGGCTTGCCCCATCCATCATCGATCTGATGGTTTGGATGAAGTTGGCGGTGGTCGGTCTGGCGGATTTCGGCAAGTTACTCCCACAGGAACTGTCCGGCGGCATGAAAAAACGCGGCGCCGTGGCTCGCGCTCTCGCACTTGATCCGGAGATTCTGGTGCTCGATGAGCCTTCGGCCGGGCTCGACCCCATTGTTGCTGCGGAACTGGATGAGCTGATTCTGCTGCTGAAGCAGGCCTTTCAGATGACGCGTGATCGTCGTCACCCACGAAATGCCGAGCGCGTTTCGGATCGCAGACCGCATTGCCATGCTGCACAAGGGGAAGTTCATCGCGGTTGGCACCAAGGACGAAATCGGGACGAGCCAAGATCCCCGCGTCCGGCACTTTCTCGATCGTATTCCGGAAGACATAGCGAGCGCGACCGCGGTAGCCGCTCACTTCGAAAGATACTTGCAGCGTCAGGAGACACATCAGTGACAACCGAAGCAAAAGTCGGAGCGTTCGTCCTCGGATGTTTCGCGATTCTGGCCTTCACGGTCATCTATCTTGTGAACGCCCAGTTCAGTGGCGATACCGTTTCCTATCGGACATATTTGCGCTATGCCGGCGGACTTGAGCCGGGTGCATCGGTGCTCTTCGGCGGAATCAACGTAGGCAAAGTGACGTCGGTTCGGCCATGGACGGCGGATCCGACGAAGATCGAGATTCTGCTCAGCGTGAAACAAGGTACGCCACTGAATCAGGATTCCGTGGCCAAGTTGGGCATGACCAGCGTCATGAGCAGTGCTTCGCTATCCATTACAACGGGCAGCAATGATGCGACGCGCCTTCCCCCCGGATCGTCTATTCCATCGCAGGAAGCCGCTAGCCTGGATGACATCGCCGGCAAAATGGCCACGGTCGCAGATAGTGCAAATGACCTGATCGTACAAGTGCGTGGAGAACTGGAAGGAATCAGCGGCGACGCACGAAATCTGCTGGCCAATCTGAACACTGTGACTGGCCCGCCGACTCAACGGAAGGTTCAAACTGCCCTGGACCACGTCAACACATTGCTCGCGACTGAGGGCCCGAAGATCGATCGAATATCCGATCAGCTCATCAAGTTGAGTCAGCACGCCGATGACACCGTTCAGAACGTGAATGGCACAGTGAGCGATATCCGCGAGCCAGTCCGCAAAGACTTGGCCGACTTGCAGAATACTTTGCAGCAAGCCAAGCAGTTGCTGGCGGACATGCAGGTGATCGTGCGCGCGAATGACTACAAGATCGACGATACGGTGGAGAACCTGCGAGTGGCAACCGACAATCTGGATCAGCTGACCGACTCGCTGAAGCAGCGTCCTTGGAGCTTGGTTCGAATCAAGCAGCCGAAAGAGCGCGCAGTTCCACAACAAAAGTGAGGTAGATATGAAGAGGAAACGAATCGCGATTTCTTTTGTACTGGCAACCCTGTTTGCTTTGGCTGGCTGCGGGGGCGCCGTGAAATACCCGAACTACTACGCACTCCACGTGCCGCCGCCGCCGGATCCTCCGGCGCAAGAGGGTGTCCGCGCATCCTTGGCGGTTCGCGAATTCCGATCGCCCACTTACCTGCACCAAGGCGCCATTGTTTACAAAACGTCTCCGGAACAAATCGGTTTCTATAATTACCACCGCTGGGCAGTGGATCCGCGGGAGGTCGTGACCAATGCTGTCACTGACCGCCTGCGCGCCAGCGGAAACTTCACGCAAGTACGGCCTTACGACGGCCGATCTGACATCGACTACGTGCTCAGTGGACGGATTGAGAAACTCGAGGAAGTTGATTACGAGGGCGGAGTCAAAGTCGAGGCCGCAATCTCGGCTCAGATGATTAATGTCAGCACTGGTGCGATCGTCTGGACGAACGCTGTCGACGAGGTAGGAACAGTCGGCCAGCACGATGTACCCGCCGTTGTTTCTGAGATGAACCGCACGATGGAGCGGGCGATCGAGAAGCTGCTGACGCTGCCGCCTACCGCTTCAGCAAAAAAGTGGTGAAAAGGTACTAACGCTGATCAGAGCAACGACGATCTGTTCGCGTTCGGAGCGTCGGCTCATCGGAGGATTAAGAATTCGAGGAAAAACTGAAAGGAGGGCTTTGCCTCACGACACTTCAGGGCGCTTGAAGGTGTGACTCTTATGCTGACTGAAACTCAGGCCGCGTAGGTCTGGGACACTTGTCTTGTCACCAACACGAGAGGGTCACCTATCAATTCGAACTGTGATCCATAGAGCCGAGTTTGACTTTCTCGGCGCCTCCGATTCCGGACGAAGAGATCCGGCACTATTTACGGAGCGTTTCCGCTACCGCAGAACGCCGCAGTACGGAGGCTCAACTTCCCGTTTGCCGACTCTCGTTGCGAAAGCAGAACTTCGACACCTTGGCTTCCTCCAAGCTCGGACTGGGCCACAGGACGTTCCGGAGCCTGCTGGTCAACTCCGGCTCGGCGACTCTACGGCACGAGCCGGGTCTTGCCGCGCAAGTCCCCGGGTGCGCTATTCTGGATATGGAAGGGAAAGAAGTGCTTTCCTTTCGCTTTGTCCACTTGTGGACGGGCTGACGCGTGTTCTGTCCCCTGAGAAGCAGCGGGGGGCATTCGCGGAAGCTTTTCTCCGGGCATGCAGCCTTCGCTGTAGTCGCCAAGCTCTGCCATGAGCACGTTTTTGCTTCACACGCGACCCTCGCAAAACGAAAAGACGGGTCCCTGTTGCAAGTGGTGGTAGAGCCTAAGGCCGGACTCCGTTGCCTCTAGCGCATCTTGCAAACTACGGACACCAGATCAACTTAGCTCGGAGGAAGCGACGACGATCGCTAGCCCGTCGAAATCTAGCTAATGCGCAGAAAAGCACTCTTCGATCAAAATCCTTAAGTTAGCGCTTATGGGGCAATGCCCCCGAGGATCACGGCAGCGGTTTGTTGAACGGCTTCCAGACTTTCGCGGAGAAGGTTGGCGTCTCCGTGCCAAAGCTGGATGTAGTCGGCGGATGCGGTTCCGTTCCGAAGGCCAACGGACTGGCAGACCACAAAGGCCACGGCTTCGGCTTCGGTTTCGCGGACCTGTTTGGTGGTGAGGGTGCGGCGGTCGCCGCGATGCAGCATCTCGTGGGCGATCTCATGGACGAGCGTGGAAAATTCCTCGGCGGGCTGCATCCCAGCAGCAGGGTGATCTTTCCGCCGTGCGAGAGACCCTTGGCGGGGCCAATTCGCTCGGAGTAATTCAGCTCGACGCTTTGCGCTTCGACGAACTGGACCAGCCGTTCGCGGTATCCGCTCACGTCGCCCTGACTTCGGTGAGCGTGGGCGAGCTCCTTGCCTTCGGTCTGGGTGATGTCGAACACGTACACGGCGCGGAATCCAAACAGGGCTGGACTCGGTTCTCTTCGGCATCCTCGGTCGGCTCGCTACCTTCGTTCGTGGCTGCGCTTCTTGCCGACCATGGGAGCCAGAATGAAAATGCCTTTTTCCCCGCGTTTGACGAAGCGGCCAAGCGAGTTCCATGTGCGAATTCCGGCCACGTTGGTGGCGTCGGGCTTCTGGCGTGCGATGAGCATGATGTTGCCGAAGCTGTAGGTGTGGAATTTGGCCATGGCGCCGAGGTATGCGGTGAGGACTTCACTGTGACCGGACTCCAAAGCGGCCACGAGGAAATCGACGGCCTCTTTGGTTCGTTGTGTTGACTTCTTCTAATTTCATTGTTTTTCCCTTTCTGCCGTTTCCGGCTTGTTTCTTCCTTCACTAGAGCGGCAGCGGGAAGAAACAAGGCGGAACGGTGAAAGGGACAGAACGGAGTCCGGGGGAGGGTGGCAGGGCGTGAGTGAAAGCGCGGTGAGTGCCAAAGTGCGACCTGAAGTTACTTGGAACGACTGTCTGACGAGACGCTTTTGATCAGACCTGTTGTCCCATCGACAGTACCCTAAGAGGCGAGGGCGGCGAGGCAACGAGCCGTCCGAAGCCCTCTGATAACGTAAGCCGCAACCGAAAGGTTGCCACCGAATCCGCGAGGCGACGGTGGATCTGCCAGCATCGAGGCGGAAAGGAGCTAGGGTTTAGCAGGAGCGGTCAGCACATGCAAACTCTTGTAAGCGTCGTGAGCCATCCGAAAGGCTGAAGATGCTAATCGGCTTTGATTGCAGCGGGCACGGGGGCTTTTGACTCCTCCGTCATGGGCAAACAACGCTGCCGGCGTAGAGAGAGGACCCTCCCTGCTAGGTCGTCCAAGTGAAACAGGGTAAGCCCGTATCGCTCCCGTGAGGGTAAGGAGACCGCGAGGTTGACGACGGTGATGCGGGTAGAGGATGAGGGAGAAAGCGAATGCCGTTCGGTAATAGAACGGATACGGATTGAGCGCGAGCAACATAATCCGACGTGAAAACGAGCCCACTTCCCTCGGGTCTTTCGTCACGAGAGAACTTGATTAACCGACTCATGGAGCAAAGCAGATGACGACAGTGAACACTGTTGGTGCGGCTTCACGCAAACCTGACGAGTGGGACTCCCTCACGGGGCTCAAACTTTCCGGGAATGTGCGTCGGCTCCAGGTGCGTATCGTGAAGGCAACGAGGGCAGGCAGGTGGGGTAAGGTGAAAGCCTTGCAACGGCTGCTGACCCACTCGTATAGCGGCAAAGTACTGGCCGTGTGGCGAGTGACGACGAATCGAGGCAGAAAGACGGCTGGCGTGGATCGAGTTTTATGGAACACGCCGGAGAAGAAGGCGCGGGCCGTACACGATCTGAAGCAACGCGGCTATCGTCCGCAGCCGCTTCGTCGTGTCTACATCCCGAAATCGAACGGCAAGATGCGTCCGCTGGGCATCCCCACCATGAAGGATCGAGCGATGCAAGCGTTGTACCTGCTCGCCTTGGACCCTGTGGCGGAGACCACCGCGGACCCGAACTCCTACGGGTTCCGTCCGCGGCGTTCTTGCGCAGATGCGATCGAACAGTGCTTCTCAATACTGACTCGATCGAATCCGCAATGGATACTTGAGGGCGACATCAAAAGCTGTTTCGACCGAATCAGTCACGAATGGCTCCTGTCCCATGTTCCTATGGACAAGGAAATTCTTCGTAAATGGCTGAAGTCGGGCTACCTGGAGAAGCAGGTCTTTTATGAAACGGACGACGGAACGCCACAAGGAGGGATTATCTCGCCGGTGCTGGCCAATCTGGCACTGGACGGCCTTGAAAAAGGTCTTCGAGAGAAATATCCGCCGAAGAAGAGATTGCGCGGCGAATACCTCTGCGTGAACGTCGTCCGGTACGCGGATGACTTCGTTGTTACCGGCAGAACGAAAGAACTGCTGGAGCGGGAGATCAAGCCCCTCGTCGAGCAGTTC
Organism: Terriglobia bacterium; assembly: GCA_963770265.1. Lineage (GTDB taxonomy): Bacteria > Acidobacteriota > Terriglobia > Terriglobales > Acidobacteriaceae > Sulfotelmatobacter. The sequence continues at coordinate 582,779 of CAVYOZ010000005.1, forward strand.
CTGCGCGAACGAGGACTCGAACTTTCGCCGGACAAGACGGTCATCACGCATATAAAGGATGGCTTCGACTTCCTCGGACAGAATGTGCGCAAGTATAGAAATAGAAAGCTGCTCATTAAGCCCTCTCGAAAGAGCATTCGCGTGTTCTTGGAGGGTGTCCGTGGAATTATTCGGGACTCGCCGTCGCTGACAGCGGCCCAGTTGATAGCGCGTATTAATCCCAAAATTCAGGGATGGGCAAACTATCATCGGCATGTTGTCAGCAAGCAAGTCTTCGGTCAGGTGGATGACGCCATCTTCAGGGCACTATGGCAATGGGCACGTCGAAGACACCCCATGAAGACGAGCGACTGGACGATGCGCAAGTACTTCGGCCGGCGCGGGAATCGTTCGTGGTGGTTCTTTGGCACGAAAAGCGAGACAGGTTCAGACCCGGAAACGGTCTGGCTCTTTCGCGCTGTGTATGTGCCCATTCGGAGACACATCAAGGTTCAGAGGGACGCGCATCCTTATGACCCTGTGTGGAAGGCGTACTTTGTGCAGCGAACTCGGGGTTGCACCCGTGCCCGCTGAGGTTCGACCGCTCCGTCCTCGAACGGTCTGGCTTTCGTTCGAGGTGTTGGGTTCCGCCGTCGCCTCCTTATTAGTATCGTTTCCGCGTCTCGTCAGACAGGCGTTTGAAAGGCTTGAGCCGTGTGAGGGGAAACTCTCACGCACGGTTCTTAGAGGGCTGGGCGGGAGCAATCCCGCCCGGCTACTCGACCGGGGTTGGGGTTGGTTTGGCGCGAAAGCGGCGCCATCCGAAACGCCCGAGCGAGCCGCGGCCGAGCGGCGTCCACCCGGAAGAGGACGCAGTGGGAAAGATGCGAAGCCGCCTAGTTAATTTAGCGAACCGGAGCAGGTCGAAAGAAGTTCGACGGCAGAAGGATTGAGGCCGAAATCCGCACACAATTGGCACAACAGATTCGGAAAAGACCAAGCATAACGATCGCCCCAGTTGTCCGACAATCAGCCGACTGTTCTATTCCTGTCGCCCATGTTGCTGGGAATTCCTGCACACAAGTGGCACACTGGGTTATCCCGCAATGCAATTCTCCCGTCGGACAGGGAACGTTCCGTCGCACTTCCCACAAGCGCGTTTGTCAGGACCTACTCGGGCCTTGGCACAAACAGAATCAATTAGCATGCGCTGGAAAAAGATCTATCGACGTCAACCAATGCGAGCGATCCAGCCGGTGACGTGTTTCAAAGGCGACTCAGGGAATGTGAATCGACTCAAAAATGGCAGATTGCCAAGGCAGAAGATGGATCGGTGAGGTCGAAACGGGTTGGTCTCCCGGCACATTCGAAATTATCCTGCGCTTCAAAACGATATCGGACGGCGGATGGAATTCAACTGCCTCATTTGAGAAGTTCAGCACCACGACAAGCTGTTTGAAAGAATCGGCGCGCGCGTACGAATAGACGTGCGGATCCTTGCCTGATATATCTCTATAAGAGCCGAATACCAGCACCTCACTCGACTGTCGGAGCCGGATCATGTCGCGATAGAACGACAACACGGAGCCCTGCTCCCGGCTCTCGCCTTGCACGTTGATTTCGGTGTAGTTGGGGTTCACTGCCAGCCACGGCTTATCCGCCCTCGTAAAACCTGCATTGCGAGATGCATCCCATTGCATCGGCGTTCTGCTGTTGTCACGGCTGGTAAGAGCGTTATCCCTGAGATATTCGGCTGCCGGAACCTGGCCGTTCTCGACCAAGTCTCTCCACAAGTTGTGGACACCGATATCGTCATATTGCGAGATATCTGTAAATGGGAAGTTAGTCATGCCGAGTTCTTCCCCCTGGTAGATGAGGGGCGTTCCACGCAATGAAAAGAGCAGGGTGGCGAGAAGCTTTGCGGATCGACTCCGAAATTCCGGACGATCCGAACCGAACCTCGACACCGAGCGGGCAAAGTCGTGGTCCTCAAGGAAGACAAAGGGCCAGACGTGGACGTTGTCCTGGAAGCTGTTTTCGGCGTTAAACTCCCTGAGTTTCTGCAAGCTCCAGGGCACTTTCCGCCATCCCTCGGCAATGTCATGAAGTTGGAAATCGAAACGGAAAGCCGAATTCAACTCTTTGTTGCGGTCATCTGTCGCCCGTATGATTTCCTCCCGTGGCATGCCCCACCCTTCGCCCACGAAATAGAGCTCCGGATAGGCGTGAGTGGCGGCGCGCATTTCCTTCAAGTACTCATCCAGGCGCGGACCAGACGTGCGGAGAGCGTTCCCGTCGTCCTTCAATTCGTCGGGCGTCATGTTACGAAACGGCAGCGGCTTCGAGATCTCGCCGATGCAATCGAACCTGAATCCGCTCACTCCCTTACCGGCCCAGAAGTTCAAGACCGAATAAAGCTCTCTGCGGACTTTTGGATTCTCCCAGTTGAGATCGGGCTGCTTCTTAGAATAGTGATGCAGATAATATTGAGCGGTCGCTTCGTCATACTGCCATCCTGAGCCTCCGAAGAAGGAAGGCCAGTTGTTTGGCGGTCCTCCATTTAGGGGATCCCGCCAAAAGTAGAAGTCCCGGTACGGATTTGTCCGCGATGAACGGCTCTGCTTAAACCACTCATGTTCGTCGCTGGAGTGGTTGAAAACCATGTCGAAAATGACTCGAATATTGAGTTTCCGAGCCGCAGCCATGAAATGCTCGAAGTCGTCCATCGTCCCGAAGTCGGCGTGGATGCGGCGGTAGTCGCGGACGTCGTATCCGTTATCTGCATTCGGCGAATCGAAACAGGCGTTGATCCAAACCGCGCTAACGCCGAGGTCCTTCAAATATCCCAGTCTCGAGATCATGCCCTGAAAGTCACCGATGCCATCTCCGTTCGAATCCTGGAACGAGCGCGGATAGATCTGGTAGAGGATGCCGGTCTTCCACCAAGGCGCAGCCGATTCGTTACGCGCGGGAGCCGGACGGCGCGTGACTCCATGAGCGTAGCGAGCGGCCCATGCAACACATGCAGATGCACATAGATACTTGGAAAAGGCGCGTCGACTGACCATAGCTAAGACATTCTTCGGCAGTCTGGCATCACGGTGCACCGGAGTCAAGATCCTCCAACCTTGAGCAAGTGTCGTCTGAGCAAAAAATCAAAGTTGCGACCCGGGAATGCCATGTCTTTCCCCGCGTTGCCTGATCGACTTCAACCACCACCGCCGAACAATCCGAATTCATGAGTTCCACTAGCACAACGATGCCTTGCATACGAGACCCAGTAGGCGCCGCTTTATTCGGCGAGTCTCACGCTGATATTGTCCGTTCCGACGATCAGGCTATAGGTCCCATTGGAATCGTTTCTGGGTGCCCGGACGTGGGCGTGTAGCGTTTCGGCATATATATTTCTCCTAACGCACTTTTTTGTGCGTACTTCCCATACTGCCAGTATGCTGCGAAACTTCTGTCTGGGCAAATGCCCGGAGGAGACGAGCATGGTTCTTGATGTGCCCGAAGCAGTCGCTGAATACCTTGCCGCCGAAAAGGCGAAGGATGCTGATGCGCTTTCCCGTTGCTTCACGGAAGATGGCGCTGTCCACGACGAGGGGCGGGATTATCTCGGTCGTGACTCGATCCGCCAATGGAAGCAAGCGGCGGACGCAAAATACCGATATGTCTTTCAGATGATTAATGTTCAAACTTTCGGAGACTTGGTAACCGTGCGTGCCCGACTGAACGGTAATTTTCCTGGGAGCCCTGTTGAACTAGATCACATCTTCAAACTTTCGGGCGACAAGATTGCTTCCCTGGAGATTCGATCATGACGATGGCGTACCCTTTTCCAGTTTCAGGAGATGAATTTAAGGGCAAGCGGGTTCTGGTAACCGGCGGCACAAAGGGTATGGGACAAGCGATGGTGCGCCGTTTTACTCTCAGCGGCGCCTCCGTCGCAACGACGGCGCGCTCGCCGCTGCCCGATGGTCAGGCGGTTGCTCTCTTCATACAGACGGATATTGGTACGGCTCCAGGTGTAAAAGATGTAGTCGGCCACATTCAGCAGGAGTGGGGTGGACTCGATATCCTGGTGAACAATGTCGGAGGGTCAGATGCTCCGAACGGCGGATATCAGGCGCTTTCTGATGATGACTGGCAGAAGGCGCTCAATGTCAACCTGCTGGCATCCGTTCGTCTCGACCGAGCATTCCTGCCCGGCATGATCGAACGCAGGTCGGGCGTCATTCTTCACATCTCGTCGATCCAGCACCGCCTGCCGCTCTATGACGCGACGCTTGCGTATGCTGCTGCGAAAGGTGCTCTCAGTACCTACAATAAGGGCCTTGCAAATGAAGTTGGCCCGAAGGGCGTCCGCGTCAATATGATCTCGCCCGGATTCATCGAGACTTCAGGCGCGCACGGTATGATCGTGCAACTCGCAAAGAGCAGCGACATCAGCGAAGACGCTGCCCGACACCAAATCATGAATATGATCGGGGGCATTCCGGTTGGCCGACCTGGCCAGCCGGAGGAAGTGGCCGAACTAGTGGCATTCCTAGCATCCGATCGTGCAGCTTCGATTCATGGTGCAGACTACATCATTGATGGCGGCACAATGCCTACTATCTGATCATGCATTTTCTGGTCGGCGCCTGAGCGCCATCCTGCAACCAAGGACAGTGCGTGGATGGTCGGCGATTCGAAGTAGCCCAGTTGTGCATCGTACGGACAATTCCCGGGAAGTCCTAGTGCTGTATCTGAAGCGCCCACGAGTGGAAAGGTGTCCGCTGAGGTGCTCTGGACGGGCGCTTCAGATACAGCGACTTGAAGGAAGCCTCATTGGGAGCTATGGGTTTTGAATGGGGGTTTGGTGGGATGACACCGCCAGCGCCGCGTCGGGAGAGCGATCAATGGTGACGTCGACGCTGGCTCGGCCGAGGCCGGTGCGGAGATTTGGCCGATGTTTTCTACTGTTGTCGACGAAGGTGAACAGAACTGATAGCAACGAGGCGTAGAACGACCTCGTGCTAGAGCACGTGGATGTGGCGACTTCGGGCTGGGGCTTCATGCGGCACCTGTGCAGAGAGCCGGAGGTGCGCGGAGTTGGATCTGGGCGGCGGTAAACCTTTCGACGAGTTTCATCTCTCCGCCGCAGTACGGACACTTCCAGAAGGTTGGGTCTCGCGGTTGGTTCGGCGCCGGCTCTGACCTGGGCGCGCGCACCTGTAGTTTCAGTAACTGGGCGCAGAGTGGCAGGAGGTGGGCGCGGCGGCGATTGGCGAGGAAGCCGAAGTTGCGGATACGCACGAAGCCGCGGGGAAGCAGGTGCAGGAGGAAGCGGCGCAGGAACTCATCGACGGGCAGAGTCATCAGCCGCTTCTGGTTGCCGTGAGCCGAGTCTCGCCAACGGAAGGTAACGTTGCCCTCGGCCAGAGCCACCAGCCTATGGTTGGAAATGGCGACGCGATGAGTGTAGGCGCCGAGATAGCGCAGCACATGTTCTGGCCCGCCGAAAGGCCACTTAGAGTAGACAACCCAGTCGTTGCGGAACAGGATGCGGAGCCAAGCTGTGAAGGCGTGTGGTTCTCGAAGAGGCAAGAGGCTGCCGTGGAACTGGAGCGCGTCGGCATGAAAGGCGCGCCTGAGTCCGGCGACAAACTTGCCGCGGAAGACACGGCTGAGCACTTTGACGGGAAGAAAGAAGGAGCGGTGTGAGGAGATCCAGCGGAAGTGATCGGGAGCGAGACCGCCGGCGGCGAGCACGCAATGAACATGGGGGTGATGTTGCAGTCGCTGGTCCCAGGTATGGAGCACGCTGAAGAAGCCGATCTCTGCGCCAAGGTGGCGGGGATCGCGGGCGATCTCCAGTAGAGTTGCAGCACTGGCGCGAAACAGCAGGTTGTAGATCAGCCGTTTGTTCTGCAAGGCGAGCGGAGCCAGTTCCCGCGGCAGCGTGAAGACAACGTGCACATAGCTGGTGGGCAACAACTCCCGTTCCCGTGCCTGGAGCCATCGCAGACGCGAGTTTCCCTGGCACTTGGGGCAATGCCGGTTTCTAACGGAGCATCGCGTCGCCCACATCCTGCGGAAGCGGCAACCGCACCTGGTATCGTCCTTTCCCGATCACCTGCAGCGTGCCACGATTCCAGTCGATGTCCTTAAGACGCAGCTGCGCCACATCTCCCGCGCGCAATCCTAGCCGCACCAATAGGAGCACAATCGCACGGTCACGAAGACGTCCGGGATCTGAACCATCACAGGCTGCGATCAGACGGTTCACTTCTTCTGAAGATAGACAGCGTGGAAGCTTGGCCAGTCGCCAGTGAGCGACAGCGGGAATCGCGAGGGCGAGATCGTCGCGAGATTCGCCACGGAAGTTGAGATACCGCAAAAACGCCCGCAGGGAAGTAATCAACTTCTGTGTGGTTGGAGCTCCACATTCGCTGGCACGTCGTAGAAGAAAGTTACGTACGGCGTGCGCAGTCCATTGACCGACATCCTCGCCGAGGGCCTGGAGCAACTCCGCAGCGCCGCGAGCGTAAAGCCGAAGCGTTGGCGGCTTCGCCCCGCGATGCCTTTGAAACCAATCGAGGAAGGCAGTGACCAGAGCTGGATCTGCGTTCTCGTTCCGAACTGGTTCACTCGGGCAGATCCCGCAGCCAACCAGGCGTTGATGGAAAAGCTTTACTCCAAAACGCGCGTGAAAGGCGATCTTTGCGCGCTTGAAGTGAGGGCACCGGCAACGACGAAGATGCCCAACAAAAGCATGAAGCGTGCTGAAATCGATATCTGCCAGAACGCCACCTCTCCGCTGAAGGTAGCAGCCGAGGTGGGCAGCGGCTCGAATGTATCGAACGGCGCTGGCTGCGGCGTATCCGTCGCGTTCGAGGTCATCTGCGAACGCGTCTACGTGCGGTCCACTGATTCCACTCCGCAAGCGTCGTAGCGTCTTGGGCGCGGAGAAGTATTTTTCGAGCATGGGCTCTCCTTGTTGAGCATTGGCCATAAATGGCCGCATCAACCTAGCAAAGCCCCTGAATTTATGGGGAGTCGCATCCCGCCCAACCGGGTCCGACAAGCCCGCCCTGCGCAGATTCCGGCGCGCCACTCCCCATTAGAAAAAACTCCCCATAATGCACGAGTTGTAAGAGATGGCAGAATGTCCGCAGTCCGAGCACTGATCACGATGTCCACCCAGCGCGGCGGTGCGGCAACGAGCAATGGCCAGCAAAATCTTCTGATGCTGCCACGTGATCCAGCGGCGACTGCGCTCAACAAACGACTGACCTGCACAGCGAACGATGTCGGCCACCTCCAGAGGAGGCCGGTTCATGCGCTCTGCGTCGGCTCTCCTTCTCCTCGAATCGGGAGTGCATCCAACGGACTGCCGGTGGCGCTGAGATGCCGCCGTGAGAGATGCAGGTAGATCGTCGTCTCCTCAAGGTCACGGTGACCGAGCAGCATCTGGATGGTGCGCAGGTCGGCGCCGGCTTCGAGCAGATGAGTGGCAAAGCAGTGGCGCAGGGTATGGGGATGGATGCGCTTGTGCTCAAGACCGGCGCGTTCGGCGGCCTGCTGACAGGCGTTCCAGAGAACCTTGGTGGAGACAGGATGACTCGCCGTACGCCATCGGTTGCCGGGAAACAGCCAGTCGGCGGGCTTGCGCCGAAGTCCGCGCCAGTAGATGCGAAGGGCATCGAGTAACTTCGGGCTGAGCATGACATCGCGGTCCTTGCGTCCCTTGCCGCCCCGAATATGAATGACCATCCGCTGGCTGTCGATGTCGCTGATCTTGAGGTGCGCCACTTCTGCGCGACGCGCGCCCGTGGCATAGAGCGTCATCAGCAGGATGCGATGGAAGGGAGACTCTGCCGCGTCAATCAGACGTGCGACTTCTTCCTGGCTGAGAACTTGTGGCAGCCGCAGGATCTTCTTCGGATACGGTGTCTCGGCCACACTCCAGCCTCGCTTCAACACCTGAACATAGAAGAAACGTAAGGCTGCCAACCGCTGCGTCACAGTATTCGGGGCCAGTTTCCACCGCGTGAACAACGCGGCCTGATACTCGCGAATGTGCTCGGGACCAAGCTGATCGGGTGAACGATGGAAGTGCCGACTGAAATGTTCGACCGTCTGGATGTAAGCGTGGATGGTGGACTCGGCGTAGTTGCGGCGCCGTAGTTCCTCAATCATGATCTGGCGTAGATGGGTCACAGAGAGTTCCTCCTCTGCGACACAAACTAGCTCAGATCATCTCTACCGTCGGGTCAGCGACACGCGCATGCGTCCGCCGCAACGCGGCTTAGTTCAAGTCGGCATTTGGGAAGTCATTTTCAGAAGGCTGGTGAACGGCTCACCGACAGTCAGCCGCGCACTTTTCCTCCGCGACCGCTGCAGGCCTAACCAACTTTGGTACACTCCCGGCACACAAGCCGGGGCAACGAACCGGTGCCACAAGCGCGTTTATCGGGACTGATCGTGGTCTGCTTCGGTCGATTTTGGGTCCTTCAAACCACGTCTGAGGTATTCACCAGGATTAGCCCTGACAACTCGCTTGAACGCCTTACTGAATGCGGCGTCGGACTCGTAACCGACCAATCGAGCGACTTCTGGGAGCTTTTTGTCACGCCGTTCAAGTAGCTGTATCGCCTTCTGCATCCGCCACTCGGTTACGTATTCCAGCGGCGTTTGTCCGAGTAGCTCTTTGAAACGTGCTGCGAATGCGGAGCGAGACATGCCCGCCGCTTCGGCCAGGGATTCGACCGTCCAGGGTGTATTCACTCTGTCGTGAATGGCACTCAGAGCAGCGCCTATTTGAGGATCGAAAATTGCACGAAGCCATCCTTTGTTGCGTTCCGGTCCCGACGCGATATGCGCCCGGAGTACCTGGATAAACAGAACCTCGGCCAGCCGACTCGCGACGACTTCAGATCCCGGCGCCTGTTCTTCCATCTCTGACGCGAGCGCCTGCACTGTGGTGTGAAGAGCAAGCGTGCGTGCCTGATCGGCCTTCATCAAAATGAAGTTCGGCAATAACTGAGTGATCGGCTTCAGGCTGGCGCGATCGAAACTCAAGGATCCACAGACGATTGTCGTCGGTGCGCCACCGCCGCCACAAAGAGCGACATTGCCGTTGGCCTTGGCCCCGATCTCGCGGAAGCTCCACCTCGGACGTGTTCGCGGGCTGTCGCGCAAAACAATCGAAGTCCCCTTAGCCAGTAAAAAGCAATCACCACCGGTGAGGGGAATCGGCTCCGCAATCCCTTCCACACTCAGCCAGCAGTTGCCGCGCGAAAGCATGGCGAAGTGCGCCAAATCTGTGGGTGACATCTTTTTGTCGGAAGGCGTGACTTTTTCTTCGGTCTGGTTTTCCTGTTTTACGCCCCACGGGGCTGTGGCTTCGAGCCTGTGCAGACCGAAAGCGGTTACGTGCATCGTTCTGAAGATGTCTGTTATCGAATCCAACTTAGCCTCTCTCTTTTGGACGAATAGACAAAATATTAGGACTCCTGAGCAGTTCTCGTCCACCGCTAAAGAACTCTACTCTACTGTACCGAATGCTACACATCTACCGAAGGGAGTAATTATGGGAAAGCTTGAAGGAAAAGTTGCAGTCATCACGGGTGGATCGAGCGGCATGGCGCTGGCGAGCGCCAAGCGCTTCGTTGAAGAAGGCGCCTACGTTTTCATCACGGGTAGGAGGCAGGAGCAGCTCGATGAGGCCGTCAAGCTGATTGGCCGAAACGTGACCGGCGTGCGCGGTGACGCGGCCAATCTCGACGACCTCGACCGTCTGTTCGATACGGTCAAGCGGGAAAAGGGCAAGATCGACGTCCTGTTCGCGAGCGCTGGCAGGGGCGAGGCCTTACCACTGGGCGAGATTACCGAGCAGCACTTCGATGCGGCCTTCGGCCTGAATACGCGCGGAACGCTGTTTACGGTTCAGAAGGCGTTGCCGCTGTTCAACGATGGCGGATCGATCATCATGACCGGATCCGTTGCTTCGGTGAAGGGTTTTCCTGGTTTCGGCGTGTATGCGGCGAGCAAGGCGGCATTGCGCTCCTTTGCACGCACGTGGCTCAACGAACTGAAGGGCAGGAATATCCGGGTGAACGTGCTGGGCCCGGGGCCGATCGCCACACCGATGCAGGAAGAAGTTCTCACCAAGGAGGCGAAGGAGATGTTCGAATCCCTGATCCCGCGGGGAAAGATGGGTCAACCTGAGGAAATCGCGACGGTCGCGCTGTTTCTTGCTTCCGACGATTCGAGCTTCGTGAACGGGGTGGAGTTGAATGTCGACGGCGGCTTCTCGGCCATCTGAAGTCGGCGGTTGGGATCAATATCAACATGGATCGGAGAAGCACTATGAGCTATGCGATTGTCGGATTCGGCAAGATAGGCCAGGCCCTCGCCCACGCGTTCGCCCGTAAAAACATCGACGTGACCGTCGCGAGTCGCCGGCCGCCTGAGGCGTTGGCGCCGCAGGCTCGGGCGATTGGACCCACGGTCGTCGCCAGGTCGCTGCAGGATGCACTTGAGGCCGACACAATCATCTTGGCGGTCCCGTTCGGGGAACATCGCGAGGTTGCGAAGGCCCTGCCGAGCTGGAAAGGCAAGACGGTCATCGACGCGACGAACGCGTTTGGAGTTCTCCCTGAAGAGCTGGACGGCCTCCTGTCCTCCGCCTTCGTCGCGAAGTCGTTCACCGGCGCTAAGCTCGTGAAAGGTTTCAATCACCTGGTTGCGGCCACCTTGGCTACCGACCCGGTCGTCGAAGGGGGCCATCGGGTCGTCTTTCTGTCGAGCGACGACGAGGACGCGATCTCTCCCGTGGCGGATTTGGCCAAACAACTCGGGTTCGCACCCGTCAAGCTGGGAAAGCTCAACGAGGGTGGCGCGCTGGTGCACGCACGCGGCCGCACTTGGGGTCAGCTCATCTTCCAGGATTTGTTCAAGAAGCAGCAGTAATCAATCTATGACCGCGCGATTTGGCCCGAGAAGGATGGTTCCGAAACGTCGGATTAGATCGGACACACTTGATGTAAGGGAAAAGGAGAGATTTCGATGAGCACCGAAAAGAATGTCCAGATTGTGAAGAATTTTCTTGCGGCACTCGGCCGCCGCGACAAGCAAGATCTGCTGGCGTTGTCTGCCGAAGATATTGAGTGGATCATTCCGGGCGAGGACTGGCCGCTGGCCGGCACGCACCGCGGGCACGCGGGATTGAATAACTTACTTCAGAAGGCTAACGAAACGGTGGAAACTTCGTACCCAGAGCCCCCCGAGTTCATAGCGCAGGGAGACCGGGTTCTGGTCGTCGGCTTCGCTAGGGGGAGAATCAAAGCCACGAATAGGACGTTCGAGGACCATTGGGTCTTCGCCATTACCGTTCGAAATGGCAAAGTGACGAACATCCGTGAGTATGTCGACACGCAAGCACTGGCGCGGGCCTCCGAGACGGCCGCGAGCCCCAGGCCCTGACCCATCGCGCTGTTTCGTCTCGGCAATCTGAATCGGCGGATCTCGGTGAGTGCATGATCGCCAATGTACTCTCTGAGTCACGATCAGTAACGATAAGTCTTAGTGCTGTATCCGAAGCGCCCCTCCACAGCGTCTCAACTCCCAACTCTCGCTCGTGGGCGCTTCAGATACAGCACTAAGACTTCTGGGGAGTTAGCGAGACTTTACAGAAGTGTGGCCTGGCCACCGTCCATGTGCTCGCTGGGCAGAACGTCGGCATCACGGAGGTCAGTACCCGGACTGTCCGCCTCCCGACAGGGTACGTCTTCCAGATTCGCAAGCTCAGTCCGAGTGGGCCTCATTCCGATTGCAAATATGTGACTTCCGAATTGTCAGTCGTCTGGCACCAACTACTGTAAACAGAGTTGCAGCGCGTGCCTAGTGCGCAGGCGCTGCAGGCTGATGCTGACGACTGGGGTAATACATGAAGAAGCCGGGAAATGGCGGCGACCAGTCCTCTAGCACACGGATAGCCTTCAACCGATGGCCACGAGCACATCCTTCTCGCAGCGGGGACGACGTTTCTGATAGCAGATCGAGAGGCACCCTCCGCCACGCAGTTCCGCTATGCGCTGTACTTTTCCCGTCGCGGATTCCTGCTCGAGTCGGTGATGCTTTATGTTCGTTGCAAGGGCAAGACGCTCAGAAAGGGTTGCTCTTCCAGAGGAGCGAAGAGCGCCACGCGTGATGAACTGGATCGTTCCCGAGTGTCTGCATACGAAAGGAAACTAACGAACGAGAATCGCCTGCCCGTGGATCCTCGATCACTCGTCTTCAAGGTCGCTTGAGGTTACCCGAGTATTATCTCGTAATCGTATCGGGTGCCGAGCTGCTTGGTCCTTAACTAGTTCGTCACGCCGTCGCTCGAAAGAGCATTGCCTCTACTCTTGCGGCAGCCTCGTCCTGCATGTGTGGAAGCACGTGAGCATAAGTGTCCAACGTGAAGGCCGTGCTGGCGTGTCCGAGCTGCTCAGAAACAACTTTCGGCGACACTCCGGCTGCCAACGCGATTGTGGCCGCCGAGTGGCGCAAATCGTAGAGCCTGATTCGTGGCAACACCGGCGAGGTCGAGTATTGATCTGAACTGCTTCGCGAGATAATCGGCATTGATTGGCTGTCCCGACGGCGTTCTGAAGACCAAGTCATGGGCCTCTGGACACAAATCGTGCGCACTCGCTTTCGTCTGCAGATCACGAAGAAGGGCAACAATCCAACGCTGCAGTTTGATCGGACGACGGCTTCGCGAACGCTTGGTATCGAGAAACACCATCTCCCATCTAGTCTCCGAACGCTCCGCACCACGCTGACCGTTTGCCGTGTCCAGTCGATGTCTTGCCACTTCAGAGCCAAATATTCACTCGGGCGCATCCCAGTGGTGAGCGCCACTGCAAGCACGGGACCATGCGGAGTGGCCAGAGCAGCCTTAAGAAATGCTTGCGCCTGCTCCACGGTGAGTGAACGCATTTCGCCTCTGAGCTGCTGCGGGATTTTGACACCATCGACAGGATTCTCGAGCAACAGACGCCATCGCAACGCCTGCCGCATCGCAGACCTTAATACCGCATGTGTGTAACGGACGGTCCGAGCGGACAGTCCTCGCTCGATCATTTCCTGATAGGTGGTTTGAATGTCCATAGGGCGCATTGCGACCAGAACTCTGTTCGCCCAAGCCGGGCCGGATGTACCGTCGCAGGATACCGTCATAATCCTGACAGGTCTTCTGTCGTACTCGTGGCTTCACAGCTGTCTCAAGCCAGCGATCAAGGTACTCGTTGAGTGTGATCTTTGCTCCTTCCAAGTCACGGCCCAAGTCGCGTTCGCGCAACTTCTTCGTCAAATATGCTTGCGCTTCCCGCATCGAGCCGCGGATGGTTCGGTTGTGGTAATTGCGTTTCTTGGTTTCGTGGTCGCGGCCGAGATAGACCCGGATGAGCCATCTGCGGTCGCCTCGTGCGATGATCTGTCCAACTTTGCGAGCCATAGAGTTTCCTCCTTGGCTCGCAACAGAGGCACACAAATGTAAACGTCAGGGCAAACACACCATTGACAGATTTAATCCGCAGTGGGTTTGCCGCTTTCACTACGATAGATGGAATGCCGACCGTGCCCGCTTCCTTGCGGATCGGCTTGGGTGCCAAATGGAAGAACTCTGAAGGCGCCCGTCAAGTCCCGCTACCTAATGGGATGAGGCTTGCTGGCACATAGAGCTTTTCGCCGCCGATTTGCCCACTCCCATTCTGGAAGCCAGTTTCTGCCGCATCTTCCTTCACATTGGTATTCCGACATTCTTCCGCCGCATTGTGGACAGACCAGGTTGAGAATTGACGAGAGGATGCGTACGTTCAATTCGCCCGGTGGTGCGTCAATGGTGATCATGTTCGAAGTCTCCCTGAGATCCGGCGAGGGGCAGAAACGGGGGCAGAATGACGGAGGTATGCTGCGCGGGTTTTGTGCGCTTTGTGACGCTCCGAACTGGTTGGCTGCGGAGTCCGTTCATGCGTCTCGTGCTGCCCCCTCGCTCAGCATTCAGGACGGCGCGGGGTTCAATCCGCTGTACCAGATTCGCGGGCCCAGGTCGGTGCAGTTGGCGTTGAAGCTGGCGTTGTGAAGGTACGTTTTCGTGCTAGGACAGGAACGTGTCATAGAGCACGCGGCACGGATTAGAATGTTGCCATCCATGAGCAGCCCGCGCCCACGTTCACTCTCACTTGTGTCGTCTGTTTCTCGCGGCTGGCGACTCGCCACTCGCCACTTCATGTTTATTCTGGCGTGCGCGGCGCTACTCTGGGGACGCAGTGCGTGGGCGCTTGATTCTGCGCTGGACGTTAGCCAGTACGCTCACACCGCGTGGAAGATTCGTGAAGGCTTCGTTGCAGGCACGATCCACCAAATTGCGCAGACACGGGACGGCTATCTCTGGCTGGCAACCGAATCCGGGCTGGTTCGCTTCGACGGCGTGCGGACAGTTGCCTGGCAGCCACCGTCCGGCAAGCATCTGCCGAGCAATGACATTCGAAGCATCGTGGCTGCGCGCGATGGGACTCTTTGGCTTGGCACCGCGAAGGGACTCGTGAGCTGGAAGGACGGCGAGCTGACGGAGTATCCGGACCTCGCGGGAAGAGACATTTATACGGTTTACGAGGATCGCCAAGGCATGCTGTGGGCCTCAGGAATCACGTGGGAGAACCTCTCAACTCCGGGAAAAGTCTGCGCCGTCAAGAGTCGCGATATTCAGTGTTACGGTAGCGACGGCAAGTTCGGCCTTGGCGTGTTCTCCTTTTATGAGGATAGCCGGGGCTGTTTCTGGCTGGCCGCGGCAAATGGCTTGTGGCGCTGGAAACCTGGAAAACCCCAACGCTATGGCGTCCCAGCGGCATTGCGGGCCGGTACCTCGTCTCTCTTCTTTAAACCCAATGCGATCTGCGAAGACGACGGGACGCTGCTGATCGCCGCGCAACGCGGATTTGGGAAACTGCTCAACGGAAAAATCGAAGCATATCCCTACCCCGCAGGAATGCCACTGCGCGAAGCGGCCACGCTCTTCCGTGATCGTGACGGAGGCTTGTGGATTGGGACCATAGAGGCGGGAATTCTGCATCAGCACCGGGCGAGGATGGATGCGTTTACGGATTCGGACGGTCTCTCCAGTAACTCGGTTCAGACTTTCTTCGAGGACCGCGAAGGCAATATGTGGGCAGCGACGGAGAACGGCATCGACCGCTTCCGCGAGCTTGCCGTGCCGACCATTTCCGTCCGCCAGGGGCTCTCAAGCCCCACTGTTGTCTGCCTGCTTGCCGGAAGAGATGGCAGCGTGTGGATGGGAACGACGGACGGCCTGGATAGATGGAAAGACGGACAGGTCACAGTCTATCGGCGACCTGGAAAAGAAATAGCACGGCAGAATATCGGGCTTAGCAACGTGGCGGTTCGCGAGATCCCGTTGCAGGACAACATGATTGAATCGTTGTATCAGGATCGTCAGGATCGAATCTGGGTCTCCACGCAAAAGGGCCTGGGATATTTCCAGAATGAAACATTCATTCCCCTTAGAGGTGCTCCGGCCGCATCGGCAATTCCGGTGACCGGCGACAATGCCGGAAACATCTGGATTGCCAGCAGCTATTATGGGCTTTTGCGCCTGCGGGAAGGGAAGTTGGTCGAACGATTGCCATGGGCCAGCCTGAGGCTTCCGAACTCTGGTTCGAATTCTATCGTTGTCGACCCCATACGCGGGGGGTTGTGGCTGGCCACATGGAGTGGTGGCGTATTCTATTACAAGGATGGCAGCATCCAGGCCTCTTGGGGCCCGGCGCAAGGACTAGGTATCGGCCGCGTCACCGATCTGAAGCTCGATGCCGATGGCTCCGTGTGGGCGGCGACAGAAGGCGGGTTGAGCCGAATTAAAGACGGGCGCGTTGTGACACTGACCAGCCACAATGGCCTGCCGTGCGACAGCGTGCACGACTTCGCAGAAGATAATACGCACACGTTCTGGCTCTACACAGCGTGTGGGCTAGTGCGCATTCTGCGTGCCGAATTGGATGCCTGGAGTAGCGATCCCGGACGCACGGTTCAGGCGGAGGTTTTCGACACGTCCGACGGAATCCGAAGCCATGCGGGTGATTACTATCCCTCGCCACGCGTCGCCAAAACTGCGGATGGAAGACTGTGGTTTCTCCCGCTCGATGGGGTGAGTATAGTCGACCCACAGCGCCTGCCGCTGATCAATAAGCTTCCGCCTCCAGTACACATCGAGCAAATCACTGCGGATAGCAAGGTCTACGATGCGAATGCAGCGGGAAATGGGCGCCTGCGGCTGCCGCCACTGGTTCGCAACTTGGCGATCGATTACACGGCGCTGAGCCTGGTGGTGCCGGAAAAGGTGCGCTTCCGCGTCAAGCTCGAAGGCCAGGACAAGGATTGGCGCGAGCTGACCGATCGTCGCGTGAACTACACAAACTTAGCGCCGAAGCATTACCGTTTCCTACTGAAGGCTTGCAACAACAGCGGCGTGTGGAACGAAGAAGGCGCGAGCTTGGACTTCGTGATTCCGCCTGCTTGGTACCAGACGAACTGGTTCCGTGCGGCGTGCGTGGCGACGTTTACTGGGGATGCTCTGGGGAACATATGAACTGCGGGTGCGGCAACTGGCGGCGCAGTTCAACATGCGTCTGGAAGAGCGGGTAGCCGAACGCACACGGGTTGCTCGCGACCTCCACGACACGCTCTTGCAGAGCTTTCAGGCACTCTTGCCAAGTCTTCAGGCCGGCATCAACATGTTAGCGGCACGTCCGGCTGACGCTCGTAAAGTGCTTGAAGATACTGCGGATCATGCGTCTCAAGCGATCGCCGAGGGCCGGGATGCGGTGCAAGGCTTGCGCATGTCGACGGTCGAGAAGAATGATCTTGCGGTAGCCATTCGGACGGTTGGGGAAGAACTCGCTTCTGCTGCGAGCACTCAGCCCTCGCCCAACTTCAACGTGGTTGTGGAAGGAGCATCTCGCAATCTGCATCCAATCCTGCGAGATGAAGTTTACCGGCTTGCGGTGGAGGCGTTGCGCAATGCGTTCCGGCACGCGGCGGCGCAAAACGTCGAAGTGGAAATCCGTTACGACGAAAAGTATTTCCAGCTCCGCGTTCGGGATGACGGGAAAGGAATTCCCTCCGACGTGCTCAGCGGAGACGGCCGTGAGGGGCACTACGGCTTGCCGGGTATGAGGGAACGAGCGAAACTCGTAGGCGGTAAGCTAGCGATCTGGACTGAACTGGATGGCGGTACGGAAATCGAGGTCAATATTCCAGGAGCGAGAGCGTACGTAAAATCCACGCGGACCTTCTGGCATTTTGGCAAGCGGTCCGCGACAGATACAGATGAGAAGGAACCGATAGAACGTGAGTGAAGGGTCAGCTCAAATCCGGATTCTTGCAGTTGACGATCATGTTCTCGTACGGCAGGGCATAGCTGTACTTATCGGTACGGAGCCCGATATGACTCTGGTGGCCGAGGCATCGAATGGGCGCGAGGCAATCCAACAGTTCCGTGCGCATCGCCCGGACGTCACGATTATGGACTTGCAAATGCCGGAGATGAACGGCCTCGATGCGATCATCGCGATTCGGGGAGAATTTCCCGATGCGAAAATCATCGTGCTGACGACCTACAAGGGTGATGTACAGATTCTTCGCGCCCTCAAAGCAGGAGCACGAGGTTACCTGCTCAAAAGTACGATTCACAAGGAACTCCTAGACACAATCCGAGCGGTTCATGCCGGAAAAAAAGCTCTTTCTCCCGAAGCGTCGTACGAAATCGCCGAGCATGCGACGGATGATGCGCTGACGCCGGCAGAAATCAACGTGCTCCGCTTGATCGCAGCCGGAAATGCCAACAAGCAGATCGCGGATCAGCTCAAGATCACCGAGGAAACCGTCAAGAGTCGAGTCAAGAACATCCTTTCCAAGTTGGGCGCCAACGACCGAACGCAGGCGGCAATGATCGGGTTGAAGAGAGGAATCATCGAGCTGTAGCTTCCACCGCTCACCTGCCCGGCCTCAGAAAAATCCAAAACTCTAAAGAGTGACGATCTTAGCTCTTTTTGGGGCTATCGATTCGCTTTCACAACATCAGAATACTAGTAATGTCCAGAAAGGTGCGTATTTGCGGCGTTTATATTCCACATTCGCTGGGGGTTGGCCCGGCACAGGTTTGCTCCTGATGCGCGTGGTTGCGGGCTCCGCGCTGGTTGTGCGCGCAGGCTCGACGCTGTGGAGCGATCCACCACCCATGAATGTGATCATTCCCGCTATGCTCTTGATGGGAGCGGGAATCCTGCTTATCGCAGGTTTATGGACACCCATCGCCGGAACTTTCATCGCTGACTGAAATCTGGAAGATGCTCACGTTACCCGGCGACAAATGGCTGTGGCTGATGTTGGGAACCGCCGGTGCTGCCCTCGCAATGTTAGGACCGGGTCTCTGGTCGGTCGATGCTCGCCTTTATCGGCTGGAAGCGCCTCGAAGCTACACCTCGCAAAACAAGCTCTGACTCTCGTTAAGAACAGCCCAAACGACCAGATTTCTTTGCCCAGAAGTAGGGTGACGTTGCGTCCCCAAGAGTTTGCGATATTCCCCGATGTGGGGTTTCTGAAATCGAACTGAGTTGCACAATGACTCTCGAGTTCAAGTCAAGAAGGTTGGAACAAAGGAGCACCGACATGGCAAACGTGATTGAGTTCTACGTTCCGAGTCGCTTCCGAAAGCCGTGAAGTGGGTGCCTCAGCAGCAGCGCGGCCGGGTCCTCGAATTCTGCCCGCAGACGAAGCGATCAGCACTGACATCCGCGAACCAGAACGCAACACTGCAATTAAAGGTTCAGGAGGAGACTATGGCGTGCGCGACCGTTGCTTTCGCAGACCCGGAAGACTCGCAGGAACAAGTTTTCCCAAGGTGAGCAGGTTCGAAGCCGATCAGTTCTATTTCGAACCAGAAATCAACTCTGAGTACTGCTTTGAAGACATCGTCGGCAAGAGCGCAGCTCTCCGGAAAGTGCTGGAACAGGTCGCCATCGTTGCTCCCACGGATTCCACCGTCCTGCTTCATGGCGAGACGGGAACCGGCAAGGAGTTGATCGCACGCGCTATTCACAACTTAAGCTCCCGCCGCCAGCGTGCCTATGTGCGCATGAACTGCGCGGCCATTCCATCGGGCCTGCTGGAAAGCGAACTGTTCGGGCACGAGAAGGGAGCTTTCACCGGAGCTCTGATCCAAAGAAAGGGCCGATTCGAACTGGCGGACGGAGGCTCGCTGTTTCTGGATGAGATCGGCGACATCAGCCTGGAACTGCAACCGAAACTATTGCGGGCCATCCAGGAGCAGGAGTTCGAGCGTCTGGGAAGCTCCAAGACGATCCAAGTCAACGTGCGACTCATCGCCGCGACCCACCGCGACCTCGGGACCATGATCAAGGAGGAAAAGTTCCGCGAGGATCTTTTCTATCGATTCAACGTCTTCCCGATTGAGATCCCGCCTCTGCGCGAGCGGCGCGAGGATATTCCGTTGCTGGTAAGTTTCTTCGTTTCGAAATTCTCGGCACGGATGCGAAAGCAGATTAGGTCGATACCCAGACACGCAATGGAGATGTTGACTAACTGCCCTTGGAAAGGCAACGTCAGGGAATTAGCAAACTTCATCGAACGCGCGGTCATCCTTACGCGCGGCGAGGAGCTAGAAGTGCCGATAGCGGAGCTTCGTAGCTCTTCCGAAATTGTTGTTTCTGCTGCGTCACCCTCTAGCTTTCGACAAGCGGAATGCAGTGTGATCGTTGAGGCTTTGAGAGGCGCGTCGGGGCGGATTGCAGGAAAGGGCGGAGCCGCCGAACGGCTCGGACTAAAACGCACGACCCTGCAGAACAAAATTCGCCGACTTGGCATTACGAAAGTTCAATATCAGAACTAGCCAATCTCGAACATCTGTATCCAATGGGATGAAAAGGAATTCGATATGTCTTTTGAAGCAGTCTGGGGATTCGACCCCGATAGGGTGATTCAAGCTGTGGAGTTGCCACCGTCCGAGATAGAAACGGACAAATTCACCTATAGTGCAGAGGAGCAGCGAGCTGCGCGCATACCGTCTGATCTGCACGCGCAGGTTTATGAGCTCCGCCGAATGTATCGATTGTGATGCAGTTGGTCGAAAATTTCCTCACGTAGCCCACCGATGTACTCCCCTAGGCGGCCATTTCGATAGATGGCCGCCCCTTCCTCATCCCAAGGCCGAAGCAGATCCAGACTCTAAGTTCAGGTTTCAAAGCCAAATGACTCCGGTCGCAGCCATGCACGAGGAGAACTAAAAGGCATCAACGGCTTTGACGCTCTCGGAGCAGGGGGATAGAAGCCACGACCGAAAAAAGGGTAGAGACCGAGTGATGGCCGAGATGCCCCGGTTGCTTGAGTCTATGAATGTCGGGCGACCCACCGAGCGGCCATGTGAGATATGCGGCTACAGGTAGACCCACAATGTACCCGAAGCCTGCTTTGAATGCGCTGCCACCTAATAAACGTCCTGGTGTTTTCGTCCCGATGATCGCCGCGAGATTGTTTTCCTCGGCGAAAGCTGCAACCATTTCTCCAGCACTTGCGGTGTGCTCGTTGACCAAAATGATCACGCGTCCGTGGAGCTTTTGCGGGCCCAAACCTTCGGTCACCACTAGTATCGATTTGTCGATGAAACCGTAACGTAGCGCCAGCCAGATCAGCGTAGATTTGCGCGATGGTATGCGGCCAAACCTCGTCAGCTCCTCACGTGAATAGCCCTTTTCTTTGCGTTTTGGGGTGAGGCTATAGCCGACTTCCTGTTTGCCTTGCGTCAGATAGCTCATCAGTCGCAGCCCGCCAATTCCCCCACCAGTATTGCCTCGCAGATCCACAATCAGACGATTTGATTCCGCAGGTGAGCAAACGCATTATCGAGCGCCTTTGCTAGGTCAATTCCAACCGCGCCGGGAAAAATGGTGATTTTCAGCCATCCGATTCCTTCCGGCAGTTGCGAGCAAATAACTGACTTGGGAACGATGACAGGATGCTTTTTGGATCGCGGTGACGGCACATTGAGATTGCCCGTTACACGCTTGCCGTCTGGCTTCTGAATCGCGTATTGCGAATCTTCCCCCACGGGGAAGATGGGAGGATCGGGCGGACGCAATTCCCGATTGCGAAACATCAAGATGATTTTGTAATGGATATGGCACGAGAGCTCATCCTACTTGGAGCACGCCTGCTGTGGGGTGGTGATCTGCGCCCGGACAGCCTTGGGCAGCGACTCGAGTCTATCGTGCGAACCTACCATCAAGCGGATCACGCACCGCAGGATCATATTGCCTTTATCTTGCATGGCCCGTCCACGAACATGTCTCCGAAACAGACCTGCATCAGCGAAGGCTCTTCGCGGACGTATTGCGTTTTTCGCGTCCCGATGTGGCCACTTCTCACCCAGCCGCTCTCCGAGCGCTGTGCTTCTCGATTATGCGTCGCAAATTATCTCAGGACAGTCAAGCCAGAATTATCCTCGGTGGCAAAATGGAGGGTTATGCTGGCCGTTACCCCGGCATCGTCGAAGAGGCTTTTGAAGCTGTCAAGTTGGAACTTCCTTTGTATATTGTCGGAGGTTTTGGAGGAGCGGCTCGTTATGTGTACTATGCGATTGTCAATCCCGACGCTCAGATTTCCTTTCGCAAAGCTTGGGAACAACGATGCCAGCAGAGTGATATCCGCGAAACACATACGGAGTACAACCACTTGGCCCAAGTCTTAAATCTCGATTTTCGCGTCGACTACGAAGCCATGATTCGATGCTTCAGAAGCATTGGGCCGACTGGACTCTCAGCGAAAAACAAGCTAAGTCCCCTAGAAAATGAAGCTCTTGCTTCTAGCCAGGATATTCACGAAATATTGGCTTTGCTGGTAAAAGGCCTCAGTCGACTGGTTGCGCTCTGAGGCTCCAGCTACCGAAGCCTCGACTGCTCTGGTGAGGAGAATTTAGACCCGGCGGTCTGGTTCGAGGACTGGAGTCAATAGTCCGAACTTATCATCACGTCGATCATGCGCCACAAGACCACATCGCATGCTACCTTGGCTGATGCTGCAACGGTGCGTCGAAAAATCATGGTCCAATTATGGTCCAGTAATTGTTTCTGACTGCTCTTTACGCGCTTCAGGGCGCCATCCGTGTCGCGTGGTTTCAGTTAGTTACTAGCAAATGGGGTGCTGTCACGGCACTTTCAGGATGTTTTGGGAATCGATGGGCAGCCGGAGGAATGAACGGTAATCATAGAGAATTGGTGTTCAACGCGGGGGCGTAGTTCAGCTGGTTAGAACGCCTTATAGTCACCCAGAACAACAAGATCATGAAAGAGATTTACACAGCAGTCGTGGCGCGCGGCGCTGTGGAAATCGCTGTGAATGGTCTTCGGATGAGTTGTAAGTTGGCTCGATAGAATCGCAGCCAACAGGCATCCCCCTGCTACGAATAAGAACGCCAAACATGCAATGTTTTCAGGCAGAGTCTCGGGCAGGGGATGCGCTTTGTTCCCGAAACGAACACTCGGATGTGGTCTGAGAATTCAAAGACTCTACTATAAGGGCTTCGCGGGGAGCAAAGTGCCTGTGCGATTCGATGGGGAAGGGAGAGAAAGGAAAATCGTCATGCCAGTAGACAGATCAGGTGAGCAAGAGCCGCTGTTCGCAGCATTCGTAGGCATCGATTGGGCAGATCAGAAGCATGTGTGGTGCTTGCAAGCCGTCGGCTCGCAGAAGCGGGAAAGCGGAGAGTTGGAGCATTCACCGGAAGCGGTTGAGGTCTGGGTTGCCCAGCTCTGCCAACGATTCCCTCAGCGTCCGATTGCGGTGGCGCTCGAGCAATCGCGCGGTGCTCTGGTGTTTATGCTGAGCAAGTATGAGCGGCTACATCTTTTCCCGGTGCCTTCGACGATGGCCGGCAATATGCGAGAGGCGCTATATCCATCTGGAGCTAAGGATGATCCGCGGGATGCCGACCTGCTCCTGGATCTACTGCTGAAGCATCGCGACAAACTACGCCGTTTGTCGCCGGATACGGAAGCGACCCGCCACGTGCAAAATCTGGTGGAGGAACGGCGCAAGCTGGTAGATGAGAAGACAGAGCAGATCAATCGATTGACGAGCCACTTGAAGATCTACTTCCCGCAGATGCTGGATTGGTTCGATCGATTGGACAGGGAAGCAGCGTGTGCGCTGCTGGAGCGCTGGCCGACCCTGGAGGAATTGCAAAAAGTTCCGTCTGCGAAGCTGCGAACGTTCTTCTGCAAGCACCACTGTCGCGACCAGGAAGTGATCGAGCGGCGAATAGTCGGGATCCGCCAAGCGGTTCCGGCCATTCGGGATCGAGCGGTGATCGAGGCCAAAAGTGCGGTGGTGAAAGTAATCACTCAACTGATTCGAATCTTGGTCCAAGGCATCGGGGAGTTAGACCGGAAGATTGAGGATGAGATGGCAGCGCATCCAGATTTTTTCATCTTTGACTCATTACCGGGAGCGGGCCCGGCGCTGGCGCCGCGTTTGCTGGCGGCGTTTGGCTCACAGCGAGCGCGTTATGGCAGCGCGCAGGAAGTGCAAGCGTACAGTGGGATCGCGCCGGTGATTGAGAGGAGCGGAAAGAAGAAGTGGATACACTTTCGTTGGGCGGCCCCGAAGTTTCTGCGACAAAGCTTTCACGAGTGGGCTGGGCGCTCGATTACGCAGTCGCAGTGGGCACGAGCTTACTACGAGCAACAACGCCAACGGGGCAAGGGGCACCACGCCGCGGTGCGGGCGCTGGCATTCAAATGGATACGTATCGCATTCCGTTGCTGGAAAGATAGCGTTGCCTATGATGAGAGCAGGTACCAGGCAACACTAGTTCGGCGTGCTTCTCCGCTGAGTGCCTCGATGGTCGCCTCTACTCTGGCGACAACGCTGTGAAATCTTTGTGAACATTCGGAGGAAAATTCGCGCGGGTCCACCAACAAACTGTTGACAGAGCTACTCAGATGTCTGCCTGTCACGCAGGAGGCCGCGGGTTCGAGTCCCGTCGCTCCCGCCATTTCTGAGAGTCGGATCAAGCTGCTTTGCTACCGGTAAGTCTCGAGTCCCGGTGGGCTTCAAATTGGTTTGTGGGAGGCCTGGTCGCTTGCCGGGTGGGTTTCGGGGGCAAGCAAAGCGCTGTGACCGCGAACAGCAGGATCCTGAGCCGCACGTTTCAGCTTCGACGACCAGTAAACGACATTGTTCCATCCGCAAGATCAAGCGCGGTCAGTTCGCCTGGCTCTCGAGCTTTTCTTTGTATATAGCGAGCGCCTTCTGTAATGAGGAACGCGTCTTGTCCACCGCCACCTTTCGCACGATCCCCCCTTTGAACCCGGTGAGACCCGCCTGTTGCGAACCCTTGATAGTGATCAGATAAAACCCGTCCTTCTTGTCGCTGACACAAACCGTCAAATCGAGTGCGGTTTCGAAGTAATGACTGGCATAGAGCTGCTTCAGTGCGACCGCGTATGCGGGCTTATCGGGAGATGTTCCACGATAGACGATCGCCTGGACGATACGCAGCGTCGGCTTGAGACCAAAATTGACCTTCTCCCAATAGAACTCCGATCTGATTTCGTTCGACGCGGCATTCGGATACTCGAGGAGATAGCGATGCAAATCTGGCAGATATAGCGGTAGTGCCTTCATCTGAGCCAACAGCAATGAAAAGGTTTCGGCGACGGCAGTGGGATGACTCTTGTCGCGATAAGTACCCAGCGCCAAGTTGCCACCCTGCTGATATCGCAGCAAGGCCTGAAGCGCCATTTGCTGCGCCAGGCGATTGGCTTGTGCGGAGCTGTCGGGGGCGGTCCAGTCCACCGAGTGCTGGAACTTCGCAATCGCCTCAGTCGGGAGCTGCACTTCACAGTGGGTCGGTCTGCAGTGCTTCAACTCATCTAGATCCTTATCATCAAGAACAAACCCATCCAGGTCGGCTATCTGAGGCGGATTGCTGAATTTTCCGAGCCCAATAAAACTGGGAAGCTTGCGAAGCGCGTCAGTGTCCGAAGCAATCGTGAGATAACGCTCAGGAGCAGAGTTGATGTAGACGGCGCCGAAGACGAACACCTCGTCGGGAGTACGCGACTCGAGGACTTTGGCGATCGCTTTTCCGCCACGGACATCGCGAACTTGATCATCGGTCAGTCCGACGAATTCACGAAAAAACTTTTCCACCTCTGCTGCCGGTTCTCCAGCAGCAGCTTGCGCGATGCCATACCGGCCTATCAGTATTACCCCGAGAACAGAAACTCGAATCAGCCCTCGCATCGGTACTTTCCTCCGACCGAAGATCAGGCGCTCGGTGGCTCGCCCTTCCGGTGCTTCGCAGTCGTCATCCCAGCTCCCCTATCCATTTGAGGGCAGACAGGCTCGGCATGAAGAAGTACTCGCCGCCGCGAAGCACATTGAACGTTTCGATGCCATGGACGCGATGTCTCACAGGTTCCCGCGGAATGGTGAAAATCGCATCGTCGTCCTGGAGTCCGATGATTGGATCACGTTCGCCGCCGATCCCGATGAAATTGCCGTCGTTGATCCATTCTTGTTGAAGGAACTCGATGGTGTCCATCGCCTTGGCGCTAATGAACAGGAAGTAGGCCCCGCGCGGGATTTCGTCATCTGCTTCGGACAGGGCGTTCGGATCATATGGCGGTCCATACGTGGTGCCGCGCCTGATAATGCGATGCAGGTTGACGTGGGTCAGGCGGGTGAGTTTCGTGTCGCGCGGGTTCATGCGCCGAATATGGCATCCGAACGGCGCCTGCCGGCCGCGTGGATCGTTCGAGTAATTGAAGTCATTATTTCGATGAGGGTCTGCACCGAGCGCCGGGTTGTCAACGTCCGGCGCCAGCGTCAATGGGGCGCCGCTGCGCCAGCGACCGACGAGCTTGGCGGCGAGGAGTTCCCGTTCTTCGTGGGTGGGGCCATTCGCATGGAGGAATCGATTGAAGGCACCGACGCGCGTCTGATATTTGCGCAAGCCAACAAAAGTGCCATTGCGACCGAGTATGTCCGGCTGCGGCATCGGCAGCGGGAAACCTGCCTCACCCGGATAGCCGAGGATGAACTCACCGGCCTTGATCGGCTGGCCGTACGACGGGGGCTCGGGGTTGCTGCCCTCGATCGATGGCTGGTCGATGCCGTCTTTGTAACCCAGCGGGTTGAGGTCGCCCGGCTGCGCTCCGAAGTCCTGGGTGTGCAAAACGGTGATACCCGGGGAACCCTCATACTGCTGGCGAGCCATAGTGAGGGTGCTGCGGTGTTTTTCCTCGGAATCACTGAATACGCTCACGCCGACGTGGACCTGGCCGGCGCCGAAGGGAGGGTTTCCCCAGTTTTGCGGATGGTTAACGCCCTCGTCGCCAAGCTGCTGGGCGCGCGCGGCCATGCCCACGCGGAACGCCTCCGGGAAACTCTGCAGCGAACCCTGAGGAAGACCGAGCGCCTCAAGTCCCGCATAGCTGATCCCGACTGCTATCCAGGCATTGGCAGCAATTCGCCAGCCCGCAGCGGAATCGACTAGAGGCGCCAGCCGGCGGAGAAGCTCGCGACCAGTTTCAGCATTCTCGACGCGCAAGAGTATATGAGTGCCGAAGTACGGAGCCGGCCTCTGCCTGAGAACGGTCGCCTGAATCTCATGCAACTCGATCACCGGCGAGTTCGTCGAAA
>CAVYOZ010000006.1:0-42492 GCA_963770265.1 Terriglobia bacterium
GCCGGCGAAAATCCCCACTTCTCCCAAAATCAGGGAGAAGTGGGGCACCCGGCATCACGATCGGCTTCTGCATCGCCTTCGGCGAGGGCGGACCCGTCGACTTCGCTCAGGGCAAGCGAAGCGTCCGCCCGTACACAATCTCCCGACTCGCTCGAAGGCGTGCAGCAGCGCGTGGCCGCCATGGCGCCGATCGTTCTCGGCAAAGAGATGGCCGACAGCCTCGGCGCGACCGTCGGCTCCATCGTCCTCGTCACTAGCCCTCAAGGTGAACTCACGCCTTTCGGGATGGTCCCCAAATACAACCGCTTCCACGTAGTCGGAATCTTTAACTCCGGATTCTTTGACTACGATTCAGGATGGGCTTTTGTCCGACTGTCTGACGCGCAACGCCTCTTCGGCCTCGGCGATCTCATTTCGGTGCTCGAGTTCAAGATCGACGACATCTACCAGGCCCCCGCAATCTCGCGCGAACTGGAAGATGCCGCAGGCAAAGGCTTCATGGCCTCGAACTGGATGGAGCAGAACAAAGCTCTATTCCGAGCCCTCCGCCTCGAGCGCCTGGTCACCTTCATCACCATCGGCCTTATCGTTTTCGTCGCCGCGCTCAACATTCTGATCAGCCT
This sequence comes from Terriglobia bacterium, assembly GCA_963770265.1. Classification (GTDB taxonomy): domain Bacteria; phylum Acidobacteriota; class Terriglobia; order Terriglobales; family Acidobacteriaceae; genus Sulfotelmatobacter. Next base: position 624 of record CAVYOZ010000006.1, read on the forward strand.
CATCATGATGGTCATGGAGAAGACCAAAGACATCGCCGTCCTGATGTCGATGGGCACGCGACGGAGGCAGGTGCGGAACGTGTTCATCGCGCAGGGGGTCCTGATCGGGGTGGTCGGCACCGTGCTCGGCCTCATCGCCGGATACGCCATAGCCTATGCGGGCGGGCACTACCACGTCATCTCGCTCTCGCCCGAGGTGTACTCGATCGATTACGTCCCCTTCGCGCCTCGCGTGGCGGATGGACTCTGGGTCGCCTTGTTCACGCTCCTGGTTTCCTTCGTGGCGACTCTCTATCCATCGTGGTCGGCATCCCGCATCCTCCCAGCCGAGGCTCTGCGCTATGAATAATAAGGACTGTGTAGCCCCGGGCGCCTCGCCCGGGGTTACGCGAAGCGCAATGGAGGCGGCTGTGGGTGTCGCTTATTGGGGGAACCACAGTTGGGTGACGCTCGCCGTCGCTTCGCTCAGGCTCGCGGGGCGGACGAGGCGTCCGCCCTTACACCAAGGAGACATTAACCGTAGTGATTCTCATCACATGAACGAAACCGGGTCCAAGATATGTTCATAATGATCGAGCCGACAAATACCGCCCGGACTGTAGGTCGTGATCTGCCACCCTGCACTCCAGCGGCCACTTGGAACGAAAGCCTCGAACTATGCATCTAAGGGGTGACGGTGAAATGCTTCGAGTAGAAGGCTTGAAAAAGGTTTTCCGGTCCGGCGATTCGGATCTGGTGCTCTTTGAGAATCTGTCGTTTGCTGTGAAGCAAGGAGAGATGCTAGGCATTGTGGGAGAATCCGGCGCGGGGAAGAGTACTCTTTTGCACATCCTCAGCGCCCTTGATCGCGCTTCCGCAGGTGACGTATACTGCGCCAACTTGCGATTGAATTCGTTGTCCCACGACGAAGCCGCAGATTTTCGGAATCGCGAGACCGGCTTTGTATGGCAGTTTCACTATCTGCTGCCGGAATTCACGGCGGCGGAGAACGTTGCTATGCCGCTGCTGCTTCGAGGGCAGACATGGCAGCAGGTAGAACCGTTAGCCTCACGCTGGTTGCGTGAGGTTGGACTGGAGCAGCGCGCGCATCATCGCTCGGGAGAGCTTTCCGGCGGTGAGCAGCAAAGAGTTGCTCTGGCCCGTGCGCTCATCACTGGTCCCAAGCTTTTGCTCGCTGATGAGCCTACGGGAGACTTAGACGGAAAGACTGCGGAAGGCGTCTTCGCCTTGATTGCGCGACTACATCGCGAGCACCAACTCACCTCCCTCATCGCTACGCATAATTTGTCGTTTGCTAAACGGTGTCACCGCGTATTGCGGCTGCAGCGAGGACGCGTGGAGGAGATTTCGCCGGAGTCGCTGCCGGCGTGACCAGGTGGACGAGCGGTCAAGAAGGCGCAGAATGTGAAAGAACGGTCCTGTAGGGCGGGTCAGGACCGCAGGATGTGGAGCGGAAGAGTCAGGGACTGAGACGGTTTAGGGTGCAGGAATGTGGAAGAGCGGCCCTTTAGGGCCGCGTTAGACGGGAAAAAGTGGGGGCTTTAGCCCCTGAGGTGGGTAGCGGCAAGATTGGTAAGAGAAAGTGCAATAGATTGGTTTTGCGGAAGGACCGAGGGTGTTGCCAGGGATTCCTTCGGTAACGTGATCAAAGACATGGAGCCCCGTTTCTCCGCTTGGGTTTCATGGCCTCTTGATTGCATAATGTGGGAATAGAATTAAGGTAGGACCGGGGTAAAGGACTTCGGTCCGGCTTCAGCGGGTCGGGAGCCAGGCTCCTCACCCAGGAAGGTCAAAAGGGGAAGGGCATTATGTTTGAACGCTATACGGAGAAAGCCAGGCGCGTCATCTTTTTCGCACGCTATGAGGCCAGCCAGTTCGGGTCTCCTTATATCGAGACCGAGCACCTTCTTCTGGGACTCCTGCGTGAAGACAAGGCCCTAACCAATCGTTTCCTGCGCTCGCACGCTTCGGTCGAATCGATCCGCAAGCAGATCGAGGGGCACACTACGATCCGCGAGAAGGTTTCCACCTCCGTTGACCTGCCGCTAAGCAATGAATGCAAACGAGTTCTGGCGTATGCGGCGGAAGAAGCAGAGCGCTTGTCACATCGTCACATCGGCACGGAACATCTGCTGTTAGGGTTGTTGCGGGAAGAGAAGTGCTTCGCCGCCGAGATTCTGCATGAACGAGGCCTGCGGCTGTCGACGATCCGAGAAGAACTTGCACGCACCACGCAGGAGAAAGCTCAGCCGCAGCGGCAGCGTGAAAGTTCGCTCTTATCGGAGTTTTCGCGTGATTTGACCCAAGCTGCCATGGACAGCCAACTCGATCCGCTCGTGGGTCGGGAAGGTGAAGTCGATCGGGTCATCCAGATTCTCTGCCGCCGCACCAAGAACAATCCAGTACTGATCGGCGAACCGGGAGTAGGAAAGACCGCCATCGTTGAAGGCCTTGCCCAGCGCATCGCGGACGGCGAAGTTCCGTCGTTCCTGGCCGATAAGAGAATTCTGGCTCTCGACCTCTCTCTGATCGTTGCCGGCACCAAGTACCGCGGCCAGTTCGAAGAGCGCCTGAAGACCATCATGAAGGAATTGATGGAGTCGCAGAATTCCATCATCTTCATTGATGAGCTGCACACCTTGGTCGGAGCTGGCTCGGCCGAAGGCTCGCTCGATGCCGCCAACATCCTGAAGCCGGCTTTGTCTCGCGGCGAGATTCAGTGCATTGGCGCTACGACTCCTGGTGAGTACCGGAAGTCGATCGAGAAAGATCGTTCGCTCGAGCGCCGCTTCCAGGCGGTGAAGGTTCCGCCGCCGAATGAGGTCGATGCGATCAAGATTCTGTTCGGGATCAAAGACCGCTACGAGAAGTTTCACGCCGTCACCTATACCGACGAAGCTATCAATTTTGCGGTCTCGCACTCGAACCGCTACATTCCGGACCGCTTCCTTCCGGATAAGGCCATCGACTTGGTCGACGAAGCCGGAGCGCGCGTCAAGCTGCGCCAGACTTCGCTGCCCGAAGAGCTGACCGAAGTCCAGAAGCGCATCAAGTTCATCGTGCATCGCATGGAGAATGCCATCGCGAATCACGAGTTCGAGAAGGCACGTTTTTACTCCGACGAAGAACGCAAGGAGCGCGAGAACCTGCGCGCCCTGCGGGAGAAATATCATCTCGACGAGTCTTCGACTGGAGTGGTCAACCGCGAGGACATCGAAGATGTCGTCTCGCGGTGGACCGGCGTGCCCATCACCTCGATCAAAGAAGAAGAGACGCAAAAGCTGCTCCGTATCGAAGAAGAGCTGCACAAGCGGATCATCTCGCAAGACAAGTCGATCAGCGCCCTGGCTCGCGCCATCCGCCGTTCGCGCGCTGGCCTGAAGAATCCGAACCGGCCCATCGGCTCGTTCCTGTTCCTCGGACCGACGGGCGTCGGCAAGACCGAAGTCGCGCGCACGCTGGCGCAGTTCATGTTCGGCACCGAGAAGGCGCTGGTCCGCTTCGATATGTCCGAGTTCATGGAGAAGCACTCGGTCTCGAAGCTGATCGGTTCGCCTCCGGGATACGTCGGCTACGAGGAGGGCGGACAGCTCACGGAACGCGTGAAGCGCGCGCCCTACTCGGTCGTCCTGCTCGACGAAATTGAGAAGGCGCATCCGGATGTCTTCAACATCCTGCTGCAGGTCTTTGAAGACGGCCAGTTGACCGATGGACTCGGCAACACGGTCGACTTCAAGAACACGATCATCATCATGACGTCGAACATTGGCGCCCGGCACCTGCAGCGCCGGGAAGGCCTGGGCTTCGCCTCAACCAAGGAAGATGCGATTGCCGACAAGGTCGAAGAGCTCGTGAAGAACGAGGTCAAGCGCACCTTCAATCCGGAGTTCCTGAACCGTCTGGATGAAATCATCATCTTCATGGCGTTGAACGAGAACGACCTCATCCAGATTCTGGAGCTGATGGTCATGCAGCTCAACCAGAACCTGGCGCAAAAGTCGATCACGGTCACGGTTGCCGACGATGCCAAGAAGTGGATCCTCAACCAGACCCTGACCGACCGCAGCTACGGAGCCCGTCCGCTCCGCCGCGCGCTGCAAAAGTACATCGAAGACCCGCTGTCCGAGGCGCTGATCCAGGGCACGATCACAACGCGCCCGGCGTTCATCGAGGTCTTCCTCGAAGACAACAAGCTCTTCTACCGCCCAGTGGATTCGGAAAAGGCGGAAGGAGTCCTGTTGTACGAGAACTAGCTCCGTGTAGGGAGCGGACGGCAGTTCGTTCCGCCCCCTGCGAGCGGCGAGGGTCCGGGTGCCTGCCTTTCAGCCATTCAGCCTGGTGGCGGCTTTTGCTTTTTTCCGGACCTTGCCATTACAGAACCGCCTCGTAAACGATTTAAACTAGTCTCTGCATGTATGCACGCAGGACATTTTCCTGGCTTGCCCAAGCGCTGTTCGGGATACTGCTCGTTGGCCCCCTCGCAGCCCAGAACACGACTCCTGCACCCCAGACCCCGGATATAGTCCAGCCCCAAGCTCCCGCACGCCCAGGCGTCACCTTCGATCAGTTCGTCGACTCGGCCATCCGGCAGGAAGGCCGGCTGACGAAACTCATGCCCAACTTCAAGCCCGTCGTCGAGACCTACGTACAGGAACAAAAACATGACTCTGACATTCAGACCTCACCCAAGGACGACGATTATTTCCTAAGCCGCCTGGATTTGACCGGGAATGCTGTTGCCAGCCGAGAATTTGAAACCCCGGAGCACTCGAAGCAGGAAGGGGAGAAGAAACCCAAGAGTGCGGCGGCCTTCGCCGCCGGAGGCTTCGCGCAGGCGGTGTTTCCCGACCTGGACCACTTCGACCGCCAGAACTATGCGTTCACATTCGTCCGCTGGGAAATTCTTGGCGAGGTCCGTTGTGTGGTTATCGATGTGACTCCTCGGGAAAATGCGGCGAACCGTGGTTTTCTCGGCCGGGTCTGGGTAGAGGATCAGGACTACAACATCGTCCGCTTCACCGGAACGTACACGTCGAAAGAGTTTTCCAAGCGCTCATTTCACTTCGATAGCTGGCGCCTGAATACTTTGGGCATCATGTGGATGCCTGCTTATGTTTACACAGAAGAGTCAGACCCACGCGATCCTTCAAACCATGGCCTTTGGTTTAAGGCGCAGACGCGGATTTGGGGCTACGACGCGCAGCAGGCGGGCGACCACCGCGAGTACGCCAAACCTCTGACGGACAATCCCGCTGGAGTCGATCCCAATCGGCGCGAAGCTTCGCAGAATCTGAGCCCTCAATTAACTCTGGGAGGATCCACTTATACCCCGGAAGACGATGTGGTGGAGCGGTTGCAGGTTGCCGGCCTTATGGCGCCCGATGGAGAAGTCGACCGCATCCTGGAGACAGTGGTCAACAATCTATTGATCACCAACCATCTTGACCTCGCCGGCGTGCGCTGTCGCGTCCTGCTCACCACGCCGTTGGAGTCGTTCGTCGTAGGTCGAACCATCGTTGTAAGCCGCGGACTTCTCGACGTGCTACCTGATGAGGCCACTCTAGCGGCTGTTCTGGCGCACGAACTTGCTCACATCGTCTTGAAGCATTCCCTGGGCGCCGCATACTCCTCGCAGTTCAGCTTGCCCTTTTCGGATCTCGAAATCTTTACCAAGCTTGACTTCCGCTTCGACCCCGCGAAAGAAGCGGACGCTGATCGGAAGGGCCAGGAGTTGTTTTCGAAGTCGCCGTATAACGACAACGTCGCGGGCGTGGCCCTCTTTCTGCAAGCCCTGGAAGCCCGCTCGCCGCAATTGCCGAATCTGCTGCATGCACGATTCAGCAATGATTTCGGGAGCAGTCATTTGGTCGGAATGCAGGCCCTCGCGAAGGCTCCCAAAAGCCTTCGCATGGACCAACCGGATCAGATTGCAGCGTTGCCGTTAGGTTCTCGCATCAAAGTCGACCCATGGTCGGATCGGATCGAGATGCTCAAGAACAAGTTGCCAGCTTTGGAATCAGCCGCGGAGAAGAGACCGTTCGAGGTATCTCCTTTCTTCCCTTTCCTCAAGCGCCTGGACGAACAGAAGCCTCAAGCCGCCCTGAATCCATAATCGTTTGTGGTAGGGCGAACGCATTCGTCCGCCGTTCCTGCGGCGTGAGGCGCCTGAACAGCGCGCACTCCATACCCGTGATTGGGCGTCCCGCGCCCAATCCCGGCCGAATGCGTCGGGAGCCACACGAAACTTCCTGATTGACCGCCACTCCCAACCTGTGATTAGATGCCGGAACAAAGTCGCGGCTCAGCCCTGGAGTCCGACCGCACCCAAGGGGCGTGCGACCGAGGTGAAGTATGAAGTACAGGCTACTGTTCGCCTTTCTGGCGGTATCCCTTTGCACATTCACTGTGAGCGCCAGCGCGCGCGACGTGGTCGTTCCCGCCGGCACTCTGTTGCAATGCACGTTGAATGAGCCCAACCTCTCGTCGGCCACTGTCGACGTTGGAGATCCAGTTCTCTGCCACCTTCGCGGCGTCACCGTTTTCGGCCAGCAGGCGTTCCCGCGCGGAAGCTATCTGGTTGGCCATCTCGAAGATGCCAAAAATCCCGGCCACTTCTGGGGCAAGGGATATCTGAAACTGCAGTTCGATCGTATCGGTGTTCCCAGTGGCGACCTGCCGCTGGAGGCGAAAGTCGTCTCGACCCGCGGCTACAAAGTCGACAAGCAGGGAAAGATCGACGGCAAAGGACATCCACGGCGCGATGTGATCGAGTGGATGCTGCCGCCGCTTTGGCCGTGGAAGGTGATCATGCTCCCGGCGCGCGGTCCGCGTCCGACGCTAAAGGGAGAAACGGTCCTGAGTCTGCGCTTGATGGACGACGTCCAGATCCCGCAGATGGCGCAAACCTATGGCCCGGGCTGGCATTTCTTCGGCCGCCTGCAGAATCAGTTGTTCGGCGGCTCGCAGGCGAGCAACAGTCGCCCGCAACTGACGGTGCGCCCGGCAAGTGATCCGTCGGTGGCGCAGGCCAGCTATGCCAGCTATGTGACGCGAGAAGCGCCGACGAATGTCCAGAGCTCACCGGGCATGCCGGTTTTCATTCTCAATAGCGGCGCGGTCCTGTCGGTCAGCGGATACGGCTATTCCGACAGCCGCATCACGTATACGCTGGTCGGCGGCGGGAACGGAGTCATCAGCACCGACGACGTAGACTGGGGCACCACGACGAAACTGAACAACCAGCGCGGCGTCCGCCTAACGCTCCACACCGGACACCAGACCCAAGGCACGCCGGGATTCTAAAGCTCGTGTAGGGGCGGACGCCTCGTCCGCCCCGCGACTCTGAGCGAAGCGAAGAGGAGCGTGCCGCGGCATCGATTGCTCGGCGCTCACCTCATCATCACCCGCGTTCATTGCGCGCTTCGCGTGCAACCCCGGACGAGGCGTCCGCGCGGCACGATTCGTGACGGGTCAAACTTCTTTGCGACTTTTCCTCCCTGAAATAATCCGACTACCATGCCCAAAGTCAATCTCGCCGAGAAGTTCTCCAAGATCACCGAATACTGGAAACCCTACGTCGCCGCCGAGCTCAACGGCCAGCACGTGAAGCTCGACAAGATCAAGGGAGAGTTCGTCTTCCACCATCACGACAACGAAGACGAATTATTCCTGGTCGTTAAGGGCCGCTTCCGCATGGAGTATCGCGACCGCCACGAATGGATCGAAGAGGGCGAATTCGTAGTCGTCCCGCGCGGTGTCGAGCACAAGCCCGTTGCCGACGAAGAGTGCTGGTTCCTGCTGTTCGAGCCCGCCAGTACGCTAAATACAGGAAATGTAGTCAACGAACGAACACATCGCGAACTGGAGAAGGTATAGGTTCCGCTGCGGGTCTTGGGTCACTGTGGTTAAATCTTCTTGATGGAGATTACGCTCTACACCGCCTTCTGGTGCCCCGATTGCCGTACGGTCAAACGCTTTCTGGCCACCCACAATATTCCCTACAAAGAAATTGACATCGAAACCACGCCCGGTGCCTCCGAGGAAGTAATCCGGAGCACCGGCAAGCGCGCCATCCCGCAGCTGGTGATTGACGGCCGCTGGTTCCAGCCCTATCGCCCCGGTGAAGGATTCCTCTATGAGGAGGTGGCAGAATTACTCGGCATCGATCGACCCTAGAGTGTAGGTGCGGACGCCTCGTCCGTCTCGCGAGCGTGCCAGCCGTGGCGGTAACCTCGTAATCTCCTTCAGAACAAACGGCTCATTGCGCGCTTCGCCTGCGCCCCGAGGAGTGGGTGCCGGGAGACTGCATTCCTTGGGCGGTAACCCCCGTACATCCCCTTCAGTACCGTAGCGGACCTGCGCCCAAAGCAGGAAGATAACAGCTCCCGGTCCTGCTGCCTCCCTGAGGCACAAATGACCGGATCGCCACATCGAAACCATGGCCGAAACCCAGAACCCGCCCGAACATCCCGACCCCGCCCCGAAAAACGAGCCTCAGCCTGAATCAAGCATTGTTTGCGATAGCTGGCAGCAGATGATCCAGGGCGTTCTTGCCGTCATGATGCTGGTGGGAGCCGTAGCGATGGTCCATTACTACGGCCCGATGGCAGCGCAAGGACTTCCCCCCGACGACCTGCAGAAACGGGTGCACGAACTCAGCGCCGAGGTCGAGCAACTCAGGCAAGAGCAATCGATGCCCGCGGTCGTGCTGAACCGATACCGCAATTCCATCGGCTACATTTACGGCGTGTATCAGGTGGGCTTCCCGAATCATCGCCCAAACATTCGTGCCCGCGTTTCCGGCACCGGATTCCTTGTTGGTAACGGCCTGATCGCCACCAACCGCCATGTGGCTGAGCCCTGGTACGGCGATGCCGAAGCGCAGCGACTTATAGACGAAGGAGCCCTCGGCAGCATCGAGAGTCTTGTGATCTTTTTTCCCGGCTCTCCGACTCCGGTGAGTCTCACTCCCGCCGCAGTCTCGAAGACCTCTGATCTCGCGGTCGTTCGTGCGGAAGACGCGAATGCAGTTCATGCCTGGCCCGTTCTTCCCCTCGCGAAATCAACGGGCGCGCCCGGACAACTCGTTACCGTAATCGGCTATCCCATGGGCATCGCCGGCATGGTCGCCAAGTCTCCCTCCGGAATCTACGAGCGCCTGGCCTACCGCCATAACGATATCAATGCGGCCAGCGAATTAGCCGCCCTTTCGCTGATTCGCCCTTCGACCACGTGCGGACACCTCGGTGACGTAGTCGGCGACAAGCTCATCTATGACGCTCCCACGGCCCATGGTGGAAGCGGCGGCCCTGTTTTCAATTCCAAGGGCGAAGTCATCGGCGTGAATTCCGCGTACATGGACGGCTTCTCCGGCGGCACGCTCGGAGTCTCGGTAGATTCGCTCCGCCCCCTGATCGACGAGGTCAAGAACTCGCGCTAGTGTAAGGGCGGCCGCCTCGTCCGCCGCGTGCCAACCGCGTCCTCTGCCGACATTCTCAATCCACCACACGCCCCTTGCGCGCTAACCGCGCACATTTTTTAGAATCCATCTTGACTGGCTGACGCATTACAGTATCTCCATGCTCCGTCTTCGTCCGTTGTTATTTGTCTTCTTCCTGCTCGTTGTGGCCTTTGTCGCCCTGGCCGACACCCCTAACCAGACCACGCCGTATTGGGCGTTCTGCATCAACCCTGCCACCGCCACTGCTCCCGCAAAGGTCGACGACAAGCCCCGGCACGTTCCCAGCAGCAGCAGCGTTTTCACGACCGCCCAAACGCAGGATCTATTCAACCCTCCCGACTGGCATCCGTCAGACCATCCACCGATGCCCGACATCGTGGCCCACGGCCGAAAGCCCGACGTTTACGCCTGCGGTTACTGTCACCTCCCCGACGGCTTGGGACGCCCCGAGAATTCCAGCCTCGCCGGATTGTCCGCCGGCTACATCATTCGCCAGATGACCGACTTTCGCAGCGGCGCCCGCAAGAGTTCCGAGCCGCGGCATCTGCCGGTTGCGAACATGATCTCCCGCGAAACCAAAGCGACTAACCAGGAGATCGCTGTCTCGGCGGAATATTTTTCCAAACTGGAGCGCAAGCCCTGGATTCGTGTTGTGGAAAGCAGCTCCGTGCCTAAAACGCATGTCTCCGGATGGATGCTGGTCGCTGATACACCTGCTGCCACCGAGCCCATCGGCCAGCGCATCATTGAAATGCCGGAAGACTTGGAGCGCACGGAACTACGCGACGATTCGTCGGGATTCGTGGCGTACGTTCCTGAAGGCAGCCTAAAGCAGGGAAAGTGGCTGGTCATCGGCGGACGCGATGGCAAGGCGTTCGCATGCGCAAAATGCCACGGGCCCGGCCTGCGCGGCAGTGGCAATGTTCCGCCGATTGCCGGCCGATCGCCCAGTTACATCGTCCGCCAATTGTTTGATATGAAGTCCGGCGCGCGCTCCGGAGCATTGTCGCTGCAAATGCGCAAGCAGGTTGCGAAGTTGAGCATCGAGGACATGATCGCCATAGCTGCCTATGTGTCGTCACTGAAACCGTAACGCACCCCGGTCGGAATTCACTTGGGGCTGTTCGAATACGAACATGCAAGGTTCGATTGTGGGCAGCTGATCGAACGCTGAGTCTCTCCCGATTTTTCTATCCCACTGAATAAATAGAACTTGTGCGAGGTCGAAGATTGGCAAACGGGATGCCACTCATGCTTGATTCTGTTTGGAGCCTCCGATGAAATCCTGGACCCATGATCTTCGCTACGCGCTTCGGCAGCTGCGCAAGTCTAAAGGCTTCGCACTCACAGCATTGCTCACCATCGCGCTGGGGGTGGGCGCGGTCACCGCTGTTTTCAGCGTCGTGAACACGGTCCTCTTACGCCCTTACCCATTCCGCGATCCGGGGCAGATCGTGGTTTGGCGCGAAACCATCCAGGAGATCCAACAGGCGGAACCGCTCCTTCCGGACAACTATCGGCACTATCTGAACCTGAAAAGCCGAGCGACCTCGATTCAGGACGCAGCGATTGTACAGACTGCTGGATTCGCCGTCTCGACCGGCGTCGACCATCCGCAGATGACGGAGGGGCTGGCCGTTTCTCCTAACTTCTTCTCAGTGCTGGGAGTGACGCCCTTAATGGGCCGTGCCTTCATGCCGGAGGAGGCGCAGAAGGGACGAGACAAAGAAGTCATTCTCACCTGGGGCGCATGGCAGCGTCTTTTTCACGGCGATCCATCGGTAATTGGCACGAATTTGCGGGTCAGTGGGGAGCCGAAAACCATCGTGGGCGTAATGCCGAAGGCGTTCCGCTTTCCGGTGATGTCTGTCATGCCCGGACAGGCGACCTTCGGGTCGACCGAGCGATATGAAGTGTTCAAGCCTCTGGTGCCGGACCCAGAGGATCTGACCGCGAACGACGGCGACTTCAACTTTCTCGTGGTCGCCCGCCTCAAGCCTGGCGTTTCAGTGCGGCAGGCCCAAAGCGAACTGGACGGAATCGAGAAGGCGACCGCTGCTGCCGATCATCTCGCCATCCACCTGGGAGTCGTAGTCCAACCATTTTCTGAGGAGATTTCTGGGAACGTCAGCAAGCCTCTGTGGCTGCTGCTGGCTGCGGTCGCGAGCGTCCTGCTCATGGCGTGTGTGAATCTTGCGAACCTGCAACTGGCGCGCAGCGTCGCCCGCGAGCACGAGATGGCTCTTCGAACCGCTCTTGGCGCAGGGCGGCGGCGGCTCTTCCAGGGCGTGCTTGCGGAAAACCTGCTCTTAGGAGTGGCCGGCGGTCTGGGCGGAATTTTGTTTGCTGATGTCGGCGAGAAACTGTTTGTGCGGATCGCGGCGGTTCTGCCTCGTTTGAATGAGGTTCATCTCAGCGCGCCCATGCTTGCCTTCGCGCTCGGGCTCTCGATTATTACTTCGCTGGGATTTGGGATTCTTCCTGCGCTCCGGTCTTTCCGCGTGATGCCGCAGAGCGCGCTGCAAGCGAGTTCCACCCGGCTTTCGAGCGGCAAACAGGCCGCACGCACCCGCAGGATGCTAGTCGCTATCGAAGTTGCGTGCAGCGTCACTCTGCTGATCGTGACCGGTCTGATCACGCGTAGCTTTTCGCATCTACTCACACAAGATCGTGCCTTCAATTCGCAGTCCGTCGCCGTGGCAAACGCCGACTTGAGTGATTCCAGATACTCCAGCGGGGAAGGAATACCGAACGATCCGGGAGCTGACCCGGGTAGCCTGGCACGCGACGCGATGATCGATCGAACTCTCGACAAGCTGCGCGCCTTGCCCGGCGTGCAGTCCGTTGCAGCTACAAGCGTAATTCCCCTGACGGGGGATATGAGCGTGGATGGGATCCATAGAGTGGATCACCCCGTCCCAGAGGGACAAGAGCCCATGGCGAATCGGCGATTTATCAGTCCCGGCTACCTCTCCACCATGCGGATTCCTCTCCTTGCCGGACGCGATTTTAGCGAAGAGGATCGCAGAGAATCCACGCGTTGTCATCGTCTCTGAGAAGACTGCCAAGGCTGTATGGCCCGACGAGAATCCGCTTGGCCATACTATTCGGCACTGGGGCCGGGTCTATACGGTCGTGGGCGTAACCGCCGACGCCCGCATCAACGACTTGAAGCGCGACGTCGCTGTCTATTATTTGCCGTATTGGGATTTTCCTCCCCAAAGGCCGGTGTTCCTGGTTCGTAGCTCTGCAGACGATCCAGGCTCTTGGCCCGGAAATGCGCCGGGCGATCTGGAGCGTCGATTCAGATATTTCCATTCCGACCGTGATTTCGCTGGACACCCAACTTGCCGAATCCATCGCCACGGAGAAGTTTCAGACCGTCATTCTCTCCAGCTTTGGGGGCGCGGCCCTGCTGCTCGCCGTACTTGGCATCTATGGAGTCCTCGCCTATTCCGTGTCACTGCGGACCCAGGAGTTCGGTATTCGGATTGCGCTCGGATCGAGCAGAGCAAGGCTCGTTCGCCAGATTTTGCTGGACGCGTCCTATCCTATGGCGGGTGGGATTGCGATCGGCCTTCTGGGGGCTGCGCTGGCCACGCGCTGGGTGCGCAGCTTGCTCTATGAAACCAGTGCGGCAGATCCATGGGCGATCGGATTGGGTATGGCGGTTCTTATCGTCGCTGCTTTGCTGGCCTCTTTGCTCCCAGCAAGGAACGCGGCTACCACCGATCCGGTGCAGGTCCTGCGAGGAGAATGATGCTCGAGGCGATAGCCTGAGATCAGACCGCCTTTATAACCAACCTTCGGACCGACTGAAACCTCAGACTAAAATCGTTCAGCCCAGAATCCTACCTGCCTAAACGTATGAAAGCGATCCCCAGTTCGCCAGCTCTGGCTTCGCGACAGATTTGCATAGACCGTCTCCCCGGTGATTCGAGTCTTCATTCGTCGGGCCTGCTCAGGTGTGAACATCAGCGTCCCCATACCGATCCTCCGCACGCTATCCCTCTTCCATCTCGGCTCCATAATTCCTACTCCGGAGTGCGCATGCGAACCGAGCAAAAGGTGTCCCAACTCGTGCGCCGAGACAGCACCTAATAACAGCGCGAGGTCAACGTCTCCTTGTGCTTGCCTGAGTCGATCGAAAAAGACATCACTATATTGGCCTCGTCCATCTTCTCCCAGGAAAGCCTCGCCAAAAACGAAATCGTTTCGAGTGTTGCCCATCGGTACGATGTGAAGCACGAACTCTTTCGGCCCGAGGATGTGCCGGCACTCGTCCGTCTCCGCGCAGCTCACCCATTGGATTTCAATACCCGCCGCCTCGAACAATCGCGCCGCTTCCCGCTCTGCCTGTCTTAAGACCGACGGGGTTACGCCAACACTATCATTCACCAGCACAGTGACCTGTGAGCTTCTATCCTGCGCGCTCGCAATGCTGATCCATAACAGAACACTCGACAAACCCAATCCCCACCTGTTGCTGAACCGCATGGCCCCACCCTCCGTATCTGCATCAAGGTGGTCGAGCCGAGTGCGTGCCTCAAGGCCCTGTGCATAACCGCTGGGTGAAATGTGGGTGACAAGCTAAGCTCTGATACGTCAAATGCTTACACGGTGGGGTGACATGGGGAATCGAGCCATTAGAATGCTAAACTTGCCGCTTGTGGGGAGTACAAACGGCAACGACCTGTCTTCGACCCGCCGTTTTGGCGTGTTTGAGCTCGACCTGCGCGCCGGAGAGCTTCGCCGCAATGGCATCAAGGTCAAGCTGCAGGAGCAGCCGTTTCAGATACTCACCGAGCTGCTTGAACGCCCTGGCCAGGTCGTCACGCGGGAGGAATTGCGCAACCACCTTTGGCCGGCCGACACCTATGTCGATTTCGACCACAGCCTCAACGCCGCTATCAGGCGTTTGCGCGACGCGTTGGGTGACTCGGCGGAGAATCCTACGTTCGTAGAGACCGTGTCGCGACGGGGATATCGATTCCTGGCACCCGTTAGCGCCGGTCCTGAGAATGGAAACTCCGCTGTCGACATACAACCGGCCCCGGCCCCAGTTGTACCGATCGCCGGCCCGCGCCGCCACCATTGGTGGATCGCCGCAGCCGTAGTGGCCGTTGTTCTCGTCCTGATCGGCCTTGCCGTTGGATTCTTTCTCGCGCCCCATCCGTCAGCACCTGACCGCATCACACGCCTGACTGCGAACCCGGTGGACGATCCCGTCCGCGCGGCCGCCATCTCCCGCGATGGTCGGTATATCGCTTTCTCCGATGACACCGGATTTTATCTTCGCCAGATCGATACCGGAGAAACCCATTCCATCGCCTTGCCCGAGGGCATGTTGGCAACGTCCATTAGCTGGCTGCCGGATAGCGCACATATCGTGATTGCTCTGTCATCGGCAAACCTTCGAGGCTCAAGCCTGTGGGAAATTTCGGCGCTGGGCGGCGGTGCTCGCAAACTTGTCGATGATGGGCGGGATCCTTCCATTTCGCCGAACGGCAAACAGGTCGCCTATATTGCCGGAGCACCACTACGTCAAAGGATCTGGACAGTCGGGACGTCGGGAGATCCGCCGCGCGAGTTGCTGGGAGAGGACGGCGACCTGTTTGGAACCGTCAGTTGGTCACCCGACGGCGCGAGGATCGCCTATACCACTGCGAAGTTTACCTACGGTTACGGCGCGAAGGGCAGTATCGTGGTCGCCGATCTGCGGAACTCCTCGGGCACTGGTGGAGCACCTCGGCCGACAGTCGTGTTGTCTCTCTTAGGGTTGGACGCGCCCCTGGTATGGGCCCCGGATGGACGGCTGATCTATGCCCTGGAGGAACCACGTCCAAGGCAATCGGACTCGAACCTCTGGTGGATTCGCCTGAACTCTCAGATAAAGCCGGACGGACCCCCTGTACGCCTGACCAATGATTCCGGAGCGATAAGGGAGATTAGTGTGTCGGGCGACAGCAAGCGTATCGCCTATACCAAGGAGGCTCCGCAGCCTGATGTTTACGTGTCGAAGCTGCAGGCCTCAGGATCTCTGGAAGAACCGCAGCGGCTGACTCTGGACGACCGTCAGGATCTGCCTTTTGACTGGACGACCGACAATAAGTCGGTGATTTTCATTTCCGATCGCACAGGACCCTTCAGCATCTACAAGCAGTCCGTCGATCAGACTGTGCCTGAATTGCTGGTCTCGGGAGGGCAGCAGCACCTGATGGAGCCTCGATTGAGTCCCGACGGCACTCAGATCCTTTATCTCGTGAATCACGTCTGGGGAGACGCAACCGCCGACGTTCCACTGATGAGTGTGCCCCTGGCTGGAGGCGCCGCGCGTGAGATTGCCAGAGCAAAATGGATTAGCAATCACCAATGCGCCCGGGCTCCCGCCGACACCTGCATTTTCAGCGTCATCACCGAAACGGGGCTCACGTTTTTCCGGTTCGATCCCCTGAAAGGACCGGGTACAGAGGTGTTTCAAGTCAACGACGATCTGGCCCAACTCTACAACTGGAGCTTGTCACCGGATGGGACGACTCTGGCCATCGCGAAGGGGAAGGGAGGCGACGCGGAACCACGGATTCACCTCCTCTCGTTGGTTGGCGCACCTGAAAAATGGCTGACGATTCACGGCTGGCCGGGAGTCTCATCTCTCGACTGGGCGGCCGATAGCAAGAGCTTGTGGGCTGCGACCACCGGAGAAAAAGAGAACGCTCTTTTGCGCATTGATTTGCGCGGAAATATCCGTACAGTCTGGCGACCCAAGCAGGTAAGGGTAGGCTGGGCCATCCCCTCGCGCGACGGAAAATCAGTCGCCGTGCACATTGACAGCAGCAGCGCCAATGTCTGGATGCTTGAGCACTAACCGGATCTTGTGTAGGGGCGGACGCCTTCGTCCGCTCCGCGAGCGAAGCGAGGGTGTCTGATACGTCGGTCGTCCTCGAGTCTTCCACAGTGACGACCGTCATCATTGCGCTTCGCGCAACCTCGGACGAAGGCGTCCCCGGCTGGACACACGAGCCTATCCCTCCCCAAACTCCCGGTACCGCTCCAGCACGTGCCGCTGCGTCACCACACCCTCCAACTGCCGGAAATCCGCCCGGCTGACCACGGGAACCAGCGGCCACCGGTCCACATACCGCAACGCCATCTCCAGCGGATGGTCGGGGTGCAGATACGGCACATGTCGGATCGGCAGCAGCGCGCCCAAACTGGTCGCGCCTTTACCCTCGCTCGCCATTGTCAACAGTTCCTGCTTGGTTACAGAGCTCCAGCCCGACGGAGTCATCCGAACCAGCAACTGCTCGCCCTCCGAATGATCCACTTCCTGAAGCGCCTGCTCGAGCGTCTTCTCCGCATCCAGCACCGGCCCTTCGACCGGTTGCATCGCATCTTCCACGCGCAGGATGTCTTCTTCCCGCTGCTCCTCCATTGACGGCAACTCCAACCCATCCTGTCGTGTCAATAGGTCGAAGATCGCAGTAGGTTGCAACGTTCGCGAAATGAGATAGGCGACTGTATTCGCCAGGATCACAGGCACAATGATGGAGTAGTTCCCGCTGACCTCGAGCACCATGAATACCGACGTCATTGGCACGCGCAAGAATCCCGCAAACAGAACCCCCATGCCCACCAGAGCGTACGTTCCCGGCGACCCCGTCAGCTGTGGCAAGAGCGCGTGTTCTGCGCCACCCACAGCCGCTCCCAGCATCGCCCCAATGAACAGCGTCGGCGCGAACATTCCACCCGGAGTCCCGCTGACAAACGACAGCAAGGTCGCCACAATTTTCAACCCCGCCAGGATCGCCAGGAATTCCCACGTGAACTGCCCGTGCATCGCCTGATCGATATACTCGTAGCCCGCTCCCATCACCTGCGGCGCGCCCACCACCGCGATGATTCCAATCAGCAGTCCAGCCACGGCTGGCTGAAAATACTGCGTCCAGCGCGGCAGCGATTTGCAGACTGGACGCAACCATGCAATTCCGCTGGCAAAAACCACCGACGCCAGCCCGCCCACCACGCCCAGTGCCGTATAGGCAATCAGCTCCGAAGGCCTTTTCAACTCTACCGCCGGAATGCGAAATAGTGACTCCGAGCCCAGGAACCACCGCATCACCACAACGCTCGACACCGCGGACAGAACTACCGATCCCAAAATCCCGGCAGTCCATCGCCCAATGACCTCTTCGATAACGAACAGCACAGCCGAAATGGGTGCGTTGAAGGCGGCAGCCAGCCCCGCCGCCGCACCGATAGGGGCGATCAAGCGCATGCGGTCCCGCTGCAACCTCATCTTGCGTCCCACCAGCGAGGCAATGCATGCCCCGATCTGCAACGATGGGTCCTCCGGCCCCAGCGAATGCCCGGAGCCGATCGCGAGCGCGGACGTGATGAATTTTCCGATTGCCGTCCGGATCGGGATATTTCCATTGAAGATGTAAAGCGCCGCCTTGGTCTGATTCACGCCGCTGCCGCGCGCCCTCGGGAAAAAGTGGATCACGAGAACCGCAATCACCAGCCCCGCCAGTGTGGGAGCAAGGAGCATCCGTACAGGAGTTAACACGGCGCCCGTGCCCAACAAGTACAGCCGCGACCAATCAATCGCAAAGCGGAAACATACAACGGCCAGCCCCGAAAATACTCCGATGAACACCGAGAGGATCAGGAACAAACGATCTTCCCGAAACACTGAGCGCCACAATGCCCGGGGCGAATGCTCCTGCATCCACGAAGAGGCCGAACGCGCGTATCCGTTCTCGACCAATACCTCCTCGGTGTTTGACTGCGGTTCCATTACGTTCCCTCGTGCACTCTCGAGATCAGCAGCAATGCCAGATCCGTTCCCGTTGGCGACCCACACACCGCGTTAGTCTCGCGCTCGATGCGAAACACCAAATCCATTGCCGTCTCTACGAGGTCTGGATTGCGCCGCAGTCCCGCTTCCGTGATCTTTGGTTTCAGACGCGCCCACTCGTCGTTGAGGGAAGGCTGCATGCCTGGCGGCCCATTGCCCGCGACTGCCGGCAGCGCGCAGTTCTTCAATCTCTGCCCCGCGGCATCAAATGCATCCACCACGATCCGCCCGCGTTCGGCAACCGGAACCTGCCGCCGGAATGGATCCATGTTCAGCACCAGTTGCGTTGTCTTCAGCCGTTCCGCACTCGCAGAATCATCTGGATTGACACTGACTGCGGCCTGCAAGGAGCGCTGAGCCAACGGATAACGTCCCAGTTCGAAGGCCGCGTATCCTGCGCCCGCCAGGGCCGCTGCATTGTGCCGGTCAGACCTCAGCGCGACGTTGTACGCACCGAGGGCATGCTCGTAATCTTCCGCACGAAGAAAGAGATCGCCGATACGCTGCTGCGTCGCTGGATCAAGCCCTACATTCTCCGCCAGGGCAATCAGTTCAGCCTGCGCCTGTGCCTTGGCATGGATGCGTAACAGGAGTTCGATCAATTCCAGCCGCGCAGCGCGGCGCATCCCTTCCTGATCGCTTGGCCATACCGCGTACACCGCGTTGTGATAATAGCGGACCGCGTCTTCGGTCTCTCCTCGCTGTGCCGCGATTCTTGCCAGTTCGAGATTGACAGTGCCATTCTCCGGTTCGCGCTCCCAGAGATTAATCAAGTAGGCGTAGGCCTGACCCGTGTGGCCCTGTCCGATCAGAGCTTCGGCCAGGTTTAGCTGATAAGAATATTCATCCGGTGAGTAAAGCAACGCTGCCCTGAAATCGGTAACCGCAGCGTCAAAACGCCTCGCACGCAGATCAGCGATGCCACGGTGGAACCAGCGGTTCCCAATCGCCCTTCTCTGGGTTTCGTGGGCGCGCGACAAGAAAGTCACGCCGAGAAAGAAAACAACTGCCAGCACCGAGAATAGCGCCAGCATTGTTGGTCGCTGCCGCAAATAGAATCTGTACCGGGCAAATGCCTGCGCTGCCATTTTTTCTTTCAGTTCATCCACTCCAACGAAGTCTTTACTCTACTATTAAGAATCGAAAACAAAATTTCAACCGACGGATTGGCGTAGAAAACAGTAGCGCGAGGAACAGTAGCGCCGAGCGCATCCTGCGCTCGCTGCCGTACTTTTCGTCGAGAAGCAATAAACCACAAAGGACACGAAGTCGCACGAATGTAATGCGCTCGCATCTCCTTCGTGCGCTTCGTGGTTTATGCTTTTTATCGGCCAGCGTCCGGCAATCTCAGGATCCCTGTACCTTCATGGGACGTGACCTCGCGGCTCCCCACCAGCCCGGCTCCCGGAAGTGTTCGTCCCGCAAACGCCGCGTCCGTGCCGCCATGATCGCCGCCCGTCCCAGATATCCCAGCACCTTCGTCTCATCGTTTCGATCCACCACCGGCAGACGCCCCACATCCTGGTGCAACATCTTGGCCGCGGCCTCAGAGATCAGTTCATCCGGATAAGTCACCACCAGATTCGTGCTGCCGGCCTCCTGAACGGCCATCATCCCGGTCGAATCCTTATCGAGCGCCCGCAAAATGTCTCCCCGCGTGACGATCCCAACCAACTGGCTGTCGTCCAAAATCAGCAAGGCCTCCGAACGCGCCACCGCGGGGTCGTGCCGTGCGATTCGCTCCGCCAGTTCTCCTACCTTGGTTCCCGCCGCGATCACGGGAGCGTCTTTCTCCATTGTTTCCGCGACTGTCACCTGTGTCAGGACATCGGCTTCGTAATCCTGGTGGACCCGCAGTCCGCGCCGCGCCAGTTTTTCCGTCATAATCGAGCTTCGCGGCATGAACAGCATCGCGACTCCATCCGCGATCACCGCTACCAGCATGAGCGGCAGTACCGAGTTGTAGTCCCGCGTTATCTCAAACGCGAAAATGATGAACGAGAACGTGGCTCGAGAAGCCGCCCCGAACACCGCCCCCATGGCAACGAGCGCAAATGCTCCAGGCGAAAGATGGGCGTTCGGGAATACATGATTCCCGATCATCGCAAACAGACCGCCCATCGCAGCGCTCCACATGAAGGTCGGCGCGAGCAGGCCGCCCGAGGTTCCCGATCCCAGCGAAATCACGAGCGCCGCGAACTTCGCGATCATTACCACGAGTAAGACTTTCCACGCTAATTCGCCGTTCAGGATCGCCCCAATCGTGTCGTATCCGACGCCTAACACGCGCGGAACAAAAAAACCGATGATGCCTAGTCCCAGCGCTCCAATCGCCGGCCACCACAACTCATCCACGGGAAGTCTCTCGAATAAGTCCTCCACCCAATACAGCGCTTTGCTCAGCACGATCGCCGCCAGCCCACAAAGCGGACCGAGGACAAGATAGAAAGGCAGAGCGTGAGGAATTCCAAAGTCCACCTGCCCCACCTGGAACATCGGCCCAGGACCGAGCAACTGCATGTGCACGGCCGTCGCGATCGTGCTGGCGATAACCAGCGGAATAAACGAGCGTGACTTGAACTCGAAAAGCAGCAACTCAATGGCAAGGATCACTCCGGCGATCGGCGTGTTGAATGTGGCCGACATCCCCGCCGCCGCGCCGCAAGCCAGCAGAACCTTCCTCTCCACCGCTGTTGTGTGCAATACCTGTCCAACGAGGGATCCTAGCGCTCCGCCCGTTTGAATGATCGGTCCTTCCGCGCCAAACGGCCCGCCGGTCCCAATCGCAATCGCCGCGGAAATCGGTTTCAGCAGCGCCACCTTCGGCTCGATCCGGCTGCGGTTGACCAGCACCGCTTCCATCGCCTCGGGAATCCCATGTCCCTTGATCTTCGACGTGCCGTACTTCGCCATGACTCCGACGATCAATCCGCCAACCACCGGAACAAGAATTACCCACCAGCCCAGATGGTGCCCGCCCACACTGCGGAAAGTTGTCGTGACCTCATGAAAGAAGAAGAGGTTCGTGAACAACCCGATGAGTTTATAAAGAATGTAGGCGACAATCCCGGCCAGCAGACCCACTCCCGCCGCCAGAAATGACATCAGCACAATCCGAAACGGTGCCGGTGCCGCCAGTGCCAAAGGCGATACCCCCGAAGCCGCCAGCGGCTCATTCGGAATTGCCGTAGACCGATGGTTGTTGTTGTTGCTGCTACTCATGAACTCTTCCTCCTGAAATTGCATGCGATAACAGAAGCAGCATCAAGACCAGCGGTTGCTGCTCTTCCTCGACTCTGGGAGAAAGTGGGGATTGCCGTTTTCCCAGACTCAGAGCAACTGCGCGAATTCGCGAGTGACGGTGCCGCCAACTTCCTCCGACAGCAACGTGACTCACGTGCGAGAACTTCGCCGCGGACAGCACCGTGGAAGAGCGGCCCTTCAGGGCCGCGAAGAAACGTGGGATGAGAGGGCTTTAGCCCCCGTGGTCGATCTTCGGGCTCCCTTGTGTACTCCATCCTCTTTTCCGGCCATCACCCGGCGCAACGCCGCCACCAGACGCGGCGCCGCCTCCTGTAGCTCCTCGTGATGGTGCAGTGCCAACTCTTCCAGCACCCTCTCACCCTTAGGCGTGAGGGCCAGCAACACTTCGCGCCGGTCCTCCTCGGCCCGCTCCCGTCGCACGTAACCGCCAGTTTCCAGCCGGTTAATTAACTCCACCGCGCTGTGATGCTGCACATGCAGCCGGTTCGCCAGCTCCCGAATTCGCGGGCGGAGTCCCTCCGGCATCCCTTTGATGGCCAGCATCAATTGATACTGTCCTTTCTCGAGCCCCGCCGCCTGCACGGCGCGATCGCTGAAAGCAAAAAATTCCCGAATCTGATACCGGAATTCCGATAGAGCCCGATAATCCGACAGCGTCAGCCTTTTCATGCCGGGCATTCTATCGTGCCCCGATAGTCTGTACATATTATATCGTACTGCGATATAAGACGAATTAATACCGGCCGTTAATGCAAGGGACGCGCTGAGGTTGCCCCGCCTTTCTCGCGTTTTGTGCGACAGGGTGGGTTTTGACTTTCCTCTGTGTCCCTCTGTGCCCTCTGTGGTAAGGGGAAGTCCTGCTAGCCGATTCCGCTCCCACCCATTTAGAATCCTCTGTCCACATCCGGACAGGAGTCCACCGTGATCCCGCGCTATACCCGGCCCGAGATGGCTCGTATCTGGAGCGATGAAAATCGCTTCCGCACCTGGCTCGCCGTCGAAGTCGCCGCCACCGAAACCCTCGCCGAGGCAGGACTCGTCCCCAAAGAGGCAGCCAAGGCCATCAAGGAGCGCGCCGACTTCCGCGTCGAGCGCATCCACGAGATCGAAGCCGAGGTCCGTCACGACGTCATCGCCTTCACCACTGCCGTTGCCGAAATCGTCGGTCCGCACGCCCGCTGGTTCCACTACGGACTCACCTCCAACGACGTCGTCGACACCGCGCAGGCCCTGCTCATCCATCAGGCGTCGCAAGTCATCGCGCAAGACCTGCACCGCCTCGCTGAAGTCCTCGAGCGCCGCGCGTGGGAATTCAAAGACACGCCCATGATCGGCCGCACGCACGGCATACACGCCGAGCCCATCACCTTCGGATTCAAAATCGCCAACTGGTATTCAGAGACGCAACGCAACATCGCGCGCTTCCTGGCTGCAGCAGAAGACATGCGCGTGGGCAAGTTTTCAGGCGCGGTGGGAATCTTTGCGCACCTCACACCGGAACTGGAAGAAAAGATCTGCGCGCGCCTGGGACTGAAGGCCGCAGCCGTTTCGTCGCAGGTGATTCAGCGCGACCGCCACGCGAACTATCTCGCCACACTCGCCGTGATTGCATCCACACTCGACAAGATCGCCACCGAGATCCGTCATCTGCAGCGCACCGAGGTGCGCGAGGCGGAGGAGTTCTTCAGCGAAAAACAAAAGGGATCGTCGGCCATGCCGCACAAACGCAACCCCGTGACGCTGGAGCAGATCAGCGGTCTGGCCCGCGTCGTGCGCAGCAACGCCCAAGCCGGATTCGAGAATGTTGCCCTGTGGCACGAGCGCGACATCTCGCACTCGTCAGTCGAGCGCGTGATCCTGCCGGACTCGACAACGCTTGCCGATTATCTCCTCACCAAGACCGCGAACGTCATCGACACGATGTTCGTCTATCCCGAGCGCATGCGCGTGAATCTGGAGAGCACGCACGGCCTGATCTTCAGTGGACAGCTTCTGCTCGACCTGGTCGAACACGGCATGACCCGCGAAGATGCGTACCGCCTGGTACAAGGTCACGCCATGCGCTCGTGGAAAGAAGGCCTGAACTTTCACGATGAGATTCTTGCCGACAGAGAGATCACCGCCAAAGTCCCCCGCAAGCAGATCGAATATGCCTTCGACCTGCAGCGCCAGCTCAAGAACGTCGACAAGATCTTCGCCCGCGTGTTTGCGACTAAAAAGAGGGTCAGCAAGGCCGGTCCAAAGAAGTCATCTAAAAAGCGCTAGATCGTCGCAAGAGACGTCCCGCGCGCTATCGATGTTGCCGCCGCCGAACGTGAACAATCTCCTCAGGCGGACCGTAGCCACGAACATGAGCGCGGCCGGAAACTTGATAGGGCTGTAATTCATCCCATTTCCAGCGGCTGGAACTGGGCGGTGAACCGCACGCGCAGTAAAGAATCCATTCCTGCAGCGATCCTCTCGCGACCGGAACCAGGTAGGAACCGTTGCGATACGGACTGAATCCGATCAGGTACCGGGTGCGGCACTTCGGACACTCTACGCAATGACGGACACGCCAAGTCATAACAGCCTACCGCTGCTGCGAAATTAACGGAGGCGTCCCTGTAAAGTTGGACGTTAACGGACTTCGATCCGGATAAGCTGGACGTTTTCGGACCTCGCCTCTCGTTCCCGAGATGAGTCCGAAAACGTCCAGAATTCGTCGCTGCGTGGACTATGATCAGAAAGCCGTTGACGAACTTACGAGCGATTGCATGATGCTGGATTGGCAAGTGTGTTCCCGGGCAAGGCTGTCGCGCGATCCGCGCTTCGACGGCAAGTTCTACATTGGAGTGCTGGGGAGCCGCGTCTATTGCCGTCCGATTTGTCCGGCACCAACGGCGAAGGAGAAGAATTGCCGCTACTTTCCGACTGCCGCTGCCGCGGCGGAAGCGGGATTCCGTCCATGTCTGCGCTGCCGGCCGGAGGGATGTCCCGGCACTCCGGGCTGGCAGGGAACTTCCAACACGGTTTCGCGCGCACTGCGATTGATCGGGGAAAGCGGGCTGGAAGATGGAGGCGTGGAGTGGCTTGCTGACCGGTTGGGCGTTGGCTCGCGACATTTGCGGAGGCTGTTCGTGCGCCACCTCGGCGCGACTCCGATCGCGGTGGCGCAGACGCGCCGTCTTCACTTTGCCAAGAAACTGATCGACGAAACGACATTGCCCATGCATCAGATTGCGCTCGCCTCGGGATTCGGTTCGGTTCGCCGCTTCAATGCCGGGATTGTCAAGGTCTATCACCGCACGCCGACGCAGATCCGCCGGCTGGCGCACCAGAAGGGAACGCAATCGCGCAATCAGTATCTGTTTCGTCTGCACTTCCGTCCGCCGTATCACTGGCAGGGCATGCTCGACTTTCTGGCGCCGCGCGCGACTCCCGGCGTCGAAATGGTGGAGGATTCCACTTATCGCCGCAGCATCACAGCGAACGGGTTTGAAGGGTACTTCGAAGTGTCCCTCGACCCTGAGCGCGACGCGTTGCTGGTGCGCATCGATTTTCCGGATCCTCGATCGCTGTTCGGCATCGTTGAGCGCATTCGGTCGATGTTCGACTTGAACGCCGACTGGACATCGATCGTGAAGATGCTGCGGAGCGATCCTGTGTTGAGCGCGAGTGTGCAGGCCGATCCGGGCATTCGAGTCCCGGGCTGCTGGAATGGATTTGAACTTGCGGTGCGCGCGATTCTGGGGCAGCAGGTCACGGTGCGCGGAGCAACTTCGCTGGCGGGACGACTCGCAGCGACATTCGGCAAGAAGTTTGACGGGCCGAAGGGACTGACGCACCTTTTCCCTTCGCCAGAGGTTTTGGCGAGCGCCAAGTTGACTTCGGTGGGACTGACCAGCGCGCGCGCTGAGACCATTCGCGCGCTGGCTCGTGCGGTACGAAGCGGCAAAATCAAATTCGAGGGTGTCGTGGACTCCGAAGAATTTCTGCGGCGGCTGTGCGAGATTCCGGGCATCGGCGCGTGGACCGCACAATATGTCGCGATGCGCGCTCTAGCCGAGCCTGATGCGTTCCCGTCCAGCGATCTTGGGCTGCTGCGGGCGCTGTCGCTAGGTAGCGCGCGCGAGGTCGAGCGGCGAGCAGAGCCGTGGCGTCCGTGGCGCGCGTACGCGGCGATGTATTTGTGGCGTATGGCTGGTCAGAGAACATCACAGGGCGAGCGCAAGCCGATGCGAGAAAAATCAGATCACATTTCGCAAAATCTTGATTCCCAAGGACTTGAGCTCCGTTGATACAACGTTTGCCTCGCAAAATCTTGAGCCTGCAGGACTTACGCGCAAAATATTGATTTCAAAGAGCTTAACTTGCCCAACGCGAATGTCGCGCTCTCGCCTCTAGGGGCGAGCCTTTATGATCGGACATTTTGTCGGTAGAAGGCAAGGTCAGATGTCACATCGGCCTGTGGATAACCGCCGATTCCGTCGTGCCGGCAGCAGTAATTTTCAATCGAGCAGCGGCCGCGCCGAGCCTCCCGAAAGCGACGAATTCATGTTGAAGATGTTGTGATGGCCTTCGGACCCTCCCCAGGCAAACATCATCTGAACCATGGGGAATCCACCGGCTCGCAACGTGATACCGGCGGCAAAACTATGTTTCAAATGATCGAATCCGACGTCGCTGCGAGTGGCAGCCACTCGGCCTTGATCGGCCATGAATTTCAGGCCGAACGGGCCCCAGATGGAGTGCTCGAAGGTCTCCTGCAATACAAGAAGATTGGGCGCGCGAAAGCGGTAATCCTGATAGCTGCCGAGGGTGAGATTGCTGTTGATGCTCTGGCCGCCCAGGGTCTGCTGGAAATAGAAGGGAACCGCGCTGCTTGCCGAATTCATGGACTCGGACAGGAAAAACCGCAGTCCAATCGATCCATTCAGATTCCGAGAGCGAGCCACGCTGGGGCACTTCTCGCCCGATGGCGCACACTCATCCGGCCCGGTCATAGTGCTCGTCTTGGGGCCTGACTCGGTATATCCGTAGAGGTAAAAGGTGTGATTCAAGTCCACGGTCCATCGCTGAAAGGAATTCCGGGACTCGGAAGGCGCGACGAACTGTTGAAAACTGCCCGCGTAGTTCAGCTCCAGATGATCTCCGATCACCGGTTTGATGCGGACTCCCTCGCCGAATTGCACGAATGCCGGCTGGCTGGAAAGTCCTGGGGCGGTGGCATCGTTGTACAGAGCATAGATCGACGGCACGGACGAGCTGCTTTGGCTGCGAATATCCACGAACCGTCCGTTGATCTCTCCGAACAGGGAAAGGTTCAGCTTGCTGATCGCCGACCACTCGTATACCGGCTTGGTCACATTGCCGCCGACAATGGTCTGGGTCATTCCAAACAGCGACTTGTCGACGAGGGACGAATCATTTCCCAGTCCAAAATAGTTCAGCGTATTCAAAGAAGTAGCCTGGGCGTACAGGTTGAACACCGTGTAAGGATGGATAGCCACTCCATGCTTCTTCGGCTTGGCCGGCTGCTCTCCGGGAGCCGTGG
Source organism: Terriglobia bacterium (assembly GCA_963770265.1). Taxonomy (GTDB): domain Bacteria; phylum Acidobacteriota; class Terriglobia; order Terriglobales; family Acidobacteriaceae; genus Sulfotelmatobacter. The sequence goes on from CAVYOZ010000006.1 coordinate 27,741, forward strand.
GAGCTGGCGTGCTCACACGAACGGGCTCGAAGGGCGTATGGACCAGTTTCAAATATCCTCCGGCACGCCATGATCCACTTGTCGCCCCAACGGCATCAGCGTTCCAGCTCAACCGCCAGTTTTCAGTGTTGCGGGTTGCGACGTAGGCAGCGCCCAGGCCAAGTCCGTTCTGCGGAGGCAAACTGCCGGCAGCAATGTGCAGCGGATGATCCGTAAACAGCGGGTAAGCGCAGTAACCCACACTCATGAAGCTGTAGAATTTGCAGGCAGCGGCGATACGCTCGCCCTCACGCCGGAAATCCGCGTGCACCCAGCTCTCCTGGGCCAAGGCCGCAGTCGATACCAACCACAACATCACCGCCACACTCCACCGCATTTAGGCCTCCAGAATGCTGTTACTTCTTTGTCCGTTTGGCTCCGCCGCTCTTCTTTTTGCGCGTCGTGGCGCGGCCCCGACGTACTCGCTCCTGCTTGCGTTCCGCTCGTTCATCGGCCACGGCGGCAATCTCAATCACGCGCTTGCGTTTCGGCGCGCGGCGCGCCCGTTCAGCATCTTCATGCGCTTCATGAATCGCTTCGGTGACGTCGCGAATGTACTTCGCCGCTTCACCTTCGGTGCTGATGGCTTTGATATACCACTCGCTGCGATACTTGAGCGGAAGCTTGCCTTCCGCCTCCCTCAGGTGTTCGATCTGCGATTTCAGCAGCGATGACATCGGCCGGTCCGGGTCATACGCGCTCTTGGGTGGCTTGGGAACACGAATTAGAGCCATGTTGAGAACTCCTTCTGCGCGGCACATCTGCCGCGTGTTGCTGAAACTCCCCACTTCTGGCAAAACCGGCCAGAAGTGGGGCACCCGCTTGGAATCTACACGTCAAAGTCTGGACAATCGGTGCGCATCACATCGAGCGACAGCAGGTTCCTCGCCGGATCGACCGCCGGTCCCTGCGGTTCAATGAAAATGTCTGCGCTGGTTTCCCGCGGAGAGCGCGGCGCCCAATCTCCGAGGAAGAACTTCGTGATGGTGGCGGGAATCGAGGCATGGTCGAATACGCGGTCGACTACACTTCCTTTCGGAATCCACGGTGAGATCAGGATCGAAGGCACCCGCACGCCGAGCCGGTCGAAATGAAATGGCACTCCCGTGCCTGTGGCATTTCCATCCGCAGTGAACTGATCCTTTGGACAATCCGGTGGAGGAACGTGATCGAAGATTCCGCCATGTTCGTCATAGGTGATAAACAGTGCCGTGGTTTCCCACAGATCTGGATTGTTCTTGATGGCCTGATAGATCGAGGCGATGAACATTTCACCTGCTTGCATGTTGTGATCCGGATGCTGATCGTTGGCGACTTCCTCACCGCTGTCGGTTTCGTGATCGCTGTAGTTCGGCTCGACAAACGAATAGCTCGGCAGATTGCCTTTCTCGCAGTCTTTCAGAAACTGACTGTAAGTTCCGAACAGCTCGGGTTGATTCTGCAGAAGGTTGGCGACTTCCATGGTGGAGCTGGTGGTGTCGTAGTAATAGACTTTGGCCGTTCGCTTCGGAGAGGCGCCGATCAGGCGCGTGTAAATGCTCTTGATCGTTTCTGGCGGATAAATCGGGTTCAGATCCACACGTCCGAATGATGTTCCATAGTGCGCGAACGCACGGTTGCAGATCGTGGGCCCAGGGATGGAGGCGAACCAGCGGTTGAAGACGGCAAACTCCAGCGCGAGCGTCGTCAGGACAGGCAGCTTTTCCTTCGGGAAGTAGTACATGATCATCTGCGAATGCGCCGCGTCCCGCCGCTGGTTGAAATAGCTCTTTACGAAGCCCTGCATGTTGGGCTTGCGGTTATCGCTCTTGTCGCCGCCATAGATCTGCAGGTCGACGGCCGGGAAGTGATGGTCGGGATCGGGTTGCAACTGCGCCTGAAATGCCGCTTTGGGCTGCGGTTTCACCGGATTGTTGGCCGCGTCCGGATTGCTGAATGGATCCGCATCGACGATGCCATCGATTTTGGGATTTACAGCTTTCAGCGAACCGAGCATGTGGTCGAACGACCGGTTTTCCATCATGAGCACAACAATGTGTTCGAGCTTGTCTAGTCCCGCTGGCATGGCACACTCCTGCAATGATCAATAGTGCAACTGGGGGGAACAACGTTTCTGGGAAAAGCCGCACGCGTTCGTGGAATCTTTGTACAAGAGTGTGGAACAAGCAAGGAGATTTTGCCAGAGGGAAGGCGGATTTTTTACAAAATTAGGACAAAGACTGCGGAGAAGATGTTGCGAGGAGTTTATCGGAGATGCTTGCCGGCGCGAGGGAACACGACCACGGGCCCTAAAGGGCGTCATCTGCGGCCCTTAACGCGGCCCTTAAGGGCCGCTCTTCCACGGCACAATCGGCGACGCGATGTGCGCCGAGGTTCGCGAAGCGGGAGATCGGTGGATTCGTCATTTAGGGCGCAAAAATATTGCCGGCAACAATCGTGGAAGAGCGGCGCTTTAGCGCCGCGTTTGGGGCTTCTTAATGATCACAGGGCTTAAAGCCTTGAGGCGCTTTGCCGACGCGAGGGGAACACGACCACGGGCCCTAAAGGGCGTCAATTGCCGCCCTTAACGCGGCCCTTAAGGGCCGCTCTTCCACGGCACTATCGGCGACGCGGTTTGCGCCGCGGTTCGCGAAGAGGAAGATCGGTTATGGATTCGTCATTTAGGGCGCAAAAATATTGCCGGCGACAATCGTGGAAGAGCGGCGCTTTAGCGCCGCGTTGGCGTCTTCATAACCACAGGGCTTTAGCCCCTGTGGAACCGGGTCCATCCGCAATACGTTCGCTGTGGAAGAGTAGGGATACGCGTCCGGACGCGGGGCCAGTCGCGCTCGCACGGGATTCATCTGGATGTAATCGCGATGGTGCTCGTAATCGTCCCAATCTCGGATGCGATGATTCGTGAAACTCGGCTGCCAGATGGAGCCGCGTGCCTTCATCCGAAAGGAGAATCCTCCTTTAATGAATTGCATAGCGCGCTCCAGAGATATTTTCTCTGCGGGAGTGAGTAGCGCGTGGATGTGGTCTGGCATGATCACGAATTCATGGAGCAGGAATTTTCCTGCATCGCGATAATGCGCCAGGGTGTCAATCAGCAGGTTTGCGTTTACCTCCCGTCGAAAGATGGGAAGACGTTGAATGGTGACGGTGGTGACGAAGAATACGCGGTCGGAGTCCATCCCGAGATGGTCGCGGGGATGAGGACCGTTGTCCGTGAGTGATGTCACAAGTTGGAGTTATGGGTCCCAATATGGGACGCGGAAGGCACCGTGGAAGAGCGGCGTTTTAGCGCCGCGTTGAGGTTTCACAAGATCGGGCTTCAGCCGCTGAGGTCATTGCTGGCGCGACAACGCGACCACAGGCCCTAAAGGGCGTCAATCTCCCGGTCCGAAACGCGGCCCTTAAAGGGCCGCTCTTCCACGGTATTGTCGGCGGCAGTGCTCGTTACGAAGAGATTGGTGGTGTTTACGCGCCGAAGAGACGGCTTAAGCCGTGCGCTCCGAGAAAGCTCTCCGTTGAACCAGAACAGCAGATTCGCCGTCACGCGGAATTCGCGCGACTTCGGAATGACAAGTTGGGAGCTTTCAAAACTACTATTTCAAAACCTGGGCGGACGAAGGCGTCCGCCCCTACACGAGCTCTAGCTGCAGCCGCTGGTGCTGCCGCAGCTCATGCAGCGGTAGCAACTGCCGTTTCTGGTCATGATGCTGCCGCAGAAGCTGCAGCTTGGGGCGTCGCCCAAGTCCACGATGCTTGAGAGTGCGTCGGCGGCGTGGACGGAACCAGGGTTCAGGGGCCGGGGATCAGGGGCGAGTGATGTGGTGGAAGGAGCGCTCATTTCACTGGCCTCTGGGCCCTGACCACTAACCCCTGACCTCAGTCTGAGGTTTTCGAACAGCATCTGCTGTTGGCCGGTTAGGAAGCGCAGCTGGAGCCAGCGGAAGATGTAGTCCATGATGCTCTTGGCGTAGCCGATGTCGGGGTTGCCGGACCATCCGCTGGGCTCGAAGCGGGTGTGGGCGAATTTTTCGCAGAAGAGTTTCAGCGGGACGCCGTGTTGCAGGGCGATCGAGACTGCTAGCGCGAAGCTGTCCACCAGGCCGCTGACTGTGCTGCCTTCTTTGGCCATGGTGATGAAGAGTTCGCCGGGCTCTCCGTTGGGATAGAGGCCTACGGTGATGTATCCCTCGTGGTCTCCGACTTTGAATTTGTGAGTGATCGAGGCGCGCTCTTCCTGGAGTTTGTGGCGGACGGCGCGCGGGGGAGCGTTGAGATCTTCCTCCTCCAAAACCTGGACAGCCGAGGCGGCTGTCCCTCCGCGAGCCGAGGACTCTGCCGTCTTTGTACCTGCTGCGCTTAGCGGCTGGCTCTTCTTGCAGCCGTCGCGATAGACGGCTACCGCTTTCAGGCCTAGCTTCCAGGCCTGGAGGTAGGCGTCCATGATGTCTTCGATACTTGCGTTCTCCGGGAGATTGACTGTCTTCGAGATCGCTCCGGAGATGAAAGGCTGAGCGGCGGCCATCATGCGGAGATGTCCGGTGTAGTGAATGGAGCGCGTGCCCTTCGCCGGCTTGAAGGAGCAATCGAAGACGGCCAGGTCGTCATCTTTAATGTGTGGAGCGCCTTCGATGGTGCCCGTGGCGTCGATGTAGCTGACGATGGCGTCTGCCTGCTCGTGGGTGTATCCGAGCTTGAAGAGCGCGGTGGGGACTGTGTTGTTGACGATCTTAATCATTCCTCCGCCAACCAACTTCTTATATTTCACCAGCGCCAGATCGGGCTCGATTCCCGTCGTGTCGCAGTCCATCATGAAGCCGATTGTGCCTGTCGGGGCCAAGACTGTGACTTGGGAATTTCTGTAGCCGTGTTTTTCGCCGTGCTGCAGGGCTTCGTCCCAGCACTGCTTGCTGGACTCGTAGAGGGTGGTGGGGACGTTGCCTTTGTTGATGCCATTCACACTCGCGCGGTGCATGCGGATTACGTCCAGGAATGGTTCGCGGTTGATGTACCAGCCGGGGCAGGCGCCGCCGGGCATGGTCTGTGCCGCCGGGGCGCTTCCCTGCGCTTCGCTCAGGGTTCGCTGGACAGCCGAGGCGGCTGTCCCTACGTGAGCAATGCCAGCGCCTAGATTTGTTTCTGAGAGATTCTTCTTTGTCGCCTCTGTCGCTGGTACTAACGGTTCGCATTGCTCGGCTATTCTGCTCGACTGCAGATAGGCTTCGCCGCACATGATTGCTGTTACGCAGGCGGCGTAGTCGCGGCCGGCGTCGCTGTCATAGGGGAGGCCTGCGGCCATCAGTAACGCGCCTAGATTCGCATAGCCTAAGCCTAGCGGGCGGTAGTCGTGGGAGTTGGCCATGATTGACTGCGTGGGATATCCGGCGTTGTCTACCAGGATTTCCTGCGCGGTGATCAGGATGTCTACCGCGTGGCGGTAGGCTTCTACGTCGAACGTGCCGTTGGGCGCGAACTTCAGAAGATTCAGGCTGGCGAGATTGCAGGCCGAATCGTCCAGGAACATGTATTCGCTGCAGGGGTTGCTGGCGTTGATTCTGGCCGTGTTCTTCGAGGTGTGCCAGCGGTTGACCGTGGTGTCGTATTGCATGCCGGGATCGCCGCAGTGCCAGGTGGCTTCGGAGATCTTATGCAGAAGCTCTTTCGCTTTGTAGGTCTTCACGACTGAGCTGTCGGTCACGCTGCGCGTGGAGAAATCGGTGTCGCGGACGACCGCGTACATGAAATCATCGGTCACGCGGACGGAGTTATTCGCATTCTGGAAGAAGATGCTGGAGTAGGCGTCGGAGTCGGGATGGGAGCCGTCGTATCCCACAGAGACCAGGGCGTGCGCCTTGGCTTCCTCTTTCTGCTTGCACTCGATGAATTCGACGATGTCGGGATGATCGACGTTGAGGATGACCATCTTGGCGGCGCGACGAGTCTTGCCTCCGGACTTGATGACGCCGGCGAAGGCGTCGAATCCCTTCATGAAGCTGAGCGGGCCGCTGGCCGTGCCGCCGCCGGAGAGAGTCTCGGTGGACCCGCGCAGAGGAGACAGATTCGTGCCGGTGCCTGAGCCCCACTTGAACAACATGCCTTCGGTCTTGGCCAGGGTCAGGATCGAGTCGAGAGAATCTTTGACCGAGTTGATGAAGCAGGCGGAGCACTGCGGCTTGGAGTATCCGGTGACGCCGAATTCGACTTGCTGGGTCTGCGGGTTCCAGTGCCAGTTGCGGCCGTCGGAGTTGGGCTCGATGCGGTCGCATCCGACGTTGAACCAGACGGGCGAATTGAAGGCGGCGTACTGGCGGACGAGGATGTGCACGAGTTCGTCGTGGAAAGTCGCGCCGTCTTCAGGAGCGCGGAAGTAGCCTTGGGCCATCCCCCAGTCGCGGATGGTTTCGGCAACGCGGGAGACTAGCTGGCGGACTCCGGTTTCGCGCTCAGGAGTGCCAAGCTTGCCGTGCAGATATTTGCTGGCGACGATATTCGTCGCAGTCATGGACCAGTCTTTGGGGACTTCGACGTCCTTCTGCTCGAAGATGATCCCTCCATGGGAGTCGGTGATCTGAGCGGTGCGGAGGTCCCATTCGACTTCGTCGTACGGGGAGACGCCTGGCTTGGTGAAGAGGCGGCGGAAGGAGAGGCCGGGGGCCCTCTTCTTCGGGGCAGCCGGAGACGCGGACACGGGAGACGGAGCGGCGGTCTTGGTTTCGATTGTGGTCTTTAATTCTGCCATCAGGGGCTCTCCTAATTAGATTCTATGCGGCTTCAAGCGATTCGGGCGTCTGGGTTGGGACGGGGAACCGAGTGAAGCGGGATTCGATTGTCTAAAGATCCGGGATTTCAGGCGTCCTATGGGACGCGATGTCTATCTTCGTTCTTGCCCCGCCAGTGGAACTGGCGGGCTACTATCAGCCATCCCTACGGGACGGAAAAACGGCGCGCCGCAACGCCGCGATGCGTTGGCGCGGCGCGCATTACCCGGCTAGAAGCCGGAAGGGAACGAGGAAGAACAGTGAATCGTGGTGGCCACGGCGGAATTGAGCCGGGGTCTAATCGCCGGTGTTGGCGGATCGTTTACAAGGCGATCGGCGCTGTCAAGTCGATGCGAGCGACTGCTGTCGGGCGGCTCGGGAGCGAGTTCGAGTGAGGTGGCGAAGTGGGAGCCGATGCCGGTCGCCTTTTCGGCGGAGGAAAGGATCCATTGGTTGAGCGCGGCACAGATTGTGCGGCGCTGGGCTTGGTCGTGGATCTCGACGAAACGAACGAAATAGCGTCCGGAGGCCAGACGCGCTCGCATGGGATTCTGCTGCGACAGCATGCGGTCGAGGACGAAGGCCATGTCATCGTCTTCGAAGAAGTGGGTCACGGCCAGCAGGCGGCGGGGTTCCGGGTCTGAGCTTCCGGGCTCTGGGACTGCGCCGCTCCCCTTCGCTTCGCTCAGGGTTCGCGGGACAGCCGAGGCGGCTGTCGCTACGTGAGTGATTTCTTCGGCAAGGGCGAATACTCCTGGTTTGCTGGGGACGATGAGGAGGCTGTGATGGGACTCGCAACGGAACCAGCGTGACCATTGCAGGCGACGATAATCCACAGGACGGTCGAAACCGTGTCGTGCCAATGATTCAGAAACTAGTCTAGTAAGGGTTTCCATTTGCGGGCTCCTGGTTCGGATTACTCCTACGAAAAAAGTGTCGTACCGCGGCAGCGCTCGCTCACTGTGCGGGACGGGCGAGGCGCCCATTGCCACACCGACTGTGCCACCACTGGCGTGCTCCGGGGGAGGATCGGCGCACGGCCACCGCACTCTCTAACCGGGCTTCCGGCCTCCCGTTATTGCGGACGCCGAAAGGTTGAAGTTCATGATTATCAAAGGTTTGGGCGCCGGACTTACGGATCAGCAGCCAGGCGCTTGCGCCTCGTTTTCCCTGCGCCTGCCGAGTCACCTCTGGCTCCGGCAGGCCGCGGGTATTCCTTCACTCTTCGAATTTCCACCCCATTCCCGTGGAGTGAAATTCAGTGCTTGGGATTGCAAAGTTACTCCTGCCTGTTGTGCATGTCAAGAGAGAAACACTATAGGTTGTATCCCTAGCAATGACGGGCTTGATGCCGGATTGAGGACGGGTTTTCCACAAAGAACAGTATCCAGTTCTCAGTTCTCAGTTCTAAGTTTGACCTCACAGACCGTGTGTTGCCTGAATGGGGGAGTGGCGCGCACCGGCTGGGGAGTTTTCCGCTGAGTGCGAGCAGTCTTGTCGAGGGGAACGTTTGCGAAGGCGCCGTCGTGGAAGTTCGCTTCGATCTTCTGGATCCTCAACGGTTCGATGCGAAGGCTGGCTAGACGCAAATTGTCGCGGGTGATGGATTCAGGTTCCTGTTCTTCGTTCGATTGCTGAAGGTATGAGTCGGGAGCGAGTCCCATGGAAACGTAAATGTCTTCGAAGATGCGACGAGGAGTGATGCTGAGGACCCCGTCACAGGATTCCACCAGGTAATCGCCTCTACGGCCGCAATGCTGGCGGCCGAGATGATCGGTGAAGGTGAGACTGGAATTGAGTTGTTTGGCTTTGACTAGGAATCGCGTTCGGTACGTTTTCCATTCAACCGATTTCATGGCGCGCTGACCCGGAATTTCCGCTGGAACTTGTCCTCAAAGCGATTACGCGTCTGGGACGAACCAACTTTTTTTGTGAAGGGCGAAGCTGAATGTACGTTTGAATGGCCGGCAGGTCAATTCCGCATTTTGGTGCACTTGAGGAAAACAGTGCGCCCGGATCCGATGGAGCGACATCGCTCAAGTGGGAGATAAAAGACGTCACGCGGTGGGCCGACATCACGGCATTTCTTGCGTGTGGCGGAGGTTACGAATGAAATCTGGTAGAGTGGGCAGCCGGAATCTCCACAGGACGTGCACAGGAAATGCAGAAAGGCAGGCGTCAGGCTTCAGGCTTCAGGCTTCAGATTGGAGGACGTGTGAAAGAAAAGGTTATCTTCATCGCTGCGATTCTTCTGGGGAGTGTTTTCGGGCAGACATCGGCCAAGACCGTTGCTTTGCGGTGCGGTGGTTTGTTTGATGGGCGCTCGGACTCGTTGCGCAAGAACGTTGTTGTCGTGATTGAAGGCGAGAAGATCAAGGAACTCGCGACTGTCGCGCCTGGCGGTTCTGAAGTGATCGATTTGTCGGGCGCAACCTGCCTGCCCGGGTTGATTGATACGCACACACACGTTCTGCTGCAGGGAGACATCACCGCCGCGGATTACGATGAGCAATTACTGAAGCAATCGCCGGAGTATCGGACGATTCTTGCGACCGTGAATGCGCGACGCGCTCTGGAGTATGGGTTTACTTCGATTCGCGATCTGGAGACCGAGGGCGCGGGATATGCCGATGTCGATGTGAAGAAGGCCATCAGCAACGGAGTGATTCCCGGGCCGCGGATGCAGGTCGCAACTCGCGCCTTGGATGTGACTGGAGCCTATCCGCTGCAGGGATATGCGCCTGCCGTGACGGTGCCGCATGGAGTGCAGGTCGTAGACGGCGCGGACAACGCGCGTCAGGCGGTGCGAGAGCAGATCAGCCATGGCGCAGACTGGATCAAGGTCTACAGCGATCGCGCGTATCGGGTGCGCGAAGATGGCGTCCTCGACGACATTCCAACGTTCACGCCCGAAGAGCTGAAGGCAATTGTGGATGAAGCGCATCGCGAGCGGCACAAGGTCGCATCGCACGCCATGGCTTTGAACGGAGTACACAACTCCGTCGAAGCCGGAGTCGACTCGATCGAACACGGGAACTACATCGCCGAAGAGGATCTGAAAACAATGGCGTCACGAGGAATTTTCTATGTGCCGACCATCTATGTGGGCGAGTATGTCGCGCAAGGGCGGGCGGCAGAAGGAGCTCCGGTGTGGGTGAAGATGATCCAGATTCATGAGGACACATTCCGACGGGCGATGAAGGCGGGAGTGAAGATCGCCTTCGGCACCGACGCGGGAGGGTTCGACTGGAAAGTGAATCCGGCGAAGGAATTCTCGTCAATGGTGAAGTTTGGGATGACTCCGGCGCAGGCGATCCGGGCAGCGACTTCGACGGCGGCCGAGTTGCTGGGCATGAAGGATTCGCTGGGGATGCTTGAGGCGGGGAAACTGGCGGACATTGTCGCGGTGCCGGGGGATCCGTTGAGTGATGTTTCCCTGATGGAGAGGGTGGAATTTGTGATGAAGGGCGGAGTGGTGCAAAAGCAAAAACCCTAACCGCAGAGGACGCCGAGTACGCGGAGCAAAACCTTAAACCACGAAGGGCACGGAGGTACACGAAGGAAGCCCAACTCAATTACAGGAATTACCCGAGCGGAAGTGAGTTGCATTCCGTCGAAAATCGGTCGTGAAGGTCAAACTTCTCAGGAGCGAATGCCATGACCACAGATCCGGTTTGTGGAATGAAAGTCGACGAGAACTCCCAGCATCAGACGCAGTATGGCAGCCAGACATATTCTTTCTGCTCGGAGCAGTGCAAGAATGAGTTCGAGCAGAATCCGGAAGAGTACGTGAGGTCGGCGGCTTAGGACAATTGAAACAGGAACGAGCAAAAGGCCCTTGCGCTTGGCAAGGGCCTTTTACTTGTCGTGAGAGTTCTACGAGAGTGAACCGGCCCGCACGCTCGCTTCGCGTGCGGGGCGGACCCTTCGGCTTTGCTCTGTCGAAACTCCCACTTCTGGCAACCTCGGCCAGAAGTGGGGCACCCAGTTTCATTTCGCTTTGGTGGACCGTAGGACCATGCACAACTCAAGGCACGCTGCGTCCGCCCTACACTACTAATGTTAGCGGTGCGCCAGCGCTGGTTCGTGAGCGGATTTGCCGGCTTTGAAGGCGGCATAGCGCTTGTTAATTTCGTCCCAGTTCACTACGTTCCACCACGCGGTGAGGTATTCGGGGCGGCGGTTGTTATACTTCAAGTAATACGCATGTTCCCAGACGTCGTTGCCGAAGATGGGATAGAGTCCCTGTGAAATGGGATTGTCCTGATTCGGCGTCGATAGGATCTGCACCTCGCCGCTTGACTTGCCTGCGAGCCAGACCCATCCTGAGCCGAATTGCTTCGTTCCCGCGTCGTTGAACTTCGTCTTGAAGTCGTTGAAGTTGCCGAAGGTTTTCTGGATGACTTCGGCGATGGAGCCGGTGGGATCGCCTCCGCCCTGGGGCTTCATGATCTTCCAGAACATGGTGTGGTTAACATGGCCTCCGCCATTGTTGCGGACGGCGCCGCGAATGTCTTCGGGAATAGCGTTGAGGTCGCGGATCAGATCTTCGGCGGATTTGCCGGCGAGATTGGGATGCTTCTCGATGGCGGCGTTCAGGTTTTTCACGTAGGCGCCGTGGTGCATATCGTGATGCAAAGTCATGGTTTGCTTGTCGATCGTGGATTCTAGTGCGTCATAGGCATAAGGCAGCTGGGGTAGTTCGTGAGCCATTGTTATCGTTCCTCCAGGCTTTTGAGATGACGGGAGACTGAATTTCGATGCAAGGTTCGTTGGGGCATTATAGCTCGGGAAGATTGCGTGGAGAGTTTAAACACCCGCAGGTCCGTGGTGCTGCCACGCCTTGCTTCGCTTCGGCGGGGCGGACGAGGCGTCCGCCCCTACACGAACTATTTGCGGCCTAGCAGGCGGATTCTCGAGGTGAAGGCTCTTCCCTGGCAGGCGGTGAAGGTGGGGATGGGGTGGGCGGAGTCGATTACGTTGTTCACGACGTAAGCATTGCAACGGCCCGTAATGTTGTCGAAGCCTCCGCGCAAGGCCCAGTTGTTGTGGAAGAGATGAAATTTCTTTTCGAGTTGCACATTCAGGGAGAAGTAGTCGGGAAAGCGTTCGGCACCCGGCTTTCCAATGAGTTCATGCTGATCGGTCAAAAGGCTAAATGGAAACCCTGTGCGGGCTTCCATCGAATACGCGATTTCGAATTTGTGGAATACGGGAAGAGTGAAGAAAGGAAGATATCCCCAGGAAAGAAAACGGTTAGGGGTGTCCCACAGGTAAGGGCCCGGTTGTTGCGAGCTGAGGACTGGATTGTCGACGTTGAAATCAAGAGCCTGATTGGTGCGGGCTCGAGAGCGGGTGTAGGAGCCCATGATGGTGTATGTGTCGCGAAAGTTGTGACGAAGCGAAATCTGGAAGGAGTCGTAGTGGTCTTCGCGAGTGTTGAGGAGGATGAAATCGCCGGTGGCGGTGGAATTCCGCGTGTCGTAGACGAACCCGTTGGTGCCATGGCGGCGCAGGAATTCTGCTTTCAGGTAGACCGCCTTGGGGAGTTTTTTTTCTACTCCGAGGCTCCAGTTAAGAAATCGCGGCGGTTCAAGAGTGTTCTCGTTGATTGAAAACGTGGTCGTGAGCGGCCCTGTGATTGTGACGCAACTGGTCGCCTGGCAGTTAGGATCTGTGGCGAAGAAGATGTCTGCCCGGCTACCGGCAAACGGGCGAGCGATGAGGAAGAGGGGAGTTGCGTCGTAGACGAAGCCGATTCCGGCAGAGAGCTTGGTGCTGCCGGAATTGTCGAGAACATAGGTACCGGCAAGACGTGGCGAGAATACTCGTTCGTGGACGATTGCGTCCCAATCGAAGCGAATCCCAAGTTCAACGAGCAGGCGATTGGTGACACTCCACCGATCTTCTACATAGGCGCTGACTTCGGTGTTCGTCTCCTCATGGGGCAGGGCGGCGGTGAAGGTGGAGTAGCGAGTACAGGGAAAGCTCTTGTCTTGCGGCGCAGTGAAGCAAATGTCGGCGGGCTGAAGTTGGGTCACACCCGAAGTGAAAAACAGAATCGGTTGACGATTGAACTGGGCGTCGTAGTAGATGCGGTCGAGGTCCGTCCCGATCTTGAAATCGTGACGACCGTGCCAATACCGGGGCGACAGATACAGGTTTGCCAAGCCTTGCCAGCGAGTGGCAGCCGTGTGCTCGTTCAAGTAGAAGTTGCCGAACGCGGTGCTGGGAGTGATCTGGTAGGGGGCCGTCCCGTAAGGGGTGAGACGCAGATTGTATTGACTGAAAGCGAATCCTGTTTCAAGGAGATGTCCGGTGTTGAAGTAATGTTGGTCTTTCACACTGCCGACGTAAGCTGTCTCGACATTTTGGGGATTCGTCAGTTGCGGGCTCTGGGGTGACAGATACGCATACTGGTCGTGCAGGTAGTTGATCAGGAAACTGGTGGTAAGAATGTTGCGGCTGGTCAGGTTGGTCTGGACTTTGGATAAATTGCCGATGCGCCAGATGTAATCGCTGTCCTGGTCGACCGGGAGGGCGGTGTAAACCTGATTGGTGTATGTGCCTTCGAATGCGTTGTAGAACCAGATTTTTCGCTTCAGGATAGGGCCTGAGGTGGTGAAGCGGGGGAGGAATTGATAAAAGCGCCATCCGTGCTTGTTCTGGATGGAAGGAATGAAGTTGGTGGCGAAGAAGCGAAAATGATCGTCACCAATGCCGGTGTTCAGACGCAAGGATCCGGCGGATCCTTTGCCGAATTCGGCAGGCTCGCGAGAGGGCTCGACCTGGATGGAGCGGAAAGCGTCGGCACTGACATGAACCAGGAGCTGTCCGTTGGCGGGCTGAGTGACGTTGAAGCCATCGAGCAGAGTTACCGTCTGATACGTTTGCCCCCCGGCGACGTGGGGCTGGCCATCCTGGTCCTGGACGACTCCGGGAATGAAGTTGAGAACGTTGCGGTAGTCGTGGGTGCCGGGGTAGACGATGTCGATGACGTCGAGTCCGCTGATCGTTTCCTGCGAGGCGGTTTGCGCGGGATCGATGGCCGGAGGGGATTCGTGTACATCCACCACCTCGTGGACTTCTTGCTGGTGCGAGATCGCGACTTCGAGGGTGGACCCGCGCGAAATCTGGACTTCCGAGTGGTTGAGGGCGTAAAAGCCTTCTTTCTCGACTCGAAGGTGATATTGCCCCTCGGGAAGCGCAGGGAGTTGGCAGCGTCCGCTGTGGTCGGTCCGGCAGTGCAGAGCGGGTTGTGGCGGGGCTTCTAAAGAAATGCGGGCGGAGGGAACCGCTACTCCGTTTTCATCAACGACGATGATCGTCGACACAGGGACGACCTGCGCGAGAGCCGTGCAGACGAGCGCAACAGTCAGGAGAAGAACACGCATCCGGTCAACTCATTCTATGTGGGTATGTGTAAATGAAAGAACTTTCTTAAGATTCGCGCAAAAACCTCCCCAGTGGAGCCCGATGCATGACCAGGGTGAGTGCGGGAGAGGTTGCCGCAAATCACTCACTGCCGGGTATTCAAGCGTGGCCGGAACTAGGGTAAAATACTGACACGGTTTAGAAGGATTCTCCTCATCCATGTCGCCGCAGTTGACCTCTCAAGAAGCCCTCAGACTTACCGCCACTTTTGCGTTTACCGCCGATCGGATGCGGACGGCCGATAACGCTCTCGAAATCCGCGCCCAGATTTGTGAAACGGCCAGCCGAGTTGCCTTTCTCAGGGCCCACCTTATCTCCCGGAGGGAGGAGATATTTCCTCTGCTGGGCGAGACATTCCGGCGCGCTATTTTTGCCGTCGCCTGAAAATCATCCAACCTTTGTAGAGGACCGCTGTATAAAGTGAATCATGGCGACAGTGCACTCTTTCGACCCGCGATCCAGGCCAGAGCGCATCGCACAGCGCAGTCGTCCAGCCGGGGCGAGCCAAGCACATCGACATGGCGGCA
>CAVYOZ010000007.1:0-7440 GCA_963770265.1 Terriglobia bacterium
TCGAAAGCCGAAGCCGGCCTCGGCTACAAACCCAAAGTAGATTTCGAAGAGGGACTGCGGCGAACGGTGGAGTGGTATCGAAGTAAGTAAGCGCCGGATGGCACTGGTTGGTGAGTTACACTTTGCCATGGTCCGCACCGGGTCCATCGCGGGTTGGATCGAAGCGCTGGGGCAGGACCTCCGCTACGCGACTCGCGGACTCTGCAAAAGCCCGGTTTTTACGCTGGTCGCCGTCCTGACGCTGGCCATCGGAATCGGCGGTACCACCACGATTTTCACTGCGATTGATGCGCTTCTCCTGCGTCCACTTCCTTATCCCGACCAGGACCGGCTCGTAGCTCTGTTTAATCGCTTCCCGGAGTTTGCGCATGAGCGCGGCCCCGTCTCCGGTACCGACGTAGCCCACTGGAGAGCCGACAATCAGGTATTCGAGCAAATTGAATCCGTTTCGGGGCCGGACATGGTGGCCATGTCGAGCGCGGGCTCTGCGGAACGCGTCGGCGTGCAGCACGTCAGTGTGCGGCTATTTTCGCTGCTGGGTGTCAAAACTTTCCTGGGCAACATCCCGACGGACGCCGTGACTGAGAAGCGGGGATTGGACGGTGTCGCAATCAGCTATGAATTCTGGCAGCACCATTTCGGGGGTGACCCGAATGTGCTCGGGCGCAGTATCTTCGTCGACACAACGTCAACAACGGTGAGTGCGGTCCTGAATCCAGGATTCAACCTCTTTGGCACAGGAGTCCCCGAGGTTTACTTCATCCACGGCATGGCAGATCCCGCAGACTCCGGTTTCGATGATGCCCGATTCCTGGTTGGCATCGCAAAATTGAAGCCAGGCGTGTCGGTGGAACAGGCTCAGGCCGCGATGAATGTAACGGCACTTCATCTGGCCCAGGTCTTTCCCGAAGTCTACAAAGGTATGGGAGTCAGAGTTGATCCTTTGCAGAAGGGCTTGTTCGGCTGGTGGGAACAGACTCTGTATCTGCTTTTTGCAGCCGTCGGGTTTGTGCTGCTGATTGCCTGTGCCAACGTCGCCAACCTGCTGTTGGTTCGAGGCGAGGGACGAAAAAGGGAAATGGGAGTACGCGTTGCGCTGGGCGCCAGCCGGAAGAGACTGGTCGGTCAACTGCTGACCGAGAACGTTCTGCTCTCCTTATTCGGAGGCGTGTTAGGTCTGGCGTTGTCTTTTGGCGGCGTGCGGATTCTTGAAGTTTTGGCCCCGCAGCTGTTCCCACGAACCACGACCGTGCTTGTGGACGGCCGGGTCTTGCTGTTTACCTTGGGCATTTGCGTTCTCACCGGTCTGGTGTTCGGCATGATCCCCGCGTATCGCGCATCGAAAAACGATGTCAACGAGTGCCTGCGCGAGGGAGGCCGCAGCACCGCAACCCGGTCACGTCACCGCACGCGCAACATCATCGTAGTAGCCGAGATCGCAGTGGCGCTGGTGTCGTTGATTTGCGCGGGGCTGATGATCAACACTCTGACTCGTATCCTGCGCACCAGCCCCGGCTTCAATCCCGATCATCTTCTCGCAGTGGAAGTGCGGCTGACCGGCGAGAAGTACATGGACGCGACCCAGCAAGATAAAACCGGGCTGAACGTGATTCAGCCGTCCGTCGGAATTTTCTGCCGGCAGGCGCTGGAACGCGTCGGCAGCATACCCGGCGTTGAAAGTGTCGCATTGGTCGACTGGCTGCCGCTCTCCGAAGACGCCGAACCGGCTTTCCCCGGCTTTACCATTGCAGGCCGCGCCGCCCCTCCCCGGGCAGAACGGCCGAGCGTTCTCTTGGAGGGAGTCAGCTCAAATTATTTCGGTTTGATGGGCATCCCGATCCTGCGAGGCCACGGCATCACCGAGCAGGATACGGCAACTGCTGCGCCGGTCGTGGTGATCAACCAAGCCATGGCGCGACAGTTCTGGCCGAATCAAGATCCACTCGGCCAAACGATCACCTTTGATTCTTCCCCGGAGGAGCGGCCGCGACAAATCGTTGGCGTCGTGGGAAACGTGAAGCGATTTGGCCTCGTGCAGGAGTCCGAACCCGAGGCCTACGTCAACATCCCGCAACTGCCCCCGCACACTGTGCCCGGATGGACGGAGAGCCGAGTTCACAAAACCATCGTGATCCGCACCCAGTCCGTCTCGCCGGCGCTGATCCAGAATGTGCGCACTGTTCTTTCCGAGCTCGCACCAGACTCGCCGGTGTTTGGAATGACGAGGGTCGACCAGATGGTTGCGAATTCGGCGCGGCAGTGGCGTTCTCTCAGCCAATTGTTGGGCATCTTTGCCGGAGTAGCATTGCTCCTCGCCGCCATGGGAATCTACGGAGTGATTTCATACTCGGTAGGCGAGCGCAGCCATGAGCTTGGCCTGCGAATGGCACTGGGAGCGCAGAGGAAGAATGTGCTGAGTCTGGTTTTGGGCCAGGCAATGACCCTTTCGATCCTCGGCGTGATCATTGGCGTGGCTGCATCTTTTGCCGCTGCGCCCCTGCTGGCTGAATTCCTATACGGGGTGAAACCCCACGATGTGCTGACCCTGATTCTGGTTTCATCGCTTCTGATCGCCGTGACGTTTTTCGCCAGCTATATTCCTGCTCGTCACGCCACCGCGATTGATCCCATGCAAGACGCTGCGGCACGATTAGGCTTTCGATCCGTTTACTGCTTAGGTGCCGATATCTTCTCGACGCGTACCACGGTACATTTCACCTGTTTTCCGGAAGTAGTTTTCAACTGGCCCTTATCACCGTCGACCTCATACTTCACATCACTGCCCACCACGAAGTCAGTCGCTTTTACACTGGTATTCGGATTGGTCCGGCAGGTGTAATGGTTTCCCGAAGCCTCGAAAACAAAATCGTACTGCTGCTTCTTTTTCTCCTTATCGGTCGTGCCCGCGGGCTGAACATCCTTAAGGGTTGTCGTTCCTGAATCCTTCTTGGCCGCACTCGAAGTGAGAGAGCACGCGATCGTCAAGAGCAGCACTGCAATCCATCTGCGCATTGTTCATCCTCCAGAATCCGACGGGCCATTGTACATGGAGTTGAAGAGACCGTCGGAACAGCGTCTGCTCAATGCTGCCGAGAAATCGCTATTACATCTTGAGAGGGTCTCAAAGGAAGAAATTTTAGTTTTCTCTTGTGCCGCTATTCATGCCGCAGAGACTCAATCGGATCCAGGCGCGAGGCGCGGAATGCCGGGATCATCCCGCTGATCAGTCCGACCGCCCCCAAGATCAGCGTCGACGCAATCAGCGTTCCCGGTTGGATGATCAGTCGGATATCTCCCGCCTCGCCGTTTTTGGCAAACGCGCTGTACAGGGTCAGCCTGCCTACAGACAGCGCGACGATATAAGCCAGAATCACTCCGAGCACGCCGCCGATGAAGGTAATGGTCAGGGCCTCCGCCAGGAACTGCATCAGGATGTAGCGGCGTCGCGCTCCGAGCGCTTTCTGCACGCCGATCTCCCGCGTACGTTGCGTCACTGACACCAGCATGATGTTCATCAACCCGACGCCGCCGATGCCCGAGCGTCAGCGTCCCGATGAATCCCATCAGGATTTTCAGACCGAGCGTGATGATCTCGAACTGATGCAAGCTGATTCATCAGGTTGAAGACGCGCACCGCTTCCCGGTCCGACTCATTGAACTTGTGCTGCCCGGCCAAAATTGTCCGCACCGCCGGTTCAATCTTCTGGTATTCCGGCGTCTGGTAGTTGAACCAGATCGTGTCCAGGTAATGCGTGCTCTTCAGATCGCTCATCGTGCTGAAGGGAACGTAGACGACGCGGTTGATGTCGTCGTTCCCTTCCTGCATCTTCGCGCTGAGCACGCCGACCACTTCGAAGCTAATCCCATCCAGTCGGACGTGCTCGCCCAGTGCGTTGCGTCCGGAGAACAGCTTGTCCTTCGCCTCCGAACCAAGCACCGCCACGCGGCCGCGCTGCACCTGGTCTTCCATGTTGTAGAAGCGTCCCTGACCCAGCTTGAGCGAACGAATGTCATACACATCGGGATTATTTCCGCTCACCGGAAAGGTAAAGACGCGGTTCTCATACTGCACATTCGCCTGCTTGTCGACGCTTCGGGGTTATGTGCGTGATCTGCGGAAGATTGGTGGCGAGCGCGTCTACATCTTCCTGGGTGAAGCGGACGGCGACTCCTGACTTCTGACCGCCGGCCTGCATCGAAGTCTTCCCCGGCACCACAATGACGAGCTTGGTTCCGAAGTTGGCGAAGATATTTGCGCAGGCCTGTCCGAAGCCGTCGCCATAGGCAAGCAGCATCACGACCGTCGCGATGCCCCAAGCCATGCCGAGCATGGTGAGCGCGGTGCGCCGTCGGTTGTGGCGCATCGCGGTATAGGCTTCCAGGAGCAGATCACGGACCATAAAGAATCTTTCTATAAATCGTTCTGAAAGGGCGCGGCTTATAGCCGCGCCGCCCTGATGCCCGGAAAACGCGGGCTTCAGCCCCTGGGGTTGAGCTTCTCCTCCAGCAAATCAGTTTAAGCAATCAGTACCTAACGGCTAACGCCGCCGAAATTCCGTTCGCGCAGCGGCGCGGCTGAAGCCGCTTTCAAGCCCTATTTTAGAAAACACTCTAGTCACTCCTGCCGCAGCGCTTCCACTGGCTGCAGCATCGCTGCCTTGCGCGCCGGATACAGGCCCGCAATCACGCCGGCCAGCGTCAGGCACCCGATCGCGAGCATCGCCGACATGGGCACTAGTTTTGGAGGATCGAATCCCTGCGGCCCCTGCACTCCGCCCATCAGTCCCATCAGCCCGCCCGCAAAGGCCAAGCCGAGCATGCCGCTGCCTAGCGTCAGCAGCAATCCTTCGAGAAAGAAATGAAACAGGATATTCCGGTTCGTCGCCCCCAACGCCTTGCGCAGGCCGATCTCCTGCGTACGTTCACTGACTGCGACCAGCATGATGTTGATGACGCCGATCGCGCCCAGTGCAAGCGTGACCAGTCCCACCGCTCCCAGAAACATGTTCATCACATCGAAGATCGTTCCCACCATCTTCGATTCCTGGATCGAGTCCCACTCGTCGAAGGCATTCTCATCGCTCGAATCGAACCCGTGGTTGCGTCCCACAATCTTGTGCACAGCTTGCCGAGCGATCACGTGTTCGGCGGTCACGTGCGGCTGGTATTCGACGAACGAAATTGAATTCTGGTGGTTCTCGCCTTTGATGGGAAAGTTCGCCGACATCACTTCATAGGGGATGTAGGCCCGGTTATTGAGCCACATGTTGTCGCCGCGGCCCAGGTGCGGCATGCTCCCGATCACTTCGAAGCGCAAGCCGTTGATCAGGATGAAGGCGCCCCAGTGTCGGACGTCCGGGAAATAGAACCTTCGCGAGCTGATTGCCCAGCACCACCACATTGCGGCGCTGAGCGCCATCCAGATTGTTGAGCCAGCGGCCCTCTTGCAGGGGCAGGAAGCTGATCTCGTTCAGCTGAGGCTCAGTCCCCAGAACCTCGCCGCTGCCGTTGGAAAACTCGCTCACCTCGTGCAAGTCGCCGCGGGAGATGATCGGGCAGGCATTGCGCACTTCCGGCGCATGCCGGATGTCCTGGTAATCCTGGTAGGTCAGCAGGTACGAACGCGCCGAAGTCATGTTGCCCTTGACCGCGGGAGCGCGGCCCGGAAACAGGAACATGATGTCCTTACCGAATTCGGCCAGTTCGCGTTTGTTGCCCGAGCGGAACCCTTCCCCCACGCCTACCAGCAGGAGCAGGGATCCCACGCCCCAGGCGATGCCGAACATAGTGAGGAATGAGCGCAGTTTATGGGCCCACAGATTGCGGAAAATCTGTCCGAAAATGTCAGAAATAGTCCGCATAATCTAAGTATTGCACCTTTTATCGAGGATCGCCCTGTCGACTAACTTTAGACGTGTAATGTGATCCCCAGGTCACCCAAGAAGCCCAGAATCCACCGGCTCAGGCCCGCATCTTTTAATGATACGTTGCCTGCTGCCAATCAGTTCGCCAAAAGTGGCCGGGAAGCAGCATCATGCCCCGGCCATGACAGAGAGTCATAACATGCTGGAAAAGAACAAGAAACCAGGCGTTCAATACGTGATCGCGCCGGACGGGATCGAACTGCCGGTGGTCGACGTCTCCCATCCGGCATTTGCCCTGACGATGACCGACCCCGAACAGAAGATGCTTACTAATAAATTCCTGCAACAAGGTGTGCCCTTTCGAGCCTTGCCTTCATTCCTTCGCACTCGTCTTTTGCGGTTTCTACTTCGTGGATCCGTCCTCGGTCGCGGCATCGGGCAAGCACAAGGCACCTTCCTGAACGCAATGAATACGTACCTCCTCAAGCTTGGCCCGGAGATGCTGGGAGCGTATGCAAACCCGATCGATCGAAAGATTGCCGTAGCGTTGCCTACCGTCGCTGTCCGTTTACGGCTGCAGGATATGGCTCATCTGATGGCCGATACACTGATTCGCCCCCTCGGCGAAGATCTGCACCGCCCCCTCTACTTCCTGAATATCGCAGGCGGCACCGCGATCGACTCCATGAATGCCCTGATCTTGCTCCAGCAAAAATCAGCCCGGCTGCTCACTCAGCGCGCTATATTCCTCGATGTTCTTGATCTCGAAGAGGTTGCTCCCCAATTTGGGGAAGCTGCGCTTACGGCCCTCTGTTCCGACGGAGGCCCACTGCGCGGCATCCGGACTTCCTTCCGCCACATCCCCTATGACTGGTCCCAGGCATCCGCTCTCGCGCCTGTACTGAGCGAGGTTCGCGCGAAGGAAGCTCTGGCGATTTGCTCGTCAGAAGGCGGCCTGTTCGAATACGGGTCCGACGACGAGATCGTAGCCAACCTCACAGCCCTGCACACGGCCACAGAGGTTATCGCGGTCGTTGGCTCGGTGACTCGTGCCGACGAGCCCATCCGTCGACTGCATGAAACCAGCCGCGCGGCCACCCGGCCTCGCGGGCTGTCCGTCTTTCTACCGCTGGCGCAAGGCGCCGGCTGGAACATCGATCGCGTCATCGAGCGCCCCTTCAGCGACCACGTTGTCCTCACCCGACTCCGCAAGTGATGTTTCCCAGCAAGCTGCGGAAAAACTCTGTCGGCTATCGATTCTTGGGTGGCGCAGCGCTTCACAACTTGCGGAAAAACTCTGATTCGCGCAGGGTTTGGGAAGGGCACGAGTTTTATCTGGAAAGGGCACGAGTTTTAAGGTTGCGGAAAAACTCCTGAATGCCGGTGGTACCGTGGAAGAGCGGCGCTTTAGCGCCGCGTAAAGCACGCAGATTCAACGACGGGCTTCAGCCCCAGTGGTCGCCTCTCGCGGTGATCGGACTTTTTCCGCAACCTCTTTTACTCGTGCCGTAGCTCGAGCATAATCAGAGCGGCTCTAAGCCGGTGAGGTCAAGCCTGCCGAAAGTTCTTTCCGCCG
>CAVYOZ010000008.1:0-125628 GCA_963770265.1 Terriglobia bacterium
TTGATCGCGACTGCAGGGTGTGCGGTCTTGGTGGCGAGCACTCACTTTGTTTCCTTCCTTCTCGGACTCGAGATCTTGAGCGTCTCGCTGTATGCCCTTATTGCGTATTTGAAAGATCGAAATCAGGCGCTCGAAGCGGGAATCAAGTACCTGATTCTGGCTTCCGCTTCCGCCGCATTCCTCCTTTTCGGCATGGCCCTCATCTACGCGGATGTCGGGACGATGGAGTTTGCGCGCATCCGGGAAGTCTCGCTCGGAGGATCGAGCTTCGCGTTGCTCGCGCCCGGAGTCGGGCTTATCGTCACAGGGATCGGCTTCAAACTCGGCGTGGTGCCCTTTCATCTCTGGACTCCTGATGTCTACGAAGGCGCACCCGCGCCGGTGGCGGCATTCGTGGCTACAACATCCAAGAGCGCGATGGTGGCGCTGTTGCTGCGCTATGCGTTTTTGTCTGGTGCTCTAGAGTATCGCGGCGTGTTCCTGGTGTTCACTCTCATCGCGATTACCTCCATGTGCGCCGGCAATCTGCTCGCGCTTCAACAGAGAAATATTAAGCGAATTCTCGCTTACTCTTCGATTGCTCACTTCGGATACATCTTGGTAGGGTTTCTGGCGGGCGGAGCCATGGCCATCGAAGCGGTGAGCTTCTATCTGGTGGCTTACTCGGCGACCATCCTTACCGCGTTCGGAATTGTGACAGTGCTCTCCGGTCCTGAGCGCGAGGCTGACGATATCGAAGACTACCGCGGCCTCTTCTGGCGGCGACCGGTAATCGCGGCTGTTTTAACGGTCGCGCTGCTCTCGCTCGCCGGCATTCCCGCAACCATGGGGTTTCTCAGCAAGTTCTATGTGCTCGCGGCCGGAGCAGACGCCGCTGCCTGGCCGTTAATTCTAATCCTCGTTATCACCAGCGTCGCTGGCCTTTTCTACTATCTGCGCATCGTGGTGGCACTGTACTCACCATCAGAGCATGCTCTCGTACAGGCGGTATCCCGCAGTGGTGCCGCGGTTGTAGTCGCACTTTCGGTTCTTTTGATATGGTTTGGAGTTTATCCCGCACCGCTATTCAGACTGGTCCGAACTACCGTGATCGGAACTGATGCGCAGAATGTGCCTGCGATCACGACGCTGAACAGATAGTTGGGCTTTTCCGCTCAACTGAGAGGCGCGAGGCAAGGTGAGGAGTACGCAGTTTGAGTTGGATGGGCACTGCAGTAACAGGATAGGGACGTGTCTGACTAGCGGTATCGACTCGGTTGTACGGGTGGGGCGTGGGCTACCTGGATGTTCCTGGGCCGTTTCAACTGAAAACGCCACGTCATCTTCAAAGAAGGCGCGAACCCTGCTTGTGCCGGATCGAGCGTAGGAGAAGTGTTTAAGACATTCGACGAGGAAATGTCGTGGGCAAAAAGAAGAAAGAACAAGAGGTGGTAGATGAATTCGAGTTTTTCCGACCCAGCGTTCTGGAGCCCCTTTCAGTTCGGCTTTACGCCGACCTATCACTACCTCTTTCCTCAACAGGGCTCGAATCCGCGGCCTCAGGCGGGTTACGCAGGTGAGATCACCCATCTGTGGGAATAGAGCATGAATTAGCAATTTAGCCGTGCCATGTTCCGCGAGCGTTGGTGTCGACAAATACGGAGTAGATGGATTGAACTCATCCGAGGAGACTGAAGATGAAAGCCAATTCCACGGCTGGCCAAAAGGGGAACGCCGTTGTGCACGAGATGCACGGAATGTCGGGGCCGCCCCCCACGAATGCGGTGGTACATTCGAGCCACAATCAACACGCTGGACACTCCGCGATGATGTTTCGCGACAAATTTTGGCTGAGTCTGGTCCTTACGCTCCCGGTGGTCTTTTGGTCAGCTGAAGTACAGCAGTGGCTTGGTTACCACGCTCCGGTCTTCCCCGGATCGCGATTCGTACCTGCTATTCTGGGCACGATCATTTTCGTGTACGGCGGAAGGATTTTTATTCAGGGTGCACGCGGAGAACTTTCCGCCCGCCAGCCGGGCATGATGACCCTGATCAGCCTGGCAATCGTGGTCTCTTTTGCCGCTTCGCTCGCTGCGACTCTCGGTTTATTCCAAGTTGACATCTGGTGGGAGCTCTCCACATTAATCAGCGTGATGTTGTTGGGCCACTGGCTGGAGATCAGGGCGGTCACCCAAGCTCGGGGAGCTCTCAGCGCGCTGGCTGCATTGCTGCCGGATAGCGCCGAGCGGATAACCGAGTCAGGAATCGAAAAAGTGCCTCTCGCAGCGCTGCGCGTAAACGACGTGATCCTCGTTCGCCCTGGATCGCGTGTGCCTGCTGATGGCGTCGTGGTGGAGGGCACGGCTGAGGTCGATGAGTCGTTGATCACCGGCGAATCGCGAGCGATTCCCAAAACAACCGGCTCGGCAGTAGTGGGCGGAACGGTTGCCGCAGACGGAAGCCTCCGGGTACGCGTGAGAGCTATCGGGGAGGAGACGAAACTTTCGGGCATCATGCGGCTGGTCGCCGCCGCGCAGGCTTCCGGCTCGCGCGCTCAGGCCCTGGCTGACCGCGCAGCAGCACTTCTTTTCTACATTGCAGTTGGAACGGGCACGCTTACGTTTGCTTATTGGTGGCTGGCGGGTGATAGACAACACGCCCTCATCCGATCGGCCACCGTACTCGTCATTGCTTGCCCGCACGCGCTTGGGCTTGCAATCCCGCTGGCGATTGCGATTTCAACAACCATCGGCGCACGCAATGGTTTGCTCGTGAAAGACCGCTTGGCATTGGAACGAGCCCGCGATTTAGATGTGGTGATCTTCGACAAGACCGGAACGCTTACGCGTGGTGCACCTGTTCTTTCTGGAGTTGCCGTGGCCCCGCATATAGCTGAAGAAGAAATGTTGGGACTCGCGGCAGCTGTGGAGGCAGACTCTGAACACCCGCTTGCCAAAGCTATCGTGAAAGGCGCAGCTCGCCGTGGCGTCAAACCTGCACCAGCGGTGGGCTTCGATGCGTTGCCGGGACTTGGAGCGCGCGCCAGCGTAAATGGACGGAGTGTAGCGGTCGGTGGGCCAAGACTGCTGGTGGGCACCGGCGCTACTGTTCCATCCGAACTCGAGCATCCATTAAAGACTTGGTCGTCCGAAGGACGAACAGTCCTCTATGTCCTCCAAGACGGCGCCGTGATCGGCTTAATTGCAGTCGAAGACGAGATTCGGCCCGAGTCCGTTGAGGCGGTCAAGGCACTACACGACCTAGGCGTCCGCGTGGCGATGATTACCGGGGACTCACAAACGGTTGCCGATTCGGTCGCGAGGCGGCTTGAGATCGATGATGTCGCGGCGCAGGTGTTGCCTGCCGACAAGGCATCGGCGATCAAACAGTTTCAGTCCGGCGCCCAGAAAGTGGCGATGGTCGGCGACGGCGTGAACGATGCACCTGCACTTGCTACAGCGGACGTCGGAATTGCGATCGGCGCTGGTACAGATGTCGCAGTGGAGTCGGCCGGAATCGTCCTCGTGCGCAGCGACCCTCGCGACGTCGTGCGTGCCATCAAGCTGTCGCGGGCCACATATCGAAAAATGGTCCAAAATCTAGGCTGGGCGACCGCCTACAATGTAATTGCCATTCCCGCAGCGGCGGGAGTCTTTGTCCACTGGGGAATCGGACTCCCCATGAGCGTAGGGGCCCTAGCGATGAACCTATCCACTGTGATTGTGGCGCTGAACGCGCAGCTCCTCCGTCACTTGCCGCTATGACTAGCGATGAATTCCTCAAATCGCAGCCGGTCGAGAGTCTCTTAAACCTAAGCTTCTGCGACTACGAAGATCAATCACAAAACTGTGTTTAGGTATTCTCAGTCCGACCTGCCCCGCCTCAGCAAACCCCGAATGGTCCACGAACGTTGTTTTTTTCCATTGTGAAAAGCTAGTTTCCCCGGAACCATGAGACAGACTTCGGTGCCCTTCGTGGCATCACTTACGATATTGAGTTTTGCACCGATTCGACCGGCCCGCTCACGCATTCCTTTCAGACCATAACGGCCTTCTTTGCCGTCGCTGAATATGGACGCATCTGCCCCTATACCATCATCTGCTATCCGCAGTATAAGGTCGTCTGTATATTGCAATTGAACCTTGAGGTGGGTTCCGCCTGAATGCGCATGAGCATTGCGTATCGCCTCATACCCGACGCGATACACCTCATCTCGCACAATGGGATGGATCTCGCGGATCTCGCCGGAAACGGAAACCGTAGTCGAAAGTGAGTGGAGAGGTGTCGTTTGAAGTGCTCGCTTGAACGCTTCAGCCAAATTGTTGTATTTGCCCCGGAGACACGGAGCGAGTTGAGTGCCGCACGGCCTTCCTGAGAAGCTTGTTGAAGCCACTCGGAAAGTTGTTCCAGTGCTTTCCGCATCCGGGCTGGCTCAGATGGCATTTCCAGAGCGTCGTCGGCAACGAGTTTGCTTCCCTGAATGGTCTGCAAAAGCGTGTCGTGCAGGTCCCGCGCAATTCGAGTACGTTCTGCGAGTCGCTCATCAAAGCGCGCCCCCATTGTCTTGGCAAGTTCTTGAATACGAGCGCGATGGACTAGCCAAACAAACAGAAGAGCACAAATAACGCAAGCCAACTTTGAAAAACGTGGTTTGATACCATGCCGGAGCGATGCTGAACATCAGCGTCGCGCCTTGTTCGTTCCAAAGGTCATCGTCATTGGACGCAATTACTCGAAACCGGTATTGACCGGGTGGAAGATCCGTGTAAAAGGCTTGGCGACGCGTGCCGGCATTTTTCCAATCGTTTGTCACGGCCATCTAACTTGTAGCGGAAGCTAACCTTCGGTGGGTTCCTGAAGCTCAGCGCAGTATAGTCAATTTGTAGGTCACGCGTTTCGCGGGGAGGCGAATATCTCGCTCCCGCGTTATAGGTCTTGTGTTCGCCCACAACGTCCTGAATTTGTACCGGCGGCGGTAAAGAGCCTAGACGACGCTTTGGAAGAATCGAGGACTTGCAACGCGGTTCCATTAGCGAACCACAGTCGCCCGTCGGGCGCCAAGGCTGCGCCTTCAAATGGAACCTGGCCCGGTTGTGCGCCATCAAGTGAATTTATCGTTCGTACGTGCAGAATGCGATTGGGATTCGTACCACCATTCCTGAAATTCGCTGTTGGAGATTTCCACAATCCCGCAGCGGGCGTACAACCACAGCGTGCCACGGTCATCTACAACTAATGTGTAGACCTCGTCGCAGGGAAGACCATTCCTTGTGGTCAGGACCTGTCCTCTACCATTGTTCCAAGCGATGAGTCCAAAGGAGGTTGCACCTAGCACGGAACCATCTGGACCTATAGCGACTTCATTCACCATCGAATCGCAGCGTAGGAGTGGGACTGTTTTTGAATCGAAAGATATCGGTTTTGTCTATCTTTGTAACGGGCCAGATCCCCGGTTATAAGACCCAACCAAAGGCTACCGTCCGGTGCAACAGCGAGCTTGCGAGCGGCAGGCATCTCGGGCTCGGGAAACTCTCGATCAACCACAAAGTTGCTAATGCGTATCAGCGTTCGGGGTGGACCGATGGTCTCCGCCCAAATGTTGTGCTCACTGATCTTCGGCCATGCCGACGACGAACCCAAACGGGCGGCCGCCCGGCCGGTAATCGGCCGGAACAGATTGTTTTCGTAGATGTAAAGTGAATCCTCCAGCACCTACCCAGAGGCGACCGGCGTGATCCTCCAGAACCGATGTAATCAAGCTGTCCGGCGGCATGGCGCGGCTGTGACTCGTAGTGACAGTCTCGTCCGCGAATCGACGGATAAGCCTCCAGGGCCTCCTGCCCAAATGGTGCCGTCGCGAGATGTTAAGACAGAGTCGACCTCCTCGCTGGGCAGTCCTTCGCGTCGGCCATAGCTCGTGACGCGAAGGTCTCGAAAACAGTCGACGCCGCGGCTCGTCGCTACCCAGAGATCTCCCTCGCGATCCTCGTACAAACGCTGTATGAAGTCGCTAGAGAGACCGTCTGCTGTCCCAAAGTGATCGACCACGCCCTCATGTATTCGAAATATTCCTTGGGATATCGTGCCTATCCAGAGACTATTCTCGTTGTCCAGCAACAGAACGGTAACTTCCAAAGTGCTGCTGTCGAGATCACGACTAACAAATGGCTTTAGATCGATTCGTTCACTACTCTTCTGGAGTCCTGCTCCAGGCCCTGGCTTTGCGAATCCCAGCCAAACGGAACCGTCGGGGGCCGGGACGACGCCCTGGAGTCCGTCGACTGGTTTCCCCTAAGTGCTGCAGGAGCAAAGCTGCGCGCCGCACTTTCCGTTCCACCGCACCGCCGTACTCTGATCGCCGAACCACAGGTTTCCGGAACGATCTTCAGCCAGCACACCGGCTGAAGTCAGCGGAATGCCCTCGGCTGTCCAAAGCACTGCGCTCGGTCGCCGGAGACTCGACACACTCGTCCAGCCTGCTGGAAGTGCTGTATGCGTGAAAACCAAGTTTCTCCATTTGCTCTTTCGATGATGGAAGTGACCCGGCCCTGTGAGTTCGTCGTAATCGACAGTTGCCCTTGGTCTAAACTGTGCGAGACCGGAATCAGTTGCCGATCCATAAGCTTCCGTCGCTGGATCCCAACAACGAATTGATCCTGGAAGATGGAAGTTGACTGCCGGCGGGAGGAGCCCATTTGACGAGACGAACACCATCAAATTGGAACAGATCATTCCGAGTTGCAATCCAGATATAACCGTCCGCTGTTTGGGTGATGGCACGCGGTGTTCCAGTGAAGAATCCGTCCTGTGTTCTCCATGCAGTGTGGGCGTACTGGGTGATTGTCTTATGCGGATCGACGGCGAAGGCATAGGCAGAGAAGAAGATCAGGAACCAGAACGAAAGCAATCGTTCGGCGTTCATCGACATTGTCTTGGTAAGCACAAGCTGACCTACAATCAAAGCACCTTAGACGTCGGGTTCCCGCATATCAGGACTCAGCAAGAGTACGTCGCCCCGAATAGAGACAGTACTCGCCCTGGCAGACCAGCGCACCATAGGAAACCACGGGCGAGTGACCGTAGTTTTCTATAGGTATTGTGTGCCCAGCTGATTTCGGATGTCAGACCTCCAGGAGACCTCGTCGGAATGCGATTGTCACGGCGTGAGCTCTGTCGTTGGCACCAAGTTTCCCGACCAGGTTTTTTATATGGAAATTCACTGTTGTCTCGGAGATTGAAAGCCGATCCGCTATTTGCTTGTTGCGGTGCCCATCCCGAATGAGTTGAAGCACTTGTAGTTCGCGATCCGTCAGCGACTCTTCGCCCATGTTCTCGGCGAGCCGAGCCGCTACTTCCCCGGAAACATATTTGTTACCACGATGCACGGATCGAATAATCGCAAGCAGCTCATTCTTTGGTGTGGTCTTCAAGACGTAAGCGACTGCGCCCGATCGCATCGCTTTCTGCAGTTCTGCATCGCTGCCGGATGACGTTAGAATGACAATGCGCGCCTGCGGAAACTCTCCCCGGATCGCGACGAGTGCGTCCGTACCACTCGAGCCAGGCAGCCGAAGATCCATAAGCGTGATGTCCGGTCTGTGTTTGCGAAACTCGGCAATCGCCTCCACTGCATTGCTTGCCTGTGCCGTCAGTTCCATGTCGCTCTGGGACGAAATGATAGTGGCCAAGCCTTCGCGGAAAACGGGGTGATCCTCTACGCTCAGGATCCGAATTCGCTTCGATTCAGACATGCTGATCACCCTTCATCGATGAGCGACATTTTACGCCTTGGGGAGCAGTTCTCGCTGATGACGGAGCCTGCCCATCTGGACAGAGCACGCACCAAAGATAGAGTTGGGGGAGCAGCGCGATCAATACGACGGTCTTGAAACCAGTTCAGAGAAATCGCGCAGGTGTTCAGGTTCCCTGTTGAAAAATATAGGGTCAACCCTAGGTGTCATGAGGTTGTCAGCAGATCAGTTAACCTCCATGCTTATGTACGAGTGCTGGCGGTATTCGAGGGCCAACCTTCGTAGGAGTACATAATGAATTCTCTCTCTAACATAGTTCAAGAACCGCCCTCGCCGGTGTATGAGCACGTTTTCGCTGGTGGCGACGAGATACAGGAGGCCGGCTGCCCTGGGGTGAATGGGATCATCGGTGCCAGTGCTGCGATCAAGCAAATTCTCGAGCAGGTAAAAACCGTTGCACCGTTAGATTCTACGGTACTCATCCAGGGAGAGACAGGTACCGGTAAAGAGCTGATCGCGAGCGCTATTCACAACCTAAGCTCCCGCCGCAGAAACAACTTCATCAAATTCAATTGCGCAGCTGTGCCGGCAGGCCTGCTGGAGAGCGACCTGTTCGGCCACGAAAGAGGCGCGTTTACTGGAGCACTGACCCGCAAACTAGGCCGCTTTGAAGTCGCCAACAAGGGAACTCTCTTTCTCGATGAGATCGGAGATATGCCGTTGGATCTCCAGGCGAAGCTGTTGCGTGTTTTGCAGGAACAAGAGTTCGAGCGGCTTGGGAGCACGCAAACACTACATGTAAACGTGCGCATTGTCGCTGCAACAAATTGCGACTTGAAAACAATGATGGCTGAGAAGCAGTTCCGCAATGATCTCTATTTTCGCTTGAATGTTTTTCCTATCAGAATCCCTCCTCTGCGCGAGCGTCCTGAGGATATAGCCCAACTGGCGAAAGCATTTGTGAGTCGCTTTGCAACACGCATGAACCGGCGAATCGAGGTGATACCAGATGCGATCTTGGAAGCGCTCAGACAATACGACTGGCCCGGGAATATCCGCGAACTGCAAAACTTCCTTGAGCGCTCGGTTATCCTATCCTCAGGACCGACATTGCAGGCACCTCTCGAGAGTCTTTCGCTTAACCGTTCAAGACCCGCAGTACCCGGAGCACCACTTACCCTGGAGGAAGCGGAAACCAGGCACATAATTGCGGCATTGCAGGAGGTGAATTGGGTCGTCGGTGGTCCCAAAGGAGCAGCAGAGAAGTTGGGATTAAAGCGGACGACCCTGATCGCGAAGATGTGGAGGCTCGGGATCACGCGTCCGGAGTTGCGCTACGGCGGAGGACCTGTTCGAACAGCGGTCCGAAGCGCCGCAGCGCCTGATGGAGGTTCAGGAGACCTGGCCACTGACAGAGGCGTTCAGTGAGACTTGTCTGATTGCTCGCGAGCCTCGCTAGCTTGACAACGTTCTTAATAACCAATCACGGCCATTGTCACGCCTACTTGATTACGTCAACCGAGAGTCCTCGATGATCATCGC
Organism: Terriglobia bacterium; assembly: GCA_963770265.1. Taxonomy (GTDB): domain Bacteria; phylum Acidobacteriota; class Terriglobia; order Terriglobales; family Acidobacteriaceae; genus Sulfotelmatobacter. Next base: position 9,273 of record CAVYOZ010000008.1, read on the forward strand.
GCGGGCGGAGCCACAGTTGGAATCGAGAGCCGAAGGGACTCGCGGTAAGGTTCCACACGATACCCTTTCCGTTTCCAGGCCGCCACACCTCCGGTGAGGACCTTGATCCGTGTAAACCCAAGTGCCAGCGCGCGATGCACAACTGACAGGCTCAAACTGTGGAATTCCGAAGTGACTGGCTGATGGCAAGTTGATGGTATTGCGTCAGCTACCGGTAGGCGACCCTGTCGGTGATTGGACTGCCGTCGTTATTTTGACAATTCCTCACGCGCCCAAAGTGTGGGCACCCTTTTGAGTGATCAATAAAACGCGGAATATCAATCATCAGCGCGAATGCAACAGGCGTTTTGTGGTTTGGCACCGCGAATGCGCCGCGTTTTGCCAAGGGCAGTGCCCGGGTTATCAAAAAGCGACCCTGGCGTCCAGAAATCCGCTGCAACAATGAGGTAGAGTCTCTAGATGGCAAAGCGCGCACCGGCCCGACGACGTCCTCGCAAAGCCAAGCCTGGTACCAAGGGCCTGGATCCGGCACAGTGCAGGTTAGAGCAGTCAGAAGGATCTGCCGCGGACGCCGCAGAAGCAGTCGAGAAGGCTGGGGGCTGTGTGGTGGGTCAGTACAAGGAACCTCTCGGCGGTCATCCCACCCTAGTTTCCATTCTGCCCATCGACAAGATCGAGCCCACACCGTTTCAACGGGATCTCTCCGACACCCACCACAAACATCTAGCGGACGTCATTAATAAGACAGGATATTTTCTCGATCCGCTGATCGCAGTCCTCGCGCCCGGTGGTGGCTTCTGGACGCCCAACGGGCGCCATCGTCTCGAGGCCATGCGTCGCCTCGGAGCTAAATCGATTACGGCACTGGTCATCCCGGAACGCGAGATCGCATGGCAAATCCTGGCTCTGAATACGGAGAAAGCACATAACCTCAAAGAGCGCTCGCTAGAAGTGATACGGATCTACCGTGGCTTGGTCGACGAGGATGGCTCGCGGCCCGAATCCGGATTCGCCTTCTATCTTGACCAGGCTGCATACGTCACTTTGGGAGTCTGCTACGAACGAGTCCCGCGGTTCGGCGGTGGTGCTTACCATCCCATTCTTCGCCGCCTTGAGGACTTTAGCGATGAATCCTTGCGCTCTGCGCTTAAGCAGCACGAGAAGCGGGCCACCATGGTCCTCGAACTTGAGGAAAAAGTCGGTGCCGTAGTCAAGAAGTTGAAAGAGCGCGGACTGGTGAGCCCGTATTTGCGATCGTTTGTCGTAGCTCGCATCAATCCGCTGCGATGGATCAAGGGCGAACCTCCACCTCTCGAAGATGTTCTGAAAACAATGCGCGAGCGCGTCGCGAAGTTCAATGTCGAGAAGATAAGGCCTCAGGATCTCGCTGGCGCGGCGGGTCCGCCCGATGACGAAACGTAGGAGAGAGATGATCACGAATGACTAGCTCATCAGCCAGAAAACACGCGGGGCCCGGACCGGCGACTGACCTCCCGCCGGTGCCCGAGCCCACCTTCGCTGAGCGTGCCCACACGTTGGTGTACTTGGCTCGGATGGGCAGCCTATCCACTCTGTCGCGAAAACAGCCCGGGTTCCCGTTCGGGTCTGTGATGCCCTATGGGTTGGATGATCACGGCCGTCCCATCTTCCTGATCAGCACCATGGCCATGCACACGCAAAACCTGCAAGCTGATCCGCATGCCAGTCTGCTCGTCACGCAGCAGGACGCCGATGGCGAACCACTTGGAGCATCGAGGGGAACGCTGCTAGGGAATGTTCTGCCAGTACCGAAGCCCGAATTGGCCGAGGCTCGCGAGCTCTATCTACAGCGTCATGCCAACAGCAAATATTGGGTAGATTTTGAAGACTTCTCTTTTTACCGCATGGACGTCGTTGATGTTTATTACGTAGGAGGCTTCGGAGTAATGGGCTGGGTATCCGCATCCGATTATGACGACAGTCAGCCCGACCCTCTTGCGGACTCCATGGCTGAAATCATTCAGCACATGAACGCCGACCACAAGGATGCGCTCGTCATGCTTGCCCGGACATTTGCTCACATCGACTCAACGGAAGCAACGATGACCGCAGTGGATCGGCTGGGCTTTCATGTCCGCTTGAAAACTGCTGAGGGCATGCGTGGCGCCCGCATCGCCTTCCTGCAGGAAGTACGCGATGTTACCGAGACTAGAAAGATCTTGGTAGAAATGGTGAGGCAAGCGCGTTCGCAGGCCCAATAAAATCTAAATCTGGCGCACTGTTGGCACACGGGGACCTCAAAGGCCAGCAAACCGTGGTTTTTCGGCTGATTACCAGTCGCACACTGGAACGAACAGGACCAGATCGTGGAAGAGAATCTCTTCTACGATCTCATGGGCATGCTGAAGCAAATCGGCGTGATCCCGGCCAAGCGCAAAAGGCGGCGTGACGAAGAGCGATTCGAAAATGAGCGGGCGGATGCCGGCGTTGTTCATAGGGCACGGGAATCCCATGAATGCGCTGCTGGCAAACCCTTACACACAGCGGTGGGCAGCCATCGGCGCGACCCTGCCGAGGCCCAAGGCGATACTCTCGGTGTCCGCGCACTGGTACATCGAAGACGCAGCGGTCACTGTGAGCACTGTTCCGAGGACGATTCACGACTTCGGCGGCTTTCCGCGCGAGCTGTATCAATTGCACTACCCCGCGCCAGGTGATCCCGACCTTGCTGCGCGGGTCCAGAAATTGCTTGCACCTACGCCGGTGCGACGCGACGATCGTTGGGGTCTCGACCACGGCACCTGGTCGGTTCTGCTCCACGTCTATCCACAAGCTAATATCCCAGTGGTTCAGCTCAGCATTGATGAGACGCAACCACCTTCATTTCATCATGAGATTGGCAAGCGTCTAGCGCTTTTGCGGGAAGAAGGTATTCTCATCCTGGGAAGCGGCAACCTCGTGCACAATTTGCACGCCTATGCTTGGGGAAGGCATGTACCGGAACCGTACGATTGGGCTGTGTCTTTTGAGAGTCGAGTCCGCGAACTGCTTCTAGCCGGAGAGCACAAGCCGCTAGTAAATTACGAGCACCAGCTCGGCAGCGAAGCGGAATTGGCGGTGCCCACACCAGATCATTATCTGCCTCTGCTCTACGTTGCCGGCACCCGCACGTCATCCGAACTAGTCACGTTTCCCGTTGAGGGCGTAGATGGAGGGTCAGTTTCGATGCTCGCAGTGAAAGTCGGCTGATGAAATTGGCCAGCGCGGAATTTATGGTGAAGGGTTGCGGGTTCTTGCCGGACGTATCCGGGAGATCTTAGGCTTGTTAGCCAGAGATCCTCCGGAGTTTTGTTTGGAGCGCACAACGCCAGGGTGCTGTTCGCATGTTCCTGCGCTTCCTCGGGCTCGGCAACTTTGCATTCCCGCAACATATAACGTGCCAACCTGACATCTTTGGCATCTAAGCGGAGCAGTTGCCTATTAAGGAAAAGCAGATGACGAACCCAGCTATTACCGGACCTCAGAGAATTATCGGTGATTTTGCTTCGGATAGAGCGGAAACACCGGCAAGCAAACCCGTGGAGGAGAAACTACAGAAGTTGCTGGACAAGGCTCTCTATGCTAACGGAAGCTCTAGCGCACAAAAGATCAGGAACTTCTTGAATGGCACCTGGCTAGGCGAGCCACTGCATGTTGTTCTCACGGATGTGCCGATAGGGGCGTGGACAGTCACAATCATATTTGATGCATTGGATTTGATTCGCAAGAGACGCGAGTTTTCGCTGGCCGCGGACACGTCGCTTGCAGTAGGACTCTTGGGTGCAGTCGGCGCAGCCTTTACCGGAATCACTGATTGGTCCGACGTTGATCCTCCAGCTCGCCGGCTTGGACTAATTCACGGGCTGCTGAACGTAGGTGTTACTGCGCTTTTTGCAACGTCTTTCTTCTTGCGAAAGAGAAACTCGCGCACCGGTGGTCGGGTCTCCGCGGCACTCGGCTATGGCCTGATGTCACTGTCTGCTCATCTCGGTGGAAAGATGGTGTATGAGCAGAGAGTAGGTGTTGATCGCACGGCTGGTGAATCATTTCCAGACGACTTTACGGCCATCCTTGCGGAGTCAAAACTGGCGGAGAGCACGCCAACCCGTGCAATGCACGAGGGCGTGCCAATTCTACTTGTTCGCCGTGGACAGAGAATCTTCGCGTTGGCAGAAACGTGCTCGCATTTCAGTGGGCCGCTTTCTGAAGGTAAATTGGTCGGGGACAGTATTGAATGTCCATATCACGCCTCTCGATTTGCCCTTGACGATGGCCATGTGACTAATGGGCCAGCCGTGCATCGACAGCCGTGCCTGGAGGTTCGGGTGCGAAGCGGTCAGATCGAAGTGCGCAAGCCACCCGCTAACGACTGACATTCGGGTCTCGCTTGGAAACGGGTCGGGACAGGAACGACATCAGAGACGGCGAACGCTGTGGTGCCATCCTTTGCCAGCCGCGGTGTGCCGAATCCACTCATAGGCAGTGTCCCAGACTCAGGCGCGTACCTTTTGGGGTTTCCTTTCACAGCTGGTCGGTTCCTTGCGTCCTGGCTTCTTGAAAGGATTTGGATCCGTTTTCTTCGATTCAATCTGAGCCAGGCGTAATCGAATCTGTTCCGTCAGGTCCGGAGCGCCTCTCTTCGGGAACTCGGGCCCTTTCGTCAACTATCGCCCTTCCCATCTGGCTCTGGAGTTAGCTGTCACGTAGGCGACACAGCAGCCTTTCGGCTATGTGGCTGCCTCGGCTGGCCGTTCGGTTTTGGGATGCTCGCGAGGTGGTGTCACTACAGGCCAATCAGCCTTCCAGGCGTCAGGAGATGTCACGTTCAGGTATCGGATGCGAACGGGCATCGTTGCCAGCCGGTCCGACAGTTGAGCTTCACTGCGAATGGGCCACCAGTCATACAAGAAAATCTCAAGCGGCCGCCACATCGACACCCAGCCTCCGATGGTGAGGCTTTCGCGCAGGATCTCGCCGACGCGGCTGCTCTTCAGGAGCATAGCCAGAAAATCGCCTAACGCAATGGCGGCGGCCAACGCAGTGAGGCCGATCAGGAGGCTAGTCCTGCCGCGGCGAAGCAGTTCGCGTAGTCGCCGCCGGTAACCTTCTGCGCGTTGCCCAAAAAACTCGTGGATCGCATCGCGCAGAACGGCTGCCTCATCCGGTAAACCAGCATCGCGGTCAAGATCGACAACCAGAGCAAGGGCCACATCACGCGGCAAATCCTTGGCCCAGCCCACTATGAACTCCTCAGCCTCTCGGTCCAGGTCCCTATTGCGAAAGGGAGACGGGTCGATGGAATTGAACAGCTGTTTCAGTTCACCGACGTGTACCTCAATCACAGAACACTTCGGCGGGATGGGATCACCTGCGGAGACCTTATTGTCGTTTACTGATGAGGGGATCGCTGGATTCGCTCGCGCCACTGGTCAACCCAAGAGCCAACATTGTCTGTCTGACATGATACTCGCGATTTAAATCTTCCCACCGAAATCAGCCTAATCGCTGATTTAAAGGCGAGAGCATTAGCTCAAATCCGATCGAGCGACAGAATGGCAGTGTCTGAAAGATCCACGCTTTGGACCGCCGAAGATCCATGCGGATGGTCACATGCGCTGAGGTTGCGGGGGGCGGATTTGAACCGCCGACCTTTGGGTTATGCGATCTGACTCACCTTTCGATGAGAGTCGGACTGTACCTTCATCCACGAGGGATGCTCGCCATCCAGTCTCTACGCCTTCCCCCACTATTCAGGGGGCTTGGTTCGGTATTGCCCTATCGCTCACGCGACGTAGGTTCCACCGACTTTGACGAGTGATCTTCCGGTGCATTGCTGCGCCGGACGCCCAATTTGCAAAAGCTCCATAATAAGGATGCCCAGGAAACTCCAAGGAATCCTTTGGAGCATTAGGTTATGAGGGAAATGTAGGTCGCTACGCCATACTAAAGGAACCAACTAAGTCCAAGAAAATCAGTAATACGCTGCGCAGTGGTAGGCAGCTTTTGGCGGGTTTCGGCTGACTTTCACGGACAAAACACGGACAACAGTGCGCCCTGTTCCTCGCCTGTTTTCAGGCGCTCGAGCGGAAAAATTGCGGGTGCTCCGTGCCCAGAAAGACGCTGCAGAACCGCCGACAGGGGACCCACCGTGTCGAGCGTTACCGCGTGAACTGCCTTACAGCTAACGCCGCCACGGACTTCTGAGTGTGACGGGGGCCATCGCGTTTGGCTTACGGCTTCGGCGTCGCGAGTAGTCGGAATCGGGGAAGATGAGTGTAATGGCGATTTTTCGCCAACGTTCATTCGTTGGTGTTAGACCGTCGCAGGATTGGTTGGTCCCGGTGCTGTGTCTACCAAGTGTGGAGTGCTCCTTAAACTCGCTCAACGGCCGACGTGGGCACAATGCCTTCAGCCGCAAAAGCTCTTGCCCCTAGCTGCTGAAAGGCCGCAGATTCGTCGGCAGTTTGCGGTATCATCGTAACGCGCCGCTTCCAGGTCAGTTTGGTTGACGGGTGTGTCATGCGCAGAATTGGCTTTAACGATTGCCCTTATTGTGGCAACTCCGAAGTGTACCGTTCGCAACCGCAGGGGTGGGCAAGTAGAGCCTGCGTTTTTTTCTTCCTCCAATTTGTTAGGTGCCACAGGTGTATGCGCCATCACTACCGTCCGCTGTTCTTGCCCGCTTCTGAGTACAACACTCCATCCGCACCGGTGAAGAAGCCCGTCCAGACCCGAACCAACGACGACAACCGCAAGCGTTCGGCGTAAAGTGTATCGGCAGTACAGATATAGGCTGGTAGCTCGAACGTGACGCTATATTTCTTGCTGTTGTCATCCCTCGAAATGAGTATCCCTTTCGGCACAGCTCACCTTTTGGCTCACCCTTGCTAAGGATGGGCAGTATAGCTGACGCAATCAGTCGCTCATTCAGGGGTTTTGAGCGTAATAGGGATGTTTCGCCAGCTCAGCGCGCTCCCGCACCTGTCAGTTTTACTAGTTTCCAAGAATAACTGGTGTTCTCTGAGATCATACGTGAGCCACGGCGCTCGCTCTTTCGTTACCCGAAACACCCATCCAGGACGGGGGAAAATGATGAAAGCCAGGTCCCTCCTCGCCGAAACGCTCATGGCGGCTCTGCTCGCCGTGCCCAGTCTCGCACAGATCACGCCGGAGGACGAGAAGGTTCCGTGCCACAACTACATTGACGTGCTTGCCCTATTTGATCGTCTGAACTACACACAGAAGGAGTGGCAGTCGGGGATTCGTGAGATCCCGCGCGTTTATCTCGCGCAGGTGCCCGATACTTGGCGCGATCGCAGTGCGAAACAACTCTCGGTCGTCGACAAGAAAAAGCTCTTCTTTCGGGTCATCGCTCCAATTATCCTTCGGATCAACGAGATAATCCTCGAAGATCGGGCTCGGGTGACGGAAAAGCCGACCCGAACGACTCGCCCAGGGGCAGAGCCTGAAACAGGACGATCAAGCTTTGGCTGACTCGGAACTCGCGGTGAAGTATAAAGGTTCTCAAAGCGTCGAGCGAGCGGCTCGATCGCACCGCCTTCGACGAGTTGCTGATGCGCGTCGACGTCGTTCCGCCCTCATTTGGCGCTGGCACAGGCGGCCTCCGAGAGTGGTTGGGGAACATCGCGGTTCGCCGCCCAGGGGAATGCTCTGTTCGGACAATGGACCTGGGGAAAGGGAATGAAGCCGATGGAACAACGTATCTCAGAGTTCGGCGACGCACGCGTCGCAGCTTTCGACTCCACAGCGCTTGCCGCCTACGCTTATGCCCTCAACCTGAACACCGGGAATGCCTATCGCGAGCTTCGCCTGAAGCGCGCCGAACTACGGCGACAAAATCTGCACATCTCGGGAACTGTCCTCGCCCCGACGCTGCTGCGCTACTCCGAGCGTGGGCAAGCGTACGTCGATGATCTTAATCGTCTTATCCGACAGAACAAGCTCGACGCGGTCGACGATGCGAACCTTCGTCACATGGGCGTGATCCATATCGTGCCCGCTGGTCCCGCGTCTGAGTAGAACACCAGATCGAAATTCTCTCTCGTAAAGGAAAATCCAGCCTTTGCAGCAAGTACACAAAACACACACTGAACCGCGCTATTGATCATTTCTTTCATGCCACAGTTCGGTTGGCGAAGCCAGGCGGTTACACTCAGAACCCCTGCCGGGGGGATTTTGAGCGTAATGGCGATTTTACGCCAACTCAGGCTGATCCAGTTCGGGGGGACCCAAGCGGTTCCCGCCACTTCGTGGCTTCTTCGAACCTTGAACTTAGGAGGCTGTCGAGACTCGCTCCTAGGGATTTTCCTAGTGGCGAGAAGCTGCGCATTTCTCTATTAATGACTCGATCCTTTCGGATGGCGCAGACCTTCCATCTCTCACGGGTTGTCGGCTGCGCCACATTTTTACAGTCAGGAAGGAACATCTGCTGTCAGTGGGTTGGTAGGAGGCCAATTTGATCCCCTCTCATCGATGCACAGGACGCGTTTATGAATAGTATTCGACAGCCCGGGGAACCCAAGCGGGAGGTTGTGGAATGCGCGATCGTTGAATTATTGGAAATAGCCAAACGCCAAGGCATCACTCCGGCTGATCTTATTCAATTGCTGGACTCGGGAATGCATATATCAGATTTCTTGGCAGCGATGACTCCGCTTGCAAACGCCAACGATAGCATCGATTGCGATTCTTAGGCATCGACGATTCGCACGACGTTCCCGAATCGGTTTTTCAAGAAATCGGGCCTTGTATGACGCGGTCTCGCAAAGACGATCTCACCTGCCGTATATGTGAAAAGCCCCTACGGCTAGGGACCGACACAACGACGGACGAGAACGGGAAGTCCGTCCACGAAGAGTGTCAGGTCAAGCGAATCATTGGAACGCAACGCTGCAAGGAATTGACCCAACCTAACCTACGCGCCGTCGCCGCTGCCGATTGGGATTTTGAGTGTAATCGGGAATGAGATCGAAGTCAGGGTAATCTGGGTTCTTGGCGCGTTGCTGGCGATTGCCTCAGTCGACACAATACCCGACCCCCCGGCGGTGAATCCGCACACAGTCAGTGTTGCCTCCCGCTAGGTGAGGCGCGGGGCGGCGTGGGTGAGCGGCGTTTGAATTCCGATTGGTCCTGCTCTTCTCACCTCCAGATACGCTGGACTGCCTTCACGTCGGCTTACGACCCGAATCTACGTGGCGATCGGATTGCCCTAGCGGGATTTGCGGCCGATCCGTCTCCCCCGGCACTCAAATCTCGTCGCAACGTCGATTTCCACTCGTAAGGGCAAGATTGCGATGCTTTCCCGCTGAAAGCGTCAGCCCCAACGGCGACATGGTTTCCTCGAAATCCGTTCAGCTACTGGAACCACGTTCTCAATTTCTGCAGGTGTTTTGTCGGGCATAGCGAGCAGAGATTCGATAGACAGAAACGAGGAGTGCAGTGAAGACTTCAGAAATTGTTAGCGCATGGCGCAAGATTCTCAAGGGAGAGCGGCCCTCGCTTTCCATTGAGATTACGCGCGAGTGTCCGCTGCATTGTCCCGGATGCTATGCCTATGACGACGCGCATCTAGGTGGCGGGATGACTTTGCGAGGTCTCCGCGATCGCAAAGGGCAGGAACTGATCGACGGCGTTCTCGAGATCGTCGACCGCCTCAAGCCATTGCATCTGTCGATCGTGGGAGGCGATCCGCTGGTCCGGTATCGCGAGCTCGAGTCGATGATTCCGCTACTGCTGGATCGAGGAATTCACGTCCAGGTGGTCACCAGCGCATTCCGGCCCCTTGCGCCGAGTTGGGCGACGCTTGCCCACATGAACGTCGTCGTGTCGATTGACGGACTGCAGCCAGAGCACGATGTCCGACGCGCACCGGCAACCTACGATCGAATCCTGAAGAACATCGCTGGCCAGAAGATCACGATCCACTGCACGGTCACCGGTCAGATGATGAAGCGGCCAGGCTATTTGAAGGAGTTTCTGGAGTTCTGGACTCCCCGGGCGGAGATCCGCAAGGTATGGTTCAGCTTGTTCACTCCGCAAGTGGGAGATCAGCTGCCGGAAATGTTGCAACCGCATGAGCGTCAGCAGGCGATCGCCGACATGCTCGCACTACGGAAGGAATTTCCCAAGCTGGACATGCCGGAGGGGATGATTCGGCAGTTCGCCACGCCTCCACATAGTCCCACGGACTGTGTTTTTGCGCTCACCACCCAGACACTGTCGGCGGACCTGAAAACCAAGATCGTCCCTTGTCAATTCGGCGGAAATCCGGATTGCGGTTCGTGCGGATGCGTCGCATCCATGGGCTTGGCAGCCAGTAGCGGCGCACAAGCTGGGCGGCATCATTCCAGTGGGAGCCATCTTCAAAGCCTCGATCAGGATTGGTCAGATTGGCCAGGCTCGGTCCAAACAGCACTGCAGAGCTGCCGGCAGTCGAGGAAGCACTGCGGGTGCTTCCCTAGAGAATAAAGATTGGAGGCGTGTATGAACAAGAATATGTCAGCGACCAACCAGGCTGAACTCATGCCGCTGCGGGAACTATCCGCACGGATTGGCAGCGATCCGCTGCTTACACAGGCGAGCACCGGCAACAGTTCTATAAAGCTTGAAGGTGTCCTGTGGATCAAAGCATCGGGCAAGTGGATGGCCGATGCAATCCACGAGGACATCCTGATCCCCTTGGATCTGGCGGAGGTTAAGGAGTGCGTGAAGCAGAAGGTTGATCCTGCTGAACGGTATAACGGTGCTTCAATCGAGACAGCCATGCACGCGGTGCTGCCGCATCGCGTGGTTCTTCACGTACATTGCGTGAACACGATCGCCTGGGCGGTACGGCAAGATGCACCGGTTCAACTGGAACACCAACTTGATGGTTTACGCTGGCAATGGATTTCCTACGTGCCTTCGGGCCTGCCTCTTGCCCGGGAGATCGAAAAGGTTCTATCCGCCTCCGCTGATACCGACGTCCTCGTATTGGGCAACCACGGCTTGGTCATCGGCGGAGAGGACTTGCGACGCAGTCGAAGATCTCCTGTCCCGAGGTACAGCAACGTCTGGCCATTTGTCCGCGGCAGGCGGACCCGACCGACTACGCTGCGCTAGCGGAGATTGCCGATGGTTCATCATGGGATTTGCCAGATGACGATGAAGTGCATGCTCTTGGCACGGACGCGATTTCTCGAGCGGTTCTTTCGGGAGGTCTTCTCTATCCCTGTCAATCGATCTTTTCGCACTCGAGCACGCCGGGGCTGTTCCGCTCGGTTCCTTGTCCCGATCCCAAAGATCAATGGGAGAGTCGATACTGTGACTCGGCCCTTCTTGATCATTGAGGGGTGCGGAGTAATCGTTAGGAGGACTATGACACCCGCCCAGCGCGCGATGATGAGCGGGTTGGCGCAGGTCATCCAGCGGATCAGTTCATCCGCGTCCACTTCGCTATCTTACAGATGATGAGGTCGCGAACAGTTCCAGCACGATCGCCTCTCGCTATCGGGAACTCGCCAACGCGAGCCGGTACAGCACGGGATGGTTTACGTAACCAGGCCATTACACTCAAAACCCCTCGGAATCACTCGGACCCTGCGGGTTGGTCTTCCAGAATGCTATCTCACGTTCTTGCCACTCACGAACTGATTGCCCGGTGTTGTACCCGATGTGCAACTTCTTGCTGTCGATGAACGGAAACGCGACTCTGCTCAAGTCCTTTGGCCAGCCCCTACGCTTCACGGTTGCAGGATACTCTTGGAATGCACGGATTTTTGCAGTGACCCAAGCCAACATGTCAGCGGACAACAGTTGCACGGCGGCCTTTCGACTTGCAAAAGAGATTCCATCGGCATCCACATCAAACCATTGTTCGATCCCATCAATGAATTGCGGCTTGGCTTGGTCAGCTTTGGTGAACGCTTTCGCTATCTCTAGCTTCTGTCTTTCAGTGCAGAGATCGAAAACGAATCTAACAGGCGGAAAAGAGTTTTGTTTCGCCCGCCATCGTGCAAGTTCGCCTCCACAAGTTGTTGCCGCAAAGGTGAAGTGCTCGTCGCCAAATTGCTCTTCGGCCAACGTGCGAAGTGTGGAGTCCGAATCGAGAACATATTTCTTGATGTCTTCTTTTGTGAATGCTATGCCGAAGCCCTGCTCGGTGTATTTGCTGACAATTTGAACAAGCTGTCCGAGGACCTCCTTGCGTTTACTGTTGGACCATTCTCGCCATGGATGCTTGGAAGCATCGGTCCTGCCATCCTTACAGTCTCTGCACCAAGAGTCGCGTCTGCACCCAGCAAACTCGGTCATGTGGAAGTGCACGAACCCCGCTTCCTGCGCGACGGCCTTCCATGCGGATTCAAACTTTTTCCACTTCTTCTCCGTAGAGACACAAAACGCGGCGACAATGATGCGGATGCGAGGGTCGGGTTCTGATCCGCTGTCATCCACATAAACAATTTGCGATTCAATCGCGTGCATGGTGAATGTCCACCTTGTTATCTCGTTTATGCGGTAAAGGTCGCATTCTACGCCGCAACGGCGATGTTCCCCAATTGGAACAGGTCGTTCACGGGATGCCCGAGGTTTTGTTTGCAGCCGAGGTAGCGTTCTGTCGTCTGAACAGAGGCGTGGCCCAGCAAGAACTGAATCTGCTCGATCTCGCCGCCGTTTGTGTGGCACAGCTTCGCGCAGGTCCGGCGCAAGTCGTGCGGCGCGATGTGTTGTAACCCAGCCTTCTCGCAGCAGCCCTTGACGACATACCAGACAACATTCTGCGAGATGCCGTCGCCCCAGATCTTGTCGGTTCTGGCCACGGCCCGGAAGATTTTCCCGTCCGTGATCCCCGCCGCTGCTGTCCACTCGTCCAGCGCGGCCTTGACCCAGATCGGAATCGGCACGGTGCGGATGTGCCCGCCCTTCCCGATCAGGTCCACGACGGCCCAGTGGCCTTGGCGTACTTGAATGTCGTCCATCTCCAGCCCGACCAGTTCCGATCTCCGCAGGCCGCAGCCAAACAGCATAGCCAGCATCGCGTAATCGCGCTTCGCGCGCAGGCTGGTGCCGGAGGCGTGCCTCAGGACTGACGAACACTCGTCCGCACTCAGCCAGTTCCCGACGCGGAAGCCTAGCTGCTTCACACCCTTCACCCGGCTGATCCCCGCCGCCAATTCTGGACTCAGCAAGCCCGCATCGGCAGCTTCATGGGCGAGACGGCGGACGGCTGCAAGTTGCTGGTTGATGGTATTCGCCGCCAGCCCGCGCGATTCGAGGTACATGCGGTAGCGAGTGACCACAATCCGGTTGAAGGCGAGGCGAGGTTCTGAGCAGTACCATGCAATGAACTGGTCGAGGGCGTACTCGTAGACGCGGCGCGAACCGGGTGACCCGAGGCTATTGAGTACTGCCAGCTTGGAATGATCGAGGTCTGGCAGCCGGAGCGTTCTGCGACGATAATTCGGTTGGACTTTCTTTTTGCCCATAGCGACGGCCTCCAGTGCCGCAGCCTTGGGACTACGGCAGACCGCGCGATGGTGCAACCACCGCTCAGGAGGACGTGATGGAGATCGACAACGAGAAGGTGGACGAGATGACGCTGGCACTGCTCTACCTGACGACGTTCAAGGACAAGTACGGGCTACGGGCGTGGAAGAGCCATAGCTGGCAAGTCATGGACCGCCTGCACGAGAGCGGCTACATTTACGAGCCAGCGACGAAGGCGAAGTCGGTGATGCTGACGGACGAAGGCGCGGAACGGTCAAAGCGTTTGTTTGAGAAGCACTTTATGAGAGAGTGAGGGCCGCTGGCCCGCCGCGCGGCGCGGTGGCGCTGATGGCGACCGCCCTCGCCAACGGGGAACTTGAGTGTAAAGGCCTGATTTCGCAAACCAAGCCTTGCGCAAATCCTGCCAATGGGCAGCCCGGGTCAGAGGAGTTTGCCCGAGATTACCACGTAGATACTGTGTGCAATTGTGTATGAGCTTTATTGAGCATCCACGCCAGATTCCCGAGCCATATGATTTATTTTCTATACGGAGGACGGTACTCCCGATTGAATTGATTGTACCGAGGAGGCCAGATGGCGATCGAAAAAACTCTCGGTTTCAGTTCCATAGTTTTCCGCAAAAAGTTCCGTTCTGGGATGAGTGCGCGGAGCTACCGAGACAACGAGATCATTTTTTCGCAAGGGGACAAAGCCGATGCAGTCTTCTTCTATATCCAGAGCGGTACGGTGAAGCTCACGATCGCCGCTACGCGTCGCAAAAAAGCGATAATCGCCGTCCTGCTGCGGGGTAGTTTTTTTGGCGAAGGCTGTCTGGGCGGGCAATCTCTTCGGAGTGTATACGGCGCGATCAATTGGGCCCTCCAACATCACTCGCTTGCAGAAGGAGAGCACGCTTCGCACGCTCAAGCACGACGCACAGTTTGCAGCGTTGCTTAATACATATCTGCTTTCTCGAGTTATTCGAGTCGAGGAAGACCTGGCAGATCAATTCTTTAATTTCAGCGAAAGCGACTGGCACGGGTTCTGTTGTTGTTTGGGCAAATAACCAAGGAATCAGAAGCCAGAGAGACCCCCTGAAGGTGAGCCAAGCAACCCTCGCGGAGATGGTTGGTACCACCCGCGCAAGGGTAAGCAAATTTATGAATGCGTTCAAAAAGAAAGGCTTAGTCAGCTATAACGGCGGCTTGCAAATAAATAGCGCACTCATCAATGCCTTTCTGCAGAATCGGCCGATGTCCGTTGTCAGGAGGGGGTAGACCGTCCAGACGGGCTTCCCGGAACTGGTCCAATTCACGACCCCTTTTGTACGTGGAGGTTTGTGTGACAAAAGAACTCAGCCCAAAGCAGGTGCTCGCCGTCCGATGTCCGACCTGGGGGGCTGCTCCGGGAGAGAATTGTGAACTCTGCACTGGGCAACCGCGCACCAGTCCGCATCGCGACCGTGTATGGATCGCAAAGGATCGACCGTAGCACAATCGTAATCTCCACCCGTTCATCCTTTTCAAACGACTCTGTTCCGCACAGAAATCAATCGGCAAGCATGGCAGAGGGATTGCATTGTGGGTTCGTGATCCGGGGGACGTAGCACTCCGTGTGTACGGCCTTGCCGTTCTCATCAGCAGACAGATCGACCTTCAAAGCTACTGGCTTGCTGCAAAGTATGCAGGATATTTCTGGGAAAGGGTGACCACCCATGAATGCCTCCTTTAGACGGTCGCAAGTAGATTAGGTCCAAGGTGGAATCTCGAGTGATCAATATTGATCACTGAGGTTTTGCTGCATATAATCCGGCCATGCCGGGCGAGCTTGTGTGGGTAGACCAACCGCGAAAGCGCGGTTGGGGCTGCTCCCAATGTGCATGGTTCTTCAACCCTACTGATCCGCCTATCGGCGAGACTTTCGATGCAATGATGCGGAACTTTGAGTCTCAGCGCGACAAGGAGTTTGCATCGCACGTTTGCTCTAACCACCCGCGCAGGCCAAAGCCCGCGTCGGAGACACCCTAAACTCACTGTGCCGAAACGCTGGCGGCACTTCCTTTGTCGCTTCTTGATCTATAGGAAAATCGAAAATCAGTTTTGGCGACGGTAGAACTTGGCTGGTCTGTGACTTACCCACAAATCGCAGATCGGTTCAATCCAGCTAAACCGGGTCTCTGCTATTGAGGCGGAGGCTTGGGTGCTTTGCTCGGGGTCTGAATTGGAGCGTAGGGTCGAAGTGTCGGCGATCAGTGCGGCGCTAGTTGACTTGTTGAGGGTCTTTGCTGCAGCGCGTAGGCAGGGGATGATTGACGAAAAATCCCCACTCATCTTCCCTTGGGCGGGAACTTGAGTGTAATCGCCTTGGTTACAACAGTTATCCTCGTGCGCGAGCAGCGACGGGACATCAAGACTTTAAGAAGAGGCTCTGGGATCACCTTTTTGGGAGTGTGCAATTTTGACCATTTGTCGGTCGGCTGTGTCTTGTACCTTTTCACACAAACAGGGTTGTTTTTTTGGTGGCGCAGCGACTCTCCCTCTCTCTCACGGGAACTGCGCCACCTTTTCATCATCGAGCCTTCCCTCCCGACACCCGCAACATCGTGAGGAGTTTCTACAGTAAAGACGAGTCTCTGATGAGGAGTGTCAATCGCTTTTAGAGTTTGGTGAACTTGTGTGTGCGCCAACAATCTGCGTGATTCTGGTCACAGCTCGCGGCGGTTTTGAAACTGTCGGGCTGTAGGCACGTTTGACTTTCGACACCAGCGGTGAAATCATTATTTTGTCGAGCGCGGACCAAGTTGCTCCCCGCAAAGTTGCTGTCTCGCTTTCCTACGCATTCATTCATCCCTTCATACGAAGTTGACTTCCGCGCATTCGGAACTCTCGAAAGGGGGCCGACCATGACACCCGTAGCAGCCAAGATTCTCAAAAAATTTGATCCCAAGACATTTCTCTCGACCATTGACGGCGGTAGGAAGATCACAGCGTTCCTCAAGAAACAGACGATCTTTGTTCAGGGCGACTCGGCCGATGCTGTTTTCTACATACTGAAAGGAAAGGTAAAGCTCACGGTTGTGTCGAAGACCGGGAAAGAAGCCACAATCGGCATTCTGAACGAGGGTGATTTCTTCGGAGAAGGGTGCCTTAGAGGGCAGCTTCTTCGCATGTGCTCCGCAACCGCAATGACCGATTGTTCTGTGATGCGAATCGATAAAAAGTCCATGATGGAAGTGCTGCACCGGGAATCCGCGTTTTCCGATATGTTCGTGGCCTACTTGCTGGCACGGAACATCCGATATGAAGAGGATTTGGTTGACCAGCTTTTCAATTCCAGCGAAAAGAGACTAGCTCGGATTCTGCTGTTGCTGGCTCACTTCGGCAAGGAAGGCGCGCCCCAGACTCTAATCGCCAATATCAGTCAGGAGACCCTCGCAGAGATGATAGGCACGACTCGCTCGCGGGTTAGCTTTTTCATGAACAGGTTTAGGAAATTGGGGTTCATTGACTATCACGCGGGTGATGATTTGCAGGTTCACAGTTCACTTCTCAACATTGTTCTGCACGATTAGCTGTCCTTTCCTGCGCAGAACACTGGAAAGAGGCGCGGATTTAGAAAGGAAGGGGAAATGGAGCATCCATTCGAGAGTCTAGCGAAGAAGGAATCGAAGTCTGACGCCGAACTCATTGCGTTCTTGGCGGTCACAAGAATTTCACATCAGCTTCCGATAGGTGCCGTCCTATCTCTGCCGGCGAGCCAACTGACGCAGGAGCAAGTGTACGACTCCCTCTTACGCGAAGCGTACACGTTCTTGGAGTGGTACCAAGGTCATGTCGAGCGAAGGTCCCGCAAGCGGTCTGTCTTGAAAGGACTGACAGAAGGACATGGCGACCAAAGGGCGACTGAATCGCCACTTGGGGGTGCTGAATGAGCGACGAGTGGATTAAAACGCTTGCAGATCGCAGAAGAGTGAAATTCACCAACCAAGAACTGGCCGAGAGGGCGTTTCTTACCGCTCAGGTGGAAGGCAACAAAGTCGTCTATTCCATCATATTGACCGACGCGAAAAACCCGCTTAGTCATGAAGAAGTTGAAGCTCATTTCGAGGGCGAGCTTTCAAAGCGGTCGCCGAAATCGAATTGAGCCTAGCTCTACTTTTGATTTGTCACGGAAGCCCTAGCTGGCGGTTTGCTGTATCATCGTAGCGCCGCCTCGTCCACGTCATTTGTTGGCGGGTCCTCGATCTTCTCCAGTGACCTTTGAAGGATGAGCAACTCTTCTCGCATCTGCTCGATGCGATCGATGATCTCTCCAAACGCTAAAGGCGGGTCGTTGGCTTTAGCCATGATCCACGAAGGCTATACTTTTAGGGCGGAACCGTCAGCCCTTTAGCGTACACAGCCCTCTGGGCCGCGACCATCCAAAGCCGCAAGCCACGACACTGGATTGTGGTATGGGCGTTGAGCTTCAGGCGCAGAACTCAGTCCCCTGCAGCCAATCGTCGATCCCGATGCGGTTCTGTGCGAGGCTGTCCCGTGGTGAGTTCGCACTTCTCGCCCGGCCCCGCGCCACATGTGGGGCAACGGACGGCCTGTACCTGCTTGAGACTAGGCTTCTTGGCCTTCACGGTTGTCTATGATGCGGAAATCCGCAGCAAAAAAATGTTCAATTTAGTACAGAAAACTCGGATAGTTGTTGAAAAATCGCCATTACACTCAAGACCCCATTTCAGGACCTTGCTTTCGGGTCTGCGGGCACCACTTTTGTGATAGTGCCGCACGAAGTGGCGTTTGGAAGGTTTCCTTACAGGTATACGGTGTGCACCGAACCCTGAGACAATTTTGCAGGATGAGGACTTCTGCCAGCATCATCTGCGGCTGCGGCCAGACCGTCATCGTCGAAGCGGTCGGCACGCGCGTTGCGCAGGAAGACCTCTGTCCGAACTGCCACGCCGTTCTCTGGTTCGTGGAGCCGCTGGGGAATTTTGCAGGGCAGCTAATCATTAGCCGCTCTTGGACTGAGTTGAAGAACGGCGACTGGACTCTGACCATTGTGCTGGGCGCAATGGCCGTCGATTGCGAGATGGCGCGCCTGTACCTGAAGTGGAACGAAGTTGACCTCCTGAACACTCGGCCTGCGAACGATGCAGACAGAGAGGAATGGGAGGAACGCTGGCGGAAATTCTTCGCAATCGGCACCAAGCTGGACAAGGTTTCAGAGTTACTGACGGGCCAGCCGTTCGATTCGTTCCTTTCGCAGAACAGCGGACTGCTGCGGGCAGCGCAGGCGCAGTATCCAGCGATCACCGCTTCCCCTTCGCCGAGGAAGTATTTCGAGGACGAGTTTTTCAAGCGACGCAACAGGGTCATGCATCGAGGCGAGATCGACTTTCCTCGGGCCGACGCAGAGTTGTGCTTCACGATTGCCACAACACTCTTGGGAATCCTGACTGAGATGGACGGGCAACGGCAGCGGGCGCTGGATGCGAAGCACAAGGCTCAATTACAGCGGCTGCCCTGAGCCATCAAGTCCGGTTTCCAGTACTTCCTCTCCCCTCTCTAACCACTGACGCACTCCTCGCGCAGGGGTGACGGTGGGGTCTTTCCGTAAGAAAGGGTCTCGGACTTTAGTGGTCTCTCCAAGTGGCCGAACAATTCGATACGAAATGTCTCGCAACTGTGAGAGCATTGCTCCAATAATCCGCGCGGAGGTGTGCATGTTCGATCCGAATATTGGAGCGGGAACGAGGTGGAAGAAGGGGTCGAGCGGAAACCCCGGTGGGAGACCTCGAACCAGATTGCTCAGTGAAGCACTTCGCAGTCGGCTGGCGCGAGGTGAAAGCCATGACGATCCGTATCAGCGCACCTACGCCGAAATAGTGGCCGAAAATCTCGTTGAAATCGCCTGTTCAGAAGGGCCGGGCGCCATCGCGCTGCGAACGAGGATCGCCGACCGCAGTCGAAGGCCGCGCCCCACAAGCCATGTCCAGATTTCCGACCTCGCGGCTGATCTGCAGAGCCCGTTCGGAGTGAGGAACTTGAGTTTCATTTGGCGAACAACCGCTGGCCGACCGACGAGGAACTTGCTGTTACTCTCAGACAACCCGTGGGCGAACTCGACGTAGAAATGTAGGGGCGTGCAGGGTGTTCTTTTCAGGAGGGAAACAGATATGCGCAGTTCGTGTCGCGCGTGGTTTTCCGAATCAGAGCACGAGCAGTTCGTTCTACGGAAATCAAAACCTGCAGAAGCCAGAGGGACTGCGGAGGGAGACGTGGCTTACCCGGTGGCCCGCCACTTCCCGTTCTGCCGCGTAATCGCTTCGCTATTGCCGCGCGACGGATGGTAGGACACTCAATTCCCCGGCTGCCCACAGGGAACCCCTTCTGAACCACCCTCGCCATGCACCGCGTAGGCGGGACACACCAACGCGTGATTCTGGTCACAGACTCAGATTTCTCGAACATCGCATAATGAATTGCTATAATGATCGCTATGACCAGAGTTCGAGCAGCCTTGCTGCTGAGCATCGTGCTGATGTGGGTGGCGAGTCCCGCTATCGCATGCGTGCTTCCCGGCGCGACCCTTACGCCCGCTGAGCGCGAGTGTTTGCCACCACATGGCTGAGCAGTGCGGTCAGGCTTCAATGCCTGCGAGTCATTCGTGCTGCCAAACTAAGAGTCACCACCCAGACGCTCTGCCACAAGCGAGCGCTTCAGTTCCGACGCGGCACTTGACCATCGCCATAGTAACAACGCAAGCGACCGTTGCACCCCCTGCGGCAACCCCGGAACGGCGGGCTATCTACGCGCATTCACCGCCGCCTGACACAAACTTCTCGTCTATTTCCATCCTCAGAATCTAGACCACTCCTCTGCTCTGACCCCATTGCTCTGTCCATTGTTGCTGCACGCACGTTCGTGTGTCTGACAGAGCGTGTCCTTGGGTTTGTTTTTTGTTGCGGAGGAGTCGAATGAAAACAATCAAGATTATTGCCCTGCTCGCGGGGCTGCTGGCATCCGTGTTTTCCAAGGCAGCGGATTCGTCCAGTCCCCTCGGCGCACTGGAAGACCTGCTGAAGCAGGAGCACCAGCACGCTCGAAGAGCCATTCCACCGAAGAGCCTGGCTGAACTCGAAAGCGAAGCTCTCACTAGCAATCCAGAGATCCGTCTCATGTTCCGCAGAATCGTGGTTGCCGAAAGCAAGCCGAAGATCGCGGGATCACGTGAAGACCCGGCTTTCATGTATCGCGGCTGGGGCACACCCCTCCAGCGCCCGTGGGACTTGAACCAGACACAGCACATGTTCATGTACAACCAAGCTTTGCCAGGATCGGGAAAGCGGGCATTGCGGGCAGAGGTTGCGGAAAGAGAGAGCGAGGTCGCGAAGGCGCAACTGGAAGCTGCGAAACGTGAGATCACCGCTGACGTGCGGAAAGCTTTCTACGATTTGCTTCGCAATCAGGATGAATTGATTCTGCACGACGAGCAGGCATCCATCGCACGCCAAGCTCTGGAGCAAGCCCGAATCAAGTACGTTGTCGGGAAGGTTCCCCAGCAGGATGTGCTCAAGGCGCAAATCGCACTCACAAAACTGGTCGAACACCTAGTCATGTTGCAGCAAGAAGGCAGCATGGCGAGTTCACGCCTAAATACGCTTGTAGGACGGGATCCCGCAGAACCCATCGCAGTCGAGGGAGCATACGCGCCTCCCGACACCATCCCTTCGCTCTTGGAACTGGAACGCGTTGCCCTTGAGAGCAGACCAGAACTCGCAGCGGCGTCAGCGGCGATCCACCAAGAGGAACAAAGAAAAAGCTGGCAGAAAAAGGCTATTCACCCGATTACAACATCAGCGCCGGATACATGCTGATGCCGGAAGGCGCTCGATACCGGAACACATACATGGCGGAACTTTCTGTCACGCTTCCGTGGCTGAACCGGGGACGGCACAATGCTGAGATTGCCGAGTCCCAAGCCCAGATCAGCGAGGAACAAGCTGAATACGACTATCAACGGTCTGTCGCCTTTCAACAGATTCAGGAGGCGCTGGTCCGGGCGAGGTCGGCGAAACGTCTCGTAGACCTCTACCGCGACACGCTGCGTCCGCAAGCTGAAGCCTCCTTGAAGTCGGCTGTGAGTGCCTACCAAGCAGACCGCACCGACTTTCTGAATCTTCTCGACAGCCAGAACACGACACTCGATGTAGAACTGGCTTACTTCCGCTTTGCTTCGGAATTGGAATCGAATCTCGCTGATCTTGAACGTGCAACAGGCGCTCCTTTGAATCGGCAGGCAGCTTCACCGCCGAGATCGGATCGCTCTGATGCTTCTGACTTGTCTTTGGAGGTGCGGTGATGACGAAACGTGAAACGCGATTAGTGCTGACTGGAATGCTGTGTGGAATGGTTGTCGCTGCTGTGCTCTATATTGCCAGCCGTCGTCTGCATGACAGCGGAACAGCCGATCTTAATGTAATTGTTCCTGCGCAGGCACAGGACAGTGAGCCTGCTACTTCCAAAGAGTCCGAGAGCGCAGGTGGTCAGACAGTATCCACACTCTCAGTTGAGTGATCAAGAACAGCAACAGATCGGAGTTCAGACCGTCAAGGTCGAGCGCCGGAACCTCCGACGAACCTTGAGCGCTGTTGCTCAAGTCGAACAGCCGGAGACGGAACTCGCTACTGTCAGCGCCCGCGTCAGCGGACGCATCGACAAGCTGTTCGTCGACTTCACCGGGCAACCCGTGCGCCGGGGTCAGGAGATCGCTCTGATCTACAGTCCCGAAATCTTCAGCACCACCGAGGAATACAGGCTCGCCTTGGAGAACCGAAAGCACCTTGGTTCTGGCGCTGAGCCACAGGCAGTCTCCGGTGCGGAAGACCTCGTGGCTGCTGCCCGCAGAAGGCTTGAACTTTGGGGATTGACATCGCAGCAGATTGACGGCATGGCGAGTTCTCCGAAGCCTCAGATTGACTTGCCGATCTACTCCCCCGCGAACGGCATCGTGACTGAACGCAAAGTAACTGAAGGGCAGTACGTGAGCGCGGGAGAGTCGCTGTACACGCTCTCCGACCTAAGCACCGTCTGGGTAAAAGCAGAACTTTATCAGCCTGACATTGCCACGATTCGGATCGGTCAACCCGCTGAGATCACTGGGGACGCACTCAGCGGCAGCACGCGTGGGCGTGTTGCGTTCGTTGACCCGATGATGAACCCGCAGACGCGGACAGCTTCGGTACGGATTCAAGTTGCCAACCCGAAGATGCGCCTTCGCCCCGGCATGTTCGTGGACGTCAAGTTCGCAATGCCCGAAGGCAACGACATGCTGGCAGTGCCCAGATCGGCTGTGGTCGATTCGGGGACACGCAAGATCGTATACGTGTCCGCAGGAAACGGAAATTTCGATGGCAGAGAGGTTCGTCTTGGACAGCCTTCCGACCAATACTACCCAGTTCTGGCTGGAGTAAAAGGGGGAGATCGCGTGGTCGTGCAAGGAAATTTCCTGATCGACTCCCAAACGCGAATCACGGGAGGAATGACGGGACTGTTCGGAGGTTCGGAGCAATTTGAATCTGGACAAGCGGTGGTCTCGTCGGCAATCCAGTTTCGATTCAGCGCTGACCCCGCCTCGCCAAAGGGCGGCAGCAACGCAACAGTTCACGTAGCCGTTCTGGACGTTTCAGGGAAGCCCATATCGGACGCGGCAGTCAAAGTGGCGCTCGTCATGCCAGCGATGCCAGCCATGAACATGCCTGAGACGCGCTCGCCGGCTGACCTGCGTTGGGATGGGACGCAGTACACGGGGACGGTGAAGGTTCCGTCTTCGGGGGCATGGAATGTTGAGATTGAGGCTCGACGAAATGGGCAGGTGCTAGGAACGTATCGCTCGCGCTTGGTAGCGCAATGAGGAGACACTGCGATGATCAACCGACTAATTGAATTTTCACTGAAGAATCGACCGCTCGTCCTCATCGCCTACCTAATTTTGGCAGCGTGGGGCTATTGGGCGTTGTTGAAGACTCCAATCGACGCCATTCCTGATCTCAGCGAAAACCAAGTGATCGTGTATACCGACTGGTCGGGGCGCAGCCCGCAAGAGGTGGAGGATCAGATTACCTATCCGCTTACCACCAACCTGCAGGGTTTGGCTGGCATAAAGAACGTGCGCTCCTCTTCGGCGTTCGGCTTCTCGATGATCAACGTCATCTTTGAGGACAATGTTGACCTCTATTTCGCTCGCACCAGAGTCTTAGAGCGGGTGAACCTTGCTTCGAGTTTCCTCCCTGAGGGAGTCGTCCCCGTGCTCGGTCCCGACGCCACAGGTGTGGGGCAGGTGTTCTGGTACAC
The DNA here is from genome assembly GCA_963770265.1 of Terriglobia bacterium. Lineage (GTDB taxonomy): Bacteria > Acidobacteriota > Terriglobia > Terriglobales > Acidobacteriaceae > Sulfotelmatobacter. The sequence continues at coordinate 33,122 of CAVYOZ010000008.1, forward strand.
GGTCGAAGGTTCCTACGATGGCGGCACCCTGCATTCACTTCAGGACTGGTTCATCAAATATCAACTCAATTCCGTTGCGGGCGTGGCTGAGGTCGCGAGCATCGGAGGCTGGGTTCGTCAGTATCAAATCGACGTAGACCCAGCCAAGCTTCGAGGCTACAACATCCCGCTGAGCACTCTCGTCTCAGCCGTGCAACGTAGCAATACCAACGTCGGGGCTAAGGTTCTGGAGGTGAACGACACAGAAGAGGCGGTGCGCGGAGTTGGCCTGATCAACTCAGTCAATGACCTCAACAACATTGTGCTCATGGCAAGCGGGGGTACGCCCGTTTACATCCGCAATGTCGCCGATGTGCATCTCGGTCCTGAGTTTCGTCGGGGAGTGCTGGACAAGGCTGGTAGAGAGGTCGTTGGTGGCGTGGTCGTAATTCGCAACGGAGCCAATGCACTGGAGATCATTGACGCGATCAAGCAGAAAATCAAGATTCTAGAACCGGGGTTGCCCAAAGGCGTTCACATCGTCCCCTTCTACGACCGCAGCGACCTCATTCGCCACTCAGTCGATACACTCAAGACGGCCCTAATCGAGGAAATTGTCCTAGTCACGCTCGCCCACATACTTTTCTTGTGGCACTTTCGCAGCATTCTGATTGTCACGCTGCCCTTGCCTCTTGCTGTGCTTGGTTCGTTCCTCTTCATGCACTACGTCGGCATTTCGTCGAACATCATGTCCCTTGGAGGGATCGCAATCGCCATTGGCGTGTTGGTGGATGCAGGAATCGTAATGACTGAAAAACGTCCTCCGGCGAGCCGAACAACATTACGAAGCAAACGGAGAATACAGGTCTGCTATCGAGCAGATCACTTTGGAAGCAGCCAAGATGGTGGGGCGTCCGATTTTTTTCGCAATGGCGATCATCATTCTGGCTTTTGTCCCTGTCTTCGCACTAACAGGAATGGAGGGAAAGCTGTTTCATCCCTTGGCATTCACCAAGACTTTTGCGATGGTAGGCTCGACTCTGATCGCAGTCACCCTCGTGCCCGTCCTATGCACGTTCCTGATCCGTGGCAAGCTTCAACGTGAGGAAGACAATCCCCTAATGCGCGGGCTGCGTGGACTCTACAAACCAACTCTGACATGGGCACTGCGGCATCGAATCCTGACCCTCGGCGCTGCGGTGGTGATCTTCACTAGCGCGGTGTTGCTGGCGACAACCATTGGATTAGAGTTCATGCCGCCTTTGAACGAAGAGACTGCGCTCTTCATGCCGATCACCGATCCAAGCATCTCGCTTACGAAGGCAGCGGAAATTCTCCGTTGGCAGGACAAGGTCATCGCGCAAGACCCGCTGGTTGAGAGCGTGGTCGGAAAGATCGGGAGAGCCGAAAGCGCTATTGACCCTGCGCCAGTGAACATGACCGAAACGGTCATCGTGTTTAAGCCCAAGAATCATTGGCCTTCGGGTACAACCAAGGAAACGATCCTGCAACGTCTTGATGAAAAGCTCCGTATGCCAGGAGTGACGAACATCTGGACACAGCCGATTCGCAACCGAATCGACATGCTCTCGACCGGGATTCGCACGCAGGTCGGGGTCAAGATTTTGGCAGCTGATCTCGCCGCCATCGAGCAGAAGGCGGAAGAGATCGAGAGAGTTCTGCATCAGGTTCCGGGCGCGGTAGACCTCTATGCGGAGCGGATCACGGGCGCTCCCTATCTTGAAATCAAGACCAACCGCGAAGCGGCTGCTGCGCTACGGAATCAACGTTGGCGAGGTACAGGATGTCATCGAAACTGCCATCGGCGGCAAGAATCTCACGACCGTGATTGACGGTCGGCAGCGTTTGCCAGTAAGGGTTCGCTATGCCCGTGATTTTCGGGAAGAGCCTGAAGCGCTGAGCCGCGTACTGGTCACGGCGTCAAACGGAGCACAGATTCCACTCGGTGAAGTGGCGGACATCCGGCTCGTTATGGGACCAACCATGATTTCGAGCGAAACGGGCTACTTCGTGGCACCGTTCTCATGAATGTCCGAGGGCGTGACGTGGGCGGTTTTGTTGCTGATGCTCAACGTGCAGTGGCACGCCAAGTCAAAATGCCTCAGGGCTACTACATCGAATGGAGTGGGCAATATGAAAACGAGATCAGCGCCCAGAAGCGGCTCGAACTAGTGATCCCAATCGTGTTCTTGATCATCTTCCTACTACTCTACAAGACCTACAACTCGTTCAGGGAAGCGTCCCACGTGATTCTAGCTGTGCCATTCGCCTTGAGCGGTGGCGTGTTCCTTCTCAAGCTCTTGGGCTACAACTTCTCCGTTGCGGTGTGGGTGGGGTTCATTGCCCTTTTCGGAACCGCAGTACAGACTGGCGTTGTGATGGTGATCTATCTGGAGGAGGCAGTCGCCCGCAAGAAATCCTCTGAAGGAACGCTGACGGTGGCAGGCTTGCGTGAGGCGGTTATCGAGGGAGCACTTTTGCGCTTGAGACCGAAGGTGATGACTGTATCCACTATCGTGGCGGGTCTCCTGCCCATCATGTGGTCAGCCCGAACTGGGGCGGAAGTTATGAAGCCGTTGGCTACGCCCGTACTGGGTGGCATGGTGAGTTCTCTGTTGCACGTCCTGATCGTCACCCCGTCATCTTCACATGGCTGCGGGAGCGGGAGATTAGGCAGAAAGCATGACGTGCCTTAGGTCTTCAATGGCGTCGAGAACTAGGAGTGGAACGAACCTAGCAACAGCCGCCAGCCTTCCCGCGCATGGCTTCTCGACCTTCCCAAACGATGAGAGGCAGAACCGCTAAAAGCCGCCATCGAGTCTGCCCACTAACCTGCCAGATCGCGTTGATCGCCAATCCCGCCAATGCGATCAGCGATAGGTAAGCACACAGCGCTGACTGAGCGGCGTCCGCCCTCAAGTGCCCTGCCTGTAGCTCCTGACATCCGCCGCTTCTCTTTCGCAAGCCACGGCATGACGACGGCGGCTGCGACCAGAACGGCTATCCCTAGAAGTGTGGGCTTGGGTTCGCTATAGCCCAGCAGACTGACGACCGAAGTGATCGCGACGTAAGCAGCGAGCGCGAACAACAAAGCTCCCGCGACACGGGCAGCTCGCTTTTCCACGTCTCCGTGTGCAGCGTTGCACGAAATCTCCACAGCACTACTACCGCCGAGAAGAATTCGATGGCACTGTCTCCACCGAAGGCGAGCAGCGCGGGACTCCTTGCCCGCCATGCCGCGAAGCAGCGCTACCACCGCTTCTACGCTCATCCAAACGATTGTGACGATTTGCACCCGCTGGATTCGCCGGATGCGTCTGGAATAGCGTTTTGCAGCACCGAGGCCAGTCAGGTGAGTGTTATCGCACCGTAGTTCTAGCCGAAGTCCTACGAGAAACAGCCGATTCTGAGTCTCAGCAAGCTCCACGGGACGGGAGCATTCCACGTCATCATTGGCGACGTGATTGATTCGTCTACTCGCGCCCTTCCTCGCAGATGCGTGTTCTTGCTTGAAAACAACGCGTAGACAGCGTAATCTGATTAATGAGAAGCGTTTTGGCTTTTGGTTCATACAAGGCTCCCGCCAAGGGAGCCTTTTGTATTTCTCCCCACCTTTCCGACTGCTGTTCTCTCCCAAGAACACGGCCGAGTCCCAAACATTCAAGCGACAAGGAGGAACTATGAGCGCGCGCCACTTCAACTACTTCGATGATTACAAGAGCGAAATTCTTGAATGTCCAACGTGTCACTGGTCGTACGTTTGAGCAAGCTTCGGTCGAGTATTACGACCAACTGAATGGACTGCACTGCCCCAAGTGTGATGCTCGACACACCGATGCTCGCCATCGTCAGTTATCCGACTCTGGAGGAACTTCGCGCGAATCAAGACAAACCGGGCATCCGCGAATATGTTGAGCAGATCGACGCTGGCTTGGACAAGTTTGCGAGGGAAAAACTGCGAGAGCCGGAACAACTCCCGGAGATCGACGAGGACAGCATCACACCTCGGTGGGATACGATCACAGCAATCCCGATGACCGCACGCACGTTGATCAAACACGGCGACACCGTTATTTTTTCCGAGCCTGCGCGCTGGGAAGAATACGAGCGGTTCGCCGAAGTCGCGGAAATCCTGAAAGCAAAATACGGACATCGTCTTAGAGACCTAGTACCGACTCCGAGAAGCGAGGACTGGCTGTATGGCGACAAATACAGCGCACCGGATACGTGGACTCGGTCCGAGAAAGACTTCGAGAGCAGAGCAGTGGAACCAAGGCAGGGCAGCAGATTTCTTTGTTTTGACCTTGGCGGTTCTTTGGCCCTGCCGGGTTGCGGCTGCATCCCCAGCAAGTTGCAGGCGCAGGCCGAAAATCAGAGTGCGCTCCGCCGAGAAATAGGCTCTCTTTTTGACCCCGCCCCCCTTCGCTGGGGGCTGGACGGCACCCATTTTTTATCGGTGAGAGTCTCTGTGCTCCAGCATGTCGGGAATCGAGATCGGGTTCTTTCGCGCGCCGGGGGGTGGATTCTCTACACATGAGTGTCAACCGAATGGGTATTTGTAAGTTCAATAACATGCTCTGACCGACAATTGGGTTCCACCTGCTGAAATCGGACTCTCTCAGAGGGAGGGGGTCTCACCCGCGATTTGCTGCACATCCCAAGGCGCGAGAATGGCGGGTCTCAAGTGCGCAGAAATGGCTGTCAAGTCGAGACGCATGTTTGCAATTCCGACAACATCCCCACAGCGCGATTGACTCCACCCCGCTGAATCCGGCCACTTGAGACGCGGGGGGACTCAACGTTCTCATCGACTCCCCGCCAGCCCAGCCAGTCGAGAACCTCGGGCCGGAATACACTGCCTCCGCCGTAAGCACCATGCCCGGAACGTTCCCTGCGGACATGAGAGCCGCCCTCTAGGAGGTGCAAGTTGAAGAAGCAGTCGCGAAAGGCAGCCAAGTCAGCATCTACCGGGAGGTCCCGCACTCGGCCTCTTAATCGACCAAATGAGGACCCAAAGAGTACGTTAGCCCCTGAAGTGAGTTCCACGCCGCGTACACCGAACATCCCCGAGTTGGCTCGGCGGGGCGGCCTGGACCGGGCCTCTTACGCCGTGCCATTTGCTCTGGGCGAGCACAAGGGGCGGCTTTACATCGAAGCGTCTGGCAACAGTACTGCAACGGTCACACAATGTACTGTACTCGGCCTCGCAAAGGTCGTCGATGATGCCCGCCTATTCTGCCGCACCTTTCCCGATTCACAATCCAATGTTGTAGCCGAGAAATATCCCTCTCTGAAAGTGAAAGACGCCGAGTGGACCGAGGCAAACATTGTGAAGAGACACGACGCCACCGACTCATTCCAGATGGGGATGGAACTCTATCGCGAGATCGAGCGCCAGGTACCGGAACTGCGAAAATGGTCTGCGCAGCACCACATTGCCGATCCTAAGGCAGCCCGTGACTTCGATGCTTTGGAGTTCTACGATCAGTTGAAACACATCAATAGGGCTAATCTGCCCCGCCAAAGAGCACTGGCGGATTTGCCAGAACCAATGCAGTCCTTTGGTGTTTGGGAGAAAGTCGATCAGCTGCCTCTGGTAAAAAAAGCACGTTGGGATGAGGAGTTTGGGCGTAGAGGACAGTGGGAGGCGGACGATATGTATGCCATGATCGGCATCTTCTACGACAGGTCATGGGCAACAATTTCCGACTGGTGTGATCGCGAACGTAAGCGGCGACGCGAACAGCGAGCCATGCCATGATTCTCGCCTCCTAGTTTTTTTCCTCAGCTTTTCCACTACTTCACGCCAATCACCGCTTTTTTGCCGCAGTTTCACTGTCTCAGTCACGCCAGCAAAACAATTCTCCTTCCGGCATACTCACTCCCACGTCATACACGGAGTGACCCATGTTAAGCGTCAACCAACAGATCGCGCTCGGACTTCTGTGGAAACTGCGCCGGGTCTCGGGACGTCTTCGGCTGGTTGACGTTGCGCTCCGGAGCGGGATCACAACAAGTCGGCTCTCGCAAATCGAGCGTGGCGAGATCAATGCGTCTGCTCGTGATCGAGAACTGCTGGATCGCGTTCTTCCACCGCTGAATATCGCAGCAGAAAAGCGGAACCGCATCAAGGAACTCGAAGCGGATGAAGATTCACAGAACGAAGCGTAGCTATACGGTAATTGTTGTTTTGAATCTGACGAGGAAACACAATGGGACGCCCGGGCTTGACTCAGCATCGGAAATTTCGCCGCTTGGCGCGCACATTGGGATCGGCGCTCGTCGCGCGTGGTGCTGTGGAGTTCATGTGGGACACCTGCTATGAGAACGGTGACGAGTTCTTGGGTGACAGCGCTGATGTCGAGGCTGCAGCGCGGTGGGATGGCGAGCCGGGCAGGCTTACCAAGGCGCTCCTCGATGCCGGAGGCGGCGACGGTCCAGGCTTCATCGAGGAGGTGCGGGGACGCTCGGGACGGTACATGGTGCACGACTTTTGGCATCACGTCCCCGACTACGTGCGTAAGCGAAGGGCACGAGAACACGAACGGCGTCGGAAGAGCGACCCCGTCGTCCCGACTGCCCCTGACGCGACAATGACCAGTCAGAGTCCGCCGAACGATGGACACTGGACGCCGTCTCCAGACTGCTGGGACGGAGTTGTTCTCCCTCCGCACCCGCACCCGCACCCGCACCCGCACCCAATAAAACCATATCGTCGAAACCAGAAGGTTTCGACGAGGCATTGGAGGAAATCTGGAATTACTACCTGGAGAAACTGGGAAAGAACCGTTACCTCTATCGCTTTACGGACGAACGCCGCAGCGAAAGGTAAGGCGCGACTTGAGGAGTGCCTCCGAATGGCAGCCGAGCCGAAGCTGGAGAACGCGGTGGCCATGATGAAGGTCTGCATTGATCGGCTGGCCGCGAGCACGTTCCATAACGGGCGACAACCAGGAGGGCCGGAAGTATGTGGACTGGAGCGATCACCTGTTTCGGAGTGAAAAGAAACTAACATCTTGGCTCGATGACGACATCCACATGGGGCGAAATCAGAGATGAGAGCACTATTCGCGGCGAGGCCAAAGTGTCGATTACCCGCCATCGTCAAGCTGAAGCGGGCATTACTGCGGATCAGCAACGACGGCACTCGGGAGAGCTGTCAAGCTAGTCGAACGAGTTTTCAAGGCAATTCCAGAATTGAGGCGCGCATGAAACTCACTGCCGACGTAATTCGCAAGTATGTCGAATCCCGCTTCTCCGGCCAGCGGATGGGCTACCGCCGTGAAGTGAGCCTACGCTGTCCATTCCATGACGACGGCACGGCCAGCCTGTCGTTCAACGTCGAGAAGGGCGTCTGGAAGTGCCACGCGGGCTGCGGCGGAGGAGGACTGATCGATTTCGAGCAGAAACTGAATGGCGGCAGCAGAGAGGAGGCAGGCGCGCGCATTGGTGAAGTGATTGGAGCCGATACACCTGTTCGAGTCGCAGAAGTCGAAGCCTGTCGCCATATACCCGTACCACGACGCGCAGGGCCGTGTGGTGTTCGAGAAGTTGCGGTACGAGCCGAAACGCTTTGTTCAGCGTCGTCCAGTGGGCAATGGTCGTTACGAATACAAGCTCGATGGTGTCGAGAAGCCGCTGTACCGCCTGCCCGAATTGACTGACGGCGAACGAAATCTTCGTGTGCGAGGGCGAGAAGGACTGCGACAACGTTCTGGCCGCCTTCGCGAGATGCAGCCACCGGCAATATTCGCATCGCGGCGACGACAAATTTCGGCGGTGCGGGCTAAGTGGTCGAGACGACGACAGCAAATACTTCGCCGGGAAGCGCGTCGTCGTTTTGCCGGACAACGACGAACCGGGCCGTCGCCATGCCGAGATCGTCGCCCGGAGCGTTCATAAATTCGCAGTGGGCGTAAAGGTGGTTGAGCTACCCGGCCTGCCCCCAAAAGGCGATGTCTCAGATTGGCTCAACGCCGGTCACACCACGGACGAATTAATCGCTGAGATCAAGAAAGCACCGTCTTGGCGTCCGGAGGAAACAGCCACACATCATGTTGGTCGAGGGGGCGCAGTTCGGAGCCACCGCTCCACCAGAGGTCGAGTGGATCGTCGAGGGTGTGATCCAGAAGGGGGGCAATGGCATCGTGACTGGCGAGCCGAAGGCGGGCAAGTCGCTCCTGATGATGGACCTGCTGCTGGCAGTGGCAACGGGGACGCCCTGGCTCGGCTTCAACGTTTCGCGGCGCGTGAAGTGCGCACTCATCAGTCGCGAAGATTATCCCGGCATGACGCAGCAGCGCACTCGCGCGCCTATTTCGTGGGACCGTTCGGCGGACCGACTTCGAGGGGTGGCTGTGGATCAACACCCGGTGGCAGACGCCGACGTTCCTGCTTGAGGATGACGGTCACGTATCCCAACTGATCGACGAACTGCGAAGGGAGCATGTCGAGTTCGTATGCTTCGATGTCTTCCGCAGACTGCATGGACAGGACGAGAACGACAACACGGCAATCCAGAAGATTCTCGACCAGCTTACTCGGATTCAGACGGAGGTGGGGTGTGCGCTCGCTCTGGTTCACCACACAACGAAGGACATGAACGGTTCGATTTTCCGGCGCATTCGCGGCGCAACAGCCATCCACGGCTGGACGGAGTGGGCGCTCGGCGTCAGTGTGACGAACAGTGAAGAACCAGGACGGGAGTGGATTCGCAAGGTCGAGTTCGAGACGAAGGCGGCGTGTTCGGCTGATCCGGTCTACTTTCGGATCGAGGCCCCAGCGGATACGATGCGGCTCATTCTCGCCGAGCCACCGGAGGCGATGCGGCCCAAGCCAATCACAATGGCGGCCAATTTCATGAAAACAGGAGGACGTGTCTGAGGCGTCGGGAGTAGCGATTCCCCGACGTCGCGCGTCTGGGGAGGCGAGTCTCCAGGTCCTCGAACCTGATGGAGATTGCTTCGCTTCGGTCATGTCGCTGGATTTATTCGCGCCGGTCGGATGCGAGCAAGCGGCGACCAAACCAGTCGAAATACGAGCAAGGAGGGTTAACAAATGAGGGGCGTAAATCGGGTAACTCTTGTGGGATGTCTAGGCCACGATCCTGAGATCGTAGAGACAGGAAAAGCCAAGATGGCCAAACTCTCAATCGCAACGAACAGCAATGTGAAGGATGACAAGGGGCAGTGGCAGGAACGACCCGAGTGGCACCACGTTGTTCTCTGGGACCGACTGGCCGAGGTTGCTAAACAATATTTGAAGAAGGGGAGCAGAGTTTACGTCGAAGGCCGCCTGCAGACTCGGTCTTGGGAAGACAAAAAGACGAACGAGAAGAAATGCCGGACCGAGGTGATCGGGAATGAAATGGTGATGCTCGGCGACACCCAGCGAACCAATGGCGGCGACAAGGATCAGTCGTCGGCCCGCTTGGAAGCCGCGATCGACGTGGGCGTCAATGAATCACCGTTTTAGAACGCGGACCCAAAACACCATCGTCGAAGCGCCGCCTTCAAATTTCGACTGCGCTGCTGACGGAAACAGGGACCACGACGAATGCCCCGGCACTTTCTTTGGGGGCGACGGGGGGTGAAGCATATAGCGAGGTGAGGGCTTCGACTAGACCGTAGAGGAATCGGAAGCGGAAACGTGGGAAGGGTTGGGCCAGAGCCTGCGTCTCCAGACGGCAGCCTGTGGTTAGCGGTTGGGCTACGTGGTTTCGGTTGTCTAGGGCGCGAACGGTGAAGACCGCCTCGAAGCGGCAGTACGTTGGACTACGGACCTAAAGGGCCGCTGCAAACTACTCGTTTCAAACGAGATCAAGGACTCTGTCCGTGAATTGTCCGTGAGTAGATACGGAGCCGGAATGATGCGGAAAGAACTCGAATCAGCGCTGATGGCGGCGCAGACTGTCTCGGCTGAGCATCTTCCCCGGCTTCTTGGCGATTTGGAGGAAGTGCGCGCGACGGCGCTGGCAAGGCTGATCTCGCCAGCGCCAACACCACCCCCCGATACACTGCTGGACGTGGACAAGGCTGCCGAACGTCTTGGCATGTCGCCAGACTACTTGTATCGCAATCATAGGCGCTTCCCGTTTACCAAAAGGATGGGACGTTCACTCCGATTCTCCGCGCAAGGCATCGAACGGTATCTAAGACGCTGAGACTCCTTGACTCCTAAGAGTCATAGTGCTACACTCTCCAGTGTCCGATCCTGCCAAGAGGAGAGCCAATGACAAAAAAGAACAAAACTGAACCGATGGCAAGGGCTACGATGCGGCTTCCGCAGGCCCTGTGGGACGCTGCGCAGCACCGTGCCATTGACGAGCACCTTCCGGTCTCACAGGTTGTCGCAAAGGCATTGGCTGAGTACTTGAAAAAAGGAGGCAAAGCATGAGAGGCGACGGGAGGGTTTTTCCGCGCACTGGATCACCGTATTGGTGGTGTGCCTATTACGACGCCAAGGGCGTTGAGAAGCGTGAAGTCTGCCTGAATCGAAAACACGAGAAGTTGGTAGCGACAGCAGACAACGAAGAGGCGGCACGGAAATATCTCCGAAAGCTGGTGGATGCTGTCAAGGCCGAAACACTAGGCGCTCCGGCATTCCTCGGGCCGGAGGTGCGGCGTCTGCAAGTCAATGCGATTCTGGACAAACTAGAGGCACACTACAAGCTAGGGGGGAAGCGGGGCATTCCTCGCGAGGTCCAGCCACAGATGAAAAGCCAGTTAAAGCCCCTGCGCGATTTCTTCGGAGACATGCGGGCGGTTGCCATCGATGAGAGCAGGGTGCAGGAGTTCGTCAGCCTGCTGCTTTCAAAACACAAACAGAACGCGACGGTGAATCGGAGCCTACAACTGCTCAAGCAAGCATATAAACTGAGCAAGCTGCCGTGTGCATTCAATACCCTTTCGCTGTTGGATGAAACCGCGAATGTGCGTAAAGGGAAATTCAGTCAGGCAGAGGTGACGCGACTGCTGATCGCCTTGCCGAAATATCTCGCCGACGTTGCAGAGTTTGCCTATGAAACTGGTGCAAGGGCGGGGGAGATTCTGAAACTGCGCTGGGGCTATGTTCAGGGAGACGCCATCGAAGTGCCAGCGACGGACACAAAGAACCGCAAGCCTCGCAGTATCGTGATCACTGATGATCTGTCTGCGATCATCGCACGTCGTCGCAAGGCCCGCGTTCCCGGTTGTGATCTGATCTTCCACAACGAGGGACACGCAATTAGGGACTATCGTAAGGCGTGGTACAGCGCGTGCGTGCTGAATGGCTTGGGACGATTCCTTTGCCGTACCTGCCGCGATGAGAAGGGCAAGTGCGACTCCGTGTTGGAGGCTGATCGCAAGTGTCCGAAGTGCAGCAAGAAATGGGATGTCCCCAAGTATGAGGGCAGGATCATGCACGATTTCAGACGCAGTGCCGCGCACGAAATGTGGAGGGCGGGTTCTACTGTCGAAGAGTGCATGGAAGTGACTGGCCACGCGACAGTTGCCATGTTCAAGCGGTATGCCGATCTTTTTAGCGAGGATGAGCGGCGGGCCATGCAGCGAAAGGTTCAGGAGCGGCGTCACCTGTGGAGGGAGGAGCAGATTGCGACCGCAATGGTCCCAACACGGGCGCTGGCAAACTAAGAAGACGGACAAAACACGGACAAATCGAAAAGGCCGCTCGCTTGAGCGGCCCTAAATTATTGCAAAGATTGGTTGCGGGGGGTGGATTTGAACCACCGACCTTTGGGTTATGAGCCCAACGAGCTACCAGACTGCTCCACCCCGCAACTCGATCATAACAATGCTGCTGGGTGGCGTCAAACCTCGTTCGCTTCCCAGGACCTCAATCGGCTAAGTATCGCAGGCCTTCTCGATAACTCTCCTTCAGCTTTTGGGGAACTGATCCGCACCGATTACTTTCTCGAGCACCCAACCCGCGCCTAGAGCATCCAACGCTTGTTGGTTCCTTTCGCATCGAATCGGTTTACTACTGGGAGCACAGATTCGTTCGACATCAGGAGGTTTTTATGCCGAAGAGGGATGGCGCCAGCCGCCAAACCACAATCAATGCACAGCCTCGGATTCATCAGCGCGCCCGGGAAATCCAAGCCTACGGCTCGGTTTCGCACGCCCTGCCGCTCGAACTGGAAGAGGACGTCCGTCTGGAAATGACCGAGCAACTCAACCAGTTGCTCGCCGATACCATGACCTTGCGCGACCTCTACAAGAAATCACACTGGCAGGTTGCAGGGCCCACGTTCTATCAACTGCATCTGCTGTATGACAAACATTACGAAGAACAAGCCGAGATCGTTGACATCATTGCAGAGCGGATTCAGTTGCTCGGTGGGGTCTCGCTCGCCATGGCGCCTGACATCGCCGAGACCACCCGCATTGAGCGACCGCCGCGCGGTAGGGAAGAGGTGCCGGTACAGATCTCGCGCCTGCTCGACGCGCATCAGATCATCATTGGGCATTGCCGGACCCTGGCAAAACGCGCATCCACGGTGGGCGACGATGGCACGAATGACATGATCCTCAGCGACGTCTTGCGCCCCAATGAACTCCAGGTTTGGTTCCTGAGCGAACACCTCGTCGACGTGCCGCTTGTACACGCGGTTGATCCTGGCATGCAGAAGGTGGGCTAATCGGTTGTTCAGAGCTGCGGTCTCATACAGACAGTGAGACCGCAGTTCTCGATCGCAATCTTATTTATTTCGTTCCGCCAACATTCAGCTTGTCGTGATCGTAATATTCGTACGCTGACATCGGTTTGTCCCCGCCCTTTTTCCAGATGCGTGAGTCCTCTGGGATCTTATTGAGAACACGCGCCATTTCGCGAATGTGCATGGCCACGGTTCCGCAACATGCTCCGATGAAGTTGATTCCCATGTCGCGCGCCTGCACCGCGTAGTCCGCCATCTCTTTCCGCGTCAGTTGCAGAGGATCGAGCGCGTAAGGGAAACTCGGGAAGGCTGGTGAAGTCCGGCTTGTCTTTCGGCGTGCGATACGCCACCGGTTGGCACGCAAGATATCCAGATACCGCCTTGCGCATTTGTTCCATCGGCCCAAGAATGTGCTCCGGAGGCCGCAGGCAGTTCATCCCCACAATGTCAGCTCCCGCGTCGAATAGCGCCTTTGCCGCAGCAGCTGCAGCTCTTGCCGTCGGCAGTTTCGTCTTTGTTTTCGAAGCAGATCGTAACCATCGTAGGCAGTCCGGTCTTCTTCGCGCGCTCCACAGCGATCAGCGCTTCGCCAAGCCATGAAAACGTCTCGCCGATAATGAAGTCCACGCCCTCATCCACCTGGACCGCAAGCTGCTCGTCAAACGTCTTCCGCACTCGATCCGCGGCCGACGGGCTTTCCGGTTCGTACATCCACGTCAGGCTGAGATTGCCCGCGACCAGACACTGATCGCCGGCAACCTCACGCGCTACGCGTACCGCCGAACGGTTCAGTTCTTCCAGCCTGTCCTCAAGACCCACCGTGGCCAGTTTGTCACGGCTGGCGTAAAACGTGAGTGCCTGCAAAACTTCAGCGCCCGCTTCACGAAACTCCACATGCAGTTCGCGAAGTGCATTGGGATACATCAATGCGACTTCCGGGGTGAACGGACCCGCGCGCACCCATCCGCGCTTTTCCAATTCGAGCAGGTAGCCTCCGTCACCAAGGACGGGGCCTTCCTTCAGGCGTTCCAAAATTCCTTTCTTCTTCATGTCGCCTCCTGCGAGCTAGTCATCCACGTATTCATATTCCGGTTTTATCGGAGCATTTTCTGCAAATCGATTGGGGCGAAAGGCACCGATGTCCACCGAACTCGCTTTTCCCTCGAGCACCAATTCACTCATCACCAGCCCAATCGCCGGAGAAATCTTGAATCCCATGCCGGAAAATCCGGCACAAACGTAAAGGCCGCGGACTCCCGGAATCTCGCCCAGCAATGGGCGCGCATCGGGCGTCATGTCGTAAACGCCGGTCACTCCGCGCATCACTTCCGCCCCTTCCAGCTTAGGAATGCGCCGGCAGGCGCGCTCAATAATTTCTTCCAACGATTCGTCTGAAGCACGCTGCGGAAAGTTGTCAGGATCCACTGGCCGCTTCCCGTAGAAGTCACCGACAAGAAATTTGTCGTGCGCATCGGAACGAAAGTATGTTGCGGTCACCGAATCAATGCAGGCACAACCTCCGCCTTTCATGTTGGGTGGGTTACGGAGAATGGCGACCTGGTGATATTCGCATTCGATCGGCAGATCGTAGCCGATCTCCTGCAGCAGCGGCCGCGTCCACGGGCCGGTAGCAGCGATGACAATCGGCGACGAGATGGCTCCCAGGTCAGTCACTATATCCTGAACTCGATCGCCATCGACATGCAAGGCTGTCGCCTTCGTGCGCGAGGCATAGATCGCGCCCAAATCCCGCGCCGCACTCAGAAAATCTCCCGCCACGCCTGCGCCGTCACCATATCCGGAGTCCGGTTCGTATGCGGCCAGCTCGACCTCCTCAACGTTCCAGTCAGACTCGAGTTCGCGCAATTGATGCTTATCAATGAGTTCGACAGTCGCTCCGAGCCTGCGCTGCATCTCGACGTTGAGCCTCAATCGAGCGGTCTCATTCGGGTGCACAATGCGGACAAATCCGGTTCTGCGGAAGTCTCCTGGCGCTCTCACCACTTCCTGCCAATTCTGAAACATGCGCAAGCTGATTAAAGCCAGCTCCACTTCCGCAGGAAAGCTATAGTGCATGCGAATGAGCGCAGACGATCGTCCGCTTCCGCCGTGCCCAACGTGATCTTTGTCGATGATGACGATCTTGCCGGCTTTGCGCTTCGCCAGATGAAACGCGATCGAAGTCCCCACCACACCGGCGCCGAGGATGACCACGTCAGCACTTTTCGGCAGCGGACTGGAATTCGCATAATTCATGCCGCCTCTCGATGTCGTCCTTTCTTCCAATCACGCAGCGCCTGATGCGCCGCATTGCGCCCCGGCGCTCCTGTAACTCCGCCGCCCGGATGTGCTCCCGCCCCACACAGATACAATCCGTCGATCGGCGTTCGGTACTGCGACCATCCCGGCACAGGCCGCATAAAGAAAAGCTGCTCCAGCCGCAAATCTCCGTGAAAAATGTTTCCCTCGGTCAGTCCGTATATGCGCTCAAGGTCGAGTGGTGTCAGCACCTGCCGCGCCACAATTGACCCCGGCACATTTGGCGCGTACTCGGCAATTTTCTTTACCACCCGATCTCCCAGCAACTCGCGCTTCTCATCCCAATTTCCGTGTCGCAGCCGATACGGCACGTACTGAACAAAGCAAGTCAGGATGTGTTTTCCGGGCGGAGCAAGCGACGCATCAGCATTAGAGGACACCACACAGTCCAGCCAAAGCTCTTCGGGAATCTCGCCGAATTTCGCGACGTCGTAGCATCGTTCGGCGAACTCCAGGGAAGGCACGAGCGTGTAGAACGTACGTTCGAGTGGAGCCGCAGTCGCTGAGGTTCCGGTGAAACGAGGCTCCTCCGCCAGGACCATGTTCACCTTGGCGCAGGGCCCGTCCATTTTGATTCCGCGGACAGCAACAAGAAAATCTTCGGGAAGTTCCTGCGCATCGAGGAATCCCAGGAACGTCCGTTTCGGATCCGCGTTCGACAGCACCATACGAGCCCGAAGCTCAGTGCCATCTTCGAGAACGACACGTCGCGCCCGCCCATTGCCCACGTCGATGCGAGCGACAGTAGTCCCGGTTCGAATCTCCACGCCTAGTTTCTTTCCTGCTGTAGCCAAGGCCTGCGTGATTGACCCCATCCCGCCCATCACGTGTCCATAGAAACCCTGCAATTCATGCTCGCCGCCGCTGAGCAGATGAAACAGCAGGCCAATCGCGGTTCCCGGCTGATACGGCCCGCCATGTTTCCCATATACATTGTTGGCCAGAAACATGGTCTTGATCTTTTCGGATTCGTAATTCTGATCCAGAAATTCGCCTAGGCTGCCGGTCAGAAAAGAAACCAGTTGCGCAATCTCGCGGCTGGAGATTCCGCGAAACCGCTTGCCGGCACGAAACAAATCGCTCCATCCCTTGAAACTCGACGTGTCGATCTCCGGTGGAGGCTCCAGGAAAAATGGCTGCAGGTAGCGAGCCAGCTTCTTCAATTGATCGTCCACTTGCACAAAGCGTGCCGCATCCTTGGCTGAAATCTTCGAGAACTCCCTGCGTGCCCGCTCACGGTCAGCCCACCAGGGAAGGACATGACCATCAGGGAAGGGAACCTGGATCGCCGGGTCGCACGGAATCATTCGCAGGCCGTGATCGGCCAAGCGAAGTTCCGAGATTACTTCCGGCCTCAACATGCTCGCAATGTACGAAGTGGTCGAAACGCGGCACCCCGGCGCAATTTCTTCCGTCACACAGCAGCCGCCGACAATGTCTCGCCTTTCGAGTACGAGCGTAGAAAGTCCAGCGCGCGCCAGGTAAGCGGCGGCCGTCAGACCGTTGTGCCCGGCGCCGATGACGATGGCGTCGTACGTGGCTTGACTTGAGGTCACGATAGGAACCTTGAATCGCATTACATTACCGCAGGACCCAGCAAAGTAGAAGTTGAAATTGAACTGAGGCTGCTGTATGCTCGTATGACTAAAAGTCATTATCATGCCCGGAATCGCCAGCAATCGCGTCTCTCCCCCGCTCTACCAGCGCCAGCCCAAGGTCCGGCCTCGGTCGGAAGCCAAGCGCACACGCATCGTCGAGGCCGCCACCCAACATTTCGCTGAGCACGGATATCACGACGCCCGTGTCGGTGACATCGCCGCCGCTTTGGGCATCGCGAAGGGTTCCATCTTCCAGCACTTCGGCAGCAAAGACGGATTGTTCTTCGAAGTTTATAAGCGCGCCGTCCGCTCCTTCTCCAAGTATCTGGACGTTCCCCTCGAAGTGCGCTCCCAAGGATTTTTCGAAGTGCTGCGTTACTGGCTGGCCCGCACCGAACATCTGGTCCATGAAGACTGGATCCCATACCGGATCTCACTTCTGGGAAACTACGGCACCGACCTGGTTCTCAAGCGCGAGATCAATCGTTTTCTGATCAGCGAAGACCCCTATGGCACCGTGAGTTTCGTGCGCTTCGGCTTGGAGCGGGGCGAACTTCGTGATGATCTCGACATAGAAATGATGGTGTCGATCATTGACTGGATGGTCGAGCGATTCCAGGATGCGTTCCTAACTGCCGAGCTTGATCCGGGGCTTTTCCGCCGCCAGGGTGAATTGGCCGAGAAGAAGGAATCGCAGAATTCAGCAGTTTCTCGCCATGTTGCAACGGGCCATCGGGTCGCCCCTTCCTGCAGTTCGTTAAACCGCAGAAGACGCGGGCGAATCATCGCCGCTGAGTTACGCGTCGCGTGATACTTTGACTTCAGTCGTAGAATTTCCAGAGAGCCAAAAGATGCAAGCATCCATCGAGCAGATTCTGTCCAGCTACAACGACCGTGCGCCTCTGTCCGAGGCATTCACCATTCCCGCGTCCTGGTATGTCGATCCGCGGATCGCGGAATTGGAGCGACTGAACGTCTTCAGCAAGACGTGGCAACTCGTCGCTCGAACAAGCCAGGTGCAGAATGCCGGAGACTTCGTCGCCACGCGGGTTGCCGGTGAACCTATCGTCGTTGTGCGCGGCGCCGATGGCATATTACGCGCGTTCTTCAATGTTTGCCGCCACCACGCCGCCGCCGTCGTCACGCAGCCTTGCGGTCAGGCCTCGATCCTGCAATGTCCCTATCACGGATGGAAATATGGTCTCGACGGTTCTCTGAAAGGGATGCCCGAGTTCGAGGGCGTCGAGAATTTCGACCGCGCGCAAAACGGCCTCCTCCCCATTCGCGTCGAAACGTGGGAATGCTTTGTCTTCATCAATCTCGATCCCAGCGCCGTTTCGCTGCATGAATTCATGGGTGGACTTGTTAAGCGCATCGCGCCTCTCGGCATCAGCAGGCTCTACTACTTCGACCGCCGCACCTACGACATTCATTGCAACTGGAAGGTGTACGTCGACAACTACCTCGACGGCGGATATCACGTCCCCCATCTGCATAAGGGATTGAGTTCGGTTCTCGACTACAAGCAGTACACCATCGAAAACGAAGACCGCTACTGCCTGCAATCGAGCCCCATGGTTGCCTCCGACGAAGACGCCTCGACCGGAGCCACGCGCAAAGGCGATCGTGCGTGGTATTTCTGGCAGTATCCCAATCTCATGATCAACTGCTACGAGGGATACATGGACACCAACTACGTCATCCCAGTGGATGCCGATCACTGCACGGTCATCTTCGACTTCTACTTCAGTGACGTCAGCGAGTCCCGGCGCGCGTACAACACGGAATCGGTGAATGTCGGCAATCGCGTGCAAGACGAAGATCTCGGCATTTGTGAAGACGTGCAGCGCGGCCTGAAATCGCGAGCCTACGGCGCCGGCCGCCTCTCCGTCCGCCGAGAAGCCGGAGAGCAGTTGTTCCACCGCCTCCTGGCAGCCGACTTGAAAGCAGGATAACGGTGAAACGAAAGTTGGTGGAAGAGCGGCCCTTTAGGGCCGTGTTTCATCCTCACTCGAAACTTGGGCTTTAGCCCCAGTGTGACCCTCCTCACTGATGATCTCGCGGAATCGTCTCCTCCCAGCTCTTTGACTTCAACATCTGCCCGTCTTTCACCAACTCCCGCGTGTACTTGTAATAGAAATTCTTCTGATCGGTGGTTACCAGCAAGATGTCCGCGCCAAACGAGCGTCCGTCCCTTCAATGTGAAAACGCTCTCCGCCTCTCCCCGCACCGAACAAGTTTCCGGATGCGCGTCATCCCCTTCATACGTGAGACTCTCGAAATCGTCTTGCTTTCCCCATGGATACGTGGAGCCGTCTTTCCCCTTCCAGTGCACGGTCGTCTTCTGATGTGCTTCATCCCGCTCAACCGTCCACTCTCCGGGCCAGGGAAATCCTTCACTCTTGATATCTGTGCGTTCTTCCATCGGCTGCGGCGGAGAAAATTCCGGCGCGGGTGTTCCATGAACTGAAACCACGGGCAACACAACTCGCGACCCATCGCTCCCGCCGAGCACAAGCGACGTCGTCATTGCGTACGGGGTAGGCAACACCATCGGCCACAATGCATTCGAAATCGCCACACGTATGCGATGGCCTTTAGGAAACACCCATGAAGTCAGGTGCATTTCGATATCGAGCGGATAAACCTTTCCTGGTTCCAGATCGCGCGGTTCACTCATCGATTCGCGCTGCGCTCCATTGATCCCCGCGCCTGTAATCTGCGTGACTGTACCATCGGGAGCCACGTCAGAGAGTCGCGCAAACCAGTTCGCTTGCGGAGCCGTTGCCGACGCCCGCAGCAATGCGCGCGGTCGGCCGAGAATGGCCACTTCGTTTTCTAAAGGTGCCGAGTCGTAAACCAGACTGAACGCATCTACCGGACGCGGATCGCTCAGCAGTTCTCCCCACCAGAAGCCGGCCTCCACGCCGACAGTCGGTACATATTTCAGCTCATGCGTGGCCTGACCAGCGACCGCATCCGACAGCGTGTGGTTCGGCTGCAGGAATAACGTCGAATTCCTCGCGCTTGACGGTGGCCACACATCCTCGCGCCGCCATTCTCCGGGAACGCTCTCCAGATTCGGATCTGGAGGATGCCAGTGCTGCATGTAGATAACAAGCCGCGGATCATCTCGTACGCCCGTGTCGCGGCCTTTGAGCCAATAATCAAACCAGCGTACCGCCTGATCGCGCCACTCAACCCGCGGCCCAAAGTCCGCATCGTTCGGAAAGGAATGGTTCCACGGCCCGACGATGGCTTTGATCGGAGCCTTCGACTGCATGAGCATGTCGGGAACGTTGTCGCGATACCCGTCCTGCAAGCCGCCAATCAGGAAACTCGGAATCGTGATCTCGCTGAGCGGACGCACACGATCCCTCCAGAACGGTCCATCATGCTGATGTTTCAGATAGAGCAGCGACCACGGCGGCGAGTCGAAGCGCGGCCCCAGGACTTTCTCATCCAGCGAATAGTCCGGCGCTCCTACCCAACCCTCGGCCATATCCATGTTCAATTCGAATTCGTCGATGTGCGCCATGCCGTCGATGTAGTGAACGTCGTCGTGAAATAGTTCCGCCGTAGCATGCACTGCGATAATCGCCTTCAATCCCGGCGCGTGCCGCATCGCCATTTGTAGTGCCGTAAATCCGCCCCATGAAATGCCGAACATCCCCACATTGCCATTCGACCAGGGCTGATGCGCCAGCCATGCGATGACCTGCTCGCCGTCTACCTGTTCCTGCTCCGAGTATTCGCGTTCCGGCGGAACGCCTTCGCTGGCGCCGAATCCGCGAATGTCCACGCGCACGCTGACATAACCGCGCCGCGCAAAGTAGGTGTGCTTGGGATAGTCTCCCGCCGCGGTTCCATCATCTTTACGATATGGCAAGTATTCCAGCAGAGCAGGGAACTTCTCCCCTGACTTCGCCCCGTCCGGCATGTAGAGAGTTGCTGCGAGTCGCACGCCATCTTTCATCGGAATCCACGCCTGCTCCATGCGGACTCCGTACGTCGGCGGTGATGGAGGTTCAGTCGCCGAGAAACAGAAATGTGAAAGGAAAGACGAGGCAGAGGATCCGAAAGTTCTTGGCCAACGCAGGCTCCGGACGCAGATTGTGAGTTGACCCGGAGTCAGTCCGACGCGCCCTGCTCCCGCCGCAACGTGCGCAGATCGATTCCGAGTTGCTCCGCCTTCTTATACAGGTGACTGCGTTCCAGTCCAAGCGATTTCGCCGCCATGCTCATGTTGTGGTGGCTGCGCTTCAGTTCGGCCAGAATGACTTCGCGCTCGAAGGATTGCACACGATCTGCCAGCGGGCCGGAACCCGCTCCGACGGCCTCGCTTGCTGCGCCTGCTGAGGCCTTGGGCAGAGCCATCTGCACCGTCGCCAGATCCACCTGACCGTCCGTCGCAAGCAGCATCAGCCGCTCGACCATGTTGCGCAGTTCGCGGACGTTTCCCGGCCAGGAGTATGACTGCAGCGCCTCCATCGCCTCAGTCGGTGAAGGGAACCGGCTTCCACCCGTTCTGCGCGCACACCTGCTCCGCGAAATGCTGGACCAGCGCGGGGATATCGTCGCGACGTTCCCGCAGTGGTGGCAGCACGAGAGGAAAAACATAGATGCGATGAAATAGATCCTGCCGGAACTTCTCTTCGCGAACGCGCGCCTCCAGATCGCGATGGGTTGCAACCACGACGCGTACGTTCACCGCGATCGGCTTGTCGCCACCGATGCGCTCGACTTCGCCCTCTTCCAGCACGCGCAGCAGTTTCGCCTGCATGTTCAGCGGCATGTCGCCGATCTCATCGAGAAAGATCGTCCCGCCGTCGGCCTGCTCGAATTTTCCGATGTGCCGGCCCGAGGCTCCAGTGAACGATCCCTTCTCGTGCCCGAACAATTCTGACTCGATCAGTTCCGCCGGAACGGCCGCGCAATTCAAAGTCACAAACGGACCCGCCGCGCGCGCACTCCGCTCATGAATGGTGCGCGCCACCAGTTCCTTTCCGGTGCCAGTCTCGCCGAGGATGCACACGCGCGATTCGCTGGCCGCGACGCGTTCCAGTTGCGCCATCACGCGCCGCATGGCCTCGCCCTTCCACACGATCTCGTGCTTGCCCAGACGTTGCCGAAGTTGCTGGTTCTCGTTTTCCAGACGCTGCAGCTTGAGGACATTGTCCACGGTGAGCAGCAGTTTGTCCGTCGAGATCGGCTTCTCCAGAAAGTCGAGCGCGCCCAGTCGCGTCGCGCGCACCGCCATCTCGATGTGCGCCTGCCCTGACATCATCACCACCGGTGCCGTCACGCCCTGCTGCTTCAATTCTTCCAGAAGGCTCAGCCCGTCTTTGCCAGGCATGACCACATCCGACAGAATCAAGTCGAAGCTCTGCGACTTCGCGAGTTCCAGCGCGCGGCCGGCGTTGTCGCACACGGTTGCCTCGTGCCCGGCAAGACGGAAGGCCCGAGACAGCGATGCCAGCGTATTGGCTTCGTCATCGACGATCAGCAGATGCGCTTTTTGCGGCAATGGTCCTCCTCCTTCTTAAACTGGCAACTTTCCGGCGGTCTCTTCTTTCGGCGAAGCGGCTGCCGGAACCGCGTCCACGTTGTTCGGCAACTCGATCACGAATGTTGTGCCCTTGCCCGGTTCGCTCTGCACGCTGATCCTTCCACCATGATCACTCACCACAGACTGCACAATCGCCAGCCCCAGTCCGGTCCCATGCTGCTTGCTGGTGTAGTACGGAGTGAAGATGCGCTCGCACTCTTCGCGCGTCAAGCCGGACCCCGTGTCGCAAACTTCGATCACGACCTTGCCATCATCCCGGCGTGTGCGCAGCGTCAGCGTGCCACCATTCGGCATCGCATCCATCGCATTGAGCACCAGATTCGACAGTGCTCGATGCAGCAGTTCCGGATCTGCCGCAATCGGACCAAGATACCGATCCAATTGCATCTGGCAGTGAATCGCCTCGCGTCCCTGCGCCTGAAACTGCGCCTGGAATAATCGCGCAACTGCCTCGACGATTTCATTCACCTGCACACGCTGCAATTGCGGTTGCGGCATCTTCGAGAATTCGCTGAAGCGCCCGATGATCCCTTTCAGATTGGAAATCTCCGCCAGCAGCGTCTGCGAACTCTCACGAAAGATTTCCTCGAACATTTCCGGACTCTGTTCCCGGGCGCGAATCAGATTCTCCACCGTGAGTTGCAGCGGGAACAACGGATTCTTCAGTTCGTGCGCCAGTCGCCGCGCCAATTCCCGCCACGCCGCCACGCGCTCGGTCTGTACGAGCCGTTCCTTCTGCGCGAGCAACTCCGAAGTCATGCGATTGAACGATTCTGCGAGTTGCGCGACTTCGTCGTGTCCCTCGACCTGTACACTCGCATCCCAATTTCCCGACGCGACGTCTTGCGCAGCGCGCGCCAATTGCACTACGGGTCGCGTTACTCGCGCCGAAGCCCAACTGCTCAGCAGAATCGCGAGCACAATCCCGCCGCCGCCGACCAGCAGCGCCGCATCTCGAATGCGCCGCTTCAACTCTACGTACGACCGCCGCGAATTCCCGATCAGCAGAATCCCTAGCAGCGGATGATCCTTCCCCACGCCTCGCAGCGGAATCGCGTGAAACACTTCTTCGTCGGCCCGATCCGAAGTCCAATCCACCACGCCGCTGATTTCCTGGTCGTACTTGCGCACTGCGTCAATCAACGGAGCAAACTTCTCCGCGGGACGCGCAGGCTCCGCGACACCCGCGCCGGCTCCCGGATCCAACAGCAGATCGGGAGAAAAATGATCACCCCGGTTCTGATACAGCAGCGCCCGCGTGTCGGCCGGCAGATCGAGCGCCGACAGGAAGTTCTTGTCGAGTTTCCGGCCGCCCACAACGTAAACGGAACGCTCGCCCACATGGATCGCGCGTGCAGCAAAAAATCCCAATGCCGTCGAATCCTGCAACTCTTCCAACTTCAGAAAAGGACCTGAGTCATTGGAGGTAGAGAGGCTCTCAAATGCTGGCTCCGGATACCCGAACTTCGCCGGCCACTGCGCCGATGAAACGATCGTTCCCCGTCCGTCGAGAATTTCCACAAAATCAAGTTGATGATTCTCCGCCATCAGGCGCGCCAGGTCGAAATACTCGGCGAAGTCCGAAGAGGTTCCGTTGAGTGCGGTGGCCATGCGCGTCACGGAGTCAGATGCCGCAATCGCGTCTACCCTTCTTGCCACCTCGTCGCCGCGGCGGCTGAACTCCCGCTGAAACTGTGCCACCAGAGCCGCAGTTCGCTGATTCTCAGTCTTCTCGAACGCATTTCTTGTGACCCACTGCACCAACAATGCGACGCCCGCCACCGACAGGAACACCGTCAGTGCAAACACCAGGAGAAGCTTGCGCCGGAAACTCATTTCGCCGCCCCCAGCCATGCATTTGCCAAGTCGAGGCTCCCGTCCATTCGCAGCGCCCAGTCTCTCAGGCTCGCGCTGGCAGCATAAAAGACCGGCAGATGAAACAGCGGGACGACACGCTGGCTTGCCAGCTCTGCCTGCTCTGCGGCAAAAAGTTCATCGACCGACGCTCCGTTGTTCTTGGCCTTGGGCAAGCCGGCCTGCGCCGCAATGCCGTCCAACGCAATCCACGGATCCGAAGAGGCCAGCGGAATTCGCATCAGGCGCAGATCGCTCGCGCCCACCGCCGTCGGCACCAGCGACAGTCCAGCATCTTTCGCGTTCAATGCAATCCTCTCCACCAGCAACCGCGCCAGCGGATCGCTTCCGTCGTATCCGATCGTCCAGACCCGCGCTGTATGGACCTGATCGCGCAACTGACGCGCCTTCTGCAAGTCGGCTTGCGATGAGAACACAAACCCGAAGCCGCTGATCCATGTCGGCAGCAGGCTCCCCGCCGGCTGTCCTGCGCCCTGCAACAGCACGCTGTGAATCGATCCCCGATCCACGCTCAGTCCTAATGCCTCGCGCAGCAACTTCTCATCCGGCGAGGAAGCATCTCTTGCGAAAACCAGAGCCATCAATTCGACTGGAGCAGAACTCACCAACCTGCCCCTCGCTGGCGAGAAGTGATGCGCCTGCTCTGGCGCGACTTCCACCAGATCGGCCCTGCCCACCTCCAGCGCGGTTGCCTGGTCGCGAAAGCTTCGGCCCATCTCGATCTCAACTCCGTCAAGAAATGGCCGCCCGCGCCAGCATTCTTCTTCCGCCGCAAGCGTGAGCTTCTTTCCCGGTTGCCAGTCCACGATGTGAAATGGCCCGGTGCCACTCACTTTCTCCTCGGAATCTCTTTTCACAATCGCGTTCCGCGACAGCGCCATTTCCGCCAGCATTTCAGGATTGGGCTCGTCGCAATCAACGATCACCGAGTCCCCGTCGGCCCTGACGCTCCATGCCGGATTCGCAAATCGCAACGATGCTGCCGCAATTTCGCTCGTAAGCGGCGTTCCATCGTGGAACTTTACTCCGCGGCGCAGGTGGAATTGCCAGCGTTGATTTCCCTTCGAAGACTGCCAGGATTCCGACAGGCCAGGTTTCGCGCGTCCCGTCGTTCCATGTCACGAGCGTGTCAAACAGCATGGAACTCATGGTTCGCCGAGCGAACGAATCTGGAACTCTGCTATCGGCCGGATCGAGCGTTGCCGGCGCCGCATGCATCGTCACCCGCAGCGTGCCGCCGTACTGCGGCCGCGTTTCTGCCCGCGCCAGCAAGCCCAGGAACAGACTACTGACCGCAAGCCAATGACAGGCGAAATGCCTCATAGCTCCCTGCGTCTCGATTTCTCACAATCACGATTGCGCTGTCGCCCCTGGCCTCAGTCCACAATGCGGACACTGGCCCGGGAAAATCGACTGCTGCGCTCACCGCGACCGGATCACGATCGGGAAACTCAAACGCCCGAATCGAATCCTGCGCCTGATCTCCAGCTGTGGTCGCAAGCACCTGTGACCCAGCGCCACACGCCGTCCTCACCGCTGCAATGTCACTGCCCCATTCGAACGGGGACCGCTGATCGTTCATGCCGTCCACCAGGTGCACCTTGCCGTCGGCCGACGCGAACAGCCAAAGCGTGTACTTCTCTCGCGGGACGAACGCCGCCGTGTAGAACTTCGGGACCGTGTTGAACTTGCCGACCGCCGGGCTCAGCACTCCGGTGAAGTAGTTCCGCGTCGGAGCGAAGAATCCCGCCAGCGGCAGGAACTGCAGGCACAGGTGGGGTGCTCGACCCTGCACTGGGGAATACCGATGAATTCGTGCTCATCCCCGACACGATCGGCCACGGATCGTCGCTACCGTGGCACGTCACGGTCAAAGGCACCGCGGTGACGTCACGCGGCAGATCACGCCCGGCAGGTAGGCACTCAGTGTATGATCCGCGGCTGGCACAAGCCTGCCGCGCACATCCAGCGGCCACGGCTTCGTGTGGCTGATCGGTAGCGTCTGTTCCACCTGCCACTTTCCATTTTGCAGACGGTACACGGACACATCCTCCGCATCGAGCACCGCGATACGCGAAGGTGTGCCGTTCTCTTCCAGAACTGCGACATCGAGAATGCGCTCGTCTTGCGCCCAAAGCGGAACCTTCCGCAATGTGATCGGCATCGATTCAGACGCAGCGCCCGAACGTCCTGAACGCGGGACCGAAACCATCGCGACCGCAGATTCCCCGGCACCTTGCTGAATCTCTGCCACCCAGACGTAAGACACTTCATTTTCGGACAGAGTCAAAGCGACGGAGGCCGCGGCCTGCTCGCTTTTCACGAAGTGAATCCCCGATTGTTCCAGCGCGCTGCGCAGTCCGTTTTGCACCAGGTCGCTGTCGCGTCTTCCCAGCGAGGAGCGGTTCTCCACCGTCAAGCTCAACGTGCCCGGCCCCGTTACGGCGACGATCTTTTTCGCCAGTTGCTGTTCCGCCGCGCTCCAGTCCGCCGCGAAGGCAGCCGTCGCTGACAGAAGCAATGCAAACCAGAAGGCAAAGCGGAGGCGGGAGGCCCGACAAGAAGACTGGTTCACCGATTTCAAATTGGCCTTCGGGATGGCCGAATTATAAATCGCTTTGCGCATGCGACAGTCCTGTCCTCTGTACTGTTTGGACACCGCCGTAACCGTCAACCATCCGGGTGCCCCACCCTTGTCTCGCGAGAGTTTTGCGAGACAGGGTGGGGATTTTGACTTTGTTCTCTGCGGCACGCTGAACTATCTCTGTTGTGCTTCTGCCTGTTTCCGCCTGCCCAGTCTGGCCGGCGGCATTCGCCGCCGTCATGTTCCGCAGCACATCGTTCATGAAAAACTTTCCATCGGCCGGCACCATCATGATCTGCAGCTTATCTGACAGTTTCTCGGCCACAATCTTATTAATCAGCAGCGGATTCTGTTTCAGAACCGCCGCCTCGCTCTGCATTCGCTCGGCGTCGGCAGCGGCCGTCAGCCGAATGCGATCAGCCTCCGCCTCCGCCAGCAATTTGCGCCGTTCCGTCTCAGCCTTGCTGTCGATGATCTTGGCCTGCGCCGACGCCTCCGCATTCTGAATGGTCGCTTCCTTGCGCGCCTCAGCTTCGAGCTTGCTCTGCTGAATCTGTTTTTCTTTCAACGGCAGCGTGTACTGCATCGCATCGGCTTCACCCTTCGCCTGCAGTACGTGGACTTGCGCCTCGCCCTCCGCCTGCTTGATCTGCTGCACCTTTGTGGCTTCCGCCTCCAGTTCCGCGATCCTGACCTGCTTCTGCTTGAGTTCGGTCTCGACGCTCATGCGATCGTTTTCCTGCTCCTTCAGCAGCAGTGTCTCCAGTCCCTTGGCGTACTCCTCCGGCAGACTGAATATCGCGCAGCATCACTTCCTTCACAATGATTCCGTCCGCAGCGAGTTTCTGCGTGATCATCCCCGCCGCACGTTGCCGCACTTCCTCGCGCTTGGCGGAAAACACGTCCCTGCACCGTGTAGTTCGGAATCAGTTCGCGCCATACGCTCGCCACCACCGGAGGAACAATTTCTTTCTCCACGGGATGTGGCAGGTTGCCCTGGATGTAGTCCAGTCGCTTGGGATCGAGATGGTACCGCACCGTAATCGCCAGCCCCAGGTTGAGTCCCTCTTTCGCCTGAACGTTGAGCAGTTGCGATTTGCCCGCTACGTTTTCCGCCGCATTCTTTCCGTCCTCTGCCAGTCCCGTCGTGAACACCTGATCGCGCGTATCAAACAATGCCACGTCCTCCATCAGGGGCGTCACCAGATGAACCCCCGGATACAGTGTTCCCGGAACCGTGCCGCTGGTCTCACTCACGCGAACCCCGGCCATGCCGGTCGGAACCACCACGATGCTGAACGCCAGCAGAATCGGTCCCCACGCCAGAAGCACCAAAGCCAGAGACGTCCGCCACCGCCACTTCGTGACCGGAGGCAACGCCGCCCCCGGGGTAGCCAGCGCCCTTCGATACAACACTTCTTCATACAGGTCATACCCCAAAATGCTCACAGCCACGAGAATCATCCCGAGGCCACCGCACATCAGCAAATACTTCAACGTCAGCATGTTCGTTCTCCTTCGTGCGCACTAGTTCACAGAAGTAGCTAGTTGCACTTAGAAACTGGGCGCGCCTTCCAGCTTCGCGCCGCTTTTGCGAGAAAGCTGGGTTTAGTCCCTGAGCGCCCTCCGAATCAGCGCTTCTGCCCTGATTTCACTGGCCGCCGTCTGCCGGGCAAAGAACAGCCGGAACACTTGCCCAAAAATCAGTTCCTCAGCTAACAGAGCAACCGCCAGTGAGAAGACCATCCCCGCCACCACTGCCATGAATGTGATCGCCATTTGCATAATGTCCTCCTGAGATTCCGTTTCTTAGTTCCCCAGTCCAACCACGCTCTGCGTTGCCTCTTGTCGTTCGCTGTTCTGCGGCGGATTCTGCGCGCTCGCCACGACGGTCTGATCTCCCTGCTCGCCGAAAATCCGCGCGACTTGTTCGTCGCGCTCGCCGCGGATCTGAACCGCGTCCCCAACCCGCAGCATCGTGAACAGTCGCTCCATGTCGCGGTTCCGCAACCGGATGCATCCATGCGAAGCCGCGCGCCCAATCGATCTCGGAGCGTTCGTTCCGTGAATGCCATAGCCCTTCAGGCTGAGTCCTACCCATCGAGTTCCGACAGGATTGTCTTTTCCAGTGGGGATCACCGTTCCGCGGTGATAGTAGGTAGGATTGGAGACGCGGCTGACGATCGTGAATTCGCCCGTGGGACTGGGACTGACCTCAGCTCCGACCGCAACCTGAAACGTCGCGATGACGACACCGTTGTCGATGACGGCGAGCTTGCGATCCACCAGGCTGACGAGAACTACCCGATTCCGCTCGCCGCCATCGGCGGGAGAAGGATTAGGATTCTGCGCCCAGCAAGGAATTGCCGCAGCCAACGCGAGTACTACCAGAATGTGTTTGCTTGTACTGTTCTCAGCCCATCGAGCCACTCGGTTCATCTCCGCCCCCTTGCTGCGACAGCCAGCGCTATTCTCAGAAAGCAGACAGAGAGCCAGAGTCTATCGTATTGAAAAGGCAGTAGTTGTACGCGATGGCGAGGGATTCGACGTGGTTGCGGAACCACGACTGTGTCTCTCCGCACACAGAGGGCGGCCGCAACTATGAAATGCGTCCTCAGAACTTCTCTCATAATTAATAAGGTGCTTTGAAAGGCGCGGCTTCGAGCCGCGCCGTATGAAGCCGGGAAAACCCTGGGCTTCAGCCCTTGAGGGAAACCATGTTGGGGTCCAGTAATCTGGTTGATGAGACCAACTCTGTGAACTGGAGTAGGGAGGGGGGAGGGGGTGCCGCTTTCTTTAAGCCTAACGCCCGGCTCCCGCCGTCTGGGGTAACGGCTTGTGGGGTTCTGTGGGTGGAGCCGGGCGATCCTATGACTAGAAGGCCTAGTTCAATTGTGCTTAATCTAGCCCTGTTGCATGCGTATTTCTGTGACCGCCGTCACAGTTCTTCGTGATTTCTATCATCATGAATCTGGGCTTCGCAGTCGCACCCAGGAAGAGCTCCGCAGTCACCTGGTTCCTTGCCGACGCACACCAGCATGTGATCAAAATCACCGCCCACTTCCGCCCGCCCCTCTTACTCTGATCTTGAGCGAGCCGGAAGTGCTCATTCCAGGAGACTGATTCATCATGGCCTACGTAATTACTGATTCGTGCATTAAAGACTCCCTCTGTGTTGAGGTTTGCCCGACCGATTGCATCCATCCCAAGCAGGACGAGCCCGCCTTCGAGGCCGCGACCCAGATGTATGTCGATCCCGAAGGCTGCATTGACTGCGGCGCATGCATTCCCGCTTGCACCTCCGACTCGATTCACGCGCTCGAAGATGTGCCGGAAGAGAAGAAGGAGTTCGTCGAGAAAAACGCCGCATTTTTACAAGCAGTAGTGATCTTCCACTTTGCAGCCGCCGGGCCTCGGACCTAGAGGTGTAAACCAGCCCTCTCCGACGCCCGGCGCCTGTTTCTGCGATAACGTCGCCCAGGCGTCTGTCGCGAGAAACTCTCCCGCAAGCCTCCACAGGAATCCCTTCCGCTTGCCCGTGATGGGGAAACTATCCCTGGTAATTTCAAGTCGTGTTGGTAGTCATGCAGAAGCGGACCGATGGTTTTAACAGCGGATCAGTCCAGCTTCTTTTCTGAAAGGAACTTCGACATCTGATCCGCAATCTGGACGTTGTTCAGGTCCGACATTGGAAAGTGCGTGTTGCCCCGAATCCCGATCTCGGGCAGGTGCACGACGGCGACATCGCCGCCGTGGCGGTTCACGACATCCCGCCACTTTCTGGCCATCTCCAACCGAACTCGCCAGCCATCCTGGCCAGGATTGTCGCTGGGCTTCTCAGGGATGAAGTCACCATAAAAGATAATGATTGGAAACTTCGTGAGTTTCATGAACTCCGCCATGGGCACACCGATTGCCGAGCGCACCTCCGGAACTCGGTAACGTCTCCGGGCAACCTGCCTGATATGCTCGGGCTTGCTGTTGAGCCCGCCCGACCGCTGCCCGTCAGCAGCGATATCGAAGCCGAACTTCGTGGCAATCACGACCTGTTCGCGATGGGGACCGAGTGCCTCGCCTACGAGTTCTTCGTTCGCGAATGGCCCATAAGCTTCCGCCGTATCGAAGTGTGTCACGCCGCGATCAACGGCTGTTCGGATCACATCAATGGCTTGCTTCTTTTCGATCGCCGGACCGTAGCCGTAGCTCAGTCCCATGCAACCAAAGCCAAGCGCTGATACTTCGAGATTGCCAAGTTTGCGCATCTTCATGCGAATCTCCGGCACGCGCTATTTCGCGCTGTTATAGTCTTTATCGCTCACAGGCTCTAACCAAATTGTCTTTCCCTTTTGAGTCGGCGTAACCGCTATATAGGCAAAACTACTTTTCGGTGATGCACCGTGCCAATGCTCTACGCCCGGGAGACATTTGATTACATCCCCCTTGTGAACCACCTGGATCGGCTTTCCCCTTTCCTGATAGTAGCCAGTGCCTTCTGTAATGAGTAGAACTTGACCACCTGGATGAGCATGCCAATCCAGCTTCGCTCCGGCATCATAGGTCGCCATGGCAATACTGGGATCGAACGTACTGTCTCCTACATTTAGCTCACTGAGCCAGATATTCCCCGTGTGATTTTTGGCGGCAGACAGTTCGCCCTTCGGGAAACCTGAATCGGCTGTTTGTGCTTGGGACTGGAAGCCGAATACAAGGCTGACCGCGAAAACGATAATTTGAAATGTTGTTCTCATGTTTATCCCCGTTTTCTTCTGCTCAGAACGTCGCGCCCTATTTCTTCAGCGCTGCTTCGACTCCTGAGAGAGCAAGCACCATATCCGGAAGCCGGGCCCCCCGGACCTCGTTTGCCGAAACAGCTGTGTTCGGTTCGACAAGTTCGGTGGACGCTCAACGGCCCAGCGAAGCTCGTCGGTCAGTTAAACAGTGTTTGTGGCGGCTCGCCGATTTAGTGGCCCGCCTCTGGGGTTAGCAGTCTTGTGAACGAGAGCGAAGCCAGCTTTCTAACGCCACCCTCTTGCACGTAAACCTCGGTGACCATGAACGGGTTTGTCACCTCATTGCCGCCGACCACGGCCAACAAACGCATCTTGGTCAGTACGATCGCCGTGCTGCCGAAGAACCTCACTGAAGCTTCTTCAATGTCTGCCTTCTTGTATTGAATCCGCCCGCTCTTTATGACATCGAGCTCTTGCGTTTTGGACATGGTGGCACCCATGTGGACGAACATGCATTGCTCATGAAAGAGAGCGGCCAGAGCATCCATGTTGCGCTCGGACATCCAGTCCCACTTCTGCTTTGAAAGGTTGAGTAGTTCCTGTTCCGCATTCGCAGCAGGAGTAGCGGCCTTTGAGGATTGAGCGTAGCTTGGTAGCGCGCCAATCACCAGCAGGCAGATTGCGAGGATCGCTGCTTTGATAGAGGTAGAGACTCGTTCGGAGCGGAGCAGCATAGATCTCCTTTTTTCGCCCGCTTCAAGCCGGCGATTGGTTTAGTGTTGGATCTTCCGTCGCACATCCCGACACTATGACCAAACAACCGTGAGACGGTAGCCCGATCCTGCCTACTTATTGCCTATTCCTCTTGTCAGGCGAAAAATCAATGGCTTTGCTGGAGACACGCGGCTATCTTTAGAAAGGACGATAGAGATCGCTAACATGAAAAACGCAAAAGAAAACGCCACTCTGAAAGCGAACCAAGCCCGCGGGTCGCAGGCAGAACTCGCGCGGAAGATTGCCTCCTTCATGGGCAAGGAAGAGAATCGGACAACAGAGATTCCCGGCGTGAGCCTCCACCGGCGGGCTGCGCCTACCCCGCCGTGCCGGATGACCTACCATCCGGGAGTCATCGTGGTCGCACAGGGCAGCAAGCAGGTGAACCTTGGCCGGGCCAGCTTTATCTATGACGAGTCGCGCTTCGTCGTCACTGCGGTGGATTTGCCGATCGTGAGCTGGGTGGCCGAGGCGACCGAGGAGGTTCCCTGTCTCGCACTGTCAATCAAGTTCGACATGTCCATGGTGCGGGAGTTGCTCAGCCGTGAGGAAATTCATGTCGCAGAAGCTCCATCTGACAGTCCCGCTATGTCAATCGGCGAGACCACGCCGGAATTCCTGAACGCATGCTGCCGCCTGGTGGATCTGTTGAGCAATCCGCAGGACATTCCCTTTCTGAGCGGCCTGATTCAGCGCGAGATCATCTATCGCGTCCTACGAGGACGCGTGGGAGCCCGCTTGCGCGGAGTAGCAACACTCGGAGATCAAAGCCACCGGACGGCAAAAGCGATTGCGTGGATTGCTGCAAACTATGCCAAGCCTCTGCTCGTGGAAGAACTCGCAGAGCTTGCGAGCATGGGCGTATCGACGCTCCATCATCATTTCCGGATGCTAACTGCGATGAGTCCGCTGCAGTATCAAAAACAACTGCGGCTTCAATCAGCGCGGAGCCTGATGCTGAACAATGGTCTCGATGCGGCCAGTGCAGCCTTCGAGGTCGGCTACGAAAGCGCTACGCAATTCAATCGCGAATACAGCCGCTTCTTCGGCCAACCTCCGATGCGAGACGTTCGAGCGCTTCTTTCTCCAGCTTCGCCGAAACTCGAATTGGTCGGTAGCCTCTGAATCAGGTTATTCACGGCCTTTCGTCCATAGCCGCAAGCCTGCGCTTTGAGGCTCATCGAACTTGCCGATAGTCGTGCTGTGTTGTTAGCGAGTGACCGGCCACTCGTACAAAATCTCCGGTTAGCCTGTCATCCGCTCCGAATGGCAAATTCGCTGCAACCCTCTGACCCAAGCCATAGGGCGAGCAGGCCCAACTCACAACTGCCCCGCCGAGTTGTTGTACCAACGCAGGACTCGGAGCGCGCGCAGTGTGTTCCAGCGGCTTGCCCTGCCGACACCGGTCTCCATCTCCAATGGAATATATTCGGGATGAAGCAGGTTCAGCGGCCAGCGCCCGTTCTGGTGGCGGCGCTCAATCACGACTTCGATGGCTTCACTGACGCGGCTGTCGGGTTTGACTCCTGCATTTCGCAGATAATCGAGTCCGCGCAAGACGTCGTAGTGCCAAAACGGCGGGAACGAGAAGCGGAGCCAGCGTTTGTCGATGACTTCGCCGGTTCGAAGCGAGCGGAACATGCGGCGCTCGAGCAGATACTTTTCGGCCTTCTTGCGGGCCTTGGTGACGGCCGCCGATTTGCGCCCTGCTCGTTCGTATTCGAGCAGTCCTTCGAGCACGCAGATGGTGGTATGGAACGAAGAGCGCCGGCTTTTGGGTGCTTCGCAGTTCCAGCCGCCATCTTCGAGCTGCTCGCGCCAGGAGTTGCTTGGCCAGTGCGTCGTTCGGTTCTTTGAAATACGCGCCGATGCCGAGGATTCTGCCGTTGATGCAGGGCTCCGTTTCGCCGTGAAGGTAAGGCCGGTTGTTGAGCCGCTTAAACACGAGCCGCTTGTCGACGCGGTCGATCATTTTGCGAGCCTGCTTGCTGGCGGGGTCGAGACCGAGGTCCATCAAGACGACGAGACTGTAGAGGGTAATGAGCAAGCCTCGGTCCTCTTTCGGTAAATCGTCTCTCCATCCACGGGGCCCATCGCCCCAGTTGCCAGCAGGAGATTGGCGGGCGAGAAGTTGGGCTCCCCAGCCTTCGGTTGCGACGCGAGACCGCTCGGCTGCAATCGCGTTGGGGGCTTCACCGGTGAGGTCCCTCATGACCTGCCAACGGATGGCCGGGTCAGAATCGAGGAGCCATTTGAGGTGCGCGGGCCGGGGTGCGTAATCGTGTAGGCGCATTGGTCTGTTATAGCAAGTGGCGTGTAAGTTTGAGCCGTGCGCTGAACCGCGTTCGCATTGGCTCCTGCGGGTGACAGAATTGGGAAGGCAAGAAGCCTTCCGGGGCGGGGCGGCCAACTCGGAAGTTACGTCCCATTCTGCCCAATGCGATTGGCCTTCGCAATTCTAGTTGGGCTTGCAGTTGCTAGCGCCGCGAATTTCCTCAATCCGTTTGAGAAACGCATTCGTCCATTCGTCAAGAGCCGCTTCGTCAACATTCTGCGAGCCTGCAGCACGCAATCTCTGCACCTGCTTTTGATCCATCATGTTGAAGCGCGCCGCGCGGAAGATCGATTTCACTGTTTCACGATCCAGACGCGCTAGACGCTGGATCATGAGATCTTGAGCTTCCTTCAAGACCTGCTTGTCGCTCAGCAGCGTCGCCCGCAGTTCACAATTTCCCGGGTTCAAGAAAACGGTCTGTGGCTCATATGCGTCGAAAATACCTCGTGGATTGGTGCCAAAAAGATCGAAAGCGCTTCGCTTTTTGCCAAAGGTCGAACCGAGGTCATGCACATAAATCATGGGCTTTCGACAGACTTTGGAGTGCCCCGCCACTACGGGCTCCCACTCGGCGCAGACCAGCCGGTTCTGCTGCGGAAGGGCGTTGTAGTAATGGATCAGTCCCAGGGCGAGCCGGTACGCGTCGAACTCCACTTTTTGCTGGTGCGTCCATTCGCCATCGGAGTAGAACCTGGCCGCATCGGTCCACGACCAGGTCTCGTCGTCCTCGGGATCGATCTGGTCTAAGGGCAAATCGCGTTCCGCGTTCACGATCTTGAAGATGGAGGGTGCATCCTTGATCGAAGCTTTGTTGTCGGCCAGCTTCTTTCCGAACGGATCGTCGGTGCAGCCAATACAGTTGGCCGCTCCGGCGGGATACACGTGGTCGGCAGGAAAGCCCAGCACCCACATAATTCGCGTGGTAGCGACCGCGGTGAAGACTTCATTGAAGCGCGGGTTGTGGGCGGGGTACGGCGGCTTAAGATACTTGATCTTAAAGTGGTCGGCCTTGATCTCGTGTTCGTTCTTGTCGTCGTTGCGCGCATAGAGTGACGCCGATTTCTCCCCGCTCTTGTCCTTCTCAACTACGACCTTCACGTCATCGACGCGAATGGGTTCACCTTTCCGGCTATAGAACGCACCGTCGGCAGTCATATGCCAGCATTGAAACTTCATGCTGTCGCCCGGGACCTTAGAGAAAGCGTAATGCGGACGAAAGTAGCACGCGATCGTATCATCCGGAGTGAAGTAGGCGAATCGACTCTTCTCTGGGTCTGCGGCGTCGAAGTCCGGGCCATTCGCTAGTTGAGTTGGAGTCAGCACCGGCTGATCGAGCAGAATGCCGGCCGCGCGGATACACGGCAGCTTCTGATCTTTCTTCATGCCATCCGGTACGTCGCATCCCTGCGTCTGGGCGGCAACGCTTCCGACACCAATCATGACCAACGACAGGATGAAAATCGATCTGTGTAACATAAGAACCTCCCTCGCTCGTAGCTGGCCTGCACAATACCCTGGTCAGAACGGCTTGGCCGTGCAGAAGTTGGGTACTGTCGCCAGTCCCATCGGATTATCAATCGCGTTGAGGTCGGTGGGTTTTTCCTTCCACTCGCAGCGGCCCTGCGCGAGTTCTTCCCGCTTCTTCTTGAACGCCTCCACCCACTGCCGGATGACCGAGGCCTCGTCCACGCCCGTTTTGAAGCTGCCGTCGTGATTGTGATACTGCGGCATTTGGGCCGCACGGGAGGCCTTGAAGAGCTCCTCGATTTGTTGATCGGAGAGCTGGCACATCAAGCCTGCGTCGAAGCGCCGCCCCTCCTCGCTGATCACTGGGTCGCTCAAGCCATCATGTGCGGTGAGACTTTTGCGCAACGCCGCCTCGCATTGCCTGGGCGCTCCGTCGGTACCGACTTTGTTCCAAAGCTTCTTGCCGGACCACACCTGTAGATTCATTTTTGCGGAGCCGTTACTCGTGAACCAACCTCCGCCCCCGAACGTTGCGCCAACATCCTGGACCAGCATGACCGGCTGTTCGCAGGTTGTGGTGAAAGGCTGGGTCTTCTGATCCACATGCACCTTGTCGCAAGCCAGGCGCTGCTGCGGCGGCTTGTTGTCGCTGTGTTGCAGGAATGCGGCCAAGAGTTTTAGGCCGTCTCGTTCATAGGTCGGGCGACCGCTCGCGGTATCGAGTTCCTTCCAACTCCAGCCTTGCTCTTCATTACCGTTCTCGTACATTTTGTGTCCAGGAAATTTGCGCACGATGGTAGCTGGGTCGAACATACGCGTTGCCGCCGGCCCCGAACCGGAGACTACATTCTCAGGGCAGTTGTGACACTCGACGCGCACTGGAAACCACGCGTCGGCGTAATAACCCAGCGCCCACATCAGCCGCGTGGAAGCGACTTCGGCGTAAACCTCATTATCATCGGCTCCGAATTTGACTTTGACTGGCTCTTCATCCATCTCAGGAGTCAAGGTTTGGACCGCACCGTCTGCGCCCTCGACGCGCGTGATCTTGCAGGAGAACTTAGGAGTCTTGCCACCCATTTGCGAGCCCGGCCCACTGAAGTCGCAGATCACCTTGTCGTTGAAGTGAAGCTGAAACTGCTTTTTGTTCTGCGCAGGACCCTCCAGAATGGAGGCGCCAGCTACAGGCTTCGCAGTAAAGAGTGAAGCCTCATGCATGGCCTGCAGACGATCCTTGGCGGAGTAGAACACCTTCTTCACCTTTTGATCGGCAGCCGGGGTGTCCTCAGTTTGTGCCCAGGCCATGCGGCAGAGAGGCGCAATCGGTAGAAGGGCGAAGAAAATCGCGAACCTCAGTCGCCGAATTCCGACGCCGCGCACTATCGAGTTGGATTTTGGAGCAGGCGTTGACGCAAACACTGACTCGGGGCTCATAGGGGCTCTCCTCAAAATTGTGGGCGAAGGTACTCCGGTACCCGGTAGTTGCGGACAGTATGCCCACAAGTTAGAACTGTCAACCTTTTCCTATCCTTGTTCTCATGTGGCTGACATGATCTTGCTTGATGCGCCTCGCGAATGACCAATCCTCAATATGGTGATTAGTACAGATGAAACGTTACAACCCTCGAAGTTCACCATATGATGTGGTTGAGTCGGTTCCAGTAGCCCACGATGCAGGGAATGGCGCTAGACTCTGACGACTGTGAATCATACAAGGAGTAATAGTTATGCTGTTCGTCACTTTCCATGGCGGACAACCCGAGAAAGACCCTCACAAAAACAATATTCATGCCTACGACAAAGAGGGCAACAAGATTAGTTCCTCTGTTCTGGACGAAACCGACGGCGTAACCCTGAATGAACTTCGAGGCATTTACCTTGTTGGAAAATACCTGTACGTGGCAAATGCCAACAAGACTCAAAACAGCGTGCTTTGCTACGAAGGGGCAGGAACAAAATATCGATTTGTAAGCCGATTTGCGTCGAAACAGAACTGCAACGGCATCCTGCATCCCTTTGATTTCGCCTTCGACGGACTGGATTATTGTTACTTGTCCAGCCAGGATACTAACGTGGTCACGCGCCTGATCGTCTCCGACGGGGGCAGGATCGGAAGGTCCGCACCCGTTGCCGCAGCGCTTCCTGCTTCTGGGAAATTCCTCGCTGGTACCTTCGTCGCATCCAGTAATGGCAACTTATCCAATCCGGTCACCACCCCGGTGATGAGTCCGGCTGGCCTTTCGTATTCGGACGTTGAAGCCAAGAAACACTCAGTCCGGGGACTAGCGTGGGCGAACGGCCGACTATATGTTGCGGACCAACCTGCTGGCACCGTCAAGATATATGACATCACGGGCAAATACTTGGGCCAGAGTAACAAACTGGAGGCGGGTTCTCCTGTTCATCTTGTTGTCCACAACGGCAGCTTGTACGTCAGCGGCGGAGATCATGTATATACGGCCATGCTCCCAAGCTCTCCGGATAAATTCGTGCTCAAGGTCATCGACACCGTGAAAGTAAAGAACTCGGGCGGAATGGCATTCGGAAGCTCCGGCAACTTTTACGTGGCCAGCCGAACGAAGAGAAACATCCTGAAGTTTGACTCTAACTTCCAGCCTGTGAAGTTTCATTGCGACCTGCCGGACGATCCGGAATTCTTGTTGCACGTTTAGAAAAACCCGTTCGTTCGCCTCTCTGCAGTGCGAACTCGCCCAGATGAGGGACCAGGGAAAGGCGATCCGCTTACTTCATTCCATGGGATGGGAGACCGCCAACATCCATCTTGGAACCAAGTCTTCCGTTAAGCTCATTCTGCGTCACATGAACAAACAAAAAGGAAAGTGGCTGCACGAGGCGAGTGCCGCTATGTTGGAGGTGGTGCGTGACGACTGGAAGACGTGGAAAAAGCAGGGCTACGAATAGTTGAGGCTCAGGCCGCGCCGTTCTGTGCCAAGGCTGCCGCAACGCTCGTGATGGGCCGCTTCACCGGCGCCAGCGCAACCCCAAGCTCACGATCATAGATCAATGTCCATTGCGTCGCGCACGCATCGCATAGCCAATAATGTTCCACGTGCCGCGGTTGCTGCCGTGCCCGGACAAACGGTGGAACCGAGGGCTCTCCCGGTTTCGCCAAACGGTCCGTCTCCACCAGGAACAACTTGCCTTCCCGGAGCCGTAGAAATGGTTTGTGGCACTTTGCGTTGGCACAATGGCTAAGCATGACGGGACTGCTTTCCGCTCTCACGAAAACACTACGGAGAGCTCTCGAATTCGAATCTGAGTGCACGTCATGTGCCACGACGTCTCGGGGTCGCACTAACGCGTTTTCTCGGAAGTCGCGCTGCCGATGCAGCATGCAACGACTCGTTCTGCCGAATATTCGGCACTAGGTGCCGATGCCGCGTCCTTCGTACCTGGCTTTCGCATCGAACACGACCGCTACCATTCTTTTGTATGCCGAAGGTCCTCGCGTGTCCTCTGAATTATTTCGATGGGGTCCATCAGGGAAACCCATATATATCCCAAGATCACGTGGTCGACAGAGTGAAAGCACGCACCCAGTGGGAAAACCTCTGTAGCGTTTTGCAACAGATTGAGTAGGGACGGACGCCGCAGCCTGCCCTGAGCGAAGGCGAAGGGTCCGTCCCGCGAGGCGAAGCCGAGCGTGTGGCGTGTGCGGCGCAGAACTCACATCGACTAGGGCCTGAGTACACCCGCACCGATCAACATGCGCGGGGTGCCCCATCTTTGCCGCGTTCTTTTGAGGCAAAGATGAGTATTTTGCTGCGCTGCGAATTGCCGTCATGCTCTCGTATCAATAAGATAGTCAGCGACTCACTGAGGCCTTTCTGCTCAACCACCTTTTCCTTCGCGAATGAACTCTCCGCAAACCGTCACCGTTGACTCTCGTCGCCCGCTTTCCCGCTCTGCGAGCGCTAGCCTGGTCCGGCAACCAACTCTACTCGTCGCGCGGATATGAACTGCTCCGCGCCCGCATAGAAGATGCTCGCCACGTTGCCTGGCAGCCCGTTGCACACTTCCCGCCTTCGTTGCGCCGCCGCCTCTCGGTGACGAATCGCCTTACCGCGCGCCTTTTTCGTGACGGATTTCACGCGCTCGCGATTCTTCCCTCCGGTGCAATCATCGGAGCCGTTCCTGGTTCGATCGTCACCCTCCGTCCCGGCGAAACAGAATTCCGCCAGACTCATGCGATTACCCGCGGTACCCGTCCTCTTCACATCACAGCAACTCCGGGCGGCGCCGTCTATTGGGGAGAATATTTCGACAACGCCGCGCGCGACGAAGTTCACATCTATGGCTCGACCGATGCGGGCGCAACCTGGAGCGTTGCTTACACATTTCCGAAAGGGGCGATCCGCCACGTGCACAACATCGTTCACGATCCCTGGGGCAACTGCCTCTGG
Organism: Terriglobia bacterium; assembly: GCA_963770265.1. Taxonomy (GTDB): domain Bacteria; phylum Acidobacteriota; class Terriglobia; order Terriglobales; family Acidobacteriaceae; genus Sulfotelmatobacter. Next base: position 73,455 of record CAVYOZ010000008.1, read on the forward strand.
ATCCTGACCGGCGACTACGGCGACGAATGCCGCATCCTTCGCGCCTCCTGCGATTTCTCCCGCGTGGAGATCGTCCTGCAGGGCAACCAGCAAGCTCGCGCCGTGGCCGCCGTCCCAACGGAAGATGCCCTGTATTTTTCTTCCGACACTCCTTTGGAATCAAACTACATCTATCGCCTCGACCGCCAGGGAACGCTGATCGCAACTCGCAGCAATCAGCAGTTCGTCCATCTACGGATGTCGCGTCGGCCGCCACGTCTTCTTCTCGACAATGGTCGAACCCAGCGAAGTGAACCGTGATCGCACGGTCCGAGTCTATGGCGCTGATGTCAAAAGTCGTCGAATCATGGCAGCCGCTCCTGGCATGGAAAAAAGACCCCCTGCCGATGGGCCTCTTCCAGTACGGCAACGCATTCCTGCCGGATGGCCAGAACGAGACACCACTTCCTCGCGGTCACCACGATCGCAGTCGAATCCGACGACATGGCAACGTCGCTCTACATCGCTCGCCGGCTGAGATTTTCCCTTCGTGTACCTTCGTGCCCTTCGTGGTTAACGCCTTGTCTTCGGCGGATAGTCTTGATCACGTGCCGTAATATGATTTGAACCCGGTGCCCACTCTCGCCTACTATCGCCGCATCTTCAGCGCCTACGTCCTCGGCGGCAAAAGCCATCTCACTTTCTGGCACGAGACTCCGACCGAAAATCCCAATGCCGATCCCCAACGAACTCGGCGAGTACTACATGCTCTTCGCCGAAAAGGCCGACTACACGGGACACTACGACGCCTCCGGAGTCCCCCAACTCGACTATCACGGCCATATCGGCCTGCAGTACAACCCCATCGCCATCGCGCAATACGGACTCGGCAACTACAACCTGTGGCGCCGCAACGTCCGATCCGGACAGAAAGAAGAAGTTCTTTCTCATCGCCGACTGGCTGGCGTCACACCTCGAACCAAATTCAAAAGCGATCCCGGTCTGGAACCACCACTTCAACTGGGAATATCGCGACACTCTCAAGGCGCCGTGGTACTCGGCATTGGCGCAAGGGCAGGGAATCTCAGTCCTGGTGCGGGCCCACAAGGAATCCGGCGACGCGCGCTATCTCGACGCCGCCCGCGCCGCCTTCGCTAACTTTCCAGCGCCCCATCGCAGAGGGAGGCGTCGCCTTCACCGACGAATCCGGCGATCTCTGGTTTGAGGAGTACATCGTCTCCCCGCCCACGCACATCCTGAATGGATTCATCTGGGCGCTCTGGGGAGTCTATGACTACGCGCTCGCGACCAAAGAAGCCGCGGCGCAGGAGCTATTCGCGCGCGGAGTCCGCACTCTGCTGCACAATCTCGATCGCTACGATCTCGGATTCTGGTCGCTCTACGAGCAATCCGGCACGCGCCTGCCCATGGTCGCCAGCGCCTTCTACCATCGCCTGCACATCGTGCAGTTGCGCGTGATGCACCGCTTGACGGGAGAAGAACTGTTTGCCCGCGTCGCCGATCGTTGGGAGAGTTACGCCCGCAGCCGCGTCAATCGGGCACGCGCCCTTGGCTATAAGAGTGCATTCAAACTCTGCTACTACTAGACGTCATTGACCCGCCGTAACGCCACACCCTAAGATTCAAGGCCAGTGATCGGGCAGACCATCTCGCACTACCGCATCGTCGAAAAGCTCGGCGGTGGGGGCATGGGCGTCGTGTATAAGGCCGAGGACTTGTCGCTCGGCAGGTTCGTTGCCCTGAAATTCTTGCCCGAATCCATGGCGAAAGACACGCTGGCTCTGGAGCGTTTCCGCCGGGAAGCGCGCGCCGCCTCGGCACTCAACCATCCCAACATCTGCACCATTTATGAAATCGGCGAAGCTGATCACACGCAGTTTATTGCCATGGAGTACCTCGAGGGGATGACGCTGAAGCACGCGATCCTGGGGCGCCCCATGGAGCTGGACACGCTGCTCCCCTTGGCGATTGAGATCGCAGATGCGCTCGACGCAGCGCACACGGCCGGCATTGTGCACCGTGACATCAAGCCGGCAAACATTTTCGTCACAAAACGCGGACACGCAAAGATCTTGGATTTTGGCCTGGCAAAGGTGGAGGAGCCAGTTTCCTCTGCGAGCCGCATCGCCACCGCGAACACGCTCTCGCAAAACGAGCATCTCACCACGCCGGGAACAACTCTGGGCACGGTGTCGTACATGTCGCCCGAGCAAGTGCTGGGCAAACAGCTTGACGCCCGCACCGATATGTTTTCCTTCGGCATCGTGCTCTATGAAATGACAACCGGAACGCTCCCCTTCAAGGGTGAAACCTCGGGAGCAATTTCTGATTCCGTGTTGCACGGTACTCCGCCATTGCCTGGCAGGCTCAATCCGCAATGTCCGGCGGACCTCGAACGGGTCATCGTGAAGGCGCTCGAAAAGGACCGCGAAATCCGGTACCAGCACGCCTCCGAGATGCGAGCGGATCTGTCGCGAACGCGAAGGAATACCGAATCCGCATCGGCGTTGGGCAACGTCGCTTCGGCAACTTCAATGCCGATGCGTCGTAACTTTTGGAAGTTGGGCTTGGGCCTTTTGGCGCTACTCATTGTGCTTGGATTGCTGGCTTGGCGAATGCTGCAAACGCCCGCTCCTCAAACCCAAAAGATCGTGTCCACGCCGGTGACGATAGCCGTCTTGCCTTTTCAGAATCTCAGCGCCGGCAAGGAAGAAGACTTCTTGCGCATGGCTCTGCCGGATGAGGTTGCCACTACTCTGAGTTCCGTGCGCAGCCTGTCAATTCGCCCGTTCGCCGCATCGGGAAGATACACGAACGGAGATGTCGACCTGCAGCAGGCAGGAAAGGAAATGCATGTCGGCCGCATCGTGACCGGACATTATCAGAAGATCGGCAAAAGCCTGCAGCTGACCCTGGAGGCCGTCGATGTTGGCGACGATCGCGTCCTGTGGCAGGACACGTTGAGCCTTGCCTTCGGATGATCTCGTCGCGATGCGCGAGCAGATCACCTCGAAGGTGCGGCAAGGGCTGATCCCCGCCCTCGGTGCGTCAAGCGTCGGGCGAAAACGGGACCCGGCCCACCAACGAAGAGGCGTATGACTTGTACCTCCGAAGTGTTGCCTTGGCGCATGATGGCGAACCAAATCGCGAGGCGGTCCGAATGTTGGAGCGCTCCGTCGGACTCGATCCGTCATTTGCCCCCGCCTGGTCCGCGCTGGGGAAGCGTTACTACTACGAAGAGGAATATGGGACTGGAGCGACTGGAACTATGTCGCGCACCGAGCCCGCGCTGCGTCGCGCCCTCGCTCTGGATCCCAATTTGGAGGATGCGGCGGCAGCAGATCGTCAGTCTGGACAGTGATGCGGGGAAATTGGCTCAAGCTTATCGCGAGGCGAAATCCATGGTCGAGAAGCGCCCGCAGAGCGGCTTCGCCCACTTTACGTTGTCCTACGTCCTCAGGTACGCGGCTCTATCCAAGGAAGCCGCGCAGGAATGCGACCTCGCATTGCGGCTCGATCCCGGGAACTACCAGTTCCGCTCGTGCGCCAGTGTGTTCTTTACGACCGGACAGTATGACCATGCCAGGGAGTTCCTGAAATTGGATGCGGGATCGGAATGGTCCAACAACGTCGAGGTGCATGATTCTACTGCGCGAAGGCAAGACGAACGAAGCATTGCAGCAATTGCGCCGCTTGCCGGAGAGCTCATTTTTTCACACGCGTGCTCTGGAAGCTTGTTACGGAGATCCTCGAGCCCCGGGATCAGCCCAACTTCTGCAGCAGTTCCGAGAAGGAGATTTTCGCCTACCACGATCCTGAACCCAAGTTCAGCCAGGCAGGCACCTTCAACCCTTGCCTGGGGAATGCCTTCACCGCACGACTCATGAGATCCGCGATCGAAGGTGGATTCTGCGGCTATGACTACCTGCAACTCGATCCGATGTTGCGCTGGATTCCGCCAGTCTGAGGAGTATCCCGCGCTGCTCGCCCAAGCCAAGCAATGCCAGGACCGCTTCATAGCCGAGCGGGCCGCTGAACCATAGCATCACAAGCGAAATCGAATACTTTGGTCCAGTCCAGTTTGCGCGCTTGTTCTGTGGGCTCTTCTCTGCGACCTCAGCGAATCCTCGGCGACCTCCGCGGTTAAGTTCTTTCCAACCGCAGAACTGCGTTAGAGCTGAAACGTACAACCTGCTTCCTCGAGACTGGCGGCACTATCGCTGCTTCACTCCCTATCGCAGACACTCCTCGTTTTGCGATACCCTCTACCTTCGCGTGAAAATCCTCTACGTCTCCCAATACTTCCCGCCCGAGATGGGCGCCCCCGCCGCCCGCGCCGCCGAACTCGCACAACACTGGTCGCAGGCCGGACACGAGGTCTCCGTTCTCACCGGATTTCCCAATCATCCGACAGGCGTTGTTCCCCCGGAATGGCGCAGCCGCCTGCGCCGCCTCACCTATCAAGAAAAAGTCGGCAGCGTCGATGTCTTCCGCACCTGGCTCTGGCCTCTGCCCAATCGCAAGTCGCACGAACGCATGCGCAACTACGCATCCTTCTGCCTCTCCGCCGCACTCCGCGGACTCACTCTCCCACGTCCCGATGTGATCATCGCCACTTCGCCGCAACTGCTCGTCGGCCTCGCCGGATGGTGGATCGCTTTCGCCCGCGAGATTCCCTTCGTTTTCGAAGTCCGCGATCTCTGGCCCGAATCCCTCGCCGCCGTCGGTGTCGGCAGCGAAGATTCGCTGCTGCATCACACCCTGACCGGAATCGCCCGCTTCCTCTATGAGCGCGCCGACCGCATCGTCGTTGTGACCCCAGCCTTCAAGGACCGTTTGATCGAAGACTGGCACGTCCCCGCTGAAAAGATCTCAATCGTTGAAAACGGTGTCGAGACCGAGGTCTTCGCCCCCGCTCCGTCCCAACGCAACAACTCGAACTTCGCAAGCAGCTGAACGCTGAAGATAAATTTCTCGTCAGCTACATCGGCACCATGGGCAACGCTCACCGCCTTGAGACTCTTGCTCGATGCCGCTTCCCAACTGCAGCGGCAAAATCCCGACGTGCTCTTCCTGCTTCTCGGCGAAGGTGCGGAGAAACACCGAATCCAAGCCCTCGCCCAATCGCGAGGTCTGAACAAACGTTCAATTCCTCGATCAGCAGCCCCGCGAGAAGATTCCCGCCTTCATCTCCGCGTCCGACGCGTGTCTGGTCCTGCTGAAGAAGACCGACGTTTTCAAGACCGTCGTCCCCACCAAGATGCTGGAGTTCATGTCCTGTGCCCGCGCAGTGATTCTCGGCGTCGATGGTCAGGCGCGCCAGATCGTCGAAGAAGCAGCTGCCGGAATCGTGATCGAACCGGAAAACTCCGATGCGCTCGTGGCCGCCATTCAACAGCTACACGCTAACCGCGACCTCGGTCGCATCCATGGGTCAAAAGGGAAGGGAATACATCGTCGAGAACTTCTCGCGCGCCCTCACTGCAGAGAAATACGTCAAGGTGCTGGAGACTACTTGTGAGAAAAAGCTGAACGTACGCTACGGCCGCACTGTATAAAGGGCCATTGCGGTAGCCACCGACATCGCAGCTTCAAACGTCCGCGCCACCATTATCTTTCCGCGGCTCAACGGAATGAACAGGATGTCATCCGCCTGCAGCGGTACGTCGGGGGCCTTCGCCTCCAACATCTTCTTGATCTCGACCTTAGTCTGAGTCACCCCGCCGTCCGGCCCTTTGCGGAGAATCCGCGAGGCCCCGAGCTTGGCGGTCTTGTTCGTCCCGCCCGACAGCGCCAGTGCCTGCAACACTGTCATAGAACCGTTATCCACCAGCAATCCGCTGGGCCGCCCCACATCCCCGACCACATAAACGATCGGCGCTCGTGGAACCGTAATCGTATCCCCCGGCATGATCTCCACGTTGCCGCTCAGGTCGTCTGCCAGATTGCGGGGAAGCGTCAACCGGATTGGGTCCTCCTGATTGCGTCGCAAGATCGCGATCTTGCGCGACGCACTCAGGCTGAATCCGCCAGCCTGCGAGACCACCTCGTACAGTGTGTGCTGCCCGATGACCGGGTAGATGCCGGGCCTGCCGACCTCCCCGATGATCGTCACGCCCTGGGAGGTGAATTCATCCACGAAAATCGTCACATGCGGATTGCGCACGAACCCGCCATCCCCCAGCCGCTTCTCGATCAAGGCTTGCGCTTCTTCCTGGGTCAGACCTTCGACGTGAACATAGTCGATGAGAGGCAGGTAGACGTCCCCGGAATTGCTCACGCGGACTTTACTGTTCAGCTCCGGAACGTTGTAGACGTTCACCTCGATCAGATCGCCCCGGCCCAGCGTTGTAATCAGGGACTTTCCTGGATTGTCCTTCGAAGGGTCATCAGCCTTTGCTGCATTGCTGGCCGCTTCGGAAGGGCTCACGGCCGCTTGCGATGCTGGCTGGACAGCGGGAAGAGCTGCAGGTGCGCCGTTTTGCGGTTCCGCTGGCATGCTTCCCGTGGATTGCTGGGCCCAAGCTCCGCCGACTAACAAAGCCAAGACAACCGATGAAACAGTGCAGACGCGGCGAGCCAGACCGGTACCCGACCTCATCAACGACACCTAACCTTCTGGATGAATTTTGAACAGCAGTTTAGCACAGCAAAATGGAGTTGCATCCCGCAATTCATGCACCTCCGGCTTAGTTTTCCACAGCTTTTTTCCTCGCCGCTCATTGAAAGTCCCATTCCGGTACTGCTACAGTCGTGACCTAATCACCAGGAATCATTGCATTCACTTCTGGCAGCAAGGTCTCGCTGCCATACTCGCAGTAGAAGTACGGAATCAGGTAGTCGCCTGTTGTGTCGAGGTGGCGTAGTTGACCCTTATTTGTCTGGGACTGTTCTTTATCGGTCTCCTGTCGGCGTTCGTTCTGACGAGGTACGTTCGCGACTTCGCTATTTCCCACGGCTTGGTCGCCGTTCCCACGCAAGAACGCCACTTGCACTCCAGCCCTCTGCCGCGTCTGGGCGGAGTCGCCATCTTCCTCAGTTTCTGCCTCTGCATGGGCATCGCCGCAGTGTGGGCTGCTGCGCCATCCCGCCCTGCATTCCCCGTACTTCCTGAAGACGCTGGCCACCATCTTTGTCCCGGCTGCCATTGTCTTTCTGCTTGGCGTCTACGACGATCTTCGCGGCGTCGGCCCCTACGTGAAATTTACGGTGCAGGGAATTGCCGCCACCATGCTGTACTTCGGCGGCCTCCGCATCGTGAACATCCCCGTGCTACTCGGCGACCGCGTCCTACCCTGGTACATCGGTCTCGCCGCCACGGTGATCTGGGTCCTGGCGATTACCAATGCCTTCAACCTGATCGATGGCCTCGACGGTCTAGCCGCCGGATCCGCTCTGTTCTCGACGATGGTCGTCTTCGTCGTCGCGCTCCTGCATGGTCCCGCGCTGGTCGAAGTCATGACCATCGCTCTCGCCGGCGCCATCCTCGGATTCCTGCGCTACAACTTCAATCCCGCGACCATCTTTCTGGGCGATTCCGGCAGCCTTTTCATCGGATTCCTCCTCAGCGCCCTCGCCCTCTACGGTGCGCAAAAGGCGCCCACCATCGTCGCCGTCGCGATCCCCATCGTCTCCTTCGGCTTGCCGATTCTTGAAACGGTTCTCTCCATCATCCGCCGCCTCATCAGCGGACGCCCCGTCTTCACCGCCGACCGCGAGCACATCCATCACAAGCTCTTGCAGCATGGCATGACTCACCGGCAGGTCGTGATTGTTCTCTACGCAGTCTCGGCCTGTTTCGCTATGCTGAGCTTGTTCCTGTTGTGGCCGACAGGAAGCTCTCTCGGTCTCGTGCTTGCCGTGTTGGGTATCGGAATCTGGATCGGCGTTCAGCACCTCGGCTATCTCGAATTCGGTGAACTGGCCCGCGTCGCGCACCGCACCCTCAATCAGCCGCAGATTTTCGTCAACAATCTCGCCATCCGCCGCGCCACCGAGGAACTCAAGGTCGCTCGCGACTTCGATCAGGTCCGCCGGATTCTCCTGGCCGCCTTCGGTAGTAATGACTTCGATGGCTTCGACCTGAATGTTGCGCTGCTTCCCCGGGAGAATGTCACCGCGGAAGCGCTCGATGCTTCACCCGCGCGCCGACCCAACCATTCCTTGCAGTGGAATAAGCCCGGGCGGGCCTCCCTGGATAACTCTTCTGCCTGGACCATCGCTCTCGATCTGCTTACCTCGGCCAATCGCCGCCGCGGAACTCTGACCGTATACCGCCTCTACTCCACCCGCGACCTGCAACTCGACGTCAACCTCCTGACCGGGGCATTCCCCACCGCCCTCGCTGATGCTCTCGACCGCACGCTCGCGCACTCTGCAGAAGTCATCGCGCTACCCGAGCAGGACACATCGCTGATCACCGCCCAAGCCGGATAGTGGACACCGACCGGAAGCTCACGAAGTCACGCCAGGAATTCCTTCGTGAACCTTCGTGCCCTTCGTGGTTATTGCCTCTTGCAATCTATCTCGCCTGAGGGCTTTCGCCGAACGACTAACGACGAACGACCAACCACCCATTTACAATCACGCTTTGCCCCACTCCATGCACATCCTCCACGTCGTCGGCGCGCGCCCCAATTTCATGAAAGCCGCGCCCGTTCTGCGCGCCCTGAGTGCCTACTCCGAAGTGCGCCAGACACTGGTTCACACCGGCCAGCACTACGACTCCGTCATGTCCGATGTCTTTTTCCAGCAACTCGGAATGCCCGACCCTGACTGCAATCTCGGAGTCGGCTCCGGCACGCACGCTCAGCAAACCGCCGCCGTAATGTATTCCTTTGAGCCCGTCCTGCAAGAGCGCAAGCCGGATCTCGTCCTCGTCTACGGCGACGTCAACTCGACGGTAGCCGCCGCTCTGGTGTGCTCCAAACTGCGGGTGCAGGTCGCCCACGTCGAAGCCGGCTTGCGCTCGCGTGACCGCACCATGCCGGAAGAAATCAATCGCCTTCTGACCGATCAACTCTCCGATCTGCTATTCACTCCCTCGTCAGACGGGGATGAGAACCTGGTCCGCGAGGGAATCGAGCCATCCAAGATCCACCGCGTCGGCAACGTGATGATCGATTCTCTCGTGCGCCTGCTGCCCGCGGCCGAAAAATGTTTTCCGGCTAGCGTAACCTCGCCGTATGCACTGGTCACTCTGCACCGCCCCTCCAACGTCGACGACCTCCCGTGGTTGGGCGAACTAATCACCACTCTCTCTGAATTGAGTGCGCAATTGAGCATTCTGTTCCCAGTCCACCCCCGCACCCGCCAACGTCTAAGAGAAGTTGAAGCCTTCACCGCACGCGTAGAGACAGGCGCCTCGCCTGTCAAGCGAAGCGAAGCGAGCGCCAAGGGCACGAGACTGGAACCCTTATCTGTGCCGACGTTCCCCAACCCTCCGCCTGCTCGATCCCCTCCCATACCTCGAATTCATCGCCCTGCAACGCCGGGCCGCCGTCGTCATCACCGACTCCGGAGGAATTCAGGAAGAGACGACATTCCTGGGCGTCCCCTGCCTCACCGTGCGAGAAAACACCGAGCGCCCCATCACCGTGACGATGGGCACAAATCAATTAATAGGAAGAGACCTCAAGAAACTGCGTGCTGCGGTAGAGAGGATCCTGAACATCAACGCAAAAGGATTAAAGCCACCGGCCCCAACCAGAATCCCTTTGTGGGACGGCCACGCAGCCGAACGCATCGCCCAAATCATCGCGCGGCATTAAGTCAGACTACGACCGACGAGCGACTACAACAATGGTGGGGAGTGGACAGCCGCGAAGCGTGAGAAGTGGACAGCCGGCGAAGCGTGGGAAGTAGACAGCCGCGAAGCGGCGAGAAGAATTCAGCCCACGGCGCAAGCCGTGGGTCGCGTAGCTCGCTCTAACGAGCCTTAGAAAGAACTACAGCTTCGCGCTAGCGTAAGAGTTGATCTCGCAGTTCAGGCAAACTTCTTCAAAAGCAGGTGCGGTCCATTCCATGATTCCCCCAGCGGTCCTAATATGGACCGTGAATTGTCGCTTAGAATATCTGACTCGCGGTTCAAAAGCAATACAGGGCAACCCCTCCCGTTCGCTGGCATCCCCGATTTGCAAACTCTTGCACAACTTACGGGCAAGTCAATGGTTTTAATCCCTGTTTTCCACATCCAGGAACCATCGCCGCCACTTTTGTACCCTCCTTTCCCTATTTACCTTCATCAGCACCCTTAATGGAACGAGGACGGCAATCATGTTCGGCAACACCGTGTATGGCAAGACTTTCAAGGACGTCAATTTTGTCCCCTTGCAGTCCGCCACATTCTGCGTGCAGTGCGAGATGATCAGTGCCAATCCCCGTTCCTATTGCCTGGCCTGCGGCAGCCAGGCGCTGATCGGACTCTCTCGCGTTCTTGGAGGCTCGCTTCGCCACCAGCAGACCGCGCACCTCATCACCGACTCCGAACTCGACACTCTCGTACGCGATCTGCTTCGCACCGTCCCGGTTCCGGACTCCTTCGCCAGCGAAGTGCCCTCGCGCATGCCCTCGCTCGCCCAGCGCAGCCAGCTTCGCGTCGCCAATGCCGCGCATCCGGCCTCCGGATTCCGCGCCGTGCACGTGCCCGAAGAAGTTGAGATTCACGCCGCCGAACTCGATCTCGAGCCCGCGATCAGCGCCATCACCGAACGCGCGCAGCACCTGACCGGAGCCACTGGCGCCGCCATCGCTCTGCGTGCCGGCGACGAAATTGTTTGCCGCGCCCGCGCCGGCCGCACCGCTCCCGATCTTGGCGTCCGCCTGCAGACCGATGCCGGCATCTCCGCCGAAGCCGTCCGCTCCGGCGAGATCATGCTCTGCCACGACGCCGAGCGCAATCCCCGCGTCGACCTCGCCAGCTGCCGCCGCCTGGGCGTCCGCTCGATCCTGGTCTCCCCCCTGCGTCACTACCGCCGCACACTGGGAGTTTTCGAAGTCTTGTCGTCCACTCCCGGAGCCTTCGACGAGCGCGACGTAGCCACCATGCAGCTTCTCTCGAGCATGATGGTCGCCGCCATCTCCCGCATCTCCACCATCCACCGAACCGAAGCCCTCCGCCGCGCAGGCTAACCCAAACCTCGAGGGTGCCCCACCCTTGTCCCGCCGTTCTTTGGCGGGACAGGGTGGGGATTTTGACCTTCCCGTAGGATTCAGGACCCACGATTCGATTGCTGAGGTCCGGCGTCCAAGGTCTGACATCCAAAGCCCCGTCCGCGCCTTTCTTCCCTGCATACTTTTCCACAATCTCGCGCTAATATGGTGCAGCACAATTGGGCCCTTTCCATGGTCGCGATCACGTCGCCCCTGCAACCCGCGCTGTCGAATCGTCGTCGGCGCGTACGCCACAAAATTCAGACCCCGGCTTACGCCACCTTCGCCAGCGAACCCAACAGCGGCATGCTCGATCTCCACGAGATCGTTAACATCAGCGAAGACGGCGTTGCCATCCAATGCCACTCTCCTTTGGAAGTAAATAAGCGTGTCGAGCTTTGTCTCGATCTCGCCGATTGCTCCGAACAGATTCTCACTACCGGACAAGTCGTGTGGTCGAACGATTCCGGTCGCACGGGACTTCGCTTCTCCGCCCTTGCCCCCGATTCTCTTTCACGATTGCGAGAATGGCTCTTCGTCAACGTGATGGCAGGTGTAGCCAACAGCGAAGTCGAACTTCTACCCCGGGACACACCCAGGCCAAGCTACACCGACACTCTCGCGGCTGTTAGCGTCGTACAGCGCCAGGTCGAAGCGTTCAGGTCCGATTTCACTGGCGCTCTGCAACTGATCGCCGAGCGCGCCCAGGCACTCGTTCGCGCCTCCGGCACAGCCGTTGCTCTCGCCGACGTAGAGCCTGACTTCATGATCTGCCGCGCGAGTTCCGGTTCCGATGCGCCTCCTGTCGGCGCGCGCCTGCAGGTGGGCTCCGGTTTCTCCGGCGAATGCGTACAAAGCGGCCGCCTGCTGCGTTGCGACGATACTGAGTTCGACAACCGCGTGGATCGCGAAAGCTGCCGCGCCCTTGGGATTCGTTCCATCCTGGCTGCGCCCGTCCGCGTGGGCGAAAAATCCATTGGGCTCATCGAAGCGTTCTCGGCCGAGCCCAACAATTTTTCTGAAGCAGACCAGCGAGTGCTTCTGAAATTCGCTGAGACGGTGCGCGACGCCGCTAACCGCGCTGCTCGTGCCGAGAATCTGCCTCACATCGCCGGCCGTGATGCCGAATCCTTCGCCGCACCACAAGGGAGCGTGTTGTTTGCCTCAGCGGACGCCGAAGACAAAGAGCATGAGAATAAAGAGAAACCAGCCGATCAGATAGACGCCACATCCAGCATCAGCCTGCCCCGTTCTTACCTTCTGCTGCTGACCCTGGCGGCGGCCGCAATCTCCTTGACTCTGGGAACGTTCACCGCTCCGTGGATTCAGGCCTCTGCGGCGCCCTGGATCAAGCAGAAGATTCGTGCCCGCGGACACGCGCAATTGCAAACCGTCCTCGCCTCCTCGAAAGCGCCGGCGCCAACCGCAGACTCCTCAGATTGAAACCGCGTCGTTGCAGCAACTGAGGCAGATGGCGGAAAAAGGCGATGCCAACGCTCAAAATGCGCTCGGCCTGCATTACGCCACTGGTGACGGCGTCGCACTGAATGAGCAGGAAGCGGTCCGTTGGTTTATCAAAGCCGCAGAGCGAGGCAATGTCCTCGCTCAGTCCAAATTAGGTTCCATCTATTACAGCGGCCGCGGAGTGCCGCAAGACCCCAACCGCGCTTACTTTTGGATGGTAGTAGCCCGCCTGAACGGTGACGATGCCAGCAAAACCCTGGCCCCCTTCGTGCGAGCCAGGCTGACTCGGGCACAGGTCGCGGCGATCGAACAAAACGCCAGCCTCTGGCTCCAGCAGCACGCCGCACTGCGAAAGCCGTCGCCCACCCAGGCAAAAATGAATCTGCAACCGTAGCGGCCGCCGTCCCGCCCGAAATATCACTAAATCCTCGATTGTGCCCCACTGTAGTCGCGTTTTGTGCGACGGCACCTGCCCTGAGTTGTGCATGGTCCTACGGTCCACCAAAGCGAAATGAAACTGGGTGCCCCACTTCTGGCCGAGGTTGCCAGAAGTGGGAGTTTCGAAAGAGTGAAATCGAGGGGTGGGTCCTTGACTTCCTGCACGAAGATCGAGACCGGACATCGCTGTCCAATAGCGCACACTGTAAATTCCAGCATGACATGTGTTTTCCAGGAACAGTGCAAGCTTTTCAATGGCATAGCCTCTTCATTGACGCTTCTATTTCTGGTCGCAGATTTGCAAGACTTAGGCCGCTGACTCCCAGAGCTGCAGGCTTCCATGCTGACCTTACTCCAGGATCTACGCTTCTCTCTCCGGCAACTGAGGAAGTCCCCCGGATTCACCATCACCGCGGTTCTGACGCTGGCCATGGCCATCGGAGCAAACGCCGTAGTTTTCAGTGTGATGAATGGCCTTGTCCTGCGTCCGCTGAATGTGCCCCAGCCCAAGACCCTCTATTCAATCGAGAACTCGGGCGATATTCTCGGTCACTCGTATCCCGACTATCTTGATCTGCGCGACCGCAACCGTAGCTTCGACGATCTGGCAGGTTACAGCATCACTCAGGCAGCGTTGAACACGGGCGAAGGTCCAACCCCGGTCTGGGGCGTGGAAGCGAGCCGCAGTTGTCCTGGCGATGGCCATGCTGGGCTTGCTAGCTACGTGGATTCCAGCCCGCCGCGCTCTCTCTGTGAATCCCATGATCTTGCTGCGAGATGAGTGATCTGGGCTAAACAGTCTACTGAAAAACTCGATCTTGGGTGGGCAGCTTAAGCGCTGCGATAAAACGATCAGGGCGGATTCAGCCGCGTAGCGGTGGCATATGAAAGCCCGGCACGGAAGTGCCGGGTGAAGTGGAACAAACGCGAGTCCCGTAGGGGACGGCACCCGTTCTCTCGCACGTACTCTAGCCCCAAGCGGTCTTGGTGGGTCTTGGTGGAAGAGCGGCGCTTCAGCGCCGCGTCAGATGCGAAGAGAGACGTGGGCTTTAGAGACTGCGTGAGAACTACCGATGAAGGCAAGCGGTGGAACAAGCACCACCGAAACTCCAGCCGCGTAGCGGCGGCATGTGAAAGCCCGGCACGGAAGTGCCGGGTGAGTGGAACAAATGCGCGAGTCCCGTAGGGACGACACCAGTTCTCACGCACACTCTTTAGCCCCTGTGGATTCGAGCCGACTGTAAAGCCTGGCGCCCGACGACGAATCCCCGCGCTCCGCGCTAAAATAAGCTTAGAGGTTCCTCGTGCCCACCCTGCGCGACATTCTCGACCAGAGAGTCCGCGAAGCCGATCCATGCCTGGTCGAAAATCTCGGCAACAACCGCGTCCGCTGCTTCTCCTGCGGCCACTGCTGCCCGATCCCCGAAGGCCAGGCCGGAGTCTGCAAGGTCCGCTTCAATCGCGGCGGCAAACTCTACGTCCCCTGGGGATACACCGCCGGCATGCAATGCGATCCCATCGAGAAGAAGCCGTTCTTCCACGCCTATCCCGGCGCGCTCGCCTACAGCTTCGGCATGCTCGGCTGCGATCTGCATTGCGGATACTGCCAGAACTGGGTGACGTCGCAAGCTCTTCGCGATCCCGACGCAGTATCACCGCCGCTCGAAAGCTTCACCGGAAGCTCTGGTTCGCGACGCTCTCGATCAGGGCGCGAAAGTTCTGGTCAGCACCTACAACGAGCCGCTCATCACCAGCGAATGGGCCGTCGCAGTTTTCAAAGAAGCCAAGTCCGCCGGACTACTTACCGGATTCGTCTCCAACGGCAACGGCACGCCGCAGGTTCTCGACTACCTGCGCCCCTGGCTCGATCTCTACAAAGTCGACCTGAAGAGTTTCGACGACCGCCACTACCACGAACTCGGAGGCCGCATCGGCCCCATCCTCGACAGCATCCGCCGCATTCACGCGATGGGATTGTGGCTCGAGATCGTCACCCTGCTCATCCCCGGCTTCAACGACTCCGACGACGAACTCCGCAAACTCACCGACTTCGTCGCCGGCGTCTCGCCCGACATCCCGTGGCACGTCACCGCCTTCCACGCCGATTACAAAATGCAGAGCGATGATCAGCGCGACACGACCGTCGAAGATCTCCTGCGCGCGGTCGAGATCGGCCGCAACGCCGGCCTCCGTTACATCTACGCCGGCAATCTCCCCGGCATGGTCGAAGAGTGGGAAGACACGCGCTGCCCCCAGTGCCACGAGACGCTGATCCGCCGTTACGGATACCTCATCGCCGACTATCGCCTGACTCCCGAAGGCCGCTGCCCCAGCTGTGCGCTACCAGATCCCCGGCCGCTGGGCCCCCGAATTCGACGGCCAGATCACCGCCCGCCCTTTCGTGCCGCACAAGCGCTCCCGTTTGTTTACAATCACAAGTCGTTGAACGAACTTCGATTGAACGAACTGATGTGGGGACAGCCGCCTCGGCTGTCCGGCGAGGGCGAAGCCGAGCCGAACCGACCACAGTCCAAAACATGCCGAGAAAGCGCATCCCACTCACGATCTTCTTGATGCGACTGCTCCTCCTCTCCTGCTCCCCGCGCGACTTCCTCACCCGCCGCCTCGCCGACCGACCTGATCTCGGCTTCGTCCCAACTCAAAACACCACAGCGATTCGTCCTGCAGACCGGCGTCGTTTCCAGCAAAGACTTACCCCTCGCCCGAATATCTCGTCCTCGAACATCACGGCTGGATCTCCGCCAACCCCGTGCCTTGCCCGCGCGATTTCACCCCGCCGCCCTGCTGGGACCTGCTCCTGACGCCTTCCGGAGTGGACACAGTTCGCGCCGCCATGCCCACCGATCAGGGAGGCGGTTCCTCGCTGGCCATTCCGATCGCCAGACGCGAACTCGTCGGAGTCAACGGCATCGCCAAACAGGGCAACTCCGCCGACGTCGAATTCACCTGGCGATGGTTCCCGCTGAATGAAATCGGCGCTGCGCTGTACTCGGGCGACGTGCACTACAAATCCGTCGTCGGATTTCGCGATTACGACGACGGCTGGCGAATGATCGAAGGCGCCCCGCGCTCCGGCCAGTCGATCGACGACGCACTCAAAAACGCCGAGCCCACCCCGTGACCACGCAACCGAAGCGAAACCTTCTGCTTGGATCGCCTCGCCTCTGCCAAACTTACCTCCGCGCCGCCTTCGCGCCCACGCCATTGTGCTCGCCCTCTGCCTGTGGGGAGTGTGCGCCGTCGACTACGCCACGCCCGGCATCTTCGATCGCGCCGGCAACATAAAGTTCCAGGACTTCCTCCCGTTCCCCATTTCAGCCCGGCTGATCGCTCAAGGCCACGCCGATCAACTCTACGATCCGAGTGATCGTCGCCGGCGCGATTCAGCGCGATCGTCGGCCGCGACAGCCTCAGCGTCCGCCTGCCGTATCTCTACGGCCCGCAGGTCGGGCTGTTCGTTCGTCCCGCTGGCGCACCTGTCGTTCCCAGCCGCCGCGCGAATCTGGGTCGCACTCATCTCTGCTCGATCTATTTCGTCTGCATCTATGCAGTCTGGAAACTGCTGCACCGCAGTCTCCGCCCGTATCGGGCGACTGGTAGCGCTCTCCGCACTCGCCTTCCCGCCGCTGTTTCATTTCTTCGTGCGCGGGCAGACTCTCGGCTCTGGTGCTGGCCTGCTTCACCGCCGCATATCTTGCGCCTTGCAAAGCGACCATGCTTGGCTCGCCGGAGTCGCTCTCGGCTTTCTGCTCTTCAAGCCGCAATTCCTCGTAGCCATTCCTTTGGTCTTGCTGTTCGCTCAAGCATGGAAGATCTTGATCGGGATGGATTTCTGTCGGCGAGTGCGCAGTTGGCCTTGGCACGCGTCTACTTCGGACCCACGTCATGCACGCATACTTCGACGATGCTGCTGCCACAGTTCGCGCTGGATCGATACCGCCGAACTGCAGCTGTCGCTCCCATCCAGATGCATTCTCTGCGCTCGTTCTTCTGGCACTTCTGATCCCTTGGCCTGCAATCGCTTTCGCGCTCTACGTGCTGAGTTCGATCGCGTAGTCTGGCTGGCATCGCGCAGTGCTGGAAGTCCTCAATCTTCGGTGGCGCTGCGCTTCTCAGCCCTTACTCTCGCAGCAGTCCTGGTCAATCCGCATCTTTTCGTCTACGATCTTGCTGGTCATGGCCCCGGCGTTTCTGCTGCTCACCGACTGGTCACTGCAGAACTCACAGCATCCTGCGAAACCCGCGCTCGATGTTTTGTTGTACCTCGCCTTCCTGCTGCCGCTCTTCGGCCCGCTCGCCCACTGGACTCATCTCCAAGTTTCAGTTGTAGTGTTCGTCGCGCTTCTGTGGATTCTTCATCGCATCGCGACCGCCAGTCACAAACTTGCTTTCGCCGAAACCGCCGTTGTATAAACCCTTTTCCCTCGGGGGCCTATGCGAATCCAACGTACCGCGTGCGTCGTCACGATGATCCTGAGCTGTACCCTCTCAATCCTGGCTCAAAGCAAGCCCAAACTCACGCTCGACGACTTCTTCAACTCCGTCAGCTTCCGCGGCGTCGAACTCTCTCCCGACGGCAATTCGGTCGTCATCGCCACCGACCGCGCCGACTGGGATCAGCAGATCTTCCGCACCGATCTCTGGCTCTACCGCGACGGCAACAACCGCTGATCCAGCTAACGCAATCCGGACACGACTCCGACCCCAAGTGGTCGCCCGACGGCAAGTGGATCGCCTTCCTCTCGGAACGGAAGAACGCAGCCGAGAAGGGCGACGACTCCGATTCCGACTCCGACTCGAAAGACGAAGTCAGCCAGATCTATCTCATCTCTCCGCACGGCGGCGAAGCTTTCCCGATCACGAAAGGAGAAGAAGACGTCCACACCTTCTCCTGGTCCTCGGATTCGCAGACCATCTACTTCGCCACGCGCCAGCCCTGGAGCAAAGAGCAGAAGGATGAATACAAGAAGCAGTGGAAAGACGTCGTGCAGTACCGCACCGCCGAACGCGGCGACACGATCTTCGCGCTCGACGTGCCGGCAGCCATCGCGCGCCACGCCGCTGAAGCCCGCCAAGGTCGAGAAGAAAGAAGGCGAGCCCGAGAAGCAGCCCGACCTGACTCCCGGCGCCCGCGCCCTCGCAACCATGCCGCTGCGCGTCGATGATTTGGTCACCTCTCCCGACGGCACGAAGCTCGCCTTCGTGACCAACGCCATCAACCAGCGCCAGGAAAAATACGAAGACGTAGAAATCTATGTCAGTCGACCTTGCTCGTGTGGGCGCGGGCGACTCGCCCGCGCAGCCCCGCCGCCTCACCCACAACGAGGGCGAAGAAGTCCGCCCGCGCTGGGCCAACGACAACCGCCACATCCTCTTCTCGATCGGCGTCGGCGATGTCTCCGGCCCCTACCGCGACCTGCAGCCGCATCTCTATTGGGTCGACACCGATGACGGCAAGATCGAGCAGTGGGACAAAGATTTCATCGGCCCGGTCGAGCACTACGCCGTGACCGCCGACAACGTACTGACCTCCGCCCGCCTCGGCACCGAATCCCAGATCTACGACGCGGCCAAGCCCGCCGACAAACTGCATCGCCTCACCAACTGGCCCGGCACCTACGCCAACATCTCGACCACGCAACATTCGTCAAAGGTAGCCTTCGTCTACTCGTCCCTCGGCAAGCCGGAAGAAATCTATCTCGCCGACTCCGCCGACAAACTCGATCAGGCCCGCCCGATCACGTCGTTCAACAAGAAACTCGCCGACGCGGATCTCCCGCAAGGCAAGCCCTACCAGTGGAAGGCCGACGACGGCACCACGGTCGAAGGCATGCTGATCTATCCTCCCGGCAAGTTTGAGCAGAAGCATCTGCCCATGTTCACCCTCATCCACGGAGGCCCCGCCGACGCCGACGGCAACCACTTCGATGCCGACTGGTACGAGTGGGCCGCGCTCGCCGCCACCAACGGATGGCTCGTCTTCGGTCCCAACTACCGCGGCTCCACCGGATACGGCGACAAGTTCCTGATGCAGATCGTTCCGCAAATCGTCTCGCGCCCCGGCAAAGACATTCTCGAAGGCGTCGACGCCCTGGTGAAAGACGGCATCGCCGATCCCGATCACCTCACCGTCGGCGGCTACAGCTACGGCGGATACATGACCAACTGGCTCATCACCCAGACCACGCGCTTCAAAGCCGCCGTGACGGGCGCGGGCGCCGTCGAGCACATCGGCAACTGGGGCAACGACGACACGACGTACGACGACGCCTACTTCCTCGGCGGACGTCCGTGGGAAGCCCAGCAGCGCTATCACGACGAAGCCGCCATCTTCCAAATCGACAAAGTGAAAACGCCGACGCACATGGTCGGAGGCGCCAACGACATCCGCGTAGCAGTGTTAGAAGACTATCTGCTGGAACACGCGCTCTACTCGCTAGGCGTCCCCAACAAACTCCTGATCTTCCCCGGCGAAGGCCACGGCCTGGGCAAGAATCCCTGGCACGGAAAAATCAAAGTCCGCGAAGAACTGAAGTGGCTGGAAAAATACGGCGGCGTGCCGCCGTCGAACTGATCGCCAATTCCCCAAATGCCATCGTAGAGACGTAGCTTGCTACGTCTCTGCGTACGGCGCCGCTGCTCTGGCGGGATGAACGAAAGCCGCCAGCAGAGACGTTGCAAGCAACGTCTCTACAGACGAAATTATTTGGATCGTTCTCGTCAAAATCTTGATTTCAAAGAGCTTGTACTCGCGAGATCAATCTTGATCCGCGCAAAATCTTGATTCCAAATATCTTACCCGCAAAATCTTCCAGAATAAGGACTTACACTCGATTTCCCGGGTATGATTATTTATCATCGTTCCTCGCAAAATATTCATTTCAAACGACTTGCGCTGGCGGGATATTCGCCGATCCCCGCAAAATCTTGATCCGCAAGGACTTACACGCAAAATATTCCAGACAAAGGACTTAGCGAACAGCTTGTCGTCCTCTAATGCATTGTCCTCTCATGCATTGTCATCCTGAGGAGGGCGCTTTTTGCCCGACGAAGGATCTGTGCACCACCCGGCATCGCCGGTGCTGCCAAAGATCCTGCGGTCGCAAAATGCGACCTCAAGATGACAAGACTGGAAGACGTCGAGCCACTGACGTTCGCCGCGCATATCACCATTGTGCGCTTTCTGTATCCAGGGTCAAGGTTGGATGTCACAAGAAAGCAGATTCTTCCTGTGGAAAAGATAATGCGGCCACCCACGTCACGGTGCCGACTGCCGACAATCCGCATCCATCGAATCAGCTCGCTCGCCTGGGTGAAGCAGGCGCAATTCGTGCCACACGTCCGGTACTAAGTCGCAAGGATGACGGCATTCGCCCAGTCCGAGGACCAACGATTTCTGCTTTTTGCGGCATCACGACCCACCTTGCAAAGAACGCAAGATGGGTCACCCGCGAAGTGTGTCACAGTAGCTCGGTGACAGGGTAGCGCGACTGTTTTTTTCGCGCCCTACGTGGTGGAGAACCGGCGGCGATAGGCGGTAGGTGTCGTGTCCAGCGTCCGGCTGAAGTGCTGCCGCAGCGTCGCCGCCGTCTGTAGCCCCACCGCTTCGGCAATCGCATCGATCCCGTCGTCGGTCTTTTCGAGCCGCATCTGCGCGGCCAGGAGACGCTGGTGGGTGAGCCATTGGTGAGGCGTGGTTCCGGTCTGCTGGCGGAACTGGCGCGCGAAGGTGCGCGGCGACATCGCCGCGTGGCGGGCCAGATCCTCCACACGCAGAGTCTGGCCCAAATGCGATTGCGCCCATTGCAAGAGCGGCGCGAGCCCTCCGGCCGCCCGGCTGTCGACGGGGTTTTGGACGTATTGCGCTTGACCGCCGTCGCGGTGCGGCGGCATGACCAGCCGGCGGGCCACGCGGTTGGCGATTTCGGCGCCATAATCACACCGGACGATGTGCAGGCAAAGGTCTATGCCCGCGGCGCTGCCCGCCGAAGTCAGAATACTGCCTTCATCCACGTACAGAACGCCGGGGTCGACGCGAATCTTCGGAAACCGGGAAGCCAACTCTTCCGCGTAACGCCAGTGAGTAGTGGCGCGCTTGCCATCGAGCAGGCCGGTGGCCGCAAGAACGAAGGCTCCGGAACAAATGGAGACCAGACGTGCACCGCGAGCGTGCGCCGAACGCAGTGCCTTAAGGAGAGATTCCGGAGGAGGTTCGCTGGTTCGCTTCCAGCCCGAAATAACGATGGTTCCGGCCTGTTGCAAGGTCCGCAATCCACGACGTGCCTCGACATGAACGCCCCCGGTCGTGCGGAGCGGGCCGCGCTGGTGCGAGCAGGTCTCAAACTTGTACCAATCGACCTGCAGCTCCGGCCTCGGCAAGCCGAAAATCTCCACCACGATCCCGAACTCGAAGATGCCGAGGCCGTCGTAAAGCAGAGTAGCCACGCGGCGATGGTCGCAGGAGCGCATGGCAGGATTTTAGCGGATATTGGCATTTCTGCCTAACGACAAAGTTTTTGAATCAGGCAACAATGCTTTATGAACATACAGAATGAGATCGCCGCCGATCCGCAAACGGCCCTCGATCACTTTGAGAAGCTCCTCTCTCTCGAAACCGACTGCTGGGACGTTCACGCGGCGTTGGCTTCGGGCGCGCCAGGGTTTGTGCTGCTGGATGTTCGCAGCCCGCAATTGTTCCAGGCCGACCACGTCCCCGGGGCTGTCAATCTGCCGCATGGAAAGCTCAATGAGCGGAACCTGAACGGTTATGCGACCGATACGCTTTTTGTCGTGTATTGCGGTGGCCCGCATTGCAATGGCGCCGACCGCGCGGCCGCGAATCTGGCTCGGCTCGGCCGAAAAGTTAAAAAAATGATTGGCGGGATCGAAGGCTGGAAAGTTGAAGGCTTCGCCCTGGAAAAAGGAGCGGAGGTTCCATGAGATTCCATTCCAAGCATTAGCGGCCTTGCCTCACCGATTCAAGGTCACCCTTAGCGCCTGTTTCCCGCTCGCCAAGCCAAAAATCTGTAGATTCGAGAAGTTGCAAAGGGAGGAGTTGATTATGACGCCGGCGCAACCGGGACTAGAGGTGTCGGCCCCATGGACCTACCGCGAAAAGCTGTTCAACCTGTTGGCTGGCCGGGATCCGATCGAGGTGTTAGGGCAGACGGCATCCACCCTGGCCGATATTGTGGCCAGACATCCGGCGGAAGTCCTGCGCGGGCGAGCAATTCAAGGGAAATGGACTCCGCACGAAATCATCGGCCATCTCGCCGATAGCGAATGGGTTTATGGATATCGTCTCAGGCTGATCCTTTGCGAGGACGAGCCGGCTATTCTGGGCTTCAGGCAGGATGCTTGGGTAGCCTCCCTGCGCCACAATGAACGCGAGCCGTCCGAACTTGTCGAAATATTTCGGACGCTGCGCGTACTCAATTTGTCTGTGTGGAGACGAATGTCACCAGAGGACCTGCAACGCAGCGGGCAGCACAATGAGCGTGGCGCGGAGTCTTTGGCCGTGATGGTACGATTGCTGGCCGGTCACGACCTTTCCCACCTGCATCAGATCAGTCGTTATATTCAAGCCCTTGAGTCGCGGGGCTAGCGCTGCCGCGACTGCATGCCGTCGGGTCGCCCACTTGGAGTGCATTGGGACGTGCAGTCGCCTATGCTGGGACTGGCCAGAGCGGCGTTGCCGAGATCGCTCCCTCCTGGTCGCCCAGCGTTTACCGATTCCGCGGCGCCCGGGTCAACCTGCTTCCTCTCGGAACTTCTCGTTGACATCCTGGACGGTCTCCCCGATTCAGGGCCACAGCTTATCGAGGGCTGATGAGATAACCGCGTCGGCTCCTAACGAGCGAGTAGACTTGGTAGCGCTCAAGCGACCAAGGCTCGGAGAAAGGAGCCGACACGGTTATCCCACCCGCGAATCCCCGCCCTTCCGGAAGTCTCGAAGGGTAGGCCACACGCGGACTTTAGCCCTTGCTGACGAAACCCCCAACGGTGCACGATCTGAAACGGTCTGATCAAAAATTCATCTGCCGTTAAAGCCTCTTTCACACTTCTTTAACCTGCACCGACTTAAATTGCCCATTCCGCTATCACGCTGAACAACATGGAGGACAAATCCCAGTGAAGGTGACTTTTTCGTCGAGTTTACGGTTCATCCTATTGTTACTTACCGTTCTCGCGCTGCCCCTTGCCAGTTCGTTTGCCCGCAACAACGACGACAGCGGTTCCTACGCAATTGGTCTTTGGGGAGACCTGCCCTATTCCGCCCAGCAGGCAATGGTCGGCGTCCCTAACGTTATCGCTGACATGAATTCCCAAAATCTGGCGTTTACGGCGCACGATGGCGACCTCAAAAATGGCTCCGCCGAGTGCACCGATTCTGTCTACACGCAGGGACTTGCTTATTTCAATTCACTGAGAGCCCCGGCTATCTTCACTCCCGGCGATAACGACTGGGTCGATTGCGACCGCACCGCGGGATACAACTCTCTGGTTCAGCTCGATAAGGAACGCGCTTTGTTCTTTAGCACGCCGTACAGTCTCGGGGTGCACCCGTTCCGGATGGAAGTGCAGACGGCGAAACTCTGCTTGAATGCCAGCTACGTGCAGGTTAGTTGTTTAGAAAACCGGCGCTGGACAGTGGGCCGCGTCACCTATGCCACTCTCAATGTCCAGGGCTCGTGCAACAACTTGTGCGGCGTCGGTCCCGATCCAGTCGAATGGGCGGCACGCAACGCTGCCAACATCCAGTGGGTCAAGGACACCTTCGCATCCGCCCGAGCCCGGCACTCGGTCGCGGTGATGTTCATTTCGCAGGCGGATCCGGCGTTTGACGACACCACCGGACTGGCCGACGATACGCGCAATCCACAGACGCTGGCCCAGGATGACGGTCTGCCCGACGGATTCCAGGATTTCCTGCTCGCGCTTCGTGCCGAGGTGATTGCCTTCAAGAAGCCAGTGGCTTATGTGCACGGAGATTCCCACTATTTCCGCGTAGACAAGCCGTTGCTCGATGCCAACGGTGTGCGCGTGATTAACTTCACTCGCGTCGAAACCTTTGGCGACCATGCTTTCACCGGGCACCCAGAGTGGGACGACAATGACGTACAGTGGCTTAAGGTCTACGTGGATCCGAAAAGCCGCGAAGTGTTCTCCTACCAGCCGCAGATCGTGCCAGCCAACCAGGTCGCCAATCCCGCGCCGTAATTCGCATTGTGGGGATAGCCGCCTCGGCTGGGCTTGTTACTAAGAAGCTGGGGGACGTCCCCGGAGTCTTCCCGCCGCTCCGCCCTGCTTTGCCGGACAGCGTCCAGCAAAGCAGGGGCAAAGCGAATCGGAAATGCACCTTAGAACGGCTCGTACTTTGCGTTCACGATGCCGGTCTTCTGTGGTCCGAGTACGAGAACCCAGAACAACTCCACCGAACCGTCGACAGACGCTTGATATCCGGCGTAATTTGCACCTGGGTTGCAGGGATTTGGGCCGCCACTCGTATTCTGGACGATCCCTTCGAAGCCATAGGGCACATTCGGTTGCCCAATCTCCTCGAGCATTAAGCCAAGGGAATTTTCCCCGTGCGAATTGTTCAGTGCTGCATAACCCCAGGCGCCGTACTGGCTGGAGTCGAAGGATTCAAGGAAAGTGGTGTCAGTAAATGGACCGCTCGCAGGATCTACATCGGCATAGCGCACCAGATAAGCGTCCTTGGATATTCCGGTGTTGTTCTTGAGCGCCATCGTGATCTTGGCAAACGGTTGCACCCCGGCTTGTTTAGTAATCGTCTGGGTCAGGGTCCACAATCCATCGGTGGTGGTTCGGGCGATTTTTACAAGGCTGGCAGTGCTCGAAAGCAGAACCGGCGCGCCCCACGTTCCACTATCGGTGTATGCCCAGTCGTAGTACGAGACGCCCGTCGAAGCGTCGCAAACGCCATAGCCTTCGGCGGCGCCGCCTTGGGCAATTTGATCAAACCCGCTCGGGCTTTGCAGCGACACGATATTCCCATTCACCGTCACGCAGTAACTCAGGAAACTGTTGAGCTTTCCGGGAACGGTGAAGGAGTAGGTGCAAGTGGCTGTGGCGGGAGCAATAGAGTCGCTTTGCATGTTGATGGACGGCATGCCAGTGGACGGATGCGCCGCCACCCGGGGCGGCATCAGAGAGGGCGTGTACTGCCCCTGAGCAACTGCTGCGAAGATCGTGGTTACAACTGCAAACATCAAAACCGCTTTGTATTTCATATCGAGTCTCCTCCTAGAGTCGAATTGAGTGATGGGCCCAGTTTTCGAGCGCCGGCGTTGGTACGCACGGGCGCTGTGATGGATTTGTGATCTGATCCGAAGAGCGGACTGCCACCCTCGGCTTTCGAAACGAGGAAGTTGTTTCGACTTAAGTTAAGGGAAGAATTGTGAGGGGGGAACTACGTGGCCGAACTGGAGTGAGATTCCCATAACTCCGCTTCCATGTCAAGGAGAAAAGATCGAGGAGTGTTGAAAATGTGATGGTGGAGAAAAAATTTAGTACACGGCTGGAGTGGTTTCCGGACGCAACCGACTTATTGCTGGTTGATAAGTTCCTGATTGCACTCATCTAACTACGGCGGGTGGCCACCTTTGATTTCTTTGGATGGTGCTACGACTGAGGGTGGGAACTTCGACTTATACGCTCTTACGATTTTGTTTGAGGTTGACGTCCTAGAAATCAGAACCAATTGGCCTGGCCCACCCGCGGTCAACATTCACCGGCTCGGGCTGATGCTGGCAAGGCCCTTCCGCAACTCTCGCGAACGCGTTGTTTCTTTCCTGTCCTTCTTGCGAGGGTGATTATGCTTGAGCGGCAACCCTGTATTGGGACATAACACCCCATTCTGAGAACACAAAACCGTCTTCAGTCGCGTACACCTCAATCCCTTCTGACCATGCGTCTTCAATGTTCATTTTGAAATGCGCCATGACATCCGCCCTGTGAAAGTGTTTGTACGGATCAGCTGTATCGTTGGCAAAAGCTTCAGCAAGGCGCTGCAAGTTTTTCCGCGTGACCTTGAGTGCTACTGCATCTTCCATGCCCCACCCCCACGC
This sequence comes from Terriglobia bacterium, assembly GCA_963770265.1. Taxonomy (GTDB): domain Bacteria; phylum Acidobacteriota; class Terriglobia; order Terriglobales; family Acidobacteriaceae; genus Sulfotelmatobacter. The sequence goes on from CAVYOZ010000008.1 coordinate 99,620, forward strand.
ACAGACTAGCAACCTGCAAGCAATTCCACATGGCCCGATGGTGTGGTTGCCAATGTCTCCAAGGTGGGGGCGGGAGGTGGCCCACTCGAGCGCGATTTTGGCTTGAGTGGGGCAGTTCCTCCGGCACAATTTCTCCCACGGGCTGGCCTCGCAACTCTTTCTTTTCCACAGCCCCCGCATGTGACATCTGACCTTGCGCACAGCCTCGCAATTGCGCGATCATCGTCGAGGCCGTGACGGTGGGCGGAACGCGCATCTGTCCCGTTCTGGGAATTTATCCTGCGAGCGCGAAGGGTAAGTTCTTTGACATCAATATTTTGCCCGCAAGTGATTGAGCGCCATAGATTACTTGGCGATTTCCCGCTAACTCGATGATTCCAGAGATCGAGGGGGAAGGGGGGTACCCTCGGCGATCGGCCAGTCCCATTTCGGAACGCTAGCAGAATTTATTTTCTCAAGAATTTCACATGCCCGATCGATGGTCGGAGCAGCAGCCCTCAGCGGCTGAAGCCGCAGCTCGGAAGCTCGCAGCCGCCCGCACGCTCGGCTTCGCCTCGCGGGACGGACGAAGGCGTCCGTCCCTACACAAGCAAAGGCCTGACGCCCTACGCCTAATCCCCTACCGCGCTTACTTCTTCCCGCACCTCCGCGTGCGCCACAGCAACTCCTCTGCGTCGAATTCCAGGATGCCATCTTCGAGTCGGCTTAGCTTCATGGTGAATGAGTCGCGGATATAGTTCTGCCGAATCAGCCACGGAGCGGTTGCGGCCTGTTTGGGCAGGTCGGCTGCGGCGCGACGGACGTATCCGGAGTTGAGATTCAGCAACGGTCTTGCCTCCAGCGTTGATGGATCGCACGCCGGCTTGCACGTGCGGTAACCGTGCCGATCCATGTGGTTCAACACGCGGCAGACGTACGTCGAAGCCAGATCCGCGCGCAGCGTCCACGAGGCGTTGGTGTATCCGATGCAGAAGGCAAAGTTCGGAACGTTGCTCAGCATCGTTCCCTTGTAGATGAAGCTGCGCGGCGTATCCACCGGCGCGCCATCGACCGTGAGGCGCACCGCGCCCAGAGCGAGCATCTGCAATCCGGTCGCGGAGACGATGATGTCGGCTTCGAGTTCCTCGCCCGACTTCAGGCGAATCCCGCGTTCGGTGAACGTCTCGATTTCGTCGGTCACCACCGACGCGCGGCCCGCGCTGATGGCCTTGAACAAGTCGGAATCCGGAACCAGGCACAGGCGCTGATCCCACGGCCGGTATCGCGGGTTGAAGTGCTTGTCGACCTCGTATCCTGCGGCAGAACCTTCGCCGCTCCGTCGCGCAGCATGCGGCGCATGCGGTCCGGCGCGAGCTGGCTGAGTTGATAGATCCCCACGCTGATCAGGATGTTCTTCCAGCGCACCAGGCGGAGTGCGGCGCGCTGCGGCAACACCCGCCGGATCAGATTGGCGAGCGGATCGTGATTCGGCAGATTCAGGATGTAGGTCGGCGAGCGCTGCAGCATGGTGACATGCGCGGCCGTGTGCGACATTGCGGGGACGAGCGTGACAGCAGTCGCTCCGCTGCCGATGACCACGACCTTCTTGCCCGCGTAGTCGAGATCTTCCGGCCAATGCTGCGGATGGACGAGACGTCCGCGGAAACGTTCGGCGCCGGGGAAACTCGGCTCGTAGCCTGCGTCGTAGCGGTAGTAGCCGGTGCATCCGTAGAGAAAGTCGCAGGAGTAGCGGACGGTCTCGCCGGTCTCGTCACTCTTTGCTTCAACGGTCCAGCGCGCGTCCTCCGACGACCACGAAGCCGAGAGCACGCGCTGCCGGAATCGGATGTGGCGATCGATGCCGAATTCACGCGCGGTGTCGCGGACGTAGTTCAGGATGCTCGCTCCGTCGCCGATGTGCTGGACCTCTTTCCACGGACGGAACGGATATCCGAGCGTGAACATGTCGGAGTCGGAGCGCACGCCCGGGTAGCGGAACAGGTCCCAGGTGCCGCCGATCTCCGCGCGCGCTTCGAGGATGACGTAGCGCTTGCGCGGACAGCGCGTCTGCAGGCGGTATCCCGCGCCGATGCCGGAGAGTCCGGCGCCGATGATGACGACGTCGAAGTGTTCGGTGAAAGGCGTCAGATGCGGCTCCGCGCTGCTTCCGTCGTGGGAAGCAAAAGCGCTTCATTATGCGCCGGAGGAAAGGGAATTGCCAAGGTTCGTGTGCGGCGTCGGCGGGAGTCACGGTCGCTTCGCGACCGGGACGGACGAAGGCGTCCGTCCCTACACGAGCAAGCGGAGAACTGCTTACTTCGCTGCGCTCGCTACCTTCACGCCTTTGGAAGTCGACGCGTAGCGCGCGATGCCCTTGTAGAGGGCTTCGGCGATTTGTTCGCGGTAGCCGTCGCTGCGGAGTTTTTGTTCGTCGGTGGGACTCGAGACGAAGGAGACTTCTGCCAGAATTCCCGGCATGGCGCTTTCGGTGAGGACGACAAATCCGGCTTCTTTGATGCCGCGATCGCGCAGGCCGGGATTCTGCACCGACAGCGTTCCATACAAAGACCGCTGCACGCTCGACGCAAGCCGCCGTGACTGCTCGATGCGGTCGCGCAGTTCTCCGGGCGTAAGCGTTGGCATCGGAACATTCTTCGGTGTAGAGCGCATCGCCGCTTCCTTGGGACCAGCGGGATTGCTGAGGTCCTTCGAACCTGGGGCTGAGAAGAGATTCGTGTAGTAGGTTTCGACGCCGCGCGCCGAAGGCATATCGCTGTAGTTGGCATGCACGGAGACGAAGAGATCGGCCTGCGCCGTATTGGCGATCACGGCGCGCTCATCGAGCGGAATGTAGTTGTCGTCCGGGCGAGTGTAGATCACGTCCGCGCCGAGGCGCGATTCGAGCAGCTTGCCCAGGCGCTGGGAGATTTCAAACACCAGATCTTTTTCCAGCAGCCCGCGGCGGCCCACGGTGCCAAGATCCCATCCGCCGTGACCGGCGTCGACGACGATGCGCATCTTCGGCACCTTCGAACGCATTTGCAGGTCTTCTCTTGTCGGAGGCGGAACCACAATCGCGAGCTTGTTCTTCTCCACCTCAGGAGCATTCGGGAAGAGATTGACGGCTGCTTTCGGAGTGGTGCCGGCCTTGCTGACCTGAATGACCAGCCGATAGGGATCGCGCTCGAGGCTGACCTGCGGAGCCGAAAGCGCCGCGCTGTTCTTGGCTTCGAGCACCACGCGCGTCATGCCCGACACGGGCTGTGCCAAGCGAATGTGGCTGAGCAGCGTGTCTCCCTCAATCGACTTGCCCTTCAACTCTGCCGCGAGTTGCGTGTCGCGCAGATCGAAATAGAAGCGCTCGGGATTGGAGAGATGTCCGGGTTCGTACTGCACCTGATCTTCAAGGTCGAGAACGATGGTGCTGGAATCGCCCGACGACCAGTGACGCACACCGGTGACGTGCGGAAACTTCGACAACTCCTGCGGCGACGCAGGAGTGTTTTCCGGCTGGTCGGAATCGGGAAGGTCACCGGAGGGCTCGGCTGCGGTGTCGGCTGACTGCTGTTCGGGATTCGTCTGAGCCGGTTGCGCAACGGGCTGGTTCTGCACCATCTGGTCGCCGATTTGCGCGTTCTTCAACTTCCACCATACTCCCGCGCCGAATGCGGCCGCGATGACGACGCCCACCAGCATGAACACCATCCACGGACGTTGGGACTTTTCGCCGTCGAGTTGTCCGAAGCTGAGTGCGGGCGCGGGCGTGGCTTTGGACTTGGCTTCGAGAAATGCAGGGATCGGCGCGGCGGGCGCGGCCACTTTCTTCGCAGGAACTGTAAGCGCCGCGACCGAAGCTGCGGCGGCATCCTGAGGCAGAGCCGGCTTCGGCACTGGCGGCGGAATTACCGGCTTCACCGGCGCAGCGGCCGCAGGAACTGCCGGAGTGACAGCCGGAGTCGCCGGCGCAGTCGGAGCAACGATCTTGGCGGGCGTTACCGGCTGTGCCGCAATTGGCGCGGCGGGTACCGGCTTGGGCGGCAACGGGCTTGGAGCAACAACGACTGGCGCTATTTTCGCTTCGTATCTGGGCGGCTCTGGCTTCGGCGGCTCGGGCGTGGCTGCCTCGGGCTTTGCTGGCTCCAACCTGCTCTCGGCTGCCTGGGCCGACTGCGCGAATCGGTCCTCATCCTCAGGCTTGAGCGCGCCGAGGATGAGTTCGGCCAGCAGCGTCAGGTTGCGGATATCAATTTCGTTGAAGGCGAAAGGCCACGAGGAGAAAGCTTCAAGCACTCCGATGACGCGGCGGCGTCCGCATAGCGGCACTGCCACCATGGAGCGGGCACCCATCTTGCGGCAGGCCTCAAGATTCAGGCGCGCATCGGTTTCGGTGTCGTCGCAGTTGATGATCTGCGCGGTGCGGAAGCAGGCTCCCGAAAAAGCCGAGTCGCGGTCGATGCGCGTGCCGGGATCGGGACGCACTGTGCCGGCGGCCGCGCGGAGAACGATCTCGCTATTCTCAGCGAGCGCGATGGCCAGCCCATCGGCGCCGGTGATGGCGACGGCGCGCTCGGCGACCAACTGCAGAACTTCGTCCAGAACAAAAAGCTCCGTCGGTTCGAACTCGGTTGGCGGAGTGGGGGAGTCGAACCCGGTGTTCTGCGAAGCCAGCGCTTTGCGGCGGCGTACTTGATCGTGCAGAGCAGAGAAGGCGAGCAGCGCTTGCAGAGCATCGCGCTGCGACGGCTTGCTGCGTATCGTTCTCGCCCGCATCCTTGACTTGCGCGTGCGTATGCGCGTGCGGCCACGCGGGCAGACTGTCGCCCGAAAGGGAGTCCGCCATTTCAATGTCGGGCTTAGAGGTCAATGAGGCCATCGCGAGATAGCTCACGCTTAAGGTATCTAGGATTGCGGTGACTTTCAATTACCGGTGGATGACCTTTTGGGCATGTACTTCCGTGTATTCGTTCGCACCCACGAACAGGTGGCGAAAGTCGGGATGGCGGGGGCGAGTCTGGAGTAGAATCCGGCGGAAACCATCAACCACCAAGGACACCAAGGTGCACGAAGGAAAACCAGAATCTATATCAACAACCCCGGACCCACGGGTCTCCTTCCACCACGATTGCGGCAGGAATTGTGATCGGGATGCTGGCGATGACGATCATCCCGGCAGCCATTGCACTGCATTCGGTGAGCACGCCCGCCACGCTGCAGGTTCAGCCCAATGCCTCGCCGCATGGATATACCTGGAGCCTGCTGCTGTTCATCGTGCCGATCGTCGTGATTGCCGTGTGGTTTCTGCCAAGCGCGGGGCTGGAGATACCGCAGCGCGCCTTCTGGCGGACGATCGGGATTCTCGCGCCCGTCGGTTGCCTGCTGGATGTGATCTTTGCGCAGTGGTTCTTCCTGTTTCCGAATCCGCAGGCCACGGTCGGCATCCCGGCGCCGGCCTTGGGACACTGGGTGCCCATCGAAGAGTATTTCTTTTATCTCACCGGGTTCATCACGATTCTCCTGCTCTACGTGTGGCTCAGCGAGTACTGGCTGGCAGCGTACACAGTCGAGGACTATCGCGGCGAGGCGCGGGCCTTGCCGAAGTTGTTGAAGTTTCATCCCACGTCGCTGGTGATCGGAGTGGTGCTGATTGCGGCCGCAGTCCTCTACAAGAAATGGTTCTCGGAGGTGCGCGAAGGACTGCCGGGATATTTCATCGTGCTCGTCGCAGGAGGCGTAATCCCCTCGGTCAGTTTCTACCCGGTCACGCGGAGGTTCATCAACTGGCGCGCCCTGAGCCTGACGATGTATTTCATCCTGCTGATCAGCATGCTTTGGGAGGCAACACTGGCTTTGCCGTATGGATGGTGGAACTACCAGCATCGGGCGATGATGGGCGTGTTCATCGGAGCGTGGTCCGAGCTGCCGATCGAGGCGGTGCTGGTGTGGCTGGCGGTGACTTACGGGACGGTAATTCTGTTTGAGGCGGTGAAGATCTGGCAGGCTTCTGGGAGAAGAGCGCGGGAGGCGTTCCTGGGGGAGGCCTGACTACAAAAGTTCCTTTCTCGGAGCCGGGAGATAGGGCAGCAACCCCAGGCATTCCAAGAGAACGAGAGAAAGTCAAAATCCCCACCCTCTCGCAGAAAACGCGAGAAGGGTGGGGCACCCTAGCACTCACAGCATCGCGAACTTTCGCTCGGCTTCGCCTCCGCGGGACGGACGAAGGCGTCCGTCCCTACACAAGATGAACGAACCAGCCTGGTTACTCAGAAGTTATTACACCGCGGGATAACATCCTTGATACCTCTGGCCGACAGCGACTTCCGGCGGTGAATATGGACGCAGGACCCACTCCCGCGCGTCAGGCACGAGCGCAGCATCGGCACGAACTCCGCACACTTGCCTACGTCACGCTCGATCAGGCGAACGGTGGGATCGTGCGCAATCTCACACACAGCGGTATTGGAGTGCAGGTGGTGGCGGCGGTGCGTCCGCGGCAACAGTTGCGCGTTCGCTTTGAACTGCGCTATCCGCGGCTGCAGGTGGAGACGCGCGCCGAAGTGGTGTGGGCCACGTTTTCGGGACAGTGCGGCATCCGCTTTCTCGATATGCCTCCGGCGCTGAAGCAGCAGATTAACCGCTGGATCTTCGGCAATCTTCTGGAAGGCATTTCCCTGCATACCGAGCACGCGGGATCGATGTTCGCTCCCAGGCACGACAACGTGGTCCGCGAGCAGGCCGCGGGCAATGGTCGCTCTGCAATCGCGACTGTAGAGGAAAACGACGGGCTGATGGTCTCGACGGCGCCGGTGAACGTGATCGCTCTGCCCGTGCGGCGCGAGCCGCCGGAACCGGCGCTCCGCGATGAAGAGGCCATAGGCGAGACGCAGCCTGCTTCACGCGAGCTGGACTGGTTATCGCAACCACTGTCGGGCCGAACGTTAGCCTGGACTGTGGACGCACTGGTGGTCGTAGCAGCCTTGCTGTTGTTTACGCTGGTCTTTCTGTCGGTGACGCGGGAGCCTCCAAAATGGCCCGTGCCGATGGTGAGCGGCGCTGCTTTAACCATGGCGGGGCTGTATTGGGCATTCTTTCGCTACTTTGCGGGTGGGAGCCTGGGGACGAGGCTGGCACGAATTGCCGACGCCGAGGGCCAGGATCGCGAGCTGGAGCAAGAGCCGTTTCGCTAGCATCAAAGGCACTTAACCACAAAGGACACGAAGGTACACGAAGGAATTCCTTTGTGTGCCTTCGTGTCTTTTGCGTTGACTGGGGTTAGTTTGCCAGGAACTGTTGTGCAAGCCAGAGGTCCAGCGCCCTCTGCTGTTGCGCTGGGACCTCACGAAGCGAACGCCGACATTGCCGCTTTTGTCTTGCCAGACGACTTCGGCTTGCGCGTGCAATTCCGACTTGGTTCCGGGAAGCTCACATGAGATCTGCAAGGCGCCGGGGTCAAGGGCACGTTCGGTCGAGATCCGCATGCCGCCCTGACTGACGTTGACCAGGTGCGCGTCCAACTTCCTGTGGCCCTTGTGCTTGAGGGAGACGGGTATTTCAACCCCAATGCGGTGATAGCGCAGGCGTCCGTCGAGGATCATGCAGCGGGCCGCCGACAACGTGCGCACGGCCTGCTCGACGGATATGGGTTTTTCGAAGGCGAACAGGGCTCCACTCTGATCCAGACTCGCCATCCCCTGGCGATTGCCCATGATGACCAGGGGAACGGTGTTGAACTGTCTCCCCGGCGTCTGCAGTTCGCGGAACAGCTGGGCCGTTCCATTCAGGTCGCAATCTACGATGAGGGCGTCAATTTTTGAGTGAGAGAGCCGCGCCATGGCTCTGTTGAGGTTCGCACTCGACCGAAACGTCCATGTGAAGGCCGCCGAGGATACATTCCAGAACGCTGACTTCCTGCCAGTCGCGCGAGACCACCATCGAGGAAAGTGTCATGTCTCTCACTGTAGCTATGGGCGCAGTAACGCCGTAGATCACTAACGTAATGGAGCTGTTGCTTTGCCGGCTGGCAGGCTGCGGAAAGAACTTCTCCGAGGCACGCTTGACCTCACCGGCTTAGAGCCGCTCTGATTATGCTCGAGCTACGGCACGAGTAAAAGAGGTTGCGGAAAAAGTCCGATCACCGCGAGAGGCGACCACTGGGGCTGAAGCCCGTCGTTGAATCTGCGTGCTTTACGCGGCGCTAAAGCGCCGCTCTTCCACGGTACCACCGGCATTCAGGAGTTTTTCCGCAACCTTAAAACTCGTGCCCTTCCCAAATAAAACTCGTGCCCTTTCCAGAATAAAACTCGTGCCCTTCCCAAACCCTGCGCGAATCAGAGTTTTTCCGCAAGTTGTGAAGCGCTGCGCCACCCAAGAATCGATAGCCGACAGAGTTTTTCCGCAGCTTGCTGGGAAACATCACTTGCGGAGTCGGGTGAGGACAACGTGGTCGCTGAAGGGGCGCTCGATGACGCGATCGATGTTCCAGCCGGCTCCTTGCGCCAGCGGGAGAAAGACGGACAGCCCGCGAGGCCGGGTGGCCGCGCGGCTGGTTTCATGCAGTCGACGGATGGGCTCGTCGGCACGGGTAACCGAGCCAACGACCGCGATAACCTCTGTCGCCGTGTGCAGGGCTTTGAGGTTGGCTACGATCTCATCGTCGGATCCGTATTCAAACAGGCCGCCTTCTGACGAGCAAATCGCCAGAGCTCCCTTCGCGCGAACCTCGCTCAGTACAGGCGCGAGAGCGGATGCCTGGGACCAGTCATAGGGGATGTGGCGGAAGGAAATCCGGATGCCGCGCAGTGGGCCTCCGTCGGAACAAAGAGCCGTAAGCGCAGCTTCCCCAAATTGGGGAGCAACCTCTTCGAGATCAAGAACATCGAGGAATATAGCGCGCTGAGCGAGCAGCCGGGCTGATTTTTGCTGGAGCAAGATCAGGGCATTCATGGAGTCGATCGCGGTGCCGCCTGCGATATTCAGGAAGTAGAGGGGGCGGTGCAGATCTTCGCCGAGGGGGCGAATCAGTGTATCGGCCATCAGATGAGCCATATCCTGCAGCCGTAAACGGACAGCGACGGTAGGCAACGCTACGGCGATCTTTCGATCGATCGGGTTTGCATACGCTCCCAGCATCTCCGGGCCAAGCTTGAGGAGGTAGGTATTCATCGCGTTCAGGAAGGTGCCTTGTGCTTGCCCGATGCCGCGAGCGAGGATGGATCCACGAAGTAGAAACCGCAAAAGACGAGTGCGAAGGAATGAAGGCAAGGCTCGAAAGGGCACACCTTGTTGCAGGAACTTATTAGTAAGCATCTTCTGTTCGGGGTCGGTCATCGTCAGGGCAAATGCCGGATGGGAGACGTCGACCACCGGCAGTTCGATCCCGTCCGGCGCGATCACGTATTGAACGCCTGGTTTCTTGTTCTTTTCCAGCATGTTATGACTCTCTGTCATGGCCGGGGCATGATGCTGCTTCCCGGCCACTTTTGGCGAACTGATTGGCAGCAGGCAACGTATCATTAAAAGATGCGGGCCTGAGCCGGTGGATTCTGGGCTTCTTGGGTGACCTGGGGATCACATTACACGTCTAAAGTTAGTCGACAGGGCGATCCTCGATAAAAGGTGCAATACTTAGATTATGCGGACTGTGACTGATATCTTCGGGCAGATTTTCCGCAATCTGTGGGCGCATAAATTGCGCTCGTTCCTCACCATGTTCGGCATCGCCTGGGGCGTGGGATCGTTGCTCCTGCTGGTCGGCGTTGGGGAAGGCTTTCGCTCCGGCAACAAGCGCGAACTGGCCGAATTCGGCAAAGACATCATGTTCCTGTTCCCCGGGCGCGCTCCCGCGGTCAAGGGCAACATGACTTCGGCGCGTTCCTATCTGCTCACCTACCAGGATTATGAGGACATCCGGCACGCTCCCGAAGTGCGCAACGCCTGCCCGATCATCTCCCGCGGCGACTTGCACGAGGTGAGCGAGTTTTCCAACGGCAGCGGGGAAGTCCTGGGGACCGAGCCTCAGCTGAACGAGATCAGTTTCCTGCCCTTACAAGAGGGCCGCTGGCTCAATAATCTGGACGGCGCGCAGCGGCGCAACGTGGTGGTGCTGGGCAATCAGCTCGCGAAAGTTTTATTTCCCGGACGTCCGGCACTGGGCGCGTTCATCCTGATCAACGGCTTGCGCTTCGAGGTGATCGGGAGCATGCCCCACCTGGGCCGCGGCGACAACATGTGGCTCAATAACCGGGCCTACATTCCGTATGAAGTGATGTCGGCGAACTTTCCGCTCAAAGGCGAGAACCACCAGAATTCCATCTCGTTCATCGAGTATCAACCGCATGTGACCGCCGAACACCTCATCGCGCGCAACGCTGTGCATAAGATCGTAGGTCACAACCACGGGTTCGATGCCAGCGATGAGAATGCTTTCGACGAGTGGGATTCGATCGAGGAATCGAAGATGGTGGGAACGATCTTCGACGTGATGAACCTGTTTCTGGGAGCGGTGGGATTGGTCACGCTGGCGCTCGGTGCGATCGGCGTCATCAACATCATGCTGGTCGCGGTGAGCGAACGCACGCAGGAGATCGGCCTGCGCAAGGCGCTGGGAGCGACGAACCGGAATATCCTGTTCCACTTCTTTCTCGAAGGCCTGCTGCTGACGTTGGGCAGCGGCATGCTCGGCTTGGCCTTTGCGGGCGGCGCTGATGGGATTGATGGGCGGAGTGCAGGGGCCGCAGGGATTCGATCCTCCGAAGCTGGTGCCCATGTCGGCGATGCTCGCCATTGGATGCCTCACGCTGGCTGGTGTGATCGCGGGCCTGTACCCGGCGCGTAAAGCAGCCATGCTGCAGCCGGTGGAAGCGCTTCGCCAGGAATAAAAATGATTCGAGATCTTCTCCACGAAGCCTACACAGCGATGCGACACAACCGGCGCCGTACTGCGCTGACCATGCTCGGCATGGCTTGGGGCATCGCGACGGTGGTGATGCTGCTGGCCTACGGCGACGGCTTCGGGCAGGCGTGCGCCAATATTTTCGCCAACTTCGGCACCAAGCTGGTGATCGTGGTGCCGGGGAAGACTTCGATGCAGGCCGGAGGTCAGAAGTCGGGAGTTGATGTCCGCTTCACGCAGGAGGATGTGGACGCGCTCGCCACCAACCTTCCGCAGATCACGCACATTACGGCGGAAGTCGGCAAGCAGGCCAATGTGCAGTACGAGAATCGTGTCTTCACGTTTCCGGTGAGCGGAAACAATCCCAACGTGTATGACATTCGTTCGCTCAAACTGGGCGTGGGACGCTTCTACAACATGGAAGACCAGGTGCAGCGCGGGCGCGTGGCGGTGATTGGTTCGGAGGCGAAGGAAAAGCTTTTTTCCGGGCGCAACGCGCTGGGCGAACACATACGGCTCGATGGCATCAGCTTCGAAGTGGTCGGCGTGCTGGCCGCCAAGATGCAGGAGGGCAACGACGACATCAACCGCGTCGTCTACATTCCCTTCAGCACGATGAGCGATCTGAAGAGCACGCACTACCTCGACACCATCTGGTTCAACTATCAGACGCCGGAATATCAGAAGATTGAGCCGGCGGTGCGGACGATTTTAGCCGGACAGCACAAGTTCAACGAGACGGACCGGGAAGCGGTACGAGTATTCAACCTGATGAATCAGCTGCATCAGTTCGAGATCATCACGTTGGGTCTGAAAATTCTGATGGGATTCATCGGGACGCTGACGCTCGGGATCGGCGGCGTGGGCCTGATGAACATCATGCTGGTGTCGGTGACACAGCGGACGCGCGAGATCGGCGTGCAGAAGGCGCTGGGCGCGCGGCGGCGCTACATCCTGATGCAGTTCCTGGCTGAGGCCTTGACGATTACGTTTATCGGCGGTGTGCTGGGAGTGGTTCTGGCCTACGCGGTTGCACTGTCGGTGGGCCGGCTCACGTTGTACAGCGCGTTCGCCAAGAACGGCGAAGCGGGAGACATCCGCCTGATCATCCAACCGGCGACTCTGATCGCGTCGACGGTGATTCTGGGAGCGGTGGGGCTGATCAGCGGGATGATTCCGGCGCTACGGGCGTCGCGGCTGGATCCGATTGAGTCGCTGAGACACGAGTAGCGGGCGAAAGGGAAAGACTCGAATTCTTTCTCGAGCACAATCGGTGTTCGATTCGTGTTATGGGATGATGCTACGTCGATAACTCGTATGGTGTATTGCGGGGTAATGAATGCCTCGAGTCCCTGAAGCCACGGACACACAGATACATCAACGACTTGCCTTACGAAGTACACGTGTTCTGCTGTTATTTGAAGTCCAGGTTCGATTCACGCGTTCTCCCGAGAATGCTTCAGGAGCGATTGCGGCGCGACCAGCTGGATTCACCAAGCTGCCACTGAGCACGTATAGCTGCCCAGGACCAATGTTGTGAAAGTCATATGGCGCGCCGAGCCTGCTCGTGAACGCCAATCCATCTGTACCCCAGCGCACCAGCGCTGTGGGCTGACCGACAACGTTGGGAATTGTCATGGAGTCGATCAGGCTGAAGTTCTGCTGATCAAATGCCTGGATCGTGTAATTAGTAGTACCGGCTTGACTCTGAAGTTGCCCCAGAATAAATACTCGGCCTAGTGTGGAGTCCGGCACTGTGATGCCCGATGCGTTGAACGAACCCACAATGCTCCCGTTAGTGGGGTTTAGCACCTGCCCTCCATCGGAGTAAATCAGGTCAGTCCCTGCGTCGTAATGAATATCCAGATCTGAACTCGTAAACTGCAGCGCCGCCTGGTATTTCTGCGTTAATGATATTCCTTGCGAGTTTGTGCTCAGGACAAAGAAATCTGTGGGGAAATACTGGGCTGATCCATAAACAGTGGAAACATCACCGCTCCACTGTATGGAAGCGAACTCAGCTCCGCCTGAGTTCGCCCAAGCACCGGTTGGGCGTGCTGTCGAATCATCATAAACGACGACACCCACCGACGATGGCGAAACATCTAACAGAGACAGGTCGACCGCCGTTGTACGGGGAGTTAGCGGCGCAGGCTCAATGTCGAGCGGAAAGTAAGGCCCGTCGAATGAGTTGGCGCCTAAATGCCAACTGATGTCCGGCGTGAGTCCTGGGAGGCGAAGACGTTGAATCGAATTCTGCCCATTCATGCCAACGTAGAGATAACCGTTGTCGCTGGAGATTGCCAGCTTGGCAGGCTCACTACCTATGAATGGAGATGCATTGACTGTTCCCGCAACTGGATCAATAGTCAGTATCGTGTTGCCAAGGTCGCCTTGGACACTTGGCACGCTCACGTAGAGCTTCTGCACTTGTGAATTCCATGCAAGGTCGTTTCCGCCGGCGGGCAACACCGACAACTTATTCCCGGAGGCAAGCACAGGTTCAACTGAAAAAACGAGCGAGTTGGATGATCCTCCTCCGGGACCTGGGTTCGAGACCGTAACCAGAGCCTGACCTGCTGTTGTTAGGTCAGTCACGAGAAGGGTGGCCTGTAATTGGGTGCTGCTCATCAAAGTCGCGGGACGTGCGGACCCGTTCCAGAGAACCGTCGGTTGCCCGGCGAAGTCTCTGCCGTTAATTGTTACGACTGTAGCAGCATCGCCTACGTTCGCCGTGAGCGGAGTCATATCACTCAGCGTCGGTACTGGATTGCTGGCAGTGCCTGCCGATGTATCCGGCGTCGCATTCGGGTTAACAAAGGTCCCATCTATGACATAGAGCTTGCCGACCGATGGATCGCCGGTTTGTGTGCCGTTTGTTAAAAATGCTAAGCCAGTTTGTCCCCAGCGAACGAGATTCACAGGAGCGCCGACTACATTGGGAATATCGAACGCACCCAGCAAAGTGAAATGCGTCTGGTCGAAGACCTGGATCTCATAGGTCTGAGCAGCAACATTCCTTGGAAAAAGAACGAATACCCGACCCAGGTTGGAGTCCACGGCAGCCCACGGCCCGGGATAAGAATTTCGAAAAGGTGCATCGGCAGCGTAGTTGCCGATAGGAAGAGCCGTTACAGGATTGACTACCTCTCCAGAATCTGTATAGAGGAACTGAGTCGCTGGGTCTAAGTGCAAGCGCGTAGTAAAGGCGCGAAACAGACCTCCGTACTCATGCTGCCGTGAGACTCCATTAGAGCTGACCGAGAAGACCTCGAAAGAGCTTGGTGAAGAATTGGCTTGGCTGTAAATAGTCGAACCGTCTGGACTCCACTGCACAACGCCGCAGTAAACGGATAAACCGCACGCCGAGTTCGGCCGCGCAACCGCGTCGTCGAAGACTGCAATATCGGCAACGGGCCCAAGTTCGAACCCCTCGTGCGACCGCAATCGTGTGCGCAGCCCCAGGCTTAACTTTTATGTCGCTAGGCAGATATGGGTTACCGAACGTCGGATCCTTACCAATCGTGAATTCAATATCTGATGCCATAGCCGGCAACGCTGAAGCGTTGGACCGCAACGTCCCCGCTAATGCTGGTGTAAAGGAGTTGCCCGTCGTCCGAAAGGGCCAAAATGCCAGGATCAGGATTTGTTGTTTGCGCGCGCTCGACGGTTCCAGCTATGGGATCAACCACTGCAATGCTGCTGGGGTTCGAAGTTGCTGTGCCTGGTACCGACACATACATCTTGTTTCGCTGCGAATCCCACACGACGTCATTTCCCTCGACGTCGACCACCTTAACGTTCGTAGTTAGTGTGCTAACTGAGAAATGAAGAACATTCGAGGTTCCCCCTCCCGGCGCTGGTGAAACCACCGTGATGTTTACGGTCCCGGAACTCGCAACGCTCGATGCAGGTATTTGAGCTTGAAGCTGAGTGTTTGAGTCATATGAAGTTGATACGGGTGCTGCGTTCCATTCGATCTGAGAACTCGAAATGAAACCAGTGCCAGTTACCGTCAGGGTGAAGTCGGAACTCTGAGCCGGCATCGCTGTGGGACTGGTCTTTGTTATTGAGGGCACCGGATTCTGGTTGGGAGGAGGCGTTACGATCGTTGAATTTCCACCGCCGCACGCAACCAGTGTGGCAATGTTCATCGTTACGAGTAACAACAAAGATAAACAGCGGTACAGGCGCGCAGTCAGTTCCATGTTTTCCAAACGTGCAGCTAGCAAGAATTTCGGTGCGAAAGAAACAGAAATGTTAACACGCAGGCGCCACATTCATTGAGGCTTGGGCCTCTTGCTTGATGCCGCAGCCTTTGCTCCTCCCCCTCCTTCAGGAAGACTCTCTTCCAGTCGGGAACAGCGGGCCGCCTCGTGCGGTCGCCGCCTCCGCACCGCCCGAGTCGATCCTGCAAAACTCTGGCGGGATGCTCAAGAGTTGCTCGTACTCTTGCGCTCTGCGCGAATGTCGAAGCGTACTTGCAGTTCATGGAATGCCCAATCCATCTCTTGTCGCCAGGGTGGGATCGCGGTGATCACTACGTACGTTTCAGGCCGACTTCACTTCTCGGGGGCCGAAATTCTACGTCGATTTCGGCAGTTGAGGCTATCGGGCCCCTGCACGGATTTTGGCGAAGAGAATCTCCCACTTCTCCCGAAAAAAGGGGAGAAGTGGTACACCCATTTCCTTGCTAGCGTCTGAGGTTCAAGGTCTGAAGTCCGCCCCTACTTCTCGATACCACTCCACCGTCCGCCGCAGTCCCTCTTCGAAATCTACTTTGGGCTTGTAGCCGAGGCCGGCTTCGGCTTTCGAGATGTCCGCGAGCGAGTGCTTGACGTCGCCGCCGCGCTCGGGACCGTACTTCGGTTGTCCCTTGTAGGACGTCAGTCCCTGCAGCAGCTTGAAAGTTTCATTGAGCGTGACTCTGCGGCCAGTGGCTACGTTGAACATTTCTCCGGCGGCCTTCTGAGCCGGAGCGGTGCAGGCTAACAGGTTCGCGTCGACAGCGTTGTCAATGTAGGTGAAGTCGCGGCTCTGCTCGCCGTCGCCGTTGATGGTGGGCTGCTCCCCGCGCAGCATCTGCGTGATGAACTTAGCCAGCACGCCCGAGTAGGGAGAGGAAGGATCCTGGTGCGGGCCGAAGATGTTGAAGTAGCGCAGGCTCACGGTTTCGAGGCCGTAGCAGCGGTAAAACGAAATCATGTATTGCTCGCTGGCCAGCTTGGCTACGGCATAGGGAGAGATCGGGTCCGGCTTCATGTCTTCGTGCTTGGGCAGCGTGGGCGTGTCGCCGTAAGCGGACGACGAAGCCGCGTAGACGACGCGCTTCACTTTCGCGTCGCGCGCGGCCACGAGCACGTTGACAGTGCCGTCGACGTTGGCGCGATTGCTGCCCAGCGGATCGAGAACGGATTTCGGCACGGAAGGAATGGCGGCCTGGTGCAGGACGAAGTCGACTCCGGCGCAGGCCTTATGCATCGCGTCGAGGTCGCCGATGTCGGCCTCGCGAAAGTCGATGCGATCAAGAATTTCGGCGATGTTTTCGCGGTTGCCCGTGGCGAAGTTGTCGACGCCGCGCACTTGATCCCCGCGAGAGAGCACAGCACGGGCCAGAGACGATCCGATGAAGCCAGCAACACCAGTTATCAGGTAGAGAGACATGACCCATCATCATAGCGAAATGTTGTGAAGGACAGGTTTCAAAGTTTCAAGGTTTCAATGTTTCAAGGGAATGGTGCGGCGCAGAATTCGGCCGCTCGATCGGGTTAGAGCTTTTTGTTGATCGCAGAGGTCGCAGAGGAATGCCGCCGAGCGCGCTGAGACAGGCAATGGCTTGGGGAATTTAAACGGCCGCGGAGAACCTTGAAACTCTGAAACCTTGAAACCTTGTTTATTTCTGGCTCTTCTTCATCAGTCTTACGAAGTCATCCCGCATCAGCACCTGGTGGATTTCGAAGTGCTCGATCACAGCGCGGATGGCGGCCTCGGGATTCGTAATCGCGGGCAAGGCCTCCATCGGGCCAGTGGATGGATGCGGCGAGTTGACGCCCGGACCCATGATTATGCAGGGACGAGAAAGGCTGGCCAGCAGCTGTTTCAGGTGGATGCCATTCTCATCCGACATGTCTTCGAAAGCGATGCCCATACCCAGATACGGATACGAGATGCGCACTTTGCCCCTGGTCTCGACGCGGATACCATTGGCTTCCAGTTTCATGTGCAGCAGCGTTCCTGCCGGATACGTGGCCTGCGCCTCGACGTAGCAGCCGTGCAGGCTGATATCGGTGAAGCTGGCCCAGGTGCGAACGTCGCATCCCTCCTCGCGCACCTCGGCGCTGCCTTCGCACTTGTAGCGGGGGCTGCGCCGTTTCTCGGCGCCCTGAAAGTCTTCTCCATTCTGTACTGGGGATGCATTCTCCATCAGTCGCTCTGGCTCGCGCGCGGGCGCTGCGGCCGCGCCCGAGTGCGAACTGGTGGCGTGCTTCAGAGCCCTCAGATATGCGGTGCCGTCATTGATTTCCTCAGCCATAACAAATCCCGCCGTGAAACGTCGCTATAAGTCCCCGAGTCCGTGCTGGAGGGAGCAGATCGCTGGGGCGACTCCAGGAACTCTCTCCTTTCTATCGGCTGAAGAGTGGCAGAGATTAGCCGCTCAAAAGAATCTGTTACGAAACTTGATGGTGGCCGGCCACGGTGGGAGCGACGATGCCCCGGCAGCGAAGGGGGAACGTCCCTCAGCGGCTAAAGCCGCATTGACTCTGTGTGCTTTACGCGGCGCTGAAGCGCCGCTCTTCCACGGTACCGCCTGAATTCACGAGTTTTTCAGCAGCCTGTAAAGCCGTGCCCTTTCAAATCAGAGTTACTGGCATGTTTCAGCAGCCTGTAAAGCCGGACTGATTTTGTGGAGCTTAACGGCGCGGCTCGAAGCCGCACCCTTTCAAAACGGTCAGAAACTGCTTTTTTCGCAGCTGCTTGGCGGACGGCACAGGCTCGAAGGGTGAGACCTTCCTAATGTTGCGGCGCAGGGGATGGAGCCTCGTCCGTCGCGGCCAACGACACCTGCCGGATCTGTTTCCACAGTTCATCGCGTCCGGCGCCGGTCTTCGAAGAGTAGGGAAGCAGGCGCGCCGCAGGGTATTCCTGCCCGAGAGTGCGGAGAACATTGTGGAGCTGATTCTTCGACAGGCGGTCGCTCTTGGTGGCCACCACCAGGACCTGGCGTCCGGAGGCGCTGAGAAAATCCAGCAACGTGTCGATCGCTCTGTTGCGGCGGCACATTGACGTCGATCAGAGCCACGCAGAGAGCCAGCGTAGGACGGTCGTTGAGATAGGGCTCGATAAATTTGGGCCACTCCTGCGAGATCTCGCGCGAAATCTTGGCGTATCCATAGCCGGGGAGATCGGCGAAGATCATCTCGGGACGCGGCTTTCCGGGCCAGCGGATTTCGAAGAAGTTGATGCTGCGCGTGCGTCCGGGAGTGGAACTGGTGCGCGCCAGCTTGGTGCCGACCAACGAGTTGATCACGCTCGACTTGCCAACGTTAGAACGGCCGAGGAAAGCGACTTCAGGGACAGAGGGGGCAGGGAAGTGGGAGGCGTCCGTTGCCGCAGCCAGAAATCGCGATAGCACTCTCATATCCAAGTTTCCTACGAGCACGAGTGGGCTTGGCAAGGGAGAGTGGCGGCTGATGTGCGTACCCTTTGACCAATTTTGTACAAATTGTTGACATCTCATAGACGTTTGACAATCGTTCTAACCTTACGATGCATGGATGCACGAGGGATTGCGTCCGTCTTTGAGATGTGAATCATGGTGACTGCTGTCAGTTCTCCGGCAGTTGCCACCGTCAACAAGAGGCCATCGATTTCCCCGGGGCCATCGTCTCGAATCGTTTCCGTGGACATCTTGCGTGGAATCGTCATGGTCATCATGGCGTTGGATCACTCTCGGGACTTCCTGACTTATGTGCGGACGTATCCTGAGGACATGACGCACACTTATGGCGCGCTGTTCTTTACGCGCTTCATCACGCATTACTGTGCTCCCGTATTCGCGTTTCTGGCTGGAACCGGCGCATATCTGTCCACCCGGCGGGGAAAGTCAATCCAGCAAGTCTCACGATTCTTCCTTACTCGCGGACTATGGCTGTTGCTGCTCGAACTCACCATCGTTGACTTCGCGTGGGGATTCGTCCCGTGGGCGCACGGGGGAGTGATCTGGATCCTGGGTTGGAGCATGGTGGTGATGGCGCTGATCGTGCGACTCCCGCTGCGATGGATTGCCGTGCTGGGGCTGGGCATGATCGCGACACACAATCTGCTCGACGGCATCAATCCCGCATCGTTTGGAAGTTTCTACTGGCTGTGGATCCTGCTGCACTCGCCCGGCCGAATTCCGATCACGGACACTTTTTCGTTTTCTGTCCGCTATGTCTTGATTCCGTGGGTCGGGGTAATGGCAGCCGGTTTTGCATTTGGGAGTCTGTTACACCGGCCCGATCGCAGCAAATTGATTCTGCGGATCGGAGTCATCGCGACCGCGCTCTTCTTTGTGCTTCGTGCGATCAATCTTTACGGAAATGGAATCGCAGGGTTGCCCTTCGGATATCCGCGTTCCACGGGACCCTGGAGTATCCAGTCCAGTTTTTCTCTGACCGTGATCTCATTCTTCAACACGCTCAAGTATCCGCCTTCTCTCGACTACCTGCTCATGACGCTCGGTCCGTCGCTGATTCTGCTGGGATTACTCGACGGCGCAAGAGCGGAACGCGGGCTGAGCCGGATCTTTCTCGTGTTCGGCCGAGTGCCGCTGTTTTACTACGTCCTGCACATATACCTTCTTCACCTGATCGCGATCGTGGTTGCCTTGCTTTTTCGACAGCCGGTTTGGCACGGCACGGTCATCGCGGACTTTGCACAGCGCCCGAACGGCTATGGTCATGGCCTGCCTTTCGTCTACGCCATGTGGATTCTCACCGTGGCCATTCTCTACATACCGTGTCGATGGTTCATGGAATTCCGGAGTCGCCATCGGGATTGGACATGGCTGAGCTATCTGTGACCGTGCGCAGCAGCGCTGGCCAGTCGATTCATGCTGCGGACCCCGTAGCGTAATGTTGGACTGTGGATCGGCGTAGATCAAAATGTCGGCTCCATTCAGAGAAACAGTAAAAATCTGAACTTCACGGCCCTAGATCCCCGCCGATCCTCTGACACTGTTCGTCTTCGATAGTCCAAGCTCCTCATTACTGCAGAGGAGCACTTCACGAGTGAGATGCAAAACCACGCCGATTAGTACAGCGATTAGTGCCACGCCCGGGTTCTCGAAGGTACCAACCACGGTCAGAAACGCGCACTGTAGAATAGGGCGTCCGGTGGTCGGGTCATTCGAAGTGAGTTTCGATTCTCATGAACGACAATCAACAACCAGCCTCGACTCTGTTTGCGATTGGCCTGCTTGGGCTCGGCGTGCTCGCTCTCATCTACGGCGATTTTGCGCTGGTGTGGCAGCCAGTTCCCGGGTGGCTCCCGGCACGGACGGCGGTGGCCTATGGCTCCGGCGTTCTTATGATTCTGCTGGGTGCCGGACTCTTGATTCCACAGAGCCGGACTTGGTCAGTGCGTATTCTGTTTCCGTATCTCATTGTGTGGGCGCTGCTCAAGTTGCCGGATGTCATCACCAATCCGCGAATTGAAGGTTCCTGGCTCGGCTTCGGTGAACTCACCCTGCTGCTCTCCGGCGGATGGACGCTCTTTGCGCGGTCAGGTGGGGTTCCGCAAGGATCGCCGGTCGGCTTTCTTGCAGGCGAGCGCGGAGTCCGCATGGCTCGCATCCTGTTCGCGATTTCGATTGTGCCAATCGGCCTCTCGCATCTCGTCTACGTGGACGCGACCGTCGGCTTCGT
The DNA here is from genome assembly GCA_963770265.1 of Terriglobia bacterium. GTDB lineage: Bacteria > Acidobacteriota > Terriglobia > Terriglobales > Acidobacteriaceae > Sulfotelmatobacter. The sequence goes on from CAVYOZ010000008.1 coordinate 120,395, forward strand.
GCCCCATTGGCTGCCCTTCCGCAAAGGCTGGGCCTACCTCACGGGAGCGGGACAGATTGCCAGCGGCCTGGGAGTCTTGTTCAACGTGCTTCCGCGCGTGGCCGCATGGGCTGAGGCCGGACAAATCACGCTCTACACGTTTTTGGTGTGGCTGCCGGCGATTCTCGCCGGTCCTACCACGCGCCTGAACTGGACGGGCTTCTTCATTTCCTGGATCTTCGGTGCAGCCGCTTGGGCGGTTGCGCAGAATGTGCGGGCGAATCGGGCCGATCCAAAAACAGTCAGCTAGGTCAATCTCGAGGATCTGTCGGTTGTCTCGAAAACAACTAACCCTCACCCCACAGCGTGGGTCCGCGGTGAATCCGGTTAGAGCCGGTTAGGAGATTTTGTAGTCCTCTTACGGGTCATCCTGAGCGGCGTTGTTTGCCGCGACCTATGAACTTCCTCGCTGCGCCGGTGCAGCCAGCGAGTTGCATTGGGTCCTTCGCCGCAAAAGACGCGGCTCAGGATGACATTCTTGTGGATTACAGCAAAAACCGAAGAGCTGTAGCTACTCAGAGCCCCATGAATCGTCGATCTACTATCATGTGATCTTGTCGCGCTCTCGACCATCCACCTTGCGCAGCATCTTCTGTCAGCTTTGTCCTCGATGCAGATCTGCACGAATTTTCCGTTCTTCCGTGTATTGGGGCTTCCCCAAGATGCATGATTGCTGTCCCGGGTGCGGTCTGCATTTCAATCGCGAGCCGGGATATTTTCTCGGAGCCATGTACATCAGCTACGGCTTGGCCCTCGCCTTCATCTTTGTTCTTGGAGCGGCCCTATGGGGTCTGACCCGTTGGCGTGTGGACAAGATTGCAATCTGGGCGGTCTTGCTGTTCCTGCCCTTCGCGCCCATGCTGACGTTTCTTTCGCGTGTGCTTTGGATTTATCTCGATCAGAAGTTCGATCCAGAGCGTTTCTAGAAGGTGCCCGGCAATCAACCTGTTAGACCCGCTATGCGGCCTCTCGTTCGGGGAAGCAAAGCGATGGCTGTAGGTCGACCGCGCCCATTGCTGGCTTCACGGTGATGTGGAATGAGGCGCTGTCCCGCGCGAGCTTCGGGCCAATCACACTAGTCAATCTTTCGACTGTGACACTTAAGTCCTTGGCGTGCATCTGCTGCAATTCGATCGTAATTGCGATGTCGAAGAACCAACTGTCCGAATCCTGTTTTGCCTTGTGCGCGAGCAGACTACCCCCGAGTATTCGATCCAGACTCACGATTGAGCGGCTTTTGCATACGGCGCATTCGTCACCTCGACTGCTGCTAATGACCTCGCAATCCAGGCAGAAAACCGCACTCGAGAGAGGGAGAGTTCCTACGTCCAAATGGTTCTTTGCTCCGGCCAACATATACACCACCCTCTGTTCCTGAAATGTGGGCAACTAAATCCACTACTGATTACAACGATTATTCTCAACCTGTAAGGGCCAAAACCTTGCGCGACTGTAAATATCGCTGTGAGGTGCAGTATAAACCTAATGAGTATGCGGGGTCTCCGTGACGTTTTCCGGCATTGGGAAGATTGGCCATGATCCCTATTATCGTGCAGGTCATCCACGAAGTCGTCGGGCGCGCCGATGAAGTATTTTTCCGTTTCTGGCAGCTTATGAGTTTGCCGGTGCCTTGGGCATCGTTCTTGGTGTCTGGTGGCCTCTACTCGGTGTGGCGGTGGGCATCGGCCTCGTCCTCTACTTTGTGGGCGCGGTGGTGTCGCATCTGCGTGTCGTGGATACCAAAGGCATTGGCCCCGCCGCCTTCATTTGGGTACTCGCGGCGGCAGCACTGGCCCTGCGCATCCTGACCTACAAGGTTCATTCTGCCGGATAGTTGTCGAAATATCGCCATAGCGCTCAATGACCGTCGGTCAAAACGTGTAATCGCCTGATTGCGACAGTTAGTGCCTGATTTCCACGTTCCGTGCTGCCGCCGCACGTTGTTCCTTCCATTTCGTGGCGGCTTCGTCCGAGCATTCTTGGATTACGTCGTGTCCGAACTTGCGGCGTGTTGACCTCCTCAACCACTGAATCGTAAGCGTTGACATACGAAACGAGCGATTCGGAGACTATGCAACCCGCCACAGGATGGAAGTCGATTTTGTACTCGTTCTCGCAAGCAGCGGACATATTCGGGGCGCCAAGGGCTTGGCAATCCGTAGCCAAGGAGTCGATAGCGTTCTCGCTGAATGTCGCGGTGAGCAGCTACACGAGCGAGACTCGGAGCTGCGAGCGACCATCAGGCCAATTGGGCCAGCAACCCGCCAGAAATAACGCTGAAAGGCAGCGATAGTAGCGCGACCTGATGTCATTCCCGCTCGCAAGAAGTTGGCCGTTTCGTGGCACAGCTCATGACAACTGACCCGTGATCTCCACATAATCCAGTTGGACGCGACCCGCTCTCAATCGTTAGAACAGTGTTCCGATGCAATTGTTGCGGCCAAAATTCCGAGGTCTGCGGGTCGGTTGACGTTAAATCCCCATTTCACTCATTGTTTCGGAAGCTTATTGGACACAAAGTTCTTGATCTTACCGATCAGGTTCGGAGAAGGCGTAGCAATCCGCCGCAATTTGCTTTTAAGGTCGTCATAACGTGATCCGACAAGACCAACACCGGGATGGTATCGGAACCCAGAGTCGGTCAGGTCCGCAAACTCTAGAGCTTCAGCGGCGCTTTTTGCCGCGTCGTCGCGCAAGCCTTGAGCATCGGCAATTAGGGCGAATGCGGCGTGCCAGCGGAAAGCATCGACCGGAAACAAGTGCGAGCGTAGTGGGTTTTCTTCGAGCACTTGCAGTGCCTTGTCATAGCGGTGGTCTAACTTTCTCTCAGCAACAAGGAGGGTAAAGCGGCTCCACGCGTTGGTCTTGACGTTCGGAAACTCGCGTTCGCGCTGCAATGCGTTTTCTAGTGATCGGAGCGCTTCTTCCTGCGCTCCTAAAGTGAGATGCGCTTCGGCCTGATCCAGAAACGCCTGCGCGATGTCGAAATGATTTCCGAGAGCGAAGTATCTATCCAGAAGAGCCAAGGCGGCTTTGGGGTTGGTGTTTACCAGAGGGGCTGCCTGAATCCTCAAAAGCTGAGCCCTATCTCGGGCGCAACGGAGTTTCTCGTTGAAATGAGCCTCGGTCGCAGCATCCCATTTTTTATTACGAAACCAGTCGTCGCGGCCCATATATGCAACGACATTCTAGCCACTCAGGTCGCAGTTGGCGAAAAATCCCCGTTACACTCATCATCAGCGATCAACCTTCAAGAACGGCCTGGCTCGGTCATGGGCCCTAGCTCAATTCCAGCGGCCGCTTGTTCTCCACGTCGTCATCCCGGACTGGACGCAGCTTGTGCCAGAGATACAAGCCTCCGGCGACTGCCGCGCCAATGCCGATGCTGATCAACAGAAACCAGCGGTAAGCCGGCATCCAGATGGCTGTTGCCGCCACAATCGCGGCCGCAACTACCGACGCCGCCGTGCCCCGGATAGGAATCGTCATCGAAATTTAGTAGAGCCGCGACGTACGGCGGTTGCCTCGATCCCGAGCGAGATGTCGCAAAAAACGTCTCTGCGACTTTATTCCCCGCGTGAACGTTGGTAACCACTCCCTTCTCTCGCGGTACTACGGCAGGATTCAACTTCAGGACATGTCCGCCGATGAAACCAGTAGCAAGTGAGAGGGAGAGCGCCATGGAGAACATGCCGAAATCGAAACTGGAAATGCACACGCTGCTACTGTGTAGCGACGTACCGTTCCTCGGGGTTACCCGCAATGTTCTCAACAAGTTGCACGTGACGCCGAAACTCATTAATACCTCGGCGGCGGCTCTGGCCATGATCCAGACGCACGAGTTTGACGCCATTGTCGTGGACTGGCGGGAGATCGATAACCTGGCGGAGTTTCTGGCGGCAGTGCGCCTCTCCAAGCTGAACCAAGACTGCGTGCTGGTGGCGATTGTGCGCGACCTACTCGATTTGCGCCAGGCGTTTGCGGCGGGGGTGCTTTTCCTGATTCACAAGCCGGCCTCGGCGGTGCAAATCGAGCGCTGCCTGCGGGCGGCCTACAATGCCACGGTGGCGCGGCGGCGCAAGCAGCATCGCGAGCCGGTTGCGATTCTGGCCTCGGTCAGCACCCGCACCCAGCCGCTCGGCGAGGCTACGGTGGTGAATCTGAGCGAGGGCGGAGCGAAGCTGCGTACCAGCGTGCAGGATTTTGTTGCGGGAGTCTCGCTCAGCGCAGGCGATGACGTGGATTTGAGGTTCGCTTTACCAGGCACCGAGGAAATGCTCGACATCGATGGCACGGTCGTGTGGGCGACTGCAGATACCTGTGGAGTGCGGTTTCGTTATATCCCGGAGACTCAGCGTGCGGCGCTCGAGCAGTGGCTCACGGAATGTGTGGAGCGGTCGATCTCCCGGGTGTGCGAGCGTATCCGTGAAGCGTGCGCGTAGAGAATCCTCACCACAGAGGGCACAGAGGAACACAGAGGAAACAAAAAAGGCCCGCTTGCGGCGGGCCTCTTTGTTTCCAAGAAGACTTACTGATGTGCCGTGGGGCTGTCCGCTGTCGTTGATGTCAATGCCGGTGCGATCGGCTGTGTGACCTCTTCCCCAATCGATGGCAGAGGCGATTCCAAGGCGATCTGCAGCACCTGGTCCATGGTATCGACGAAGTGCATCTTCATCGCAGTGCGCAGATTCTCGGGAACCTCGGCCAGGTCTTTTTCGTTGTCCTTCGGCAGGATCACTTCGAACAATCCGGCACGGTGAGCCGCCAAGAGCTTTTCTTTCAGGCCGCCAATCGGAAGCACCTTGCCGCGCAGGGTGATTTCGCCAGTCATCGCCAAATCACGGCGCACCGGGATCTTGCTCAGCGCGCTGGAAATTGCGGTCGCGATGGTAATGCCGGCTGAGGGCCCATCTTTCGGAATGGCACCCTCGGGTACGTGCACGTGGAGATCGAGATTACGGTAGAAGTCACGGGACAGCCCGAGGCGATTGGCGCGGGAGCGCACGTACGACATCGCGGCCTGCGCCGATTCCTGCATGACGTCGCCGAGTTTGCCGGTAAGCGTCAACTTGCCCTTGCCGTCGACGACCGTAGCTTCCGTGCTGAGGATGGAGCCTCCGACTTCGGTCCATGCAAGTCCGGTGACCAGGCCGACTTCGGATTTCTCGTGCGCCAAAGTATCGCGGAACTTGATC
>CAVYOZ010000009.1:0-215536 GCA_963770265.1 Terriglobia bacterium
AGAACCCGACCCTAGACCACGCGGCTCCCGATGGTGGACATCGATGATGGTCTGACGAAAATAGCGTGTTTGACGTTGCCGGCGGCGAGCCGGCCGTCGCCCATACACACCCCACGCCATAGGAATCCGAGAAAACAATCCCGACAATCCCGACGATCCCGACAATTCTGAAAGACCATGTAGTCCGGTGGAGGCCCTCGAACGGGTCAACAGGGGCCTGCATGTGCATGCATGACTGCGGAGGCCGGTGGAGGGCCATAAAGTCTGCCATTCGGGAAGGTCGGGAATGTCGGGATTGATTTCCCGATCTCTCCCTGGCGCGGTGTATATGCCGTCTTCGCCACGCACGGCACGCTGGGTCGCCCATGCGTCGCTACGACTCTTCGTCGTCGGCGACAACGTCGGGGTCGTTGACCGGGCTGCCGATCGCCTTTGCCAGCTTCTTGAGGGTGGCTGGATCGAAGACCGGGCGTCTCCATGGCTTCCTGGTCGGCGCGCTCCGGTCGGGACCTCCGTGGCCGCCAGGCGTACCTGAAACTTCGATCCAATAGCTGTTTGCCTCGTGATCCGGATGCTTCCTCATCACCGCATGAGTGCCATCAAGCATCCAGACGGAGCGGTCGACGACGTGCTTCTTCAGCAGACTAGTAATGGATTTGGCCGTGGGCCGGACAAGCGGCTTGCCCACGATCTCGCTGAGCGCCTCGGCTAGTTCAAAGGCATGCCGCCTGTCTGGTGGCGAAGTTCCGAGGTAATCCCCTTCACGCGGCATCTGCTGGACCACGTCACGCGCAAGGTAAGGCTGCCTGTCGGGCCAGATCTTCAGCAAGATGCTTATGAGCTCGGCGGTCGCCGTCGCTTCGGCATCTTCGGCCTCCTCCGCAAGCGTCAGTGCGGTGCAGTCGAACGCATGGCCGTAAAGAGTGGCGGCATGCTCGACTGGCCAGCCGACCAGCTTCCACCAGGTCTTGAAACGAGTCTTGGCAGCGACGTCAGGCGGACGGCAGCGCACGCCAGCAACGAGGATCGTATAGCACGCCTTGATGATTCGAAGCCTGTTCGCACGAGTCCAGTGCAGCGGGTCAGGGTGTGCGAATAGGCGTGCTTCGGGATCAGGCCGCCCGGCATCCAGTGTGATGGTGAAGGACCGGCTGCACATGTCACCCTTGGGCTTAATGCGATTCCCGGTGAAGACTTGGATGGTGTTCGTCGGCACGGTTTCGGTGCGCGTGTAGCCGAGAACACGATCGGTCATACGATTCTCAGTGAGCGACCTTTCGATGTGCGGGCAGGAGATCTCTGCGCCGCGCCTGATGTTGTCCCACAGAACAAGGCGAACTCCTTGGCGCAGGAACGAGAACAGAGCCTTGCGCCTCTCTTCGACCTCGTCCGACCAGTTCGCGCCGGATGCACTGTGCCCAAACACGGCAGTCGAACACATCTGCGCAAGCGTCGTCTTGCCCGCCTTTGCAATGCCTGCAGAGATGAAGAATGCAGGACGCGCGTCGAGCAGTGCGCGCTGGATCAAGGTCAGGACCAGTAGGACAGTGGCAAACTTGCCCTGAAGATCGGTGGCGACATCGACCAGCCATTCATCGCACAGAAAACGCATCGCCTCTTTAACCTCGTCGTTGGTCGGCGTCGTCTGCGGCAAGCACTTGCGCAAGTCCGGGTCGATGCAATGGAACAGGCCGGTTTTGCGATCCAACCCATCTCCATCCACCAAGGTCCCGTCATCCGCGACCACAGGTGCAGTGTTGATCGCCCTGATGAGAGGCAGCTTGGTGTTCTGATAATCATTCAGGCCTTCAATAAAGGGCAGTGGAAGAGCCGCTTCGTAGGGCCCCTCCTTGCTGTTCGCCAGGAAGCAGGCATGTCTTTCGATCTGCATCTGAATGCCAATCGCCGACAACTTGTGGATGGTTGGTTCTGCCGCCGGACCACTCTCGCCGGCGATCATGTGCAAGCCTTCCGGTGGTGCCACGCGCACCTCAACGAGCCGCCCATCGACGTCGCGCATGGGCGGTGAACGGCTTAAGTCACTTGCCAGGACGCCGTCGAGATCAGCGACGACTTCCGACAGCGCGCCGCGCATCGGCGGACATTGCCGCTGGGCACGACGGTCGGCGCTGCCCACGCTTTCCACAGGCCGGCGCGCTCGCTGACGTCGCTCGGCATCGTCCTTCAGGCGCTTGTTGATCGCTGGCTGCTTGAGCCCTGTTTTCTTTGCCACACTCTTGATGAAATGCTCGCGCTCGTCGGCCTCCAGTTGGCTAGCCGCGACGATGTCGGCCACGTCATCCATGTTTTGAGCGCGTTCGAGCGCAGCCTCAGCCTGCCTGAGGTCGTAACAAAGGCGGTAGATGGTTCGCCCGTGGGCAAAGGAGTGTATGAACAGCAGTCCGTCGTCGCCGCGCATGATTTTCGCTTTGCAACGGCCGTAGGCGATACCTTCGATTGGGTCGGCCAACGTCGAGCCCGACGAAGCTCTCGGGGTCGTCGAGGACGGCACCGGCCGTTATGGTGCCAAGATCATCGAACTCCAGCTCATGATAGGGCGATAGGACGTGGTGGTGCACACCCGACACCAGGCGCCGGGCGGTCTTGAGCGACATGTCATGTTTCGCGGCGATCTTTGCCGCGTGTTCTTCGACATATCGCCGGCGAACGGTATCAGCTTCCTTGCCCAGCGCCCGTGCACTCTCGTTACGCAAATGGTCGAGACGGGCCTGCTCACCTGCGTCGAGCGGCGGCAGTGCAACCCGACTGTCCAGCGGCATGCCTTCGTGCGGCACGGGGCGGCGCATCTCTTGGTGCTGTGCCAGCGGGTGTTCAAGGATGGGCGCTCCCTCGAACACCAGCCGTTCCGGAGCCGACACAGAGCGATCGACCAGACTGCGCTCGAGCAACTGCCCAGCCTTGCCGATCCGGTGCCATCCACCGCCGGCCAGCCACAACCGTTCGTGCAGGTTTTCGAGGAATCGCGGTCGATCGGTGCCTTCATCAGCACGATCACTTCGCCCCGGATCGGGTCGAGCTTGAAGTACTTCAGCAGGACGTTTTCCGCATAGGGCGTAAACGGTACCCACGGCAGCGATTCGCCATCGATGACTGCGGTGTCGACGTGTTCGTAGAGCATATCTGTGTCCAATGGTGTGGTTGAGGTTGAAAGTTGGTGAACGTGCCAGGGCTGTGCGCCTTGTGTGCGGATGCCCTGGATTTGCCGGAGGGAACCGTTCGGCTCAGGCCAGCGGGGTGCCTGTGATGGTGGCGCGAAGCATCTTTCTCAGCGCACTGCCGTAGTCAGCCACTGCGTAGTGCTGGACCTGCAGGTTGTCCCACATGGCGACCGTGTTGGTTCTCCACTTCAGACGGACCTGGTATTCCGGAATCGCGGCCTGAGAGGTCAGATAGTTCATCAGATGATGAGCCTCCGGCATGAAGTCCTGGCCGTATCGGATGTCCTCGAAGTTGAAGAAATTCGAGAAATGGGTCGTGAACGCCGAGTTGACGAACAAAACCTTTTCGCCCGTCTCGGGATGGGTGAGCACGACCGGGTGCTCGGCGCCGGGGTTCTTCGCGGCCATCGCGTGACGTTCTTCGATCGGCAACTGGGCGCCAAAGGTTTGCTCGGCACTGTGCTTTGCGTACAAGCCGTCGATCCGCTGCTTGATGGTGTCGGGCAGGTTTTGATAGGCCATCACCATGTTGGACCAGATGGTGTCTCCGCCGGTTTCCGGACCCTGTTCGCGGCGCAACACCGCGCCGCGGGGCGGCGCCCTCTTGTAGGTGACATCGGCATGCCAGATGTTTTCGCGGCTGGCCTTTTCGACGTAGTTGGGCCTGCCCGGGTCGAGATTGCGGTACAGCATCAGCAGCTTGTCCGCCTCCGGATGGCTCGGAGCAAGCGGATGGGCTTCCAGGTCGCCGAACTGCGCGGCGAAGTTCTGCTGCTCCATCGGCGAGATGTTCTGATCGCGAAAGAACAGCACCTTGTGCTTCAGCCACAGCGCCCGGATTTCGGCAATGACGTCAGGATCCAGGGCGGCATCAGCCAGGCTGATGTTGCTGAGTTCGGCGCCGATGGCGGGCGTGCAAAGCTCCACCTTGATCGAATGCCGGCGCACCGATGGCCGGACGATGGCCGGTGCCGTGGGCGTGGCTTGTGAAGTAGTGTCTTGGGTTGCGGCGGTTGCCGTCATTGATGTCTCCAATCCGTGCTTGTGCGGCGGCGATCGATTGTCGATGGCACTGTCGCACGTCGGCCGCGAACGTATTTGCGTGGCGGGACAATTTCTTCGCATATTGGGACCGCAGGAGCACGTCGCAGGCTGCGACACGTGCGATCAGCGGCAGATGTGGCTGGACGTCCTCGAAGCCTGCCTTCCTACTTATGCGAGATGGGCCTGGCTGCCGCCTTGCTCTCCCGGTAGTGGGCGGCCCAATCCGAGGGTGTCTTGCCAAACTGACCGCGGAACCAGCGAGAAAAGTCACCGGCAGAGGAAAAGCCGAGGAGCTCGGCGACCTCGTACAACTTGCGTTTGCTGTTGGCCAGATACTCCTCGGCGAGTTCAGCACGTACAGCATTGATGATCGTTGTGACGCTCTCACCCTCGGCCGCCAGGTGTCGGTTAAGGGTGCGTCGATGCATGCCGAGATGCTGGGCAACCCGATCGACCGAACAAAGTCCGCTTGGCAGCAGCATCCTGACGATCTGGCGCGCCCGCTGCGCCGGCTCGTCGCGGAGGTTGGCCAGCTGCATGTCCAGCCATCGCTTCACCTCGCGATTCAGCGTCGGGTCCGCAGCAGGGATTGGCATGTCCAGGTCGCGGCCGCGACAGACGATGGCATTGCATTCCTGTGAAAACTCGATGGCTGTTCCCAGCACGCGGCGGTGCACTTCAAGGCTGGCGGGCCGCTCGTGGGTGAAACTGATCCTTACCGGCCGGAAGGTATTGCGACTCAGCACTCTCAACGTCCGCAGTCCGATGCCGGTCGACATTTCGATCGCCTGGCGCCAGACGCCATGGCGCTGCATGTTCACACCCACATGCAGCAGCACGACGTCGCCTGCGTCGTCAAGCCGCAATTGCACGCCGGCGTTGTGCAGTCGCATATAGCGGACGCAGGATTGCACTGCTGCGCGAAGCGTTGGCTCTTCCCGGATCACCAGCGCCAGCATGCCCAGGTTGGCCAGGCTTCTCGTTTCCGCGAGCAACAGTCCGAAGGCCTCTTGGCCGGACAGGCGTGCCGACTCCTCCAGCAGCCACCCAACCGAATCGGCACTGATCATCATATTCGGATCGTCGAGCGACCCTGGCCGGCAGCTTGGCCATCCGCAGCATACGAAACGGATCGAGCCCCACTGAACGGGCAACGTGCTCATAGTCGGTAAGGCTGGCACTTCGCGTCAGGGCATGCATGCGCCGTCACCTGTCCCAATTTCACAAGATTATGTCCTGGCAAGCTTAGCTGGCGCAGGCCGTCAGCGGCTATCCTTAGAGGCCGAGAACTTTGAAAGATGGAGGAGACAATGGACACGAGCGCTGCAATGCACATCGGTCAGCCGCGCGCCGCATTGGGGCAAGTGGATGCCGACGACCCCGACGCATTCAACCACTGCTTTGCCGAAGTCAACGGCATTCGCATGCATTACATCGACGAGGGGCAGGGCCCGCTCGTCATTCTGCTGCATGGTTTTCCATACCTCTGGTACATGTGGCGGCGCCAGATCGTGGCCTTGGCCGAGGCCGGCTTTCGGGTCGTCGTCCCCGATCAACGGGGATTTGGGCAAACCGATCGGCCAGATTCCATTGAAGCCTACGACATGAGCCAGGCAGTCGGAGACATGGTTGGCTTGATGGCGGCCCTGGGCGAAACGTCCGCGGTGATCGTCGGACACGACTTGGGCGCATGGGTGGCTCAGGCGGCGGCCATGCTGAGGCCGGATCTGTTCCGCGGCCTCGTGATGCTCAATACGCCGGTGCCACCGCGCGGAAAGGTCAAACCGACCGTCGGCTTGCGGGAAATGGCGAAGGGCAGGGTGTACCACCACCTGTACTTCCAGCAGATCGGCAAGCCGGATCGCGAGTTGGCCAGCGATCCGCGCAAGACATTGCGCAGCATCTTCTACTCGGTCTCCGGCAGCGCCGTCGGCGCCGAACGCTGGCGCCTGTTCGTCGAACCCGGTGAGCCCATTCTCAACGCCTTCACCGAGCCGAAGGAGTTCCCGTCATGGTTGAGCGCACGGGCGATCGACTACTACGTCGATGAATACACGCGCACGGGATTTACCGGTGCCCTGAACTACTACCGCTGTCGCGACCGGAACTGGGAAATCACGGCGTTTCTGGACGGCGCGGTGGTCCGCCAGCCGAGCCTGTTCATCGGTGGCGCTGCCGACCCTTCCCTCGAACCGATCGAAATCCGCGGTCTCTACGACCAGCTCGACACCTATCTACCCGGACTGCGGAAGAAGGTGCTGCTACCCGGCGTGGGCCATAGCGCGGCGGAAGAACGCGCTGATCAAGTCAACGAATTGCTCCTGGAATTTCTCGAGCCAGCTGGAGCGCTGAGCGGCAGATTTCAATTGCAACTCGAGGTTCCAATGCACACGCACTCGCTAGATGCCAAGCAGGGGTCTGCCGACAGCTACCTGTTCGGCCGCCGCCAGGCCTGGTTCGCCTTCGCGATGACGATCGCGCTGATGGTGTTCGACTATGTCGACCGCCAGGTGATCGTCTCGCTCTTTCCCCACATGAAGCAGGACTGGGGCCTGTCCGACAAGCAGCTCGGGGCGCTGGTCTCGGTGGTGTCGATCACCATCGCGCTCGGGGCGCTGCCGGTGGCGCTGTTCGCCGACCGCACCAGCCGGGTCAAGAGCATCGTCGTGATGGCCACCGTCTGGAGCCTGGCGACGATCTCGTGCATGTTCACGCGCAGCTACGGCCAGTTGCTGGCCGCGCGCGCGCTGGTCGGCCTGGGCGAAGCCGGCTACGGCTCGGTCGGCGCGGCCTTGATCGCGAGCCATTTCCCGGCGCGCATGCGCGGTGCCCTGATGGCAGGCTTCTTCGCCGCAGCCTCGGTGGGCTCCGTGCTCGGCGTGATGCTCGGCGGCTTGATCGCGGCGCACTGGGGCTGGAAGGCCGCGTTCGGCGTGGTCGGCTTTCCCGGCTTGTTGCTGGCCCTGCTGTACCTCAAGGTGCGCGACTACCCGACCGTGGAGCTCACGCCCCGGCACGACCGGGCCACGCGCTCGACGCGCAGCGCCGCGCAGGCCATCGTCAAGGCGCTGGTTCGCTCGCGCACCATGCTGTGGGTGTGCGTGGGCGGTGCGGCGCAGCTGATCGTGGTCTCGGCCATCTGGTCGTGGCTGCCGAGCTTTCTCAACCGCGAGTACGGCCTCGCGCCCGACCAGGCGGCCGTCAAGGCGGCGCTCGTCGTGCTGTGCGGCGCCATCGGCAGCGTGGTGTGGGGTGCGGTCGTCGACCGTGCCGGCGCCCGCCACCCGCACGCCAAGCTGCTACGCGATGGCGCTGCTGTGCATCGCCTCGCTGCTGGTGGTAGCGGCGGCCTTCGGCGCCCCGCGGCTCGGCCTGGAGATGTCCGCGCAGGTCCGCTTCGCGCTCATCGCCCTCGGCGGCTTCCTGATGACGTGCACCGTCGGACCGGTGGCGGCGATCGTGATCGACGTGATCCACCCCGCCGTGCGCGTCACCGGCGCATCGGTGCTGGCGCTGTTCTCGAACCTGTTCGGCCTGGCCGCGGGTCCGTTCATCGCCGGCGTGCTGTCGGACGCCTGGGGACTGACGGCTGCGTTGACGGCCATGCCGGCGTTCGGCCTGCTGGCGGCGCTGGCCTTCAGCTTCGCCGCGCGAACCTACGAGGCCGACATGCGGCGCGCCGGCCAGCCCACCGACGAGCCGGCCCCGGCCCCCATAGCGGGCGCGCGCAATGCGCTTGCCTGAGCCGCCCCCGGATCGGGATTGTGCTTCAGCAGCTCGACATGGAGCCGGTCGAGCCGCAGTGATCGGGGAAGTCGGCGCAGGCGCAAGCGACCATCCGGTCACGAAGGCCGTGTAGGCTCAGGAAATGTCGGCGCCTCGGCGCGGAAGTTGTCCCAACCGCCCCTCCCGTGGGTCTGGTATCGGTCATCTTGGGGCGTGCCCGTGGAAACGCAGGCTGTCATGAGCATGGCTGCCAGCACGGCGGCCGCGGTCGCGAACGGCGTGAAGTGAATGTGTGTCATGCCCTGATATGCGTCCGCTTCACTCCGGCTTCAATAGGACGCCGCCGGTTTCGAATTGGCGTGGTCACCGCATCGCGATAGCGAGAGCGGGCTTCGCAATGGATTTCGCGGTCTTTTTGTCGACTTCCCTTTCTGTGGGCCCCGCACGTCATTGCACGCCAGTCCGTGCCGCGAGGTCACGCGCGACGACGGCTCCACCCGTTACTTCGAATTCGGCGTGACGGCGCGAAACGTTTGGATGATCGAGCACGACCTGGCCAGGCATCGCCTGACGGCCGACCGTCAGGCCGTGGTCGAGCGGCAACGACTTGGCAAGGCCGCGGCGGCGGGGGCGCGGCCGCCGGCGCGGCCGCGCGCTCCCTCCAGTAGTTGGCGTAGACGGGCGGTGGGTTGGTGACGTTGATTTCAGTGAGAGGCATCGGCCGCTCCCGTCGACCAGCCAGTTGACCATCTGTGATGTTATATTATAACCATTCCTCGCGAGGACGGTTTGCGGGGAGAAGTCATGCGGCGGCATGTCGGTCATTTGGTGTTGGTCTCGGGCTTGGTCGCCGTGGGCGCGCCGGCGGCCGCGCGAACCGACCCCGCGCCCAGCCGCTCACCGATCCGTCGCTCGGCATCACCGTCACGGCGACGCGGCTGGACGAAGCGCGCAGCTCCGATTCAGCCCAGCCTCGGCGCGACGGTCTACGACTTCAGCCAGCGCACCGTCGAGAACGTCCCGCTGGGCGAGAATGCGCCGCTCAACCAGGTGCTGCTGCGCGCGCCCGGCGTGGTGCAGGACAGTTTCGGCCAGATCCACGTACGCGGCGATCATGGCAACGTGCAGTACCGGCTGGACGGCGTGCAGTTGCCGGCAGGCCTGTCGTTGTTCAACAACATCCTGGCCACGCGCTATGCCAACCAGATGTCGCTGCTCACCGGCGCCTTGCCGGCCCAATACGGCCTGCAGACTGCAGGCATCGTCGACATCGCCTTGAAGTCGGGCACGACCGATCCCGGCACCGAGGTTTCCGTCACCGGCGGCTCGCGCGACTATTCGCAGCCCGCCTTCTCCTACGGCGGCCGCACCGGCGCGATCGACTATTTCGCGGCCGGCCAGTACATCCACAACGGTCTCGGCATTGAGAACCCGACCTCGTCGTTTGCGCCGATCCACGACGATACCGACCAATGGTATGGGCTGGCCAGAATCACCGGCATCGTCGACGAATCGCGGCTCGCCTTCATCGCCGGCGGAGCAAGCTCGCGCTTCCAGATCCCCAACGTTCCCTTCCAGGCGCCGAACTTCACTGTCAACGGCCAGACGGACTGGAACAGCTCGGGTCTCGACCAGCGCCAGTGGGAAAAGAGCTACTTCGCCATCGCCTCGCTGCAGAAGAGCTACCAGGACGTCAACTTCCAGCTCTCGGGCTTCGCCCGCTACTCGAGCCTGTCCTATCAGCCCGATACGTTCGGCGACCTGGCGTTCAACGGCATCGCGCCGTGGACCAAGCGGACCAGCTTCGCCACCGGCGTGCCGGGCGACGGTTCCTGGAAGGTCCACGACAGGCACACGCTGCGCGGCGGCTTCCTGGTACAGCGTGAGCGCGCCACCAGCTACACCCAGGGCAATACGCTGCCGCTGATGCCCGACCCCGACAATCCGGACGGCGCCCCCATCCCGTCCGACCGGCCCTTCGGTTTCACCAACAGTTCCGATCTCACCGGCTGGACCTACAGCGTCTACCTGCAGGACGAATGGCGGATCGTGCCCACCGTCACAGTGAATTTCGGCCTGCGTTTCGACGCCATCAATGGCGCCACCCAGGAGAACCAGCTGAGCCCGCGCATCAACGTCGTCTGGCAACCCGATGAGATGTTCACTTTCCGCGCCGGTTATTCGCGCTACTTCACCCCGCCGCCGCTCCTCCAGGTCAGCGCCAACTCGATCGCGACTCTGGCCGGCACGGTCGCCGCGCCCGAAGTGACGACGAACAACCCGGTGAGAGCCGAGCGCGCCGACTATTTCGACGTCGGCGTCACCGCCAAACCGATGCGCGGCCTGACCGTCGGTCTCAGCGCTTACTACAAGATCGCCCAGAACCTGCTCGACGAAGGCCAGTTCGGCGCTCCCATCTCGCTCACCTCGTTCAATTACGCCAATGCCATCGTCAAAGGCGTCGAGTTCAACGCCAGCTACGACGAAGGTCCGTGGTCGGTCTATTTCAACGGCGCCTTTGGCAGCGGCATCGGCAGCAACATCAACTCCGCGCAGTTCAATTTCGGCCAGGCCGAGCTCGCCTACATCGCCAACAACTATATCGCCCTCGACCACAGCCAGGGCTGGACGATGTCGAGCGGCGCTGCCTACACCTTCAACGCCGATAAGGACTGGGCAACCCGCGTGTCGGCCGACATGCTGTTCGGCAGCGGGTGAAGAGCACCAGCGTCGTTACGCCCAACGACCTGTCGCTACCCGGCTACGCGGTGGTCAACGCCTCGCTGGCACAAAAGCTCCCGATCGGCCTCGGCAAGACGACGCAGGTCGAGTTCGACGTCATCGACCTGTTCGACAACGGCTACCAGATCCGCGACGGCTTGGGCGTCGGCGTGGGCGCCCCGCAGTTCGGCCAGCGCCGGACCTTCCTGCTGACGCTCGCGCAAAAATTCTGACCCATTACCGACATGATCTGGGAGCGCCGGACGTGCTAAAGGCTCGGCCATGCTCGATACCTCGCTCCCCCATGTCGTGCCGCTGGAAAGGCGGCTCCAATTTCCGCGACCTCGGCGGCTACCGCACCGCGGAGGGCCACCTCGTGCGCGGCAGGCACGGTGTTCCGCTCCGCCCATCTCGGCAACCTGACCGACGAGGATCGCGCCGCCCTGGGCCGCCTGGGCATGCGCACCATCGTCGACCTGCGCGGCGTCGATGAGGCCGCCGAGACGCCGCACCGCGTCGACGGCGTGGAATGCCGCATCGTCGGCGCCCATATCGAGCCCGCCGTGGGCGAGCAGTACGGGGCGCCGTCGCCGACGGCAGCGCCAATCCGCATCTCATGATGCAGATCCTGACCGACCATAGAACGGCTAGGAAGCGGACGCGGAAGGCCGCGTAGGGGCTCTTGACGACGGCGCTTTTAAGCACCCGTGAGTGCGGTCTATCACGGGCGAACGGGTGATGAGTTACAGCGCAAGAAGGTTCGTCGACTATGACCCCGACACCCCCAAGCGTGAAGCTTGTTACCATCGCCCAGTGCAGGCGGTCCTTGCGCTGCAATTGATCAACACACGCCGCGTCGGCTTTCGCCAGCACCGGAACATGTCGCCGACGCAAGCCCCGTGCGGCGTTGAGCCCACCTGCGGAGATGCGCAACCCAAGACTGCTCGCCCGGCCCGTGCTATTTGTTCGCGGTGACCAAGGTGGGGGCCTGACCTTCGGGAGGCTTAGGTGAAGCGACGGGATTTCGTCACCGTTCTCGGCGGCGCGGCGGTGGCGTGGCCGCTGCGCGCGCTCGGTCAAACGCCAACCAAGATCTATCGGATCGGATTGCTGAACCCCGGGGGGCTCGACGCCGGTCCCTTCGAGGCGGCACTCATCCGCGGTCTCAACCAGCATGGCTATGCGCCTGATAGAAATTTGACGCTCGAACGCCGCGGCGCGGGCGGGCATGCGGATCGCTTGCCGCAGCTCGTCGCCGAGCTGGTGGCAAGCAAGGTCGAGGTCATCATCGCCTTAGGCTATCAGCCGGCGCTCGCCGCCAAGCAAGGGACGACTGTCCCGGTGGTGGTATTCTCTGCAGGAGATCCGGTCGCGACTGGACTGGCCGACGGCTTGGCGCGGCCCAGGCGGCCACGTTACCGGCATCTCGGACGTATCGGCGGAAGTTACGCCCAAGCGGCTTGAGCTTCTCAAGGAGTTTGCACCCAGCCTGCGCCGGGTGGCGATGTTGTGGAATGCCGACGACCTCGCGATGACGCTGCGTTACAAGGCGGCAGAGACGGGCGCGCAAGCGCTGGGTATTAGCGTCCAGCCATTGGGCGTGCGCGAGCCCGCCGATTTCGAGCAGGCGTTCGGAGCGATGACTCGCGACCCGCCGGACGCAATCCTCATGGTCTCCGACCCACTCACCAATCTCAACCGAAAGCTGGTTTTCGAGTTCGCGGCGGCGCATCGCCTACCGGGCATCTATGAGTACGACTTCATCGCCCGCAGCGGCGGCTTGATGTCATACGGTCTGGATCTGGACGAAAGTTTCGACCGCCTGGGAGCCCTCGTAGATCGCATCCTCAAGGGGGCGAAACCCGCGGACTTGCCATTTCAACAACCGACGCGCTTTCGCTTCGTACTCAACTTAAAGACCGCCAAGTCCATCGGGTTGAAGCCCCGGCGTCCTTGCTCACTCGCGCCGACGAGGTGATCGAATGAGGGGACGGTTGACCTCGATTGATGCATTCTTCTCGTCCTCACACTTCTTCTGATTGTATTTTTGATGGTCGAGGGCATTTCCAAGGTGATTTTTTCGCTAACTATACGACCATTCCCAAACTGGGGTTGGATCTTAGCGAGCGGCATAATCGGGATACTGCTGGCTTTCTATCTTTGGGCCAGCCTCCCGATCACGGCAATCTGGCTGCTTGGTGTGTTGCTCGGCATACAGCTTATCTGCGAAGGAGCTGCTCTCGGTTATATGGCTTGGCAGGTTCGTAACAGTTGACAGAGTTACCTTCATCGAGCGCCGGAGGACTGGGGGCACCCAACGCTTGAAGAAGCACTCGACTCCGGTGAGCGGCTAGCCAACTTCCGTTCTTGCCCTATATGCGGCAAAGACATGAGGGTTACACGCATCAGGCCTGAGAGACCGGGCTTCGAACAGCGCTCCTTCGAGTGCGCTACGTGCGGGGACGAAAGGATCTTGATGGATCCAATACGGTATGGGCGTGAGACACCTTGGAACCCCAGAGGAGACACTTGGGGCGCGCATGAACGTCCGTAAGCGACCCCCGGCCTTCGCCCACAAGCACCCGGGGCCTCGCCTAATAGGCGTGGCCTGGTGCCTAGGCATTATCGCTTGGAGCCACCTTATTGCGCTGCTTCGCTCGTCGCGCGCGCCGCGATTTTGACGGTCATTGCGAGCTTGTCCTCCTCAACGGACTGCACCACTCCAGTGAAATATCTAACCCCTTTGCCGACCATCCCACTTATCGTAATCGGCATTCGATGGTGAACAGCTTCTCTCACGGTGCTGAGGGATTTGCTGTCGGTAATGTAGAATTGGCTCATCGGCGATCTCCCATAGGCCGTCTCAGCCGGAATTCACTTCGGCATTTGTCGCCGCACGCCGGGCGCGTCGCCGTTGAAAAACTCGATGCCCGCCGCCTCGAGCGTCGCCTGAACGGCAGCCATCGCATCGACGTTTACCGCCGAGCCCCTGGCGTTCTCGAGCGCATAGGCCGTCGCATCGCTGACGACCGCTCGACGCGCAAGCTCATGTCTGGCCCAACCGAGCAAACCGCGAGCCGCCCGCACCTGTGCGCCTGAAATCATGCGCGAGCCTTTGGGCGCCCCCCGTCGGCTGACGAGGCTACCACGGCGGCGCGGCGGTTACACAGAAGGCGGAACGTCGCCCCTTAGAGCTGGAAGCCCGTCGCGGTGACGGCGGTCGCCGTGGTGCCAGCGCCGGTGGTGAGATTGACCGCGGTGGTGGTATGGAAGTCGATCTCGTAAATTGGGGGGTCCGGGATCTGAGGGGTCGAGCAGGGCGGCTTAGCGATGCCCCACAAATTCACGATCGGGCAAACAGTTCACTTCCGGCCAGCGGGTCACGATCGTTCGGCAGCGGGGCTATACATCGTGACAAAGCGGCTTCCCGAGAAAGACGGCGAGTTTCAATACCGGATCAAGCACTCCCACGAGCCGCACGAGCGCCTCGCTCGGGAAAGCGAGCTGAGCGGGGCATAAGCTAAAATCATGCTGCTGGATTTTTTGGACGTCTGGATTGGGGGACGACCATTTGGCGCTGCTAGGGCATTTTCGGCTGAGAGTAGGTTTTTCCGCTTACTGTCCAAACAATACCTTCTCTCATGCTCACGGGCGCGACATCTTCGACACAATCAGTGACCCTGGCGTGACGCCAGGGGGAATATGCGATTTTCTTATCCGGGTTTACGTCAACCATTTTCAACGAAACGCTCTCAAGTTGACGCCGCGCATCCGCCTCATCGCGGGCCAGAACCCAGCAAGTTTCTTTGAACGAGCTTGCTTCCCAAGAAGGGTCGTCGACCCGTTCCAAAATTGGGCCTAGCCGAAATACAGGCATTGGTGATCTCGCGCCTCGGTCGGCGGCTGAGCCTAACACGCTGGATGACGCGAAAGCGCGCGTCGAGAGCTCTGCACGAGGGGCAACGCGTTTCGTTCGAACTGGTCACTGATCCGCGGCGTGGTAAGACAAACGCCCAGAACCTCAAGGCTGTCTAGTAACGGGAGCGAGTTCACTCGGCTCTCGATTTATGGACATGCCTAGCAACGTGAACAATGTCGAGCTTTGACTACAACGCTCCAGCGGAACTCTTCCCGGCCAAAGTTCGCACAGGCCGTCGGATACATTATCGGCGCTTTGACACGGCCGCTGAGGCAATCCGCTTCGCAATAGAGGAACTTCCGGCGCCGTTGTTGGCTGGAGCCTACATGCGGGTTGAGGACGAGCGGTTCGCGGGTGAGGAAATTCGAGAACTTTACGAAAGTACCGCGTACCCCCTGGCACGGCCAGGTTAGCCGGAAAGTATTGCTATTTTGTACCCCAATTGCTCATCCCGTCTCCCGGTTCCCTCACTGCGGTCTTCGTTTGTAGCTACTGCGCAGCTGCTTGATCTCTTCGCGAAGGCGCTCAATCTCTTTCGCTGCTTGGTTCAACACGCGGCAGTCCTCTTTCCATGTCGGATATTGCGAGCGATCTCGGCAGCCCAAGCTCGTAGCTCGGCGACGCTCTCTGCCATGACTTCACCCCTCTAGGCTCACACCCGGACATTGGATCAGACCAATTCGATCGACAGCGGCCGTGGCCGACAAACCGACGATAAGGCCAATCAGGCCGACAGCCGTTCTTCCACCGCCAAGGATGTCCTAGCTTTCAAAAGCTCTGGTTTCAAACCTGAGCAACCAAGGGCGCCCATGCCGCGCCAGTCGTATTTGCATTTTGTGTGCGAGGCGATGTCGGTGATGCAATATCGCAAGCCTAATGTCTCTAATCGTATTTCAGCGCACATGCCGCAGTCATGGCAGGTGACATGGAGTGTTTTGCGAGCACTCATGGGCGTTTCTCCATCGCGCGCAACAGTCTAACTCGAATGCAACGCGATTGGAATGCGACGGAAAGCGGAGGCGGGTACCGAGACAGGGAAGAACACGCGCAGCTATAGTGACAACTATGCCAACGGATCTCCCGCGTCCAAAACGACCCCCGCGCAACCAGCACCCACAACGGTTGCGCTCGCGCATTCTCTGGGAGGCGATCATTTCCGTCGCGGTTGCGGTAGTGATCACCGAGATCATTGCGTCTATGAGGTTTGTGTTCAGCTAAACTCATTCCAAGTGACCACCACTTCTGGCATTTTGCCGTGACCACGCCGATGAGCCGTTTTGCGGAAAGCTTCACGGCTACCTTGAGCGCACCAGGAGGGCACGAAAATGATCCGCGCGATTCTGAGTGCCGAGCCCTTGCCCGTTCCTAATCGGAGCGGATCGTTGCGCGACCATGCCCTGAAAATCGCGGACGGACTAATACCAAGCCGCGGAGTGTCTGTGTCTGACCCTCGGGAACTCCCAAATCGCTAACGCGCGCCCGCCCCCGGCGGGGCCTGCATCTGGTAAAATCACCCTGCGTCATACCGCAAACTCAGCGACCGTCGCTGGCCGCAGACACCGCGCTTGCGCGTCAGCAGCAGCGAGCATGGCGTCGGGCGCAGGGTATCAGGGTTCCACCCTTTGATTTCGCGATTGCAGGTCTGTACGAGGCAACAGCGCTCGACCGAACGGCCGAGTCTAGGCTGAGCAACAAAGAGTTGCATGGATTGCTTAGACGACCGCGAAGGCCTGATCGAGATCGGCGATGATGTCGTCAATGTGCTCAATGCCTACCGACAGTCGGACATATCCGTCGGTAACGCCGGTCTTCGCTTGCTCCTCTGGCGTGAGCTGCGAGTGCGTGGTGCTCGCCGGATGAATGGCGAGCGAGCGCACATCCCCAATGTTGGCGACATGATAAAACATCTTGAGATTATCAATGAACTTACGCCCGGCGCCACGACCGCCCTTCAGCTCGAAGCCGACCAAGCCGCCGTAAGCGCCCTTGAGATAGGTATCGGCGCGCCGCTTGGGCTCGCCTGTCATCAGGCCAGGGAAAATTATCTTGGTGACTTGCGGGCGCTTGGACAGGTACTGCGCCACGGCGGTCGCGTTGCTGCAATGCTGGCGCATGCGCAGCACTACGGTTTCGAGACCCTGGATGAACATGAATGCGTTGAACGGCGACATCGCCGCGCCAATATCGCGCAGGAGCGTGACGCGCGCCTTGATGATGTAGGCAATTGGGCCGAGCGGTTTCGCCGCTTGCGTCCAAACCGCGCCGTGGTAGCTCGGATCCGGCTTATTAAGCATGGGGAAGCGGTCGGCATGTTTCTCCCAGTCGAAATTGCCCCCATCGACAATGATCCCTCCGATCGACGTACCGTGACCGCCGATATACTTCGTTGTCGAGTGCACGATGATCGCGGCGCCATGCTCGATGGGTTGGCACAGGACCGGGCAGGCCGTGTTGTCCATGATGAGCGGCACACCGAACTCGCGCCCAATCTGCGCAACCTCCGCAATCGGGAATACCGCAAGCTTGGGATTGGGCAGCGTCTCACCGTAATAGCAGCGCGTGCGCGCGTCAGTCGCACGACGAAAGGCTTCCGGATCGGCGGGATCGACAAAGCGGCACTCAATCCCCATCGTGCTCATTGTGTTTTGGAATAGGTTCCAGGTACCCCCATAGATATCTGTCGAGCAGACGAAATTATCGCCGGCGTGACAAATGTTCTGCACCGCGAACAGCGATGCCGCCTGCCCCGAAGCAACCGCGAGCGCCGCCACGCCGCCTTCGAGCGCAGCCACGCGCTCTTCCAGCACGGCCTGCGTTGGATTCATGATGCGCGTGTAAATATTGCCCAGTTCCTTGAGTGCAAAAAGATTGCCCGCGTGCTCGGTAGAATTGAATTGATATGACGTCGTCTGATAGATCGGCACAGCAACCGCACCGGTGGCCGGGTCGGAGCGGTAGCCCGCGTGTAGCGCAATGGTTTCCGGTTTCCGGCTTTTCGTCGGCATGCTTCCTCCGTTTGGATCACTGCAGGGATCATTGTTTGGCGAGCGATCACCATGACAGACGACCCCGTTAAACGTCAAACTCGGGGTTCCACTGTTTGACGTTGCCTAGCCTTCACCGGGGCCGGTATTTTTCACGTTGCGTTTTTGCGGTCATTCTCGGCAGTTGCCTGATCGTCGCGTTCGGCGGTGTTAGCTTGTCAATGCTTTTGACCGGACGTAGGAGCGCTCAGAGCGCGCGGTGTTTGACCATTAGCGAACATCCAATTCTTCCAGACCCGCAACCATTAATGGTCTTCGACCACTTCGGCGTCGTGCTCATAGAGCCATGCGATGGCGGCGAGTGACCAGTCGGTTGCGCCGCTGGCCATCTGGGCATCGCGTTCTTTCTGAGCTGACCCATCAGGCAGATGGAAGCGCGTCTTATTGGTTTCCGACATGCCTTGCAGGCGCGACGCACGTGGCAAGCGCAGTCGCTCATAGAGACGAAGCGCCGCGGGAATGTCACTTGGGAGCTTGAGCAGGCATCCCTTGAGTGTGGCGGCGTCCTCAATCGCCTGTGCGCCACCCTGACCCATGAACGGCAGCATCGGATGGCACGAGTTCTCCCAAGAGCGTCACCCGGCCGACCGACCAATGCGGCAGCGGCGTGCGGTCGAACAATGCCCATTTGTATGTCTCGTCTACTGCCCCAATGATCGAGAGGACGTGGGGGTGCCATCCCGCGAATGCAGCAAGAACGTCGGCAACCTCTCCGCGGTCGACCCATGATTCCCGCGACCAGGAATCTTCTTCGGTCACGGCGACAAAATTAATGAGGCGCCCCGCCGACACGAAGTAATGAACGAAATGCCGCCCTGGCCCCATCCACATCTGGATCCTCGGCTCCAGACCAAGATGCTCCAACCGATCCGCGGGCACTAGGCCTCGATACGCCACGCAGCCGGTGAAGCGAGGCTTTTCCGGACCCAACAAGCCCTGCCGCAAAGCTGAATGAATTCCGTCCGCTCCGATGAGCGCGTCGGCTGAAATCGATGTCTCATTCTCGAAATGCGCTTCAACGTGGTCGCCATGATCCACCACGCCCGTAAAGCGGTACCCGAGATGCACGCGTTCCGCAGAAACTGCGCTCGCCAGTGCGCCATGCAGATCGGCCCGATGGAATGTGTAGTACGGCGCACCAAATGTGGTCTCGACCGCGTCTCCCAGTGGCGAGCGGAGCAGGATGCGGCCATCATCCCAGCGTCGCTGGTCGAATGTCGCCGGTTTGACGCCGGTGTTGCGCAACGCTTCGGCAATCCCTAGCCGATGCAGAATGCGAGATGCATTGGGGCCAATATTGATGCCGGCGCCGACTTCGCTGAGCGCCTTTGATTGCTCAAAGACCCGCACGTCAAATCCCGCGCGCAGCAGCAACGCCGCCGCTGCGAGACCGCCGATGCCGCCGCCGATGATCGCGATCGAGGTCCGACGTGCGACCGTCATGTTATGGAACCGCGCTTGCTAGCCACGAGCTGGAACCGCCCCGCAGACTGTGGTGGAGTTTTGTAATTCCCCTCGACCCGTGATCCCAAGCGTATCAGCGGCGAGGTCGCCGAGCCACGGGGCATGTAGGCCCTCGGCGAACGTGTTGGCCAACCGCAATGCGTCAGTCGCGTGCATTAGGGGACGGTAACAAGGTTGCACGATTGAACCTGTGGGCGGCTGCTAGTGCCGGCACGACGCTGAGCGGACTTGTAACGAATGCTGGGTTTGGCGGTTGCCTTCTCAACCATTATTCGCAAAACTCGATTCAAGAAGGCACTGGGGGCACAGTCGAGGAGCATCTTCGATGTGCGATTACAGCCTAGAACACTTGGCGTCACGCCCGGCTAAAGTGGGCGACAAGCTCGTTACCACCAGATTTGGATATGGGCTCACGGGCGGTTTCTGCGCCGTCGGTGATCCGCACGTAGCCGTTTGCGTGCAGCCAGGGACAGAACTCGCTTTCGAGCGCGAGATCGAAAGTCAGGCAACGTTCCGGCTATTCTCTCCACGCAAGCTCGGAGCCGCGGTGGGGCGGTTTCGGCGCGTCAATGAAGGGTGCAAGACAATCCATCACGATGCGCTCGAATTGCCGGGCGGACAGATCGTTCTGCTTAGCTCCCTGCGCGAAGGCCAGCGCGCGAACGTGCTGCAGTTGCCGGCGACTGAGCGCGAGCACGAAGCGATATATGAGGCGCCCGCGCTCGTTGCGGTCTGAGGTCGGAGCCGGAGCCGAATTTGGTGGCGAGACGCAGGCCGATATCGCACGGACCTACGGGGTGGATGCAACGACTATCGGCCGCTTGGACTGCTCGGCGGCTTGAAGGCGTTTGGGCTTTCGATCGCCTGGATTCGATCGGGCGTCACCGTGCCGAAGTAGCAGTAATATGACCCATCCCACCACAATGCGTTAAGCCCGCCATGGCGGCGTATCCGGTCAAGCTCAGCAGCGGGGACGTTGTCCCCGACCCAGTCTTCCCATCGAACCAAGCGCTCGTCATCGTTTGGTATCTCGACGGTCAGCCGGATCGAGTTGTCACGATATCGGCGCCAATTCCACCCGCACCAATTTGGTTCGCTTACGGTGGTAAGCCAAACGACGGGGCAGCTTGGTGTGTCTCTGGGGTTTGCCCTCGGCCTGAGACCTTCAGTTAGGATCGTGCCGCGATCTTGAAGGAGGCGGCTGGCCGTGAAGTGGTACAGGATCATCGGCATTAAATAGGCGCGCGGCGTTGTGATTGGCAGATGTTCGGCCGGGCGTCGCTTCACTCGATCACCTCGTTGGCGCGGGCGAGCAGCCCAGGAGGAATTGCGAGACCGAGCGCCTTCGCAGTCTTGAGATTGATGGCCAAGTCGTACTTAGTCGGCTCACTGCGCTAGCGTTCACACACCGGCGATAGCCCCCCGCTGTCCTTGGATTTATCGCCCTCGTACCGGCTCATGAGTTGTCGCAAGCGGCCCGATAAGGCCTTCCGCGCGGTTCCATTTGTCACAGGTAACGTCTGTATCGTTTTCGTACTCTCTATCGCCAGCTGCAAGCTAATCGGATGATCGCATGCCTGCGAGCTTGGGCAGCGCCGGATCAATATGATCCCAGGCGTGACCGTGGGATGCGAACATCACGACTTGCGGCTTGAAGCTCGACGGGTCGTCGAGCGTGCCGACATAGATGCCGACCATGTCGGGCTTGGATACCGGCTTGTTGTAAAGCGGCGATCCGCACGAGGCGCAGAACCCTTTCAGCTTCTGCGCACCGCTGTCCGCGGTTCGCGCAATCTCGCTGACATGACCAGTGACCTGCAGTGCTGCGCGCGGGAATACGAACACCGACGCGTGTCCCGAACCGGTGTCCCGTTGGCAGTCGCGGCACTGGCATTGAAAGGCGCGGATGGGCTCGGCTGCGATCTCATAGCGGACTGCGCCGCACGCGCAGCCGCCCCTGTACGCCACCATGCGGACCTCCTGATCTCGAACACTGCTGTTACGCGCGACGTTAAGAGCCATTCAAAGGGACGGCTTGATTTAACAGCTTGAACGTTTGGCGAATATCTTGAAAGTTACGCTATGTCCGGTTTGGCACCATCGTGGGGTGGACAACGTCTCGGTGCGGGTCGAAAGGCCGGCGATATTGGCATGGCAGATCGCATCAAACGCTATGCCGTGGCTGAGAAAGCTGCTCGATACGCCGACGAAGTCATCAGCTTTTACGCTGAGGTCTTCCGTAACCAAGGGGAAGACACGGTGGTCCGCATGGCTGCGGGCAAGTGGCTATGGGAAGCCGCTTTTGGCAAACCGGGGCAGGCCGTAGACACCACGCCCAACCAGCAACCCAAGCAGCTCCTCGTTCGCTGGCTTCCGCCTGACCCCAACGATCGCAGTCGCGCGGTCGATCTGCGTCCGGGCGAGTGACGGACGGTTATAGGAGGGTCCTCTAGGGCCCTGGCCATACGCTAACTATGGCGGTGAACGTCGCAATGGCGACGCCCTTAGCGTGATGAGCTGCGCCTTGCGGTCGGTGTCCTAGCCGGTTTGCCGCATCCGGGAGTAACGCCATGAACAGCAATGAGCAGCCCAACGAAGGGAAGCCGCCTTCACTTCAGCAGCCGTGGTGGCTGGGCAAGGCACACCGTAAACAGATCCTGCTCCAGTTTATCGTTATTTGCGTCATCGTCGCGCTGTTGTTCCTCGGCACGGTCATCTACCTATCGCAGCCGGTGTGAAACGCGGAACATGGCGAAAGGGAGAAGACTCTAAAGGGAGAGACTCTAATGAGTAGAGTGTCCATCGTTCCAGCCGTCGCCGCTCTCGCAGTCATGGGTTTTCTGGTCGCGCCAATCCCCGCGCAGGCCGACGACGTTCCTGATGCGCTGTCAGTTGAATGGAAAGGCAAAAGGCCGTGTGAAAAACTGTTCGAAGACACGCAAATTCGCGTATTACGCTGCACGTTTCCGCCAGGGGGAATGCACGTGTGCCATTCTCATCCGTCCTACTTTGCCTATTTTTCTACAGACTGGCACGGAGTCGTGATGGATGAAAAGGGCACGCGCAGGATCGACATAGCGGCAGGTACCAGTGCCGATATTCCTGCCACGCCTTGGCACGAATTTACCAATGTGGGCGACGCGACGGCAGTAGGTCTTCTCGTTGAGAAAAAATATCAACCCCCACCACCAGTTAATTTTAGTGTCTGTCCGCGACCTCAATAATCAACAAATCACATCGTCTCCCCAAATGAGCCCACCCGCACGGCCCGCCGATGATGCTGGGCAACATGCACCAGCTCGACGCGTTCTGTCTCCGAATGTGCTAGCCTAGGCTCCCTTTCGGGAGGGATGGCCATGAGGCGGCGCGAGTTCATCGCGGGTCTTGGGCGCGGCGGCGTGGCCGCTGGTCGCGCGGGCGCAGCAGCCCGACCGGGTAAGGCGGATCGGCGCGCTCATTGGCGCGGCCCAGGACGATACAGACACACAGGCCCGCCTTGCGGCGTTCGTGCAGGCGTTGGCCCAACTGGGCTGGACCGATGGCCGCAATGTGCGGATTGATTATCGCTGGGCCGCAGGCAATGCCGAAAACTATCGCAAATACGCGGCGGAGTTGGTCGCACTGGCGCCGGACGTCGTCCTGGCCCCTGGCTTTTCTGTGGGGCCAATGATCCAGGCGACCCGGACGGTGCCGATCGTGTTCGTGTTCACCACCGATCCGGTCGGCTCCGGCTTCGTCGATAGTCTAGCGCGGCCAGGCCGCAACGCCACCGGCTTTATGCAGTTTGAATTCAGTCTGAACGCGAAATGGCTGGAGCTACTCAAAGAGATCGCGCCGGGCGTGACGCGAGCGGCGGTCCTTCGGGATGCCGCCATACCCTCCGGGATCGGCCAATTCGCCGTCATCCAGTCCGTGGCGCCGTCGGTCGGCGTGGACGTGAGCCCGATCAATCTACGCGACGCCGGCGAGATCGAGCGTGGCGTCGACGGCATTCGCGCGTGGCGCAAATGGCGGCCTGATCGTGGCGGCGAGCGCGTTGGCGACGGTTCATCGCGATCTAATCATTACGCTGGCGGCCCGCCACAAACTGCCCGCCGTTTACTTCAACCGCGTGTTCGTCGCCGACGGCGGCCTGATCTCCTATGGGGCTGATTTTAACGACCAGTACCGGCGCGCGGCCGGCTACGTCGATCGTATCCTCAAGGGAGAGAAGCCGGCCGACATGCCGGTGCAGGCGCCGACCAAGTACGAGCTAGCGATCAACCTCAAGACCGCTAAGGCGCTCGGCCTCGACGTGCCGCACTCGCTTCTCGCCCGCGCCGACGAGGTGATCGAATGAGAACGACGCACGTTCATCGCAGCACTCGGCGGCGTGGCGGCGTGGCCGACGGTGGCGCGCGCGCAGCAGCCTGAGCGGATGCGGCGCGTTGGCGTACTCGGACCCCGGGGCGCGGACGATCTGGAAGCGGAAGCACGCATCGCAGCGTTTGTGAAGGAGCTACAGCAACTGGGCTGGACCGAGGCCCGCAATGTGCGGATCGACATTCGCCGGACTGCAGGCAATCCCGACGATGCTCGCAAGTACGCGGCGGAATTGGTCGAGCTTTCACCGGACGTTATTTTCGCAATCGGCAACGCGATAGTCGCGCCGTTGTTGCAAGCGACCCGCACCATACCGATCGTGTTCGCGACTGTCCCCGATCCGGTCGGCGCCGGCTTCGTTGATAGTCTCGCGCGGCCCGGCGGCAATGTCACCGGCTTTGCCTTGTTCGAATACAGCATCGGCGCGAAGTGGCTAGAACTGCTTAAAGAGATCGCGCCGCGCATCGTGCGAGTAGCGGTCATCCGGGACCCCGCCCTCGCGTCCGGGGCCGGCCAGTTCGGCGTCATCCAGTCCGCGGCGCCGTCGCTCGGCGTGGAGGTCAGCCCAATCAATGTGCACGACGAGGGCGATATCGAACGCGGCGTCGGGGCCCTCTCTCGCTCCTCGAACAGCGGCCTGATCGTGACGCCGAGCGCGGTAACTGCGGTTCATCGCGGTCTGATCATCACGTTGGCGGCCGGATACAAGCTGCCTGCGGTGTGGTGGGATCGCTTCAACGCCAACTCTGGCGGACTGATGTCCTTCGGCCCTAACGGCATCGACCAATACCGGCAAGCGGCCGGCTATGTCGATCGCATCCTCAAGGGCGAGAAGCCCGCCGATCTGCCGGTGCAAGCACCGACCAAATACGAGCTTGTGATCAACCTCAAGACCGCCAAGGCGCTCGGGATCACAATTCCCCCGACGCTTCTCGCCCGCGCCGACGAGGTGATTGAATGATGCGGCGGCAGTTCATCGTCCTTTTTGCCGCAGCCGCGGCTTCGCAGCCTGTCATTACCCTTGGTCAGGTCTCAGCCCAGCGGCCCCTGATCGCTGTACTACTCGGCGGGTCGCAAGCAGTGAGCCAACACAATCGAAACGCATTGACACAAGGTTTACAAGAGCTGGGCTACGTCGAGGGTCGGGACTACGACATCGAGTTCCGATATGCGGACGGCGATGTGACGCGACAACCGGTGCAAGTGGATGAGTTGATCCGGCACAAGCCGAACGTCATCGTGGCCATAAACGCTTTCGCTAGTCTCGCGGCGACGCAGGCTACAGCCAGTATCCCGATTGTCACAGTGAGCGGGAGTGATCCCGTCAGCCTCGGTCTGGCAACGAGCCTCGCTCGCCCAAAGGGGAATGTCACCGGATTATACGTCGACTACGCTAGTCTCGTGGGCAAGCAACTGGAGTTCGGCTTCGAGTTAATGCCGGGAGCCAAACGGGCGGGCATGCTGGTAAATGTCAACAATGTAACCACCGTGCGGCAGGGGGCCGAAATCGCCGCTCAGGCGATAGCGGCCAATCTCATCCCCGTCGAGATCCGCACGCCGGCCGATATCGACAGCGCATTTCAGACACTGGCGCGTGAGCGCGTGCGCATCGTGATTGCGCTTGCAGACGTGATGTTCCTGAATGAGCGGCGCCGCATGGCGGAGCTGGCCGTCGCGGCGCAGTTGCCGGTCGTGTACGCTTTCCGGGAGCATGTCGAGGCCGGCGGGCTGATGAGCTATGGCATCGATGTGCGTGCAAACTTCCGACGCGCGGCGGCCTATGTGGACAAGATCTTGAAAGGTGCCAAGCCTGCCGATCTTCCGTTCGAGCAGCCGACGAAATTTGAGTTGGTGATCAATCTCAAGGCTGCCAAGGCGCTTGGCCTCACAATTCCGGAGGCATTCCTGCTGCGCGCCGACGAGGTGATCGAGTAATACGGACGACTTCCGTTTATGGCACCAAGCCGACATAAAACTGCGTCCGCTGTTCGGTCGCTATGGGGTGGAAAGCGGACATCATCGGCTCGTTATGAGCATTTCCGCTTTTGACCCAACTCGGACATCGCACCGATGCACGTGATGCGCCGCACAATTCTAGGCTGACGATGTGCTAAAGTACGGCCCTTGTCCGAGGGATGACTGATGAGACGGCGCAACTTCATCGCCGCTCTTGGCGGCGCGGCGGCGTGGCCGCTGGTGGCGCGTGCGCAGCAGCCGGCGAAGCTGCCGACTGTGGGGTTCCTGGGCTCGCTCACGCAGTCCGCCCAAAAAGAATGGACCGCTGCTCTTGTTCAGCGGTTGCGCGAGCACGATTGGGTCGAAAACCGCACGGTCGCTATCGAATATCGCTGGGCGGAGGGACACAGCGAGCGCTTTGCCGAAATCGCAGCTGAGTTCGTCGGGTTGAAAGTCAATGTCATCGTCACAGCGGGAACAGCAGCCGTCATCGCGGCAAAGCGGGCCACCTCGGTCATTCCCATCGTCTTCGGAACGGCAGGCGATCCGGTTGCCGCCGGGCTCGTCGCGAGCCTGGCGCGGCCAGGCGGCAACGTCACCGGCCTGTCGAACGAGTCGGCCGACATTGCCGGCAAGCGACTTGACCTCTTGCACGAAGTAATACCCGGCCTTCGCCGTTTGGGAATCATGGCCAACATCGGTGATCCCATCGGCGTACTGGAGATGGGTAAGGTTCAGGAAGCGGCGCGCACGCTCGGCCTTGAGGCAGTTGCAGCTGAAATCAGACTAGCAGCGGATATCGCGCCGGCCATCGATATGCTCAATGGGCGTGTTGATGCGCTTTATGTCGTGACCGAGCCGCTGGTGAATACTAATCGGATTCAACTTAACACGCTGGCGCTGGACGCGCGACTACCCACGATGCACGGACAGGGGGCTTATGCATACGCTGGCGGTCTAATGTCGTATGGGGCAAACATCCCGAACTTGTTCCGCCGCGCCGGCGATTATGTCGATAAGATTTTGCGCGGGGCTAAACCGGCTGACCTCCCGGTCGAGCAGCCCACCAAGTTCGATTTGGTCATCAATCTCAAGACGGCAAAAGCTCTGGGCCTGACAGTTCCGCCGACGCTGCTCGCCCGCGCCGACGAGGTGATCGAATAGAGGCGCCGTATGCTGCGGTGCATGAGTCTGCTTATGGCACAAAGCAGACGGGCTGCGACGTCCGCTATTAGGTCCGCTATCGGGGGTAAAGCGGACAACATGTACTCGCGATGAGAATTTCCGCTTTTGACCCGAAGCGGACATATTACTTCGCCTCGGGGCTTGGCACATCCGTTAATGTACATACGCGCACTTCTCCCCTAATCATTGCCTCGAGCGCGGTCACGACGTTATGCCCGTGCGCGCGCATCAGCCACCATAACGACTGTGCCACCAACCATTTGAGGAAAGGCCGGCCTTTCCTTGGCGTTTGCCAGCGAGAACCGGAAGAAGCCCGGCGGCGCCCTAAGCCGCACCCTGTTGACGCGCCGGCAATTTGAACTGAAACACCGCTCCGGCCGGGACGTTAGCGCTCGCCCATAGTTGCCCGCCATGCGCCTCAACGATCGACTGACAGATCACGAGGCCCATACCCATGCCAGCCGGCTTGGTCGTGTAGAATGCGCTGAACAGGTGCTCCAAATTCTCCTGGGTCAACCCGGGACCGGTATCCTGTACGGCGACGCGCACGCCCCCCGCGCCGTCGTCGGCGGTGTTCACCATCAGCACGCGCGGCCTGCTGCTGACGCCGCTCATCGCCTCGACGGCGTTGATGATCAGGTTGAGAATCACCTGCTGCACGCGGACGCGATCGGCCTCGACGTGCGCCAGGCCATCGGCCAGTTGCGTCTGCAATGCGACGCCATTGCGTTCCATCTCGCTGCGCGTCAGCGCGAGCACCTCCAGTATTGTCTGGTTGACGTCCATATGTTCGTAACGCGGCGGCACCTTGCGGACGAGCGCGCGGATTCGTTCGACTACGTTGCGGGCGCGGTCACCGTCACTGACGATTTCGGTCAACGCCTCACGGACCTCCACCAGGTCCGGCGGCTGTGCATTGAGAAAACGCAATGCGGCTTGGGCGTTGGTGATGGTCGCGGCGAGCGGTTGGTTGACGTCGTGCGCGATCGAGGCCACGAGCTGCCCGATGGTGGTCACGCGATTGATATGGGCAAGTTCGATCTGAGTCATGTTGAGTTTGTCCTCGATCCGCTTGCGGTCGGTGATGTCATTGTTGGTTTCCAGAATGGCAACCGGCCTTCCCGATGGGCCGCGTTGCAGCGCCCACCGGCTCGCCACCACGACCTGCGCCCCGTCACGCCGCACATGGACGAGTTCTCCTTCCCACCGTCCGGTGGCCAGCAGCTGTGCGTTGATCGTTTCGAGCGGCGCGGGGAAGTTGGTGTGCAGAAGTCGATGCGTGACTTGGCCGATCACCTCCGCGCTTTTCCAGCCGTAGCGTTCTTCGGCACCCCGATTCCAGAGGGTGATCGCGTCGCTCATGTCGCGCACGAAAATCGTGTCGTGCGTGAGATCAAGCAGATGAGCGCGCTCGCGCAGCTGCGCCCCGGAACTCTTTACTCGCCCAACGAGTGCCACCGTGAACAACGCCGCGGCGAGGAAAATGGCGAGCGCGACCACCTCCTCCGTACTCGCGATGTAGAAGGAAAAAATCGGCTCCGAAAAATAATAGGCCAGGAGGCCAGCCGCGACGATCGTGACGGCTAGCGCCGGAATAATGTGGCCGAACAGGGACACTAGTCCGATCGCGATCAAGAAAATGAGGGCGACACTGGTGTGATTGAACCCGAGCTGGACAGACGCGGCGGTTACCAGCGCGAGAATCGTGACGCCCACGAGGAACTGCACAGCTGGATTTGCAAATCCACGGATCTGGATGCGCTTCACCGGCGTCCTCCCACCACATCAACAACTCCGGCCGGCCGCAAGCCTATCCGAGGAAATCAGCATCCCCAAGAGGGGTGCCTCGGTGGCAGACCAGGGGCGCGGCAGTCATCCTTCACGCCCTGGCTCGCCTTTGCGCACCCGCCCCCTCTGGAAACGCGCCGGCAATCGCCGCGCGCGCCTCGATCACACCGAGTCGCGCCGGCATGTGGACGCTAACAACTCGACAGCAGCATAGCCGCACCATCACCCGATACCAGACCGATCTGACCGACGCAGAGTGGCGCGTGATCGCGCATTGCTTGTGAAGCCAATAAAGACTTCGCTCCGGCGTGCTCGCCATCGCCGACGAGGTGATCGAATAGAATACATTTTGCTGCGGTGCATGAGTCCGGTTGTGGCACGAAGCCGACATAAAACTGCGTCCGCTATTTGGTCGCTATGGGGTGGAAAGCGGACATCATCGGCTCGTTATGAGCATTTCCGCTTTTGACCCAAAGCCGACGTGGGGAACGCGCTCGCCGCGCCAAAACTCACGCCGAAGTGATGCGGGACCCGCGTATAGTACGTTAGTTGTGGCAAGGCGACGTTTGCCCAAATTTGAGGTGACTCATGAGGCGGCGCGAGTTCATCGCCGGTTGTTGCGCCAGCGCGGCTTGGTCACTCATTGCCCGTGCACAACCACAACCAAGAACATACCGTGTTGGACTCCTTGCAAGCAGGCCAATTGGTGACAGCGAGGAGCGGCGGATTGCGATCCGGGAAGTGTTGGCGGCCCATGATTTTGTCGAGGGTCGCAATCTTCTTTTTGAGCCTCGCTGGGGTAATTCCTTATCTGAAAACGTCGAAGCGCTGAAAGCAGCCAGAGTCGACGTTATCATCACGTTCGGATATCCGGCCTCGTTGGCAGCAAAGACGTTAGCAAAGGACATACCCATCGTTTGCACTGGGGCGGGCGATCCAGTTGCGACCGGCTTGGCCCAAAGTCTGGCGCGGCCCGGTGGCAATTTGACGGGCGTTACCGAACTGGCGGCCGAACTCAGCGCCAAGCGTCTTGAATTTCTCAAGGAGGCCGTGCCAAACCTCAAAAAAGCGGCGATGCTGTTCAATGCCGCCGATCTCGGCATGACCTTGCGCTCTCGTGCCGCTGAAGCCGCAGCCAAGGTTCTGAACGTTAGTGTTCAGAGCTTAGGCGTACGGGAGCCGAGCGATTTTGGAAATGCTTTTGCTGAAATGACCCGCTCGCCACCAGACGCTATCCTGATGGTCTCAGATACGCTCACTGGGCTCAATCGCAAGCTGGTCATGGAATTCGCCGCGAACAATCGACTGCCCGCCATGTACGAATTCGGTTTCTTAGTGCGCGACGGTGGCTTGATGTCGTATGGGCCGAACCTACGTGAAACCGGCAAAATAGTCGGCGACCTTGTGGCTCGCATCCTTCGCGGCGCGCGGCCGGCGGATTTGCCCCTCGAACAGCCCACTCACTTCGAGTTTATTGTTAATCTCAAGACCGCTAAGAGCATCGGCTTCATTTTCCCGCCGGCGCTTCTTGCACGCGCTGATGAGGCGATCGAATGAGTGCGCCCACTTCCGTTGTTGGCACGAAGCCGACATAAAGCTGCGTCCGCTGTTGGGTTGCTATAGGGTGGAAAGCGGACATCATCGGCTCGTTATGAGCATTTCCGCTTTTGACCCAAAGCGGTCGTTTGTGGATGCTTCAACTGTTTGACGGGCCATGCAGCAATTGCTTCGGCCGTAGTGCCGCCCATTCAAGGAGGGAGTCGAGTGCGGGGCACATGGCTTGTCCCCACTTGGTCAGATCGTATTCAACCTTCGGCGGCACTTGCGGGTAGACTGTGCGTCTGACGATGCCGTCGCGCTCGAGCTCACGGAGCTGCTGTATCAGCATCTTCTGCGACACGCCCGGAATAGCTTTCTCTAGTCCGGAAAAACGCAGGGTTCCGCGAGCGAAGAGATGGAAGATGATCACCATCTTCCAGCGCCCCTCCAGGATACGGAACGCCGCCTCGACGCCGCGTGCCGCCATGTCGGGGGTGACGTCTTCGAGCTTACCTGTGGGTGAGTACCCTACTTTCTTGTGGGTTCTTGCCATTTCCGCAGTATAGCAGCAAATGAGGTCCGTCACAGCGCGCCAAATAGAGGTCTCTCATGGCGACGGGAAGCGACGCCCGCGAACTCGCGGGCTACCGGGCACTTGTTACCGGCGGCACCCAAGGAATAGGAGCAGCCGTGTCGGCGCGGTTGCGCGAAGCCGGTGCCACGGTGCTAACCATCGCGCGGAAGCGGCCAGATGCTCTCGCGTCGGACCGCCTGTTCGTGGCTGCGGATGTCGCCACCGCGGATGGCTGCGCGGCTGTCGCGAGCGCCGTGGTGGAGCAGCTCGGTGGCATCGATATCGTCGTCCATGTCGTCGGCGGATCATCGGCTCCCGGAGGCGGCTTCGCAGTGCTCGACGAGGGTGAGTGGCATCGCGCGTTGAACCAAAATCTGTTTCCCGCTGTCCGGCTCGACCGGGCCCTGCTGCCGAAGATGCTTGAGCAAGGCAGGGGTGTGATCGTTCACATCACGTCCATCCAGCGGCAGTTGCCACTGCCCGAGTCCACCATCGCCTATGCGGCGGCAAAGGCGGCGCTCTCGAACTACAGCAAGGGCCTATCCAAGGAGGTCAGTCCAAAGGGCATTCGTGTGGTCAGAGTTGCGCCGGGCTGGGTCGAGACCGAAGCCGCAGTTCGAATGGTCAACAGGCTGGCGAAAGCCGAAGGCACCGACTACCAGGCCGCTCAAAAGGGCCTGATGGCTTCGCTCGGTGGCATTCCGATCGGACGCCCGTCGAAGCCGACAGAAGTCGCGGACCTCGTCGGGTTCCTTGTTTCGCCGCGTGCCAGTTCCATCACCGGCACGGAATACGTCATCGATGGCGGGACTGTTCCAACGGCGTGACGTTAATCACGCACGTCCGCTTGTGGCACGAAGCCGACATAAAACCGCGTCCGCTGGTCGGTCGCTTTGGGGTGGAAAGCGGACATCATCGGCTCGTTATGAGCATTTCCGCTTTTGACCCACCTCGGACATTGGCCACGGGTCGCCAGCCGGCGATCGGATGCTTGCCTTTGGACAAAAGCGCATGGTCACCAGAAGATCACTACTTGCCCGAGGGAGACAGGCTGCTCATGTTCAAGCCAGAAGTTCACACGGCCGAACGGAGAGCCGCATGAGCGAAGTTTTGAGCGTGTCGGGCGTTCCGACGTGATTGTCGGTGGCATCCCCCTCTTCTCCGGCGCCATCCGCCTGGACCTGGTGGAAGTCGAGCTGCGCAAGGCCGCCGGCCATGTCAGGAGCTGAGGGACCGCTCAGGATCGCTGTCGCGGGCGGTTCCATCGGAGGACTTTGCGCAGGGGTCTCCCTGCGCGGGGCGGGTTTTGATGTGCAGGTCTACGAGCGCGTCTCCGGCCCAATGGAGACGCGCGGCGCCGGCATCGTCGTGCAGGGAGAACTGATCGACCTGTTACGGACCCACGGCGCAGGCGTCTTGCCGACGACGCACTGCACGGTGCGACGCTATCTCAGCCCCGAAGGCGGTGAAGGCGAGGTGCAACGCGCGCCCCAGGACTTCACCTCGTGGGAGGCGATCTATCGCACGCTCGACGCCGCGTTCCCCGCCGACCGCTACCATCGGGGTGCAATGCTCGCTGACTTTGGCAACGGCGAGCGCGCGGTGCGGGCGCACATCGACGGGCACGGGGTGGTCGAGGCGGATGTGCTCGTCGCCGCCGACGGCGCGCAATCACCCACCCGCCGGCACTTCCTGCCGGACCTGAGCTCCACCTACGCCGGCTACGTCGCCTGGCGCGGCACGCTCGACGAGGCCGACGCTCCGCCCGATCTCGTGCGCTTCTTCGACGACGCGTTCACTTTCTGCGAGGCGCGCTCGGCCGGGCACATCCTGGTCTACTTCATCCCCGGCGACGGCGGCGACGCCACTCCTGGGAGGCGCCGTCTGAACTGGGTTTGGTACGTTGGTGTCAGCGAGGCCGATCTCCCCCGTATCTTGGTCGATCGCGACGGTCGCCAGCACCACGCGTCGCTTCCGTTCGGCGGTACCCCGGACGCGGCCCTCCGTGACCTCCGCGATCTCGCCCGGCGCGAGGTGCACCCGATGCTGGCGGCCCTGGTAGCCGCAACGCCCCAGCCGTTTCTGCAGACAATCGTCGACGTCGTCCCGACACGCACGGTGTTCGGGCGCGTGTGCCTTCTTGGCGACGCGGCGTTCGTCGTCCGGCCGCACACGGCCGGCGCCACCGCCAAGGCGGCTCGAGACGCAGTGACGTTGGCGCGTGCGCTCAAGCGGGCAGGCCGGAACGTCGACGCCGGCCTGCGCAGCTTCGAAGAGATGCAGATCGAGTACGGCCGGGGGCTGGTCGATTATGGCGTGGCGCTCGGGCGACGGTGGGCCGCCTGAACGCGACGAGTTCTGATGGGCATCAAGTGTGTCGCCAGTTCCTGCTGCCATCGTCACGCTATCCCGGCCGCAGACCACGCCCTCGCCATCGATGGTCACTGACTTGACCCGGAGCGACGCCAGCGCGTTGGCAATCCGTGGCACGCGGTCGGTGTAGTCATTGCCGCGTCGGGAGAACACCCGCACGTGGTCGCCTTCGCGGCGGCAAATGAAGCGAAAGCCGTCGTGCTTAATCTCGTACGCCCACTGCGATCCGGTCGGCACCGTTTGGCCGAGGGTCGGCAAGCACGGTTCGATGAAGCCTGGGGGACGGCGAACGGGAGCGAGAGAGCGCCAGAGCATGGGCAGTTTAACATAGCGGTCGAACGGGCCGAGCGCGAATCGACAATAAGGCCCAAAAATGATTCAGCCGGTCAATCAGGGCGAGAGCGGGTCGCCCCTCGTTCCGAAATCTTCCTCGGATTCGGCAAGTTTGATGTAGCGTCCGGCCAGCGACCGGTAGTGCGCTTCGCTGCCGGGATCGAACGAGTTGTCGGCAAGTTCGATACATTCGGCGGCGCGTTGGCGATAATGGGCCGCCCACGTCAACGAGTCGTTCATGCCGCTAGCCCCTGAGTTGCTCCTTCCCGGTGCCGCAAAGACTTATGGAACTACGATCCGAGCGCAAGATCGAAAAAGCAGCATCGAAAGCCCACCGTTTGCCCTACCTCTATTCACAGGTCGTCACGGCCGCTCCGCCGTCAGCATTTCGAGCTGGGCGAACGGCGCGTTGGGCGAGCTGGCCTGTATCAGCGCGCGCCGACACCAGTCCCAGAAAGGTTCATGCCGGATACTGCTCCGGATGAACCGGGTATTGTTGGCCCGGTTGGAGTTCCACCCGATCCGCCGGCACTACTGCTTCCAAAACCAGTGTTTGGTTGAAAGGAAGTTATAGCCGGCCCGGTGAAACCACCGCCGAAACCACGTAGCTGGCCCAAACCACCCATGTGGGCATGTTGCGCAAAAGCGGCATCGGTTGTTCCAGCTACAAGCAAGGCAACGAGCAACAGAAGATGTTTGCTGCGCATGACTTCGCCCTTTCGTTTTTGAGTTCCGTACCCTCCGTAAACTGGTGATCCAATAGCAACATGGCTTGCGCGTTATTGCCGCGAACGGTCTCAATTTGCGGTGATTTACCTTACGTGGCCAAGTCGCCAGAATCTCGGCGGTAAATTGAACCCATAGGGGATAGGAAATATTCGGCCTTTCAGACTATGACCGGGGTGTTGTCGTCGGGGGATTTCACTTTCTAGCCAGATAGGAAGGTAAGAACGACCTTGCGCAGCGTAGGCTTTTTTATTTTGCCGATTGATTGGTCGCACCTGGGAGGATCGAGGTACGACATCAGCGCAAGATGCGATCTTTGCCCGCAATTTTACCAAAGCATCAAGTCGCACCCTGCAATAGCTAAACGTCAGACTGATCGAACAGGCTGCACTGCGGACTTGAGAGCGATCAGTTGATATTTGTCGAGTGAGGTATCGAAATGACAAAAGCGACATTCCGAAAATTCGTGATCATTGTGCCGTCCATCGCTGCTCTGGGTGGTTGCCTGGGCGTCAATGTCGCCTACGCCCGAGGCGGTGGCGGATTTGGCGGCGGCCACATGGGAGGTGGCTTCGGCGGAGGCCACATGGGAGGTGGCTTCGGCGGAGGCCATATCGGAGGTGGCTTCGGCGGAGGCCATATCGGAGGTGGTTTCGGCGGAAGCCATATCGGAGGTGGCTTCGGTGGCGGCCTTATGGGCGGCGGCGGAATAGCCAACTTGGGGGGCGGTTCCCCTATCGGCACGGAGCACTTTGGGGCACCCACCGAAAATCATGTCGGCGCACTCGCGGGCATCCACTTCCACCCCGGAGCGACCGATTTTGGTTCGCGGCATCATCGCCGCTGGCGCGGGGATTATGCGTCCAGCCTGCTCTGCGAAGACGCCATCATGGTCGATCCGGCCTGCAGGCAACCATATTGACTGGCCCGGAGCCTCCGAAGAATTGTTGGGTGAACTGCAACTTGCAGACCGCGACGACCCCTCGCGAAAGAGGTTATCGAACGCGCGGCTGGGCGTGCACGATGTCGCACAGATGCGTCAGTGGGTTCTCAAGAGAGGAAAAAACAGGCGGCGTCTATGATCGGGGGTGTACTTCGCGATCAGGCCTTTTTTTCATGTGCCGGGGGGGATGCCACGGCAAGATTTCCAGCGAAGCTCCGCAAAACGCAATTCGGCTCGACATCGCGACAAAACACACTATGTACCAGTTTCCAGTTGCCACGCCGTACCGGATTCAAGTCACCTAAAGATGCAACACAACGGAGAAATTTCAATGAGCGAGATGAAACTAAAGGTCAGCGAGAAGGGCGGTGTCAGCCTGTATGGCTTGGGGAGATTCCCTGTTACCCTTTACGCAGAGCAATGGCAGAAACTTCTTGGCGAGGTTGAGAACATTAAAAAGTTTCTTGAAGACAATAAAGCGCTGTTGAAAACAAAAGACGCTGCCTAATCCGCAATCGGGGTGCGGAGAATATCTGGGCCGCCTAGCCCCGCGATGAACGCGCGACGCCTCATGCCATCCCTCCCGAAAGGACGGGCTAGGCTAGCACGGCCGGCGTCAGCCTTCGATCACCCTTGGTCGCGGTCGGCGCGTGGAGCGATAGGGCCGATTCGCCGAAGGCAAGTTGAGGCTCCGCACTAGACTTGATTTTCAATCCAGTTGTCGGGAGGGAAGGCGATGGAATCCTGCTGCAATGCCTCGAAATCTTCGCGCTCTACCTGGATCCCTGTCGAGAATGGCCGCCCTGACGCTTCAGAGGTAGGGCCGGCGCAGGCCGAAG
This sequence comes from Terriglobia bacterium, assembly GCA_963770265.1. Classification (GTDB taxonomy): domain Bacteria; phylum Acidobacteriota; class Terriglobia; order Terriglobales; family Acidobacteriaceae; genus Sulfotelmatobacter. The sequence continues at coordinate 35,716 of CAVYOZ010000009.1, forward strand.
CCTACGCATCGTTCTGACACTTCTTCATGAAGCTATTCTTCGCCGCTCCGCTGAGCGGTTTGCCGTCGCTGCTAACTGCTTTTGGCTCGCATGAATCCTTCTTGCACTTCTTCACAAATGCAGTCTTTGCCGCACCCGCGAGCGCCTTCCCGTCTTTGCCGACAGCCAGAGCTTCGCAGGCGCTTTGCGCGAATCCAGGTGCCGCGAAAACATCGAAATTAGAACTGCCGCGATGGTTCGGTACATTTGGTGTTCGCCGGCGATGCTGCATTTGAAGTTCCCCGCGTGAGCTATAAAGGGCTGGTTGAAACGGCTTTTGCAAATCAACGTGCGGCTGCATCCGCGCAAGAAACGACGGTGAGGCTCCGATGCCCTACATTTCTCAGCCATCCCGGGCGGGGCTTGACGCCCACATCGACGCCCTTGCCAACGAAATTCGAGCGCTGGCCAAATCAGAGGGCCATGATGCCGCATTCTGCGGGCCGCTGAACTATGCCTGCACCAAACTTGCGCTGCAGGTGATACCGGTTAGGCGCTATTGGACGATCGTCACGCGAGTTTGATGACGTTGGACAGTCAGCCAGGGAACTCCGGCCGCGATGACTGCCCCGATCGTCGGATAGAACCACAACTCACGGCCGCCGGCCTGGCGTGCGTTCCAGATCGAGACGATCTTCTGCGCATCGGCGGCGGCCTTGCGCTCGGCCTCGGCACGCTTGGCCGAGCGAGTGGCCTCAGCTACGGCTCGTTCCCGGTCCTGTGCTCGGCGCTTGGGTCCCATAGTCGGCGGAGGCTACCGGGCTCAACCCCCCCATCGGCAACACGGGACTCGGGGTGTGGAGTTCGATAAATTCATATGGACAGCTATGGAGCAGCAAGCGCCTCATGCTTGACCTCCGCGGCGAGTGCCAATCATTGCCTGGCCAAGTCTAGGAGATCCGCCTTGGTCTTGGGATCGCGCGCTCTCTCGGCCATCAGACGACATTCCTCGGCCTTGAGACGGCATCGTTCCGCTCTGCTGCTGTTGGCGCCCATGCAAGATGATTCCGACAACCCGTACTCAGTTCCCCGAAGACGGGCGGCTCGCTCGCGTTCCCGCGCTCGGCAGGCCAGACCTGTGGCGCGGAACGGCTAAGGCCGTACACCACCGTAAAATTGGCGCCGAGCTTGTCCCATAAGATACTGGATTCACCTCGGCGCCCCCCGTCCCCTTACCCCCCTCCAGGCGCCGATTTGATTAGCCCCGCTCCCCAAGCGGGGCTTTTCGTTTGAAAGCAACGCTGCAAAACAAAGAACCCCGTCGTAGCGGTTGCCGGCCGGACGGGGCCGGGCATCGATTGATGCCGTCTTCTTTAGGGAGATTCACGGGATGTCGTGCGAGGTAACGTTCATGCCGATCGGCCATGTCACAGGGGGGCGCAAGGAAGCCACCAAAGACGGCTGGGGCAATAACCGCTCTCGCATCGAGCTGGACGGCGCGCGATTCAAACCCGATGCGCTTCTCGGCATCGAGGAAAGAACGGGAGAAACGTGCGCAGGGTTAGACACCGGCTTTGTAGGGCGGCCCCGGCTATTGCAAAATTAGGTTTGGTGAGTGAGCAAAATTGAGCAGTTTCGTATCGACAGCGGAGCAGTATTTCCTCGGCAGTCTTGTTATGGAACCGCGGAAGCTTATCTTTCTGCTATTCACGTGGGGGTGGCGCGTACCAGCCACCCTAGCCTTCCTAATTTTTGGCTTTTGGCTCTATTCGATGTGGATATATTGAGGCCCGCACTGGAAACGCTGGGCGACCCGAGCCCCGACAGAGGTGTCCCCGCCCGTTCTCGTACAAAACTTGCCCGCGACATAATCCGTTGAATCTGCCACCGGCAGATTGCTCTACCCGGTTTGTCCAATTCTTAAATTCGCCTGATGGTGAGACCGGGCATTGCTGTCCCACAATGATGAGAAAAACATGCGTTTTCCGCGCCAAGAACAGTGCCGGCGTCTCCCATATCGTCGTTGTTTCCACGGGCGTGAGCGCGATGAACGAGATGCCGGATGGCCTGTTGGCGGCCGACGAGCCCGTGCCGGTCACAGTGTACAACGAAAACGGCCGATCGCCGTTCCTGATTGTCGCCGATCACGCTGGCAATTCCATTCCGCGCGCTCTCGGTCGGCTTGGGGTTCCGGAAACCGAATGCGAGCGCCACATCGCCTGGGATATCGGCATTGGCGCGGTCTGCCGCATCATAGCGGACGCGCTCGATGCCACGCTGGTTCAGCAGAACTATTCGCGCCTCGTCATCGACTGCAACCGCACGCCGGGTTCAGAAACATCGATTCCGGAAACCGGCGAGCTCACCCCGGTACCGGGAAACGTCGGCTTGAGCGAAAGCCGGAAGGCCACGCGCGTTCGCGAGATTTTCCGGCCATACCACGATCGGATCGAAGCCGAGCTTGATCGGAGGCGGAAAGCCGGCCGACCGGTGGCGCTGATCGCGATGCACAGCTTCGCGCCTGTCTTCATGGGCGTGGCACGGCCCTGGCATGTTGGCGTGCTCTACAATCGCGACACGCGTTTCGCCCATCTCTTCATGGCGCTGCTGAAACGCAAAGAGGAGCTCGTCGTCGGCGACAACGAGCCGTACAGCGTGACCGATGCGTTGGATTACACCATCCCGGTACACGGCGAGCGACGCGGCCTGCATCACGTTGCGGTCGAAGTTCGCCATGACCTGATCGCCGACGACAAAGGGCAGCGAACGTGGGCTCCGCTGCTCGCGCGTTTGCTACCACAAGCGTATCAGGAGTTGGTGACCGCCGAGGCACCCGCGTGACGACCCCCTGGGTGTTCCACAATAAGACCTATTACTTACATCCCTCAACTAACTCTCCCAACGGGTAGTCGGCAGCAAATGGCGCAATTCCCGGAGGCCACAGGCGTGCTGTCCCGCAACATCAACCGACCACACTCAAGCCTCAACACACCGACCGAGTTTCCAGAGCGCATTGGCTCGGGAGTTGAGGCAGTTGACGATCAACCCGCCAAAGCCGTCGATGTTTCGGCATCCGCGTTGCGTTTCACGTTGACTTCGACGCTCATGTCCAACTCATCTTCGAGATTTCCCCGGTAGGTGCCGGAGAGCGGCACTGCTTGACCGGGGTCACGCGCGACAGCGACGCGGATGAGGTCACGATTACCGATGATGCCGTTTGTCGGATCGAATTCGACCCAGCCGGCGCCCGGCAGATAGACTTGGCACCACGCGTGGGTCGAGCCGCCGCCGAGATATTCAGGGCCATCACGCGAGGGAACATAAAGATAGCCAGAAACGAACCGGGCCGCGAAGCCAAGTGAGCGGACCGCTTCCATCATCAGCACCGCAAAGTCGCGGCAACTACCATGTCCAATCCTCAAGGTTGCGACCGGCCCCTGCGTGCCGCGCTCGGTGCGCCTCGTATAGGTGAAGCTTTCGCTTATGGCGCGCGTGAGTGTCATCAACAGGCTTCCCGTCGGTGTCGGCCGTCCCGCGCGCAAGAACTTGCGCACCCAGCGGTCGATCTCCCCGTTCGGATCGGGATAGCTACGTGCAATTGAGGCCGTCAAATCCGGTATCTCGTCGGCGTCGTAGGCAAACGGATAAGTCTTGGCTTGGGGTTCGATTTGAAGATCCGGCACATTCCAAGGGTAGTGCTTCACCCGAATCGTACTCTCAAAGCGCAACTCGGACGCTCGCGTGTTGAATCGAGCCAACGCGACGCAGTTGCCGAAAGGGTCATGGATCCAGCGCAGGCTGGCCGGCTCAGGCGTGATGAGAAGCCGAGAATCGATCAATCGCTGGTCATAGCTATCGCGTGGCCGGAACATCATCCGGTGCTCGCCAAATGCGACTGGCCTTCGATAGCGGTAGGTCGTGACGTGGCGCACCGTCAGGATTGTCATGGCGTAGGCCTGATCAAATGGAAGCACGTTGCTCATACATCGGTCGCAATGTCACCGGCGATGTTCACTGGCCTTGCTGATGGAGGCTTGCTTGAAATTTGAGCATCCTTGCCGGCCGAAGGCATATGGACTCTGTCCATTTCCACTAACCACAACCGTTACTTTGTTTTTTCTTTCTCCGCGCTCTCTATTGCCGCATTGACCCAGTCTTGCATTGCAAGCATGGCAATTCATATTGCGCGTCAAAAACTCCGCCAATGGGACAATATCGCTCGTGAGTTGGTTGGAGCCCAGGAACATAAGTGGATCTCGGAGATTGGGGTTTGGGATCATTCGGATGCACCAGCCTAGGCGTTGATGACCGGCGGTTGTCCACGGGAGACCCACGGTGAAAATCAGAGTTGGCTACGAGTTGATCTACGACTGTCCTCAGCCGACGCCAATGATGTTGGTGCTCAATGTCCACTATACGCGTGCATCCGACATCCTCGTGGCGGACCGCGTAACGACGGAGCCATCTGTTCTCCTAGCCGACTATCGCGATGGCTTCGGCAACTGGTGCACCCGCCTGGTCGCTCCCAAAGGGCAGATCAGGATATCGAGCACGGCCGTCGTCAAGGATTCCGGTGAGCCCGATATCGTTGCAACTTACGCGCACCAACATTCGATACAAGATTTGCCCGAAGAGAGTTTGGTCTTTCTCTTAGGGAGCCGATACTGCGACACTCAACGGCTTTCCGAGACGGCCTGGAGCTTGTTTGGTCGAACTCCGCCGGGTTGGGCCCGGGTCCAGGCGATCTGTGATTTCGTGCACAACCATATCTCATTCGGTTATGAGCATGCCCGCGACACAAGAACCGCCTGGGAGGCGTTCAACGAGGGAAGAGGGGTCTGCCGCGATTACGCCCATCTTGCTATCGCATTCTGCCGCTGCATGAACATTCCCGCGCGGTACTGTTCGGGCTATCTCGGCGACATCGGAGTGCCCCCACCTTACGGCCCGATGGACTTCGCTGGTTGGTTTGAGGCGTACCTCGGAGGACGTTGGTATACCTTCGACCCGCGCAACAATGTGCCGCGGATTGGGCGCGTGTTGATGGCAAGGGGCCGCGACGCGATCGACGTCGCTATTAGCACGACGTTCGGGCCGAATACGCTCCTCAGCTTCAAGGTTTGGACTGATGAGGTAAAGGCGGCCTGATCTCGCCGCTGTCCGGCAAATCGCGACGCTCACCGCAGATGTCAACGAATGGACACCGATTCGCCTATAATTGTTGCATTCAGGTCGTTCGTTCGCAAAATGGGTTCAAATGCAGGCGCCCGGCCTCGCTAATTGACTTGCCCACCCCTATATCAGTTCATCACCGACTTATAATCAAAACCAAAAGTACCGGTGACTGAGAGACCGGTTGAGCTCCCTCCTCGCAGGAAAGGGCTCGGCTCATGTTCACAGCAAATCAATATCGTACGAAAGCGGCCGAATACACAGAATTACTGAAGGCGGCTACTTTGCCTGCCGAAACCCGCGAATTTCGGAGGCTAGAACAAAGCTACCGCACGCTGGCCGAAAACGAAGAATGGATGGCAGACAATCTCGCAAAAACAAACAGTCCGGGTGCAGGCGAAGATTGGTATGGCTATGTCAACGCCACCGGGCCGGCACGGCTCACGCCCGTGCTGCACGCAAAGCAGCTCAAGCTCGCGCGCGAGCTGGTGCCTGCCGCCGCCCTCATCGGCGTGCTCATCAACCCCGACAGTCCGAAAGCCGAGCTGCTGCTGAGCGACGTGCAGACTGCGGCTCGTACTATCGGCCAGTCGATCCATATCCTCAACGCCAGCAGCGAAGGCGATCTCGAGAATGCATTCGCGATCATCGTCGCCCAGCACGTAGGCGCGCTCGTTGTCACGAGCGACGCGTTCTTCAACAGCCAGTTCGACCGGATCGTCGAGCTCGCGGCCCGCCATCACGTGCCCACGATCTATAACGGCGCAAGTATCCCGTGTGGCCGCGGGGCTCGCCTGCTACGGGACTTCATATGCCTTAGCGTACCGCAAACTCAAAATTAATCTGCCGATCGGCACCGGGCCAGTGCAGCTCACGCCACGCCGGGCGTGCGGCTGTATGCGAAGCGGCGGCGGAAGTGAGTGATAGAGGAGTAGTCCAGCGATGGAAAACGAACCACACGAATATGTCGTGACCAAAATGTACGCGTATCCTGACGAAGATGTCCGGCCTTTGGATGTCCGGATTGAATGCGCTACCGATAGGGGCCGTATCATATTGCGCGCGAAATCGGTCATGGTGCAGCAGCTGCTTACAGATGGCCTTTCAAGCCGCCAGAGACTCGCAACGTGGACTGCAGAGGAGATCGACCGGGCAATTGAGCTGAGCGTAAATGCTCTACCGGACCTTCGGGATGCACTTCCATTTCTGAAGGAAGTTCAAAGCAAGGTGAATGCGCGCATCGTCAAGCAGGAAAGCAAAACGTCCGAGTTGGCGGGTGCGACGATCGACCCCCTCAACGACACATGCTCGCCGATAAAAGAACAGGAAAAGCGACAGCGTAGGCTCAAAGGGCCGGCGGCGTTCCGCGATAATCGTGAAGCTCGCAAACCGAAAGTGTGATCGCCGTAGAGGGCGCATAATCAATCGCTCGCGAGCGGCTACATCGAATACGACGGAAAACTGGAAATCCGAAAACTTGTTCGTGAAAAAGCCCACACGCGATCGGGCCGTGCCGATCATCTCCGCGAGGGTTTCCTGACTAAACTTCACGACGATTGGCTCAAGCGTGGCTTCGTTGCCGAAGTTCGCCAGAAACGGAAGGGCTTTGCGCCAGCCGTTTCTCGCTTGAACTCGAATAATTGATCGATTAGGTCCTCTTCAATTCGACTGTTCCGACTTAATAAATCCGCCATGAACAAATGGAGCGCTCCATTGCACTGCAGCATTTAGTCACCATATGAGTTTTGAGCGATTGGGCGAGCGGAATTTGGTTCCTCCAACGCTCCAAGGGCATCGGGCTTGCGCTCAGGGCGTCGCACCCAGAAACGCCTCTTCAACAAGAAACGCCCCTAAGGATGCGTGCCTCATGAATATGAACAGCAAGACCACAACTACAAAAACCGCCGGCTTCCCAGATACGGACGCACCGCAAGCATTCCGCGAAATTGCGGAAAATGGCACTAAACAAGCCAAAGAAACTTACGAGAAAATGAGCGCCGCTACAACTGATGCGGTCGATCTCATCAAAAATAGCTATTCGACGGCATTTGAGGGCATTCAGGACTACAACAACAAGTTCATCGGATTTGCTCACGATAACATCAATGCCACCTTCGATTTTGTCCAAAAGGTGTGCGCGGTGAATTCACCTTCGGCGTTCGCAGAGCTGTCGACTGAATATGCCCGCAGACAGTTCGAGACGCTGACCGAGCAGACCAAGCAACTTACGGCGTTCGCCCAGAAGATGACGCTCGCGAGCGCGGAGCCACTCAAGACGGGCGTTGCAAAATCGTTCAACCACCGCAGCTGAGCTGAGTTGTCTCAAAACTTCAGTGCCGCTCGAAGCCCGGGTTGTCGCCCGGGCTTCAGCCTTATACCTGAAGCCCGCTAGCGCAAGCCATTGTAGAAATCCGTGCGCTGAATGCGACTGGATATTACCCCTCAAGAAAGTGGCCAAATGCTGCCAGAGGCAGAACGCGGTCACAGATGATCTTAGCAATCGCCAGCATGGGCACAGAGAGGATCGCGCCCGGAGATCCCCGACATCCAGAACCAGAAGACGAGCGCGATGATGACTAGCAAGCTTTACGTTTTTGACGTCGCGCGCGCGAGGGCTTCAGCAACATGCACCATCTAATGGGGCTCGTGCCGCCTGATCAGAGCGCCTTGTCCCTTGGAAGGCCTCTCTGCGTTCGGCGTCCTCAGGATTGCAAAATCAAACAGGGGCGCTACCGCACCACACCGCTGGCCAATCGGTGTGAAATTCTAAGCCCCCGACTTACGCGACTCGGTTCTGGCGCACGGGAAGCTCGCAGGCTGCTCGGCCTCGCTCCAGCCTCATGTGCCATGACGCGTTTACAGCCAGACACAATCCGCCCGGAATGCCAGAAGTGCGGCACGCAAATGCTGCTTGCTCGGGTCGAACCAGACAGTCCAGGACGTGAACTGCGCACCTTTGAATGCCCCGGTGTAAGCACTCAGAGCACGTCGTTGCGAACATCGAGTGACCGCCTCAGTTGGCGGTCTCGTCCCACGCGCCGACGCCAGCCCTTAGCTTTTGAAAGGGTGGTTGCTTATAGCGGCGCGACCATATCCACAAAGTCTCCGTTCTCGGTGATCACTTCGATTGACCACTGGGGGCCCTCGACCAGTTGGGCGCGCACTAGTTGCTTGGCGTATCGCCGAGCAGCGTCGTCATCGGGCAGGTACGTCCCCCTTGGATCAAGTACCCTTGTGACTCGGCCATGAGATTGAAATGATACAGCGGCATGGCAGTCGGAGAGTCGTCCGACGACGCCGAGGGTTCCTGTTGCTCTGGATATAGAGTTAAGATTTGCGCTATGGCTCCGAACCGCCAAGCGCAGGAACGCGGACGGCACGCGCCACGCAAGAGGCTAAGCGCGCTTGACTGGTCCCCCTTATGTCAGACGACAGTGATCAAGAATGGCTCGCATCGCCCCATGGGTCTACCGCGCCGCCCCGACGCAGCCACACGGCAGCCAATAGATGCATACAGGTAATCCGCAGATACCGCGTGAACCCTAGCTCAGTTTCGCGCGACCAAAGAATACACGTTCCCAATACCACCAGACGCTTTGTGTTGAGCGTTACAGAATCGTGTCCCGAAGCGGATCATGTTGTCTGCCATGGGGGACTACACACATGCCCGACATTACGAGTGACATGGTCTACTTTCGACACTTGGCTGTTCGCTGCCGCAAGGCGTCACAAGAATGCTTTGAACTCCGCGCTCAAGAGGAGTTCCGTAAGCTGGCGGAAGAGTTCACAGCCAAGGCTGATGCGCTTGCACGCGAGCACTATCGCCATAGCGACTGGAAGAGAGCTAAACCCACGTAGGCGACCGGGACCCACCGCCCCCAGCACCCAAGCTTGGATTGTCTAAATCGCTGGCCGCAAAATTCCGTTTCCTGGTCCACAGCCACATGCCGCGCCATTTCTGCGGGCTACAAGCTTGCCAATGACGGGCAGGACACGCGGGCCATTCAGGGTTACCTGGGCCACCGGTCGATTATGAGCACCCAGCGCTACACAGCGCTTGCGCCGGATCGATTTAAGCGGTTCTGGAAGGACTGAGGTTCTGCAGCCAGCCCTTAGCCGTCCGTCTGTATTTCGACCTTTGCGACTTCCTAGCGTCCAATGGATGGTGACGGTCACGTTTTCGATCTTTTCGTGTCCATCGAACCGGCGTTCGTCGGATGCGTTCGAGCTTTGCATACCCTATGGTGCGCGTGGCGGCTGACGCATCCCAACCAAATCCGCTCGTGCAAAGCGACGCATCAAACAGCAGTGGACGGGGGAACAGATGTACCATGCCTGATAATTGATTAGAGCAGCGCGATGTCACGAACTGCGGCCGAATGCATCAAGCTGGCCAATGCCTCATTCGATGAACCGATGGAGGCTCGCTACCGGTTGTTCGCCAACGATACGTTGAGCTTGCTGAATGCGAAGAGGCGTTTGAGGGGCAAGAGCAAAGTATTGCTGGATAAGGGCCGGGTTACCAAATTGCCAAAAAAAAGGCCCCAGACGGGGCCTCTCGTTCAATCGCACTACCGACCTCAGTAGCAAACTCGAACCCGCTGATATTGCCTGTATCAAGCGGATTGGCGGTATCGCCCGCGAGATGACGCAGCAGTCCGTCAGCCCCACCCTGTGCCACGAAATCCAATGGAGGTTCAAAGAAGACGTCAGCGAGTGCTTGATCTGAGGTGGTAGCTCCAAGATTGTTAGTGCCCTCGATGTGAGCCGAGACGATCGAGTGACCGAAACGATAAGATCCCCCTTCAAACTCCTCGGTGATCGTAGGATTCACCGTAGGGTCGTAGCCATGATAGGCTGGGATAGCGTTTGGACCCAGCAGGTGCGGTAAGAATTCATTGTAAGTAATATTGGCAATCTCTGCCGTGGTGATCGCCTTAGCCATTTGATAAAGCTGATCGCCGCTCCAAGTCGGATGTTCTCGGTGCAAAAGATCGACTTGGTAGTTATGCTCGCGAACAAGTAGCGTCTGGAGCGCAGTCAAGTCAGGATTTTCTTGAGCACGCACGTCGCCGGCGGCAAAAGCGGGACCCTGCGCGGTATCCACAATTGGCAAATTGTTTCCGGCTGAGGTCTTCATATGCCCGTCCGGGAGGCGCAAGCTGTCCGCCGTGGCTTGATCAGATCCGTATACCATCGAAGCGTCGAGCCATCCGTGATCGTGTTGATGGCAGTTGCCGGGTGTCTACGCCGACTTTTCGTTTATGAGCTTCCAAACAGCCGCCGGACGAAGCGGCGTTTGGCGCACGCGGGCACCGGTATGGGCGATCGCGTCGGCAACCGCATTCGCATCGCTGCCATACACCTTGCATTGAAACAGGCTGGATATGAGGTCGGACAAACAGTCCGCATGGAATATCGTTACGCGAACAACCAACTCGATCAGCTTCCGGGTTTGGCAGCCGAATTGTAAGGCGGTCTGCGAGCATACTGCTAAAGCTCGCGCCGGTCTCGAAAAGCTTCGTGGGTTGCAGCGCGCTTGGGTTTCATGGCGCGAGCAAAACTGCAAGTTTATGTCCGTCGATCAAGAAACCTATCTGAAGACACACAATGTTCCGTGTGGCGCCGTCTGCAACTTCTGAACACAAACCTGGGGCTGCTAGACTCATCGTCAATCCCCATGTCCTTCGTTGTTTGTTGCGTCCGTCTTTAACGAGGTCCCTTCCCTCGGCCGGAGTTACCCGGCTTCTTCGGTAGTACGGACCTCTCCGCCACCCCAATCGGCCCGGCCTGGCTCTCGCGAGTTGCCAGTTGATCGCGAATAGCGATCACCGCTGGGGCTTCCCGTGTTGCGCCTGATCCCCTGTGTCTGCATGCTGTCGCCACTACCCCGGCAGGTCCGAGAGACTTAATCGCTCATTACTAATCCCTCGACGTCGGCCTTCCCCAAATTTCAGATGGGTCGGCTCCTGCATTATGGTTTTCGGGGCCTGCTCAGCGTTCACTCACGTTACGGCCTGCAGACTCGCCGAGTCGCCTAGCGACCCTCTACACCGGAGGCTCCGGACGGCTTTTGTTACCTCCACCGCCGCTCCGATTGTTACCGGGTGGAGCGATCCAGTTCCGGGCGGGGCTTATCTCCGCTGTGGACCAGCGCCTTTTCACGGCGCACTGAAAGATCTCTATTACACTCATCTTCCCATTGGACGGGGAACTTGAGTGCAATCGCCTGTGGGTGAATCCTCTAGCAGCTCAGAAAGGCCAGTTCGGTTCCTCAGAGCCAATCAGCGTGGATCGGCTTCGAATCCAAGCCACTTCCAAGCAGTCGGAAGAATCTCTAAAAACGTGGACTTGCGTTGCTGCGGGAGACAGTTCATGGTAGGCCGCAATCAGTCGTCCCATGCCAAAGATCGCGGGGTTGGGCGAGACCCAAGCGCGCCGCGAACCAGATGAAAACACCTGTCGGCGGGCAAAAGTCTTGGCTTGCTCAATCGATATGTCTAGACCCGTGACTCCTGTCCCATCCAGGAATTGACTAAACTGTGGATCAAAATCAGGATCGCTCAACAGTCCATCCTGATGAGCTATAACCTCCGCGAAACTTACCAACTGCGATGCAGTACTGATGACCAGTTGCCGTTCCTTGTCAATCTCGTACGTCATGGCCATACGATTCGAACCCGATCTTCGGATACCCGAATACCTAGCAACACAAACGGGCAGCCTTTTCAATGCTACGCAAATTGGGGCAACCGTTGAAATTCACCGCGCGGCGAATCATCGTGATCTGCAACTGGCGAAACATCTCAAAACCGATCCGCCGAGTCAGATGACTCCCACGCTGCATCGGGTTCGAGAGATGTCGCGAATCTTCTCACCGATCTCCTTGGTAGGCGCATCACGGTCTCCTTTCCTTCGGCTTGGATGCTCATAAAAATCGGTGCAGCCCCGCCGGCTATTCGTTCGGCAAGTTCCCAATACAGATCGCAGTCTCGGCCCTTCTCGTCGGTGCCAAGCCACATAGAACTTCGCGTGCCCATTCGACACATCTCCGCCGACAGCCTACCAGATCGTGGGCGGCCCACCCTTCGGCCTTTCGAAGGGTGGAGAATTCCAGACGCCACCATCTGATGTCTTGGGAGAACCGCGATCAAGCCGAATCCCCGAGCCGAGGACGCTTGCAGCTTCCAGATTTTTTCGTTCCCAAATCCCCAAGCCGACGCCCCTGGCTTCCAGATTTTTTCGTTCCAAGCGGGAAGGGCACGACTTCAGTCGTGCCACTAAGCTGCGTAATAGCACGGCTTAAGCCGCTGAGGGCCGCTGCGCCAAAGTTTTCCACAGCCCATTTTATTTTTTTCTTGTGACATCTAACCTTTACTGAGAAATCTACCTGAGCAATTCTGGGACTATGCACGACCAGGGTCCCAGGCAAGTTCCCCCACCGGACTCACAAACTCCAAGGCGACCCCTGCCGCCCGACGCCGAATGTGCAAAACCAAAGCAGTCCGCTGTGCCCCTCCGTGCCCCCTGTGGTGAGTCCTTCGCCCCCTGGATTCCCGATTCGAAACTGCCCACCCTCCCCAAAAACTCCGTTAACTCCTTAATCCGCAAGATTTTACTCGCAACCCCTGAGTTTCCAAGATTTTACGCGGACTTCATCCTGGCCCTCGCCCCTAACTCGAATGAAGCCAGGATTTTACGGCCCCACTATCAAAAAATTCTCGCAAAGGTAAACGACATGTCCAACGATCACTGCTGCACTCATATCAAGGTCACCGGAGTCCGTTGCGACTCCCCCGCTCTCCGCGGAGAGCAATTCTGCTACTTCCACCAGAACGCCCACCGCGGCGTCCGCCGTCCCCAACAATCGCGCCTCCACCCCATCGCCATCATCGAAGACGAAGAGTCCATCCAGTACGCCCTGATGGAAGTTATCAACGCCCTGATGCGCAACACCATCGACGTGAAACGCGCCACATTAATCATCCGCGCCCTCCACATCGCCGTAAAAAACGCCGCCCGCGTAAAGTTCGACATTCACGCCAAAGACGCAGTCACCCAAGTCCCCAACTACGCCCCTCCGACAGCCGAGCAAGAAGAGATCGCGATGCAATCCGAACTCCCCGCAGTCTCAGCAATCCCCTACAAACCAGTCGAACCGACCAACCCGCACTTCTGGGAATACTCGGAAGAAGGCGCCCGAATCCTGGCCCGCGAAGCCCAAGCCGCGAAGGCGAAGCCAAGCCGCAAGTGTAGGGACGGACGCCATCGTCCGTCCCGGTCGCGAAGCGACCGTGCCCTCCACCGCCGCACCACAACCGTCACCGTCCCATCTGCCCCGGCCGCAGTCCCCCCGCACGATTTCAAGAAGATCTCAGCCCGCTCCCACAGAAACACCGAGCCAATCCGCACCACCCCGCACCGAAGGCGCCAAAGTGGACCCACCCAAGAAGAAACCGTCAGTCAGCGCACCCGTACCAGCTCCGCAGGAGCGCAAGATTACAGCCCACGCCGCAAGGCGTGGGTGACATGCAAAAGGAGTCCCAAGCCCCGAAGGGGCGAAAGAAGAAAACTGCGGCCCGAGGCGGCTGTCCCTACACAAAACCTGGACAGACGAATGCGTCCGACCCAACACAATCGCAATTCCTCAATGACTCAATTTCTCAATTACTCAATGACTCAATTCTTAGATGGGGTGTCCCTTGAAGAAGTAGATCAGCTCGATGATCAGGATTACTACGACCATCAATTCGAGGACGAAGGCGCGGGACTGGTTGAACTGCTCGACCATGAAGCGGTAGAGGTCTTCGGCGGTGTGGAGTTTTTCCTTGACCAGGTCTTTGTAGTCGGGGACACCGACTTTTTGGGCGCACAGTTTGTAGAGGCGGGCGGAGAACATGTCGCTCAGGAACTTGATGGCGTTGTCGGCGCGCTCGGTGAGTTCGTTGACGTCGAGCAGGACGGTGTGCAGTTTCGAGGCGGCGCGGGCCGTGCGCCAGCGGGACCAGAGGCCGGTGCCTCCCTTCTCCAGGAAGTCGTAGACGTTTTCGAGTTCGTGGGTGAGGAGTTCGTCGTAGTGGCGGAACTCGAGCAGCTGCGAGTTGGCGTATTGCAGCAGCTGGATGGCGGTCTCGGCGCCGGAGGGCGTGTCGTAGATGAAGGCGGCGTTCCATCCGATGACGGCGAGGTCGGTGGGATAGTACGAGATGCGGGACTGGAGAATTTCCTGGCGCTCGCCTTCGGAGAGTGGCGGTTTCTCCGCGGACGATCTGGGCGATCTGGTCGCGTGGGTGGCGAGGAGATCGTTGGCGTGCGGAGGGGGATCCCTGAATCTCGCGGACGTGGAAGATGAAGTAGTCCTCTTGCAGCCAGTTGTCCTCGATAGGGCTTGATCAGGGCGGGGGCGGCGCGCTCGAGCTTCTGGCGGACGACGCGCTAGGCCAGCTTTTCGAAGTTGGTGTCGGAGGTCCAGTGGGCGGAGAGCTGCGACCAGCTTGTCCCAGTCGCCGGAGAACGGGAGCTCGAAGACCAGGCTGACTACGCCGTAGTCGTAGTACTTGATCTCTCCGGCGAGGCGCTCGCCGGAGTCGAGGATCAGGGGCTCGAGCGGCTCGTCGACGGGAGGGCGCTGGTAGCGAACGTATGCCGGAGCTTGGCTGCTCTTGAAGCTGGCTTGGGCGGTGCGGGCTCCGAAGATCTGGCGGAGGACGTCGAGGCGGATCTCTTCGCAGACGTCGAACTGGATCAGGACCAGGACCGAGCCGCGGAGGGGGCCTTCGGTGCGGGCGCCGGATTGCTGGACCTGCGTGTCGAGGGCGTGGGCCACGTCGGTGGAGACTAGGGTTGTCAGGTCGCGATCCATGGGAGGTGAATTGCTGAATTTTCGATCGTTGATTGGAAGCTTCGCGAGTGCCGGGGAAACCGGGATAGCGGTGACGCCTTTACTATTGTCCCAGAAAGGTGGGTATTGGGGTAGGGACTGGCGTAAGCTATTGATTCGGACGTGACTTGTCGACTTGCAGCGCTTCACGACTGGACAGCCGAGGCGGCTGTCCACTAGCTGAGTTCGTTGAGACTTCAGCGTTTGCGGGTTAGGAGCCAGATTGCTAGTCCGGCGCCGGCTACTGCTCCAACGGTTTTCGCGGCGCGGGTCATCGAGGCGTTCACTTCCTGCTCTTGCTCGCGGATGGCTCGGGATTCGGGATAGGGATCATCTTTGTCCAGCGCGCTGGGGTGGAGGGCCATTTGGAGGACCTCGGCCAGGTGGAGGGCGTGGCGCGTCGTACTTTGGGCGATTTGCTCGCGGCAACTGAAGCCGTCGGCGATGATCAGCCAGTCAGGCGGGGCTTGGCGGACGGCGGGAAGGAGTTCCAGTTCGCCGATGGCTTGGGAGACTTCATAGTGCTCGGCGTCGAAGCCGAAGGATCCGGCCATGCCGCAGCATCCGGGAGCGGGAGCGGTGAAGTCGATGCCCAGGCGGCGGAGGAGGGATTCTTCGGCGGTCATCTTCATGATCGATTTGTGGTGGCAGTGGCCGTGGAGCAGGGCTTTGCGGTTCAGTTGCGGCAGCGTCGCGCCGGGAGTTAGTTTTTGTTCGAGGAATTCGCTTAGCAGGAATGTTTGCTTGCTCAGGGCTTGGGCGCGTGCGTCGTGGGGGAAGAGGTTGGTGAGTTCGTCGCGGAAGACGGCGACGCAGCAGGGTTCGAGTCCGACGACGGGGATGCCGGCTTCGATTTCGGGCTCTAGTTGGTCGAGGATTTCGAGGAGCAGGCGCTCGGCGCGGTCGAGCATGCCGAAGTCGTAGAGGGGGCGTCCGCAGCAGAGGTTGGCTTGGGGTACCAGGACGCGGAAGCCGGCGGTTTCGAGGACTTCGACGGCGGCGCGGGCGGTTTGCGGGAGGAAGTAGTTGTTGAAGGTGTCGGCCCAGAGGAGAACGGGCGGGGCTGAGGCTGTCGTCCCTGCGGGACTCGATCGGTGCTGAGCTTCGCTCTTCTCGGGACTGCCGTGCCGGGCTTTCATATTCCGCCCCTTCGGGGCTGTCTTGCCATGGATTCGACGCGTTGGGGTTAACGTGAGGCGGTCGACGACGGACGAAGGCGTTCGCCGCTGGACAACCTAAACCATTGTTTGAAAGTCTGCGGGGCGAAGGGGGGAATGCGGCGCTGGGCGGGGATTCCTCCGATTTTTTTGGCGATGTCGCGCAGGAACGGGAGTTGGGTTGTGAGATTCACCAAGCCCGGAGCTTTCGACGCCAGGCTTGCCCAGAAATCGATGTTGCCGAAGGCGTACGCGTTCAGCGGACGGAGGCGGCCTTCGTAGTAGTGGGAGAGGAATTCGGCTTTGTACGTCGCGACGTCTACGCTGACGGGGCAATCGCTTTTGCATCCTTTGCAGGCGAGGCAGAGGTCCAGGGAGTGTTTGACTTCTTCGCTGCGCCAGCCGTCGCGGATTACTTCTCCCTGCGTCATCTCCCAGAGCAGGTGGGCGCGGCCGCGGGTGGAGTGTTCTTCTTCGTGCGTGGCGCGCCAGCTGGGGCACATCACGCCGCCTTCTTCGCGGCGGCACTTGCCTACGCCGACGCAGCGCAGGGCGGCGTGCGAGAGGCTGCCGTGATCTTCGGGAAACTGGAAATGAGTTTGCGGCTCCCACGGGGAGTAGTTCGCGCCGAGGCGCAGATTTTCGTCGAGCTTGTACGGCTCGATCAGTTTGCCGGGATTCATTTTCCAGTCGGGATCCCAGGCGGTTTTGAATTTGCGGAAGGCCTCCATTAGTTCGGGGCCGAACATTTTGGGGAGGAGTTCGGCGCGGGATTGTCCATCGCCGTGTTCGCCGGAGAGGGATCCGCCGTAGCTGACGACCAGGTCGGCGGCTTCTTCGACGAAGTGGCGATATTTCGCGATTCCTTCTTTCGATTGCAGGTCGAAGTTGAGGCGGGTGTGCACGCAGGCGTGGCCGAAGTGTCCGTAGAGTGAGCCTTTGTAACCGAACTCGGCCATCATCTTGCGGAGGTCGCGGAGATATCCGCCAAGTTTTTCGGGAGCGACGGCGGCGTCTTCCCAGCCTTCCCAGTTGAGCGGCTCGCCGGGGACGTGCGACGTTGCGCCGAGACTCGACTCACGGACTTCCCAGACTCGCTTGGCGTTGGCGCCGGAGTAGACCTTTACATTCGGAGGACTGGGACTGCGTCGCAGCGCGTCGATCATACGCTGCGCCTGCATTTCGGCGCCGGGGATAGATTCAGCGCCGAATTCGACCATCAGCCATCCGGCGCCTTCGGGGAGTAACGCGAGGCCTTCGGTGTTGATGCCTTTTGTGCGCTCGTAGTAGACGAGGAGGTCGTCGAAGCCTTCGAGGCCGATGGGCTTGTGCTCGAGGATTTCCGGGATGTGGTCGGCGCATTGGTAGATGTCGGGATAGGCGAGGACCACTAGCACACGTGCCGGAGGACTTTCGACTGAGGCGGCAGGTGGCTTCCAGGATTGTGGCGCAGGTGCCTTCGGAGCCGACTAACGCGCGGGCTATGTGAAAGCCGTTTTCAGGCAGCAGGTAGTTGAGGTTGTAGCCGGAGACTCGGCGGGGGATGTTGGGGAATTTCTGGCGGATCAGGTCGGCGTATTGATCGGCAATTTGCTTTAGCGAGGAGTGGATTTGATCTGCACGTGCAGCGCTCGCGGCCGGGCTTCGCCCGGCCGGACGGACGAGGCGTCCGTCCCTACAAGATCTTGGCCGACCGTGAGACGTGACTCCGTCGTAGGTCACTACTTCCAGGGCTTCGATGTTGTCATCCGTCTTGCCGCCCATGATGGAGTGGACGCCGCAGGAGTTGTTGCCGATCATGCCGCCGATGGTGCAGCGGTCGTGGCTGGCGGGATCGGGGGCGAAGGTCAGGTGATATTTTTCGGCGGCGTTGCGGAGGTGATCTAGAACCACTCCGGGCTGGACTCGCGCAATGCGGCGGTCGGGATCGATCTCGAGAATCTTTCCCATGTACTTCGTGAAATCGAGAACTACCGCGACGTTGCAGCATTGTCCGGCGAGCGAGGTGCCGCCACCGCGACAGAGCAGCGGGGCGCCGAATTCGCGGCAGACGGAGATGGCAGCGAGGACGTCTTCGGCGTCGCGAGGCAGCACGACGCCGATTGGGACCTGGCGGTAGTTGGATCCGTCAGTGGCATAGAGGGCGCGGCTGCCGTCGTCGAACTTCACGTCGCCGCGAACATTTCTGCGCAGGGCTTCGTGCAGCCCCAAGGGATCGGTCAGCGATGTTTTTGAAGCTGGCACGGAGTCTGCGGCGGTGTCTGACATCAACCGGGTCTTCTCAGTACTAAGACTTCTTTGTCAGGGTGACGATGGTAAATCTGGAACCGTCACCACTGGGCTGGACAGTAATAGTCGTCGAGTTGCCCTTGTCGCCGGAGACGATGCTGCAGCGATTCTGGTCGGAACTGCTGACCTGGGCGCTGGGAAATTTCTGCTTATAGAAGTCGCAGATCTTGTCCACCGAATCGCTGCTCTCGAAATTGGCGGTGACCGTGTGCAGGCTGCCGAATGTGACTGAGGCCGTACCTGCTTTCTGCACCTGCGCTCCGGGATAGATCTCGACACCGAGTTCCTCGGCGGTTTTGTCGGGATCGTTGGAAGTCTCCATGCTGCCGAAGGGAGTTTCGACTTTCACGTTGTCGCCCTTCTGGCTGACGTGGGCGCTCTTGGCGATCCGGTATCCGACGATACCGATGGTCGCGACGCCGAGGATTCCGATGAGAACGATGACGCCGACGATGATCAGGATGATTTTGAGGGCGCTGCTGCCGCCCTTGGAGGGCGGCGGCGCGGGAGTGATTGGCTGGGCAGCAGCGGCGGGAGCGCCGGTAACGGCATCGCCGCATTTGTTGCAGAATTTTGTTCCCTCGTTGAGCGGTGCTCCGCAGGAATTACAGAACGCCATGGTTCACCTCGTGGGTTGCCTGACGGGCGAGTATATCGCACATGGGGATGGTTTCGAGTTTCGAGTTTTGGGCGGAAGACGGGGCCTAAAGGCCCTTCCATTTGTAGAGCCTCTAACGCGGCCCTTAAAGGGCCGCTCTTCCACGGATCTAGCTGGCGTTCCACGATTCTAGCTCTTCCACGGTTCTGGTCGAACCGTTTTAGGAGGTGAGGACGCTTCTGGTCGCTTCGCGTGCGCGGCGGACAGCCGATGGCGGCTGTCCCCACATAATTCAATTCCCTAGCTGTATGAACGGGTGGCGTAGTCGAACATGGAGAGGGCCAGGAGGAGAATCAGGAAGAATATTGTCGAGACTACGACCAGCTTCAGCAGTTTCTCGCTGGCGTTCTTCAGGTGCATGAAGAAGAGGGCGACTAGCAGGGCCTTGGTGGTCGCGATGATGAGAGCGACGGCGGCGTTGAAACGGCCGAGATCGATCAATGCGGCTTCGTAGGTTAGGAACGTGCCTACGCAGCAGGGCTCCCCAGACGGCGAAGTAGGTTTTCAGCGGCGACGATTTTGAGTGGTCATGCATTCGATGGTCTCAGTGCTTACGGGTGCCGGTCGATCAGATAGAGCAACGGGAACAGATAAATCCAGACGATGTCGACGAAGTGCCAGTACAGGCCGCCTATTTCTAGGGGCGTGTGATAGCGGGGCGTGAAGCGTCCCTTCCACGCCATCCACAAAAGCCAGGTGAAGATGCCGAGTCCCACAATCATGTGCAGGGCGTGCAGGCCGGTCATGATGAAGTAGAGCGCGAAGAAGATCTGGGCGTGCTGCGGGTTGGCGTATTGACCGGGGTGACCGGGAATCTCCTCGTGGTCGAAGCTGAAACTCGCTCCGGGAACGTGATGCTCTTCGAACTTGTCTTTGTACTCGACGCCCTTGATGCCCAGGAAGGCGACGCCGAAAAGCATGGTGAGAATCAGCATCAGGATCATCAGCCCGCGGCGTGCGGTCTGGGCGGCCCAGATGGCGAGGACGACCGTCAAGCTGCTGCAGATCAGGACGGCGGTGTTGGTGGCACCGAGAGCGGCATCGATGGACTTGCTGGCGGCGGCGAAATCTCCGAAGTACCAGCGACGGTAGATCAGGTAGGCGCAGAACAGGCCGCCGAAGAACATGACTTCGGTGCCGAGGAAGATCCACATGCCGAGGCTGGAAGCGTCGCGCTGCTGCTCTTCGTCGGCGAAATGATGCAGCAGAGCCGGGTTGTGGAGACCGTCGTGGTGTGTGGACGGCAGCTTGGCTATCCGACAACTTGGACCTCCTCTTTGTGGCCTTTATCGATCTCGTCGTAGTTATAGGCTTCCCAGGTCACGACGGGCTCTTCCTCGAAGTTGAAAGTCGTGGGCGGAGACTGCGTCTTCCACTCGAGTCCGGCGGCGTTCCAGGGATTGTCGGAAGCCGGCTTGCCGTAACGCATCGACCAGAGGAAGTAGATCATGGGCAGCAGGTAGCCGACGCCGAGGACGGTGGCGCCGGCGGTCGAGAGGACGTTGAGCACCTGGAACTCGGGCATGTGACTGTAGTCGGCATAACGGCGCGGCATGCCGAGATATCCGAGAACAAACTGTGGGAAGAAGGTCAGGTTGAATCCGATGAAGACGATGAGGGCGGCGAGCCGTGCCCAGCCTTCGGGATAAAGCTTGCCGGAAATCTTCGGCCACCAGAAATGCATGCCGCCCAGATAGCCCATGAGCGCGCCGCCGACCATGATGTAGTGGAAGTGGGCGATGACGAAATAGGTATCGGTGACGTGAACATCGATGCCGAGCGCGGCGAGGAACAGTCCGGTCAGTCCGCCCATGGTGAAAAGGCCGAGGAAGCCGAAGGCATAGAGCATGGGCGCGTCGTAGTGAATCGAGCCCTTGTAGAGAGTGGCGGTCCAGTTGAAGACCTTGACCGCGGAGGGCACGGCGACCGAATAACTCAGCAGCGAGAAGATCAGCGCGGCATAGACGGAGATTCCGGCGACGAACATGTGGTGCGCCCAGACGAGGAATCCGAAGACCGCGATGGCGATAGAAGAGAGCGCGACGAAGCTGTATCCGAAGATGCGCTTGCGCGAGAAGCAGGCAATGATCTCGCTGACGACGCCCATCGAGGGCAGAATCATGATGTAGACGGCGGGATGCGAGTAGAACCAGAACAGGTGCTGGAAGAGCAGCGGATCGCCGCCAAGTTTGGGATCGAAGATGCCGAGGTGCAGGGCACGCTCGGCGACGACCAGCACGAGGGTAATGGCGATGACCGGGGTTCCGAGAATCTGAATGATGCTGGTGGCGTAGTGCGCCCAGACGAACAGCGGCAGGCGCGACCAGGTCAGCCCGGGAGCGCGCATGCGGTGAATGGTGACGACGAAGTTCAGTCCGGTGAGGATGGAGGAGAATCCGGAGACGAAGATGGCGAGCCCGGCTTCAATGACTTTCGTGTTGCTGAAGGCGGTGCTGAAGGGAGTGTAGAAGGTCCAGCCGGTGTCGACGCCGCCGGTCAGCATGCAGTGCACCATCATGATGCCGGCGATGATGTAGAGATACCAGCTCAGCAGGTTGATGCGCGGGAAGGCGAGATCTTTCGCGCCGATCATCAGCGGGATGAGGAAGTTGCCGAGCACGGCGGGGATGGACGGGATCAGGAAGAAGAAGACCATCACCTGGCCGTGCATGGTGAAGAGCTTGTTGTAGGTGTCGGCCTGGACCAGGTCGCCGGCGGGCGTGAGCAATTCGAGGCGGATGAGCAGCGCGAAGAATCCACCGATGAAAAAGAAGAAGGTGATCGAGATCAGATAGAGCAGCGCGATGCGCTTGTGGTCGGTGGTGAGGAGCCACGAACCGACACCGTAGTGCTTGTTGAGGTAATTCTCTCGTTCGACCGATGGAACCGTAGCCGTAGCCATAACTATTGCACCTGATTTCCGTTGCCCGGCGCGCCTGTCGGGCGCGGCCGTGGCGGCGCTCGCTTGGCTGCGCGCGTGCGCCGGGTTGCGCCTGCGATTTCACGTAGGCCACCAGCGCGTTGAGTTGCTCTTCACTGACCAGTCCCTGGAAGGTCGGCATGACGGGCTTGAATCCTTTGACGACTTTCGAGCCGGGATCGAGGATGGATTCGCGAAGGTAGTTCTCGTCGGCGGTGACCATGCGTCCATCTTCGAGCTGCACGGGCTTGCCAAACATTCCCTGCAGGTTGGGGCCGCGTCCCTGCGAGTCGGCGCGATGACAGGTGGCGCAGCCGAGTTCGGCGAAGATCTTTTCGCCGCTGGCGGAGAGTGGGCCGCCGGAGCCGCCGCTCATCCAGGCCTCGTATTGCGCGGGCTCCATGACGACGATGGAACCGATCATGCCGGAGTGCTGGGTGCCGCAGTATTCGGCGCAGAACAGGTGATAGGTGCCCGGCTTGGTGGCGCGGAACCAGGCGACGGTGTAGCGGCCGGGGAGCACGTCTTGCTTCATGCGGAACGCGGGAACGAAGAAGCTGTGGATGACGTCCTGCGAAGTCATGATGAGTTTGACGTCGCGGCCGACGGGGACGTGCAGTTCGTTGATCTCGCGCTGGCCTTCGGCGTGTTCGAGCTTCCACATCCATTGCTTGGCGACGACGTAGACTTCGGTCGCATCGCGAGGAGGCGTGCGGCCCTGGAAGTAGACGACCGCGCCCCAGGCGAAGATCACCATGAAGACGCCGAGCGGAATGATCGACCAGGTGAGTTCGAGGGGAGTGGAGCCTTCGATCTGTTCGGCCAGAACGCCTTTGCGATGGCGATAGCGCGCGGCGAAATAGATGATGGCGACGAAGATCAGAAGGGTCATCAACCCGGACACGATGAGCAGGAAGATGAAGAGAGCATCGACGTTGCCCGCCATGCTGGAGGCCCGTTGCGGCCACAATGGAAAGTTATCGAACATATTGCGTTTAACTAGTCCTGCCTGATGCGGCTTCGTGTGATCCCATCCTCTGCGCGGGGCGATGCGCTCCAGGCGGAAGAGAATGAGGATCAGGCCGCCGAGAACAGGATGGTCAGCGCGCCGCCGAGCTTTCAACATGTTGCTGACGATCGCGCCGTATTTGCCGGTGGCGGGATCGTAGTGATAGCAGTACAAAAGAACTTGATCGACGGCGTTGCCGATTTTTCCCTGCGAGGCTTCGACCAGTCCCATGCGCAGGTCTTTCGGCGGGAAGTCCACGCCGTAGAAGTAGCGCGAGATGCGGCCTTGCGGGGTCAGGACCATGATCGCGGTGGCGTGCGCGTACTGGTTCTTGGCGGCGTCGTATTGATACTGGAAGCCGACAGCCTTGGTGAGGGCGTTGATGGAGTCGGCCGGGCCGGTCAGGAAATGCCAGCCGGCGGCGGCGTTGGGGCGTCCGTAGCGCTTGAGGTATTCGTGCTTTCTTGGCGGCGGCGAGTGGCGGGGTTTCCTGCGGATTGAAGCTGACGGTGACGACTTCGAATTCGTTGCCGACGTCGAACTTGATCATCTTCATGGAGGCGCTGAGTCCGGCGAGGGCTTCACCGCAGAGCATGGGGCAGTTGTAGTAGACGAGGTTGAGGATCAGCGGCTTTTTGCCGAAGTAGTCGCCTAGTTTGACGGCGCGGCCGGTGTCGTCGGTGAAGGCGAGATCGGCGGGACTTGGCCATCGAGACGCTGCTCGATGCCGACGTTCGTCAGATACGGCGGGCGGACGTTGGCGGGAGGGGACATGATGCCTTTGGACATGCCTTGTCCCCAGGCGGTCGAGGCTAGAAGGACAACGCTGCCAGCAGACAGCTATTCCGTAGAGGTCGCCAGGCTCGCAGAGGACAGCGAGATTCGCTCCTTTGCGCTTCGCGCTTCGCTCGACAGGACAGCCGAAGGCGGCTGTCCCTACACTGCTTTGTCCGCCTTCGAATTGTGTTCTGCGCGTTCGCTTCTTATTGGCGGCCTTCGTTTTGCCGGGGCTGAGCTGCGTGTCGTCCCCGGCTTGCGTGCGCGTGGGGAGTCCACGTTGGGCCAGGAGGTCCATGGCGCGGTCGATGGGAATGTGGACGGTGCCGGCATTCTCGTCGACGTAGCCGTAGGTGCTGAGAATATTTTCTTCGCGCAGGCGATCTTCGTTCAGTTCGGTGCGCTCGTCGGTTTCCAATTGCGGCGCGGGAAAATTCTTCTCGCAGATATTTTTCGTAGTCGTCGCCTTCGGAATCTGTTTTGTACTCCGGCGGCAGGCGACGGGTGTCGGCAGGCGCGTTCGCGACGAGCGGGCTCACCGGTGTCTGATTGGCTTGAGAACGATTCTCCAGAAAGTGGTACAAGCCGCTGACAGCGAAAGAGGCTACCGACCAGGGCTACCGCCAGGCCGACCAGGAAATAGTAAACGGCTGGGACGCCGATGTCGCGGCGCTCGTAGTCGGCGTGTCCGTTGGTCTTCACGGGATGGATGTCGTGGTTCATGCGTTCTCCGGAATTCCAGGCGGATGAGTGGAGTGGGGATCGAAAACGTCGTTGGCCGAGACGTCGTAGACGGGCAGCAGCGGCAGCGCGGCGAGATTGCGGCAGAAGAAGAAGATCCAGATGCTGCCGATGGCAATGGGCACGACGATGTCGGCGATGGTGACGGAGAAGTTGGTGGAGAAGTTCGGCTCGATGTTCCAGAAGAGATCGACGTAGCGCATGCAGAGGAGCCAAACCGCGAGCCAGACGAGTTTGCGAATGTTCCGCTTAAAGGGCCGCGACAGCAGGATGACGAATGGGACGACGAAGTGGAAGAGAGCCAGGAATACCGCCACGTAACCCCATCCGTGGTTGATGCGCTTCAGGTAGAACGTGATTTCGGTGGGCAGATTGCCGGCCCAGATGATGAGCCACTGCGAGAAGTTGAAGTAGGCCCAGACCATGATGAAGGCGAGCGTCCACTTGCCGTGGTCGTGAACGAAATCGGGGCGGAGCATCTCGGACATGGGCTTGTAGTCGACGAGGATGCGCTCGACGACGATGGCGAAGCACATGGCGGCGAGGACTTCGCCGATGAGGATGATCAGGCCGTAGATGGTCGAGATCCAGCTGGGGTCGAGCGACATGATCCAGTCGATGGCGGCGAAGGAGATGGTGAAGCCGTAGAGGATGAGGCCGGGTCCGGCGACGGCTTTGAATTTATCCGTGTTGTCGGGCGCGTTGGGCTTGTCGGTCTGCTTCGACCACAGGGAGAGCAGGAACGAGAGCAGGTTCCAGATCGCGATGTAGATGATGGCGCGGATGATGAAGCCGGTGCTGTTGAGGTAAGCGCCTTTGATGAACTCGTTCTTGTGAAGATGTTCGCGGATGTGCGGATCGGTGATCGCGTCGAGCGGCTTGAGCCAGGGATACATCTGGTGCTGCAGGACCGCGATGATGATCGGAATGAAGAGGATCGCCAGGACGGGCAGCGTGCGCATGGCGGCGCCGAGGATGCGGCGGATGACTGTGCCCCATCCACCACCGGTGAGGTGGCGGATCATGACGATGGCCATGGAGCCGAGCGCGATGCCGAGCCAATCCATGTAGCCGAGCAGGTAGCCGCGATAGAACTCTTCGGGGCGCGTGAATGCGAGCGCGATGGCGCCGAGGCTGAAGACGACGCCGACGATGAGAGCTCGCTGGCCGATCGTTTTGACGATCGGGGGCGCCGACAGATCGAGTTGTTTGGGCGCCGCGCTCATTTCTGACCTTCTTTTTTCATTTCAGATTCTGGTTGCGAATTCGGTTTGGGCGCGATGATCGGCAGGGTTGCGCCAGATCCGGGCTCGCGGAATGTCGGAGGCTCTGAGGGGATCTTCTGATCCGGGGGCACGTCGGCCATGGTTGCGTTCTGGCTGAGTTGCAGGGCGCGGATGTAGGCGACGATGTCCCAGCGATCCTGCGGCGGAATCTGCGAGGCGTAGTCGGGCATGATGCCGAAGCCGTTGGTCATGACGTCGAAGAAGTATCCCAGCGGGGCCTTCTGCAAGCGGACGATGTGGAACGACGGCGGCTTGCGGGCGAAACCGCGGGACGGGACGAAGCCGTTGCCGTCTCCGACGCGCGAGTGACATGGGGCGCAGTAGATGTTGAAACGCTCGCGGCCGCGCTCCAGGACTTCTTTGGTGACCGGGAAGGGCATTTGGTCGCCGGGATTGTTGCCGATCTTGCCGGTGTAGAAGTAGGTGTCTTCGTGCAATTGGCCGCGGGCGACCGTGCCTTCGACCGGCGGACGGGCGGAACGGTGGTCGGAGTAGAAGTCGCTGTAGGAGAGCGGATTCTGGCGCGGCTGGACGTGCATGTCCAGGCGGCAGGCGGTCGTGAGGGCTACGGCCGCAGTGAGGTGCATGCCGCAAAAGCTTTAACCACGAAGGACACGAAGGGACACTAAGGAAAGCCAATGGCGCAGCTTCGTGGCATCCCACCCCTTCGACAAGCTCAGGGCAGGCTTTGCGCACAGAACGCGCAAGGATGGAGCATCCACCGTTTCTTGATGTCCACGTTGTTCGGAGGGAGTGCATTTAGCTTGGCACCTCCGAGATGGAGCGCGGGTCCAGGGTTTCCAGGAAGCGGCGCGTTTCGACCGGGTTGTACTTCTTGTCGGAGGAGAACACGATCAGGAAGAAGCGGTCTTTGGATGCGAAGGCGAAGCGCGGAACGTTGAAGACCGGGTGATAGGGCATGGGCAGGCCGTTGAAGGCCAGCATGCCGAGAACCGCGGAGATTCCGGCGAACAGAATCGTCATTTCAAACGTGATCACGATGAACGCGGGCCAGGAGTGCGGAGGCTTGCCGCCGATGTTGAGCGGATAGTCGACGGCGGACATCCAGTACTGCATCAGGTAGCCGGTGCATCCACCGATGATGCCGCCGATGAGAACCGTGAGCGGGATTTCGTCGAAGTGCATTCCGATTTCTTCGGCGAGGCCTTCGATCGGGAATGGGCTGTAGGCGTCGATTTTCTTGTAGCCGGCCTCGTGCGTCTTCTTGGCCGCGTCGACGAGGGCCTGCGCCGAATCGAATTCGGCCATGAGGCCGTAGATGGGATCGCGCTTCGCCATTATTCTTTCACCTCCGCTTCGGGCAGGAGGGTGCGCATTTCAAAGATGGAGATCGCCGGCAGCACGCGCAGGAACAGGAACATGGCGGCCAGGAACATGCCGATCGTGCCGATGTAGGTCATCCAGTCCCAGCGCGTGGGGTAGTACATGCCCCACGACGACGTCAGGAAATCGCGGTGCAGGCTGACGACGACGATGATGAAGCGCTCCAGCCACATGCCGACGAGAATCACGCCGGAGATGAAGAAGAGTGCGACCGGGCTGGTGCGCAGCTTGCGGATCCAGAGCACCTGCGGAATAAAGATGTTGCAGATCAGCAGCATCCAGTAAGATACCGGCATAAGGTCCATGCAGGCGGTTCCACAGCGTGAAGGCGTCGTAGCGATCGCCGCTGTACCATCCCATGAAGGCCTCGATGCCGTAGCCGTAGGCGACGATCAGTCCCGGTGGCGAGCATGACCTTCGCGGAATTCTGCAGGTGGCGCTCGGTGATGAAATCTTCGAGGCCGTAGATCTTGCGGATCGGGATGGCCAGCATCAGCACCATGGCGAAGCCGGAGTAGATGGCGCCCGCGACGAAGTAGGGCGGGAAGATGGTGGTGTGCCATCCGGGGACGATGCCGACCGCGAAGTCGAAGCTGACGACGGTGTGGACGGAGAGCACGAGCGGCGTGGCCAGTCCGGCGAGCAGCAGGTACATCGTTTCGTAGCGATGCCAGTGGCGGGCGGATCCGCGCCATCCGAATGAGAGCATGCCGTAGATCATCTTGATCCAGCGCTTCTCGGAGCGGTCGCGCAGAGTCGCGAAGTCAGGGATGAGGCCGGTGAACCAGAAGAGAGCGGAAATCGTGGCGTAGGTCGAGACCGCGAAGACGTCCCACATGAGCGGGCTGCGGAACTGCGGCCACACGCTGCATGGTGTTGGGATACGGGAAGAGCCAGTAGGCGAGCCAGGGACGGCCGACGTGGACTGCGGGGAAGATTCCGGCGGACAGCCACGGCGAACAGCGTCATGGCTTCGGCGAAGCGGTTGATCGAGTTGCGCCAGGTTTGACGCAGCAATAAGAGGATGGCGGAGATCAGCGTGCCGGCGTGGCCGATACCGATCCACCAGACGAAGTTGACGATGGCGAAGCCCCATCCGATGGGGATGGTGACGCCCCAGATGCCGGTGCCCTTGAGGAACAGGTATCCGAGGGCGAAGAGCATCATCATCGTCATCATGAAGGCGATGCCGAAGCCGATGAACCATCCGTTGGTCGCCGGGCGCGTGAGAACGATGGCGCTGATTTTTTCGGTGACCGTGCCGAAAGTGTGGCCGGGTTCGATGACCGGGGCGCGATCGAGATCGGTCGACGATTTGTATTGCTCTGGCATGCTGTCTAGCTTCTAGCTCCTGGCTCTTAGCTCTTGCCTTCCAACTCCGGGTTCGGGTTGCGGACTTCTGCTAAGTACGTTGTGCGTGGCCTGGTGTTCAGTTCGCCTAGCAGGCTGTAGTTTCTGGACTGCGCTTTCCACTTGGAAACGTTGCTGTTGGGATCGTTGATGTTGCCGAAGACGATGGCGTCGGCCGGGCAGGATTGCTGGCAGGCCGTCTGCAATTCGTCTCCGATGCGGATGTCTTTGCTCTCGCGGACCGATTGCGTTTCGGTGTCGATGCGGCGCTCGTTGATGCGCTGCACGCAGTAGGTACACTTTTCCATGACGCCGCGGCTGCGTACGCTGACGTCGGGGTTGCGCATCATCTTGTATTGCGGCGTCTCCCAGTCCTGGAAGAGCAGGAAGTTGAAGCGGCGAACTTTGTACGGACAGTTGTTGGAGCAGTAGCGCGTGCCCACGCAGCGGTTGTAGATCATGTCGTTCAGACCTTCGCTGGAGTGGTTGGTCGCGCCTACCGGACAGACGACTTCGCAGGGCGCGTTCTCGCAGTGCATGCAGGGAACGGGCTGGAAGAAGGCCTTGGGATTGTCGCGGTCGCCCTGATAGTAGGCGTCGACGCGGATCCAGTGCATGTGGCGGCCGAGGAGAGTCTGCTCCTTGCCGACTACGGCGATGTTGTTTTCCGACTGGCAGGCGACGATGCAGTTGTTGCAGCCAACGCACTTGTTGAGATCGATGGCCATGCCCCAGGCGTAGGTCTCTTTTTCGTACTCGTAGTTGGGGTAGAGCGTGACGTCTTTGGGAACTTCTTCTTCCTGCGCGAACTTCGGCTCTTTCTTGTATTCCTCGAGCGTGGTTTCGCGGACCAGCGGGCGGTAGCCGCCGTCGGGCGTCTCCATGGACTGCATGCCTTGGGTGGAGGCGAGTTCGTACGTGGCGCCGGTCTTGGTGATCTTTACGCCCGAGGCGATCCAGGGATTGGCGCTGGTGCGGAGTTCGTAGGCGTTGAAGCCCTGCTCGGTGCCGACGCGTCCGGCGCGCTTGCGGCCGTAGCCTAGCGTGATGGTGATGGAGTTGTCGGGATGTCCGGCTTGAATCCAGACGGCGCCTTGGACTTTCTTGCCGTTCAGTTCGAGTTCGACGACGTCTTTGCTGGCGAGTTGCAGGCGCTCGGCCATCTTGGGACCGATCTGGATGGCGTTGTCCCAGGTGAGCTTCGACATCGGCTTGGGGAGTTCCTGGAGCCAGCCGTTGTTGGAGAATTGTCCGTCGTAGATGGTGGGGTCGCGGCGGATGTTGAGCTCGATGGCGTTGGGGTCAGCGGCCTTGGTTTCGGGTGCAGGCGCGGCCGACGATTTTGCGCTCACGGATTTCGGAGCGAAGGTAGTGCCTTCGATCCAGCCGTCGTGCAGCGACTTGCGCCAGAACTGTTCGAAGTCTGCGCCGGTGTGCTGCTTCTGCCAGTAGGCGCGGACCAGATCGTATCCGGTCGCTTCGGCTTGACCGGAGAGCAGCGCGACGAATTCGATGCGCGCTCTTGCCGTTATATAGAGGAGCGATCAGCGGCTGGATGATGCTGACCGTGCCGTCGTAGGCGCGGGCATCGCCCCAGGATTCGAGTTCGTGCGTTGCGGGGACGTGCCACTGGCAGAGTTCGGCGGTTTCGTCCTGATAGAGGCCGTGATGCACGCGCAGGGGAACTTTGTTGCTCTTCAGCACGTCGGCGAAGTTCAGGTCGGCGGGCGCGTCGTAGGCCGGATTGCCGCCGAGGATGATCAGCAGATCGACCTTGCCGCCTGCATGTCGGCGACGAGTTCTTTCAGCGATTCGGTCTGGTTGACCGGATTCGCGTCGACGGGGTCGGTGTAGAAGACGGTCTTGCCGACGTTGCCGAGCTTCGCGTTGATCGCATGAGCGAGTGCGTGAACGACGGGCGGCTGATGATCTCCGGCGATCACAATGGCTGGACCCCTGATGGGACTGCAGGTCGCTCGCGCGCATTAGCGCGAAGTTCTGCACTGCTCCGATCCCTGAGACGGATGCCCAGCTGACATGCAGGCCGAAGCATGAGCGTGCGAAATGCTCGATCATCCGCTCGCACCGGCAGCCGATGATCCGCCTTCGCGCCCGTTGAACTCGGCGTGCTCTCGATGACGTACAGCCGGTTCATGTTGCCGTCGGGATTGCGGCGGCTCGCGAAGTCGCGGATGTATTTCGTGTTGCCGGGGAATCCGGCGTAGAGGAAGTCGGCGTCGAGCGAGACGATGACGTCGGCTTTCGAGAAATCGTAGCGCGTCTCGACGGGCTGTCCGAAGGCCATCTTCGCGCCTTCGAGGACGTTGTCGCGATTGACCGGCTCGTAGACGTGCCACTTGGCCTGCGGATAGATCTTCAGGAAATTGCGCAGCTGGTCGGCGAGCGTGGGCGACGTGATCGTCGTCGTCAGAATGCGAATGCCTGCGCCCTGCAGAGATCTTCTGCGCGCTGAGCGGGCCGCGGATCGCGCCGAGGAACGCCTGCCACGAGCGGACGTCGCCCATCGAGGTGACGGTCTGCGAGCGGTCGGGATCGTAGAGGCCGAGCAGCGAGGCCTGCGCGAAGATGTCGGTGCCGCCGAGCGACGCGGGATGCTGAGTCGTTGCCTTCGATTTTGGTGGGGCGTCCGAGATGGCTTTCGACCAGAACCGGGCTGGCGTAGCCGCCGAGCGTCATCGCGGTGGCGTAGTACATGGGGCGGCCGGGGATGACGTTTTCGGGCTGGCGAACGTAGGGGACGATGGGCTCGAGCGGAAGCTTGACGCATCCGGTCATGCCGGCGAGGCCGAGCGAGGCGCCCATGACCTTGAGGAATCCGCGGCGCGAAACCTTGTCGAGCCATTCGGAGGCGCCTTTGGGGAATTCGCGGTGCAGGGCTTCCTGGAAGGCGGGGCTGCCGGCGAGTTCTTCGAGGGAGCGCCAGTATTCGGGGCCGGTTTTTTCGGCCGCGTCGTGCGCGGTGGCGGCGTCGATTCTCTCGCGGACCGTGCCCAGGTCGAGCTTCTTGCTGGGGCAGATGTCTTCGCGCGTTTTGATTTGGATCAGTCCGCCGTTAGTTTTATCGTCGTTCATCATGCGGTACGGATTACGTTTCTTTCGCCCCTTCGGGGCTTGCTCTTCCCTGCTCTGCTACCCCACGGCTTACGCCGTGGGCTGTATTCTTTCGCCGCTTCGCGGCTTGCATAGTGTCGGTCAACTGCCACAAGCAAGGTCGGGCTTCGCTCGACGGACAGCCGATGGCGGCTGTCCCCACATCAAGACCACAAATTCACTCTCAAAACCTCATTCCCAAAAGTTAGCGATGGCATGTGCTGCAACTGGTGATATCGCTGACGCTGATCTGGCCGTCGGAAGTTTTTATCTGTCCGACACGAACCTGGTATTTGGTGATCAGGTATGCGCCGAGCGCATCCTGATCGGTGAAAGTGCGGTCATCCACGGTGACGGGGTTGCCGGTCGTGGGCGGTTGGTAGCGCATGTTGAATACCTGATCGCGCGGGCGCAGATTCTTGCCGGGATCGCGATGGCAGCCCAGGCACCATTCCATCTGCAAACTTTCCTGCTGGTACATCAGGGGCATCTGGTCGACCGGGCCGTGGCAGGTGTTGCAGCCGACGCCCTTGGTGACGTGAATGCTGTGATTGAAATAGACGAAGTCGGGGAGCTGGTTGACGCGCGTCCACTGCAGCGATTCGCCGGAGCGGTAGCTGGCGCGGACGGGCTCGAGCAGTTGGGCGTTGGTCCAGATCTGCGAGTGGCAGTTCATGCAGGTCTTGGTCGGAGGAATGCCGGCGAAGCTGGAGGTCTCGACCGAGGTGTGACAGTAGCGGCAATCGATGCCGAGTCCGGTGACGTGGTGCTGATGGCTGAATGGAACCGGCTGGGGCTTGCGCACTCCGGCGTAGGTCACGAAGGGCGAGCCCTGCACTACGTAAATGACTCCGCCCAATGCCGCAACAATGAAGACTGCGCCGAAAATGGTGGCGCGGGACAGCGTATTCGTGCTGCGATGAAAGATCTGCGACATTCTCTTCTGAGATCTGGCTGAAAGAGACCCGGCGGAGCTTTGTTGTTTACTCGTCCGCTCAGTGCGTCAGTTTAAGTTCCGAGTAAGAAAACCACCCACAGGTTTTCCGCAGTTGGTTGTGAAACTGGAAATTATAAATATTTCGAGAAGCTTTGTCGCGGGTTTTTGAAATTTCGCGAAAGAAAATGCTTTTGAAGGGATCTCATCATTGTCATCCTGAGCGGAGCGACGCAGTCGCATAGTCGAAGGATCCCTAGCTTCGACGCGGCAGTGTTCAGAGCGATCCGTCGACTCCGTTGAGGCCAGCTTCGCGGACGTCAACTGCGCTCAGGATGACAACGAGCGAATCTAGCGCAGGTTCATCACCAGCAATTTGGGTTCGGTCATTTCTTCGATGGCGTAGCGCAGGCCTTCGCGGCCGTGGCCGGAATCTTTCACGCCGCCGTAGGGCATGTGATCGATGCGGAACGAGGGAACGTCGCCGGCGATGACGCCTCCGACTTCGAGTTCTTCGTAGGCCTGGAAGAGCAGCTTCGCGTCGCGGGTGAAGACGCCCGCCTGCATTCCGTAGGCAGAGTTGTTGACCTGGCGCAGGGCCTGGTCGAAATCCCTGTAGGGCTCGACCGTCACCACGGGGCCGAAAACTTCCTGGCAGTTTACTTTCATGTCGGGCTTGGTGCCGGTGAGGACCGTGGGCTCGACGACTAAGATTGTTGCGGCGGCCTCCGCAGAGGAGGCGGGCTCCGGCGCGGACGGCTTCCTCGATCCAGCTGATGGTGCGGATCGCGTCGCTTTCGCGGATGAGCGGGCCAACGTCGGTGGATTCGTCGAGCGGGTCGCCGGTCTTCAGTTGCTTGACGCCTTCGACTAGGAGATCGGTGAATTTTCCGTAGACCGAGTGCTCGACCAGGATGCGCTGGACGGAGATGCAGGTCTGACCGGCGTAGCCGAAGCCTCCGGTGACGCAGCGGTCGGCGGCGTAGGCGAGGTCGGCGTCGCTGTGGACGATGACGGCGGCGTTGCCGCCGAGTTCGAGGACGACTTTCTTTTTTCCGGCGCGGCGCTTGATGTCCCAGCCGACGGGAACGCTGCCGGTGAAGCTGATGAGCTTGATGCGGTCGTCGGTGACGAGCAGGCCGGCATCTTCGTTGGAGAGCGGGAGGACGTTGAGGCCGCCATCGGGCCATCCGGCCTGCTGCACGCACTCGGCGAGAAGCAGCGAGCAGAGCGGCGTTTGCGGGGCGGGCTTGAGGACCATGGGGCATCCGGCGGCGATGGCCGGAGCAACTTTGTGCGCGACCAGGTTGATCGGGAAATTAAATGGAGTGATGCCGGCGATGGGGCCGAGTGGGAAAACGGCGCACGATGCCCCAGCGTCCGGCGGTGAATTCCTGCCAGTCGAGAGGAAGAAATTCGCCGTAGATGCGAGTGCTCTCTTCGGCGGCTACGTTGAAGGTGAAGATGGCGCGGTCGACTTCGATGCGGGCAGCCTTGATGGGCTTGCCGGCTTCCTGCGCCAGGGTGCGGGCGAATTCCTCTTTGCGCTCGGCCATGAACGCGGAGATTTGGCGAAGGACGCGCTGGCGCTCGAAGGCGGGCAGGCGGCGGGTGGTGCCGAAGGCTTTGACGGCGGCGGCAATGGCGGCTTCGGCGTGCTCGCTGCGGCCCTGGGTGACGCGGGCGATCAGGCTGCCGTCGTAGGGGGCGCGGATTTCGACGAGGTCGCCATCCTGTTGCCATCGTCCATCCACGAAGAAACCGTGAGTCGCAACAGGCGCGATCGTCATCTCTGCCATTTTTGTCTTGCCCCCAGGAAAACGACTTCTTCAATTATAGGATGCTTTGAGCGGTTGAGAGGGTTTAGAAAAACGCTCACCACGAAGGGCACGAAGGTGCACGACAGGAAACACCGTTTTACAATGAACTCTCCTGGCGATGACGTGCTCTCACGACAATTTCTGAGCTTGCGCAGCGGTTTCGGCAGAAGGAGGTCTCTCCGGTTGAGTTCACGCAGGAGTGCCTGCGGCGGATTGAGCAGCTCAATCCTCGCCTCAATGCATTCATTACTGTGATGGCGGAGTCGGCGCTGGCGGAGGCGCGCGCGGCGGAGGAGGAGATTTCGCGCGGGCAATGGCGCGGGCCGCTGCATGGGATTCCGATCGCGCTGAAGGATCTGATCGATACCGCGGGAGTGCGCACCACGTCGGCCAGCGCGCTGCACAAGGATCGCGTTCCGACGGAAGACGCGGAAGTCGTCCGGAGATTGCGCGAGGCCGGGGCGGTGATCGTTGGCAAAAACAATCTGCATGAGTTCGCTTACGGCGGAAGTTCGCTGGTCAGCTACTTCGGGGACGTACACAATCCGTGGGATGTGAGCCGGATTGCCGGCGGCTCTTCGGGAGGGTCTGCGGCTTCGGTTGCTGCCGGGATGGCCTATGCCGCGATCGGGACTGACACAGCCGGATCGATTCGCGAACCGGCGGCGCTGTGCGGATGCGTGGGGCTGAAGCCGACGTACGGGCGGGTTTCGAGCCGCGGGGTGATTCCGCTCTCGACGTCGCTGGATCACGTGGGGCCGCTGGCCGCGAGCGTGGAGGATGCGGCGATCGTGCTGCAGGCTATTGCGGGATATGATCCGGGCGATATCACTTCGGCGGAGGTTCCGGTTGCGGACTACGTTTCCGTCCTGAAGGAAGGCGCGAAAGAGTCTGCGAGTGGGCGTGCCCCGGGCATATTTCTTTGACGATCTCGATCCGGAAGTTGCGTCGGCGATGGAGCACGCGCTGATGGGGATCGCGACGCTGGTTGCAGATGTTAAGGAAGTGCGGCTTGAGGTGCCAACTGACCGGACGTTGCAGGCTGCCGAGTCGTATGCCTACCACGCGGAGGATGTGGCAAAGAATCCAGAGTTGTATCAGCCGGAGACGTTGCGGCGGATTCGCACGGGAGAGAAAGTCACGGCGGCGGAGTATATGCAGCGGCGGCGCGAGTTGGAGGTTGCCCGGCGCAACATTCGCGACGTGTTTGCCGAGGTGGATGTGCTGGTCACGCCCACTACTCCGATGCCGGCGCCGTCGATTGCGGAGTTGAGAGCTAACCCGGAGGCGCTGCGTCCGGCGGAGTTGAAGCTGCTGCGAAATACGCGGCCGTTCAACGTGTGGGGATTGCCGGCGATTTCAGTTCCCTGCGGGTTTACGCAGAGCGGATTGCCGATCGGATTGCAGATTGCCGGGCCACATTGGCGTGAGGATCTTGTGCTGCGGTTGGCTTATACTTACGAGCAGGCGACGGCTTGGCATAAGCGACAGTGCTCCCCACAGCGCAAGTGAACGAGCACGCTAGTGGTTGCAAGGGCTCGCAGAGACTAGAATGTGGCGTTCTCTTCGACTGCACCAGGAGCACTACTCATGCCACGGGCCCTGTCCGTATTCGATACCGGCGTCGCTACTCTCTTTCTTGTTGTCTTCTCGATGGGTTCTGCGGCGGAAACCAAAGGAACGTCTGAACTACTCAGGGACAATTGGTTCATTCAGTCGTCCGCGGAAGTCCATGCTGATGGGGCGGCGATCTCGAAGCCGGGTTTTGCGACGGCCAACTGGTATCCTGCAACACTGCCTTCGACGGTTTTGAGCGCGCTGGTGAAGGATCAGGTGTACCCGGATCCTTACACAGGAATGAATCTGCGCACGATTCCTGGCACAACTTATCCGATCTTCGAAGACTTCTCGAATATCCTCATGCCTCCGGCAAGCCCGTTTCGGCAGTCGTGGTGGTATCGCACGGAGTTCAACTTGCCGGCTGAGTACAAAGGCAAGATCATTTGGCTGGGATTCGACGGAATCAACTACCGGGCGAATGCGTGGATGAATGGCGTACAGATCGCCAGTTCTGAGGAGTTGGCGGGAACATGGCGGCTGTTTCGGTTTGATGTAACTTCTGCGGCAAGACCCGGGGCTGCAAACGCACTGGCGATTGAAGTTTTTGCTCCTCAGCCACGAGATCTGGCAATCACGCTGGTGGACTGGGCTCCGATGCCTCCGGACAAGGAGATGGGCATCTGGCGGGACGTGCATATCTCCACGACTGGTCCGGTTGCGCTGCGTTACCCGGCGGTGTTGACCAAGCTGAACCTGCCTTCGACGGACGAGGCGCGGCTGACGGTACGAGCGGAAGTGACGAATGCGGAGGACCACGCGGTGGAAGCCGTGGTGAAAGGAAGAATCGAGGATCT
Source organism: Terriglobia bacterium (assembly GCA_963770265.1). GTDB lineage: Bacteria > Acidobacteriota > Terriglobia > Terriglobales > Acidobacteriaceae > Sulfotelmatobacter. Next base: position 72,557 of record CAVYOZ010000009.1, read on the forward strand.
CGCGTTCGAACAGGCAGTTCGACTCGGGCCGAAGGAAACGCAGGTGGTTCACTTTACGGCGGAGAAGTTTCCGCAACTTATGTTGCGGAATCCGCGGCTGTGGTGGCCGGCGCAGGTGGGCAAGCAGGAACTCTATCCGCTCGATCTTGCGGTTGAGGTGAAGGGACAGGTTTCGGATTCGGCTCACATTCAGTTCGGCGTGCGTGAAGTCAGTTCGAAAATCGATGAGAACGGGCATCGGCTGTTTCAGATCAATGGCAAGAACATCCTGATTCGGGGGGCCGGTTATAGCTTCGACCTGATGCTGCGGTCGTCGCCAGAGAGGCAACAGGCAGAGCTGAACTATGTACGCGATCTGAACCTGAATGCGGTGCGACTGGAAGGCAAATTGGAGGACGACCATTTCTTCGATCTTGCCGATCAGATGGGCATTCTGGTGATGCCGGGGTGGTGCTGCTGCGATCAGTGGGAGAACTGGCCCGCGTGGGATAAGGAGAACGAGCGGATCGCGGGGGACTCGCTGCGCGACCAGTTGCGGCGACTGGAGCGGCATCCGTCGGTGATGACGTGGTTGTACGGAAGCGACTTTGCTCCTCCGCCGCGGATTGAGAATTTGTATTTGCAGATCATGAAGGACGTGGAGTGGCCGAACCCGGCGATCTCTTCAGCTGGAGCGAGAAACACTACCGTTGGACCAAGCGGCGTAAAGATGACCGGGCCGTATGAGTATGTGGCTCCGTCGTTCTGGTACGTGGACAAGCGGCATGGAGGTGCGTTTGGCTTCAACACGGAGACCAGTCCGGGGCCGGCGATTCCTCCCGTCGAGAGTCTGCGGCGCATGTTGCCACCGGATCATCTTTGGCCGATTGATTCGGTCTGGGAGTATCACGCCGGGGGAATGTCGCGCACGCTGAACGTATTCACGGAAGCTTTGAATAAACGGTATGGGCAGGCGAATTCCGTCGAGGAGTACGCGATGAAAGCGCAGGTGCAGGCATACGAGGCGCATCGCGCGATGATGGAGGCCTATGGACGGAACAAGTACACATCGACGGGAATCATTCAGTGGATGTTGAACAATGCGTGGCCGGGCATGATCTGGCACATGTATGACTGGTATCTGCGGCCGGGGGGATCGTATTTCGGCGTGAAGAAAGCGTGCGAACCGCTGCACGTGCAGTATTCCTACGATGATGGGTCGATTGTGGTGGTGAACTCGTATTATCAGTCGTTCGCGAATCTCAAGGTCACGGCCAAAGTTTTCAACCTCGATATGACGGAGAAGTACTCGAAGCAGGCGGATTTGAGTGTGGGTGCGGATAGCAGTACGCCGGCCTTTTCCCTGCCCTCGTTGCCCGGGCTGAGTGCTACGTATTTCGTCAGTCTTAGTTTGGAATCGGCGGGAGAAATTGTGAGCCGGAACCTTTATTGGCTGTCGACGCACGCGGAGACACTCGACTGGGGGCGACAGGAGGAGGACACGAGTGGCCAGTACGATATTTCGACGTGGACACCTACCAAGGAGTTCGCGGACTACACAGCGCTGAATGCGCTGACGAAGGTGGATCTGGATGTGGATGCTGAAAACAGGAAGAAGAACAGTGAGGAAGGTTCAACCACCGTTACGCTGCACAATCGCAGTTCGAGTCTTGCCTTTGCGGTGCATCTGAAGATCAACAAGAACTCAAACCGTCGAGTCAGTCGAGAGGGAGCGCAGGATGACGAGATCTTGCCGGTGCTTTGGACGGATAACTATTTTGCTTTGCTCCCCGGAGAAACGAGAAGGGTCACCGCGACGTATCGTGCTCCGGACAAGAATGTAGTTCCGAGTGTCGAAGTGGACGGATGGAACGTCGTTCATAAGGATGTCGAAGTTCACTAGCGGATTGTCTTAATCACGAACCCGGTCAGGAGATAAAGGCGTAATGAATACTCAGCCCGTATTGGAATCGCATCGTCAGGATTTGGAAAAAGTTCTTGCAGTCCTCAAAGACACGCCTTCAATTGACCGTGAGTTCATCGCGCCGCGGGAGGAATTTCAGAAGAGGGTCCGCCGCTTGAACGAAACACTGCAGAAACACGGCCACACGGTTGGACTGGTCTTTTCCGATGAGCACTATGCCGGGGACGTCCCTTATCTCGGCGGGAATACGAATGTTTCGATCGAGCAAGTCGCCGGAATTATCGGGCCGAACGGATTTCACGTCGTGGCGGGACTTGAAGGTGGATATGTCGCCGAGCAACTTGCGGATCGCGCCGGAGCGACGGTGCATAAAGTAGAACTGCTGCAGTTGGCTGATGAAAAATATCCTATCCGCGCCGAGCGACTGGAAGACGTGATCCTCGCCGCCGCGGGGAAGGAAGTCGATCACATTGCGCTGCTCACGCCCGAGACAGGTGATTCCGGCTGGACTCGTCGAGTATCTGGAAGAGATCTATGACCGCGAAGGCAGTCGTCGATGCCCAGGAACTCTACTATCGCGTGAAGTACGAGAAGAGCGACATTGAAATGCGGCTGATCGCCGACGCGTGCGTCATTGGGGATGCGATGTTGCGCGCCATGCTCGCCGTACTGCGACCGGGGCGTCTGGAGACCGAGGTCGCGGCCTGGGGCGCATGGGTGGGGCGCATGCTGGGTTCCGAGCGCGATGGATTTCAAATCATGGTCGGCGCCAATACCGCGAACCGCACTCTGATCGGACCTGCACTCAACCGCCGCATCAACGAAGGAGATTGGGTCCACCTGGGCGTGGCTCCCAAGCGCGACGGATTGACCGCATGCATTCGCAGATCGGTAATCGCGGTGGAATCGCCCACGAAAGTCAGGGCGGAACAGAAGTACTGGTTTGACCTGGTGGAAGAGGCATACGGAGTGGGAGAGCGTTCGTATCGCGAAGTGGCGAACAAGCGATTGCCGGCAAAGCTGCAAGAGAAATCTCTGGTCGACTTCTTCGCCGAGCGCTCGGAGGAAATTTCGCGGCGGATCGGCAGAAGAATCGACCTTGCCGCTCAGAAGCCCTACACGGGAACACACAATTCTGGATATACAGAGTGCCAGGAATTCTTCGGCGCTATCACGCTTGAAAGCCAGGAGCCATTGGGGAATCAGATCGTAACGATGCTCGATGTTGCACTGCGCGGCATCGGAGATCATTGGAACGATGTTGTTATCCCGGGTTTTGACTATTGTGTCGTCGAGAACACTCTGGGCAAGTATGGGCCGCGAGTGGAAACGCTGACCAAGGTACCAATCCATGCGCAGGAATTGGTGGCGAGGTAGTTCCCTTCGCTACTCTGGGCTTTCTGGCGAGAACCTATTCAAGACGGGCACTCGCCCAAGTGCCGCTCGGCTTCGCCTTCGCGGGACAGCCGAGGCGGCTGTCCCTACGTGAGTCGGGTTGTTCCACGTGAGCCGTCGAGTTAGTCGACCGTTCTTACGTCGTCCGGCAACGTCAGGACAAACTTGCAGCTGCCGCTGGCGACCGAGCACGACAGCGTGCCGCGGCGGAGGATTTTTACCGGGGTATCGTCGGGGAACGTTAGGTGATAGTCGGCGGTGCGCAGGGCTTCGGTGTAGGACTTCAGCTTTTCGTCGCCGCTGACCCACCTCACGGCATCCACTTTGGCTTTCGCGCCGGTACCGCCGCTCAACAGGACGAAGAAATCGGCGTTGCCAGTTGCTTTGGCTTTTCCGAGATCGATGGTGCTGAGGTGCTCGAGCTCTTCTTTATATCGAGCGACGACGGCATCGGCCTTGGCATCGCCTCCCGCCAGAGAGGCTAACCTGGTCTTGGTTTCCGGAATCGGACGCAGGCCGTTCATCGACAGCGCGTAGGTGCGGACAGCCATATCTTTCTGGCCGCGCTTCTCGTAGATCTGGCCGAGATGATCTCCGACTTCGCCGTGATGACCGAGTTCCCATGCGGCGGCGACATATTTCTCGGCTTTGTCGAGATGGCCTTCGCCGAACTGCACCCAGCCCAGGGTGTCCCAGTAAGCGATCAGAGAGGGGACGAGGGGCAAATCTTTTTGCGAGAGGCGGTCGAGAGAAATATTACGCAAGGCCGCGGCGGTTGCGGAAACGGCGGACTCGGCATACTGCTGGGCGCGGTCGAGATGCGATCCCTTAAGCGAGAGCTGATAGGCGATGTTGTTCCACACCAGCGGCGTGGCATTGAGTTCGACGGCGTGGTCAAAAGTGGCAAGCGCCTTTTCGTCCTGTCCGAGATTCAGATAGGCGTCGCCGAGACTGACCTGGAGTTCGGCGCTATCGGGGCTCAGTGATGCTGCCTTTTCCAGTTCGGGGGCCGCAAGATCGTACTTGTGCCACTCCGCGTACATCGCACCGAGATTGGCATGGGCGAATTTATCGAGCGGATTATTTTCCAGCTGCTTGTTAAACGCCTTGACCGCGTCTTCATACTTGCGATCGTTCCAATAGACGCGGCCGAGATTGTTGTAGGCGAACTCGTCGTAGGGATTGACTTCGATCTGCTTCTGGAAAGCGGCGATCGCCTGATCGTTCTGACGCGTCTGGAGATAGATCAGGCCGAGATTGTTCCACGCGAACTTGTTTTTGGGCTCGATTTCGGTGGCGTGCTTGAGTAGGGCTTCGGCCACCGTCAGGTTGCCGACTTCCTGCGCGGCGCGGGCGCTCTCGACGAGCTCGTCGGCTTTCATGTCGGCGGGAGGAACAAAGCCTCCGGCGGAAGCGTTCTCCAGCGCGAGCTGCTGGTTGAGATCGGCACCGACGGCGCGGCGGAAGGATTCGTAGTCGGTGGCGCGGGCGACGGGAAGTTCGTCCTGACGCAGCGTCAATTTGCGCCCGGCGGTGAAGGTGTTCCCTTCCACCTGGTAGGTGGCTTCATACTCCGCGTAGTCGCGTTTCAAAGAAAACGCCAGGGGCGCATGGGCGGAGTATTTCTCGGGCAACTGCAGCTTGATCTTGTAGGAGTATTCGGCTTTGGGCCCAAGCTTCAGAGGCTCGGCATCGGCGTCACTGTCATCGCCGTCGCCGACGTCGGGCAGGTTGAACTGCACGAGCGGCAGGACTATTTGCGTCTTCTTCTTCGACCAGTCGAGAAAGTTCAAGCGCGAAACATCATAGGAGAGGGTGAAGGGCTCCGTGGTCGCCGCGGGATCGCTGACTTTCAGGTTGGTCACGTCGCCGCCGAGTCCGGCATTGATGTTTTCGGCGACGCGCTGCCAGTTGGCCTGCGGGACGCGACGGAAGACGGAGCGCAGCAGGAGTTCTTCGTCGCCGCGGAATTCGTAGCTGACGTGCGCCTCTAGTTTTCCGATCTCGTTAATCTTGCCGGTGATCTCGGAGTTCTCCGTGTCGGGCATGGGAGTGTCGGCGGGAGTTTCTTCCAGATGCGGCGCCGGAGCATTCGACAGAGTCGCGGGCGGGATCACCAGCGCCTGCTTCTTGCGCAAGGTGTAGGCGAGCAGCCGGAAGGGAGCGACTTCGCTGGTCGTATCCATCCAGACTTCCTGGCTGCCCATCGGCAGCATGGTGATCACGTGATCAAACTGCGAGGGCGAAGGGACGTCGGGATCGAGCTTGCGGCTGGAATTGATGAGAACAGAATTCGCGTGGAGGCCTTCGGCTTCGAGAAGCGACGCCAGCAGCGTGTGCTTGTCTTTGCAGTCACCGTATTGATTGTGAAGAACGTCGGAAGCGGAGTGGGGCTGGTAACGGCCGACTCCCAGCGAGAGACTCACGTAGCGGAAGTTCTTCGCGACGTAGTCGTACAGTCCTTCGGTTTTGGCCAGATCGCCGTTCAGTCCCTTGGTTAGTTCCAGAGCTTTGGCGCGAACTTCAGGCGAGGGCAGACGGCGATCTTTTTCCATACTGGCGTACCAGCGGCCGATCTGCTCCCAGGTTTCGAAGGTGGTGAGCTGCACGTCGGGCCGGTCGTCATCGGGACGATGCTTTTTCTTTTTCTTCTCTTTGTCTTTTGGGTCGTCGCGCTCCAGATGAGAACTCGCCCAGTGGTAAATGCGGCGGCCATTTTCTTCCGTGATCTTGGGATCCTTACCGGGCTTGCACTTCAGCTTGAGCGAACGGCCTGCGGGGACATCTACGTCGAGAGACTCGTCGAGGTCGATGTTGCTCTCGTCGAATTCGTATTCCGCCCAGAACTGGCCTGCGGCGAGTGGCGTGTGGATCACCGTGACCATGTCGTATTCGAGGACTTCGCCGGGCCGCAGGCCAGGAACGGTGATGTGCTTCTGGCGGTAGTCGGTGTAAACGGGAGCTTCGCGCTCGATGGGAGCACTGAGGTCCTGCACGGCGTCGTCGCCGGCCTTCACGACCGAGCCGTCTTGTTTCAGAACCCGGACGTAGGGGATCTCGACGCGTTCGTTGGCGGAGTTGTAGCCCTCCAGCAGCTGTCCCCACTGTTGCACGCCGGCTTCGCTTTGGACGCGGATGCGTGCGGTGGTCTCCTTGCGCCCGGTGCCGTCGGCTTCGAAGCGGTAGCGGGAGTGCATCTGCTCGATGACGAACGATTCCTGCGCGTAGTCGTGCTTGTTTTCGGTCTTGGGCGGTGCGGCCGGAGTTCCGGCGGACTTATCGCCGCTGCTGGTGGACTGAGGCGCGGTGCCCGGCGCTTTCGGCGTGGACTGGTCGGCAGGCGGAGGAGTTGACTGCTGAGCGTTGGCGACGATCAGCGCGCAGGAAAACAGAAGGATCCAGAAACGATCACGCATAATTTAGACGGGCCCTGATTATTATCCCATGGTGGGGATGCTGGAGAACGCGGGCAGGGAGGTGATTTGCGGGTAGGTTTGTGAAATCGCGCGACTTTTGGAGTGCTGGCAGGGTGCGAGGGCTGGTAGCGATCGCGACGGCCGACGGGCACGCCGGCCTGCCATTTTCATAATATGACAATTTATTTAACTATTACGACCTGTGATTGGGATCACATTTTTGCTTAACAGTGTTCAAAATCGGCGGTAAAATGCGGCTCAGATAGTGCTGCCTCCCCTACGATGCGTGGGCAGCCGTGACGCATAAAGTACTTGCGCCACGATCTTTCCGTCTGGAGGTTTTTTGCATGGAAGATCGGGCCCCTGTCGTGTCTCCTACCGAGCAGTCGTCTACCACAACCAGCGCGATTAAGCATGAAGGCCGCGGAGCATGGGTGCTCACGGCGTACGGGCTATCGGGGCTGGCGTTGTTTGGAGTTCTCGCCTACTTCTTCTCGGACTTCATCTCCCACTAGTGCCAGGGAGCGGTGGTGAACGGGCGTGCGCGTCCGCGGAAACGGGCTTAAGCATGCCCTGCTCGGGCTGCTAGATTTCAGATTGCGCGAGCCCTAGGGCCTGCTGAAAATCTGAAATCTAAAATCTGCAATCTGAAATCCCCCGCCCCTGCGGCCACGCCGAGGCGTCGTCTGAACGTGTTACAATGAGCGGCCTTAGGTAGCTGCTTCGGCGCTCAGTCGCTAATCCCACGCAGAGATTTTCTAACAAACGGAAGAAGCTGTGCCCAAGACTCCCACGTCCAGTCCGACGCCGATCACGTACGCCGATGCCGGGGTTGACATCAGCCGCGCCAACCGCACCAAGCAGCGCATCAAGTATCTGGCTCACAAGACTTTTACGCGCGGCGTGCTGAGCGAAATTGGCGGGTTCGGCGGGCTGTTTGCCGTGGACAAGACCAAGTACACGGACCCGGTGCTGGTTTCGAGCGTGGACGGGGTGGGCACCAAGCTGAAGATCGCGTTTGAGATGGACCTGCACTCGACCGTCGGCGCCGATCTGGTGAATCATTGCGTCAACGACATTGCGGTGCAGGGCGCAGCGCCGTTGTTCTTCATGGATTATCTGGCGACGGGGACGCTGGATCCGGCGATTGCAGAGAAAGTTGTGGAAGGGATCGCCGACGCGTGCAAGCACAATGGCTGCGCGCTGATCGGCGGCGAGACGGCAGAGATGCCCGGCTTTTATCCCGATGGCGAGTACGATCTGGCGGGATTCATCGTCGGCGTGGTGGATCGCGAGAAGATCGTCACCGGCAAAGACGTGCAGATCGGCGACATCATTCTTGGTCTGCCCTCGAACGGGCTGCATACGAACGGATATTCGCTGGCGAGCAAGCTGCTGTTCGAGGTGGCGAAGTATTCGCCGGAAACCTACGTCAACGAGATCAAGAACAAAGTCGGCAACGAATTGATGCGCACGCACAAGAGCTACTGGCCGGCAGTGCGGAAGCTGATTGACGGGCAGTGCGTGGCGGCCCTGGCGCACATTACGGGCGGAGGCATTACGGAGAACCTGCCACGCGTGCTGCCGCGCGGGACGGCGGCGGTGATCGAGCTTGGGTCCTGGCCCGTGCTTCCAATCTTCGAGCACCTGCAGCAACTCGGCAACGTGCCGCAGGACGAGATGCTGCGCACGTTCAACATGGGCATGGGGATGCTGCTGGTGGTGCCGTCGGCGAAATTCAAGAAGGCACAATCCGTGCTGGAGCGCGTGGGCGAGAAAGCTTACACGATCGGGCGAATCGTGAAGGGCGAGCGGAAGGTCACGTACAGCTAGAATTGCAGATTTCAGATTGTTAGATTGTCTGATTTAGACTGCAGCGGCTCTCGAATTTACCAGGCAAGAATCTGCCATCAACAATGCTACTCCCTCTGGAATTCTATCTATGCACTCCCTTGGCATTCTTCTCTCCGGGCGCGGGTCGAACTTCGTCGCCATCGCCGACAGCATTGATGCAGGACGCATTCCCGACGCGCGGATTGCGGTCGTGATCTCCAATAAGGCCGACGCGCCGGGAATTGCGACCGCGCGCGCGCGCGGGCTGAATGCGCTGGTGATTCCTTCCAAGGGCAAGCCGCGCGAAGAGCACGATCGCGAGGTGGTCGCGGCGCTGCAGCAGCATGGCGTGGAGCTAGTCTGCCTCGCGGGATACATGCGGCTGCTGTCGCCGTGGTTCGTGCAGCAGTTTCCGCAGCGGATTCTCAATATTCATCCGTCGCTGTTGCCGGCGTTTCCCGGGACTGGAAGCGCAGGAGCAGGCGTTTGCTTACGGCGTGAAGGTGTCCGGCTGCACGGTGCATTTTGTCGACGAAGAACTGGATCACGGGGCGATCATCGTGCAGAAGACGGTGGCGGTGCTGGATTCGGATGACGAGCATTCGCTGGCGGCGAGGATTCTGGAGCAGGAACACGTCGCTTATACAGAGGCCATCAAGATTGTCCTAAAAAGGGAATTCACTATCATTGGCCGGCGACTTGTGATGAATGTCACATCTTCGGGTTAGCGCCTTTATTACATTTCAGATTGCAGATTTTAGATTTCAGATTTCATGGCTTCCACCTGCAACGCTGATTTGCTGAAGGACCGCACCAAGCGGTTTGCTTTACAAGTCATTCGGTTGTGCAGGACGCTTCCTCGCAGCCAAGAAACGACAATCATCAGCCGCCAACTCCTTCGATCCGCGACCTCGGTTGGAGCCAATTATGGTGCTGTATGCCGCGCACGTTCTACTGCAGACTTCGTTTCCAAGCTCGGCATCGTGCTCGAGGAGGCCGATGAAACTCTGTTCTGGATTGAACTTCTCGTCGAAAGTGCTGCGCCGTACCCAGAACAAATCGCTGCGGTGCGCAGAGAGGCGAACGAACTCGTTTCCATCTTTGTTGCTTCACTGCGTACAGCGAAGAGTTTTAAATCTGCAATCTGAAATCTACAATCTGCAATCTCTCCCCATATAATGTCCTTTCTCATGGCAAACTTTGCTCCGGTAGACGAACAGCTTACTTATCTGAAGAAGGGCGCGGCGGAGATTATTCGCGAGGCGGATCTGCGCGCGAAGCTCGAAAAGTCGCGGGCTGCAGGCAAACCGCTGCGCGTGAAGCTCGGGATGGATCCGACCGCTCCTGACCTGCATCTTGGCCACACTGTCGTGTTGCGCAAACTCAAACACTTTCAGGATCTGGGACACACGGCAATTTTTCTGATCGGCGATTTTACCGGGATGATCGGCGATCCGACGGGACGCTCGGCGACGCGGCCTCCGCTGAGCCGCGAGCAGATCGAGCAGAACGCGGAGACTTACAAGGCGCAGGTGTTCAAGATTCTCGATCCGAAGAAGACGGTGATCGATTTCAACCGGCGGTGGATGGGCGCGTTTACTTCGGACGATTTCGTGCGGCTTGCTGGCGAAGTACACGGTGTCGCAACTGCTGGAGCGCGAGGACTTTCACAAGAGGTTTCAGGAAGAGAAACCGATTTCTGTGCACGAACTGCTGTATCCGCTGGTGCAGGGGTACGACTCGGTCGCACTTGAGGCTGACGTTGAGCTTGGCGGCACGGATCAGAGATTCAACCTGCTGGTAGGACGCGAACTCCAGCGCACCTATGGGCAGGAGTCGCAGGCAGTCGTGACCACGCCCATTCTTGAGGGACTTGACGGCGTGCAGAAGATGTCGAAGTCGCTGGGGAATGCGATCGGGATTCATGAGGCGCCACTGGAGATGTACGGGAAAGTGATGAGCATCTCCGACGAGATGATGTGGCGGTATTACGAGCTGCTGACCGATGTGCAGGTCGCCGAGATCGACAAGATGAAGCGCGATGCGCATCCGATGCAGGCGAAGAAAGATCTGGCGCGGAGGATCGTGGCGGACTTTCATTCGGCGGAGGCAGCGGCAAAGGCAGGGGAGGATTGGGCGAAGCAGTTCCAGAAGGATCAAGTGCCGGAGGACACCCAGCAAATCGCCGTTAACGCGCATGAGATTGGGGGATCCGTCGATGAACAGGGCAAACTATTGCTGAGAATTGACCGCCTGCTAGTGAAATGCGGATTGGCAGAATCAGTGACAGACGCCGGAAGAAAACTCAAGCAGGGATCTGTTAGGGTCGACGATGCAGTTCAAAAAGAACCGCGAATCATACTGACCGGACCACCACCCACGAAGTTGACGCTGAAGGTCGGCAAACACCTGCGAATTGCGCTCATCAGCTGGTAACTACCAATGTTCATGTGGGGACAGCCGCCATCGGCTGTCCGGGCGAGCGAAGCTCGCCATGCTCACCAGCAAGTGAATTCCCAACTCGGAATCTGATCTTTCCACTTTCTCGAAAATCTCTAAGCACAGAATCGCGGTCCCGCTGGCTTCGACTCTGTTACTCTCTGCACGTCCAATGCGCGCGGCGGCCATTCTCGGGTTGGGATGTTCTCCGAAGGATCTGAAACCTTTCCAGGCAGATGATGGCGTCGAATGGCGCGTCGGCATGCCTGCGGCCGATGAGGCTGACGCCATTCTGCTGCTTCGGTGGAGATGGGACGATCCACCGGCATTTGGGGCAACTGGTCAAGCTGGGCATCCCGGTGCTGGTTGTGCCGGCGGGAAGCGGGAACGACTTTGCGTGCTCGCTAGGGCTGCGGAGGGTTCGCGATTCGCTGGCCGCGTGGCAGAAATTCTGCGGCGGCTCGGCGAATGCCCGTGAGATCGACTTGGGAATCATCTCCGCCATGCCGGGTCCGGGCGAGGCGCCCTCCATTCAGGGAATGCGGTACTTCTGCTGCGTTGCCGGGGTCGGAATTGACAGCGAAGTCGCGCGTCGGGCGAACCGGCTGCCGCGCTGGTTGCGCGGAAACGGTGGATACGTGCTGAGTATGGCGCCGGCGATCTTCACCTTCGATCCGGTTCCGATGAGGGTTCTGACCAAAGAAGACGATTCGGCTGCAACCAACGGGTGGAGAGTTCGTTGCGACCAGCCAACGTTGATCGCTGCATTCGCCAACACTCCTCTTTATGGCGGAGGGATGAGGGTTGCCCCAAGGGCACAGATGGATGACGGGTTGCTTGACGTCTGCATCGTGGGCGCGGTGCGTCCCCTGCGGTTGCTTCGCTTGTTTCCGTCGGTCTATAGCGGAAGTCATCTGAAAGTGCGTGAGGTGGAATACTTCCCTGCCTCGCGGGTGCGGGTGGAAACCGGGAATCCGATGGATGTTTATGCGGATGGGGAGTTTGTGTGCCGGACTCCGATCGAAGTGTCGGTGCAGCGGGCGGCTTTGAAGGTTATTGTGCCGGCTTGATTGCAGAGGGTCGCTTGGCTTTGCCTTCGCGGGACAGCCGAAGGCGGCTGTCGCCACGCTGCCACAGGCTGTGGCTAAGTGCTACACTTTTTCCATGTCAGAACGACGTTCGCGCACACTGCTCTGGATTCTGATTGGCGGCGGAGCATTTTTCCTCTTCGTGCTGGCCGTCTTCACGCTGGTCTATCTCACGCTGCATGCTGCCGGCGGAGAGGCCGGGCTAGGCGGATTCGGCGACCGCATCGGCGTGGTTGATCTTGAGGGCGTAATCCTCTCGCCTCAACCCGTCGTGGGACAGCTGAAGAAGTTCGGCGACGACTCATCGATCAAAGCCATCATCCTGCACGTGAATTCTCCGGGCGGCGGCGTGGCCGCGTCGGAAGAGATTTATCGCGAAGTGAAGCGCATTCGCGCGGAGAAGAAGAAAAAAGTTGTGGTTTCGATTGAGACTGTGGGCGCGAGCGGAGCTTTCTATGTAGCTTCGGCGTGCGACAAGGTTTATGCCGACCAGGGCAGCATCGTCGGGTCGATTGGGGTGATCGCGCAATGGGTGAACTATGGCGACCTGCTGAAGTGGGCCAAGCTGAAAGACGTGGTCATCAAGACCGGTGAGTTCAAGGACACGGGCAATCCGGCGCGCGATCTGACTCCGGCCGAGCAGGCTTACATGCAGTCGCTGATCGACAATATGTTCGGACAATTCATCAAGGCTGTCGCCGACGGCCGCGGCATGAAGTATGACGACGTGAAGGCCATTGCCAATGGCAAGGTCTGGACCGGCGAGCAGGCCAAGAACATGAAGCTGATCGACAGCGTGGGTGACTTCGAGACTGCAGTGACGGATACGGCGAAGTCGGTGGGGATTTCCGGCGAACCGACGCTGGTGCATCCCGAGAAGGATCGCCGCACGCTGATGGACCTGCTGCTGGGCGATGTCTCGCAGTACATCCCAAGCCGCGAGAAACTGATGGAGCAGCAGGTCGGGTTTTACTATCTCTGGAAGTAAGTTCAACCGATGGGAATCGGACATGTTGCAGTCGCGCTGGGGGCGGCGCGGGCGGCGCCTCGGCTGAATGTTGGATGGCTTGTGTTCGCCGCGCTGCTGGCAGACTTCCTGCTCGGAATTTTCGCTTCCTTCGGACTGGAGCACGCCACGGTTCCAGTGGACTATGCCTCGCAAGCACTACCTTGCTTTTCGACTTTCCCTTATTCGCATGGGCTCCTTGGCTCTTCTGTCTATGGGCCACGATGTTTCGGTTTTCTTGGCCTCGCGGCATGTTGGGGCTTAGAGGGCAGACGGATAGGGATGGTCGTTGGCCTAGTCGTGCTATCACACTTTCTGCTGGACGGGCTGGTTCACGTTGCGGGACTGCCGCTGATTGGTGAGGGTTCACCGAAACTGGGCCTGGGACTCTGGGAAGACATGCCGGTCGAACTCGGGCTTGAGACTGTAATGGCGCTGGCGGGGATCGCCGTCTATTGGAAGCTGGCTGGAAGCTCTTCTGTGAGCCGCTACGGCATGACAATTTTTGTGGTGCTGGTTACGCGCGATGACGTGGACTCAGCTTGCGCTGACCACGCCCCCAAGAGCGAAACAACTGAATGTTTCCTGGGTCGTCGTGCCTCTGGTCCTCAGCGCGATCGCATACGGCCTGGACCGGAAGCGGGTGCGTGGTGTGCTTGTGGAAAGCCGGGTCTCTAACCCGTAACTTGCATCCAACCCCTGAAATTTGAGAAGGTTATGGATGCAGGCGCGGGGCATTGCCCCTCGCCGGGATGTTCCATCGGGTAAAACTGCGGGTTTGATTTCCTTTACACTCTGAAGCGAAGGCAGGAGAGGGGCGTTATGACCAAAGCCGATCTGATTGACGAAGTCTCGCGTTTGGCAGAACTTACGCGGAAAGACAGCGAAGTAATCGTGGAGACGATTTTTGACAGCGTGGTGCGCTCGTTGCGCGCCGGCGACAAGATCGAGATCCGCGGCTTTGGCAGTTTCCGGACGCGCCAGCGCAAACCTCGTGTCGGGCGTAATCCCAAGACGGGTGATCGCGTGGACGTTCCGGCGAAGAAGATTCCTTTCTTCAAGCCCAGCAAGGAGTTGAAGGATCTGGTCAACGAGACTACCACGGCGAGCAGCGGCAACGCCGGCGGCTCCAGCTACTCCTGTTCCGCCAACGGCGTAAGAAGCTCGCAACGAACATCTCACAAAAGACAGACAGTGACGTCTGAGTCGTATGCGCCTTTCTAAGCTCGCCTCTGCCCTTCTGCTTTCCATCAGCCTAGTCTGCATCGCACAAACGAAGTTTCCCGATACTCCCGCGGGCCATCAGTGCGCCGCCTGGCTGGAGAGCTTCAACCGCGGAGACATCAACGCTCACCGCGAATTCGTCGAGAAGAATTTCCCGCCTCAACCCTCGAGACTGGAACGACAGATGGAATTTCGCCAGCGGACGGGCGGGTTGGATCTGAAGAAAGTGGTGGAATCGTCGCCGACAAAGTTGGTGGTGCTGGTGCAGGAGCGGTTATCGGATCAGTTCGCGCAGCTCACGATGGAAGTGAAGGCCGACGAACCTCACCAGATCAACAGTATCGAACTGCGGGCCATCCCGCGCCCGGCCGAATTTGCGTTGCCGCACCTCTCGCAGAGCGGGCTCATCGCCGCTACGCGAAAAACCATTGAAGCGGAAGTCGCGGCAGACCGTTTTGCGGGAGCTGTGCTGATCGCAAAAGACGGCAAGCCGGTTTTCTCCGAGGCCTACGGTCTGGCCGACCGGGAACACAAGACGGCCAATACGCTGAAGACTCGCTTCCGCATCGGATCGATGAACAAGATGTTCACCGCGGTTGCGATACTGCAGCTGGCACAGGCAGGCAAGCTGGACGTGAAAGACCCGGTGGGAAAATATCTGACTGACTATCCGAACAAGGACGTCGCAACCAAGGTCACGATCCATGAGCTGCTGACGCATACGGGCGGCACGGGCGACATCTTCGGACCAGAGTTTCGAATCGCACCGGCTGGAGCTGCGCACGCTGCAGGATTATGTGAACCTGTACGGCAACCGCGCTCCGAAATTCGAGCCGGGCGCACAGTGGGAGTACAGCAACTACGGATTCATTCTGCTGGGAGCGATCATCGAAAAGGTCAGCGGGAAAAGTTATTACGATTACGTGCGCGAACACATCTATGTGCCGGCGGGTATGACTTCCACCGGGTCGGAGCCAGAGGACAAAGCGGTCAGCGATCGGAGTATCGGGTACACAAAGATGGACTCAACCGTGTGGACTCCGAACACCGAGACGTTGCCTTACCGCGGCTCGTCGGCGGGCGGCGGATATTCGACGGTGGAGGATCTGGTGCGTTTCGCCGAAGCGCTCGAGGGCCACAAACTGCTGGATGCCCTATACACCGAGATGCTGACGAGCGGTAAACCAGGGACTCCAGACCGCAGTTATGCTTACGGGTTTGAAGATCGCATGGTCAACGGCACGCGATGCTTTGGTCATGGCGGCGGGGCGCCGGGAATGAATGGGGATTTAAGAATCTGTCCGGGGCCGGGATATGTGATCGCCGTGCTCGCGAATCTGGATCCTCCGGCGGCGAGCCGCGTGTCGGATTTCGTGGCGAACCGGTTGCCGGAGAAATAGCCGCGGTTTGCCCGGCGACGGCTCTTCGATCGCGCTAACACGGGTTCCTTTCAGGGTCAGAGCGTCAACCGCTGCGGCCCGATAAACCTGGGCCGCCGGACAGCCGAGGCGGCTGTCCCTCCATGCTTCGTTCCGGTTTAAGGCTTATTCTCAAGATACAGGTCGGCTACTTTCAGGGCCAGGGCTTGCGGATCAACATCCGTGCGATTGGCCAGCACGATCACAGTCAGCTTGTCGTCGGGGAAGCGCTGAATCGTTGTTAGGAAGCCGATCGTTTCGCCGTCGTGAAACATGCGGCGGTGGCCCTGGTAGGGATCGAGAAACCAGCCGAAGCCGTAGCTGAGTGTCTTGCCACTGTGGAATTTTGCCGGACCGGCCGTGGGTTCGACCGGGGTCAGCGCAGGCTGCATTTCTGCTTCGCTGAGCAGCGTGTGCTCGCGCAGGGCACGGTCCCATTTCTCCAGATCGTCGATGGAAGTATAGATTCCGCCATCGCCCAGGACTGCTGAGGTTGGGCTCTGATCGGTCTCGCGCCAGTTCCCATCCTTCTCTTTCGTATGGCCGTATGCGCGGTGCGGCACTTCGTTCTTGCCTTTCTCGTAGGCGAGCGTGTGGTTCATTTTGAGAGGGACAAAGATTCGTTCGCGCAAGAAGTCGCCGAATTTCTTGCCGGACACTTTCTCCACAATCATCGCCAGAACCGCATAACCGGAGTTGCTGTACTGCCACTTCGATCCTGGGGGAAATTGGCCCGCAGTCTGCTGCTCGAGCGACTTCAGTACGCCGGCATCGAGGATCTGCGGAATCTTATCGTCGGGCGTGTTGGGATACTGCTTCATCAGAATTTCTTCATAATCGGGAAGGCCCAGACGTGTGGTTGAGCAAGTTGCGAACGGTGATCGCCTTTGCCGTATGCCGGGAAGTCCGGGAAGACGTCGGTCAGGTGATCGTCGTAGTGCAGCTTGCCGTCGTGCACCAGCAGCATGATGCACGTGGCGGTGAACTGCTTGGTGAACGAAGCCAGCCGGAAATCGGTCTCCGGGTCAATGAGATGTCGCGTGCGAAGATCGGTGACGCCGTAGCCCCGGCGAAAGACCGCTTTGCCGTTGCGCACGACCAGAACGGCCGCGCCAGGGGCATTGGTGGATTTCAATGAATCGAATACGGAGTCGATCTGGCTGGGGGAAACCTGGGCTGACGTACAGTTCGTCAAGAGAATTGCCAGGAGGACGACAGCAAATTTGTTCTTCACGGTGAGTCGGCACACCTCCACGCCCGGCACGATGTCAGATTAGCAAGAAAACGGGGCGCAGTGCCCCGGCATGGTGAGAGAGAACTCCTACTCATGGGAAAAGTTCTGGCTTGCTCCACTTCCCTGCTATCAGGAGTTACTCGGCTGAATATTCTGGTTCACCCGGAAAAAATTCTTCGGGTCGTACTTGCTCTTGATTTCTGCCAACCGCTGATAGTTGTCCCGATAGGTCGCTTGCACGCGCTCCTGCCCTTCTTCCATCATGAAGTTCACGTATGCGCCACCCGCCGCGAAGGGGTGCAGTGCATCCCAATAATCCTTGCACCATTTGGTAATTTTTGGGGCGTTAGACGGATCCGGGTCAACGCCTACGATGACCTCAGCGAACAGTGCCTCGCGGAAGCTGTACGCTGTGTCGTTTTTTCCGACGCGTTGCGCCGCGCCATTGACGGGATAGAGGTGCATTGTGGAGAGCATGGTCGGAATCTTGGACCCGTGCTCGACGTGCCGGGCGATCGCTTCGTCGCTCAATTCCGTGAAGTTGTCGGCCCTCCAATACCACTGGAGACCAGGCACGAACAATCCGTCAAACATGCTCTGCACAACGGGGAACGGCGCCGGTCCCACGTGATCGAAAAGCGGCTTGCCTAGCGCCCGCACGGGCTTGAGGGCTTGCTCGGTTTCTTCGGCGGAGCCAGTACTGCACCAGACGATTCCGCATACTGTCTTCATGTGGAGATGTTCGGGAAACATCGGAGCCGGAGGGACAACAAGAAACGCAAAAAAGCCGTTCACATATTCGGGAGCTTTCTTGATGAAGTCCCGATAGGCGGCGAGGACTTTCGCGGCATCGTCCAGTGCCCAGAATGTGGGGCCGAACTGAACGATACCGACCGGGTGAAGCCGGAATTCGAAGGAGGTCACCACGCCGAAGTTCCCGCCTCCGCCCCGGACTGCCCAAAACAAATCAGACTTCTGAGAAGGGCTTGCGGTGACAAACCGTCCGTCGGCCAGAACCATGTCAACCGATAGCAGATTGTCGATGGTCAGGCCATAACGGCGCGTGAGATAGCCGATGCCTCCGCCGAGAGTGAGCCCGGCCACGCCGGTGGTAGAGATGAATCCGCTGGGACTAGCCATGCCGAAGGCGTGGGTTGCATGGTCAACGTCACCCCATACGCAACCAGGTTCGACACGGACGGTTTTGTCCGTGGGATTCACGCGAATCCCCTTCATGCGGGAAAGATCAATGACCAGGCCGTTGTCGCACGTTCCCAACCCTGCTCCGTTGTGTCCGCCGCCACGAACGGCAGTCAGCATTGCATTGCTCGCGCCGAAGTTCACAGCCGCGATGACATCGGCAACATCGACACAGCGGGCAATGAGGCGCGGACGTTTGTCGATCATCCCGTTGTAGACTTTGCGGGCAGCATCGTAAGACGGATCTCCGGGCTGGATAAGCTCTCCCCGGAAGGATGACTTCAATTGGTCGATGGATTGTGCGGTCACGGAATCTTCCTCGAGTTCAGATGGATTGCGTAGTGTTTCGCCTGGGAGTCTCGCTTCAGGAATCCAATTTATGCTGGAGAACCCCAGACACCCGATGGACAGAAAAATAGCCGAGTGATTATGGTTCCCACTACTTCCGACTGTCAAGCAGCCTGGCTGGCAGGAGCCATTTACGCATTCCTGCCAATCGCACCATCCCGCCCGTCTTTCGCCTCTGGGACTCTACTCGCTGTCTGGCTTGGCTCCCGGTATGCGCTTCTTCAGGAACTTGATCTGGCCGTTGTGGTTGGATTCGTGTTCGCAGACGTGGAACCACTTGCAGTAGTTGTTCGTCGGGCCCCATCCCCAGGTCTTGTCAACGGTCAGGAGCCAGTCGTCGTCACGCTTGCGGAACTCCGCCAGAGTCTGCTCGCGGGTTTCGCTCAGCAGTTTCAAATAGTAGTCGAGGTCGTGTCCCTTGATTGCTTTGCGCGCCGGCTCGCCTAGCTCCATAGCCATGCCCCATTTCTCTTTGTACGACGCGGGCAATTCCTTGAGCGAGTTTCCTTCGAAGGTATTGATTTGATAAATCCGGTCCGTAGCGGCCAGATGCATGAGCAGAGAGCCGATGGTGTTGGAGTTGGCGTCGAAAAGATAGTCGAGATCCTTCTGCGACATGCCCTTGACCGACATCAGCATGGTCGAACGCATCCAGGTCATCATGGAGACCAGCGTTCCGATTTGCGGGGAGTAGCCCTTCTTTGGGCCGATGATGTTCACATCGGATTCTTCTGACACGGCAAGCTCAGGAATGAGCGTCAGACCCGAAGCAGCGATCGTAAAAGTAGCACCGCTCATGAGGAATTGGCGGCGAGTGGGGACACATTCGGCTGGGAACATGGTCAACTCCGTTTCGTGGGATTGGGGCCGGAATTGGAGCGAAGCGATACTAGCACAGGAGAGATTCGTCAGGGTCGAATTCCCGCGACTCCCATCATTCTTCCCGTCTTACCTTTCTCGGCGCGATAGGAGAACAGCAATTCCGGATGGCAGTTCGTGCATAGCGGTGAGGCTTCGATTCCCTTCTTTGGCACGCCTGCGGCAATCAACTGCTGACGGTTGGCTTCGACCAGGTCGAGGAAAATCTTCGGCGGCAATTCGCCGTGTCCGGGTGCGCGGGCCGTTAGAAACAGGAGTGGATATTTCTCCCGCACGGGATCTGATTCCTTGACTTCACGGAACAGGCTGGCCGCATAGTTGAATTGCGACTCGAACTTACTGCGGACTTCGTCTCCGACCTCGTAGCAGCAACCTTGAATTCCGGGGCCGATGGCGGCCTTCATATCGCGCGGACGGCTGCCGAGGCAGCGAACCATCTCTCCGACGCCTTTTTCGACGATGCGTTTGACGGTGCCTCGCCAGCCTGCGTGGAACACGCCGACGGCGTGGCGTCGTGTGTCGACGACGATGACCGGGAGGCAGTCGGCAGTCTGGATTGCGAGCAGCAGACCGGGGATTGCGGTGATCATGCCATCGCCGGTCAGCGGTTCTTCGTTTTTTGAATCGGGAACGGATTCAATGAGGCGAATGATGTCGGAGTGAACCTGGCGCAGCGTGATCAGCGGCCACAGCGATTTACCGCCCTTTCGTTGGCGCGTGATCGCACCGATGCTGGTGAGAAATGCGGCGCGATTTCGTTCTACCGCTGCGCGGGAATCATGCTTCGTGAATCCGAGGTTCAGCGAGCGTGTCCCGTATACACGGGAGACTCCGCCGCTACGGGTGGAAAAGCCGTGGATCAGCCAAGGAAACGCAGTCAGTTGGCTCGCGCGGAGAACCTGCGGTGAATTAGTTCTTGTTTTTCTAGGAACAGCCCCAGTTGCCACGTCTCCATGTTACAGGAACGCGGCACGCGCGGGCCGCATCGACGCATGTCCCATGCTCTCGCATGCAAGTCGAGCTTCGCTCGACTAGCCTGCCAAAGGCGGCTGTCCCCACTTGGATCATTACCGGGCTCAGTATTTCCAGCTCTTCAGGTCTGCACCTGCGGGTGCAGTCTCCTCCATGTGCTTCACCATCTCGGGCCAGTAATGCTGATTGATGCCCGACGCCGGATCGATGTCCCCTGCGTAGCAGTGTGGTTTGCGCATGCCGAAATCGAAAGTGCCTCGATAGTAGGGATCGGTCGTTTTGTCCATGAAATCCTTGAGCAGGTGAACGGCGCGGTCAAGATAGAACGTGTCGGCTTCGCCCACCCAGAAATGCAGCTTTCCGGCGAGTTTGGGTCCCAAGGTTTTCCAGTCGCGCTGCATGATGGCGCTCAGGTCGTAGTGCTCCTTCCAGTACTTGGCGACCTCATGGTCGATCTCGCCCGTCCGCTTATTGAACACAGGCTTCGGGATACCCATCATCTCCCACCGAACTGAAGACGGCCTGCCAGGTGTCGAGTTGCTCGCCGGAGCGGCTGTGCGTCCCCTGCACCAGTTCGTAACGGTTCATCTGTTCCATCGTCGAGAGAACGAGTCCGTCGGGCTGGCGCACCGAGGGGCGCGGGACTTTGGCATAAGGGCTTTCGATCCAGAATGCGTTCTTGTCTTCGTACAGGTTCATCGTCATGTACGCGCGGAAGTCAACCACATCGGGACAGAACACCCACGCGCCGTTGTAGAAATCGGGATAAAAGACCTGCGACGCCAGGCTCTCCCAACCGCCGGTGGACCCGCCGTAAACCGCGCGCGCCCATCCCTGGCCAATGCCGCGGTATTGCTTTTCGATGTAGGGAATCAACTCTTGCGTGATGGCATCGCCATAGGGGCCAACGTTTGCGGAGTTGACGGCATAGGAGTCATCGAAGTACGGCGTCGCATGTTGGATGGAGATCACGATGACTCGGGGAACGCGGCCCGCGGTCCAATCCTGATAGAGCTTGTAGCCGGCTTGCGCCACGCGGAGATCGCCGTCTTTTAGCCCTTCGCCGGGGGGCGTAGTGCGGAAGGCAAGCAGGCTGGGCAAGTCACGATGAAAGTGATCCTGTAGAACGATCACTGGATAGTGGGCGTCAGGATGTTCGTCCCATCCGTCGGGTAACAGAATCACGGCGCCGCGAGATATGTCGGCCTTCCCCAGAATCTGCTGAGCAGATCGCTTTGCAGGCGGATGTGCTTGACCCATTTGTTGTCGGCAATCTTGTGATCGTCGTTCGCGCCACTCCAGCCCGCCATTTTGTCGGCCAAGGTGGGATCCTGTTCGACCGTTGGATTTCTGAGCTTCAGCGAGAGCTTGACGGTTTGCGGGGATTTCGGATCGAGTGAACCTTCTCTGGCTTGCTGAAGAGATTGCCCGGCTTGGTCTGCCAGTGCTGTCCCTCGCCTTTGTCCGGAGGCAGTTTTAGTGTGCGGCCGCTCGCCAGACGAAAGGTGTCGTAGATGTTCAGCACCGCCTGCACCCAGTAGTCGCCCGCGGGGACGTCGTTCATGCTCTCGGCGGGATAGCCCAGCGTTGACGGATCGATGACTGCGGGAGTGCCCGGAGCCAGCGCATCCACGTCGACTCCAAAGATCTGCTGGGAGTGCGGAGTCATGAAGCTGACCTGGAAGCGTGGCTCGTCGTTGTTGTTGTCCGCGAGCACGAGCAGGATATGTCCATCGAGAGGAGTTGCGTTCACTTCCTTGGGGAAGAAGATCTCGAAGCGCGTGGTGGTGGGCTTGGGAGCATTCTTCTTGCGGGCTGCATTGGCGGGGAGACACAAGAGCAGAGGAATTGCTAGATAAACATACAATTTCTTCAAGATCAGAGGCTCCTTTGCGCGAAGGGAACCATGTATAGCAGCGTGCTCTCCGGTGGGTCAAGACGGGTGGCGCTAACGATCCGTGGTTTGCCGCTGCGCTGCGGCTCCGATATAGTTCTAGCTATGTTCCAGAACTTCACCGCGACCGACAAATGGACGAAGAAACCGGTCCATTGCGCCTACCAGTGCCAGATTGTCGCGATCGCCACGCGCCATGCCGATGCCGTGGATTACAAGTTTCTGGCGGGCGGTAAGAAAGTATGGGTGGCGCTTGCCGCATCCGGCTTGGGTCGAGTACAAAAAGCGCACAGGCAAGACCATCACGGATTCGCTGGCGGTCGAGATCGCGGGGCATTATCTCAAGACGGCTCTCGAGTCGGGCGAGGGCCTGGGGCGGGAGATGTATTCGTTGACTGTGGAGGAAACGCTGGCTCATCTGGATGCGGCGGTGGCGGAGATGGAAGCACAACCGGCTTAGGACTGCAGGAACTCGCCTTCGGCGACTGGACAGCCGAGAGCGGCTATCCCCACATAATCCAACTGCGCTCAGATCACAACCGCTTCCTTGTATTCCCCAAAGACCTTGCGCATCGAGTCCGAGATCTCTCCAACTGTCGCGTTGGCTTCGACGGCAGCGACGATTCTGGGCATCACGTTGGCTCCTGAGCGGGCAGCTTCTTCGACGCCGGCTAGCGCCGATTTCCATTGGTCGGCATCGCGCTTCGCTCGCAGGGCTCGCACACGCTCAATCTGCTTTGACTCCAAGGCGGGATCGATGCGCTGGATGGGGATCGGCTTCTCTTCTTCCACTTCGAAACGATTCACTCCGACGACAATAGCTTCCTGATTGTCGACCTGCTGCTGATACTCGTAGGCAGCGTTCTGGATTTCCTGCTGCACGAATCCGCGCTCGATCGCCTTGAGCATCCCGCCGAAGACCTCGATCTTGCCGAGATACTCCGCGGCGCGCTGCTCGATTTCGTTGGTCAGAGTTTCGACGTAATAGGACCCGGCCAGCGGATCGATGGTCTGCGGCGCGCCCGACTCGTAAGCGATGACTTGCTGTGTGCGCAGGGCAATGCGGGCGGCCTGCTCAGTCGGCAGGGCTAGAGCTTCGTCGTAGGAATTCGTATGCAGCGACTGTGTGCCGCCAAGAACGGCCGCCATGGCCTGAATTGCGGTGCGGACGATGTTGTTCTCTGGCTGCTGCGCGGTCAGTGTCGAGCCGGCAGTCTGGGTGTGGAAGCGGAGCATCCACGAGCGCGGATTCTTCGCCTTGAAGTGCTCGCGCATGATGCGGGCCCACATGCGACGCGCGGCACGGAACTTCGCGACTTCTTCCAGAAAATTACTGTGCGCATTGAAGAAGAAGGAAAGACGCGGAGCAAATTTGTCGACATCGAGTCCGGCTCTGATGGCCGCTTCGACATAGGCCATGCCATTGCCCAGCGTGAATGCGACTTCCTGCACGGCGGTCGATCCGGCTTCACGCATGTGATAGCCGGAGATAGAGATCGTGTTCCAGTCGGGGACGTTGTCATTGGCCCAGGCGAACATGTCAGTGATCACCTTCATGGCCTGCTGCGGCGGGTAGATGTACGTGCCGCGCGCGATGTATTCCTTGAGAACATCGTTCTGCACAGTGCCGGAGAGTTTGCGGATGTCGGCGCCCTGCCTCTTCGCAACCGCCACATACAAAGCCAGCAGGATCGATGCCGTGGCGTTGATGGTCATCGACGTGGAAATTTTCGTTAGCTCGATGCCGTCGAAGAGACGCTGCATGTCTTCGATGGAGTCGATCGCAACGCCGACTTTGCCGACTTCGCCCAGGGCCATAGGATGATCGGAGTCGAGACCGATCTGCGTAGGCAGATCGAACGCCACCGACAGGCCCGTCGTTCCATTCGCCAGCAAATATTTGTAGCGCTTGTTGGATTCCTCGGCGTCGCCCATACCCGCGTATTGCCGCATGGTCCAGAGGCGTCCGCGGTACATCGTGGCCTGAACGCCGCGCGTGAATGGATATTCGCCGGGGTAGCCTACTTCGTGTTTCGTAATCGGTGTGTTTGAGATCGGCGGGAGTGTAGAGGGGTTTGACCGTTATATGGGACGAGGTTCTCGATTTCAGCCGCGACGCCGGGCTTCGACTTTTCAGTCATCGGTCTTTACCAAAAACTGACTGCTCGTCCGGCAGCGGCAAAAGAAAAAATCGCAAACCACAAAGGGCACGAAGGTCCACGAAGGATAACCCACGCTAGACCTCGAACGTCAGCCCCGCATCACGGGCGCTGGCTTTTTCTGCGCACTCTCCAGAACGAACTCAGGCCGAACCAGGCAAATGTCAGCGTGAAGCAAACGGCGATGGCGAGCCGGCCGGCCGTCGCCCTCCCGGCAGTGTACTTCGTGTACTCGCGGACGAAGGCGATTCCGCCAAACGCCGCCATGGCCAGAAAGACGGTGCCGGTCACCTCAAGCCACAGCAGATGCAGGACGTGGGCAAAGGACCGTGCGGTGGCGCGAACCGCAGACATGGCGGCATTGAGCCGTCGGCTGCGGCCCGCCATGTCGCGAATCACGCGTAACGCGACTCCCACCTTTCGTAAGCTGGAAATTTGTCTCACGGCCTCGATTTTAACAGCCTTGGGGGCTACAATGACGCCAACACGACTGTCGGTGAACCGTTCGGCCGCCGGCAGCATCTGACTGGTTAGGCTGGCGAGTCGGTTTCGGGGAGGCGCAGTGGATCCACAACTCAAGCAACTCATGAAAGAGCTCGGCGACGCTATCAACGAATCTCTTTCCGACTCCGAGCAGATTTCTGAAGTTGTGTCCCGCATTAAAGAGGGCGGCTACGATATTTTCCTGGTGCTGGAAGCCACGATCGGCGTGAGCAAGCAAGGCGAAAAGTCGCCGGACAAGACCTCTCTGATCACCACCATGTCCTCCAATCCTGAGCTGAAGGTCAGCGATCAGGATTTGAAATTCCTGAAATCGCTGCGCATCAAGATCGACGAAGACCATCACGAAAAAGGCAAGTAGATCAGGCGCTTAGCACCTGATCGAGCAACTGCCCTACCGCCCGGTCCGCCTCAATAATTGAAGAACGATGGTCCGCTACGCCGGAGAGATCGGTGTTGGCAAAGGCGATCCTTCCGAAGGGAGCGGCGCGGAGAACTTCACCGGGAGCAGGCTTGCCGTTTTTGCCGAAGAAGAATCCGGGGGCCGGACTCAGGTAAGCGTGCCCCCAGCGATTCAGGATGATGCCGGCGATGTCGCGGCTGGCGTCGAATCCGGAGCGGGCAAACATTTCGCTGAGCTGGCGGCGAATCTGGCGTTCGTATTCGCGGAACGGCGTGGACATCAGTTCGCCGCGGCCGAGATGGCCTTGCTCCTCGGTGGGTTTGCCCGGGGTAGGCGTAAAGGACTTTGAGGGTGAGCACCGTCGGCGAATCTGGGCCGATGGTCGGCGACTCCGCTCCGCAGAGAGCCATCTTGCGAATCTGCAGGTAATTCCCGAGACCTTCAAACCACTGGCATCCGGAGATTCCCATCTTGTACAGAAAGCGCCAGTTGCGGACCGCGACATTCGCCATCATGCAGGGCGAACGGTAGAACTGGCTGTAGGCCTCGACGCGGTCGGCGGGAAGATCGCGCACAATGTGGCGGGTCGTCCAACTGCCGCCGGCCATCACGACCGAGCGGGCTCGCACCCGATAGAGCTTCCCATCGCGCGCGTAGATGATGGTGACGAATTCCGACTTCGACGGGTTCGCCCTCGTGCTTCACCCAAACGGCAGTCGAGTTCAGACGAATGCGCGCCGCGGAGCCCGGATGGTCCAGGGCCGCAAAGTTTATGGAATTACGCGTTACGTCCTGCAGGGAGTGCTCACCTGCGATTGCATTCCGGAATCAGGGTCTTTGTAATCAGGCGCGCGATTCCGCCATTGCCGTCGGGGAACATCTGCTGGCCGGTCTCGTCGCTGATGTCGAGCGGGTGCAGCATATCAGCCGCATAGGCGGTGAATCCGGAGAGCGCGTCGCCGCCCAGGCCATAACCGCCGCCATCATCCATCGAAAAGAATGTCCGGTAGGTATCGCGAGTGATGCCGTGGCTCTTGATCCGGTAGTCTTCGAGAGTGATCGTGTCGAGGCGGCGTGAGATTTCGTCGCCGGCATATTGCGGAGCCTCGGAATCGTTTGCCGCCTGATACTTGAGCAACTCTTCGCGCACTTTGGCGGAAAGAGGAGCACCTTCGAGCTTTTTGCCCCATGCGTCCGTCAGAGCCAAAGACCTTCGGGATGACCGAACTTTGCGCCGAAGTACAGACCATTCGGCGCCGACCCTAGATACGGCGTGGTACTGAGTTTCATCTCCGGGGAAGAACTTCCCCATTTCTGATATTCGAGGCGCGGCGTTTTCAGCCCGATTGATTCGTAGAAGCGTGCGATGAAGCTGCGAGGATAAGGGATGGGAAAGAATGCCGATCCCTGATGCGCGATCAAGCGGTGGCCATCGACTAAGAATTCGTTGCGCTTGGCTTCGCCCCCGAAGACGGGATGATTGTCGAGAACCAGGCAGGACCTTCCCTTTGCCGCTCAATTGCTGAAAGATCAGAGCGGCTGCCAGACCGCTGATGCCGCCGCCAACGATCACGCAGTCGAATGTCTCCTGGGTATCGATCGCGTTGGCGGGGAGGCTCTCGAATTCACCGTCGCGAATCCGGTGCCCAGCGTCGAAGACGGCAGGAGTGTTGCCGTTGGAATTCGCGTAATCGCCAACGCCGCCATAGCCGGTCCAATCGTCGGCGGCGATGGGCGCAGGGGCACGCTTGGGACCAGTAATTGCGCAGGCGAAAGAGGACTCAGCAGCAGCGCGCCGGAGCCCAGCAGCGTGGAGTTCAGGAAATCGCGCCGCGTAACTTTTTGATCGAGCGCCGAGTGCTTTGTCGCCGGTAGAACTTCCTCTTTCCTTGGCGTGAACCATGTTCGTTTAGGCTGCGGGCCAACATTGCCTCCATTGGAGAAATTTCTCTGCAGGATATACGAAGTCACGACTCTGCGTGCTTTCCGGCAACCCTTGCGATTTGTGCTACCATCAACTGTTTTTTCGCCGCACGTGCCGTAAACGCAAAATTCTCGGGATCGAAACGGCAGCGCGGCGGAATCTGAGGGCTGGGAATGAAGGACACTCTCGGGGTGCTGTTGGCAGGCGGTGCTGGCGAAAGGCTGTATCCTCTCACTCGCGATCGGGCCAAACCAGCGGTGACCTTCGGCGGTATCTACCGCATTATTGACATCACGCTTTCGAATTGCCTGAACTCCGAGCTGCGCCGCGTTTATATCCTGACGCAGTACAAGGCGCTCTCGCTGAACCGGCACATCCGCGAAGGCTGGAACATTCTCGGGCCGAGAGGTGGGCGAGTTCATTGAAGTGTTGCCCCCGATGAAGCGGGTGAGCGATCAGTGGTATCAGGGTACGGCGGACGCGGTTTATCAGAACATCTACTCGATCGGATCGGAGCAGCCAAAACATGTTCTGATTCTTTCCGGCGACCACATTTACAAGATGAACTACGGCAAGATGATGAAGCAGCACCTGGACTCGGGCGCTGACATCACACTCTCCACCATTCAGATCGATCCAGAGACGACTTATCAGTTCGGTGTGGTCGACGTTGACAAGGACGGTCGCATCAACGGATTCCAGGAAAAGCCGAAGACGACCACGTTGCGCTATCCGCTGAATCCGGAAAAAGTCGCTGCATCGATGGGCGTCTATTTGTTCAACGCCGACGTACTGATTCCGGTGCTGCTGAAGGATGCAGAGAATCCGCAGTCGAGCCACGATTTCGGGAAAGACATCCTGCCGAAGATGGTCGACGACTATCGCGTGTACGCCTATGACTTCGTCGACGAAAACAAGAAAGAGGCGCTCTACTGGCGGGACGTGGGCACGCTGGAGGCGTACTACGAAGCGAACATGGATGTGGTTTCGGTTTCGCCGATTTTCAACCTGTACGACGAAGCGTGGCCGATCCGCACGCACCAGCGTCAGTATCCGCCGGCTAAATTCGTCTTTGCGGAGGCCGGACGCACCGGGACAGCGCTTGACTCGATCGTGTCGAATGGCTGCATCGTTTCCGGCGGGATAGGTGAAAAATTCGGTACTGTCACCTGACGTCCGAGTCAACTCCTACTCCGAGGTTGACCAGTCCATCCTGTTCTCGCACGTGAGCGTGGGCCGGCGCTGCCGCATCCGCAAAGCGATTCTCGACCGCGACGTACACATTCCCGAAGGCACCACGATCGGTTATGACGCGGAGGCGGACCGGCAACGATATTTCGTGACCGAAAGCGGCATCACCGTGGTCACGCGAGACTATTCGCTGTTCGAGAATCCGGTGACGGTGGACTACTTCACCAGCGAATAACGCAAACTACCATCTGATCTGCTGCGCACACAGAATACGCAGCGCCGTCGCCATTGAGCCAATTACAATTTGAATTCCGGAATGGCGCGTGCTAAGCTCGGCGGCGTCGTTGAGGTGTGGTCACGCATGATCAAGGTCGGTATTCTCTTTATTTTGACCTTGGCCAATGCAGTTCCCTCCTTCGCTCAGGCTGCCAAGCACAGTGATCCCGCACCCGATACGCTGATCGTTCTTCAACGTGGCGCCTGTGAGCAGCGATGTGCCGTTTATAGAGTCGCTATCTTCGCCGACGGCACGGTGATTTACCAGGGGCGGCACTTCGTCCGCCGATCTGGCTTGATCAAGAGCCTTATTCCCATCCAAGTACTCAATAATCTAATCCATGATTTGGAGGCAGGCGGCTTCTTCCAATTGGAAGACAACTATGGCTACGGCAACAAAGACCACTGTGAGTCGCTTGACTCGGGAGAGCCCACGGCAATTCTGACGTTTTCCAACCAGGGCCGATCGAAAACCGTTCTGCACAATCACGGTTGTGTCGGAACCGCCACGAAACGACTGACGGAACTCGAAGACAAGGTGGACCACTCCGTCGGTACCATCAAATGGATCAAGTGAAGGAATCGGGTGCACCATGGCTTACAACCGAACCGACGCCGTCAGTTTTGCTGATGCGCATTGGAATACTCCCGCCGATGACGGGATCTTCTGGCTCAGCGACCAGAGTGTGTCGATCACCCAAGTTCGAATGCACAACGTGATCCCCACTTCGACCTGGAAGAAGGCGCCGGTTGCCGACGGTTGGCAGCCTTTCTTTGTCGATGACGGCTTGGGCGGCGAAAAGGCTGTTTTCCGGCGAGTGGTCAGCGGCGTCACCGAAGAGATTCTCATCAACCCATGGGCTGGTATTGCGGACTGCGCTCACTTTCTGTCCAGGTGCATAAGCGCCGGCGGAGTCAAGATTGACGAGCGCGGTGTTCCGTCGCTCGTCAATACTCTCCAGGGCCTAAACAACACCAAGACTCTCTGTGAGAAAGTGGATAAGGTCGCGGGCCAAAGGGTAATAGATTCCGGAATCTTTAAGCCCGGAGACATGTTGGGCTATTTCAACATTGACCCGGCAGGTGACTATGGGGGAGCCAGGCAATACAGTCATTCGACGATGTACGCTGGAAAGATTGGAGGCAAGACCGACGGTGGTGTTACGTGTCACACAATTTGCCGTTTTCCTGGCCGCTCCTGGGTCGAGGACAGTTGGTGGCTCAAACCACCGGGGCACTATACCTACACGTTGATTCACTTCTCCGATGACGATCCACTGCCTGATCCTGTCAAGGCGGCCGCGCTCACCGGCTGGTGGCAGCTCGATTATTCCGGCAGAACCGAATACTACCTGATGAAGGCCGGCTCAGTTACTTACACGAAAAAGGCTCCCGCAAAGGACCAAGCCACGGTTCACCTTCCTGAAGGTACGGCTTACTGGTTCATGGCGACCACCGGTGCGATTACCTTTACCTGGCGAAAGTCCGGAACGGTGGAAGTTTGGACACCGGCGGGCAGCGGATACACGAGCAAGATCAACGGATCGATTCCGGGCGTTCTGACAAAGCTTTTCTAGGCTCAGAGCTCTTGCGCTGGGCAGCGTTTCCGTGCGTGCTAACTCCCTCTGGATTCTTGATTCGAGCAGACGTTCACGAGTCGGTCTGTTAAGCTTACCGGTTACTTCAGGTTCCTGGAGTCCCAGCTCCTCATGAAGAAGACGTCGTTTCTGCGCCATCCTCTTGTCATTTTTCACTTTTCCCTTGCTCTGCGGAATTCCGTG
This sequence comes from Terriglobia bacterium, assembly GCA_963770265.1. Lineage (GTDB taxonomy): Bacteria > Acidobacteriota > Terriglobia > Terriglobales > Acidobacteriaceae > Sulfotelmatobacter. The sequence continues at coordinate 103,041 of CAVYOZ010000009.1, forward strand.
CTGGGCAGCGTCCCCGTCCAAACGAGAAACCTGACGTGCTGCTTACGACCATGCAGGAGGAGTTGCAGCGCGCGCAAACGAACCTGGGCAAACTGGACCCGGCTCCTTACTTCCTGAGCTATTCGGTGTACGACCAGAGTATGGCGGTGGCGGTGGGGAGCGAAGGGAGCCTGGTGAGTTCGACGCGGGCTCGGCGCCGAGCTGCCGACGTCACCATGCGGATCGGCACGGCGGCGCTGGACAATTCGCATCAGCAGAATCGGGGCTCGGCGCGCACCTCCGGATCGCTGCCGCTGGAAGACGATCGCAACGCAATTGCCCACGAACTTTGGCGCCTCACGTACGAGGAATATCGCAAGGCGTCCAAGGCTTATGCGAGCGTCAAGACCAACACGCAGGTCGAAGCGAAGGAAGAAGATACGTCTCCTGATTTTACCGAGGAGAAGCCTCCTACCCACGCGGACTACAAGGAGGTGGCAACAACGCCCGACCAGAAGGGACTCGAAAAGTTTGTGCGGGAATATTCCGCGCATTTTCGGAAATACCCGTTCATCTATTCATCGCTGGTGCTGGTGACCGCGCAGAAGACTCGGTTCCACTTTCTTTCAACCGAGGGCAATCATGTAGTCACTCCCACTGCATTTGTTCGGGTCGCGATCCAGGCGGAAACCCGCGCCGATGACGGCATGGAACTGATGCGGGTGGAGACATTTCAGGCGGAAAGCATGGATCACCTGCCTCCGGCCTCGGAGATCGCAGCCAAAGTGGAGAAGATGGCCACGGATTTGAAAGCCCTGCGGGAAGCGCCCGTGGCTGAGCCTTTCGACGGTCCAGCGTTGCTTTCGGGACGCGCCTCCGCGGTTTTCTTCCATGAAGTGCTGGGGCATCGTCTCGAGGGTCACCGGCAGCGCGGCGAGCAGGAGGGACAAACTTTTACGAAGGCGGTCGGGCAGCCCGTGCTTCCGGACTTTCTGAGCGTGATCGATGATCCGACACAGCGAAAACTGAACGGCCTCGACCTTGGGGGCTGGTACGAATTCGATGACGAGGGAATGCCGGCGACAAGGGTCGAAGTCATTAAGGATGGTGTGCTGAAAAATTTCCTGATGTCGCGCATGCCGATCAAGAATTTCGCCAACTCCAATGGGCACGGGCGTTCGCAGCCCGGCGCGATGCCTACGGGGCGTCAGGGCAATCTGATCGTATCGTCGACAAAGACCGTGAAAGACACCGAAATGCGGCAGAAACTGATCGAGGAAGTGAAGAAGCAGGGCAAGCCCTACGGTCTCTACTTCGAGGACATTCAGGGAGGCTTCACGCTCACGCAGCGGTCGATGCCGCAGGCGTTTCAGGTCCTGCCGGTGCTGGTGTGGCGGGTTTATGCGGACGGGCGTCCGGATGAACTGGTGCGTGGCATCGATATCGTCGGCACCCCACTCGCTGCCATGAACCGCATTCTGGTCACCGGAGATAAGACGGATGTGTTCAACGGTGTTTGCGGCGCAGAATCGGGGCAGGTGCCGGTGGCTGCGGCGGCGCCGGCGATGCTGTTCTCCGAGATCGAGGTGCAGAAGCGAGCCCACTCGCTCAACCGTCCGCCAACTTTGCCCGCGCCACCCGGTGAGGATGCGGATTCCACAAAGGACTCGGGGGCGAAATAATGACGACTCCGAGGCGCGCCCGCTACATAGTGCTCCCGCTGCTGATCGCAGCCGTTTTGGCTCTCGGCGCCGTGGCCCAACCAGCAAAGTCAGATGGGAAAGACGATGTCGTGCTCTCGGCGATGCGCGCCGAACTCGAACGCTCCAAGTCGCAGTTGAAGATGGACCAGGTCGCGGCGCCCTACTATGTCGAATACAGGATTTTCGATGTGGACGAATATGCGGCAGAGGCATCGTTCGGCGCGCTTCGAGGCGATGTGCGCACGCGGTTCCGGTTTCTCCGCGTCGTAGTGCGTATTGGCGACTACAAGCAGGACAGTTATTCCGGCCAGGGCGAAGGCACGCTCGACTTCATGCCGGTCGATGACGACATGATAGCGCTGCGGCATCAACTGTGGATCGCCACCGATCGGGCTTACAAAGCTGCCGCCGAGGCTCTGGCGGCGAAGCAGGCTCAGCTCAAGCAGCTCACGATCGATCAGCCGGTCGACGATTTCGCGCACGCCGATCCGGTGCAGTCGGTCGGGACGCTGGTGAAGTTGGAGTTCGATCCCGAGCCGTGGAAGAAAATGCTGCAGGATGCGTCGGCACAGTACAAGAACGATCCCGAGATCGAATCGTTCGAATCGAACTTGAAGTTTCACGCAGTGAACCGGTACTTCGTCAATTCGGAAGGAACGGTGGTTCGCAGCGGACAAAACCTGTACGAGATGACGATCGCGTGCCGAACTCAGGCCGCCGACGGCATGAGCCTGTCGCGCGATAACGGTTTTTTCGTGTCGAGCATGAAAGAGTTACCCTCGGCGGCAGAATTTGTGGCACGCGCCGAAAAGCTGGCCAACACCCTCAAGAACCTGCGCAACGCGCCGCTGGTGGAGGAGGAATATCGGGGTCCGGTGCTTTTCTCCGCAGACGCCGCTGCCTCAGTATTCGCCGACTTGGTGGGTGAGAATGTTCTGGGACGCAAGCCGGAACTCGGCAAGAATGCCCGCACCACGGGCGCTTTCGCGGCCAGCTACAAGACTCGCGTATTGCCCGACTTTCTTTCGGTGATGGATGATCCGACGATTTCGGCGTATGCAGGAAACTCATTGCTGGGCCACTATGAAATCGACGACGAGGGCGTTCCGGCGCAACGTGTTTCCCTGATCGAACACGGGAACCTTGTCAACTACGACCTGGGACGCGCGCCGATCCGTGATTTTCCCGCTTCCAACGGACACGGTCGCGCCCGTGTCCCGACGAATCCTCCCGGCCCCAGCCTGGGCAACTTGATTGTGACGGCGTCGCAGCCCGCGCCGAAAGAAGATCTCAAGAAGAAATTACTCGAGCAATGCCAGCAGCGCGATCTGCCCTACTGCTACTACGTCGAGACCTTCGGCCCCAGGCTGACGCCGCGCTTGCTCTACAAAGTCTGGAGCAAGGATGGACACGAGGAGTTGGTGCGAGGAGCGGTTTTCGGGGAGCTCGATGTGCGGGCGCTGCGCAGCAGCCTGGTTGCTGCCGGAGACGATGCCTATGTCGAGAATCGTCCAGCGAACATTCCGCACAGCATCGTGGCGCCTTCCATCCTGTTCGATGAACTGGAAGTGAAGCGCGCGAATCAGAACAAAGAAAAATTGCCGGACTATCCAGCTCCGGCAGTGAAATAGAAAGTGCGTCGCTTACGATGCGGTCGCGGACGCTGCCACCGCTGCGTCTTCCGCCTGTCGCACGCGATACAGCGCGAACAAGACCAGCAGCGATAACCGCCTCTCCGGAGTGCGCGGCATCGTAAAATTCCACGGATTTTTCCCGCGTATGCAGTTGTAGAACTGGTTGTCCAGTATCGGTTGTGACCGTCCACACGGGATGCCAACATCCGCGGGTCACAACCAGGAACGTCTGACCATCGGCAAAAGTCAGAGTGCCTTTGCCGCCCCAGGCCGATTTGAAATTGGCAATCGGCTGTTGCGAAGCCGCGTCGAGGATTTCCGCTTTATTGCCCCAAAATCCGCCACGGCGGATGATCCAGTTTTCGCTGCTTGTTGCCGCCAGAAAATTCGACGACCAGACGCTCGGGCGTCGAAGGGTTGCTACGATCTGGTCGTTCTGCTTGAGTTCGAACCCGCGCCAGTTCGATGAAAAGGTAAACCCGCTCGAAACGACGGTGGAGAGAGGAATCATAAACACCTCCGAAAAGGCATCTCGATCCAGTTCCATGCTAGCACCGCGGTGTTAAGAACGGGTTAAAAGCGCAACGGGTCTGGAATCAGGATCTTTCCGCGTAATTGCTCGGGACAACCAGAACCCGCCAGCCGTTAGAACTCTGTGATGCACGAAAGCAAAGGCACCCTGACTTGCAGGATGCCTTTGTTGTTGTAGGCCCCAGCTTGGCGCTTACTGCGGTTTGTGTTTGTCGTCCTGTTTCTGCGGTTTGTTCGGCTCACGCGGCGCCGGAGGCGGAGCCTGCCGATTCTCGGCGGGCGGACGCGCTTGCTGCCGCTCACTCGGCGGAGGACTCTGCGGCCGCGGAGCAGGCTCATTCCGTGGTGGCGGAGCCGGCTCATTCCGCGGTGGCGGCGCCGGTTCATTGCGCGGCTGTGACGGACGATTCATCTCCGGACGAGGCTGCGGGGCTGATTCGGTTGGCGGCGATTCTGGTTCGGGCTGCCGATTTGGCTCGCGGGACGATTCGGCTCGGGACGAGCGTTCGGTGGCGCCATCGACGGATGCTCATTGCGCGCCGGTGGTTCTGGACGATTCGTTTCCGGACGGTTGTTCGGTGCCGGTTGATTCGGTTCAGGACGATTCGGCTGTGCTGCGGGCGACCGATCATTGCGCGCTGGCGGCTCGAACCCACGATTGTTGTCCGGCCGGCTATTTGGGACCGGTTGGTTCGGCTGAGGGCGAGAGCCCGGATTGGGCTGATTGGGCTCAGGCCGGTTTGACTCGGGCCGGTTTGGCTCAGACCGGTTTGGCTGCGGCTGGTTGGGCTGTGGTCTGTTGTTGTTCGGCTCATTTAGATCGGGCCGATTGTTTGGCTGCCCAGGTGCCGGACGATCCATCCGCGCTGGTGGCTCAGACGGACGGTTCGCCCCACGGTTGCGGACGATTGTCGGGTTGATTCGGTTGCGGACGATTATTCGGCATCGGCGGATTCCCCGGCTGAGGCCGATTCGCCGGGAGATTGTTCATGCCCGGGCGTTCGTTCGCCGCGGGCGGATTGCCCACAGGCAGATTCCCCGCCCGGACCGGTTATTCGGCTGATTTCCCGGTCGAGTTCCCGCCGCCGGAAGCGGAGCGGGCTCTCGCTGGCGGCGCGGTGATCACGCGCGGCGCGGACGCCGGAGGATTGGCGGCGTGCATCTGCTGGAGTTGCGGACGCGACACTGGCACTCCGGGATGCTGCGTGAGTACTTGCTGCCGGGCCGCGAACGACGGTGAAGGCGGCGGTGGTGCCGACCTGGCGATCACCTGGCGGCTGGCCACGGCCTGCGGCGGCGCGGCCACGCGGTTTGCGGTGTTGGCACGCGCTCCCATGATTGCTTGACGGCCGGGAGGCACGGCTGCCCGCGCGCATTACCGGACTTCGCTGCATCTGACTCTGGTTCACCACAACTGCAGTTCGCGATACAGGCTGGGCAGTTGCGAAAGCTTGCTGCGGAACCGCAGTCACGCCTCCGCGCACGTTTCGGTTTACGTACGTGACGTTATTGATCGTCGTGTTGTTCTTAACGATGGTCGTGTTGTAGACGTTCGTCACCTGCGTCACGTTCACCGTAGTGTTCGTGACATTGACGCGATTCACATATCCCCGGCTCACACGGTACGAGGGCACATACACTTCCCGCGGACCGAGCGGAAACCACGCAACGTTGCCTCCGACGCCGATTCCAACTCCGCCGACAAAAGCTACGAGAGCAGGTGCGTACACGGGACGAACTTCGCGCGGCCCCGGCATCCAACCCCAGCGGCTGCCGACGAAGACCCAGCGTCCGTAATGGAAGGGCGCGTAGCCCCAGCTGGCATCGTCGACCCAGGTCCATCCCCAGGGATCGATCCAGGCCCAATGTCCGTTGTGATACGGAGCCCAACCCGCCTCCACGCGCGGATACCAGACGGTTCCGTACTCGGGCGCGGGACGCCAGTCTCCGTAGTCGTCGAGATCTTCGAAACCCACGACCTGGCGCGAGCAGTACCGCGCCGAGGGCGAATCTTCATACCGACGCTCGCGTTCATCGCTCCAGCGATCAAATTGATCGGGATCGGCGATCTGCTGCACGTCGGCATTCAGAGCATTGGTTCCGCTGAAGGTTACGCGTTGTCCCCGGTGGATCGTGTAGCTCTGTCCGTTCCCGGTCGATTCACCCTCTCCCTCGCGAATGGTCACGACGGTGTAGTCGCCGTTTTCGGAGGACTCGACGCGATACCGCCCCGGCTGATGAATCAGGAACGCCTGGTTCGGTGTGTCGATCTCGTAATCAGTGTCGCGATCGAGCTCATAGACGCGCACGTTGATGGTGCCGGCGCTGAGCTGAATCTGCACGGTGCGGTCGTCGAGATTAAGAAAAGAAAATCCTGTGTTGGCAGCGAGATCGATCTTCGACGACCCAAGCTGCACTTCTGCGCGCGAGTCGCGATCGGCCCAGACCTTGTCGCCCGTGGTCATGGGGCGATTGCGGGTGGCTTCCACCCACTCCGACTCTCCGGCCGGCTGAAAGGAAACGGAGCCTTCCATGTGCCCGAGTCGGGCGACGCGCCCCGGAGGATCGTCTTGATCTTGATCCTGATCTTGCGCGTCTCGCAATTTGCGAAAAGGAAACCGAGAGCAAAGCAAGTGCGACCAGCGCACCGAGTAGCCTCGAAAACTGCTTACGACGGGTGAGTCCTTCTGAGAAGGTTTTGTTCATAACTATGGAAACCCTTTTCTGGACGTAATGTTGCGCACGCCCAACGCTCCACTGGATCCGCAATCTCTAACCTTTTACGTTACTGCCCGAGGTAGACGGTAACCAAGCTTACTTTGGATGCTGGCCCAGGCGCGTTATTGCCTACAGTGATTTGTGTACCGACACTGAGAACGAAGGTCACACGCTGCTACAATGCCGTGTTCCCGCAGACTTACCGTCGGGCGCGAACTTCAAGGCCTGCAATCACGTACTGTCTTGTGGGTAGGCTTGGATGCGGTCTCAGTCGTCCAAGCCCCAGTCTCAGTTGGAAGTCGCACTTCTCCGGGGAGCGCAAGTGGAAGACGTCCAGGTCGTCGCGATGCTGGTCCGGCGTTGTATCGCCGGCGATGCCGCCGCCTGGGAGGAGATTGTGCAGACCTATAACCGTAGGATATACAACATCTGTTACCGCTTTGCCGGATCGTCCGACGACGCCCAGGACCTGACGCAGGAAGTTTTCATCAAGATGTATCGCACGCTTTCGAGCTATGACGCATCGAAGGGCGCGTTCGTAACCTGGGTCACGACCATTACCCGCAACCTGCTGGTCGACCACTTCCGCAAGACCAAGCAGGACCGGATGACCGACTCGATGGACTCGACAGCGTCCGATCATGAGGACGCCCAGCCGCTCAGTGAGCAAATTCCTGACCAAAGTGCGCCCCCGGACGCCCGGGTACGCCAGCGGGAGGTCTCGGAAACAGTGCACCAGGCCTTGGGCAAACTTTCTCCTGAACTTCGGGAAGCAGTGATTCTAAGGGACTTACAGGATATGGATTACAAGGAAATCGCCTCTGTCTTGAGGGTTCCGGAGGGTACCGTGAAATCAAGAATAAATAGAGGGCGGGCGGAACTTGGCCGGCTCCTACAACGTACATATAGGCAGGTAATGTGATGCCAGACCACACCAGTAACGGAATGCAGTGCAACGAGTTCGACCTGCTCCTTTCGGACGCGCTTGATGGCGTTCTCAGCGGGCCCGGACTCGACCGCTTCCAGGCACACGCCAGCACGTGTAAGACGTGCGGGCCGCTGCTTGCTGAAGCGGAAGCAGGCCGTACTTGGCTGAAAGGTCTCACGGAGGTGGAGCCTCCAGCCAGCCTGGTCAATAACATTCTGGCATCCACAACGGGCGTTGACACCCAACGCCTGCGGACGATGACACGCGCTCCGCAACCACGCATTTCGTGGTGGGAGCACGTGCAGGCTTCGTTCCTGGAGCCGACGTGGGCTATCGTCCGACAGCCGCGGTTCGCCATGTCATTCGGCATGGCATTCTTCGCGCTGTCGGTGGGCCTGACCGTGGCTGGCGTGAAGCCTGCCGACCTGCAGCAAGTCAGCCTGAGGCCTTCGGCGATCAAGCGTACGTACTTCAACACGCAAGCCAGGGTCGTGCGCTATGTCGACAACGTCCGCGCTGTATATGAAGTGCAGGCCGCGCTTCGCGGGATCAAGCGCAATATGACTCCCGCCGAGCCCGGACCAGCAAAACAGAAAGAACGGAAGAACGACACAACACAACAGCCCGAGCAGAAGCAGGATCGCAATTACAGCCAGACAGGGGAGAAGTTAATTCTGGCTGGCGATCCGCTGGGTCCATCTAATCGCGATCTGCCTGTAGTGTCGGTGACCACGTACAGGAGGTTCGTATGAACTGCGCCACTCACAGCGATCAAGCTGCAGTGGCTTTCTGCCGCACTTGCGGCAAGCCACTTTGTAACCAGTGCACCCGCGACGTCCGCGGAGTGATTTACTGCGAATCGTGTCTGGCCGCACGCATGGAGGGCGCCGCGTCGGCGCCGAGCGCTGGATTTACACCGCCTCCGCCGCCCAACGTGTATCCGCCCATGGAGGGCCGACGGCCTATGTGCCGCCTCCACCGTCCAGTCAGCTCCGGTCCGAATCCGACGGTGGCAGGAATTCTCGCCGGCTTCTTCCCATTTGGCGTGGGTGCGGTTTACTGCTCGCAATATGCCAAGGGCCTGGCGCACCTGGTGATCATGGTGCTGCTGATCATCGGCGTCAAAGTTCCGATGTGCCCTGGTATGTGCATGTTGTGCTCGGTCTCGGAATCGGGTTCTTCTACCTCTACCAGATCATCGACGCGGTTCGGACCGCCAAAGCGCATTCAGACCGGCGAGCCCGCACCCGATCCGTTCGGCTTGGGATCGATGTTTGGTTCCAGTTCCGGGCCTTCAGTGCCCGGCGAGAAAAGCGAGACGAAGGTTCCCGCCGCGGCCGTGATTCTCATCGGACTGGGCGTGCTTTTCCTGATCAACACAGCCTTCGATTTCAGCCTGCACCGGTTTTGGCCGTTGATCCTGATTGTGCTGGGCGTTTATCTTTTCGCCAAGAATTGGGGGCTGCTGGGAGGTTATCGGCCTGGCTGCGTTTGCGAACGTTGCCGGACTCGCAGGCTCATGGGCCCGGCAATCCTCGTGACTCTCGGAGTGTTATTCCTGCTGGACAACATCTCCAGCATAGACTTCGGCAAGACTTGGCCCGCAATTTTGCTGGTGATCGGCGTGGTCAAACTCGTGCAGAGCAACGCATCTTACGACGGGCACGTTGGTCCGCTGCCGCCTGGTCCGGACGGCTATCCGCCCGCGCCTCCACCGCCTCCGGGCGTGACACCGACGTATTCGGGGACACCGCAGAATCCCCCGGAGCCACCGGCGCAGAGCATGGATCCCACGTCTGGGGAGGTGAAAAATGTCTAACCCGGTAGCGACACCTCCACCGCCACAGTTCTCTCCGTTGCCACCGCTGCCGCCACCGCGTCACCGTTCGTTCGCGGGGCCGTTCGTACTGATCGTGGTCGGCACCGTTTTCCTGCTGGGGACGATGCACGTGCTCTCGGTAGGAAGATTGGCTCACTTGTTCGCCAGTTACTGGCCGGTGCTGCTCATCCTGTGGGGAGTGATCAAGATCGTCGAGCATCAGCAGGCACAGCGCGGGGGATACCGCGCATCTCGGGATCGGCGCGGGTGGAGTTTTGCTCATCGTCATGATCGTTGTGTTCGGCCTGATCGCGAACCAGATGGAGCGCGTGAACTGGTCCGGCTTGCGGGACAATATCAACTGTCGATGACGGTGATTTCCCTCAACGATCTTCGGAGATACGTTCAATTACAACGACAATCTCGAGCAGACTTTCCCTGCTGATGCCAGCCTCAAGGTCATCGACACTCGTGGCGCGGTCAGCGTTCACGCGTCTGATGACAACAAGATTACCGTCGTGGTGCGCAAGCGTATCCGGCGCCGATAATCAGAGTGACGCTGACAAGTACAACAGTGAAACCAAACCAACGATCACGACGAACGGCGGACTGGTCACGGTCGACGCCAAAGTGGAAGGCGCCGGGGACCATCCGGTGGAAACCGACCTGGATATTTCCGTGCCGCGGAAAGCGGCAGTCACGATCACTTCCCGACGTGGCGATGTGAATGTCAGCGGGCGCGGCGGCAACGTCGATATTGCCGCGCAGCACGGTGACAGCTCCGTCGACGATGTCACGGCAAACGTCAAAGTCAGTCAGGAAAAAGGCTCGGTGAAAGTCGAGCAGGTTACGGGAGACGTGCAGGTGGGCGGGCGCATGAGCGACGTGACCGTGGCCGACGTGAAGGGCTCGGTGCAACTCGAAGGCGAATTCCAGGAGAGCGTGAAGCTCGAGCGCATCGCGAAAACCGTCACTTTCAAATCTTCGCGAACCGACATGGAGTTCTCCAAGCTCGGAGGTTCGCTTGATCTGGATTCCGATGAACTCCACGCCGACGAGGTGGCTGGGCCGGTCCGTCTGACGACTCGCTCGAAGAACATCCGTCTGGAGGGCGTCTCGGGTGATGTCCGACTGAAGGACGACAACGGTACCGTCGAGTTGATCATGCATGCGCTGGGCAATGTGCAGATCGACAACCGGAACGGTGACGTGCAACTGGCTGTGCCGGAGAAGGCCGGCTTCCGTCTGGATGCGCGGACTCGAGGCGGCGAGATTCAGTCGGAGTTTCCGGAGCTAAAGGTCAACAACGACGAGCATGAGGCCAAGGCAAGCGGAAGCGTGGGGAACGGATCATCCCATATCGTGATCAACAACGAGCACGAGGGAATCGAGATTCGCAAGGCGTCGGCCACACCGCCTCCGCCGCCGGCGCCGCCAAACCCGGCCAAACCGGCCAAGGCGCTACCGTCACCGAAAGAGAAAGTCGAACCAACGGAAAACTAAGAAGCCCACGTAGGGACAGCCGCCTCGGCTGTCCCACGAGCCCTGAGCGCAGTCGAAGGGCGTAGCGGCCCGACTACAGAAACGACTGGTTTCGAAGGTTTCAAGGTTTCAAAGGCTCCAGAGCCGAAGGCTCCACTTTGAAACCTTGAAACTATGAAACCTTGAAACCTAGTTTCTCTTTGTACCAACTCCTCGACTCTCGCCAGCACGTCATCCTCACTCATCGAAGTCGAGTCGATGACGACAGCATCTTCGGCTGCTACCAGCGGAGACGCGGCCCTGGTTCGGTCACGCCGGTCGCGCTCCCGCAAATCGGCCGCGACATTCGCGGCCACATCTCCGGAGATTTTCTGTTGCGCCATGCGCCGCTGCTCGCGGATCACGGGATCGGCATCAAGGAAGACTTTCAGATCCGCATCGGGAAAAACCTTTGTCCCGATGTCACGGCCTTCCATCACGACTCCGCCACCGGCGCCCATGGCGCGCTGATGCGACACCATCCACTCTCTGACTTTCGGGTGCACGGAAATGCGGGAAGCTCCCTCGGTCACATCGCGCTCGCGAATGCGCGCAGAAACATCTTTCCCGTCCAGCAGCGTGCGATTTCCGCTGATCGTCGGCTCCAGTTGAATTCGTGAAGTGTCCGCCAGTTTCACGAGTGCCACTTCGTCATCGAATGACGTGTCCTTGTCGATGGCTTTCAGCGCGAGGGCACGGTACATGGCGCCGCTCTCGAGATTGACGTAGCCCAGCTTGCGCGCGAGCCGCGCAGCAATGGTGCTCTTGCCGGCTCCGGCGGGCCCGTCGATGGCGATAATCAGTTTGCGCTGCAGGGTGTCGGTCATTACGAAACTACAGATTGTACACACTCGCGAAGCACGATCGACGGTTCCTGGTTCGCAGCAGACTGGTGGTTGTACGGTCCTCTCCCGTCCTCTCGGCTGTCCTGAAGTGTCCACATGGACACAAAGAGACTAAGCCTTGTGGCAGGGCTAAGCCGCACCTTCGATATCTGTTTGGATTCTGCTCCCGGATCAAGAATGGCTCCCAACATCGCGCTCTCTTCGTGAATCCGCCGTAAGGCCGGCCAATGCCTCCCGCCATCCGTCGAAGGAGATCCATGTCCCAGATCGCCAGTTTACTTCCTCGCCTCAGAGCATACTCACAACTCCCGCGATTCACCCGTGCCACACTCTCCGTTGTAGTAGGGCCTGTTTTGCTTCCTGATTGGTGCCCAGCGCGCGTTGACGCAATCTGCGGCACACGATCCGGGAGTACGCAGCGGTCCGTCAGGAGCAGGAGCACCCATCGCGGGTCTAACCCCGAATCAACGGGCATATTTCGACGCCGGACTTGAGGATTTTTCCGAGATCGAGTCGGTGAAAGGAACCGTGTCTAATACTGGCGTCGGTCTCGGCCCGCGATTCAACGGGGAGAGTTGCGCTCAATGTCACGCGCAACCAGCGGCCGGCGGCACCAGTCCCTCGGTGAACCCCCAGGTCGCTGCTGCCAACAATCAAGGAGCTACCAACCAGGTCCCCTTCTTCATCACCGTGAACGGGCCCGTGCGGGAAGCGCGATTTCCGCTTACCGAGGACTTGCGTCACCCGGATGGCGGTGTTCACGCTCTGTTTACAATCACTGGCAGAGGCGACGCGGCGGGCTGCAACCTGAAGCAGCCGAACTTTCAACAAGCTGCAGCCGCAGGCAACTTGATCTTTCGCATTCCCACGCCGGTTTTTGGGGGCGGTCTGATTGAAGCGATTCCCGACTCTGCGATCCTGGCGCAGGTGAACACGCAATCCGACGACGAAGCATAGAATGGGCATCAGCGGGCGGCCGAACCGTTTCCTGACTGGCGGCATTACTGGAAGCCCCAACACCAGCGGCAACGACGGCACGATCACGCGATTCGGCTGGAAGGCTCAGAACAAGTCGCTCGAAATCTTCTCTGGGGAAGCCTACAACGTTGAGATGGGGATCACGAACGAGCTGTTCCCCAATGAGCGTGATGAAACTCCCGGCTGTTCGTTCACTGCCACGCCCGAAGACGCGACGAACTTCGACGAGAGCGGACCCGAGGTTGCCAGCGATGTCGTCCGCTTCGCGACGTTCATGCGCTTTCTCGATCAGCCCCAGCCCGCGCCTCCCACTCCTTCCACCCAGAACGGGGCGAAAGTCTTCCAGCAGATTGGCTGCTCGCTCTGCCACACGCCCACTTTCACGACTGGCCAGTCGTCGGTCGGCGCACTCAGCAACATTCCCGCGAACCTGTTCTCGGACCTCTTGCTCCATCACATGGGGCCGGACTCGCAGACGAAATCGCGCAAGGCCAGGCCGACGGAGACGAATTCCGAACGGCTCCTCTGTGGGGACTCGGACAACGACTCTACTTCCTTCACGATGGACGCACCAGCGATCTGGTCAAGGCAATTCTGCACCACTATGGCGAAGGCGACCGGCGCTATCCAGACTCGGAGGCAAACGCTGTCGTCCGTAACTTCAAGAGGCTTTCTGGGCAGGATCAGCAGGATCTGTTGAACTTCCTGCGTTCGCTCTAGCGGACGTTCGGATATCGAAGCTCTGGGGCGGAGGTGCTCCGCTTTCGCCCCAGTCCATTAGTAAGCAGGCAGGATTCCTGAAAGCAATTCCTCGGGGCTGCGTCCGGCTTCGCGCAGCTTGCGGATGCTCAGCGAGTCGTGCCTCTTTGCGAGTCGTACGCCCGCCTGGTCGCGCACCAGGTCGCAGTGATAGAAGTCGGGCATGGCCAGCCCGAGTGCCCGGTACAGAAGAATCTGCCGCGCGGTGGATTTCAGCAAATCTGCTCCGCGCACAACTTCCGTAATGCCCATGGCGGAATCATCGACCACGACCGCCAGTTGGTAGGCCGGAACATCATCGCGCCGCCAAACGATGAAGTCGCCGAAATCGCGTCCGGCCACCATCCGCTGCGGCCCCAGATGCAAGTCGTTAAAACAGATTTCCTCGCCATCAGGAACGCGAAACCGCCAGTTCAGACCCGGCAGGCTCATGCCAGCCCATGTAGCGACAGCCGCCTCGGCTGTCCCGCGAGCCCTGAGCGCAGTCGAAGGGCGAGCGGCCCCGACCACGGCACTCGAGGGCCGGCACTTCCCCGAATAAATCGGCTCATCATCGTCATCGTTCGGTGCTGCAGCCGCCAACGCCACATCCTTGCGCGAGCAAGTGCACGGATAGATCGCGCCAATCTCGCGCAGCCGCTTCCAGGCCGCCAGATAAAACTCCCGCCGCTCGCTCTGCGTGTAGGGAGCGAACGGCCCGCCGCAATCCGGCCCTTCCTGCCAGGAAATTCCCAGCCAGTGCAGATCCTCGATCATCGCGTCGACGAACTCGGCGCGGCAGCGTTGCCGGTCCAAGTCCTCATTTCGCAGGATCAAGGTTCCGCGCTGTTCCGCCGCTCGCTGCGCCGCGATCCAAAACGTCCGCGCATGCCCGATGTGAAGCAGGCCGGTAGGCGAAGGCGCCAGCCGCCCGCGATACGGTCCAGAATTGAATTGCTGAGACAAACTCTGATTGGCGATTATCGCGCCGCACTCCGCGGCGCCGCCGTCGGCACGACCTTCGCGGGCGTAATCTGCAGCATTGATTTTCCCGCCAACGTGCACGAAGCTCAACTCCCGTGCCGCCAGCAATGCGTTCACCGCATCTTTCACTTTCGAGCGGGCAACAAATTTTCCGAAGAATGTTTCAAGTTCCGCCGGCTCGACCGCAATGACGCAATCCAGATACTTCGACACCAGCGCGGAAAGCGCCTCAGGCACCGACAGTCCGACGCCCTCTTTCACGGCATCCGGCGCCCAGCGATGCAGCAGATCCCACACCGAGCCTTCACTGGCCTTATAGTCGACGCGCGTGATGCGCAGCTTTGACCACAACTCTGCCAGAGCTTTATCCAGCGCGGCCAGTGACACGCTCCCGCCCAGTGCGTCTACGAGCTTCTGCTTCGACATCGCCCCCTCACGCTGAATTAGTTCAAAGGCGTCACAGGCAAGCGCGGAGTATGCGGATCGCGACCCCGCCCGCGGCGCCAACCTGGGATTGCGCTCTCCCATCAGCGCATAGAAATAAGGAAACACCGACGCTGATACCAGAAACCCATTGTTCTCTTCACCCAGGTTCGCCTCAAACGCAGCCTTCTCGCGGAGCAAGCGCACCATCAATTCTGTCGCCTGAGATGCCCGCGGATCTTTGAACGCGTGCTGCCACTCGGGCAGCCGGTCCTCCGATCCAACGAATGCACCAATGAACGTCGGGACCAGCAGCGCCGGCCGTTGCGGATACATCAGGCAGAATCCTACATCCTCCAAAAACGCGCGCGCCGCCTCGATCGTCCGGATGGCCTTGCCATCCAGCCGCCACTTCTCGTGCCGCAGTTGTAGAAGTTCGAGGTCAGTCATAAACAAGCTATGAGCGGTGAGCTATGAGCGATGAGCAAACATTCGTAAGCAGCGGATTGAAAGCTGCTCATGCTCACTGCTCATTGCTCACAGCTAGATTCTCTTAAACGCCTTCTGAATGTCCTTCACAGAATACCGCAACACCACCGGTCTTCCGTGCGGGCACGACATTGGGTGATCGGTTTTGGCCAGCTCGGCCAGCAGCCACTCCATTTTGTTCTGCTCCAGCGGCATGTTGACCTTGATGGCCGCGTGGCATGCGATCGACGCGGCGATCCGCGTGCGAATCTTCTCCAGGTTCAGCGACTGCTCTTCGCTGGAAAATTGATCGAGCAGTTCGTGGAGCATGTGTTCGACCGAGGCGGCCTCCACTCCCGCCGGAGCGACCTTGATGGCGACGCTGCGCGCGCCGAATGGCTCAGCCTCAAAACCGTTGCGCGCGAGTTCCTCGGAGATTTCGCGAAAGACCGCTTGCTGCGCCGGAGACAACTCCAGCACGATGGGCATGAGCAGACGCTGGCTCTCGACTCTCATCGCCGCCCGCTGCTTCAGCACGCGCTCGAACAGTACACGCTCGTGAGCAACGTGCTGGTCCACGATCCACAAGCCGTCTTCGTTCACCGCCAGAATGAAGGAATTCCGAATCTGTCCCAGCGGCTTAAGCGTGCCGAGAGCCGAAAGTGTCGGCTCTTCTTCGCCGACGTCAAGAAGCGGAGAGCATCCGTGGTCGGGAACTGTGTCGAACTGCTGGGGAGGAAGCGTCGCTGTGAAATTCGGAGCGAGCGGGGCAGACTCCAATCCGCGAGCAACGGGGATTGCTGCATTCGCTTCGACGGCGATGCCGCCTTCGAACTGAAAACGCGCGGAGATCGCCGGCTGCACCGGAGCCTGCAAGGCGAAATTGCCATCGGCTCCAGGCTCGTTCAGCCCAGCTTCCGGAATTCGAACGCCAGAAGCCGGTAAGCCCGTCTTCCGATGGATGCCAACTGGCTCCCGGCGTCAGGGCCTGGCTTGCCGTGGCGTGGGCGCGGATCTCCGCTACAAACTGCGGGACTGGGCGCGCCTTCATCAACGCCGCCCGCACCGAGTCGCGCACGAAGTCGTGCATCGCGCTCTGCTGCCGGAAACGAACCTCTGTCTTCGAGGGATGCACATTGACGTCAACCTCGGCCGCGGGCAATTCCAGAAACAACAGCACGACCGGGTACACCGTCGGCGGAATGATGTTCCGGTATGCCTCGGTGAGCGCGTGCTGCACCAGGCGGTCGCGAATGAGACGTCCGTTGACGAAAACAAAAATCGAATTGCGGTTCAGCTTCTGAATCTCGGGCTTGGAGACGAAGCCGTGAACGCGGATCTCTCCGGGATCTTTTGGCGCCGCTGATTCGCCGTCTTCCTCTTCTTCCTTCCGCCGCCATGGCGGGGGCTGAGGGAGGCCCACGCGTTCGAGAGCCTGCCGTGCGGCCACCGGGATCAACTGGTCGAGCGTCTCCTTGCCAAACACCTGGTACACGCGCTCGCTGTGTCCCGCCACCGGAGGAGCGACCAGCATCGCGTTCGTGGCCGAATGCAATTCGAAATGCTTGTCGGGATGGGCCAGCGCGTAATGCGTGACCAGCGACGCGATGTGCGAGAGTTCGGTCGACTCCGCTTTCAGAAACTTCTTGCGGGCCGGAACATTAAAGAAGAGATCGCGGACCGTGATCGAAGTTCCCAGCGGCAGCCCGGCCTCTTCCACGCGCGCGATCTTTCCGCCGTTGATTTCGATCACTGTGCCCGCAGGCTCTTCTTCCGCCCGGGTCTCCAGCCGCAGACGGGAAACCGAGGCAATCGACGGCAGCGCCTCGCCGCGGAACCCGAGCGTCGCGACGCTCAGCAAGTCTTCCGCATTCTTGATTTTGGAAGTCGCATGGCGCTCGAACGCGAGCATGGCGTCATCGCGTACCATGCCGCAGCCGTTGTCGGTGATCTGGATGAGCTTCTTCCCGCCTGCCTCGACGGTGATCTTGATTCGCGTGGCCCCGGCGTCGAGCGAGTTCTCGAGCATTTCCTTTACAACGGAAGCAGGGCGCTCCACCACTTCGCCGGCGGCGATCTGGTTGGCAACGGTCTCGGAGAGTACGTGGATGCGGCCCATGGTTCAGGGGTCAGAGGTCAGGGATCAGTGGTCAGTTTCGCAGATGGGATGGAAAAAACAAAGGATGGGATCGCGCTTTCGGCAAACGCTGTCTTGAGAAGTCCGAAACGAAGAGGTGGTTGCACTGTCTTCTGATGGCCGAAACTGCGCGAGTTCGAGTGGACTGAAGAGACCGCGTGAGAGCTGCCTTTTGCGAGAGCAGGTGGAACACGATCAGCCCCGATTCAGCCGCAGAGCGGCGGCATGTGAAAGCGGGCACGGCAGTGCCGGGTAAAGTGGGAAACGGACCGAGTCCCTCCGTAGGGACGGCACCCCGTTCTCACACACACTCTGAAGCCCTCCTCACTCCGCGCGCGGTTTGCGCGGTCGTTGAGGGGCCGCCCTTCCACGGTGCTGCATGCTGCACTCTGCTTATCTGCCGCACCAGAACTGTTAGAATATTTCAACATTTCCACAGAGGATGCCCTGCAAATGGTGCAGACTGGAGGGCTTCTCCTCGACCCGGGTACGTGAGACAATTACTACATGACACAGAACAGCCTGCCCCAGCGGCATGAGCAGCGCAAGGTGGAAGTACTGCTCCTGAGACTCTCGAAAATGCAACCGATCTCAGCTAAACCGGCCCCGATTGTGTTCGGAAAAGCTGCCATCCCGTGCAGCCTACCCAGCGAACCCGCGAGTCTTTTTCTCGACATAAGGGAATAGGTTGACCCAACCGTGCCACAGCTCAGGCTGTGGCTTTTTGATTGCGCGCCTGCCACACGCGTAGGGATGAGGCGGGGTGGTTGCAAAGAGAGAGGGCCGCCATCACCAGCACGGACTGCACGGTGAGCGCAGCCGCGTTCCGGTAAGCAGTTGTTCGCTTACTTCGCGTCCGCAACCTTCTCCCGCTCTTCGTTGTACACTCCGAACTTTTTCGCAACCGGCTTGAGAGTCGGATAGAACTGCACGAACGTGTGCTCCACCGCTGCGTGCGCATCGTGGCATGACCAGCATGAGTTGCCGTGCGCCATGGCGCCGGATGACTTGCTGTCGGAGTCGAAGCCGTAATACGCCCACTTATCCGGATTGCGGGTTGAGTCTTTTACCTCGACCGCCAGGCCCATCAGGTCGGTCTGGTAATGGCCCTTCTGATTGATCGAGCTGCGGCTGGCTGCGTCGCGTTCGTCGATCACGAACATGCTCTGCTCGGGCCATTTGCCCGACTTCACGAACTCGTCATAGGCCCAGCGCTGCACGAAAACGTTGGTGAACATCTCGTGACTGCCAGGCTCGGGGCTGTAATTCATGCCGAATCCGGCGGAAAGAAACATCCATTCGCGATAGTCGGTGGGACGCAGGAGTTGGCCCTTCTCGTCGTACTGCGGCTTTGGCATCTTTTCTTCCGGAGCGGCGGCCAGCAACGTCAGGCAAATCACCGCCGAGCACGATTACACACAGAATCCTCTTCATAAAGGCCTCCCCATGTCAGCAGCAGCTTAGCTCACCGCGTTGGGCCTTGTCTTGAACGGATTAAACATCTAGCAGGCTGCGGGAAAACTAGTGAATGCAGGCAATACCGTGGAAGAGCGGCGCTTCAGCGCCGCGTAAAGCGCGCGGAATCAGGGCGGCTTTAGCCAGCTGTGGTCGCTCTTTCGCGTTGGATGGAGTTTTTCCGCAACCTGTTCGAGCTCTTTCGTTGTGGGTGCAATCCTTAACCATGTCATCCTGAGCCGCGTCTTTTGCGGCGAAGGACCTATGCAACTCGCTGTTCAGCACCGGCACAGCGAGGGAGTTCATGGGTCCTGCACAATTTCCTAAACGGGTCTAGAGCCGAAACAGTGAACCGTTGTTGACCATTCTCTTCGGGCGCCGTCTGAACACCCGTGCCCGAGTCTGCCCAGCCCGGCAAGATCCTGCGAGGCGGCGAGTTCTATTCGCCGGTTCAGGCTCGCCTGAGCGCGAGCGATGTGGTGCTTTCGGAACTTCGTCAACCCTGCGCGCGCCTGGTGCCCCGGCACGAGCATGAACTCGCTTATGTCACGCTGGTGCTGGACGGCCACTATCGTGAGGGAGATCGCGGGAAACTCGAAGAATTGCGCCCGTTCACCGCAGTCTTCAATCCAGTGGGTATCGCGCACTCCACGGTGATCGGTCCGGCTGGGGCGTCGATGTTTACCGTGGAATTCCGCACTGCGAACATGCGTGCGCTCGACCTGAAGCTTCCGGCGAGCACCACCAGCGATTGCGGCGCAGGGTCCATGTTCTGGCCAGGCATGCGGCTGTTTGCTGCCTTCAAGGCCGAGAGTTGTGACTCGCTCACGCTGGAAGGCCCTATCTTCGAACTGCTCGGCGCGATCACTGATTCAGAAGATGCCCCAGAGAAGACTCCGCCGCGATGGTTGAGCCGGGTGAAAGAACGCCTGCATGCGGAATTTCGCGACCGCCTGCGCATGAGGGATCTGGCGCGCGACGCCGGCGTTCATCCGGTTCACCTGGCCCGCGCATTTCGCAAATTCGAGAAGCGGTCTCCGGGAGAGTACCAGCAGCGCTTGCAACTTCGGGCCGCCTGCGAACTGTTGCGCGATCCCGAGTGGCCGCTGGCGGAGATCGCCGCCGAATGCGGGTTCGCCGACCAGAGCCACTTTACGCGGATGTTTCGAAGGATGGCAGCAACGACGCCCTCACGGTTCCGGCAGGCAATTGTTCCGAAAGCAATGGCAGCTTGAAAGGAAAAGGCGCTCCGCGAGACAGAACAGAGCGCCTTATCGTGGGTATTGCTAGCGGTTACTTAACGACGATTAGCGTGAAATTGGTCTGGCGAGTGAGTGACCCTGACGTTCCCGTTACCGTGATGGTGTAAGTGCCGGTCGGCGTTCCCGGATCCTTCGGGCCGCTCGAACTGCCTCCGCAGGAGCCGAGCCAGATCGTCGAGAATCCCAAAACCATCAGGAGACCGAGGAAGCGAACACCGCGCAGCGAGCGTTTGCGCGAAGACGCGACGAACACGATTCCGAGAAATCCCGGCATCAGGGTGGCATAGAAGATGCGCGAGCCCCGGTCGAAGGGGCGCTCGAGCCTGGCGGTGGGAGCTTTGGTGGTAATGAGAAAGCTGGCGTCCTGGGTACTATCGATCGCGGTGGCAGGACCAGTACATGTCGATTCCGAAACGCTCTCGGTGCAGGTGTAAGTTACCTGTCCGGTGAACGAATTGAAAGCCGTCAGGTGCACGGTCGCGGTGACGCTCGATCCCTGGGCAACCTGGTAGCTGGCAGCGGCAGAAGCGAGCGTGAAGCTCGGAGCCGTGCTCATGGCCAGCGCCAGGGCGAAGCCATCCACCGAGCCCAGACCGGTGACTTGATCGTATCCCGTACCTGCCGAGAAGCCGATTGACGTAGTACCCGCCGGACAGTTGGGCGTACCGGTCGTGCAGGGAACCTTATTGTCGCCCGTGGTCACATCATGGAAGGCCGCAGGGTTACTCGCTGCTAACGCATATAGCGTGGGGTTGACGGGAGCGAGTCCGGTGGGAGGAGGGTTGCCCAGGTATTGATTGACCAGCGCCAGGATGGCAGCGAACGTTGGCGCGGCCGACTGAGGTTCCGCCGACCGCGGTGAAATTACCGCCAGCGCCTGTCTCGGAATCCCGAGTGCACGTCGCACAATGCCCCAGCTTGCGTCGTCCTCGGAGCAGAACAGGTAGGGGTCGTGATCGGGCGAGGAACTGAGAGCGATGTCGGGCACGTTGCGCGTTGTGCCCGATGCTCCTGTCTGCCAGGTCGGTTTCGCGAAGAATGTGCTGGCGCCGCCACCGGTCGCGGACAAGCTGCCGTTGAGCGGCCGTATCGTTCCATCCCTCTCGGGGATGTATTCCAGAGCTGAGGAGAGCGTATCACTGTCGTGTACCCGACCGGCAGCCCAGTAAGGAGGATCTCCGCCGGTGGATTCCGGTTACTGTTCGGCAGCGTCGCCGGAAAACTCCGTTCCTCCCGCGCCAGTCACTTCGGGAATCGAAGCCGGAACATCGACCGCGAGACCCTTGGGTCGCAGACGTACCGCTGTCGCAATCGGCGGCACCTGCATCGCCGGTAGCCGATACGATCGTCTGTCCCTGCGCCTGCCCCATCTCGGCCCAGCCTTGAACCTGCGTTCGGGCAGAACGCTGCGCCCTAATCCCGATTCGCAAAAGCCGTAGCTCGTGCTGATGAATGGCGCAACATTGTGCTGCACCGCGTAGTCGAGGGCATCCCAGACGCTATTGCTGCGCGCGCTTCCACAAGCATCGCCGGAGTTCAGCCCAGCGTATACAAAAATGATGGTCGCTTTCTTTGCGACACCGCCAGCCCACTCAATGTCGAGATCGGACTCCCCTTCGTCACCCGCGCACTTTGTAGCCTGTACCGCCCTGCAGAGTCATGGTGACGGTGCTCGCCGGAAGTCCTGCCGCGCTCCGGAAGTTATTCAAGTCGGTGGTGCTGACTGTACTCTGCCCCACAACCGCAATTTTCTGTCCGCTGCCGTCGCTGCCCGCCGAGTAAAGTAAGTTCAGATCGTAGATCGTGGCGAAATCAGCCGGGCGTCAGAAAGTGATTGCCACTCACAAACGATGTGAGATGGGGCTGGACCTTAGCTCTGGGCTTGGGAGCAAAATTGTGCAGATGCCCGACGTTGAGCACGGCTCCGCCCAACGCCGCCGGGATAGAAGGCTCGCCGGCGTTCGCCATATGGACGACGCCGTCCACAAGATAGTGATGCATCTCAACGCCGAATGCAGACTCCACCTGCGCCACGGTTCCGTCAAACGAGATCTCATTCCGGCCGTTCGCAACCTTGATATTGGTGAAGCCTTCAGCCTGCAGCCACGCAATGACCTTATTCAGATCGTTCCAACTCATCCCAAAGCGCTGGCCGAATTGTTTCGGGGTCAGATATTTGTGGTAGTTCGGAGAAGAGCGGTCTCCCAGTTCGGCGATGAACTGGTCCAATTCTTTCTGTTGCGCCGCCGACGGATGAAACGCGACCGTGATCCCCTGCATCGGCCGGCTGCCATCCGCCCGGCCGAGGTCGTTGTCAGGCTTGGCGAAACCGTGGACATTGCCTCTAAGAGCCACCTTCGGACCTGCGTTCAATGGGCCATTGATCCGGTCGGGCGTGACGGCATAACTGAAACTCGAGAAAAGGACGGCAACGCACACCAGACGCACACAGGCCCGACTGCTCTTCACCATAGACGTTCCCCTAAATTTTCGCTTTGCAATGAGTGGCTTGCCTACCTTAACGGCTTATGTCTCCTTCGATCAAGTATCAGAGGTGAAGGTTGTATCGTCATGGGAACCTGACAAACTTATGACGATGCCGAAGAAACCAGCTTTCCCTGATAAAGTCAGCTGCCAATCCGGCCAAAAAACACGGTAATTCACGGGATGAAAGTGGAATCTTGACCTGTACTTCCGGGTAAACTTCCTGCGTTTTCGGCTGCCTGCTGCCGTATACTGCCCTCGCAAACCGAGCATGCCCGCGGCCGACGCTCCCAAAGCCCGCCTCGCCTATATCGACTGGATGCGCGGACTGGCCTGCCTGCTGATGTTCCAGACCCATTGCTATGACGCGTGGCTCGGCGGATCGGCGCGCCAGAGCCGCTTCTTCATGTATTCGCAATTGGGCGGAACGTTTCCTGCGCCGCTGTTTCTGTTTCTGGCGGGAATCTCGTTTGCCCTGGTCACGGACAAACTCCTGCAGAAGAATCTCGCGCCGTCGCAGATCGCGCGCAGCCACGATCCACCGCGGCGCGGAAATCTTCGCCTTCGGCCTGCTGTTCCGCGTGCAGGAATACCTGATCTCCTGGGGATGGGCGCCCAAGAGCGACCTGCTGCGCGTCGATATTCTGAACACCATCGGCCTCTCGATGATGCTGATGGGCGTGCTTTGCTGGATCGTCCTCGCCAGTGACGCGAATTCAGCAACTGCAGAACATGTGCGGGACAGCCGCCCGACGGGCTGTCCGGCCGGGCAAAGCCCGGCAGGAGGCCGCTGGCACCCTCAAAAGCCGTTTCACCCTGATCTTGGCAGCGGCCGCCACGGCCCTCGTGATCTCACTCCTGACGCCGCTCCTCTGGACCACCTGGCGCCCACGCTTCCTCCCCTGGCCGCTCGAGTCGTACATCAACGGCGTTCACAACCTCGGAACTCCGCAACCCTGGCTCTTCCCCGTCTTTCCCTGGACGGCCTTCGCCTTCGCCGGTCTCGCAGTCGGATTCATCCTGCAAAGCCCGTGGTCGCGCGCCCGCGAAGCCCGCGTTTTCTTCTCTCTCGGAATCGTGGGCGTGGTGCTGATCGAACTTTCGCGCTGGCTCGACGCGCTGCCACGCCAGCTTTATCCGGTCTACGATTACTGGCATACCAGCCCAGAATTTTTCCTGGTCCGCCTGGGAATGTTGCTGGTGATTCTGACGGGAACCTACGCCTGGTGCCGCTGGGGGCTGGCACAGTGGGGATTCAGTCCGCTGATCCAACTGGGCCAGGCTTCCTTGCTGGTGTATTGGGTGCACATCGAATTCGTGTACGGACGCGTATCGATTCTCACCAAGCACGCGCAAAGTATCGGCGGAGCGACGATCGGGCTGGTGATCATCTTCCTGGCGATGCTGGCGCTGTCTTACATCCGCACGCACGCCAAGGGATGGCTTAAGAGAACCGGTCCCGGAGGGACCACCGATAGTGGCCCGAAAGTTTCACTGGCGGGAAACAAGCCGTCAGCGACTCTCGTGCCGTAGGCACGACTGAAACCTGATATGTAATAGTTTCAGGCGTCCCTGCTGGGACGCGGTTCTTCAGGCTGCAGAACCCGGCGTTGAAACGCCGGGCTGCTGTCGGATGTTCCTCCGGAACATATATGCCGACTGCGATTGAGTGACCGCGCTAACTCGCCGACCTGCCGCACGAACTCCACCACTTCCCGTTCCGCCCAGCGACCGTCGTATCCGTTACCGTCCGGTTCGCCGATAAAGGAACAATGCCCGCCGTCCGCGGTCTCGATGTAGGTGAGATTGGGATTCGCCGCGATCTTTCTCAGCGTTTCGGGCTGCACGCGAATGAAGGGATCGTTGGCGGCATGGAGGATCAGTCCCGGAACGGCGATCCGGTCCACAACGTTGGCAGCGGCGGCGCGGGCATAGTAATCGTCGGCGCCGGCGAATCCGCAATAATACGCGGTCACGCGATCGTCGAATAGACGCAGGCTGGTTACGCCGCGCAGACGCCGGACATCGAAGTCCTTGCGGGAACAGTTTCGCCTTGGCTCGAAGGCGGCGGTACAACTGCAGCAGGAAGTACCACTCGTAGAGACGGTTCGCGGGCTCATGCAGCGCATCAGCCGAAGCGGCTAGGTCCATGGCTGGACAGACTGCGGCAACAGCCTTGAACTGCGGCGGCCCCTCGCTGCCCCACTCACCGGCGCACTTGAGAACGAGATTGCCGCCCATCGAGAATCCGATCAGCGCGAAGCGCGATACGCCGTCGTTCTCAATCACGCTTTTTGCGACGGCGGCAACGTCGCCCGACAGGCTCGAGTTGTAGAGTGTGGGCGCGCAGTGATCCATACCACCGCAGTTGCGCTGGTTCATCAGGACGACGTTCATGCCTGCGGCCAGCCCGTTGCGCGCGAGGCCGGTCATGTACTGCGACTCTGACGATCCCTCAAGGCCGTGCACAACGATCAGAGTCATCGCCTGGCCACGCTCTTCCTGCCAATAGCACCAGCAGCGGACTTGGATGCCGGGCGCAACCTCAATCAGCCGCTCCTCCGCCGCAGGCAGATCGATCCGCCGCGACAGCAGGAAGCTGGCGATGGTCTGCACATGGCCGCCGCCGAGCCAGCGTCGCGGACGGAATGGCGAGTTCACCCGCCAGGAATTCCCCCGCCGGTCATTGGAAGATTCCTCGGGATGCGATTGTGAAATTTGCGAAGTCCCCACAAATTGATTCTAATAGAGGAGCGCGAACATCGTCGGAGTGCGAAATGCCCATTTACGAATACATCTGCAAGGAATGCCACCATCAATTCGAGGCGCTGGTCTACGGCAAAGAAAAAGCCGAGTGCCCCAAGTGCCACACGAAGAAGCTCGAGCCGCAACTCTCGGTTTTCGCAGTTTCCGCCAAGAGCGAGTCCAGTTCCACCAGACCTGCCGGACCCTGCGGATCGTGCGGGGATCCTCGCGGTCCCGGCGCGTGCTCGCTCCGCGACGTAAACTAGATTTGGAATTTGAGGAGAAAAATGGGGAGGGCGGGAGAAGGCTGAACGCTGCACCAACGTTGAGGCAACTGGAGTATGACTCAAGTCCCACTCCGCAGGCAAGCATAATCCTCGCCCCACCCTCGCCAACTGCACACATTTTCACTTTACCCGCAGATTCCGCGCATCGGCCAAAACTAGGCGAACGGGATCCGTATCCGCGCTGCGCCCGTAAATCACGGGCAATGGCACCTCCAGCAGTCGCAGATAGACCGACAACTGCCCGCGATGGTGATACCAGTGATTCAGCATGATGGTCCGTACAATGCCGGACCGTGGCTGGCTGAAAAGTTCGCGGTCCCCTTTCATCAGACGGAACTGCCCGGCTGCATGCTCCTCCGTCATCCCCTGCAGAATCTGCTCGGCATCGCGAACTCCCTGCTCGAGGGTCGACAGAATCTCTTCGAGGCTGTTCGGTTGCGGAGGAACAAAAGATCCCTTCAGGACGTCGAAGCTGTCTTGCTGCGCCATGCCGGGAAATTCGACCCGGAATCGCCGCAATATGCCCAGCCAGTTGACCGAGCGTCATTGACTTCGCATGCGGCTTCCACGTCAGCTTGTCCGCCGGAACGCAGTCGAGAACGCGTTTGGTGATCGCAGCCTCCGCGCGAAACTCGTGCAACATCGGAGTAACTGATGTTCGTAGGTATAACCATTGTCGCCATCTTTAGTATCTCCTTAGAAAGTAGCGCCGGCCTCTGGCCGGCTGTCGCGGGGGCGTCTCGCCCCCGCACTCTGCCGCACGTTTACTTCGCAGTCAGCTTGCCCACATCCACCATCTTCCCGTCACTGTACCGGTCATGATGCCGCACCCATGCCATCTCATGCGGCTTCATCCCTTCTTCGTGGCGGCCCATCGCCGTAAGGTCGATCCAGTTGTACATCGGCAGCAGAATGTCGAGTCCACGCGCGTACGTCGAGTACGTGTGGAAGATTTCTCCGTCTTTCTTGATGAACGCGCTCGCTCCCGGTCCTTCTTCCCCAGGAAACGCAATCGTCTCGTAGTTGTAAAGAGGCTTGCCGCTCGCCGCCTCGTCCTTCGCAAACGAGACCCCATAATCGTAGTTGAAATCGTTTCCGTTCGACGAGACCCACTTGAACTTCCATCCCATGCGCTTCTTGAAGCGCATCGATCTCCGCCAGCGTCGCGCGAGAGATCACGGCAAACGATGTGTCCCGCTGCGCCATGTGAATGCGTGATGGCATCGAAGGCATCGGCCAGGAACGAACAACTCGGACATCCTTCCTTCCATCCGGGGCCAAACATGAAGTGGTAAATAAGCAGTTGGCTGCGCCCATCGAACAGATCGGCCAGCGTTTCTTTGCCGTTCGCGCCGTCAAACACGTACTTCTTCTCGACCTTCTCCCAGGGCAGTTCACGCCGCAGGCGGCTCAGTTCATCGCGCTGCTTCGTGAATTCCTTTTCCCTGGCCAGGAATTTCTTCCGCGCGGCAAGCCACTCCTCGTGGGATACGACCTTCGCCGCAGTCTTCTCCATCGTTGCTGTCGTCATCGTCTACTCCTTTTCCTTCGAATTGCTTTTCTCACCCTTCTTCTTACGAAGAACTTTCGCGACCAGCGCCGTCAACCCTCCGGTTGAAACCACGCTGCCCACCACCACTCCCGCACTGGCAATACAGGCTGGACACATAGACTACCTCCTCACTTCTTTCGTTCGGCCCTTTCCTTGATCCGGCGATTGACGTTGGTCCATCCCGGCGTGACGCCGCGCCGGTGCTCTTCCTGAATCACTCCGAACGCCCTGTGATGGAACCGGATGACGGTCTCGCCGTTCTCTTCGCTGAGCCGGTACTGAACGTTCGACACTACTGCGTTCGACATGAACAGCGGCCCGGTGATCTCCAGCAGCGTCGGGCGCTTGATGGCCTGCACATGCCCCCACAGATGCCCGTTCCCGTCGCCCAGATCGCGGAACCATCTCCCGCCGGGCCAGGGTTCGATCTTCATCGGCATCTTGCCCTGCTCACTCTCGTTCTCCGGACCGATCTGTTCGAGCAGCGCCTCGAACGTCGTCTGCAAGGATGCCTGTACGTGAATCTCTTGCGTTATCGTCAGGGTCAAACTCTCAATTCCCGGAATCGTTGGACTGATGCTCATGCTTCCTCCTTAATGAAGTTGTCTTATTTTCCCCAGTGCCGCAGGCGCGCTCCCATTGCCAGATCAGCCCGGTGTCCCGTGTCGGTCCCGGGCGCTCCGTTGCCGGATTAGTTGCGAACCCCACTGTCGGATCAACCGTGGAAGAGCGGCCCTTTAAGGGCCGCGTTAAGCGCTCGAGAAATGTCGGGGCTTTAGCCCCCGCTCTCACTCGCTCTTCAGAGTCTTCTCTTTCTCTTCCGCCCGCTCCTTGATCCGCAACAACTGATGCGCCCACAGCCGCTCAAACGTCTTCGTCCACTCATGCAACGGACGGATCTCTTCCGCATTTGTCCTGTACATCATATGCCGCCCATTCCGCCGCACACGCACCAGGCCCACGTCCCGCAGGACCTTCAGGTGCTTCGAAACCGACGGCTGCTCCAACCTCATCTTCACGACGAGATCGCCGACGGGAAGCTCGGCTACGGCCAGGTACTCCAGAATCTCGCGGCGCCGCGGCTCAGCCACCGCGTTGAAAGCATCCGAAGTTGTCGCTGCCCTTGCCATCGATGAAGGCTAATATATATTCCTATATGGGAATATGTCAAGCGGAAAAAATCAGCTCCCAAAAACTTTTCTGGAATACCGGTGGTAACGTGGAAGAGCGGCGCTTTAGCGCCGCGTAAAGCGCAGAATCAACAATGGGCTTCAGTGCGCGCGTGAGAACCGAGACTTTCGTGTCGTCGGTGAACAGGTGTTGGTGGAAGAGCGGCGCTTTAGCGCCGCGTCAAGCGCAGAATCAACAGTGGGCTTAGTGCGCGCGTGAGAACCGAGACTTTCGTGTCGTCGGTGAACAGGTGTTGGTGGAAGAGCGGCGCTTTAGCGCCGCGTCAAACGCAGAATCAACAACGGGCTTGAGTGCGCGCGTGAGAACCGAAACTTTCGTGTCGTCGGTGAACAGGTGTTGGTGGAAGAGCGGCGCTTTAGCGCCGCGTCAAACGCAGAATCAACAACGGGCTGAGTGCGCGCGTGAGAACCGAAACTTTCGTGTCGTCGGTGAACAGGTGTTGGTGGAAGAGCGGCGCTTTAGCGCCGCGTCAAACGCAAATGGAAATGCGGGCTTCAGCCCCAGTGGTCGCCCTATCGCGGCGATCAGAGTTTTTGCGCAACCTCCTAGAATGTTGGACGGCCCAGTTCATTCCAAGACCGTCGCAGGAGAATTCACATGCTGGAGCGAATCGCCGAAGGACGTACCGACCTTGTGTTCGAATTTGTGGCCCAGGGGAATCCGGCTAATGCGAAGAGCAGCGACGGAGCTTCGCTCGTACAGTGGTGCGCCTACTATGGCGACGTCTCCGCCATTCGATTCCTGCTCGCACACGGCGAGTCGCTGCGATCGTTGGGAGACGATTTGGGACTCAACGGAGCGGCTTTTCACGGCCACTGGCGGCTCTGCCAGTTTCTTCTGGAAAACGGCGCCGACGCGAACGTTCGCGAGGCCGATACGGGCGAGACACCCTTGCACGCCGCACTCTCGTCTCACCGTGCGTCTCAGCACCTGGTCGTAAAGGTCTTGCTCGATGCGGGCGCCGATCCTAATCTCCCCACGAAGGCTTCGGCCGAATCCGGAGCTTTCATGCGCGATTGCCGCACTCGGCAAGAAACTCCTCTCCACCGAGCCGCAGCCTTCGCGACCGTCGAGACCATTCAACTTCTTCTGGACGCGGGCGCCAAGCTCGATGCAAAAGACGCAAACGGCGATTCGCCACTCAGTTGGGCGAGTTGGCATCTGCGTCCGGACTCGATTTTAAGGAAGTTGTTGTACGACGGCTTTTCGATCCGTCCCGCTCGCCGCACCATGGACGAATATCTGCTTGGAACGCCTGTCAAGACGGCTGCCAATCGTCAGTGAAGCTCAGATTCCGAACGACTCTGGGTAGCTTGGAAGCAAGAGGTTCGTTACCGCCGCCACTCCTAGCGCTGCCGCGAGAATAACCAGCAACGAGGCATAGGACCCAGTCGCGTCGAATGCCTGCCCCAGTATCACCGGCCCGATGGCTCCCGCAGCGGCATAGAACGTCCAAGTGAGACCATAGAGAGTGGAGAAGGCGCGCAGCCCAAAATAGCGCGTGAGCAGGTATGGAGTGGTAGCAGCTTCGCCTCCGGCTCCGATACCGATGAGTGCGGCAGCCAGGCAGCCCGCAGGAAAACTACTCGCTCGAGCTAAAAGAAGAATGCCAAGCGCGGTAATAAGGTTGATTGCGAGCGCTACGCGTGGGCCGAAAAACCGGTCAAGCAGCCATCCCACTACGACCCTGCCCAGCAGGCTCGATCCTCCGAGTAGTGACGCGCATAGTGCCGCATTTCCAGCGCTGAGGCCTCGATCAGTCAGCAATGCGGATAGGTGAGTGATCGCCCCGTTCATGCTGATCGAACTCACGAACAGGATGGCGGTGACAATCCAGAAAGCGGAAGAGCGCAGGCCTTGTTGCCATGTCATTCCAGAATGCGGGGCCGGAGCTGACTTGTGCGTGCTCCCCTCACGTTCGCGGATGTAGCGCCAACTGAGCGGCAAGCCCAGCAGCAATGCGAGGCCGCCGAGAGAGGCGTATGCGGCGCGCCAGCCAGACCGGCTGATGATGGATTGGGCGATGACCGGCAAAATCATCGCGCCCGCGCCCGCTCCGGCCATGACAAAGGCCAACGCCAGGCCCAGGCGTCGCTGAAACCAGGTGGAAATCGATCGCGAATATGCCAGATGAGCCGCACCATTCCCAACGGCGCCCAATACGAAGCAGGTAAGGTAAAACTGCCACAATCCGGAGCGCATCAGCGACAATGAGGCAATGGCGCATCCATACAGCGTCATGCAAATCAGAATGATGCGGCGAGGGCCAAGGCGGTCGATCCACCGGCCGAGCGGCGGGGAGCACAGCCCCAGCGTGACCGCGGCGATGGCGAAGCCGCTTGAGATGGCTTCGCGACTCCAGCCGAATTCCGCCGCCAGCGGTTTCACAAAAATTGAAAACGTGTAGACGAACAGCGAGCCGAATCCCGCCATTACGCCGAGACATGCCGCCAGCACCACGCGCCAGCCGTAATAGCCGGGATCGAATTCGGTGAGGTCCGACGGCATTTCCGCTGTTTGCACAGCCTGCGCTTTGAGAGTAAGGGCCACGTCGCTCGTTCCTTCTAACGCCAATACCTTCTGCGACTCTTCGCGAGTGCGGAATCGTACACAAATCGAACGGCGGCCATCTCTAGCCTTTTTCTAGTATTGCTGCGATTCAGCCAGCCGGAAGTGCGCAATCGGATAATGGAAGGGGCAGAATTCGTTCCCCTGGATGCGCCTCGGTCAACAGGACAAACAGCGGTCCTGTGTTCCTCCTCTGCTCGTGTAGGGACGGACGCCTTCGTCCGTCCTGCGGCCCAGAAGTATCGGGCCGCACGCCTTTCTGTTTTGAGTTGTTGCCAATCCCGAAATGGGAACTCGCAGCAGCTTTTCTGTACAGTTTTCCTTGACTCATAGGTTTCATTGGCCTCATTCTGTTGTGTAGCCTTTAGATCTCTGACCTTCAATCGGCGCATAAGTGCTTGGGGCTCAAGATTTTACCCCTAAGTGATTGCAGCCCAAGATATTGCGCGACGTTTTCCCCGAACTTCATGATTCCAATAGACCGGGGGGAGGGGTGGGGGTTACCCATCAGTAAATAACCCAAAAGTGAATCTGCTCGCGCTGCTACACTCCCTGCATGCACGTCAAGATTCTGGGCTCAGCCGCTGGCGGAGGCTTCCCCCAATGGAATTGCGCCTGCCCGAACTGCCGCTCGTTGCGAGCCGGAACTTTTCGCGGAAAAGCCAGAACACAGGCTCAGATCGCCATTAGCGCCGATTCGGAACACTGGTTCCTGCTTGGAGCCTCTCCCGACCTGCGTTCACAAATCGAGTCGAATCCAGAATTTCATCCTCGAGCCACCGACGAAGCGACTCGGCATTCTCCGATCTGCGGAGCGGTTCTGCTGAACGCTGACATCGACCACGTTCTGGGACTGCTCCTGCTGCGCGAACTGCAACCGCTCAGCGCTTATGCGACTCTATCGACCCGCCGAATTCTCGCGGAAGATAACTCCATGTTCGTGATGCTGCAGCGCATTGATGACCAGCTGAAGTGGACCGAGATCGCCATCGGCGAAACCTTTTCGCTACTCACACCAGTCGGAGAAGACTCCGGATTGCGCTGTCGCGCGCTGTCTCTCGGCAGACATTACCCTGCCTATGTTTCGCGACGCCGCCAAGCCGAGCTCATTCGGCACGAAGCATCATTAGGCCTGATCGTCGAATCGCCCTCTGGCAAACGGCTCGCCTATATGCCTGCGGTTCCGCAGATTGATGATGTCTTGCTGAAGGAAGCCGACTCCGCCGATGTGCTGCTATTCGATGGCACGTTCTGGAGCGACGACGAACTGATCCGCATTCAAGGAAGTGGGCAAACCGCTCAGGAAATGGGACACGTTCCGGTTTCATCGCCGACAGGAAGCCTCGCGCAGTTGGCGCATCTGAAGTGTCCACGTAAAATCTATATGCACATCAACAACACGAATCCCATGCTGGACGAGGCTTCTGCGGAGTATCGCGAGGTGCGCGACGCAGGCTGGGAAATCGCGGAGGATGGATGGCAGTTCGAACTCTAGACCAGAAAGCGGACGCACTGTTGTCTTTCGACGAACTGCGAGCGCAATTGCGTGCCGTTGGAGAAGAACGCTATCACCACAAGCACCCGTTCCATCTGATGATGCACGAAGGCCGTCTGAGCCGCGGGCAACTGCAGGCCTGGGCATTGAACCGCTACTACTATCAGAGCATGATCCCGGTCAAAGATTCCATCATTTTGTCGCGCGGGCCTGATCCGGCGTTTCGCCGTGCGTGGCGTAAACGCGTCGTCGATCACGATGGAGATGCGACGAGCGAAGGCGGAATCAAGCGATGGCTCAAACTCGCCGAAGCCACGGGACTCAATGCTGAGCAAGTGCAGACAGGAACCGGAATCTTGCCTGCGACTCGCTTTGCCGTGAATGAGTATCTGAACATCGTCCGCAGCCGCAGTTTGCTGGAAGCGGTCGCATCGTCGCTGACGGAATTGTTCTCGCGCGACCTGATCTCGCTGCGGATGGAGAAACTGCGCCAGCATTATCCCTGGCTTTCGGGAGGCTTGGACTACTTCCAGGCGCGGCTGTCGCAGGCTCCCGAGGACGCAAAGTTTGCCATCGAATATGTGTATGAGAACGCCAGGACGCGCGAGCAGCAGGAACTGGCGACTCAGGCGCTGCGCGATAAGTGCGACATTCTCTGGGCACAACTCGACGCGCTTTACTTTGCCTATGTGCAGCCCGGTTGGCCTCCGCCAGGCGCGTTTCAAATCGAGGCGAAGTGAGCATGGCTTCTCTGACAGATGCAAGCCAGCCACGACTCGCCACCGGATGCCGCTGGGGCGGAACGGAAGAGAATCGCATGATCCTGTTCCCCGAAGGCGCGATCAAGCTACAAGGAACTGGAAGACAGGTGCTCGAGCGATGCGATGGCCAGCGGACATTCGGAGAGATCATCGCGGAGTTGGAGAAAGAGTTCGAGAAGACTGACCCGGCGAAGATTCGCGCTGACATCAGCACGTTTCTGGAGCAGTTACAGCGCAAACGAATCGTCGATTACTAGCCGTAGAGACGTTGCTTGCAACGTCTCTGCATGCAGCGTATAGAAAGCCGGCTTCTGCGCAGCTGCCGGCAGAGACGTAGCCAGCTACGTCTCTACGAAGTGACTCATGATTTCCAATCCTCTTGCCCTTATCGCCGAGGTCACGCATCGCTGCCCGCTGCACTGCGTCTATTGCTCGAATCCGACGCAGTTGGCCGCGGCGAGCAGCGAACTGTCGACCGAGGAGTGGATCAGCGTCTTCCGGCAGGCCGGCAAGCTAGGAATGTTGCATGCGCACTTCACCGGTGGCGAACCGCTGGCTCGCGCTGACCTTACGGAATTGATCGCTGCCGCACGCGCTGCGGGGCTTTACACCAATCTCATTACTTCAGGCATTGGGCTCAATGAGCAACGCTTGCAGATGTTGGTTGAGGCGGGACTCGATCACATCCAGATCAGCTTTCAGGATTCGCGGGAAGATGCGGCGAACTGGATCGCGGGTGCAAAGGCACATGCTCATAAGATCGAGCTGTCGCGCGCGATCCGGCGACAGAAGATTGCATTCACCGTAAATCTGGTCGTGCACCGGCAGAATCTGGATCATCTCGAGGAGATGATCGCCTTCATCGAGCAATTGCAGCCTGAACGTGTGGAGATTGCGCACACGCAATATTACGGTTGGGCGCTGGAGAATCGTGCTGCGCTGATGCCAACGCGCGCGCAGCTTGAAAAGGCGGTTGCGATCATCAGCCAGGCCGAGAAGCGGCTTGCAGGCCGTATACGGATTGATTCAGTCGTCCCCGACTACTACGCGAAGTATCCCAAGGCCTGCATGGGAGGCTGGGGACGAAGATTGATGCTGGTCAATCCATCCGGCAAAGTGCTGCCGTGCCACGCGGCGGAAGTGCTGCCCGGATTGTGCTTTGAGAATGTGCGCGAGAAGTCCCTGGAATGGATATGGCAGGACTCGGCGTCGTTCAGCAAATTTCGCGGAGAAGGATGGATGCCGGAACCGTGCCGGAGTTGCGAGTTCCGCGGAGAAGACTTCGGAGGTTGCCGGTGTCAGGCATTTCTGCTGACGGGCGATGACACAGGCAACGGATCCGGCGTGTTCGCTCGCGCCAGCACATGGCATCGTCGAATCCGCGGTTCGAGCAGGCAAATTTAGAAACCAACGTCGCGCAGCCCAGTTCACGGATCGTCGTTCGTGCAATTGCAGAAGCTGACCGCGGATTTTTGGAAATATCGCACGAATCCGGAGTAGCTAATTGCAGATTTCAGATTGTAGATTTCAGATTTAGTAACTCATGGGTTTATTCTGCAATCTGAAATTAGGTCCTACCAGCGTATGCCGATAGTGATTGGCCGCAATTCGGTGGTGATGTTGTTGTGCTTGCCGTGCAGGTAGCGGAATTCGGCGTAGAAATCCATGTTGGGGCGAATCTTGCGGGTAATTCCGCCACCAAGGTTATAGCCCCACTCGTTCTGGCTGGAGTGGAGGAAGTTGCCGTCGAGCGGAAGGGCGGCGGCGAAACAGGTTCCCCACCAGGTAAAGAAGCCGTTGCACGCGGAACCCGGAAGAGCGGTCGACGAATCGAGTTTGCCGGAACGATGCTGAAAGGAAGGCCCGAATACGACGTAGCCACCCCACTTCTTAGAGACGGAAACGTTAATGATGGGATCCAGCATCAGCGAATACACGTGATCGGTTGCACCAGGCGCCTCCGCCAACTCCAGAGCCGAAGTGCGCAGCGGCAAGTTATCGAACTGAAAATCGAGGCGAAGTCCGAAGTACTTGCTGTAATTGCGAGCGACGCCGGCAGCGCCAACGCCGCCTCCGCCGCGCACGTAAGCATCCGTGGTACCGCTCGGTAGATTGGCTCCGCCGCCGACGTTAAAGGTCCATTTCTTGTACTCTTGCGGCTTCTTGCGTCGCGAAGTCGATGTCTCTTCCGGAGAGGCTTCCTGGCTGGCTGGATTCATCCGGTTGCTGCTGGGTTTGAGGAGGCGCCGCGGGTGGTTGCTGCGCGGAAGGCTGTTGGGCATGGACTGCGGCGATTCCCATCAGAACGGTCATTAAAATTGCTACAAAACGGAGTCCGGGAATCGTAGCGAACTTTCGAATCATTCATTCTCCTCCCGCTGCCGGGGCTGCGGACGCGAGCGCTCGAACCTACCTCGTCAACGACAGGCGCTTGAGAAAGAGCGTGTCCGCGATGGTCCCGCCGTGATCAGACTCGCAGCAGGCAGGCTCCATATTACCAACTTTGATGCGGAGTTAGCGCGGGATGCCGCCCGTCGGGGTCGGGTGATCGGAAACTCCAGGCGCCGTGGGAACTTATCGAGAGACAAGCGCGTACCCATTGGTCATGAAAAGCGCGAGTCTCGAATCCAATTCTCCGCAGTGGCTGATTCTGGTTGGAGCATCCTTCTTCATTCTGGCCTTGGCCATCTCGGCCTACTGGGAAACCGACATCCGCTGGCTTCACTTCTTTCAAGCCTGGATGTACCTAGCCACGATCGTGTTGAGCTTTCGTCGAAGCCGATGGGGATACTTCATCGGAATCTCGGCTGCGGGCTTGTGGGACTATACAAACATTTTCGCCACTACCTTCCTGTACAACGGGCTGCAACAGCTCTCGGAATGG
Source organism: Terriglobia bacterium (assembly GCA_963770265.1). Taxonomy (GTDB): domain Bacteria; phylum Acidobacteriota; class Terriglobia; order Terriglobales; family Acidobacteriaceae; genus Sulfotelmatobacter. The sequence continues at coordinate 139,131 of CAVYOZ010000009.1, forward strand.
ATTCAAACGGGACATCTTCAGCGGCCCGACTTGCTCATCGCGATCCCAGCGTGGCTATCAAACTTCCTGGTGGTCGTAGGTTGTGTTTGGGGCTACCTCCGGCTGCGGGGCAGATCCTGGAGTGATGCCGGAAGACTTGTGCTGACGTTCTCACTCACCACCGGGTTCTTTGCGCTGGATATGTACCTGTTCCAGCCGCGCTATCTGGGAATCTTTCCGCAACTGTTGCATCCGCGGTTGCCGTAGCGTCACTTCCCACTGCAGACGTTGCGACAGGTGTAAATGAGGCGGGGCGCGCCCTGGACCTGGTGTTTTGTTGTTCCCGAAAAATGGTGGTCACACGTATGATGATGGATTCAACTTCACCGCAAGAAGGGCTCCTTGGCGAAGCAGACGTCAGAACGTGCGACCACAGCAATCAGTTCCGGAAAGCGCGATGCCTGCAGAATCGCTCTGATCGGCTTTGGGACTGTGGGCCGCGCCGTCGCGAAAATCCTGTGTGAGAGCGGCCATCCATCGCTTCGACTAACTCATATTTGCAATCGCAATGTTCAAAGGAAGAAGCAGGACTGGGTTCCGGCGGATGTGGTTTGGACCGAGGACATCGAGTCGGTGCTGAAGTCTGACGCGGACATTGTGATCGAACTCATCGGGGGACTGAATCCCGCGGAACAGATCGTGCGCAAGGCGCTCGAATCGGGCAAGTCTGTGGTTACGGCCAACAAGCAGCTGATCGCACGCTGCGGTCCCGATCTGCTGCAATTGGCTGCGAGTAAAGGATGCCAGCTCGAGTTTGGCGCCTCGGTAGCTGGTGGCGTTCCGGTGCTTCCTGCGCTGCGCACTGGATTGTGCGGAGACCGGCTGCACGGCATCGCGGGAATTTTGAATGGAACCTGCAATTACATTCTGAGCCGGATCGAGAATGCGAGAGTGCCGTTCAGCGAGGCGCTGGAAGAGGCGCAGGCCCGTGGATACGCCGAGGCGGATGCCTCCGAGGATCTTGATGGCGGTGATGCGCGGGCCAAGCTGGCGATCCTGGCGCTGGCGGGACTGCGAACGCGGGTTGAACCCGAATCCATTCGCGCGCGGACGATCCGGCCTGTGGACGCGGTCGATTTTGACTATGCCGCAGACCTCGGGTGCACGATCCGGCAAATCTCTCGGGCGGATCTGAAGGAGGGCAGGCTCCTGGCAGATGTGGGGCCATGCCTGGTTCCATCGGATTCGCCATTCGGGCGAGTGCAGAGAAACCTCAATTTAGTTCTCACATCTGGGCAGTATGGCGGAGACATGGCGTTCCTGGGGGCGGGCGCGGGTGGTGATCCCACGGCAGTGGCCGTCGTTTCCGACGTCATGTTCGTGGCTCAGGGACTTGCTGGCGGCAAGAGAGACGTAGCAAGCTCCGTCTCTACACTGGGGATCAGCAGCGATTTCGAGACGCCTTGGTATCTTCGATTTTTTGTTAGGGATCAGCCTGGGATTGTGGCGCGGCTGGCGCAGATTCTGGCCGATCACAGGCTCAACATCGATTCTCTGCTGCAGAAGCCGGGGTTTGAGAAGTCTTCCCTACCCTTTGTGATCACGCTGGAACCATGTCACGACTCGCAGTTGCATCCAGCGCTGGAACGGATGGCAGGCCTGGATTTCGCGATCCGGCCATGCCTGTGCCTGCCAATTCTTCGCTGATTTCCTGGGGAAAAGTTGCAGCGCCGGTGCTTGGACCGGCGCTGATTCGAGCTAATTCCAGAAAGGGTTGTTGAGCCCGGCGGGCTTGAGGGCACTATCGGCTTGGGTCTCCGTACCCGATTCATCGGAGATTTTCTCATCGATGAAGCGGGAGGGTGGCGGAAGCTTTTCCTCGCTCGCGGGCGGAACGTTCTTACCGGGCGTTGGAGTATAAGGAATGTTGGATTTCATGCGAGACTCCTCTGTACTTTTATGATCTAGGTCCATTAAACACCTCCGCGGGGTAGGAACAGGCACAATAATTTTGATGGCAGGTATTGAAAAAATGCATGACGGCTTTGGAATCGTGAGCGGGGAAACGGTGCTGGAATGAGCATCGCGGTCGTTGGGCGGAACGCCCAACGGACAGCACGCAGGTTGCCGGCGCTACACTGATTTTTGAGGACGCAATTATGAAATATCGCAAGCTGGGACGAACGAACTTCGAGGTCGGCGAAATTGGGGATGGGCTTTGGGGGATGAGCGGATGGACCGGGTCGGACGACAAAGAGTCTCGGTCATCGATGCAGCTGGCGGTAGATCTTGGCTGCAACTTCTTCGATACGGCATGGGCGTACGGTGGTGGAAAGAGTGATGGGCTGCTGGGCGACACCCTGCAGCAGAATTCCGGCAAGCGGCTTTATGCGGCATCGAAGATTCCTCCTGCCAATGATCGCTGGCCGGCGTTGCCGGAGTACAAGTACCGCGACGTCTTTTCCGCTGAGCATGTGTTCAAGTATGCGGATCTCATCCGCAAGAAACTCCAAGTTGACAGCATTGATGTGTTGCAGTTCCACGTTTGGGATGACAGCTGGACCGGCGAGCCGGAATTTCAATCGACGGTCGAAAAGCTGAAGAAGGATGGGTGGATCAAGTTCTTCGGGCTGAGCATCAATCGCTGGGAGCCGGAAAATGCGATCAAGGCGCTGCGGACGGGGTTGGTGGACGTGGTGCAGGTCATTTACAACATCTTTGATCAGGCGCCGGAGGATGAGTTGTTCCCTGTTTGCCAGGAACTCAACATCGGTGTGATCGCGCGCGTGCCGTTCGATGAGGGCAGCCTGGGCGGGAAGATGACGCTGGAAACGCGCTTCCCGAAGGGTGACTGGCGCGCGGGATATTTTGGTCCGGAGAATCTGCCCAAAACGATCGAGCGGGTCGAAAAACTCAAGAAGATGCTGCCTGCCGGCATGTCGCTGACGGAGTTGGCGCTCCGATTTATCCTGTCGCATCCGGCGGTAAGTACGACGATTCCAGGGATGCGGAAAGCCGATCATGTGCGGCAGAACATTGCTGCGAGCGACGCCGGGCCTCTGGACAATGGGTTACTAGCGGAGTTGAAGAAGCATCGCTGGGATCGGAGACCGCAGCGGTGGTCTGACTAGGCAGTTCTCCGTTGCCAATTCTCATTTTGGGCTCGGGCGTGAAGCACGACCCGAGGCTCGCTTTCGCACATCAGGCGTGGCACTCAGCCACGCCGTGCTCAGCCGCAACTACGGTCTATGGTAGTAGTCCGCAATGGCAAGCTAACTTAGCCTGCTGACTGGCACCGTTCTCAAATTATCACCCGTCAGTGAATACCAGAGTCTCGATCTGATCTTAGCTGAGGAATCCCGTGCAGAACAAAGCAGAATCTGCTTCCTGTAAGCCGCAGGCCCACCGCAATCGCCATGTCTGGCGGACGAGCGGTAGAGTTGTGGTGTTCACCGTCTGGCTGGTTCCGTGTGCCTGGGGTCAAAGTCCGGCTCCAGCCACTCCGCCACAGAAACTTCCGAGGGTCGAAGAGCGCGTGGAAGTGACCGCAACGCGGCTGCCGGAAGAACCGGAGAAGGTTCCCGCGCCGATCGAAGTCTTCAGCGGCGACGAACTGCGCGCACGCGGAGCGCGGGATTTACGAAGCGCCATGGCGTCCGCGATCGGGGTTGAGATCGCGCCCGGTGGAGATTCTGGCCCGTCCAGCTCTGTACCCGACTTCTGGGGACTTAAAGAATTCGACGCATTCCTTCTGGTGGTGGATGGCGTGCCCTGGGGCGGTGCATTCAATCCGGGGCTTACTACGCTCGATCTGAATGACATCGACCGCATCGAAGTGCTTCGTGGCCCAGCCCCCGTGACTTACGGAGCTACATCTTTTGTCGGCGTGATACAAGTTGTCCACAAGGGAATTGAGAGTAAAGACCGTACTTTGACCTTACATGGTGGAAGTTATGGCAGCGGAGGCGCTGCGTTTTCCACACCGATCCCATTGGAGGGGAACTGGTCTTCTCGTCTCAGTGTTGACGGCGAACGTCAAGGTTTTTCCGATGATCGTACAAGCTACTGGCGCGGTCATGGATTGTGGCGAGTGGGGACCAAGCCCGTGGGAGAGAATCGGGTATGGTTTAACGCGGACGTGAATTGGCTGGACCAGGATCCGGCAAGTCCGCGGCTGCAGGAAGATGGCGCTGCTGGGTGGACGCCGGTAACTCCGTTGGATGTGAACTACAATCCGCCGGGAGCATACTTGAACGATCACCGTTTCACCGGCATGGCAGGCTTTGACCGCCGGGCTGGTGGAGCACTCTGGTCGACATCAGGCAGCGTGTCGCAGAGCCGCCAGGAGGTTTTCCGTGGATTTCTCACCACCCTTAGCGATGACCCGGATGCGGGGGACAACTCCCATGGATTGCAGGAGCGAATTCACCTCACTGATGTATACATCGATTCCCATTTCTCGTGGAAGCTGCGACACGGCGTGACCTTCCTGGCCGGAGCCGATTACTTGCACGGAACGGGCAATGCGAACGGAGCGGACTTCGACTACTTCGTGCATCTCAATGGCGCATTCCCTAGCCCAATCCCCAAGCCCGACGCACTGGACGTATCGATCAAAGATACTCGCAATTTTTTCGGCCCTTACGCCTTGGTGGAGTGGCAACCTACTGACCGGCTGCGGTTTGACGCCGGCATTCGACTCAACGTAACTCACGAGACCCAGGAGAACGTGGATCCTGGCGCGGGTACGTCGTCCGAGGATCATCAAACCAACACCCGCCCAAGCGGAGACCTGGGAGCGATCTTCACGGCGTGGCAACGCGGTCAGGATTCTGTGCGCTTCTACGCGGATTATCGCAACACGTTCAAACCGGCCGCGATTGATTTCGGAATCGGCGAGGGGGATGAGGAAGGAGGCGGAGCAGAAGGTTCGGGCATTCTGAAACCAGAGACCTCCCGCAGCGTTGAAGGCGGGATCAAGGGACAATTTCTGGAGCGCCGAGTGGAGTGGGAAGCATCGGGCTTCTATATGAACTTTTCCAACCTGGTGGTTGCGACAATTGTCGACGGATTGCCGGCGCTCGAAAATGCTGGAAGCGAGACCTTCAAGGGATTCGAGAGCGGAGCAACAGTCTACCTGACGCACAATGTTATGGCACGCGCCAGCTACAGCTATCACGACGCACGGTTCCATGACTTCGTCGATATTATCGACGGCGAGCCGAAACAACTTGCCGGAAACCGATTGGAAATGTCAGCAAATCAATTGGCTTCCGGCAGCGTCTTTTATGTGCCAGACCGCGGAGTGATGGGCGGAGTTTCGATCAACTTCGCAGGCAGCCGCTTCCTTGATCGGGACAACGCGTCGCTGGCCCCCGGGTTCACGACGGTCGACTTGAGTGCAGGCTATCGCACTCCGCGCTGGGAGTTGAGGGTGGACGCGAGGAACGTGGCAGACCGACGCGATCCGGTGGCGGCGAGTGAACTGGGTGAAGGTTCCTTCTACCTAATGACCAGCCGACGGGTTGTGAGCAGCTTCAACGTACACTTCTAGCCCGCCTGCCCGACCTCAGCGGACGAGCCACTCAGTGGCGACATGAACGCCCATCAGCAGCTGGCTGTAAGTGAGTCCAACAGTAGTCAGCAGGGCCAGTCCCAATCCAAAAGCATACCGCCGGAGATTTTTCTGCGCGCAAGGTCGCTGGTCACTCCAGTGAATTAGCCTTTCGACGCGTTCGTTTACCACGGCCACAGGAGAGTGCACCAATGACATGCTGAGATCCGCGGAGGGTTCCAGCGGCCCTAACCGGCACAGCTTGATCAAAGCCGCCGCGAGATCCAGAGCTTCACTGATGTTTGAGACCGCAGCATCATCCGCTGCGATCTCGGTGGCTTCGAGCCAAGACTCCTCCAGCGCCCGCATGCCGGGAAAGACCACGAATCGCAGCAACAGCTTCTTCAGATTGTCGCGGCGACATATGTGCGCGATCTCGTGATTCAGAGCCGACCGCAGTTCCCTGGTCTCGAGCAAACACTCGGCTGCGGCTGAAAGCAGGATTCTGGGACGCACAATTCCGACCGCAGTCATCGGTGGAGTTGCACGTGGAATACGCAGCACGGGAAGCGGAGCCGGTACGTGTATCGGCTGAGCACCATCCATCCATTCAGAAATTGCTCGCGATGCTCTGCAAATCGCCAGCGACACATTTCCGAGACCAAGGGTCACGACAGCGAGACCGCAGATGCCCAATGTCAGAGAGAGTCCGCCGATTGGTTCGACGATGGTTCTGGGTTCCAGCAGCAGGAACGATGGCACGGCTAAGGCCACAGTGATCAAGGCGGACGCGCCGAGGGGAAACATCCGGAGAACAAGCAAGACGCCGGCAACGTGACGCACCGGTTGGCTCTGCGACAGGGCGCGAACTTTACGCCACATGAGAGAAACTGACAACGACAGAACGCAGTACACCGTCACGAATACAGAGAGCGAGACGGCGATGCCGCGAAGGGCAAACATCAGGATCGATCCTTCGTCGGTGACGGATTAGCAGTCTGGTTGTGCCGCGCGCCATTGCCGAGTTCGCGGCGTTTGACCTCGACGAGTTCTCGAAGTTCATCGAGCAACTGGGCGTCGCGCTCGGTCACGATTTCCACCAGATATGACAGAGGCAATGAGGAAGCCGGGCTCGCGTTGAGCAATTGACGAAGAGCCTCTCCCGCTGCTTCCCGGTGCCATTCTGCGCGGGTGAAACGCGGCGTGTAGCGGAACGCGCGGCCCTCCGTCTGACGCTCCAACAGATTCTTTTTGAAAAGGCGGTCGACGGTCGTCATGACAGTCGTGTACGCGAGATCACGGCAGACGCCGTTGTCCTCGACCAATTCACGAACAGTGGCATTGCCTCTTTCCCAGAGCGCCTCGAGGAGGCGTTGCTCAAGTGGCCCAAGCTGCGAGGAAGAGGCACCGAAATGGAAGATTCGCTTCATACCCCGGAGAAACGAAGAAGCATTTTACCCCGGAGGGTAGGCGGTTGCCATCGAGGAACGGAATTTTCAGTCTTCCAATATAAGGAGGGGACTCTTTAAGTGGCGGCCCCGGAGGGGCTCGAACCCCCAACCCTCGGTTCCGAAGACCGATGCTCTATCCAGTTGAGCTACGGGGCCGCAATAAGGCTGACTGCGTTGACAGCCTGAACTGGCGCCGGGCTTCGCCCAGGCTTGGACAGCCGAGGCGGCTGTCGCTACGTACTCTTCACAATCAAAGAAATGGGGTGGGAAACGGGAATCGAACCCGCAACCGCCGGAGCCACAGTCCGGTGCTCTGCCAGTTGAGCTATTCCCACCGCAGGAACTTCATTATAGCAACTGGCCGACGAGAAAGGACGTCAGGCATCGCGAGGAACAGGCGCGATGGTGGTCTGGTAGAGCACCGAAGGTTGCGCCGGGCTTCGCCCAGGCTTGGACGGGCGAGGCGCCCGTCGCCCATGGTTTTGCTAGATGCGGCCGACGCCTACGTACTCGAACCCGAGGGCGCGAAGGCGGGTGGAATCGAGCAGATTTTTCGTGTCGACGATGACAGGCTTCTTCAGCAGGTGCTTGATGCGATCGAAGTCGAGAGCGCGGAACTCGGGCCAGCCCGTGCCGACGACCAGCGCGTCGGAGCCTTCGGCGGCGGCGTAGGCGGAATCGCAATAACGAACCGTTCCGTGGAGATGGTTTTTCGCCTCGGGAATCGCGACCGGGTCGTAGGCGCGGACGCGAGCTCCCTTGGAGACCAATCCCTCGGCAAGGCGAAGGGAGGACGATCCAGCGACGGAATTGGTGTTCGGCTTGAACGCGAGCCCGAGGATGCCTACGTCCTTGTTCTCGACCGAATTCAGCGCGGCAGAAATCTTGTCGACCAGGCGATCGGCCAGCAGGCCATTCACGTCGCGGGCGGCATTCAGAACTTTCAGCGAGACGCCCTGCGATTGGGCCAGTTGCATCAGGGAATCCATGTCGGACTCGGCGAAGACGCCGCCCATGCCGGCGCCGGGCTGCAGGCAACGCGGGGCAATCTTCTTGTCGAGGCCGAGGGCAAGAGCGAGGTTGACGGCGTCGGCATTCACACGTTCGCAGAGGGTAGCGACTTCGTTGATGAACGAAATCTTGGTCGCGACGAAAGCGGTCGCGGCTTCGCGCACTAATTCCGCTGTAGCCTGATTGGTTACGATGACCGGGACGCCGCGCATCACGAGCGGATGGAAGATCTGCTTCAAAACCTGCACGGCCTCGGTCGAGCTCGATCCCAAAATCAGGCGGTCGGGCCAGTTGAAGTCTTCCACGGCGCATCCGTCGGTGAAGAACATAGGCTGCGACACGATGGTGGCCTGAAGGCCGATTTCCTTGATGCTTTTCTCCAGAGCGCTAGCAGTGCCGACGGGAACCGGGGTGACGATGGTCAGGATCGGGGGCTTGGGCGCAAGGCGTGTGATGCGGATAGCAATATCGTTCAGATTCTCGGCTTTGTCTTCCGCCAGGAAAATCACGCCGGTCTTGCGTGCGAACGATTCGATATCGGTGGAATAGGCAAGGCGTCCGGCGCGAACGTTGCGGCGGATGATTTCTTTCAGATTCTTTTCGAAGAACGGAATATTGCCCTGGGCCATCTCGACCATGCGGGAGCGGTCCGGGTGGCAGCAAGAAACGGGAGTGCCGAAGTCCGCGAGGCAGGCCGAAATCACTGTCCCGAGATACCCTGAACCGTAAACTCCGATCTGCATGTGATGTCTCCCCTTCGATGGCCGGAAAAGCCGCGTCAGAACTGGCGTTTGGCGGAATTCCCGGAGGCAAGCCCTACTCTTTATCTACAGGGGCGCAGTGGGGTTTTCAACGCACGGGAGTGAGATGTACTTCGGGCCATGTACGGATGGCGGGAGTAACCCGGACCGGTGAACCAGAGTACTCTAGCGCGAAACTCTATCGCGAAACCAGGCGACGGCCGAGCTGGACGGGAGCCAGGTCGACCCAGCAGTTGGGTGAATCTTCGCGGACAAAGATGAGTCTTTCCAGCAGGATGCGCCGGCTACCGGAGTAGTTCTGCCAGCGTTGGCGGGCGACCTCGAAGGCGGCCTGCGCCGGGGGCTCAGAGCCCATCTTCACAATGGTCAGGTGCGGGATGTACGGCCACTCCTCTTCAAACTGCAATTCTGCCGTATTCAGCTTGCGATGCAGTTCGCTCATGCGTCCGGAGGCGCCATCAATGCGAATGAAAACGGTCGGCGTTACCGGAATGAAGGTTTCGACCGGCCCTAAGGAAACTTCGAAGGGCTCTTCCTGGCCGCAGATTCTCTCCATGACCTGAAGGGCGGCGTTCTCGGAGCCGCACAGCGGGCGTGGTGGCAGTATCGAGAGGTGGGCCGCCATGTGGGGAAGGTCCGGATGCAGTTCCCGCCGAAGATTCTCTACGAACTCGCCAGCCGGGCTTTTCAAATAAGCCACCAGCGCGTAACGCCCCGTGTGCATAACTGGAGGAAAATTATACCGCGTGGACCCGGCGGGTTGTGTCTTGTAACTCAAACATTGTGCGCCGGCGGTTCTCCTTGGCGGAAAGAATGGTACGCACTTCGGGGGCAAAAGATTTACTCTGGGAGGCCGATCAGGCAAGGGGGCATCCGATGAAACGGAGAGAATTCATTCGCAACGTTGCGGTCGCGGGAGCAGGCGCGTTGGTGTTCAGATCTGCTCCCAGAATCTTCGCCCAGACAGTCGCGGGGCGGATTGAAATCCTGATGGATGAGCCTCTCGGCACGATCTCGCCGAACATCTACGGCCATTTCGCAGAGAACCTCAGCGGAGTCATCTACGACGGGATCTGGGTCGGCGAGAACTCGAAGGTGCCCAACATCGGAGGCATTCGCAAGGAACTCGTCGATGAAATGAAGAAGATCAATCCCGCGATCGTTCGCTTTCCTGGAGGCTGCTTCGCGGACAGTTATGACTGGCGCGACGGCGTGGGCCCGGTTGACAAGCGTCCGCGGCGGACGAATTTCTGGAATGGCGGCGAAAAGACTGGCGCTCCGGACGCGCACCGCTACGATCCAAATCGCTTCGGCACGAACGAGTTTGTGCAGTTCTGCCAGGCGATAGGAGCTCAACCTTATCTTGCGGCGAACCTGCGTAGCCTTCCGGCCCAGGAGTTCAATCGGTGGATTGAGTACTGCAACTCCCCCGCGGGCAGCACCACGCTGGCCGACATGCGCGCGGCTGCGGGATTCAAAGATCCCTTCAACGTTCACTACTGGGGAGTGGGGAATGAATCCTGGGGATGCGGCGGAAACTTCACGCGCGCAGGAATATGCCGTAGAGTACCGCAGATTCACGGCGTGGGCGCCATCGTACCGGTGAAGGAGACCTTTCCTTTGTCGCGTCCGGACCCAATGACGACAAGTGGGACTGGACGCGCGGATTTCTGGAAGAGATTGTGCGCAAGGGGAAGAATGAAGTCAGGGGAATTTTCGGCCTGGCACTGCACTACTACGCATGGAACCTGAGCCGCGGGAAGACCTCAGACTGGAACAAAGGAAAAGGAGATGCCGTCAGCTTTGACGAGGTGGACTGGTACGAATTGCTGCGCCAGGGCGACGTCATGGAATCACTCATTAAGGGGCATTGGCTCGCCATGGGGGAATTCGATCCCGAGCACCACATCAAGCTGGTGGTGGACGAATGGGGACCATGGTATAAGCCCGGCAGTGAACTTACTCCCGGGGATCAACTCGAGCAGTTACCTACTTTGCGCGACGCAGTGTTCAGCGGGATGACGCTGGATACGTTCAACCGCCATCCCGAGAAGGTGGGCGTCGGATGCTGCGCACAGCTGATCAACTGCCTGAACAGTCTTTACCTGGCGCATGAAGACCGATTCTGCGTCACTCCGGTCGGGCACGTGTTCGCAATGTACGCGGCGCATCAGGGAGGAACGAGTCTGAGAACCGAGTTTTCAGTGCCAGCCATTCATTACGACCGGGACGGGCAGACGGCGAGCTTCTGGGGACTGCAAGGCTCGGCGTCTCTGCACGGGAAAGAACTGGTGCTGACGGCGGTGAATCCGGATGTCAAGAATCCGATCGAGGCGCAGATTGCGATCCGCGGGGCGCGAGTGAAGAGTGGAAGTGCGAGCGTGCTCACTGCGTCGGACATTCATGCGCACAACACGTTTGAGCAGCGGCAGGCTATCGTCCCGACATCGACGCAGGTGGAGATCAAGGGAGATGCGCCGGTGTTCCGCTTCCCGGCCGCGAGCGTGGTGAAGCTGACGTTGACGCTGGCGTGAGAGGCAAATGTCTGGCTGTCGGGGCCGAGTGGAACAAAGTCACGACGTGCTTTAGAATCAATTTTGCACGTCATGTCGGGGCGTAGCGCAGCCTGGTAGCGCACCTGCCTTGGGCGCAGGGGGTCGTAGGTTCAAATCCTATCGCCCCGACCAATTTGCTTTGGAGATTCTTCGCAAAGTACGCTCGGGATTTCGCCTGCCGGCTCTCCGCTTCGCTCACGCCCCCAAATCGCCTCAATTCCGACCGCTCACCTGACGAGTGCCACCCACGACGGGCCTGTTCCCGCGTCCACCGGTGGCCCGGCCGGCGTCAAGGCTCCAGTCGTTGAATCAACCGCGAAGAGTGTGATGTCACCTGAGCCCTCGTTCGCGACGTAGGCGAACCGGCCCGAGGGGTCCAGACTCAGTGCGACGGGAATGGTGCCGGCTGATACGGTGGAACGCGGCGTCAACGCGCCGGTCGTGGAATCGATAGCAAGTGTAGCCACGGTGCCTTCAATCGCGTTGGTCACGTACGCGAATCGGCCCTGCGAATCCACGGCGATGGAGACCGGCCCTTCGCCGGTGTCAACCGACGGCGTAAGCGCCGTCAGGCCTCCGCTGGTCTGATCGATCGAGAAGGCCGTGATTTGGTTCGAGGCCAAGCTGGTGACGTAGGCAAATTTTCCAGACGGATGCATGCTGATCGAAGACAGACTCAAGGCAACCGGAGTTGCGCCGAGCAGCCCTAACTCACCCGAGCTCTCGACTCGATAAATCGTTACATCGCCGGAATTGAAGTTGGCGACATACGCGAAATGGCCCGAGGGATGGAAGCTGAGTTCGACCGGGGCATCGTCGGTCGGAACCTCACCCGATAGAGGAGTGAGGGTGCCCGTGTTTGGATTGACGGAAAATCCAGTAATGTGATCGGAGCCCTGATTTACCACATAGAGAACATTTCCCGCCGGGCCGATGACGATGAAAGCTGGGGTGCTGCCAGCAGGAACAGGCGAGCCCACCCTAGCCAGCCTGCCGGTATTCGCGTCGATGGAGAATACAGAGATGTCATTGGAGACGGTGTTGGCTACGTAGGCAAAGCGCCCGGAGGGCGCGAGCGCGATGACCCCGGAGTTCGTGCCGCCGGTCGGCACTGTGTCTTTGGCCGTGAGCTGGCCCGTTTGGGGATCGACCGCATAGGTGGAAATGTTATTGGCAAATGCGTTCGACACTAACGCAAACCGCGCCGTGGCCGTCGGGCCTGGCATCGATGGAGGAGTGGAAGTACCACAGCTCGCGAGGAGCAAGGATATGATCAAAATCAGAACAGAGCCTGCCGTCTTTCTTACAGACATGCGAGTCCTTTCTACTCTTTGAGGGCCGGAACCATACTGGGACGTCCCGTCCAGGGGCCTAGGGGAAGGGGAACCGCCTGATGGCGTTTTACCCTTGCGGCTTTACTGGATTCTGAATTGTACGAATTAGATTCGTGAGAGAGGTCTATTTTCTGTAAATTTCTTGTCACGAAGAATAGTGGGGATTAATCAACAGAAAACCCGGGAAGAAACCCGGGGACTGGAAGCTGGAAAAAAATCAATTTCTGAACCCTTTGCGGAAAGCACTTACGTCCCCCATGTTCGGGCTGGCGAGGCCTGCCATATGCAAGTACGCCGCACCGCAGGTTCAATGACACTGGCTCATGCACTTCGGCGCAGAATTTCGCGGCTTTGCAGCCTCTTGCCGTTTAATACCACCCTGGTTACGTAGCATTCTTCGTGCACTGGAAGGCCGTGTTCATCAACTTTGCAATCTTCGAGTGAGACTGATTTTCCACAAATCCAGCAGCAGCGGGGAGCACCAATCGCGGATGTTTTCATCTGGGAACTGCCTCATCGGGAATGAGGATGTCGGGTTTCTCGAGGGTACAGTTAGCCCATCGTTCTGTCTGTACGCTGCCGTGCAGCCACTGGCGGTGAGGCACTTTCCGTGTCTAATCGGAATAGAGCTTTTTCGCAGCTCGAATGAAGACAGCACGATCCGCTGTTTCCTTCCCTTGCCGTCCAGCGTTACGAGCACGTTGTCCATGTCAATCTCACGGACGCGCAGCGTGGCAGCTTACTTTTTGGGCTCGAATCCCCGGCCGACCCGGAACACGTGGCCATCCGGATGGCGAAGGTGCATCTCGCGGACGTTCCACGGCATATCGGTGGGCGGAAATGTGATTTCCAGCCCAGCGGCGACGCAATGCTTGTGCATCTCGTCGACGTCGTCTACCCAGACCGACATCCAGACGCCCTGATCGGCCTCTTCGTCTCCGTCCCGCTGAAACGTGGTGGTGTTGGCGCCGCGGCCGCGGCCCCCCTGCGCCCCCTGACAAAGAAAGATGCACGCTTTCTTACCCGATCCAACCGCGCCAAACGTCGAAGGCGTTCCCCACTCCCACAATTTCTTCCATCCCCACTTCTCAAACCACACAAACGCGCTGGCGATGTCGGACACGTTCAAGATCGGAGTTACACCTTTGGCTTCCATATCGGAAGGAGGATAATACCTGGCGGAACGAGGGATTTGGGCTACTGCTGCAAAACGGCCTTTAAGAGTCGTTTGACTTCGAGGAAACCGCGATTCAGGCTGTGAACTGCTGAAAAACAAACTCAGAACCGCCTGGCATCAGCGGGAAAGTTCGAAAAACGTCTCCTCTAAGGCCGACCAATCACTTCCTGCTCGCTTCCAGTTGAGCGGTTCCGCTATCTCACCCAGAGCGCGCGGCATCCGCCGCTTTCTCTCCAAGTTCCGCCCAGCGTGCATACAGTGCATCCAAATTCTTCTGTGCCGCTTCCAACTCGGCGTGGGCCGCGAGAAGCTTGGGACCATCGCTGGCAATCGCGGGATTCTCCATCTCAGCCCGGCGGGTCTGCAACAGCTGCTCCGCCTCGGCAATGCGTTGCTCAATGCCGGAATATTCTCGCGCCTCCAGATACGAGAGCTTCTTTTTCGCCTGCGTCTCCGGACGAGAGGAGGACGCGCGGCTGCGCAGCGCTCTGTTCGCTTTCTCCGCTCCCTTACGTTCCGCCTGCCACAACTCCCATTGCGCGTAGTCGGCGAAGCTTTCCGCGCTGCCTTGGCCATCGAGACCGAGCACGACCGTCGACACGCGATCGAGCATGTAGCGATCGTGCGTGACCAGCACCAGCGAGCCGCGAAACTCTAGCAGGCTTTCTTCCAGGATTTCCAGCGTCGGGATGTCGAGGTCGTTGGTGGGCTCGTCCAGCAGGAGCACGTCGGCGGGCTGCAGCATGAGTTGCGCGATCAGGACTCGGGCCCGTTCACCTCCGGAGAGCCGTTCGACCGGCTGGTTGAGCTGTTCGCCGGTGAACAGAAATTTCGCCGCCCACGATGCCACGTGAATCACGCGATCCTGATAGATCACCGAATCCCCTTCGGGAGCGAGCGCGCGGCGCAGTGTGACATTCTCGTCGAGCTTGCGGCTCTGGTCGAAATACACGATGCGCAACCAGTCGGCGCGACGAATTTCTCCGCTGCTGGGCGCCAGTTCTCCACGCAAGAGACGCAGCAAAGTCGTCTTGCCGCTGCCGTTTGGCCCCACCAATCCCACTCGCATGCCGGCCGAAACGATGAAGTTCAGCCGCTCGAACAGTGTCCGATCGCCCAATTGGCAAGACACATTCTCGAGTTCGATCAGGCGCTTGGTCTTTCGATCGGTCGCCGAGAAATCAATCTGTGCGGTTGCGCTCCGGGTTCTGGCGTTCAAGTCGGCGAGTTCGTTCATCAGCTCGCCGGCCTTGTCGATGCGCGCCTTGGACTTTCTGGTCCGCGCCTTCGCTCCCCGGCGCAGCCACTCGATTTCGGAGTGGACCAGATTCTCCAGAGCTTCCTGACGTTTTCCCTGCGCGTGAAGAAATTCTTCTTTCTTCTCGAGGAACGTGCTGTATTTCCCGCGCACTCGCAGCAACCCGTCGGGATACACGCGGCTGAGTTCCGCCGTCTCGGTGGCCACATTCTCCAGAAAATAGCGGTCATGGCTCACCACGACGCAAGCGAATGCTGGCTTCCTCCAGTAAATCTTCGAGCCACTCGATCCCGGCAAGGTCCAGATGATTGGTGGGCTCATCCAGCAGCAAAACATCGGGCGACTGCACCAGCGCTTCCACAATCGCCAACCGCTTCTGCCAGCCTCCGGAGAGCGCTGCCGCTTCGGCTTCGAGATCGTCGAATCCGGCCCGGCCGAGGGTCTCGGCAAAGAGGGCGCCACGTTCCGATTCCGGCGCGCTCGAACCCAGCAGCGCTCGCTCCACGACTGAGCGTACCGACTCCCCGGGACGCAAATTTCGACTCCTGCGCGACATAGCTGAGGCGCAGGCGCTTGCGGACGGCGACATTTCCGCTGTCGGGCACCTCGGTGCCCGCCAGAATCCGCAGCAGCGTGGATTTCCCCGAGCCGTTCGGCCCGATCAGGCCGATCCGGTCGCCTTCGGAAACTGTGAAGGAGACGTTCTGGAAGAGCGGCTTGGCTCCGAAGGCTTTCGAAATTCCTTGCACATTGAGGATTGGTGGCAACGGCGGCGTGCTCCCGGTTTTTTCTTCGCGCAATCTTTGTTTCTTGAGGTTATCAGGAAAGTTATGCTGGTCGTGCCCACGTCGGAAATAGTGACGTGGTGTTCGGCGAGGGAGCCAAAGCTTCAACCACAGAGGGCACGGAGGACCACAGGGAAACCGTCGACGCAATAATGTCGATCTGTTTTGACGCACTACACTAGCCGCGACTCTTTTGTTGAGGACGAACTCCGGACAGCACGAGTGTGCAAAGACGATCCACAAATTCCGGGGTCAAGCGATCATGCTGGATGAGGAATCGCATATAGATGGGGCCGTACAGCGAATCAAGAAGCAAATCGGGATCGAGGTCTTTGCGCAACTCGCCGCGCTGGATGCCGCGGCGCAAGGTCGCATAGGCTTCACGACGGCGCGGCCAGAGGAAGCGCTCGCGGAACGCTTCAATCAGATCTTTGTCGCTCTGGCCCGCGGCCAGGATGGCGGAGACGATGCGTCCGCGCCGACTGCGAAATACTTTTATCAGTTGGCGCATCTGCTGGCTCATATCGGTGTAGACGGATCCGGTGTCTGGGAAGCGCAGCCTCCGCGTCGTGCTGCTGGCAAAGGCATCCGCGATGAGCGCGCCTTTGTTCGGCCACCAGCGGTAAACCGTGGCCTTGCCGACCGACGCGCCGGCCGCGACTTCTTCAATCTTGAAGTCCGAAAAGCCGTTCTTGCCGAGGATCTTGAGAGTGCTGCGCAGGATCGCCTGCCGCGCCTGTTCGCTGCGGGGGCGACCTGGAGGGCGCTTACCGTTTTTGCGGTATTCTGCGGCCAATAACTTTTGGCGCATGGTCCTAAGCTAACATATAATCGAGCGAAGTTAATTCGAATCCGATACGCCCAGTATCGAATCTAAGCGATCATTGGCGAAGTGCTTGGGGCAGCACGTCTCAATGTTTCTTTTGATGATGGAGCGGATGGTACTTCATGTGGATTGTTGCTCTAGCCCTCAGACGGCCTTATACATTTGTCGTGATGGCGATCGTGATTCTGATTCTGACGCCGATCACCATCCTGCGCACTCCGACTGACATCTTCCCCGAGATCGATATTCCTGTAGTTTCTGTCGTCTGGTTCTACAACGGACTTTCCCCGCAGGATATGGCCGACCGCATCGTGGCCAACTCTGAGCGCGGGATCACCACGACAGTCAATGACATTGAGCACATGGAATCCCAGTCGGTGTACGGATTGGGAATCATCAAAGTGTTCTTTCGTCCGGGGACCAATGTCCAGGGAGCGATTGCGCAGATCACGGCAATCTGCCAGACCGCTGTTCGGTTCATGCCGCCGGGCACCACTCCGCCGCTCATCATTTCTTACAGCGCTTCTACCACTCCCATCATTCAGCTCGGCCTCAGCAGCAAGACGCTTCCGGAGCAGCAACTCTTCGACCTCGGACAGAATTTCCTGCGCACCTTCTTGGCAACTGTTCCCGGCGCAGCTACGCCTTATCCGTACGGGGGCAAATTGCGGCAGATTCAGGTCGATCTCGATCTCCCGAAACTGCAGGCCTACGGTCTTTCGCCTGTCGACATCGTTAATGCGGTCAACGCCCAGAACATCATCCTGCCGACGGGCACGATGAAAATGGGTCCCCTGGAATATGCGATCGAGATGAACGGGACGCCGCAGACGATTGCGGAACTGAACGACCTGCCCGTGAAAACGACGAAGGGATCGACGCTCTACATGCGCGATGTGGCCCATATCCGTGACGGATTTGCGCCGCAGACGAATATCGTTCGACAGGACGGGAATCGCGGCGCGCTGATGTCGATCTACAAGAACGGCTAAGGCTTCGACGCTGCAGATTGTGGCCGGGGTCAAAAACATTGTTGATCAGGCCGCGCAGTCGCTGCCTCCCGAACTGAAGATTTCTCACCTCTTCGATCAATCACTGTTCGTGCGAGCGTCGATCAATGGCGTCGTCCGCGAGGCGCTAATCGCCGCAGCGCTCACCGCCTGCATGATCCTGATCTTTCTTGGCGACTGGCGCCCGACCATTGTCATTTCGATTTCGATTCCGCTTTCGATCTTTGTGTCGATCATTTTGCTGGGTGCGATCGGCGAAACCATCAACATCATGACGCTCGGAGGATTGGCGCTCGCTGTAGGCATCCTGGTCGATGACGCCACGGTGGAGATCGAGAACATCGAGCGCAATCTGGCGATGGGCAAGGAAATGCGCCAGGCGATTCTCGACGGAGCACAGCAGATCGCGGTGCCGGCATTTGTTTCGACGCTCAGCATCTGCATCGTGTTCGTGCCCATGTTCTTCCTGAGCGGTGTGGCGAAGTTTCTATTTGTACCGCTGGCGGAGGCAGTGAGCTTTGCCATGCTGGCCAGCTATCTTCTGTCGCGAACGCTGATTCCAACGCTGGTGATGTACATCATGCGCGGACATGAACATCGGGCAGAGTCGCCAAAATCTGCACTTGCGCGGTTCCAGCGAGGCTTTGAGCGAAAATTCGAAGACTTCCGGCGGAGCTATGAATCGCTGCTGGAAACAACGATTGCGCATCGGGGGCTGTTTGCAGTTTGCTTTCTCCTGTTCTGCATGCTTTCGCTGGGACTTTTTTCATTTCTGGGACAAGACTTCTTTCCGCAGGTCGATGCAGGCCTGCTTGCGGCTTCACGTGCGGGGACGTCCGGGATTGCGCGTTGAGGAGACGGCACGCTTGTGCGATCAGATCGAGACCTCGCTGCGCGAGGAGATTCCACACGGGCCAACTGCAAACCATTTTGGACAACATTGGACTGCCGAACTCAGGCATCAACCAGTCGTACAGTTCGAACGGGACAATCGGCTCGAGCGATGCCGAGATTCTGATCGCATTGAATCCGGAGAAACATGAGCCGACAGCGGATCTGACGCGGCATTTGCGGGAATTTTTGCCCAGGCGCTTCCCGGGAGTGGAGTTCTTCTTCCAACCCGCTGACATCGTGACGCAGATTTTGAATTTCGGCATTCCCGCGCCCATCGATGTCCAAGTCGTCGGGACGGATCTGCAAACCAACTATGCGATCGCCCAGCAGATCGCCGGCCGGATGCGCCATATCCCCGGAACCGCCGACGTGCATGTGCAGCAGTTGCTCTCGTTGCCCACGCTGCACATGGATATCGAGCGCACGCGAGTCACTCAGGTCGGACTGACTGCGCGCGAGGTGGCGCAGAGTGCGCTGGTTTCGCTGAGCGGGAGCTTCCAGACTTCGCCCAACTTCTGGCTCAATCCGAAAAATGGAGTCACGTATCAGATGGCGGTGCAGGCCCCGCAGTACCGGATGACAGACCTGCAAGACCTGATGAACATTCCCGTGATCTCGGAGCAGGGGCCGCAGTTGATGGGCAACCTGGTGCAGATCACTCCAACGGTGCGGCCTGCGACGGTCAATCACTACAACGTGCAACCAACGATTGACGTCTACGCCAGCACACAGGACCGTGATTTGGGCGCGGTCGCTGCCGATACGCAAGAAGTTCTCAAGAGCTTCGAGGCCAAACTGCCCCGCGGCACTCACATTGTCGTGCGTGGGCAGGTCGCGACCATGCGGTCTTCGTTTATTGGGCTGGGCGTCGGACTGGTGGGAGCGATCGTGCTGGTCTACTTGCTCATCGTGATCAACTTCCAGTCGTGGCTGGATCCGTTCATCATCATCACGGCGCTGCCGGGCGCACTGGCTGGAATCTGCTGGTTTCTTTTGCTGACTCACACAACGTTGAATGTCCCGTCTCTTACAGGGGCGGTCATGTGCATGGGCGTGGCCACGGCGAACTCGATTCTGATGGTGAGCTTCGCGCGCGAGCAGATGGATGAGGGCGTGCCCGCCGTTCAGGCGGCTGTGGCTGCCGGATACACGCGCATTCGGCCGGTATTGATGACCGCACTGGCTATGATTATCGGAATGGTGCCGATGGCGCTGGGCTTCGGCGAGGGCGGCGAGCAAAACGCGCCGCTGGGGCGCGCGGTGATTGGCGGGCTATTGTTCGCCACGGTGGCGACATTGTTCTTTGTGCCGAGTGTTTTCGCGATATTCCACAGCCGGCGAGAGGCACGGCGAGCGCGCGAGCAGCAGTCATAATTCAGAGGTACGATTTATAGATTCGGAGCCAAGCATGAAGGTAGACAACGAGCAAAAGCGGGAGCAACGCCAGGCTAGCGGCGATTCCGACGGCCGGCAAACCGCCGAGACACCTCATCACGGGACTCAAGCGGAACGCGATGAAGAGATCGCCGCGATGAAGGAGCGGTCGCGACATCAGACGCACGCCATTGAACCGCCGCCGGAGATTCCTCCTGCGCCGCCTCGGCGCGCACTCATGGTTGTGGGGGTGGCACTGCTAATTTTGCTGGTCGCGGGTGCGATCACATTGATCAGTCGCGCTAGTCATGAACAGGCTCTGGCCAAGGAAACTGAGCAGCAAACCATCCCGACGGTCGCCGTGGTTCATCCTTTGGCAGAGAAACCTGATGAGGAACTCGTGCTTCCCGGTTCGTTGCAGGCGTTTGAGGAGTCTCCGATCTATGCCCGCACGAATGGATATCTGGTGCGCTGGTACAAGGACATCGGAAGCCGCGTGAAGGAAGGCGACTTACTGGCGACGATCGACACTCCAGAGATTGATCAGGAATTGAACCAGACTCGAGCTGCGCGGCAACAGATTGTCGCGCAACTGGAACTCGCCAAGATCAGCGCAGAGCGATGGGAGAACCTGCGCAAGAGCGATTCGGTATCCGCCCAGGAAGCCGACCAACAGACCAGCGGATACAAACAGGCACAGGCAAATCTGGCGGCGGCAGATGCGAACGTACGGCGGCTCGAGCAATTGGAGGGATTCAAGAAGGTGTATGCGCCGTTTTCCGGCGTCATTACCAAACGCAACGTCGATCCGGGAGCGTTGATCAATGCCGGAGCCGGCGCTGCGGGACGTGAACTGTTTGACATCGCGCGAGTGGATCCGCTGCGCGTCTATACCAGCGTTCCTCAGGCATACGCGCCTTTTATCAGGGTCGGTGCATCGACGACGGTAACTTTGCAGGAATTTCCCGGACAGAGGTTCTCGGCCAAGATCGCGCGAACCGCTGAGTCGATCGATCCCAACACCCGGACGTTGCTGACGGAAGTGGATGTGCCGAACCGAGACGGCCGCCTGTTGCCGGGATCGTTCGGCGAGGTGCACTTTGCGGTGGGCTCTAACGTCAACAAAGTGACGGTGCCCGTCAATGCGATGTTGTTCCGCTCTGAGGGGACCCGGCTGGCGGTTGTAGGACCAGACAATAAGGTCGAACTGCGGGCGATCAGTATCGGAAAGGACTACGGAACCACTCTCGAAGTTCTGGCAGGTGTTTCGATCCAAGACCAGATCGTGATTAATCCACCCGACTCGTTGGAAGATGGGCAGCAGGTGACCCTCGCGCCACCATCGCCGGGGCAGGGCCAGGATCAGTCGGCGGCACAACCGGCGGCAGTTCCGCAGAGCACGCGCCAGGAAGAGAACCTTCCCGGAGCAACAACACAACTTGCAGGAGCGGCAACAGAAAAAATCGAAGGTAACGGGGAGTAAGCAGTGACACGGGGATTTGTCGCAGCGCTTCTGTTGGGGCTGGCATTCACAAGCGCATGCACTGTAGGCCCGCGATATGCCCGTCCGACTGCGCCCGCGCCTGCGCCAGACACGTGGAAGACCCAGCCGCCGTGGCAACAGGCTGCACCCAAGGACGCAATCCCGAAGGGGGCATGGTGGCAGATTTTCCAGGATCCTGCGCTGGACGCTTACGAGCAGCAACTTTTGCAGGCGAATCAGTCTCTGGTCGCGGCGCGGGATCGATTGAGCCAGGCACGTTCGCTGGCGCGGATTGCGACCGCGGACTACTTCCCCCAGGTTTCAACCGATCCATCTGCGGTTCGCGAGCGTGGGTCGGGCAACCGTCCGTTAAACGGAGCCGTAGTAGCGAACGGGATCAGGCGCCCTTACACGCAGAGTGTCTACACAATTCCGTTTTCGGTGAGCTATGAAGTCGATTTGTTCGGGCGTGTGCGGCGGAATGTGGAAGCGGCAAATGCTTCGCTGCAATCTACGGCGGCAGATCTCGGGAATGTCCAACTGGTCTTGACTGCCGAACTCGCGGCTGACTATTTCACTCTGCGCGAACTCGATGCGGAGTACCAGGTCGTCGAGGAGTCGGTCGGGTATCAGCGGAAGGCTCTGGACCTGCTCAATCAGCGCCATACCGGTGGGATCGCGAGCGGCCTGGAAGTCGCCCAGCAGGCCACGCTGCTGGATTCCACTATTTCGCAGGCAGCGTTGGTGCAGCAGACGCGCGCGCAGTATGAACACGCGATTGCCGTGCTCGTTGGCCAGCCGGCGTCCAATTTCAGCGTGCCAGTCGCGCCGCTGAAGACCACACCGCCGGCGGTGCCGCTTGGCGTTCCGTCAGACGTGCTGGAGCGTCGGCCCGACGTCGCCACGTATGAGCGCGATATGGCGTATGCGAACGCGAAAGTCGGGTTGGCACACACAGCTTTTTACCCGCATATCACGCTCGGCGGCACAGGCGGAGTGGAGAGCACGGCCGATCAGTTCGTTGTTCAATGCCCCGAGCTTCTTCTGGTCTTTGGGCGCCGATGCTCTAGAACCCGTATTGCAGGGCGGGCGCAATCGCGCGAACCTGGCTGCGGCACAGGCTGCGTATGACGAAGCGGTGGCGAACTATCGTCAAACTGTGCTCACCGCCTTTCAGCAGGTGGAGGACGGCATCAGCAATCTCAGCACGCTATCACTGGCACTTTCTACACAGGGAGCAGCCGTCGAAGATGCTCGGAAAGCTTTGGAGATTGCGAACAACCGCTACGTGGGCGGAGTAACGAACTATCTCGACGTGATCACGGCGCAAAACGCCCTGCTGAACAATCAGCGTCTCGAGACGCAGCTGCTCGGTCAGCAATTGGTGAGCACTGTTTATCTGGTGAAGGCTCTCGGGGGAGGCTGGGATTCAGGCCAGATCAATGATGAACAGGTTCATCCGCAGCCGGGACAGATTCTGCAGCAGTAAAACTTCTCGCACTTCGACCCACGCTTTATAGAAAAGAGGTAGTTCATGCTCGCAAAGACTGCCCTCGTCACCGGCGCCAACGGCGGCCTCGGGACACACGTCACGAAAGCCTTGCTGGATGCTGGTTTCGCCGTCGTCGGCCTTGCGCCTAAGATTCAGCCGCACGATTTCGACCATCCGCACTTCACGGCGCTGCCGGCTGCTCTCGACAGTTTCACCGCCGCTAAGCAGGCGGTCGACACGATCCTCGCGCACTTCGGCAAGATCGACGTTCTTGCGCATCTGGTTGGCGGGTTCGCAGGAGGACAAACGGTTGCTGATACCGACGACGCAACCTTTCAGCGGATGCTCAACATGAATCTCATGAGCGCATTCCACATATTGCGGGCGGTGCTGCCACCAATGCGTCAGGCCGGCTCGGGGCGAATCATCGCGATTGGCAGTCGCGCGGCGGAAAGTCCTGGAGCCATGGTGGGAGCATACAGCGCGTCGAAGGCCGCGCTGGTTTCGCTAATCCGCACAGTCGCCATTGAGAACAAAGACCTCGGTATTACGGCAAACGTAATTCTTCCCGGAACCATGGACACTCCCGCCAATCTCAGGGACATGCCGGGCGCCGACACATCGCAGTGGGTACAACCGGCGTCGGTTGCGAGTCTTATCGTGTGGCTCACCGGCGATGGAGGAAAAGATGTCACGGGTGCGGCGATCCCGGTCTATGGCAGGGGGCTATAGGGCATCCGCAAATCACGACATCAACTCGGGAGATTCAGGGCGTCCTGAGAGGGGGACGTAACCCTTTCGTAACCCTCCAAAGTGCACAATTTTTGTTGCACGTTAACATTCTTGAAATATCTTGCATGTAACCTGTCTTCAGGAGAGGCCCATGGGATCAGCCCGAATTGCGAAGACGCTGCCGCTGCAGG
The DNA here is from genome assembly GCA_963770265.1 of Terriglobia bacterium. Classification (GTDB taxonomy): domain Bacteria; phylum Acidobacteriota; class Terriglobia; order Terriglobales; family Acidobacteriaceae; genus Sulfotelmatobacter. The sequence goes on from CAVYOZ010000009.1 coordinate 162,998, forward strand.
TAGCCGCGGTCTGCTATCGACGCCGAGGCACGGCGATTGAGTTCCTGCTGGTCAACACCAATGGCGGCAGCAAGTGGACTTTTCCCAAGGGGTCGACCGATCCCCGGCTCTCTCACAGTCAGGCAGCTGAGCGCGAAGCTGCCGAGGAAGCGGGCGCGATCGGCACGATTGAGCCCCGTCACTTCCATCTCTACATTCACTCCAAAGGCGTTTTCTGGCAGCCCGGCGGCGTGCAGGAATTTGTGGTCAAGGCCTTCCTGATGGAAGTGCATCAACTGCGGCGCCCTGACGAGGGCAATCGCCGTCCAACCTGGTTCAGCCCGGAAGAGGCCAAGCGACGCCTGGCCAAGGGACGAGAAGTAAAGTATTTCCACGAATTGGAGGCTGTGATCGACCGCGCTCTCGAGCGCATTCAGTTTCACAGCGAACTCTGGGGCGCGTATCCCGGAGTAAGGAATGGCCGACCGCCCGCAAAAGACCCTATCGCCAGCGCTGTCTGGCCGTAGAGGTATTCGCGACCACCGTAGCACTACTCTACCCGTTCGGTTTTTGGCCGCCCACGTCGCGGTTCCTTGTCATTCCGAAGCAAAGCGAGGAATCTGCTTTTTGCTGGCAGCAGAGCCGCTGCATGCGACAGCAGATTCCTCGACGGCTGAACGCCGTCTCGGAATGACAAAAGTCTCCATGACAAACCTATCCATATAGATCACCACTGGTTTTATGAGACGATAATTCCAGTCCCATGATCCAGCTTTCCGGCGCCGGAAAACGCTTCGGCCACAAACTTCTCTTCGAAAACGTGGACTGGCTCATCACCAACCACGACCACATCGGCGTGGTCGGCGGCAATGGCACCGGCAAGTCCACGCTGATGAAGGTGCTGGCCGGCATGGATACGTTTGACTACGGCTCACTGATCATCGCCAAAGGGACTTCTGCAGGATACCTTCCGCAAGATGGGCTGACTCTTTCAGGACGAACCGTGTTCGCCGAGTGCATGTCGGTGTTCGACGATCTGCGCGCCATGGAACAGGAACTCGAGACGCTGACGCACAGCATGGCGGAACTTGATCACACGAGTCCGGAATATGCCGCAGTGGCGGACCGCTACCAGCGGGTCGAGCACGAGTTCCGTGCGCGGGATGGCTACTCGATTGAGGCCGAAGTGGGCCGCGTTCTCATGGGCTTGGGCTTCGGAAAGGAAGATTGGCAGCGGATGACGGACGAGTTCTCCGGGGGATGGCAGATGCGCCTGGCGCTCGCCAAGCTTCTATTGCAGAAACCGAATCTGCTGCTGCTCGACGAGCCGACCAATCATCTCGATCTCGAAGCGCGCAACTGGCTTGAGGAATACCTGCAGAACTATCCGCATGCGTTTCTGTTGATCTCGCACGACCGCTACTTCCTCGACATCACAGTCAACAAGATTGCGGAGATCTGGAACAAGCGGTTCTGGTTTTACACCGGCAACTACGACAAGTTCCTGGCGCAGAAGACGCAGCGCAACGAACAGTTACAGGCTGCCTACAAGAATCAACGCGACCGCATCGAGCAACTCGAAGTCTTCATCAACCGTTTCCGCTACACGGCCACGAAGGCGAAGCAGGTGCAGAGCCGGATCAAGGAGCTCGAGAAGATCGAGCGGATCGAGATTCCGCCGGAAGAGAAGACCATCCACTTCTCGTTCCCGCAGCCCAAGGCCAGCGGACGGATCGTAGCCGAGTTCGAAGGCGTGGCGAAGATGTATCCCGGCAGAAACGGAGTTGGCCAGAAGGAAGTTTTTCGCGATGTCGGCTTCATGATTGAACGCGGCGACCGTATCGCGCTCGTCGGCGTAAACGGGGCAGGCAAATCGACGTTAATCAAATTGCTTGCTGGTACGGAACCTTTGACGAAGGGTGAGTTTCGTCTCGGCCATAACGTGCAGTCCGACTATTTCGCGCAGGATCAATACAAGGAGCTCAATCCGGACGCGCGCATTATCGATGATCTGGGCGAGCTTTCTCCGCGCTCGACGGAGACTGAATTGCGCGGCCTGCTGGGGTGCTTTCTATTCTCCGAGGATGATGTTTTTAAAAAGATCGGCGTGCTCTCGGGCGGTGAGCGTGGGCGCTATGCCCTGCTCCGCCTGCTGCTGCATCCGGCGAACTTCCTGCTGCTCGACGAACCGACGAACCACCTCGATCTGCGCGCCAAAGACGTGCTGCTGAATGCGCTTGTGGAGTACACGGGAACGGTCGTCTTCGTATCCCACGATAGATATTTCATCGACCGGCTGGCCACGCGCGTGTTTGAAGTTGGTGGCGGCAAAGTGGAGATTTTCCCGGGCAACTATGAGGACTATCTCTGGCGCAAACAAGGCGGTCAGCACGTTGCGCCGACGCTGGACGATGTGCCGGGAGCGGTGAAGGCAAAAGTAAAGCAGTGGGTGCCCCACTTCTGGCCGGTGTTGCCAGAAGTGGGAATTCCGTGCCGCCGACGCCTTCAAATGGCGACGGCACCGCCGCCAGCGCTGAGCCGAAGAAGCGCCTCAATCCCATCAAGCGCAAGCAGATGGAAGATCGTGTTCACGAACTGGAAGAAGCAATCAGCCGCACCGAGGATGAGATTGCCCGTTTGGAAACCGCGCTACAGAGCTTTGTCGGTGCCGCGGAAACGCAGCGACAGTCGCAGGAATTGGATCAGAGGAAGGGTTCCTATACCGCGCTGGTGGGCGAATGGGAGGCGTTGTCGCAAGAACTGGAAGTGTCGGAGTAGCGTTATCGGCGAGCGAAATGCATAGGTCCTTCGGCCCGCCAACAGCGCGGTCCTCAGGATGACAAGGCTTGATTTTAGGCTTCAGAAGCCTTCCGCACCCGTACACCGCCTTCCGTAATCTCTCCTGCGGTCTTACCCCTGTGCGATAGTCAGATTGGCCAAGTGGCCACGCACCGCCGCAGGCCACAAATCTCAAGACCAACCGCTGGAATGGTTATCAGGCGCGAGCAGGGCGCCGGGCGGGAACCCAAGGAAGGTCGCATGCTTCAGTCGTCGGAGAACTCATTCCTGAAGTCCGGATCGCCGGCTTCCAACCCCAACACCTTTAACCCCGTCAAGACCGTGACCGCCCCCGTGGATCAAGCAACCATCGGCCGCACCCTGGTGATCAAGGGCGAAATCAGCGGCTCCGAAGCTCTCTACATCGATGGGCGCATTGAAGGCAAAATCATCATGCCAGAGAGCCGCGTCACTATCGGCCGCAACGGTAAGGTCGATGCCAGCATCCAGGCCCGCGAAGTCGTCATTATGGGCAAGGTGACCGGCAACATCGAGTGCAGCGACCGCGTGGATATCCGCGCCGAAGGCTCGGTCAGCGGTGATATTTCGACCGTGCGCATCAGCGTGGAAGATGGCGCCGCACTCAAGGGCGGAATCCAGGTCCATAGCGAAGGCAAGGGAAATCAGTCCCAGAGCCAGGCCAAGACCGAGGCGCCGAAAGCACTGGCTGCCACGGCCAGCGCGTAAACGGAATTTGTCGAGTGGAAACACCAGGGGCACGCCATGGCGTGCCCCTGTGCTTTTGTAGAGACGTTGCTTGCAACGTCTCTCTGACCACGATTCGGAACGCCGGCAGCAAGACGTAGCAAGCTACGTCTCTACGCCTTCTTTTCTGTCGGCCGGAAGTCCAGAGCGGCCGAATTCATGCAATAACGAAGGCCCGTGGGGGCCGGACCATCCTCGAACACGTGCCCCAGGTGCGCATCGCACTTGGCGCAGCGAACCTCGGTTCGCACCATGCCATATTGCGTGTCGCGGTGCTCGATGACTCCACCTTCGGCACGTCGGCTTGTAGAAGCTAGGCCAGCCAGTGCCGGAATTGAATTTCGTCTGCGAATCAAACAGCGGAGCCCCGCAGCAAACGCAGTGATACACACCCGGCTCCTTGTTGTTCCAGTACGCCCCGGTAAAAGCGCACTCCGTGCCCGCTTCGCGGGTCACGTGGTACTGCTCGTCGCTAAGTTGCTTTCGCCACTCGGCTTCCGACTTGACTACCTTTTCCTCGGTCTTTTCCATTGGATGAACCCCGTTTGAATAGTCTACTTGTTCAATGAATTGGATGTTCGAGCACCCTAAAAGTGGCATCCTCAATCGTCGGCTTCTTCGCCCACCTTGCGATACTTCCCGCGAAAGAACAGCAGCGGATCCCCTTCCCGCAAAACCACGTCCTCGACTTCCGCAATGAAGATCGTGTGGTCCCCCGCCTCCTCCGCCGACTGCAACCGACATTCCAGGTATGCCAGCGCGCCGTGCAGCATCGGAGTTCCATGCCGCGTGCGGTCAAAGCGCGCCCCGGCCTCGACCTCGGCGTGCTCGTGGGTACGCTCCGGACGCGCGTAGTACTCGGAAATTGCCTTCTGGTCCTCGCAGAGGACATTGATCCCGAAGCGCTTCTTGGCGTGCAGGTGGGCATGGGTGCGGGTGCTGTGATCCACACAGACCAGCACCAGCATGGGATCGAGCGAAACCGACGTGAACGCGTTGGCCGTCATGCCGTGCACCTCGCCGTCGAGGTCAACGGTGATGATCGTCACCCCGGTGGCGAAGGCTCCCATCGCCTTGCGGAATTCGACTGGATTCAGGGTCATGATTGTAGAAACGTTGCTTGCAGCGTCTTTCTCACCACCATTCCGAATGCCGCCGACAGAGACGTAGCAAGCTACGTCTCTACGAAAATTGCGCGCGCAACCGCATACATTACCATGCCGGGCCGTTGTATCATTCGAGGCAACGAGGCCGTTTCGCCAATCATGCGTTCCGGACGGGAATACAACAGCGCAGTGCCGGTAGAAGTCTGCCCCGGCGAAGCCATGTCTCGTGACGACCGCGCTTGAACTGATCCGCTGTCCGGACGGCGACTTGCCGGCTCTGCTGGCTGCCGCCCGCGCTGCCAAAGAGCGCTTCAAGCCCGGTGTCATCACCTACTCGCGCAAGGTATTCATCCCGCTGACGAATCTCTGCCGTGACTACTGCGGTTACTGCACGTTCCGCCGCGATCCCGGCGACCCCGGGGCGCACACGATGACGCCTGACGAGGTGCTTGACGTAGCCCGCGCCGGGGAGAAACTGGGCTGCACGGAGGCCCTGTTCAGCCTTGGCGACAAGCCCGAACTCCTCTTTCCGGAGATGCGCGACACACTTCGCCATCTCGGCTACAAGTCGACGCTGCATTATCTGGAAGCGATGTGTGAACTGGTCTTGCGCGAGACCACCCTATTGCCGCATCCGAATCCCGGGCTGCTGAGTGCGGAGTGGGTCGCACGGCTCGCCGCCGTCTCGCCCAGCATGGGGCTGATGCTTGAGACCACGAACTCAGACCTGCTCGCTGCCGGACGAGCTCATGACAATGCTCCCGACAAGGTCCCGGCGAAGCGGCTGCGAACCATCGAGGAAGCCGGCAAGCAGAGGGTGCCATTCACCACCGGCTTGCTGATTGGGATCGGAGAATCACTGGAAGACCGCGTCGATACGCTCCTGGCTATCCGCGATCTGCACGAGCGCTACGGACATATCCAGGAAGTCATCGTCCAGAACTTCCGCGTAAAGCCGACGATTCCCATGGCGAACTGGCCTGAACCGACTCAGGGCGAGATGCTGCGCACGGTAGCGGTAGCTCGCTTGCTACTCCCCGAGGTCAATATTCAGGCGCCACCGAATCTTTCCGCGCCGTACTATGAAGAGTTGATCGATGCCGGCATCAATGACTGGGGAGGAATTTCGCCGCTGACCCCCGACTTCATCAATCCGGAAAAGCCGTGGCCGCACATTGAGCAGTTGCGGCTGCGTACTGAGGCCAAGGGGGCTGTGTTGCGCCAGCGTCTGCCTGTGTATCCGGAGTTCGTTTCTGACGTGATTGCGCATTCGGGCCTTCTCTCAGAACAGACTCCGAGCGGCCACCGGTGACGATGGCCTGGCACGGAGGGCGGCATGATCTGCGTCCTCAGCGGAGGCACGGGCGGGGCGAAATTCGTCGATGGCCTGCGCCAGGTTATGCCCGCTGAAGAGATCACGCTGGTGGTCAACACGGGCGACGATCTGCTCTGGTGGGGGCTTTACGTCTCGCCCGACATCGATTCGATCACCTACGTGCTCTCCGGCATGCTGAGCCGCGAGCGCGGATGGGGCGTTAAGGGCGACACCTTCCTTTGCCTGCAGGCGATGGGGCAACTCGGCGAGCCAACCTGGTTCCACACCGGCGACCGCGACCTGGCCATGCATTTGCTGCGCTCGCGCCTGCTGGCCGAAGGCAAGACGCTCTCCGAAGCGACAGCGGTCATCTCGCAGAAACTCGGCGTGAAGGCGCGGGTTTTGCCCATGAGCAATTCGCGGGTAGAGACTCGCGTCGATACCCCGGTCGGTGAGCTCAGTTTCGAAGAATATTTCGTGCAGCGCTGGTATCAGGACCCGGTAAAGTCGGTGCGCTTCGCCGGGGCTTCGGATGCCGAGCCGGCTCCCGGAGTGATCGACGCGATCATGAACGCTGACGCAGTATTGATCGCCCCGAGTAATCCCGTCACCAGCATCGGCCCCATCCTGGCGGTGCCGGGCATTCATGACGCATTGCTGCGCGCCCGCGGGAAGATCGCTGCCGTCAGCCCGATTGTCGGGAACGCCCCAGTGGCGGGCCCGGCCGGAATTCTGATGGAGGCGCACGGGTTGCCCTGCTCCATCGCGGGAGTGGCGCAAGCCTACGAAGATTTTCTCGACATTCTGATCTGCGATACGCGCGATGCCCGTGCCGCCGAGGCTCTTCGCCAAACCGGGCTGCGCGTGCAGTGTACGCAGACCATCATGCGCAGCGCCGAAGATAAAGCCGCCTGGCTCGAGAGACGCTTGCTTTTGCCACCGCCAGTCTGCTCCGGGAAGAGGCAGCGTCGGATACATCTTTTCGCCGCCTGGATCGCCAGCCGTGATCCTGGTTCCGATCAAGAATACCGCCTCGGCAAAGCAGCGACTCGCCTCCATCCTTGATCAGCCGGCACGAACACAGCTGGCACAAGCCATGCTGACCGACGTGTTGACGGCTCTTCATGAATGGAAGAATCGTCCCAAGGTCGGCATCGTCACCAGCGATCCCTACGCGATAAAGCTGGCAGCCGAGTATGGGTTTGAAGTGATTCCCGACCCCGACAACCCCGGGGAAACCGGTGCGATTGAGATGGCAACGCGGGTATGTGTGGAGCGCGGAGAAGACAGCACGCTCGTCATCCCGGCTGACATTCCGTCTGATTGAATCCTGGGAACTGGAGGAAATCTATAAGCATGCGCCAGCCGAGGGAAGCGTGCTCGTGCCCGCAGGCGACGGACGCGGTACCAACGCTGCCTTCCGCCGTCCCGCGAACTTATTTCCCCTTCGCTTCGGGAATGACAGCTTCAAGCCGCATCACGCCGCCGCGCAAGCCACTGGCAAACCCTGCGTCGTGTTGAACCTGCCGGGGATCGCCGTGGACGTGGATAATCCGCCAGACCTGCAGCAGCTGCTTGTCTCTTCCCGGCGAAACCCGCGCGCAGCGGCTGGCGAGGAGTTGGAATTTGCCTGACCGACCTGCTCGCAACCGATGCGGATGCGGTATAACCAGAGTCGCCGCAGTCCTTCCCGAATCGATGGCTAAGACGAGCAAAGTTGCGCGAGGTTCGACTCATCCCGATCACTCTCGCGGACGAAATCGGCCCGGGCGACTCGATCGCCGACAAGTTGCTCGCAGCGCTTGCGACAGGAGCCGCCAGCGGTTGCAACCGGGCGACATCCTCGTCGTCAAACACAAGATCGTTTCCAAAGCCGGAGGGCCGGCTTGTCGATCTCGCGACGATCCAGCCTTCAGCCGAGTCGATCGCATGGGCGGAGCAATACAAGCTCGATGCGCGAGTGATCGAATTGGCTCTCCGGGAGAGCCGCTCCGTCATCAGGCGCAAGAATGGCGTGCTCATCACCGAGACGCAGCATGGATTTCTTTGCGCCAACAGCGGCATCGATGTCTCGAACGTGGACGGAGGAAAGACGCGCTGCTGCTGCCCGAGGATCGCCGACCGATCCGCCGCGAACCTGCGACGCGCATCTGAAGAAGAAGACCGGCATTTCGGTTCCGGTGATCATTACCGACAGCTTCGGCCGTCCCTGGCGCGAGGGATTGACCGAAGTTCGCCATCGGAATCGCGGGCATGAAGCCTCTGCGCGACGATCGCGGCCGCCGCGATCCGCACGGATACAAGCTGAAAGCCAGTGTCGAGGCCGTGGCCGATGAGTTGGCCTGCGCTGCGGGACTCGTCTGCGGAAAGCTGAACCGCGCGCCTGCGTGCATCGTGCGCGGATTTCGTTATGAACCTGGCGCTGGTCGGATCAAAGATTTACTTCGTCCTGCCGCAACCGACCTATTCCGCTGAATTCCGCTACACTGTAGGCGTTGCTTGCAACTTCTCGCTGGCGGATGCAACCAACATGTGGCGAGACGAGACGTAGCAAGCTACGTCTCTACGGAGGAACGCATGCTCCGCGAACTGACGCACTCTGAACTTGAATCCTTCCCTTCGCTCGATTGGTCCGACATCTCCTCGCGCCTGACTCCGCAGATACCGCCGCTCCCTCGAAAGAGTTCTTGGAAACACAGAGACGGCGGCGATCTATCTCTGGAAGAGTCGTACGCGCTTGGCGAACTGCCGAGGGCGACGACCTGCTCGGCCTGTTGGTCGCGGCGAATATGCTCCGTGCGGAACTCGCGGGCAACATCGTCACCTACGTGGTGAACCGCAATATCAATTTCACGAACATCTGTTTCGTGGGATGCAAGTTCTGCGCGTTCAGCCGCGGGCCGCGCGAAGCCGACGCTTACTTCCATAGTCTGGATGACATGGCGCGAAAGGCCGTCGAGGCCTGGGATCTGGGCGCCACCGAAGTCTGCATACAGGGCGGCCTGCCGCGCGATCTGCCGAAGTTCTACTACCGCGACATTCTTCGCGCCGTGAAGAATGCCGTGCCGCGGATGCACATTCACGCCTTCTCGCCGATGGAGATCGTTTACGGCGTCGAACTCACCGGCATGCCGCTGGCTGACTATCTTTCGATGCTGCGCGACAACGGTCTCGGCACGCTGCCGGGCACCGCGGCAGAAATTCTCGACGACGAGATCCGCCACATCCTTTCGGCGAACAAGCTTTCGACCGCGCAATGGATCGAGGTCATCCGCACGGCGCACCGTTGCGGCATCCGCACGACTTCCACGCTCATGTACGGCCACGCGGAAACTCCCGGACATTGGGTGCGCCAGATGAGGTTGCTGCGCGAGATTCAATCGGAGACCGGAGGCTTCACCGAATTCGTCCCGCTCGGCTTCGTCCATCAGAACACGCTCCTCTTCCATCAGGGACTGGCGCGTACGGGACCGACTCTGGCCGAGCATCTCAAAGTTCACGCGCTGGCGCGTGTGCTGCTTGCCGGATCCATCAACAACATTCAGGTTTCGTGGGTGAAGCTGAATCGCCAGCTTTCGCAACTCTGCCTGCATGCGGGCGCAAACGACTACGGCGGCACGCTGATGGAAGAAAATATCTCGCGCGAAGCTGGAGCGACTGCCGGCCAGTACACCAGCCCGGAAGATTTCCAGAGCCTTATTCTTGAGATCGGGCGAATCCCGGCCGAACGCAACACCACTTACTCGCGCATCAACATCAAGCTGCCGCTCGATGAATTCACCGCGGAACAGGCGCTCGAGGCTGAGTTCGCATGAGTTCTGCAGCCCCGAACTCCTATTCGCCCAATTGCGATCATCGGCGGGACCGGGCCGGCCGGCATGGGGCTGGCACTGCGCTGGGCGCGTGCCGGAGAGACCATCATCATCGGCTCGCGCGACGAGCAGCGCGCGCAAGTGGCGGCCGCTGCAATTCAACTGAAAGTTGGCAATCAAGCGAATGTTTCTGGCATGGAGAACAGCGCCGCCTGCGCCGCCGCCGACATTCTGATGCTGACCGTTCCGTTTGAAGGCCAGGCCGCGCTCCTGAAGCAACTGAAACCCGCAATCACGGAGGGCAGCATTCTGATCGACGCCACCGTCCCCCTGGCGTCTGCCGTTGGAGGCAGAGCCTCGCGCCCGCTCGGAGTCTGGCAAGGCTCAGCCGCACAGCAGGCGGCGGAACTGGTCCCCAAGGGAGTTAGCGTGGTCGCCGCGTTTCACAATCTTTCGGCGGACCTGCTCAATGGCGATGATCCTCTCGACTGTGATGTTATCGTATGCAGCGATGATCCCGATGCGGCACAACTCACGCGCGAACTGGCAGCGAAGATTCCGGGAGTGCGTGCCATCGATGGCGGCAAGCTGGAAAACGCCCGCATCGTCGAACAAATCACGGCGCTGCTGATCGGCCTGAACATTCGCCACAAAGGACACGCGGGAATCCGCATCACCGGTCTACCCCCTGCAGCGTATCGCTAAGCGCCTTGATCGTATGGAGCCTTTCGGTTGAGCGAAAACAACCAAATCGATGCTGCGCGGCAGTATCACAGCGGGACCAAGCACTCCTATCTCAGTGTGCGCCTGCATCCGCACGCTCTCGATTGGGAGAACAAGCCGCTTTTGTTCAAGATCTATCCCACGCTGGAAGTCACGCGTTTGCCCCGCGACTTTGAGGATACGGGTAAGCCGGCGTTGTCAGCGATCGCCGCCAGCAGCGTTGAGCCAAAAGGCGAAACGGTCCCTGACCTCGAAACCCTCGCGCAGGTGCTGTTCTTCTCTGCTGGGGTCACACGGAGCAGGAAGCATGCGGAGGGAGAAACTTTTTTTCGCGCCGCCGCCTGCACCGGGGCGCTGTACGAGATCGAACTTTATGTAGTCTGCTCTGATCTCCGCTCGAAGATTCAGCTTTCTGAAAGTGCTCCGGCGCTGCCTGCCGGGGTCTATCACTTCGGAGCCGCCGAGTTTGGACTGCGCCAGCTTCGAGCCGGCGATTTCCGGCAGGCTATTGTGGCAGCAACTGGCGACGATCCCTCCATCGCGCACGCCCCTGTCATCATCATCTGTACAGGAACGTATTGGCGTAACGCCTGGAAATACCGATCCCGCACCTACCGTCATTTCGGCTGGGACAATGGCACGATCCTCGCCAATGGTCTCGCGATATCGGCTGCCATGGGTCTGCCCTCACGGGTTATCAGCCGGATTTATTGACTCCCAAGTCAACGCGCTGCTGGATCTGGACACCAACCGCGAGGTCGCATTCTCTCTGATGCCGCTGGGCTGGACGCAATCGACGCCATCTCCATCGCCCGCCGTCGAGCGGCTTGCCTTGCCGGTCGTCCCCTACTCTGCGAAGGAAGTCGACTATGCCTCCATGCGCAAGATGCATGAGGCTTCTTCCCTGGATTCCACGGCGGAGGTGATTGCATGGCGCGGCAAGACGCCTGGCAATGAAATGCCTCCGGCCAAGGAAACAACCTCTGCGTTGCTTGCGCTCAATGACTCGCGAATTCCGGCCGATACGATCGAACAAGTGATCTCGCGGCGGGGATCGACGCGGCAATTCTCGCGCGACCCCATCACCATGGCACAACTCTCGACCATACTCGACCGCGCGACTCGCGGCGTTCCGGCAGATTTCATCGATCCGCCCGGGAGCCATCTTAATGATCTCTATCTGATCGTGAACAACGTGGTCGGATTGACCGCCGGGGCTTACGTTTATCACTGGGAAGAAAAATTCCTCGAACTCCTGAAACGCGGGGAATTCCGCGACAAAGCGGGATATCTCGGCTTGGATCAGCAAATCCCGGCGGATGCGGCCGTGGACATATTCTTCCTGGCGGATCTGAAAAAGATTCTAGAGCGCTATGGGAACCGAGGATATCGCGCGGTGCAACTGGAAGCCGGAATCCTCGGCGGGAAACTGTATCTCGCAGCCTATGCCCAGAAATTGGGCTGCAGCGGGCTCACCTTCTATGATGACGACGTGGTCAGCTTCTTCTCGCCGCATGCGCGGGGAAAAAGCGCGATCTTTCTCATTGCGCTGGGTCGCAGCGCATCGCGCAAGTCAGACAAGTTGCGTCGTTAGTCCTCGACCAGCTGGGTGGTCATTTCTTCCGCTGGTTCGCCTGCGGTCATGGCCTGCGCCATGATCAGCCGGCGGGCTTCGGCGCGCACCTTCGGCAATTGTTTACTGAACCACCACGCGCCCAGTACCGAAGCCAGCCCGCCAATGGCCACAGTCAATGGCGCACCAAGGCGATCGGACAGAGCGCCACCCAGCAGCGCTCCAATGGGCGCGAGCCCCATAAACATCATGGAATACACCGCCATGGTCCGGCCACGCAGGGCATCCGGCACCATGGCTTGAATCAGAGTATTCGATGAGGCCATCTGCAGCATGATGAAGTAACCCACAGGGAGCAGCAGCAGAACCGATAGCCAGAAGTACGTGGAAAATGCGAACAGGATAAGACTCACGCCGAACCCGGCGCAGCACACGGACACCCAAGTACCAAGCCCTTTTATTCCTGAGCGTATGGCCAGAGTCAGCGCTCCGAGAAGCGCTCCCACGCCGGCTGCGCCCATCAGGATCCCGAGCCGCACAGCTCCCAAGTCATGCGAGCCGATCAGCGCCGCCAGTTCCTGCCCGCCCCGGTGGAGGATTTTGTCCGCGAAAATCGGCATCAGCACGACGTAAGGCATTCCTGTCACGCTCACCACCCCCAGCAGGAGAAGAAGGGCACGAATCGGCGCGGTATTCCTGACAAACCGGAATCCTTCCATGATGTGCTCGAATGGGGACGTGTGCGCGGACGCCCTCGCCGGAGCATGGACATTCATCATCAGTAAACCGACAATGACGGCGATGTAACTCACGCCATTGGCAAAAAAACACCATCCTTCGCCCAGCCTCGCCACCAGAACACCCGCGACCGCCGGCCCCACCACACGCGCTCCATTGAACATCGACGAATTCAGCGCGATGGCGTTCATCAGGTCTTCCTTGCCCACCATGTCCACGAGAAATGCCTGCCGGCCGGGAATATCGAATGCATTCACGACACCCAGCAGCGCGGCCAGAACGAAGATTTCCTTTACTGTGATTCGATGCGTGAGGGTCAGGGCGGCCAGCACCAAGGCGAGGATCATGGACGCGGTTTGGGTGGCGATCACGACCCGCTGACGATTGGACCGATCGGCAGTAATTCCTCCCAGAGGCGCGAAGAGAAATACCGGGATCTGGCTGGCAAACCCGACCGAACCCAGCAACAGCCCCGATCCGGTCATCTTGTAGACCAGCCAGGACTGGGCAACCGTCTGCATCCACGTGCCCACCAGCGAAATGAGTTGTCCGCCGAAGAACAGCTGAAAATTTCGGTGCCGCAGCGCCCTGCCTGCGGCCTGCCAGTTCAGCTTGCGTTCTGCGCTCGGCCCGCCGTCAGGCGAGGAGGAATCTGGAATGGAAGTTCTTGAATCAGGCACTGTCGCTTCTTAGATGACGCCGCCCGGCTTTGTACTTCACGAATATTCTCTACTCGGGTGAGCTCAGATTGTCCGATTTTTTCACAACGACCCTTTACTCAGGAGTCAACAAGCTCGAATTTTAGGCTCCAACTTCCTACTACGGATCGGCTTACGCCGGGTGAATACCCCTGTAACTAACTTGCAACTTCTATTGGCAGGCAATCTGCGCTAAAGTATTTCTCTTGCGTTTTTCGGCGCTTCGCCAAAGGAAGTGACGCCATGACCACTTCTCCAGTCCGGGTTGAACGCCGCGTGGGGCAGCGATTCCCTTATTTGCTTCCCCTTTCTCTGCGCCAACCGACCGGATCGGTGGAAGGCGTGGGATTCACCCAGGACTTGAGTTCGCGCGGAGTCTTTTTCTTTACGGATGCGCCTCTGACCGAAGGCTCCGAAATTGAACTCACGCTGCGAATGCCTTCTGAGATCACCCTCGGAGAGAGCATGCCGGTACGCTGCCGTGGACGCGTCCTGCGTGTGGTGCGGCCCGCATCTTCGGCCTACAACCTCCCGTGTCGCGCGGAAACCAAGATAGGCGTGGCGGTTCGCCTGGAATGCTACGAATACCTGACAGACTCCCCGTCCGCGGGTCTGGCGCGAGTGTCCTCGCTGCACTCCCATCACGACGAAGACCAACCCCTGCCACATTCTTCCGCTCGCCCGTAAGAGGCGCCTCTGGGCTGGGATTGCTGGTAGCACTGTTGTTGTAAGGTGATGGCGCAGAATGTGCTCTTTTCAATTGGTCTCCGCTGACTTACAATACCCTGCAAAGATCAAAGAGATCCCGATGCTTTCCACGTTGTGCTCTTCTTCCCAGCCAATCATCCAGCGTTGTGTGGCTGAGGTGTGTCGCGCAGATCGCGGTCAGTCCCCCGCTTTCTTCCATTACCTAGGTCACTTGGCGGAGGCTGCGTTCTCTTTCTAACATGCAGACACCGAGAGAATTAAGCGAGCACCGCGCTATGCATGGCATCGCAGTCGCCCTCCTGACCGAGGACCGGGAACAATTGTCGGGACTCCAAACCCGTTTGGAGGCGACGCGACTGGGACGCGCGGTCTTCACTCACGTCGGATTTCCCGCTGGCCCGACCGATGCGATTCTCCGCCAGATCCAGGACTCGCGGGCCGAAGTCGTCATCGTCGACATTTCTCCGCGCGACGCTCAGCGAGCTATTCGCGCTATCGAACTAATCAAGGCGACCACCCTTCAGATCGGCATCTTCGCCAATGGCGAAATGACGCAACCGGCCAGCATCGTTGCCAGTATGCGCGCCGGCGCCGGGGAGTATATCGATCAGTCGGCCGGAGCCGACGCTCTGCTGGAAGCCCTCACCCGGTACAGTTCCTCGCGCGCGCGGTCCTTCGGAGCCGCAGGCAGGGCGCGGGTTTTCACGTTCCTTAGCGCCAAGGGCGGCGCCGGCTGCACGACCGCCGCGGTCAACACCGCGCTCGCCTTGCAACAGTCTCACGGTGACGTTGTTCTTCTCGATTTTGCTCCCATCGGACACGCCGCTCTGCACCTGAACCTGCGGCCGCAATTTGGTGTGATTGACGCGCTGCAGAACCTGCATCGCATGGATGTCTCGCTTCTCGACGGTCTGATGACCACCACGAAAGAGGGGCTGCATCTTCTTGCCGGACCCGAGCAGCCTTATCCGACCGAACCCACGCCCGGCGAACTGGCACGGCTCTTTGATCTGGTTGTGAACCACTATCGGTTCGTGGTGGTCGACGCTTCCAGCCGCCTCGACCAGACTACAAGGCTGCTCTCCGATCTCTCCAACGCAGTTCTAGTCGTCGCGCAAACCGATGTCGTCTCGCTATGGAGCGCTGGCCGCATTCATGCTTTCCTGGAGGAAGGAACCGGGCGCGACCGCCTGCGGATCATTCTGAACCGCTATAAGAAGATTCCCGGATTCACCGACGAGGACGTTCAGCACGTTACGAACTGCAAGGTCTTATGGAAGGTCCCGAATGCCTATCAGGTAATCTCACCTTCCATCGATCACGGAACACCGATCGTGTTGCAGGAGGGCCCGGAGATCAGCCGCTCATACCGCGCGCTTGCGGAGACCCTGGCAGCGGCCTCATCCAACTCCGACGGCGCCGATCTCGTGTATGGCGGCGAAGGCGCACGCAAGAAGACGCCCGGCAGTCTAAACCTGTCCCCTGCGCGCGCGGGACAGTAACTCACTATCGAGTTGCGAGTACCGAGCAACGCTCGCCAGCTCCCTTCCCACCTGAATTTCCAGAATGTCACTAGAGAGTGCTATGAGGTGTCGTCTCGGCACTCGCGACTCACTTCCTGACCACTGGAGCGGGCGCCGCTTCCTGCGGAAACATCTTGAACACCACTGGTCGTGGGCGAGAATTAACTTTCTTGTTCGCGTCACTGATGTTCTCGGTGAGAGTCCCTTTCAGGACGAAGTACGCCTCGTCGCCGGGATTCTTGCCCTCTCCGCGCTCCACAGAACCCTGAAAGTCGAATGCGACGCCGTGAACAACTTCGGTGGTGAAGCTCAGCTTGTTTCCGTGCGAGTTTTCCGGTCTTGAAGAACTGATCGAGAAAAGCCCCTTTATCGCTGTCGCCATCCCCGAATCGCGAGACGAACCCGGTGACGCTGCCGCCGTCCTCCACCGTTAGTTGCACAAATTCGCCGTCTTTCAGGAAGCTGTACATTCCGGAGTACGCGTGCCCTTCTTTTGCATCAGCCGAGGAAGGCTGGGACTTATCGGTTTGTTGCTCACCCGAGGACTTGGCGTCTTGTGCCCGGAGATCTGCAGGAGTAAACCGTATTCCAAGCCCGATCACGCCGCAGATCAGGAAAAATGGTACTGATTTCATAATGAATTCCGCCCCGCACCACATCGTACTACCCGGAAGAGCGGGCGACCAAGTTCTAGCGGTGTGTCGTTTTTCAATCAACAATCAAAAATCATCAATCAAAAATTCCTACCAGTCTCCCCAGTGCGCCGCCGTCATTTGCTGGAATTTCATTTTCCAAACGTCGCCCTGCTTCACCCACACCGTCGTGAAGTGCTGATACCGCGGCGGCGGTCCTTGATCCTCCGCGGCGGGCACTCGGTAGCACAACGTTGTAGGTCACAATGGCAACACCCTCTCCTGCAGACACGACTTTCATTTCATAAGGCAGGATATCCGTGCCAGCTTGACCATACTGGTCGAGCATTTCCTGGCGGTTGTAGAGTTGGCCATCGTAGGAAACGTAGGAAAAATCATCCGTCAGCGTACGCTTGAAGAAGGCAACGTCACCTTTTTTCGCGGCGTCGACGAATCCCTTCTCGGCGGTCATCATCGTTTGTTCGAATTCGCTGGGTACCTTATCGGCCTTAGCCTGTCCTGCCCTCGCAAAGCCGGCGGCGCTGGAAAAAATCAGAAGTAGTGCTGCACACCCGCGTTTCATATTCGCCCCCCTCGTACTCGACTCCCCTATTCTGCCAGTCCCGGTAATCCGCCGATACTGATCCGGTTCTTTTCCGGCTTGTACACCTTGAGTCCATCGGCCCCTTCTTTGCGCCCACGAGAACAGTAGCGGGACTCCGAACCCGCACGAATCGGAAGTCCGGGTCAGTTCCAAACGTGCCATCGATTTCTGTGTGGACCTCGCCCAAAAGGCCTCCTGATCCCATGAAGTCAGCTGCGAATTCTCGCCGCCAAGTCGCCGCGTGCGACTGAGACCTGCTCACCTGTGGCGAGATTCTTCAAAGCGAACGCATCTGCCTTCACCTCGTTCTCGCCGACGATGAGGATGTACTTCGCGCCCACTTTCGTCGCGGCCTCGAAAGATTTCTTTAACCGGAAAGCATCATCTCCTAGCTCAACGACCAGGTCATGCCGCCGCAGCTCCCGTGCCAGCCGCGCCGCATCGCCATTCATTCCGGTCATGGGAGCAACGTACACATCGGGCTTGCGCAGCACGCTCTCGGCAGGAGCCTTCTCCTGAAGCGACATCACCAGACGATCCTCGCCGATCGCGAATCCAATGCCCGGAGCGGCGGGACCTCCCAGAGCCTCTGACAAGCCGTCATAGCGTCCACCGCCGAGGATCGCGTTCTGCGCGCCGAGAGCGCCATGCGTGAATTCGAACGCGGTTCGCGTGTAATAGTCGAGCCCGCGCACCAGCCTGTCGTTGAGCGAGAATGGAACTCCAACCTTGGTCAGGATCGCTTGCACCGCTTCGAAGTGCGTGCGGGATTCTTCTCCGAGAAACTGGGTGATGCGCGGCAAAGTTTCGATGATCGGCTGATCCTCCGGAACTTTGCAGTCGAAAACACGCAGAGGATTGGTCACGGCTCGGCGCTGACAGTCGTCGCACATCTGTCCGACTACCGGTTGCAACGCGATGCGCAATGCGTCGTTGAACTGGACGCGATCAGCGGGCGAGCCGACCGAGTTCAGTTCGAGATTCCAGTTCGTGATGCCGAGGCGATTAAGCAGAGTGGCAAGCATTTCCAGAACTTCCGCATCCCGCGCCGGAGATTCGCTGCCCGCGGACGGCGGTCCGATGATCTCGGCGCCGATCTGGTAGAACTGCCGGTAGCGCCCCTTCTGCGGCCGCTCCCGCCGGAAATTGTGGCCCGATGTAGTAGAGCTTGTTCAGCCCGCGATCCCAGAGCTTGTGCTCGATGTAGGCGCGGACCACGCCCGCCGTGTTTTCGGGACGGAGAGTAAGCGACTGACCTTTTTCGCTCGCCGCTCGCGAACGGTCCTCCCAGGTATACATCTCCTTTGCAACGATGTCGGTCTCTTCCCCCACACCTCGCGCGAACAGCTCCGTCTCCTCGAAAATCGGCGTGCGAATCTCCTGGAAGTTGTAGGCGCGAAACACATCGCGTACCGCCGCTTCCACAAAGTTCCACAGCGCCGTCTCCGGCGGCAACAGATCTCGCGTTCCTCGAACTGCTTTGATCATATTGGTCGCTTATACCCTGTCATCCTGAGCGCAGCGAGCTCGAATGAGCTCGCGGAGTCGAAGGATCCCTTTCACTGCCACGGCGCCTGCGACTTCGCAGGGCGTTCTCTGATGTGCCGAGAACGCCTTTCAGCAGCAACTCAGTCCATCGGGATCCTTCGACTCCGCACGCCGGCTCGCTATGCTCACCAGCCTGCTCCGTTCAGGATGACAATTCTCGGTAGTCGGTACTCGATACTCGGCACTCGATACTCGGCTACACGATACTCGGTGCTCGGTACTAGGTGCTCTCCCTCAAATACTCGTCTTTATATCCGAGATAATTCCTCGCATACCGCAGGATCATCTCGTCCTCGGCCGGACCAAGTTTCCTGCGGAACTTCCCCGGCGATCCCATCCACAACGATCCGGGCTCAACGATCGTCTTCTCCGGAATCAGGGTCCCCGCCGCAATGATCGATCCCGCACCGATCCGCGCCCCATTCAGAATGATCGTTCCCATCCCGATCAGACATCGGTCCTCAATCACGCACCCATGCAGCGTAACGGAGTGCCCGACCGTCACATACTCGCCGAGATACACGCCCCATTGCTGCTTCATGCCGTGCAGCACGCTGTTGTCCTGCACGTTGGAGTACGCCCCGATCCTGATCTCGTGCACGTCCCCGCGCAGCACGGCGTTCATCCACACCGATGCGTGTTCGCCCGAGCACGACGTCGCCGATAATCTGCGCCGATTCATCGACATAGCAGCTGGCCGGAATCGTCGGCTTTACGCCCTTGTAGGACCGGATCACGTTCTCGCCCGAAAATTTTCCGCAGAGATAAAGACACTCAACATACCAGATTTCGCGGCGGGCGTGCTTATTCGCACTTCACGACAACGCAGTTCCAGCACAAAAAAGACGCTGATATCAGGGGGCTTGCACAGTTGTTTACAAGCTCGTGACGCTCCGGTGACATTCCTACTCGCTTTTTACAAGGTCAAGACGCAGGTGTGACACCCGGCTTTCCTCGGGTACATACCCTCAATCTTGTAAGCGGATTGCAGAACGGACGCAAGCTGACTGAACCATTGAAAACAGCACCACGAACCACCAGTTCTGGAGTCGATCCGGGTAATTCGCGAAAGGAGGAAACACAATGCAAATCAAAACACTGACCTTTCGGGCAGTGATACTCGGGTTGCTCACGATCACGGGCGCTTCTTCGGTCTTCGCTCAGCAGGCGGGCTACTCGCAAACCAATCTGGTCGCTAACACCGCCGGTGTGGCCAACCACACCGACGCGCAACTCTCGAACCCGTGGGGAATCTCGTTCATTCCGGGACAGCCTTTTTGGGTTGCCAACAATAACGGTGGAACTTCGACCCTCTATGATGCTCAGGGAAACAAAGTTCAACCGACGGTGACCATTCCGGTCGCTGCGCACAATCCCTGCCCGCAAGGCTGCCCGACGGGAACCGTTGCCAACACACAGGCCGGATTGTTCGGCAACGCGTCTTTTATTTTCGACACAGAAGACGGAATCATCGCCAGCTGGACCGGCCAGAACAATGCAATCACCGTGGTGGATAACTCCGCCGCAGGCGCCGTTTACAAGGGCCTGGCTTCGCTGACCAACAACGAGGGCACTTTCCTTCTAGCCGCCAACTTCAACAGCGGCAAAGTCGACGTGTTCGACGGCAACTTCCATGCGACGCATCTCGTCGGCAACTTGACCGATCCCAACCTGCCCGCGGGATATCGCACCGCACGGCATCAAAGTGATCGCTAACCTCATTCTTGTTGCCTACGCTATGCAGGATGGAGCCAAGCACGATCCCGTGATCGGCGCTGGCCTCGGCATCGTGGATGCATTCGATGCGGAAGGCAACTTCCACGGCACCTTCGCTCCGGGTGGAACGCTGAATGCTCCTTGGGGCATGGTGATGGCCCCAGCGACCTTTGGGACGTTCTCCGGAGACGTGCTGATTGGCAACTTCGGCGACGGCACCATCAGCGCCTACGACACCGCCGGACAATTCAAAGGTCAAGTCACGGACTCCGCCGGTCACGTCATCGTGAACCCGGGCCTGTGGGACATGGTTTTCGGTGCAGGCGGCACGGGCGATCCGAACACGCTCTACATCACCGCCGGAGGCGCCAACCAGACGAGTGGATTATTCGCGACGCTGGTCCCTGCGACTGCTGTTGGCGGACCGGATTTCTCTCTTAGTCTTTCGGCTCCGAGCGTGACGGTGCCCGCGGGAAGCTCAGCCACACTCATGATTGGATCGGCTGCAGTCGGAGGCTTTAACGGTCAGATCACTCTTTCGTGCGCGACCGGCTGCTGGATTCACGTGCAGCTTCGCCCCCACCACGATTTCGCCAGGTTCCAACGCAGCGAGTTCAACACTAACCATCACTGCGGCGGCTGCACCCCCGG
The DNA here is from genome assembly GCA_963770265.1 of Terriglobia bacterium. Lineage (GTDB taxonomy): Bacteria > Acidobacteriota > Terriglobia > Terriglobales > Acidobacteriaceae > Sulfotelmatobacter. Next base: position 183,867 of record CAVYOZ010000009.1, read on the forward strand.
GCGGAGGCTACGGTGGACATCCTGGAATGCTGCTGCTCTCCGGGTTGGGACTGTTCGGAACTCTCTTCACCGTTGGCCGCAGCAAAGCTGTGTCGGGAAAGGGGAAGAGCCTGATGTTGATCGCCCTTCTCGCTCTCGTAGCTGCGAGCACAGGTCTAACGGTCGCGTGCGGTAATTACTCGAAACAGCCAACAGGCAACAATGCGACTATCAATGTGATCGGGACGTCGGGTGCAGAAAGTCACTCCTTCCCGGTATCTGTAACCGTTCGCTGATTCCACTGAGGCAGGGATGCGCATGCGCATCCCTGCACCTTTTCAAAGCCGAATCTACCACTGCGAGAACCACGGTCGCTGCGCGACCGGGACGGACGAAGGCGGCCGTCCCTACACAAGCAAACTTTTCCCACTCCGGGAATCGTCACTCAAAAAAATCCGCAGGATCACAGAACTACTTTCTCGCCGATGCTATACAGGACTGGGTTTCTTCGTTTTTGCGGAGGAGCTTCCCGGCCGCGCTTTCGCGAGAATGCGCCTTCCGGTTCTCCTCCGCAAGCTGTCTGGCGCGCGTCCGGTTAACGAGCTGCTGGACCATCCCTCCGAGCATATCTCGCACTCAGGGGCGATCTCATGCTCGCAGTCCGCACCACTTCTCGTTCTATTGGCTTTCTCCGCTCTCGTGATCGTGCTTTGCATTCCGGCCCAACTCGCCGGGCAAGACTCCGCCACCGGATCGATTCGCGGCACTGTGGTCGACCCAACCGGCGCGCGCGTGACCACACGCTTCTATCGTTGCCGTGAACACCGGGACTGGCACGCGTTACACCGCAACCAGCGATGCCGAAGGCCACTTCGCCCTGGAGTTACTGCCGCCGGGAGACTATTCGGCTCGTGTGGAAGCGCAAGGCATGTCGCCCCAGGTCACACCCCAATTGCACGTTGATGTCGGCGGCGCCGCGGAACTCACATTCCGCCTAAAGATCGCCGGCGCTGAGGAAAGCCTTACCGTGTCCAGCGCCCCCGCAATGGTCGAAACCAAACCCAGCGCCGTCTCCACGCTGCTCGACGAGCGTTCCATCAACGATTTCCCGTTGAATGGCCGGCGCTTCTCGGACCTCGCCCTGTTCTCGCCCGGCGTCACCCAGGATCCCCGCGGCCTGACTTCGGCAACGAATGGCGACCTTTCCTTCGGCGGCATTCGCGGAGTGCATAACACCTTCCTCGTCGACGGCAGCGACTACAACAACGCATTCTTTGCCCAGGCGCGCGGCCGCTATCGGGCGCCTTATCAGTTCTCCACCGAAGTCGTGCAGGAGTTTCGCGTCTCCTCAAATGCCTACGGCGCCGAGCAAGGACGCTCCGGCGGCGCCGTGGTCAATGTGGTCACGAAGTCAGGCTCGAACCATTACCACGGCACCGCGTTTTACTATCTCCGCGACAGCTCGTTTGGCGCCTCCGTTCCATTTCTCGCCTTCAAACCGCACAACCGCCAGCAGCAGGTCGGAGGCACCATCGGCGGTCCCCTGAAGCGCAATAAGATCTTTTTCTTTGCGGGATTCGATCAGCACATTTTTCACGTCCCGAATGTCGTCGAGTTTCTGAATGGCAGTTCGCAAGTCGTGCCACAGCCCAGCACCGGACCCTACAGCGGAGGCGATTACGAAGCCACAGACCAAGCCCTCGTCTTTGCAGCGGCTGCGCAGCTCACCTCCCTGGCAGGCGAGTATCCTGCCGCACAAATAGGCAACTCCTCGTATGCCAAACTCGATATCAATCTCACTCCACGCCACCAGCTCGCACTGCGCGTGAACACCACTCGTTATTGGGGATCCAATAATGTGTTCCTCGATCCGGCCAGCCCCGTCAGCTACGATTCCATCAGCAATAACGGGGAGGAACGGGTCTCGACCGAAACCGCGAACCTGTCGTTGACCTCCAGCTTTACGCCGCGCCTGATCAGCCATTTCCGCGCGCAGTTCTCTCGCGATCAGCAGCAGTCCTATAGCAATACCAGTGATGTGTTGGTGAAAATTCCTACGATCCTCGACGGAGTGGGCCGTTCCAATATTCTGCCGCGGCAAACGCGCGAGCACCGGCTGCACTTGGCGGAGACGCTCAGTTTCGACGGGCCCCGCAATGCCTGGAAGTTCGGCGGCGACGCTTTGCTGACGACAATCTACGACTTCTTCCCCAGCCAGCAGAGCGGAGAATACCTTTTCTATCCCATTAAGGTCGACCCATTCACCTTCGAACCCAGGATGGCCGGGCTGCAACTCACGCCCCTGCGCGCCTATGCGCATCAGGTCCCGCACTACTATCTGCAGAATTTCGGCAGCGCCACCTCGCATCCGGATACCAACGAATACGCAGCCTTCGCGCAAGACACCATTCGCGTGACCAACCGGCTGGCGTTGAACCTCGGCGTGCGTTGGGACCTGCAGACGTTCACGACCGCAGGGCTGATCTCAACCCCGCTGTTTCCGCCCTCCGGCAAGCTCCCATTCCAGCCGCACAATTTCGCTCCGCGCGCCGGGTTTGCGTACTCCTTCGGAGACAAGCGTCCACTCGTGATCCGCGGCGGATACGGGATCTTCTTCGTTCGAATCCCGCAGATCTACAACTCAATCGTTCAGAAGGAAAACGGCGTCACGGATTCGCACGTCTTTCTGAGGAACAATAACTATTATGACCATCAGGTCTTCCCGTCCTATCCGAATCCGCTGGTGAGCTGTCCACTGTACGCGGCGAATTGCACCTTACCCGCCGGATTCACCCAAGGTGTGACTCACGAAGTCTCAGCCTTTGCCCCGAACTTCGTGACTCCTCGGGTGCAGCAGTCCAGCTTGACGATCGAGAAAGAAGTGCTGAGTCGCACGACCCTTTCGCTTTTCCTATTGAACGTTCGTGGAGAGCATCTCATCCGCGCCCTCGACGTGAACCTTCCGCAACCGATCGCGCTCAGTTATCCGATCTTCGACTCCACCGGCTCCATCTTCGAAGGTGGCTACTATACCGTAGACTCCTTCGCAACGTGGCAGTTCACCCGAACGCTCGAATGCCCCTGGCCGCCGTGTATCAATCCGCTCGGGCGTCGGATTGCGGAACTAGGCTCGATCAATGAATTCCAGAGTGCAGCATCGAGCAACTACAATGGCGCGACACTCTCCATGAACCGCCGCATCGCACGCGGCACTTACTTCCGGCTCTCCTACACTTACGCCCGCGCCATGGATGACGGGCAGGACGCTCTGGTCGCTGGTCAGCCCGCCACCGTGCAGAACTCCTATGTCCCCAGCGCTGAGCGCGGCCCCAGTGTCACCGACCAGCGGCATAGATTCGTGGTCGCGTTCTCAGCCGAACCTCGATTCTTCCACCGCGGGCATGAACTTCTGGGCCGCTTCTTCAACGACTGGAAAATCTCGTCCGTCATAAACTACGGAACGGGACGCCCGGTCAACGCAACCGTCTCCGGCGATCCCAACCAGGACGGCAACGATCTCAACGATCGTCTCCCCGGATACCGCCGCAACGCCTTTATCGGCCCGGATTACGCCACCACAGACCTTCGCCTCACGCGCACCATCCGCTTCCACGAGCGCTACAAACTCAACCTGGTCGCCGAATCGTTCAATCTCTTGAACCGCGACAATCAGCGAGTCGCCATTACTTCGAATGGAATGATCGCCAGCGCGAGCACGTTCGTGCCAAACTCGGTGACGGCGAACATCGCGCCCTACCCCGGCTATTACAGGTTGCCCAACGACTTCATGAGACCGAACGCGGCCTATGCTCCACGACAAATTCAGCTCGCTGTGAAGTTCGTGTTCTAAGAAACTCGCGTAGGGACAGCCGCCTCGGCTGTCCCGCGAAGGCAAAGCCGAGCGCCACGATGATGCTGCCGAAGTTTCTAAGAAATCCTTGCGCCGTTTTCACCGGTTAAAAAAGATCCCTGCCCCGCTTCCGACGCAGTTCATTACCCTTCCAAAGGCGTCGGTGACAATACTTCGCGCCAAAGTCGGGCCTTAGATCAGTGACGGTGCCGCTCTCCAGAGGATTCGCAGACATATAATGCTGCGAGTTCCCTATATGCGCATGCTCCAACGCTCGGAGTCAGCTTCGCCGAGAGCGAAGGCCGCCATTCTCCTGTTTACGCTCTGTTGTCTGCTATCCACCATCCGCATTCTTCGACAAGCGCCAAACCCGGCCCACGTCAGCCCGGATGACATTTCGAAACAATCTGATCAGCGCTTTTCGGCCGTTAAGACCCGCCTGCCGGCAACCGGAGTCATTGGCTACATCGGGGAGAGTGGTAATTCCTCAACTCCCGACTACTACCTGACCCAATATTCCCTCGCGCCCCTGGTGGTAGATCGGTCTACAAATCACGCGATCGTGATCGGAAATTTTCCTCATTCACCGCCTTCTGACCTCCCTTTGGACCTTCGACTGGTTCAAGACTTCGGCAACGGAGTCCTGCTCCTCGCTGGCGAGGACGCTCGATAGATGAATATCGGCATGGCGCTCGGACTCTGCTTCGCAACTGGATATTTGGCCATCTCCTCTGCATGGACAGACGAGACGTCTGGTAGATCGGAACGGCTGATGAAGCTTTTCTTGTCCGCCGGATTTGGATTCGGGATCTTCTCGATTTCGTTTTTCGTCGAGCGATTGCTTGGCATCGTTCATATACTTGCCACCGATCTATGCCTGACAATGCTGCTGCTGGGTGTATATCTCCTGGCCCGCTCACGCCGCAAATCTGCGAACTCGATCGCTTCCCGGTTCCCGGATTTCGGACTCCCACCTTGGCTTCAACGTCTCTTGACGGCCTCTTTCGCAATCTCGCTTCTCGCCGCGATCTACGCCACCGTGCTTCGCGCACTCGCCCATCCCCACGGCTATGGCTGGGACGCTTTCTCCATCTGGAATCTGCACGCCCGCTTTTTGTTTCTGGGAGGCATCCATTGGCGCGAAGGCTTCAGCGCCTTGATCCCCTGGTCTCATCCCGACTATCCGCTTCTTGTCCCAGCCGCGATTGCGCACGTCTGGAGCTACATCGGCCAGGATGATCCGATCGTCCCTTCGATCATCAGCCTCGCTTTCACTTTCGCCACGCTTGGTCTGCTGGTTTCGTCGTTGGCGACACTTCGCGGCGTTACCTCTGCCGCCATGGCAGGCATCGCTCTGGCATCAACCCCTTTTTTCATCGAGCAGGGAGCTTCGCAGTACGCTGACATTCCTCTCTCGTTCTTTTTCCTGGCGACTGTTGCACTCCTGCATTTGTACCAGCAACGATCAGCAGAAATTGCCGATGGCAGACCGCTAGGCCTGTTAGTGCTGGTGGGGCTGGCGGCGGGCTTTGCAGCCTGGACGAAGAACGAGGGCGTGCTTTTTCTCGTCGCGTTTCTCGTCTCTCAGATCCTCTCCGTTTCACGGTGGAGGCGCCCACCTGCATCGGGCCAATTACCGCTCACCTCGGCGCGCGAGTTGGCTGTGCTTCTGCTCGCGATCGCTCCCTTACTTCTACTGATCACCTGGTTCAAGCATTCCCTTGCCCCGCCCGGCGACCTTTTCGCCAGTCCTGAAACCATGATTCAGAAGATCCTTTCGCCCGCGCGGTACTGGGTGATTCTTCGATGGTATGCAAGGCAGTTCCTCCGGTTTGGGAGCTGGGTTGTTCCCGCCACGGCCTTGCTCATAGCGCTCAGGTTTTTGATCCCTTCGTCCGGAATCCGTCGCCGGGACACCGCACGTTGGTCTTCCGTCATGACACTGGTGTTGACGCTTTCCGGATATTTCGCCATTTATGTGATCACTCCCAATGACCTCTACTGGCACCTACGATTCTCGCTAAACCGCCTGTTTCTACAGGTTTGGCCAACCGCCATCTTCCTGTTTTTCCTATTCGTGGGCCGTCGGGCTACACGTAGAGTCTCAAACTGAGGCAAAAATCCGCCCCAAATGAGTCTATTTGTCAAAAGTTGTTAATAATTTCGTCCCTCCCACTTGACTTAGAGTCAAATCCTTGTCATAACTATTCGGTCCATCCGGACGAGTCTGGGGGTGTGTAGATTTGGCAGAAGTTAGGCTTCAAGAGGGCGAATCCCTCGAGAATGCTCTACGCCGCTTCAAGCGCAAGGTGCAGCAGGAAGACATCATCAAGGAGGTCAAGCGTCACTCCTTCTACCTGAAGCCCGGCGAGAAAAAGCGTGTAAAAGCTGCGCTTGCTCGCAAGCGCGCCAGAAAAAAGACACGCAAAGAACAGGATTAATGCAATGAAGGGCCGCTCCGTCCCGGAGCGGCCCTGCTCAATCTGGCCCCCACCATCTTGAGCTGCATCAGGGATTTCATATCAACATTCTTCTCCGGCATAAACGCTATTCAGTAACCCACGCAGGGGTTCCGGCGCGTGGCGGGCCGAGTCCAAGGGGCAGTACAAGAGGGGGGAGTAGTAGACGACCTGTCTTTCGGTGTTCACCACCGCAGTTCTTTCCCCGCGGGTGGGCGCGACGGAAACGGGCTGAAGGAGCCATCCTCAATGGAATTTCAGGACAAGGTGCTGAAGTGTATCGACTGTGGGAGCGACTTCATCTTCACGGCCGGGGAGCAGCTTTTCTTTCACGATAAGCAGTTCAAGAACGAACCAAAGCGCTGCAAGGCATGCAAAGGTAAGCGGGTCGCTGTGCTGGGTGCGCCTCCGGCACCCGGACAGAACTATCGCTACACCAAGGTTGAGACCCAGGCCACCTGCTCGGGATGCGGCAAGCAGACAACCGTCCCCTTCCGTCCGACACAGGGACGTCCGGTGTTTTGCCGGGAATGCTTTCAGTCGCGGAGAACTGCAGCTACAGCATAGTCGGCGTTCCCGTTGTTGTGTTGCGACGACTCAGGAGTAGTGTGTCCAATGCTTGCGCGCGCTGTCTAATCCCTTTCCCCTTAATGTTTCTTCCGCATTCGGTCCACGCTGTTTCTGTGATATACACTTCGAAATTCAGGAAAACCGATATGCTCCGTTTCTTCTCCCCCGCGGCAGTTTTTGCATTCTGCGTCGCTGTAAGCGGCGCAAGCTACAGTCAGAACTCCGCCGGTCCGCAACCCGTTACCCTACCTCCGCGCGTTTCCATGCCGGTCGACAAGCCTTATGAAGGCACGATTTCGCTCAGCGTGGATCTCACTAACATCATGGACCGCATCCTCAATGTACATGAGACGATTCCTGTAAAGCCGGGCGAGATTACGCTGCTCTATCCGCAATGGCTCCCGGGGACGCACTCTCCATCGAACCCGGTCGCGAACGTGGCCGGTCTCGTCATCATGGCAAACGGCAGGCGTGTTCCATGGGTGCGCGATCGTGTCGACATGTGGGCATTCCATATCGATGTCCCAAAGGGCGCGACTACGCTGGAACTAAGCTTCCAATATCTTGCCCCGGTGAGGCCGCAGCAGGGCAGGATTTCCAACAAGTTCGCCGACCTCAAGTGGAACGCCGTACTTTTCTACCCTGCGGGCCATTTTTCCCGCCGGATTCAGTTTGCCCCCGAGTTGCGCCTGCCGGAAGGCTGGAAATTCGCCTGCGCGCTCGACGTGAAATCCCAAAACGGCAATGTAATTCAGTTCAAGGACACGACTCTAAACACCTTGATCGACTCGCCGCTTTATGCCGGCGTGAATTTCAAGCGCGTGGACCTGTCGACTGGACCCGACAATCTAGTCTTTATGGACGTCTTCTCCGACAAGCCTGAGCAACTCGAGATCACTCCCGAGGAATTGCAGTATCACAAGAACCTGGTCGTTCAGGCGCAAAAGCTCTTTAGCTCCCATCATTATGATCACTACGATTTTCTCTACTCGCTTAGCGATTCGGTCGCCGGCCAGGGACTGGAACACCACCAATCGAGTGAAGACGGGACCCGCGCGAACTACTTTACCGATTGGGCGGCGGGCATCCCCGGTCGAGGCCTCTTGCCGCACGAGTATACGCATTCATGGAACGGCAAATTCCGCCGCCCTGCCGACCTTTGGACGGCAAACTTCAATGAGCCAATGCAGAATGATCTGCTCTGGGTTTATGAGGGATTGACGACCTATTACGGCGATGTCCTAACCGCTCGCTCTGGAATGCGCACGCCAGAGCAGGCCCGGGACGGGATTGCGCAGATCGCTGCTGGTTTCGAAATCAGTCCCGGACGCACGTGGCGTTCGTTGGAAGACACCACGAACCAGCCGATCATCTCGGAGCATGGCGCCGCACCTCAGACTTGGCCGAGTTGGGAGCGCTCCTACGACTACTACCCGGAGTCCGCGCTCATCTGGCTCGAGGCTGATACGAAAATCCGCCAGATGAGTAACGGGCAGAAATCTCTGGATGATTTCGCCAAGCTCTTCTTCGGCGTCAACAATGGCAGCTACGTCACAGTGACCTACACATTGGAAGACCTCGTCAAGGCTATGAATAGCGTGCAGCCTTACGACTGGGCGGGGTTCTTCCGCGCGCGGGTTTACGACGTCGCAGCCGAAGTTCCCGAGAACGGCATAAAGCAAGGGGGTTATCGGCTGGTTTACAACGACGTCGAACCAGACTCGGTCAAGCATGCGGACCCGACTCGCCCGACCAGCTTTGGTACTTCGCTTGGGTTTACGATCGCGGGCCAAGGCGGCCCTAATGCCGGTACCCCTGGCGCGATTACTGACGTGGGGTGGGATAGCCCTGCATTCAAGGCAGGCATCACTCCCGACATGCAGCTCCAAGCCGTCAATGACCAGGCGTTCAGCGTCTCCAATCTTCGCCACGCGATCGTCAATGCGGAAAACGGCAATGCACCGATCAAACTCCTGCTGAAGCGCGAAGACCAGTTTCTTACCGTCACTTTGGATTATCACGGCGGCCTCCGCTACCCGCACCTGGAGAGAGTTGAGGCCGCGCCCGATCTCCTTGATGCAGTCCTCGCTCCGGTGAACTAGGACATAGCAATTGCAGATTGGAGATTTCAGATTGCAGATTTAGAAGCAGCCTGGAGAGCTCTTCGTCTTTAATCTGCAATCGGTACAATCTAAAATCTGCAGTCTGCATTCTGCCTTCTACTTCGATTCGCTGGAACGCCTTTGCGCTACTATTGAGGATGTGCCCGGGATATTACGTCGAAAACTTCGGATGCCGCGCCACACAGGCCGACGGCGCCGCTCTCGAACGCCAGTTCGAAGAGCGTGGCCTTGTGCGCGCGTCGAGCCCGACGCAAGCCTCAGTCGTAGTCCTGAACACCTGCACAGTGACTACGGGCGCCGATCAGGACGCCCGCGCTGCGATTCGCCGAGTCCGCCGCCAGAATCCCGATGCCCGGATCGTGGTCACCGGATGTTACGCGCAACGGGCTCCGCAAGAAATCGCGGCGCTGCCGGGCGTGGACCTTGTTGTCGGCAACTCTCATAAGCACCAACTGGCGGAAATCGCACTGGACGAACATAAACTCCAGACGCCGACTGCTTTTGTGCCCCTTCGGATGCTTGCCGGGAATGGCCAACGATCGTTCTTAGCCTGCCCTGAGCCGAGCGAAGGGACCGACGACCAACGGCCGATCTTCGTCTCCGATATCTTTGCCCACACCGAACTCCTGGCCGCGCCGGTCTTCGATGCCGCAAACGAACGAACCCGCCCCAACCTCAAAGTGCAGGACGGATGCGACAACCGCTGCTCCTTCTGCGTGATCCCCTACGTCCGCGGCCAAAGCCGCTCGCTCAGCACGGACCGCATTGTTCGCGAGGTCAACACGCTGGTCGAGGCGGGATATCGTGAAGTGGTCATCAGCGGCATCAATCTAGGTCGCTGGGGAAGAGACTTGGACCTCACCACAGCTCATGTGGGGACAGCCGCCCTCGGCTGTCCGGGCGAGCAAAGCTCGCCGGCCTCGTCTCGTCGATCTCGATTCGCGCCATCCTCGCCGAAACCAGCTCTCGAGAAACTCCGCATCTCCTCCGTCGAACCGATGGACTGGACCGACGACTTCATCGCGCTGGTTGCCTCCTCGCCGCGTATCGCCAAGCACGCCCACGTGCCCATGCAGTCGGGCAGTGACGCCGTCTTGCGGCGCATGCACCGCAAATATCGTCCCTGGCACTATCGCGAGAAGGTCGAGAAGATTCACGCCGCCATGCCAACTGCCGCCATTGGCGCGGACGTCATGGTCGGCTTCCCCGGCGAGACCGACTCGGAATTCGAAGCCACCCGGCAGATGATCGACGACCTGCCGTTCACCTACCTGCACGTTTTCACATACTCGCCCCGCCCGGGGACGCCCGCGGCCGAGATGGCTGACCAGATCCCGGTGCACGTGGCGCGTGAGCGCAATCGCATTCTCCGGGAAATGGCCGCCGCAAAGAAATTGGCCTTCATGCGCAGCTTCACCGGCAAGACGCTGGAAGCGATCACGCTGAATGTCATCGGCAGTGACCCGGATGGAGAGTTCACTGAAGCTCTTACCGACAACTATCTCAAGCTCCGCCTGTGCGGACAGCACGCAGCGAACCGATGGACACTGGCAAGCATTGCGGACGTCGTAGACGGAGCGCTCGTGGGTGACGCTTACAAAAGCGATAACCACGAAGGACACGAAGTTACACGAAGGAAAACGCAGTCCTTCGTGGACCTTCGTGCCCTTTGTGGTTAATTGCTTTTGCCGACGTTAGCTCGGCTTCTTGATCGAAATCCCCAAATCCCGCAATTGCCGCTCGTCCACGGGCGTCGGCGCATCCACCATCAAGTCTACCGCCCGCGCCGTCTTCGGGAACGGAATCACTTCGCGCAGACTTTCCGCTCCTGCCAGAATCATCACGATCCGATCCAGTCCGAGAGCAATTCCGCCATGTGGCGGCGTTCCGTACTCCAGCGCCTCCAGGAAAAATCCAAACCGCTTTTTGGCTTCTTCATCCGTCATGCCGAGCGCCTTGAAAATCTTGGCTTGGATATCCTTTCGATGAATACGAATCGAGCCTGATCCAAGCTCGGTGCCATTCAGCACAACGTCATACGCCAGCGCCCGCACCGCGCTCAGCGTCGACTGCGGATCATTCACCGAATCCACGCCCTGCTCCAGCAATCCCATATCCTGCTCGTGCGGTGACGTAAAAGGATGGTGCGCCGCCATCCACTGCTTCTCACTCTCATCCCACTCAAACATCGGGAAATTCGTCACCCACAAAAATCGATAATCCTTCGCCGGATCACCGGTCTTCTTGAAGATCCCATGACGGTCGGCATACTTCTGCGCGAGCGCCAACCGCAGCAGCCCCGCCGAAGCGTAAATCGCCAATTCTGCAGGTGTAACTTTGCGATGCGCCGGCATCGCCGTCTGCGGCCCAGTCTGCGCCGATCCCGCCACCAGCACAATCAGGTCGCCCTCTTCCATTCCTGTCTTTTTGGCTACTCCGCCCGCCGCATCTGGATACTTGTTGCCGATGCGCTTGAAATCCTCGTACACTCTCGCCCCGCCCTTGGAATGGAACATCGGCTTGATGTCGTCGCGCTCCTTGCGCGACAGTTCGCCGACCTTGGGCGTGCGAATGGCGATCACCGGAAGATTCGGGTTGATCGCCAGTTCCGTGCAGATTCTCTGTTGTGAAGCAATCCCTAACGTCCGTAAAGGGCGGTATCCGCAGGTCGGGCTTGTCAATTCCGTACTGCCGGATCGCTTCGTCGTAATCCATGCGTGGAAAAGAATTTTCGATCTCTTCGCCGGCTGCTCGGAAACGCCGCTTTCAAGAATCCTTCGACCACCTCCCACACGCGCTCGGCCTGCGGATACGACATTTCCAGATCGATCTGCGTGAACTCCGGCTGCCGGTCGGCTCGCAAATCCTCATCGCGGAAGCAGCGCACGATCTGAAAATATTTATCGAAGCCCGAAATCATCAGGATCTGCTTGAACATCTGCGGAGACTGCGGCAGCGCATAGAACGTCCCAGGCTGCACGCGGCTGGGCACGAGATAATCGCGCGCGCCCTCGGGCGTGGACCGCGTCATGAACGGCGTCTCGATCTCGAAAAATCCCTGCGACGAAAGGTAATCGCGGATCGCCTTTGCCACATTGTGCCGCGTCTCGATATTGAACTGCATCGCATCGCGCCGCAGGTCGATATAGCGGTACTTCAGGCGGGTTTCTTCATTCGTCAGCGCCGTATCCGAAGGCAAGAACGGCGGCAGCTTCGACTCATTCAGGATGCGGATCTCATCGACGACGAGCTCGACTTCACCGGTCGGAATATTCTTGTTGACCGTGTCGGCGTCGCGCAATTTCACAGTTCCAATCGCCGCGATGACAACTCATTGCGCAGCGTTTCGGCCTTTTCGTGCGTCGCCGCATTCGGTTCGCGATTGAACACAACCTGAGTCACTCCCGTGCGGTCGCGCAGATCAATGAAAATGAGGTTCCCCAGATCGCGCCGCGGTTGACCCAGCCCATCAGTACCGCCTTTTTTCCGGCATCGGAGGCGCGCAGCGTCCCGCACATGTGCGTGCGTCGTAAATCTCCTAGAAAGTCGAGCAAAGTGTGTCCTTACAGTAAGAATTGCGGCAGTATGCCGAGCCCATGATTATAAACGGTTTGCCGCGCGAAGCCCGCGTCCGGCTGAGTTTGCGGGAGGTGGTTGCAGCTCTTCCGGGATGCCCTCCCGGCTATCCTGAACCCCAGATTCGCATCTAGTATGGAGAGATATGTCCGCGGTCCGACCCGTCATTCAGATCCCGCAAGAGCCGCCCGTACCGCGGCTTCTGGTCGAACTGCCGTCGTGGCCCCGGGTGTTCTTCGGCAATCTGCGCGACGTCCTACTCCCGCGCCGCCTGCCGCCGCTTGAACTCCATTCTGCGCCGGCCCGCTTCTGGCCGGACGTTTTCGTCAGACGCAGTCTTCCGTGGTCCAGCTTCCTAGAATCAGGCGCCTATCACGTGATCGCCATGGTTCTTCTCATTGGGCTCACAGACCTTTTCAGCTTGCGGCCCAGAGTCGAACCTAAGCGGGCGTTCGACCATACGCAGGTGGTCTATTACCGGCCGTCTGAATATCTGCCGCCAATCGACACCCTGCGCGCCGCTGATGATCCTCCCCGCAAAGCCGATCCTGAGTTCTCGCGCCAGCCCATCATCTCGGTCCCACGAGAGGCTGACAATCGCTCGCAGACCATAGTCACTCCACCTCAAGTCAAACTAAAAGCCGATACCGCGCTGCCCAATATCGTGGCCTGGTCCGACACTGCACAGAAGCCGCGACTGGCGATTCCGCCCGCTCCGCCCGCTCCCGCGGCGGAGATCGCTCGCGTCCCGCCGACGCTGCAGAATTCTGTTGTGGCGCCTCCGGACGCGGCCCGTCTCTCGCAGCGTCGCAGTTCTCCGACCTTGCAGGATCCGGTCGCCGCTCCTCCGACCGACTTCCGCTCAAGCGATCCGACTCTTGGTCAAGGACTTCAACCCGCGCTGGTCGCGCCGCCCCAAGAAATCGCAAGCACCTCTTCGCGAAAACTCGGCGATATGAACATCGCGCCGAGCGCAGTAATCGCCCCGGCGCCTCAGCTACCCGTCGCCGCACAACGAACCATGCCCGGAGGCGGAGGTGCGCCCGCGCTCGGTGCGACGCAAGTCGCCTCTCCACCTCCTTCCCTGCTCGGCGTCAGCCGCAACAGGATCACCCGGGCGCGTCATCGCCCTGAGTGTGCATCCCGCGGTAAGCGCCCCGCCTGACCCGCCGGCCGGCAACCGTCGCGGAACATTCGCGGCCACGCCCGAAGGACATGCCGGAGCATCGGGCATCCCCGGATCCACATCAGGCAGCACCGCGGCAGGCTCCGCGTCGAACGGCGGTCACGGCACGGGAGGAAATGGTGGAGGCTCGACTTCGAAGGCCCCTGCCGATGCCCCGGCTGGCCTCTACGTTGGCAACGCACCGAAACCCGCGCCGGTTGCGGCAGATCCCGCCAGTAATGACGGCGGCCCCTTCTGTGAACCCAAGCCTCATCGCCAGCGTTCATCCTCCACGCGTCACCTCGGCTCGCCCCATGCAGCCCGACAGTGCAGCCAAGCTTTCCGAGCCCGAACGCGCCGTCTTCGGTAACCGGCGGTTCTACTCAGTCACGCTGAACATGCCGAACCTGAATTCGGCCGGAGGAAGCTGGATCATCCGCTTCGCCGAACTCACACACGACTTAAGCAATCGCGATCCGAACGCTCCCACCGCAGATCTATCGCAACCCATGGCTACGCGCAAAGTCGACCCCGCTTACCCGATGCAACTCATGCGGGAAAACGTCCACGGCACAGTGATCTTGTATGCGGTAATTCACGCCGACGGAAGCGTCGGCAACGTGCGAATCCTTCGCGGAGTCGACCAGCGCCTCGACCGCTTCGCCACCGAAGCCGTCCAGCAGTGGAAGTTCGATCCAGCCACGAAAAACGGCACTCCGGTGGATGTCGAAGCAACGTTCCAGATTCCGTTCCGACCAGCTCGCATAGGAACGAATTTCTAGTCGTAGAGACGTAGCTTGCTACGTCTTTGCCGGCAGCATTCTGAAGTTATGGGTGGCGAGACGTTGGAAGCAACGTCTCTACGGAAGATGTTGGTGAAGGTCCCCTACCCGCTGGCGCCCTTGCGCTTCTCCAGCGCAGTGTAAATCCCGGGGTCAGTGCAGACTTCGTAGTAAAGCCGCTCCGTCCAGCCTTTCACCGAGAAGTCGGTCGCATCAATCCGCGGAATGCGGCTCTCACGAACGACGATCTTGCGGAAGATCTCGCGATCGACTGGCACAGTGGCGGTGTACAGTCGGTATTCCCCTTTGTCTGACGAGGCAAGCGATGCAGGCAATTTCACCTTCAGTGGTTCGAGCGTAATCTCTTTTTGCAACTTCCGGAACGCTACCTCGTTCATGCGGATTCCGCCCAGATTGAAGCTCAGGATGACGTCCTCCGGATTTCCACCCGCATCCGCATCCGCCGCCTGAAAAGCATATACGTGAAACGGGCCAGCTTGCGGTTCCATAACCTTGCGCGCGCGCTTGTTGCAGGAAGAAAGCCGGTCGCTTTCGTTCAGCGCCTCGGAAATCATGATCTGATGCTCGCCATCCATCAGGTACAACGGCGCCGACTCCTGCAGGGTGATTCCCAGGCCCAGTTCCAGTTGCGGCATGCCCGAGCGCTGCATCAACTCGTTGTAACCGCGCACGATTTCGATGATCTCCCGCGCCAGCACGCACATCCGGCTTACGGATAGCGAGGGCTCGCCTTCCTTCTCGAGGATGGCCAGAATGATCGCGTCGCCTTCTAGAAAGACTTTCTGCGCCCCATACTTGTCGAGCAACTTGTTGACCGGATCGTAGAAGTTCAGGCTGAAATACGACGCAGGGTTCAGTCCCTTGTCCATCATGGTCCGCGTCAAACGAGTGGAGTCCCGGACGTCGGCTTTGAGCACCACGTGTCGCAGCACGCGGTCGGAGTCAGTCTCTCCCTGTTCTTCTGGCAGCAGAAATTCGTAAAGCGTACCGTTCACGCGCGAGAGTTCCTGCAGTCGCTCGTTCGAAACGAGGTTCACGGAATCCAGCGCGGCGTTCAAAGTTTCGAGCCGGCGCAAATCTCGGTGATAGTGAAAGAAATCGGCGAGGAAGCGCGCTGCTACTTTCGCTCGCTCCGCGCCGCGACAACTTGCCACCTTGGCCACGGCGGCGTACAAACTGTTCGGCGAGAGTTTCCCGCCCTCCTGGATCATGCGCTCTACGCGGTCACAATCGGTGCGGTCAATCAGAGCATTCTTCAGCTGCTGGGGATTGATTCTCGGTGCGTACTCGCTGAGCAGCGGCACGACATGATACGAAGCGATCACGTTTTCCATAACGCGCTCGTCTTCCAGCAGCCGCACCCAGGCCGCGAGCCTCTCCTGCTGCGCCAGTCCCTCGGTGGAGTCCTCCGGCGTGCCCGTTCCCACCAGATCTCCGGCATTCTCCGGAACGTTCATCCAGGAATCGATCGTCTCCGCGCTGGTTTCTTCGCCGTACAGCAAACGCAGAAAGCCGGAAACGATTTCACGCATCCGCCCGTAGCGGTCCGGATCGCGATCCCAGTTCCCCAGCATGACGTAATGCTCTGCGCACAGGTAGTCATCGCGCCCATCTTCAGAAAACAAGAGCCGGTTCAGGAAGAGTGGATAGGTAAAGTAACTGCCGCCGCTGGTCTCTTCCCCAAATAGGGATCGCCGAGTGCGCGCCAGCGTGCTCTTCTCCACTTCGCGCAGCGTTTCGAAGATCTCCTGCCCCGTCTTGCGCAGGATGATTTTTTTCCGCACCTGGAATGCCGCGACCTTCTCGCGATACTCATGCGCCTTCTGCTGGCGCGAGTTGTCGTAGCTCTTCAGCAGCACGCGGCAGCGTTCTACAACTTGCGCAAACTGCTGGTTCATTTCCGAACGCAGGAACTTCGTCACCGCCAAGCGGGCAAGCAGGTCGACCGAAAGTTTGAATTCTTTCTTCGCCCGATTGAGTGATGCGACCTGCAACTCGGCGAGCGCCGACTTCCACTCCCCCGGGTCGTTCTTCGGCCGGGCGGGCTTTCCCATCTGACTTCGCAACCACGATGGCATCTGCGTCGCCTGCGGAGCTTCGGCGCCCAGTAAGCCTTCCAGTTCGCCATGGCGCGCGATCAATCGGGCAATCTGCGCTCGCGCCAAGTCCACAAATTTCGGACTGAGCACGACGTCGTGCCGCAGGTTGTCCACGCCCACGCTCAGTCCGTCGAGCGAGACGAACGGAGTTGAAGCGGACAGATTCGGAAGCTCCGGCTTATCCGGCGCTCCACCCAGGCGAAAAATAGGTATTCTCGGCATCCTTGGTCAGGATTCGGTGCGGAAGTTGCTGATTACAAACCTACATATCGAGGCTAGCAGGACGAGGAGGAGGGCGAAAGTTACCTAGGTTACGGCAGCTAACTTCTCTGAAATCAAAGCTGGATAGAAATGGACAAACCAACTTCCGTGGGGCACCGCCCCTTGCGCTAATTTAAGGAGAATTCCTTCCGGATTGGCGATGGAACCCTCACTGACCCTGACGGTGGAGGTTGACCTAGGCCTACCTACGGAACTCGTTCGAGTCCGCAGCTCGACGAACGTTTCGTAGCCGGAACATGGGTTTTGGTTTGCATCGTAAATTTGAGAAGTGATGGACCGAGCGGGGCGCCGGTGCCCCGCTCAGTTCAGCCATGTTTGTTTGCCGTAACCGTGATCATTGCTTCTTGGGAATGCGAAGGCGCTCCCCTTCTCCGGTGGTTGCGATCCCCGGATCAGTCACCACTTGGTGGATCGTGTTTCCAGATTGCGCGACGATGAACTGCAGGTGCAGGTCGGACAGCCCAGGGACCACAATTGTCAACGTTCCGGTGCAGTCTGAGTTCACGGAGTAAGTGCCCGTGCCAGGGCGCCAACCTGGCGCGAGGAAGCCGTTTGTGGCGACTGCGTCTACCTGGGTCATATTCCCCTTTCCATCGTAGGTTTGCTTGGCGATGCCATCGATGAGCAGGGTAGACCCGTCGGGAAGAAAGATCGTTCCGTGTAGCGTAAAGGCGTAGGTTCCAGCGATAGTGGAATTACTGCAAGCGGCATGGGCCGTCAGGGTTGACGACGCTGCCAGGGCACAAGTCAAGAGCAACAGCGAGATGCGAGATTTCATTGGTGCCTCCAGATTTTTCTCGGAGGGCGCATTTGGCCCCACCCCAAGTGGTGAGTATCTTGCGGCGAAACGGTGCGCGACACAATGGAGAGCGTCTGTAGATTGTCTGTAGGGACGGCAAACAAGAATCTATGGCTGGCCGTAAAATAGCGCAGGTTAGCCTTAGCGATGAACATGCCTTCAGAAAGAGTGCAGTTCGGAACGTTCGTCCTGGATGTAGACGGGTACGAACTTACCCGTTCCGGGAAACCGGTGCGGATGGAACGCATTCCCATGGATCTTCTCATCCTTCTCGTGCGGGAAAAGGGAAGGCTGATCACCCGCGAGGAAATTATTGAGCGCGTGTGGGGGAAGAACCTCTACTTTGACACGGATAACAGCATTAACACCGCGGTCCGAAAGATCCGCAATTCCTTAGGGGATGACGCCGAAAACCCGCAGTATGTCGAGACCGTGCTCGGAAAAGGGTATCGCTTCAAGGGCAATGCCGTCACTGCTTCTAAAGTCGAGACCGTGCTCGTCGAGGCAGAACGGTCTCGGGTCATGCTTGCCGTTCTTCCATTCGAGAATCTGAGCGGCGATCCAGGACAGGACTATTTCAGCGATGGTCTGAGTGAGGAAACCATCATGCGATTGGGACAAATGTCTCCGCGTCAGATGGGGGTAATCGCTCGGACTTCGTCCATGGCCTACAAACAGACGGATAAATCGGTCGCACAGATCGGGCGGGAATTGGGTGTGGACTATGTGCTTGAGGGCAGCGTTCGGCGGGATGGGGCACACGTGCGCATCACGGCCCAGTTGATTCGAGTGCAAGACCAGACTCATTTGTGGGCGGAGAACTACGATCGGCAATTGCCTGGAATGCTCGATATCCACGGTGAAATCGGAGCTGCTATTGCTGATCAAGTGAAGTTAGAGCTGATGTCCGAAGAGAGACGGCAACTCGTCAGGAATGCTCCTCAGAACCCAGAAGCGCACGATCTTTATCTGCGTGGGCGTTATCACTATGCGAAATTCAATCTGTTCGATGCCCAAAAAGCCGTGGCATATTTCCAGCAGGCAACAGAGCATGATCCCTCGTTTGGCCTAGCGCATTCGGGACTGATTGATGCCCTCATGGTATTCGTGCTCTCAGGCGACGTTGAGTCGAACGAGGTGTCCTCAAGAGCAAAGAGTGCGATTGCGCAAGCACTTCGCTTGGATCCTGAATCTGCGGAAGTCCATACTTCTGACTCAGCTGTGAAATTATGGCTTGATTGGGATTTCAAGGGATCCGAGTTAGCGGCTCGTCGGGCCATCCAACTGAACGCAAACTATTCCCTTGCTCACGTGCATCTGGCTCATGTGTTCTCGAATACCGGACGATACGATGAGGCCCTGTCCACCATTCAGCAGGCGATGGTGCTCGATCCACTCTCTCTGTTCGTTGGCGCCATGCGCGGGCAATTCCTTTACCACGCCGGGCGAGACTTAGAGTCGGTCGAGCAATTCAACGCGACCTTGGGGATGGAGTCGCGATTCTGGATAGGGCAGATTTGTGCGGCGAAGGTCTACGAGAAGCTAGGCATGCATTCCGAGGCCCTCGTTGCGTGTGACCTCGCCTGGCAATTCTCCGGAGGCAACTCGGAAGCGCTCTCGCTGGCGGGCTATGTACATGCAGTGGCCGGGGAGAGGGCGAAAGCGGAAGGGTACATCCATCAAATGCTGGAGCGAAGGAAAGAGCGGTACGTCCCGCCGTATAACGTTGCATTGGTGTTCGCGGGCCTTGGTGAAGCCGAAAGAGTACTGCATTGGCTAGGCCACGCATTGAAAGAACGCGATGTGCATATGCCCTTTCTTCTGGATCACAAGTGGGACGAAATGCGATCGAACGCGGAGTTTCAGAAACTTCTGGAACGCGTGGGATTCGCTTGTTCATAGGGCAGGTGTTCTGTCAGCAAACTGGAAGTGTTGCTCCGGCGGTCTGATCCGCAAGTCGGAAGCGATTATGCGTTGAGTTAGCGATTTTGGGCCCGCCCCGATGGGGGTTCGGAGGAAGTTTTCCGCTGTTGCTGAGTACTGCTCTCGTTACTGCTGGCTCTTCACCCTTGCCGACTCGAACTCATCGCCCTTCTGCCAGCCAATCAGCTTGGGCAGACTCGCGGCTTCCCAACCCAGAGCAAATCCGAACCGGGCCATCGCCGAGTCGCCGACAAAGTCCATCTCCGGACGATACTCATCGCTTGGCTGGTGATAATGCTTCTCCACGTACTCCTTTTCCTGATCCAGCCCCCACGATTCCGCATGCCCCTTGAATTTCATTCCTTCGTTGATCGAAAAGGAAGGAATCCCTACGCGTGCGAGGGAGAAGTGATCGGATCGGTAGAAGTGACCCGCCTCGGGTCGTGCGTCCGCCCGAATCGCCAGGCGGAATTCTTTCGCCATCGCCTCGACCGCGGGGTAGAAATTGGTCCGCTCTGCACCGGAGATCTGCACTTCCTCGGGCGCCCCCAGCGGTTTCACATCGTCGTAGTTCAGATCAAGCGAGATCTTCCCCGCAGAGATCGGCGGATGTTTCCCGAGATACTCCGACCCCAGCAGTCCTTGCTCCTCCGCTGTAACCGCGGCGAACAGAATCGATCGCCGGGGCTTTGCGGCTGCCGACCCCAAACGCCCGCGCTACTTCCAGGAGAATGCCGCAGCCCGTCGCATTATCGTCGGCGCCGTTGAAGATGTTGTCGCCCGGCATGTCGGGACGAATGCCGAAGTGATCGTAGTGCGCGGTATACATCACGGCTTCATCGGCAACTTTGCGATCCGATCCGGGCAGTATGGCCAGCACATTGTTCGATTCGAATTTCCGCACCTTGCTGGCCATGTGCGCCTTCAGCCGGGCACCCAGATTTACGGGATGAAAGTCGCGCGACTGTGCCGACGTCATCAGCTTGTCCAGATTCATCCCCGAAGCCGACGCCAGCCGACTCGCGACGTCCAGATGAATCCATGACGCCACTTTCAACGCCGAACCTTCCGCCTTTAAGAATGACTTCTCGCCGGAATTTGAGTTCCGCACGACTTCCCACGGATAACTCGCCATCTGCGTCTGGTGAATCAGGATCACTCCGACCGCGCCCTTGCGCAGGCCTTCCTCGTACTTGTAGGTCCAGCGGCCGTAATAGGTGAGCGCCTTGCCTTTGAAGAACTTCGGATCATCCGAAGGCTGGCTCATTCACCAGCATCAGCAGCACTTTCCCGCGGACGTCCACACCTTTGTAGTCATCCCAGTTGTACTCGGGCGCCTCGATTCCGTATCCCACGAACACGACCTCGGCGTCGACATCCGACTGTGCCTGCTGGCTCTGGTCGTAGGCGACATACTCATCCAGCGGCTTCAGGTTCATCGTCTCGCCCTGCTTGGGGATCAGGGAAAACTGGGTCTCAGGCAAGGTCGTGATCCCAACCAGGGGAACTTTCTGCATGTAAGTCCCGTGATCCCCTGCCGGTTTGAGACCATACTCGGCAAACTGCGTAGCAATGTACTCAGCCGCGAGATCGCCTCCACGCTGCCCGGTCCCGCGCCCTTCCAGCAGATCGTGCGATAAATAGCGTACGTGCCAGCGGATATGCTCAGGATTAATCGTTTCCAGCGCCGCAAACGCCGCCCCCGGTAGGCGCACCGATGGCGCCTTGGATCCGCCCGCGCCTGCTCCACCTTCTGCCCACACCAGCAGACTCGCGCACACGATTAGACACGCCGAAGTAATTCTGGCCATTCCTTGCATGATTAGGTCTCTCCCCCAACGAAGCGGCGCTCGCCGGAAGTCCAACATTTGTCTGAAGTTCTAACGAAATTGTAATGGACGGCTTGCCTTGGGTTGTAGGAGAAGTGGCGCACAGCGGTGCACGAGAGTGCACCCACCCTTGGAATCCAGCCCTTACCAGACCTGCCCGGAAGAGCAGTGAAGTACCCCTGTGATCCTCAGTGCCCTCTGTGGTGAGTCTTGTTCTTGAAGGAGGCGCCGCCCCGGCGCCTAGTTTTTCGACCCTCAACCAGCGCGGAAGTCCCGCACGTCTTCCCCAGACCTGAACACCGCCGCCGGCGTGATCTTCCCGATCTCAGCCATCTTGCGGTTAGTGAGTTCGAAGTCAGCCTTCACCCACCCCACGCTCGAGACCTCAATTTCTCCGTCCTCTGCGATCCAGAAGATCGTAGGCACATTGGTCAGGCCGTAGGCGTTCGACACGGGATACGTATGGGTATCGTCAAGCAGCATAGGAAAAGTCACGCCAAAATCCTTGCCGAATGCGGCAGTTTCCTTGGCATCGTTCTGCGAAATGCCGACCAGCGTGACACCCTTGTTTTTGTACGCCTTGTAGAGTCGCTCCAGAAACGGCATCGCATACTGGCACGTGGGGCACGAAACCTTGAAGAAGGCCAGCACCACGGGCCCGCGAGCCAACTCCTCGCTCAACGAAAATCTCTTGCCGTCCAACGTTTTCAGCTCAAATTCCGGAGCTCTTGTTCCCGTCGCCAATGCCGCCATTTCCAGTCCTCCAAAATCGCAATCAGGGAGCGCTCAACCTGCGCCCGCTCAATCTAGATGACTTCACGCTTGTCGCGGATGCTGGGATTATCCCGCTTTTCCGAAGAATCTTCCTCGCAAGCCCCGTCAAGGCAAGCCTCGGAAGCCGGTCAGCCCTCCACCATTCCCCCTTGAGCGGTGCTGATACCGGCCAGACATGCACCGTGTAATCGGTCACCGTGATGGAGTGCTTTACCGTGAGGAACGGCGCGCTATGGGATCCGCCGGAGGTGGAATCTCCGGCAACTCCCACATTCCTGCCATGAGTCGCGCTTCCGCAGGCCGCTGAGTCAGGAACACCGACCCATTCCGCCGGTCAAGGGCATAGTGAATCACGCGCCGTAGCTGCCTGGATTTCTTTTCTCCGCCCGCAAGCTCACCACGGGCCACGCACAATTCCACAAGCGGGCACGTCAAACAGGCTGGCGCGCGCGGCGTACAGACGGTTGCCCCTAACTCCATCATCGCCTGATTGAAATCTCCGGGACGGTTGCGAGCGAGCAGATTCTCCGCCCCTTGCCATATCTGCTCTCCTGAAATCGTCTCCCCCGCAATTCGCTGCAGCACCCGCTCCACATTCCCATCCACAACGGCGACCGCCTCGCCAAATGCAATGCTGGCAATCGCTGCTGCCGTATATCGTCCAACACCTGGCAATGTCTTCCAATCTTCCGCAGTCACGGGGAACTTACCGCCGCGTTCGCGCGCCACCACCTTCGCCGCCGCGTGCAGCATTCTCGCCCGCCGGTAGTATCCCAACCCGCTCCACGCCGCCAGCACTGAGGCTTCCCGCGCGGCCGCTAACTTCTCCACCGTAGGAAAGCGCCGCAGGAATTCGTGATAGTGCTCAATGACAGCGGCCACCCGCGTCTGCTGCAGCATGATTTCCGACACCCACACCCGGTACGGATCGCGGCTCTCCCGCCATGGCAGGTCGCGCGCGTGCGCGTCGTACCAGACCAGAAGCCGGTTTCGAAAATCCGACTCGCTGACCTTGACTTGTGGACTTGAAGAGGACTTCATCGCGAAACTCGCATTCTATCTCAGGCCCCAATCGGCCCTTCCCGAACCACCCCGATCAGCCGCCGCCATTGACCCCGGCCTCCGGGCACGAAATAATAGCCTCGCCTGGCAACCGCAGTATTGCGTGAGCCCTTTCACGTCGAGTTATCACGAGGAGTGTCATGAACGACTTCAACCGCAAGGTGGAAGACGCGTCGTCGCGCGTGAGTCAAACCATCAACGAAGCCGCCGAGCGCCTGGAAAAGGAAATCCCCGAATTCATCAAATACCTGAACGACGAGGTCGTTCCTGCCGTGCGGACGCATTCCACTCGCGCCCTGCGCACCGCTTCCCAGAAGCTGGCGGAGTTCGCCGATTACATGGAACAGCACCCGACTCAGCCCAAGTAGTGTCGTCCAACTCGCACCCGCTACCCGCACGTCCCCACTTCGTCAGCATCCTTATGCTCCTTTTGGTGCTGATCGCGGTGTTGTTGATTAGCTCCTGCGGCCATCCCAAGCAGGCGCGCGTGAATGTCCCTCCGCCGCCACCTCCAGCGTCAACGACCGAAATGCCGCCGCCGGCGCAACCACCTCCGAAAACTCCGAGACCCGAGAGCCCCGCTCCGTCAAAGCCCGCGGAGGAAGCCGACCTCGCCGAACCCGTGATCCCGCCCGGCGCCAAGCCCATCGAGACCCAGACCGGCCTCGCCAGTTGGTACGGACCGCCCTACCACAACCGCCGCGGATCGAATGGCGAGGTCTACAACATGCACGCCATGACGGCCGCCCATCGCACCTTCCCGCTGGGATCGATTGTGCGCGTCACCAACGTGAAAACCGGCAGCGCCGCGCTGGTCCGCATTACTGATCGCGGCCCCTTCATCCCCGGACGCATTGTCGATCTTTCCCTCGCCGCCGCGCGCAAAGTCGACGTCTGGCAGCCCGGCATCGCTGAGGTAAAGGTGGAACTGATGGAGTCCGGCGCGCAAGCCGCATCAGCCGGAAGATGGGCCGTGCAGATCGGCGGCATGCCCGATGAAAAAGCTGCGACCAAGCTTGCCGATCACCTTACGCGGCGCTATCACGCGGCGAAAGTGCTGCGCTTCAAGAGCCCGGCTGGCGACTGGTGGATTCGAGTCCGCGTGCTCGACGACGACCACGATCGCGCCCAGAAACTCGCAGCCGAAACTCAAACACCTGAAGGCGCGGTGTTCCTCGTGCGATTGGACTAGCATCCATCCACCGCTGACAACTGTGCCACGCCTTTGTTATCGTTTTCGCACAGGTGACCGAAGATGACCGATCCCAATTGCCTCTTCTGCCGCATCATTCGTGGCGAGATTCCGTCGAAGAAGGTTTTCGAAGATGAGCACGTTTTTGCCTTCGAAGACGTCAATCCCCAGGCGCCTACGCACGTCCTCATCATTCCCAAGCGCCATTTTGCAGGATTAAAAGAAGCGGAACACACTGACGCCGAAATCATCGGCCGCTGCCATCTAGCCGCCGCCATGATCGCCCGCCAGCGCAAGATCGAGCAGGGATACCGCACCGTCCTCAACGTTGGCCCCGGCGCTGGGCAGTCCGTCTTCCACCTGCACGTTCACCTGCTCGGTGGACGCGCACTCAGCTGGCCTCCGGGATAGGCCAGATGAGTAGCGCAACTGGAATTTCTCTCTTGTATAGCGGGGAAACCGAGTTCGAAGGTGGCGGACTGAGAGTCCGCCCGATTTCGCGACCAAAAAGCGTTACTGCACCGTTGGCTCGGCGTCTTCCGGCGCCCCATGGCGACGCAGCAATTGCGGAAGATTCTGCGAAAACGCCGACCGAGGCAAAACCATGTCACATCCCACTTCGTGCGCCTTCTGCTTCAGATCGCCTTGAACGTGCGAAAGGAATCCAATAATCGATGTGCCCTTCTTCAGCTTGCTCTTGAGCTTCGGAATCAAGGTCAGCGGTTTCACGCCGTTGTTGTTCAGGTCGAAGATGATCAGTGACGGCTTTTCCTCACCGTTCTGCTGAATCTTCTCCATCAGATCCTTGTCGCTCTTCACGAATTCCACTTTCACGTTGAGCTTCTTCGCGGTCTCC
The DNA here is from genome assembly GCA_963770265.1 of Terriglobia bacterium. Lineage (GTDB taxonomy): Bacteria > Acidobacteriota > Terriglobia > Terriglobales > Acidobacteriaceae > Sulfotelmatobacter. The sequence goes on from CAVYOZ010000009.1 coordinate 209,208, forward strand.
TGAATTTTGGCCATGAAGAATAGATCTTCAATGAAAGCGAAGATGCGCGAATTGGCATCGACGCCCGCCGGCAGGGGTTCGGGGTCAGGCTGGGGATACTGCGTCGGGAACCCAGGCCGCGGACGTCCGCCTCTGTGGCCATTATTGTTTCCACCAGCCAGCGCGGCGCGATAGCTGTGGTCCATGGGGGCGGTGTAAATGCCGTCCTTGTTCTCGCGGCTTATGATGGGAGCATCATCCTACATACGACAAAGGGCAGCACATCCCGGTCGGGTGGTGCATCAGGCCCTACGGATCACGGCCCCGCGTGCTAGAAGCCGACGTCGCCGGCGCTTTGAGTTTATCGCATGTTGCGTCCTGAATATCTCTACGGAAAACTGACTTCGCCGCTCCCCACGAAAGATGGCGGCACGCTGCGCACAATTGGGGAAGCGTGTGAATACATGGCAGCTATCGGAAAGGAGCGCGAGCGACGTCTGCACTGGCAGCGGGTTCGCGAAGTGATGCTCCAGGAAGCCGACGAGGCAGCCGTCACCTGGCGGGTCCAGCTTGCGGTTTTGAAGGACGGCAAACTTGACGTGACCGCGCTCTCGGAGCCCATAGAGCGCATGATAGGTGAGGCGCCACCTGACCTTCTTTCCAACGCCGAGCTCAACGTCATGGAAGAAGACGAACAACCAACAGAACTAAGAGAAAGCAATGAGCGATCCGACAGCGACAGCAAGGAGGAGCGTCGCCGAGAGGAAGAACTCCAGCAGGCCGAAGCCCGACGGGCAGCCGAGGAGGAGCGTCGCCGACAGGAAGAACTCCAGCAGGCCGAAGCCCGACGGTTAGCCGAGGAGGAGCGTCGCCGACAGGAAGAACTCCAGCAGGCCGAAGCCCAAGGGGCACCCGAGCAGGAGCGTCGCCGAGAGGAAGAACTCCAGCAGGCCGAAGCCCGACGGGCAGCCGAGGAGGAGCGTCGCCGAGAGGAAGAACTCCAGCAGGCCGAAGCCCAACGGGTAGCCGAGGAGGAGCGTCGCCGACAGGAAGAACTCCAGCAGGCCGAAGCCCGACGGTTAGCCGAGGAGGAGCGTCGCCGGCAGGAAGAACTCCAGCAGGCCGAAGCCCGAGGGGCAACCGAGGAGGAGCGTCGCCGAGAGGAAGAACTCCAGCAGGCCGAAGCCCAAGGGGCACCCGAGCAGGAGCGTCGCCGAGAGGAAGAACTCCAGCAGGCCGAAGCCCAAGGGGCAACCGAGGAGGAGCGTCGCCAGAGGAAGAACTCCAGCAGGCCGAAGCCCGACGGTTAGCCGAGGAGGAGCGTCGCCGAGAGGAAGAACTCCAGCAGGCCGAAGCCCAAGGGGCACCCGAGGAGGAGCGTCGCCGAGAGGAAGAACTCCAGCAAGCCGAAGCCCGACGGTTAGCCGAGGAGGAGCGTCGCCGAGAGGAAGAACTCCAGCAGGCCGAAGCCCGACGGTTAGCCGAGCAGGAGCGTCGCCGAGAGGAAGAACTCCAGCAGGCCGAAGCCCAAGGGGCACCCGAGCAGGAGCGTCGCCGAGAGGTAGAACTCCGGCAGGCCGAAGCCCGCGGGCAGCCGAGGAGGAGCGTCGCCGAACAGGAAGAACTCCAGCAGGCCGAAGCCCGACGGTTAGCCGAGGAGGAGCGCCGCCGAGAGGAAGAACTCCAGCAGGCCGAAGCCCGACGGTTAGCCGAGCAGGAGCGTCGCCGAGAGGAAGCCGAAAATAGGCCTTTTTGGCGCAGATTCTGGCCGTATTCGCGGCCATGATGCAGAACGATGACGAATGAATAGGGCGATCGAATGAGGACGTTTACTTCCGAACCGTAGACACTTTTGAGACTTGAAGTGATGAAGTGTGGACACTGTGGATGAGCAAGATGGGGATGAAGGTGTGGCCAAGCCGTTGGCGGGGAGGGACCGAATTTGGGATCAGTGCATCATGAAGGTAAGCTGAGAGTGCGCTCGACCAAGATAATCCACATGACGCCCGAGCAGGTTGAAAACCGACCCATCTCGATATCAAGAAGCTCGGCCGGATCGGCTCCGTGGGACATCGCATCACCGGACGACAACCTGGCGTGGTCAACCGTCCCCACGGTATCGGTTATGACATCAGTCCTCCGCTTTCGATGTGCTCCCGAGAGCAATGTATCGTTGGCAGTCGCGCACCAAGAGCCCGTAGTTGAGCTCGCGATGCGTCGGACGAGCTACACGAAGAGCGCGTTCACCGCGGATAGGGCATGGCAGTCCTGGTTGCGTCAACTCTCAGCCTGGGGGGCGGGGGCGAACCTCTGCATATAGAATCGGAATTTGCCGAGAACTTCTCAGCCCAGGGGGCAGACTTCGAACCTGCGCATCTCGAATTAAAGATGCTCGAGCTGCACTTCTTACAAAAGTCTCAGGCGCCCGGTCGACGCCTAGATCCTGTTCAGGCGGGATGAAGTTCAGCAGCAGATCTGATTTTCGAGATGCAGAGGTTCGAATCCCGCTGCCCCAGGCTGAGAGTCTTGGCGAATTTCGATTCCGGAATGCAGAGGTTCGAATCCGCGCCCCAACCGGCCAGTCAGTCTCTAACGCATACGGAATTGGGTCGCGCTCGAAATGCCACGAAAGCGAGGTCACCTATTATCGGTGGGGGCGTCAAGAGTACGGTGGGCTCAAGGCCGATCAGGTGAAGCGCCTGAAGCAGCTCGAGCAGGAAAATAGTCGTCTGCGCAGGGCAGTCTCCGACCTGACCCTGGACAAGCTCATTCTGCAGGAGGCTGCCCGGGGAAACTTCTAAGCCCCGCGCGTCGTCGCGCCTGTATCGAGCAGATCCAAGCGGTCATGCATGTCTCCGAGCGGCGCGCCTGTGCGGCGCTCGGACAGCACCGTTCGACGCAGCGCAAGGTACCGCGGGGCCGTGAAGACGAAGAGCGGCTCACTGCCGACACCATCGCACTGGCCCGGCAATACGGCCGCTATGGCTATCGCAAGATCGCCGGGTTGCTGGAGCAGGCGGGCTGGCTGGTCAACGACAAGCGGGTCGAGCGGATCTGGCGGCGCGAGGGGCTGAAGGTCCCCCATAAACAACCCAAGCGCGGCCGGCTCTGGCTTTCGGATGGATCATGCATCCGGCTGCGGCCCGAGCACCGCAACATTACACTTGGACCACCCAATGGGGTCTCATCACGTAATCCTTTGTGAAATTGTTGAGGCATCCGTTCATCGACTCGATGCTGATCCACGCCTTACCAAAATCCTCCTCGCCGCAAGAGGCATCGAGGTCCGATGCGACGCGAGTAAACTCTTTCGGGATTACCTTTTTGGTTCGCTTAAATAGAGTTTTCGCCTGTTCGTTAAGAGCATGCGCAACGGCGAGACAATTGCTTCGATTGGTTGGAGTGCGGTCGGTGGGGACAGCTCCTTGTTTCGCTGCTGGTACCATCACGGACATGTTCTTCGCGGGTTTCGCCGCGACAGGTAAAGCGGCAAGCACCCACAATGAGCCCAACGTTGCAAGAATGCGGTGTGCGGCTGCCATAGGAGGGCTTCTCGGCATGGCGGCTTCTCCACCTGAACGCCTTTGAGAGACCGGATTATACCAGCTCCCTTTTATCAGAGCCCGTGCGCCCATTGGCGCAGACCAATGGACATGATCCTCCAAGGCTGGTCGACGAGCTTGTTCCATGCCTCGCAGCAGTGGTCGACGAGATCGTCGTAGGCTTGAAGACGCGGTTTGAGAGCCAGTTATCGCGCATGAACTGCCAGATGTTCTCGACCGGATTGAGCTCGGGCGATTTTGGCGGCATGGGGAAAATCGTGATGTTGGCGGGAATGACCAATCTTGCCGACAGATGCCATCCCGCCTGATCGACGAGGAGGACGGCGTGGGCTCCTGCTAGGAGTTCGCGGCCCGCTCCGAAGATTGCATCGGCTGGCCCTTCTCGACCGCGTTCGTGGTGCTACGCGCCTTTGCGAAGGTCATCGCCGCGAGCAGGGCGACCAACACCGTCAGAGACTTCACCGTCGGGGATTTCATACCCGTATATATCCGAGGACACGAACGGGGCGAGAGGCGGTCAACGGCGCCGTCCGTGCGATACTCTGAGATCGCCAGCCCAGCCGAAAACGCTGCAGCACCGCAGGCATCCGTTCGATCAGCCGCCTCGGTGCTTGGATGAAAAGATCAGCATTCAGAACCACCGATAGCACCCCACCTGCGCTGATGAATGCAGAAAAAAGATCGGGCGTACGATCCGGCGTAAAAGCTTGCAAGCCCTCCAGCAGCACCGCGACCGCCGTGAGGATTCCCCCGACTACGAGCGGCCGGGGCCAAGCGAGGCAGAACATCCATGTGAACGCGAAATAGCTAATGAAGTGATCCATCTCCCAGCCGAGTCCCGACCGGGGTATCAATTTTCCAGGACCAAGCGCAGCAAATACCAGCACCACCAAGGCGGCCACGCTGCAAACTTTTGTCATGTGTTTGATCGACATCTGCCGTCCCCCCGTGCAGCGCGAAACGCGGTAGAGACTACTAGAATTCTAGCGCGCAAGCTGTTACCCAAAAGCAACAATGGCGGTTATAAAAGAGGGAGCAACGTCACCCTCACGTCGCAATTTTGAACTGAAAAAAATGAGATATTCCGAGACGGCCGCCGCTATGCGTTTTGCGTGCTGTCCCCCTCAGCCCCCTTTGATTGAGACCGCCTTCGTCCTCGAATGAAGAGCTCAGCAAGCAGAGCCGCCGCCAGCACCCCGGCTGCGCTGTACAGCGCCGCCACAAAATAGGACGAGCGATCCGGTAAAAAAATTGCAAGTTTTCCAACACCAGCGCGAAGACCACGAGGGCGCCCCCGACCGCGAGCGGCCGCGGCCACGCGAGGCAGAACATCAATGTGAAAACGAAATAGCCGACGAAGTGGTCGAGCTCAAAGCCAAGGCCCGAGCGTGGTTGCCATGTTGCAGGGCCGAGGGCGACAAAAACGAGCAGGGCCATGGCAGCCACACTGAAAACTTTTGACATGAGATTGATCTCGCTCGGTAGCGCAAGGGGGCCACTTCCGTGCTCCCCTGCGCGCTTCCGTCTCCCGTAACCCGCAGACGTGTGGAATGGGATTTGGGCATTTCGCAGGCGGCATCGCCTAGGAGGTTACGCAGGCCTCTTCCACGACCACGAGCAATACGGTGGGTACGGGGCTTGGTCTCGCCATCAGCCGACATTTTTAGCTCGCGCGCATGATGGGCGGCGACGTGACTGTGACCAGCGAGCTAGGCAAAGGGTCTGGGTTCACCCCTACCGACTGATACGGTACGCTTTAGCCAACACCCCCAAGGCGCTGTCGTAGACATGGCGTGCTTTAGGCTGGGCGCCCCTGGCCGATGATCAATGGCGTGGCAGGACACGGCCGGACCATCCCATTACCCGACGAAAGCGCACTTTGGCGGTTGAGATGCCTCAGTTCCTGCGAGGTACACCTCATCGGTTTCCAAACAACGAGCCTCGGTACGGTGCTGCAGAACCGTGCCGACGCCTATGCGCAGACTGCAGGGAAGAAGAGATAGGGTTATGTGCCACCGAGGCCGGCCTTGGAGCATTGCTCGTCCTGGTCGCCGGTGGCGCCGCTCACACCGACGCCGCCGGTGACCTTGCCGTCGACCATGATCGGCACCCCGCCGGGCGAGGCGAAGACGCCGGGCAGGGTGGCGGTCGCTGGCCCGCCCTTGTTGATCACTTCCATGAAGACGCGGGTCGGGCGCCGATAGGTGGCCGCCGCCTGCGCCTTGCCGACGGCGATGTCCATGCTGGCGGTCTGCGTGTTGTCCATGCGCTCGAAATAGACCGAGGAAGCCGTGATTATCGACCACGGCGACGGCCACGTTCCAGCTGTTCTTCTGGCATTCGGCGAGGACGCCGGCGGCGATCTTCTTGGCGCCCGCGGCGTTGACGTCGGGGCCGTAGTCGGGACGCTTGTCCTGGGCAGACGCGGCGGTGGCAAAGGCGGCGAGTGCGACGCCGAGCAGTATTTTCCTCATCGTTCGCTCCTCCCTGGTGGTCATAATGATGGTGGAGAAGCATTATACCCTTACGCTCTCGGCTCTTGTCTGAGGCGCGACTAGCTGTCGCAGTGGGCGCCTGCCAGGCTGTTCGGCTGACTTAGGGGAATGGTCGTCACGAGCACATTCCTCGCTTCAATCAGTCAGGATAAACTTCATCCGACCCCAGTCGCCACCATCGTTGGTCGGGCGCGCTCACGACCCGGGCTTTTGACCCGCGCCGCTTACGGCGGTTTCGGCTGATCTCTTCCAATACCGCGCGCGGCTCGCGCTCAGGGTGCAAGAGGTCGCC
>CAVYOZ010000010.1:0-508553 GCA_963770265.1 Terriglobia bacterium
TGCTCTTCCAGTTCCACCAGATACTGGCGCACGGTTTGGTTCACTTGCGCTGCTTCAGCCAGCTGCTGGCGTGGAATGCGAACTCTTTGGCCGCATTTGCCTCTACAAAACTGCCATCCACCGACAGATGCTTGCCCTGCACCAATCCCACGTCCACACATTGGCGCACGATCTGTTCAAACAATTCCTCGAACAGCTTCGACTCCTGAAACCGCCCGTGCCGGTTCTTGGAGAACGTCGAGTGATGTGGGATCTCCTGATCGAATCCCAAACCCGTGTACCAGCGCCACGCCAAGTGCATGCGCAGTTCCTCCACCAGCTTGCGTTCGCTGGTGATGCCGTACAGATAACCAATCAGCAGAATGCGAACAGCAGCTCGGGATCGATCGAAGGTCGGCCCATATCGCTGTAACTCTGCTTCAACCTCTCGCGCACGAAAGCAAAGCTGATGTGTTTTTCGATGAGCCGCAGCAGGTGGGTTTCCGGAATCTGATCTTCCAGCCGGAAGTAGTAGAACAACGCTTCAGAGCGGTCGTGTTGCCCCATCATGATCAGCAGGCCTCCGACGATCAAAATCAAACAGAGCATGGGCAGATGCTTTCTTCTAACATGCTTCTGCTGAATCTCATCCTGCTAATCGACGTGACTTTTTCAACACCCACGGCTGTTGGCAACTACCCCAAATCAGCGACTTGGATTCATCCCTAAAGCGTGTGTAGTTCACCTGTATCTCTATTTCGACAGTGACGGATTATCCCATTAGCAAGTACGGAAACAGGCTGTGCGGAGGCGGACATGGATGTCGTTCTTTGATGATGAATGAACGAGACAGGACCACATTGCAGTCGATGGTTGGAATTCCTACGGATTAAAAAAAGGGTCCTTCGCCATGCGGATGAACGAGGCTTCTGAAGCGGGAGACGAACTGATGCGCCAGTCGGCTTCCTTGTTGATGTCGAACCATACGACGCACTTGATGAGCGGAAAGCTGTTGCGCAGCGTGGGGATGATTTCGTCGATCCACTTGCCCTTGTCTCCGCCGGCTTCGGCGGACGACATCTCGCCGATGATGATCGGCTTCTTCTTTGCCGCAAGCAAAGGGTAGATCTTTCTGAATACCTGTTGGAAGCTCTGCCAGCCTCCGTTCTTTGTGCCCCAGTTGTAGCCATCGACCCCTGTCCAATCGACGTACGAATCACCGGGGTAGTAGTCCATGGTAGTCCGGTTGCCTCCCGTCGGTATCGGTGACGTTCGGACACCACGCCCAAACCACATTGGTCGCGCCTGCGGCAGCAAAGAGGTCGTGAATGTGCCGATAAGCGGCAACGTACAGCGTAGGGTTGTTGCCGCCCCAGGCCTCGTCTCCGTTCATCTCAGCGGCGAAGTCGAGGAAGAATTTCTGGCCGAGTGCCTTGGCGCCGTTAGCACGCGCGATAATCGTCGCATCGAGGCTCCCATCAATAATCTTGTTAAAGTCGACTTTGTGTGGTTCCCAATTGACCAGAGGGATGCGTCCCGCGGCCAGGTCTGCCTGGGTGACGCTGCCGTTCCAGTCAGCGTCCCACGCGTAGTAAGTCAGATGAACGGGGAGCGTCCTGCCAAGCTTCTTCGATGTCTCGTCCACGCTACCGGCGCCGTAGAATAGCCCCAGCGAGGCCCCTGATGCAGGCTCGAGAATTGCGGATCCGTTTGACATCGGCTTGCCCTCGTGACTCGCGGGGGCCGCTGGTCTGTGAAGCCTGCAAGCAATGAGTGAAATAGAAAAACTGCTATGGTTGGCCAAGCGGCTTTGGTAAGAACAGTTCTCATGGCTATGACTCCGAAAGCGAATTTCTACTTCGATATCAGCTCTTTCGCTTCTTCTACTCGTGTCCTTCGCTTGGCCGCAGGCCACCAAAACGTCGGTCACTGCGAAGGGGCCTAGTGTCGCCGTAGGCAGTCAGGGCGTGGTCGTTTCCGGCAAACCTGCCGCCACTGCGGCGGGCATCAAGATTCTGGAAGAGGGCGGAAATGCCGCCGACGCAGGCGCCGCCACTCTGCTCGCATTGTCCGTAACTTATGTTGGCGCGTTCTGCGTGGGAGGAGAGATTCCCATCCTCGTTTACAGCGCCGGCCAGAAAGACGACCAGAAAAACGTGAAGCTGCTGGAAGGGCAAGGCGAAGCGCCTCGCGACCCCAAAGCAATCGCTTGGTATATGGCACACGGAATTCCGGACGGCGACGTCAAGGCCGCCGCTGTGCCGGGCACCATCGATGCGATCGTAACCCTGCTGAAACTTTACGGAACCAAGAGCTTCGAGGAAGTGGTGCAGCCGACGCTCGCCATTCTGGATGCCGGCGGCCCCAGCTGGTACATCGACACCGGCAGCGGCCAGAAGATCGAAACGGGCTTGAACTGGCAGGCGGACATGGCGATGACTTTCCGCAAATTGGTCGAGTCCGAAAAGGCCGTCAAAGGTACGCGGCAGCAGAAATTGGAAGCTGTCTCGGCCCGCTTCTATCGCGGTGACATCGCTGACGCTTTGGAAGCCTGGTATATCAAAAAGGGTGGATTCCTTCGCAAGGCAGATTTGGCCGCGCACAAAACTCCCGTCGTCGATCCGCTCAAAACCACCTACCGTGGCTACACCGTCTATAAGGCCGGTCCCCTGACGCAGGGTCCTTATCTCTCACAGACGTTGCGGCTGCTGGAAGGCCTCGATCTCAAGAAGATGGGCTTCAATTCGGCGGACTACATCCACACGGTGATTGAAGCGGAGAAGCTGGCGCTGGCGGACCGTGACGAATATTACGGCGACCCGAACTTTGCCAAGGTGCCGATGCAGCAGTTGCTTTCCGATCCGTACACCGAAATGCGGCGCAAGCTGATCGATCCGAAGAAAGCGTCTCTCGAGCTCGGCCGGGCGACCCTTACAACATGAAAGCAACGAAACCGCCCACCATCACCGGCCCCTGGCAAGGTGGGACCACCGTCATGTGTGTGACGGATAGGTTTGGGAATGTCATCGCCGCGACTCCCAGCGGCCTTTCAAGCACAGCCGGTGTCGCCGGACGCACGGGCATTATTCACGGAAGCCGGCTCAGCAGCCTGAACACGTTTGCGGGAACTCCCAACGTCATTCAGCCCGGCAAGCGGCCGCGCATCACGCTCAGCCCCACGCTGCTTTTCCATGACAACAATCCAGTGATGGCAATCTCGGTAGCCGGCGGTGACCAGCAGGATCAGGCAGCCATCCAGGTCATCCTCGACTACGTGGAATTCGGCATGAGTCCCGAGGACGCGTTTAAGGCGCCGCGCTTTTCCACAACGCATTTCATCAGCTCCTTCGGCCAGGAGCGCGCCAGTTTGGGCAGCTTGTCTGTGCCCAACACCCTGCCCGAGATGTGCAGGCCGATTTGAGGGCTCGCGGACATGTGGTAACCGCCAGCCACAGCGGAGTGGGCGGAGTAGCGCTGATCGGCATTGATCCCAAGACCAGGCAGGCCACCGCCGTGGGTCCAGCCGCTGGCAAAATTAATTAGACCCCTTGTATCGCAGGGGATTCGCCGTTCGGATTATGCTCAAACTGCACTGGTTTGCATGACTGCGTGCCTCGCACGCAGTCACTGTCTAGTCATTTTGTCGCCTCAATCGTCCTTCGAAAGTGATCCCCCCGGCCACAGTATCGCTCATGCTTCGCTTTCGAGTCAGACTAGAGCTGCCCTTGTTGGCACGGACTGTCCGGCCCGCAAGCAGTCACGGAGAATTCCCTGACCGCCCTATCCCGCATAACCGACGCAAACGTTAACCACTTGCAGGGGAATGACTTGTACTGAAGGCTCGAATGTCTGTCTCTCCGCCAGTCCTTTAGTTCCAACGTAATACAGCCGGGCTACCGCAGCACGGCTACCGAATCGCTGATTTCCCAAAGATCCAAGTATTGGCTCCTCAGGAGAAGGAAGCCAATGCCAAAAGTTTCTGTCTACGTTCGCCCACCACAGGGAAATCGCACACCCTACGGAAAGCAACGAAGGGTTCTATCGGGCCGTTCTTCTTGCGCTACGAGCTAAACGGCAAGCGCGTTTGGGAGAGCCTAACGACTCGCACCTACACCTTTGCCTTGGCCGACGCACGCTCGAAGGAGTCCTCTCTGCTCCGCAAGGAAGCGACCCCACCCAAACCATCACCCGCCGCGCCGAAGTCCTTAGAGCCCGCAGCGGCAACTCACGGGCTCACAAGCACTGCAGACAGAGACGCCGCATGCGTCACGCTGAGGTTGCCCTTTTTTCGTGGCCCTTCCCCTTCCTTTCGATAGAATTGGGAGTCGAAGTTCCTATCCATGTCAGCCCTGGAGGCTCCATGATCCGGTGGTCTTTCATCTTCTTCAGTCTTCTGTCCAGTTGCATAGCGCAGACAGCAGGCCAGGCCGTTCCCCAGGAGCAACTCACCGTCCGCGTCAGCTATGAAGACGACCGCCGTGCTTCCGCCAATCTACGTGTCGAACTCCTGAGCACTTTTGGAAGCAGCGTTGAAACGCGTGTGACCGACGGGTTTGGATCCGTAATCTTCTCTCGACTGCAACCCGCGAAATACAAGCTCAAGATCAGCGGTATAGACATCGTTACGACTGAAACGAATGAGATCGACCTGACCCAGTCCGGTCCGAATGCCACTGAGTACGTGACCGTAAAGAGAGTGAAGGAGCCGAACCCTGCGGGCCTAACGTCAACGGCGGACCTTAACGTTCCCCCGGAGGCAAAGAAAGAGTTCGACAAGGGTGCCGCCAGCATGGAGAAGAAGAACTGGTCTGACGCCAAGGATCACTTCAACCGCGCCATCTCGCTCTATTCCAAGTACGCTTCTGCGTACAACGGTCTGGGGATGAGTTACTTGAAATTGGGGCAGGGACCGCAAGCGGTTGAGGCGTTACGCACTGCGATTCAACTGGATGAGAATCAGTTACAGGCAAATGCCTATCTCGGACAGTTCTACTATGAAAACAAGGATTACAAGCAGGCGGAACCCTCTCTGCTTCGCGCTGCAGCGGCTGATCCTAAGAATCCGCAGGTCCTGACGGCTCTGGCGAACGCGCAGTTGAAAAACGGTGAGGCGGACCAGGCGCTGGCCAGCGCGCAGAAAGTGCATTCGCTGCCAGACCACCAAAAATACGCGATCGTTCACCTGATTGCTGCTGAAGTCTTAAGCGGTAAGGGCGACAAACAGAAGGTCGCTGACGAATACCGCCTGTTTCTGCAGGAGGCCCCCTCGTCTCCCATGGCGGCGCGAGTTAAGGACGCCTTGGCGACCCTCACTTCAGCGGCGGCCAAGTAAGCAGGCAAGGAGCCATGTCGCTTTTGGCCGGATCCCGGATTCGTAGTCTTCGTATGATGGGAATACTGGCGTTGGCCGCCGCCATCGGTGTGCCTGGTAATTTCGGTATCATCGCGGCTCAGTCTGTTCCGTCCCCCCAGATCAGCACCATCGAGCGTATTGCAAGACCTGGGTGGTGGCCAACCAAGGGGACCGCCCCTCGAAGCGAATACGTCGGCCCGGCAGCGTGTGCCAGTTGCCATACCTCGATCGCGGCGACGCAGAAGCAACACAACATGGCGCGGACCCTTACGCGCAGCTCTGAATCAGAGACCCTGCACAACGCCGTCGGAGCAAGCTTTCGCCTGGGTTCGTTCCAGTACGCCATCTCTCAAAAGCCCGAGGGCGGAATCACGGCAACTGTGTCGGATGCGACTCGCTCCATCTCAGACACTCTGGTCTGGGCTTTCGGCAGTGGAGCCGTTGGACAAACACTCCTGTTTGAGAGAAACGGTTCCTTCTATGAATCTCGTTTCAGCCTGTTTCCCAACGCCAAGACAATCGACACGACGCCCAACCAGCGGCAGTGGGTTGCGAGAACACTGGAGCAGGCTGCCGGCCGGCGGCTCGGAGAGCCCGAGACAAAGCGATGTTTTGGCTGTCACAGTACCGCGGCCGTAACCGAGGGGCGTCTCGACACAGATCATCTGATGGTCGGCGTGACCTGCGAGGGCTGCCACGGTCCGGGGGCCATTCACTCGGCGATGATGAAATCTGGTATGGATCAAGGCACTATGCTGATCACCAATCCCGTTCAGATGTCGCCTGCCGATCGGGTGGATTTCTGCGGCGCATGTCACGGCACCTCCTGGGATATTGTCCTCAGCGGTACAACCGGGATCGAGAATGTGCGCTTCCCTGCCTATCGCCTGGAGAAGAGCCGCTGCTGGGGGAAAGGCGACGTGCGCATGGTGTGCACCGCTTGTCACAATCCCCATCAACCGCTCGTTCGCGATTCTGCGTCGTACGATGGAAAGTGCCAGAGCTGTCATGTAAATACCGGTGAAAAGGCTACAGCGGAGCATCCGGGTGCGGCGTGCAAGGTGGGCACCAAAAATTGCGCAGGCTGCCACATGGCGAAATACGAATTGCGGGAAATGCATACGAAGTACACGGATCACTACATTCGGGTGGTGACGGATACTTCGAAATTTCCCGATGGTCCGCCGGTTGTGGGCTCCCAGGACGGCACTTCAAAACAATCCCAAATGCGGTAGCGGTGAATTTCTGCGGACCTACTTTGCATTGGCGGGAGTTGCATCCCCGGTTACCGGCGGCAGCGCCTGCGTATTCTTGATTCCTTGCCCCTCGACAACTGTATAGACCGCATCGGCGGCAAGATTCTGCAGTCTCTCTACATCACCGTTGGGCCAGCGCACTTCGACCGTGGCCATCGACTTTTCTGTGCCAAGGCCAAAATGCAATCGCAGGTCGTTCTGCGACAGATAACTCGATCCAGCCTTCACTTCCTTCATCGCAACCAGCTTCCCGGCAGTCACGGTTACGCGGGCGCCGACGGCAGCGCGATTGCCCTTGGTTCCGACAAGTTTGAAGAAGACCCGGTGATTGTTGTTGTGGGTGCGATTGAGGAGGAGGGTTGGCGGTTCGCCAACGTTGAGGATGACAATGTCGATGTTGCCGTCATTGTCGATGTCTCCAAAGGCCGCGCCACGCCGCGACGCTGCGCGCATCTGCCACACGCCTGACGAAATCGAGACGTCTTCGAATGTGCCATTCGCCAGATTGCGGAACATCTGCATGGGCTCACGATATTTCGCGCCGCCCACGATGGCGTCGACCTGTGGGTAAACATGGCCGTTGACGACGAAGATGTCCTGCCAGCCATCGTTGTCGAAGTCGATGAGACCGGTACCCCACTTCACATATGGATAGCTGGGCTGCCCCGTCCTGGAAGCCCAGCCAACATCGGTAAATGCCTGTCGTCCCTGGCCGCTGAGGTTGCGATAGAGATTGTTTGGCTGGTCAGTGAAATTTGTGACATAGATATCGAGGCGCCCGTCGTGATCGAAATCCTCAATGTCGACGCCCATCGACCCTAGCTCCTGGCCATCCTCGCTGAGAGCCACGCCGGTGAGCAACCCGACCTCTTCAAAAGTACCGTCGTGCTTGTTGCGGTAAAGGAAGTTGGGGCCAGCGTCATTGGCCAGGTATAAGTCGATCCAACCGTCATTGTCGTAGTCGGCCCAAACACATTGCAGGCCGTACCGTTGCTTGGGATCGTCAACGCCGGCCTTGTGCGAGACCTCTTCAAAAGTTCCATCTCCGCGATTGTGGAATAGGAGATCGCCTTCGCCCTGCATGCCCCAGGGCCCGCACTGGACCAGAACGCCCTTAAACCGGCAAAACTTTTCGTTGCTGCCGAACTCCGGCAACTTGTCGACATCGAGGTGAACATAGCGCGACACGAAAAGATCGACACGGCCGTCGCGATCGTAGTCGCCCCACGCAGCGCCCGTCATGAAACCTGAGCCCGCAACACCGGCTTTGTCGGTCACATCTTCAAACTTGCAGCCGCCCAGGCCTCGATAAAGCGCCGACCCTCCAAAACCCGTCACGTACAGGTCGAGTTTGCCGTCGTTGTCGAAATCGGCGACCGCAATTCCCATGCCCCAGCCTTTACGAGTGAGTCCGGCCGTGGCAGTGATGTCGCTGAACTTGAGGCTGGAATCCTGGTGATAGAGCGTGACCAGCGGGTCGCCTCCCGCTCTGTATCGGGACACGGTCGAGCCGTTGACCATGGCGATGTCGAGTTTTCCGTCATCATCGCAGTCGAACAGCGCGATGCCGCCGCTCATGGACTCGATGATGTAATGCTGTTCCGGCGTCGAGATATGCGAGGCAGTGAGGCCGGCCTGGCTCGTGACGTCTTCGAAAGTAATTACCGGCACGGTCGATTGGGGAATTGTCGGCGGGCGCGTCTGCGCGATGAGCCACTGGGACGAAACCAAGCATCCGAAAAGGCCGGGTATGGCGTACCGCAGCGGGTTTCGGATCATTTCCCTGAGCAGCAGAATCCCCCCCAAAAAAGACCCCGGATGCGACGTCTCTCCGCAACACCGCCGGCTGTTTCCCGGTCAAAAATGCTTTGATTGTGGAGGCGGTCGGCCTACTATGCTGAAGTCAAAATTATGCGCTCTCATTATATAGGCGGGTTTCTGCTGTGCGGCCTGGTTGCGGTGGTCGTTCAGGCTCAGGTCCGGCAAAGCGCAACCCAGTCTGACACCGTCTTTCGCGCCACCACGCGGATGGTACAGGTCGATGTTGTCGTCACCGATTCGTCCGGCAACCCGGTAAAAGACCTCAACGAAAACGACTTCACAGTCCTGGAGGATGGCAAATCTCAGAAGGTCGCCTCCTTCTCACTCCAGCAGATGGGCGGATCAACTTCAGAGAAGCCGACGACGCCTCCAGTGTTACCAGCCAATGTGACCACGAACCGGCCCGAATATCAGGCGCCCGCGGGTCCTCCTGTGGTTCTTCTTTTTGACGGGCTCAACACCCCCGTGCAAAACCAGATGTTTGTACGGCAGGAGATGCTCCGCTATCTGGCCGAACATTTTGATCCTCACCTGCGAATGGCGGTGTTCGCCTTGGGCAATGAACTCACTACACTGCAGGATTTCACCTCCGACCCCAAGGTCTTGGCGCAGGCGATTCAGAAATATCGGTCCCAGTCAGCCGCCGCAGCGCGGCAGGGCGGGGACACCGAAATGCAAGCTGCCACTTTCGCCGGGCCCAGCATCCCATCTCGGGGAACCGGCAGCTCCGATGCGGGAGGCGGGCCGGAGCCCAGCCAGTCCCGGTCGCTGGCCAACATCGCAGGTGCCTTGGCCCGCTTCGAAAAAGAGCAAGCCGCGGCCACCCTGGAGGCGCGCATCGCAGAAACGATGGACGCTCTCTCGGCCCTCGCACGCTACCTGGCCGGGTTTCCAGGGCGCAAGAGCGTCATCTGGTTCTCAGGCTCGTTTCCTTTGAACCTCTCTCTCATCGACCCCCAGGATTTCGATGTTTACCGCTCCTATGCCGGACGTATCCAGGAGACTACGAATCTGCTCACTGACGCTCATGTCGCCATTTACGCCGTCGATGCACGCGGACTTACCGCCACCAGTGTTTCCGATCCCAGCCAGTCCGGACGCGATGCCAACGGGCGCATGAAGCTCACGGTTTCGGAAGAGATGCGGGCGAACAGCAAGGAAACGTTCCAGCGATTCAATGAAGAAGACAGCCTGATCAAGGTTGCCCAGGAAACCGGCGGGCGGGTTTATCTGAACACCAACGACATGGAGCGTGCGGTTTCCAACAGCATCCAGGACGACAGCTCGTACTACATCGTGGGCTACTACCCGAGCCGCAAACAATGGGATGGCAAGTTTCGTACAATCAAAATCAAGGTTAACCGCGGTGGAATGACGGTCCGCCACCGCCGCGGATACTACGCCAGCGATCCCGAAAATTGGAAGAAGGCAAGCGCGGGCGACATGAAGGCGGCCTTGGAGAAGAACAACGTTGTGTCCACGGGCGTGTTGTTCTACGCGCGTGCAGTACCGGCCGCTGCCCAACAGCACGGGGAGGTGAAGGTGGAGTTTCTGGTCGATCCCCACACCATCACCTTCGAAACTGGCACGGAGAACCAGCACTACTGCAATCTCGAATTTCAGGTCCAGGCCTTCGGAAGTGACGGCAAGCTAGTGCGGGCAGAAGTCCAGCAAGCCGAGGCCCCGCTGAAGGAACAGACTTATGTGCGCATTCAACAGAGCGGCTTGCCCATGCCTGTGTCAATCAAGCTGGCGGAAGGGGAATACACGTTGCGGTTAGGAGTTCGCGATAATCGCACAGGCCTGTTTGGGACAGCCGATCTGCCGCTGAGTCTGCACCCGCCCAAGTAAGCTTACCGCGGAGACTCCCTCCGCGGATTCTTCTCTTTCAGCTCCTGATAGGTGTGCAATGCCTGGTCGGCCTCTGGCGTCCGTCCAGCCTGGCGATAGGCCATGCTGAGCTGGTAGAACCCATAAGGCTCGGTGGGCTGCATCTTCGTTGCAGTTTCGAGATGTTGCACAGCGCCAGCCAGATCATTCGTCTGCAGCAGCGCCTTTCCCATCTGGTAGTGCGCGTCTGCGTATGCAGGCTTTTGTTCCAGCACCCGGTTCAGCAGCCGAATCGCATCTTCCGGCTCATGCCGCTGCAGGTGGACATAGGCTAGCTGGTACATTGCCGGGACCGACTGCGGATTCGCGGTTACCTCCGTCTCGAACTCCTTCGCAGCTTCGTTGAGCTTTCCCTGCTTGAACAGGACCATACCCGTGTAATAGTGAACGTCCTGCAATCTTGGATTCATGCTGGCCGCACGCCCAAACTCCTGCAATGCCTCCTCATACTGCGACTGCTGCGAGTACGCTTCACCCAGCACGAGATGCACTTCCGGCACGTCGGCGCCACGCTCCAGCATGCGATGGAACAAAGTTCCGGCCGTCGCCGAGTCTCCGCTTTGTACGAGTGCAGTCCCGGCAGCGTAGAGGAGCCCGGGATTGTCCGGTAACTCTCCGAGGATGGGACGGAAGGTCTCTGCGCTCTTCGTGAACTCGTCCGTCATGAAATAGGCGACGCCAAGCATCTGTCGAACGACAGAGTCCTCGGGAGTGCGCTTTAGTTGACGCGCCAGCGGGCCGGTGGCCTGATCGAATTGTTCTGCCCGAAAGGCGGCGATGCCCCAGTTCCGGTCCAATGCGGCAATCTCCGGGTTCCACCGGGCCGCCTGCTCAAATTCACCCGCCGCGGCCGCATAACGCGAGTCCCGCGCGTCGATGACGCCCAGGTTGTGATAGGCCTCGGCCAGCAATTTGGAAACAGAGTTCACGTAGCCGGTTGCCGCCGAATGTGTGGCGGAATTTTTTCCCGTCTGGCTTAGCATCTGGCCAAGCTGAGGCTTCGAATCGCCACCCGGCGCGTCGGCCGATGCGATCGAGGGTTGCGCAGGTGTTGCTGTTTTGTTGGCTCCCAGTTTCTCGGCCGCGGCCAGTTCGGCCGCTGCCTCTGCGCTCTTGCCTTGTTTCTGTAAGGCCTCTGCCAGAAATGAGTGCGCCTGCGCCAGGTTCTGGTCTTCACCGCGTGTTGCCGGATACAGTGCGATCGCCTTACGCAAAGCCCCAATCGCTGGCTCGACGCGACCTTGCTGCAAGTAAATCTGCCCAAGATAGAGAAGCGCATTGGGGCTTTCCGGACGACCTTGTACGACCCGTTGCAGATTCCCCTCGGCTCCGCTCAACTCATGTAGCTGAAACTGAACCACGCCCAGGTAATAGCGGCTCAGATCGTCTTTCGGATTGAGTGCCAGTTGCGCCTCGAATTGCTGCTTCGCCTCTGCGTACTTCTTGTCGCCCTCTATCAGGTAAGTGCGGCCGAGTAATGAATGCGCATGCGGTTCCTGTGGATCAAGGGTCAGTGCCCTCTGAAACTCAGCGGCCGCCTGCTCCGGGAACCCAGATTCCCGATAAGCGCGCCCGATCAACACCAGTAATTCCGGAGAAGCTTTCATCGAGGTCTTCATTTCGTCGAAGAGCACGCTGGCCTGGGGCAACTTCTTCAGCTGCAGATCAGCTAATGCGAGGCTGTAGGCTACGTCGAAGTCAGACTTGATCGCGAGCGCCGCCTGCAACCTTTCTGCCGCCGCCGCGAAGTTTCCCTGCATGAACTCGACCTTCCCCATCAGGTTCAGCGCCCGAAAATTCGAGGGTTCAGCCGCCAATATCGGCTCAACCACGGCTCGCGCCTTCGCCCATTCGCCCTGATAGTAACGTGCCACTGCCAGGTCAACCCCCGCATCCCTGTTGCTGGCATCGATCTGAGTTGCGCCAGTAAGCAACTCCACCGCTTCGGAATACTTATTCTCCGAGCTGCGCAAGTTGCCCAGACGCTGCAAGCCAACCGAGATCGCTTTTCGATATTCAGTCGCGGCGCGTGGCAGATCCCCCGCCAGCTGAAATGTTTGTGCCGCCTGAAAATGCTGCTCGACCGGATCAGGCTCAACCGGCGGCTTTGCGCTTTTCTGCGCGGACGCAAACGCCACAAGCAAGCAGATCAACGGTGCGAACGCGCCCCGGAACAATCTTCCCGTGGAGGATTGCGAGGATGTCATGGATGGGATTGCGGCGCCTTAGCCCCGGACGTAGGAAGACCCGCTTCCCGACGCCGCAGGTCATCTTCCGCCTGCCTCAGTTTTTCGTAGGTTGCCATCTGAACGCGGGCCTGCTCCTGGAGTCCAAGCCTCCCATACACCAGGCCGAGCTGGTAGTGACTCTGCGAGGCCTCGGGACGAAGGGCGATCGCCTTTTCCAGCGCCGTCCGAGCCTCGTTGACGTTGCCCAAACGCAATTGCAGCATGCCGAGTTCGGCCTGCCCGCCCGGATGATCCGGGTTGGCTGCCACAAGTTGTTCCAAATGGTCGCGCGCTACGTTCAAGTCCCCCTGCCGCTCGGCGATCTGAGCCAGATAGTAGCGAGCGTCCTGAATCTTCGGATCGAGCGCCAGGCAGCGCTCGAAACTTTCCCGTGCTCCCTCGATATCGCCGGTGTTGAACAACACCGTTCCCAGCAACAGGCGGTTGTTGGCGTCATCGGGCCGTTTCTGAACCAGCTTGCGGGCGATTGGATCCGCCTGCTCAAAGAGGTCCGTGGAAACCAGTGCCGACGCCAGCAGATATTCATTGGTCGGGTCGTCCGGCTGAAGCGCGACCAGCTGATGTGCGACGGCCACGGCAGCATCGCGCCGTCGCGTCTTCAACAACGCGAGCGCCAACTTGAGCAGTACCTCAGGACGATCGGGCTGAACCTTATCGGCTTGGCGCAGAAATTTCACCGTATCTTCCCACTGATTGTCTTCGGCGGCCACGCGCGCCGAGTCGAAGAGCAGATCGAATGACCCGGGCTTTAGGGCCAGAGCTTGCGCCAGCAAGGCCCGAGCCTCTTTCCGACGGCCCTGCGCTTCTCGTACCCGCGATTTCGCACGCAGGAAGTCGGCGGACGGCTTTGCGGGCTTCGCAGCCTCCAAGAGATTCTCCGCGTCCCCGAGATACCCGTTGCGAACCAATACGGCGTCGAATTCGAGGACGGCTGCCAGGTTGGTAGTCTTATGGCGCAGGACTGCGCCGATCAGCGGCCCAATCTTGTCCGCATCCTTCAGTCCGAAATAGTCAGAAGCCATCACCGGAAGAAGTTCAGGTGGGCGAGAAGCTTCTGGAATTTGCTGCGCTGCCCGCAAAGACTCCGAGAAGTTGCCGACCTGCTCATAGAGCCGCGTGAGGGCAGCGTTGGAATTTACATCGGCCGGAGCGAAACTCACGCATTGGGAGTATCCAGCGATGGCCTTATCCCGCTGGCTCTGCGCCGTAAAAGCCTCGGCCATCCCCCGGCATGCCTCCAGATCGTGAGGGTTGAGCGTCAACGCTCTCTGATATAGCGCTTCCGCCTCCGCGGGGCGATTCTGACGCATACGTATGGTCCCCAGCAGGCGCAGGGCCCAAGCCTGATCGGGATGCCCGCTCAGCGTGTCCCAAAGCTCTTTCTCGGCCTCGTCGAGATGATTTTGCCGAATGAGTCGCCCAATTTGGGTTGACGGAGAGACTTGGGCTGCTTGCGCACAAGCTGGGAGATTGGCAAGCAGCATCGGCAATACCAGCAGCAAAGCCTTGCCCCTACCCAGTTGTGCTCGGCAGCAACCCATCCAGACCATAAGTAAAAGGCCGGGCCTGACAGGTGTCAAGCCCGGCCCGGATTGTTTGCAACGTTCCCGCGGGTTACCAGATCAGCTTGAGTGCGTACTGGATCTCGCGGTTGCCAATGGTGCTGGCCAAGGGCGTATGCCCGAACTGCGAGCCTCCCTGTAGAGAACTCCCTGAGAGTGTGAGCGTACTGCTATCGATCGTTCCCCCGTAAGATTGGAAGCTCAGGTTGGTGTTGTTATACCGGAACATCGGGTGGTTTAACAGGTTGAAGCTTTCCAGTCGAAACTGCAAGCGAGCACTCTCACCCAGGAACTTCCCGCCATGCCACGGCAGATTCCAGTTTTTGTCGATGGCAAAGTCAACATCGGCCGTTCCCGGTCCTGCGCACTGCCCCGGACCAGCATTCGGCAATCCGCCAAGCTCGAACCCGTTATACGTAAATGCCGCAGGATTGATACCCTGCAGTCTATCGCTTGTGGAGCACGATGCCGACGTGATATTTGGGCGCGCCCCAAACTGACCGGCACCGCTTACGCCCCAGGGATTCCCACTCGCGATCACGGTGAGGCCGGTGTTCGGCTGCAAATAGCTCGCGTTATTGATCCCGCCGCTGATTGTCAGGTGCGGTCCGGTTGCGACGTTAACAACTGTACTCGTCTCCCAATTCCCAGCGATAGCTTTTAGCAAACTGTTTTGCCCCTCCAGCGCGGGGAGCGAATACACCAGACTGGCGTTGAACACATGGCGGCGGTCAAAGTCGGCAAGTCCTCTATTAGCCTTGGAATTATAGGAATCGGACACGACCGTACTGGTCCCGATGTATCCCAGCGTGGTGGTAGAGATGTTCTTCGACCACGTATAGCTGGTTTGGAAAATCGAGGTTCTTCCCCAGCGCGCGCTATACATTGCCTGCAGTGAGTGGTAAGTGGAATCGCCGCGGTGATCCCACATGGTGATCTGGTTCGTGGTCAGGTCCCCCAGTGGATATAAATCAGAACGCTGTCCAGCAGACTGCCCGCATCCGGTTGGGCCATCAATCTCGGTTCCGTTGCTGGTGTTGTCGCAGGGAATGCCACGCAAGAAGTACTCAAGTCGATTCTGTGGGGCGACCTGATTGACATCATGGGCAGAGTTGAGGTGAATGCCGCGAAGGGCTACCCAGCCCAATTGCAATTTGGAGTTTCTGCCCAACGCCGTTTCCGTCGTAAGGTTCCACTGCCAACTGTTGGAGAGATTTGTGTTATTTTCAAATCCTTGTGAAGCCGTTCCTCCAACGGCCCAATCAAAAAGGTTTACTCCGGATGTAAATGCACTTGTACAACCCGACAATCCGGCAGTCGTGCAGTCGTCGAGCGTATGTTCGCCGGCACCCCCTATAGCGAAGGGGGTATTGCTCGTGGCCATGCGGAGTGACAAGCCTATCGGGTCGCGAGCGTAGAACTGCCCCACTCCGCCTCGGATTGCGAAACGGCCGGTGCCGAAAACATCCCACGCGAAGCCCAAGCGAGGAGCAATCATGTGGTTGTTTGGCGGCCTCAGGCTGCGATATTTCGAGATCGTTCCAGCCGTAGATCCCAGATCCCCGCAAGTGTTTTGGGCGCCCGCAGCGATCACTACTCCATTGCAGGGGTCGCCCCCAAGGGCAGGGTTGTACAGCGCAGGGTCAAAGCCTCCCATCCGGTTATTCTCCAGAAACTCAGGCCGGATGAAGGACCACCGAATTCCTAAATCCAACGTCAGACGGCGATTGATCTTCCAACTGTCCCCCGCGTACGGTTCATAATCTCTCCAGCGCACCGGGACCACAGCATTGCTCGCATTCTCGTTCCCCCCCCACAACATTCCTTTGGTGAGCATGTTCACGTAGAATCCATGCGCTGAGCCATCCGTCCCGCCCCAGTTGTTGGTTGCGAGACCTGTGGGCCCCCATAACCCACCAGCCTCTTCGCCGCCTTCTTCGTTCTTCGAATTCCGATCAACCAGAATGCCAAACTTGAAGGTGTGCTTCCCCGTCACCTTGGAGAAGTCGTCTTTCCAGGTAAACAGATCTTGCGCGTTGTCCCACGGAGAGAGAATTCCGAAATAGGTTGAGCACCAGCAGATCTGTTCAGGCAAGTCGGTCCCATGCAGCTTGCCGCTTGATGGGTAGACTAGTGGCATCGCTGCCACAATCTGGGCATTCAGCTGCGGGTTATCACCCGCTCTCAAAATGTGAATGCGGTTGGCGGACCAGGAGAACTGAAAGTCGTTGACCGTATTCGGCCCCAGCGTTGTAGTCAGCTTTGCCACCGCCATCTTTCCCGGCTGCAGCCAGGTGTCGCTAACCGCGGGGAAGAACTGATCGCCCCACAATCCGCCCTCCGCGTAGGCGTGATCGGGATTCGCCCATGCATCCTGGGTGTACTTCAGCATGAGTGAGTTGCTCTTGGTAATGTTCCAATCGCCGCGAATATTCTCTTCGCGCCAGTTCAGTGGAATATTGACCGCCGCAACCCAATTAACGGCGGCGCATGGGTCCGCCGTGGTAGGCAAAGGAGCCTGCGATGCGAACGCCTGCCCACCGGGGCTTATCGCCGCTAGGACCGGTCCGCCACAATCGCTAAAGTCGCCAGTCCTTTCCTGTGCAGTCGCTACTTGCGCCTGACGTACAGCACCGCGCCGCTCGTGATTCCATTCTTCGGACCAGAAGAAGAAGGCTTTGTCCTTCACGATCGGGCCACCGAACGTATAGCCCCAGTCATTGCGCCGAAGCATTTGTTTCCGGCAAGCCGGGTCATTTGAGGTTGTGCAGGTGTTCTGTCCCAGGAAATAAGATTTCGCGTTCAGCACGTCATTGCGGCCAAAGTAGTAAGCATCGCCGTGGTACTGGTTGCCGCCGCCTTTGGTGACCACGTTAATCTGCGCGCCACCGGCGCCTCCAAACTCCGGCCCGTAACTATTGGTGAGAATCTTGAATTCCTCGATACCGTCGACGGAGGGATAAATCAAAATCGTGCGCTGCGAGCCGATGTCATTATTGTTGGCTCCGTCCACGGTCCACTGATTGGCGTTCGACGGCGCACCGCTGAACGAGATGTCCACCCCGGCTAGCAGTCCCTTGTTCTTGTTGTCGAAGCTCTCGCCGACCGCCGCACCCGGCACGAGGGTGGTCAGCTGTACAAAGTTGCGGCCGTTGAGTGGCAACTCCCTTACCTGCTGCCCTAGCATGACGCCTCCGACGGCGCCTGATTGCGTCTCCACCTGTATTGCGTTCGCCTCGACCGTGATGGTTTCCGCCTGGGATCCAATTTCCATCTTCACAGGGACATTGGTCACGTCCGCGACGTGCAGTTCCACGTTGCCAACGGCAGCCTGCTTGAAACCGGACTTGGTTACCGTGACTGTGTAGGCTCCCGCGTTGAGTTCAGGGAAGGAAAAGCTCCCCTGGTCGCTGGTCGTGGTTGATCGCGACGCTCCCGTTGCTGAGTTTGTGAGCTTGACAGTGGCGCCAGGCACCATCGCTCCGCTAGCGTCTGTGACCGTACCGGTAATCGTTCCGGTCGTCTTTTGAGCGTGGGCTACTGACAGCAAGAAGAGAATCAAACTAATCGAGACACACAGGCAGAGACCCCGACGAGGACGCATATTCCCCTCCCACAAGTCTCCGTTCTTGGCGGCACCCCTCCTGCCGCGGGAGACGATGGGCAACCATTTAGAGCTATAGAGTTGCCGTTGTCAAGCAAAAACGTTTAGGTGATAGTATGTTTTTACTATTTCCGCGTTATCGGCTACACAAGAAACGAAAATTTCGCCCGTTTTGGCGATTTAAGCTAGGCCCTAAGGACAGAACTTACCCGGGCAGGATGGCGATCTCTGGGTTGTGCTATATAGCATTAAAGGCAACAAAGTAGAGCACCAACCTGGCGACAAACGAGGATCCGGAAAATCGAAGAATACTGCCTTTGAATTCATGTCTGCGGCAGTGGTCGGTTCCTGCGACGAGTAATGGTCAGGCGCAACATTCGCCAGACGTGGATCGCGGCGTTCGTGGCGAAGGTGCATACGGGGAGAAGTGGTCGACAAATGAGCACACAAAAATTAACAACGCGGAAAGTTGGAGAGCACCTCGTTGCCTTGGATAAGTTTATTTTGGCTACCAGAGAGTCCGGCTACAAGGGCACCAGCAGCGCAGTAGCGGAAATCGTGGACAACTCTATACAGGCCCGAGCTTCGAAAGTCATCGTTACCATCGAGTCCGATCAAGAATTGGGACAGCAGGAACTCAAGGTAACGGTGCTCGACGATGGATGTGGCATGTCATCGTCAACTCTACAGGAGGCGCTACGATTCGGAGGGACAACTCGGTTCAATGACCGCCAAGGCCTCGGAAGGTATGGCATGGGCCTGCCAAATAGTTCTCTGAGCCAAGCTCGCCGGCTTGAAGTCATCACCTGGCAATCGCCAAAGCAAGCCAATGCTTGTAGGTTATATTCGGTTATCCGGTCCGACCGCGGAAAGTCATCGTTGGCCCCAGAAATCAGGAATTGCATCCAAGCATCGTCATGCCGATAGGGATCAAGCGTGCATTGGCCGAAACCTACGAAGACGTGCTCCGGAACCACACTCTGCAGATGGCTGCGGCGCTCTCGTACTACTTCGTTCTGTCGCTCTTTCCGTCTCTCATCGTTCTGTCGGCGATCGTGGCATACTTGCCCGTTCCCAATCTTTTCGACCAAGCTCTGAGTATGATGGCGCGGTTCTTACCTCCGGACAGCATGGGGCTGGTCCGCAGAGTTTTGGCTGATGTGATCACGCCCAACCGAGGAACGTTCCTTTCTTTCGGCATTCTGGGTACGCTCTGGACGGCATCTGGTGGATTCTCGGCGGCTATCGAAGCCTTGAATATTGCCTATGAGGTGCATGACGATCGACCGTTCTGGAAAACTCGGCCTTTGGCAGTGGGCTTAGCGCTCGTGACTGGAGCCCTGATGCTCGTAGCGTTGTCCGTTATGATTGTTGGGCCAAGATTCGGAGAATGGCTCGCCGGTCGAGTCCACCTCTCCTATTTATTTGTTTTGCTGTGGCCGTACATTCATTGGTCGATTGCGATAGGGTTCACCATCCTCGCCGTGGAAGCTTTGTACTTCCTTGCTCCGAATGTGAAGCAACGTTTCTTGGCCACACTACCGGGCGCGATCCTTGCCGTGGGCTGCTGGCTTGGGCTCTCGTATCTGCTCGGCCTCTATTTTCGGCATTTCGCAAACTTTAACAAAACTTACGGAACGCTCGGCGCAGGCATTGCGTTGATGACGTGGCTCTACTGGACGGGCTTTGCCATGCTGGTCGGAGCGGAACTCAACTGCGAACTGGCGAAGATCAGCACCGCGGGCAAGATCGAAGAAAAGCATGAACCTCCGCCGATCACAAAGATTGATTTTGCCGCCTGAGGCATGCGCTCAGAATCCGGACATCGGGCACGAGCCCGCCTCGAATCTTGGTCGGCGTTCTTGCGGCAAGCAGGAAGGACACACTCACCTCGCGATCCCACATTTCGATCGTGAGATTTGAAGCAAATTGTGCCTAAAATGCGAAAACGGATTATTACCCGGCCGCCACCGATTCCACCTCCTGAGGGAGGGTGGATCGACTTGGAAAGCATTGTATCGGTGGAAGTAACCTCCGAGGACAAAGCATTTCCGATTGAATCTGCGCTATTACAGCGAGATGAAGGAGGCTGGCGTGCGGCTGAGCCGGGCATTCAGACGATCGGCTGATCTTTGATGAGCCACAAAGGCTCCGCCGCATCTTGGTTGTGTTTGAGGAGACCGAAACCAAACGCACGCAGGAATTCACTCTGCGATGGTCGCCAGATCAGGGAAGCTCCTTCCGGGAAATCGTGCGGCAGCGGTGGAATTTCAGTTCGCCGGACGCCACGCGAGAGACCGAGGACTACGCGGTTAACCTTTCCAATGTCACACTGCTTGATTTGACCATCGAACCGGATAAGGAGAACGGCAAGGCTCGAGCGTCACTGTTGAGTTGGCGTTTAGCTTAATGGCTTGTGCGTGAGGTCACCCCTGCAAAACGGAGAGACAACCGCTGCGCCACGTACGCTCCTACCCCTGCCAAATGTGCTCGCCGCAGGCGCACTGTACGGTATCGGTGGGCACTTTTTTGGTTAGTTGCTGTTTGCAGACTGGGCAAGGCTTAGTCATTACGTACGTCATAACCTTGTTTCTCCCTTTTGGGCGAGGGCGGGCTCTCCAGGAAACCATGCACGTTGCGTGCCAGAAGAGGGGTCTCCTTGCTGACCGTGCTGCCCAGGACTCGTCGCCGTCAGACGAGGCCGTCGCACATTTACGCAAGCGAGGCCGCGTGCGACTTCGTCCGCACGAATGCCACTACTCGTTCATCGAGTTGCGGAATAGGAGGTGGCCATTGTGAGGCCGTTTTTGTCGCATTCGCTGTGAATACGATAGTTGGAAGGTCCGTGTCGATTTATTCTGTTTTTGGGTGAGTGCATTGAGTCGTGCAGAGATACAGCACTTGCGGTAGCGCAGATTTTCTCGGTCGCCTCCCGAAAGTTCCGCTCGCTCGCCAGGCTCAGCCGTTTACCCATCACAAAACGCAGGCCGCAATCTTATGGCACGGCTCGTGCTGGGGCTGGGAGAAAGCCATGCTGGACCTTCACGTTGAGAAAATAGGTTACCTGGCGGTCGTTGAGTGCGAAGGCAGAATCGTACGGATCGAAGCCGCGTTCAAATTACGGAAAGCAGTCACGTCATTACGAAAGGCGCGAATTATTGTGCTTGATCTTTCGGGAGTACTCGCAATAGAAGACGCCGGTCTAGGAATGCTCCTCTTCCTGCAACGATGGGCTTACGACCACGATATTCAATTCAAGTTGTTCAATCCTAATGGATCCGTGCGTGGCAGGCTAGAACTCGTCAACTCGATTAGAGAGTTCGACGTTACTACGCTTCGTGAAATGATGGAACTCCTGAGCAACGCGGGTCGCCATTATGCCCTGGCAGCCTGAAGCCAGCGAAGTGATCCGGCAACGGCATGTTTGCCCTTCGTCGAGACTAACGCAGGAGGGACTTTTCTGTGAGTTGGACGTTGAACCCTCGACAGCCGCAGCTTCCTGCGACACCTTGGTCGAACGGCACAATTTAGAAAGGCAGGAGAAGCAATGTCATTGCCTTTTCTCGGAAGATGCACCCTTGCTGGTTTGATTGCCTTTTTGCCAATCGCTGCAGAGTTTAGTCAGTCCGCCTCTTCTGGCCCGCCGATATCGGCCAATGACTTGGTACGCGCGGTAGTCGCTAACGAACTCAAGCCTGAAGGTGAAAGTCACGGTCGCTGGATGTACCGCGTGGAGAGAGAACAACAAGGCAAGAAGAAAGCAAAAGAAGTTATTCAGACCGGGCAGGGCTCGCTCGACCGATTGGTGGCAGTTGACGGACAGCCGCTCAACGCCAAAGAGCAGCAGGACGAGAAGGAAAGGATTGGGAACCTAGTCCGAAATCCTTCAGAGCAGCAAAAGCTCGAACAAACGAGGAAAAAAGATGCGGAGCAATGCAAAGCATTTTTCAAGATGCTTCCAGATGCTCTCACCTTCATCTATGCGAGTCGGGACGGAGACGTGATCAAACTGAATTACCGGCCTAATCCAAGTTTTCAACCCCCTTCACGCGAAGCTCGTGTCTTCCACGAAATGGAAGGGGAGATGTGGGTGCATGAAACGCAGCGAAGACTGGTGCGTATACGCGGGCAGCTTGTTGCGGACGTGAACTTCGCCGGTGGGTTGCTGGGGCATTTGGAGAAGGGCGGTCATTTTAACGTCGAACAGCGTGAGCTTTCACCCGGTCAATGGGATCTCACCTTCATGGAAGTAGACATGAAAGGCAAGGCGCTCTTCTTTAAAACAATTGATGTGAATGAGAAGGAATATCGCAGCGACTTCCGAACGGTTCCCGACGGGTTAACGCTTGCCGAAGCGGCGGACATCTTGACGCAACGAAGTTACTGTAGCTGCCAATCGATAGGCTTAGAAAGGCATGCCCGCCGCCGGTCGCCGCTGTCGACTGAAGCACTGAAAGCCTACCTTCGAGGCCAGGCTCGCACCGCCTCGGACAGCGCCACCAATGCGCTAACACTCAGGCCGAAGATCTTTTGGAGTATTCCCATGAAACCAGTAATCCTCTGTGTCGATGACACACCGAGCATGCTAGAAGGCGAGAAAATGCTGCTTGAAGAAAACGGATATCGGGTCCTGATCGCGACCAACGGCAAAGAAGCGGTGCAAACTTTCGCGTCGCATTCGGTGGACTTAGTGCTCCTCGACTACAACATGCCAGAAATGAATGGTGGCAGGGCCGCGGTGCGCATGAAGGATTCCAAACCAGACGTTCCGGTCGCGCTCTTATCCAGTGATGAGTGCCTGCCGTTGAGCGAGCTTGAAGCAGTCGATTGCTTCATCCCCAAGTCCGAGCCCATCGTCAGCCTTTTGGAGAAGGTCGATTATCTCTTGAGCTTACGTTTTCTGTTCCGACCTTTCGACGCCTCGAAAGCTCACGACACCGGCGATCATGTCGATACGAATGAAGATGAACCAACGTCGGACAAGAGACGGCATTCGGCTCTCTGAAAAATGACGGCATCCACAAAGCTGTGAATTTGGAAGACAGGCATCGTGGCGCTTCAAGGGCAGAGCCAGACAAGTGCTACCTCAACCCTTTACTCTTTGACTGCCGAACGACATCCGGCAGACACCGCAATTGAAGGGCGCAGTTCCCGAAAGTCGCACTATAGACGAGGCCATCTGACTTTAGATTCAATGACTTCGGTCAATGTGGACTGGCAATGTTCCTAGAGACTCCAAGGCATTCGATCTGGCCCCTCCAGCGCCCGAGGGCCTCGAAGGTACTATCGGTTATCAATTCGACAGGTTTCCCGCCAAACTCCGCTTTACTTTAGGGGTTAGTTACCACATGATTGTTTCGTTCGTTGTGTCCTCTCCCACACGCTTGCCGAATGGAAAGGCTGGGATCATGGACATCGACCTTTCGCACCGGGAACCAATGTCACGTCGCAATTGGGCGGCCCGTGCCGTCGCAGTCGTTGGAATTCTGGCGACTTTTAAAAAGCCGGAGGCGACCCCATGCTAGCCACTCTGCATCGACGCCTGCTTCTAATCCTCACGGTCGGGTTGTTCCTCACCCTCGGGGTGGTAGCGTACACCTGCCGAGCCGCCTTGGGTTATGACCGACTAAACGATCAGGTTCAGAGAAACCACGAAGTGAAGGAAGAGTTGAGTGCCGTTCTTCGCCTTGTGGTCGATGCGGAAACAGGCCAGCGTGGGTACCTGATTACGGATGATCCAGTCTACTTGGAGCCGTACCAAGAAGCGACCTCTCAAATCGATGCCCGACTGGCTAGGCTTGACAGGCTAACGAAAACCAGTGCCCCGCAACAACAGAAGATGTCTGAGCTTCGGCGGATCGAAAAAGAGGAGCTCGCCGTTTTGCAACAAACCATTCAGCTAGACAAAGAAGGCCGCGATCTGGAAGCGGGCCAGCTTGTGCTTTCCGGCGTCGGCCGGCAGAGGATGGATGAACTGCGCAACATAGTAGCTGAGATGGAGAAGGAGGAAGATCGGCTGCTTGCGGTACGGGCGACTCTTGCCAATCGCGGCCAATGGGCCATAGTTCTCGCCTGCCTGGCAATCGCAGCCCTGTCCCTTGTCGTGTATGTGTTGGTTGTGCGAGTGATGAGGGGGGCGGCAAGAAGTCAAGAACTAGCTCGCGCCGAAGTGGAAAGGCGGCTTCTCGCAGAAGAGCGCCTTCGCGCCGAGTCAGAGGCAGTCCGTGAACGTGAGCGAGCCGAGGCGAAATTCCGGGGACTGCTGGAGGCGGCACCAGACGCGATGGTGGTAGTCAATGCTGCGGGCAAGATCGCCTTGGCAAATGCCCAGGTGGAGAAGTTGTTCGGTTATCCACGGGAAGAGCTGCTGGGGAAAGAAATCGAGATGCTGGTGCCGGAACGTTTTCGCAGCATGCATCCTGGACGCCGAACCGGTTTCTTTGGCGAACCGCGAGTGCGCTCAATAGGTGCCGGGTTGGAGCTCTTTGGTTTACATCGGGATGGCCAGGAATTTCCGGTGGAGATTAGCCTTAGTCCGCTACAGACGGACGAGGGCACCCTGGTTACGAGTGCCATCCGTGACATTACCGAGAGAAAGCGAGCGGAAGAGAGTCTACGTCTACTTTCTGGTCAGTTGCTGCACCTGCAAGATCAGGAGCGGCGCCGCATTGCGCGCGAGTTGCACGACAGCTCCGGGCAGCTACTCGCCGCCCTGGGTATGAACTTGTCGTTAGCGGAGTCTGAAAACGGCAACATCGCTCCCCGTTCTGCCAAGGCAATCCAGGAAAGTATCCATCTTGTTCAGGAACTGTCAAGAGAACTACGCACCATCTCCCATTTGCTGCATCCCCCTCTGCTTGATGAAGTGGGGCTCGCCTCGGGTCTGCGTTCGTATCTGGATGGGTTTACCGAACGCAGCAAGATCAGAGTCGATTTGGAGCTCCCGGAGAAGTTGGGGCGTCTCCCGCAGGATTTGGAAACCGCGATTTTCCGAATCGTTCAGGAGTGCCTTACCAACATCCATCGTCATTCCGGAAGCCCGGTCGCCAGAATTTGTATTACTCATTCCGACAGCGAAGTCACCCTAGAAGTAGAAGATAGAGGCAAAGGCATACCGCTAGAGAAGCGGCAAGTCTTGGACTCAGAGGGCGCGGCGGGAGTCGGAATCAGGGGAATGCGCGAGCGACTCCGACATCTGGGCGGCAGCTTGGAAATCAAGTCTACGGAGACAGGTACGGTTGTAGTAGCTCGGCTACGGGTTGCCAGCCCTTCCTTGATCGCAGCATGAAAGAGGGACTCCTGCCATGATGGTTGGCACCTAAGCCAACGCTGAGCTTGCGTAGCTTCGTAGCCAAATGGCGTCGAGCGCCACCCTTTACATGAAACTGTTGAGTTGGGATAAGCGCTGGCATCGCCGCATACGCGGCAATCCAAAGCTCTAAAACCAAGTGCTTCCCGGTGAGCCCCTAATTGCAGCTGTCGCTGACGATTTCCAGATTTGTAACAGTCAGCACACCAGTCTCGGTATGGTTTTTTTTCACCTCGGCTTTTAGATCTTCTTTCATACCGTGAAAGGGTTGATTTGAAACCGCTCCTGCAACTTTGACCTTGTGTCCGACATGATCCGATACTCTGACGTTATCACTCTTGAGATGCCACTTCGCGTTTTCTGCAATCAAATGATACTCATCGGCGTCGTGACCCTTTTGAAGACAGCCAGTGACGTATCGCGTTGTCTGACTCGTGTCCTTCGTGTCCTCAGCTGCGCCCAGGAGAAGCAGGCTCACACACACCAGTAATGCAATAAGGCCCAACCCCACCTTTAGATTGTTCATTGGGGAACCTCCAATAGCTCTTGCTAGATAATTTGCAACAGCTGTCGCTAGGCAATCTTGGCGCATAAGGATGCACACTGAGGATCGGGTGAATCCAGCAAAGGAGCCGTACATTTGCTCTACTTCTTCTCTACGGCTTTTATCGTGCTGTCCTGGATTTTTCTGGTCGCTGTTGTCTCGAGAAGTAGTTGGCGAAAACCCGATTACACTCATCACCCGTAAACTGGCTCTGAAGGGAAATTCCACTGCAATTCACTTGCTGCGTGTGGGAAGCCTGTGCTCCGCAACGAATCCGCGCGAATGTCACTTTGTCCTTGGTGGAGCAGCTCGCTCAGCCTTGACGGAGTGCAGCGCTTCCACGACCGGCTGCCCCCTTCACCGAAGCAGATCGAACACAACGAAGCGTAACGCGCCACGAGAGAACTGGGCGGTGTCCTCAGGAGTCACTTCTTTTTGGAGTAGTACAAGATGAGTGCAGTCGCAAGCCACACCACGATTATCAGCACCAAAACCCGAAGGAACCCCATGGTCCAGACTATTAGGCGCTTGCTTTAGCGGCCCAACCTGTCAATTGCTGCCAGACCACCTCACTCGCGTCTGCCGGCTAAAAGCATAGCTGAAAAGGTGATTGGATTAAGGACCAACCTGAAGACAGTTCGTCTTCCGTAAATTTCCCGCTTGCTTGGTTTGCAGTGGGAGCCGCGCTACATCATCGCTCGATCGTAGCCAGTTCCCGCCATCCGCCAGACTCCCAACTCCTCGCACAGGTCGACTACCCTACTCGGCCCGGGCTGACCCATCTGGGCTAAGCAAAAAAGCCCAACGCCTCCTCCCCCAAGTAGGCGTTGGACCTTACCCCCTCAATAGTGCCACGATGCGTTTGCCCGTCGACCTTCCTGATCTGAGGGCCAACGCAATAGTATAGAATCGTATTAACGTAGATTAATAAATGGTATCTAATGTACAGTGCAGAGATTCTCTCTCTCACCGTAGCGCTCTACGGTCCTGCAAGATGCGATGGGAAGGCAGACCCTTGCATGACCGGAGCGCGGACGAGTGGCCGCGACAAGATACTGCAACAGGCCGTTCCTGGACGACTCGTGTGGCAACTCCGGTCGACTCCCTTGTCTGATCTAGAGCAAAGACAACGCCTTAACCAAGATGAGCGGGATCGAGGCGGCAAGAACAGCCCAAAAGACTCCCGAATTGCCAAGTACTTGCGCTTAAAATTGACGCACCTTAATTTACTCCGGTACCATCTCGCTAATCGGTGTCGTAATTAAAAGGGCATGCCTATGACCCCAGAAGAGTGCAATCGAATGAACAGTCTGTGCATTGGGATACAGGAAGAAACGGACTACAAGAAGTTCGTCGTGATGCAGCATGAGATGAGCGAACTCACCGCGCGAAAAGAGCGGCGTCGTTTTCATCAATTTCCGGCTTTGGTCTGGCAACGCAATAGACCTTGGAAGACAGTTCCGGCAAAAGTGAACAAGGTAGTAAGGCCTTACTCTGCTAGTGAACCTGACAGGGTTGAGATCGCAGTAGTGGAAGGGGAAGACCTGTTTCGGGAAATTCGGATTGAGAACAGCTTCATGGACGTTGATGGTACGCCGATGTCGCTTCAGACGGGCACAGAGTTGGAACTGACATTCGAGGCCGAAACGAAGCGCGCTACTGAGGAAAACATCTAACCAGGCTCTTCCAGTAGAAACCCGGACCCACCTGGTATTCGATGGTCCCCTTCACCTAACAGTTTCCCTTAGGCTCCCGGCACTCTATAGTCTTTGTCTTTCCCGCGGCAATTCAGGATGCGCCTTCGATAGGGCAAACACCTGGAGCTGAATGAACCCGGTGGATGGCTTGTCGGAGTCCGGCAATATCACTTCTAGTGCTTGATCGTCCTCGCCGTCGCAATTTTCGCACACAGCTGCCGGATTCGGAAGACGGTGAGAATACATGATAGAAAAGCGAAGGACGAAACGGCGGCAATCAGGGATTAATCGCTGTCCGTCAATAATTGTGCGATACCCTACACACTGTATGAGATTCCCATAGCCCACACCGGCACTTCCCGCATCTCACATGCCGCGCCAAGAAAATAAACTTTCGGAGACACAAAACGGTGGCTGCGTGGTCCGTGTTGGTCGTAGATGATAGTCCGGTTTTTCGTCGCGCGGTGTGCGAACTATTCACTCATGAGGCGGGTTTCAAGGTATGCGCTGAGGCGGAAAACGGTCGCGATGCGGTCGAAAAGGCAAAACGCTATCGGCCCGACATTATTGTGACCGATCTTTTCATGCCATTGATGAACGGCTTCGAAGAGACACGGATTCTACGGAAGCTGATGACCAATGTGCCCGTAATTGCCTGCTCGATTCAAATTGATGCGCAGATTGAAAGAGAAGCACTAGCGGCTGGGGCGTCAGCGTTTCTTTCGAAGTCAGATGCCGCGCTGACGCTGATTTCCACCGCGCACCATCTATTGGAGGAACGCGATCTACTGGAAGGCATTGCTGCCTGACTGGCCTGAAGGTTCTACATGAGAAACTGGATGGTTCTCGCCGCGCCGGAAGTTGGCAGACCCGTGAGTTTTCACAAGCTCTTGCCAGTGTGCTACCCACACAAGCAACGCATAATGGAGCGTTTCAAACGGAGGTACGTTTTTGCATGAAGTGCGACGGATGCGAAGTAGATGTGATCGACGTTCAATCGAAAATGGCGTTCCGAGCTTTTCCGGCAGGAAAGGATTGGTCGGAGTTTCCCGTGTTAGCGAGTGTCTGCCCGAAGTGCGGGAAGATGGACTTTCACGTGGCCGTTCCCACACAGTTTGAGCTTTGGGTCGCTGGATGAGATAAAAAGTGCGCTCGTCGCTACGAGCCCTCGGAGTCATCGAGACACGCCTCCATGTATTGCCTCTTGGAAGGCGGACGTTGAACGGTAATCTAGCAGGCTGCTGAAAAATTGACGGATGCTGTGTTTTGCTTGCCGTTTTTCATCGCTAGTGATGTTCGAGCCGAGTTGATTTCTGATTTGTTCGGGCGTCTCGGCCTGATTCAATGCCCCACCAGACACACTTCGGCCCCGGACTTACTCCGCCGGAACTGTGGCCGCCAGGTTCCGCATGCGCACCAGGTTGTAGGCCGCGCAGGCGAAGGTGAAGATCCAGTCCACTTTGCAGACTCCGCGATGCCGCACTTTGCGCAGCAGCGCAATCGTCTTCAGCCAGCCGAAACATTCTTCGATGCGCTTCCTCTTCTTCTGGCTGATGCCGTAGCCCGCGTGCCGCGTGGTGCGCGCATCGATGGCGCTGCCGCCCCGCCGCGCGCATGGTTTTGCGCCACGTGCGGCGTCACCCGCAGGTTCCGGCACTCGCGCACGAAATCCGCGCGTGTCAAATCCCTTGTCGCCGCCCACCGTCACCGCTTCGTTCCCGGAATCTGCTCCAGCATCACCAGCGCCGCATCGCGCTCCGCCGTGCCCGTTGGCTTCCCACACTTCCGCATCCACGATCAATCCGTTGCGATTCTCCACCAGCAGATTCCCGCTGTAGCTCAACTTGGCCTCCTTGCCCGCGCCCTTTGCGCGCCAACTGCGCCTCGGGATCGGTCTTCGATTCGTGCGTCTCGTTGGAGCGCTTCTCGCCGTGAAAGTTCACCGTCGGATTGCCCGGATCGTCCGGCGGCGGCAGCTCTTCTTTTCCTTCGGCTGAAAACTCTTCACGCTGGCCCACGCTTCCAGCAGCGTGCCGTCCACCGTGAAGTGCTCGTCCGAGGTCAGCCCTTGCGCCCGCGCCTGCTCCACCACCTGCGCCAGAAACTCCTTGGCCACCTCGGCCTCCAGCAACCGGTCGCGGTTCTTGGTGAACACCGTCGCGTCCCACACCTCATCGTCCAAGTTCAGCCCCACAAACCAGCGAAACAGCATGTTGTAGTCGATCTCCTCCATCAGCAGCCGCTCGCTGCGCACCGAGTACAGCATCTGCAACAACTGCGCCCGCAACAACTTCTCCGGCGGAATCGACGGCCGGCCCACGTTGGCATACATGCTTGTCGAACTGCGGCGACAGCTGCGCTCAGCACTTCGTCCACCATCGCCCGGATCGCCCGCAGCGGATGATCCTTCCGCACCCGCTGCTCCGGCGACAAGTAACTGAACATCTGACTCTGCTGCTGATCGGCTCCTCGCATGCCTTTTCGTAACACACCCGCCTGTGGATTGGGAGTAGTTTTTCAGCAGCCTGCTAGAGAGCCGAGTATCGCTTGGCGCATAGAGGCATACAGAGGATGGCAAGGGCTGCGGACTAGGGGTGGCTGTCGGGAAGCACACCAGCATGGAACTGATCTGCAATAATTCCTATCATGTGCGGACGTTTTCGACTCTCATGCCGTAAGCAGATCATCGAAGAACAGTTCGACGCGCCGACTTCGATGCTTTCAAGGACTGAAGCCAACACCTAGCGTAAGATAGGTTTTCGAGCCGTGGGGTTCCCGAGACTCATTGTTCAGATTGGCTGACATGCTGAAAGGGGATCTATTCAACACTTCGGGTAGAGGTCAAGACCGGCCCGGGACCAAGAGGTCTATTCTCCTTTGGAACGTCATTGTCCTTGGGATTGCCGGCCTCCTAGGCGCCATAGCCGTTCTTCAGTATCGCTGGACTGAGCAACTGAGCGCGGCGATGGAAAGCCGCATCGGAACTGATCTCTACTCTTCGATGACTCAGTGGAACCTCGATTTCTACGGCAGGCTGTCTACCATCTGCATTGCGCTCCAGGTCGGCCCCGACTCGGGCGCCCGTGATATATGGAAGGACTTTCTTCAGCGGTATGTTCTTTGGAACCGGAAGGACAGTGAGCAGACGCCGATTGAAAACATTCACTCGAATTCCGCACTGGTTGAAAGCGTTTATATCTGGGAGACTAGTGATCTGATTCATCCCCAACTTCATCTTCTGGATCCTCAAACCAATCGAATTGAAAACGTTACAACTCCTCCACATCTGGATTCTTTGCTGGCTCACTTGCGTGCACGATCTCAGACTCTCCCCCAGGCACTTCGGGCCTGGGAAAGTCCCACGCCGCCAT
The DNA here is from genome assembly GCA_963770265.1 of Terriglobia bacterium. GTDB lineage: Bacteria > Acidobacteriota > Terriglobia > Terriglobales > Acidobacteriaceae > Sulfotelmatobacter. The sequence continues at coordinate 30,636 of CAVYOZ010000010.1, forward strand.
TTTCCGAAGCAACCGCGAGAGTTGTGTCACCGGACGGAGATATCCTGAATAGTTCCATGACCGGATGGCAATTCGATGAGGGTATCCCCGCGATCGCACATCCTCTCTTGCATCATGCGCGCTGGGAGGAACATGGGAGCGAAATAAGTCCCTCCGAAGCTAAGCCCGTGGATTGGATTGTAGTTGTACTGAATTGGGACACGATTCGGAAGCAGATCTTGCCTAATCTGTCGAACCGTTACTTCCGCTCCAAGGCAGGACTCGATTACAGTTTGGCAGTAGTGTCAGGTGGAACACCGTCTCGAGTCATTTATTCCTCCGACCAGCATTTCCCCGATCTAGGTCAATTCTTGCCCGATTCGTCCATGAATATTTTCGGTCCTCCATCGGAGACTATTGAAGGCCAAGGTTGGGAGTCTTTGATGAATGCTGAAAGTCAAAGATCTGGAAATTGGCGCAGCTTTTCCGGGCCTGGATGGTTCCCAGTTATCCAGTATGAGAGCGGAACGCAACCTTGGATGCTCGTAGTGAAGCGCCGAACCGAGTCCCTTGAGGCGGGTGTCAAACGGGTCTGGAGAGTTAACTTGGCAACGGGGTTGGCGATTCTATTGCTGTTGGCGGTCAGTGTCACCCTGGTGGTGTTCGCCGCCCGGCGACTGAACCGGATCGCAATGCTGCAAATGAACTTTGTGGCCAGCGTGTCACATGAACTCCGGACGCCGCTCACCGTCATGATTTCCGCTGCGGAGAATATCGCTGATGGAGTCGTTGAGGAACCTTCCCAAATCCATGAGCACAGCGGGGTCATCGTCGGGCAGGGGCGTTTGTTAATGGACCTGATCGACAGAATCCTGCTTTTCGCCGCGGGCACCTCCGGGAAAAGCCTGCAGGCTCTCCGTCCGGTTCATGTTTCCGAAGTCCTGAACCAGGTGCAACGCAATGTGGCGAGGCTCGTTCAGGCGGCCGGAATTGACGTGCAGGAGCGAATTCCAGAGGAGTTGCCTCCGGTTATGGCTGATCCCACCCTACTCGTTCAATGCTTCCAGAACTTGATTGTCAACGCAATTAAGTACAGGGGTGAAAGCAACTGGGTCGGCTTGTCGGCCGAACTCCGCCCGGATTCCGGTCGTCCCCGTGAAATATGGATCCAGGTGCAGGATCGCGGAGTGGGTATCAGCGAGTTCGACTTGGATCACATCTTTGACCCGTTTTATCGTAGCCCCGAGATGCTGGGGACCCATATACAAGGAACCGGTTTGGGCCTCACTGTGGCCAAGCACTGCATCACTGAGATGGGCGGGAGATTAATTGTGGCTAGTAAGCTCCACGAAGGAAGCACCTTCACAGTCCAGTTACCCGTAGCTGAATCCTCCCAGTCCGGTTCCCCGGGAGGCTCCGAATGAATGAGAGTATTCTGCTCATTGAGGACGAGCAGGAGCTTTGCAACATCCTTAAACTGCGATTGAATAAAGACGGCTACGTTGTAGATACGGCTGGCGACGGCATTACGGGGTATAACAAGGCTTTAGGTGACCCTTTTGACCTTATTATTCTCGATGTAGCACTCCCCAAGCGAAACGGTTTTGAAGTGTGTCGGGACCTGCGGAAGGCTGGATTGGCGACTCCAATTCTCATGCTCACGGCTCGCACACAGAGCGTTGACAAGGTGGTCGGTCTCAAACTTGGTGCCGACGATTATGTAACGAAGCCTTTTTCGGCCTCCGAGCTCTTGGCTCGCATCGAAGCTGTGCTCCGCCGGGCACCTTTACATACTAGTCAAGCCGTTCACGAATTCGGTGGCCTCCGCGTTGATTTACGGCGTACCGAGGTGACGCTCAATGGTCAACTTGTCCGCCTTACCGCTCGCGAGTTTCAGTTACTTCGTTATCTTGTAGAAAGGCCCCGTACGACGGTGTCTCGAACTGAGCTGTTGCGTGCGGTCTGGGGATACAACGCAAATAGTTTCACGCGGACAGTCGACGTTCATGTTTCTGATTTGCGTAAAAAGCTGGAGAAGGACCCTGCCTCACCTCAGATGATCGTCACAGTTCCGGGCTTTGGATATCGGTTTGACGGCAGCAACTGAATTTGCTTGACGATCTTGGCAAGGGTCTTGCGGCGAACCTTTCACCGGCAGCGGCATCTCGGCTTTCGGAGGAACCATGATGCTCGAGTTCAGCACGCGGTTCTTTTTGCATCCGACCAGCTGCTCTCCAGCCATAAGGAAGATCATGTGCTCGGAATGATTGATGATCTTGATCTTCGATACTTGCCCTGACTCTGTGGACTCTGCGATTTCGATCCAATGAGATGCTAATGCTTCGTCCAGAGTCACGTAAGCTGGTCCGTTACCGACGGGCCACTGCAAATGGAATACCTCCAGCGACCCACACTGCTGGTGGCCGGAGATTACGGCGCGCTTCAGTGAGTCAAGCACCGCGAACGTTTGGAGAGGCATTTGGACCCCGTTCATGGCTTCGGGTGTAGGAGAAAAGCGTACCGCCACATAGGGTCTACCTTCAAGTCTGACAAGTGAACGTAGGAATACGATCTGCGTTCAGGATCACCACCAGTATTCTGTGGCCCCAAAAAGTGCAAAGGACAATTCCTAGCGTTATAACCCGCAAGTTTCGATCTTATGTAGGCGTCCGCCAGTCAACTCTGGCATCGCTGGCCCGAGAATCGATGATAGTGTTGCACCTGCCCGGACGCTGATCGCTGCGGTGGTCACATAAGGTGATCGGTGCACCACCCTGAAGTGGCATAGCCACAACCACCGCATTCCCCTCGCCGTGCCCATCCTGCGGCGTTGCGCCCACGCGAGCCCGGCGCGCATCGGCCGACACGCTTTACAACTGCGCATAATGGGAACGTTTGAGACCACTTGTGGTCCGCTGCCAGCCTGCCCGCGGGCGATTCCCAGGCGGATCGCAGTGCAACCAGTTACAAGTGATCTTTTTCTTGAATCCGCTTACTACCCGAGCTCAAGGAAGACGATGCTCGACGGATTGCCGACCGCGGCGTAGTAGTTGGTGAAGGAGAGGGTGCCGATCGCTCTATCCACGCGGAAAACGGTAATAGCGTCGCTGCGCTGGTTGCAGCAGTACAGAAACCGCCCCGTTGGGTCGAGGGCGAAGCTGCGGGGGTAACTTCCGCGCGTCCATTCTTCGCCAACGAAGGTTAAATGGCCGTTGGATTCCACGGAGAAGATCGCGATGCTGTCATGCAGTCGGTTGCCCGCATACACATACCGGCCGTCGGCGGAGACCAGGATCTCGGAGCAGAAATTGGTTCCGACGAAGCCGGATGGTAAGGTCGAGATTGTCTGCCGCGGCGTCAATCGTCCCGACGCGGAGTCATAGTCGAACAGCACGATGGTGGAACCTTCCTCCTGAATTGAATAGAACCAACGACCATTGGGATGGAAATGGAAGTGCCGTGGTCCGTCTCCCGGTGGCAAGGAGACCGCAAGGCGGATTGTTGGAAGCCAGTACTCCGTGCTCCTTCTCGAACTTCCAGACGAAGATCTTGTCTAGGCCCAGGTCGGCGTGAAGCACGAAGCGCTCTGACGGATCGGCCTGGATCATGTGAGCATGGGTCCGATCGTGGCCGCTGACCGCGAAGCTGCCCGGTGGGGCGTGGGTCGCTTTGATAGGTCCTATCGTTCCGCTAGCGACCTTGACGTCCGACGGCATCTCCGAGGCGGCCATCGGCCAGAATTGGAAGCACCGCCACTGAGCCGCCGAAGTAGTTGGCCACAAGCAGGTGGCGTCCGGTCGGATGCACGCTGACATAGGTCGGGCCGGCGCCGCCAGAACGGACGGTGTTGAGAAGCTGTAGCCGCCCGTCGGTCCGATTGACGGCGAAGGCGCTGATGCTCCCTTGATTATCGTCACCAGCCCGATCGGTCTCATTTGCGGAATAGAGGCAAGGTTCCCGCGCGGTTGAGGGCAAGGCAACTTGGGCTCACTCCCATCTCGACGTCGCCGCATGGGCGTCATCGTTCCGGTGCTCGCGATCGATTCGAAAAAGATGAATGCCACGGCCGTTTCCCGGAGGTAGGTCCACCTGCGTCGGCAGTGTGTCGCGAAGTGGGGAGCTGAAGGTCCCGACATAGGCAACAAGAGGAGCGGCGGGTCCACTCGGCATTGTCTTAGCCAGGAGATTGGACAACGGGGCGCTCCACGCCAGTGCGGTTGAGGCCTTGAGGAATGAACGCCGGGATGGGTTGTGTCGAGCCATGGGGCAATGCGCCTCCGTCACTGTCACATCGAGTCTTCTCGCAACTGCCAAATCTTAAAGCGCGCGTGTGGAGCGGGAACTGCTTTTGGAAACAGGTCCGGTCGCCCGATTTCGTTCTGTGTATCGCGCATCCGAGTCTCGCTTATGGAATTCTGGCCATTAGAACATGCCGCGAGAGACAAAAAATGTAGTTGATTACCAATCTTGAGATCAGACAGCGTAGATATAGTGAATCGCTGTTTTTCGCTATCGTGAACAACAGCAAGATGATTCAAGGACTCTTATGACCTAATCTAGTATGGGAGGGTTAGAACCGCGCGGGGTATCCGTGCTCGGACAACACAGTGCAAATATGCGCGAACAAATCACTTTGTACAGAGAATGGTTTAACAAGATGTGGGAAGTGGCCGAGAAGCGCTAGATGTCTGCGACGCGGTGTTTGACCGGTTGTAAGCACGGACGTCTTCACGTCAGTCACTCCGGCCAAGAGCATCATTCGTAGTGACTGCCTCAAGAACTCTTAAGCAACATTGAGTTGCTAGCGCGAGAATGTCTTCGCAATTGGCTTCTGTAATTCCACGCGTCTCATACTGATGGCGACAATATCATTCCGCGCGCAGACTGGCGGATTGCTCAAAGCGGACCTGAAGTGCCTCCGTCCTGCAGCCTGAGTACTCCGACTTGGCTTGCTTCCGGAGGAGAATGTCAGTCTTTGATGCGGAGCTAAGGTATTTTCAGCTTCAACTAACACCGAATCAGGTACGCATAATGAGCAACTGTTATGAAATCGGCAGGTCAAACAAAGCAACCAAAAGTCGGGTCGACTGACGGCCGATAAGCCGTTTTGGATCAAGTTCCAGGTTGCCTGTTATTCTCCCGGAATCGTCAGCAAGAAAATCCGTACATATCACATGATCATCGTGGACCGCGTTATCGGTGAGCTTTTGAAAAGATAGGACAATCTCCGAAATTCTACCAATCGAGAAAGTGCCTGGAAGTTCTAAGAGTTCGACCCGACACGCGAAGAATTGTTGTTTCCGACAACGTTCTCGGACTCCATGTCCGAATTGTGCAATACACAGATCAAACGTCTGCCTAGACTTCACTAAGGTTGTTTTTCTCAAGGAGGGGACCAGATGGCGGCGAAGCATTTTCTTTGTTGCGTATTGCCGATGATGTTGTTGTGCTGCATCGCCGAATGCAGCTCTCCAGATGAACATTCAACAATGCTCAGCCGTGAGGCATTTGCCAGGGCTGAAGCTTTTATTAGCGAGACAGCCCGGCCTCTTGATCGTGCTCTGTTCGCTTTCTATTTCGCACACGACAGCCGCGATGCGGTGATTGTGGAATTGGCAAAGTTCCAAAACGATGATGGCGGATTCGCTTCCTGCCTGGAGAGTGACACGCGCTGGTGTGGTTCTTCTCCTCTCGGGGCGATGAAGGCTCTGGGCATACTTACGGATTTAGGAGTGCCGGCAAGTGATCCGCACGTCAAGGCGGTTGTTAAATATCTGCTGGCAAGTTTCGATGATAAACATGGCATGTGGCATGCACTACCCAAAGAAGCAAATGCAGCGCCGCACGCTTCCTGGTGGGAGGTCCGAGAGGATACGGGAAAGTGCGAAGTGGAAAGTCCGCTGTTTCCGACAGCGGCGCTCGCGGGATACTTGCAGAACTATGCGGAATTGTTGCCGCCGGGATTCGTAAAGCGCATCACCGAGTCATCCCTGAATTACCTGGCCGCCGCCCCGATACGCATGCCGATGCCGGATATCGAATCTCTCATCGAACTTGTGCGTTTGTTGCCGCCCGGCCAAAGCACTGACCCCGTCCGTAAACTCAAAAGTGTGCTGGCCGAGGTTGTGGTGCGGGATCCCAAACAATGGGACAGTTACAACGTCAAACCGCTCACCTTCATTCACGGCCCGCAATCGCCGTTCTTTCCAGAAGTGGAAAAAGCGGTTGGCGCCAATCTGGACTACATGATGTCCGCACAGAAACCCGATGGCGGATGGGGTCTCACCTGGTCGTGGGAAGAGCGCAACGCCGCGGCCTGGAAAGTGGCGGAAAGAGAGTGGCGAGGCGTGGTAACGCTAGAAAACCTGAAAACGTTGCAAGCTTTTCGCCGCATCGCTCAGTAAAAGAAGATAAAGGCTATGGCGTTTTCACAGGCGCACGAGAATCTTCATGGAGTCTACCAAGCTCATCCGGGGGTGTCTTGAAAAAATCAGACATCTGCAGCGCGGACTGCGCGGATTGGAACAGGACGGTCGGCGGGCAGCCCGCGAGGCGTTGGACTTCGCGGGTCATATGGGCCTGATCGCCGTAGCCTGCGTCTGCGGACAAGTCTGCGAGGCCCCTCCGACGGCCTGCGCGACCAGCAAAATGCAACACACGCTGAAATCGGAGAATGGACTGAAAGGATTTCGGGCCGTATCCCACAGACGCCGAAAAACGACGCTGGAGCTGGCGGCTGCTGATACCAATCCAGCGACTAAGTTGCCCTACCCGCCCATGCGGATGGCGAGCCAGCCATTGGATGGATGCGTTGACTATCGGGTCGCTGGGTGCCGCATCTGCCAAGAGACTGAGCAACAGGTCTTCAAGTGACGATCTTCGCGCACGGAGATTTGGCTGCTCGCAAACCTGCTCAAAGGACGAACTCAGCCTACCACTCCAAACATCGCGTAATGGCACGGATTGGTTAAGCAGCTCTGCGGCGGGAAGACCAAGCAGCGCAGGCGCACGACCCGGATGCCAGCGAGCTCCGACGATCTTGGTGCCGACCGGGAACCGAGCGAAAAAAGGCTTGCCCCATGGGCCGACCACGACAGGAGCTTCGTCGTTGATGAAAACCATGTCGATGCAGCCATCTGGGAGCACGCGCTGCGCGTATTCGCCGTGGCAACCGGTGATCGATTGCGTCCAGAGGCACAAGAAATGGTCCGTCAACGACCGTGGCGGCGCGTACTCGCGATAATCAGACCCAGCTTCTCTGGTATTGGCGCTGTCATTCATCGGATTTGTTATTGAATCAGATTGCTGCACTCTTCAGGCTAGTAGACTCTGCCCTACAAACTGCGATAGCAGCGCATTAGAACTTTTTTAGGCACCGCTGCTGTTGGCCATCGGAATGGCATCGCACGGGAATCTGACAGTTGCGACCAATGCGCGGATGATGAGTGGGTGGCCGATCGTCGGCCATTCGGAAGTTGAAAAACCTCTATTTTCGAATTCTGAGTGCGAACTGTGTGCCAGATTCCGAGGATACTCAGTTCGGAAAAACGGCCAATCTGACTTGCGGCCGATCAGTCGTTCGTCGCTACCCTCCGGTTTGTCCGTTATACGTGTGCAGGTCTCTGTTGCAGCGCTCGTTCAAAGAGTCACCGGCAGGATCGGGAACGATAGATCGCTGAACTACCGCAGCTTCCCGCGAATCACGGTGATCGACCCCGCCGACAGTGTGTACATGCCATCGGGCGTGGCGGCAATCGTGATGTTCCTATCGTCAGAAGGAGTGTTGCAATACTGCACAAGAGCTACAGATCCGACGAACGGATGGCTGACGTGCTTGGCATCATCGATGACGAGATGAACGGGATGCGCCGTGATCAGATCGTGGTTAATAAGCATCAACGACCAGTTCCCGTCCGGCCGTTTGACCACGTATGAGGTAACTACAGTCCGGCCGGCAGCGTCCTTAAGGTCGGCCGATGCCGGGAAAATCTTGTTCGCTCCCGCCTCGTGCTGCAACCATTCGAAATTAATGATGTGTGCGGAAGAATAGGGAGTATATGCCGGCGTGCCATAGGCCCCGCCCCCATCAGCGCCACCTTCGGGGCTCAGGCTTCCGTGACCAGCGGCGCCATTATTGATTGCCGGACGATAAAACGCTGTGCCGCCTTGCTCAAAGAATGTGCCAAACGCATCGCTCTCCCAGATGGAGCGGCCAGTCACGCCCAGGTATCCCGGTCCGCTTCGCCCCGCTACGATTCCACTCTCGGAGATAATGAGCGGCACCTCCGCGGGGACGCCGTCCTGACGCCACATGTGCAGCACGTGCTTCATAATTCCGGGTTCCATGTAAAGTGTCGCCCAGTCATTCGGTGGAGTGAATCCATTGATCATGAATGGATAGTGTTCGAACGACATGAATGAAAGATCCTTGAGATGCCCGTGGGCTTTCAGGTAATCGACGAATCGCTCCAGCCAGGAAGTGCGTCCCTCATCGTCAGCCCACAGTGTGATGTCTTTATCGACGCCTTCGAAAATCGGACCGCCCAACCTGGCGCCGGGCGTTAACTTGTGGACCGCATCCGCCACTTGAATATAGATCGCGCCATAATCTTCCGGCGTCATGTGCTTGCCGTCGCACTCCTCCCCGACTTCAATTCCGACCACTGGATAACCACGCTTGTGAATGTAGGAGACCTCATTAGCGCAATCTTCGGGAGTGTCATAAATGGCCGCACATGCAACCAGCGCCGGATGGCCCATGGTCAATCCACTGGTGAAGAAATTGTCCATGCCGTTGTACTGATCGCCGCCTCCGGTGATCAGGTTGTCGGTCTGGTGCCAGGGATCGATGGAAGAGGCAAAAAACGATCCGGCCAGGTCTGCCTCCGAACCGGGGATCACTTCCTGGTCTCCGGCGCCTTCGAGAACTGGCGGCGGACCGGGTGCGGGTTCTACGCCGTTGGCCGGAAAAACAACCGCGTATTTGCCCGCGGCATTGATCGTACCGGCCGACAGCGTCTGCAAGGCGTAGCCGACGCAATTGCGAATATCCTGCGACCCGTGAGTGTCGCAGGTTCCGGAGGATTTCGACATCAAGACGCGGACGAAACGCGTCGTGACAGGGTCATCCGAAAGCTTCAAACGGACATCCCCGCCGCTTCCGTTCAGCACCGCGCCCGATGAGAAAGCCTTCCACATGCCGTTCGGGCCCATGTCCCAGTCCATCGCATTGTTGTCGCCGACCCAGTACTGCACCACATAAACCACCGCATACGGATTTACCCACTGGATATGGATCGCGTTGACCGCGCGCGCGGTGCCCATATCGATTACGACCCATTGCGGGTGCAGCGTATCGCTCTCGCCCGTGAAGTGGCTGGTTAGATAAGGATTGCTCTTCCAGTAACTTTGAAAACCGGCAACCAGGGGTGAATCGCCACTGGTCATGAAGTCGCGGTGAGGCAACGAATACGAGTAGCCGTAGTGGATCGGTTCGCCTAAATCAGCGCTGCCGACGTAGTAGCCGCTCTTCGTCGCGGGGTCGCTCCAAGTGCCGTTTTCGTTCCAGTGCCACGCTGAAAGGCGCAACTCGCTGTTGTTGCGCATGGTGATGGAACCCCAACCCAAGTTCTTGACGCCCTGAATCACCTCGGGCTTGCTCAAGTTGTCCACCTGCGCCTTACTCAGGTCGTCCATCCATGCGCCGGTCGCGGTGTCGGGATAGATCGTATTCAGTACGTGCTCCGGCGTAACGTCAACGTGGACCGTGGCAACCGAATCAAGCGTTCCCACCTTTGCAACTGAATCCGCCGGGAGCTCCTCCCGACGCGGTCGTGGGTGAGGCGTTTGCGACTGAGCCGTCTGTGCCTGAGCCGTTTGTGCATGGACGCGCAGAGGAAAGTGCATGGACACCGCTGCCAGCCCGAGCGCCGCGACAATGGCACACAGCCAAATGCGACACGAGACTCGTGGGTCAGAACGGGAAATCATGGCGTTATCGCCCCTATTAAAACGATTAACTATGGATTTAAAGTGCACGTTGAGTGTACATGAATTGCAGACAACCGTTTGCAGCAATGGATGTTGCCGCAAGGTGGCAGGCACGAACTATTCCGTTGGTTGACCAGGAGCACTGGATAGACATCGATCCATTCAACTCGATTTGGTGCGCGAACTCTGTGTCAGGTGTCCAAGGATACTCAGATTCGAAAAAGCGATAATCTGACTTGCGGCCGATCATACATCCCTTGACCGACACACCGATAAATACCTGTTTTGCGGACGCACAGGTGTGCGGATAGTGTGCCTCTTTGCAACCCTTGGAGGGAAATCTATCGCTCGCCCAGTTCCCAGAAGCTCGTCTCTGGATAGTTTCCGGTTTGCCGACGATACGTCCACCACTCACGCGCGATGTCGTAGGCGCGAACACGTTTGTGGTACCCTCTAGCCCGCCAACTCTGCCCTGCCAGGAGGTAGCTCCATGAACCGCGTCGCCGTCGCAATCTTCTTCCTATTTCTTCCGCTCTACTGCCTGGCGGACGACCTGTTCGACATCAAGCCCGTCGCAGACGGTGTCTACGCCGCGATTGCCAAGCCAGCCTTCAAAATCAATTGCAATGCCGCGATCATCCTGCTCGACGACGGCGTCCTCGTTGTCGACACCCACTCTAAGCCTTCCGCTGCTCGCGCCCTCATCGAGCAGATCAAGAAGCTCACACCCAAGCCTGTCAGATTTGTTGTCAATACACACTTTCATTGGGATCACTACCAGGGCAACGAAGCCTATCCCAGCTCTTGGCCTGCTGGAGTTGAGATCATCTCTTCCGAGGCCACTCGTACAAGCATCGAACAGCGCGGCATTCCTCGTGTGAAGCACGAAATCGCGACCATGCCCGCCGCGATCGAACAACTGAAAGCGGACCTGCAAAAAGCCTCGACTCTCGAACAGAGAGCTTCCATCCAGAAAGACGTTTCCGACGCAGAGGGATATCTCGCCGAGCTCAAGAGTATGCAAATCACTCTGCCAACCATGACCTTCGACCGCAGTCTCATCCTTCACCGCAAATCGCGCACGGTTGAAATCCTCTGGCTCGGCCGTGCTCACACCGACGGCGACGTTTTCGTGTTCCTCCCAAAGGAAAAAGTCCTGGTCACCGGCGATGCGCTCCACGGTTGGACTCCTTACATGGCCGACAGCTACCCCTACGATTGGATCAAGACTCTTGATGTTGCGGAGAAGCTCGACTTCGACTACGCCATTGGCGGGCATGGCGAGGTCATGCGCGGAAAACAGACATTCGAGCTGTGGAAACAATATTTCAGCGATCTGCTCGACCAGACCGCCGCTGTTTACGCCGATGGCGCCACTCTGGACCAAGCCAAAAAGCGCGTGTCCGACTATCTAGTCTCAAAGTATGCCGCCAAGTTTGATCCGAAATTTCCTCAGAGTGTCGGCTCCAATGTAATCAAGGCCTACCAGGTCATCGCTTTCGCTCCGTGATGCGCCGTGCGATCCCACGCAAGGACAGATTCGCGCCAGTCTCCCTCTCGGATTGTGGGTGGATCACGGGCAATTCGGAAGTCATCCCGGCCAAGGGTTAATTGACGCTTCCACGGACTTACCACTGCTAACGAACCTAATCACGATCCACGACCTAGACTTTGAGAAAGATTTTCTTGCGCCACAACAACCACAGCATGATCCAGCAGATCAGCAGAGCGCCTAGCGAATAGACCAACGAAGCGTTGGCGACGCTCAGGCCCACTGCTTCGAGATGCGCCTGGGCGGCTTCGTGCCAATTCATTTTTGTGCCGCTTTCGGTTGTCACGGTAAAGGTATAGCCGGGCCCGTAAATCAGGGAGTCTGCCACGAAGCCCGCGATGGCGTTCATGCCGAATACGAGGATCGGCATGGTCCATCTTCCACGCCAACGCCTAACTTCGGTCGCCCAATACAGTAGCGAGAGAAAGAGGAGGCAGAAGCCGCCGCTGAACAGGACGAAGGAACTGGTCCACATGTGTTTGTTGATCGGAAACCAGCCGTTCCAGAGTTCGCCACCAAGCACTCCCAGAATTCCAAAGAAGGTCATCCCGCCAATGAGCTGCGCAGCCGTTCGGTTTGATTTAAGCCAGTGTCCAGTCACGACTCCGATGAGTGTCGTTGCGATTGCAGGAATCGTGTGAAGAATTCCCTCCGGGTCACTCGTGCCGTCGTAGAGATGGCCAGCAAAGAGTTTACGGTCGAGCCAAGCAGGAAGATTCTGTACCTGGTCGAGGAAAGGAATGTCGCGGACGGGGATGCCGGCGCCGGGTACCGGCACGAAGCGCACGAGAGTCCAATAGCCGATGAGACATCCGACGAACGCGAGCACTTGGGCGCGCCGTCCGGCCCACAATTCCAGCATCAGTGCAAAGAGGTAGCAAATTGCGATCCGTTGGGTGACACCCTCGAATCGCCATGTGTGCAGATCCAGCCCGTAAAGAGGTGAAGCGTTTACAAGAAGTCCGATGGCGATGAGGATCAGGCTTCGTTTGAATGCATGCCAAAGAATCTGACGGTTGGATTGAGCGCGTTGTCTTCGAGCGGCAGTCGAATAGACGAGGGAAATCCCAACGAGGAAAAGAAAAGAAGGGAAGATGAAATCAGCTGGAGTCCAGCCGTTCCACTTGGCGTGCATGATAGGCCAATAGGCGTGTTCATCGCTACCGGGATTGTCGACGATGATCATGCCGGCGACCATCAAACCGCGGTAGATGTCGAGGCAAAGCAAGCGGCCGGGAGATCCCGCGGCCGGATTGCGCAACGAATATTCAGCTGAGTGAATGCTGAGATCGGTGGTCGCCATGCGGCAACTATAGACGTGTCTTTTGCCGGCAGCCACAGCAAAGTGCCTAGCCTTCTACCGGTGCGGCTTACGGGAGACTCTTCGTCAATCACGGGCCAACCGGAAGTTGAAACCAGAGCGTACTGGATTCGAGGTCTGCCGTCGTTAAGAAGGGGACGCAAAAGGGGCCGGCAAGGGACCTGTAGGGAACTGATTCGTGTGCGCGGAAATATGAGCAGTTGTGGACGGAGTCTACCGAATACACTGCAAGTTCAACCTAAGCTAGCGAAAATGAACTGTTAAGGCTAGACGATCCTAGAAGGTATCGAATAGCTATTGATCCGAGTTTAGACTGGTTGGCTACGCCTAGGTGCCCAAATGATGCGAAACGTAAACGCAGTGCATATTCACTTGACCCCTTCGAAGTGCCCGGGTCGGCCACAAATAACGAACTAGTAAACTGCGCAGAAATGATACCGGAGACGTGATACCGCGTCCCCCGGCAAGCGCTTTGTTTTGAGATCCAACTGGAGAGAGTGGGATTCGAATTTACTCCAAAACGTAGTTTCAACAACATAGAGCGCACGGCGGGCACCGTAAAGCAATGGAAGGCAGTGGTAAACAGTGGTAACGGATCACAAACGGATCACGGCTCAGTGATCATTTGAAAAGCGCCAACGAAGGTGGCCGGAACAATGATGTTCTACCGGTGCCATCCCCCTGTCGAGGGAGGTCCGATCTGTCTGGCCTGCATCGGAGTCGGAATTCCAACTTCCGAGTGGCCGACTGTCCAGAAGGCGTGATCATGTCATTCGTTCACAGAAAAATCGTGCACATATTTAAGTGTATTATTTTCCTCTATTTCGCTTGAAAGTCGCAGCCCTTAAAGGGTCTGTCTCAAAAGAAATTCCGCTAGTCTCCTGTCCTCGGAAGAAAGACCGTCTGAGAATTCACTCTGAGCCGAAGCCAGGATTCGCTGCGCATCGTTGATGCGGTCAAGTCGCCGCCATAATTTGGCTAGACTCGCGCTTGCGCGCAGGGCCAGCACTCGTGCTCCGGCCCGCTGGGCAACATCAATCGCCGCTAGAAACATCGCCTCTACTTGGGAATACGGGCAGCCACCGGTCCGCACTAGCTCAATTTCCCCTTGAAGCCTCAACAACTCAGGCTCCCAGAAGCGCTCACCGGTTCGGTATACGATTGCCAACGCCTCAGCGACAGCGGTGTGGGCATGTTCCGTGTGGCCAGTTATCAAACAGCACTCTGCATACAGGCCAAGTGAGTATGGAATGAATGAATTCGAGCCGTTCGATCGAGCTTCCGCTAAAGCCGCCTCGATACACTGCATCCCCTCTTGATGATGTCCCTCCTGGACCGCAGCCCATCCTTCCAACGGTGCAGCCCACGCACCCATCAGGCGGAAATCTTCAGCTCGAGCAATACGCGTCGCAGCTTCGGCATGTGCCTTGACGGCTGGAACGTCCCGGCGCGCCTCTTGTGCCGACGAGGCGAACACATGTGCCAACGCGAGGGAGAATGGATCTTTCAGGGTACGAGCAGCTTCGACCGCTTCGTCAGCAGTTCGCATAGCCTCATCCAGCCTGCCCTTAAGTGCGAGTGCTCGTGCCCGGAAGTACCTGGCACACACACCAGCATCGTGGCTACCGTAAATCGCCGCCATTGGGGCATCTCGATGAGCGTCATACAATGCAAGCCCCTCCGCCGCCTGACTGCAGGCTTGGTCAAGATCGCCACGTAAGAAAGCTGTGGCCCAGCATGCGTGGTGCGCCTGGACGCGCAATACCATGTCATCAGCTGCGCGCGAAAGGCGTGTTAGATCGTCCGCTATTTCTTGTGCAGCGCTCAGTGGTCCTCGACCCCAGTAGAAAAGCCAAAGCCCCCAAAGCGCGGGAAACAAGGCAGTCTTGTCCTCAAGTCCTTCACACAATGTGCGGGCGCGAGCATAGGATTCCTCGACTTCTGGAGCGCCCCACCCGAGTGCTGGCATGAGCGCGGCACCGAGTCCCATTCGGAGCAAAGCCTCGCGTTCCGTACGGTCTTTGGTGGCCGGCTCGAGGGCGAGCAAAGCGAGAGCACGCTCGAAGTGCATCCGAGCTTCCGAATACGCGCGACGCCCCTGCGCGTTTAGCGCAGCGTACCTCCGATAGAACCCTGCCCGCTTAAACTCGCGGCTTTGCTCGAAATGCATTGCCAGTTCGGCAGCAATCTCTGGCGACCGCTCGCCCCACGAAATCTCGAGTGCATCGCCCACCCTCCGGTGCAACTCGATGCGACATCCAACCGGCACACGGTCATACAGTACGTCACGATAGAGAGCATGAACAAAATCGAATCGTGAGGAAATTGATTCATCGGGATAATCAACCGGACCTACGTAGCGCACGAATCGCTGCTGGCGACTCAGCGCGGCGAGGGCCCTTTCAACATCGCTGGGTGGGCGCCCGACGGCGGCACCTACTACGGATGCTGAAAAGCTCAACCCAACTGCGCTTGCCACTTCTAGCAACTCGCGCTCGGCAACGGGTAAACGCTCTATCATGCGATCAATGGTTCTACGCACATCATCCGGTACCCCTAGATCGAAAGTCCCGATTTCGGTATTCACGATCCAGCCTCGGCCCTGCTGAACGAGCAGCCCACGTGCGACAAGATCGCCAAGAACATTAATCATGAAGAGTGGATTGCCGGCAGTGCGCATTTGCACCACTTGCCCTAGTTGTGCAAATCGTTAGCTCCTGTCCGGGTGCGGGAGGATACCGCCGCTCGGAGTAATTGATGACTGCTCCCTTGTCGAGTCCGCCGAGTGCGATTTCTCGAACGAACCCTCTCTCCATGAGGCGGTCGGTCACAACGGCCAATGGATACTCGATGTCGGATATTTCAGGAGGGCGGAACGTTCCAATCACCACAATGCGCGCTGGGTCGGGTCGTTGGGCAAACGCCGCAATCCAATCGAGAGTCGAAGCATCACTCCACTGAAGATCGTCAACCCACAACATGAGTGGAGTAATAGCGGTCATTGCCTCGAGCGTATTGGTCAGCTCGCGTAGCATTCGCTCGCGTGTCGCACTTGCGGCAGTCCGCTCGAGAGTTGCGAGATTCTTACCAGTTAAGAGTCCCGGCATTTGCACTAGCCACGTAGGGCCATGACGTTCAAGCACAGAAACAAAGCGGTTGCCGTCAGATTGCTGGCACAGTCGTCGAAGCGCTTCGAGCAACGGCTGATAGGGTTCTCCGACGCCGTAGTGCTGGATACACTGGCCCCAGGCTGCGCGTAACGATTGCCCGGAACCAACCACGTCGGAAAGAAACGCTTGCACAGTCGTGGTCTTACCGATTCCCGGCTCACCTGTGATGAAGAGTACCTGACGATGGCCAGCGACAGCGTTTTCGTACGCCGTAGACAGTTCTCGGAGCACACTTTCTCGGCCGACCAGTAGCGACTTTATCGGCGACGGAAGTGCCTCCACCTGCAGGCTCGAGCTGCCGTTGCCGCAAATGACCGGCGCGGCAAAGCGGTATCCCTTGCCGACCACCGTCTCTACGAAACGAGGCTTGTCCGGATCATCCCCCAGCGACTGACGAACCTTGCGGATCGCCGTATTGATGCTGTGATCTACATCGAGGAAGACGTCCTTGCCCCACAGCCGCTCTGCGATTTCCGCCCGTGAGACCAGTTGCCCCTGCCGTTTCACCAGCAGGATCAGCAGCTCCATGGGTCGCTTTTCCAGACGCAGCTGCCGCTCGCCACGCTGGAGACAATAACGCGACTCGTCCAGTATGAAATTGCCGAATTGGAATCGCTGGACCACGGGTATTTCCAAGGCGGGAACCGACTTAACGCAGTCATAATGCCCGATACCTCCCAAAGAAGCAACCGCATCAGTAACTTAGGGGTTCAGAAAAACTTCATCCCCCTTCAGAGAACCTGCATTGCAGAGCAAAGCGCAATGGGGCTATAAACGCGACCTATGATTCAGAGGTTTGAGACGCGACGTTCAATGCAAGAGCCAGCCAGATGTGACGAGAAGGACAAGAGCTACTGCTGATAGCTGGCCAGTGAAGAATCAGGAGGAAGCACAATGAAAACGATGCGTGGGCGCCCAAGCAAGAATAGGACCTTCAGCCTATACGTATTGATGGCGACTCTGTTGTTGGGGTCGGCCATCGGCAAGAGCCGACGTCGTCTTGGAGTGGAATGCAATTGCGGTAAACACAGCGATCGCGAACGGCCAGAACCCATTCGCCCAGGCGCGCTTCGTCGCGATCGCGCAACTCGCTGTATTTGAAGCTGTCAACGCCACTACGGGCGACTACAAACCGTATCTTGGGACGATCGTGGCGACGCCTGGCGCATCAGCCGATGCCGCAGCCGTCGCAGCTGCTTATCGGGTGCTTATTACCTATTTCCCCGCCAATGCGTCGACGCTCGACGCCGCCCGCGCGAACTCTCTGGCGTTGATACCGGACGGCCAGGCCAAGGATGACGGCGTTGCGACGGGTGAAGCTGCAGCCGCTGCGATGATCCTTCTGCGCTCCGACGACGGATCTTCGCCTCCCCAATTCAAGATACCGGGGCCGCCTGTACCAGGCGAATGGCAGGCCACACCGAGTTGTCCGGTCGTGAATGGAATCGCCGTTGGAGCCTTCTTCCATTGGCAGAACGTAACCCCGTTCGGTATCCGGAGCGCCGAATACTTTCTCCTCGATCCGCCGCCAGTGCTCACGAGCAACCGATACGCGAAGGATTATGTCGAGGTTATGACGGTGGGGAGTATCACCAGTACCCAGCGGCCACCAGATCGGGCCGATGTCGTGCGGTTCTTCGAGTTCACTTCGCCGACTCTGGCGTTCAATCAGGCCGCCCGGCAGGTCGCCGAGGCACAGGGCCGTTCGCTGTCTGAGAATGCCCGAGCTCTAGCCCTACTAAACATGGCCATCAATGACAGCTTCATAGCGTCATTCCTTACCAAATACCACTACAACTTTTGGCGCCCCGAGACGGCGATTCGTGCGGGTGACACGGACGGCAACTGGAAAACCAATGCCGATCTGACTTTCCTCCCATTCATCGCGACGCCATGTTTCCCGAGCTATCCCTCGAATCACGCGAGCGGAAGTAATAGCGGTGCCGAGGTCCTGAGGCGTCTTTACGGCGAGGGCGGGCATTCGATCACGCTGTCGAATCCTGCCGTGCCGGACATCATTTTGCAGTACACCACGTTCAAGCAGATTACCGATGATGTCGACGATGCGCGCGTCTACGGCGGAATACATTTTCGCTTCGACCAAGTGGCAGGCGGGCGCCTGGGACGGGCTGTCGCCACCTCGGTCTACAAGAACAACTTGCGTGCCGTGCACGATGACGACTGATAAGTCAGCTCGAGAAGGGCTCGCCATCGTTGTGTCATGCGTCGGCGGTTAAGCTCAGTTAAGCCCTGGAGTACGCTAGTGCTTTTTCGGACGCGACGCCGGAATGATGCTCAAGGCTAAGGGAAGGGGTGAGGCGTCGCGTTCGAAAAAGCCGTCAGAAGGAAGCCGCTGGCGCGGCGGGCGCGGGACTTATGCAAATTGAATGAAGCGAGAGAGGTTTGTAGAAGTTGTTAGGGTGGTGAAGGTCGGTGACGGAGGAGTCGACGCGTATGGGCAAGGGCGAAGTAGCGCTTGGGGCGATCCCACTCTGGGGCGTGAAGAAGGGTCGGAGCAGTAATGGAGACACACTTGGGCGAGAGGCTGTGAAGCGCGCCGACCGTGCGGTGTGTAGACGAGTGAGTTCATGCAGCCGTGGCCAGGAGCGGTGGAGAACGGAGTTGGAGTTGCGCCGCGGTGAATCGTTCGACGACGGCCATGGGTCCGCCGCACTTGGGACAGCGCCACAGCGGGTGCGCGGCAGGAGCGGTGGACGTTTGCGATTCGTTTTTCTGTGGAGTGGCATGGAGAGCGGCGAAGCACTGTGGCAGCATGGCGGCACGGCTTCGGTTGGCGAGGAAGCCGAAGTGGCGGATGCGGACGAAGCCCTTGGGGAGCAGATGAAGCAGGAAGCGACGTAGAAACTCATCGCGTGAGACGGTCATCATTTTCTGCCGGTTGTGGTCGGCGGAGTCACGCCAGCGAAAGGTAACTTGGCCGTCGGCCAGAGCGACCAGGCGATGATTGGAGATGGCAACGCGGTGGGTATAGCGACCGAGATACTGCAGTACGTACTCGGGTCCGCCGAAGGGTGGTTTGGAGTAGACGATCCAGTCTTTGCGGAAAAGCGGACGCAGCCAGGTCGCGAAGAACTTGGGATGGGCGAGCGGCGCGAGTTCTCCGGCTAGGTGCAGTTGACCGTGCTCGAAGGCAGACTTTAGGCCGGCGACGAACTTGCCGCGAAACACGCGCCGCAATACAGCGATGGGAAGGAAGAAGCGTGGGTGGGATCGAATCCAGCGGGAGTGATCGCGGGAAAGTCCGCCGGCGGGAACGACACAGTGGACATGGGGATGAAGTTGGAGTTTCTGGTTCCAGGTATGGAGCACGCTGAAGAAGCCAATCTCGGCTGCGAGACGGGTGGGGTTGCGAGCCACTTCGAGTAGAGTTTCTGCGCTGGCGCGAAGCAGCAAACCGTAGACGACCTTTTTGTTCTGCAAAGCCAGCGCAGCCAGTTGCGGAGGAAGTGTAAAGACGACATGGACGTAGGGCGTGGGCAGCAGTTCACGACGACGCGCCGCGATCCAGCGTTCCCGCGCACCGGTCTGACACTTGGGGCAATGCCGATTACGGCAGCTGTTGTACGAGATGGTGGCACGATGTCCGCAGCGAGTGCACTCATCGATATGGCCGCCGAGTGCGGCCGTACGACAGCGCGCGATGGCCAGCAGGACCTTGAGGTGAGTCCAGCGGAGCCAGTGACGGTTGCGCTCAATGAAGTCTGTGCCTGCGCTGCGAATGATGTCGGCCACCTCTAACTGTGGCCGACTCATCTACTCCTCCTCGGACGACCTGCCTTTCTTCAGCACCAGTGCATCCAGCGGACTCGCCGTGGCATGCAGGTGCCGTTGCGAGAGGTGGAGGTAGCGGGCGGTTTCCTTCAGATCGTGATGGCCTAACAGGATCTGGATGGTGTGCAGGTCGGCGCCGGCTTCGAGCAAGTGCGTGGCGAAACAATGGCGGAGCACGTGGGGATAGACACGTTTCTTAATCCCGGCCCAACGGGCGGCCTCGATACAGGCGTGATAGGGCACCTTGTCATCGATGGGGTGATCAGCGCTGTGCCAGCGATTGCCAGGAAATAACCAGACGGACTTTTTGCGCAAGCGTCGCCAGTGAGCGCGCAGTTCCTCGAGCAGGACAGGGCTGAGCATGACATCGCGGTCTTGCCCTCCTTTGCCGTCTTGAATGTGCACGACCATTCGTCGGCTATCGATATCGCTGACTTTCAGGCGCGTGAGCTCGGTGCGGCGCGAACCGGTGCCGTAGAGTGTCATCAAAATGGTGCGATAGAAAGGAGTCGGCGCAGCATCGATGAGCTGTGCTACTTCTTCCTGACTGAGAACAGTGGGCAGGCGATAGCGCTTCCTGGGATAGGGAGTGTCGGCAATGCTCCAGGGTCTCTTGAGCGTCTGGATATAGAGGAAGCGCAGGGCGCAGAGATGGTTGGTTACCGTACCGGGAGTCAGTTTGCGCACGGTGAAGAGTTGCGCTTGGTATTCGCGGATGTGCTGCGGTCCTAGGCTACCAGGCGAGCAATGGAAGTGCTGCGCGAAGCGCTCGATGAAGCGAATGTAACGTCGCGTAGTACTCTCAGAGTAATGACGACGCTGGAGTTCCTCCAGCATCATTTTGCGTAGATGGGTCACAGGGACCTCCTTGTGACCCTCAATTATCTGAGCAGAAAATCAAGGACTGCCGACATCACCCACGCGGCAGCGTCCGCCGCGCCAGCGGCTTCGTTCTGACGGGCAATTCGGAGCTTATGGGGCCGACTTGTCAGCCGGTGGTCGAAAAACTGGCTGCTCAAGCCCTAACGTTCAGCCCACTATTCCTACCCAGAACGAGGCCCTGATAGACTTGCCGCCGATAAAGAGGAGGCTTCCCATGCGCAGGATTCTTGTCTTGCTTGCCTCATTTCTTTTGTTTTCTATCCTAGCTGCCGGGCAGGCGCCGACGCGGATTGCGATTCGTGCTGCAAGACTGATTGATGGCAAGAGTGAGAAGCCACTGGAAAATCCGCTCATCCTGATCGAAAAAGACAAGATTGTATCCGTTACAGCCGGAGGGAGCGCCCCTCCTGGCGTTGAAGTGGTCGACCTGTTGAATGCAACGGTGCTGCCGGGGTTCATCGATGTGCACACTCACGTGCTTGTGCAAGGCGACGCCTCGTCCGAGGAATACGACGCCCAACTGCTGAAGCAGTCCATCCCGTACCGCGCGATTCTCGCGGCGCGCAACGCACAGATAGCACTCTCTCACGGGTTCACTGCGATCCGCGATCTGGAGACCGAAGGAGCGATGTACGCGGATGTAGACGTCAAGAAGGCGATTGCCAATGCAGAAGTGCCCGGACCGCGCATGCAGGTGGCCACGCGGGCCATGTCGCCGACCGGGATGTATCCGCTGCTCGGCTACTCATGGGAGCTGAAGTTGCCTACGGGTGTGGAGTACGTCGACGGCGTAGATGGCGCGCGAAAAGCGGTGCGCGAACAGGTTATGTACGGAGCGGACTGGATCAAGTACTACTCCGACCGGCGTGAGCATTTTGAAGCGGATGGTCGGTTGCGCTCAAGCGTGAATTTCACCGATGAAGAAGCCAAGGCCATCGTCGAGGAAGCGCACCGTCTGGGAAAGAAAGTTGCCACCCACGCCATTGGTAGCGATGGGATTGCGGCTGCTCTGCGCGCGGGCGTGGACACCATCGAGCACGGTGACGGTCTGACGGACCAACTCATGGATGAAATGGTGCGTAGGAACGTGTATTGGGTGCCGACGCTTACTGTCGATCACAGCTTCCCGACAGGCGACGCAGACACCGCCGAATTTTTCAAGAAGACCTTCGCGCTGCAGAAGGCCAACTTCGCCAAGGCCATGCAAAAGGGAGTGAAGATTGCTCTGGGCTCCGACGCTGGTGGCTTCGACTGGAAAAAATTCAGTCAGGCTAAAGAATTTGAGTACTACGTCCAGAATGGCATGACCCCGATGCAAGCGATTCGAGCGGGAACCTCTGTCGCTGCTGAGCTGCTCGGTTGGAGCGGAACGGCTGGTACGGTCGAAGCCGGCAAATGGGCAGACATCGTGGCCGTGAGCGGCGACCCGCTTCAAGACATTACCGAACTGCAGAAAGTGAAATTCGTGATGAAAGGCGGCGTGATTTTCAAAGACGAACTGAGAAAATGAGTTGGTGCCGGGAAAGCATCGTTTGAACTGACGCAAGCTGGCTTGGCGGGTTCGTAATGACGGGGAGGCCGCCGTCATCATCATTCTGCTCGGCTGGAGGGGAGATCCGATCAGAGCTACCGGAACCGATTCCGCGTAGGCTAGCTAATGGGATGGTCCGCCGCCTCTACCAAGGGCAGCCGGGTGCTCATGTAAACGCGAAGAAGCCAGTTCTCATGGATCTGCGAAGTGGTGGCCCACGCTGACAGCCGGACTGTAGTCAATTCCCCATTAGTCACTCACGCGAGTCCTATTCGCAGACTATGACTCTGCTCCTCTTCGGAGGGCCGTCCCCTCGCTGGCAATTACGTCTCTTGCCTCTCAAACCCGCTTCTCAAACCCGATGGTTGCCAGCGAACATGCCCAGCAATATGGCTAAAGGAGAGACATGGATGGAGTGAACCATCGTGGATCGAAATCGTGGTCGTTGTATGGATGTCTGATTTCGTAACCGGCCGGGCGAAAAACAAGACCTAGTGCAGCTTCGCATACTCTGTTTGGGCTTGCCTCAGGATGGGGATGTCAGGATCGGAGCTTTTCCAGAGGAGGAAAAATTCTTGGTATTTCTCCCTCGCGCTTTTCGTATCTCCCGTCAGCATATCGGAGCGAGCGAGTTGAAGGCGTGCCAGCGCCGCCAGGGGGCAATTCACCGCAACGCCGGAGTGATCCAGATACTTTTGAAACTCTTCTGCCGCCTCCTTGCCCTGATGCAACGACAAGTAGGCCTGGCCACGGACATACACGGGATAGAGCGAGCCGCCGACCTCGAATTGAGGAAGGGGCGAGCCGAGTTCGTAGTCCGGTGTTGTTTGGAGGAGTTCGACGGCTCTCGCCGGATTTCCGCGATCAATCTCAATGGAAGCATAGATGGTGGGCAACCAATAGCGATTAATGACGGTGTTGAGCGGGAAGCGAACGGCCAAGTCGTCCGCTATGCGCTTTGCTTTGGCGGTATCTCCGATACGCGCCAGCGCCAAAGCCGCGAGAATACTCACGTCGCGTGTGGAAGCAGTAGTGAGCGCAGTGGCGGTCTCCTGCCGGGATAGCGCGACATTGTTAAACTCTGCATCGCGCAAGGCGACATCCATCTGCCACGCTGCCGCTGTTTCGGGGGAATCGTCGTGCAATGCAAAGCTGATCGCGCGCTTGGAGAGGTCTCGTGACGCCGCCAAACGCCCGTGGAACGCTTCGGTATCGGAAGCAAACGAAAGAAGCACATCCTCGCCGGGCTTGGCGGCGGCGTCGGCGATTTGTTGCTGCATTCCGGAAGCATCGTTTTCGAGAAAGGCAATGCCATAACGGTTGCCATGCAGGAAGGGATTGTTAACTTTGTGGTCGACGGCTTGATCGTACTTTTCTTTCGCCTTATCGAGATGCTGCAAGGCTGCGTATAGTCCTACAAGGTTGGTATAGGCGGCGGCGCTGCCCGGGTTCAGCCGGAGATCTTCAAGACTAGCTTCGACACCTTTCTCGTATTGTCCCAAATAGGTGTAATCGACACCGAGATTGCCGAACGGCTCACTACTCCGCGGGTAGGTTGTGGCCCACAAGGTATAGGTCTGAATCGCCTTCTCGAGTTCTCCCGTGACCAAAAGGTAGTAGGTGCCCGAGAGGCGGAATCGTTCGCGCTCGCTCACCTTGTCGCGCAAGTCATAGGCCTTTTTCAAGTTTTCGCTGGCTCGACCTGGCTCTCTGAGATTGGAGTATGAAATTCCCAAGGCCGCATAGGCTGCGGCGAAATTCGGATCGAGTTCGATGGCGTGGTTGAAAAATGGAATCGCAGCGGCACTGCCTTGCTCCTGCAGCGTCGTCCTGCCCACGGAAAGCGCCTTCAAAGCCTCGAGAGAAGGGGTAGTGGCTTGATCGAGCGGGATGTCAAACTGTTGAACCGTGCTCAGGGATTCGCCGAGCTTCGCGCGAAGCCTGGTTGCTATTTCGCCCAGCACCCGGAGGACGTGTTCCTTACGGTCTGCCGTCGCCTGCTCCTGGACTAGGGGGTCACCTGTCTTGCAATTGACGGCGTTTAAGCCAATTACATATTGGCTCCCCAGACTCCCAATTGCTCCTGCGACATAGGCTTTCGCGCCCGCGCGTTGACAGAGATCGCGCGCCACATCCGACGTCACTTTGGTTCCGAGCGGTTTCGCCATCAGCCTCAGTGTGGCGCGAGTTCTTGCGTCGGACAGTATGTTCAGGAAGGGAGACTGGCCCAGCTGCACCGAAATTGCCTGCTTCAAGGTGTCGTCGAAAATGGGATCACCCGTCGAGTTGTCGAAGTCTGCCAAGACCAGTGTGTCCTGGTCAGTCAGTTTAGGGGAAAGGCGCGAGCGCCAGTACACCCCACCAGCGACGATTAAGACACATAGCAGGCCAACGGCCGAGATCATCTTCCACGGGAAAGCGCGTATTCGATTTGACGCGTCTGCCCGAGGTGTGTCCTGGTTTAACCGGTCAACCCGTTTCGCAGTGGATGTCCGCCTTGGAGGAACTGATTGCGCTGCACGGCCTTCGTCGTCTGCGGCGGCAGTGGCGGAGATCTGCGACGTATCTTTGTCGCGTTTGAGGCGGAGCAGCTCGGCCTTCATGTCAGAAGCGCTTTGATAGCGGAGGTTGCGGTCTTTCTCCAGCGCACGATTGATGAGGCGTTCCAGTCCGTCGGGGACTTCAGGATTCAACCGCACAGGCGCTACCGGAGCCCGGTTCAGGATCTCATCGAAGATGATGGCCGTGCTATCCCCGCGAAATGGCAACAGACCAGTGGCCATCTCATATAGGACTGCTCCAAACGAGAACAAATCCGTCCGTGCGTCCAATTCTCGGGCTCGGGCCTGTTCCGGCGACATGTAGGCGACAGTGCCGAGGGTGGTGCCGGGACTGGTGAGGTGATCCAGGCTGAGGGCAGTCTCCTCGGCGGCCGCTTCCTCCGTTCGCATCACTTTGCCACTGTCGGGCATGACTTTTGCCAGGCCGAAGTCGAGAACTTTGGCATGTCCGCGCTTGGTTACAAAGATGTTTGCTGGCTTGATGTCCCGGTGAACAATACCGTCGGAGTGGGCTGCCTCGAGCGCGTCCGCAATCTCGATGCCCAAGGAGAACACTGTCTCCATTTCCAACGGTCTGCCCGCGATGCGGTGCTTGAGGGTCACGCCATCGAGAAACTCCATAGCGATGAATACCTTCAAGTCTTGTTTGCCGATTTCATAGATCGTGCAAATGTTGGGATGGTTCAGGGCAGACGCAGCTTGCGCCTCGCGTTCGAAACGCGCCAGAGCTTGAGGGTTGCTGGCGAGGTCATCCGGCAGGAATTTCAGAGCGGCAAAGCGGTGCAATGAGGTGTCTTCGGCTTTGTAAACAACCCCCATTCCTCCGCCACCCAATTTCTCGATGATGCGGTAGTGCGAGATGGCCTGGCCGATCACGAAGAGGACCCTTGGGCTGGAATATTAGGAGTACAGAAGATGCTAGTCAACGCTTCTGACCGCGAATGGCGAGGTCAGCTCAACTACTTGCGCAGAGCAGGTTTCTTGAAGGTGGAGTCCGATATGGGCCGTCAGCCTGGGGAAACTCGGGCGATCCCTGTCGAATCACGCGTAAATTGGAATGAATTTATTGTTCCCTGCTCCTCGCCGTGACGCCACGTGCACTGAAATGCATAGAAGTAGCCTACTTCGCGATCCATAAAGACATTCAAGAAAGTGCTCCGAGTGATGGGAAATGCGGAGGTCGAAAAGATCGCTGAGACTCTCGCAACCCCCCAGGCGACGAGCAAACCGGAACTTGTGAAGCCGGCTATTAGTGTGAACGCGAAGAATAACCAGTTCTCATGGATCTGCGGAAGTGTTGTCCCACGCTGACAGCCAGACCGTAGGTTCAGCGCTCCAGAAGTAGACGCAACGACATGGGTCTAGAAAAACTTCCTCCTTCGCCGATCGAAAAACTAATTCTCAATCAGCTGGTTTTATCCTTAACGGCTCACACCTGGGTCTTGCAAAACTGCATGTCTTTCATTCCAAAGATGAAACCAATCACTTTAACAGAATTAAAGATGCAGCTGAGATCGGAGCAGCTAGTTCGAGGGAGACATGAGGAATTTATCAGTTCGAGATTTTTCGTTACGAATATGACTCCTTTGCTTTGTAATGGGTGCTTGCCTTCTTGTGCTGTTGTTTTCACCATCAATGCTTGGACAGGCGCCAACAGCAAACGCGCCAATGAGGCAAGCCACGCTCGACGTTGTTAATGTGGGAGAAGATTCTCCGCCGGGGCGACTCACCGGGTTTGGCCCACCCGAACCCGCTACCGATGGCGGATTTTGGGGCGGCGCGACCGGAGACTTCTATCGTGTAGTCTGGTTTCCGGACGACGAGCCCGCGGCCATCGTGGAATTGAAGATCCCACCGCACAGTGTGGCTCAGAAAATCGGGATAACTTACCTGAACGGCATCTCCGGATGCTTTGGGTCGCCACTAGGCGACACATTCCAAACCTACATTGGCAATACATCCAATCCTGCCGTGTGGGCTTTCGTTGGAACAACTCTTTGGGATCCCTCCGCGTGCACGGTCGGCGAACAGGAGCGCGGGGTCGTGCTATACATTCAACGGTCGGCGAATGAATTCGATGTTGGCCTTGGCGGTGGCAGCACAGGGAAGGATCTTTTCGTGAAGATTGTTAGCTCGGCGGGATTGGCCAATCAGCCTTGGGCATCGTTTAATGTATTCGGCCAAGTAGGAATTCATAGTATAAAACTGATCGGTGTTACCAGAAGGCTTAGAGACGAGACGGCGGGCACCCCACCTGAGTAAAGGTACAGTCCGACTCTCATCGAAAGGTGAGTCCGACCCCATGAACCAAAGGTTCGCACTCTGCCGCAGCTTGCCAACTGCTGATTCAATCCCGGAGATCGGAATACAATGGGAGTCGTCCTCACAGGGCTGCAGGAGCGCACTCCAACGAATCCGCAAACGCCGGAGACTAACTCTCGATTTGGTACAGAAAAATGGGCTGGGTGACCTCACCACTCACGCATTCCGGCATACGTACCGCTCAACGCTAATCTCTTCGCGAGATCTCTTTGAGATTTGATGTACCGAACCGCAGCCCCAGTGCGAGCTTTGGCTCTAGTCCTTTTCCTCTCGCGAAGTCGATGCTTACGCTCTACGGTAAGTTGTAGCGCACCTGACCGAGGACCATGCTGGAATTAGCTGCGCTCGGGCCAGTTCCGGCGACCCACGGATGCAGAAACAAGTAGGCGTACTGGATACCCAACTGAACCGACCCCAGGTTTTCGTGCCTCCAGAAAGTACGAGAGAACCCCGCGGTGACTTCCTGAATGTATCGATCTGCCACGTTTGACGCCCCCGGATAGCCCCAACCGATAAAAGTGCCATCGGTATCGAGCGTCGCATTCTTCTTCCCGTAAACGCCACTGTAGTAGACGTAGAGTCCGGTCAGCTTATTGGGCGCAGCCTCGAATCCGCTCACCCATGAGTAGGCCTTGATCGGCGAGATGTTGCCGTTGGCACGCACAATTACATCCGGGACTAAGCCACCGATGTAGCGTCCTGCACCGCTACCGGCAAAAGCATTGGCCACCAGGCGGTACCCTGTCGCAACTTCAAACGTCGCATTGACGTTGCCGCCGCCGCCGAACGCGTAGTTGTGGCTGGAGACGCCGTTCCCCTGATATGGAGTGTAGTTGCGAAACACGCGCATTACGCTTCCCAGATCAAGGTGAGCAGCATGGCCGCCGAGCTTGCCGTCAAACGACGCTTTAATGACGAAATCGGGAGCCGCGTTGGGAACTCCCAACTCGTTCGTTCCCACGTTGTATTGCGTTTCGAGGGTCGGCGCAAGCAGGGTTGGAAACACCACACCGCTGCCGACCTGCTGCTCGGGATTTTCTAGGGAGAATCCAAACGACGCTGCGTCCGAATACCGATAAACCACACGGAGTTGAGGGTAGCGGCCCCACACCAGGCCGGCCACGTAGTTCTGATCGATTACCTGCGTTATCGATACGTCACCTGGCCACGGCAGAATGTCTTTCTTCACCGGCGTCATGAGGGAAAACAGCTGCCCACCTGTAAGCTCCCACTTGCCTTTCGAGTAGTCGAACCAGGCTTGCCTTATGCGGAAGCTGTAACTGCTGCTGGTGACCGCTACATTGCCCGGCACTGCTCCGCCAAAATCCATTTCGAAATATCCGGCAGCCTTGCTCGACTTCAGGTCCGCATCGGCTCGCAGGGCCAGCCGAGTACTTTGGGCCGAAAGCCGGAATTCGCTGGTGTTGCCAGGCACGGTATTGTCGAAGGGTAAGCTCGCGAAGCTAGTTCCGACATTTCCCCCCGAGTTGGTCGTCCTATACAAACCCGTGAAGGCCGTGTAGCCGATAAGGCGGATCTTCGCGGGTCCGAGGTTTAGAGCAGGCGTATCCGGCGTCAGATCGGCGATTTCCGGTCCTCTCTGTAGCTCGTCTTGCACCTTTTGAGCTTCTGGCGACAGTGGTTGCTGTTCTTGCCGCGGCACCAGGCTGTCCTCCGTCCCTACAGCTTGGTTTTCGGATCTCAGATCAGTTTCGGAGCTCACCACAGCCCGTACCGGCACGGCTCCTTGTGCCTTAGCTTGGATGACGTTGACCAGGATTCTGTGTTGTTCCGCCAAAGCGGATTCGAGCGCGTCGATACGCGCTTGCTGCTTCTCGATCAGTGTCTGCTGGGAATTCATTTGCGCTTTCAGTTGGTCGATGCCGCTCGCCGAAGTCTCTTGTCCCAGCACAGAAATTGAGGATGTCATTGAAACTGAAACGACGATCAGAAAGGACAAACAAGATGCAACTGCAACTTTCATTGGCAACTCCCTTCGTTGAAACTACGGACGACCAGAATGGTAACGAATGACGGGGTTGTGGTACGGGCAGATCCGCCCAACTGACAAGTAGTTTGTGGCACGACAATACGCCATTTCTTGAAGGAGCTAGGCTAAGAGATCAGGATAGTAATTCTCTCATGCGGGGCGAGATTAGGCTCCTGCGCCTGGCGATCAAGACCCCTAGGGCCTCCAGAAACGTCCTCGCCGCGGGTTCTTGAACACAGTTGTCGTCCCAATCGGCGCGACATTGGCATGCCGTGATAGCCCAGAACTTCGAATCGCGGTGGCACTCGCCCCTTCGGGGGGCGCTGCTTCCCAGTAAGGTTCAGGGATTTCCCTAGTTGTGCGGACATCGAATCGAAGCTTAGGGTTGTTCTCGGAGACAGGTCTCGAGAGAGACACGATGCCGGCGCAGAGTCGATCTACGTTGTTCTCACTGTCCGGGCGTCTGATTCTCGGACTTCTCCTAGGAGTGTCCTGCGCCCCCGATTGCGCGGGGTATTCCGTCCTTACGCATGAGGCTATTATCGATGCCGCATGGAAGGACGGCATTGAGCCCGTACTCTTGAGCCGATTCCCCTACGCGACTCCGGAGCAACTGCTCCAGGCCCATGCCTACGCCTATGGAGGCGCCATCATTCAAGACATGGGCTACTATCCTTTCGGCAGCCAATTCTTTAGTGATCTCACGCACTATGTTCGGAGCGGCGATTTCGTTCTCGCGCTCATCGCCGAGTCCCACGATCTGAACGAATATGCATTTGCGCTGGGTGCTCTTGCCCACTACGCCGCGGATACTACAGGACATCCCTTGGCGACGAACCTCTCGGTTGCAATCATGTACCCCAAGCTTGCGAAGCAGTACGGGCCCGTCATCACCTATGACGAAAAACCATCTGCACACTCGCAGGTCGAATTTGGTTTCGATGTCGATCAGGTCGCGGAAGGAAACTACGCGCCGCGCGCCTATCATGACTTCATCGGCTTCGAAGTATCCAAGCCCGTTCTGGAAAGAGCGTTCGCCGATACCTACTGTATCGACCTGTCGAGCATCTTTGTCAGTGTTGATCTGGCAATCGGCAGCTATCGCCACGCGGTTTCAGCGGTCATACCCAGAACGACCAGGGTGGCATGGCATATGAAGAGACATGAGATCCAGAACAGTCACCCCAATGAGGTCCGGAGCCAATTCATCTATAACGTTTCGCATTCTGAGTACCGCAAAGATTGGGGAAAAACCTATGAAAAACCAGGGGTCTCAGCCCGCATCAAAGCGTTCTTTTTGCGTCTTGTGCCGAAAGTAGGACCCTTTAGCGCCCTTGCATTTCATCCGCCCACTCCAGCCGTAGAACAGTTGTACATGCACAGTTTCAACGAAACGCTGAAACATTATCGAGGGATGCTAGTTGCCCAACAGGAAGGCCGCCTCCAATTGCCCAACGACAACTTTGACACCGGAGAACTTACAGAACCTACGGCCTACCCGTTCACTGACGAAGCCTACGCGAAGTTGCTAGCCAAGGTGAGCGGGAAACCAATTTCGGACACGTTGCGCAGTGACATCCTCGCATTTTATGCCGATCTCGGGGCACCGTTTGCGACCAAGAAGGACCCGAAGGCTTGGCAAGATGTACTCGATGAATTGGGCAAACTGAAAGACTCGCCGGCAGCTGGCCCCGAGCCGGAGCATCCTCAGTGATCATTGGTCCCGTTCCCTGGTGACCGTGAAATGACGAAGGAGACACACTTTGGAGTTATACCGCCTTACACTTCGTCGAAGGTGGTGCCTGTGCCAACCTGTTCCACCGGGGTTGACGAGATGGAACAGATATTCCCCGCAAAGCTCTCTCGGAAGCGTTCGACGGCGATTCAAGTTGCCTGATCTATCAAACCATGGCGACGCCATCGAGGTGTAACTAGTGCGTTGGACATCCTCCAGCACGCGAAGATTTGTTTCTATGTGGACGTTGCTGACCCTCATTTCTCTTTTTGCTCAGGCTCAAGAGCCGATCGACCAGGAAACGCAACCAGAGAAAGCGTCTGAGAGCCCGCGGCAAGAAAAGACAACAAATGAAAAGCGCGGTTCTCTTGTCGCCGCTCCTATTCCCCTTTCCAGTCCTGCAATTGGCTCAGGAGCGGTGTTGGCAGGAGGGTACATCTTTGCGCTGCGCAAGTCCGACAAAATCTCGCAACCTTCAACCATTGGAGGTGCTGTTCTCATCACCGATAACGGGAGCCGAGCTTGGGGCCTCGGTGGCGAGTTCTATTTGAAGCAGGACACTTACCACATCACGACGATCTATTTCCGTGGCAACCTCAACTACGACTTTTACGGCACCGGTACTGCATCTGGCGACGCCGGCCTGAAGCTACCCCTCAAACAGACCGGCGAGCTGTTCCTCGGAGACTTTCTTTACCGCTTGCGATGGAAGCTCTCCGTCGGTCCTCGGTTTATGACCGGCAACTCCAGCATCACCCTGCGGTCCGAGAACGAAAACGGCATTGCTCCACCTCCGGATACCGGTATCCAAACCAGACTCACCGCCGTGGGATTCCACGCCAACCGTGACACGCGTCCAAACCGCTTCTATCCCGAACAGGGCACGTTATTCGACTTCACGTCGATGTTTTTTTCCGACGCACTAGGAAGTAAGTACTCATTCGAGTCCTATCGTTTCACCTTCAACTACTATCACAGCCTCGGAACGAAACAGGTTCTCGCGTACAACTTTTTCAATTGTGCGACGGCCGGAAGCGCGCCCTTCTACGGACAGTGCATCTTCGGGACCAACAACGAACTGCGGGGCTACGTGGCGGGACAATACATCGACTCAAATATGTTCGCCACCCAGCTCGAGTATCGCCGTACTCTGCCCTGGAGATTTGGCATGGTCGCCTTTGTCGGAGTTGGTGAGGTCGCGCCCGGATTGGGCGAGATACAAGGCAATAATCTTCTCCCAGCCGGCGGCGGCGGCCTGCGATTCAAGATCAGCCAAAAATACAAACTCAATTTCCGCGCCGATTTCGCCCAGGGCAAAGATGGCCACACATTCAGCATGGGAATTGGAGAAGCCTTCTAGTCTGGCAACCGCGTTCATCATTTCTAATCGAGAGAGAACATTCCGGGGCACTTACAATACTGACTTTTTTAGAGCCCTACGAATGATTCGTCTGTTGACGAAGCATCGCCTTTACACTCAAAATGCCGGAAACAGGGATTCTGAGTGTATGATTCGTGGCTGTTGAAAAAGTCCTGCGCAGGAAATTGGCAAAAATAAAATTGGGCTAGGATGCCCCACAAGCGACTTTTCTCGATTTTCAAGGCATTTTGTATCCCCTAGATTTCGGCTGTTTGGGAGGAAACTGGACTTTTTCAACAGCCACGCCTGTTAAGGTCAGCCATCTGAGTACGACTCGGGCTATTCGTACCGCAGCGCGACCATTGGATCGACGCGCATGGCGCGGCGCACGGGAATGTAGCATGCCGCTACCGCGACCAATGTAAGCAGAATGGCCACGCCTGCGATTGTCGCAGCGTCATTCGCATGAATGTCATAGAGCATCGATTTCAGGTAGCGCGTTACTCCCAGCGACACCCCGATGCCCACTATCGCGCCGGTAATCGCCAGGACGATTCCCTGACCCACAACCAGCCTTAGCACGCCTCCGCGCTGCGCGCCCAGGGCCATGCGAATGCCGATTTCACGCGTGCGCCGCGACACTTCATACGAAAGCAGACCGTACAGTCCGATGCACGCCAGCACCAGCGCCAGGATTCCGAAAAATCCTAACAGCTTCGCAATCATGCGCTCTTGAAACAGCAACTGGTCGATCAGCTCCGCCTGCGTGTGTACATTGAACACCGGCAAATTGCTGTCCATCTGGCTCACCACGCTGCGTATGGAAGCGGTGACTGCGGTCGGATTCATTCTGGTACGTACTTCGAAACTCGTGCTGCCGCCGCTCGAGGGAACGTACATCGTAGAGTTGATCGGGCTCCGCAGGTCTTGATACTTCGCGTCGCTTACCACCCCTACAATCTCCCAGCCCGGAGTTGCCCAGTCTCCTTTTGCCGGGTCGGCCTCGTGCGCACCGAAATGAACTCCCAGCGGATTCACTTTCGGAAAATATTTCTGCACGAACGTCTTGTTCACGATCACCGGCACGGGCGTTTCCTTTGCCGCGCTGTCCGGTACGGCTGCGCTCCCACTCGGAGGCGGAAGTCCCGCTTCCTTCGCTTTCTCCACGGCTTCCCGCGCTCTATCCCTTTCCTCCGCCGCTTCGGCTTCTGCAAAATCCGCTGAATTGAAGTTTCGTCCCGAGAGCAGCCGTATGTGCATCAGGGAGAAAAAACCTGTGCCAATGGGAAGATAATCTGCATCCGATTCCTGATCTTTGGGCGTGCCCTCAAGATGGAAGCCCGTTTCCCACAAACTCCCGCTCAGCAGCGTGCTGTTCGAGTAGCTCACTGACTCGACTCCGGGAATTGCTCCGATACGCTGCTGCAAATCTCTGTAGAACGCATCAACCTGTGGCGTCTTGTATCCGATCAGCGTTGGATCCAATCCGAACGTCAGCAAATTGCGAGTATCGAATCCCGGGTCTACATTTCTCAGGTTCTGCAGTGTGCGTACCAGAAGTCCCGCGCCCACCAGTACAACGACTGCGAGCGCCACTTGCGCGATCACCAATCCGTTGCCCAAACTGAACCATGTTCCCCCCGCGCGTCCTTCCGCCGCCGAACTTCTCGTGCCGTCTTTCAGTGCCGGGGTCAAATCGACGCGCGCGCCGCGAAACGCGGGCGCGAGCCCGAAAATAATTCCCGTCAGCACCGCCGCTGCGAACGTGAACAGCAGCACGCGCCCATCAATGCCGGGACTGAATCCAAACGGCTCGTCGGAGCTGCTTGTAAAAAGCGTCACAATCGCACGCGTGCCCCAAATCGCAAACAAAACCCCCAGCGCGCCGCCCACGAGTGAGAGAAAAACGCTTTCCGTCAGCAGTTGCTGCACGATTCTTTTGCGGCCTGCCCCAAGCGCCAGACGCACCGCAATTTCCGTTTGTCGCGCCGTCCCGCGCGCGAGTAGCAAACCCGCTACATTGGCGCACGCAATCAGCAGCACAATTCCGACGGCCATCATCAGCACGTACAATTCGCCAGAAATTTCCGTCGTCGAGCCGGTCAGTCCGGACTGCGCAGGCAGCGCGTCAACTCTCGGATCATCTTCCGGCTTCGAGAGAGGCTTCGCGCTGTGCAGCATGTCGTTGCGGAAAACCGTCGTCACGGCGGCCTGCGCCTGCAATCTGCCGACGCTTGGCTTCAGCCGACCGATCACCACCAGCCACCAGCTGTAAATATCCGTCGCGCGCGCTTTTACCCACGGATCCGGATTGATCTGCGGCAGTAAGGAAAGTGGAACCCACACATCGTAGACGCGCCCGGGACTCAGGCTGTCGAATCGCGGATCGGCTACGCCGATAATTGTGAACGGCACGTTGTTTAGGCGAACTTTTTTTTGAATCGCAGAGGGTGAGCCGCCGAATTGGCGTTTCCAGTAGCCGTAGTTCAAGACGACCACCGGTTGCGCGGAAACCGAATCGTCACTGGGCGCAATCAGGCGTCCTGCAGCAGCACGAACGCCGAGCAGCGGGAAGAATCCGCCGGAAACCGCCTGCCCCCTAAGCACGCTCGCCGTTCCGTTGCCGCTCAGGTCAATTTTACCTGCGTTGGCGAATGCTGCGAGGTTGGAGAATGCGCTGACATGGGAGGCTACATCGTTGAAAAAGGGCATGGAGAGTGAGCAGCCGGAAGATTCGCCATTCCGCGATCCACAGTCCCCGTAACTGCTTTGGCCGTGAATATCGGGGGCTTTGCGGGCGCTCCATCTGAGAACCACGAGGTGCTGCGCATCCTGCACCGGCAGCTCGCGCATGAGGATGCCATCAATCAGACTGAAAATTGCCGTGTTCGCGCCGATGCCCAGCGCCACCGTGAGGATGGCCACGACGGTGAAGCCGGGGGATTTGCGCAACATCCGCAAGCCATAGCGCGAGTCTTGAATCAGGGTCCCCATACTGCCTCCTGTCTCTCCACCAAAGAACACGAGGGAAGCAATCGTATCGCAAGAAAGCCGGATCACTCCAGCTCTCCTGATGGTTCCGAACAGATGGTCGGCAAAATGGGAAGTAATCCGAGCGGTCAACTGGGAGGCACTCACCTCAGATGTGAGACATCCGGATAGCACTCATCATGTGGTCAAAACGTGAAATCGCCAGCTATCATCGAAGAGGGCCAATCATGCTCAGTAAGAAAAACGTCGCCGCCTTGGCTGCTATGCCAGTATCAACCGGATGCTGAGTGGGAAGTCAACACCCTGCCGTTTGGAAGCGCCTTTTGGAAAGACGAAATGCCAGCTATTCGCGACGTGTTCGACCGACCAGAGGACATGGGAATCATTCATGCGATGTTCGGTTTGCGTCTGAAGATTTGGAATGGCGAGGCCCTAAACCAAGGTAACGCTGACGGGCGATCCCCATCGCGTTAGCTGCCGGAGACCCGAGCCGGTCCGGGCTGGCTGGCGTAGGTGATGATATGGGGATTTATTGCCAACTGACGGTCAGCAATCAAGTTACGCATTCGAGGGTGAGGCACGCAGGCAGCACGAGGTTGCCTTAACTCAACGACGCACGTAGTGTTCCTAGTGAATACTAGAGGTCTTTAGAGATTGAGGTAAGAAGAGTGTTGTCAGCCATATCTTCCGATTCGTTAGCCGGCATGCCGTCGCCACGCATAGAAGTGCCTAGTGAGATCGTCCAGAAGTGGCAAGAGATCGTCAACCTACTAGCCGAAATCATTCACGTTCCCGCCGCTTTGGTCATGAAGCTCGAACCTCCGAACATTAAGGTGTTTGTGTCGAGCGAGTCGAGTGGGAATCCTTACGAAAAGGACGAGGTGGCGTGTTTCGATTCCGGGCTGTATTGCGAGAGAGTAATCAGGTCTCAACAACAACTCCTCGTCCCGGATGCTCTACAGGATGAAGAATGGAAGTCGAATCCCGACGTCAAACTGGGAATGATCTCGTACCTGGGCTTTCCGATCGCTTGGCCTGATGGCCACATATTCGGGACCGTTTGCGTTCTTGATGACAAGAGAAACGCCTACACCGAGCCCTACCGCAAGTTCCTGCTGCAATGCCGCGACCTGTTGCAGACAGACTTGAGATTGTTAACCAGCGCAATGCGGGAAGGTGAGG
Organism: Terriglobia bacterium; assembly: GCA_963770265.1. Lineage (GTDB taxonomy): Bacteria > Acidobacteriota > Terriglobia > Terriglobales > Acidobacteriaceae > Sulfotelmatobacter. The sequence goes on from CAVYOZ010000010.1 coordinate 66,994, forward strand.
AGCGCTTCCGACTGGTCGCCAATGCCGCTCCTGTACTGATCTGGATGTCTGGTCCCGACAAGCTGTGCAACTACTTCAATCAGCCCTGGCTTGAGTTTACCGGTAGGCCCATTGAGCTGGAGCTAGGAAACGGTTGGGCAGAAGGGGTTCATCCTGAAGACTTTGAACGGTGCTTGGACACTTACACAAAGGCTTTCGATGCACGCGAATCTTTCAAGATGGAATATCGGCTGCGGCGCCATGACCGAGAATATCGCTGGGTGCTCGACACAGCTGTTCCAAGATTCAACCGGGACGGTTCTTTTGCTGGCTACATAGGTTCTTGTATCGACATCACAGAGCGCAAGCGGGCGGAAGAGGTAGTTTTGGAAGTGAACCGCGCCTTAGAAGCGCAGGCGGCAGTTCTGCAATCGCGGGAGGAACTGCTGAAAATCTTTGTCAAAAACGTCCCCGCGGGAGTGGCAATGGTGGACCGTGAGATGCGGTACCTCCAGGTGAGCGATCGCTGGTGTGCAGATTACTCAGTCGATAGTTCGGAAGTGATTGGACGTTCGCATTACGAGCTTTTTCCTAACATTCCCCCGCGCTGGAAAGAAATGCATTCCCGTGCTCTTGCAGGAGAAACATTGCGAGCTGACGAAGATCGCTGGGATCATGAAGGTGGCACCACATGGGTCCGTTGGGAGATTCGCCCATGGAAGACGGCTACCGGGACTATCGGAGGTATTCTCATCTTCGCTGAGGATATTACTCAGCGCAGGCAGTTGGAAGAGGCGCTATTGGATGTCAGCCGAAAGCTGATTCAGTCTGAAGAACAAGAACGGGCTCGGATTGGGCGAGAACTTCACGACGACATTAACCAGCGACTCGCAATGCTGGCGCTCGAACTCGGACAACTCGAAGAGAATCCTTCTGAGGTGCGGAGGCGTATGCATGAACTGCAAAAACGGACGACAGAAATCTCGGACGACGTGCAAGCCTTGTCGCACGAGTTGCACGCCTCGAAATTGGAGTATCTAGGGGTTGTTGCAGGCATGAGAAGCTGGTGCAGAGAATTCGGTGAGCGTCAGAGAATCGAGGTCAACTTCAAAGCTGACGTAGCCACTCGTATACCGAGCGAAATCGGGGTAACCCTCTTCCGAATCTCACAGGAGGCTCTCCACAATGCGGTCAAGCATAGTGGAGTTAGACGGATCGAAGTGCAACTGTCCGAGCACTCCAATGAAATTCATCTCACAATCAGTGATGCAGGCAAAGGCTTTGACATCGAGACGGTAAGGCGGGGTAGAGGTTTGGGTCTCGCCAGCATGGAGGAGCGAGTCAGACTCGTGAACGGAACGATTGCCATTGATTCGAAGCCTCTGGGAGGAACCAGCATCCGTGTTTCGATCCCCGTCCGGCAAGCGCAAGCCTCTGAACGCGCCGCAGGATGAGGTCCTGCCCGCAGGCACCGACAAAACGATCTCCTCGCAGAACGGCATCAATCGCAGGCAGCAGCTCAGCACGTTTCACTCAAATTGCCCCGCCCTAGGGGTTTTGAGTGTAATGATTCCATAACAATGTCGGCTCCCGTGCCCGAGTAAACTTTGATGGTGCCAACCAACCAAAGCTCGGGAGAAAGGAGCCGAACATGTTGATTATAGGATGCGATTATCACCCGGGCTTCCAACAAATTGCGTATGTGGATAGCGAAACGGGAGAGCTACAAGAACGACGACTCCAACACCCCGAAGAAGCGCAGAGGTTCTACCGCGACCTGGGGGAACGAAAGGTGAAGGTGCGAGTGGGTATGGAAGCCAGTGGGCATGCTCGCTGGTTCGAACGACTGCTGGAGGAGCTGAGCTTCGAGTTATGGATGGGCGATGCCGCTAAGATCCGAGCGAAACGAGTGCGCAAGCAGAGGACCGATCGGCTAGACGCGCAACATATTTTGAAACTCATGTTGAAGGATGACTTTCCGAAGATTTGGGTGCCGAACTGGGAGAACCGGGATCTGCGGCAACTGCTGTGGCATCGACACCGCATGGTGCAGACCCGAACGCGGATCATGAACCAGTTGCAAGCGGTGGCGATCAATGAAGGCGTACGTTACAAGAAACGACTGTGGCGGGAGGCGGGACGCAAGCAACTCGAGTCCTTGTCGTTGGCTGCCTGGGCAAGTCGCCGGCGGGAAGATCTGCTGCAGGTGTTGGACCGCATTAACCCGACCATCGCCGAGTTGACGCGGGCGATCGAGGAGGAGGCGGAGAAATGTTGCGCAGCTCGATGCTTGATGACTCATCCCGGGGTGGGTGCTCTGACCGCAATCGCCTTTGTGCTGATCATCGGGGAAGCCAATCGCTTCGACTGTGGCAAGCAGATCGCCAGCTATTTGGGATTGGTCCCAGAGGAAGACTCCAGCGGGGAACGACGACGGTTGGGCCATATCAGTAAACAAGGCAACAGCCTGCTGCGGTTCTTGCTGGTGGAAGCGGCGCAGGCGACGGCACGCAGCGATGGCCGGTGGCGCAACCAATTTTTCCACCTGGCGCAGCGACGAGGCCGCAAGATCGCGAAAGTAGCGATGGCACGGAGATTAGCAGTTCGCTTGTATTGGATGTGGCGGCGAGGATGGGATTACGAGCAACTGCAGAGTTTCGGTTCGCACGCGGGACAGCCTGGACATCCTCATGGTGTGCAGTAAATCACCGACGTAATGATTGGGCGTCCCGCTCCTCTTCTCGGAGAGGAGTTTGAACTAGGAATCATGATCGCCAGTGCGATCGAAGAGATGGATGGGTCGGACTGAGTTCCTGACCTGAAACTGATTGCGAGCGAGCCTTGGTTGGATACGGCACTACCTCAACTAGAGCGAAATGGCGCTCTCTTTGGAGTGCACGGGTTAGTACGCTCAAAAAGTACTTGACACCGCCGACATTGTAAGAGATGGGGATGTTTCAACAAATGATGAGTCGGAACGCAGACGTTGAAAATGTTTCCAGCTGTGCAATATTGAACAGACGGTCGATCGCCAGTATCGGCATGCTATTTGTGAGCAGACCTCGGGGGAGGGCTGTTCAAACTTGCGTCCCAGAATTCTACTGATTCTGGGACGTTTGATTTTGCCTCGGATCAGGGGTCAGTGAGTGAAATGGGGATTTTGCGACAGTGATCGAGTCCGACTCGGGCGATGGAGATATTTCAAACTGTGCAATTGTGAACAGACGCTCGCTTGCCAGTGTCGGCATGCTGCTCCTGAGCCTCACCGGCAATGACAGTTTTCACTTGCTTTGGGCGCGAAACAACCGTAAAGGAGCCATCAGATGAGACAACACCAGTTTCTTAAGACAATTGGATCGTCCGCAACCCTAGCACTGGTTGTTCTTTTGGGGATGTTGATTACGTCCCGGCATGGACAAGCCTCTGGTCAAAACGCTGGGAATGACGAGGCATCAAAGATTCAACAAGGTTTCGCCATCGCCCCGGTCCCGCTGAAGCTGGATGGAAAAAACCGGGCACTGGTAGGACTGGGCAGCTACATCGTAAACGCACAGGCTGACTGCGATGGTTGCCACAGCGCTGGCCCTGAAACCGAATTCGCTCCGGGTGGAAATCCATACTTTGGCCAACCGACGAAGATTAACCCTGCCACCTACCTGGGCGGCGGCAGAGATTTCGGTCCCTTCCCCGGGCCAGGCCCATTTCCACATATCATCTCGCGCAATTTGACCCCGGACAAAACTGGGCGTCCTGAAGGGGGTAACACATTTGAAGAGTTTGTTCAGATTATGAGGACAGGCGTCGACATGGATCACCTCCATCCAACCTGTACCGGTGCTCCCGACGGAACTTGTCTTCCGCCTCCGTTCGACGGCGCTCTACTCCAAATAATGCCCTGGCCCATCTATCACAATATGACTGACCATGACCTCCGGGCCATCTACGAGTATCTAAGCGCTATCCCCTGCATCGCTGGCCCTCCCGCGCCCGACCCACTGCACAACGATTGCGAATGAAGGTGAAGAACGGGGGCCGGTTCCCTTCCGGCCCCTATCCGTCAAGCAAGGAAATCTGTTGCTGGGTGGTCAGCAGCTTGATAGTTGTAGCCAGGCGTTTCACTCAAATTCCGGCCAGCGGCGCATGAAGAATGGTAACTTTCAATCGTGCGAACGAGAGAACATCAGCCACCCGATGCATTCGGCCGAGGCGATAAGCAGAATTATCAGTGTGAAATCATAGAACTGTTCGAATTTGATTTGCCGACAGTTGGCGCATCGTAGTCGGTTGAGTAAGTCGTCACTGCTCATGCGCTGTCGACATTCACCGCACGTCATTTTGTCCTATTAAATTGCGCTTTCCACTGGACCGCTTGCATGCCCCTCCCCCGAAAGGCTTTGATCGGGCATCCTTGCGAAAGAGACCCCGAAACGGCAAGCAGTCCGGCGCAAAGCACAATTTAGCTTTTTCTGAATTGGGGCCCTTGAATCCGCAACCGCTGGGGGAAGGAAATCTTACCGGTCAACGGTAGTCCGCACCTTTGGAAACGTCTGTGCTGTTAATCACACCTGCAGGTGATTTTGGTCGGAGATTCTTCATCTAGACTCAACTGTCGTTTAGACTCAACTGTCGTTATCAGGCGTGGGTGTTGAAAAAGTAAGTGTAGAAGATACTCTTTCCCTTGGCTGTGGACGCTGCCGTTGTGCGGTTTGTTCTCTTCGAGAGTACGACTAAGTGGTGGCGGGCAGAGTAGGCGTTGTCGGTTGGCTGAGGAACCGCACTAGCCGCTTGATGTTTTGGGCCGCCGCTGCCAGGAAGAACTGCTCCCGCACGAACTTCAATCGCCGCAGGCGCAAGCGACGCAGCCCGATCTGATTCTTGAGTTCCGCGAACAAGGCCTCCACCTTCTTTCTCTGTCGCTGCGCATGGGCGAACTCTGGCGTGTTCGCCAACTCCCGTGCGCGTTGCCGGGCCGGTTCATCCATGTGAATGGCAAGATACTTATATCGTCCACTGGTGCATTGCGCTTTTTGCGAACATGCCCCACAACGTTTGCCGCTGCCGATATAGGCGTGGGCGCGGTTGCGAACATTCAGGCCGACATAGTTGAGTTGTTCCCCCGCAGGACAGCGATAGCTATTGCTTTCGGGCTGGTAAGTAACCGCTCCGGGCCATAGAACGGGCTGTTCTTTCTATGGATACTGTCGCGGGTTCGCATATAAGGGAGTGATGCTCCGGTCTGCCAACCACTGCTGGAACTCACCATTGCCGTAGGTCGTGTCGGCCGCTACTGATTCTGGCGTTCGTCCTTGCCATTGCGTGAAGCGAGTGAGCATGTCTTGCGCGGCGACCGTTTCCTGACTCATCCGGGCGGCTGTTGCCTGGACGCCCACGATCACACAACTGGGGTTGTCCACCAGATAGTTGTCGTAGTAGCCGAGGCGGAGCTGGGGTCCCGCCCTTGGTCGCGTAGGTGGAATCGGGATCGGTGGTCGACACCTGGTCTGCTGGTGAACCGGTTCCTCCACCGGATTCTGTAGTTCGAGTTCCACTAGATACTGGCGCACGGTTTGGTTGACTTGCGCGGCTTCTCCCAACTGCTGGCGTGGAATGGTGCCTGACAACGCGGGTCTCAGCCCGCGCTGAGACCGGCTTCGACTATATCCCTTGACTACTTCACAAGTTGTGAAGTAGTCTTATTCAGTGCATATCGTTATGCGTAGGCACCTGAGGGAGGCAATGGAAAGCTACCCGGATGCAGCGAACGAAATCAAAGCCTGGATCGCGATTGTTGAGGTGGTTCGCTGGCACAATTTTGATGAGGTCCGCCAAGTCTTCAGGGATGCAGATTCTGTAGAAGGCTACGTAATCTTTAATATTCGGCACAACCGGTACAGGCTTGTAACCGTCATCCACTATGCTAAGACGGCGAAGGAAAGGCAAACGCAAGGGCATGTCTACGTCCGGTCTTTCTTGACGCACAAGGAATACGACAATCGCAGCAACTGGGACAAGAGGTACGGAAAATAATGAGCACAGTTCTCGCAAACCCGGCGGAAATGATTGCGCATGGCGCTCCCCGCGTCATACACAACGATGCAGAACTTGAAATGTACACCGATGCTCTTTTCCGACTAACGACACTAGAAAATCCTTCCAGCTCCGAGCTTGAAGCAATCGAACTCCTAACTTTGCTTGTGGAGCGCTACGAGCAAGAGCACTATTTCGTGCCCAAAGCTGATCCGGTCTCAGTCGTGCGATTTCTCGTTGAACAGCAGAATCTGACACAGCGTGACCTCATTCCTCAATTTGGCTCGGAGAGCGCGGTTTCGATGTTCATCACAGGACAGCGCAATCTCACGTTAGAACAGGTGCGGAAATTGAGTGCTCGGTTCAAACTTCCCGCTGACGTTTTCATTTCTAAAGCAACCGTCACGCACAGCCCAAAGCGACCCGCGAAAAGGCGCTCACGCTCTCGATAATTTTCGCTCCGGGTTTAGCAGTAAGCATGAAGCGGAATGGATGACTGACGGCCGATTATTCGTGAAGTTAGGTGGTACGAAAGCGTGGAATTTGGGATGTCTAACTCCGACTGGATGTCACCTACGACCAACCCATCAGGATGGGCGGACAGCAGCAATTGCAGGATGCGAAGATGTGGTTCGGTACCCATGGCGGAAAGCATGTCGGCGTACTTTGCAACATGCTCGGTGCTCTTCTTGTTTGATACGACCGGCATGTTTCGATAATTGTAAAAATATGATCATACAGTCAAGTTATAGAAGCCGCCCGGAGCTACTCAGTCGCTATCCCTTCCACGACAAAACCATCGTAGTCACCCGCTGCGACCGCATCTGTCTGGGCAACAAGAAAATCAATTTCAGCCAGGTTGCCGGCATCAAAGAGGTTCACGACGATAACTGGTGGTCAGTTTTATGGAGTATGATCTGGGTTACTTCGACTTGGAGACCAGAGTCTTCCCGATTGCAACATTTGTGATGTTGCCTGCACAATCTTAGCCAAGCCACTCCGAGAACGCCATTTGAGTCTTCTGCGCCAGCAACTGGAGTCGTGGTATGGGTGTCAGCGATCCAGAGATTCAAAAGAAAGTGTCTGGACCTCGATGGCAACACGAACTTGAAAAGCAGAGCTGGCCACTATGGAAACGACTCATCCATCGTTTCCAACGCTGTCCAGTTTGCAGACCGAAAATTCCAGGCCGAAAAGTTCAATGAGTTACGCCTGATAGCGTCCATCTTGGTGAACATCATATGAAGCCACACTATAAGGATGATGCTGTGATATAGACGACGATATAGTTTGGCATCTTGGGTAGTGTCCGCAGCGAAAACGACGAACTCCAAAGGAGACTCCTGCGGGTAAGCAGCCGAAACGCACGAAGCCTTTTGCTCCAGGCCAAGGCTGCTTACGACAGCAGGTTCTGAATTTTCTAGCCTGACCGAGACCGCGTTTTTGGAGAGAAACGTTTGCTTTGCAGAGAAGTCCGGGATGGGTTCTAAAGTCTCTTTTGCCCAGGAAGCGCCCGGGTCCTTGCGGACCGGGCTTTTCTACGCCGAGCGTGTAGTCAGCCGTTTCCGGGACGATCTTATGGGGAGGCAATGAGCGTTATTTTCCGATCTTGCTCTTAACGCTTCCTATTCCGGTGCAAAGATCCCAGCCTAACTTCGCCGAAAAGCCCGCAGTGGGACCGCAAAAGCCGCTTTTGATGTCGGTGAAATCGGTGGTGATTGCCAGGTTGCTATACATGAGGCTCAACTCGGCTTGGCTGGATACGAGCTTGCTTCCGGCCGCGTTCACGATTCCCGCCAGTGCAGGGGAAGCCAAACTGGTTCCTCCCACGATGAACCAGCCAGTTCCCGCTCCTTGTACCGGTGTCGTGTCGAAGACCCAGGCACCGGTAACTGGATTGGAGTCGAACGACAGGTCAGGAACTCCGCGCGAACTTCCCACGATCGACTGGATGCCATCCTGATAGCTGGGACGAGATTCAAAAGCGCTGAGACCACTGCCTGCCAAGTCCCACGGGTGCTCGGCCAGGAAATTGCCAGTCGCAGGATCACGGGACGTGGTCGTTCCGCCCGCAGCCACGACATTCGGAGAGGCCGCCGGATATTCGACACCGGGTTGATCGCCGGAGGAAGCGAAATAAACAACTCCCGGAGTTGTAAACGTAGCGTCGAGCGTGGTTTCACCCGCAAATTCGGCACTGCCCCAGCTATTGGAGACTTCCCCGCCGCCGGCGTTCGCCACCAGGTTGCTGGCTACTACCTCCGCGTTAAACAAGTCGGTCAAATTGTCCGACCGGGCCTCTACCAAAAAGAGTTTGGCATCGGGCGCCATGGCATGGGCCCACTCTAGATCGAGTGCGGCTTCCAGTTCCCAGCCTCCGCTCGGGTCTTGAGCAGGCTTGGTGCCGCTCGCGAAGACCACGGTTAGGTTCGGAGCCCGCAAGCCGAATTGAGCGGAGAAGGTCTGCAGGTCCGTCGCGGCCGTCGGGTAGTGAAAAGCGTCGACTACAGCTATCGCGCCGAATCCGCCAGTGGGATTGGCGGTTACCAGGTTCGGATTGCAAAACGATTTCTTGGGCACGAGAGAATACACGCACGCCAGTGACGCCGGAGTTTCAAAGCCCAGACCGGCAAACGGAGGGCCGACGAGCGGCACGGCGTCGTCAGGCATGAAGACCTGCAAGTGGGTGTGAGCGCGACGCCCTTTGTCGCCCTGGTGAGCAACGCTGGAAGCGGGCGTCATCACTCTGCCTTGCCGCGCCTTGCTTTGTGTTACAGCGGGCGCGTTCGCGTCCGCCACATCTTGGGGTTGAGCCGCAGAAATAGTCGGCAACGAGAGCCCGACGACTGCGACGAAGGACATCAGTGTAGAAACATGAAACCTTTGAGCGTGCATGACGAAAATTCACCTGCTGTTGTTGAGAATGTGCTGGCAAGATACGCCGCGGGCCTATCAGCCTCACCAGATATAACGAGATCTTTGGAGAGTTTGCTTTTCAGCTTTGTTCATGGCGCGAATTCGATCAAATTCGCCGGCAACGAGGGTCTGTGGCAACCTTGCAGGGACAGGGGAGCCTGAAAAGGCGCCACCCGCTGACGCTCAATGACTCACGCTCGCCGGAGAGTTAACGCTAAACAATTAGCTCCAGTGCCTCCTCGGCACTGCTCCAGCTTTGCTGCAAGTTCTTGCACATTTTGTGCTGACATTTCGACATCTCGCTGGCACTCAAAGCTTCAGGGCCTTTGCAAATATTTACGTAGCTTGTTTGCGGCAAATAGCTTTGGCTACTTTTGAATTTCCGCCACCCATTTGGCAGTTCCCGTGCTGCCTTTTGGCTGTTGCCATTTCCACCCCAGTTATGGAGGGGCTGCTGTGCGCAATAGCAGCTGTAAACTCTCACTTCTAGTAGTGTTGGCCATCGCTACAATGTTGGTGATTGTGCCAGCTGTCTCAGCAACAAGCATAACTGAAGACATATCCGTGGGCGGCACACTGATCGGAACGGTCTCCCTCACGCAGGGCGGAATGGGCAACTGCATGGGCTTCGCAAGCACTTCGGTCTGCGTTGCGGTTCAAATGACGTCAGGCTCTGTCCGACTTGGTGGCCCAGTAATTGGCTTCTCGGGAAACGTAAACGTCAACGGAATGTCAATGGCCACTGACCTTAGCACTGGCTCACTTTCTCTGGGCGCGTGCGGTGGTATTACAAAGCAAACCGTCTGTTTCGACGCTCAGGGCAGTTTAACGGCGAGCTCGCTGTTTTTTGTCCTTACCAATGCAGAAACTTCAACCGGAATAACGGTTGGGAACATCCACGTTGCGGGCGCTTTCTGCGGCAGTTCGCCCACCTGTTTTGCCAACACGACGCCCTCTACCACCACAGTTCCTGAGCCAGGAACGTTGGGGCTGCTGGGAACCGGACTGGTCGGTTTAGCTAGTCTGGCTCGGCGCCGTCTGTTGTCTTAACAGAGTTCAACTGTTCCTGCTCTGCAAGCCCCCGGGGCCAACTGGGGGGTTTTGTTACTGAATCGACGCTCCCTGAACAGTCCCCATCTTGTGGGGTGAGACATGTATAAAGCCCTTACGTCTGAGGGATCATCCCCGGACGCCCGCCACCGAAAGTCTTTCAGGGTCTCAGAATCAACTTACGCAGGAGAAGTCAAATGACGACATACCACAGAATCTCACGTCGCTTGCATTGGATTGCCTACGGCTTGTGCGCGGTGTGCTTTCTTGCCGTGCAAGTACCCGCCACAGCCCAAGAAGTTCCCGCCATCCCCAACTCGATCATCGTGGTGTTCCACGGTCAGACGCTGCCCGCTGATGCCGCTGCCCACGTGCAGCGTGCCGGGGGGACTGTAGTGTCCACGATGGACAACGTTGGCGTGCTGGTGGCGCGACCGGGCAATTCGGACTCCGCTAGCCTGATCCGCAACCTTAAGAAAGACAATGCGATCCTCGATGCTGACTATGACCGCATGCTCTCGTTAATCGGGCCCAATCAGGTCGCCCCCGAAACTAGCCCCATACCCACGGACGATGTTCCCCACCCGGGTCCGACGTTTTCCAGTTCGCTACCCGCGGACTTCTTTTATACGAGCAGCCCACAACAGTGGGCCGTGAAACGTGTCGGAGCACAGGGTGGAGGTATCGCCGGCGGCTCCAACGGCGCTTGGGACATCACGAAGGGCGCAGGAGCGAAGATTGCCATTCTGGACACGGGTGTAAATCCCGAGCATCCCGACGTCTCCGGCAATTTGATCTTCAACGCTACATTTACCTCTTATGATCCCGTCAACTTTGGCCCGCAGAACTGCGAAGTCCCCGATCCTGCTGATCCGAACCAGCTGCGAGATCTGCCGGTGGACCAGGACGGGCACGGCACCTGGACCTCGTCGTTGGCGGCTGGTGCTGCCGGCCCAGGCACAGGACTGATGATCGGTGTGGCACCGGAGGCCAAAATCCTCAACATCAAGGTCCTGCGCGCGGTGGCCGTAGCGCCGGGCGTCATTACGCCCCCCGCGGCCGACACTCCGTTTAACCGCTGTTTCCTGCGGGGCGGGAGCGGCTTGTTCTCCTGGACTTTGCAAGGCATGTTGCTGGCCAGCGAGCAAGGAGCGGATGTGATCTCCATGTCGCTTGGCGGTTTCGTAGCCAGGAATCAGGCAGGTGGTGCGGCCTTGTTTAGCGCCTTCAACCGTGTGGCCAATCTTGTCACCGCCCATGGCGCCGTGGTGTTGGCAGCGGCGGGCAATTCGGCTCTCGACTTGGGCCGTATCCAATCCTTCTTGGATCTGCCGGCACAAGCCTCCAATATCATTGCGATAATGGCGACCACGAATCCGGATGATCCTCCGGCTGGTTGCTCCCTGGGGAGGGACTGCCTGGCATCATACAGTGACTTCGGTTCGAACCTGCACGGGCTATCAGCACCAGGTGGGGACTCACCCTCCGGGGGTTGCGCGTTCAGCGGCACGCCCTGCAATCCCACGGGATTCGTGCGAGGTGCATGCAGCGCGGGTGTTCCCGGCACGCATACGCCTTCGCCGACCGGTTACCCTGCTTCCGGCCCGCCTCCTGCGGGCACGAGCTGGGGCTGTTTCTCCTTGTCCGCGAACGTCAACGGACAACTGGTGAACCATATCTGGTATGTGCAAGCCACAGGTACCAGCGCCGCCACACCCATCGCAGCCGGAGTGGCAGCGTTGGTGAAAGCGGCCAACCCTAGCCTCAAGCCCTCGCAGGTCCGCACGATCCTGCAGCAGACGGCACAGGATATTGGCCCGAATGGTTACGATCCATTATTCAATTTCGGCTTGGTCGATGCCACCGCGGCGACCGCAGCGGCCGATCATTAACCTCAACACGACACCACAAACATCGGCGCTCCGAATGCTGTTGTTTGGAGGGCCGTTACTATCTGAAATCCACGAGTCTCTGTTGCAACGGGAACGCTGGACCAAGGGATAACTGTCGAAATCAGCGTTATCACAAGTGAGTGGGATGCCGGCTGGCGTCGGATTGAAAACAATACTCTGTGACTCTCCGCGTGCCCGAGGTATCGTGCTACAGGGCGCGATGCAATGGCAGGTAGCATAAATGTCCCTCGAGCGCGGTGCTCGTGAATCCCGAAGAAGCACACGGGTTCGCATGAAGGTTTGGATTGAGGCCAAAGGTGTTACTGAATCGCTGACCTGTGAAGGCGAGACCATTGTTGTCAACCTTCATGGAGCACGGATGTCCACGACTGTGCCTTTACGGGTTGGGATGAAAATCCAGATTCATGTCCTTCTGACGGGTAAGCGTGCTTTGGCCCAAGTTGTCCATATCGATCCTGACTGGCCCCGGCACTGTGGAATCGGACTAGAGAAACCGGAGAATATTTGGGGAGTGTCTCTTGTTCCTGATGATTGGCACGAAGGCGATTCCACGTGACGTACGAGGAAACCCATCGTCTGCCCGAAATTATGCGCTTCGGGAAGAATTGGCGAAATGTATGGTCCGCCACCGGACTGCAACAGGTTGGAAGTTGAGCGAAGGGACAGTCCGCGTAAATGTATCCGGCCTCGAGATGGAGAATGCTCTCCGTGCACTCGATGATGATCCGCACGTTTCGGTCCTTATAAATCCCTCGGTCACCAGGGTCGCATTTTCGCCACCAGGTTTTCCGACACGCCATTGGGCTGTTGTTTTCGTCTTCTTCTCTCCTCAGCAGACCTTAGTGGAGTTGCATCTAACGTCCGTCGTCGTGGCGGTGGAAAAGTCGAAAGCGTTTTGTGCTTTCCAAGCGTGTGCTCTAATCTGCTGGAACTTCCTCCGAATAGATTGGATGAGGAGCTAGCAGATCCTCCTTTCCACTTCCTGCTAACAGGGCGGCCACTTGAATTGCGGCCACTCCTGACGGTGCCCTCGGCTCATTCTTTTTATTGTCTCGTTCAAGCTTATTCCGACCGCCAGTTTTGTGCGTATGTCCACAGAGTCGAACCGAGTTGGCACGTCGCTCACTGACTAGAGTATATGAGCGGAGGACCACCTGCGTGAGGTGGCTTTGTTAGGACCTCTAGGCAGAAATCTCTCGCTGGTCTGGAAGGTGAGACGAGCCAGGCTACTTGCTCGAGCATTGATGTCCCGATTACGCTCAAAGCCCCTCAATAAGCGTATGGCCTTGCTTTCGTCAACTCACAAGTAGTGCGCTTATACTGCCTAGAAATCGAGAACTAGGGCTTCGTGTTAATGCAATTCTCTGAGACTCCCAGTGCGCTGAAGCAGCTTCGTGGTGTAACCGCGGATTCGGACTTAAGGAGAGGGAATCTGCTGGCTGCCAGAGCTTGCTGCTTGTTTGAGCCGCTGGAATTCTAGAATTTCAGCTTTGGCCAGATCATTCTTTCCCAGCTTTTGATACATCCGCCCGAGCAGGTAATGTGGGTCTGGGTAGCCCGAGTCCAAAGCTGCCGAGGTCTTGAGCGCTTGGATCGCCTGCTCGCCTTTTCCTTCTTTGTATAGCACACGGCCGAGTTGATATTGCGCTTGAGGTAATTTTGGATTGTAAGTTATTGCCTCTTGTAGTCCTTTCTCCGCATTTGCCAGTTGATTTAGTTCCATCTGAGTGACGGCCATATCCAGAGGCGGCCAGGGAGAGGGTTTGGCCTGTACGCGGTTCAGTTCGACCGCGCGGCTGAAGCTTGTGATTGCTTGATCGAATTGGCCGATGTAGTCGTAACACAAACCTAACAGATCGTGTGCACGTACCATATCAGGATTGAGTTCTGTAACTCTCTCCAGCCTGCCAATGGCTTCCAGATATTTCTGATCGTCATAATCGATGCGCGATAGCCAATATAAATAAAGAGAATTATCGGGATGTGCCTGCGCGAGTCTATCTAACTCCGACCGCGCCCATGAGCGACGGTTCACCTTTATATATGCCATTGCGAGAGTGAAGCGGGTTCGTTCATCGAGCGGCGCAATAGCCTCGGCCTTCTTCCAGGCGATAATCGAATTCACATATTGGCCATCGAAAAAAAACAGCCCGCCAGAGAACTCGAATAACTTTGCAGCCCGCAGTGATGTGGGGTCGCGTTCTGCTTCTTCGACGAGAACCTTTTCGGCTGTTTGATAGTCCTTCTGTTCAAGCGCTCCTTTGAGTTGATTGTGTCTTTCGGGTGAGAGGTCTAGCCGCGACAAATCGTATTCCCGAACGACGTCAGACGGACTCTCCTGAGCACGAATTTGTTCCCCCGTTATGAATACGGGGAAAATGCATAACAAGGCGACGCTGATGAGAGCACTATTCATGCCTGCGATACAGACCGACTAATGAGATGCCGTCTTTTCAGCCTCAATCCTGGTTTTCGCATCGGCAGCCATTTTGCTCTCGGGAACCAGCGCCAATTCCAGGTTGATTTGTGCAAGAGCCTCATCAAACCTCTTGAGTTGGAGCAGGCATCAATTTGGGCAGACGGGTTGCGATTCGAGCATCACAGGTTCGATGTGGGGAATAGTATAAAACAGTCGAAATTATGCGGCTGCGCCTTGATCCAGCACGAGTATAATGACTCGGATTTTTCGATCTCTAGAATACCGGTTAACGGTTGTGTTAATGCCACGGGTTCGCCGCGTTACGGCTCTTTCCGCCTCTCTTCTTTTGTTATCTTTGGGTGTCGTTTCTGCCCAAGCTAGGCCACCCAAGGATAGAGCACGCGATCGCGCCATGCTCGAAATCCAAAAAACAATCGAGAGCGGAAATTTACCTGCGGCTCGAGAACAGCTAACCGCGTCGACAAAGGAACTCGGCAGCGATGCTGGATTCGACAATTTATCAGGCGTGATTGAGGCGCAGGCGCACCATTATTCCGCTGCTGAAGCTGAATTCAAGCGAGCGATCGAACGACAACCTCGCTTAACAGCGGCTTACCTGAACCTGGGGCGGCTTTATCAGGAAAACGTTTCCACTGATTCTCAGGCGAACCAAAAGGCTTTGGTCACTTATGACACGGTTCTGGGCTACGAGCCTGGCAACGCCGAGGCCAATTATCAGAGTGCGCTGCTGCTGCTGGAAGCAGGAAAATATCAAACCTCGCTGAGGCGTGTGTCGCGTCTTCCGAAAACCGCACGAGAGAGCGCACAGGCTCTGTCAATTTCGTGTGCGGATTATCTAGGACTAGGAGATCACAAAAACACTTCGACGGTTCTGGCGCAACTTCTGGAACGTTCAGATTTCTCAGAGGCCGATGTGCGGCAAGTGTTGCTCGGTATCAACCCCGGCACACATGAGGATGTGACCATCGCCCTTCTGGAGGCTTTAGCGAAGCGACAACAGCTGCCGCCGGACCTCGAGCATACCCTTGGCCTGACTTATGCGCAGGTGGGGAAATTGGATAATGCCCGCTCGATCCTGGAGAAGTTTGCGGTTGAGCATTTGTCAGTCCGGTCTTTGTTTGACTTGGCGAGAGTGGCATACAAGCAGAAAGACTACAGGGGCTCGCTGGGATATCTAGCGCATGCCCGCGATCTGGCCCCGGACAATCCCAGCGTCCACTATTCCTTCGGTGTGGTCTGTCTGGATCTGGAGCTCATCGCCGAAGCGCAGAATTCTTTTGAGAAAGCAGTCAAGCTCGAGCCTGAAAATAGCAGTTACAACTACGCGATGGGAACAACATCGCTTTTCAGCCACGATCCGGAGGAAGCCGTACCATACTTCCAGCAGTATCTAAAACACAATCCACAGGATCCGCGTGGCAAATTAGCAGTCGGCATAGCATTTTTTCGCGCTAAAGATTATGACGATGCAGCCCCGTGGCTGGATCAAGCCGCGAATGAGGCAGCGACGGCGACTTCAGCGCATTATTACCTGGGGTCGCTGGCATTGCGGGTGGGGCGGATCGATGAGGCACTTCCCCAGCTCCAGGCCGCACTGAGGGCAAAGCCAGACTATGCAGATGCCCTAGCGGAATTGGGCCAGTATTACTTTCTACGAAGGAACTATAGTGAAGCGGAGAAACAACTACAGCAGGCTCTGAGGCTGAACCCAGATCACATGGCGGCGAACTTCTATCTGCTGTCGCTGTACACACGGACCCGCGACCCGCGAAGTGAGAGCCAGTCCAAACGTTACGACGAACTGCAAGAGCTCAGAGATAAGAAGATCCAGGAGTTCTTGCGCATGGTTGAAGTAAGGCCATTCGAAACTCCGTAAGGGGACTCAATGCATCACTGTATTCGGCACTGCCGTCCGGCGACCTCGTTCCGCGGATTGTTTCAGAAACTGTACCAGCTCGACAGCTCGTCGCCATCAGCTCAGAGCCATGGATCTCCTGATCATGTGAACCAGGAAGTGCCACGCAACCCATGAAGCATCGCAACTCCCGTCAGACGGGGCGGAGGGTCCGATTGGCCCATTTCTCTGTGCATCCTTCTCGCCGCAACCGCGATCAACGTTGGGGCACAGGAAGCAGATTCCCATAGCCCACCTCAGGCTCAGCCCATGGGCGTTTCTACCGGCCCACCGCATGCGGCGGTGAAGGACGCGCAGGCGCGACCGATCACTGCCGGTGGTTTTGTGGATGGCGCCCCGATTATCTTCCAAGACGCGACTTCGTCCTCTGGTTTGGACAAGTTCCTACACCACTCTGGTACTCCGGAGAAGACGACGATCCTGGAGAGTGTTGGCTCGGGTCTGGCATTGCTCGACTACGATAATGATGGCTGGCTCGACATCTACCTGCTCAGTGGTTCCACAGTGGCCGCGCTGAACGGAAAGGTGCCGGTGCCCCGCGCAATGCTCTTTCATAACAATCACGACGGTACGTTTACGGACGTGACCGAAAAAGCCGGTGTCGCCAATGAGCGCTGGGGATTTGGAGTCGCGGTCGGCGATTACGATAATGATGGCTGGCCTGACATTTACGTCGCCAACTTCGGGAAGAACCGTCTATATCACAACAATGGCGATGGTACATTCACCGATGTGGCAGAGAAGGCGGGTGTGTCTCTTGGAGGTTGGTCAGCAGGCCCGACCTGGGGTGACTACGACCATGATGGTTTGCTGGATCTGTTTGTCCCCGGGTACCTGAAGTTCGATGCCAACCATCCTCCTAGTCCAGGGCAAAACGGCCTCCCGCCGGGTTCTTGCCAGTTCCGTGGGGTTGGGTCCATGTGCGGCCCGTTGGGATTGGTCGGCGAACACGATCATCTGTTTCACAACAACGGGAACAGCACGTTCACGGATGTGAGTGAAAGCGCCGGTGTCGCTGATTCCCACGGGTACTACGGCTTGGCTTCGGTATTCGTGGATGTTGATGACGATGGCTGGCTGGATCTCGTCGTTGCTAACGATTCGGTTCCACGTTATCTCTATCGCAACCTTCACAACGGCAAGTTCGAAGACGTGAGCTATGTTTCCGGCTTTGCGCTGACCGATACTGGCCTGGCACAAGCATCAATGGGAATCGCCGTAGGCGACTACAACAGAGATGGCAAGCTGGATTTGTATGTGACGGTTTTCTCAGATGACTTCAATACCTTGTATAGGAACGACGGAGATTTCAGTTTTTCTGAGGTGGGATTCCAGGCAGGCGTTTCCACTGTCACAATTCCATTCCTGGGCTGGGGAACGGGGTTCCTCGACATCGATAACGACGGATTGACAGACCTGTTCGTCGCCAACGGTCACATATATTCTTGGGTGGACCAGCGCGACTGGGGAACCACCTGGGCACAGCGCCCGCTACTCTTCCAAAATGTAGACGGAACAAAGTTTGCCGAAGTGCCGGCCGCGACCGGTAGCGGCCTGGCCGACGTCATTCCGGCTAGGGGCGCTGCGTTTGGAGACCTGTTCAATGATGGTCACATCGATGTGGTCGTAAACAACATTGACTCACACCCGACGCTCCTCAGGAATGTCGTCAAGAACAGTAATCACTGGATCTCGGTGAAGTTGGTTGGAGGTGCGGGAAGTTCTCGCGATGCCATCGGAGCCAAAGTGTTTGTCACGACAGGACGGGTGCGGCAACGCTCTGACGTTTTCAGCGGCGGAAGCTATAGTTCGAGCTCCGACTTACGAGTCCATTTCGGACTCGGGTCCGCCTCCGATGTCGACAAGCTCGAAATTCGCTGGCCGAGCGGAAAAGTAGAAATGCTAAACAAACCGCCGATAGATCGCATTCTGACAGTGGTTGAAGGAAAGGGAATCACTGCTAAGTAGATCTGCCGCACGTTGACATCTTGCCGGATTTTGGCGAAGCTCCTTTTTCCTCTTTTACTGATCAGTCGAACCCAAACTCAGCCAGGTCATTGGCAACTCAGGAACAGAGTCAAAATTCAAGCCGAGCCCCAAGTTGAATGCGTCGGGGAGCACTTACGTTGCCGCTCCAGATACCAAATCCGGGGAAACTTTGCCCGGTTGTGCTGCTGAGAGGCGCTGCGCTGATGTCATTGCTGAATGCGAAATTTCCGCCAATATTGAAATTGCTATCGTCGATAAACATGTGATTGTTGAACGCGTTGTAGAACTCGGCTCGTATTTGCAGGTTCACGCGTTCGGTTAAAGCTGTCTTCTTCGTAATCGAAAAATCGACGTTTTTGAAGTTCGGACCCCTGAGAGCTGAGTAGACACGCGGGCCGCTGCCCGTGTATCCAAACGTCCCAGTGCATCCGGGGCACGCGCCATTGGGCTCAAATGATCCGAGCGGCTCAAAGGCCGCGGGATTCAGCAGCGAAGCACAATTGGGAATGTCCGATGGGCAACCACCCTTTCCGGGGTTGAAATTGTTGACATCCTGCAAGAACGGATTCACTCCCGGAATGCGGCCAACCAGGCAAGCCTGATTAAACTGCTCGACCACCTGGCACGTGCCGGAACGAATCCACATGGGCGTTCCTTTCGAGTAGCGAATGATGGGGCTGATCTCCCATCCGCCGACCAGATAGTCCAGCACATGGCTGCCACTGAGGTACGGTTTACCCCGGCCGAAAGGCAACGCGTAAACAAAGGCGGCAGACAAGCGTCTGCGGCACATCATCGGGTGCAATGGACCGATTCCGCCTGGTCTCGAATGGCGAAATCACTTGCTGCGATCCGTTGCTGCCGCTTGCCGAGCTCTGGGTGTTATCTTCGGCGTCGGTGATCAGCTTCGCATTCGTGTAAGAAACCAGCATGTAAAGGCCGTTGGTGTATCGCTTCTCCGCCTTTAACTGGAAGGAATGATAGATCGAGCTGCCGTGTTGCTCATTCAGCCCTAGCAACTGGCCACAATACTGTGGGAAAGGAAGCAGTGCTTGAGCCACAGTAGGATCGCAGACTCCGGCGTTTGTCAGATCGTCTACCCAACCCTGGTAAGGAGCGGACACTCCATAGAGGGTCTGGCTGTCCGAAGTGAAGACGGTATTCAACTGAGGGACGTAGCTGCAATTCCCGCTCGGGGTGGCGGTGGCGCAGCTTGGATCAATCGGCGTGGTGTTCGCCTCGAGTGCCTGAATTCCTGGGTCAAAAGGATTCAGGACGTTGAGAGGCTTCAAGCTTGAAGGTAGGCGTGTGCCCTTGTTGGCCACGTAAGCGACGCTCAGAAAGACGCTCTTTGGCAATTGCCGCTCGATGGTCAAATTCCATTGCTGCGAGTACGGCCGGCGGTTCGCGTCCAGCGGCCGATAAAGCGGGTGGCCATCGTTGCTTGACTGTCCATTGTCGTACGAAGATGAGACAAACGGAGGCAGCAACGCTGGAGCTGGTACGCCATTATCCAGATAGAAGTTTGGATCAGCCTGGTTCGTCACTGGATCCTGATGGGTACCAAAATTTTGCGTGAGATTATAGCCATCCAACTGCATGCCTCCGTTCCATCCCGGATAAAACGCTTGCGCCAAGAAAACGCCATAGCCGGCTCGAATCACCGTCTGCTGGTTCATGGCGTACGCAAAGCTCAGGCGTGGCGCGAAGCCCTTCTTCCACGGCTGCTCCGGGTAGTCCTTGCCGTAGCAGGCGTCTCCACAACTGGAACCGCTGCCGGCAAAGGCGAGCCTTCCAGGAATTCCCGCAGTGGGATTGAGACCGATCGGATCAAAGAATGAGAAATGGTTGTACTTCTCACGCGCTGCCGAGTAGTAATCCCAGCGAATCCCAAAATTCAACGTTAACTTGGGAGTTACTCTCCACGAGTCATTCCCGTGGAATGCCCAGACGACTTGCCGTGGATACCAGGACGGCACGGTTTTCCGGTCTACGCTGCCGCCGCCAACTGTTCCCAGCACGTAACTGGCGATCGGAACTTCCACTGGTCAGGCTAGGTATGCCTGTCGTGGAGCTATCAAAGTTATACGTACCAGCTTGGTTCGTGTGATCGTGAACATTGCCTTGCACCGAGCGCCATTCCCCGCCAAAGGTAAACGTGTGGTGGCCAAATACTTTATTCACTACATCGTTAATCACCCAGGTGGGGCGAGTGGTGATATTTCCTGACGGAGACCCTTTGTTGTCCCCGAGTTGGGTGAAGTCATCGCCAAAGGTGAATTCGGGAAGAGCATTATTCCCGGGAGCTCCCGGCACCGCCGGCAGCTTTCCCAAAAAGCCGAGGTTCAACGGAGCCGTAGCCTTCGTTGCGGTTCAGATATCCCACCGTGACATGGTTGGTGAGCGTGGGGGAGAAAATGTGCTCCCAGTTAAAGCGCGCAATCGGAGAGTTTTGCGGCCGAGTAGGCTCTTCTGTAGCAATCGCAAGAGGAAGTTGCGTCGCGGTGTTGTAGCCCGTGAATTGCCTCCACCAGAAGAAGTAGAAGTGGTCTTTATCGCCGTAGTTGTGGTCGATTCGGAACATGTACACGTTGCTGTTCGCCACCAGGGTGTCCGGAACCGGCCTGGGCACGGTGTAGTTGTTCTGGGCTTGTGCGTTGGTGGGGTTGGGCAGTTGGGCGAGATAGGCCGCCGCAATGGGACTGATGCAAGCTGCAGGGATGATATTCCCCGGGAAGTGCTGACCGGGACCGAAACCCGCAGGCAGAGCACTGCTACATGCCGCAGATTGGGGCCCCGTTGCCTGGCCCGGATTCGAACCCGGCGCAAAATCCCCAGGCGCGTAGACAGGGAGTCCCCAATCGCTGAAATTTCCCGAGCGTTCCAGAACCGATGGAATGGATAGTGTGGGCCTACTTGCCCCACCCGCCTGATGAAACGCTTCCCAGTCGAAATAGAAATAGGAGTGGTGCTTTGAGGTTCCGTGATAAAGGAATGGAATCTTGATGGGACCACCGAAGTTTGCCCCAAAGTCATGCTCGATGTCGAACGGGCGCGGATCGCAGTTGGGAGTGGATGGATCACACGACGTGTTCCAAGGCTTCGCATTCAGCGCTCGGTTACGCGCGTACTCGAATAACGCGCCGTGGTACTTGTTGCCGCCTGACTTGCTGACCATCGTAATTTGTCCAGATGTGGAAGAGCCATACTCAGGGGCGTAGTCCGAGGTGAGTACCTTAACCTCCTGAACCATATCAGGTGACATCTGGAAGTCGCCTTGGATCGAAACCATACCGCTCTGGCTCATGAAGCCTTCCTGCATGGTCGCGCCATCCAGGAGTGCCTCATCCCCGGATTGAATGCCGCCGTTGATGCGGGCGTTGAAAGCCTCGTTGCTGCTACCGGTACTGACGCCGGGCAGCAATACCGCGAAGCTGGCCGAGGAACGAGGTTTGCCGGAGACGATCAGAGGAAGGTCTTTGACGGTCTGTGGATCAATGCCCCCCTGCACTGTGCCGTTGTCGTAGTTGATGAGAGTGTTCTGGCCCTCAACATTGACAGTCTCGGTCGCCGCGCCGGCCTTCAGCACGACATCGGCATGTCCGGATTGATTGAGGGTCAGCACGATGTCGCTTTGAATGGACTTCTGAAATCCCGCCATCGTGACGCTCAGGTCGTATGTGCCGGGCGTGAGATTGCGGAAGGTGTACTCGCCCCTGTCGTTGGACTTCACCTTTTGCTCAAACTGCTGCGCCTTGTTGGTCAGGGTTAGTTGTGCATCCACGACAGCGGCACCGCTTGTATCGGTGACGGTTCCGCTAAGCGTGGCGTTGCCCATCTGGGCGTTTGCCGGGAATTGGAGCGCCAGCAGGAAGAGGATTAGCAGTGAGGAGAAAATACCCCAGGAAGCGTTTACTTTCGCGGACATATCGAGTACCTCCGCTGAAGTTTGGTCACGCCACTAAAATCTTTAGCTTGAGAAAAGAAACGTACCCCGAGCGCCGAGCGAATATGCGCTACCTTGTACTGCTCAAGTTGGCTCGAAGTCAAGGGAAAAGTATTTCCGCGGCCGGCATCGCTGCCGGACTCCTCTCGTGGCCAACCACATGGACGTCTGGTATGCCCAGGCCTATAATCCCGCGCAGATCGAAGGCAGGGAAAATGAGGATCAAGCTTGGGAGCTGTAGCGGGCTACTTGTGATGGCGTGCGGGACTGCTGCCGCGCAGAATCCCCAGGTCGCCTCAGTCTCAGATCACCAATGGACGATCACGGCAGACGCTACTCAGGGAGCGATAACCGTCAAAAACAGAGCCCTTGGCGTTCTGCTTCAAAACGCGCATTTATACGTAAATTCTCCAAACGGTCGTCACGAACTAAAACAATGGCAGGCGCAAGGGAAGGATGGGCAGCTGACTATCAGGACTTCTGAACCCTCGACTGGCTGGTCGTTAGAAGTCGGGGAAAATAGCTTAACAATCTCGAGCACGGAATACGACGCCGAGCTGATCGCAGACGCACCAGCTCCGCCCACCCGCATTCTTGCGCGTTTAATGGATGCCGAAGGAGCACCTGTGGACTGGGTGGGTACGGGCGAAGTGGCGGGAACGTACGGCGGCAGCCTGACACACAACCGTTCGTTTCTGCCGCGGCGGAATCCCGATGTCATGTATTTCACGCTCGGCCAAACCCAAGGCTCCGTTTTTCACAGCCTGTTTGATCGCGAGACCGACACTGCCATTGACTTCGGGGAAGGAGTGGCCATGAATCGGGATTCGCAGAATCCAGACCTGCTGAAAATCAGTCTTCCCGTGAATGGAAGCAGGGTCATTCGGCTGATTCCGGACTATTACACGAAAACGTTAGGTGTGCCGTTCTATTCGCGCTTTGATGACACGAACTTCGGGGCGGCTCCGATGGTCTGGTCGAGCTGGACCAGTTACTACGAAGATGTCACTGAAGCAGACATGACCGTCAACACTGACTGGATCGCCACGCATCTTCTGCCTTACGGCTTTGAATATGTCGAACTGGATGATGGCTACGATCGCACTCCCGAAGGGCATTCCTGGATCGAACACTGGGATCGTGACAAGTTCCCGCATGGGCCACAGTGGCTGACGAGTTACATCCGTGCGAAAGGGTTGAAAGCCGGAATCTGGCTGGTGCCAAATTCCTACGCGGCCGGGTTAGGCATGCATTCTGATTGGTATCTCTACGACAAGAAAGGAGCCGTGGTTCGGGACTACAGCACCCCCGCGCTTGATTCCAGTAATCCAGAGGCTCTGGAGGTTGTTCAACGCGTGTTTCGGACGTTGGACGAGTGGGGCTTCGATTACTACAAGCTCGACGGAGAACATGCTCTGCCCAAGTACGCGCCGCCGGTGGACACGACGCGTTTACATGATCCCAAAGTCGACTTCATCGCGAATTATCGATCAAGGCTCGCGATGATACGAAAAACGATCGGACCGGAACGTTTTCTCGAGGTTTGCCCGGCTGGTACGCCACTCAACGCCATTGGCTATGCGAACTCATATTTCAATGGCGATGATGTGTACAACAATTGGCAAGGAATGTATTCGCTGTTCAGCTCGATTTATGCAAACGGCTTTCTGAATCATTTACTGGTTTACGTTATGCCCGGAGAAGGTATTGAGCTGGGCGAACCCATGAGTGTGGCCGACGCGGCAAAGAAACGCAAATCGATTGTTCTCGAGACTGAACGCGATCGAGAGGAACCGCTTACCGGCTTTGGTGTCACCGATGCCGAGGCGAGGACATTGGTCAGCCTTATAGCCCTGACTGGCGTTGCGTACCCTTTAGCGAGTGTGACTCCCGAATTGCCGGACGCACGCGTGAAGATGCTGCAAAAGTCCTTGCCTACACTCCCGATTATTCCCATGGACCTGTTCAGCCGAGGTACCCAGAGCTCATGGGACAAGTTCAAGCACATTCAGCCGGATTACTACATCCACCATTATCCAGAAATTATAGATCTCAAAGTCCGCGCTTCGGCCGGGACCTACGATGTTGTTGGAGTGACAAACTGGCACAGCAAAGATGCTGACAAGAGGGTTAGCTTCGCCGACAAGCTTGGGCTGAATGGCGAGTCCAAATATGTCGTGTTCGATTTTTGGAATCAGAAATTATTAGGTACGTTCAGTGACCACGTAGACGTCCCGATAGCGGCACATGACACCCGGATCTTGCTGATTCACCCAGTAATGGAACGCCCCCAGATTATTGGATTGTCCCGGCACATCTCAGGGAGCTACTCACTCCTGTCCCAGAGTTGGGATCCGTCGAGGAAAATCCTGAGAGGTGTATCGGCGACCGTGCCGGGAGTGCCATATTCGCTGTGGTTTCATATCTCCGAAGGTTCGAGGCCGATTGATGTGAGCGCTTTCGGTGAGGACAAGAAAGCCGTGCCGATCGAGATGAAAACCGACGGAGATCTTTTGCAGGCCACGTTTCTCGGACAAAAAACCACCGTTGCTTGGGAGGTGCACTTTGCCGCAAATTGAGGTGATTTGTATCTTTCTACCCACATGGTGATTTGTTTTTGGAATCGAAAAGAACCGACCTACAGGAAACAATTAGGGGTGCCGGTTTCTGCATCTCGTAGAGTAGTTCGTTCCCTCCGCGGCGGGTTTCTGACCAACAGGTTAACCATTCGAAATCAGTGATGCTCGGCTGTTTCATCAAAAAGCTATCTTGTGGATCGCAATGTGGCTTGATGTATTCCCCGAGTTCAACAGCGTCTCGGACAAGCGGATGGTCCCCGATTCATTATCAATTTTCGACCGATCAGAATTTCGTCCAGGCCATGCACCAATGATTCAAATCAGCGAAGCTTGCAGCTTCGTTGCCGCTTTGGGAGTAATCGCCAACGCACAACAGATCCAGCTTCCGACAACTTCGTTGCCTCGCCTGCCGCCTCGATTGCTACCGATGGAGCGAACCAGTTCCCGGGCGGGAGTTGCACCCACTAAAGCCGAGCGCCTTTTCACGGCGCACTTTTTCGCCAACAACCGGCAATTCACCTGGTTTTCGCGATTGGGAACCGAGAGACAAAACATCCGACAGAGCGATTTTCAGGATTGCGTGTCTTTATTGCCCTTCACAGTGTCATGTGGAGCGACGAGCGCCTTCTTGAGGCGACCATTAATCTTGCTCAGTTCCCAGAAGATCAAAATAAGAACAATCGCGATTACGAACAGCAAGAATGGGACGTACATGTCTCTGGCTCCAAGGAACGGAAATTCTACTGAAGTGAGCTGGCTACTGACGAAAATGCGTTGTTCGCATTGCTTCCGACTAGGCGGATCGTGCCGACCACCAATACTAGAATAACGGCCAGCATAACCGCGTACTCGGCGATGTCTTGGCCCTCGTCGTCCCGCCACAGCTTGAGTAGAAGATGATTCACGTTCGCCTCCCCTGACGCCGTCCGATCATACACCTCTTTGGTTGCGTGCTACAGAAGCATGTGCGGTCGGCGAATCCCTAGCCACACGGCTACTTCCGCTGAATTGACTCCAGATACTTCACCACGTTTTCTAGCCTGACGTTACCCAAGTCCGGATCGAACTCAATCTGGTGGAAAATCGACCCCCAGATGGGCATTACCTTTGATCCATGTGCAGCCTGCGGTTGGTCCCCGCCAAACATTAACGTGTTCCTTACATGAGCGTTCGGAAATTTTCCGCCGTTCCGCCGAGAGAGTCTGATCAAGTCGGGGAACTGCCTTTCTCAGATTCGGGGATACGGGCCGCTTCCCTCGCCCATCGTGTCCGTGGCAAGCTGCAGTTTTGCTCATCACCCGCTCCTGAACTGTGGCAAAGACCAAGAAATATTCAGACAGGTACCTTGCGCGTTGTGCGGGGATTCCTGGAAGTGTGCTTACTGCAACCGCTATCCAGCGTCTAACTATATTCATGTCAGCAAGACATTTCTGTGGAGAATGCGCCATGAACAGACTGTTTGCGAATTCATTTACGTGCGTCCTCATTGGACTGTTGTCATTGCTGGCAACGGCGCAGAATCCCAGCGGCAAACAGTGGATCGGAACGTGGGCAACGGCTCCGCAGCCTCCGGAGCCCGGGCATGTCAAGAGCTTCCGGAACCAAACTCTGCGCCTTATCGTGCACATCAGCACTGGCGGGACAAGAGTACGGATTAAGATCTCGAACACCTTTGGTGATCATCCATTGGTGATCGGCAGCGCACACATTGCCCGTCGAACGGACGTGGCGGACATCGATCCGAAGTCTGACCGAACCCTGACGTTTGAGGGGAAGTCGTCCACGACCGTTGCAGCAGGATCGATGGTTGTGAGCGATCCGGTCGCGTTGGAGGCACCGGCTCTGTCGGATCTGGCGGTCAGTCTGTTCCTACCCGAGAGCACCGAGGTGAAAACGCTGCATGTTCTGGCCTTGCAGACGAGCTACGTTTCCCAGACCGGGGACGCTACGGCGAACGCGAAGTTTCCGGTGGCAGAGAAAATCCATACGTGGCCGTTCCTAACTGGGGTGGACGTGGAGGCCTCCGCGCGCGGCGCAGCCATCGTCGCATTTGGCTCCTCGCTCACGGATGGAGATGGAACTGAGTCCGACAGCAATGGACGTTGGCCTGACGTGCTGGCGCAGCAGTTGCAGAAAAGTTCCGGCGGGAAAGCGGAATTGGGCGTCCTGAATGAAGGCATCATCGGGAATCGGCTATTGAATGACAGCCCTATGGAAGCGGCTGGCGGTCGATTTGGTTCAGTTCTCGGACAAGCGGGCCTGACACGTTTTGAGCGCGACGTACTCGCGCAATCCGGTGTTAAGTACGTGATCGTTGGCCTAGGAATTAATGACATCGCGATGCCCGGCTCGCTAACACCTGCCACGGAGGGCATCAAGGCCGAAAGCATTATCGCCGGCTATCGGCAGCTCATTTCATGGGCGCATCAAAAGGGAATTCGAATCATCGGCACGACGAACCCACCGTTCGAAAACTCGTTTTTGGATTTGGGGCCGCCGGGGCCGCCGATCACTTTCTACACTCCGGAGAAAGAAAGGATGCGACAGAAGGTCAACGCCTGGATTCTCAGCAGCGCAGAATTCGACGGCGTGGTGGATCTCGATGCGGTTGTACGCGATCCGAGTCACCCTACGCAACTGCTCCCGAATTACGACAGTGGAGACCATCTGCATCCCAACAATGCAGGCTGCCGCGCCGAGGGAGATGCGATTCCTCTCGCATTGTTCCAAAGCCATTAAACTCGATCCAGTGGCGGTGCTGCCCCGGTGGTCGAGGGGGAAGGCCCGCCCCCTACCTCGGCAAAAGCGCAAAGTAGCAGATGCTATGCGTTCCAGCCTCGACGGAATCGTAGCCCGGGAACAACATTCAAGCCGACGCGAAAGACGGATCCCCTCATTACACCTATTTTTCATCGCCAGAGAAGTGTTACTCGCGGCCATCGGGATGCAGGTACATCGCAAAGTAGTCATCTACCCGATGCCACGCGTCTCGCAGGATATGCTCCCGAGTGAAGTAATGAAACTCGCCCGGATACATCATGAAAGTAAGCAGGGGACCCTTGTTCTTCTTTAGCGCTTCATCGAGGAGCCATACCGATTCGATGAATGGAACGTTCACATCGGCCGTACCGTGCAATACGAGCAGCGGACGCGCCAATCTGTCGATGTGGGAGATCGGTGAGGCGTTGGCGTACACCTTAGGATTCTGTTGCGGTGTTCCGATGCGGCTCTCCGTCCAGTCCCCGTGGTACGGATCGTTGTAGTACATCTCGTAATCAACCACTCCAGCGACATCGATACCACAGCGAAACAGTGTGGGCTGATCGGTCATGGCAATGATCGTGAAAAATCCGCCGTAGCTCAGACCCCACACACCGATGCGATCGCTGTCGACGTATGCGAGGCTCTTCATGTAATTCGCGGCCATCCACGCGTCTTTGGCGTCGTTGCCACCGACATCCATGTAGACGCCGTTGCGCCAGTCGCGTCCATAGCCGATGCTGCCCCGGTAGTCCGGCGCAATCACCACGTATCCCTGCTGCAGCAGATACTGGTGCATGCTGTAGTAGACGGCATAATTCCGCTGCACGTGCCAGCCATCGTAGTTCTGGTTGATGCCGTCACCGTGGATCCAGATGATCGCCGGGTGCTTCTTGCTGCGGTCCAGATTCCTGGGTACGAACAACCATGCAGGCACCGACTGTCCGTCAGGTCCGGGATAGTGGACGAATTCGGGCTCGACAAACGTAGAGCGGTCGATTCCTGCTGGCATGGAGTCGCCGAGTCGAACTGGCTTTGCGCTCGTCTTCGCCTCCACGACGAAGAGATCTGCGGAATTGCGAGTATCGGTGTGCTGATACACAAGGCGCTTGTCGTCAGTGGACCAGAACGGCTCAATATTGGTTCCGCGCCCCTCGGTGATGTACGCAATCGTGGCGTGTGCCGGGTCGCTTCCAAGAGTCACAATCCCAAGTCGGCGATCTCCCGGGTGATCCGGTTCGTTTGCGTCGAGCGCAATCCGCGTGCTGTCATGCGACCACGCTAGACGCCAGGCTTCGAAATGACCCTTCGTGATTTGCACTGGAGTCCCGCCGGTCGATGGAATCACATAAATGTGATCCCATCCATCCTCGTCAGACAGGAAGGCAATCCAGCGTCCATCGGGAGAAGGCAGTGGTTCAGTTCCCGTCTCCCAATCCGGCAGGCTCCAGAACTTTTCCTCGTTATCTTCGTGAATGGCTTTCGGCTTGCCGTCTTTCACGTCGGCGACGTATATCGTGCGCGTCTTGAACTGATTGGACTGTCGGGCGAATACGATGCGGCGCGAGTCGATCCAGGAGAATGCGCCGTAGTCGCCTTTGGTGCCGATCGGTACCGGAGTGCCGCCCGATGTCGCGACCGCAAACAGCACGCCGGGAACATACTCCGGGTTGGCGTAAATGAGCTTCGCCCCGGAATACGAGGGCGAGGAATCATGTGGGATGGTGGCTGCGCCGCCGATGTAACAGATTTGTGATCCATCGGGCGACCAGGCGGGATCGCTGATACTCACGTTGTCATGGGCGACCTTTGTTTCGGTCGAGTCCGACAATGAACGGATAATCAGATCGCTTCCCTCCCTTCCAGCATCCTTGCGTGTCAAGGCGACGCGAGTGTGGTCCGGTGACGGGGCTAGGTCGCCATCGCCCACCGGTGTGCTCCAGGCTGTTTTAGGGTCTCCACCTGAAATCGCGACTTTCCAAAGATCGCCGTTCCGCGCGAAATAGACGAGTTTGCCATCGGCGCTGAAGAAGATCTTGCGGATTGATCCATCGGAGTACGAGGTCAGTACGGTAGGCTGCGCGCCGTCGATATGCGACACATAGAGATTGCTTACTCCGGCCCGGTCCCATATGAACGCAACCCGCTGCCCATCTGGAGACCAGACTGGCGAAGAAGGATGCTTGATGTCGATGAGTTGCTCGATGGTGAGGCGGGACTTGGCTTGTGCGAAGGCGTTTCCAACCAACGCAGCCGTCACGACGAGTAGTACGACTCGAAATCCATTCTTCGATTCGAGCACCGATCCCTCCAGTGCGAAAGGCGGATGCAATCACATCCGCCTGATCAGTTTCACGCTACCTGGTTTGGAACTTTGTTAGAAATCGACCTTCAGCCCTATGCGTGCAATGAAGGGGTTGATGGTGTTTGTCGGAAGTAAGTAACTCGAGCCAAACGTTGAGACAGTCGAGATTACGGTTTGACTGTTCGTCAAATTGAAAAGGTCAATGAGTGGTTGGACCCTGACTCTATCGTGGATTGTGAATTCACGTGATAGCCGCAGATTCAGGAGATTGACTGACGGTAATCGAACCGGGCCGGCCGGCTGAAGAATG
This sequence comes from Terriglobia bacterium, assembly GCA_963770265.1. GTDB lineage: Bacteria > Acidobacteriota > Terriglobia > Terriglobales > Acidobacteriaceae > Sulfotelmatobacter. The sequence continues at coordinate 97,123 of CAVYOZ010000010.1, forward strand.
ATCTGCTCGGATCCTTGATTGAGCTGAGTCTTGGTTTGACCGTCACCCGGATCCACGAAAGTGTCCCCACCAAGGAACGCGATCGGTTGGATTGGGAATCCAGTGTAGTGCTGGAAGTTTATGCTCGTACTCAGCTTCCAGGGCAATTCGTAAGTGCTGTCTACCTTAAAGACATAGGTGGAATCGAAGTTCAGGTAATTGTTCTGACGATTGATCCCCAGATTCGGATCATTGAAGTCATCGTAATACGCATCGTCGGAATAGCCGCGCCCGAACGTCCCTTTCTGACGCTGAATGGTGAATCCGGCGAGTACTTGCCAGCGACGCGACAGCCGCTTGATGGCAGTCAACTCCAGTCCGTGATAGGTATTGTCGTCAAGTTGGGAGATGTTGGTGAGAACAAAATTGAAGTTGGCGTTAGTCGGACGGTTATAGAGTGTCATGGGCTGCCCGGTGAGTGGATTCACGATTGGCGTACCGTCGTTATAGTGTCGTTACCGGGGCGTAGTCGGCTGGAGTCTCGCCGAGATTCGTGAGTCCGATCGAGTTCTTTTTCTTGCGGAAATAGTAGAAAGCTCCGACTCGCAGATCACCCCAGACCTGCTGCTCGTATCCTACGGTGATTTGGTCCGAGTACGGACGGCTCAGCTTCGAATCAATATGCGTGCCCGATGCACCGCCCGTCACGCCCAATAGCCTGCTTGGATCGGACGGAGCATACCACTCGTCTTTTTGCGGGATCTTGTCACCATTCGAATCATCGGCGGGTGTCCATCGCCAGGTCTGGCTCGCGAAACCAATCGGGTTCACGGTCTCTACAAGCCCTGTACCCTCCATTTTGTAGAAGCGCCCGTAGCTGGCGCGGAGTACTGAGGTGCCGCGGCCAGTCACATCAAGAGCAACTCCGACCCGCGGTGCAAGGTTGTTCCAGTGAACTAAATTGCCGGAAGCGGAAATTGTCTGCGGCGGAAAGATATCCGGAAAGACTAGGTTCGGGTCAGCCGTTTCCTTCGGATAGTAGCTGGTGAATCGATCATAGCGGAGCCCCAGATTCAGCGTGAGTCTTCGGCGAACGGTCCACGCATCCTGGATGTACGCGCTGGTGTCGCGAAAGTATGACTTCGCCGTGAACGGAGTGTTGAACGCGACGACTTGCACTGGGACACCGTTATCGTAGATGGCGTTGATGCCCTGATTGACGTACTGAATGTATGGGTTGTAATTCTTGCCCCACTCAAATCCGAACTTGAAGTTGTGGGATCCCGCCAGCGAGCCCTTGTACCAGGAGCCTCCCACTGACCACTTGAAGACCCAGGCGGGATTGATGAAGTAGTTGGGCGCCGCTCCCGTCTCTGTGCTCAGGACTCGGTCCTGGCGGTTGATGTCAGTTGCAATCACTCCGGGCTCAGGTCCCAAGGGAAAGACTTCCTTGTTGTAACCAGCCCGGACGTCCACCAGGAAATTGTTTGTGATTTCGCTGGTCCATAGAGCCTGCAAGATGTAAGCAGGTTCGATCTGTCGCCATGCAGCTTCTGCACTGACGAATTGATAAGCCGTGTCGCGGCGGAAGAAGCGATTTTGCTCGTTGTAGAGCCAGATGAAGCTAACCTTGTTTTTCGGATTCAGTTGCCAATCGCTTCTCAGATCCGTGTTGGTCTGATGATTAGGATCGGCGATGGGATTGCCATTCTGATCCACAACCGCAAGAAATTCCGACCGTAAATCGTAGCGTCGATACGAACCGAACAGCCACCACTTATCCTTCATGAGTGGCCCGCCGAGATTTACGGTCGTGTCGCGCACCATCTGGGTCGGCGAACCGGAGATAACCGGACTCCCGTTAAACGTCGGAAACTTCGGAGAGGCTTGAAACGCCGCAGTCCCATAATAGGCTGCGGCGCCTCCATGAACTGAGTTGGAGCCCGACTTAGTAACCATGTTCATGTAGATGCCGCTGATCGAGATGGAGCCCGGATTGTTGTCGGAGATGACCTGGAATTCGTCGAAAGAATCATGATTCGTGTAAAACTGGGTGTATCCACCATTCGCACCAGGCCAATTCAGGTCGAGCCCATTGAAACTAAAAACCTGCTCTCCTGGCGTGCTGCCATGAATCTGCATAGTCGACTGCTGCATGCTTTGGTTGCCGCCAACGTCAAACGTCGACGAGGTGACACCTGGCACCTGAGCCACAGTCGACCAGGGATCGCGTCCGGCAGGAATGTCTTGCAGTAACTGCTGGTCAAAAGTAGTGCTTGTCTCAATCGTTTTCACGTCGACGACCGGCTCCCCTTCGACCGTCGTGATCTGTTTGACTTCGCCCACCTGAAGCTTCGCATTGACGGTGGCTGTGAACCCCGCGGTTATTGCCACGCTCCGCTGTTCCAGAGTCTGAAATCCGGTGGCGGAAACGATGACGCTATACGTGCCGGGAGGAAGCAGATCGAACAGATAGCTCCCATCGGGTTGTGGATGGGTTGTGCGTGAAACCATCAGCGCGCTGCCCTTCACTTCGACTGTCGCTGTGGGGATCACCGCTCCCGATGTATCTGTGACAATTCCGGTGATTTTGCCTGTCGTGGATACCTGCGCAAAGCAGATTCCTAATGAGCAAGCGATAAACAGCGCGATACCGAACCGACTGAGCAGACTTGTTCCCAAGTCATACACGCGTAGACGAGTCATGACTGGCCTCCCGAACCTGATTCCCCATTGACGGATACGGGTGGAAAAGGTGAGTGGATATTGCATACAATATGGGACCTTTGTCAACCCAAAAGAACTTCATGGCAGGAAGCGAATTTTCGTCGGACTGATCAAATGCCGCGCTACAACGCTGTCCAATCTTCCGGAGCCATTGAACGCATTTTGTGACAGCCATCCTATGAACGCAAAACGAACTGAAATTGAAGCTTCGCCATGAACCGCGAGAACGAACGCGCTCTCTTCCACTCGTGCTGCCATGTTGTTCAGTCTGGTCTTTCGTTCTGACTGTTGGCTCAACTCTGATGACTGCACAGCAGTCGGATTCTGAGGAAGAAGGCCCGCTGCGGTTTCGCTTCGTCGGACCAAAAACCGGCAATCGTGTCTCTGCGATCGCGGGCATCCCAGGCGACGCAACCACCTATTACGCCGGAGCGGCGTCGGGTGGTGTGTGGAAGTCAACCGATGGCGGAAATGTGTGGAAGCCCGTTTTCGACAAACAGCCTGCGGCGGCGATCGGCGCTCTGGCGGTAGCTCCTTCGGATCCCAGCACGGTCTGGGCCGGCACTGGTGAGGCTTGGGCGATTCGCGACATTGACGTGATGGGAAACGGGATCTACAAGTCCGTTGACGCAGGCAAGACCTGGACCAACATGGGGCTCGAGCACGCCGGAAGAATCGGACGCATCGTGATTCATCCGTCGAACGCCGACATCGTTTTCGCCTGCGTCCTGGGCCGCATGACTGGGCCTCAACCGGAGCGAGGCGTCTTCCGAACGACCGACGGCGGCCAGCATTGGGAGCGAGTCCTGTTCGCCGGTGACAATGTGGGCTGCTCCGGACTGACGATGGATCCGCACAATCCGCACACCCTGTTCGCCGGAATGTGGCAGGCGGAGATGCATACCTACGGCGAATTCAGCGGCGGTCCGGGCAGTGGCATCTATGTTTCCCACGATGGCGGAACGAAGTGGACCCGCATTGAGGAACACGGCCTGCCGCACTCGCCGTTGGGCAAGATTGACGTCGCAGTTGCACCCACAAATTCCAGCCGCGTCTTCGCTCTGATCCAGACGCAAGATCAGGGTTCACTCTGGCGTTCCGACGATGGCAGGAGAACACTGGAAGGCAGTCAACTATCAGCGCGCGCTGATCGGACGCGCTGGCTATTACATTCGGATTGCGGTTTCCACGGGTAACGACAACGAGGTTTACGTCGCCAACAGTTCTTTCCACCGGTCGCTGGACGGCGGCGAGAACTTCAAGGAGGTTCCCTGGGGCGGAGACACGCACGACATCTGGATCGATCCTGCCAATCCCGACCGTTTCGTCATCACCGACGACGGCGGAATGAGCATCACCACCGTGCACGGTCGCGGATTACATCGCGTGAAATTGCCCATCGGGCAGATGTATCACGTCGCTGTCGACAACCAGATTCCTTATTACTTCTACAGCAACATGCAGGACGACGGAAACATGCGCGGTCCCAGCGTTCCCATCGACGGCAAACGAAACCGGCTGGGATCACGGCATGGGAGGCTGCGAGTCGGGCTTCACGATTCCAGATATAACCGATCCAAACATCGTCTGGGCCACTTGTTATGGCAATAAAGTGACTCGCTGGGATGCTCGGATCAAGCATGCCCATTCCGTCAGTCCCTGGATGATGACGCTGGATTCACCGCCGAATGAGATCAAGTATCGCTGCCACTGGACCGCTCCGCTGGCCATCGATCCGTTCGATCACAACACCGTTTACTACGGCTGCCAGGTGATTTTCAAAACCAGCAACGGCGGACAGAGTTGGTCGGTGATCAGCCCCGATCTTTCCACACAGGATCCAGCGCGCATCGTTCCGTTCTGGCGGAATCGTGGGAGACAATCTCGGCCAGTTCTATGGCGAGGTCGTTTTCGCGATCGCTCCCTCCACCGTGCAGAAAGGACTCATCTGGGCCGGGACCAACGACGGACAGATTTGGCACACGGACGATCGCGGTCAGTGGGTCAACGTCACGAAGAACGTTAGCGGACTTCCGCCGTGGGGCACCATCACGAGCATCGCGCCTTCCAGTTTTGAAGCTGGTACCGCCTACGTGAGCGTCGATTTCCACCTTATGGATAATCGAGATCCTTTTATCTACAAGACGACGGACTTGGGAAAGACGTGGAAGAAGATCACCAGCGACTTGCCAAAGCACGAACTCTCCTACGTCCGGACGATTGCCGAAGATCCCAATTGCGCGGGCCTACTGTTCGCTGGCACAGGGAATGGACTTTTCTATTCGCTGGACGATGGCGGTCACTGGACTGCGCTCGATGCTGGCATTGCCGCATGCTCCTGTGACCTGGGCCGTAGTGCAGAAGAACTTCCACGATCTCGTCGTCTCGACCTACGGACGCGGACTTTACATTCTCGATGACATCACTCCGCTGGAACAGATGGCGAAAACTCACTCCGACTGCTGCGGTCGTGCTGTTCGAGCCACGCCAGACTTACCGCTTTACTCGCGGTGGCAAGGCGATACTCAATTTCTCGCTCAAGACCGCGCCGAAGGATCCAATCCATCTTGAGATCCTCGATTCCGAGGGCAAAGTAATCCGAAACCTCGAAACCAAGGCACGTGCTGGGATGAACCGCGTGCAATGGGATCTACGCTATGACTCGCCCAGACTGGTTGCGCTGCGGACGGTGGCGCCGGACAATCCTCACATCTGGCAAGAACCGCGCTTTCGCGATTCCGACTCGCGCCCCATCACGCATTGGGGATCCAAGCCCGCCGAAGGAGGACCCATTGTTGCGCCGGGCAAGTACGTTGCCCGTCTGAAGGTTGATGGTCAATCTTTTTCGCAACCCCTGACAGTGGCACGAGATCCGCGTATTACGGCCTCCGATGCGGATATCGAGCAATCAGTAAAGACGCTGCTCGCCATCCGCGATGACATCAGCCATGTCTCAGATACCGTGAACCGCATTGAGTGGATACGAAAGCAGCTCGAAGACGTAGAAGCCATGTTGCGCCCGCTCAAGAAGAAAGAAGAAAAAGAGGAAGAAACTGCCTTGGCGGACGAGGAAGACGAGTACAAAGGTCCGAAGTTCGAGCCCGCTCCGCCCCAGGGTCTGAGCGAGGCGGAAACGAAACACAAAGCCGATCTGCTCAAAGCTGCCGAGGCCCTTGACAAGAAAGTGCTGTCGATCGAGCACAAGCTGGTTTCGCAGGCCTTGCTCAATAGCGATGACAAGTACTTCGTAGAGCCCTATCAGCTTTATCTGAATCTGATCTGGCTGAACGCAGAGGTCGGAACCGGTGGCGGCGATGTTGCCGGCGGTGCCGACTTCGCTCCGACCGACACACAATTGGAGTTGCTGAAGACGTTCGAGGATCAGATGGCAGCGGTCGATGCCGAGTACAACACCTGTATGAAAGAAGATATTCCGGCATTCAATCGCGCTCTCGTCGACAACGCTTTCCCCTTAGCCATTGTGGAATAGGATTTAACAGATCTGCAGGTTGTGCATTCTGAATAGATATCTGTTTCAGTCTTTGATAGTTCCGAAGCGAGTAACCGAATTGGTCTCACTGGCAGCATGGTCGCCAAACAAGGAGCTGACTATGCGTTCCCTGGCTTCACGGCGGTCTGGATCCATCGATCCAGATACTCGTTGAGTGTGATCTTTGCCCCTTCCAAGTCATGGCCGAGGTCGCGTTCGCGCAACTTTCTTATTAAGTTTGCTTGCGCTTCTCGCATGGGACCGTGGATCGTTTCGGTTGTGGTAGTTGCGTTTGTTGGTTTCGCGATCGCGGCGGCGAGCAACTGTCCGAACGTAACCCGGGAGCTCGGGGTCAACCTTCCCTAGTCGCAACAGCGGACTACCAGCTTCCCGGGCAGGGCAACTGCCCGAACGAGGGCCGAATCAAGACGGGCGGCTAGCCATGAGCGTGATCCTCAATTCTTTTTCTTGACTACTGTCTGGTGAGGGCCGACTTCATCGAAGCGAAATCTTGTAAGCACTCCTTGCGTATCCGGCTCGATGACGGTCTCCCAAACCTTCAAGTTCCAACTCGGCGAGGCTGAGGAGCAGGTTAAAGTGTCTTGATAAGGCCACCGTCGATAACATAGTTCGAGCCCGTCACGTTTGCGGTTCTCGGCGAGGCAAGCATCACCACTAGGGTCGCGACTTCTTCTGGCGTCGTCATGCGCCCGGTGGCCAGGCCACCGATGCTGGCGAGCACGTTCTTCTTGGCCGTTTCTGGATCGACGCCTGTGGCTTTTGCGACTGTCTGTGCCACGCCCTCCCGGCCCAGCCACAGATCCGTGCTTACTGGGCCCGGCGACACATCATTGATGCGGATGCCGTGCGGCCCGAGCTCCTGCGAGAGCGCCTTGGTGAGATTGACAAGCGCGGCCTTAGCGGCACCATAGTCGACGGTGCCGGTATCGGGCTGGAAGAAGGCGTTCACAGAGGCAACATTCACTATCGCGCCGCCGCGGTCGATCATGAAAGTCACCGCTGCGCGCGTCGCCCGTAACGCGGCGAAGAAGTTTAAGTTCATCGCCCATTCGAACTCCTCATCGCTCGTGCCGAGGAATCCTTTCAGACGGAGACGGACGCCGCCGACGTTGTTCACAAGCACGTCGATGCGGCCGTGATCATCGACCGCGCGCTTCACAAGCTGGCCGGGCCCGTCTCGTGATCCAAGATCGACGACAACAGGCGTGACTCCCTCGATCCCATTGAGGTTATCGATCGTACGGGCGCCGGCGACCACGACCGCACCCTCGGCGACGAGCGCTCGCGTGATGGCAAGGCCGATGCCTCTGCTCGCCCCTGTGACGACGCAGATCTTACCTTCAAGTTCGAGGTCCATACCTTGACGTGCTCCTTTCTCGGCTAGTATTGCACTCAGTTCTCGTCAGCGATACTGGCTTCGAAAAGGTCATGTGGGCGAACGATGCCATGTATCGAAAGCAACTTGAAAAAAAGGAGATCTGAAACGTGGTTACCTGAGATCTCCCGCGGTGACGATTTTGATTGGAGCAACCACTCAGGCGTATAGGGCCAGGCTGCTGCTATTGGCATGCTCTTGGGCTTCCTCCGACTCGGCATCCTTACCCTTAAGGTAGGCGAGCGTCACGTTCAGCGACTCGTGCCCGAGACGGATTCGAATCTTGTTCACTCCGACTGCCTCTTTGATGCGGCGTACAGCCGGCCGTGAACGCGCCATTATGGAAGCGGAGACGGAACACGGAAAGGCAAAGCCCCATGGACCCAGCGCCATATGAGAAACGTAATGGGGCGCTGGAGTACGTCGGCAAGGTATATCCGGAACTCAACAAGAATGTCGAAGGAGTCACAACACAACCCCCTTCTTATGAGATCCAGAGCCACGATCTCTCGGTGTTTGGGCGTATTTAGACGAGGTCGCATGAGCCGATCTCGATTGACTGCGAAAACGCGCGGGAGGAACTGTGAACTCGCGTTTGAACGCACGGTTGAAAGCAGCTTCGGACTCATAGCCCACTTCGGCTGCGATCTGAGCAACTGAATAACTGGTTGAAGCCAGCATCTGCGCACCCAGTTGAAGACGCCAGCGCGTGAGGTACGCCATCGGAGGTTCATTGAGGTAGTGCCGGAAGCGCTCGGCCAGTACCGAGCGTGATACTCCAGCTTCTTGAGCCAAAGTGGCGATCGTCCACGGATGGGCAGGGTTGCGGTGCATCAAAGCCAGCGTTTTTCCGACTTCCGGATCGCGGGCGCCGGCCAGCCAACCAGTCTGTTCCGGTGGCAGGTGCGCAATGTACAGCCGCAGTGTTTCGACAAACAAGACCTCCGACAGCTTTGCCAGAACAGCCTCTCCCCCGGCCTGGGAAGCATCCGCTTGGTCGACGGAAAACCGGATCGAGTTTTCCAACCATCGGCCCGAAGCATCGTTGCGAATGCTGACTTTGAAAACCGGTGGTAGACCGCTAAGAAAGACTTGGCTCAGGCGCGGCTCACACGCCATGTAGCCACACACGAATTTCGTAATGTCTCCTCCGCCACCCGAGCGCGCCAACCTCAAGCCCTGGGAGAAAATCCGGGCTAGTTCCTGCGACAGGTCTACACTCTTCATCGGCCTGCCGTTCTCAATAATGTGCGGGTCGCCATGCGGAAAGATCACCACGTCACCGGCATCGAGAGTTAGCCGCTCGCCGCCTTCCACCTGGGCAGACGCGTGCCCCTCCGTGAGCAAGTGATAGATAATCACATGCTCCGCGCCCGCAGCCACGAAGGGCGCGACGTTGCACGATGCCGGCGAGCGAAAGCTCCACGGAGCGGAAAACTCCCCGTTGTAGAACATCGCTCCCTGGAGCTTCACCACTTTCAAGACTTCGGACAGCACGTCCATATCAGTCTCCCGCAGAACATCGGCAAAGCTTTCCGGACTCTGGAGCAAGCCATCATACGGCAGTTGCGTCGTGGACAAGAAAGCCGGACGCATGGACAAGTGACGCAGGAATCCTGCCGCATAGTAGCTACGTCGAAACAACAGACGAAGCAGAGCATCGCTGGTCGACTCAAAATTCAAACATACGGAGGATGGAGTATGACAGTGATTCAAGAAAAACCGGTCAAGGAAGTCCTCGCCCGAGAGCCTCAGTCCTATTCGCCGGCCTTAAGAGTAACAAGAGTGGCCGAATCCGATCCCACGAGGTACTTGCGTATCGCATTACGGTTGGTGGGTGTGGCCTTCATCGTTGGGATTTACACGTTCGTTAACGTTTGGCCGTCCGGCTGGTCCTGGCACGCCGGACAGTCGCATCACCTGCCGCATTACCTGCAGATGATTCTAGGGGTTTACGCAACGTTGGGCGTGTTTCTGTTGATTGCGAGCCGCAATCCGCTCGCACACTTGAGCCTCATCTGGTTCACAGTGTGGTCCAGCGTTGTACACGCTGCAATCATGGCAGTCCAGGCGCTGACAAACCCGGACCAAATTGCACACCTTTGGGGCGATGTCCCGGCACTGCTTGTTTTCGCTGCCGTCCTTGCGTTTCTGACCCCACGAGGCACGGTAGCGACTGCCCTTGCAGCAGGCAAAAAGTAAATACCTAAAGACACTGGAGGAAACATGAACACAACTACGACTGCAGTGGAAATCGACGGTCTGAAGACACGCCTGAAAGAAACCTGGATGGCTGGAGACTACGACCGATTCTCGCGTTACATGGAGCAAGGCGCACGCATTTTCTACGAACAACTGGATATTCCCGCCGGATGCCAGCTGCTCGATGTCGCTTGCGGCTCGGGTCAGGTCGCGCTATGGGCGGCACGGGATGGAGTGAACGCTACCGGCGTGGACATCGCGTCGAACCTGATACAACGCGCGCAGGCGCGTGCCAAGGCTGAAGGCCTGAACGCTCGTTTCATGGAAGGCGATGCCGAAGCGCTCCCGTTTGAAGACGCCAGCTTCGACGTCGTAACCAGTCTGGTCGGAGCTATGTTTGCTCCGCGGCCGGACCTCGTGGCGCGCGAGCTGTTGCGAGTGTGCAGTCCCGGAGGCACTATCGCGATGGGAAATTGGACGCGCGAAGGATTCGTAGGACAGATGTTCAAGACCTTCGCCAAGTTCATCGCTCCCTCGGGCATGCCAGCTCCGGTGCTGTGGGGCGATGAGACAGTGGTGCGTGAGAGGTTGGGCCATGGGGTCTCGGATCTTAAGATGACGCGACGCCACTATAACTTTACCTACCCGTTCCCGCCCGCTGAAGTGGTGGAGTTCTTTCGTCAGTACTATGGGCCCACCAATCGCGCGTTCGTATCGTTGGATGAAACTGCCGCGCGACAGCTCCGTGAAGAACTCGAAGCATTGTGGTCCGCGCACAATCGCGCGGGGGATGAGTTGACCGAAGTTCAGGCAGAGTACTTGGAAGTTATCGCAACTCGCGCCTGATATGTCGCTCGGATGGCAAATTCCAAGCCGGATGCTAGAGATAAGGCTTTCGGCAGGCTTCAGGTGCCAACCGGCACCTGTTGCCTGACGACCGAGAAGGGATTCACCGAAGTTGCTACCAAAGAGGCAGGATCAACTTTGCACAAAGGAGGAAAAACATGGATCGCTACTTGATCGAGACGCCCCACACAGCCTCAGAATGCCTTGATTTGATCAAGCTGATCAACGCGCAAGGTTATCTCTGGAATTTTGACTGGGGATGCGAAGCCGGCATCCACAGCGGATGGGCCATCATTGACGCGGAAAACGAGGCGCAGGCTCGGCTGGCGGTGCCACCCTTGGTACGCAGTCGGGCACGCATCGTTAAGCTGAACAAGTTCGACGCTACAACCATCAAAAATTACGAGAAACAACAGGCGGCCGCTGCTAGGTCTGGCGATTCCGTCGACTGCACCGAGCAGCGTTGGAGGGGATGTCGTGGTTAGGCAAGGATCGGTCAATCTCTTCGGTGGACCGCAAGCATTCCGATCCGCCGGCGAATCATGATCCCGGCGTGAATTGTGAAATCGATGAAAGTCTCAGTTCCGGTTGCCGACCAAGCACTCAGGTCGTCGATTCGGCTGCGGTCTGCTGCGCGGGACTATAATAGCCCGCACGGATGGCCGTTACCTCGCGCGCGAAACTCGGTCTTTATGAGTTTTCTCCCTTCTCGTCGCAGCCAGCATAGGCGAAGTGTACCGTGCCCGCGACACGTGCCAATTTAAACTTCCGCTGTGTTACTGATTGAGAGGAAACGAATGAGCGAGCAAACAAATGCGCGTCCTCTAAGCCGACGCCGTTTCGGCGTGCTTGTTGCGGCCGGGGCGGCGGCGACAGCATTAGTTGGCCAAGAGGTTCAGCAGCCGAATGCCGCCTCGACACGTGTGGCTCCGGGATCTTTCCAGCGTCCGCTTGTGCCGGACACGCCGGCATTCGACGGGCCGCTGGAGTTCACCCGTCAAGACGTTTCGCCCAGGGTACAGCCTTTTCCAATGAGTCAGGTTCGACTGCTGCCGAACAATGTGTACTTCGATTCGCAGGAGTGGAACCGCGGCTATATGGCACGACTGCCGGCGGACCGCCTCCTATACACCTTCCGGGCCAATGCCGGACTGCCGGTGGGGTCGGCGAAACCGCTCGGAGGTTGGGAGCAGCCGGAGAACGGTCAGCGATCGAGCGAATTGCGTGGTCATTTCGGAGGCCACTTCCTTTCCGCCAGCGCGCAACTGGCGGCGATGGGGGATAAGGAGGCCAAGGCCAAGGGCGATTACATGGTCGCTGAGATGGCTAAGTGTCAAGAGAAGCTGGGCGGCAAGTATCTGAGCGCCTTTCCGACAACGTGGTGGGACCGGCTCGAGAATGGCGAGCGGGTGTGGGCTCCTTTCTATACGATTCACAAGATCGCAGCCGGGATGTTTGATATGTACCGGCTGGCCGGGAACAAACAGGCGCTGCAAGTGCTCGAAGGCATGGCGGCCTGGGCGGACGAGTGGACGGCCTCAAAGACAGAAGCTCACATGCAGCAGATCCTTACGATCGAGTTTGGCGGCATCGCGGAGAGTTTCTACCTTCTCGCCGCTGAGACGAACAATGCTCGATGGGCGAAATTGGGCGACCGCTTCCAGAAGAAGAACTTCCTCAATCCGCTGACAGCGCGGCGGGATGAGTTGCAGGGATTGCACGCTAACACGCATATCCCGCAGGTGATTGCAGCCGCACGAAGGTACGAGATCTCGGGCGACAGCCGCTTTCGCGACCTATCCGAGTACTTTTTTTATGAAATCACGACCGCTCGTTCCTATGTCACGGCTGGGACGAGCAATGCGGAAGCCTGGCTCGCTCCCCCGCAGCGTTTGGCCGCCGAGCTGAAGCAGAGCGTGAACACGGCTGAATGCTGCTGCGCTTACAATATGCTGAAACTGACGCGACAGCTTTATAGCTGGAATCCGTCGCCCGCCTTGTTTGATTACTATGAGCGCTCGCTGCTCAATCATCGCATCGGCACGATCCGGCCGAAGGTTGGATACACGCAGTATTACCTCTCGCTGGCTCCGGGCGCCTGGAAGACCTTCAATACGGAAGACCAGACATTCTGGTGTTGCACGGGTTCGGGAATTGAGGAGTATTCGAAGCTGAACAACAGCATTTACTGGAAGGACCAGGAGGGGCTCTATGTGAATCTTTTCATTCCGTCGGAGCTGGATTGGGCGGAGAAAGGGTTCAAGGTCCGGCAAGAAACTCGGTACCCGGAGTCGGAGGAGGTGACACTGACCGTGACAGAGGCAAGGCCGGACAACATGGCCTTGCGTCTGCGCATTCCCGGTTGGCTGCAATCGGCGCCGACTGTGAAGTTGAATGAGAAGGTGCTGGATGCGTCGGCAGCTCCTGGCTCGTACCTGACTCTCAGGCGAGTGTGGAAGGCAGGAGATAAGGTGGAGATGCGGCTTCCCATGCACCTACACGTGGAAGTCACGCCGGATGATTCTCACATGCAGGCGTTTCTATATGGACCCCTGGTTCTGGCCGGAGACCTAGGCGCGGAAGGGCTCACCGAAGCCCACATCATTGGGCCAAACTTGCGGGTGGGCGCGCCAATTCCCGAGCAACACGGCTCGCCGCTAGGGCCTGTGAACAGGACTCCTCCTGTGCCTGATCTCGAAATTCCGAGTTTCAAGGTGTCACGGTTCAGATCCGAATTCGTGGATCAAGGTGGGAGACAAGCCACTAACATTCCGGACCTCGGGGCAGCGGAAAGACGTCACGCTCGTTCCGCTAAACAGCCTGTATGACAGGCGTTACACGGTCTACTGGGAAGTTTCGTGAGGTGCCCGATCGTTTACGGCCTCCACGCATGAACACGGCGAAAATGGCAACATCAAGAATCGGAGTCACCGCGGAAAAAAGGTTCAATGCTTGTCGCGAGAGGCAAGACTAAGCAAGAGAGCCGAATTGTGTTTCGAGGTCCGGGTCTTGGCCCCGGCCATAGCGAAGCCATGAATTCCGCGCCAAAGTTGGAGGCGTTCGCCGGTCGTGGTAAGGGTGACTATCAATCGAGTAACGATGTAGAGGATCTATTGGCCGTGGTGAATGGACGTGGTGAACTAGCCGAAGAAATCCGTGCTCGGCCGGAGTGACGTTCGCGCGTATATCGCAGGGGAAGTTGAGAAGCTGTTCGCGATCCCAGCATTTGTAGATGCGTTACTCCGCCTTCTGACCATGGAAGCGATGCTCGTGTCTCGATAGTGCTCGCAACGAATTTATTCTTCATGCGCATGGGCGAGGTGGGCGATACCGAGCGCGAATAACGCTATCGCGGTCGCTCTCCACGGAGAGAGCTGTACTCTACGCCGGCGTTTGAAACCCCGAAAGAGTTAGAAGACAGATAGGTATCGCCGCAACGGTATCAGGCCCTCACTGGTTGCTAATTTCGACTGACGTACCCAGAGTTTCGATTTACAGCCTTGTCTTGCAAGCACGGCTATCACGGATACCCGCATATGCCTTCAATTCACGGAGTAACCGCAATGACTCGTAACGGACTACCGGAACCGCCCACTATCTTCAAAGGGGCTGCGATAACGATGGCTCCTGTCGCTGGAAGCTGATCCAGGTTGCAAAGACTGGCTAGGCCAAATTTGCCGCTGCCGTGCATGAGGTAATGGTTCGGAAATGGAGGCTCGAACGTGAACGCCTGGCCAGCATCGGTCCCAACCGTCTCCACGCCGACCCCCAGCACGTCTCGGTTTTGAGCCAGCAGTTCCGAACTCTCTTTCGCTAATCCGGGTGTATGCGGACCGCTTTCCGTAGCGTTGATGTAATCCTTTGGGTCTTTCCGCTTCGACCAGTCTGTGCGCAAGAGGACCCATGCCCCTGCCGGGATACGCTCGTGCTGCTCCTCCCAGCGACCAATGAGATCTGGAGTCACGAGATAGTTCGGGTCCCGTGCCGCCTCCGTGCTAATGTCGATGACGCAAGCCGGGCCTACAAATTTTCTCGGCGGGATGCGGTCCACAGAGTTGTCGGGAAGATCTTTTCCCGAGACCCAGTGGATTGGTGCATCGAAATGGGTACCGGTGTGCTCCCCGGTCTCGAATCCGTTCCAGTACCAGGCGGGACCACGCTCATCGTAGTGCGACAGTTCCCAGATCTTGAACGCGGGAGTATTGGTGAACTGCGGTGGAAGAGGCAAGAGCGGCGTCTGCGGACTCAAAGGCTGGGTAAGATCCACCACGCGCAGCCGTCCGGTAGCAAGTTCTTCAAGCAGTTGCGTCAAAACTTGAGACATTCGCACTCCTTACTTAACAACCCATTTACGTGTTGGAGACCGTCTATCGACATCAGGCCCGTGCACCCGATCATGGCCGCTTTAGCGATTGGATATATCGTCGGAACTGGAAACGATTCTCCAACAAGGAGAGATCGGTGACATAGCCTGCAGGGCCCCGCGCTTCTACTTTGGCGATAATCGTGGTCAGTTGCGTTCCCTCCAACGCGCGTTTCACGGCAGTCCGAAAATCCTCAACTGCGCGCACCGTGAGTACTGTCGGAATTCCGGCTGCGCGAGCGATTCCTTCCAGATCCGTACCGGTGCTAGTTGCGGTCGGAAAACCTCCAACAGACAACAAGCTCTCATTGTCAAACACAACATGAACAAGATTTTTGGGCCGGTAACGCGCCATGGTGCTCAGACTGCCTAGATTCATCAGAAGCGAGCCATCGCCATCGAAGACCACTACCTTTTGATCCGGCAGAGACAACGACAATCCCAACCCGGTCGAAGAGGCGAGTCCCATGGCATGCTGCAGATAAAAGAAATTCGGACGGTGACCGAGCGAATGCAACTCGGCCGCAGTTGCCCCCATGATCGTAACAACCAGACAGTTCTCCAGTTCCGGATAAACCGCCCGCAGGCAATCGAGGCGAAGCATCACTCCTCCCACATAAGATCGCGCGTCAATAGAAGAGCGACAGGTTGCAAGCTGCTTTCCGCAAGCGTTTGCGCCTGCCGGATGCGCTTCTCGACAGTCTCGATTTCGTCGAGAAAGGAGTATGGAATGCCCATGCCGCGCAACAACGCTTCAGTGACGTTGCCGCCTTGCGTCTGCCAGGGGTCGCGCTCGCCAAAAGTGCCGCGGTAACTGATGAGCATCAATAAGGGAATCTTGTACAAGTGCGCGAAGGAAACGATTCCATTGATCGACGCCAGAAATCCATGGTTCTGCATCAACATCGCAGACTTAACGCCCGCGAAGTACGCTCCGGCCGAGATGCCGACACCCTCCTCCTCCTTTGCCAAGCGGACGAGAATCACATCGGGATCCTCTTCTGCCATGTGAATGAGATGAACCAGCCAGGTCTCCGGCAAGGCTGAAAGCATTCGGATGTCACACTGCTTCAGCGCGTTGAAGATGACCTTAGAGCTTGTTAGAGATACTGGCATAGTTCCCTTCTGCTGGCGTGAGGGCGCCACACATTTTGGCCGGACATCACGCCACCTTTTACGTGGAAGACGAAAGCAGCTATTCTAGCCCACGGCGGGACATGACGCCCTTTCAAACTCCAGGAGCAGATCTTGCGGGCTAAAAGCATTCTGAATGCCCAAAGCGCGGTTTCACCGGCAGCGAACTTTCCCATCGGGAGCGTTCGCGCGAACTTTCCAGCTTTGAACCGGGCTCCTGGATTCATCTTCTTCGACAATGCCGCTGGGGCGCAGGTCCCCCAGATCGTACTCGAGGCCGTGAACCATCATCTGCTCGATTGCAATGTACAGCGCGGAGGTCGCTACCCAAAGAGCCGTGAAGTAGACGCGACCATTGCGCGCGCAAGACAGAGCGTGGCAGATCTGGTAAACGCCCACGATCCGAACGAAATTGCGTTCGGCATGAATGCAACTTCATTCATTCGTCTTGTGAGCCTGGCCATTGGGCAAACACTCGGTGCAAGAAATGAAATCGTAGTCACCGATATGGACCACGAGGCCAACATCGCCACCTGGCTGGCGTTGGAACGTAGCGGCGCGAAATTCGTGTGGTGGAAAATGCGGGAAGACGGTCTGCTGCATGTCGACGACCTCGCTTCCCTGCTCTCCCCAAGAACGCGCCTCGTGGCATCTACGCTCACTTCAAATGCTATCGGCTCCATTGTTGACATTGCAGCCGCAGCAAGAGTCGCGCACGAGGCAGGCGCGGAAATCTTTATCGACGCCGTGCATTACGGCCCGCATGGATTGATTGACGTTCAGGCGCTTAATTGCGACTATCTGGTGTGTTCCGGTTACAAGATCTTCGCTCCTCATATGGGATTCTTGTGGGGCCGCTTGGATCTCCTGAAAGCTCTCCCGACGTTCCGCGAAGATTTCATTCCTGACGATCCCCCAGGGAAAATCGAGGTTGGCACATTTATCTACGAGAATGTCGCCGGAATGGATGCCGCAGTGCGCTATCTGGAAGAACTCGGAATGGGTCTCAACGCGGGAACTGTGCCCCGTTCCCGGCGGCAGGCCCTACAGGAAGCGCTGACTGCGATCCGTGCCTACGAGCAGGAACTCTCTCTCGAAATGCTGGACGTGATCCATTGCTGCGGAGCCACCGTGTACGGCATCGCCGATGCGGATCGGATCAACCATCGAGTGCCCACCTTGTGTTTCAACCTGCCGAAAATTCCGCCCGCGAGAGTAACCGAAGAATTCGCACGGAGAGGCATTGGCGTGCGCGATGGTCATATGTATGCGCCCCGCCTGATGAAACGGCTGGGACTTCCCGTGGAGAGCGGTGCGGTGCGCGCCTCTCTTGTCCATTACAACACGCAGGATGAAGTGCGAGAGTTCGGCAAGATCCTTGCGGAAATTACACGCTCATGTTGACCGACAAGCAAATCCACGAAATTCGCGCCCGCTTCAGAATTTTCCGATCCAAGATCTACCTCAATACCTGTTCGCAGGGCGCGCTGTCCGATGCTGTCGAAAGCGGCTTCGACGGCTTCATTGCCAGCTGGCACGAGCAGGGGTCGCCATGGGAAACCTGGGTTGAGCGCTATGAGGAGGCACGAACGGCATTTGCCAATTTCATCCACGCCCGGCCTGACGAGGTTGCCATCGTGACCAGCGTTTCGGCTGGCATCAACGGAATCGCCAGCGCGTTGAATTTCCGCGATCGCAGCAAAGTCGTTATGGGAGAGTTCGAGTTCCCCACGATGGGCCAAGTCTGGCTTGGGCAGCGGGTACGCGGTGCGGAGGTGCAATTCACGCAGGCGCAAGGCAATTCGATTTCGGCAGCCGCCTACGAAAAACTCATTGACCGCAACACGCTGATCGTTCCCCTTACGCATGTCTGCTTCAAGAACGGATTTCGTACCCAAGTCAGCACCATCACGCGGATAGCGCACGATGCTGGCGCTCTGGTGATGCTCGACGACTACCAGGACTGCGGCACTCGCCCGGTTGACGTGAAAGCGATGAATCTCGACTTTTATGTGACTGGAACTCTCAAATATCTCCTTGGCCCTCCCGGCCTCGCTTTCCTGTACGTTCGCAACGAGCTTATTCCGTCGCTGGCACCTACCGTGACCGGATGGTTCGGACAGGCGAATCCGTTTACCTATAATCCCCAACATTTTGAGCTATCGCCGACAGCGCGAAGATTCGAATCGGGTTCTCCATCAGTGCCCAATGTGTACGGAGCGCTACCTGGCTTCCAGATGCTGCAGGAAATCGGGATGGAGCAGGTCGCCAGTCACGTCGAAAAACTTGCGCAAGCGCTGTTGAATCGTACGCGCGAGTTAGGCATTCTCACCAAGACTCCAGCCGAGAGCGCGGGTCCGCTGGTGGTCTTGCAGTGCCGCGATTCAGCCCAGTTGCTGAATGCGCTGGCACAGAACGGGATCGTAGCATCCAACCGTTTCGACGGCCTGCGGATCTCCTTTCACGTCTATAACACGCTGGACGACGTGGAGGCTGTCGCCGAAGTTCTCAAGCAGAACATCCACCTTTTGACCCTCGCGCATGCCATCGTTGCCAGCCATGACTGACCAACCACAAGCCAGCGCAACCGCGGCTCTCCAGCCAGAAACGTCTCCGAGAAATGAGGCAGAGGGCTTGCATCGTCGACTGAGCCAAAGGCAACTCACGATGATGGCCATCGGCGGTGCGATCGGCGTCGGTTTGTTCCTGGGAAGCGGCGTCACCATTCGATTAGCTGGCCCAGCCGTCATTGTTTCGTATCTTGTGGGGGCTGGCATTGCATTGGTGATGTCGTACGTACTCGCAGAAATGGCTGTCGTGCATCCGGTCGCCGGCGCGTTCGGAGTGTACGCGGAAACTTACCTCAATCCCTGGGCGGGATTTTGCGTCCGCGCCACGTACGGTGCCGCACAGATCATTGCTATCGGTGCCGAAGTCACAGCCGCGGGTATCTACATTTCGTATTGGTTTCCCAACGTTCCGCAGTGGATTTGGGTGGTTCTCGTTTCCGCCGCTTTAGTGTCGATCAATTCCATGCAGGTGAACCGTCTCGGCGAATTCGAATACTGGTTTGCCATGATCAAAGTGACCGCGATCATAGCTTTCATCGTGGTCGGAATGTTTCTGCTCTTCAGCCACGGATCTCACGGCTCCAACGCTTGGGCCAACTTGACACAACACGGAGGATTCCTTCCCGCAGGCTGGAAAGGAGTCTGGCTTTCGCTGACCATCACAATCACCAGCTATATGGGAGTCGAAATCATCGCGGTAACCGCAGGCGAAGCCGAACACCCCGAAATCACCATACCTCGCGCAATGAAAAACATCGTCTGGCGGCTCATCCTCTTTTATGTGCTAGCGATTGCGATCATTGTAGCGATGGTTCCCTGGGACCAGAGCACCAACTCGTCGGGCCTCTCCGGGAGTCCGTTCGTGACGGCATTCTCCGCGGCCCATGTGCCCTTTGCCGCCGCGATTATGAATTTCGTCGTGCTTACGGCAGCGCTCTCGAGTGTCAACACCAACCTGTATCTCTCTACTCGCATGCTGTTCTCCCTCGGCCGCGAAGGCTACGGTCCTGATTGGATGGGTACGGTGAGCCGCAATGGAGTGCCGCATCGCGCCCTGCTGACTTCAACGGTGGGAATTATCGCTGCCATTCTGCTGGCCGTCTTCGCGCCGAAGAACGCCTTCCTGATGCTCTACGGAACCGCGGTGGCCGGGATGCTCTTCGTATGGCTGGTGATTCTCAACAGCCACCTGCGCTTCCGAAAAGCCGTTGACCGCAAGCGACTCTTAAATCTGCCCATGCGGCTGCGGGCCCATCCAATTTTTACCCTGACTGGCATTGTGTTGCTGGTTGCAATATCGATGACAACCTTCTTTGTGGAGGGGCTGCGATGGTCTGTCCCTGCGTTCTCTGTTTTTCTGGGACTTATCACTCTTCTATATTTTCGCAACCGGGAGCGCAAGATCGCAGGATAGTTTCTTAATCTCATGCCGAGTCAGAGCAACCCTCTGCGGGAAATTCATGAACAAAATCGCGCGGCGCGGGCGGCCTATGCGTTGCTTCGAGGTCAATTCAGAGGCGATCTTCTGCGCCCAGCTGACCGCGGCTACGAAGAAGCGCGGACGATCTGGAATGGTATGGTCGCCCAGAAGCCGGGCCTCATCGCACGATGCGCGGAGGTACGCGATATTCAAACTGCGATACGAGTCGCAAATGGGACCCGTATTCATACGGCCGTCCGCTGCGGAGGCCACAGTCTTGCCGGCTTCAGCACCTGCGACAGCGGATTAGTGATTGACCTATCGAGAATGCGCGAAGTAACGATGGATCCGGATGCCCGCCGCGCCCGTGTTGCCGGAGGCTGCCTCTTGGGATCGATCGATACCGCCACACAGAAGGCAGGGCTGGTCTTTCCGTCAGGAGTCGTTTCTCACACCGGGGCTTCTGGACTCATCCTTGGCGGCGGCACAGGCTGGCTCACCCGCCGCTTCGGCCTGTCCTGCGACAATGTCGAAGCTTACACTCTCGTCACCGCTGACAGCTCGATCGTGCGTGCCAATGCCAAAGAAAACGTGGATCTGTTCTGGGCTCTACGCGGCGGCGGCGGGAACTTTGGTGTGGTGACCGAGTTCGAACTAAAACTCCATCCTTTGAAATCAGTTGTGCTCGCCGAGGGCCTGACCGCCGAAGCCCAGATCCGCCAACTTCTCGAATGCTGGCGGGATTTCATGGCCGACGCTCCTATCGATCTGAAATGGAATCTTGACCTTCGCCTCGCCCCGCATGGGCAGAAAGTTCCGCCGCACCTTCGTGGGCGCCCCGTGGCGGGCAGTTCGTTGGTTTGGACCGGCGCTCCCGAACATGCGCAGAAATACCTTGAGCGCGCCTTTTCGTTGTGCCATCCGGACTCTGTCCGCCGCCAGACCGTGTCGTTCCTCCATTTACAGACGATGGCCGATTCCGAGTTTCCGCATGGCCGCCGTTACTACACGAAATCTGGCTATTTTAGGAATCTCGACGACGCCACGATCGACCGCTTCCTGGAAGCGCTGACAACAATTCCCTCGCCCGAAACACAAATCGAACTTACGTACCTAGGTGGAGCCGCTGGACAGGTAGCTCCCGAAGAAACCGCATTCGGCGACCGCAGCGCTCCGTTCATCACGAATCTACTTGCGAATTGGCAGGATGCTTCTGCCGATGCATTGCATATTTCCTGGATTCGCTCGATCTTCCAAAAGTTGCGCCCGGCCATGACACCGGGCGCCTACGTAAATTTCATGAGCGGAGACGAGCAGGATCGCGTCCCGGAAGCTTACCAGCAACGATGGGATCGCATGGTCGCAGTTAAATCGCGCTATGATCCCGGCAACTTCTTCCGCCTTAATCAGAATGTCCAACCGCGCAGTAGAGCATGAGAAAGTAGCACACGGTCAGCTATAGCCAGCCAATACCCGGTTTGTCGACAAAGAGGAAACTGCTGATGTCACCGATAGCAAGTCTCAAGCGTGGCTCATGAAAGCCTCTAAACACTATTCATTTTGGCTGTACTTCCAAAAGCAGATTTCCGTGGAACTCAACCGGCAGATGCGCACCGTGTCCTGACACCGTCCCAAGGCTTTTTCCCGTGACGTAGTCCACCACGCTGTAGTTGCGGTCTTCGAGGCCGCGCAGTTCGACTGGCCCCTTCCACTGCTTTGCAAAAAAGGCGTAGTACATGGTCTTGTCCTTGCGGATTACATGAGTTTCCGGCACATCGAAGCCGATGTCATAGAGCTGCCCGAGATATTGTCCTTTTGACAACATCTTGTCGCGATAGATGCGAAGCCACTTTTCGAAGTCCTTCTCCCGCTCCGGAGTCAGGTCGGATTTGCCCCTTTTCGCGACCAGGGACGGAATGACAAACTGCGTTCCCACGACGCCTCCGACGCCCACAGTGGACGCAAAGTCGTTGCCGCCATCGCTCAGTTCGACGTGATCGCCGAAGAATGGAATGCTGTCTCCCATCAGAGCTTTTAACGTCTTTGCCTTAGAACGAATTTGAAAGGAACCTCTCGGGTCGGAAGCCACCGACATATTGAAGTGCGGCATGGTAAAAAAAGAAAACGCCGTGCCGCAGGGGCAGAATTCCACCAGCGTCCCAGGCTTTACCGATTGTGCGGTTTCGTAAATTGCCTTGAAGAAATCCGGCAGGGCTTCGACCGATTCCTCCGGCTGTGCGTGATGGTGAGCAGGGTTGTAGCAGGCTGGAACTCCGTTCATGTGCTGGCCATCGAGCTTCAGCCCGTCAAATCCCCAATCCACCAGGATTTTTCGCACCAATGCCTTGTGGTACTCCACGACGCGGCGGTCCGCTGGGCACAAATAGTAGGAATCCCACCAGGAAACTTTTCTCGTGGAGCCGTCACGGTTCAGTAACTCGTAGTCGGGATGATCCCGGAGCAGTTCCGAGTCTGGCACAGCGCTAAGCGGTGACCACCAGAGCTGGGCTTTGAATCCTTCCTGGTGAATGCGGTCCACCAGGGCCTTCATGTCAGCGTCTCCGTGCGGAAATTTCTTGGGATCAAGTTGCCAATCGCCCACATTGTTCTGCCAGCCGTCGTCGAGCGTGACCCACGCAAATCCCAGGCGTTTCACCGTCGGAAGTGTGTCATATACCTGCTGGGGCTGCACCGATCGGCCATATCCCCACGCGCACCAGATTGCGCCGAAAGTGTCGTCAGGAGCGGCGGCCGTTTGGAACCCTTGTTTCATCATGAAGCGTCGATAGTCAGCGAGCGTGCGGAAGTAGTCTCCCTGGTGGACGGCGACGAAGGTGCGAAAGGTATGAAAACTTTCACCACGGCTGAGAGAGATATCTTTGGCGAAGCGTATCGCAATCTCGGCATGCGCGGGATCAGGCAGGGCTACGGGGAGGGAAACCAGCTTCGGCCGCGGCTCGACGTGTCCCACAGCTATTCCAACGTCACGCCGCCAGACGTCGATAATCGGCGTGCCGCCGCCATAGTCGCTGGCATTCATTCCTTGATAGTTTTCCTGCTGAAAATTGGTGTGCAGTGGCAACACCCAGTTAGGGCGTTTCTCGTAGGAACCACTCTGGTAAGACCAGAAAGCTGGCGCGCCCACGCCGCGTTGAGCGTTCACCGTGTACGCATTGTTGGTCCAACTCTTGATGGCCAGCTTGGATGTCCCGATGTTGGTGTACTGGACATCGAAAAACGCCATCGCAGGAAAGTTGTCATATACGGTGACCGAGACCGTTTTCTTCAGCTCTCCTGCCTTTCCCTCGACCGTGAGCCTCTCGCCCTCGCCGAAAACGTCTTTCGTTCGCTCATGTTTTTGCGAGGTCAGGAGAAATCTGTTCCGGAGCTCGTCGGCGGTTGTCACCGTCTCAGAGGCAGAGAACGGCCCCATCACGGTCTCCGTCTTGTCAAAGCGGGCAACCACCCGGCTGCGTAGGCTGTTATCAAATTCAATTCGCAGATTGCCGCCTTGAATCTGAGGCTTGCTGGCGGGGCCGCCCGCAGCGGCAGCAGGCGAGCAAAACGCAAATACAATTGTGAGAGCGACCCAAAGCCTGGTCGTAGTCGCGGCTTTCAGATCGAGCGGGTTGTTGTCCGACTGCAAAATCGCTCTCTTCGTTGAAAGCACAGAATGTTCTCAATCACAAAACGATAGCGCCAACAAAATTGATTAAAATAAAACGTAAATACTCGTAATACAAGCAAAGACTCGCAAAGTCAATCAATTTTGGAGTGTGGTGAGGGAACATAATCTGCAAAGCGCATCGAGTTTGTTGCATTCTGGTACGATCCATCTAAATGCGCGCCGGTCGTTAGGAAAGCGCATTTATCAAAACTCAATCAAAATAGTTGGTGTCTCGTACTGGACAAGCGAAATAAAACGATATAAATAGTAATTTTCCGACAATGACTGAAAGATGTGAATCTCATACTGAAGTTCGCGCTCCAGGCAGGTTTGGCCAAATGCACTCGAGAAGCGCGAGTGAGGAGATGACTTCAAATGCAGCGTAGGGATTTTATAAAGAGTACCGTCGCTGTTGCGGTAGCTGCAGAACTTGGAATAGGTAAAGCGCACGCGAAGGTTCCGGCGCACAATTGGGGACACTACGACTTCGGCTCCGGTCCTCAGGTGACCGATCGGCTCAATCAGGGGCCCTTCCCTCAATATCCACCGGATGCCGTTATCCCCACTGACGATGTGGTGATGACCACTACTTCTTCCGACGACGCCGTGCCGAACTACGGCAAGGGACTGGTCACCTACATCACGGCAGACAGTGGCACGGAAGAAATCAAGTCAGACAACATCCCGCAGGCGATCGAAGACCTGGTTCGATTTCCCCTGGGCCAGCAGCTTTACATCCGCCCGACATGGAGAGAAGTGCAGCCGCGTCCCGGTCGACTGCAGTTGCCCGATTATCTGAAGCTGGTTCTTGAATTGGCGAAGAAGAATAACAAGCGAGTCGGATTGCGAATTCAGATGTGCGCGCCAGATTATAAGCACGAAGCCGCCCTACCAGATTTCGTCCTGGAAAAAGTACCAAAAGTTGATCTGGTGATCAGCGATCAGGAGAGTGCCGCTGCAGGGAAGAGATTTTTGGACAACCCACACTCGCGTTATCAGCCCCGGTATGACCATCCTTTTTTTCAGCAGGCATTCAAAGAGCTCGTTGGACAACTGGCGGCGGAATTCGATG
This sequence comes from Terriglobia bacterium, assembly GCA_963770265.1. Taxonomy (GTDB): domain Bacteria; phylum Acidobacteriota; class Terriglobia; order Terriglobales; family Acidobacteriaceae; genus Sulfotelmatobacter. Next base: position 121,989 of record CAVYOZ010000010.1, read on the forward strand.
GCAATCCGCTCATCGAGTTCATCGACACGTTCATGTACGGCTTCTGGGGTGAAGGGCACACCTGGCCATTCGGCAATAATCCTTTCCCTGACTACCTGACTGCAGAGCGCACTTGGACCAATATGCTCGAAGTCCAGCTCGAAAACTTCAAGAAAACTCCTCTGCTGACCAACACGCAACCGGATTACAGTCGGGTTGGTAATTCGGAACTGCTAGACCGCACGGTCCGCAGCAACAATTGGATTCGCAGCGACACCATCTTCATTGAGAACGAGCAGATTGAAGCGCTCAGCAACCGCCCGCCGTGGATCGCCGCATTGCTCGAGCAGGGACTTCCTGGGAAACCTCCCGATCCGAACGCCGCACAGGAAGGGATATCTCCGGCAGAGAACATGATCGATCATGTGATCGATATCGGGGCAAACTACTGGTCTCTCTGGAACTTCCACCAAATCAGCGCAAAAAATCTCATGAGCTACTATCAGGCGTATCCGGCAGCGTTTGATCGGATCAATCGCCGAATCGGCTATCGGGTGAGGCCATCTTTCATCTGGAGCTATCGGGACAATGGTTACCTGGGGCTCATTGTTGGCTTCGCCAATGATGGGATTGCGGGCGTGCCGGGCGTATTGCGGGTGACCGTCGAAAGCGACGACGGAAAGGTGCTCAAGAGCGGTTGTCTGGACGCGGGCTACCCATTACCGGGAAAGATTCGGCAGGCACAGTTTGTGCTGCCGCAAGTGGCAGATTGGAGAGCATTGAAGCTCAGAGCTGAGATCGAAGTAAAGGGAATGCGCTATCCCGTGCGGTGGGCGTGTCACCAAAAGCTGAACGATGACGGCTCGCTCACGCTGCGCCCCAACCTCCGTCAGCAGGTCTAGATGTAGTCGTTCTGCTCGCGGACACCCGCGAATTCCATGCACATGACGGAAAGATCCGAATGCTTCAGGGGCCCAGGAGGGACTCCGTGTGCGATCGGGATAGGTAACGGGGAAGATTTCATGCCTCCTAGGGTGTCAGAGAATCGTTGGAGATTCTTGATATGATCGCTGAGCCGGCTCCGAGGATAGGAACTCAAGCCGCCGCAGAGGCCTCGCAATGGATCGCACGGTTCTCGGTTTGCTGTTTGCAGTTTGTTCGACAGCGCATCTCTCTTCGCAGATGGGCAATATGAACGCTCCGACGTTTACGAAGGATGTCGCGCCGATCCTGCAGAAAAACTGCCAAAGCTGCCACCGGCCGGGCGAGGCTGCCCCGTTCTCAATGCTCACGTACGAGGAGACGCGGCCCTGGACAGGAGCCATGAAGCTGGCCGTGCAGCAGAAACTGATGCCGCCATGGTTTGCCGATCCTCAGGTTGGACATTTCGCGAATGACAGGTCGCTCTCTCAAAAGAGATCGACACAATTGTGGCTTGGGTGACTGCCGGCGCGCCCAAAGGCGATCCCAAGGACATGCCGACACCCGTGAACTTCGTGGAAGGATGGGGCATTCCAAAACCGGACGTGATTTTTCAGTTGCCCAAAGAATTCCCTGTGCCGGAATCGGGCATGGTCGAGTACCAATATGTCATCGTGCCCACCGGCTTCACGGAAGATAAATGGGTGCAGGCCGTCGAAGTTCGACCTACGGAGCGCTCCGTGGTTCACCACATCATCGCGTACATTCGCGAACCCGGATCGAATTACTTCAAAGACCAAAAGGCGAGGAGTTTTCTTCGAAGCTCCTCCGGCCAAGACGGATGAGAACGTTGACACCAGCGCGCTGCCCAGCGATTTTCTGGTTGGCTATGCTCCCGGCCAGCCCGCGGAGGTCCTACCGGTAGGCGAGGCGAAATTGGTGAAGGCCGGATCCGACATCGTGTTCGAGGTGCACTACACGCCCAAGGGAAGAGCCGGTGATGGACCGCACCAAGCTGGGCTTGGTATTCGGCCAAAGAGCCGCCAAAGAAAAGAGTGCAGACGTTGTCGGCGGTGAATGGCACTTTCAAAATTCCTCCCGGCGATCCCAACTACCGCGTGGATGCTTCATTTGAAATTCGCAAGGAGGTGATCCTGGCCTCGATTCATCCACACATGCACGCCAGAGGAAAGGATTTTGAATATCGCATCGTATTTCCGGGCGGTGAGACGCGGACGATCCTGCGCGTGCCGCAATACAACTGGCACTGGCAGCTTTGGTATAACCTCGACGAACCGATTGTGCTGCCCCCTGGGGCGCGAATTGAATGCACAGCGCATTTCGACAACTCGCCGAACAATCCGGAGAATCCAGACCCCACAAAGACCGTGATCTGGGGGCAGCAGAGCTGGGACGAGATGATGGTTGGCTTCTTCAACCTGGTTTACGATCCGCGGATCTCTCCCAAAGACTTGCTGCCGGAAAAGAAAGTTGTTGCGAACAGCAAGACTTCAATCGCGGATCATTGACGCCGAAGGCTGAACATTCAGGACCACCGACAACTCCAATATGAAGATAGCTGCTCGCGCCCTGATCATCCTCGCCGTGCTCTCTGCATTTTCCACAGCTCAGTCTGGTCCCCCACCAAAGAAACACCTCCTTGTCATCGGAGAAGAAAAAGGATACCGGCACGACTCCGTGTCCCATGCCATGGCGACCATCGAGCGACTGGGGCGGGAAACCGGGCTGTGGGACACCACACTTCGCACCGACACCGAGGTACTAACGAAGAAGAAGCTGGAATACAACGCACAGAACTTGAACGACTTCGACGCCGTGCTCTTCTTTACCGGGGGCGATCTCGAAATGAATGCCCAAAAGAAGGCCGACTTCCTGTCGTTCATCCACGAGGAGGGCAAGGGATTCATTGGCGTGCACAGCGCTGCCATCACTTTCGTGGACTGGCCCGAATTTGTGGAGATGGTTGGCGGTACTTACGACGAGCACCCGTGGACTACTTTCGATGCGCCCATCCTCGTGGAGGACCCGGGCTTTCCGGGCATGCAACAATTCCCGCATTCTTTTACGTTGCGCGACGAAATTTACCAGATGAAAGACTACTCACGCGACAAGGTGCGAGTGCTGATGCGGCTCGATGTCAGCAAGCTCGACATGAAGAACAAGAATGTCCATCGCACTGACGGCGATTTTGCTGTGACTTGGGCAAAGATGTACGGCAAAGGGCGCGTCTACTACACGACATTAGGGCACGTGGACGCGAACTGGGACAAACCGGAGTTCGAACAAATGATTACCGAGGCCATCAAATGGGCGATGGGGCTGGAAAATGCAGAACTGACATCCCGTCCGCTGCCCGCAAACTAACCTGGCGAAAAAGCAAGACAGCGAGGAGTTCATTGATTCGGGAAGATGCGATCACGAGAAGAAGTTTTGCGAAGACGGTGGTCGGCGGCCTGGCTGCAACCGCACTTCCCTTGCGCGCCGCGGCGAAGCTGAACGTTGGCATTGGTACCTATAGCTATCACAATCTCTCGATGGACGAAATGATTGTTCAGCTGAATGCGCTGCGAGTTGGAGAAATCGAAATGTCGCGCGGTGAGTTCATGCTGATGAACCACCCCACCGAGGAACTGTTTCGTTCGGCTCGAACCAAACTTGACCGAGCGGGAATCCGCTGCGTGTCCTACTACACGGCAACCATCAAAGAAGATCAGGATTTAGAAAACGCTGTGCGGTTTGCCAGGCTGCTGGGCAGCACGCAATGTCACAGGCGATGCTACTGGCAGCATTCTGAATCGAATCGATCGGCGCTTTACGCAGGAACAGCTGACCTTCGGAATCCACAATCATTACTTCAAGGGCGAGAAGTTCGCCTACGAGAGTCCGGAGGATGTGCTGAGCGCTCTCGCGGGACTTTCCAAAACCGTCGGCGCCACGGCAGATGTGGGACATTTTGCATCGTGCGGCCATGATCCCGTCGACGCCGTGCGCAAATTGGGACCTCGTCTGATACTGGTGCACCTCAAAGATATTCAGGCCGTGGACGGCGAAGTGAACGTGCTGCTTGGCACCGGTATTTCTAAAATTTCTGCGGTCATGCAGGAATTGCACCGACAGAAGTTTTCGGGACTGGTGGCTGTGGAATACGAAAAAGAGGGTGACGTGAATGACGACATGCGGCAAGACCTGGAATTTGCACGCAGACTCGCCTAGCGGCCTGGCATAGGGGACAGAAGCAAATGTGTTAAAGATTGACTCAGTCACTCAGTCTCCCTTCACGGGAGTTCCTCTCATCACCGAGATGGGCCCAAATGCCTCAGCGTTTCAGCCATGATGAGTAAAGCTGAAGTAGCATCTTCTCAACTGCAACCGCAGTGGCGTTCTCCCATTTTTCACCACACAAGTAGGATGCTAGCTCGATTGCCTCTAAGTTAATCGACCGCCTTGTAAAACCGGAGTGCATCTACCATGAGTAGTCCGAGGCCGAGGGCGAATATCGCAGACATTTCGGGCCAGAGGATGTCCAGACCGACACCCTTCAGATACGTGCCCGCAAGACAATTAGAAAATACCGCAATGGACTGGCGTAGGGAGGTACTGCGGCCATTGCAGCATGGTGCTGAAGGGGAAGCCAAAACCCGAGAACGTCACCGCCGCATGATGAAGAAGAAGGACGTAACCAAGGCCTGCTGTTGCGTCGCAGAAACCGTCGAGATCAGCAATTAAAATAATGTTGTTAGCTGTGTAATTCTGTAGATTTCCGTGGTCTCTGGCTCCCGCTGCCAACCGAAATTACTCATTAAGACACTTTGCCAGAGCGTTCAAACCTCCTTCCAGCTTGAGCCGCCAGCGTTCGATGGACAGTCTCGCCAGATGCTCCATGGAGTTCTCGAAAGCCTGCAAAGCACTCGCTGCCTGGCCCTTCAGTGACTCGGAAGCTGAGGCGACGATTCCATTCTGGACAACCTTCATGTTTTCGGTGGTTTCATCGAGTTGATCGCTGAGCGCTTTGATGCTGCGCGCTGTCAATTCCTCGAGAATCTCATTCGCCAGATTCTCGAATTGGCTGCGTGTCTCCTTTACGGTCTCGCTGGACATCCGGCTCAGACGGTGGTCCAGGCCTGACTCCAGGCAGCGCGTAGATTCGTCCAGTTTCGCGATGCGAGCGTCCAGATATTCAACCTGTTCTTGCAAACGCGACGATTCTGACGCAACCGCTGATCGAAGTTGTTCCAAGTCTCCGCGCCGCGCCTCGTGCTCGGCATTCAAGTTATGTTGGAGGAACTCCAGAAGCTCTTCGCTCAAGCCTTTGAGGGAGTTCCCTCCGTCCAATAGTTTCTGATGAAAATCTTCCAAACCACGACGCAGGTGCTCCTGGGTTTTCTCGGAGATGTGCGCGGAAATGTCGTATGCCCGTTTCTCGACGACCCCAAGTTCTTCCCCGACCCGGCGCAGAAAGTTGTCGTGGCTTTCGGCAACTCGCTGGTCAATCGTTGCTCTGGCTGATTCCAGCAAATGCACGGACTGTTGGCGCGCCTCGTCCAGCACTTTTGGTCCGAGGTCCTTTCGCAGACGTGACTCGATTTGTTGTTCGAGCTCAGGAGGAATACTCGAGAGTGAAACCTCAAAGCGGCTAGGATTCGCTTCTCGTTGCGTCACCCGCTCCCTGAGGGCGATGACCTCAGCTTGAAGCGGGCGTACCGATTCTGCAATCATCCTCCGCACCTGTTCTTCCAATTGCCGTGCGAAACGATCACGCACGGCTTCCGAGGGCTGGTTTCCTTGGCCGGACAACGCGTGGGGGGCCGAAGGGTTCGTGGACTTAAGAATCTGGAGGGGCCTCGGCGGCGCCACCGGCGCCGGAACTACCCAATCTTTAGGACAATCTCTCAGGCCCCAGAAGTTCTCGGGTCGGTCGAGCTTCGCTCCAAGTCTCCAGGTCCGGTGATCTGAGCCGATCGGCTGGCAGGTGACCACATGAGCAGTAGTCTCGCGGCCGTCCTTGCTGTGAAGGTTCAGAGGAACACCTGTGTCGAGCTTGACTCGTGTCAGAATTGCACAACCATGTGCGTTGACTACCAGCGTTTCACACACCTCTGAGAAGTGTGTTCCTTCTAGACTGGTAACCAGGATCTGGAGGGCGGTCGGCACTCTCGAACTGCGCCGAAGTGTTGTGGGTGCTTCTCCGTTGTGCATGTCACTGTACCTTGCTGTTCCGAAGGATTAGGTGCCAGTCGGCCAGTGCAAGCACCACGTAGTTCCCACCTTAACTCCAAATGGGTCTGTAACTGAAAAGTCGAAAGGATCGTGGTCGGGATGTCCGCTGGTACAGTACTTGAATGAACTTTGGTAACGACCTGCAGGGAGAGTCCAGCAACCGGCAAGTCAGAGTTCTCAATCGGGACATGAGTGGCGTCGTTGCCTTCGCGTAGGCTGGGCGAAAGCTCTAATGCTCCTCTTTTCTTTTCGCGATGTGGACGAGGTCGAAGCGCCTCGGGATCGCATAGTTTCCAAGTGAGCTCACTGATTGAAAGAATTATTTCGATTCGATAGACCGCTTCACGGAAGGAACATTCAAGGGGAGCCGGGGTAAACTCGTGGCGTATGGCGCCGACGATTGAAAACATTTCTGCGGTCACTTTTCGGGTTGTGAATATGGCAGAGTCTGTGCGGTTTTACAGAGATGTTCTGGGCATGGAGGTTCTCTACGGTGGAGAGAGCACAGCGTTCTCTTCCCTGCGCGCAAGAGACACCCAATCTGCGATCCTCAATCTGGAGCAGGGTAAGCCTGAAACTTGCTGGGGGCGGCTGATTTTCTACGTCACCGATGTTGACGCCCTCTGGGGTCATCTGAAGGACCACGGATTTGATCCGGAGATTGCCCAAGATGCCTCATGGGGAGAACGCTATTTCCACATGCGCGATCCGGACGGCCACGAGCTGTCGTTCGCCCGGCCGCTCCGATGACCTGGAAAGAGTTACGCGCCGAAAAGGAGAGCCTACCCGCAACACCATTTACTTGTTCCAGTCGCGGCGGTCAGGTGGCGTCGCTCACCGACCGGAATCGCCTTAGGGGCCAGATCATAATACCCCTTTCGAAAACTCTGCAGCAGAAGCTTCTGTACGGGTTGCCGTGTGGCTAGCGCGAATATTCCGTCCAATTTGCTTTCCCAGGGATGGCCTGAGATAGCCCCGAGGGTGTACGATTCTCCTGTCTCTTTCTAATAGCAACTGAGTGAACGGCCTTATCGTTAGCGAACATCAGGCAACCCGGGAACCAATGCACATCTCCTGCGGGCCGCGGCGCAGCTAGAGAGGCACCCCGCCCAGCGCATTGAGTTTTCGTGAGCACGAGGAGGATTCGTGCTACTCAGTCCGGCTATCCACGGCCTGTTGCGCAAAGCCATCGATGTCTCCATCCGCATATCCCTGTTTCTGCTCCTGTGTATGACCACGGGGTTCGCGCAAAAGGCGCAGCCCGACGACAGCGACCTCCCCACTTCAGGCCTTCACACCGAGATGAAAACCAACGGCGTGGTCGGTGAAGTCAGGCTTTTCCAAGAGGAGATGGGCATCAGTTTCAGTAAAGGTGAACCAGATCCGTGACAGGTTCGAAAGTGAAGCGGAACGCGGCGAGTAACTCGGGGGAAGGGGGTTCTGATGAAACTCTCCGACACGATTGAGTTGGTGCTGAAGAGCAAAGAAGAGAATAGGGTCCTTTCGGTAGCGCCCGATCAGTCGGTCTACGAAGCGATTGAGAAGATGGCCGAGCACGGGATTGGCGCCTTGCTGGTCATCTCCAACGATAGACTTGTGGGTATCCTGTCGGAGCGCGATTACGCCCGCAAAGTAATCCTCATGGGCCATTCCTCAAAGCAAACCCTGGTCCGCCAGATCATGACCAGCCCAGTGGTCTTCGTTAGTCCGCAAGACACCGTGGACGAATGCATGGCCATTATGACCAAACACCGTTTTCGCCACCTGCCGGTCGTGCAGGATGACACAGTGGTCGGAGTAGTGTCGATCGGCGACTTGGTGAAGTGGATTATTTCGGGTCAGGCTCAAACCATTCAGGAATTGGAAGGCTATATTACGGGAGCGTATCCCAGGTAGGAGATTGCAATGAGGCAGACCTTAGCCATCGGAATCGGAGGGGCCGCGGGCCAGGGTGTCGCAACACCGGGCGACATCTTCGCGAAGATTTTCAGTCGCCGGGGCTTGCACTTGAATGCATATAACGCCTATCAGTCGATCATTCGCGGCGGACACACTTTTCTCACGATTCGCACCGGCCCGGAACGAGTCACAAATATGGGCGATCGCCTCGATTTGCTGATCCCGCTGAATCAGGACGCGATGGATCGGCACCTCAATCTGCTCACCGACGGCGCCGCATGTGTCTACAACTCCGACACGATCAAGCCTGGCGTGGCGGCGAAGGGCGTACAGCTCTGCGCCCTTCCCGTCTCCAAGCTGGCTGACATCACGCGGAACAAGGTGGCCCAGAACACGCTCGCAGTGGGTGCCGCTCTCAGCATGATGGGCATAGGTTTCAAGGCACTGGAAGAAGTTCTCACCGAACAGTTCAAGAAAAAGGGCGATGCCGTGGTGGCTGAAAACATCGAAATTGCACGGTCCGGTTACGACTACGCAACCGCGAATTTCAAGCCTTTTGCCTGGCCACTTCCGATGACCGGGAACCGCTATGCGGTGCTCAGCGGCAACATCGCGATGGCCATGGGAGGCGCAGCAGCTGGAGTGAAATTCTACTGTGCCTATCCGATGAGCCCTTCGACCGGAGTTCTGCATTGGATGGCGGCCCACGCTCGCAAGGCCGGCATCATGGTCCGGCAGGTGGAAGACGAGATTGGCGTGGTGAATATGGCGATTGGTGCGGCTCATGCCGGCGTCCGGTCTATGTGTGCCACCTCCGGTGGCGGTTTTGCCCTGATGAGTGAGGGCCTCGGCCTCTCTGCCATGATGGAAACTCCCGTCGTAGTCATCGACTGCCAACGGGCTGGCCCGTCCACAGGCGTTCCGACCAAAACCGAGCAAGGCGATCTCTGGCAAATGCTGGGTGCTGCCTTCGGCGATTATCCTCGTGCGATCGCTGCCCCGCTCGATATCGGAGATTGCTTCAAGATCATCCCAGAGATTTTCAACGTCGCCGACCGGTTCCAGTGCCCGGGTATTGTGCTCTGCGATCTACTGCTGTCGGAAGGCAGGCTCAGCGTCGATCCGAAGGACTTGGACTTTGCCCCCGTTGTTGATCGCGGGGAATTGATAACCACTGCGTCAGCCGTGCCAAATGGCGACGGAGTCTACAAGCGATACAAGATCACCGAAAGCGGCATTTCCCCGCGCGCCGTTCCGGGTGTTCCTGGCCATACCCACACCGCTGCGAGTGACGAGCACGATGAAGACGGCGTATTGATCAGTGACGAATTCACGAACCCAACCAAGCGCCGCGCCATGATGGAAAAGCGCATGCGGAAGGTTGCTGGTATTGAAGCGGCGGTGCCTCCGCCTGTGCTGTCGGGCCAGCAGGATGCTGATGTCACGCTGATCGGCTGGGGTTCTACCAGAGGCGTGATCGAGGAGGCGTGCGAGATCCTCACTGAGCAAGGCATTTCCGCCAATCAGCTGCAGATCCGCTGGCTCGTTCCGCTCCACGGCGACGCAATTCTCGACATCCTCAAACATGCCCGGCACACGATCATCGTGGAGAATAATTACAGTGGCCAGTTCGCCCGATACCTGCGCAGCGAAACCAGCTTCGTGCCGGACGGGCACATCCGAAAGTATGACGGGGAACCATTCATGCCCCACCACATCGTCGAGGCTGTAAAGGAACAACTGGGCGGCAAGTCCAAGCTCTCCGTGCCCGCTCATGAAATCCTGGTTTGAGGAGAACAGAAAATGGCGACAGCTCTAGCGACGACCAACCACGTGGCAATATCCGACTTGAAAGGCAAAGTCGATCCCGACTGGTGTCCCGGGTGCGGCGATTTTGGAGTGCTCGCCGCGGTCCAGAAGGCGCTGGTCGAGTTGCAGATCCCAAACCACAACGTGGTGACCATTAGCGGGATCGGCTGTTCGTCAAACTTTCCCGGCTTCATCAATACCTATGGCATGCACACCCTGCACGGACGTGCTCTGGCTGTGGCCACGGGAGTGAAGCTTGCAAACCACGAGCTTACCGTGCTGGTGACCGGCGGCGACGGTGATGGCTTCGGCATTGGTGGCAATCACTTCGTGCACAACATGCGCCGGAACGTTGACCTGCTCTACATCGTGATGGACAACCAGATCTACGGTCTCACCACTGGCCAGACCTCGCCCACCAGTCGCGTCGGCATGAAAACGAAGAGCATGCCCTTCGGCAATATCGAAGCCCCTGTGAATCCAATTTCGTTAGCTCTCGCCGCCGGAGCCACATTCGTCGCCCGCGGGTTCAGCGCGGAACAGAAACACTTGACCGAACTGATCAAGCAAGGCATCCGGCACAAGGGCTTCTCGTTCTTGGATGTATTCAGCCCGTGCGTTACCTACAACCACGACAACACCTACCAATGGTTCCGGCCTCGGGTGAAAAAGCTAGAGGACGATCCAACATACGATTCCGCCGACTGGATGTCCGCGATGGGCAAGTCTCTGCTTTGGGATGAAGAGATCCCAATCGGGAAGTTTTTTGAACGCACCGATGTGCCGGCCCTTCACGAGGCAGAACCAGTACTGAACGCAGGGCCCCTCGTACACGCCGACACTGCGGATACCGGCAGACGTGACTCGATCTTTCGTCGAGGAGTTGATGTAGAACGCTGTAGCGCTTGCCGGGGCCAAAGACCTCTCGTGGGCCCTCCAATGCCTACCTAGCATCGCTCGGACCGCCGACCCTCTCCGATCAAACGCCTTCCAAAAAATCATTGGGAAAGCAGCGATCCCCACACTCTGAGGGCTAAGCGTCTGCGATTCTGGAGCCGGCTTCGTCGTGCTCCCACGCCTGTGCAGGCTCATTCTCAGGGACCGGTCGGATGTCCGGATTCTGCATGATCACGCGCGCACAGGTGTTCCATCGCAGAATGGCATCGTCGTTTCCGGGTATCGCAAAATTCATGGCCTTCTCATAGTGATCCATTGCTTCCCGCAGCGCGTGATATGCGGATGCGCCGGCTCCAGTGCCGCCATGGCGAATGCGCGCATTTCCCAAACGCTCCCAGATGATGCCCTGGTAGTAGGCCCGCTCGTAGTCGCCCTTAATTTGTGCAAGAACCTCTTGTGCGGCTTTCACATGCACATCAGAATCGAATTGGTCGGTTCGCGCGAGCAGAAGCGAAATCAGCGCCTGCTGGTGATCGGGCACGATGGCCAGAATATCGAGGCAAATGCTCTCCGCCAGGCTGGGTTCATTCAATAGTCTGTAGCGCTCGACCTTCGCCAGCGCTTCGGGAATACTCTGCTCGGAAATGGATTTCAGTTCGAAATGCATAACATCTCCTATCTTTTCGAATTGCTGAATACCCGGAACAGTTTCGACAGCGGATCGAAGAAGCGATCCACGACGCGTTCCTTGAGCGGGATGATCGCGTTGTCGGTGATCGTGATGCTTTCAGGACAAACCTTGGTACAGCACTTGGTGATGTTGCAGAGACCTATGCCGAATTGCTTTCTCAGATCTTCAACGCGATCTCCTACGTCCAACGGATGCATTTCCAGCGCGGCCGCATACACCAGAAATCGCGGACCGATGAATTGTTCGTGCATGTGATGGTCGCGCAAGACGTGGCAGACATCCTGACAGAGATAGCACTCGATGCACTTTCGAAACTCCTGCACCCGTTCGACATCCTCCTGGGCAATGCGCCAGGTGCCATCGGGCGCGTCGGGCTGCCGCGGCTGGAACTTCGGGATGCGCTTCTTTACCTCGTAATTCCACGATACGTCCGTGACCAGATCCCTCATGTGCGGAAATGCCTTCATGGGTTCGACGGTCACAGGCCTATCCAGCGGGAGCGTGTTCAGCCGCGTCATGCACATCAATTTCGGCATACCATTGATTTCGGCCGAGCACGAGCCGCATTTTCCCGCCTTGCAGTTCCAGCGAACCGCAAGATCGCCGGCCTGTTCCGCCTGTATTTGATGCACGGCGTCGAGGACCACCATGCCCGCCGAGACTTCTGTAGTGTAGTCCTGGAACTTCCCCTGGCCTTTTTCCCCGCGCCATATCCGAAACGTGGCCGTCGCCATTACTTCATCTCCTGGATGATTTGCTGCAGATCCTCTCGCATCGGAGGAATGGGCTCGCGCGTGAGCTGCATTTCTCCACCGGCGCCTTTTCGCACCACGATGTTGAAGCCGTCGTACTGCTTGTCTTTGGCGGGAAAATCATCGCGGAAATGCGCCCCGCGGCTCTCTTTCCGTTCCAGCGCCGCCCGAGTAACAATTTCCGATACGGTCAGCAGGCTGTGCAGGTCGAGCGCCGTGTGCCAGCCCGCATTGTATTCCCGGTTTCCATCCACGCTGACCCGCTCGCTGGCACCTTTCAACTCTCGAATGCGCTCGAGCGCTTGCAGCATCTCCTGTTCCTGACGTACGATCCCCACCAGTTCCTGCATCACGTCCTGCAATGTATGTTGTACGGCGTACGGATTGTCGGAGCCCTTGCGCTCGAAGGCCTGCAGCGCCCATTTTTCCGCGGATCCGAGTTCATCCGTATTCACCGCGCCCAGCGAGTTCTCTTTTGCATAGGTCGCGGCGTACTCACCGGCCCGCTTGCCGAAGACTAATAAATCGGAAAGTGAATTCCCGCCGAGCCGGTTGGCGCCATGCAGACCTGCCGCACACTCTCCCGCTGCAAACAGGCCTGCCACGTCTGACATTTGGGAATCAGCGTCCACCTTGACTCCTCCCATCATGTAGTGGGTCGTAGGACCCACTTCCATCGGCTCCTGGGTAATGTCAATGTCGGCAAGCTGCTTGAACTGGTGATACATGCTGGGCAGCTTCTTCTTTATATGCTCCGCCGCGTTCGGAATTCTCTCCTTGATCCACGCAATGTCCAGGAACACACCGCCGTGAGGACTGCCCCGCCCTTCTCGCACCTCCCGCCGGATGCAGCGGGCCACGTGGTCGCGGGTCAGCAGTTCGGGCGGGCGTCTCGCGTTCTTGTCCCCCTGCGTGTACCGCCAGCCTTCTTCTTCCGTATCGGCGGTCTGGTTGACGTACAGCGGCGGAATATCTTTGAACATGAATCTCTCGCCATTCCGATTACGCAGCACTCCTCCTTCGCCGCGCACTCCTTCCGTGACCAGAATGCCGCGCACGCTGGGTGGCCAAATCATTCCCGTAGGATGGAACTGCACAAATTCCATGTCCATCAGCGCCGCACCGGCATGGTAGGCGAGCGAATGGCCGTCGCCCGTATATTCCCAACTGTTGCTGGTGATTTTGTAAGCCCTTCCAATTCCTCCCGTCGCCAGCACCACGGCTTTGGCGCGAAACAGGTGAAATCGGCCGCGCTCGCGATCGTATCCAAACGCACCCGCGATGCGACCGCCGTCCTTCAGCAGCGTGACGACTGTGTGTTCCATGAAAACGTCGAGGCCGAGATGGATTCCATGGTCTTGAAGAGTGCGGATCATCTCCAGGCCGGTGCGGTCGCCCACATGCGCAAGCCGAGGATAGCGATGGCCGCCGAAATTCCGCTGCAGAATTCGGCCGTCGCTGGTGCGATCAAAAAGCGCGCCCCAGGCCTCCAGTTCACGCACGCGCGCCGGAGCTTCCTTGGCATGCAGCTCCGCCATCCGCCAGTTATTCAGGTATTGACCGCCGCGCATGGTGTCGGCAAAGTGAACGCGCCAGCTGTCCCGGTCGTCCACATTTCCCATCGCCGCGGCTACGCCACCCTCGGCCATGACGGTGTGTGCTTTGCCGAGAAGAGATTTCGAAATGACCGCGACCTTTACGCCGGCGGCCGAGGCCTCGATGGCAGCGCGCAGACCGGCGCCCCCGGCTCCGATGATCAGAACGTCGTGCTCATGCGTGATGTACTCGCCCACTAGACGATCCTCCAATCCGTCCAGATACCCATCGAGCACATCCGCACGTACAAATCGGAAAACGCTACCGAGAAGAGGCTGCACCAGGCAAACAGCATGTGGCGCCGGTTCAGGCAACTCACGCAATCGTAAACTCGCTTGCGGGCCGGCGCCCCCGCCAACCGATCGCGAAAACCGCCGACCAGATGACGAAAGGAGTGGCATCCCAGAGTGTAGGAGCTCAGCAGCACGAGGTTCGTCAACAAGACGAGAGTGCCGACACCGATGCCAAACCGGCCGTCGAACCAGAACGCATCCCACACGTCGCGCGCCAGAATTACGAGAAACACCAGGGCCAGATAAAGAAAATACCGGTGGACGTTTTGCAGGATCAAAGGAAACGATCGTTCGCCGAGATATGTCTTCCGCGGCTCGCCCACGGTGCAGGAAGGCGGATCGGCCCAAAAAGCCTTGTAATACGCCCCGCGATAGTAGTAGCACGTCACTCGAAATCCGCCCGGCGCCCACAGAATGAGCATCGCTCCTGTGACCCAAACAGGCATCCAGCTTGGATTCGGACCAAACCAACCCTCGTGGGCGGGGCCGAACAATTCGGGCGAATAAAACGGTGAGAGATATGGTCCGAACCTGAAATGCTGCCCCTGCAGAGCAGCCCACGTGGAGTAAACGATGAATGCCGACAAACCAAGAAACACAACCAGCGGCTGTACCCACCAATTGTCGGCTCGCTGCGTCTGTCCGAAACCCGCGCGCGACAATGGGACGTCAATCTGAGACATCGAGCCTCCTCACGCGTCGTGCTGACCTTGCATCCGCTATCAAGCGCTAGCCTGATTGCGATTGAATCGGGCGGTAGCCATGATACAGCGAAATTCATTGTCATTGTTTTCGGAAACGATGCCTCAAGTAAACGGTGGAGCAACAATCAACCCGAGGAGCACGGACGCCGCACGCAATCGAACTCCGGTACGAGCGCGCTATGGTACAGTTTTCGTGACCGCCAGTTTGAAGACTGGCGTCCGGCTGGACGGAACGATGAGTACAGGACGTGAGATTCGCAGCTACGACTATGTGAACCGTCCCTACGAGCGCGTCCGCGATGCGTTGAGGCAAGAACGCACTCACGGTGTTCCAGTCGGCTACGAAGGCGGCTGCTTCCCGGGCGCAATCGGTCGCCGCTGAACTGCACGTCGATTTTGGCGGTATTGGAGTGAAGACCGACATCAATATTTCCGTGAAAGACATTGAGGAAAAGATCGTTGATGCCACTTCAACTCCCACCACGCGGTTGCTGCTGGAATGGGAGGCCGCGACCATGCCGGGATTGTTTCCGCTCATGAAGGGCGAGCTTTCCGTGTACCCGCTGACCTCGACCGAAACGCAGTTGGATTTCTCCGGCGTTTACGAACCACCTTTCGGCGCCGTGGGAAAAACCATGAACGCGATCGTCGGCCACCGCATCGCAGAGGTGTCGGTGCATCGCTTCGTTAGCGACGTGGCAGGATATCTCCGGCAGGCCCTTGCCTAGATAATCATATCGGCGTGCTGTGGGTGTTCTGAGTTTACTCAATAATTCCGGAGCTTCGCCCTATGAATAAGAGGACCTTTATCAAGCTCTTCGCTGGCGCACTTGCATCTCCGCCGATAATGCGCACGCTGGCATGGGCGGACCGGGAAAGGCCCAGAAACTGGGCCGGCAATGTGGAATACAGCACCGACCGAGTTCAGACTGTCAGTTCGCTGGAACAAGTGCAAGACTACGTCAAGAAAGAAAACAAGCTGAAGGTACTCGGCACACGTCATTGTTTCAACAACATTGCCGACAGCAAAGACCTGCTCCTATCGCTGAAGCCGATGGACAACGTGATCGCCATCGATCCGACGAAGCGCACCGTCACTGTCGCCGCGGGTATCACGTATGGGCAGTTGTGCCCGTATCTCGACGGCAAAGGATTTGCGCTTCATAACCTCGCGTCATTGCCCCATATCTCAGTGGCAGGCGCCCTCAGTACGGCAACCCATGGTTCGGGCCAGAAGAACGGGAACCTGGCCACGGCAGCATCCGGACTGGAAATGGTGACAGCGGACGGCAATGTTGTGAACCTGTCGCGGGAGCGAGACGGCGAAATATTTAACGGGGCGGTGGTTGGATTGGGAGCGCTCGGCGTGACCACAAAGGTCACTCTCGATATACAGCCCAGCTTCAAGATGCGCCAGTACGTTTACGAAAACCTGCATCTCAGTGAGCTAAAAGATCACTTCGATATCATCGAATCGAGCGCGTATAGCGTGAGTTTGTTTACGGACTGGCAAAAGCAACGCATCAACGAAGTGTGGATCAAGAGCCGCATCGAAGAAGGACAGGCATTTCACGCTACTCCAGAGTTCTTCGGAGCGAAGCTTGCCACCAGGAATTTGCACCCAATTGCCGCACTGTCGCCGGAAAACTGTACCGAGCAGATGGGGGTTCCCGGTACCTGGTACGAGCGCCTGCCGCACTTTCGCATGGGTTTCACGCCGAGTGCCGGCAAGGAACTGCAGTCCGAATACTTTGTGCCACGGCAACACGCGGTGGAAGCAATTCTGGCGGTTGAGCGACTACGCGATCAAGTCAGCCCAGCCTTGCTGATTTCCGAAATTCGCACGATCGCCGCCGACAATTTATGGATGAGCCCTTGCTACGAGCAAGACTGCGTGACTATCCACTTCACCTGGAAACCAGACTGGCCCACCGTCCGCCGGCTGTTGCCAGTCATCGAGAAGGAACTCGCCCCGTTCAATGCACGCCCGCACTGGGGAAAGCTGTTCACCATCTCGCCTGCGGAACTCAGGCGAATTTACAAGAAGATGCCCGACTTTATCGAACTCAGTAAGCAGTACGATCCACACGGCAAGTTTCGCAATGAATATCTGAACAAGAACATTTTTGCTGCGTAACTTTGTGGGATTGTCGATGCGATTACCGTCGAGGAGAACGCAATCTTCACTGTTCGCTGGTCGCCCGTGCGCCGCATTCGCACTTTCCCTTGTGTGTGAAGCACGCAAAATAGCAGACTTTGACGCTCGCACTGAGGATTACACTGTATGGCGCACCCACCTGAACCCGGAATAGAATTTGCGCAACCGCGAGTGAAGTCTCTCTATTTCGCACGGCAGATTGCGAAATGCGACGTCCAAGACGTCCAAGTGGAGCTTGGGGTCAGCAGCATGACATGAGAGGTGACCCAGCATGGATGAGAAACAAGAAGTCACGGTAGACCAAGCGACGAAGGGTGTCTCTCGACGTAACTTCATCAAGGGAGTCATCGCAGGCGGCGTAGCTGCTTCATCGGCGACCTACCTGTTTCGCGCTTCTTCGCTCTTAGGTCAACAACCGCCAGGCCTCGGCGAGCGCCTCATCACTCTGAACGTCAATGGGCAGCAGCGTCGCGTCGACGTCATGAAGCAGGAAACGTTGGCGTGGACGCTTCGCTACAAACTAGGACTTACCGGCACCAAGCTGGGCTGTGACCGAGCCGAGTGCGGCGCCTGCACAGTTTTGCTCGATGACGTGCCGCATTACTCGTGCTCCGTCCTGACTCACACCGTGCGCGGCAGAAAAATCCTGACAATTGAGGGACTGGCCAACCCTGATGGCACGCTGCATCCAGTGCAGCAAGGCGTCATTGATGAACAGGGCTTTCAGTGCGCGTTTTGCATGTCCGGATTCATCGTGTCCGCGGTTGGATTTCTCAAGACGAATCCCAATCCCACTCGATTAGAAATGGCTCAAGGGCTTTCGGGGAATCTCTGCCGCTGCCAGGACTACGACAAAATCCTCACCGCAATGATGCGCGGCGCAGAACATATGAGGAAGACGCACCATGCCTAGCTCAGAATGGAAACCCAATCAGCAGAAGTTCGGGTCGCAATACAAACTCATTGGCAAAGACTATCCCACGCCCGATCTGTACGCGAAAGTGACGGGAAAAGCGAAATACGCCGAGGATTTCCGCGTCGATGGCATGTTGTTCTGCAAATTGCTGCTCAGCCCCGTGGCGCATGGGCGTGTGAAGCATTTGGATGTCAGCAAAGCAACGGCGATGCCCGGCGTGAAGGCGATCCTCACGCAGGACGACCTGCCCGCGCCAGCAGACAGCGTGACCGATCTTGGCGTCACCATCAAGGCCAACCCGCTGGGCGAAAAAGCACTCACCATGGAACCGCTGTACCACGGCGAACCTGTATTGGCGGTGGCAGCGGTTGACGAATACACCGCAGCGGAGGCAATCGAGGCGATCGACATCGAATTTGAACCTCTCCCCTTCGCGATCGATCCGCTGGACACGCTTCGTCCGGGTGGGCCGAACCCGCGCATCGGCGGCAACGTCTGGGTCAGACCGCCCATGCCGCAAGCGAAACCGGGAGAGAGGCCGCCGAGCCCGCCGGTGCCGCACATCGGAGAGCTGAAATGGGCTGAGTCCGATTTCGCCGAGGCCAAACATGGCCGCTTGCCCATGGGAAAGGCACAGGACGAGTGGGTTGTGGGCGACCTGGATGCCGGGCTCAAGAATGCGGCGTTAGTTCTTGACGAAACGTTCGTTACTCCCGATACCAGTCACGAGACTCTGGAGCCGCGCACAACTTTGGCTTATTGGCAGAACGGGAAAGTATTCGTGCACATGGGGACGCAGAGCACGGTGCAGACACTGGCCAGCCTCGCACGCTGGTTGAATATGGACCAGAACCAAATCGTGCTCATCAGCGAGTACACCGGCGGGGGCTTCGGCAGCAAAGCCACCGGTTACATCTTCGCGATCATTCCGGCCTTGTTGTCGAAGAAGGCGAATGCTCCGGTGATGATGCGCATCAGCCGCGAAGAGGAGCATTTTATCGGACGGGCGCGGCCTGGCTTCCAGGGCCGGATGAAGGTCGGGTTTGCAAAAGACGGGCGTATCACTGCACTCGATATGTTCGTCATTTGCAACAACGGTCCATACGACGCCGTGGGAGACGCCGGCACGTCAGGGACGATTGTATCGCTGTTGTATCAACCGCTCGCCATGCGCTGGCGCGGCACCACCGTGCTGACCAATACTCCGCCGCGCGGCGCCCAGAGTTCGCCCGGCGGCATGCAAGGAATCGTCATCATGGAAACGATCGTCTCCAAAGCCGCGCGTAAACTTGGGCTTGATCAGGTCGACATCCGGCGAATCAACTGCCCGGAAGGCAAGTCGCCAGTGGGGCCTGTGAGGAATGGAACGCGAAACCATTGCACAAGTGCATTCCTGAAAGAAGCGTTCGACCGCGGTGCGGAACAGTTCCAATGGAAAGAGCGGATCGCGCGGCCAAAGCGAAGCGGCACTAAGGTTCGAGGGGTCGGTGTCTCTTCGAGTTGCTTTGTGGGCGGGTCGACTGGATACGACGGCCTCTTTGTGATCAAGCCGGATGGCCGCATCGCGATCCAATCCGGAATCGGAAATTTAGGGACCGAATCCCTTCTCGACGTACATCGAGTCGTCGCTGAAGTTCTTGGTGTGCCTTGGGACAGGTGCGACGTGACCTGGGGCAATACCGCGAAGAATTTGCCTTGGACGTGTGTCTCGGGAGGAAGCCAGACGACTCATGCGATGACGCGCGCCGCGCACGCCGCCGCCATGGATGGCAAGCAAAAGCTGCAGGAGATCGCGGCCAAAACTCTTGGCGGCAAGCCGGAGCAGTATGAAGTGGCGAATGAGACGGGTGTTTCGCAAAGGCGGCGGCAGAAGCATGACGCTCGCGCAGGCCGCGCAGCATGCGATTCAACTGGGCGGCAAATATGATGGCCACGAGCCCCCCGACGACGTGAACAAGTTCACCAAGGCCTCGATCGCCGGCGCTGGCGGGGCAAGGCTTGGTCGCAGCCGCCAAGGATAAATATCCGCGCGACGGCCAGACATTTTCCTATGTGGCCGCCTTCGCCGAAGTCGAGGTCGATGTTGAAACCGGCAAGTACGAGATCACAGACTTTCTTGCCGTGGCCGACGTGGGGACGGTCCTCCATCCCAAGTCCCTTTCTGGCCAGATCCTCGGTCGATCAATCCTAGGCATTGGTCACGCCATCGGCCAGAAGTGGGTCTTCGATCCTAACTACGGTCACACGATCTCGCTGCGTTTCTATCACACCAAGCCCCCGACAATTTTGGACGTGCCCGTCAACATGCAGTGGGCCGCTTTGGATATTCCTGATCCGGAGACTCCCGTGGGCGCTCGTGGCATCGGAGAACCGCCAGTGGGCGGTGGTTGCGGGGCGATCTTGAATGCGCTGTCGGATGCTCTCGGCGATGAGATTTTCCGCCGAGCGCCCGTTAATCTCGACACAATTCTTACTTCGCTCGAAGCCGGGCGACCGATGCAGGATCCGCTGACTGCGCACATTTAGCCGATTTGAACGGAGAGCATTATGGCAGTGATCCGAGATGTGATGCCAGCATTCCAGTTGTATCAGCCTAGTTCCGTCTCTGACGCGCAGAAGCTTCTACAACAGAACGGGGAAGATGCGTTGGTCCTGGCGGGCGGACTCGACAGCATGGATTGGCTGAAAGACCGCATTAAGAAGCCCAAGGTGCTTGTCGATCTGAGCGGAATCGATGAACTTAAGGGAATTCGTGAGATCGAAGGTGGCGTTGAAATTGGAGCCATGACTACACTCACTCAGGTCGCGCAAAACCCGGTCATCCGGCAGAAATATGGCGTGCTGGCACAGGCAGCGGAGTTGGTGGCCTCGCCGCAAATTCGCAACCAGGGTACGATTGGCGGCAATCTTTCCCAGGACACACGCTGCTGGTATTACCGCGCTGGGTGGCCGTGTTATCGCGCGGGAGGAAATATCTGCTACGCCGACACGCCTGTAGGCAGAAATCGGGAGCATGCAATTCTGGAGGCGGAACGGTGTGTGGCTGTGAATCCTTCCGATACGGCCCCGGCTTGCATCGCGCTGGATGCCAAGTTCGTCGTCATGACCTCGAAAGGTCAGCAGGTGATCGACGCCGAACATTACTTTGTTGGCCCTGATCTTGACATCACACGCATGAACATTCTGCGCTCCGGATATTTACTAACGGCCGTCCGCATTCCCTCGACTTGGGCAGGGGCAGACTTTTATTTCGAGAAGATTCGAGATCGGAACGTCTGGGATTTCCCGTTGCTGAATGTTGCATCCGCCATGAGGTCGTCGGGTGACACCATTCAGGACATTCGTATTGCTGTGAATGCCGTGGCTGCGCGGCCACTGCGGCTGAAGGTGGTGGAGGATTCTGTGCGTGGCAAACCACGCAATGCCGCGACGGGTGAAGCCGCCGGAAAGCTGGCCGTGCAGGGAGCTGTCCCGTTGCAGTTCAACGCCTACAAAATCCCGCTCATGCGAAACCTGGTAAAGCGCGCCATTAGCGGAGTGCAGGAGGCGGCATGGGCATCTTAGAGTGGGCGATGAGTCCGTTGGGACAAAGAGTCCCGATTCACATTGCATGGTTCTTGATCTGGGTTGCGCTCATTGGCGGACTGCTGTTCTTGATCGTGCATGCGATCTATGTTCGGTATTTCGCAAAGGAGAAGGAGTTCGCCGCTGATCCGCCATCCGCAGAAAGCCTCGAGTTCCCTGCGCGCATTCCACGGCACTCGCTGACCGCGAGATTGTTTCATTGGATTATGGCAGCGGCCATGTTTGTATTGCTGTTCACGGCGTTCTTGCCCAGGGTCGGAATTCAGTTTAATTGGGTGACGTATCACTGGATTGCCGGAACAGTGCTGACCATCTCGATTCTATTTCACATCGTCCATGCCAGTTTCTATTTGGACTTCTGGTCGATCTGGCCGGATCGATCCGATCTCGAAGACGCCTGGAAGCGTTTTCAGCGCTTCATGGGGAAATCGACAGCTTTGCCGCGGAAGTTTGCCAAATATCCGCTAGAGAATAAGCTCTATCATGGCGTCGTCATGTTGACCGGCCTGGCGGTGATCGTTACCGGCGTGTGCATGATGTTTCGGGTACGCACAATATTTTTCCCCCGCAATCCTTATCTATTCAGCGACATGACTTGGGGAATGATGTATGTGCTACATGGGCTGGCTGGCGTGGGGTTTATCACCCTGACCATTGTTCACGTGTATTTTGCCATCCGGCCAGAAAAGCTGCCGATCACGGCGTCGATGATCGTCGGTTCGATGAGCCGCGAGTTCTATTTGAAGGAACATGATCCGAAGCGATGGATTGTCAACGGCGTATCCGATCGGAGGAACATGGCGGATGGCGACTGAATTTCTGGAGCGCTGTGACGTCATCGAGGAGTGTTATGAATTCCTGCTCGGCTATGCAGCGCAGGGATTGCCGACGGATGAGGGCAGTTCGGCCGGCCGAGAAGGTCGAACACATCTTCATCGAGCGAGTGAAGCATTACTCGGATTGGCCGAAAGTTACAGACAAGCTATCACTGAGCACCAGCTCGAACCAACGGCGAAGTACGATGCGTTTTGTTCCGTATTGGAGCGCGATGCAGCGGACTCCCTGGCAGCCATTGACTTGGTGCTCGCGCAACCTGCGCTCAGTTCTCAGTTGATAGACAACCTAAATGCTTCAAGCCATCTGCGAGCTTTACTGACAGATTTATTCCTTGTTGGCGAGATCTTGCGAACGCGCGAGAAGGCCGGCGTTGCAGACTGAATGTGGCCATTGTTCTTGACAGCCCTGTTCACCCTTAGTCTCCGCTTCCGCAATCGTTTCCAGCCACCGAAGCTGTGATCGTTAAGGCTGCGGTTGTTCGCGCAGAGCAGCGCCGCTCCGACAATTTCCTTAATCTTTGGCCACTGTTCGGGTGTTGTCATGGCTCGCCTTCTTCATTTCCCGGGTTAACCAGGCTTTGGCTACATTCCAGTCTCGTTTGACGGTGGATCGGGAACTCCCGAGAACGTCAGCAATGGCCTCTACGGAGAGCCCCCCAAAAAAAGCGAAGTTCGACAATCTGGGCTTGTCTCTCATCGAGTTTCGCAAGCCCGACGAGGGCGTCGTCCAGGGCAGTCATCTCTACTCGCGGCGCCTGCGGAAGGGCGAAAGAGGCGTCCAACTCGACCGTTTGGTTCGCACCGCGTTTTGCGGCAGCATTGCGACGAGCATGGTCGACCAAAACTTGCCGCATCAAGCGGGATGCTACCGCCAGGAAGTGTGCTCGGTCGCGGGAATCAAAGGGATGCTGACCAACCAAGCGCAGATAGGCTTCATGGACCAAGGCGGCGCTCTGCAATGTGTGTCCTGGACGCTCGCGGTGCAGTTGACGGCGAGCGATCGCGCGCAGTTCCTCGTAGACCAATGGGATTAGGCGCTGAAGCGCTTCCTGGTCTCCCGCCCGCCATCGAACGAGAAGCTCCGTAACCGGTTGAGAAGGTTGCGACACGCGCCACACGAGGACCACTTACAACGTTGGGCCAAGATAGCGCCGATGTCCGGTTTCGTCAAATTCTTCCCCCGCGGCTGATTCCAGAAAGAAAAATGTGGGATCGCCTTTTTTTTGGACCTTTTGGGAGTTCCTTTTTCGCAGTTGGTAGTGAAGAGCGAGAAACCCGGAACGGCCGCCCACTGGGCAGCGATGATATTCGCGACCAAATGGCCCGTCCAGCAGTGACCGCGCTTCTCCAACGCTCCCGGGAAGACGCTCTTACTTGCAAATCGTTGTAAGGAGGTGGGCAAAATGAAACGACTTGGGATAAACGTGAGAACAAAACATGCAGCCGCCTGGGCGTGTGCCTTGGCCTTGATTGCCACATCGGTCATGTTGGCCGAAAACGTAGAAAAACGGTTTAGAGCAAAGGATCCGGGCCCGCGACCGAATCCTCCCTCCGCCATTCCAATCCCAATCACGGGATTAAATGACAGTGAGCTTGCGTTGTTTAACGAGAGCCTTCTTCGAGTCTCGGAGTTGGAAGGGTCGTGCGACACCTGCGTACAACAGCCGCAAAATACCATGCCGATCGATCCCGATCCAAACAATCCATTCTCGCCAACTTCACTGGTAAATTCCGCCGGCATGAGTCCCGTATTCAATGCGGATCAGTGTTTTATTTGTCACTCGCAACCGGCCATTGGGGGAAGCTCGCCGGCGCACAGCCCAGCAGAAAAGATCGCACATCGCCTGGGTGGGACCAATGTTGTGCCCGATTTTGAAGCGTCGGATGGAGCGTTTCGAGAAGTTCGTTTCAAGTACAACTCTGATGGTACTCGCGACGGCGGCGTGCACAGTCTCTTCACTATGCAAGGCCGTTCGGACGCCCCTGGCTGCACTCTCAAACAGCCGGATTTCGACAAAGCCGTGCGTGATCGCAATATCGCCTTCCGCATCCCCTTACAACTGTTCGGTTTGGGCTTGATCGAGAGCATTCAGGACTCCGCAATCCGCGCCAATATGTTGGCGAATCAGGACCGCAAGAGCGAACTTGGAATCAGCGGACATCCAAACATCGTTCCCAATAACGGCACCATTAGCCGCTTTGGCTGGAAGGCGCAAAACGCCTCCATCACCATCTTCGCCGGCGAAGCCTACAACGTGGAAATGGGTATCAGCAATGATGCCTTCCCCGCCGGTCGCAGCGAAGATCCAACCTGCAATTCAGTCTACGAACCTTTTGACGTTCCCCGAACCGATCCGACCCTGTACAACAACCCACTGAAAATCATGCCCGCATGGCTGATGTTTACCGAGTTCATGCGGTTCGTCGACGCCCCGCAGCCCGCACCCATGTCGGCCAGCGCGCAGCACGGCAAGGATGTGTTCAACACAATCGGATGTGCGCTCTGCCACACGGCGTCGTTCAAGACCGCGGGCACGGCCAACCCCAGCAGCCCGTCCGAGGAGATTGGCCCTCACTCTGTAGCGCTGCGTGGCCAAACTGTAAATCTCTTTTCAGATTTGCTCCTTCACCACATGGGTGCAACTCTGGCTGACAACATCACCCAGGGAAGCGCTGGCCCGGACGAATTCCGAACCACACCGTTGTGGGGTCTCGGCACCCGATTGTTCTTCCTCCACGACGGGCGCACCAGTGACGTGAGAGTAGCAATTCAAGATCACTTTTCACGACGATTCTCTGATGGCGGTGACAACCCGGCGAAGGATCTTCGTTCCTATACTTATGGACCTTCCGAGGCCAATGATGTCGTGGAACGCTTTAACGGGCTATCTGAACCTGACAAACAATCAGTATTGGATTTCCTGCGATCGCTGTAGTTTTCAAAATCGGGGCTTCCAGCAACGGAAGCCCTTTTGGAGCAAGAGCTATGAAGATGATCCCTCTTTTGATTGCCGCCGCCTTACTGATCACCAGTGCCGCAGCTTCGACGGACCCATTTGTCGGCAAGTGGAAACTCAACGTGAAGCAATCGAAATATCCAGCTGGGACTTGTCCAAAGAAGATGGTGATTGAAATGGCGAGTACCAAACAGGGAGTTCAGTATCGTTCAGAAACAACCTATGAGAACGGTAGAACCATTCAAACGTCTTATACCGCCGACTACAACGGCATGCAGGCCATGGTTGTGACCGGTCGTGGCATGTTCCTGCCGGTCTCATTGAAGCGGTTTGACTCCAATACAGTAGTCGCCTCATACACGCGCGGGCTGCAACTTGTCGCCACGAGTCGACGAGTTGTTTCCAGAAACGGGCGGCTGATGACGATCACCACGAAATCTAAGGACCCGTCCGGAAAAGATGTATATACAAAGGGTGTGTACGAGAAACAGTGAGAGCGGATCTTGGGTTCCCGGAAGTCGACTCTCCTTACGTCGCTGATTCGAGGATCTCCCGGAAGCCCGTTTCTGGATAACTTCCGGATGGCCTACCATCAACGAATTGGCTCGGTTTGACGACACTTGGGCGTTTGTCGGCAGTTATTTTTGACCTTCGAATTCAGAGACTGGTATCTTCGTGGCGCATTGAATTTGCGTGACAGGGTGGGGCTGTGAAAAAACAAACTCGGAGATCATTTCTCGCCACCTGCTCCGCTGCAGGCTTATCAGCGACATTCCCGTCGAGGTTCTACCTTCAGACCTCCGACAAATCGGGCATTCGCTTGCCAGTCGTCGGTTCCGGAGTGCATACGTACGAGTGTGTTCATGACTGGCTTGTTCCGCCGGAGGGATTAGTATGGGGCGACACGCATGGGCTTTGCCAGGATGAGCAAGGGACCATCTACGTTGGGCACACGGTCCACAAGTCAAGCATGCGCGGCGAGGCCATTGTTGCCTTTGATCCGAAAGGTCGGTTCATTCGTGCGTTTGGTGAGGGCTTTCGTGGAGGTTCACACGGACTGAAACTCCGACGCGAAGGAAATACTGAGTTCCTCTACCATTGCGACATCAATCGCTGCCGCGTGGTAAAGACCACGCTTACCGGCGAAGAAATCTGGATCCATGGCTACCCGCGTGAAGACTCGAGCTATAGCCAGCGCCCGATTGACTTTGTGCCCACCAACGTTGCGTTCGCTCCCAATGGCGATTTCTTCGTTGGCGATGGTTACGGCTCGAGCCACATATTGCGTTATTCCCCGGAAGGAAAATTTCTGGGCGAGGTCGGCAGGCCGGGGCAGGGCGACGGAGAGTTCCAGACTCCTCACGGTCTTTGGGTCGACCCCCGCGGAGAGACGCCGCTTCTAACCGTGGCCGACCGTGGCAATAGAAGAATTCAGATCTTCACACTTGCCGGCACTCACCTGAAGACAATTAAAGACGAGGAGCACTTGCGGATGCCATGCAACTTCCATACCCAGGGAGGGTGGATGTTGTGCCCTGATCTCGATAGCCAGGTATGTATTCTTGATCGTGAACACAAGATTGTGGCGCAACTGGGAGACGGTAAGGCGGAAAACGGCGATGTGGGATCTCGACGCAGCCAGTCACGCCAGCAGTTTACGGCCGGAAAATTCATTACGCCGCATGATGCCATTTTTCTCCACAATGGCGACATTCTGGTTGCCGAGTGGTTGCCCATCGGACGCCTTACGCTTCTGCGTCGGACTTAACCGAGTCGGCGCAACTCTACGAGCGTCAGTAATTTAGAGATTGGCGCCGAGCGTGATAATCAGAAAACGAGTTTGCCCACTAAGTTCTCTGGCACGGATCTTCCCGGCTGGATGCGAGTCTGCCCAGCATAAAAATGCGAGAGCTTCGGGAGCCTTGCAATCGTCGGCAATGCCGCAGAGGTAACGGACGTTCCGTAGACATTCAGCGACTGGAGTTGACTTAGGCTATCTAGCCGTAACAGGGTCGCATCTGTGAGGCGAGTGTCCATCAGTCGCAGCACACGCAGTCGTTTCATGGCAGCAATGACGGCGGCCGAATGATCAGTCACAGACGTCCGCGAAAAGTCGGCGACGGTGATGTGCTCGGCAACAGGTGCGAAGGCCTCCAGATCCCGGTCGCCAAACTTGCTTCCAAGGACTGAAGCATTCAATCGTAAGTCGGCCGAGGCTCGCGAATCGTAATCCAATACGTTGGGGAACTGCTTTTGCAACTGCGCAACCGCCGGTGCGATCGCGGAACGCTGCTGGGCGACTGCGGCAGGGTCGATCTCCTCAAACTTCACCTCGGTCGGCGCGGCGGAACCGGATGGCGCGTCTTTGATGGCATTGACGGCGAGTGTGTCCGACGCCCCAGCGCCAATCCATAACTCGATCGCCTTCACTTGGTCCGCGGCTAAGGGTTGCTTTCCCCTCGGCATAAAATCGTCGTGACTGGAAGGCAGAGTGATCCGACGAAGCAGATCGCTGCCTTGAATGTTTCCAGTCTGGATCACCGGCCCATCTTTCCCGCCCCGCATCAGAGCTCGATAGCTGTCGAGCCGAAGATTCCCTTTGTGTTTATCCGCCCCATGGCAGTTGATACAGCGTGCAGTGAAGATCGGCTGGATTCGTGCTCCGTAAAAGGTGTTCGGATCGGCGCTCGAGCGTGATGCCTCGCGATTGTCCTCGACGCCGAGCAACTTACGCAGCCCGTTCGGCATGTGTTCGGAGAGGTGATTCGGACCGAGCGACAATTGCCCGCCTCGGTACCCCGTCCATGCGACGAGTCCGACTCCCAGCGCCAGCGCGACTGCGTAAGTTATGCCGAGTTCGTGCAGTCGCGTGCGCAGCAGCCAACAGACCCAACAGACGATGGACAACACCACCCCGCCCCACATGTGTTGGGTGATCAATCCCCCAGAGTAGCCTCCGCTGCGTCCCAGGCACCATCCCAGAATCGCCGTCGTGGTTGCCCCTAGCGTTGCCAGCGCCAGAACGAAACCTACCGAAAGGCGCAAATAGGCGAAACGAGCGCTTCGGCCGACAATTTCCAGGATGGGCACCAGCAGAAAAAGTGCGATCGGAAAATGGACCAACAACGGATGAAAATGTCCGATGAACTGCGCCCACTCCGCCCGCTCGTTTCCGTCGGGAGGAAGGAATGCGGCCAATGCCGCCACAATCAATACGGCAACCAGCATCACAAACCCGAGGCGAAATTGGCCGAGAATTCCACTGCGGCTGGGTGCTGTCATGGAAGGCCCGCTGCCTTGGTCAAAGATTCCGGTGGGAACATTCATGCCAGAATTTCAGCCACCACTCGCGCCGGCTTCACGCTGGTCAACTTTTGTTCCAGTCCTTGAAACCTATAGTTCAGCTTGTGATGATCAAATCCGAGCAAATAAAGCATCGTCGCATGCAGGTCGCGAATCTCAACCGGATCCTTAACGATTTCATATCCCATATCGTCGGTCTCTCCGTGGCTGATGCCCGGCTTTACTCCGCCGCCGGCGAGCAATATTGTGAAGGCACCAGGGTTATGATCGCGGCCCACATACTTCATCTCCTGCCCGCCTCGATTTTCTCTCATCGGGGTGCGACCGAATTCTCCACCCCACACGACGAGAGTGTCTTCCAGCAAACCACGGGACTTGAGGTCAGCTAGCATTGCCGCGGTGGGCTGATCTACTTCGCGGCAGCGGTCGTTGAAACCCAAGTTTAAGGCTTCTTTGGCATCGGCGCCATGAGAGTCCCATCCCCAGTGGTAAAGCTGAATAAATCGTACTCCCCGCTCTGCCAGACGCCGTGCCACCAGACAGTTATTGGCGAAACTGGCCTCGCCTGGTTTCGATCCGTATTGTGTATGCACCGAATCAGGCTCTTTGCGAATATCCATCGCGTCGGTCGCGTCCATCTGCATCCGAAATGCCATCTCGTATTGAGCGATTCGCGTCACGGTTTCGGGGTTTCCGAATGCGGCGTAAGTCTGCTGGTTGATGTCATCAATGGTGTCCAGCATGTTGCGGCGCAATCCCCGGCTTACACCGTGAGGATTGTCGAGATAGAGCACTGGCTCGCCGTGAGAGCGGCATTGCACTCCCTGGTACACGCTGGGAAGGAAGCCAGAGCTCCATAACTGCTTTCCCCCATCGGGCGTCTTGCCCCCGGACAGCAGTACGATAAAGCCCGGCAAGTTCTGATTCTCTGTGCCCAGACCGTAGACAACCCAAGATCCAAACGATGCGTATCCGAGCCGCGGATTCCCTGTCTGCACAAGCAGCTGCGCCGGAGCATGATTGAACTGGTCCGTGCGCATGGATTTGACAAAACAGATGTCATCAACCTGTTTCTCGATATACGGCAGACGGTCCGAAATCCATTGACCACTCTGTCCCGCCTGATGAAACGGGTATTGCGATCCAAGCAGCTTCGGAACACCGCTGATGAAAGCGAATCTCTTCCCGGCGAGGAACGAAGCCGGGCAATCCTGTCCATCAAACCTTTTTAATTCCGGCTTGTGTTCAAATAGCTCCAATTGGCTGGGCGCCCCCGCCATGTGGAGATAAATCACCCGACGTACTTTCGCCGGAAACTGCGGTGGAAGAGGAGAAAGCGGAGTCCTGGCATCGCGGCTGAAATCAAGTGCGGCCGTCTCCCCTCCAGCTGCTATAACGGTCGGAACAAGCTTTGACGGCACCGTTCCGAGAAAGAGAGCACCCAAACCTCCGCCCAGCATGCGAAGGAAATGGCGCCGCGTACGCGCTTGCAGGAATGCCAACTCAACGTCAGTTGGCGATCCAGATCTGATTTCCAGATCCATCGGAATACGGGAGCGGATGTTGGGATCAGACATGACTGGTCACCTGGTCAAAGCCGCATCGAGATTGATGAGAACGCTCGCTACCGCGGTCATGGCGGTTAGTTCTCGCGAATTGCCCTGTACTGTCGCGGCGATTGGCTGCAAGGCCGGGGCCGCAACAGTCTTTTGAAAAAGACCTCGCAATGCTGCGATCTCTCCGTCGGTCGGATCTCGTGACAGGACTAGCCGGGCTCCATACTTGATTCGTGCATCAACGCTCCGTTGCTCATCGATCATGCGTTTGGCAAGAGATTTGGACGCTTCGTAGTACACGGGATCATTGAGCGTCACTAGCGCCTGTAGCGGAGTGTTGGTCGGAATTCGCCTTGCCAGGCTCGTATCATGATCCGACGCATCGAAGGTGAGAAAGCTGGGATAGCCGCTAGTCCTTTTTATATACGTGTAAATCGCGCGCCGGTAGCGATCAGGACCTGTCGCGTCTTTCCACTTGCTGTCGTTGTAAACGGTATTCCACACGCCGTCCGGTTGCGGCGGCATTACGGGCGGACCTCCCATTTTGGTCGACAACAAACCGCTCGCCAGCAATGCCTGATCCCGGACCATTTCCGCGGTGAGTCTCTGCTGCGGTCCACGAGCCAGCAGCCGATTGTGGGGGTCTCTCTCGACAAGGGCGGGACTCGCCTTTGCGCTTTGGCGATAAGTTGCGCTGGTCACTAATTCGCGTAGCAACGCCTTCATGTCCCAGTGCAGATCGTTCTGAAAATGCAGCGCCAGCCAGTCGAGCAGTTCCGGATGGCTTGGCTCTTCGCCAACGCTGCCGAAATTTTCCAGAGTTTCGACAATTCCCGTCCCGAACAACTGTTCCCAATAGCGATTCACAGCGGTACGAGCGGTTAACGGTTGCCCTGGAGCAAAGAACCACTTCGCGAGAGTCAACCGATTTCGAGGAGCGCCCTCTGGCAACCGTGGAAAAATTCCGGGCACATCCGGAACAAGCGGAGGTCCGATCTTGGTCAAAAAATTACCGCGCTCGAATTCCAGCGTGGTTCGTTGATTGTAATCGGGTTCCTCTGCCATGACCGGCAAAGGAACGGTTGGAATCTTTTTTAATTGGCGGGTCAGTTTCGTGAGTTGTGCAAGTTGGCGGATCCAGTTGGGATCGTTGGCGAGTGTTTGCCAGAATGAATCTGAACTGACGGATAGATGGGCACGGCGCACTAAAGCCGGCTTATCGTCGATTTCCTGAGTCTGCGTCAGCTGCAGTTTGATTCGACTTCCGCGACTCAGTCTAAGCGGTTCGGCAGGAACCCCCACTACCCAACGTTTGCGAAACAGATTGGGTACTGTCTGGAACCCGTTGGCCCCTGGATCAAGCGTGAGTTCGCGCTTCGATTCAACGGCCGCGCCGACCGCGCGATCCAGGCCAGATTCAGAATCCGGTATAACGGAACGAAATGAAATCTTCTTCTCTTTCCCCCCATCGCTCAATACCCAGGCATCGATTCGATCCACTATGAAACCGATTTCCGGAGTGTGGCGTGCCGTTTCGCCATTCGCCGGATAAACCTCGATGCGCAGCGCAGTTATCAGAGGCGCCTCGACCTTCGCGATCAGTTCGTAAGCTTGCTTGCCCGAGACGTCAGAACTGGCCCGCAGGTCCCCATCCGAGATTGGGAGATGTGTCACCCTGGTTGCCTGGGTCTGAGCTCTCTTCCGGTCATCGGCAATAGATTGTTGCAGATATTTGCGTTGATCCTTTTCTTCTTTCGGGGAGAGCTTTTCTCGCTCGAGGCCTGCCAATTTGCGCTCTAATTCCGAAGCTTCCCATTGCGACGCCAAAGCAGCACTAGCTGTTGCGGAAGCAACGCGAACAGGTGACCACTGCGACTGCTGTTCGAGTTCTCTGCCACGAGATACAACTGCGGACTTGAGCGTCGCGAGTTCCTGTTGCAAGTGCGCAGCTTCCGGATAGCGTGCCTTGTTCTTTGGCACGAGCAACACGGGAGTGTCCTCCGGAAGATCAGCATCCTGCGTTGTGTTGAAGAATGCGAGGGATTTGTAGTACTCCACATGTCGGATTGGATCGTACGGATGGGAATGACATTGCACGCAATTCATGGTGAGGCCGTTCAACACGGACCAGCTCGTCGCCGAACGGTCCATAACTGCCACTGTTCGGAACTCCTCGTCATCCGTACCCCCTTCATCATTGACCGGTGTTTGGCGATGGAAAGATGTTGCGATTTGATCTTCAAAAGTGGCATCGGGAAGTAAATCGCCGGCCAACTGGGTGATCACGAATCGGTCGTAGGTTACATTGCGGTTATAGGCATCGATCACCCAATCTCGATAGGGCCAAACCCCGCGACGTTCCATGTCCTTCTCGTATCCCTTGGTATCAGCGTAGCGAGCCAGATCGAGCCACATTGAAGCCCAGCGCTCGCCATATCTGGGCGACATCAGCAAGCGATCGACCTGCTTTTCGTAAGCATTGGGAGACGAATCAGCCAGGAAGGATGCTTGCTCTTCTGGCGTCGGTGGAAGGCCAGTGAGATCGAGCGAGACCCGACGCAACAAGGCAGATCGATCGGCCTCAGGAGAAGGTGTGAGCCCTTCCCTTTCAAGACGCGCCAGAATAAACCGATCAAACGGCTGGCGAGGCCAATCAGTGTGGTTAACGGCAGGGACCTCCCGCGGCCTCGGAGGAACAAATGCCCAGTGGTCCTCCCATTTCGCGCCCTGTTTGATCCACCGACGCAGGACATCAATCTGTTGAGGCGACAAAGGGGGCGCATGGTATGGCATCCGCGCTTCTCGGTCCGAAGAGGTTACACGTGCAATCAGTTCCGACTCATCCGGCTTTCCCGGCACAATCGTTCGCTTGCCCGACTTTCCCGTGCCCAAAGCCTCTTCGCGAAATAAGAACGAGACACCGTTCTTCTGGCGCACGCCCCCGTGACATGGCATGCAGTTCTGATTCAGGATGGGACGGATATCGCGGCTGAAGTGCACTTCGTCATCGGAAGGACGTCGAAGGAAGTACCCCGAAACGAGCAGACAAACAACCAGCAGCCCGAGCATCCATAATCGGGCTGATTTTGAACCAGATCCTTTAAACCCACCAAGCATATGCCGTGTCGCTTGGCACACATTATATTGCTAATCATTGGCCCGGCTCATTTCTCCGCGGCATTGCTTGTAACTTTGACCTGAAAAGCCGGGGGGAATCGGTACAACTCCTCGCCTTAAGCTGCGGAAAATCAGCGGTGAATAGGTCCAAAATTCCTAAACAACTTCGTTTGGGATGGGCACACGGGTCATTTGCATTGACTTCACGCGACCCTGAAGCTATCTTTACGCCACTGTTTGAAGCTGTAACCAACGGTGAATCAACAACATTCCCATCCTGTGAGCGAATTGCTCGTACGGTGGAAGGCGGGCGACCAGCAAGCGCCTGAAGCTCTGGCTCCTCTGGTCGACAAAGAACTCCGCGACATCACGCGATACCATCTCCAACGTGAGCGTCTTGGGCACACCCTGCCAGAGTGCGGCTTTAGTCCACGAAGCCTACTTCAGGCTGCTGGACCAGCGTCCATCTGATACAGAGAATCGTACGCATTTTCTCACGGTGGCTTCGCGATTGATGTGGCAGATTCTGTGGATTACGCGGAAGCCATGGAGCGGCCAAGCGTGGCGCCGATCGCAGACGTTCAGATGCGCTTTTTCGGAGGGCCGACGAATGAAGAGATCGCCGAGTTGCTGGGGTGAAAAAGGGGGCGCGTGGCGACACCGGAGCAGTGGCCAAAACTTAAAGAAATAGTCGCGGAAGCATTGGAGCGGAATTCCGATGCTCGCCAGGCCTTCCTTGACGAAGTGTGCTCGCAGAACGCGTCATTGCGGGCCGAGGTCGAGTCTCTGCTCGCGGCCTACGACGATGCAAATGGATTCTCAGAACATCTCCGGATGCTCCGGCCTGTCGACGCGCCGGAGCCGCACTCGAACATTGGTCCCTACCGCCTGATCCGCGAACTCGGCGTCGGAGGGATGGGCCAGGTATGGTTGGCAGAGCAGATCGAACCGGTACGTCGCAGAGTCGCGCTGAAGCTCATCAAAGCAGGAATGTACGACGCCTCCGTCGTGCAGCGCTTTCAATCCGAGCGCCAATCGCTCGCGTTAATGAATCATCCCACGATCGCCAAGGTCTTCGACGCCGGCGCGACGTCGACGGGTCAGCCCTTCTTCGTCATGGAATATGTTGATGGCATTGCCATCACGGACTACTGTGACAACAAGAAGCTGGCAATTAAGGGACGGCTGAACCTGCTCCTCCAGGTCTGCGAAGGTGTGCAACACGCGCACCAAAAAGCCATCCTTCATCGCGACCTGAAGCCCTCCAACATCCTGGTAGTTGAAATTGATGGCAAGCCGGTGCCGCGGATCATCGACTTCGGACTCGCGAAAGCTGCATCGAATGCATTATCAATCGAAGTCACGCAACTAGGAGCATTCGTGGGCACACCGGGATACATGAGTCCCGAACAAGCTGAGCCGACAACGCACGATGTCGATACCCGTACCGACGTCTATTCGTTGGGCGTGGTGCTTTACGAATTGCTGACCGGGTTCCTCCCGTTCGACGTTTCCCAGTGGAAGAAGCAGGGGCTCGAGGCGTCGCTTCGCCAATTACGTGAGCAGGATCCGCCGCGTCCAAGTACCAAGGTGAGCGCGAATCGGGAGACTTCGATGGCGCGGTCCGAAGCGCGTGGTACAAATCCCAAGGACTTGGCAAGCTTGCTGTCCGGGGATCTCGATTGCATTACGATGAAGGCGCTGGAGAAAGACCGCGAGCGAAGATATGGCACGGCATCTGAACTCGCCGCCGACATCAAACGATATTTGGAGAACCGACCCGTACTGGCGCGTCCTGCCAGCGCAGCGTACCGACTGCGCAAG
Organism: Terriglobia bacterium; assembly: GCA_963770265.1. Classification (GTDB taxonomy): domain Bacteria; phylum Acidobacteriota; class Terriglobia; order Terriglobales; family Acidobacteriaceae; genus Sulfotelmatobacter. The sequence goes on from CAVYOZ010000010.1 coordinate 157,020, forward strand.
TATGTCCGGCGAAATCGGACTACGGTCGCAGTGGTCGCGGGCGCGTTCGCTGTGCTCATAGCATTCGCGGTCATGCAGGCAATGCAGTTGCGGCGAACCACTCGCGAGCGCGATCGCGCCGATCGAATCACCCAGTTCATGAAGACGATGTTCGAGGTCTCTGACCCCAGCGAGGCCCGCGGTAACAGCATCACTGCCCGCGAGATCCTCGACAAGGCCTCAAGCGATATCGACAAAGGTCTTGCCCAGGACCAGGAAACGCAAGCACAGATGATGGAAGTAATGGGAGAAGTCTACGAAAGCCTCGGGCTCTATAGCCGGGCAGAGGCTCTTCTGATTCAGGCGGTGAAAACGCGTCGCGACGTCTTCGGGTTAGGTCGTGCCGAAACTCTCCGGTCCATGGGTAATCTCTCCTGGGTCTACTACGAAGAGGGTCGGTACGCCGAAGCAGAGAAGTTGCAACGCGAGACGATGGAACTGAGCCGCCGAAACCTCGGATTGAGCGATAAGGGGACATCGGCGGCGATGGTGAACCTGGCATCAATCTTGAGTGCCCAGGCTCGTTTTGGCGAAGCGGAGAGCCTGCAACGCGAGACGCTCGAGATCCTACGCCGCTCCCGTGGGCCCCAAAACGAGGACACTCTGACCTGCATGAACAACCTGGCCAACACCCTCAGTCGGGAACACAAGTACGTTGATGCCGAGAAATTGCGGCGTGAAACACTCGACATTCAGCGCCGTGTCTTCGGCCCCGAATATCCCGACACGCTCAGATCGATGGTCAACCTTGCTGACACCCTATTCCTTGAAGGTCGCTATCCCGAGGCGGAGACCTTGGAGAGAGAGACGCTCGAGATCCAGCGCCGCGTTCTTGGGCCGGAACACCCTGAAACACTCTTCTCGATGTACAACCTGACCTGCCTGCTCAACAAGACCGGCCGCTATGGTGAAGCAGAAACACTGGGACGCACCACGCTCGAGATTCGTAGCCGAGTCCTCGGCAAGGAACACCCGAAAACCTTGCTGACCATGGTCAGTCTCGCAACTAGCCTGCTGCATGAAGGGCAATATTCGGAAGCTAAAACACTGCTGGAGAACGCGCTCGCAAGTCAAAGGCGAACCCTCGGTCCTGATCACCGCGATGTTGGCGCATCGCTGTATGAGCTAGCGATCTTGGAAGCACACCAAGGCAAAGACAATGAGGCTCTGTCTCTGATTCGCGAGTCAATCGACCATGGGCTATCGCCCGATGAGAAGCAGCACTTGGAAACGGACCCTGATCTTAGATCGCTCCACAGCGACCCCCGATTCACGGCATTTCTTGCCGAAACCAAAGGGCGCGCTGCTGTGGCTACCCAGAAGTCCAATTAGAGCCGAACGAATTCGCCCTGTCTAATTCGTTGGAAGTTGTTGATAGGGGATGATGAACCTCAGCCCTCAAGCACTAGTCGCGAGTGCGGGGCGGCAAATGGTTGCGTGAGACCTCGCTGCAAGCCCCGAGTTTGTTGCGAACACGCACTAGGCACCGAGGTTTCCCCGGTCGGTGTCAATCTACGTTGCCGCTTCGGGAAGCAAGGAATTGAGGCGCGCGTTGCGACCCAATGGGGTTAGTTTGGGAGGCTTGCAACCGTGCCTGGTTGCTTCGAGGGCTGGAACGTAACTCAATTGCGCCCCCGACTGAACACACCGCAGCATGAGCCCACCACGGCTCATATCTCCTCGCCCAACGAATTCCGCTGGAAAGACCAATTGTCTTCCAAAGATTCCGAGCAGGGGGTCCACGTATTTCGGAGTTGCAATGCTGCCCAACAGCACGATTTCGCAGCTCGCGCCAGCGGCTTGAGAAAGGATAGTTGCGTCACGCTCTAGCGGCATCCGATACCGAGCGTCTGCAGGGTCGACACTCCCGCAAGAAATCTCGCGCAATCGCTCAAGCGTAATCAACGTGTCCGGCGGCACCAGACCACCACTTGATGTAATCACCAAGGCCCCGCGCAAACCGGCCGGAGCGGCGGCGAACGCTCGCGCGTAAGCTAATTTGCCGCGAAAATAAAGGCTGCTGATGAAGCTGAATAGTTCTCCGAGCGCCATGCCCTCCTGTCGTAGGCGCCGGGCAATCTCGGAATCCGAATTTCCGTTCAGGATCCGTCCAGCGCGTATTCCGGCAACACTAGCCGGGGACAAAAGAAAAATGCGATGCGGCCGAGAGCGCAACGAACTCCGCTCCCCCGACCCGGTCAAAGGTGTTCGAGCATTCTCTGCAATTAATTGTTGGAGAGCACAACTGACAGGTTGCAAGCAGATATCCAGATGATCGAAATTATTTACATTTTACAGGAAAAGAGCACTGCGTTGATTACCGCGCCGCGCGGAGGTGCCCCCGACAATCGTGCAGACCGTCGACAGATCGTCCATTGGTTGGCGATCTGACTGGCATACTCCCTGACGCCACTCTCACCCGTGGCGCTTGAAGTATTGCACAGCACGCTCATGAGTCTCCGCCGCTTTCCGTGTTCCAAAGGTACCAAGATTACGCCGTTTGCCGGTCTTAGGATCTTTCTTGCGCGAGTATAAGCGGTATTGGCCTGATGTCAGTTTCCGGATCATACGAACTTCCTCCATTTCCATCGTGGGTCCGCGGCCCAGAAGTCGCAGCCGATTACAAACGATGGATCGAAGAAATCATGCTGCTGATTTCAATGTGCTGTTGTAATCATCCACGAATCTCTTGATGCCTTGTCCATTCCACGAGGATATTGGTTTGTGGTCGAGCTTTTAGCATAACTAAACATCTCACAACATTTTGTGAATGAAGCAAGCACGGAGCGACGAATTCTAACTCAAACTTAAGCGGCGACGTTCATGTGGCCCTCCCTCACCACCGGCAGCCCAGTCCGGATCCAGTCGTCTTTGCCACCCACGTAATGTCGCACATTGGTATAGCCCATGCTGGTCAACTCATCTGCGGCTTCACGCGATGCATGACATGAGGGCCCTCCGCAGTAGACGATCACCTCGAGGTCCTTGTTGGGTAGCAACTCAGCCGCCAAATCTCGTACCTGGTCGACCGGAATATTGATGGCCCCAGGCAGATGAACCTTGCGAAAATGTTCCGGTGGAAGCGCCTCGACAAGGATCGACTTCTTTGGATGATCAAGTTTTTGCTTGAGTTCGACACGATCAATCTCTGAAAACATTTTTCCCCTCGCATGATTGCGGCTGATGTTTCTTAACCGTTTCTCGGACGGCCATCCACCCGCGATATCGCCGCAACTTGACACTGCTTAACTTCCGGTTGTGTATCGCCAGTCCAAACTATCGTTACCCTTTTGGAATGCGTTCAAGCGGCTCTTTGACGCTCTCTGTCACGTTGGGTGCGCCTCGAAAGCATTTTTTCAATCTTTCTAACTCGGCTTTTCGCGGGTGCTCAAACCACTACCAGCTCGGCGCATGACTTTGATTTTGTCGACGATCTTTCGGTCGCCGACATAGGATTGCGCGATTCGCAGCGCCAGATCATGCTGTTGTTCGGAATCGACAGTACCGGTGAGAATCACCGACTTCTCGTCCACATGCGCACCCACGTTGCTGTTGCGCAGCGCCGGTTCTGAATTCAAGCCTTGTTGAATTTGCTGTTGCACTTCAGGGGTTGATAGTCCCTGAGGCGGAGCTTCCTGGTCCGGTGGCATCTGCTGTCGTGGAGCTCTGTTCTCGGGAAATGTGGGCGGAGTACTTTGAGGCGGCCCTGTCGGAGCCGGTTGCCCCTGCTGCTGAGCGAGCGTCGCAGTTGCCATCAGCATTGCCAGCCCAAGTAACATGTGCTTCATATATAGAGACCTCCCTTCTTTCGGCTTTCTATTTTTGATGCCCAACATGGAAAAACGGGAGCCCTCCTAAAACTACTTTGAACGTACATCGAATCCTGTATCTCAAAATTGCAGGTCCGGTGATGAGAACTACACGCATCGTGTTGCGAATCGTTCGGCAGAACAGCCACTTAATGCCATGGCATTAGACTTGCTCTCGGACGGTGAGGGCGTTCGGGACCACATCGGAGGTGGATATGTCTAACGGCATGCAAAAAGACTGGCGCGAGCTTTGTGCTGCGGTGACAAATGAAAGAGACTCCACGAAGCTCACCTCCCTGGTTCAGGAACTGATTGAGGCCTTGGATCAGGGCGAGCGAAGCTGGCGCGAGCCCGGTTACCTGCTGGGCGCGATTCCCTCGAACCGGGAGGCCGCAAGCGAGGTCCTCCATGGCTGACGCTCCCCGAATCACGGTCCAAGAACTGAAAAGACGAATGGACGGTGGAGAAGATTTCACCGTTATAGACGTACGCAACCCGAGGGCTTGGGCGGAAACGGACACGGTGATACCAGAGGCCGTGCGAATTCCATTGGACGAACTCGAACAGAATCTGTCCAGAATTCCAAAGAACAGGCCTGTCGTCGCGTACTGCACGTGACCGAACGAGGGATCTAGCGCCAGTTTGGCGCAGAAACTTCTGAAACACGGCTACAAGAACGTGTGGGCGCTTCAGGGTGGATTTCACGCGTGGCAGGAAGCCGGGTTGCCGATCGAGTCGAAACGCGCCGTCGCTTAGGATCGCGGGTGGCCAAGCGGAAGTACCACGACCGTGTCCCTGCGCCGGCCGTTGACCCACACCAGCTTCTGGCTGATGCCTATATTCAACTAGGACGAAGAAAGCGCGAGCCGTGAAGGCTCCGAAGCAGAGCGCATTCAGGCGAATGGAGGCTCGATACTTGGCACGCCGCCCGACGACCATCCGGAAGACCACAGATGACTCTCAGGGCTCGAAATACTTCCAAACGTCCGCGCGAACGGCGGGCTTTGAAACCCACGCAAAGCGATCAAGATCCCGAACTGCCTGATCGTAGAGAGAACGTCCTCGCGCCAATCCGAGTTCCGGATAGTCTCTGGAGGTCCGCACATCAAGACTGGACTTTTTGTAGTGAGCATTGGGAGCCCATTCGATTCCGCCATTTGAGTTGACCATTGGATACCAGGCAAGTCCTTTGCGTTTCCTGATCGCTTCATAGTCAAAGCTATATTCGCGGTCACAGAGAGCGCCCAGAGCCATACACGTTGAAGGGTCGGCGCTCATCGCCGCGTGCGCCCACGCTGGAGGTACCACGACGACATCGCCAGGCTTGGCCAACACCGCGTAGCAACGCCCTGGATCGTCCGCCGCGTGCTCTTGCATATATACAAACGCTGCTCCGTCCCAGATCTCATAAATCTCCGGTGGAGACCACCCGCTGTGTGAGGAGACGTGGTGCACATGTCCCTGGCTGCGCACGGGTTCGTCGCCGAGTTTTCCCGATGCGTAAATCACCGCGCCGAAGAGAAGCATTCTCTTTTCGAGTTCGGATCGAATTTCACCGCGGCCAATGTCCATTACGATGGCATAGACAGGATCAGGTCCAGTGCAGGCGGGGTCGCGCAGGCTTTGCCGGATTGAATCGAGCGAGCGCTTTTCAGGTTGAGGACCAAACGCGCCGGGCTCATAGCGAAATCCTAGCGGCTGACGTACGGGAACTACTCCGATGCCGGAATTGAAGTTCATGCTGCGGCGGTCCTCACTGCAGCTCGAATGGTAGCGCACTTACCCACCCCCTCCGCAGGCCTGACGCTGTATCTTCCCGCTTTTGCGGGCACGATAAACGTTTCGGCATAGTGAATGTGAAACGGCTCGAAAACCGCAGACGGACTTTCCACAATTGCCTCCTGCCCTTCGACGAGGTTTAGAACATGCACGCCGGCGGACGGGTCGTGTTCCACAGGAGAATTAAACCAGTGCCTCCTGGTCTCGATGAACTCCAGTTCGTGCAATCCGGTCCTTTCTTCGGTCCACCCTCTGCCCTCACCGATCTTCTCGACACGATTCAACAGATTCTTTCGCACCCATTCGGTGTCGCGATTCCATTGAATGTTGGCAGCGCCGTGTTCCAGGTGAATTGGTCGGGGGCGGCCATCCAGTCCCGGCCGGCCCCAATCCCACAGCTTGAAAGTGAAAATGTACGGCGTCGCGCTGATTTCCAAAACCATGCTGTTCGCGCCAGAACAATGAATAGTGCCCGCCGGGATAAGAAAGTGGTCATGCTTCCGCGCCGGCCACCGATTTACATACTTCGCTGCCTCAAACGGCGTGCCATTCTCTTGCGCGCGATGCAGTTCGCTGATCATCGCCGTTCGGTCGACGCCCGTCTTCAGTCCAAGGTATACGCATGCATCCGGCGCTGCATCGAGCAAGTAATAACTTTCATCCTGCGTATAAGCCATCCCGAAATTTTCGATGATGTATTGATTGAGCGGATGGACCTGCAGCGACAGATTGCCCCCCTGCATGGTGTCGAGGAAATCAAAACGAATTGGAAACTCCGACCCGAATCTCGCGTACACGCCGTCGCCGAGCAGCTCACGAGGATGGCGCAGCACCAAATCCTGTGCTGGAATCTCGATTTTCACACCGGACATATCCAGCAAAAGGCTGTTTTCCTCCGGAACACAATCAAAACACCACGCGTAGTTCGGCGGACCGTCCGGCAAATCACACACCTCACGCATCCACTGCCCACCCCATGGACCGGGATCGAAGAAAGGGACAACGCGAAAAGGCCGGTTCAGCGCGCATTGCAGACCCGTGCGGAAAACCTCGCCAGTGCACATCTTCGGCGCGGTTGGATCGTTGGTGTCGAGTAGGTAGTCAATCCGGTCCATCAGAGGCTGCTTGATCCGGTCCGCTACACGCCAGTCAACAAAGAACGCACGCTTGTATTTCGCAGCCGCGGATTCACCCACGTCTCCGGCCGGGAAGATTCCGATCTGGTTGGCGCGCTGACGCCGCTGGATCTCCCAACGCGCCAGATCCGCCAGAATCAGGACATCGGGTTCAGGAGCCAGAAGTGCGGTCCCCGTACCAAAAATGAGGGTGACGCCCTCCGCCGATCGGCAGGCCTGTTGAAGCTCTGCGGCTGTTCGCGTGGGTCGGCGAAATCCTCGATGGTGAGTCGGCTGATGCGGCCAAATACCGGGTCATCGGTCAAGTCGCCGCTGACCATCGCATCGATTTCCTGCCGCGTCTTCCAGCAATCACCAGTGCGGAACACGTGGGCGGGATGCAAACCCTCCACGAACGCTTCGAGCACTTGCTTCTCGAAAACTCCAGGATAGATTTCCACGGAAATTGTCTGAGCGCCGCGGCTGACCTCGCCAGCGATTCGAGCGACAATCTCTCGCCATCCCTGCCACACCGATTCCGGGCCAACCGGTACTCGAATGGAGGGAAATTTGTCGTAGTTGGATTGCCTGCGCTTCATGGCTCCAGAAGAAACAAGGGCTTTTACAACCCTCAATGTGTGGCGGCCACTACCTTGACGTAACGCCGGCTTTGCGTCGACACGCCATCTCCGTATTCAATGATAGCTCGCAGCAGGAAATCGCCCGTCTCGCTTGGGAACTTGAAGTCGCTGTAGATGGTGCTCTGGCCGAGCGCACCGATCTTGAACTTTTTTGTCTGATTGGCTACTCGTTCGCCCTTTGGGTTTTCGAGCGCGAGAGTAAGCGTGCCCTCGACCTCGCGATCCTCGTCATTCACCAGCATGACCTGCAGCGACTGAAGGCTTGCCGCCTCGACGGATGGCTGCCAATAGCTGAGGTACACACCCACCGGGGCAAACGCATTGCTCATATAGTCGCGAAACTCGGGATGGAGTTCGAGGTTTTTCACATCCCGAAAGTGGTCTGACGTATAGCCTGCCGGGTCGCTCGCGGTCAGATACACAAAGTGGAGTACGCCGGCATAGTGTCGGTACGCTCGCCAGTACTCGGTCAGGCCTGCTAGCAAATAAGCATTGAGCGCGAGTCGCTGCTCGGGACGTCGAATTCTTGCCGAGCAAGTGCGGGATAGAGGTTCTTCGTGAGCTCAGTGGGGCTTCCATCCCGATTCAGCCACAGCCAGCCGTATTCGTTCAGAATCAGGGCGTGGGCACTCGGAGCACCCGGAGCCTTCGAGCTCGAACTCTCCAGAGTGGTCATGCTGAACGGCGGCCCCCCATCTGCCATCGTCCTGGTGTTCATAAGGATGATCTTCGACGGGATCGTCCGGACCTTCCGGCGGGTTGTAGCTGTTCTCCCACGGCCGGTTCGACAGATCGAGACCACGAACTGCGGGAATGATTTTCTCGCCGAATGCCGGATCCCAAGTTTCATTGTTCGCGTCCCAGATGGCGACGCTGGGATGGTTCCAGTTGTCGCGCATCCATTCGGTGTATTCGCGAATCATCTCGTCGGTGTCAAAATGCACCTGATTCTCCGGGCCGTGCCAATCGTGGCCGGTCCAGACAAAATATTCGTTCTGAATCAGCAGACCAGCTTCATCTGCGATGTCGAGCCATTGGTCCGGTACGGGACCGATGCAGAACCGAAAACTGTTCCAGTGCATTTGGTGCGGAATCTCGACAAGCAGCTTCCGAACCCATGCCTCATCCCACGGCAACGTGCCGGATAAAGGATCTTCAAAGAACCTGTGGAGCGTAATGTTCGAGCCGCGCATGAAGTAGACGCGGCCATTGAGATAAGCACGCTTGGTGGCGGTATCGAAGCGGAATTCCCGCATGCCGAAAGCGAGTTGCAGTCGTGTCGCCACCGGTGCCCGTCTCCAGCACATATAGGTTCGGCGATTCAGGAGACCACAACTGCGCTCCCGGGATTGCGATAGATTGCAGAACTACCTTGCTCTCGCCTGGGGCGAGCGTGATACTCTGCGGCGCGGACGTAGCGACCACGGCGCGTTTGTTTCCACACGTGCACTTGCTGAGCCAAGCGAAACGAGACTGGATTACTCCCGAGATTGCGCAAAGTCGTCTGTACCGCGATGGAACTGTCGGCAATCTTCGGCGCTACCTGAACGCTCTCAATCAGCGGATTTTCGCTGAGCGCGAGGGAAACATTGTCGTAGATGCCGGGAGTCCAGCGAATCTTCTCGAAATCGGTCCCGCCAGAAACTGAAGCTGGAAGCACCCCGGGATGAGCACCGACGCGGACGATCAATTCGTTTTCTCCCCGTCGGATCGCCTTGCTGCACGTCAAAGATGGCCGCAGTGAAACAAGGCAGATGGTCGCCGATCTTGACGCCGTTGAGCCAGACTGCTGCCCCGAACTGCGCTTTGTTGATTCGCAGAATCGCTACACTCTTTGTCTCAGAGACTTCGAACGTGCGCCGGTACCAGAACCAGTTGCGCTCTTGCCGTGACACGCCTGCGTTGTAGACGAGATCGCTCTTAGGAAGCTTGCCCTGACTCGACCCTGTTCTGGATTAACATCCTGGCTATCGAACTGATCCACCTGCGGAAATGCTGGTTCGGCGGAATGCGCGAGTCCCGGTACCGGAACTTTGTGGGTCCAGGCCGACAGGGATCGCCTCGGCGTCCTTCGAATCCTCGATTTGCCATGTGCCGTTGAGCGAAATCGTCGTTCTGTCCGTTGCCCACTAAGGACAAGGTCAGCACCGCAACGCCAATAAGGATGACTAACGGCTTGAAAAGACAACGTGTGCTCATGTCAGACGATCCTAGTTAAGACCTTTGACTCAACCAGAATTTTTCGATTTCCTCTAAAGTCCTGCCCTTGGTTTCCGGAACTCTCCGCCAGACAAAAAGAAACGCGGCGATCGAGACAACTGCATAGAGCAGAAAAACTCCAGCCGCGGTAAACAGGTTCACGAGCGAAAGAAAGGTCAGTGTCACCAGGAGCGTTCCGCACCAGAGGAAGACGGTTGCGACCGACATGGCCCGCCCCCGCACTCGGGTCGGGCAGATTTCCGCCATCAGCACCCAGGTCCCGGTGCCCACGCCGACCGCAAAACATGCCACGTAGGTAAGGACAAAGATCAGAACGATCATGCCCGAAGCCTGAAAATGAATGGCGGCTGAAACCGCAACCAGGGAAAGAGCCATTCCCGCCAAAGGCCGACATCAACAGCGGCTTTCGTCCGGCGCGGTCGATGAGCAGCATTCCCGCGATCGTGGCCACAAAATTGATCGCTCCAATAATGACGTTCGCCCAAAGCGCCGTGCTGGCGGTTTGATGCGGCACGTGCTCCAGGAAGACAATCGAGCCGTAATAGATGATGGTGTTGATGCCGGTGAACTGGCTGAACAGGGCGATCAGGATGGCCACGATCAGCGCTTTTCGGAATGTGGGATCCAGCAGATCTCCGCTCTCTTCGGAGATGGCGGCACGGATGGCCGTCGATCTCTTCGCGCGGCCGCTTGCGGGCCAACCATCTGTGCCAGAAAGTGTTCCGCTTCTTGCTCTCGCCCTTTCTGCACCAGCCAGCGCGGACTCTCCGGAATGAAAAGCAGCGTCAACAAGAAAGCAATCGAGGGAAGGGCAGCCGAGGCGAACATCCATCTCCAGTTCGACGGGCCCGCGCCAGTGAGCAGGTAGTTCACGCTGTACGACAGCAGAATTCCGATCACAATCGCCAGTTGATTCAGGGAGACGAGCAGGCCGCGTTTTTTTGCCGGAGAGATTTCTGCGATGTAGAGTGGCGAAAGCGTTGAGGCAATTCCGATGGCAACGCCGCCCAGAAGGCGCGCAACCGACAAACTCCATCAGATTCCGAGGCAAGGCCGCACCGATCGACGACAATGTGAATAAAGCTCGCCGCCGCCAGCAAAACCCGCTTTCTGCCAAAGCGGTCGCTGGTGAAGGCAGCCATGCTGGCACCGACGACGCATCCCAGCAGCAGGCTGCTGGCGGCAATTTCGGTTTGCGAATCGCTCAACCCGAACTGCTGCTTGATGAAGACGATCGCACCGTTGATCACCGCCGTGTCAAAACCGAAGAGCAAACCACCGATGGCGGCGACCAGCGGCGGGCAGGTAAAGGAGCGAGCCGAGCCTTGCTGTAACTCGGTATTTGGAATTGAATTCATCTCGTGATGCTGCCGCACCACATCACATTTCAAATTGCCAATAAATTCTGCTTCAGAAAGACCAGACCTGCTGCTCCGGCGACTCCGCCGTAGCCGACAATTTTCTGAAATACGATCGGAACTTCCCGTCCCAGCAAGGTTCTCGTCCGGCGCGCGATCTTGTCCCGAATCGGAGCGATCAGTTGCGGTCCGGCAGCCGCGATGTTGCCTCCAAGGATGAAAATTTCCGGATCGAAGATGTGCAGAAAGCTGACCAGGGCGGCGCTCAGATACTCCAGGGCACGATCCACGACATAGCGAGCGCATTCGTCTCCATCGGCTGCAGCACGGAAGATCGCCTCGGGATTCGGCACCTCGCCAGTGCTGCTGATCGATAGTTTCGCCGGCGCGGCCCGATGCATGTGCGCCCAATAGTCGGATTCGATGGCACGCGACGAAAAGCGGGTCTCCAGGCAACCGTAGTTGCCACAGATACACAGCCCACCCCGCGGATCGATCGTCGTGTGACCCAAGTGGCCGGCAGCGCCGGACGCTCCGTGCAGGATTGCTCCATCCACCAACACCGCTCCGCCAACTCCGGTGCCCAGGGTCAGCATCACCACATTGCGCTTCCCACGGGCAGCGCCCCAAAGCACTTCGGCGATCAGCGCGGTGCGCGCGTCATTTTCGGCGCAGACCGGCACATCACCAGCGCCGATCACTTCGCTCAAGAGCTTCCCTTCGAGGAAGCACAGGTCGCCGGGCAAACTCTTCACGCAAGTCGAATTGGCGTCGATGATTCCTTTGCAGCCAATGCCAATTCCTAGCACCGGGACCTTGGCGCGTTTTACAACCGAATGAACAAAGTCTCGCAAGGCGGAGATGGTGCGCGGCGAGGCTTCATGAAAAGCTCTCGAACAGTTCTCCGCTCCAGCCCCACAATGCCGGCTTTGATTGCGGTTCCGCCAATGTCTACGCCAATCGCCAGGGGCTCGACCAGAATCGGCGCTGGTGAGTCTTTTCGCTCACAATGGTTTGTGCATTATACCCACTTTGTGCAATTCTACTGGGCACCATGACCAAGCCCGGAAACGGGCCGCGCGGGCACGCCGACCTCCTGGCTGTTATGCTTTTCGCGGCGAAGGAGCGCGAAACTATCCGTGACTGATCCTGCCTCTAACCAAGATGTCAGCAAGCAAGCGGGCCTGACCTTCTATGACCATGCCATGAGCTTACTGCGCGAGTTGAAAAACACGCAGTCAGAGGTGATTCAGAAAGCGGCCGAGCTTTGCGCGGAGCGCATCGCCCGCGGCGGGCTGGTCTTTCTTTTTGGCAATGGCCACTCCCGGATGATGTGCGAGGAAATGACCCCTCGCCAGGGCGGCTTTCCTGGCTTCGTCGCCCTGGTGGAGATGGCACTCTCAAATCATGCGGCGATTATCGGAGCGAATGGCTTGCGCTCCTCGCTCTATCTGGAAAATTACGAAGGCTACGCCGAGCAGATTCTGAGCAGCTTCCATTTTGGCCCGCATGACGCCTTCATCGTTATTTCGACCAGCGGGATTCGGCCGGTGGTTGTCGAAATGGCCATGGGAGCGCAAGCACGGGGCCTGCCGGTGATCGCCATCGTTTCCAAGGCGCACTGCGACGAAGCGAAGGCGGCGCACTCTTCCGGAAAGAAGCTGATCGATTGCGCCGACCTCATTATCGACAATCTCTGTCCGCCCGGGGATTGCGTGCTCGAGTTGGATGGCCTGGAGTGGAAGACCGGGCCGGTTTCGACCATCACGGGCGCAATGATCATCAACATGATCCGCTGCGCGGACAGCGGAAGCGCTGCTGGCGCGCGGAATCAAGCCGGTCATGTTGCCGAGCCATCAGTTCGTCGGCAACACCAGCGCCGCCGAGCAACTGGATGCATTCTACGAAGCCTACCGGCAAGAGTCTGAAACACTTGTTTGAATAGATCACATGTGAAGGAAGTACTCCTAGTCACCGGCTCATCGGGAATTGCGGCCGCGACGGCGCGCATGTGGGCCGCGGAAAATCCGGTGTTTGTTGTTGGGCAACAATGCAGAGGAATGTCGAGCTCTGGCCGCACCGACTTGGCGAAGCAGGCTTCGCCGTCGCGGATGTCCGGGATGAGCTTGCGGTGCGGAATGCAGTCGCTGCATGTCTGGATCGGTTCGGAAGAATTGATGCGCTCTTGAATGTTGCCGGTATCAGCGCGCGCTCTGCCGGCGATGGCCCACTTCACGAATGCAAGCCTGCGGCCTGGGACCTGGTGATGGACGTGAATGCCAAAGGCACATTTCTGATGTGCCGTGAGGTTCTCGGCGTGTGGACAAGAAATACGCAAGCGGGCGTCATTCTCAATTGCGGAAGCGTGCTGGCACGGCATCCGCAGCGCGACCACTTCGCGACCGTGGGCTATGCAGCCAGCAAAGGCGCGATCGAAGCGATGAGCCTGTCGGCTGCGGCCTACTACGCTCCCGCCGGCATTCGCATCAACGTGATTGCTCCGGGACTGGTGCGCACTCCGATGAGCGCACGGGCGCAAGCCGAATCCGCAGATCACCGAATACATGATCCACAAACAGCCGCTGAGCAAAGGCATGCTGAGCGCGGAGGACATCGCCAAGACGGCTTGCTTCCTTCTGCGCCGGGATTCCAGCCCGATCACCGGCCAGATTGTCACCGTGGACGGCGGCTGGACGGTGAGCGAATGACACCTGCGAAAAAATCTCCGCCTGCTGGTCGCCTGCAAAGAAAGCCACTGCTATGCCCCGTCATCAAAAGCAGCATCGCCCTCTGCAAACCACGGTGATCGGCAGCTATCCCTTCCCGGGATGGCTCGAGTTTGCATCGACTCATCTGGACCAATTCGGCGAGGCCGACATCGAGGAACTTCGCACTGACGCCGTGATCGTCGCGGTTCACGATCAGGTCGCCGCCGGATTAGACGTGATTACCGATGGCGAGCAGACTCGCTACGATTTCAACCTGTCCTTCTATGGTCGGCTCGAAGGCTAATCCGAGGCCCGTTTCACCGCGCCGCTTCGGACCCCCCGCCCACGATCAACGCGGAAAATATGAAGTCACCGGACAACTGCGCTCCAAGCACGGGCTGGGAGCGGTCGCGGAATTCAAGCGTCTGCAGAAGATCGCGCCGCCCGGGCCCGGTGCTGAAGGCCAGCGTGCCCGGGCCCTATACGTTGAGCGGCCGAATCAATCCCGGCGGCATTTACAAAGACCGCTGGGATGTAACCGAAGCCTTGATTCCAATTGTGCGCGAAGAACTCGAACAGTTGGTCGAGTGCGGCTGCCACGAAATCACACTCGATGAGCCCTCGATGAGCTGCTACGCCCATCGCGAAGATCCTCGCCGCTTCGTCAAGATCTTTGCCGAGACGGTCAAGCCGATCGTCGGCCGCTGCCGCCTTTCCACTCATCTTTGTTTTGGCAATTACAAAGGACGCGCCGTTGGGCCGCGGCGGTACGCGCCGCTGTTTCCGGCATTCTTCGACCTGCCGGTGGATGAAATGCATCTGGAAATGGCCAGCCGCGAATTCGCGGAAATCGAAATGATTCACGAGATTGCTGAACGAGGAATTGACGTGGCTGTCGGAATCATCGACGTAAAGAGCTATTACATCGAAACCCCCGCCGATGTTGCCGAGCGCGTGCGCCTCTGCCTGAAGTACGCGCCGGCGGAAAGACTCTCCTTCGCTCCCGACTGCGGACTCAGCCAGACCGCTCGTTGGGCGGCGAGACAGAAATTGGCCAACATGGTGAGCGGTGTTGCCATCGTGCGGAAAGAACTTGGACTTGCGTGATCCGGCCACTCCGATCCCACGACGCGCTGCTCGCGGACATTCACGCCTCGGACCGGCGCGATGGCAGGTTTTCGCCTGTGGTGGCTGGGACAAAGCGGCTTCCTGCTGCAATGGCAGGGCATCCACGTATTGCTCGACCCCTATCTTTCAGACTCGCTCACCAAGAAGTACAGCCAGACCGACAAGCCGCACGTGCGCATGACGGAGTTGGTTATTGATCCTGCGAGGCTTTCGTTTGTCGATATCGTCACATCCACCCATAACCACACCGATCATCTCGATGCGGAAACGCTCTCGTCCGATTCTCGCCGCAAACCCACGTGTGAAACTCGTGATCGCCGAAGCCAATCGCGCCTTTGTGGCGGATCGTCTGAAGATTGATCCTGCGCCGCCGATCGGTCTTGACGACGGAACCTCTGTTGAAGTTTCGGGAATCAGATTTTCCGGCGTCGCATCGGCTCACGAAGCGGTGGAGCGCGACGAGCACGGCCGCGCGAAATATCTCGGATACGTTCTCCAATTTGGCGGTTGGACGATTTACCACAGCGGCGACACCGTCCGATACGAAGGGATGACAGAAAAACTGCGGCCGTTCAAAATAGATGTCGCGCTTCTTCCCATCAATGGGCGGTCGCCCGAACGGCGCGTTCCGGGGAATTTATTCGGACGCGAGGCGGCCCAGTTGGCAAAGGATATTGAGGCGAAACTGGTCATACCGTGCCACTTCGAGATGTTCGAATTCAACACTGCCTCACCGGACGAATTCGTCCAGCAATGCCGGAAGCTGGGACAGCCATTCAAAGTGCTACGCTGCGGCGAGCAATGGCATAACTGACATTCCGCGGTCTTGGTTTAGTCGCTCTGGAACCTACCGCGATAAGGGCACGACCGAGACTTCCTTGAAATAAACTTCGGATCCCGGATGATTCTGCAGTCCGATGAAGCCTGCGTTCGGCCGCGGCCCTCTATCCGGATCATGAGAGCCAACAGGTTTCGGCGGCACTGTCTGGCCCTCGGTAAAGTCCGTGACCTTCACGCCGTTGAGGTACACGATTGTGTGCGGTCCATTTATGGTTATGTCCATCGTGTTCCATTCGCCGATCGGCTTAATCGGACGCGCCAAAGCTTTCGTAAATGTGTAGAGCACGCCCGTGCACGAATAGTCGTCGGGCCAGTCGCCAATTTCGACCTCATAGCCTCGGTTGATTGGCATCCACGGCTCCTTGGGTTTCTCCGGTATGCGAATGAAGACGCCGGAGTCGGATTCCTTCGAAGTCAGTTTGAAGACAACTCGAACGGTGGCATGCGCAATTTCTTCTCGCGTGTACCAAAGCATACCCATTCCACCCTCTGTCTTCATCATTCCGTCCTTCACAACAAACGAGCCTGGACCGACTTGCTGCCAGCCGTCAAGGTCCTTTCCATTAAACAGGGCTCGCCTCGATTGTTGAGCAGTCAGGGCGATGGCAATTACCACGACGAACCAACAAATTGCTACGCCATAGCTCCGGACCTTACTTGGATTGTGAAGCAACCGATTCATTGTCTGCCTGACTCGAATCAAGAAACGATTCCATGATCTCTAGCACGGTGAAAAGCAAGCGTCAACCGGACCTCGGCCGGGCAGTCTCACGGGTCGAGTCAGGCTTTGTGCTTGACAGCATATTTCGGACGGTGCTAAAAACGCAGCCACTGTAACCGCTTTCAGAGAGCCGTTTCAGCCAGGTGGGGGACAAATTGGGTGGGCAGGGGATAGAACGCCGGGAAATTCTCCGTTACATCGGAATCGCAGCGGTAGCGAGTTCGTTTCCTGGATTCAGTCAGTGGGCATTCGCCTGCCCACAGGATCACCCGCAGGATCATTCTCAGTCGCCATCCTCGAAGGGCGGTTCCGATTCCTACCAGCCGCTATTTTTTTCTCCGCAGCAGTACCGGATGGTGGAGCACCTCGCCGAGATGATCATTCCAGAAGATGACACGCCCGGCGCCAAACGAGCGGGAGTCGCGGAGTTCATCGACTTCATGGTTGCCAATCGCGTCCCGGTGAGCACATCTCGGGACCTTCGCTCGACCGAAGACGCGATTGCAGCCGGAAATGAAGCTCAAAACAAATTCATTGCAGGACTGGGTTGGATGAACGCACGCAGCCAATCGGAATTCGGGCGCGAGTTTATGGACTGCACTTCCGAACAGCAAAACGCTTTGCTGGAGGAACTTGCCTACAAAGCAAAATTCAAACCCACTACGGAAAGTGGACGCGCATTTTTCCAGATAATGCGCGATTACACGGTTGTCGGCTACTACACAACCAAAATTGGGTTGGAAAGCCTGGGCTATCCCGGGCTTCGGACGGTATGGCCAAAGATGCCAGCCTGTCCGCATCCTGACGATCCCGAACACGCCAACCTTCGTGAGCCGGCGAGTTCAAGGGCTGCCGTCCAAACCGCAAAGACCTAGAGAGGCTGGGTTCATTGGCTGCGAAAGTCTACGACGCGATTGTGGTGGGAACCGGCGCGGGTGGCGCCACCGCCATGAAGATTTTGTGCGAAGCCGGTCTGCAGGTGTGTGCCATCAACTCGGGCCCGCGCACCGACCCCTCAGAGGACTATCGACTGCATCGGCAAGTTTATGACTTGAAGTATCGCGGCTACGGCAATCCCCTGCGACTGGAAGGCAAGGCGCACCAGGAACCTTACTCCGTGGAAGAGTCGGAATACAGTGAAGGAAGAGATCTGTTCGAGCACGACGTAGCGTATTCAAACGCTCCGGGCACGGATTGGTACTGGAAGCGGTGCAAAGCAACCGGGGGCAAGGCCAATTTCTGGGGACGCTCCTCGGCACGCTTCGGCGATATCGATTTCAAGGCGGCGGATCTCGACGGGTTCGGCGAGAACTGGCCGGTGGACTACGCCGAGATTGCGCCCTGGTTTTCGAAGGCCGAACGATATATGGGAGTGGCCAGCACGATTCAGAATCGGCCCAGCAATCCCGATGGCGAATATTTGCCGCCGATCCCGTGGCGTTGCATCGACTACATCATCCAGAAGGGCGCTGAAAAAATTGGCGTTCCGTACTTGCCTGACCGTTGTGCCCAGCTCACCGTGGAACACAACAATCACCCCGCCTGCCACTACTGCGGGAATTGCAGCCGGGGGTGTGATGTGGGTTCTTTCTTCTCCCCCACGTGGTTCACGATTCCAGAGGCCGAAGCCACCAAGAACTTGACGCTGCTTACCAATGCCCTCGTGCGAGAGGTGATCACCGACGAGAGCGGACAGGCGAAAGGCGTGGCCTACATCGATCGAACCTCGCGAACGGAGGTGGAAGTTTATGCCAAGGTGGTGGTGCTGGCCGCATCGTGCGTCGAGACGGCGCACATCATGTTGAATTCGAAGTCCCAGCACTGGCCCACCGGCATTGCAAACTCCAGCGGACAGCTCGGCCGGAACTTATGCGAGCACTTGTACGGTTGCCCCGGCTATGGATACTTGCCGCATCTTCTCGGTCAGCCTGCCAGTCCCGACAACATCGCCGATTCCACGGTAGCCTGGGCGCCACGCTGGCAGAACCTGACAAAACCGAAGGAAGAAAAATTTATTCGCGGCTACTCGCTCTATATCGGCGGGGGTTGCGGAGAGTTCCCCGGATATTACGGCCAGATCGAAGGCTTTGGTTCACAGTACAAACGCGATATCAAGCGTTACTACCCGACGCCAATCGGCGCTCTTATTCAAGCGCCATCTCTTCCCAGCCCGACCAACTACGTTGACATTGATCCGGACAAGAAAGATATTTTCGGAATTCCCCAGCTTCGATTTCATTTCCAGTGGGGCAGCAACGAACTCTTGATGTGGCAGCACTCGAAGCAAGTGATGGTTGATCTCTTCAAGGCGATGGGCGGCGAGATGTGGGGTATGGACGACGAACCGAATCGTCCCGGAACGAGTTTGCACGAAACCGGAGTCTGCAGGTTTGGAAAGGATCCCAAGACGTCGGTGACGAACAAGTGGGCACAAACGCACGATGTTCCCAATCTCTACATTTGCGACGCCAGCATTTTCCCCAATTGCACCGACAAGACCACCACGATGCCAATCGTCGCCTTTGCCATGCGAAACTGTGATCACATGCTCGACAATTTCAAGAAAGGTGTTCACACACGCGCATGAAAGCGTGCGGCCATCCTCTCTCCGCCGCGGCGAATGTTCTTCTTTGCTCGTTGGGGATGGCTTGGTTTACCGCGATCGCGTGGGGCAGCACAGAATATTATCGCCACGTGGTGTTCGACAACAGCCTGACGCTCGACGCTTACTTCTACACCCAGGGCTCGGCCAACGGCTCGAGTCTTCTGGAGTTGAAAGGTAATCGTCTTCCGGTCGAGACCAAGACCTTTCTAACACCGCCAAATGCGCTCCGCCTGCAGTGGCAGTCACGGCCGGGAGGAGGTTGGGAAGGAGAGGTCCGGGTAGTCGGCTTCCGCAATCGCTTCCCCGAATTCAAGGGCCACAATCTCTACTTCTGGTGTTTTGCCCCGGAAGCGATTGCGGCCGACGATCTTCCGATGATGGACCTCTCCAGCACGTCCGAGGGACTACAGGTCGCCGAATTTCCCAGCTCTTTTAGCGAGCCATTGCCTCTGGGAAAAATCGCCGGAGACATCCCGGCTGGAAAATGGATACAGGTGCGAATTCCGCTGTCTGATTTTCGTACCGGCTCGATTTATGAATTTCGTCCGGAGTACTTGCGAAACGTTATTTTTCATCAGGGCCGCGCGGACGGCGCCCGCCACACCCTGATCATCGATGAAATCCGGGTTGGTGACGATCCGCCTGTGGGCGATGCGGCTTCTCTGCCTGCTCCCGATAACGTCCGCGCCATCGGCTACGACCGGCACGTGGAGGTGCGATGGGATCCGGTCAACAGTTCCCTGCTCGGTCGCTACGTGATTTATCGCTCGCTCGATGGCAAGAACTTCGAACCGGTGGGCATACAACTTCCGGACACGAATCGTTACGTGGACTTCCTCGGACGATCGGGAGTCACAGCGCAATACAAAGTGGCTGCCTCCGACTGGCAATATAGAACGTCGTCCCTGTCGAGAGCATCCAGCGCCTCGACCCGCGAATTCAGCGACGACGAACTGCTGACGATGCTCCAGGAAGCCTGCTTCCACTACTACTGGGAAGGCGCCGATCCGCATTCGGGCATGACCCGCGAAAACATTCCGGGCGACGATCGGATCGTTGCGACTGGCGCAAGTGGTATGGGCATTGCCGCTCTGATCGTCGGCGTGGATCGTGGTTTCATCACACGCGCGCAGGGCAATCGAACGCCTCACCAAGATCGTAAGCTTTCTCGAGCATGCACAGCGCTACCACGGCGCATGGTCGCATTACATGGACGGGAGCACCGGCAAGACGATGCCAGTGTTTGGCATGTTCGACAACGGCGGCGATCTGGTCGAAACTTCGTTCCTGATGCAAGGGTTGCTCGCCGCGCGCCAGTATTTCCGCGGTCCCAGCCAGGCTGAGGCCGATCTCTACCGTCGAATCTCACAACTCTGGGAAACCGTCGAATGGGACTGGTATCGCGGCCCGCAACCCGGCGACTTCATCTACTGGCACTGGTCCGCCGAATGGGGCTGGCAGATCCACCACCCGCTCATCGGATTCAACGAAGTGATGATCACCTATCTGCTGGCCATGGCGTCGCCTACCCACGGCGTGTCCCCGAAGATGTACTACTCCGGATGGGCAGGACAATCGGAAGGAGCCATCAGCTACCGCGAAGGCTGGTCGGGCAGCACGGATGGAGATCACTATGGCAACGGCCACACCTACTACGGGATCAAGCTCGACGTCGGCGCCGGCACCGGGGGCCCGCTGTTCTTCACGCACTATTCATACTTCGGTTTCGATCCGCATAGTCTGCACGACCGTTACACGTCCTCTTATTTCGAGAACAACCGCAACATCGCGCTCATCAATCGCGCCTATTGCATCGCCAATCCCAAACACTTCGACGGCTACGGGCCTGACGCTTGGGGTCTGACTGCAAGCGACGGCCCTGAGGGCTACGTGCCCCACGCACCCGACCAGAATGACGATCGCGGGACGCTAACGCCGACAGGCGCACTCGCATCCTTTCCGTACACGCCGGAAGCCTCGCTGGCGGCGTTCAAGCACTTCTACCGCGACTTGGGTGCCCAACTCTGGGACATCTATGGTCCGCGCGATGCCTATAACCCAGCACAGAACTGGATCTCTCCGATCTACATGGGCCTGAACCAGGCTCCAATCGCAGTGATGATTGAGAACCACCGCACCGGTTTGGTGTGGAAGAACTTCATGGCCAATCCCGAGATCACTCTCATGCTCCATGGACTCGACGCGGTCACCGGAAAGTAGCGCTTGGGTCTGATCAGGCCTGATGAGCAACTGGCAGGCACGGCACGGTTTGTGGGGCCCACTTCGCTAGCATCTTCTTCAACCAGACACGGCAATCAAGCAGCGGCTTCGGCTGTCCGTTTCGCCTCCGGCACTTCGAGCAGTCGGCCTGACTTCACATCGTAAATATAGCCGTAAATTGCTATTTTCTTCGGAACCAGCGGATGCTCCCGAATACGCTGCACATCATCTCGCACGCTCTGCTCCTGATCGCGGATAGTAAGCCACTCGATGAATTCTCCTGCGCGTGAGCCCGGGCCTCTTCCGACATCTTGAAATCCCTGATCTGTGAGGGCTGCTGTTTCCAGGCTGTTGGCCAGCAGACCGCGCATCACGTCGTTGGTGAAGAATTCCATGCCGCAATTAGTGTGGTGAACGACAAACCACTCCTGCGTACCCAGCAGCTTGTACGAAATGACGAGCGAACGAATGGCATCTTCGCTGGCGCGCCCACCGGCGTTACGAATGACGTGCGCGTCGCCCTCGGTGAGTCCGGCGAACTTGGCGGGATCAAGCCGCGCGTCCATGCAAGTCAGGACGGCAAAGTGCCGCGCCGGCGGCATGGCGAGCTTGGCTTTATCCCCAAAGTTGGCGGCATATTTCTGGTTGGCTGCAAGTACTTCCTGGAGAATTTTGCTCATAACGGCTCCTTGGGTGAAGAATTGAGGGACGCTTTTGTGCTATCGAAGGCGGAAGAGCGATACCCATACTTGACGTTGCGGATCGGAGTTTTGGTGGATTAGCCGCCAACGCGTGTTCGCGTTCAGCGGCAGCTACAGGAGCAACAGCGACACAACTGAAGGCAGAAACTCATAACGTCTTGGCAAAGAAAGAATGATAGTCAGATGGCGGAGTTGCGGTCAAGACGCACGCTAGCGCCTCGCCTCAACATTGTGCAATTTTATTGATAGGCCGCTTTCCAGGTACCCCAGAACGCCTTGGTTGTTTCTTCGTTCGTCTCATGGAGCAGTTTTTTCACCTCTGCCGCCACACCTTATCATTGGTAATCTAGAGTCACCGTCCCGAGTCGTGGCGGGGTATCGCCGCTCTTCCTTTCAACGCCGCTCGAATTTGCATGCGCTGTTTAGCGTTCAACGCAGTGAACTGAAATCCGTACTCAGTTCCCAGGGCACGAACAACCTTCGCCGAGATTACTGGTTGGCCGGAACCCGGCAACGGGATTTCGAGCGTAACGAACTCGCCCACTGCAAGGGCTTGAGCAACGAACGCGTTTAGGCCACCTTCGCTGAGATCACGTGTCCAGCCCTGTAGGGCAAGGCTCTGGCTGTCCCGTTCGAGGCAAATCCGAACTCTTGTCTCGAACAGATACCTGGGTAAACTCCTACCTGCCGAATCGGGCACCTCATCAGAATAAGGAGTCGTCATGAATCGAGATCGGGCCTGCCGTACCACCGTCATATCGCTGCCGATTGATACCGTCAAGAAGATTCAGTGCCGCCTGTTTGGAGCCACAAGTGAGTAGTGCCGATGGTCCTTCGAGCTTGATTGATGAAGTGATCTCGATCCGCGCGGTCGGCGATTTTAAGCAGGCGCGAGCAAACAGAAACCAGGAAGTGGCGCAATTCAGCGCTACTAAAGGAGTTCGGTGCGCGGGTAGGGATGACAACTGCGGCAAGTATCCATGTCATCGCCTACCTCGCCCGCTGCTCCGCCGCGATCTTCCTGCGGACTGTGGTTGAGATTGTTCGAGTGAGTCTCAACTTGCCCACATGGTTAATCACGATGGTTATCCAAGGCTCTCTTTGTCCGGATTTTGATTTTGATGTGTTACGAAAGCCGAACTGTTGCACCCGGGAAAACGAAAGCGCCCCGGACTCATTGAGTCACGGGGCGTATTGCGGAACAGCCCTCCCCCAAGTGCTGCTCGCCAACTACTCTACGTTCTGATCCTAAATGCGGGAATAGCTCTAACAGGCTACTGTGGAAAATGCGCATCGATCAAGTGGCTCAAGCGAAGAGAACTGTCTGGCGATCTGACTCATTTCGCCCCGCCATCCTGCGAACATTTTGTGCGCCCTGTCACAATTGCCAGTTGCGTTGAAATGTGCCTCGGCTAATGCTTCTAGCGAGAGTTTAGGCTTCGTTCAAGTCAAAGTTCCTACCGGCAAGTCCACCAAATGGGGAGGCAGATGCATGCCCAAATATTCCGCCGATTCGTATGCCAATTCACCGGACATACGTGAGGAGGCCGCGCAGGTGCCGGATAATGTCGTTTTCGTTGTCGATGACGATGCTAGTGTCCGCCATGCAGCGGAACCGTCTCATGCAAAGGCTAAGTGCTCAATCGGCTGCGGACGTGGTCCGGTTCGTTGAGAGGCTTCGTACCGCCAGCGTCCTGCCGACGGGTCCCACGCCGCCCGACAACTAAAAGTGAGGGTAAGCAGTGGAATTCAGACATTGCCATTGCGGCGCCGTGCGCGGACGGCACAAGGGTTCGGCAAGCTGACGATGTCGGTAAGAGCCTCGACGATATGAACCCGCGTCTGAGAGGTGGAACTAGACCTCGGTCCAATGACTCCCGAGCGAATGAGATGTATGTTCCTGTGTGTTGCCTTGGCGACACCGAGAAGGATTAGACAGATGAGAACCGCGTCGGGCAGGACTCCCCGATCATCGGCCAACGACAGAGAGTCGCGAAGTTTCAAGCGCCTCGGTAGGAATCTCCTCATTTTTGTTCGCTTTCGAAACGTGTTGATGCCCTGCCTCATTGGCCTCCAACTTGTGCCTGCCTTCGCCTGGGTCTTTCCTGAGCATAGGGATATTGCGGTGTTGGCCATACAGCGACTCTCTCCGGAGCAGCAAGCGTTGCTGCAGAAGCTGTGGTCTGAGGCTCGCTCCGAACACGAGACGCGCCTGTGTGAGCAGGTGGCGGAAACCGCGCAAGGCGCAAAACCTACGTGCATCGACTATGCGGCCTGGCCGGCCATCGCAGGAGATCACTCATGCTCTGCAGACGAGATGCTCAACACCGCCCTCAATGCACCATGGGTCATCGGAGTGGCGCGTGTAAGCGCGCGGCTCAAGGAGCAGCTGGCTAACGCTCAGCGTCGCAATCAGCGTGTGAACGCCGTGCGCGATTCCGACCTTGCTTTGGAGAGGACCGATCCCGACTACGCCACCCGCGCCGGCTCGAACAACGCCCACTTTCTCTTGGCTCGCCCGGACGTGGCCATGGAGCCCGAGGCTTACGCACGCATTACCCTCGGTTCCAATGCCGACCTCAATTCCCTCGCAACGTATGTGTGGTATCACCTGCGAGCGCTCGCCATGGCCACCCACGTCGCTGGCGGTGCGGTTGCCACCGACCTGCGCGCGCTGGCGGTACGCGCAGCCCTGGCGGATGAGGCCTTTGCGGTGCACTTCCTGGAGGACAGCTTTGCGGCTGGACACGCGACGGGTACATGGGGCAACACCGCGGTGCGCCTGGGCACGCATGACTACTACAACCAGCACGGACTTTCGGTGGTGACATGGAGCGGGCGTCGCTATGTCGCTCTGGGCGACGCGAACATGCGGCCCGAAGACGAGGAGCGGGTCGCAGCCGCCGTCCGCGATAGCCTTGTCCAATTGCTGGCAGCATTCACCGGCAAAATTGAAGTGACCACGCCAGTTGATAACACTGCAAACCAACCGAATGGATTCAACGTTTGCCGCGAGACGCGTTTTCCTTCGGCAGGGGGCGTCATCACCGACATCGTCAAGGTTGTGCCGATCATCGCGCAAACCCCGGTTCCTGGACTCGCGGGTTTGGGCGAACTACCTCGCTTCCGGGCTGAACTAGGGTCATTCGTTGGCCTATCCACTGGCCTGCGTTTGGGAGTTCTAACACGTGGATTTGGAACGACACAAACAGATGTCAACACAACTGGCGGGCTTGAGGTTGCTCTTCGGGCAGGCGTCGGTCTGGAAGGCGTACTCAACGAATCCAGTGATGGTTTGGTATTCGCCGAAGTCGGCTTCCGTGCAGACAAACACGCGAGCGGCGTCGCTACGGTGCCCGGTCGCGGTGCGATCAGTACACGCCTGCGGGCCCCCTTCTGGTTGATCCCGGGAGACCTGATCGTCGCCGCTCCCATACTGGCCTTCACGTCACGGCGGAGCTTGCAGAAGATGGCGGTACAGGCAGCCGGCGGCGGCCTGATCCCATGGCAAGCCGGGATCGCAACGCGAATCGGCCGCTTCCAGTTCGTACTCGGCCGCGAGGTGGGACTAAGTTTCTATCATAATGGTAGCGACCATCCGTTGATTATTCCAACTCCCGGCGTACTGCCCGCAGATGCTACCCTCATTTCGCTGAACTCGACGCAGTTTGAGTTCCCGATTCTCGACTACCGTATCTTTCGTACGTTCTCTCGGAATCAGAGTTCCGGCTTGACTATTCAGCCGTATGTGGGCTTCGACAAACCCACCGGTTCTTCTGTGGTCTCACCAGCCGGTGCGCCGAATCCGCATCTACATACGATCACGACCGCAGGTATCCGAGTCGTTTTCGACTGGCGATACTATGTGAAGTAAATGCGCTCCTTCGCCGGATCGCAGTGTCTCGGCCAGCTTAATGAAGTTCTGCCTCTGATGAGTTATCGCGGCAAGGTAGCGCACTGAACGAAAACTCATTTTGATTGAGGGACTACGGAATCGAGCTCGATCCGTAGACGTTCCATACTTTGCTGGCTCATATGGATGAATCCAGTGCGCTGGCTGTCCAACTCAGCGACGAGCGCCAGCACGACGGCCAACACCATTGGCAACACGATCATCCCAACCAGGTGCCATTGTCGCACGCTTGTAGCCGTGACGAGGGAGTCCAGCACTGCAATCAGAACGACCATCAGCCAAATCGCGCCGGGGATGCGGTTCTCTTCCGCGGCCAGTCGCGTGTCTTCCGGAGTACTGGAAGAAGGTGCAGCATGTCGGCTCTTGTCGAGCAAGGACATCGAGAGTTCACGTCAGGGTTTTATTGCAGCAAAGCGGATACGAGTGTAATCGGCTGTCCACCGCCCGTCCGCATCGCACAGAATGGGCTTGAGCAGTGCGGTAACTTCATCGAGAAAGCCGCCGCGCTCCTCACACGGCAACGCGGCCGAGAACGGATTGGCAAATGTGTCCAGCCAGCCTCGCATTCCGGTCGGCAATGGGGTGGGGCGCGGAATCAGTTGTACACTCTGCGGCACAAAACCAGCCCGCCGCAGCCGCCGTTCATAGTCTCCGGCTGTCGGGAAATACCACGGAATCCACGAGGCCGCGTCTCGGATGCCCCGGCGCTCCAGCGAGGCCACTAACGCGACGGTAATAGCGCCCACGCACGCATGCCCGCCCAACTCGCCCACAAACCTTCCACCGGTCCTCAGGGCGCGGAATGCCCCTGCAATCGGCGCGTCCGGATCGTCTTTGATCCAGTGCAGGACAGCATTCGAGAAGACAGCACCGAATTCATTCTCAAAGACCAGCGCACGGGCATCCATTACCCTCGCATCAATACCGCGCTGAAGAGCGGCTGCGATCATGTCAGGAGAATTGTCGATACCCACCACCTGTACACCGAGCGCAACCAGCTTTTCGGTCAATGCTCCGTCGCCGCAACCCAAATCGAGGATGCGCTCGCCCGACTGGGGCTGGAGCAAATCCAGCACAGGTTGCCCGAGCGCGGGCACGAAATGGGCATTTTCTGCATAGGCAGCCGCATTCCAATGCTGGGAGGGTGTTGATGGAGAAAGAAAAGCCATCTCTTTGACAGGATATCCGATCTTGGGAAGTGATGGTTCGGCAAACCTAAGCTAGACGGGGAAGAGTTTCGTTGTGAACACGGTTGGAGTTGGCGACACCTGCCAATTCATACGAAAACTGGTAATGGTTACGTTGCGGCAGCTCTCTAGGAGACTGAAGAAAAACTCCTGAATGCCGGTGGTACCGTGGAAGAGCGGCGCTTTAGCGCCGCGTAAAGCGCGCAGAATCAACAGCGGGCTTCAGCCCCAGTGGGCGCCTTATCGCCGCGACCGGAGTTTTTCCGCAACCTGCTAGGCGGATTGAAGTGAGAGTTGCCGGCCCTTCACCCATTCCTTCAGTATGCGCTCGCCCACTTCTTTGAAGTCGGGATGTTCCTTGATGTATGACCGAACTTCGATTTCTGTTTGCGAAAGGGCGTCCGAGATACGCTCAAGGATCGTGCGAATTTTTGCGGGTGTTCCCGTCATTCGAGTTTCGCCGAGCCGACGGAGAGTCTTGCTATCGGGCCACTGGGTTGTTCCGTTGAGTGTAAGCGCCAGACTATCCTTCGGCAGGTAGATGGAAGTGGTTACGAGATCATAGACCGGCGCGAGTCGAGCTTCACCGAGCACGTCGTCATAGACGATGCCGAAATTCTTGAGATGAGCATCGCCGTTGCGCAGTGCGCAATTCAGCACGATCAGCGTAAATAGTTTTTCAACATCTGCGAGCACGGCGGGTGAGTTTGCGAACTGCTGAAACCGTTTCATGACCGACGCTTCGTAGCTGCCGCGATATTTCTCATCCGTTCTTCTCGCGTTCAGAACGCAAAAATCTTCAAAGCCCCGATAGGTACCATCTGGACGCAAGTCGAAACGGTCAACCACAAGAGCCATTCCGTCTTCTGCGATGCGATACCGAGGCAAGTCCAGCCCGCAACGCTCTGCGGCCTTCAGGCAGAAGTATTCGTTCGCCGCGAGCTGTGGAAATTCGTTTGGCTCCCAGAACTTCACGATGTGAGTTGCACCTCTACAGCTCGGTGAGACTCGAGGTTGCGCGTTTGCCAGTGTCAGGGATGCGTTCTCGTCGCGCACAAGAATCTTCGGCTGGACACCACTGATGCCTGAGAAGGCCGCGAACTTCTCAATGAGGTAACGAAACAAGTCTCCGTCGCGACGACTTGCCAAAATCTCATCTACCGACTGAAAAGGAACATCCTCGTTGAGCCGCTCCTTGTCGCCGGTGTACCGGATGCGGCCTACTTGCGAGCGGCCAATAATGGCGAGCAGATCAAAATCATCGAATGTTCCAGTTGCCTTCGCAAAGGCGAGTCGCAGCCGTTCCCGCAACGCTCCTTCCGGGAGGTTCATCTCGAAGATTGGGGGGAAACCAAACGGCACGTCCCAGGAGGGAAGCCGCACAGGCATAGTAACGGAGACGGCACGCTGTGGGGATGTCTCAGGCAAGTACGCAAAAGCACTTCCGCGATCCCGCTGCCTGTCCAGCAGGCCTGCCTCAGCGGCGTCTGTCCAGACCTTGATCATCGCGATCCTCTTCTAAGAGTTCGTCCAAAGTGGGCCGTTGCAGGTTTGCCTCTTGTAGTTTCAACTCTAGGCCGAGCGCCGACAAAATGTTGGCGACCTTGGAAAAACCAAGTTCACCTGATCGGCCATTCTCCAGTGCATCGAGCGTTGCCCGGCTCACACCGGCCCTGTCCGCCAACGCGGATTGGCTAAACCCGAGAGCCTTCCGTCTGGACGCTATCTGAGCGCCGATGGAGTGCAGCTTTAGCATCATAAGCCTAATATACTAGGCGGATGATAGTTATGTCTAGGTTATGCCTAATATCTTAGGCATAAAACTGGCCGAATACTCCGGCCCGGAGGATATTTCAGAACCAGATCGAAATCGGCGTCAGCGTAATATTTCATCGCGGTTGGGATCTTTTCTAAGGTCCCATAGGTCATCGATTACGCGAAACAACCCGGACTCCCGCAGGGTCTCTTCGGGTCTGAACCAGACGACCCTTTTAAATACAAACTGGAGCCTTGACCGTCAAACGTCACAGTCTCCGAGTTTTCAGCACACCAATGTGGGTGGTGCGAAGAGGAGGTTGGTTTCGATCATTGCGAGGTGAATGCGCGTGAAACTGACGAAGTCCGCAGTCGAAGGGGCATCCTCAAGATGGTGCTGCGCTCGCCACTCCCAGGCTTGTTCACGCGCCTGGTTAAGCTGGTGGTCGCTGATTTCGGAGCACGGCGTGTGAAGAGATTGGCCTACATCCCCGTCAGCGCTGGATGCAATCTGAAGCCACATGCATGAAAGTACTGAATCGGGCTTTACGCCAATCCCGAGGCGGAAAATGTTTGCCAGGTTGGTGACCGCTTTCATGTTCCCGTTCTCAGCCGCCTGCAGGAACAGCCGTAAGGCTCGGACTGTGTCTTGTGGGACGCCAAGCCCGGACTGGTACATGGAAGCAAGGTTGTTCTGAGCTTCAGGATTGCCTTGTTGAACTGCCTTCCGATACCACTCCGCGGCAACGGCTAAATCCTGCGGTACACCCTGACCTGTTTCATAGCACGAAGCGAGATCAAACTGTGCAGTGTCCAGACCTGCTTCGGCCGCATTTCGGAACATCCGCGTCGCACGAGCGGGATCGCGAGCAACGCCCACTCCATTCAGGTAAGCGACGCCAAGGTTCGATTCGGCTGGAGCGTAGCCTTGCCTTGCCGCTTTCTCCCACCACCGAACCGCACTTTCATAGTCCGGTGCAACACCCAATCCGTGAAAATAAAGCAAGCCAACATCCGTCTGTGCGGGTGCGTATCCGTCGGCTGCGGCGCGGCGAAGCCATTCCATGGCCTTTCTGATAGTCCTGGCTCACGCCAAAGCCCTGGACGTACATCCGGCCCAGTTCGGTTATCGCGGCAGGCTCTGCCTGGTTCGCGGCCTTGAGGTACCAGGTAAACGCCTGGGTGGGGTCCTGTGGCTGGCCCAATCCCTTGGTACAGGCATATCCCATTAAGAACTCGTCGCGTGCGGAACCCGCTTCGGCGCGTGATCGAACCTTTGCGATCTGATCCGAGCTGCGTAACTCGCCATCCAACTGACTCTGCCCGAAGCGTCCATTCGCAACTAACCGCATGAACGGTTCCCTGCCGGGCGTGGTTGTGATTTGCGCCGAAGCCAGAGCAAACGTCAGGGTAATCTGCACGAGCAACAAGATCGAGCTAACCAGGGATGCGCTCGGCTGGGCCAAGCTGCGTGGAATGCATGAGCAGCGCATTCGTAATCTCCAGAATTGAGATGCCAATAAGGCTCGCGGTCATCGACAAGAATTTAATGTTTGTGCTGCAAGGAACCCCACGTTCACTTGCGTCGGAATGAGAACGCGATATGAAGGGCTCGGAAAAGCCGAATGGCTTCGGGCCGAAGAGCCGATCGACCCGCAGTCTCAATATTGTCCGGAACTATGCCGTCATCGAAGACAGATGTCAAGAAGAACTTCGATTTTGGTACATCAGCGCTCCGAGCCGTTAATCGCTGTTGTCTTTTTCATCACACGTTGTCACTTTGGTTGCCGGACTAGCCAGAAAGGCCTGTGATTTCAAGCCCGGGCTACTGTGATCAGCAGCACAGAACGGTACGGCTAAGAAGTAGAGACTTTGTGTTGCACGCCCTTTATACAAAAACGATTTTCTACTCGGTTCTTAAAAGAGCGTTTGAGTGCCTGATTTGTTCTCCGGCAGCTTTCCTGATTCTGGAATGAACGAATACCGCAACGAAAGACGTCGTGGGCGTGCGTCAACGATACTGATGCACTTCATTCATAGCAGAGCGGGCGCTCGTGCCCGCGCACATTCGTCACTTCGGGGTTACAGCGATCCCAGTGGCCTTACAAAGTGGAGGTAATAAATGAAACGATGGAGCAGTTTGGTTTTTTTGATTGCTCTTACAGTCGCACTAATAGCTACGCCACTTTCTGCACAGAAGAGTACGGGGACGATCAGTGGCGTGGTCAGTGATCCCACCGGAGCTGTGGTTCCCCAAGCCACGGTCACCATCACCAACGTCGATACGGGTTTGATCCGCACCGTGACGAGTAACGAGATGGGTGAATACATTGCACCCGATGTGCCGAACGGCAAGTATCAAATCACGGTCAAGCAAGCGGCCTTCAAGGAAGCTGTGATTAAGGACGTGGAGGTGCACGTTGCCAGCACAGCCCTGGTGAACGTCCAACTGCAAATGGGCAACACCAGCGAACAGGTCACAGTCGAAGCCAATGTCATCCAGGTGCAAATGGACAGCGCTCAACTGGGCGAGGTCGTGTTAGCGGGCCAAGTCCAGGATCTGCCTCTCAACGGGCGCAACTTTGTCGCGTTGACGCAGCTCCAACCGGGCGTTGCCGCGGCCAGAAGCTACGACGCTGTAGGCAAGGGTCTGAAGGGTGGCGTCGACTTTGCCGTGAACGGAAACTCGATGGACAACAACCTGTTCCTCGTGGACGGCGCCAACAATAATGATGTGGGTTCGAATCGAACGATTCTGGTCTATCCCTCCATCGAATCCATCCAGGAATTCAAGATGCTGCGCAATGCCTACGGTCCGGAATACGGCCAGGCCTCGGGCGCAATCGTTAATATCGTGACCAAGAATGGAACCAACGATTGGCATGGCGGCCTGTTCTACTCGGGACGCAATGATGCTTTGAATGCTTATGACTGGTTTGCCTCGCGACAGGCAACTCAGGACCGGCTTGCGAACGTAATGCATCCCAGCACCGGCAGCATCTACTCCAACCCCAACGAGGACAAACCGATTCTTCGCCGCAATGACTTCGGCTACTCGCTGGGCGGTCCCATCAAGAAGGATAAACTGTTCTTCTTCTGGAGCCAGGAATGGAACCGGGAAGTTCGCGGTGTAGCGCGCTCCGGATGCGTACCTAACGCGGCCGAACGCAGTCGGCGATTTCAACAATGTCACCTGTGGTGACACCATCATCAATCCGTTCCCGGCAGCCTTGCAGGGTGCGAACCAGTGGACGATTGCCCAGCCCCTCTCGGGGATCATCGACCAGATGGGTCAATTCCCTCTACCTAATTTCAACTGCCCGACCACGCCGGCTGGCCAAGGCACGGCCACTACGGGCGCTAATGGGTGCAATAACTGGCAGGCATTTCCCGGAACGCATTTGAATTATCGCCAGGAGAATATCCGCAGCGACTACAACCTGACCCAGACTCATGTGTTGACTTTCCGTTACACGCAAGACACGTGGGTTAACCCCGCCCCCAGCGCAGGTTACTGGGGCGACGATGCCTTCCCGCAACTGGAGAGCAGTTGGGCCCAGCCGGCAAAGTCGATCATCGGCAAGCTGACTTCGACCATTGGTTCCAGCCTGATCAACACCGTGCAGTTCTCCTATTCCAATAACCGCATCAACATCACGCCGGGAGGCACGAACGCGGGCCTGGCGGCGACGTTGAACGGGGACTTTCCAACGATATTTCCCGCAGATTTGAAGAGCCACCAGGTGGGCATTCCGGCTCTCAACTTGGGTCTTACGGGGGCACGACTCAGATGCTGTCTCCCTGGAGCAACAAACAAGACCTCTACAACGTGCGCGACGACTCTGTCATGGGTTCACGGCCGCCATACGTTTAAGTTTGGCGCGTTCCTGGGATTCAATCTCAAGAACGAAGACAACGGTGGAGCGACCTCGGAACGCACGAACTTCGATACAGCGACGTCCGAGTCAGCCTGAGCCAGAGGCACGGCCGCCGTAACCGGGATGCCATTGGCCAATGCCATGATTCCGGGAAACGTGTATACCAACCTGTCGGAGACATCGACGGACATTTACAACCAGATGCGGTGGCGCGATTACGAGTTCTATGCTGGCGACTCGTGGAAAGTGAATCGCAAACTGACGCTCGACTTGGGCGTCCGTTACTCGATGCTGCTGACTCCGTACCAGGCGAATGGGTTGATGACCAGCTTCAACCCCAACCTCTACAATCCTGCCGGCTCGCAGTTCGATGCTTGCAACGGGTTGTGGGTCGTGCCGGGCAAGAGTCCCTGCACTGAGGCCAACACCACCTTCGGCCGAACTGGGGCTTATGCGTTCAGTGCAGGAACTCCCGGACCGAACAAGTACCTCAAAAACCAAAACTATCATCTCTTCGCTCCACGCCTGGGCATCGCGTACGATGTGTTCGGCGACGGCAAGACCGCGCTGCGGGCTGGGATCGGACAGTTTTTCCAGCGTGATCGCTCGGCCATCTATACCATGTCGGCCAACGCGCCCTTCGCCCTCAACGCGAGCGGGTACGCCCGCGCTCTCGATGGACCGTCCTTAACAGCAACCCAGTTCAGTCAGGCGTCAACGTCGGCCTTGGGAGGAGTCGATCCCTCCAACACCACGCCGAACTCCTGGCAGTGGAACGTAACCGTCGAGCGCAGCCTGGCCAAGGAGATGAGCCTGCAAATCGGCTATGTCGGAAACCGCGCCATTCACCAGCTCACGACTTCCGACATCAACGAAGTGGCTCCCAACCTCTGGGGAGCCGCCGCATTCAGCAACCAGGTGGATCCAAACGATCCAACCAACATCATTCCCAACCCGATCAACACGTTGCGACCCTATGCCAATGACGGGTTCCTCACCTGGTGGGCACACTATGGCGATGCGAACTACCATTCGTTGCAGACCCTGTTCAGAGCCAAGGTGAAGGGGGCATTGATCAACGCTACCTACACCTACTCGCATTCCATCGGCAACGTGCCGCTGGATGAATCGAACGGTACCGCCAACTCCCAGACACTCACCTGGGCGGGAGATCCAAGTCTGGATCGCGGTAATACACAAATTAACCGGCCCCACATCTTTGTCGCCAACCTGCTGGTGCCTCTGCCCGAACTAAAGGGCCAGAACGCAATCGTGCGAAACGTAGCCGGCGGTTGGGCGGTGGGTGGCATTACGACAGCCTCGTCGGGCCCGTCAACGACGGTTGGCTCTTCCGGACTATCGGAAAACCTCGCCGCCTTGATGCCCAAGACTACAGCACTGGGTTTGAACGCGCTTTACGGCACAGGCAACCAAGGTCCGCCGTGGGCTCCGGGTTCGAACCGGCGTCCCTCCATCACGGGCAGCAGTTGTACCGCTGGAGCCAGTGGGCCGAATATCTACAACCCCGCTGCCTTCACGGTAGTCGGCCAGACAATTGGAACCATGGGCAACGAACCTCTCGGCTATTGCCATGGGCCCAAATTCGTCACCACCGACTTCACGCTGCAAAAGAACTGGAAGGTTGGAGAGCGAGTCGGTCTGCAGTTCCGACTGGACGTTTTCAACCTCTTTAATCATCCAAACTTCTCGCCCAATGCCAACGGCTCCCCGATTGGCGCCGTCAATTGTGGCGCGGCTGTCGGCGGCTTGTACCAGCCGTGCAGCCCAACCAACAACCTGATCACCGCGATGCAGCCGGGCGGAAGCCTGGCCGCAACAGGTGTCGTAGTCAACAGCGACCGGGAAATCCAGTACGGCTTCAGGCTTACCTTCTAACTGGACCTGGTGCGTAGAATGTAGGAGCGGGCAGGGCTCGAGACTGGCCCTGCCCGCTTTCCTTTTATGTAGTCTGATGCGAAGGGAGTGACCGTGAAATACCGATGTGCTCGATCCGGACCGGTCACAGCTGAATTCCTCATCCCGCTCCCTGAAGTCTCCGATGGCGGCAATCCTGCACCGTGATTTTCTTGGGCATCCTTCTCACACCACCAACTTTTGCTCAGCAACGGAGCAACCCGGCAGTTCCCCGCTGCAACAGATCGCGCCCGCGGCGCACGAATGTTCACTCTAAGTACTGAGTTGCAATCGCGGGTGCAAGCTCTGGAGTCTGCGAAGCAGGCTGGCGATCCCGCAGTGATTACGACCTGCCAGCCGGTCTGTGCTCGCTGCGGCGTTGCGCGAAATGGGCGAAATTGAGCTGATGCAGGCATCCGCCCCGGCTGCGATCCAGACCTACCGTCGTTCCGTCGATTTCGAGAACTCGCTTGCGACACGAGTCGATCTTGCGCTCGCTTACCTACAAGCTCTCCGTCTGGATGAAGCCCTGTCCGTTGTAACGGACGTCCTGGTTGCGGATCCCGAAAATGCTCGCGCTTGCTATGTGCAGGGTAAGGTCTGGATGGCCAAGAAGCGATACGACAACGCTGTGACCTCGTTTAGTCGCGTCCTCAGCCTGCAGGACGATCCAGCAGCTTCGTACTTGCTGGGTGCTGCGTTTCTCCAACTGAAGGAAACCGAGAAAGCGAAAGAGGTCTTTCGCAGATTGTCGGATTCAGCGCGCGGGCGCGCGGGCATCCACCTGCAACTGGCCGACGCATATCGCGCAGCAAACGATGCAGATGACTTTTCCCGCGAAGTCCGGCAGGCTGGACCCGGTGCCAAAGCCAAGCCGGTTACTTCCCCGCCGATGGACTCCGTTATGGCTGATGCTGCACAACTCGGATCCAGCTTCGAGAAGGTGACGCCGACACAACAGGAGCGTAAGCGAATCGAGCGCTTGCAGGTCGAACTCCGCACCCTGTTGGCGAGCGCGTTCAACGATCTGGGCACGGCCGAGGCGCGACAGGAGCAGTATTCCCTGGCACTCGCTCACTTTCACGAGGCAGCGGGCTGGAACTCACATATTCCAGGCTTATTGCGAAATACTGGAATCGCTGCGGGACGCGCCAACGACTATCCGGAATGCGTCCGGGCACTGCGGTCCGTGGTGGCAGAGAATCCCCAAGACAATATTGCGCGTGCCATGCTCGGCACCGCGTTGTTCGCTACACACTCCTATGCTGATGCCGTGAAGGTCTTTACACCTCTCGGAGACTCTGTCTTGCAACTCCACCAGCTGGCGTATTCGTGGGCAGCATCCCTGGTGCAAACCAATAAGTATGCCGAAGCTACTGCGCTACTGAACAAATTGGAGCAACAACAACTCTCGACTGAAACCTTGACCCTGATAGCGCAGCTCTGGTCGCAGATGGCTGACTACGAACATACCGTACAAGTGTGTCGTCGCGCCCTTCAGGTCGACCCGAAACTGCCCCGGGCCCACTACACTGCGGGATTGGCATTGATCCGTATGGATCGCTCGGCAGAGGCGGAACAGGAATTCCGGGACGAACTGCAACTTGATGAAGGCAATGTCGACGCGCAATTTCATCTCGCCTTCAGTCTGTTGCAACAGTCCAAGAACGAGCAGGCAGTCGAGTCTGTGGAAGAGAGTGCTGGCCAGCCGCCCGGATCATCCAGAGGCAAATTACGAGCTCGGTAAAGAGCTGCGGATCGAAGGGAAAGCAGGCGAGTCACTTGGCTACCTGGAGGCCGCCGTGCGGCTGAAGCCGTCATTTGAACCCGCCCACTACCAACTGCAGGCCGCTTATCGCGCAGTCGGCCGTAGCGTGGATGCGGATCGAGAAGCACGAATTTATCGGGCGCTGAAGGAAAAGAGCAGGAACATAACTTTGCCGCCTCCACGTCCACCGACCGCCAATCCCCTGCCTCCGACTGATCTATGAATGTATTGTGCCGCGACTCACTGGTCGGTTTGTTGTTCATTGCGCAGGCTCTCGTACTTGGACAGGGACAGGCCGGGCACGACGTCGCGCCGCCACCTCCAGCCGGACTCAAGACACAATCCTGCAACGGCCGTCCCGTGCCCCAACTCGAGGACATTGCGGATAAGGCCGGAATTCGTTTTCGGCATGAGTATTCTTCCGAGAAAAAATACATTCCCGAATCCATGAGCGGTGGTGTCGTGCTCATCGATTATGACCGGGATGGCTGGCCTGACATCTACTTCACCAACGCGCCCACCATCGAGATGGCGATGAAACACCAGTCGGCCCGGGGCGCCCTCTACCACAACAACCACGACGGCAGTTTCACCGACGTCACTGACAAAGCCGGCATCGCTACTCCCTGCTTCGCCAATGGTGGTGCAGTCGGTGACTACAACAATGACGGCTGGCCGGATCTCTATATCACCTGCCTCGGCGCGAACGTTCTTTACCGGAACAACGGCGACGGAACGTTTACCGATGTAACCGCGAAGGCTGGCGTCGGTGACCCGCGAAATTCCACCGGTGCGTCATTCGGAGACTATGACAACGATGGCCTCGTGGACTTGATGGTGACCAACTACGTGGACTTCCGCTTCGACAATTTACCGGCCTTCGGCAAGCTCCCTACTTGCACGTTCCGTGGATTGGACGTGCAGTGCGGCCCGCGCGGGCTAAAGGGCGCGGGAGACTCCCTGTATCACAACAACGGCGATGGCACATTCACCGACGTTTCGAAGAGCGCTGGAGTGGATGATCCCAACGGATACTTTGGCCTCGGCGTCACTTGGGTCGACTTCAACAACACCGGACGCTCCGATATTTTCGTCGCGAATGATGCGACGCCGAATTACCTGTACAAGAATGATGGCAAAGGAAAGTTCACGGAAATCGGGCTTGAGTCCGGAACCGCAGTCAGCCAGGACGGGACCGAGCAGGCTTGCATGGGAGTAGCAATCGGCGACTACCTGCATGAAGGGCGGCCATCCATCTACATCACAGATTTCGAGAATGAATACAACACGCTTTATCGCAATAACGGCGATTGGCAGTTCGATGATGTCTCGTACAAATCGGGCGAGGGGCTGCCCTCGATGCCCTATGTGAAGTGGGGCAACGCATTCTTCGATGTCGACAACGATGGTTGGCTGGATCTGATCTTCGTCAGCGGGCATGTGTATCCCCAGGTTGCCACCCTGCCCTCAGGCGCCGGCTATCGACAGCACGGAATGCTTCAATTGAACCAGGGGAACGGCACATTCTGCAACGCTACCGACCAGGCCGGGCCTGCTCTGACGCAACCGCGAACGTCGCGCGGTCTGGCCGTCGGCGATCTGTTCAACGACGGACAGCTTGATGTGGTAGTGGAAGACATTGACGGCGCACCTATGATTCTTCGCAATCACGGTGTGCCGGGCCGTCATTGGGTCAGCCTGGAATTGGCTGGAACCAAAAGCAACCGTCTGGCGATCGGAGCGCGCATCAAGCTCTCGGCAGGCGGCATGTCGCAAACCGACCAGGTCCGGAGCGGTGGGAGCTATCTCTCGCAGAGTGATTTCCGCGTGCATTTCGGTCTGGGTTCCTCGACCAAAATCGACAGCGTCGAAATCCGCTGGCCATCGGGTGCAAGTGACGTTATCAAAAACCTCGAAGCAGACAAGTTCTACACCATTCTGGAAGGCAAAGGGATCGTCCCTCTCGAGGAGATTCACCCCACTGCCCCTTCTCATTAGCCCCGACTTCAAGACAAGCCCCGCCCGTCCCTTCGAGTTGATTCGCTCAGAGTGGTGCACATGGGTTACGGATTGATCCAGATGCTGTTCGCGGCGCTGTTGTTTGTAAAATCACGGTCGGGAGTGGTAAGTCGGATGCCGGCGGTGGCTTGAGTCCATCCGGGAACGGTGGGCAGCAGAGTAACCGTCACCGTCTTGCTCGTGCCGGGCGACATTTGGCCAAGTTTGCAGGTCAACAGCACGCCATGGGTACAACCCTTGGTTGCGGAAACGAAGGTCGTCAGTTTTGGCAGCACGAGAATCGCGAATACGTTGCGAGCATCGTCATCTTGGATGTTCGTTACCGTGACGTTGTAGACAAGGGGCTCGCCGACCTTTCCAGGATTTGTCGAGTTCATGGTCACAGCCATCTCGGTCAATCCGACTCCAGTGATGGTGCTGGTGACGAACGCGCTGGTCGGGTTTGCATTGGCGGCGCTCGCGGTCGCGGTAACGTCCTGCGGTGCGGTATCGACCGGGTGCACGGCCACAGTAACGCTCTTCGGAGGATCACCAGCGGCGATAACTCCAAGCGAGCAGACCACGGTCAGATGCGGCAAGCCGGGAGTGAACAGGCAACCGCCGCTCAGGGGTGGCGAGATGGGTAGTTCACCCGAAGGCATTGTGTAAGTCACGATCACATTAGTGGCAGTACCACCGCTGCTGCTAACGGACGCAGTATAGGTTGGCTCGCCATTCGAATCAGTACCGGGCGTGAGTCCAATCGTGAGGGCTACCTGAGCATAGGCGCTAGCCGACAACAAAGTGAGAGCGAGAACAAGAACAGCAAAGATTCCTAAATGGCGTGCGATTGTGTAAGACATGTATTCCTCCTGAATCAGATTGTGCTCTTGAGAGCGAAAACGTTTCGTCGAGAAACCGAAAGATGTACGCTGAACCGGGCCTTGCCGCCAACCCCTCTACATCGACATGCGAGAAACCGGGGAAGACTGGCTCACCGAATCGACACTCACCCTCGAGGTTGATCTCCGATCGTGCCGATATCTCCCGTCACTGATACATGCGCGAAGCGGTCGGCATTTGGCTCACCGACGGTAAGTGAAATTTCATTGAGGCGAAACAAACGGAGGCTTGTAAGTTGAATAAGCAGCGATTCCCGGAGGCTCGACCTATTTCGGGGTCGCTTGGACGCCGAAACGAGCGGCGGCCGCCAATGGAATCTGATGCGGTTCGCCGACCAGGTATCCGTTCGGGTTGATGGGAGACGGACTCGGAATCTGTTTCCAAACGTTCAGGCTGTCCGCATAGGCTCGCCTGGCGATGCTCTCAAGCGCCGATCGTGCCGCGAGGTCCTCGGCTGCTAGCGGATGTTCAGGTCAGCGTAGTGGGCGAAGCTGGAGAGCGCTACTTGGTCGTTGCCGGGTATGTAGAAGCCAAACTTGCCCAGGCTGAGATTAGCGCCGGGCTGCGTCCAGCGATCCAGGACGGTCCAACTGTCACCGTGCTTGATCTGGTGGACGAGTTCCGTGGGGCTAACGCGGATGTGGAGCGTGCGGAAACTTTTCTTGTCGCCTTTATGGGGAACTATGATCTCGTCCGTCTTGTTCCCGTTGCGAATGACGCTGCGGTAGAAGTTATTGTCGTCCATTTGGAAAAGGACGTAGTTTTTGGGGTCGGTGTAGTTGAGCACCCATTGCAAGAGGTGTCCCTTGGTAAGCATCGCGGAAAAAACAAAAGTGCCCGAGGCAGGAACGACTCCGTATAGGACGAAGTCCCCTCCTTTGCGAGTGAAAGAATCTCCCTCATGTTTCCAGGCGCCTGGGTCATCCCACTTCGACATGCCGTTCGGGGCGAGAGACAAATCCAAAGTCTTGGATTGACCGGCGATGACTTCAAGCGTGGACGAGCGCGTGAACCTGTCGGCGGTTCGCGCGGTAAGAGTGTAGGTACCGGCGGGCGAGATTGAGCGGGACACCACTGCTTACTATTTTCAGAAGCTCGCCTTTCACGATCGCAACTTTGGCGTCGGCGGGCGTGAAGGTAATTTTCAATTCGCCGGGAGCGGCTTCCAGCGCGGCATCCGCAGCAGCGAGAGATATGGTTCCGCCCGCAACGAAGTGTTTCTTGAACTGCCGGGGCTTGAATCGCTCTTTGCGCAGTTCGACGGTATGGTCTCCGGGATTGACGGTGGAGACGGAGAGCGTGCCATCGGGCTGAATGGTACCGACCAGAGTTTGATCGACGAGAACCGTGGTTCCGGGAGCGCCGCCCTGGATGGTCAGCGAGGCCAGGCGAGGCTGCGGTTGGAGGTTGAAGATAAGCCTGGCCTGTTCGCCCTTGCGAATGCGGATCTTTTGCGAGGGAGGATCCTGAAAGCCGCTCTTGGAGACTTGTACAACGTAGTCCTTGAGCTCGAGATTCGGTAGGCGCAACTGGCCGGCTTGAGTGAGTTGCCGTTGAAGTTTTCCGTTGAGAAAAACTCTTGCGTCGTCTTGACCGGCAACGACCAGGAGCGTGCCCAGGTTATGACCGGACTCGGCGGGCGGCTGATCAGTCGAGCCGTGACTTTTCCGGCGCCGGTATCGGAAGAAACGGGCAGAGCAGGCGGAGATGGTTCAGGAGTTGTTTGTGCGGGGGCGGCCGAGACGGTCGGAGCGGAGAGGCTAGCCGGGGCAGAGACGGCGGGCGCTGAGATGGTGGGAGCGGCTGCTGGGGTCTTCGCTACTGGCGGAGCGTGATGTTTTCGCGCGAAGAAGAAGATCGCTGCGAACAGGATGATCGCGGCGGCGGAGATGAGGATCAGCGTTGTGGAGTTCGACCTCGTAGGCTGTTTTGGCTGGGACGGTGGGGATGTGACTTTGGCCGCCGGTGCGGAAGGCTCGGCGGGGCGAACGACGGTGGCGGCTTGTGGCGGGGGGAGCTGCGGCGCTGGCGGAGCGGTCAGGACCTTTTGCGGCCGCTCAGAGCGGGGCGGAACTTCTCTCGGCGGGACTACGGCGGTCGGAACGTTTCCGGGTGGGACCGGCTCGACCGGAACCTTGCTCGGCGGAACTCGGGCTTGGCGGAACCGCCGCTGGCGGATCCTGTCTTGGCGGAACCTGGCCGGTATCGCCGCCTGAAGGCTTCGGAGCGCTGGGGCGCGGGACGTGAAGAATGACGGTCGCGCCTTTGCTGCGCGGCGACACGCTGGAACTCTCATGGGCGACCAATCCCAAGCCGGAGGAGCAGGGCATTGGCGATGGACAAGATTTCTCCATCCGTCCAATGCTTGGCGGCCACGCCTTGTATGCGCTCGGCTAACGCTTGTTTTGCAGCAACGTCCGCGGCCCCATCGATTTCGCGCTGCAAGCGCCGCAGGTCTTCCAAGTCGCCGCGGCGGGCCTGGCGTCGCCGAGCATCCTGGTCGCGCTGGATTGTATCCTGGATCTGAAGCAACTTGGGATCGTGGGGATGAACGGCCAGTCCCTCCGCAACCCAAGCCAATGCCCCGAATAGATCGCCGGAGGACTGCAGCTTGCTCGCTTGCGAAACCCAGTCCTCCACAGAGCTTGTTTCTTTCCGGTCTACGATCAGGCTGAGGATCGTTTTGGCCGTGGGATGCGCGGGGTTCAAGGCGAGCGCCTGATTGGTCAGCGTCTCCGCTTTCAGCCAATCGGTTTCTACAATGGAATGCGCGTGCTCCACCAGGGCATTGGCCAGGATGGCGCGGGCGAGAGAATTGTTTTTATCCAGTTCGTAGGCTTGGCGCAGCAACTGAATCGCTTCGGCGGACTTCTGCTGCGCGAACAGTTCCTGGCTTTCGGTGATAAGACGGTGGGCTTCGGCGTTGCGCTTGACGCCATCCTGAGCGAGCTTTTCCAGTTCGGACAGCTCTGCATCGTCGGGGAATTCGGCCTCTCTGCCTCGCAACAAATCCAGGACGCGAGAGTAGTCGCCCGAACGCAGACAGATGTTGATCTGCTCAACGAGCCACGTCTTGGATACGGTGGGCGTTTGCTGGTCGCGTCTTTTCTCCAAGCGCTCTAACCTCGAAGGTCCGGGCCTCAAAAATCTTACTCGATTGGGCGGAAAAGGCTAGTGTCCTGATAGTTGCGCCGCTGGTCATGTCCCCTTGATCGCAAAGGGCTTTCAATTCTTCGGGTATTTCAAAAACTCGGAATAGTGGAGAAAGGTCCTTCTCACCAGAGGATCGCAGACGGTTTGTCCCACTTTGAATGTATGGTAGCCGCCCGTCCTGCTAGGCAAACGCCTAGTTGGCGAAATATCTGACCACGTCAACTATGCTTCCATGCACCTGTGAAGATCAGGGGCGCTGACGAACTTCGGCCGTCATGCCTGCCGACTCGCCGGCAACGGCACGTCGCGGTGGAAGCGGACTAGTTCCAACTGGCGGCCGACGCTCGATGATTCCGATGACCGGAGCCTCGTTCAGCCCATCCACATAAGGCAGCGAGGCGAACACTTGCTCGCTGCACATGCGGTCGATCATGCGCTGTTGCCGTCCGCTGAGAACGGCGTGAGGGAGAATGGCAAAATTGCGGAACACCCACAACAAATATACCCGCTGGAGGAATGATGGCATTACGTACCGCGGTCCGATGGGTGTCTGCACCTGCACCACACCGGCCGCCAGTTTATCAATCAACATACTGGGCCCGTCCGTATCCTAAGTTTTGCCAGAGCAATTCTAGGGCCGCCATTATTGCACTGCAGGACGATGCAATGGAAGCCTTTTTTCACAGAATTCATCGGCAAATTGTGCTTGGACGTTAAGGACCGTGCAATTTTGGCATCCGGAAGATGGTGGTGAATACTCGCCTAGTGGGTCAAATCGCCCAAACTTACGCGTCAGACGGCCATTTCGGGGAGGATGTCCATGCGGCGGATCTGGGCGGCCACCCCGAAGTCAGAACCGTGCTTCCTCGACCCGCACAATCGTCGCCTGGCAGCAGACCCAGCATTTCTCGCCTGAAGTCAGTTCTGGTGGGAGGATTAATACCAGTTCGACTTCAGCTCCCTTCTCCATTTTCGAATTCGTATAGAGGAAGACGCCGTTGGCGCTGACATCGCGGGTTTCGGCCGTGTGGTCGATGCCCTTGGTGGTGCGGACACGTGTAGCGACACGCGTGGGAATTCTGGTTCCGGAGCGACGCTCGCCGTCAGGCTTCATAGGGGGCACACCAAAATAGCCCACTTACTCTACACCAAGCCGTGCGATTGGACGAGGGGTTCCGGGCTCCAACTTGCGGAGCCCGGAACGGAGCGGAGGTTAGATATTGGGACGCTTGGAGCGAGCAACCGGTACGACTAGAGCCTGTTCCATGGTCGGCATGTTGTTGCCGCGAAGCTTGGCTTCGGCG
Source organism: Terriglobia bacterium (assembly GCA_963770265.1). GTDB lineage: Bacteria > Acidobacteriota > Terriglobia > Terriglobales > Acidobacteriaceae > Sulfotelmatobacter. The sequence continues at coordinate 200,677 of CAVYOZ010000010.1, forward strand.
GTGTGCAGCTTGTCGGTCTGCATCGTCTGGTAGTAGGCCTGGACCAGCAACTCCATGGTGAAAGGATTGTCCTGATCCTCTTCCAGGTGCGCTACCGCATCTTCGTATTTCTTCTGCTCCATCAGGAGCGTTCCAGCGGCTCCGTTGTACGAGCTCTGGATTACGCGGTTGCGGCTCCCGTTGGCCATGGCTTCCAGATGCTGCAAGGACTTATCGGCGAGCGCCTGATTTCCTGCGCGGGCCGCATGCACGACACGGTTGCGAAGAATGCGCGAGAGCTCTTCCTCGCGGTCTGAGATCGAGATGGTCGAGCGGTGATCGAGTGACTCTTCGGCCAGTTTGAGGTGCTTCAAGGCAGCGTTGTCGTCGGCCTGATATTCGGCCATATGGCGCAGCGCCTGCGCTTCCTGCAGATCGTGATTCTTGGCGTGACCGTCCGAAGCGATCGCCTGGAACTGCCGATCGGCTTCGGCGTAGTTGCCATCGCGGACGTAGGTCATCGCCTTCTGCATGGCGTAGGTCAGGCGATCGGCTTCGTTGTGGGCGAAGCGAATGGCCTTGTCATATTCGACGCGGGCCTGTTCCTGGTTACCCATCAGCGCGTACGTGTCGCCGAGACCGAGTTGCGAGGTCACGAAGTCAGGATCAATCTTGAGCGCGGCGCGATAGTGGGTGAGCGAACTTTCGAAGTCGCCGGCCATGCGCTTTAGTTCGCCGTAAGAATCCTGCGGGTTGGGCTCCTTGGGAAGCAGCGCGACGTAACGATCCATGGCCTCAAATGCCTTGGCAAATTCGCGGTTGCGCGCTTGCACGTAGGCCAGATCGTTCAGAGCCGCTGGGTAGTTCTTGTCGATGGCGAGCGCCTTCTCCATCATGTGCTGCGCCTGATCGTTGCCGTTCTCTCCCATGAGCCAGTTGCCCGCGAGGTAGAGAAGATGCTTGTCGCGGGGATACATGGCGAGCATGTCGTTCATCGCGGTGATGCCGCCGAGGAAGTCTCCTTCCTGGACTTTGACGATCCAAGCAACCATCAACTGCTCGCCGGGAGTGGTCTTGGGAGCAAGATCTTTGGCTTTGGCGCGAGCGGCGCTGACTTCCTGAGGGTTGCCGCTGTTGAACGCAATCCACGCCCATGCGACGGCGAGATTCGGATCTTCTTTTACCGCGGCGCGCCAGTCGTCGTTGCAGCGCTCGAGATAGAGATTCTCGTAATCTTCCATGCCCTTGACGTAGAGTTCGCGGGCTTTGGCGGACGACGTCGTGATCGGCAGCGTGGCGGACTTGCCAGACTTGGCACCGTGCGCGAATAGGGGCGCGGCGAACATAGCAAGAGCGAGGACTGCGCAGAACTTCGAGAATAAGAGCGCGGCGCATCGGGTTCTCCGGAACAAATCTCGTGGGGAGGGTCTAACAGTCGGAGGGTAACATCGACGTAACCGGAGAGCGAGGTGACGAAAGGCAGTGAACGAGGGGTCAGGGGTCAGTGATCAGGGGGCAGTTTCAGGAAAAATGGATTGGAATGGTATCGGTTCGGTGGGACTGAATAAACTCTAGAATTGCTACACCGAAATCTCTTTCCAGGGTTTTCAATTTTGAAGGATATTACTGGTTGGTACCCCACCCCCTCCCCCTCGATCTATTGGAATCATCAAGTTACAGGAAGATGTCGCGCAAAATCTTGGGGCTCAGTGAGTTGCGGGCAAAATATTGATTTCAAAGAGCTTAGCTTTATACGGTCTTGAGTGAGCTACGCTTACGCGATGCGCCATGATTCGAACAAATCGACGGCTGTGCGCAAGGTCAGATGTCACAATGGGCTGTGGAAATCTGCCGGGGGCTAGAAACGCCTCGCTTCGCTTCGGCGGGGCGGACGAAGGCGTCCGCCCCTACACAAACAAAAGCCCCCGCTCCGCCGGCGGGGGCCATATTTCTGAAACGAGGCTAGAACAGGATCTTCAGCCCAAGCTGCATGTTGAAGGCTTCACCGGGGCCGATGCCGGGGGCTCCGTTGAAGTCGCCGATGGTGTCAGTGATCGTGCCGCCACCAGGATCTGTGGCTCCTGAGCCTGTGGCGAGGTTGATTCGATTGAATAAGTTGAAAAACTCGACGCGGAATTGGGCTCTCACCCGCTCCGTGATTGGAATGTTCTTGAGTACGGACAGGTCCACAGAAGAATACCCGGGGCCGTAGATCTGATTTCGGCGCAGATTGCCACCGAAAATGCCAGATCCGCCACCCGGGCAAGTTCCGGGGTCGGGTGCGGCAGTCACGTCGTTGATGCAGAAAGCAGCCGGATTGATCCAAGTCACGCCCGTGAAGTCTGCCGTCTTTTGGAAACTGTGCGACACACCGGCGAACGGGTCGCCGATGATGTCATATCCCGGGCGTAGCTGGTCCATCGGTTGCCCACCATGGAACGTCATCAGACTGTTCACGGACCAACCATGTGTCAGGATCTTCGGACCGTGCGACGAACCGGGGATGTCCCAGGTGAGAGTAGCCGAGAAGTTGTGGCGTGTGTCGAAGTCTCCGTTGCCGTACTCAGCCTTCAGGTTTGTGCTGTCAAACGGTATCACCCCGCGATAAGCGGTGATCTCATCCAGCGCATGAGCCCAAGTATAGCCGAACGAGGACGTCAGGCCGTGCCACGCTCTCAGACGTAACGTGGTCTGGAACGCGTTGTAGTTGGAGGTTCCGATACTGTTGAGCTGGTTGATGCCGCCGAAGCTCGGGAACTGGCTTGCGAACTGTCCGAATTGATTGATGTCCAGCATTACAGAGAGCTTGCGCCCTCCGCTGCCCACATACCCTACCTGCCATACGGCCATACCATTCCCGAAACTTTTCTGGACATTCAAGTTGTAGTTATAGAAGTACGGCGTGTCGAAAGTTCTGGTTTACGCCGTAAACATCGAAAATAGATGATCCGCAATCGGCAGGTTGGCCGGTGACGCAGGTCGCGATGCCGGGGAACAGCGGAACATTTGGCTGCCAGGTGGTGGCTCCCAGGGCTATAAGTAGAAACTGGAGAAGGCCCGGCGGGGTTGGATTCCAGACCGTTAGCATTGTTGGGCGGCCGGAAATCGAGGAACGGGTTCATGTTGATCTGGTCGTAGTAGACACCGATGCCGCCGCGGATGACCAGATCTTCACGTTTTGTCGGCTGGTAGGCAAAGCCGAACCGGGGAGCAAAATTGTTCTTGTCCCCCGGAAAGATAGAACCAATGCCATTGCCCTGGATCTTGATGCCGCTGGTGGGGACGAAGACGGCGAGGTCTTTGCTGTCGTTGTGGAGTGGACCGAAGTAGTCCCAGCGTAGACCCCAGTTGATGTTGAGTCTGCGGTGTGAGTTGCCATGAGTCCTGGGCAAAGAAATCGAATCCGTTGACCACGACTTTTCTCTCGGCATTGCCAACGGCTATGGCGCCCGACTGAATGTCACCTGCCAGGAAATCCGCCAACGAAATTGTGGCGAGGCAAACCTGATCATTGACGGCACAGCTATTAGCCCACGGTCCCTGCGATCCGTCAAACACGAACTTGCCAAGAGATTGACGGAAATAGAATTCATCCACATGGCCCTGTCGCATTTCGCCGCCAAAGCGGAACTGATGCTTGCCGACGTTGTAAGAGACAATATCGGCGAGCATGCCGGTGATATCGTTGCGGCCTTCTGGCGGCGTGATTCCGACCTGTTCGAATCCACTGATGCGGATGTTCGGAGCGCCCAGGATGGGCTGGCCTTTGATGCGGGCATCAGGACTGAGATTAAGCCCATACGAAGCGGTGTCGAAGCTGTGATTGGCGTCGTTGAACGTCTGATTGAAGTAGTTCACGCCAAACAATATCTGGTTGGTCATGGATGGGGTGAGAACCGAGTTCAGCGTGGCGGCATAGTTGTAAACGTGAATCGGCGCCTTCTCAAAATAGTACGGAAGGTTGGAGCTAGCTGTCGCCAACGCTGCACTCCCGCCGAGCGGTGCGGTCTGGCTTCCCTGCCCACCGAACCATCGGATCGAGAAGTGGTGCTTGTCCGTAAAGTTGTGATCGACTTTGGCCAACCCGTTGTAGCTGTACCCGGTCGAAGGATTAGTAGCGAAATAGTTGCCGATCTGTGCGGGCAGGTTATCGATCAAGCTCGGCCAAAAATTCGCCATCATCTGAGTTGAGATAGAACTCGGAGTGATGTTGTTAGCCGCCAACAGAGCAAGTGCATCGTTCTGGAACGCCTTTGAAGGCTCTGTGTTTAGTCCAGATAGACCGATCGTGTATTTCTGCCTCTCGAAAGTGATGAACCAGAATGTCTTGTCCTTGATGATTGGTCCACCTAATGAGAAGCCGTAGTTTTCATTGCGGAGCGGAGGTTTCTTGGTGGGGACGCCCGGCGGAAAGGCACTGGGATTGAAGAAGGGAGTCGCTGCACCGAAAGCCGTATTGCGGTTGTAGTAATACGCGGAGCCGTGAAGAGCGTTGGTGCCGGACTTGAGAACGACGTTCACAATGCCGCCGGCGTTGCGGCCGCCTTCAGCGTTGGAGCTGGTCTGCGCAGCGAATTCATCAATCGCATCGAGCGGCATGATGATGCCGGCGATGCCCGACACGCCGCCCTGGTTGACGGCAGGGATGTTGTGCCAGAAGTCGTTGTTGTCGACGCCATCAATCTGCCAGTTCATCTGGTTGGCGCGGGTTCCGTTGAGGGAGCCGAAGCCGCCGACGGAGTATCCGCCGTAGCCAGGCTGCACGGCGGCGAACTGGGTGAAGTCGCGGCCGTTCATGGGAACGTTTTGGACGGCCTCGGTGGTAATGATGTTATCCTGCGCCGCGGTCGTAGTGTCGAGCGTGAGGGCGGCGGCGGAAACTTCGACGACTGTAGTACCCGCTGATCCCGGAGAAAGTTTAATGGGCAGGGTATAGGCACCGCCTGCAGTGACCTCCACCTTGTCGATGATGGTGGGACGGAAGCCAGACGCTGTAACATCAATTTTGTATGTTCCGAGCGGAAGGTCTTGAAAGGCGAACTGGCCGTCGCTGGTGGTCACGCCGGTGAGCACGACTCCGGTGGCGGTATTGGTCGCTTTCACATTGGCGCCATTCAAGACGGCGCCGGAAGCATCGGTCACGGTACCGTTGATCGCGCCGCGGAAGGTCTGGCTGAACAGGGTGGAAGCAAACAGCAACAGCATGAGGGTCGACCAAAAAAGGTGTCTCATCATCGCCTCTCCGGCAAATCCGAATTTTTAGTCTTGTCTTCTGAAAAACGTTGGCTCAGACGTGGAGCCCCAGAAACCTGGAACTGATTTGTTCCGAGGGTTGCACTTCTGCATCCAAATCTGGCAGGAGTTCCGTTAACTCCTATTTTTCAACGTCTTACCTCTCAAAGTGACCGTTAGAGCGTGGTGCAACGTCGAGGAAAAATATTAAAATCGGTAAATGGAATCCGCGAAATAACATCCAGCAAGATCGGCGTTCGTCTCTCCGGTGGTCTTCACGGTTGATCAGTGTTTTGTTCGTGGTAGCGCCGATTTTGTCTTGCGGGGTCGACTCCGCGCGTTTGATTCCAATTCTTTGCGTAATGAAAGAGACGTGTCGCCCTGACCAAAAAAGCTGCGAAGAACAGTAATCAAACATGCGTGGGGAGTCGACTAGAGAGGTGGGGCTAGAGCGCGTGCGTGAGAACTCCTCTTTCGCCCCGTTTGGGGCTGGATCATTTCCCACTTTATACCCACGGCTTACGCCGTGGGCTTTATTCTTTCGCCGCTTCGCGGCTAGAAACCTGTGCCCTCCGTTCGAAAACCATAGCGGCTAGAAACCGTGCCTGCCCGTTCGAAAACCATCTATGCATTCGAAAACCAACTATGAGGGTAGCTATCTAGCAGGCTGCGGAAAAACTCCATCGAACGCGAAAGGGCGACCACAGCTGGCTAAAGCCGCACTGATTCTGCGCGCTTTACGCGGCGCTGAAGCGCCGCTCTGCCACGGTACCGTCTGGATTCACGAGTTTTTCCGCAGCCTGCTAGAACGTGAAGGCTACTCCGCCGCGGATGGAGCGGGCGGAGTCTACGAGGTAAACCGTTTGACCGTCCTGGCCTAGTACCGGGCACATAGCCTTGGGCTAGCAGGTTGCGGAGGTCAATCAACGCTTCCATGTGGCCACCCAGCGTGGGGATGGGCTGGCGGATGAAGAGGTTCAGATAAGGATCGCTCTGCCCCGGCGAGGCGTTGAACATATCCACTGGAGTCAAGGCGGGGCCATTGATCCATTGGTAGGAGGCGATCCAGCGGGTGCGAGTGCGTCCCACCGTGCCGCTGAATTTGGCAGCCGAGAGCGTGACGGCGTTCGGTGGAGATCCACTGCTGCGCTTGCGGAAGTGGAACATCGGGGCGGGAGAGGTCCAGCACGCCGCCGAATGCGTAGTCGAGCGTCGCCGTGAGATCGGAGGCGAATTTGTGCTGCAGCACGACTCGTACGCCGTTGGTGTCGAGATTACGGCCAGAGTAGCTGAAGGTGCCGGATGTCAGGTCAGGCAGCAGGAATCCATTCGAGGACGTCACATAGCCCACGCCGGTGAGGGCGGGATTGGTGACGCGATCGGAAAACATCGCGACCTGGAGATTGGTCTTCCCTACGCGCTGCGAGACGCTCACTTCCTGGTGATGCGCATTCTCGATGCGGGGTGTGAAGTTCAGAAGGCTGACCCGCGGATTGGATTCGCTCAAATCCGCTGGAGCGGAATCGAATCCTTTTTCGGTTCGCGTATCGGGGCGCGAGGTGGTGTAGTCGTATTCGACCACCGTGTTCGGGGAAAGATGGAAGTCTGCTGAAGCGTAGGGACGGAACGCGGTCAGGTGGCCGAGGAACTGAATGGTCTGAAGCTCGCTGCCGAACTTGAGTTCGAGGACGTCGCCGAGGACGAAATCATCCGCTGCCGAAAGGGCGAGCGCCTGGAGCGCGGCGTCGTGCAGGTTAGGATCGGCGGGAGCGAAACGGCTCACGCTCAGGGCCATCGTCGGCTCAGAACCATTTTGCAACCGATGCGAGTAACGGGCGCGCACCACGGCGGACGGCAGGGTCTCACCGTAGGCCACATTGCCGCTGACAGCGAGGCGTCCGTCAGAGAAGATGGAGCGCTCCAGAGTAAAGCTGGTGCTCATGTCGGAACCGGTGCCGTAACCTCCGGCAGCCGAACCGGCGACGAAGCTCACACTCCCGGTGAAATCATGATTCTGCTTTTCGGCGGGAAGAGGATCGTCGAAGATTCGCAGAATGGGGCGATTAGCAACCGAGCGCAGCGTCCACTTCCAATCATCGTCATCGGGGAGACTGCGGACCGGACCGAGTTGCATCGCGCCCAGGAGCGTGCTCAGGGTGATGTTGACATTGACGCTGGCGCCGGGACGCAATCCGATTTTCTCGCGGAGGGCAGGCAGGAAGGAAGGAGCGCTGACTTTCAGGGAGTAGAGGCCGGGCAGCAGACCCGTGGCGGTGAAGTGGCCGGCTTCATCGGTGAAGACGGTGAAGGTGCGGTCGGCAGCGCCGAGAATCTGGACGACGGCGCCCATCTGGGGAATTCCGGAGTTGTTGCGCACGAATCCGGAGATCGCCCCGGGCCGCTCTGCAGCCAGAGCCGGAAGCGCGAGCCCAAATATAAATGCCCAAGTCGCGAGCTTATTCAGGTTCAATTCTGCCCCACCCCCTGGGGGAATGCAGGGAGTTATTCAACTGCAAACATCGCAGACGGATCAATCGTCTGCTTTGAAACGTTGTCGTTCACCTTGATGTGAATCCGGTAAACGCCCGGCTGAAGATTAGCAGCCGCAATCGACTTCTGCAAGGTCACTTGATCACCGACATTGCCCATCGTGTCGGTGCTTTCGACTTTTTGCACCACCGATTTGTTGGTGGCGACATTGGTGATGTCGTATTCGAAGGTGGCGGAAGGCTTGTGGGTCTTCTCGTCCACAGTGAGATTATAGACCTGCATCCAGAAATTCAGCTTCGGATCGCGGTCGCGCTTGAATACGGCCGGCTTGCCGTCGGCCGCGCCCACGCGCGGACGGACCTTGGTGGTGCCGATCACGAAATTTCCGCTGCCGATGGCCTTGGTCGGGACCGGCTCCATCTGGTCGGCGACGATTAGACTTGAGGTCGCCAGCTTGTCTTCGATGTATTCCGGAACCGTGACACTGCGGCTGTAAATTCCTTTGCGATCACCGTTCACGTCTTTGACCGCGACGTAGAGCTTGTAGTGGCCGGCGCGGAGCGGCAGCGCCTTCCAGTAGACTGAGGCATTCTCGGCGGTGCGGGGTAGTAACTCGGCAGGTACGTCGACCTGGACGGTGTCCTCGAAGGTCTGCACGATTTTGCCGGTAAGCGTCGAGAGCTTGCCGTAGATATTGACGGTGCCGCGTTGCACGCCTTCCTTATTGACGAAGGTGATGTCGCGGTTCCGCATCTGGATGGTGACGGGAACCAGCACAGTGTCGCTCGTCACTTTCACAAAATCAGAGCGGACATCAAACGGCATCGGATTGAGGATGACCTTGGAATTAACCTCTTCGGTCAGGTCCGTGAACTTGATTTTGGGCGCCTGCTGCAATTTTGCATAAGTCTCCAGGCGATCGAACTGCTTGGTCTGAAGATCCTGACTCAGGCCCCACGCCGAGACGCTCTAAACCGCCGTCGGTTGAAACGTTGCGACTTGTTGGCCATGCCCATCTGCTCCCACATGGTGAGGCCGGCATTGGGAGTCATCAGCAAGGCGTCTTTCTCGGAGCGGTCCATCGTCATGTGGTATTCGCCGCACATGCACGTGTCTACGAACTCGATGATGATTTCCTGACCGATGCCTTCGATGTAGCGGTACCGCCATTGCTCAAAGGGGAAGGTAGAGGTCTCTCCGCCGCCTTCTTCCATGGGACGCTGGTAAGAGCCGCCGGAGGGATGGGACTCAACTTCATCGGCCTTGCCGAAGACGATGTAGATGCGGCCGCGGTCAGTTCTCCAGCCAGGGACGCCGGCGGCGAAATGCTCGTTGGCGTAGGCAATGCGCTGGTAGTGCTCTTCCTTGAATTCGTTCTCTTCGGTGTCGGGCGTGGGATCGCGGCGCTGCCAGAAGGCTTCGATAAAGTTGTCGCGCTCTTCGTCGTTGGAGAGCTGCTTGAAGGCTGCCCGCTCTTCATCGGTGATGATGTAGGCAACGTCTTCGTCCAGCCACTTCTTGTAGGGCTTGCTCAATTCCTGCTTGAGGGCGCGGGCATTCTTTTTGCGCTGCTTCTCGTCGGTAGGGCGCTTCAGGGGATCAACCGCATCAGCGGGTTGTGCCTGGGTGGTGGCAGCCTTGTCGGTTGATTGCTGACTTGCCTGCGCTTCGTCTTTGGGCTGGTTCTTTTGGTTGATCCTGGGCGACGGCTCCGGATGCCATAAGACCCAAAACGATGAGCGAAACCTGGAGAATTCGGTTCAGAGCAAGCCGGAACATGAGGGGACTCCTACCAGACAACCGTCGTCTTCTTATTTTAGGCTCATCCCGTGGTGAAAGCAAGGTTAAGTCGTGCCCGGAGAACTAATTGAGGCCCTTGTACCGCGTCTGATAGGAAGCTGTGGAAACGTGCGGAGTTGCCTGAGGTGGCGGGAATCTTTATCCAAGCATTAAGGGCTCGTTGCCGGGTCGTCCGGAGAAACCGGGCGCTACGAAGGAACCACTGCCATCTCTTGAAATACGGGTCTATAATGGGGTGTTCCGGGGGCGGGTAGTAATATTCCCCACCGTAACGGGTCTCGGCACTCCTAATAATCTGATTGGGAACTTTCTCTGGGACAGGCACGTAACAGAGGATGTGTGCCCGTCATCCGGACCGTTGGGGATAACGATTTTCTGGCCAGGTAGAGACGTTTTCGGTCGTATCTGGCTCTGAGAGAACAGGTTCCTCCGGACGTGACGGGAGCTATGAAAGCCTGGAAAAAAATTGCAATTGGCGTCGCGGTGCTTGTTGTATTAGCGCTCATCATCGGCTTTACGGTTCGTCAGAGCAGCAAGAATGTGGCGACCGTGCAGACCGGAAAAGCGCAACGCCAGGATCTCTCCACGATCGTGAGCGCTTCGGGCGAGATTAAGCCGAAGACTTACGTGAACATCGGGGCGAACGCCTTCGGAAAGATCACCCACCTGTACGTAAAGGAGGGGGATCACGTGAAGAAGGGACAGATGCTGGCGCAACTGGAAAACGTGCAGTCGTCGGCCGACGTAAACGCGAACGAGGCTTCGCTGCAAGCGGCGCAGACAGACGCAATCGCGGCGGACGCGGCACTCAAGACGGCGCAGGCGGACCTGTTGCGAGCGCAGGCTGACCACGAGCGCAACAAGCTCGATTGGGATCGCGCCCAGAGCCTGTTCAAGGACGGTTTGATTTCGAAGTCGGATTTCGACAGCCGCAAGAATGCCTGGGCGACGGCGGATGCGGGATTGACCCAGGCTCAGGCTCGGGTAGCGCAGGCCAAAGCACAGAACGACTCGGCTGACCGGCACATCGCACAGGCCAAGGCCATGCTGACGCGCTATGCCGATGCATTGCAGAAGACCACGTATCCAGCGCCGTTCGATGGCGTGATTACGAACCTGCCCGTACGAGAGGGCGAAACGGTTGTCATCGGCATTCAGAACGCGCAGGGCAGTACGCTGATGACGCTTGCCGACATGTCCGTCATCACGGCGGAAGTGAAGGTCGACGAAACCGACATCGTGAACGTGAGGCTTGGGCAACCGGCTGAGGTCACCATCGACGCCATTCCGAAGAAGATTTTTCACGGCAAGGTGTCTGAGATCGGAGATAACGCGATCGTGCGCTCCAGTGGCGTTTCGACTTCGCAGCAGAACGTAGCCAGCGAAGAGGCCAAGGACTTCAAAGTGGTGGTGACGTTGACCGACGCTCCGGCGGACCTGCGGCCCGGGCTCTCGACGACGGCGAAGGTTACGACCGCGACTCGAAGCAACGTGCGTCTCGGTGCCGATCCAGGCGTTGACGATGCGAACGAAGGAGCAGATGGATCAGCAGAACAATGCGCCGGGGTCGGTGCATGCCGCGGCGCCGCCAGTGAAGGATGCTGCATCCAAATCGAAAATCGATGAGGAGCTGCAGGGAGTATTCGTGATCCGCAACAAGAAGGCGACCTTTGTGCCAGTCACGACCGGAATTACCGGCCGGACTGACATCGAGGTGCTTGACGGGTTGAAAGAAGGGGACGAGGTCATCACCGGCAGTTACAAGGTGTTGCGCAGCTTGCGACCGGGTAGCAGCGTCAAGATCGACAATACGGCACCCAAGAAAGAAGAAGAAACGTCATAACCTTAGCCGGACTGGCGCGTCCAAACGGAAACCGGAGAAGGTCTCAGAAATCGGAGCCCAAAGCAGAGAGAACAAAGCCAAGATCGGAGAGGTCGAGTGGCACCGGACCAGGAGAAAAACATGGCAACCGCAGAAGTCATCAGTATGCCCAATACCGCAAGCCCGAACCCCACGGCAGTAGCGCCGCCGGAATCGTGCATGATCGCGGCCGAAGATCTTTGGAAGACCTATGACATGGGTTCGGAGCAGCAGGTGCACGCCCTGCGCGGAGTGAACCTGCGCATTCAGCGCAACGAATATGTGGCTATTATGGGACCGTCCGGTTCAGGAAAGTCAACGCTCATGAACCTGATTGGATGTCTCGATACGCCGTCGCAGGGCAAGTACTGGCTCAACAGCCAGCTGGTCAGCGAATTGGACGACGATGAACTGGCACGGATTCGCAACAAGGAAATCGGATTCGTGTTTCAGACGTTCAATCTTTTGGCCCGCGCCACGGCACTGCACAATGTCGAGTTGCCGCTTATATATGCCGGCATACCGACCGAGGAACGCATGGAAAGGGCAAAGGGAGCCCTGAGCGCGGTTGGTATGGAATCTCGCATGAGCCACAAGCCGAACGAACTCTCGGGCGGGCAAAGGCAGCGGGTTGCGATTGCGCGCGCGCTGGTAAACAAACCCTCGATCATCCTCGCGGACGAACCGACGGGAAACCTCGACTCGCAGACTGGCGTTGAAATCATGGCGCTGTTTGATCGTTTGCAGTCCGAGGGCAACACGATCATTCTGGTCACGCACGAGCACGATATTGCCGAATATGCGCATCGCGTGATTCACATTAAAGACGGCGTTATTGCCAGCGACCAGAAGAGCGGCAATCACAGAAACTAAACGGATCCCAGATCGGAAGTAGATTCGCCCAGCCGCTCGGCTGGGCGTTTTGTTTGTCGGCGTGGAGCGCTATCTGGCTGTAGCCGCCTGCGCCCTGCCCAGCGTTGCGATGTCGGGGATGGACCGGGCTAGGGTCAATGTTCTTGGTGGGGGCATGGTCCCGTCGCGCAGAAAACCGGCGATCAGATCGATGGCCACAGGAGCAGTCGGCGGATTGAAGATGGTTGCTGCCAGCCTCCCCTGTCGCACCCATTCCTGACCGGTCTGAGGCATCCCGTCGCAGCCCAGGAAAGGAATCTGCCGCCAGGATTGGCGGAGTTCGTGTACCGATTGCTCAAATGCCTTGTGTGCGCCGATGGCCATGGAATCGTCCTGAGCGCAAACTGCGGCAATCTCGATAGCCCGAGAGGTCGAAAGACCAAGCCACGAGTGGACAGCCTTCTCGGCGCTGGCCTCGGTCCAATGTCCTTTCACGGCGCGCATTTGGATGTTGTCAGGTTTGGTTTCCAAAAAACCTTCGTAGCGGAGCGCTGCTGCTTTGCTGTGAGTCGGCCCTTGGATATAGAGAACGATGCCGCCGCGCGGCAACAGAGCTGCGAGCTGATGTCCCTGGATGCGTCCGATTTCCCGATGGTCAGGGGTAACGACGAAGATGGGCAGGGGAAATGCCGAGCGCAACTCCGAAATGTAGTCGGCGTCGCGACTGAGAACGACCCAGCCGATGCCGGCCGCGGCCGCAGCCCGAGCGACATGGGGAAGGGTCGTGGATCCGGCTGGCTCAAAAATGATTACGCTGGGGCGAGCTTCGGCCGCGCACTGGATCCGCTGCAGCAGGTGCTGGCTCTGAAGAATGCCGTCATCTTGCGCACAGAGAATCTCAAGATCCGCGCCGCAACGTGTGGCCGCCTGACGCGCACCGTTCACCTGCTCGATTTGGAAATCATTGTCCTCGTTCGTTACCGATAGCAGGAAACGTGTCTTGGTCAAGAAATCACCTGATTTCGTTCTAAAGGGATGATAGGCCGACATGTCACCTGCCGGGGAATAACGAAGGTAACGTCAGAGGCTGCGACCGACGGTCGAGACGATGATTGGGGTTCAGCATCCAGCGTCGAAGGTTGTTCAGGCTCCCCAGGCCAGCAGGTTGTTAAGTTTCGCTCCCGGCGGCGTTGGTTTGGTGGGCGTTGGTTTGCCGGTCGAGGGCAAGAGTGAGGTTGGCCACCGCGACGCGGTCGCGGCCTTCTCGCTTGGCGCGATAGAGCGCGGCATCGGCGGCCTGGAGCAGATCTTTTTCGTTCGTCCCGTGAGTCGGAAGTGCCGCCACTCCGATGGAGGCGGTAATGAGTCCAAGAGAGCGGCCATTGTGCAGGATCACGAGATCGCGGAGCTTCGCTCGAATCCGTTCGGCGCGGGCCTCGGCAGCGCGCAGGTCGGCAGTGGGCAGAACAACCACGAACTCTTCCCCACCAAAGCGGCACACAAAATCCTCAGCGCGAATGCTCCGCACAAGGAACGATCCGGTTTCCCGCAAAACGGCGTCTCCCGCTTCATGGCCGTAGGTGTCGTTGAATTTCTTGAAGTGATCGAGGTCGAGCATCAGGATGCCCAGTGCCTGTTCGGAGCGGATGGCGCGGCGAATTTCGCGATCGAGTGTTTCCTGCAGGTAGCGGCGATTGTACAAACCGGTAAGCGGATCTTTTGTGGACTGGGAGCGCAAGGCTTCGCGGAGGCGGATGTTCGCCACGGAAAGTCCCACCTGGGCAGCGAAGGTTGTCGTGAATGACATCTCCGCTTCACCCAGACTGGGGTCTTGATCTGTCGCCTGAATGTGAAGAATTCCGAGAGCCTCGCCCTGCGCCAGAATCGGAACACATAAGTAGGTGTTCTTGACTTCGTCGGCGTGACCGCAGCGGGCGGTGTTGTCGCTGGCCACAACCAGATGCGGATGCCCGGTGCGCAACGCCCAGCAGGACTCCGGTTCGAACGACTGCACCGGGAGCTGGCAATCGTGCCACTGACCCACAACTTCGACAAGACTGTGCGACGGATTGAACAAAGCAACGGCCCCCTGGCGCGAAGGGAAGATCCTGGGCGCAAAGCCGAGCGCGACCGCGAATACTTCCTCGCGGGTTTGGCAACTCTGCAATAGCTCTCCCATCTTGGCCAGAAGGGTGGCTCGCTGCGAGCGTTCCTTCAGGGTCTGCATCATTTCTTCGTTGTGTTCATCGAGAGTCCGGCGGGCCAGGTCTCTTTCCCACATCTCGTGCTGCAAGCGGGTGTTGGTGTCGGCCAATTCTTCGGTGCGCTCCTTGATCTGTTGCTCGAGAATTTGCTGATGCTGTTTCTGCTCCTCTATGTCGGTGCAGGTTCCAAACCACTGCTGGATGACTCCCTGATCGTCGCGCAGAGGCACAGCGCGATCGAGATACCAGCGGTAGCCCCTGGCCGCATCATGCAGGCGGTACTCGATTTCGAACGTCTCGCCGGATTGCACACAGGCCTGCCACTTCTCAGAAAGAGGTGCGCGGTCGTCAAGATGCACCTGGTTAATCCATCCACCGTCGGCGGCATCTTGCTCCGAGGTGCCGGTCCTCTGAAACCAACGCTTATTGATGTAGGTGGTCCTACCGGACGCATCGGCGATCCAGATAATTTGAGGGATCGCTTCTGCCAGAGCTTCGAAACGGACCGCATTGGCACGGGCCTCATTCTCTCGCTTCGCCGTGCGGATCGCTGCAATGGATGAGATAACTGCCGCCAAAGTGACGAGCAGCACCGTCGAGTAGTGGTAGAGAATCTGAGACCCAAAAACAGGCAAGCCGAAATCATGGGCGACCCGAAATCCGCCGCCCAGAATCGCAGCCCCGGCCCCCAGCCATGCAATCCGGCGCCATCTCCCAGGACCCGACACTGGCCCAGCAAGGTGAATCGCCGCATAAACAGCGGCTATCGCAAACACGGCCGAGATGACTACGACTTGGTAATCGTAGGTTTGCTCAAATGACATGTGGCCGGACGTAGCTGCCTCCTCGCTGGCAGATGGGGCGCTCACCATGCGCACCCGCTGGAAGGACTATCGGCAGGCGGCAGAGATTTCTTGGGTTAGAAAATGGCAAGAGGCCTATGCAATCAACGAGCCCGGACGAGAGCGCAGCCAAAGAAAAAAGACGCAGCCGGAGCTGCGTCCTGATTCTTCTTGATGTGCGTTGCCTAGGGAGTTGGGCTGACGGTCTTCACAGTTGCCTCATCGGATGGTGTTCCATGACCGGCAACGAAGAAATTGTGGTCGTACATGTTGCGGTACATGCGTCCGGCGATCTCAGCAGCCTTTGGGCCGAAGGTCGGGCGTCCGCCTTGCAGGAAGATCACCACGACGACGCGACCCACGCTGGTGTTGGCGTAGGAGGCGAACCATCCATAGCGGGTTCCCGCGTGCGAGCAGGTTCCGGTCTTGCCCAGGATTTCTTCTTCGCTGAAGTTCACGCGCAGGCTGCGCGCAGTACCGTAATGGACAGCACCCAGCATGCCGTCGGAGAGTTCGGGAATGATAGGAGCGATGTCGAGCTGACGCTTGACGCGCGGCTGGAAGCTGGCCACTTCTTCCGGAGTCGTCGGATGCTGCAGGTAGTAGAGGGTTCCGCCGTTGGCAATGGCTGAAACCATCGCGCCCAGTTGCAGCGGGGTCATCGAAACGCCTTCGCCGTAGGAACACATCTTGCCCACGCCGCCAAGCTTTTCGGGAATGGCTGCCTCAGGATACTCGCCCACCTGTTCGCCGGGGATGTCATATCCGGCAAGTTCGCCGAGTCCGTATTCGTGCGCGTAGTAGGCTACCTTTTCGAAACCAAGCTTGCGACCGAGAGCCTCGAAGTAGGCATTGTTGGAGTGGGCCAGCGCTTTAGTCAGATTCATGTGATCAGCGGCGGCCCAGAGCGACTTCGGTTTCTTTCGAGACCAAGCCTTCGCTTAAGGCTGCCAGTGCCACCGAGAGCTTAATGGTGGAGCAGGGCTGTGCACCGCTGGACAGAGCCAGCTTCTGGTTGACCATGGCGAGCACGCGGCCGCTGGTCGGCTCGATTGCAACGACGGTGCCGTTCATGTTGCCGAGAGCGTCAATTGCGGCCTGGCGGACGGTGGCGTCTTCGCCGGCAGTGATGTCGCCAGCGGAGATATCTTCGGCGAACGAACTCATGTGGAAGCGCTCGTAGTAACGCCGGCGGCGGTGCGTCGTGGTCGCAGAAACTCGCGTCACTTTCGCCGTGCGGCTTTTGGCCAGATGATGAATCCGACGGCGCGTGCGCGGAGTTTCGCTGACTTTCTTGGATTTCGTGGGGGTATGGGTGTTGATGTGGGCGGCCCAGCTCATGCCGGCCAGCGGCAGACATACAACAAGGGCCAAAACGAGACGAAGTAGGCTTCCCTTGAACATCTTGGTCGAATTCACTCCCCAGGAATCTAGGAACTTTGATGCAAGCAGCGTACCAGCGAGAGGTAACCTCACGGCTTCGGCCAGCTGCGCTGATAGTACGAGACTTACCAATTTTCCACAACTCTAAAGTTTCAATCGGCAAGAACTGTGTTTCTGATCTAACTTACTCCGAACCAGCGACATAGGCGGAGATTACCTCGGTTCCCACCCCTTCGGTAATGGGTTACCGGGTTACTAGAAAGGTACTCCTCATGTATGCAAACTCTTTCTCTCATCTGGCGGAGGCGGGGGCTGAAGAGTGTGCGTGAGAACTGGTGTCGTCCCTACGGGACTCGCGCATTTGTTCCACTTCACCCGGCACTTCCGTGCCGGGCTTTCACATGCCGCCGCTACGCGGCTGGAGTTTCGGTGGTGCTTGTTCCACCGCTTGCCTTCAACGGTAGTTCTCACGCAGTCTCTAAAGCCCGAGTTTTTGCGTACGACTTATCGCGGCCCTTAAGGGCCGCTCTGCCACGGGTGCTTTGCCACGGCCGCCTGCCACGGCCGCTCTGCCACGGACATGGCGGAAATTCTACTCCAAGCTGACTCGACTACGTCGCTGACTCCTTTACATCTCTCGCCTACGTCGCTGACTCGTTTACGTCCCGACGTCGATTGCGATCACATCACGTCGTTGCGCTTGCGCAGGAACGCGGGAACATCGAGATCGTCCTGCTCGAAGTTTGCGGCCAGGTTCGTCAGGACGCTGGAACGCATCGTGTCGAGGGAGATTACTTCGGCGGACCTGCTCGGAAGGTTGCGAGGGGGCCTGGTCCTCGATGAACGAGCGATCGTCACTCATCCGCTCATGCGACATGTCCGGCTCGGACATGATGTGCTTGGGGGGCTCGGGCAGTGGGATCACGCGGGCCAAGGGCATCGGGGAAATCCATGGCCTCGTCGTGAGCGGCCGCAAATGAGACGCGCGTTTCCTGATGGCGGTGGCGCGTTGCCGGGGCTTCGCGGAAGCCGGTGGCAATCACCGTGATCTTCACTGCGTCTTTCATCTTCTCGTCCATCACGGCGCCGAAGATGATGTTGGCATCTTCGTGGGCGGCGCCCTGGATGATCGAGCAGGCCTGCTGCACTTCGGCGAGCTTCAGCGAGGACGATCCGGTGATGTTGATGAGGATGCCGCGTGCGCCGTCGATGGCTCCGGCTTCGAGCAGCGGCGAGGCGATCGCGCGCTGGGCGGCTTCGATGGTGCGCTTCGCGCCGCAGGCAGAGGCGGTGCCCATGACGGCGTATCCCATGCGGGCCATGATCGTCTTCACGTCGGCGAAGTCGCGGTTGATGATGCCGGGGATGGTGATGATGTCGGAGATTCCCTGCACGCCTTGGCGAAGAATGTCGTCGGCGATGCGGAAGGATTCGAAGAAGCCGGCGTCTTCGGCGACGGCGAGCAGCTTTTCGTTGGGGATGACGATCGTGGTGTCGACCGACTCCATCAGTTCGGAGATGCCGCGCTCGGCTTGCTGCATGCGGCGTTTGCCTTCGAACGAGAAGGGCTTGGTCACGACGGCGACCGTCAGTGCGCCCATTTCGCTGGCGAGCGAGGCGATGATGGGAGCGGCTCCGGTGCCGGTGCCTCCGCCGAGACCGGTGGTGACGAACACCATGTCGGCGCCTTCGAGGGCTTCGATGATCTTGTCGGAATCTTCGAGGGCGGCCTTGCGTCCGACTTCGGGATTCGCGCCGGCGCCGAGGCCATTGGTCAGCTTCACTCCGAGTTGCAGCTTCACGGGCGCGTGCGACATGCGCAGCGCCTGCAGGTCGGTGTTGGCAACGATGAATTCGATGCCCTCCACGCCGGCGTCAATCATGCGGTTGACGGCATTGCCGCCGCCTCCGCCTACACCGATGACTTTGATCTTGGCGTCGTTGCGGGCTTCTTCGTTAAAGCTGATGCGAATGTCGTTGTTCATGTTCACTGCTCCTTGGAATTGCAAAATCTTTAACCACGAAGGGCACGAAGGTTCACGAAGGAAGTCTTGCGATTCCTTTGTGTACCTTCGTGTCCTTTGTGGTTCCTGCTCTTCATGCTCCCTTTCCTACCAACATCGCTTTCAATCTCGAGCCCCAGCCGCCTTCCTGAAAACCGCGGGCGATGCGGGCGCGGTGGCCGTAGTTCACCATGCCGAGGACTGTCGCGAATTCGGGTTCCGACAACGTCGACGGCATCTTGGCTAGCGGCGCGGGCCAGGAGAGCCGTCACCGAGCGGCGCAGCACGGATTCCGCGACATCGAAAATGCCCGGCAGGCGCGACGCGCCGCCGGTCAACACGATGCCGGCGATGCACATATCGAACATGCCGGACTGGCGCAGATTGTCGCGCATCATTTCGAAAAGTTCGCGGGCGCGCGGTTCCAGAATTTCGGCGACCAGGCGCTGCGGCATCAGGCGCGACGGGCGATCTCCGACCGAGGGAACTTCGACTTCGTTGCCTTCGGGGATCAAGGTCACGATCGCGTTCCCGAAAATCTTCTTGATCTTCTCGGCCTCGGACGAGCGGAGTGCAGAGGCCGACGGATAGATCGCTGGTGAAGTGATCGCCGCCGACCGGGATCACGCCCGTCCAGGCGACGGCTCCCTGCTGAAACACGATGAGTTCGGTGGAACCGGCACCGATGTCGGCGAGACACACGCCGAGTTCGCGCTCGTCGGAACGCAGCACCGAGTCGGCGGCAGCGAGAGGCTCGAAGACGGTGTCGTCGACGTGAACGCCGGCTTTGTTCACGGCGGTGATGACGTTTTGCGTCGCGCTGGTGGCAGCCGTCACCATGTGGACGCGCACTTCGAGGCGTGCGGCCATCATGCCAAGCGGATCGTGGATGCCGGCTTGCTCGTCGAGGATGAATTCCTGCGGAAGAAGATGGAGGATCTCGCGATCGGCGGGCAGGGGGATGGCGCGGGCGCGCTCGACGGCCTGCTTGATCTCGTCGCGGCCGATCTCGCGCGGACGCGTGCCCAGGCTGATGCCTCCATGGCTGTTGACGCCGCGCACGTGCGCTCCGCCGATGCCGATGATGGCGTGCTCGACGGCAGCGCCGGCGATATCTTCGGCGGCCTCGACCGCTTTCTGAATCGATGCGACGGCTTTGTCGAGTTCTACGATGACGCCCTTGCGCGAGCCGCGGGATTCGGCGACGCCGTGTCCGCGATAGCGCAGGCCGGCGTCGGTGAACTCCGCCATCAGCGCGCACGTCTTGGCGCTGCCTACATCAATTGCCGTTAGAAAGCTTCCCTGCTGGTTTCCCATGTTTATAAATTCGCTCGCACCAGTTAATTCGGTCCCGCCGACGGTTTCGCGATCGCCGGGCTCGGCTTCGGACTTGTCGTGTTCGCGGCAACCGCTGCCGCCGGCTTCTTCCCAGTCTTCGGCTTCGCTGAATGTTGTGAAGCCGCACTCGCCTTAGGCGGTGAGGAATGCTTGGCCGCTTCTTTCTTGGGAGCAGATTTGCCGGCCTTGGCCACTGCTCTTCTTCGCTCTCGGCTTGGCCGCTGGCTTCTTTGTCGCCGCCGCTTTCGGATCAAGCTTCTTCTCGGTCAACTCAAACGCCGGCTTCGGAATCGAGTGATCATGCGGATTGATGTGTGTGATCAGCGCTGCCGGCTTCACGCCTGCCGCGGCTGCCGCCTTCGCCGCCGCCAGCGTGAGTGCTGCCTGCTTCGGCTTCCCTTCCATGTCAGGATTGACGATCACCTGGTTGTCGTAGCGGAGGTTCACCGACTCGAGCTTCTGGAATTGTTGCCGCCACTCCTGCACGTGGCTGACGTAGGTCTTGTAGCGCTTCAGATAATCGGACGAGCCGAGTTCGACCAGCACGTCTCCGTGCGGGATCGTTCACACGAACTTTGAGATTCTCGAGATCGGAGAGGTCGACTTCGCTTAGATCCTGCGAATAACGCGCACCGCCCGAGTCCAATTGCTGCACCAGTTCGTTGTAAGCCTTCATGCGCGGAAGGCGCGTGGAGAGCGGCTCGCCGGGATTCATCCCGAGAATGACGGGGAACGAATATTTGTGCTTCTGCGGCAACTCCATGAGCGTGCCGCCGGCATCGATCAGGAAAATCCGCGGGCCAACGCGCGCGAAAGCTACCGGCGTGCGCTCGTGGATTTCGACTTGCAAACGATTGGGCACGAAGCGCATCACGCTGGCCGACTCGACCCAGGGAATCTGTTCGAGTTGCGCCTTCTGCTGCGTGAGCGGCACGAAGAAGATGTTGCGGCCGATGTCGGCGCCCATCACTTCCATGATCTGCGCCTTGGTCACGTTCTCGATGCCGGTGACTTCAATGTTGTCGCTCGACTCGATGCGGAAGCGCCACGAGCGCTCGCCGTAGTTATAGACGGCGATGGCGACGAGCGCGGCGACACCTAGAATGCCGAGGGCGATGCAGATCCAGAACAGGCGATTGGCGGTTTTCTTGGGAAGCGAGCTGCGGCGGGCGGAGACACGCTTTTGCCCCCGCAGAAACGGCGATTCCTCATTTACATCCAGATCGACCAGGCGCGCGTCATCGAGTTCCTCGCGCGGCGCCTCGGGCGGGAATTCCCGGCGTACGGCGGGTACAACTCTTCCTGCAAGATGGTGGGACTCGGTTTCCGCGCCATCAGTTCAGGTCAGTTGTCGCCAGGAATCGCTGAGCCTCTTCAATATAGCTGCAAATCTCGAAATGAGATACGGGAAAAAATTCAGGATTTGCACAGATGGGAACCGGGTTGGGTACGAGCACGAGAGTGCCAGAAACTCCGACAGCAGGACTAGTAACGTGAAGCAGTCGGCGCTCACGAACTGGGTCCCGGAGGGACCACTGAGAGTAGCCCGCCAGTTCTACCGGCGGGTCGAGGTCGCCACCCACTCTCGTGCCGGAAGGCACGATTGAGACTTGGTCAACGAGTGGCGTTTCAGGCGTCCCATCCGGGACGCGGACCTGAGTGGCTGCGGACCCGCCAGTAGAACTGGCGGGCTATTGTCAAATGTCCTCCGGGACATTACGTTTCCGCTCATGGGGAGAGGCAAGCAGATTCCTCGTCGCTTTGCTCCTCGGAATGACAAAGCTTCGGGTTTGAGCAGCTTCGGGGGTTTGAGAGAAAAGAAACGAGCGCGGCATATTTTCCGCGCCCGTGCTTCCAGGAAGTTGGACTATGGCTGTGCTAAACCGGACCTGGGCCGGAGTAGTCGACGTGAACGACCGGGGCCGGGACGTTAATCCTCGGCATGCGTGGGATGTTCACGCGCACTCGCGGGCAGTCGATCTTTGGTACGCGAACGACTACGGGACTGAAATTGGCCTCCGGAAGGCGCACGCGGGCTAGTCTGGCCTGAATCTGAGCTTCCATCCGGGCTCGATTGGCTTCAATCCGTGCCAGTCGGGCTTGCTCACGGGCCGACATGGCCTCAAGGCGGTCGATGCCCGCGTTCGGCTGGTCGAATGAACTCTGAACCTCCGCCATAGCTGCGGCCAAGGGGCACTGCGGCTCTTCGCGGCCGACGTTCAGCATCCGGGCTTCGGCCAGGAACTGGTCGGCGCGCCCGGTGGCCAGGGCCAACACTGCTCCGGTGTTATGTCCGACCCGGTCTACGATCTCGTGGGCCCACTGCATGCCGCCCTCGTGGTAGCTGGAATTCAACCCAGCTGCCAGTACCGCTGCGGCCAGCCATCCCCATGCTTGTGTTTTCATAACCTTAACCCCTTATGGCTGAATAGACGAACCCCGAATCAATCGGTTAGCAAGGGATACGGGAGGGGCGGGCAGAAAGTTCCGATTTTTCCGGATAACGATCTATTCCGGAAGTCCTGATCGCAGGTGCGCCAACAGCTCGGGGAAGAAGGCTTGGAAGTCGTCCAGAAAGGCGGTCTCATGCTTTTGAAATACGGGCAGCGAATCCGTGAGATCCAAGGGCCGTCGAAGGCGCCGACCGATGCGACCGAGGATGTCGGTCACACCCTCGATGCGTTGGTAGGACCCTAGCCAGTTCTCTTCCCGCATGCGTTGCAGCGGCCGGTTCGCTTCAGCGGGGATGACTGAAGAGCAAGTCTTCGATGTCGCGATAGATTTCGCAGATGAAATCAGGCAGGGATACGGTGGAGTAATCGGCCCAGTCGCGAGCGAGAAAATGGTCGAAATAGACGTCCGTCAAGACACCGCCGAAGCGGCGGTACGGCGGCGGAAAGCGCCGCACGCAAGAGCGCACCCGGGGATGTGAATCGGTGAAACGATCGATCTGGCGATGGCAGCGAATGCCCTTCTGATATGTTTCCGGAAGAGAGGCAAGCTGGGCCGCGGAGGCTAGATCGGGCAAGAGATTTCCCACCCGAAACTGAGCGTTGGATTCGGACAAATAGAGATGCGCCAGCCAATTCATCTACGCCCAATAGACTAAACGGTTTGACCGAGGCGACTCAGCAGAAGGGTCGAGCGGTGAGATGCTCAAAGGCGACAGCATAGACTGGTTATTCCCGATCATCAACCTCCAATGTCTCATTCGGTCTTCTTCGTCAGCAATTCCTTTAAATACTCCTGCCAAATCGCCGCCCAGGTGTGCGTGCCGTGGCCGTGCGTCTGCTCGGACGCTGGGATCAGAACGAACTTTCCATTCTTCACGCGCTTGATTTCGCGCTCGGCGATCCCCAGTTCCGGCGGATTGATGAAGTCGTCGGCTGAGTTGACGAACATGACGGGCGCCTTGATCGTTTCCAGCTTCGCCGACGGATCGTAGTTGCGCGAGGCGTTCACGGCGTAGAGCAAGTCATTGGCATCGAGGGTCGTGGTGATGCGCTTCGTGGAATCGTCGAGATACTTGTCGGCGGCGTCGCGGGTGGGGAGATTCTTCTGCATCGGCAGGGGCGCGCTGCCGGCGATCAGCAGAAAGTCGGCGGAGATTTGCAGGGCTGCGCGAGGCTCGGTGGTGTAGTCGCCGTTTTTCCAGTC
Source organism: Terriglobia bacterium (assembly GCA_963770265.1). Lineage (GTDB taxonomy): Bacteria > Acidobacteriota > Terriglobia > Terriglobales > Acidobacteriaceae > Sulfotelmatobacter. The sequence continues at coordinate 224,318 of CAVYOZ010000010.1, forward strand.
GGGATCCTGGCGGATGCCTTCGATGACCATATCGCGCCAGAGCCGGTTGCGTCCGGCGATCTGCACGGGCAAGGCAGGCCAGCGGCATCAGGGCGTCCATGAAGTCGGGATAGGTCTCGCCCCAGACCCAGGAGTGCATGCATCCCATCGACGTGCCCAGAATCAGGCGCAGATGGTTCACGCCGAGGCCTTTCTCGAGCAGTTCGTGTTGCGCCGCGACCATGTCGTCGTAGTCGTATTGCGGAAAGTGGGCGTGCATCCCGTCGCTCGGCTTGCTGGATTTTCCGTGGCCGATGTTGTCGGGAAGGATGATGAAGTAGCGGGTGGCGTCGAGCAGTTGGCCGGGGCCGAAGAGGACGTCGGCAAATTGCGGGGCGAGGAATTGGCGTCCGGAGCCGCCGGTGCCGTGCAGGATCAGGACGGCGTTGGTCACCTTGCCGCTGGCGTCGCGCTCGGGCTTGCCGAAGGTTAGATAGTGCAGGCGGAGTTCGGGGAGAGTCTCGCCGGAGTTGAAGTGGAATTCGTGGGTGACGTAGTCGCCTTCGGTCGGCGTTGGCTTTGTCAGCTGATGAGGGCGCCTGGCCGAAACAGAGGCTGGCATGCGCTGTAAGAAGCGTCACGAAGTCCGAAACGGACCAAAGACGGTGCGCTCATGGGAGGAATAGTCTACTGCAGAACTCTCGAATCATGCTGCGGGTGGACGCCGGTCGCCTTCGGCGAGGACGGACGAGGCGTCCGCCCCTACACAGGCGCTGTCCCTACGGTCGTGCGGCGGATGCGGCCACAATATCTGCACCGGCGCTACGTTCGTCGTTCAGCTTCTCGAGAATCATCGGACCCAACTGCGAGACGCTGCCGGCGCCTAGCGTCAGGATCATGTCGCCGTCTTGTGCCGCAGCCACGGCCGCGTTCACGGCATCGGCAAACGAAGCGGCATGCTCGACATTCTTCCCCGTGTCACGAATCCGTTGCGCGAGCGCCTCCCCGGTAATCCCTTCGATCGGGCTTCTCGCTGGCGGCGTAGATGTCGAGCACGAAGAGCGAGTCGGCGTCGGCGAAGGCGGTGGTGAATTCTTCCATCAGGTCGCGGGTGCGGGTGTAGCGATGCGGCTGGAAGATCACGTGAATCTTGCGGAATCCGCACTGGCGGGCGGCGGCGAGCGTGGCTTTGATTTCGGTGGGATGGTGGCCATAGTCGTCGATCACGCTGATGCCGGCGGCGGTGCCGCGCAGTTGGAAACGGCGGTCCACGCCTCGGAATTGATCGAGCGCGGTGCGGATCGCGTCGACCGGAATATCGAGACCCACGCCGACAGCAATCGCCGCGGTGGCGTTCAGCACGTTGTGGACGCCGGGGACGTGCAGCGTGAATTCGCCAAGATCTTTCTTTTGATAGGTCACGCGGAAGCGGCTGTAAGGGCGTGAATCGGCAGCGCCCTCTCTCTTGGTTTCTTCCAACTTGATCAGGAAATCTGATCCGCGCTTCGTCCCGTAGGTCACAGTGCGCCGCTGAACTTCAGGCAACAACTTGCGCAGCATCGGATCGTCATTGCAGGCCACGATCATGCCGTAGAAGGGCACGCGATCCATGAAGTCGAGGAACGTCTTCTTTACGTCGCGCATGTTGCGGTAGCAGTCCATGTGCTCGCGGTCGATGTTGGTGACGACGGAGAGGATCGGGGAAAGCTTGAGGAAAGAGCGGTCGCTCTCGTCGGCTTCGGCAACGAGGTACTGCGACTTGCCGAGACGGGCGTTCGATCCCAGGGCGTCGACGCGGCCGCCGACGACCACGGTCGGATCGAGACCGCCGGCGGCGAGGACCGCGGCCACCATGGAAGTGGTGGTCGTCTTGCCGTGCATGCCGGCAATGGCGATGCCGTATTTCAGGCGCATGAGCTCGGCGAGCATCTCGGCGCGCTGGATGACGGGGATGTGAAGCTCGTGCGCTTCAGCGACTTCGGGGTTGTCGTGCGCGATCGCGGAACTGGTTACGACGACTTCGGCGCCCGCGATGTTCTCCGCACGATGGCCTTCAAACGTCGTCGCGCCCAGGGTCGCGAGCCGCTGGGTAACTGCCGAAGCCTTCAAATCAGAGCCGGAGACTTTGTAGCCGAGGTTCAGCAGGACTTCGGCGATACCGCTCATGCCGATGCCGCCGATGCCTACGAAATGGATGCGTTGAATTTTGGCGAACATAAAGTCAACTTCTTTGCCACGGATTTACGCGGATCAACACGGATAAATCAAAGGGACAGAAAAAGAATTCTCCGTGAAGATCAGCGAGAATCCGTGGCTAATCCTTCTTTCCATGCCAGCCACGCGTGCTGCCATCTTCGCGATGTCGTGCGCGGCATTCGGATGCGCCAACTCCCGCGCTGCCTGGCTCATACTTTGCAGTCGGCGGGAGTCCTGCAGCAACGTCGCGATTGTTTCTGCCAGCCAGACTCCTTCCAGCTTTGATTCTTCGACCACAACTGCAGCGCCGTGCTTGGCCAAGGCTTCGGCATTCACGCGCTGATGATCGTCGGCCGCGCGCGGGAAGGGCACGAAGACCGCCGGCTTCCCTGCTGCCGCGATCTCAGCAACCGTGCTGGCGCCGGAGCGGCAGACCACCAAGTCTGCGCGCGCGAATGCCGCCGGCATGTCTTCGATGAACTTGAAAACCTCGGCCGATTCTCCGAGCGACTTGTAAGCAGCCAGCGCGTCATTATAGTCACGCTCGCCGGTCTGATGGATGATGTGAATCCCCGGCGCTTCGCGCTGCAAGACCGGCAGGCAGCGGATCATCGCTTCGTTGATCGCGTGCGCGCCCTGGCTGCCGCCGAAAACGAGGACGGTCGGGGTTCCGCCGCGCTTGGGCGGAATCTCAAAGAATGCTTGCCGCACTGGAACTCCTGTGACCTCGCCGTGACGAAAATACTTCGACGTTTCCTCGAAATGCACTGCGGCTCCGGAGACGAAACGCGCGACCAGACGATTGGCGAATCCTGGTACGACGTTGGGCTCGAAGGCCAGCGTGGGAATGTGCTTTACTAAGGCGGACAACATCGCCGGACCGGATGCGTATCCGCCAACCCCGATCACCACGTCGGGCGCGAACTCGTTCAACATGCGGCCTGCATCCCAGAGCGCGCGGGGCAGATCGAAGGCGGTCTTGAGGCGGGTGGTCAGGCTGACGTTCTTCAGCGCGCCGACGCGCACAAGTTGCAGAGGATATCCGGCGGCGGGAACCAGACGGTTCTCGATTCCGCGCGCGGTGCCGATGAAGAGGATTTCAGCCGAATAGTCTTTCTTCAGTTGATTGGCGATGGCCAGCGCCGGGATCACGTGCCCGCCGGTGCCTCCGCCCGCCAGGATTGCGCGCATGTGGTGACTATAAATCACGAACAAACCGGCTACGCACTAACACGGATTGTCACGGATGGAACCCCTGTTAAGAGACCCGTCGCAGATCGACGCAAATCCTGCCCGTTTTCAATCTCTCTGGCGATGCCATTCGAGTTGACTAGCTTCTTGTGGTTGTAATAACATTTGTTATTACTTGGAGGGTATTTGTGATTTCCCTGAAGCTGATGCAGATCGGCAACTCGGTGGGGTTCGTTCTGCCCAAGGAAGCCGCGTCGCGACTCAAGGTAGAAAAGGGCGACGTGGTGTTTCTTGACTGAGTCTCCCGACGGCTACCGCATCAGTCCTTACGATCCTGCCTTTGAAAAGCAGATGAAGGCGGCCGAGCGCATCATGAAGAAACGCCGCAACGTGCTGCGCGCGCTGGCGAAATAATCGCATGCGCTGGACGTGGGTCGCTGACAGCGTTGCGCTCGCCATCCATGAGGCGCAACTGGCGGAACATGGCGGCATTGCCAGGCATGCGCGATGAGGGACTATTCTCGTCGGCACTGGCTCGGCCACAGAACTCGGCGGCTTATGGCGATCGGACGGATGCCGCCGATCTCGCAGCTGCCTACGCATTTGGCCTGGCGCGCAACCATCCCTTTCTCGACGGAAACAAGCGCACCGCTTTCGTCGTGATGGAATTGTTCCTGAATCTGAATGGATGGACGCTCGATGCCGACGATGCCGAGTGCATCTCTATCGACCGAATCGGTCGCCGCAGGAGACTTGCCAGAAAAGAATCTAGCGGTCTGGCTGCGATCCCGTCATCGTGCACGAATGATTCGGTTGAGGTTCGGTCAACAAATCAAAATCAGCAATTTCCTTACTCCGCTTGCTTGGTGATGTTCAGCAGCACTCCTACGCAGGCCAGCGTCACGAACAGGGACGATCCGCCGTAGGAGACGAGCGGCAGCGGGATGCCCTTGGTCGGCATCATGCCGAGGACGACGCTGATGTTGATGAGGGCCTGCAGCACGACCATGCTGGTGATGCCTACGGCCAGGTAGCGGCCGAACAGGTCTTCCGTGCGCCACGAGACGCGCATGCCGCGCCACAGGAAGATGGCGAAGAGCGTGACCACGCAACATCGCGCCGACCAGGCCTAACTCTTCGGCGGTGACGGCGAAGATGAAGTCCGTGTGCGGCTCGGGCAGGTAGAAGAGCTTCTGCTTGCCTTCCATCAGGCCGGTGCCGGTGATGCCTCCCGTGCCGACGGCGATCAGCGACTGGATGATGTGGAATCCTGCTCGCTGGCGGTCGGCGTAGGGGTTGAGGAAGGCGAAGATGCGGTCGCGGCGGAAGCTGACGTGGAAGATCAGGAAGTACAGCGGCACGAGCGATGCGGCGAAGGCGTATCCGAAGTAGCGCATCCGCATGCCAGCGACATAAAAGACGCAAGCGGTGATTCCGGCGCAGGCGATGGCGGTGCCGAGATCAGGCTCGAGGACGATGAGTCCCAGGAAAACCAGGACTGGCGCGGCGGCTGGCAGCAAGGTGTTGCGCACGTCGTCGATGGTCTTCGCACGGCCCTCGAGAAAGTAGGCCAGGAACAGGATCAGCACCGGCTTGGCGAGTTCCGAAGGCTGTAAGGAAAATCCGCCGGCGTGAATCCAGCGGTGCGTGTTGTGCGAGCGATCGAGGAAGAAGACCGAGATCAGCAGCAGCGTGGTCAGGCCCATCAGCGAAAAGACCAGCGCGGGATGCTTGTAGCGGCGGTAGTCCAGGCGCATGGTGACGACCATCGCGGCGAGTCCGGCGACGGCCCAGATCAACTGCTTCGACAGGAATGCGTAGGGCGATCCGAAACGCTCGCGCGCCATCACCGCCGAGGCCGAGAACACCATCACCAGGCCGAGAAAAACCAGCAGCATGGTGACGGTGAACAGCCAGCGATCGACACTGACGCGCTTCGCCATGGGACACTTATTTCACCACGGAGCGGAGATGAGATTGTTGATTGTTGAAGTTTGATTGTTGATTGTTTTGGTTCCGGGGGACGGACTTTCAGACCACGGAGACACGGAGGTCTTCTTGGATCTGCTGAGTTACGCCTTTGCGGCCGGCTAGTCCTCGCACGATGTCTTTGAAGAGCTTCCCGCGGTGCTCGTAGCTCTTGAACTGGTCGAAGCTGGCGCAAGCGGGGGCGAGCAGGACGATATCTCCTGATTGCGCTGCGGCGTGCGCCTTGCGGATGGCATTTTCCAGGGTTTCGGCGTGCACGACCTCTGCGCCTTTGACTTGCGATTCGATCTTCGCGGCGGCTGCGCCGATCGTGTAGATGCGCTTCACGCGCTGGCGGATCAGGTCGTTGAGCACGGTGTAGTCGCTGCCCTTGTCCTTGCCGCCGAGGATGAGGTGGATGTTCGCGGGGAACGACTCGAGCGCCTTGATGGTCGCATCGACATTCGTCGCCTTCGAATCGTTGTAATAGTCGACGCCATCGATGGTTGCCACGAACTCCAGCCGGTGCTCGACCGCCTTAAAGTCTCGCACGGCCTGGCGGATTTTCTCTGGCGCGCATCCCATGAGCACGCCGGTGCAGACGGCGGCCAAAACGTTTTCCAGATTGTGCGCGCCCTTGAGCGGAATCTCCGACACTTGAAGAATTTCGCGTTGGCCCTTGGAATCGCGGAAGACGATGTTGCCGTCACGCACCCAGGCGCCCTGCTGCACTTCCTTTTGGCGGCTGAACCAGAAGACCTGCGCCCGGGTCCGGGCGCCCATCGCAACGCAGGTGGGATCGTCGGCATTCAGGACGGCGAAATCGCTTCCCTGCTGGTTCTCGAAAATTCTTGCCTTGGCATCGGTGTAAATTTCAAACGTGCGGTGGCGATCGAGATGGTCGGGCGTAACGTTCAGCACGACGGCAATCTTCGGGCGGAAGGTCTGAATCGTCTCCAGTTGGAAGCTCGAAATTTCGAGGACGACGACCGTGTCAGGTTTGGCGCGCTCCGCCAGCGAAATGGCGGGGGTACCGATATTGCCTCCGACGAGCGTCGGAAAATCGGAGGCCGTCATGATTTCGCCGGTGAGCGTGGTGGTGGTGGTTTTGCCGTTTGAGCCGGTGATGGCGACGATCGGGCCGGGCAGAAACTGAGCCGCCAACTCGATTTCACCGATTACCGTTTCACCCAGCGAGCGGGCCTGCACCAGCGGTGGCGCATCGACGGGGACTCCCGGACTGACCACGATCAGGTCCTGACCGCGAAACGTGCGGTCGCCGTGTCCGCCGGTCTCGACCGTGATGCCGTGATCGAGCAGCACTGGGATTTCGTTGCGCAGTTCGTCGCCGCTCTTGGTATCGGAGACGGTGACGCGGGCGCCATGCGCTTTCATGAACAGGGCGGACGCCACCCCGGACTTACCGAGACCAACCACCAGAGCGCGTTTTCCGTTCAGATCCATTGAATCTATTGTTGAATTTTGATTGTTGATTGTTGATTGAAAAAATCCCACGATCAAGTGATTTCAGTCTCAATCAGACAATCAGAAATCAACAATTTCTTCCGACTTCCAGCTTATCTCAGTTTCAGGGTCGTCAGCGCGAAGAGTGCGAAGATCAGCGACGCGATCCAGAAGCGCACGATGATTTTCGACTCTGACCACCCCAGCAGCTCGAAATGATGATGCAGCGGCGCCATCTTGAAGATGCGTTTCTTGCGCAGCTTGTAGGAGCCGACCTGCAGGATTACCGACAATGCCTCGATCACGAACACTCCGCCGATGAACGGCAGCAGGAGTTCCTGCTTGATCATGACAGCAACTGTGCCGATCGCGCCGCCCAGGGCGAGCGAGCCTACGTCGCCCATGAAGACTTCCGCGGGATGCGCGTTGTACCAGAGAAAGCCGATCGATGCTCCGACCATGGCTCCGCAGAAGATGGTCAGCTCCGCGACCTGCGGCATGCGCTGCAATTCCAGATACGTGGCGAAGGTGGCGTGGCCGCTGACGTAGGTCAGCACCGTGAGAGCTCCGGCGGCGATGACCGTGCATCCGATCGCCAGGCCGTCGAGGCCGTCGGTTAGATTCACGGCGTTGCTCGATCCTACGATGACCAGCGCCACGAACCCCATGAACGGAAGAAATGCGAGCGGCCAGAGGTGAGGATGGTGTTCCAAAGCGCTAGCGACCAGGTCGGGCTGAAACTGCTTGAAGAACGGCACGATCAGCTTCGTGGAATACATGCTGTAGGTCTGCATGGCAATCAACATGGACGCGACCACGATGCTGGCGGCAATCTGCAGTCCGAACTTAGCGCGGCTGGTCAGACCTAGGTTGCGGCGGTGCGTCACCTTCGTGTAGTCGTCGGTGAATCCGATGGCTGCGAAGGCGAGGGTGGAGAATACGGCGATCCAGATGAAGCGATTGCTCAAGTCGGCCCAGAGCAGCGTCGGGACGATGATGGCGATGACGATCAGCAGGCCTCCCATGGTGGGCGTGCCGGCTTTTTTCTGATGGGCTTTTGGGCCTTCTTCGCGAATGTATTGTCCGATCTGGAAATCACGCAGACGGCCGATGACGAGCGGCCCGACAATCAGCGCGGTGAACAGGGCGGTCAGGCTGGCGAAGGCCGTGCGGAAGGTGACGTAGCGGAAGATGCGGAACGGGGCAACGTAGTGTTGCAGCTTCAGGAACAACAGCCAGTAGAGCAATCAGCCTCCGAATGCAGCCGTCAGCTAGGAACACAGCAATTAGCGATGCGCAATGAGCGATGAGCAATCGAGCAAAGTGCATTTACTTGTAGCGGGCTGTCCCGCCGTGGCTTCCACGTATCGAGCGCCCTTTCCAGTTTCACACCGCGAGAGGCTTTCAGCAGCACGACATCTCCATCGCGTGCCTCACGAGCCAGCCATTCGCCGGCTTCTTCCGGCGTCGCGACAAACTCGGCGCGCGTGCCTGCCTGCTTTGCGCCATCGACCATGGCCTGCGCCAGCCCGCGAACGCCGATGAGCACATCAATCTTCTTCTCGCGCGATGTGCCGGCCGGATTCGCGATGCAGAGCTTCTCCTTCCGGACCAAGTTCGAGCATCTCTCCGGCGACCACGATGCGGCGAGCCGCCTTCATGGCAGAGAGAGCGTCGACCATGGCCCTCAGCGCCTTCGGATTGGAATTGTAGCAATCGTTGATGACGGTGATGTTACCCAACTGGAGAACCTGTCCACGCTTGTCGGCCGGCTTCAGCGTCGAGAGCGCTGCGACGGCTTCGGACACCTTGATGCCGGAGGCGATCGAGACCGAGACGGCGGCGAGCGCATTCAGAACGTTGTGGTCTCCAACGAGGGGCAAGCGCGCATGCTCGCGAGTTCCCGCCACGACGATGTCGAACTCGGATCCCTCTGCGCCGTTTGATTGCACGTTCTCGGCGCGGACGTCGGCGCCAATGCTGGTTCCGTACTTGATGACCTTGCCTTTGAAGTCGCGGCCGAACTGCGAGACGTATTCGTCGTCTGCGTTGAGCACCGCTGTTCCGTTTGAGGGAAGCGATTCAATCAGCTCATATTTCGCGCGGGCGATTCCGGCCAGGGAATCGAAGAATTCCAGATGCACCGGAGCAACGTTGGTGACGACGCCGATGTCAGGATGAGCGATTTTGGCCAGGGCGCGAATTTCTCCGGCGTGCGACATGCCCATCTCGATGACGGCCAAATCGTGCTCCAGGTTCCAGCTTCAGCAGCATCAACGGCAGGCCGAAATGATTGTTGAAGTTTCCTTCTGATTTCAGCACGCGGAACTTCGACGCGAGTACGTGCGCGATGGCTTCCTTGGTCGTGGTCTTGCCGGCCGAACCAGTGACGCCGATCAGGGATTTCCCCCAGAGCTTTCGGACAGCCGTGGCGAGGGTTTGCAGAGCGATCAGGGTGTCGTCAACGGCGAGCAAGCTCGTGTTGCCGGGAAAGCGATGCCAGTTGATCTTTGCGGACAACCGCCGCGACGGCACCCTTCTCCAGAGCGGCGGCGACAAAGTCGTGACCGTCGAGGCGCTCACCTTTCACCGCGAAGAAGAGTTCGCCTGGCTCCGACGGTGCGGGAGTCAATGGAATATCCGTGCGCTACTTCTGTCGCGCGGAAAATCGCCGGAGGCGGAGATGAAGTCTGCGATTTTTGATAGCGGCAGTTTCATTCAATTTCCCTTACTCGCGGCGGTTGTGAACACTCCCGGGCTGCGAGGGCGAGTGCCCTCGCGACAGCCGGCAGGATGCCGGCGCTACGCATTACAGTCGAATCCGGAGGCTCGCAGAACTTCTTTTGCCACTTCCACATCGTCGAACGGATTAGAACCTTCGCGCGTGACCTGCACCTTCTCGTGGCCTTTGCCCGCCAGCAGGACGATGTCCCCGGGACGTGCTTCGCCAATGGCGAGCGCCAATCGCCTTTGCGCCGGTCGACTTCGACAGCGTATTTCGTGCCAGTTTTCTGCAGACCGACCAGGGCGTCGTTGATGATGGCTCGGGGATCTTCACTGCGCGGATTGTCGGAGGTGAGCACGACGAAGTCGCTGCCGCGTCCGGCGGCCTCGCCCATCAGGGGACGCTTGGCGCGATCGCGATCGCCGCCGCAGCCGAACAACGTGATGACTCTGGCGCCTGCACCGCTGCGGGAAACAAATTCGCGAGCGAGTGCCGTCAGATTGCGGAGAGCGTCGTCGGTGTGGGCGTAGTCCACGACTACGGTGAAGGGTTGGCCACAGTCGACGCGCTGAAATCGGCCCGGGACGTGGGTCAGCGCGGCAACACCGCGAGAAATCGCCTCAGTCGAACAGCCGCGAGCAAAGCCCGCTGCCGCTGCCGCCAAGATGTTGTACACGTTCACGCGCCCGATGAGCGGAGAGAAGATCGGGCAACTTCTCCTGCGGAGTGATCATGTCAAAGCGGGTGCCGCGCGGCGTGACTTCCGGCTTTTCAGCGTGGAAATCGCCGCGGTCCCAGCCATAGGTGAGCACGGACTCTGCTGCGCTTGCGGCTGAACTCGGCCAATTGCGCCCCGTATTCATCGTCGAGGTTGGTGACGACCGCACGCGGAGGATCGGTGCCGCAGCCCTCGAAGAGTACACGCTTGGCGTAGAAGTATTCTTCCATCGTCTTGTGATAGTCGAGGTGGTCGCGCGTCAGGTTCGTGAATACGGCAACATCGAAGGGCACACCGAACACCCGCTGCTGTGCGAGCGCGTGGGAGGAAACTTCCATGACTGCGTCGGTGGCGCCCTGGCCCAGGGCCTCGTTGAACAGTCGCGCGAGTTCGAGCGCTTCCGGAGTGGTGTGAGGCGCGGGATAGACTTTGCCAGCGACGTGATATTCGATGGTGCCGATCAGCGCGCTCTTGCGACCGGCGGCGGTGAGGATTGCCTCGATCAGAAAAGCTGTGGTGCTCTTGCCGTTGGTTCCGGTGATTCCGGTGACCGCAATCCGTTCGGCGGGACGCTTGTAAAAGTTCTCACTGATGCGTGCCAAGGCGCGCCGTCCATGCGGAACCAAGGCCCATGCGACGCCCTCGCGTGGTTTTTCCGTAGGTGAGTCGGTGACGATGGCAACAGCTCCTGCCTGAATCGCCTGATCGATGAAGCGGTTCCCGTCGGAACTCTCACCGCGCATCGCCACAAAAACCGATCCCGGCTTCACGCGCCGGGAGTCGTACTCCACACCGGTGACGTCCGGGTTTCCGCTTTGGCTGAGGAACTCGGCGCCATCCAGGAGATGTTGGAAGGTCATTGATTGAGATTATAGGGCACGAAGAGCAGGGGTCAGGGTCAAGGGGTCAGGGGTCAGGGGTCAGGGACCAGGGGTCGGAGGCCGATGTAGGTAGCAGGGACGGTTGCTATTTCCGACTTGAGAGCTTTTGGTTAAGAACGCATCCGAATGACGAGGGGCTTCGCGTTTTTCTCTGCCCCCTGGCCCCTGACCTCTATTTGTTACCGATGTCACGTTTGCGCTACCGCGGGTGAGCGATAGAGTAATCTCATGAGCACCGGTACCGGTCATGCCAAATATCGCTGCGCGCAGTGCGAGCAATCCGAAAGAGATTGCCAGTGTGAGAAATATTGCTGCTTGTGCCAGTCTGTGATTGACGTGCGCCTCTGCAATGACGGATTGATGTATTGCGAACCTTGCCGCACGGCATGCGACTACAAGACTGCTGACTAGTTGCGGCTAAACTTCCGAGCACGCGACCGAGAGACGTAGCGAGCTACGTCTCTACGACAACTCTTTTGGAGTTCCCCCGCATCTCTCCTGAGTGAAGCAATCGATTGTTTTCAGCAATATCGTTTTGCTTACGGAAAACCGCGGAAGTGTGATCCGGTTCCTTGGCAAGCTCAAGGTTTTTAAGGCAGAATAGAACGTTTTTGCACTGTGTTCGGTATTTGGCCTCTTCCCAGGAGATTTCCCCCATGGCTACCACCATGCACGTCAGCGACGTAGCCGAGTTGCTGAGCGAAGGTCGAACGCACTTCAACCTTTCCCCGGCACTGCTGGTGGAGCACTCCATCCGGCGTAATGAAGCGAAGCTGGCGTCCAATGGTGCGATTGTCGGATATACGAACCGGACCGGGCGTTCTCCGAAAGACAAGTTCATCGTAAAGGATGAGATGACCGCGCACACCGTAGCGTGGGGCGCGGTGAATGCGCCGTTTGAACCGGAAAAGTTCGATGCGCTCTACGCGCGGGTGATGGAGCACCTGCGAGGGCGCGAGCTTGTACGTGCAGGATCTGTACTGCGGAGCTGATCCGGCTTACCGGCTGCCTGTGCGCATCGTCAATGAATATGCCTGGCACAACCTGTTTGTGCGGCAGTTGTTCCTACGGCCGACGGCGGAGGAGTTAAGGAGTCATCATCCGGAGTTCACGGTTATTTCTGCACCGGAATTCAAAGCTGATCCGAAACGCGATGGAGTCAATTCCGAAGTTTTTATTCTGCTGAATTTCATGCGGCGCACGGTGCTGATCGGTGGAACGTCTTACGCGGGCGAGATGAAGAAGTCGATTTTCAGCGTGATGAATTTTCTGCTGCCGCCGCGGAATGTGTTCCCCATGCATTGCTCGGCGAACGTGGGGCACAACGGAGTCAGCGCGCTGTTCTTCGGTCTATCGGGCACGGGGAAGACGACGCTGTCGGCAGATCCGTCGCGCGATCTGATTGGCGACGATGAGCACGGATGGAGCGCCGATGGCGTGTTCAACTTCGAGGGCGGATGCTACGCCAAGTGCATCAAGCTGTCGAAGCAGAACGAACCGCAGATCTGGAATGCTTTGCGCTTCGGCTGCGTTCTGGAGAACGTCACGCTCGATTCGCACACGCGCATGCCGGACTACGATGACGACAGCAAGACGGAGAACACGCGGGCGGCGTATCCGGTCGAGTTCATCGACAATGCGGTGATTCCGGGGATCGGCGGGCATCCGAAGAATGTTGTGTTCCTGACGGCGGATGCGTTTGGCGTGCTGCCTCCGATTTCGAGGCTGACGCCGGAGCAGGCGATGTATCACTTCATGTCGGGATATACCGCGAAGGTTGCCGGAACCGAAGCGGGCGTAAAGGAACCGACGGCGACGTTCTCGACGTGCTTTGGGTCTCCGTTTCTGCCACTGCCGCCCAAGACCTATGCCGAGATGCTGGGGCGCCGGCTGCGCGAGCACAATGCGCAGTGCTGGCTGGTGAATACAGGTTGGCAGGGTGGACCGTATGGCGTGGGCAGGCGCATGAGCATCCCGTACACGCGGGCGATGGTGGATGCGGCGGTCGAAGGCGAACTGATCCGAGAGGATTTCGAGATTGAGCCGACGTTTGGATTCAGCATTCCGAAGTTCTGCCACGGCGTGCCACCACAGGTGCTGAACTCGCGCAATGCTTGGCACGATAAAGCCGCCTACGATAAGGCCGCTGAGGATTTGCGGAACCGGTTCGCCAAGAACTTCGAGAACTTCGACGCGCCGCCGGAAGTCAAGGCGGCGGGGCCGAAGGCGCAGAAATAGTCCATTGTTGATTCTTGATTGATGATTGTTGATTTGAGAAAGCTGTATCCCGGGCCTTTGGTTTTTAGTCAACAATCGAAACTCATCAATCAACATTCCTCAAAGAGGTTTTCGCGTGCCAGAGGCAAAGAGGTGCGACGAGAGGACGAGCAGCGCCTCTCGGTTGCATCGACGACGCCGCCCTACCCAGTGTTAGACACCGCAGACAGGTGTCTGGAGCTGGCGCCGTAGATACTGGTTCGGAGTTTTGAGATGTCTGGGCCCGTCGAGTACAGAGCCGCGGGTCAGGCTTTCTTGAGCAACCGGCTAATCCAGATGAGGAAGACGGCACCGATGATCGCGACAATGATGGTGCCGATTAAGCCTCCAGCGTGAATGCCAAGCAGACCCAACAGCCAGCCACCAACAACGGCGCCGACGATGCCGAGGACAATATCCATAACCACGCCGTAACCGCCGCCTTTCATGATCTTGCCGGCGGCCCAACCTGCAATCAGGCCGACAACCACCCACCAAATCAGATTCGTGATCATGTGGAGTGCTCCTTTCCTGGTGTGACGATGTCTACGAAGAAGCTTTTCGCGGGCGAACTACAAATGGCAGGCCTGGTTGCCTGACGCGAGGAGCGTACGAGCCGGATCGTTGTTTTGTCAAACGCGAGTCCGAGTCAGTGAACGACATGCGACATGTTGTGTGTGGTTAAATCAAATTCATGTTCGCCCGCAAGGTTCGCGTGGAATACGAGGAGAACGGCCGCAAGCTTCCCTGCCCGCTAAAGTGGCTCGACTCATTTTCCATGCGGAGCTTCACGAACTTCAGCGTGTTCGACAACACACTTCCAGTGGCCGACGGAGAGATGGAGATCGGCTCAGGTGTTCCCCTCGAAGGGCTCAGGGATTCCATGGAGGACTGGTTTCGGCGCAAGAGTTATCTCCCTGGGAACTCGCACCTAACGGTAACGGAGAAGTAGGCTGACCGGAGAGTTCAGGTGGGGCAAATGGCGCGAAATTTGTACCTATGTTCGGGTGTTTTTGACGCCCGTTCGGACCACGGCAACCTGCGCGGTGAAATGCTCGTCTTACAATCAGGCAATTGCGCCACAGATGGAAATGGCAGACGAGTTGCAATCCGACGCGAGGAGGTGCTTGATGAGTTTCAAGCTGCTAAATTTCCCTCCTCAAGCAAGCACCCGTGCGATGCGCGTTCCAATGCGTTGGATGGGCCTGGACAGCGGTTTGGGATCAGGGGGATTTCTCAGTTCGTGGATCGACGATGACAACGATCCTGATCAATCGCGCCGGCATCTCAACTGGGGCGCAATCGCGGGACTAGCACTTTCGTTCGTGATCAGCGGCGGCTTCTGGGCGGGATTGGGAGTCTTGGTTGCACGGACTTTGAGATAGAACAGATTTTCCTCGATCGAATACAAAACGGGGTCAAGCGTCAACCAGCGCTTGCCCCGTTTTGGTTTTTCTGACGTTTACTTGTCGTAGCGAAGCAGCGACATCACGTCGTAGCTTTTCAGCTTGTCGCGACCCTTGAGGAATGACAGTTCGACGACGAATCCCAGGCCTGCGATTTTCGCTCCTAAAGACTCCGCCAGCCTGGCGGTAGCTTCGGCCGTGCCACCGGTCGCGAGCAAGTCGTCGACGATCAGAACGCGCTGGCCTTTCTGGATGGCATCTTTGTGAACCTGCAGCGTGTTCGACCCGTACTCGAGAGCATAGTCGTAGCTCACGCACTCGGCGGGGAGCTTGCCGGGCTTGCGCACTGGAACGAATCCGGCGTTCAAACGATAGGCAAGCGCGGGAGCGAAGATGAAACCGCGAGCCTCCATGCCTAACACCAGGTCGACGTCTTCCGAAATGTAGTGCTCGGAGAGTTTGTCGATGAGCATGGCTAGGCCGGTCTTGTCCTTCAGAAGCGTGGTGATGTCGTAGAAGAGAATTCCCTTCTTTGGAAAATCCGGAACCTCACGGATGAGTTTTTTCAGCTGATCGACTTCGACAGCGGAGACTGGGGACATTACCACGCTCCTTTGAGTTAAGGTTTCAAGGTTTCAGAGTTTCAAGGTTTCAAAGAAATGCACCGGCCAAAACAAAAAGTGTGAACCCTGAGAGATTGAAACTTTGAAATCTTACCTCTACCACGCACCTTCGATGCGAAACGAACTTAGTCCTGCAACTGAGTTCTCTTCGGATACTTCTACGGAATCGACTCGTGCGGCTCGCGGGCCCTCGCGCAAACGCGAATGCAGGCCGGAGAGCTGATCGCGCGTGCCCTGGGCCAGAACTTCCACGCTACCGTCGTGGTTGTTGCGGACCCATCCGGCGATGCCGAGAATGTGCGCCTCGCGTTCGACGAACCATCGGAAGCCGACACCTTGCACGCGTCCACGGACCACAAAGCGGCGAGACAGGATCGGTTTTTCGGTGGAAGTCATTTCTTGCAATTGTCATCCTGCGCGGAGAAGCAGATTCGCGAAGGCGAAGCTGATTCGTAGTCGAAGGATCCCTGTAATCTCAAATTCCCTCGGAGCCTGATGGAGTTTCAACCGATGCAATCGCGGGAGAATGTCTTTCCACGACAATCTACGACTTACAGGGTAGGGATCCTTCGACTCCGCGAGAACTTCGCTTCGCTACGTTCTCGCTGCGCTCAGGATGACAAGACAAAACTTAAGCGCGTGACAGATACGCGCCTTCCGACGTGTCGACCTTGATCTTCTCGCCTTCGTTGATGAAGGGCGGCACCTGCACGACGAGACCCGTCTCGGTCTTGGCGGCCTTGGTCACGCTGGACGCGGTGGCGCTCTTCAGTCCGGGCTCGGTCTCAATCACGGTCAGGATGACCGTCTGGGGCAGCTCGATCCCGACCGCCTTGCCGTCGAAAAACTCCACCTTGATCTCGAGGTTGGGAATGAGGTATTCGACTGCGTCGCCCAGAATTTCCTTGGTTAAGTGAGTCTGCTCGTAGTTGGTGGTGTCCATGAAATAGTAGCTGTCGCCGTCGGAATACAGGAACTGCATTTCGACCTCATCGACGGTGATCTTCTCGATAGGATCGGGTGAGCGGAAGCGGTGCTCGAACATGGCGCCGGTGCGCAGGTTGCGCAGCTTGGCCTGGATGAAGGCGCGCAGGTTGCCGGGCGTGCGGTGCTCGACGCTGAAAACGGAGTGCAGATCATTGTTGTGCTTGATGATCATGCCGGGACGAAGCTGTGTGGCAGGGATCGACATCGCTCGAAACTCTCCTTGTACGATTGCGGTTGAAGCCGGCGGAAGGCGGGGCAAGCCACAAGTTCCGCCGCCACAGGGGCTAAACCGTTATTTTACACACGGGTGCGCCGGAAGGGAAAGTCGGGCAGCTGAAATGCGTTAACCACGAAGGACACGAAGGTTCACGAAGGGACCCGAACCGATCGCCTTGGCTGTGTTTAGGCCCCGCGTCGGCAACGAAGTCACAAGAAATTGGGAAGCGATCTCTCTTTGGGATTAGTGCATCCTAAGCTGGATTCTGGATGTTCCATCCCAGGTGGGTGGGACTACAATTGATTAGTGGCGTTCAGGCGGCCGTTGGCCAGTTTGGGCGCCGAGAAATGAGGCATCATGACAACTGGGCGTTACGAATCTTCAGAAAGCAGCCACATCGGGACGGCGATTACGTTTCTACTGATCGGACTGGGAGCCGGCGCACTGGCCGGGCTCTTGCTCGCTCCGAAGACGGGCAAGCAGACTGCGCAAGGACCTGCGGCGGGGCTATGAAGATGCCAAGGATAGCTTGGAAGACTGGGCGGACGAAGCCAAGGACCGCGCACGTGAAGTTGGTGAACGCGTACGCGATGCCGCATCTCGCGGCGCTGAGATCGCTGAAGATCTGCGCGACAAGGTAGAGCCGTTGCGCCGGGTCATCAATCGCAGCTAGTTTTCAGAGGCCAGGGGCCAGGGATCAGCGAACTGGCGGACTATGCTCGGGCTCGATCCTTGGCGCATTCTCAGATGGCGCCTTCTCAGTACAAGTGAAAGTCAACCTGCACCGCGATCTGCGTTGCGACGGGTTGCCCCTTGAACGTCCCCGGACGGAAGCGCCAGTTCCTCACGGCTTCGATCGCCTTTTCGTCGAGGCCCATTCCGAGGCTCTGGCGCACTTGGATGTTGTAAACACGTCCGTCTTTGCCGACTACCACCATCAACTGAACGATTCCCTGGAATTTTGCCTTTCGGGCTTCGTCCGAAAAACTGGGCTCGGGACTGTAGATCGCCTCGGGCACGGTCACGCCGTTGCGACCTGCGATGTGAGTTCCCGGTGGCCCCTCGCCGGCGTGTGGCCCGACGTAGTTCCCCACTCCGTCACAACATCCGGTATCGCCGATTCCGCCAGGACCACCCTTGCCATCGGAACGCCAATTTGAGAAAAGTGACGAGGGATCGCCGACCTGCGCACCGGGCGGCAGCTTGATGTCGGGCGCAACCATCACCGTCTCTTCCGCAGCCAGCTTCGGCGGTTCCTTCGGCACGATCACGGTTGGAGGCACAATTTGCATCTCGAGGGAACTGCGCGGCAAGCTGCCATTCGAGGCCGGCAGTCGCTCGTGATTGCCTCCACCGCCGCCGTTGAACCCGGAAAAGACCAGGGGAAACTTCCCGAGATCGGGCATGCGCCGAGCGATCTCCGGAGAATTACGAATCACGCAACTCGTGAAATAGACGATCAGGGCCAGAATCGCAGCTTGTCCGAGCAGCGAGAGGAGGAACGTGTCCTTCCTCGCTCGAAAGAGAATATCGTGTTCACTGCTCAGGACGGAGAATAGACGGGGCCCCGGCGATGCTGCAGTCATGGAACGCTCCTGTCGACAGGGTGTTGTTTCAAACCGGTAAGACGCAAACGCGGTAGAAAAGGATATCCGGTGGAGGAAGCAGCGGTCAGGGCCAGGGGTCAGGGGTCAGGGGTCAGGAACTAGAAGGTGCAGAGGCACTCGCTTAGCTTTTACTTGAAAATCGCGGAGAAGAATCTTCCTACGCGCTGGAAGAAACCGGAGTGCTCGGCTTTCTTTTGCGGCTCTAGCGGGGGTGCTGGCTGAATGATGGGATCCAGGTGAATCTGGCGCTGCGATGATTCACTGAGCGGCAGATCCGGCGGGGCCTGCGCCGGAGCCGCGGCCGGACCCGATTTCGCGGCACGATCCTTTGCACTGAAGACAAAAGGAGCATCGACTTGCACGTGGACATCGTTCGGCCGCGATGCCGGAAGCGGAGCCGTCTCCGGACCATTCGTCAGCTGCGTGCCTCCGCCATGAGAGTTTTCAGTGCTGTTCGCTGTTGGATTGCCGGCCATGCCCGCTCCCATGGCGGCCCTTGGCGGCTCTGAGCCGGGCACGATTTGGGGTGGCGGAGCATCCGTCATCGACACAGGTCGCGGCGGAGGGCATCCGCATTCCAATGGAACATCGCCATCCACTTTATCGATTTGCCCGGAGTGAAACACGGCCTGCTCAGTGGGCTTCACCTGGTAGACGCGATCGCCCATTAATTCCGCGACGATGGCGGAGGACGTGTTGCCGCGCAACGTTCGGACGCAGGTATTACCGTGCGAGTCGGCGCTGATGGCAAAGTGGAACTCTCCCGGCCCCGCAAACATGATGCGGAAATCCGGAGTCAGCACCGCATCGGACGACGCTTTGAGCGAGTAGTGCATTTCGATGGCACCGGTGCCCATGCCGAACATCAGGTCGCGCTTACTGGCTGAAGAACTCACGGAAAGCGCGGTGCCGGGGCACACGCGCACTTCGCCTCCACGGGGAAGATGCAGGACGGTCGTATCGGAGCCTGCGGTGATAGAAGAACCCGCGGTGAGGCGACTGGCCTCAATTGCGGTTGGTGCTGCGCCGCCGATGACTGGAATGACCGCGGCGTCTGGCGTCAGGGTGAATCCCGGCGCGCTCAGCGGTTGGACCGATTCCTGCTTCTTTCCAATGTTTTTGTCTTCCGGAGGTTTCAGGCGAACCATAAGGCGATTGCCGGCGCCGTCCCAGGAATAGCCGTAGGCTGAGAGCAGATCCAGAACAATGCGCGCAACCGGAGGATTGCTGGTGTACTGATTGATGCGGATCGCAGTGATGTTTTCTTTCTGGATCTGGATTCGTTTCTGAACCAGCCCCAGCCGCGAGTTGGGAAGATCGATCACCAGACGAGGCGGGGAGTCGAGCGTCATGATCTCAGGGATCACAGCGCCGCTGGACAGAATTTCAACCGCCGGCGCTCCCTTTTCATGAACGATGCGGACGCTCGTGACCACTCGCGGAGGGCCGAAGTTCTGCGCCAACGCAGCCAGAGCAAGCACGGCCATCATCGTGGTGACGCAGACAGACCTGGACCCGAATCGCGGCACAAATTCCTCGCTGGAAGCTTGAAGGAAACATACCACAGGGGCTAGGGGTCAGGGAGCAGGGGTCAGGATCCTTGAGTGGGGAGTTGGAAATCTGAAGTTAGACGGTACGAGAGTCAGAAGCTGATCTGGCTCTTTGACTTCTGACTCCTGTCCTCGATCCCGGTTGGCTGCTCACGCTTCGGGCAGGAACTCGTAGGCCTCAATCACCGCGGCCACGGTGACTTTTCCATCAGTCGCTCCATCTTCTACTCGCACGACGCGGCCTTCGCATTGAACGCGGATACTTTCGGTGAGAGTGATTTCTGGTGGAAGCGTAAGCGTGAATCCGATGTGCGCACCTTGCTCGATGGCAGAGTCCAGATAAAAGCAGATGCCGCGGGCGCTCACATCGCGGAGTTGGGCGGCTTCGTTCTGAGCGTCGCCGTTGGTGACAGGTCGATTGACGCTGACTGGTACGCGTAACGCGAAACGTCGTGCACCCCGCTTTTCCTGCTGGGGCTCGGCCATGCTTCCTCCAAGTGGCGTTGAAGTGGCGTTAAATCGATTAAGAGGATGCGCTGCCGCGCCGGTCCGGGTCAATACCACGCTTGGGTAACGCATTGGCTCTTTTGGGCGACGCGACTGTGCTGCTCATCACGGCGGCACTCCACTGGTGTAATCTGGAGTTGAACGCGCGAAGCCTGCGTCAGAGGTCTGAGTCTTGGTTTTTGTTCTCGACAACTACGATTCGTTTACCTACAACCTGGTCCAGTATCTCGGAGAACTGGGCGCGGATGTGGAAGTGCGGCGCAACGACCAGGTCACGGTAGAAGAAGTAGAAGCGATGCGGCCGGAGAAGATCGTCATCTCTCCCGGCCCATGTACGCCACATGAGGCCGGCATCAGTATTGATCTGATTCGTCACTTCACGGGAAAGGCGCCTCTGCTCGGTGTGTGCCTGGGGCATCAGGCGATTGGCGAAGCGTTTGGCGGACGAGTCATCCGCGCCCCGCATCTCATGCACGGGAAGACCAGCCCCGTCATGCACGACAACAAGACGGTCTTTCAGGGGCTTCCCATGCCGATGACGGCGACGAGATATCACTCGCTGATCGTGGAAGAAAAAAATCTGCCTGCTGAACTGGAAGTCAGTGCCTGGACGACTGAGAAAGATGGCACGCGCACGATCATGGGACTGCGGCATAGGAAGCATCCGGTTGAAGGAGTGCAGTTTCATCCGGAGAGCGTGTTGACGGAAGCGGGGAAGAAACTAGTGAAGAATTTCTTGGAGCTGTAGAGGCTAGGCTTTCCTAGCCATTTCGACCGCTCGTAGTAGTGCTCCCGCCTTATTCATCGATTCCTGAAACTCAGCCGCCGGATCCGAGTCGGCAACAATTCCTCCTCCAGCCTGCAGAAAGGCTTTCTTTCCCTGCATCAGCATGGTGCGAATCCCGATGCAGGAGTCAAGATTGCCCGCGAAATCCGCATACAGGACAGATCCTCCGTACACTCCGCGACGCGTCGGCTCCAACTCTTCAATGATCTGCATGGCGCGTACTTTCGGAGCGCCGCTCAGTGTGCCCGCGGGGAAGCAGGCGGCAAAGGCATCGAGGGCGTCGAGATCTTTTCGCAGCGTCCCTTCCAGCGCTGACACCAAATGCATGACGTGCGAGTAGCGCTCTACGAACATCAGCTCTTTCACCTTGACCGAGCCGTACTCGCTCACGCGTCCGAGGTCGTTGCGCCCGAGATCGACCAGCATCACGTGTTCGGCGCGCTCTTTTTCGTCGTTGCGCACTTGCTTGCTCGAGGCGGGCATCTTCGGCTGCATCGCGACCGCGGGGACGCGTGCCCGCGATCGGCCGGTACTCCAGCTTGCGTCCCGTGACCCGCACCAACATCTCGGGAGATGATCCGAGAATGTGCGTATCCTCCATCTTCAGGAAATAAAGATAGGGCGACGGATTGACCTGGCGCAGGGCGCGGTACAGATCGAAGGGAGCGACCTCGGGAGTGAAGTCGAAGCGTTGCGAGTACACGACCTGAAAGATGTCGCCCGCGGCAATGTACTCTTTGCAGCGCTCCACGTTGCGCAGGTAGTACGTCGCGCCGCGTGCCGGCGTGAATCTTAAGTTTGCCGGTCTTGGCCTTCGCCGACTTCCGCCACAATGCAGGACTCAAGCCGCTTGCGAGTTTTCGCTCCAGAGCTGCGATATCGCGAAGCGCCCGGTCATAGGCGCGGCGAGGATTCTCGCGGGAAACATCCGCCGCAGCCACAATGTGAATCTGGTGGCGCAGGTGATCGAAGGCCAGCAGCCGATCGAAGAACATTAGTTCAGCGTCGGGGACGGAGAGGTCATCTTTGGTGTGCTCACCAATGTTTTCCAGCTGGCGAACAACGTCATAGGCGAAGTATCCGACAGCCCCGGCAGTGAATGGCGGCAGGCCCGGAACCGTTGCCGCGCGATGCTCCTTCAGCAAACGCTTGACGACTTGAAAGATGTTGCCGTCGGCCAACTCACGCTTGCGGCCACGCTCAATCTCGACTTTCCCCTTATAGGCTTTTACCCGCATGTAAGGTGCGGAGCCGAGGAAGGTGTAGCGACCGATCTGCTCGCCGCGTTCGATCGATTCCAGCAAGAATGCATGCGATTGCTTTTCGGCAATCGCCAGAAAAGCGCTGACCGGGGTAAGCAGGTCGGCGCTCACCGACTTTACGACCGGAACCAGCGTGGCCTCGCGAGCCAATCGGGAAAACTCTTTGAAATCAGGTTGGAGCATGGTGGGCATTCATTATAGGGGACGAGGTCAGGGGTCAGGATCGGGGGTCATGTGGGGCAGCGTCAGGGTCTTGGGCTTGGGTCTTCGGTCTGGCGCCCGCAGCCACACCGGCTAACGCCCTAGGTCCGCAACAAACTTTCGTCACTTGTTGCCTTGTCCGCAATCAATAGAATCGGGAGTATCCCGAGTATTATGAACATTTTGACGCCTGATCTCGCGAGGCAGGCGCCAGGGAAATACGTCGGAACAGTCAGTACCGGGGTTTATGCAAGTTAAGTTTTGGGGCGTGCGCGGCTCCACGCCCACTCCACAGGCCGAGAACCTGCGCTATGGAGGCAACACCTCCTGCGTAGAAGTGCGCGTCGGAAACCAGATTTATATTTTCGACTGCGGCACCGGCTTTCGTGTGCTCGGCCATGCTCTGGAACGCGAGTTCGGCGACCGGCCGTTTTCCGCGCACGTCTTCGTCTCGCATTTTCACTGGGATCATATTCAGGGCATGCCGTTCTTTCGCCCTCTCTACGACAGCCCGCACAGTCGTTTCTTCTTTCACTCGTCCAGCCGCACCCGCAGCCTCGAGCAGGTGATGACCGAGCAGATGTCATCGCCGTACTTCCCAGTGGATCTCGATCAGATGCGGGCCCGCCGCGATTTCTATGACATCCAGAACGGCTGCCTCGACATGGACGACGGCATCCGCATTAAGACTCAATGGCTCAACCACCCGCAGGGCTGCCTTGGCTTCCGCGTCGAAACGAACGAGGGCGTGCTCGTGTACGCCACCGATAATGAACCTGGAGACGCGGAATTCGACAAGGGAGTCCGCAAGTTGGCCGAAGGCGCGGACATCCTGATCTATGACGCGCAGTATCTACCCGACGACTACGCCGCCCGCCGACGTGGCTGGGGACACAGCCACTGGCGCGAAGCCGTCAACGTCGCCATGGAGAGCGGCGCGAAAGAGTTAATCCTCTATCACCACGACCCCGACCACACCGACGTGATCGTCGACCAGGTTGTGGCGGACGCCCGCAACTACTACCCGAAAGTCCGGGCCGCCGCCGAGGGGATGGAGATTACGTCTGTAGCGCTCGACCCGGCAGTGTTCTCAGCACATTGCGGAAAGCACGGAATCGCCGCACTTAAGCCAGAGAAGTTTCCCACCATCGGCTGAGCTGCAACCTGAGGCGGGGTTCGAGCCTTGTCTCCTCCACCTAGCCCGCCATAAGATAATGTGCGCGAGAGGAGTTTACATTTCCTTTACTTTCACTTTGCGGCAGCGCAAAGACTGGGTCCACCATTGCCAACACAATCGGCGCACTCAGTAGTGTGGTTCTATCCTCACTTTGGGTCTCGCTGCACGGGCCTCACACAAAATCGACCCTTCTGGAATTTCAATAAGGAGCGTTTCTATGTACGATTTTCACAACTGTTTGAGAGCCGCAACCTTGGCTGTAACTGCCCTTGCGTGCGCAGGTCCGGCTACAGCCCAGACCTGGAGCTCTCCGGTGTTCGTCGCCAACGGCGGCGGGCAGGCAGTCTCAACCAATGGCGCTGGTACTTCCGCGGTCATTTTCACCCCTCTCTCCGGAGGTCTACAGGCCTCTGTCAACACAGGAAGTGGCTGGTCGGCTCCAACCACTCTGACGTCAGTCACCGCAACGGCCAACATTGTGGTCGCACCCAATGGTGATGTGCTAGCGGTTTGGAGTTTCCGCACCACCAATACGTACACGCCGGTAGAAGCCCAGGCCGCCTTCTTCCACGGCGGGCACTGGGGCAATACTCTGACCATTTCGACTAACGTTTACGGCAACATCTCCAGCCTTGGTCTTCCCAGCATCGCTTTCGACGGATATAGCCAGGCCACCGTGGTTTGGGAACAGATCACGAACCCGAGCCCGATGTCATGCGCATTGGAAGCTGCCACGGGAAACGCAACCAGCGGGTTCGGCTCTGCGAAAACTATTTCCACGGCCAGCACATGCTTCGGATGGAATAAGCTGGCGGTGACCTCGGGCGGACAGGCAGTGGTGGTGGAAGGTGTACCGGGAATCCTGTCAGGCGCCGTCGTAGCCATAGGAAGGGACTCAACCGGAGCGTGGAGCGCTCCCGTCACCATCGGGGCCGCCGGTGTTTATCGTCAACGACAGCCTAATGTTGGACTCGGTAATGACGGCACTGCCGTCGCAGTGTGGCTCATCAACGGAGGAGTGAGGTATTCCGTGCGATCTGGGGGCACGTGGAGTGCGGCCGCAGCCTTGCCCGGCGTAGCCGGAACGGCAGGCGGCACTTCCGGAGTAGCGGTCGACGGGAGCGGAAACGCAGTCGCCACATTCCAGCAGGTTGCGATCAGCCAAGGCACTTACGCCACCTACCGGCCGGTGGGCGGTTCATGGCAGACCAAGGTCCAACTCAACTCCAGCACTCAGATCGTTGCGACTCCCGCCGGGACATTCGTCGCCGGGGGAACAACGGTGTCAACGCGGCTCGCTGGCACCTCAACCTGGAATCAGCACACATTCTCTGACGTGGCGAAGGTGAATGCTGCGCCCGGTCTGGCGATCGCCATGGTGGGCCCACAAGTTAGCGTCTCCACAGCGAGTGTTCCGTAACCCATAGTTGCTGAGCATTTGATCAGGCGAGCCGCGCACCAGCGCGGCTCGCTCATATTCCAACCACGCCGCGTGCGCCTCTCGGCCACTCAGGACCTGCCTGACAATCCCAAGCAACCGAACTGCGTCCGCCGACATCATCGTCCCCACCGCTGCGCGTATCGTGTGCGTGTTAAACTTTCGCCGCGATTGCCACACAAAGGGGACCCATGTTCCGACCATTTTGGTCGATGTTGACGCTTGCGTTCGCTATCAGCGTGGTTGCGCAAAAGCCGGATGTCCCGGAGCCAGGGTCAGTCGAGGCGATCGCTGCGGCTACGACTGATCCGCATTTTGTTTCGCCGTGGGTCTCGTATGTTCCCGCGTCTGACAAGGTCCCGTCGCCGGAGAAATTTCTGGGCAGGATCATGGGCGCGCCGGGAGAGCTATTGGGCAGCGAGAAAAGCCTATGCGTATGCGCGCGCCCTGGCTGCCGCGAGCCCGCGAGTTCGCGTGTTCACGATTGGGAAAAGTGAAGAAGGGCGCGACATCGTGATGCTCGCCATTGCCGATGAAGCTGGCATTCGCGACATCGAACGCCTGAAATCTGCTACGGCCGCGCTGGCTGATCCTCGCCGTACCGACCAGGCCGCTGCCGAAAAGCTGATCGCAGCCTCGCGGCCGATCTATTACTTCAACGCGGCTCTCCATTCGGATGAAACTGGATCGACCGAGGCCATGCTCGAACTCGCCTACCGGCTGGCCGTTTCAGAGCAGCCCATGATCCGAAGAATTCGTGAACAGCTCGTGGTGCTCATCAATCCTATTTCCAATCCTGATGGCCGCGACAAGATGGTGGACTGGTTCTACCGCTACCTGAAAGGCAAGACCGATCGCAACACGCTTCCGCGCCAGTCCCCGCCGTACTGGTCGAAGTACACGTTCGTCGACATCAACCGCGACACGCACCAGCAGACGCACGAGACCACCAAAGCTGTCCATCGGATGTTTCATGAATGGCACCCGACGGTCGTCCACGATCTGCATGAGGGCGTGCCCTTCATGATGACGTGGAACGGCACCGGCCCTTATAACCCGAATATCGATCCGATCACCTATACGGAATTTCTCGAACTCAGCATGCATGAGGTCGAGTCGATGACGGCGATGGGCATGCCCGGAGTTTCCACCTGGAATTTTGGTGAGGCGTTCGCACATCTCTATCTCGACTCGGTGGCGATGAATCACAACAGCATCGGTCGCGGCTACGAGACGTTTGGCAACGGCAGCGCAGAAACGGAGAAGCGCGCGATCTCGCCGGGAGCAACCACCATGGAGTGGTATCGTCCGCTTCCGCCGCCACACGAGGTCATATGGTCGGCTCGCGACAATCTCAACTATCAGGAAACAGGCGCGCTGACCGCTCTCGACGATGCAGCATCGCATGCCAAGGAGATGCTGCGCAATTTCTACAAAAAGTCATGGGACTCGTGGCAAAAAGGGCTGACGCAGGCGCCGTACGCGTTTCTGATTCCGAAAGATCAGGGTGATCCCGCGCGAGTCGCGCAGATGGTTTCACGGCTTATGGGACAGCACATCGAAGTCTCGCGTGCGACGAATCCGGTTCAACTGAAGGAAGGCGAGTTCCCTGCTGGAACCTATGTTGTGCGGCTCGATCAGCCGTACCGCAACTACGCCGTGGACCTGCTCACGGCTCAGCGCTATCCCAAAGATGGACAACCTCCTTACGACGATGTTTCGTGGGAGTTGCCTGCGAACTACCATCTGGAGGTCATCGCAACGGCGGACCCAACCATCCGGAATGCCGCGATGACGCTGCTGACCGAATCTCCGCAAGTCGCGGGGCACACCACGGGGAGCGGATCAACCTATCTTCTGAAAGACACGGGGCAGGAATCCTTGCTCGCGGCTCGTTATCGCCTGGCCAATTTCGAGATCGAGATCGCTGAGCGAGAGTTCGAAATCGAGGGGAAGAAGTTTCCTGCAGGTTCGTGGATCCTGGCTGACCAGCCGGGATTGCGCGATGCGGTGCAGAGCGCTACCCAGGAACTGGGGCTGGACATTGTTCAGGTCGCAGCCACGCCAAGAGTCGCGTGCCACAAGGCGCCAGCACCGCGTATTGGGATCTGGGTTCCATGGGCTGATACGGACTCGATCGGCTGGATTCGCTATTCTCTCGATCAGCGCAAGGTCCCTTACATTTATCTGCGTGATGAAGACATCCGAGCCGGGAATCTCCGTTCGCGCGTGGATGTCCTTCTTTATGGCCATGTCGATCTCGAACTGGCCGAGCAAATCGAGGGGCTGCCCAAAACCTGGTCGCCGATGCCATTCAAGAAAACGCCGCAGACGCCCAGCTTCGGCACGCCCGCTGAATCCGACGACATCACAGGCGGCATCGGCTACGAAGGCTTGGCGCAAATTCAGCACTTCATCGAAGACGGCGGCCTGATGGTCACGCTGGGCAGCGGCAGCATGCTTGCGCTCGAGGGTGGGCTGGTTCGCTTCGTGCGGCGCTCGTCTGGAGGCGTACCGCGCAGCACGGCCGGCGGTGGCGGCTCATCCTCTGCCGCTTCGCAACAGGCGGCCACCAGAACTCCCGGCGCACACGTGCGTGTCACGTTCGATCGTCCTCATCATCCGATCGCCTATGGATACCCGACGCACACCTGGGTCTTCCGGCAGAATTTTCCGCTGTACAACACACCTCGTCGCTGGCTGCGGATGGCGTATTGCACCACGTGTCTCGATGGCCCGGAAGACCGCAGCGGAGTCGTGATGGAATGGGGTGACAGCGAGAACAAAGACTTTGTCGTCAGTGGGCAGGCATGGGGAGAGGAAAATCTGATCGGCCGGCCCGCGATTCTTGATATGCCGGTCGGCAAGGGCCACGTGGTGGCGTTCAACTTCAACCCGATGCACCGTGATCTGAACCGCGGCGATCAGCGATTGCTGTGGAACGCGATTCTGAACTGGCAGGCGATTCTTGCAGCAAAACCAGAACCAGAGCCCTCCGCGGGCCCGGCACCAGAACCGGACGAGTAGCCCGCTGAAGTGTCAGGGCTGGCGGCAACGAAGCTCTCCGGGCGGTACGCGGAGAGTCGAATTCAAATCTGGGACGCTAGTTTCGCAGGTCGTTACGGTACGACAGGCTGCTATGCAGTGCCTGAAGCAGATAGTCAGCGTCCTGGATAGCTTCGATTTCGTCGTATGGAGTGCGATTCGGCTGCTAGTTCATCCAGCCGGGTGGCGAGCTTCGACCTGGCATCTTGAATCAATCCGACGACGCGGGTTCGATCTTTTTCCAGAATGGCGGCCATGTAGGCTTGTTTCCATTCGAGGTTTTCGGAGACTGCAGAAATGTAAGTCGACATAAAGAACTCCAAAGCTTGACTTTTGTGGGTACCGCCCCGGGGAATGAACGCGATTCTAGGGGGGTGGACTTGGCGAGTCTGTGATTTGAATCACACATGTCCTAATAATTGTGCGAATAGGAACTTTCGTGCGGGGCTCCAAGCTTTGGCGTAGACAGGAATTGACCTGGGACAATAACTGCGATGTAGCAGCGGGGCTGATGCAGTCCGAGGTTCGTATTTCCCATTGGCAAAGCGTTTCTGCTACTCTGCGCTTTCTGTTTTTTAGGGAGGAATTACAAGACATGCGATTGAACTATCGGATGTTGGCGGTTTCTCACGGTTCTGTTGTGTTTTGCGTTTTCCCTGTCGGCAGCCGACAAGAAGACCAAAGACACAAAGGGCGGATGACTCGGCGAAGCCTTCGTATGAACTGCCGCAGCCCGCCGTGGAGAATCTCGATCTCACGACGTATCAGCGCATCCGCGAAGAAGGATTGTCGCATTCGCACATTATGGAGTTCGGGTCGGCGCTCACGGATGGCATTGGGCCGCGGCTGACGGGGTCTCCGAACCTGAAGAAGGCCAATGAGTGGACGCGCGATCAACTTACCGCCATGGGGTGCACGAACGCGCATCTTGAGGACTGGGGCGAGTTCGGCATGGGGTGGAGGCAGTTGAATACGTGGGTGCGAATGTCGGCGCCGGATACTGCGGTGTTCATCGCGCAGGCGTTGCCGTGGTCGCCGTCGAGCCACGGGGCGGTCAGTGGGCAGGCCGTCTGGATCGACGCGAAAGACGAGAAGGATCTGGAGAAGTACAAAGGGAAAGCTGGCGGGGAAGATCATCTTCTTCGGACCGATGCGCGATGTGAAACCGGTAGACAAAGCGCTTTGGGAACGTCGCGATGATGCCGATCTCAAGAAGACGGTGGAGTATCCAGTTCGACGTCGGCGAGAGGGAGCAATTCTTCCAGGAATTCATCAAGCGCTTGGAATTTCGCCAAAAGGCCGGGAAAGTTTTTTGCCGACGAACACGCAGCGGGAATCGTGGTTCCAAGCCGCGATGCACGGAATAATGGCGGTTCCGGAGGAACGATTTTCGACGATGGCGGCTCGGGCATGGGCTGGTTCACATACAAGCGGGAGCACGCGGAGGCTCTGCCCATCGTCGTGATGGCGATCGAAAATTATGGGCGCGTCTACCGCTTACTGAAGGCGAATGTGCCGGTCACGATCGAGATGGATGTGGAGACGGAATTCACGGGCGATCACGAGCATGGGTTCGACACGATTGCCGAAATTCCGGGAAGCGATCCGAAGCTGAAGGATGAAGTGGTGATGGTGGGCGGACATCTGGATTCCTGGGCCTCCGGGACCGGCGCGACCGACAACGGCGCTGGGACTATTGTGGCCATGGAAGTGATGCGGATTCTGAATGCGCTGAAGGTGCAGCCTCGGCGGACGATTCGCGTGGCGTTGTGGACCGGCGAAGAGCAAGGTGAGTTTGGATCGTATGGTTACGTGAAGCAGCACTTCGGGTACGTACCGCTGTCGGAGGCTCCCGATCAGATCAAGCTGCCGGATTTTCTGCGGAAACCGGCGGGACCGGTTGTGATCAAGCCGGAGCAGTCGAAGATTTCGGGATACTTCAACGTCGACAACGGGACGGGAAAGATCCGCGGCATCTATCTGCAGGAGAATGCGGCGATCGCTTCGATTTTCCAGCAGTGGATTGCGCCACTGGGCGACCTTGGGGTCAGCACGATCACTATGCGAAATACCGGAGGGACGGATCATGAGGCGTTTGATTCCGTGGGCATTCCGGGCTTCCAGTTTATTCAAGACATGCTCGACTACGGATCGCGGACGCACCACTCGAATATGGATGTATACGAACGGCTGCAACCGGAGGATCTGGCTCAGGCGGCGACGGTTGAGGCGATCTTCGTTTACAACACGGCAATGCGGGATCAGATGCTGCCGAGGAAGCCCTTGCCGCATCCGGAACTGAACGAGCAGAAGAATGCTCCCTTGAAGAACGTGATGCCGGGGGCGGAGAAAGCTGCGGAGGAAGAGAAGAAGCCAGGAATGTAACGGCGTCAGAAGTAAGTATCATCCGAAGCGAGTTACTGGTGTACTTGCGGCTGTGGCGGCGCTGACCGCCAGAACGCGGCCCGATAAAACTGGGCCGCGGGGCGGACGAGGCGTCCGCCCCTACACAATCTTGCCGGGCGAAACGTTTCTGGAGTAGCCTCGTCTAAAGTCCTATCCTTCTCTGGGGAGTTCTGCTATGTCTGCCTTTCACCTGGTGATCAACAATCGTTCACACAACGTTGATGTCTCTCCTGACACGCCGTTGTTGTGGGTTCTGCGCGACAAACTGAATATGACCGGCACGAAGTACGGGTGCGGGATGGGATTGTGCGGAGCGTGCACGGTGCATCTTGACGGCGAGGCCGTACGCTCGTGCCAGACTGCCGTCTCGGCGGTCGGGGCAAAGAAGATCACAACGATTGAAGGTCTGTCGGCAGACAATTCACATCCGGTGCAACGGGCATGGATCGCCGAGCAGGTGCCGCAGTGTGGATATTGCCAGCCGGGACAGATCATGTCGGCGGCGGCGCTGCTGGCGAAAACGCCGAAGCCAACCGACGAGCAAATCGACACCGCGATGATCGGGAACTTGTGCCGGTGCGGAATGTACCAGCGGATTCGGCGCGCGATTCACCGCGCCGCCGGGGAAGGAGCATAGCCATGGCGATCAGCCGCAGAACATTCGTAGCGCAGGGAACGATCGCCGGAGCAGGGCTGGTGATCGGAGTAAGGCTCTCTGCAGTGAAGGCCTTCGCGCAGGAGAACGAGAAGGCTCAGAAGAAGCCGGCGGTGAATCCGTTTGACGCTTACATTCACGTGAAGCCCGACGGGAAGATTTCGCTGATCGTGGCGAAGTCAGAGATGGGGCAAGGCATCAAGACGGGCCTGGCGATGATTCTCGCGGAAGAGGCCGAAGTGGATTTCAATTCGGTCAGCGTGGAGCAGGCGGAGACGCGCCCGGATATCTATGCGCACATGGGAACCGGCGGCAGCGGCAGCACGATGGAAAACTTCATGCCACTGCGGCGCGCCGGTGCGACGGTGCGTGAGTTGATGATTACGTCGGCGGCGCAGAAATGGAATGTTCCGAAGAAGGAGTGCGCGGCGAAAAAAGGAGCCGTGGTGCACGAGAAGTCGTCGCGGCGGGCGAGTTACGGCGAACTCGTGGAAGCGGCGATGAAGTTGCCCCTTCCCGATCCGGAAAAGGTGCAACTCAAGGATGAAGCCGATTTCGAATTGATCGGACACGCCACGCCGCGCGTCGATATTCCGTCGAAGGTCAACGGCAGCGCCGTGTTTGGGCTGGATGTGCGCGTGCCCGAGATGCTGTTTGCGGTGGTGGCGCGGTGTCCGACGTTCGGAGGGAAGCACGCGCACTTCGATGCGTCGAAGACCAAAGCTGTACCGGGCGTGAAGGATGTCTTCGAAATTCCTGCCCTCGGGCGCGACATGTTCACGGCCGGTGGCGTTGTGGTTGTGGCGGATTCGACCTGGGCTGCCATGCAAGGCCGGGAAGCGCTGCAGATCAAGTGGGACAATGGCGCGGCGGCGTCCGAGTCGACGGGCACGCTTCATACGGCGTTGCATGCGGGTGCGGAAAAGCCGGGCAAACGCGTCCGCAACGACGGTGACGTGGATGCGGTGCTGTCAAATGGGGCGAAGCGCGTCGAGGCTACGTACGAATTTCCGTTCCTCGCGCATGCCACGATGGAACCGATGAACATCACGGTTCATGCCAGATCTGGTGAGGCCGAGGTGTGGGCGCCGACGCAGTCACCGGATTGGGTGCAGCGCACGGTCGCGAAGATTCTCGATCTCAAGCCGCAGAAGGTCATTGTTCACACAACGCTCATGGGTGGCGGATTTGGACGCCGCTACATGGCGGACTATCCAGCGGAAGCGGCACAGATCGCGAAGGTTGTGGGCAAGCCGGTGCAGTTGGTTTGGTCGCGGGAAGATGACATGACACACGACTTCTATCGTCCGGCGGCGTGCCATCAGATGAAGGGAGCGGTGGATTCAGAGCGGTCGTCCACTGGCGTGGTCGCACACGATCGCGTCGACTTCGATCGGAGCGTTCTGGGATCCACCGGATCATCAGGAACCAGAGAAATCGGAGGTCGGTGGCGCGGAGCAGATGCCGTACGCGATTCCGAATGTGCGGCTCGAATACAACCATGTGGCGAGCGTGGTGCCGCCGTTGTGGTGGCGTTCGGTGGAGCACTCGTTCAATGGATTCGCGGTGGAGTGCTTCATCGACGAACTGGCTGCGGCGGCCGGACAGGATCCAGTGCAATTTCGCAAGACGCTGCTGGTGAAGCCGGCGAGTTGGAAGGCGAAGAATGATGAGGATCCCGATCCGGCGCGGCTGCGGGCGGTAATGGAGTTGGCTGCAGAGAAATCAGGCTGGGGCACGCCGCTGCCGAAAGGCAAAGGACGCGGGATTGCGACCTATCATTCCTTCGGCAGCTACATCTGCGAGGTGGCCGAGGTTACGGTGCAAGGTAGCAAATTAAAAATCGATCGCATGGTGGCGGCGATTGATTGCGGGCAGATCGTGAATCCGGAGTCGGTGCGGGCGCAGGCCGAGAGCGCGATTATCTACGGCCTGAGTGCGGCGCTGAAGAATGAGATCACGGTGAAGAACGGCGCGATCGAGCAGACGAATTTTGATGGGTATGATCCGATACGGATCAATGAGGCTCCTCCGATCGAAGTGTATCTCGTGAAAAGCAAGGAAGAGCCGGGCGGGATGGGAGAGCCGGCGTTGCCGCCGGCCGCGCCGGCGGTGGCGAATGCGATTTTTGCCGCCTGCGGGAAGCGGGTGAGGAAGCTGCCGTTTCAGCTGAAGCCTGTGGCTTGAGGTGGGTTACGCAATGCCGGGGGATTCAAATGAGAAAAGTGTCCAGCATTCGCCGTCTTTCTCAATGCGAGCTGGTTGGACCACTTCACCCACAAATGTCGAGATGACGCTCGCCCAAAAAACGTGCGCTGAGACGTTCGATTGCATAATGCGAACTTCCCACGTTCCCGGGAATCCCCTCCACACTTGATGCGCGACTTGAGTTCCAAGTCCGCGCCTCCGGTAGCCACGAACGACAAAGAACTCGGCTACATCCCAGACTGCCTCTTTGCCGGAGACTTCCGACCCTCGCTTTACTAAGACGAATCCCGCCAATTTGCCATCGATCCTGACAAGAAAGGGATGGCGGCCCGGTTCACTCCAATAGAGTGAGAGGGAGCTGTAACCGAATCGGCCATCTTCCCGTAAATCGACATTGTGAAATTCACTGAAAGCGTGTGCGTACAACTCAAGCAGATTTGCCAGGATTGGCGCTTCCTCGGGTGTGGCCGGACTGACTTGAACTTGCACCGATGGCGTCGCTGCGTGTGTGGTCATAGCAGAAGGCAGGACTTCTTGATGAGTATGGGCAATTGTATCGTTGAGGTCCCACCGCCCGGGTTGCTCGTTTCTCCAGCACCGGAAGACTTGCCACCCAAGATCTGAGCTGAGCAGACACAAACGCCGCCGATTTGTCGGCGGCGTTGATCGTTGCAGATCTCTCTAGCGCGGGGCTTCTTCGAGCAGGCCCTGCTCGAGTTTTTCCTGGCACTCGATGCAGTGGCGAGTCCAGGGCACGGCCTCAAGGCGCTTGGCGTTGATCTCTTTGCCGCAGCTGATGCACTCACCGAAGCTGCCTTCGCGAATGCGCGCGAGCGCTCCATCGACCATCATCAGAGTTTGGCGCTCGTTGTTGCTCTGGCTAAACAGGAATTCCTTGGTGTACGAACTCGCCGCGCGATCAGCGATATCCTGAGCCGTATCCTCGTCGGCGGAGCGGCCGTCGGCCTGATTGCGGGTCACGGTTCGGCGCAGTTCCTGCTGACGGGTTTCCAAACGTTTTTTGAATGCTTCCAGTTTCTTCTTATCCATAGTCACTTCAATCCCATAATTGCCTATCAAAGTCTTAGGACGCCCCGTTACCGAGGCGTCCATGGTCATAAAGGGCCAAACGGAGATAATAAGCGCGGGAAATCAGATGCGTCAACCGCCCAAAGGGCTGTATGGGAAGCGCTCTACCGTGGAAGCGCGTCTTTCATAGTGGCAAGGGCATATCCCATCACGGCCATGGTGGCGGCGTTTTCGCGCAGTTCGCTGGGCACAATCTTGTCGAGCGTGTCGGCGGCGGTGTGGTGATAGTTGAAATAAGTACGGCCGTCTTGCAGGATGCCGAGCGCAGGGACTCCTGTTTCCGACATTCCTGCAATGTCCGCACCAGGGGGATAGTTGCTGGGCAGCATGGCAGTGGCCCCAACACTGTCGAGAACTGAAAGGACGGGCCGAAGAAGATCCGCGGCGCTCGCGCTGATGCGAGTCTCAAAACCGAGCGGGTGCGCGGCGCCGGTGTCGCACTCAATCGCAGCGACGTGGTGGAGGAACTCCGAAGAGTGATCGCGCGAATAGGTCTGGCTGCCGGCGCCTCCGCTCTCCTCGTCCATCCATGCGATTACACGCAGAGTGCGCTTCGGCCGGAGATGAAGTTTCTGCAACAGTTCAGCGGTTTGCATCGCAACGGCAACCCCTGCCGCATCATCGATGGCTCCGGTGCCGAGGTCCCATGAGTCGAGGTGTCCCGATACGACGACGATCTGTTCGGGATGCTCACTGCCCTTCAGATCGGCGATTACGTTGTAGCTGGTCATGTCTGGAAGCTTCTGCGGGGTGAGCGTGAGATGCATGCGGACCTTTCCCTGGGCGGCGAGGTGGGCGATGAGGTCGGCATCTTCCGCGGTGACGGCGCCGGCGGGAATCCCCGCGGGAAAGCTGAAGCCGGTGTGAGGCAGACGATAATCCGCGCTACCGACCGAGCGAATCAGGGCGGCGACGGCTCCGAGTTCGGCAGCTGCCCTTGGTCCCATGCCGCGGTAACGGACGGCTTCGCCATAAGCGACAAACGAGAGTCCGGCCGCGGCTTTCTTCTTGTCGTAAATCTCATTGAAGAGCACGATTTTCCCGGTCACCTGGTCGCGGCCTAGCGATTTCAACTCGTCGAAGTTGTTGACGACTACGACATCGGCGGCAAGTCCTTCTGCGGGCGTGGAAGTGCTTCCACCCAGCGCGGTGAGTACGATCTTTTGCGTGGTGCCGGCAACTTTTCCGGGATATTCCACGAGTTCGGCAGTTTCTGCGCCGCGCACCCAGTGCGGAACCTTCACTTCTTCAAGCTGGACGTCGAGTCCGAGCTGGCGCATTTCGGCCGCGACGTAGTCGACGGCGGCTTTGGCCTGCGGCGATCCGCTGGGGCGCGGACCGATGTTCTCAGTCAAATGAGCGACCTGGCGGTAGGCGTAATCATCGGTCAGCGCCGCAGACTTGATCTTGTCCAACTCGGCGAGCAACTGCGAAGGGAAATTCTCCTGCTGCGCGGGCGTCATTTGGGGCTGCGCAAAAAAGGAATCTTGTGCCGTCTGCGATGGTTTCGTTTGGGCGATGGAGATCGGAGCAAAGAAAGACGAGCAGGAAGGCAGCGCGGGTTTGGTTCATGGTAGGCCAAACAGTGTATCTGAGTCGGCGTGCGCGCGGATACTGCCGGTGGATGGGCCGCTTGGATCGGGATGGCATCGGCACTCGCGTCGCCAAAAAACTCGCGACGCTCGCCCCGGACGAAGGCGTCCGGGCTACATACGAAGGCGGCTACAAAGGGAGCATGCCTTGGAAAGTGAGCGGAGAGTTGGAA
Source organism: Terriglobia bacterium (assembly GCA_963770265.1). GTDB lineage: Bacteria > Acidobacteriota > Terriglobia > Terriglobales > Acidobacteriaceae > Sulfotelmatobacter. The sequence continues at coordinate 260,626 of CAVYOZ010000010.1, forward strand.
AAGCGAAAGCAGTCTGTGGAACAGTGGTTGTCGCAGGAATGGACGATGACCGAACTGTGTGGGCGGCACGGCATCTCGCGGCAAGCGGGATACAACACGCTGGCCCGTTACCAGCAGTTGGGATGGGAAGGGTTAGAGGCACGGAGTCGAGCGCCGCAGCGACATCCCAACCAGACGGCGGCAGAGTTGGAGCAGTGCATCGTGGACTTGCGACACGAGCACATGCGCTGGGGGCCGCGCAAACTGAAGGCGGTGCTGGAGCGGCAGCAACCGCAGGTGAGGTGGCCGGCGGTCAGCACCATGGGGGCGTTGTTGCGCCGCGAAGGCTTGGTGATCGCGCGCAAGAAGCGCCGCCGCGTTGATCCTTACAGCGCGCCGTTTGCCGCGGCCAGTGAGCCCAACTCGGTGTGGTGTGCCGATTTCAAGGGCTGGGCCCGCACCCAGGATGGCGAGCGCATCGATCCGCTGACTTTGAGCGACGCCTGCTCGCGCTATCTGCTGCGCTGCCAGGCGGTGGAGAAGACCGACAGCGCGCGGGTCCAAGCCATCTTCGAAGCCGCCTTCCGCGAGTACGGCCTGCCGGAGGCGATCCGCACCGACAACGGCGCGCCCTTTGCTTCGCGCGCCATCCGCGGACTATCGCGGCTGTCGGTGTGGCTGATCAAGTTGGGCATCGTGCCCGAGCGCATCCAACCCGCACATCCGGAACAGAACGGACGACACGAACGCATGCACCTGACCCTGAAGCAGGAAACCATGAGCCCGATGGCGGCCAACCGGCGCGCCCAGCAGCGGCGCTTCGAGCAGTTTCGCCGCGAATACAACCAGCAGCGTCCGCATGAAGCGCTGGGCATGCAGACCCCGGCCAGTTGCTACTCCGGTTCACCGCGCCGCTATCCCGCGCGTGTGCCCGAGCCCGACTATCCTGCCCACATGCACGTGCGCAAGGTGCATGCGGGCGGCGAAATCGCATGGCGCGGCCATCGTCACGTGTTTTTGAGCGAGACCCTGATCGGCGAACACGTCGGGCTGGAAGCGATCGATGAGCGCTGGTACACCATCTACTTCGCCAACGTTCCCCTGGCTCGTTTCGACGGCTGGAGCTGGACGGTTCATCGCCTGCCTCCAGCCCATGACTTCTACATCGAGGATGCAAAGGAAGGGGAAATGCCCCCTTCCTCTGCACTCCATCCCCAAAACCCGGACCAAAATCTGTCAACTATGTCCCCGGTCTAAAATGTCAACTATGTCCCCGGCTGGACATATCATCGCTCATCCTCACGCCGTGACTGGCGCTGTCTTTCGTCTCAGGATGGCGGCGGAGAGGAGCGTGATGACCAGGAACACGGGAAAAGGTTCCAGGAACGTCATGGAGATGTTGTAGAGCGGGTTGTGGTAGTTGCGCGCGAAGTCTTCGGCCTGGCGCGTGGTCTCCTCGATCTTTTGCTGGCTCGCGCCCGTCGACTTGGCGTGCTCCACCATCTGGGAGGCGTACTTCTCGGCGAAGTCGGGCATGAATTTGAAGTAGACGACTTCCCACGTCGCAACATAGAAGCAGTTGGAGAGAAGGGAGATCAGGATTCCCACGGCGAGTCCTCGGGCGAACGTCAGCTTTCCGCCGGAGACGTTGTCGCGATAGGAGCGGATGCCGAAGAAGACGAGCAGTCCGGCCAGCACAATGGTGGTGTAGCCAATAATGAGTGCCTTGTCGCTGCTGATTTTGTGCATGAAGGGAACGGTGGCCAGCATCATGACGGCGGAGATCAGCCCGGAGATCACTCCGAAGGTCAGCACGGTTTTTTTCATTGAACGTCATTCCTCCTGTTCGGAATTTGTGTGTCGCACAGGTCGGATTGTGCGGAGCATCGGCTGGATTGTCGTCATACCTTCGGGTGATTTTGCGCGCGCGGGCTGAGAAACTTACTTTCAGGTGACGCATCAGGGGATCAGTCGGGCTTCTTTGCCGAGTTGCACCGCTTGCGTACGCCGCTTGGCGCCAAGTTTGTCGAAAAGCCGGCTGGAGTGAGTCTTGACCGTATTCTCGCTGACAAAGAGTCGGTCGGCGATTTCCCGGTTGCTCAACCCGGCAGCGATCAGACCAAGGATTTCCAGTTCGCGCGGGGTTATGCTGAGTTCGCTGATGCGCTGCTCGTCGGGTGTAAACGGACCGGCGGACGGAGGCGAGGGTGGCGCCTTTCGTCGGGTCAGCGTCAATCCTAGCCAGATGCCGAGGCTGGCAAAAATCGCGGCGATCAGGCCGCCGTAGAGTTCGACCGAGTGTTCGACCACCAGAAAACGGTATTCCGTCAGCTTCAGCAAGGTGATCAGGACTCCGCCGCATAGGCCATAGAGCAGGATGTCGCGCAGGGCACGGCGCAATCCGGCGTTGGGCTTGGCGGCGGAACTCATCGGGCGCCATGATACCGGAAAAATCCGCAAGGGAAGCCCGCCTTGTGGAACGCTCAACGCGTGAAGGCACGAATACCTCGGAAAAACACGGGCGAGGCGCCCGCGCCACAAAAAAATGGCCCCTTACCGGGGCCAAGTTTCAAGAGGCTACGTTTTGGTGGGCAATGTCAGGAAAGGCAATTGATGCCGTTCCGCCAGCCAGAACGGCCTTTTGGGAAGTGACGCTCTTTGTCGAAGAGAGTGAAGGTCATAACTGTAGTTTGCGGCCTCTTTGTTACAGGAGGAAGAAGCATTTGCCGCGCCAAAGCCGAAAAGGTGCGTGATCCGGATCACTTAATGATGTAAACGATTGGTAAAAATAGGGTTATAGAGCATCTGGAGCGTAAGCGATGGTGTGTTATGGAAATCGGATCGCAACTCAAAGTGCAGAACAATGCATATTCGTTGCATGGGCATGCCAAACGTCCAGCGAGAGCCCACGGCGAAAACGCCGTGGGCTCAGCTCAAATCCAAGGAGTTTAGCTGTTTCCTGCCACCGTGCGCAGTTTGCCGGGCAGGAAATGGTACGGGGGCCAAGGGCCGCTGATAGCCACTTCACAGTTCTTCAGTTGCTTGGTGGCCGTGCTATAGCGGTTCTGGTATTTCTCCACGCTCTTGGTGTCGATCAGATGGGCGATGTCAATGAGCATGCCCTCGGGAGCGACTTTCTTGCAGCTGACTTCCTCCTCGAGCGGGTTGAAAAGCTTATGAACTTGCACGGAGAGGGCCCGGGCCTTGGTCTGGCGTTCACGCTCGCGGGAGGCCTTTACCCGGAGCTTGGAGAGGTAGTCGCCGCCGACGGTATCGGGCAATTGCACGTCGATCATGGCCTCGCGCAGCGACCCGTCACGCACGACGAGCTTGATGTGCATTTCGGACTTGCCGCGGAGCCGGGCCACGCTCAGACCAAAGGCGCGCCGGTTGACCCGGACGGCCTGGCGGAGGGCGTCATCACTCTCGAAAATGGTCCCGAATTTAAAGGGAAGTACGGTGGAGTTGCGGAAACAGTTACTGACGACTCTTGCGTGATCGATGGCCGCTTTCTGGTCTAGTTCACCGGCTGTGTGGTCATATTCGCTGACGATCACGGCGAATTCACCACTTGGATAGCTTAGAACCGCTGCGCCGTTAACTCCTTGTACACCCTCTAGCAGGAAAGGGCGGCGAGTGCGGGTTCCATTTGGGAGGGTTTGGTGCTCGGTCAAGCAGTACGCGTACCACGCCATGTTGAACTCTCCGAACCGGGATGGAGGCGGACGAATCCACCTCTTGCGTCGAGTTTTTTCGCCAAAGCTTGTTAAAAGCGAAAGTTGGAAGTATTGAACCGGGCGGTACTGGGCTTACAACTCGGAAACGCTTTACTGTCGCACTTCCTACTTGCATATTACTTTGGGCACTGCTAAAAATGCAACTTTTTCTTTGCGAATGGCATCGGAAGCTTTCATTTCCCAATGGCTGAGCGAGTTGCACGATCTTGCAGGGCGAGCAGGACCACCCGGAGCATCTCATCAAAGGGGGCGGGCTTGCCGGTCCAGATCTCGAACTGGCGAGCAGCCTGGTGGACGAACATCTCGATGCCGGGGATAACTTGGGCTCCCCGTTCTTTGGCCAACTTCAGCAGGCGGGTTTCGGCGGGATCGTAAATCATATCAAAGACATAGCGGGCATTGATCTCTTTGTCCTGGAGGGGAGTTTCCCGGGTGTTTCCCATCCCCACCGGGGTGGCGTTGATAATGACATCGAAGGCCAATTTCTTCAGGTCTGGCCGCTTCATGATGCGGGCGCGGGCCTGATGAGCTAATTTCTTGGCGGCGGCAAGGCTGCGGTTGAGAATGTAGACTTCACATCCCCGCTCTTTTAAGCCAAATACAGCCGCCCGGGCCGCGCCACCAGCTCCGATTACCAGGATGCGGGCGCCTTCCAAGGTGTTGAGGCGGCGCTCCAAGGGACGAACAATGCCTGCCGTGTCGGTGTTGAATCCGTATAGTTTTCCATCCTGTGCCCGCACGACGGTGTTGCATGCTCCGATTTTGGTCGTATGGGAGTCGGTATTGTCCAAGTGCGGCAGGATCGCCTCTTTGTAAGGCATGGTCACGCTAAGACCATGAATCGGAATGTCCTTCACACAGGTCAGGAGGTCTTTAAGGGTCTTGGCGTGCAGCGCGAGGTACACGGCGTTCACGTTTTCGCGCCGGAAAGCTGCGTTCATGATCGCCGGCGACAATGAGTGTGCGATCGGATCGCCGACCACACCGTAAACTCTAGTAGCGACGTCTACCTGATCGATGCGGTAGACGCTGCGGAGTTCCTGCGCGGTAATTTGACCGGGCGCGGTTTCCTGCCCCGCACTTGCGGAGGCGAAAGTAAACATGCTCCCCGCTCGAACCCCCAGAACCCGGCTGATCGTTCCCTGCTCGCCCATGCACATGCCCACCAGGGAATGCTTGTCGCCCTCGCGAGCCAGGAACTTAATCGTCGTTACGTTGTCCGCGAGGGTTGTGGCGGTGCTTACGACCTTATAGAAATCGGCCGGGAAAGCCAGCATCTTCTCAAGCGTATCGTCGAGTTTCTTGGTCGCTCGGAAGTCGTGAAAGGAAAGAATCAACGCTGCCCGCGCACGTAGCTTCTGCAGCTGCTCAGGCTTGACCTTGGTGGCAGTTTGCAGCTCGACGTCAACCAATTGGCAGCCTGCGGCGGCGGCTTTGTTCAGGATGTCGATCTGCGAGGCGATAGAACCGCGGAACTTTCCCCCGCTGGCGACTCTCCGGCAGGTAGCGATCGCGATCGTGCCGTGGTGGGACTCCAGAAAGCGCTTGATTCTCGGGAGCGCCAGGCCGGGCTTGGAAAAGTAGTCTAACCTGAACTCCAGGAAGGAGTTATCTCGTACCAAGGCCTCGGCTCTTTCAGCCAATTCATTGGGGTCGGAGCCGATAACCGCCACGCACACACGCGGCAGCCTATGGGGTAACAAACGGGGCGCGACCGGGGGAGGAAAATTCATCTTTGCTGGAATCGAGACCTGCCTCTATGGCGCATCGGAATGAACGGCGAATTATTACAGGCAGCTAATTATTTATGCAACAAGCGATTAACAATCCGGCAAAAAACTTCTACCCTAGGGTGCCCATCACCCTCGTAACCTTGACCCTCCCTTACCCTCTTGTTACCTTCCGGCTGAAGCCTTTCTTTTCTGGCATTTAACTGGGGAGGGGGCCGCAAAAGCGGTCTTTTCCGGAGGTAACATGAAGAAAACAGGACTGTTCGTGTTGTTGTTGCTGGCGACGGCGGCGTGGGCTCAGACCACCGATCCGGCTACGTTTCAGACTCCCGAGGGAACGACGCCGACAACAAATAGCTTTCCCGTCGAGCGCATTCCGACGCCCACCTACGCGGACCTGTACTGCGCGGGGTTCATCAGCAAACATATCCTGCCCGACTCCAACTACATTATGGGCGGAAACCACACGCCGACTACGACCCATTTCACCCGTGGCGATATTGTGTACTTACGCGGAACGGGATATACGAACGGGGCGGAGTACGAGATTGTGCGCGCTCTGCGTGACATCGATGAGTACGAGGTGTACCCAGGGCAGCAAAAGTTGCTGAAGCAGACAGGGCAACCGTACGCGGAAGTCGGCCGCGTGAAAGTTATTGATACTCGAAGCAAGGCAGCGATCGCGCAGATCGAATACGCCTGCGACGGTGTCAACCCCGGAGACACGGCGATTCCATTTGCTGAGAAACAGGTTCTTCCCTTCCATGGACCCGTCCGTTTTGACCGCTATCTGCCACCCAGCAACAAGGTTTCGGGCCGAATCGTCATGGGCAAGGATTTCGACTCGCAGATGGGCACGGGGCACAAGCTATACATCAACGTGGGTTCGAACCAAGGCGTGAAGATTGGGGACTACTTCCGCGCAACCCGCACGTACGACACGGATCTGAAGGATCCGGTCGATTCGCTGTCATTCCGGGCAGCCCTGGCGGAAGACACGCAGAAGAAGATGCCATCCTTCGATCCGCAACTGTTCGAGAAGGAAAATGGCCCGGTGATCCATGTGCGGGATTTGCCGCGGCGCGCCGTCGGCGAGATTGTGATTATCGGCGTGACCGATACGACCGCGACCGGCATGATCGTCTTCGCCATGGAAGATGTGCATGCGGGCGATGACGTGGAACTGGATCAGGTGAACTAGGACTCTCCGCTCAGTTAAGTCCCAGACCGGGGACGGGAAACCGTCCCCGGCTTTTTTGTCAACAAAGCTGGTTGTTTTACACATATGCATGTGTAACAATTTACACATGGCGACCAATCTTGCAATTGATGATCGGCTGATTGAAGAAGCGCGGAAGAGCGGGAAGCACAAAACCAAAAAAGAGGCTGTTACTACTGCTCTGCAGGAATACATCCAGCGGCACAGGCAGCGCCGTATTCTGGAAGCGTTCGGCACCTTTGATTTCGACCCAACTTACGACTACAAGGCCGAACGCCGCAGAAAGCGGATGGGATGATCCTGGTTGACACTCCAGTCTGGTCGTCGGCGCTTCGCCGTAAGGCCGCCAACCTGAGTGCACCGGAGCGCCGGTCGACGCAACTCTTGTACGCATTAATAGACGAGGGGAGAGCGCAACTCCTGGGGGCGGTGCGCCAGGAACTGCTTTCCGGTTTGAAGGACGAATCTCAGTTTCGACGGCTCCGCGATTACCTGCGCGATTTTCCGGATGTGCCGGTTACAACTGAGGACTACGAGGAAGCTGCGCGTGGGAACAATCAATGCCGCCGCGCCGGAATTGCGGCTTCTCCGGTCGATATGCTGATGTGCGCTGTTTCTATGCGGCACAGGTGGGATATCTTCACAGCCGATCAGGATTTTACTCATTACCGATCCATACTGAAGATTGGGCTGTTTTGGACGACGTGACGCGCGATTTCTTGACCTGCCGCGAACTCATTCACGAGTCCACAGCGTGGTCCGCATTCAGGCACGTCTCAGAGTGCTCTTTTCCCCGAAGACTTCAGCCGTGAAGGCCTCAATTAGCGCGCCTCTCTCCCAGGCATCAAGCGGCAGTCCTGCTTTGCGGCAGGTTTGCTCGAGGAAGGTAATGCGGTCCCAATTGCGCTCGGCCGGCACTTGCGGCAGGAGGAGGCCGCGTAGTCCGGCCAGCTGATCGAGCAGTCCATGACGGCCGACTTCCACGTCTTCCGCTGAGATTGGGTGAGGGGGCGACAGGATACTGAGTTCAACCTCCAACTGACGCGCTTCCTCCATCGTCACAGGGATAAAAACGCGTGTCTTCGAAGGCGGCGGCGCGGGCTGTGTCGATGACCGCGCGATACACAGAGCTGACGGGAAGAACGTAGCCGACACATCCGCGTAATTCTCCATTCAGATACAGCGATGTGAACGCACCACGAGGTTCGGCAAGGTGCGGGCTGGGTGGATCAAGTGGAATCTCGCGATTTTCCAGCGCGGAGAGAATCGATTCGTGGGCCAATTGCAGCAGCAGAGTTCTCTCTTCGTGCGAAAACTCGCCCTGCTCCACAGCAATCGGACTAGGTCGAGGCAGCGACATCACGGTCGGCCTGCGCTGGCACTACTGGTTTTCTCCGGCGGCTGAGAATGAATGCGCGGCGGCGGCGCTTCACCACGCGCCGGTCGATCTTCGACCAGAACGCGACGAAGTAGTCGATTCCCGATACCAGCGATACGCACACCATGAACCAGATTGCGGCGGAAGCGATCCAGTGGATCGGAAAAATGTAGTGGCTATAGACGGGCCATTCTTTCCAGCGATGATCCAGAATTACCGCCACTACAGAGACGATCTGCACCACCATCTTGAACTTGCCGAGTTCGCTGGCCTCAATGGTGAAGCCCTCGGAAGCCGCAATCGAGCGCAACCCGCTGACCAGGAACTCCCGGCCGATCACAACGATTGCGACCCACGCCGGAACCAGGCTCGGATTGACCTGGACCAGCACAATGAACGCCGCGGCGATTAAGAGCTTGTCCGCGATCGGGTCGAGCAGGATTCCCATGGTCGTGATCTGATCGCGTTTGCGGGCCAGGTAGCCGTCAATCCCGTCGGTCATCGCCGCTGCGATGAACAAGGCGGAGGCGAGAAGCTCCTTTGCCCCATGTACGCTGCTGAAATGAGGACTGGAAAGGATCCATACCAGCAGAGGAATAGCGCAAATGCGGCTCAGCGTGATGGAGTTGGGCAGGTTCACACTTCAGGGAGGCTCCGGAGGCCAGCCGGCTACCAAGTTGATTATCCTCCACGTGGGAGGGGAACGCAATGCGGGGTTTGTGGATCGAATTGACTGGCGCAGAGCGCGAACGGCTCTCACCACAGAGGCCACAGAGGAACACAGAGGGAAAATCCCTGTGAACCTCTGTGACTCTGGTTGAATGCTATTTCGGGGCTGGGAGCCATCTTGTCGGTCTTTGCGGCGCTCTTTGGCTGCTTGGCGATGATCATGTCCTTGATCTTGTCGTAGGTCGCCTGCGGAATGATCTTCTTCTGGACCAAGTTCGTTCTTGGCGCGATACGGACGCCCATCGATGATCTTTTGCGAGTAGGCGTCACCGATGCCGGGCAGTTCCTTGAGCTGATCTTTGGTGGCGGTGTTGATGTCGAGCTTATCGGCAGCCGGCTTGGCGGCGGCTGCAGGAGCTGACGCGGCAGGTGCTGCCTGGGCGGACTGCCATTCCGCTGACCAGAGAGAGTGCAAAGACGAGAACAGCGATTTGCGCCATCAACTTTCTTTCGACGAGTTTCATGAAGCTTCTCCTTTCCGAATGATTACGCGTAAATTCCACGCTGGCGGATCGTATAGGCAACACGGTCGATCGCCAGCATGTAGGCGGCGATCCGATTGTTGACGTGGTGGGTTTCGGCGTAGCGGACGACATCTTCAAACGACGACTTCATAATGGTCGTCGAGCTGCTCGTTGACCACCGATTCTTTCCAGAAGTATCCCTGACGGTCCTGGACCCACTCGAAATACGACGTGGTGACGCCGCCAGCGTTGGCCAGAATGTCGGGAATGACGAAGACGCCCTTATCGGCGAGGATGTCGTCGGCTGCGGACGTGGTAGGACCGTTCGCGCCTTCGGCGAGGATGCGGCACTTCACGCGGTCGGCGTTGCGGCTGGTGATGACATTCTCGGTGGCCGCGGGAATGAGAATTTCACAGTCTTCGACGAGCAGGTCGGCCGTCTCGCACTTCTCCGCACCGGGGAATCCGTGGACGGTACCGTTTTTCTGGCGGAAATCCACCAGGGCTTTCAGGTCGATGCCGTTCTTGTTGTGCAAGCCGCCGCCAACTTCGCCGATGCCAATCACTTTGTAGCCTGCCTGATTCATCAGCAGAGCGGCATTGGAGCCGACGTTGCCGAAGCCCTGCACGATGACGCGGGTCTTTTCGCGAGCGAGGCCCAGCTTCTGACAGGCTTCATCGCACACGACCATCACGCCGCGGCCAGTGGCTTCGCGCCGTCCGCGGGAGCCGCCGATGTTGATGGGCTTTCCGGTGACGACGGCCGTGACGGTCTGGCGCATGTGCATGGAGTAGGTGTCCATCATCCAGGCCATGATTTGTTCGTTGGTGTTGACGTCGGGGGCGGGAACATCTTTCTCGGGGCCGATGAATTCGATCAGTTCGGAGGTGTAGCGGCGGGTCATGCGCTCGACCTCACCCATCGACATCTTGTGGGGATCGCAGATCACGCCGCCCTTGGCGCCGCCAAAGGGAATGTTGACCACGGCGCACTTCCAGGTCATCCAGCTGGCGAGGGCGCGGACTTCGTCGAGCGTCACGTCGGGGGCGTAGCGGATGCCGCCTTTGGCGGGGCCGCGCGCGATCGAGTGCTGCACGCGGAAGCCGGTGAAAACTTCGAGGTGGCCGTCATCCATCTGCACCGGGATGTAAACCGTAACCTCGCGGTTGGGATAGCGCAGCACGCGCCACAGGCCTTCGTCGAGGTTCAGCTTCTGTGCGGCCAGGTCAAAGCGGGCGCGTTGTGACTCCCACGGGTTGGCTTCCTTGTCCACGTGCGGAGCAGTGGTCATCGTCGTCATGGAAATAGTCTCCGGAATAATTGCAGGTCAGATGGTGCCCTGCGCGGCCAGGTTCGTTGCTGGGCAAAAGTGGGCAAACGTTCAGAGTATATGGGGGCAGACAGCGGGTAAGCAAGTTACGGTACCAGCGGTGAAACTGGAGAAAAACGCCCTCAGGATGGCAATTCCATGTCTAAAAGCACACAGGCACGGGCGGCTCAGCGCACTTCCCTGCCCTGCGGTAGCCAGTCGGCGCTGGTTTTCAGCCCAGTCTCATTCTTTGACGATCCTGTTTTACCCCTGTTAAACTTTGAGATTGTCCAGCCATCGCTATTATCAGAAGGGAAGTCCGTGCGCGCAGAAACCCGCCATCAACTGAAACAGGATGCTTTTAGCCGCGTCACCATCGGCGCTGCCGAAAAAACCGCCCATTGGACAGTCGAGCACCGGTCCACTCTCATTATTTCCGCCATCGTCGCGGTGGTCCTCATCGGGGGCGTAATCGGCGGCTGGTACTACCTGAACGCGCAGGACCAAAAGGCCAGTCTGGATCTCTCCATCGCCGTTCGGACCATGGACACGCAACTGCGGCCGGCGGGAACTCCCGAGCAGCCGGATTTTCCGACGTTCACCTCCGCCAAAGAGCGGGCCGAAGCGGCTCGAAAACAATTTCAGGCGATTGCCGACAAGTATCCGCACACCCGATCTGCCGATATGGCTCACTACTTTTTGGGCGTGACCTCGCAGACGTTGTCTGACAATGCAACGGCTGAGCGCAACTTCAAAGAGGTGGCATCGGTTGGCAATCGCGACCTGGCGTCGGTCGCCAAGGATGCTCTGGCTGCGCTGTATGGGCAGACCAACCGCACCAAAGATGCCGTCGCTCTCTATCAGGAACTGATCAACAAGCCGACCACCTCGGTCAGTAAAGTGACTGCACAGCTGCAGTTGGCAGAGCTCTACCAGAATTCCAACCAGCCGCTCGATGCCAAGCGGATCTACGAGCAGATCAAGAAAGAAAACCCCGGGAATGAAGCGGCCGAGATCGCCACGCAAAAGTTGGCACAACTGAAGTAAGGGACCAGGGGTTAGGGACCAGTAAATCAGGTCAGTCGGTTTGAAATGTCCCGTTGGCCTTGACCTGCGAGTCGCCTGTCGTCAGCAATCGTCGGCACTGAGCCCTGAAGCCCCTGATCCCTAACCCCTAGGCCCTGCTCCCTGATACCATGTTGTCCGATTTCCAAAACCTACCACTGGACAACCATGGCCGATATCACACTCCGCGTTAACGGAAGTGAAAAGAAAGTCTCTGTCTCTCCTGAAACACCTCTGCTCTGGGTCTTACGCGACACGCTCGAACTCACCGGAACAAAATTCGGGTGCGGCGCCGGATTGTGCGGCGCGTGCACTGTACACGTGGATGGGAATGCAATCCGCTCGTGCTCGACTCCGGTCTCGCAGGTCGCGGGCAAGAGCGTAGCCACGATTGAAGGCCTTGGCGCCAACGGTCTGCACGTGCTGCAACAGGCTTGGATCGCGGAAGAAGTTCCACAGTGCGGCTACTGCCAGACCGGGCAGATTATGTCGGCGGCGGCGCTGCTGGCGAAAACGCCGAATCCCACGGACGATCAGATTACTCAGGCGATGAACGGCAACCTGTGCCGCTGCGGGACTTATGAACGGATCCGCAAGGCGATTCACCGCGCCGCCGGCAATGGAGGTGCGCGATGAGCCCACTCTCCCGCCGCGAATTCGTTGGCGCCGGAATCGCTGCCGGCGCTGGACTCGTGATTGGCTTTTACCTGCCGCATGGAGATGGATCGCGCAAAGAATCTTTTTCTCCTAACGCTTACTTGCGGATTACACCGGACAACAAGGTCACGATTGTCGTGGCGCGGTCGGAGATGGGACAAGGCGTTCGCACCGCGCTGCCGATGATCCTCGCCGAGGAACTCGAGGCCGATTGGAAGCAGATCGAAATCGAGCAGGCAGGAGCCAGCACGCTGTTTGGGGATCAGACCACGGGCGGAAGTGCGAGCATCCGCACGACGTGGGATCCGATGCGCAAAGCCGGCGCGATCGCGCGCGAAATGCTGATCTCTGCGGCGGCGTTGACGTGGGGTGTTCCGCGGTCGGCGTGCACAGCCGAGAACAACCATATCAAACACGCGGCTAGCAACCGCAGCTTGAGCTATGGCGAACTTGTCAGTAAGGCTGCGACTCTGCCCATTCCAAGTGACGTGCCGCTCAAGCAGAGCAAGGACTACAAGATTGTCGGGCAGCGGCTCGCGCGCGTGGATTCTCCGGCGAAGGTGAACGGGAGAGGCTGTCTTCGGAATCGACTTTCGTCATTCCGGGAATGAAATATGCGGTGCTGTCGCGCTGTCCGGTGATTGGCGGGAAGGTTTCGAACTTCGACGATAAGGAATCGAAGAAGATTTCCGGCGTGAGTTATGTGGGCAAGATCGGCGATTCGGCGGTCGCTGTGGTTGCCGACAGCGTTTGGGGCGCGATGGAAGGCCGACGCATGCTGAATGTCACTTGGGACGAAGGAGCGAACAAGGACCTGAACACTGCCGCCGTGATGGCATCGCTGAAGCAAGCGGCCTCGAAAAAGGGCGTGAATCTTGTATTCAGCGGGCGAACCGGCCAAGGTTGCGGGCCGTCACATCTCTGCTGAGTATTCGCTTCCCTTCATGGCGCACGCACCCGATGGAGCCGGGAAATTGCACGGCCCATTTTCAGGGGACCAAGTGCGAGTTGTGGGCGCCGACGCAAGTTCCGCAGGATTGCCGCGACTCGGTCGCGACGGCGATTGGACTTGATCCCGATCAGGTCAAAGTCAATGTGACTCTGATGGGCGGCGGATTTGGGCGGCGACTGGAGCACGACTACGCGGTGGAAGCGGCGTCTGGTCTCGAAAGCGATGAATGGTCCGGTGAAGGTTATCTGGACGCGCGAAGACGACATGCGATCTTCGACGTACCGTCCGGCGAGCCTGCACCAACTCAGCGCAACGTTGGATGGCTCCGGTCTTCCCGTTGGGCTGACGCATCGCATCATTGCACCTTCCATCAGCGGACAGAAGGGGCAGCCGGTTCCAAATGGCGTCGATCCCGATCTTCCCGATGAGGCCGGGCCGGTATACGGCGATTCCCAATTACCTCATTGAATACGTGCAGACCGAGACTCCCGTCCCTCTTGGGTGGATGCGGTCGGTCTACGCTCTGCAGGCGGCATTCGCGCTGGAGAGCTTCATCGATGAACTCGCGGTTGCGGCGGGAAAAGATCCACTCAAGTACGGCTTCAGCTTCTCGCCAAAGATCAGGATCTCTCCTACTTCACGACAACGTGGCACACCACGCGCATGCGGGGCGTGCTGCAGCTCGCTGCCGAGAAAGCCGGATGGGACAAGCCGCTTCCCGCGGGCCGCTATCGCGGCGTGGCATGCTTCGGCTGCTTCGCGTCGTACATGGCGGAGGTCGTCGAGATCTCGATGGAGAAAGACCAGCCTCGCGTGCATCGCGTGGTTGCCGTCGTCGATTGCGGGCAGGTCGTGAATCCCAGCATTCTCGAGCAGCAAATCCAGGGCGGAATTGTCTACGGGCTGGCGAACGCGCTGCGGGCGAAGATCACGATCGAGAAAGGGCGCGTGGTGCAGGGGAACTTTGATGACTACGCTCCACTGCGCATGGACGAAACTCCGGCGGTTGAGGTGTATGCGGTCCCGAGTCAGGAAGCTCCGACGGGGATCGGAGAACCGTCGGTGCCACCGATCGCGCCGGCGTTGTGCAATGCGATTTACGCGGCGACGAAGAAACGAATTCGGGCGTTGCCGATTCTGAGCTGACGTGACGCCGTCCACTCGAAGAACAGCCGGGCTTGCGCCCGGCGGACGGCCGAAGGCGGCCGTCCCCACATGATATTTCGACTCTTACATCTGAGGAGGCGCGTGATGCGTCAAGGGACTATCTTTGTTTTCGCCTTTTTCATGGCCTTCGTTTCGCTGGTGCGGGCGCAGATCTTCTTCTGTTCCGGCTTCGCGCGTGGCGCATTTGCAACATGGCGTGAATCTGAGCGCGTGGTTCGCGCAGGTTTACGATCCCAAGGGATACACGAAAGAACACTTCGAAAGCTGGACGACTTCTGCCGACATCGCGCTGATCAAGTCGGCGGGGTTTGATCACGTGCGGTTGAGCGTGAATCCGCAGCCGATCATGGATGCGCAATCGCGCGGCAAAATGCGACGAGTATTTCGGCTATCTCGATGCCGCGATAAAGATGAATCTCGATGCGGGCCTTGCTGTCGAACTCGACATGCACCCGGAATCGGAGTTTCAAGGCGCGGCTGGCGAAAGAGGATGACTTCGTCGAACGCTTTGCTGATCTTCTGGCGGACCGTGGCGAAGCGTTACTCCTCGTACGATGCCGAGAAGGTCTTCTTCGAGATTCTCAACGAACCGGAGATGCGCGACCCTTACCGCTGGTACGGCGTGGAAACGAAGCTGGCGGCGGCAATCCGACAGGCAGCGCCGGCAAATACGATTCTTGCTCCCGGCGCGAGTTGGGATGACGACAATGACTTGCTCTTTCTCGAACCACTGCGCGATCCCAACGTGATCTACGTTTTTCACTTTTACGAACCGCACATCTTCACTCATCAGGGCGCGACCTGGGGAGCTTTCTACTGGCATTGGCTGAAGGACCTCCACTATCCGTCCGATCCGAAGAATGCGGCGCAAGTTGCGACCATAGTGCCGGATGCTGTTCATCGGCTAGATGTGATCCGCTACGGCCAGGATCACTGGGACGCGTCGCGCATCGAAGCCGAGATCAATCAGGTAGCGGATTGGGCGAAGCAGAATGGCGTGCCCGTGGTGTGCAACGAGTTCGGCGTCTTTCGCCATGCTCAACCGCAGGACCGTAACGCATGGATCCGAGACACGCGCGTCTCGCTTGAACGCCACCACATTGGCTGGGCGATGTGGGATTACTCGGACAACTTCGGCGTGGCGATCAAGAAGGACGGGAAGAGCCACGTTGGATCCGAAAACCGTAAGACGCGCTGGGATTGAAGATGCCGTGAAGTTCAAAGGCCCCGTGTCCCGGGCTTAGCGCGGAGTTGGCGCGCGCATATCAGACGCGAAGTTCTGAAATGCGACAACGTCTTCGGCCGGCCCCGATCCAAGTCCGGTCTTTCTGTCGAGTGCATCTTTTGCCGCGGTTTCTTCACTCCAGTCTTTCAGGAATACTCCCTCGCGCAGGTAGCGAAGTTGCTGCAGCGTTGAGTCGGAAGCCCCAGCGTATTTGTCGATCTGCGCGAGGAAGAAATCAAACAGCGGCTTGGGCAGTTCGAAACTATCGGGCGCATCGCGGCGCTTGTATTCAAAGATCGTCTTCTGATGCCAGGCGTTGAATTTCCTGGTGGCAAACGAATCGTTCACCGTGAGGAAGACTTGCGACGTGGGCACGACTACTCGAACCTCCGCGCCATTGACGGGTGCGAATGACCCACACAGCGACCGTATGATTCGGATAGGGCCAGAACAGACCAACGGTTCGCACCCCGGCCCGTTCTACCAGAAATGCGTAGAGCGCTGAGAGTTCGTCGCACTCCGCCGAGGCTGTTGGCGTTAACGGCGACACCGTTTGAACGGCCTTCCACTGGCGCCACACCTGATCGGAGTTCGGTGGCATATTCGTGATCGTCCAGTGCATATTCCAGAAGCCGGCATCGCGGGTGGCTTCATAGAGGAGCCGTACGATCACAAAATCGGAGTAGCTGACGCTGTCGGGCGAGATTTTGTAGGCCGAAGTGAACGACTGAAAGCTCGATCGCATTCCAGAAGTGTTTTCCAGCGTCTTCGCTCGATGGCGGAGTTCGCTAACCAAATGGGCAAGAGTCGTATCTTCCGCGGAGGCGCCCGGCTGGGCTAGGGGATCGGCGGCTCGCAAGGTACCCGCCAACAGGACCAAGACGCAGACAACAGCGAAGGTGCCGCTGCAACTTCACGGACAAATCATATCGAGTTACGACCGGAATGCCAGTTGAATTGCGGCTGCGGGCGTGAAATAAACAAGGAACTAATTCCTCCTGTTCGGTGTCTGAGTCTTCGGGTTCTCTCCGCTTCTCGGGTCTCGCGTCACCGTCTGTCAATTCGCTCTCGAGGTTACGCATGCTCGAAGCCGTACAACTCACCAAGCGATATTCGTCCTTGCCCGCGGTTCAGGATCTGTCGTTTCGCTTGCAGCCTGGACAGGTGCTCGGTTGCCTCGGCCCCAACGGATCCGGCAAGAGCACAACCGTCAAGATGCTTACCGGATTGCTCGAGCCTTCACGAGGCGTGGTCCGATTCAATGGGCGCGCGATTCAAGAAGATCTGGCGTCGTACCGGATGCATCTTGGTTACGTGCCGGAAGAGGCTCATCTCTACCCTTATCTGACCGGATGGGAATACCTGGAAATGGTGGGCACGTTGCGCGGGATGGATCGCGACCGAATGTACTTGAAGATCGATTCCCTGCTGCAGCTTTTCTCTCTGCACCCGGCGCGGCACGCGAGCATCGGCACGTATTCGAAGGGAATGCGGCAGCGCATTCTCCTGATAGCAGCCCTCATGCACGATCCGGACATCTTCATTTTTGATGAGCCGCTATCCGGCCTGGACGTGACTTCTGCGCTGATCTTCAAGAATCTCGTGCAGGCGCTCGGACGCTCCGGCAAACTCGTCTTCTATTGCTCGCACGTGCTGGAAGTCGTGGAGAAAATCTGCTCCGATGTGCTGATCCTGCGCAAAGGAGTTGTCATTGCACACGATTCCGTGACGAATGTGGGAAAGATCCTCGGAGAGTCACTCGAGAACACGTTTCTGCATCTGGTCGATGACATCGACACGATGAATGTGGCGCGCGACATCGTCGAAGTCATGAAGGCGGCTTGAGATGATCCGCGAGATAGCACGTCAGGAGTGGGAATATCACCGCGACCGTCCGTTCGGGAGGCTGGTGCAACTTTTTGTCGCGCGAATCTTCCGCGGCGGCGGAGATACGGACGCAGAGGGACTTGATCTAGGCGTGGGTCTGGTTCTGACTTTGTTGGCGCTGCCCGGTGGATTCGTTTCGATTTTCCTGTTCGACAAGTATGGGTCGCTGCTGCAGTGGCTGCGCGGGCAAACCAATGTAGACACGCTGCTGATCGCCTTTCCTGACGAGTACTTTTTCATCGTGCTTTCCATGACAGTGACCGGCGCGATCGCGGTCTGGCGGTGGGACGCGATCTTTCCCGACCGCCGCGACTATATGAATCTGGCGCACCTTCCGATCTCCACCCGCACCATCTTCTTCGCCAATCTGCTGGCTGTCGTATTCCTGGTGGGACTGGTGGCGTTCGATGTCAATGCGGCGTCGTGCGTGCTGTTTCCCATGGTTGTTTCAGCTTCACAGGGAACACTGCTGTTCTTTTTGAAATTCGGCGTGGTGCATGCGATTGGGGTATTGCTTTCCAGCGTTTTTTCCTTTCTCGCAGTGTTCGCGATTCTGGGATTGCTGATGGCGATACTGCCTCCGCGACTTCTTCGGCGAGTGTCGGCCTATGCGAGAGGCGTGGTCGTGGTCTATCTGGTCACACTGCTGTGCACCAGCTTCGTCGTCCCTGACCTATTACGGCGAGTGAAGGGACCAGCGCCCTCCTGGACTTTTCTCTTTCCGTCATGCTGGTTTGTCAGTTTGTGCCAACTGCTGCGGGAACGTGCGAATCCAGCGATGGCGGAACTGGCCAAGCTCTGCGTCCCGGGGATCGCAATGCTGGCGCTCTTGGCGTTTTGCGCATACGCAATCGGCTACCGGCGGCATTTCGTGCGAATCTCGGAGATTGCGGACGACACCAGCGTTGCACATCCTCCGTCACCGTGGCACTGGAGCGGTCTCGAGCGATTGGTTCTGCGAACGCCATTCCAGCGCGGATGCTTCCGCTTCGTTGGAAGAACGCTGCTGCGCAGCGAGCCACACCGTCTTGTACTGACTGGCGTTGGAGGATTGGCGCTGGTCCTCGCTTCACAGGCCTTGATGCATGCTTTTGAAGGCATGAAATCGGCGCGACAAGCGGCCATGACCGCAGAGGCTCTTTCGATTCCATTCGTTGTCTCGTTTCTGCTGATCATGGGATTGAGGATTGTGTTCGAGATTCCTGCGGATTTACGTGCGAACTGGATTTTTCAACTGATGCTCGATCCGGACCACCAAGAGTGCGAGCCTCTGGCCCGAAGAGTCATCCTGGTTTCGATCTTGCCTTGGATTCTCGTCATCACATTCGCGGCTTATCTCTATCTCCTGGGCCCTTTGGTGGCTGTGCTCCATACCGCGGTGGTCGTGACCTGGTCTTGCTTGCTCACGAACGTCGTACTTGTTCGGTTTCGCAAGTTGCCGTTCACTTGCAGCCTGCCGGTGTTCAAGCAGCATTCGATTGTAATCTTGATCTCGCTCTGTTTCGGGTTTCTGGTTTACGCGGGCTCGACCGCAGAGTTCGAGTCGTCGGCCCTTTCTGAGCCGATTCGAATGCTTATCCTGCTGCCGGTTGCTGGAGTCGCCTGGTACATTCCTCGCTATCTCGGAAAGAACACGATTGATCTCGAGAGAAAGTTGATCTTTGAGGAAGCAGTCGACGCGCAGCGTGGAACTGTTGCGGCTAAGCGAGTAGACAATCTCGGGCGAGGTCGACCGTAGTCTCAGCTTCTCCATTTCAACGTCACGGGGCCATCCATCGGATGCTTCATTTCACTGCCGGTGCGCTTGGATTCCAGGTGCGCGGCTTTCAGCTGGAAATACCACTTCGCCGGGCGGTCGGCGTCGTCGATCAGCATGAGATGAGGATTGTGCTTCAGCCCTTCCGCTTGCATTTCCATCGTACGGCGGTCTTGTTCGACGAACTTCGCGAAGACGAATTTCAACAGACCCGGCACGAACGGAACCCAGCGAAACAAGTTCCAGGCGGCGACGACGTCGATGCGACACTGACTGCGGGTGATCGGCGTTACCGTCGTTAAGCTTGAGAACCAGTATTTGCCGGCACGAATCGTCTCGGTGCGAATGTTCGGCAAAACGAAGTCAATGGTGGTTGAGATCGAATCGGCATCGGCGTAAAGGCGCAAAAGCTTGTAGGGCGCGGAGTTTGAGCTGGGGGTGTGCGCCGCCATCCGAAATCCGTTGGGAATCGGCTCGAAGTTTTTCTGCTTCTCGTGAATGCTGTGACGGGTGCGCCACCACCAGGCTTGGTGGACAAATGGGCCATGCGCGGGGTCCATCAGGCCAATGATGCCGTGGTCGATGCTGACTGGCATTTCTGCTTGCAGGTAGGCAAGCTTGTATTTGTCGCTGAACTTGGCGACTTGCGGAGCCGGCTCTGGCGCTTCGGCTGGCTTCGTGAACCCGGCGCCTTGCGGGCCGAGATCGGCGATGTAGACCCAGATGAAATTATCCTGCTCTTCGCAGGGATAGCTTCCGGCGTAAATGCGATCGACCTTCATCGTTTGGTCTGAGGTGAGCGAGGGAATCAGTTGGCATTGGCCGTTGTGAACGTCGAACTGCCAGCCATGATAGGGACATTCGAGATTCTCGCCGTCGAACTTTCCGGAGTTGAGAGGCATGCCACGGTGAGGGCAGGTATCGCGGAGAGCAAAGGGACGTCCCTGGCGATCGCGGCCGATCACCAGCGGAATTTCCAGCAGCGTGGCCTTGTGGAGTTGATTGCGATGCACGCGGTCGGCAGGCAAGGCACGGTACCAGAAACCGGTGAGCATCAATGTGTCGGTGGCCTGGCGCTGTGGAAGGTCGAGTTCGGGCATGGGTGAAGAATTGTCTGATTCTTGATTGTTGATTGAAAAGCCTATGCTAGCATCCGCTGGGTACTTGCGGGTGGCAGTAGAACCCATCAACCACGAAGGACACTAAGGTTCACGAAGGAAAATCTGGCGGTTGCACACGTCTACTCATGGAAATCATTGGCACGATTTCGGCGGTTGACGGCAGTCCAGCGAAACACGTTTGTGGCCTGCTTTCTGGGGTGGTCTCTGGACGCGTTCGACTTCTTCATTCTGGTGTTCTGTGTCAACGCGTTGGCTCACGAATTCCATGCGAGCGTTTCGGAGATCAGCAAAGGAATTTTCCTGACGCTGGCGATGCGTCCGCTCGGCGCTTTCTTGTTCGGAATGCTAGCAGACCGGTTCGGCCGCAGGCCGACGTTGATGGCCGACATCATCGCGTATTCCGTCTTTGAACTGGCATCGGCATTCGCGCCGACGCTGAAGATTTTTCTTATCACCCGTGCGCTGTTTGGAATCGCCATGGGTGGCGAGTGGGGCGTTGGCGCGGCTCTGACTTTCGAAACACTCCCGGCCGAGGGCCGCGGCTTTTTTTCAGGATTACTACAGGAAGGGTACGTGGTGGGCTATTTGATCGCGGCAGTTGTGTACGGGACGCTGTTTCCCTTGATCGGTTGGCGCGGAATGTTCGTCGTTGGCGCGCTGCCGGCGTTCCTGGTGATTTATATCCGAACGAAAGTTGACGAATCTCCCGCCTGGAAACAAGGCCGCGTATCCCCGAAACCACAGGCCCGCATAGGAAAAGATATTGCGACTTATCTCGGCAGTTTTCTGTTCCTGGTTGTTCTTATGTTCGGGTTCAACTCGTTCAGTCACGGCACACAGGATCTATATCCAACATTCCTGGAAAAGAATCTCGGGTTTACGCCACAACAGGTGCGAACGGTTTCGGTAATCGCCAGTGTAGGAGCGCTGCTGGGTGGAATTCTGTTCGGAACATTGTCGGAGAGGATCGGGCGCCGCCGCGCGATCGTGACGGCAGCACTTCTGGCGATTCCAATGATTCCCCTGTGGGTCTATTCGCGCACGCTGCCGATGCTGGCGCTCGGCGGATTCCTGATGCAGTTCATGGTACAGG
Source organism: Terriglobia bacterium (assembly GCA_963770265.1). Lineage (GTDB taxonomy): Bacteria > Acidobacteriota > Terriglobia > Terriglobales > Acidobacteriaceae > Sulfotelmatobacter. The sequence continues at coordinate 282,095 of CAVYOZ010000010.1, forward strand.
GTGCGTGGGGAGTCATCCCGGCACATTTGAACGAACTCTCTCCGGCGGCGGTGCGCGGCACGTTTCCAGGGTTTGCCTATCAACTGGGAAACCTGCTGGCGTCGTGGAATGCCGTATTTCAGGCGCGACTGGTCGAAGTGCGATTCCATGGCAGTTTTGTGCCAGTTTTCACTTGGACGGTACTGATCGTGGCCAGCCTGGTCGCGATTACCACGATGAGCGGCAGGGAGCGGCGCGGCGCGGACTTGTCGAATACAGGGTAAGCAAAAAGAATCGATATTCTACGCACTGCCAAGAATTGGGGACAGCCGCGGTATGGCACTAAGGAAGGATTGTCACAGGAACATTCCTATGGTACGGTAATCGAAAGCTCACGCCTTCGTTGATCAATCAGGGTCCCAAGCAGCGGCTTGCGCGATAGCGTGTACCCGAGGTTAGCGCCACGATGAAGGATACTGTTATGAGTCCCGTACCAGCCGGTGAATCCGCTGAAAGGGAAAACTTCGCGAATCGCAAGCTGATTCGGCCGACGCTACCCCGAGTTGAGAATCACGGCAATCACAACCCTTCGCCGATGCAAGTGCAGGAGCGGCGTGAACGTCCGGAGCGGCACGACCGGCCCGAACGAATGGAACGCAGCGAGCGTCCTATGGGATCGCAGGGCGGGAAGAAACTGGCTCCTCCGGAGCAAACGAACGCCGAGAATTTCTACTATCAGAAGCAAATGCAATCGCGTACACCGATGGTGATCGTGCTTCGCGATGGCGAGGAAATTCACGGGATCATTGAGTGGTACGACCGGAACTGCATCAAGGTCAATCGGGAAGACGGCGAACCGAACTTGATGATCTACAAGCCGGCCATTAAGTACATGTTCAAAGAAGGGGAGAACCAGAAGTAAGGTTTCGGGGTTTCAAGGTAGTGGTGATTCCTTCTCTGTTTTGATTGCTTTCAATCTCTCTTTCCATTTCCTCAATTTCCTAAGTCCCTCAGCGTAGACTATCGCAGAATCCCGGAGGGACGTATGGCTCTCTTCTTCGATCTCCCGCAGGCGATTTCTGCAGTCGATAGCCGTAGCTTCGGGTGCAAGTTTTCTCCCTGGTCCACGGCATTCCTTCGCGACGTCTGTCACCCCGAATGCGTCCAGTGTGCTGGAAGAGTTCGGCTACGGGGACGTTTCGCTCGATAGTCCGCTCCATGAAGAGCAACTGCGGCAGACTCATGCCGTCTTGATGAGCCTGGATGATGACGCGCTGATGAAGCCATTTCGCGCGATGATCGGAAAGCCCGCGCCTGGCGAGGATCTGGGCGGATGGTACCGCTACGATCCGAATTACGATTGGCATACGTTCGATGCGGGTTTCGCCCCTTCGGCAACGTTCGGACAATGGGTGTCGGCGCTGTCCCGGGCCTACGCAATCACGGGCTCACAGGCGGCGCGGGACAAGGTCCTTCGACTGAATCGCCTTTATGCCCAGGTAATCGACGGGAAGTTCTACGAGGATAACCGCTTCCCCGCGTATTGTTACGACAAGCTGGTATGCGGGCTGATCGATTCGTATAAGTATGCTGGTGATCCCCTGGCGTGGGAGATCCTATCGAAAACGACGGACGCGGCTCTGCCACATTTGCCTGGTCACTCGGTGGAGCATGGGACGAGTTGGCGCCCTGGCAAGGATGAATCGTGGACCTGGGATGAGCCGTACACGATGCCGGAGAATCTTTTCCTCGCTTATCAGCGCGGCGCGGGAGAGCGGTGTCGCCAAGTCGCGATCCAGTATCTGAATGAACCTTTCTACGAACGGCTTGCTCAAGGACAGAACGATTTTGCCGGTCGTCACGCTTACAGCCACGTCAACTGTTTGTGCTCGGCGATGCAGGCGTACTTAACGTTGGGCAACGAGAAGTACCTGCTTGCGGCAAAGAATGGATTTGACATGGTTCTGGCGCAGAGTTACGCGACGGGCGGCTGGGGTCCGGATGAGCAACTGCGCAAAACGGGCAGCGCCGACGTCTTCGACAGCCTGACGAAGACGCACAGCAGTTTTGAAACGCCGTGCGGATCGTATGCGCATTTCAAGCTGACGCGATATTTGCTGCGCGTGACACGCGATCCGCGATATGGCGACAGCATGGAGCGGATGATGTACAACACGATCCTTGGCGCCCTGCCGCTGCAGTCCGACGGACGGACGTTTTACTACTCCGATTACAACTTCCAGGGCAAGAAAGTCTATTCGAACCACCGCTGGCCGTGCTGCTCGGGGACCATGCCGCAGGTCGCGGCGGATTATCGGATCAATACGTACTTCAGAGATGGGCGGGATGTGTTCGTGAATTTGTATATCCCTTCGACGGTGCGGTGGACGCAGGACGGCGCAGAGATTGTGCTTACTCAGAAGAGTGGGTATCCCTCTGATGCGCATGTGCAGCTTGAGCTGAAGACGTCGAAAGCAACGGAGTTCACGGTCAGCCTGCGGATTCCTGCCTGGGCAGACCAGGCCTCCATCGCGGTAAACGGAAAGCGCGAAACAGCGGTTCAGCCCGGAAGATTCGTGCGGTTGCAGCGGCAATGGAAATCAGGAGACCGCATTGACCTTGAGCTGCCGTTGACCCCCAGGCTGGAACAAATTGACAAAGCACATCCAGATACGGTGGCGCTATTGGCTGGTCCCGTGGTGCTTTTCGCAATCACGAATCCGAGCCCGCAGTGACACGCGCACAGTTACTTTCGGCAAAAAGAGTGGGAACTGAGAACTGGACCGTGGACACTGCTAGAGGGCCTTCCAAGATGCTGCCCTTCACAGCTATTGGAGATCAGCAGTATTCGACCTATCTCCGGGTCACGTAGATTTCGAAAGTCCGCAATTACGCCTGGATTGAAGTGTGATCCGTCAAAGGCAAGGTCACCCGTAGCAGTGTCCCACTCAGATCTGATGTGAACTGCACCGAACCTCCATGTTCGAGTGCCCGTTCGTGAATTCCCATAATCCCAGTTCCTGCTGCTGCGAACTCGATCGCGGCGCCCGTCTGATGATTTTGAATCTCAATGACGAGGGAACTGAGAGAATGGGTTAGCCGTACAGTCGCAAGCGCGTTCCCTGACGTCAAACGAACTCCCGCAAGAGCTTCTTCGACGATTCGGAACACCGCAATCTCCAGCTTTCGATTGAAGCGGCCTAGATCGCCTGGAATTTCGAGACTAATCCTCCCTTTGCTAGAAGCATGGACCTGATCCACGTACTCGCGAAGTGCCGAGCTGAGACCAACGTCATCAAGGGTGGGCGGGTGCAGCAAGTGAGAAAGCTTTCGGATTTGGTTGAGCAAACTGTCCGAAACCGAGCGGCTGCTCGAAACCACGCTGGCAAGGCGCGGGTTGAGAGATGCCTTTTCTTCTTCAAGAACGCCGAAGTACAAAGAGAGTGCCGCTAGCAGTTGTGCGGTGTTTTCGTGCAACTCGGCAGCGAGGCGGCGCTGTTCTTCGTCCCGGGCCGTGAGTAACCGCCGGGAAAAACGACGAAGTTCCTCCTCCGCACCTTCGCGCTTCCGGATCTCGTCCATGAGTTGCTGATTCTCGTTTTGGATGTGACGCTTCTGCGCCTCAGCTATGCCGTGTGCCACGGCTTCCGACCTCAGAACCTGCTCGCTCTGCTGCAGGCGAGCCACCGTGCGAAGGCGCTCAGTTTCGTCCGGGAGATCAGTGTACCCTTCCGCAGGAATCACCAGGCTATGCTCGCCGCAGATTTGGGAGAACCACTCAGTGTGAACCTGGCGGTCGAAACTAGCCAAAGGATAGCCGCAGCGTAGGCGGAAGGAATGAGTCTCAGAAATCAAGTTCCAGAGCTGCTCCAGCCGGATAGCCGAGGGCGCATCACCGCCTTGCCAGAGCAGGGTCACCATTTCGCCAAAGATCACGACTTTCTCGTGATCGTTGGATGATGCGGCTGCAGCAACGGAAATAACTGTCCCAATCACTTCACGGAAGAGACCTTCGTCGGGCGAATCGTTCACCATGAATTGAGCCAGGGTGCTTGCCGCGTCTAAGCTCACGAATCTGCCTTGTTCGCTCGCTTTAATCAGATCAACACCGAAGTACTCCAACTCCTTCGCCAGGTTTTCTCGGTGAGATTTCGTCGCGACGATAATGGTGGAACTGCCGGCGTCCAGAGCACTCCGCACGAACTCCGCTAGCGACCGCACCATGAACCGGTCGTCGAAGTAGAATTGCACCTCGTGATGGCAGTGGACAGATTTTTGCGCGGCTTGAATAGATGCGCCAGGGCAAACGGCCAGTACGGGTTCAATCTGAGAAGAGCTCATCAGTGGATACCAGGCGACTTCCAACCGGCAAGAAGTTGCTAACCAATTGTCTTTAAAAAAGATACGACCGTGACCTCCCAGGCACATATCAGGGAAACCCTGTAGGGACAAACCGACCCCTTCACGGTGAATTCGTAGCTCGGCTCGCAAGCAGGTCGAAGTGGATGATTCACCTCGGCCCTTGCTGGCTGCTCATAATTTCGGCAGGACGATTCCCTTCTGTGCCTGGTACTTGCCTTTGCGGTCCGCGTAGCTGGTTTCACAAACCTCGTCGGACTCGAAGAAGATGATTTGGCAAAGTCCCTCGTTGGCATAAATTCGCGCCGGCAGAGGAGTAGTGTTCGAGATTTCCAGGGTAACGAAACCTTCCCACTCGGGCTCGAACGGGGTCACATTCACGATGATCCCGCAGCGAGCGTAGGTGCTCTTTCCGACGCAAATCGTCAGCACGCTGCGGGGAATCTTGAAGTATTCGACCGAGCGTGCCAACGCAAAAGAATTTGGCGGAACGATACAGATGTCTGTCTGTATCGTGACAAACGATCTTTCGTCGAAGTGCTTGGGGTCGACGAGAGCGTTATTCACGTTGGTGAAAATCTTGAACTCGTCGGACACTCGCAGGTCATAGCCATAGGAAGACAGTCCGTAGGAGATCACGCCCTCTCGTACCTGCTTCTCGGAGAATGGGTTGATCATGTCGTGTTCCCGGGACATCTTGCGAATCCAGCGGTCGCTCTTCAGCATGAAACTCCCTTTAGGAAATTTGGTAATTGTGTAATTTGGTAATCGAGTAATTGAAAAGTGCGCCCGGGCGCGGAGGCCACGTCGCAAAAATACAGGACTTGTCAATCGCTCAATTTGTTTTGGCTGGGTGCTTGTCAGTTTACGGGATTGATGCTCCGGTTGACAATCTCACTTATCTTCCTTAGCATCAATGACTTGTAGCACGATTTTGACCCCCTGCAGCCTGGAGCCCCGCGTGATTAAACTCGATATTATCAACGAAGTCGTGGCAAAAACGGGCATCACCAAGACCAAAGCCGAACTGGCGGTGGAAACGGTATTTGAGAGCATGAAGAAGGCACTGGCTGCCGGCAATCGCATTGAACTGCGGGGATTTGGGGTCTTCAATGTGCGCCCGCGCAAGACAGGTATTGGGCGCAATCCTCGCACGGGGGCTGAAGTTTCTATTCCGCCCGGAAGAGCAGTGCGTTTCAAGCCGGGCAAAGAGCTGCAATCGATCGACTAGTCTCGCCCTTCGGTTCGAATAAAATTCCGGTGATCAAAGCGCCTCCGAGGAGTCTCCGCACGTTCTCTCATGTCGTAGTAGCATCAATGATTAAAGCCCATTTGCAGGGCTGAAGACTTGCATGTCGGAACCTGTCCCTTCCATTCCCTCCTCTACGTTCGACTATCACCACGACTTGCCAGCCCCGGAGGGGCCGCTGCCCCGTCCGCGGTATTGGGTGCATGGCTTGCTGTTGGCAGCGACTTGCTTCACGACCCTTGTGGTGGGGGCGCGGTTGGAATTCAACTTTCTGCACAATCTACCGCCCTTCACATGCCGGAAATGAGCTAGTGCCGTTTTTCCCGTTGGGATGGGCGCTCACGCAGCCATCGCGGCTGTTGCTCGGAGTTCCATTCTCGGCAGCTCTCTTGATCATTCTTCTGAGCCACGAGATGGGGCACTACCTGCTCTGTCGGTATTACGGAGTGCGAGCGACTCTTCCGTTTTTCATCCCAGCGCCGACGTTGATTGGAACTCTGGGCGCGGTGATTCGCATCAAGGCTCCGATTCGCTCCAGGGCGGCGCTGTTTGATATCGGCGTAGCGGGACCAATCGCCGGATTTGTGATGGCGGTAGCCTCATTGGCCGTCGCCATCATACTTTCGAAGCCGATCGGACGCGGCATGGCGGCCTCAGAGCTGCAACTGGGATATCCAGCAATTTTCCACTTTGTCCAGAATGCATTGCGCTACTTTGCACCCAACCGTGCCGTTGCGGTCTTACCCTTAAGCCGTGTGTATCTGCACCCTGTGGCTGTGGCAGCCTGGGTGGGCATGTATGCGACGGCTTTGAATCTGCTGCCCAGCGGACAGCTCGATGGAGGCCACATTGTGTACGCGTTGGCGCCCCGGGCTCATCGTCTGATTTCGTGGATCACTGTGTTCGCACTGGTCGGCCTGGGAGCGTTGGCTTACCGAGTGGACCACTCGAACTACAGTTGGTGGGTTTGGGCGGGGCTGATCACGGTCATGAATGTCCTGACGATTCGGCAGCAGCAAGCACCCGAGTATCCCGTCTCTTCCCGGAAGCCGCTGGGCTTTGGCGCTATTAGCTGGGCTCATGCTGACTACTGACCTTTACGATCTCGCCATTTCAGATTGCGTACGGCGTCATTTCGATCCTGATGGGCGATTCAAAGACGGGATGTTTTGTTTGCGGGCGGAACAGTCGATCAGGGTAGCGAGTCGCTTCAAACGAGTCTCTTCTTTTTTCGCGCTGATCACCCAATAGGTGGAAGTTCGCTGGTACCACGGGGGCTGGGACTGGAAGAATTTCCAGGCTTCCCCTTGCGCGCGGAATTTCTTTTCAAACGGCGCAGGCAGTTTCGCTGTCTTTCTCTGTTCATAGGCGTAGATCGCTGATCTGCTCGCCGTCGCGCTTCTCGAAGGCAGCCAGGCCGGTGGAGTGCATGAGACCCACCTTCGAAAGCTCGGCCACTCGATTGATGTTTATGGCGCTCCAGATGCTGCGCGGCTTGCGCGGAGTGAAGCGGATCTTGTAACTAACGGCGTCGATACTTTTGCGAACGCCGTCGATCCAGCCGAAGCAGAGTGCGCCATCAACACCTTCTGGCCAGGTGATGCTGGGACGGCCGGAATCACGTTTGTAGAATCCGACCCAGAGTTCTTGTGTATCCGCGTGATGCTTTTCGAGCCAGGCGCGCCATTCGGCTGGAGAGGCGAAGAACTTTGGCGGCGTATCTTTGAGCGTCTTAGCCGGCATTCAAAGGATTATTCCGCGAGTGAGGCTTCACATCAACCATAGCGCGTCGACATCGACGATGACCTGCGTGCGGGGAATCTTTTGTTGCGCGGCGTGGACAAGCATGGCGCGCAAAGTTGCATTCAACTTCTCCCGGCTGGGCGACTTGAGAACGAAGTGATAACGGTAATCTTGCTTCAGGCGCATGATGGGCGCGGCGGCGGGACCTAAAACCCTGACGCCCTCATGGCGAGTCTGGTCGAACCATTTGCCCAGGATTCCAGACCACTTCAAGGCGTCGTCGAGATTGCCGCTGCGGACCAGCACGTTGGCCAGGGCGGAGTACGGCGGATAGTGCATCCAACTGCGAAAGCGGAGTTCCTTCTCGTAGAAGCCGATGAAGTCGTGGCGCGCGGCGTATTGAACCGCATAATGATCCTGAAAATATGTCTGCAGAATGACCTTACCTGGAGATTGTCCGCGACCAGCGCGACCGGCGACCTGCGTCAGAAGCTGAAAGGTGCGTTCGGCGGCACGGAAGTCGGGAAGGCCCAGCGCAACATCGGCTCCAACGACGCCGACTAAGGTAACGCCGTGGATGTCGTGACCTTTGGCGATCATCTGCGTACCGACGACCAGGTCGAGTTCGCCTTCGTTCAGTGCGTTCAGTGTGCGCTCGAAATCTTCGTGACCGCGGACCGTGTCGCGATCGAGGCGGGCAATGCGGGCCTGCGGAAACATTCCGTGCAGCAATTCTTCCAGCTTCTCTGATCCGGTACCGAGAAAGTAGACGTACTCGCTGCCGCAGTGCACACAGGACTTCGGAACCGGGGCCGTGTAGCCGCAATAGTGACAGACCATCTTGTGCTCGCGCTTGTGATGGGTCAGTGCGATGGCGCAGTTCTTGCATTCGAGTTTCTTGCCGCAAGTCCGGCAGAGCACGACCGGAGAGTATCCACGCCGGTTCAGCAGGACCATGACCTGCTCTTTGCGATCGAGGCGCTGCTGGATCTCGGCGGCAAGTTTGCGCGAGATCACCTGTTCGTGTCCCGTCTCCTGGAATTCCAGGCGCATGTCGACGATTTCGACTTCGGGTAAAGGGCGCTTCTCAACGCGATCTGGCAGCTCGATCAGCGCATATTTACTCTTTTTCGCGTTGAAGTAGGACTCGAGCGAGGGCGTGGCCGAACCGAGAACGACGGTCGCGTCCGACATTTTGGCGCGCATGACGGCGACGTCGCGGGCGTGGTAGCGGGGCGTTTCTTCCTGCTTGTAAGAGGCGTCGTGCTCTTCGTCGACGATGATCAGAGCCAGATCGGCGACGGGAGCGAATACCGCCGAGCGCGTGCCTACGACCATGCGCGCTTCGCCGCGCTTGATGCGATGCCATTGCTCGGCACGTTCGCGGTCGGAGAGAGCGGAGTGCAGGATGGCCACTTCGTCACCGAAGATCTGATGCAGGTCGGCGGCCACAGCCGGAGTTAGCCCGATTTCTGGGACCAGGAGAATGGCTGAGCGCCCGGCTTCGAGGACCGAACGCATACCGGCGAGATATACGGCGGTTTTTCCGGAACCCGTCACGCCGTGCAGCAACATGCCTGAAAACTTTTTGCTTTCAACTTTCTCGCGCAGGCACGCAAGCGCAGCTTTTTGCGCGCTGTTGAAATCGAACTCGAAGGGAGTCGGCCTCGGTTTGGTGCGGGAGACGGTGAAGTCCGCGGGTTCTTCGATGACATCGACTAAGCCGCGCCGAATCAAAGTGCCGAGAGTCGTGCGTGGAATTTCGAGCGACTGAAGCGCGTCGACGGGAACCTTGCCGCCCGCGGCGGCGAGGGTATCGACGATGATTTGCTGATTCGCGTTCAGCTTGCCTTCGGCGGACTTCAGTAGAGCGACCCTGACGGTCCGGGTGGCGTCTTGCTGCGCCGAGAGATCTTCGCGGGTAACCCATTTCTTGCGCACCATTCCATCGAGGATTTTGCGAGGAGCACGAGTGGCTTGGCGCAGAGTCTGCTCGCGGACGAGCTCGCTGTCGGAGCCGGCGAGATAGTCGAGCACGCGAAATTCCATGGCCTGCTCCTCGGGAGTTCGTTGCGAGCGCGCAGAAGATCCGGCCATGCCAGCCAGATGCAGCGCCATCTGTCCCTGGTCGGTGATGCGATATCCGACGACGCGCTTGAACTCGGCCGTGAGCGGCAGCATCGAGCGGAAGACTTCGCCGACCGGGGCGAGATAGTAGTCGGCAATCCAGCGACCGAGGCGCAGCAGCCGATCGTCGAGGACGGGAGCGGTGTCGACCACGTTGAGAATATTCTTGGTGGCGATCTGTGGTTTGCGGTCGTGGAGTTCGACGACGATGCCCATCATGCGCTGCTGGCGGAAGGGTACGAGGACGCGTCCTCCGATGACCGGCGCCGTGCCGTCCGGGACACGATAGGTGAACGCCATGTCGAGCGGCACGGGCACGGCTACGTCGCAGAAGTCGGGCATTGGTTGGAAGGATAAACTAACGCGACGTGTGCATGAACCGCGCGTACAGGCACGACGCGGGCTTCGCCCGCGGGACGGACGAGGCGTCCGTCCCTACACGTTCTGTTTAGGGGGCTTCAGGCCCAGGTACTTCATCACCATCTGCAGGTCTTTCCAGGCTTCGCCTTTTTGGCGCGGATCGCGCAAGAGGAACGCAGGATGATAGGTAACCGCCAGTTTCGCTCCTTGCCACGAGGGGTCGCTGCTGCGCGCGCCGGTCGGCATGAAGTCGTAGAAGCGACCGCGCAGTTCTGACATTGGCGCGTTGATGGCGAGAAGATTCTTCGCAGACACGGCACCGAGCGCGACTATCACCTTCGGCTTGATCACCGCGATCTGGCGCATGAGAAACGGAGAGCAAGTGTCGCACTCGTCGCGTTCGGGCGTGCGGTTGCCGGGTGGGCGGCATTTCACAACGTTCGCGATGTAGACGTCTTCGCGGCGCAGGCCCATGGCCTTGATCATGTTGTTGAGCAGTTGTCCGGCGCGGCCGACGAAAGGCTCTCCTTGCGCATCTTCATCCGCGCCGGGGCCTTCGCCGACGAACATCAGGTCCGCGTCGAGGATTGCCGACGCCGAAGACGATCTGCTTGCGCCCTTGCTGGTGAAGCTTGCAGCGAGTGCAATCGCCGAGATCTTCGCGGATTAACTTCAGGGCGGCTATGGGATCGGTGAACGCTCTGCTCGGGCTTCGGGGGCAGGACTTCAAAGATGTTTTGATCGGCTGGCGGGACGACCACCGCGGATTTTCTTGGGGACATTTCCTCTCGCAGTTCCGGCTGGGAACCTGATGTGGCTTGTTGCCCAACTTCAATCGTCGTGGATTCCGACGCTTCGACCCGATCGCGGCGGTAGAAATCGTAGATGCCGAGTTCGTTGTAGTAACGAATGCGTTCGGCTAGGGCTCGGCGGAGATCGGGGCTTTGAATCGTTGGCACGGTTGGGTTCAGATGATTATACGTTGGAGTCTCGACGTCGAAAATCCTAAAGAGGCGAGATGTTCCGTTACGAATTTTTGTGCTACGCGTACGGCTCATAGATGACGCCGTTCGCTTCGCTTTGCGGGACAGCCGAGGCGCTGTCGCTACGCGAGTTTGGGCGATCACCTGCAGAGTTACGCTTTTACAGGAGACTTGCGCTGCTGGCGGAGCTTCACAACTTGATCGAGAACGCGCTGGGCTACTTCCCACTTCGTGGTTTCGGGGACTTCGACCACATCGTCGCGAGTGATGATGGTGACGGCGTTGCGGTCGGAGTCGAAGCCGATGCCTTCGCGCGAGACATCGTTGACGACAATCGCGTCCAGATTCTTTGAGAGCAGCTTCTGGCGGGCGTTCTCCAGAACGTTTTCGGTCTCGGCGGCGAAGCCTACGACGATTTGTGATGTCTTCTTCGACGAGAGCTCTTTCAGAATGTCGGGAGTGGCCTCAAGTTCCAGGGTCATCGGGCCTTTGCGCTTGATCTTCTGGCCTGCAGCGGACTTCGGACGATAGTCCGCGACAGCCGCGGTTTTGATCACGATGCTGGCTTGAGGAAGGAGGTGGAGGACAGCATCGCGCATTTCCTCCGTCGATTCGACTCGAGTTACTTCGGCAGCGCCGGGCGGCGTGAGTGAGGTCGGGCCACTGACCAACAACACGCGGGCACCACGCCGCAAGGCAGCTTCGGCGAGAGCATATCCCATGCGACCGCTGGAGCGATTCGTGAGATAGCGCACGGGATCGATCTTCTCGCGCGTGGGACCGGCCGTGATGAGCACGGTCTCGCCCGACAGATCCTGGGAGGCACCCAAGAGCTTCCAAAACAGCGGCGACGATTGCGTCATTCTCCGCGAGGCGTCCCTGACCGACCATGCCGCAAGCAAGATAGCCCGCACCGGGTTCCACGATCTTCACGCCACGTTTGCGCAGAACTTCCAGATTCGCCTGGGTGGCTGGATGGTTCCACATGTTGACGTTCATCGCCGGTGCGACAACGACAGGTGCAGTCGTTGCGAGATACAGCGTCGTCAGGAAGTCCGTCGCGATGCCCTGCGCGAAGTGAGCCAGAATATCGGCTGTGGCGGGAACAACGACGAGAGCATCGATCGATTGCGCGACTGCAATGTGCTCGATGGCGGAATCGATGTTGGGCTCGTGTTCCTCGCCGGGCGAGAACATGCCGGTAATGACTTTTTCTCCGGAGAGCGCGGCGAAGGTAAGAGGCTTGACGAACTCCTGGGCGGCGCGGGTCATGATGACCTGCACGCGGATGCCACGGTCCTGCAGCAGACGCAGAACTTCAGCTGCTTTGTACGCTGCGATTCCGCCGGTGACGCCGAGGGCGATCTTCATATTGTTGATTGATGATTTCTGATTGTTGATCGATCCAAAACCATTCAACAGTCGACAATCACAAAATCAACAATTCCTAGTCCTGCCCCAGTGCCTTATCGAGACTCTCGGAGGCCTGCTCGGCGGCGCTGCGAGTTTCAGTCATCTCCCATTTCACCTTGCCGGCGCGGATTTCATCCTGCGCGATGCGGCAAGGCTTCCGCGAATTGGTATCGACCACCGGAGGCGCACCGGATTGCAGTTGCCGGGCGCGCCGCGCTGCCACCAGGATGTACCGGTAATTGCTGTCAAAGCCTTCGATCAACTTCATTGGGACTCCCCCCTTGAAAACCGATTTGGAGCGATCAGCGCCGAACGTCAATCCGAGCGGTCCGCGAAAGATGACCAACTATCGGGCTTGGTCCCGCGTCAGGCTGGTTCCGGTCGACGGCCTTCCCGAGCGTCTCAGTAATGATACCCCGAAAACTATGAACGTGCTGAGGGAGCCGGCACACCAAAGGACGCCAGGATGGGTTGGACCTTCTCGCGAGCGTTGGATAAGCGACAAGATTCGGCGAGTTCGAAATACCTCTTGTCCTCGTCAGAGAGTGGGCGCACCTAAGCGCCGCTGTCGCTCCGACAAAACGATGGCACGAAGCCGCTCAACGGATTCTTCGAGCTTGTCGTTGATCAGGATGTAGTCGTACTTGTCGTACTCTTCGATTTCGCGGGTCGCAGTGAGCAGGCGCCGCTGAATGACGTCCTCCGAATCCTCGCTGCGGTTGCGGAGTCGCCACTCCAGAGTCTTGCGGTCGGGTGGAAGGACAAAGATGCTGATCGAGTCCGTGAGATTGCGCTTGATCTGGGCCGCTCCCTGCACGTCGATATCAAGCAACAGGTCGTGGCCTTTGCGTCCCGCTTGCCGCAGGAATTCGCGCGCCGTTCCGTAACAATTCCCGTGCACATTCGCGTATTCGAGAAATTCACCCGCCGCAATCATCCGGTTAAACTCGTCGAGCGAGATGAAGTGGTAGTGTTTGCCATTCTGCTCGCTGCCGCGTAGAGGACGCGTGGTGTAGGAGATGGAAAATTCGAGGTTCGGAACTAACTTAAGCAGTTCGTTCGTAAGCGTCGATTTTCCCGAACCGGACGGAGCGGAGATGATGAAGACGAGCGGCTTTTGTGATGGGCTCATTCCAGGTTTTGCACCTGCTCGCGTGATTTTTCAATTTCCGCTTTCATGGCCAGTCCTGCTTCCGTAATATTGAGCGCTTCCCCGGCTAGTCCGGAAGTCTTCGAAAGTAGAGTGTTGGCTTCGCGATTCATTTCCTGCAGCAGGAAATCGAGTTTCTTGCCAATTTCGCCGCCTTCATCCAGCAATCCCAGGAAATGTTGCACGTGGTTTTCGAGCCGCACGATTTCTTCCTGGATGTCGCTGCGATCCACCAGCAGCGCGGCTTCTTGCAGCACACGCTCGCGATCCACGGTGGAACCCAGCAATTCCTGGAGGCGGGACTGGAGCCTCTCAGTGTAATTGTGCAGTACGGCGCGGCGATGCTGCTGTACGCTGCCGGCTGCCTCCTGAAGGTGGGCCATGCGCTGACGCAGCTCTCGAACAATGCCTCGGCCTTCTTCTTCGCGCATCTGGTTCAAGCGGTCGATTGCTTCTCCGACCTTGGCCATGACCGCCGCTTCGATCTCACCGTCGGCTGCTTCAGTGGCGGAATCTAACGCGCCGGGGATGCGCAGAACGGCATTCAGATCTGGTTCCGTTGCCAGAGAGAATTCCGCTGCGGCCGCACGAAAAGCCGCGATGTAACCGCTTACCAGTTCGCGATTCAGCGAAAACGTCTCGCTGCTCGAACGGTCCAGACTCAAGGAGACTTCGAGATGTCCGCGCGCCACGTTTTCCTTGAGCAAGCGACGAAGCTGCATTTCCAGAGAATCCGTGCCGGAGGGAAGCCGGAAGTGCAGATCGAGGAAGCGATGGTTTACGGATTTCAGCGACAGCGTGAAGCCAACTCTGCCGTTGGACTGCGTGCCTCCGGGAGCAGACGCTAGCGGGCTGTTCTGCGGGACTTCACCTTTGACTTGCGCGAAACCTGTCATCGAACGTATGGGCATAGGGGCCTGGGTGTTACGATTCTGCGGCAGCTTTCGGGACCTCCGCGTCGGTGAACTGCAGATCATAAAGCCGGCGATACGTGCCGAGCTTCTTCATCAAATCCTCATGTGCGCCGATTTCTGAGATGGTGCCGTTGTCGATCACCACGATACGGTCCGCACGGCGTACAGTCGACAACCGGTGCGCGATCACAAATACGGTGCGCCCGCTCATCAGATTATGCAGGGCCGATTGCACCAGCGATTCCGATTCACTGTCAAGCGCTGATGTGGCTTCGTCGAGAATCAGCACGGGAGCATTCTTCAGCAGCGCGCGAGCAATGGCCAGACGCTGGCGCTCGCCTCCGGATAGCCGCACGCCGCGTTCTCCGATCACCGTATCGTACCCCGCCGGAAGCATCGAAATGAAGTCGTGAGCCAAAGCGGCGCGTGCCGCAGCTTCAACTTCTTTCAGCGGGACGTGGGGTTGCCCGTAGGCGATGTTGTTGCGCACGGTGTCGTTAAACAGGACCGTTTCCTGGGTGACGATGCCGACTTGTTCCCGCAGCGAGGCTAGTGTCACATCGCGCACATCAATGCCGTCAATGAGCAGACGCCCGGCAGTCACATCGAAGAACCGAGGAATCAGGTGAACGAGAGTGCTCTTGCCGGCGCCGCTGGAACCGACAATGGCGAGAATCTCTCCGCGCTTCACTTCAAGGTTGATGTCGCGAAGGACATCGCGCTGCCCTCGCCGTTTTCCTCGCGCGGAATACGCGAAGCGGACGTTCTCGAAGCGAACACTCGAGCCGAACTTTGGAAGGACTCTGGCTCGCGGCTTTTCCTTTACGTCGTCTTCTACGTCCATGAACTTGAAGATCTCTGACGATGCGCCCAGAGCCTGCTGGAAATTGTTGTTGAACAGAGCGAACTTGCGGACCGGGTTGTAAAGGCTGAAGACGGCGGTGATGAAAGCCACGAAGATGCCGGGAGTCATGCGGCCGTCTTTGATCTGCTCACGGCCAAACAAGAGCAGCAGGGCGACGCCGATCATGCCGAAAATATCCATCAAAGGCGAACTAATGGCAGTGGCGGCAACCGAGCGCAGATTGGCGCGGAACAAACGCCGGGCGGCATTGCGGAAGCGGGAGATCTCCCAGTTTTCCGTATTGAATGCCTTCACGATGCGGTTGCCGGTGATCGTCTCATGCAGAATGTTCTGAATTTCAGCCAACTTGTCCTGGCCGTGGCGCGTGGTTTTGCGCACACGGGAACCGATTTTTCGAGATGAATAAATGATGATGGGCACAAACAGCAGGAGGATCCATGAGAGGCTCCCGCCCAAGACAATCACCACGCCGGCCACAAAGATGAAAGTGAAGAACTGCTGGAGCGCTTCGGCCAACACGGTCGACATGGCGTACTGCACGCGCTCAATGTCGTTGATGATCGTCGATAGCAGCGTGCCAGTCGTGTGCTGGGAAAAGAATGCGGCGGATCGTCTCAGAATCGCGTTATAGAGATCATCGCGCAGATCGGTGATCATCCCGAAGCCAGCGTGATTCACGAGGTAGGTTCCAGCGTAATCGCAGATACCCTTGAGGACCGTGGAGGCAACCAGGGCAAAGGCCACAATCTTCCACGCATCGGTGAAATGGGACGGAACCAACTGCTGCAGGTACAGGGAATAGTGCGTATGCGGAATACTGAAAAGTTGAATCTCTTTGGAGCCGCTTGAGGGATTGAGGACGCGATCAAAAATCGGGCGAACCAGCAGGTACTTGAAGGCATCGAGCGCTCCGACGGCCGCCATTAGCAGCACCGAAGACAGGATCTCCCACCAGTGGGGCAAGGCGTAGCGGACAAGCCGCATCAGTTGCCGCATAGGACTCCTGCATGGCGAAGACCGAAATAGCATCCTACGAGTGCAATCGGGGCTCGATGCAAGGTCTTATTTTACTTTAGTCGGGCATGCCGAGGATGGCGTTTCCGGTGCCCCCGCAAGCTCCGTCTCGGCCGAAACGCCAGCAGCAGATTGCCGGCTTCGGCAGTTCTCCTCAGAAATCCCGCTCCACGGGAGGCTGAATGGAGAGCAGGTCGATACTGGTGGACTGGTTTGCCACGTCCACCTGCAGATACGTGAACCGCCACACCCCACCGCTCTTTTGGGCAACTGCATGGATTCTTCCTCGGCCGCGCGGGCCCGATATTGGAATGACCAGATTCGCTTTGCCGCTGCTGCTGTTCACGTTCATTTGCCCCGAAATTAGCCAGCCTGGTTTGATCGGCTCTCCGATCCGCTCACGAACTTGAAGGTTCGCCGTGGCTTGTGCAATTGCCTGCTGATAGACATCACTGTGCCGGAACGACGAAGTAATGACCGTCATCAGCGATGATGACGAATACCGCGAGGAGCACGAAAAGCGTGAGGCATCCGAGGGGAATCTTCCAGAGCGGATTGCGCTCCAGCCAACTCTTTTTGATGGGCTCGGGATGAAGAGGATAAGGAGGCGTCGCCATGGAACTGCTCGCGGCTACTTGGGGCTGTCCCGATGCACGACCTTGACACGGTATCCCGCGCGGCGCAAGTGCTTGCCGACCTCCTCGGCCATCATGACCGAGCGGTGCTGGCCGCCGGTGCAGCCGAAAGCGATCGTCAGATAGCTCTTGCCTTCATGAATGTAGTGCGGCAGCAGGTACACCAAAAGATCCGAGATGCGCGTAATGAATTCCTGCGTCTGAGGAAACGAGCGGATGTACTTGGCGACTCGCGGATGCCGTCCGGTTAAAGGACGAAACTCGGGGACAAAGTGCGGATTGGGGAGGAAGCGAACGTCGAACACCAAGTCGGCATCTTCGGGCACGCCGTTGCGAAAGCCAAAGCTGACCGAGGAAACGAGGATGCTCTTTCCCGGGGATTGCTCGTGGAAGCGCTCGTTGATGTGCGCCCGCAGTTCGTGAACGTTGAACTTCGAAGTGTCGATGACCAAATCAGCGACGCGGCGGATTACGTTCAAATGTCGCCGCTCGGCTTTCAGCGCCGATTTCACCGGAGAATCCGTTCCCAGGGGATGAGGACGGCGTGTTTCGCTGAAACGGCGCAACAACACCGCGTCGGAGGCTTCCAGGAAGACGACCTTGGTCGGGATCATCCGCCGGACTGATTTCAAAATGTCCGGCAACTTTCCCAGCTTGCCGCCTTCGCGCACGTCAACAACCAGGGCGGTGCGGCGGGTGTCGCGCGACCGGACGGCCATCTCCGCAAAACGGGGGATCAGTTCCACCGGCAGGTTATCGACGCAGTAGTAGCCGAGATCCTCGAAGGCCTTGAGGACCGAAGCCTTCCCCGACCCGCTCATACCTGTGATGATGACCAGTTCGAGCGAGCGTTGGCGTTCGCGCACGGAAGGCTTGCGGCTCTTCCCTGAGTTCTTCAAGGTCCGGCCAGAAGACTTGCGCGCCTTCATGCACTGGATACTAGCATCGAACCGCCGCCGCTGCTGCCAAGTGCGATTGCCGACTGAGATACCGCTGAGCGGGGCACGGCCGAAAACAACAAATCCAGATTGTCTCAGCCCGCTCTGGCAGGTAATCTATCCCGTCATGAAAAAGTTCGAAGAACTCACCGAACGAGAAGTCCTGGCTCTAGCGATCGCGCTGGAGGAAGAAGACGAGCGCGTCTACGCCGATTTTGCCGAGGGATTGCGGCAGGATTATCCCGCGACGGCGTCGATGTTTGAGGGCATGCGCGAAGAGGAGTCGGGGCATCGGCGCCGGCTGCTGGAGCTCTATCGCACGAAGTTCGGCGAGCACATTCCTTTGATCCGGCGACAGGACGTGCGCGGATTTGTGGAGCGTCCGGCACTGTGGCTGGTGCGTCCGCTGCGGATTGAGGCGGTGCGCAAAGAAGCCTCGACGATGGAGGTCGAGACGCGGCGCTTTTACGAGAAAGCGGCGGCGCGGACGCAGGACGCCAGCATCCGCCAGTTGCTCGATGATCTCGCGACGGAAGAGCGGGAACACGAGAATCGCGCACAGGAACTCGACAAGCAAAAGCTGCCGGCGAATGTGAAAGCCGACGAAGAAGTAGCGCAGCGGCGGCTGTTCGTTCTGCAGATCGTGCAGCCGGGTCTGGCGGGATTAATGGATGGGTCGGTGTCGACGCTGGCGCCAGTCTTTGCCGCTGCCTTTGCTACGCAAAATAGCTGGGACGCGTTTCTGGTCGGGTTAGCCGCGTCGGCGGGCGCCGGCATCAGCATGGGATTTGCGGAGGCTCTATCGGATGACGGCAGTCTTGACCGGCCGCGGACATCCCTGGGTGCGTGGGTTGATTTGCGGGGCGATGACCGCAGTGGGCGGCATCGGTCACACTCTGCCATTTCTCTTGCGCGACTTCAGGGCGGCGCTTTGGGCGGCGGGCATTGTAGTGCTGGCTGAACTCGGCAGTGATCACCTGGATTCGCAAGCGCTACATGGATACGCCCTGGGTCTCTGCCGCGATGCAGGTTGGCCTGGGCGGCGTGCTGGTGTTTATCACCGGCATGCTGATCGGAAAGTACGGAGGCTAACTCCGGCTCTGGGAACTCGACTGGCGACAATCTGAAATCGCTTACGGCTGCGTGTCCAGCGGGTGCGTGCTCTTCTCGTAAAATTCCTTCTGCATTTTCAGGCTGACGTCATCCGCCTTCACCTGCTGGATCGCCTTCACGACTGAGTCGATCCACCACTTCATCTGATATTCGCCCAGTTCTTTGGTGGCGGCTGCGCCTTCCCCGGAATAGTGGAACGGAAAACGCGTGTACCACCAGATGCCGGTGTAGATATCTTCGGGAATTTTCTGGCGGGCCTGATCGGCGCCGGATTCGCTCGTGGCGCGTTCGGGATGTACGAGCTCCGGATGGGAGATCATCATCTTCGAGGTCTCGCTCTCGCCGGCGTGCATGTCGATCTTGGTCTTCTTCGGCGGGCCGCCATGCTCGGGAGTGCGTTCGTCGAATACATAAACAACGTAATCGTGCGGCTTGTCGAGCTGAGTCTGCGCAAAAAAGGGGAGCAGGCTGTTGTTGCCGCCGTGTCCGTTAACGATCAGAATCTTCTTGCAGCCATTGCGGGCCATCTCGTCGGTGGTTTCCTGCAGCAAGGCCAGTTGCAGGCCTCTGCTGTACGCCATGGTTCCGGGTTCGTGCTTGGCCTCCGCAATCTGACCAAAATAGTATTCGGGAAACACGACCGCGTACTCCTGCTCAGCGGCGTGGAGCGCGGCATAACGCACGTCGAGCAGATCGGTGCCGAGCGGGAGATGCGGGCCGTGCTTCTCGATAATCCCGAAGGGAAGAAGACAGACTCCGGCGGAACGGTGAACACCTTCTCGAAAATCAGAGGCGGTGAGTTCCTCCCAGTGAACGGAAAGCTTCGGCGCGGCTTGAGCATGGGCCTGCGGCAAACTCAGCGACAAACACAACAATACGAACATTGCGATTAACAAGTGACGGCCGGAATGGATGCGCATGGAAGAAATCTCCCTCGATCGCGGATTTTACCACTGGAAAGCCCGTATTAAAACGTATCAATACTCCAGTCTCGAGAGCCTCTTCCGAGCCAGTCGGGATTGCGCAACAGGTCCTGCGTGCCAACGTTGCGCGGACGAGTCGAGAGGGGAGTCTGCATGCGGAGGGAATGCCGGGCAAGAGCAAGTAGGTACAAAAACCTGCGACCCGATACTTCCGGGCCGCGGACAGCCGAGGCGGCTGTCCCTACATCATTTCTCCGAGACCTATGGGACTTCGATCAACTGCATCTTGCCATCTTTGGCGCGGTGCAGGACCATCACTTTGCCCTTGGGATCGCGGAAGACGAATACGTCTCGGTCTTTGAAATGGGCCTCTTTGATTGCTTCTTCGAGCGTCATGGGGCGCATGGCGACAGCATCGTTGGAGCGAACCAGATGAACCTCGGTCGTCTTCGCGACAGCAGGATACTTGTGGACCATGACCGGAACGGCGGTCTTCTCAGAGAGGCCGACGGTAGTCTGCAATTCTTCCTCGACTGAGTGCCCGTTCCACCTCTTGGTCTCTTCACTCTTTCGGGCGGAGCGCTTCTTGGCCTGCCACTTCGTCTTGTGCTTGATCGCCTGCTTTTCCAGGTGATCCAGCGCTTCGTTGACGGCGATCGTCATGTCTTTCGCTTGAGCCAGGCCGACCAGCGGTCCATTGCGCGGGTTAATGGTGATTTCGGCTTTGTGGCGGTGCTTTTCGACAGCGAGGATTACCTTGGTTTCGAACTTGTCGCCCAGAATTTTGCGGATTTTCGTGAGGCCGGTTTCAACTTCTTTGCGGATGGCGTTGGTGACTTCGTACTGTCTTCCGGTGTACTCCACGTTCATGAGCGCCCCTCCTGGAAAATTCGTATCGAGATAAATTGGGCACTGCATCTGGAAGTCAGTCAGTCAGCCGGTAGCCTGGTCGGGTGACGTGGTGCGAGATTTCGCTCACCGACTAGCCGACGGGACGCCGACGCTACATTACTTTTTTACCCGGCGCTGGTGCGTGCTCGGGATGCGCATGTCTTCGCGGTATTTGGCCACCGTGCGGCGCGTCACCTGTATGCCTTGGGACTGCAGGATGCGGGTGATCTGCTCGTCGGTCAACGGACGGCTGGGGTCTTCTTCCTCGATGAGCTTTTTCACACGGCGCTTGAGGATCAGCAGCGATGTGCCACCACCCTCGGGGCCCTGCACGCTCTCGCTGAAGAAATACCGGAGTTCGAACACGCCCTGCGGTGTGTGGGCATATTTGTTGGCCACGGCACGGCTTACCGTCGAAGGATGCACGCCGATTTCTTCGGCCACCTCCTTGATCATCATCGGTTTCAGTTGATCGATGCCTTTTTCCAGGAATTCCTGCTGGCGGGCGACAATCGAATAACAGACCTTGGTGATGGTTTGTTTGCGCTGCTCAATGTTCTTGATGAGCTGAATCGCGCTCTTGTAGCGCTCTTTCACGTAGTCGCGCGTGTTCTTGTCGTTCGTTCCGTCACGCGTGACGAGTTTCTTGTAAGCGGGATTGAGCCGAAGCTGCGGCAGGTCTTCGTCATTCATGATGACCAGCCACTCGTCGCCGTGCTTGACGAAGGCAACGTCGGGCTCGATCAGGCGCGCTTGAACTTTGTTGTACTGCAGGCCGGGGCGAGGATCGAGCGTGCGGATGTAGTCGAACGCGGCCTGCACGGCCTCTATGGGACGCCCGATCGCCTTGGCGATTTCCTTATGCTGCTTGTTCTGCAGACCGCGAAGATGCTGATCGACGACCGCCATGGCATCCTGCAGAACCTGAGCCGTTCCGTTTCCGTTCTTGCGCTGTTCCAACTGGACCTGATGGAAACGAAGCTGGTTCAGCAGGCACTGGCGCAGGTCGCGGCAAGCGACTCCGGGAGGGTCGAGCTGTTGTACGACTTGTAGGGCTTCCTGCAAATCGGCGGCGCTGAAATTTGGCTGATATGTCACTCTCGGCGCTGGTTCCGGCGCAGGAGCAACTGCCGCCGCAGCGTTTCCCGAACGAGATCGACGCCGCCTCTGTGGCGGTCGAGACCTCCCCAGTCGATAAGCTCGCAGTCTCCGGATCATCCGACAAATCAGAAGTTCCACGCCTCGGCCGAAAGTTCCGCACCATCGCCAGCCGCCGTGGCATCGGCTATGCCCAGCGCTTGCACTTCATTCGCGATGTTCTTTGCGGCTTCGGCATCCGCTTCTGGCGGCGCTGGCGGTGCAATTCCGAGCAATTCCTCATCGCTGGCGATGAGGTATCCGTCCTCGTTGAGGTTGCCGACGATCAGGTCGGCAGCCTCGCGCACTTCCCGACGCAGACTAAGCGCCCCCAGTTGCCAGGAAAGGTGGTCCGTCAGATTGGTCGGCTTGGAAAGGAAATTCTCGAACGAAGGGCGTTCGATATCCTCCATCTCGCTGTGCGTGCGGTATCCGGGATCCAGGTAGTCCTGAAAGAACGAACCGAAGTCGATTTCTTCGAAGGGATCTTTCTTTTCTGCCGCCGTAATCGGATTTTCTTCGGTAGTAGCGGCAGCGGCGCGCTCGCGATCCTCTTCCTTCTTGCCGACTTCGTCGAGAAGAGGAACCGAGTCTTCGAGTTCCTCCAGCACGGGATTCTCGACCATCTCGGTATTGATCATGTCCTTGAGCTCAAGCTTATTGAGCGCAAGGACAGAGACCATCTGCACCAGGCCCGGGGTCAGGATCTGGCGCTGCGAGAGCTTTACGCTGAGTTTGTGCTGAAGTAGAACCATGTGTTCAGAGCTAAGTTCAATCGCAAAGTCATTCCAGAAAGGTCACGAATGGTTCACGAAGGAAAACCTTGCTGACACTTGAAACCTTCGTGGTTTGAATGCCTTAACTTCTTCACACCAGCGAGAAACTCTCGCCCAAATACACCCTTCTTACTTCCGGATCGCCGGCCAACTGCCCGGGCTGTCCCTGACGGAAAATACGGCCGTCATCAATGATGTAGGCCCGGTCAGTTACCGAAAGCGTTTCGCGCACGTTGTGATCGGTGATCAGCACTCCGATGCCGCTGGCCCGCAAGCTACTAATAATCTTCTGCAAGTCGAGCACGGCAATCGGGTCAATCCCCGAAAACGGTTCATCCAGCAAAATAAACGTGGGGTTGATGCACAGGCAGCGGGCAATTTCCACGCGTCGGCGCTCCCCACCGGACAGGGCGTATCCGCGATTCTGGCGGATATGCTCCAGTCCCAAGCTCGTCGATAAACTTTTCCATCTTCTCGCGGCGCTCGTGCCAGGAAATCGGCTGAGCTTCCAAGACCGCGAGGATGTTCTCTTCCACCGTTAACTTTCGAAACACCGAAGCTTCTTGCGGGAGATAGCTGATGCCATACTGACGGGCCCTGAGATACATCGGAACGTCGGTGATGTCTTGACCGTCGTACATCACTCGGCCGTCGTCAGGGGGGATCAGGCCAACGATGGCGTAAAATGTGGTGGTCTTGCCTGCGCCGTTAGGTCCAAGTAATCCAACAACTTCGCCCTGATGGACCTGCAGGCTGACCCCGTTTACAACGCGGCGGCCACGATAGGACTTGCAGATTTCTTCGGTGGCCAGGGTACGCATTTATCGTGCCAGAAGTACGCAATTATCGTGCCACTCGCGTCGTCGTTACCACAGGAGTACTTCCTTCACCTTCTACGAGCACCCTATCATCGCGTCTAAAGAAAGTCAACGAAACCCCGGTAATCTTGCCCTGTTCGGCATCAAAAATGCTAGGCGGACCACCCGTCAGAACGAACTTATCGTCCGCAGCGGTATAGGTGAGGGTCTGTCCCTGGGCCCGCCGATTGGTCTGTTGGATCGTGACATCTCCCTGCGCGACCATGCGGTCCAGTCTTCCGGGAGCGGAAAGCGCCTGACTACCTGTTGTTTGACTTCGTGGCAACAGGTAGGCATCCGCCGTTCTCGAAGATGCCGTAAAATCAGCGCCTCTTGCGACAACTCCACCCTCGTAGTGGACTTTTCGATCTGAGTCGACGTAGGTGAGCCGTTTTGCCGTGATGGTGATAGGGCTCGATCGACCCAGCGATGACATCTTGGCGCCTCGTTGCGTATCTGGCTCGTTCACCGATGGCTTTTCGATCTGAACCAGGACCGTTTGGGCGGGCCTTGCAGACGTACCTTCCGCAACGACAGACCGGTGATCACGATCGAATTGGATGGAAGGAGCCTCAATCACATTAGCGTCTTGCCACAGTCGAGCACTGCCAGAGTAGGTTGCCGACACCGCCGGCGCGTTGTGCGCAGTCATGCTCCGAGCAGTGACATGAATCGGGGAAGAAGCAGCCAGCAGCGCGCCGTCCGGTTGCTCCTTGAGTTCGCTGTAAGTGCTCTTTACGTCACCTTCCGCCAGAGCCTCGCCGGTAGCACGATTGATCCGGATTGTATTGGCGGTTGTAGCCATGCCGCCATTGGCCACGCGTGGGCTGCCCGCCAAGACCAGGATGTGATCGGCGGGAGTGTAGCGACCCGAGTTGGCCCATGCCTGCATACGCTTCTCTGCCGGTTGGTTGTCGGAGTAAGCAACGTTCCCCTTCTGCGTGATCGACTCAATGCCGCCTTGCGGGAGGAATGCCGCATCCACTAAGTCGCTGGTGCTGACGCGATCGGGCTCGCCCTGAACGGAGTTGGCAATCCGCACGTCGGGCTCACCGTGAACCGAGGCCAGATGGTTCTTGCCGTCGGACGCCTTGAAATCGGCACGAAATTTGCCCGCGGTGACCACGGTTTGCTGGCCGGCTGGCCGCAGCCGGTTTGGAATCCTGTGCCTGGGTGATCGTGATGCGCGCCGCGCCCGATGTTACCGCCTGCTTCAGCACACGTCCACCTGCAACAGTGAAGTCAATTGCCGGCGCCGTCAGGTCGAAGTTCTGCGGACCGCTGTTCTTGTCCGCAGGACCTGGAGGCTTTCGCCATCTTCTGGGACAAGTGCGCGCCGTCGACTGCATGGATTTTCTGCAGCTGGTTCTCACCGGCGAAATCGAAAATCACGCGGCCAGCTTCGCCCGGTAACGTCTTCAGCTCCGACTTGCTCGAAGTAGACCTTACCGCTGAGAGTCGCCGTGCGGAGAAGATCCTGACCGCCTGGGAGCAAGAACTCCGCCTGATCCGCGCGGCCGTGGATTTCGGCTGATTTGCCGCCGCCGTCAGATCCGGAACGCGACGTCCGCATTTCGGTGGTGACATCTCCCGTGGCCAAGACTCGCTCCACATGGTTTTCGCGGCCCAGATAAAACGTCGCTTCGTTCGCTCGCACCGTGCCGCTTGGGCGCGTCAGTTGCGGGCCTTCGAGCACAATCTGCCTGGGCTCGTTGGTGATGATGCCGTGCTTCGCCTCAATGACGGTGGCCTCAGGCCCGCTCAGCTCGATGTGAATCTGCGACGCGAGGGTAAGCGTGTTGGTCTTGCCGGCGTACTTGACTCCCACCGCCCAGCCGCTGGCTTGCGGAGTCCGGAATTCCACGCGAGCATCGGTCCAGGCATTCCCGGAGTCTTTGTTGAACACGAGGTCGCGCGTTTTCAGATGTATCGGGTTTTTGAGGTCTTTGGGAGCGGTCTGGTCCGGGCTCTCCAGTCCCGCCGGGTTCGCCACCAGATCGATCTGCACTTCCCCCTTGGCCGTGACGTCGCCGGTCTTCTGGTTGTAGGCAAAATCGTCGCCGTAGATTTGGTCGAAACGCGAGGAGTCGCGTCCGTAGAGCACGATCGAGACGTTGTGCAGTTCGGCGTTGCCGTTCAGCTTGAACTCTTTGACGTTGCTGGCCTGGACGGTAAACAGCGTGCGTTTTCCGTCCGACTTGGAAAACTGAAAACCCTCGGCGGTCTGCTTGATGTTGTAACCGATCTTGGCAGGGATTTTCTTTATGTGCGTTTGTGGCCTTGGAGCGGGCATAGAAGTACATTCCTGCCACGACGAGGGTTAACAAGATCGCGATCGCAGCCAGCAAACGTCGTAAGCGGTAGACCGGGAGCGGCATCCAGGTTCAGTGTAGAACAGTTCTCTGCTCCCAGTTCTCAGTTCGCGGTTTTTGATACCTTGGACACTGCTCATGGAAAAGGCAGCCCACAACGCCGTTGCTGGATTTCCGCAACATACGCGTTATGCGCGGGCAGAAGATCGCGCTCGACGACTTCAGCTTGCGTATCGGGGCGGACGAGCACGTCGCCATCCTTGGCCCGAACGGGTGTGGCAAGTCCACGCTCATCAAGACCATTACGCGTGAGTGCTATCCGCTGGCGCAGCCCGAGTCGTCGATGTCGATCCTCGGCCAGGACTCGTGGGATGTGTTCACTCTGCGCTCGCTTCTTGGCATCGTCTCGAATGACTTGATGCTTTCCTGCACGGGAGACGCCTGCGGGCGCGATGTGGTGCTTTCGGGTTTCTTTAGCAGCACTGCGATCTATCCGAACCACACGGTAGATCCCAAGCAGCTGGACATGGCGGAGGCGGCGCTCGCCGAACTAAAGATTTCGCATCTGGCCGATCGGCCCGTTTCCGAAATGTCGTCGGGGGAAGCGCGACGCGTGCTGATCGCGCGAGCGCTGGTGCATAAGCCGCGGGCGCTGCTGTTCGATGAACCTTGCAATTCACTCGATCTGGCCGCACAGCAGAAAGTCCGGCACACGATGAGTACGCTCGCCCAATCAGGCACAGCGATCATGCTGGTGACGCATGAGCTGGCCGACATCGTTCCCGAGATTCAGCGGGTGGTGCTGATGAGCCGCGGCAAGATTGTGGCGGACGGACCGAAGGAAGAAATTCTGCAGGTGGAGCGACTGGCCGGGCTGTTTGGCGTCAGCGTCGAGATGGCGCGGCGGGACGGGCATTATCACTTGTGGTAGCAGTGGCGGCCTTGAAGTCGCGCAGCGAGAGTTCCAGCCCGCCGTATTCGGGATGATCGTTCTGCCCGATGGTGAAGGCGATATCGATCGAATCGCCAGCAAGCAGCGGCGACTGCTGCAGGCGCTCGGCCATGTGCCAGCCTAGAGCGTCGAAAGTGATTCTTGATCGGAAATCAGGTCGGTTCTCAGTTCTCACGAAGCCGGCTTGACCTTCGGCCACGGCTGCCGCTCGATCGCTGCGACGGATGGCCGCGCCATCCGGATGGCAGCGCGGCGTCGCCAGAATCGCAGCGGCAGAGAGTTCCTGCGAGTCTTCGGATTTAGGAGGCTGCCCTGCCCTGAGCTTCAGTTTGACGTGCTTCTCTTTCATAATTTTCGGAGGAGCAACGAGTTGCGCGCCACGCGTCGCGAATACCGGTTCCGGATTCGACATGCCATACGGCTCCAGCATCTGCAGAGCTTGATAGAGCTCCGGCGTGACATCGGCAAGGCTCAGCTCGCCGTCGAGTTCCAGAACCGGATCGAAATCCGCGAGCGTGAGCCGGGCGCGCGCGAACTGGTCCAGCCGCGTCCGCAACTCTGCGACATTCGCTGCCGGCATGGCGAAGCCGCAGGCGTGGGAATGGCCGCCGTAACGGGAGAACAGAGCACCGCAGGATTCCAGAGCTTCGAGCAGGTGGAAAGCGCGAATCGAGCGCCCGGAGCCGAACGCTTCATCACCCTCCCGCGAGATCACTATCGTGGGACGGTTGTAGCGCTCAACGATTCGCGTTGCCGTAATGCCGATGACGCCGCGATGCCAGCCATCGCCGTCAACGACAATGCAGTAGGCATCGCACAACGCCGCATCAGCCGCGAAGCGCTCTTCCACGGATTTCAGGATTCTTCGCTCTTCTTCCTGGCGATCGGTGTTGAGCTGGTCGAGTTTGGCGGCGAGTTCGCGTGCTCGCACAGGATCCTTCACGCTGAACAGTTCAATGACGTCGCGGGCAACGTCCATCCGTCCGGCAGCGTTGATGCGGGGAGCGATGCGGAACCCGACTTCTCCCGAGGACGGCGGGCGGTTCGCTGAAATCTGCGCGGCTTCCAGCAGCGCCTTGAGACCCGGGTTCACGGCTCTGCGCAAAGCATCGAGTCCCAATGAAGCGAAGACGCGATTCTCTCCTGTCAGCGGCACAGCGTCAGCAATGGTCGCGATCGCCACCACTTTCATGAACGAGAGCAGCAGCTTGTTCTGATCTTTCGATTGAAGGCGCCGCTGCATCAGTCCCTGCGCCAGTTTGAAAGCCACACCGGCGCCGCAGAGCTGCTTGTAGGGATATTCACATCCGCTCTGATTCGGATTAATCACTGCCAGCGCTTTCGGCACTCCGTCGTGACCGGGCAGGTGATGGTCGGTGACGATGAGATCCACGCCGAGGCGGTGCGCCGTTTCCGCCGGACCAAATGCGCGGATCCCCATGTCGACGCTGATGATCAGGCGAATGCCAGCGGCTGCCGCGCGCTCGATCACGTCGTCGCGCATGTCGTAGCCTTCGCGGATGCGGTGCGGCACGTGGAAATCAGCAGTGCCTCCGCAGAGTTCAATGGCAGTCTTCAGAATGATCACCGCCATCGTGCCGTCTACGTCGTAGTCACCGTAGATGAGCATGGGCTCTTTGCGTTCGATGGCGGCGTCGAGACGATCCACCGCGGCGTGCAGTCCGGTCATCCGTTCAGGAGCGTGAAGATGGTCGAGTGAGGGCGAGAGAAAACGGTGCGCTTCTTCGCCGTTGTAATGCCCCGCCGGACCAGAAGCGGCGCCAGGATTGAAGCCGACCGTGCGACGCTAGCGCGGAACGCAGGATCAGAGCGCAGGCAGGTGTCAGGGACTCGACCAAGCCGCGTCGGTAGGCTTCTGGAATCCACTGCATGATGTGGAGCAGTTTACTCCAGCGCGGATGTGGATGACCTGGCAACGAAACCTGCCGAGCTTCGCTCGGCGGACGGCCGAAGGCGGCCGTCCCCACATAAAACCGTCCCACATGAGGCGGTCTTACATAAAGCAGTCTCATATGCTTCGGCTAGTTTTCTTCGTCCTGATCGGGCTCGTCCATGGTGAGGCCCCCGAATTCATCGGAGACTTCGAGCAGACGCTGGTAACGGTCGTACCACTCTGTGCTGATCTCACAGAGAAACATCGATCCCTGGTAGGCCCAGCCGAGCTGCAGATATCCGACTCTTCCGACGTGGGCTCGCAGCCAGCGGGCATCTTCGACATCGTCGCTATCGGTGAACTCCGAACTGGACAAGCGCTGTACCATCTCATCGAGTTCGGTGCGGTCCAGCGCCCAGGAGTGCATGGTGAGGAACGGCGCACTCGACGCCTTGGCCAGCTCGACAAAATCCTTCCAGCCGTCGGGATTGTCGCCCATCTCCCACATGACGCATTGCACCTCTTCATAGTCCACGAAACCGTGAAAACGGCGCATGCCGTGGCCCTCGATGAAGGCAATCATGTCGTCTTTTATGCTGGTCAGATCGTCTGGAATGGGAGACATATTGGGAAGTGGAAACGGTTGCAAGCTCTTATTGTATGCCGTTCGCAGGTTCGGTGCTACCGCAGTCAGGGGGATGGTGTTGGAGCGGTCATAAGGCTCATGAACATCCGATAAAACTTCTCCGTATTGAGATCGAGTTGAATTTCGACCCGTTGCGTAGGAAGGTGAGCTTCATCGTCGGCCGCCCACGTCAGCGTGTTGCCGTACCCGGCTCCGTGGTCGAGATCCACACTCATTTGACGGCTTTCGCTTCTGGTGACAATGGTGGGATCGATCCAGCCAGCGGCGGCCAACTCGTCCCACATGATGTCGGCGCCGGGCGTGAGCATCGCAAAACGGGCGACGTATCGCGCGACGGGGGTTCCGGCCGATTCGATTTGCTTCACCATCGCCGCCGTCATGTGCGTCTTCACCGAGATATCGACGGGCGTGCACACGATTTTCGTCCAGGGCGCGCGCAGAACAATCGCCGCAGCCTCGGGATCAAACCAGAAATTAAACTCGTGCCGCGGATTGTTCAGAAACTCCGGATTGTCGGTCGGCGGACTCAAGCTCCCTCCCATAAATACAAGCCCTTGCGCCAGCTTCGGAAGCTGCGGATCGAGCGAAATGGCGAGTGCAAGATTGGTCATCGGCCCACCCTCGTAGATCGTCACCTCATGCGGATACTTGTGAACCATCCGAATGAGAAAATGCGCCGCATCCTCGTCGGCCGGCTTGGTGGTGGGTGCTCCCTCGGGCAGCGGCGGAATTGCGGACGCTTCATGCCACCAGCGATCGTCCCACGCACCCGCATAAGCCACCTTGCCGTATCGCTGCTGCCAGGCTCGGGCTTCTTCGCGCGTGCGCAAGAGAGGAAAAGCCGCTCCCGGAACCACTGGAATGTCGGTGCGACCGATGATTTCCAGCAACCGCAGCGTGTGAGCCACTTCTTCGTCGCGCCACTGATCTCCACTGACGACAGTGATGCCGAGGACCTCAACTTGCGGCGACTGGATCATCATCAGCAACGTCTGGATGTCGCTGCCGCCAGGACCGGAGCAGTCTTCATTGACGATGACCTTACGGCGCGCCTGGGCGACGGCGACGGAGCAGGTGAATAAGAGCAATCCGAGGACGAGCCCTGTCTTTGGTTTAATCATGGGCGCTAGAGTTGCAGGGAATGCGAGAGAGTTTGGGGCAGACTGAGTACGAACTTAGTCTGCCCGACGACGATCTCAAATCGCAGTCCGTCTAGAACACCAGCTTGAGCGCAAATTGGATGACACGCGAGTCCCCTGCGAGGTTATTGACGGTGGCATTTGCGAGCCCGAAGGAACCCGGTGCGTTGATGTCTTGCATATTGCTGACCCCGGGGCTGCCCGGTAGATACAAATGCGGGTGATTCCATAGATTGAAGAACTCCGCCCGGAAATCGAGCATCGTTCGCTCAGTAACCGCGATGTGCTTGATGAGAGAGAAATCGGTGTTGATGTAGTTGGGTCCCGAAACCGGTGCGCGAGGCGCGTTGCCAAGTTCACCAACTGGGACCTGCACAAAGGCGCAGGGGTTAAACCATGCGCCACCAGCAACGTGAAGCTGCGACGGCGCCACGCATCCCGGATTTGCCGCGACCGGACCCGGGCGATTCGGATCGCCAACCAGGTTCGGGCGGTTCAGGCTTGAACCATTCCACTGGAAGTTGGCCCCGCTGCCATTATTGGAGTTTACGATAAACAAGGGGAATCCAGATATCGCACGCTCAATGACTTGGGCTTCCCATCCTCCAAAGATCGTATTCGTCGGGCCGCTCCAGTTATTGCCGAACTTCTTGCCCTTGCCAAACGGAAGCTGATAAATCACGCTGGCCGTGAACTGGTCATTCACGTTCAGCGCGGAGAGCCCCCAATCGGCCCGGATCGTGCCTGGCAGCGGCCAGAACGTCGCGCCCGGCGAAGTACCCAGCCCGTCGGGCAATCCGGAATCGAAAGTGTGCGACCAAGTATAGCCGACCAGGGCATAGAGGCCGTGACGGGCGCTCTTGGTCTCGGCTTTCACCTGTAGCGAGTCGTACCGCGCGTTGCCGACGTCGCTAACGTTGGCGACGATCGGATCAAATGCGTTAAGCTGGCCCCCACCCGTTGGAAAGCACGGGTTTGCCCAGTTCACACAAGGAGGTTGGACAAAGCTTCCTCCAGGCCCGCAGCCAAAAGTGTAACCCGCAACTGCGTCCGGACCTCCCGCGCATGCGGTGGGCGCGTTAACATTCAGGTTCACCCCGTCCATCAGAATGTGATGGCTGCGCGATCCTGCATAACCCACGGTCAACACGACAGCTCCAGGCAATTCGTGTTCGACATTCAGTGTGAATTGCTGTACGCGACCCTGCTTAAAGTTGAAGTTCTGCGACTGGATGGTGCCCGTGAATTGCGAGGGATCAGGTTGTCCCGTGATCACTGGCAGAAACGCCGCGCGCAAACCGCATCCCGAATTGCCAGCAAAACCGCAGGTCGCAGTGCCGAGGCTTTGGAAGGGCGAGAGGCCACTGAAGTTGTCGATTTCCGCATAATACGGCGGATTCTGCCAAAGCCCCTGAGCGCCCTGGTTCCACGAGGAGTCGTGATAAATGGCATAACCGGCGCGAATTGCGGTTTTAGCATTGCCGAACGGTTTCCATGCGATGCCGATGCGGGGCTCAAACGCGGTCTTGTCCATCTGAATCCCGACGCGCCCATCGGTCGGCACGCAGATCGCGCAGCTTCTGTGTGCGCTGTTACCGGCAACGTAATACTTGCCTGTTGCGACGTCGAAATCGGACTGTCGGCCTTGATCCTCAGTGATGGGCGTAACCAGCGCCCAAGCCAACCCGAGGTTCAATGTCAGATTGTTAGTGACACGCCAATTGTCCTGCACATATGGGCGAAACAGTTTCCACCGACGGCCAGTCATGGCGCCTTCAAATGTCTGATCATGCAAGGAACCAGTACCAATCTGACCGAGGAGAAGGTCCGCGGCTCCGTCTCCGGTCAGACTGCCGAAATTGAGAATGAAGCCGTCCTGGAAGCCATTGGTTTCCACATTCATCTGTTGGGCGCGTATCTGACCGCCAACACGAATCTCGTGTTTGCCACGGATCATGTCGAATGAATCAGACCATGTGAAGATGTTGGTGCCGCCAAGAAATGGAGCGAACCCTCGGTCGCCAAGGGTCCAATATTGGCCCACGTAAGTCGAGGTCAGTCCGCAGCTCAAGCAATCTTTGGTCGACTGATTGATCACTCCGGCTGCATTGGGATCACCGCACGCCGGATTGATGTTGGCACCAAGAAGGCCCAGTTTGAACGCTTCGCAGGTCCGGTCACCGAACGAAAGAATATGGTTGAAGATACGATTAAAGCCGAATGTGAATTGGTTGAAGTTGTGTTCATTGAAGATATGCGTCTCGGAAATCACGGCATTACGCGCATGGTTAGTAATGTTCTGCGTGCTCGCGAATGGGCCTATTTCCGCAAATCCAGGGGAGCCGCCAGGCACCAGCGATTCGGCCTGCTCGTAGCTGAAACGCGCATAGGCTGAGTCTTTCGCGGAGAAGTTGTGGTCAACTTTGACATCGAATTCGTCGTCGCTGAGACTGCGTGTTGGAATGTTCAGGTAATTGAAGCCGTTCGCCGGATTGGTGACATCGGGAGTCGGATACAGCTTCAGCATTGCCTGACCGGTGGAATCGATCATCCCTTGGGGAATCTTGTTGCAGGGGTTCGATGTCGGGGTCTGCTGACCGTTCGGGTCAAAAGCGGCGGGATTGCCCGAGTTGTCGCAATAAAATGGTACCGGCGAAGCGAGAGTGCCGGAGTAGGGATTGTTGAGAAGTGCGGCCGGATTTCCCAGCGCGTCCAGTGTGAAGTCTCCATATCCGTTCGTCAGACCGATCATCGCCGGGGTGGGGATTAAGCCCGATGACACAATCCCTCGGCGCTTGCGGGTCCCCTGGTAATCCATGAAGTAGAAGGTTTTGTCCTTCCACAGTGCGCCGCCCAGCGAGCCGCCAAACTGGTTGAGATTGAATTTATCTTTCGGAGCGCCGGGCGTCACAAACCGATCAGCAGCATCCAGTTTGGTATTGCGGAAGAATTCGAACAGCGAACCGTGCAGTTGGTTGGTGCCGGACTTTGTCGCAACCAGCACGGTCGGGCCCGCACGCGTACCGAACTCGGCGGAGTAGTTGTAGCTAAGAACTTTAAATTCCTGAATGCCATCAATGGAGGGCTTGAAGCCGATGCCGCCAGCCGTGAGCTCATTGTCGTCGTTGCCGTCGAGCAGCCAATCCGTACTCTGCGCTCGCGATCCACCTACCGAGAGTGAGAAAGTACCGCGAGCGGATACTTCGCTGCTTGGGCCGCCGTTGAAGAAGCTATTAGGATTCGTTTCCTGCGTCGTGCCCGGAGTCAGTGTCGCCAACTGCACGAACTCACGGCCATTCAGAGGAAGAGCGGATACCTCTTCGCTGGTGATTACTTGCCCAAGCGTGGCATTGGTCGCCTCAACCGCAACTTCCGTCGCGTTCACCTCGACGCTGGTACTTACCGATGCCGGCCGAAGGTTGAAATTCAACTCCAGCTGTTCATTTACCTGCAAGCGGATCTCTTTTTGCTCAGAGGGGGCAAAACCCTGGGCCTCCACATGAACCGAGAAGAATCCCACCGGCAGCAACGGAACGACGTAGTGTCCCGAGTCATCCGTCTTCGCCTCGCGGGCCAGGCCTGTGCCCTGCGATGTAATTCGCACGCTTGCGCCGGAAATCACTGCCCCAGCATTATCGGACACAGTGCCCGAGAAACTTCCCGTCGCCTGGCCATACAGAACCGGCGTCAACAAACCAACCAGGGCGAAACAACACACCGCAATGAGCGTCTTCTTACGCGACATTCCTGTTACCCTTTCGACGGCCTTCCCCATTAAAGCGACAGTCCCGATTCACATGCATATACCGGGGGCCCCCCGACCGCAGACTCGGCTTATAAATTGCCCCTCACGGGTAAGTCAAGAAGTTTCGGGTCGACGTGAGAGCAACTAGCGATCATCTTTCGCGCGGCGGCATTCGCAAAAGAGTCTTAGGTGGATCACGCGCGGGCGTGACGTGAAAACTTGTCTATCAACTAACGAGCAAGCATGAAACATGGTCATTCACGGGTCGCCCATTCCGCATCGAATCGGGCACGGTCGTAAAAAGATTTCTGTGTGCCCACACCAGTCGTCGATAACCCGGCGTACAAGTTTGCGCGTCGCACCGCTTCTTTCTCCGGCACGCCTTCGCCCGAGAAAAACGGCGAAGCTCCCGATGAATGCATCTCCGGCGCCAGTGCTGTCAATGCTCTCGACGGAAAATGGCGAGACATGCTCCGTTCCCTCGCGGGATGCTGAGCAGTGATCCGTTCGCGCCCAGTGTGATGATGACGCGCCGTATCCCGCCATCAACCAGTTTCACAGCGCATTTCCTGGCGTCGCTCCACCGTCTTCACGGCCATCCCTGTGATCGTTTCGGCCTCGCTCTCGTTGGGGACGAAATAATCCAGATCTTTCAGTGCCGCCATGTCGACCGGTTGTGCCGGCGCCGGATTCAGGATGCAGCGGATTCCATGCTTGCGCGCAAAACTGATCGTGTAATAGACCGTCTCGAGCGGGATCTCAAACTGCAGCACGATGCAGTCGACGGACTTCAACACGTCGGCGGCGTCATCCACATCGGCGGGTTTAACCGCATCGTTGGCGCCTTTCACAACCAGAATCCGATTCTGTCCGCTGGGCTCGACAAAAATAGGAGCGACTCCGCTCGAAAGCCCCTCGACCTGCTTCACGTAAGTAGGATCAATTCCCAGCTTGCGAAAGTTCTCAATCGTGGCAGGTCCGAACAAATCGCTGCCCACGCGCGCGACCATAAAGACCTCCGCGCCACAGAGCCGCGCCGCTACCGCCTGATTAGCGCCCTTCCCGCCAAACCCCAAATGAAACTTCTGGCCGAATATGGTTTCTCCGGGCTTAGGAAATCGGTCCGCGAAGGTTGTCAGGTCGATGTTCGCACTACCGACTACTGCGATGCGAGGTCGCTTTGCCATGATCGTGTCGTTTCTCCGGAACTGGAGGAAGGCCGAGTCTATGCAGCGCAGGGTGAACGTGTCAACGCGTGCCCGCGGGCTCGACATCAGCAGCGATCTGGCTAGCGCCCTTGTCGCTCCATCGCAAGAAGAGTACAGTTACTCGTTTTCCAGGGGGATTCGCATGTTCACGCCACCAAGCCTCACCATTGCGCTGTTGATGATGATTACCAGTGCCATCTGCTGGGGTTCCTGGGCAAACACCTACAAGGGAGTCAAGAACTACCGTTTCGAACTTTTTTATTGGGATTACGCCATCGGAATTTTTCTGATTTCTCTCGTTCTCGCGCTGACGATGGGGAGCAGCGGACATGATTCGTCGAGTTTTCTGAATAACGTTCACTCGGCGGACACTTCGAACATCGTTTCTACCCTGGTCGGCGGCGCAATTTTCAACCTGGCCAATCTGCTGCTGGTCGCCGCGATCGATATGGCAGGCCTGGCCGTTGCGTTTCCGGTTTCCATCGGAATCGCCCTGGTGGTGGGAGTGGTGCTGAACTATATTCTGCAGCCCCAAGGCAACGCGTTGCTGCTGATGGCGGGCGTCGCTTGCGCGCTGATCGCCGTGATTCTTGACGGCAAGGCTTACGGAAGCCTCACCCGGGCTGGACGTGGTGCTTCTCGCAAGAGCATCGTGCTGTGCGTGATCTCAGGAACGCTGATGGGACTGTGGAGCCCGTTCATGACTTACGCCATGACACGCGGGCATTCTCTCACGCCCTACAGCGCGGCAACGTTTCTGACCCTGGGCGCGCTGCTCTCCTGTTTCATCTGGAATGTCTATTTCATGAAGAAGCCGCTGGTCGGCGAACCGGTCAGCTTCAGCGGATTTTTCAGTGGACCGCCGTCGGGTCACCTGCTCGGACTGTTGGGCGGCGTGCATCTGGGGTCTAGGTACCGTCTTCAATCTCACCGCCGGGAAATTGACCGGACAGGCGATTTCTTACGCGATCGGCCAGTCTGCACCAATGGTGGCCGCGCTGTGGGGAGTTCTGGCGTGGAAGGAATTCGCGGGATCCGGGCTCGCGCGCAAAGGTCTATCTCGCGTTGATGTTCGTCTTTTATGCTTGGCGATTCTGCTGGTCGCGCGCGCAAACGGCTGAAGCGAAACACCCGCATCAACTGCTGATCTCCAAGGCGCGTGCGCCCTTCTTTGGCACGACGCGCCCGCTATTTCCCTTTGATCCGGCTGATGAACAGCTGCAGGAAGCGGTCGGCATCCGATGCGAGGCACACTCTCGCATTCGGCTTCAGATCAATGACTCCCTCGATTTCGTAGTGATCCCCGTGCAGCACGTTGTTTTCGTTGGAACCCATGCGGTTTGCCACGGTTTCGCCACGGGTAAACTCCCCCTTCGTTTCCACATCGACGTGCATCTCCTTGAGCGTGACAAGCGTCGGATCGATCACGGTGGCGACGGCCAGCGGATCGTACATCGCCGCACCGGAGTAGCCGCTCTTTTCCGAGCGCGTCAGATAGAAATCCGCCAGCTTGAAGATGAAATCGCTCTCGGGCCCGTGCATCGCCTGAAGCTGTGCCAGATGCTTGCGCGTCATCAGCGTTCGCTCGCCGACATCCGAACCGATCATGGTGACGATCCATCCAGCGTTGAAGACGATCGATGCGGCTTCGGGATCGCCGTAGATGTTAGCTTCCGCCGCTCCGTCGACGTTTCCTCCGGTAATCGATCCGCCCATGATCACAATGTCTTTCACCAGCGGAACGATCGACGGATCCTTCGAGACTGCCAGCGCAATATTCGTGAGCGGGCCCACAGGGATCAACGTGATCTCGTGCGGATACTTGTGAACCATTTCGATGATGAGATCAGGCCCGAAGCGCGAATCCGCCTTGCATTTCGATGGAGGCAGTTCCACTCCAGCCAGTCCGTTCTTGCCGTGCCAGAACTGAGCGGTGATCAATTTCTGGTTCAGCGGATGCTGCGCTCCGCCTGCGACTGGCAAATCGCAACGCCCTGCGAGCGATACCAGTTTCAACGCATTTTCGAGGCCCTGCCACGCCTCGACATTTCCTGGAACCACCGTAAGCGCTTCGACCTTCAGTTCGGGCGAATTCAGCGCCAGCAGAATCGCCATCGCATCATCGATGCCCGGGTCGGTGTCGATGATGACTCGCCGAGGGGACTGGGCAATCGCATTCGCGACAAAGAACAGCAACGACAACAAGAGTGGACAGCGAAACGCATCGCTTCACGTGGAACGATCCTTGGTTTGGATTTGGAGCAAACGAATTCTACAGCAGCATGCCGGCGATGGAGGCCGACATCAGATTCGCCATCGTGCCGGCCAGCATGGCACGAACAGCCAAGCCGCGCCAATTCGCCCCTCTTGTTCGGAGCCAGTGCTCCGATGCCGCCGATCTGAATTCCGATCGAACTGAGATTCGCAAATCCGCAGAGCGCGAACGTGGCAATCGTGAACGAGCGCGGATCGAGCGAGCTTTCTGCGCGTCCCAGCATTGAGAACGCCACCAGTTCGTTCAACACCATGCGCGTGCCGAGAAAGATTACCGATCGCGCGAGCAGTCGTGCACGGGAATGCCGATCACCCACGCGATCGGCGCGAAGATCGCTCCCAAGACTTTCTCAAGGCTTTCGGGAAACCACGCGATGTGGTGGTGAATGCCGCCGAAGATGCCATCGACCAGCGCGATCAGGGCGAGAAACGAGATCAGCATTGCTGCGATGTTGAGCGCCAGGTGCAGGCCGTCGGTGGTGCCACGCGCAATCGCGCCGAGCAGGTTTTCTTCCTTCTCAGTCTTTTCCTCTTCCTCACTCATCACGACTTTGCCTGCGGTCTTCGGCTGCTCGGTTTCGGGCACGAGCATCTTGGCCATGAGCAGCGTTCCGGGAGCAGTCATGATGACCGCGCTGAGCAGGTGTCCCGCATCGATGCCGTAGCCAATGTAGGCCGCCATGATTCCACCGGAAACGTGCGCCATGCCGCTGGTCATCACCGTCATCAATTCGGAGCGGGTCAGGTCCGGCAGAAACGGACGGATCGTTAGCGGGGCTTCTGTCTGTCCCATGAAGATGCTGGCGGCGACGTTCAGCGATTCTGCGCCGCTGGCACCCATCACCCGAGTCATCACCCAGGCGAAAATCCGGATGATGATCTGCATGATGCCGAGGTGATACAGCACCGCAAAGAATGCGGCAATGAAGATGACGGTAGGCAGGACGCCGAAAGCGAAGTATCCCAGTTGCGATCCGGGCTTGGCGAGATCTCCGAAAACGAAATGCGATCCCGCATAGGAGTAGCCCAATAGCCGCGTCACTCCCTCTTTGGCCACCTGGAAGGCTTTCTGGCCGGCCGGAACTCTGCAGCACAAAGATCGCAAAAGCAAACTGCAGTCCCAGTCCCCACGCCACCGTTTTGATGCGAATTGCGCGACGATTCGTGGAAAACGCATAGGCTAGACCGAGCATCGTCAGGATGCCGAGAATCCCGGTGAATCGTCCCATCAGCGTTTCTCTCCGGACTTCTGGATGACTCTGTGGATCAGCGGCCGTTTTGCAGGAGCTGCATCTGCGATCTGAATACTGTCGGCAATCAGCCGACGGGCCCGCTCCGCCCGCGCTTCGCGAATTGTAGTGGACGGTCGCGAGCGGTTCCTGCGCTTCCACCCGTTCTCCAACTTTCTTGTGCAGAACAATGCCCACCGCCGGATCGACGGAATCTTCCTTGCGCTCTCGCCCTCCACCGAGAATCACGCAGGCGGTGCCGATCTGTTCGCACTGCATGGAGGAAATGACGCCAGATTTCGGGCTGAGTATCTGCGATGTTTGCCGCGCCTGCAGGAGCCGCGTCGTGTCATCAACGACTCGCGCGTCGCCGCCCTGTAGTTCGATCATCTGCCGAAACTTGTCCAGCGCCTTGCCCGACGAAATCAGTTGTGAACTGAGCTGTGTCCCTTCCGCAACGGTCTTGGAAACGCCTCCCAGATGGAGCATCCATCCGGCGAGATGAAGGCAAAGCTCGCGCAAATCCTCCGGGCCCTCGCCTCGCAGCACTTCGACGACTTCGATCACTTCCAGCGCGTTGCCGATCATCTTCCCAAGCGGCTGATCCATGTCGGTGATCAGCGCGACGACCTGCTTTCCCATGCGCTCGCCGGTCTCGACCATGAGTTCGGCAAGGAAAGCCGCATCCTTTTCGCTCTTCATGAAGGCACCGGAGCCGGTCTTCACATCGAGCACGAGCGCATCGATGCCCTCCGCGAGTTTCTTGCTCATGATCGACGCGCAAATCAGATAAGGACTCTCGACGGTGCCGGTTACGTCGCGCAGGGCGTAGAGTTTTCGATCGGCGGGAGCGATTTCTGCGGTCTGGCCGATCATGGCGCACCCGCAAATTTCGAGCACCCGTCGGAACTCAGCCACCGGAAGGTTCACATTGAATCCGGGAATGGCTTCGAGCTTGTCGAGCGTCCCGCCGGTGTGGCCCAAACCTCGTCCGCTGATCATCGGGACAACGATGCCGGCTGCAGCTACCAAGGGAGCGAGCACCAGCGAAGTCTTGTCTCCCACGCCGCCGGTGGAATGCTTGTCGACTTTCCTGTGCGGCAGTGAAGAAAGATCGAGAACCTCGCCCGAGCGCAGCATCGCATCGGTCAGTGCCGCAGTCTCAGGGCGCGTCATGCCGCGCAACACAACTGCCATGAGCCAGGCTGAAACTTGGTAGTCAGGGACGTCGCCCCGTGTATAGGCATTCACCAGGCCTTCGATTTCCTCTGGCGTCAGTTCAGCGCCATCTCTCTTCTTGCGAATGACGTCAATCGCGCGAAAGGTGGGTAGAGCAGATATTGTTTCGCTCACTGGAACCGGAATCCTTCCGGAAGAAGTTCCTTGATGTGCGCCTGCTTGGGGCCGTCGGCTCCCTGAAAGAAAACGGTTGCGTCCGGGCCGAACTCGTAAATCACCTGCCGGCAGGCGCCGCAGGGCGAACATGCGATTCCATGATCGTTGGTTAACGCGACAGCCTGAATTTCGATTTTTGGTCCCAGCTCCGCTACGGCGGTGAAGACCGCCGTGCGCTCCGCGCAGTTGGTCATGCCATAGGACGCGTTCTCTACATTGCAGCCGGAGAAGATTCTGCCATTCGTCAGCAGGATCGCAGCGCCAACCCGGAATTTGGAATACGGAGCATGTGCATTCTTCATCACTCGCGTTGCGGCCTGCTCCAGCTTCTTCCGCACAGCCGCGGTTGAGTTGGTTTTGCGCATAGAGATAACGAATTCCCCTCGACTGTCTTGCCGATTACGTCCAGCAACGGTTGAATCGTGCGCCATTGTAAACCCTTGACTGAATTTCTACCGATTCTTGGACGGGGAACCTCCTGAGCGGATTACTCGCGCGACAAAGTGCGGGTGCCGTACAATTGCATGCAAGCTCCAGGCCTGCTCAGGGGTTAGCGGGCGGACCTGATGGAAAGCAATTCCGCAATGTTGAGCGGCTCCGATTCCTCCAAGCTCGCGCGACGTCCTGACGCGAAAGCGACTCGGAGATCGTGATACGCCTGGCGCACTCGCCTGGCTTCATGGGCAGCCTCTTCTGCCGAACTCCGGAATTCCGCTCGATCTGAATTGGGTGCGCGAAGTTCGCGTAAACACAAGCGCCGTGGAACGGCGCACCCAGTCGCAGGTGGCGCGACGAACCGTCAAGAAAGAGTGGCAGGCAGCATGGCTCCTGCGTGCGATCTCGTGTATGGATCTGACCACGCTTTCCGGAGATGACACCGAAGAACGCGTGCGCCGCCTATGCGCGAAGGCACGACAGCCGATTCAGCAGGAATTAGTGGATAAACTCGGCATCGAGCAACTCGGAATCAAAGTTGCCGCCGTGTGCGTATACCACACGTTTGTGGAGACCGCGCTCAACGCCCTTGAAGGCAGCGGGATTCACGTGGCGGCGGTCTCCACCGGATTTCCGGCGGGCCTATCTCCACTGGCCGAGCGCGTCGCCGAAATCCGCCGGTCCGTCGAAGCTGGAGCGCACGAAATTGATGTCGTCATCACACGCGCGCACGTGTTTGGTGGACAATGGCAGGCGCTCTATGACGAGATCGCCGCCTTTAAGCAGGCATGCGGCAGCGCTCACATGAAAGTCATCCTGGGAACAGGCGATCTTCTGACCCTTCGCAATATTGCGCGCGCGAGCTTCGTGGCAATGATGGCGGGCGCCGATTTCATCAAGACCTCGACTGGAAAGGAAGCGACCAACGCCACACTCCCAGTGAGCCTGGTGATGGTTCGCGCGATCCGTGAGTACGCGCAGCAGACTGGCATGGCCGTTGGATTCAAACCGGCAGGAGGCATTCGGACCGCAAAGCAATCCATTGACTGGCTGGCCATGATGAAAGAGGAACTGGGCGATTCCTGGCTGCGGGCAGAGATGTTCCGCTTCGGTGCGAGCGGATTATTGGGTGACATCGAACGGCAACTGGAGCATCATGCGACGGGACGATATTCCGCCGAGTATCGGCATCCGATCGCGTAGTGCAAGATCTTTCGACGAAAGAAATCGAGCCGAACCGAATGAGCATCGCCGAAAAATTTGTCAGCATGGAATACGGGCCCGCGCCTGAAGATCCCAAGGAGGCCCAAGCCTGGCTGGAGCGCCACGGCCGCAAGTTCAGTCACTTCATCGATGGTGAGTGGCTGGCGCCGGCGGCGGGAGAGTATTTCGACACGCTTGATCCGTCGACCGGTGAAAAGCTGGCCAGTGTCGCGCAAGGCAGCTCGGCAGATATTGATGCCGCGGTCCGGGCGGCGCGCGCTGCCTCTCCGAAATGGCGCGCGCTGACGCCTCACCTTCGCGCCCGTTACCTTTACAATCTCGCGCGCCTCGTGCAGAAGCATTCCCGACTTCTTGCCGTTCTCGAAACCATGGACAACGGCAAGCCCATTCGCGAGAGCCGCGATATCGACATACCTCTGGTGGCGCGGCATTTCTACTATCACGCAGGCTGGGCGCAACTGCTGGATCAGGAATTTCCTGACTACGAACCGTGCGGCGTCGTCGGGCAGATCATTCCCTGGAATTTCCCGCTTCTCATGTTGGCGTGGAAAATCGCGCCGGCGCTCGCGACCGGAAATACCGTGGTGCTGAAACCGGCCGAGTTCACGCCTCTCACGGCGCTTGCATTCGCCGGACTCTGCCAGGAAGCTGGTATTCCCGCGGGAGTGGTCAACATCGTGACCGGTGATGGATCGACGGGTGAGGCGCTGGTCAAACACCCGGAGGTCGACAAGATCGCGTTCACCGGCTCAACCGAGGTTGGACGTGCGATCCGCGGAGCCACGGCTGCCAGCCACAAACGCCTCTCTCTTGAACTCGGCGGGAAATCGCCTTTCATCGTTTTCGATGACGCCGATCTCGATAGCGCCGTCGAAGGCCTGGTCGATGGAATCTGGTTCAACCAGGGCCAGGTCTGCTGCGCAGGATCGCGCCTGCTGATGCAGGAAAGCATTGCGGAAGTGCTCATCTCCAAAATCCGCGATCGCATGAACACGCTGCGCATCGGGCCACCGCTCGACAAGGCCATTGACATTGGCGCCATCGTGGCACGCGTTCAACTGGAAAGAATCCAGCGCATGGTGGCTCAGGGAGTAGCGGAAGGCGCAACCTGTTGGCAACCACAAGTCACGCTGCCATCGCGCGGTTTCTACTTTCCACCGACGATTTTGAGCAATGTGCATCCGACGTCGATCGTCGCGCAGCAGGAGATTTTTGGCCCGGTGCTCGCGGCAATGACGTTCCGCACGCCGAAAGAAGCGGTGGAACTGGCAAACAATACGGTGTATGGACTGGCCTCGTGCATCTGGAGCGAAAACATCAACGTCGCGCTGCATGTCGCGGCCCAGTTGAAAGCTGGCGTCGTCTGGGTGAACTGCACGAACCTGTTCGATGCCGCTTGCGGCTTTGGCGGATATCGCGAAAGCGGATACGGACGCGAGGGCGGACGCGAGGGTCTGCTCGAATACATGGAGCCGAAATGGTTCAAGCACGCACCCAAGCTGGCAGCAGCGTCCGTGCCACCGGTTCCGCAATCGCAAAGCCTTTCCGACTCGGACGAGTCCCTCCATCGACCGCACGATCAAGCTCTACATTGGCGGCAAGCAGGCACGACCCGATTCCGGCTACAGCATGGAAGTGCATTCGCCTGACGGAAGACTGCTTGGGCGAAGCGTCTCTGGGGAATCGCAAAGACATTCGAAATGCCGTCGAGGCGGCCCGCAAGGCGGAGAGCTGGGCGAAAGCGACAGCGCACAATCGCGCGCAGGTCTTGTATTACTGTGCGGAAAATCTCGCCCTTCGCCGTGACGAAATCACACGGCGACTTGCTTCTGCTGTAGGAGAGCAGCAGGCGAAGCGGGAAGTCGCATCAGGAATCGAGCGCATCTTCTCGTATGCGGCATGGGCTGACAAGTTCGATGGTGCGGTTCACAATCCTCCGTTCCGCAACATTGCGATTGCAATGAACGAACCCCTTGGCACCGTCGGCGCGATCTGTCCGTTCGAAGCTCCTCTCCTCGGATTCCTTTCGCTGGTGATGCCTCTGCTCGCGGTCGGAAACACTGTGATCGCGGTGCCGTCTGAAAAATATCCGCTGATCGCCAGCGACCTCTATCAATTGTTCGATACGAGCGACCTCCCCGGCGGGGCCGTGAACATCGTGACCGGATACGTCTCGCAGCTGCTCAAGCCCCTCGCGGAGCATGATGATGTCGACGCCATCTGGTGCTACGGTGACGAGGCTATAGTCACTTCCGCAAAAGCGATGTCCACAGGAAACCTGAAGCAAGTCTGGACCAACGAAGGCCGCGCCATCGACTGGTTCGATTCAAAGGTTGCTGAGGGACGCTGGTATCTCGAGCACGCCACCCAGGTCAAGAACATCTGGGTCCCCTACGGCGAGTAGTTTGCCGCATTGATTTTCCACCCGAGCGGGACTAGCATACCCGGAGTTTCATTCGCCTGGCATCATTCTCTCTGCACGTCCAAGTTGACCAAGGAGGACCTATGGGCATCGCAGTTTCCCCGCAAATTCATCCGCAAGTAGCAGAGTTCATCGACAAACCACGAAAGATGTTAATCAACGGACAGTGGGTAAACTCCGCGTCCGGCA
The DNA here is from genome assembly GCA_963770265.1 of Terriglobia bacterium. Taxonomy (GTDB): domain Bacteria; phylum Acidobacteriota; class Terriglobia; order Terriglobales; family Acidobacteriaceae; genus Sulfotelmatobacter. The sequence goes on from CAVYOZ010000010.1 coordinate 326,585, forward strand.
AGACTTTTCCGACATACAATCCGGCAACTGGCGAGGTTCTGGCACAGGTCGCAGAAGGCGATCGCGAGGACATTGAACGTGCCGTGAGAGCTGCACGGCGCGCGTTCGACAGTGGCCCTTGGCGCAAAATGACGGCGTCTGAGCGCGGACGCCTGATCTGGAAACTGGCGGACCTGCTGGAACAGCACACCGAAGAATTCGGATATCTGGAGAGCCTCGACAACGGCAAGCCGCTCGTCATTGCCAAGGCGGCTGACGTACCGCTGGCCGTCGATCTGTTCCGTTACATGGCGGGATGGGCCACAAAGATCGAAGGCAACACGATCCCGTTATCCGTGCCTTACACTCCCGGCGCGAAATATCTCGCTTACACCTTGCGGGAACCGGTTGGCGTCGTTGGGCAAATCATTCCGTGGAATTTCCCGCTGCTGATGGCTGCGTGGAAACTTGGCCCGGCTCTCGCGACCGGCTGCACCGTCGTCCTGAAGCCGGCCGAGCAGACGCCGCTCTCGGCGCTTCGTCTGGGCGAACTGATTACGGAGGCTGGATTCCCGGAGGGCGTCGTCAATATCGTTCCGGGCTACGGCGAAACGGCCGGAGCAGCGCTGGCTGCGCATCCTGATGTCGACAAAGTCGCATTCACCGGTTCCACGGAGGTCGGCAAGCTGATCGTCCACGCCGCCGACAGGCAATCTGAAGAAAGTGTCTCTGGAACTCGGCGGCAAGTCTCCGAACGTCGTGTTCAAAGATGCTGATCTCGAAACCGCGATTCCCGGCTCTGCCAGCGCGATTTTCTTCAATCACGGCCAGTGCTGCTGCGCCGGATCACGCCTCTACGTAGAGAAATCCGTTTACGATCGTGTGGTCGAAGGCGTCGCCGATTACGCGAAGAAAATCAAAGTTGGGTCGGGACTCGAGCCTGAAACGCAGATGGGACCGCTGGTCTCAGAAGAACAACTGAATCGCGTCTGCGGCTACCTCGAATCGGGATTCTCCGAAGGAGCAAAGGCGCTGGCCGGAGGCCACAAGGCGAGCGATCGCGGATACTTCGTCGAGCCCACGGTTCTGGTCAACACGAACGAGGATATGAAGGTCGTGCAGGAAGAAATCTTCGGCCCAGTCGTTGCGGCGATGCCGTTCACCGATCCCGAAGAAATTGTTCCTCGCGCCAACGACAGCGATTACGGCCTGGCCGCCGCCGTGTGGACGCGCGACATCGGCAAGGCACATCGTATGGCTGAGCAACTTCGCGCCGGAACCGTGTGGATCAACTGCTACAACATCTTCGACGCCGCACTTCCGTTCGGAGGTTACAAGCAGTCCGGCTGGGGACGCGAGATGGGGCACGATGTGCTCAATCTCTACACGCAAACCAAGGCGGTCTGCACGCGAATCGCGTGACCGTTGTGTATAAAACGAAGAAACGGTGGCCGAAAGGCCACCGTTTGATTTTTCTCTCTAATTGAAAGCTCCTCTACTTTTCCATCAGAAGAACCTTCTCCGCATCGTCAACCTCAGTCAGCTTCACCTCAATCACTTCGTTGAGCGTGGTCTGCACATTGCGGCCCACGAATGTAGCCTCAACCGGAATCTCCCGGTGGCCGCGATCAATCAGCACGCACAGCTGCACTCGCCGAGGCCGCCCATGCTCGAACAGAGCGTCCAGCGCGGCCCGGGTGGTGCGGCCGGTGAAAAGCACGTCATCCACCAGCACAATATTCTTGTCCTCGATGTCAAACCCGATCTCTTTCTGCTGCACGACCGGCTTCGGTCCCAGGGTCGACAAATCGTCGCGGTAGAAAGTGATATCCAGAGTTCCGACCGGCACTTTGGCGTTTTCGATGCGCGTGATAATTTTGCCCAGCCGTTCGGCGATCGGAACTCCACGACGCCGGATTCCCACCAGTCCCAGAGCCTCGACCCCACCATTCTTTTCCACAATCTCGTATGCCAGCCGCACCAGCGTGCGCTCGATTTCGGACGCTGACATGAGTTGAGCCTTCTGACGAAGACCAGTTTTCCGAGCAGGATTTTTCATTCAGAGTTATGCCCTCAGATTGCCATGGACCGGCTTCTCAATGTAGTCAACCCGATGGCCGAGGTCAAGCGCCTGGGCAGCGCTGGAAGAGAACTAACCGTCGATTTTGTTCGCAGCATGCGCCGAAGCGAGCGGCGATGCGGCCGTCGCATTGACATCGGTCGGACACGCCGTCTCAATGGTCTGCACCAGAGAAGACTTTCGCCTGCCGCAATGCCGGGAGGTTGATTTCTTCGAGATTCTCGCCCGCGGCCTCCGTGGCCACGATGCCGACTCCCTGATTTCGTCCAAGAGCCTTCGCCCGGTACAGGGCGGCATCGGCGAGTTCGATCGATTCCTCGGCGCAAACCGCTTCGTACGCCCGACGGCACCACGGATATGCGGCCCACCCTACCGAACATGTCTTGCGCACACTGATCCCATAGCCAAGATCGAAAGGTTCCGCCGAGATCACTTCCAGGATGCGACTGCAGAACGCCGGCGTTCCCGAGGGATCTGTCGAGCGGGTCATGATCAGAAACTCTTCTCCGCCCCAGCGCACCAGCACGTCGGACTTGCGCACGACCGTCGAGAGCCTTTGCGCCACTAGCTGCAACAAACGATCGCCGGCTGGGTGTCCATAGAGGTCATTCACTTCCTTGAAGAAATCCATGTCGACCATGATGAAGACCAGATCGCGATGGTCCATCTTGCGGATATCATTCCCGCGCGCGCGCTGATAGTTTCGCAGTACCTGTCCGGCCTCAGCGGTCAGAATCTCGTCCATATAGCGGCGGTTCCATACTCCGGTCAGCACGTCAGTGAAGGAAATTTCCTGCAGTTCAAGATTCTTCCGCTGCAGCTCGAGGCTGTGCCAGCGCAGGGAATGTTCTTTGTTCTCCAGTTCATCTTTCAGGAGGCACATTTCGTCGAGATTCTGGCGCGACGAACGCAACAAGGTGAGCAATTCCTGGTCGAGCAGATGCTGCTTCAGGAACACCAGCACACCCATGATGAGCATGACTGCCACGGTCAGAAAAAGCCGGTAGGTACGAACCCGTTGCGGCGCGTCGCCGGCAAATTGCGCCCAAGCCACCATCAGAGGCGTCACAAAGACCGCGACCATCGCGAGACGTGCCTTCCAGATGCCGAAGCCACGTAATGGGCGCTTCCTCCGACGAGGACTCATGACTCTGCCGATCGCGGAAAGAAAACCAATCCGCACAAACCAAGCCATGGATGCCACGAGTGGCACGTCAAACAAACTTCCGGTGTAGTAGACATGCAAATCAATGGCTTCGCTGGCCAGCAGCGAAGCACCGCAGTAGAGCAGTGTTGCACCGAACAACTGGAGATAGATGCTTCGCCAGGATACCCCGGCTGCGACGCCGTACGAGGAGCAAGCCCGCAGCGAGCACAAGTTCCTCGCTGAAGTAGAGCAGATCGAAACTCCTGCCGTACACCGGTTCCGACAGTTGCACGTATTGCCATGGGATCACAATAAACAGATACAGAAACAACCACCAGGTCAGCAGCAAAGCAAAATCGAGCGTCCTTGCGCGGATCGCATGATCCTCTTGCCTCTGGTGCGGTTGAATCGCAAGCGGCCGCCATCATGGGAACAACGTGCAAGAAGAGAATGACGTCACCCGCAAAGGGATTGGGAGCTTCCTGCCGCAGGTAAACTTCGAAATACGTCCACATCACCTGCGACCCCAGCCAAGTCGCTAAGCCCAGGCCCATCAACAACCAGAACAGACGGGTTTTGCCGGATGTGGTCCGGACATTGGCCAGGAACGCAATCGTCGCAAGAAGCAGAACGACGTTTTGGAGAATGTCTCCAAATGCCGTGAGGGCAAAGCTGCGAGGTACGGCAAGAGACAACGCAACATGCACACACACGAGTGTGCAGATGGCAAGAGTCCACTTCCGTCCGTTTTTGAGCGCAAAAGTCCCCACGCATGAATTGTATGTTTGTAAGGAAAAAGTAAAGGATTACCACCGTAACCAGGCGATCGCAGGACCGAAGTGGAGTATTTTCGTTACGAAAGAGCCGCCGAGAAATGTTGCACAAACCGGTAAACATCTCGAAATGAGTTGTATAGAGGGACGGCCGCAACTCGATAGGTATCCGGTTCGCGCCAGTCGCCAATCACACCCTCGGCTAACAACCTGTCACAAACACCGCGCCCGTTCGCCAGGCGAATCGATAGCTGCGCCCCCCGTCGCTCCGGATCGGAGGGAGTGATAATTGAGTACTTCGCCGAGGCTTTTTCTCGCAGAAGGAATTCCATATAGCCCAGTCAGCAGGATGCTTTTCTCTCGCAAACGCTCCATTCCAGCCTCTGAAAAGATCTCCATCGAGGCGCGCAGAGGGGCAAGAGCCAGGATTGGTGGATTGCTTAATTGCCAGCCTTCCGCGCCTGCCATGGGATTGAAATCAGGTCCCATTTCGAATCGCGTTCGCTCATCATGCCCCCACCACCCCGCGTAGCGCGGAAGATCCCACGCTTGAGAATGGCGCTGATGGACGAAGCATCCCGCAACACAGCCCGGACCGCCATTCAGATACTTGTAGCTGCACCATACCGCGAAGTCGGGCCCCCAGTCGTGCAAGCGTAAAGGGATATTTCCAACTGCGTGGGCGAGATCGAAAGCCACGATGCATCCCTTGCTCTGTCCGGCTCTGGTAATTTCCGGGAGATTGAAATATTGTCCGGTCGCGTAATTCACTCCGCCCAGAAGAATGAGCGCAATCGATTCACCTTCCCGGTCAATGAGTGATTCGATGTCCTCATCCCGAATGCAGGATTCGCCTTCACGAGGAGTAAGTTCAATCAGCGATGTTGAAGGTTCATAGTTGTGAAAGCTAATCTGGGACTTCACTGCGTATTGATCCGAGGGGAAAGCGCCTCGCTCGATCAGAATCTTGTGCCTTTGCGGAGTCGGGCGGTAGAACGATGCCATCATCAAATGCAGATTCACGGTCAAGGAATTCATCACCACTACTTCGACTGGCTCGGCGCCGACCAAAGCGGCGGTCTGCTCGGTCAAGAGCCTGTGATAGGGCATCCACGGGTTTTTCGCGTGGAAGTGTCCTTCGACCCCGAGTCCGGCCCAGTCCTTCAGTTCCTGCTCCAGATACGTTTTTGCCGACTTGGGCTGCAGCCCGAGCGAGTGCCCGCAAAGATAGATACACTCTTCACCGCTCTTCGTCCTCGGGATGTGGAAGCGCTCGCGAAAATGCGCCAGTGGGTCGCGCGCATCCATTGCCACGCGCATACTGCTCACCGAGTTGGAAGGTCGGAGCGCTCACTGCAACTCCAGCGGACTCAGTTCGCTGTGGACGAGTCTTTCCGCTTTTTTCCAATCGATGTCTTCCACGCGGTCAATGTCTTCGCAGAGTTCCGTCAGCATTCGGTCTTGCACCTGGCCTCGCTTCAGGGCCGTAGCATAGGGCACGCGAAGAAACGTCACCATCGAGTACTTGGGCACAAAACGATGCGGATATTTTTCCTGTAATGCCAATTCCACTTTCTTGCGGAACAGAAAACGCGGATCGCCGACGCGGTCCCGCATCTCGACGAAGTTCTCAATCGCCAGGTCGGCAATGGCATCGGTGTTCTCTTTGCGCGCGCGCTCAAATTCACTGAACACCTTGTTCCAATCGGCCCCATGCTGGTCCAGCAACTCCATCAGAACCGTGCAGTCTTCGAATCCACAGTTGATTCCCTGCCCGAAGAACGGCACGATCGCGTGCGCTGCGTCCCCCAGCAGCAGAACCTTGCCTTCGAAATGCCACGGCGAACATCGAATCGTCACCATGGATCCAACCGGATTCGCAAAGAAGTTGTCCGCCAGATCCGGCATCAGCGGAACCGCATCAGGAAACCGCGATTGAAAGAACTCCAGCACGGCAGCCCGCGTGGGCAACTGCTCGAAACTGTCCTTTCCCTCGAAGGGCAGAAAGAGAATGCAGGCGAAGGTGCCATCGACGTTTGGAAGTGCGATCAGCATATAGTTGCCGCGCGGCCAAATGTGCAAAGCGTTCGTCTCTAGAGCGTGCTTGCCGCCAGGAGCTGCCGGAATCGTGAGTTCCTTGTAGCCGTAGTCCAGATATTGTTGCGAGAAGTTAAAGCGACTGCGCTTCAGCATCTCACCCCGAATGGCCGATGCTGATCCATCGCAGCCGATCACCACACTGGCAGCCACCGTGTGCTTCTCGCCCGTTTCCTCGTCGTGCAACTTGAGAACGCTGCCCTTCAGATCGATTCCAACGCAACGCTTTTCGAAGTGGATCTTAACTCCTCGCTGCTCGGCGGCATTCATGAGCGCGATGTTCAGATCAGCTCGCGAAATCGAGTTGATCACTTCCGACTCATTTCTACCGTAGGGCTGGAATGTTATCTCCGACGTGGTCGAATGCATCATCCTTCCCTTCATCGGGATGACAATCTTCTGCATGTCGTTCCATAGACCAGCCTGCGTGAGCGCGTGAATTCCTCGCGCTGATAGGGCCAGGTTGATCGAACGTCCTGCGCTCATGGGCACGCGCCGCATGTCGGGACGTCTTTCGTAGATCTCTACCTCGAAACCACGCTTGACCAACTCAATAGCGAGCAGCGGCCCGGTGAGCCCGGCGCCGATCAGCGTGATCCTCTCGGTTTTCTGAGTCATCTGAAAAGGTGTCGGATGAGGTTATTCCGTGAGCAGCGTCCGCGCTTCCCACAATTCCGGGAAGAATTTCTTGTCCAGCGTGAGTTTCAGATACGACGATCCCGCACTGCCTCCGGTTCCCATGCGCGTGCCAATCACTCGCTCTACGAGTTGGATGTGGCGCAGCCTCCAACCCACGACGAGCTCATCGAACTCCGTGAGCCGCTCGCAGACGTCAATCCAATCCCGATTGCTGTGCTCGTCGCGATACAAAGAAAGCACGGCCCTGCGCCCGCGCATCGAACCGCTCGCGTTCGCTTGCATCTTTGTCGATCTGCAGCTTCCCCATGGCGCGCAGCGCTTCGAAGAAGGCGTCGTGCAGAGAAGGCTCTCTCAAACGCCGCTCGAGCTGCGCGTACGCTTCCGGCGTTGGCCGGTGATAGCGCAGCATTTTTTCATCTTTCAAGCCGCACAGGAATTCGAGTTCGCGAAACTGTTCCGACTGGAATCCGCTGGCCGGCTCGAGTTTTCCGCGAAATGCCAGGAAATGCGTCGGCAGCATGGTTTCCAGAATCGTGAACTGCTCGACCAGCACGCGCGTGATCTCGGTGCAACGCCGCAACAGGCGCGCCGCTTCATAGACTTCGTCGCGCGATTCCGGATTCTCTCCCGCATCCCGAAGATTCGCTACAACCGCATCCAGGTCGTGCAGCAGTTCTTTGAACCACAACTCGTACGTCTGGTGCACGATGATGAACAGCAACTCGTCATGATGCTGCGGACGCGATTGCGGGTGTTGCAACTGCAGCAGTTCGGGAACTCGCAGATAGGAACTGTAGGTGAGCTGATGGCTTTCGGGCGGGACCGGCTCCGCCGGCTTGCCCGTCTGTGCATTCGCCCCCGGAGCGGTTAGTCGAAGGTTAAGAAATCCCTCCGCATTTTCACCCAGCAGGCGGGATTTTGTGCGCTGCGGTAAATCGCTGGAGCGAATCAGTTCTCCCACACGATGCTCACCCAGCGGGAACGGATAGTCGGAGCCCAGCATTACCCGCTCAGCTCCCATCGTCTCGACCAGATACTTCAGGGCTCGGGGATCAAACACGGCCGAATCGACATAGAATCGATTCAAATAATCCTTGGGAGCCAACTCACACATGCCGTGTGCCACGGGGTGATGTTGCCATGCATTCTGCAATCGTCCCAGCAGGAACGCGAAACTGCCGCCACCATGCGCAAAACAGATTCGAAGATTCCGCGGCAGCTTGTCGAAGGCACCGCCCAGAATCATTGCCACGATGCCCAGTTGTGTCTCGGCCGGCATGCCCACCGTCCACGGCATCATGTATTTCGGCATCCGGGACTGGCCGAACATGTCCCAGGGATGCACCAGCACCGCCGCGTTTTCGTCGGCACAGTGGTGCAGGAAGGTCACGATGCCGGGATCATCGAGGTTCTTCTCTCCGACGTGATTGCCGATCTGCACACCCAGGTGCCCCGCTCTCATGCACCGGCTCAACTCTTTGCACGCAGCGTCCACATCCTGCAAAGGCACCTGGCAGAGGGCCTTCAGCCTGCCCTTTCCCTGAGCACACAATTCCAGTGCAGCGTCGTTGAACAACTGCGCGCAATCGAGCGCATGCTCGATGGGTCGATCGTAGGCAAACAACACCGGAGTCGCCGAAAGAACCTGCATTTCGATTCCGTCCCGGTCCATCTCTTCAAGGCGCTTTTGCGGATCCCAGCACGCGGAGTAGATGTGGCGGAAGAAGCGATCGCCAATCATGACGTCCGCTTTGCCGGGTTCGGTGTGCTTGATCCATGGCCAGTCAGGCGTCCCATAGCGCGCTGCCAAATCCGGCCAGCTGCGGGGAAAGAAATGATTGTGAATGTCGATGACAGGCATTTCTACTGTTTGCCGGGATGAATCGCGCCGCAATGCTTGCACTTGCGGAGGTTCTCGTTGCTGTAGAACTGCTCAAACAATGGAGGGAGATCGCGCACGATGCTTTTCAGTTTGACCTCAGCGCGATGCAGCAACTGGTGGCAGTTCTGGCAGTACCACTCGAACCCATCCATCGCTCCTTCCGGCCGCGGCATCTCGACCACAACACCGATGGTTCCCGGTTGCAGGCGCTGCGGCGAGTGACGCATATGCTTGGGAAGCAAGAATATCTCCCCTTCTTTGATCGGGACTTCGAGCGGCGGCTTGCCCGGCGTTTCCATCAAGCGAAGAAAAATATCGCCCTTCAACTGATAAAAGAATTCTTCCGTCGGATCGTCGTGATAATCACGCCGGTTATTCGGGCCTCCGACGACCGTTACCATCATCTCGCCGTCTTCCCACACTTGCGCGTTGCCCACTGGAGGTTTGAGCTTCTCTTTGTTGTCCTCGATCCAGCGCTGAAAATTGAATGCCTTCAATTCCTTGATCGATGGCATAGGCCTCCTATCTCTCAGGCTTGTAAGCAACCGCCCGGATTTCGATCAGCAGATGCGGATGGGGCAACTGATGCACCGCGACAGTTGTGCGCGCTGGCCCATCGTAGTCGAAATACTCGCCGTACACTTCGTTGTATCCGGCGAAATCGTTCATGTTGACCAGGTACGATGTAACTTCGACAATGTCCTCAAGGTCAGCGCCGGCCGACCGCAAGATATCTCGGACATTCTCGATCACTGCGCGAGTCTGAACTCGAATGTCGAGGCGCGTGGTTCCCATCGCATCCACGTCCGCTCCCGCAATACTGTTGTCGGCGCGCCGTGAACTCGTGCCCGAGACGATCAGAAAATCTCCCGCTCGCTTGACGTGCGGATACTTCCCGCGAGGACTCGCCTTCCCCGCGACGATCTTGCTTTCGACTTCCCCCATTCGCGTCTGCACTCCGCAGGAGATTCGGATTCAGAGCCTAATACATATGTTGTTCAGTTCCGAATAAAAGTTCAGCGAGTGCATGCCCCCTTCGCGTCCGATTCCCGACAGCCCCATTCCGCCAAAAGGCGTGCGCAGATCCCGAAGAAACCAGCAGTTCACCCACGTGATCCCGGCATTCATCTGCTGCGCGACGCGATGGCCGCGCTTCAGATTCGAGGTCCATATCGACGCCGCCAAACCATACTTCGAATCATTGGCCATGTGCACGGCCTCCTCCTCGGTGTCGAAGGGAGCAACATGGCAAACTGGACCAAATATTTCTTCTTTCACGCAGCGCGCCGATTCCGCCAAGCCAGTATAGATGGTCGGCTGCACGTAGAATCCATTGTCGAGGGAGTTGCCGAACTCGGGAATGCCTCCGCCGGTGACAACATTTGCACCTTCTTCCCGAGCAAGTGAGTAGTAGGAAAGGACCTTCTCTCGATGCTGTTTCGAAATCAGTGGACCCATCTCCGTGGCCGGCTCCAGAGGAGATCCCATACGCAAGTTCTCAGCTTTGCGCTTGAGCGCGCTGACGAATCGGTCAAAGATTCCGTGCTCGACGTAGATGCGCTCGGCGCAGAGGCAAACCTGGCCAGTATTGAGAAAGACTGCGTCGGCGATTCCAGTGATTGCCTCTTCGAAATCGCAGTCGGCGAAAACGATGGCCGCATTCTTCCCGCCCAATTCGAACGATACCGGCTTTACGGAAGGGGCGACCGTCTTCATGATCGCAGCGCCAGTCTGCGACTCGCCAGTGAACGTCACCGCATTGACATCCGGGTGCTGCGTGAGGAATTCGCCAGTCGAGTTCGGACCGAATCCATGCACCACGTTGTAGACGCCGTCCGGAATTCCGGCGCCTCTTGCATGACTTCAGCGAGCAGGGTCGCAGTCGCAGGCGTTTCTTCGGATGGCTTCACCACAACTGTATTGCCACACGCCAGATGCCGGAGCCACTTTCCAGGTGAGCAGAAGAAGCGGAAGATTCCACGGGGTGATGATTCCCACCACGCCCAAAGGCTTGCGGATGGCATAGTTCAGCGCGCTCTTGCCGTCCGCGGTTTCCGTCTGGAACGACTCAATTCCAGCCGCGCTGATCATGTCGGCAAAAGCCCGGAAGTTCGCCGCAGCCCTCGGAACGTCAAGCCTCGAAGCCAGGGAAATGGGCTTTCCCGTATCGGCGACTTCCGCCGCTACGAAACAATCGAAGCGCGACTCGATCGCGTCAGCGACCTTGCGCAAACGTGCCGCGCGTTCGCGCACGCTTGCGCGTCCCCATTCTCCAGCCAAAGCCTTGCGAGCACTTTGTACTGCGCGATCGACGACGTTCCGGTCCGCTTCGCTGACCTGCGCGATCACGCTTCCGTCCGCCGGATTGACGTCCGGGAACTCATGCTGGCCCGCGACAAACTTTCCATCAATGTAGTTCTGGATGAACTTCACGTAGTTCGAACCCCGCGGCATCCTATCAGCCCCACGTCAGCGGAAGCAATCGCCGGGACGAAATCAGCTACGTCGCTCTTCCAGATATCGACCCAGCGCATCCTTCCATCCGGGCATTTCGATGCCGCACCGGTGCAGGCTCGTTGCCGACAGAACCGAATACGCCGGACGCGGCGCTGGACGCGGCATTTGCTGGGTGCTCACTGGCCTCACCTCAGTTGCAATTCCGGTTCTCTTGACGATCTCTTGCGCAAATTCAAACCACGAACAATCGCCTGCGTTGGTTACATGCACGATTCCGCTGGCATTCTTTCGGCATAGCTGGATGATGGCTCGCGACAGATCCACCGTGTAAGTTGGACATCCTCGCTGATCATTGACAACGTCGAGCGCGGGCCGATTCGCCGCCAATCGCAATATCGTATCCGGGAAACACTTCCCACCGACTCCGAAGACCCACGAAGTGCGCGCGATGCAGCAATTCGGCAAGATCTCCAACAATTTGACCTCAGCCTCCGCCTTCGAGCGTCCGTAAACACTCTGCGGATTCCGCTGGTCGTCCACTTCGTATGGCGAGGTCTTCTTGCCGTCAAACACGTAGTCGGAACTGAGGAATATTACCCTGGCTCCCACTTGCCGGGCGGCCTCCGCAACGTTGACCGCGCCATCGCGGTTCACCGAGAAGGCCAGTTCGCGATTGCTCTCACACCCGTCGACGTCGGTGTAGGCCGCTGCCAATACAATCCAATCTGGACGAGCCTGCTCCGACAATATCCAGCACTTTGGCTGAGTCGCGAATATCCACATCGCGCGAACCCATGGCCAGCACGTCGTCAGCGGTCCATTCGCGCACGAGCGCTTTGCCCAGCAGTCCTGTCGCGCCAAGTATCAGGATCTTCATTGTCTTGATTTCGCTTATTCGAAGCACTCGGCGTGCCGCAGCAGAACTCCCGCGCTGATCTTTCGCCGAGACTACAGGCTCGCCCGTGAGTTCCCACTCAATGTTCAAGTCCGGATCATTCCAGGCCAGAGTGCGTTCGTATTCCGGCGCGTAGTAGTCAGTCGCCTTATACAAAACGTGGGCTGAAGGCGAGATCACGCAGAATCCGTGCGCAAATCCCGGCGGTATCCACAGCATGCGCTTGTTCTCGCCCGATAGATGAACCGCCTCCCACTTCGCGAACGTGCTGGAACTGCGGCGCAGGTCAACCGCGACATCCAGGACCTCGCCTTCAACCACCCTCACCAGTTTGCCCTGCGTCTGTTTGATCTGATAGTGCAATCCGCGCAGTACATTTTGCGCCGAGCGGGAGTGGTTGTCCTGCACAAATCGCTCGCGAATACCCAATTCCGCAAACACTTTTTCGTTATAGCTTTCCAGGAAAAATCCGCGCTCATCCCCGAACACGCGCGGTTCCAGGATGAATACTTCGGGCAGTGAGGTCGGGATTTTCTTGATCGGGTCCATCGCAGGCCGCGGCGTTTAAGCGGCATTCATCTCAGAATACCCTCTCTCGCAAAAGCTGCAGTAGATACGCGCCGTAGCTGCTGTTTCGCATCGAACTTCCAATCTTCTCGACTTCCGCCGCCGTGATGTAGCCGGAGCGGTAGGCGATTTCCTCCGGACATGCCACCATCAGTCCCTGCCGTTTTTCAATCGCCTGAATGTAGAGTGCGGCATCCATCAGGGATTCGTGCGTGCCCGTGTCCAACCATGCCATTCCGCGTCCCATCACCACGACTTCCAGTTGGCGCCTTCCGCAGATAAGCCTGGTTGACATCGGTAATTTCCAGTTCTCCGCGGGCACTGGGTTTCAGCGACTTCGCGATTTCAACGACTTGACTGTCATAGAAATACAGGCCGGTCACCGCATACCGGGACTTCGGCTGTTTAGGTTTCTCTTCAATGCTCAAAGCGCGTCCACTCTGGTCAAACTCAACGACTCCGTACCGCTCCGGATCGTGCACTGGATAAGCAAAGACTCGCGCTCCCTCTGTCTTCGTTGCGGATTCGCGCAGATCTTTCGCGAAATCGTGCCCATAGAAAATGTTGTCGCCCAGCACAAGGGCGCAGGGACTGCCACTCAAAAATTTGTCCCCGAGAATGAAGGCCTGCGCAATTCCTTCAGGCCTCTGCTGCACCAGGTACTGAAGTCGAATCCCGAACTGACTTCCATCCCCGAGCAACACCTGAAATTTCGGCACATCCTCCGGAGTGGAAATGATCAGAATGTCCCGGATACCCGCCAGCATCAGGGTGCACAGCGGGTAATAGACCATCGGCTTGTTGTACACCGGCAGCAGGCTCTTTCCGATCGCCTGCGTTACGGGATACAGTCTCGTCCCCGATCCCCCCGCAAGAATAATTCCCTTGTATCGCGTGCCTTCGACCATGTTTAAACGATTTGTTCCGATGCTCTTCAGGCTGAGTAGTGCGTGGCAATCCACTGCCGGTAGCTTCCACTGGTGACGTCGGCTACCCAATCGTGGTTCTCCAGATACCAGCGAACCGTCTTGCGAAGGCCGCTCTCCAGCGTTTCCTTCGGTCGCCATCCCAGTTCCCGCTCAATCTTGCTCGCATCCATCGCATAGCGGCGATCGTGCCCGGGCCGATCTTTCACGTACGTGATGAGTTCCCGGCGCGAAGGCCCCTGGCGTGGCGCCATCTCATCGACGAGATCGCAGATCGTCTCCACAATCTCAATGTTGGGCTTTTCGTTCCAGCCCCCGATGTTGTACGTATCGCCGGGCTTCCCCTTGCGCAGCACGGTGGCGATCGCCTCGCAGTGGTCGTCGACGTAGAGCCAGTCGCGGACATTCTTGCCGTCGCCGTACACCGGCAGCGGCTTGCCGTCGCGCGCATTCAGAATCATCAGCGGAATCAACTTCTCTGGAAACTGAAATCGCCCGTAGTTGTTGGAGCAGTTCGTGGTCAGCGTTGGCAAACCATAGGTGTGATGGTACGCCCTCACCAGATGATCCGATGCGGCCTTCGACGCCGCATACGGACTGTTGGGCGCATAAGGAGTGGTTTCGGAGAACGCGGGATCGTTCGTCCCCAGCGATCCGAACACCTCATCGGTCGAGACGTGAAGGAACCGAAAACGGCTGCGATGTTCTTCTGATAGCCCACCCCAGTAGGCGCGCACTTCTTCCAGCAACGCAAAAGTCCCGTTGACATTGGTGCGAATGAAATCCTCCGGCCCGCGGATCGACCGGTCGACATGGCTTTCGGCGGCGAAGTGAACCACCGCGGCCGGATGCTGCTCGGCCAGAAGTTGGCTCACCAGCTTGCGGTCTCCGATGTCACCTTGCACGAACGTATATCGGCGATCGCCGGCAATGGCTCTCAAGGTTTCTCAAATTCCCGGCGTAGGTCAGCTTGTCGAGATTGATGATGGAAAACGACGACTCCTGCATTCTCTGCAGGATGAAGTTAGACCCGATAAATCCCGCTCCACCAGTGACCAGAATCCGATCTTGCATGCGAGGTGACTTCAGCTTCGGCGTGGCCCGTGGGCCTCAGCCCACGCTTGGAGTCTCTCGATTGTAATAAAAAAAGGACAGGTTTGCCCCGTCCATCGCTTACATCGTCCGATAATCTAAGCTCGAGAAGCCGCAGATCCGCCCCGATCGGCGTGACTCGAACGTGGCGACGCATCAGAACTCGGATTATCCGGCACGCCTGCGTAACGGCAGATCCTCTCCTGCAATCGCAGCCGTGCTACTCGCTTTCTTTTCCGGCGCCGTTGCGGGCTTTTTCCCGAGGATCTCCAAGATATGCACTCTCGATGTCCTGGGCGATCTTCTGCCATTGGTAGTGATCCTCAATCTTCTTTCTCGCAATCCGTCCTGCGGCCTCTCTGACAGACGGGTTGGCAATCAGGAACCGCAGACGATCGGCCAGATCTGCGGCGTTTCCGCGCTGAAAAGTAAATCCCGCGCCATCGACCACCTCCCGGTTTTCCGGAACGTCGCTGGTCAGCACGCATAAGCCAGCTCCCATCGCATCCAGCAGCGCGAGCGAAAGCCCCTCCAGATCTGATGGCAGAACGAAAATCATGGCATTGGTGAGCAGTTCGTCGAGCGTTTCCCCGGAGACCCACTCCAGAATTCGGATTCGCTCGCTGGCGTGTGTCCTCAGCTCACGGCTGTATTCATCGCAATAGCTCGACGCGCCCGCCATCACCAGCTTGGCATCAGTCTCGATCTGCTCAAAGGCTTCGACCAGAAGGTGACATCCCTTCTCTGGCGAGAACCGCCCCAGGAACAGAACGTATCCTCCAGGCTGCAATCCCCATTCCAGAATCGCGCGCGGCTCCTTGCGTTCCCGCAGCGCGCCGCCATTCGGCACGTAGTATGCCTCGACGCCATGCTGCTCGCGGTATCGACTCTGTAGTGCACGCGATACAACCATGGTCCCGTCCGGGAATTGCACCGATGCCTTCTCGCCGAGGCGCAGCACCGCAGACGCGAACCGTCCCCATTTCTTCCGCTGCCAATCAAGGCCTTGTACGGTCACGGCAGTTTTGACGCCCACCAGTCGAGGCAAGAACGAAAATAATGCCGGGCCTAGTGCGTGATAGTGCACCAGGTCGTACCGATGCGTTAAAGCATGGAGCGTGCTGAGCAAAGTGTGAATCAGCGTCTCCAGATGCTTGGAACGCACCGTTGGCAGGCGCACCAATTTCATGCCATTGTGTTCGGCCAGATCGGGCGTGAAATGGTTTCGGCAGTAAACGGTCACCTCATGCCCCATGGCCACCAGCCGCTTCCCCACTTCCTCGTAGTAAGACTCTATGCCGCTGTATTTCGAGATCACTCCCCGGCCGCCGATAAAGGCCACTCGCAGTCTCGGCTTCCCGGCCTGGGCTCCTTCAGCATGGGAAAACTCCAGCCGCGATCTCTTGGGTTTACCGGCCAGAAGCCGGTCATAGAGGCACATCAGCTTCTGATAGTGCAGTTCGGGCCTATGGTCATGCCAGACCCGTTCCCAACCTGCGCGTCCCATTTGCTTCGTCAGTTCGGGGTTCGTCGCAAGCAAATGAATCGTGTCCGCCAGTTGATTGACGTTTCCAGCGCGATACAGCAATCCGGTTTCGCCGTCACGAACCAACTCACGCCGTGATCCAATATCTGAGGCAATCACTGCTCTGCGCATGGGCATAAGATTCCAGAATCGTTTTCCCCAGAGTCTCGTATGCGCGGGACGGAAGACACAGTGAATCGTGATTGCGCGATACGACGATCTCGTTCTTCAGGCCTGAGGTGCCCCACAAATTTCACATTCTCAAGGCCGTAGCCTATCGGCCAGTCGCTCGAGTTCATTCTTCTGCGGCCCATCGCCTGCAATCACCAAATCGATGTGAGGCACCTGCTGCATCGCGCGTATCAGATCGTCAACTCCCTTTTCCGCCGACAGCCTGCCGAAATACAGAATCGGCCCATCTTTGGGTGGCTCATAGATGGCGTGAATGTTCTGGAAATGAGGCAGCACTTCGAAGAGCGCGGCATCCCAGCCATGTTCGACAAACTTGTCGCGAACGAAACGGCTGGGTGCGAGAAACAGGTCGACACACTTACGATACGTTCGCGAACCAGCGATGAAGGTAAGCCTCAGCGACTAACGTGGCGCGCGCCGCCACCCCGGGATAGCAGCGCGTTCGCAGCGCCTGCCAAAACGCCCCTCCCTTGCACATCTCGCAGGCAAGACCACGCGACACGAAGTTGTAGTTGGGACAAAGCAGCTTGAAATCGTTCAGGTGGTACAGCACCGGGATGTTCTGCGCCCGCAGTTCCCACAATATGGACGGCGACAGATGATGATAGATACTCCGGATGTGCGCCACATCGGGCCGGAACTCTTTGATCATGGCCCGGATTCGCCGGCGCGCCTCGGTCGAGTAGATCACGTGGGCGGCGCCGCGCACCTTTTCCTGCCAGCTCATCTGCCCCTTGAAATCGATGTGCGGCACAAAGTGCCTGTCATAGGGAGTCGGTTCCCCGCGCTCGTCAGCCATCGAAAACAAAGCCACTTCATGGCCGTTCGCCCGCATCAGGTCCATCAACTCGAACAGGTACACCTCAGTGCCGCTGAAGCGATAGTTATATTTGTTGCAATACAGAACTCGCATGGGGAAGATCCTTGCCTGGGGGCGGAAAGACGCATCGGACGAATAGATCGCTGAATGAATGCAGGTTTTTCTTGCGGTTGAAATTGTGACAAACCTGTACACGGGCGGCGTGCCTGACCCAATCTAGCCGCTGAGAAGAATGGTTCGGGTTGGGACGACTCGGCACATCTTTGATACCCCATTTCTCATCAGTCTCTCGCGCAAGACAGCGGAGCTTTTCCGAGAAGACAAGAAACTGCGGTCACCTGCTCGAGAAAATCCCTCATAGAACCGGGCTGGTACAGAAACCCAGTCTTGCCTCAATCACCAACTCAGGAATTCCAGTGATCGCAGGGGCCACAACAAGTCTCCCGCGCGCCATCGCTTCCATCAGCACGAGCGGAATCCCCTCGCTGCGGCTCGTCAGCACGATCAGATCAGCTCGTGTGTATAAGGAATCCGTCTGTCCTGGTTGGATATGTCCCAAGAGCGTGACTCGGTTTTCTAGTCCGAGCTTGGCGATCAACGACTCCAAGCGGCGCCGCTCTGGGCCCTCCCCAGCAATCTCGCAATGGAAGTCCAGGTCTTGATCCTTCAGGTAGGCGCATGCCCGCACCAGGAATGCATGGTCCTTTACCGCATGCAGCCGTCCGATTGCCAGAATCCGAAGCGGTTCAGCGTTGCTGCGGCGAACAGGTAACTTTGGAATGGCCGTTTCAGGTATTTCGACGCCAAGCCGCGCGACGACTACTTTTGTCAGCTCAATCTCGGGATAGTACGTCGCGATAAACCGGCGGTTGTATTCCGAGACAGTCAGGCACAAGGCACAATTTCGAAGCTTCACATCCAGATAAGCCCGGTGCAGCAGTAAGTCTGAGCCGTGGAGCGTCATGCTGAAATTCAGGTCGAGCAGACGTGCAGCGGCCATCGCAATCCATGACGCCGAAAAACCATGATGTACATGGATATGTTCGACCCCGAGCCCCTTCAACCGGACCGCATAACAGGCTCCAAGCACCGTATGCACCAGCGCTTTCACTCGCCGTATCGGGCCTTCCGGGCCGAGAAAAAGTACCCGTGCGACCAGAGCCGCAATTCGGTTCCAGCGCCATAGGCATAACCCTACGGCCCGTGCCAAGACCAGTGCCTCGAGCGGTCGCAGCACAACATCGGGACTTCCACGGATTTCGCCTTCCCTCGCCCTGGCTACGGTCCCGGTGATGACTCGAATTCCAAGACGCCGCAATTCCTCGATTTCTTCCGTCACGTACGGCTCAACTGCTACGGGAAACTGGTTCGCCAGATAGGCCACTGTCAGCATGCCTCGCTGACCTCCGCTCTTTGCCTCTGTGCGGCTAGCATGCCTGCAACGCTGAACAAGATTCCGTTCACGAATTGATAGCTCATGACGACTACGGCGGCGTTCACCCAGTACACCGCTAGCAGGATCGGCCACCACCGGCGAAACTCCGGATCAAGCAACCCTTGCGTCTCTCGGCCAGGAACCTTTCCGCGCCCCAACCGCCACAACTCCCACATCAACCACGCATACAGTGAAAGGCCCAGCAACCCGTTTTCGACCAGGACTTCCAGATACGTGTTGTGCGGATACAGCACCTTGTCCTGATATTCGTCAACATACTTCGGGAGTTCCGCTGGCATCTGGTGAAAGCCCCAGCCCGTAATGGGCCGATCCAGAAACATCCTCCAGCCGCCGGCGTAGACCGCCTGCCGATACTCCACCGGACCACTATCCTGGATGCGATCGCCAAGAACGCCTCCGAGCTGTGTCGTGCTCATCACCAGACCAAGCCCGCCTGCCGCAATGACCACGACTGCGATAGAGACAAGCCGCGCCTTGAGATTCTTCGCAACGAACACGACACCCAGCACAGAGGCTGCAAAGGACAGCCATACTCCCCGCGTCATCGTCGCCAGGATTGCGATTGGGACCGCCGCCAGCACTGCCAGCGTCTTCGCGCTTCGCAGGCTGCCGCGCCGATACCCGTGCAACACGAGCAAAGCGAGCATGTTCAGGGAAACTCCGTTAGCAACCGCCTGCAAGAAAGGACCGCGTGCCCGCTCGGCATGATGTCCAAGGCTCGGATCCAAGATGAACCTCGGAAAAACCAGATTGTGCACGCCTAGCAGAAAGACAATGGCGGTAAAGCTCAAGTATGCAAGCACAACCAACGCAAAGACTTCAAACCGCCGGATTCTTTGCTCTTCCGTGAATACCATCTTCGCCAGATGAAACAAGGTGAAGGGAAACAGGTACTTGGCCGCGAGCAGTCCCCATGTGTCTTCGTCGACAGGACGGCCGACAAGGCTGATCAGCACCACGGCCGTAAGCCCAATCATCGGCCACGTCACGCGCTCGAAGCGGAAGACTTCCTGTTTCAAGACCACCGCTCTGCCGACGACTCCCACGATGAGCAGTGCGAACGTGACGCGGTTCAACCTGTGAAACGAGACATCAGGATTGCAAAACAGCATCGCGGTCAACGCCGTAAGAAAGAGCAATGTAGGAGCTGCGATCAACGCCTGCAATGGCCGCAATGAGCTCTTGAGCGCGCCGGCCAGAAACCTGGATGCCTGCTCATCTTCTGGCCTCGCCGCAATCGAGAGAGCCCGCATCAGTTCCCGCTTCCCTGTGCCACAGCGAACACAGTTTTCAGCAGGATTCGCAAGTCCAGCCCCAGATTCCAGGTGCGAATGTATTCCCGATCCAACTCCATGGCACGATCAAAAGAAGGATCACGTCGCGCCGAAACCTGCCACAACCCGGTCAGCCCGGGTGTCACATCAAGCCGCGCCAGGTGACTCAGTTCATATGAGGCAAACTCGGCGACGGGATGTGGCCTCGGTCCGACCAGGCTCATTTCACCTTTCACGACGTTCCATAGCTGTGGCAGTTCATCGAGGCTGTATCGGCGCAACAGGTGTCCTATCCGAGTTATTCTCGGATCGTGAACAATCTTGAAGATCGGACCCGATCTTTCGTTCTTTCCCCGCAGTGAGCTCTTCCTCTGATCGGCATCACTCACCATGGTGCGAAACTTGTAACACTGGAATGGCCGTCCCTTTCGCCCTGCACGCTTCGCCACGTATAGAAAAGGTCCGGGCGAATCCAGTCTGATGAGCAGCGCAATCGCCATCATCAATGGCGACACCAGGATCAACCCCAAGCTCGAGCCCACGATGTCGATGACTCGCTTCACAACCAGGCCCGCTGCTGGCAGGCGTTCGGAGTGCACGGAGATCACCGGCAGACCACCCATGTGCTCAATCTCCTGCTCCGCCGGTTCGCATCCAAACAGTTCAGGAATGATCTCCAAGTCCAACCTCAGTCGCTTAGCCTCAGCGAACACCCGTAGAGCCAGTTCGCCGTCGTGGGGCGCCGCAAGAATTACTTCATCCACGAATCCTTTGCGCGCCATGAGCGCAAGGTCCGAAACTCGGCCGATCACATCATTCCCTAAAGACTCTTTGTCATCGAGAAATCCGCAGATTCGTCGCCCGCAGCCGGGATGACGCTCGACATAGGCCGCTGCGCGCCGTCCCACTCGGCCTGCTCCAACGATCAGCACGTTGCGCGCCGCTACACCTGCACGAGTCTGGCGTTCTGTGCTCCACGACCTCCATAACCACATAGACCCAAAGTGGAGAGAGCCGGCGATGCAAATCAAGCCGCTAATCGTCCAGTGAGATCCCTGCAGACCGTAGGCAAAGCACAACACCAGGCTGCCCCAAAGCACAGCCTTAGCCATGAATCTTGTTTGTGATCGCAAATCGCTGCCTGCCTGGTACAGCCCCTCGGTATAACCGAGAAGGGTGATCAAAGCAGCGTGCAGCAACGAAACTCCCAGCAGGAAGACCGATGAACGCAGAGCAAACTCGAACAATGGGATGTCGGGAAGCATTACGCGGAAGGGCAGTAACAACACTCCCAGAGAAAGCCAGTTCAGCGCAATCAGCACACAATCCATGCCGATCGACTGGAGACATCCCCAAGCGGCCCTGCTGCGAAGCGGACGCGGCGCAAGTAGACTCAACAGGCTCTCGGGCAATGCCGCTCCGGCCGTTGGCGTCGGTCCCATGTTTGTGAGGAGGGTTGGTTTGACCGAGCTTGGCGGCTTCTTGAACGTTGCGCGTGATGCAGGCACTTCTCCGGGAATCAGGCGCGCACACTCTGCATAATTGGCTTGCGGGTGCGTCCGGTGAATCAAAACAGAAGACACGTTCACTCCATTCAGCCTTAGATTTCGCGGATCCTGTGTGGGCGAACACCCAATTCACAGTCTTCGATAAATGCTCGTCGGTATCGGAAACTCCCGATCACTCAAGACTGTCCCCAGGAGCCGTACATGCCCTAGAGCATTCTTGACTTTGAGTGCGGTGACGCGGCGCGTGTGCTGCGCTGACACCACCAAAATGATTCCATCGGCGAATCTCGCCATTTCCAGCGCCTTGCTCGACATCGCGGACGCCGGTGCAGCCACAATCGAATACTCGAATTCTCTCCTCAGCTCCGCCAGGTACGAGCACAGTGATGAGCGACAGGACAAAGTTGGCATAGTGCCTCGGGGCGGCACCCGCCACACGTTCCTCGCAATGCGAGTGGCGAATTGCCGGATCGGCGCCGTTCGATACCGTGAATCTCCGTCTAAATCGTGGCGGGCAGAACTTAGCTCCGAACGGGTTTCGATCTCGTCGACCACCGCGATTTCGGCGAGCTTTTCTTCACCAAGAACTTTCCCCACCCACCTGCACAAACCGCGGACGTCGGTCTCTCGCTCTACAGGGGTGAAGACGACCTGCTGTACCGGGGGATTGAGGCCAGGGGAAAAAACCTGTCGTACTAATCCGCGAATCTGCTCATCGGCAAATGTTTCTTTGTTCCATGCTCCGGCTGCGGGAGGGCCGCTTTCACTTAGAACGGCGTCTTTCGGTCGCGAGATCCGGCCGACGCCAGCAAGGCTCCACCCCGCCAAACTCAGCGCGCCCTCTCTCATGCTGAGAGCCTCCCGCAGAGCTCTTTCGGAAGCGATGCCAACACTGGGCTGTTTAAATACGCGACTACATCATCGGGATCGCGGAGCATGGGGCTCAGGTAATCTGCAACGAACGCCGCCCCGGTTGCCATCGTTCCTGCAGCAAAGAATCCGAGGGCCAACACCATCCACGCCGACCGCACCGGCAAAGCCGGAGCAGTCGGTTCTTGCGCTATCGCAACATTAACGATTCCACGGGCATCAAGCGCATCGTCCATTCTGGCTTCTTCCTGCTTCTTCACATAGAGCAGATAGTTCTCCAAAGCCGCTTTCTCGTTGCCGAGCAGATTCTCCTGCGTAATAGCATCCTCTCCGAACTTTCTCGCTATTTGCCCATAGGCGGCTTCCTCGGTCATGACCGCCGCCTCTCGCCCTTGCAGCGCTTTCAGCTGCACCTGGGCCCGCTGCAACTCAGACTTCGCCCATTCATATTGCGGACTCTTGTCTGTGGTCTCGTCTCGCACTGGCGTTAGGGTCTCCGCCGAAATTGCCGACTTTGCCTGTGCTATCTGCTCATCCACCTCCAGCACCAGGCGATGATTCGGCTCGAACTTCGTCAGCAGTTGCGTACGCTTCAGATCCAGGTTCAACAGGCTTGACTTGAGTTCCTTCAACAGTTCCGGATTGTCGGCACTTCGAATCTGCGTCGTCGTGCGCTCAGGTAACCGTTCTAGCTGGCTCTCGAGCTCCGAGACCCGCTGTTCCGTCTCTGCCATGTCGACGTTCGTCTGCCTGTGACTCGCGTCCACTTCGCTCAGCTTCTGGAGGGTCAAATCGCGCTGCAGCCCTGCCGCCACAACTCCATGCTCTGTCGTGAAGCTCAGCAACTGCCGCTTCGACTCTTCGAGTTGACGCTCCGATTCGGCGACTTGTTGAGCGAAGAAGGGGAGCTCTCCTGTCGGCCGGTGGACATTCAGATGTTTCTGCAAATACGCGTTTTCGAGCGAGTGCAAAACTTTCGCCGCAACTTGTGGATCATCCGTTTCGTACCCGATCGCAATCAGATTCGTTTTCTTGACCGGTTCGACTCTCAGCTTCTTAGCTAGCCTGCGCGCCGCCCGCTCCACTCGTTCGGCATGTCCCTCGTTCATGCGCAGAAAATGCAACCAGTCACGTCCGCCAATCCCGGCCTCTTCCACCACCCGTCGTAAGACATCGTCATCCCGCAATAATTCGACTTCCGAATTCAGTTCCTCCTCCGTCACCGCGAGATGCGTCAGGTCAAGAGGAGCGTTTACGCCCGAGCTGACGGGGGCATCTGCCCTCCCCCGCCGCACCAGGATCTTCATGTTCGCCTCGTATTTCGTTCCCACCAGTGCGTACAGCACACCTGCTGCAAACACCACTGTTGCCATCCAGACGAAGACCCTTCGCTGGCGGAACAGCACCATCGCCAACTCTCGAACGGTCGGAATCGATTGCTGAGCGCGCCACCGAATTGGGTCTTCCTGTGCCATGCGACTAAGGGAGATTTCCCCTAAAACTGCGCTGGATTCACGAACATGCTCACCGAGGGTTTGATCAGGAATCTGGATATCTTTGAGATGGAATTCTGCGGAACGTACACCAGATCGCCGGGCCGGAGGTGCGCATCCTCTTTCAGGTTGGTCTGCTTCAGCATCTGTTTGAGATTGAGCAAGCCGTGTTTCGAACAGATCGTCGTTGACCCGTCGGAACAGCACCACCTGTGAATGCTTCGACTGTGATGTGAAACCGCCGGCGATCTGGACGGCTTCAGCGACCGTAGTATCGGAGCGCAGTTCGTACTTTCCCGGCTTGCCGACTTGCCCGCCGACCACGAAATAAGGCCGCTCGAAATCTTTCAATGCCACCGCTGCTTCCGGATCGTGCAGGTATCCGGTATAAGCCTTCCGCACCGCCTCGCCCAGCTCAGGGATCGTGAGTCCCTGTGCCAACACTGCGGCCCGCATCTTTTAAGGTGATGTAGCCGTCCGGCTGCACGGTCAAGGTCTGGTTGAATTCCGGGGCGACCGAGAAGGTCACCTCCACCACGTCGCTGGGGCGCAACCGGTAGAGCGGACGGCGGTCACCTCCGAGCAAGGGGTTTCCATGGCCATCCGCTCTCGCCGGTTTTGCGGCCGTTAAACTGTTCCCTCCCTCTCCTGCCCCGGTTAGGCCGGATTGGGAAGCCTCTGTGTCTCCGCTCAGGTCTCCTTTGTCACCCTGCGCGAACACGGCCGAACTGCAACCGAAGATCAATATGGCTACTTCTATGAATCGAACGACTATGAAAAAACGCTTCATTCCTTGCGCCGTTACTTTCCGCGCTAAGTGAAGATTTATATGTGGCGCTGACTCGCAACTTAAGCCGATTCGTAGGGGTCAACAAGACATGGGAAGTTCTGTCCACAAAAGTGGACTGTGGGCGGCATCACAAGCAGGTCGCAATGTCCGTCTGAAATCAGTGGCTTGTGGAAATGTTTTCACACAGGCACGCGTCTTGATGCCGCGTATCGATATCTCTTCCAGACGTACCCACAAAAGTGGACTTGCATGTTCGCCACGTCACATGCTCTCAATGAATTCCTCTATCAATATCCCGCTTTGAAACAGCCGTTGTGAGTCTAATCACCGAGAATGCATAATCTACTTCGTAAGATCGTGGCTTGGTGCCGGTATTCCACAACCGTGCCGTCGCCTGCATCACGGCTCCCCTGCGACAGAAATTAGAATTCCCGAATTGAAATGGTCACTGACTTTTCTTGACGACTTTCCTTGTGGATAGTCTCTGCTGATTCCTACAATCAAGACATCGTGTTTTCATTCGGAGACCCGTTTTCATATGACTTCGTCGTCAGCCGCCACTTCTCGTCCCATCGATGTTCTTGTCGCCGATTCCAATCGCATGCAGTCTCAACTGCTGATCAGTGCCTTGCGCCGTCGCCCTGAGTTCAACGTAGCTGCCTGCCAGATGGAGACCGTTTCCATCCTGCGCGCAGTCTCGCAGAAGGTTCCCCGTATCGTTCTTTTGTCCATGGCTGCCTCCCTCAAAGCATCGGAGACGGTCATAACCTTGCGCCGTCTTCATCTTTCACATCCTGAGATTCCAAAAGTCCTTCTGGTCGAATCCGTCGACCGCGAACTTGTCGTGAGCGCCTTTCGTTCCGGGGTGCGCGGCATTTTCTGCATCGCCGACTCCAACTTGCGCTTGCTATGTAAGTGCCTGCTCCGGGTTGCGGACGGACAGATCTGGGCAAATACGGCACAACTCAACTACCTCGTGGAACTCCTTTCGGAAGTACCTTCCTTGCGAGTGCTCAACTCGAATGGAGACAGTCTGCTCACTCCGCGCGAGGAGCAGGTCGTCGCACTCGTCGCTGAGGGACTAGGCAACCGTCAAGTCGCGCGCGAACTCAATCTCAGCGAGCACACCATCAAAAAATATCTTTTCCGGATATTCGAAAAACTCGGCATCTCCAGTCGCGTGGAACTCGTTCTCTATGCCGTCAACAACGGAGATCCTCGCCACGCAGAATGGCTCGCCGGCACGAGCCGGATTCTTCCGAGCGCCTGAAATTTTCAATTGACATATCACTCGCAATCCGATATAACGATAACCGAGTCATGGAAGACGACCTTCACTCCTTTCTTCCGTTGTCTCCGGCGACCTTGCATATCCTGCTTTCTCTCGCCGGAGAAGATCTCCACGGCTACGGCATCATGCAAGAAGTCGCCCGTCAGTCCGAAGGAAAATACAAACTTGGCCCGGGCACGCTGTACGACAATCTGCAGAAGCTGATTCAACGCGAGTGGGTAGAAGAGCTTGGCCGGCGCGCCGGTGACGAAGACCCCCGCCGTCGCTACTACCGTCTGACGGTGCCCGGACAACGGGTTCTCGAGGCAGAGATTGCCCGACTGGCCGAAGTGGTGCGCGAGGCCCGCTCCCGTCTGCAAATCACAAGGCCCTCGGCTCCTAAGCCAAGGAGGGCCTGATGCTTCGTCGCATCTATCGCGGCGTCCTCCGTCTGCACCCGCCCGGATTCCGCAGAAGATTCGGCGATGAATTTCTGTCAATCTTCGATCACACAAAAGGAACGTTGCCTGCCTTCCGGCTCTTGATGGACAGCATCCTGTCGCTGATCCGCCAATGGACGCTGCGTCCGGAATTCTGGAACGAAAGCGTTTCCGCCCCGGCACAGCAAGCCGCACTCGACGGCGTTCCTTCGTTCTGCACCCTCAGTCCCTTCCGTCCTCGGGCAGCTGCGGTCGTCCCCGGGCTAATCCTCTCGATGACCGTCTTCAGTTTGACCTGCGTTGCCATCAAGTACAGCTGGATTCGCGTTCTTCATGTCCGTATTCCGGAAGTTCAGTTTGAAGCATCGCGGTGGACGCCACCGAATGACAGGCCCAGAGGTTTTTCGAGCAGGACGACTGGACCCGTGGCAGAACCCCCAGCCATCACCCCACGCATCCCCGATGTACCTGCCCAAATCCCTGAGGTTGGATCCCGCGCAGCGTCTGACCCTCGAACACCCCCGCCGGGTGCCGCGAGAGCACCGAAAGACGGCGCCCTTCAGCCCTCGGCTTCGGCGCAATCCAAGGCCCCTCAATCCAAGGCCCGGGAAATCGCACGCTCTTCTCCCGAAACAGATCCACAGGCTGCTGCCGCACAGTCGCTCACCGCTACGGCGCCTCCCGCATTGGCCGAACTTGCGACGCTCGATGCCGCGGCCCGGCACCGCGTGATCGATGGGGCGATCGCAATCGTCACGAAGTATTACGTCGATGCACTCGTTGCTCAGAAGATGGCGACTGCGATCCGCGAGCACGAAACGAACGGCGACGACAACGGGGCGACAGATGGCTCAACCTTCGCCGATCTTCTGACCAGGCAGATGCGAGACGTGAGCCACGATAAGTATGTGGCAATGATCTACAGCACAGTCACAACACGCCAGCACTCTCCAGCACCGACGCCTGAGGAGGTAGCGCGCTATCGGAAGGAAATGGAGCAGAACAACTGTACCTTTGAGAAGGTAGCGATCCTGCCACATAATATCGGCTACCTGAAATTCAATTCGTTTCCTGACGCCTCGATCTGTGGGCCGACAGCTGCGGCTGCCATGGCCAAGTTAAATCACGCCGACGCGATCATCTTCGATTTGCGCGACAATCCCGGCGGTTATTCAAACATGGTAGCCCTTATCGCCACTTACCTGTTCGATCGCCCCACGCACCTGAACGACTTTTATAACCGCAGCGAGAATTCCACCGAGGAAAGCTGGACCTTGCCGCCGATTCCAGGAAACGGACTCGCCGACAAGCCTGCTTTCGTGCTGACTTCGTCCACGACCTTCTCCGCCGCAGAGGGGTTCAGCTATGACCTGAAGATGCTGAAGCGTGCCACTCTTGTAGGCGAAACGACCTCTGGCCGTGGCCACATGGGAGCCGAGCATCGAATTGACGATCACTTCACAATTCGCGTTCCAGGGATAAGAGTCATCAATCCCATCTCCAGGACAAACTGGGAAGGAACAGGCGTAGAGCCGGATGTGAAAGTGAAAGCCGGGGATGCTCTGGGAGTGGCCATAGGTCTGGCGGAAGGCAAACTGCAGAAGAAGTAACGGCTGTTGCGATTCCGCGACAGATCCACGTCCAATCGCCGGATCCCCACCCGGCATTTGAAACGCCGCGTTCCTCCCTGTATAACTTGGGCGGAACTCCTTGACCGACGCCGCTTCCAATCCAACGCCTCCGCCCAAGCCCCGCGGCTGGGCGCTGGTGGCCGCTGGCCTCCTTCTTCTCGCTCTCGCCCTCGTCGTGCTTTACACCGGGCGGGGAGCATTCTTAAGCCCGCTGGCCCTCGTCGTAGTTGCTGCAATCGGACTGGCCGCGCTCCTTTTACAACTCCGTTTGCGCAAAGATTCGGACACGAAGATCCACGCGCCCTTGTGGCTAAACGTATTGGGCCTGATCTTCGCCATCAGTGCGGTGATCATCGACTTTCTACATCAGAGCGCGAATATCATGCTGGTCGCAGCACTCGCCGCCGTCGTCTGTTTCGCAGTCAGCGGCATGAGCGTCCTGCGCTCTATGCGCACGCGGAACAGGTAAGCCTTGGCCTTCCCGGCTCGGCACGAACACCGCTGCCCCGAAGAAATGAAGATGTGTCCCAGAAATGGCGCGGTCATGGAACTTGAGAAGACGACACGCGGAAAGTCTATCTTTTAAACTCCACCGCCACCGTGGTCTCCACTACCGCCGGTTCCCCATTGATTCGATAAGGCTCAAATTTCCACCAGCGCAGCGCGTCCATCGCCGCTCTCGCCAAGATGTCGGGTCCGTTGAGCGCACGCATGCGGAGCACGGCCCCGTCGCGCCCTACGACTATGTTGAGAGCAATGGTTCCTTCCAGCCCCTCCTTCCGCGCTTCAGCGGGATACACCGGCTGTACGCGATGCACCAGCAGTTTCTGCATCACTTCCGCCGGGACTTGCGCGCGCGGAGTTTCCGCGGTATTCGACTGGGAAATTCTCAGGCCGGACTCTAATTCTTCCCACGCCCCGATTCCAGCGCCACCACCAAATGGCGGCCGCACTCAATAGGACGAACAGGGCCACCAGCCACCACAACCCGCGCCGTTTCCGCTTAGCTTTTGTCGGAGGCTTCCCACCAATCAGGGAGTCCGATCTCGGCTTCGGCTCGCTTTCCTTCTTTTCCCGTGTTCTCACCGCTGCAGACACTGACGTTGACTCCGCTGTCGCCATCGCCTCTTTCGCCCAGTCGCGAATCGATGCCCGCTGTTCCGCCGAAAGCGCAACGAACTCCAACCCGCAGCGCAGCCTGTCCTGATACCGCACCAGCGCCCGTGTTCGCAGCGGTTCCGCCAGCGGCGGCAACTGCAGCTCCACCCCCACGGATTCTCCTGTCACCAGTTCCCCGGCGACGATGGCAGCAA
The DNA here is from genome assembly GCA_963770265.1 of Terriglobia bacterium. Lineage (GTDB taxonomy): Bacteria > Acidobacteriota > Terriglobia > Terriglobales > Acidobacteriaceae > Sulfotelmatobacter. The sequence goes on from CAVYOZ010000010.1 coordinate 355,701, forward strand.
CGCCGCGTTCGCACACGTTCACCGATCTTCCCGGGACCGTATCCGGAACTCCGGACCGAAGCACCGTAAGGTCTACCTGCGCCTGCATCAGAAAGCGCGGCACCCGGCGCCTCGATTGTCCGTTCCAGCCATCGGTCTGTGCTCCAGTTGCTATTAGATCCATGTAGGAACAGTCGCTTCGGTTATGTGGGGACAGCCGCCTTCGGCTGTCCGCCCGAGCAAAGCTCAGCTCTCTTTCCCCATCAATTTCTCTTCAACTCCACAATCTCGCTTCCGCGCGCAAACAGCGCCACGCTCGCCATCCCAATGAACAAACCGTGCTCCACCACACCCGGCATGTCGCTCAATTGCCGGGCCAGACCGTCCGGGTCGCGCATCTCTCCAAACCGGCAATCCAAAATGTGATTATTCTCGTCCGTCAAATAAGCGTTGCCTGCAGCATCACGCCGCAACTGCACCTCCGCTCCCAAGTGCGGCAATCCGCTTAGCCACGAGGGCCTGCGCAAATCGGATCACCTCCACCGGCAGTGGAAACTTTCCCAGCCTCTGCACCTGCTTCGACGCGTCGGCCACAACAATCATCTGCCGCGTCGCCGACGCCACAATCTTCTCCCGCAGCAGCGCCCCGCCGCCTCCCTTGATCAATCGTAACTGCGGATCCACTTCATCCGCTCCATCGACAGTGACGTCGATTTCCTGGCAATCGTCAAGCGTAATCACCGGGATTCCCAGACTCGTCGCCAGTTCCCGTGACCGCACCGAGGTTGGGATGCCACGAATCCGCAACCCATTCTTCACCTCTTCCCCCAGCAGTTTGATGAAATACGCCGCCGTCGACCCGGTGCCCAGCCCCACAACTTGCCCATCCTTCACAAACCGCAAGCTCGCTCTTGCCGCGGCTTCTTTTTCCTGATCATTCGCCATAGAGTGATGAGCCACTTCAACAAAGCGTACTTCAACAAAAGCGCAGGTCAACCAAGCGTAGGTTAGCAAAGGGTGGAAGAGCGGCGCTTTAGCGCCGCGTTAAACACCCTTAAACTCAGGGGCTTTAGCCCCGCTTCACCCCACGCTTCTCTCGATGTAAATCAAAGATCCTGCTGTTTGAATTGTCGGTCACAGGCTTGCTCTGACGCCAGCATTATTCCATAGCCTTGGCAATTAACGCGCCCGCTCGGGCAAGATTCTTCGTCAGCTCAGCAGGAAACCCATGGCGCTCGCGCAGGGCAGCGCCGCTGTCCCGGCGGCTGTCGCGATAGCATCTTGCCATCGCTCCGAACGCGCACCCTTGACCAGAAGATTCTGGTACGATGAGCGGTTTCGCAAACCTCGGCATTGCCCTACTAAATCCAGGCTGGAGAAAAACCATGCCCCATACCCCTCGACTCTCATTCATCCTGCGAACTATAGCTCTCGCCTTCCTGTTGCTGAGCCTCGAGTCGGCTTTCTCTCAATCCAGTTATCAGCCCTCCCCCGAAAATCTTCAGGCCCGCCGCGAATTCCAGGACATGAAATTCGGCATGTTCATTCACTGGGGCGTCTACAGCGTGCTTGGCGATGGCGAATGGGTTTTTCACGACCGCCATCTCAAGCTCGACGAGTACAACCGCCTGCCTGCATTCTTCGATCCCGAGAAGTTCGACGCCAAGACTTGGGTGTCGCTCGCCAAAGCCGCCGGAATGAAGTACATCACCATCACTTCTCGCCATCACGACGGCTTTGCCATGTTCGATTCCAAAGTCTCCGACTGGAACATCGTCACCCGTACGCCCTATAAGAAAGACCCGCTAAAGATGCTGGCCGACGAATGCCATCGCCAGGGCATCAAGCTCTTCTTCTATTATTCGCAGCTCGACTGGCACAATCCCGACTACTATCCGCGCGGCGCGACCAACTGGGATAACGGCCGCCCCGACCACGGCGACTGGAACGCCTACCTCGACAACTACATGGACGGCCAGCTCACCGAACTCCTTACCAACTACGGCCCCATCGGCGGCATCTGGTTCGACGGCATGTGGGATAAGCCCACCGCCGATTGGCATCTCGACAAGACTTATGCACTGATTCACAAACTGCAACCAGCCGCGCTCATCATCCCGAATCATCACCAGACACCACGTCCGGGTGAAGACGTTCAGACTTTCGAGCGCGACCTCCCCGGACAGAACACCGCCGGATTCAATACCAAATACGTAAGCAGCGACATCCCCCTCGAAAGTTCCGACACCCTCAACGGCGCCTGGGGATTCAACATCGGCGACAGCAACTACAAGAGTGTCGCCGAAATCGAACGCCGCCTGGTCCGCGCCGCCGGAAACAATTCCAACCTGCTGCTGAACATTGGCCCATACCCCAACGGCGAGATCGACACGCAGTTCGTCACACGTCTGCAAGCCGTCGGCGAATGGCTCTCCAAATACGGAGACTCCATCTATGGAACCCGCGGCGGCCCCGTTCCGCCGGGCGACTGGGGAGTATCGACGCAAAAAGAAAACAAGATCTACGTTCACGTGCTGAACTGGAACGCTCCGCTGCTGGCGCTCCCGCCAATTGCGACGAAGGTCTCGAAGGCGCAAGCCCTGCTTAACGGCACAGTCGCGGAATTCACCCAGGACGCCAACGGAATAGTCTTGAAGCTTCCACCGCAGAAGGATGACGAAGTCGATCGCGTCATCGTCCTTACATTAGCTAGGTAGCTACAACGACGAGGCTGCCGCAGCCTTCAGGGTTTACGAAGGCTGGGTACGATATTGCCGCCACTACACGGGCGCTCTTCACTTAGTCTTCTTGGCCGGCGCAGTATTCGTCTGCGCCGCCGCGGGCTTATCGCTTGTTCCCATATCAACCCAAACAGTATTCATCCGCCCATTGGAGTCCGTTGTCATGATCGTGCTCTGCTGCTGGGCTACGCCGTTCGCACCCGGTCGCACAATATCGATCGCTTCCTGTGTAAGACGCAGACCGGTGCCCGAATCTCCAGGATTAGGCTGCTCCAATCTCCGCGTCGTGCTGCGTACACCACTCGCACCGACCCGCTGCATCGTAGACTCTCGCCGCACCAGCCGCAAACCCTCGTCGCCCGCCTGCCCCGGAACATTGGTGGAATAAGTCTCTGTGGTGCCGGTTTGTTCCCCCGGCCCACCGGCGGACTGCCTACTAACCGTTCGCTCGGCAACCGCCATCTTGCCGTCCGCGTTTGGCCGCAGCACGCGCTCCTCTTTCGTGCTTCCTCCTCCCGCGTCCTGCCTGGTCGCTCCCTCGCGAACTTCGCTCAGGGTCCAATGGCCGGAACCATCTGAGAGCGACGTTGATTTCGTGAACTCGAGGTTGTTAGGGTCCGTCTGCCTTTCGCGCTCTTTAATCTGCACGCTTGCCGCCAGCCCGCCGCTCCCATCCGCGGAAAACAATGTCGTATTCGTTTCACGGACACCGGGACTCACCTGTTTCGAATCGATGAGTTGGCGCTGTACCACCTGAAGCGCACCATTCCCGTCAGGACTTGAAGTCGTACGGGTCACCTGCCGCTCTCCATCAGGGAAGCTGCGCGACACTTCTTGTGTCTCCTGATTAAGCAATCTTTGCCCGTCAGGAGTCCTCCCGTACGAGCGCTCGACATTGCGCACGGTCGTGTCGTTCACCCGCACCGATTCCCGTTCGATTTCCGAGTAAGGAACATAGCGCCCGTCAGGCCCCCTCGCCTCCACCACTGTCTTCTCGACAATTCGGCCGTTGACTTCTGTATGCGTGGTGGTTGTTCGTGTGGGATTTACCGTCCCGCTCGGATCTATCTGTTGGGTGCTCGTCGACCAGGAATTTTCAACGGGGCCCGACTGCGCGCGTCCGGTCTCCGAAATTCCAGCGATCAGCCCCAGCAGGATCAGCATGAAATGAATGCTCAGGCGGCCGTCAGAAGACATGGGACCATTATCGGTCATTCTTCGCCGTCTTGCTTTGCTCGATCGCGCTTAGCCGAATCACCGCCGCCGCAGCGCTAAAGCGTACTTTCGCGTTCTTGTCCGAGAACTTCTCTACAACGTGGGGCAGCAACGATGCGTCACCGCGCTGAGCAATTGCTTCGACCGCGGCCGCTCGAACTATCCAATCTTTGTCGTTGGTCGCTTTGACCAGCGCATCACCACTCGCCGGATCTGGATCGTGCGCCAGCAAAGACGCAGCGACTGCCCGGACCGGATTCGGATCCTTCTTATGCAAGGTTCGCCACGCCTCCCACCCGATGCTGGCAAACGGCACGAACCCAACCCCCTCTGAAATACCGATCTCGGCCAGTTGCTTCGGATCTCGTAATCTTGCCAACTGCTTCGCGATGAGCCCGTCGCCCGCCTTGCGCTCGCCCGTCAGCAGGTCGTAATAGACCGCATACGCCGACTTGTCGGCCTTCAGTTCGCGCAATGATTGCGCCGCAGCCATCACCACCGGAATCTTCTTGTCTGATAGAGCGCTCTCCAGTTTCGGAATTGATTCCTTCGCATGCATCTGTCCCAGCGCCGTAGCCGCGGCCCGCCGTACCTCGAAATTGGAATCGTTCAATGCGTATTCGGCCAACTGACGCGCCTGAGAGTTGTCCCGGAGTAACCCCAGCGCTCGAACGCCATCGGTTCTCTCGCTGGTGCGTTGCGAAAACGCTGCTGTTATCAGTATGTCCCAAGCCTTGTGCCTGGGAGATTCAACATCCTTTGCGGCCTGCACCAGTGAGGAAGCTCCCAAGACGCAAGCCATCACCACGCAGGTCGCTAAATTGGAGGTCCTCATAGCAAGAGTTCATGGGCTGCGCTTTCACAGCCTCAAACTTAAGATGCCAGTCTGAAGAGACGCGGCAGAGGGGTTTTGCCCTACAGGATTGAACCTGGCAATACGAGGAAGGAATCCGATATCCGAACTGGGCCGCCCTATCTCACTTTTCGGGTAGCGCAGCGCTTCAGTGCTGCGATGCCGCTTTGCTTTGAGTGGCGGCTTTAGCCGCTGAGCTCAAGTTGTGTCTCAGAGAGTTCTTCCGCAGCCTGTCAAACCGCGGCGCTTATGTGCCTGCCTCTGAGAGAGGCATTCGTCGACAAGTTTAGCACTTTCTCAACATCTTGCGCATAGAAAAAACCGGCTGCGCCCCCGCAGCCGGTGTCCTTCGTTCACCCGAGTCCTTCGATCCGAGCCTCTACAGAATTCGCCCTAGTAAGACTGCACAATCTTCTCCAGCGCAAACCGGCTGCGGATCACCAGCGTCGCACCCTTGGCCTGCATCAACTGCTTCTTCTTGAATTCTGAGAACAGCCGGCTCACCGTCTCACGCGTCGTCCCGATAATCTCGGCGATCTCTTCGTGCGTAAGCGTCAATTTCACCTGCGAAGATCCATCGCTCTGGGTCGACTTCGTGGACCATGAAAGCAGCAGCTTCGCGAACTTCTCGGACGGCGATGCCGACAGACCCAGCGTTCGAATCTCTTCATATGCCGTGTAGTAATTCCGGCTCAACTGCTGCGCCACCCGCATCGCCACGTCAGGAAACTCTTTCAAGAACAGCTGCAGTGAGTCGCGTGGAATAAAATTCGCCTGCCCCGGCTCCATCATCTCCGCTGTGACCTCGTAGGGGACGTTTGAAATCACAGCATTTAGACCCAGCACATCCCCAGAGTCCGAGATCTTCGTGATGATCGTTTTGCCTTCCCGCGACGTAGTCGACAGCTTCACTTTGCCGCTGCAGAGCACGAACACCCCGCGCGACATTTGCCCTTCGATGAAGAGCATCGCGCCCTTCGGATACACCGCCGTCGACTTGATCTCATTCAGCCGCTGGCTGGCTTGCACCGACAAATTGCAGAATAGGTGTTCACTCCTGATCGGACACGTCGTGCAATTATCAAGAATGTTTAATCCGTATGGAGCGCGCATGGCAACCTCCCGAAGGGTCTCGAGGTCCCCGGCTACCCGGCCTGTCGCCTCTACCCACACTAGGCAGTGGCACGCCTCGAACCACTCTCGAAGCCTTCTGGACTCGCAACCTCACGAATGTCTATCTGGTAGAAAACAGGTAAGTTATATAGGTCCACGCAAAGGCGCGGGCCAGTTTTGGAAAACGCCGAGCACCCTGAATTTGGGGCATTTCCCTCACGAGGGTGTGTGATCTCCATCACTCGTGAATGTGATTGATCCACCCGCAGTTGCGGGGCTCGCCCATCCCAGCCCGGTTACCCTTTACGGCCCCACAGTAATCTGCAGCATCGAAGGTGTCTGCATTCTCTCCCTGTAAATAATATTCTTGGCCGCCACCTCGCCCACGGCATCCACATGCACCACGTACCCGCCACGCGGCAGCGTCTCCCCGAATGGCAATTCCTGGCCGAGCGTCCCCCGCCGCAGTACAAAGTGCTGATACCCGATCGCTACCGCCCGACCATTCTCCGGCACCGCCAGGACGATGAACGTCAAATCAATGTCTTCCGCCGTAGTATTCGAAATCTGCGCGCTTCCCTCGATCCTGTTCCCATTCACGTGCGCCGGATTCTTCCAGGTGAGCACCATCGCCGATCGCACTCTCAAGTTGAATGCCTTCTGTACCGATCGTTGCGGTTGCCCACTGTCGGTCACAGAAACGGTGAACTGGAACTCCCCGGTGTGCTCCGGTGAACCATGCAGAAAGCCATCGTCTTCGAGCTTGAGCCCCGGCGGAATGGTGCCTTTCTCCAGCCGCCAGTGCAAGGTAGGCACGCCTCCCCGCGCGCGGAACCGAAACTCGTAAGCGGCATGTGGATACGTTTCCGGCAGCTGCGAGTCGTTTTCGATGACGAGGCCCGATTCGCCCTGCTCCTGCGGCGTGTCCTCCTGGGCACCAGCTTGCCCTGCCCCCATCTCAAACGAAGCTACCTGACAGGCTGGCATACTCCACGCGAGCACAAGAGCCGCCACAATGAAGAACCGACGAATGAAAAGAGATGTGTTCACTCTGCTTCTTTCGTGCCTAGTCCGTTCGGCTTAGGCAGAGATGGAGATCTACTCCCCTGCTTTCCCACAATTCCAAGTTACCCTACAGGGACGTTCCCGTTTCTCTTTTTTGCAACCCTCACTCGCCAAACTCATGAGACGTTCTCTCGAACGAAGGACGCAACCGTAACTTCAGCGCCCAACTCTGCGTTATACTTCCAGCACCACGCGGTAACTACTCCTTAGGATCTCACTCATGGCAGTTGGTGTACGCACACTAGATCTGCGGAAGGTGTACTACTCTGCGCCCCCGCTCGGCGCCGGCGGAGGCTTCATCCCGCGCTCCGACGCGAAGAACTCGAAGCAGCCGAAGCCCCAAATTACCGCTCTCGACGGCCTATCGCTTCAGATTGAACCCGGCGAAATCTTCTGCCTGCTGGGGCCGAACGGCGCGGGCAAGTCCACCACGATTGGCATCCTCACGACGCGGGTGCGACCGACTGGAGGCAGTGCCTGGATTGGCGATCACGATGTCTGGCAGGAGCAAGCTACGGTAAAGCGCCTGATCGGCGTTGTGCCGCAGCGTCCCAATCACGATTTCTCGCTCACGGCGCGCGAGATTCTGATCTTCCACGCGGCTTACTTCGGCATCCCCCCGAAAGAAGGCAGCAGGCGCGCCGACGAGCTGCTCGAAAAATTCAAGCTGACCGATCGCGCATCGCAAATGGTCCGCGGATTTTCCGGCGGCATGGCGCAGCGCCTGTCGATCGCACGCGCCATGATGCACGATCCGCAGGTTCTGTTTCTCGACGAACCCAGCGCCGGCCTCGATCCGCAGACGCGCATCCTGCTGTGGGAGATCATTCGCGAATACAACCAGCTCGGCAAAACCGTGCTGCTGACCACGCACAACATGGAAGAGGCCGACGCGCTCTGCCAGCGGCTCGCCATCGTGGATCACGGCAAGATGATCGCTCTCGGCACGCCGACGGAATTGAAACGATCAATCCCCGGAGGATTCTTGCTGCGGCTGCATTTCGGCAAGCCGACTCCGGAACTGATCCAACGTCTGCAGGCACTGGCCGGAGTTCGCGAAGTCCGCCCGCTGGATTCCACCGGTGCCGATGTCTACGCCGATCGCGGCGGATCGCTCATCCCGGAGGTCGCGTCGGTGGCCGCGGCCGTCGGCGCAGAGTTGTCTGACGTTCATATCTCCGAGCCCAGTCTTGAAAACCTGTTCCTGCACCACACCGGAAGGAGTCTGCGCGATTGAACTGGAAAGCTTTTGGCGCCATGCTGGCCCGCGACGCCCAGGTCGCGCGGCGCAACATCATTCAGATCATGTTTCAGACGTTTCTGCAGCCGCTGCTCTTCGTCTTCATCTTCGGACAAGTGATGGTCGGCAGCGGATACATGCGCCCCGAGTACAAGAGCCTGCTGCTCCCCGGCATCATCGCCATCAGCATGGTCTTCACCGGAATCTGGGCCGTGGCAATGCCCTTGATCGCCGAGTTCCAATGGACCCGCGAGATTGAAGACCGCCTGCTCGCGCCCATCGACATCTCCTGGATCGCAATCGAGAAAGTTGTTGCCGGCATGATTCAGGCCCTGCTCGCCGGCCTGGTCGTTCTACCTCTGGCCTGGCTGGTGCTGCGCCCCGGCGTCGATATCCAGATTCAGGCTCCGCTCGAATTTGCTGCAATGATGTTGCTCGTCGCTCTGTTTGCCGCCTGCGGAGGCCTAGCGCTCGGCTGCTCGATGAATCAGCAGCATATCGGCCTGATGTTCAGCATGGTGATTACGCCGATGATCTTTTTCGGTTGCACCTACTATCCGTGGAGCGCGCTCAAAGACTTCCATATTCTGAAGTGGGCTGTGCTCGTGAACCCGTTGGTCTATGCCAGCGAAGGATTGCGCGCCGCGCTGGTACCGCAGTTTTCTCATCTGTCTACCATCGGCGATCCTCGTAGCACTCTGCTTCTTCGACATTCTGTTGCTCCTGGTCGGCCTGCGGCAGTTCGAGAATAAGGCGATCAGCTGAGATTCAGCCAAGCGGTAGATCCAGGGCCGACTGGGTTCGGAATACTTCAGGTTCAAATCATCGAGGGTGCTTGGCTTGAGGTGGGATACCTAAGCTGTGGCTATTCTGCTAGGCAAAAATATTGCTAAGGTGGGGAAACTAGTTGAGGTGATTGCCTCGTAGCTCACTGCTCACTGAAAAAGTAAGAGAGTTCCGAGGTGGTGTAGGATCCATTCGTCTCGGCCAGTAGCTCGCGTTTGACCCTTGCTGACCTGCTCTCGCTGCTTCCCTTGCGGGGCTGCTGCGCGCGATCTCGCTTGGGCTCCGGGCTCACCGCCAACCGGATAAATCTACCCTACGCCTCGGAACTCTATCCTGCCTTCAACATTTCTTCTCGGTTCTCCTCAACCAGCGCTTTGCTATAGACCCTTGCCCGCCCTCCATCTCAACCTTTCGGGTCAAAACAGTGACTTGGCTTGAGCCCCGGACGCCGCACCAACTGGAAAAACTTAAGAAGCTGTCAAAGAACGATCTTGTTGTACTCCTTCTATTTTTTCAGTCAACGAAAAATACGCCTTTGTAAGTACATGCATTTTCAATCGAGTGCACGCCGTTCACAGCCCGGTGACCGAAAATGGTGCAAACGCCCCAGTCTTGTTTCACGAAACCCGTATGGGACGCGGGTTTTCACAGAATTCGTCCTTCAAGTCGCAGCCGGTTCTGAGCGTGTCGATTCTTGAATCGTCTGTGAAAATCACGCACATCCCGCATCTGGTAAGGATTTCAGGGAAGTCTTCTAGAAGAAGCCGGGCAGCGGCGAAAGAATGCAGCCCACGGCGCAAGCCGTGGGAATGCGAAAGATAAGAAGCCGCCAGCCCCGGAGGGGCGAAAGAAACAGCAGCGAGCGCACCTCAAATCGAGGCCCATGCCAATTTCGGCAAGGTTGGCACGCAACGATTAGAATGCTGACGACTCCTATGCTACGCAAATACTCTGCTGCCGTACTCGCTCTCATACTCGTCCCCGTCTCCCCTGTCATCCAAGGCCAACAGAGTTCGACTGGTGATTTCTGTCGATGCCGCTCACCCTGGAGCAGCCATCTCGCCCGCGATGTTCGGCATTTTCTTCGAAGACATCAACTTCGGCGCCGACGGCGGTCTCTATCCCGAGCGCATCAAGAACCGCTCCTTCGAGTTCGACCAGCCGCTCAAAGGCTGGCGCGCCATCCTGCCCGATTACGCCGAAGTTCGAACTCGGTCCAAACAAGGGCGAGCTTGACCTTCGAACAGAAAATCCGCTCAACCCCTCCAATCCGCACTATCTCCGCGTGCGCGCCTATGAGCCGGGCTTTGGATTGTCGAATTCTGGTTTTCGAGGAATCGGTGTAGAGAGTGGCGTCGAGTATCGCTTCTCGGCCTATGTGAGAACTGGTGGGCCCAAAAGCGTCCGCGCCACCATCACCGATGAAAACAATCACGAGATCGGCACGGCGACTCTGAAGGGATTCGACGGGCAGTGGAAGAAGTACGAAACCGTGATCCGCCCCAGCGCGACCACCCAGCACGCCCAATTCAATCTCTTCCTCGATGAAACCGGCTATGTTGACGTCGACATGGTCTCGCTCTTCCCCGTCGAAACCTGGGGACACCGTCCAAACGGCCTGCGCAAAGACCTGGTTCAATTGCTCGCCGACATGCACCCCGGATTCATCCGCTTTCCCGGAGGCTGCATCGTCGAGGGCCGCCGTTTGGCGACTCGATATCAATGGAAGAAAACAGTCGGCGACGTCGAAAAACGCGAGACCATCGTGAACCGCTGGTATGACGAATTCGATCATCGTCCCGCCCCAGACTACTTCCAGTCATTCGGACTGGGCTTCTACGAATACTTCCAACTCGCCGAAGACATCGGAGCCGCGCCGCTGCCGATCCTGAACTGCGGCATGGCCTGCCAGTTCAACACCGGCGAACTCGCGCAAATCAATGACACCAAGGAATACATTCAGGATGCCCTCGACCTGATCGAATTCGCCAACGGCCCGGCAACGTCCCCGTGGGGGAAGGTGCGCGCACAGATGGGACATCCGGCGCCGTTCCACCTGACCATGATCGGGGTCGGCAACGAGCAATGGGGAAAGCCTTACGTCGAACGCTACAAGCTGTTCGCGGCAGCGCTGAAAGCAAAATATCCCGAGATCAACTTAGTCGTCGCTGCCGGGCCGGCGCCCTCAGGAGAGCAATTCGAATATCTGTGGTCAAACTGGCGCCAACTGAATGCCGATATCGTCGACGAACACTACTACATGAATCCCCAATGGTTCCTCACCAACACCGGACGTTATGACCACTATGACCGCTCCGGGCCGAAAGTATTCGCGGGGGAGTACGCGGCCCAAACCTCTGGTGTGGCGAGGCCGGACAATCACAACAACTGGAATGCCGCGATCGCCGAAGCGGCTTTCATGACCGGCCTGGAGCGCAACGGCGATGTCGTCCGCATGGCATCGTATGCGCCCCTTCTCGCTCACGTCGACGCCTGGCAGTGGACTCCCGACGCAATCTGGTTCGACAACCTGCGTTCCTTCGGCACTCCGAACTATTACGTGCAGGGAATTTTCGCCAGCAACGTAGGAACACGAATTGTCCCAGTCACTCCTCAGGCTCAAGACGGCCTGTACACCAGCGCATCGCTCGACGAACGAAGCCATGAACTCATCGTGAAAGCGATCAATGTCTCATCCACGGCAAGGGCAGTCGAGATCAACGTGAATGGCACAAACGCCTCGGGCACGGCGAAGGTCACAACTTTGGAAAGTGCCGACCTGAACGCCGAGAATAGCTTCGACCACCCGAAGAATGTCGCGCCAAAGGACTCCTCTCTGGATCTGAAAGCGGCAAAGATCCCCGCACAATTGGATCCCTATTCCATTACCGTCTACCGCATTCCGCTTCGGTGAGTTTGCAAACATAGCCCTTAAAACAGGGTGTCCCACTTAAAACAGGGGGGTGCCCCATTTCTCGCTTCTTTTGCGAGAAGTGGGCTTTTTGGGCGACCGCATTTTCCTTGACAATCAATATTTACTTATATAAGGTATCACTTATACAAACCGCATTCAATCTGGATGCTTCCTTTGCTGCCCTCGCCGATCCAACGCGCCGGGCGATTCTCGCCCGCCTTGCTCTTGGCGAGGCGACGGTAAACGAATTGGCCCAGCCGTTTGATATGACCCAGCCTGCCATCTCCCAGCATCTTAAGGTTCTCGAAGAAGCGGGACTGATTACTCAACGTGTCGACGGCACCCGACGTCCTCGCCGCCTGGCGAAGGCCGGCCTTGACGCGATGGATCAATGGATAGTCATGCTGCGGAAGGCTCTGGAGAGAAATTACGACCGGCTCGATGGGGTTCTGGCCGAAATGCAATCCAATGAAAAGAGGAAAAAACGATGAGTAAACTGACTCTGAAGACCGAAGGCGATACACATGTGGTGGTGACCAGGCGTTTTGCTGCGCCCCCTGAGTCGGTGTACCGTGCGCATACCGATCCGAAGCTCGTCCAGAAGTGGATGCTGGGGCCGGATGGATGGACCATGCCGGTCTGCGTCAACGAGGCGCGCCCTGGCGGAAAGATCCGCTACGAATGGACCGACGGCAAAGGTGGCGGATTCCACTTGACAGGTGAGTTCCTGGAACTGAAGCCGTACAGCAGAATTGTCCACGTCGAGCGGATGCACCTGCCCGATCCCACGCCCGACAATCACGTTGAAACCACATTCGAGCCCGATGGCACAGGCACGCTCATGACGATGCGCATGACGTTGCCCGACGCTCAGACCCGGGCCGCGATGCTCGCAACAGGAATGGAGCGAGGAATGGAAGACAGTTACGTCAGGCTGGAAAGCATGATCGGCGATCTGATCACGACATCGCGCTAGCTTGTGTAGGGGCGGACGCAGCTTGCCCTGAGCAAAGTCGAAGGGTCCGCCCCGCGAGCGAAGGCGAGCGTGCATTGGCCTCGGTTACTCCAAATGCCACTGGCAACCTTATGCCCCGGTAGCCTTCTTCTTCACCGATCCCGACCCACTCTTCACCCCGGCTCCCTTGCGGCCCTTATCAGCAATAAGATCCGCGACGGTGGTGTGCTCCAGAATCTTCGCGGCAGCATCGCGCACAGCTAGAAACACTTCATACAGTGCCCGGTGATCCGCATCCTTCGCGATCAACCCCCGCAGTTGTTCGGCATCGCCCATGGGCGCCAGCGGTCCATCCACCAGTCGGATGATGTCGCTCAAGAGAATCGCCGACGGAGCACGGCGCAACTGATAGCCGCCACGCGCTCCGCGCACGCTGTCGACAATGCGCGCATTCTTCAGCTCCAGCAGAATCAGCTCCAGAAACTTCTCCGGCAGATCGCTTTCCGCCGCGATATCGCGAATCTTGATTGCGCCCTGCTCGTACCGCCGCGCCAGGGTCATCATCGCTTGCAGCGCGTACAGTCCTTTCTGCGAAATCTTCAAGCGGCCTACCCTCCTGCTCCGGATGATTGTGCCGCATTTCCGCCCCTTTGCCTAGAACTAGGCTAGGTGCTACCCGTGTCCCGGATATACTTGAAGAGTCAGCCACGTCCCGAGGCGTCCCGTGGAAGGCATAATCGCCATTTTGGTTCTATACTTCTTCCGCTATCTCTTTGAGCAAGTCAGGAATCCTGTCGTCCCTGACACCGCTGACTTGTGCCGGCAAGCAGACACCTACGCGGCTCAAGGGAACTTCGATCTCGCCGAACAAACCTTAAACCGGCTCCTCCAGCGCGCGCGCAAGAAACATGGCCCAGACAGCATTGAAGTCGGCATTTACCTGCGCCGGCTCGCCCACTTCAAAATGCAGAGAAAGGATTTCGCCGGAACCATCCCCCTCTTGCATCGCGTGGTCTACATCCAGGCTCTGAACCTGGGTCCGTATTCTGCCGATCTTCTCCAAACGCTCAATTGGCTGTCACAGCTCTATCATGGTCAAGGAAATCTGGACGCTGCCGTTGTCATGATTCGGCGGATGCTGGAGATCCGCTCCGCTCTCTATGGAAAGAACGACCAGGGAGCGGCTCCCCTCTTCAACGCGCTGGGACTGCTGCTCCATCGGAAAGAAGACCTCGCCGGCACCGCCGATGCTTTTCGCCGGACGCTCGCGCTGCACGAACTGAATCCCGACATCGATCAAGCGGAGCTTGCCCTGTGCCTCACCAATCTCGGCATCACCCTAAGCCAGCAGAATCAGCTGCAGGAGGCCGAATCCCTGTTGCAGCGCTCTCTTTCAATTCGAGAGAAGACACTGGGACCGGATAGCCCTGAACTGTGCTCATCGCTCTTAGGACTCGCGGAACTTCTCTGGAAGAAGGCTGACATGCCCGGTGCTGAGCGGCTGTATCGTCGCGCCTTGGCGATTCAGGAGAAAGCTTTCGGGGCCGAGGATGCGCGCCTTATCCCGACCCTCAGCCAAATCGGCCGTATGCTGACGGCAAACGATGAATGTGGATCCGCCGAGCCACTCCTCCGCCGCGCACTGGCTTTGCAGGAAAAATATGAACCCGGGAATTCTCTGGCCACTGCAGACTGCCTGGATGCACTCGCGTCCCTGCTGACCGTGAACGGTAAATTCGCGGAATCGGTCAGCTTGCTTCGCCGGGCGCTCAAGATCAGAGAAGAGCTTTTGCCGGCGAATGATTCGCTCATATCCATCACGCTCGGCACGCTGGGGTGGAGTCTTTTCCGTAATCGCGAATACGACGAAGCCGAGGCCTGCATTCGGCGCGCGCTCGCCATGGGAGAACGAGCGGGCGAAGAGGCCGCCGTCTTCGTCTCCACCCAACTCTTCCACTTGGGCTCTTTGCTTCAGGAACGAGGCGATTCCGCCGGCGCTGAACCTCTCTTCTGGCGCTCGCTGGCACTGCGGGAAAAGGTATTCGGCGCCGACCACTTCTCGTGCGCGCAAGTGCTGGAAACGCTTGCTGGCTTGCGCATGGCGCAAGGGGATGCCAAGGGATCAGTCCCGCTGCTCCGTCAGGCGCTCGGAGTCAAAGAGAAAGTCCTCAAACCCGGGGATCCGCAAATCGCAGTGACTCTCGCCAATCTGGCCCTGACGCTTCAACAGGCAGGAGCCCATGAGGAGTGCGAGCCTCTCTTGCGCCGGGCACTGCTCTTGTACGAGCACGCGCTGGGTTCCAGCAATCGCGCCGTCGGCTCGACTCTCTTTCATCTCGCAACGCTTCTTCACAAGCGGGGACGGTTCTCCGAAGCCGAGCCTGTTTATCGCCGCGCGCTTGCGATTGCTGAAAAAGCATGGGGGGCCGACCATGCTGAAACCGCCAGCACCATGGGCATGTTGGCCAAGTTGCTGCAAGCCACGGGGAACTTTCATGGAGCCCGGTTGCTGATGAGCCGCGCCTTCAATATCGCCGCGAAAAGGCTGGGCGAAAACCACCGCACCACGATTGACATGAAGATCACCCTCAATGGCCTGATGATGAAAGCCCTTCCGCCAAACGTGAATTGATCAGGGAATGAAGAGAAAAATTATATGGAAATGAACTGGCGATGCCGAAGGGGTTTCATTCAACAATCGACAATCAATAAATCAACAATGTCTTCTGGTGCCATCGAAGGGACTCGAACCCCCACACCGTTGCCGGTACATGGACCTGAACCATGCGCGTCTGCCAATTCCGCCACGATGGCAAGTGGACTTCAATCGTCGCGGCGACCCAAGGCCGCCGGATCAGGAAGACCTGCCTGTCTATTCTACAGCCGCTAAAAAACCTGTCAAACCGTGGGCGTTCCTTCGTGGACCTTCGTGCCCTTAGTGGTTATCGCCAGTGGTTATCGCCCTACTCCAGCTTCGCGTTCATCGTGATCTTCGCGTTCAGCACCTTCGAAACCGGGCATCCCTTCTCGGCGGCCTCGGCATACTTCTGAAAGGTGGCTGCATCGGCACCCGGCACCTTGCCCACAACATCAATGTGGCTCGAAGTGATCGTCCATCCCGTATCCAGCTTCTCGAGCGATAGGGTCACGGTCGTCGAGATGCTCTCGGGTGTCAACTTCCCCTCACCCAGTTGCGCCGACAACGCCATCGAGAAGCATCCCGCATGCGCTGCCGCAATTAATTCCTCGGGATTCGTACCCGGTGCATTCTCAAACCTTGTCGAAAAGGAATATTGCGTATTGTTCAGCACTCCTCCGGGAGCCGAAATCGTCCCCTTGCCGTCCTTCAATCCACCCTTCCAGACTGCACTAGCCTTGCGTTGCATGACGTTCTCCTCACAGATCAGAAATGAAGTCGCGCAGTCATTGTAGACGGAATCGGTTTTCTACGTCTCGGGCGCCGAATTGTTGATTGTTGAATTTCTGATTGTTGATTGAAAATCGGCGAGTGGAGCACTTCGGTGGAATATCAAGAGGAGAGGTTTTTGTTCAACAATCAGAAATCAACAATCAACAATCTGTTCAGTAAAAATCCGAGCAGCTCAAATAAAACCCACACTGCGGACACTTCAGCTTGCAGCGGCTTTCCTGCAGTTTCGACGAACAGTTCGGACAATACTGCCCAGGATCGACTGCCTTTCTTCCCGCCCCATGCCCGCTGTCGTCGGCGGGCGGCGCTTCCTGTGGATCTCTCTCCATTTATGCTGCGCGATCACTCGCTTCCTGTGACGTCCAGTTCCAGCAGTCGGCCATCAGCAACCAGGCTCCCAGCCGCCGCCACACCCTGACGTATTTCCCCCTCTCCGGAATCATGGCTCCATCAGCCTTTCGCACCACCAGCGAAAAGCGCCCGAGTTCCATGGCCATGTCACCCGAATGATCTACGCGAGTCGTCTCCATCCGCAGATCGCTGTAGCCCGCTTCACCCAACTCGCGCAGCAGATGCTCCACGTGCTTTTGCCCGTAGGCCCCCTCGTAATGGGCCGCCATTAGCACGCCGTCGCTGGCAAACAGCCTGGCGGCGTGATCGTAATTTCCCGTGTTGAATGAGGTTGTAAAATCCTGGGTCTGGTCTCGCAGCTGAGACTCAACATCCCGCACAGGACGGAATTCCGCCTGAGGGCTTGTATGTTGCCGATACATCTACTCCTCCTGGGGGAAGGCACTGCTGGAACCCAATTTCGTCCCGCCAACTTCGGGACCCATCCGCAAAGTATCGCGATTCTAGCGCAAAAAAACGTGTGGAAGAGAAAAAGTTTTTCCGATGGCAGGAATTTTAAAAGCAGTCGTTCAAAAAATGCGTGAAGAGGCTAGCGCTCGAGAGGAACCGAACGGATCGGCAGCCTGGCAGCAGAATCTGAGTTTACCGCCGCTGGGCGTAGCTTTCCGTCCGCCTTCTGACCCGAATCAGTCCGCTCCGCAATCTGGCGTTTCACCCGTTCCATGAGAAACACCAGCTTCTTGGTTTCATGATCTCTTTCTGCCTGTTTGCACATCTTCTGGAAGTCTTGAGGAGTGTAAGAGACTCGACTTGTCATAGGTAGAGCAGTCCTCACAGTTTGATAAGAAGCGATAGCCTACCTGATCTTGCGCCACTTGCCAATCCCTTCGATGCCTGAGCCTTTATCCCCCTTTCCCTTCTTTAAGATCGCGGGAAAATCCGGGTATGCAGCGCAGAATCAGCTTTCCTCAACCTCTCGAGAGGTACATGACCTTGGTTACGTTGAGCCGATGACTAAATTCCACGAGAATCGACCGCATGGACTGTTCTGTCTTGTGGGAGCGAGCGTGTTCTACCGCAAAATCATAGGCACCTCATTATTTGTTGTTGTTAGCCTTTCCCTGGCAGCCGCTCGCGACCTTGCCGTCGTCTCCAACAAGGCCAATTCCTTCGCCGCCATCTCCTTGCCGGACCTGGTGAAGGTATGCAAAGCCCAGACCAACCGCTGGCCCGATGGGAAGCCGGTCACGCTCATCATGCGCGCACCCGCTGCGCCCGAGATGAAATTGTTTCTGGAAAAGGTTTATGAACTGCCCGAGGCCCAGGTGAAGGATCTCATTGCCACCGCCAATCATGGGCGCACCAATCATCCTGCCATCATGATCGTGGAGTCGGATGAAGACCTGGTGAATAAGGTGGCTTCCATTCCCGGTGCGGTCGGCGTCGTCGATGTTTATGCGATCAACAGCAGTGTTGCAGTGGTAAAACTTGCCGGGAAGCTTCCACTCGAGCCCGGTTATCTGTTGCACGGAAATTAAGAACTGTTTGCGAGGGGCTCAGCGATCGGGCCTTACCGTTACATGGCTATCGAGAAGAAAGCTCAAGCCGCAGCCGCGGGTGCCGAAAACGCTGGCAGCACTACGTCCAGCGGCCAACCCACCGGCAAACAGAATTTTACCCGCCGCTTTCCCCGCTTTGTGATTGATGTCCGCCTGCAGGTAAAAATGTTTCAGGCCGGTGAATTCCGTCAGTGCTGGGGGCGCTCCACCGAGATGGGCCAGGATGGCATCGGCGCCACCCTCACGGGCAGTCTCGAGCCAGGAGAGATCGTAACCCTGGAGATTCCCCTTCCGCTCACTCCCTATCCGATCAAAGTGCGCGCCATCGTCCGCTACCGCCAGGGTCTACGCTACGGCTTCGAATTCCTCACTCTCAACGACAACCAGCGCGACACCATCAAGCGCGTCTGCCAATACCTCGCCACGAAAGCCTGATCACCGTCGAGAGGCCCCGTCGAAAGCACCGTGGAAGAGCGGCGCTTTAGCGCCGCGTAAGTTGTGTAGAATTGACGGGGCTTCAGCCCCAGTGCTTCTTGCGCTGTCACATCTTCAACTCCGACGTCCCGTTCGTGACCAGCGTTACCGGGTTCCGCTCCCTGCTTCACACACCCCTGTTGATCGGGACCTCTTCCCGCCGACGTCATGCACCGGCTCATCCCCGCGCCCTGTCCGTCGTCCGAATGCGATACATCAGGTATCCAACAACCGCCACGTTCACGACAAGAACAAGAATCTTCACAACGCTGGGGTGGTGAAAAATCTCATACACCTCCAGCGGTATCAGCAACCCGGTGATCACCACCGTAGCCCACTCTCCCCATCGGCGCTGTAACCATAACCCCGTACCCTCGACCATAAACAGGCCGGCATATATCAGCCCCACAAGCCCCAGCCCCTTCACTTGCGCCGGACTGAGGTTCGATACTCGGGCCAAAAACATCATCACGTGTCGATTCCCCGGGTCCAAGTGCATCGCCATGACCCAGTGCTCCAACCGCACACCAAGATCCTGGTGCATCATTCGAAATGCTCCCACCGACAAAGCAATTAAGGACGCCGCTTTCAGGTATTTGAATATTGCGATGATGCGGAGCAACGTGCCGCCATGTCGATGTGCTTGGCTCGCCCCGGCTGGACGACTGCGCTGTGCGATGCGCTCTGGCCTGGATCGCGGGTCGAAAGAGTGCACTGTCGCCATGATTCACTTTATACAGCGGTCCTCTACAAAGGTTGGATGATTTTCAGGCGACGGCAAAAATAGCGCGCCGGAATGTCTCGCCCAGCAGAGGAAATATCTCCTCCCTCCGGGAGATAAGGTGGGCCCTGAGAAAGGCAACTCGGCTGGCCGTTTCACAAATCTGGGCGCGGATTTCGAGAGCGTTATCGGCCGTCCGCATCCGATCGGCGGTAAACGCAAAAGTGGCGGTAAGTCTGAGGGCTTCTTGAGAGGTCAACTGCGGCGACATGGATGAGGAGAATCCTTCTAAACCGTGTCAGTATTTTACCCTAGTTCCGGCCACGCTTGAATACCCGGCAGTGAGTGATTTGCGGCAACCTCTCCCGCACTCACCCTGGTCATGCATCGGGCTCCACTGGGGAGGTTTTTGCGCGAATCTTAAGAAAGTTCTTTCATTTACACATACCCACATAGAATGAGTTGACCGGATGCGTGTTCTTCTCCTGACTGTTGCGCTCGTCTGCACGGCTCTCGCGCAGGTCGTCCCTGTGTCGACGATCATCGTCGTTGATGAAAACGGAGTAGCGGTTCCCTCCGCCCGCATTTCTTTAGAAGCCCCGCCACAACCCGCTCTGCACTGCCGGACCGACCACAGCGGACGCTGCCAACTCCCTGCGCTTCCCGAGGGGCAATATCACCTTCGAGTCGAGAAAGAAGGCTTTTACGCCCTCAACCACTCGGAAGTCCAGATTTCGCGCGGGTCCACCCTCGAAGTCGCGATCTCGCACCAGCAAGAAGTCCACGAGGTGGTGGATGTACACGAATCCCCTCCGGCCATCGATCCCGCGCAAACCGCCTCGCAGGAAACGATCAGCGGACTCGACGTCATCGACATCGTCTACCCCGGCACCCACGACTACCGCAACGTTCTCAACTTCATTCCCGGAGTCGTCCAGGACCAGGATGGCCAGCCCCACGTCGCCGGGGGGCAAACGTATCAGACGGTAACTCTGCTCGATGGCTTCAACGTCACTCAGCCCGCCAACGGACAGCTCCTGGTTCATGTCAGTGCCGACGCTTTCCGCTCCATCCAGGTCGAGCCCTCTCGCGAGCCTGCCGAATTCGGCAAAGGATCCGCCGGATCCTTGCGTCTGAACACCGGCATTGGTGACGATCATTTTCGCTTCTTCGCCACCAACTTCATTCCTTCCATCCAGAACAAGCACGGATGGCGCTTTTATCAATTCCTCCCCCGCTTCACCACCTCAGGCCCTATCCTGAAGCGAAAAATCTGGTTCTACAACGCATTCGAAGGCACATACACCAATCAGGTTTACACCGCCCTCCCGGTCGACCAGGACAGCGATTACATCTGGCGCATCGGCAATTTATCCAAAGTCCAGACCAACCTGACCAGCCGCAACATTCTTACCACCAGTTTCCTGATCAACTACCTGCACGACCAGTATGCGTATCTGTCACCCCAGAGCCCGCAACTGACGAATCCCCAAAATGTCGAGACAGCTTACGTCGGCAGTGTGAAAGACCAACATTACTTCAACACCGGACATCTCCTTGAAACAGGATTCGCTTTCAGTCAATACAATCTGCGTCTCACCCCTTACGGGACGGCCCCCTACCAGATCACTCCCAGCACCGCGTTCGGCAACTTCTACTTGAACGAGCACACGGCTGCCACTCGCTGGCAAGGCTTGGCAAACCTGTATCTGTCGCCCCGGTATTGGCACGGTCGTCACGATTTCAAGATCGGGACGGACCTCGACCGCATCTACTACGACGCCCAGTTCAATCGTCAACCGATTCTGTTTTTCACTTCGGGTGTGACCCAACTTCAGCCCGCCGACATTTGCTTCACTGCGCCGCAAGACAAGAGCTTTCCCTGTACTCGCTACTCCACCTTCACCGCCGCCCTGCCCCATGAGGAGACGAACACCGAAGTCAGCGCCTATGTAGAAGATCGGTGGAGTGTCACCAATCGCCTGCTCGTTGAACTTGGGATTCGCTTCGATTGGGACGCAATCGTCCACGAACGAGTATTCTCGCCACGTCTTGCCGGTACCTATGTTCTCGACAATTCCGGCAGCACCAAGCTCTCTGCCGGAATCGGCTTCGTCTACGACGCAACTCCCCTCTTCCTCATCGCTCGCCCGTTTGCCGGTAGCCGGGCAGACATCTTCTTCGCCACAGATCCTAACTGCCAGGCGACCAGTTGCGTCACAATCACAGGGCCGCTCACGACCACGTTTTCAATCAACGAGAACACTCTTGAACCGCCGCGATTTCTTAACTGGAGCCTCGGAGTAGAAAAAAAACTCCCCAAGGCGGTCTACCTGAAAGCAGAATTCCTGCGCCGCCATGGCACCAACGGGTTCGTCTACGACACGCGGAATTCCACCGCCACCGGCGATTTCATCCTCCTCAACACTCGCGAAGACCACTACGACTCCTTCCAGATTTCGCTTCGTCACAACTTTCGCGACACATACACCATCATGGGCTCCTACACCCGCTCTCGAGCCCGCACCAATCAGGCTCTTGATTTCAACGTCGACAATCCAGTCCTCAGCTCGCAACAACCGGGCCCTTACCTGTGGGACACCCCTAACCGTTTTCTTTCCTGGGGATATCTTCCTTTCTTCACTCTTCCCGTATTCCACAAATTCGAAATCGCGTATTCGATGGAAGCCCGCACAGGGTTTCCATTTAGCCTTTTGACCGATCAGCATGAACTCATTGGAAAGCCGGGTGCCGAACGCTTTCCCGACTACTTCTCCCTGAATGTGCAACTCGAAAAGAAATTTCATCTCTTCCACAACAACTGGGCCTTGCGCGGAGGCTTCGACAACATTACGGGCCGTTGCAATGCTTACGTCGTGAACAACGTAATCGACTCCGCCCACCCCATCCCCACCTTCACCGCCTGCCAGGGAAGAGCCTTCACCTCGAGAATCCGCCTGCTAGGCCGCAAATAGTTCGTGTAGGGGCGGACGCCTCGTCCGCCCCGCCGAAGCGAAGCAAGGCGTGGCAGCACCACGGACCTGCGGGTGTTTAAACTCTCCACGCAATCTTCCCGAGCTATAATGCCCCAACGAACCTTGCATCGAAATTCAGTCTCCCGTCATCTCAAAAGCCTGGAGGAACGATAACAATGGCTCACGAACTACCCCAGCTGCCTTATGCCTATGACGCACTAGAATCCACGATCGACAAGCAAACCATGACTTTGCATCACGATATGCACCACGGCGCCTACGTGAAAAACCTGAACGCCGCCATCGAGAAGCATCCCAATCTCGCCGGCAAATCCGCCGAAGATCTGATCCGCGACCTCAACGCTATTCCCGAAGACATTCGCGGCGCCGTCCGCAACAATGGCGGAGGCCATGTTAACCACACCATGTTCTGGAAGATCATGAAGCCCCAGGGCGGAGGCGATCCCACCGGCTCCATCGCCGAAGTCATCCAGAAAACCTTCGGCAACTTCAACGACTTCAAGACGAAGTTCAACGACGCGGGAACGAAGCAATTCGGCTCAGGATGGGTCTGGCTCGCAGGCAAGTCAAGCGGCGAGGTGCAGATCCTATCGACGCCGAATCAGGACAATCCCATTTCACAGGGACTCTATCCCATCTTCGGCAACGACGTCTGGGAACATGCGTATTACTTGAAGTATAACAACCGCCGCCCCGAATACCTCACCGCGTGGTGGAACGTAGTGAACTGGGACGAAATTAACAAGCGCTATGCCGCCTTCAAAGCCGGCAAATCCGCTCACGAACCAGCGCTGGCGCACCGCTAACATTA
The DNA here is from genome assembly GCA_963770265.1 of Terriglobia bacterium. Classification (GTDB taxonomy): domain Bacteria; phylum Acidobacteriota; class Terriglobia; order Terriglobales; family Acidobacteriaceae; genus Sulfotelmatobacter. The sequence goes on from CAVYOZ010000010.1 coordinate 378,904, forward strand.
GTAGTGTAGGGCGGACGCAGCGTGCCTTGAGTTGTGCATGGTCCTACGGTCCACCAAAGCGAAATGAAACTGGGTGCCCCACTTCTGGCCGAGGTTGCCAGAAGTGGGAGTTTCGACAGAGCAAAGCCGAAGGGTCCGCCCCGCACGCGAAGCGAGCGTGCGGGCCGGTTCACTCTCGTAGAACTCTCACGACAAGTAAAAGGCCCTTGCCAAGCGCAAGGGCCTTTTGCTCGTTCCTGTTTCAATTGTCCTAAGCCGCCGACCTCACGTACTCTTCCGGATTCTGCTCGAACTCATTCTTGCACTGCTCCGAGCAGAAAGAATACGTCTGGCTGCCATACTGCGTCTGATGCTGGGAGTTCTCGTCGACTTTCATTCCACAAACCGGATCTGTGGTCATGGCATTCGCTCCTGAGAAGTTTGACCTTCACGAGGGATTGTCGACGGAATGCAACTCACTTCCGCTCGGGTAATTCCTGTAATTGAGTTGGGCTTCCTTTGTGACCTCCTCGTGCCCTTCGTGGTTTGAGGTTTTGCTCCGCGTACTCGGCGTCCTCTGCGGTTAGGGTTTTTGCTTTTGCACCACTCCGCCCTTCATCACAAAATCCACCTTCTCCATCAGGGAAACGTCACTCAACGGATCCCCCGGCACCGCGACAATGTCCGCCAGTTTCCCCGCCTCAAGCGTCCCGAGCGAATCCTTCATGCCCAGCAACTCGGCCGCCGTCGAAGTCGCTGCCCGGATCGCCTGCGCCGGAGTCATCCCAAACTTCACCATCGACGAGAATTCCTTCGCCGGATTCACCTTCCAGTCGAACCCTCCCGCGTCGGTGCCGAAGGCGATCTTCACTCCCGGCCTTCATCGCCCGCCGGAATGTGTCCTCATGAATCTGGATCATCTTCACCCACACCGGAGCTCCCTCTGCCGCCCGCCCTTGCGCGACGTACTCGCCCACATAGATGGTCGGCACATAGAAGATTCCTCGCGACGCCATGGTTTTCAGATCCTCATCGGCGATGTAGTTCCCGTGCTCGATCGAGTCGACTCCGGCTTCGACGGAGTTGTGTACTCCGTTCAAAGCCATGGCGTGCGATGCGACCTTGTGCCGCTCGCGATGCGCTTCATCCACAATCGCCTTCAGCTCTTCGGGCGTGAACGTTGGAATGTCGTCGAGCACGCCATCTTCGCGCACCCGATACGAGCGATCGCTGTAGACCTTGATCCAGTCTGCGCCATGGCTGATCTGCTCTCGCACCGCCTGACGCGCGTTGTCCGCGCCGTCTACGACCTGCACTCCGTGCGGCACCGTCACGGCAGGCGCATATCCCTGCAGCGGATAGGCTCCGGTCACATCCAAGGCGCGAGTTGCGACCTGCATCCGCGGCCCGGGAATCACTCCGTTGCTGATGGCCTTCTTCACATCGACATCGGCATATCCCGCGCCCTCGGTCTCCAGATCGCGAATCGAAGTAAACCCATACTCCAGAGCGCGTCGCGCATTCACGGTCGCAAGAATCGTCCGATACTCCGGCGATTGCTTCAGCAATTGCTCATCGTAATCCGCGGCGGTGATGTCTCCCTGCAGCAGAACGTGCGTGTGCGTATCGATCAACCCGGGCAGGCAGGTCGCGCCCGACAGATCGATCACTTCAGAACCGCGCAGGCGCGACAGTCGCGAGTTCCTTGATCTTCTCGCCTTCAATCACGACAACGACGTTCTTGCGTAACGAATCCCAGCGCCCATCGAAAAAACTCCCGCACCGCACAGCGATCGGTCTTGGCCGGCAGTCTGCCCGAAAACACTCCCCAGAAGAATCGAAACCCCAAAGCAACCTTTGCCTCATACGTCCTCCAACTGAGTACTGAGACTGAGTACTGAGAACTGAAAACGAGAACTGAGAACTGAGACTGAGCCTGACGACCTACCTTTCTGCATTTCCTGTGCACGTCCTGTGGAGATTCCGGCTGCCCACTCTACCAGATTTCATTCGTAACCTCCGCCACATCGCAAGAAATGCCGTGATGTCGGCCCACCGCGTGACGTCTTTTATCTCCCGCTTGAGCGATGTCGCTCCATCGAATCCGGGCGCGCTGTTTTCCTCAAGTGCACCAAAATGCGGAATTGACCTGCGGGCCATTCAAACGTACATTCAGCTTCGCCCTTCACAAAAAAAGTTGGTTCGTCCCAGACGCGTAATCGCTTTGAGGACAAGTTCCAGCGGAAATTCCGGGTCAGCGCGCCATGAAATCGGTTGAATGGAAAACGTACCGCACGCGATTCCTAGTCAAAGCCAAACAACTCAATTCCAGTCTCACCTTCACCGATCATCTCGGCCGCCAGCACTGCGGCCGTAAAGGCGACTACCTGGTGGAATCCTGTGACGGAGTCCTCAGCATCACTCCTCGCCGGATCTTCGAAGACATTTACGTTTCCATGGGACTCGCTCCCGACCCATACCTTCAGCAATCGAACGAAGAAGAGGAACCTGAATCCATCACCGCGACAATTTGCGTCTAGCCAGCCTTCGCATCGAACCGTTGAGGATCGAGAAGATCGAAGCGAACTTCCACGACGACGCCTTCGCAAACGTTCCCCTCGACAAGACTGCTCGCACTCAGCGGAAAACTCCCCAGCCGGTGCGCGCCACTCCCCCATTCAGGCAACACACGGTCTGTGAGGTCAAACTGAGAACTGAGAACTGAGAACCGGATACTGTTCTTTGTGGAAAACCCGTCCTCAATCCCGCATCAAGCCCGTCATTGCTAGGGATACAACCTATAGTGTTTCTCTCTTGACATGCACAACAGGCAGGAGTAACTTTGCAATCCCAAGCACTGAATTTCACTCCACGGGAATGGGGTGGAAATTCGAAGAGTGAAGGAAGACCGGCGGCCGCCGGAGCCAGAGGTGACTCGGCAGCCGCAGGGGAAAAAGAGGCGCAGGCGCCTGGCTGCTGATCCGTAAGTCCGGCGCCCAAACCTTTGATAATCATGAACTTCAGCCTTTCGGCGTCCGCAAAACGGAAGGCCGGAAGTCCGGTTAGAGAGTGCGGTGGCCGTGCCCCGATCCTCCCCCGGAGCACGCCAATGGTGGCACAGTCGGTGTGGCAATGGGCGCCTCGCCCGTCCCGCAAAGCGAGCGAGCGCTGCCGCGGTACGACACTTTTTTCGTAGGAGTAATCCGAACCAGGAGCCCGCAAATGGAAACCCTTACCCGACTAGTTTCTGAATCATTGGCACGACACGGTTTCGACCGTCCTGTGGATTATCGTCGCCTGCAATGGTCACGCTGGTTCCGTTGCGAGTCCCATCACAGCCTCCTCTCGTCCCCAGCAAACCCGGCGTATTTGCCCTGGCAGAAGAAATCCTGAACGTAGGACTAGCCCCGCGACTCGGCTGTCCCGCGCGACCGCGAGCCCCGAGCGAATGAAGGGGAGCGGCGCAGTCCCCAGAAGCCCGGAAGCCAGGACCCGGAACCCCGCCGCATGCTCGCCGTCACCCAAATTCTTCGAAGACGACGACATGGCCTTCGTCCTCGACCGCATGCTGTCGCAGCAGAATCCCATGCGCGCGCGCCTGGCGTCCGGACGCTATTTCGTTCGTTTCGTCGAGATCCACGACCAAGCCCAGCGCCGCAGCATCTGCGCCGCCCTCAATCAGTGGATCGTTTCCTCCGCCGAAAAGGCGACCGGCATCGGCTCCCACTTCGCCACTTCGCTGGAACTCGCTCCCGAGCCGCCCGACAGCAGTCGCTCCCATCGGCTGACAGCGCCGATCGCCTTGCAAACAAAGGAGTCGATCTGCCAACACCGGCGACCAGACCCCGGCTCAATTCCGCCGTGGCCACCACGATTCACTGTTCTTCCTCGTTCCCTTCCGGCTTCTAGCCGGGAAGCGCGCGCGCCAACCGCATCGCGGCGTTGCGGCGCGCCGTTTTTCCGTCCCGTAGGGATGGCTGATAGCAGCCCGCCAGTTCCACTGGCGGGGCAAGAACGAAGATAGACATCGCGTCCCATAGGACGCCTGAAATCCGGATCTTTAGACAATCGAATCCCGCTCCACCGATTCCCCGTCCCCACCCGGACGCCCGAATCGGTCGCAGCCGCATAGAATCTAATTAGGAGAGCCCCCTGATGCCAGAATTAAAACCGACAACCGAAACCAAGACCGCCGCTCCGTCTCCCGTCGCCGCGTCTCCGGCCGCTCCCGAAGAAGAAGGCCCCCGGCCTCACCTTCCGCCGCTTCTTCACCAAGCCCGGCGTCTCGCCCTACGACGAAGTCGAGTGGGAACTCCGCCTCGCCCAGATCACCGACTCCCAGGGCGGCGTCATCTTCGAGCAGAAGGACGTCGAAGTCCCCAAAGACTGGTCGATGACCGCGACCAACATCGTGCGCCAGCAAATATCTGCACGGCAAGCTCGGCACTCCCGAGCGCGAAACCGGAGTCCGCCAGCTCGTCTCCCGCGTCGCCGAAACCATTCGCGACTGGGGCATGGCCCAGGGCTACTTCCGCACTCCCGAAGACGGCGCCACTTTCCACGACGAGCTCGTGCACCTCCTCGTCCGCCAGTACGCCGCCTTCAACTCGCCCGTCTGGTTCAACGTCGGATGCGACCGCATCGAGCCCAACTCCGACGGCCGGAACTGGCACTGGAACCCGCAGACGCAGAAAGTCGAATTCGGCGTCACCGGCTACACCAAGCCGCAGTGCTCCGCCTGCTTCATCAACTCGGTGCACGATTCGCTCGACTCCATCCTGACGCTGGCCAAGACCGAAGGCATGCTCTTCAAGTGGGGATCAGGCACCGGCACCAATCTCTCGCCGCTGCGCTCGTCCACCGAAACGCTCTCCGGCGGCGGCACCGCCAGCGGCCCGCTCAGCTTCATGAAAGGCTTCGACGCCTTCGCCGGCGTCATCAAGTCCGGCGGCAAGACCCGCCGCGCCGCCAAGATGGTCATCCTCAACGTCGACCATCCCGACATCGTCGACTTCATCGAGTGCAAGCAGAAAGAAGAAGCCAAGGCCCACGCGCTGGTCGCAGCCGGCTACGACGGCTCCGGTCCCGACTCCGACGCCTACTCGTCCATCTTCTTCCAGAACGCCAACAACTCCGTCCGCGTGACCGACGACTTCATGTACGCCGTCGTCCGCGACACCGATTTCTCCACCCGCAGCCGTCAAAGACGGCCGCCCGTGAAGACCTTCAAAGCCAAAGACCTGCTGCACAAGATCTCCGACGCCACCTGGCACTGCGGCGATCCCGGCATGCAGTACGACACCACCGTCAACCGCTGGCACACCTCGAAGAACACGGCGCGCATCAACGCCAGCAATCCGTGCAGCGAGTACATGTTCCTCGACGACTCCGCCTGCAACCTGGCCAGCCTGAACCTGCTGAAGTTCGCGCCCAACGGAACCTTCGACGTCGAAGCCTATCGCCACGCCGTCGACGTCCTGATCACCGCGCAGGAAATCCTGGTCGACAACGCCGGCTATCCGACCGAAGCCATCTGGCGCAACTCGCACGACTACCGTCCGCTGGGACTCGGCTACGCCAACCTGGGCGCGCTGCTCATGGCCGCAGGCCTGCCCTACGACTCCGACGCCGGCCGCGACTACGCCGCCTGCGTCACCGCCATCATGTGCGGCGAAGCGTATCTGCAGTCGCCGAAGATCGCCGAACACTGCCAGCCGCTAGCCCCGGCAACCGAAGCCACAAAAAAGAACTTGTCCGAAACAAATCTAGGCGCGAACGTCACAGCTGGTGTCTCCGATGCACATGTGGGGACGACCGCCCCGGCACAGACCATGCCCGGCGGCGCCTGCCCCGGCTGGTACATCAACCGCGAGCCGTTCCTCGACGTCATCCGCATGCACCGCGCCTCGGTGAACAACATCAACAAAGGAAACGTCCCGCCGCGCTCTACGAGGCCAGCAAACAATGCTGGGACGAAGCCCTGCCCACGGCGAGAAGCACGGCTACCGCAACCCCAGGTCACCGTGCTCGCGCCCACCGGCACCATCGGCTTCATGATGGACTGCGACACCACCGGCATCGAGCCCGACCTGGCGCTGGTGAAGTACAAGAAGCTGGTTGGCGGCGGCATGATCAAGATCGTCAACAACACCGTGCCGACGGCGCTGTTCAAGCTCGGCTACACCCACGACCAGACCAACGCCATCGTCAGCTACATCGACGCCACCGGAACCATCGAAGGCGCGCCGCCGTCAAGGACGAGCACCTCGCCGTCTTCGACTGCTCGTTCAAGCCGTCGAAGGGCACGCGCTCCATTCACTACATGGGACATCTGCGGATGATGGCGGCGGCGCAGCCGTTCATCTCGGGCGCGATCTCGAAGACCGTCAACCTGCCCGAGAACGCGACGGTCGAAGACATCATGGAAGCCTACCTCCAGGCCTGGAAGCTGGGCCTGAAGGCGGTCGCCATCTATCGCGACGGCTCCAAGAAGGCGCAGCCGCTGTCGGCCGCAGGGACGAAGACGGCGAAGTCCGAGACGTCGTGGGCGGTCGCCTCGCCGCGTCCAGGCTGTCGAAGAAGAAGACCTCAACGCTCCGCCGCGCGCCGTCCGCCACCACCTGCCCGACGAGCGCGTCTCGATCACCCACAAGTTCAACGTCGGAGGCCACGAGGGCTACATCACCGTCGGCCTCTATCCCAACGGCAAGCCCGGCGAGCTCTTCATCACCATGGCCAAGGAAGGCTCGACCGTCAGCGGCCTGATGGACAGCTTCGCCTGCGCCGTCTCGATCGCGCTGCAGCACGGCGTTCCGCTGAAGCTGTTCTGCGAGAAGTTCGCGCACACCCGCTTCGAGCCCAGCGGCTGGAGCAGCAATCCCGACATCGGCTACGCCAAGTCGATCATGGACTACATCTTCCGCTGGCTCCAGCTGCGCTTCCTCACCGGACAGCAGCAGATGCTGTTCGAAAACCTGAGGCTGAGGCCGGCAGGGCCAGCTCCCGAGCGCGAGAGGGAGTCGGAGACGCGCAACGGCCCACGCCCCAACCGAGACCTGAGAACCGGGATCTGAGAACCGGCTCCGTCCACGCCGCCGACGCCCTGTCCAGCATGATCGACCTGGGCGACGCCCCCAGCTGCAGCTTCTGCGGCAGCATCATGACCAGAAACGGCAGCTGCTACCGCTGCATGAGCTGCGGCAGCACGAGCGGCTGCAGCTAAAGCTCGTGTAGGGGCGGACGCCTTCGTCCGCCCCAGGTTTTGAAATAGTAGTTTTGAAAGCTCCCAACTTGTCATTCCGAAGTCGCGCGAATTTTGCGCGACGAGGAATCTGTCTGTTGGAGCATTTCAGACGGTGAGCTTTCTGGGAAGCGCGCGACTTCAACCGTGCCGTAACCGAGAACCACTCCTCACCGGCTTCAGCCGCTGAGCCAACAATTCGCAAGCAGTCGACGATTAGGGACGATGTGAAGGGGGCACGGCCAACACCGTGCCCCCTGCGCCTTCAGTTAACAACAATGAATTTAGAGGATGCGGTCACGGAGATAGCGAATGCCATAGTGCACGTTCGACAGGAGTCGCGTCGCTTTTAAGGGGTTACAACCTGGAGTCGGTCCTTACGGAGAGCCGCAACTAGTAAGACTCATTGCTGCACGACTAAACGAAATCCCCAACCTGGTTGGAACCGTGCAGATTGTTGGAAATTAGGAAATCTTCAATGTGCGGAGCGCAAAGCGATCGTTGTAATCGGCTACGAGCACACACCTGCTAAGATCGATCTCACGCCTTTGGTTGAGTGCTTCGAGACAATTGCTAAGCAACTCGCCAGAATCCACCTCTCGGCTCGAATGGAAATACGCAGAGACGGACTGGTGCATCCAGTGCATCAGGCAGTTCGAGTCTTCGCCTGGGAGGCTTGGTCACTTTCATTGCGACTGACTTGCCGGTTGCCCCGTCCTTGCGTTCGTTGCAAGGCGGGTACGAAGCTGCCAACACCATGAGATTTGCTACTTGGCGGTGCATCTACCAAGCGCCTAGCGTACGCTGTCACGATTATCTTTGGTTTTTCGAGAAGCAAGACGTTAAGGGAGGTCTCTGACATAAACCCATAGTGAACGGCGGTCGGGTATCCCCCCTGCGCAAGTACGCCAAGAGTGGGCACCTTCGTGGCTGTGTTGACAAATGAAGGCCGGGCAACCCCACCCTCCGGCACCGACCTGCTCAGGCGTGGTGAGTATCTCCACGCGGGCTTCGCCCGCGGGGCGGACGAATGCGTCCACCCCCCACACAACCGTCAGACTCCGTCATTTAATGGTGCTCCTTCGTTTTCATAGGTTGGCGCAGCGCTAATCCCAAGCACCAGACCGGCGACGTCGAGATTACTGACTGGATTTCCCAGGTCAAGGTCTTCGGCGATGCGGGCGGCGAATTTGAATATTCCGGTCCAGGTGACGAATTTCCGCGGATTCACCATGAATGCAGGCTGCACGACCGAGGCGCCAATATCGACTCCGTTGCGGTGCAGTTAAAGAGCTTGCGCGATGTAGGCAAGCGCCTCAGATTCCTGCATCGTGAGCGGGGTCTTGTCGATATCCTTGGCGGCATGAACTGCTTCATGGACCATCAACGCACGCATGCCGATGTGTGGTATGGTCGCGAACGGAATCAGCAGTTGGTTGGTCCCCGATCGATATTCCGCCATCCAACCCAGGCATGGGCGGTGGTGGACGGTAATTCTTCCGGCATCGATCATGGCAGCTACACTCAGCAGATCTCCAGGTGTCAATTCCACGCTTCCCACTTTGAACGACAGTGTGGACGCAAAGGGATCACGAAGAATCTGTAGCGCTGTACGTTTTGCATCCGCTTGCTTAGGTCCGGGCGGCAGCCAATCGTCGGTCGGAATGTAAATCTGCATCGGCTGGCCGCTGGGCAGGGCGCCGAAACGGTAGTTCTTTCCGTCAGAGCTAACATCATGGCAGCCAATCCATTCGCGCAAATACCAGTTCACTTCCTCAGGGTTATAGGTTCCGAAGTTGTAAAAAATGATGTCCCAGGGATCACATCGTTTAAACAGTGACTGCAAAGACCACCAATCGTCCCAGCCAAGCACGGGTTGCATCTTTAAGAGATGGTCCGTGGGAGGCCACGGAGAACGCAAAGTGGTGGGCCTTTTCACATTTGGAGACATACTGATACCTCGTTACTTAGGAGATGAGATTGAAAAAGGGGGAATTTTGATGAAGAGACCCGGCAGGGGAAACGAATGAATTGTACACCAAAACACGGCGTAGGCTCCGATCTTAGATGACACTTCTCTACTCGGATAATCGGAAACCGAATCGGAAAGACGACAGCCAGAGTCTGTTACGACATTCGGTAATGGGTCCAATCAGTGGAATCAATGCTCAAGCCGCCAAGCGCTGTAAGGGCGGGAACGAGGTGGGAGACTTTTCTGGAAGCGATAGTCGATTCCAAGCTCACGGCTGACCCCGCGGCCCTTTAGGGCCGCGCTAAGTGGGGAGATTGCCCATTACGGCCCGTGGTCGTGTTCCCTCGCGCCGGCAAGAGCCTCCGATAAGCTCCTCCCAACATCTTCTCCGCAGTATCTTTGTCCTAATTTTGTAAAAACTCACCTTCCCTCTCGCAAAATCTCCTTGCTTGTTCCACACTCTTGTACAAAGATTCCACCAACGCGTGCGGCGTTCCAGAAACGTTATTCCCCCCAGCTACACTATTGATCATTGCGGAGTGTGCTATGCCACCTGGACTCGACAAGCTGAAACATATTGTTGTGCTGATGATGGAGAACCGCTCGTTCGATCACATGCTGGGATCGCTGAAGGCGGTGAATCCGGCGATTGATGGAGCTGATGGCAATGGAGCAATCCGGATGCGCGACGGCAATCCCGTGGCCGGAGCGCGCAGGCGGCGTTCCAAGGGGCAGCTGCAGCCCGATCCCAACCATCACTTTTCCGGTGTCGACCTGCAGATTTTTGGAGGGCGACACCAGCCCGGGCGCGTGGCCAACATGCAGGGATTTGTAAAGAGCTACTACGTCCAGCAGAACAACACCAAACAGGCCGCGAAGATCATGTACTATTTTCCGCAAGAGAACCTGCCGGTGCTGACCACGCTGGCGCTGGAGTTCGCGGTGTTCAATCAATGGTTCGCTTCGATTCCCGGGCCGACGATCTGCAATCGTGCTTTCGCGCACTATGGCACTTCGTTTGGCCGCGTTGATCTCAATCCAATTTATCCCCCGGAGGCGATCAAGAGCATCTACACGCGATTGATCAATGCCAATCCCAAGCGAAGAGCCGAAGTGTATTACTACGACACGACCAGCTCTACCATGGAAGTGGCCAACCTGCTGCAGAATCAGCCGGAGCTTTTCGGAACCTACAGCCAGTTTCTTAGCGACTGCAAGAAAGGGGATCTGCCGGACTATTCGTTCATCGAGCCGAATTACAGCGATCATCAAAGCGACGGTGGCGAAGAGATCGCCAACGACCAGCACCCCGACCATAATGTACAAGCGGGCGAGGTTTTCATCGCGTCCATTTACCAGGCGATCAAGAACAATCCCGAGCTCTGGCCGAACACTGCGCTGCTTATAACCTATGACGAACACGGAGGGATCTTCGACCACGTGCCGCCACCGGATTGCACGAAAGACATCTTCACTGCCGATGGGAACGCAACCGGGACAGGAACGCCATTTCAATTCGATCGTCTCGGCGTCCGCGTGCCGACCATTCTGGTCTCGCCTTGGATTCCGAAAGGAACGATAGTCGACCGCGTGTTCGACCATGCATCGATTCCGGCGACCATCACCAGATTCTTTTTAGGAGACTACTCGCCGCGCTCGCCCCGCGAAACCAGCGCTGACATCTTCCTGGAACCCAAAGGAGCAGCCAGCGATCCCGCTAAAAACCTGCTCTCGCTGGATGTGATGCGCACCGATTGCCCTGATTTTGACGCGTAGCGGTTTTCATTGGTGCAAAGGAGTTGGAAATGACCCTCATTCATGTACCGAAACCACCGAAGAGTGCCTATGACCCGTAGCCGGCCTGACGTCATCGCTACTGAAATCTCAGGCCGAGCACTTAAGGGAGGCGGAAAGCAAGCTTCCGCTGCGCTATCGCAGCCAGGTGTACGTCAAGGCCGTCAAGACGGAGGCGGAAGCGGCAAGGTATATCCGCGACGTCACCCAAGCGATTCACGAAGCGCATGAGGATGCCCAACGGGACCGGCGAGCGCCAAAACGCAAGCAGGTCATGGAGATTGCCGCTGCCGCCGAAGAGCAGAGCAAACCGAAGCGGGCACCGCGCAAGCCCTCGGGCAAACGCCCGAAGCGCAGCAGAGCCAAAAGAAAAGAAAAGATGAAGCGATGCTGGAGGCAGCGAATGCGGTGGAGCGTAGGAGTGATGTTGTTGCTGGTCTCGACGGCAACGTTGGCCCAGGAAAACTGGTTACACGCTGATTTCCGGCGTGAAGGCGAACGCGTCGCCGATGCTTGCACGTTTCACAGCTTCATGAGCGTGGGCGGTTGTGCCTATACGTTGTTCACTGATCATCCCTTGCACATTGCCGCTGGCAGCATGCCTCCGCAGAACGGGTTCGGACTGGGCGCTGCTTTCGTAGCGAACCGTAACACCCAGAACTGGCGTTTGAGCTGGAAGCATCGATGCAGTTGCTGCGACCAGCGGATCGTGGCGCGCTGGCGGTTATCTGAAGCTGGTGCATACACCCGTGCAGCCAATTCACGTGAGCATTCCGTCTAGTGCTGCCGGGGGGCAGCCTGGCACAGCGAAGAAGCAAGAGGTACGAGTTCATCCTTACACTGTTTTCAACCTGTACGCTCAATCCATTTCGCTGAATAAGCTGAATTACTTCGGGCTGGGCAACGATTCGTCACCGCTCGGCAAGTCTGTCTTTTGGATGGCCCAGACCATTGTCGGCGGCAATGTTACTAAGCCTGTTTTCGAGTGGGCGGCAATCAGCAAGCTTAATCTTTCGGTTTCCGCGGAGATGAATGGGCGGCTTGTAAGCATCCGCGGCGAAAGCGGTCAATCGGTTCCCTCGATCCAGAATCTTTATACCGATGCCACGGCGCCAGGGTTGAGCAGCCAGCCGGGGTTCGTGCAATTCGGCGAGGGTGTCCGCATCAAGCCAGTCATCGGAGATCGTCTGCAACTGAACTATGCGGGGAGCTTTCAACAGTTCGTTGCTCCCTCGAATTCGGGGAACACGTTTGAGCGGTGGACGATCGACTTGAACCATATCTTTTATCTGTACGGGTATACAGAATCGGGGCCGAAGGCGAGCAACATGACTGGACCTGACGAATGTGCGCCGTCAGGGCAAAACTGTCCCGAGGTCTCGCATTCGCGGAATCTAAATGGATCCATCGGAGTGCGGCTTTTGTTATCGGAATCGATGACCTCGGCGACCAGCCTGGTACCTTTCTATTTTCAGCAGACGCTCGGCGGACAGGACATCCACAGCAATCTCGCGCTCCCCAGTTACGAGGACTACCGCTTTCGGGCTCCCAATCTGTTGCTGTTGCAGGAAAGCTTCGAACATTCCATCTGGGGACCTTTCGGTGTAAAGTTTATGGCGGATGAGGGTCACGTGGCCCTGAATCGCGGCGATCTGGGGTTCAGCCATCTACGTCACAGTTTCGCGGCCGGATTGAGCTTGCGCGCCGGGGGCTTTCCCATGGTTTCCGATGATGTTTGCCTGGGGCGGTCCGGAGGGCCATCACAACATCTTCAATATGAACACGTCGTTGCTAGGCGGATCGGCGCGGCCGTTGCTCGATTGAGGATTACTGCGCGCCGCGCATGCAGTATCCACAGCCCAATGTGACATCTGACCTTGCCTTCCACAGCCACAACGTCCGATCATAAGCCTCGCTGAGAGGCGTGGGCGCGGCATTCCGCGCTGAAAGCTAAGTTCTTTGAAATGAGGATTTTGCCTGTAAGTCTCAGCGGCTCAAGATTTTGCGAGGAATAGGCGGTATCAACGAAGCTCAAGTCCTTGGGAATGAAGATTTTGCGAAATGTGACGTGATTTTTCTTGTGCCGCCTTACGCTTGCCCTCTGGTGTTCGCTGACCAGCCATTCTCCACAGATACATCGCCGCGTACGCACGCCACGGACGCCACGGCTCTGCTCGGCGCTCGACCTCGCGTGCGCTACCGCAGCGACAGGGCGCGCAGCAGCCCCAGATCGCTGGAGGGGAATGCATCGGGCTCGGCCAGGGCGCGCATCGCGACGTATTGGGCGGTCCACGCGCCGATGCCCGGAATCTCGCACAGGCGCCGCAGAAATTCGTCGGTGTCCACGACGCCCTCGAACTTGATCTTGCCGCCGCGCACGGCACGGGCCAGGGCGCGAATCGTCTCCGCGCGCGCGCTGTTGTCAGCCCGACCGAAGTCAGCTTCGCGCTCGCCAGAGGCCTCCGGTGACGGAAAGAGGTGCGTGAGTCCCGTCGGGCCGGCGAACTTCCTGACCGAACGCTGGACCTGCCAGTCGTCCCGCCAGCGCTGGCGCTCCGCGGACGGTGAACCTGTTGGCCGAGAATGGCGCGAACCGCGAGTTCGAAACCATTCCAGGTTCCCGGGCACGCGCATTCCGGGATCAACTTTCACACGCTCGGCCAAGGCCGGGTTCGGTATCCAAACCGCGGGCGATGGCTGCGGAATCTGCGTTCACATCGAACATGGCGCGGATGCGCTCGACAATGAGAGAGAGCGAGCGCGGGTTGCCAAACTGGACGCGGGCCACCAGCGAGTGATTCGGTTCGTCCAGCGAGGACCTCAAAATGGCCGTGGCTTCCATTTGTCGACTGTGATATCGACTCCGGCAATAACTGTCAGCCTCAACCACCTCGACTCCCGGAGTGGCGCGAACCGCCAGAAAGTTCAACATCGCATCCCAGTCGTAAGGCGGGCGGAAGCGCAGGCGGAAGAAATACTGATTTTCGGCTGCGAAGCCGTCTCTCCGCCAGGCGGCGGATTTGCGTTGGGGTTCGCTGATAGACCTTGCGGATGCCGGCGTTAAATCGGCGCACGCAGCCGAAACCCGATGCCAGCGCAATCTGGCTCATCGGCAAACTGGTTTCGTCGATGAGCTTCTTGGCAAAGTGCAGACGACGCGTTTGGGCCACAGCAAGCGGCGTCGCCCCCAGATGGCGGAGGAATAGGCGGCGAAGATGGCGCGAGCCGACCCCCAGGCGTTCGGCGAGAACTTCCACTCCGCCATCCTCAAGGCCACTTTCGCTGATCAACCGCAGCGCCCGCGAAACCGTGCTTGGAGTTCCCAACCATGCCGGGGTTCCGGGCGAGCATTCCGGGCGGCAACGCAGACAGGGACGAAACCCAGCTTCCGCCGCCGCCGCGGCACTCGGAAAGTAACGGACATTTTTCTCCTGGCAGGTGCGTGCTGGACAAATCGGACGGCAATAAACTCCAGTGGTGAGCACGCCAATGAAGAACTTGCCATCGAAGCGCGCATCGCGCGACAGCCTCGCTCGGGAACACACTTGCCAATCCAGCATCATGCAATCGCTCTTAAATTCGTCAACAGCTTTCTGATCATAGTCCAGGCAGCAATGGATTCTGGACGTTTTCGGACTCATCTAGAGAAGAAGAGGCAAGGTCCGAAAACGTCCAGCTTATCCGGATCGAAGTCCGTTAACGTCCAACTCTGCGGGAACACATCCGTTACTTTCGCAGCAGTGGTCGGCTGTTATGACTTTGCGTGTCCGTCATTGCGTGGAGTGTCCGAAGTGCCGTACACGGTACCTGGTCGGATTCAGTCCGTACCCCAATGGCTCTTACCTGCTCTCAGTAGCGATGGGCTCGCTCCAGGAATGGATTCTCTACTGCGCATGCGGTTCACCGCCCAGCCCCAGCCGGTGGAGGTGGGATGAGTTGCAGGCGTACGAAGTTTCCACTCACGCTCATGTGCGCGGTTACGGCCCTCCTGAAGAGATCGTTCACGCTCGGCGGCGGCAACATCGATAGCGCGCGAGACGTCTCTTGCGTCGATCTAGCGCTTTTTAGATGACTTCCTTGGACCGGTCCCGCTGACCCTCTTTTTGGTCGCAAACACGCGGGCGAAAATCTTGTCGACGTTCTTCAGTTGACGCGCGAGGTCGAAGGCGTGTTCAGATCTTTTTGCGCGGGACTTTTCCGGTGATCTCAGCTTGGTCGGCCAGGATCTCAGGGCGTGAAAATCTAGACCTTCCTTCCAGGAGTTCATGGCGTGGGTCTGGACGAGGCGGTAGGCGTCTTCGCGGGACGCCGGTTCGACGAGGTCGAGGAGGAGTTGGCCGGAGAAGATGAGGCCGCCGGTGGATTCGAGGTTCTTCAGCATGCGGTCGGGGTAGACGAACAGTTTTTCGATGAGGTTCGCGGTCTTGGTGAGGAGATAGTCGGCGAGGATGGTGGAGTCGGGAAGGATGACGCGCTCGGCGGAGGAGTGCGAGATGTCGCGCTCGTGCCAGAGGGCACGTTCTCGAATGCGACTTGCGCGTTGGCGCGGACGACTCGGGCGAGGCCGCAGATTTGTTCGCTGGTAATGGGATTGCGCTTGTGCGGCATCGCGGATGAGCCCTTTTGTTTTTCGCTGAAGAACTCCTCCGCTTCGCGGACTTCGGTGCGCTGGAGGTGGCGGATCTCGGTGGCGATCTTGTCGAGCGTGCCGGCGATGACGGCGAGCGTGGAGAGGTAAGCGGCGTGGCGGTCGCGCTGGATTACTTGCGACGAAATCGGCGGGTCGGAGGCCCAGCTCTGCGCAGATGTCTTCCTCAGCTTCGGGTGTGAGATGGGCGAAGGTGCCGACCGCTCCGGAGAGCTTGCCGACGCGCATGTCTTCGGCTGCGGCTCGAAACGAGCGATGTTGCGCTGCATTTCGGAGTACCAGATAGCGAGCTTAAAGCCGAAGGTGAAGGGTTCGGCGTGGATGCCGTGGGTGCGTCCGATCATGGGAGTGTGCTTGAACTCCATGGCGCGGCGCTTGAGACGTTCGGCGAGGCGCTCGAGGCCGGCCGGATGATCGCGGAGGCTTCCTTGAGTTGCAGGGCCTGCGCGGTGTCGACGACATCGTTGGAGGTGAGTCCGTAGTGGAGCCAGCGCGACTTCGGGGTCGATGATTCTCGGCGACGGTGGTGGTGAAGGCGATGACGTCGTGGCGGACTTCGGCTTCGATCTCGTGGATGCGATCGACGGTGAAGGGCGCGCTCACGGATGGCGTCGGCGGCGGCCTGAGGGACGAGGCCGAAGTTTGCGAGGGCCTGGGAGGCGGCGATTTCTACGGTGAGCCAGCATTGGTACTGGTTGGCGTCGGACCAGATGCGGCCCATCTCGGGACGAGTGTAACGAGCGATCACGGGCTGTCTCCTGTTGGCGGACTAAGGATTCTAAATGGGTGGGAGCGGAGTCGGCTGAGGGCGGGACTTCGCTCACCACAGAGGGACACCGAGGAAAGTGAAAACCCCACCCTGTCGCACAAAGCGTGCCAAGGGCGGGGCAACTTCAGCGCGTCCCCTGCATTAACGGCCGGGATTCATTCGTTGTATATCGCACTACGATATAATAAATTTGGATTATCGGGGCACGATAGAATCCACGGCATGAAAAAGCTGACGCTGGCGGATTATCGGGCTCTGGCAGAATTTCGGTATCAGATTCGGGACTTTTTTTCTTTCAGCGATCGCGCCGTGCAGGCGGCGGGGCTGGAGAGAGGGCAGTATCAATTGATGCTGGCGATCAAAGGAATGCCGGAGGGACTGCGGCCGCGGATTCGGGAACTGGCGAACCGGCTGCATGTCCAGCATCACAGCGCGGTGGAGTTGATTAATCGACTGGAAGCTGGCGGCTACGTGCGACGGGAGCGAGCTGAGAAGGACCGGCGGGAAGTGTTGCTGGTCCTCACGCCCAAGGGTGAGAAGGTGCTGGAAGAGTTGGCACTGCATCATCACGAGGAGCTACAGGAGGCGGCGCCACGTCTGGTGGCAGCATTGCGACGAGTGATGGCGGGAAAAGAGGATGGATCTCTCAAGGGAACGCGAAGAACGACCGAGGGCTAGTGCCCTCTCGTCCCACGCTTCTTCGCGGCCCTGAAGGGCCGCTCTTCCACGGTACTGCCAAGGGCGAGTTTAGGCGACGTAAATCCAGAGTCGTGCAGAAGTGGGGAGACTTTTCGCATGATGCTGCTTCTGTTATTGCATGCAGTTTCGGGAGGAAGAGTTCATGAGTAGCAGTCACAACAACCGTCGGTCCACGGCAATTCCGAATGAGCCGCTGGCGGCCTCGGGAGTATCACCTTTGGCATTAGCTGCTCCGGCACCCTTTCGGATCGTGCTGATGTCGTTTCTGGCGGCGGGAGTGGGTTTGCTGGCCGGGATCGTGGCCTACATTCTTTATAAACTCATCGGGTTGTTTACGAACCTCTTCTTCTTTCATCAAGCCACGACGACTTTCCGCAGCGTCGGTGGGCACCATCTTGGCTGGTGGGTAATTCTGGTTCCCGTGGTTGGCGGATTGATTGTCGGAGTCATGGCGAAGTACGGAACCTCCAAGATCAAGGGGCATGGGATTCCTGAGGCGATGGAAGCGGTGCTGGTCAACCGCAGCCGGATTGAGCCGAAGGTGGCGCTGTTGAAGCCGATTTCCGCGGCGATAGCCATTGGGACCGGTGGGCCGTTTGGCGCGGAAGGACCGATCATTCAAACGGGCGGCGCGCTAGGATCCCTCGTTGGACAGGTATTGCACACGACAGCAGTGGAGAGGAAAGTTCTGCTGGCCTGCGGAGCGGCGGCGGGGATGTCGGCCACCTTCAACACGCCGATCGCCGGAGTGATCCTTGCCATTGAGTTGCTTCTTTTCGAGTTCAAGTCACGGTCGTTTATTCCGCTGGTTATCGCCAGCACCATCGCGACGGCCGTGCACATGCAGTTGCTCGGTCCGGGGCCGATGTTCCAGGTGGGGCAGGTGGACTTTGGAATTCCTCACGCTCTGCCTTTCTATCTTGTCCTGGGACCGATTTGTGGGCTCGCGGCGATCGCGCTCAGCAAAGCGCTGTATTGGGTGGAAGACATATTCGAGAAACTTCCTGTGGATGAGCTGTGGCGGCCGGCGATTGGAGCGCTGGGTCTGGGCATCATCGGTTTTTTTGTTCCGCGCGTGTTCGGCGTGGGATACGACACGATTGGGGCGATCCTGAACGGCGAACTCGCGTGGAAAGTCTTGCTCGTGGTAATGATCGCGAAGTTCACGGCGCTCGTGATTTCGCTAGGATCGGGGACCTCGGGCGGCCTGCTCGCGCCAACGTTCATGTGGAGCGCAGCGATGGGCGGGCTGTTTGCGATGATCGGGAATCATGTATTCCCGAACGCCCATCTTTCCCCGGGAGCATTTGCGCTGGTCGCCATGGGGGCAGTGTTCGGGGCGGCATCGCGGGCGACATTTTCGTTCATTATTTTCGCGTTTGAGATTACGCGGGACTACAACTCGGTGCTGCCGCTCATGCTGGTAGCGGTGATCGCGGACGGAGTCGCGATGCTGTTCATGCCGCGGAGTTCGATTATGACCGAGAAGCTGGCGCGACGCGGGTTGCGGGTCCACCAGGACTACGAAGCCGACGTCCTGACACAGGTCGCGGTTGCGGAAACGATGGAGAAGAATCCTCCGGTGATCGCGGCTGGAACCAAAGTGGGCGAACTGGCGGAGCGCATCGCTCGGCACGATCCTGATGTAGCGCGTTACGACGCACTGCTGATTCTGGATGACGGGAACCTGGCTGGCATTGTCACGCGGGGAGACATATTGCGCGCGCTCGATAAAGACTCGACCGGGATGACTTCGGTGGAGGAGGCGGGCAGCACGAAGCTGGGTGTGGCCTATGCCGGATGAACTCGTTTCTGAAGCTGCGGCCAAGATGCTGCGTCAGGACGTTGGACGCCTGCCGGTAGTGGATCGAAGGGATGAGCGGAAGGCGGTGGGATACCTGGGCCGGGCGGCGATTCTGGCGGCGCGCGCGCGGCGCTTGCACGACGAGCATGTGCGCGAGGAGGGGTGGTGGGGAACTGCAAGGTCACGTTCTATGAAAGTGCAGGGATTCTGACTTCCGGAACTTCGATAGCGAAAAAGCACTGACCACGAAGGACACGAAGGATCACGAAGGAAATGAGAGCGCATTACCTTCGTAGGACTTCGTGTCCTTCGTGGTTTCCCGGGCTGCTTTTCTACGCCATTCCGTCGATTGAAAGTTTTGTTTTCGATTCTTAATAGTAGAGTAAAGACTTCGTAGGAGTGGCTGAGCAGGAAGAAAAGATGGCATCAGCAAGCGCTTGCCAGGTACCGATTTTATGTGCGGCAGCGACCGACGATGCTGGCAGCATATTCTCGGTGCTGGTAGTTGTTTTCTTTCTCGGCGTAACTTTTTTGTCGCGCGCCCATGAAGACTCAGAGAGAGGCGATTGGGAACCGCTGGTTCAACCGTGGCATCGCCGATCTGCCGTGCAAAGCGTTTTGATGGTGCAGTTACCGATTTCAGGGCCGCCCTGCTTTACTCGCCGGACGAGTATTTCCTATCAGCTAAACCTGGCCGAGGCTCTGATCGGACAGGGCCACATGGGTCAGGCCTACGCTTACTTGATTAATCTTTGGGAGCGCGAGCCGGAGAATGGGACCGTCAGATCTAGAACTGGCGAGAATCGAGGCGCAGCGAGGAGAGACCGACGGCTCGGTCCGCTACTATCACAACGCGGTGTATGCGGTATGGCCAGGCGATCCAGGAAGGGATGCGCCGCGATGCGCGGCCTGGAATTGATCGAACTCCTGTTACGCATTCATGCCACCGCTCAGGCGCAGGCTGAACTGATTGCCTCAGCGGAAAATGCGGGGCCTGAGCCAGCGGCGCAGCAGCGTATCGGCGATCTTTTTCTTCGCGCAGAAGATTACGAAGCATGCTCTTGGTGCGTACACCGTCGACCCTGAAGCCTGACCGGCACAATGCAGCGGCCCCTCGCGGGCGGCGGGTATGCGGCCTTCGAACTGGGGCGCTATCCATTAGCTTCAGCGCTACTTGCAGACCGCTGTCAGTGTCAATCCAGATGATTCTGCGAGTGCGGAACGGCTGAAGACAACGCAACTGGTGCTGAACATGGATCCATTCCGGCGGCAGATCCCGGTGGCCGAACGCGGTCGGATTGTCGTGGAAGCGTTTGATGCTGCGGGGCAGGGGTAGTGAAAAGCTGCGTGCTGCCGGCGGGTAGTGGGCGGTCAGGCGTGCAGCCTTCTCTCAACGACCAGTGGGCACGGCTGAAACCAAAGATCACCGAAGCGGGACTGCGGCGCAATCCAGACCTGGTAGAGACGGCGATGGATTTGGTGTTTCGCATCGAGCGCGAGACTAATGCGGTGTGTGGGGCGCCCGCGGGAACGGATCTGGCATTGCTACTGATTTCGAGAGTGCACGAGGGAAGCTAATGGAACCGGAGTCAACCCCCGAGGACGTGCTGGCCGAGAGCGGATACGCGCGTTCGGCCTCGTCGTGGATTCAGGAGCATTCTCCCGGAGCATTGTGGCGTTCTGTGTTTTCGGGAAGATCGATTTGTTTCTGATCCTGTCAGTGTTCATCGGAGTGTTTTCGGGGCTGGCGGTTGTATCTTTCCGCTTTGCGATTGATTGGGTCGCGACTGTACTTGTTGGGCACAGGCGCGGTGCTCACTCCTGTACGGATGCTACTTGCTCCCACGCTGGCGGGGCTGGTGATTGCGGTTCTCGTGATCCACTTCTTTCCGACGGCGCGCGGCAGCGGCGTAAATCAAACCAAGGCGGCGCTCTACATCTTTAACGGGAATATCCCGATCCGGACGGCAATCGGAAAATTCATCACGTCGGCGCTTGCGATCGGATCCGGGCATTCGCTGGGGCCGGGGCCCATCGTTGCAGATCGGAGCATGCATTGCCTCGCTGGTGGGGCGGAAGATGAGGTTGCAGCGGGACCGCATGCGCTTGATTGCGCCGATAGGCGCGGCAGCGGGCCTGGCGGCGGCTTTCAATGCACCCATTTCGGCTGTGCTGTTCGTGATCGAAGAGGTCATTGGGCGGTGGACTGCCGGAATTTTGGGGTCGGTAGTTCTGTCCGCGGTGTCGAGCGTGGTAGTGATGCGGTGGTTCCTGGGCTCGGAATCGCTGTTTCGTATTCCGGCGGTGGAAGGTGAAACGGCCTTCGGAACTGATTGCCTACGCGGCTCTGGGAGTGGTGGGTGGACTGGCTTCGGTCGCCTTTGCCAGCGGAATTGCGCGGTTTCGTCCAGTGTGCAAGGCACTGCCGCGCTGGACGCAGTATTTTCAGCCTGCGGTGGCTGGACTGCTGATTGGAATCATCGCGGTGCTGGGCGCGCCGCAAGTGATGGGCGCGGGCTACGAGTACATCGATCAGGCGATGCATGGGCAATTCACCTGGGAATTTCTGGCGATTCTGGCAGGATTGAAGATTGTGGCGACCTTGCTGTCATTTGTCAGCGGGACTCCGGGTGGGATGTTCGCGCCGACGCTGTTTATTGGGGCGATGCTGGGAGCAGCGGTGGGTGGGGCCGGAGCACGTGCTCTTGCCACATCTGACTGGGTCTCCGGGAACCTACGCACTGGTGGGTATGGGCGTTCTGTTCGCGGGATTCTTGCGCGCGCCAATGACATCGGTATTCATGGTGCTCGAGGTCAGCGGGAATTACTCGATCATTGTGCCGGTGATCCTGGCGAATACCATTGCCTATCTCATTTCGCGCGCGCTGCAACCTACCGCGATCTTCGACCTGTTGACTCGGCAGGATGGGTTGGAGTTGCCGTCAATGGAGGAGCAGCGGGAAGAAGACGTTTTGCGTGTAGAAGATGCGATGCAACCAGTCGACGGGCCGGTGCTGGATGCGGAGAAGACGCTCGAGCAGGCGCTTCAGGAAGTGGATCATTCGGAGGGCGAGCAGTTGCTGGTTCGGATGACTCCGTCGGGCTGGGGTTGTGTAACCAAGCAGGAACTGTTGACCATGGCGAGCGAGGGCAAAGGTGCGACGAGTCTGGGCACGCTGCTGCCGATCCGGCATGTGCCGTATCTTCATCCCGATCATCCGCTGGAGATGGCATTGCGGTATGTGGACCGGTGGCCGCTGGTGCCGGTGGTCAGCCGGGCGGATTTCCGGCAGTTGGAGGGCGTGGTTACGCAGCGGCATGTGCTGGAGCGGTATCGGGAGTTTGGGGAGGTATGCGTTTATGTAGCCCCGGACGCCTTCGTCCGGGTTACGCGAAGCGCAATGATGACGACGTGGCGCTAATTCTCCGGTTGTCGCGAAGGACGTGCCCACCCCGACACAAGATCCGGTTAGTGCTCCAGCATCCAGACATTCGCGCTGCTGCTGTCCACGTGTACGGCGACTGATTTTCCGTCGCGCGAGGGGATCGCCCAGCCTACCCTTACCTGTTTGGGTCGCCACACTGGACGGACATTTCCGCGCAGATCAATGCGCAATAGGACGTTCTCTTTTTCTCCGGTGGTCGCAGCCCACAAGCTCTTGCTATCGGCCGCCCAGTCGAGAGATGAGACTCCTGGCCAGCCGTGAATCGTCAGCCATTTTTAGGTGCGCCAACCAACGACACGAGGTGAATCCGTGGTTCCGCCTCGCCACCTTTCCCCTTCGCGATGGCCAGGGTCGTCCCGTCCGGCGACAGACTCCAGTTGTAGAGTCGCGCCAGATCGTCGTTGACTTGAAAGACCTGTGCACCCGGTCCCTTAGGGGATCGAACCGGAAAAACGTGAGCCCCGTTTCAGTGACGACGCTGTAAATGCAGGTGTCGGCGGGAGCCCGGGCGCATTGGTGATTGCTAATCCATTTTGCTCTGGCAATCTCTACGCGCGGCGCCTCCAGCCAGGGGCACGCTCATCAGTGGAACATCGGCGGTTGCGTCTCCCCAGACGTGATTCACGAGATAAAGGATCTGAGTGCCGTCGGGACTCAATCGAGGCTCCATCAGGTGCTGCTGCCCTCCCGAGAACCAACAATTCAGGCACAGTCTTATCGACGGACTGCTTGTAGATGCTGAAAGGTCCTGTGCGATCGGAAATGAAAATCACCGACTTATTGTCGGTCGTCCAGTCAAAAGGCAGATCCTGATGGTCGTCCAGAGTCAGCCGCTGCGGTTCCTCCAGATATCCTGAGGCCTGCAGCTTCGACACGTAAACATCAGGCTGCGGAGCCTCCTTGGTATAGGCGATACGCTTGCTGTCGCCCGACACACTAATCTCCCTTATCGCTCCGGAATCATTGGTCAGGCGTACAGGGGGGCCGTCCGGCTTTATCTGAGAGTTCAGGCGAATCCACCAGAGGTTCGAGTCCGATTGCCTTGGACGTGGTTCCTCCAGGGCATAGATCAGCCGTCCATCCGGGACCCACACCAGGGGCGCGTCCAAACCAAAGAGGGACAACACAACTGTCGGCCGAGGTGCTCCACCAGTGCCCGAGGAGTTCCGCAGATCGGCGACCACGATACTGCCCTTCGCGCCGTAACCGTAGGTAAACTTCGCAGTGGTATAGGCGATCCTCGCGCCGTCGGGCGACCAACTGACGGTTCCAACAGGTCGCCGTCCTCTCCCAGCAACTCGCGCGGCGGATCTCCCGACGTCCCGACTGTCCAGATCCTTTGACGTAGTGGTGCTCCGGCAATATAGGCGACCTGTTTGCCGTTCGGCGAAATGGAAGGATCCCGCCCATCATCGACAAGTTTGCGAGCACCGCCGCCCAGCGCCGAAATTTCCCACAACTTTGAGCCTCGAAGGTTTGCCGATGACAGAGCAATCACGATATGTGCGCTATCCGGCAGCCAGCTAATGGACGTTGCCAACATGCCCTCGGGCAAGGCGATGGAATGGGTTTCTCCGGTATCGATCTGGCGAAGATAAAATCCGGTGTCATCGGAGAGAGCGAATACCGACCATCGCGGAGATGGCGGCCGCGCGGACGGGATCGTCCACCGGGTTCGCTGTCAGGCGTGTGATGCGGTCAGGTGCTGACGGATGGGGCGCGAGAAAGAATCCAACGGCAAGGCCGATCAGGACGAGAACAACGGCCACTACGGCCGCGGCGATCCACCAATGGTGGCGGCGCGGGCCGGCGATCGGTACAACTGGGGCCGGGACCGGTTGTACGTCGACAGCGGAGCTTCCATTCTCTATACTCGGCGCTAACGGGTGCCAGGAATCGATATCCCCGTCGCGACACGGTCTCTACGAACGTAGGATTCTCCGCCGAGTCACCCAACGCGTCGCGCAAACGCCTGATAGCGGCGTTGAGGCTGTGGTCGAAATCGACATAGGTGTCGGCCGGCCAAAGGTGGTTGCGCAATCTCCGCGTGACGACCTGGCCAGGGCGTTCAAGCAGTTCGGTGAGTATCTGAAACGGCTGCTCCTGCAGCTTGACCTTGATGCCATTGCGGCGAAGCTCTCCGGCGCGCAGGTCGAGCTCAAACACGCCAAAACGGCGGGTCGAAGACAGTTCGTTGCCGTTTGTACTCCCCACAAGCGGCAAGTTTAGCGTTCTAATGGCTCGATTCCCCATGTCACCCCACCGTGTAAGCATTTGACGTATCAGAGCTTAGCTTGTCACCCACATTTCACCCAGCGGTTATGCACAGGGCCTTGAGGCACGCACTCGGCTCGACCACCTTGATGCAGATACGGAGGCTGGGGCCATGCGGTTCAGCAACAGGTGGGGATTGGGTTTGTCGATGTTCTGTTATGGATCAGCATTGCAAGCGCGCAGGATAGGAGCTCACAGGTCACTGTGCTGGTGAATGATAGTGTTGGCGTAACCCCGTCGGTCTTAAGACAGGCAGAGCGGGAAGCGGCGCGATTGTTCGAGGCGGCGGGTATTGAAATCCAATGGGTGAGCTGCGCGGAGACGGACGAGTGCCGGCACATCCTCGGGCCGAAAGAGTTCGTGCTTCACATCGTACCGATGGGCAACACTCGGAACGATTTCGTTTTTGGCGAGGCTTTCCTGGGAGAAGATGGACGAGGCCAATATAGTGATGTCTTTTTGATCCACTCAACCAAGCACAAGGAGACGTTGACCTCGCGCTGTTATTAGGTGCTGTCTCGGCGCACGAGTTGGGACACCTCTTGCTCGGTTCGCATGCGCACTCCGGAGTAGGAATTATGGAGCCGAGATGGAAGACGGATAGCGTGCGGAGGATCGGTATGGGGACGCTGATGTTCACACCTGAGCAGGCCCGACGAATGAAGACCCGAATCACCGGGGAGACGGTCTATGCAAATCTGTCGCGAAGCCAGAGCTGGCGAACTGGGGATCGCTTTCATACGTTTAGGCAGGTAGGATTCTGGCCTGAACGATTTTAGTCTGAGGTTTCAGTCGGTCCGAAGGTTGGTTATAAAGGCGGTCTGATCTCAGGCTATCGCCTCGAGCATCATTCTCCTCGCAGGACATGCATCGGATCGGTGGTAGCGGCGTTCCTTGCTGGAAGTAGAGAGGCCAGCAAGGCGGCGATGATGAGAACTGCCATGCCCAGTCCGATCGCCCACGGATCAGCGGGACTGGTTTCATAGAGGAGGCTGCGCACCCAGCGTGTGGCTAGTGCAGCCCCCAGAAGGCCAATCGCAATCCCACCCGCCATTGGATAGGACGCGTCCAGCAAAATCTGGCGAACGAGCCTTGCTCTGCTCGATCCGAGCGCAATCCGAATACCGAACTCCTGGGTTCGCAGTGACACGGAATAGGCGAGGACTCCATAGATGCCAGATACGGCGAGCATCAGGGCCGCGCCCCCAAAGCTGGAGAGAATGACGGTCTGAAACTTTTCTGTGGCGATGGATTCGGCAACTTGGGTGTCCAGGGAAATCACGGTCGGAATGGAAATGTCTGAATCGACGCTCCAGATCGCCTGGCGCATTCCCGGGCCAAGAGCCTGGATCGTCTCAGAGCTGCGAACCAGGAACACCGGCCTTTCGGGAGGAAAATCCCAATACGGCAAATAATAGACAGCGACGTCGCGCTTCAAGTCGTTGATGCGGGCGTCGGCGGTTACGCCCACGACCGTGTAGATGCGATCCCAGTGCCGAATAGTATGGCCGAGCGGATTCTCGTCGGGCCATACAGCCTTCGCAGTCTTCTCAGAGACGATGACAACGCGTGGATTCCTGCGATCCTCCTCGGCGCAATCGCGCCCCGCAAGAAGAGGAATCCGCATGGTGGCAAGGTAGCCGGGACTAATGAATCGCCGATTCGCCATGGGCACTTGC
Organism: Terriglobia bacterium; assembly: GCA_963770265.1. GTDB lineage: Bacteria > Acidobacteriota > Terriglobia > Terriglobales > Acidobacteriaceae > Sulfotelmatobacter. The sequence goes on from CAVYOZ010000010.1 coordinate 405,208, forward strand.
GCTTCTGGGACGGGGTTATCCACTCTATGGATCCCATCCACCATCATGTCCCCCGTCAGGGGAATTACGTTTGTAGCCGCAACGGTACTCCACGCCCGGCAAGGCGCGCAACTTGTCGAGAGTTCGATCGATCATCGCGTCGCGCGCCAGGCTACCCGCGTCAGCTCCCGGATCGCTCGGTATTCCTTCCCCGCTGGAGTATCTGGAATCACTCAAGTCGGCGTTTGCCACGGCGACCGACTGCGAATTGAAGGCGCGATCTTGTGTGAGTAGATGGGGAAGCTACGCGTGATCAGACCGGTCACGATCAGCAGAGTGACGCTGCACGCAACTTCGATGGCGACTAACATCCTGCGGGTGCGTGCCGTCTGCCTGCTACCCGAAAGGCGCGTGGAACTCGCTTGCAGCGCGCTCTGCGGCATCACCCGGAAAGACCGGAGCGCAGGAAGAATTCCAAATCCCAGCGAAGTAATAATCGAGAGCCCGAGCGCGAAGGCAAGCATAGGCGCGCTGAGATGAACCTCATTCAAACGGGGCAGAACCGCCGCGATCCGCACAAACAGTTTCTCGCCGACATCGGCGAACAAGATTCCGCCCAGACCGCCGGCCACTCCTAAGAGCAGGTTTTCCGCAAGCACGCCTTGAAAGTACGCCGCCGCCCTGCGCCGAGAGCGGCTCGAAGAGCCATCTCGTGCTCGCGGGCCACGCTGCGCGCCAGTTGCAAGGTTCGCAAGATTCACACACGCCATGAGCAGGACGCTCGCAACCGCAGCCAGCAGCAGCCACAGAGGCTTGCTGACGTTCCCAGAAATCTCCTCAGAAAATGGTTGGACTACGACTCCCAGGTGGATGGCAAGATGATCGGCAGCAGCGGTCGCCTTCTCGATTCCGTCCAGTTCGCTTTGGGCCTGCCGCACTGAAACACCAGGCTTGAGGCGCGCGATCACGATAAAGTTGAAGTCGCCATCGTTCACGGTCAACTCCTCTGGGTCCGTCACCAGAGGCTTGAACACTTCATATCGCTCGGTCGACCCGAAGGTCGCCTGCCCGGGCATGACCGACATCACCGGAGTCAACGCCTTCGGCATTACGCCCACGATGGTTTTCGGCTCCCCGACTGACCCGCAAATTCGTGCCAATCACCGAGGGATCGCCGTGAAAAAGACGCTGCCATGCGCCCCACGTGAGAATGACTTCTTTGTCTCGTCCGTTCTGCGCCTCCTCCGGCATGAAGGCACGGCCCATTAAGGGCGTCACTCCCAGCACTGAAAAAAAGTTAGGAGAAACAGCCAGCCCCTCCGTCATCTGCGGATGGTCCACACCGGTCGAGACGGCGAATCCAGCAGTTTGTACAATCGCTGCGTCCTGAATCGTAGTAGCTCGGCTTTTCAGATTCAGATAGTGCCGATAGTTGTCCGGCAGGAGCGGCTCCGCCTGTTGGATCTCCTGGATGGTCTCGGCGCGATACCAGTCATCTGCCCCGGATCGCGGAATGGGTAAGGGCGTAAGAGGACCGTATTCACGACGCTGAAAACAGCGGTGACCGCGCCCACCCCCAGCGCGATGGTGAGCAATGCTGTGAGTGCGAAGCCTTTAGATTTGCGCAGCTGCCGAAGCGCGTAGCGAAGATCGTTGATCCAGGATTTCATGCGAGGTTCTCAACGACACTCCAGTGTGGGTGGCAACCAGCTTGCCAATCCTGAGAGCTGGCGCAAGTTCTATTTACTCAGTTGGATAGAAAAATCCGGAAGGCTGTAGCATTCCGTTGATGTTCCAGGAGCGATCTTATCTGTTCGCAATTGAACAGCCCGATTATCAAAATGTAGCCCCGGACGCCTCGTCCGGGGTTGCGCGCGAAGCACGCAATGAGGCTGATATTAAGGTAAGCGGCGACGCGACCGAACGCTGGCGGCACGCTCGTCCACCAGGCGGACGAGGCGTCCGCCCCTACACAATCTTTGCCGATTTCCGGGTTGGGAAATGTTGTGTATGTTTCTTAGGCTTTCATGCTGACATATCCCGTTAGCGTGACAAAATTCGGACATGCAGTTCTATCGGCGCAATTTGCCGCACTTACAGAAAGACTTCAGCCCGCACTTCATCACCTTCGTTACGAGATTCCGCTGGGTCCTTCCGCCACCGGCCCGGGAGATCATCCTCTCGTCGTGTTGCCACGATCATCGTAAGAGGTACGAGCTACACGTGGCAGTCGTCATGCCCGATCATGTGCACATGATCCTCACGCCGCTCATCGACGAACAAAGACTGGAGGTCAATTCCCTCATCGAGATCATGCGACTGATCAAGAGTGCATCTGCTCACTTAATCAATCGACGACTTAGTCGACAAGGTCCGGTGTGGCAGGAGGAGTCTTTCGATCACGTGTTGCGGTCATCGGAAGGACTGGACGCGAAGGTGAAGTACGTCTTGCAGAATCCTGTCCGCAAAGGATTAGCTGCAGATTGGCGGGAGTACCGCTGGGCCTGGCAGAGAGAAAATCCGCCACTGGCAGAGATGCAGACTGCAGACCGGAAAATGTAGCCCCGGACGCCTCGTCCGGGGTTGCGCGCGAAGCGCGCAATGAGGGCGAGGGGATGATGTGGACAATACGCGGACAGTCTGACGCTACACGCTCGCTCCACTCGCGGGACGGAGGCGGCCGCCCATACACTAGCGCGAGTTCTTCACCTCGTCGATCAGGGGGCGGAGCGAATCTACCGAGACTCCGAGAGTGCCGCCGGAGAAGCCGTCCATGTAGGCGGAGTTGACGCCGATGACTTCTCCCTTGGAGTTGAAGACCGGGCCGCCGCTGCCGCCGTGGGCTGTGGGAGCATCGTAAATCAGCTTGTCGCCGACGACATCGCCCAAATGTCCGCAGGTCGTCGACGGACGAATCAGCGAAAGGGCGGCTAGTTCGCTGGCCGCGTTGATGTCGTTGTGGCGGAATGCCAGGCGCTCGTAAATTCCCGACGGAGACTTGGCCACCATGCCCGCGATGCCCATCGGATAGCCGATCACAGTGACAAGTTGTCCGGGCGCGCCGGTGGATTTGGCGAGAGGCAGAACCGTCAAGGCGCGAACCGCTTTCACATCGGCGCGGACGACCGCGAGATCCGACGTCTTCGATACTGAAGCTGGGGAGAGCGTGACGGGCGTGGGTGATCCCGGAAAGAACACGACCAGGTTTTCGAGCGTGGCGATGGCGCCTTCGTCGATCATCTTTTGCGCCTCGGAATCGCCATACCAGGGCTCGGCAACGTGGCGGTTGGTCGCGATCAGGCCGTCACCCACGAGAAATCCGGTGCCGGAAACCCGCGCACGAATCGCCGGCCGGTGATTCGGAAATCCCACCTGATAAACGCCGTAGATGTATCCGATCGAATTGCGATACCGGTTGAGCACGACCGCCGGCATGGCCTGCTCTTGTTTGAGTTGCTCGACTTGCGCGGTGAGTTCGTGGACCTGTTTTTGCAGATCGTCGGGGGGAAGTCCTTGCGCTGCCTCGGACCGTAATAGTGAATCATGGCCACAGCTCCCAGGAGCATCATGACGGCCAGAACGCCCTGGATCATCTGCTGCCAACTGTCGCAAACGATGTTGGATTCGGAATGGGGTTCGTTTCGGGGAACGGGGTCGGGAGTTCGGACAGTATGTGGTTTTCGGCCATGAGTGTCGACGTGGCGTTTCGGCTTTGTGCTCAGGAGGCAGAGGCCCGGCGACTTGAGCCTTATCTTCGCCTGTCTGGCTCGGTTGGCCACGGTACTGAAGGGGATGTACGGGAGTTATGTGCGGTGGAGGGATTGGACTGTGCTTCGCTTCTCGCGCTGGCTTCGAGCGAACATACGCTCGTCATCGCCCCCGGACGGAATGCGTCCGGGTCTCTACGTGATTCGTTATACGCGCTCGAGTTCGGGGAGAGTGCGTTCGTTCACTACATTTCCGGTATTCAGCGTGGAGGCGGGCTCGAACAGCAGCAACCAGCACTCTTCGTCGGCGACCGGCTTGTGCTCGACGCCGCGCGGGACAACGATGAATTCGCCCTCTTCGATCCATTCGTGATGGTCGCGGTACTCCATGCGGAAGCGGCCCTTGACCACGAGGAATAGTTCGTCTTCGTTGTCGTGATGATGGAAGACAAATTCGCCCTTCATCTTGTCGAGCTTCACGGCTTGGCCGTTGAGTTCGGCGGCGATGTAGGGCTTCCAGTATTCAGAGATCTTGGAGAACTTTTCGGCGAGGTTGACTTTGGGCATGCCATTCGGATTATTCCGGAAGGAAAAGTCGCAAAGAAGTTGAACATGTAGCCCCGGACGCATTTCGTCCGGGGTTGCGCGCGAAGCGCGCAATGAGGATGTTGGCAGTAAGGCGAACGCGAGGTGACCGACGCGCCGGCACGCTCGCTTCGCTCGGCGGGGCGGACGAGGCGTCCGCCCCTACACGAGCATGTTAGAGTCCCGGCGTGCCCTGCGGTCTGGATGTCCGGCGTGCAGCGTTAGGCGGACGCCGCGCTGGTTGTTCAGTTGCGTGGTCGTGCTCCAGTCTACGTCGTCGGTGCTGATGACGCCGCTTCCGCCGCCGACCAGCGTGTAGGTGATGCGGCTGTCGGAATAGCCGTATCCGCTGACCGACAGGACCGTGCCGCGTAGTTCAGTACGAAGACCGGCATGCCCGGCGACGCTCTGGACATTCGTCGGCAGCCTCAGTCGAGTGACATAGCTGGCATAGCGGCTTGCGGCACCGACGACTCGCGCCGGACGCACGGTGAGCTGTGGACGAGGGCTGTGCCTTGCGCGCTCGAAATACTGACTCTGCAGGCGGCCGAAGAAGTGCCATCCCGGACCGTAGGTCTGCGCCATCTGCGGGATCTGGACGTCGTCCATCAGCCGCAGGCTCAGAACAGTTTCGCCCTTCAGCTTGGGACGCGGACCGCGCGCCGGGCAGCATGATCACCTTCCAGGGCCAAAGCGGTGGCAGCATCCATTCGACGACATCGCGCCGCGGATGTCCTTTGCCGTCGATCTTTCCCTGCTTGTCGACTTTGTAACCGCGGGTGGAGATGACCTTGGCTTCGAGCGGCAGGTCGCCGCTGGGCACGCCGATGCGGTCGAACTGCAGCTTCAAATATCCCTTGCCCCAGAAGTGGCCGGGATCTTTGGCGGCTTCGAGATGGCCAACCAGATAGCTGCCGCGCGGGAAAGCCTGCTGACCGAAGACGGTGATGCCGCGAAGATGGCAGAGCACGGGATCTCCGACGTCGACGGTGGCCGAGGAAGAGGTTGGGTTCATTCAGGGTGCATTGCAGAAGAGTGCCGGCGGGAACGACGACGTCGCGCGCGCTGGCGCTCACAGTGAAGTGCAAAGGGATACTGCCAGAAGGGCGAACAGCAGCCTGTACTTCATACTTCACCTCGGTCGCACGCCCCTTGGATCGGTCGGACTCCAGGGCTGAGCCGCGACTTGTTCCGGGCATCTAATCACAGGTTTCACCTGGGTCAATCGGGAAGTTCTTGCGGTCCGCGAACATGGGCGTTCGGGGCATCTCCGAGGGGTGAAGAACGCGCTGCGCGCCTCAGCGCATACGGGATCTTCGGCTACGGATTCATTACGGCCTGGGGGGTTTCTGTTCGTCCAACCGCTTGAGGTAGGGAAAGAAAGGAGACACTTCGAACGGTCGCTTCTCCGAGGCCGATTCCAGGAGCTGGCGGCTTGCTCTTCAGCATCTCGATCCGGTCCGACCATGGATCGACCTTGATCCGCGAACCCAGCGGCAAGGCAGCAATCTGATCCGGCTGGTTCGTTGGCAGACGTTTGGGAGCGTTGGCGAGCGCCTGCATTCCGACCAAGTGACTGCTCCCGAAATCATTGCTGAATCGTGCATGCAACAGACCGGGCAATTGCGGGGAGCGAGCCTCCAGCGCTTGCAGAAAGAGGGCCACGCTCGCGGCCTTGTCGTTATACGGCGACTTCGAAAACAATTCCTGGCCCTTCCTGTCAGCGTCCGCTTCTTTCGCCGGGTCGAAACGGAAGTTAAGCTTGGCAAAGATTTCGAGATCCGAAAAGGGCAAGCTGAACTGCGACGAGTATTCGGCACCCAGGGAATGCTGCAAAACGATGTGAGCGAGTTCGTGCGCCAGCACCGCGGCCAGAGTGGCCTCATCGGGTAGCACGTCGAGAAGTCCGCGGCTCACCACGATGGTTCGACCTAAGACGAATGATTCCAGCGGCGTGGTGAGCAGGACGCGACAGCGCACTCCGGCGAGGTCAAGATTGTTCACGATCAACAGGTTGTTGACCACTGTCTCCAGGATGCGGTCGACTTCGCCGTCGGGCGCCATGAGTCCGGCGACCTGCAACCGCTCCACGACATCGTCTTCCGGGGTATAGGTGGTTCCTCCCAGAGTTAAATTGAGGGCTCACATTTTGCGAAGCTTCGCGCCGATTGGGATCGACTCCGGCGGGATTGTCCGTCAGCGGTTTGGCATACTCGCGGTGGTCGCCGGCATGTTCCAGGTCATAGCCCCAAACCCGAGTCTGCGCCTTAAACCAGAGACCGTGGCTTGAGGGATCGTGTGGGTCTGACTCCTGGGTATAAACGTAAGCAGGCATCCACATGATGCCCAGAGTATTCAGCCGCCAACTGTCGAAGTGAAATGAACGCTTGGAAAACGCTTTCGAGGTGTACGTTCCGGTGAAGCGGACAATGTTGAAGTCCTGATCCTCTACCCAGATCCGGCCGACAAAGCCACGATTCGCCGCATTCTCACGCGGACTCACATCGATGACCACGCAACGCACGTCGCCAAGAGTTTCCCAGCGGACGAATTCGAACGTGTAGTTCTGACGGTCGAAGTGGTCCAGGTCCGGAAACACCGACTGAGCGAAGCCTCCTGCGGCGAAAGCCGCCGCACTCTTGGGCGATTTCTTGTTCTCTTCTGACCATTTGTGCTTCGAGTGCTCCCGGGTTTCAAATCCTCGGCTGGCGGGAGCATTCCCAGTCAAATCCAGGCGGCTTAAGAAATAGTGGTCGTCTTTGGGCGAGATCTGACCGTCAGAGTCGTGCTTTTCTTCCTGTACGTAGGTCTCGACGACGGGCTTGAAGTTGCGCATCAGTTTCGTCAGGCGGGCTTCCTGCCGGATGGCTGAGTCGACGAACTCATCAAAGGTGACGCCTTTGCGTGCCTGGGACGCAGGAGTCGCGTTCTGAGCTGCGAGGCCACCAAGCACTACCCCGAATAGCGCAGGCAAGCCGGAAATGTCTTGCACACATGCACCACTAGTTTAAATGGTTCACGAGGTGGTCTGTAATGGCAAGGTCAAAGCAAAAGCCGCACGTTTCTGAAAAGCACGCTCGCTTCGCTCCGGGGCGGACGAGCGTCCGCCCCTACACGAGCTCTGGATCACCACGAAACGTGTAGCCCCGGACGCCTCGTCGGGGTTGCGCGCCAAGCGCGCAATGGAAACTGAAACGAGGAAAATGCCCGTAGACCGAGACCGCGGACTCGCGGGATCGCCCAATGAGGACTTCCAGCGTCAGTAAATCGCTTTAATGAAGCGACGTCCTTGTCTTCGCGGCTGTAATGGGCGTGACAGTCTCGGAGCGAACAACTACGGCGATCATCGGCTCATGTACCGCCTGGATGGCCGGCGATTCGCAACCTTTTCTCGCGATTGAACCAATGTTTCGGCGGAAAGCAAAAGCCGCCAGCTTTTGGCTGACGGCTGATGGCTGAAAGCTGAGAGCTAGTAGTTCTCGTACAACAGGACGCCTTCCGCCTTTTCCGAATCCACCGGGCGGTAGAAGAGCTTGTTGTCTTCGAGGAAGACCTCGATGAAGGCGGGGCGCGTGGTGATCGTGCCCTGGATCAGCGCCTCCGACAGCGGGTCTTCGATGTACTTCTGCAGCGCGCGGCGGAGCGGACGGGCTCCGTAGCTGCGGTCGGTCAGGGTCTGGTTGAGGATCCACTTCTTGGCATCGTCGGCAACCGTGACCGTGATCGACTTCTGCGCCAGGTTCTGGTTGAGCTGCATGACCATGAGCTCCAGAATCTGGATCAGGTCCGTTCTCGCTCAACGCCATGAAGATGATGATTTCATCCAGACGGTTGAGGAACTCGGGATTGAAGGTGCGCTTGACCTCGTTCTTGACCAGTTCTTCGACCTTGTCGGCGATCGCGTCTTCCTTGGTCGACGCGAAGCCCAGGCCTTCGCGGCGCTGCAAGTGCCGGGCGCCGATGTTCGACGTCATGATGATGATCGTGTTCTTGAAGTCGACCGTGTTGCCGAGACCGTCGGTCAACTGGCCGTCTTCAAAGACCTGCAGCAGGATGTTGAAGACATCCGGATGCGCCTTCTCGATTTCGTCGAGCAGGACGACCGAGTAGGGCGCGCGCTTCACGCGTTCGGTGAGCTGTCCGCCCTCTTCGTAGCCGACGTATCCCGGAGGCGAGCCGATCAGCTTCGAGACCGAGTGCTTCTCCATGAACTCGGACATATCGAAGCGGACCAGAGCCTTCTCGGTGCCGAACATGAACTGCGCCAGGGTGCGCGCGACTTCGGTCTTGCCGACGCCCGTCGGTCCGAGGAACAGGAACGAGCCGATGGGCCGGTTCGGATTCTTCAGGCCAGCGCGCGAACGGCGGATGGCGCGAGCCAGCGCGCTGATCGACTTGTCTTGCGAGATGATCCGCTTGTGCAGCTCTTCTTCGATGCGGAGCAGCTTCTGCGTCTCTTCTTCTTTGATCGAGGTGATGGGCACGCCGGTCCACCGCGAGACGACATCTTCGATGTCCTCGCGGTTGACCACTCCAGTCGAAGATTCGTCGAGATGATACTTCTCGCGCAGGGCGCGCAGGTTCTCGCGCTCCTTGCGTTCTTCGTCGGAGTAAAAACGTGCCTTCTCGAACTCGTGATTCGCGATGGCATTCTCCATGCGATGCACGATGAACTTGATGCGCTTCTGGACTTCGGTCAGCTCTTCGGGCAGCGAAGTCTGGCGCAGCTTGACGCGCGCTCCGGCTTCGTCGACCAGGTCGATGGCCTTGTCCGGAAGGAAGCGGTCCGGAATGTAGCGGTTCGAGTGCGAGACCGCGAAGTTGATGGCCTCGTCGGTGTAGGTGACCGCGTGGAACTTCTCGTAGCGGTCTTTGATCCCGAACAGAATCTTGATCGCGTCGACCTCGTTCGGCGGCGGAACTTTCACGGCCTGGAAGCGGCGCTCGAGCGAACGATCTTTCTCGATCGACTTGCGGTATTCGCCAGGCGTGGTGGCGCCGATGCACTGAATCTCGCCGCGAGACAGCGCGGGCTTCAGGATGTTGGCGGCGTCGAGCGAACCTTCGGCCGAGCCAGCTCCGACCAGCGTGTGCAGCTCGTCGATGAAGATGATGGAATTCTGCGACTCCATCAATTCCTTCATGATGGTCTTCAGGCGCTCTTCGAACTGGCCGCGGTACTTGGTGCCGGCGACGATCAGCGAGAGGTCGAGAGCCAGAATTCTCTTGTCGGCCAGGAACGACGGAACTTCGCCGTCGGCGATGCGCTGGGCCAAGGCCTTCGACGATGGCGGTCTTTCCGACTCCAGGTTCGCCGATCAGCACTGGATTGTTCTTCGTGCGGCGGCAGAGAATCTGGATGACGCGGTCGACTTCACCTTCGCGCCCGACCAGCGGATCGAGTTGGCTGTCCATGGCGGCCTGGGTCAAATCACGCGAAAACTCCGCCAAAAGCGAGCTTTCACGCTGCCGCTGCGGCTGAGCCTTCTCCTGCGTGGTGCGGGCGAGTTCTTCGCGGATCGTCGACAGCCGCAGGCCGCGTTCGTGCAGGATCTCGGCGGCAAAGCACTTCTCTTCCCGCAACAGCCCTAACAGCAGATGTTCCGTGCCGATGTGACGATGTGACAAGCGCTCGGCTTCTTCCGCCGCATACGCCAGAACTCGTTTGCATTCATTGCTTAGCGGCAGGTCGACCGAGGTCGAAACCTTCTCGCGGATCGTGGTGTGTCCCTCGATCTGCTTGCGGATCGATTCGACCGAGGCGTGCGAGCGCAGGAAACGATTGGTTAGGGCCTTGTCTTCACGCAGGAGTCCCAGAAGAAGGTGCTCGGTCTCGATATAAGGAGACCCGAACTGGCTGGCCTCGTAGCGTGCGAAAAAGATGACGCGCCTGGCTTTCTCCGTATAGCGTTCAAACATAATGCCCTTCCCCTTTTGACCTTCCTGGGTGGGGAGCCTGGCTCCCGACCCGCTGAAGCCGGACCGAAGTCCTTTACCCCGGTCCTACCTTAATTCTATTCCCACATTATGCAATCAAGAGGCCATGAAACCCAAGCGGAGAAACGGGGCTCCATCCCTTTGATCACGTTACCGAAGGAATCCCTGGCAACACCCTCGGTCCTTCCGCAAAACCAATCTATTGCACTTTCTCTTACTAATCTTGCCGCTACCCACCTCAGGGGCTAAAGCCCCACTTTTTTCCGTCTAACGCGGCCCTAAAGGGCCGCTCTTCCACATCTCCGACTCACCGTAAAGGCCGCTCTTCCACATCCTGCGGTCCTGACCCGCCCTAAGGACCGTTCTTTCACATTCTGCGCCTTCTTGACCGCTCGTCCACCTGGTCACGCCGGCAGCGACTCCGGCGAAATCTCCTCCACGCGCCCTCGCTGCAGCCGCAACACACGGTGACACCGTCTGGCAAATGACAAATTATGCGTAGCGATGAGGGAGGTGAGTTGGTGCTCGCGATGTAGTCGCGCAATCAAGGCGAAAACGGCTTCCGCAGTCTGTCCGTCCAAGTCTCCCGTAGGCTCATCAGCGAGCAAAAGCTTGGGACCAGTGATGAGCGCACGGGCCAGAGCAACTCTCTGCTGCTCACCGCCGGAAAGTTCTCCCGAGCGATGATGCGCGCGCTGCTCCAGTCCGACCTCACGCAACCAGCGTGAGGCTAACGGTTCTACCTGCTGCCATGTCTGCCCTCGAAGCAGCAGCGGCATGGCAACGTTCTCCGCCGCCGTGAACTCCGGCAGCAGATAGTGAAACTGCCATACGAAGCCGGTCTCGCGATTCCGAAAATCTGCGGCTTCGTCGTGGGACAACGAATTCAATCGCAAGTTGGCGCAGTATACGTCACCTGCGGAAGCACGATCAAGGGCGCTCAGGATGTGCAAAAGTGTACTCTTCCCCGCGCCGGATTCTCCCACAATGCCTAGCATCTCTCCTTGCTTCACAGCAAACGACAGATTCTCAAAGAGCACCAGATCCGATTCGCCGGACCGGAAAACCTTTTTCAAGCCTTCGACTCGAAGCATTTCACCGTCACTCTTTAGATGCATAGTTCGAGGCTTTCGTTCCAAGTGGCCGCTGGAGTGCAGGGTTGGCAGATCACGACCTACAGTCCGGGCGGTATTTGTCGGCTCGATCATTATGAACATATCTTGGACCCGGTTTCGTTCATGTGATGAGAATCACTACAGTTAATGTCTCCTATGGTGTAAGGGCGGACGCCTCGTCCGCCCCGCGAGCCTGAGCGAAGCGAGGCGAGCGTCACCCAACTGTGGTTCCCCCAATAAGCGACACCCACAGCCGCCTCCATTGCGCTTCGCGTAACCCCGGGCGAGGCGCCCGGGGCTACACAGTCCTTATTACTCATAGCGCAGAGCCTCGGCTGGGAGGATGCGGGATGCCGACCACGATGGATAGAGCGTCGCCACGAACGAGACCAGGAGCGTGAACAAGGCGACCCAGAGTCCATCCGCCACGCGAGGCGCGAAGGGGACGTAGTCGATCGAGTACACCTCGGGCGAGAGCGAGATGACGTGGTAGTGCCCGCCGGCATAGGCGATGGCGTATCCGGCGATGAGGCCGATCACGGTGCCGACCACCCCGATCAGGACTCCCTGCGCGATGAACACGTTCCGCACCTGCCTCCGTCGCGTGCCCATCGACATCAGGACGGCGATGTCTTTGGTCTTCTCCATGACCATCATGATGAGGCTGATCAGAATGTTGAGCGCGGCGACGAAGACGATCAGGCCGATGGTGATGAAGGTGACCAGGCGCTCGAGGCTGGAGGGCCTGGAACAGAGCTTTGTTCTGCTCCATCCAGTTCGTGGCCATGAAGCCTTTGCCGGCGGCATCTTCGAGTTCGCGCGAGATTGCGTCGGCCTGGTAGATGTCGTCGATCTTGAACTCGAGCACCGAGATGAGATCGCCGAGGCCGAAGAGGCGTTGCGCGTCAGACAGTCGGGCGAAAGCCCATCCTGAATCGTAGTCGAAGAATCCGGAGTTGAAGATTCCGACCACGCGGAAGCGGTTGTACTTGGGGACCATCCCGAAAGGCGTGAGTTCACCTTGAGGGCTAGTGACGAGGACGATGGAGCCGACGGTCGCGCCGAGATTGTCGGCCATCTCTTTGCCGAGAACGATCGGCGGCATGGCGGCCACGCGCTGCTGCACGCCTTCGAGCGAGTCGGGAGATTGTGTAGGGGCGGACGCTTCGCTTGCCCTGAGCGAAGTCGACGGGTCCGCCCTCGCCGAAGGCGATGCAGAAGCCGATCGTGATGCCGGGTGCCCCACTTCTCCCTGATTTTGGGAGAAGTGGGGATTTTCGCCGGCATCTTCCAAAGCCGCAGCCGATCCCTCCTTCACCGAATTCAGCAGATCCCCAACCTGCCGCTCGTACTTCGGGATCATCCCCTTGAGCACCGCCCCGCGCGCACGCGGGCCGCGCGAGATCAGAACTTGCTCGAAGATCGCGGGAGCAGCGGCAACGACATGCGGCTGCTTCGAGAGCCGCTCCATCAGCGGAGGCCAGTCTTTGATCACCGTCGTCAGCGATGCGCTGCAGGCTGATGTGAGAAGTCGAGCCGAGCAGCCGCTGCTGCAGGTCCTGGCGAAATCCGTTATTGATGGCGAGAGCGACGACCAGGGAAGCGACGCCCGCAGCAACTCCGACGATAGAGATCCCCGTGATGATCCCGATGAAGGCCTGCCGCCGTTTGGCGCGGAGATAGCGGCTCGCAATGAAGAGTTCGAAGCGCATGAAGAGCTTCAGCTGTCAGCCTCAGCTTCAACCAAGTCGGACTATGGGCAGTATAGCGGGGACTTTGCGTCTGTAGGCCATGAACTCGGGGCCGAATCTCTTCTCCAACTCCGAGTCTTCCATGCGGATCATCACGGCACCGGTCACGATCGCGAACGCCGTTAGCAGCCAGCAGACGAGCAAGCCCGTGCCGAGGCTCCAGGCCAGCATCTCGCACAGATGCGCCAGGTATACGGGATGACGAACGCGCGCACGAATGCCGGTTGTCACCAGGCGGTGGTGGTCCTGATTGGAGCGCAGTTCGGGCAGACCTCCGAGTTGGGCGAGGCTGAAGTGGGCCCCGGAGCGCAAGTAGAGAAAGATCCCGGCGGCAAAAAGCAGTCCTGCGGGAATCCACGTCCAGGCTGTCGAATAGAACGCCACCTTGCGCCATGGGCCGCTCAGGGCGCCGACGCCGATCCACATCGTGATCCACGCGGGCAGCAGAACACGAAATGGGGAACGCACGCGGGCGCGCCAGCGGTGCGCGCGCGGATGAACCATCAGCCAGAACGACGGGACGGTGGAATAGAGAACACAGGCCAGCCATCCCACGGTACGCACGAAGTGCATGATCTGATTCTACAGGCGGGCTTGTGTAGGGGCGGACGCCGTCGTCCGCCCCGCGAGCGGAGCGAGCGTGCCGTGAAAGGCCGCGTGCGGTCGACACGGCAGTCTCGCCACTGGTCACACCCTCATTGCGCGCTGCGCGTGCAACCTCGGACGAAGGCGTCCGGGGCTACACAAGATCCCGCGGTAACTACCCGATTCTCATGGCTCCTGCCATAATGTGAGAATGGGGCGTATTTTCCTGAACGAAAATTGGCTTCCGAAGTCTGTCCTCTGTCTCCGCACATACGATCGTCACAAATTTCTTCTCGACCTGATCGCCGGCGTCACCGTTGGATCTGGTCGCTCTGCCGCTGGCCATGGCATTCGCCATCGCCTCGGGCCTCACGCCGCAGGCCGGCATCTACTGCGCCATCGTCACCGGCTTCCTGATCTCCGCTCTCGGCGGGTCGAAGACGCAGATCGGCGGACCCACGGGCGCGTTCGTCGTCGTAGTCGCCGGCATCGTCGCGGCTCACGGCGTCGACGGTCTCTTCATGTGCACGGTGATGGCGGGCGTGCTGCTCGTCATCATGGGACTCACCGGACTCGGCACCGCGGTGAAGTTCATCCCACGCCCCGTCGTCATCGGATTCACCAACGGCATCGCCGTGCTCATCGCCAGCACGCAGGTCAAAGACTTTTTCGGCCTGCATCTCGACAAAGTTCCCGGCGTCTTCTGGCAGCGCATGGAGGCCCTGGCCGCCAACTTCCACACGATTTCGTTTGAGGCCACGGCGCTGGCGGTATTCACGCTGCTGACGCTGATCATCTGCCGCAGCCTTTCGCCTCGCATTCCCGGACCCATCGTGGCTCTGCTGCTGGTCACTTCCGCCGTTTATTTGTTCAAACTCCCGGTGGAAACGATCGGCACACGATTCGGCGGAATCCCCGGCGGCTTGCCGCACTTGCAGATCCCGAAATTCCGCTCCGACCTGATTCACGGCTTGCTCGGCCCCGCGTTCACCGTCGCCATGCTGGGCGCGATTGAGTCGCTGATGTCGGCCGTTGTCTCTGATCGCATGAGCAACGACCGCCACAATCCGAATGTCGAACTGATCGGACAGGGCGTGGCCAACGTTTTTTCGCCGATGTTCGGCGGATTGCCCGCTACTGGCGCCATCGCTCGCACAGCGACCAATATCCGCTCCGGAGCACAGTCGCCGGTCGCAGGAATGATCCATGCACTCACGCTTCTCTGCATCCTGCTCTTCGCAGCGCCGCTGGTGAGCTATGTCCCGATGGCGGCTCTGGCGGGAATTCTGATGGTCGTCGCCTACAACATGGGCGAGTGGCGCGAGATTCCGCAATTGCTGAAGCTGACCAAGACCGACATCAGCATCTGGCTGGTGACGTTTGCGTTGACCGTCTTCGCCGATCTGACCGTCGCCGTGGAGGCCGGGATGATTCTGGCCGCCCTGCTGTTCATCAGCCGCGTGGCTTCGACCACGACCGTTTCGCAGGTCACCGATGACTACGTCGAAGACGGCCGGGTCCATATCCTGCAGGATAAGGACATTCCTTACTACGCGACGATCTTTCGCATCCACGGACCGTTTTTGTTCGGCGCCACCGACAAGATTTCCGCCGTCACCGAGAATGTCCACAAACTGCCGCCGGTCGTCATCCTGCGACTGCGCAACATGACTGCACTGGATGCCACTGGCCTGTTCGCCATCGAAGAAGTCGCAAAGGAACTGCATGCCAGCAAGCGAACGCTAATTCTGTGCGGAGCACGCGAGCAGCCCTCACAGTTGATCCATCAGGCAGAGTTCGCCGAGGTGATCGGCGAAGAGAACATCTGCGAGAACGTGCAGGAAGCGCTGCAGCGGGCCGAAGAAGTCTACGAGCACCTGGATCAGAAGTTCGTTGTGGCGAAGGCCTGATCCCGAGTGAACTCAACGAAACCAGTCGCCCCCCGTAAATGACCCGCTCCTCATGTAGTCAAAGTAGTCGGATCTCGCCGGCTGGTCGGATCCTCCAGCCTGCCCGAAAACCCGCCCCGGAGGGGCGGTTGACAATAGCCCGCCAGTTCACTGGCGGGTGGCGACCCCGCAGCAATGACCCGTCCCGGCAGGGACGATTGAACCTGCCTGCCGAAACTCAAATGGGAATTCCCAAACAGGATTTTTCCACAGACCATTGTGACATCTGCCCTTGTCGTCCACAGGCCTATTGCAGGATCATGGTCGAGGCCACGAGGCTGTGCGGATGAGTGATTCCGTCCCGTTTCGGGAATCGATCCTCGTTCGCCTGCTAAGTTCTTTGACATCAAGATTTTGCCCGTAACTTATTGTGCCCCAAGATTTTATTTTGCATTTCTCCCCAAATTCATGATTCCAATAGATTCAGAGGGGGAAGGGTACCCGATCGGCGACACCTTTTTTATTCGTGAAACGAATTTGACGCGAAGTTTCTTCAGAACCGAAACACGTACGACGCCTTCACGAAAAACTGTCGACCGTCGTTGATGTAGCCGTTGCGCGTGGTCAGGATCGCGCCCGTCACGGGATCGACCGCCAGGTTGCGATCCAGGTTCTCCAGATCGCTGTTGTAACCCACATAAATCGCAGTCCCGGGATGGATGAGGTAAGTGATCAGGAAATCGGTGTTGAAGTTCTTGGTGCGCGACAGCGAACTGATCGCCGGATTCGACAACACCGCGTTGTACTGCAGGATCAGGCGAGCGGAAAGATTGCGCGTGAACTGGTAGTTCCACTTGCTGCGGATGATGTGATTGGTGACGGCGGTGAGGTGGGAATCGCGCTCGCGGATGTGTTCGATCAGGTAGGCGTTGTCGATGCGCAGACGGCCGGCGGCGTGGAAGGTCAGAGTGAAATTGCCCTGGTCCTCGTGTCCGATCTTGGGCGCCTGGCCCGCGGCGGGATTGTAGTTTACGCCCACGCCCGAAACGAAGAACGCGGTCAGGTCGAATTGTTTGAACCAGCTGGTCGCGGCATCGATTCCCCAAAACGGTTGCGGATACGCTGTGACCCGCGAGAGCGTGCTGTAGTCGATCGGGCGCAGCCGGACGTCGTCATATCCATAGGGATGAAAGTTGACGTAGGTGCCGCGCGTCATGTCCACGCGGAAGCCGGGATAGAAGAAGTAGTCGAGCGCCGTGCCGCTGTGGTCCCAGATATTGAACTGCTGGAGCGTGGGCCCGTACGAGATGAGGAACTTGCCCTCAGGCCGCCAATAGTAGCTCGCTTTAAGGATCTGCTCTCGGAGGTCGACACGGTTCACGAATCCGGTTTGGGTTTCGAAGTTGGGGCTGAAATCGAGATACTGGCTCTGCAGATTGAGCTGGCGTCCGGTTCGTTGAAGGTCGAGTTCGTAGCCGAGCCCGTCCAGGCGTGGCGTCCCCGCGATAACGTCGATGTGTGGCACTGCTCACAGCTTGAGCCTGCAAGCGCCAATGCGGATCGAGCTTAAGATTCGCGTCGATGCCTCCGACGCGGTTATAGCCGCCGGCGAATTCGCGGTCGGTGTAGATCGCCCCGATCGTGGACTGATCAAGAATGTCGCGGCTCACGCGCGCAATGGTGTAGGTTGCGCGGTCGCCTGCGTGCGGATCGCTCGGAGGCAAAACTTCTCCCGGGGCTCGATCGTCACTCGCAAGAACTCCAACGGCCCACGGCCCCGACTTGCCCGTCAAGCGCAAGCCAAATTCCGGATGGGCGATGTTGCGAGTAAACACCAGATCGATTGGGCTGGTGAAGTAGTTGCTGTTCTCGAGGAAGAACGGTCGCTTCTCCGGGAAGAACACAGCGAAGCGCTGGTTGACCGTGATCTGCGGCTGGTCGGATTCGACCTGGCTGAAATCAGGATTAATGGTCGCGTCGAGCACGAAACTGTCGTGCAGGATGAACTTCGCATCCAGTCCCACTTCGGGCTGCAGGGTACGACTTGCGAAGAACGGATGGGTCGGATCGCGGTCATCGATGTCACGGAACCCGCGCAGCAGTCCGTAGGGAATGAGCTGAATGTTGCGAGCAGGCGAGATGTGATCGATACCGGTTGCGGTCGCCGCTTGATTGAAGCGTCCCTGAATGCGATTGGAGATGCGCGGCCAGAACAGGTTTTCGTTGGTGCGCGGGATGCTGCGGTTCAGGATGATCCGCCACTGCTGAAGGTCCGTTTTCGGAAAGCGCAGGCTCTTGAAAGGGATTGCCATCAGCAGCATGTAACCCTGGCTGGTGAGCCGGCCTTCGGAGTTCCACACCGTGTCGAACGACTGATCGAAACCGCTGTAGTCGGCGGGGAGTCCATTGCCGATCGAACCTTCGGTCCAGAGCGCGTCCCACTGGATGCCCAGAGGATTCGCCGCAAAGGCGTATCCGCGGCGGGCATCGTTGAAGGTGTCGATCATGATCTCAGCCGAATCGTCGGAGAAGATATCTTCGCGGCGAGTCATGCGCGCGCGAATCTTGTCGGGCTCCTTGTCCCAGCAGATGAAGACGGCGTACAGGTTGTGGTCGTCGTAGGCCAGATAGACGTCGGTGTCTTGCGTGGGCTGCGCGCCGTCGGCCGGCTCGCGCGCGATGAAGCCGGTGACCTTCAACATTTGTTCGGAGACGCCGCGCGGCGGGCCGCATGGCTTCGAAATCGGCGAGTTTCGGAGGAGTGTCAATGCGGGGAATCTGAATGATCAGGACGGCGCGGCGTAGCCGAAGGGCGCCAAGAGCAGGAGCAGCGCTGCAATTCGAGCTGACCTTAACCTGAAATTCTTTCTGATCACGAGGGCGAGGAGCATTGTAGATGAGGGACGGAGCAACCCAGAGAAGCTAGCGGAGTGCGTCAAACAGATCGACATTTATGAGACGATGGTTTCCCTGTGACCCTCTGTGCCCTCTGTGGTGAAAGCCTTTGACCTCCTCGGCGAATACCCCAGTTGCGGGAATCGATGCGCGATATCTATTGACTCACTATTTCCGACGCACAACACCAGCGTAATGCAATCCCGCGCATGCCCCGAGCGCCGTCGCTGGTTTGGACGTTGTCACCGCAAAATCGATAGCAACTCCGACATGCATGTCTCTGCGATGAGGCACACTCGCCGCGACTGGGCCTGATCCTCTAGACTGTTGAGGAGGGCCGCTCTCCTTCGATGATCATCAACCACGCCGAACGCGCGCATAACCACAACTGGGAACTCGATCCGGTCATCCGTTCGCTGCTGGATACGGACTTCTACAAGCTGCTGATGCTGCAGTTCATCTGGAAGCATTTTCCCAACACGCAGGTGGAGTTCTCGCTCTTCAACCGTCATCCCGCGGTACGCATCGCCGACATCATTCACATCGAGGAGTTCAAAGTTCAGCTGCAGCACGTGCGCGGACTGCGCTTCCGAAAGTCGGAACTGGTCTGGCTGGCTGGCAACACGTTCTACGGGCGGCGCGGAATCTTCGAGCCCGCGTTCCTGGAGTGGCTGGAGAAGGACTTTCGCTTGTCCGACTATCAGTTTCGTGTGCGTGACGGCCAGGTCCAGCTGACGTTTGAGGGACCGTGGACCGCGACCACCATGTGGGAGCTGTACGCGCTGGCAATTCTCGACGAGTTGAAGACGCGCGCCCAGTTGAAGACGCTGAGCGAGTTCGGACTCGACATTCTTTACGCGCGGGCGAAAACGAAGTTGTGGAGCAAGATTGAGCGCCTGCGCGGCGTACCGGGATTGAGTGTGGCTGACTTCGGAACCCGCAGGCGGCACAGCTTTCTGTGGCAGGAATACGTTGTGGTAGCGATGGCCGCCAATCTCGGCAGCAATTTCATCGGAACCTCGAACGCCTTTCTCGCCCACAAGCATGATCTGGAAGCGATCGGAACCAACGCTCATGAGATTCCAATGGTCGCGGCTGCGTTGGCGAATGATGACGTCGAGTTGAAAGCGTCGCAGTACAAGGTGCTTGAACTTTGGCAGCAGACGTACGAGGGCGCGTTGCGCGTCATGCTCCCGGATACGTTTGGGACCACGCAGTTCCTGGCCAACGCGCCGGATTGGGTTGCAGACTGGACCGGCCAGCGCGTCGACAGCAAGGATCCCTACGTTGCGGGCGATGAGTACATCCAGTGGCTCAAGACACGAGGACGCGATCCGCGGGAGAAGCTTCTGATCGCTTCCGACACTTTGGATGTCGACACCATCCTGGGGCTGCACGCGTATTTTGGCGGAACGATGGCGAAGGGCGTTGTTCCCGGCGATTTTCGCAATGCCGCCGACTTTCACGATCGCAACAAATGGACGCCCGAGCAGAGGATTCGCGTTAGCGCAGGTTGGGGAACCTTGCTGACCAATGATTTTCGCGGATGTAACCCGAACGACGGAGGCGGGTTTGATCCGATCGGTCTCATCTGCAAGGTGTCGAGCGTGGAGGGGCGGCCAGCGGTGAAACTCTCCGACAATTACTCCAAGGCGCTGGGACCACCTT
The DNA here is from genome assembly GCA_963770265.1 of Terriglobia bacterium. Lineage (GTDB taxonomy): Bacteria > Acidobacteriota > Terriglobia > Terriglobales > Acidobacteriaceae > Sulfotelmatobacter. The sequence goes on from CAVYOZ010000010.1 coordinate 425,319, forward strand.
CGGAAATTGAGCGTTACCGCAGAGTATTCGGGACTGCTGGAATTGCGAATGCTCCGCTTGTGGCGTAGGCAGAACCATGTAGCCCCGGACGCCTTCGTCCGGGGTTGCGCGCGAAGCGCGCAATGACGACGGTGGATGCGCTTGGACCCGTTGGCAGTCACCCCAGCACCCGACACGCTCGCTTCGCTCGCGGGGCGGACGAGGCGTCCGCCCCTACACAAACTCGCGTTAGCACATCCAATCCATTCTGTGTCACATTAGACGTTCATGCCTCCGATTGCCGAAGCCAGGGCGGGACGTGCCGCCTTTTCCCATCCGGGATTTTTGCTCTTCCAGGTTGCCCGATTTCTGATTGTGTCAGCCGTCGAGATGCAGGCGGTGGCCGTGGGTTGGCAGGTTTACGAGATCACGAAACGGCCGCTCGATCTTGGATATGTGGGACTGGCTCAGTTCCTGCCCGCGATTCTGTTGTTCCCGATATCGGGACACGCCTCAGACCGCTTTGAACGGCGCAATGTCCTGTCGGCGTGCTATGCGGGATACGCCTTGTGCTTCGCTCTGTTGCTGGCGCTCAGCCGGCGCGGCGTCTCGTCCATTGCGCCGATCTACGTTGTGTTGGTGATGATCGGGATCGTGCGTTCCTTCAACGGACCGGCCAGCCGATCGATCCTCCCGCAGCTCGTTCCCCAGGAGCATTTCGCGAATGCGGTTGCGTGGAATGCGACCATTTTTCAGGCCGCGACCGTTCTCGGTCCATCCTTCGGAGGAATTGTCTATGCGGCATTCCGAGGGCCCTCGGCGGTTTATGCGATTGCCATGGTTACCGCAATTGGGGCGACTGTTACGACGTTCCGCATCAAGCCGGAGGTGACAGCGCGTCCGCGAGAGCCGATGAATCTGAAGACGCTCTTCGCCGGTTTGCATTTCATCCGGAACAACAAGCTGATTTTGGGCGCGATCTCGCTGGATTTATTCGCGGTGATGCTCGGCGGCGCGGTGGCGCTCCTTCCGGTCTACGCGCGGGAGATCCTGCACACCGGGCCTTGGGGACTAGGTCTGTTGCGAACGGCTCCAGGAGCAGGCGCGGCACTGATGGCGATCGTGCTGGCACACTGGCCTTTGCGCGGAAAGTCGGGCCCACGACTGTTGTGGGCCGTCGCCGGATTCGGAGTGTTTACGATCATCTTTGGCCTGTCGCGCAACCTCACGGTGTCACTGATTGCGCTGGTGCTGCTTGGAGCAAGCGACATGATCAGCGTCATCATCCGGGCGACGTTGACACTGCTGGCCACCCCCGACGAGATGCGGGGCAGAGTAACTGCCGTGGACATGATCTTCATCGGCACCTCGAATGAATTCGGGCAGTTCGAGTCGGGTGTCACGGCACAGTGGTTTGGAACCGTACCGGCTGTTGTGCTGGGAGGAGTTGGAACCCTGGTGGTGATTGCGTTGTGGGCCTGGTGGTTTCCGGAGCTTCGAAGGGCCGGCGAGTTGCACGCGATTACGACCGATGCTGGATCGACGACCGCTGATCCTGCCGCGTAAGAGCTTCACCACAGAGGGCACGGAGGAAGCACAGAGGCACGCTTATCTCGCCGCGGAATGAAAACCTTCAACCACTAAGGACACGAAGTTCCACGAAGGAAAACACACTACGGGACATTTACTGTGACGGTGGCAGTTGTGCGACCGAATTGGTTGGTGGCGTACAGCGTATAGGTCGTCGTCGCTGTCGGATTCACCGTCACGGTTGCGTCGCGGACCGCTCCTGGTCCCGGGGAAACGATGACGTAATCCGCGCTGCCTACAGTCCACGACAGAGTGACGCTTCCTCCGGAGGAAACATGAGTCGGTGAAGCCGAGAAACTGCTGACCGTCGGCGCGGAGCCGGTTGGATAGTTGGCGCTCGTGTAGACGGGATTCATCTGCACGACTTCAAAGGCAGATGCGGGGACTGTTTTCAAGGAATCGAGATCAGATCCCCAACGGCTGTCGGAAACTCCCGTCACAAACAGCGAACTCCCGTTGTCGGCCAGAATCAATCCGTAATGTTTCATCGCCGTGAGGATGACCTGCATTTGCGAAGAGAATCCTGAGATGTCATAGCTGGATTTCAGTCGCAACCGCATGCCCATCGGCGGGGCACTCGGGTCGCTGGTGTTCGCGGCCCAGTGGGAAGCGGGTGGGATAAATGCCGCCCGCGTTTTCGGAAGCGTGAAGCGGAAGGCGTGCTGAATCTTGCCGGATGCGACCTCGTCATAGCGCACGAGGCCGGGGAAGATTGGCAGGCCAGCGGCGTCGGCCGAGGTCCAGGTGTAAGGACGTTGCTCGTCAGAAAGCATATCCCATACCGCAGTCGAGTCGGCATTCCAGCTTCCGTCCACGTTTACCGACGAATTGTAAAGCTCATACAGAAAGCAGTTGCCGTTGTCGAGCAGCAGCACGTGGCGATCGCCGGTACTGGACGATCCGCCTTCAATCGGAGCATTGGAGGGAACTGGCATCGGGCCCGGATCGCTTTCGTCACCGTAGGCCTGAAGATTCACTTTGACCAGCGACTGGCTTCCGTTGACCACAACGTAGGGAATTCCGTAGGTGGGATCGGTGCCCCAGTCCGGGTGCACCTTCACAGAGCCGACCCAGTTCGTGATGATCGTGCCGGAGTTCGGGTCGACCGGAGCGGATGAAATATCCGTGTTCCACAGATTGTTGCTGGTGAACGGAACAAAGCCGTTGAGACTCGCTGTCTGACCGGTGGACATTCCGCTGCAGGAGAGATTACCGCCCCCGGTTCCGCCGCCATTCCCCCCGCCTCCGCCGCCATTGCCACCATTCGCCGCCGTTGCCTGACTGATTTGAGACGCCGGAGCAGGCGGTGAAAGCCACGACTGCTATCGCGATGGAAATGAAGAAAACAATCCGGAGGGCTGCGCGGGACCTACGCATGAGGACATTGTCGGGGACGCGCGATGGTTCTTCGAAAGAGGCCTTTCGGACATGTCCTGATTCGAGAGACTTCTTGCTCCAGCATGCGAGGGCAGGATGCCCTCGCGACAGCGGGCAAGTTGCCGGCGCTACTTCGCTCGGAGCACGGTCTTTGCGGCTCCCATGTTGTCGTATTTGTCGTAGGCGCGCACGACGACTACGTGTTCGCCAGCCGCATTCTTCATGGGATCGAGTGCGACTTTGAAATCGTAATCTTCCGTCTTCGAGTCGGACAACTGTCCTACGGGTTCTACATACGTCCAGTCGCCGGCATCCACCGAGAATTCCGCGCGCTTTATCGAGGAGAATCCGTCTTCGGCGCGGAAACGGACGTGGACCTGTCCGCCCTCAAGGGAAGAAGACAGATTTTCAATCCGCGGAGGAGTGGTATCCACCTCAAAGCGGCGGCTCTCGTGCGAATCGTTGAGTCGCGTCACCGGGAGAATGCGATGGCGCATCCGAAGCGATCACCTTGATCGTGTAGCCCCCATCGGGGAGCAGGCTGGCATCGAAAGAATAAGCCTTGTCGGTGATGTTCTCTTTCAACAGCAGCCAGCGCGATTCTCCGTCGCCCCGATAGTAGACGGAATAGACGAGCTGATCGTCGTTGTCGTCGTGCGCAGTCCACTTCACGCCGATCGCATCCCGATCGTGGGTGCTGGGTACGGGCGACTCGAAGTGGATGCCGGAGGAGCCGCTGAGATCAGTGCTGGGGTTGAGCGAGGTTTTCGGGAGCGGTTGGTAGCGCACGCCGGTCTGCACGGACACGTCGTCAATCTCGGGCGCCATATTTTTCGGGAGATAGTTCACAGTCACGGAATCGACCGAGGGCTTCGTACTTCCGTCGTGCAGAACCGCTTTCCACTGCGTGTAGCGCGCCGGCGGGACGTTCATCTCGGCGCCCTTGCTCAGGTCAACTTGCTTCCAGGGACTCCAGTTGCGGTCAGGGTTGTCGACATTGCCGCTGCGAGCCAGCAGATCGACATTTCCTGAGCCACGGAACTCGACGCGTCCCCAGCGCGAGAAGATCTTGGCGTCGAAGACATCGCTTTCGTAGGAGCCTTCCTTCTCTGGGCCCGGCCCAAGCACGAAGATCTTGCCGAGATTGCTGGTGACGGCATAGAGACCGCCGCCCGGAGCTTTGGCAAATCCGGTGACTTGCGAGGCGGCAGCCTTCAGCAGGTCCGAATAGTCATCGGGCCCATCGATCGCAAAGACGTGCCCGCGATTTCCGGTGCCGGCCAGCAGCTTATTGCGCGAATCGAAGGCCAGCGCGTAGACGAGGTCTTCGCGCGAAGTCCAGATGCGCAAAGGCGAGCCGTCAGATCCAATCCGATAGACGTCGGAACCGCCGGTCGCGCCCGCGCCGGGAATCGGAAACGTTGTGATCGACCCAGGAGTGGGAGTCATGACGATACCAGGGGACTGAGGGCCCGGCATGGACGTAGGGTTTTGTCCCATCGTGACCATCATGGAAGGAGTGCCAGGTGCTCCTCCCATCCCGGGACGCTTTTCGCCCACACCGGCGGCATAGATATTGCCGTCGCGGTCAAGAGCCAGCGCCGTGATTTCTTTCTTCGGAGCGCTGTACAGGACGAACCCTTCCCCAGCGGGAGAGATTCGATAGACCAATCCGCTGCCATCCGTGCCCGCGATCAGGTTTCCCTGGGCGTCGAGTGTGAGAGCCCGGATGTGGGTTTCGTCGCTTTTGAAGAACAGTGAGTGTTCACCCTTGGGAGTCACCTTGTAGATTTCGCCACGATCGCCGGTGCCTACGTAGAGATTTCCGCCCTTGTCCAGAGCCAGGTCCCAGATGTACTTCGTCCCGGGCGCAAAGTACTCGGAGGAAGTCCAGGAAGGATCGACTGCAGGCTTGGCAGGATCTTTTTGCGCAGTGTCGGCGGGCTTATTTTCGGACTTGGAAGGTTCGCTCTTATCCCCGGGCTTGTGCTCGATCTTGTAGACCTTGCCATCGGGAGCGGTGGCTGCGTAAATCACGCCTCCCGCCGCGACTTGGAGCTGCCTGCACCTGGAGTTCCTGCGGCTGGAAGATGATGGTTGCCTTGCCGTCGGGCGTGATGCGGTACACGCGCGCGGGAGAACCCGTCGCTGCATAGACGTTTCCCGCGTCGTCGGCCGCGACGGCCCAGATATAGGTGGAAGGCGTGGAGTACAGCAGCTTGAACGATGCCGCCAGTTCCAGACTGCCAGAACTGCAGATGGCGACTCCTTTCGAGGTCCCTTTGACCAGTTCCTCAAATTTCGACTGCTCCCAGGTGCGCGTGCCTTCGGCAACGGCGGGACGCGAAACTGCGATGATGGCGAAAGTAAGAAAGAGAAAACCTGAAATATAACGTGGGATCTTGAGCGCGATGTGTAATGTCATATCTCGATTGGGAAGTCCGGAACTCCGGTTGCGATAGCTTTCTGCAATGCCCGGAAACTTCAGGTTAACACGCAAATAGCCTGTATTGCTGCGGTCGGAGTCGAAATCCGCAGGGCAGCTTCGACTCGGAAGGGCTTGATCTATGGATTGTCAGCCGCTCGTAATCGCAAGCTCTGCGTCTTTACGAAAGCTTGATTACGGAGAACACTCATGCTTCGCTTAGGGCCTGAGAAATCCCGGACTCGCGGCGTGATATCGTAGATTTTCATGCATTCTGCGCGGCAAAAGCTGCTCACCACACTCGCCCACAAGTCGTTTCGGCTGGGCGAGTTCAAACTCTCCTCCGGCGGGACGAGCGATTACTACATCGACTGCCGCACCACCACGCTCGATGCGAAAGGGTCGCGACTGACGGGGGAAGTCTTCCTGGAGGAAATCCGGAACCGCGGATGGAAAGCCCAGGCGATCGGCGGGCTGACCATGGGCGCCGATCCGATCGTGGTCGCCGTTTCGGTGGTCAGCGGAGAACTCAACGGCTTCCTGGTGCGCAAGGCTGAAAAGCAGCACGGTACGGGACAGCGCATTGAAGGCTACCGCGAAAAGGGCGCGCGCGTGGTGATCGTGGACGATGTCTGCACGACTGGAGCGTCGACCGTCCAGGCGATCGAGGCGGCGCGCGAATTTGGGTTCGAAATCGTCGGCGTGATGTGCCTGGTCGAGCGCGAAGAGGCCAAGGGACGTCCGAGTGTTGAAAAGGCCGCGGCCCCGGCGCAGTTCGTTTCCATCTTCACGGCCAACGACGTGCGCAAGGAACATGTTGCGCAGACCGACGATACCGAGCCGGGTATCTTCGCGGTGGCGACGAGCTGCGAGATTTGCGGAAGGCCGGCGGTGTCGAACAATCCGAGAAACCGGTGCGAAGCACACAAAGCGTCGTAGAGACGTAGCTTGCTACGTCTTGCCGGCGGCGGCACCCATCGTGGACAGAGAGACGTTGCCAACAACGTCTCTACCAAAATATGATTCAAACCCTCGAATGGACTGACAAGGGCGTACGCTTCATCGATCAGACGAAGCTGCCGACCGAAGAAGTTTATGTGACCTGCAGGACGCACGAGCAGGTGGCCGACGTCATCCGCAACATGGTGGTGCGCGGGGCGCCGGCGATCGGCGTGGCCGCGGCCATGGGGATCGCCCTCGGCGTGAACAATTCCAAGGCCGAGACCACGGGCGATCTGAAGCGTGATTTCGACGCCATCTGCGATCTGATCGGCAAGACTCGCCCAACCGCAGTGAATCTCTTTTGGGCAATCCGTCGGATGCAGGAGAAGTTTGAGCGCATCCGCATCCGTCCGATTCCGCAGATCAAGCGCGACCTGATCGAAGAGGCGCAGCGCATGCATGCCGAAGACATCGCGGCCAATCAGGCCATGGGACGGCACGGCGCCACGCTCATGCCGAGCGAAGGAGGAGTGCTCACGCATTGCAACGCCGGCGCACTGGCCACCGCGGGATATGGCACCGCTCTGGGAGTGATCCGCGCAGCGGTCGAGCAGGGGAAGAAGATTCATGTCTATGCGGACGAGACGCGGCCGTTTCTGCAGGGCTCCCGCCTCACCGCGTGGGAGTTGATGAAGGACGGCATCCCGACCACGGTGATCTCTGACAACATGGCCGGCGCGATGATGAAGCAGGGGAAGATTGGAGCAATCGTTGTGGGCGCGGATCGCATCGCGGCCAATGGTGACGTGGCCAACAAGATCGGCACGTATACGGTTGCGATCCTCGCCAAGGAGCACGGGATTCCGTTCTACGTGGCGGCGCCGATTTCGACTGTGGACCTGGCGTGTCCGGATGGAAGCGGAATTCCCATCGAGCAACGCAACGGCAAAGAGGTGACGCACATCGCCGGCAAGCAGATGGTGCCGGACGGCGTTGGCGTGGAGAATCCCGCATTCGATGTGACACCGGCGAAGTACGTGGCGGCGATCATTACCGAAAAAGGCTTGGCCCGCGCGCCTTACGAGGAGTCACTGCGGCGGTTAGCGGGACAGGAAGCGGAAGTACAGAAGTAGCGATTTGCGATTGCCGATTTCCGATTTTAGGAAGGTTGAAGATTTCAGATTGCAGATTGGAAACGAAAGCCCGCCCCGGGTTTCAATCTGCAATCTAAAATCTTCAATCTGAAATTGCTTTGTTGGCCTTTGTGAACTTTGTAAACTGCGAAAAACTTTGGCCCGCCTCCGCTACTTATTTTCCAGGTTCGGGTTGAATCAAGCGACAAGTCACACGTGCTAGTCTGAGCCAAGAAGTCCTAACTCTATGCGCCGAACCTTTATCAGGGGGATGTCATGTCGCTACGCACTCGTCTCATTCTGCCCGTAATCCTTTCATCGCTCGCAGTCCTGGCAGCCTGCGGGGGAGGAGGCAGCAGCAATCCTCCAGTCAACCCGCCCCCGAGCGGCAGTTTCAGCAACGGCAATTTGAGTGGGAATTACGTATTTTCGGTAACCGGGACCGCGAGTAGCGGTGACTTCGTCACCATCATGGGCGCATTCACTGCCGACGGAAATGGCAACATCGCCTCCGGCGGAGTCCTCGACCAGAACAGCACGGCCGCCGGCGGCCTGATACTCGATACAATCACATCCGGTACGTATAGTGTCGGCTCGGACGGCCGTCCAACAGGAAGTTCCAGCCTTCCAGCAGGTCTCCTAACGCTGCAAACCAGCTCAGATACATTTCAGTTCGATTACGTGCTCACTTCAAGTACCCACGGATTGGTAACGCAATTTGAGACTTTCGGTAGCGCCAGCGGCAGTTTGGACTTACAGGCGAATGTGACGCAAGCCGACATCGCTGGGCGGTCCTATGCGTTCAATTTCACTGGTTCATCGGGGGCCGGCAATGATGTGTGCGGGTTTTCGGCTGCCGGAGCACCGGTGCCGTTCGCAACTGTCGGGGCATTTACGCTGGACACAAATGGCATTGTGGTCTCGGGAGTGGAGGACTTCAATAACAACTGCTCTTCCAGTGGTTCGACAAATCTTGCGATCACCGGCGGTGACATCGATCTCACGACGACCTTCCCCGGCACAGCGGCCCTTACAACGGGCACGGGGGCATCGGCAATTACCTACACATTCGACGTCTACCCGATCGATGCCACTCACCTGAAGTTCATCGAGATTGACGCTGCACCCATGCTGGCAGGAGATGCGTTCACTCAGACGTCATCGATCCCAACTGGCAACAATGTCTTCACGATGGCAGGTTTCGATGTTGATCCCAGCGTCGGCGGACCGTTCACCGCAGCAGGAATTTTCAATTTCGATTCCAACGGGAACATTCTTTCCGATTCGGTTGAGGACATCAATGACGCGGGCTTACCTGGACAATTCGGTAGCGTCGCAGGTGGACCGGCGATCACCGCAATCTCCAGCCCGTTCAGTGGTGGACGCACCGAGATTACGTTTGTGACCGGGTTCGTAAACGGAAATGGTGGAATTGCATGTTCATCAAACTGCATATTCGCTGCTTACCCCTCGAGCGGCGGCCTTCAGATGCTCGAAATCGATGATGGCGGGATGACCAATGGAATCGCGTACTCACAGAGCGCCACGACTCTTGCATCCGGAGAGGGTTATGGCATGAACCTGAGTGGCGTCACACCCAATAGCGCGGAAGACGATATCGCCGAATTCACGAACAACAACGGCCGTTTCAGTGGCATCATCGACGTCAACGATCAGGGAGCGACGAGCTTCAAGAACTCGTTCTCGGCAGACTACGCTGCTGATACGACAGTCGCAGGTCGGGGAGATGTCAGTCCTAACACCAATGGGTTCTTCCTCACTACCTATGTCGTGGACAGTAACACAGCAGTTGCCGTGAGCAGCGATCAGAACTTCGTTGGTTTGGGCGCGCTCGTGCAGCAGAACTCGAGCGCCAAATCAAACGTCGTTGCGAATCATTTGGCTGTGTTGCGAGTGAATGCCTCGGCGCACATGATGAAATCAGGCACGAAGAAGGCTACCCCAACTCACTCAATGAAGAAGGGTTCACTAGGTCGTTCGAAGTAAGAAGGAACCGGGGGGCGCGGCGCGAAAACTCCGCCGCGCCTTTGTGTTTCATTATCGCGAAAGCACTTAAACAGCGGACGACCGCAACTACTGAACGATGACTTGAGGCCTCGCATCCGCCAAGCGCTTCGGCATCGCCTTCCGCCCAACTGCCCAAGCCACGATCCGATACATCAGCAGCATGCCCAGGACGAACGCATACTCCAGCGGCTTCTTCAGATCTGCCTTTACCAGCCAGATATAGTGGATCACTCCCGCGGCGGCGCTGAAATAAATCAGCCGGTGCAGCGTCTGCCAGCGCTTGCCCAGCTTGCGGATCGACCACTTCGTCGACGTCAGCGCCAGAGGGATCATCAGGGCGAAGGCGGTCATGCCCTGCGGTGATGAATCTACGCTTGGCGATGTCGTGCAGCATCTCGTGGACGTCGAAGAACTTGTCGAGCCAGACGTAGGTCGTCAGATGCAGGCTGCCGTAGAAGAATGCGAACAGGCCCAGCATGCGGCGAAAACTGATCAGCCAGTACTGGCGCGTGAGCTTGCGCAGCGGCGTGATCGACAATGTGACGAGAAGAAAAATCAGAGTCCAATCACCGGTCGAGTGGGTGATGAACTCAATCGGATTGGCGCCGAGCCCCGCGTGCACGCCGCGCCACAACAGCCTGGCCAGAGGCAGCAGGCAGGCGAGGAAAACGACGGGTTTGAAGTAACGATGCATTGTGAGTCAGGGACCAGGGATTAGGGGCTAGGGGTCAGTCGGATGTGTCAGACCAGGCGCGGACCCTCTGACCCCTGCCCCCTGATCCCTGTTAGTAGTTCTTTTTCAAGTCCATCCCGCTGTACAAACTCGCCACCTGATCGCCGTATCCATTGAACATCAGGGTTGGACGCTTGGAAAATTCGCCGAGCCGCCGTTCTTTAGCCTGGCTCCAACGCGGATGATCTACGTTCGGATTCACGTTGGCATAGAATCCGTATTCCTGTGGCGCGGAAAGGTACCAGCTATTCAGCGGTTGTTTCTCGGTGAAGTGAATACGGACGATCGCCTTCGCGCTCTTGAATCCGTATTTCCACGGCAACACAATCCGCAGCGGCGCGCCATCCTGGTTGGGAAGGTCTTCCCCATACATGCCGAAGCAAAGCAGCGCCAGAGGATTCATGGCCTCGTCCATGCGCAGGCCTTCGACGTACGGCCACTGCAGCACCTGCCGGTGCTGGCCGGGCATTTGCGAAAGGTCGTACACGGTAGTGAACTCGACGTACTTGGCCTTGCTCGTAGGATTCACTCTCTTGATAAGTTCGCTGAGAGAGAAGCCGACCCAGGGAACAACGATCGACCATCCTTCGACGCAACGATGACGGTAGATGCGCTCTTCAGCGGGAGCCATCTTGAGAATGGTGTCGATGTCGAGTTCCTGCTTCTTTTCCACCTGGCCGTCGATCTTGACCTTCCACGGCCGAGTGCGGAAATTCTTCGCCAGCTCGGCGGGTTCGTCTTTTTCTGTGCCAAATTCGTAGTAGTTGTTGTAGTGGGTTACGTCTTTGTAGGGCGTGACGGTCTCAGTGGTGCTGAAAGAACTTTTCTTTATTCCGTCTATCTTGTTCCCCGCCAGCACGCTGGTCGAAGGTGAAATCGTTTCCTTCAGTCCCACGCCGATCGCCGCGGCGGCTCCCGCCATTGCGACCTCGGCAAGAAACTTGCGGCGATTCAGGTAGAGACTCTTCGGTGTGATCTCCGACGAACGAATGTCTTCCGCTTTCTTGATGAGCATGGGAACCCCAGTTCTTGTACGAGCCATCCGCCACAGACGGATTCTGGTGCTATGTCTAATTCTTCACCAAATGGGACGCGGAAGGGAGGAAAAAGTTGCAGAGCGATTGTGGAGTTGGGCAAGATGCCGACGGATAGGCGGCAGGCCGCCCTCGCGCAGATCTGAAGGGATGCCGACGCTACTCAAGGTGGCGCTACCCTAGGACTTCTCTCACTTTGCGCGAGAGGCTCTGAAGCGTGAATGGCTTTTGCAGGAACGCGGTGCCCTTCTCGATGGAGCCATCGCTGACAATCGCGTCTTCAGTGTATCCAGACAGATAGAGGACTTTGGTTCCGGGATGCGCTTCGATAAGCTGCTTGACCATTTCGCGACCGCCCATGCCGGGCATGACGACGTCGGTGATCACCAGGTCGATTTTTCCCGGGTGGCGGGCCGCTGCAGCCATGCCTGCCTCGCCGTTTTCCGCCTCCAGTACCTGGTAGCCTTTGGCCAAGAGCGTATCGCGCACCAACTGGCGAACCGATTCCTCGTCCTCTACCAGCAGTATTGTTTCCGTTCCACCCACGGCTTCAGGGACGGCAACCGAATGCTTCTCCGCCGCTCCTTCCACCAGCGGCAGGTAGATGTGGAAGGTGGTGCCGCGTCCCAATTCGCTCTGCACCACGACGTATCCGCCGGTTTGCTTCACGATTCCATATACGGTGGAAAGGCCCAGCCCGGTTCCCTTGCCTTTTTCCTTGGTGGTAAAGAACGGCTCGAAGATCCGCGACTGCGTCTCACGATCCATGCCCATGCCGGTGTCGCTGACTTGGAGCGTCACATAGTTGCCGGGACGGATGAACTGCTGACCTCGACGATGGTTCTCGTCGAGGACTATGTTCTCAGTCCGAAGCGTGAGTTTGCCCCCCACGGGCATAGCGTCCTTGGCATTGACCACGAGATTCATGATCACTTGTTCGAGCTGGCCGGCGTCGGCGCGAGTGTGAGCGGCATCCGGAGTCAGGATGGTCACAAGTTCGATGTTCTCGCCGATGAGCGGACGCAGCAGACGCTCCATGTCCTGGACGATCGCGTTGACGTCGACCACTTTCAGCTCGAGCAACTGCTTGCGGCTGAAGGCCAGCAATTGCCGGGTCAATGTTGTGGCGCGGTCGGCGGCCAGTTGAATGGCGCGTCCTTTCTCATGCAGCGGGCTCGCGGGATCCATCTGCCCCAGAATGACCTCGGCATAGCCGCTGATAACCATCAGCAAGTTATTGAAGTCGTGGGCTACGCCGCCGGCGAGCCGTCCAACGGCTTCCATCTTCTGCGCCTGGCGGAATTGATCTTCGAGCGCGCGCCGGTCGGTCACGTCTTCGGCAATGGCTTCCAGCACGTCCGCTGGCTCGTCGGCGCTGCTGACGGCGCGTCCGCTGATGCGAACCGTGATGGCGCCCCCATCCTTGCGCTTCCATTTCACTTCGAATCCGTCGAGCCGGCCGCTGCGGCGGAATTCGTCGATCAGGCGTTCGTGCTCCTCGGGCTGCGCGAACACATCATTTTCAGGATCGAGCAGCAGCACCTCTTCCGGGGATGCATATCCCAACATGGTGATCAGCGCCGGGTTGACGTCGAGAAATCGGCCTTCCAGGCTGGAGCGATAAATCCCGTACACCGAGCTCTGCACCAGCGAGCGATAGCGGGCTTCCGAGCGCCGCAACGCCTGCTCGTTACGCTTGATCTCGACGGCGCTAGCCACTTGCCGGGCGACGAACGTCAGGATTTCCTTGTCCTGCTCTCCATAACGGATATTCTTCGAATAGGTTTGCACGACGAGCGCGCCAAATGTATGGCTGTTCACCTTGAGCGGGACTCCCATCCAGTCCAGCGATTTCGAACCGTTGCGCGCAACCTCTCCACGGTCCTCCATGGCTTCGAGGACCTCGGGCGTCGCCAGCAGCGGCTCGCCGGTGCGGATCAGGTAATCGGTCAATCCCTTAGTCAGCTTCTTGGGTAGCGGGGCAGAATCCTGCTCGTCCACGAAATACGGAAAGCTAAGCAGCTCGGTGGCGGGATCGTAGATCGCGATGTAGAAGTTCCGCGCATGCATCAGCTCGTCGACAATGCCATGCACTGCCGCAAAGAACTGCTGCAACTCGTGCGCGCTGCTGCTCTTCTCCGCCACCCGGTACAGGGCCGAGCTGAGCGCTTCCACGCGCTTGCGATCGGAGATATCGTGATATCCGGCGTAGAAGCCTGCCACCTTGCCGTCGAGCAGAAGGGGCGCGCAGGCAACGGACACGTCGAGCAATGTACCGTCTTTCTTTTGGCGTTTCGTCTCGAGCGTAATGCGTTCGCCCTTTGCCAGCGACTCCGTCACCCACTTGGACTCAGCCAGCCGGTTTGACGGCACCACAAGACTCTCCAATGGCTGGCCGACAATTTCCGCCTCCGCGTATCCGAACATGGACGCGAACGTCCGGTTGGCCCAGAGCACTCGATGTTCGCTGTCGGCGATGCTCAACGCGTCCGGAGAAGCCTGAAACATCTGCTCGAAGAACTGTAAGCGGGCATCCGCGCTCGACCTGCTGCTCGTGAGGATCAACAATTGGAGGTACCGGGCAGGAGGAATTAGAGCAAGATCCGTTCGTCGGAGGTGCCGCCGGAGGAAGAAATGAGGGCGAAGCCCCGGTTTCCAGAGCTTTTTTGAGCCGTTCGGCACGAATCAAATCAACACGGCGTGATTGGGTGACACGTTCGCCCATCCCGCGGATTCCCCCTCTGAATGCGCAGTGCACAAGCATGGTAGAACGCAGGGTACCGAGCAGAAAGTTACGGGGGTAATCCGGAAACGAGAATTCCCACGCTGGGTGGGGGGGTAGTTACTTTAGTGGTTTACAACCTGACGGTGGGCCTTGTCTCCATTGTCACAATGAGCCAACTGAACTCACTTGGAACCTCAGCGAGTCTGGCCCACTTGCGGGAGCAATACTTGGCACGACCACGACAAGGGTTTCGACAATGTGTATCCCGCCATCGTCAAAAAACGGCATGCCCGCGCTGATGACGGACTTGTCGGGCGTCGAGTTTTCTCCCCAGTTTGTTAAACCCCAAATCGTACAAAAAGTTGTGCCGCATTTCCTGCGAGTTGGCCGAGCGTTGGCCTGGCTTTCGCCTCCCGCACATGCATCTTCGTATCGGCACCTCCGCATCGAAAGAATTAACCAGATGGTTAATTAGTAAAGAATTGTCAACGGGTCAGGAGGTGACCTTTATGACTGGAAAGCAAAGTCTCAAGACAACTGGCGGGTTCGCTGCTGGCGATAGGGCTGCTGAGCGCAACGCTCGTGGCTGAAACCAGCCCAGCTTCCCGCTACGACAATCAAATTCAGAACGCGGTGACGCAGAAACTGGAGTCCAAAAGTCAGTACAACAATGTCAAGGCTTCGGTGGAGGACGGGATCGTCACTCTCACCGGAACGGTGGATCTTTATCAGCGAAAGCTCGACGCTGGAAAGCTGGCGCGGAAGACTTCGAACTCACAGGGAGTTCGCAATCTGATCACGGTGGCCGGCCCCAACGTTCCGGATGCACAACTGGAACAGAAACTGGCGACCAAGTTGACATACGTCCGCGAGGGCTATGACAGCACGTTCGACTATTTCGCAATCGGCGTGAAAGACGGCGTGGTCACGGTGGAAGGCCAGGACCGCACCGGCGTGGGCCGCGACGAAGCGCTGGCCGAGATCGCGAACATGCCTGGCGTGAAGGACGTAATCAATAACGTCTCGCTCGCACCGGTCTCGCCCTTCGATGACAGCGTGCGGTTGCGGGCGCTGCGGGCCATCTACGGCGATCCAGTACTTAGCAAGTACGCCATCGATCCGGCGCGTCCGATCCGCATTATCGTCACCAACGGTCATGTGACGCTGTATGGCTCGGTCGACAACGCGATGGACAAAAACGTCGCGGGAATTCGTGCCGGCGGAGTGTTCGGCGCATTCAGCGTGGAGAACAAGCTGCAGGTGGCAAAGAGCTAAGGCAACCGGCGGACTAAAGTTGATGTATCGCTGATGAGGGCGCGGTGAAAAGCCGCGCCCTTCTTCATTTCGGCGGTGTGTGTTCGAACGGCAGCTTTTTGTAGCGGACTTTTCTCCAATTCAATCACGAGCGCGACTCTCCCTTCGGGGCTGCGGAAGGGGAATGGCTTGCCGGTGTATTTGTGCGAGATCGCATCCATGTATTTGAAACTGGAATCCGGACGGCGCTCCACGACGCGGCCTCGAATCTGAACCTCTTCATAGGGATTGTGAAAGTCTACGACGGAGATCGCCAGTAAACCTCCGTGAGCGAATAGAGAGGACGACCCAGGACATCTGATTCGGTTTTCTGGGCGACACCAACTCTGGAAGTCGATATGGATCCGAGCAAGTCTGCAATCTTCTTACAAACCGATGACAAAAACGTGACACGCTTTCTGTGCCCTTCACCGTACGTTGGATTCACGCATGGGGCGTGATATCTCGCGATAGCGGAGTTGGCTTCAGGGCAGAGCTGCCCGGAGTGTCATCTCGGTGAGGTTTCGAAGCTATCGGGTTTTCCGCGCGTCGTGATGGATGCCGCAAGGCACGGGCCCTTCTCTGTTGTCGTCACACCACATTCACAAAATAACCATAGGAGATATTCGTGAAGAAATCTTTGCTTGCGCTTACCGTGCTTGCTCTGTGTTGGGTCAGCTTCGCTGCCGATTCAGACACAGCCAACCTGAACCGAAAGCAAGCTGCGGCAGAATCCGCTGAGATCTCCGCCCAATCCCTGCCCGTCACTGCGTCCGCAACCGCAACCTGTTCGTTCACTTTTACGTCCGGCGCAAATGACAATTTTCTGAAGTTCTGCGTGACCGCGAACGGCAACGTCGCGCAATTCGAAACTCCTCAGGGCTTCGAGCACATCGACCATGGCGTCGTTGGTGAGGGATACGGCATCTGCGACGTGAACAGCAACACGGAATACTTCGACTACTCCTTTTTTGGCGACAGCCCTAACTGGCTCGCACCCACAGTTGTCCATCAGACGGCAACTTCCGTGAAGATTGCCCGCACCACGTCGGATGGCATCTGGACTCTTACCCAGACGTTCACACAGATGGCCGGCACTTCGCCCTTCGCGAAGGTTGAGATGGCGCTGAAAAACAACACGGCGGTGGATCGGAGCATACTCTTGATGCGCTTTGCTGACGTAGAACCCGATCATTCGTTCAGCCCCGATCTGGGTGCGACCTCCAACAGCGCATTTGTGTGGGATCAGACCACGTCCGCAAACATAGGGTCCCGCAGCAACTTCGGATTGCTGCTGCAGGGCTTGGCGCTTCCTCAGCAGCAGTTTCCCGATCTCGGCCCGCAAGGATTTGTCGAAGCCGACACTTTCGTGACTCCTCCGCCGCCCTGCAGCCCGTACACGAACTTTGTTGTGGGAGCACAATCCGAAAACGCTTTCGGAACGATTGTCATGATTTATTCCTTGGGCGTCCCGAAGAAGGCAACGAAGAGCGTTACCGTGAACTACAGGGGCCTTTAGAACTGCCTCTCAAGGTTTCGCGCTGCAACCCGAATATTCCGATCCGAATCGGCCTTCAGGAACGGCCTCTGAACCTTTGGAAATTTGAAAAATCAAGGAGACTTATTGTGAAGAAATTCGTCCCCGCAATCATTGCGTTGGCGGTGTGCTCGCTCAGCTTCGCTGCGGACTCGGCGACCGTGAACGCGCCAAAACAAGCTGCAGCTGCATCCGCTCAGAACCTTGCGGCCCAAGCCGCGCTCCGCGGTCCCTTCGCGACGCAGACTTGCTCGTTTACTTTCACCTCCGGTGCGAACGACACCTTCTTGCAGTATTGTGTGACCGCGAATGGAAACATCACACAATTCGAAACCCCGCAGGGCCACGAGCACATCCGAGTAGGCGGTTTTGCTGAGGGATATGGCATCTGCGACGCGACCGCCGGGTTGCCAAATGTCCAATACTTCGACTACGCCGACTTTGGGGATAGCCTCAATTGGCTCCCCGCCACTGTCGCTACTCAAAGCCCCACAGTAGTAAAGATTGTTCGTTCCACCGCGGATGGCATCTGGACGCTCACACAAACCATAACCCAGGTCGCCGGAACTTCCCCCTCCGTGAAGGTTGCCATGTCGCTGAAGAACAACACGGTGGCCGATCGCCATGCAGTTCTGATTCGCTACGCGGATGTGGATGCGGATGGCACTTTCACCAACGCGCTGGGTGCAACGGCTAACAGTGCGTTCGCATGGGATCCCAGTGCTACCCCAAACATAGGTCTGCGTGGAAATTTTGGCGTCACCTTGCTAGGGGACGCGATCCCCCAACCGCACGCTGCCGGCGACCGTGGGCCCCAAGCTTTCACGCAGAATACTCCGATCGGTCCAGCACCCTGCAGCGTCACTTTCAACTTTGTTCCCAACCTGGATGCCGCAGACGATGGGTCGGTCGTGACCTTCTATGAGTTGGACGTCCCCAAGAAAGCGGCGAGGACGGTGACAGTACATTACAAGGGCATGTAAGCAGTAGTTCAAATTCGCCGGGTGACGGGTGCCCCATCCTTGCGTTCTTTGCCAGGGTGGGAATCCCGCCTGCCGGGCTGCATAATGGTGCCGCCTTTGCAAAAGGAGCGAAAGGACAGCTAGCCGGTCACCTATCATTGAGCCGCTGACAGCCGAGGATGTCGTATCAGGCGCACGGCTAGGAACAAGCCGAGAATCGCGTCAAGACCAAACAAAAACCGGGCCGCCAATGCGGCACGCCGGGATTGTCGATCAAGTAGAACCTTGGGAAAGCCCGAACTCGCGAGAAAAGTCACCCGTTTACTGAAGTCGTCGTGCAATCACACGCGCACGTGATCTCCGTCCTTGCGCTTCAAACCGACGGCGTAGATCATAGCCAAGGCGAAAGCGGTATAACCCACGACCCGCTGACAGGAGCTAAGTCCTTGCGGCTCAAGATTTTGCCCCTAAGTCGCTGATTTTGGATATTTTGTTTTCGATTTTCCGCCAAACTCAAGATTCCAATAGACCAGGGGGGAGGGGGTATACCCCCGACACGCGCCATTCCCAAAGCAAACCTGCCTCGCTAAGCCTTCCGCGAGTTCTGTTTTTCCAAAAAAATTGTCGGGAGACGCCCTGCTGTCACGAATAACTAATTCTGTAATTGAAAAGCCGTTTCCGATGCCTCAGTCGGCTCTCAATCCAAAATCACTCAATCACCCAATTCTCCAATTATTCCGCCGTCAAGGCAGTCGGTTGATGAGCGACGCAACGTACCCCGCGCCGAATCCGTTATCGATGTTTACCACGCTCACATTCGAAGCGCACGAATTCAGCATCCCCAGCAACGCAGCCATCCCTTTGAACGACGCTCCATAGCCAATGCTCGTAGGCACAGCGATGACCGGAACGCCGACCAGACCTCCGACCACGCTGGGCAATGCGCCTTCCATCCCCGCGCAGACGATCACCACCCGCGCCTTCGTAAGCGCCTCACGGTTGGCGAGCAAGCGATGAATCCCGGCGACACCGACGTCGTAGAAATGCTGCACCTCGTTGCCCATCACTTCAGCGGTAACCACAGCCTCTTCGGCAACCGGAATATCGCTCGTCCCTGCCGAGACGACAGCCACCATTCCTTTGCCGTACTTCGTCGAATCCTTCTGCAAGACGATTGCCCGCGCTAGATCGCGATACTCGACGCCGCGAACCTTCTTCTTCACAGCTGCGAATTGCTTGTCGCTGGCGCGAGTGGCGAGGACATTGCCGCCATGCTTGGCGAGCCGCGCAAAAATCCCTGCGACCTGCGCCGGAGTTTTCCCTTCTCCGAGAATGACCTCGGGCATTCCTGCGCGCAGCGCTCGGTGATGATCGACTTTGGCGAATCCGAGATCTTCGAACGGCAGATGGCGCAGGCGATTGACTGCGTCGTCAGGGGTAACCTCACCTTTGCGGACCTGCTGGAAAAGTTGGCGGATGGATTCGGCGTTCAAGAGGCACTCAGCAGTCAGCACCCGGCATTCAGCCAGGCTGAGTTCCTAGATTAACACTGAGTGAGGCGAGGAGGTCGAAGTGGCATCGAGGGCCTGATCACACGGGTTTGCTCAAAGCTCAAAGCTCATAGCTCACAACTCACTCAAGCATGAGCCTCGCGAGTTAGCGGACGAGACGCCGCCTTCAGCTTGGAAAGCACTGCACCGCAGACCTTGCGCGCCAGTCCCGGTTCGTCAAGGTGCGCCAGAAACAGCCGCCGCAGTCCGCTCGGCGCGACCTTCCCTGCGAGATATGCGTCGTAGATCTGGCTGCCGATGCGTTGGCCAAGTTCTAGGGCTGTTGATTCGACACTCTCCTGACCGCGCGCTGCCGCCTGTGCGAGTTTGTCGACCGCCGCACGTTTCAGCGGAGCGTTGTCCGTGACCGGAGCGGGCCGCGAAGGATACAGCACGCGCGAACCGAAATACGCGATCGCGTGCTCGATCACGCTCGTATAAAAACGATCGGCTGCCCGCTGCTCGCTCGACAACTCGGATTCTTGAGCGAACTGTCCGTTCCAGCGATGCGGCAGTCCCTGACACGCCTGATGTAGAAAGCGCGTGGCATCCTCAGCAGCGTGCATCATCTGGAATTCGCGAACATAGAAGGCATTCACCTGCGGCAGATAAGTGCTGCCGTACTCTTCCACTCTGGCGAGCATCTGCTTCAGATCGTCTTCACTCACACCCTTGCGCAGCAAAATGCGACCCAGCGTTGCTGCCGACGAACCGCCATAGACTTCCGGCAGCATATCGACCAGGAACTTGGGCTGCGTGCTATTGTGCGAGGAATAGCGATTGATCTCGAGGAAGTTGGCAAGGCTGTCGATCAGGTTGTAAATGGTCGGAGCGTAGTCCGGACTCTCATCGCACCGACTCCACTGATCGAGAAACAGACGGTAACTCTCGTATTTCTCCAGCGGTGTGGCGTTGAAGACGCAGAGTACGTCTTCCCTAACCCGCACGGCTTCGACTTTATGGGCGCGCTCTCCGGCCGCACGCCAATAGAGCGAATCGACATTCTGCAGCACGGTCACAACCTTGGATTCAGGGTTCTCCTTGCGAACTGCTCGCGGCAGATGCCCGGGAGCCATATGCGACTCGCCAAACAGAACGTAGACCACCGCGTTCGGATGCCGTTGCCTGATCTCGGCAATCTTCAGCGCGGCATGGCGGTCGCGGGCACCGATCTTGCGCAAGTCCTCGCGCGGCATGCAATCCAGTCCATACAGCGCTTCGGCGTTATCGCGCGCACTGACCAGCAACTCGTAAAACGGCGTCCAGTCGTATCCCCAATCGAGATCAAAGCGGATGCGCTGGCGCAGTTCCGTTTCATCGATTTCGCGCCGCCACCACTCATCGAGGATGTGCTGGTCGCGAGCGAAGACGGTCTCGACTCCGAGAATCACCGGACGATCCCCAGCCAGAGCCCTTTGCTCAACCAGCGATGCGGCGGCGCGCTGCGAGGACGCCAGAGCGTGGTAGTCGCCGATCAGCACGACGTCGGCCAACCGTAGCGCAGTTTGAACTTCCTCGCCGGTCAGAACCGCTTCGTAGGTGCGGAATGATTTATTGAATTCGCGAAGATATTTCCGGCGGCCATTCGAATCCTGCGCCCGGATCTCGCGCTCCACTTCCGCCAGCGCGTGCAGTTGCGCTGCGCTGCGACGGGACCGGAGATTAGCCGTAGACGCCATAATTCAGCTTCCAGTTCCTGGCTTTCAGTTCGTTCGTCTTGACTTCTACGGCGTGGGCTACCTATGCTCCTCAGTTCGAGGTAACGTTGCCCAATCAGCCGCCGAAGAATCTCACCGTTGCGACTACTGGAGCGAGCGGAGCCATCTTTCTTCGCCACTTCCTGCTCGCCGTCGGACGGGACAAGCGCGTTGAAACGGTGAACTTCATCGCATCAGACAGCGCCCTTCGTGTCCTGGCCGAGGAATTGGGCCTCAGAGGGAGAGCCAATCTCGTCGGCCGAATTCTCGGGTTCCCCGGCGGTCGATCATCTAAAAAGATCCAGGTTCAATCCAATGCTGACATCGGCGCAAACGTGGCCAGTGGCTCCTATCCCACCGACGCCATGGTCGTCATTCCCTGCAGCG
This sequence comes from Terriglobia bacterium, assembly GCA_963770265.1. Classification (GTDB taxonomy): domain Bacteria; phylum Acidobacteriota; class Terriglobia; order Terriglobales; family Acidobacteriaceae; genus Sulfotelmatobacter. Next base: position 446,711 of record CAVYOZ010000010.1, read on the forward strand.
TGGGCACTCTCGCCCGCATCGCCAACGGCATCGCGGCGCAATTGATCGAACGCGCCGCCGACGTCACTCTCAAAGAGAAGCGTCCCCTGGTGCTTTGTGTCCGCGAGACGCCCCTCAACAAAATCCACATCCGCAACATGTACCGGGCCGCCGATGCCGGCGCGACCATCTTTCCTTTGATCCCGGCCTTCTACTACCGTCCTGCTTCATTAGATGAGATGGCCCGCGAGTTCGCTTATCGCGTGCTGGCTCACCTTGGGCTGCCGCAGCCTCAGGCCTTCCGCTGGAAGGCCTGAAAGATCAAACACTTAAAGACCTAAGGAAAAAACTCTGCCTCCATAAGGAACATCGACAGGTGGAGGGCAGATTTCAGTGTAGAGACCCGGAAGTGCCACCGGCAGATATCCCCCGGACATGTCCGGCGGGAACCGTTCCCATTTCCGTCGAGATTTCCAAAGCCGCAAATCCGACTCGATGGCGTAGAATTCGGCAAAATTCAGCCGGGGGAATTCATGGCAAGACGAATGTGGGTCGTGGGATTGGTGTTTCTTGGATGCGTGGCCAGTGGGGCGGGGCAGAATCCGATGGCGGGTGATCCCAAGGCGGCGAAGGCGGGCGAGTACGAGTTCCGAATCAACTGCGCGCTGTGTCACGGCCTCGGCGCGCGCGGAGGCGGAAGGGGTCCCGACCTGACGCGCGCGCAGAAGAAGCACGCGCACTCTGATCAGGAAATGTTCCAGATCATCAGCAGCGGGATTCCCGGAACCGCGATGCCTGCGAACGGTACCAACGGCCAGGGCGTGGGCATGACCGATGAAGAGATCTGGCAGATCATTACCTACATTCGCAGCCAGGAAGTGAAGGCCACGGCCAAAACGACCGGCGATGCTACACACGGTAAAGAGCTGTTCTACGGCGATGGGAATTGTGGGACGTGCCACATGGTCGCAGGCAAAGGCGGCAGGATGGGGCCGGATCTGACGGACGTGGGCGGATCGCGCACGCGCGAGGCTCTCATCGATTCAATACGCAATCCTAGCCGCCGGCTCGCATGGGGATTGACCGAGGCAACGAAAGAATTCCCTCACGAGTACGAAAGCGTCATCGTGGTCACAGCGGACGGGAAACAGATCAAGGGCGTGACGCTGAATGAAGACAGCTTCAGCGTGCAAATCATGGATTCCGGCGAGCACATTCATCTGCTCGAGAAAGACAAACTGAAGTCGTTTCAGAAGAGCCGCGCGTCGGCTATGCCGAAGTACAACACAGATGTGCTCAGCGATAAGGATGTGGAAGACATCGTGGCCTTCCTGGCCAGCGTGGGGGCGAAATGAGCGCCCGGATTCCTGGCCCGACAAATTATCGTTGCATCTCTCGCGCACCGGGAGAGACGGACAGAAGCAGGCTGGCACAGTCGTTGAAGGTACCGTGGCGGAAGCTAACGTGGCGGAAGCTACCGTGGAAGAGCGGCGCTTTAGCGCCGCGTCAGGGCGCAAATAGGGTCAAGGGCTTCAGCCCCAGCGTTCCACTGGGCCTAAAGGCCCTCAATTCTCGATCCGATTACGCGGCCCTGAAAGGGCCGCTCTTCCACGAACTGGCCAGAGCGGCAAGAATCGCTGCGAACGGAATCACAGTCGCCGTCGTCCTGACCTTCGTCGCTCACGCGCAGGTCACCTTCGAACGCCTGGTCAACTCCGCGAAGGAACCGCAGAACTGGATGACCTACTCCGGCGGCTATTCCGGGCAGCGTTTCAGCAAGCTCGACCAAATCAACACCGGCAATGCCCCCAGCATCGTGGCGAAATGGGTGTATCAGACCGCAGCGACTGGGAAGTTTGAGACCACTCCGCTGGTCGTGGATGGGATTCTCTACGCAACGGCACCGGACGATCGCGCCTTTGCGCTGGATGCGCGTACGGGCAGGCCGATCTGGATGTATCAGCGGCAACTGCCGGGGGATATCCGCCCTTGCTGCGGACGGGTCAATCGGGGGCTGGCGATTCTTGGCGACAAAGTCTTTCTGGGAACCTTGGACGCGCACGTGATCGCGCTCGATGCGAAGACCGGTGCCGTCGTGTGGGACGTGACTGCGGCCGACTATCGAACCGGTCACAGCTTCACGGTAGCGCCGCTCGCGGTGAAGAACCTGATCGTGATTGGTATTTCCGGCGGCGAATACGGCGTGCGCGGATTCATCGACGCCTACGATGCCACGACCGGCGCACGCAAGTGGCGCTTCTACACCGTGCCGGGGCCGGGCGAGCCGGGTCACGACACTTGGGAAGGCGATTCGTGGAAGGTGGGCGGCGCTCCCGCGTGGAATACTGGAACGTACGATCCGGCGACGAACCAGATCTTCTGGCCAACGGGAAATCCATCGCCCTCAAATCGCGGCGAAGGACGCGCGGGCGATAACCTCTACAGCAATTCCCTGCTCGCGCTGAACGCCGATACCGGCAAGCTCAATTGGTATTTCCAGTTCACCAAGCACGACGAACACGACTGGGATGCGACGCAGGTTCCGGTTCTGATCGATGCCGCCGGCAAGAAGCTCATCGCGCAGGCCGATCGCAATGGCTACTTCTACGTGATCGATCGCACGAACGGGAAGCTGATCTCGGCGACGCCTTACGGCAAGACGACGTGGAGCGATTCGAAAGATGCTGAGGGGCGCCCGGTCGCGAACAAGAACGCCTCGCCGACGCTCGAAGGACACACGGTCTGTCCCGGGGCGCTGGGCACGACGAACTTCATGGCGCCAACTTACGATCCGCAGAGCGGATTGTTCTACGTGACGGCCCGCGATCAGTGCGACATCTTCAGCACCGCGCCGCAGCCCTATGAGGCAGGACACGCGTTCTACGGCAGCGCGTACTTTCCGTCGGAAGAGGCCGAGCCGTATCTGGGATTTCTGAAGGCGATTGATCCGGCGACCGGCGAGATCGAAGCAGAAATTTCAACACACGTCGCCGACCTGGTCAGGAGTGCTGTCAACAGCCGGTGGGCTCGTTTTCAGTGGCGATGCCGAAGGAAACTTCATCGCCTTCGACGCGGCATCACTCAAGCCGCTGTGGCATTTCCAGATGGGCGGCGCGGTCTATGCGGCGCCGATGGCATTCGCGGTCGATGGGAAGGAATACGTGGCGATCGCCGCCGGCAGCGCGGTCTATACCTTCGGATTACCGTGATTGTGTAGGGGCGGACGCCTCGTCCGCCCCGCGGAGCGGAGCGACGCGTGCCCTCGCATCATTCCCCGCAGCGCCAAAAATCATCATTGCGCGCTTTGCACGCAACCTTGGGCGAGGCGCCCGGGGCTACATTTCTAACATTTCGGTGTTGTTTCGAGGGGTTCCCCGATTGACGGGGAATCGGCTTTCGTACTAATCTGCGCTTACACCGGAAAGGAGGTGGTCGGATGACAAGTTCTGAAGGCAGTTGTAGATGTACCCAAAGACCAGGTGAGGTGGCTGAGACTTAGAGCGGTTGCTCTAAGCGGGGCTTTGGGCGTGAAACGCCTGAGGCTACAGCCCGCAAACTATCGGTGAGTAAGGATTGATTCCGCCTGACGCAGGTCGGTCAGGAGCCCGGAGTTGCCGTAGAGGCCACGTAGAGTGACCACCTCTTGGTCAATCCACAACAGTCCACCGGACGGCTCGCAGGTTTCGCCTGCGGGCCGTTTGTTTTTCAGCCACAAGGTCTCTAACCACAAAGGCGCGAAGGTACACGAAGGAAGGCCTAGTCTGAAGTCCTTCGCGCAACTTCGTGACCTTCGTGGTTCTTGCTTTTCTTCTTCGGGACGCCTTTGGTGTGGCAGTCGGCGCATTTGACAGTGTGCACGTTGTGGGGACTCTTCGCGTTCTTGAACGTCGTGTCCATGGTCTCGACGTTGATGCCGCAATTCGAGAGCTGCGGATGGCAGGTCGTGCAGGAGGCGCGGGTGGTCTGGCCGTGCTTTTCGTGGCAGGCGAAGCAACTCAGGCCCTCGTGGACTCCGATCGGAGTGCGGTCGTCGCCAGATCCCACCTGTGCGCTTGCGGCTGGAGCGTGGCACTGGTAGCAGAGAGCCTGACGCTGGTCGGGACTGATCTTCACCAGCCGTGTTCCCTCGTACATCTGTGGCAGGGGCAAGCGGTCGAGCGAGATGTAATCCTGTTCGCGGCGGTCAAACAGGGCGAGTGAGGGCGAGTGATTTCCTGGTGCAGGCCGGCATCATCGGATTTGTGGCCGGCGGGCGCGACAACGGATCACCGTGGCGGTGCATTTGGTGGCAAGTGAGACACGGGATCGCAGGCTGGTCGGCGAGTTTAGAATCCAGAAGTTTCCACGGGCCTTGCCTGTCTACCGGAGTCACCAGCTCTCGAATACTGCCTTCAAAGTGCATGGAGTGGCAGCGCAGGCAGTCGTCCATCAGAAGCGTCTTCTGGTTGTGCTCCTTGTTCAGGAAAATGCGCGAGTAGGTTGCGCTATGCAGCCCTGAGGACCACGCCGCATACTCCTGGCGATGGCACTTGGCGCAGCGCTTCTCGATTTTGAGGACGTCGTCGGTCTTCAGGCGAACTTGCTCGGGGATTTTTCCCCGAATATGCGCAGCCAGTTGGCGAATATTCTTCAGATGAAAACCAGCGTCCAGCGTCAGGACGTCGCCGTGGCATTCCGAGCACGCGATATTGCGGTGCGCCGACTCATGCCAGTCGCGGTAGGGCTGCCAGATCTCGTGGCACTTGGTGCAGGATTTTCCTCCCGAGTAGCTGTAGTAGAGGCTCGCACCGGGGAGAAGGAGGATGGCAAACAGATACCGCGGCAGCGATCCGCGCATCAGCCGAAAACGCCAGGATCTTGCCGCAGTGCACGCGTGACCACCCGGCCGAGTCTTCACGATCGGCCATGCGTCTCCTCTCCACGTTTTCAACAGGTTGTCGGACGCGTAGTAGGCGATCGCCATGATGGTGAGAACCGGGTTGAACCCGCCGTTGGTGACGTGAACGCTTCCGTCGATCACGTACACATTGTCGACGTCGTGCACGCGGCAGTACTTGTCCACGACTGAGGTCTTCGAATCATTTCCCATGCGGCAAGTACCGGCCTGGTGCTGGCCGCCGCTGGGACCGTCGAGCGAGATGGGGCCGGAACGGATGACTGTGGCGGCGCCAGCTTCCTTCAGCCAGGCTTCGGCCTTCGCGGACATGAAATTCGTTCCCAGCAGGTCGTTCCGGTGGCGATGACCGGAGAGGCGCGCGACCGGAATGCCCCAGTGGTCTTTCACCTTGGGATCGACTTGCACACGGGATTCGAAGACCGGCATTTCCTGCATCGGACCCATGACAGAGATGCTGCGCCGGTAGTAGCGCCGCATGAAGTCCTTGTGAGCAGCACCCCAGCGAGGAATTCCTGCCCGGTGCGGGACGCAAACTGGTAGGGCAGACGAATGAATTCGTTGGCGAGAAGCCCGCCGGCGACGAATCCCGGGTTGCCGTGGCTGAAGTCGCAGATTGCGATGGAAGCTCCGGGCCCGAGGTCATCGTAGGTTTCATGGTCGAACAGGCCGATGGCCCCGGTGTAGGCGTGGCCCTGTAGGTTTCGACCGACCCAGTCGTAGCGATTGCCCAGTCCGTTGGGGAAAAGGCGGCTTTTGGAATTCAGCAGCAGGCGCGCGGATTCGATCGCTGCACAGGAAACCACAACGATGTCGGCGGTTTGTTCCTGCAAACGTCCGTCGGAATCGTAATAGGCAACGCCGGTGGCGTGGCCCCCGTCGTTGGTGAGAATCTCTCGGGCGATGCATTCGCAGCGCAATTCACAGTTGCCGGTCTTTATGGCCTTTGGGATGACCGTATTGTGAGTGCCGCACTTGGCGTCCACCTCGCAGGCGAAGCCCACGCACCAGCGGCAGCGCATGCAGGCGCCTCGTCCGTTGTAGGGGACGGAATTGCGCAGCATCGGGATATCGAAGGGATGCAGGCCGAGGCGTTGAGCTGCAGGCTTGAGAATCTGGTGTTCCCGAGTCGGCGGAAGCGGCGGCATGGGCAGCGGCCGCTTGCGGGGCGCGCGGAAGATGTTGTTGGAGTCGTCGCCCGAAACGCCGATTTCCCACTCTGCCTTTTCGTAGTAGGGCTCGAGATCCGAGTAGGTGATGGGCCAGTCATCGAGCGTGCTGCCTTCTACCGTGCCGTAGGTGGAGCGCAGGCGGAAGTCTTTTTCCATGAAGCGCCATGCCATGGCTCCGTAGCTGAGCGTGCCGCCGCCGACACAGGCGGCATTGTTGCTGTAGGCCCCGTGGGTGGAAGGAATGACATGCTCGTGGCCAGACGGATCGACGTAAACGCGCGGATTACGGTCGTCGGGGCCGAAGGAATTTCCCAGCACGCAGGTGCGCTGGTTGCGCAGGTCATCTTTGCGCTCGTCGAAGGCAGTGAACCATTTGCCGCGCTCGAGGAGAACGACGCTGAGCCCGGCTTCGGCGAGTTCTTTGGCGACGACGCCGCCTCCGGCGCCGCTACCTACGATCACCGCGTTGACATGCTTCAGGGACATCAGCCGGACCTGGGTTTTGCAAGGTCGGTGCGAAGTCGGCCGCGAATCGGCGGATACGGAAGGTTCAGCATTTTCCAGCTCACGCCGTCGCGATTGCCGCCGTGCCGCGGATCGCCGTAGAAGCCCTGCATGGTGTGGTCGACGACATATCCAAAGAACTCCGCTGACGAGAGTTGCTTCCAGAGCGCGCCCGGAGCCTTGCCCATCTTCCAAACGATGGAGCAGTTCGATCTGCTGGTGGCCCTCAAGGTCGGCGAAAAGCTTCCCGTAGGTCGATTGACTGCGTCTGGTCAACCGCTCCGAGTCCCTGACGGTAGACCGGCTGTAGAGCCTGCGTAGGGCCCGCAGAGCTGGCGATCGATGTAGTTGACGACACCGGCCCAGACGGCGCCGGCGTCCTGGTCAGGGGGGATGATCTGGTCCACCATGCTGGCAAGGGTTCTGGCTTCATCGAGGGTGAAGAAGCGCCAGGGAGATCCGTTGCGGCTGCAGGCTACACCCGCCCCCGCAGCGGCTGCGGCCGTCAGGGCGGCTTGCAGAAAGGCTCGGCGATTGAGTCTGAGGCTCGGTTGCATCGGGTTTACTCACTTGGAATCTAAGGCGTCAGAATTGAGGGATCAGTGATCCGGCATCACGAAGGAACGTGACCTCCCCGGCCAGAACCGCAGCTTTACCAAGTTTCCCAAGAGTCGCGGTCCGAACGGTATGATTCCCATCCATGACGACAATGGATCCAGACGAAGGAGCGAAGCCAGGCTATCCGAGATTCTATGCCGAGCAAGACGGACGAGGAATTGGCGGAAGTTGACGACGCAATCCGGCGAACTGACTGATCGTCGCCCAGGAAGTGCTTCGCAGGGAACTGGCTCGAGAGACGGCTCCCTCCAGCAAGTCTGGAACATGCCAGATGCGGCGGGCCAGAGATGAACTCGAGTTTCGCGATCTGATGACAATCCGCGCATTTTGGGGATTGCTCGAAGCCCAACTTGCGAAGGGATTGCTCGACTCGGCTGGAATCGAGTCGTTTCTATTCGACGACAACATGGTGAGGATGGATTGGTTCAACGCGAACGCCCTCGGAGGCGTCAAGTTGCGGGTTGACGCACACAACGTGGAAGCCGCGAATCGAGTCCTCGCAGCAGGCTCGCGGAGCAGGCGACTGCAGTTGAATCGGAAGAACGCCGAATCATCTGGCCGTAGCTCTTGCAAATCCCTTTTGAATCACTTCCAGAGTGTCTTCAGCCAGACTTAGGGCAGGCAGTTCTTCGCGCGTGAACCAGCGGACCTCTGCGGCATCGCTGGCGGCGAGAAGTTCGCCGCCGACGGCCGGCAAAGAAAATCGATCAAGACATAGTGATACTGCACGCGCTGCTCGGGATCGCGCAGGATGCGGTCGTACACCCCGAGCAGTTCGCCGGGTTCGACGATTAGTCCCGTCTCTTCGCGCGCCTCGCGCACGGCGGCCTCGCGGACCATCTCGCCGACTTCGAGGACTCCGCCGGGGATCGACCAATGCCCCTGGATCGGCGGGTGAGCGCGCTTCACCAGCACGACGCGGTCGCCTTCGATGATGATTGCGCCGATGCCGACCAGGGGGATTTCGGGAAATTCGCGTTTCATGCGTGAGCAGCGAGATTATAGCGTATCGAGCGAGTGAGCATGAGCCATGAGCTGTGAGCAACTCGTAGGTCCGCGTCAGCTCGTAGCTCGATAGCTCACTACTCATTGCTCGATGCTACAGCGCTCCTACGGTAGCCGATGTACAGCTTGCTAGGCATATCCGCTTGCTAGAAATGGCGCCTGTAATGGCTCTCGAGGAATACAAACGAAAGCGGCGGTTTGAAGACACACCGGAGCCTCCGCCGGAAGTGGCGAAGAAGAAGGGGAATCGCTTCGTGGTGCAGAAGCATGAGGCGACCCGGCTGCATTATGACTTTCGGCTGGAGATGGAAGGAGTACTGAAGTCGTGGGCGGTGCCCAAGGGGCCGTCGCTCGATCCGGCGGATAAGCGGCTGGCGATGCACGTGGAAGATCATCCGGTTTCTTACTTCGACTTTGAGGGAACCATCCCCGAGGGCAATTACGGCGCGGGCAGCGTGATGGTGTGGGATGTGGGGACGTGGCCGCCTCTTTCGCCGGTGCCGGTGAACGGGAAATATGTTCCGGGAACCGAGGCCGAGGCCGCAGCCATGATCGCCAAGGGCGATTTGAAATTCCGGCTCAACGGCAAGCGTCTGAAGGGAGACTTCGCGCTGATCAAGATGAAGGGCCGCCGTCCGGGGAGCAAAGGCAATGAATGGTTGATGATCAAGAAGCACGACGAGCACGTGGTTGAGGGATACGACGCGGGGGACATTGACGAGTCGGTGCTCAGCAAGCGCAGCATGGATGAGATCGCCGGGGATGCGCGATCGCGGGAGTGGACGAGCAGCCGTCCTGCGGGGCGCGGGAGATTGAAGGCTGCGTGGCTGGCGGACGCGGTGGCGCGGCTCGATCAAAAAAAAAAGCAAACCAAAACCGCAGAGGACGCGGAGGACGCAAAGGTAAGGAAGAGAAAAACGGCGAATAGCCAAGACGCATGTCGTCGAAGGCTATGCTCGCACGCACCACTCGCGGTCGTTCAAACGGCAACGAGACAGCGCAAGAATCGCCACCAAGAACAAACTCCTAAATCCTCCGCGTCCTCTGCGTCCTCTGCGGTTTTGGTTTCCGGACCCGTGAAGCGCCCCATGCCGACGACCATCCATCCCATGCTGGCCGAGTCCATCGAGAAGCCGTTCGACGACCAGGACTGGTTGTTTGAGATCAAATGGGATGGGTACCGCGCGATTGCTTTCATCGAAAACGGGAAGGTACGGCTGGTATCGCGGAATCAGAATGAACTGACGGCGCGCTATCCGGAGTTGAAGGACATGCCGGAGTTCATCAAGGCGAAGACGGCCGATTCTCGACGGCGAAGTGGTGGCGCTCGATGCCGAGGGTCGGGCATCGTTCAGCCTGATGCAGCAGCGGACCGGATTCCGGCCCGGCGGCATGCGGGCGGCGGCCAAGGCCGACGTTCCCGTCCTGTATTACGCCTTCGATCTTCTGTATCTCGACGGCTACGACTGGCGGCGCGTGCCGCTGGAGGAGCGCAAGAAGAAGCTGGCTTCGCTGCTGACGCCGGGAGATTCGCTGCGATACTCGGATCACTACGAGGAGCAGGGAAAGGCGCTGTTTGAGATCGCTCGATCGAAGAAGCTGGAAGGCATCCTGGCGAAAAAGCGGAACAGCTGCTATGAAGAGCGCCGCAGCCGCGAGTGGCTGAAGATCAAGATTCGCCATCGGATGGAATGCGTGATCGGAGGCTTCACCGAACCCGAGGGCACCCGGGCTCACTTCGGATCGCTGGTGCTCGGGCTTGTACGACAAACAGGGCCGGCTCATTCATGTCGGACAGGTCGGCAGCGGATTCGACCAGAAGCTGCTGACTGAGATTTCCAAGCTCCTCAGAAAGATCGAGACGAAGAAGAATCCGTTCTATGGCGAAGTCGAAGCCCTGCGCAAAGTGAGCTGGGTAAAACCAGAACTTGTGGCAGAGATCGAATACGCGGAGTGGACCGAAGGCGCCAATACCGGCAGCGGCCCGAAGCTGCGGGCGCCGGTTTTCTTGGGTCTACGGGACGATAAAGATCCCAAGGAATGCGTGCTCGAGCCAAGCCGGGACAGACGATCAAGCGTCATTGAGCTGTGAAGCTGCGACGCCGACCGGCTCTACTTGATGTCTTTCATGGCCAGCAACGTACCGTAATCCCGGCCGGAAGTATCCACGGCGCGGGCAACGACGGCAGCGAATGCATCCCGCACCTCGGGGAACCTTGTGACCAGCGCTTTCATGACGTTGACGTTGTCCTGATAGGCTACGTTGGTGTTGGATACGTTGGCGGACTCGTACCTCACGATCAGGTCCAGGTCGTTGCCTACGACCTCGGGGAAAACCGCTGTCAGCTTGTACGTGCTGGTTGGAGACGCGAGGCTGGCGGTCTTGCCGCTCGCGGGCAAGTCCGAGGGCTGCAGCGGTTGCGATTCGTCGTACAGTTTGTCGGTGGCAAGCGTGCTCATGAAGGGCAGGGGCGAAATAAGGCTGCGAGCTTCCAGGTAGTAGAACCAGGCATTGTGCATCTGGCCCTTGGCCTTGAACTGGCGAGCCTGGGCGACAAACCAGTCGCTATCGTGTCCCGCGACCTGGGCGGATTTGATATAGAGGCCACCCAATTTCCAGTCATTGCCGGTCTGCTGGAGTACTTCAGAGAACATGGTTCGCCCTTTAGCCGAATTCGCGTCGATAAGGACGACGGCGTATTTTCCGGGCGGAAGGTTATCGAGGTAAAAGGCCGCGCTATTAGCCTGTCTGTCCATTCTTGTTGAAGACGCCGCAGTAGAATTCGGCGCGCTGGTTCGGAGTGGCGTCCTCCGCATTCAACAGGAAGGATGACTTGACATTGGGCTGCGCTCCGGCCAGTTCCGGTTGATGGTCCTTGATCGTGTTTTGGATTCCAGCGAAGTCCGATGCCAGACTGGGGATGGCACTTTGCCGAAGTGAAACGGTATCGCCCTTCACAGCCATGTCGAAATACCGCTGCCCTGCGTTGGTAATGGCGGTCCGCAGCGCTGGATCCATATCATTCGCGGTTTGGCAGGTCTGCGCACCGGCGTTCCAATGGCAGGAACGCCAAGAGAGCAATCGCCATGCAGTACAACTGGTCCTTGAAGCACCGCGAGACCGGTCCCATAAGATCCCCCGCCTTTTGTTTCAGAGAGTTGCACAGCCTTGGCTTGGAAGATGCGCGCCTTGGTTGGCCGTGTATAAGATTTTGAGTTGCCGGAAATGGTTGACTGCAATCGTCTTGGACGGTAGCTCCTGCCATCAATTCTCATGCAAGAAAGAACAGAAGGTTCGTTCCTGTAAATGGGGATAATCCGGCTGCTCTTAAAGCCGAGTCCGGTGCTAAAATTGTATGAACGATGTTACCTGTTGGATCCCCACAAATTCGAGCCTTGAGAGGGAAATAGGTAAGGAAGTCGGAATCATGAGCACAGGATCGAAGTTGAAAAAGATCGCAACCGCATTACTCCTGAGCTCAGGATTGCTGTGCGCGGTGATTCCAGCCTCGGCTGATGCGACGCCGGCGCAGAGCAAGTCTCAGGGACCTCGAAAAAGCAGCAAGAAGAAGCAGGCCGAACCACCACCGCCGCTGCCATCCGGGCCAACCGGGAAACCGGTACAGCAGATGCCGCTGGATGCGATTGCAACGATTCCGCCACAAGTGACGTACGAGAATAACCAACTCACAATCATTGCGCCCAACTCGACGCTTGCAGACATTTTGCGCGCGGTGCGCAAGCAGACAGGCGCTGATATCGAGATTCCCTCGGCTCCGGAGCGGGTGGTCACGCACCTTGGTCCCGGTCCTGCCCGCGAGGTGCTGGCGGAACTGCTCAACGGGTCGCGATTCAATTACGTCCTGCTTGGGTCTCCTTCCGATGATTCCGCTCTCACGCGGGTCGTACTGGTCGCCAAGACCGGCCCTCAGGAAGTCGCGCCCAATCCCGTTGTGGCGGGCACACCTCCTCCTCCAAATCCGGCGGTCGGTCAGCCGGAACCAGAAGCTGCTCCTGAGGAAAATGAGGCGGAAGCAACCGACGAAAATAACAATGCGGACGACGCCAACGCAGATCAAACAGCCGCCGAAGCTGAGCAACAGCCTCCACAAGACCAGCCGCAGGGCGTAAAGACTCCACAGCAAATGTTGCAGGAGATGCAGCAGCGGCAGATGCAACTGCAGCAGCAGCAGCCGCCGGGCCAGCCTCCCGTTCCAGGCCCGGATCAGGCATGCCGCCTCATCCTCCGCAGGAGAATTAGGCAGAGGCGTTCCCGAGTTCCCGCGACTTATTGTCGATTTCCGCGGATAGCATCCAGGCTCGCTGAGCGAGACGCGAGATGCGAATCGCGTTCGGACACTGCTCTCTGGAGCAGGCTCCAGTCACGATCAACTTCGCTTTCCGAGATGCTGTGAGGCGAAGGATGGCGCAATTCCGATCCCAGTCTTGCTTCAAGCAACTGCCGCACAAGCTCGGGCGGAGCATTGCCATTCATGACATTGCTGGCGGAAGCGCCCACTCGGACAAGCTTCTCGCCAACCTGCATCTCGAGAATCGGATGTCCCTGCGAGTCAAGGGCGGGTCTTGCCTTGGCTTGCAGCCTTGCCCAAGCCTTCTCTACGTGGTCCCCTGAGGTCTCCGGGTAGGCGCCAGCCAGGTAGTGCTTGAGCTGCGTCTGATAAGCCTTGATATCCTCCCGAGCGACTGGCGACTCCGGGTCTTGACCAGCAACGAACACGTTCGCATTTCGCGCCGGCTCGAAGCGACCCGCTCCGGTTGTGAAGTAGACCCCAGCCACGCATCCGGCGAAGATCGGACTCGCTACAGCGCTCGGAACAATGTATTTCTTCGCCTTGAAGAACGATTCAACCACCCCATGCGCAGTTGTGCTGCGGGACATGCTGCCGGGAACTTGCGCAATCACAGTGCGCGAGAACTGAATTTCCGGGTGGCGGGCTGCTGTACCTGGTCAGCATTTTCGCCATCTGCTTCGGCGTGGTGATGCCGACGTCAGCGAAGACGCTGCGGTGCAGCGATTTGGGGTAATAAAAGTTGATGATGTCTTTCGCGAAATCGGCGCAGTTGCGCGAAACCAGGTGGAAGTGAGAGATGTTTGGCGACGAATTCAGCTTGCGGATGAGCGCGAGATCCTGCTCCGGCAGTCGTCTCGATCTCAAAGCCGTAAATCGCGCGATCGTAGGATGAGCCAATGAGCTGGTACCAATTGCCGCCGGGAGTCTCTCCGTTTCTGACGTCGGGAGCAATGGCCTCCAGATGCGTGCGGCGATAGCGGTCACGCAGAAACGAGGTCATCTTCGCGTCGGCGAACAGCGGGATGTCTTCCGGACGCTCGACAGCATACAGGTAGGGGATCAGCGGGATCGCTACCCAGTCATGCTTTCCGACACCGTCGTAGCGGCTGATGACGATACCGGTTTCCCCTGGCGCGCAGGGACGAAGAACGACCGGCGTCTCAGCGCAAACCCCGGAGAGGTACACCGCGGCGTGGCCCGTTGCAGTAAAGAAGCCCATGGCCCCGTAGGGTTCCTCCAGCAGCAGCGTGGCGGAAGAACCCGCGAAGGCGGAGCACGCCATCAGCAGCGTGATAACGATTGCTGCAGCGCGGCCTGGTAATGTGATACGACGTAAACTCATACAGATGACTCTTTGAGCCTAACTTGCTTATTAAGAACCCTTTAACGAAAGATTAGTTGCGTGTCTGGGAAAAAACCAGTTACGGAAGTTCGAAAACGGGCTGAGGTAAATAAGCGAAGACAGGGCGAACAAACCTCCGGTTTCGAGCAGTGTTCACAACAAGTTGCTTAGGCGCGCCATCGCCCAACGCGCACTCTCAGCCACGGAGTTATCCTCATCAAGAATCAGCTTTTCAAGAAGCGGCAGAAACTTGCGTTTTCCGCTGTTCCCCATTGCGATTACGGCGTTGCGACGGAGACCGGAACGCTTGGCGCGCCGGATCGGAGAACCGCGAAACGTCTCCCGAAAGTCCTCCGCCGACATTTCTGCCAGCCAGTCGAGAGCCGGGTTCACCAAGCCTTCCCGGGGAGAAAATTCGGGCGCAGCAGTTGCAGGGGCTTTGCGGTTCCACGGACAAACATCCTGACAGATGTCGCAGCCGAAAACGTGCCGTCCCATGCCGGCCCGCAGTTCCTCAGGGATCGAGCCACGCTTCTCAATCGTGAGATACGAGATGCATCGGTTCGAATCGAGATGGTAGGGAGCGAGAATCGCATCTGTGGGACAAGCCTCGATGCAACGCGTGCAGGTACCGCAGCGGTCGGGCGCGGGCACATCGGGCGTCAATTCGAGCGAGGTCAGAATGACACCGAGGAAAAGCCACGAGCCGATCTGCTGATTGATGATGCAGGTGTTCTTGCCGATCCAGCCCACGCCCGCATACTTGGCAAAGACGCGCTCGACAACGGGACCCGTGTCGACGTAGCTGCGGGTGATCAATTGCGGCTCTGCCTCCCCCACAGCCTCATGCAGCGCTGCTTCAACCTGCTTCACGCGCCGTAGCACGGCTTCGTGGTAATCCTCACGACTCCAGGCGTAACGAGAGATCCATCCGCAGCTCGCATCCTGCAATTCAGTCGAGTAGGGATGATCGGTGTTGTAGTTGATAGCACAGACGATCACGCTTCGAGCCCAGGGGGCTACTCGCGAGAGCGATCCGCGCTTGAGCGAGCCTTGCTGGTCGCGGGCTTCCATGTACTTCATGTCACCGGCGTATCCGGCGGCAATCCATTCGGGAAATGCTTCGAGTTCGGTGGAATCGGCGGCTGGAGCAATACCTGCCAGTTCGAATCCGGCCTGCTGGGCGGCCCGTTTCACAATGGACTCAATTTGGAGGACGGAACTGGCCAACCGATTTACCTCTGAGGAAGGGGCGTAGAGGGGAGAGTTATACGCCGAACTTCTTTACTTCCTCGTTGTAGTACTTCCGGTAGAGAATGTCCCACTCCTGCGAGCCTTCGAGAATGGTTCGCTTCTGGGTGTCGATCTTTTGCCGGGCTGCGAGATCGATCCTGCGCTTCCTGATTGAACAACTCCTCAAGAATCTTACGGGTTTCCTGACGGATGGTGTTTGGATCTTCGATGAACTCCACCTCGTCCATCTGCTTGAGAACGTCCGAGACGGCGCGGGCCAGTACGTTCACCTTGTCGCGGCTGAGTCTCACAGCACCGCCTTGTATTTGCGCACGAGTTCGGTTTTCACCTTGCGGAACATCTCCTGATAGTTCGCGCCGGTATTGCGCATCTCGTCCGAGTAGGCCTCGAGAATGACGCGGACTTCGTCGTTGATGCGGTCTTCGAGCGAGAGTTCCTCGAGCAGGGCGGCATGCACGCGCTCTGTCACCGCTGGGACTGCCGAGGTCTCGATGAACTTGCCGGCTATCAGTTTTTTGGTAACTTCGCGGGCTAAATAGCCCACATATTCCTTGGAAAAAAGCATGTATGGGTGATAGCGCTGCGCGCAACTCTTTTGTTTTGAATTATGAAGTGTAACACAGGCCGCCTCGGAGGCGTAGCACGACGGTCTGCGCCGGGCGTCATGCAAAGAGACAAACAAAAAGAGACTAACTATTGGTGGTGAATTGGTGGTGAAGTGGTTATCTTCCCAGAGTCGCGATCATGGTTTCGAGGATCGCGGCAAGCAGAAATGCGAATACGAAGTATGTAGCAACACGGCTGACCGAATTATCTTCCCGGCTTTCCGACATGCTTCCTCGCAAGGGTTTGAGTTGGGGAACTTCCCACAGAGCCACGGGGCGGGATTATACACCGTTGGCCCTTCGGCACAAGTCTTGCTTGGATCACTGAACTTGTGGCGCGGACTGGTCGCGCAGCGTATAGACAAATTGTTTGATCTCGTGACGCTCGCGGTCTTGCTTCTGCGCCGATTCCTTGGCCAATTGGCTATACAGACGCAGTTCTTCTTTCGCCTTTTCAGACTCCCCGATTTGCCGATAGGCCTGCGCCAGACGATAGTGCGCTTCTTCCATCTGAGAATCGGTGTCCAGCGCCTTTCGATAATCCGAAATCGCCTCGCTATACGCGCCCTTCTCGGAGTGCACGATTCCCAATTGAAGCGCGGCCGCAGCGTGCTGCGGGTTGATCTGGATCGCAGTCTTCAGGAGAGATTCCACTTGCGTGATGTCGTTCTTCTCTGGCGCGGAGTTTCGCCGCTTCCAGAGCCCGATGGCATAGTAGTAGTTCGCGTCGGCGTTCTGCGGTTGGAGTGCAAGGAAGCGATGCAGTCGTTCGACCAACTCATTGGAAGGAGCGATCTCAGCCTGTTCAATTTGGCCAAGGAAAAGGTAAGGAACCGGGGCGTTCGGATTCAAATCCGAGGCACTGCAGACCCGCTGGACGGCTTCATCGTAAGCGCCGCGAGCGAAATACGCTGCTCCGAGCCCGAGGAGCATCCGGCCGGAGTCGGGAAATCGGCGGCTTCCTTTTGAAAAGACTTCCACGGCCGGCTCGGGAGCATGATGCAGTAGTAACTCCGCGCCCCAATCGAACAGATGCGATTCGCTGGGATCCAATTCGGCGGCGCGCTGGTAGTGCCGGACGGCCTCCAGGGAATCTCCCAGCTTCTCTTCGACATCCCCGAGAAGGTGATGCAGATCCGCTCGATCGTGGGTTGCCAATAGCTTCGCTGCTTCATCTCGAGCTATGGCGTAGTTGCCGGCCTGCGCGTTCGCCAGCGCAAGGTCGTAGGCGTTCTCATAATTTGCGGGCTCTTTGGCAGCGGCGCGTTCCAGAAAAGGAATTGCCTCGCGCGCTTTTCCGCTGGAAATCAGAAACTGTCCCAGCTGATGGTTGGCACTAAAGTCAGCCGGCTGGCGCTCCGCGAGTTCCCTGAGCGACTTTTCGCGCGCCGCGTCGGATGAGGCCTTGACGGTTGGCTCTCCCAGAGAGACTGTGTCCTTAGCCAGCGAATTCCGCGTGCGCACCACCGTGTCCGAACCGTGCCCTCCGAGATTCGTGGTGTCGGTGACGCCGGCCACCGTGAATTGAGGCTGATCGAAGAATTGAGGAGTGGAACTCGCTGAGCCCTCCCCTGGCTGCACAAGCCCGAGGGTTAGATCGACGGTCTTCGATTCGTGTGGTCTCAGGAATACTGACGAGATTTCTGCATCCGCGTATCCAATTTTCGACGCCCGGAGACTATACACACCATCGGCCAGTCCGGGAAAACTGTAGTTACCCTGGGAATCGGTCCGGGCATTTAATCTGTCCGCGGAGCCTTTCCGCTGCAAGAAAATGGCGCTTTGCGCGACCGGTCTTCCCTCGGCGTCACGAATGACCCCGTGCAAGCTTGCCAGTTCTGCAGACTGTTGCCCGGCCCCTTTCAGCGAAACCAGCAAAAGCGCGGCACCCACCAGTTTGAATGGTGTGAAGCGATTGAAAATCAGCCGGGACCAGTGCAAACGGGTCATGAGGACTGTTGTTAGCGATCGAGCGGGCGGAATTTTCTCTCGTCGAGATTCTAGACGCAGCTAAACCCCAGGGGCAATGGTTAGGGGTAGGGTCATTGGGGACTGTTCTGCGCGATGTGGCCCGTCAAGACCGCAGAGCTGTCGCCAACGCCGTCCAGCATCATATCGCCACGTCGGCGCGGCTTCCGGGCAGCATCGACGGGAGTCGCTTTAATGATCTTGTAGTCCTGATATTCGATCGAGAGGGTGGCCTTGCCTCCAAGCCTGATAAAGCTCTCGGTGTGGTTCTCGGCGGGGAGCCAGAAATCGTCTACTTTGACATAGCGGTGCGCGATGCCGGTCTTCTTGATCCACATCGAAGGATTCTTGCCCGGCTCACCTTCGATCCGTACCACAGCAAAATCCTTGGCGTCGACCCAGATCTTACCGCGACACAGAAACTTGTTCTTTGTCTTGGGCAAGATTTTGATGACGTATTGAGGGCCGTCGGGTGTGGTGTCGTATCCCACCAATTCGAAGTCGTAGTTTTGCCGGGTCAATGCCATGTCGTGACGATTGTCCGTTTTGAGCGCTTCCTGCTCGCTTTCCATGAGCTTCTTGAATATATGGTCGATGACAAACTTTGAACCGGTCTGCGAAAGAACGGTGAACTCTTTGGAATTCGGGGCTCGGAAGCGGACCTTCACCACCATCTCGGCGTCTCTGTCACTGGGGAAGCCGTGATACTGCATTCGATAGATGCGTTTTCCTTCGAATTGCTCCAGCGCCGCGGCCCGTTGCGCATCTTTTTGCTCCAGGTTCGCGAGGACTTGTTCCAAACTGAGTGGCGAGGGTCGCGTCGAGGGTGCCGACTCTGCAATCTGCTGAGCGGTCAACGCACAGGGTACGGAAGCGAGAGTCAGCACAATCGGGAGCGCACTGGCTAAATTCATTGGTGGTGGCCTCGCCTCATCTGAGAGCTTTGATGCCGCCCGGTACGTCGGTGCTGCCACGATAAGTGGACTCAGGGTGAAACCGTAGAACCGGGCGAATCTCTACAGATTTCCGTCTGTGTACCAGCGATGAGCCTGTACTCCTGCTAATATTCGGGGCATGCCATTGCGGCCCGTTCCGCAGCCGAAGGTGACTTCGGTATGCTTGGGCCACGAAACAGTGAGACAGGGAATGGCGAGTTCTCCTACCAGCTACGAATCGACGGCAGAGTTGCTGACGGACGAATTTCAGCGTTCGTATCACGCTCCTCCGATGATCTTCCGCGCGCCGGGTCGTGTCAACCTGATTGGTGAACATACCGACTACAACGACGGATTCGTGATGCCGGCCGCGATCGGCTTTTACACCTGGATCGCCGCCAGCGCCCGCCCGGATCGCTCTCTCCATGTTCGTTCCGCCGAGTTTCAGGAGACCGTCGACTTATCCCTTGATTCCCTCGCTGGTCCGCCTCGTAAACATTGGAGTGACTTCGTGCGCGGAGTGGCCGCGGTTCTCGAAAGCAGAGGCGTTCACTTATCGGGCGCCAACCTGATTATTCAAGGCCAGGTTCCGATGGGAGCGGGCTTGAGTTCCTCGGCATCATTGGAAGTGGCAACGGGATTGGCACTGCTCGCGACCTCCCAGGCCGAAGTGCCGCAACTGGAACTGGTCAAGATCTGCCAGCGCGCTGAGCACGAGTATGTCGGCACACGCTGCGGCATCATGGACCAGTTTATTGCCGTGTTTGCCAGTTCCGGACACGCCCTCATGATTGACTGCCGTTCGCTCGATTACCAATCGCTTTCGATTCCCGACGATGCGCGACTGGTGATTTGCAACAGCATGGTGAAACACGAATTGGCGAGCGGAGAGTATAACCGCCGCCGCGCGGAGTGCGAGGCGGGAGTCAAGGTCTTCCGAAAAAGTTCTCCGGCCGTGCAAGCGTTGCGTGATGTGACATTGGCGGATCTCGAGAACCACCAGGCGCAATTGACGGAGGTGGTATATCGCCGCTGCCGTCATGTGATCAGCGAAAACCAGCGTGTGCTGGACGCGGCAGAAGCGCTACGCGCCAGCGACCTGAATCTCTTTGGACAACGGATGTACGAATCGCACCGAAGCCTACAGCAAGACTATGAGGTGAGCTGTCCGGAACTCGATCTGCTGGTTGAAATCGCCTCATCCTGCCAGGGCGTTTATGGTTCGCGCATGACTGGTGGAGGATTTGGAGGCTGCACGATCACGCTCGTCCGCGCAAATTCAGTCGAGGCTTTCCACGAGAAGATTACTCAGGCATATAAAGCGAAGACTGGAATCACGCCCGATCTCTACGTATGCTCAGCCGCCCAAGGCGCCGCTCCCTGGCGATAGCCTCACGGTCGGGATCGGCACCGTTCCTTTGTTCTGATTTCGTAACAAAACTCGCTCGCACGGGTGATCGCAGCGGGAGTAGTTTAAACTGCCGCGCAATCGGGAACTGATCCCCCACGATGAGCTGCGGCAAGCCTGTATCCAGCCCTCTTTCGAGGTAGCCAGGGTACGCGTCACACGAAGAAGTGACTGGTTTCGATACGCGGCCGGTCGTATCTTTCCCAAAATCGCGCGCAACGCGCCAACTTCGTCAGTACGAACCAGGGGACAGGTGAGTGGGACGGTCCCTCCCTCCAGGACCTTCCGAGTTACCAGGGCAACTTCAATCGGTTAATGGACACCTCCTGCGCGAGCAGAGGGAGAAATTTGTATGCGCAGCCTGCCAGCCATTCTTGCAATCGACGATTCGCCCTCATCCAGCCAAAGGTGTGAAGACGCCATCACCCGCTCGCTGACCGATTTAATTGAGCTGTTGAATCCCGCGCAAGGGGCGACAGGAACAAACGGGAGCTGTTCGGAAGAAGTGTTGATGGACACCGAGGTGGGCGACTCGCGGTATCTTCTGTTGCGAATGCCCAAGCCCAATCGAGGACGGGTTCAGCTCAGTCCTCGCGAGCAGGAAATCGTTCGTATGGTCGCCAAAGGTCATCCCAACAAGGTAATCGCCGACGTGTTGAACATCAGCTCGTGGACGGTGTGTACCCACCTGCGGCGCATCTTTGCAAAGCTGGGAGTGGGATCACGGGCAGCGATGGTCGCACAGCTACACCAACTCGGTGTCTTGCCGAGCGATCACCGCGCTCGCTGATTGACTCAGTCTTTACAGCTCATATTCCGCCTGCACAGGAGGCGGTGGATTGCCCGCTTCAGCCGGGCGTGCCACCGTCTCCGCAGATTCGCATCGCGGTTGTTTTCCCATTGCCCGAGCTTCCTCCAGCCGCGGCACTTGACGCAATAACCGGATGACGTTTCCCCCAAGAATCTCCGCCTCTTGTTTTGCTGGCAGCCTAAGCAGTCGGATCTTGTGTATCTCTACTCCCGGATGCAACCACGGACCATCGGACCCAAATAGTACTTTCCTGGCACCCGCGCGTTTAATTGCCTCGACGATGTAATCGAAGCGGCGGACTCCCGAAGTATCGGCGTAAACATTCGGATAGCGCACCAGTTGATCGATAACTTGCTGGTGAGTCCTCCAGTCATCTGCAAAGCTGCCGAGATGCGGGATGATGAAATTCACGTCGGGAAACTGCGGAGCGAGCATATCGACCACGGCCGCGTGACCCACTACGTCTGCCAGCAAGGGCATTCGAAAAGCCCGCGCCGCTTCACAGAGCTCGCGAGTCGGCATAGCTTCGAAACCGTGGCATTTGATGCCGAGAAATCCCCATTTGCGGGCCCGTTGCAGCATGCAGTGGATGCGCCCTGCATCCCTGGTGGCATGAACAAAAGCAAATCCAATCAGCCGGCCTGGATAGCGGGCAACGATGCGTGCCACCTGTCGATTGGCGTCGTCGTAGTTGCTGTTGAACGCGGCAAAGACGATCGTCTTGTCAATCCCCGCTCTTCGTGCGCGCCGCAAATACGGCTCGATCGGTGCGTCGGTATTCCACGGCGCGGTCATCCGGTCTCCCGTCCCGGCGTGACAGTGGCAGTCGACGATCATCCGGCCCACGCTTTCTGCGGCTTCTCCTCGTTTTTTATCGTCCCCAGATTCGCGGCCGCTGCCATATACCAGATAGACGTCTCGATTCCCTGAAAGAAATTGGCGAGGTGAAACTTCTCGTTGGGAGCGTGCACGCGGTCATCCGGAAGAGCGAACCCCATCAGAACGGTTGGAATGCCGAGATGTCTTTGAAATATGCTCGCCGCCGGCACCGAACCTCCGGAGCGCAGAAAGACCGGTTCTGCCCGGAAACCCTTGCGATATGCGAAAGCGGCCGCTCGCATTGCAGGATGGTTTCGATTGACCAGCGCTGGATAGGAGAGGGCCAACGTCTTTACGTTGACCATAAGATTTGGAGGTGCGAGACGAGCCAAATGCTCGCGAAACAATCGTTCGATCTCCCGCGGATCCTGATCGGGGACGATTCGAATGCTGAGTTTTGCAGAAGCGCGTCCGGGAATGATCGTCTTGATTCCGGGTCCTTGATATCCGCCGGCAATCCCGTTAAACGTCAACGCCGGCCGCACTGTGACTCGTTCGTAAAGGCTGTACCCATTCTCACCCCATTCTTTCGATACTCCTGCCTGGCGAAGGATGTCTTCATCCTTCGGTCCAACCCTGGCCATGTATTCGCGTTCCTTCGCGCTCCATTCGCGGACCCGATCGTAGAAGCCCGGGATGGTGACGCGTCCTTCCGCGTCATGCAGATCGGCGAGCATCTCGCAAAGAGCCTGCACCGGATTGTGAATCACGCCGCCAAAGTTCCCTGAGTGCAGGTCACTGTGCGAGCCTTTGACTTCCACTTCAAAACGCAGGTTGCCTCTCTGGGAGTAACCCAGGGCTGGCCGGCCCGGACCCAACATCCTTGTGTCCGACACCACCGCGGCATCCGAGCGTAGCGCGGAAGGATTTTGCGCGACGAACGTTTCGAGGCCCGGACTTCCTCCCATCTCCTCTTCCCCTTCGAAGATGCATTTGACATTGACCGGCAGCTTGCCCGACGTCTTCAAATAGGACTCCAACGCTTTGAGATGCGTGAACAGTTGTCCTTTGTCGTCGCAAGAGCCGCGCCCGTAGAGATCGCCGGCAATCACGACAGGGTCGAAAGGTGGCGTCTTCCACGCCTGAAGCGGTTCGGCAGGTTGCACGTCGTAGTGGCCATAAATGAGCACTGTCGGCCGCCCGCGTGCATGCTTCCAGCTTGCGTACACAATAGGGTGACGTTTGGTTGGCACAATGCGGACGCGTTCGAATCCAATATGCCGCAGGTGAGTCGCGAGCCAGCGCGCGCACTTGCGGAGATCCTCCCAGTGCCGTGGCTGGTTGCTAACGCTGGGGAAACGGATGAAGTCTTTCAGTTCGCCAACGAAACGATCCTGATGCTTCCGGGCGTAAGCAAGAGCGCGAAGATGTGTCATGGCGCATTTTTGGCGGGCCTTCCCGCTCGTTGACGACGGTCACTCCGGCCACAGGAAAATCGGCGCCGGCGCGATGCAGAAAGGCTCGCCGTAATCGAGCACGCATTCGTCATCGAACCAAAGCAGCGCGCTTGGAAATTCGAGCACTCCCCAGTCTCCCCAGCGGCGCTGCGAGCGCAATTCGAAGCGGCTTTGACGATCGGTGTTCCCGCCTCTGTAACGATTAGGCTGAGCACCCGTGTAGCGGTCAGGAAATATCGTGTCTCTTGGGCCCGATGAGAGAAAGATTCGCCATAGCTTGCGTGCTCCTGCTTATCGCTGGTGTAAGAACCCATTGGTTGCGGCTGCCATCCAGCAGCGACCCAGGTTGGAATCGCAGCTGGACGGCATTCCGGATTAAACTTCGAATTCATACTCGCGCGCCGGAGCGCGTATCGGTGAAACTCCTGCCCTTGGCCGGCCGTTAGCTCTGACGGGCGTGGGTTGCGTCTGGTCCCAAGGCAAGCACGCGATGCGATCCGGTCCGCCCGCCAAGACCCATCGCCTGCGCGCTGGTGAGCCACTCTTCGGACTGCTCGGCGATCTCGAGCAGCAGCGTCTCAAACTGCGCGCGCGTGGTCTGCAGAATGTGCGGCTGCGCCAGCCAGCGCAGCACTTCGCGTCCGGTCACGCCCATGCGCTGCCGCGGCGAGGTCACGAGCCGCTCGTTGAAGTAGCGGATCAGGACTTCTTCCACCACGTCCCAGGCGTTGTCGGCGCCGAACAGCCGCTTGACGTCGTCGGAGTTGAGGATCTTGAAGGCCTCTTCGAGCAGTTGCATCACTTCGACGCGCAGCACGTTGAGATGGCCGAACGACAACCACTTCAGGTTGTTGCGCAGGTCGAGGCCGGCGCGCCGCACGATGGCGATCGATCCGAAGCTCGGATCGTAGGCGCGCTCGCGGATCACGTCGGAGATGCGCTTGTCGCGCCAGAACAGCGTGACCTGGTGGACGAAGTGGGCGAACAGTTTGTGGAAGTCGGTGTTGGCGCGCGACCCAGTCGGCACCGGGGCGCCGCCGTATCCGAAGATGCGCTTGTAAGCCGAGAGGCGGTCGCTCTTGGTGTAGCGCAGCACGTCGCGGCGATCGAACTGATAGAGCGCGAATGCGCCCGGACCGCCGGACAGCCGCACCGTGCCGGCGTTGAACAGTTCCTGCAGCTTCTGCACCACGCGGAAGACGCCGATCTTCTCGTGCTGCCAGAGGTAGTACATGTCGCCGACGGCGATGATGCGTTCGGAGGTGATGGTTTCGTCGTAGGGCTCGACGCCCGGCGGAACGCGAGTCGTGCCGAAGTCCTTGGCCGCATCCGGGCCGACGCCGGCCAGCTGCGGCCAGACCTTTGTCCGGCGGCGGCGGAATCTTCGGCATCGGCATCCACCACCGAGGCCAGCATGTCATCGATCTGCTTGGTGAGCGCATCGGCGAGCTGCGGATTCGAGATCAGGTCGGCAGACAGCCGGCTGGCCACCTGCTCCCGCAGTGCCGCTATGCGGTCATATAAGCCTTGATAGTCTTTTTCGGTCGCCATTGATGCGCCTCCTCACATGCTTTGCTGGTGTCAATGTTTCATCGTCCAACTGTCGGCACGGTTCTTCAAACGCTCAGAACAGGTGCTTGATCTTGCCCCAGAGCGGGTGCTTTGCCAGCTCTCTCTTTTCAGCCGCGGTCAGGACAGGGGCCGACGACGCCGGCGTTACCGACGGAAGCCTTCCCGCCGGACGGGTCTCCCTGGCCGGAACTGGTTTCGTCCTTGCGGCTGGCGGGATCCCTCCACCCGTTGCCGGCGCAACGGAGAGACGCTTCGCGGCAGAGCCTCCGCGCCCTGTCGGCCGCGAAACCTTTCCCCCCACCGCTTTTGCGGCTGTAGCTGTACGGCGCGCCAGAAGGGAAACCCCTCCGCTGGAATCAATGGTGAAGAGATTGGGCTCAATGATCGTTTCGCCCACGGAATTTGTTACCGTGATGCCGTGGCTCGATGCGGACAGCGTCGCCCAAGACGTCGGGTCAACAGTTGCGTCAATGCGTTGCTCTGAAAAGAACTCCACTGAGGCCGCCACGGCGGTAGCTGAGTTTACGAATACGACGGTCGCAGGATCGAAACCGGCTCCAAAAACGGAGAACGTCCAGAAGCCATCGTTTTCTTCAGGAAGCGTGATGCCGCTGATCAGGAGCTTGTTCTCCGGAGGCGGCACTTGCTGCTCCACCTGCACGATCAATGTGATCAACTGGTTCAGCTGATCTTCCAGATCGTCGAGTGACTTTTGGACGCGCGCGGTTCTATACCCGTCAGGAATGGCCGCTCCGTTGGCCGGATTGTGGGCCTGATTGATCAGGCCAGCCAGTGTGTCGACTACCGGTAGCAAGTTGTTCGTAACCGAAATCTTGCCGGCGTCGCGCAGAAGCCGTGGGCCCTCTTCGGTGGCGAATTTTTCCACCTCATCCAGCACATCCTCCAGGAACATCGGAGGGAAATGCGACGCATCGGCGAATTCGAGCAGCAGGGTCTGCCTCTCATTGGGACCGATGAAGACCGAGTCCAACGTGAAACGGACCTCATTCACCGTCTCCGTGATCACGTTGAACTGCCGAGAAATCAATACCAGCTGAGTGCCAAAGAACGTAGGCTTCGTGGTCCCAAGGCGGAAGAAGTCCCGGTTCGAGATCCACATCTGCAGCAGAGACGTCATGTGATCGGAAATCACGCGGAAGTTCGTGATCACCTGTTCGTCGCCGACTGAGTTGTTGAATGGGTTTCCGATGAATTCGATCCGATAGGTGTCGCGGAGCTCGCCCAAAGTTCCCTGAATCTCATCGGGGTTGAACTCCACTTCAGGATCATGCTGTCCCAGCAGAATCTCGAAATAGGTGTTAATGCGAAGAATGGAAGGCAGACCGACGACTCCGAGTTCGCGCACGATCTCTGTCATCTGGCTGCGGGCCATCTCCCGCAAGGCCTTCACGTATTCCGGATCGGCTTCCGGGTCCAGCGGGTAAAGGCCATCCAGCAGAGACAACGCCTGATCGAGTGCGTCCTTCGCCCTCATGTACAGACTGGCCTGCGCTCCGGTAATGCCGCCACCCAGATCCGTTTGCACCGCGTAGGTGCGCGGCGTCCAGGCCGATTGGATGTGGCCCTCGATGTCGGTCAGCGTAAACGATTGAGTCAGCGCACCCACAAATCCTTTGGGGTCATCTGCATTAGCCTTCCATCCCAGAACGTCCGTCACCGCTTTCAGAGCAATCTGGCCGACGTTACCTCCTCCTCCTCCTCCCGAGATACCTCCTCCGCCACCTGTCGGAATTCCCACTGGAGAAGGGCGGTAGCCGATCTCCTCCGTCAGAACGGGATAGGAAACGGCATCCTCGACGTTCTTCGTCGTTCTGCCGATGTTGCTGCTATCGTCGCCTGGGACAACGCGTGAAAAGCGGGCTGGATCCGGGTCCAGTGCAGCTGTGCCGGTCGCACTCGACAACGCGATATTGGTGACTGTGACCAACACAAAGTCCCCAGGGCTGAAGCTGATGCCCTGAGGCAGAGTCAGCACGACACTGTCTTGAGCGACTGGATCGGCGAACCCGATACCCCACGTCGAGTCCGGACTCGTAGGCGTTGCGAAGCCGGGTAACGCCGGGTCGTAGATCTCATAGTTTTCCGGATTGAGTGCTCCGGTACTGCCGGAAGCTGTACTCGGATCCACCGCTTCGGAGAATGAAATGGTGATCGAGGTTTCGTCTACGGTGCACCCGGTGATTCTCAATGTCGAGGCCATCTCTATGCTCCTTCCGCTGCTTAACTCTCCGGGCGGACCAAGTCCAGACCGCTCGGTTGCCTTACGCGCAACTTCGATTCCAAGACGTGCGGCCGTTCAGGTCACGCCTTCGACTTCCAATTCTTTCGCCTTGGCCTTGGGAACCGATATTTCTTGACCCACGTTCCTGGACTGAATCGAAATATTCATGGTTCCCAGCCGCTCGGCCAGTTCCTGCCAGCATGCCGCGAGCGACTTGCTGGCAGCCTCCAGGGGAAGCCGGCACTCTTCGATCCCTTCTTTCGTGCTGCTCGCCCATCCCGTCCATTCTTTACTGCGTCCTCCGACCCTGACTAATTCCCTGAGCTTGTCGTAAGCCGCCAGGTTCGCCGAATAACTCTGCTCGATTTGATGGAACTGCTTCTGGCAAACGGTGAGAAAGCGCCGCGCCTTGTCCAGATCCGCAGGATGCTTCAACGATTGACGAGCTCTTAGCGCAGCCCGGCGTGCATCATGCAAGAGTCCCAGCAGTTCGAGTGTCTTGTCCGCCATATCGTCGGCCACCGCCGCCTCGTCGTGCTGCGGCTTGTCTTCCAGGGTGATGTGCAGAGCGTTCGCCACATCGTTCAGCTTCTGAAGACTTGCCGTTAACTCTCGAAATGTAGATTCAATCGGCATGGTATTACCCGCTCGCCAGTGCTTTGTAGAAATTCCTGGTCAGAACTTCAGGCCGGGCCATCCTCCGGTCCAGTCCCAATCGTATTGCCCCGATCAGGAAACGTTCCGGAATAATCCCGGGGTCTACGCCCGCGGCCAGACGCCGCGAGGCTTCTTCAATCATCTGCTGCTCTTTGCCCGTGAAGTTCAGTACCTGCGCCAGGCTCTTGTTGCCCAACGACGGGTACTGCTGAAAGCACATGGCATCTACTGCAATCGGACACGCTTCCGCAAACGAACTCAGCAGCGCTCCCGGCATATTTCCCGTGGCTGACGGATTTGGATAAATCCGGGTCCACAGCTTGCGATACTGCTCCGCCTCCGATTCAAAACCCATGCGGCGCGCGAGCTCCGTATTAATCAGCATCCGAAAATACGGAGTGGGATGCGGGCCTCGCGGGTTGAAACGTGTCACCGTCTCCGGCCCCCGCGCCAGAATGTCCATCAACGAACCCAGGATGCACGGCCCACCCAACAATAATCCGCTCATGTCGGCGAACATCTCGCGGTTCCAGCGTATCCACGATGCGAGCTACTTGCTTACTTGCGCCGGCGTTCAGCAGGCGCAAGCCCTACCTTGCGCGGAACGTCCTTGCGACAGGCCCAGGTCGATCTGCAGGTTATGACTGACTTCGTGCAGCACCGCACCCAGCGTCCACGGATTGATCAGCCGGTGGTACGGCAGCTGAATGAGCGGAAAAGGATTCAGTTGCTTTCCCAGCCGCTTCAGCGGAATTCCGCGGCGAAACGTCGCCGGCGCAAAGCCAGTCGCCATGTACGAAAACGGCGGCGGCGCCGGAATAGTCCTCGCCACTCCCAATCCCAGATAACTTGCTCGATAACAATCAAGTCCGATGCGGTCGCAGCTCAACAGCCATTTCGCATAGCGTGTCTGTCGTTGTCCGAAGACTTCGAAGTAGAAGTCCCAGATCTTCTCGATGCCGCGGACCCATTTGTGTGCGTGCTCCTTCTTACGCATGAGGTCTTGCAGCCGGGTTGTGCTCGGCTCCTGGGCCGCTCCGACTCCGGATTTCCGAACCCTGCCTGCCACATGCAGGAGCCCGCGGCGCAGACCGGTGATCAGATTGTTCACCGCATGCGTGTGTCCGGCAGTCGGAGCCTCGGCGCCAGTGCCAAACTCATCAAGGCGAAAAGGCCTTAATGCTGCAGCGTGACGGGTGACATTGATCGATTGAGCACGCAGCCAGGGCATTGCGACAGGTGCGGCGCCATTGGTGCTTGCGGCCCCCTTTGGCGCCGGGACTGTTGCCCGTGTCGTCGTGCTCGGCATGGTTTCGATCAGCGTCGCCCATGGTTTTGCCTCGAATGACCTCTTCTTATCGCAGTACCTGTCCACAGCAGCGGCAATACTGAGCCGCTGGGCAGGTGCATCGACCGCCCACGATCTGACCGTAACGCACCGGACCAGCTCCGCCGGCCGGCGCCCCACCGGGATATGCGACGCCTCCTGGTCCCGCCGCAACCGGTCCCGGACCTGCGTAACCTCCCGCGGCCGGGCGTCCCCTCCAGTACCATGGGGGTAGCGACCCCGTACGCCCGCGTCCCCATCGCCCATGCGGACGGGCCATAGCCGGACCGTGGGTGCGATGGAACCGCCGTTCCAGCCGATCGATGCCGGCGCAACGCATGCCGCCTGTGACGTGGATTGGTCAAGAACACGCTCAGCTTGTCGCGCCAAAGTCCTGCACCGCGCTTCGCGGAGTCACTGAACGTCCGCGTGCCACCTGGTGCGCAAGGCTGCGGACAGTGCGTGCGCGCGATCGCGGGCACGGTCTTCAGCAGGTGTCGGGTCTGAGGATTGCGATGCAGAGTGCGCGCGACCTTGCCGATTCCCTTGGTAAGCCGCGGCGTGGCTCTCGTAACTGCGCGAGCCATCTTCGGCAGCAGCCTTCTTGGCCATCGGCGCGACGGCCTTAGCCACCACCGGCAGGAGTTTGCTGGCTGCCATTCCAATCAGCGGCAGAAAGTGCTCCGCAGCCTCATGCTCGGTTTCCGCCTCGGCCGCGAGTTCGCCGAGGTGCTCCATCATGGCATCGGGATAGATCTTGCGCATGGGGTTGAGTTCGTGCTCGACTTCGAACTCGTCCTCATGCTCGAAGCTCGTCCTCGTGTTCCATCTCTTCTTCCATCTCCTCTTCGCCGAGCAGGCTGCCGACCACATTGCCGATGGCGCCAAGCCAGCCTTCGCCCTTCCAGGCCGGCCTCGTGCTCCATCTCTTCTTCCATCTCCTCCTCGAGTTCGTGCTCGTGTTCAGGATGGGCTTCTAATTCGGTTTCGAACTCATATGCCATGACATTCCTCCTGCATGTTGCGGTCGAAGTCTGCGGTGGCCGAATTGCGGTTAGCGGACGGAGCTGCGGCGCATCCGGGAGCGAATCCGGCGGCGCGGCCGTTTGTATCGGCCGGCTCACTCGCATGTTGCGGGTAATGGCAGCTGCACACGCTCTTGGGCTGCTCAGCACACGACGAACCTGCTTGGCGGCTGCACGAGCGGCACGTTTCCGGGTGATCGGAATGCCCTCTCGCTGCCTGCCGCTTCAAGTCCTTCACAGTGCGGCGCACGATGGTCGGTACTACCCGGACCGATGGGTCGGGTAATCCGACGCCTGCGCAGGATGCGGGTGAGAATCGCGGTACCGCGCACCAGGTGAGGAAGAATTCGCCGAAGTGCCCGGCGGTCGGAGGGCGAGATGACCGTGACAGCTGCGGCGCCGGCCATGGCTTCGGCCTCACCTTCGTGCGCCTCGTGAGAAGCGGCTTCCGCCATCATCTCGGCGACGGCTTCGTTATGGGTAAGCTCGTGCGAGGCGATCTCGTGCGCCATCTCCTGCTCGCCCTCGTGTTCGTGCTCGTGCTCAAACTCTTCCTCGAGTTCCTCTTCGTGCTCGTGGAGTTCTTCTTCGCCAAGCAATGAACCGGCGGCTTTGCCGAGCATTCCGCCAAATGGCCCTCCGATGGCTGTGCCAACGATCGGAGCAGCCACCTTGGCGACTCTCTTCAGGATGGGCGCGGCTCTCTTCAGGAATCGCCCAATCTTGCCGAAGAACTGTTCGCCTTCGTCCTCATGCTCCAGTCTCGTCTTCCATCTCTTCTTCGCCGAGCAGGCTGCCGACCATGTTTCCGATGGCGCCGAGCCAGCCCTCGCCTTCGCCGGCTTCCTCCTCGAACTCCTCTTCGAGCTCTTCTTCGCCGAAGGCAGCTTCTTCTTCATGTTCGTGCTCATGTTCGTGAGCTAGCTCTTCTTCGTGCTCCTCTTCGCCGAGGAGGCTGCCGACCACGTTTCCAATGGCGCCGAGCCAGCCCTCGCCTTCCAAGCCCGCCTCTTCTTCGCCCTCGTGGAACTCTTCTTCGAGTTCCAGTTCCAGTTCGTGTTCCTGCATGGTCTGACCTCCTCGCGATGAATAACGACGCGAGTGACAGTAATCAAAGTCATCGCGAGGGTCTAGTCACATCTTGCGGTGAGCAGATTCGTGTTCGCTGGAACTAGGTCGCCCGAATGAGTGACGCCGCAACCCGTAGCACCGCGGAGATCAATTGTGGTTGTAGCCCCCGGCGCTCGCCGGAGTAAGGGATTTGAGCGGAGGATTCTTTTCCAGCTCTCTCACCGCGCGCCGCAGGTCATTCATGAGAAGTCCAGCAAGATCGCGGCTGACACCAAGCCGCATCAGGACGCGCTGAACCAGCATATCCTGGCGATTCCGAGGCATGGGATACGTTGGAACTTGCCACCCTTTGATGCGGAGCTGATTGGAAAGATCGTAGAGGTTGAACCCAGGGTTTTCGCCATTCGCCAGAGTCCACGCACAGCCGGGAATCCCGCTGTTGCCGTCGTGGATCAGATCAAAGATCTCGATCTTTCCGATTTGATCGCCAAACCAGCGCGCCACGTCAGCGCAGCCTCGAGTGATCTTTGCGTATCCTTCCCGACCCAGGCGCACGAAATTGTAGTATTGCGCGACCACCTGACCCGCAGGCCGCGAGAAGTTCAGCGAGAAGATCCTCATGTTGCCGCCCAGGTATTTCACATTGGTAACAAGTTCTTCCGGGAGATCAGCGGCTTCACGCCACACGATCCAACCACAACCGAGCGGCGCCAGCCCGAACTTGTGACCGGAAGCGTTGATCGATTTCACCCGCGGAATACGGAAATCCCAGACTACTTCTGGATGAATGAACGGAGCAATGAAGCCTCCGCTCGCGGCGTCGATGTGCAGCGGGATATCGAGGCCGCGCTCCTCCTCAAGATCGTCCAGAGCAAGCGCGACTGCTTGAACGGGCTCGTACTGAAGGGTGAAGGTCGTTCCCAGCGTCGGCACCACCCCAATCGTGTTTTCGTCGCATCGTTTGATCACCTCTTCCGGTGACATGAGGAGGCGGCTGCCCTCGCAGGGAATCTGGCGCAGTTCGACATCGAAGTAACGGGTGAACATCGGCCAACAGGAGTGTGCACAATCCGCATATCAGGTTCGGGCGGGTTGCCGACTTTCCGGCTCTTCTTCGTTTTTCGCGCCACCGTACCTTCATCGCGAGGCCGCCTAACATCGCCGCTTCGCTCGATCCACTCGTCGAACAGCCGCGGGAGTTCGCGGCGTCCGGAGAGTTCCACAGATCACTCAGCATGTTCACACATCGAGACTCAATTTCTGCGGTCTGCGGATACTCGTCTTTGTCGATCAGATTCTTGCCGAGACACTCGTCCATGAGTTTCTGAACTTCCGGCTCAACCCATGTCTGGCAAAAAGTGGCCATGTTCTGCCGGGAGTTTCCGTCCAGCAGCAATTCGTCATGAACGAGCTGATAGGCGGCATTGGGCGCTGTCTCTTGCTGGGGAAATTTGTATTTCGGCAACGGGTGCGGAAGAAAGCTGGTTCCAAAAACCTGCTCCCTGAGATTCGGAACCTCTTCCTTGCTATAAATGGCCATGGTACTCCGGTGAAGTCTCGTGGTTGACGACAGTTCGAGATCGTTCCGATATCGATGCGAATCGGGAGCGGAATTGTACCTCCCGCATTCTGGCCGGAATAGTCGCTAATTCAGGCGACTGCTCACCGTGCGTCATTGTGTGGGAATGCGACGAGCAACAGAGGCTTTCGAGATCAAGGGCGCCCGACGTGCGGGGACATCTTGGGTTCGACAATTCCCGTCCAACCTAGCGCGAAGCACTTCAATTCACCTTGGCTTCGGTTCGGGATGAAATGGCTCGAATGAGCTGGCGAACGCTGTCTTCCAATACTTGTGTCCGCTCGTATTCGCGGCCTTGAGCCTTGCCGAGCGACAAACGTGAATTCCGATGAACCATCGGGCTTCTCACCGGAGTGGCGAGCCCGACGTGGATATCTGTGACGCCGGTCTGTTCAACAATCGTCGGAGCATTGGGGATTCCGATTCTTCCACCGGCCATGATCTTGATGCGGCCACCCGCATCTGCAACGAGCCGCGCCACCGTGTCCACGCCCTGTAAGCACTCTTGCTCACCGCCCGATGTGAGAATCCGGTCCGCGCCCGTCGCACAGACATCTTCGAGGGCCCGAAACAGGTCTGCGGACATGTCGAAGGCGCGATGAAACGTGACGGAAAGAGGCCGCGCCAGTTCTACTAACTGCCGGGTGCGTGGAACATCAACGTGTCCCTCCTCCTCCAGGATCCCGAGCGCGACGCCATCCGCGCCTTCGCTCTTTGCAATTTCGATGTCTCGCAGCATGCTCTCGAATTCCGCCTCCGAGTAGCAGAAATCGCCGGGTCGCGGACGGATGATCGGATGTATGGCAATCGCGAGTTTGGAGCGCACCACACCCAGCAGACCAACACTGGGAGTCACGCCTCCTTCCAAAAGGTCACTGCACAACTCAATCCGTTGAGCCCCACCGCGCTCCGCCGCCAACGCGGACGCAACCGAATCGACGCAAACTTCGACAACGATCTGTTTCCCCATATTGCTCAAAAGACCCGCAAGAGTAACACACCGCGGCTGCCGATAAGGTCGTTGTTACGTTCCCGGAGCGCGGAACCGAAGTCCGTCGAGTTTAGGCCATTACTTCATGGCTGATTCTGGAGAAGCATTGTTCGAATTGAAGAGTTGGAATTCACGGATGTGCGCCTCGGCCCACGAAGACAGGATATGCAACCGTATGCGGGAAGCAGTGACCGGCGCGAAGTGATCGATACGCTTGTGTCCGATGGCCTGTCCGCGAGCGATTGCGCTCCACTTCCCTTCCTGGAAAACTTCGACTGCGTATAACTGAACCCTTTGTCCGCTGTTTAGCCACTCCATGGTCAATGCGCGGTCGAACGTAACGGGATGATCGAACTTCACTTCAAGTACAGCATGATGCGAACCAACTGGCGCCGACCAAAACGTGTCGGGATTTCCGTCGAGCGCCTGTTCGTCTTCCTCACCCGTCTTTACGTGTTTGGTGACCAGATTGTTGCTATATCTCGCGCGGATCGCGTCGCCAAAATCCTTAAGCCGCTGAACATCCGCATCAGGAATTAACCCACGTTGATCGGGCGCAATGCCGAGAACAAGTTGACCACCATGCCCCACCGTTTGTTCGTAGGTGGTCAGCAATTCCGACAGGCTCTTCAGGCTTGCCTCATCCTTGGGATGCCAGAACCAATGATTTTTTCGCAGCGGAGTATCTGCCTCAACCGGGCGCCAGCGCAGATATCCATGCCGGTCGATGACGTTCCAGTTCTCGTACGGGATGACGCCGTCTTCATTTCCCACCCAACGAATATCGCCGTATTCAAACAGCGCGGTGTCTGCGAACACGAGCGTGTTCGGCTGCAACATTCGCAACTCCTCGATGATGCGAGGAAAGTTGTAGACGTGACCGCCGCTGCCGGCGCCGTCGAGCCAGAACTCCTCGAGTTGACCATAGTTCTGCGCTAATTCGTCAAGTTCGGACGCATAGTATTTGTCGTACTCGGCGGAGTTGCTGTACCGCGGCTCGTGCCGATCCCACGGAGACAGATAGACCCCAAACTTCATCCCGTACTTCCTCGCGGCTTCTTCCACTCTGCCAACTACGTCGCCTCTCCCGCTGTCGAACGGGACTGTTCTTGACGCTGTAGTCCGTCTGCGCAGTCGGCCAGAGACAAAATCCATCATGATGTTTGGCGACGAAAATCACGTACCTGATTCCGGCGGCGCGCAATGCCTGCATCCATTGGTCTGGATTGAATTGTGTGGGATTAAATACCTTCGGATCGGCAGTACCGTCTCCCCATTCGCGATCCATGAAAGTGTTCGGGCCAAAATGGATAATTGCGCCCATCTCCAGGTCTTGCCACTCCAACTGCTGGGCAGTTGGCTTCAGGTCGACCGCGTTCTGGGCAAAACTGGAGGCGAATAGGATCAGCGTCAGAAGCGAGTACCGCAGAATGGGAACGGACCGCATGCCAAGAA
Source organism: Terriglobia bacterium (assembly GCA_963770265.1). Lineage (GTDB taxonomy): Bacteria > Acidobacteriota > Terriglobia > Terriglobales > Acidobacteriaceae > Sulfotelmatobacter. Next base: position 481,714 of record CAVYOZ010000010.1, read on the forward strand.
GACTAGCATTGTCCTGGTAAGTGCCCTTGTCGAACAAGTTGGAGGGTGGTCGAAGTGCTTGGCGTAGATTCCTTGGCCTTGGGAAGGAGTGCGGCGTTCCAGTCTGGGTCTCAGTTCTATCAGACGTTGGCGTCAAGGGGTTGCAACTTCCGCCGAGGAGATGCACCTCTCATTTTCCCCTCTCTATTCGCCGAAGGCAGCTGCGAAATTGTCGTCAAACTTATGGAAAAACAATGAGTTGTTGGCGGTAAGGATAAGTTCAGAGTGCCCCCAAGGCACTTCGCAAAACTCCTGTCACGACTTTTCTGGACCGGGCGATGCTATCTTACCCGTTGGATTTCCCTTCATTCGGGGGTCCGGATTCAGGTACGGCATTTAACTGGTGGCTCATGGACAGTGAACTAGTCCGCACTGGACGGGACCGTCTGCTCCGGGTATTCCGTTACCTGGAGGCGCTCAACGAGCATCGCAACCCAGTCAAGCGGCATCTCGACCAACAGCTTTGGACTCTCTGGCTAAAGGACCTGCCGGACCACCCCTCGGTCCGCAGGGGAACCCCTGCAGTAATGGAGCCGCCAAGTCTTCCAGCGTCCGATGATGGGTTGTCGGCCCAGTCACAAAATCCTGATTTCGTTCTAAAGATCGCGCGCCCACGGCTTTCCAGCCCGCCCGCCCCTCCCGCTGCGCTCGACGGGTGGCTCGAAGCCAGTTGGGAAGATCCGTTCAAAGAAGCATCATCCCTTGAATCCAGAAAGGAGGCGTCCCCGGTCACAGGGCGCGTGCGGTTTGCGGCCGATCCCAAACGGGCAGTCGCGTTCGAGCAATGGAAGGAACGTCGAGACCGGTGGGCGAAAGATGAGCGTCCGGCCCGAGCCGCCATGGAGATCTTTGAAGACTTCTACGAGCTTTACGGCCGTGTCGAGCGCGAAGCGGAGCGCGTGGAGATTGTGCTAGGTGACGGCATACTCAGCTGGCGGCGGCCGGAAGGTACCGTGCATCACCCCATCCTTCTGCAACGCCTCCAACTTAGCTTCAGCCCTTCGGTGCCCGAGTTTACCTTGACTGAAACGGAGCACCCGGTGGAACTCTATTCCTCCTTATTCCAGTCGATGCCAGACGTCGATGGACGGGCCATCGGACGCTGCCGTGATGAATTAGAGCAGGGAGGCTTTTCGCCACTCGGTGACGGTCTCACCTCGGAGTTCCTGGAGCGCATGGTAGTTCAGTTGTCTCCGCGAGGTGAATTTATCGAATCTGGCGCCCCGGAGGGGGACACTGACAATCCTCGCGTCGGAAGGCAACCGGTCCTATTTCTTCGCGCTCGGACCCTTGGTTTTGCGGCGGCCATCGAGGCCATACTGGAAGATCTTCGAAGTCGGGAGGATTTGCCGTGGTCCCTACTGAATATCGTGGGCCTCGAACCACCTCCCGCCGAGGGGGACAACCTTGATAGCGCCAGCGACTCGGGTAAGGCGGACGCTGACATCCTTCTTTCGAAACCTGCCAATCCTGAGCAGGTCCGAATCGCTCGTCGGACCGAGCACTCGGGCGGAGTGCTCGTCCAGGGACCTCCAGGCACGGGAAAGACATACACGATCGGAAATCTTATCGGTCACCTGCTGGCTGAAGGAAAGAGCGTGCTGGTCACCAGCCACACTACGAAAGCACTGCGAATGGTACGCAGCCAGATCGTACCCGAATTGCGCTCGCTGAGTGTGAGTCTCCTGGAGAGCGATCTTGACAGTCACCTGCAACTGGAAAGCGCGGTCAGTAGCATTGCTGACCGTCTATCTAGAACCGACGCAAAGTCTCTTGAGTTCGAAACTGAAAGACTCACACAAGAAAGAGCGGAGCTCCTTAACCAGCTAGCCGAGCTGCGACAACAACTCGCGGATGCGCGTGCCTACGAGTATCGAGACGTCGTTGTTGGGGGAAGAGCCTGGACACCCTCGGAGGCTGCCCGAAAGATCGCGCGCGAGTCTGACGTGAATGGCTGGATCCCCGGCCCAGTTCAACTCGGCGTCGAACTCCCACTTTCCGGCGGGGACCTCGTGGAACTCTATGCCACGAATCGAACCATATCGCCGGATCTCGAGAACGAGCTGTCCGGCAATTTGCCGTCCGCTAGCGAACTACCGGCTCCAGCTGATTTCGAGGATCTCCTCGTTGAAAAAGCACGCCTGGAAATATCAGATCACGAATTCCGAGCCGACCTTTGGCAAGGCAGTGGGCCTGTATCCGCAAATGCTCTGGAGACGCTCGCACCCACACTCAACCAATCCGTCGCTCTTCTCGCTAGCGACGAGAGGTGGAAACTCGCGGCGGTCTATGCAGGAAAGAATGGTGGTCCCCGCCGGGAAACGTGGGAAAAACTGCTCGCGCTCGTCGAGCAGGTACACTTTGAGGCCGGGAGCACTCAAGAGTTGCTCATTCAGCATGAGACCAGATTCGCAGACGATTCGCAGCTTGAGCAGCACGAGCAGACTGCAACCGAGATCCACGGCCACCTGAGAAGGGGCGGGAACCTCGGCTTCTTGAGCCTTTTGACGCATGCGCGCTGGAAGCGGTTCATCCAGACGACTGTGGTTGATGGTGCTTCTCCGAGGCTCCCCGATCACTTTCTGGCGGTGAGCAAGTTCTCTCGGCTCAAACTTCTTCGCAGAAACCTGGCGACGCGCTGGGACCGCCAAATGTCCCCATTGGGAGCAAGCAGATCGGCTCAAATGGGAGCCGAAATCGAGAAGGACGCAATCCAATTTTGTGGCCCGATCCGAGATTGTCTGGCATGGCACTCCCAGGTTTGGACTCCGATTGAGAAAAAACTGAAAGACTTCGGCTTTCTCTGGGATAAGTTTCTCTCCGAGCAACCGGTGGTCGTTGGAGACCAGGGCGAGCTGGTGAGATTACACAAAGCCGTCCGCGAGTCTTTGCCACCTATTCTCACGGCCCGCCGGGACCACTTAAGGTGGGCGGAAATTAATCAGACACTCGCCGAATTGCGTGAACGTCTTGCGATTGCAAGGAAGTCGTTCATGGATTCGCGCACTATCGCAGGTCTGCGCGAGGCGGTGGAGTTGCAGGATTCCAAGGCATACCGGCGGGCTTACACACGCCTGGTGGAAATGCACGAACTCCGACGCAAGCTGCAGCGTCGCAATATCCTGCTGGCACAGCTTGAGACCGCGGCGCCGGATTGGGCCGCGGCAATTCGTGCACGTAGCGGCCAGCATGCGAGCGCTACAGTACCTGGAGATCCTTCGCAGGCGTGGATCTGGCAGCAAATCCAGGACGAACTTGACCGCCGGGCCAGCGTATCCATCGATGAACTCCAGACATCAATTGAACGATTGACCGTCCAGCTTCAAGCCACGACCATTGATCTCATTGACCATCGGGCGTGGATGTTTCAGTCGAGGAGGACGTCTCTTCCGCAAAGGCAAGCACTCATCGGTTGGCTCGACACTATTCGCAAAATAGGCAAGGGCACTGGCATACGTGCTCCGCGTTTGCGTACCGAGGCGGCCCGTAAAATGACCGAGTGCTGGGGTGCCGTTCCGGTCTGGGTCATGCCACTCTCAAGGGTCGTCGAGAACTTTGATCCGAGGAAGGCACGCTTTGACACAGTGATTATTGATGAAGCCAGTCAGAGCGACGTCATGGCTCTGGTGGCGCTTTACCTGGGTCGCAACGTCGTTGTAGTCGGTGACCATGAGCAGGTCAGCCCCTCCGCGGTTGGACAGGAGGCCGCTGTAATTCAGAATCTCATCGACCAGTTCCTGCAAGGCATTCCTAATGCCCATTTGTACGATGGGCAAACCTCGGTCTACGATTTGGCCCGTCAGTCCTTCGGAGAAACGATCCGACTGGTTGAACACTTCCGCTGTGTCACTGAAATCATTCAGTTCAGCAACCAACTCTCTTACGACGGTGACATTAAGCCACTGCGGGATGCGAGTAGGGTTCGTCTCAGACCGCATGTCGTTGCTTATCGGGTCGAAGGCTCGACGCGGGAAGGAAAGGTCAACCACGAAGAAGCGAAGGTCATTGCCTCTCTCATAGTCGCGGCCCTTGAACAAAAGGAATACCAAACCAACGAAATCGGACTGCCCTCCAGTTTTGGCGTAGTGTCTCTTGTGGGTGAGGAGCAAGCCCTCGAAATCGACCGCCTCCTGAGGACGTATCTTTCTCCTGACTTGTATGAACGTCATCGCTTGCTCTGCGGCACATCCGCACAATTTCAGGGAGACGAACGAGACGTAGTCTTCCTATCGATGGTGGACGCCCCCAAAGGCGAGTTCCTTTATTTCCGGGACCAGCAAATGTTCAAGCAGCGGTTCAATGTGGCGGCCAGCAGAGCACGAGACCAGATGTGGGTCGTTCACTCTTTGGACCCGCAGTCAGACTTACACCCGGGCGACCTGCGGCGCCGGCTCATCGAGCACGCCCAGGCGCCCGAAATGCTGACCAGGCTTCCCGAGGACAAGGAAAGACGTGTACAGTCTGCACTCGAGCGTGAAGTGATGAAGCATCTTGTGCAGGCTGGCTACCACGTCATTCCCCGCTGGAAGCTCGGGTCGCGGAGTATTGATCTTGTCGTAGAAGGGGATGGCATCCGTTTAGCCATCGAGTGCGATGGGGATCGCGACCTGTCACTCGAGGAGCTCGGCGAAGACATGGATCGGCAGACGATGCTCGAACGACTCGGATGGACCTTCGCTCGCGTGAGGGGCAGTCTCTTTTTCCGCGCACCTGACCGGGCAATGAGGCCCATACTCGAAAAGTTGCAGTCGCTCGACATCCCGACCAAGGGTACTGACTCGGATGTGGTACAGGGCCGTCCGTACTCGGACGAGTTGACGGCACGAATCATTCGTCGTGCCGGCGAATTGCGGGATGGGTGGTCGGTCCCTCGCAAGAAGCGGCCCGAGGGTTTCACATTTCCACATGACAGTGTCGCGGTTTCGGAGCCAAAGGGGCGTTGATTCTGCGTTTCCCGTTGGCAATGACGCTTATTGCGTGAACTTCGAGCGCCGCCGAATGACAGAGGTCGTAATCGTGCCTCTTCCCAGGTTCTGAGCTGACCCAGATTCTGAGCCGACGACGTCCTGGGCCCACCAGGCACACGTTTACGACCACCGAATTGAGTTCCCCCCGAGCTGCCCCTCTGAAGCAACCAAGGGAATTGCTGCATCCCGAATTAGGGGCTTCACCTGATTGTGCTATAGGGGCTGCAATGGGATCTTCGGGCGATCTCTGTATTGACACGTATTTGCCAATTTTAGGCGGATTGACTTGCACAAATTGAGGAGGAGGAGCCTATGGCTCAACCCATAACGCTGGACTCACTGCATGCGACTGGCCCGATGACGTCGACTCGTTCTCACAGTGAGTTAACCGCCGAAGTGCTGCACGAACTGGTTGAGCACCTTCGGCAGAACCGCACCCAACTTCGCGAGGAATGGGCTAGACGAATTACGGAAGCTCGATTGCTGACGGCTATGACTAAGGAAGAGATCTTTGCCGAGGCAACCTCTGTGTACGACAACTACGTTGAGGCTCTGGCCACAGGCACCTTCGAGGCTCTGCAGGCATATTCGCGGAATTTGTCCGAGCGCATCATCCCTCGAGGGGTTGAAACGCATGAAGTCGTAGGAATCGTTCTTCTGTTGCGTGACGTGTTGGCGCGCTCGCTGTTTTCGAAGTACCAAGCCGATTTCACCAAGCTGGACCGTATTCTCGATGCCTATGAGCCCGCCGCCAACCGGATCGCAAATACGGTCGCCGTGGGCTTTGTGCAAGAACGGGAGCGCGTCATCCGCCAGCAACAGGAGGCCATCCGCGAACTGTCCACGCCGGTATTGCAGGTTCGGGAGCGTTTGCTGATTCTCCCCATCATCGGAGTCATCGACCCGCAACGCGCTCGCCAATTGACTGAGCAGTTGCTGCGCGGTATCCGCACTAACCGTGCCAAGGTCGTGGTCATAGACATCACAGGCGTCGCGGCCATGGATGCCTCCGTGGCCAACCACCTTGTGCAGACTGTCGAAGCTTCACGATTGCTCGGCGCCACCGTCATCGTGACAGGCTTGTCGCCTGAGATCGCTCAGACCCTGGTCAATATTGGTGTTGACCTGGGCAAGATGAACACCGTTGGCGACTTGCAGGGGGGAATTGAGCAGGCTGAGCGACTACTGGGCTACAAGGTTATACCCCAGACCGAAGCGAACTAAGCCACTTTAACGGAGCCGGCGTGGAAGTCCCGATTCTCAAGCAGGGAGAAATACTGATCGCTACTGTTCAGGCGGCCCTGACCGACTCCGACTTGCTGCAACTCCGCCGCGCACTCGTGGAGAAGGTTGCTAAAGCGCGAGCGCGCGCCATCATCATTGACCTTACGGCGATGGATGTGATGGATTCATTTGCTTCACGCACGATGCGGGAGGTAGCGCACATGATCCGCTTGCGAGGAGCAGAGACTGTCATCGTTGGAATCCAACCCGACGTCGCCTTTGCCATGGTGCAACTCGGCTTATCCATGGGAGGAGTCACGACGGCGCTTGATCTGGAGGAAGGCCTGGAGTACTTGCATCGGAAGTTCAGGACCATTCTCTGAGCGGTAACACTGTTGTGGAAAATAGCCTGGTTGTCGTGGAAAACGAAATCTGCGTCTCAATTGCTGCGGATCAGGATGTGGTCGCGGCTCGACAGAAAGGTCGCGCCATGGCCCTGGAATTGGGTTTTTCCGCAAGCGATTCGACGTTGTTGGCTACAGCCATCTCCGAACTTGCCCGCAATATTGTCTCCTACGCCGGGCAAGGGGAGATCGTTTTGCGAGCCACGCAAAATTCCGGCAGCCCCGGCGTTACTGTCATCGCGCGCGACGACGGACCCGGCATCCCGAGTATTGAGCAGGCTTTGCGCGACGGGTACTCCACATCTGGAAGTCTCGGGTTGGGACTTCCGGGCGTGCGCCGCCTTGTCGATGAGTTTGAAATTGCCTCAGAAGTCGGACGGGGCACCACGGTCACGATTCGAAAATGGAAGGGTTGATCAAATCTGGAGTCGAACTCGGAGTCGCTTGCGCCACCCTACCGGGGCAATCCGAATCCGGGGATCGCTATGTCTGCGAAACGTTCACGAACGGGGTTCTTTTAGCGCTCGTAGACGGCATCGGGCACGGGCCGGAAGCAGCCGTGGCTGCAGAGGCGGCGTGCGCGATTCTGAAGACTCACGCCGCAGAACCCCTCATTACTCTGACGGAACGTTGCCATGACCGACTGCGTCCCACGCGGGGCGTAGTAATGAGCCTGGCAGCATTTGATTTGAGGCACAACTTATTGACCTGGCTAGGAATTGGAAACGTGCAGGGCACTCTCCGGCGGTTTGGGCCGGCTGCCGACGGAACCGAGGAATTGCTTTTGCTTCGTGCGGGAGTCGTGGGTATCCAACTTCCCGCGCTACAAGCTTCCGTTCTTCCTGTCGTGCCTGGAGACATGCTCGTTCTGGCTACTGACGGGGTGCAGAGTGGGTTTGCCCCACGAATCACTTCATTGGCGACACCGCGGCTGGCCGCGCAGGGCATCCTCGATCACTACAACAAACAAACCGATGATGCGCTCGTGCTCGTAGCTCGTTATCAGGGATAACTCAAATGGCAGTCGCAATCTCAACCAGTGACATTAAGGCCCTCTACACCGAGGCCCTGGAGCATTATCTGTCCGGGGGCGGCGAACGCGCCTTACGGGGAGCTTACGAGGTGGGGCGCTTGGCTTTGACCAGCGAGGTCGGATTGCTTGACATGGCCGAATTGCATCACGTGGCTCTTAGCAAAATCCTGACTGACAATCTGGGGCAAGGCGCGGCACCAGTAGGTCTAGCCGACGCGTCGCAATTCCTTGCGGAAAGCCTTTCTGCCTACGAAATGGCATATCGCGGGTATCGGGATGCAGTCGCGGGTTTGCGATGCGTGAACGAAGCGCTGGAGCAGGAAGTGAGACGCATCGCCCACGCGGTTCACGATGAAGCGGGCCAGTTGCTCGTGGTCGTGTACCTCGCAATGGCGGAGATCTCACGGGACCTGCCGCCAGCTGCGCAGGCGAAGGTCAATAACGTCACGGGTCTTTTGCACCAGGTTGAGGAACAGTTGCGTGAGCTGTCCCACGGACTGCGGCCTACGATTCTGGATGACTTAGGCCTCGTTCCAGCGATCCGGTTCCTGACTGAAGGAGTTTCCAAACGCTTTGGACTTGTGATTCACGTCGAGGCTCGCCTCGATTTCCGTCTGCCTCCTTCAGTCGAGACTGCTCTTTACCGGATTGTTCAAGAGGCCTTCAATAACATCACCAGGCACGCCGGAGCGAGAAATGTGTGGATCGTACTCGACGGCGATGCGAAAAAGATCGTCTGTAGCATTCGGGATAACGGAGTGGGATTTGATGCGCCGGCTCGCCTCAAAGAACGAGGCAACCGGGGCCTGGGGCTTATTGGAATTAAAGAACGACTCAGTGCCCTTGGCGGAACTTTGCACATTGAGTCAGAACCAGGAAGCGGGACCCAGTTACGCATAACGGTTCCCAGGGAGAATTCGAATGCCAATTCGCGCCGTCTTAGCTGATGATCACGTCCTCGTACGACAAAGCTTGAAGTCATTTCTTGAGCGGGAAGACATTCAGGTCGCAGGTGAGGCCTCTGACGGGCAGGAGTTGTTAGGTGTCGTCGCGCGCCTCTGTCCGGACGTGGCGGTAGTGGATATCAGCATGCCATTGATGAATGGGATAGAGGCGGCGGGTGAAATGCGCCGGGCATCTCCCAAAACAAGGACTATCCTTCTGACTCGTCATGACGAGGATCAGTATGTAACCGAAGCGCTTCGCTTGGGAGTCAAGGGATACGTTCTCAAGAACCAGGCAGCCACGGACCTCGTTCACGCCATTCATCAAGTATGCCGTGGCGGCTTCTATCTAAGCCCCGGTGTCTCTCAAGCCGTGGTTGAAGCGTTTCTTTCAAAAACGTCACGGCCACCCGACCCCCTGACCTCCCGGGAACGGCAAGTGCTTCAGTTGATCAGTGAGGGAAAATCTACAAAGGATGTCGCATGCCTGCTGGGCATCAGTGCAAAAACTGCGGAATCCCATCGCGCCCGGCTAATGCGCAAACTCGACATCCATGAAACTGCGAGCCTGGTTCGATATGCCATCCGCCGCGGAATGATCCAACCCTAGTCTGCTCGTAGATCGATCGAGAGTACTGGAGTCACAAAAAGCCGATCAGGGCACGGACCGAGTGTCTATCTGCTTGCGGCAACATTGCGGCGCCAAAAGAGCTGGTCGGCGTTCCACAGAACGTAGTCTCCCATCACCGCCGGTTTGAAACCTCCCACGGCGTTCTTTGCCCCCACGAGCACATGGGGACTGACCACGCAAATTACAGGATCAAATTGCGCCACCAATTCCTGTACTCGATCGTATGCGCGCTTTCGCTCCTGGTAATTCAGGATCGCAGTTTGAGCCCGCATGAGGTGGTTGATCTCCGCCTGCCAGTCAGTAGCTGGTTCCTTCTCCGTCAGAGCCCAGAGATGGGTTCCCCCGCCAGTCGTCCACACATTGATCTCCGGATTGGGATCAGCATCACCACTGACCAAGCCAAGGACAGCCGTTTCGTAGTCGTACGAGTCGAAGATTCTTGCCATCACGGCCTGGAATTCCAGCGGCACTACATGCACCTGCATCCCGAGTTGACTTAAGTCGTCCTGAATTATGGTTGCCATTTTTGTTCGTTGGGCGTTGCTGGGATTGGTCAAGATTGAAAACTCCACCGGCTGCCCGTGCGTGTCGACGAGAACTCCATCGGGCCGGCGCGTAAAACCCACCGAGCGGAGTAGCGCTGCTGCTCGAGCGAGCGACTGCGGAGGATGCGGTACCGCGGCATTGAGCCACATTCTGTTCCCCGGCGTGACCTGGCCCCATAGCGGTGTCGCTCGGGTCCGGTAGACGAGCCGCACGATCGCCTCGCGATCGATGGCAGAGGACACAGCCTGCCTGAATTCGGGCTTTCGAAACCATTCCTGCTTGCGCTGGATCTCGGGTAGCTTCTGCGGGTCAACAGAGTTCTGGTTAAAGAAGAGGAAGTTATACTCGAGTCCCGGCCCCAAATCCTGAAGCTGATACGCGGTGGCATGCCGATCCCTTTCGAGTGCCGCGTAGTTATCGGCGCCGATTCTGCTAATGACGTCAATGTCTCCGGCCTCAAACCGAATGACTTCGGCATCCTCGGTGGGAACAATCAAAAACGCAATTTCGTCGAAGTAGGGCAGACGACTTCCTGATGAATCCACCTTCCAGTAGTAGGGATTTCGCTCCAGGACAATCTGCTGGCCTGGCACGTACTGTTTCAGTCGAAACGGACCAAGCCCGGCGACTTCGCTGGGCTTGGCCGCCAATCCCCAGACTTGGGAGGTTTTGCCTTCTTCGTAGGCGCGTTGCAGCAGATGGCGCGGAAGAATTCTCACGCTGTCGAACATGCGTTCTGCGGACGCATACGGCTCAGGAAGGTCGAACTCCACCTGATAAGGTCCGAGCTTCCGCACTTGAATTGGTTTTCCCTGAACCTCTAGCAGGTCGCGCTGCGGAGAATGGACCTTCTCATCCAGATATACCTTGAAACTGAATACTACGTCGTCCGCGTCAAAGGGATAGCCATCCGAAAAGCGAATCCCGCGGCGTAGTTCTAGAGTGTAGTGCTTTCCGTCAGGTGAAGCTTTCCACGACTTCGCCAGCGCTGCATCGCTATGTTCGGTGTAAGGATTGATGTGGATGAGATCCGCAAAGAGGAGACCGATAATCTGCTTCGAGTAGGCATCCACCGCCGTAGCTGGATTCAAGGTTTTTGGATCCGAGTGCAGCGATGCGACCAGACGTCCGCCACGTTGACCTAAGTCGCCTGCGATGGTGAGGACGTCCTCACGGCCATCTGTCGCTTGCCCTGCACGTGGGGTTGCGCCGAATGCCAGCCAGGGAGTTAAGATCCAAATCCAAATGCAGCCGCGCTTTGATCGGAGTCTCATATTTCCTCTTTCCAAACATTCCTGGGCATTGTTGCTTTGAACAGTCAGTGCGCCAGATCAAAGATCTGAACCCGCCGCTGAAGAGAATCAGCGACCGAGTAGAGCAGAAAGAAGATCGGGAGCAATACCAACCCCGACGCTAACATCCACCAATGAGCTGTAAGGACGTAGTAGCTTTGCAGGTTGGCCAGCATGTTTCCCCAACTCGGTTGTGGCTCACCGACGCCCAAACCGAGAAATGAAAACGTGACTTCCGCAAGAATGTATTGCGGGACCAAAAGCGCCGCCTGGGTCAGGACGACAGAAGATACCTCGGGCAGAATATGACGCCGAATGATCGACACGCTGGAAACGCCGAAACCGCGCGCAGCAAGGACGTAGGCTCGTTCTTTGACGCTGAGAATGACTCCACGGATCAGGCGCGAGGGGCGCGCCCACCCAGTGCTCCCGATGACGCCGATCAGCAGAAGGAAAGCCCGTCGGGCGTCGACATTTAACGGCAAAAAAGCACGGACCGCAAATAACAGGTATATCCATGGCAGGGCCATAAAGAGTTCTGCCGCCCGCATGATGAAATCATCGACCCACGAGCCCAAATAGCCGGCAATACAGCCGAACACCAGAGCCAATCCGAGCGAGAGTCCAGTCGCGAGCAACCCCGCCCCGAGCGATGTCTGCCCTCCATAGAGAAGGCGGGAGAATTGATCCCGTCCGTACTCATCGGTCCCCAGAAGAAAGACATGTTCCGCACCATCGGTTCCGAACAGGTGCCGGGAAGACTGCAGAAACCGTCCGTTATAGACAGCCGCATTGTTCACAAAGAAGCGGAGTGAAGAAGTTTTACTGCAATCTTCGTGGTTGCCTTGAGCCTCGGATGAAACGGTGTCGCCGACCCAGCGGCAAACAAATGGGCGAAAGTGAAATCGTCCCTGCGAATCAGCAAAATGAACCGGCGTCGGAGGCGAAAAAGGTACGTCGCGGTTCTGTACGGTGGGATCGTAGGGAGCAAAGAAGCGGGCCCCAACAACTGGGACATGGAGCAGGACCAGTGCGACCGCTGAAATCCACAGTTTTTTTTCCCTGATCATGGCTGGCCCGTACGGATTCGTGGATCCGCCATATAAAGAAGAGCGTCGGCCATTAGATTGCCGGTTATGAGAAACAGGGTTGAAAACATGATGGCAGCGATCACGATGTACACATCCCGCTCCAGTACCGCTTGCAGCAGAAGTGGACCTACTCCTGGCCAACTCATGATTACTTCGATCAAGAGCGACCCGCTCAGCAATGTTCCAACGGAAACTCCGAGCAGCGAAATAAGAGGGTTGGCGGCCGCAGGGAGAACGTGACGAAGCAATATCCTTCCCTCAGGAATGCCATGACCACGCGCTGCAGCAATGAAAGATGAATTCAAAACGTCGAGCGTGGCAGACCGAACATGCCGGGCCAGCATGGGAAGCATTCCCGCGCTAAGTGCGGCCACTGGCAAGGCCAGATGGCGGGCAAAATCCTGCGCTCCGGAAAACAGCCCCATTTCAGTAGAAGGGAGCGTGCGCATGCCGCCGGTTGGAAACCAGCGAGTGTGCAGCGCGAATGCAAGCAGCGCCAGTCCAATCAAAACATCCGGAGTGGCCAGGAGGAAGGTCGTCGAAACTGCCGAAACCCGATCTTGCCAGCGACCCGCGTGAGTAGCAGCGAGTATTCCGACCGGAATCGCAACTGCCCAGGAGAACAGCATGGCGGTGATAGTCAGTATCAATGTGTTCTCCGCGCGCACCCTGAACAGGGGCCAGACGGGGCAGTTGTAGGCAAAGGAGAATCCGAACTCTCCCCGCGCTGCCGAGCTCAGCCAAAGCAAATAGCGGACCGCGAGCGACCGGTCCAGTCCGTACTCAGCCCGGAGGGCGGCGAGCGTGTTGGGAGACATCTGTGGGTTCAGCTTCATCTCCTCCACGTACGTTCCGGGAGCCATGTCCATCATGATGAACGCGAGTACAGACACGCCGAAAATCAGGAACAGAGTTCGTGCAAGCCTTGGAGCGAAGGCGGAAATCATGCGACTTCCCTCCGTAAGCCAACCAGCTCGCATGTTTCATTCCCCAGGCTACGTGCCTGGATACTGCGAGGCTGGGCGAGCAATTCTCGCGCGTTCCTCCTTTCCACGATTTTTCCGCTATGGAGAACCACTACTCGGTCGGCGAGGCGCGCAACGAGGCCGAAGTCATGCGAAATGTGCAAGTACGTAAGAGAAAGGCTGGCCTGCAGACGAAGAAGCAAGTCCGCAATTTGAAATTGGATCGGCCGGTCAAGACCAGCAAGCGCCTCATCCAGGATCAGCAACCTGGGTTCGACGCTAAGAGCTCGGGCGATGGCGAGGCGCCTCCGCTGACCGGCACTGAATTCATGGGGCAGGCGCTCGCCCCATTCAGGCCGCAGTCCGACCTGCTCAATCAGATCAAGAGCGCGGTCACGGCATTCCTGCTTTGTCCTACGGCGATCGCCGAGGAGCGGCTCGGAAACGAGCGCAACAGCAGTGAACCTGGGATTCAGAGACGATCCTGGATCCTGGAAGATCATCTGGATTTGTCGCCGGAAAGGAATAAGTTTGCGGTCCGAGAGCGCAGCGAGATCAACACCATCGAACCAGATTTCTCCGCTGTCCGGTTTCTCCAGGCACGCGAGACAACGCGCGAGAGTTGACTTTCCCGAACCTGATGGCCCGATAACCGCCAGCGATGAACCAGTATCTACATCGAGCTCAACAGCGTAGAGAGCCTCAACTCGATGCCGGCTTGCCGATGGCCATCTGCCCTGCAGGTAGTACTTTTGTAAGTGTGTGGCGCACAACAGGGTTTTCGGTTTGTCGGTGACAGGATCGCTATGCGTTGCCAACCGATTGAGTTCGCGGTGACCTACGGTCGTCACGCTGACCAATTCGGCGGGCTTGCGCCGGTCACGGAGCCCGGGCTCACCAAACTGAGAAGGTCCACGATAGCGAGCATGGCGATCCGATCTGTGCGGCGCAGGCGGGAGGCTCGTTCTGTCATTCTTGAGCTGGGCAGCTGATGCCGGATAGGTGAGGAGTGATTGTGTATAAGCATCGAGGTAGTTGTCAGCCACTTGCTGCGTCGTTCCGCGCTGAACGATGTGACCGTCGCGCATGACTATGACGTGGTCAACAGCGCGCGCAAGCACGCTGAAATCGTGAGAGATCAACAAGAGCGCGAGATGCATGTTCTTTCGCAGGTTGCCCAGCAGGTCGAGGATTTCGTTCTGGGTTGTCGGATCGAGGGCAGTGGTTGGCTCATCTGCAATCACCAGCCCGGGGTGACACGCGATGGCTTGAGCAATGGCGACTCTTTGCTTTTGTCCTACGCTAAGCTGATGCGGATAAGCCGCCGCGATGCACGTCTCGTGTGGAAATCCGACCTGCGCTAAGAGGAGACCCGCCTCCTCTCGCGCACGTTCGCGACTGAATCGCGCATGAGCATGAATCACTTCGGTTATCTGATCGCCAATCCGAAGAACGGGATTGAGCGCTGCCCAAGGCTCTTGGTGAACCATCGAGATTCCTGCCCCGCGAACCCTTCGGAGTTCGGGGTCTCCAAGCCCTATGAGATTCTGGCCACAAAAAACAGCCGAGCCACGCACAACGAACCCTGCCGCCGGGAGAAGGCCGAGCACCGCCAATCCGAGGGTTGTTTTCCCGCAGCCGGATTCGCCAAGCAAGCCCATCGCTTCGCCCGGCGCGACTTCGAAGGTCACGCCTTGCAGTGCAACGACATTACCTCCGTCCCGTGCGCGGTAGCCTACGGTTAAATCACGCACCTGCAGCCGGCCCAGTACTGACTGCCCCACAGACTCTCCGCAATTGAAATTTGGCTCCTCCATTTGTTTGTTCGTGCGTTTCAACTGGGTTCCATTCGACCAGCACAGTGGCCTTTTTTTGACTGAAATCCCTCCATCGTATTCAGTGATTTTTGGGGCACGATACCTTACACCACGAGGCTGCCCGGTACACGTCGAGACGGCCATAGCCCAGTTCAGGATCGATGTACTTCGCGTGTGAAACGGCTGCAGATCCCACGGTCTGATTCAGATTCACGGTCATGCCGCGAAGCAGCGCCGCCGTGCCGGATACAAAGGGAGCACTAAACGATGTACCCCAGCCCGCGGCGTATGTGCCAAACGGATAGGTGGTGACGATACCTTCTCCCGGGGCTCCTACCCAAACCGGGGGATTGCCGTAGTTGGAAAAGGACGAGAGCGTGTCATTGTTGGCTGTGGAGGCGATGCCCATCACATTCTTAAGTCCCGCGGGATAAACCATGACCGCTTTGCCATCGTTCCCGACGGAAGCCGCCGAAACCGCGCTTTTTTTGGCAGCATACTTGTTCGCGTTGTCCAGTTCCGCAGAGTATGTTGAGACGTCGAAACTCATGTTGAAGGTGTTCGCCCCTTTTTTCACGCCATAGTAGATCGCGCGCAGAACGTCTGAGAGATTCCCTGATCCGTCTGCGCGAAACGCTTTCAGGGGTATGATTTTGGCTGTTGGGGCGACCAGGTGAACGATTCCGGAAGTCATCGTTCCGTGTCCGAAGGCCGCATATTGCGGTTGCGAAAGAGTGGCAAATCCGTTCCCGTTCACCACTGCCATGGTCGACTGATTGACTTGAAAGGGGCTGGCATTCTCGTCGATGTCGCCTGGCTCGGTTAAGTCCGTGAGTTCAGAGCCGCCGTTCTGGTTTCGGGTGAAATCGTAGCCGGGAAGAAGAATGCCATGAAGCGCGGGATGAGTGGGATCGACGCCCGTATCGATGACCGCAATGATGCCCGTTCCGCTGATCCGGAAGGAATTCTGCGCTTTGACAAGTCGAACAATCCGAACCGCCGGCTGATTGACGTAACCATGCCAGACCCTCGTACCGTAATAGTTCACCAGGGTTGCGTCGTAGAGACTAGCAGGCGCTGTCCAACTCCAGGAACTCCTGAAATCTGGGAGTTGCAGGATCTGGTCTAACTCCGCGTCTCCTCCGTTCGGCAACAAGAAACCCAGGAGGAATTGGAGGAGTTGATTCACATCACTGATGACGCCAGGTGCGACCACGTAAACCTGGGCTTGAGGATCGCCTATGGGTTCGACTACCGTGCACAGGTGAATCCCGAGTATTCCGGTGCAGATGTTTCGCAGATGCTGGAGTCCCAAAGTATCGCGAGCGATGATCTGGTTTTGCGCGTAGGCGGAACTGCCCCAAATCGCCAGGAGTAACAAACAAATGATTATGCTGCGTGGTCTCATCGTTTCACCTTGCCATTTCGTACTGTGCGGCGTTCTTTGATCGAGTATCGAGCGCGTCACATACACATATGCACTATGTTCCCGTTCGCCTTCGCATTCGCTCTTTGGCCCACTCCAGTTGTGTTAAGGGGACGGAGATCCAGGACCGCTCGCCGACTCGAATTTCAAGGGCCACGTCCTCGGCAAATTCGAATTGCAGATTAAACTCACCCAGCCGGTTGGTTGTGGTTCGTGCCAGAGTCCCCTTCCCAGCACTCAATATCACGGCTAGGTTTTCATAAGTTGCCTGGGCCCTGGTTCCATCCAGGACTTGACCCATCAGGGATATCCGGCTGGATCCGGGTTGAACGTCTAACTGCACGTCGATGGTCGTGTTATTGTGCTCGTAGATAAAACGGCGGCGGCCGGGTGCGTGCGAGCCGCGTATCCCGATCGGCCCGTGCATACGAAGACTATCGAACAGAAGTCGGGCAACTCCGATGTTCCGGGCAGCGACTTTGAACCATGGCGGGAAGCAGACAAGATCTTCAAGAGTGCTCCACAACCGCGATAGAACCTTCTCCTGGGGCAGGTGAGAGAGGTCGTAGCGCTCGATCAACTCGAGGATTTCGGAGTCAACGACTCCGCTACTCACCACCACGATTCGTTCCTCGAGCGTCGGCCGAATCTCTTTTATCGCCGATCTCAATCGTTCCAGATCTTCCGCAGATTGCCTGAGACTCACCAAAACCGCTTCGAAGGAGTACTGCTGGAGCGCAGGCGGTACCCTTTCCGAGTCAGAGACCGCCGTGCACGCCCACCCCATCGTGCTCAAAAGAACTGAGATGCTGTCCTGTGTGAATGGCTCAAACCCAACCAATAGGACTCGCTTCCGCATGGCTTGCTGGTGTTCGGGCGTGAGCCCAAAGATCCCGTTAGGCATTGCTTACCTATTGAGCGGTGAATGACGAATTTTCAGTGGCGAATGACGAATTTCTCCGATTATTCAGCGAAGGGCAAGACGATAAAGCCTGTCATTTTGGATGAGGGAAATCCTGTACAGCCTAGGAAGAGACATTCCCGACAACAACAAATGGAGCCCAGTAGTACGGATGCGGATACTCGGCTCTCACCTCCTGCATGGCTTGTCGCAAAGCGGTACTACGATCTGAGGTCCGGCCGAAATTGTTATAGAAGACCTCCATAAACCTCGCCGTGCTGACATCGTTTACATCCCACAGTGTGAGTAACAGACTCCGGGCACCGGCAGCGAGTAGTCCCCGCGTCAGGCCAATGGGTTCGTCCCCCGCCGCAACGACGTTGACGCCGGTCGAGCAACCACTCAGGGTAATCTGATCAGCGGGCAGTCGAAGGCGGTAGAGATCGTACACATTCAGAAAAGCGTCTCCCAAACGGACTCCCGAAAACACCGGGCTGTCCTGCCGGAAGGAGCCGTGTGTAGCGATGTGGATCAAGCGGCTCTGCGGGCCCTTTTCCCGAAGGATCTTCTCGCTTGCTTTCGGTCCGAGAAAAACCTCGGCTTTCGGTAGAGCCCTGGAGACGGCCTCAATCTCCTCACCAATCGACGGGGCTTGAGGATCAGGAACCCCAAGAATCAAAGAACCACCTGCCCGATTGACCTGCTTTCGGCAGCAATGCACGTATATGCTTGCGCTGGGGGCGTAAGAAATCGTCAATGCATCAATAAAGTATCTTGCTCCATCAAAAAGTGCGTGGAAGGGCACGTTATGAAGAAACTCGTGGGGGACAACTATCAGGTGGCGTTGCTTGAATTGGTCGCGGATTGGGGCGACTAGTTCTTGGTAGAGCTCAAACAAATGCACTTGAGTCGCTTCGAGCAACTCCCGTTGAAATTGGCGCACGTAACTCGCGCTGAGACGAAATTTCGAAAGCTGGAATTGCAACAACCGGAGAGCCGCCTCGACACGGGCAATGCTGCCGACCGAAGTGATTTGCAAGCTGTTCTCGGTTATGACGGTGGCAAGAATGCGATCCCCGACGCGGAAGTATTCGAGCAGGGCTGCCCTTTCGCCGATCGTATCGCGGAGCGTAGCCAATGACACCGTCTGCGGCGTCCCGACTTCCTCAGGTTCCCCGGCAATGCTGGACTCTCGAAGAGCCTTTAAAAAACTTTGTTCATGCTCCTCCGCAAGTTTCTGAAGCGTGCGGACACGCTTCTCTGTCGCAGGGATCTGGCTCAATTGCTCAGCTTCGATTCGATGGTAGTACCAGTTTAATTGTTCGCGAAGATCGTGAACTTGACGCGTGCCGTTCTTCCGGTGTCGGTTGGGGGCGCCCGGACGCAGTTGCCGCGCAATGATCTCGAGCAGATTTCTGGACTTCGCCTGCTCCATGTATGTCCAGGCTTCTTCTTGAGCGGCTTGGGTTGATCCCTGCGCCAGGCAAATGTCGACGAGATGCTCGTAGACTTCGAGCCGGTTGCTCATGAACGAAATCTTCAGTTCCTCGCCACGCACTTCGCTGCGAAGGGTGTCGATCATGCTTTTGGCCAGATGATAATGACGCCGCGCCTCCGGAATGTTCCGGGCAGCCTCCTCAATCTGACCCATCACCAGATGCCCCTGATACAGGAGGATCGGCATTGGCTTTCGCGATAACTCTCTGAGTGCCGTCTGACATTCTTTGCGCGCAGCTCCGATTTTTTTCTCTTTAAGCGAAACCCGCGCTAGCAGCAGATGACAGAGCACGACCCTGTTCAGCAATGGAGAAGACCGGAAGAATCTCAGCGCCGCCAGGCAGTGCCGACGTGCTTCGCGCATGCGGTTCTCACCGAAACACACCACAGCTCGATAGAGTTCAATGAGCGATGGCCACACGTGATTCTTCTCCTTCACGAACAGGAGTCGAGCCTGTGCGAACACGTCGAGAGCGCGGAGTCGATGACCTTGCTGGCTGAGAGCGATTCCTGAACTGCACAAGGCTTTCGCTGCTTCATATCCCATGCCCAACCGTTGGAAACCGGCATGGGCCTCTTGGGCGAGTGCCGCTGCTTCCTGGTTAAGATTGAGTTCGAGGTAAATCTCGGAGAGGTCAAGATGGCAAAGGGCAGCGTGGTACGCGTCGCCTACCTTCTCGCTGAATTTTTGCGCCGCGTGCAGCATTTGGATCGCTTGCCCATAACGTCCTCGAAGGTAATAAAGGTAGGAGATGTTGTATTCGGCCTGCGCCACTGCCAAAGGCATCCGCCGTCTTCGTGCGACCTTGCGTGCAAGGGCATAAGTGGAAAGCGCCTTTTCATAATCGTTCAACGTAATCAGGCAAACGGCAGCGTTGTGGAGAGCGGCAATGATGCCTTCGTTGTCTCGGACAGGAAGCAGGCGGGAGTAAGCCTTTTCATAGTACGCCAGCGCCTCGCGAAATCGGTCTTGGCGGTGGAAGATGTTGCCGATATTAATGTCAAGGCGCGCAAGTCTTGTCTCCGCACCGGCGGCGGAGAAAATCTTCCTTGCGCGCTTTGCAGCGTCTAGTGCACGTTCATATTTGCCAAGCAAAATGAGCGGTTGAATAGAACTGCTTAGCGTGCGTCCCGCTTCAATTTTGTTTCCGGCATGCTCGAACAAGTCTGTCGCGCGCGAGTGGTGTTGCGCTGCTTGTGCGTTTCGCCCCTGGAACCATAGGGAATTCGCCACCGCGCGCGCGGCGAATGCGCGTGATTCGGCATCGCCCAATCCATTGGCCACAGCAACCGCCGCAGTCGCAAGCCGCTGAGCTTTGCCGAGGTCGACGCGTACCATGCGGCTGACTGCCTCGTCCAACTGCCTGACGGTCAACGGAGATAACAAGCGGTAGCGAGTGAGAAACTTGACGACACTGCCAGCATCCGGAAGTCGCGCGAGCCGTTCAATTATCAGGTCCTTGCGACTGCTGTTCTTTGGCATACTCACGTGTATCGCGGATCATTGCCGAATACCATGGTCTTCCTGCTCCCGCAAGCAGGTCAGGACCGCAAACGAAAATCAGGCAAAGACCCTAAGCCTTCTCCAATGCGTGCCGGGGAAGCGTGGCGGTGGGATGGATGCTTTCGTCAGCAAGATCACTTCGGACGGCAGCTCTTTGCTGTGTAGTCGACCTACTTGGGTGGAAGCTCCGATGAGAGCGTCAAAGCGTCGCGCTGAGAAGCCGCTTATTTCTCCCAATTCGGGGCAGAACTACATTAGTCATTTCGAACCGGGAACGGAGTTTACCGTGGGCGTAGAGCCTGGAGATCCGTTGGTATCCATTGTGCGCGAAAAGCTCTTCACGGTCAGGTTGGGACAGCTCAGTACCCGGTACTTTTCGCCCTGCCGTGCACAGAAAAACTGAGAGCATCCCGCAGGCACGATGAAAGGTTCATCGGGGCTTGAATTCTCGACTGCACTGAAACCCGGCCCATTGTACGAAGGCAGCGCGCTGGCCGATTGAGACCGCAGCTGGGAACAACGCGGATCATCCGCTCGACGATGGTGAGTGCTCGCCGGTTTCGCAGTTTGCGAGGCGCTTAGCGCTCCTAGAGCAATAACCGCAACGAGAACCAGAACACCTTTCATTTTCAGCTCCCCTTCTATGCACAAATCTAACCCGGTCCGTCGTTTGTTCCTACTACCAGGACGCGTCATTACTGCCCCACGTTCGTGTGGTTACTTTCGGGTGTTCGATTCGTGAAATATCAAGAAGCCGCAACATGCTCGTTGGGTCAAAGTGAGGGAGCAAAGAAGGCGCCGTGCATTTTAATTAAATTTTGGATGCGGAATCGTTCCGGGAAGCCAGGGAGACGGGACGTTTCCCATCATTCGTTCTAGTCAGAAAGTAAGTTCAATTTAAATCTACGGAAAGAATGGTCGGGGAGAGAGGATTTGAACCTCCGACCCCCTGGTCCCGAACACAGTGGAGTCAACGCTAACTTACTGGTCTGGAATCGCTTAGAGATCTCCGGTGCGTTTGAGTTGCCCCCGGTGCACCAGTTTCGCGAAATCACAGCAGGAGCCGCAACTGTACTGCGCCGGTGACCTAAAGAAATCCGTCCATAGTCCTAGTTCGCAAGGCACTCTGTGGAGGCCTGAGCTGAGTCGCCGCTATCAAGCTAACCTGTGGACGTAGTTCCTCCTCAACGAGCATCGACGATGTTGAGATTGCGTTCAACTCGCAAAGGTAGGGTAGAGCGTGGTTTCGTGTCGCAGGAGGAATGTCCAGTTCCGCGGAACTGAGGGGTTTGTCGTAAGAGAAGAGAATGTGAAGATCCAAGGTGCGCGCCCGCGTCGACGGGTCATGGAATTGCTTTAGTGATTGTTCGCGGAATGGACTGCCCCGGAGTGCATTTCTTGCACGAGCCGTTGATTAGAACGACTCATAGAGGTCTATTGCATGTCAGGGACAAACTTTCTGTTCTGACGGCAAGTACCACGACCAGGCTGCATATTGACCGCCTGACTGCTTCCGGGGTATGGCGCCGATCTTGCGCATCTCCCGCGCCAGGTTCCTCACACGGAATCCCTCGCACTCCAGTAGCGTGGCAATGTCCTTTGATTCCATTGAGCCCGCTTCTCTTAATAGGGATCGAAGCCCTCTGTTGAACCGGCGTCAGGCATTTAATCATCGAATCGCGCGCCCCTGACTTGTGTCAGGTTTAGTATAGTTCCAAAGAATAGTTCAGTTCTAGGTAGGCTTCTTGCCGTATCTTTCTGATCTCACAATGGGTTACTTAACAAACTGGTCAGGTGTATTCTTCACGTATAGTTGAACTCTATCCTGGTTTCTTCTTTAGAGTCATAGCCTTGCGTCGAGCCCGTAGAAATGACCTGCCTCTCTCACGTTAACCATCGTCTATCATCATATGTATGAACCTGTTAAGTAGTGAAGTTCATGAGCTAAGTGTATTTATTTTGTATAACTTAACAACTTCACGGTAGAACTTCATGATGTGAAGTTCGCGAACTGATACTTAAGTTCCTTTATTATCTATAACTTAATATATTAATAATGGTGGTACCCCTGCGCGCGAGGGGTATTCTCAACTCAATTCGACAACGTGGAGCGCGGAGCTGAGGCTTTCTCGGCCCGACCTCCGCATCAAATTTGACTCGATCTGTGAGGGACGTCCGCTCAGAAATGTTAAAAAGCGCCCTTACCCCAGGGTGAATTAAGCTGGTTCCGATTGACGCCCTAGCCGGCAACCAAGGATTCGAGCGATGAACAGCAAAGGTTTAATCCAGTTCGGGTGCAAAGAAGTTGGGTGCAATTGCGAATCTATTACTCTTTTGTCCATTCATTTCCTAGTACCAATCCGGCGAAACTTCCTCCAAGCTGACTTGAACTAAGCCGCGTTGCGGCGGACGCATCCGCGTGTCCCTGAACCGACGGTTGTGCCAGATCTAGATAGGTTGGGTCGCAGAGGAGGAGTTTCTCTGTGAACCATCTACGTCAGCTCATGCTTGAGGAATTGCGGCGTCGCAACTTCGCCGAGTCAACCATCCTCGCTTACTTCGACGGTGCGCATTTCAGTCGGCACTTCCATCGTCCACCCGATCAGCTTGGTCCCGAGCATATTCGCAAGTATCAGGCGATGTTGTTCACGCGGTGAAGTACAGCCCGAATACCGTGATCCAGCGGTTGGCTTCGTTACGATTCTTCTATGTTCAGGTGTTGAAGCGAGGCTGGAGCGTCGCCGAGACGCCGTATCCGAAGAAGGTCGTCGTCTGCCCGAAGTTCTCAGCCAGGAGGAGGTCGCGCGTCTGATCGATGCGGCGGATACTCCCTTTCATCGCATGCTGCTGATGACGCTGTATGCCACGGGCGCACGTCGCGCAGAAGTGGCCACCTGAAGGTCAGCGACATCGACAGCCAGCGGATGGTCATTCATATCCGGGGCGGCAAGGGCCGCAAGGACCGCGATGTCATGCTCAGCCCGAAGCTGCTCGAAGCACTGCGCGAGCTACTGGCGCGGACTGCGGCGCAAGCCGGCCGACTGGCTGTTTCCCGGCAACCGCTGGCATACCGCCAGTCATCCTGTCACCACCAAGGTCCTCTGGTCTGCCTGCCAGAGCGCCGCCGAACGCGCCGGCCTCAGCACAGGCACATCCATCCCCACACCCTGCGCCACTGCTTCGCCACTCATCTGCTCGAAGCCGGCGCCGACCTGCGCACCATCCAGATCCTGCTCGGTCATCGTGATCTCGAGGAGACCACCGATCTACCTGCATCTGTCCCAGCGGCATCTCAGCGCCACCGCCAGCCCGCTCGATGCGCTCACGGTTCCAGCGCAGAAGGAGGAGCCGACGCAGAAGCAGCATGACGCGGCCACCTCTGGAGGTGGCCGACATCGTTCGCTGTGCGGGACAGTCATTCATTGAGCGCAGTCGCCGCTGGATCACCTGGCAGCACCTGAAGGTGTTGCTGGCCATCGCAGCGCTGCCGCACCGCCGCGCTCGGCGGACATCGTCGATGCAGTGCACGGACTGCGGACATGCGACCATCTCCTACAACTCGTGCCGAAACCGGCATTGCCCAAAATGCCAGGGCAACGCGCGCGATGCGCTGGCTCAAGGCGCGCGAGCGGGAACTGCTGCCCACCGCTATGTCCACGTCGTCTTCACGCTGCCGCGGGAACTGGCTCCGCTCGCCTTGCAGAACAAACGGCTGATCTACAACCTGCTGTTTCGCGCCAGTGCTGAGACTCTACTTGAGATCGCCCGCGATCCCACGCCACCTTGGCGCCGAGATCGGCTTCTTCAGCGTGCTGCATACCTGGAATCAGCGCTTGCAGCATCATCCCCATGTCCACTGCGTCGTTGCCGCCGGCGGCCTCGCTCCCGATCACATCGCTGGATCTCCTCGCCCGGCGCTTCTTTCTTCCCGTCGACGTGCTCAGCCGCGTCTTCCGCGGCAAGTTTGTCGCCGGACTCCGGAGCGCCTTCCATGCGAGGCGAGCTCCAGTTCCACGGCAGCTTCTTGCCTCTGCGAACCGCAGCGCCTTCTCGGCCTGGCTCCGCATCCTGTTCCGCAACGACTGGGTTGTCTACTCCAAGCGGCCCTTCGGCGGACCGGAACATGTGCTGCGCTATCTCGGCGCCTACACTCATCGCGTCGCCATCTCGAACCATAGGCTGGTCGCTCTCGCCGACGGCAACGTCACCTTCCGCTGGCGAGACTCGGCGCACGGCAACAAGAAGCGGCTGATGACTCTGCCCGTCGATGAGTTCCTGCGCCGCTTTCTGCTGCACCTGCTGCCGCCGGGCTTCGTGCGCATCCGCACTTCGGCTTCCTCGCCAATCGCCGCCGCGCCAATCTGCTGCCCATCTGCTTCCAGTTACTGGAATCACAGGTGCGCGCGACACAGTCTAGAGCCGGTCACCGTCCAACCGCGAGATCAGGCTCTTCTGGAAGTGTCCAGTCTGCGGTGGAACCATGCACTCGTCGAACGGCTCACCGCCGCCCAGATGCTTCGCTCACCTCCGCTCTCGGCACAGGTCGCCGCATGAAGCCCTCAGCCCGAACCTCGGCCACATCCACGGCTCTCGCACGAGGTCGTTCTGCGGATCGTTGCTCTCAGTTCTGTTCACCTTCGTCGACTGCAGTAGAAAACGTCGGCCAAATCTCCCCACCGCCCTCGGCTGAGCCTCGTCGGCGTCACCCATCGATCGCTCTCCCGACCCGACGCCGGCGGTGTCATCCCACCACCCCCCCATTCAAAGTCCATAGCCTCCCATGAGGCTTCCTTCAAGTCGCTGTATCTGAAGCGCCCCTCGAGATCACCTCAGCGCACCTTCCACTCGTGGGCGCTCCAGATACAGCACTAAGACTTCTGGACAAATTGACCACATGGTGTACATTTTCTGGCGTGCAGCCTACGACAATAGAACACGTCAAATCCCTTGTAACCGTTGCCGGAAGCGATCGGCAGTTTTGTCGTCTTCTCAATCGGCGTTTCTACGTATCTGCGGACTGAGAAATGGAAGAGGGCTGAGTTTCTCGCCAACGAAATGAAAGAGTTTTTTGCAACCTCCCGAGTCAAAAAGACGCTGATTCTTATCGATTGGGGTCATCGCGAGGTTCAGTTGATTGAAGATCGCCCGCCTAATGAGAGCTGGGTCATCGTCACACGTCAGATGCAAACGACGGGGCTCAGGCCGCACGTCCTTCTCGATCGGACTGGTTCTGATCCTGAAGTGTTCACCGTGGGCGACCGCGTGTCTAGCCTGGGATTTACGCAGTCTGAGGCAGCAATACGCGATTGTTATCGTGTTTTTTCTTGACGGGTTTGAAAGGTTTTCCAGTTACGTCAAGACCGGCCTAATTGATCTCCCCTCGCTCAGGCCCTATATTGGCTACTGGATCGATGATATTTCCTCGCCAACGGAAAATGCTGATGATGCTGCTTGGTGCGCGGCATTGCTAACCTACATCAGCTTTTATCGATTTGATGGTGTCCTTTGGCTCTTTGACGCGTTTGGCCGCAGCATCCGGCCTTCGTCACCCACATATATTTCTTTCCTCAAACTCATGGCAGATCAAGAGCTTGCGTCCCAGCTTGCTGGGACTGTGAAATGCGAGTATCCCCCGGCGAGGTAAAGAACTGTGTCGGGCGAGTTTCTTGGCTAATAAACAACAACTAATCCTGCTCGCGTAGGAGGTCAATGGTGATCTCCTCGAAGCCGACATCTGGCGCTTGTCGCTTAGAGTACGCCGTGGTCATCACTCCCGGTTTGCCGGTCACTGACCAGAGACATCCCAGACCCTGGCAACCGGGAGGAACCGGGTCACACTCCAAGTAAAAGAGCAAAAAGGACATTTCGCGGGTCAGGGTTTCAGCCGCTTTAAGAAAGCTGTGGCGCGTTCCAAGCTGGCGGCTAGGGGCACATTTGATCCAGCAAATTTACCTGACAACTCTTCGAGCACTGAGATGGTACTGTCGTAATCGGAAGCACGCGCACCGGTGTCTGAAAAATGACCGTACGCGTCGACTGCTCGGCCCTCCTGGCCGGACAGCAACCGAAGGTCCCAGGTCTGCCCGAAACCACCACTGGCTGCTCCTCACCGGACGCTGTCCTTCCACTTGATCCCGAGCGCGCTCGATTTGGGCTTTCAATTCCTGGAACTGAGCAGGATTGATCAGTAATCTTAGAATGACCGAATTTGTGAGGTTGTACGAATCACCAGACTCATAATCGAGGCCGGTTTTGTATGCGTCCAGTGCCTCAGATAGCCTGCCCGCCCGGCGAAGGATGCCGCCCTGATTCCCCAGCAGTCCGCTAATTCTGCTCTAACGATATCGGATTCCTGGGGACTCAAAGTCCCCTCGCTAGCACTCTGAACAATCGCGATGGCCCTATCCATCTCAGCCATTGCGCCATCGGTGTCGCCGATATCACGAAGAACCTTGGCATCAGTCTTTAGTCTCTTGGCCTCTGCCAATACGTCGTTGATCACTTCTTCACCTCAAGCAGTTGCTTCAAGGTTTCCTTTACTGGTTTGAATTGGGGATCA
>CAVYOZ010000011.1:0-152413 GCA_963770265.1 Terriglobia bacterium
AACTTGCGCTATGGCCTGTTAACAGCCGTTGATAACAGCCGTTGACCAAAGAACCTCCCGGCGCGACACTTAGGTGGTGTCAGAGAGAACGCGTAATTTTGCAATTGCCTTCGGAGCTTTCTGGATCTTTACGTTCGTTGAGGTCCATTATTTTTCCTTCTTCCCGCTGACAATCAGAGATCCTCTGTCGGTTGGCATGTCCGCTATAGTCGCGACTTTGGGAGGCCTGTTGGCCGGGCTTGTTACGTTGCGAAACAGAACTTGAGTGAAATGATTCCATGACAATGTCGGCTCCCAGCGCCGGGATAAACTTTGGTGGTGCAAACCAACCAAGGCCCGGGAGAAAGGAGCCAACATGTTGATTATAGGTTGTGACTATCACCCGGGCTTCCAACAAATTGCGTTTGTGGATACAGAAACTGGCGAATTGCGAGAGCGGCGACTCGCAGCATCGCTGAAGGAGCGGAGCAGTTCTACCGTGAACTGGCAGCCGAGGAGAATGAAGGTGCGTGTGGGCATGGAAGCCAGTGGACACGCGCGCTGGTTCGAACGTTTGCTGGCGGAATTGAACATCGAGTTGTGGCTCGGGGATGCAGCGGTGATCCGAGCCAAGCGCGGTCCGCAAGCCCAAGACGGATCGCCAGGATGCCCAGCACATTCTGCACTTCCTGCTGAAGGATGATTTTCCGAGGATCTGGGTCGCGAGCTGGGAAAACCGAGATCTGCGGCAATTGTTATGGCACCGACACCGCATGGTGCAAGCGCGCACGCGCATCATGAACCAACTGCAAGCGGTGGCACTGAACGAAGGTTTACGCTGCAAAAAAAGATTGTGGCGAGAGAAAGGACGAAAACAACTGGAAGCCATTCGCTTGGCCCCGTGGGCAAGCCGGCGGCGGGAGGATCTGCTGGAAGTTGCTGGATGGGCTGAACCCGACGATTGCCGAGCTGACCGAAGCCATTGACCAGGAAGTGGAGAAGTCGGCGGAAGCACGTCGTCTGATGACGCATCCTGGCGTAGGTCCGTTGACCGCCTTGGCTTTCGTGTTGATCATCGGGGAAGCCGAACGCTTCAGTGTGGCAAGCAGATCGCGGCTATTTAGGGTTAGTACCGGTGGAAGATTCCAGCGGCGACCGGCGTCGGCTGGGACATATCACCAAGCAGGGCAACTCGCTGTTGCGCTTCTTGCTGGTGGAGTCGGCGCAGGTAACGGCGCGAAGCTATACCGCAATGGCGGAACCAGTACTTCCACCTAGCGATGCGACGGGGACGAAAGATCGCGAAAGTCGCCATGGCCAGAAAACTGGCGGTTCGTTTGTACTGGATGATGCGCCAAGGATGGGACTACGAGCAGGTAGCAACAGAGTTCGGTTCGCAGGGTCGAAAACTCCTCCTCTCATGCTGTCGTGACCAAGGGTTCGACTCGATAGCCAAGGTTACGGAGTTCGCGGATCATTCTATTAGTGCGGTGTCGTCTTGTCTTTGCACTCACCGAGGGACCTCGCTCTTCGTAACGCACACCGCGATGGAGAATGATCCAGATGAGGCGGCAAAGCCGATGGGCAATGGCCCCGATGGTCTGATTGTGTCCCAGGCGCGAGACCAGTCGGCGATAGACAATCTCGAAAATGGTTCCTTTCGACTTGGCCGCTGCGTTGGCAGCTTGATTCAGAATGCGCCGCATGTGGCGATTGCCCTTCGGGGAGCGGTGACTCTTGGATACTTCTGCACTTTCTTCCTCGCCAGGGCATGCTCCAACCCATGACGAGAGCTGCTTGGCTGAAGGAAATGTCGCTGCCCCAGCACCTACCTCGGCCATGATCTGTTGCGCTGAGTCGACGCCGAGGCCGGGTATCTCCGCCAAATGGACGACCGCATCGTGGTGCCGGCTGAGCAGGCTGGCCAACTCTTGGTCGAGTTGGCTGATCTGCTGATCGATGAACTGCAACTCCTCCAGGAACATCTTTAGCAGCCGGCGGTACATAGGCTCTAATTCTGTGCAGGCGCCGAGCGCATCACACAACTGTGCTTGCGTGGCGCGCAAATTCTTATCAGCCATCGCTGCCAGAGCTACTGGGTTCGTCTCCCCCTCAGCCAGCGCCTTCAGCATGCGGCGTGCACTAGCACCCAGAAGATCCGAGACCAAGCTGGACAGTTTAATGTGGCACTCTTCCAACAAGCCCTCCAGTTGGTTCTGCAAGCGCACGTGATTGCGTGTGAGCTGGTACTTCCGCCGTGTGACCGTTCGCCATAGCCGCTGTTCGGTATCGGGCACAAAGCTCAGAACCAGTTCATCTGCGACGAGTCGCTTCACCAGACGTTCAGCATCGGGGAAATCCTTCTTGCGTCCCCGTCGTCCGCGATTCGATTGGGCTTGCGCCAGATGTAATGTTCCCGACACTGGGCCTGCGCCTTCCCGCTCCTGGCAGATGGGTTTCCAGTACCGTTCTAGCGCCCCCCAGACCGGTTTCCAATATTGTGCGGTTGATTCCATCACTACTTCCTCAACCTGCTGCGTGACTAGCCACTCCGCAAGGAATCGCAGATGCTCTGGGCTGGTGCTGTAACGCACTCGTTCAAACTGGTACTCGCCATCCACTTCCACGTCGCTCACCACCACGGCCAACATCTTCTTATGGACGTCAATTCCCGCTATCCGGTAAGACATAAGGTTCCTCCTGGCGGGAGCGGAGAGCGTGCTGCGAATTCCTTAACCAGGGTCACAGGCTATCGCCGCTCCCACAGAGGGAACAGACAACGCCCAATTATTTGCTCAACCACGCACGCTCCGGATCAGACACGCGGACAGCCTCAACTTCTCCAGTGCGAACTCAATCTCACCGCTCCGAGCCTGTACTATTCTGCATTCACTCGAACTAATTTTCATGAGATTTTGCGGGCCGCAGGCCCAAACTGACACGCGGGACAGCCCGGAAATCGCGATGGTGTGCAGTAGAACATCGAGTAATTGATTGGGCGTCCTGCTCCTCTTTAACAAGAGGAGTTTGAAGTAGGAATCATGATCGGAATGGATCGAAGAGATGCATGGGTCGGATCGAGAATCCTGACCTGAAACGATTACGGAGCGAGCCTTGGTTGGCACGGCACTTCTTCAACTAGAGCGAAATGGCGCTCTCTTTCGAGTGCAGGGGCTAGTACGCTTAAAAAAGACTTGACACAGTCCGACATTGTCAGAGACGGCCTGTTATCGTCATCTGAGGTTGTAGCGCGCACCATTGTCGAAATAGACTGAGAAAACTGACAACCTACCGATACAGGAGGAGAACCATGGCCACCAATAAAGTCTGGCTCATCACCGGCGCCGGCCGCGGCTTGGGCGTGGATATCGCCAAGGCGGCTTTGGCTGGCGGCCATAAAGTCGTCGCTACGGGCCGCAATACTGACAAAGTGGCCAAGGCCCTTGGAAAATCTGCCGAACTGCTGGTCGTGAAATTGGACATCACCAAACCTGCCGACGCGGAGTCCGCGGTTAAGGCGTCCGTTGACCAGTTTGGCCGCATAGATGTGCTGGTCAACAATGCCGCAAACTTTTATGCAGGATTCTTTGAAGAATTGTCGCCGGAGCAGATCGAGCGGCAGTTGTCGACCAGTCTAGTCGGCCCGATGAACGTAACCCGCGCCGTTCTGCCGATTATGCGCAAGCAGGGTTCAGGGCTCATAATCACGATCTCATCGACCGCTGGACTCATCGGTTTTGAGTTCGGCACCGCCTACGCCGCATCGAAGTTCGGCCTTGAGGGCTGGATGCAGTCGCTGCAGGCTGAGGTCGAACCGTTTGGCATCAATACGATCACTGTCAATCCGGGCTTCTTCCGCACTGAGCTTCTCACCGAAGAATCTACAAATTTCGCAGAGCGGACCATCGAGGATTATAACGAGCGCAGAGCGAAGCAAATGGAATTTTGGAAAGGCTACAACGGCCAGCAGTCCGGCGATCCCGCCAAACTTGCGCAGGCATTGATTAAGATCTCGGGTCAGGAAAAACCGCCACGGCGCTTCATTGCAGGTGCAGATGCCGTTGGCACCGCAGAGCAAGTGGCCGCAACCCTTCGGCAGCAGACTGACGCTTACCGTAAGCTGTCATCTTCCCTCGCATACGACGATGCGGCATGAACACTTGTCCGTTTGTCTCGCACGGGGCAATGACTGGCGAAATATCCCCATTACGCTCAAAACCCCAACCGAGGAGACGGCGCAAACTTGCGGTAACGCCTGGTTTCGAAAGTTATCGCAACGGAGCTCGATGGATTTCTGGATGAAGCAAGTCTATTTCTTTACCGGAGGTGGGTAATTTTTCAGGAGCTTTTTTACTGCTTTTGCCAAGTTCTTCTGCTGCTTCTCGGGCTTGGCCTTCGGATCAATTGTTTTGCTCACCACTCCTCGCCAGACTAAATCGTGACCCGCCGAATCGTACATGTCTAAGTCCAACTGACCTTTATAGATTGTCGACGTCGTCCCAGTGGTTGTGGTTGTACCCATCCCACCATACCAGCCGCCTCCCCACCCAGGCCCATAGCCATAACCAGTACTGTAGGAATTGAACTGCTTCTCTTGGCCAACAGCGGGCTGATACCCGATGTAAAGATTGGCATCGTCTCCCTCAACTTTGGTCAAACCTTTCGTAGCGAGTTCCGCATCCACCGCATCTTTGATTTGCTTATCCACTAATTCGTTGACTTTGTCCGCGTCTTTGATCGGCACCCATTTATACGTTTTGAATTTTGAGAAGTCGGCACTTTTGTCGAAGTTGAAGCGGACATCCTGAGCAACGGAACTAGCCGCAAGCAGCAACGTGACAACTGAGAGAACAAAGAATCTTTTCATATCTAATCTCCAAGCCAGACCGGCGATCCTTTTCGTCGGAAGCGGCTTCCCGGGTTGATGTAGGGAACAACCGAAGGTCCCTTTGATTCGCTATTACGCTAGCGCCTGAGTGGCGCGCGTCATACTGTCAAAATTGACAGCAAAGGGCGGGTGCCCACGCTGTAAAGGATGTCCCGGGACGTTTTGTAGAGGATGTCGTAGGACTAGACAAAAAGGCGCAAAGGATGGCCCACCCAACGTTGCTGTTGGATCGGAAAAGAATAATGCTCAGGCGAACATTGCCGCCATCGGGACCGGGCTGTGCTGTCGTCCGATGACTACGATCCCGGAATCCGTCACATGCCATCCCCGGGCGCGATCGGCCTCGAGATCGAAGCCGACTTCGGTGTTCGGCGGAATGCGAACGTTCTTGTCCAAGATGGCTCGCTGCAGCCTGGCATGGCGCCCAATGTCGCAGTTGTCCATGATGACGCAGCCTTCGACCACTGCCCCGGTGTGCACGCGCACACCGCGTCCAAGAACGGACTGGCGCACTAGACCTCCCGAAAGAATGCATCCGCCCGACACAATGCTGTCGATCGCCTCGCCGCGGCGGTTGTCTTCATCGAACACGAACTTCGCCGGCGGATCGGGATAGCTCGTGCTGCGTACCGGCCACTCGCGGTTATAGAGATTGAGTTCTGGTTTCACGTGGTTCAGGTCCATGTTGGCTTCGTAGTAGGCATCGATGGTTCCTACGTCGCGCCAATAAGGAGACGAATCTCCGGCCTCGCCCGGAATGCGGTTCGCCTCGAAGTTGTAGGCGTACATGGGAGCGTTGCCGGCAAGCTTCGGCAGGATGTCCATGCCAAAATCGTGACGGCTGTTCGGATCCTTCGCATCCTTGGTAAGCAGATCCAGGAGGGTTCGCGTGGAGAAGATGTAGTTGCCCATGGAGGCGTACACTCGGCTGGAATCGCCGGGCATGGTAGGAGCGTCCGTCTTCTTTTCGTGAAAGGCCATGATGCGATCGTCGGCAGCGACCTCAATTACGCCGAATTCCACCGCCTGGTGTCGTGGAACCGGGATCGCAGCCACGGTCACTTCCGCCTGCTTCGCCATGTGGAAGTCGATCATGCTGGCGACATTCATGCGATAGATGTGGTCGCCGCCGAAGATTGCCACGAGGTGCGGGTCGGACTGCTCGACCAGGTTGATGTTCTGAAAAATGGCGTCGGCCGTTCCCTGGTACCACGATTCCGTCTCCGAACGCATCTGGGCTGGCACGTTGATGATGAAGTGGCTTTTCAGCATTCCGCCGAACTGCCATCCTTCGCTCAAGTGCTGAAGCAGCGACTGGCTGCGGAACTGCGTCAGCACGTAAATCGAGTAGATTCCGGAATTGACGAAATTGCTGAGGACGAAATCGATGATCCGGTATTTGCCGCCAAACGGAACTGCGGGCTTGGCGCGTTCGCGGGTCAGAGGATAGAGCCGGGTTCCTTTTCCTCCGGCGAGCACGATGCCCAATACCCGCAGGCGTGAGCTTTCTTGCACAGCAGATTGTTGTTCAGGGATCCGAGTCTTAGCCAAGCGTTCCTCCCAAAACAGCCCCGCGAAATGTTATCAAAGCTCCTTTTGGATGTAATGGAACGGACTGAATTTGCCCTAAACCTTAAATTCTCAGGAAAATCTTTCGCCGGTACATCCAATACAGGATGATCCAGAAGATCAAAATCACTCCGAACCCTTGGACGACGGGCTGGAACGTTGGTCCGGCCACCGCAATCAGCCTTCCCAGATGGCCTGCCAGCGCTTGAGAAAAGAAGCGTCCCATGGTCCAACTCATCACATAAATGGCGATCGAATTCATTCCGACCACAATGAGCGGAAACGCCCAGCGCCGCCGTCCCTTCCAATCGATGAGAGCGTAAAGACCCGCCAGAATCAGGATGATCAGGCCGCCGCTATAAAGCGTGTACGAAGATGTCCACACGCGCTTCACGATCGGGCAAATCCCGGCCCATTGGAAGATTAGGCCTGACAGGGCTAACACGACGCCCGCGATTACCAGTCCGCGCAGCTTTTCCTCTTTCGTTCTCGTGCTCTTGAGCCATTCGCCGGTCAGCAGCCCAAGAATCATCGTCGCCAGCGTGGGAATGAAACTTAGCGTGGACCAGCCTCCCTCATTGAAGACGAAAGGCTGCTCGCGCGGAAAAAGATTCAGGAACCACACATCGAAGGCCCACGACAGATTCGAGTTCTTGTTGAAGTGGGAAAGGAAGCCGGTGTAGTTGTGTTCCCAGTTCGGCGGTACTCCTACCCGCGCATAGTCGAAGTTCGGACCCGGCGCCGGATAAAGCGCAAATGCTCCCCAAAACGCGATCAGGATTACGAGCGCCACGATCACTTGCGTTCGCACCCGCGTGAACGCCAGCAGGAACAGGAACACGTAGCCTAGTCCAATCTGCGTCAGCGTGTCTTCGAAAGTGAAATAAGTCTGGCTGCGGCCAATGGATCGAAGAAAGATGCCCAGCGCCATTAGCAACACGGCCCGCCACACCGCGTGCCGGAACAACTGCCAGAAAGTCTGCCCCTTGGCCTTCCGGCTCGCAATCGAGAACGGCATCGCGGCGCCCACCAGGAACGAAAACCCGGGCTGGATCAGGTCGTGCAGCGAGCACCCTTGCCACGGCACATGCTCGGTATTGAATGCGATGAAACTCCACACTGCGCTTTGCGGAAACGAGCGACGCCACTTCCGGCAGGTGCAGGTACTCATCCAACATCAGCACCATTACGGTTCCCCGGAACACGTCGAGCGAGACCAGTCGCTCGGTGCCCTCTGCCTTCTGGGCAGGTTCCCTCATTACTACCGCTTGCTGCGGACTCTCGACCTGCACGCTCCATAAGGCTCCTCCTGTAACGCGCCTGGTGTGCCCCACTTCTCCCTTAAGTTGGGAGAGGCGGGCTTCTACTATCCCGCGAACCCGGAGTCTGATCTGGTTTTCCAGTGATCCCCTGTAAAGTCTGGAAACTTCTGGGGAGCGCCATTCTGCTTTACAGATGCCTCACTCAGCGGAGTCGGCGCACTCCATGCTGCCGCATCGTAGACATCCATATCGGGAGGCAAGCCGCGCTTCAGGCAATCCATCAGGCGGTAGTTCATGATGTAATCCATTCCGCCGTGGCCGCCCGTTTTGCGGGCCATTTCTCCGTTGTTCTTCCAGAGAGAATGCTCGTATTTCTCGTTGAAAGCGTCGATCTTCTGCCACTCCTCGTCCTTTTGTCCATCCACAAAAACCCGCGGCGGATAGTCAGCGAACAGGCCCTTCGTGCCCTGAATCATGTTCAGCCGGCTGTAAGGCCGTGGATTCACCACGTCATGCTGCAGCAGGATCGTGCGCCCTTTCACCGTCTTGATGATGCTGGTGTTCATATCGCCGCAGATGTACTTTTCGGCGCGCTTGGGATCTCCGTCGGGAAACTTTGCCTTCACATACGCGCTCAATGACGCCTCGGCCGAACTCACCGACACCATGTAATCGAAGCGGTCGCCGCGATGGATATCCATGTAATGTGCCACCGGACCGAGCCCGTGAGTGGGATATAAATTGCCATTGCGTTGCATGTGCGGTACTCGACGCCACAAGCCCTCGCCTTCATTCGCGGTCAAGATGCCGCGCAGATCGTGAAGGTACGCCGCCTCGCCGTGCGTGATCTCGCCGAAAAGTCCATCGCGCACCATCTGCAGCACCGTCATCTCTGACGACCCGTAGCAGCAGTTCTCAAGAATCACGCAGTGCTTGCGCGTAGCCTCGGAAGTATTCACCAGGTCCCAGCATTCCTGCAACGTGGTCGCCGACGGCACTTCCAGCGCTGCATGCTTGCCGTTCTTCATCGTGTCGACCGCCATCGGCACGTGCCAGTTCCACGGAGTCGCGATGTAGACGATATCGAGATCGAGCTGATTCAGATTCTTGAAATCCGAGTCGCCCTTGGTGAAGCCGGCAGGCTTGGGCTGGCCTGCATCCGTCACCGCCTTCTGCGCGCGTTCCACCTTTTCCGGCACCAGATCGCAGATGGCTTTGACCTCGACGCCGTCGACCGCCAGCAGGTCGCGTAGCAGACTCGTGCCCCGTCCACCGACTCCGATGATTCCCAACCGAACTCGCTCTCGCGCGTCGAATGGAACGCCGATCATCGTGGCGCTCGCGCTCTTCTTCGGTATCGCGGCGAGAAGATTGTCACTCAGGATTTCATTCGCAATCGCCAGCCCGGCACCACCCATCGCAGTGCGCACCATGAAATTCCGTCGCGAGATGTTCTCCGGCTCCCGGTCTTGTCCCATGTCCCGTAACCTCCCGCATGATTCTAGTCCCAGAGGGTCTTTGTCGTAGCTAGAATGTGCTGGATAACCGTGGAGTCCACCACCGCTGGAAGAGTGCAACTCCCGAAGCAAGACGGTGCGCGAAGACTGGACGCTACCTCAGTTCTCTTATTTCGTTGTTCCGAGTCTATTTTCTAACGTCTATGACAGGATGTTTCGGGACGGACCTTAGGTGCCTTTGGGATGGGTTCTGGGAAGAAAGCTGATGCTGCGAAGGAATGCCCCATGCTCCCGGTCCACCGCGTTCAGCGCGACGTAGGGGCCGTTACAAAAAGTGTCTGCCAGTCCGGTTGCCACCACCCGTCCGTCCAGGGTCAGACGCAGTGTCGACCCCGCCGAGCAGGGCTCGCATAACCAGAAATACTCGGTCTCCCGGGAATTAGGCGAGGGGAAACGCGGCTCTGTTTCCAGTCGAAACAGTCTTCCGTCCGCCAGACGACGAAACGAGGCCGAGCATGACGGATTCGCACACTTGGCAAGCATGGCTAACCATCCTCCGTGCGGATGCTAGGTGCTGACCTGTACTGACACCAGTTCCGGGTTGCAGCGGGAGTTCTCGAGAGATTTGATGGCGTCTTCAGCAGTGAATCTGCCCATCAGCAGGGCCAGCTTGCGGTCGGTTGTCATCTGGAGGGGAGTGCGATCGATTCGCTGCACATAAGCGGGGCCGCGAGCACCCCCTCGGTTCACTTTCACAACAAACTTGATGTTCTTCATTTTTTATGTCCTTAGGGTTATTTCTATGGAATCGGCTACTTCGACGGCATAATGCGCTTGCCACACTCCAGGCAACGAGGACTGAATCGGGATGTGATCAATCCGCACAATGGACATATCCTTTGTGATCGAAACCCGCTGAGCTGTAGTCTCGGCCTGCGGATCCACCAGAGCAGCAGGATCGTGAAGAGCACGATAAACAGACCGAAGGAAACATCAGTTGCGTTCATGGATGCGCTCTTTCCTGAGCAAGTTTCGGGGCTGACGGGCGAAACGTTCCGAAGTCCAAACCCGTCGGGCCCGAAGGCTCGCTGAAAGGCCTAAGGTCTTGAAGAACTTCAGATGTACTGGCTTAGGTCAGAAGACCTGAAAGAGGAGAAGGAAGTAACCGCCCCTTCAATGATTATAGCCCTTCTGGGTAGTCGTGCGGCTATTCGCGTCGTCAGCCCACCTGCCCAGATTTTGCTGACAGCTGACGGCAGAGAAAGTTGCCACCCTACTTCATGGCCGTGACGTGCTTGCCCAGGCGGGACTTGTAGCGCGACGCGGTGTTCTCGTGCAGCGTACCCTTCTGGATGGCCTTGTCGAGGGCGGAGACGGTCTTGCGATAGATCTGCTCGGCGGCAGCTTTGTCGCCCTTGGCGATGGCCTCGCGCATTTCGCGCAACTGGGTACGCAGGCTGGAGGTGTTGGCGCGATTGCGCGTCGTGCGGTGTTCGGTCTGGCGGGCGCGCTTCAGCGCCGAAAGATGATTTGCCATGTGTGGTTCGTTACCTTCGTGTCTTCAGAGAGATATTCGGGTGGGTCCGAATTACTTATTATAGGGGAGCAACTCTCGACCGGTCAAACCATCGGTGCACCTGAAGATTCTGAATTCATGAACCACAAAGGACACGAAGGCACACGAAGGAAACCCGAACAGACCCCCCTTCGCGCTCCTTTGTGTCCTTTGTGGTTCAAGGTTTGCTATGCCTGACGGACTCGATCGCCTGAAAGTTCTCATCAACTCCTCGACGCCGATCGTCGTGATGGAGACGTCGGAGGAGATGCGCGCCGTGAACCTGGTGCGCACGGCCTGTTCCGAACTGAATATGGCAACCTTCGAGTGGAGCATCGCCGATGGTCTGGCGCGCTCGGGATCGAATGCTGCTGCGGAAGGTCCGAAGAATCCGCAGCAGGCACGCAGCGATCAATCCGCAGGGTGGACGCGAGTCAATGCCGGACATTTGGCCCAGCCGCACACCGTACTCAGTCCCGGTACAGGGGAGTCCGATAGACTCACGCGCGCGGTGATGAGTTCAATGGGCAATGAGGCCGCCGCGGCTGCCGCGGGCGGATCGATTTACAACACTCGCGAACCGGTGCAGGCTCTCGCCAACATGGAGTCGATGACGGTCGAGGCTGTTTTCATCCTTAAAGATTTCCATCGCCACATGGACGATCCGGTCGTAATCCGCCGGCTGCGTGACGTGGGACAGAAATTCTCGGCGAACCGGCGCACGGTTATCATCACGGCTCCTGAAATCAGTGTGCCCGCCGAACTGGCCAAGCTGGTCGAGTATTTCGATTTGCCGTTGCCGGACCGCGATCGTCTGCACGATATTGTCCACGATACCTTCACCCGGCTGTCCAAGACCTACACGCTCAAGCTGCAGCTGGACGCTGCCGGAGTCGATGCCATGTCCGCCAACCTGCGCGGCCTGACTGAAGAAGAAGCTGAGCGCGCCATCTCGCAGGCTCTGGTGACGCGCTACGCCTTGTGCCCGGAGACGGTCACCGATGTTCTCGAAGCCAAGAAGCAGTTGCTGCGTCATTCGGGGATGCTGGAGTTTATCGAGGCCTCCGACAATATGGCGAGCGTAGGCGGGCTGGAGAACCTGAAGCACTGGCTGGGGCAGCGCCGCGGAGCGTGGGAGGATTCCGCCCGCGAATTTGGTCTGGAGCCTCCGCACGGAGTGATCATCCTCGGCGTGCAGGGGTGCGGAAAGTCGCTTTGCGCGCGGGCTGTTGCCGGAGAATGGAAGCTGCCGCTGGTGAAGTTCGATACGTCGGCGGTCTATGACAAGTACATCGGCGAGACGGAGAAGCGGATTCGCAAGGTCTTTCAGGTCGCGGAAGGTCTCGCGCCGTGCGTGCTCTGGATTGATGAGTTGGAAAAGGTCTTTGCGGGGAGCGGTCCGGATTCCGCATCCGCCGACGCCGGAGTTTCATCGCGCCTGCTCGCTTCTTTCCTGTCCTGGATGCAGGACCGCAAGGCGCCGGTTTTTGTCGCCGCGACCTGCAACAACGTGACGGTGCTGCCTCCTGAGCTGATTCGCAAAGGACGCTTTGATGAATTGTTCTTTGTCGATCTGCCGAATCAGGTTGAGCGCAAGCAGATCTTCTCGATCCAACTGGCAAAGCGGAAAAGGAATCCCGCGGAGTTTGATCTGGAAAAGGTCGCTACTGCCGCGAATGGCTATTCAGGGGCCGAGATCGATGCCGCCGTTCAAGGCGCGCTCTACGCTGCTTATTCCGAGAAGAAGCAGGTCACGACGCAATCCCTGATCGATGCCTTGGCGCAGACCGTGCCCCTTTCGACCACCCGGGCCGAGGAGATCGCCGCACTCCGCGAGTGGGCGCGCACGCCGGGCAGTACCGGCCTCTGCGCGCGATGTCGCGTCGGCTACAGCTTAGGGTTCGTTCCCATTGACTCACTCGGATTCCCGGGGTAGGCTTTTAGCTAATGGTAGTGACCTGCCCACTGGGCATGCGCAGTTCGAGTGATCCCGTCTCCAAGCAAAACCCTGCTTTGTCCGAAAGCAGGTACAGGTGTTCGCCTTCGCCGGATTCCGAGTTCAGCTCGAATCCCGCGTTACCAGCCGGTGGCACACCAACGTAAAGCACAAGCATGAAGAAAAGCATTGGGGTTAGTCCCAACATCGAGACGCTGTTCGGCACCCGGGACGAGAATGTACGACTCCTGGAAGACGGCCTGAACATCACCATCAATCTTCGCGCGAACTCCATTGATCTGGAGGGCGCAGCGCGCGATGTGGCTCGCGCCGAGCAGGTGTTCACCGATTACGAGGCCCTGCAGCGTTCCGGCCATACCTTCAATAACGGCGACTTGAACAGCATGTTGCGCGTGCTGATTTCGGATCCGAATTCGACGCTGCGCGGCCTGGCTGACGCCGGCAAGCAGCGCTCGTTCGGACGGCGGACGGTTCAGCCCAAGAGCAGCAATCAGCGCCGCTATCTCGAAGCCATCGAGAAGCACGACATGGTGTTTGGCATCGGCCCGGCGGGGACGGGGAAGACCTATCTTGCCGTGGCGATGGCGATCTCGGCGCTGCTGGCCAAGCGGGTGAACCGGATCATCCTGGCGCGTCCTGCAGTGGAAGCGGGCGAGCGGCTGGGATTCCTGCCGGGAACTCTGCAGGACAAGATCGATCCGTACCTGCGTCCGCTGTATGACGCGTTGTACGACATGCTCGATCCGGAGAAGGTCGATCGCTATCTGGAGAAGAATGTCATCGAGATCGCGCCGATTGCCTTCATGCGCGGGCGCACCCTGAACGATTCGTTCGTCATCCTCGACGAGGCGCAGAACACGACCTCTGAGCAGATGAAGATGTTCGTCACGCGACTGGGATTCAACTCCAAGGCGGTGATCACCGGCGACGTGACGCAAATCGATCTGCCCAATGCCCGCCGCAGCGGTTTGCTGGAAGCGGTTGAAGTGCTCAAGAACGTGAACGGATTGGCGTTCGTGCACTTCGACGAAGGCGACGTGGTGCGTCATCACCTGGTGCAGCGCATCGTTCGGGCTTACGACGAACACAAGGTGCGGGTTGCCGAACAGCAGTTGCTGCTGCTTGGGGAAACGAAGAGCGCCGAACTCAATGCTGCCGAGAGGCCGTCTAATCCTCCAGAGCAGGAGAAGAGTTCGCCCCCTGAAACAAGGCAGTAGCGCACACTGGAGCGGGAGGGCTGCAAGCATTGGCCCTCCTGTTTGCTTTTGAGGCAACGGTGGAGAGGTTGCCGCTTTGATCATTCTAAAAAAGAGGGTCGCGGGACTGAGTGCGCAGGTGTTCGGGCGCTTTGTTCTGCGCGCGCGGCGAGCCGTCGGGCTTTCAGGAACAGTAAATGTCCTGCTTACGGGCAGCGCGGAAATGCGTGCACTGAACCTTCGATTTCGAATGAAGAACAAGACCACCGACGTGCTGTCGTTTCCCTCCGAGGCCTCCGTCAACGGCGCTGCTAAACGGACATTCGCGGGAGAGATCGCCATTTCCGCCAACATCGCCGTCGAAAACGCCGCCAGGCTTGGTCACTCGGCGGCTCTTGAAGTGAAGGTTCTGGCGCTGCACGGGATTCTCCATTTGGCGGGCTTCGATCACGAGCGCGATAATGGACAGATGGCGCGGAAGGAAGCGATCCTACGCCGGAAGCTCGGTCTTCCCCCATCTCTGACCGAACGCGACGAGCCAG
Organism: Terriglobia bacterium; assembly: GCA_963770265.1. Lineage (GTDB taxonomy): Bacteria > Acidobacteriota > Terriglobia > Terriglobales > Acidobacteriaceae > Sulfotelmatobacter. The sequence goes on from CAVYOZ010000011.1 coordinate 14,406, forward strand.
ATGGGCGCGAGCCTGGGACGTCCTACAAACGTTCGCGTTTGAGGAGCGTGCGGAGGAGCGCATGATCCTTTCTGTTGCCTTTGCGCTGATCCTCCTCGTGGGACTTCTGACCCTGGTCTCTTACGTCGACCGTGTGTATCAGGAAGCCGGAAAATTTCTGTCTCGCGATTTTCAGGACAACATCGACGTTTTCGAACAGAAGATTGAGCCGAGATTGGGAGTCACGCGCTCGCGTGCGGCTCTATCGATGGCTGTCCTGGAGCAGCTGACGACCGCGGCGATCGCGGTTCTGATTAGCTATCTGGTGTTTCGATATCCGGACTGGAGTATCTATGAAGTCCTGCAGGCGGCGTTTGGTCTTCTTCTCCTTATCGTGATGTGCAATCGCTTTCTGCCGTTCGTGTTTTTCTCTCGCACCAAGGGCGAGTGGTTAGCCCGGTTTACGCTGGTTGTGAAGGGGCTCATCTACCTGGTGATGCCGGTGACGATCGTTCTGGGATTTCTGCAGTCGGTAGCAACTCTGACCCGTCAGAACACGACCGAACAACCGGAAACGGCGGCCGAAGCCGTGGACGCGCTGATCGAGGCCGGCCAGGAAGAGGGCATCATTCAAGAGGGCGATCGGGACCTGATCCAGTCGGTCGTAGAATTCAGCGGCAAGACTGTCCGGGAGGCGATGAAGCCGCGTCCGGCGATGTTTGCAGTTCCGACCGACACGACCGTGGAACGCTTTATCGAGATGCTGCGGGCGAAGCACTACTCGCGAGTGCCGGTGTACGAGGGAAGCATACACAACATCAAGGGAGTCGTTTACACGCAGGACGTGCTGCAGGTTCCTGACAGCGAGGCACACGTGCGCAGGCTCGACAGCATCATGCGGCGTGATGTTTACTTTGTGCCCGAGAGCAAGTTGGGAAGCGATTTGCTGCGCGAGATGCAGAAGCAGAACATTCGTATGGCAATCGTTGTGGATGAATATGGCGGGGTCGCGGGGCTGGTCACCATTGAGGATCTGGTGGAGGAGATTGTCGGCGAGATCCGTGACGAGCGCGACAAGCCCGAAATCGTGCGCGATGGCGAACGCGCTTTCATTGTCTCGGGAGGCATGGACGTGGATCGCCTCAATGAATTATTTGGGACCAAGCCGGAAGGAAAGGACTCCGCGACGATTGCAGGCCTGGTCAGCGAGCTCGCGGGAAGGATTCCGCGCAAAGGCGAATTTGTGGAGGAAGACGGCCTTCGCTTCGAGGTGCTGGAGTCTACGGACCGCAAGGTCGAGCGGGTACGAGTCACGGCGGTGCAGCCGCGGCAGTTGAAGTTGATATGAGAGGGGGCTATGAGCGGTGAGCAATGAGCTATGAGCAGTGAGCCAACGTTCGATTGATTCACTTGCCAGCTCGTGAGCAACACTGCACATGACGGCTCACAAAGAATCTAGTAGGCTCATTGCTCACGGCTCATAGCTCATCGCTCTCTATGCCATTCCGCTCTGGATTCGTTTGCATTCTTGGCCGGCCTAACGCCGGCAAGTCCACTTTGCTGAACGCTCTTGTCGGCGAGAAGCTGGCCATCATTTCGCCCAAGCCGCAGACTACGCGCAACCGCATTCAAGGCGTGGTCCACGTTCCCAAGCGCAAAGGGAAAGACGGGGCGCAGATAGTGCTCATCGACACTCCCGGCGTGCACAAGCCCGACAGCTCTTTGGGACGCAAGATGATGGTCGAGGTGCGAGAGGCGCTCGAAGGCTGCGATCTCGTGCTGGTGATCATGGACGTCACGCACAAGCTCGATCCGCGCGACCAGTTCGCGCTCGATTTGGTGAAACAGTCGAAGGCGAAAGCATTTCTCATCCTGAACAAGATCGATCGGATCCGCGAGAAATCGAAGCTGCTGCCGCTGATCGAGGAGTATCGCAAGCTCTACGACTTCGCCGAGGTGATTCCGATTTCCGCGCTGAAGCGCAAGGGACTGGACGATCTGCTGAAGACGATCCTCGCGGCCCTTCCAGCCGGTCCGGCGTATTTTCCGGAGGATGAGGTTACGGATCAGCCTGCGCGATTCATGGCCGCGGAAATCATCCGCGAGCAGGTGCTGCTGAACACCAGCGAAGAGATTCCCTACGCGACTACGGTGATCGTCGAAAGCTTTGAAGAAGGGAAGCGGCTCACACGGATCGGCGCTACGATTTATTGCGAGCGCGACGGACAGAAGGGAATTCTGGTGGGCAAAGGCGGTCGGATGCTCAAGAAGATGGGCACATCGGCGCGGATCCAGATGGAGCGCATGCTGGGGACGAAAGTCTTTCTCGAACTTTACGTCAAAGCAGAGCCGGGCTGGCGCGATTCGCGGAGATTCGTGGAAGAACTCGATTGGCGCCGCCAACTGGAGCATCGCATGCTTCAGCAGCGCCAGGAAGAGGGCTCAGAGACAACTCCGAGAAGCGCGCCTGACAGTAACGATTAGGCTGTGTTATGGCGCGATGCCAATTCCTGCGGTCATTGCCGACCTTGCCTGATTCCCGCTAGAATCAAAGAGGCGCACGCCTGGGCCCGGTAGGGACGAAAGAGCCAAACAAGAGATGTCAACTGGGGAATCTTCCGAGGAACAGCTCCCGGAGTACGACTTCGATCCAGAGAAGCTGAGCCTGCGCGTGCGCGTCACGCTTGCCGCCGACCGCAAGGCTGTGGACCAGGTCGTCGAGCAGGTGATGGAAGCCGTCCGCGAGATGAAGTGCGTGAACGGCAAGGAAGACGCCATCGAACTGTCTCTGCAAGAGGCGCTGGCCAATGCGGTGGTCCACGGCGCCAAGGAAGATCCCAGCAAAGTGATTGAATGCCTGGTCGCTTGCGACGAGCAGCGCGGCATTCTGATCATTGTGCGCGATCCAGGTCCGGGATTCGATCCGGGCGCGATTCCCAGTTGCACGGTGGGCGAGAACCTCTACTCGAACCACGGTCGTGGAATCTTTCTGATCAATCAGCTGATGGATGAAGTGAAGTTCCGCAAGAACGGGACTGAGATTCACATGGTGAAGCGGTAGTCTTACTCCTTCGCCGCAATCCCCAAGGCTTTCATCTTCCGATACAGATGACTTCGTTCCAGCCCGAGCACTTCGGCGGCGCGGGTCACGTTGCCGTGCGTTTCATCCAGTTTCTTGAGAATGTAGTCGCGCTCGTAGGCATCGCGGGCCTGATGCAGCGTCGAGAATTCGCCTTTGGGTGCGCGGCGTCCGCCGTCGCGATAGACAAGCGGCGGCAGATGCTTGGCGTCGAAGCGCGTGGTCGTCGGATTCATGATGACGATGCGCTCGATCACGTTGCGCAACTCGCGCACATTTCCGGGCCAGGAGTAGCGCATCAGGATTTCGATGGCATCGTCGGTGATCTCGCGCGGGCGGCGTCCGTAGGTTGCCGCCAGTTCCTTCAGGAAATGCCGTGTGAATAGCGGGATGTCTTCCTTGCGCTCGCGCAGAGGTGGGACGAAAAAGGGAATCACGTTAAGGCGGTAGAAGAGGTCTTCCCGGAAGTTACCTCGTGAAATCTCTTCTTCGAGATCCTTGTTCGTCGACGCAATCACGCGCACATCGACGGTGATCGTCTCATCGCTTCCGACGGACGTGAAGCGCTGCTCCTCCAGCGTGCGCAGCACTTTCGATTGCGTCTTCAGGCTCATGTCGCCGACTTCGTCGAGGAAGAGTGTGCCTCCGTGGGCTCTCTGGAACTTGCCTTCTTTGTCACCGGCGGCGCCGGGGAACGAACCCCTAACGTGACCAAACAGTTCGCTTTCGATCAGGTCTTCAGGGATCGCGGCGCAGTTCACCTCAACGAAAGTCTCATCTTTGCGCAAGCTTTGTGCATGGATCGCATGCGCCACCATCTCCTTGCCCGTCCCCGATTCGCCGTAGATCAGAACGCGCCCGTTCGTCGGGGCCATGAGCCCGATCTGCTGGCGCAGGGCCTTCATGGGAATGCTGTCGCCGACGATAATGCTCTTGGCCTGCAGTTGCTTTTTGAGGTCGACATTCTCGCGCTGCAGTCGCTTCGACTCGATCGCGTTCTTGACGACGATCAGCGTCCTTTCGATGCTGAGTGGCTTCTCCAGGAAGTCGTAGGCTCCCAGTTTGGTCGCGCGAACGGCGGTCTCGATGGTGCCGTGGCCGGAGATCATGATCACTTCCGGCGGATTCTCGAACTCGCGAACTTTCGCCAGAGTCTCCATGCCATCGACCCCGGGCAGCCATATGTCGAGTAAGACGACGTCGAAGGCGGTCTTGCGCAGGAGTTCGAGGCAGGCTTCGCCGCTTTCGGCCGACGAGGCGGAGTAGCCTTCGTCGCCCAAAATGCCGGCGAGCGAATCGCGAATGCCGGCTTCGTCGTCCACGATGAGGATGCTATACATGTTTGGCGATGACGGCCGCCGGCGTCGATTCTGGCACAACCGGAAGCTCTACGATAAAGCGAGTGCCGACCGGATGATTTTCCTCCACGCGAATCGAGCCATGGTGATCTTCCACAATCCGGCTCACGATCGAAAGGCCCAGCCCGGTGCCGCGCTTCTTGGTCGAGAAGTACGGCAGGAACAACTTCTCCTTAAGCTCGCGAGTGACGCCATGACCGGTGTCTGCGACCGTGATTTCAACCGCGTCGCGGCTGGCGACCAGTGCGGTGGAGATTTCGATTTCGCGTACCACGGAATTTTCAGTGGCCTCGGCAGCGTTGTCGACGAGATTCGCGACCGCACGTTTGATCGCCTCGTTGTCCGCCAGGACCTTTGGCAGATCGGCAGCCAGGGATTTGTGTAGCGCAACTCCATCCAGCCGGCCATTGAACATCGAGAGGGCAATTTCGATGATTTCGTTGATGTCGGCCGGTTGCGGCTTGGCCACAGGGAATCGTGCGAGGGTCGAGAACTCGTCGACCAGGCGGCGCACGGTTTCCACGGCTCCGGCGATGGTCTCGGCGCAGGAGCGGACCACTCCCATCGCCGAGCGCTCGGCTGGAGTGACCCGGTCCAGATGCCTCTGAATGCGCTCGGCCGAGAGCGCTATCGGCGTGAGCGGATTCTTGATCTCGTGAGCGACGCGCCGCGCGACTTCCCGCCAGGCAGCCTGCTTCTGCGCTTTCAGCAGGTCGGAAAGATCTTCGAATACCACGACATAGCCGGAGCGCTCGCCCTGATGGCGGAGTGGAGCAACCGTGACCGCCACATTCAACGATCCATACGACAAAGGCATTTCCATTTGGCTGGTGGTGAAGCCCATGCGGTCGGCGCGCCGCAGCAAGGGCTCGAAGTCCTCGAGCACGTCGGCCGGGAATACATCAGCCAGCGATGCGCCTCGAGGGAACGAGATGCCGTCATGTGGTCCGTCGGGATGGAAGATACGTAGCAGAGCCTGATTGGTGTGGGTCACGCGCCGGCTGGCATCGAGCGAAAGAACACCGGTGGGGATGCTTTCGAGAATCGTCTCCATCTGGCGGCGGCGCTGGTCGAGTTCCGTGTTCGCTGCGCCCAGGTCGCGAGTGGACGATTCCAGCTGGCGGCGGCTGGCTTCGAGCTCCTCCGCCATGCGGTTGAAGGAGCGCACCAGATCGCCGATTTCATCCGTGGCGCGGACGTCGACGCGGTAGTCGAGGCGGCCGCGGGAAATTTCCTGGGTTGCCTCCGCCAAGGCCGCAAGGGGACGCGTAACCAGCTTGGCGAGGAAGAGGGCAAGCCATGTGGTCACGAACAGGACGATCATTGTGAGCAGCAGCAGAAGCCCGATGTAAGTCTGGCGCACGCGGCGGCGCTCGCGGCTCCATTGGAAATATCTTTGCTGGCTGGCCTCAACCTGGCGCACCGCCTGCGAGAACTCAGGCGGAAGCGGGATCGCGACAAGCACCGTGCCGCCGCCGGCAACGGCTGCACTTCCCACTGTGTACTCCGTATCGTGCCAGATGAATTGCGCAGGACGTCCGGCCAGTGCGTCGGCGAGAGGTAACGAGTTCTTCATGACTGGCCAGGGTGCAGGAGCGTGGAAGCTGGCTTCGGCATTGCCATCGCGCAAGGCGAGCGCAAATCCACCTTGCAGCGTCATTTCGTGACTCTGGAACACGTTGACGATTCCGGCAGATGCACGGCCGGAGAATCCACGCACAACGTCGGGAGACGCAGCGATGGCCGCAGCTTCGACCCGAGCATTCTGGTCAGCATACTTAGCCGCCATGGAAGTGATGGCTGCCGTATCGGACCGAACCTCCTCAACGGGAGTCGAGAACCACTTGTCGATCGAGCGGTTCATCAATCCGTAGGCAAACCAGTACATCACCATCACCGGGACAAACGATAAAAGCAGCGCGCCGGCTACCATTCGTGTCCGGAACTTCGAGCCCAGGACTCCCATGCGGCGCTCGGCGAACAGCTTGAGCAGGTTGCGCGCCAGCACAAATGTCAGAGCGACAAAGAGAAGAGAGATCAGCAGCGACAGCGCATAGAAGATGATGGCTTGCTGATTGGTATCGGCTTGCAGGATCGTGTTATTGAATGCGGTCTGCGAGGCAAGGACCACGAAGAGCAGCAAGACCGCGATGGCCAGCAGAATGATGACCTGTTTGCGGCTGGTCCGGACTGGCCCGCGGGTTGGAGCAGGAGCACTCACACCGAGTCGGAGACAATCTAAAGCAAGAGAGTCCCCTCATGCGGCCATTATAGAGGCAGAAAAGCTGGTTGGGAGGCGCTATCCACGTGGCGTCAGTGGGTCGCTTTGCGTCCTGAGGAGAGTTCTTTGAGCATCGCCTCGTAGGCCGGCTTGGGTTTGTACGCGCGATCGAAGGGCAGAGCGGCGCCGCGCGTGCCGTGAGAGTGGGAGCCAATCCACGAATATTTGTCGGTGAAGCCCCAGGTCTGGATAGCCGTGCAGCCAGGATTTCTGATGCATGCATGGACTACACCTTGGTAGATCTCGGCCTGCCGCATCAAGTCCTCTGGTTGAGCCTCGCCTTGCGAATCTACCGGCAGGGAGACGTCGAGTTCCGTGATGTGAACTTGCAAGCCTAGCTTCGTAAGTCGCTCAATGTTGCTAGCGACGGCATCGGTATCGTAGTCCAGACGGGAGATGTGCATCTGCAATCCGACTCCGTCAATCGGAACTCTGCGATTCTTGAAGTCCTTAAGCATGGAGTAGATTGCGTCAGACTTGCGATTGAGTCCCTCTCCGCCGTTATCGTTGTAGAACAACAGAGCCTTGGGATCGGCGTCGTGGGCCCAGCGAAATGCCTGCTCCACATAGGCCGTGCCTTGGGTGGATAGGCCGATTCCTGGCTGGTTGTACCAGATCGAGTCCTTCGGGATGCCGTTCTCATCCAGCGCCTCGTTCACGACATCCCAGGCGAACACTCGGCCCGAGTAGTGCTTCATCACGGTTGTGATGTGCTGTTCGCAGCAAGTGAGAGAGTTGAGCCGGGCTGAAGTGCCCGTCTGCAAGCCACTTGGGATTGTTGTGATCCCAGACGAGGCAGTGGCCGCGCACCTTCATTCCGTGAGCCTCGGCGAAACGCACGATTTCGTCGCCCTTGGCGAAGTCAAAGCTGTCGGCAGCCGGTCGCGACATCCACCACTTCATCGCGTCCTCGGGCTCGACCATGTTGAATTCGCGAGCCAGAGTCGCGGAGTAGGCAGCTTCGGAGAGAAGGCCGGGACGGACTGCCGTGCCGATGAGAAAGCCGGAGCTGTTTGCGGCTTCGCGCAGAGACTGAGGCGCGGATGCCGCCAGCGCTGCGAGCACCACAAGCTGGCAAGCAATCCGAAAACAACCTCGAAACAGCATCACACCACTTTACGCCTTTGCAGCGACGGCGGCCGGTGCGGGAGCTTGCGTCAGACGAGCGCTAAGTTCGGCCGTCACATCCTTGCCGCCCTTGAAGTTTGTAACCAGCGACTGGATGGTGAAAATCGGTCCCCACGGGATCCCCCACCAGCCCGCGACCAGGCTGATCAGACTCCAGGGCAGTCCTTTCGTGATCGAGCTCTCTCCCGCGGGGATGAAGTAAATGTCGGACGAGCGTCGGAAACTCATGACGAGAACCGAAATGGCGTATTGGTAGAAGACGAACTTCGCGCCTCGTTGGATTTCAAACTGCAGCCGGTCGGGAGACATTCCCTCGATGCCTTGAATCTTCATCACAAATCTCCTTGGGGGAATGCGCAATTCTAGGCCGGGAGGGGAAGGTGGTAAAGCAGCCAAAGGTGATACGTCCATCGCGGCATCGACTACTTCGTCAGGAAGGAACTTCTGCAGAGGGCACTCCTCGCAGGCGGGTTTTGCCTTGCGGCAATAGTTCTTGCCGACGCCGACGATTAGTCCGTGCATTTCGTTGTAGACCTGTACCAGAGCCGTGCGATGCGCCGTGCTCATGACAGAGGGTGGATGAGCCGCGCCGCGAATCCCGGACTCGAGTGTCTGCCTTACCTCTGCAGGCCCGCGTTCTTGCTCAGCCGCGATGGGTTCGAGAGATATCTGAAACAACTGGCGGATCTCTTCGTATTCAGTCTTCTCAGGCACGATCCCGTGGCGATCGAGGATGCGGCGGGTATAGGCGTCCACGACGAACACTGGATGATTCCCCGCGTAGAGCAGAATCGAATCGGCGGTCTCTGGCCCTACACCGTTCAGGCTAAGAAGTTCTTCGCGGAGTTTTTCTGTAGGCTCGGAAAAGAGTTTCTGAAGCGAGCCTTCGTATTGATCGTCAAGAAATGCGACGAACGTTTTCAGCCGTTTCGCTTTCTGCCGAAAATAACCCGAGGGCCGGATCAGGCGCTGGAGCCGGGAAAGCTTCACTGCTCGAATTCCCTCGACGCTTAGCAAGTTCGCCCGGCGCAGGTTAGCCAAAGCCCGCTCGACGTTTGTCCAGGCTGTGTTCTGCGTCAGGTAGGCGCCGACGATCACCTCGAACTGCGTCTCTGCGGGCCACCAATGCTGCGGTCCCCACACGCCAATAGAGGGCAGCGTAGTAGTTGCGGATCTCTTCGGCCGGATCCGTTTTTAATGTGTGAGGCATCCAGAGGTTCAGTTTAGCCGACCGCAGGGATCCTGGTGCAGAGCGGCGACAGGCGGCTGGTCAGCCTTACTGAAGTGCATGTACTTGGGCAGAGGATCACACGGAGGAAGTCGAAAAAACCGCAATTTCCGCGTTTTCTACACGAAGAGGGCGCCATCCCAGCCAAGGCCAAGTACTTAAGTAAGTGGTGCGGTAATCCGCTTGCGTTGACAATTTATGTCAACGCGAACGAACTGCATTCTCTCCCACTGATGGGCAGCCGTTCGCGCCATTGCCCTGCATAGAGTGCTGGGCAGTCGTTCCATCTACGTGGTCAGGAGATCTGCGTATGTCGCAACGGCTGGGTGATCTTCTCGTCAAAGAGAAAATCATTACACCAGAGCAGTTGGAACAGGCGAACAAGGTTCAGAAAGAGCAGAGCTGCCGGCTGGGGTCTGCGCTGGTGAAGCTCGGCTTTCTGACCGATGAAGACGTCACCAATTTCCTCTCCCGCCAATATGGCGTGCCAGCCATCAACCTTTCGTATTTTGAGATTGATCCTGCCGTCGTCAAGCTGATTCCGTTCGAGACCGCCAAGCGTTACCAGATCCTGCCGCTGAGCCGCGTGGGCGCATCGCTCACCATCGCCATGGTCGATCCGACGAACGTCTTCGCCATGGACGACATCAAGTTCATGACCGGGTTCAACATCGAACCGGTCGTAGCTTCGGAAAGCTCAATTCTCGCCGGGATCGACAAGGCCTACGGCACGACCAAGGAAGAAGACCTTGAGTCGGTGATGCAGTCGATGTCGGAGTTGAGCGATGAAGATGTCGAACTGCAAGCGGAACAGCAGGAAATCGGGCTGTCAGAGCTGGAGAAGGCAGCCGACGAAGCTCCGGTCGTAAAGCTGGTGAACGTCATTCTGGGCGATGCCGTGAAGCGAGGCGCCAGCGACATCCACATCGAGCCCTACGAAAAAGAATTCCGGGTCCGCTTCCGTATTGACGGTGTTCTGCAGTCGATCATGTCTCCTCCCATGAAGCTGAAAGACGCTATTACTTCGCGTCTCAAGATCATGTCGAAGCTCGACATCAGCGAAAAGCGGCTGCCGCAAGACGGCCGCATCATGCTGAAGATGAACGTCGGCGGCCGCAAGAAGCAGCTCGACTTCCGTGTCAGCACGCTGCCCGTGTTGTGGGGCGAAAAGATCGTGCTCCGGTTGCTCGACAAAGAGAACCTGCGTCTCGACATGACCAAGCTCGGTTTCGAGCCCGAGTCGCTGGTGAAATTCGAAAAAGCCATTTTGAAGCCTTACGGCATGGTGCTGGTCACCGGGCCGACGGGATCGGGCAAAACGAACACGCTGTACTCCTCCATCTCGACGTTGAACAAACCTGACACCAACATCATGACCGCGGAAGATCCGGTCGAATTTCAGCTGCAGGGCGTCAACCAGGTGCAGATGAAGGAGCAGATCGGATTGAACTTCGCTGCTGCTCTGCGATCGTTCCTGCGGCAGGATCCGAACATCATTCTGGTCGGCGAAATCCGAGACTTCGAAACCGCTGAGATCGCCATCAAGGCCGCGCTTACCGGGCACCTCGTGCTCTCCACGCTGCACACCAACGGTGCTCCGGAAACCATCACCCGTCTGATGAATATGGGTATTGAACCATTCCTGGTGGCGACGTCGGTGCACTTGATTTGTGCTCAACGACTCGTTCGCCGTATCTGCAAGGAGTGTACCGAAGTTATGGACGTGCCGCCGCAGACGCTGATCGATGCCGGATACACCCCGGAAGAAGCGAAGACGGTGAAGATTCAGAAGGGCAAGGGGTGCAGCGTCTGCAACAACACCGGCTACAAGGGACGCTGCGGTTTGTACGAAGTGATGGAAGTTGACGACGAGATCCGGGAACTGGTTCTGGTCGGCGCCTCGGCGGTGGAACTGAAAAAGAAGGCGATCGAACGCGGCATGCTCACGCTGCGCCGCAGCGGTCTGATCAAAGTTGCGGCGGGAATGACAACGCTTGAGGAAGTCGCGCGCGAAACGATTCACTGATCTTTATAGGGACTGAAAGGGAAGGAACTTTCTTATGGGTTTGTCGTTAAGCGATCTGCTCAAACGAATGCTGGAGATGAATGGCAGCGACTTGCACATCACCACCAACTCGCCGCCGCAGATCCGCGTGCACGGCCATCTGGTGCCGCTGGATCTGCCGCAGATGACTCCGGCCGAGACCAAGCAGCTGGCCTACAGCGTGATGACCGACTCGCAGAAGCACCGCTTTGAAGAGAGCCTTGAACTGGACTTCTCTTTCGGCTTGAAGGGATTGGCCCGCTTCCGCGCCAACGTATTCAACCAGCGCGGCGCTACCGCTGCAGTCTTCCGTCTCATTCCGTTCGAGATCAAGTCATTCAACCAACTCGGCCTGCCGGCGGTAGTGAGCAAGATGTGCGACAAGCCGCGCGGATTGGTGCTGGTGACCGGGCCTACCGGATCGGGCAAGTCGACGACGCTGGCCGCGATGATCGACAAGATCAACAGCGAGCGCCACGACCACATTCTGACGATCGAAGACCCGATCGAATTCGTTCACATGAACAAGAATTGCGTGGTCAACCAGCGCGAGTTGCACGCCGATACCAAGAGTTTTACGGACGCACTGCGCGCCGCGCTTCGTGAAGACCCCGACGTAGTACTGATCGGCGAAATGCGCGACCTGGAAACCATCGAGTCGGCGCTGCGAATCGCCGAAACCGGTCACTTGACCTTCGGCACGCTGCACACGAACTCGGCGACGTCGACCATCAACCGTATCATCGACGTCTTTCCGGCGCACCAGCAGCCGCAGATTCGGGCGCAGCTCTCACTCGTGCTCGAAGGCATCATGTGCCAAAGCCTTGTGCCCAAGATCGACGGCAAGGGACGCGCCATGATCATGGAAGTTCTGGTCCCGAACGCCGCGGTGCGCAACCTGATCCGCGAAGACAAGATCCACCAGATCTATTCCTCGATGCAGTCCGGTCAGGAAAAATTCGGGATGCAGACGTTCAACCAGTCGCTGGCGACGGCCTATTTCCAGAAGCAGATTTCTATTGAGACCGCCATCGCGCGTTCCAGCAATGTGGATGAGTTGCAGGAAATGATCAATCGAGGAGCCAGCTTGCTAAGCCGTGGCACCACGGCGGGAACCACGCTGGCTCGGGGAGCCGCTCCTTCCAAGCACTAGCGCGGTCGGAGCTCCAGAACTTGCACGAGAGTTATCACGAAGCAGGTACGTGAGTGAGGAGAAGCTAAACCATGCCAGTCTTTACATTTTCCGGCAAAGATGCGTCAGGACAGAAGATTTCCGGAGAGCGCATTGCCGCTAACAAGCAATCGCTGGCGCAGGCATTGCGCCGCGAGCGCATTACACCGGGCGCCATTCGCGAAAAGGGCAAGGAATTCTCCATGCCCACTTTCGGTTCGAGCAAGGTCTCGACGAAAGACATCGCAATTTTCTTTCGCCAGTTCTCGGTCATGATCGATGCCGGTCTGCCTCTGGTGCAGTGTCTGGAAATCCTGGCGGCCAACCAGGAGAACCAGACGTTCCAGAAGACTCTGACCGGCGTGCGGACCACGGTGGAAGGCGGTGCCACACTGGCCAACGCCATGCGCCAGTATCCGGTCGTTTTCGACGACCTTACGACCAACATGATCGAAGCTGGCGAAACGGGCGGTATTCTCGACGTCATCCTGCAGCGCCTGGCGACCTACGTCGAAAAAGCCGTGCGCTTGAGATCGGCGGTTAAGTCGGCGTTGATCTACCCGGTGGCTGTCGTGAGTATGGCAATGTTGATCGTCGGCGCCCTGCTGAAGTGGGTGGTGCCGATCTTCGCCAACCTGTTCGCCGGACTGGGCGTCGCCCTGCCCCTTCCCACCCGAATCACGATGGGACTCAGTGCGTTCGTGCAGACCTTCTGGTGGATCATCATGGTGGGTGGCATCGGTTTGTGGTTTGGCGTGAAGCAAATCCGCAAGAATCCTCGAGGTCGCTACTACTTCGACAAGATGTTGCTGAATCTCCCGGTCGTGGGAGGCCTGCTCCGCAAGATCGCGGTTGGCCGCTTCACTCGTACTCTGGGTACCCTGATCACTTCAGGCGTGCCGATTCTGGAAGGGTTGAGCATCACGGCCAAGACCTCAGGCAACGCCGTGCTGGAAGAAGCGCTGATGAAGGTTCGCAAAGCGATTGAAGAAGGCCGCACCATCGTCGATCCGCTGCGCGAGTGCGGTGTGTTCCCCAACATGGTGACGCAGATGATCGGAGTCGGCGAAGCGACGGGTGCTATGGACTCGATGCTGCAGAAGATCGCTGACTTCTACGAGGAAGAAGTCGATGCAGCCACCAAAGACATGTTGGCCATGTTGGAGCCGGTCATTATCGGCATCCTCGGAATCAGCGTCGGCGGCATCGTGATTTCGCTCTACATGCCGCTGTTCGCCATGATCGCCAAACTGGCTGGATAGAAGCAAGGTTTCAAGGTGACAAGGTTTCAAGGTTTCAAGGTCCAACGACACGAAACTTTGAAACCTTGAAACCTCTGAAACTTTGAGACCTTGGGCCTCTGAATGCAATCGACATTCGACGAGCGCAATTGGCTGGGATGGCTGGTTCGGGTCCGGATTTTCATTCTGACCGTGCTTCTGGCCATCGAACTGGCGGTGGCACAGTTCAGTCCCGCGCCAGTGCCGATGCGCCTGTTCATCAGCACGATCCTTTTCTGGTACAGCCTTTCTCTCTTCTACATTCTGCTGCTTTCGTTCTGGCAGGAACACCGGCTGCAAGCTGCCTTGCAGGTTCTGACCGATGTAGTTCTCGTCACCCTGGTGGTGCACGAGACCGGGGGCTGGGACAGTTCCCTGAACTTCCTCTATCCGCTGGTGATCATTGTTGCCACGGTACTGCTGCCCCGCGTCTGGGCCGGACTGGTGGCTGCACTGGCCTTTATTCTCTACGGGACCGTGCTGGAACTGAATTACTACGGGCTCGTTCCTTCGTACTGCACAACCCATCCCGGATTGAAATCGCTGCAGTCGATTATCTTCGTCAACCTGTTCGCGTTTCTAGCGGTCGCATACCTGGCTGGCTTGCTCACCCACAAGCTGCGGCAAGTCGGCGTTCAACTTAAAGACGCGAGCGGCGCACTGGAAAACCTGCAGGCGCTGCATGAAAACGTCATTCACTCCATCAGCAGCGGCCTGATTACTACCGGGCTGGATGGGCGGATCACGCTGGTCAATGCTGCCGCCCAGCGGCTTCTTGAGCGCACCGCGGCTGAATTGCTCGGCGCTCCCGTGGCGCAGTTGTTCCTGGATCCATTGCCGTCGGTCGAGTCGCAGCACGGAGAAGTTCGCTTCGACCCTGCTACCAGGTTTCGCAAGACCTTGCGGGTGCGGGTGTCGGCATTATCCGTTGCGGAGAAGGGCGACGTCGGGTACGTCTATGTCTTCGATGATCTAACGGAGATCCGCCGCCTGGAGCGCGAAGTCCGCATGCAGGACCGGTTGGCAGCCGTCGGAAGGCTGGCCGCCGCAATCGCTCATGAAATCCGGAATCCGCTGACTTCGATCGCGGGATCGGTCAGTATGCTCTCCGGCCTTCCTGAGATGAACGAAGACCACCGACGCCTGCTCGACATTGTGACCCGGGAATCGCAGCGGCTGAATGCCATCATCACCGACTTTCTGGCTTATTCGCGAACCAAGAAATATCAATTCGACCGAGTCGACCTGATTCATCTTGTGGAAGACACGCTGACCCTGATGGATCACCGCATGGCAGCCGAGAAGACGGGAATCGAGATCAAGCGCCGTTTCGTCCCAGAAGCATGGGTGCTCGCCGACGGTGACAAGCTGAAGCAGGTCTTCTGGAATCTTTGTGAGAATGCGGTGCGCGCTATGAAAGGTGGCGGCACGCTGACTGCGACTGTCGAGTCCCTCGGCGACGACTGGCAAGTCTCGTTCATTGACACCGGCATGGGCATGACGCCGCAGCAGATCGAGAAAATCTTCGAACCCTTCCAATCCAACTTTGAAGGAGGCACAGGTCTCGGCCTGGCCATCGTGTACCAGATCGTGCAGGCGCACGAAGGCAAGGTATGGGCAAGATCGAAGCCCGGCCAAGGCACGACATTTGTCCTGAGACTACGCCGCTTGGATGCCGAGCGGCCGGTCTCCGTTACCGCCGGTACAGTCGCGACGAATCAAGCCGTGGGAACGCCTGCAGCGGCTGCGGCGGCAGCGGGAGGTGCGCGTGGCTAACATTCTTGTTTGCGACGACGAACGCTCCATTTGCGAAATGCTCGATATCTCCCTGCGCCGCGAGGGACACCGGGTGGAGACGGTCCAGGCCGGGCAGAATGCCAAGAACAAGATTGACGGCGCGCTCTACGACGTCATCATCACCGATATCAAGATGCCGAACATCGACGGCATCGAAGTCTTGCGCCACGCGCACAAGGTCTCGCCCGATTCGGCCGTCATCCTCATTACGGCGGTCGATGATTACGAGGCAGCAGTCCAGGCGGTGAAGGCCGGAGGCGCCTCTGACTACATTCGCAAGAGCCCGGGCCTAGTGGACGAGATCAAACTCGCCATCAACCGCGCGGTGGAGAAGTTAGCTCTCAGCAAGCAGAACTTTGCGCTGCGCCGCGATGCGGCCACGCGCAACTCGCTCGACAACATCATCGGCTCCAGCCCCGCCATGGACAAGCTCAAACAGACTGTCCGCACGGTCGCTTCCACGGCCAGCACAGTTCTGATTCACGGCGAAAGCGGCACCGGTAAAGAGCTGGTTGCGCGCGCCGTTCACGTGTGTTCGCCACGCGCTACGGAAGCCTTCGTTTCGGTCAACTGCGGAGCTTTCCCGGAGACGCTGCTCGAAAGCGAACTCTTCGGTTACCTGAAAGGCGCCTTTACCGGAGCCAACCAGAACAAGCGCGGACTCTTCGAAGTCGCCGATGGCGGCACGATCTTCCTCGACGAAATCAGCGAGATGACTCTGGCAATGCAGGTCAAGCTGCTCCGCGTGTTGCAGGAGCGTACGGTGCGTCCGGTGGGCAGCACCAGCGAAATTTCCATCGACGTTCGCGTCATCGCCGCTACGAACCGGGATCTCGACAGGGCCGTTACGGAAAATCTCTTCCGCGAAGATTTGTACTACCGCCTGAACGTCATCCCGATCCGCGTTCCCGATCTCCGCGAACGCCGCGAGGATATCCCGCTGCTGGCAAGTCATTTCCTGAAAAAATACGCCGGCGCTGCCGGGCGGAGCATTCTGCGGGTGAATCCGGCTTCCCTGGATTCGCTATGCGGCTACGAGTGGCCGGGGAACGTGCGCCAACTCGAGAACACCGTCGAGCGTGCAGTTGCGCTCGAAACCACCGACGAGCTCCACGTAGAACTTCCGGCCGAGCGCCCGAAGGCACGGGCTGCGGCCGCTGCCGCCGGGGCGGGCGCCCTTCCTGATATTGGCGGCGATCTGAGATTGCCGGATGGTGTCGGAATGGAGACCTACGTCGCAGGTATCGAGCGTTCGTTATTGCAGAGCGCCCTCAATCAGAGTGGCGGGGTGCAGACCAAGGCCGCCGACGTGCTTGGAATCTCCTACCGCTCGTTCCGCCACCTGATGAAGAAATATGGCCTCTAAAGCCGGAAAAAGTTCCAAAGCATTACCAGCTTTGTTGTGGATTTCGGACGTTCCCGCCTGCCAAGACTCGGAAGCCCTAGGGCCAATCGTGTAATTTGTGCCAAGGTTCATCTGTATCCGGGAAGTTTCGTCTAAGGTATTCACCTGAAATGTAATCTGGATGTAAACCCTCTGAATTTTTTTTGCTGGGCCCCTCTGGTTCTAGAGATCAGAACTGGCAAATACTGAAGTCATTCAGGATTGCCGAAACGATCTTCTGATCATTTGGCTGTATTGCAAGGCCCAGTATTCATGGGCGGTTTGGCGGCTTCGGCGCAAAAAGAAGCGCCATTTGCCATTCTTTCCCGAATTACGAAGTTGCTGGCGTCCTCTGCAAGTATCTGTGGAAAATGAGTTTCCGGGTGAAACTACTTCCTCCGTATCAAAAATGGCAACGTGGATGCTATGTATTTTGGAAACAGTTCAAGCCGTGCGCCCAGTCGGGTGAGTCAATTTCACGAGAGGGAGGATGAAATGAAGGAGCAGACTGTTCGGCTCGGTCCACGCGAACAGCAAATCGTCGAACTGCTTTTGCAAGGGTGCGACAACGCCGAAATAGCCACTCAACTTAAGATGGCGCGGCGTACTGTGAAAGCTCATTTCAACCGGTTGTTTCTCCGTTTCGGAATCACCGGTGGTATTAAGAGAGTTAAGCTGGCAACCCTGTTATACCGGAGGCAAGCATGTCTGCAAGTGGACGCTACGGGAACCGTATCCCAAGTGAACGTGAACACCGGGTCATCGAGCTCGTTGCCGAGGGCCTGAAAAACAAGGAAGTTGCTGAAGCAATCGGAACCACCGAGCATGTCGTGAAGAATTACCTGCGGGTGATCTATGACAAGCTTGGGCTTTGGAACCGAGTTGAGCTCGCGCTTTGGTATGAGTCAAGGCGCAGTCCTGCAGCATTCTTAATGAATTAATCCCACTGTGTGCCGGCCAAGCTTCCGGGCCCCGCGGAGTCTTCGGCAGGCATACGGATCGAGCAGGATCAAAAACAACTCATTGGCACCCAAACGCCTGGAGGTTACGGAGTCTCTGTCCGGCTCCGGCCAAGCCCCGTAGTGCTGCAGAATCCAGCAGCACGCGGGCTTGGTCGCAGTTCTTGGAGACACCATCCCCCTTGAGGTAGAGGTCCGCCAATACCAGCATTGCCGGGCCGTTGTGTTTGGCGATCGATTTCCATAGCCACTTCGCCGCTTCGGCGCTGTCGCGGGCATGGCCACTAGTGCTGGTCAAATAGCGCTGAGCCATCGCCAACTCGTCAGCTCCATTGCCTTGCAAGGTCTGATTTTCAAGGTCCGCTGCGGGCTGCGAAGTCGGTGTCGGCGTCGCAGGGGGCGTGTGCGCCCCATTGGCGGCGGTTTCGGCTTGCTTCAACGGCTCGACTGGTTTTGCCGTGGCCGGTTGGGCAGTGCTCTGCGTTGCGGGAGCGGGTTGCGGTTCTGCTGGTTTCGAAGGAGCGGAGGCTGCCGGGTTTGGACTTGCGGCCGCGGGCGCACTATCGGTCGCAGCAGGCGGTGGCGGCGGTGGAGTTCCTTGCGCGTTCTGGTCACTTCGTGACCCACTCCAGGCCGCGTAACCGAGCACAAAAATCAGAATTGCCAGCATTGCCCCGACAATATAGCGGTATCGGCCTGAAGGCGCCTGATCGTATTCCAACTGTTCAGCGGTTTCACTTTCCAGGAGACTCTGAAAGGGCGACAAATCGTAAGGATCTCTGCGGGGCTCTTCGGCAGGTGGAAGCGACTCCTCGTCGATTGACTCCCGATATTCGGTATCAGCTTGGGATTCTGCAAAAGCACGAGCGTCGGCCTGATGGTTCTCCGAGCCTTGCGGATTGTACCCACCGGCCGTCATGCGACGCTCGAAAGCGTTGCCACCCATTGGTCCTCCGCACATTCCGCAGAACTGGTGCCTGGGAGGATTGTCATGGCCGCAGGCGTCGCAATGACGCAGATTGCCCGGACTGCTGTCCGTCGTGCGGCTCCCAAAAGCTGGCGCAGCCTTTTCCGCTGGCCGGGCAGGTACGGCATGCAGTGACGCCGAGTGGCTTTCAGGATCTGACCTCTGGGCCTCCAGTTCACGTAACAATTCGACGACCGCTTCTTCGCGCTTCTCTGGAGGGCTGGTGAAGTACACCTCAGCCCAGCGTCCCATGTTATCGGCCAAAATTGGATTCACAAGAGGATTGAGTTCGGGCCGGGGCAGGACACGCTCATCCTCAGAACGATCGGTGGAACTGGCCAATAGGAATTCTCCTCAACTCATACTCGACGACGGCCAGAATTTTGTAAGTATGATTGCACTACCATCCCTAGAGGTTGTCAATTCTAAATGACGTGATATCAAAGCGAAAGCGCCTCAATTACAAGCTTAAAGTGGCTCAATTACAGGCTTTACGATACGCTGGTTCGAATTGATCGAGCTGTGCCTGGCGTTGCGTGGCGAATCTTCCTTGAGGAGTTTTACCGTACAGATCGGTCCCGGGGCAGTAGTAGAGGGCGGTGCGGATATCCACCCAAACCTGAACTCCGGGATTCCCCTTGTCCTGCGGGGGGTCGGGCGCCTCGGCCAAGCCAAGCTGAATCAGCATCCGATCAAAGAACGACGTACCCGGGTCGGGAGCGGGCTTTCGAGGAGTTGCGGCCGCCGCCGGTGGCGTGACCGTCGCTTTGACGGGATGACTCGACAATAGTCCCCATCGGATCACGCATGCGACAAGGACGACGGCAACGCCCAGGTAGATATCTCCGCGATGCGCATTCCACAACTGCAGCAGTCGACCCGTTCGTTTGCCGGAAGCTAGCTGCGCGAGAAATGCGCGCGCGGACGCTGCGGAACTCCAGTCTGCCGGACGCCTGGGCTGGGGCTTCGCAAGGGCCTGTGAACTGTCCGGCGATTCTTGGGAAACCTCATCTGCTTCCTCCGGAAGATCGTCGTTTTCAACGCCGGCGATCTCCCGGACCTTTATCGGCGCCGGCATTTCAACGGCTTCGTGATTCCCCTCGGTGAGTTCCAAATCAGAAGAGGTGAAGAGTTCGGGAACTTGCTGCTCGAGAGCGTGTACCAGCGACGATTCCGGCTGGAGGATGTCCCGCTTCTCTGCGGTTTTTTCGGAGGCGCTCTTTGCGGACTCAGACCCGGCCACTCTCTTCTGCGATTCCTGCAACTGCCAGAGCGAAGCGACCTTGCTCTGCATGTTGGGAGGTTCGTAGTCGCCGGCGCGGGGCGTGCCGCATTGACCGCAGAACTGCTCGTCGGGCATAAGCCGATGCCCGCATTTCCGGCACGAGTAACGCTGGGCTGAAGTCAGCGGTGGTTCCGCAGTCGAAGTATTCTTCTCGGCGGGTTTTTCGACCAGTGCCGCCAGATTCGGCTGCAGTTTCTCCAGAGCCTCCAGCATCGCGGTGCGCTCACGCGCCAGCGATTTTTTCCACGCCACTTCCTCCTCGCGCGCCAGGGCCTCGGCGACCAGGCCGGCCATCAGTTGGCACGTGTGTACGTTTTGTTCGGTGAATGCGCTGCGAGTCGCATAGTAGAGTTCCAGCCCTCCGGCGATTCCGCCATCGTGAAACACGGGCACCGCAATCAGCGATTGAATGCCGCGGCGTTTACATTCATCCGCGTCCAGTAGCAACTCTGCGCTCGCATCGGGGCAGTGGAAAACGTCTCTAGTGTTCAAGCAGGGCGCGAAGATCGCTTTGTTCAGCGGTACGATCGATCCCGACGATGGGGCACCGCGACCGGCGACGGCGCGATAGCGTACGGTCTTGTACTCAATGATGCCGACCGCCGCGCCAGTGGCATTGGTCATCTCGCAGACGCGCTCAGCTACCAGTTTCAGTGCACTCTCGAATTCGAGGCGCCGAAACTGGATCTGATGCTGGGTTTCTACGATTTTCCCCAATGTCGATGCATTGTCCGACGGCGGCGCGGGTTCGGGGGATTTCGCTTGTGAAGATGGACTCTCAAGTGGGTAGGCACGGTCCTCAGCATCCACTGGATCCCGCTTCGGGCGGGGACGAAACTCCAGCATCCGCATCTCGCGGTTGTGCTCCTGGAGCACGTAAGCGGCTTCCAGCAGCTTTCCCAGCGTCTGCTCGTCTGGAACTGGTTTGTGCTTCTTCTCAGACACAGTTCGGTCTTCCACCGGCATCGTCACTTCGTTGCCCGTCCAATATCCGAACCTGGAATTGCCTATTCTAGTGCAACTCCAGCGCCAACCCCGACCATTGAAGCCAGTCCACAGACGGGAATGGATCGGTCGGGGGAAAAGGGGCAAGTTGGCCGCTCTTTGAGCAGGGCCGTGATCTGTCAGTAGTTTACCGCTCAGGCATCCTAGTTGCGAGAATTCTTGCACGAGGGCATCCGCGCGTCTGAACTGAATCTCAGGGTGGGGTAATCACCAATTGGTAACACCACTCTGCAGAACTCTGCACATGCCCGCGATTTTCCTACTCGGGGACAGGGGAGAGTTCATTGGCCTTCTTTTTTTCCGCTCAGGTAGAAGTAGACTGCCGGTGTGATGATCAGGGACAAGACCATCGAAATGAGAACGCCGCCGATGACAGCGATCGCGAGCGGTTGCAGCATCTGTGATCCAGCGCCGATGGCGAACGCCAGCGGCAGCATGCCCGCGACTGTTGCGAGTGCAGTCATCACGATGGGCCGCAATCGCCGCCGGGCGGCCTGCAGCATGGCGTCTTCGGCGGACACGGCCCAGCAGCCGCATCTTCTGATCGGCATCGAGCAGGAGGATGCCGTTCTTGGCCACGATGCCAATCACCATGATCATTCCCATGAAGGAAGAGATGTTGAAGGTGGTCCGTGTGATCAGCAGCGCGATGAAAACACCAGAGGTTGAGAGCAAAGCCGATGAGAGAATCGCGATGGGTGCGGCGAAGCTTCCGAATTCAAACAGCAGAACGATGAACAGCAGCAGAACGGCGAGAATCAGCACGATCACAAGGTCGTGGAACGAGCGCTGCTGTTCTGCATAAGTCCCGCCGTATTCCACGCGGATGCTCGATGGCAGGTGCAATCCAGCTACAACTCTTCTGCACGTCTGCCATGCCGCTGCCCAGGCTTCGCCCCTCCAGCCGGGCGGTAACGGCGACGTCGCGCTGCAGATTTTCGCGGCGAATTTCCGTCTGTCCCGGGACCTCGACCACAGTCGCGAGGGCACCCAACGTGGCTGTGTGCCCGGTACTGCTGACCAGCAGCGTATTGCGCATGGCCTCCAGCGACGCACGATGTTGCTGCGGGAAAGCGCACGCGCAGCGTGTAGGCGCGCTCGTTCGCCACCACGGGGGTCGGCGCAGGCTCCCCTTCCAGGATGGCCGCGGCATCGAGAGCCACCTCTTCGGCCGTAAATCCGGCACGAGCCGCCACGCTGGGATCGACTTGGAACGTAACCGCAGGCCCGCTGATGGTGTTGTCGATTCCATTCAGCAGGTCGACAACGCCAGGTATCTTTCCGATGGCATCGCCCACCTTGGGCGCCCATTCTTCCAGCAGCTTGGGATCTTGCGAAAACAGCTTGATCTCGATCGGCTGCGGCGCGGAGGTCAGGTCGCCGATCATGTCCTGCAGAACCTGTATGAGATCGATATCGAGAGCAGGCTCCTCTCTCTTGATATCGGCGCGCACGTCGGCCATGATCTCATCGATGTCGCGGTCCGCGCTTAGACTTCAACTTCACTAGAATGTCGCCGGTATTGGCTTCCGTCACTGCAGCCAGTCCCAGTTGCAAGCCGGTGCGCCGCGAAGTGCTCTCCACTTCAGGCATTTCACGCAGCATCTGTTCGACGTGGCTCACGACACGGTTGGTCTCTGCCAGAGAACTGCCCGCGGGCATGATGTAGTCGACGGTGAATCCGCCCTCGTCCATCTCCGGCAGCAAGTCCGAACCGGAAAAGGTGTAGCAGACGTAGGAAACGACGATCAGAGCGGCGCTGAAGATCACCAGCAAGTGCGGCCGCTCGAGCGCGCGGCGCAGCCAGCGTTCATGGAAATTGACAACGCGCAGGAAAAAACCGCTCAGATGTTTCTCCTCGGCTGCCAGCAGCTTCTTCGCTTCATCGGTTTCCGCGGAGACGCCCCTGTTGGGCGTCAACGTAGGTTCGCCCGGACGAGACTCAGTTTCTGGGTCGGGCCCTTCTTTGCCGTGACGTCCCTTGATGAAGTATTGGCTCAGAGTCGGCGTCCAGGTCACCGCCAGGGCCAGTGACGTCAGCAGCGAAACGGTCATCGTCACTGCCAGAGCACGGAAGAAAACTCCCGTGACGCCTGTGATCACGATCAGGGGAATGAAGACCACGACGGGGGTGATGGTCGAACCAATCAGCGGGACGGTGATCTCCTTCAGCGCACTGCGAATCGCCTCCAGCCGACCCTGCCCAGCGTCGCGATGCAAAACAATGTTTTCGACCACGACGATCGCATCATCGATGACCAGCCCTACGGCCGCAGCCAGGCCGCCGAGCGTCATCAGATTGAAGGTCTCTCCCATCACTTTGAGGGCGATGAACGTGACCATGACGGTGACGGGAATCACCAGGCCCGCGACCAGCGACGTCCCCCAGTCGCGCAGGAATACCACCAGGATGATCGAAGCAAGGATCAGGCCGAGCAGGATGGCATCGCGGACGCTCTTGATCGAGTCGCCGACGATGATGGACTGATCGTAGAACGGCTGAATGTTGATCCCCGGCGGCAGCGTCTTTTTGAGGTTTTCAATTTCGTTGTGGACTTCCTGCGCAACCTGCACGGTATTTCCGTCGGGCTGACGATTGATGTTGAGCAGAACGGCGGGCTTGCCGTTGGCCGTGACGACGGTGTACACCGGCTTTACGCTGGGAGCGACGCCTGCCACGTCGCCAATGCGAACCGGAATGCCGGTGGCCGTGTTCTTGATGACTGCGTTCGCAATTTCCTCCGGCGTGCGTACCTGACCGTTCACCAGGCCCAGGTAGAGCTGGTGATTTCGTTCCAGCAGCCCCGGCGAGTCGATCAGATTGGTTCGCCGCACCGCGTCCAGAATGTCGGACACGGTCACGC
This sequence comes from Terriglobia bacterium, assembly GCA_963770265.1. GTDB lineage: Bacteria > Acidobacteriota > Terriglobia > Terriglobales > Acidobacteriaceae > Sulfotelmatobacter. The sequence continues at coordinate 38,215 of CAVYOZ010000011.1, forward strand.
TTGCCGCAAGCAGCTTGGCCGGATCGGGCGTGATCTGGAATTCCGGTTCCTGCCCGCCCTGGACGATCACCGTCGAAACGCCATCCAGACGGTTGAGCCGCGGCTTCATTTCGTAGGTCGCCATCTCCCAGAGCTTGGTCTGGGGCATCGTGTCGGAGGTCAGGCTGTAGCCGATGATGGGAAAGGCTGCGAAGGTCAGCCGGTGCGCTTCGATCTTTGCCGTGGCGGGAAGTTCCGGCTGCACTCGTGAGATCGCCGCATTCACATATTGCAGCGTCTGGAACATGTCGACGTCCCAGCGGAAGTAGAGATCGATCTCGGCGGAGCCGCGGCTGGTGATGGAGCGCACCGTGAGCAGGCCGGGCACGCTGTTGACCGCTTCTTCAAGCGGCCGCGTGACGGTGACCATCATCTGGTCGATCGGCATCACGCCGTTATCGACTCCGATCAGCACGCGCGGGAAATCCGTTGACGGAAACACCGACACCGGGATGGTGAAGGCGAGATAAGCGCCCAGCAGACCGAGCGTCAGAATCAGGAAAATGACTGGTCGGGAGTGCTGGGCAATCCAGTGCTGGCCCGAGTGGCCGTCTTTCTGTAAGTTCACGCAATCGCTCCGCAGCGGTTATTTGTCACCGGATCCCTCACTGGGAGCCTTCGATCCTTCGGCCGACGGCTTGGCCTCTCGCCGGAGCTCGGCGGCCTCGATCTTGATCTTGGTTTTGTCCGGCAATCCGTAGGCGCCGTTCGAAACGACTTTGTCGCCTTCGTTGAGTCCCTCGATGACCTGCACATCATCGCCGTTGCGAATGCCGAGTTTTACCGGCTTCTGATGCGCAAGGCCGTCGGAGCCTGCCAGCATTACAGTAGTCGTTCCATCCGGCGCGGTCAGCACCGCACTCGCCGGAACGACCAGAGCATCTTTTACGGTTTGCGCCGTCATCGAAAGGTGCACGCTGGTTCCGGGCTTCAATTCATGCTTGGGATTCTTGGCTTCGAACCAGACTTCGACCGTCGTGCTGTTCGGATCGAGCGCAGGACTTACGACGGTGACTTTGCCGTCGATCGGTTCCGCGATCCCGGGCACGGTGAGGGTGCCCTTGTCGCCGACCTTGAGAGCCGCAGCCTCGATCCTGCGGAATGTGCGCCTTGGCGATGACGGAAGAAATATCCATCACGGTGAGCAGGGGAGTGCCCGCTGCCGCCATCTCGCCGGGATAAAGCGGCCGATCGGTGATGAAGCCGTTGATGGGACTGCGAATTTCCGAATAGCCGAGCTGCGCCTGTGCTCCCAGATATTTTCCCTTGGCGGATTGCAAGTTGTCCCGCCGCCGCTTTGAGTTCCTGCTGCTTGCCAATCGCCAGCAAGGCATCGAGATGCTTCTTGGCGATGGCGGACTGGTTTCGAGCTTGCGTGACATCGACGCGAGACTGATCGAGTTCCTTCCGCGGCAAGGCGCCCTGCTCGAAAAGTTGCTGGCGGCTCTGAAAGACCTTCTCCTGCGCGTCCAGGGCCTGCTGAGCCTGCTGGGCGTCCGCTTCGGCCTTCTGGATCTCCTCGGGCAAACTCGCAGCAGTGGTTGTTTCGTACGCCGCCTCTGCTTGTTTGTATGCGCCTTCGGTATCCTGCGCGGCGGCAGACAGGTCGCGATTCTCGAGAACTGCCAGAAGTTGGCCTTGCCTTTACCGCACTTCCGCGCTTCACCAGAAATTTCTGCACCGGGGCGCTGATCTTGGGGACGATGGCGGCCTGCTGCAGCGGGAAGAGAATGGCCTGCGCTTCGACGACGTGCTGAATCGTGGTTTTTTCGACTGGCGCAACCTGCACGGTGACGCCGGCTTGTTCCGCGGGCTTGTCGGAAGAACATGCGGCGCAGATCAGCAATGCGGCAACCGCACAACGATCCTGAAATCGTGCGTAACTGGCGGCCTGATCTGCGCATCGAGCTTTCCCAGCTTGGAGGTTTGTGTCGGTTCATTCGTTCTAGAAGTTTCCTGTCAAGGTCTGCAGGTTCGCGACGGCGACTCTGTACCGAGACTGTCCATCGTCATACGCGTTGCGAGCCTGCGTCAATGTGTTCTGGGCGTCGACCACTTCCAGCACGGTCGACTCTCCCGCCTGATATCGCATGGTGGTCAGGCGCATGCTGTCGGCCGCCATTTCTGCCGAACTTGCCAGCGATTCCATCTCCGAGCGCGCCGTTTCTGCCTCGCTGTAAAACTGTCGCAGATGACTAAGCAGCTGTTTCTGCGCGAAATTGAGCTCGACATGCGCCTGATCGCGCCGCAGTTCGGCTTGTTTCAGCTTGCTGCGATCGCTTCCCCAGCTGAAGATGGGAATCTGCAAAGTCGCCACCGTGGAGTAGCCAAGGTTGCGCACGCCGTTAACCTCGGATCGCGAATTGATTCGAATCGATGCCATAAAAGTAATCCACGCTCAGCGACGGCAGCAATCCACCCCACGCCGCCGAGACTTCATGGCGCGCAGCTTCGTAAGCGGCTAAGGCAGCGCGCAGATCCGGATTGTTCTTCTTCCCGGCAGCTTCTGCTTCGGCAAATGTCGGCAGAGGCTCCGGAGTTTGCAGGTCGTCGACCACGGTGAAGTTCTGATTGAAGTCCGGGAACAGCAGCACAGCCAGATCCAGGCGGCTGCGCTCCATCGCGATCTGAGCTTCCTGTAAATCGCGTTGTTGCTGCTGCGATTGAATGCTCGCCTTGAGTACATCCGCGTGCGCGACCTCGCCGCCAGCTTCCAGTTTCTGGCTGATGTCGAGGAACCGGGCTGCCTCAGCCGCCGCACGCTGAACGTTCGCGTACTTGCGCTGCGCCACCACCAGACCGTAGTAGGCCTGGGTGACTGCTGACAACGAGGCCGCGCGTGGCGACCTCGGCCTTGGCCCGAGCCTGGGCCAGCAGCGGCAGAGGATCGCCGGTAATCGGCAATGTTCGTGAGGGAAAGTGACTCATGCACATTTGCCTGGCTGATGTATTCGTGTACCGCCGTTGTTGGCGATGAACCGAAAACTAGGACATCCGGCCGCGCTGGTTTGGCAGCTTGCCGGGAGAGGGCCTGTTCCTTGCGTATAAATGAAAGCGTTGTTGTAGTTGACGTCGGGCAGAAGTCCGGCTCGAGCTTGAACCCGGTCTTCGCGCGCCAGGCCGAGATCGGTCATCACCGACCTGTATTGCGGATCGTTCTGCCGGGCTCGCTGCAGCGCATCCTGCAGGGTGATCGTCAGGGGAGCGCTCTGGCTTTGGTCCGCCGTGACAACCTGTGCAAAACTCTGCCCCACAGCCGCGATCAGAACCAAACTGAAAATCAGCCGCGGCGAGTGCTTCCCGAAATGGGAGTGGCCCTTTCGTGTCGTTCGTCTGGTGGTTTTTCTGACAAATCACAGTTCACCTCAGGATCGATGGCTGCCTCGCACTACTCCAAAGTCTCTGAACCTAAAGGACCGAAAATAGTCCCGCGATCGAACGTGGCGTAACCTCACCAAGCGGAATTCGCCGCGTGTTGACGGGCCCATTGAGCAGGCGAGAAGGCCCAAATATTCCGCGCCCACCTTGTGGCCGGACCAAATTGAAACTGGCCCAGCCTATCACGCTGTTCCTGAAAGCCACATGAAAGCCCCAATTCTGATGCCTAAGTGGCATGTACCGAAGTACTTAGGTCTTGCCGTATTTTTTGCGACGAAGAAATGGCGAAAGTCTTGCTTGAGGAAAGACGAGTCGTTCTTAAGTCAGGCAGGAGGGCAGTCATCATGATCAATCTGGAATCCGTAAAAGTTACGCCCCGTGACCAGCAAGTGCTAAACCTGCTGGTCCAGGGTTGCAGCAACAAGGAGATCGCGGGACAACTCAATATCAGTCCCCGCACCGTGAAACAGCACTTGCGAACGTTGTTCCTGCGTGCCGGCATCCGCGAAGGGCGGAAACGCGTAAAGCTGGCGATTGCCATATTCAGCAAAGAGGAGGCGCAATCATGACTCCACGCGAGCGCCTTACCCCCAAAGAGATTCAAATTGCCATCCTGGTCTGGGAGGGGCTGACCAACCGCGAGATCGGGCGGATCATTGGCACCAGCGAGCAGGTCATCAAGAATCATCTGCGAAACACGTTTGACAAGCTCGGGGTGTGGAGCCGCCTGGAATTGGCCATGTACGTCGCCAGCCACGGCGGAAAGAACTGGCCGGAATCTGACGGTGTGCCTGCCGCTTATGTTCAGGCGGTCGGAGCAGACTAAGGTGCGAGCCACGACGAAGGCATGGAGGCACAGAGAGGAACCTTGCGCCCCGACCAGACTCTGTGTCTCTATTTCGGTGAACCTTCGAGCTCGACCGCCAGTCCGTGCGGCGGTTCGAATCCAAAACTCTGCAAAACTTTTCTGATGCGGTTTGCGGTGCGGAGTTTATGTAGCCATAACCCCATTTGTACCAGTGGTTTGCAGGAATTTAGAGCGGCACTGGAATTGCACTAGCGAGTTGCGATCTCCCAAGGGCGGGCTCAAGCTGCGAGCCGGCTTCGCGACTCCCGGGGCGAAACCAGCGATGGCCTACAAAGAAACCTTCTGGATGGCGTGCGACTCCACCGAACAGCTACGGGCCGAGTACGGCCCTTTCCACACGCGAGCCGAGGCCGAGGTTGAGGCCAGGAAACTCGGTTTCGGATATCTGCTGCGCTACGAGCACATCCTGGGTGTGAACGAGGAGATTGAAGAGGTCCGCTGCATCTTTATCGAGCTGCCGGGAACCGTTTCTGAAGCTGAGAGCACTTCTGTGACCCTCCATACTCGTTGCGCTACCTGCGGGGAATCCGCCGCCCATGAAACCGGATGGCAGGCTGAAGTCTGGGCCGACATCCACGAATTCGAGCACTCACGCCATCTAGTCCGCCTCTTCGAACACGCCAGAGGCAAAGGTCTGAAGGAAATTGGCGACTGGCGGGGATAGGAAACCAAAACCGCAGAGGACGCGGAGTACGCGGAGGGGATTATTTCGTAACTCTTTAGTGCTGGCTTAGCCGACCTTGAAGGCCGAAGTAAGATGCCTTTCCTCGAAATACCTCTGTGTCCTCCGCGTCCTCTGCGGTATTCATTTCTGCTGGGATAGCCCGCTGGCGGCGGCACCATCGAGAAACCAGATCAATTTGCCATCGGTCGGCTGGACCAATTTGGCAGGATACTGTTCACCCGGCACCTTTTCTTCCAATACCGCCCGCAGCACCGGGGCTTTGTCCGTGCCGCTGACCAGGAAAGCCACGGATCGAGCAGCATTGAGCACGGGAAGTGTGAACGTTAGACGGTGAGTCTTGAGCTTCTCCACCCAGTTCGCGATCACGAGCCGGGATTTTTCCTGCAAGCCCGCAGTCCCTGGAAAGAGCGATGCCGTATGCCCGTCCGGGCCCATGCCGAGCAGAATCAGATCGAACCTGGGAAGCTGCCCGGGCTCCAGCTGGAAAAACTTCCGCAGAGTGGATTCGTACTCTTTTGCGGCAGCTTCGGCATCGGGATTCTCAGCGGGAACTCGGAAACATATTCCCCGGTGGCACGGGTACTTTCGACAGCATCGCTTCATCCGCCATCCGGTAGTTGCTGTCGGGATCGGTTGGAGGTACGTGCCGCTCATCGCTCCAGAAGAAAAACATGCGGTCCCAAGGCAGAGCCGTGCGGGCATTCGTGGCGAGCAGATTGAAGAGGCTCTTCGGCGTCGATCCTCCAGATAACGCGATCGTGAACCGGCCGCGTTCCGCGACCGCCTGATTGGCCAGTCGAACAACCTCTTCCGCGGCCGCGCCGAACAACTCCTGCGGCGTTTTGAGAACCCGAATCTCGGCAGGCGAACTCAAATCAGCCTCGGAAACCCCGGACCGCCGCGCACCGTGCCGCTCCCAGCAGTCCGGCTTTTTCATTCGTGACCACGTGAACGGGCATGGCCTCCACCAGGGGCGCGCATTCTTCCTTTGTCGAGGAAAGGCTTCCATAAACACAGATGCCTCGAGCCGGGGCAGGATCTTCGGCGAGATGCCGCCTGCGAGGAACAGGCCGCCCGTCGACATGATTTTCAGCGCCAGGTTCGAAGCCTCGGCGCCGTAAACAGCAATCCACAGGTCCAGCGCTTTTGACGCCAGTGAGTCGTTTCCGCTTAGCGCAGCTCGCGAAATCGCCGCTGCCGGGTCGCCCGGATTTCATCGCAGCCGCAAGTTCAGCCGATTCTTTTCCGCACCCGCTGGCACAAAGGAACTCGTATACGTTCACCAGGCCTGGCCCGGAGAGGATGCGCTCGTAACTCACGTGCCCGAATCGCTTAGTTAGAAATCGGAGCAGTTCAATCTGAAGTTCTCCTGTGGCGCGAAGTCCGTATGGCCGCCTTCGCAGGCGAAAACATGATGCCGGTTGCCATCCCAAAACAATCCCGCTTCGCCCTAAACCGGTTCCGGGAGCGATCACCGCCTGATTGCCCGCGACCGAACCTGCGCCCGGGTTCAGAGTGACCAGATCCTCAGTTCCCAGTGCCCCGATCCCCCAGGCGCTGGCTTCGAGGTCGTTGATCAGTAAGGTCGTCGCAAGGTGGATCTGATTGGCGAGTACGGATTGCTCAATCACCCAGGGAAGATTGGAAGTTTCCACCCGTCCATTGCGTACCGGGCCTGCGATTCCAAAGCATGCTGCCTCGGGACGTGTGCCCGACTCGTCGAGGAATCGCGTTACGATTTCACCAAGCCCCCGATGTTCGCGACTGGGAAAGACGCGTTCCGAGACCAACTGGAAGCGTCCATTCTGAGGTTGGAAATAAGCCAGCCTGGCATTGGTCCCACCAATATCGCCGGCCAGAATCATTTTTCGAAGTTCCTCCAGCGGCGGCCGTCGCGTTCGAGAAGTTCGTCGGCCTCCTTCGGTCCCCAGGTGCCGGAAGCGTAGTTGGGGAAATTGCGCGGCGGGAGCGCTTTCCAGAGATCGAGCACCGGGTTCACCACCGCCCAGCCGGCCTCCACCATGTCCGCGCGTTGAAACAGCGTCTGATCGCCGATCATGCAATCGTGCAGCAGCCGCTCGTAGCCTGTGCTCGACTGCTTTCCAAAGTATTCCTGATATTCGAAGTTCATGTCCACTGTGCCGAGCCGCATCACCGGGCCGGGAACCTTGGCGGCGAATTGCAGAGAGATGCCTTCCTCGGGTTGAATGTGCAGCACCAGTTGGTTCGGCATCAGGTGTTCGACCGGCGTGTCGCGGAACAGCACAAAAGGTGCTCGCCGAAACTGTATCACGATGTGGGTATTGCGCACCGGCATTCGCTTGCCCGTGCGCAGGTAGAAGGGAACATCGGCCCAGCGCCAGTTGTCGATCGACAACTTCATGGCGACGAAGGTTTCCGTCCGCGAATCGGGAGGCACATCTTCTTCGCCGCGGTAGGCCGGAACGCGCTTGCCATCCTCCGTGCCGTCGCCGTACTGTCCGCGAATCGTGCGGCTAAGAACTTCTTCGTCGCTCATCGGCTGGATCGCGTGCAGGATCTTGGCCTGCTCATCGCGCACCGCATTCGCGTCGAAGGAGATCGGAGGCTCCATCGCGGTTAAGCTGATGAGTTGCATGATGTGGTTGGGCACCATGTCGCGCAGCGTACCGGCATGATCAAAGTAGCTGCCCCGGCCTTCTACGCCCACCGTCTCGGCTACCGAGATCTGCACGTGATCGATGTAGCGGCGATTCCACACGGGCTCGAAGATCCCGTTCGCAAAGCGGAACGCCATGATGTTCTGCACGGTTTCTTTGCCGAGGTAGTGATCGATGCGGTAGATCTGCGTTTCGTCGGCGACTTTCAACAATTCCTGGTTGAGCGCCTTGGCCGATTCCAGATCGTGCCCGAAGGGCTTCTCGATCACGACCCGTCGCCAGTGATTGTTGCTTTGATCCATCAGCCCAGCGGCGGCGAGCCTCTGCACGATCGGCCCAAAGAAATTCGGCGCGACCGCCAGGTAGTAAAAAAAATTCTGATGGGTGGAGTGCGCCTGATCGAGCTTGGTCAGCGCGTCTTTGAGACGTACGTACAGATTGTCGTCATCGAAATTTCCCTGAAGATAATAAAATCGCTGCGCGAACCACTCCCAAAGATCGTTGTCCACGCAATCCCCACAATAGGTCTTGATGTCCTCGTAGACTTTCTTGCGGAAGTCTTCGTCAGAATACTGAGCGCGGGCCACGCCCAGGACCGCGAACTCCCGCGACAGCAGTCCGGCGCGCGCCAGGTTATAAAGCGCCGGGATCAGCATGCGCCCCGTGAGATCCCCAGCGGCGCCGAAGATCACCATGACGCATGGATCACTCTGCTTGCCGATACGCGGCGGAGGCGGCGCCGCTTTGGGTTGTTCTGCTAATTGAGCCATTGAATAAGTCCCTTTGTCGTTCTTGCGCTCTCGGCGAGTCCTCAGCGAACTCTGCGTTTTGAGACCTGCCGTTAGTCGGTGGTCGCTTGTCGTTCGCGATTCCCGGAGACGGCCCATGACCAGCGATCAAGTACTAACGACTTCCTTTTCCGCCGGGCTTCTACGTGCCCGCCAAACTTCTGCCGCATTGCCGAGAGCATCTTCTCAGCGAACGTATGTTCCTGGCGCGAGCGGAACCGGACATACAAGGCTGCAGTCAGCACGTCGGCAGGAACAGCCTCGTCTACAGCCGCCTGAATCGTCCACCGGCCCTCGCCCGAGTCCTGCACGTAGCCTGTGTACTCGGAGAGCGTCGGATTCTCGGTCAGCGCCATTGCCGTCAGATCGAGCAGCCACGAACTCACCACGCTGCCGCGCCGCCATACCTCTGCGATGTCGGGAAGGTTCAGGTCGTAACGGAGGTCTTCCGGAAGTTCCTTGCTGGTCGCGTTCTTGAAGATGTCGAATCCTTCCGCGTAGGCCTGCATGAGCCCGTACTCAATGCCGTTGTGTACCATCTTCACGAAATGCCCTGAGCCGGACGGCCCGCAATGAATGTACCCGTCCTCCGCGGTGCCGCCGAGTTTCTCTCGTCCGGGAGTGCGTGGAATATCACCCTTTCCGGGCGCCAGTGTCTTGAAAATCGGATCGAGCCTTTGCACCGCTTCTTTCGGCCCACCAATCATCATGCAGTAGCCGCGCTCCAGGCCCCACACGCCGCCGCTGGTGCCAACGTCGATATAGTGAATGCCTTTTCCCTTGCAGTTCCTTGGAGCGGCGCACATCGTCTTTGAAATAAGAATTGCCGCCATCGATGATAGCGTCTCCGGTTTGGAGGTGCTGTGCGAGCTGTCTGCACGGTTGCTTCGGTCGGACCGCCGGCGGGCACCATGATCCACACCGCACGTGGCGGCGTGAGCTTCTTAACAAGATCCTCCAGCGACGATGATTCCGTGGCTCCTTCGCTGCCAAGTTGCTTCACGGCGTCCGGGGCTCAGATTCCAAACCACCATTGAATGCCCACCACGCATAAGACGCCGGGTCATGTTCGCCCCCATGCGTCCCAATCCCACCATTCCCAATTGCATGCTTGCTCCTTAGGTAGCGCCGGCCTGCCGGCCGGCTGTCGCGCAGGCGTCTGGCCTGCGCAGCCAAGTATCCAAAGATTTATAGGGCTTTTTCCACTGCTGCTTGCAGCGTTGCCAGCCCGCTTTTCAGATCTTTCCCCAGATGCACCCGCAGTGCTCGCCGCCCTCGCTCAGCCAGAACCTGGAAATCTCCTCGAGCCTGTGCCGCCTTCACCGCTCCGAATGTGTACTTCTGTCCCGGCACCGGTAACTCGATGGCATCGTCGCAAGTGATCTGCAGAAACACACCTGAGTTGGGGCCACCCTTGTACGCCTGCCCCGTCGAGTGCAGGAACCGTGGTCCGAATCCGAGGCAAGTCGCCACATGCTTCTTGTCACGCACGGCATGTCGAACCGCCTGCAGACTCTGTTCGTGCTCTGCATTCATCTGGATGTATCCAAGCACCGCGAAGTAATCGCCGGCATGGATACGATTCAGGTGAGCTTCCAGGTATCCCACCAACGATTTCTCGCTCGCGCCCTTGGCCAAGTCTGCCGCATTCTTTTCGTCGCTGAACAGCTTGATGCCGCGGTCGTCGACAATCGGCTTCTCGGCCGGCAACGAACCTTTTTTCTCGTATTCCGAAGTCAGCGCACGCGTCGCTACCTTGCTGGCCTCAACATCCGGCTGGTTGAACGGATTGATTCCGATGATCGCCCCGGCGACGGCGGTCGCGATCTCCCAGCGGAAGAACTCCGCCCCCAGGCCATAGATGTCTGGCATCGTGATTCGCACGACAGGATGTCCGGCTTTCTCAAGCGCCAGCACTTTCGCATCCTGCTCCGAATCGATTTCGCTTTCCAGACGAATGTAGGCAAAGACTCGATCGTTGCCGTACACCTCGGGCGAAGCCAGATGTTCGCGATCGACTGGAATGATGCCCTTGCCGATTTTTCCCGTGGACTCTGCAATCAACTGTTCCAGCCACGCGCCGAGGTCGGAAATTCCGGGCGACGTGATGATCGTGAGTTTGTCGCGGCGGGCATTCGCCGCCGTTCCCAGAATGATCCCCAACACTGCGCCGGGATTCTCCTCGACGTTCACGCTCGGGCCGCAGGCCCGCTCCATCTCCGCAGCGCGTTCGAGAAATTTCTTCGTGTCCAGCCCCATGGCAGCAGCCGGAATCATCCCGAAGTTCGACAGAGCGGAATACCGCCCGCCAATCGATGGTCGCCCAACGAAAATATGCAGGAACTGGTCGCTCTCCGCCACGTGCTGCATCTTCGATCCCGGATCGGTGATGGCGATGAAGTGGTTGCCGACCTTGTCCGCGCCCACCACTTGCTTCGTCCGCTCAAAAAAGTACTGTCTGAAGATATTGGGCTCGAGCGTGCTGCCCGACTTGCTCGAAACGATGAAGAGCGTTCTCGCGATATCAATCGCTTGCTCGAAGTCTTTCACCTGCGCGGGATCCGTGGAATCGAGGACTTGCACTTCAGGAAAGTGCGGGATCTCACCGAAAGTCCTCCGCAGAACTTCGGGGCAGAGGCTCGATCCCCCCATCCCGAGCAGCAGGATATCCTCGAAGCCGCGAAGGCGCACTTCCTTTGCGAATTTCTGCAGAGTATCCTGCTGCGCGATCTGCTCGTCGACAATATCGAGCCATCCCAGCCACTTCGACTCGTCATCACCGGTCCACAGGCTCGCATCGCGATCCCACAGTCGCTTCATTTTCCCGCCCGACTGCCAATCGGCAATCGTTGATTTGACCGTGGCGGCCAGAGTCTCCGGCAGGGACGTCTTCAGTCGGCTCACGATCTATCCTTTTTGCACCGTGCTTTTCTCAACGGCGCCCAGGAGCTTATCGAAGGCGTCCGCGAACAGTTTCACGCCGTCGACCGTCAGCTTGTCCGTGACTTCTTTCATGGAAATGCCCGCCTTTGCCAGATCGTCCATGGTCTTCTGCGCGCCGGGAATGTCCTCGGTGAGACTGTTTCGCAGTTTTCCATGATCGCGGAAGGCGTCGATCGTGGCCGGAGGCATCGTGTTCACGGTATCGGGACCGATCAATTCCTCGACATAGATCACGTCGCGATAATTCGGATTCTTCGTGCTGGTGCTCGCCCATAGCACGCGCTGTGTCTGTGCACCCTTTGCGGCAAGTTTTTCCCAGCGCGGCCCGCTGAAGATGCGCTGATACTTTTGATAGGTCAGCTTGCCGTTAGCAATTGCGACCTTCCCCAGCAGGCTCTTCAGCAGGGCCTGTTGGGTGGCATTGGAGGTGCTCTTCAGCTCTTCGTTCAGCATGCCGTCGATCAACGTATCGATGCGGCTGATAAAAAAGCTGGCGACGCCCGCCATCTTCTTGAGATTCCCGCCGCGCGCCGCCAGGGCTTCCACTCCATTCACGTAGGCTTCGGCGACTTTCTCGTAGACTTCCTGCGCAAAGAGCAATGTGACGTTGATGTTGATGCCTTCGCTGATCGCTTGCTGGATCGCCGGAAGCCCTGCGGCGGTCCCCGGAATCTTGATCATGACGTTTTCGCGCTGCACGGTCTTCCACAACCGCCGCGCTTCATCGATCGTTTCTTGTGTTTTCATCGCCAGATACGGCGACACTTCCAGACTGACATAGCCATCGCGGTAGTTTGATTCCTCGTACACCGGGCGCAGAGCATCAGCCGCGTCCTGTATATCGCGAATCGCAATCTGCTCGAACTTCGCGGTCGCGCTGAGTCCTTTCTGCGAAGCCAGCGAGCGCAGCACGTCGTCATAAAGCGAACTGTCCGCGATCGCTTTCTCGAAGATAGCGGGATTCGACGTCATTCCCCGCAGTCCGTCGTCCGCAATCATGCGTCTTGAGCTTGCCGGTGGTGAACAGATCACGCCGAATGTAGTCCAGCCACATCGCCTGTCCGTAATTGAGCAGGTCTTTCAGCGGATTCTTTGTGGCCTTCGAACTCTCCAGAACTCCAGTGGGTTGCATGATAGCCTCCATATTTTGTTGGATGACGATTCCCGAACGAGAGACGCAGCCGAACTGCTCAATGAATCAACTACTTGCTTGCCATCGCAGCCCGTGCTTCCTCGACCACTTTGTCGACCGTAAACCCGAAGTACTTCAACAGGTCTTTTAGCGGCGCGGATGCTCCAAACCGGCGCATGCCGATGTTGCGCCCCTTGCTGCCGGTGTAGCGCTCCCATCCGAAAGTCGCGGCCATTTCGACCGAGACTCGTGCCGTAACATCGGATGGCAGAACGCTTTGCTTGTAAGCCGCATCCTGTTGATCGAAAATTTCCCATGACGGCATGCTGACCACGCGCGCTTTGATGCCGTCGGCCTTAAGCTTCTCGTAGGCCTCAACGCAAAGCGACAACTCGCTTCCCGTCCCAATGAGAATGACTTGCGGTTTGCCGCCCTCCGCATCTGCCACGACGTAGCCGCCCTTCGCTACTCCGGAAGCCGGAGCATATTTCGGTCCGATCCAGAGTCGGAATAGCCTGCCGCGACAATACAAGCGTTGTAGGACGATGCCGCTGCTGCACCGCAATTTTCCATGCCTCGGTGACCTCATTGGCGTCGCCCGGACGCAGAACCAGCATATTCGGCATTGCCCGCAATCCCGCCAGTTGCTCAATCGGTTGGTGCGTCGGGCCATCTTCGCCCAGACCAATGGAATCGTGCGTCATTATGTAAATCACCGGCACCTCCATGAGTGCCGCCAAGCGCATCGCGGGCTTCATGTAATCGGTGAAATTGAAGAAGGTTGCGTTGAAGACTCTCAGTCGCGACAAGGCCATGCCCGTCGCTGCTGCCGCCATGCCGTGTTCGCGCACACCGAAGTGCAGGTTGCGGCCGGCATAATTGTCGGCCTGGAAGTCGCCCGCGCCCGGCACTTTCAAATCGACCTTGTTGGACTTCGCCAGATCCGCAGAACCGCCGATTAGCCACGGAATGTTCTGCGCCAGCGCATTCAGTACTTTGCCGGAGCTTTCGCGCGAGGCGACACCCTTCGCATCCGCCGGAAAACTCGGGAGATTTTTGTCCCATCCAGAAGGAAGTCTGCGGCCCTGAATATCATTAAGTTCAGCACCGAGTTCCGGGAACTGCTTCGAATATTCGGTGAACTTCTTCACCCACCCCGAGTGCAGATCAGCCCCGCGCTTTCCCACACCTTGCTTGAAGCAGTCATATACTCCGTCCGGCACGAGGAATTTGGCGTCCTCGGGCCAGCCGTAGAACTTCTTCACCAGTTTGACTTCATCGGCCCCAAGCGGTTCGCCATGTGCTTCGTACGAGTCCTGCTTGTGCGGCGATCCATACCCAATATGGCTGTCGACGATGATCAGAGTCGGGCGATCCTTCGTCTTGAGAAACGTCTCATAAGCCCGTGCGAGCATGGTGAGATCGTTGGCGTCGGCCACGCGCGTGACGTTCCAGCCATAGCCCAGGAACCGCGTGGCGACGTCCTCGGTAAACGACCAATTCGCGGGTCCATCGAGCGTGACCTGATTGTGATCATAGATCCAGCAGAGATTCGAAAGTTGCAGGTGCCCAGCGAGTGAGGCAGCCTCGCTTGCCACGCCCTCCATCAGGTCGCCGTCGCCGCAGATCGTCCAAACGTTGAAATCGAAGATCTCAAATCCGGGACGGTTGTAGCGCGCTGCCAGCCACTTGCTGGTCATCGCCATGCCGACGCTGTTCCCCGCGCCCTGCCCGAGAGGACCGGTCGTGGTTTCCACTCCGGTGGTGATGTGCGATTCAGGATGTCCCGGTGTACGGCTGTCGAGCTGACGGAAGCGCTTGATCTCGTCCATTGAAACCGAGAGCTCCTTGGTAACTCTGTCGTCCTCGGCCTTGCGCACGCCCGCCAAGTGGAGAACGCGCGTACAGCAGCATGGACGCGTGCCCCGCCGACAAAACAAACCGGTCACGATTCGGCCACAAGGGATTCTCGGGATCGTACCGAAGATATTGCTGCCAGAGGCAATACGCTACGGGCGCCAGACCCATGGGCGCTCCAGGATGCCCGGAATTTGCCTGCTGCACTCCATCGATGGCCAAAGTACGTATCGTGTTGATACACAACGTGTCCAACTGCTGGCCTGTGGCTAATACTTGTTCGCTGGCAACCATGCGACTCCGTTCCTCCAATCGTTTGTGGATTCCGACTGGCCTACCCGTTTAGAGTTTCTTAAGTAAGAAAGGGTTCAATGCAGAAAGTGTATCAATTTCTTGGGACGCATGGATTACGCTATGTTGAAAAACGGTGGGAAGATGGAGGGATCCGTTACTTCAGCAGTTGGATGTAGCTGCTTTCGCTCTGCGAGGCTCGCGTTGTTTCTTGCACGAACTTGAGGAATTGTCGCAAGCTGTCGCGTTCCCCGGTCGACATGCCGTCAAACCGGACACGTACTTTGTTCGTGCCAGCGCTCCGGGTCACGATCCCACTTAAAGCGAACCCCTTAACCCAGATCTTGCCGTTCGGCACCCATAGCCCGACCTCGACTTTGCCGCCGGGCTTGACCGGGCTGGCAGTTTCAACCAGGCATCCGCCGGCGCTGGTGTTCGAGAGGTTTCCCCAGATTGAGTTCGGTGAATCATCGACACGCAATTCCACTGCGACAAAGCACTTGATGCGTGGATGCCGCCGGCGATCGCTGCTCCAGTTCGGGCTGAAAAGATCAGGTTCGAATGGAGGGGTCGACGAACTCGGCGTCGGAACCGGCCGAGGAGTGTCCTGCTCCGGTTGACTGGGCTTCTGCCGGGATTTCGAAACGTCTGCCTTGATCTCGCGCATCGCGTTCAGCAAGGCTTCTTCCCGCTTCTCGATGGGGGCTTCGCGATACGTCTGGAGAAGTTTCCCGACTTGCCGTACCAGGTCCGGATCCGACAATATGCGAGTCCAGTCAGTTCCCGTTGCAGCGCTCATGCGATGACGATCTCTCGTTCTGTAGGGTTGTGTCTTTGCCTAGCATGAGGCGTGGGTCACCGCGATTCAAGATGACCTAAGTCACCAGGAAGCCTAGATAATCTCCGGTTGGGGTTACTGCGCGCTTCCAAATGCAAGTTGCACGATTTCCGTGGTCTCACCTTGGGTGGGCTCGAACTTCCATTTGTACAATGCGTCCTGCGCAGATTCCACGAGCACGGGGTTTCCGCCCAGCACTCGACTGGACTTGACGCTGCCGTTGGGCCGCACAATGACTTCCATCCGCACCGTTCCGTGGATGTGCATCTTTTTCGCCAGTTCCGGGTAGACGGGCGCGACACGGGATGAGATCTTTCGCTCAGCGCTTGAGGAAACGATCGTGTTTTGCGCATGCGACAAATTGGACGAGATTGCGAGGATAAAGGCCAGAAACAGCACACCGCTGCGCATGACTCCGACTCCTTTACGTCTCCAGATTATCGGCACTGCGCGGTTACTGGCAGAGTACTGAAGGCATTGCACCTAAGGTCCCGGTGCGACGACCGATGGCAGATTAAAGATGCCTGATTTCGTGTGCATCGCAAGTGCGCGCAAAAGAATCAAAGCTAACGAGTTATGCTATAGACGGAAAGGAAGATTCAGCCCTGCCCCCGGTCGGGGTGCCTGAACGTTCCCTATCAAGAATGCGATGCTCATTGAAAGTATCCCCTGCCGTAGTTCTTGGTTTCATATCGTTCTTCGCCGTTTCGTCTACGCTGTTCTCACAAACGACAGGCGGGACCCCATCGATCTCTCTCCCTGGCTCTCAAAGTCCTTTTCAGGGGAGCGCCCCGGAGGGTACCGCTACGTCGGAAGTTCTTCAGATTGATTTCAAGGAAGCCGTCGAGCGCGGGTTACGCAATAACTTAGGCCTGCTGCTAGCTGGGGATCAGACCCAGGCCGCTCGCGGCCAGCGCTGGCAGCAGCTAGCTGAATTACTGCCGAATATTTCCATTCGTGCCCTGGAAGACGTGCAAACTACAAGTCTTGCCGCTCTTGGTTTCAGAGGCAACATCTTTCCTGTCGCGGTACCGAGACTGATTGGTCCCTTCAATTACTTCGACCTGCGCGCGACTGCGTCCCAAAGAGTATTCGACTACAGAGCCCTGGAAAAAGAGCGGGCAGCGTCGCAATCGCTCAAAGCTGCTCAACTCAGTTTCAAGGATGCGCGCGAAGTGGTGGTACTTGCGGTAGGGAACTCATACCTGCAGGCCATTGCGGCGGCGGCCCGCGTTGAGACCGCCGAAGCGCAGGTTAAGAACGCTCAGGCTCTGTATCAGAAAGCTGCAGATCAGCTAAAGGCCGGGCTGACGCCTGCCATTGACGCTCTGCGTTCGCAAGTTGAACTACAGACTCGACAGCAGCAGCTCATCGTGGCGCGCAACGAGTTGGCGAAATCCACGTTGAACGTCTCTCGCATCATCGGGCTGCCGCTCGGACAACCATTCGTTCTTACGGAAAAGGCTCCGTATCAGGCGCTGACTCCTCTCCCGCTGGAAACCTATCTGCAGCGCGCTTACGTCGGGCGTGCCGATTATCAGGCGGCGATGGCGCAGGTGCAAAGCGCAGAACTCAGCAGGAAAGCGGCTGTTGCCGGGCGTTATCCGTCGATCGATATCGACGCGAACTTCGGCGATATCGGCGTGAATCCCGCGAATTCCAACGGTACCTGGCAGGTCATGGGCGGAATCAATATCCCCGTGTTTGCCGGAAACCGCGTCCATGGCGATATCCTCGTGGCCGATGCCCAACTTAAGCAGGCTCGCTCTCAGCTTGGCGATCTGCGTGGGCGCATCGACTATGAGGTCCGTTCGGCGCTGCTCGATCTCAATGCCGCGGCCGAGCAGGTCGAAGTCGCACGCAGTTCAGTGGACCTGGCCGAGCAGACGCTCGCCCAGTCGCAGGATCGCTTCACCGCCGGAGTTGCCGATAATCTCGAAGTCGTGCAGGCCCAGGAATCCGTTGCCTGCGGCGCACGAAAGCTATATTCAAAGTCTTTATGCTCATAATCTCGCGAAAGTCGAATTGGCCTACGCCATCGGCGATGCCGAACAGGGTGTCAGGCGATATCTGAAAGGCAATTAATAAGCCTATGGAGCAAACGACGCAGGCTGCACCCTCTACAGCGAATCCATCGGTAGCCGAGAAGCCAGAGTCCACCAACAAGCCGCTACCGGCGACCGAGCGGGACTTTCGCACCGCCGTCGCGCACTCAGAGTCCCGGGTTTCGCATTGCAGTCGTAATCGCACTTATCGTTTTGCTGGTCGTTGGATTCTTTGCGTACCGCTACTTCACCAGTTACGAATCCACCGATGATGCTCAGATCGACGGCCATATCAATTCCGTAAGTGCCCGCATCTCGGGCCACGTGATCAAACTCAATGTCCAGGACAATCAATACGTTCAGGCGGGAACGGTGCTGGTGGAGATCGATCCGGCCGACTACCAACTGGCCTATGACCGAGCGAAGGCGGATTTCGCCGATGCCCAGGCGACAGCTACGGCGGCGGGAGTCACAGTTCCGATTACCTCGGTGAATACCAGCAGCCAGGTGTCTGCCAGCGAAGCCGATGTTGCCAGTGCCCGCGCCGGAATTCAGGCGGCCCAGCAGCAGTTCCAGGCGGCCAAGGCTCAGCTCCAGCAAGCCGAGGCGAACGACGTCAAGGCGCAGAACGATCTTGGCCGCTACAAACAGCTGGTCGAAAAGCAGGAGATCTCGCACCAGCAGTTTGACCAGGCTACTGCCGCTGCTCGGGCCAGCGCGGCCGGAGTCGAAGCGGCTCGCGCCACGGCCGATGCCGCCGAACAGCAGGTGACTCAGGCCAGGGGCAGGCTGGTTCAGGCGGAAGCCAACTGGCGGTATGCCAATACCGCTCCCAAGCAGATGCAGATCTCGAAGGCGAAAGCGGAGTCTGCTTTGGCGCAAGCTCAGCGCATGAAAGCGAACCTCGATCAGGCCGAACTGAACCTGCAGTACACCAAGATCGTCGCTCCGGTGAATGGAATCGTCAGCAATCGCACGGTGGAAGTCGGGCAGAATGTTGCTCCCGGGCAGGAACTGATGAAGGTGATCAATCTCGACGACATTTGGATCACCGCTAATTTCAAGGAAACTCAACTGCGCGAGATGAAGGCCGGTCAGCGCGTTACGATTGAGGTCGACGCCAATGGCAGCAAGTACAACGGCAAGGTGGACAGCATCGCCGGCGCCAGTGGCGCGCGCTTCAGCCTGCTACCTCCTGAGAATGCCACTGGCAACTACGTGAAGGTGGTGCAGCGCGTTCCGGTCAAGATCGTTCTCGATCATGGATCGAACAACGATCATCAACTGCGTCCGGGCTTGTCGGTAAACCCCAAGGTGTGGATTCGGGAATGAGCGCTGGTGCGGCCACGTTTGACCAGTCGGATGCCTGGCGTCCTGCCGTGAATCCCTGGATCATCGCTCTGGCGGTAACGCTGGCAACGTTCATGGAAGTGCTCGATACTTCTATCGCCAACGTCGCCTCTACCTCACATTGCGGGAAGCCTCTCTGCCGGGCAGGATGAGAGCACCTGGGTTCTCACGTCGTACCTGGTTTCGAACGCCATCGTTCTGCCGCTCAGCGGATGGCTATCGTCCATCGTTGGCCGCAAGAACTTCTACATGGGATGCGTGGCGCTGTTCACCATCAGTTCCTTTATGTGCGGCCTCGCGCCCAATCTGGCTGTTCTGATCATTTGCCGGGTTCTTCAGGGAATTGGCGGCGGAGGATTGCAGCCCAGCGAACAAGCGATTCTGGCCGACACCTTTCCGCCAGCCAAGCGCGGCATGGCGTTTGCGGTTTACGGCATGGCTGTGGTTACCGCACCTGCGATCGGTCCTACTCTCGGGGGATGGATCACCGACAACTTCAGCTGGCGCTGGATATTTTTCATCAACATCCCCGTCGGGATTCTGTCCATCCTGCTGACCTCGCGGCTGATTCAGGATCCGCCTTACTTCAAGCGCCGCAAGCTCGCTGAAACTCATATCGACTACGTCGGGCTGGGATTCGTTGCCCTTGGGCTTGGCACGCTTCAGGTAGTGCTCGATAAGGGCCAGCGCGAAGACTGGTTTGAGTCGCACTTCATCGTGATCCTCTCGGCGATCGCTGCCTTGTCGCTGATCTTTGTCATCTTCTGGGAGTGGAAGCAGAAGGACCCCATTATCGATCTGCATCTGTTCCGTGACCGCACGTTCGGCGTCTCGAATCTGCTGATGTTCATGCTGGGATTCGCCTTGCTGGGCAGCACGCTGTTGCTGCCGCTGTTTTCGCAAACGCTGTTGGGATACACGGCGCAGCAGGCGGGCTTGGCTTTGATGCCCGGTGGATTTGCGATCATCCTGCTGCTGCCGCTGGTGGGATTCTTGCTCTCGCGGTATACGCCGCGCTGGCTTCTGCTGTTTGGTCTCGCGGTCCTGTCGTTCTCGCTGTTTCACATGACGAGGTTCGATCTCAACATCGATTTCCGGACGGTGGCTGGAGCGCGTGTCCTTCAAGCCGTGGGCATGGCTTTCTTGTTCGTTCCGATCAATACGGCTGCCTACGCGTTCCTGCCGCGCGACAAGAACAATGCAGCTTCTGGCCTGATGAATCTGGCGCGCAACATTGGTGGGAGTGTCGGTATTTCGGTGGTCACGACGATGCTCGACCGCCGCACGCAGAAGCATTTAACCGATCTCGCGGGCAACCTGACCGCGGCGAATCCGTCCTTGCGGGCTATGCTTCAGGGAGCGGCGAAAGCCATGCAGGCGCATGGCGCAAGCGCCGCGGAGGCTTCGCAGCAGGCTTATGCGCTCGTTCAAGGTACTGTGCAGCGCCAGGCCGTTATGCTGTCTTATATTGATTGCTTTTGGTTCCTGGGTGTGGCCATTCTGTGTATGATTCCGGCGGTGTTCCTGATCAAGAAGTCGAAACCTGGCGGAGGAATGGCGGTACACTAAAACCGTATGTTTCGCCTGATCACAATTGAGCGTGAGTTCGGTTGTGGTGCAGCATCAATCGCCGGCCAGTTGGCGGAACGGTTGGGCTGGAAGCTTTGGGATCATTTGCTCACAGAAGAGATTGCGCGCATCGCGCAAGTCGATCCTTCGGCGGTGAAGCGATGTGACGAACGGATGGACAGTCGCTTGCATCGCTTGGCCAAAGTCTTCTGGCGCGGGAGCTACGAACGCAGCTCTCACTTAGGGAATCAGATCTTCGATACTGATCGCATGATGGCGATGATGCAGGACATCATGGATCGCATCGGGCAGGAAGGAAACGCGGTCATTGTTGGCCGCGGAGCGCCTTTTTTCCTGCGCGAACATCCAGATGCGTTTCACGTATTCCTTTATGCGCCGCGGGCGGAGAAGATTCGGCGGACCATTGCGGACGGACACTCGCGGGAAGAAGCCGAAGAGATGGTCGATACGATCGATCGCGAACGCATCGCGTACGTGAAACATTACTTCAATGCGGACTGGCCAACGCGATCGCTTTATCACGTGATGATGAACACCGCTGTCGGGAACGAACCGGTGATCAACACGATCCTCGATACGATGCATCAGGTTGCTGGAAGCCCGAAGGCAACGGACTACGAACGTCCGAAGCCGCAGCCGACGACGCATTCATCCAATTAGCGCTGGGCTGCCTGCGGCCGCACGGGACGTTGCGGCGCAGGGCAACAGTCTTCCGCACAAACGTCTTGCCGCGGACCTATCGATCCCAGGGCGCGACGTTCGGCTCCTTCCGTTCTCTCCAGGATCAACTCCCGAATCATTGCGATGAACTTGGGGTGGACTCCGACAGTTTTCGCGCGCGCCATGGGCAGAGCGAGTTCCTCGCACAGTTGCCTGGCCTCGATGTCGAGGTCGTACAGCACTTCCATGTGATCGGAGATGAAGCTGATGGGTGCGACGACGACTGCGCTCGCGAGATTCTTCTCCTTCACTTCACGCAGATGGTCGAGTATGTCGGGTTCGAGCCAAGGTTGTCCGGGCGCGCCGCTGCGGCTTTGATACACGAGCGCGTCGTTGCTGACGCCGACCGCTTGCGACGCGAGCCGTCGCACTTCCTCTAATTGCTTCCGTAGTCGGAGGTGTTGGCCATCGACATGGGGATGCTGTGAGCGACATAAACAATCTGTAGGTTCTCTCGAGCATTCGCTGGAAGTTGCGCGAGCGCTTCTTTGAGCCGGTCTTCGGTGGCCTCGAGAAATCCGGGATGGTTGAAGAAGACGCGGAGTTTGTCGATCTGTGGCGCGCCTTCGCCGACTTCTGCTTGTGCGCGGGCGATGTCTTCGCGGTATTGACGACAACCGGAGTAGGAACTGTAAGCGGAAGTCACAAACGCGAGTGCGCGCTTCACTCCATCATTCTTCATCTGGCGCAAGGTGTCAGCGAGCATCGGATGCCAATTGCGATTTCCCCAATAAACGGGCAGGTTCGGTCCATGCTGTGTGAGTTCCGTGGTCAGTGCGGCGATCAGTTCGCGCGTTTGCTGGTTGATGGGACTCTTTGCCGTCGAAATGGTAGTAGTGCTCGGCGACGGCGAGCATGCGCTCGCGCGGGACATTGCGTCCGCGTAGCACGTTTTCGAGGAAAGGAATGACATCGTCGTGACCCTCAGGTCCGCCAAAGGAAACCACCAGGATTGCGTCGTAGTTCATGCTCTCTGCTCAAAATCGGGCTGTGAATAATCGCACAAAAAAAATCAGGAGATCGCTCCAAAGACGACTTTCGAGCGAGTTCCGATTTGGGAATTCTGGGGGACTCGGGTATACCCCCCTCCCCCGGGTCTACTTGAAATCTTAAACTTAGCGGGAAATGTCGGGAAAAATATTCGCGCTCAATAACTTAGGGGCAAAATCTTGAGCCCCAAAGACTTAGCTCACTCGAAGCGCGTGTCGCGTATACCGCCTCCGCCTTGACTATGATCCGCTCTTTCAATTTCTGGCGCAAGGTCAGATGTCACATTGGGCTGTGGATTGTTTGTGCTCGCGGGAGAGCAAATTACCGATATCCGGCAGCTCATTGAGATTGGCCGTTCGGGGGGAATGTCTTCCCAAAGGAAAAATTGTCGTCTTGCCCTCGTTAACACTGCTATATAGGTCTATACTCTTGCGCGTCCGTATTTCGCAGTGCAGGAGTTACTCCCATGAAGCAACGCTTCCCTTTTTCTTTGGCATGCACGATTAGCTTTCTTCTGTTTTCACTGACATTGATGGCGCAGGGTACGCTAGCGCCCACAGAAGACAGAAGCAAAATTCTGGCGGGCTATTTCGAAGAATGGAGCATTTACGGAGCGAACTACAACGTTGCAAATCTGCAGCAGAACCATGTCGCCAACAGAATTACGCACCTCCTTTATGCCTTTGGAAACGTGGCTCCGGTCTCCGGGCCGCCGGACGCAACTTGCCACCTTGCCGACGACTGGGCTGACTACCAGACGCCCTACCTTCCCAGCGTGAACGGCGTGCCCTATAGCGGCCCTCTGTACGGCAACTTCGCGGCGTTATTGCAGTTGAAACAGCTGCATCCGAACTTGAAGATCATGATTTCTCTGGGAGGCGCCTCGGCCGCCAACGCTGCAGGTTTCTCTTATGCAGCCAGTACGCGCCAACTGCGTTCGCAGCTGGTGGCTTCTTGTATTGACCTCTTCATCAAGGGAAACCTTGCGCCGGGTATTTCGGCGCCCGGGCTGTTCGATGGATTCGATGTTGACTGGGAATTCCCCACCGCCAGCGACACACGGAACTTCACACTGCTGTTGCAGGAGTTTCGCAAGCAATTGAAGGAGCTCGGAAAAGCGAACGGCACACATTACCTGCTTTCGATCTTTGCGCCCGCAGGCTCGCAGAACTATTCGAACATCGAACTGGCCAAGGTTGCGAGGCAGCTGGATTTCCTCAACGTGCAAGGGTACGACATGCATGGCACGTGGGAGACGACGACCAATCACGCATCACCATTGTTTGATAGTCCGAAGGATCCTTCGTTCGGGCAAGGCTTCGACGATGAAGACACGATTGCCGCCTACCTGGCCGCGGGCGTGCCTGCGCGCAAACTCCTGCTGGGCGTTCCGATGTACGGGCGTGGCTGGACTGGTGTTCCGAATACCAATCACGGGTTGTATCAGACCTCCACCGGACCCGCTCCGTCTCCCGCCGGAGATGTTTTGCAAACCGATGGTGTCGCAACCTACGGAACGCTGGTAGCTCAGACTGAATTCAAGCACTACTTCGATCCCATCAGCCTGGTGCAGTGGGCGTATGACGCGGCGAGTCAGACGTTCTGGACTTACGACACACACAGGTCGGTGAGCATCAAGATGTTCTACGTCCAGAACCGAGTTCCCGGAGGTTTGGGCGGAGCGTTCTTCTGGGCACTCAAAGATGACGATGCCAAAGGAAGTCTCACGAAGATGATGGCGAAAGGGTTGGGTCTTTAGCGCAGGAAGGCGCTAAAGCTCGGGCAAGAGCGGCGCCCTAGCGGCACGAGTGGAAGAGGTTGCGGAAAAACTCCGATCGCCGCGATAGGCGACCACTTGGGCTGAAGAGTGTGCGTGAGAACTGGTGTCGTCCCTACGGGACTCGCGCATTTGTTCCATCACCCGGCACTTCCGTGCCGGGCTTTCACATGCCGCCGCTACGCGGCTGGAGTTTCGGTGGTGCTCGTTCCACCACTTGCCTTCAACGGTAGTTCTCACGCAGTCTCTGAAGTCCATTGTTGATTCTGCGCGGTTTACGCGGCGCTAAAGCGCCGCTCTTCCACGGTACCACCGGCATTGAGGAGTTTTTCCGCAACCTCTGGAACTCGTGCTCTTCCCGGTTTTGCCGGTGCGGTCTTCTTTGCTTCTGTGAACTGGCGATCTTCGCTCGGAGGTGCTCAGACCCATGACATCGTTTACACGATGTCTCGGGACGAAATGTAAAGGGTGTATTGGGACTAGACATCGGAGGAAGAGGGACGGCGAACTTACGTCTGCGTCCTGGCGGGGGAAACTGGTGCGCCCGGAGAGATTCGAACTCCCGACCTGTTGCTCCGGAGGCAACCGCTCTATCCAGCTGAGCTACGGGCGCACGGTGTCTTCAGTTTACATGGCAAGAGGAAAGGGCGGCAATCTTGCAAGGTGAACCGAGGCGGCGAATAGTCCGGCCGAGCCACGCGAGGTTCTTCGCTCCGCCTCGCTTCGCTCGCCTCCGGCTAAAGCCGGAGGTCTACCAAGCCGGAGGTCTACCAGCCGGAAGTCTACCAGCCAGAGGTCTACCACAAAGCGGTTGCGCTCAAGATGACATCGAGAGCACACGAACCCTACCAGCGGTCGCGGCGTCCGCCGCCACCGCCGCCGCGGCCGCCACGGTCTCCGCGATCGCGTCCGCCACCACCACCGCCGCCGAAGCCGCCTCCACCGCCGCGCTCAGCTTTGGGCCGGGCTTCATTGACGTTGATCGTGCGTCCGCCGATCTGCGATCCGTTCAACGCTGTGATCGCCTTCTCGCCATCCTCGTCGCTGGCCATCTCGACGAAACCGAATCCGCGGGAGCGTCCCGTGTCGCGATCCGTTAAGATACTGACGCGGTCGACTTGACCGTAACCCTCGAAGATCTGCCGCAGTTCATCCTCATTTGTGTTGAAGCTGAGGTTCCCCACAAAAATGTTCTTCACGCGTCTTCCCCTGCATTGAGCTGTCGGAAGTGCGAGCTCAGTTCCGCGAACTTGGCAGGTCTGGGAGGCCTTCCTGAAAATCGAGACCGGAGCCGGCAACAGTCAAATGCGGGGGGCAGTATAGCAGGTTTTCTCAGGAAGGCTTGTCAATTCCAATTGAATTTACAGATAGGCCGATTTTGAGTTTCGAGCGGTTCATTACGGATTGCCGGCGCAGCCGCTAGCACTCGTCGACTTTCCAGTAGCCTTCGGGGTGGAACGCCATCTGCAGAAGGCGGTTTTTCGGATCGTGGCGCTTGCCGCAGCCGGGGCAGATTAGATAGCGGCTCCAGGCAGTTCCCTGGCGGTCGTAGTTTTCAGCAACGGCGAATGTGGTTCCGCAGCTGCAGGGGACCAGGAACATGCGGAGATGGGCGGGCTTCTTCGACTTTTCGGATTTGGAGGCTGTTTTCACGACTCTTCCACGGTCGCGAATGAGCTCTTTTTCCGCTTGTTGGCCTGCAGAGTCTTTTTGCGTAGGCGGAGGTACTTGGGGGTGACTTCGACGAACTCATCATCCGCGATGAACTCAATCGCTTGTTCCAGGTTCAAGGGTCTGAACGGAACCAGCCGAATCGCCTCGTCCGCGGTGGAGGCACGCATGTTGGTCAGTTTCTTTTCGCGGACCGCGTTCACGTCGAGATCGGTGTCCTTGGCATTTTCGCCGATGATCATGCCTTCGTAGAGATCGATGCCAGGGCCGACGAAAAGTTCTCCGCGCTCTTGCAGGCCCCAGAGGGCATAGGCGGTCGAAGTGCCCGGGCGGTCGGCGATGAGAGCGCCGGTGAGGCGGTGCGGGATTTCACCCTGCCATTCGGTGTATCCGTCAAAGAGCGAGTTCATGACGATGGTGCCGCGGGTGTCGGTGAGGAGCTGGCTGCGGAGTCCGATCAGTCCGCGGCTGGGAACGCGGAACTCGATGCGGACACGGCCGTAGCCGTGATTGTGCATGTTGGTGACTTCGCCCTTGCGGGAGCCGAGTTGCTCCATGACGACGCCGACGAATTCTTCGGGGACGTCGATGGTGAGGTACTCGACGGGTTCCATGAGCTTGCCATCTTCTTTATTGCGCTTGGTGACGATCTCTGGCTTGCCGACCATGAGTTCGTAGCCTTCGCGCCGCATCATCTCTATAAGGATGGAAAGCTGCAGTTCGCCGCGGCCGAGGACTTTGAAGGAGTCGGTGGTGCC
This sequence comes from Terriglobia bacterium, assembly GCA_963770265.1. GTDB lineage: Bacteria > Acidobacteriota > Terriglobia > Terriglobales > Acidobacteriaceae > Sulfotelmatobacter. The sequence goes on from CAVYOZ010000011.1 coordinate 64,574, forward strand.
GGTGTCTTCCACACGCAGGGAAACGTTGGTGAGCAGTTCTTTTTCGAGGCGCTCGCGCAGATTGCGGCTGGTCACGTACTGGCCGTCTTTGCCTGCGAATGGTGAAGTGTTGACGGTGAACAGCATAGCGATCGTGGGCTCGTCGATGGCGATGTGCGGAAGCGGGGCTGGGTTCTCGACTTCCGTAATCGTTTCGCCGATGGTGATCCCTTCGACGCCAGCGACGGCGACGATGTCGCCTAAGCTCGGTTTCGGTGATATCTGTTCGCTTGAGGCCGGAGAAAGAAAACAGCTTGGTAATTTTGGTTTTCTGCAGCGAGCCATCGAGCTTGGCGATGGCGACCTCTTCGCCGGTGAACATCTTGCCGTTGAAGACGCGGGCAATGGCGAGGCGTCCGAGGTAGTCGCTGTAATCGAGATTCGCGACGAGAATCTGTAGAGGTCCGGCGAGATCTCCCTTGGGCAGAGGAATGGTTTTCAGAATGGCGTCGAAAAGAGGGCGCAAATCAGTGCCGCCACCCTGGATGTCAGTCGTCGCAGTGCCGGTCTTGGCGTTGGTGTAGAGAACGGGGAAGTCGATCTGATCTTCCTTGGCGTCGAGATCAATGAACAGGTCGTAGATTTCGTTCAGAACTTCCTGCGGGCGGGCGTCGGAGCGGTCAATTTTGTTGATGACAACAATCGGCGGGAGCTTGGCTTCAAGGGCTTTACTCAGCACATATCGCGTCTGCGGCAGCGGGCCTTCGCTGGCATCGACCAGGAGCATGACGCCGTCGACCATCTTCAGGGCGCGCTCTACTTCGCCGCCAAAGTCGCTGTGGCCGGGCGTGTCGACGATGTTGATTTTCACGTCGTGATAGAAGATGGCGGTATTTTTCGCCAGGATCGTGATGCCGCGCTCGCGTTCCAGTTCGTTCGAATCCATGACGCGTTCGACATGGTGCTCGTGGGAACGAAAGGTGCCGCTCTGCTGCAGCATGGCGTCGACCAGCGTGGTCTTGCCGTGGTCAACGTGCGCGATGATGGCGATGTTGCGAATGCCTAAACTCAAAGGAATCCTTCCTGATTTGTGCGTACTACCACTTTACTATGCGGGGGATGGAATCGGCATTTGATTCGGCGGCATGCGGCCTTAATCCCATGTTCGCTACAATCAGTAGCGCGAAAGAAGGAATCTAAGATGAAGACGTGCAAAGAAGGGGATAACGATACTCTTGAAAACCGGACTTGTAGTGGCCGCCGCTCTTCCACAGGTGCCGACGAGTGCTGCCGTGCCGTCTAGCGCGCAATTTGGACCGAGCAATCCGTTTTACGCGGCCAGCACGTTGCCCCTGCAAGCGCCGCCGTTCGACAAGATTAAGGACGGCGACTACCAGCCCGCGATTGAAGCGGGAATGGCGCAGCAACAGGAAGAGGTTCGCGCGATCGCGGAGAATCCCGATCCGCCAACTTTCGAGAATACGTTGGTCGCGCTGGAGAAATCGGGGCAATTGTTCAATCGAGTGAATCTGGTTTTCAATGCGGTGACCGGGGCCAATCTGAGTCCGGAATTAGAGAAGGTGCAGGAAATCGAGGCTCCCAAACTGGCCGCGCACAGAGATGCAATTTTCCTTGATCCCAAGCTGTTCCACCGCGTGGAGACGATCTACAACGAACGCGAGTCGCTCAAACTGGATGCAGAGTCATTGCGACTGGTTGAGTATTACTATCGGGCGTTTGTCCACGCGGGGGCGAACCTCTCCGAGCCGGATAAGGCTGAGCTGAAAAAACTGAATGAAGAGGAATCGACGCTTTCGAACGCATTCAGCACGAAGCTGCTGGCTGCGACCAAGGCTGCGGCTTATGTCACGATCGGATAAGAACGCATTGGCCGGGCTGAGCGACACCCGCTTCAAAGGGGCGGCCCAGGCGGCTAAGGATCGCAAAGTCGAGGGCTATGTCATCCCGCTGCAGAACACCACGCAACAGCCCGATCTTGCGTCTCTGACTCAGCGTGGCACGAGGCAAACGATTTTCGAGAATTCGTGGAATCGTGCGGAGCGCGGAGGACCGAACGATACGCGAGAGACGGTCGCCCGCATGGCGCAGTTGCGCGCGCAGAAGGCCAAGCTGCTGGGGTTCCCAAACTACGGCGCATGGAAGTTGCAGGATCAGATGGCCAAGACACCGGAAGCGGCAGTGAAATTCATGGACGCACTTGTGCCGGGTTCGACAGCGAAAGCCGCCGCGGAGGGCAAGGATATTCAGGCCCTCATCGATGCGCAGAAGGGCGGGTTCCCGTTGCAGCCGTGGGACTGGGATTTCTACGCCCAGCAGGTCAAGAAGGCGAAGTACGACTTGGACGAGGAACAGATCAAGCCTTATTTCGAACTCGATCGGGTGCTGCAAGATGGCGTGTTTTATGCCGCCAATCAACTCTACGGGATTACTTTCAAAGAGCGGCACGACATTCCGGTTTACCATCCGGATGTTCGCGTGTTTGATGTGTTCGACGCGGACGGCAAGCAGATCGCTCTTTTCTACTGCGATTATTTCAAGCGAGACAACAAGAACGGCGGAGCCTGGATGGATGTTTTCGTAAATCAGTCCAAGCTGCTGGGCACGTTACCGGTTGTTTACAACGTGGCCAACTTCAGCAAACCCGCGCCGGGACAGCCTGCCTTGCTCAGCTTTCGCGATGTGACCACGATGTTCCACGAGTTCGGGCACGGGCTGCACGGGATGTTCGCCAGCACGATGTATCCCATTCTGTCGGGAGCGCAGGTGGCCCGCGATTTCGTCGAGTTTCCTTCGCAGTTCAATGAGAACTGGGCCAGCTATCCGGCAGTGTTCAATCATTACGCGAAGCACTACCAGACGGGCGCGGCCATGCCGGCGGAGTTGGTGGCGAAAGTGAAGAAATCGTCGAAGTTCAACGGGGGCTATGCGCTGACGGAAATCGTGGCGGCGGCTGAGCTCGATATGCAGTGGCATACGCTGCCTGCGGACGCTCCGCTGGAGAAGGTTGATGAGTTCGAAGCACAGGCGTTGAAGAGCAAGAATCTTTTCTTGAGCACGGTGCCGCCGCGGTACCGCTCCAGCTACTTTGCGCACATATGGCAGGACGAATACGCGGCCGGCTATTACGCATACTTGTGGGCCGAGATGCTCGATCACGCCGCGTTCCGGTGGTTCGAAGAGCACGGGGGAATGACACGAGCGAACGGAGATCGCTTCCGGCAGATGATTCTTTCGCGCGGGAATACGGAAGAACTCGGGAAGATGTATTCGGAATGGATGGGCGGAGAGCCGAGTATCGAGCCGATGCTGAAGTTCCGCGGCCTGGTGCCGGAGGAGCCGGGGAAGTGAGAGAGTGCCCGGTCAGGCGCGGAAGGCGGGGCACGGGCAGGTAGTCAACTCAGGCCCGCGATCCAAGTGCCAGGAAGGCAGTCCGGGTGGCTACTTCTTCGTCCCCTTCTCGTCCTTGCCGTTTTGGTGCCGTATTAGAACTGGAAGCCCACCACTGTCGTTCTTCGAGAACTCGAACTCGATGGGCCACGGCTTGGAGAAGAATCTCGTTTCCGACTCAGGAAAAACTGGCAGATCACTGCCGTCGTCATACTTGACCAGCAGGTGATTGCCCTCGGGCAACATTTCCAGGCTGTAATCCGGGAATTGGTACGTCCCGGCATAACGTGCCAGAACTTCCTTGGACAACGAGATTTCCTTGTGTACAGATGGCATCGGAGGTGTCTCTCCGAGCGCCACGGCTGCAAGTCCCTTCCTGATCTCGCTTGTGACCGTGCCATTGAGGTTTGCGAGAACGATAACGGCGATTCTTTCTTCGGGATAATAGGCCATGTCTGCGTTGAACCCGATGTTGTTTCCGTCATGCTCGATCATCGAGTGGCCATCAACGCGATTGACATGCAGACCACAGGCATAGTCACTCTTGAACGGGGTGGTCATTTTTCGCAGCGAAGCAGGCGTTAATAGCTTGCCACCGAACAGACCCTCTTCCCATCGAAGCAGGTCTTCGGTTGTGGAATAAAGAGAACCTGCCGAAAAGCCAATTCTTGGATCGAAACGCTCTGCATTTTCGATCCCGTTGTTGCCCGGCCAATACCCAGACGCACGTCGCGGAATGATAGTTATAAAGGACATGAGCCCTGAGTCGTTCATCGCCAGTGGTTTGAAAATATTCTGCCGAACGAACTCTTCATAGCTCTGCCCACTGACTCTTTCAAGTAAGTATCCGAGCACTATGTACCCCAAATTCGTATATGCCCATTGTTCACCAGGCTGGAAGTTCAGCGGTACGTCACGGAACACAAGTTTGTCTGGAGTGCCGGGTTCATACTTAGCGGCATCGTCGGAGATACCGGATGTATGGGTCAGTAAATGATAGATAGTGATTTTGTCCCACGATGCAGGCGCATCAGTCAGGTACTTCTTCACAGGGTCATCAGTTTTTAGTTTTCCGCGATCCTCAAGGAGCAAAATAGCGGCTGCGGTGAATTGCTTGGTCATCGAGGCGATGTTGAATCGAGTAGAAGGAGAATTTGGAACGTTCCACTCCAAGTCGGCCATCCCGTAGCTCTTGCTGAAAACTACCCTTCCAGCTTTGGCCACGAGTACGTTTCCCATGAACATCTGGGCGTCGACATAGGGTTGAACAACCTGCTGCAGTCGATCAGCCGGACCTTGCGCATTGCATCGGCCAGCAAGGAGTGCAAGGACGAGCGCGGGAAGTGCTTCTCTAAAATAAACTTTAGGCAGTCGGCTCATCCCGGAATTGTAACTGTTGAAGTATCGCTATTACGCTCACTGACCCCTTGCAGGGAGTAAAGCTGCCATTCAAAACAATACGGTTATCGCAGTGCTGAAGCGCTTGCGGAAAAACTCGTTTTACACGCGGACAGAGTTCCTCAGCGGCTAAAGCCGGACTGAGTTGGTGGAACTTAGCGGCGCGGCTTGAAGCCGCGCCCTTTCAAAATGGTTTACAAACTGAGTTTTTCCGCAAGCTGTGAAGCGCTGCGCCACCCAAAGTCGATGGCCTGAGCGACTTTTTCGCAGCCTAAAGCCACGCCCTTCAAAGCGGAACACGAGGAGACATATCCACGAAAAAGCCCGGGAACACATCCCGTCGGGAATTCCTGTTGGAAAATTCCTCTACGTGCGATCTGCGTCGGTGGCCGCCAGCAATTCGGCTCCTGCCTCGACGCTGCCTTCGGCGCGGACGCGCAGGCGGTACCAGATGACGATCGTCAGCAGCGAGAACACAAAGATGATGGTGGAGACGGCGTTGATTTCTGGGGTGATGCCGCGGCGGAGGCGTCCCCAGATTTCCAGCGGAAGGGTGTTATCGCGGCCGATCAGGAAGAAGCTGACGGCGATCTCGTCCATCGAGAGGGTGAAGATCAATAGCGCGGCGCCGATGATCGAGAGCTTCAGATTCGGAAGCGTCACGCGCCAGAAGGTCTGCCAGTAGTTCGCTCCCAGATCGAGAGAGGCTTCTTCCTGTGCGCGGTCCAACTTTTGCAGGCCGGCGAATATTTCTGTCGTTGCTACCGAGATGAGTGCGGTGCCGTGGCCGAGGATAATTGTCAGCAAGCTCAGCTTCACGTTCGTCAAGATTGAAGAGCATCAGCAACGAGAGGCCTGTGATGATTCCGGGCAAGATCAGCGGCAGAAGCACGATACGCCGGAACAGGGCCTTGCCGGGGAATTGTGCGCGATCGAGCGCCAAGTGCGGCCGGAATTCCGAACGCGAGCGAGATTACCATCGCCGCTAACTGCGACCTGCAGGCTGTTGAGGACCGCGTCCCAGATTGCGCCGTCTGCGAAGCAGGATTCGATACCAGTCGAGGGTCAGGTGATGCGGTGGAAATCCGCCCACGCCTTGGCTGTTGAACGAATATAGGATAAGGACCGCGATCGGCAGATATAAGAACGCGAACACGGCAGCTGCGTGTAGAGCGAGCCAACGCGGGCGAGTTGTATTCGCTGAGGTGTTCATGAAACGGGGATATTCCGGCTTGATCGCGGTAGTAATACAACGGCCCGAGTTGGGGTTACAGAGTGCGCTTGATTTTGAGTGCAGAAACTCCCACTTCTGGCAAAATCGGCCAGAAGTGGGGCACCCGTTTTTACTTGAATGCTCATGAGAAACTCCATTTCTTTTCCAGCCGCTCGGAAAAGAATAATAGGCTGACCACGATGACCAGCATGCCCAGCGAAATTGCGGCGCCTAGCGGCCAGTTGTATGCTGCGCCGAACAAGCTGACCACGATGTTCGAGATCATGATGCCGCTTGGCCCGCCGAGTAGCAGTGGCGCGAGGAAATCTCCCAGGCTGAGTACGAAGGCGAACGTTGCTCCGGCCACGACGCCAGGTATCGAAAGAGGGAAGATCACTTTCCAGAAGGTCTGCGCGGGCGTCGCTCCCAGATCATGCGAGGCTTCGACGAGATTACGAGGAATGTGTTCGAGCGATGCGTAAATCGGGAGGATCGTGAATGGAGTGTAGATGTGCGTGAGCGTCAGAACGACGGCGAACGGGCTGTACAGCAGGAAATCCAGTGGATGGCTGGTCAGATGGACGTACTGCAACAGGGTGTTGAGCACACCGTCTGATCCTAGAATCGTCTTCCATGCATACGCCCGCACCAGGTAGCTGACCCATAGCGGAATGATCACCATCTGATAGAGAAGATCTTTCCGTTTGCCGGCATAAAACGAGAGGAAGTAGGCCAGCGGATATCCCAGGAGCAGCGAGAACAACATCACGCGCGCCGCAATCCACATCGAGCGCAGGAGCGTTTGCCAGTAGACCGTCTTCTGAAGCAGCTCTTTGTAGTTGTCGAAGTTCCACGAATGCACGATCGTCTGAGCCGGCGTCACCGACCAGAAGCTGTAGCAGAACATCAGCAAATAGGGGAAGAGCAGGAAGACGGCGACCCAGGCCAGCGGCGGCACGGTTACGGCAGTCTTGTAGGCGCGGGAGAACATTCAGTTTTTCTCCGGAGATTCGCGCACGGGGATGGCATCGGCCGGGGAGAACTCGAGCTCGACTTCTTCCGGCATCAAACCGCCACTCGGTGTGCGCACCACCAGCACCAATCCGTCGGCGCACTCGACGCGAACTAACGATGTCGCTCCATGGAATGCTTGCTGCAAGACTTTTCCCTTGACCTGAACTGCGCCGTTTGAGGCCCCACTGCTGGGTCGAAGGTGCTCGGGGCGTAATGAGAACAGCGCTGGCCCATCCGGTGTGGAAGTGGGCCAGGACAGGGCTCCACAATGCACCACGCCGTCTCGGACGTCGCCGCGAAGCAGGTTGGTGTGCCCGATGAACTGGGCGACGTAGGCAGTTGCCGGGCGGCTGTAGATTTCGCGAGGCGTAGCCACCTGCTCGAGTTCGCCCGATCGCAGCAGCGCGATCCGGTCCGACATCACCATGGCTTCTTCCTGATCGTGCGTGACGAAGACGAAAGCGATGCCGACCTCGCGCTGCAGGGACTTCAATTCCACCTGCATCTGACGACGCAAATTCGCGTCGAGCGCGGAGAGCGGCTCGTCGAGCAGGAGCAACCGCGGGCGGTTCACCAGGGCCCGCGCCAGTGCGACTCGCTGCTGCTGTCCGCCGCTGATTTTCGACGGCTTCTTCTTTGCGTGCGCCGTCATTTTTACTTTTTCGAGCGCCTCGGTGACTCGCTGCTCGATTTCGGCATCCGGCCGCCCGGCCACTCGCAAGCCGTATGCGACGTTCTGTTCGACGGTCAAGTGAGGGAAACAGAGCATAGTTCTGAAATACCGTATTCACGCGACGGCGGTACGGCGGCTGCTGGTCGAGTCGCTCCGCGCCCATCCACAGCTCACCGGAAGTGCGCGGTTTCGAACCCGGCGATGATCCGGAGCAGCGTCGTCTTTCCCGAGCCGCTCTCGCCGAGGATGGTGAGGAATTCGCCTTCCGCGATTTCCAGCGATACGTCGCGCAACACAACGTTGCGGCCGAATGTCTTGGCAATGTTGCGGATGCTGAGCAGCGTTGGCTTCTGGACTGGTGTCGTGCTCACGGGTAGTCTTTATTGCGCTGCCTTCACATCATTCCAAATTTCAGTGTATTTGGCGCGCCGGGGTACGTTTTGCCAGAAGTAAATGCGTTTCTGGTAGTTCTCGACGTCGTCGAGATGCAAGGTCTTCGCCTCGTCCGCTGTCATGAACTGCGCCGCTTGCGGATTCGCGGGAACGTAGTGCGTCTTGTCGGTGACCAGCTTCTGCGTCTTGGCCTCGATCATGTACTCCAGAAACTTCTGCGCGAGTTCCTTGTTCTCGCTGCCGGCGGTGATCATCAGGTGATCGATCCAGCCGGTTGTGTTTTCCTTGGGAATCGTTTCTCCGGCAGGGAAGCCGGCCTTCTTCAAATCTGCAGTATTCAGCGGCCAGCCCATCGCAATCACGATTTCATGACTTTGGAACAGATTGGTTAACTCTCCGCCCGTGGCCCACATCTTGCGGACGTTTGGCTTCAACTCGAGGAGCTTTTTCTTGACCGCGTCCAGTTGCTCGTCGGTGAGGTTATAGAGATGTGAGGGATCAGGCTTGTCGTAGCCCAAGACTTGCGCCGCCATGTATACGGTCGAGAGATCATCCCACACCGAAACTTTTCCTTTGTATTTGGAATCCCAGAAGATGTTCCACGAATCCGGAGGCTGCGGAAAAGCAGTCGTGTCATAAATGATAGGGTCGGGACCCCACATGAAGGGCACGCCGTAGACTTGGGCATTCGCGCGGACCAAGCGGCAGGGAAGTGAGCTGCGCTGAGAGCTGGCCGTAGCTGGGAATCTTCGCGAGGTCGAGTGGAGCGGCCAATCCGGAAGTCGCGATCGAGGTGGCGACGTCGCTCGAGGGCGAGATCACGTCGTAAGTTCCGGCGCTGCCGCCGCGCAGTTTGGCCATCAATTCGTCGCTCGAACCCATGTACGACGCTGATATTTTGCAGTGATTCTCGTCTTCAAACGCTTTCACGAACGAAGGGTCGGCGTAGCCTTCCCAGACCAGAAGGTTCAAGGTGGGAGTCTTCTTGGTGCAGGAGCCCGCGAACAGAACAAGCGCCAACAGGGGCGACAGACATGCGACGCGCTGCCAGTTCATCGTTCCTCCAAGTCGGTGCCACGATTCTCGCGCGTTCTTTACGCGGTCGCTGTGATTCTCTAACCGATGCGCCACGGCCGCGCTTCCAACAGTTTCCGCAAGCTGACCGCCACCCTCAGCGGCTAAAGCCGCATTGATTCTGCGTGCGTTACGCGGCGCTGAAGCGCCGCTCTTCCACGGTACCGCCTGCATTCACGAGTTTTTCCACAGCCTGCTAGAACGTCGGGGGAGTATTCACCCACAGCAGCAACGTTTCTTTTCGTCCTGGATTTTTCCAGCGGTGCGGCGTGGCGCTTTCGAAATAGAAGCTGTCGCCTGACTTCAGCAGGTACTCCTCACCGTCGACAGAGATTTCCAATTCTCCGCGGAGCACATAGATGAACTCCTCACCCTCGTGCGCATACGACTCGCCGCTGCCTGCTTCGGGCGCGATGCGAAATAGATGAGGCTCCATCACCGTATTGCCCCAGGCCAGGAGTTCCATGCGCACGCCATTTCCAGCTTCCAGCACCTTACGCTGCGAAGGACGCACTTGCCGGCTGCTGGCTCCGTTTGCGCCAAAGAAATCGAGAATGTTTGTCTTGTAGAAGCGAGCCAGCTTGCGCAACGTTCCCACTGATCCGCTCATTTGCGAGCGTTCCAGCGCGCTGAGGAATCCGACTGAGATGCCGACAGCTTCCGCCACCTGAGCAAGAGAAAGGCGCTTGCGCGCCCTGAGTTGCCGCAGATGCGCGCCAATCGCGCCGGCATTGCCGTCTGCGGCGGGGCGAACCTTGCCTTCCTTTTTCAGCAACTGCACGATCGCGGCTGCGTTTAACCCCTGAACTTTGCGCAGGAATCGCGCCCGCTTTAACAACTTCACGTCTTCGGAGGTGTAGAGCCTGTACTTGCTCTCGGTGCGCCTTGGGCGGGCCAGGCCGAGGCTTTCCCACGAGCGGATCACCGAAGGCGACATGCCAACCTTGCGCGCGACGTCTCCGATTTTCAAGTAAGGTTCGGGCATGTATTTGTTATCGCGGCGGCCGGCCGGAAGAAGTTCAGGCAATTCGAGATTCGAATCGAAGGGATGCGCATTTTTCTTCTTGACAGCCCCAGCCCCGGTTCTCTAACCTTGCGGGATTATAGCAAGGTTGTGGCGGGATACAAGCCGTTCGTTTTCAAAAAATACAATCTCTCCCCGGATCCCTGGAGGTTTCATGTCACCGCGAACCCGCTGGTCGGTTGTTGGCTTGTTTCTGCTCGGCTGTCTGTCGATCCCCACATTTCTGTTGGCGCAGGGCACCGCTGGCCGCATTCTCGGCCGAGCTGGTGACCCTTCGGGAGCGGTTCTGGCTAATGTGAAAATTACGGCCACGAATCAGGCAACAGGAGTGAGCCGGGTTATACAGAGCAATGAGAGCGGCGACTATACGTTTCTTGATTTGCCCGTCGGCACTTACAGCCTGACGTTCGAATTGAGCGGATTCAAAAAGAACGTGCGCAGAGACGTCTCGCTCGACGTCAACCAGGTCATCACGCTAAACGTGACGATGCAGTTGGGTGCAACTCAGGAAGTGGTCGACGTGACCTCGGAAGCTCCTCTGGTGGAGACCACCAGTACGCAGATGGGCGCCGTGGTGAACGAACGCGCCGTGAATCAGCTGCCGCTCAATGCGCGGGATACGTATCAGCTGTTGCAGTTGCAGCCGGGAGTTCAATCGCAGACCGGGTCCGACCTCTTTTATGGGAGCAATAACGCTGGGGTGGTTTCGGTGAACGGCGGGCGCGGACGATCCAATAATTTCAGTGTGAATGGCGGCGACGCCAACGATCAGTTCGCGAATCTGCCGGCGGTGCAGCCCACCCCAGACTCTATCGAAGAATTTCGCGTTCTGACCAACACTTTCGACGCGGAATACGGGCGCAATTCCGGCGCCGTGGTCAACGTGGTAACGAAGTCGGGCACCAACAATTTCCACGGCAATGTCTATGAGTTCTTCCGCAACAAGGTGCTGAACTCAAGTGGTTATTTCGACAGCGAGAAGCCGGACTTCAAACAAAACCAGTTTGGCGGCACGCTGGGCGGACCGATCAAGAAGGATCGAACATTCTTTTTTGCCTCGTACGAAGGACGCCGCATCCGTCAAGGCATCTCCTCGGATTCATTCTTCGTCCCCACGGATGCAGAGCGTCTGGGTGACTTCTCGGGTGATGGTGGGGCGTTTGCGGGGGCGATCACCGATCAGACCGTGGCGGACACATTGAACAATCGTCCTGGATGCGCAACTGCCGCTGCAGATTTGATCCAACCAGGGGCCGCTTACTCCGATCTTTTTCCCAACAGTCAGATTCCCGTAGAGTGCATGGATGCGACCGCGATCGATATGATGAATCAATTTGTCCCGCTCGCGAACCGCCCTGACGGAACATTCCAGACCGTTGCTGGCATCCACAAGGATCGTACGGACCAGTTCACTCTGAAGTTTGATCATCGAATCAATGACAAGCAGAACCTCTCGTTGTACTACTACTTCAACGACAGCAATCTGTTCGATCCCTACTCCCGCTTCCAGGCCGGTGGCGCGACCACGCTGGGGTTCGGCGCCGGCACGCTGGAGCGGTACCAACAACTGAATCTCAGTCACAACTTCACGATCACGAACAGCGTGGTCAACGAGGCGCACTTCACCTATTTCCGCGAATCACAAGGATCGTTTCTGCACCCGCAGCATACCTCCGATGTTCATAGCGTATGTACGACGGTCTCCTCCGACAGTTGCTTCAATGACGCAGCCAATCCGGACTACGGCATCCATCCCGGTCTCGGCTCCAGCCGCGAAGGTGTGCCGTTTGTCGACGTCTCCGGTCTTTTCTCGTACGGCAATAACTTCGAAGGAGAGATTCCCCAAACCGGTAACACCTACCAGGTGAGCGACAGCCTGAGCTGGGTGAAGGGAAACCACACGATGAAGTTTGGCGGAGACGTGCGGCGTCAACACTTTGATCAAACCCTCTACTACAACGTAAACGGACTCTACAGCTTCTACGGTGGTGGCAGTAACGACCCGCTGTACTCGGATGCCGACGGGAATGAATTGACCCTCATGCCTTCATACCTGCTGGGGCTGCCCGACAGCTTCAGTCAAGGCTCCGCGCAGATCGAAAAAGTGCGCAGTACGATTTTCGCGATTTTTGCGCAGGACAGCTGGAAAATCAAGAAGAACGTCACACTGAACTACGGGCTGCGCTGGGAGTTATTTACGCCATTGACCGACATCACCGGACACGTGCAGAGCTTCCGTCCCGGCCAGACCAGCACAAAGTATCCCTGTGACAATACGCTGCCCGAGTATTGCCCCGTTGGGCTGGTCGTGCCTGGGGATCCGGGCGTGCCCGCGGGATTGACTAGCACCTACTACAAAACGTTTGCGCCTCGAATCGGACTGGCCTACAGTCCCGGGAGTTCCGGCAAAACCAGCATTCGCGTCGGATGGGGAATGTTTTACAACCCAATGGAGCAACTGGTACTCGAGCAGTTCAGCGCTGAGCCGCCATTCGGGGGCAGCAATATCATTAATGCTCCGCTGTTCAATACGCCCTACCTGCAACAGGACGGGACAGTGAAGCCGAACCCGTTCAATGGGATCATCGATCCGCCCCGGGGACAGGATCCTGACTGGCAGCGTTTCCGTCCGCTCCTGCTTTACGGTCAATTTCAGCCGCATCTGCGCACCCAGTACTCCGCGCAGTACAACCTGAACATCCAGCGCCAGCTCACGCCTGATCTCGTGCTGCAGCTAGGATACGTGGGGTCCCAGGGGCATCGTCTGCTGGCCAGCCATGACGTTAATTACGGCAATGCGCAGACCTGCGTCGACATGCAGAACATCGCGGACTTCTACGCCGCAAGCGATCCGGATCTGAGTGCCGCCTATACCTGCGGCCAGTTCTATGCCGATAGCGCATTCTTCCTTCCCGCCAACAGCATTCCCGACGGCTATTCTGTAACCATGCCTTACGGTTCGGTCAGCAGCGTGGGCCCTGGGAATCCTGACATCACGCCTGGTCGGACTTCGCCCGTACTCGTCTCCCATCTGTGAGCCGACGACTGGTGCCGGTTGTCCGGGAGACGGTACTCCGGTTTTCTCCAGCATCTTCGCCGAAGACACGATCGCGAACTCCAACTACAACTCTCTGCAGGCGATGCTAGAAAAGCGCTTCTCCCATGGCTTGCAAGCGCAGGTTGCTTACACATTCAGCAAGTCGTTCGATCAGGCTTCCAGCTTCGAAGGCGAATTGAACCCACTGGATTTCCATCGCTCGTACTCGCTTTCGCAGTTCGACGCCCGGCACCGCCTGGTGCTGAGCTATTTCTGGCAACTGCCGATTCCCAAATACTCCGGCTTCGCAGGGAAGGTGCTGAATGGCTGGGATCTGTCGGGCATCTACACGTACCAGACCGGATTCCCGATTCGCATCACTTCGTCTTCTGATAATGAGCTGATGTACAGTGCATTCTTCGAATATCCCGGCGAACCTGACCAGGTGACGCCATTCAAGTCCGGCAGGACGACCACGGCCGACGGCGTTTTCTATTTCAATGGAGCGACCTTCTCCGAAGACAACACCTTCGGACGCATCGGCAATGCGCGTCGCACTTACTGCTGCGGTCCTCCGATCAATAACTTCGACTTCGCACTGCACAAGGTACTGCCTTTGAGTGAAGACAAGAGGTTCGAGTTCCGTGCGGAGCTGTTCAATCTTTTCAACCATCCACAATTCAATAATCCCGACGGCAACATCACCGATGGATCGGACTTTGGCCGCATCCTTCGAGCCAAGGAGCCACGCGAGATTCAACTCGCGCTGAAGTTCTACTTCTAGGCATAGACTAGAGTTCGACTATCCCGGGCGGCTTCCCGCCGCCCGGCAATCTAATGGCCGCGCGACTGTCGGCCTGAGTTATCCCGGAGACCACGATGTACCCCGATCTGCAGAAAGAGCTCTCGAGCTTCGAGCGCCGCACGCCCAAATCCGCCGAAGCCCATAAGAAGAACCTCAAACGCATTCCGCTGGGCGTCGCCAGCAACTATCGCGCGTATGATCCGTGGCCGATTTTTGTGAAGGAGGCCAGCGGCAGCAAGTTTCGCGATCTCGATGGCAACGAATACATTGATCACAACCTGACTTTCGGCGCGCTGATGGCGGGTCACTGCCATCCCGCGGTGATGAAGGCTGTCGAAAAGCGTCTCTCTACCGGCACGATGTTCGGCATGCCTCACGACATGGAGTGGGAACTCGCCGAGGAAATCTGCAACCGGTTTCCGGTTGAGATGTGCCGCTTTGGCAACAGCGGAACCGAAGCGACCATGCACGCCATTCGGTTGGCACGCGCGGCGACCGGGCGCGACAAGATCGTCAAGTTCGAAGGGGCATATCACGGCTTGCACGATAGTGCACTGGTCAGCGTGAAGCCGCATGCTCCGGACTTCGGTGACGTCAATAATCCAACGGCTGTTCCGGGTGGTCTCGGCGTACCGAAAGCGGCAATCGACAACGTGAAAATCGCTACTTTTAACGACCTCGCTACCGTCGAACGCCGCTTCAAAGAGAACCCCGGCGAGATTGCCGCGATCATTCTTGAACCCATTCTCATGAACGTCGGGCTGTGCATGCCGCAACCCGGCTTTCTCAAGGGATTGCGCGAGATCTGCGACAAGAATGGCGCGCTGCTGATCTTCGACGAGGTGAAGACGGGTGCGAAGCTCTGTTGGGGCGGCGCCAGCGAATACTTTGGCGTTGCGCCCGATATGATTTGCCTCGCCAAGTCGATCGGCGGAGGCCTGCCGCTCGCGGCCTTTGGCGCACACAAGTCCGTGATGGATCTGATTTCGCAGCACAAGGTTTTCCACGGCGGCACTTACAACACGAATCCTGTGTCGATGGCTGCGGGCCTTGCCACGTTTCGCGAGGTGCTCACTCGCGACAATTACACGCACGTCGAGAAACTGAGCAAAAAACTTGCGGAAGGTTATCGCAAGATCATTGCGAAAGTCGGCCTACAAGCGTACATCGCACAAGCCGGCGCGAATGGTGCGCTCATGCTCTATCCGAAGGAGATCGTGAATTACCGCGACTGGACGGTGGTCGATGTCGATCTGTGGCGTCATTACTGGTTCGGCATGGTCAACCGCGGCGTGATGGCGCAACCCTACTGGTGGGATGAGCAGTGGACAATTTCGGTGCAGCACACTGAGGCTGACATCGACCAGCACATTGCGGCGTTCGACGACATCGCGGCTTCGCTCGCAAAGGCGCAGCAGGAGCGGAGCGAGAGAGTGCCGGCGGAAGTGGCGCATTAAGAACCAGGGGTCAGGGGTCAGGGACCAGCGCGCAAGTGTGGCGTCACGAACTGAAACTCTTCCTGACCCCTAGCCCCTGGCCCCTGAATACTGATCTTGTCTACGACTCCACAATCCGTCGAACAGCCGCACTTGATCCGCGCCCTCGGGCGCCGCGATCTGGTGCTGCTTTTTGTTGTTGCGGTATTCAACCTCAACGTGGTGCCTTCGATTGCCGCTAACGGCGGTGTGACCGTCTGGCTCTGGATCATCTCGCTGCTTCTCTTCTTTTGGCCGCAGGGAATTGCTGTGATCGAACTGGCTCATCGTTATCCCGGTGAAGGCGGCGTCTATCTCTGGGCGAAAGAAGTGTTCGGCGACTTTCACGGATTCCTCTCCGGTTGGTGTTACTGGACCAACAACATGCTCTACGTGCCGACGGTGATGCTGTATTTCGTCGGCGTGTCCGTGTACGTGCTCGGAGCTGGACATCAGGGACTGGCTGATAACAAGGTCTTCGCGTCCATCGCTTCACTCACACTGCTAGCGCTGCTCACCCTGTTCAACATTCTGGGGCTCGGCGTTGGCAAGTGGATCAATAATCTTGGGGCGATGGGGACCTTCGTTGCGGCTGCGGTGCTCATCGGGCTTGGGGTTGTGATCTGGTCGCGGTTTGGCACGACGATTACGCGTGCCGACTTCGCGATTCCGGCCAATCCGAAGTTTGTGCTTAATTCTTTTGGAGTAATCTGCTTCGGACTTGTAGGTCTCGAGCTGGCCTCGGTGATGGGGGACGAAATTCAAGACCCGCGCCGCACTCTGCCGGGTGCGGTTGCCTGGGGTGGAGTTTTGTCGGGGCTCTCTATGTCGGCGCGACTCTCACGCTGCTCATCGCCGTCGGGAAAAACGTCAATGTGTTGCAGGGGATTGTTCAGGCTGTCACTCACATGGCTGAGCGCGTCGGCGTGGGATGGATATCGGTTCCGTTTGCCATTCTGCTGAGTCTGTCGATTGCCGGGATCGGTTCAGCCTGGATGGGAGGTTCGGCGCGCATTCCGTTCGTTGCCGGGCTGGATTCCTACATGCCGAGCTGGCTCGGTAAGGTACATCCGCGGTATGCGACGCCTTATGCGGCGCTGATCCTGCAGGGATGCGTTTCGGCGATTCTGGTGATCCTGAATTTTGTGATCGCCGGGGTGCAGGAGACGTTTCAAAAGCTGCTTTCGCTCGCGGTCGTGCTGCAACTCGTTCCGTTCCTCTATATGTTTGGAGCCCTGGTGAAGTTCGCCGTTACGGAGGAAAAACCGACGGGCCAGTACGGCCGGACTGCGATGTTCGTTGCGGGTTTAAGCGGATTGCTGACCACGATTCTCGGAATTGCTCTCGTGTTCTTTCCGGCGCAGCAGATTTCGTCGCTGTTCTGGTATGAGGTGTGGATGGTGGGCATGACATTGTTCGCTGTCGGCCTGGCCGCATTTTTCTTTTTCGTTTACGGCCGCAAGAAAGCGGTGAAACTGGTTCATATGGGAACGGCCGGGTCGGCTGTTCCGGCGAGGAAGTTCGCCATCAGGTGTGATAGAGATCGGGGCGTTAGCCCCCTGGAGGCCACGATGCCCAGCGGAGTGCAAACGGAAGTCAAGACGTACCAGATGTTCATCAATGGCGAATGGGTCGCGAGCAAGTCGGCGAAGACCTTTCCCGTCTACGATCCTTCGACCGAAGAAGTAATCGCGCAGGTGCCTGATGCGAATGCCGACGACGTGAACCGCGCTGTTGCCGCGGCCAAAGCTGCATTCGAGGAAGGACCGTGGGCAACGACCACGGCTCAAGAGCGTGGCCGCGTCCTGTTCCGGTTCGCCGACAAAGTCCGGCAGAACCTTCCCGCGCTGGCCGAACTCGAATGCCGCAACACCGGCAAGCCGATCGTTGAAGCGGAATACGATCTCAACGACGTTGCGACCTGCTTCGAATATTACGGTGGCCTGGCGACCAAGATCACCGGGCATGTGAATCCGGTACCTGACAACGCGATGTCGCTGTCGCTGAAAGAGCCGGTCGGCGTCGCCGGGCAGATCATTCCCTGGAACTATCCGCTGCTGATGGCGGCGTGGAAACTGGCTCCGGCACTCGCGGCTGGATGCACCTGCGTGCTGAAGCCGGCGGAGCAGACGCCGCTTACGGCGCTGGAGTTCGCCAAGCATTTCGCCGCTTGTGGATTGCCGCCCGGCGTGGTCAATATCGTGACCGGATTCGGCGAGACTTGCGGCGCTCCTATCGTGCAGCATCCTGACGTCAACAAGATCGCGTTCACGGGCAGCGCTGCTGTGGGCAAGACCATCGTCAAGCAGGCCGCCGATACCGTGAAGCGCGTCACGCTCGAACTCGGCGGCAAGTCCCCCAACATTTTCTTCGCCGATGCCGACTTCGAAGCCGCCATCGACGGCGCGCTATTTGGCGTCTTCATCAATCAAGGGGAAGTCTGCTCGGCCGGCAGCCGCATCCTGGTGGAGAAATCGATCTATAAGAATTTCGTCGAGGCGATGACGCGAGAAGGCGAAGAAGATCAAGCTCGGGCCGCCGCTTGATCGCGAAACCAAGATGGGGCCGCTGGTCAGCAAGGAGCAGTACGATCGGGTCAATCAGTATCTTGAGGTTGGCAAGAAGGAAGCGAAACTCGCTTCTGGCGGCGGACGACCCGAGAAGTTCGCGAAGGGCTTTTACGTCCAGCCCACGATCTTCTATGACGTGAATAACAGCGCTCGCATCGCCCGGGAGGAAATCTTTGGCCCGGTCGCGGCTGTCATTCCGTTCGAAGATGAAAAAGACGCCATGAAGATTGCGAATGATTCTCCGTATGGCCTGGCGGCTGCCGTCTGGACCCGCGACATCTTCAAGGCGATGCGCGCGGTGAAGGCTCTGCGGGCTGGGATTGTCTGGGTCAATCACATGCAGCCGACGTACGTTGAGGCTCCTTGGGGAGGATTCAAGCAGTCCGGCTTTGGGCGCGAACTTGGACCGTGGGGCATCGAAGAATATCTCGAAACCAAGCAGGTGCATATCAATTTGAACGAGGCGCCGATCGGCTGGTACTGAAAAGCAGGGGCCAGGGATTAGGGGTCAGGGGCCAGTTGCAATACCGACCTGATCCCTGGCCTCTGATCCCTAGGATTTAACTATGTCTACCATTCAACTCCGCACTGCGATTCCGGGACCGAAATCCAAGGCTCTTTCTGAGCGCCGGGCGAAAGCCGTGCCCCGCGGGCTTTCTCACGGCACGCCGATCTACGTCGCCAAGGCTGAAGGCGCCTGGCTGGAGGACGTCGACGGCAACCGGTATCTTGATTTCGCGGGAGGCATCGGTTGCCTGAATGTCGGGCACCGCCGCGATGAAGTCGTCGAGTGCAGTCAAGGACCAACTCGACCGGTTCCTGCATACCTGCGTGCAGGTCACGCCTTATGAGAGCTACGTGCGCCTTGCCGAGCGGATGAATGAAGTTACGCCGGGTAAGTTCGCGAAGAAGACCATATTCGTGAACAGTGGCGCTGAGGCTGTTGAGAACGCGGTTAAGATCGCACGCGCTTACACCAAGCGCCCGGGCATCATCGCTTTCGAAGATGCGTTCCACGGCCGCACCATGATGACGCTCGCGCTGACCAGCAAGACGCATCCTTACAAGGCTGGATTCGCGCCGTTCCCGAGCGAGGTCTATCGGGTGCCGTTTGCCTACTGCTATCGCTGCTCGTATTCGAAGAAGTATCCGTCGTGCGATTTGTATTGCGCGCGCCATCTCGAAGACACGTTCAAGCGGGTGGTGGCGAACGAAGAAGTTGCGGCAGTGATCGCTGAGCCGGTGCTCGGAGAGGGCGGATTCATTGCGCCTCCGCCGGACTATTTCGAGGTGCTGGTCGATCTCTGCCACAAGTACGGGATTCTCTTTATCGCCGATGAAGTTCAATCCGGGTTCGGCCGCACCGGAGCATTGTTCGCCAGCCAGCGATACGGAATCGAGCCGGACATTCTTGTGACCGCGAAGTCGCTGGGCGGCGGACTGCCGCTGGCTGGTGTGACTGGGCGCGCGGAAATTATGGATGCACCCGGCGTGGGCGGTCTTGGGCGGAACATTCGCTGGCAATCCGCTCTCGTGTGCGGCTGCGCTGGCCGTGCTCGATCTGTTCGAGCGTGAAGACTTGCTCTCCCGCGCTGACCAACTTGGCGACCAGTTCCAGCGGCGCGCCCGTGAATGGCAGTGCCGCTGGCCGATCATCGGGGATGTGCGCGGACTGGGCGGGATGCAGGCGATCGAACTAGTACAGTCGCAGGAGAGCAAGATCCCGGCGTCGGACGAGACCAAGAAGATTACGCAGTACTGTTATGAGCACGGGCTGATCACGATTACGGCGGGGACGTACTCGAATGTGATTCGTGTGCTCGTGCCGCTGGTGATCACGAAAGAGCAGATGGACGAGGCGCTCGATGTGCTCGAGTCGGCGATAGCAGTCGGTCTGTAGACAAGAAAGGCGCAGTGGCACAGCTGGTCTGAAGTAGTATCCGGGACTCTGGAGCTAGCTGAACACAAAGCGAAGGAGTAACCGCCGAGCTTCCCTCAGGGGCTAAAGCCCGCGTGTTTATTGGTTCTAGACGGCACGACTGAAGTCGTGCCCTTCCCAAACACGATCTGGGGATCAGCTCTGAGCAACTGAGAAAGGTATCAGATCATGAGCGTAGCAGCACCTCCCGCCAACAAACTTACGCACTACATTAACGGTCAATGGACGGAGTCTCACACTTCGGAGTGGCGCGATGTGGTTAACCCGGCCACGGGGGAACTTCTGGCGAGCGTTCCTCTCGCGGATGCGGCCGACGTCAACAGAGCGGTGGAAGCGGCAGCGGCGGCCTTTCCCGAATGGCGCCGCACTCCTCCCGAAGACCGCATCCAGCCGCTGTTCAAGCTCAAGATGCTGCTCGAGGAGCACATCGACGACATCGCTCGCATCATCACGCTGGAAAACGGCAAGACGTTCGCCGAAGGCAAGGCCGAGATGCGCCGTGCGATCGAGAACGTCGAAGTTGCCTGCGGCATCCCGATGATGATGCAGGGCTACAACCTCGAAGATGTTGCCCGCGGCATTGACGAGATGATGATTCGGCAGCCGCTCGGCGTGGTGGCCGCGATTGTTCCCTTCAACTTTCCTGGGATGATTCCGTTCTGGTATCTGCCTTACGCTATCGCGACCGGCAACACGTTCATTCTGAAGCCGAGCGAGCGCGTACCGCTGACGATGCGCTACGTCTATGAACTGCTCGAGAAAACGGGGCTGCCGAAGGGAGTGGTGAATCTCGTCAATGGAGGCAAAGCCGCGGTCGACGCGCTGATTGATCATCCCAAAGTTCGCGCGATCAGCTTCGTTGGATCGACTCCCGTAGCGCGCTACATTTACTCGCGTTCGGCAGAGCAGGGGAAGCGGTGCCAGTGCCAGGGAGGAGCCAAGAATCATGTCATTGTTCTCCCTGATGCCGACATGTCCATGGCCACGCAGATCATCAGCGACAGCGCCTTTGGTTGCGCGGGACAGCGCTGTCTGGCCGTTTCCGTCGCGGTCACGATCGGAGAAGCGCAGAAGACATTTCGTGATTCGATTGCCGATGCCGCATCGAAACTAAAAGTCGGCAACGGTCTGGAAGATGGCGTGCAGATGGGCCCTGTGATCACTCCACAGAGCAAGGAACGAGTCGAATCGCTTATCGGCGTGGGAGAGAAGCAGGGTGCGAAGGTTCTGCTCGATGGACGGAACGCGAGAATCCCCAAGCACGAGCGCGGCAACTTCATGAAGCCGACGATTCTCGACGATGTACCGGCCACGAGCGAGATCACCGACACGGAAATCTTCGGTCCGGTGCTCAGCCTCGTTCATGCCGACAATATGGATGACGCGCTGGCCTTCCTCGAACGCAGCGCTTACGGCAACCAGGCGTCGCTGTTCACGTCGAGCGGGTCGGCTGCGCGCCGCTTCCGCTATGAGGCGCCCGCGGGCAATATCGGCATCAATATCGGAGTCGCCGCGCCCATGGCCTATTTCCCGTTCAGTGGATGGAAGAACAGCTTCTTCGGCGATCTCCATGGCCAGGGGCGGGATGCGATCGAGTTTTATACTGACAAGAAAGTTGTTGTTGAACGCTGGGCGAAGGAGCACAGCCGAAAGTTCTAAGAGATTGAGTAATTGGGAAATTTGGTAATCGTGTAATTGAAAATTGCTGCGATTAATTCAGAGGTTTTCTCTTTCAATTCCTCAATTTCTAAATTTCCCAATTACTCAATCATTGCTGATGAGGAATCCATGACTACTACAGTTGCGAATCCATCCATGACGGGGCAGGAGATCGTCGATCTCACCAAGAAGCACACTCTGTTTGAGTGGTCGGCGCAATCGAAAGTCGACCCCATTCCTGTCGCTAAGGCCAAGGGAATTTACTTCTGGACGCCGGAAGGGAAGCGCTTCATCGACTTCAACAGCCAGTTGATGTCGGTCAACATCGGGCACGGGGACGAGCGCGTGATTCGCGCGATCAGTGAGCAAGCGGCGACTCTGTGCTACGCCAACCCGTTCATGGCGACCGAACCACGGGCACGGCTGGGCGCGAAGCTTGCCGAGATTACGCCGGGAGACATCGACACTTTCTTTTTCACCAACGGCGGGGCCGAAGCCAATGAGAATGCGATCAAGATCGCCCGGTTCTTTACGGGGCGGCACAAAATCATGGCGCGCTATCGCTCCTATCACGGGGCGACTGCCGGAAGCATATCGTTGACTGGCGATCCGCGGCGCTGGGCCGCTGAGCCGGGCATTCCAGGCGTGGTGCGCGTGCTCGATCCTTATCACGGTATCGAGCGCGGCTGGGAATCGGCGGAGACTTCGCTGGCCATGATCGAAGAGACCATGCAACTGGAAGGCCCACAGACGATTGCGGCTTTCATCCTCGAAACTGTTGTTGGAACGAACGGCATTCTCATTCCGCCCGACGGATATATGCAGGGCGTGCGCAAGCTCTGCGACAAGTACGGCATCCTGATGATCGCCGACGAAGTCATGGCCGGCTTTGGCCGCACGGGCGAATGGTTCGCCATCGATCACTGGAAGGTCGTGCCTGACCTGATCTGCATGGCGAAGGGACTCACGGCCAGCTATCTGCCGCTCGGCGCCGTGGGGATGCGTCATCACATCGCGCAGCATTTTCAGGACAAAGTGTTCTACGGCGGCCTGACTTACAACTCGCATCCCATGGGCTGTGCGGCGGCGCTGGCCACGATTCGTGTGTACGAAGAGGATCACCTTATCGAGAATGCGCGCAAGATGGGCGCTGTCATGAAACAACTTGGGGCGGAGTTGCAGGCCAAGCATTCTTCGGTTGGAGCGGTGCGATCCATCGGGCTGTTCGGGATCGTGGAATTGGTCCGCAGCCAGAAGACGATGCAGCCTATGGCTCCGTTTAATGGGACGTCCGAGGAGATGGCGGCGCTGGGTAAATTCTTCCGCGAACAGGGACTCTACACGATCGTGCGCTGGAATTCGTTCTATACGAATCCTCCGCTCTGTATTAACGAACAACAGTTGCGCGAGGCGTTCGCGATTATCGATAAGGGGCTGGAGATTACGGATCGGGCGGTGAAGGACTAGGTCCTGCGGTTCCGAGATAGCGTAAAGTCAAAATCCCCACCCTCTCGCAAAATGCGCGAGAAGGGTGGGGCATCCTCAGGATTCTCGCTTGCAATCGGTCATGCTGCGTGCTGGTGTTTCGGATATCGGCCGGTGATCTTGCGGACGAATCCGTGGAATTTGTGCACACCCGCCACGCCGGCCAGAAACATGAAGGGACACTGCCCGGGAATAACCTGAATGCCGTGTTCCTGGCAGAAGGCAACAGCCTTCAGACTAACAGCGCCTTTGCCGCCAGCGCGGTACATCCATACACGGCGAATGCCTGCCGCGGCGCAATCAGAAACCACCTCATCGGTAACCTCAGGTGTTGTCATCAACAGCGCACCATCCACGGGCGGTTGGATTTCCTGCACCCGGGGATAGCAGGGTAAACCCATCACCTCAGCGGACCTTCGGGTTCACGGGAACCATGTCATAACCGCGCCGCCGGAGTTCCTGAAATAGGTCTGCACTGAAATCTTTGGGATGGCGGGAGACTCCGACCATGGCGATGCGCTTCTGAGCGAGAAAGTCTTCAATGGTTTCGAGCGCGGGAATGGGGATTTGCATACTGTGCTCCTGTTCTCTCGGACGAGCCTATGCGAGTTAGAAACGACAGGCAGTGATGGGAATCACGTTCCACGAGCTGGGCGGGATTGGGATACCGCCACGCCAGTTCGGCGAAATTCCGCGATGAGCTTGCAGATCGGGCTGTCTGGGAGCACAATCTATACGCACGGGATGCCCATCCCGGGCGGCAGTGGAGGGTCGAGCTCCACTCGGGGAGTAAGTCGAGATGAGAATCAGCGTATTCCTGGCAGGTATCATCCTTTTTGCGCTTGCAGCATTCGCGCAGCAAACCAATAGCAATTCGTCCTCAAATTCAGCCGGTGGAACTGTTACGCAGAGTGCCAGTGAGCGGGAGCCGCTTGCGTCCCCACGGCCCAAGGATTTCTGGGACGGAGACGATCCCAATCTTGTGAACCTGGTCACCCATTCCTTCGCCAATAAGAAATATGTGCAGCGTCAGGTCACGCCTATTCGGGACCGCATCAATGAGCTGGAGCAATTGACGTCGGAAAATAGCCGACTGATCAAAGACGTCGATGCGCGCGCGCAGCAGGGCATTCAGCTGGCGTCGGAGAAGACGAGTCTTGCGGACCAGCACGCGTCCGATGCCGCCAACAAAGCGCAAACGGCGCAAACAGCGGCCAATCAGGTTTCGACGCGAGTGTCCGCCGCGGAGCAAATGGTCGGTAATCTGGATCAATACAAAGGATCCGCGCAGACAGAGATCCGTTTCCGTCCCGGCCAGACCATGCTTAGCAAGACCGCGAAAGACGCTCTCGACGAAATGGCGTCGCCTCTCAAGGACCAGCGCGGTTACATCATCGAAGTGCACGGCTTTTCGCCTGGTCAGGGTCAGGTCGCGATCCGCAACTCGCAGAAGATGGCGGATTCGGTGGTCCGTTATCTGGTGCTGACGCATAACATCCCGGTCTATCGAATCTACGTGATGAGCATGGGCAACGCTGCTGCGACCGGCGAAGGAAAGGGCTCCAACGGCGCTCGCGTCGAAGTTAGCGTCCTGAAGAACGATGTTGTGACATCGGCACAGCGGCAGTAGTCGCCGACAAACGGGGGCAAGCCCGGCAGGGCTTGCTCTTCTTACCCTGTCCCGGGAGAATGCTCGAATGCCCAGATTCCCTTTTCGGGAAAAACGCCAGGGATTGTGATTTCAGTCACAGACCCTGATCTGACCCGAAGCCATGATGAAAACTAAAGGATTCGACCCGCTTCCCCAGAGGCTGGCGAATTCCGCGGAACACTCCTTTGCGGAAGGGCTGTTTCGCAAGCTGTTGCGCGCCGCCGGGCCCGTTCCTAAAGCGACTGCGCTACAGGTGTGATCAAGAAAATTTCGTTCCGAGAGGGTTGGCTATGAGTTCTGCCGATCGACCGGGGCCCATTTCCGTGTTCGCGCACTGGCTGCGGACGAGACCTCGACGCTACGGGTTCGCGTTATTCAGCGTAGCAATTGCTGTAAATATCTTATTCATGCTCCGATCGCTGTTCGGGTTTCAGGACGAGTACGTTGTGCTGGTCCCGACGGTCATGATCGTTGCCCTGCTGGCTGGGTTCCGGCCGGGAGTCGTAGCTACGGTGACGGCGGCCGTGGCCAGCGTTTATTTCTTTGTTGAACCGATCAACTCTTTTGTCATCGGCGCGCCGGAGGGAGTTCTGGCGGTGCCATTGTTCGTGCTCGTCGGAATCGCCATTAGCTGGCTGGCTGGCACATTGCGCCAACGCGCCAATAGACTTCAGGAATTCGAAAGAGTGGTAGAAGGCCTGGAAGAGATGATCGTCGTAGTAGGGCGGGATTACCGTTACCTGATTGCGAACCGCGCCTTCCTAGACTTTCAAGGAATGAAGCGCGAAGACTTGATCGGGCGCCGAATCCCAGACATATTGAATCCCGGAGTCTTCGAAGAGACGGTTAAGGGAAAACTGGATGAGTGTTTCTGCGGCAAGGTCGTGCAATACGAAATGCGCTACCGCTATCCGGACCGTGGAGAAAGGGACCTGATCGTCTCGTATTTTCCCATTGAAGGGCCTGACGGGGTCGACCGCGTGGCGAGCGTGCTGCAGGATGTCACCGAACAGAAGAGAGCCGATCACGCGCTGCGGCTGTTTCGAACCCTGATCGATCAATCCAATGATGCCGTCGAAGTGATCGATCCGGACACGTTGCGCTTCCTCGACGTGAATGATAAAGCCTGCAAAGATCTGGGATACACGCGTGAAGAACTTCTCATCATGACTGTGTTTGACATCGATCCGGATTGCCATGAGATTTGCAGCCCAGCTGGGTTGGAAGAGTTGCGCGCCCGGGGTTCGATTGTCAGGGAAGCGGTTCACAGAAGAAAAGACGGGTCGACCTTCCCAGTTGAAGTCAGCGTTAAGTTTGTGCAACTGGAGCGCAACTACTTTGTGACTGTGGCGCGCGATATTACGGATCGGAAGAAGTCGGAAGCTGCCCTGCGCGAAAGTGAGGACCGATATCGCGACCTTGTAGAACACGCCGAAGACTTAGTCTGCACGCACGATTTGAACGGCACGTTGCTGTCGGTCAATCCGGCACCCGCCCGTCTGCTGGGTTATGAGGTGGATGAACTGCTGAGCACGCCCATGCGGGATCTGATTGCCCCGGAATTTCGTGCGCAGTTCGATCAGTATCTTGACACGATCAAGACGCAGGGCGCGGCCCATGGTTTTCTCTGCGTTTTGGCTAAAGATGGCCGGCGGCGTATCTGGGAATACCAAAACACTCTGCGTACTGACGGCGTCGACTGCCCCGTGGTGCGTGGGATCGCACACGATGTTACGGAGCGCCATCTGGCTGCCGATGCGCTGCAGAAATCGGAAGAGCGCTACCGGATGCTGTTCGAAAAGACGGTCGCCGGAGTTGCGATCATCTCTTTGGGCGGGAAGGTTATCGACTGCAATGATGCATGGGCTCGCATGTTCGGGCACGACGCCGCAGCAGACTGCCGCGGTAGCCAAATCCAGAACTGCTATCGGGATACCGCCCAGCGCGAACCGCTGGTAGCGGAGTTGCGCCAGCACGGCGTCTTCATCAACCAGGAATGGGAACTCCTTAGAAAGGATGGCACTCCATTTTGGGTCCTGCTCAACAGCACGCTGATGACGGAGGGGCAGGGCGAGCCGCTGATCCAGTCCACCATGTTCGACATCACCGAGCGGAAGCGGGCGGAAGATGCTCTGCGCCGAAGCGAGGAGAATTATCGCAACTTTGTGGCCCAGAGTTCGGAAGGCATTTTCCGGCAGGACGTGGACGCACCCATCCCGATCGATCTTCCAGAAGAGGAATTAGTGCAGCGTATCCTGCATGATTCCTACGTGGCGGAGTGCAACGATGCCATCGTGAAGATGTATGGTTTGAATTCCGTACGGGATTTTCTGGGCAGGCGCCTGATCGAATTTGTGGATCCTAGTAATCCCCGCAACCTGGAACTGACCCGCGAGTACATCCGACTCCGGTTTCCGAGTGGTGGACCGGGAGTCGAACGAGACCGATGTTCAGGGAAATCGGAAGGTATTCCGCAACAGCATGATCGGCATCCTCGAGGACGGGATGCTGGTACGAACCTGGGGAATTCAGCGGGACGTGACCGAACAGGTCAAATTAGAGGAGGCTCGCACTGAGGCGGATACGGCCCTGCGCAAGAGCGCCGAGCACTTCCAGTTACTGGTGGAGCAGGCGTCAGACGGAATCTTTCTCGCTGATAGTGAAGGCCGGTATGTCGACGTGAATTCCGCCGGGGCCAGCATGCTTGGTTACACGCGGGAGGAGGTCGTACAGCGCTCAATTGCGGACATCCTGGCTCCTGGGGAATCTCAGCGCCTCGCCTCCGAATTTGCCCGATACGACGGCGGTGCCGTAACGACGAGTGAATGGAAGTTTCGCCGAAAAGACGGTTCGTTCTTTACCGGCGAAGTCTGTGGAAGGAGGCTTCCGGATGGCCGCCTGCAAGGCATCCTTCGCGATATTACCGAGCGGAAGAAAGCTCAGGAAACGCTGCGTCGAAGCGAAGAGCGCTTCCGGGTAGCATTGAAGGATTCTCCGATCACGGTTTTCAATCAGGATCGGGATCTTCGTTACACCTGGATTTACAATCCCCAGCTTTATTGGCAGCATGACGTGCTGGGCAAAACCGACGACGAAATCATCGGGCCGAAAAAGGCGGCGGCCCTGAATGAGCTGAAGCGAAGAGTTCTCACGACCGGGATCGGTTTACGGGAAGAAGTCGCCATCCCCGAAAACGGAACGAGCCAGAGTTTCGACGTCACGGTCGAACCGCTATTTGATACGCAGAAGAACGTCGTCGGGATTACCGCCGCTTGCATGGATGTCGCGCGCCTTCGTGAAATGGCCGACCGCCTGCAGGAGTCCAGAGACCGGCTAGCCAACGAAAAGTCGTACCTGCAAAGCGAGATTCGGACCGAACTAGGATTCGAAGAAATTATTGGCCAGAGTCCTCTCTTTGCGGGAAGTTCTGAAGAAGGCGCGAGTCGTTGCCCCAACGGACTCGACGGTGTTGCTCTTGGGAGAAACCGGGACGGGGAAGGAGTTGGTCGCCCGGTCCGTTCACGGTTTGAGCTCAAGGAGCGACAACACCTTCGTGAAACTCAACTGCGCCGCCGTTCCTTCCGGATTGCTGGAGAGCGAACTCTTCGGACATGAAAAGGGAGCGTTCACCGGGGCGGTGAACCAGAAGGTCGGGCGTATCGAACTGGCGGACAAGGGCACGCTGTTTCTGGACGAAATCGGAGAAATGCCTCCCGAATTGCAACCTAAGCTTCTGCGCGTCTTGCAGGATCGCGAGTTTGAACGGCTGGGCGGAATCAGAACTCTGCATGTCGACGTGCGGATCATCTCCGCCACGAATCGCGATTTGCGCCAGGACGTTGCCGAAAAGAAATTTCGCGAGGACCTGTTCTACCGCCTGAACGTGTTTCCCATCGAATTGCCGCCTTTGCGCGAGCGGCGTGACGACATTCCCATGCTGGTCCAGCATTTCATCAAGAAACACGCGTCCCGCATGGGCAAGCCTATCGATAGCATCCCCGATGAGACGATGCGCATTCTGCGTAACTGGAACTGGCCGGGGAACGTCCGCGAACTCGAGAATATGATCGAGCGCATGGTGATCATGAGCAAAGGGTCCATCCTTGCGGCGCCACCTGCTGAGCTTTCCGAGGCGGAATATACGGCTGAGGACAACCTCACGGACATGGAGAGGGAGCATATCCTTCGTGTTCTTGCGCGAGACCGAATGGAGTTTTGTCCGGCAACGAAGGAGCGGCTTCGCGTCTGGGGCTCAAGCGCACCACTCTGCAATCGATGATCAAACGGCTCGGTATTCATCCCCACGAATACCGAAACGGGGCAACAGGCACGTTTGGCAGACCATGATTGTCCGTGGCGAGTTGCCTCTATTTCGCCAGGCGATCGTGTTTCTGTAGCACCTCGCGCAGTCGGTCGTGCGGCAATGCAATCACGGTGTGATTGTTGATGCCGGTCATGGTTTCCGCCGCGACCATCGCGTTCACGACCGCCTCTTCGGTCGCTTGAACCGTGGCGAGAAAAATAGGATCCAGGGAATCATTGGGAAGCATGGAGAGTCTGGTGCACGCCGCTTGGTGCCGACTGCGCCCGGATTGGCCGTAGAGAATGCAATGAAGATATCGCCCGATCCGTCCCCCGAGTAGCTGCCATCTCGGCCAAGCCCCAGCGAGACTTTTTTGGCTATGCGCTTCAGTTGTGTGGGGAT
Organism: Terriglobia bacterium; assembly: GCA_963770265.1. Classification (GTDB taxonomy): domain Bacteria; phylum Acidobacteriota; class Terriglobia; order Terriglobales; family Acidobacteriaceae; genus Sulfotelmatobacter. Next base: position 94,076 of record CAVYOZ010000011.1, read on the forward strand.
GAGCGGCGCGTCTGTGGCCACGACCACGATGATCGAGCCGACATCCTTTTGCCAGACCGTGTGCTCCGGGATCTCGCGTCCCACGTTGATGCCGGCGATTCTCAACTGCTCGCGCGAGCCGTAGTTGCATTGCACCAGCACGCCCACGGTGTACCCGCCGGCTTTCGCGTCGAGTAAACGCGAACTTGTGCCGATGCCACCTTTGAATTCGTTACAGATCATTCCGGTGCCACCGCCGACGTTTCCTTCTTCGACCGGGCCGGAATGGGCCGAGTCCAGTGCGTGCCAGGCATCCTCCGGCTTCACGTGGAATCCATTGATGTCGTTCAGATACCCATCCCAGGTTTCGGCCACGACCGGCAATGACCACCAGTAGCCTTCCATATCGGGCGATCCGTGCTTCACCTTCCACGCGATCACCGCATCCCGCACTACCCCTACGCTGTGTGTGTTTGTAATCATGACGGGGCCGTTGAGGAATCCCGAATCGTCCACCCAGGTCGTTCCAGTCATCTCGCCATTTCCGTTCAGCGTGAACCAGGCGGCAAACACCGCGTCATTGGAGGCTTTGCCGCGGGGATGGATGGCAGTCACGCCAGTGCGCACGGGCCCGTGGCCGACCACGAGCTTTCCCTCGCCGGAAATCAGAGTGGTGTGCCCCACCTCGACGCCTTTGACATCGGTGATCGCATTGTTCGGGCCGGGCGTGCCATCGAACGGTACGCCCAAATCGCGGGCGCGTGGCTTGGTTTGAGCGAGGACGAAAGTGGTTGTGAGAGCTAACCGCCAGGACAACTGCAAACTCGGAAACGTGCGAGCGAAGCATGGGCCCTCCGGCGAAGGAGGCAGTATAAAGGATTACACCGCGCAGAAGTGGCTGGTGTAATCAAGTTCCACACTCATCCAGAAGGTGGGAAACTGGCATCTAATTGCGCCTGAGTTCTGCTGCGGTAAAATCGCAGAAGAGCTGTTTCTTGGGAGAACGGTATGGATAGCTGGAAGAAGGCGGTAGTCATGGGTTCGATTGGGGCGGCGGCGTTCCTGTTCATGAAGAGGAAGTATCCCGCCGGCGTTTTGGCGACTGGAGTCGGGCTGGCGGTGTTGGCCTCGGAGTATCCGGAAAAGTTCGAGAGGGTGAAGCGTTCACTGCCTGAGTATTTCGATCGCGGCATGCAGGTCATGGAAATGGCCGCGAAAGCAGGCAAGCGCATCACAGAGGCGGCCGGACGAAGCGCCTTCGATGCCTGGGAAGAAATCGGAGGATAACAGGAGCCCAGGTGTCGGGCGTCAGGATTTGTCCATCAGCTGCGATTTCTTTGCCAGCTGAGGTCCGCGGTTTGACGTCGGGTTCTACTCTATTCCGAGCTGCTTTCTTGCATCCGGGCTGAGGCGCTCCGGGGTCCAAGGCGGACTCCACACTACGTTCACGGCGGCGTTGCGGATCCCGGGTAACTGCTCCAAACGCGACTTTACCTGCATGCTGATGTTGACATGCTCCGGGCAGCCTTGGGCGGTGAGAGTCATTTCGACGCTGACATCTTGTTTATCGTCCGGCGCCGGGTCGAACTTCACACCATAGATGAGGCCGAGATCTACGATATTCACCGGAATCTCCGGATCGTAGCAACTCTTCAGCGCGCTCATGACATCCTGTTCCGTGACTGGCATTGATGCTGCTCCTCTATTCAGTGTACAACGGAGGCCAGCGTGCTAGTGTGGTGCGTCGGAGATGGCGAGCGTTAAATGTTTTGTCTTGATCCGCGCGCTCCGTGGTGTTCGGTAAGGAGGTCAAAGGCTTTAACCACAGAGGGCACAGAGGATCACAGGGGAAACCGGCAACTCATGAAATGTCGATCTGTTGACGCACTACTCTAGTTTCATCGCATAGCGTTTCTCTCCAATCATGACCGCCGAAACCAGGAAGAAAATCCAGTTGGCCCTGCTTGCCGCCCTTGTGCTTGCCACGCTCCGTGCCGGGTACATCTTCTATCAGCGCCACGAAGACCAGCTCGCGGTTGAGCGCAAGAAACGAGCCGATGCCATCGGCTACTCCAACCAGGACTATTACGTCAATCCGAAGAAGCTTTATCCCTACGATCTGAAAAGCGCGAAGCAGCTTACCCAGCAACCGGTGTGGGTCAAAGAGGGATACCGCTACACCTATTTCGCCTATCAGCCCGCGAACAAACACGTCGACTTCGCTCACGACGCCGGACTGCTCGGCCCCATCGAAAAGCTTGCAATTACCGACGTGGTCGTGGCGGGCAACACAGTCTCCGGACAGCCGAAACAAGTCGTCGCTACCTTCCAAAAGGAAGGGAAAAGCCTTACGCTGTGCCCATCGGATACCAGTCTGCCGAGGGCGAATATAAGATCTACTCGGACGAGATGTTCTATATTCAGGATCCGCGGGAACTCTACAAGCACTGGCCGCCCGATGTGTGGCAAGCGGTCGAGCAGCATCAGATCAAGCCGGGCATGAACGAAATGCAGGCGGATTTTGCTATCGGCATGGGCGTGCCGGACGCCGGCGATACGTCCTACGAAAAGACGGTGCGCTATCCCAATGGCGGCAAGCCGCTGGTGATCGTTTATCACGACGGCAAGGCGGCCGAGATCAAGCCCGGAACACCACCTTCGTAACCGGGAAACGCCCTGTTTTCAGAGCGATTGCGCGTCTGTTGTGCTACCATGCCGGGCAAAGTTCGGTATTGCCCGGAGGAGTCATGACCACCGCGCTCAGGCCGTTGAGTACGGGAGAACTGCTGGACCGCACCTTTTCGTTGTACCGCAGCCACTTTGGATTGTTCGTGGGCATCTTCGCGCTGCCTCACCTGATTTCCCTGGCCTTTCAATGTCTTGGCGTTGCACTTCAGTCCCCGGTCCGGGCCCTTCAAGTCGCCAACGTCATGAACTTCCTAGCTTGGACTTACGGGGCCTTATTCCTGAGCATGATTCTTACTGCTGTCTCCCAGGCGGCTACAGTGGTTGCGGTTTCCGACGTTCATCTCGAAAGGCCGCGAGCGTGATGGATTCATACGGGCGGGTGAAGACCCAGTTGTTTGGCGTGATCGCGATGTCGCTACTCATCAACGTCGCGGTATTGTTGCGCTGTTTGACGTTGATTGTGCCAGGAGTCCTACTCTTCCTAATGTGGTCTTTGGCCGTGCCCGTTAAGGTTCTGGAAAATAAAGGCATCTTCGATGCCATGTCGCGCAGTATGGAACTTACCAAGGGAAGTCGCGGCCGTATCTTCGTCATCTGGATACTTTTTTTTGTCCTGAACGTCGGGGTGAGTTGGCTCTTGCAGTGGCCGATCCTCGCCGCAGCGGGGTGCGGGTTCCAGAGGCGGTGTACATGCAGAGTACGGCGGCATGGCAGGTGGCGTCCCACTCTGCAAATTTCATCTCCCAATGCCTGGTTGGGCCTATCGGAACGATCGCATTCTCTCTCGTCTACTACGATCAGCGCGTGCGCAAAGAAGCTTTTGATCTGCAATTGATGATGAGTACCATCGATGCAGCCACGGTTCCGAGTTCCCCCGCACAAGTCGGCGCATGACGTCATGGCGGACGTACATCCTGGCTGGGCTGCTCCTCGGGGCAGCGTTTTGTCGCGCTGACTCGACGCCGAGCCGCGGCCTCACTACTGCCGAATATCGCGCCGAACTGGACGGCCTGTTGGCCGCAACTCAGCAGCTCGACAGCTTCTGGCGCTTCAACTCCTGACGCGTTACAGCACTTGCCGCAGAGTTGGCCCGTGCACACCGAGCAGCGTGATTTTCAGATCTCGACCGAAGGACTTCAGCGCGACGTTCGGCGATACGACAGCGACAAGAATCTGGCCAATGCTCATGCCATCCGCACGCGCCTGGAGAGCCTGCGCCGCGAGGTCGACGGCTTCGACAAAACGCCACCCGACGTTTCCGCTCGTCGAAACGCGCTTGACACCATTCTTGCTCGTCCCGAGTTCAGCGACGTCCACGGCCCGACCTGGACGGACCGCTTGAAGCGCTGGATTCTCGAGAAGCTGATCCGTTTTCTTGGCCGGCTCTTTCGCTCAAGCGCCATTCCAACGATTGGAAAGTATTTTGTCTATGCTCTGATCGGGATTGCCGGTCTCGCCTTGTTGTACTTAGCCTATCGCAGCATCTTCCAAAACCCCGAGTTCGAAGAAGTCGTTCCTCATGATCTTCCGGTCTCTGCGAAGGAGTGGACTCTCTGGCTCTCGGAAGCGCGCGCGGCCGCGGCCAAAGGCGACTGGCGCGATGCCATTCATCTCGCCTACTGGGCTGGAATTTCCTTCCTGGAGCGCGAGGGATTCTGGAAGCCCGACCGCGCGCGCACTCCGCGGGAGTACTTGCGATTGATTTCAGCACAAAGCGAGCAGCGGGAGACGCTGACCGCACTGACCCGCATCTTCGAGCTCACGTGGTACGCGAAGCGTGACGCCAGCGAGCAGACGTTTTCGCAGACGCTGGAGCAACTGGAGAAGCTCGGATGCCGCTGAAAATCGATCCGCGCGACCGCAAGCTTCTTCTGGGAGCGACCGTCGTGTTCGTCCTCCTGATTGCGGGTGCCGCCATCTTCGGTGGCGATGCTGGTCAGAAACAAGAAGCGCCCACCAGCTATTCGACAGCTTCCGGCGGCGCCAAGGCCGCCTATCTGCTCCTGGCGCAGTCGGGCTACAACGTCCAGCGCTGGGAAAAACCGCTTACCGATCTTCCGAAAACCGCCGGCACTACGCTGATTCTCGCGGACCCGATGGAGGCGCCGACTCGCGAGGAGCGCGAATCGCTCAAGAATTTTCTTCTCGGACGGCGGGCGGATCATCGCGACGGGGATGTTCTCTGGAACCTTTCTTCCTGAGAATGACTCCGTCCCCGATATGCTGCTCGGAATGACGCCGAAAAAAGCGCTCGGCCATCTCACCTTCCGCGATTACACGCGCGGCGCCGGAAATCACAATCGCTCCGCAGGCGCGCTGGCCGTCCTACTCCCCAGCGTACTCGCTCTACGGAGATGGAGATGAGATTGTCGTCGTGCAAGTATCCCTATGGCCGCGGGGAAGTCTTGTGGTGGGCGGCAGCGACGCCGCTCACGAATGCAGGATTGAAAGAGCCCGGAAATCTGGAGTTCCTGCTCGCCTCGTTGGGGGATGCCAATGCTCCCATCTTGTGGGACGAATACGTCCACGGATATCGTGAAACTCTGGGATCTTCGGTTGCGCACTCTCCGCGTGAAATGGCTCGTTTCTGCAGTTGGCACTTCTCGGCTTGGCCGTTGTGGCGACGTTTTCGCGCCGAAGCGGCCCGCTGGCTGCGCCCGTTACGGACGTTCGCCTGTCTCCGCTTGAATTTGTGCAGACCCTTGGCGGATTGTATGAAAACGCCGGCACGGCATCGGTTGCGGTCGACATTTGTTATCAGCGCTTTCGTTACTGGTTGACCCGGCGGCTGGGAGTGGCCAATAACATTTCCATCAATGATCTCGAGTCGGCGGTGCGCGATCGTTTTGCGCCCAAGGACGATCACTTCGCCGCGATCCTGCGCCGTTGCGAGTCGGCCAAGGCCGATCCGTATCTCAGGCGAGACTGAGGCGCTGCACCTGGTGCAGGAACTCGATGAATACGCGTCCCGCTGGAAGCTTTTTGAAGGTCGCCGGAAGGAGAAAGGTGAATGAAAGCGGTTCCGGAACTTGTACAACACATTCGCGATGAAATGAGCAAGGTGGTCGTCGGGCAGGATGAACTGCGCAACCAGTGTGTGATCGCGCTACTGTGCCGCGGCCACGTATTGCTGGAGGGCGTGCCGGGCATCGCGAAGACGCTGACGGTGAAAGCGCTCTCCCGGCTGCTTGCGCCTGGAGTTTCAGCGCGTGCAGTGCACTTCCGACCTGATGCCCGCCGACATCGTCGGAACCAACGTTTTGAACATGGCGACCAGCAGCTTTCAGTTACATCCAGGGCCCGGTGTTCACCGACTTGCTGCTCGTCGACGAAGTGAACCGCATGCCTCCGCGCACGCAGGCCGCGTTGCTGGAGTGCATGGAAGAGCATCAGGTCACGATCGACGGCAAAGGATATCCTCTGTCGCAGTTCTTTACCGTCTTCGCGACGCAGAATCCGATCGAGTTCGAAGGCACCTACCCGCTGCCGGAAGCGCAGCTCGACCGGTTCCTGCTTAAGCTGCGTGTCACCTATCCCGCGCAGAAGGACGAAGTGCAACTGCTGGCCAATGTGCAGAACGGATTCGAATCGCGCGAACTCGACAAGATGAACCTGACTCCCATTCCGCCCGACCTGCTTGGGATGGCGCAGCAGGAGGTGAAAGCCGTGACCGTGCAGGAGGCCCTGTTCGGCTACATCGTCCAGGTCGATCCGCCGTACACGCGACTGGCCGTCGTTGTCGCTTGGAGCCAGTCCTCGTGCAGCGGTGAGCCTGATGGCGGTGTCGAAAGCGTTCGCGGCCATGGACGGGCGCGACTACGTGATCCCGGATGACGTGAAGGCCGCCGCTCGACCGGTGCTGCGCCATCGCGTGATCCTGCGTCCTGAAGCCGATCTGGAGGGCGTCACCCCGGATCAAGTCGTCGAAGAAGTTCTCAGAGCCGTCGAAGTCCCGAAGTGAGGCTAGGAAGTGAACGAACAGCCCACACTGGTCCCGCCTGAAATTGCCGCGCCGACGCGTTCCTACAAGCGCATCGGCGTCGCTTTCGGCGATCGTTTCTTCATGCTTCTCTTTGTGGGACTGGTGTGGCTTGGGCCAGCGTTCTTCGATTCCCGCTTCGTTTATGCGCATGCTCGCCTGGGACGCTTTCGTGCTCCTGGTGTGGCTCATCGACCTCGCGCAAATGCCACGTCCCGCGCAGCTTTCGGTGAAGCGCGTCGTGGCACTCCGCCGGCGCATTGTCCATCGACTCCGAAGTCGGTCTGATTCTTGAGAATTCATCCCGCGCCAGCGTCCACGCCAGGCTGATCGACACCGTCCCGCTGCAACTGCGGACCGAGCCGCCGACCGTTTCGATCCGGGCGCGCGCCCGGGACGAGGGTGCCGTGTCGTACCGCATCCGGCCCATGCAGCGCGGCGATGCCAAACTCGGCCACTGCTACGTTCGTTATCAGAGCGTTTTTCGCATTGCCGAGCGCTGGGTGCGGGCTCCGCTGGAGCAGACCATCCGGATTTATCCAGACCTGGACGATGCCAAGCGCCACTCGATGTACCTGCTGCGCAGCCGTCAGATCGCACTCGAGAAGCGCCGCACGCGCATGCGCGGAATTGGCCGCGAGTTCGAGAGCCTGCGCGAGTACCAGGACGGAGACGAGTATCGCGACATCTGCTGGACCGCCTCGGCCCGGCGTGCCAAGCTCGTCACCCGCATCTACCAGATGGAACGCAGCCAGACCGTCTGGATCGTGATCGATTCCGGCCGCCTGATGCGGGCTCGCGTGGGCAGCTTCAGCAAGCTCGACAAGGCGGTGAACTCGGCGCTCAGCCTCGCGCAGGTTGCGTTGTACTCGGGCGACCGCGTCGGACTGATCGCCTACGGCCGCGGCATCCGGCAGCAGCTTCCGGCTGCGAAGGGAAGCGCACATCTGCGGCAGTTGATCGAGCGACTCGCTCTGGTGCACGAGGAAGGCGCTGAGGCCGATCACCTGCAGATGGCCGGCCGCCTCCTCACCGATCAGAAGCGCCGCAGCCTGATCGTCTGGCTCACGGACTTGGCCGAGACCGCCATGACGCCTGAGGTGATCGAGGCGGCGTCAATGATGATGCCGCGCCATCTGGTCCTGTTCGTCGTGATCGGCCAGCCCGATCTCGGAGAACTCGCCGCAAAGTCTCCGAAAAGCGAATCCGAAATGTACCGCATCGCCGCCGCGCAAGAGATGGTCCACCGCCGCGAACTGCTCCTGGCGCGCCTGCGTGAGCGCGGCGCCCTGGCCATGGAAGTCAGCGCTGGGTCTGTGTCGCCCGTGCTGGTCAATGCCTACCTGCAAATCAAGGAGCGCAGCCAGCTCTAACTCATGAGGATGGGTATCTCGACTTTCTTGCAGCGTCGGCTCAGTTCGGCTTGCCGGCCTCGGTTTCGCCTTTGATGAAGCATTCCATGTGGGCTTCTTTGCCGGGTTGCAATCGCACGGCAGGGTCGTTGCCGACGGGTAATCGGCTGCTTGCACAAAACGCAGATCGACTTCTGGCGAGACCCCTCCCGCACTGAAGGGTGCTTGCCCTTTCTCTTAGCGCACTTTCGTTGCCGGACACGATTACATCGAAGGAAAGTCGCGCAGTCGAGTAACTTTTTGGGCGCTCCCGGCTATGTCGATTGTCTCCCCACGCCGAACAGGTAGACGTTCAGCAAGACGAACAGCGCGGCGGCCATCGAGAACTTCAGCGGGATCGCTAGTCCGGTCGGCGAAACGAACGCCTCAATGAGGCCCGCGATGATCAGGATAGGAACGGTTCCGAGCAGCAGTTGCACCGCTTCCGACCCGGCGCGAGCCAGCGAATCGCGGCGCGGCAGGGTCCCGGGGAAAAGCAGGCCTTGCGCGATCCGCAGACCGGCGCCGCCGGCGATGAAGATTGCCGGCAATTCGAGCACGCCGTGCGGCGCGACGAAGCTCCACAGCTGCAGGCTCATGCCCGAAAGATAGCAGGCCACACCGATGACTCCGATCAGCAGGCCGTTGAAAGCCATCATGTAGATCGTGCCCAGGCCGGCCGTAATGCCGAGCGCGAACGTCGTGAAGCCGACACTCATGTTGTTGGTCATGATCGCGCTCGAAGCGACCGGCTTGATGCCGACGATGGAGTGCGTCCACATCTGGTGGCGGTCGATGGTCTCGACCATCTGCGGGCCGAGCAGCTTCACCTTGAAGTCGGGATCCTGATAGGTGATCACCGCGCCCACCAGTCCGGCGATGGCGAAGATGGCAGTGGCCAGCGCGACGTGGCGCAGGTGGCGCCGGAAGGCCGCGGGATAGGTCTTCGTGAAGAAATGGATCACCGCCATGGGACTCGCCCTGTGGCCGGAATAGATGGTATTGTGGGCGCGGACCAGCAACTGGTTGACATAGCGCGCATAGTGCACCGATCCCCGGTCTTCGCGGATGGCGGCGAGGTCGGCGGCGGTCTGGCGATAGAGCAGGCTGAGTTCCTGCAGGTCGGAGCGCGACAGCGACTTCAGGCCGCTGTTGGAACTCTGGTTCAGCAGGGCCTCAAGCTTCGCCCAGTGCGGTTTGCGCTTCTCGAGCCAGCGAGTGGAAATCATGGTTGATTCGTTCGAGCAACTGAAGATCGATACTCCGGAGCAGATTGCCCTGGAGTTGCCCCTCGCGGGAATCGGCAGCCGGTTCCTCGCGATCGCCATTGATACTTTAATCCAGGTGGCGCTGTACCTCATAACGGGACTTATCTTCCTCCTGTTACTTCCGGAAGGGTTCTCGATTTTCACGTTCCTGCCCAAGACCCTGGGACCGGCGATGGCGATCTTCGTCGGATTCGCCATCTACTGGGGATACTTCGCGATCTTCGAAGTTGTCTGGAAGGGGCAGACGCCGGGCAAGAGAGTCGCGGGAATTCGAGTGATCAAGGAAAGCGGACGCCCGATCAACGCCTTCGAGGCCATTGGACGGAACCTGATGCGGGCCGTAGACGTTATGCCGGGCATTTATGGCGTGGGCCTGGTCTGCATGATGCTGAACAAGCAAAGCCGCCGGCTGGGAGATTTCGTGGCGGGTACGGTGGTGGTCCACGAGAAGCCGAGCGAGGAAGTGCGGCCGACGTGGAACACGGCGACCGAGACCGTCTCTGCCTCTGGCGGAATGGCGCAGGTGACGGCCGAAGAACTCGTGCTGATCGAGACCTACCTGAGCCGCCGTTTTGAGCTGGACCCGGAGGTACGCCTGCGGACCGCGATCCAGATTGCCGAGCGCATCAAGGCGAAGACTGGACTGCAACCCCAGTCCCACCAGCACGTCGACGACTTCCTTGAAGAGGCCGCGCGCAAGGTCCGCGACAGCGGACGATTCCAGTAGAGCAAGATCTCTCACCACAGAGGACACAGAGGAACACAGAGGGGACGTTCCTCTGTGTCTCTCTGTGCCCTCTGTGGTGAGTGCGCTGCTAGACGGCCGCTCCGCAGCGGCAGGTCGCTCTCACAATCTGATTCGTTGCGACCCACTCTCAGAACGCTTATCTTGGAGGCGGATCGTTGAGAAATATTCATGAACGTTCTAGTCCTGAATTCCGGAAGTTCCAGCCTGAAGTTTCAGATCATTGCCACCGACCTTGAGCAGATTAAGGCGTACAAGGACGATCGGATTCTGCGCGGGGAAGTCGAAGGGATCGGCGGCGAGGCGCTTGTCAAAGTTCGATATCGCAAGGAGCCTGGGAAGACTCTAACTGCGCCGCTGCGGGATATGGGAGCCGCGCTCGACTATCTGCTCCGATTCATTGCTTCGGATCGATCTGGGATCAGCGAGATCAAGAGCACAGCTGACGTGCACGCGGTTGGTCATCGAGTGGTGCACGGAGGGGAGTTGTTCAAGGAATCGACGTTGATCGACGACCGCGTGCTCAAGGGGATTGAGGACTGCATCGATCTGGCGCCGCTGCACAATCCGAATAACGTGAAGGGAATTCTTGCGGCACGGGAACTGTTGGGCAGCAGACGTGCCGCAGGTGGCGGTGTTCGACACGGCTTTCCATCATTCGATTCCGGAGCAGGCTTACCTGTATGCGATTCCCTATCACTTGTACCGGCGGCATCGCATTCGGCGATACGGATTTCACGGGACGTCGCACCGCTACGTTGCGTTTCGCTATCGGGCGCTGCGGGGACTGACGCGGGAGCAGACGAACATCATTACGCTTCATCTGGGAAATGGATGTTCGGCGGCGGCGATCAAAGCGGGATCTCCGGTCGATACTTCGATGGGAATGACGCCGCTCGAAGGGCTGGTGATGGGCACGCGGTCGGGCGATCTGGATCCGGCGATCGTGAGTGTCATCGCGCGGAAAGAAGGAATGTCGTCGTCGGAAGTGGACACGTTGCTGAATACGCAGTCCGGGCTGCTGGGAATTTCCGGGCTGACGAACGATATGCGTGAACTGCAGGCCGAACTGAAAGAGCATGACGATCGGCGGGTGCGGCTGGCGGTCGAGATCTTTTGCTACCGTGCGCGGAAATATATTGGCGCTTATCTGGCTGCGATGGGTGGGGCCGATGCCGTCGTGTTTACTGGCGGCATCGGGGAGAATTCGCCCGAGGTGCGGGCGCGGATTTGCAGTGAGATGGAGTGGGCGGGGTTACATCTCGACGCGGTTAAGAACCAGGAGACGGTCGGACGCGAGGGGCTGATCAGCACGGAGGATTCGAAGTTGCTGGCGTATGCGATTCCGACCGACGAGGAGTTACTGATTGCGCGCGATACGGTGCGGGTGATCAAGGGCGAGCAGCATCCTTCGTGAAAGTGGGAAATGATCATGGCCCGCGGAAGACGACCACGGGGGCTAAAGCCCGGCATCTCGGAACGCATTACGCGGCCCTAAAGGGCCGCTCTTCCACGGTTACGCCATCCACGGTTACGCCATCCGCGGTCACGCTCTTCCGCAGTTACACGATCCACGGTTACGCGATCCGCGGTCGCGTCGGTCCACGGTTGCGCGGTCCACAGTGCACGGTGTGGGCGGGCGAGACGCCCGCCCGACAGCCGCTCGAGACGGCGACGCTATATTAATACGGCCACGTCCAGTCGGTTGCCTCGGGCATGTCGATGCCGTACGTGTGAGCGTAATTGCGGCATGCAATTTGCTGGTTGAGGAATCTCTCCTTGGCGTGACCTCCGATTCTCTGCAGCTTGGGCACGCGATCCACTACGTCCATGGCAAGGCTGAAGCGGTCGATGTTGTTGTCGATCGCCAGTTCCAGCGGCGTGTTGATGCTTCCTTTCTCCTTGTATCCACGCACGTGAATATTGGAATGATTCGTGCGGCGATAAGCCAGGCGGTGAATCAGTTGCGGATAGCCGTGGAAGTTGAACATGACCGGCTTGTCGACTGTGAACAGTGAATCGAAGTCGCGGTCAGAGAGTCCGTGCGGGATGCTCGCTGGATGGTTGCAGCTTGAAGAGGTCGATGACGTTGATGAAACGGATCTTCAGGTCGGGAAATTCCTTGCGCAGCATAGTCGGTGGCGGCCAGCGCTTCCTGCGTGGGAATGTCGCCGGCTGAGGCCATCACCACGTCGGGCTCGCCGCCTTCGTCGTTGCTGGCCCAATCCCAGATTCCGATGCCCTTCGTGCAATGAATGATGGCTGCTTCCATGCTCAGATACTGCAGATGCTTCTGCTTGTCGCAGACGATCACGTTCACGTAGTTCTGGCTGCGCAGACAATGGTCGGCGACCGAGAGCAGGCAGTTCACGTCCGGCGGCAGGTAGATGCGCGTGACGTTCGCGCTCTTGTTGACGACCACATCGAGGAAGCCGGGATCCTGGTGGGTGAAGCCGTTGTGATCCTGGCGCCACACGGTCGATGTGATCAGCAGGTTCAGCGATGCGATCGCCTGCCGCCAGGACAGGTGATTGCAGATCTCCAGCCACTTGGCGTGCTGGTTGAACATCGAATCGATGACGTGCACAAATGATTCGTAGGTGGAGAGGAAGCCGTGGCGTCCGGTCAGGAGATAGCCTTCGAGCATGCCCTCCATGGTGTGCTCGCTGAGCATTTCCATGACGCGGCCGTCGGGCGCGAGATTGCCGCCGTCGTCGTCTTCGGGAAATCGCTCCTCGATCCAGAACTTCTTGGTCACCGTGTAAAGGGCGTCGAGCTTGTTGGAACTGGTCTCGTCGGGGCCGAATACGCGGAAGTTGTTGCCGTTCCTCTTCATGACTTCAGCGAGAAAGAAGCCGAGCGGACGAGTGTTCTCGACCTGCGCGCGGCCCGGCTTGTCGACATTGGCCGCAAACTCGCGGAAGTCGGGCAGGCGTAGAGCTTTCTTGAGACGTCCGCCATTGGCGTGAGGATTCGCGCTCATGCGGCGGTCGCCGGTGGGAGCCAGTTCACGGAACACTGAAGCAAGCCTGCCGTTGCCGTCGAAGAAAGGATCGGGCCTCTGCGAGCGCATCCAGTTTTCAAGATGCCGAAGTTGTTCGGGATCTTTCTTCGCCGCCGGCAGCGGCACCTGATGCGCACGCCAGAAGCCCTCGAGGAAATGGCCTTCCATTTTCCGCGGAGCGGTCCAGCCTTTTGGCGATCGCAGCACGATCATGGGCCAGCGTGGTCGCGTGACATCGCCATGCTCGCGGGCCGCCCGCCGATGTTCGCGGATTTCGTCGATGCAGTGCTCCACCGTTGCCGCCATGGCCTGATGCATGCTGTCGATGTCGGAGCCCTCGACGAAATAGGGCGTCCAGCCGTAGCCGCGGAAGAGGTTCTCGAGTTCCTCGTGCGAGATGCGCGCCAGCAACGTCGGATTGTCGATCTTGTAGCCGTTCAGATGAAGGATGGGGAGCACAGCGCCATCGCGCGCAGGATTCAGGAACTTGTTGATGTGCCATGAAGTCGCGAGCGGCCCGGTTTCTGATTCGCCATCGCCGACGACGGCCGCAACGATCAGCTCCGGATTGTCGAAGGCCGCGCCGCACGCGTGAGAGAGGACGTAGCCGAGTTCTCCGCCTTCGTGAATCGATCCGGGAGTTTCGGGCGTGCAGTGACTTCCGATTCCGCCGGGGAAGGAGAACTCCTGGAAGAATTGCTGCAGGCCATCGACGTCGAGACTCTTCTCGGGATAGACCTCGGAGTACGTGCCTTCGAGGTAAGCGGGACCAAGCACGCCCGGGCGCGCCATGTCCGGGGCCGGCCAGAAAAATCATGTCGAGGTCGTACTTCTTGATCAGGCGGTTCAGATGGACATAAATAAAGGAGAGCCCGGGACTCGATCCCCAGTGGCCGAGCAGACGGTTCTTGATGTGCTCCGGCTTCAGAGGTTCGGTGAGCAGAGGATTCTCGCGCAGGTAGATCATTCCCAGGCTGAGGTAATTGCAGGCTCGCCAGTAGATTTCGGTTTTGCGCAGTTCTTCCGCAGCTGAGAGGCTTGTCTTTGACTGGTCGATCGGGTCGGAGCGTAAGGGCTGAGTTCGAGGATTTCGGCTGGGCTGCTGGCTTCGATCGTGCTCATAGATTACTCCTTCTGGATAGCCTATGCCCGAGACTTGGCTGGTGACAATTGTCCCGTGGAACTTTTTGTTTTAGACCAAAGAATCAGGATTCCGAAATCGACCGTGTGCTTCTCAGCGTAAGATGCGGAGGTCGCGGATTTGTTGCGATCTCGTGACCACAATCATAGCCAGTTGGTACTGGCGCCGGTATGTTGGCGGTCGAAGCCGATGACTGTTCCAGAGCTTTTGCGGTACCTTACTTGACTGCCACAAAGTTTGCACAAGGAGAACCCATGCCTGAACTCGCGCTGTTCGGCGGCAGCAAGACGAAACAGAAGCCGTTCCCGCTCTGGCCGCAGTACGACGACAACGAGCGCCGAGCCCTCGAGGAAGTTCTCGAAAGCCGCGTATGGTGGCGCACGCCGGGCACCAAGACTCTGGAGTTTGAAAAGGCATTTGCCGAGTACCACGGCGCGCGTCACGGAATTGCCGTCACTAACGGAACGGCCGCGCTGGAAGTGGCGATGGCTGCGTTGGACATCGGTCCGGGCGATGAGGTGATCGTGCCCGATTTCACGTTTATCGCGACCGCCAGCGCGGTTCTCTTTGCGAATGCTTTGCCGGTGTTGGTGGATGTCGATCCTGAAACCTACTGCCTCGATCCAGAGTTGACGGAAGCGGCCATTACTCCCCGCACGAAGGCCATCATCGCCGTGCACATGGGTGGACATCCTGCGGATCTGGATCGCTTAAGCGTGCTGGCTAAAAACCGTGGCCTTCATCTCATCGAAGACTCGGCGCACGCGCATGGCAGCGAGTGGCGAGGAAAGAAGATCGGCACATTCGGCAAAGCAGGCACATTCAGCTTCCAGTCGAGCAAGCTGATGACGGCAGGCGAGGGCGGAATCATTATCTCGAATGACGACGCGTTCGAGCGCCAGGCCCGCTCCGTGCACGACTGCGGACGCATGCCGGGCGAGTGGTTCTACAGCCATTTCATCTACGGATCGAATTACCGGCTGAGCGAATGGCAGGGAGCAGTTCTGAAGGTGCAGTTGGACCGTCTGGAAGAACAGACTCTGCACCGCCACCGCAACGGCCGTCTGCTCGACAAACTGTTCGCGGAGATCCCGGGCATCACGGCGCAGAAATGCGATCCGCGCTGCACGCGCAATGGCCAGTACGCGTACATCTTCCATGTCGATGCCAAGCAATTTGCGGGCATCTCGACTGAGAATTTCATCGCCGCATTGAATGCCGAGGGCATTCCGACACAGGCGAGCTATCCGCCGTTGCACGAACTGGATTGCTTTCGCAGCGGCGAATATCGCAAGTGCCTGAGTGGCACGCAGGCGACAGAGAAGCACGAATTTCTGCAGCAACGCTTCCCGAATACGCAACGGGCGGCGTGGGAGACGGTTTGGATTCCGCAGTTTGCGCTGCTGGGTGACGAGCAGGACATGCATGAGATCGCGGAGGCGATCAAGAAGATACAGCGCAACGCGGCGGCGATTGCCGCGAATGCCTCGCAGGCCACTGCCGAGCGGGTGGCGCGATGATGGGGATGCGAAGAGCGGTCTTGCCCTGATTTGTAGAGGAGAGTCTAATGATCGGCTATCACAAAGGCCGTACCGCATGTTTGGCCGTCCTTCTGTTCATCGTTTTAGTGGAAGCTCCTTCGTTTTCTCAAGTCGCGCGAAAGCTCCCCGAGAAAGTTCCACCCAAGCGAACCTCACAGATTCAGGACGGATTCGGCATCAACTCCGACTTGCCCCGCGATCCCTATCTGCCCTGGAACCGATGGTGGTGGACGCGAATGTTCGATGCGGGGTTCAAGTGGATCCGCATCGGCCAGTACGAGAACAGTTCCGATTACACGAGCTGGGATTGGATTGAGCAGAAGCGCGGCGTCTATGCGGCGTCGCCGCTGCTGGAAGATGCCGTCGATTCTCTGATCGACAATGGGATGGATGTGCAGGTGCAGTTGCTGTATGGCAACACGATGTATACGGCGCATAGCGGCAAATTGCCGGACATCAGCGTTCCCGAGCCGGGTTCGTTTCACAACGACGATCGCAGCATGTACTCGGTCTACTGGCCGCCGGTGACGCCGGAGCAGACGACAGCATTCAACAAATACGTTGGCTGGATGGTCGATCACTTCAAGGACCGAATCCACTACTGGGCGCTGTGGAATGAACAGGACATCGGGTACTGGAATCCGTGGGGCAATCCCGAGCAGTACGGTCATTTGCTTACCTCGTTTGTCGACACGGTACACAAGACGCCGGGAGCGAAGGTGATCTACGGCGGGCAGGCGGACCCATCGCGCGATTTCACGCAGCGTGCTTTGGATACCTGCAAGTGCGCCGAGGGGATTGACGTCTATGCCTATCACACCTATCCGGGCTACGGGCAGAACATGAATCCGGAGACGATGGATTACGGGGCCTATCTCAACGAGTCGCCGCGGGCGTTGCGCGATCTGGTGAATCATTATCCGGGGATCAAGGCGGGCATTCCATTTTTCGACGACGAGTTCAACTCGATCCCTTCGTGGACAGGCTCGGACGAATCCGTGCAGGCGAAGTATGTGCCGCGTGGACTGATCTACAACCATGCAGCGGGCGTGAAGACATTTGTATGGCTTCTGGCTGCCGGCACAGATGGGAATGAATTTGACGACTTCGGGATCGTTCACGGGCTGACCAATCACGATTGGGACTTCACGCCACGGCCCGTTTTCTATGCGCTTGCAGAACACGAATGCGCTGTTTTCAGATACGAAGCTTGATCCAGCGATCGAGATTTCCAGCGCTGACGTACCCGCGATCCGCCGGCAGAGTGGATTTCCTTTTCTGAGCTACGGCTTTCGATCGAAAAACGGGAAAGGCGATCGTCGCCTATTGGATCGCCGCTCACAGCGTGCCGGGAAATTCTTTTCCGCCTTACTACGCGACTCTCTCGCTGAAGAACTCCGGCATTCAGCATCCTGTGCTGATCGACGTGGTGTCTGGAGATATTCGACCACTCAATTGGAAGAAGGGAACAATCGATACATTGGAGATGCTTCCTGTGACTGACAGCATCCTGGCAATCGCCGATGCCGACTATTTCGACTGGCCGGTTCTTCCTGAAGCGCCGAGTTCGCTGACTGCGGCTTCAACTGACAGCGGGGTGAAGCTTGGCTGGGAAGTTCACGGGGGAAATCCGGAGCATGTTGTGGTTGAGCGGCGCCAGGACTCGACCGCACGAGGGTCGTGGCAGCGGATCGCGGAGTTGCCCGCTTCCGCGACGCAATACTCGGACTCGCAGATAAAGCAGGGCCAGAAAGCTTCCTACCGGGTGCGAGCCACGAATGCCAACGGTGACTCCGCTAGTTCGAACATTGTGCGCGTGCCAACTTCCTAGAATTCTGCGTCGACTAAGGCTTTTTCGCAAAGAGAGAGGACCCGATGATCCGAATGTCAGTTCTTGCGCTTTGTGTCGTTTGCTTTGTACAGAGCGCCGCGCTCCCGCTCTGGCCGCAGGCGGATCTTCATCTGACTCCGCAGGACGTGCTTGAGACTCACGGCCTGAGCGTGTTGCTGTTTCACAACTCCTATCATCGGGTGTTTGGAGACCAGAAGATGAGCGGGTTGGAAATCATTCTTCAAGACCAGCGCATTGCGACCAATGGCGATGTCCGCCTGTCGCCTGCGCCGGCGCAGTGGGACGCGATACCTGAGTTTGAAAGCCGGAAGCGTGGGCCTGCGCCGGATGAAATCACCGCGCTTTGCAATTATCCGGATCAGGGCTTCTCTTATCGCATCGACGTTCGACCAGAAGCGGGAGGATTTCGGTTGGCCGTTCAACTCGACCGTCCAATTCCTGACTCGCTTGCCGGCAAGGCTGGGCTGAACCTCGAGTTCCTGCCTAGCTTGTATTTTGGAAAGTCCTATCTGGCAGGTGGCACAGCCGGGATTTTCCCTCGCCATGCAGACGGGCCGATGGAGAGGACGACCGGATTCCAAGGTTGAACCTCTACCGCTGGCTCAGGGCGAGAATTTCGTTCTCTCTCCCGACGATCCTTCGACGCGAGTGGCGATTCGTTCGGAGAGCGGCCCGCTTTTTCTATTCGACGGACGCAACCAGGCGCAAAACGGATGGTTCGTTGTGCGAACCCTCATTCCTCCAGGAAAAACCGGGGACGTTGTGGTCTGGCACGTCAAGCCAAATGTGGTCGCGGGATGGATCCGACGTCCCGTAGTCGGTTACAACCAGGTCGGCTACACGCCCGAGCGAGAGAAGACTGCAGTGATGGAACTCGATCCACTCTTCGATGCGCCGAAAACGGCCCGCGTGTTGAGAATGACTCCGAAGGGCGATTGGACCGAAGCGTTTAGCGGACAAGTCCGCCAGTGGGGCAAGTGGCTGCGATACCAATACGCCGATTTCGATTTCTCGGCTGTGCGCGAGCCCGGGATTTACGCGATCGAGTATGCGGGGCAGAGAACCGGGCCCTTCCGAATTGCTTCTAACGTTTACGACGGGACCTGGAACCTGTCGCTCAATACGTATTTGCCGGAGCAGATGGATCACGTCAGGGTGCGGGAAGGGTATCGCACGTGGCATGGAGCATCACATCTCGACGATGCGCGCCAGGCTCCTGTGAACTACACGCATTTCGACGGCTACAAACAGGGGCCGACGACGGACTCGCCTTTCATCGCCCGGCCAACACATTGTCGGCCTGAATGTGGGCGGTTGGTACGACGCCGGCGATTTCGATCTTCGCACGCAGACGCAGACTCGCGTGATTCTGGACCTGGTTACGGCGAAGGAAGAATTCGGTGTGACGTCAGACGACACTTCGGTGGACGAGACGGCGCGGGAAGTGCAAATGCGAAAGCCGGATGGCGTGCCTGATGTGGTGCAGCAGATTCGACACGGAGTTCTTCTGCTACTGGCGGAACACCATGCGATCGGGCACGCGATCCCCGGAATCATCGAGCCGACACTTGAAGAGTACACATATCTGGGAGACGCCGCGTCTAAGACGGATGGTCGAATCTACACGGAGCGCATGGGACGATTGGAAACGATGGCATCTACTCGGGCGTGCCGGATGATCGTTGGGCATTTACCACTCACACCACGGCGCTCAGCTACGACGAGGTTGGCGCGCTGGCCGCGGCCAGCAGAGTGCTTCGCGGATTCGACGACAAGATGGCGGAGGAATGTCTGCAAATCGCGGAGAAGGTGTGGGCCGAAGAGCACAAGCAACCGCCGGCGTTGTTTCAATACTTCAACACCACGGGCAGCAACCTGCAGCATGCGGAACTGGAAGCTGCGGTCGAATTGCTGATCACGACTCACGGCGGGCGACGCTTACCGGCAACGTTTGAAAGAATTGGTACCGGTGGTCAAAGAGAAGTTTTCGTTTCTGGGCGGAACTGCATCCCGTGCAATTTCACGTTATGGACGATCAGTTCAAGAAGGACATCGCGGAGGGATTGGCTGCTTACAAACCCAAGCTCGAGCAGATGCTGGCTCAGAATCCCTACGGTGTTCCGATTGCCACCGGCACCTGGGGAGGTTCGGGAGCGGTGACCCAGTTCGCGACGGAGATGTACTTCCTCCACCGCGCATTTCCTGAGGTTATTGGGCCAGAACATACACTGCACGCCCTCGACTACGTGCTTGGTCGCCACCCGGTGTCGAACGTGTCGTATGTCTCAGGAGTCGGTGCGCAATCAAAGCTGATTGCGTACGGCAATAACCGTGCGGACTACACGTTTATTCCCGGCGGGATCATCCCGGGAGTCGTCATCATCCAGCCCGACTTCCCGGAGCTAAAGGAAGGGTGGCCATTTCTCTGGTATGAGAATGAGTACGTCGTCGACACGGTCACTTCTTATGTACTCGCCGCAAACGCCGCCCACGCGGAGACGAAGAGCCCGAAATAGCCGGGGTCAACTAGCCCGAAGCGGCGGCACATCGACCCATCCGCGTTTCCCGTGGCTTGCGAGGACCGCATCGAGGATCATCATCTGCCGCAATCCGTCAACGAACTGGGGATAATCGGGAGCGGCTGATTCGCTGATGGAACGGTAGAAGCGCCGAAATACCTGCTTGAACGTGTCGTCGTAGCCCTCGCTATGGCCGCCGGGAAGATCGGCGTAACTGCGTGCGCCAGGTTCGAGCAACGACGGATCCTTTGACCGAAATCGAGTTCGGCGTATCGCGGTGCCCTTGCCAGAGTTCGTCCGGACGTTCCTGATTCCACGCGACCGAAGATTTCGTTCCGTAAATCTCGATTCGCAGTCCGTTCTTTCGACCTGCTGACACCTGGCTGGCCGTCATGCTGCCACGAGTGCGTGCTCCCATACGAAAGAGGACGGCGCCGAAATCTTCCGTCGTCACTGGGGTCTCGATAAAATCTTCCGGCCCCATCAACTTGTTGGCGAAAGTTTCGACCGAGTGCTTCGGCTGTTTTCGCTTGGCATGAAACGTCTGCAGGTCGGCGCACAGCGACGTCAGACGCAGTCCCGTCACGTGCTCTGCCATATCGAAAAAGTGGGATCCGATGTCGGCCATGCAACGGGATGCTCCGGCGGCGCTGGCATCGACCCGCCAGTTCCAATCCGTGTCATGCAGCAGCCAGTCTTGAGAGTACGTGCCCTGCACAACCAGAATCTCTCCGAGTTCTCCGGCTTCGCGCAGGCGGCGCATCTGCTGGACCATCGGGTAATAACGCAGGTTGTGGCACACGCAATTGCGCAATCCCTGCTTGGCCGCAAGGGAACCAGTTCCTCTGCTTCCGCGACCGTCGTGGTCAATGGCTTTTCGCAGAGGACGTGCTTGCCCGCCTGCAGCGCCTCCTTCGCCATCGCGAAGTGCTGCGCGTTGGGAGTGCAAATGTGAACCGCGTCAATGGAGGCGTCGCGCAGCACCTCGCGAAAATCCGTTGTTGTTTTCGGAATGGCGAAGCCGGCGGCGAGCCGTTCTACTGCCTGCGCGTTCCGGCCAACCACGGCAGCCGCTTCCACCGACTCGACTCGCCGTACCGCTTCCAGATGCACGCGGCCCATAAAGCCGGTGCCGAAGATTGCTGTCTTGATTGCTTTCATTCGAAGTTCCTGTTCAGGACCACCAGGCCGCTGCCGGCTGTTCGCGCACCACGATGTTGTTGAGGAAGTTCGCCGCCTTCGTCAGGCCTTCACCGGGCGAGAGCAGGCTGTCTTCGTGCTCGATCGAAACAACGTAATCGTAGCCGAACATCCGCAAGGTGGAGATGAGTTCGCTCCAAAACTCCATTCCATGGCCGTAGCCGCAGGTGCGGAAGATCCAGGCGCGGTCGCGCTCGTCGGTGTAAGGCTTGGTATCGAGCACGCCCGAGCGCACCATGTTTGTCGGGATACAGTTGCGTGTCCTTGGCGTGCACGTGAAAGATCGCGTCGCCCAGCACGCGGACCGCGGCAATTGGATCGATACCTTGCCAGAAAAGATGGCTCGGATCGAAGTTGCATCCTACGTTCTTCCCCGCGATCGAGCGCAGCCGCAGCATGGTCTCCGGACTGTACACCACGAATCCGGGATGCATCTCGACCGCAATCTTCACCCCGTGGTCGGCGGCAAACTTCGCGTGCTCGATCCAATAGGGCGCGACCACCTCGTTCCATTGCCAGTCGAGGACCTTGCGGAAGTCCGGAGGCCACGGGCAGGTGACCCAGTTCGGCGCGATGGCATTGGGAGAATCCCCGGGGCAACCGGAGAAGTCCACCATCACCGGAACGCCAAGCTTTTCGGCCAGCAGGATGGTCTTGCGGCTCGTCTCGCGATGCGCTTGCCCGACGGACTTGTCCGGATGCAGCGCGTTGCCGTGACAACTCAAAGCGCTGATGCTGACGCCGTGATCGCTGAGCATCTTTTTGAAATCCGACAGCGCCGAGCTGTTGTCCAGCATCGAGAGCTTGCAGTGCGCGTCGCCCACGTAGTTTCCCGTCGCAAGTTCGACGGTGTGAATGTTGAGTTCGGCGAGTTTCTTGAGAACCGCCTCCAGCGGAAGTTTCGATAACAGCGGAGTGAAGACCCCAACACGCATAGCGCCTTTGTCTCCTCAAAAGAGCCCCGCCATTCTATCGCAGGTCGCTTATGTTACCTTAAGGTCCTGTGGAATTGCGGACTGTGCAGGAGTCTTGTGGGGTCCGCGAATCACCTTCTGGGGAGAATGCTCTTGCGCCAACCTCGACGGTTGTTGTTTCTCTCGCTGTTGTTCTGGATTACGGCCGCCCTCGTTTCAGCCCAAACGGATCCTTCCATGCCACCACCGCCGCGTGAGAAGAAGATTCATCTCAAGCACGTCCTGGTCATCGGCCAGACCAAGGGATTCGAACACGATTCGGTCTCGGCGGGCATGGTTGCGATCTACGACATGGGGCGCGAAAGCGGTCTGTGGGAAGCTACCCTGCGCACCGACGTCGAACTGATCACGAAAAAGGATCTGGGCAGAAATGCGAAGAATCTCGACTACTTCGATGCCCTGATTTTTGTGAGCACTACAGGCGAACTCGACTTGGACGACGGTCAGAAGAAAGACATGATGTCGTTCATCAAGGACGACGGGAAGGGCTTTGTCGGAGTTCACGCCGCGCTCGATACGAATTACAAGTGGCCGGAATACGGAGAGATGATCGGCGGCTGGTTCGATCAGCATCCCTGGTCCACATTCAATGCGCCGATCATCAACGAAGACCCGAACTTTCCGGCGGTCCGCCATTTTCCGCACGCGTTCGTGAAGTGGGATGAAATTTATCAGCCGAAAGAATGGTCGCGCGACAAAGTGCATGTGCTGCTCAGCCTCGATCCGGCGAAGCTCAATTACGAAAACAATCCGCGCATTCACCGCACCGATCATGATTTCGCCGTTGCCTGGGACAAGATGTACGGCAAGGGCCGCGTATTCTATTCGACGCTCGGCCATACCGAGGAATCCTGGAGCGACCCCGACATCCGCAAGATGTACTTTGAAGCGATCAAGTGGGTTCTGGGGATGACCGAGGGCAGCACGGCTCCTCATGCGCGTGAACAGCAGGCGGGCGATCACTGAGAAGCATCTCACAATGGACAAAGGCGTAAACTGCAGTTCCCTCAGGGGCTAAAGCCCGCGTGCTTGCGGGCCTAAACGGCACGGCTGAAGCCGTGCCCTACCCAAAACCCATTTATGAGATGGCTCTGAATATGACGTCTCGCCGACGATCCTTCTGCATTGTTCTCTTGTTGCTGCTGAGCGTGTTCGCCGCGGCGCAAACGACCGGCCACAGCACGCAGAGCTCAGCCAACACCAAACGACGCAGTACCGGCGAGAGCAAGAGTTATCCCGCAAGCCTTGTCCAGCAAGGCGCGGCTCTGTTCCGGCAGGACTGCTCCTTCTGCCACGGCCGCGACGCAACCGGAGGAGAGAGCGGGCCCGACTTGACGCGATCCAAGTTGGTGGCCGCCGACGTCAATGGCGACAAGATCGGTCCTGTGATTCGCAACGGCCGCCCGGAGAAACGCATGCCGCCTTTCAATCGCACCGACCAGCAGATCGCCAGCCTGGTCGCCTTCATCCACACGCAACAAAACGCCGTGGCTCAGGACCGCCGCAGGGGAAAAGGCGGACGTAAAGGAGTGGACCCGGAGGACCTGCAAACCGGAAACGCGGAAGCCGGAAAGAAATATTTCGAAGGGGCTGGCGGCTGCGCTGGTTGCCACTCGCCATCCGGCGACCTTGCAGGCATCGCTTCACGCCACAAGGGCTTGGAGCTTGAGGAACAGATGCTCTATCCGCGAGCACGCGAAGTCGAAGGTCACTGTCACGCTCGCGTCGGGTCAGGAGATCTCCGGAACGCTGGCATATCTCGACGAGTTTACGGTGGGCCTGACGAACGCGGAGGGAGTGTATCAATCCTGGCGCACCCGCGATGTGCGCTACAAGGTGGACGCCCCCGTGGAGGCACACGTCGAACTGTTCAGCAAGTACACCGATGACGACGTCCACAATCTGATGGCGTATCTGCAAACGTTAAAGTGAGGGCCGATCTCATTTTCCGGAGAGATCGTCGACAAAGGTCCGATCGCTAATGAACTTTCTTAAGAAGAACATTTCTGACCGTCTCTTGCGTGTTCGCCTGTTCCTTGTGGACGCTTGCGCAGGGAGCAGATGAACAGACTCTCTTGCACCCGCCAGCCGATAGTTGGCCTGGATATCACGGCGATTATTCCGGAAGACGACACAGCGCGCTGCACTCAGATCACGCCGGAGAACGTGAAGAATCTGAGCCTGGCGTGGGCCTTTCAGACCAACCAGACATCGTTGATCAAGTCGTCGCCTCTGCTGGTGGACGGCATTCTCTACTTCACTGTTCCGGAAAATATCTGGGCCGTCGATGCCAGGTCCGGCCATCAGATATGGCATTACATGCATCCGCGCAGCCCCGGCGAGCACATCGGGCATCGCGGTGTCGCGATGTACAAGCGGCTATCTCTATTTCTTGTCTCCCGATGCTCATTTGATTTCGCTGAATGCCAAAGATGGGAGCGTTCGCTGGAATGTGCAGGTGGCCGACGTCGACGAAGGGATACTGGACGAGCATGGCCCCGCTCGTCGTGGGCAAGCACGTTCTCGTCGGCGTTTCAGGAGATTTCGACAATCTGACCGGCTACATTCGTTCGATCGATCCCGAGACCGGAGCAACTCAGTGGCAATGGAACTCGACTCCGCCCGTGGGAACGCCGAATCAAACCACCGGCGGAATGACGTGGATGACCGGAACCTACGATCCCGATCTGAATCTGGTCTACTGGGGTACCGGCAATCCCACGCCGGTGTTGAACGGTTCGACGCGGCCGGGAGACAATCTCTACACCTGCTCGATCGTCGCGCTGAACCCGGATACAGGCAAGCTGGCGTGGGCTTTCCAGGTCTCGCCGCACGACACGCACGACTGGGATGCGGTCGAGACTCCGGTACTGGTCGACGGAGATTTCCACGGCGAGCCGAAGAAGATGCTCATGCAGAGTTCCCGCAACGGCTACTTCTTCGTGCTCGACCGCACGAACGGTAAGAGTCTTTTGACGGTTCCCTACGGTCCTGTGAATTGGACGCTCGGAATCGACAAGGAAGGCCGTCCGATTCCGAATCCCGCGAAGGAGCCTGCTCCCGACGGACGCCTCATCGCGCCCGACGAAGGCGGGATGACCAACTATCGTTCCCCAAGTTTTGACACGAAGAACGGTCTGTTTATCGTCGATGCCCACCCGAGTTGGAGCATCTACTTCGCCAAGCCTGCCGATGGAGTTTACGGTTGGGCCGGTGCAGACTATGGCGTGTGGGGCAAGGGTGTCATCGAAGCAATCGATTATCAGACCGGCAAAATCCGCTGGAGCCATGAAGTCGGACCCGGCGGTTCGGGAGCGGGAGTGTTGACGACCGACTCAGGTCTTACGTTCACCGGCGATGCATCTGGAAATTTTCTGGCGCTTGATTCGAGCGACGGCAAGACGTTGTGGCACGCCGGTTCCGGAGCGCCCATAGCCAGTTCTCCCACAAGCTATGAACTTGACGGGCGTCAGTACGTGCTGATGAGCAGCGGCGGTGTCTTGTTCGCCTGGGCCTTGCCGGAGTGACGTGGAGGTTTGCGGTGTGTCCCTACTAGATGCCGCTCCGAACCACGAAGAGTGAGTCGCTCTTAATCGCGATCCTGCCGTTTGAAAAATTCTGACCCGGTGCGGTGAACTCGTCGAGAACGGCTCCCTTGTCGTTGGTAATCCGCACCTGTCCACCGTCTACACGGATGTGCACAGAGAGTGAATCCTTCTGCCCCGCAGACTGGGCATCGATTTTAGCCTCTTTCTGATTCGAGGCGTCCTGCCCAACCACCAGCTTCCGCGTTAACTTCCCGCCTTCCAGCGAATACTGGACTCTGGAGTGATGAGCCAGGTCCTCGATCATCCACTCGACTTTCTTATCCCAGAACAGCGTTTTGCCAGGACGCGAAAAAATGAGATTCTCGCGCAGCAGGCCTGGCTTCAGGTTGATGAACTTCCCCGGCACCTTGGACTTCAGCCACGCACCCTCATGTAGTGATCTGTTGCGCATCTTCGAACTCGTAATCGGGAACCGCAGCCAATTTCACGGGAACAGTGACTGCTTCCTTGCCCAGGTTCACTGTGGTCGTGAATCGTTGATACCCGGCTGCCTCAGCCACGATTTCGTACTGTCCGGGCGGCAATTGAGTCTTTTCGGAAGGATTGACGTCGCGGAATTGCGCATCGCCGACGCGGCGGTATTTCACCGTCGCTTCCTTAGGTAGTGACGTCAAACGCCAGACCCGCCAGGGATGACGACAGCACCGGCTTGGAGATTTGAGCGTCGGCTAAAGGCTTGCCCGGAGCGCTGGGACTGATCGTGATTTCGAACTCCCGCGCTTCGTAGCCTGACTTCGTCAGACCTACCGTATGTTTGCCGAGAGCCACAACATTTGGAAGGGACAGGTTGCCCGCTGGATCCAGTTCTCCTACTTTCTTGCCATCCAGAGCCACGTCTGCTCCCGGAGTGCCTCCGGCGATGCTAAGGCCAGCCATCAAGGGCTGGGGCGGCGCCGACCTTGGCGTGTAAGCTTTACATTTTTGTTCACGACTCCGCGACGCTGTATGGCTCATGGTCCACGACTGAGGTTCGTACCCCTCTGCGGACAGCGTGAACTTGTGGGCTCCCGGTGCCTTACTCACTGTCCATCCGCGGTTCTGCCGCGGCAGAGGCGACTCCGTCGACACTGAGTACGGCCTTATCAGCGTTGGTCGTAATGAAGACACGTCCCGCACCGGTGAGCGATTGCATCATGAGAGTCGGAGCGTTGGAAACGTCGATCGATACGCTTCCCTGATCTGTCGCCCTGTCCAAAAACCACGTCGTGGTTCTGATCGTCAGAGTGATGGGCTGCTCCCGCAGGATTGATTGCGGCGCTCTGGTCGCCGATCTGAGCATTCCCCAGATTGCTTGCTCCATACAGCGTCGCGTTGTTGCCCAAGCTTGTAATGGTTAGAAGATCATTCGCATCGAACCCCGTGACTCGAGGCTGTTGGCCAGCCGAAACTTGCAGGTACACCATGAACAGTTGTTTGCCATCGGCGGTGACCGTGAGCTTGTGCAGCGTACCATCGGGCGTCAGGTGCGTATTCCAGAGAGCCGTCCGTGAGGTCGGCGATCTTTTGCCCATCGAGTTCGGCACTTCCTCCTGTTCCCGAGGTGTGAACCGACAAGTGCAACGGTTCCGGCTCGAGCGATACTTTTCCATCGCTGTCGTGCTGAATTTGTACTTGCCTGGTCTTGTAGCCGAGGTGGCTGACCTCAATCGTAGTCCCGATCGCAACGGCCCCGTTAGCGACCGGCTTGCCTTCACTCGTCACCGTGGAATCGGGCGGATCGGCGGCAATCGTGACGTTGTGCCGCCTGCGTTTCCGCACTCTTCTTCAACATGCCGGGCAGGTGAAAAGCGAGATAAGCGAGAAGCGGTAACAGGATCACGATTGCGGCCGCGGTTCCCAGCCTTACACCAGACCACTTGCCCGCCGGGCGCGCCAGCGCAAGCAACCTACCCTGACTTGTTGCGCCAGGATCCCGAACTCACGAATGAAAGTGTGGAAGTTGTATTTCGGTCGCGCAGACGGTTTTGCTGTCTTCGTCGCTGTGGCAGTCTTGTCGACTAGCTGCGGACCCTTCTTATCCGTGGTGCGCGGCGCCGCCTGTCCGGCGCTTGTTGGACCATCGTGGCTCGCCAGCCATCGGTGCCGGTAAGAGCCGGCTCAGCACTCAGGACCTGGCTTCACGTCTTCCACCCGCGCCACGTTTTTGACGGCTAGCTCAATCTCCGATACGGTCTGCGCGATCTCTGGATCGTCGGGATGCTGGGCACGGATCGCATACGATTTCTCCAAAACTGCCCGCAAGTTCGCGCGATCGGGATTCTGCTCCGCCAGTCGGCGATTTTCGCTGAGCGCCAGTTTGGTCCTTGCGCCTTTGTTCCTGGCGGAGAAGTTCGTTCATCTCCCGCTGTAGGGTCGCTTCGTACTGCTCCAGGCGGGAATCGTTGGGGTACACTTCCCGCGCGGCGCGAATTCGCTGTGCCGCCTCGTTCACTTTTCCGGCGGCCACCAGCGAACGGCATTCCGTCAGACATTGAACGACGAACATCTTCCGCTTGGCGTCGGCGATGCTCGAACGCAAGGCCCGCACTGCGGGATGATTCGCGTCCAGTTCACTGGCTTCCTGACACAGAGGCTCCGCGTCTTGCCAGTTGTCTTCGCCGCAAGGCCCGTGCCCGTTCGATCAAAACATTGACCACCGCATCCCGCAGACCCGGTGCTCGCGGATCAAGGTTCAGACTGCTGCGCAACAGCTCCGTGGCCCTGGGCAGGTCTCCCTGCGCGACGCATCGTTGCCCCTCGTCGAACAAGACGCCGCGACTCTTTGGTGCGCTCCAGTCCCTGCTCCGCGAGGGTTCGCAGTCCCGAGATCTCGGCGTCACCGGGGAATTCCTGGAGCGCGGAAGAGGCGTATTCGATGGCTTTCGCGTAACCGCGGCCTTTCATCAATCCGTCGATTTCGTTTACCAGGCGTGAACGTTCCTCGTCTCGGCCCTGCTGGTCGCGCTTCTTCTTGCACTGCTCCATCTCAAAAGCAATGCCGGGATAGTCCGGATGGATGTTGCGCAGGATGTCCCACTGGCTGATGGCCTCGGCAAATTGCCCGCGCTCTTCATACTGCCGTGCCTTGACAACAATCGAGTTCACCAGATCGCGCCGCTCGCGCACCAACTTGAGCTGTTGCGCAAACTGGGCTTCATTGGGATAACGCTCGCAGGCTTCCCGAATGATATTGACTCGCCGGTCAAGGTCGCGCTCCGCTTCCAGTCTCTTGGAAACCTCGGCGGTATAAGACGACAGCTCCTGCCGCTCTGCATCCTCAATTCGGATCTTCAGGGCCTGAAATGTACCGTCGTTGGGATACTTCGCCAGAAGGTCCCGGCACACGGCCATGGCGCCGGCAAAATCCTTTTCCCGGAACTGGCGCTGCGCGTCTTCAAGCGCCCCGTGGATAGTGTCGCGTTCGGACCGCACTTCCTTGTAAAAGCTCTGGTAGACAGCTTCGCGTTCTGGAATCGCTGCATTCGGATTGGATTGCGCCACCGAGAACAAACGCTCCAGCTTGCTTAGCGCCGTCGAGATCTCGCCGTTCTGGTATGCCTTCAAAGCTGAAGTGTAGAGCTGCTCTTTCTGCTCACGAATTCTCTTGGCATCCGTTTCCGTGGACTCGATCTTCTCCAACAGATCCATGGCCCGCGCGTCAGCACGATTGATAGCCAGCACTTCATGGGCAGCACTCCTGGCGGCGCCAAAGTCGCGATTGCTCAGGTGCGTCTGCGCCAACTCCAGCCACTTGGCGATCTGGCTCTCGCTGCGCTGCTTTTCCATCGCGTGTCGCATGGCCAGAGCATCGGGATTTTCGGGGTCCATTTCCAGCACTTCACGGATCTTGTCCAGCGCCAGGGGAATCTCGTCCTGCTCCATTCGCGCGCGAGCGCTCTCCAGCAGCTGACGGGTTTTCTTCGTCTTCGCAGCCATCTCAATCTGCATCCGTAGCACGGTGATGCGCGGGTCGAGATGACCTTCCGCCTCAAGTTCCGCCAGAATCTCAGAGGCAAATCCTTCATCGCCAGACTTGTAGGCGGACTTGGCGCGCTCGATGCGCTGCTCGATTTTCGCTGTGTCGAAGACGGGCTCATTGCGCACTGCCTTTTGCAGAGTTTCCGAAAGATCACGCGCGCTCGCAAAGCGGTGAATCGGTTGCTTGGCCAGGCACTTGTGAACCACCCGGCTCAACGACATATTTACGTTCGGATTGAGTTCCGAAACGGGCGGTGGTACGAACTTGAGCAACGCCTCCATGGTGTCCTGGACAGTGTTGCGCGCGAACGGCTTCCGCCTCGTCAGCGCCTCGTAGAGAATGATGCCCATCGAGAATAAGTCCGATGCCGGAGTAATCTCGCGCATCAGAGCCTGCTCCGGCGACATGTACTGGAACGTCCCCTTTTGTCCCGTCACCGACTTTGATCCCGCCAGATGCACCACGCCGAAGTCGATGATCTTGGCGCTGTCGTCCTCCATCACCAGAATGTTGCTCGGCTTCAGGTCGCGGTGGATCAGTCCTCGTTGGTGCGCGGCTTGCAGTCCCCGGCATACATGGGTGGCAATCTCCACGACGCGCTCCACGGTCAAGCGCGCACTGGCGTCGGCGATCAGGTCGGCCAACGTGGTACCGCGCAGCAACGGCATCACAAAGAACGGTGTCTTCCGACCGTTTTCTTCAAAGAAATCCACATCCCGAACTTCTACGATATTCGGGTGGGAGATCTCGGCCAGCGCCCTCCATTCCTTGGTGAACAAATCGACTGCCACCGGGTCGGACATATCCTTCATGAGCTTGATGGCGACCGAGCTGCCGGTCTTGACGTCGAGGGCTTTCCAGACCACACCCATCCCGCCTTCACCGAGTTGCCCCTGAAGTTCGTAGCGTCCAGCTATAAGAGAAGAAGGCATAAATTATTTGCGGGACAGTATATCCGTGTCCGGCTCTCCATGCGACTTTGGGGGGAAGGACGGCGACGATCCGTTTCAGTGATCCTGGGACGGTTCGGCCAGTCGAATCACTGCTCCTCGGAGCCTGCGTGAAAGGCTTGGGGGAATTACTCCGAGCAAAAACAATATACACCTACCGGCGCGAGAGCGCCAGAGGAGAAGAGAACCGCTGCGGGGTGGGGTACCGCCCCATTCAAAGAATGAGCAGTGGGCGATATTAGTAATGCTAAATCAATAAGTTACAGCCATCACTAGATAGTTTAGTTGAATCGCGAAAATGATCAGGGAGACGCCTCAGTTCAGAGGTCAACGAGCCAATCTCGATTCACAATGGCTTTGCGCAGGAGTCGAAGGCAGCGTCACCACAGCGGTCGCCCAAGATGTCATGACTCATGCCACCCTGGTAGCGACAATCGTCTTCGCAGGGGCTGAGGATGAGCGTGCCGCACGACGGTTCCTGCGACAAGAGTTGCGGGAAGAACAATCGAGTGCGAATAATCTCCGTCGGAGCGCAGCCTTTGCGACACTTGGTCAAACTTGGCTACCCAACATGCGGTCCAGATTGAATGCGGCGCTGATCAATGCGAGATGAGTGAAAGCCTGGGGGAAATTGCCCAGCGCCTCGCCCTGCGGCCCGGTCTGCTCGGCATAAAGCCCAAGATGATTCGCATATCCCAGCACCCGTTCAAATAGCAATCTGGCTTGATCGAGCCTTTCGGGATACGCCAGGCCTGCGCGTGTCAGCGCTTCCACAAGCCAAAAGGAGCACATGTTAAAAGTACCTTCCTCGCCCGGCAGTCCGTCAATACGGGGATGCGGCGGATAGCGATGCACGAGGCTGTCGCTGACAAGGCCCCCGTGACTGGGGCTTTCAAGGATAGCGTCTATGGTGCTGAGCATCCGCGGATCGGTCGGAGCCATGAAGAAGACGAGCGGCATAATAAGAAGGGACGCGTCCAGGTCCTCACTACCGTAAAACTGTGTAAATGATTTGCGCTTGTCGTTCCACCCCTTGGTCATTACTTCTTCATAGATGCGGTCCCTCTCGCGGATCCATTTTGCGCGGTCAGCTGGAAGAGCACGCTTATCGGCGAGCCGGATGCCACGATCAAGTGCTACCCAGTTCATGACCTTCGAGAAGACGAAATGCTCCTGCCGATTGCGCATTTCCCAAATGCCGGCATCCGCAAGATGCCAGTTCTCGCAGATCCACTCCATAAGGTTACGGATCTTTACCCACATATCGTACGGCGTCGGGCTGACATACTTATTGGATAGATACAGGGCGTCCATCAGTTCGCCATATATGTCTCCTTGAAACTGCGAGACCGCTAAATTGCCGATTCGAACCGGGCGGGATCCCCGGTACCCTTCCCAGTGGTCCAACGTCAGCTCGGGAATATGAGCTTCACCCTCGATCGTGAACATCACCGGACTAGGCGCGTTCCGGCGGGCATGCTTGGACGCGTAATTCTCGAGCCAACCCAGAAAGGCCGCCGCTTCGTCTCGGAAACCGATGCGCAAAAATGCATAGACCGTAAAGGCGGCATCGCGCATCCAGGTGTAGCGATAATCCCAGTTGCGAACGCCTCCGATGACCTCGGGTAAGCTCGTGGTTGGCGCAGCAATAATCGCCCCGGTAGGTTCAAACGTCAGAAGCTTTAACGCCAACGCCGACCTGTGCACTTGGTCCCGCCAGCGCCCATAGTACGTGCAGCCGGAGAGCCAGTTATGCCAGAATTTCACTGTGCTCCGCAGCAGTTGCTCAGCACCTTCTTCCGACGGCGGACTGGGAGCACCGTCCCCGTCGCTGTTTTCCCCAAGAATGAAGGTCTGCGATTCTCCTTCGCTGAGCGCGAATTCGGCGGATACCCCACCTTGCCCGTCATCTCTGAGCGGCACGGTAGTTGAAAGAACTAAGGTCAAGCTGTCTGACTTGAATCTCGCCCCATTAGTCTCAATCACCGTCTCGTGACCTTGCCGTCCGTAGTCAAAAGCCGGACGGCACGCGACCCAAATGCGCACTGCGCCCCTAACGCAGCGGACGCGGCGGTAAATTTGATGGTACTCAAGGGAGTTGGAGGGCAACCCCGCGGGCATGAAATCTTCAAGTTCGACAATTCCGTCTGGGAGCAGGAATCGAGTCACTAACACATTGGTGGAAGGCCAGTAAAACTGTTTGTACCGCACGCCGTCAGGGCCAGCAGAAATCTGGAACCGCCCCCCCTTTTTATCCTCTAAAATTGCCCCAAAAACGCTGGGCGAATCAAAGTGAGGATAACAGTACCAGTCGATCGAACCATTCATGCCTACGAGGGCGACAGTTCGCATGTTGCCGATGATTCCGTAATTTTCGATAGGCTGATAGGACATTGCGTTTCCTGTTGCCTCGAAATGAACTTTACTTCGTCCCGATGATTCGATCCAGACGAAGAACGGTTCGACCAGGTGTCCGAACACTCGACTGCTGTCTATTGCAAAACGATATCACTCCCTTGCAGCATGGATAAAGCTCAGAGTCATTGCTATCTCCCCGGCGCGGAGTTTCCCGCAAAGCTGCCGTGTCATGTGAACATTCCGCGAGCTTCCCATATTTCATTCTGTGAGCTTCCCAAGACATCGCTCGACGCCGCTGCAATCAATGTCATGCGGAAGAAGAGGAACAAGGTAGAGGAAGATAACGCGGAGACTTCCACGCAAGCGCAAACTGGTGACGAGGAAACGGATGTGTAAAATCGGGCAGCGTGCCCTATCATGAGTAAGACAGCCGCGCGCGGGCGTGGCGGAATGGCATACGCAGCGGACTTAAGGAAAACTTGAGTGCTCGTCTGGGAAACCGGCGATGCAGAACTGCTCAAATTCGGGGAAACCTTAAATGGCAATCCCGAGCCAAGCCCGGAGAGACACCAACCGGGAAGGTGTAGAGACTAGACGGGCAGCACCTAAGCTCCGGAACATCCGGGGGAGGGTGAAGGGATAGTCCAGACCGCAAACCTGGCATGACCGGTGAAAGGCCTCACCTCCAGGGCGGCGAAAGCCGTAGACGGTATGAAAATCCGCAGGGCTTAAACGGCCCATGAGGGTTCAAGTCCCTCCGCCCGCACCACGTTTTGCTCGTGTGACCTTCAGAGAAAAATGACGGGCTTTCTTAGGCGCTATGTGACGTTCGCGTTCGCGCGGTGTTGCCGCCCCCGCAAGCGGCCCTTTACGCAACGGCTAGTAGGGCGACGAGGACGGCACTATTTTGCGGATGCCTACGGCGTTTTGCAGGAGTCATCCGCACCTCGTGCCGATGAACACGCAATCTGGGATACTTTGCGATCCCGCAATCCTGGTTCTCTGCGGGCGATGGCAAGCCAGTTCGAGACCTCATGCGCGATCTGGAAAGGGTGAATCGCGGGACTTGAGCGAACCGATTTCTCCATTCGAATCGAAACTTGTGTATAATCCGCCGATGCAAGGAATACCGTGGAGCACAATTGCGCTCGGCTCGCTGTTGCTCATCTCGGCCGGCTCAATAGGAGGACAGGAAGTGAAATCTCCGCAACCTGAAAAGTCGAAGCCGCCCGTCAAAACGGAGCAGCGCGGGCGCATCCTTGGAATCGGCGGTGTCTTCTTCAAATCCGCGAATCGTGATCAGATGCGCGAATGGTATTCGAAGCATCTTGGACTCGCTGACAAAGGCCAAGGCGCGATGCTTCCGTGGCGCGAACACGACGACCCGCAAAAGGAACACGTTACAGTTTGGACTGTTTTTCCCGCCTCCACTAAGTATTTCGATCCCAGCCCCGCACCGTTCATGATCAACTACATCGTGGACGATATGGATGCTTTGCTCGACCGCTTAAAACAAGAGGGAGTAAAGATTGACGCCAAACGAATGGATGAATCCTACGGTCGCTTTGCCTGGATCTATGACTCGGATGGGAATAAGATTGAGCTCTGGCAGCCGCTGCCCGCAAAACCCTAAGGGCCTTCCACTACACTTACTCCATCGGTTTTCTGTAGCTACGGTCCCGTAGTCGTAGAATGGCATTCCATAATCAGTTTGCCACTAGCATCCATCACGGTAACCGAAATGGTGGCCTGATGAACATCCATGCCGATATACTTTTCTTGACTCATAAAGGCGCTCCTTTTCGCTAGGTTGGTGGTGCATCACTCTCAACCTACCGCAAAAGTGGGTGCCTTTTTATATTGCGTGAATTAGATATGTTTCACCAACTCAGCTGATCCAGTTCGGCTGGGACCCACGCGGTTCCCGCCACTTCGTGCCCTCCACGAACCTTGACTAGCAGTCTGGGAGACTCGTTCCTAGGGATTTTCCTAGTGGCGAGAAGCTGCACATTGCCCTATCAATAACTGGCGGAGCAGTTGAGCAACTCCTTTTGGGTGGCGAAGACATTCCATCTCTCATCGGTTGTTCGCTGCACCAATTTTCACAGTCACGAAGGAATACTTGTTTGGTCAAGTGCGCCTGATGTTGGCAGGAGGCCAAGTCTGATTCCAACTCATCCCGTCTCGCAAAAACTCATCCTATGCATCGATGACAACGCAGCGATCTTGTCCTACGAGAAGGTGCTTCTCGAAAGGTCTGGATACTTCTGTCATCACAGCATCCGCGCAACAGGGTCTCGGACTTGTGACCATGTACGAATTCGATGCCATGCTACTCGACCACGAGATGCCCGACATGAACGGCTGCGACGTTGCGTTCGAAATAGAGCGCGTACGACCGGTTTGCAGCCGGCCTCACGATGGGCCGCAAGAGAAGCAAGAAGGGTTTCAGCAGAGAAGTTGAGTCGTTAGAGGTGAATCATGCCCATTCCACATCTTGAGGCGCAACCGAAAGTCGCACTGCTTTGTATCGACGACGACCCAGATGTGCTGGAATGCGAAAAGGCTTTTCTCGAAACCTTCGGGTATACCGTTGCGACCGCATCCAGTGGCCGCAAAG
Organism: Terriglobia bacterium; assembly: GCA_963770265.1. Lineage (GTDB taxonomy): Bacteria > Acidobacteriota > Terriglobia > Terriglobales > Acidobacteriaceae > Sulfotelmatobacter. The sequence continues at coordinate 129,851 of CAVYOZ010000011.1, forward strand.
GACTGGAACTAGCTGGTCTCCATTCGTTTGACGTTGTAATCGTAGACTACTGCATGCCCGAGATGAACGGAGAGGAGTTTGCAATTGCGATGAGACAGCTTAGACCGCGAGCGCCAATCATCCTGCTTTCCGGAATGGTGGATGTTCCCGGGCAAGCTTTGAAGGCGGTTGACGCCTTTGTGGCTAAGGACCGCTTGGCCACCCAACTTTTGCCAGCTATCGCACTATTCCGAGCGGAAACTCGGTTCACAGCAAGCGCCCGATAAAGGGGCATTTGGGACATGATCTGGCACCGACGAAAAAACTGGTTTCATTTGCTCAGATGGGCATAGTTGGCAACTGTACCGCCGGTAGCAGCCCCGTGGTATGAGTGTTCGCCCGAATGGAGCCATGGAGATCGTGGCAGTCACCGCCGACAACACACTCTGATGATTGGCTCTCAATGGTAAGCGGGAAGCATATGCAACAGGTAAAGACGACACGGCAGCTCCGAGCTAGTGACAACGAGTTCTGGAGGAGTAAGAAAATGAAATCCCGATTGATTGTTGTTGCCGTATGCTTGCTGGTTTTCATGCCGTGTGTCGCCGTCGCCCAATCACCCCGGGCAAGCCGAGTAAGTGCAGCGACGGGTCCACGCCCCTTCCAGGAAAAAGCGAGGGTTGTCGGTCGAGTTTATCTACTGCCCAATCTGCTTCTCACACAGGAGGCTCGATGAAAACGAAAATAGCAGTCCTTATATTGGTACTGTGTTTTGCCGGGTCGGTCGTATGCGTTGCGGGGGACGTCAATCTAGGCACTTGGAAGCTGAACGAAGCCCAGTCCAGATTGAGTCCGGGAGCGCCCAAGAACCAGACAGTTGTCTACAAAGCAGCGGGAGGCAACATGAAGGTAACTGTTGACGGAACGGACGCCAATGGAAAACCGACCCACAATGAATGGAGCGGCAAGTTTGATAGCAAAGATTATCCGGTCACGGGCGATTCGACTGCAGACACCCGAGCCTACAAGAAGGTTGACAATTCTACCAACTGCGCCAAGCTGAACTTCTGCACGCTCGAATTTACCGCCACCAAGGATGGAAAGGTTACGATGAGCGGGCACATTGTCGTTTCCCCGGACGGCAAGAGTCGTACAGTCACAGTGAGTGGGACCGATCCGGATGGCAACAAGATTAACACCACTGCGGTGTACGACAAGCAGTAGCGATGAGCGTGTTCTTCAACGAATCAGAATGATGCCCTTCTGGCAGTTATTCAGATTTCGGAGCCGGGAGTTGACCACGCGCCCATCGTCGATATTCCGTGACAACGCGCAAGGTCATTGATATTGTTCCGCAGGGCTGCCCAATATTTCTCTGCCATAATTGCCCCGAACCATGACCTGATTGATCCGTCTGCCGTCGTCCATCACTCGTTGCATTTGCGCCTTGGTTTCCATCCAGGTATCGAGAGGATCAAACTTGCGCCGTAAGCGGTTCGTGGAACGATCCAGATCGGACAGTGCATCGTTGAGATCGTCTTTGGTTTGCTGAGCCGTCTGCTTCTGTGCCTCGTTTGGAGTGTTCCCGCTACGGCGAGTACGACCGCTAGCCTGTGCGGTTTGGGCATCGGTCTTAGCGGTGCTACCCCTCTCCTCCGCCCACTTGCGAAACTGGTCCACGCCATCCTCGACTTTGCGAATACGATCGGCGACTTGCGCTTTGGAGAATGTCGCCTGTGCGAACCGTTGGGACGGTGCTGCATACCGTAATCAGAGTGAGGTAAAAGCAGCGAGCAATATTTCTTCTGCATTTCCGTACTCCGAAGTAAAGATGCTTCGTTTCTCAGGCTTCGAAGTCGAGTACGCCACTCTGTGGGAGCGACTCTCCGTCTTCCTTGACACGCTAATGGCAAGGTGGATGGAGTCCAAACGATACGCCGAGAAACAACAACCCACACCTGAAAGAACTGCCAGTCATTTGGCGGTGGCCAGTTGATAGGCGAGGCGGCTCGGCCTGGATCGGCGTGGCACAGCTCTGAGATCACTCAGGTCTATTGGTGAAATATCGCCATTTCATTGACCCCGGTCGCCAATGGGAACACGCTACGTGCAAACGCCGTTTCGAGGATGCTTCTACTGTGCTGCGATTCCCGTCACAGCCGCAGCCCGTAGCCGTCGCTGTTCGACCGCCATCTTGTAGGCAACGTAATACTTGTAGATATTGCTGACGTACTGCACCGTTTCCTGCCCGATGTCTTTGGCAACCATCAATCTCCACATTGCCAAACCATTCGTTGGGATTGAGCCCTTCTGCCGCCGCCTGCTTGCGCAGGCGCACGATCCGGTTCTGTCCGGCATTGTAGGCCGCGAAGGTGAACAGGGTTTTATTCATGGGAGTAATGGCGGGATCGTTGAAGTACGTCTTAGTGATCTGCGCCAGCATCTTCGTGCCCGCGTGAATGTTCGGCTCCGCCTCTCGAACATTGGAAATGTTGATGGGACTGGCCGCCGCATATTGCGGAAGGACTTGCATTACTCCGACCGCGCCACGAGGGCTGACGAGTTCCTGCTTAAGCGTGGACTCCTGGTATCCCTGGGCGGCGAGCATCAGGTAGTCAAAATTGTATTCAGCCGCATACTTCTGGAAGTACTTCACGTACGACTCGAATTTCCGGAGTTCCTCCCGCGAAGTGGCATTCTTGATGAACTTTTTGTTCGCGTAATACTTCTGAAACATCATTCTGCCGAAAACCGTGCCCTGGCGATGATCTTTGAAGAAGTCGTCCATCACTGCTTTCAGTTGTGGGCTGTTCTTGCGCATCGCGAACGCCAGGTTCACATCATCGGTCAGGGGGATGTCCGAGTGGATGATGATGTCGGGCAGAACCACCGACCATAGGTCTGCACGGTAGCTAAACGTAACCGTCGCCGGAATGACCCCGGCATTGGTCATTTCCAACAAGTCTTCGTCCGTGAGGTTGGGATCGGATTCCTTGACGCTGATCTCGGGCTTGCCCGCCTGCTTCAACTTCTGGCTCTGTTCCTTGAGGAGTTTGTAAGAAAGAGTGACTGGATTGACATAAATTTCCTTACCGCTCAGATCGTCGAGGCTGGCAATCTGCGGTGCGTTCTTCGCAGTGACAACCACCAGTTTCGCGTACTCGCCCGACAGGATCGGCATCGTGAAGTCCACTTGTTTCTCCCGTTCGGGAGTCACGATGATGCTGGTGGCGACAAAATCCCCAAACCCATCGTTTAAATACTTCTCCAACTGCGTCGGTGACACAGGAATGAACACGACTTTGAATTTCTTCGCCCCGGTCTTCAGCTTCTTGTTCAGGTAGCGTTCCATCTCTTCCGCTGTATCGGGAACCGCACCTCGTGGCCGTCCCTTGTCGTAGAAGAATCCCGTCTTGTTGTAGAGGACCAGCATGCGCAGCATGTTGTGCTTCGCCAGTTCGTCCCAGTCGCCTGTCCAGCGACCGAAGCTCGGGGGAAGATGGAGGGAATATCCGGGAGCCGCGCTGTCCGCCGATTCTAGCGATTCATCCGGTGTCGGTACGGTCGCCGTTGCGGACGGTTCCGGTTCTTGCCTAGCTTGTGGTTTAGAACTGCAACCAGTAAAACTTAGGAGCACGACGACAACTGCCATTGAGATGTAAAACTTCCGTGGGCGCGATGATGACATGGGATCGTCCTTTCGCGCTCAGGAAACTGAACCTCGAAAACGTCTCCACTCGCAACTCTGGTGTTTCAAGACCGCATACATGGGGGATGGAACTGCCGCCTGCGGTACCCTCCTGTACCGTTCGGGGGTCTGTTAGCAGACTTGGCTCCACACGATTCATAGCGCAGTGTGCGGCTTTTCGCCACTAGGCAAATCCCTAGGTTGGCGAAACACCCTCAAAATGCCATGTTTCAGGGTTTTGAGCTCTATGCCTTTTTTTCAACGGCTTGGCGTGGGAATCTGCGCGGCGATGTTCCCGGCAACCAACATCAGGGGTTTCCCTAGTAGTACAGAAATCCGGTGAAGGCTAGCGTTCCTCTCAAGACTGGCGTGTCAGCGACGCGGGAAACAGCAAACCAAGCTGGGCCAGTTTCACTCTTAGACCTCGCGCTATTCCCGGTACGAAGCGTTTTGTTGCCAACCGCCACGGACACTCCGAACAGGTATTTGACCGCGGTTTGGACTCCTGAACCATGAATTCATCAGTCCGGCCAGCGGACCCGTACCGTAATCAGTTCCAAGGAGAGAGAAAATGCAGAAGAAAAACCTAGTAGCCGCTATTATCGTGACCAGTCTGGCGTTAACTCTGCTTTCGAGCGCGCTGGCCTCTGCCCAGGATCATGAATCCGGACACTGGGGATACGACGGAGACCAAGGCCCGAGCCATTGGGGCGACCTGAGCCCCGAATTTGCCCCCTGCAAAACCGGGCACCATCAGTCCCCCATTGACATTAGTAATCCGCAGAGGGCCGACCTGCCACCCATTCGCTTCGACTACAAGCCCTCCCCCTTACACATCATCGACAACGGTCATACGATCATGATCAACTACGCCCCAGGTAGTTCGATCCATGTGGGCGACAAGCAATACACTCTAAAACAATTCCATTTTCACCGGCCCAGCGAAGAGAAGATCAACGGCAAAACCTACGACATGGTGGCGCACCTGGTTCATTCCGATCAGGAAGGGAACTTGGCCGTCGTCGCCGTCCTTCTCGAGAAAGGGAATAACAACCCTCTTATTCGTGAGTTGTGGAGCGACTTACCCAATGAAAAAGAGAAGGAAGAACGACTGGACTCCGTCACGATCAATGTCGCCAACCTGCTGCCTGCGGACGCTGGGTACTACACATTCTCCGGGTCGCTCACAACTCCGCCCTGCAGTGAGAACGTGACATGGTTCGTGCTCAAACATCCGGTGGCAATCACCGCCGAGGAGATCGAGCAGTTTGCGAAGTTGTACCGGCACGATGCGCGGCCGACGCAGCCGCTGTTTGACCGGGTGGTACTCGAGAGTAAATAGAGCCCTGGCGTTGGAAGTTTATTTCGTCTAGAAGACTTAGGGATTTTCCTAGTTGTGCAGATATTGAGTCGCGCCTAGTTTTGCTCTAAGGCTGGCAGGGCCGCCCATACCGCCGGCAGTCAAAACAGGTTTGCCCGTTTTGCTTTCAGACGTAGCCGCTTCGTCCGGCCAAAGCACTTTATCGCCAACCGCTTTGAACATTACGCGAAAGGGGATATCGTCCATGAAAATCACGAGGCTCGCAGGATTCAGGGCGCCCGGTTTCATCGCCGCCGCTCTCATATGCGCCTTTGCGCTGTCGGCGCACGCGGGTGACGACAAAGCCGACAAAGCAAAAGAGCAGGAAGAAATCCGGAAGGTCGTACAGCAGACACTTCAGAAGCTTTACAAGGCCCAGCCTGCCGCCCAGTCAGCGGTTGCACATGGCGCCGGCTATGCCGTCTTCAGCAACATGGGGGTAAAAATCTTGATGGCAGGGTCTGGCAAAGGCAAGGGCCTTGCTGTTGACAACAAGACGAAGAAGGAAATCTTCATGAAGATGGTTGAGCTGCAGGCAGGGCTCGGATTCGGGGTGAAGAAGTTCAGCGTTATCTTCGTCTTTGACAATGACAAGGCTCTGAACAGCTTCGTCAACTCTGGTTGGGAGTTCGGCGGACAGGCCAGCGCCGCGGCCACCACCGGAGAGAAGGGCGGATCCATGGCGGGGGCAGCTTCGGTCTCGGATGGCGTCTGGATGTATCAAATGACAGACAAGGGTCTCTCCGCCGAGATCACTGCCAAAAGCACTAAGTACTACAAGGACGACGACCTGAACTGATCGGCGGTTTCATAATACAACGGCACTCTCGCTTTGCCGGTCGTACCACGAATTACATCCTCTCCTAAGGATGAAGGTGTTAACACCTTTCGCTGAGGAGGAAGTAGTGAGCTCCGATTGCGGAACCTTCTTGGAATGCAGGCTCCTTTTGGTGCCAATGTTGTTGATTGCATTCCTAAGCTCAGGACAGGCTCAAGAGACCCGCGGAATGCCAGGCGAGCTGGAAATTAGTCTCGACCGAGCCGCAGGGCAGCGACGTGGCTACCACATCAGTGGGACCATTCCTTTGCAGCTCCCGGACAGAGATGACACCTTCATTGTTAAAGCAAGAATGCGAGCTTACTGGCGTCTCACCCCTATCTACCATAAGTGCAGATTGAACCTGGCTTTCATCCCATTACAAGTAATCGGCAGGCGAAACCATGATCGACTTACGCTGGCTCTTAGCCTTGCCCCAGAAGTACTCCGGCCTGCTTGCAGCAATGACGGACCCATGGAGGCGACCTATAAAGCGTTGGTCAATATCGGAAACCTGAATTCTACGGAGTTCACGCTTTTCGTCGCTGACGGCAGCAACGAAGAGCGTACAGTGGAAGATTCCCCCCAGCAGGGCAAGTTGACCGAAAAGCTCACACTCCATCTTGCTTGCCCGGTGAGATACATCAACAGCGAGAGTGTACCCGCGATTTCTGTTTTGCCTACCGACGCTGCCCCGTGGCCATTGCTGTTTGACGATAGTAGGACCTCCGCGGAACTTAGCGCTCTGACCAAAAGACCCTCGGGGGTCGTCGGACTGACCCGGCCAACTAAACCCTATCCGCCGCTAACCTCTTTTCGCGCCAAGAGCAGACCCGCAGCTCTGCGGCAGGGATTTTGTTTCTCGATAAGCTCTATTCAGGTAGAGTTCACACCGGTGGAAATGCTTTTGGCAAATAAATACCCAGATGAAAGCTGCGAGTACAAGGTCATACGTGAACACGAGATGCGGCACTATCAAGATCTCCAGAGCCTTTTCGTACGTTACCAGGCGCTCGTCGCAGTAGCTCTTCGACAGGCGGGCTTGCCCACAGCAGCGCGACCCGTTTTTGTCGAATCCGTCGAGGAGCGGACGAGTCAGACCAAGATCCTGTTGCAAAGCATGCTTCAGCCTATCTACGCCTCGATGGAAAGAGATCTACAAGCAGATGCCGATGCGCGGGATGCGCCGGAACAACGAGTGCTGAGTTGGAGCAAGTGCCCGAACTGGTATGAACGCTTCACCGACATGCCGCGCAGAACATCGTTCCCTTCAGAGCTGGAAAGCGAGACCATACGTCTTGCGCCAGTGCAAACCGCCTCGGAGTTTTCCAGCCAGCGTAACAAGTGAGACGTTCTAACTTTCCACACGAGAACATAGCCTCATCTCAAGGGATGCACCGTTCTTTCATCAAGGCCGGCCCAAAGAACGACTACAGACCGCGGTCCGGTCCGATATGTACATCCGGGAACAGCGGGCGCCTCGTCCCACGCCACTATGTCTTCGGGAGCCTCTTGAAAAGTGTCAATCCATCGCCTCCATGAGCTTCCCTTTCTCGCGTTTACCAGCGGAAGTTCGAAGTCGAGAGGTTCCCAGTAGGCATTGAAGATGAGATGGACAAGCCGAGCTTCCTGTGGCAACTCGACACTCAGAGCGACGCTGTGCGAATGATCGCTCCAATCAGGCTGGTTGAGTTTTACTCCATGCCACCCCTTAATCCCATCACGAATCAACTGAATCAACGTCATCCGGGTGCGCTCGGGGCCGGTGTCTCGCAGTAGTCGTCTCGCGATGAGTAACTTCGCAAAACGATATACATCCGCGTGGTTCACGAGCAAAGACCAATCGAGCCAGTTCGACTCGTCGTCCTGGCAGTAAGGGTTGTTGTTCCCGTGCTGCGTCCGCCGGACCTCATCGCCCATCAAGAACATGGGAAGCCCCAGAGAGAGCAGCGTGATAGTCATAAAGTTCTTTACCTGGCGGTTTCGGAGCATCTCAATTTCAGGATCTGTCGTAGGGCCCTCGACACCGCAGTTCCAGCTCCGATTGTCGTTTGCGCCATCACGGTTATCCTCGCCGTTGGCCTCGTTGTGCTTGTGATCGTAGGAGACCAGATCGTTCAGCGTAAACCCGTCGTGACAGGCGACAAAGTTTACGCTCTGCTCCGCCTCGCGCTCTTTGTGCCGATAGATCTCGTGGCTGCCGAGCAGACGGTCTGCGAAGCGCCGCAACGAGCCTGCATCACACCGGAGGAAACCTCGCACGTCGTCACGAAAGTGGCCATTCCATTCCTTCCAACTATCTCCAACGAAACTGCCGACCTGGTAGAGTCCGGCGGCATCCCATGCTTCCGCAATCATCTTGATCCCAGCGAGAGCCGGATCGGACTCAATATCCCAAAGGACTGGAGGGTTGGACATCACCTGGCCGCTGGAGTCTCTTGTGAGGATCGATGCGAGATCGAATCGAAAACCATCCACGTGCATCTCTTCAACCCAATAGCGCAGGCTATCCACAATCATGCGACGAACTATGGAATGATTCGCATTGAGCGTGTTTCCAGTGCCGCTATAGTTGGCATAGCCTGACCGATCTTTTTCGAGAAGGTAGTACGCGCGATTGTCGATTCCACGGAAACACACCATCGGCCCGCTGTGGTTCCCTTCGGCCGTATGATTGAAAACGACGTCGAGAATGACCTCGATACCCGCGCGGTGGAACGCCTTCACCATGTCACGAAACTCATCCACCGGACCCAGCGGGTCCTGCCGAGAACTGTAGGCCTGATGCGGTGCGAAGAACGAGACCGGAGCGTATCCCCAATAGTTAACACGACCGGGCGGGCAATCCTGCGGATCGAACTGGAACACGGGAAGAAGTTCGACAGCTGAGATGCCCAGATCCTGCAGATATGGGATCTTCTCGATTAGCGCACGAAAAGTACCACGTGTCTCTTCCGGGATTCCTGAATTCGGATGGCGCGTGAATCCTTTAACGTGCAGTTCGTAGATAATCGTCTGCGAAGACGGCCGTCTAAGTGGGACGTCGCCCTCCCAGTCATACAACCGTGGATTTATTACAACGCTCTTCATCGCGCTTGCACAGTTATCGCCTCTTTCCTGGGCTGCTGCGCGAGAGTAATTCTTGGGAACAACGACTCCACGACCGTAGGGATCGAGCAAGACTTTGTCAGTGTCAAAGCGCAATCCCCTAGAAGGGTCGTTTGGCCCATGAACGCGGTAAGCATACAGTTGTCCCGCCTGCAGGCCCGGAACGAAGACATGCCAGTAGTGGTAAGTGCGGTTGACGGTTGGATCTAAAAGGATCGCCCGCGCCGGTCGTTGGTCGGCTCCGCGGTCGAACAGCAGCAGTTCAACCGCCGACGCATCCCGTGAAAACAAACTGAAGTTCACACCTTCAGCGCCGACAGTGGCTCCAAGAGGAGAGCTTCGGCCGATCGTCGAGGCAGGGTCCGTGACAGTCGGCCGCATTCGTTTCTCGGTAGTTCTGGCGTCCGCCGGGAAGGAGACCGTCCTTGTTTCCTTCACTCCAAGGATCGATGATGTCGGGGTTACCGCACCGGACATGGTTTTACTTTCCATATGTCGGTCGCATACTCGTTGATCGTCCGGTCGCTCGAGAACCTCCCAGAACTTGCAATATTCAGAATCGCTTTACGCGCCCAGTCATCGGGACGGGCGTAGAGCTCTACCAGGCGCCGGTCTGCATCGAGGTACGACCCCAAGTCCGCCAGGTGCATGTAGTGGTCTCCCTGCGTCAAGAGCATGTCTCGGAGCGGAGCAAACACTCCCGGCTCGTTGCGGCTGAGGTAGTCAGAGAAGATCAGGTCTAGTGCCGCGCGCGTTTCCGGCTCATTTTCGTAGTGCCAGCGTGGGTTGTACCATCCGCGACTACTTACAACCTGATCCGCCGTCAGCCCAAACAGGAAGAAGTTTTCCTCGCCAGCCGCTTCAGCCATTTCTATGGTCGCGCCGTCGCGCGTTCCAATCGTGAGCGCTCCGTTCATCATGAACTTCATATTGCTGGTGCCACTCGCTTCGTACCCAGCGGTTGAGATCTGATTGGATACGTCGCTCGCCGGAATCAGGAGCTCGGCGAGTGACACGCAGTACTCTGGCAGAAAAACCACCTTTAGGCGTCCGCGTACCGCCGGGTCACCATCGATCGTGCCGGCCAGATTGTTGATGAACTTGATGATCAACTTAGCCAGCCGGTAGGCGGGTGCTGCCTTGCCCGAGAAGAAGAATGTGCGTGGGACCAGTTCAAGATCCGGATTCTCTCGCACGCGGTTATAAAGTACCGCAACGCGCAACGCGTTAAGCAGTTGTCGCTTGTATTCGTGAATGCGTTTGACTTGCGCATCAAAGATGCTATCCGGGTCTATCACCTGACCAGATGTCGACTTAAGCCAGCCAGCAAATTGTGATTTGGCCTCGCGCTTTGCCTTGCGGAAGGCGTCACGAAACCCCCTGTCCGCTGCGAACGGCTTGAGATTCTTGAGTTGATCCAGGTCAGAGACCCAGGCATCGCCGATCGCCTGGGTGATCGTATGAGCTAAGGTTGGATTCGCGCGCAGCAACCAACGGCGCGGCGTAACCCCGTTAGTCTTGTTATTGAAACGCTCCGGAAACATCTCGGCAAGATCTTTGACTGTCATGGTCCGCAAGAGTTCGGAGTGAATTTGTGCCACGCCATTCGTGCTGTGTGAGCCTACGATGGCCAGGTTCGCCATGCGTATCTTTCGCCCGTCGCCCTCTTCGATCAGGCTGACTCGCTCAACCCGTTTCTCGTCACCCGGAAATTGGCTCCGGACTGCATTCAGGAATCGCTTGTTAATCTCGAGAATGATCTCCAGGTGGCGAGGAAGCATCGTTCCGAACCAAGCTAGCGGCCATTTTTCGAGCGCCTCTGGCAGCAGTGTATGGTTTGTGTACGCCAGGGTCTTTTGCGTCAGGCCCCAAGCCTCCTCCCATTCAAGATGAGCTTCGTCGAGCAGGATCCGCATCAACTCGGGTACCGCCATGGCGGGGTGAGTGTCGTTGAGCTGGACTGCTACCTTCTCAGCAAACTCGTTCCAGCCGGTATTGCCGCGCCGGAAACGCCGGACAAGGTCGGCCAACGAACAAGCTACGAGGAAATACTCTTGTAGGAAACGCAATCCCTGTCCCTTGCTTGTTGAATCGTCGGGATACAGAACGCGGGTTAGAGACCCAGCTGCCAGAGTCTCGGCGAGAGCGTCGGCGAAGTCTCCGCTGCTGAATTCCTGGAAGTCGAAGTCATTGGACGCGACCGCCGCCCATAGTCGGAGAGTATTGATCGTCTTGCCTCCGTAACCCACAACCGGCCGATCATATGGGATGCCAAGCAAAATGGACGGCCTGCCCGCGATTGCCCGGATCGAACCTCCCTGCAATTCGAATGTGCAATTCAACTTTATTTCCACTGCCTCATTGGGACGAGCGACCTCCCACGGGTCCGGGTAGCGCAGCCAGTTATCTCCTTGTTCATGTTGCCACCCATCTTGGATCGACTGCTTGAAGATGCCGTACTCGTAACGCAAGCCGTAGCCCATGGCAGGGAGCTGGAGCGTGGCCATGGAGTCCAGGAAGCATGCTGCCAGCCTTCCAAGTCCTCCGTTTCCCAGACCCGCGTCGGGTTCCTGCTCGAGCAATGAGAGCCAATCAATGCCTTTCAGCCTGCCGGTTTGCTCCACAAACCGATCAAGCAGCAGGTTAGTGACATTATTGCCGGTTGAGCGTCCGAGGAGGAATTCCATCGACAGATAGTAGGCACGCTTAGGGTTCTCGCGTTCGTATGTCTTATCCGTGAGAATCCATCGCTGAGAGAGAACATCTCGCACGGAGCGTGCAAAAGCCTCGTAACGCTGTCTGGCGTCGGTCGAAGCAGGATCCCTAGTGTTATCGAACAGGAGATGCCGGTCATATAGACCGTCCTGTCCCATGAACGGAATGGGCCCGCACCCGTATTCTCGTAGAAGTTTCGCCCCGTCTGTTGTAGCTGTCTTTTCGTCAATTGAAATGATTCCTTTTGCACTCATAGAAACCGTCCTTATCTGGGGGTGGGCCTGTCTTCCGCACGAATCCTTCCTGTCCGATCTCTGCGGAGTAGCATGTCACCGTTTCTTTGGACTCAAGACTCTCGTGATGAGTATTGTCCGGAGTCGAATCACCGCCGGCATGGATCGACCGTCGGCCGCAAGCGACACGCCGAAACGTGCCTCAGCCCGGCCAGGTCCACTGGTCGACCTCAGGCTTATCCACGCCATGCTCGAAGGCATAGTTTTGACAGTCGATCTGCATGTTCCGCAGCATTTCTTTTGCGTGGGCGCCCGTCACTTGCAAAGCTGGCACCCGGTCAATGACGTCGATTGCCAGGCTAAAACGGTCAATCTCGTTCTCGATGGCCAAATCGAGCGGCGTATTGATATTTCCTTTTTCTTTGTAGCCGCGCACATGCAGATTTCCGTGATTGTTACGCCGGTAGGTTAAGCGGTGGATCAGCCAGGGATATCCGTGGAAAGCGAAGATGATGGGTTTGTCCTGCGTAAAGAGGCTGTCGAAATCCCTGTCCGAGAGTCCGTGCGGATGCTCGGTAGAGGGAACGAGCCTGTATAGGTCCACCACGTTGACGAACCGGATCTTGAGATTGGGGAAATACTTACGGAGCAGGCACACCGCGGCCAACGCCTCCTTGGTAGGAATGTCGCCAGCACAGGCCATCACCACGTCCGGCTCCGCGCCTTCATCGTTGCTCGCTTTCCGCCAGATGCCGACGCCTTTCGTGCAATGCGCAATGGCCTCATCCATGTTCATGTACTGAAGGTGCTTTTGCTTGTCGCACACAATCACATTGATGTAGCCCGTGCTCTTGAGGCAATGATCGGCTACGCTGAGCAGGGTATTTGCGTCAGGCGGCAGATAGATTCGGCAAACATCCGGGCTCTTGTTGACTACCAAGTCGAGGAATCCAGGATCCTGGTGGGTGAAACCATTGTGATCCTGGCGCCAAACTGTGGAGGTAATCAGCAGGTTGAGTGAGGACACGGGAGCACGCCAAGCTAGATCCCGACACATCGCGAGCCACTTGGCATGCATGTTAAACATGGAATCGATGACATGGACAAAAGCTTCGTAGGTCGAGAAGAATCCATGTCTGCCCGTCAGAAGATAGCCTTCGTTCCATCCCTCCAGGGTGTGCTCTGAAAGCATTTCGAGGACTCGCCCGTCGGGGGACAGTTCGCCGCCGTCGGCGTCCTCCGGCAAATAGTCAGCAAGCCACAGCTTCTTGCTCACCTCATAGATCGCATCGAGGCGGTTCGAACTGTTTTCGTCGGGCCCAAAGACCCGAAAAGTTTTCGGGTTTTGGCGCATGACATCGCGCAGAAACCGCCCAAGCGGCCGCGTATTCTCAGCCGAAGTCTGGCCAGGCTTTTCGACCTGTGTGGCGTAGTCGCGAAAATTGGGCAGGCGCAAGGCTTTCCGCAGCAAGCCACCGTTGGCATGAGGATTGGCGCTCATTCGCCGTGTTCCAGTTGGGGAAAGTGCCCTCAACTCCGGAACGAGCCGCCCGCTTTCATCGAATAACTGCTCCGGATGGTAGCTGCGCAGCCAGGCCTCCAACTGCTTCAAATGGGCTGGGTTTTCGCGCACACCCGAAAGTGGTACCTGGTGGGAACGCCAGAAGCCCTCGACTTTGTGGCCATCTACTTCCTTGGGGCCGGTCCAGCCCTTCGGACTACGCAGCACGATCATGGGCCAACGCGCTCGAGTCGCTTTGCCACTCGCACGGTCCTGTTCCTGGATGCGGCGGATTTCTAACACGCACTCCTCCAGTGCTCCGCTCATCTCCTGATGCATCAACTCGACATCGTCCCCTTCCACGAAATGCGGCGTCCAACCGTAACCGCGGAATAGATTCTCCAATTCCTCGTGGGACACGCGCGCCAAAAGCGTAGGATTATTGATTTTGTAGCCATTCAGATTGAGGATCGGCAGCACGGCGCCGTCACGAATGGGATTCAGAAACTTGTTGGAGTGCCAAGAGGTTGCAAGTGGACCGGTTTCTGCTTCGCCGTCTCCGACCACGACCGCCACCAGCAGGTCCGGATTGTCAAACGCAGCTCCGAAAGCGTGGGAGATGCAGTAGCCCAGTTCGCCACCCTCATGGATTGACCCCGGGGTTTCTGGAGTGCAGTGGCTGCCAATCCCGCCGGGGAAGGAGAAATCCTTGAAGAACGCACGCATTCCCTCTTCGTCTTCGCTTTTGCCCGGATAAATCTCAGAATACGTTCCCTCCAAATAGACCGGACCAATCACGCCGGGCGCACCGTGGCCTGGGCCAGCCATAAAAATCGCATTGAGATCGTATTTCTTGATCAAGCGATTGAGATGAACATAGGTGAAGCTCAGACCGGTACTTGAGCCCCAGTGGCCGAGCAGTCGAGTCTTGATATGCTCAGGCTTCAATGGTTCGCGAAGCAGAGGATTGTCGCGTAAATAGATCATGCCCGCAGCCAGGTAATTGCACGCCCGCCAGTAGGCGTCTATCTGGCGGAGCTCCTCAGCAGAGAGCCGGTGAATGGTTGCCGGGATGATACCGCCCGTCTTGCTAGTATTTACATCAGAGACTGTTGCTTCCATAACTCCTCCCGTGATCGCCGTCCACGGTTATCGACAAAGACGCCTCACGCGTCGAGATGGCTGTCTCAGGTGGTGGCTTTCGGAGTCGTTCGGTCATAACGCAGTCTCGACGCCATCCACAGATTGACGACAAACGCCAGAAAGACCTGGTCACTATGCGCCTCGACGGTGAGGCCTGAAGGTTGACCTCCCTAGCACAGGCTGGGAAGAGGGAAACGAGCACCTGCTCTTAATTCCGAAATTTTAGGATGCTCACCCAACCACCGACAACTAGGGAAACCCCTAGTTATTCTTCGTTTCGCGAGAGCGTTAAACAAAACGAAGGCAGAGTTGGTTAATCTGCGGACCCCAAGAGAAACGAAGAACGCAGCCGCTGTCGCATGCACTCAATCCAGCTTTCGTGAATTGTCCCCGGCTGCGGATAAACCCTGCCGAATCGTTGGTCGATGCTTTGTTTTTTGGATGATCTGATCGGCCGTTTTCAGTCCTCGGTCTAATGGCTGATACGATTACGGCCAATAATTGAATCCGACGCGTCTCGGTGAACTGTTGGGACTCCAGTGGAAGCACATCGACTTCGACGCGCAAACTCTGGAAAAATCCGGCAGGCGCTCTGGGAAGGGAAGTTAGTCACACCGAAGACGGAGGCAGCGTAAGGTTGATCTGCTTCGGCCCCTCGCCCGCGCTGGCGGAGCAGAAGCAGAACTCGAATCACAATGGCCCGGAAGATTCGTCTTCTGCAAGAACCCGGCTCCGACCTAAAAAAGCCATGCACACGACTCGTCTCGCAACTTTAACAATCTGGGAGACTTGCAGGAAGAAACGGACAGGAGAGTTTTGGTTGCGGGGGTGATTTGAACCACCGACTTTGGGTTACGAGTTCAAAACGATTAGTAATTTCAACAACTTACAAGACGCGGGTGCCTCGAAAAACCCTGTAAGAAGCATTAAGGAATCGTTATTGGACAGCTAAAGGACAGCGAACGAGTGTCGGGACTTGCATTGATTTCGGAACAGGTTTGGCAGAGATCGGGTCCGTCTTGGCGCTGATCTGCCCGGTTGCCACAAAGCGGATTTTCGAAAGCATTGGAGAGTCCCTGGAATTTAACCTATCGACTTGCCATGCTCGTCGGCCGCAATCCGAGCAAAACTTCCTACAAGCGACTTCTGGCCCGCAATGACTTCCGGGTTGCCCGCGATCTCGGAGTTGTCGAGCGGATGCTTCCAAGTCAAGTCCGCGCCGCAATTTTCGCGGTCGGGTTACCACGATCTAGATGCACAGAAGATACAGGTTCTGGCTGTTAAGAAACCGTGTGTCAAAGGAGTGCTTCATTGTTACTGTGTGACCGGAAACTCTAGGTGGAGACTAGGTGTTGGATCCTCTCCGGCCAAACGTCACACTCCGACGTTACACGACCCACCTGCTTCTGCCGCGGACTGCAAAACTGCGCTCGTCGTTTCCAAGAGGAGATCGTGCGTTCAAGCTGTGATTCGTCGACGTTGGCGAACGCAGAATCTTCTTGAAACGCATGTTTCTGTCCTCCCCCAAACCTGAGTCACTGCAGGACGCGCCTCAATAGATGAGCTTTAGCGAAAACTGAATTTGCCGCGAAGTTCCCGCGGTCTTGCTGATCATGCCAAACCCTGTACCCGCGATGATGTTCGCGGGTAGCCCCATGTTGACGATGTTGAACAGGTTAAATAACTCTGCGCGGAATTGCAGGTCCGCTCGCTCCAAACCGCTTTCCCGGTGGCCAATCGGAGTTGTCTTGATGAGCGCAAAATCGAAGTCATAATATGCCGGGCCTCGAAATGTATTACGGCCGAGTGTTCCAAAGCGCCCGGAGTTCGGTCCGGTCCCGCCCGCGATCCCGATGGGAATCGAAAAGAAGCTTCCGTTGTTCGCGCCCCGCCCAAAATAGTCGTCGCGCGGTCGCGTGGAACTGCCGGCGCTCGAAAGGTCCGGTGTTCCGATCTGGTCCGGCCGGTCCGCGCCAATCGTTCCCGCACCCGTTTGCTGGATTCCCGAATACACCGTAAACGGCGAACCACTAGTGATCGTCGAGATGCTCAGCAACTCCCAGCCCTTCGTCAACAGCTTGGTTCGATCCGACTGAAGTCCCAAATGCTCGAAATGCAAGCCCTGGGCTGCGCTCAACGTGAAGGCGTGCGTCACGTCAAAGCTTGACGGCCCTCTTTCCGCTTGTGTATCGAACGGGTCTTGCGGACTAAACAGCGTCACAGCGCCGGTGGACCCTGTTCCTCCCAGGATGCCGCTGACATCATCCAGAGATTTACCCCAGGTATACCCTGCCTGCAATGACGGGCCGCCGTGTCCGACATTTCCCGACAAGGAGGTCTGCAAGGCGTTGTACGACGAGTGCGACGTCCCTGTCAGCACAGACTCGAATCCGAAACCACCCGTCGCCGCTCCGCTACCGTCGAAGTTTGTAAACCGCGCAAATTCCGAATCCGCTCCGGGATACGCGTTTGGATAGGACATTCTGGGAAGTCGAAACGCCGATGTTCCAACATACGCGACATCGGCCGTGAGGCCGCCGAAAGCCCGTTCCAGCCCCAGCGTCCAAGTTTGCAGGTAGCCATTGCCGAAGCGCCGGTCGATCCCGGCCAGACTCAGCAGCGAGAGCTGATGACTCGGCGCCAGCGCCGCCAAATCTTGCTGGTATCGATTTACGTCCATCACCGTGTTCGCCGGGACTTTTTTCGGATCGCCGCTGGCCAACACGTTCACGCCAGCGGTGTTATAGACGTGCGGCAATTCGTTCGGTGTGATTTGGAATCCGTACGAAATCTCCCCGTTTTGCGCCGCGTTGACACGTGGATAAACAACGTAAGGCGTTGACCCTGTCAGAAGATTGTCCTGCCAGATGTTCGGCGGAATCACCGTGATCGCTCCGCCCATGTGCACATGCACTGCCTGCGGCGCATTCCAGTCCACTTGCACACGGGGCCCCCAGCCGTTCCAATCGGTCTGATAAGTAGGCTGCGGATTGATCAAGTATTCCTGCCCAACGCCCGCGGGTGGGAACGAATTCAGAAAGCTCGACGTCCGGTGCGCCCGCTCCGAAATCGGCGTGTAGAGCTCGTATCGCAGCCCATAATCGAGCGTCCAGTGCGGATTGATTTTCCATGTGTCCTCGACGTAGGCGTTCACATCATTCCGGTTGATTGCCGCCGGCCCAATGTGCGCGCCATCCGATGCGTAGGGCGGCGCCACCGCGATCGTGTATGCGTACGGATAACCTAGCAACAGACTGCTCAAAGTGTCCGGCAGAGGCTGGCCAGGCTGAACGTCGTGCTGTCCACTCGCAGAAGGAATGAACACGGGCGAATAAACCGTTCCGCCGCCAAAATCGTATTCCCCGTTCGGGCTGATGCCAAAGTATGTCGTGTCGCGATTGAGGCGTGCTTCTGTACCCCACTTCACCGCGTGTCGCGCTGTCGTCCAGGCAAAATTCAATTGTCCCTGGAACAAATTCCCGAACGCTGACATCACCGAGCCCGCCGCGCTGTTGTACGCCTCATACAGACCATCGTTGAACTTGAGGGCCGGATCGGTGTGGTTCGGGGTCACAAACGAAGGCGTCGTCCGCGTAAAACTCAACGATGTCGACCAGAGAAAGCGCGGTGACGCGGTGCGCGTGTAAGTGATGACCCCGTTCCGCTGCCGATCCACGTACTGCACGCCAAAGCTCGGATCGAGCAGCGTTTGATCCGGATTTGTTGTCGGTCCCGTCAGATTGTCGTAATTGAATCGACCAAACAATTGTCCTTTTGCGCCAACTTTCTGATCGATGCGGATAGAAAACTGATCCGTGTCCGTGTTCACGTTTGAAGGCGCAGCATAGGTTCGCGCACCATACGCGCCGGTTGGGTTGTTGGGGAGTGGATAGCGGGCCAGCACCGCAGCAATTGCCGGATTCACCGGTACCTGCAGCGTGTCCGTGCTGCCGTCCGGGTACTTCACGATGTCCTGACCCGCTCGCTCGGCTGCGGTTGGTACAGCCAGCACCTGGGTCGTTCCCAGCACCTGCCTGAATCCCTGATACTGCACAAAATAGAACGTGCGGTCTCGGCCGTCATACAGATGCGGCAACACGACCGGCCCGCCATTCGTAAATCCGAACTCATTTCTACGGAATGGAGGAATTCTGCCCGGCTCCGCAATCGATGGGTGATCGAAATAATTCCGCGCATCGAGAGCGGAGTTCCTTAAGAACTCGAAGAATGATCCGTGAAAACCGTTTTTCCCGGATCGTGTCACGATATTGGTAAAGCCCGCCGCACCGCGCCCGATGTCCGCCGGCATCCAGCCTGAGCTTGACTGCAACTCCTGAATCGCATCTACGTTGAAATTCGTGAACGTGCTCCCGCCCATCTCTGGATCGCTGACATCCGCACCGTCCATCGCGAACACGGCCTCAACGCCGCGCTGTCCGTTGATGGCGAACTGCTGGGTGAAATTCGTCTGCCCGTTCACGTCGGTCATCGTGCCCGCTGCTAACAACAACAGCGTGCTGAAGTCGCGTCCATTCAACGGCAACTCATTTACCTTTTGGCTGGAGAGTTTCTCCCCGCTTGTTCCGCTGGCTGCGTTCGAAGTTGTGCTCGGGTTCCCATTCGAGACTCCCGCAGAAGTTTGCGGATTGGCTGCAATCGACAGCACGTTTTGATCGGATACCGTCAGCACAACTGCTACGCCGGTAATATCCACTCCAGTTGACGCTGTCGGACCTCGCCCGGGCAGTTGCACGCTCACGGATGTGGCCCGGGTCGAATGTCCGCAATCGCGAACCTTCCGTCGGTTCCTGTAACTGCGGTTAGATTCTTTTTGGCGCCGGGTGTGAATACCGTTACCTTCGCTCCGGCCACAGGTTCACCGGCAGCCGTGCGTACGACACCGGTCCACGCTGGCGCAGACGGAGAACTCTGTTGTGCTTCAAGCGAGACCGCGACCATCAGTCCCAGCAGCAAACACCTCTCTACCAGTCGGAAGGCCTTATGAAAGGTTCGAGCTATTGCGTGTTCCTTTGCGTAGCGGAATTCATACATGACAAATTTCCTCGAGTGAAGACGGAATGCAATCGAGTGCATGAAGGACTTCGACGAAAGAGAAGACTTCCTGCTGGGCGCGAGTCCGACAGATGCCAGGAACAGGCGGAACGATCGAGCGCCCAACCGCTTCGGTTTACGTACTTGTGACTTCTATGCCTTGGGAGCGGTAGGGATTCAGGACATCTTCGTCTGATGCATCGGTGATCAAACGTGTCAGTCGGGAAGCAGGACCGACCAGGTAAGGCAGAGATGTCCCCATTTTCCCAAGTGAAATCAGGCCAACCACTTCCGTTGAAGCCCCTATCATCGCTTGCTTCACGTACGCTTCTTCTCGGTCGCCGACGGTTATTCCGACCTCCGGGTGCAAACTGCACATTCCGAGAAAACATAGATCAGCGCGAATGGATTCGACTCGACGAATGGTCTCGATGCCTGTCGTGACCCGCGCCTCTTTAAGAAAATTTCCTCCGAGCATCAGCACGCTCAACTTCGGATGATCCGCCAACGCCAGCGCAAGCGGTGGGCTGTTGGTAACAATCGTCGCCGAACGCTCTCTTGAAAGGTAGGAAGCAATTCTTAGATTAGTGGTACCTCCATCAATCAGCACCACCTGACCGTCGCGGATCATGTCAGCCGCCGCTCGAGCAATTCCGATCTTGCTCTCCATGTCGATTTGTTGGCGAGACACGAAAGGAACGGCCTCGGCACGGCGAGGCAGGGCGCCGCCGTGTACCCGTTGGATCTTTCCCGAACTCGCCAATTCGCGCAGATCTCGACGAATCGTGTCTTCAGAGACCCTGTATCGACTGCTAAGGTCCGCGGCGAGGACTCGGCCCTCACTGCCAAGCAGCTCCAGGATGTACTGGTGGCGCTCTTCCTTTAGGGCGATTTGGCCTGCTTCCGCTTCTGGTTTCATTCTGCCCATTTTGCACGAATACACTTGGTTATGCACGTATATACGTGTATTATCCGATTTATGCATGATACTGCCAAACGTAGCGCCATACAAGGTCTTTCGCAAAAGCGTTCGGTTCGGGCAGTCGTCTTCGATTACGGAAACGTTCTTTGCCTCGAGCAAACGCTGGAGGATATGAAAGGTATGGCGCTCGTGTGCGGCATTCCCCATGAGCGATTCTCGGAACTTTACTGGAAGCTACGGCCGCCCTACGACCGGGGTGATATCGATGGACCTGCCTACTGGACAGCGGTTGTTGGCCAGCAAGAACTGGGTTTGAGCAGAGATCAGATAGCAACGCTAATCAAGCTCGATAGCGAAAGTATCACTCGACCAAATCAAGGCGCTGTGCAATGGGCAAAGCTGTTGCACCATGAAGGCTTCCCCTTAACCCTTCTCTCAAACATGCCGCTCGAACTCAGTCGCCATGTGACCAAGTCCTTTCCGAGCCTCTCTACATTTGAATACCTGATTTATTCCTGCGACTACGGGTCCATAAAGCCGGAGCTGGCGATCTATCGAAATTGTCTCGAACTACTCAAAGCGGCCCCGCAAGACATCTTGTACCTGGATGATCGCGCCGAAAACGTCGAGGCGGCAGCTCGCTTAGGAATTAACTCTGTACTGTTTGACACGGTCGAAAAGACTGCATCAAGAGTCGAAAGCCGATTCGACATCCCTGTCCCGAGTTATGGCCGCTGTCGCCAATCAAGTTCACAGTACAGCTCAACAAATCGGCGCCCGGATCGGATGGAATCCGATTGATGCAGCAACGCAGCCTCCAACAGGTACGCGTGAGCGTGTCCTTAATCTTTCTGATCCACGGACTGATCATCGCAACCTGGGCTTCGAGGATTCCTGCCTTTCAGGCGCACCTCCATCTTTCTCCCGCCGTTTTGGGCAGGTCGTTGATGATGGCGGCAATCGGTTCCGTTCTCGCCATGCCTGCCGCTGGATGGCTCATTAACAAGTTCGGCAGTCTGAGCATCGTGATTGGGTCGACATTGGGGTTTGGCCTCGCACTGCCCTTGATTGCCGAATCCAATACGGTCCTAACACTGTCGGTCGCTCTTCTTTTCTATGGGGCGATGGCTGGTTCGATGGATGTAGCGATGAATACTCACGCCGTGATGCTCGAGAAGCGATACCAGCGTCACATCATGTCGTCATTCCACGCCCTCTTCAGCTTGGGTGGAATGGCCGGATCTGCGTTAGGGGGATTGGTTGCTTCACGTGCGGTTCCGGCCGGGATTCACTTTTGGGTCAGCGGTATAGCACTTGCCGCAATGTCCATACTCGCATTCAGGTGGCTTCCGCTTCCCTCAGCACCTGAGGACGCCGAGAAAGTGGCATCCGGAGGCACGATTACGTGGTCTGTACCATTAGGCGCGCTCGCTCTTCTTGCATTTTCGATTATGCTCGTTGAAGGTGCGATCGCCGATTGGAGCGCGATTTATCTTCGTACTTCGGTTCTCACCGGGCCAGGATTGGCCGCTCTTGGATATGCGGTGTTCTCAGGCGCTATGGCTGGAGGTCGCCTGACAGGCGACTATCTCACTGGGAAGCTTGGACGCGGCCACCTCGTATGTTACGGGGCTCTTTTGGCCGCGGCAGGGCTTGTCTTCGTCTTGTTGTTCGGCAATGCCGGTTGGGCGTTGGTGGGATTTACGTGCGCTGGAGCAGGTCTGGCCACGATTATTCCCAATACGTTTGCCGCTGCAGGGAACATTGAAGGCAGTGCACCCGGTCCCAGCCTCGCCGTAGTCACGACGGCTGGCTATGTTGGCTTCCTTGCCGGTCCGCCCCTGATCGGGTTTGTCGCGCAGCTTTCGACCATTCGCGCTGCGTTATGGATACTTGTGGTCTTGAGCGGGTTGAGCGCTTTCGCATCAACCTCAATGAAAAGAACTTCGCCTCTCAGAAGAATACCCTGACATCCAGTCTTCCGCAAAGATGCCGAGCCGTTGGCACCTACGGCAGCGGCAACGATACGCTTGTCAATGTATCCC
>CAVYOZ010000012.1:0-109137 GCA_963770265.1 Terriglobia bacterium
GTCAGCGTAAAGGTGATGTCCGCCAGCCCTGCCGAAACCAGACCTAGCTTATAGGCTACCGACCCCATGGGACGAATCTCATACTCGCTGTTCTGAAACCGCTGCCACTCGCCACGCTTTACCTCGCTGCGGCTGGCAAGGATCAGCGAGCCTTTCAGTGTAGTCCTCTGACTCGGCCGGGCCTGCTTGCCGTTGTACAGCACTCCCGTATCGATAGCGCCGATGATGATTTCATTGGTAGCCGGATTACAGATGCCACCAGCGACTGGCCGTCCGTCTTCGACGAATCCGATCGAAACACAGAACTCGGGTATGCCCTGAACGAACTCGCGCGTGCCGTCAAGCGGATCCACCACCCAGACTCTGCTCTTCGAAAGCCGAGAAACGTCGTCAACGCTCTCCTCTGAAAGCCACCCTTCGCCGTTCACGTAGCAGGTTCTGGCGCAGCACGGCGTCGACGGCGCGATCCGCCTCGGTCACAGGATCGTGACCAATCTTGTATTCCGTCTCAATGGCGCCCGGCGTAAAACGGGCAAATACAACGCGTGCCGCTTCAATCGCGGATTCGATGCGGGTAAGAATATCCGAATAGGCAGAGGTCATGACGTCCTTGAAAAAAGATGGATTGTCTCTAGAATGTGGGCCACAACATGCGGGCTCCGGTGACCAGCAGCAATGCGCAGAGTATTCGACGCAGCCACAGCATGGGAACCCGAGTTGCCAGGTGTGAACCCAGCAGACCGCCGGGAATCGAACCAATCAGCAATGACACGACCAACCGGGGATCTACGTTTCCATAGTGGAAGTGCAGTAAACCAGTAACGCCCGTTAGTGCCACCGCATGTACGATGTCCGTACCAACGTTCACCTTGGGCGGAAAACTATAGAACAGCAGCAACAGCATCATGATGATGCTGCCCGATCCCACCGAAGTCATTCCCACCAGGAAGCCGGCAACGACGCCGATCACAACCATGCCGGCGAATCCCTTCATCGTCGGAGGACGATTCGCGACGCGGTCTTCGATTCTGCTTCTGGAACAGCAACAGAGTGGGGACGATGATGAGAAGCACACCAACTGCAGTCTTGATGAAGTTGTTCACTCCGTCACCGTACACATGACGGATGTGCATCAGCAGGTTCACTCCGCCGATCGAGCCTGGGATGCTGCCCACAGCCAGAGCGATTACCACTTTCCTGCGAACCGTGCCTTTCTTCAGATGCATCACGCTCGCCGGAATTTTGGTGAAGAAGTTGAACAGCGCGTCCGAACCGACCGCAACAATCGGCGGTACCCGCAAACCAAAGATCAGCACGGGGAGCAGCAACACGCCGCCCCCCACGCCGGTCAGTCCGATCAGAATACCCACAACGAAGCCGACCAGGATTTTGGCTGCCAGTAGCGTCATATGGGATTCGTCGTTGTGTTAGGCCGCTGCTCCATTTACTCCGATGAAGCCCTCGCGCTCGAGATGCAGAATGATTTCCTGCGCGGCTTCCTCGGGTGACAATTCGCCGGTATTGATTGTTACCTCGGCATCCGCCGGAGCCTCGTACGGGTCGGAGATTCCGGTGAACTCCTTGAGAATGCCCGCCCGAGCCTTGGCGTACAGGCCCTTGCGATCGCGCTGTTCGCAGACTTCCACCGAAGTTGCGATGTGCACCAGGATGAAGCCGCCATAGGGCTCGATCATCTGGCGAACGTGTTTGCGTGTCGCGTCATAAGGCGCGATGGGCGCGCAGATCGCGATCCCACCGTTCTTGGTAATTTCCGACGCCACATAACCAATTCGTCGGATGTTGATATCGCGGTGTTCCTTTGAAAATCCAAGCTCGGACGATAAATGCTTGCGCACCAGGTCTCCATCCAGCAAGGTCACCGGACGTCCGCCGACCTCCAGGAACTTGGTCAGCAGCACATTGGCGATCGTTGACTTGCCCGAGCCCGACAGTCCCGTGAAGAAGATTGTTACGCCCTGCCTGCTGCGCGGCGGAAAGCTTCGCCGCAATTCGTGAACCACTTCGGGATACGTGAACCATCCCGGAATCTCACGCCCTTCATTCAACCGTTGACGCAGTTCCGTTCCGGAGATGTTCAGAACGCGATCTCCCTTCTTCACCTCGTCATCCGGGATATAACGGTCCTCACCCTCGAGATAGACCATCATGCTGAAGGGAACCATCGTTACACCGATATCCGACTCGTGCTTCTTGAACACTTCCTGCGCCTCGTAGGGGCCGTAGAACGGCTTGCCGTCGACGTCCTTGCCTGGTCCTGCGTGATCGCGCCCAACGACCAGGTGCGTACAGCCGTGATTCTTGCGAATGAGCGCGTGCCAGATTGCCTCGCGCGGCCCGCCCATGCGCATCGCAAGGGGCAAAAGGGATAGCTTCTGCGTCCCTTGCGGATATTTCGAGCCCAGCAATTGATAACAACGTACGCGCGTGTAGTAATCGACGTCCCCTGGTTTCGTCATTCCGACGACGGGATGGATCAAAAGGTTGGCTTCCACTTGCTTGGCGGCACGGAATGTTAGCTCGACGTGCGCGCGGTGCATGGGATTTCGAGTCTGGAACGCCACAACGCGTCGCCATCCCAGGCGGGCAAACTCATTGCGAAGCTCCGCGGGGGTAAAGCGCAAAGAGCGGAAATCGTAGTGGGACGGCATCTGTAGCCCTTCGACCCGCCCTCCCACGTACCAGGGATTGGCAATGTTCATTGCGTAGTTTGCGCCCGGGTGTGCCTTACTGGTGCTGTTGAACACGGCCTTGGCTTCGGCGGCGCGGTCCGGTTGCCAGACTTCTTCCACGTGCAGCACCGCGAGCATCACGCCCTCCGGATCGCGCAGCGCCACTTTGCTGCTGCCCGGAGTCAACTTCTTGGCAAATTCTTCCGTCACGTCCAAAGTGATCGGCATCGGCCACAAGATCCCGCTGGCCAGCCGCATATCGTGGCAAACGCCTTCGTAGTCGGCTTTGGTCATGAAGCCGCGCAGCGGGGAGAATCCTCCGCTCATCAGCAGTTCGAGGTCACAGAGTTGGCGGGCGGTAAGGTCCCAGGACGGCCATTCGCGAGAATGGGCTTTCAGTTCTGCGGCTTTTTCGGGCGGTGCAAGCAGATCGGTCAGTTCACCACCGTGAGGAGCAATCAAATGACTAGTTGAAGCGGACAAGAGCGTGAGCCTCCCAGATTCGTGGATTTGGATTTATTGCATGTAGATTCAGCGTTTCGCAGAAGGAATCAATTGATGATTACCCGGACTGCTATTGGGGGGTGCCACGAGACTTCAATCGTTGCTGCGGGTCAAAGACCATGAGTCTGCCTTCAAGTTTACAAAGAAATGTTGACCTTACGCTATGCAACTACTATGCCGACTGTGTACTGGTATTGTACTGTAAGTTGATAAGGATAAAAGCTTAAACTTTTGTTTTTGCGGCTCAGCAGTGGCATCAACCCATGATTGTGTGCAAATCCTTGCGCAGTTTGGCCAACGAATTCCCCGCCGGAATATGACCGAACATGTGCAATTCTCTGCGCAATTTTCTAAGGGAGAATCGACGACGTTCTTGAAAATCTGACCCTCGTTGAATTTCATACGCCGTCCTGCTTCGGAACGGAACTCGCCAGTGATTCATCCTGGCTCATCGGAACTGAAGCGATGAGTTCTGCCATATGCGAGGCTAGTTTCTTGCCAAAGATCTTCACGTGCGGCTCGCGCAGAATCTCGGCATGATGAAATTCAACCTCGTGGATGGTGACGCCGCCCTCGCTTCTCTCGCCCCAGCCCATCTGCGGATCGTTGATGTAGTAGAACGGCTGCTTCGGCCGCTTAAACAGGACTACGGGTGCGCGGAAACGGGCGGGCGTAAAATCCTCCGGCCAATAAGCCTGGCGCCAGTCGGTACGCCCTGGCTTTAATCCGACCAGATTCTCAACTTTCTTCTGCGCCACTCGCTTGTATGAAACCAACTGCTCCGCAAGGCTGAGATTCCTGATCTGGCGCACGCGTTGGCCGTAATAATTGATCTTCCACAGAAAGCGGTTCTGGCTGTGCTGCATCACCCACGTATCAAAGATCGCAAACAACCCGACTTCCTCGCCCTCAGATTCGAGCTTCAGCACGATTTGTTCGGCGATGTGCGTTCCGTCGCAGAGTCCACCCAGGCAATAAGGCCCGTGCGGCTGCACCGAACGCATCGCGGCAACGTATTCGTCAGTCAGCGCCCGCATCTCATGTTCTGAGTAAGGCCGCTTCCCGCCCGTCACAGGAGAGCGTCCTTGAATCTTGTAGACCGTCTGCTGGGGCCCCATGTGGCGCGCGAGCATGGCGTAGCCCAGAGACTCCTCACCCGGAGGGACGATGGCAAAGAACGGCAGGGCGGCTGCCGTCTCCACGCTGAATCTCCATCAGCACCGAATCGCGATCAAGGTCCGAACCAAACGTAACCAGCTTTGCCAGCGATTCGACGGTTGCGCCGCGGAACATTGCCGATAGTGGAATCTCACGGCCCGTTGCTTCATGAATCTGCGCCAGCAGACGACCCGCCAGCAAGGAGTGCCCACCGAGATCGAAGAAATTGTCAGTCACTCCTACTGCGGGAAGCCCAAGAACGTTGGCAAACAGGGATGCTACCGTGGATTCAATATCGTTTCGAGGCGCTACCCGGCTTGTTTCGTCGCGTTGCTCCAGCGGAGGCGCAGGCAAAGCCTTGCGATCCACTTTGCCGCTGGTCGTCATCGGAAACTTCTGCACGCAAATAAATCGCGACGGCACCATGTATTCGGGGAGCCGATCTTTTAATTGCCGGCGCAGACTATCAGCCTCCAGCTTGCGCCCCGGCGCTGCGATAAGGTAAGCGACTAGCCGCTTGTCCCCCGGATGGTCCTCTCTGACGACGACCACCGCCTGCAGAACTCCCTCGCAGCTGCCCAGGACTGCTTCGATCTCGCCAAGTTCGATACGCAGGCCGCGGAGTTTCACCTGAAAATCCGTGCGGCCGAGGTACTCGATGTCGCCGCTAGGAAGGAAGCGCGCCAGATCCCCAGTTTTGTACAAGCGTGCGCCCGGCTCTGGACTGAATGGATCGCGAATAAATCTCTCCGCGGTAAGCTCGGGTCGATTCAGGTATCCGCGTGCCAACTGGATTCCTCCAATATGTAATTCCCCCGGCACTCCGATCGGCGTTGGCTCAAGACTTGAATCGAGAATGTAAATCTGCGTATTCGCAACAGGCCGCCCGATGGGAACGATGGAGCGGTCACTCTCCGGCCTGCACTGCCAGTAGGTTACGTCGACCGCAGCTTCCGTCGGGCCGTAGAGATTGTGCAGTTCCGCGTCCATCCGTTCGAAGAAACGCTGCTGCAGTTCGAAGGGCAGAGCCTCGCCGCTCGCAAAGACCTGGCGCACGCTACCGCAGCGCTCTAGTCCCACTGTCTCGAGGAAGATGCTGAGCATCGAGGGAACGAAGTGAAGCGTGGTGATCCCCTGTTCGGCGATGATATTCACCAGGTATGCCGGATCGCGATGTCCCCCCGGTCGCGCCACAACCAGTGTGGCCCCGGTCAACAACGGCCAGAAGAACTCCCATACCGACACATCGAAGCTGAAAGGAGTCTTCTGGAGGACCCGGTCCTTGCCTGTCAATTGGTACATCTCCTGCATCCACAACAGGCGGTTCACAATGCCTTCGTGGACATTGGGCACACCCTTTGGCCTGCCCGTAGATCCGGAGGTGTAGATCGCATACGCCAAATTTTTGCCGCCTACGGCCGCAGCAAGATTCTCCGTGCTCTCGTTCTGCAGTGAGGACCAATCTCGATCCAGGCAGAAAACGTTCTTTGTTCCTGCGGGCAATCGTTCGAGCAAATGAGACTGCGTCAGGACCACCGCAGGATTGGCGTCGGCCAACATTGTTTCCAGCCGGCCCTTGGGATACTCCGGATCCAGTGGAACGTATGCACCGCCCGCCTTCATGGAAGCAAGCAGCGCGACCACCAGTTGGATCGACCGGTCCGCGCAAACTCCCACAAGGACGTCCGGCCCCACGCCATTCTTCCGCAGGTAACGCGCCAGCTGGTTGGCCCGTGAATTCAGCTCGCGGTAGCTCAGCTGCTCCGATTCATAGACCAATGCAACCGCATCAGGAGTCTTCTCAACCTGAGCCTCAATCAACTGATGCAGCGGAGCGTCGCGCGGATATTCCACTCGAGTGTCGTTCCACTCGACGAGCAGCCGGTGGCGTTCCTCCTCGCCGAGCATCGGCAACCGGGAAATCGCGATATTCGGGTCGGCAGCGGCACTCTCCAGCAAAATGCGAAAGTGCTCCATCATGCGCGTGATGGTTGCATCATCGAATAGGTCGGTGCTGTAGCTGAAGCGACCGGCAAGCTCGCCTTCGGTCTCCTTAAAATCCACTCGCAGATCAAATGGCTCCGCCGGACTCTCAAGTTCGAACGCCGTCATTCCGGGTCTGGGCTCAGAAATCGAACCTGACTCGCCGCATATCAAACCGAACTTGGAAGAGTGGATGACGGCTCATGTCGCGGTCCAGTCGCAGCTCCGCCAACAGGGCCTCAAAGGGAATTCCCTGGTGCGCGAAAGCGCCGCCGACCACTTCGCGGACTCGCGAAAGAAACTCGGCGAAGCTGCGTTCGCCGGGAACTTCGGTGCGCAGCGCAACCATGTTTTCCAGCGGCCCGACCACGCTCGCACACTCTGGCCGCAAACGGCCCGGTAGCCCTGTCCCGACAACCAGTTCTTCCTGCCTCGTATAACGCGCGAGGAGCACTTTGAATACAGCCACGCAGTGTGATGAACAGCGTCACATCGTATTTGTGGCTGAGTTCTCGCAGTCGTTGCATCAGCGATCCGTGGATTCGCATGGTCTGGCTTGCGCCGCGGAATGACTGCGTTGCCGGCCTCGCGCGATCCGTAGGAAGTTCAAGGCTCGAAGGTGCGCCTGCAAGCCGCTCTTTCCAGTAGGAAAGGTCATCTGCAGCAGGCGGCAGGAAAGCCAGCTCACGATATTGGATGAACTTCCGAGAGGCCCGGCTCGCGCCCGTTTACGCGCGCATCGTAAACGGCGGTGACATCATTCACCAGGATACGTAGAGATGCTCCGTCGCACACCATGCGGTGAGCGACGAATAACACCGTATGCTCTGACTCTGACAAGACAACGTGCGTCGCTCGCAGCGCGGGGCCATGTGCCAGGTCGAATCGCTTAACCGTCTCCTGCCTGATTAATTGGGAAACTCGACTGGCGCGGTCGGCCTCGCGCACATTTCGCAAGTCGACCCGCTCAAGAACCACACGCGCCGCCGGCGAGAGAACCTGCAGAGGCATGCCGTTGACCAGGCGAAATTCGTAACCCAGAATTTCATGCCGCCGCAGCACTTCATTCAGCGCTGCCTCTAGCACAACGGAATCGAGAGATCCTCTCCAATGCGCGCCAATTCCGATGTTCCCGAGCCCTTTACCAGGATGCAGATGTTCCAATACCCAAAGCCTCTGCTGGGCAGCGGATAAGGGTATCTGAATCGGCTTCAACTGATCGTTCCCCATGAGTGTCGTAATTCATGCGCCAGCCTCGACTACCCGCTCCCTTCGTCAGTTGATACCGCCACTGCCGCCGCATATCCCGGACCCATCGGCACGTCGCAGATCGTCCATCGTCCAGCCTCTGCCGGATCCGGCCTCGTTGCGAAAAGCGCGTCTCGATCGCTCTCAGCGATCGAAACGTCGAACTGGTGTAGTGGCAGCGAAAGGCCACCACCTTTCGCCTTTAATGTAGGCTTCCTTCCTCGTCCAGCATCTGAAAAAAGCGGCCTGTAGTTCATCCCCGCGAAGAGTCCTCAGGGCCTGACGCTCGCGTTCGGAGAAAAATCGTTCCGCCAGTCGTTCCGCCTCGATTTTACGGTCCAGGTTCTCCACATCTACCCCGATTGACCGGCGTTTCACAAATCCCATAAGCGCCAAACCGTCGGTGTGAGAGACGTTGAAGCTCAAGTCGCTGTCACCCTCAAGAGCCGGCTTTCCCTGAACCGCGTAGCGGAAGCGCACCTCCTGCGGACTACTTCCAAGATAACGAGCCAACAGAGAACGCAGGGTTCCGCGAGTCAGAACAAATTCGCTACGCGGCCGCTCGACGCGGAATCGGCGTGCTCTATCTTGCTCCTCGCTCGAAAGCAGGCTGTAACATGCGCTCAGTTCTTCGGCGCGGGCATCGAGTCGGCGTTGCCAGAGATGGACAACTCCCGGCCCCAATTCAGAGGGATTGCCGATGTTAGTCGCGTCCCAAACCTCGCCGATACGCACTTCCGTCTTTGATGCCATCACCACGCAGCGTTGTCCGTCCTGCTCATCGGATGCAACCCACGTTACGGCGTCGCACCCGCAAGCCTAGGAGAATGTTTCTCGCCCGTTCCAACCACTCAAGATCAGCGACTCTCTTGTCGGGATTCTTAGTTCTTAGCATTGTCGCGCGGGGCTCTAACTCCGGAGCCGAACGCAAGTCCTCAAGCCAGGCAGAACGGGCTTCAGTGCTTTCGGCTACCAGATCCTGTTGATTGAGTACGGGGAGGGTGATAGCTGTAGTTGATGCCAGAGCCATGTCCAGTTGGCTCAGGATGAATGCGCGCCGCTTGCCCGCCGGCCTTGGCGCTTCGTTGCCTTGACTGGGCTTGAGGATGCACCGTGTTCTGATGCTCGATCCGTTCGAGCTCTCTCTCCCGTCCTGATTGCGATTTCGACAGCAACGCGCTGGATCCGCTCGACCGCGCGTGTCCGGTCGCTTGGGTTTGCGCCAGTGAGTGGTGCGGATGCGATGATCCCGTGGGGAACTTCTTGGGCGGATTTTCTGTTCCCCAGGAAGCCGGCACCAATAGCAGCATTGCGCAAACTGTTATTCCCACATTTTTCATCGCCATGATCTCCCTTACGGTTGTCCCGCCATCCTTTCCACCGTTGATCCTTCCTGAGCTAAGTCGCAATCTGCTATCGGTCGCGCGCCAGCGTGCAAGCCAGCGGCCGCCTTTTCGTCGACAAATACCACCTCATCCGCGACCTTCGAAGTCAGAGGTTTGCGCAGGGCGCTCAGGACAATGTTCTTCTTCGACTGTAAGGGGTATCGTCGGTGGGCTTGGAACGCGCCTGAAGAGATTCTTCACCTCAGGCACCCAAACCTGCCACATCCTTTCGCGGTTCTTCCGAATCGCCAGGTCCCCGAATCGCGGTGCCAAAAGATTGAAAATATTGGATTCGCCCAGATAGAGCGCAAAGCCCCCGGCTGAAAGCAGCATGTCGTAGAGGAGGGTGGTTCCAGAACGTGGGCTACCAACTACAAAGACCGGGGCACAACTCCTGTTTCTCACGTGTGGGGCCGATTCCAAGGTGCGGACCTCAGCGCGGTGTCGGATGCACAAACGGAGCCGGGGAAGCCCTTCTGGGGCTATTATAGCAACCGCACCGACGGATCTCCTACGTCCTTGTCTCTCGCGCTAACTTCCTTTGTTGCAATAGTTTAGCTGCCTGAGCGAAAAGGCTCAAGTTTGATGCCTAATTCGGGTGCGCTGTTGCCGTCTGCGACGCGTAGTAGGGGTCGCGCTCGGTTTCGAGTTTGCGGCCCTGCTTGCTGAATCGTGGCAGGTGCAGCAGGCCGATTCTCTGCGCGGCGAACTGTAGCGTGGTCGCGAGTACTTCGAATCCATACTTCACGCTGCGGCGGAAATTGATCGAAGATGCTTCCTCAAAGTACTTCGTCGGACAAGAGACTTCTCCGATTCGGAAGCCGAAGTGGACGCATTGCGCCAGCATCTGGTTGTCGAAGACAAAGTCGTCGGAATTCTCCAGCAGGGGCAACTCCGTCAGCACCTGGCGGCTGAAGGCGCGGTAACCCGTGTGGTATTCGGAAAGCTTTACCCGCAGAAACAGGTTCTCAAACGCGGTGAGCAGACGATTGGAGATGTATTTGTACACCGGCATGCCACCCATCAGTGCGCGGCCTCCGATGATGCGCGAGGCCAACACGACGTCGTAAACGTCATAAGCCACCATGCTCGCCATCGCGGTAATCAGCAAGGGCGTGTACTGATAGTCAGGGTGCAGCATGATAACGACGTCGGCACCCGCTGCCAAGGCCTCGCGATAGCAGGTTTGTTGATTCCGTCCATAACCGTAGTTGCGATCGTGCTGGAAGACGAGCAGCCCCAGCCGGCGGGCGAGTGCCACCGTCTGGTCGCGGCTGTGGTCGTCGACGAGGATGCGGATGTCGACGAGATCGGGGATCTCTCCAACCGTGGCCTCAAGGGTCTTCTCCGCGTTATACGCGGGCATGACGACAGCTATGTGTTTGCCGTTGATCATCGGAGAACTACGAGGAGGTACGCTGATATTTTAGCCGAGAATTGGGTTCACGGCGAAAAGGTTGCGACCAACTGGCGCGCCTGCTGGTAAATCGCGCTTCGGTAACAGCGGAGCGCATGCGGTCGCCAACGGCAGAACCGTCCAGGTTGGATCTACCTACCTGATTCTGACCTCCGTCGGTTGCAAACGTGAACTTCCGCTGCACGTCCACGGTTGTTTTCGCATCTTCCGACTGCGGTTTCGCTTTCACCATCGCGCAGGCAGTGTGGTTAAATAGAGTTCTAGACGTGAATCTCCTGGAGACTCTCCCTCGGCATGACCATCCGGCAACGCAAGATCGCTGGGAGGGATACGTGTCGGTAATCGTGCCGGTCTACAACGAGGTGCTCCACCTCGAGGAGTTGTTGCAGGCCGTCCTGGCTTCTCCCGTCAAGAAGGAAGTCATTATCGTCGACGATGGTTCGACCGACGGTACTCGTGAGAAATTGCTTGCCCTTCCGCCGCGCGAAGACGTCACCATCGTTTTCCACGAAAGGAACTGCGGCAAAGGAGCTTCGATTCGCACCGCCCTCACCTACGCTCGCGGCGAATACGTCCTGATCCAGGATTCGGACCTGGAGTACGATCCCAAGGACTATCCTGCGTTGTTAGAGCCTATGCAGCAGGGGCGGGCGAATGTCGTCTATGGGGTCAGGCCCGATCGCCCTGAACGCGGTCTCCGCTTTTTTCTCGGCGCCAAGCTGTTAACCCACCTCACGAACTTGCTCTACGGCACCAGGATTCACGACGAGGCTACCTGCTACAAAGCCTTTCGACGCCCGTTGCTTGCGCAATTGCGACTGGAGTGCCGTCGCTTTGAGTTTTGTCCGGAAGTGACGTCCAAGATTTGCCGTTTGGGAGAAAAGATCGAGGAAGTGCCGATCTCGTACCGTCCCCGATCCGCGGAAGAAGGCAAGAAGATCCGCCTTTCCGATGGCTGGCTGGCCATCTGGACGCTGATTCGTCACCGCTTCCTTCCCCGCCGCCGCTGGCTTCAGAGTCCGCAGGACATTTCCTCTGCGCCGTTTGCAGTCAGTTTTTCGCGAGTGCCGGCGGAATAGCCGAGGGGGGACGGGATCAACGTTTTTGCATGCCCAAGCGGAGAGCTCCCGCCAGTCCAACCGTGACCGATATCTCACCAGACATAGGTCGCCCGTCGATGTGCAGAAAAATCCCACGCCATAGTGGTCGTCAATTTGGGCTTGGGGATGATGGCGGTGGTGAGATCGGCCCTCGGTCACCAGCGTTTCTGCGCCGCGAAAGAGGGCTTTATATTCCTGCGGTATTTACTTCAGGACAAAAGGACACTAGCCTACATTCGAACGGCGAACAGGCTCGACGTCCTGCAACCCGGTGGTGAGCACTGGGGTGGGAACCGCCACCGGGCGCGGCATCGTGGCCAAGATTGGCTTTGGAGACGCCATCGAGAGTGGCTTCTCGACTGCAAGGAAAAGCAAAGCACTTACCACGATCGTCGCGAGCATCGCGCTCGCGCAGAGCAGCAGAAACAGCGCGGCAGGCAGTGGCTGAGTTCCGAATGCGTAACGCATCGACCTGGCAACGAAGTGCAGCGTCAGTCCATGGATCAGATAATACGAGTAACTGATATTCCCTACCCAGCGCAGCCACGTGACGGAGAAGAACTTGCTGAGGATTCCGTTGTAGAACAGTGAGTAGAGAGCGAGTGCGAAGAAGCTGACGAAGAACAGCAGCGTGTTCACTAACGGAATTCCTGCCTGGTTGAGCGCGACGGCTAGGTGGTATTTGGGGGTGAGTCCCATCCAGATCAGTGCAAAGATGACGAGGCCAATGGTAAACGTTTCTCCGCGCCAGCCAAGATATCGGGCGATGCCGAAGTTGGTGGCCAGTTCCCACAGGCACGCGCCCGCGCCAAACATGATCAGGCGTGGGTGAGACGTCCAGTGGAGTGAGCAAAGAACATATTGCGATACGCATAACGCCAGCACAAAGCCGATTCGCCATCCTGGAGACCAGCGCCGCAGTCGAAACGCCCACATGCTGAAGGGAAGGATCAGATAATAGAACCACTCGTAACTGAGCGACCATGCCACCCGGACGAGGGGCGTAATCGGAAGCATGCCGGGCAGCATCGCGAGATTCAGGAGCAGATATTCCACGGCTGCTTTGGGCGATCGCGGAATCCGCGACTCCATGGGCATGATGGAGGAGAGCCCGATGTATACCACGAATACGAAAAGGAAGACCGGGTAGAGGCGCCTGACTCGGCGGCCAAGATAGGTCAGGATAGGCGTTGGCTTTCGCATCACGATGCCGTACATGAGGAAGCCGCTGATGACGAAGAAGATGTCGACGCCGACATTGCCGACCACACCCGCGAAATGTGCGCTCGCCTCGATCAGGGAATTCGGTCGCGCATACAGGCCCAGCAGCGCGTAGAAATGCACGAAAAATACCATCAGGGCGGCAACACCGCGCATTCCTTCCAGCGCCAGCATCCGTTGGGGTGAAGCCGGCGATTCGAACAGGTTTGCTAGAGAAAACCGGCGCCCCGCAGAAAAGACAGACTTCTCGACAGAGCTACGTTCGGCTCGTGCGACTATCGGCATTTGATTCTTTATTTCCCAAGGTACTCAATTGTTCGGATTGTGGCTTACCAGAAGTCGCCCGTCAACCCCAAAAAAGGTAGCGGACCGCTAGAGCGCTTGCCAGAAGCCGGATGTGGTTGATGTCGATTATACTTGGCAGAATGGTTAAGCAGATCCCGAAGGGCGTTTTGCGGTGAAAAGTGTACAGCCATATTCTTTTCCACCACCACATGTCGAACACTGTCCGCCTTCAGGATTTGTTCCACATCGCTTTGATTGTGTGCAAACTCCGCAAACGTAGATAGGCCGGTCGCCGCATCCACCGTCTCATCAAAGTTTTCGCTGAATTTTCTCTTACGGATTCCTCGCATAAAAACGGTCGTCCCGATGGCCAGGCAAGAGACAACAACCAACAAGGTCTCATTGAATTTTTGTTAAGGAGCGACACAGAAGGGCACCCCATTCGCCGGAGCGACTAACTTCCTTTCTTCAACTGCTGTTTCCACCCCAACACCCTCGCCTTTGCTCCCTCCGCCTCAGCTTCGGGAATCATCCCCTTCTTCTGATACAGAACGGATAGGCTGGTATGCGCGAGCACGTCGTCAGGATCCATTTCGGCGATCTTCTTGGCCACTTCAATCGCCTCATCGAAGCGCTGCAAATCTTGCAGCGCCCGTGCCAGTCCGTGCATGGCCTCGGTAAATGTCGGGTCGGCGTTCAATGACTCTTGATAGGCCGCAACTGCCTTCTCCAGGTGTCCCTCTGCCATGAGATCGAGAGCCGAATAGTACAGGTCCTCGGCTTTTTGGCGGGCATTTGGGTCAGTCATGCGGAAGAGATCGAGGCAGAGCTTGGATTCTAACATGGGCAGAATAGGGCGATGGCTCCGGGAGGTCTATGTGGGGACAGCCGCCAGTCGGCTGTCCGCCGCGCCGTGGCGCTCTTTTCGTTACTGTCACTTCGCATCCATTCTGGCTATCATGGCGCGCATGCGCAACAAGATCCGCTTCCTGTGGAACGCCACCCGTGGCCATCGTCTGGCTCCCTGGCGCAGCCCGTATCTTCTCTGGCGCATCGAAACCTACACCGGCGTGAAGATGAAGCAGATCGGCTTTGTGGAGTTCTGGGAATTTATGTGGCGCGAGCGCCACGAACTCTGGCGATTCCTCCGCTGGACCGGCGAGATGGAACGCTACGCCCATCCCAAACCAAAGAACTCGTGATTCCTCTGTGACCCTCTGTGCCCTCTGTGGTGAAGGCTTTTAGGCGCCCTTGCCCGCCGCCGTCGCCCCTCCGAGCTGAACGCTGACCTCGGCGCCCTTGCCCGCTCCCGTGAGCTGCGCCGCCGGCGCCCGGTTCGCAACAATCTCCAGATACCCCATGCTCCCCAGGATTCCAAACACCTCCCCGGGACCACCCTCAGCATAGGCACTGCGAATTTCTGTGATCTCTTTGCTTCCCACTACAATCTTGAACGCCGTTTTGCCGGAGAAAAGCGCCGGTGCGTCGTCGGGAGTAATGTTTGTGATCAGGTTTCCGAAGCGATCCACCTTCAGCACCACCGCTCGCAATTTGTTCTCGCCGGCAGGCTTCGGTTTCGGCGCGGCGAACTTCACGTAGTCCTCAATCTCATCCCCAAACTTGTGCGAATCGACCATCTTCGCGAGATATGCCGCCACTGGCGCGAACACGTCTCGAGCATGAAACGTATTGCTCACCGGCTGGTGAAAATAGTGGTCCGACGTGACGTGCCGCACGTGAATGCGCTCTTCCTTTGCGTACACCATAGAGAGCACGCCATTGTCAGGCGCGACAAAGTGATATCCGTCGCTCGACGCGATAATCGGCCGCCGAGTTGTTCCCACACCCGGATCGACGACAACCATGTGAACGGTTCCGGTCGGGAAATACGGAATACGTCTGCGAAATCGCGATCGCGCCATCGAGCACATCGAACGCCTGTACCGCGTGCGAGATGTCAACAATCGCCGCCTCCGGCACGATATCCAGGATGACGCCTTTCACGGCGCCCACAAAGTGATCGTTGGTCCCAAAATCAGTAGTGAGAGTAATGATCGGACGATGCGCCAACTTGATCCTCGCTGGAAGACAGAATTATCCCTGTATCCGCGAAGTTAATTTGCCGGAGAGCTGGGCGTCAAGGCACTGAGGTAATAGGGAGGCGGCCAACAGCCGACCCTCTTCTGCTATACTGTCGTTGACGCTTTTTCCACGGTTTGCTTGTGACGCGGTGGTCCTGCTTCTTCTGACCAGCTTCATCTCCGCCTTTCCTGCCCGCCGTTTAGTTAGCGCAAATTCCAAACTCAAATGTGAGCGGCGTTGCGGCTCTTGACGTGTGTCAGAGTGTGCGTGACAAACGGCCCCTCCAGAAAGAAAAAAATTCGAATGACCACATTTTCAGAACTGCCCTTGTCTTCTACGTTGCAGCAGAAGCTGGCGGCAGCTCAATTCACCACCTTAACCCCCATCCAGCAAGACGCGATTCCTCCCGCTCTCGAAGGGCGAGATGTCATCGGAACCGCCCAGACCGGCACTGGCAAGACCCTCGCATTTCTCATCCCGCTGATCGAAACGCTTCAGCGCGAGCCGTCGAACCACACCACCGCTCTGGTCCTGCTTCCAACCCGTGAGCTCGCAATGCAGGTTCACGAACAATACGAACAACTTCGCATCCGCAAAATGCCGAAAGCTGCGCTCGTCATCGGAGGAGTTTCCGAGAAGTCCCAGATTCAAAGCCTGCGCGCCGGTTCGGAGCTGGTAATTGCCACTCCCGGACGTTTGCAGGATCTGATGAATCGCAAATTTGCCGACCTGCGCCACGTGACCATCCTGGTGCTCGACGAAGCCGACCGCATGCTGGACATGGGATTCCTGCCCGCCATCCGGCGGATTTTGTCAGTGCTCCCCGCGAAGCGGCAGACTCTGTGCTACTCGGCCACCATGGAGCAGTCCGTTGCAGGTCTGGTAAACGACTACATGAACAATCCGGTACGGGTCGCTCTTGGCTCGGTGCTGAAGCCGGCCGAAAGTGTACAACTCAAGGCCTACGAAGTACGGCCCGGCGAGAAGCTCGATTTACTGCGCCAACTGCTCTACGCAGAAAAAGGTCAGACTCTGATCTTCACCCGCACCAAACGTGGTGCCGAAAGACTCGCCAAGGACTTAGTTCGCGACGGCTTCAACGCCGGCGTGATTCATGGCGACCGCTCGCAATCGCAAAGGAACGCGGCCCTGAGTGGATTTCAGGAAGGCCGTTATCAGGTGTTGGTTGCCACGGATGTTGCCTCGCGTGGCCTGCATGTCGACGACGTCGCTCACGTCATCAACTACGACCTGCCCAAGATGGCTGAGGATTTCATCCACCGCGTGG
The DNA here is from genome assembly GCA_963770265.1 of Terriglobia bacterium. GTDB lineage: Bacteria > Acidobacteriota > Terriglobia > Terriglobales > Acidobacteriaceae > Sulfotelmatobacter. The sequence continues at coordinate 16,362 of CAVYOZ010000012.1, forward strand.
GCCGTACCGGCAGAGCAGGTCTGCAAGGGCAAGCCTCGAGTCTGGTAGCAGGAGCCGAGGTCATTGAACTCCGCCAGATCGAGCGCGCTCTGAAACTGCGCATCGAACGCGTGCAGAGCGACGCCGCAATGTCCACGCAGCCGAGGCGCCTGATTCAAAATACGCTGGCTTCGAGAACCTTGACCGCGTTGCCCGGAGAAGTATTTGTTTAAGGAATGAAACCGATCGCTGAGGCGTCAGGCTTCGGCGATCGTGGCGTGCGACAGGACTTGAACCGCTGCGGCATAGCCTGCGTGGTTTGAAGCAGGCGGAATGGAGCTTCTCTGATACACAACGAGCTGAACGTTTCCTACGCGATCATCCGCCACAATGTGCGGACCTACCGGTCCGCGGGTGTGGTTGCCGTTCTCAAGGGCAAGCACTATGCCGAGACAGAGATGAAGAATCTGGAAAGTTTCCAACTCTCTGAAGACCGGCTGGAGGGCTGGCGCTATTTCGTCGAGCCGACTCACCAAAAGGCCGGTACAAATGCCTTGGAAGCAACTCAGGTGCGTCAGGCGGAACTGGAATCGCGGGAGACAGGAGCCCAACTGGAAGCCGATGCCTTGGCGGCGCGTGCAGATTCCCGCAGATAGGGGATACCCGGCGGTCAGTCGCGATCCTGCCGTTTTTCAATCCTCCCGCAACGCCTGCATCGGCTGAATGGACGCCGCCTTGCGCGCCGGCAAAAGCGCCGCAGCCAGTCCGATCACCGGCAGCATGAGCAGAACCGAGGCATAGGTCCACCCGTCCAGCGGCCGCACCTCGTACAAGAAGCTCTGAATCAGGCGTGCCGCCGGAAATGCCAAAAGCAGACCTATGCCGAGTCCGATCCCGATGACGATCGAGCCCTGACGGAAGACCATTTGCGCCACACTCTGCCGGGTCGCACCCAATGCCATGCGAACCCCGATCTCGCGGCGGCGATAGCCCACGAGCTGCGATAGCACTCCGTAGAGTCCCGCGACTACCATCACGACGGCCAGCCCCGCGAACGAGCCGACCAGATACAATCCCAGCCGCTGGCTGAAGGTGTTCTGGTCGACAGCCTCCTGCATGGTCTGAAAGTTGTCGAGTGCAATGCTGGGGGCGGCCTCATGGAACACCGATCGCATCTCGGCTGCGACCGGAATGTTGCTCCTGGTTTTGACGGCGAAGTGAACAATCGTCTTCAAGAGCGCCTGGTAGAAGAGCGATGTTGTTGGAACCTGTTGCTGCGGGAGCATGAGGAACGGTTCAACCTCAGCGCCGACGTTGTGGTCCGCCTGGTCGCCGAGAATCCCGACGATCGTATACGGCTTGAGCATGCCCGTGTCCTTGCCTCCAACATCGATTTGCATTCCCAAAGGATCCTTACCCTTGAAGTATTTTCGGGCGAGCGCTTCGTTAATGACCGTGACAAAAGGAGCAGAGGCAACGTCATCGTCGGTGATCATGCGTCCGCGTATGACGGGGGTTCCGAGAGTTCTGGCGTAGTCGCCACTCACGGCAGTGACCCGCGCCACGGCCGGATTCGCCGGATCATCCGGCTGCCCGACAATCTTGAAGTCCGAACTTAAATCCCATCCCGAAAGAGGCGACGCTGTGACCAGTGCGGCGCTTTCGATCCCGGGCACTCGGCGCATGCGCTCGAGAACCGGTTGATACGTGAGAGTGGCGACTGAGGCTGGCGCGTTCGCCGTGTCCTCCGAGACGGCCATCGCGGAAAAACCTGCGGCATCGGCGGGCATGGCGGTGAAGGTGGTAATGTTCGCGGTCTCAAAGCCCAGCCGCGCTTTTCCCAGATTCCAGAGCGTGTGAAAGAGCAATCCGGTTCCGACGAGGAGGAGCGTGGAAAGAGCGACTTCGGCGGCGACCAGGCCTCCGCTGAGCTTTCCCCCTACCGTGCGCGAGCCGACGCCTCGCGAAGCGGCTTGCAGCGCGGCCTGAGGATTCGCGCGCCCCACCAGAAGCGCTGGCAGCAGCGATGACAGCACCGTGGTAAGGACGGCGATTGCGCCCAGCGCCAGCACGATGGTCCAGTGAATCGCGATCGAATCGGCGCGTGGGATGGTTCCGTCGGGTAGCTTTCGAATCCCGATCATGGCCAGTTGCGCGAGCAGTAGCCCAGCACCGCAACCCAGCAGACTTAGCGACAAGCCTTCGGCCAGCATTTGACGGACGAGCCTTGCTCGGCCGGCGCCGAGGGCTGTCCGCACGGCAAATTCCTGCTGCCGCGCCAGGCACCGGGCAATCAGCAGATTGGAGACATTGGCGCAGGCGATCAGCAGGACCAGCGCCAGTGCGCCGAAAAGAGCATAGAGAACGGGGCGCACCGGTCCCGTGAGTAATTCCTGGTACGAGGAGGCGCAAAATTTGATTTCTGGGTGGGAGCCTTCTCGGGGAATGTGAGCGGCAATCGCATCGAGTTCGTGCTGCAGCCTGCGCGATCGTGACCCCCGGAACGAAGCTCGCCTACGACGTTAAAGAAGTTATAGCCCCGGTCCTTCAACATTGCCGCCGTAGGCTGCAGCGGCACCCATACGCCCTTCTGAAGATCCGCCCCCACTTGTTCGGGGAAGTGGAAGCTGTGCGGCATTACGCCAACCACAGTGTGCGTCTTGCCGCTGATTTTGACCCCTTGGCCGACGATGCCGGGATCGGCATGAAAGCTTTGACGCCACAGTCCCTCCGAGAGCACTACCGCCAGCGGTCCACCGGTTTGGCCCTCGGCGTCGATGAACGTGCGCCCTAGCAGGGGCCGTGCGCCGAGCATGGGAAAGAGATTTGTCGTTACATGCGGCGCCAAAATGCTTTGCGAACCGTCCGGAGTTTCAAGAACGCTGACGTCTTCCGTGTACCCGGCGGCATCCTGCAGCAGTGTGGATTGGGTGTGAATGTCGCGATAGTTCAGCCACGAGGTGGAGGAAAACGATGCCTTATCGACCCGCGGAACCGATATAGACCAGGCGATCGGAATGCGCATAGGGCAACGGCCGCAGCAGAACGCTTTCGATCACGGTGAAGATCGCGGTGTTCGCGCCAATACCTAAAGCGAGGGTCAGGATCGCAAGCACAGCCATTCCTGGTGTCTTGCGCAACTGCCGCAGCGCGTATCGCAAGTCGTTGAACAGAGTCAGCACGGACACCTCCGGCACACGAGTCTAAGCGAGGCCTGGCACTTTCATCACCAAAGGATGACAAGGAATATCCCAACTGTTATCAAGCAATTCCGCGCGGGTGTGGGGAGGGCTCTACGCTGTGCCTGACCAAAAGCGGAGTGAATTGTCCGAAAACGAACAGAGCGGGACTGGCAAGACCCAGGTTTTTCTACTCGTACCGCAGCGCCTCAATCGGATGCATCCGCGCCGCCTTCAGGGCAGGGAAGAATCCGGACACGATCCCAACCATCGAGAGAATCGTGAACGAGATTATCATCACGCCCATCGATGCATGCAGGAAGATCGCGCCCTCATGGTCGGTGGTCTTGTAGAACTCGTCGTACAACGGCATCGGCGGAATCACCCAGGTCAGAAACTGCGCCACCAGCATCCCGATCGCGCCGCCGACAAACGTCAGCACCAGAGCTTCCAGCAGGAACTGCACCAGAATATGCCGTGGCCGCGCCCCAATCGCCTTGCGCAGCCCGATTTCCCGCGTCCGCTCCGTCACCGAAACCAGCATGATGTTCATCACGCCAATCCCGCCCACCGCCAGCGTGCAGACTCCAATCAGCCCCAGCACCGCCTGCAGGCCATAGCGAGAACGCATTGATCATGCCGCGGTCTTCGATGGTGTCCCACTCCGGCGTAGCCTTCTCGTCCTTTGGATCGAAGTGATGCCGCCGCGCAATCACCTCGCGCGCCGCCATCAGCGCCTTCTTGTTCTGTTCCGGGGCAATCGGCTGAATGATGATCTCGTCCGGATCGCGAATGTTCTTCAGATCGCGCATCAGGCGAACGGAATGAACGCGTTCTCGTTGTCAGGGCCCTGATACATCGAGTCCTGAATCTTGTTGCGCATGGTCCCGATCACTTCGAAATCCAGCCCGCCAATCTCGACGTGCTGTCCAGCACCCGGTGCGCCCTGAAAGACCTTCTTCGCCGCGCTGTATCCCAGGATCACCACGCGCCGGTGATCCGCGAAATCCGTCTCGTTGAAATAGCGGCCGTCGTCGAGATCCAGCTTGCGCATCTGCCCGTATGGCATATCCACGCCGCGCGTCATGATCGAAACCACGCGCGTGCCGATCTTGAATCCGAAGTCGCGATCGATCTCTCCGCTCACCGCCCGGATGATCGGAACTTCATCCCGAATCGCTTCCACATCTTCAAGCTCATACTTCACCGCTTTGCCCGCGCGCTGCCCGCCCGCCTGCATGCTGGTCTGCCCGGGCCACATTACGATGACGTTGTTCCCCATGTTCAGAAATGCGCTGAGCACGCAACCACCAAGCCCCTGTCCGTAAGCCAGCAGCAGCACGACCGACACCAGGCCCCACCCGATGCCCAGCATGGTCAGCGCTGACCGCGTCCGATCGCGCATCAACGCCTGCCATCCCTGCAATACGAGTTCTTTAAGAAACATGGCGGAGACGAAGGAGGCACGCTTTCTGGCGCGGGGACGGATCGGCACCGCGGCCGGTACTTCGAACCAGCGCACTCTCGGCGTCTCTGGGCTCTCCGTCGTTAGTGGTGGGACCGCGCTCATCGCCGTGCCTTCGCCTTTCCGTGCCAAATTCTTACTCAGTATGAATATTTCCAGACTGTTGATCTTCCTTCGTGAACCTTAGTGTCCTTTGTGGTTCTTGCTCTTTCATCTGTGTCTACGTGTCTCCGTGGCAAATTCCTACTCGATGTGAATATCGCCCGACCCGGTGTGCACACGCAGCAATGGCCCGCCGCCGCGCACTTTGCCGTGGATCGATTTGTGCGAATCCCCGATGCGTCCCTGTACCGTCATCTCCATCGGGGCGCCGACATCGATGGAACCGGAACTGGTCGAAATGTCCGCATCAAACGCGGCATTCGACGGCAACCGCAGTCGCACATTGCCGGACCCGGTGCGAGCATCCCACGTGCCGCTCGGCTTACCTTCGGCAGTGATTTCACCGCTGCCAGTTTCGCCGTGGAAGCTGCCCTGCACGCCTCTCGCGGTGATGTTCCCCGAACCCGTATGCAGTCGACGTCGCCCGGGCCGGTCTCTTCGATCTCGACATCGCCGCTGCCGGTGCCGCCTCTCACTGCTCCCGAAACCTGCCGTGCTCGCACATTGCCCGATCCAGTCTGCACCCGGATCTCGCCCTGCAGGTTGGTGAGTCTCACGTCGCCCGACCCGGTCTGCAGCTCGGCGTTGCCGCGCGTGCCCTCGATCGTCTGATCGCCCGAGCCACTCTTCGTGCGGACCGTCGTGTCCGCGGGCACCGTGATCTCGTAATCGATGGAAATGTTCCGGTAGTTCACGTATTCGATGTGAATGCTGTTGCCACTCTGCCGTATCGGTGGATTCTGTTCGATGGCGTGCACATCTTCGTCGCGCCGCCCTCCAAACCAGCGGTCGCCGACATAAATCTTCCCGTGAATTTGCACCGAACCCGACGAGCCGGCTCGCACCCTCACATCGCCCGAGTGCGTGAGCACTTCCAGATCGACCGGCCCACTGACCGAGAGCGTCTTGTCGAAGGTTCCCTGCGGCGTTGAACCGAACGCCGCTGCGGATGTGAACAGCACGACCAGCGCGATCGTGATCAACAGTCCGAACTTCGATCCGCTGGACTCAAAAGCCGAGGGGAGAACTTGATTTTTCCTATTCATAACGTAGCGACTCCACAGGTTTCATATCCGCGGCGCGCTGGGCCGGATACATGCCCGCCGTCACGGTGATCAACGAAAGCGTCAAAATCGAAACCACAATCGAAATCGGGGAAACAATCGGATGCGGCACAAAGTCTGGCAGCGGGAACGACGACCATTGCAACGCAGATGCCGATTCCAACGCTGAGCCCGAGAATTCCGCTGACCACCGTCAGCATCGCGGACTCGGCAAAGAACTGCCGCAAGATGTCGCGCTTGGTCGCGCCCATCGCCTTGCGCGTGCCAATCTCCCGCGTGCGCTCGGAAACCGAAACCAGCATGATGTTCATCACGCCGATCCCGCCCAGGCACAGCGTCACGATCGCCACGCATCCGAAGAACAGAGTGACCACTCCAAAAATCTTCGCCAGTTGCTTGGCGCCATCCATCGTGTCCCATATGAAGAGCGCGTCTTTGTCCACGGGATCGAAGTGCCGCACCCGCCCGATCGCACGCCGCACCTGCAACACCGCCGCCTCGTGCTCTTCAGGATCGCCAACTTCAAACACGATGTCATCCAGATATCCGCGGGTGATGCCGGCTCCAGGTTTTTCCGGGGGAGGGAAGTCGCGCGAAACCGCCGAATACGGCGCAAACAGATAATCGTTGTCCGGCCCGCTGTAATTCGAATTCTGCTTCTTCTCGGCCAGTACTCCGACGACCGAGTAGGGAACGCTCTTCACCAGAACTGTCGCGCCAATCGCCGGCTGCCCAGGAAACAATTGCCGGTATGCCTTCGATCCCAGCACCAGCACGCGCCGCCCTTCGCGCTCATCGTCGTCGGTGATCAGGCGGCCCTCAGAAACCTTGAGCGACCGGAAATCCTGATACGACGGCCACATCCCAACGACGCCACGATTGGCCAGATTGAATTGGCTGACTTCCGGAATGGTTCTGCGCAACTCGGGGCTGACATTCTTGACCAGGTAGCATTCGTCGCGAATCAACTTGGCGTCATCCACATTCAGCCGAATCTCCCGCCCGGCAGCCCGTCCTCCAACCTGTGTGCTGGTCCGCCCGCCCCACACGATCACCAGGTCCTTGCCCAGCGACTCCATGTGCTTCTTCTGATCCACGACGAAGCCGCGTCCCAGCCCAACCAGCATAATCACCGACGCGATCCCCCACACCAGCCCAAACATCGTGAGGAACGTCCGCAATTTGTGAGCCCGGAATGTGGCGACGGCCTGTCGGAAAATCTCGGAGAGAGTCATGGCCCGGACCTCTGGCATGAGGCGTACGACTGTAAAGCTAGTTCCTATACAAATCAGACCTCAGAACTACAGGCTGGTTGGCCGAAGTCCGAGGTCTGAGATCTTGACGCCACGTTTTACTGCAGTACGACTTGATCCCCTTCCTTCAGCCCGCTCAGAACTTCTGTCTTCGCGCCGTTGGAGATTCCGATGTTGACGGCCAACCTTGTTCTTGCCTTCCTTGCCCTTCGGATCGGGAATCTCAACCGACGCCTTCTTGTCCTTGTCGTACAGGATCGCGCCTTCAGGGATCTGCAGCACGTTCTTGTGCTCTTCCAGGATGATTTCCGCGTTCGCGGTCATCTCGGCCTTGAGTTCGCCGCCCGGATTCTGGATCGACACGCGGACTTCAAACGTCGTGACGTTGTCCTTCTCCACGCCCATCGGAGAAATCTTCGTCACCTTGCCGTCGAAGGTCTTGTCCTTGAACGATTCGACCTTGATGCGCGCCCGCTGTCCGAGATAGACCTTGCCGATGTCGCTCTCGTCCACTTTGCCCTTCACGTAGACTTCGCTGGTATCGCCGAGGGTCATCACCAGCGTGGCCGACGATCCCAACACCAGGATCGAGCTGACCGCATCGCCCATCTGCACATCGCGCGAGAGCACGATGCCGTCGATCGGCGAAATGATGTCGGTATAGCTGAGCTGCTCTTCCAACTGCTTCAGATTCGCCTGATCCTGCGCCACATTCGCCTGGGACTGCGCGATCTTTGCCTTCAGCACCGTGACTTGCGCCTTCGAGACGTTCTGCTTGTTGAGCGCCATCTCGTAATTCTTCTGCGCATCTTCCAAGGCCGAGGTCGAAACCACGCCGTCCTTCGCCATGTTGACGGCGCGGTCATACGCGCGCTTCAGCAGCGGCACGTCCGGACCTTCCGCATCGACCTTGGCGCGCTCGAAATCAGCCTGCGAACTCTTCAGGTTGGCCTCGGCCGCTTCCAGAGCTGCCTTTGATTGCTCCACCTGCGCCTCGATCTCGATCTTGTCGAGTTGCGCCAGCAGCTGACCCTTCTTCACGCGGTCGCCGTAGTCCACCAGCAACTTCTTCACGATGCCGCTGGCCTTCGACTTCACTTCGACCTTCGTGATGGGCGTGACCTTGCCGGTCGCCACCACGCTCTTGGCCAGGTCTCCCTTTTCCACCTTGGCGAGCTTCGAAGGATCGATCTTGGTGCCGCCGCGCGTCGCCGCAAACACTCCGATCGCGATCAGCAGGACGATTCCCAGTCCAACGCCGCCCCAAATCATCAGTTTGCGACGCTTCTTTTTGCCATTAGTGCCGTTACCGTTCACAGATCCTCCTCGATATACCGCCAGTTGGAGATTGGGAGCCATCTTGCCGCCCTTATCATCTATTACGCGGCCCCCGCTGAATTAGTTCCGAAGAATTGCTGCGCTGCGATGCGAAAAGAAAGCGGCCACGTTGCCAACTAGCCCGCTTTCTTCCAATTAGACCTGCCTCTCATAAAAAGGATAGCGCAATCGCCACCGGATTTTTGTGATGCAAACACGTTCCTAGATGCCACTGCGGCCAAGTAATCGAGTCCTTTTACCGAAGACTCAGGACCCAAGACCTGTGGACCTGAGCACTTGCCACTGCACCCCTGACCCCTGACCCCTGCACCCTGACCCCTGCCCCCTGCTAAAATTACCCCTCAATGATCGCCTATGTGCTGCTCCGGGTCTTTCTGATCCTTCTCCTGGTAGCAGCCAATGCGTTCTTCGCCGCCGCCGAATTTTCCCTCGTCAGCGTCCGCGATACCCGCATCCAGCAACTCATCGACGCCGGACGCATCGGCGCCCGCATCGTCCAGCGCCTCCACCAGCACCTCGACGAAGTCGTCAACGGCGTTCAACTCGGCATCACCATGGTCAGCCTGACTCTCGGCTGGATCGGCGAACCCATGGTCGCCAGCCTTGTCGGCAGCCATGCCGATCGTCCAACGCCTGCCCCACGTCGCCATCTACGCCCACACCATCGCCATCGCCATCGCCTTCACCCTGATCACTTACCTGCACGTGATCTTGGGCGAACTTGTTCCCAAGACTCTCGCCCTGCAGCGCGCCGAGCAGATCGCCCTCGCGGTCGCCGCGCCCGATGGAAGCCTTCCTCACTCTCACCCGCCCCGTCCTCTTCTTCATGCGCCGTTCCGGCGGGCTGGTTTTAAGACTCTTCGGCGCACAGCCTGCCCGCCGCGGAGGCGCCGTCCACTCCCCCGACGAACTCAAACTCATCGTCACCGCCAGCCGCCAGTTCGGACAGATTCCCGAATTTCAGGAAGAGATGATCCACAGCGCCATCGAACTCGACAGCATCACCGTCCGCGAAGTCATGGTCGCGCGCCCCGACATCTTTTCTCTGCCCTCTGACCTGATGCTGGACGATGCCCTGGCCAAAGTCGTCGAAGGCCAGCACTCCCGCATCCCGATTTACGATCCGCAGCGCGGCCCCGAGCACATCGTCGGCGTCCTCTACTACAAAGACCTCATGCGCTGGATGCGCCTCCGCCTCAGCAACCTCGGCCAGACGACGGCAACCCGCATCTCCCGCATGCAGATCGGCCAGATCATGCATGACGTCGTCGTAGTTCCGGAGACCAAGGTGCTGGCCGAATTGCTGGCCGAATTCAAAGAGCGCCGCCGTCATCTCGCGGTGGTGGTCGATGAATTCGGCTCGACGGCCGGAGTGATCACGGTCGAAGACATCCTCGAGCAGCTGGTCGGCAACATCGAAGACGAATTCGACGTCTCTCCCAGCGAGCCGGCGCTGGAAGACGAATCTGTAATGGTGCTGGAAGGCTCAGTCAACATCCGCGACCTCGAAATGGAATACGGCCTGACGCTGCCGCGCGACGCCGGATTCGAAACCCTGGCCGGTTTCATGCTTGCTCGCCTGCAGCGCATCCCCAGCATTCGCGACCACTTCGAATACGAGGGCCGCCGCTACACGGTCGAGGAACTGGACGGCCACCGCATCGCCAGAGTAAGAATAGAGAAGACCGCGAAGGTGGAAGGCGAAGCCGAAGCCGCCAAACAAGGCGGAGACTAGTAGTGCCGGCGTCCTCGCCGGCTGTCCGGCGGAGCGTCTCGGCCGGCGCGAAGGCGCCAAGTGAGGACGGGAGGCTATGAGCATTTGTCATCCTGAGCGCAGTCGAAGGATCCTCATAGGCTGAACGCTCTTTTCACTGCGTCAAGGCATTCTCGCGATGCTAAATTCCGATGACAACTAACAACTGAGAACTGAGAACCGAGAACCGAGAACTGAAAACTCTCCTCCAACGCGTCCTCTACACCCTCCCAGTCATCTGGCTGGTCGTCAGCCTGGTCTTCCTCCTGATCCACCTGGTCCCCGGAGATCCCATCCAGCAGATGCTCGGCGAAGGCGCTCCGGCTGCCGACATCGCCGCCACCCGCCATGCCTTTGGCCTCGACGCGCCCGCTAGGCGAGCAATACATCCGTTACTGGAAAGGCGTCCTCCACGGCGATCTCGGCCGCTCCATCCGCTACAACCAGACGGTCACGAAACTCCTGGCGCAGCGCTATCCCTACACGCTGCGGCTCACGCTGGCGAGCCTCTTCGTCGCGATCGTCCTCTCCATCCCCGCCGGAGTCCGCTCCGCCCGCCGCCGCAATCGCTGGGACGATCGCCTGCTCTCCGTCGTCAGCCTCTTCGGCCTGTCATTCCCAAATTTCGCGCTCGGACCAATCCTGATCCTGCTCTTCGCGATCAAAGCCGGATGGCTCCCCGTCTCCGGCGCCGGATCATTCGCCAACCTCGTGCTCCCCGCCATCACCATGGGCAGCGCGCTAGCCGCCATCCTGACCCGCATGGTGCGCACCAGCATGCTCGAAGAACTCAGCCAGGACTACATCCGCACCGCCCGCGCCAAAGGCCTCCCCGAGCGCACGGTGGTCTATCGCCACGCCCTGCGCAATGCGATGATTCCAGTGCTGACGGTCCTCGGTTTGCAGTTCGGAGCGTTACTAGCCGGCGCTATCGTGACCGAAACGATCTTCTCCTGGCCCGGCATCGGCCGCCTCACGATCGACGCCATCTCCAACCGCGATTACTACGTGGTGCAAGGCTGCATCCTCGCGATCGGCCTGACGTACGTCGCGGTGAATCTTCCTGACCGATGTGCTGTACTCAGTCGCGAATCCGAGGATCAGACAGTAGAACTGGAACTAGCCTACCCTCAGCATTCAGCGGGCTTGACGGAACTCTATTTGACATCCGCCCAGGTTGGGCGTACATTGTACGTATGATGTACGTATAGCACGCGTACAGAGGAGCCACATCGTGCCCGCGACAGCCACAAAGAAGAAACGCACCGAACGATTCAACGTTCGACTCAGCGAACGCGAAGCCCGGCTCATTCGCCTCGGTGCCGAACAGCGAGGCGTGAACATTACGAACTTTATCCTGGAGAGTGCCTGCGCGCGGGCGGCCCAAGAGATCGCCGAGGCGCGACATTTCGAACTGAGTCTGAAGGACTGGCAAAGGTTCAGTGAAGCTCTCGACCGGCCTGTCAAGGTAAAGCCCAGGCTCAGAAAACTCTTTGCCGAATCTACCCTCCTCGATCAGCGCTGATGCCGCAGGAAGCGCCGTTATCGAAAGTTGAGCCAATCTCGTCCTCCCACGACCTGAGCCGCTTCGATTGTGGAATCCACGAGTCACTTAATGACTGGTTGAAACGTTTCGCTCTGACGAATCAGAAGAATGAATCGGCGCGAACCTACGTTGTCCACCGCAACGGTTCAGTTGTCGGATATTATTCCGTTTCCGCCGGTAGTGTTTCGCTCGAGGAGGCCCCTGCACGAATCGGCAAAGGACTGGCGCGACATCCAATCCCCGTCATCTTGCTGGCCAGGCTCGCTGTTGATAAGGGCGAACAACGTACGGGCCTCGGCAAAGCCCTACTCAAGGACGCACTCGCACGAATCGCGCGAGCGGCAGACATTGTGGGTGCTCGTGCCGTTTTGGTTCACGCCATTGATGAGCGAGCGAGAACGTTTTACGAACGCTTTGATTTCGAGCCTTCCCCGATCCACGAATTACAACTCATGCTGTTGATGAAGGACCTTCGCAAGGCGTTGGAGGAATAAAAGGCGGGCGTGTTCGCCCGCCTCTTGTCCATTCTGAACTACGGCCGGGTGTCCCATCCTTCGCGTTCTTTGTTCTTTGCGAAGGGCGGGCACCATGCTGCCTGCGACGAAAGCCTTGCTCTTGACTGTATATACAAACACGATAATATGTATATAGCGATGAGGTGACACTATGGCTGTGACCATGACCACAATCCGTTTGGATACGGACCTGGCCGACGAGGCCGTGAAGGTGCTCAAGGCAAAATCCCGCACGGACGCCGTTCACATCGCCCTCCGCGAAATCGTTGCACTGAAGCGTTTCAAAGCCTTGATGAAGAAGAACTCCGGCAAGCTGAAGTTCTCCGGACTTGATGAGTGACATCGTCATCTTCGACACATCGGTCCTGGTCGACGAGGTCCGCACAGGGCGCCACCGCAACAGGATCGAATCGGTGAACGGCTTGGTCCGCACTTCCTCGGTCGTCCTCGCGGAGCTGTGGCGCGGCGCGATCGGGCCGTCGGAACACAAATTCCTCCGCTCTATGGCGAGAAACCACCCGATCCTGACGCCGACGCAAAAGAACTGGCTGGAGTCTGGCGAGATACTGGCCGACATTCGCGCCGATCAAGGCTTCGAGCCGCACAAACTACGCGACCTGCATTTCGACGTTCTCATCGCTCTCACCGCCCGTTCTCAAGGCGCCCGTCTCATAACAACCAGTCGGACAGACTTTGAGCTGATCAATCGTTATCGCGAGATCAAACTGGAAGTTTGGTAACACGGGCACCGTGGCCGCCGTGCTTAAGCTTTTGACTTTAGCTGGGCAGGAATGCAAATCGAAAGAGCAAGAGACGGGGCACGGCCTTTAGCCCCGCCTCCAGCCCAAATTAAACTACGCTGCCTGCATTACTTTCTTCATCCGTTCTTCCATCTCTTTCGGCGAAACGTCTTCCACGTGCGTGGCAACGCCCCACAGGTGTCCGAACGGATCCTGTATGAAACCGGAGCGATCCCCGTAAAACTGGTCCTCAACCGGCTTCAGGATTTTTGCGCCTTCCGCCGCCGCGCGCTTCACTACGGTATCGACGTCGGGCAGGTATACGTAGAGGCTCACCGGGCTTTGACCAATCGTCGTCGCACTGGTGTGCCCCTGGCCCATCGCGGGATTCTCGTCGGCCAGCATGATATGCGAGTTCCCGATCTTCAATTCGGCGTGACCGACTTTCCCGTCCGGACCATTCATCCGAACCGTTTCCGTAGCACCGAAAACTTTCTTGTAGTATTCGATCGCTTGAGCGGCGCCCTTAATGATCAGGTATGGTGTGATGGTGTTGTAATCTTTGGGAATATACGAGACTTTACTCATGAGCTTTCCTCCTTGAAATGTAAGGCTAAGGGTGGAGGTTTCGGCGCGCACTTGCGGGAGGGTCTTACGATCCCGCTGTTTCTCTTATAAGAACACAACCGAATTTCAATCTCAAGGCCAGTTCACGCAATTTAATATTGCACCCATGTCCACCGCCGCCATCTCGTTGCGCGACCGCATCGCGGGCAACGCACGACACAATCCGCTGGCAGCAATCGGCGTCGTGTTGATCCTCCTCTTCGTAATCTTCGCTCTCTTCTCCCCGTGGATCGCTCCCCAAGATCCCGCGGCCCTCGATCTTCCCGGACGCCTCAATCCACCTTCTCGCGCCCACTGGCTCGGCACCGATGAACTCGGACGTGACATCCTCTCCCGCGTCATCTACGGCGCGCGCATTTCCATGCTCGTCGGAAGTTGCGTAGTCGCCGCCTCGCTCGCTCTCGGCCTGATCGTCGGTTCCATCGCCGGATATTACGGAGGAGCGATCGATCGCTTTTTCAATGTCCTCGTGATGAATGCCTTCCTTTCCTTTCCCGGAATTCTTCTGGCCATCGCCTTCGTCGCCTTCCGCGGTCCAGGCATCTTCAACCTTGTTCTTGCTCTCTCCCTCGGCGGATGGGTCGGCTATGCGCGCCTGGTTCGCGGACAAGTCCTCGCCGCTCGCGAGCGTGAATTCGTCGAGGCTGCTCGCGCCCTTGGCGCCACCGACCTGCGCGTCATCGTGCGCCACATTCTGCCCAACATCATTCAGCCCGTCGTGGTACAGGCGGCGATCGGCATGGCTGGAGCCATCCTCGCCGAAGCCACCATGAGCTTCCTCGGACTCGGTGTTCCTCCGCCAACTGCCAGCTGGGGGACCATGCTCAACGACGGCCGCGCCCATCTCTTCGATGCGCCCCACCTCGTCCTCTTTCCCGCTCTCGCCGTGATGCTCGCCGTCCTCAGCTTTAACTTCATCGGCGACGCCCTCCGCGACTACCTCGACCCTCGCTCCCGGATCGAAGCCGGACTATAATTTTCGCTGACGAGGCAACGTTTTTTCCGCCCCGGAATTCTATGCAGCGTAAAGGGGCGTCTATGAACCGTGTCGGTGTCGTCTTCCTCATTCTCCTCGCATCGCTTCTAGCTGCTTGTGGTTCCACTCGGCCACCCAAGGTAATCGATGGCATGTGGAACGCTAACCTGCAGAACCCTGATAGCACTCCGGCGTACACGTTTTCCACCACTCTCACCCAGGGCAGCGGATCTACCGTAGCCGTCCGCAATTTTCTATTCACAGCCTCAGCCCCCTGCTTCAGTTCTCCAACAGGGCAAAGCGCCACTTTCGCCGCCACCGGACACGCTGGCGGTTACCAGACCGGTCCGTTCGGGATGAATATTTCTACGTCGCTAGGCAGTCCAAGTGGAAAATGTTCTCACCCTCACCGGTACTCGTAACGTGACGGCAAGATTTCGGGTACCTGGACCCTCACGGCGCATCGGGATGCTCGGCAGTGGGAACTACACGATGCAGGCGCTCCTTCCCTTATAACTTCACGCGCCCGCGTTCCCCCACTGTTCTACCTGCTTCCGTTAGAGTGCATTCTCCTTGTCCAGCCTGAAGTTCGTAATCCCTTGCGGCATGGGGATATACATTTCTTGACATAAATTGCAAATTGCAATATATTTATCCCGATTTGAGATAGGGCTCTGGCCATGAAGCTGGGCGAAAAAATCCGCTACCTGCGTGAGGTCGAGGGGTCACTTCGCGGTCTCGGCCGGCCCATGACGCAACTGGAACTGGTGCACGCCATCCGCCAGGAAATGGGCAGAGGCAAGAGCCTCAGCCAGTCGTATCTCTCGCAGATCGAAAGCGGTTCGCGCCCGCACATGACGCAGTCCTCGCGCGCTCTGCTGGCGAAGTTCTTTAAGGTGCATCCCGGTTTTCTGGTCGACGATCCCGAGGGCTACCACACCGAGTTGACCTCCGACTTGCGCACCACGGAAGGCAAGCTGGATGTATGGCTTCTCCAGGGCTCAGAGCATTTCGTCGGAGATCCGGAGATCAGCCATGTGCTGATCAAGGCCGCACGGGAGAAAGACACGCGCCGTAGTTTGCTGCTGCTGGGCGCGATTCTCGACACGCCGGGCTTGGCGGATCGTCTGCTGGATGCATTGCGTCCGGAGTTGGCGGCCGCAGGAAATCATCATCACCGCGCGGAAGGGAGGCGAATCCGATGACCTGGTCTGATTTTTATCTGATCTGTTTTGCAGTCGGTTTCTGCTTCAGCTTCTTTTCGTTCGTATTTGGAAGTTCGCGTTTTGGGAAGCTCCATCTGCCGCACTTCCATGGCCATGGAGTCGGGCACGTGCCGACGGTGCACGGGCCTGTCGCTCATGGCCCGGTCGGTGGTGGTCATGCGGCTGCGCACGGTCCGGCTGCGGCGCAGGCGCACGGGCGCACGCACCGCAGGCGTGAGTGTGTCGCCATTCAATCCTCCGTCCATCGCCGCATTCCTGGCGTGGTTTGGCGGGACCGGTTACCTGCTCACGCGCTTCTCGGCTCTGTGGGTCGGGCTCGCGCTGCTGCTGGCAGTCGTTGCCGGTTTGATTGGCGGGTCCATCATCTTCTTGTTTCTGGCCAAGGTGCTTATGTCCGACCAGGAGTTTCTCGATCCCGCCGACTTCGAAATGGTCGGCGTACTCGGCAAGCTTTCGGTGCCAATCCGCGAAGGCGGCACCGGCGAGTTGATCTATTCGCAGATGGGAACACGCCGCGTCTGCGGCGCGCGCAGCGACGACGGTGCAGCCGTTGCGAAGGGCGCGGAGGTGGTCGTTACACGCTACGAAAAGGGAATTGCCTACGTTCACCTGTGGAGCGAACTATCCGGTGAACTGGACGAGGCGAGTCCGACGGAGACGTCGCGCAGTAGCGATATTGAGGGAGAAGGAATGAGTCGCGTTTGGCACAAACCGGCGGTCCTGCTGATGTGGCTGGCGCTCCCCACCGCTGCCTGGATCTACTGGCGGGTATGGGATCAGTTGCCCGCGCGCATGGCCGTCCACTTCGACGCGAACTGGCAGCCCAACGGCTACACCTCGCGCGAAGGCAGCGGTGCAGTTGGGCCTCGGAATCGTTGTGGTGATGCTGGTGCTGTTTACCGTGGCGACCTGATCATCGCACGCGCTCAAGCCGGCCGCATTCTGGCCCGCTGTTGGTGATTTCCTACGCCGTAGTGGGATTTTGCTGGTACGGCAATTACTCGATCGTCGAGTTCAATTTGAAGGCGCAGCACGGCCCATTCTGAATTGGTGGGAGCGGTCAGCAAAAGTAGCTCCCAGTTCTTGAGTCGCAAACTCGCGGTTGCCCTCTTAGTTGGCAGCAGGTTCGGGCGTTCGGAGAACTGAGCTTACTGAGTCCCTGACAGCTCGAGAACTGGGAACTGCTTTTCTAGGAGGAGGCGTTATGTTCGAAGGGCTTTCGCATATGGCGGTGATTTGGATCTTTGTCTCACTGGCGGTGATGGTCGATTCTGTTTCTCATCAGCGGAATGGCCAGGCTCTACCGCAAAGCCGGTCCGCATGAAGCGCTGATCGTGTACGGCCTGGGCGGAACGCGCGTCGTGAAGGGTCACGGCACGATCGTGTTGCCGATGGTGCAAGTCTGCCGCGGCCTGTCACTCGAACTCATGTCGTTCGACGTGGCTCCGCAGCAGGATCTCTACACCAAGCAAGGCGTCGCGGTGACGGTGGAAGCCGTGGCGCAGATCAAGGTGAAATCCGACGACGAGTCGATTCGCACCGCGGCCGAGCAATTCCTCACCAAGACCGATCAGGAGCGCGAAGGCCTGATCCGCCTGGTGATGGAAGGCCACCTGCGCGGCATCATCGGCCAGCTCACGGTCGAAGAAATCGTCAAGCAGCCCGAGATGGTTTCCGACCGCATGCGCTCCACCTGCGCCGACGACATGAACAAGATGGGCCTGGAGGTCATCTCGTTCACCATCAAGGAAGTTCGCGACAAGAACGAGTACATCACCAACATGGGACGCCCCGACGTCGCCCGCATCAAGCGCGATGCAGACGTCGCCGCAGCCGAAGCCGATCGCGACACCGCGATCAAGCGCGCTCTGGCCCAGCGGGAGTCGGCGGTCGCGAGAGCGCAAGCCGATCAGGAACGCGTGCAGGCTGAAACCGCTTCTCTGGCGAAACAGGCGGAAGCGCAGCGCGATCTGGAAGTGAAGAAGGCGCAATACCTGGAAGTCACAAAACGCCAGCAGGCGCAGGCCGACAAGGCCTATGACATCCAGACCAACATCATGCAGCAGCAGGTTATTGCTGAGCAGGTGAAGGTGCAGCAGGTCGAGAAAGAGCAACAGGTCAAGGTGCAAGAGGCCGAGATCAACCGCCGCGAGAAGGAACTGATCGCGACGGTGCTGAAGCAGGCCGAGATCGAGCGTCAGCGAATCGAGACCTTGGCGAACGCCGAGAAGGCAGCGCCTGATGGCCGAAGCCGAAGGACACGCTTCTTCGATTCGCGCAGCAAGGTGAAGCCGAAGCCGAGATCATCTTCAAGAAAGGTGAAGCCGAAGCCAAGGCAATGAACGTGAAAGCAGAGGCTTTCCAGGAGTACAACCAGGCGGCCGTGATCGACAGGTTGTTCGCCAGCATGCCGGAAGTGGTCAGAGCGCTGGCCAGTCCGCTGGCCAACGTCGACAAGATCACGATTGTCTCAACCGGCAACGGCGATGCGTCAGGGATGAACAAAATCACCGGCGACATCACGAAGATGGCAGCGCAGATCCCGGCGTTGTTCGAGACGCTCTCGGGCATGCCGCTGTCAGAGTTGCTGGGCAAGGTACGCCAGATCGGCGACAAGGCGCCCAAGCCGCCAGAGTTGCCGAAAGCCTAGCGAGGGGTCCGGGAAGAGCTCGGGCTCGTTCCCGCTTGCGGAGAGACGGGCGCCTCGCCCGTCCATCCGAAGCGAAGCGAGGGGGGAGTAGTGGAGTGAGTTATGAACCGCAAGCCGAAATATGCAGGACTGGGCATCGCGCTGGGAGCCGCGCTAGGCGCGGTCGCCGGAGTGATGGCGGGCAACATGGGCGCCTGGCTCGCAATCGGAGTCGCCATCGGTCTCGTCATCGGCCTCTCGTCCCGCCGCAAGGAAGACGGAGTGCCCTGAGTGCGAAGCGATCCATCGGGCGCATGAACCGAGAAGCAGGGCCAACTCGCAGGTTGGCTAGAAGCAAAAAGCAAGCAGCTGGAAGCTGAAGAAGGGAGTCCACCATGGCACTACTAGAGCGAGTCGCAACCTTAGTCCGGGCAAATCTCAACGACCTCATCGACAAGGCCGAAGAGCCGGAAAAAATGATCAAGCAGGTAATCCTCGACATGCAGAACCAGCTTCTGCAGGTCAAGACGCAGGTCGCGATCGCCATCGCCGACCAGCACCTGCTGGAAAAGAAGCAGCAAGGAAAATGCCGACAAAGTCGCCGAGTGGATGCGCAAGGCCGAGCTTGCTGTCGACAAGAAAGAAGACGACTTGGCGCGCGCCTCTCTGTTGCGCGTGGAGAGCTATCGCGAATTGAGCGAGAACTTCACGCAGCAAGTCGCCGATCAGAGGGCGCAGGTGGAAAATCTCAAGACTGCGTTACGTCAACTGGAGCAGAAGCTGGCGGAAGCCGAAGCCAAAGCCGACGTTCTGGTCGCGCAGCAGCGCCGTGCCCGCGCTGTCGGCAAAGCCAGTGATGCGCGCATCGCCTCGGGCGATGGCTCCAAGGCCGCCGCCTTCGATCGCATGAAGCGCAAAGTCGCGCACTCGGAAGCCATGAGCCAGGCCAAGTCGGAGATCGCCGCCGACAACATCGAAGACCGTCTCGCAGCGCTCGAGAAGCAAGACCGCATCGAGCAGTTGCTGGTGGAGTTGAAGTCGAAGCGGGGCGCGTAAACCGGTTTTAGCAAACAGGGTGACTCAGTGAAACACCCGCAGTCCTTCTGTCATCTGAGCGGAGAACGAGATCGCAAAGCGAGCTCGTTCGAAGCCTGCCCTGAGCAAAGTCGAAGGGTCGAAGCATCCCTATCACAAGCGCTGCAGTTGCAGGGATTCCTCGCTACGCTCGGAATGACAGTGACCGGGGATCGCCCTCTACTTCGTCGCCCTGAACGTCTTCACCACGATCGCGTTCGGCTGCACGCCCACGGGAATCAGCGTCAGCAGGGAATACTCGCTGGGTTCAAGCTTGCGCGGTCTGCGCTTCTGGATGACGGTGACGTCGCCCGACTCGGTACCGACCACGAGCAGATAGTTCTGATCCGGCGTCAGCGCCAGCCCGTCGGGATGGCTGCCGACGTTGAGCGTCGCGATGCGCCGGCCCATGTCGATGTCGAACACCGCCACGCTGTTCGATCCGAAGTTCGAAACGTACAAGCCGCGAATTGTCCAGCGTGACCACGCCCCGCGAAGGATGCTGCCCGATCTCCGGGCTGCTGCCCACTTCGTCGTTCCCGGTTTCGATGATCGAGATGCTGTCGGCATCGAAGTTGCACACGATCATCTCGCCGCCGTCGGGCTTGAGCGTCAGGCTGACCGGAGTGCGGCCCACATCGAGCAGCGCCAGCACGCGATCGTCTTTCTTTTGCTGCGCCTTGGGGTCAGCGCTGGGCGAGCTGAATCGATGCCACCTGCGACGATCCCGAGCACGAAACGAATGCCTTGCTCGAATCCGGCAGGATCGCGATATCCTCCGGCTGCTTGCACACCGGCAACGTCGCACGCACTCGAAGCTGATTGGCATCGATCAGCGACACCGTGTTGTCCCCGCGATTCGAAACCACGACGGTCGTCCCGTCCGGCGAAACGCGCGCCATCCCCGGCGAAGCACCGACGCGCACGTTCCCGATGACGACTCGCTTTTCCAGATCGATCACACTGACATTCGACGATCCCGAGTTCGCCACATAACCGCGCTTCCCGTCGCTCGACACATCGATGAAATACGGACGCCCATGTACGCCGATGGTTGCTACCATCGCAGTTGGTCTCGGCGTCGATCACGCTCACATTGTTCGATCCCGTATTGACCACGTAGATCTCATTCTTCTTGCTGTTCGCGGCAAGGCCCGTCGGCTCGCTGCCCACGTGAAGAGTCTTGGCCAGTCGGAAAAAGCGCAAGTCAATCACGCTGACGGTGTTGCTCTTGCCGTTGGTGACGTAGGCGAATTCGCGGAAGGCGGGACCGTAGTCGGGCAGCTCTGCTCGCGGAAATACCACCACCCCACCCCGCCCAGGATGGGAACCAGCACAGCGATGAACAGGAGCTTTCGCAAGGTAGTGTGAGTCAGGGAAGGAGAAGCTTAGCAGAAAGCCGCGAGTCAGGGTCGGTTATACATCGGTTGAACGAGACCTCAACCTCGATTCTGACAGCAATGGCGTTTCTCGTCCAGTGTTGCAGATGCGAATTTCCACTGCTTCACGGCTTCGACGGCATTTCGGCGACGAATCAGAATTGAACTGCAAATCATTTTCAAGCCGCGAGGACCAAGCATCGGCCCAACCACGAGAGAAATGTTGACATTGCCGTGTTCCGCCTTCGGTCTAGGGGAATATCAGAGAACTCTTCGGCGATCGGGTGGAGATAAGCGGTTTGGCCGCGACGATGCGCGAGCGTGGCGCGTTCACTCCATGCCAAAGTTCTGCTACTGTGATCGCGGCGATGAGATATTGTTGACTCGGGACTCCAGCGGACTGAAGTTCGACAGGCCGCGTTCGCCGCACGTAACGAGGTGATTAAACCGCACGTGAATCTTATCGCCATTTGTCAACCGGCGGCTTCGGAGTCCGGCGTGCCGCCGAAGATCGCGATGCCAGCCGGCGCTTCCTTTGGCGACAGATCGAACTCCGCAGTGCGGCCGCCAGATTCCGTACCGACTGCCGATCTTCGCTTCTGGACGAGTCGCGCAACCGGGGTGCCGTTCTTAAGCAGTATGATCGTCATCCCTTGGTAACGCACACGGTTGATGCAATCAGCGAAGTTGCGCGCCGCCTCGGTAACCGAAATAGCCTTTTCTTTCATAAAATCAGATTATCAGATTATCTGCAAAAGGGCAGTTCTTCGGATACTCGGACGAACCATATTATCGGGGACTGGCGCCACCGGGTAGGGAGGAATATCGCTCTATGAGGCAGGCTGGGTTGCTCACATGGAAAGAATCAGGAGATTGCAGACAAGCAGTCGCTGTGACGGCCAGCCTTAATCAGGACGCGAATAATTACTTACTTCGCCGCCACCGTCTCCCTGACCCCGATCTCCGGCACGCTCCGTCCCACCACGCCGCGATCTGCCGCACCTGCTTCATCAGTTCGTCGAACTGATCCGGGAACAGCGACTGCGGGCCATCAGACAGCGCCTGATCCGGCTGCGGATGCACTTCCACCATCAGCCCGTCAGCGCCCACGGCCACCGCCGCGCGCGACAGCGGGCGTGACTTTATTGCGCTTACCGGTGCCGTGGCTGGGATCGACCAGGATCGGCAGATGGCTCAGTCGCTGCACCGCCGGTACGACGCTCAGGTCCAACGTGTTGCGGGTGTGGTCGGCAAACGTGCGCACGCCACGTTCGCACAGCGCGACGTTGTAGTTGCCTTCGCTGAGAATGTACTCGGCGGCCATCAGGAATTCTTCCAGCGTGGCCGACATGCCGCGCTTCAGCAGCACCGGCTTGCGGGCGCGTCCGGCGCGCTTGAGCAAAGAAAAGTTCTGCATGTTGCGCGCGCCGATCTGGATCATGTCGGCATACTCTTCGACCAGGTCGAGCGATTCGTGGTCGATGGCCTCGGTGATGATCCTCATCCCGAACTGCTGGCGAATTTCCGCCATGATCTGCAGCGCTTCCTCGCCGAGTCCCTGAAACGAGTAGGGCGAAGTGCGCGGCTTGTAAGCGCCGCCGCGGAAGAACTGCGCTCCGGCACGGTGCACGCGCTCGGCCACGGCGAACGCCTGCTCGCGGCTCTCGATGGCGCACGGCCCGGCGACGATCGCCAGCCCAGTCCCGCCGATCGTGGCCGCCGATCCCGGGAATCGGATGACCGTGTTTTCTTCCTTCACGTCGCGGCTGACCAGTTTGTAGGGCTTCGAGACCTGTATGACTTCCTGCACGCCCGGCATTTCTTCGAGCGTGCCCTGTTCGACTTCGCCCTTGTTGCCGGTAATGCCGATGGCGGTGCGGGTCGCTCCCGGCATCGGATGGGCGCGGTAGCCCAGCTTCTCGATTTTTTCGCAAACGGCGCGCACCTGCTCTTCGGT
The DNA here is from genome assembly GCA_963770265.1 of Terriglobia bacterium. Lineage (GTDB taxonomy): Bacteria > Acidobacteriota > Terriglobia > Terriglobales > Acidobacteriaceae > Sulfotelmatobacter. Next base: position 39,224 of record CAVYOZ010000012.1, read on the forward strand.
GGCCTGCGCCTTCATGACGACTAGCATAGATTCACCCTAGGAAAGGAACAGTGTGGGGACGGACGCCCCGCCCGTCCGTCGAGCGAAGCTCGACTCCTGCGGCCGCAGGAGAAGCCGCACCGTAAGTGTACCGTTGCCCAGACCTGCACCGCAAATGGAGCAAGCAGAGGCGCCAGGCCATTGCTCGTGATTGCAAGCATCTATACAATTCTTCTCATGCCCCGCTCCATGGCGCAGGAACAGGACATTCTCAAGCGGCCCGCTCCAAAGCGCCCGCCCCGCCTGACTTCCCGCCGCATCGGCATTCACACTTCGACGGCCGGAGGCGTGCAGAACGCCGCCGAGCGCGCCTACCGGCTGGGCTGCAATACCCTGCAGATCTTTTCCTCCAGCCCACGCCGCTGGGCTCCTTATGAACTAGGCGAGCCGCAGTGCGCCGAGATGAATCGGCTGCGCGCGCGATACGACCTGAAGCCGCTGGTCATTCACACCAATTACCTGGTGAACCTCGCCAGCTCGAATGAACGCTTCCTGCAGATGTCGCTCGAGGCCTTTCGCGGCGAAGTCGTCCGGGCGCTTGTCTCTGTGCGCCGATTATCTTGTCTTGCATCCCGGATCGTTTCGCGGCGCCGACCGTGAGCAGGGATTGCTGCGCACCGCCGCCGCGATCGCCGCCTCGACCCAGGGTCTCGATCTGGCGAAAGGCGGACTGACCATCCTGATCGAGAACACCGCCGGCGCCGAGTTCTCCCTCGGCGGCAGCTTCGAGCAGGTCGCGGAAGTTCTGGAGCGGCTGGAGGGAATCGTCCCCGTAGGCGCTTGCATCGATACCTGCCACACCCACGTTGCCGGATACGACATCGTCAGCGAAGAGGGCCTGTATCAGACCCTGCAGCATCTCGATGCGACGATCGGACTCAACCGCGTGAAGGTCTGGCACTGCAATGACGCCAAAGCTCCGCGCGGATCAAAGCTCGACCGGCATCAGCACATCGGGAAGGGAATGATCGGCAAGGAGACGTTTCGCCGTCTGCTCAACGATCTGCGCCTGGCGCACGCCGCCTTCATCGCCGAGACTCCGATTGACAAGCCCGGCGACGATCGCCGGAACGTAGATGCCCTGAAGAAGCTAGTCGTAGAGACGTAGCTTGCTACGTCTCTGCCGGCACCCGTCCGTGTTGCTCGTGGCGAGAGAGACGTTGCAAGCAACGTCTCTACGGCTGATACTCTCCTCCATGAAACTCTACCGTTGCCGCGAGCGTTTCGTCGCCGAGCATGCCGATCAGTACTACGACATTCGCAGCTTCGTCCTGGGATGAGCTGATCGCGCGCGAGAATCTCTTCGATCATCTCAGCCGCGTGATTTCACAGGCGAGTCGAACGCAGGCCCCTTCTCCCGCAGGACATTCTCCCTCCCATCGGCAGCCAGGAAGTCTGGGCGGCCGGGGTGACTTATTACCGCAGCCGCGACGCGCGCATGGAAGAGTCGAAAAGCGCCGGCGGCGGCGACTTCTACGATCGCGTCTATTCCGCCGCCCGCCCGGAATTGTTCTTCAAAGCAACGCCGCATCGCGTGGTCGGACCGGGCGCGAAAGTGGCGATCCGCAGCGACGCGTCCTGGTCGGTGCCCGAGCCCGAGTTGGTCCTGTTCATTACCCCCGGCGGCAAGATCGCCGGCTACACCATCGGTAACGACATGAGTTCCCGCGACATCGAGGGCGAGAATCCTCTCTACCTTCCGCAGGCCAAAGTGTACGACCGCAGCTGCGCTCTGGGCCCGTGCCTGCTCATTTCTGACGATGCTTTGCCCGCATCCACCGACATCAGCATCGAGATTCGACGGGAAGGCAAGGTGGCATTCTCCGGCGCGACCACACTCAAAGAGATGAAGCGCACGCCCGAGGAATTAGCGCGTTATCTCTACCACAGCAGCAGCTTTCCTTATGGTTGCTTCCTCTTCACCGGCACCGGCATCGTGCCGCCGGACTCGTTCACGCTGCGCCATGGCGATGAAATCAGCATCACGATCCCACCGATCGGCACTCTGTCGAATGTGGTCGGGTAGCGCGCTCGGAAAGAAAGATCATCAACCACGAAGGACACGAAGTTCCACGAAGGTCTTTGGTTCCACGTTTTTCCTTCGTGATCCTTCGTGTCCTTTGTGGTTCAAGGTTTTTGCGGACGGCGCCTTTCCCCTGCCAGAGGCCCCACTTTGTAACCCCCCGTGTAAAATAAAGGACTATTCCCTGGTGGTTACTCGCACTATGGCGATCGAAGAAAAATCTGCGAACGCTGTGACCAACGGCCCTGATGCCGGCTCACCCGCTCCTCGTCCGAATGACGAGCGCTACGACGCGCAGCCCGTCGAAAAGAAGTGGTTCGAGCGCTGGCAGCAGGATGCCTCGCTCTACGCCGCCGAGCCCAACTCGACCAAGAAGAAATATTACGTCCTCGAGATGTTGCCCTATCCCTCGGGCGCGCTGCACATGGGGCACGTGCGCAACTACGCGATCGGCGACGCGCTCGCCCGCTACATGTGGATGAACGGCTACAACGTGCTTCATCCCATGGGATGGGATTCGTTCGGCTTGCCCGCGGAGAATGCCGCCATCTCCAACAACACGCCGCCGCGCGAGTGGACGCTCCGCAACATCGCCAACATGAAGGCGCAGATGAAGCGCCTCGGCTTCGCCTACGACTGGTCGCGCGAGGTCACCACCTGCCTGCCCGATTACTACCGCTGGAACCAGTGGTTCTTCCTCAAGCTCTACGAGCAGGGATTGGTCTATCGCAAGAAGAGCAAGGTGAACTGGTGCCCGAAGTGCGCGACGGTGCTGGCCAACGAGCAGGTCGTCAACGGATGCTGCTGGCGCCACGAAGACACGCTCGTCGAGCAGCGCGAGTTGGAGCAGTGGTTCGTGCGCACGACCAAGTACGCCGAAGAGTTGTTGCGCGATCTCGACCAGCTCGAGGGCTGGCCCGAGAAAGTGCGCACCATGCAGCGCAACTGGATCGGCCGCAGCGAAGGCACGCTGGTCGATTTCCAACTTGAGGGCAACGCCGGGCCGGCGGGATCGAAGATCAGCGTCTTCACCACGCGCGTCGATACGATTTTCGGCGCGACCTCGGTGCAGCTTGCGCCGGAGCATCCGCTGGTCGCTGACTTCACGCGCTACAACCAGCCGCTCGGCGCCGCGGTGCAGCAGTTGATCGCCGAGCAGCGCAAGGCCAAAGAAACCGGCGACATCGGCGAGATCGAAAAGCACGGCGTGAACACGCACCGCTACGCCATCAATCCGTTCAACGGCGAACGCGTTCCGATCTGGATCGCCAACTACATCCTGATGGATTACGGCACCGGCGCCATCATGAGCGTGCCCGCGCACGACGAGCGCGACTACGATTTCGCCAAGAAGTACAAGCTCGAAATTCGGCTCGTGATTCTTCCGGTCGACGAACGATCCGGAAGAGACCATGGCCGAGCCGAAGTTGCCCTTCACCACGCACGACGGCATGTTGATCAACTCCGGCCCCTACAGCGGCCTGAGTTGCGCCGACGCCGTGAAGAAGATGACCGCGTTCGCGGAGGAGAAGGGTTTCGGCAAAGCGACCGTCACGTATCGGCTGAAGGACTGGGGCATTTCGCGCCAGCGCTACTGGGGCACGCCGATCCCCATGCTCTATTGCGAGAAAGACGGCATCGTTCCCGTGCCGGAGAAAGACTTGCCGGTGATCTTGCCCGAGAACGTCGACGTCACGCTGACCGGCGGATCGCCGCTTGGCGACGTGCCGGAGTTCGTGAACGCCACGTGTCCGAAGTGCGGCGGCCCCGCGCGCCGCGAGACCGACACGATGGATACGTTCGTCGATTCGTCCTGGTATTTCTACCGCTACACCGACGCGCACAACGACCGCGCGCCCTTCGACGGAAAGATCGCGCAGTACTGGTTCGGCGATCGCGGCATCGATCAGTACATCGGCGGCGTCGAGCACGCCATCTTGCACTTGATCTATTCGCGCTTCTGGACCAAGTTCATGCGCGACCTCGGCATGATCACCAACGACGAGCCGGTCGAGCGCCTCTTCACCCAGGGCATGGTGATCAAAGACGGCGCGAAGATGTCCAAGAACTTGGGCAACGTCGTCTCGCCCGACGAGATGGTGGCGCGCTACGGCGCCGACGCAGCACGCTTGTACAGCTTGTTCGCCGCGCCGCCCGATCGCGATCTCGACTGGCAGGATTCCGGCATCGAAGGCATCCAGCGATTCCTCGGACGCGTGTACCGCTTCTTCGTGCGCAATGCGCACCCGGATCATCCCGATTGGCGCAAGCCCGCTTCCGGCGGATTTGTCGCCGGAAGCTCGCGCCATCCAGCGCAAGCTGCACCAGACCATCAAGCGCGTCAGCGACGACTTCCAGGGACGCTGGCATTTCAACACCTGCATCTCGGCGATCATGGAATTGGTGAACGCGTTGTACGCCGCGGAAGAGGCGATTGCGCGCAACGCCGTGCCCGCACCGTTTCTGGCCGAGGTGCAGCGAAACCTCGTTCTTTTGCTCGCTCCCTTCGCTCCCTATCTCGCTCATGAACTCTGGGAGATGTTGGGCGAAAAGGGAAACCTGCTCAAAGCTCCTTGGCCGAAGTACGACGCGGCGTTAGCCAAGGAAGAAGAAATCGAAATCCCCGTGCAGGTGAACGGCAAGCTGCGCAGCCGCGTGACGGTGCCCGCCGACGCCGAACGAGGCCTTCGTCCTCGAGCGCGCACTTGCCGATGAGAAGGTGAAGGCCGCCATTGCCGGCAAGCAGATCGTGAAGAAGATCTACGTCCCCGGCAAGATGGTCAACCTCGTCGTCAAGTAATCCGCCCTCTAGCTGTCATCCTGAGCGAAGTGGCTGCTTCGCGAATGCGAAGCAGCCACGCAGTCGAAGGATCCCTACCGGCCGGCACACCCTCGGGCGTTTCTGGGCATTCTCACAACGAATCCGCGGTATCCTTGTCTGCAGATGCCCATCTCTCCCACGGTCGAGGGCTTCCGCGCCGCGTTCCGTCGCCCATTGCTGACGTTCGCCGAAATTACCTGGCGCTGGGTGGTCGGCGCCACAGCAACGGTACTCTTCTTCTTCGGCCTCTTCGAATATCTCGACACGCTCCCGGTGACGAACGGCGAACTGCTCTTTCTGCGGACGCGCAACCCGTTTCTCGTATCCCAGGCGATCGCTCACATCCTGCGTGGCCACTTGAGCCGCGGCCTGCTCTCACTGATCCTTGCCGCGCTGTTGGTGGCGGTCATCTGGATCGTCGCCGCTTCCTTGGGCCGGATCGCGACGGTCGAGGCAATGCTCGAATACTTCCGCGCCCGATTCGCAGCCGATACGACAGGTGCCGGAGAGAACCACGATATAAGCAACTCTGCGCAGGGGCGGTTTGCCGCGCTACTGCGGCTCAATTTCCTGCGCGTTTCCGTGGTCCTCGCAGGACTTGTCGGACTCGCAGGCGCCGCGATTATTTCCGGTTCCACCTCATCTCCCACCCATCCCAGGCCAGGCCTGGTATTCCTGTTGTTTGTACCCATTGCTGGCGTCGTCTGCGTGATTTGGTATGAGCTGAACTGGCTGCTCTCGCTGGCTGCGCTGTTCGTCGTGCGCGACAGAGACGACGTTATAGGCGCGATCTCGAGTTCAGTCGCACTGTGCCGCCAGCGCACCGGAGCCATCTTTGCCGTAAGCACCTGGACCGGCACGGCACACCTGATCGCTTTCGTAGGCGCGAGCACGGTGGTCTCGGTTCCACTGGCGCTTGCGGCAGTTCTGCCCTGGCGCTTGGTCGCGCTGGGAGTGGTTGCAGTGACTCTGGCCTATCTCGCCGTTGCGGACTGGCTCTACACCGCGCGTCTGGCGGGATATGTCTGCATCGCCGAAATCCCCGATGCGCTACTTGCTCCGCCGCCTCCAATCTCCCGTCGCCCGTCGCTCCTGCTGCGACCATCGACCGCGACGAACTGATCCTGAGCGATGTGCCCCTTCCTGCGCCGAGCGTGTGAACCCAGTCCAGCGGCATCGGACTCCAGAATCGAAGTTATCCAGAGCGGACTAGCAGTTATTGTGCTCGATTCGCACGGAGGGAAGCGAAGAGAACGAATGTGGGGACAGCCGCCCCCGGCTGTCCGGCGGAGCAAAGCTCCGCAGCCTCTCTCCCGGACACCGTTTCTGCGAAACGACTCTAGCTCTCTCACAATCTGACTGGTTATCAGAACCCCTTCGCCTTCAGCATCGTATCCAGATCCTCCGGATGCAGCGCCCGCGTCATCGCCTCTTCGCGCAGCAGATCCTGCTGAAACACGAGTTGCGCCAGCGACTCCTCCAGCGTGAACGACCCCTGCTTCCGCGTGATCGTGATCTCCTGATGCAGATGCTGCAGCGCATTCTTGCGGATATGCTGCCGTGCGCCATATCCGACGATCAGCAACTCCGCCGCCGGAACTCGTCCACCGTTGCGCTTCGGAATCAGCGTCTGTGTGAGCATCGCCGCCAAGGCCATCGCCATCTCCGCCCGCACCGTATGCTGCCGCTCCTGCGGAAACGAATCCGCAATCCGCGACACAGTCGATGCCGCATCCGTCGTATGCAGAGTTGTGAACACGAGATGCCCGGTCTCCGCCGCCGATAGAGCAATCCGCGCCGTCTCCGAATCCCGCATCTCTCCCACCACGATCACGTCCGGCGCCTGCCGCATGGCCGCGCGCAGCGCAGTAGGGAAGTCGGGCGCATCGATTCCGATCTCCACCTGCTCGATCACACTCTTGTTGTGCGCGTGCTCGTACTCAATCGGATCTTCAATCGTCACGATGTGCCGCGCATCCCGCTGGTTGATTTCGTTCACCAGCGCCGCCAGCGTCGTGGTCTTTCCCGAGCCCGTCGCACCGCCAATGATCACCAACCCGCGCTGCAGCCCGGCAATCGCGCCAACCCCCGGGGGCAAACGAAGTTCGCTGAGAGCAGGCACCTTCGAAGGCAGCGCCCGGACCGTCGCCGCCGCCCGTCCGCGCTCGCGATGCAGATTGATTCGAAACCGTCCCACTCCCTCCAATCGATACGACGAATCGGCGATCCCGTACTGCTGATACTCCTCGCGCGCGTGCGCCGCCAGGGCAGGGAACACGGCCGCCTCAATCTCCTCCCCGCTCAGGGTCTTATCCTCAATGGCCGACAGAACTCCCTCCAAACGAATCGAGGCCGGAGCGTTCGGCACCAGCAACAGGTCGCTGCCGTTGCGCAACACCAGTTCACCCAGCCAACGCCTGAGTTCGGCGCGACTCGTGGGGACGGGTTTCCGAATGAATCACTTGAACGCGGGCGGGATTTCCTTCAGCTGTCATTGTCCTCTCTTGGATGCAAGAACCGGGCCGTTGGAACCGCTCTGACCCGCTGCCCAATTATAGGAACGAAGAATCAGAGATGTTTGCGGAAAATTAGGGTGAATTCTTTCTGGGTGCCCCACTTCTCCCCGATTTTGGGAGAAGTGGGGTTTTTGGTCGCAGTATCCAAACTTCTCTTGACCCTAGCCCGATTCAACGCGTAGCCTCCCTGACTGTCGTTCCAGCTTCGCCCAGGAGGCTCTCTCATGACGCCACTCTCCGCTCTCTGGCTGCCGATCGTGCTCTCCGCAGTCATCGTCTTCGTCGCCAGTTCCATCATGCACATGCTGCTGCCCTACCATCGCGGCGACTACCAGCAGCTGCCCGACGAAGACAAAGCGCTCTCCGCCCTCCGCGCCGCTGGCCTGAAACGCGGACTCTACATCTTCCCGTTCGGCACGCACAAAGACATGAAGTCGCCCGCGATGATCGAGAAATACAACCAGGGCCCGGTCGGCATGATGACCATCTTCCCCAGTGGCCCTCCGGTCATGCCGAAATTCCTCGGACTGTGGTTCGGCTACTGCCTGCTGATCGGATTCTTCGTGGCCTATCTCGCGGCGCATACCATTCGCGCCGCACACGCACTATCGCGCAGTCTTCCGCATCGTCGGCACCGCCGCATTCCTGGCTTATGGTCTGGGCACGATAAGCAATGCCATCTGGAAAGGACAAACCTGGAGCTTCACCATCAAAGAAGTAATCGACGGCCTGGTCTATGCCCTGCTAACGGCGGGAACGTTCGGCTGGCTCTGGCCACGATAGAGTTTGTGTAGGGGCGGACGCCTTCGTCCGCCCCGCGAGCGAAGCGAGCATGCGTCCGGGGCTCGCTGATCCTTGCCGGCGCTCCACGTCCGCAGTCCGGTTGTCACTCACGACTGCTCGACGCGAAGCACGCCCCAAAGTTAGCGGACCGGCCAGACAATCTCTTCCCCAGATTGGGACGGGACTGCAACCCTCCACGTGAGAAGGACCGGCTTTCCTAGAACGGCCTAATCTTCGCGTCGTCAGTCGGGCTCGAATAGACGAGGCTTGCCGGGACAGCGACGAGATCACCGTGATAGTCACGGGCGCCGTAGTTACCACACTCAGGAGTTCATTCGTGAACACGCGCCTCTGCAATCCCAAGTTCTCCCGTTGGCTGCTCTCTTCCCTCACCGCTCTGCTTCTCCTGCTTCGGTTAGCGGAGTGTAGTGGTTTCAGCACGGTCGCTCGCGTACGAAGCCTATGACTCCACCTCTTCAGCATCTCCGGACTCAACGAAAACGCCGTCGCCGAAGCGGAGCCTTGCCCGACTTCAGCAGCCGGATCATCCCATCCTGAATCACTTCGGTATACGACGTCAGCCCTTCAAACGGCCCTTCCTCGAGCCCGAACAAAACTGCGTTCGCAATGTTGCCCACGCCCAATTGGCGAGGGCAGCAAGTTCGCCGGCATCCGCCCCTTCTTCACTTCCCAGCTGAGAAATTCCAGGATGTGCCCGGCAATCCGCTTCGACGCCTCGTCCGGCGCTTTGAACGCACTGTTGCGATCCGGAGAGTCTGTCAGCACGATGCCGACAATCTTATCTGCGGGAATATTGAGGTAAGGCGAGCCAATTCTCTGTCCGGCTTCAGCCAGCGGAATCGGCTGCGATTCGGCGGAGGTTCCAGCCCGTAATAAATATCGTGCATGCCTTCGAGCGCTGCCGGCTGCCACGAGTTCACCTCGAGAATGACCCGGTCCGCGCAATCTATCCACGTTTTGTTGTTCCCCATCGACGAACTGGGCACCACGCGCCCATCCTCCAAGATCGCCGCCACTTCGATCAGCGCCACATCCATCTTGCCCAGAAATCCGTACTCCACAAACTGCGCCACATGGCTCAAATGGATGTCCATGTAGTCCATCTCGCCCGCATTGATTCGCTTCCGCGTCTCCGGATCCGACTGGTACGGCAGTCGCAGATGAATTCCCCCCGCCATCGCCAGCGCCCCATCCAGCTCGGGCCCGGTCGACGCCCCGGTAAACACGCTGACCTGAAACTTCTCTCCGCGGAAATGCGCATCCGCAATCCGTTTTGCCAGTTGCATCGGCACCGCCTTCGGATATCCCGACCCGGTAAACCCGCTCATGCCAATCTGATCGCCCGTCTGGATCAGTCCCGCCGCCGTCTCGGCGCTCATGATTTTGCGTTCCAGCTTGGAGTTCAGAATGCGGGAAGTCGTTGCAGACAAAGTAGTACCCATATGTAGGAAGCCCTCACAATCTATGAAAGAGGATTCTCTTCTACAGTAGGAGGACGGTCCAGATGGGTCTGTGATATCAATCACAACCGGCTGTGGGCAGAACGACAGAAGTTTACTGACTTATGCCGAACTCGTTGCGGTACGCCTCCCACCGCTTCTTCACGTCCGCCATGATCGCCTGGTACTCCGGATCGCCTCGCAGGCTGTCGTAGTTCTTGTCCTTCTGAAACCACGGATAATTCACGTTTCCCAGCGCCACGGTTCGCTTCAGCCACTCAGGGCATGCTGCCGGTCACCGAGCAGGGCATAGATCCCCCCGGTCCAATAGGCTTGATCGCCATCGATGACGCGTGCGGGATCGATCTGCAGGATTCGCGGATCGATCTTTTCCTTCTGCTTCCGCGACGCGTACAGGAAAGCCGCCATGATCCCCGCCGTGTAGTCGCTCGATCACCGGAGAGCTGCACGGCTCGTTCGAGGTTCTTCTCGGCTTCGTCGAGCTTTCCTTCGTAGTAGAGCACGCAGCCAAAGTAGGCCAGCGCCTTGAATTGATCCGGATTCTTCGCCAGCAGTTGTCGCATCTCCTGCTCCGCTTCGTCGAGCCTTCCCATGTACAAAAGCATGCGGGCATGCATCCAGTGAGGCTGCGGCGTCGACGGATTCAATTCGACCACCCGCCGGTAAGCCTGCTCGGCCAGTTCGTTCAGGCCGGCGTAGTAGTACGCGTACGCCAGCATCTGCCACGCCGTCCCGTTGTTGGGCGCGAGAGCAACCGCCCGCCTCAGCGTCCGGATCGCCTCCTGCTCCCGTCCCTGCTCGCCGTAAATTCCTCCGAGCGCGATCAACCCCTCCGCGGACTGCGGGTTGATCCTCACTGCGTTCTCGGCTGCCAGTCTCGGCGCGCTTCAGGTTTTCCTCGGCACCCTCCACGAAGTTCGCGCTTGAAACGAATGGAACTGCCCCAGCAGCGCATACGCATCGGCGAAGTTCTTGTCGAGCGAGATCGCATGCAACAGCAGACGCTTTCCTTCTTCGAGGCTGTCCAGCTGCGAGTTCACCAGATACTCGTTCAGATAGAACCGTCGCCTGCAGGTAGTCGTTGTACGCCTCGACGCTGGCGGTTGCCGGCTTGCTGGATCGCCTTCTGCTCCGTCGGAGAGATCTGAATCTGCAGCCCTTCGACCACCTTGCTCGCCACTTCATCTTCGAAGCTCAGAATGTCTGCGCTCTTCAGGTCGTAGCGTTGCGACCACTTCGTCGTCCCCGTCCGCCCGTCGATCAGTTGCACGGTCACGCGCGTCACTCCCGCCGCGCGCTGGTAGGTTCCCTCCAGAACGCTCTCCACGCCCAACGCCTTGGCCACCTCCACCGGCTCCGGACTCTCCTTCGCGTACTTCAACACCGACGTCGTCGGCCTCACCGCCAGATTCTGCAGCGACGTCAGCCGGCTGATGATGGCGTCCGTAATCCCAACTCCCCAACTGTCATCTGTGCTTGCGGAAATATCGCGAAAGGGAAGCACCGCCATGGTTTCGGGCGCGGCTTTCAGCTCAACATGACTCATCCGCGATCGACGAGCTAACGGAATCGTCGGCGCGAAAAGCGATCAGCCGCCAGCACTCCAGCGACCAGCAATTCCCGCCGCCCAGCATCCACGCCTTGCGGTTCGTTCGCCCCGGCTGCGGATTGTCCGCTTGTCGCCGCGCCGATCTGCAGCCGCTGCGAATCGCTCTCCCGCTTCATCCGCTTCAGATCGGCCTTCAACTCCGCCGCCGATTGATAGCGCGTCTCTCGGTCCTTATCGAGCGCCTTCGAGATGATCTTTCGACCTTCGGCGGAATGTCCGGATTCAGCCGCACCGGGTCGACCGGAATGTTATGCAGGATGGAATCGAAAATCGTTCCCGAAGTGTCGCCACGAAACGGCAGCGTGCCGGTCACCATTTCGTAAAGCACGACTCCGAAAGAAAACAGGTCGGTCCGCCGGTCCAGTTCCTGCCCGCGAATCTGCTCCGGCGACATGTACGCGACCGTCCCCAGCGTGCTGCCCGGGCTGGTCAGATGCTCCTCGGCCAGCACCGTCGCTGTCGCGGCGATTCCCATATCGTCGGACTTCTGCGGACTCATCTTCGCCAGCCCGAAGTCCAGAATCTTGGCGTGCCCGCGCTTCGTCACAAGAATATTCGCCGGCTTGATATCGCGATGCACGATGCCCTCGGCATGCGCCGCATCGAGCGCATCTGCCACCTCCATCCCGATCTCCAGCACTCGATCCAGCTCCATCGCCCGGTTGCCGATCAGGTGCTTCAGCGTCACGCCGTCGAGATACTCCATCACGATGAACGGACGCCCATCCTGCTCGTCGATCTCGTGCACCGTGCAGATGTTGGGATGATTCAATGCCGACGCGGCTTTCGCCTCGCGCTGGAACCGGCTCAGCGCCTGCGGATCTCTGGCCACGTTCTCAGGCAGGAACTTCAGAGCGACGAACCGGCCCAGTTTCACGTCCTCGGCCTTGTACACCACCCCCATCCCGCCGCCGCCCAGTTTCTCAACAATGCGGTAGTGCGAGATGGTCTGACCGATGAGTTCAGCTGGGTTTGCCATCGAGCGAAATACTAGGTGGTTCGCGGTTCACGGTCAACCAACGTCCGTCTGCGTGTGCGCGGGCGCTCCCGCCCGCGTTTGCCGCGTAAGCGAGGAACAGCGCAGACATTCACTTGAAGCCTCCCGCGCTCATCTCCTGTAATAATCCCGCTCATGCTGCCGACCCTGCGCCAGGATCTCACCTTCGCGCTCCGCCAATTCCGTCGCAGCCCCGCCTTCACGCTGCACGGTGGTACTCACGCTCGCGCTCGGCATCGGCGCGACAACGGCCATCTTCAGCCTGGTCGATGGAATCCTCCTGCGGCCCCTGCCGTTTCCCGAGCCGGATCGTCTGGTCGCGATCAACACACTGGAATTCGCTCCCGGAGTCTCGCCGACGAATCTTGCAGCGGCCGGTTACCAGGCAAGTTCCTATCCCAACTTCTTCGACTGGCGGCAGCAGAATCACACGTTTCCAGTCACTCGCTTCCTACGACTATCAGACGCGCCTCTTCAGCAAAGCCGATGGCGAAAACGCACAAGTGATCCGCTGCGGACGCGTCTCCGCCAATCTGTTTTCCACCTTGGGAGTCGCTCCGGTGCTCGGCCGCACCTTCACCCCGGAAGAAGACCAGCCCGGACATCGCGTCGTCATCCTGAGCCACGAACTCTGGGTCTCGTCGTTCGCGTCGTCGCCCGATGTCATCGGTCAGACGGTAATGGTCAGCCATCAGCCCTACACCGTTGTCGGAGTCATGCCTGCGGGCTTTCACTACGCCACGGGCGAGCCGGGATTTTTCTGGTCGACGTTCGCCATCGACGCGGAGGGACCACCGCCGCGCACATCGTTCCGCGACGACGATCGCTCTCGCCGTCGTGGGTCGTCTCAAACCCGGAGTCTCCGCCGACCAGGCACTCGCCGATCTAAATACAATTCAGCGAAGTCTCGCGCAACGCTACTCCGAAGACCAATATCGCCCCGCTGTCTTCATTCAACCTTTGCTGAATGAAGCCATTGCCGACATTCGCCCGCTCTTAATCGTGTTGCTCGCATCCGTGGGAGTCGTCCTGCTGATCGGCTGCACCAATGTCGCTGGACTGCTTCTTGCCCGCGCCGCCTCGCGGCGATCCGAGATCGCGGTACGTACCGCCCTGGGCGCGAGCCGTTTCCGCGTTGTGCGGCAACTTCTGATCGAGGCGCTGCTGCTTGCGCTCGCGGGCGGCGCAGTCGGAATCCTGGCCTCGTTCCTGCTGCTGCGTCTCGGACTTCGCTGGATCCCGAGCGACATTCCCCGCCTCTACGACGTTTCTGTCAACGCCCGGGTATTGGCATTCGCCGTCCTTCTCTCGGCCGCCACCGCACTGATTTTCGGATTGCTCCCCGCCTGGAAAATGTCGCGCTCCGATCCCGCCCACACTCTCCGCGATGGCGGCGCAACCATGACCTCGGGCCGCCGCCGCAATCGCCTGCATCACGCCCTGGTCGTCGCCGAAACCGCTCTCGGCTTCTGTCTTCTGATCGGCTCGGGCCTGCTCATCAAGAGCCTGCTCAACATGCTTCACCTCGATCCCGGCTTCGATACCAACCGAACCGTGTTCTTCGACATTGCTCTCAGCCATGCGCGTTACCCGGATCCCAGCAAAGTTCCTTTTTTCGAAAAGGCTCTCCCGGAGTTTGCTGCCATCCCAGGGGTAGAAAGAGTTGCCGCCGGCACATCCTCTTCCCGGCAGGGGGTCACGCGGTAATTGGACCAGCTTCACCATCACCGGTCACCTCAATTCACCCGACGATCTCGCCATGCCGCAACTGCTACCGCTGTCACGCCCGGCTTTTTCGAGACTCTCTCCATCCCTCTGCTGCGAGGCCGCACCTTCACCCCGCATGACAATCTCGCGACCTCTGCTCCGGTCGCCATCGTGAATCGCAGCTTTGCGCAGAAGTATTTTCCCAACGAAGATCCGATCGGCCACTTCTTCACACCCAGTTTGACCGCACGGCAGAACCCGTCGTCGCTCGCCAGATCATCGGCGTTGTCGGTGACACAAGAAACGGTGATCCCTGGGAGCCCTACCAGCCGCGCTTTCTACCTGCCATATGCCCAGAATCCGACCCACCAGCGGCCAATCGTCGTAATGAAAGTCGCTGGTGATCCGCTGAGATACGAGAGCACAGTTCGCAAGATCGTTGACGCGCTTCGACCGGTTGGCTCCTATGTTCGGCTACCGCACCTTCGCCGAAAACTTGCAGTGGCAGACGGCGCAGCCCCGTTTCGAAGCCGCCTTGGTTTCAGTATTCGCAGCAATCGCGCTGCTGCTCTCCGCTCTCGGCCTTTATGCGGTCCTCTCGTATGTGGTCGCAGAGAGAATGCGCGAACTCGGGTTGCGAATGGCCTTCGGCGCTTCACGCTCCAACATCCTGGGAATGGTGGTTCAGCGCGCGCTGCTACTCGGTGTGACCGGAATTATCGCGGGAGCGATCGCCTCGATCTTGGGCAGGCAGATTCGTCAGCGATCTCCTGTTCCGAGTCCAGCCTCTCGATCCTTCGACCTTCGTGGTGGTCGCGTTGGTGTTGCTGATAGTTTCAGTGGTCGCTGCACTGGCACCTGCCCTGCGAGCCGCCTGCGTGAATCCCATGCGCACTCTTGCGCGAGCACTAGCTTCGCCGTCATCTGGAAGTGAAAAATCCGTGGTGCCCATTCTCCCTGCTTTGGGAGAAGCGGCGATTTCGCTTTCGGAGAACGAAGGATTTGCTCGATGATTGCGAAGCGCCCGTCATCCTCGTCCCGCGAAACTGAATAATCCTCCTCCGGTCGCGCTTCGAAGGCCTGCCCATGCGGCAGAACTTCAAACTCCCGCGCAGCCCGCCGCTCCGCCGCGACTTTCGCCCGCATCTCTTTGCTGGCTTCCGTCTCCCGATACAGCTTCTGCGCCTCCGAAGCCGGCCCGCGCACATCGCTCAGTCCCAGCACCTCGACCTCGAACTCGCCCGCCATCATTCGTGATGCGCAGCATGTCCCCGACCCGCACCTCGCGCGCCGCCTTGGCCGCCTGTCCGTTCGACAGGATTCTTCCCAAATCGCAACTCTTCTTAGCCAGGGTGCGCGTCTTGAAGAACCGCGCCGCCCACAGCCACGCGTCCATCCGAATGCCCGTCATCGCTTCATCCTACCTCGCGAGCGGTTCCACGAAGCACAAAGCTCCAGAACGAACCGTGGATTGAGTATTTCCACAGCCCGGTTGTGACATCTGACCTTGCGCACAGTCCGGCAATTGCGCGATTATGACCGGACCCGTGACGGTTCGGCAAAACGCTGAATCCGTTCCGTCTCTGAGGGATGCGCGCGGCGAATTGAAACGTGTAAGTCCCACGCGCTCAAGATTTTGCCCGTAACCCATTGGAGTTCCAAGGAATCTATGTTCGATATTTCCCGCTAACTCGTTGATTCCAATGGATCGAGAGGGAGGGGAGGGGGTATTTACCAACCAGTAATGCCCCATTTCTGAAATCGTTCTACGACTCTTACAAATAATTACTTGACCCAAATTCCCTTTGCAGCTACATTAACGAGTTCTTGGGACCCCTCGGCTCGCTGCCGCGCCTTAATCTGTCTCGCAGCGCCTTACGAAGCTAAGCCCAGAAAATCGAGCATCTTCGGGGTTCCCTGGCGCATCTATTCAAACAAGTGAGTTTTACGCTAACTCCTTTACAACCTACTCGGAATCAGTGACTTAGGTCGGAATCTGGGGTTTCCGGTCACCCTCCCGTAGCGAAAGGACGAAGGCGGAAGGCCACAATCATAAAGTAAGGAGAACTATCACACATGCGCTCTGATCGTGTGTTTGATGCTTTACAGACTCTACGGAATCGTTATATGCTCTGTCAGCTTGCCTCCAAGGCCACGCGGAAGTTCCACCGGCCCAGCACCAGAATCCAGGAAACCATGAACGGCGTGCTGGATCGGATCGCTGACTCGGAGCGGCAGGCAGTTTTGTCGGAACCAGAGAATGTAGCCGAGGCACAACGGCGGGCTGCTTAACACCAGCCCCGCCCTTCCTCCCCGGCGTTGTTGTTTGTATCTTTCCTGAGTCCCCTCCTTTTGAAAATCTCCCGTTGACACTACCGAATACGCTCTAGTGCACGGGTTCAGGTGAATCATGACCATTGCTGAACTGAAAGAAAAGAACATCACCGAGCTGACCAAGATCGCAAGGACCTTGGATCTGCCCGGTGCCAGCGGTATGCGCAAGCAGGATCTCATCTTCAAAATCCTGCAGGCGCAGAGCGAAAAAGAAGGCCACATCTTCGCCGAAGGCGTCCTCGAAATCCTGCCCGACGGCTACGGCTTCCTTCGCTCGCCCGACTACAATTACCTCCCGGGCCCCGACGATATCTACGTCTCCCCGTCCCAGATCCGCAAATTTGACCTCAAGACCGGCGACACCATCAGCGGACAGGTGCGCCCTCCTCACGAAGGCGAAAAATATTTCGCGCTCGTCAAGATCGAAGCCGTCAACTTCGAGTCTCCGGACGAAGCCCGCAACAAGATTCTGTTCGACAACCTGACGCCTCTGTATCCGCAGGAGCGCCTCAAGCTCGAGACCACTCGCGACAACGCCAGCGCCCGCGTCATGGATCTGCTCACGCCGCTCGGCAAAGGCCAGCGCGGCTTGATCGTTTCTCCGCCGCGCGCCGGCAAGACGATGCTCCTGCAGAACGTCGCCAACTCGATCACCACAAATCATCCGGAAGTTGTTCTGATGGTCCTGCTGATCGACGAGCGCCCGGAAGAAGTCACCGACATGCAGCGCTCGGTCAAAGGCGAAGTCATCTCTTCGACCTTCGACGAGCCCGCCGCGCGTCACGTCCAGGTCGCCGAAATGGTGATCGAAAAAGCAAAGCGACTGGTCGAGCACAAGCGCGACGTCGTGATCCTGCTCGACTCGATCACGCGTCTGGCTCGCGCCTACAACACGATCGTTCCGCCCAGCGGCAAAGTGCTCTCCGGCGGCGTCGACTCCAACGCCTTGCAGCGCCCGAAGCGTTTCTTCGGATCAGCCCGCAACATCGAAGAAGGCGGCTCGCTGACGATCATCGCCACGGCCCTGATCGACACCGGTTCCCGCATGGACGACGTGATCTTTGAAGAATTCAAAGGCACGGGCAACAGCGAAATCATCCTCGAGCGCAAGCTCGTCGACAAACGCGTGTTCCCGGCGATCGACATCCAGCGCTCCGGCACGCGTAAAGAAGAGCTGCTGATTCCGAAGGAAGACCTCTCGCGAATCTGGGTTCTGCGCAAAGTGCTGAACCCGCTCTCGCCGGTAGAAGCCATGGAATTGCTGATCGACAAGCTCAGCAAGACCAAAGGCAACGCCGAATTCCTCGCGAACATGAGCGCGCTGTAAATCGAATTTCAGAACCAACAGTGAAAGCCAGAGCCCCGAAGCTCTGGCTTTTGTCTTTCCTCTGTGTCCCTCGTGCCCTCTGTGGTGAACGATTCTTGCGTCGATCAGCGAAGCTGTATTGGCTGTTTTCCTTCGTGCACCTTCGTGTCCTTCGTGGTTGAAGCTTTCCCCGACGTATAATTTCGCTGAGCAGTGCTCGCTAACTCTCCGCGAGGTTTTTCCGTGCGACTCAGACTCTGTGTACTAACATTATTGCCGCTCTTCTTCTGCTATCCGGCATTCACGCAGCAATCCGTCCCGCATTCGCAACACGGACGTCAACCAGCCTTTCGATGACGACGAAGCCCGCTCCCGCATCACGCACGACATGGAGAAGAAAGCCGCCAAGCAGCGCGTCGCCGCCCTCAAGACCGACACCGACAGGTTGCTGAAGCTCTCCCTGGAACTCAAGGAATACGTCGACAAGTCGGATGAAAATGTTCTTTCCCTCGACGTGATCAAGAAAGCGGAAGCAATCGAAAAACTCGCCAAAAGCGTCCGCGAAAAAATGAAAGGCCCAAACTAAACATGTGAAAACAACGTCGTCTACGACTTCGCCACTCAAACAGAAGAAAAACGCCATCCGCGACGGGATGGCGTTTCTAATTTCGGATAACTCTTAGCTTCCCGACTTAATCCGCATCCCGTAGAACGACCGGTACACGAAGGAGAACGACACCACGAAGAACGCCAGCGCCAGCACCCGAGTCAGCGTCGTGCCCTGATCGCTGGCCAGTCGCACGGCCAGTTCCACCGCCAGCAGTCCGAACAGCGTGGTGAACTTGATGACCGGATTCATCGCCACCGAAGACGTGTCCTTGAACGGATCGCCCACCGTGTCGCCGATCACCGTCGCATCGTGCAGCGGTGTGCCTTTCTGCTTCATCTCGACTTCGACAATCTTCTTGGCGTTGTCCCAGGCAGCACCGGCATTGGCCATGAAGATGGCCTGATACAAGCCGAAGATCGCGATCGAGATCAGGTAGCCCACGAAGAAGAACGGATCGACGAAGGCGAAGGCCAGCGTCCCGAAGAACACCGCAATGAAGATGTTCAACATGCCCTTCTGCGCATACTGCGTGCAGATCGCCACCACCTTCTTGCTGTCGGCGACCGAAGCCTTCTCCACGCCTTCGAGTTTGATGTTGGCCTTGATGAACTCGACGGCGCGGTAAGCGCCGGTCGTCACGGCCTGCGTCGAAGCGCCGGTGAACCAGTAAATCATCGCTCCGCCGGTGATCAGGCCGAGGAAGAACGGCGCGTACAGCAGCGAGAGCTTGCCTACGCCCTCGGTGTCGGTGAGCCCGTTGGTCAGCGCCATGATGATGGAGAAAATCATGGTGGTTGCGCCCACGACAGCCGTTCCGATCAGCACCGGCTTGGCCGTCGCCTTGAACGTGTTGCCCGCGCCGTCATTGGCTTCGAGCAGGTGCTTGGCGCGCTCGAAGTTCACGTCGATGTTGAAGTCTTTCTTGATCTCGGCCTGAACGTTCGGCACCGCTTCGATCAGCGACAGCTCATACACCGATTGCGCGTTGTCGGTCACCGGACCGTACGAATCGACGGCGATCGTCACCGGACCCATGCCGAGGAATCCGAACGCCACCAGTCCGAACGCGAACACGGCCGGCGCCAGCATTCCCGCGGCCAGCGCCAGCCCCATCGTGCTCATGTAATAGGCAATCGCCATCAGGATCATCATGGCGAGCCCGAGGTAGTAGCCGGAGAAGTTGCCCGCCACGAATCCCGACAGGATTCCCAGCGACGCTCCGCCTTCCTGCGCCGAGATGACAACTTCTTTCACGTGCCGCGACTCGGTCGAGGTGAACGACCTTCACCAGTTCCGGAATCAACGCGCCCGCCAGCGTTCCGCAGGAAATGATGGTCGACAGCTTCCACCACTGCGAGCCGTCGCTGCCGCAGCGTTCGGAATGATGAAGTAGGAAATCAGGTACGTCAGTCCAATCGAGACGATCGAGGTGATCCACACCAGCGACGTCAGCGGAGCTTCGAAGTTCATCTCGTTCGCCGACCCATACTTCGCCTTGGCAATGGCGCCATTCAGGAAGTACGAAAGCGAACTCGACACCAGCATCATCACGCGCATCACAAAGATCCACACCAGCAGACTGCACCTGCACGTCTCGGATCTCTTCACGCCCAGCAGAATGAACGTGATCAGCGCCACGCCGGTCACGCCGTAGGTTTCGAATCCGTCGGCCGATGGCCCAACCGAGTCGCCGGCGTTGTCGCCCGTGCAATCGGCAATCACGCCCGGGTTGCGCGCATCGTCTTCCTTGATCTTGAACACGATCTTCATCAAGTCCGACCCGATGTCGGCGATCTTGGTGAAGATGCCGCCCGCAATACGCAGCGCCGCCGCGCCCAGCGATTCGCCAATCGCGAATCCGATGAAGCACGGCCCCGCATAATCTCCCGGAACAAACAGCAGAATGAACAGCATGATCAGCAGTTCCACCGAGATCAGCATCATGCCGATGCTCATGCCGGCCTCCAGCGGAATCTGGTAGACGGGATACGGCTTGCCGGGCAGGGAAGCGAACGCCGTCCGCGAGTTGGCGAACGTGTTCACCCGAATGCCGAACCACGCCACGCCGTAGCTGCCCGCGATTCCCACCAGGCTGAACCCAAGAATAATGGGCAGCGTCAAGCGCTACGGACTTGCCCGGCACCGGAGACAGCCAGCCAAAGTAAGCGGCAATGATGACCGCAATGAAGACCCACAGCAGCAGAATGAACTTGCCTTGCGTGACCAGATAGGTCTTGCAGGTTTCGTAAATCAGTTCCGAGATTTCCCGCATCGCGCGATGCACCGGCAGGTTCTTCAGGCGCATGTAAATCGCCATGCCAAATCCGAGCCCGAACAGGCAGAACAGAATTCCGATCAGCAGCAGCTTGTGACCGTCGATGGCGCCATTGAAAAAGCTGACCGTGCGACAGGTCGGGCAGTTTCAGCGAAGCCTCCCCGCCGCAGCTTCGCCGGCAGGTTGTGCGAACGCCGCAGCCGCGCTCACCGTAAGCAGCGCAACTACGGCCGAGAATTTCATCGCCATGCGGCGGATAAAGAGCGCAGCAGTGGCAAGCCAGGTACGCATATGAGTCCTCCGTATTAGAACGGCATTCCTAGACAACGTGTTTGGATACATTCGATTCCGGAAACGCGTGCCCCATTTGGCCGCTTGGCGTCAAGTGGAGCTCTTCCGATCACGCTTCCACCGCAAGACCTAAGGAGTGTTGGAGCTTGGCCGCGTCGGGTCTCGCGCCGGGTCATGCAGCACAAGCCTGTCAAAGAGGAATAGGGAAATAGCTCTCTACTCCCGGCTTCCCAGCGCAAAACGGGCATTTATAACACGTTGGATAGGCAGGGTCAAACCGATAACGAAGGTCAGAAACGTCTCCTTCCCAATTCGGGCGAAGAATCGTTCCTTGTGAGACGGTCAATGCGCCACCTCAAAGCATTGGCTCGTCGCTAACACCAAGCTCTCCAACAACTGAGAAGCATCGGCTAAAAATGAACACCATTTGCATCTGGGCCCAACGTTGAGCTGCTATTGTGGCTATCCATCACTCACCGAGGCGTAATACATCGCATCCAGCAGATCCTGCGAATGCCCGTCATGGTCCGTGTTCAGTTGTGGTGATTTCTTTCACAAAGACGCAGCGGTTTGGTCGGCACAGACCACGAGCCGTACCAAAAAAGCGATTAGGAGTCTCCCCCTCTCAAACGCCGTCATAGCGATTGCAGAAATGCCAGCACGGCTGCCTGGTCCGCAGGCTTTAGTTTAAAGAACCGCTCGCTCACTTCCTCAGCTTCACGTTTGTGGCGGCGTATGGAGTCCTCGAGTTGAACCGAGTTTCCGTCATGCATGAGGCGAGACCGCAGTCGGAGCCCCCAAAGGGGAGCGGTTCGGATCTTGTTGCGGGCGCAAAGAGTATCACGCAGCAGTTTGGGATGCTTTTCTCCCTCAGCGACAGCGGTCTGGTAGCTTTCGCTGCATTCGTCTTCGGCGCTCGTGGCCGGGCCTTTCGTCTCCGCAGCCTCACCACTTTCCTGACGAAATCTTTCTTCGACACGCTCGCGGCCGAAATGCTCGATCACGGCAACGGCAATTCCGTCTCCCGTACCTACGTCGTGCAAAAGGAAGTCACTGAAGGGATGAATCGTCCGGCTCTCGACCGCGTCTGGGTGCAACCCAGGCCCTCCGGGGCTGGCTGGGCTTTTCCCCGTCACAATCGTCTGTACGTGACAGCTGGCGCAGCCGATCTTGACGAAAAGCTCCTCCCCATTTTTCGCCTCGGGAGTGGCCGCGGCTGTCTCGTCGCGTGCGGGCGCTTTCAGCGAACGCATGAAACTGGCGAAATGGTCGATGTCCTCCAGACTATTGTCGCCCGAGTCAGGCAAGCTGTTTGGCTCGGTTATTTTTGTCCGATCCCTATTCGGGATAGTCGTTGTCACCGGCGGATTGCAGATTGTGGTTACTTCGTTCTTCTGCAGCGCGCTCGTGATTCCCATTTCGTTCAGGTAGGCGTCGGCGGCGAATGCCAGCAAACTGGCGTGTTGGTCCTTCCAGCCAAAGCGTCCGATTCGGTCATGGCCTTCGGCCTCGGGAACCGGCACTTTTACGGCCTGCCCGCAGATCTTCCCGTGTGACGCGCGGCACTGCTCTCTCCGGATCCTCAGCAGGGTTTCGTCCGAGATCGCTTCCACGTAGCCGTCGCCTAGCGTGCTGGTTGCCAGCCGGGTCGTCCTTATTGTTTCGGTTTCGGGGACGCGCTCCTGGATCTCTGCACAAATCGCACGATCGTTTACCAGTGTTCGATCCCGAATCACCTCTGCGCCATGATTGATGGGAATCGCCGGGGTCTGGAATAGTCCGTGGGCGTCGACGTGTCCGACGCGCAGTTCGGCAACCTGGCTGGCAGCCCCGGTGACCGGAGTCTGGTGACATTCCCGGCACGACAGGGCATTGTAGAGCGGGCCTAATCCGTCAGGGGTAATATCCTCGACCTCTTCGAAGAACGTCTGGTCGGCGGTGCGCCGGGTGGGATCAGAGAACCCGTTGCTCTGGCCGTCGAATCCCGTAACCGCCTCCGGTGCTTGGGAGGGTTGAGGCGATGGTTGCCCATGAGAGTCGCATGTGACCTTCAGCAAAAATGCAGAAGTAATGACCAACAGCAGGCTTATGGGCTTCATCAAAAGCCCCCTTTCGCAGCCAGAGGTCTTGGGTCACATCAAAATATTGATATTGCTGACCGGAGTCAAGATTCCGACGGTCGTTTCGAGATGGATCTGGGACAGCGAATTTGAAACCGTGCTCCCTGGAACGGAAACTACATCAATTCCACATTCATTCCCAGGTTGTGCGCCACGAACGACCACTCATCCGCCGTCTGATCGATGATCTTCGAGATCGGCTTTCCCGCTCCATGTCCCGCCTTGGTTTCAATCCGAATCAGCACCGGAGCCGTCCCCGCCTGATCCGCCTGCATGGTCGCCGCGAACTTGAAGCTATGTCCCGGCACCACGCGGTCGTCGTGGTCCGCAGTCGCAATCATCGTCGGAGGATACTTCGTCCCCGGCTTCAGATTGTGCAGCGGAGAATACGCATATAGCGCCTTGAAATCGTCGGCGTTGTCCGACGATCCATAAGTCCGAAGTCCACGCCCATCCGATCGTGAACTTCTGAAAGCGCAGCATGTCCATCACTCCCACCAGCGGCAGCGTCGCCCCGAACAGATCCGGACGCTGCGTCAAACACGCTCCCACCAGCAGTCCGCCATTGCTGCCGCCGCGAATCGCCAGCTTCGGCGTCGAAGTGTACTTGTTCGCGATCAGCCACTCCGCCGCCGCGATGAAGTCGTCAAACACGTTTTGCTTCTTCGCCTTCGTCCCCGCCAGATGCCAATCTTCTCCGTATTCGCCGCCGCCGCGCAGGTTCGGCTGCGCATAGATGCCTCCCATCTCCAGCCAAACCACCGTGGGAATGGAAAATCCAGGGCGTCAGCGAAATATCGAAGCCGCCATAGGCGTACAGCAGCGTCGGATTCTGCCCATCCAGCTTCAATCCTTTTTTGTAGGTCAGGAACATGGGAATGCGCGTGCCGTCCTTGCTGTTGTAGAACACCTGCTTGGTCTCGTACTTCGTGGCATCGAAGTCGACCTTCGGCTGCTTGAAGACGGAACTCTTCCCCGTCTCCGGATCGTAGCGATAAATCGTGGTCGGCGAGATGAAGCTGGTGAACGAATAGAACGTCTCCTTATCTTTTCTCTTCCCGCCGAATCCCGCCGCCGTGCCGATTCCCGGCAGATCCACGTTGCGCAGGAACTTTCCCTGCAAGTCGTGAACCCGCACTTCGGTCTTTGCGTCCTTCAGATAACCGAGCAGGAACAGATTGTCGACCACATTGGCGTCTTCCAGCTTGTCGGCGCTCTGCTCGACCAGCGTTTTCCAGTTCGCCTTCTCGGGATGCCGCGTATCAATCGCGATCAACTTCCCGCGCGGCGCGTCCAGATCCGTGCGAATCCAGAACACCGGGCCGTCGTTGTCGATGAACTGGTACTGCGCGTCGAAGTCGTCCAGCAACTTCACGACCTCCGAGTCCGGCTTGGTCAGATCCTTGTAGTAAAGCCGGTTCTTCGGCGACGTCCCTTGAAACACAAAGATGACTAGATAGTGACCATCGTTCGTCACCTGACCGCCAAAGCCCAACTCCTTGTTATCCGGACGCTCGTAAATCAGCTTGTCCTCCGATTGCGCCGTGCCCAGCTTGTGGTAGTAGAGCTTCTGAAAGTAATTCGTATCGCGCAGCGCCGTTCCCTTGGGCTCGTCATAGCGGCTGTAGTAAGAAGCCTTTCCCATCCTTCGACCACGAAGCCCCGGAAAATTTCACCCACTTGATCAGATCAGGAAGGTCCTTGCCCGTGTCCACGTCGCGCACGTGCCACTCCTGCCAATCCGATCCCGAAGCCGCCGTCCCATACGCCATGAGCTTGCCGTCATCGGTAATCGCCTCGCCCGCCGAGCGCGACCGTCCCGTCCGACGACAGCGTATTCGGATCGAGCAACTGCCGCGGCTCCGCGTTCAGCGACTCGGCCACCAGCAGCACGTTCTGGTTTTGCAGTCCGTTGTTGTGCTGATAGAAGTATCGTCCGCCCTGCTGCTGCGGCACGGTGAAGCGCTCGAAGTTCCACAGCTTCGTCATCCGATCGCGGATCGCCTTGCGATACGGAATCTGCTCCAGATACCCAAACGTCAGCTTGTTCTCCTCCTCGACCCACGCATGCGTGTCGGCCGAGTCCGTGTCCTCCAGCCAGCGATACGGATCCGCCACCTTCACTCCGTGATAGTCATCCACCTGCTCGACAGTCTTCGCCTTCGGATATGCCAGAAGTCCACCGCCACCGGCCTGAGCAGGCGCATAACTGCTGGAGAGAGCGATAATCACAGAACAAACAACATTTGTCAGAGAGAGTTTCATCAGAGCCTCGAAAAATTGCGCTTCTCGACCACAAGAGCTTTTACTGAGGAGACCGCAATACCGTCAAGCGAAAAAATCGAACCGGTGCTACCTTCTGCGTTTACCGCGAGGATGTCTTGAGACTGCTATCGTGAAGAAATTTGCCCATTGACTCCACGCCCATGCTCGGGTTCATATGATTTCCTCTGCCCAGGAGTATGCATGCAGAAAATCACTCCCTTCCTCTGGTTCGACACCCAAGCCGAAGAGGCCATGAACTTCTACGTCTCAATTTTCAAGAACTCGAAGGCGGGGCGCATCACGCGCTCCGGAAAATCAGTAATGTCGGTGACCTTCGAACTCGAAGGCCAGCCCTTCATGGCGCTGAACGGAGGCCCGACGTTCCAGTTCACGCCCGCCATCTCCTTATTTGTAGACTGCGAAACCCAAGAAGAAGTCGACGACCTGTGGCGCAAGCTGGGCGACGGCGGAAAGCCCGGCCGCTGTGGCTGGCTCACCGACAAATTCGGGCTCTCCTGGCAGATCATCCCAAAAGGACTCGGTGAGATGTTGTCCGACCCGGATCCCGCCCGCTCCCAGCGCGTCATGAAAGCCATGCTGCAGATGGACAAAATTGATATTGGAGGTCTCAAGCGAGCCTATGCCGGCGAGTAAGAAGAAGAGCGGTAAGAAGAAGAGCAAGAAGAATTCCCGAAAGTCCGTCCCAACGCGCAAGACGCGATCCACAATTGCAACCACCATCGCACCCTGGCTCTGCGTGCGCGGAGGCGCTCGCGCCGTCGAGTTCTACAAAGCAGCTTTTGGTGCGGTTGAATTGTTCCGCATGGGAGACGGCGAGAGCGTGGTTGCCAGGTTGTCGGTCGAGGGTGCCGAATTCTGGCTCAGCGACGAATCCCCCGAGCACCACAACTACAGCCCCGAATCGCTCGGCGGCATCACGATCAGAATCATCCTTACCGTCGCCGATCCCGACGCCGTCTTCGCCGAGCAATCAAAGCCGGCGCCAAGGAAGTCTATCCGGTCACCGAAGAGCACGACTGGCGCCTCGGCCGCGTTGTCGACCCTTCGGCCATCACTGGGAAATCGGCCGCCCGCTGTCTTGACTCGCAACCCAGAGGCGTCAACCACAAAGGACACGAAGGAGCACGAAGGAAACGAAGCAAAGCGAGGCCGTACAGCGGAACGTCGCCGCAATCTCCCCTAAACCCTGTATCCGACTCAGCATTTCATGTCCGGACCTGCCAACCCCCAAATTCCCGCGCCGCATCTGACTTTCTGCGATCTGGCTTCCGCTCACTGGCCCGCTCCCCAGATTCCAATCGCACAGATTCTCTATGTATTTCTGGTTGTTTCCTCATCGCCGCAAACGTGAAATATTCCGTCTGAACCCAGCGCAGTGGATCTACTTCCACACCAACAGATTCATTTGCTGCAGGAACTTCCGCAAAGCCCGAATACGAACGAAGATATTCCCCTCTCGATGATGGGCTTTACCCTACTTGATTAGGCCGTACGCTGCGCCCTCCGCGGTTCAACGAAACGGCTGATTCCGCAATCAGCTACTGGGGTGGTGGCGGCGGAGGCCCCTGATCCGGAGGAGGTGCTGGCGGAGTCTTCTCCCCCGTATCCTCTTTGATCAGCGGATCAGTACTGTTCCCGGCGCTCTTCTGCAGATCGGTCTTCACTTCTACTTTCTGACGCGCCGCCGGGTTGATCTGCGTCTCGAACGTCTGATACCCCGGCAACGCGATCTTGATCGTGTGTGGCCCCGGAGCAACCAGCATTCCTCGGCCCATCCCCTGAAATTCCGCTACATGTCCCACGAACAATCCGTCAACAAACACCGCCGCCCGTTCCGGATTCACGGCAATCTTCACAGTCGCCGTCACGGCAGGCATGGCGCCGGTCGGCCCTTTTTCCATCGCCACTCGCACCACTCGCTTTTCACCCGGCTTGAGTTCCACTCGCTCGACGAAGTCACGATACCCATTCTGGCGCACAGTGATCACGTGTTCTCCCGGCAGCAACAGAACTGTCTTCGATCCCTTCAGTTCCTTCAGATATCCGACATACTGTCCGTCGACCCAAACGCCGGACGTTTTCTCCACTTTCGACTTCCCCTCAAACTCGATCTCGCCCATGATTTCGTTCCCCGCCCAGAGCGCGGAAGCGAATACCAGTGCAAATATGATGATCAACATCCAGGATGTGAGTTTCATAAGGGCCCTTTTTCACGCTAGTCGCGAATAGACTCCGCTAATAGCTCTACCAGTCAGATGCCGCCCGGAAGATTTTGTCTAACAAAAAATAAAACTGTCGCGCCTGCAAGTTACAAACGAAAAAGCCGGTTGTGACCGACACTTCAGCTCAGCCTCCTCCGGCAGCGAACTCGCCGGATATCAAGGCTTTTACGACGACACTGCTGTAGATCATCTTGAACCCCGAATCCGTTCCACCAGTGAATATCTTCCAGTGGTCGCCGTGAAGGCGGGAAGGGCGCCGATAGGGCGATCGGGCCATGCTCCCAAACGAACGGGCCATTCCTTTCGTGGCGTAACTCCTCTAAGGTAACCCGTACTACATCTCAAAAAAGCGTGCGAACGGGCCCTCGGCTTGGTTCCGTGGCTCCCCTTGCAAAGGCGCGCAATCGTTGGACTCTGGCCAGGACTTCGAGATTGGTACGCGAGTCGAATACCAAGGAGTGCAGGAAAGAATGTCGCAAGAAATTGTCCGCTGCCCCTATTGTGTGCAGGGCGGCGAATTCCAACCCATGTTCCGGCGATCGGAGAGTGCCTTCGCCTGCCTAAAGTGCGGCCATACCTCGTCGCCCGAGGATTCCTCTCTGCGGTGTCCCTGCCCGAGGTGCCGAGAGATTAGCCGCACCACCAACCGCCTGTCGCGCGACCGTGCGACCGAAATGACTATCACCAACGTCGTAACATCTTAGTAAATACAGAAAACCCTGTATTCGAATTCTTGCCCAAGTCGAGAAGGATGTAGTGTCTGTGTTGATGTCCCAATTTCCTACAACAGGGCTGTGCTGGCGATCGCATTGGCATTTCGTGCGTGATTGCTCCTGTTGTCGACTCTGAGCCGAAATGGCGAAATCCGCTTTGGATCATAACCACTCGCTCGAACGAACCCTGCCGAAAGCGCCTACTGGGATCCAAGGTCTCGATGAGATCACCCAGGGAGGTCTTCCGCGTGGCAGGCCCACCCTCGTGTGTGGAAGTGCGGGATGCGGGAAGACTCTGCTGTCCATGGAATTCCTGGTGCGCGGTGCCACCGAGTATGGCGAGCCCGGCGTTTTCATGGCCTTCGAAGAGAGCACAGAGGAGTTGGCTCAGAACGTCCGCTCGCTCGGTTTCGACCTTGACAAACTCGTCAGACAGAAGAAGTTGGTTCTCGATTTCGTCCGCGTAGAGAGAAGCGAAATCGAAGAAACCGGTGAGTACGACCTCGAGGGATTGTTCATCCGTCTGAATGCCGCCATCGATTCCATCGGCGCCAAGCGGGTTGTGCTCGACACCATCGAGGCGCTCTTTTCCGGATTGCAGAACGAAGGCATTCTCCGCGCCGAGTTGCGCCGTCTCTTCCGTTGGCTGAAAGACAAGGGTGTAACCGCGGTCATCACCGGCGAGCGCGGAGACGGTACCCTCACTCGTCGTGGCCTTGAGGAATACGTCTCCGACTGTGTCATCCTCCTCGATCATCGCGTGACCGATCAGGTCTCCACCCGCCGTATGCGGATCGTGAAATACCGCGGTACTACTCATGGCACAAATGAATATCCTTTCCTGATCGACGAAGACGGTTTCAGTGTTCTGCCCATCACTTCCCTGGGCCTGCAGCACGAGGTGAGCAGCGAACGCATTTCGACCGGCGTGCCGCGCCTCGACGATATGCTCGGCGGCAAAGGCCTCTATCGCGGCAGCACGATCATGCTTGCAGGCACCGCAGGTACGGGCAAGACGAGCCTGGCCGCCCATTTTGTTGCGGCCGCTTGCGCGCGCGGTGAGCGTTGCTTGTACTTTGCCTTTGAGGAATCACCCGGCCAGTTGATCCGTAACATGCGTTCGATTGGCCTCAATCTGGGCCCCTGCGTCAAGGACGGGCTTCTGCACATCCACTCCAGCCGCGCAACCTTCTATGGCTTGGAGATGCATCTTGCGCTGATTCACAAGCTCGTGCAACAGGTGAAACCCGACATCGTCGTGGTCGACCCCATCGGTTCACTCGTGGGCGCCGGCAGTACGCGCGACGCCAACTCGATGGTGGTCCGCCTCATAGATTTCCTCAAGCTCAAGGGCATTACGGCAATGATGACGAATCTGACTTCTGCCGGCGAAGCCCTGGAGCGTACCGAACTTGAGATCTCCTCGATTGTCGATTCCTGGATTCTTCTGCGCGATATTGAACTCGGCGGCGAACGCAATCGGGCCATGTACGTGCTTAAGTCGCGCGGCATGAATCACTCCAATCAATTGCGCGAGTTCCTTTTGACCGATCACGGCGTAGACTTGCTCGACGTCTATGTCGGACCGGAGGGCGTGCTGACCGGATCCTCCCGGGTTTCCCTGGAGGCGCGCGAGAGATCTGCCGCCACTTTCGCTGCAGCAGGAGGTCACGCGCAAAGAACGCGAACGTCAGCTGAAACGTGAGGCGCTGGAGGCAAGAATTGTTGCCATGCGCAAGGAATTTGAGGTCGAAGACGCTGAGAGAACCCTGCTCGCCTCGCAGGAATTGGCTCGCAAACAGAGAGTGGACGAGGAACGGCGGACGATGGCCGTCAGACGGCAGGCTGACGAAGCCAATGGCTCCGCACGTCCTAACAGAAAGCAGGGCTCGCGATGACCAAAACTACAAGATCGCAGACCAAAGCACCTCTCAGTCTCGAAGAAATTGGTCGTAACGCCTCGAAAGAAGATGCCGAAAAATGGGATCTGCGGCTCTACGTGGCCGGACAGACGCCGCGCTCCATCGCCGCGTTCGCCAATCTCAAACGCATCTGCGAGGAGCATCTTGCCGGACATTACAACATTGAAGTCATCGATTTAATGAAGCATCCACAACTGGCGGCTGGCGATCAGATCGTTGCCATCCCCACCCTGGTGCGCAAGTTGCCACAGCCGATCCGCAAGATTGTGGGCGATCTCCGCGATACGGAACGCGCTCTCGTCGGCCTGCAATTGCGCCCGGGAAAAGCTTAAATGGCGTCTTGCATTCAGTTGATTTTGAGAGATAATGACCGCAACAGCTAGCCGGGATCTTACCCATGGGAAATAACGTCGTAATTCCTGCAGAACACTCTTACGGAAGATGGCGCGCAGATCATAGATGCCATCCGCAGCGGGTGCGTCGATGCTTTCGTTGTCGAGGACCCGCAAGGCCATGCAGTGTACACGCTGCAGAGCGCAGACCTGCCCTACAGCACGCTGGTGCAGCGCATGCAGCAGGGGGCAGCCATGATCGACGCGCATGGCGAAGTCATCTACTGCAATCCCAGCCTCGCGGCCCTGTTCGGGACGTCGATCGAATCGCTGATCGGCGCTCGCCTCAAAGACCTCGTTCACCCGGATGATGTCCCGGTCTTTCAGCAACTTCTTGAAGGAGCTCGGGCCGGCGCCAGCGAAGGGGAAGTGCGTCTTCGCAAAATGGACGAGAGCATTCTGGACGCCCGATTGTCGCTCACCACTCTATCGCGCGATGGATCTGTGACTGGCGTTCTCGTCACCGACCTCACCACCGAAAAGGCAAACGCCGAACTCGTCTCCCGCATTCAACGGCTTCAGGACGAAGAGCGTCGCAGCATCGCCCGGGAACTCCACGACAGCGTCGGACAGCTGCTCGCTGCCATTACGATGAGTCTCGCTTCGGCGCGAACCGAAGCCTCAACGTCGAGCAGTTCGGTCGCCGCGATGCTCGACGACAGCTCGGTGATGGTCGCGCAAGTCAGCCGGGAGATTCGAACCATCTCGCACTTACTGCATCCCCCGCTGCTCGACGTGGCCGGACTTTGCTCGGCCATCCGCTGGTACGTCGACGGATTCTCTGAACGCAGCCACATCGGAGTTGAGCTCGATATGGCGTCCGATCTCGGACATCTCTCCAACGACACTGAAATCGCGGTGTTCCGCGTCGTGCAGGAATGCCTTACCAATGTCTACCGTCACTCGGGCAGCAATACATGTTCGTTAAAGCTGGAGCGTCAGCAGGATGTGCTGCGGCTCGAGGTCCGCGACTCCGGCCATGGAATGCCTAAGCCCGTCAACGGAATTCGGCCCTCGGGGCTCGGTCTCCGAGGAATGGAAGAACGCCTGCGCCAGCTCGGTGGCAACCTGGAGATCCAGTCAACCGAGAGCGGAACGACGATCATTGCATCTCTGCCTGTTGCGGAAACAAGCGCTGAAAGCGCAGCCTGATCGATCTCAAATAATATTCCGCCCTTGCGGAGAGTAAGCCCTGAGCGCAGTCGAAGGGGACGCTTTGCCCACGCCCAACATCCGCCTGACAAGTAATCGGGAACGTCCCGCGTGTCCCTGCAATTCTCGAGGGTGCCCCACACAACGCGATGTTCGTTGTGTGGGTAAGGGGAAGGGATCTTTTCTTTTACTTTTCGGATGTTGGTTCGACCAATTGCTCTACCTCCGGGCCAAGCCAAAACCGGGCTTGAGCGGGCCATCAGCCCGCCGGGAAATGCAGCGTATTGCTTGGGGAGCGCCGGGTCTATCTCACTGTGAGATTCCGCGTTACTTCAGTTATGTTCTAGGCCGCAATCTCTCTAGACTCAATAACTTTTCGGGGTCAAAGTTCTGTCTCAGTAGCTGTCCGAAACGGGAAACTCTGTATCGAATTGAGACGGAGAGAAAGATGGCCTGTACTTACTACTTCGCGGCTTGGACCGACTCTGGCTGTCTCTTGGGGTGCGATCACCAGCACCTTACCGTAGTTGCCGCTGTCGTCTGCGCCCAGTCTCCTTGCGCCGGGGCGTACGTCGTAGCCGTTGAAGATGGTGTACTTCGTGAATTGAACGCCCGCGAAGAACGAGAGTTCCAACTTGAGATGTACGGAACGGGAGCCGTTCGAGGACGGCTACGAGTGCTCAAGCCGCTCAGGTTGATTAAACCGATCTTGAATTAACCCACGCCAGGATTGATGGAACCTTGGGGACAAACCGGACGTACCCCGTCTTCTTGGCGCGCCAGTCAGTCAATGAAAACCCGGTGAACGTCCCGTGCACTCCACGGGACGTTCACCATCTCTTCATTGAGTGCAGTCCTGAGTGCTTCCCATCACGCTGTCCCGTGATCCCCCTCACCGACATCCCGTCCATTTTCTGAGAGCGTAAAGTGGCCATTAAATGTGGCCTGCCTCCGCGGACCCAGAGTCCGATGGGGGCTTCGTATTTGGGACAAAGTTGACAACTTAAAACCCACCTCCAGCAAAGAGGCGAGAGGTGCGGCATCCACTAAGTCCCAACTTACAAGACGCAAACAGATCTTCGAAAACCGGGCTGGCAAGACAGGGCCTGCTCTTCGCTTCAAGCGACGAGCAGCCAGGCGGAGCATTGTCTGGAGGAAGTCTTGGGTGAGCATGGAAACTTTGAAACCTTGAAACTCTGAAACGTGAGTCTTTTCAAGATTTTGCCCGCATCTCATTGCAGCCCATAGATTATTTCGAGAATTTCCCCTAACTCCATGAATGCAAAAGACCGGAGGGGAGGGGAGTCATTGAAACCTTGAAACTAACTTGAAACTCGTCGAAGTCAGGAGTCTTATGTCAAGTTATCCATCACGCTGTCAGCACTTAAAAACCAACGGCACACAGTGCGGATCGCCCGCACTGCATCGCAACCGTTTCTGCTACTTCCACAAGCGCTACCAGGACGAGCGCATCCGCCTCAACGCCGATCGCCGCCGTCGCGGCACCGCCACTCTCTTCCTGCCCGTGCTCGAAGACGCCAATTCCATCCAGATGTCGCTCATGCAGATCATGCGACTGCTCCTCACCGGACAGATCGAGCACAAGACCGCCAGCCTTCTTCTCTACGCCCTGCAAACCGCCAGCACCAACCTGCGCCAGACCAACTTCAAACCGTTCGTGCACGAAGTGATCCTCGATCCCCGCGCGGCCGCCGAGAGCCCACTCGACAAATCCTACCTCTGGAACGACGACGACTTCGAAGACGAGGAGGAAGAGGAACTCGACGAGGACGAACAGGAAATCGAAAAGAAAGTCGAAGAAGCCGCCGAGAAAGCCCGCTTCGTCGCCCGTTGGGAAGCGAAAAAGGAAATCGAAGCCCGCGAGCGCGCCCGCAAACGCTACGAAGAGGAAGAGAAACTAAAGGACTGGGTCCAACAAAACCCGAAGTATATGCTGGTCCGCCGCGATGGCCGTCTCTGCACTGAACTACGGCCGAAAGAAGAAAATCCGGCGGCTGCCACCTCCGGACAATCCACTGGACAACCCACCGAACAATCCAGGAAACAATCCAGCGAAGCAGCGGTCGAGAAAAAGCCGGTAGCCAGCACCAGCACCGCCCAAGTCCGAGAAAAAATTAACGACATGATCCGAAAAGAGCTCCCTGCCCTCACCGAGGCCTACAATCACGCCCTGCAAAAGAAGGCGACAAGCAAGCCATGAAAAAGCCGTCGCAGAAGGAGACCGCATCCATCGAGGCCAAAAAGAAAGCCACCTAACGGAGACCAAGCCAGTGCCCCACCCTTTCCGCTGGCTGCAAAGAAAACGCCCACCCCGTCTCGCCTTTTTCGGCGAAGCAAGATGGGCCTTCTTGATTCCTTCTTTCCGTGAAAGTGCGAGCACTCTCTTTGTCGACAATTTAATTGTCGGCCCGGTAGAAGAAGTAGTCGGCCGTGTAGGGCACGAGCTGAGTCTGACCCACGGTGCAGGCGGTGGTAGGAACCGCTCCGCCGTTGGTGTTCAGACGTTGGATGAAGGTCGTTTTGAACAGAAGGTTACCGCCCGTGGGCCCCTTCGCGTTCCCGACCGACTGCAACGAGAGGCATTGAATCGAACCGGTATGCGAACAACCCTCGATCTCAGAGCTGGGGTCGATGCCCTTCACCTTTACAGCCCAGACCCTGCTGCTATCGAGCGAACTCTGCCACGTCGCGTTCCCACTGAGGGGAGGGGTAATGCCCGGCTTGGGGTTTACATTGATGCTCTGGAAGTGAGTGATGATCTGAAATTGCTGCCCGAAGAGATCCGTAAAGAGTGTGGCTTCGGGGCGGGCGGTTGGATTCCAGGCAGTGCCACCGGTGGTCGTAGGCAGGCAAGTATAGCCCTGGCTGCCGAAGGCGTGGCCTACCAAATACGGAGAGTTTCCCGCCGGCACAGCAATGGTGTCGGGAACGGTCGGAACCGTGACTTGCGCCGCGGCGTGGGTGACCGTGCCGAAGGCACATGCGAGCACGAGAGCGGCTGCGAACAGAATCCGCGCTGGCGCATTCTTACTGGCTTGCTGATGGAACTTGCTCATTGTTTTGTTCTCCAAATGTTTTTGATCTGTTGCTGCAACGTGAAAAGGATTGCGGTTATGAAGACAACTATCCCAGAGGCTTTTAGTCCGCACAAAAGTGTATGGACTATAATGGCGGCACATCTGGAATGTTGCTTATCCCTCGGCGATTACTCCGAAGGCGCAATCGCCCTCACTAGTCATGACGAGATCGCCACGGAATTTGCTTTTTGCGATCCCAGATTTCCTGATCGGGTAAGCATGCAGCGTCCTTCACGCGGTGTTTCGCAGTAGAAGGTTGGTAGTGGATGGAGGGATTACTGCCAGAGCGGCCGAGGAACATTCGCCTCAAGGCCTGAAGGAGCGGGCGTTTTACTCAGATCGCGGTCTTTCATCGCCGAATGGCAAACCATGCAGGATCGTTGCGTGCCGTTTCCTTCCTCGGAAACCAGAGCGTACGTCAGCCCGTGCACCGACCACGTCACTACTTTGTAGCCATCAACGTTAGCGTAGTGGAAACTTACTTTCTTGAAGTTGACCTGGACTCCACCGGATGCAACAGCCACCGAATCGGGCGCCACGATCAACGAAGCCGCGACTGTGCGCAGTGTTGGCATCTTTAACTGATAAGCAATATAGGCAGCAGCCTTGCCGCCTACCCGAACCAGTTGCACGCCCTCCAGAGCATAAGGACGTTCCTCGCCCGTCTCGATAGGCGAAGCCGGTAAAGCGACGGAGAACGGCGCCGTTGCCTTCAACCATCGGTTAACGTCCAGTTCCGAGCCGGAGCGCAGGGCAAGCGCGATTTTTCCTTGAGTGTGTTGCCGATGAGTGTCGACGGCGAATTTGGCAAACTTCGCCCCAGAGAAGGGTGCCTGTGATGATCGAGGCATCGTGATCAACAGTCCTACAATCAGCACCAGCGCTACTGGAGCCACCACCCTTGTGAGCACCCAGTGCGACGGCCAAGCAGGTATGCGGCGAGCTGCGGAAGCCGCTTCCCGAGGATCATTCACTGATATTCCGCGACGAAGCAAGGGACCGCAGTGGTCGCAGAGTGCGGCATGCGCGATCAACTGCGTAGCCTTCGACTCCGGCCACAATCCTGCAGCCATATCGCGCCAGTCGTCGTCACTCAGATGGGGACAGTCAGTCACGGGCGGCGCTGCCTCAGACACCCCTGCACTCGACCGGCGGTTCAGGAATTGCCGGTACTTCGCCACTCTCTGGCCGCACTCCGCGCACGAATCGACATGCCGTTGCGCCTCGCGCACAGCCGACGGGGAGAGCTCAGCCATCGCTTGTCCCGTTTCGCACGACGAGGGCACAAGCGCGTCGAGTTCTCTGTTATCGAGGTGCTTGTCCAATGGCCGTCCCAACGTTCAGACACTCCTCTCTTGTCTATACGAGTTCCTGAGGAACTTTGCTTTTCAGATATGGCGTGGTCCCCAGCGGAATCTGCACGGCTGGCAAGAATCTGGTCGCGAACAGACTGCTTCATTCGTTCAATGACGCTGCCGACTCCCTTGGTGCTCAATCCGATCCCCGGCAGGGACGCAATCTCCCGCGTACTCATCCCTTGCCGGAAATAGAGCCAGAAGATCGTGCGGTCACGCTCCCGGTCTGGGCCTGCCAAGGAACGCTGCAGATGTTCATCGATCTCACTCAAGAAAAGCTGGAACGCAATCCTCTCCTCACTCCCATGAACCTCCGTCCCCGCCACAGGCTCGACGTCGCTGGTGGAAACGTGAGGCTCGTCGCCTCCCGACGACTGACTATGCCTGTGCTTGAAGTGATCGTGAGTCGCATTGGCGGCAATTCTCTTCAGGTATCCCACAATGCCCTCGGGATACTGCAGAGCAAAGTCTCGCAACAGGCTGCGCCCGCCTTCCCAAAGCTTGAGATAAGTCACCTGAGCCAAATCCTCCACCAGGCCGTGCGAAGGCTTTCCCCACGGAGCAGCCGCGCGCGTAATCATCATGCGAATGGGTTTTCGCACCCGCGATACGAACTCCTCCCATGCTTCGTCATCGCGAGGCCCCGCGCATAGACAGACAATCTCCGTCAGCGACAGGGACGAGTATCGCGTCGATATGGGAGAGTTCGACATCTCACAGCCTTTTGAAGATAAATTTGGGTATGGAGGCGAACCTGACACCCTGGCGAACCTCAGTTCGAAGGTGTGCCTCGGTCTCACCTATTAGACGATGGACACTTTCATTGATCGTCAAAGGCTTGTCATTATGTTGTTAACAATGTGTGAATTGGAGGGAACTGGAGCCGGTTTGGGATCCTCGGCTTCAGCGGGGGCGCGAGGTGTGGAGTAGGGGCGACCGCGTGCGACGCAAGAAACTGTTCTGCAGGTGGCAAGCCGCATCCGGTCGACAAGTCCCAGCCTCGAAGCGGCGAAAGAATGCAGCCCAAGGCGTAAGCCCTGGGTGGTGGAAAAAGTGAAGCATCAAGTCTCGTAGGACGACGGACACCGCGGCCTACATCACGACAAGAGACAACCTCCGGGAAGGGCACGACTTTAGTTCTTTACCTTGCCCTGAGAATGCGAAAGCGAGCGAAGGTGTTATCTGGATGCGCCCCAAGATCGCGGCTTCAGCCGCTGAGGGCCACCGCGTCGCGTCCCTTCGAAAAACCGATGAACGTCCCGCCTTTCCCGCGTTTCAAGCGTCTTTGATCCAGGACGAAGGAGACTCGCCAGTTCGCCTGGTCTCGCCGTCGTCCGCAAGTAGTGGAACGACAAATTTGAGAGCGGCAATTTCCTTTCGGATGCGCTCGATCGCCACCTCCTTCTGTCGTAGAATTTCGTAAACATCCTTCATGACGCACCTCCAAGAGAGGTAATTCTACCAGTCGGACGAACCGAACAGTGAAATCTGAGGACTAGAAACCCTGGGCCAAACGGGACGTGCCCGGTTTTCGGGCGTCAACTAGTTTCCAAAAACCGGTGAACGTTCCGTCCATATTCCTCGGATTGAGTTTCAAAAGTGGACAGAATTTACAATTCCCCAATCGAAACTGCAGTAGGATGCCCATGCGAATGAATACATTGAAGGAGACTTGATGTGGCGATTCCGTGGATCAAGAGGGTTCGAGAGGCTGCGGAGCTGAGTGTATTTAATAAGGCGAACACGTGGACGGATGCGGTGAATGCAGGCATAGAAGCGTTCAATCGGCTCTCTTTCGGAGTAAACCTGGTCAAGGCCAAAGACGAGAAATCGGCGAATATCGTTCTGGTGCTCGCGAACGGGCACACGGACTACACCTATCAGGGAACAACCGTGACGCCGGGCGCTGACTTCAGCCCTGATCGTCTTCACGGCAAGACTCGTGCTTTTTACTATGACGCGTCTCCGAAAGAGATCTTCTTTGCCGTGACCTTTCTTCCGGGAAAGGTGAATGGGACAAAGAAACAGAAAGAAGTGATCGTGGTCCACGAACTCATTCATGCCGCGGGAATGGACGAGCACGATGACCGCGGTATCATGTTCGCGAACATGGGCGAATCCGGCGATGGCCTGATCGAATACCTACATGACAAGAGTTCGAAGACCATGCCGCCAATCCGCGTCGGCGGGCAAACTGCATGCATCATGAAAATGCTCTGGTCCGGCGGGACCGCCTGTAAAGCCAGCTGATAACTTGCGCCGAGTGTGCCCATACTAAATGTCGCGCCTTTTGCGACGTTTAGTGAGGGGACTTTGATTCCACTGTGTTCGGCCACTGCCGGACGCAAACAAGAGGCGCACTCGAGTGGGCCACCGGCCAAAAGAATTGTTATGTAGTATGGTCATCATGGCTCCGACCCTTGTGTCGGGATGGAAGCGCCATGACTTTGGACGAGTTTCGTCAATCACTCGCCTCAGACCGTCCTCCACACGGACTCACGCACGCTCTCGCCGGATTATGGTGGGACGCCAAAGTCGACTGGACCCGAGCCCACGAATCTGCCCAGCAGGACGAGGGTCCCGACGGTTCATGGGTTCACGCCTACCTCCATCGCAAAGAAGGCGATCAAGCAAACGCCGCCTACTGGTACCGCCGCGCCGGCAAGCCGGTCTGCCAAGATCCGCTAGATACAGAATGGATGACTATCACTAAGGCATTGTTGGAAGGGAACCGAGGAAACTAAGAAACGCCGTGCGAAAAACTCGGGAAGCCGAGGGAACTAAGAACTCGCCGCGGAAAGTTCCGAGGGTGGCTGTGATCTTTCGAGAGGTCACAGCCACCCCGCCCTTTTGCTTCCTGCCAAATCAGAAGTTAACCCGAATACCCATCTCCATCGCTCGCGGGGTAGTACCTTCGATCGAGAGCTGCCCGAAAGTCGCTGGTGCGTTGGTAAGGGAGAGGCTTGGATCCAGCAGTTGGTTGTGGTTCAGAATGTTGTTTACATTGAGAGAGGCCTCAACGTTGAAGCGTTCTGCAATTCGGAGATTTTTCTTTATCCCGAAGTTCAGATTCCAGTACGCCAGGCCGCGGAAGGTTCCGTACCCACCGCTTCTGCCATCAACCCCCAAGATCAAAGGACGAGTCGAATTGAAGACGGCCGTGGGATTTCCAAAGATAGTGAAAGTTCCATCGATATTGTGAACCGACGCGGAGGGTGTACCTGTGGTCAGGACACAGTTCGCATCGGTGTTGATATTGATGCCATCGGCGGAGCCAAATTCCTGTGCCCCGCTATAACCATTGCCAGCAGAACCCAAAACGGTGCCGCAGTTCAGCGGTGCGCCGCTGCCAGCTGCGAAAACAAACGAAGGGGTCCAGCCCCCTAAAAGATGTCCCAGGATACCTTGCTGACTACGATAGAACGGCACCTGGTAAACCAGGAGCATCGTGTTTACGATTTTGCGATCAGAGGGTTGGGTTCCGTACTGCTCATCGAAGTTGAACGAGTCGACCGAAACCTGACCGCTGGTGGCCTGAACGACACCTCCCGTCCCGAGTGCCTTGCTCCAAGTGAGATTGTTCTGCAAAGTGACGCCATGCCAATCGTTGATTTTTACCGTGGCAAAGGCAGCATTGTAATTGCCATGCCCTAGACTCGTGCCCATCGCGATATTGCTTGTAATTTGCCCTGCAGTGTTCATCATGCTGATGGGGAAGTTAAATCCGGGCGCGCTTCCTCCGGTGTCCAAGTTAGACCAAAGGGAGAAGACAGCCTGGTTTTGGAACTGGGTAAATTCGTTGGTGACCACCGCGGCGGTGCAAGACGGGGGGGTGCAATAACCGGTTCCGGCAAGCGCGGTCTCGAAGAAAGGCTGCGGGGAAAGATTCGCGAGGGTGCTCGCTGCAGTTGCAGCGTTGCAGGCACCGATTGAGGTTGCACAACCCATTGCCTTTTCGACGTTGGCGTAGGCCTCTTTGAATTGCTGTCCGCCCAGGGTCATCATGTAAGGCACTGAATTCAGATTGGCGGACACAACTTCGTTGTGGATCCAACGGCTTATGCCGCCCACTTCCAGAGAGACCTTGCTCGTAATTTGGTGTTGAACGTGAGATCAAACGAGTCAACTGAATTCGGCCGGAAGCGCGGGTCCGTGGGCGAAGCGGTAGCAGCCGCAGCGTTTCCCCCGACACCCGGGAAGAATGGTTGCGGCAGCGTCTGGCTTGCCTGCGGAATGGGGGCCGACGTGCCATCGGTTCCAATGCGGAAGGCATTCGACGCAGTGATAGGTCCCGTGTTGCCACATGTTCCGTTGGAAAAAACAAACAAGCAATTCACCGGCTGGATCAGGCCGGGGCTGAGTAGCGGACCCAGCACCAGGCCCACGCCATTCACCCGCCCATAGATTCGGCCGTATCCGCCACGGAACACCGTGTTCTTTCCGCCAAAACATCGGGTTCCAGGCTACAGCGATGCGGGGGCTGAACGCATGGTAGAAGGGATCGAACTCGTAGCTAGGGTGTCCGACAACATTGCCGATCAGGGCAAAACCGATTTGCGGGTTGAAAACCTGCCCCTGGAGTGCCGCAGCCTCGCGTTGCCTCAAGTACGATTGAGTATCCATCTCGCGGCCGTCTGGACCCACGAACATGACCTGCTTCCCGCTCTCTTCCTTTGGGGGCATCTCCAGTGCCCAGCCCAAGCCGTACGTGACGGTGAGCGACGGCTTGATATGCCAGGTGTCATTGAAATAGAGGTTGTAGTAAGGAATCGTGACCTTGTCGAATGCCGGAACGAGCGGCGGGTTCAAGGTTAGATTGGAACCGGTGCGTGTATATGCCTGCTGCGTGTCGGTCACGATACCGAGGATCGCGGCCGCCTCGCGGCTGAGAGGGGGGCCGCTGAAAGCAGCACCTAGTGACGTCATATCCACGTTGCCGGAGCCGGCAGAATCGCCCAGCAGGTAGACGGGGTAGTAATTGATGCCCGCGCCATTGTCGGTACGCTGGTGGTAGTTCCAGTTACGCTGGTATTGACCGCCGAACTGAAGCAGGTGGTTGCCTTTCAGCATGCTAACGTCGTCACGGAAAAAATGATCTTTCCCATCCCAGAAGCGCGTGCGCGTCTGCTGGGTGTTGACGTTGTAAGGAGCGGCGACGTCATTTCGCTTCTCGCCAAACGGCTCGAGAGCGGCGCCTAAGGTCGAAAACTGTGGTGGATCGCCCTGCGATCCCCATTGCCACCAGTTGCGGAGAAAGCTGTAGTGGAAGTCATTGGTAATGTTCGAACTGATGTTCGTAGTCAGCCCAATGACGAGATACCAGGGCACTTGCGGGCGGTTGGTGAGGGACACTGGGGTACCCAACTTGTCGCCGGGGAAAAATCCTCCAATGTCAATCTGATCGTCGGTCGCACGCGTGAGATGGTAATAACGGTAGCTCGACATGAGGTGCCACTTCTCGCCGAAATCGTGGTCAAGGCGTACCACTGCGAAGTTGTCGTTCTGCGGAATCGCGAGGTTCGCCCTGAAGGCGAGTGTGTTGACCCCGTCGCAAAACGCGTCGCCAGTGAGCGCACCACATCCCGCGCCCGGAGTGGGTGGGGGCATGAACTGATTCCACAACTGCTGCGAAAAGGAATTTATCCCGATACCCCGGGGATCAAGGGCGTTCAGGTCGTAAGTTGTCGCAGGGTTCGCAGGATCGTGCAAGATGCCGTTGCGCATGTCAGTACTGGGGACGAGTTTGGTGATTGTCTCCGAATTGGGCCAGCGCGCGCCTTGGTAATTGAAAAAGAAAAAGGTTTTGCCGCCGAGGATGTCTTTGGGAATGATCGGTCCGCCAACCGCCCCTCCGAACCAGCTCCTATGCCAGTTCGGCACCGGCGTTTTTGGCGTTGATTGATTATTTTCCCAAGTGTTCGCCGAAAAGTTGTTGTCCAAGTAATAGTCGTAAACCGTACCATGCCAGCTGCTGGTGCCGCGTTTGGTAACGATCGACACCTCCATGCCGGACGAATTGTTGAAGTCGGCGGTCTGGTTCGCAGTTGCGACCTTGAACTCTTCCACGCTGTCGACGGGGGTTGGCATCACGCCTGACGGCTGGCCTCCGTTGATCCCGGCGTTGGCTCCGCTGATTGGATTGTTCTTGTTCGAAAACAATCCACCCGCCGGATCGTCACCGAAATTCGGGTTGTAGACACCCGAACTACCGTCCATGTCGTTGCTGTTGTTCCCGCCATCAAGCGTGAAGGCGGTTTGGTCCACCACCGTGCCGGCAGCACTGCCATCAGGGCTGACGCCAGGTTGCAGAGTGATGAAAGAACTGGTGTCGCGACCGAGGGTGGGCAAATTTTCCAAAGCCGCATTGGTGACGGTATTGCCGATGGTGGCATTCATGGTCTGCAACTCGATGCTGGTCGCGGCCACGTCCACCACAACACTGCTGCCTCCGACCTTTAAACTCATGTTCGCGGTGGTTACGGTGCCGACCCTGACCGCGGTTTGGGTTCTGCTGGTGGAGAAGCCTTGCTTTGTGACGGACACGTCGTAGGTGCCGGGCGTCACGTCGACGAAGATGAATCGTCCAGCGTCGTTGGTGGTGGCGGAACGGGAGTTCTTTGTAGCAGTGTCGGTAAGTGTTACCGAGGCGCCGTTCACAAGTGCATTGCTTTGATCTGTCACGGTGCCGGAAACCGTTCCGGCGTTGCTTGACTGCGTCCAACTGGGAACAGCACTCCACAGCGCAAACAAAGTTAGAGAGAGAATCATGGTTACGCGAATCGACAAACTCTGATTGGGGATGGGCACGAGAGCCTCCTAGCAAGGGATTTGGTTGGCTACACGCAATTTTGTGGTGCCGCTGAGTCCGACTTGGCAGTCAGACAGCCGTAATAGGCCGACACGCTACCACTTTGGAGAGTCGAAAAACAAGTAACAATCACTATCTTCACGCACTATCTTCACGGCCGCGCGAAGTAAGTGCTTGATAACATAACAGTGACGAAACGTTAGACATTCTTCTATCTCTGGCGTAAAGAGGGCGCACGTTGTTACCGTTTGGAGAATCTCAGCAGCGCAATTCGCGGGTCCCGCGATTGGCAGATGGCGCTGGCTCTTCATTCTGAAGCGCGGACTCGGAGAAGCTGCCAGAGAATTACGAGCGTTTTTCTAGCGTTTAGATTCCGGCTCCGACATCAGCGACGTTTCCCCACACTCGGAATCAGGCTCGGAGCAAACCGCGTCCTCGTTTTGTACTTTGCGTATAGGAAAAACAAAACTCTATTTCAGAAGAGGGCGACACTAAGATTCCCGTTGATTGAAATCAAGTGCCTTATCCTTTCGGCCGGTGGCCCATCCTTTCGCGCAGTTTGCGAAAGGGTGGGAAATTCCGCACGCTGATCCCTTGGGATTTTGACTTTTGTCGCTCGCTTTGAATCGCCGCCCTAACGCCCAGCCATCTTCTCCCGCAGCCGCTTCTCCGCATCCGCGCTCCAGTAGCCGCATTCCAGGCGGATGAAGACTGACGTGTAGGGAATCGTCATGTTCGTTTTCAGCACCAGGACGTGGAACGTTTTGCCGGCTTCGTCCAGCTTGGAAATGATTTCCTCGTGCGGGAGAGATTGCACTTCGGTCTTTCCTAGAAGACTGCTCAGGGCTTCGCGATAGGCGGTCACGCCCGCAGCGTCCGTCTCAGGCACAACCTTCAGCTCCGCGTCGGTGAAGATGACGGGCCGCACATGTTTCGCCTTGCTGAGTTGGTCGAGAACGGTCCTCACCACATCGAGTTGATTGGCGTTGGTCTCGACTGTTTCGACGCCCGCACTCGTCTGCAGAGGGATAAGCCGAATCGACCACAGCAATCCAATTGCGATGCCCGAGCAGCGGCAACTCTTCGTTGAGTCGCTCCCGCCAGTCGCCAGATCGGCCGGATTGGCCGTGGCCCGCGCCCACAAGTGCAACAAGGCAGGCCGACGCAAGAAGGAATAGTCTCGTGAATCGCAAGAGTGCCTCCAATCAGTACTCAGAAGCTGCCTAACAAATGGTTTTGTGGAAGGGCACGGCTTCAGCCGTGCCGTTTAGGCCCGCAACGACGTGGGCTTTAGAGTGTGCGTGAGAACTGGTGTCGTCCCTACGGGACTCGCGTCTGTTTTCCACTTCACCCGGCACTTCCGTGCCGGGCTCTCACATGCCGCCGCTACGCGGCTGGAGTTTTGGCGGTTCTTGCTCCACCGCTTGCCCTCAAAGCTAGTTCTCACGCACACTCTTTAGCCCCTGAGGGAACGCAGCTTAAGCTTCTGGTCAACGCAAACGCAACCACTCCGGTACCTCGGCGATGAAAACGCCAACCACTAATGACCAGCCACCGACGACGCCTCTTTCATCCCCAGCTGCCAAAACAGAAACGAATAGACATCCGTGAACTCTTCGATCTGCTTCGTCACCGGCTTGCCCGCGCCGTGGCCTGCTTTCGATTCGATCCGGAGCAGGATCGGACGCGTCTTGCTCGAACCATTCTTCGCTTCCGCCTGCATAAGCGCGGCCATCTTTTTCGCGTGCATGGGATCGACGCGGGTGTCGAAATCTCCCGTCATG
Organism: Terriglobia bacterium; assembly: GCA_963770265.1. Lineage (GTDB taxonomy): Bacteria > Acidobacteriota > Terriglobia > Terriglobales > Acidobacteriaceae > Sulfotelmatobacter. Next base: position 83,868 of record CAVYOZ010000012.1, read on the forward strand.
AATAGGATCGCGGGATACTCCGCGCCCGCCTTCACGTGCTGATACGGCGAGTAGGCGTAGAGCCACTTGAACTGCTCGGCGATTTTCCGCGCTGCCGTATTCGGGGATCCAGAGCTTGGCGATCTGAAAATTCTGATAGCGCAGCATGTCGAGCAGCGGCACCTGGCAGACTACGGCGCGGAACAGGTCGGGACGCTGCGTGATCATGGCGCCCATCAGGAGGCCGCCGTTCGATCCGCCCTGGATGGCGAGATGATTCTTGTCCGTATATTTTTCGGAGATCAGATGCTCGGCGGCGGCGATCATGTCGTCGAATACGTTTTGCTTCTTGTCGAGCATGCCGGCGCGGTGCCAGTCTTCGCCGAACTCGGCGCCGCCGCGCAGGTTGGCGACGGCGAAGACGCCGCCGTGCTCCATCCAGAGATAGGCGGTGCGGCTGAAGCTGGGCGTCAGGCTGATGTTGAAGCCGCCGTAGGCGGTGAGCAGCGTGGGATTCTTCCCGTTCTTCTCCAGACCTTTCTTATGCACGACGAACATGGGGACGCGCGTGCCGTCTTTCGACTTGTACCACTCCTGCGCGACTTCGTAGGCGGAGGGATCGATCGAGGGGGCGTCGACTTTGGTCCAGAGGGCGCTCATGAAGGCGGCATTCGCCTCGAGACCAGGTGTTTTGCACAGTTGATCGGCTTCAGGTCGAGGAGGTAAATGCTCGGAGGCACGGTGAAGGAATGGAAGCCGAAGAACACTTCGTCGTGATTCCATTTCCCGCCTGTTCCAAAAACAGTGCCGATGCCGGGAAGGGAAATGTCACTGATCTTCTTGCCTTCGAGATCGAACAGCTTCAGCTGCGACGTCGCGTTCTGCTCGTACTGCGCGAAGAGCTTGCCGCCGTACACGGATACGCCCTGCAACACGGCATCGGTCTGCGGAATGATTTCTTTCCACGCCTGCGCGATCGAAGTTGCCGGCGTCGGTGACGAACGCGTGATAGCGCGGCGCATCTTCATTGGTCATGATGTACACCTTGCCGTCGTAAACTTCCGCGCCGTAATTGAAATCCTTGCCGGTGGTCAGGCGCGACGGAGGATTCTTCCCCTGCGTATCCATCAGGAAGAGTTCAGACTTGGTCCATCCCTGCGAGACGTGAATCAGCAGCCAGCGGCCGTCGTTCGAAAGAAAGACGCTGGGCCAGTCTTCCGGATCGCGTCCTTCGCCGAAGATGAGATCGTCGGTCTCGGGATCGGTGCCGAGCCAATGGAAGAAGACATGGCGGTTGTACATCTCCTGTCCGGCAGGAACGTCTCCCTTCTTCGGATAGCGCGTGTAGTAGAAGCCGGAGTTGTCGTGCAGCCATGCAATGGACGCGGCACGCGTGCGCTCGATGACGTCGGGAAGAATGGTGCCAGTCTTGGTTTCGACGATGTGCAGCGTCGACATCTCGGAGCCGCTCTGCGAAGTTCCATAAGCGACGTACTTGCCGTTGTCGGACGGCTGGAACCAGTCGAGCGCGATGGTGCCGTCGGCGGCCAGCTGGTTGGCGTCGACAAGAACGCGGTCGCGTCCCGTTCAGTCCATCGCGTACATAAAGGACCGGCTGGTTCTGCATCCCCTCGCGCTTGGTATAGAAGTAGTGCTTGCCGGCAATGACCGGCGCAGTGATGCTGCCGATCGAAAGCAGTTCGGTCAGCCGCTTGTGGATGGCGTCGCGCCCGGGCAGCGGATCGAGCAGCGCGCGCGTGTAGGCCATCTCGTCCGCAACCCACTTCTGCGTCTCCGGAGAATTGCCATCCTCCAGCCAGCGATAGTTGTCGATGACTTTGGTGCCGTGATAGATATCGACCGCGGGCTTGACCTCAGCCTTCGGAGGCGCAGCTGGAATGGTTGAAGAAGTGGAAGAAGACTTGGAATCGCCGGCATAAACCGCCGCCATCGCAATAAGAAGAGAGAGAAAGAAGAGAAAAAAGAGCCACAGAAAAACGCCCTCCCGCCATACCCACCTCGAATGGATCCAGGGAAAGCGTATCAGACCCCGCAGCATGCTCGCATCGAACCGCCGCAAAATGCTATGATGATGAAGTAAAATTGTGTCCCGCTACACTCCTCAGTAGCTCAATGGCAGAGCATCCGGCTGTTAACCGGAGGGTTGTAGGTTCGAGTCCTACCTGAGGAGCCATTCTTTTCACACACTTATTGAATCGTCACAATTTCCGGTTCCTCGATTGTGCCGGATTCTGTGCCTACCTTGGCGGGTTCCATGAATTTCTCCATCTGATCCATTGCTTGCCGACGTGATGCGGGTCCGACATGGCCGTAGACTTCACGCATCATTCGCACCGCGGTTGATGCAGACCATCCCATGATTTCAGCGACAACAGCATAGGGAACTCCAGCCTCGAGTAGGCGAGTGCATGCTGTGTGCCTCATGTCGTGCCAGCGACATTCGACGCCAGCACGTTTCTTAGCGGCTTCCCATGCTTCCTTCCATGTTCCGATCGGCTTCGTGACGTCCTGGCCGTATACCTTGCCACCTTCGCCGTACTTCTCGACGGGGAACACATAATCGATTGGCTTGCGATTTGGGAAATTTGCAGCCCACGATTGCAATGCCCGGGTGGCGCCGGCGGTGAGCGGAATCTCGCGTCCTTCTCCGGCTTCGGTCTTACTCTTGCCTACCGTAACGACCCGGCGATTGAAATCAACCTGCCGCCAGCGCAGCAGCCGCAATTCCGATAGCCTTGTGCATGTCCAGAACGCCAGCGTCACCGCTACGTGCAACGATCGCGATCGGCTTCGCCTGCACTCTATCAACAATGCAGCTTCCTCATCTGTTGCGATGACGCGTCCAACCTTCTCCGCTTTCGCTAGCTTGACCTTCCTCCTAATCGACTTCCAGACGGAATCGAGATCGTAAGAGAAGAGCACTGCCCGAAGTGTGCCCAACTCCAGAGCCACCGTCTTGCCCGCGGCGCCGGCTGCGATCCTGGCGCTACGATACGCTGCTACATCTTCAGGGCTGATGTCACTCAGCAACTTGCTCCCGAATGTTGGCTTGAGGTGGCCGATATTGTATTCCTCGATCGTCGCCGTTTTCGCTGCCCAATCATCCTTCTTGATTTTCAAATATTCATCGGCTGCCCGCGAGAAGAGGGGGACTCGGAATTTAGGGATGACGCCTGCCCGCGATTGCCGCAATGCAGTGTGGCGTACACCCTCAGCGGCCCGCGCGGCTTCCTTGTTAGTCAAGCCTGTGGATTCACGGATCGGTGAGCCTTGGAACTCGAAGCGATACCACCACACATTGCCGCGTTTGTAGAGACTCATAGCAGTCCTTTCCCTTTGTTTTCGTGCCACCATCGGCGCTTTTGTTCACGGTTCACAGGTCCAGCGCATGCTTCCGAGCAGAATTTCTGCCAGCGTTTTACAGCGATGAAGTACGGCGAGGGGCAGCTCTCATTCCCGCAGTGCTTGGCGCGATCGGAAATCTTCTGAAAGTAGTAAATGGCGGCTTCGAATGAAGTGAGGGGCGGGGCCTCGGATAAGAGCTTTGTTAATTCTGGGCCATGTTCCCACCGTCCCTCTCGCGTTAATTGCGCGAGCACAACAGCATCGTGATAAAGCTGGCGCAAAATAAATAGCTTCCATTCGCGCTGACGCTGCTCCGGCGCATCCCATGCATTCCGTAAGTCGGCCTGGATCCTGCTTAGCAGCAGGGACAAGCTGCCCCGCCAGCCAGGCTGCATCTGATCGAAGGCTGCAAACACTTCTGGATAGCGTGAACACATCCGGTCGACAATCTTTTCTCCTACGGGCCTTTCCGGGATGTTGGCCCACTCGGTCAGAAGCCGCTCTGCGTCGGCCTTCGAGATCATTCCTAGAATTTTGCTGCCCTGTTTTTGGCTAGAACCCATGATGAAATCTGTTTCAGGTTGACTCGACGCTGAACTCATGAGAAAAACAATTTCAGGGCGGAGGATACACGAGAGTATGACTAAAAGCAACAGAGTAAAACCGTCGGGACACAAGCTATTGACGAATCGAGAGTTCTGCGAGCGGTTGGGGATGTCTTACGAGTGGGGAAGAAAGAAGGTCCAGCGCCGACAAATCGCCTTCGTGCAGATCGGCCGATCGGTTCGCATCCCCGAGACAGAGCTCGACCGTTTCATTGAAGCCAATTTGATACCGGCAGAAAACGAGCGGTGAAAACGATGGCAACGTCACACTTCTCTCGCGAGTTATTACCGGGCGGCCGGGCGTTTTACGAGCCGATCGTCGGCAGGTTGAGCCGTCCTAACCGGAAGGGCTGGTCTATGGGGAGATGCCCATTTCACTCATCCAAGTCTGGAAAATCTCTGGCCGTGAATCTGAACACCGGGGGTTTTCACTGTTTCGGGTGCGATGCCCGCGGCGGTGATGTCGTGGCCTTCGCAATGAAGCTGCACGGCTGGAATTTCAGGGAAGCCGCGAAACAGCTTGGCGCTTGGGATGATTCATCTTCCTTTGAAAGTGCGTACAGAATCGAAGCGCAATCCCGCGAACGCAGAGCAACAGCGGAACGGGCTGAAGCAGAGCGGCAGTTGCGCATCGAATTCCGGGACTGGGTCCACTTGTTCGAGGAAATCATCCGCGAATTGGCAAAACACATTGCCCAGTTGCAGCCGGGGGATGAACTGGATTCGACGATCGAGTCGCACATCACCGCGGTACGGGAATTGCGGGAAGCAGTAGCTGCGTACAGCCTGCTGTCTTTCGGCGCAGCGGCGGTCCGTAAGGAATTTGTCGAACATCCTGAACGTCGAGATTTAATCGTGGATGAGGTTTTGCTCGGGGGTTTCGATCGGGACAATCAAGCTCACGTGGTGGAGGTTACAGCATGAGTAATGGTGTCGCTCTAGCCTTTGATTCGCTCCCGAGTGAATCCTGCACGGGTAAGACTAACGGTGTGATCGCTATCGATGCTCCGCCAATCTCGGCGAAATGGCCGGAGCCCATTTCCGAGGCGGCGTTCCATGGAATCTCGGGGGAGTACGTCAGGCTCGTGGAACCGGCGAGTGAGGCTGATACATCAGCGTTGCTGCTGCAATTCTTGGTTGCGGCGGGGAACGTCATCGGCCATAAACCCTACTACTTAATTGAAGACACTCCGCACTACGTGAACTTCTATACGGTGCTGGTTGGGCTGAGCTCTAAGGCCAGGAAGGGAACGAGTTGGGGGCGAGTGAAGAGATTATTTAGCACCGTCGCGGAAAAATGGGGTGCGGAGTGCATTTCCTCGGGTCTCAGTAGCGGCGAAGGCCTGATTGAGGCAGTACGAGATCCTAAACAGCGTGATCGCGATGACGATGACGATGCGGACGATGACATGGGAGTTTCCGACAAGAGATTATTGATCTGCCAGGGCGAGTTTTGCGGCGTACTTCAATCGATGGAGAGAGCAGGCAACACGCTGTCAGTAGTGCTGCGAGATGCTTGGGACGGAGAGATCCTGCGAACTCTTACCAGAAAAAGCAATGCCCTACGTTCAACCGGGGCACATATAAGCATGATCGGACACATCACTCGCGACGAGTTGCGAGCTGCGCTGACCGAAACGGACAAGGCCAACGGATTCGCCAACCGGATTTTATGGGCGTGTGTTGCACGATCTAAGGAATTGCCGGACGGTGGAGAAATTGACCGGGGGGTATGGTCTGAAATGACGTCGCGAGTTGCGGCTGCGGTGGAATTTGCCACCAAAGTGGATCGGATCCGGCGCAGTGATGACGCACGAGACATCTGGCACAAGGTCTATCACAATCTCTCGGCCTCAGTACCTGGAATGTTCGGCGCAGTCATATCACGCAGCGAAGCGCAGGTTGTGCGATTGTCCTGTTTGTATGCCCTGCTCGATAGCTCACCAACGATTGAAGCTGAACACATGATGGCCGGATTGGAATTGTGGCGTTACTGCGAGGATTCCGCAAAATACATCTTCGGCGATCAAATGGGGGATCCGGTCGCAGACGCAATTCTAGTTGCACTAAAGGAATCGCTCGAGGGTTTAGCGAGAATCGAGATCCGGGACCTATTCGGTCGGCACAAGAGTTCCGAGAGAATCGAACAGGCGCTAACGATGCTGAAGGAGCACGGAAAGATCGCAATGCGGCGAGAGGAGACTGGCGGACGTCCGCGTGAGGTCGGCTTTGCGTTGAATGTTGCGACTTAAGCGATGAAAGCGACGAAAGGTGTGACTTAGGTCGCTTAAGTCGCTTAGGTCGCAACAGTAGAAAGGGAAAAATGGCTAAATACCTGGATGACGCGATGGGAAATCATGGAGAAGATCAAGGCTAACCGGCGAGCAGCGCAGTCCGGTGGCGGCAAAACGGCAGAACTGCAGACAGGAAATTTGCCATGGCCAGGTTACAACGGCGGACTGCAGTTCCGGTGCGAGTGCGGAGTTTGTTTTCGACACTTCCGCCGGAATGGCGAAACACAAAGTTTACGAGTGCAGGGAGACAAATCGATGAAATGCTCCATGAAAGATGAGTTTGGCGCTAGATGTAAGCGTGAAGCCTTGTATGACGCGAGATTGCCGATGCCGGCAGGGAATGTCTCTGTTGGAGTTGGCGTTTGTGCAGAGTGTCGCGAGACTTATGCGGAAATGGTTTCGTTCTTGACGGCTGATCCTAGCAAATTCAGACAATTGATGCTCGGAGCCATGATGCCTATCAAAAAGGCGGCCCTCGACAGGCCGCCCAAAAAGGTGGAACTCTAATGAGCAAAATCCTACCCCAAATCCCAGCGTCAATCAAGGTCGGCGCTGTCGGCCCAAGGGATGTTGGAGAGGTCGGGGAGATGATGGAAATCCGAAGAACAAGCTGACGGCATGAACTGCGGTAGTTTCGAGCCAATATAAAAGAATGCTTCCTAATATTTGCGCGAAAAAAAATCCGGGGCGGGGAGTTGTGGGGTGGGGGTGAAATCTCTGCGACTTTTCAAACGAAGACCGCGTGCCGCCCGCGTGCGAAAATCCGCGAAATTGGGGGGTAAAATTGAGAGGTCGCAAACCAAATCCGATCAGAATCCAAATTGCCGCAGGAGATCCGCGCAGGAAGGGATGGCGAAAACTGAGAGAACAGGCGTCCATGGAGATAAACGTTCCGAGCGGACTGCCAGATGCGCCGGTAGATGCTCCTCCAGAAGTTCAGAGCGAGTACTTGACGATAAAGCAACTGCTGGAGGACTCAGGATTAGCTCACCAGCCCGACCAGATTTGCGTACATCTGGCCGCCATAGCCTGCGTAGAAGCGAAAAAGCGACGCAGCGGCGAATCTCTGCGAACGGCTCTCGCTTTTCTCTCGAATTTAGGCCTTAGTGGGGAAGTGAGCAGGATGCGGATCAAGAACGATAAGTCTGATACGAGCGAACAAGATCTGATGGCGCTGCTTTCCACGCCGAGAGAGCGCAACAAAAGTTTGCTCAGCTGTGAGCAATCCAAGAGTGACAATCCGGCAAATTGATTTTCAATTTTGAGAGTCGCGACAATCGGATGTTGCCCGCTACTGATTACCACGACCTCGCACGGGGTAATCTGAGAGTTGATTTCGTGATGCGGGACGTAAAGCAGAACGTGTTCCGAGGTCGTCCTCACCGCAAACTCTAAACGATTCCCCCAGCATTACACGCAATATAAAAAGGCGCCCACTTTTGGGGTAGGTTGAGATTGTTCGTACCACCAACCTAGCGAAAAGGAGCGCCTTTATGAGTCAAGAAAAGTATCTCGGCATGGACGTTCATCAGGCCACCATCTCCGTTGCCGTGATGGATGCTAGTGGCAAGCTGATTATGGAATGCCTGCTGGAGACCAAAGCAGCCACGATTGTGGAGTTCATCTAAGGACTGCAGGGCACTCTGGCACTGACCTTCGAGGAAGGAACTTCCGCTGCCTGGCTACATGACCTTCTGAAACCCCACATCAGCCGATTGGTGGTCTGCGATCCGCGAAAGGCTGCCCTGTTGAAAGAGGGGGACAAGAGTGACCGGATCGATGCGCGAAAGTTGGCAGAGATGTTACGCACCAACCAACTCAAGCCGGTATACCACGGAGAACATGGAATACGCACCCTGAAGGAGTTGGGGCGCAGCTATCTGACGATCACCAAGGATGTCACCCGCTCCATGAATCGGATCAAAGCGCTGTACCGCAGCTGGTGCATTCCCTGCAGTGGCGCCGGCCGGCGTTTTATATTGCGTGTAATCGCAAGAACCGACTGTCAACTGTCCGCCAGCAGTTTGACGCCATAAGGTTCCAGGCTCACGGAAACGGAAACTGATTTGCCAGAGAGCATATCCCTGTAGGTGTTGTTTAATGGCATATCCACCACCTTGGAACTGTGGTTGAGAAGATACGTCCATCGTTGTGACCCGTCGTGCCGGACCGTAATCTCGACTCCAGACGGGATCGAAAGGGATTGCGTGATTCCGTTCGCTGTCAGCAGCGTGACGAGAACGCGCCCTAGGTCCGATGGCTCGAGGTGTGACCCGATGTAGATCGCCTTCCCTTTACCGAAAGAATGGGAAGTGATTGCGGCCTTCCCCGCGTGACCGGCAGTGTAGGTGGCAAGCACCTCGGTACCCTGACGCGGCTCAAGGATGTCAGCCCAAATGCGGCATTCGGCCTGGGGCCCGGTCAGCAGGCCCGCAAATTGCACGCCCTGTTTTGCTGAATACATTGGTTGATAATCGATAACCTCAACTCCCATCACTTCGCTCAACAGCCCCGGCAGAGATGTCTCGACGATGCGGCTCGCCTCATCTTTTACTCCGAGGCGTATGCCCGTGATGAAGACACCGCCTCCTTCCACGAAAGCGCTAATGCGTTTGGCCTGCTCCGGCGACACGATATACATCAGCGGAGCGCAAAGAACCTTGTGCGCCGACAAGTCCTGGTTACCCTCCACCACATCGATACCTACATGGGCCGCAGCCACGCAGCCATACCAGGTCATGATTTCTGAGACGTATTTGAGTTTCGGCTGGCCGGGCTGAATGGCAAGCGCCCAGTCGGAGTTGTAGTCGTACAGCACAGCAACGTCCGCCATATACGACGCGTTGAGCGCCTTCTCGCCCAAACTTTTCAGTTCACGAATGGTCTGCTGAATTTCGTCGAAGCCGGGACTCTTTGTTCGATCGTGATTAAGCATCCCGTGCCAGTATTCCTCCGCACCCGAGCGAGCCGAATCCCAACGAAAATAGTTGATTCCCATCGCTCCGTGCGCGATTGCCTGATACGACCACAGGCGTAACTGCCCCGGCTCCGGTTGAGCCGAAAACGTCGGCTGACCGGCTTTGCCGGATTGCTCTTCCATGATGAGAAAGGGCTTGCCATCTTTCACGCTGCGCATGAAGTCGTGGGCGAAGGAAACCATCGCAGCGGACGCTTCGGGGGTGATGTTGAAGTTGGGGTCGCCGGATGCAAAGACCTCAAACACGCCCGGATAGTTATCCGATGCCACAAAATCCAGGTCCCGATAGAGATCGCGCATATCAATCGTGTCGATGAATCCACCCACATTGTTCGTGGTGACGAAGTGGGATGGGCAGAGCTGACGTAACAGTTTCAGTTGCTCCTTCATAAATGAGACATTGGCTGCGCTCTGATAGCGATCATAATCAAGGGCGAACCCGGGATTCGGCGGCGCTCCGGAGGGAAGTGGCACGGGCACCTGCGAAAAGTCGGTGTAGACGTTGCTCCAGAAAGCCGTGCCCCATTCTCGGTTCAGCGCCGCAACGGAGCCATACTTTGCCTTGAGCCACTGCTGAAATCCGACACGGCAGGAGCGGCAGAAGCAACGAGGATAATTGCCGAGCGTGAGTTCATTGTCGATCTGCCATCCCAACACTCCGGGCATAGAGCTGAAGGCTTTTGCCATTTCGGTTGCGACGGCATTCGCGAGGCGCCGGTAATTGAAGTTTGTTGGACAGGTGAATCGACGCGTCCCCGGAGTGACCGTCACTCCGTTTTCGTTTACCAGAAGAACCTCGGGGTATTTGGCAGATAACCATGGTGGAGGAGCAGCGGACGGGGTGCCCAGGATAACGGCGATACCATGCGTGTGCAGAACATCAACTGCGCGCCTTAGCCATTGAAAGTCGAACGTCCCCTCTCGCGGCTCCATCAGTGACCAGGCAAACTCGGCGATTCGAACGTTCGTGATCCCGACCTCAGCCATCGCCGTGGCGTCCGGTTCCCAAAGAGCCTCGGGTGTTTGATCGGGATAGTAGTCAACCCCGAAAAAAAGTGGGAGAGGCGGACCAGTCGGAGAGGAGGTTGTCTGCGTTAGCGCAGCGTTCAGAGACTTGTTGAGGAGAAGACTGATCGCACCTGCGCTGCTTAGAAATACAAACTGTCGACGATCCATCTTGATTCTCTCCCTTCTATTACATTTATCGATTGCCTGTTCTTACGCAATCCCTATTCAAGACTCCACCGGCAACATTATTCGTTAGAGTGTAATGCTGAAGGACGGGCAGTCCAGAGGTAATTCTTGCAGCAGCAGCCCCCGGGAGTGAGAGTCGACGAGGGCTTCACGGAGGCAGAGATGGTGAAGCGACGACCGTGCCAGCATAGAGGCTGTTTGGTTTATCCGCAATTGTCAACGATTGCTGTGGCTCTCATTTGATTCAACGGACTTTCATCTTCTAACCCGTCTCAATACACGCAAACCATTGGCAATTCTGGAGTAAGAACGTGTCCACTCATTGGCACAACACTTAAGGCATGAGTACTATAGCCCTCAGCCGACCCGTCGCTCACTGGCAAGGCGGCTCCTTAGAGGTATCGCATCTTTCTTTAGAGCGATTACCTTATTCATAGGTGTCCCAGGGCACGACGGGGCGCTCTTGGGAACAGCAGAGAGCCGCTCGTGCCACTGCCTCAAGTACGTAATCTGGTATTCCAGTCGAGCAAGTGTCTCTCCGGCTACTCGTCGGCGAAGGGTAAACGGCGCAGGATCGGTCGTATCGGAAATAGCTGGCAACTCGGCGAGCGCAAGGGCATCTCCCAAAGCAGCTTGCATTCGCTGCGACGCATGCTCGATCCTACTCTGTAGAAAGCGATCGAGAATGTTTACTCGCATCTTAGTCATGGCTTGTCGCTGTGCGACCGCGGTCATGTAGGCGATGTGCGCTTCGTGGTCGCGAAGGACAGATGCACTCAGAAGGATTCTCATCTCCTCTAGTTCGCTGCTCGCGCGCTCTATACTTGCCTTCACTTGAAGTCTGTACGCGGGATCGATTTGATTGAACATCCACTTGATAACCTCCCATACACCGTAAGGAAGGGTATGGCCCTTTTCGTTCTTGGGCAACTGCGAAGATATGAGGAAGATCTGAAAACGATACGTGTGACACATCGCCGCGGCAATGAAACCCTTGAACCGTTCGATCAACTCGAACACTAAGCGCTGATTTTGGCTATTCCGACTGATTGCAAGGTTATAGCGTATACAACACCGCAGCCGCGAAAAAGGATCCGTCGCATCCGCTTGCGCCTGTAATCCCGCGTGGACCAATTCCATTTTCGTTTCCTCGGGTATGAGGAACGGGGGGTTGAGCGAAAGCAAGTTGTTCCATCCCATCAATAGGTCGGCTTTATTCACCACGAGGGCCACGGGCAAATGCAACGCGTCCTTGTTGACCTCAAAATACCGCTGCAGAATACGTGTATATCGCTCTGCAAGGTCAGCCGCATCTTTGTGACCGTCGCGGGTGATACCGCGGGCTCCGCTGTTGGACAACAGATCAGGAAAAGCACTTTCGTCTACGAAGAATAGCAAACCTCGAGCCCTTCGTAGATTCCTAAGAAGCTCAGGAGCAATGGTCCGCCGCGTTATCTGCGCTCCGCTGTAGTCGGTGAATTGGAGACGCATCCATCGTCCTACTTCGGGGTCTTCCTCGTCCCTTACGCAGAAGTTGTAACTCGCTGCCTCGGCTGTGCCCGTGTTCGTGGCCGACTCGGACTTCTCTCCGGTCGAGTTGCTAAGTTCCTGCAGATCTGTGGACTCCAGATGCATCCCTTCGCGGAGTTGTCCACGACCAGAGGGCAAACGTCCAGCAAGAGCATTGAGGAAAGCAGTCTTGCCGACCCCCGAGCCGCCAATCAGCATGAGGGGAACGGGAGAGAAGCGTGGCTTAACGTCGCTGTCGAGCAAGCATGGGAACGGCTGCTCTGTATCTGTCTCGGTCCAAGGCTCCTCTCGCAAAGCAAGGTTGGCGGGCGCATCCTTATGCTCTCTCCATGCCGCAGCAAGGAGGCTCCCGTGATCTTCGGACGGCCGCCAGTCTACTGGGAACTTGTCGTAAGTAACCGGCTTTAGCCACCCCCACGCAATCAGAGCATCCCCAACGAACGAGTCCCTGGATGCCCAGCAAAGAAATGCGGTTTCGGCAGACCCCTGGGTCCAGGCACATACGCGGGCCAAGTCTTCGGGACTCTTCTTGAGCAGAACAAACGCCTGCATGGCCAGAATTTCTGTTGCTTTCGGGACCTCATCCTGTCGAAGGTGCTGCAGAGTTGTTTCAGGGTGGAAACCAGCGTCCAGCAGCAATGCGGCTGTCCGTGCAGCAATCTGATGCTTAAGCGATAGCAGTTTCGGATTTGGAGTTGGGGAACTGCGACCTAACGCCAGAGCCACCTCGAAGTTTGCCATCAGGTATGCATGCCGGTCGCACGAAGAGTCTGCGGTAGTTTGTTCCTGGAGACTGAGCCAGGTGCGATAACATCTTGGCTCCTCGCTTCCCTCGCGACAATACAGCCCCACAAAGATCGATGCATGGGTGTGGAGGAGGTTCTGGAGAGGAGTTCGGTCGGCCAACGAATCCCCGGCGAATTCGTTTTCGACGATGGCACTAAACTCCGCGGCTAAACCCGGCCCAATAAAGGGCATGATCTGTTGAGGGGCCAAAAAATCGAAAAATTCCAATAACGCAAACGTGTGTTGATCATTGACCTGGGTCCCGCGGTCAATCTGGCTCGCCGCGGCAATCGCGGATTTGACGACGCGCTGAAACGTGAGAGCCTTTGGAATGTAGATCCTGAGATCTGACATATCTCCCCTCGCCGATACGCCGCGGATTAACTTTCCCGGGTGTTGTTTGCTAAGGCTGGGACGTGGCGCTGACGACCGTTTTCTCTTTGGGTGGTTTTTGCCCGTGCTCGTATAGCGTCGAGACGAGTTCCTCCGCAGGAAGTGGAATTGGCACCACGTTTTCCAGCACAATTGCTTTGGCGGAGACCTTCGTCCCGTAGAGCGTTTCATTCGCCTTGTTGTCCGGACGCAAGGTGGATCCATCCAGTGACACACCGCCGAACAGGCCACGGGACCGCGAATAGGTCAATATCGAGGTTCGCAGATACACGTCTAGATTTGCTTGGAGATTCCGGCCCACGGGACCGGCCGACCCTGAGACGTCGCCCCCGATTTTCCCCTTGCCGCTGAGAATCGAACGAGCACCCCGCTCACTCATCACCAAAAGCACAAAGTCGGTCGCCTGCCCTCCCACCTGGAACCCGACGCTTGCGCCTTCGAGAGCCATCATTGTCGGTGCGGTCCAGGGGCCGTTGGCGTCCTTGCCGCCCCTGCAAGTCATTACGCCGCGGCCATAGCTTCCTCCGATGCCAAAGGCACCTTTCATCACCGACGGTATGACGATCACGCAATGGGCATTCTGAAGGAGACCCTGCGGTATATGGGAGTGCACGCCCATCGCTTCCTTCATCACCAAGGCTGAATTATGAAGACGGTCGTCCACCTTGGATTTCGTAACGGCTTCCAGGCGGGACGGGTGCCCGAGCGGCGCGAAGACCGCGAATATACTCAAGGCGATCGTGGCAAAGCTGGTTTTCATCTTCTTCCTCCTTTTCCGTCCAAGGTCCCATTTTCTCTGATTTGATCCGAATGCGCCCTTACAGTGTCGCGACTGGCTCTGTCTCTGGGTCAATGAAAGAACGGAAGTCTGTGAAGCGTCAACTGGCAATACTGACAGCTATACGGTTGCCTGATTCTGGCCAGAGCCTTGCACGAAATGCGGCTATCATCCGTGCCAATGTCCAAAAACCACGACTACTCCAAAACCCTGTCCTGTCTGCGGAAAGACGCCTTGCGAGTGTCCGGAAGAGGCATGTCCGATTTGCGGGCAAAACCCTTGCATCTGCAAGAAGAAAGCAAAAGTGAAATTTGCGGACGGAAAAGAACGGACGATTCAGCACATGGTAAGCACAACGTTCTGGCATCCGGAGGGAACCCCTATTTCTGCACAGCAGTTCATGGAGCTGCTCTTCGGCAAGCTGCCGGAGTTCTTCAAAAGCGAGGCCGAGCTACGCGAGCTGTGGAGTGCACCTGACACGAGAAAGAGACTCCTGCAGGTCAAAATCTGCACCACACCACCTAGGCTCGTCATTGAATCCCCCCTCGCGGGGGATTGTAGCGGGGGATTGTAGCAGGCGGTTATGCTGGATGAGTGTAACGGGGATGTTTCAACAGTTGAGACGCTCGTCGAGCATGAGAGGTGTCGTGGGCTGTTGTCACCCCGTCCCGGTCTGACTCTTAATTTCCTCCGCCTGTTCACAATTGAACAGTTTTTCCGTCTTGGGAGGCCGCATCATGCCATCAAGACGTTGCACGATGTGGCTGTGAAAAAAACTGAGGGAACTGACTCCCCCAACCGCTGCCCCCGTTCCACGTCCCACATGTAGCGATCATGCTTGGCAGAACTGCGAAGCCATCCGTGTTCGTTTCCAACGAGGTCGACTTCCGGCACCCTTGGGAGCAAAACAAACTACAAAGGAGACTGGCGATGAACCACGACAAGGTGCAAGAGATCGCGGCCGAGATGCGCACGCTTCTAAACCAACAAACTCTGGTTATGTCGAACCCCGCGACGATGCGCATCGTCGAGACGCCCCAACCAGAGACGGACGCATATCAAACAAGAAACGATCGCCTCCGCGAACTTGGCGAGGAATTGAGCAAACTTGACGGCAGGACCCTCCGGGCTTACCGATTCCACTCGGTTTGGATCATTCAGATTCCGAGCACCCCCCCACGCATCTCTTCTTGGATTGCCTCACACTGGAGAATCGGTGCGGCGGTCGCTCGTGCTTTCCGAATTGCAGTCGCGTCCAGACAATCTATCGAGACAGATGAGACACGCGCCGACCGTGCGGAACGAACGAAAGAAAAGGAAAAAGAGGTTCGAACCCTCGCTGACAAAATCTTAAGCTATGGACACAGCGTCCATTGCCGCTACCCGAGCGGGGAGGTGGTGGTTGGCGAGGATGATTTGGCAGCACAGCTTCGAAAGCACCGGGATACGGTCGGTAGGGCGTTGAACCTCCTGCTTGGTGAGCAGAAGGTCCAGAAGGCTCCGCTCAGAGGGTATTGGAAGCTGAACGCCTGATTTCTGAAACCCAGTTAGGCGTACCTTGTCGTCAATTGGTTCCGCACTCGAAAAGGAACTGAACGCAGCTACGTAGAGCAGGGGCGATTCTACGGTTTGCTGGTGACGGTCAAAAACAGGTATTTACAGTCAACGACCCCGTCGATGAGTGAAATGGCGATTTTACGTCAACGACAGTCCTTGCGCTATGGCTCTGGGCCATCTCGGAATCCGACGCACCCGACTAGGAATTTCCCTAGTTGCCGAGACCGGACGGGCATCAGATATTGTGCATGTAATCGCAATCCACGCACATCTGGGGCTCGGTTTGGAGGTCTGGATTCCTGCTGCTTGAGAAAGGACGCAAAGGAATACCAGCAGATCTTCGATGAGGCTCAACAGAAAGTAAGGGCGTGGGAAACGGCCCAGAGCCTCGGTTCTCTCCGGAACCACGAGTAATCAGCGTGTGAACCCGCGCAGATCTTCGCAAGATCCGCGTAACGGCCCGATGAACCTTAACCGAAAGCGAGATTATGAAAAATCTACGCATGCTCCTACTTTTGCTGCTGGCAGTCCCACTAATTGCGTCTGCACAGAGGAGCATAGAAGTTAGCGGTGGGTATGCACATATTTCGGGTGACGGTGGAGTCGATGGCTTCAATGCTGCAGCAGCGATGTGGTTTACTGACAGGGTTGCGATTGGTGTGGACTACGATAGCGCATGGGACACTTCGCAACTGGGATCGTTTGCGTTGACCCAATCAGGAACGATCGTCTCCAAAAGCCATCTGCAAAACTTTATCTTTGGTCCTCGGATATCTTTCGCAGGTCTACTCAAAGACAAGAAGACGTTTCTTCCACGATTGTGGCCCTTCGCCGAAATGGAGATTGGCTATTCTCATCTGGGCTCCAGCCTTTCAGAACCGTCGCAGAGTATTAGCCAGTCATCTTCGGACAATGCCTTCTCGTGGATGATTGGAGGAGGAGTGGACTATCGGCTATCACCCCATTGGGTGGGTCGATTCAAGCTCGACTTCTTACGTACCCACTTCGCTGACGAAGGACAGAGTCGAATACGGTTAGGTATCGGTGTTGCGTATACGTTCGGAACAAGAGGTGCGAAGGCAGCTGCTGAGGCTAAGAAGAAAGCTGATGAGGAACGGGCTGCTATGGAGGTTCAGAAGGAGAAGGAAGAAGTTGCTAGGTGCGAGGAGTGTAAGAGACAGGCAGCATCGGAAGCAGCTGAGTCGGAGAAGGCTAAGGAGGCTCAGAAGAGATTGGATGAGGAACAGATAGCATCTCAGGCTCAGAAAAAGGCTACGGAACAGACAGAGCAGCAGAAGCAGGAAGTGCGTGTCAAATTACTCCAGCAATTTAATCGTGTTCTACCTACTACCGATACTCCTCGAGGACTTGTCGTTGATTTGGGTGACGTGTCGTTCGATTCTGGCAAGGCGAATCTCCGGCCCCAAGCGCGTGAAACCCTGGCAAAGCTCTCGGGCATCGTCCTGAACTATCCCTCTCTGCGTTTGACCATCGAGGGCCATAGCGACAACACTGGGAGCGCCGCAGCCAATCAGGCGCTGTCTGAGCAGCGCGCCAACACTGTGCGCGACTACCTGATCAACCAAGGGCTGGATTCCGGCTCTCTATCGGCTCAGGGTCTTGGCATCAAGAATCCAATCGCCAGCAACGACACAATTGAGGGACGTCAGATGAACCGCCGCGTAGAAATCATCGTCTCAGGGGAGGTTATCGGAACTCAGATCGGACACTAGGACCTAGTGATTGCTTTGAGGCCAAACTGATCATCCCATGCTTTCGCTCGACGCGCCGATGTCGTCGGATTCGCCATCGCTACTTCACGAACTTGGAAAACGTGATCTGAATCTCTCGGGTGCCATCGACCGCATCTCACTACACAGGGCGATCCAGACACTTCCTGCAGGTTACAAAAAGATCTTTGGTCTTCATGAAGTTCACGGGTATCAGCATCGCCAGATCGCCAAACTGTTGCACTGCTCGATCGGCACCTCTAAGTCGCAGCTTGGCCGTGCGAAGCCATTACTCAGGAACTGATACTTTGTCCCATTTAGGGGGTGTGATGCAGAGACCCACGGAAACACCTTCATCAGTATCGGGTTTGAGACGCGCTCTCGGACTGTGGCCTTACTTGTTCATTGCCGTTTCGATCACGGGCTTCGCCTACATGGCCTTGAATGCCGCCCGATGAGGAATTGCTCGGCTTCATTTTCTGAGGGCCAAGCATACAGGCCCGTTTTGAGTAGCGGCCCAACTGGCGAAACCAGGCCATTACACTCAAGTTCGCGCAAGGCCATGATGAGCAAAATCCGAAGATGGGACAGCTTGTTTTATGAAAATGCATAAGGATGCAATGAGTAACTTTGGACAGCCCGCAGAACCCAAGCCGGAGGTTGTGGAATGCGCTATCGTTGAATTGTTGGACATAGCCCGGCGTCAGGGCATCACTCCCGCTGATTTTATTCAATTGCTGGACTCCGGAATGCAAATATCGGATTTCTTGGCAGCGATGAAGTTGGAACGTAACGACTTCCGATTGACACGTGGCGATCTGGGTCAATGAGTTCTATAAAAAGGAATGTCAAGAAAAAAGCTCCGCCTTGACCGGAGAGCGAGATTGTTTCTCGACATCCAGCCCACTGTAGTTTCACTTCTCTGGAGAAAGTTTGGCTTGTTGTCCATTCTCGTGAGTTTCTCTGCTGATGGTGACGATGCCATCGAGTTTGAGAGAGCGCAAGCGAGCTGGTTGCTTCCGAGGCAACCATGGTTCTATCCGAGGCTCGTGGCCTATGGCTATTTCTGGTTATCCGAGAGGGCATAACGTGAAATGGGTGACTCGGTGCCAAAGCACACGGGGCCGATCTCATTGACTGATACTCCTCTCGAACCGAGCATCTCCAGAACCCGACCGCCCACCACCAGAGAGAATCCCAGAGCGCGCAACGGTGGTTCTGGCCTCGAGCATTCCTTTCTCGATTGTAGTTTTTCTGGCCACCCGAGAACGCCGGACGCATCGTATTTCGTGGTCGGGAATTTTAGGTTTGTTTTTCGCAGCAGTCTCGCTCGTGGTCCCAATATACTTCCTCCGCGGTACGATTCTGATCTGGATCGGGATGCGGCACGAAGCTGTTCGCAATATTCCTGCGCCGGCCTTTCAGGCGCGTGATCTCTACGGAAACAATCAACGTCTCGGCGACCATAAGGGCGAGGTCGTGCTTGTGAATGTTTGGGCGACCTGGTGCATGCCCTGCTTGGCGGAAATGCCAAGACTCGAACACGTGTATCAGGAACATAAGAATCAGGGCCTCGTAGTATTCGGCCTCTCTGACGAAGACCCGGCCACACAACGAAAAGTCCTGGCAAAGGTGCCCGTGACATACCCGCTGCTGACATCCGATGGTCAAATCCCCGGTCTTTACCGGCGTGTTGCTATCCCAACAACATTCGTGATTGACCGCCGAGGAATCTTGCAGTTCGCTATCAAGGGCGATGAGACACTCGAAAAACTGGACAACACCGTCGTTAGCCTCCTCACCGGCCAGCCTTGATAACCCCTCCGCTTTGATTGACGAAACCAGGCCATTTCACTCAGAACCCCTGCGGGGGATTTTGAGCGTAATAGAGATGTTTCGCCAATTTACCGCTCAAGCGGCAATAGGTATGTCGGATTGCTCTTAAATGAGCCGCCAAAGACGTGCTGATCTGCCTCGCGCATATCCCACACGATTACTGAAGCCGGCACGAGTCGGACTGTAACGTCATCCCATCCTGCAAACACTGGACCCACCTTCGGGTCAGCTAACGCAGTCTCGCTTAGGTACTTGCGATGAATCTCCGAGTTGTATTTGTGAGATGACTCGCCGCTCAGTACCTGCGCACTGCCCGTGACGGTAACTCCGTAGGATGCTGCGGGGTCACGAGAATCGACCATCAGAGACACTTGCGGATTTGCTTGAAGGTTTCGGGCTTTGCGGCTCCGAGAAGCCGTAGCCACATAAATGTCGGTGCCGTCGAACCAAAACCACACAGCAACGATATGGATTGAACCGTTCGCGTTGTGTGTCGCAAAGGATGCGATATATCGGTTTTCCAGCAGTTGCTTGACTTTTGCATCAGACAAGGAAGCCATCCAAGAATCTCCTTCGGGAAGCAGTTTCCCCATTGCGCGAACGGCATAAGCATACAGGCTAGTCGTGTTTTAGCAATAAGTGGCTTGCCGTCAGGAGTCAATTGTTGGAACAGATGAGATGAGAAGGTCGATCCCCGATCACGGATGGCGATAAGCTACCGTTGATCAACGCACTCAAAGGTGCAATCAGAGAATAAGGAGATCGACCTTGAAGAAGGATAGCAAGTCTTGCCAGCGGAGTGAAGCAACCTTGAAGCGGACGAAAGCGCGAGGTCCGGTGCAGCGAGATGCAAAAGAAGTACTCGCGGAAGTCCTGGAAAAGTTGACGGGAAAACTGGATGCGCCGGCGGTGTCGACGAGGGCAAAAGAAAATCGCAGGGGAAATCCGGTTGGCCCCAATCGCGATCGCCTGACCGTGGGAGTGGATCTAGGGGACCGCTGGAGTCAGTACTGCATTCTGGGTTTGGAGGGAGAAACGCTGGCCGAAGGACAGTTGCGGACCACGCAGGAAGATGTCAGGGAGTTCTTCCAGGCAATGACGGCGGCGCGGGTAGTGATCGAAGTAGGGACTCACTCGGCTTGGGTGCAGGACGTGATCACCGAGTGGGGACACGAGGTGCTGGTGGCCAACCCGCGGTTGATGGAAGGGTCGAAGCGTCGCAAGCGGAAGAGCGATCGCATCGATGCCAACAAGTTGGCCCGCTTGGGGCGGGTGGATCCGCAGTCGTTGTATCCGATTCGGCATCGCAGTCGGGAGGTGCGCCAGGATCTGGTGGTGTTGCGAGCCCGGGACGCCTTGGTATCGGTGCGGACGGAGTTAATCAACACCGCGCGAGGACTGGTGAAAAGTATGGGCACACGACTGCCGCGGTGTTCGAGTCCGAGCTTCGCAGAAAAGGTAAAGGATGGGATTCCGATTGAGGTACGGGAAGCGCTGCTGCCCTTGGTGCAGTTGACAGAGACGGTGAATGATTGCATTGCGGGGTATGACCAGAAGATTGAAGAGCTGGGCCAGAAGAAGTATGGACACACGACCTTGCTGCGACAAGTGAAGGGGGTGGGCCCGATCACCTCGCTGGCCTACGTGTTAACCCTGGAGGATCCGCAACGATTCAGCAGCAGTCGCGAGGTCGGGCCCTATCTGGGGCTGGTGCCGAAGCAGGAAGACTCGGGGGATAGTCAACCCCAGTTAGGAATCAGCAAGGCCGGAGATCGGATGTTACGACGGTTGCTGGTGGGGAGTTCGCAATACATGTTGGGAGCCTTCGGACCGGACACCGACTTACGGCGGTACGGATTGCGATTGTGCGAGCGCGGAGGAAAGAATGCGAAGAAGCGAGCCGTGGTGGCGGTGGCACGAAAGCTGGCCGTGTTGCTACATTACTTGTGGGTGACCGGGGATGTCTACGAACCGCTACATCACACGGGGATAGAAACCAGGACAGCACAAGCGACGGCTGCATAAGCCGGACCCAACCATGTTTCATAAAACTTAACCGACGCAATCGCGAAAAGACAGAAGCCCAGTGAACAGAAGATCCTTTGATGACGCGGAGGCCGATTCGTTATCGGAAAAGTTTGCCGCAACGACATCCACTCGCCTTGTTCGGGTGACTGCGGGTAATGGCCAGATCCATCGAGATCGCCAAACAGATGGCAGCACCCAAGCAGCCAGGCCCCGTCACGGTTGTGATGGGGCCTGGTTTGAGATCGAACCCCAACGTGCACCGGGCCCCATGTGGCTCTTTGAGAGTGCGGATAGAAGCCGGGCAAGAGTGGTGGTTGCAGGCAAGACTTTGAGAAACGCAAGGTACGAAGCGTCGATCAATGTACTTCTGGGAACGAACGGGAATGATCGAGGCAGACAGTTCGGAAGCATTGCGGAAGGCGTGCCAATACGAACTGAAACCGAATCCACTAAGGAACGAAGCCCAACTGAACTGCGTTGCGCTTCGTTCCCAGCTCGATTGTAAGTGACGTGGTGAGCTGTCAAGGGTCAAGATGAACGCCCCCTGTTCGGGGGCGCCCTTGACAGCTCCCCACGTCACCACCGGAGGGTTATGCAGATGGAAAGCAATTAATCTAAGGTAGGCCGCCACGTCGGCCTTGACTTTTATGACCTTCTCATAGAAGCCATTACACAAGTTAGCCAAAGGAAAACTGTTTTCACTCACGGTAGATGAGTGAAATGGAGATTTCTCGCCAATTGACTTCCTCAGCTAACACTTGTAGCGAGCAGGATCGTTTTACGTGCTGGAAGTCTTATTCTCTATCGTGAACCCTCGCGCCTTGTAATGCGCGTACAGATCTCGTGCACCAAATCCAAGGAACATCGCCGCCAGAAAACCATCTCCCGAGTCTCCGGGTTCAATCAGAAAAGTTAGGAGAACAATGACTCCACCCAAGCAAAAGAAAATGGCAAGGCGCAGCCCAAAATGAGTGCGCTGGTCTTTCGGAAAGAGAAAATATAGGACAGCCCAAGCAGTACAAACGCCAACCCCGTCCAGCGGTAGTGGGCCCAAAGCCCGGAGCGTTTCAAGTAGAAATAGACAACAAGGTACACCGCAACGTAGAGAACTGAAAGTAACCATCTACCTTTTTTGTTCACGTTCGGCTCCTGATCGTTCAAGACGAGCGATTATATGCCGTTTTGTACGATGAAGGTCATTGGCGGGAACAGGTGGTGGTGCTCAAGATCCGCGTCGAGGGAATTTGAGTGTAATAGAGATGTTTCGCCAACAACCCTCTGAGAGTCGGCCAACTCTAAGGCTTTCATTGACTTGTCCTCGCATCACGCCTACGATACTGCGACCGCATGATTGGCCAAACTATCTCGCACTACCGTATTGTCGAAAAACTCGGTGGTGGAGGGATGGGCATTGTCTACCAAGCCGAAGACACGCGGCTCCATCGCTTCGTCGCGCTCAAATTCCTGCCCGACGAAGTTGCGCGTGATCTGCAGGCGCTCAGCCGTTTCCAGCGCGAAGCCCAGGCCGCCTCCGCGCTGAATCATCCCAACATTTGCACCATTTACGACATCGGCGAAGAGAATGACCTCGCCTTCATCGCCATGGAATACCTCGAGGGCGTCACTTTGAAGCACCGCATCGCCGGGCGTCCCCTCGATCTCGAAACCCTGCTTCCCCTAGCCATCGAAGTAGCGGATGCGCTCGACGCTGCGCACGCCAAAGGAATCGTCCACCGCGACATCAAGCCCGCCAACATCTTCGTCACCGAGCGCGGACACGCCAAGATCCTAGACTTCGGGCTGGCAAAAGTAGGTGCCGACAGCTCCTCCTCAAGCTCCGCCAATACCCAGACGCGCACCATCCCGGAGCAGCAACTGACCAGCCCCGGCTCTGCGCTCGGCACAGTTTCCTACATGTCGCCCGAGCAGGTACGCGCGAAAGAACTCGATGCTCGAACCGATCTCTTCTCCTTCGGCGCTGTGCTCTACGAAATGGCGACCGGCGCCTTGCCCTTCCAGGGCGAAAGTTCCGGCGTCATCTTCAAAGCCATCCTCGATTCGGCACCGCCCTCACCGCTACGCTTCAATCCCACACTTCCGCCCAAGCTGGAAGACATCATCAACAAGGCGCTCGAAAAAGATCGGAACTTGCGCTACCAGGGCGCGGCCGAAATGCGCGCCGATCTGCAACGCCTCAGGCGCGATACCGACTCGGGACGCTCCGGCTTCATCTCGGGATCGCAGGTAGGCGTCCAACCGGCGATTCCCAACACCAGCGCTTCAAGTGCGGCTGTTGTCCCTGCTCAGCCTCGCGCCAATCACAAACTCCGGGCATTCGCAGGTGGAGGGATCGCCCTGATTGTCATCGCGGCGCTTGTCTATATCGCGTCGCGCCCTCTGCCCGCGCCAACTGTCTCCGGCTACCTTGCCATCACGCATGATAGGAATCGCAAGGGCATCGTTGGAACCGACGGGGTACGGCTGTACCTGGGCGAGTTTTCGCCCGAAGGAAATCTCTTCGGCCAGGTATCGGTAAATGGTGGAGAAGTGGCAAAAGTTCCACTTCCCGTCGCGACCATGGCCCAGCTCGCGGTTTCGCCTGATGGCTCTACCTTATTGGCCGCGGACGAAGTGGGCCAGACTGCATTCCACGGCCCGCTCTGGGCGGTGCCGGTGCTCGGTGGCTCGCCCCGCAAACTGGGCGACGCCGCTGCTCAGGTCGCAGAATTTTCGCCCGATGGTCAAACCATCGTCTATGGAGATGGCAACGACCTCGACCTCATCAATAGCGATGGGACCGGACAGCGCAAACTGGTCGCGCTTCCCGACGTGGCATTCGATCCCTCTTTTTCGCCGGATGGCAGCGTGGTCCGCTTCCGCCTTGGCGGGGGGCTTTATGGAGAAGGTCCGCTTTGGGAAGTTTCCATCAATGGTAAGAATCTGCATCCGTTGTTGCCTGAGTGGCGGAATCCTCCCAGGGAGTGCTGCGGAAAGTGGACGGCCGACGGCCAATACTTCGTTTTCGAGTCCCAAGGTAACATCTGGGCGCGATCGGAAAAACGCGGCTTGCTGGGAAAGTCCGTTTCCCAGCCTGTGCAATTGACATCGGGACCGATGGCGTTCTTATCGCCTTTGCCCAGCAAGGACGGCAAGAAACTGTTCGTGGTCGGCTCGCTCCAGCACGGCGAACTCTCGCGCTATGACGTCCAGTCTGCACAGTTCCTGCCTTTTCTTGGTGGTATTTCCGCCGATAGTGTCTGCTTCTCCAGAGATGGACAATGGGTGGCATACATTGCCTATCCCGAGGCAACCCTCTGGCGCAGCAAAGCTGACGGCAGCCAGCGCCTTCAGCTCACCTATCCGCCCATGACCGCGGTGCTTCCGAGTTGGTCCCCCGATGGCAAACAACTTGCGTTCTACGATCTGGCTCCTGGCCGCACTGCGAAGTTGCGCACGGTTTCGATTGATGGAGGCGCATCCACAGAACAGATCGCGGACGATCCAGAGGACAAACTGGATGCCAGTTGGTCTTCTGACGGCGCCAAGATTATCTTCGGCAATGCGCCCGCGTATCCCAAAAGCGTTATTCAATTGCTGGATGTGAACACGCATCAAGTATCGACCGTGCCCGGATCAACCGGTCTCTACTCTCCACGCTGGTCTCCGGACGGACGGTATATCGCCGCGATGAATTTTGATTCGCGCGTGCTGATGCTCTTTGACTTTCAAACGCAGAAGTGGCAGGAACTCGCCCGGGTCACGATGGGCTTCCCCAACTGGTCGAAGAATTCAGATTACGTGTACTTCCTGCACGAAGAAGATCAGCCCTCGGTGATGCGAGTCCACATCAGCGATCACAAAGTCGAAACCGTCGCCGATCTGAAGCATTTCCGCCAGACCGGCTTCTGGAGTGTGTGGCTGGGCATGGCCCCCGATGACTCACCGCTTCTGCTCCGAGACACCGGTACGCAAGAGGTCTACGCGCTCGACTGGCACACGCAGTAACTTGCCTTGTGTCTTTAGATCTCGTCGAAAACCCTTTGCGCTAGAGAGTTTGGCTTGCCGGCCGCACCCAGCCCGAGCAGACTTAAGCCGAGGAATTGCGGGATCTTTGAAAGAAGTTGTCGTCGAATCGTGAAACTCCTCCGAAGGAAACCTGAGTCAAGGTCTGCGGAGGAATGTACACCTGGACGATTACTGACGTCAGGCCATAACGC
>CAVYOZ010000013.1:0-191367 GCA_963770265.1 Terriglobia bacterium
GGCGCCGCAAAGCATCAATACACTGGTTGCCAGCCACTCGTAGCAGCCACCGGGGGAACGGTATCGAACTGTCGTAGCTCTCGATGGAGCGCTGTAGCTTGAGGAAGACTTCGCTGGTGGCATCTTCTGCGCCCTCCCGTGAGTTCAGCATGTAACGACACAATCCGAAGACGCGCCGGACATAGCGTCTGTAAATCTCTCCCAGAGCCTCGGCGTCATGGCTCTGGGCGCGCTGTATTACGTTCTCCAAACCGAGCCCCTCCATCTGCCTGGTTGCGCCCTCGCGGGGCTGCGGTTCTTTCGCCATGTTCCTCTTGGCGTTCATAAAGCAGTACGCTGCAGATCGAAGGAAGTTACATACATTTTAGGGAACGAGGGGAACCCAATCGCGACTCGGGCGATGAGTGAAAAGTCGATGATGTTATGCCATTCAAAATCGGACCGAAGGCAACCGAAAGGGGTCGCCACTACACACTCATTCGGCGGAGAAGACCTATTCACAATCGGGGCAGAACATCCCACGGTTGTGGCTGGATTAGTTTTTTTCGATTCGGCAGATGACCCCACGCTTCCAACCTCCGCTTATGGAGTAGCGGAGGTTGATACCAAGAGACTTCCCGCTTCCATGACGACGCCGGAACTACAGCCCGACAATTCTTCATTTCAAGCCCTTAGGGAATCGCAATTGAAAGCGCACGGGGTTATGGAGCCAGAGGCGGAACTACGCCAGCGTTATCCCGTCAACTCCGACGGAAGTATCGGAGAAGATTCCACTCCGAAGTGGGTGCGGGACGCGATATTCGCAGGGATTCAAAAACCGAAATACTCGAACATCCAGGCCCCGGTGCTTGCCATCCTTGCCGTTCCACTCCCGCTGGATGAGCAGTTCAAGAAGTACCAACCAAGAACAGCAGATGAGCGAGCGGCAATGGAACAGAAATACGCTATGGGCGGGGCCTTCACAAAGAGGACGGTTAAGGACCTTAAAGCCGGGAATCCAAGCGCTCAGATAGTTACTCTTCCCGGAGCCAGCACCTACATTTTCCTGTCGAATGAGAACGACACCGTGGGTGAAATGCATTCATTTGTAGCTGGGTTGCAGTAGGCGGGCTGTTCTGAGTAGGACCTTACAACTAAGCGGCCAGTATCCGGATTAATGACGATGGTGGCGAGATACGTGCGAAAGGTCCTGCTCGGTTCCGCGATACACCTCCAAACAAAGCAGCCGGCTGATCAGAAGAAAGAAGGCGATCAGGAACACGCTAAATACAGTCATAGGCCCTACTCCAAGATGGACTGGACAGAGGAGTTCAGGATTTGTTTGTTTCTGACTCCAACCTTGAACGTTAGCACAGCACGGAACACCTCGTCTGAGCAAGAGTGCACATTCTCGGCGGTGCGGACCGGAGTACGATCGTTACAGTAGAAGGAGTCTGAAATGGCATACGTGATACGTCATATCGTCAACGAAGGGAAGTCTGTCGAATTGGGCGAAAGGCTTTCAGATCAGGGCCCATTCGATACCCGCGAACAGGCGGAACAGCGCCTCAATGAGTTGGAGCGCGAGAAGGCAAATGGAAAATTTACTATTGAGGAGCTAGTGCTCAGTTAGTTTGCGCCCACTCGTCTTGCTGGTTGCTGATTTGTGTGCCCCTTCTTCCGTACCTGGGGGCATCGGGAGAAACGACTGTCCCCAGTTCTCAGTCCTTAGGGTGTGCCGTTTTCCCGACCAAGTGCGAGCCTGCTGAACCATGGCCACACAGATGACAACCAACCATAAGCGGGCACTGATGGTGGGAAGATTCACGGCCGAAGACAACGTCAAATCATTCAGAATTCGGCGGCGGTGAAGTTTGAAATACACAGAGGGGTGGTAATCGAGTCTGGGTCGTGGGAAACTGTGGGCATGGCCAATCGAAAGAAGCGGACCCCAAAACAGGGTGACCACGTGGCGGCACTCGGGCACGAAGGCGCTTTTGTTATATCCAGCGTTGATGGCGATCTCTGCACCGCAGAGTTGAAATCGACGGGACGCAGTTTCGCCCTCAGTACCATTCCGTGGAGCACATTAACGTTCCTTGACGAGGAAGATGCCAGCCAAGCCGCCGCTCGGATCGTAAGGGAGGCCACGAAAGGCGAGTAGCCTAGTTCTTCTCCATGCTGCGCTGAATCTAGTGCATGTACAGGTCTAATGCCTATACTGACTCACGGACAAAATCAACACGCACTCAGAGTGCAATATTCATTCCGAGACTCTCACGTGATAAGATGAAGTTGAGGTGGTTACCACCTTCCCCTCTTTCAGGTTCCCTGAACTAAGTCAGCCCATCTGAAGCTTTCTCTCCTTAGGCTTTCCAGAAAGCTGCGTACCCCATGCATTCGAGTGCGATCCTGCACGAAGCTCAGCAACTGTACAACGTGAGTGACCGGCTTGACTCGCTGTCGGAACAACATCCGGCCGTCTCACAAGCACTCATCACCATCTCGGGAAGCGTTCGTAACACGGCAACTCTGTTGGAGGTACTCGTCGCGACCAAAATGGGGCTGCTCTCCGGACTGGATCCGGCAAATGCCTGATAGGCTCATCGGTGCCTGGAAGGCTCTCTGAGTGGGCCGCGGTGGCGTTAGTCGTCGAGAACGACATTTAGAAGTGAAGTATGTAACGTGCAACGTCTCTCCAACTTCCTGCCGAAGCCCATTGAGTTGGGCACCGATCAAAACAACCAAGGCGGTCCAGGACGGCCAAATGCTGAGTGCGAGCACCACTCCGAAGCTTCCGTAATCCTCGCTGTTGGCGGAGAAATCCTGAAGTAGATTCCGAGAAGGTAAGACAGTCCGATCCAGCCGGAGCCTGCAATCACAGCCCCGCAGCGTGCCACGAATCTCTGCTTCACATTTCGGCGCAACACAGTAGAGAGTTGCCCGCGAGAGTTGTGGCTGCCAATCGCTCGATCCGGCGCGGGATCGCAAGGCTTATAGGGGACACCGGTCCCACCGCGCTCTCGGTGTTGTAGTACCAAAACGATGGTTGTGGTTCGAGGAATGAGCGGGGCAACCATCAGACCACCGCTGATCGTCTGGTCGCACGCGAAGGTGACAGCGACCGACGGTAACGGTTTCGCGTGCCGGGGCTACTCGGTAGAGCCCGTATTCTTGGGTGGGTCGGCGCGCCAAACGTACAAGTATTTCTCGTCGCTCGACGTTTCCACGGGGATGTTCTTTTCGCGCGTCACGCGGTTCAAAGCCGACCGAAGATTCTGCATCTTCTCACCGTTTAGACCACTCAACGGAATCTTGACTGCCTGCTGAGCTTTCAGCTTGGAAAGATCGGCCAGAATGTCGCTCACAGCCTTCCGGTGTTTTCCTTTGCGGCCCTGCGGAACATCGGACCGATCCACGGCTGCATAGTGACTATTGTTTCCATTTCCATTTCCGTTTCGTGCCATGGCCCCCTCAGCGTGTACCGTAAGGGTGAAATCGTACCGCAAAGAATCGTATCCTACAACTAAAAATCTATAACAGACCGAACGATTCGTACCAGCCGCCCGCCGCGCACCCTAACCATAATATTGTCAATGAGATGCTACGTTTGCACTGTGCTAAGACTTGCTAAGACTTCACCCGTATGGAAGGAACAGCGATACAGTGGTTTCCCTGTGGGCGCTCGCGATGCTTTCGAGAGCGAAGCCCATATGCTTCGCCCTCCCACAGGTACCCTCTAGGAAGAGATTAAGAGAACACAAACAAATGGTCAGAATTGCAGCGGGCAAGAACGCGCGCGCTTTCGATCCCAACACGTTCCTTGCGACGATCGGAAAAGGCAGAAAGCTTGTTGCGGTTCAGAAAAAGCAAACCGTATACACCCAAGGCGACCGGGCGGACACCGTCTTTTATGTTCAGAAGGGCAAGGTGAGGCTCACCGTGCTATCCAAGGCCGGCAAGGAAGCGACGATTGGAATCGTGGGGGAGAGAAACTTTTTTGGCGAGGGTACTCTGGCAGGTCAGCTCTTGCGCATGGGATCCGCGGTTGCCCTGACGGACTGCGACCTTCTGCGGGTAGAAAAGAAAGCAATGCTGGACGCCCTTCACCGCGAGCACGCGTTTTCCGATCTGTTTGTGGCGTATCTGCTGGCTCGAAACATCCGCTACGAAGCGGATTTAGTCGACCAACTCTTCAACTCCAGCGAAAAGCGATTGGCTCGAATTCTGCTGTTGCTTGCTCATTTCGGCAAGGAAGGTAATCCCGAGACCGTCGTTCCCAAGATCAGTCAGGAAACTCTTGCCGAGATGATCGGCACGACCCGCGCACGGGTTAGCTTCTTCATGAACCGGTTCAGGAAATTGGGCTTTATTCACTACAACGGCGGTCTGCAGGTCCACAGTTCGCTGCTCAGTGTCGTTCTGCACGACTAACTGCGCTCAAGGTGCGGGTTCCGCAATCGATATTATGCTTCAGCAAATGTTGAGCAGATGTGGCTGACAGACGTTTTGGCTGCACGCTAACCACTGACTGTTCACTGTTATACACTTTGCAAACAACCGTGAAGCCGCAGTTGCAATCCGGTTCTGCAAATCTGCTTTCGTCCACGTTCCGCCCGGCTTGTGGCTTTGATATCCGAGCGACAGACTCCACTTTGGGCCTTGTGCAATTGTGACCAGACTCATGATTGCTAAAGAGGCACAATGCAGACACTAGAAGGAAGGGATTGTTCGCATCTCCCCTAGCCGCTCCCTGGAGGACATATGTGGATTGCAAAGCACCTGAGGTTGTCACACGCCTACACGGAACTTGAAGCATTAGCTGCGGAACGCACGGCAGAACTGCAGCAGCTTACTCAGCATCTGCTTAAAGTGCGGGATGAGGAGAGGCGAAAGTTAGCGCGCGAGCTGCACGACAGCACCGGCCAGACACTGGCTGCGTTGAAAATTAGCCTTGCGCAAGTGCAGGAGGCGTGCAAGGAAGCCCCAAGCACGCTGGCGATGATTTCCGACGTTGAGCAACTGGCGGATCAGGCCATCGAAGAGATTCGAACCCTGTCGTACCTGCTGCATCCTCCACTCTTGGATGAGGTGGGATTTGCCTGCGCAGCCGAGTGGTATATCGAGGGATTCGCCAAGCGAAGCGGGATTAACGTTAGAGCGGATATCGCGAATCCGCGTGAGCGTTTGCCGAGAAGCGTGGAGATCGCTTTATTCCGTGTCCTGCAGGAGAGCTTGACCAATGTACACCGCCACTCCGGCGCTTCGGATGCGAGCATTCACTTTCTACATGAGGGCGACGCGGTGATTCTGGAGATACGCGATTTCGGGAAGGGCATACCTGAGGAGCGCTTGCGGTTGCTTCATGGCGCCAACGCGAAAACTGGCGTTGGTTTAGCCGGGATGCGCGAGCGACTGCGCGAACTGAACGGAAGGCTGGAAATAGAATCCGATAGTCGCGGGACAAGCATGCGAGCAACCGTTCCGCTCGATGCGAGGACTCTATCCGTTCCGTTGGGAACTCACGGGCTAGCCTCCGCGTCCGCCTGAGAGAGGGTACCGGTGCGGCTGGTGCAGTCGTGGTGCTGTGTTCCAAAGGGCGGAAGCTATTGAGGGCAGAATTCCAGAAGCGTTCGATGAACTCTCAACAGCTTACCTTTGTTCTCGTAATAGATGAATCCCGATTCCGTGAACCTGTTCATGAAAAAGCAAACGCGCGATCGTGTGGTCCCTACCATTTCTGCCAGCGTCTCATGGCTTATCGCCGGAACCGTGGTTTCAGGTCCTCCATGCCCATCATAGTGGGCGAGCTGCAACAGGATATGCGCCAGTCTTTTCTCGCTCGGGTTGCAGTGTTGGTCAACTAAATCCTGCTGGTATCGAATATTCCTGGCCAGCACGTATGCCCAAGCACATTTGCCAGCTTTACTTGCCGTGTCAGTGCGAGCATCATGGCTTTCTTCGAGACGCGGAGGAGACTGCAATCTGTTATCGCGCTGGCAGATCCCGTACGGGCGTGCTGGCCGGCGACGGAATCTTTGCCAACAAAATCAGCGTCACTCAAAATGTCGAGGGCTGCTTCTTTTCCGGATCGTGACCTCACGCTAAGTTTCACCTCTTCCTTTTGAATGACGAACAACGAATCGGCAGCATCACCCTGAGCATAGATGGTTTGTCCTTTACGGAAGGAGACCAAGGTCCGACCGGTGCCGACGGTCGAGAGAAAGGTTTTCGGGTTAAAAGGGCGCTTTTGCCTGGCCATTGGCTTACCGCCGCCGCTTGCTCAGGGGGACCTTACATTTGAGCACAGGAACAGACGATGCTCAACATTGCTCACCATTCTGCGACGGCCCGGTTCGGGGAATCGATAAAGCCGGGCTGCACAGACTGCCACTGTCTCGGAAAGCAGCAAATACCTAACGTTCTCGGGGCTGACGGTTCTTTGCGCAACTGGCGAAGCTAGTCGTGGAGAACAATGTTCAGAAGTGAACTATGAACTTTAAGCCCGCTTTCGCCATAGTCAAGGAAGCCTAACTCTCGGAAGCGATTCATGAAGAAGCTGACCCGCGACCGGGTTGTGCCTATCATGTCTGCGAGGGTCTCCTGGCTGATTTTGGGGATCACAGTCTCGGGTATCCCTTCCTTGCCAAAGTGAGCAAGCAACAGCAGAAGCCGCGCCAGCCTCTTTTCGCTCGAATTGAAGAGCTGATCGACCAAATCCTCTTCGTAGCGGATGTTTCGTGCCAGCAGATAGGCTACGAATAGATCGGAGAGGGTATGTTCCCGGTGAAGCGCAAGCATCATAGCTTTCTTGTCAATGCGCAGAAGTTCGCAATCCGTCATTGCGGTTGCAGACCCCATTCGTAAAGCTTGTCCACCCAGGCTACCTTCTCCGAAAAACTGTCCGTCGCCCAAGATACCCAGCGTTGCTTCCTTGCCAATCTTGGATACAACAGTGAGCTTAATCTTGCCTGCCTGGATATAGAACACCGCGTCAGCCGAATCACCTTGCGCAAAGATTGTCTGCTTCTTGGGAAACGCCACGACTTTTCTACCCTCGCCGATCGTGGCAAGGAATTTACGCGGGTCGAAGTCGGACTTTTTCTTGGCTAGAGCTGCTGGCCGGATCAATGGCATCTCCTGTGTGGAGCTACACCTCTCAATAGTCTCTCCGAAGCGTGATGATCAAAGATGTTCACTTTTGATCGGAATTGAAAGAAATGGCGGCGAGACCCAATTTCTACAGTTTACTGGCTTGCCGAATGTGTTGAGAATGGTCAATATTGAGCATTCTCGGGGATAGGAAAGTTGCATGATGTGGTGGTGAAGTCGAAAGAGCTCACCCCGAAACAGATACTGTCCGTGCCTTGTAGTACTTGCGGTGCTGCCGTCGGGGAAGCTTGTGAACTGCATACGGGCGCCCCGCGCACCGAGCCACACCGAGACCGGAAACTCTCCGCAGCCGAGGCTGCGGAAGCAAAATCAGGCAGACGATAGCGACACGGTGGACCGGACAGCCTTCCCTTGCATAGCCATACATACCCCGGAGAATGTGTGGTTTTTCTTTGCCCGGACTGCGACTTTGCAATAAAGGCTGTTTGCCGATTCGAGAGCGATCAGACTATCGGTCCAGCAGTACTCCCAACTCATCGGCTTCGCCGCGGGCCTTCACGTATTGCGCTTTTCCAATTGTTCCTGCGCCGTTAGGCCCCATCTCGTAGAAAACCTTCGCGTCCAATGGAAACTTTTTCAACGCCTCTATGAGTTGTTTCACTGTCCACTCTTGAGCGTCCATATTTCCTCCCTTACGCGGCCAAGTTAGGCTTCGCGGGTAGTCTAGCTTCGGGGGCCGATCTTCCCCTGGCTTCCTGTAGAAGTTCTGCATTGAATTGGGCACCGATCAAGACAAAAAAGCCGGTCCAGTAGAGCCAAATGCTGAAGGCGAGCGCTACGCCCAGGCTGCCATAACCTTTGCTGTACGCGAAAAAATCCCGGAAATAGATTCCGAGCAGGTAAGACAGCCCGATCCAGCCACCTACGGCGATTAACGCTCCGGGCAGAGTGCTCACGAATCTGCACTTCACATTCGGTGCAACGAAGTAGAGGAGCTCAACCGCGAGAACCGTGCACCCAAGCGCGACCGCCCATCGCACATACGGCCAGAGAGCCGCGAGCCCGAATGCCTCCGTCAGCCTGGCGTTTAGAATGGGGCCAACGAGTAGTAGTGCGAGGGCGACGACGAGGAGACATCCAACCGAAAACGTAAATCCGATAGCCAAACTACGCGTCTTCCAATAACGCCGGGTCTCAGCCACATCGTAGGCTGCGTTCAGCGCGTCGATCAGGGCGGTAAAACCACTCGACGCCGACCACAGGGTCAACAGAATCCCGAAGGTCAGCAGACTTCTATGGGTGGACAGAATCGTGTCCTTCATCAAACTTCTGAGAGGACCCATGTTGGCGGCCGGAACCACGCGCGCGATCAGTCCCATGACCTGGCTGAAAAAGTCTGGAAGTGGAAGGTGCGCCACGACTGCTGAAAGAAAGATCAGAAAAGGAAACAACGCAACAACGAAGTAGTACGCCAGTGCAGCAGCAAATGCCATGGTGTGGTGCTTCTCCATATCGCGAACCACATTGGCCGCCGCGTTCTTGAAATAAAGTAACTGCACGGGAGATCACTGTGCGGGGCTAGTCGCGACAGTCTGCACCGGCGCCACGGCCCTCAACTGGTCCAAATCAGTCAGCACGGATTGCCACCGAACCCCATCCTTCTTCGTCTCGATCGGCACTGAGAGGTCGGAATAAAACTGCAAGATGTTAGCGCGCAGTTCGGGCGACGTCAGATCGAACTTTCGCTCTGACAGCCGGGCCAGCAACTTGGCGTAGGTAACGTCGGTCAGCGAGTACTCTGCCGCCTTGGTTGGTTGGCCAGTATCAAAATCGCAGTTGGCCAGCACGAGTGTGTCAATGCGCACTTCTTCGAGAAAGCGCCGATATTGATCGACGGTCGTATTGATGCTCTTGATGTACAGATCCTCCGTCTGCGGGGTCGGGTTGTTGAAGGCCAGCCCTTTGAAGGGACCGATTTTCGGCATGTAGCGCAGAAGAGTTGACAAGATCCTCGTTCCCACGCCTGGTTTCACGTAGTCTTTCCCCCACTCTTTCTCGTAGTTGGATCGGGAAAGCCGGTAGAGGAACTTCCGCTTCGCAAAATTCGGCGTCTCGCGCATCAGTTCTCTCTTATGGGTTTGCAGCGCGACCTTCGTCATTTGAGGAATCAGCTGGCTGACTGCGAAGCGATATGAACCCACCGCCATGTCCTCGTGGGTGAGCACGTCTTTCAACGCCACCCCGTATACAACCGGAAAGACCCGCTCGAGCAGAGATTTGGACACCTGGAATCCAATGAAGTCGTGATACTGCTCCGAGGCATAGCGATTCTTGGCAACCTGCACCGTGTCGAAGCCGAACTCCGTCTTCAAGTGAGCCGTCTTGTCCTGCGCATAACGAACCGACTGGCCAAATTTTGCCCGCAGCTTCGGATATTGGATAGCAACGGACCGGTTCACGGCCGGGTGGCCGATGATATCCGACGCATAGTGCGACAGCGCTCCCAAGGCAAATGCGTACTCGTCGGCATCCTGACTTTCGAGCAGCAACTCGCGAACAAAGTCTCCGCTGCGGACGTAGTGCACCAGGTCACTGAATTCTCTGCTGCCGAACGGGTAGTATCCGAGATCCTGGATGACGGCGCCCCCGTAGGCGTAGGCGTGCGCTTCTCTGATCTGGTCTTCCGTCAGTCCGGGATACCGCTTGAGCAGTAGGGGACGGATTCCGTCGCTCCAGAGCAGGTCCACGATTTCCTCGTGCGTCAGCACCGAGTATGCGGACGAGCTACTGCAGGACATGAGCACGATAAGCAGAACTGTTCCTACCTGCATGACGAAATGACGCCAACTATCGACGTTGGCGCCTTTCGACGTGGAGTTGTGCCACATGGCTCAGATGCGTCCGAGAACCAGAAGAACAACGACAACCAGGAGAAGTAACCCTACGCCTCCGGTCGGGGCATACCCCCAGCTCCTACTATGCGACCACCGTGGGAGCACACCGAGAAGCGCGAGAATCAAAATTACGATCAAGATAGTTCCAAGCATGTCTTGCTCCTACTCCCTGTCTTCAGACCGGGAAATTTCATCAAGGGCGCGCCCTCTTGCGAGGGTGCACCCCGCGTGCCCTTGATCTAGCGCAGGCTTCCAGTTGTCGCGTTTACCGGGCTGCCGATGGCTTCGCCAGACACGAGAAGTTCCACTCTGCGGTTCTGCTGCCGACCAGCAGAGTTGTCGTTGGAGGCTACTGGCAAGCTGTTACCGAAGCCTCTGGCTGAAACTGAATTGGTCGCTACGCCTTGTTGCACCAGATAGTCGCGCACTGAGCCGGCGCGGTTCTCGGACAGCGTTTGATTCATTGCATCGCCGCCCACATTGTCGGTGTAGCCGCCGACTTCAATGTTGAGTCCAGGGTAGGCGAGCAGAATGCCGGCGACTTTCGCCAGTTTCTCGCGCGCTCCCGGCTTCAACGAGTACTTCCCGGTGTCAAACAGAACATCGGACATGCTGACGATGAGGCCACGTGCGCTATCGCGAGTCTGAAGAATAGAATTCAGCTGCTCGGACAACTTCGTACGCATTGCCACCTTGTCAGACTCCGCCTGTTGCGCGGCCTGCTGTGCCTTCAGCGAATCCGCCCGCGATTGGTCGGCATCAGCTTGCGCTGCCGAGAGCGCAGTTGCGGAGGAAGCCTGGCTGGCGGCCATGTCGGATTGGGCCTTCGCGGTTGCAGCCTGTGCATCCGCAGCGTCATTGCGTGCTTTGGCCGCATCAGACTGGGCCTGAGCTTTGGCAGCTTGCGCATTCACAGTGTCAGATTCCGCCTGGGCTTTGGCAGCTTGAGCTTTTGCCGTGTCGGATTCGGCCTGCTCCTTGCTGCGCGCGTTCGCCTCATCGGCCTGGCGCTCTGCGAACGACTTCGCCTGCGCGTCCGCTGAATCCTGACGTTCATTCGCCAGACGAACATCGTCCATTTTCTTGACTGCGATCGCGCGTGCATCTTCGGCGGTCTGCACTGCTTCGCGGGAAATCGCGATCAGCGGCTTTTTGTCGATATGCTTGTTGGTGGCATAGCCATCCGCACTGTCCATCAACTTGACGGCATGCTGATAGCTGTCGGAGGCGTACTGCTCGGCTCCCTCGGATTGAGCGATGCGTAGGGCATTTCGCGCTTCGAAGAATTCCAAGGGCAACTTGGCATTCAGAACCACTGGGTCGAACTTGTAGCCGGTGGGAATATAGCCACCGCGTTCCATCAATTCGTACTTTGCGTTCACGGCTTCGGTCGTTCCCTTGGTGTCTTCGCGAACCACATTCTCGAGAATCACCACGTTGCTGGGCTGGCGAACCGCATAGTAAGGTTCCGCCGTGACGATCAGAGCGAAAGCCTGAAGGTCGGTGGTCACGTCCAGCTTGCTGCGATGGTTGTCGCCGACCAGCACTTCGCCCAGGTTCACGGCGCGGCCTTCGGGCGAAATCGCCCACAGGACGTAAGTCAGATACTCATTGCCGAACGTCGTCGGGCTTCTGCAGATTGCCAAATTCCACTTCAATTTCGGTGTAGCCCTTCTTGCTTTCTACTTTGGCCTGACCGTTCGCCGAAGGCATGAGGTCCGTGCCCGCGAAATCGAGCTTCGAAGCTCCGCTGCGGTGCTTGATAGTTGACAGCCTGCACGCTGCGACTGATCACGGTCACCCGGAACGTGGGTGTCGTGTTCATCGGTTCGACGGTTAGGTTTTGAGAATTGGTTTGAGCAAACGCGCTCAAACTGAGGGTGATTCCTGCTGCTAATATCAGTTTCGATTTCAAGATGGACTCCTGGAGGCAGATGCCTGCCGCATTGGCTGATAGAGTTTGTGTGACGCGCTCAACGTTATGGCTGACCTGCCCTACGGGATCAGCAACGTCCCGACGTGGATCCGCGGACAGCGAGTGAAAGAGCCCGAATGCATTCAGAAGCCACAACACTACGGCAATGACCACAACGCCGTTGAGGATGGACTTAATGGATCCCTGCATGGGAATGAATCGGTTCACCAGCCACAGCAGGACACCCACGACGACGAGAACTTCCAGAATTTGAAGTAAAGGCATGATCTTTGACCTTCCATGTTTCTCGGGCTACGACCCTCATCCGTCTGGAGGCGTTGCCCTGAATTCGATTTTCGGGAAGCCACTTAGAGAGTGGACTTGTGTTCGCCGCAAGGTTTGGCGGCCACACACGGATGAAGAGCGCTGATTCGCTGGATGTGGTCGCCGCACGTGACCTGATCAGGACACGACGTCGGCGACCTAAAGGTAGGAACTGCGATTCAGCCTCGCGGCTCCGTCTGCACACTCAGAAGATAACTAAGAATGACAGGTGTGGGTGGGAGCGTCTGAGCAAGATAGCTCACAAGTGAAGAATGATCGTTGCGAAGAGAGGAGCAGATCAACGCAGACCATCGGATTGGTATCCATTCTCAAAGCCAATACCGGCGGCGTGAAACGTGTTCGCCGACATCCAATATTCACACGCCAGAAGCCAATGACCTCGACTGAGGGATGACCAGACCCAGAGATAGTCCAGAGTACCTCCGTCGGCAAAGCCGTATTCAATGCGAATCAAGTCGGTCGGAGTGCCGCGCGTCAAATCCGCCCAATGGTTGACAACGGCTGATTCAAGAATTCGCTCGAGATTTTCGTTAGAGTTCATAGTGCCTTGATTTCTGCGGGTGGCCGGGTCCGGGCCGCACTCCACCCTCGTCGACGTCTGTGCTCGTCGAATCGTTGACGTACACTTACGACAATCAGGAAGCACCCGGCCAGGAACATCAAGGTCACAGCCACCCCAATGTATAGATCCATCCGTTCAGTCAAACGAAGGCTCCTGCATACCGAATCTGGCGACTGGTTGACGCGCGACTCAACCTCTGGCCCATTCCGCGTTGTCTTGGGACGTCTGGCGTGCTTCCGCG
Organism: Terriglobia bacterium; assembly: GCA_963770265.1. Lineage (GTDB taxonomy): Bacteria > Acidobacteriota > Terriglobia > Terriglobales > Acidobacteriaceae > Sulfotelmatobacter. Next base: position 13,050 of record CAVYOZ010000013.1, read on the forward strand.
CTGTCCAGATTGCAGCTGTGTTGCAAATGGCGAGAATGCGCGGACATGGTTACATAGGGCACACCGAGGAAATGCCGGGCGACCAGTTCAGTCACCTCAAGACCGTTGAAGTGCTGAAGCTTCACTTTGGCCAAAATCCGCCTCAACGCGCTCTGGATCTTCGTTGCACTGAGAGATCCGAAGAACATCGCCTTGACTTCTGTAGCCATAAAAAAGAAGTTCCATCCAGCAGCGCGTATCTTGCGATCAAGAGGGGATGTATCCGGCACTTTAACCGTGCTCCACCCCTCAAAAAAAGGTTCGGTTTCAACTCCAATGAGCTTCGGCATTCCCGGCCACTCTCTCATCAGAATCGTGCCGACTTCAACGGTGGATGGCATCAGTGGTCTCCCTAAAGGTCCGGCGGCAGTGTTCGCCAGCGGACTTGGTCAAAGCTCGAAAATTGCAGGATGCCCTAAGTGCGCAACGTCCGCAATTTGCGTCGCACGATCCCGCCAACAGCAATCAAGCCCGTGCCCAGCAGGCTAAGAGTGCCGGGCTCTGGGACAGTCGTGAAGTTGGTGTCACCGCTCGAAACGGTAGTCTGCCCGTTGAAAAAACCACGACCTGTGTTGATGGTCAACTGGACGGTCGCGCCATTGACAGTGCCTCCGGCGTACCAGGTTCCGGTCAGAGAACCAGTCAGTGTGTAGTTGTGGGTTCCGTTCGCCAGGGTTACTAGAGTCCACGTTACCGGTCCCGTGAACGAGCCGTTGAAGATGACGCCGTTAGGAATACCGCTGGTACCATTTCCCGAGACGCTAAATGCACCACCCGCGGCAAACGTGCCGCCCATCTGCAGGGTGCCACCGCTTAGGATGCCTGTACTAAAACTGACCGTTCCGAGATTACTTCCAGTGATAAGCCCGCCGCCTAGACCATTCGCGGCGATCAGCGTCGATCCTGTCAGGGTCAAGCCGCTATTGGTGCCTGAGAGAGTACCGCCGCCATTGGTGAAGTCGATGCTGCTGCCGGCAAAGGCCGCAAACGGAAGAGCCAGCAGTAGAGCGGTGAGCCACAAAACTTTCTTCATCATTCGTAGATTCTCCTGAGGAATCACGAGAACTGGGAGATCGGTTTCGTGACACGCAACGAATCAGTTCGTCGGTCTCTGTCCGTTTGCAGTACCCATACTGGACTGGTCGCCGGAATATGGCTGTGCAATTGTGACCACTACTGCTGGGAATCTGCCGCAACGTCATGCGAAGAATTACTGGACACTTGCGAGAAACTGACAATCGCTGAGACAACCAAGATAAATGATCACTGTCACGCAGGGCCTCCTAAAATACTGTTCAGAATTGCTCACTGCGCATAGATATTGGCGCGCTTTATTTGCGGCATTGCTGTTATATCCGACTACAATTGTCGGAGATGAGATCTTCAGTGGTTTCAAAGAAGAACGGCGGATTCAACCCTGATACTTTTCTCGCGACTATTGGCGAGGGGAGGAAGATCCTGACAGTTCCGAACAAGCAATCGATATTTGCGCAGGGGGATGACGCGGATGCTGTTTTCTATGTACAAAGAGGCAAAGTGAGGCTCACAGTTGTATCCAAGATCGGCAAAGAGGCAACGATCGCGATCGTCAGCCACGGAAACTTCTTCGGAGAGGGTTCGCTGGCAGGCCAACTGCTACGAATGGGCTCCGCGGCGGCCATGACAGATTGCGAGATTCTCCGAGTGGAGAAGAAGACCATGATGGATGCTCTTCATCGTGAACCCGCGCTTTCCGAAATGTTCGTGGCTTATTTGCTGGCGCGGAATATCCGCTACGAAGAGGATCTTGTCGACCAATTGTTCAACTCCAGTGAGAAACGGTTGGCGCGCGTCCTGCTGTTGCTCGCCCACTTTGGCAAGGAAGGCATTCCGGAAACCGTGGTTCCAAAGATCAGCCAGGAGACTCTGGCTGAGATGGTTGGGACCACTCGATCGCGTGTCAGCTTCTTCATGAACCGATTCCGGAAGCTGGGCTTCATTCACTACGCTGGTGGCTCCGAAGGCGCGCTGCAGGTCCACAGCTCGCTGCTCAACGTCGTTCTGCACGACTAGAGCTGCTTTGTAGCAAAAATGGCACCCTCTAAAATCTGAGGGTGCCCAGAATAAACTCCAAACCTGAAACGATTTCGTTACTGCGGCTTCTCGCTCTGTTGCGGCTTCTCGTTCTGACGTTTCTTTTCTTCCGTTTTCACGGGCTCGGACTGCGGGCGCTGTTGTAGCTGTGGCGCAGGCCACGTTTCCCCCGGTGAAGAATTGCGCTCGGGTTGCGAGCGCTCGCTCGGCGGCGGAGTCAGCGGCCGTTGAGTTGGTTCACTCCGGTTGGGCTCTGGCCGATTGTTCGGCTGGGCTACTGGTGCAAGATTGGGTTCCGGCCGTCGATCTGGCTGAGCTGTGGGCTGTCGGTTCGGTTCCGGCTTATTCGGCTCCGACTGGTTTGGTCGCGCTGACGGTGCACGGTTCGACTCCGGCGGATTACTCGGCGCAGGCCGATCTGAGCGATCGGCATTATTCTCTGGACGCACGACTGGTGCATTTGCCGGCTGAACCGCGGCACGATTCACCGGAGCGTTATAAGGCGTCCCCATTGGCTTCGCGTGTACAGCGGCGCGATCGCTGAATGCCCCAGGCTTGGGAGTGGCAGCAACTGCTGGCGCGCCGTGGTTCACGGAAGCCCTCTGCTCCGGATTGGTGCGGGCAGCCTGTTCGTGTTGCGTTTGGGCCGCCACCGGCAGGATATGCCGCTCATGTGCTACCGATTCTTGTTGCGCCGTGGGACGGGCGCTGATTCCACCGGTGCCGCCGTTGTAGCTGACGCGGTTGATAGTGTGGGGGGGGGGGGGGGGGGGGGGGGGGGGGGGGGGGGGGGGGGGGGGGGGGGGGGGTGGTGGTGTTGTTGATTATTGTCGTGTTGTAGACGTTGTGAATGTTGGTGACATTTACGTTGTTCACCGAACGGTTGTAGTAGAATCTGTTCAGGTTGGTTAGTCAGGAGATGTGTGTTGTTTATGAAGTTTGGGATTTTGGAGTGAGTTTTTACAGACAGAATAAAAGGGGACGCCAGCGCCAGATTCATGTTGCTGATCGCCTCGTCGATCTCCTGCGTGTTCTTGAAGCCGATCGTGGCGCAATCCACTCCCGCGTTCTGGAAAGCGAACCTCATGGCTTTCACACGATCGTCATGACTGTGCTCGAACTGACCGCCACCGCAGAGCTTCATGCCGATCACACCCAGCCCTTCCTTCTTCAACTGGTGGATGTGATCAACCACTTCGCTCACGTTGTCTGGATGGTTGGTGTCTTCAGAGGTCGGGCCGTCCATGCGTGCGCCGCTGTGGTTGATGCGGATCAGTCCCACGTCGAGCCAGTTTGTGCCCGGCATCTGCCGCAGCGCCGGCAGCCCGTGCACTGAGGCGCCATGCGTGCGGATGATCTTTCTCTGCTGCGCCTCAAGGATCCCGTCCTGCCAGCGTTTCGTAGTCTCTGGCCAGTCGGCCGTGTGCTGCCAATGCAGCAGCATGACGTCAAAGTACTCAGTCTTCGAGGTGCGCCGCAGCTCGTCGAACTTGGCCTGCGGGTCGATGCCCTGGTGGAAGGTAGTCACCTTGCTCATGAGTTGATAGCTGTCGCGCGGCAAGCCTGTCAGCGCTTCTCCCAGCGTTCCGGCGTCTCGTAGGCCTCAGCCGTCTCAAAGAACCGGATGCCGCGATCGTAGGCATAGCGGACGAGCCGCGTGAACTCCTGCTGCCCCAGCGCGGCCTGAACCGCACCACTGTTCGTCCCGGTTCCAAAGGCCAGCCGCGCCACCTCCACTTTTGAGCGGCCAAGCACCACGGTATCCGGCGCGGTGCGCATGGCGGCGACCGCGGAAGAATCCGGCGGTCGCCATGGCTCCAGCGGCCAGACCTGTTTTGAGGAAACTGCGCCGTGTGGTTGAACTCATCTTGGCCTCCGCGCGGCTCAAGCCGGTGGGCGAGCCGGATCGAGTGGATGTTAGCACGCAGTAGGCGCCAATGACCGCGGGTGTACCCCAGATGTAACCGCTCGCTCGCCGGGCAGCAGCGGTTGTTCATAGACCGGCAATTCCGGCGGGGCAAACGAGACGGAGATGCTGAATTGCGCGTAGGCTGCCGCCGACATGGCGAGCAGTACAAGCGCGAACAGCGGCGAACGAATGGAGCGGTTGATCGGCGGTGTTCGACGCCAATGTCCTCCTGCCAAGGTACGGGCGTGGTAAATGCGAGACCAGCCAGAAGATGTTGCACGAGTAGTTCAGAACGAGGCGAAAACTACGCAAACGGGCACCAGGCATGTGATTCAGCTCTTCCGCCCTTAAGATCATGCGATCTGCAGCGATTTCTGAAAAGTGCCTCGGAAGTTAAGCTAGACGGGGCCTTCGAATGGATTTTGCGTGTAATAGAGGTATTTCGGTGCGCCATGAAAAGGCGCTGGTCCACAGCGGGAGACAAACCCGCCCGGGAACTGGATCGCTCCACCCGGTAACAATCGGAGCGGCGGTGGAGGTAACAAAGCCGTCGGAGCCTCCGGGTAGAGGGTCGCTAGGCGACTGGCGAGTCTGCAGGCCGTAACGTGAGTGAACGCTGAGCAGGCCCCGAAAACCATAATGCAGGAGCCGACCCATCCGAAATTTGGGGAAGGCTGAGGTGACGGATTAGTAATGAGCGATTAAGTCTCTCGGACCTGCCGGGGTAGTGGCGACAGCATGCAGACACAGGAGATCAGGCGCAACACGGGAAGCCCCAGCGGTGATCGCTGTTCGCGATCAACTGGCAACTCGCGAGAGCCAGGCCGGGCCGTTGGGGTGGCGGAGAGGTCCGTACTACCGAAGAAGCCAGGTAACTCCGGCCGAGGGAAGGGACCTCAGTTAAAGACGGACGCAACAAGCAACGAAGGACATGGGGATTGACGATGAGTCTGGCAGCCCCAGGTCTGTGTTCAGAAGTTGCAGACGGCGCCACACGGAACGTTGGTGTGTCTTTTCCGAGAGCCGGATGCGGTAACTCCGCCTGTCCGGTTCGATAAGCGGGGGTGTGGAAACGAGATGGAGTATGAGCAGAGAGATGGTAGTACGTACTCATTGTGATTCCTTTTGCCGATGATCCTTCGCGTGCCCGGTGATGCTCTGCTGCTACGGACTGCGCTGATGGAGAGGCACAATCTCCGAACGAGAAGTTCTCAAGTACTTAGTCGCTCGCAATATGATTGTGATAGAGACTCTCTCACCTTCGAGAGGGCGGAGGTCTGAGCAAGAAAGCTCAGTTCATTCTTCGCAGCTTCGCAAGTTGTTTAATGCAGATCGGCACGATTGAGTGCCTCTACGAAAGCGGTGGTCAGGGCGGAAGCCTTGATCGTATCCGCACGGGCCCACTCCGTCGGCAGAAAATGACGGACGCGCGCCGGCGCGGTTGCCGTACTCTGCCGATGTCCGCACGATAGGCAGATCGCTCCCACCTGTCGGATATCGGTTTCCTTCCGGTTGCGATTTCGACCCTCCTAACGATCCCTTGAGCCAAAGACGTAGAACCCTTTGAAAATCTCTGCTTTCGGGAAGTGCCAAAAAAAGGGCTCCTGCTGAAAGCAGGAGCCGTAGAACAAGTTCTCATTACCAGGTAACCGCTTGAGTGAAGATCTGCATGCTCACTCCGTCGCGAGTGTCGGACCAGGCGGCGTGCACAACGCCGTCGGGGCCCGCAGCGATCTGCGTATAGTCACCGAAGAATCCGCACCCTGGGAACCCTACACAGGGATTGAAGGAGGTCGTGCTGACCGCCTGCTGTGTCGGGAATGTATTTCCACCGTTCGTGGATTTACCCACAAAATACTCGACCTTGGTCGAGAAGGGATCTTTGCGGTCGTCGTACCAGCCCACGTACACGGACCCATCGCTCTTCCCCGTGGCCCAGGGGAAAAAATGGTGTTTTCCATTGCCGAACGCGTCGTTATTCACTCGGTGAATGGTGGAAGCTCCAGTAAGGGTGTTTACAACTGCCACGTAGACGCTGGGTGTGCCTTCCAGCGGCCCCCCTGCGACTTGACTGGCGGAGAACGCGCAGTAGGCAGTATCGCCTACGATTCCGCATCCCGGCGCCACTGTCCCGAAGTCGCGGAATCCCCAGTTCAAGTTGTTCAGCCCGTTGTAGAGAAATTTCGCCACCGGCGTCGAGGTCACTTTCCACTTGCCGTTTTGCAAGGTGGACATCCGCATCTTGATCACGCCACTGGGATCCGTGAAGTCGTCGAAGAATATATGCGGCGTACCGTGACTGTCGATCACCATGCTGGAAAACTGGTCCTGGACAAAGCTTCCGCTGACCAGCGCTGGCGCTGAGAATGGCAGGTTCGCCCCCGCAGCGTGCGATTCAAGGATCGCCGATGAGAATGCCGGAACCTTGGCGCTTCCGTCCGTGCAAGGCTTATCGTTGCAGAAGAACGTGTAGTACACGTAGACGGTGCCGTTCTTTGGGCTTCCCGGTATCGCATCCACCGTGATAAACGGTTTGTCCAACTGGGCAGGACAAACGAAGTCTGTGGCGCCACTGCAGATCTGATTATCCACACTGGTCGTCACTAGGGACGCATAGGTACCGCCGGCAAAACCCTGTACTTCTTCCACCTGCGTGTCGAAGTTCGCGTAGACGCCTTCCACGTTGGTGTCCACAATCACGTTGCCCGCAATCGTCGAGAGGTAACTCTGGCTCTTGTCGTCAAAAGCAACGCCCGGGTCACTTTGGAAACTATAGGGTGCAAACTCGGTGATCGGGTCCAACCCGATCGCCATGACGTCATCGCTCCAGGCTGCACCGCCGTTGGTAGAAACGTGAAAGAATTGGCGATCGTAATTCTCGCGAAAATCGTTCGACATTACGACGAAGTTCTTACCATTTACTGGATCCACGGCCAAACCGATCTCTGCTTTGGGCCAGGGATTCCGGTCACGATTGACCTTTACGTTCGTGCCTGTCGCCACAGCTGCGGCAAGCGTTGCCATGCTCGGGTTCCCGAACTTGGCCAGTTGCTTCATTAATATCTGCCTGCCCTCCGGGAGGCAAAACCGCACCTTCCCGATCAAAAGGCGCCTTGTGATGCGCCTGCATGTAGGTGACAAATTCTTCCAGGTTCTTGGGCTTGGGCACTTGCGCGTTGAGCTGCGCCCCGGCAAGCAGAGCACCGAGCACCAGGGCGAGGGTTGCGCGTAGAGCGGGATATGACGAGGGTGCTGACACAGAATCCTCCTTTTTGCCACAGCTGGTTAGGTAAATGGTGGCGCACTGCCACCGGCGGCGGGCCCAGCCAGACGGCACGACGTGCAATCACCTGGCGTGTCTTTCAGAACCGCGACACTAGTACGGAAACACTAATGCCCCGGGAATACCTGGAATGCTTCCAGTCATCGGGATGTTCCATTCCTGCGAAGGCTGAAAGCCCTATGGATCTTCAATGTCGTGTGCTGCCATGCCGCACAACAGGGAAGAGAACTGAGGCACAGCTAACGCGCCTTGTACGCGGACTCTAGCACAGAATCTGCGCCTCGTCATCTGCAATGGCGACTGCGGTACTCACCGCGCTGAGTCCCGCTTCGTTCGCTGCTGCTGTTGGCTCTTCTAAACCCACCACCGTCCACGTCAGGGTTATTAGAAAGCGTAAGACATCTGGTGGCGTTACAAAACGGAAGACCTATTCTACCGAAGGTGGGAAGAGAATTACGAAGTGAAAAAGAACAGCTTCCGATTGCGACGAGCGCAAGGGGGACTCGTAGTCGAGTGTACGAGCGACGAGTTCTTGAACCCGTGATTTCAACCCACGATCATCACGTCTTTAATGACGAAATCATTCCTTCGCGTTACCAAGGATCCAGCCAAACGAAGCCACATTGTTCGAGAGGCCGGATTTCGGGCACTCTCCGGGCACCCAGACCGATGTCTTGTCTGCATCTCATTGATTTTGCTGTGTCGTGCATGGAGTAAGCTGGACGTGCAAGTTGTTGTTTGTGATTGGCTTGGCGACCCTTTTAAGGCATGGGTCGCAGGTTCGAGTCCTGCCGCGCTCACCATAAATAACGCCCGCATCCCTGGATCTTCCAGTTTCTTCCCTCCTGTATAGTTTTTCCGTGTTCAGAGCACATATTCGTTTCGCACTGGTAACGCTAGCCTGTGCTTTCAGTGTCGCGCACGCGCAATCCTACAAATACTTTCGGCTCGGAAATCCAAGCGACGTTGAGACCAAGGCGCGCTTCGGCATCGCCATGATGGGCGGCGGCAGCGATCTGGACGAGGCGTTTCGCTGGCTCTGTAAGAAGGGCAACGGTGGCGACTTCCTGGTTCTGCGCGCGACTGGGGACGACGAATACAACTCCTATATCAATGGTTTGTGCAAGGCGAACTCCGTGGCGACGCTGATTCTTCCCGACCGCGCGGCGGCCGAAGATCCTGCGGTCGAAGAAATTATTCGGAAAGCGGAAGTTGTCTTTATCTCCGGCGGTGATCAGGCCAACTACATTCGCGGCTGGAAGGGCACTCCTGTCGAAAAAGCTATTAACGATGGCATTGCGGCGGGGAAGCCGATTGGCGGGACCAGCGCCGGATTGGCCGTGGAAGGCGAGTTCGTTTACGGAGCCCTCGGCGACAAGCCGGACGATCAGAACCTGGCGTCGGCCGATGTTCTGATGAACCCTTATTTCGAGCGAGTGACGCTGGTGCGGGACTTTTTGAAAGTTCCGCATCTGGAAAATCTCATTACAGACTCGCACTTTGCCAAGCGGGATCGGCTGGGACGCTCGCTCGGATTTCTGGCGCGCATCATGAAAGACGGATGGAGTTCCTCACCGCGGGAAGTCGCCATCGATGAAAAGTCGGCGGTGCTGGTCGAGGCCGACGGTAAGGCAACAGTCGTGGGTAGGGGCAAGGGCGCTTACTTTCTGAAGCCAACGCGGGCGCCGGAAGTTTGCGAGAAGGGTCACGCCGCTTACGTTTCTTGGGATCAATGTCTATCGTGTCGCAACCGGCGGGCATTTTGACTTGAACGCGTGGACGGGTGACGGCGGAACGGCATATTCACTTTCGGTCCGGGCAGGGAAGATTGAGAGCACGCAAAGGGGAAACGCGATTTACTGATTCTAGCTTCGACGGCTTGACACCTGCGCCCAGTCACTCCAGCCTTGGAATGTCTTCCAGACTCTCTGTAGATCGCCAGCCCAAGATTTCTACCGATACGCACCATCTCATCGGCTCCGGTTGACGCGCCTCCAACTCGAAGCACAGCGTCGCACTTTTCGAGGAGTCGGGTGGCGATCGGATGGAAAGACTTCGTTGAACACCTCATCGCCTATCTTCTTCGATCCCCCCAGTTCGACCAGCGGGAGCGCCAGCCATTCGCCGAGGATTGGAATGTGTCCGGCACGGAAGATAGGCAGCGCGTAAGACTCCATCTGCTGCACATTTTTCTTGATCAAAGCCGGATCGTCGTTTGTGCCGGAGCGGTACGGGCCGGCAATCAAGATCAGCTGCGCTTCGGATGACTTGGTTGTCACGAGATTCCTCCAGATACTTCACGAGCAGAATGAGCCGGTGAGACGATCCATGGAGATCGGTTTCATTCGCCACGTATTCAACGACTCGATTTTGACGTCGCCTTCAAGCTTCAGGCGAAGCGGACCGGCCGGGATCTGGTAGACGCGCGCGGTCAGAGCAACGGTTTCGTTCGCGAAAACTTCCAGGACCGAGCCATCGAGAAACATGTGCAGCCGCACCGGGGATCCCCCGGACCCTGGAAGCGGCGCCGTCACGGTGTTTACACGAAGTTCACGACTCTCTGATTGTTTGGAGCATGAGATCGAAACGAAGTCTCCAGCATCCGAGTAAAGGCGCAGCTTAAAGTCATCGGTTTTCGGATGGAGACGCACGTCTATCTCGGCGGCAAGATCCTTAATTCGAACTGCGTCAATGTTCCCGACGTGATCTGCCGCGGAGTTTGCCGGCGACCGGCGCCACCTCCGTCTGCAATTCGTTTTGTGAACTCAACGAAAGCAGGCGCGGTAGGGACATCGCACCCGCCCATCCCGCCGAAATCAGATCAGCGTCGGGGCGCGTTTCCGGAATCCATCCCCAGAGAATGCGTCTCCCGTCGGCGTCGATCATGGTCTTTGCCGCGTAGTACGAACCCCAGTCGACCACTCCTTCCTTCTCCGGCGTGAAGCGCTGGTTCGCGTACGTACCCACCTTCCACCGAACTTTTCCCATCGTGGAGACCAACAGCACATGCTTGTTGCCCAGCGGGAAAAAGTCCGGGCACTCCCACATCTCCCCCGTATCGACCGGATTCACGCTCGTGCTCTTGCCCGGTGAACCGTCGATCAGCGGATGCAAGTACGTCCAGTGGCGCAAATCGGTGGAGGTATAAAGAAGAATCATCCCGCCTTTGCCGCGAACACCGGAGCCGAGAATCAGCATCCACTTCTCGCCCTTCGCGCCACAGGGCTGGATCCCGGAAGCCGGTGACTTCGAGTCCGGCGGGCGGCGTTGCGATGACTGGTTCGGAAAGTTTTTTCCAGACCCGCAGGTCATCATCCTGCGCAACCGCGAGGCATTGTGTTTCGCGCCAGGTGTGGACGCCATCGCGAAGCGTAGCGTCTCCCGCCGAAGATGGTGGCGCGACCGCCGTGTAGATCACAGTTGGCTTTCCGTTATCGAGAACCGCGCTACCGCTGAAGACTCCGTCTGAGTCGGGACCGCCAGCAGTGGGCGCGAGCGCAATGGGTTCGTGCTGCCAATGGATCATGTCGGGGCTGGTGGCGTGTGCCCAATGCATGTTGCCCCAGGTCGCGCCGCGTGGATTGTACTGGTGAAACATGTGGTATCGGCCGCCGAAGTAGATGGGTCCATTCGGATCGTTCATCCAGTTGTGCGCGGGCATCAGGTGATACTGCGGGCGCAACGGGTCGGACGCCAGTTTCCGGCATAGGTTGGCATCGCCGGGATCGTCGCCAGCGACGAGAGCGCGGCTCGACACGGAACCGACGGCGGCAGCAGCAGACATTTGCACGAACCTGCGGCGAGAAATATGCATGCGCAGAACCCTTCACCCGATCTGAACGGAGCCCAGTATCGTGTGATCTATTTCTTACCATATCGAGAGCCGAGGCGTGTTGGATGGATATAGTCGGGTGAAGGAATTCGAGAAAAGGGGTAGATTCTAATCCCCTGTTAAGAGTGGTGGACAAGTAGCGGAGAATTCTAATTGCTTCGGTTGCGAATCGCCACCAACTCCGCCACAACCGGCACGCCGTGCGCGATCTTCACGCGAAGAAGAGCTTCGAAAGGCCTCAGGTCGGCGGCCTTTGAGACATTCAAGCGCTGAAGCAGTTCTCTAATCGAGTCCTCGCGGCAAATGTATTCGACGGCGGCTTGCGTTCCGAACGTCGAGTTTCCCGCGAGAATCAGAACCGACCGCGCTGGATCAAGACCGGGAAGCAGGGCGACAACCGCATAGTCTTCTACGGTGGGCTGATTCGCCGGGGTTGCCAGAAAATTCTCTGGCTCACCCCGTTGAGGGTGAACGTTACGCACCGCCAGATCTCCCTTGCGCGCGCCCGAGTCAAGGCGCTTGAAAATGAATTCGCGGGTCCCCGGAATGTCGAGCAGCGTCAGGTTCTCTGACGGAGACCCGACGAAGATCAGATCATTGTTCTTGGCATCATCCAGCGTGAACAGCGCTCCGCGCTTCACCCGTATCGGACGGTTCAAGAGAAAGAACACTCGATCGAGTTGATGGATGGCCAGCACTTCTCCAACACCCGTGTAGTGGTCGAGAATGAAAGAGGAGCTCGCGTCCGACGAAGGATTGAAATATCGCATCCCGGTTTCCGGACGTCCCACGAAGTTGCCGTTACTGAAGACAACAAGAGGTTCCTGCGGACCATACAGGAAGCGATCCCAGAAGAGCCGGTAAGCGGCTGGGACTGCCTGGGCTGCAACTGGCTGGGTCCGCTCTCGCGTTATCAGGAAAGCGCTGGTCACCACAGACACAGCGAGCAGCACCAGCAAAACCGTAACTGCGATTACCCATCTGCGATTCGAAGGTTGAACTTCCGTTCGTCTCGGCGGCAATTCAATGCGCGGCGCCTCCATGACGACGTTGCCGGAGTTGCCGCGGAGCTGAAAAGCGAGAACGTACGATCCCTTGGGAATCTCCACCAGGATCGGATCATGGATGCCCTCATGCGCGTAGTAGTCGGCCAATTTCACGCGTAGGCGTCCCGCCTGAACCCGCACTGTCGAATCGCTTTGCGGATCGAATCCAGCAGGACGGCCAAGAACCTCGGTCGCGATCTGGTACTCCTTGAGAGCCACTCCAGGATGATCGAGTGAGTGTTCGGCCAGATACCGCAAGAGCCGGCAGAGAGATTCAGAAGAGTGAAGACTATGGCTTTTGGTAAGCCTCTCTATTTGCTGGAAGCACTGCTCCCGCCCGATAGCGAAACTGTGCGTTACGGCCATATAACCGGGGAAGTAACCGAACTAGCTATCCTGCTGTGAGACCACAACTTGGCGTACGTAACAGTATCAAACCTAGTGAAACTTAATCCAGATAATTGTTTTGTATTACGAGTGCTCCCTGTCTGTTCAAGTACCTCTCCTGCATTTCCGGGGCAATCTTGTGCGTGCAGTTCTCAGGAGGAAGTCTCAATGAAAAGGACAGTTCTGGCTGCGGTGGTGACACTCGGACTTGTTTGCACCGTCTGGACGTCGATGGCGTCTGCGCAAGCAGTCTATGGCAGTATAGCTGGTACGCTCACTGATCCTGCGGGCGCGGCGGTTAACGGGGCGAAGATCACCGTCACATCTGTCAGCAAAGGGTCGGTCGTGGAGACCACCACCAACGCAGACGGAAACTATAGCGTAGGTCACCTCATCCCCGATGTCTACACTATCAGAGGGGAAGCCGGTGGCTTCAAGGCCTTTGAGGCCAAGAACATCACAGTGACGGTGGATACGCTCCACGCGAGTCGATGGCCAGTTTCAAGTGGGCGGAGCCTCCGAGACAGTCGAAGTCACCGCCGAGGCGCCTCAACTTAAGACCGACCGCGCCGACGTCAGCACCACATTCGACCAAAAAGCAGGTTGAGGATTTGCCGATCTACAACCGGAATTTCACCACATTCCAACTGTTGTCGCCAGGAACTCAGAGATTAAATGGCTGGAACCATGCCGCCAGCGAAAATCCTCAAGGGTCACAGCAGATCCTGACTAACGGCCAACACTTCGCCGGAACCGGCTTCGAATTGGACGGAACCGACAACCAAGACCCGATTCTCGGCATTATCGTGATCAATCCCAACCTCGATTCCATCAACGAGGTGAAGATCACGGCGCAAGACTACGACGCCGAGTTTGGCAAAGCCATCGGCGCCGTGGTGACATCACAGACCAAGTCCGGCAGCAACGAGCTCCACGGATCGCTCTTCGATTATCAGCGCTCGAACTCGAACAACGCCAAAGATCCGTTCACGCAAGCGAGTTCCTCCGTTATCGCCGCGAATCCCGGTTCTGGCAAGGTTGTCGTACCTAGCGGCAACTGGAACCAGTTTGGCGGCGCTCTTGGCGGTCCGATCATTAAGAACAAGTTGTTCATTTTCGGGGACTATCAGGGCACGCGAAGCCACATTGGAGGTTCTGCCGTGGAGCGCGTACCGACGGCAGCAGAACGCGACGGCGATCTGAGCGCCTGGTTCAATGCAGGCGTACGCATATTCGATCCGTGTACGATACAGGTCTGGCGTCTTCGATGCCGACCTGCAACGTTCCGTTGGCGGATCGCGATGAGTTTGCCGGCGGCATAATCCCGGCGGCGCGCTTGTCCCCGCAGGCACAAAATCTTCTCGCGTTATTCCCAACAGGGGGTACGCCCAGCCCCGATCTAACTAGCAACAACTTTGGTGCTTCTGGCAATAACACGCTTGATTCCGACGGCTTCGATGTGCGGTCGGACTACACCGCCACGGAGAAGTTGCACGTCTTTGGACGCTACAGCTTGCAGAAGTTCCTCCGCTCGGGCCCAGGATTGTTCGGCGACACGCTGGGAGGCAACGCTCTTCCCAGCGATCCTTCGGTAGGAAATTTCGCCGGCAGTTCGCACACCAAAAACCAAAGTGTGGCGGCCGGTTTTGACTACACTCTCAGCAATACTCTGCTCACCGACTTCCGTTTTGGCTACATGCGCTACCACGTGCAGACTGCTCCGGGCGGAGCGGGAACGTCGCCAGCCAGCGATGCGGGCATCCCAGGCTTGAACCAGGGTGATGCATACACCACAGGCATGCCAGCCTTTCAAATCAACGAGCCGAATGGCGCTTCTGACTTTTCAGTTTGGGTACTCGTTGGGCATCAATCAATGCAACTGCCCACTGCTGGAGAGCGAACACCAGTATCAGTTCGTAAACAATTGGACAAAGATACGAGGCAACCACAGCTTCAAGTTTGGTGTTGACCTTCGTCACGCGTACAACCTGCGGGTGCCCAGCGACTCTCATCGTGCCGGCGAGCTTACCTTCAACAACGACACCACAGCTGGCACCTGCACCGGGCGACACTCAGGCTCTGGTTTGGCCTCGTTTCTCGATCGGTAACACCAGCAGTTTCATTCGATTCGTCAGCGCCTCAACCGACGCGTACGAAACCCAGCCCCGCTACTTCTTCTACGGGCAGGACACGTGGCGCATCACACCGAAGTTGACGGTTAACTATGGACTGCGATGGGAAATCTACAAGCCGGAGTCGGCGGCCGGCACCGGCAAGGGCGGCTGGATCGATCTCGGCACCGGCGAAGTCAGAATCGCCGGGCAGGACGGCGTCAACCTCGCGGTAATACCGACACGGACTACAGGCACTTTGCGCCTCGGCTGGGAATCGCGTATCAGCTAAGACCCTCCACAGTGTTGCGCATGGGCTACGGCAGGAGTTACGACATCGGCGTATTCGGCACGATCTTCGGGCACACCATCACCCAGACCTTGCCGGTCCTGGCTCAGCAATCGATCAACTTCGGAACCAATACGACCGCGTTCACTCTGGATCAGGGACCGCCGTCCGGCGATCCCGCCACCGCTCTGCAGAACAATTGCAATCCCATTACTGACCCTACCGGAACGCAGACGCAGTGTTTCGGGCCTAACAACCGCCTGCTGTATCCGGGAGACAAGGTCGGTGGCGGCGCTCGTCGCTTCAACAACGTTTTACCCTACGTGGACGCCTGGAACGCCTCTCTGCAACATCAATTCACGCCTTCACTCTCGGCCACAATTGCCTACGTTGGGAATAAGGCAACACACACCTTCACCGACGATGGACCAACCTACGGCGCGAACGACCCAAGCGTTGTCGGGTATCTTCAAAGGCTGTCAGCTCGACCCGGCTGACCCAACACAGCCAGATCCGCTTACCTGTCCCGGCGGTGCAATACCTCAGCAGTTGCGTCGACCGTTCTACTTCAACGGCCCGAGAGGAACTGCAGGCTCAGGCAACTACGGCTGGACACAAGGGATTGGCATCTTTGGCAATGACGCCAACAGCCACTACAACTCCTTGCAGTTCACCGCCGACAAGCGCTTCACGGGCGGTCTTGCAGTTCCAGGCAAGCTATACCTTCCAACATTCAACGAATTACGATTCGAGTTATTACGATATCGATCCCAAAGTCAGCTACGGGCCGCAGCCCAACTATCGCAACCACGTGTTCATCTTCACCGAGACCTACTCTCTGCCGTTCGGGAAAGGGAAGAAATGGCTAGGCGGGATAAGCCGAGGGGCTGATCTGCTCATTGGTGGGTGGTCGATCACCAGCGCCACCAATTTCTCGAGCTGGTTTGCCCTTCACTCCCAGCCTCAGCGATTGCTCTCCTAGCAGCGACACCGGGCCGTGCCGCCCCGATAAAGTGGGGTCTGTGAAGGACGGCACCCGCTCCGGCGATCCTCGAGTTGGCGGTTACTGGTTCGAGAACACTGGGGGCGTTTGCCTGGGTAGCGCACAGGTGCGACTGCGGGTCCCTGGGCTCAACCAGCGCTTGATGCCTTCGGAAACGTCGGACGCAACACGTTCCGCGGCCCGAAACTCTTTAACATTGATGCGTCGCTGTTCAAGGACTTCGCCGTTACCGAGAAAGTCAAGGCGCAGTTGCAGTTCCAGTTCTACAACGTGTTGAACCACCTGAACCTCGATCTGCCGAATACCCAGGTCGATTCATCCAGCGGTGGCGCGAATCACCGCTAAAGCCTATGGCTCGCAGATGCGCGCTCTGACGTTCGCGGCGAGGATAACTTTCTAAGCCTTGCCTCGGCAGAAGTCCTCGGGAGGGAATCTCCGTGATTCCCTCCTTGATTTTTGTGGTCTGTTCGCTGATTTCGGAAACGATTACGGCGGACCTCGAAGAACAGAATCGCCGGAGGAACTAGCCCTTGCGATATGATTTACGCACAGTTCGCGGCGCTTCTCTTCCTGAAACATACTGTGTTTCATTTCACCTATCGTCGACCCGATTGCATCCTTGCTGTGTTGCTGATCTCAACTTCCGGAGTGTGGGGACAGGCACAATCTCCCGCCCGGCCATCGGCGCGGTCTGTTTACGAGCACGGACAGGAGGCACTTCGCAAGGGTGACTTGGCCGCCGCCCGCACCGATTTCGAGCAGGCAGTTCGACGCGCTCCGGGTAATGCTGAATTCCATGCTTCCTTGGGGTGGGTGTTGTGGCAGCAGGGAGAGTTGGATAGCGCATTGAATCATTTCAGGGCCGTACTTCGCATCAAGCCGGACTTTGTCGCAGCGCGCCTGAATCTGGCGGGCGTCCTTGCGCAGCAGGGGAAACTTGCCGAGGCGGAAAGCGAGGCACGCACGGCCGTGAAGGCAGCTCCGTCGGACGCTGAAGCTCATCGAACTCTTGGCCGCATCCTCAGCCACAACCAGCAAAACTCACAGGCTGAAGCTGCTTCTGAGCTGAAGCGAGCTGTGGAACTCGCCCCTGAGCGTGCCGACCTGCACGACGATTTGGGCTCCGTTCTGGCGCAGCAGGGTCAATCTTCTGATGCAGCGCTGGAATTCATCGAAGCGCTGCGCCTGCAGCCCACGCTGGCGTCCGCCCACATGCATCTGGGAGTGATCCGCTCGCAACAGCATCAACTGGAGGATGCGGCTAGCGAACTCCAGAAGGCAATCGAACTCTCGCCTCGCGATGCCGCGTCTCACTACTATTTTGCCGAGGTTCTGATCGATCAGGGTAAGGATCCGGAGGCGCTGCAGGAACTGCGTACCACTGCCACGCTGAAGCCGGACTGGTTTGAAGCCCAGGTGGCTCTCGGCCGTAGATGCCAGCGTGCAGCCGATGTGGACTGCGCCGTAACCGCGTTTGAGACCGCCGCAAAGTTACGGCCCGCGGACCCTGAGGCCTTGAACGATCTCGGCCTGGCTCTCCTGCAAAAGGGCGACGCCGAGGGCGCGATTGCAAGATTCCGTATGGCGATTCAGCTTCGCCCGCAGGACGCCACCTTTCGCGGAAACCTGGGCATCGCGTTCATGCAACGTGCGGATTTTGAGGCGGCTATCACCGAACTCGGAGCGGCAATCAAGCTTGCGCCCGACAACGCGCCCTTACACTACAATCTCGGCCTTGCTTACAAACTCAAGGATCAGCTCGATCAGGCGGTCGTCGAATTGCAGAATGCCATCGCACTGCAGCCTGATCTTGCCGATGCCCACTACACCCTTGGAGTGCTTTTCTGGCAGAAGGGTGAATTTGAGAAATCTACCGAGCAGCTCCAGCAGGCAATCCAGGCGCAGCCGAATTATGCGGAGGCCTATTACACGCTGGGGACGGTCCTGAAACAGCAGGGCAAGCTGCCCGAGGCCGCTGCCGCGTTGCGGGATGCCCTTCGTCTGCAACCAGATTTTGCCGGGGCCCACACGACTCTGGCCGCCGTCCTGCGCCAACTGGGCGACTCCGCTGGTGCAGCGGAGGAAGCCCGCGCTGCATCGAGGATTACCGCGGCGAGCAACAACCTTCAGGGAGCGACGTTTGCGACGAATTCCGGCAAACGAATGCTCTCCGCTGGAGACGTGGAGGGCGCGATTGCGCAGTTTCGTACAGCAATCAAGATGGCCGATCAGTACGCCCCTGCTCACTACCAACTGGCTCAGGCTCTGAAACAGCAGGGGAATACCCAGGAGGCAGCGCGCGAGCTCAATCGCGCGGTGGAACTGGAATCCCGTCCCCAATGACGCGCAAAGGACACAAAGTCGTCGGTCTGGGCGAAGTGCTCTGGGATCTGTTTCCGGGCCGCGCGTGTCTGGGAGGCGCTCCGGCAAACTTCGCCTACATCACCACGCTCATGGGCGATCAGGGAATCGTGGCCAGCCGCGTGGGCGAAGACTCGCGTGGAATCGAGGCCCTGCGGCGCCTGGAGGAGTTGGGGCTAAACATCGATCATGTGCAGACCGATCGCGAGCATCCCACTGGAACGGTGAATGTTCAAGTCGATGGGAACGGGCAGCCGCGGTTTGAAATTGCTCAGCCGGTCGCCTGGGATCATCTGCAGTGGACGCTCGACTGGCAGCATCTGGCCGAGACCGCCGATGCGGTTTGTTTTGGATCGCTGGCGCAGCGCTCAGCCGACGAGCCGCGAGACCATCCGGCGCTTTCTGAAAGCCACCTCGACCCGGCACTCTGAAAATCTTCGACGTCAATCTGCGGCAGTCCTTTTATTCGCAGGAAATTCTGGCGGACTCGATGAGGCTGGCTGACATCGTGAAACTCAATGACGACGAACTGCCGAAGATCATGAGCCTGAGCCGGCTGCCGCACAAAGACGAGCTGTCGTCCGCGCACCGCCTGATCGAGGAGTACGAATTGGAGTTGGTCTCCATCACTCGGGGCGGCCGGGGCAGTCTGCTCGTAGCCGCAAAGAACTCGAGCGAGCATCCCGGATTCAAAGTGCAAGTGGCCGATACCGTGGGATCTGGTGACGCGTTCACCGCCGGACTGGTCCATGAATACCTGCACGGCGCGTCACTCGATCTCATGAACGAAGTCGCAAATCTGGTTGGAGCCTGGGTGGCCAGCGAGGTGGGTGCAATGCCCACCCCGAAGCGCGGCGCGCTGGAGCATTCGCTGGCGGAGATTCGATAAGAAGACTCTTAACCACGAAGGACACGAAGGTGCACGAAGGAAGAACCTTCGTGATACTTCGTGGCCTTCGTGGTTATAGTTTCTTCAGCTTGGGTTGGCTCACTGTCGATCCAAAATCCGGATCTGTTGTATAGTTACGAAAGATTGTGTTTTCTTTCGAATGCTTACGCTTTCGGAGACGAAATCATGAAGCACGCGGGCGTAGCGCCAGTCGTATCGCGTTGTTCTTCCTCTACGTTTATGGTCGTTGCCGTCGATGGCCTTTGCTCTCATGCACGTCGAAGCCTGCCGCCACAGCCCAAAGCTCCTCCGTACAAACCGTCGGACATCAAGGTCGAAGTGAAGGATGGCGGACCGGTCGTGATCACGACGACCGCGGCCGAATTTCAGATTCTGCCCTCCGGATTCCTGCAGGCTACTCTCCGACTCAGTGACAAGCGCTTAACTCTCGACGAGCCCGACGTGGGATCCACCGGCGGCAGCGACTCGATCGTGAGCCAAGGCAAGGAACTGGATTTCGTCCCGGATTTCGGACAGGCGAAAGTTCTGGAGGCGAGCGGCAAGCTCGGGACGCGGGAAGCGTGTGGAAATTCCGGCGCATCCGCTGGCACCGTCGGGAATTCCGATCGAACGCATGCTGGTGGTCGAAGCGTACGACGACTTTCCCGACATCGCGCTGGTGAGCGCCTCCTACAAGAATGTGGGCACGAGCGATTTTCATATCGATCAGGTGCTGATGCAGCAGCATCGCTTCAATGCGCAGCAGGCGGACGCAAAGCTGCAGCCCTACGACATGTGGTCGTTTCAGGGATCGAGTTACGACTGGGGCAAGGATGACGTTCAGAAGCTGATGCGGACTTCTTCGCAGCCGAACGTGATGGGCGAAGCCGTGAAAGGCGGCTATGGAGGCGGGATTCCGGTGGTCGCGTTCTGGACGGCATCGGTCGGCGAAGCGATCGGCCATGTGGAGACGTTGCCCTGGACGCTGTCGATGCCGGTGAAGGTCGATCCGGATGGGCGAGTGAACGCGAGCATGCAATATCCCGATCAATTCTGACCTGAAGCCGGGCGAGAGCTATTCCACCCCGCGCAGCTTCGTTGCCGTGTACAGCGGAGATTTCTACGAGCCGCTGCGCATGTGGTCAAGCGTGCTGCAGAAAGAAGGCTGGGACATTCCGAAGCCCTCGAACGAAGCCTACAACGTGAGTTGGTGCGGCTGGGGATACGAGTTCAACGTCACGCCCAAGCAGATGCTGGGCACGGTGCCGAAGCTGAAGGAAATGGGAATCAAGTGGGCGACGCTCGACGATCGCTGGTTCGATACTTACGGCGACTGGAATCCGCGCAACGAAACGTTTCCCGGCGATTCGATCAAGCAGATGGTCGATGACTTTCACAAGCAGGGAATCCTTGCGCAGCTCTGGTGGCTGCCGCTGGGAGCCGAAGACGGGCAAGGGAAGTGGGAGTCGCACAAGTACATCGTGTCGAAGGTGGCGAAGGAACATCCGGACTGGTTCATTCTCGACAAGAACGGCAAGCATGCACGGATGACGCGCGACCTGGCGACGCTCTGTCCGGCGGTGCCGGAAGTGCAGAGCTACTTCAAGCAGCTCACCGAGAAATTTATTCGCGACTGGGGATTCGACGGATCGAAGCTCGACAACATCTACAGCGTGCCGGCGTGCTACAACCCGGCGCATCATCACAAGTCGCCGCAGGATTCGGTGAACGCGATGGCCGATGTGTACAAGATCATCTTCGAGACCACGCGCGCCATTAAGCCGGAGAGCGTGACGCAGGCGTGTCCGTGCGGCACGCCGCCGTCGCTGGCGTGGCTGCCATTCATTGATCAGGCAGTGACCGCCGATCCGGTGGGCGCGGTGCAGGTGCGGCGCCGCATCAAAATGTACAAGGCGCTGCTCGGGCCGCAGTCGGCAGTCTATGGAGATCACGTCGAACTTTCCGAGATGTCGCGCGTAGGCGCGAACGGGTGGAGCGAGCACGGCGCGGATTTCGCTTCGACCCTCGGGACCGGCGGCGTGCCGGGAACGAAGTTCGTGTGGCCCGATCCCGGACCGAAGTTCAAGCCGGTCGCTCTGACCAGTGAGAAAGAAGAGCACTGGAAGAAATGGATCGCGCTGTACAACCAGAAGATGCTGTCGAAGGGCGAGTTCCGCGATCTCTACGTATATGGATATGACTCGCCCGAGGCGTACGCCATCGAGAAAGACGGAAAGATGTACTACGCATTCTTCACCGATCCGGGGAAGCCGTTCGCCGGAGAAGTTGGAATTGCGCGGATTGAAGCCGGGAACGTACAACGTGGTGGACTACGTGGATGGGAAGAATCTGGGCACGGTGCAGGCTGAGAATGGAAAGGCTCCGCGACTGAAGGCGGAGTTCAAAGAACATCTGCTGTTGGAAGTGAGTGCGAAGTAGGGCAGCTGCTCGAGGAAGGTCCTTCGGCGCTGACCAGCGCGCAGGACGACACGTTTACGACAGATCTTCACCGGCCGAGGAATTTCTCGCGATGTTCCGCGTCGCGAAAGGCTTCGGTGCCTCCCGGGCGCGTGGTGGAGAGCGCTCCCGCACGATTTCCGCTGCGAAGGCACGTCTGCAGATCGGCGCCACGAACGTATTCGTGCAGAAATCCGGCGTCGAAGCTGTCGCCGGCGCCGACCGTATCGACCGGAACAACTTCTCTCGATGCGGCTGTGAAGCGCTCGCACCCCTTCTGCGCGAGCGCTCCTTTGCGGCCAAGTTTCACGACCAGCAGCGGAACCAGTTCGGAAAGCTTGCCGATCGCGTCTTCCAGGTCTTCGGTGCCTGCGGCTTTGCAGGCCTCGCGCTCGTTGGGCAGGAATACGTCGACGTGGCGAAGCAGATCGTGCAGTCCACCTTCCCAGCGGTCGTCCGGATCATCGTTGGTGTCGAGAGAGATCGTGAGTCCCTTGGATTTCAGATACTGAAAGAGTTCCGCCACTCTTGGCCGCAGCGATTTCTGCAGGTAGTACGAAGAGAAATGAAAGTGGCGCGAGTCGGCGAGGTAGTCGAGATCGAGATCGTCCCAGGTCAATTCCGCGATGGTTCCTGCATACGTGAGGATGTTGCGCCACTGCTTCGTGATGCAGGATCACGGTGAGGCCGGTTGTGGTTGCGCCTGGAACGACGCGAACCTTGGAGACATCGACTCCACTTTCCTGCAGTCGCTCGAGCGAAATCCGGCCCAGCGGATCGTCTCCGATGCGCGATTGAAATCCTACGCGGCTGCCCAGTGCGGAAAGATTGTGCGCGACGATCGCTGACGATGAGCCCAGCGTCAGCATCATGCGGTCGGCCAGCAGTTCGCGCTCGGGTTCGAGTTGCTCAGGCAGTCCGTACAGGATGAGGTCGAGGTTCAGTTCGCCGGCGATGGTGACGTCGAAACGGGGCATGGGAAGTCAGAATGAAGAAGTCGGAATGCAGAATTTCAGATTTCAGATTGCAGATTTCAGATCGAAAACCCATTCGTGCAGGGATGCAACCAGATCGCTTAATCTGCAATCTGAAATCTAAAATCTGCAATCGCGAGGCTCACACCAGCGTCACTTCGATCCCGCCCTGTTTCAGCGCGCGCAGATCTGACTTCGGCGCCGCACGGTCGGTAATAACTTCCTGCAAAGCCGAGGTCGGAGCAATCAGCGACAGGCTGCGCCGTCCAAACTTGCTGGAATCGCATACGGCGACTGTTTTCTTCGCCACCTCGACCATCACGCGGTTTACCTTGGCTTCCAGAAGGTTCGGCGTGCTTAGCCCGAAGTGAACATCGAAGCCGTCCACGCCGAGAAACAAAATATCGGCGCTCAAACGACGCAGGGTCTCTTCGGCGATGGGCCCGACCAGCGAGAAGGAATTCTTTCGCAGCGTGCCGCCGGTCAGGATCACCTCCACCGCGGTGCCTGCAAGTTCGGCCGCGATGTTCACCGCATTGGTGATGATCGTCAGATTCTGGAAATTCCGCAGGCTGCGCGCGATCGCAGTCGTCGTGGTCCCCGAGTCCAGAATCAGTACCTGTCCTTCCTTCACTTTCTCGACGGCGCACTCCGCGATGCGCAACTTCTCCTGATGGTGCAGCTTTTCTTTTTCGCGCAGCGTCGGGTCTTCGAGCGCACCTTCGCGCGATGGCAGTGCGCCTCCGTGCGTGCGATGTACGAGACCGTGCGCATGAAGAATTTCCAGGTCTTTGCGGATCGTGACCTGCGAAGTTTGGAACTGCTTGGACAGTTCGGTGACCAGGACTCGTCCCTGGTGATTCAGCAGATCGAGGATGGCGCGGCGTCGTTCTTCGTTGAGCACGGAATTGAGCCTGAATGTGAGCGCGTTGCCAGATCGCAACGCCGTTTGAAAACGCATTTCTTTTTATAGCGTTTTGTTTCGTTTGTCTAGAGGAAAGAATGGTCCCGAGACAATTTTCCGAAGGTCGACCTTTCCTGAACCTGTCCTCGGTATCCGCTTCACTCCTGCACTCGCCGTCAAGCTGTAAGCCTCTAATTTATCGACAGTTGGGAACCTTCGGCGGTGATAACCAACTCAATACCTTCCCCCAGAGTCCGATTGCTTTCAGGGGGTGCAGTTGCCGTAATCTCAATTTGGGACGAAAGCGGTCCGGTTTCGAAGTCTGATGTGCAGCTACGAAATCCGAAACCCAAGGAGCGCAAGCTTGGCAGAATCCTTCGGTAGCAGAGCAGTTCATCCGATCTCGCGTCGGTGGTTGCGCGGGTGGTCGCGGGAGAGACGCTGATCGTTCCGATCCGCGGAAAAGTCGGCGACTTGGCGTCGATCTATAACTTCAACGGAACAGGCACGCTGATCTGGAAGTTGCTGGAGTCTCCGAAGACGGTGGCCCAGTTGGCCGCGTCGGTGGCGCAGGAGTATGACGTTGATCCGGCGCAAGCCGAGCGCGATGTGACGAGTTTTGTGGGTGAGATGAAGGCTGTTGGTCTGGTCGAGGTCCCTGCGTCTGTGGCGATGGCGGGCGACTGAAACCAGTGGGGCGGGAAGGACGGCAAGCGGCAGCGGATGCGATGACTCGCGTCCGCTGCTTTCAGAATTGAGGGGGCATGGAGCAGCTAAGTTACGGCGCGTTCAGCGCAGATGTGCACCAGCGCCAGGCTGGCGAGCGCGTGCCGTTGCAGGTTTCCATCGAAGTCACGCGCCGCTGCCCGCTCGAGTGCCTGCACTGCTACAACAACCTGCCCATGGGCGACATGGACGCCAAGCGGCGGGAGATGACCAAGGAAGAGCACTTCCGCGTGCTCGACGAACTGGTCGAGATGGGCTGCTTCTGGATTCTCTACACCGGCGGCGAAATCTTCGCCCGCAAAGACTTTCTCGAAATTTACACCTACGCCAAGAAAAAAGGATTCCTGATCACGCTGTTCACCAACGGCACGATCATCAACGAACAGATCGCGGACTATCTGAAGGAGTGGCCGCCGTTCGCCATCGAGATCACGCTCTACGGGCGCACGCGCGAGACGTACGAGGCGCTGACGGCGATTCCTGGATCGTACGACCGCTGCCTGCGCGGAATCAAGCTGCTGCCGGTGGAACCATCGTGGTGCTGGCGGCAAACGGTGGCGAAAGCGGTCTGACGTTGCAGGCAAACGGCGGGCGAGGCGGCGACGCGTGGGATTCGCAGCCCTACAGCCTCGAATAACACCGCCACCGTCACGACGATTGTGGGCACCTCCGGGCCGAACTTATCAGTCACGAACGTGGCCTCGCCCAAGCCGGTGCAGGCCGGGAACCCCATCACTTATACGCAGGTCGTGACCAATACCGGTTCGTCGGCGATCACGAACGGTACCTTCACCGAGGCGACGCCCGCGAACACGACCTTCGTTTCGATCACTCCACCGGCGGGATGGACCTGTGCAGGCTTCCCGGCGAGCCCGTGCACGGCCGCTACAGTGGCGGCAGGCGCATCGGGCACATTTACCGTCGTCTACACAGTGAATCGCAGCCACGCCGGCCGGGACTACGATCACCGATACGGTCACGGTGAATGCAACGAATCAATCCTTCGGGGCAAACTCCGCGACCGCCACCGATGTAGTTGCGACCGCAGCGCAGGCTGATGTTGCCCTCAGCACCGTTGCGACACCCGCCGACCGTGTACGCCGGAAACAGCATCACCTACACGCAGACGGTAACGAACAACGGTCCGGCTGCGGCAACAGGCGTGACGTTCACCGAGGCGACGCCGGCGAATACGACGTTCCAGTCCGTGCTGGCTCCGGCAGGATGGACTTGCACGACGCCCGCAGTCGGCGCGACGGAACCATCACCTGTACCGACACGCGCGAATCTTGGCGTCGGGAACTTCCGCCGACATCGTGGTCGTATTGAACGTACCTTCCACGGTCGCGACCGGCCCGATTACCGCGACTTCCTCGCGTCTCGGCCACCACATCGGATCCCAATAGCGCGAACAACAGCACAACGGTCACCACGAGTCTGAATGTTGCGTGCGATCTTGGCCGTGACCAACAGCGGAACTCCGAGCCCGGTGGCCGCGGGAGCCAACATCACGTACACGCAGGTCATCACCAACCTGGTCCGAGCAATTGCAGCACGGCAACGCTCACCGAAGCGACGCCGAACAACTCGACTTTCGTATCTGTCGCCGTGGTCAACTCCGGCGGCGCGACATGGTCGTGTCCGACTACCGCGCCAGTCGCCTGCAGCAGCGCGAGTGTCCCGCCAGGCTCAAGCGCGCACGATAACGGCGATATACCAGGTGAACCGCGGGAACGGCTGGCGGCACGATCATCGCAGACACGGTGAACGTCGCGACGACCACTCGAGACACGAATGCTGACGCAATAACTCCGCGACCGTGAACATACCCGTGTCTTCGGGCACGCAGGCAGATCTGAGGGTCACCAACAGCGCCAGTCCGAATCCGGTGACGGCCGGAAACAACATCACCTACACGCAAAGTGTAATCAATGCGGGCCAGGCCACGGCGAACGCGCCGGTCTTCACCGAGACGCTCCCTGCGGGCACGAGCTGCTGTATCGTTGACCGGCCCTGCGGGGTGGACCTGCGTTCTGGCGACTCGGACCTGCACCGCTGCAGCGGCGATGGCGGCCAATACGACAGCGAATTTCACCTTTGTGGTGAGCGTAGGTTCCAGCGTGGCCTCGGGAACAACGCTGTCCCAGACAGATTCAGTTTCGTCGACTACGATCGATCCGAACAGCGCGCAACAACAGCGTGACCGTGAATACGCTGGTGGCCGATACGGCTGATCTGTCGATTACGAATACGCCCAGCCCAGTTCCGGTGCAGGCCAACACCACGATCACCTACACGCAGGTCGTGACCAACAGTGGTCCGAGCACGGCGACCAGCGTGAGCGCTGACGAGACGTTGCCCGCGAATACGACAGCGCAGACACTCACGGGACCCGCGGATGGACTTGCACTGTCGGGACGCTGACTTGCACGAATGCCAGTTTTGCGGCAGGCTCCGGCGACCATCACTTACACCGTGCTTGTGACGGCAGGCACGGCGGCCGGAACTGCGATCAACGAAACCGCCAGCGTCACCTCGGCGGTTACCGATCCGAACTCAGCGAACAACACCGCGACCGCGGCTGATGTGGTTGCCACCGCGACGCAGGCCGATCTCGTTGTGACCAACTCTGCCTCTCCGACTTCGGTGGCAGCCGGAAGCAACGTCACCTACACGCAGACCGTCACACAACAAGGGCCCTGCCGCCGCGACCGGCGCTTCGTTCACCCAAGTCACGCCGCCGAACACAAATTTCCAGTCGATCACGCCTCCTGCGGGATGGACTTGCGGAACTACGCCTGCAGTGGGCGGCACCGGAACGATCACCTGTACCGCTCGCTGGTACTCTGGCCGTGAATAGCACCGGGACCTTCACCCTGGTGCTGCAGGTAAACGCAGGCACACCTTCGGGAACCAACATCACTGACACGGCCACGGCGACCGCCACCAACATTGTTCCCAACCTGACCACCAACACCGCGAGCGCCACGGTGGTCGTCGCCAACGCCAACAGCGCGGATATGGCGATCGTAAAGACGGCGACTCCGAATCCGGTGACCGAGGGAACGCCGCTCACCTACTCGCTCGCAGTGACGAACAACGGCCCCGCATCAGCGACGAACGTGACGGTTACCGACACGCTGCCTTCCTCCGTTACCTATCTCTCTTCGACGAGCACGCTGGGAACATGCTCGGAGGCGGGCGGAATCGTCTACTTGCCTCCTCGGCACCATGGCGAATGCCGGCACCGCGACCATCACGATTCTCACCATTCCGGGACAGCCGGGCGTGATCTCGAATACGGCGACGGTCACGGCCGATCAGACCGATCCAAACCTGGCGAACAATCGTCAACTCAGAACGAAATCGTAGTCGCACCGACCAGAGTCACGCTGCAGTCTTTCTCCGCGCACTATGGAACCGACAAGAACGGCGCCAACCGCGTGGTGCTGACCTGGAAGACCGGAGGCGAGTCGCACAACCTCGGATTCAACGTCTATCGCGAGCAGAATGGAAATAAGGTGCGCATGAATCCGTCGATCATCGCGGGTTCGGCGCTGATGATGAGCGGCGCGTTGTCGCGCCATGCGGCCAAGAGCTACGCGTGGATCGATCCTTCCGCGCCCGGCTCGGGAACCACGTATTGGCTCGAAGATATCGATGTGAACGGCACTCGCACCATGCACGGGCCGGTCCGTTGCCGCCGGAGCACAATCGACCGCGGATACTGCGACTCCGTCGGAGACCCGCATGCTCAGCCAGATGAATCAGGCGCAGCCACCGGTGCCCGGCAGCAACGAGAGCCATCTCACGGAGGCGTTTGCCGCGGTGGATTCACCCGCTCCCTGGCAGATGGAGAAGCAGTTTGAACTGGCATCCCATCCGGCGGTCAAGATTAGCGTCCGCCATGAGGGCTGGTATCGAGTCGGGCAGCCGGAGTTGGTGAAGGCCGGACTGGATCCGAATGTCGATCCCGCGACGCTGCATCTGTATGCCGAGGCGGTCGAGCAGCCAATGCAGATCACCGGCGCGACCACAGGACCGGGCGGATTTGGTCCGCAAGCTGCGATCAACTTCTACGGAACCGGCATCAACACCGTTTTCTCAGGAACACGGGTCTACTGGCTGGTGGCTGGCGAGGGACGCGGTGCGCGCATTCGGCGCATCTCCTGCCTCGTCAGGTTCGAACCAGCCTCCGGCCAACTACTCGGCCACCGTGGAACTGCAGCAGCATGCGGTGTACTTCTCGGCCCTCATCACATCCAACGGGGAAAACTTCTTCGGCGCATTCGTCTCCTCTACTCCGGTCGATCAGATGCTGGGAACCCCGCACCTCGATACGACTTCGACACAAGCGGCTCGGCTGGAGGTCTCGCTGCAGGGCGTGATCGTTGGCTTCCCGCACGATGTGGCCGTTGCGCTGAACGGAACGAACCTTGGCAACGTGACCTTTACCGGCCAGGACAAAGGGACGCTGAGCGTCGACATTCCGCCGGGTGTACTGCAGCCGTGGAGCAACACCATCACGTTGACCGCGCAGAATGGCGACTACGACACCAGTCTGGTCGACTACATCCGCATCACGTATCCGCACCGCTACGTCGCGGATTCGGACCATCTGAAGTTCACCGGGCGCGCGGGCGACGAAATTACGGTGAGCAATTTCACCAGCGCGCCGGTCGTGCTCGACATCACCGACCCGAACCGCCCCGTGCAGTTGACGCCGCAAGTGACATCGCAAGACGGCAAGTACCAGATCGCCGTGCAGGTGCCGTTCACGACCACGAATCCTCAAGCCCTCTTGCGGCATACGCTGCTGGCCGTGGCGGACGATCGCGTCTCCTCGCCGGTCGGTGTCGTGCCGCAATCATCCTTCACATTGGCACAGCGCGCAGCCCGGCGCCGATATCGCGATGGTCACCTACGGAGATTTCGCCGGTGCGCTGGCTCCGTCTGGTGCGCGCCCATCAGGCGGAAGGGAAGACCTCCGCCGTTGTGCCGGTGGGCAATTTGTACGACGAATTCAATTTTGGCGAGCACAGTCCCTTCGCCATCAAACGCTTCCTGCAGGCAGCATTGAAGAACTGGAAGAGGCCGCCGACGTACTTGCTGTTGAACGGCCGCGCATCGCTCGATCCGCGCAACTATCTTGGCTTCGGCCACCTGGATCTGGTCCCGACGCGCATCATTCCAAGCGCCAGCCTGATGACGGCGTCGGACGACTGGTTCTCCGATTTCAAGGACAACGGCATACCCACAATCGCGACCGGTCGCTTGCCCGTGAGCACGATAGCTGAAGCCCAGATTGTCGCAGAAAAGATTTCCACCTATGAAGGTCAATCGACGAATGGTCCGTGGACTTCGAATGCCCTCTTCGTCGCCGACAAGGACGACACCGAAAGCTTCACGCAGGACAGCCAGACGGTGAAAGCTCAGCTGCCAGCCGGGATGCAGGTCACCGATCTCTTTGTGGACAACGTTGGCACCGCAGCGGCCCGCGGAAACATCGTAGACTCGATCAATTCAGGCCAGGTGCTCGTCAACTATCTGGGACATGGTTCCGAAGAACAGTGGGCGGGCCCCTACATCTTCAGAGACGACAGTGTGAATTCGCTGACGAACGGTTCGCAGCTGCCGGTGTTCCTGATCATGGATTGCTTGAACGGATTCTTCCAGGATGTCTACGCTCAGCCGCTCGGCGTCTCTCTGATGTTGGCGCCGAACGGCGGCGGCGTTGCCGTACTGGCATCAAGCGGCCTGAACCAGCCCACTCCCCAGACGAACCTCGACGCCCTGGTGGTGCAGAATGCGTTCGGCGCGAACGGCATGCCGCTGGGAGATGCGATCGTCAAAGCCAAGTCGAATATCGCCGATCCTGATGTTCGCCGCACATTTGTCCTCTTCGGCGATCCGGCGATGAAGGTCAAGCAGCCTGCAGCCGTCGCCCACTGAGAAGCCACCTCATGGCTGGTGTTGGGAAGGCCACGACTTCAGCCGTGCCGCGAAGGATTTTAGTGGAAGAGCGGCGCTTTAGCGCCGTGTTAGATCTAATTGGCATGCGGGCTTTAGCCCCTGACGGAACCCGCACAATCATTCCTATCGCCGATAATTTCACTTGGAGGAAACTGGCCACCCATGTCGAAGCAGATTCGTAGATGCCGACCGTTCACTGATCGTCCGTGCTTCTACGACGCTGCCGAAACCGCAGTCGGCAGACTGGCCGTCTGCCGCAGCGGCTCGCCAGCGCCCGCATGACCTTTGCCGAATCCCGCGAAGTCGAGAGACTGTGGACCGTCTGACAAGCGCGCGCTCGGGGCAGGGATGCACTTCAATGATCAGCCCGTCGGCTCCCACCGCGACCGCTGCGCGAGACACCGCCGCGATCAGGCTCTGCTTGCCCGTACCGTGCGAAGGATCGGCAATCACCGGCAGGTGCGACAGGTCGCGGGCCAGTGCGACGGCGGCCAGATCGATCGTGTTCCGCATCTCGGTTTCGAAGGTCTTGATGCCGCGCTCGCACAGCACCACCTGATGATTTCCTCCCGAGAGCAGATATTCGGCTGCGAGCAGCCATTCCTTGACCGTCGCAGATGGCCCACGCTTCAACAGGATCGGCTTGTTGACCGTTGCCAATCGGCGCAGCAGGGCGAAGTTCTGCATGTTGCGCGCTCCCACCTGCAGCATGTCGACGTGTTCGCAGATGATGTCGATGTCCTCGGTGCTCATCACCTCGGTGACCACCGGCAGGCCCGTCTCTTCTTTGGCCTGGCGCAGGATCTTCAGCGCCTCAATCCCCAGTCCCTGGAAGTCATAGGGCGAAGTCCGCGGCTTGTAGGCGCCACCGCGCAGCATCGACGCTCCGGCGCGCTTGACCGCGTGCGCGGTGTCGAGCAACTGCTCGCGAGACTCCACCGAGCAGGGACCGGCAATCACCACCACGTCAGGGCCGCCGATCGAAACGCCATTAATCTTGACGACGGAACGCTCTGGCTTCACCTGCCGGCTGACCAGCTTGAAAGGCTGGGCGATCGCGACGACATTGTCGACGCCCGGGGCGACCTGCAAGGCCTCGATCTCGTGCCGGCGTCCGCTGCCGACCGCCGCGACAATGGTGCGCTCGGTGCCGCGCGTGACGTGCGGCTGATACCCCGCCTCGCGGATTCGTTCGATCACGTGATTGATTTCCTGCTCCGTGGCTTTCTCTGACATGTTGACAATCATGGCTGGTTTCTCCTTGTTGGTTCTTTGGCGCAAAAAACTAAAGCCGCGATCTGGATCGCGGCTTGCGGCTAAACTTGGTTCGTCTGGAAGGCCGTCAGTGGCCCGTCCCTACCCCAAGCTGCCCCGCAGCCGCTACCCAAGTAAATCGGTAATAGGCGGCAAATCGGCGGCTTGGAGTAAATCGTGTCATTGAAATTCTAGTCTTTGAGGCGAACCCTGTGCCTCCCCGATCTTTGTACTCTCTCACTGCAGCGAGCTGGCCACGCTGGAGAATGCGTTATTGGCGTTCGACCCGATCAGGCGCACGGTGCCGACCACCAGAACCAGAATCACGGCCAGCATTACCGCATATTCGGCGATATCTTGCCCGGAATCCTCAGACCACAGCCTGCGAATCAGGTTGGACATTTGCTCTCCTCCACGGCTATCTGGCGGGCTCCCTTTTTGAGAGGAGGGACCGACCTGGGAACTAAGTGCTGACCATGATGCACGCGGTACAAGCCGCTTGTCAAATGCAGTTTGAATAGGCAGGAAAAGAAAAGCCATTAGTTCTGATTGGCGACTGGAGGCGGGCTCTCAGCCACCCTGGCAGCGCCCGATGTGGCCGGGACCAGGTCCTGGGCCGAGTGCTGGGCGACCTGCAAAACCCGGTTGGGAAGGATTCCCAGATAAAGGGTCGCCACAAAACTGATGGCCAGGGCCAGCCCCAAGCCC
The DNA here is from genome assembly GCA_963770265.1 of Terriglobia bacterium. Classification (GTDB taxonomy): domain Bacteria; phylum Acidobacteriota; class Terriglobia; order Terriglobales; family Acidobacteriaceae; genus Sulfotelmatobacter. Next base: position 45,268 of record CAVYOZ010000013.1, read on the forward strand.
GGCGATACTGGGCTGACCGGGACTTCCTTCCGCGACTCTCGCATGTACATGACCACGATGATCCGCAGATAGTAGTACGCTCCGATTGCGCTGTTGAGTACGCCGATGATCGTGAGCCAGATCAGGTTAGCCCGCAGCGCCGCGCTGAACACGTAGAATTTCGCGAAGAATCCACCGGTCATCGGGATTCCGATCAGCGACAGAAGGAATACCGTGAGCGTCGCGGCCAGAAGCGGGGAAGTGCGCCCCAGCCCTTCATAGTCCTCCAGATTGACATACCGCTCGCCCGCGTTCGCCAGATGGCTGACCACGGCGAACGCCCCCACATTCATGGCCGCGTACGCCGCGGTGTAGAACATGGCGGCTGAGATGCCGTTCAACGAGTTGTCCGGGGTCGTCATGGCGAAGGCCACCAGCAAGTATCCGGCATGCGCAATTGAGGAATAGGCGAGAAGGCGCTTTACATTGTTCTGAACCAGCGCTCCAACGTTGCCCAATGTCATCGACAAAGCCGCTGCCACCCACAGGAACCAGAAGCGTCCCGGCACGTTGATCGAAAACACTACGCGCAACAGAACGGCGAAAGCGGCAGCTTTCGGTGCCGTCGACATGAAGCCTACCACCGGTGCCGGTGCTCCCTCGTAAACGTCGGGCGTCCAGACGTGGAACGGTGCCGCGGCGACCTTGAATCCCAGGCCAACGAACATCAGCGCCATGGATGCGTATACCAGCATCTCAGCCGGTCCGGATTGCAGCCGCTTGCTGATAGTGTCGATGTTGGTCGATCCCGTAGCTCCGAACATGAGCGCCACGCCATACAGGAAGAATGCGGTGGCAAACGATCCCAGCAGGAAATACTTCAGCGACGATTCGGCGCTTGACGCTTCATTACGGCGGAATCCGGCGAGAATGTAGGTGGAGATGGAAGAGATCTCCAACCCGATGAAGATCAGCACGAGTTCAACTGCCGAGGACATCACTGACATGCCGACCGCACTGAACAGGATCAGCGCGTAATATTCGCCCGCCCGAATCTTCTGCACTGCCATGTATTCGAACGAGCTCAAAATCACGACGGCGGCGATCGCGATGACAAGAAAGTTAAAGAAGACGCTGAAGCCGTCAACCCGGATCGTGTTCGAGAAAGCCAGCCCCGGGGACCTCGCCATGAACCAGGTAGAAGCCAGGCCGGCCAGCGTTCCAATGAATCCGATGAGCCCAAGCGTCTTCTGGCTCTTTTCCTCATCCACCAGAGGATCGAGGATCATAATCACGATGCCGAAGATGGACAGAATCAGCTCGGGCAGGATCCGTATGTAATCCTCGCCCTGCGGAATCGCCTGAATTTCTGCCAGCGGCAGCATCATTGGCCCACCACCTTGCTGACCATCTGCGGCAACGAACTCAGCGTCGCCTGCACTGCGGGATCAATCGCACCCAGCCACAGAATCGGAGCGACACCCATCACCAGGGCGGCTATCGCGCAGGGCCACACGGCGGCCTTCTCAAAACTAAGCATGTCGGCCAGTCCATTGTTCACCGGATGCGTCACCTTGCCGTAGAAAACGCGCTGGAACATCCATAACAGGTAGCACGCGCTCCAGATCACGCCGGTCGCGCCCAGAATTCCGTAAATCGGTTTGGCCTGAAACGCGCCGTTCAGCACCAGGAACTCGCCGACGAATCCGTTGAGCAGCGGCAGGCCCACCGACGCCAGCACAATAAAGAGGTACGACGTCGCGTAGACAGGCATGGGCGTCGCCAACCCGCCGAACTCCGAGATCTCGTAAGTATGGCGGCGCTCGTGCAGGATGCCCGCCAGCATGAACAGTCCGCCAGTCGAGATGCCGTGTGCCAGCATCACGAACATGGCGCCGTTCAGTCCCGACTGCGTGAAGCTGAAGATTCCCAGCACCACAAAGCCCAGGTGGCTGACCGAAGAGTAAGCGATCAGCTTCTTCATGTTCGGCTGCACCATCGCTACCAGCGCGCCATAGATGATGCCGATCAGCGCCAGCGTCATGATCCATGGAGCATTCTGTCGTGATTGCTCGGGGAACAGGCCGAGGTTGAAGCGCAGCATTCCGTACGTGCCCATCTTCAGCAGAACGCCCGCCAGCAGCACAGACCCGGCGGTCGGCGCTTCCACGTGCGCATCAGGCAGCCATGTATGGAACGGGAAGAGCGGAACTTTCACCGCAAATGCAACGAAGAAACCCAGGAACAGCCACTGCGCTGCTGCCGGGAAGTTCGGCACCAGGCCACGGGCGATCTGGTCACGAATGGTGACGAAATCGAAAGTTCCCGTGTGAGCGTAGAGCCAGAGGATCGCCGCCAGCATGAAACACCGACGCGATCATCGTGTACATGAAGAACTTCACCGCCGCATACACCTTGCGCTCGTGCCCGAACACGCCGATCAGCAGCGCCATCGGAATCAGCGTAGCTTCCCAGAAGAAGTAGAAGAGGAATAGATCGAGCGACATGAAGACCCCGATCAGAGCGGTCTCCAGGACCAACAGAAGGATGAAGAACTCCTTCACCCGATCGTGCACCGTTTTCCACGAGATCAGCACGCAGAGCGGCGTGAGGAATGTAGTCAGCACCACCAGCCACAGCGAGATCCCGTCAATCGCCATGTGATAGTGAATGTTCGGGCTCGAAATCCAGGGCTTATCGATATCGAACTGGAATCCGCCAATTGCGCGACGGAAATATACTGGCAAGTGCAGCGAAAGACCGAAAGTGATCAGCGACACCAGGAACGCAATAACGCGGATGTCACGATCCCGCCGCGGAAGAACCGTCAGCAGCAACGCGCCGGCTAGCGGAGTGAAAGTCACCAGCGTCAGAATGTAGGGGCTGAGCGTGTCGGTGTTCATCGACCCAACCCCTGCCAGATCATGTATGCGATCACGACCGCCGCGCCTGAGGCGATCCATCCGGCGTAAGAACGCACATTACCGGACTGCATGTGCCGCACTTCATCCGAAACGTGCCGCGCGCCGTCGGCCGCGTTATTCACAGTGTCGTCGATGACCTTTCGATCGACTCCTTGCCACAGGATCCTGGTCGAGCCATCAACCAGCGGTTTCACGAAGACCTTCGCATAGATCTCATCGACGTAATACTTGTTCAGCACCGCATCGTAAAACGCCCCGAGCGAGGCCGCGATCTTCTCCGGCAGATAAGGTTTGCTGACATAGAGAACGTACGCGAGGATTAATCCGGCGAATGAAAACAGAACGGAAATCCCCATGAGCAGCCCTTCGGTATTGCCCGAGCCTTCGGTAATGGTCTTCGGGAATTCCGAGCCGAACACCGGTTCGAGGAAGTGCTCGAACCCGTTATGAATACCGACCAGTCCGCCGACCGCGGACAGCACCGCCAGAATCATCAGCGGGACCAGCATGACCATTGGACTCTCGTGTGGTTCGCCATGGCCGTGGCCTGAGTGGCCGGGCGCAGCGTGTGCGTGACCGTGATCGTCAACCTGAATGCCCTTATAGTCTCCCCAAAACGTCATGAACAACAGGCGGAACATGTAGAACGATGTGATGAGAGCCGTGATGGCCCCAATCAGCCAGTACACCCAGCTTGCCTGGTACGCCTTCCACAGGATTTCGTCCTTGCTCCAAAAGCCCGCTAGCGGCGGGATTCCGGCGATCGCAAGGGTTGCGATCAGCATTGTCGTAAACGTGATCGGAATATAAGTCTTCAGCCCGCCCATCTTGCGCATGTCCTGCTCGCCGCCGACCGCGTGAATCACGGATCCAGCGGCCAGGAACAGCAGGCCTTTGAAGAAAGCGTGCGTCATCAGGTGGAAGATGCCGGCCGAGAATGCTCCCGCGCCGCACGCCATGAACATGTACCCCAGCTGCGAAACAGTGGAGTAGGCGAGAACTTTCTTGATATCCGTCTGCGTGATGCCGATCGTCGCGGCGAACAGCGCGGTCAGCGTTCCGATGATCGCGACGACGGTCAACGCCATCGGCGCTCGCTCAAAGATGACATGCGACCGCGCCACCATGTAAACACCGGCGGTCACCATGGTCGCCGCATGAATCAGGGCCGACACCGGTGTGGGGCCTTCCATCGCGTCCGGAAGCCAGACGTAGAGAGGAATCTGCGCCGACTTGCCGCAGGCCCCAATCATCAGCAGAATTCCAATCGCGGTGAGAAGCCCGGCCCCGGAGGTCTCCGCTGCCAGCGGCTGAACCTTCGCGAACACTTCGGTGAAATTCAGCGACCCAAAATGCTGAATGATCAGGAAAAGCCCAATCAGGAATCCAAAGTCGCCGATGCGGTTGACGATGAATGCTTTCTTGCCCGCCGATGCCGCCGAATCTTTCGTGAACCAGAACCCGATCAGCAGATACGACGCGAGCCCGACGCCCTCCCATCCGACAAACATCATCAGATAGTTGTTGGCCAGAACCAGCGTCAGCATGAAAAACATGAACAGGTTCAGATAGCTGAAGAAGCGGTAATAGCTGGGATCGTCCGCCATGTAGCCGACGGAGTAGATGTGGATGAGGAATCCAACGCCCGTCACTACCAGCAGCATGACCAGCGACAGCTGATCGAGATAAAAAGCAAAGTCGGAAGAAAAACTTCCGGGAAGGCCGACGTTTCCCGAGCGAATCCAATGGGCCAAATTGAAGACGTAGGGCGCGGCCTCCGAAGAGAATCCCAGTGCAATCTTCACGGCCAGCGCGAAGGCCAGACCGGGGAACGTCAAGCGCGATCGTAGTGACTGCTGTCTTCGACGACCTGCGGCCCAGGAATCCGTTAATCGCCGCCCCAGCCAGCGGCAGCGTCGGAATCAGCCAGAGATAAGGGTTCTGCGTCATAGTTTGAGCAGGTTCACCTGGTCCACATTCAGAGTCTCGCGCGTGCGGTAGACGGCAATAATGATCGCCAGTCCGACCGCCGCTTCGGCGGCGGCCACAACCATCACGAAGAAGACGAAGATCTGTCCGCTTAGAGGATTAATTCCATGAGCTTCCCCGGCCATCATGTGCCAGTGCGCCGCGAATGCGACGAACGACAGATTCACGCCGTTGAGCATCAACTCAATCGACATGAAGATGGTGATGATGTTGCGTTTGATCAGGAATCCCGTAACGCCGCACGCGAACAGGATTCCACTGAGCACTAGATAATACGAAAGCGGAACCATTAGTCTTTCACCTTCTGTGTCGGGCCGCCGCCCGGAACCGACGGCTTGCTGGCCAACACCACCGCGCCCATGATCGCAACCAATATCAAGATCGAAGTGATCTCAAACGGCAAGAGAAATTCGTGAAACAGCATTTGTCCTATGGCTTTCGGAGGGCCAGGCAGCGCGCCGATTGCGACCGCTCCCGTTCCCGAATGCCGCAGAACGACCCAGGCCACCAGCACGCTCCCGATGAGCATTCCAGGAATTCCGAACAGAATTGCTACCCGGCTCCCCTGCGTGCGTTCTTCGACTCCGGCATTCAGCAACATGATGACGAACACGAACAGCACCATGATCGCGCCGGCATAGACGATGACCTGGAGCGCGGCCACAAATTCCGCGCCCAGCAGCAGATACTCTCCCGCCAGCGCTGCCATCACTGCGATCAGCGACAGCGCGCTGTTGATCGGGTGCCGCTGTACGAGCAGATTCACCGCGCCCGCCACGCAAACGGCCCCGAAGGCCAGAAACAGAATTAAATGAACGCTGAGCATGAAAGTCAGTACTTAGGGGTCAGGGGCAAGGAGTTAGGGGCCAGTTTGATGCCTGAGTTCTGATCCCTGACCCGTAGAACCTGACCTCTGCTACTTCACCACCACCACGATCGCGGTGACGATCAGATTCGCCAACGCGAGCGGCAGCAAAAATTTCCAGCCAAATGCCATCAGTTGGTCATAGCGGAAGCGCGGCAACGTGCCGCGCACCCAGATGTACAGAAAGAGAAATGCGAAAACTTTCGCGCAGAACCAGAACACGGGAAGAATCACCTGCACAATCGGCGGTCCGCCAATCGGCCCATGCCATCCGCCCAGAAACAACAGCGTCGCCAGGCATGCCACCGTGATCATGTTGGCGTATTCCGCCATGAAGAACATGGCAAACTTCATCGCGCTGTACTCAGTGTGATATCCGGCGACCAGTTCGGTTTCCGCCTCAGGCAAGTCGAACGGGATGCGGTTGGTCTCCGCATACGCCGCCATCAGGTAACAGAAGAAAGCAACCGGCTGAACGAAAATATTCCAGCGCGGAATGAATCCCAAGAAAGTTCCGCCCTGCGCGTCCACAATGTCGCGAAGGCTGAAGCTGCCCGACAGGATCAGTACGCCCACCAGCGACAGGCCAAGCGAAATCTCGTAGCTCACCATCTGCGCGCTGGCACGCAATCCGCCGAGCAGGGAATACTTATTGTTCGACGACCACCCAGCCAGCGCCACTCCGTACACGCCGATCGACGTGACGCCCAGAATCACCAGCAGCCCAGTATTCACGTCGGTAATCTGCAGAGGAAAGCTGTAACCGAAGAGTGTGATCGCGTTGCCGAACGGGATCATCGCGATCGACGTCAGCGCAAAGATGACGGCAATCAGCGGCGCCGCGAGGAAGAGCGGCTTATAGACATGCGGAGGCGTCAGGTCTTCTTTAAAAAGGAACTTGATGCCGTCGGCCGCCGGCTGCAGCAGCCCAAACGGGCCGACCCGCGTGGGTCCCCACCGATTCTGCATGTGACCGACGACTTTGCGCTCGAGCCAGACTGTGTAGGCGACAGCGGTGAGCAGCACCAGCAAAACGATCGCTGACTTGATCACTGCGGCTACGATGTAGATCCAGATTGGCAACGTCTCATTCATCTGTTTAGCCTGACAGCCACCTCGAAGAACTGGATCGGGACGCTAAGACTCAGTCTGCCGCGACTTCTGCGGGCCTCACTTCGTGACTCTCCAAGACAGACTTCAGAGCTCGCGAATAACGTCCAAGCGTGCCCGAAGTGAACAGAGTATCGTTTGCGGGCTGAATGGATTCCGATTCGTGCGCCACGCCAGGGCCGCCATGGGCCAGCGAAGTATGCTCGCTGTTGCCCGCCAGAAGGTTCATGCGAGATACGCCATATCCGGGGACAAGGCGCTGGATCTCATCGAGAATCGCCATCGGATCGAGCGGGCTCAACTTGGGCTCCAGCCCCTGATTCTCAAGCCATACTGCGTGGCGATCGGCTTCACCCGATTGTGCTCCGCGCGACTGCCCCATATCGGCACGCACGCCGCCGCCGAATGGGACGAGTTTATGAATGTCCGCTCCCATCGCATCAGCGATGCGCACGATCATCTCGAAGTCCGGCTTCGTCCCGGAGACTTCTCCCGCTTTCTTCACCAGTTGCACGTCACCGCAGGTGTTGGTCATCGAGCCCGCTTTTTCGTAAGCATTGGCGGCAGGTAGAACGACGTCCGCGATGACTGCTGTTTCGGTCAGGAACATGTCCTGCACTACAACGAAACTCTTGGAAAAAGTAAACGGATCGATGTCGAGACGGCCGATGGGATTCGATCCGACGACATACAGTGCTTTCAGCTTGCCGGTCTTCGCTGCCTCGACCATGCCCGCCAAATCGAACCCGGATTGTTGAGGGATCTCCGCCCACTCCTCGCGGAACTGGCTCACCGCGCCCGCTGGGTGATAGCCGGGCAGCAGATCGGGGTAGAGACCCATATCGGCCGCACCGCGTGAGTTAGAGTAGTCCCCCAGGCAAACGAATTTCGCGCCGGGAATGCCGGAGCCGAACGAGACCAGGCTCGCGATGTCTTTGCCGCGAATCTCCGACCCGAAAATGATGACGAGATTCTGCTCGGCGCGAATATTGTCGCGAAGAGCGATCCACGCATCTTTCGTGCTCGCCAGCGCGTCTGTGGCTGCATCGTCGCCCGCGAGGAAAGCCGCAACTTTACCTTCCGCCCCGACGGGAATCTGCGTAAAGCTCGTCGCCTGCCGGCGCAACTTGATTGATTGTGAATTGATTACATACAGCTTTGCCCGGTGCAGACGAACGTTGTTGCGAATCTGCCAGGCCAGCAGCGGGTGCTGTTCGGTCGGATCGTTTCCAATCAGCAGAATCGCGGGAGCGGTAAAGACGTCCGCCATGCTGGCTGTGGCATTCTCCTTGCCGCGAAGCGCCGCGGCGAAAGCAGGGAAGTCCGCCGTCCGGTGATGGTCGACGTTGTTCGTCTTCAGCACCGTCCGCGCGAACTTTGACAGCAGATAAGCCTCTTCGTTCGTGGTGCGATTCGAACCGATTACGCCGATCGCCGCCCCGCCATCCTTATCGCGAACCTCACGGAATTTCTTTCCGACCAACTCAAACGCTTCTTCCCAGGTCGCCGGAGTCAGCTTGCCGTTCTCTCGAATCAGAGGTTGGGTCAGACGCTCTTCATGACTGGCGAAATCGAACGCATAACGTCCCTTGATGCAGAGGAAGTCGCCGTTCGTCCCGCTCTTGTCGCGGTTATCGCCGCGCACAATCTCCATGCCCGTATCAGAACGGCGCACTCCTAAAGTCGTCTTACATCCGTCGCCGCAGTGTGTGCACACAGTTCCCACGTGCTTCATTTCCCACGGGCGCGTCTTGTACCGATAAGCTCCCGAAGTGAGTGCGCCAACTGGACAGATGTCAATGCACATGCCGCACTCTTCGCATTCGAGATGATCTTCTTTATTAGGAGCGATCAGCGAACTCACGCCGCGGTTCTGCACACCCAGGGCCCATACGTCCATGCCCTCGCCACACACTCGCACGCAGCGGTAGCAAAGAATGCAGCGCGGACGGTCAAAGAAGACCACAGGAGACCACTGTTGCTCGTCTTTGTGGTTTTTCGCCTCCATGAATTTCGATTCGGCGGCGCCGTAGGCGAACGTCATGTCCTGCAGTTCGCATTCCCCACCCGCGTCGCACACCGGACAATCCAGCGGATGGTTGCCAAGCAGCATCTCCAGCATCGACTTGCGCGCCTGCTTGACCTCCTCGCTCTCAGTGGTGACGATCATGCCTTCGCTGATCACGGTGGTGCAGGCGGTCTGCAGTTTCGGCATCTTCTCGATCTTCACCAGGCACATCCGGCAAGCGCCCTGCAACGAAAGATTGGGGTAATAGCAGAACGAGGGCACTTCGATGCCCACGCTTTTGCAGGCTTCAATCAGCAGCGTGCCCGCCGGGGCAGTAACTTTCTTGCCATCAACTGTAAGATTAAGGTCTGGCATTGGAAATCTAGTGTGCCATCACTGGAAGTTGTTCCACCGCGCCTTCCTTTTCGTAAGGGCACGGCCGGCCTTCCAAGTGATCTTCAAATTCTTTCCGGAATTTCTTCACAAACCCGATGGTCGGCATCGCCGCCGCATCGCCCAGCGGACAGAACGTCCGTCCCAGCATGTTCTCCGCCAGGTACTGCATGTTGTCGATGTCTTTCTTCAGTCCACCACCCGAGTGAAAGCGAACCAGCGTTTTCTTCAGCCAGTCCGTACCTTCGCGGCAGGGAATGCACCATCCGCAGCTCTCATGCTGATAGAACTTCATCGTCCGCAGCGCGAACTTCACGATGCACTGCGCGTCATCGATGACGACCACGCCGCCCGAACCCAGCATCGACCCGGCCTTCGCGACGGAATCGAAATCCATGGCAACGTCAACTTCGTCCGCAGTAAGAACGGGGCAAGACGATCCGCCAGGCACGACCGCCTTCAACTGTCGCCCATTCGGAATTCCGCCGCCCACGTCATAAATCATCTTCTTAAGGTTGTAGCCCATCGGCAGCTCATATACCCCAGGCTTGGCGATATTCCCGCTCAGGCAGAACAGCCGCGTCCCACCGTTCTTCGGCGTTCCCAGCTTCGCGTACCAGTCCGCGCCGCCAAGAATAATGTGGGGAACATTCGCCAGCGTCTCGGCATTATTAATGACCGTAGGCCCGCCCCAGAGTCCAACAACAGCAGGGAAGGGAGGCCGAATCCGGGGCACTCCGCGCTTGCCCTCCAGCGATTCCATCAATGCCGATTCTTCACCGACTTCGTACGCCCCAGCTCCGCCGTGCCAGTAAACGTCGAAATCCTTGCCACTGCCAAAGATATTCTTCCCGGCAAATCCCTTGGCATAGACGTCCTTGATCGCCTTCTGCATGATGTTCGACAGATACCGGTACTCGCCGCGAATGTATATGTATCCGCTCTTCGCGCCCACGGCGAGCCCCGCGATCATCACGCCTTCAATCACCGAATGCGGATCGTGCTCAAAAATCAGACGATCCTTGCAGGTGCCCGGCTCGCTCTCGTCCCCGTTGCACAAAACGTATTTCGGCTTGGCCGACTGCTTGGGCACAAACGACCACTTCATCCCGGTCGAGAATCCCGCCCCGCCGCGTCCGCGCAACCCCGAATTCTTCACCTCATTAATAATGGCGTCCGGCTCCATGGCGAGCGCCTTCTGCACGGCCTTGTAGCCGTCGAGTTCGAGGTAGCGGTCAATGTTAACTGCACCCTGGCCGAAGCGCCGGGAAACCACTCTTACCTCATCGGGATGAGAAACCAAGTCAGCCATTGAAATTGAAGATTGAAGATTTCAGATTGCAGATTGAAACCACCACCGCGTCATCAACATCATCAATCTGAAATCATCAGTCAGAAATCTACTGCGTTCCCTTCTTCCTGATACTCGTCGAGAATCTTGTCCATCTTTTCCGTCGTCAGGTTCTCGTGAAAGTCGTAATTCACCTGCGCCGCCGGAGCCCAGCTGCACGCCCCGATGCACTCCACTTCTTCCAGCGTGAAATAGCCCATCTTGCGTCGTCTGCTTGTGCCCGATGCCCAGCTTCTTCGCGCAGTGATGCAGAATCTCTTCGCCGCCGCGCACCATGCAGCTGATGTTCGTGCACACCTGCACGTTGTACTTCCCCCGCGGCTTGGTGGTCAGCATCGAGTAGTAGCTGATCACGTTCCGCACTTCGAGTTCGGTCAAATCGAGTCGAGAGGCGATCTCCGCGATGACTTCGTCGGACAGGAATCCGACCTCGTCCTGCGCATACAGCAAAGTCGGCACCAGCGCCGACCGCTTCGTCGGATAATGCGGCACCATTTCCGCAAACCGCGCCTCGAATTCATCCGAGAATTTCATATTTATAGAATTCCTCAGTGCCCCTCTGTGTCCTCTGTGGTGAGAAAATCCCTGGACCACAGAGGACACAGAGGCTCACAGAGTCATCGATCAATCTCACCCAGCACAATATCAATCGATCCGATGGCCGCGACCACATCCGCGAGCAGGCGTCCTTCGCACATCGTTGGCAGCGTCTGCAGATTCGCGAAGCAAGCTGACCGCATATGCACGCGGTACGGCTTGGCCGTTCCATCACTTACGATGTAGTACCCCATCTCTCCCCGCGGCGACTCGACTGCCTGATACACCTCACCCGCCGGCACCGCAAAGCCTTCCGTAATAATCTTGAAGTGATAGATGAGCGACTCCATCTGGGTCTTCATCTTCTCGCGGTCCGGGAGAACCACATGCGGCGCATCGGCCTTGATCGGACCTTCCGGCATCCCATCCAACGCCTGGCGCACGATCTCGGTCGACTCCCGCAATTCCTGCACCCGGCACATGTACCGCGCGAAGACATCGCCTTCCTGCGACACCGGCACCTTGAACTGGAACTTCTCGTAGCTTGAGTACGGCATGTCGCGCCGCAGATCGATATCCACGCCGCTCGCCCGCAGCGTCGGTCCTGTGGCCCCCAGTGCGATCGCGTCTTCCGCCGTCATCGTCGCTACGCCCTTGGTCCGCATCCCCCATATGGGATTTCCTGTCAGCAGATTCTCGTACTCATCTACTTTCTCGGGAAAATAGCCCGCGAAGTCGCGCACCCGGTCGAAGAATCCCAGCGGCGGCTCCAGCGCAATCCCGCCCACGCGGAAGTACGAAGTCATCATCCGCTGCCCGCTGACCATCTCGAAGATCTTCAGGATTTCTTCGCGCTCGCGGAAGCAATACAAAAAGACGGTCATTGCGCCGATGTCCAGGGCGTGCGTGCCCAGCCACACCAAGTGCGAATTGATGCGTGTCAACTCGTTGAGCAGCACCCGCAGCCACTGCGCCTTCGGAGGAATCTCCAGCCCCAGCAACTTCTCCACCGCCAGCACGTAGCAGAGGTTGTTGGTCAAGGGGCAGAGGTAATCGATGCGGTCCGTGAGCGGTACAACCTGCTGGTAGAACTTCGCCTCACAAGTCTTCTCAATGCCGGTGTGCAGGTAGCCAATGTCCGGCATCAACCGCACCACGGTTTCGCCGTCGATTTCCAGCAGTACGCGCAGCACTCCGTGCGTCGACGGGTGTTGCGGCCCCATGTTCAGGATCATGGTGCGATCCTGTCCGGGCTCCAGAACTGGAGTGGGGGTCAGGTGGGCCATTTAGCGGTAGCCCTCCACAGGGTAGTCTTTGCGCAGAGGATGACCTTCCCAGTCCTCGGGCATCATGATCCGGCGTAAATGAGGATGCCCCGCGAATCGAACCCCGAACAGGTCATAGACTTCACGCTCAAAGAAGTTCGCGCCAACCCAGACAGATGTAATGGAATCAACTGTAGGGCTGGAACTATTCAAGCGAACCTTGAGCCGGATCCGCTCCTTCTTCGAAATCGAAAGTAGATGGTACACAACTTCAAATCTCGGCTCCGACGGATACCAGTCGACACACGTAACATCAGAGAGAAAGTTGAAGGGACAGGCCGGATCGTCTCTGAGCAGCGCACACGCCTCGCGGATGTCCGAGCGATCTACGAAGATCGTCATCTCCTCGCGATCGAATTTCACGCTCTGAATCGCCGATGCTTTCCAGCCAAGAAGACGCGCGACAGCCGGATGGTTCTTGAGTTGTTCCAGATCAGTGATCGCAGGCGCCACGGCCATTAGCTTCTTTTCCTCCCCTCGGAGGTCTCACCCCAATCCAGAACGCCCTTTTTCCAGACGTAAAAGAAGCCAACCAGAAAGATTCCGATGTACACCAGCATCTCCAGCAGGCCAAACAGGCCCTGCCCGACCGCCTTGAGTTCCCGCAGAATCACCGCCCACGGATAGATGAATACTGCCTCGACGTCGAACAGAATGAACAGCATAGCGACCAGGTAGAACTTCACCGAGAAACGCTGTCGGGAGTCCCCAATCGGGGTCATGCCGCATTCATAAGGTGACATTTTGGCGCGGGTGGGTTTACGCTGCCCGATCAGCCAGGAAAGCAGCACAATCGCGCTCGCAATCCCGCCAGCCATAAGAATATGGATGAGGAACGGGAGGTAGCGTGCGAAGTAATTGTCGGGCATAGGAGGAGATATATATAATTCGCGCCAAGTGATAGCTTAAACGTTCCAGATTATGGGTTTGCACGCGAGAGTGTCAAGCGAGCGCGGGGCAATTTTTGGAAATTGAAAGAGATGCATTTACGATCGAGTGATTTGGCGATTGAGCGATTGAAAATCAGGAAGAACGAGTCGATGAATTACGCGGTTCGTACCCTTTCAATGACTCAATCTCTCAATGACCGAATGACTCAATCCTTATGATTTTCGGGTTCAACACCGACGTGAAACACGGCGACACGATCTATCACGTGCAGAGCGAAGCGCGTGAAGGCGAGCTTCTCCTCCAGACGCAGGTATTCGTGCGCGGCCGCTGTATCGGCAAGAAAGCGACCTCCTATGCGAAGAAGGCAGCGGAGGTGCAACTTGGAGACACGCAAAAAGAGCAGCAACTCCGCGAGCAGCATCGCCTCGTCCTCGATGCGATCCGGGAAGGGAAGCTCGACAACGTACTCGACCGCCCCGAACCCGAAGTGCTCGCTGCCGTTAAGGAACTCGAAGTTCAGTGGCTGAACGCCGACTCGGTCCTCGCCGACCGCAATCTCACCATGCAGTTGCGCGTGACCGAAGGAGGCAACGCCGCGTCCGGAGCACGCCTAACCTTTCGCTTCGCCCGTCCCGGCGCCGCCCCGTTCTACACGCAAGCCGTAGCCGATTCCGGCGGCGCCGCAGAAATCAAAATAGAGGTGGAAGAAGCCGCCCTGCCGGATTCTTCGCTGCTGGTGCAGGCGAACTTCGAAGGCCGCACCGCCACCAGAAAGTTCGTCCTCCGCAAAGCAGAATAAGAATTTTTGTGTAGGGGCGGACGCCTTCGTCCGCCCTGCGAGCGAAGCGAGCGTGTGCGCTCCGGCGCCACGTTTTCTGCACTTTTCAATTCGGCGTACATTGTCCTATACATCATGAAACTCCACATCAACGGAGAGGAGAAGAACATTCGATCCCGCGGTTCCCACTCTCGCTGTTCTGGTTGAAACCCTCGGCATGAAGGCCGACCGCGTCGCCATCGAACTCAATCGCGACATCGTCCCGCGCGACCGCTGGGCTGAGACTCCGCTCAATGACGGCGACAAACTCGAGATGGTTCATTTCGTCGGCGGCGGCTCCGCAAGAGTATGACCGGATAATCTGGAGTCTTCGCGCACGGCGAGCCGCGCCTCTGAGTCGTTATCCGAGTCAACCGTGGGAGAGCGACCCTTTCAAGTCGCATTCCGGCATACGAAGGTTCGGCCTGAGCCCCGAATTTCCTTCGTGTACCTTCGTGTACCTTCGTGGTTAAGCATTCCCCAGGAACTCTCTTAGTCACTAACCCCTTCATTTCTTTGCTTGATCCACAGCCCGCCATGCCTAAAATGTGTGAAACATTTTGCACCGAAATTGTTTCAAACATTCTTGAGGCTGGATGCAGGATCGCTTCACATCCCGAGAGGTCATCGCGCTGACCGGCATCACCGCGCGCCAGCTGCAGTGGTGGGACGAACGCGGAGTTGTGCGACCGGAGCGCGAAGGCCATCGCCGGCTCTACTCGATGAACCAGCTCACCGAGATCGCCGTCATCTGCCAACTCCGCCGCAAGGGATTTTCGCTGCAGGGCGTTCGCAAGGTCGTCCGCTTCCTGGACCGCGAATTCGGCAAAGGTCTGGCCGAAATCGTCGACCGTGACTCGGAGATCCATCTCCTTACCGACGGCAAACATCTTTATCTGGAGACTTCGGCCAAGCAGATCGTCGACATCCTGAAGAATTCCAATCAGCCCATTTTGGCAGTCTGTTTAACCGACGCCGTGCGCCAGGTTCGCGCCGGTGTGACGGCGGCAAAGGCAAGTACCTCAGTAACTTCGCGGGATTACCTGAAGCGTGCTAGAAAAGCTTCGTAAGGAATTTTAGGTCGAGCACAAACCGAATCGAGGAGGGAACACATGGTCGGTGAACTGGACATCCTCAACGAGTGGATTCCGGAACAGATGCAGCCGGGTACCGTCTTTGTGCTCGAAAACGCCGGTGAGATCGGCGAAAAGGAAGATCCTTACTGGGCCGTGCTCTCATGCCCATCCTGCGGCATGCTCGGCCTGATCACCCGCAAACAGATCAACGGACTGCTCCCCGTCATCTGCGGCTCTGAGAGCTGCTCGGCGCAATTCTTCATCCGAGACAGCGAAGTGGTCGTGCGTAAACCGTTCTAGGATCATGCCACACCTCATTCTCGTAGAGACGTAGCTTGCTACGTCTCTTTTGTCCACCGAACCTACAGCTGTCCCGTTCGTACTCCGTCCCAAAGTCCGCGGTGCCTTCGCAGGCAGAGTCGTTGCAAGCAACGTCTCTACGGCACGGTCTTTAGTGCCACCGGAACCTGCTCGACAATCTCAATCCCAAATCCTTCAAGCGCGGCAACTTTCTTCGGCCGGTTCGTCAGCAGCCGAATCCGGCGCAGGTTGAGATCCGACAAAATCTGCGCGCCAATGCCGATCTCGCGCTGGATCTGCTTGCTGTTGTCGTAGAGAGAAGGAAGAGTCCTTCCGCCGTGGAAGCTGAGCGCCGTGCGCTCGCCAACTTTTTCGATCGAGAATCCCTGCGACGTCTGATGAAGATAGATCAGGGCTCCCAGACCTTCCTGCGGAAATGCGCCGGAGCGCGCCCTCCAGCGTAGCGTGGCATTCGCAGCCCGTGGCGCCAAAGACGTCGCCCATCAGGCAGTGGGCATGCATGCGGACCAGCACCGGCTGATCGCTATGCTCGATGTCGCCGCGAACCAGCGCCACATGCGACTCGCCGCCGTCCACTTCGCTAAAATAAGCGATCAGGCGGAACTCTCCGAAGCGGGTATCGATGAGCGCCTCGCCGAGGCGATTCACATAGCGCTCGTGCGCCATGCGGTAGCGGATGAGTTCGGCGACGGTCAGCATCTTCATCTTGTGTTCGCGGCAGAACTCGATCAGGTCCGGCACCCGCGCCATGCTGCCGTCGTCCTTCATGATTTCGCAGATGATTCCTGCCGGGAATCATGCCCGGCGAGCCGCGCCAGATCGACCGATGCCTCGGTCTGTCCGGCGCGCACCAGCACGCCGCCTTTGCGCGCGCGCAGAGGAAACATGTGTCCTGGACGCGCCAGATCGGTCGGCTTGGTCGCTGGATCAATCGCGACCTGAATCGTGCGCGCGCGGTCGTGAGCCGAGATTCCAGTCGTCACGCCCTGCCGCGCATCGATCGCTTCGCAGAAACGCCGTTCCATATTGCGACGTGTTCTCCGCCGTCATCGGACCGATGTTCAGATGCTCGAGCCGCTCCTCAGTCATCGCCAGACAGACCAGTCCGCGCCCATACTTCGCCATGAAGTTGATGGCCTCAGGCGTGACCTTCTCGGCGGCGAGTGTAAGGTCGCCTTCGTTCTCGCGGTCCTCGTCGTCGACCACGACGATCATGCGTCCCGCGCGAATCTCTTCAATCGCGTCCGGTACATCGGTGAACGGAGGCTGGGGGCTCATTATCTAGCGATTTTAGCAAGGTTCTGGGAGGGCGGTTGTTCGCTCCGGTTTTCCACAGCATTCATCGAACAATAACCTAGATTTCATCTCCGGTTTACCGAGCAATAACCCAGAGCTCTTAGTCTGCACAGACAGGGTCCACGTCCCTCGGAATAACCTTACTTAAATTATTGTCACAGAAGGGAATAGGAACATGAAGATCCGTCTGGTTATGATCTTGTCTGCATTCTTGACACTGCCAATGTTCATGATGGCGCAGACAGGCGCCGGAAATGGAAATGCCATCGCGCTCGCCGGGAAGTCCCCTGCCGTACAAACTGCTTACAACTTTCTGATCGATCAGGCGCAGCACCTGCGGGATAACAATCTGCGATCACAAACTCTTGATGCTATTACGAACCGCTCCACCTGCGTCTATCACCGGGCCAACGTTAGTCCCGCCATGCAGCAGGCCGTCGTGCAGCAACTGCTGGCTGCGGGATTGGTGGATCCCAACGACAACAATACATTTCCGGGCGGTCTGTTAGCTGGTATCTATCCCGCGATCGTCAACGACGGCAGTGCCTGCCCGCAGCTTCCGCAGGCGTTTTTCTCGGCGCCCGGCAGTGTCTTTGCGGGCCACCACTCGTATCCCGGCGGCTTGATGGTTCACGAAGCCAATAACGACACCTCGGATCAGTATCTTGCGAACCAGTACCGCGCAATGTATGGACAGTCCGATCATGGCTTCGTCGCCTTGGACCCGCAGGTTCTCGACAAGAGGCCTCACGAAAGGAGCACGGTCTTCATCGATCAGGACATCATCGTCGGCGCTCCCATCTGGCATGACTGGGGCAAGCCCATCGTGTTCCAGTGGAATGCGGATGGCACCGAGTTCCCGGAACTCAACTTCGGTGGCAATGGCGTGAGCGATAACTATGGTCAGCCTGGAAACTCGAAAACGGGGGCTCACCACATCATCGGCGTTGCGGAGGCGATGGCACGCGGATTGTCGCCTGCCTTCGTGATCACCCAGGCGTCGGCTCATTCCAATCCGACTTCCGGCAATGAATACAAAGTTGTGAACTGGATTCGCGCGGCTGCCATCATGGCCCAGATCGATCCGGTCGCACGCGGATATCTGATGATTGACGCCCAGGGCAACCTTCGTCTGCCCGCCCTGCGCAAGCTGGGCGACGTTGATCTTGCCGATCAGGGCCAAACCAACGTGCTGGCCGAATACACGCTGCACAATCTGTCAGACGCGGACTTCACTTACTCCGGTCCGGCTGTAACCGCCGCGCAGACCATCCTGCAGACTCTCGCACCACGCTACGGATACGATCCCGGCAACGTCTCGGTCTACAACAACTCCTACCGCAACCCCGCGCTCAGTTTCCTGACAGGCGAGCACATTCTCATGCTCTACAGCAGTCAGGGCTTGCGTGGAGTGCAAGCCGAACTCGACAGGCTGCGCAAGGCGCACGTGATCTGATCGCGGTCCCGCTGGCGCCAGTCCCGCTTCGCGATTGCACCACTAAACTTTGGCTGCCCCAGGCTTCGTGCGCACTTCACGATGCTTGGGGCAGCCATTTCTAGGTAGTCCATCCGCGACTCGAACCGAGTTCGATAAGATCTCATCATGCCTGTCACAGTCGACGACCTGCGGCGGATGGTTGTCGCGCAGAGCTTGTTTCCGCCTACCACTTTGAAGCGCGCCCTGCATCGGATGCAGTTCGTCCAGGCTGATCCGATTCGCGCACCAGCCCGCGCTCAGGACCTGATCCTGCGGCATCGTGTGAAAGATTACCGCGCAGGGGAACTTGAACGACGTTACAGGAAGGTCGGAGTCGAAGAAGACTTCTTCATCAACTACGGATTCGTCACGCGCGAACTTCAGGCGTTGATGCATCCGCGGGCGGATTGCCGCGTCCCCGCCGAGAACCGGTTGCCCTGGCCCGCCGCGCGGCGCAAGCGGGCCCAACTGCTGCTCGACTTCGTGCGCCAACGTGGCAGTGTGCATCCCCGTGAGGTCGACGAGTACTTCTCGCACGGCACGGTCAAGAACTACTGGGGAGGATCATCGAACGCGACCACGCATCTGCTGGACGCGATGCATTATCAGGGACTACTGCGCGTGGTCCGGCGCGAGGCGGGCATTCGCATCTATGCAGCGCATCAGCACGCGGCCGAGCCTTTGAATGAGGCGGCTTGCGACGCACGGCTGGATTCGCTTGCCGACGCAGCCATTCGCATCTATGCTCCGATGCCGCTTGCGAGCTTGCGCTTTCTATTGCGGCGCCTGCGCTTTGCCGCTCCGCAGTGGGAGAGCAGGATCACCAGTGCGATCCACCGGGCGAGGCAGCGACTGACGCACGGGAACATAGACGGCACGGATTGGTACTGGCCGGCGGAGTGGAAGGTCCGGCGCGGCGGGCCGGATGACGCTGTGCGGTTGCTGGCGCCGTTCGATCCGGTAGTCTGGGATCGGTGGCGGTTCGAGAAGTTATGGGGATGGACTTACCGCTTTGAGGCTTACACCCCCGCCGCGAAACGGGTGCGCGGATACTATGCCATGCCGATGCTATGGCGTGACCAAGTCATCGGTTGGGGGAACTTATCTGTGAGGGGCAGTTCCCTGGAAGCGGACTTCGGGTATGTGACGTCAGCGCCGCGGGATCGCGTGTTCGTGCAAAGGCTCGAAGAGGAATTGGAGCGGATGAGGGCATTTCTAGGACTAGAGACGTAATCGCGAGGAAGTTTTTGCCACGGGTAGCGTTGGCATCTTAGTCCATTTTGCAAATCTCACAAGAAAGGCAACTAATGTTTGTGTGCAAGCGCCCTACTCCATGTTAGCCTTGAGGTTATGAGGGGGTACTAAATGACGAACCTGAACAAGGTAGTCTCTTCCCTACAGAGTGAGTACTCTCGCCTCCAAAAGGAGATGGAGAGAGTTGGGAAGGCATTAGGTGCCCTCGGTCACGCCAACGGAAGCAGGAGAGGTAAACGCATCCTGAGCAAGGATGCCCGTGAGCGAATCGCCGAGGCGCAGCGCCAACGCTGGGCAAAAGTGCGGAAAGCCAAGCAAGGCAAGTAGTATTTCGTAAGCACCGCAGACGGCCTCGTTCGCAACTTCTTCCAGAACACGCGAATGAGGCCTGAGCGGAGCGTACCTTCCAGCAATCTCATCTTGCCAGCCGAACCTCCCAGCCACTAAGACCCGGAGTCATAAAATAATTGATGATCGTTGAATTTTGATTGCTGAATAAAAACCCACGCTTCTGAGTAGGTTCCATTTTTTCACTCAACAATCAACAATCAAAATTCAACAATCCTCCGGGTCTCCGTGTCTCCGCTGTGAAAGGGGGTTAATCCGCAGCTAGGTCCAGCGGAACCACTTCAGCGCCAGCACGAACGAAACTCCTCCCCAGATAACCATCACCAGCAACCGCGGCCACTGATGCATCAACGGTGTACCTTCCAGGATGCTGGCACGCAGCGCGTCGTTGAGAGCCGTCAATGGCAGCGCCTTGATGAGCGGATGAATCATGGCAGGGAAGCGCTCGTAAGAGAAGAAGACGCCGGAGAAAATCCACATCGGCATCATGACCAGGTTGATCAGTCCGCTGACGCTTTCGATCTTCTGCGCGCGGCTCGCGGTCAGCAGGCCGACGCCGCCGAAGGTCAGCGATCCAAGCGCGGCAATCAGCGCGATCGAGCCGATCGAACCCAGCACGCGCATGTGAAAGAACAGCGCGCCGAACAGCAGCAGCAGACCGACCTCGATGATCATCAGGATCAGGCGGCTCGAGGCCAGCGCGAGCAGGAAGTCTCCCCGCCGCATGGGCGTGCCCACGAACCGCTTGAGCAGCTTGCGCTGGCGCATGTCGACCAGCGCGAAGCCGATGCCCCACATGCCGGAGTTCATCAGGTTCATGCCGAGCAGACCGGGAATCAGGAAGTCGATGTAGCGCGAGCCCGGCTCGGAGGAAGCGACGGCCGTAGTGGCCACTGTGTCCTTGCGGCCAGCCGCGGCTTGCAGCGCCTCGTTCACCTCGGCTTTGGCCAGAACGCTCTCCGGACGCGCCGGGTCGTAGAGATAGGTCACCGCTCCGGTTGTGCCCGGCTCGATCACGAGATCGAATTTGCCCAGGCGGAATCCGTTGCGGGCGTCGTCTTCGTTCAGCACCTGGACTTTGAACTGATCGTGCTGCGGCGAACGCGCGAGCAGGCTCTGCGCTTCTTGAGAGCCTGCGCCTTCCACGATAGCAATGGAAGCGGCATTGCCCGGCTTGTTGCGAAAGGCTATGCCCAGGCCCAGCGCCAGCAGTAGCGGGAAAGACAAATACCCAGAAGACGACCTCAGGCTCGCGCTTGAGTTCCAGCATGCGCGCCATCAGCAGATGCGCGTAGCCGGACCAGCGGCCGTTGCGTCGCGGAGGCGTGGGCTGCAGCTGCTCCGTTCGAATCGGTGTTTCTTGTGCCACACTCATACGAAAATCAGCGCGCCTCCGGCTTCCACTTGTTCAGGAATCCCAACAACGACTCTGGCGTCATAGCGCGGGCGTTCTCGAATTCGCCGTTCTTTTGGCTAACCACCAATTTCCCATCGCTCTCAATCACAGCCAACGCCGGAACGCCTTTATCGAGCGGTACCTGGAATTGCTTCGCCAGATCGGCATTCTTTTTTCCGTCGGTCCCGATATCGATATGCACGACTTCGTAGCCCGCCATCGTCGACGCGAAATCTGGCCGGTGGAACGCGAGGTCGAGCACGTGGCAGTCGTAACACCAGTTCGCCCCAAAAACCAGAAGCACGCGCTTGTGATCTTTCGCGGCGTGCTCCTCAGCCTCTTTGATCTCTTTACGGGCATCAACGTTGTCAGGATAGATATTCTTATCTGCGCTCGGTGGTTGCTGCAGATGCGCTGGCTGGCTGTGCTTGACCACGACCAGTCGCCATGAGTCGCCCTGTTGCTGCCAGGCCTGCGCTTCCGTCACGTAAAGCGTTTCGCTGCCAGATTGCACTTCGGCCTGAAAGACGACAACCTGGCACGCCCGGTTGTGGCGACGTTTTCTGAACGATCTGCAAGTCGATCTTTCGAGCCTTGAGGCCAACCCAGAAGTTGGTCTCGGCAGCGGCGTCACTTGCCGCGCCCTTTTCGGCCGCGACCTGGAGCGCTGGAGTCGTGCTGTATAGGTTCGACAAAGCGGTGGCATCTCCGGCAAGAATGGCCGTTTTCCATTGATCGAGTGGTGCGAAGGCGGATGCGGTGGCATCCGCTGCGACCTGCGCGAGGGCGCAGCACGAGAACACAACCATTGTGACTCCCGTGATTCCAGTGACCCGGAACCTGCCGATCATGGTCATCATCGTCAACCTCATTGCGCTACTCTTCCCGCAGGTGCCGCCCTGTCAGCCGCACGAATACATCTTCCAGGCTGGCTTGCCGCGTCGTCAGATGCTGCAACACTGCCGCCTTGCTTGTCGATGGTTTCTAGCAGCGCTGGAATCGTTAGGTGCGGCTGTTTCACGTTCAATGCGATCAATCCTTCATCCTCGCGCACCGACTCGACGCTCGGCAGAGCGCGCCATGCGGGCAGAGCGGCGCCGTCGTGATTGCCGCTCACGGAGAACTCCACCACGTGATGTCCGCCCAGCCGGTTGATCAGATCCGCCGGCGATCCTTCGGCGATGATCTGCCCGTGATCCACGATCGCCAGCCGGTCGCAGAGCCGCTCGGCTTCGTCCATGTAGTGCGTTGTGAGCAGGACCGTTCCGCCATTTTTCTGGAAGGCGCGAATGATGTCCCACAACTGCCGCCGGCTTTGCGGATCGAGTCCGGTTGTCGGCTCATCCAGAAACAGAATCTTCGGATTGCACACCAGCGCTGTGGCTACCGCGAGCCGCTGCCGCTGCCCACCGGAAAGCTTTCCCACCCACGAGTCGGCCTTTTCCGTGAGTTGCAGTTGCTCCATCACTTCTTCGGTCGGACGCGGTTCGCGATAGAAACTGGCGAACAGGTCGATGGTCTCGCGCACCGTCAGCTTTTCCGACAGGCGCGTTTCCTGCAGCGAGATGCCAAGCCACTCGCGCATCTCGCGCTCGTTCTCGTTCCAGGAATGTCCGAAGATCGAAACCTGTCCCGAAGTGGGCTGCAGCAGGCCTTCCAGAATCTCAATGGTCGTAGTCTTGCCCGCGCCGTTCGGCCCCAGAAGGCCGAAACATTCGCCTACCTCGATTTCCAGGTTCAGCCCGCGCACGGCTTCGACTTTCCCGTCGTATGTCTTGCGCAGGTCGCGGCATTGGATGGCAACGGTCATAGGATAGGGACGCGTAACGCAAGCGCGAGGACACAGAATCCGAGGTCGCCATTATACAGTTCGGCGATCGACCGTTTCATACGCTTAGAGGGAAGAGAATCAAAAGCTTGAACCACGAAGGGCACGAAGGTACACGAAGAAAACCATCGAGCGTTTTTCCTTCGTGTACCTTCGTGTCCTTTGTGGTGGATGATCTTATCGCCGCTTCCCGGGACAACGGAAGCCCAGTGTATTCCGAGTAATTTTCGGGAATCAGAAACTTACCTTCTATAGAACTCACCCGCGCTGTAACTACCGCAATTACTTTCGTTTCGGCGTGAACTATGAAATCCGTGATCCCCGTCACAAAGTTCCGTGATGAGGGCCATTTGCCCTAACCGAGCGTTGAACGAAGATGTGCTTGGAATGCAACGGCTGTGAGCGTCTTTCAGGGTTTGTTAGCGGAATTCGTGGCAAGGGTGAGGTAGGGAGGTTCCGATGGGCACTATTGATATCCATGAGCCAGAGGTAAAAGAAGTCAAACCAGCAAGCCGTCCTTCGGCGGCGGTGCTACCCAAATCCGATCTGACGGGGGCCAAGTTTACCCCGAGGCCGATGTTCGCCGACAGCATCCTGGAATTTGGGCAACAGAACAAGCGGCAGTCTTTCGCGACCGTCACGTCCTTTGTTTTGAACTGCTTGGCCATTGGCGTCATGTTGATTATGCCGCTGCTCTTTACCGAGAGCCTGCCCAAAGCCCAACTGCTCACGTTTCTCGTGGCGCCTCCCCCACCTCCCCCGCCTCCGCCGCCGGCCGCCGCGGTGCAGAGGGTGGTGCGGCAGATCCAGACCGACATGTTGAATACAGGCCAGCTGCGCACGCCGACCAAGATTCCACAGAAGGTGCAGATGATTAGGGAAGAAGACGCGCCGCCGCCGATGCCGGCAACAGGAGGCGTGGTTGGAGGCGTTCCGGGTGGCATTCCGGGCGGACAGCTAGGCGGCGTCATCGGAGGCATCGTCAGCGCAACCAATGCTGCGGTTCCGAAGTTCGTCCCCGTAACTCCGCAACGCGTGCGCATCTCGCAGGGCGTGACCAAAGGACTCTTGATTCAAAAAGTCGAACCGACGTATCCGACTCTGGCCCGAGCGGCGCGCGTGCAGGGAGAAGTTATTCTGAGCGCGGTTATCGACGCCAACGGACAGATCACCAATCTGCAACTGGTCAGCGGACACCCGATGCTGGTTCCGACCGCCATTGCTGCGGTGAAACAGTGGCGTTACAAACCATACTTGCTCAATGGGGCAACCGGTCGAGGTGGAGACCACCATCACCGTGATCTTCTCTCTATCGTCTTGATGGGAGGTCGCCTTCTGGGAGTGGCAGGAGTCTAAACATGGCTGTCTGAATATACCTATCGCGTTTCGGCCTGGTGGACCTCGGGCCGCACTGGACTGGCCAAGTGCGAGTCCTCGCCCAATACGATCCACTTCTCGGAAGCGGCGGAACTGGGCGGGCTTCAAGGCCGCTGGACGCCGGAGCAGTTGCTGCTCTGCGCCCTGGCGGGCTGCTTTACCACAACTTTTCACGATGTGGCGCGAAGCGCGAAGTTCGAGTACACCGACCTGGAGGTGGAAATCGAAGGCTGTGTCCACCGCACCAGGGCTACGGGATGCAACTTCAATGAGATTCTCATCCGTCCCCGGTTGAAGGTGCATTCTGAAGATCAAGTCGAGGCTGGGCTCACGCTCTTGCGCCGCACGAAATCGGTGTGCATGATCTCGCGCGCCATCACGGTTCCACAGACGCTGGAACCCACGGTCGAGAGCATCAAAGATGCCGGTCGAGGGCTGGAGCAATCAGGACGCGGCCGTCAAACTTGGGGTGTGAAGTCGGGCCTCGTGTTCACATTTTGGGGGCGACGAGGGGGGTATCATGATGTTTTCCTACAGACTCGTTCGTCTGATCGAATCTCACGCCGATGCACTTGCCGGGGGGCTTGAAGAGAGAGTTCAGGCCAGTTCCCAGGTCTCGCATTTCCGCAATATTCCCGCCCATGAATTGAGAGAACGCGTCTACGAAATCTACCGCCACCTGGGCGAGTGGCTGCTGGGCAAGAACGAACTCGACATCGAGCATCGCTACCGCGAAATCGGAGCGCGCCGCGCACGGCAACGCGTGCCGCTCAGCGAGGTGGTCCAGGCGATCGTTCTCACCAAAGAGAATCTCTGGGAGTTCCTGAAGAGCGAAGCCGTGATGGACCGCGCGGTCGAGATCATGGGCGAACTCGAACTGCTGCAAATGCTTGAAATGTTTTTTGACCGGGCGATTTATTATGCCGCTGTGGGGTATGAAGAAGAGGTGGCCCGAGCGCCGCGGGAAGCCGGCATGCTGCAGGGCCATCTAAAGGGGAGCAAATAAGGATGTCGATGTCATGGGAGATGGAATACAAGAAGCGGCTGAAGACGGCAGACGAAGCGCTGGCCATGCGTGAAGTCGGGCATGCGCGTCTACATTCAGCCAGGATGTGCCGAGCCTGAGACCTTGGTCGAGGCGCTGATGCGGCGCGCGCCCGACGTCTTCGACGTAGAAATCGTTCACATGATGACCATGGGCTGCGCGCCCTACGTGGCGCCGGAGATGGCAGGCCACTTCCGGCACAACGCCGTGTTCATCGGCGGCAATGTGCGCGAGGCCATCAACGACGGCCGCGCCGATTACACGCCCATCTATCTGAGCGAGATCGAGGGCCTGTTCGAAAGCGGGCAGATGCCCATCGATGTGGCGTTGATCGAGGTCTCGCCGCCGGATTCGCACGGCTTCTGCAGCTTCGGCGTCGGGGTCGACACCACGCTTACCGCGGCCAGGGTCGCCAAGTATGTAGTCGCGCAGATCAACGACTACATGCCGCGCACCTACGGCGACAGCTTCATCCACGTCGATGACATTGACGCATTTGTCGAGTCGTCGCGGCCGCTGTGCGCGCTGAAGAAGCCCATCGTGACCGATCTGCAAGTGGCGATCGCGAAGAATGTCGCCGGCCTGATCGAAGACGGCGCCGTTCTACAGACTGGCATCGGCGGAATTCCCGACGCAGTGCTGCCCATGCTGATGGATCGCAAGGATCTTGGCGTCCACAGCGAACTGGTCTCCGACGGAGCGATTCCGCTGATCGAGGCCGGTGTGCTCACCGGCGCGCGCAAGAACTTCAAGCCGCGCAAGATCATTCTGGGATTTGCCCTGGGGACGAAACGGCTGTTCGACTTCATCGACAACAATCCCATCTTCGAATTCCATCCCACGGCGTACACCAACGATCCCGGATTGATCGCGCGCAACGACAAGATGGTGGCGATCAATTCGGCGATCCAGGTGGACCTCACCGGGCAGGTCTGCTCCGATTCGATTGGCAACCAGTTCTACAGCGGCATCGGCGGGCAGGTGGATTTCCTCCGCGGAGCGTCGCGGTCGAAAGGCGGTAAGCCGATCATCGCGATCTCTTCCACGGCGAAGAAAGGCACAATCTCGCGGATCGTGCCGATGCTCGATCCCGGGGCGGGAGTGGTCACGTCGCGCGGACTCGTGCGCTACGTCGTGACCGAATTTGGAGTGGCGTATCTGCACGGCAAGTCGATTCGTGAACGCGCCAAGGCGCTGATCGAGATTGCCCATCCCGACTTCCGTGCGGAGCTGTACGAGTATTGCGAAAAGACCAAGTGGTTGCAGAATCCTCATGCGGCGCAGACCGCAGTTACAGGATAGAGAAAAACGAGCTAGACAAATGAGGTGGCAAGTATGGCGGGCCCAGCGCGCGGTAAAGTGACAATCGATGTCGAGGAGTGCAAGGGATGCGGGCTGTGCGTAGAGTCCTGCCCGCCCAAGTGTCTGGAACTCTCTCCTGAACTGAGCCATTACGGCGTGCATCCGGCGCGCTACACCGGCCACGATTGCACCGGATGCGGCATCTGCTTCTATTGCTGTCCGGAGCCGGGCGCGATCACCGTTTACCGTCTGGCAGCTCCGCCCAAAGCAGCTCCGGCACCCGTGCAGGCAGGAGGCGAACATGCGCCAGCTCTGTAAGGGCAACGTCGCCGTCATCAAGGGCGCAGTGCTGGCTGGATGCCGCGCCTACTACGGATATCCCATCACTCCGGCCAGCGAAGTCGCCGAAGCCGCGGCGCTCTATTTTCCCGAAGTCGGCGGAACATTCGTGCAGGCGGAGAGCGAGACGGCCTCCATCAACATGGTGTACGGCGCCGCGTCGGCGGGACAGCGCGTCATGACCGCTTCTTCCGGCCCGGGCCTCAGCCTGATGCAGGAAGGCATCTCCTATCTCGCTGGAGCCGAACTGCCTTGCGTGATCGTCGATGTGATGCGCGGCGGTCCGGGACTGGGCAATATCGCTCCCGAACAGAGCGACTACTTCGCCATGGTCAAGGGTGGAGGCCACGGCAACTACCGCAACTTCGTGCTGGCGCCCGCGTCGGTGCAGGAGATGGCGGACCTCACCATCCTCGCCTTCGAACTGGCCGACAACTATCGCAATCCGGCGATCGTGCTGACCGACGGATTCGTTGGCCAGATGATGGAACCGCTCGATCTGCAATACCGCGAGATCGTGCCTCCGCCGAAGCCGTGGGCGGTGCAGGGAACTGCCGGGACGCGCCAGAACATGATCAGCTCCATCTTCCTCGAGCCGGACGATCTGGAAGAGCATCAGCGGAAGATGGAAGCGAAGTACATTCGCGCCAAGCAGCAGGAGACGCGCTGCGAACAATACCGCACCGAAGATGCCGAATTGCTCGTGGTTGGCTACGGCATCGTTTCGCGCGTGCTGCGCTCGGCGGTGGACGAGGCGCGCAAGCAGGGAATCAAGGTCGGACTTTTCCGTCCGATCACGCTGTGGCCGTTCCCGTCCGAACGAATTGCGGCAGCCGCGCTGCACGTGCGGAGAAGGTGCTGGTGGTGGAGCTGAGCAACGGGCAGATGGTGGAAGACGTGCAGCTCACGCTCGAGGGCAAGCGTCCCGTCGAGTTCTACGGACGCGTCGGCGGCAACGTGCCGGGCGTGGAAGAGTTGCTGGCGAAGATTGAAGAGCACGTGGGAGCAGCAGTGTAGAACGTGTAGCCCCGGACGCATTCGTCCGGGCGCGTCGCGTGCGCGACGAATGCGTCCGCCGCTCACACGAGCAAGAGGATCTCATCATGGCGGACCAACGTAGTCCTGGAAGAGTCGAAAGCAACGAGCGAGAAGTACGAGGTCGTCCATCAGAAGCCTGAGACGTTTTATCGCCGAGTACGAGCGCAAGTCGGACCTGAAGCACCAGACGCACTATTGCCCCGGCTGCGGCCACGGCGTGGCGCACAAGCTGATCGCCGAGGCGCTGGAAGACCTCGAAGCTGCAGGATCAGACCATTCTCGTCAGCCCGGTCGGCTGCTCGGTGTTTGCCTACTACTATTTCGACGTGGGCAACGTGCAGGTCGCGCACGGACGCGCTCCCGCCGCCGCGACCGGGCTTGAAGCGCGCTTGTCCCGACAAGATCGTGATTGCCTATCAGGGCGACGGCGATCTGGCCGCGATCGGCACCGCCGAGATCGTTCATGCCGCGAATCGCGGCGAGAAGATCTCCGTCTTCTTCGTCAACAACGCGATTTACGGCATGACCGGCGGACAGATGGCGCCGACCACGCTGGTCGGCCAGCGCAGCACGACGTCTCCCTGGGGACGCCGCCCCGTCAACGAAGGCTTCCCGCTGCACATGGCCGAGATGCTCTCGTCGCTCGAAGCTCCGGTGTACATCGAGCGCGTCGCGCTCTCGGACAACAAGAACATCATGAAAGCGCGCCGCGCGGTGCGCAAAGCGCTGGAACTGCAGCGCGACGGCGCGGGATTCACCTTTGTCGAGATTCTCTCGCCTTGCCCGACGATCTGGGGGAAAGATCCCGTCGAAGCACGGAAGTGGATCGGGGAGAAGATGATCCCCAACTTCCCGCTGAATGTGTTCCGCGACAAGAAAATCGAAATCCCGAATACCAACGTTCCGCCCCACAAGACCGTCGAAGAAATCGTCGAGGGCGAGCGCAAAGTCGCGCGCGAAGGTGTGGTGCACGGGCGCACGCATCACTTCCAGCATCTCGGCATCAAGATCGCCGGCTTTGGCGGACAGGGCGTGCTGCTGCTCGGCCAGCTTCTGGCGGAGATGGGCATGCGCGAAGGCCTGGAAGTGAGCTGGCTGCCTTCGTACGGCCCCGAGATGCGCTCCGGCAGCGCGCACTGCCACGTCTGCCTGTCGAAAGACCGCATCGGCTCGCCAGTGCTCTCGCGTCCCGATGTGCTGATCGCGATGAACGAAATCTCGCTGCGCAAGTTCGCGTCCCAGATTGCGCCCGGCGGCACCATCATCTACGGCCGCGAGCAGTTGCCCGACGATCTCAGCGATCCCCGAATGCGCAGGTCGTGTGCATCCCCGCGTCGGAGATCGCCGACAAGCTCGGCTCGGCGAAAGTCGCCAACGTCGTCATGATGGGCGCGCTGCTGGAAGAGACGGAATGCCTCTCGTCTGAAACCGCGATGAAAGTTCTGGAAGCGAAGGTGAAGAATCCGGCGCTGCTCGAACTCGACCGCAAAGCGCTCGACGCCGGACGCCTCTACATCGACCACACAGTAGCGATCGGCGCAGTGACGCAAGCCGACGGCTTCGCGCAGTAGATCAGGGGCTAGTGGTTACGCCAGGTTCGCGGCCAGTGATGAGGGACGACGAGTCTGACCGCCAACTCCCTGAATCTGCCTTCTGTGATTCCAATCACAAAATCGGGTGACACCCGCCATACCCCAGATTCCTCATCCGGCGCGATCCTGAAACTGGCGCAGGAGGTGTCTCATGGCACTCGTCGAAGCTCCGAACACCGCAATCGCAAACCGATCAGCGCAGCCTTCCTCTGCGCTCTCGGTCAAGAACGTTCTGTTCGCCACCGATTTCTCAGCCACGTCAGAAGCGGCTCTGCCTTATGCGACGGCCATCTGCCGCCGCTTCCGCAGCACCCTGCACATGGTGCACGTACTCTCGGAAGCGAGCCTGCTGATGATGACCGGCGGCGTGGACTACGTCAGCATGGGCACGATCTATCGAAGACGCCCAGAACGAGGCCAAGGACAAGCTCGACCAGATCGCGGCGCATTTTGAGACCATCCCGCACCGCAACTACGTGCGGCACGGATTGGTCTGGAAGAATCTGGCGGCCATCATCGAAGAAAACGACATTGACCTGATCGTCGTTGGCACGCATGGCCGGACTGGACTGGGCAAGTTGCTGCTCGGTTCGGTGGCGGAAGACATCCTGCGCCATGCTGCATGCCCGGTGCTCACCGTGGGCCCGAAGGTTTTCGGGCGGGCAAAGCTTCCCGCGTTCCGCAATCAAGGGACAGACCTGGCCCCGGTGGAATTGGAACTGCGGCAGATCGTGTTCGCCACGAATTTTGCCAAGGATGCGGCTCGCATGGCACAAGAGGCCGCACTCCTCGCCGATGAATTTCATGCCCGGCTCACTCTCATGCACGTCATGGAGGATTACACGCGGCTCGGAAGCAAGCCGGAGCCCATGGAAGCATGCCTGCAGAAACTGCGGGCGCTGATTCCCACCAAGGCTGAGTTGCAGTACATCCCAGAAACTCTGCTGGAATTCGGGCATGCACCCGAGCGCATCCTGAAGGCGGCGGAAGAGCGTGAGGCCGACATGATTGTCCTGGGAGCGCGTGCGTACTCCGACGTCGGCTCTACGCATCTGCCCTGGTCGGCGGCGCACCATGTCATCGCGCAGGCGCATTGCCCGGTGCTGACCATTCGAGAATGACAGGGGATGCCTCTTTGACCCGAGAAGGACAATCGGCCGTCCAATGGTTCCGGCCGAAGCGATTCATCCTCCGGCAACAGAGCTACATTGCGATCGCGGTTGCGATCTACGCCGGCCTGTGGGCTGTCGAGCGGCCCGCCGATATCGGCACCACAATCGCTTACACGCTCCCGCTGTGCAACTTCATTGCAATCATCCAGGATTATCTCGGGTTCCTCTACAAATCCAGGCGCACCTCGCACTCATGGGCGATCTACCTGGCATTGGTGCTGGTGATCGCGGTGCTGGGAGTGGCGGTGGTCAGCGCCATCCAGTTCCCGTTCCATGGGGTGCCAGGTCAAAGTCTGTGGCAGTTCCTGAAATCGGGATGGAAGCTGCCGTTCATGGCAACCATGATCGTGGGCATCAGCACGGAGATCTACCGCAGAACCCGGGAGCGACTGGAATCCAGAAACCGCGATCTGCAACACACGATCGAGATGGAAGTGGCACAGCGGGTGGCCCAAGGGCACGAGTTGCAGCAGGCGCGGGAGATTCAGCAGTCGCTGATGCCGAAGGAGATCCCGCAGATCGCGGGATTCGAAATCGCCGGCGCGTGGGAACCGGCGCGTGTGGTAGGCGGCGACTACTTCGACGTGATCCGGCTCAGCGACACCAAGCTGGGCATCTGCATCGCCGATGTGGTCGGCAAAAGCGTTTCGGCCGCGCTGCTGATGGCGAATGTGCAGGCCAGCGTGCGCGCTTTCGCGAACGAGTCGATGGCGGCTTCGGACATGTGCGGCCGCGTGAATTCCGTGCTGAGCGCGAGCATCGGCACCGGAAAGTTCGTGACATTTTTCTACGCCGTGCTCGACGCCGAGACGCGGTCGATGCACTACACCAATGCCGGACATCTGCTGCCGATCCTGCTTCGCGCCGACGGCAGGACTCGCGAACTGCAGAACGGCGGAGCTGTGCTCGGAGTTTTTCCCGATTGGAAGTATGAAGACTCCTTCCTGCAATTCGAGGCCGGAGACCGTCTGCTGCTTTTTACCGACGGCATCACCGAAGCCGGGCCCGGCGGTGAGGAAGAATTTGGCGAGGAGCGTCTGGTGGCGAGCGCACGTGAATCGATCGACAAGCCCGCCGGCGAAATCAAGTCGCGCATCCTGGCGGATGCCAAACACTTCTGTGATCAGCAACTCCGTGACGACGCCACGTTGATCGTGGTCGCGGCACAGTGGCATGACGAAGGCGAGATCCACCGGCACCACGAACGCCTCGCCGTTTCAGCACTAAATGGCTAATCCCAAAGTGAAACTTACTTTGTAATATCGCAATGTCGTGATCGCTATCACAGTGACAAATTCCGCTGCGGGACTATAATTCCTGTTTACTCGCAAACCGAATTTATTCGCATTCATACTTCATGCTGAATTTATCTGCGAGCAGGAAAAGATATGCCCTCATACGTAGCAAAACCAACTCCTCCCAATCAGGACAAGCGCTGGAAGCTGGTCGATGCCACCATGCGGCGGCAGGGCCAGCAGGCGCGCGGGCTGATTGAAACGCTGCACACGGTTCAGGAGGCGTTCGGATATCTGGACGAACAGGCGCTGCGCTACGTCGCCATGTCGTTGCGCGTGCCGCTGAGCCGGGCCTACGGCGTCGCTACTTTCTACCATTTCTTCACCCTGAAACCGGCGGGCGAGCATACCTGTGTCATCTGCATGGGCACGGCGTGCTACATCAAGGGAGCGCCGCAGTTGCTCGATGCGGTGCAGCGCGACCTTGGCATTGTCCCCGGGGAAACCACTGCCGACAAGAAAGTCTCGCTGCTGACGGCCCGCTGCCTGGGTTCGTGCGGACTGGCGCCGGCGGTGGTGTACGACCAGGAGGTGGCCGGAAAAGTAGGAGCCCCGGCCATCCGTGAGCACTTGAAGAAATGGACGACGCAACATGACGCCTGAAGAACTCGATCAGATTGCAGAAACCGAACGCGAGCAGCAGAGCCACTTCACCCAGCGGGTGAATGTCTGCGTCGCCGCCGGATGCCTCTCCTGCCAGAGCCAGTCGGTGAAGGACGCGCTGGATAAGGAAGTTGCCCAGCGCGGCACCAAAGATCACTGCCAGGTCAAGGGCGTCGGCTGCATGGGACTGTGCTCGGAGGGCCCGCTGGTCTCGACCAGCAACGGCGTGCTCTACAAGAAGGTCGAGGCCGCCGACGGCGCGGCGATTCTCGACAGCCTCGATAAGGGCCCCGTCTCCCGGCTGGTTTGCCCCACCGATGTTCCGTTCTTCCAGCGGCAGCAGAAGATCGTGCTGGAGAATTCTGGCGTAATCGATCCAGACCGCATTGAGGACTACATCGCCGCGAACGGCTATACCGCGCTGATCAAGGCGCTGACCGAGATGACGCCGCGCGAGGTGGTCGATGAGGTCACCAAGAGCGGCCTGCGCGGACGTGGCGGCGCGGGATACCCGACCGGCTTGAAGTGGAGCACGGTGTCGAAATCCGTCGGCACGCAGAAGTATGTCATCTGCAACGCCGACGAAGGCGATCCCGGCGCGTTCATGGATCGCAGCGTGCTCGAAAGCGATCCGCATCGCGTGCTCGAAGGCATGCTGATCGCCGGATACGCGGTCGGCGCGACGGAAGCCTACATCTACGTGCGTGCCGAATATCCGCTGGCGATCAAGCGGCTGCGGAACGCGATTCGGCAGGCAGAGCGCGTTGGCCTGCTCGGATCGGAAATCTGCGGCACGCGCTTCAGCTTCAAGATCGATCTCCGCCTCGGCGCCGGAGCATTCGTCTGCGGAGAAGAGACTGCGCTGATCGCCTCGGTGGAAGGGAAGCGCGGCACGCCGCGTCCGCGTCCGCCGTATCCCGCCATGGAAGGCCTGTTCGGCCAGCCTACTCTAATCAACAACGTCGAGACCTTCGCCAACATCGCGCCGATCATCCGCAACGGCGGCGAGTGGTACGCCGAGCATCGGCACCGAGAAGAGCAAAGGGACGAAGGTCTTCGCGCTTGCCGGCCGCGTCGAGAACACAGGCCTGGTCGAAGTTCCCATGGGAATCTCTCTGCGCGAGATGGTCTTCGAAATCGGCGGAGGCATCCCCGACGGCCGCAAGTTCAAGGCCGTGCAGACCGGCGGACCTTCCGGCGGCTGCCTGCCCACCGAGTGTCTCGACATGCCCGTCGATTACGAGTCGCTCGCCAAAGCCGGATCGATCATGGGCTCGGGCGGCATGATCGTCATGGACGAAAGCTCCTGCATGGTCGATGTCGCCAAATACTTCATGGACTTCTGCATGACCGAGTCGTGCGGCAAGTGCATCCCGTGCCGCGTGGGCACCTACCAGATGCATCGCATCCTGACCGCGATCGGCAACATGACCGCCACCGAGCAGGATCTGAAGCTGCTCGAAGAACTCTGCGACCTGCTGAAGCACACCAGTCTGTGCGGGCTGGGGCAGTCGGCGCCGAATCCGGTGGTCAGCACGCTGAAGTCGTTTGCCGAGGAGTACCGGGCGCATATTCAGGATAAGAAGTGTCCCGCCGGAGTTTGCGGGCAGCCTGTGGGAGAAACCGTATGAGACAGGTCCCCACCGTCAAAACGCTGAAGATCGACGGCCGCGATTTGAGCGGACGCCAGGAAGAAACCATTCTCGACGTCGCCCGCCAGAACGGCATCTTCATTCCGCGTCTGTGCGAAATGGACGGCCTCACGGACGTCGGCGCCTGCCGCCTGTGCCTGGTCGAGATCAAAGGCCAGAACAAGCTGCTTCCCGCCTGCGTCACCATGGTCGAAGAAGGCATGGAGGTCACCACCGACTCCGAGCGCCTGCAGAACTATCGCCGGATGATTCTCGAGTTGCTCTTCACCGAGCGCAATCACGTCTGCTCGGTGTGCGTCTCGAACGGCCACTGCGAGATGCAGAATCTGGCGCAGCAGCTGGGAATCACGCACGTGCACTTCCCCTATCGCTATCCGAAGGAAGACGTCGACGCCTCGCACGACCGCTTCGTCATCGATCACAACCGCTGCATTCTGTGCACCCGCTGCGTGCGCGTCTGCGACGAGATCGAGGGCGCGCACACCTGGGATGTGATGGGCCGCGGCATCGATGCGAAGGTCATCACCGACTTGAATGAACCCTGGGGATCGTCGGAAACCTGCACCAGTTGCGGCAAGTGCGTGCACGTCTGCCCGACCGGCGCACTGTTTGAGAAAGGACGCTCGGTCGCCGAAATGATGAAACGCCGCCAGTTCCTGCCGTACCTGACCTTGATGCGGAAGGAAAACGAATGAGCGTGGAGACCGAACGCCTTCGAGCTCGCGAAGGCGCAAGAAGGTTCACGAAGGACTTCGTGTGCAAGTGTCTTCCTTCGCGTGACTTCGTGCCCTTCGCGGTGAATGAATTGATCGAATGAATAAAGAGCGAATCGCTACCGTATGGCTCGACGGCTGCTCCGGCTGCCACATGTCGTTTCTCGACATGGACGAGCGCCTGCTGGACATTGCCGCCGCAGCCGATCTGGTGTACAGCCCGCTGGTGGATGCCAAGGAATTTCCCGAGGACGTCGACGTCACGCTGGTCGAAGGCGCCGTCAGCAGCGAAGAGGATCTGCACAAGATCAAGATCGTGCGCGAGCGGACGAAGATTCTGGTCTCGCTGGGCGACTGCGCGGTTACCGCCAATGTGCCGGGGATGCGCAATTCGTTTGGCACGAAGGCCGTCTACGACCGCGCCTATCGCGAGAACGTGACCTTCGATCCCGGCATTCCGAACCAGGTCGTCCCGGCGCTGCTGCCCACGTCGCGGCCGGTACACGAATTTGTGAATGTCGATGTATTCGTTCCCGGCTGCCCGCCGTCGGCCGA
Source organism: Terriglobia bacterium (assembly GCA_963770265.1). Lineage (GTDB taxonomy): Bacteria > Acidobacteriota > Terriglobia > Terriglobales > Acidobacteriaceae > Sulfotelmatobacter. The sequence goes on from CAVYOZ010000013.1 coordinate 81,136, forward strand.
CACGATTCACTACGTCGTGTCGGAATTGCTGGCCGGCCGCAATCCGGACGTGGGATCGAAAACGCGGTTTGGATCGTAGCGAGCGATGAGCAATGAGCTGTGAGCAATGAGCAACCAGTTTAGCTTGCACAGAAGCCAAGATCGATTGACCGATCAGTTCGGAGCCATCGGCGCAGAGCTTAAGCTCACCGCTCATCGCTCATTGCTCATAGCTCGCAAGGAGCATCTCGTGAAGCAGGAAAGCACCATCGTCATCGATCCGGTGACGCGCATTGAAGGCCATTCCAAGATCACGCTGCATCTGAACGAAGACGGCCGCGTCGAGGACGCGCGCTTTCACGTCACGCAGTTCCGCGGCTTCGAGAAGCTGTGCGAAGGCCGCCCGTTCTACGAGATGCCATCGCTGATGGCGCGCATCTGCGGCATCTGCCCGGTCAGCCATCTGATCGCCTCCGCCAAGGCCTGCGACTCGCTGCTCGCAGTTCGAATTCCTCCGACGGCCGACAAGCTGCGCCGCATCTTCGGGCTGGCGCAGGTCACGCAGTCGCACGCTCTCAGCCTCTTCCATCTTTCATCCCCGGACCTGCTGTTCGGCATGGACGCCGATCCGGCGAAGAGCAACATCTTCGGCGTGGCCGAGGCAAACAAGGAACTCGCCCTCGACGGCATCCGCTTGCGCCAGTTCGGACAGAAGATCATCGAGCGCCTGGGCGGCAAGCGCATTCACCCCGCCTGGGTCGTGCCGGGCGGAGTCAGCGAGCCGCTGAGCGAGGCCAATCGCGATGCCATTCTGCAGTCGCTGCCCGAGGCTCTCGCCATCGCCGAGCGCACGCTCGAATGGTTCAAGGGAACGATGGAGCGATTCCGCGAGGAGATTTCCACCTTCGGCAACTTTCCCACGATGTTCATGGGCATCGTGAAGAAGGACAACGGGCTCACGTTCTACGGACGGAAAGCTGCGCATCGTCGACGCCTCGGGCCACGTCGTCGCCGACGATCTCGACCCTACGCACTACGACGATTACATCGGCGAGAAGGTCGAGCCGTGGAGCTACCTGAAATCGACCTATTACAAGCCCAAGGGATTTCCGGACGGCATCTACCGCGTCGGGCCCTCTGGCCCGACTGAATGTTGCCGACCGCTGCGGTACGCCGCGCGCCGATCAGGAACTGGCGGAGTTCCACGAATTGCAGCGCACCGCCGTGCTGAGTTCGTTCCACTACCATCACGCGCGGCTGATCGAGATTCTGTATTGCATCGAGCGGCTGGAGCAGTTGCTGAACGATCCCGAGATCCTCTCGAAGCACGTGCGCGCCGTGGCCCGGCCGAATGCTCTGGAAGGCGTGGGCGCGTGCGAAGCTCCGCGGGGCACGCTGTTCCATCACTACAAGATCGACGAGCAGGGATTGATCCGCTGGGTGAACCTGATCATCGCCACCGGCCACAACAATCTGGCGATGAATCGCAGCGTGCTGCAGGTTGCCAAACACTTCGTGCATGGCAAACGCCTAACCCCGGGCATGCTGAACCGCGTGGAAGCAGTGATTCGCTGCTATGATCCGTGCCTGAGCTGCTCGACCCACGCGATGGGGCAGATGCCGCTGCGCATCCAGCTGATGAGCCCCGAGGGCGAAGTGCTGGATGAAGTCGCGCGAGCGTAGAGCTTTCCAGAATCCCCACGCACTCTTTCGGAATCCAATAATTGAATGCGCCGCCGAAAGACTTTCGTCACCTTCATCGCAGTCGTTCAGTTCGTCCTGTTTCTAGCCCATTACTTTCTCTACCAGACGTGGACATTCCGCCACGTCCCCGGTCATCCCGCTCGCGCTTCAAGCAGCGCTTGGGGTGCTGTCGATCAGCTTCGTGGCCGCCTCTGTTCTGGCCTTTTCCTACACTAGCGGTCCGGTGCGGGTGTTCTACAAGGGCGCCGCCGTCTGGATGGGCTTTCTGAGTTTCTTGTTCCTGGCGGCGCTCGGCTCCTGGGTTCTGCTCGGAATCGCAACTCTGGCTGGCGTAGGAATTGACTTTCATCGCATCGGTCGGAAGTTCTGTTCGCGATTGCGCCTCGCGCTCGGGATTGTACGGAATCTGGAACGCGAGCTGGACGCGCATCACTCGCGCCCGAGTACAGCTGGAGAATCTGCCCGATGCCTGGCGCGGGCGCACGGCAGCGCTGATCAGCGACGTGCACCTCGGCCACGTCCGCAACCGCGGGTTCCTGCAGCGCTTGATTGCCAAAGTTCTGCGGGAAGAGCCCGATCTCATTTTCATCGCTGGCGACCTGTTCGACGGCACAGCGATCGACGCAGCCAAAGCCGCGGAACCGTTGAACCGGTTGACCGCTCCGCATGGAGTCTACTTCGTCGCGGGGAACCACGAGCAATTCGGCGATGACAGCAAGTATCTGAATGCCATTGCCGCCACAGGGGTTCGCGTCCTGAAGAACGAGCGGGTGAACGTCGATGGACTGCAGATCGTTGGGGTTCCGTACCGCGATGCGGCCACGAACGGAGGACCTCGCCTCGGTGCTGCGCGGCGTCCCGCTCGACCGCCAGCGGGCGAGTATCCTGCTGACCCACGCACCCGACGATCCCGCCACCGCCGAAGCCCTCGGCTTTTCCTTGCAGCTCTCGGGACACACGCATCTGGGCCAGTTCATTCCCTGGAGCTGGATGGCGCGCCGAATCTACCGCGAGTTCGTCTACGGCCTGAGCCGCATCGGACGCATGCAGGTGTTCACGTCGAGCGGCGCCGGCACCTGGGGACCGCCCCTGCGTCTAGGCTCGAATCCCGAAATCGTGATGCTCGAATTCGAATGATATGGGGTGACCTGGGGTGCCCCACTTCTCCCTGATTTTGGGAGAAGTGGGATTACTAATCCAGCGCTCCAAAGATGCGATACCCAACCGCCAGACGCCACCTCGTCACAGAATCCTGTGATTTAAATCACAGATCGATTTGAGTAACCGACCATAGGCTCGGCTATGCTTGTTTCAATCGCGCTCGCGTAAAGGCGGACACCTCATGCCAGAAAACACAATCACCATCACGGACAATCGAACCAATAAGACCTATACCGTTCCGGTCGAGAACGGCACGATTCGAGCCATGGATCTGCGTCAGATCAAGACTGGCCCCGACGATTTCGGGCTGATGACCTACGATCCCGCCTACATCAACACCGCCTCGTGCAAGAGCAGCATCACCTACATCGACGGCGACAAGGGCATCCTGCGCTATCGCGGATATCCCATCGAAGTGCTGGCCGAGCGCTGCACCTTCCTGGAAGTGGCGTACCTGCTGATGTTCGGCGAGTTGCCCACGGAAAAAGAGCTGAACCAGTGGGTCTACGACATCACGCACCACACCATGCTGCACGAGACCACGAAGAAATTCATGGAGGGATTCCGCTACTCGGCGCATCCGATGTCGATGTTCGTCAGCACGATTGCGGCGCTGTCGAGCGTCTATCCGGACGCCAAGCTGGTCCGCAGTCCCGCAGACCGCATGCATCAGATCGTCCGGCTCATCGGCAAAGTGCCTTCGATCGCGGCCATGTCGTACCGGCACAACGTGGGATTCCCCTACGTGTACCCCGACAACGATCTGAGCTACACCGAGAATTTCATGAACATGCTGTGGAAGATGGTCGAGCCCAAGTATGTGGCCCATCCGGCGATTTCGCGGGCGCTCGACATTCTCTTTATTCTGCATGCCGACCACGAGCAGAACTGCAGCACGAGCGCGATGCGCTCGGTGGGAAGCTCGGAAACCGATCCCTATCTCGCCGTCGCCTCGGCGGCATCGGCACTGGCCGGCCCGTTGCACGGCGGCGCCAACGAAGAAGTGCTGAAGATGCTTGAGGAAATCGGAACCAAAGACAACGTTCCCGCCTACATCAAGCGCGTCAAGGACGGACACTTCAAGCTGATGGGCTTCGGGCACCGCATCTACAAGAATTACGATCCGAGGGCGAAAATCATCCGCTGGTGCGCCGAGCAGGTCTTCGAGGTCACGGGACGCAGTCCCAAACTCGATATCGCACTCGAACTGGAGCGCATCGCGCTGGAAGACGAGTATTTCGTGAAGCGCAAACTGTATCCCAACGTCGATTTCTACTCGGGGATCATGTATCAGGCGATGGGCTTCCGGCCGGAGATGTTCACGGTTCTGTTCGCGATTCCGCGAACCGCCGGCTGGCTGGCGCAATGGGAAGAGCTGATGAAGGATCCGGAGCAGAAGATCGCGCGCCCGCGTCAGGTGTATCTAGGGCCCGGGGAAAGGGAATTCGTGCCCATCGACAAGCGCGTCCCGGTGCCGATTCCGGCGGAATATCCGTCACACTAGAAACAATAACCACGAAGGACACTAAGGACCACGAAGGAAAGCGACCTTCCTTCGTGTACCTTCGTGCCCTTAGTGGTTTGTGTCTTTCTATGCGGCGTGTTTGGCCAGTTCGGCCAGCTGCTCGCGGTGACGCTCGGGGGAGGTAATGACCTTCATCCGTTGCCAGTCGTACGGGAATTCCTTGCCACAATCGAGGCAGGCAACATAGGTTCCGGTCAGCGCGGCGGCCTGGGGGCGGCGCTTCGCGCGACGAACGGTTACGGGAAAGCTGTAGCGAGCGTGCCTGCAGCCAAGGAAATACTCTACCAACTTTGCAATCATGACCCCACCTTCCATACCTGAGCGTGTATGCCAGTTCCTGGGTTATTGTGAGTGAGCCCCCTCCACCGTTACTTCGTCACTCAAATACTTAGATTCATGGATACCCAAAAGGGTTTCGAGTTTCGCAACCCATGGAGTACCAGCCTAGGAAAGAGGTACGTGCTTTAATTTAAATGGGTTAGGTAGGACGTGATCTGATTTACTGACAGTGAATGCCGATTTCCTGTCCGTCAAATCTAAGGAAAACCATTCACAAAGCCTAGTTCAAAAGGAACTGCCAGGCTTCGCTTGATGGTGGGACGCTCGGCCGCATATGGATTGCAAATTGTAGATTGCCGATTGCCGATTTCTAGTTCGAAACACTCTGCAATCGCCTGCAATCTGAAATCAGCAATCGGCAATCGAAAATTGGTCTCAGACGCTCTGCGGCCCGCGCTTTCCGCTGCTGCTGGCACTTGGTCATGATCGCGGAACGGAGCCGGCTGCGGAGGTCTTCAGGAAGTTCGTAGAGCTGCGAATCGCGGTAGATCTCGATGGTCTTCTTGGTTGTGTCGCAAACCACGTAGCAGTTGTGGCACCACGAAAGATGATTTTCCAACTCGGCCTTGGTTTTTTCGTCGAGGACGCCGTCCAGATAACTGGTCAGCTCACTCAAAAATTCAGAGCATTTCACTGGTTGCCATCTCCGCTCGCCACATCTTTGTTTTTGACATCTTCACCTCTCGCACCACCGGTCTTGCCATCGCCGGGCTCGCGCCGCTGGAAGTAGCGCGACAGCCGCTCGCGCAATTGCAGGCGTGCCCGCAACAGGCGAGATTTTACCGCAGGAACGCTCAATTCGAGCGCCGCTGCTGTTTCTTCCGTCGAGAGACCTTCCACGTCTCTCAGCACGAACACCGTCCGGAATCCTGGAGGCAGGCCCTGGATGGTCTTGCTTAAAATCTCACGTAATTCTGCTTGCGTGTACTGCTGTTCCGGATTCGGGCTCCAGTCCGCAATCTCGCGCGGCAGGGAATCGTCTTCCGTCTTAATGTCTTCGTCGAGCGATACGGTGCGCTCGGGCTTGCGCCGGCGCAACTTCATCAACGCTTCGTTGACGGCGATCCGGACCAGCCATGTATAAAACTTCGACTGCTCCTGGAACTGCGCCAGGTTGCCATACGCTTTCAGGAACGCTTCCTGCACCACATCTTCCGCATCCTCGCGGTTCTGCGTGATGTGCTGCGCGATCCGGAAAACGTTGCGGTCGTAACGACGAACCAGCTCTTCGAAAGCTGAGTCGTCGCCCCGCTTGGCCGCCTGAACGAGCGCCAGTTCCTCGCTAACAGGCCCTACTAGTTTGTTTTGGATGGCTCCCATGGTTCAGGCGATGCAGTATTTTCCTCTGAAGTTCCCCCAAGTGCAGCTAATTCTTATTCTATCTGCTGAGGGCGATTCTGGCGAGTCGGGCGGGCGATTCTCTGAACCCGCCATCATCAGGAATCTATGCGAACCCCGGGTGTCAAGTTGAACAATCCTGCCGCCTGCGATCCTCCCGTTGATCCTCAGCGGATTGCTATAGAATCGGAAAATCGACGTCGCCGTACCCGACCGAACAGGTACTTCGGTACCCTGCTGCGGGCGTGAAAGTACCCCTATAATCGGCAGTCAGGGCAGTGTCCTTTCGGTCGATCGGGTAATGCTCGCGTTGTTGACATAGAAATGGTTCTCTGAGAATGAGCAAGGAACTCCAGGAAATCGTTGAGCGTGCCGTAGCACAGGCACTGGAGCGGCAGCTTCCCAAGCTGCAAGCGGAGTTGGTCGAGTGCGTCCTGGCGGAACTTCCTGCGCCGGCAGCGGCTGCCGAAGGCGGGGCTGCGAGTCCCATGCCCGGCGGGCTGGTGCAAGCGATCGCCGGCATTCATGCGGGAAGCACGCAAAAGGAAATCCTGAAAGCCCTGCTCGATGCGGGCACATCGTACGCCTACTCGTGTCGCTCTGTTCGTGGTGAAGGGAGGAGCCGCCACGGGATGGCAGGCTCGCGGCTTGGGCGATGACGATCCGATCAAAGATTTCCCGCTCGATATGACGGCCGGACCCGCGTCTCATGCGTATCAGAATCGCGTGGCGACTCCGGCCAACATCGCGGAAATGGATCGCCGCTTCGTGAAACAGTTTGGCGGTCCGGAGAACGAGCAGATCCTGATGCTGCCGCTCGTGCTCAAAGATAAAGTCGCTGCACTGCTCTATGCCGACGGCGGCGCCGAGAACCTGCTCGATGCCGGCTCTCTGGAAGTTCTGGTGATGGCAACCAGCGCATGGCTCGAAGTGGCATCGCTGCGCAAGCAGGCGCAACAGAGGGAAGCTGCCGAGCCCATGCCCAGCATGGAGCGTCCAGTTCCGCCGCCGGCGCCAGTGCAGGCGGTCAGCTCATTTTCGGATCCGTTCGCGGCGCATACTCCGAAACATATCGCCAAGGCGCCTGAGCCGGAACCGGCCGCCGAGGTGGTCGAAGTAGCGGCTTCCGCGACAGCAGCTAGTGCCGCCGCGGCTCCAGCCGCCGATCCATTCGCCGGATTGTCTCCGGAAGACGCGGACACGCATCGCAAGGCGCAGCGTTTCGCCCGCCTGCTGGTGGATGAGATCAAGCTCTACAACCAGGCGAAGGTGAATGAAGGCCGCCGCAACAAAGATTTGTACGATCGCTTGAAGGAAGACATCGACAAGAGCCGCACGACGTTCCAGAAGCGCTACGGCAGCACGGTGGCCGCGAGCGGCGATTATTTCCAGAAGGAAGTCGTCCGCAGCCTCGCCGAAGACGATCTCTCGGTGATGGGCGCGAACTTCAAAAAGTAGAGTGCAATTTTCCTTCGTGTTACTTCGTGTCCTTTGTGGTTAAAGACAAAGGACACGAAGGTGCACGAAGGAAGACTTTGCCGTTCTGAACGGAACAGGTTCTGGTTTTCGCGTCTCCGCGCATCAAATTACAGTGGTTTCAATGGGTCTCAAGTGGTGGTGGGTGCTCGCTCTGGCCGGCGTGTGCGGGCTTCCGGGCAATGCGTATCCTGTTGCGCTGAATCATCCTCAGCAATCAACTAATCCTGCGGCTTCCGATTCTCCAGACAAACAATCTCCCACGGCTCCCAAGACTCCTCCGCCGAAAACTGAGCCCGATCAATCGGGCGCCAAGAAGCCTCCGCACAAGTCAACAACGACCGCGAAGAAATCGGCCACCTCGCACGCCGCTGCGACCAAGACAAAGAGGAAAAAAAGGCCCATTTCTCCACGGGTGCGCCGCATCCGGCAAGCGTTCGTCGCCTCGACCACTTTGCGCCCCATGGCGCAGCAACTGATCCAGGACCGCACGCCTGCTGCCTATGCCGGAGTCGAAGCCTATGCCCGCGCCCACTCCAAGGAAGATGCCGGAGCGCTGGCCTGGCTGGTCGTGGGATACGCTCACTTCATCGATCACGACTACGCCAAAGCCATCGAGCCGCTGAACCGCGCCAAGCCCATGGCGGGCGATCTCGGCGACTACATCGCCTACTATCTCGGCACCTGCTATCTGCAGACCGGGCATCAGGCCGAGGGCATGGCGGCGCTGGCGAACTTTCAGACGACCTATCCCGATTCGCTGCTGATTCGCGATGCGCACCTGAGCTACGCCAACGCGCTGCTGAGCGAAGGACGCGCCGCCGAAGCCGCCGAACTTCTGGAGAAAGACCGTCTGCCTGTGCGCTCCGATATCGAGCTCGCGATCGGCAAGGCTTACGCCGCATTGGGTCAGAGCCCGAAGGCATCCGAGGCTCTGGGGAACGTTTACTACAACATGCCGACATCGGCAGAAGCCGACGCGGCCTATGCGGAACTGAAGAAGCTTTCGATTGCTACCCAGCCGACGCCGGCGCAACGCAAGACGCGCGCTGATTTGCTGATGAAAGCGCGACGCTACAGCGATGCAGCCGACGAGTATCGCGAGCTCGCAGATCCACGCGGCTCCGGCAGATCGTCCGGCGGCAGAACTCGCGCTGGCCGACGCGCTGCACCGCAGCGGGCGCAACCGCGAAGCCAAGGCCGAACTGTCAACTTTGGTGGGTGCGACGCCCGAGCAGAACGCGCAGCGGTTTTACATTCTCGGCGAGGTCGCATGGGCCTCCGATCAGAACGAGTTGTTCTATCAACTGGTCGATCAGCTTCGTCAGATGGCGCCCACCAGTTCGTGGCTTGAATCGGCGCTGCTGTCGGTCGCGAATCTGCACCTCGTGCATCACGAATACGATCAGGCGCTCGATGCCTTCCGCGAACTGCAGCAGCGCTTTCCCAAGGGATCCAGAGCGTCGTACGCGCACTGGAAGGCCGCGTGGCTCACGTTGCGCATGGGCCGCAACGACGAAGCCAAGAAGCTGTTTGAGGAACAGATTGCGGCTTATCCCGGCAGGCAATGAGGCCAACGCGGCGCTCTACTGGCGTGCACGGCTGGCCGAAGAAGACAACGATCCGGCGATGGCGCGGGCGTTCTATCAGAAGTTGTCGGACCGCTATCGCAACTACTACTACGCAGAACTGGCAAGACAGAGGCTGAAGAAACTTCCGGCCGCGGCGGATCCGCCGGGACAGTATTCGTTGCTCGACCGGATTCCTGCCGCTCGAGCACGGCGAGAAGATCACGCTGGCCGAAGCACCGCCTGACGATCTGCATTACCAGAAGGCGAAGCTTCTGGGCAACGGAGGCCTGATCGATCTGGCCGTGCGCGAACTCGATAAAGCCGCCAGCGACGATCAGGACAAAAGCTGGGCTCCGGCGGAAACCGCGCAGCTCTACATCGACACTGGACACTACGATCGCGCCATCGAAGTGATGAAGCGCTCGGTGCCGAGCTATTTCGCCGTGGATATCCCGACGCTGCCGCGCGAGTACTGGGAGGCGCTCTTCCCGCGTCCTTACTGGCCGGACTTGAAGAAATTCTCTGTCGCGAACGGACTTGATCCGTATCTGGTGGCGTCGCTGATTCGGCAGGAATCGGAATTCAATCCGATTGCTGTGTCGCGCGCCAATGCCGTCGGACTGATGCAATTGCTTCCGAGAACCGGCAAGCTGGTGGCGCATCAGGCGGCGATGAAGCGCTACAACCCGAGCCAACTCTACACTGCGCCGGTGAATCTGGAACTCGGCACGCGCTACTTCCGCGGCATGGTCGACAAGTTCGGCGGATCGTTCGAGCAGGCGCTGGCCGCCTACAACGCGGGCTCCGATCGCGTGGACGAGTGGATGGGGCAGGGCAAGTATCGCGACGCGGCGGAGTTCGTCGAGTCGATTCCGTTCACCGAGACGCGCGAGTACGTGCAGGCCATCATGCGGAACGCCAACGTGTACCGGCAGCTTGTACGGGACGCCGTAGAACTTCTTTGCCACGGATTCACGCGGATTTCGCGGATCAATTTCTAGATCCAAAAACAGGGTGGGTACTCTTGAGAGACAAAAGTCAAGAGGCTGCCAGCGACGTCTGCACCATTTCTGGTGCATTATCTTGAAGCTGCTGATTGCACAACGGTTACGACGTTGAAGGGTGTGCAAAATAAAGCCAGTAAGCCATTTGTAATTAACAAGATACAATCGGAAGTTAAACCGATTTAACTTCCCCGTAGACGGCGCTTGCAGGTTCGTCGTACCTCATGCCTTGGGTTGACCTCGAATCTTCCCCGAGGCGCGCTCGTATACTCCGCAAGAGGCATTCCTGACCGCGGGCAGCGCATCCATCAGCGCAAGTTGATTTTTCGGACATCCGACGGAACGAACTTAACCTGCCCAGCGTACTTCTTTCACAGGGAGGTGTGCCCATGAGAACCCTGTTCACCCTGTTACTGCTCGGCACCGCTTTCGTTTCTGCTCAGGACGCGAAAATCGACGAACTTGGCAAGAGTCCTGTCGAGGCCAAGTTTGTCTCCGGAGGCCGTATTCGCATGGACTTATGTTCCAGCGGAATTGAAATCGTGGGCACGGACGACGCTGCGGTGCGCGTGTCGTACCATCCCGAACGCGATAACGTGCGAGTCCGCCTGCAGATCTCTGGCGATCACGCCGACCTCAGGCTGACCGGATGTCCGCATAACAACTTTCAGGCGCGGATCGAGATTCCGAAATCTTCCGCTCTGTACGTGCGCATGATGGCCGGCCAACTTGACGTGCGGGACGTTACGGGCGACAAAGATGTCGAACTGAGCTTCGGGCAGCTCAACATCGATGTGGGCAAGACCGAGCAGTACGCGCGCGTGGATGCATCGGTGAACAGCGGCCAGATCGACGCTTTGGCCTTCGCTGTGTCCAAGGGAGGACTGTTCCGTTCCTTCGATCAAAAAGGGCCAGGAAGGTATCGCGTCCACGCTCACGTCGGAGCGGGACAGCTGGAGCTGCGTAGCGTCGGTGAGGAAGGCTCACACATCGTGGCACGCGCTAAACCGATCGGATGGCTCTGGCGGTGTGCTTGGTGGCCGAAGATGATCTCCAGCACCAGCAGGCTCGCGCCGACGACGATCGCGCTGTCGGCCAGATTAAACACCGGCCACTGATACTGGCTTCACGTAGAACAGCAGGAAATCCACGACGCGGCCGCTGGCCACGCGATCCCATAAATTTCCCACAGCGCCGCCCAGGATCAGCGAAAGCGCGATCCCGGTCATGGTCAGCGGGCGCGACTGCTTCCACAGCAGGACCGACACCACGATCATCGCGACCACCGAAAAACTGATCAGCATCGCCGTCTTCCAGTGCGAGGGCGAGTCGGCGAACAGGCTGAAAGCCGCGCCGGTGTTCTCGGTGTGCGTGATGCGGAAGAAGCCGCGGGATGATCTGGATGTGGTTGTACATCGCGATATGCGCGGCGACGAGACGCTTCGTCCAGCGGTCGAGCAGCACGACGAAGAGTGCAAGAAGAAAATGTACGGCGCGCGCGGAATTTTTATTCATCAATCGAGTGGTCGTTTCCAACCTTCAGCGAAACCCAACGATCTCTTCGCGAAGTCCTCTGCGATCTTTGCGGTTTAGGATTCTTGAAAAAGCGTTGAACCGCTAAGGCCGCTGAAAAAATCGCAAAGAACGCGAAGAAATGGTTAGGCGCCTCCAAGTTCTTTCAGCACCGCGCTGCAGCGCTCGCAGACTGTGGGATAGTTCTTGTCTTCGCCGACGTGCGTCGAGTAGTTCCAGCAGCGCTCGCACTTGGCGCCATCGGCCTTCTTCACTTCGACATGCACGCCGCTCGTGCCGTTGCCCGAACCTTGCGCCAGGTGTCACCTGCGACACGATGAACAGGTAGCGCAGCTGATCGGCGTAGCGCTGCAGAAGCGAGTACACAGGATCGGACGCGGTGATGGCCACCTGCGCTTCGAGTCCCGTGCCGATCAGCTTGTTGTTGCGCGCCGTCTCCAGGGCCTTCAAGCACTTCGTCGCGCACCGAGCGCAGCGTGGTCCAGTCTTCGTCCGCTTTGGCATCGGTGGAGGCCACGCCGCCGCCAAGAATGTCTGCCGCTGCCGGGAACAGCGCCAGATGCACGCTCTCTTCGCGCGATGCAACCTTCGGCAGATACTGCCAGACTTCTTCGCAGGTGAAGGTCATGATCGGCGCGAGCAAGCGCGTGAGCGCTTCGCCGATCCGCCAGATCGCGGTCTGCGCGCTGCGCCGCGCTTTCGATTTCGGCGCAAAGATGTAGAGCCGGTCCTTCAGCACGTCGAAGTAAAACGCGCTCAAGTCCACGATGCAGAAGTGATTCACCCGATGGTAGATCTTGTGGAACGCGAATTCTTCGTACGCATTCCGCACATCGGACGCGAACGCGCCGTCTGCCGCAGCATGTACTGGTCGAGCGCTTCCATCTGGTCGAACGGAACTGCGTCGCCGCAGGATCGAAATCTCCCAGATTCCCCAGGATGTAGCGGAACGTGTTGCGGATCTTTTTGTAGTTCTCGCCCGACGCGCTGCATCAGCGCTTCGGAGCCGACCACGTCTTCGCGGAAGTCGACCGACGCGACCCACAGGCGCACGATTTCGCCGCCCAGGCGGCTGGAGATATCGACCGGGTCGACGTCATTGCCGCGCGACTTCGACATGGCCTGGCCTTTTTCGTCGAGCGTCCAGCCGGGCGTGACCACGCCTTTGTACGGAGGAGTCTGGCGCGTGCCCATGGCGCAGAGCAGGGAAGACTGGAACCATCCGCGGTACTGGTCGCCGCCTTCGAGGTACAGATCGGAAGGCCAGGGATAGGTGGGTTCGTCATCGATCAGCGCAAGATAGCTCGCGCCCGATTCGAGCCACACGTCGAAGATGTCGGTTTCTTTTTCGAACTTCGTGCCGCCGCAGTGCGGACACTTCGTTCCCGCGGGAAGAATCGTGTCGGACTCCGGAGTGAACCACGCGTCGGCGCCCGACTTGCGGAATAGTTCGACAACTTTCTGGTTGATCGCCTTGTCGTTGAGCGGCTTGCCGCATGCTTCGCACAGGAACACGGCGATCGGCACGCCCCACACGCGCTGCCGCGAGATGCACCAGTCGGGCCGCGTCTGGATCATGTTCGACAGACGCTCTTCGCCCCACGCGGGATCCCACTTCACTTTCTTGATTTCTTCGAGCGTGCGCGTGCGCAGCGTGTCGTTCTTGCCCTTGCCGCCCGGCATCGGCGTTTCCATCGAGATGAACCACTGCTCGGTGGCGCGGAAGATCACCGGATTGTGGCAGCGCCAGCAGTGCGGATAGGAGTGCTCGGTCTTCTCCGTGTGCAGCAGAGCGCCGCGCGACTTCACCAGATCGATGATCGGCTGGTTCGCGTCCCAGACGCGCTTGCCGGTGTACTCCGGCAGGCCGTTGCGCAGGATGCCTTTTTCGTCGACGTTGCTGGTCGCGTCGAGTCCGTACTTCACGCCGGTGATGAAGTCCTCAGCGCCGTGCGAGGGAGCGGTGTGGACGACGCCGGTGCCGGTGTCCATGGTGACGTAGTCGGCCAGCACGCCGAGAACTTTGCGATCGAGAAACGGATGCTGAAAATTCAGGCGCTCCAGTTTGCGTCCGGGAAAGTGCGCCAGCGGTTTCGGATCGGCCAGGTTGCACTTCGCCGCCACTTCTTTCGCCAGCTTCGAGGCGACGATGTAGACCTCGCCGCCGGATTCGAGCGCGACATATTCTTCATCCGGATGAAACGCCACCGCCATCGACGCCGGCAGCGTCCACGGAGTCGTGGTCCAGATGATGGTCGAAACTTTCTTTCCCGCGAGCGCCGCGTCAATCGCGCCGGATCGTCGAGCAGACGATACTTCACCCAGACCGTGCTGCTGGTGTGGTTTTCGTATTCGACTTCGGCTTCGGCCAGCGCGGTCTCGTCGTGCATGCACCAGTACACGGCGCGCAGGCCTTTGTAGACGAATCCGTTTTCGTAAAACGAAAAGAACGTCGACAGCACGACCGACTCGTACTGCGGATTCATGGTCGCGTAGGGACGGTCGAATCGTCCGAAGACGCCGATGCGCTTGAACTGCTTGCGCTGCAGGTCGAGATATTTTTGCGCGTACTTGCGGCATTCGGCGCGCACGGCGGTCGGCGCCATCTGCAGCTTCTTGCCGCCCAGTTCCTTGTCGACTTTGATCTCGATGGGCAGGCCGTGGCAGTCCCATCCGGGAACGTAGGGCGCGTCGAACCCGGCCATGGTTTTGGACTTGACGATGAAGTCCTTGAGGCATTTGTTCATCGCCGTGCCCATGTGGATGGGCCCGCTGGTGTAGGGCGGACCGTCGTGCAGGATGTAGTGCGGCGCGCCCTTGCGCGCCTGCCGGATGCGCTCATAAATCCCCATCTGCTCCCAGCGTTCCAGCATTTTGGGCTCGTTCTGGGGCAGGTTGGCCTTCATGGGGAAGGCGGTTTTGGGCAGATTGATCGTCTTCTTCAGATCGAGTGGCACTCAGTAACGTCTCCCAAATGATTGAATCTTTTCATTATAGGGAGCGCGGCGGGGAACGTCCACGCGCCCGGCACGGACGTAACCCAACCTGGCACCACTCAGGAAGGACATGTCTATTCGGGAGCCAGACTGCCCAACGAAATGCACTGTAAGAACCGGCAAAGTAGAGTTACAATCTGATGCAGAGAAGCGAACTCCGACGGAAGTCGTTCGCGGAAGACGCGGAGATGGTTTCTCGCGCACAAAATCCGGTCGGATTGGAAGCAACTTGTGGCAGGCGTCGCTCATCTGTTGTAAGGAGCAGGTTTTAGAATAGTTTAGTTCGATTTTTTCCGCACAGGCGCAGCAAGGAACTCCGAACTGGGAATTATGGGATCCAAACAACTTAATCCGAATGGCCCCGGACCTGAGCCGGAGCTGCACCTGCTCATCACCGATAAGCAGTTCGAAGAGCCCCTGTACCAATCCCTGTTTCGCGAGCTCGACGAGTTTTTCTTTCCCAAAAAACTTCCGCCGCTGAAGCTTGAGTCGAAGCCTGAGCCCGTCAAAGACATCTGGGGCTTCTACTCCTACTGGAAGGCTGGAGCTGCTGGGCGTCTGCCGGGGTATTACGGTCTTGATCGCGCTGGATCATTGTGCGCGGAGTGCTGCATCGGACGCCGCGTCGTGACTGCAGCGCACCGACGGCCAAGGTCACGGTGACGCTGATCGCTCCCGACGACCTGCCGCCGCTGAAGCCGGCGAAGACGCAGGTCGGCGGCGGCGGCGGCGGTGGTGATCGCGACGTGTTGCAGGCGAGCAAGGGCAGGCTTCCCAAGTTCTCGATGCAGCAGATCACGCCTCCGGCAGCGGTCATTCGCATTCAGAATCCGAAGCTGGCGGTCGAGCCCACGATCGTGATTCCGCCGCAGGTGCAGTTGGCGTCGAACAACATGCCGAACCTGGGCGATCCCATGTCGCATGCGGTTCTGCCGTCGAACGGAACAGGATCGGGCAGCGGCATCGGCGAAGGATCAGGCGGCGGCGTAGGAAAAGGCAAGGGCCCTGGATTTGGTCCGGGAGAAGGCGGCGGTACCGGCGGAGGCATTTTCCGCGTGGGCGCTGGAGTTTCGCCGCCGCGAGTGATTTATCAGCCTGAGCCGGAGTTCTCCGAAGAAGCCCGCAAGGCCAAGTTCCAGGGAATCTGCACGCTGGCGCTGGTCGTGGGAGCCGATGGACGCCCCAGCCAAATTCGGGTGCAGTCCAGCCTGGGTATGGGCCTCGACGAAAAGGCGATTGAAGCCGTCAAGAATTGGAAATTTGAGCCGGCGATGAAAGATGGACATCCGGTGCCGGTGGCGATTGCGGTGGAAGTGGATTTCCACTTGTACTGAGGAATCCCTCAGGGGCTAAAGCCCACATTTATCGAGCGCCTGAGCGGCACGGCTAAAGCCGTGCCCTACCCAAAATTCGGTCCCAACCTGCTCCAAAGCCATTCTGCCGCTCAAAACCACTGGGAAATAGCTTCGCTAAGATTCTTGTGGGGACAGCGGCCTTCGGCTGTCCGTCGCCTAGGGCGACTATTGTCACCTACGCTCCTGTCTGAAAGCAGCTCTTTCCCTACTCGATATGTCCGTCATCTCAGCTCTGAACTTCCCGTGTGGGCAAAGACGGCCGCTCGCGCTGCCGGACAGCCGAAGGCGGCTGTCTCCACGAAATTCTTCAGATCAGTCGGAGTGGGATCGCTCTGCGTCAGGAGTCTTTTCTTCGCAGGACGGCGTAGTGTCCTTCCCATCTCTTGCTGGAAACCCAGTCGCTCGTAGATCGCGATGGCGCGCGAGTTGTCACTTCTGACGTGCAGGAAGGGTTTCTCGCCGCGTTCGCGGATCGATCGCATGACCTCTGTCATCAGCGCGGCGGCATAGCCTTTGCCGAGGTGGTCGGGATGCGTACACACCGCGCTGACCTCGGTATAGCCGGGGACCTTCATGCGTTCTCCCGCCATCGCGACCAGTTTCCCGCCGTCGCGAATTCCGACGTAGTAACCCAACTCGTGAGTGCGCGGGCCGAAGGGGCCGGGTTTCGTGAGGGCCGTGAGTTCCAGCATCTCGGGAGAGTCGCTGGCGCCGAGTTCGACAATTTGCGGAGAAGCGAAGAACTCGGAGTGGCATGGCCGTTCTCACAAACCATCTGCAACAGAGGGGCTCCGGCGATGTACTCCCAGCCGGCGTCGCAGGCTCGTACGGTTGATCGAGAAAGACGGCGGCAGTTCCGTCTCGAACCTGCCAAGCGAGCCAGAGATGCGTAGCCTTCATCGTTGGGCTGATCGAAGGCGCAGAGGGAAGTGACTTCGCGCACGAATCTGCGAGCGTTGTCGCACGACTCGGCGAAGTGGGCTTGCCGCGTGGTCAACGCCTGCCAGATGACATTTTCGAGTGGATGCATGTTGGAAGTACTGCTGCTTGGATTTCGCAATGCACCTGAAAAGACACACTAATTTCGGCGATTGCGAGAATGCTATCCGAATCTTGCGGGGAAATCCGTCACGCGCCCGGCACGCTCCCCTTCGCTTCGCTCAGGGTCGCGGGGCGGACGAAGGCGTCCGCCCCTACACAAACTAATTCAATCTCGGTTATTCCTTCAGGTCGACGTGCTCGACGTTCTCGATGGGCAGGCCCAGGAATCGCTGTCCCAGGCGGCGAAACTTTTCGGTCGAGTCGGTGGCGAAGAATTTCAGGCGCGGCGCGGAACGGCGCTCCTCCGCGGAGGACAGCTGAATCGGGCAACAGTTCCTCGAAGTGGGCGGACACTGCGCGCGCGGTCGATTCGGCGGAATCCACAATGCTGACGTGAGCCGGGGCCACGCGGCGCAGCAGAGGCTTCAACAGCGGATAGTGCGTGCAGCCGAGCACCATCGTGTCGGCGTCGTGAAAGCCATCGGCAAAAGCTTCGGCGAGGTAGATGCGCGCCACCTGCTCGGTGACCGAATGCTCGACCCATCCCTCTTCGACGAGCGGGACGAGCAAGGGGCAGGCTTTCTCGCGCGCCTGCAGGCCTCGTTCCTCGAGCGCCTTGCGGTAGGCGTGGCTGCTGACGGTGGCTTCGGTTCCGATGACGACGACTTTGCGATTCTTTGTGGCGGAGGATGCGGCCTCCGCTCCGGGTTCGACGACTCCCACCACCGGGACATGAGCCGCGGCGCAGATTCTGTCGAGTGCCAGGGCGGTCGCGGTGTTGCAGGCGATCACCAGCAACTGCGCGCCCTGGGATTCGAGATAGTGCGAGGCCTCGACTGCGTAGCGCGCGACGGTCTCGACTGATTTGGAGCCGTAGGGAAGGCGGGCGGTGTCGCCGAAGTAGGCGTAGTCGGCGCCGGGCACAAGCTCAAGTAAAGCTTTAAGGACGGTGAGGCCGCCAAAACCGGAATCAAAGACCCCGATTGTGGGACGACGAGGGCTCATGGCTTTCCATCATACGGCAATCGGTTCTGCTCGCTACGGTGACAACGGACCTTGTACCTCGAGGGACCCAGATGTGCAAAGCAGGCGTCATCTGGAATAAATTGGCTGAATGAGAATCCTTTACCCCAAGGCTCTCTGCCTTCTTGCACTCCTGCTGTTTCCGAATTCATTTCAAGCACAAACTTCCCCGAAGAGAATTGTCATTGACGCCCATGCGCCGGGCCGTGCCGTTTCGCGCATTTCTGGGAGCAGACGTTCGGCTCGGGACGCGCGATCCTGACGCTGCGCGAGAGCTACCGCAGCGATCTGCGCGAGGTGAAGAAGGTCACGGAATTCCGCTATGTGCGATTCCACAACATTCTGCACGATGAAGTTGGCGTTTACGACGAAGACGAGCAGGGCAATCCGATTTACAACTTCTCCTACGTCGACCAGATCTATGACGGGCTGCTGGCGAATGGCGTGCGGCCGTTTGTCGAGATCAGCTTCATGCCGAAGAAGCTGGCGGCGCGGCAGGATGTGCATCCGTTCTGGTACAAGCAGATCGTCTCGCCGCCGAAGGATTATGCGAAGTGGGATGGGCTGATGCGCGCGCTGGCGCAGCACCTGGTCGATCGCTACGGAATCGACGAGGTCGCGCAGTGGTACTTCGAGGTGTGGAACGAGCCGAACATCGATTTCTGGACGGGGGATCCGAAGCAGGCGACCTATTTTGAGCTTTACGATCACACGGCGCGCGCGCTGAAGGCGGTGAATTCGCGGCTGCGCGTGGGAGGTCCCGCGACTTCGTCCGCGCACTGGGTGGACGATTTCATTCGGCACGTGGCAGCGGAGAATGTTCCCGTGGATTTCATCTCGAGCCACAGCTACGGCGACGACACGGTCGAGGATTTGTTCGGGACGCACGAGGACATCCCTATGGATCAGCGCGTCTGCCGGTCGATCAAGAAAGTGCACGATCAGATCGCGGCGTCGGCTCGTCCCAATCTGCCGCTGATGTGGACGGAGTGGAATGTGCCTTCGTTCGGGCCGCTGCATGCGCGCGATACGGAATATGTGGGCGCGGCGCTGGCCGATGACATCCGCCAGTGCGATGGGCTGGTGAACATGATGTCGTTCTGGACGTTCAGCGACGTGTTCGAGGAGAACGGTCCGAAACGCGAGCCCTTCGACGGCGGCTTCGGGCTGATGGCCATGGGCGGGATCAAGAAGCCGAGCTACACCGGGTTCGCGGTGTTGCACAAACTGGGGCAGGAGCGGATTGCGCAGGATGATTCGAATGTCCTCGTGACACGGGGGGCCGATGGAAAGCTGATTATCGCCGCGTGGAATCTCGTGGACCCGGACCGGAAGGGAAGTGCAGAGAGCATTGAGTTCGATATCAGTGGAGTGGCGCCGAATGCCGCAGTGCGCGTGACTCGCGCGGATGCTGAGCATGGAAACACGCTCGACGGCGTACAAGCGGATGGGGAGCCCGACTTATCCGACGAGGAAGCAGGTCGCTGAGATCAATCGGGTCGCGGAGGAATCCAAGCCGGAGGAAGCGCACCTGACGGCGGGGAAGATCAAGCTCGAGGTGCCGGTGAATGGGATCGTGCTGCTGGAGGTGAAATAAACTCACCACAGAGGGCACAGAGGTTCACAGAGGAGAAAACGGCACGGGCCTATTTTGATCGCACCGCTTCCACCAATCTTGTTCCGGACGAACCCGCGACGCCGCAGCAGGGGCCCGGCGGGATTGGCGCTCCGTGAGGGCAGGTGCGCGGATGGCCGAGGAAGGTGCAGATCTTGTCGGTCGCCTCGGGTGAAAGGATGTGCTCGAACTTGCAGGCCTGCTGCTTCGATTTCAGTCTCGCTGTCCATGGCCAGGCTGTCGGTGAAAAGGCGCTCGGCGAGGCGGTGACGGCGAATAATGTTGCCGGCGCGCTCGCGCCCGCGCGGCGTCAGTTCCACGATGAGGGTTCCGTCTCCCAAGGACGCGGACACGGGCTTCAATGCCTCGTGGCAGGGATTCACAAACGGCTTGTGATCGTGCGCCTCTGGTGGATGCGGGAGCGGAAACCACCAGGCCCATCTCGATCATTCTCTCGATCGCCAGGCTCACGGGAAGGGCTCCGTGCACTTCCATGCGCTCGACCTCGGCGATCTCGCCGTGTTCCGCCAGCACCCACAGCTCCTCCAGGACTTCGTCGAGTTGCTCTTCATCCGCCATCGAGAAGACTTCCTGCGAGGCGATCTTGCCGTGGTGCAGTTCAATGCGGCGGTCGGCGAGTCGGGCGACGACGGGGTCGTGGGTGACCATCACGATGGTGCGGCCTTGCTGGTGGAACTCGCGCAGCAGGCGCAGGACGATCTCTTCATTCTGCGCATCGAGATTGCCGGTCGGCTCGTCGGCGAGAATGATTCTGGGATCGTTGATCAGGGCCCGCGCAATGCACACGCGCTGCTGCTCGCCGCCCGAGAGCTGCGAAGGCAGATGGTGCGCGCGGTCTCCCAGTCCGACGCGGGTCAGCGCTTCGACGGCTTCCTTCTGGTCGGTCATGCTGTGGAAGTACTGCGCCAGCATGACGTTTTCGACGGCGGTGAGGAAGGGAATCAGGTGAAACTGCTGGAAGATGAATCCGATTTTCTCGGCGCGGACGCGATTCAATTCGGCGGCGGAAATGCCGGCTACATTCTGACCATCGAGCCAGATTTCTCCCGAGGAAGGACGGTCGAGGCATCCGATCAGGTTGACGAGCGTTGATTTCCCCGAGCCCGACGGCCCCATGATCGAGAGCCATTCGCCCTGCAGCGACGTGCAACGAGATGTGATCGAGCGCGTGAATCGAGCCGGAGCCGTTGTCCTTGCCCGTGCCGTTGCCCGCTTCTTTGGCGGGGTAGAGTTTGGTGACGTCCTTGATCTGAATCATTTCACTCGCCCCTCAGTATCACCGCAGGCTGCACGCGGCGCAGCAGAGAGATCGGAAGAATCGCCGAAATCAGCGTTACTGCCATGCTACCCGCCAGAACGATCGGCAGCACACCCAGGCGAGGCACGACCGGAGCGTGGAAGTTCGCGCGGCCGATCCAGGCGGCGATGCCGATCCCGACTAGAAATCCGATGAGGGCGCCGGTCGCGCCCAGCGCGGCAGCCTCGGCGGCGAAGAATCCGTTGAGCAGGCGTTCGGATGCTCCCAGGGCCTTCATGATGGCGAAATCGCGGCGGCGGTCGAAGACCCATCCCATGAGCGTGGAAAGCACGCAGAGTGCGGCGGTCAGAATAATCAGACGAGGCGGCTGCGAGCAGAGTTGCCCGCGTCTTGCCCAGCACGCGCGCCTCGCCTTCCATGATCTGACGAACCGGGCGGACATCAGCGGCGGGAATGGCCTGCGCCAGCTGGTTCATGACTGCGGCAACTTCGGCTGGAGAACCGCTGGCGGCGACTTCAACGGTGGAAGGTTGGACGCCGGTCCAGGAGACGAAATCGGCGAGCGAAACATAGATGCGGCTGTCTTCCGCGGCGCCGGTTTGCACCGTGCCTGCGGGTGTGACGTGCAGTGTGCGTCCTTGGAAAGTCAGATCGAACGGCTGGTTCTTCGGCGAGACCAGGGGCAGCGCGCGCACGCCAACCAGAGCCGGGCGCCCACTTCTCCCTGATTTTGGGAGAATGGGGATTTTCTGTTGTGGGCCATGCGCTCACCGACCACCAGCGATCCAACTGCTTCACGCGGTCAAAGTCGACACCGGCAACGACGATCGGCTGGCCGTCAGTGGTTCGGGCTACGACTAACCCGAATGGCGCTGCGATGCCTCGTCCTGCGAGCGCGGAATCGACTTGAGAAAGAGTTCCGGCGGGAAGGGAAGCGCCGTCCTTTCCGACCAGGATGATGTTCGCGCCGTAGTTGCGAAATTCGCGCTGCAGCTTGGCCTGCACGTCGACGTACAGATTCAGCATCGCGGTCGCGACCGCAGCCGCGACCACCATGGCGAACAAAGCCGAGGCCGCACGGCCGCGGCGCAGGACCGCCGCACGCACCAGCATGCGCAGAAACATCGAGGTGTGCGGAGCATGAGCGCGGCTGGCAGCCAGATCGCGCGCCTGATGCGACATCGGGGCGCTCACAGTTCACCTCGCAGCGCGAACACCGGATCGAGGCTGACGGCGCGGCGGATGGCCATCGCGCTTCCGGCAAAGGTCACGATCACTGCGATCGCAAGAATCACCGGCAAGAGCACGGGAGAAATCGAGATCTGCGAATTGAAGATGGAATGGCCGATCTGCCGGGCCAGGGCCGAGCCAATTCCAAAACCGATGGCGCCGCCGATCAAGGCCATTAAGCGCTGCTTCGGCGAAAAACACCGACGCGACGGCAAATTTCCCGGCGCCCAGGGCCTTCATCAATCCGACTTCAGCGCGGCGCTCGAAGATGGCGGTCGCCATGGCGGCGGATACGGCGAGTCCCGAGGCAAACAGCGCAGCCAGCGTGATCAGAAAAATCAGGCCTTCGATGCGGGTCAGGACCGCGCCTTCATTCTGCGCGACCTGGCGGATCTGCTCGGCATGGGAGTGCGACATTGCCTCGGTCAACTGCAAGGCAATGGCTTGCGGATACGGCGTGCAATACCAGCGGTCGTAAATGGCGCCCGACAAGCTCTTGGGGTCGCGTCGAGCGAAGGCATCTTCGGGCTTGGTAAGGGCGCTGACGTAGACGCGCTTCACGGCGTCGGGCTTGCCGAGGATTTGTTGCGCCATGCTGAGCGGAGCAACTACTTCGTCGTCCTCGGCGCCGCCAGTCGAGAGAATCCCGCTCACGTGAATTTGCCGGCCAGAGAGTGTAATCGTATCGCCGGGCTTCTGGTTGAGCTTCGCCGCCAACCTTTCGCCGATGAGAACATCCTGCGAATTGTCGTCCGGCCACGCGCCCGAGACCTTCCACCACGGGTAAAGGCTCTTGACTCCCGTGACGAAGTTTTCATTTCCGTAGGAAATCTTCTTCGCGAAGTACGTTCCGCTAAGCGTGACGTCCTGCGGTTTTCCATCATGCTGAATCGCAGCGCTCACGGGAAGGATGGGCGCGAATCCGACGATGTTGTTGTGCCAGAAGATTCCCTTGATCTTGGGGAGATCGGCTTCGCTGAGGAATGCGCCGTCGGTCGGCGGCTTCAGATTGACTCCGCCGATTTCCACGTCGAGCGAGTCTTCCTGCGGAGTGACGACCAGGTTCGCGCCGATGGTGCGCAGTTCGCGGTTGATCTTGTCGCCGATGTCGGTGGCGACCGCGATCATGGCCGTGGCTACGGTGA
This sequence comes from Terriglobia bacterium, assembly GCA_963770265.1. GTDB lineage: Bacteria > Acidobacteriota > Terriglobia > Terriglobales > Acidobacteriaceae > Sulfotelmatobacter. The sequence goes on from CAVYOZ010000013.1 coordinate 104,450, forward strand.
CGCCCAGGGTAATGGCAGCGCCGGCCAGGACCTTGCGCCGCTTCTGCCGCCGGAAGGATTCGTATACGAGACGAACGAACATCGGCTATTGTTGCGCGAACATGCGGCTGCCACCCGCAATGTCGGCCTCCTGGATGATGATGGCGTCGGCGGTCTGCACGGCCTTCAGCGGCACTGGGTTGCATCCACCCGCCGTGCCCACCGACTGCGGATTGATGGGAGCAGCGCAGTTTTTGCAGATCACGCCGTTACCTTTCTTGTAGAAGCCCACCGCGCCGCAGATTTCGCAGGCGTCGAATACCGTGGCGATCTTGCCGTCGGGCTTCTGATAGAGCCAGAAGCGGACTGGGGTTCCGTTCTCCTTGGCCTGGTAGCGGTGCAGATCGCCGTCAGCGACCTGCGAGAGCGGGATCTTTATCTCGCCGTTGGTGAAAGCGACTTCCGCAGCGGGAGACAGCGCGCTCACGTTCTTGGTGTAGACAAATTCCAGCGTGACCATGGCGATGAGCAGAAAGGAGAAGGTGTAGACCGATCCCATCCAGAGGCGCTCGCGGCGGGCCGTCCACGTCGGCCTTGCGGCGCTCTGCCGGGGAGGCCGAGGGATCGAGAACGGGCGCGCGACGCTTGGCCTCGAACAGCACCATCAGCGCGGCCATGGCGAAGATGGTGACGAAGAAGAACCAGTCGTTGCTGACGATCGGGCCGATGATGGCCATCTCGCGCTTGGAGGACGCGATGAAGCCGCTCTCGGAGAGCTCGTGCAGGCCGGAGATGACCAGCTGGGCCGCGACCAGGAACATGATCGCGGTCGTGACGCGAAAGAACTTCTGCAGGTTGACGCGGACGCTGCCCTTGACGAATATCACGCCGAAGGCGATCGCGGCCATCAGGCCGAGCAGGGTTCCGAGGAAGCTCATCAGTTCGGTGGAGTTCAGGCTGACGCCGGCCAGGATGAGTACCGTCTCCGCGCCCTCGCGCAGCACCATCAGGAAGATGAAGATGAACAGGCCGAACCAGGCATCGTTGCCCGCCAGCAGGCCGACCTTGCCTTCGATCTCGCCCTTCATTTTGCGGCCGGTCTTCATCATGAAAACGACCATGGTCACGACGAAGAACGCGGCGACCAGCTGAACCCATCCTTCAAAGACGTCTTCGTTGAGGTGGGCGCGGGAGATGACGATGGCGACTCCGATGCTGCCCAGAAAAGCTGCAGCCCAGGGCGGCGTAGACGGTCTTGCGCAGCTCCGCCCGCCCGATCTTGGTCAGGTAGGCAAGAGTGATGCCGACGATCAGCGCCGCCTCGACCCCCTCGCGCAGGGTGATGATGAATGCCTGTAACATGCCGTTAGATCTCGTTCCTTCCTGAACTTAACTCTTTCGATGGTGCTGGGACCGGCGGGGCTTCGAGCAGTGCCGAGAGCCACGGAAAGAGCGGATTTCAGGCCATTATGATTTTGAAAATGAATTTCAATTTCAACTTCAAGGATATGCTTCGGCGGGCGAAACCGTCAATCCGGACGCTCACAATCAGACGTGATCGGGATCACACGGTAAGATTTCCCACCTGAATGGGGATGGGGTGCAGCGGGGTCTACTTTCGTTTAGTTAGTTTGGTAGCTGAGCTATCGTGCTGACTATCCAGAAATTGGCCGGAGACCGTGTCGCTATGCGATGCCACCGCAGAGTAGACTACTCGCCGAGGTCAACATGAAGGCAAAAGCAGTCCAGCGCGTGGTTAGCCACAGTCGCGCTAGTGCTGGTTGGATTCTGCAATTCGTTCTCTCAATCAAATCAGTCCAGTGGAATTTCAAGTTCAGAGATCAATGCTAAGCCTCTGCTGTTGGAAAAGGGTGAAGGAGAGTTGCGGACTCGCCGCATTCACACTGATGGCAGCGTTCCCGCTTCCTCCCAATTCATGCTGAAGGTCAGCCCGAAAAATAACGGCTCTCAGCATCTGGTAGCGGGAATGGAGGAGCTTGCCCCGGGAGCGGCCATTCAGAAGCACAGGCACTTGGCCCAGGATGAAATCCTGCTGATTCAGAGCGGAACGGCTCATGTTTGGCTCGGCGATCAGGAGCGCGATCTCCATGCGGGGGGACTTGTGTTTATCCCGGCGAATACATGGATAAGCGCGAAGAACATTGGTACCGAACCGATCAGCCTGACTTTCGTCTTCTCCGCGCCCGGATTCGAAGATACGATGCGATGCAATTCCGTGCCAGCCGGTGAGACGCCTACCCAGATCGCGCCAGAGCAGCAAAAAGACTGCTGCTCACCTGGGGCATGCCGAATACGCGAGCAGGCCAGAACAGCCCAAGAAATAAGCAAACAGGCGCGGCTAATCGCAGTGCGTGGCCATGTCCAACCCACTTCCAGAAAAGCTTCTCTTTCTGACTTTGCACGCGACGATGGATCACTAGCCCGGGACTGTCGCAGGTGCCGGTTTCAAATGGGGGTACGTCATGGGTACAAAACGGCAAGAATGCAGAGCTATGGGATTGGCGGTTTTGTTTCGTCAAGCCTACAGCGGTAAAGTCGTCGCCGGACATGATTTGGACATTTACTGATCCCAGCAGTCAACGACATATACAAGTGGCCTTGTTCGCCGTCGAGTAATGGCCTCTCTAGGGGAAGATGGCCAGGACGCTGCGCAGATTGCCTGGAGCCCGATCGGTATCTTCCTGAGGGGTGCGGCGCAGGACCGGCGCCCGGGGATCGTCGTCTTCTCTGTGGCGCCGCAACTGCAGGGGACCTTGGAGAGAGAGGAGCCGGGACTTGATGTCCTGAAACTCGTTGGTATCGACGATGTAGTCTCTGCGGTCGGGAAGGAACGTGGTGATTTCCGATTGCAGGCGGCGAATGCGATCTTCGGTCTGCGGATAGTTCGCGAACCCGTGAGCCACTTGCTTGTGGAAGGGCAGTTTGCTGACAAAACTATAGCCGGGAATCTTGGCGTACATTGCGGCGCGGCTCGCCTCCAGGGCATGCAGTTTCTCAAGCGCGGACAGCAAAGCCTCCGGATCGTAGCCGGCGGAGTACGCATATTCGATGCCGAGCAGGTCGGCCTCATACTCGGAATCGCGGCTGAACTTCTTCAGCGAAAGCGGACCGGCCACGCCGCCGGCATCTTCCAGAACTATGCCCACAGGGCCAGCCAACAAAGCAAGAGAACCCGTGAAGTTGTACAGATTTTTGCGTGTGAGGGCGCGGGTGGCGTGGCGGGCCGCGACGTGGGCGATCTCATGGGCCATAACGCCGGCCAGTTCCGCTTCGCTTTCCGCGGCAAAGATGAGAGCACTATCTACGTAGAGAAAGCCGCCGGGAAGGCCGTAGGCGCGCGGAATCTCGCTGGAATCGATCAGCCTTACGGTAAACGGAACCTCTGCGTCGGAGTTGCGGACGATCTTCTGCGCCAGGCGGTTCACGTAATCATTCAGGACAGGGTCGTTGACGATCCTGGAATAGCTGGTCGAACGAGGCGGCCAAGCTTTCTCCCAGTTGGTGCTCCCGCTTGAGGGAGTAGATGTTGAATCCGTGGCCGATGCCGCGGTGACCGATGCGGTTGACATCGTATTTCGCAATCTTCTTCGGATCTTCCGGGCTCGGATCTTCGCGACGGGCAGGATCCTTTTGTTCAGTGGCGGTAGCAGAGTCCTCGTCGCCGTCAGGCGGTGGCGTCTGCGCATTCGCGCAAACGGCTCCGATCAGCACGGCTGAACATGCAAACCAGGTTGAAGAGAGTTTCTCCGCGGCGGCTTACATCGAGAGAGGAACAGGATCGCATGGGCCCACCCCACTGGAGGAGGGAAGCATTCTACAACGGGTTGAGCAATTTTGCGGCCGAAAAAAATCGGCCAGATGGCTTAATTCTCGGGGGTTTTCGGGGATTCCGACGTCATAGGCGCTTCAGGAACGCATTGGCGTCGCTCACCTGTGGGAAAAGTTTTTCCTCTGCCTGGAACTCGGGCGAGTGGACACAACGGCGGCTGCCGCGGAGCCTGACCGGATGCTTCAGGTGGAGCATTTCGTGGTAGACGATGTATTCCAGCACGTAGCGCGGGATGCCGGGGTGGTCGAAGATGCGGCTGATGATGATGGCATTGTGCGCGGGGTCGTAGTGGCCCAGAATGCGGCGGGTCTTGGTCTGGCTCCAGCTCATGCGTGGACGGGCCATCAGGCCATGGAAGAAGCGGGTGTTCAGGTCTTCGAAGATGGCGTCGAGATCGTAGAAGTGGCCGCGCGGGGAGCGCAGCAGCTTGCGGCCACGCATCTGGCGGACCAGATGGGCCTTACGGACGATTTCGTGGCTGGCGACATACCGGCGATAGCGCGCCGCCTGGCCGCGATCGATGGGACGGCGGTACATCTTCGCCAGGAGGATATGAGCGATGGCCTTCAGAACCGACTCCGGAGCGCCTTCCAACAGGTCTGAAAGGCGGACCAGCAGGCGTCCCGTTCGCGCAGGCGGATGGTGTTGTTGACGTTGGCGAAGGCGAAGAACTCGATTTTCAGTTCGGGCAGGGAAGTGCCGGGGCGAAGTTCGCTGTAAGTTTCCTGGAAAAGTTCGAGGAGACCGGGACGCACGGTGGAGGTTAGGTTAGCACGGGAAGGCAGGCGTCGGGCGTCAAACCTCAGGGTCGCCTAAGCAAGCTGCTTCGAACTCACTCTCGATCCCATTTTCGTTGCTCATGATGGAGGCCACCAAGGCCTCACACTGACGGCTGACGCCTTCTATTCCGGGCTGACTCCGGTCCCCTTCGAAGGATCCTTGACCAGCTTCTTGTGTTTCGCCAGTTCCTCTTGATCGTCCAGCAGCTTGCGATGATCTTCGGTCGGAACTGTCGACGGTTTCGATCGCGTTGTTCAGGACGAACTCGTACTGCTGCGATTCGGCGGCAGAGACGTTGGCCGCGTCTTTCAAGGCGCGCAGCTTGGCCTGGAACTCGGTATCGGCCTCGACGATGAGCTTTCAGCGGCTTGCGAATGTCGTTCTTGCGGTCAACGTAGGTGTCGATGTTGTCGTTCAGTTCATCGTAGAGAAGCTGGAAATCGTCGAGCAGGTCGTGAGTCTGCTTGGCACGATCTTTGGTCTTGGGATCGGTTCTGATCTCTTCCAGCTTGACCAGCCGCGGCGCGCGCAAACTGCAGGTAGAGCGGCAAGCGCAATTTCGGCTCCCAGCTGGTGTCGCGCACCTGATTGATTTCCTCTTGCGTGAGGGGATCGCGATGCCGCTGCGCGAATGCCGAGGGCAGGAATGAACATCAGTAATAAGTCCGCAGAGCGAGATGGGGAATTTTCATTTGGCACCTTTGGGAAACATGGCCAGGAGCAGATCGTCGCGCACGCGTTCGAGGCGTTTGATCGCTTCTTTTAGCGGGTCCTGTTCCTCGCGGCCGACTACGTGGAGCAAATCATTCAATTTGCGCGTCATCGACCGGACGGCGATTTCCGTCTGTTTTTGATGCTTATGGGACTGAAGGGAGTAGTCACGCGCGAGTTCCGTGAAAGCGACGACATCGGTCAGAGCTGGTCTTTGCGCTTTTCGATGTCGTCGGCTGTGTATTGCTTGTCGGCCGTGTTCAGCTGCTTCTCGGCGATCTCCACGCAGATCTTGGCCTTGTCGGCGACACTCGCCGAGGAAACACGAGCCTTCAGCTCTTCTACCGTGGGTTCGGTGCGTGCATTTGCAATGCCTACGGCGAGGCGCATGAGAAGCATGATGTGCAGGACTCGAAGGCAAAATTTGAAGCTGCGGGGCTGAGGGCGACGATACCAGGAGGCACCGTTCGACTTCGGTCTGCCGAGAGTCCCAAGCTGTCCGGCGGGCAAGTTGCCCGCGCGACAGCCGCCGAGGACGGCAGCGCTACGATTCTGATGAACTGTGTACCCCAAGCATTTGTCCGATACTCGCTTACTCGCTGCTTACTTCTTCGGTTCGAGGGCAATCAATCGATGCTTCGCCTGCCACTCCTGATCAGGATACTTCCCGTTCGCCCCCTGGAGGAAGAGGTGATAGTTCGCTGCCGCCTGTTTGACATCCTGCAAATGATCGTACGCGGTCGCCCTGAGGAAATAGGTGATGGGAATTTCGTGTAGGAGTTTCGATCGCGCGTCCAGAGCCTTGAGGGTCAGGGCATAGTCTTTGTTTTCGCTGGCCGCGAACGCGAGATCGCCGTAGGCGGGTCCCAGGTCTGGCTTGAGTTTGACCGCGGTCAGGAACTCTTGTTCTGCGCGTCACGGAACTTCTTCTGTCGCAGCAGGCTTTTGCCGAGCTCGTGGTGCAGTTCGGCATCGTCGGGATGCGCTGGCGAGTAGCGCGCGATATTCCGCTTCGGCCTTCTCGTTCTTCCCGGTGGTGGTGTAGAGCTCGGCGAGATCGCGTTGCACGGAAACGTCGGCCGGTGCCTAGCTTGGCGGCGGTCTCGAGTTCGGCGATGGCGTCATCATTCTTGCTTTCGGCGGCGAGGACGCGTCCCAACTGCACGTGGGCCGCGGCGAGCTCTGGATGCGCGGCGATCAGTTTCCGCAACTCGGCGGCAGCCTCGGGAAAGTGGCGGCCGCGCATGTAGATGTTGGCCAGCCCCGTCATCGCATCGGACGATGTGGGATCGATGGCGAGGGCTTGTTTGTATTCGCTCTCAGCGTCGGAGAATTGATTCTGCTTTTCCAGCAAGAGTCCGGCGGCCAGGTGCGGTTCCGGATCTTTGGGCTGCAACAACGCTGCCTGGCGGTATGCGGCTAGTGCTTCGTCGGGCTTGGCGGCTTCGAGCACGTGCGCCAGCGAGATCCAGGCGCGGGCTTTGCCTTCGGCGACGTGGCTGGTGGGCTTCAGTTGGGTGGCCGCGCGCAGGAATTGCTCGGCATCCGGCTGACCGCTTTTGGCTAGCTGCAGGCCTAGGTTCAGGTTCGATTCGAAAACGTCAGGCTTGGCGGCGACGGATTTGCGGTAGGCGGCGATCGAGTCGTCGGTTTTGCCGAGCGCGTTCTCGACAAATCCGAGGTCAAACCAGGCGACGTAGTTGTTGGGATCCGTCTCGACTGCCTTCCGCAGCAGCGGCTCGGCTTCGGCGTAGTTCTTGCCTTGAATGAATCCTTCAGCCTTGGTGAGTTCGGGAGATGGGGACTCTTCCTCGGAAACCGTGGTGTGCCGGGTGTTCTTGCGGTGCGTCTTCTGGCTCGACGAGGAGTCTTGGGGAGCTTGCGACTGAGCTGCGCGGTGTAGGAGTGGCGGCTGAGAGTAAGCCGCGAGAACGCAACTGCATAACCACCAAAGGACACGAAGCGAACACGAAGGACACCCAAAGCAAGCCGCGATAGAACTTTTCGGCTATGACCGCGCCATTCCGAGCCTGATGCTCCATTGCCATTCAGCACTGGCGCCAGATATTTGCCCGTGTACGAACCGGGCAGCTTGGCAATCGCCTCCGGGGGTCCGACGCCGACAATTTTTCCGCCGCGATTTCCGCCCTCGGGACCCAGATCGATGACCCAGTCGGCGGTCTTGATCACTTCCAGATTGTGCTCGATGACGACAATCGAGCCCCCTGCCTCAATCAGACGGCGAAAGGCGGCCAGGAGTTTGCTGACGTCGTCAAAATGCAGGCCGGTGGTGGGCTCGTCGAAGATGTAAAGCAGGCGGCGCTTGATCTTTTCGCCATTGCCGCCTCTGCCGGCCTCACGCGTGGCCGGCTGAAGGTGGGCGGCCAGCTTCATGCGCTGGGCTTCGCCGCCAGAGAGCGTCGTTGCCGATTGACCGAGCCGCAGGTATCCGAGACCGACTTCTTCGAGCGCCCGCAGCTTTTCGGTGACCTTGGGGGCCTCAGCGAAGAACTTCAGGGCTTCTTTGACGGTGAGGTTCAGGACCTCATGGATATTTTTTCCGCGATATCGGACCTCGAGCACTTGTGGCTTGTAACGCGTGCCTTTGCATTCTTCGCAAATCAGTTCGACGTCGGCCAGGAACTGCATTTCGACGGTGACGGTGCCGTCTCCCTGACAGACCTCGCAACGTCCGCCGGGAATGTTGAAGGAGAAATGTCCGGCGCTGAAGCCGCGCTTCTTCGCTTCGGGCAGGGAAGCGAAGAGGTCGCGAATGGCGTCGAAGGCCTTGATGTAGGTCACGGGATTGGAGCGCGGCGTACGGCCGATCGGAGACTGATCGACGAGGACGACTTCGTCGATGTACTGATCGCCTTCCAGGCTTTCCCAGGTTGCGGAGGTGGTTGCGGCTGTGCCATTGCCGTTGCCGACTGCTGCTTGGCTTGCGCGAGGGCCTTGTAGATGACTTGATGGAGCAGCGTGGACTTGCCGGAACCCGAGACGCCGGTGATCGCCACCAGCATGCCGAGGGGAATGTTGATGTCGACATTCTTCAGATTGTTGGCGCGGACTCCTTTTACCTTGATCTGCTGCGAGCCGGGCTTGCGCCGCGTGGCTGGCGGTTGAATGCGCAGATCTTGCGACAGGTAGCGTCCGGTCAGCGAAGCGGGATTGTGCAGGATCTCGTCGTAGGTTCCACCGGCGATCAGCTTGCCGCCATTCTCGCCCGCGCCGGGGCCGAGATCGAGAATGCGGTCGGCGGCTTTCATGATGTCGGGATCGTGTTCGACCACCAGGATCGTGTTTCCCAGGTCGCGCAGGTCGTGAAGAATCTTCACCAGCCGGTGAGTGTCGCGCGGGTGCAGGCCGATGGAGGGCTCGTCGAGGACGTAGAGCGTGCCGACCAGGCGCGAACCCAGCGAAGTCGCGAGCTGAATTCGCTGGGCTTCTCCGCCGGAAAGGGTGGAGGAGAGACGGTCGAGCGTCAGGTACTCGAGGCCGACGTCGTTCAAGAAGCGCAGGCGCTCGCGGATCTCCTGCAGGAGTTTGTCGGCGATTTCTGCCTCTGCGGTGGTCAACTTCACCTGATCGAAGAACTTCAGGGCATCTTCGACCGTGAGCGAGCAGACCTCGCACAGGTTGCGGCCCTGAATCTTGACTTGCCGCGCTTCCATGCGGAGGCGGCTTCCGTTGCATTCGGAGCAGGTGGAGTATCCGCGGTAGCGGCTCAGGAAGACGCGGACGTGGAGCTTGTATTTCTTGCGCTCCAGATGGTTGAAGAATCCACGCACGCCGAGGAATTTGCCTTCGCCGTTGAGGATGAGATTGCGGTGCTCTTCGGCGAGATCGATCCACGCCATGTCGAGCGGAATTCCGGCTGCTTTGGCGTAACGCTTCAGGTCGGTGAATAGCGGACGATACTTGGGCTTGGTCCAAGGCTCGATCGCGCCTTCGGCCAGAGACTTCATCTTGTCGGGAATGACGAGGTCGAGATCGAAGTCGATGGTGTTGCCGAATCCCTGGCACTTGGGGCAGGCGCCGTAGGGATTGTTGAAGGAGAAGAGACGAGGCTCGGGCTCCTCGTAGCGGATGCTGCAGATCTTGCACTCGAAGCGCTGGGCGAAGCGAAGTTGTCTGCCGGCTCGTACTCTCGTCGCCGGGAATTTCGAAGATGACTTCTCCGGATTCGCGGTAGGCGGTTTCAATCGCATCCACGACGCGAGTGCGCGAGTCGGCCGAAACCGCGAGGCGGTCGACCAACATGAACACCGGTTCCGCGAAATTGACGTCGAGCAGAGACTCAGGAGTTGAGAACTCAAATATCTGCCCACCCTGATACAGGCGGTTGAATCCCGCCTTTCGTAAGTCGAAGAGGCGAGTCTTCAAGGCGTCGGATAGCGGCTCATTTGCGGCGGCCTTGGCCGTGGACTTCTTCGATTTTGCGGAACGCGCTGTCTTCTCTGCAGGTTGCAGAGCGGTCATGCCGGCTCTCTGCAGCGGAAACAGAACCTGCAATCGGGTCCCGGGCTCAAGGGCCTGAATCACGTCGGCGACCTCGTCCACCGTGTCCTTCTTGACTTCCGTGCCGCAGTTGACGCAGTAGGTGCGGCCGACGCGCGCAAACAGAAGGCGCAGGTAGTCGTAGATCTCGGTGGCAGTGGCAACGGTGGAGCGAGGATTCCTGGTCGTGTTTTTCTGGCGGATGGCGACGGCGGGGGCGATGCCGTCAATCGTGTCGGCGTCGGGCTTCTCAATGCGCTCCAGGAACTGCCGCGCGTAGGCCGAGAGCGATTCGACGTACCGCCGCTGGCCCTCGGCGTAGATGGTGTCGAAGGCGAGCGACGACTTGCCCGATCCCGACACTCCCGTGACCACCGTCAGGGTGTTGTGGGGAACCTCAATATCGACATTCTTGAGGTTGTGGACGCGGGCGCCGCGTACAACGATGCTATCTGTCTGCGTCGAATTCGAGGACATCGAATCTGGGCCGAAACCACACCGGAGCATGAGCGCAAGCGCTCAGGGACATCCGGAGGGCATACTGAATCTTTCTATTATAAGCGAGACAGCCAACGCGGACTCAGTAACTTACTGATCTGAGGAATATCAGGGAACGCGACCGCAACATCCATACCCATTTTTGCCGCGGACTAGATAAGGGAGGGCGGTTCGGGCAGCGTCGAAAATACTCGCGAGGTGTTTTCACTTCACAGCTAAGCCAACAGGTTCGGCCTCCGTCTGAACGACTGGTGCTGCTTTTTGACGACCAGTCTGTTTCAACATTTCAAAGGCGAAGATGCGATTCCAGTCATCTTTCATGCTTACAACTGTCCAGCCATCCTTCTGCGTTTGATCGTAAAGCGCCTGTGTGAAGGCACCCAGTTTGACGTCCGGCAGTCCATTCGCGGGACCGTAGGCGTATTCGCGCGCGGCATCATTGTGCAGTATTAACAGCATGAAGCGGGCGCCGCTGCCGCCTTGCGTGTATTGCAACATTTCCCGGTCGCCGTCGGAGTTGCCGAACGCGGCAATGGGACGGCGGCCAATGTGCTGGTTGATGGCGACGGGCTTGCCGCCTTTGTCATCATTGAAATTTAGCACCGGCAGACGAACAAGGACGGGCTGACCGTTACGCATTTCAAACTGCGTCTTGATGCTGCTGCCGATGACCTGTTCCGGAGGAATGCCATAGGTCTGCTCGGCCCACGGACGCATGAACTCGATTCCGCCACCGGAGACGATAAACGTCTTGAAGCCGTTTGCGCGCAGGTAGGCGAGCAATTCGTGCATCGGCTGATACGTCGTTTCGGTGAAGAGCTTGCCGGTCTTCGGATGTTTCGCGGTGGCGATCCAGTCCTTGACGATCTGCTCGAATTCCACCGTGGTCATGCCCGCGTGCGTAGCCGTGACGAGTTCGAGGAGCGCACGTTCGCCGCCTGCGAGCGCGGTTTGCAAATCGCCCTTGAGGATCGAGGCAAACGGTTCGTTAGTCTTCCACTCGGGATGCTGCGGCGCCAGCGTCCTCACGCGGTCGAGCACAAAGTAAAGCTGAACAGGCAGCGGTTGCTCACACCAGAGCGTGCCGTCGTTGTCGAACGTGGCGATGCGTTCCGGCACCGGAACGAAGTCCGGACCGCCTTCTGTCGTCACCCGCCGAACGAAATCTAGGATCGACTGTTTCGCCGCGCCATCGTTCCACGAGTTCAACTTGTCGGCTCCCGTGTACTCCCAGAGCTTCTTTGAAGCCGTGCCGAAATTTCCTAACTGGTACATAGCCACTCCAGCGATACCGAAGGTGAAGCCTTCTACTGGTTCCGCTACGAGTTGCTTTACAAAATCTTCGTGCGCTACGCCCAGCGTGACGTGGGGCATGTAGTTTGCGCCGCTCGATTTGGGGACGAATTGCTCGACATAACCAACGATTTCAGCATTGCTTGGAGTGTCGATGAAAGCCGAAGCAGTCCCTCCGCCGACTGAAAACGGCACCAGGGCTTCGGCCACCTTCCCCTGCAGTTCCAGCAGTTGTGGAGTGCGCTCGACGATATAGGCCGTCAATGCTGAGCCGGCCCAAATCTGATATACGATCTTCTTCGGCTTGATCTTGAGCTCTGTCGGGTGTTCTGTCGCGAAGACTTTGGCAAGCGCAGCGGTCAGGGCATCAAGGTCCTTCACCCGAACGAATCGTTGCAGCATGGTGATATGAGGCGCATGTGTTGCGTCCAGCGCATAGCCGTCGGGATAGTTCGCGCGTAGCCGCGCATTGACCGCGTTTGCTTTGCTGACCATGATGTGATCCGGTTCAAGCAGGACGTCAATGGCGATGAGCTGATCTGAGGTGGTCTTCATTGCTGACGCCTCGCTTTCTGGTTTCGGACTGGAACTCTGGGCGTTCCCCTGGTAGACCAGGGCCGAGACAAATGTAAGTCCTGCGAAGAACGCGTAAACGTATCTCTTCATGATTCGACGACCTCCTCTAGGCGAGAAATGTCCCGGCGGACCTGATGTCCGCCAGGAAACCAGAGGTGTCATTCGGTCTGTTCGCATTGCCCGATGGGTGCCGAGGCAAGGCTCAGCGGACGATGTAGTCTAGGAGGGCCCCGGCTGCCCAGTAACTGGCAGAACTGACAGCCGCAACGGCTAGCGTCCGAGCCTTGAGACTGTTCCTCAGTGACGGCCAGACCCCCCGAAATAATCCAAAACAACGGAGGATCCAGTCTTGGAGAAGAGTCTGGATGGTTTTACGAAACCAAGGGGATTACACTCACTCACATTCTCGTCAGTGGAATGCCGATGCAAACGGTAAGTCCCTCTTCGCCGAAGTTTCTCCGGTGAACGATCCAAGACGAGGGACAACTTTCCACAAGAACTTGCGGTCTCGGCGAAGACAAAGTTTATCGTTATAAGGGATAGCGTTGTAAGAGGGAGAACCCACGCGCTTGGCGCCGGCGACTTCTACTTGATCCCGACATACACATCCACCTGCAGGTTTCCGGGATCGCGGGCGCGCTCGTCGTAAATCTCGTAGTCCGCACGGTAGAGCCGATCTCCGCCCACCGCGTTCTGAGGCAGGGAATTGATCTTTATCCAGATTGCGGGCACGACTTGCGGCGCCGGGCCCTTGTCAGAAGTAAACACGGCGAACTTTCCGCCAGGAATCTTTTTCGCCACCATACCCTCGGGGACTTGCGCATCTGAAGTCACGCGCGCTCCTAGCAGGTATGTGTACTCCCCATTGTGATCGCTGGCGTAATCGGTATAGACCGCGATGATGGACGCATCGGCTTTGTTCGGAATCTTGCCAAGCACGCCCTCCTGAAAGATCCGCATCCACTGTTTGCCGATCACGCCGTCGGGCGTCATTTCCTTCGCATTGGTGGTCCGGGCCGCAATGCCAATCACCGTGAACCCATCCTGCTCAGACGACCTTCGGATTCATCGCCTCACCTTTCAACTTCTTCAGCCGTTCCACTGCGTTGTTGTTCTTCGGATCGAGCTGCAGCGATTTCTCGTAGTTCTGGATCGCGAGATCCTTCTTGCCCACTTTCATGTAGGCCTCGCCGAGACTGTCATAGACATTCGACGACTGGGGATACTCACGCACATTCTTCTCGAACACCTCGACCGCATCCTGCTCCTTTCCGCCATAGAGCAGCCGATACCCCAGGCTGTTGAGGATAGCCTCGTGGATCTGTGGAGTTCCATCCTTGGATTGTTTCAGGACGTCGTACTGCGCCAGCGCCGTCGCCGTTCCCTTAAGCTTGGCGACCAGGAACAGGTCGCCCGCGGCATCCGGTTCCATTTTGTAGTTCCAGGCATATTCCTTCGCGACTCGGCGCAGAACGTAGTTCATGACCGAGATGCCGTTGTCAGAGTCCGCCATCATCGCGATTCCGTTGCCCGTGTCGGCATTCATGGTCAGCAAGGCCTGGAAGCCCTCGTCCGCGCCGTTATGTCCGAACTGACCTGGGTTGTCCTTCTCCATGAAGAAGCCGAGTCCGACTTCGTCCTTGACCGGAGTGAGCATCTCCTGGGTCATCTTTTGGGACAGGATGTGATTCGCTTTTCCTTGTTTGGATAGTGCGATCTCAATGGCAAACTTCGCGAGGTCGGTCGGCGTCGTCCACAATCCGGCCGCAGCCATTTCGGGATAGATGTGCCACTTTCCGTGAACGGGCTTTCCATCGCCATAGGCTCCACCGGCCGTCATCGCAGCGCGCGCGGGAGGCAATGGCTGTTCATAGCTGCTGTCGGTCATCCCGATCTTGTCGAGCACGAGATCGCGCATCAGGGCAGGGAACTGCTTGCCGGTTACGTCCATCATCATCAGCTGCTCGATGGTGACTCCGCCGCCCGAGTAGCGCGACTTGGTTCCGGGAACAATGTCGACGCGAATGGGCTCGGTGTTCGCGGGTTTTTCACCGTTCAGCACCTGCACGATCGAGGGCACCGGAGCGTCGACGTCGTAGCCGGGAAACCCGTGCACCGTGAGTCCCGCCGTATGCGACATGAGCCGCCGCAGAGTGACCTTTTCCGTTTGCGTGAACTCGTTTTCGGGAACCTTCCAGGTCGTCAGTTTCTTGTTCACATCGTCGTCGAGAGAGAGCTTGCCTTGCTCGACCAGGGACAGGGCGCCGGTTGCTGCGACAGGTTTGCTGATCGATCCCGCCTGGAACAGCGTCTTCGTCGTCACGGGAGTGGACGAGTCCGGGCGCGATGACACCATAGCCTTTAGCGTCGACAATCTTGTAGTTCTCGATGACGGCGATACTGAGCCCGGGCACGTTAAAGGTCTTCATCAGTTCAGCCAGGCTTAGCCGTAGCGGCGCTTCCCCTGGCGCGGCGGGCAATTCGACGGCGATCTCTTCCACTCGTTGCAGGCGTGCGGAAGGCTGCGCAGGTTTCGCGGAATCTTTGGCCGATGTACTGGCGCCAAGAAATCCGACAATGATGAGCGCCAGGCCTATGCGGTTCGTGATCGACTTTCGAGGAACAGGTGACATGGAGGTTCCTTTCGGTTAGAAGCACTGCTGGAACTGATGGCCGCGCCCGCGACGCATCAAAGCTGATTCGACAATAAAGACGAAGCAAGGCGTCATTGGTCAACCCCCGACTGCATCTTGCCCTGCACTGCGGGTGAGATTGGCCGCAGTGAGCTACAGCTTTGCGAGAAACTCCGTGATGTCGGGAGCGGTCCAATCGACTGCCCCGATGAACTTGCGCCGCATTACACCGTTGCGGTCGATGATGTCGCGGCCAGGACGAGTAAGGCTAAACTGAGAAAGGCGCGAGAGGACCGACGTTGCACCCGGATATAATAATGGATTCCCGCGCGGTGGAAGAGCAGAGCTCTCGTTTCCGCGTTGCGTCCCCACTACTGTTGAATGACTGAGCACGAACCACGGTCGACTATGCCGGTGACGGAAACATCTGGAATAGCCTGAAGTTTCGGTGATTATTCCTGCGCGCAACGAGGAGGCAAGTCTCGGGGCGTGCCTGGAGTCGCTGGTTTCGCAATCTGGAGTGGAGTTCGAAATCATCGTCGTCAATGATCATTCGACGGACCGCACTGGGGAGATCGCAGCGTCGTTCCCGGGAGTTCGCGTGATCGAGGCTGGTCCGTTGCCGCAGGGATGGACGGGGAAGAATAACGCTGTCGCTTGCGGAGCGCGGGAGGCTCGCGGCGAATGGCTGCTATTCACTGACGCGGATACGGTTCATCTGCCGGGCTCACTGGCGCGTGCACTTGCGGAAGCCAAGGAGCACAAGGCCGAGATGCTCTCGTATTCTCCGGAGCAGATTGCGGTCACGTTCTGGGAGATGGCGATCCTGCCGGTTGTCTTCGCGGAACTGGCGCGGCAGTATCCGCCGGCGAAGGTGAGCGATCCGGCATCGCCGATTGCGGCTGCCAACGGGCAATTCATTCTGATTCGGCGGGAAACGTACGACGCTGTTGGCGGGCATGCGGCGGTCGCGGGAGACATTCTTGAGGATGTAGCGCTGGCGCGGCGGGTGAAGGCCTCGGGACGGAAGATACGTTTTCGCTATGCAGCGGACGCGGTTCGCACGCGCATGTACCGGAGTTTCGCACAGCTTCGCGAGGGGTGGACGAAGAATCTGGCGCTGCTGTTTCCGAGGCCGGGGTGGCTCGCTATCAAGCTGCTGGTTCTCTGGATCGCTTCCGTGGACGGTACTGTCACTTCACCTGGCTGGCGTATTAGCGCAGTTGGTGGTGGAACACGGTGTTCGTCGGCAGTTCTCTGCTACCTCGTGATGAGGACGAACCGAGCTAACTTCACGACAGACATGACATATTCTGGCATCGTTCTTTGGCATGCCGATGTTCGCGTACCTGCTCCTGCGCTCGAAGAGAATGCAGGGGAAGGGAACTGTCGCCTGGAAAGGCCGCACTTACGGAAGCTACGGACGATAAGAACGAATAACGCCGTGCCCAACCAAAACCATAAGACTCTCATGAAGCCTCTCGTCTCTGATTTTGGCAATGCCTGTTCGCCATCACATGCCAGTCATCTCCCACTGCACGCTCAAATCACGGAGGAACCGCGGTTCACCAACACCATGATCGAACCCGGGCACAGCCTGGGCCCGCTGAAACTCGGAGACTCCCTGGATCGCGCGCAGGAACTGTTTCCGAAGAAAGACATCGATCAGGAGTGGGACGACGCTTGCGGGTCGACGATTGATTGGACGGACTCCAACAATCCCGCAGGGCCATGGTGAAGTCTTCATCCGGCTGAAGAAGGGAAAGGTGTTTCAGATCGAGTCGTCGACGACCCGGTTTCATACGGCCGAGGACATCAGCACGTTCGATCCTCCGGAGAAGGTTGAGAAATCGTACAAGGACATGCGCGCGTGGGTGCTGCTGACGGCGCCTTCACCGGCTCTGGGATCGCGTCCGCCGGTGTTCTGGATCGACAAGAAGAAAGGGATTGCCTTTGAACTCGCCTACGATGCCCAGCATCACAAGCGTTACGTTTACAAGGTCATCGTGTTCGAGCCGAACAAGACCTTCTGTCCCGGAGCAGGAGACGGTGAATTCTTTGAAGTGGCAATCGATTGATCCGTATGCCGTGGAGCCTCCCAGGGAATTGAGCCCTGAACTCCCAAGGAATTGAGTCGTGAACCCGAATGCGGCCGAGGATCGTCAAATAAGCGAGGTTGAGTGATACGCGTTAATTCGCGTGAAGCCGCGGCCAAGAAATTGATTTTTGTTTCTTAATAAAAAGACTATGGTCTATCTCACCCGCAAAGCTGAGTTTTCCGCCTCGCACTACTACCACAGCCCGGAATTCAGCCCGGAAGAGAACCGGCGCATCTTCGGAAAATGCAACAATCCGAACGGGCATGGACACAATTACACTCTGGAAGTCACGGTGAAGGGCGAGGTCGATCCGCGGTCGGGGTTCGTGGTCGATTTGAAACAACTGAAAGAGATCATGCACCGCGAAGTGCTCGATGCCATGGATCACCGTTTTTTGAATAAGGAAGTGCCGGAGTTCGTGACGAAGATTCCGACTACGGAAAATATTGCGATTGCCGTGTGGCAACGGTTGCAGCCGAAATTGCAGCAGGCGCAACTGCACCGGGTGCGAGTGTACGAGACACCGGATCTGTTTGTGGATTTTTATGGAGAGGAGTAAGGGACGAATTGCTGATTGTTCGATTGCCGATTGATGAAATCTTCGGAGCGCGGGTTTTTAATTCGGCAATCGGCGATCAATCAATCGAAAATTCTATGAAAGCTCACCTCACACGCCGCTATCTCTTTTCCGCGTCGCACCGTCTGCACAGTCCGGAAATGTCGGCGGCGGAAAATCTGGCGACTTACGGCAAATGCAATAATCCGCACGGACACGGTCATAACTATGCGCTCGAAGTTACCGTCAGCGGCACGGTTGACGCGACGACCGGAATGGTCTGCAATCTGGTCGATCTCGACCAGTGCGTGGAAAGGGAAGTGCTCTCGCGCTACCACCTGGAGAATTTGAATACGATGAAAGAATTTGCTGTAACCGTTCCTACCACGGAAAATCTATGTATTGAGATCTTCGAAATATTGCAGCGGACGCTTCGGTCACGCTGCATCTGGAACGGGTGAGACTAGAAGAGACGATGATGAACTCGTTTGAATACACGGGGCGAGATCACACGGACGCGCCGCGGTAACGGCGCTAGAGAACCCTGATGAAAACTATCCCAGCCGAAAAGTCGAAAGAAACACCTACTCTGACCAGCGCCAGTTACGAAGACCTGATGCGTGAAATTCTTGTGCGCCTGGGGGAAGATCCGTCGCGCGAAGGCCTCGCGTCCACCCCTGAGCGCGTGCACAAGGCGATGAAGTATCTGACCAAGGGCTACCAGGAGGATCCTGAAGCTCTGCTCAAAGGTGCGCTGTTCACGGTCAGCTACGACGAGATGGTTATCGTCAAAGACATCGAGATGTTCAGCCTGTGCGAGCATCACATGCTGCCGTTTTTCGGGAAGGTGCATGTGGCGTATATCCCGAATGGGCGGGTGATCGGGCTGAGCAAGATTCCGCGTCTGATCGAATTGTTTTCGCGGCGTTTGCAGATTCAAGAGCGTCTGACGACGCAGATCGCGGAGACGATTCAGAAGGTGATCGAACCGCAGGGAGTGGGCGTGGTGATTGAGGCCCGGCATCTCTGCATGATGATGCGCGGCGTCGAGAAGCAACACTCGGCGGCGGTCACCAGTTCGATGCTGGGGTGCTTCCGCAACGAGGAAGAGACGCGCGGAGAATTCCTGTCTCTGATTCGGCAGCGCCCGAACGGGATGTGATACTGAGCTGGAATTGACGAGTCCTGGTAAACCGACGATCATGAGTTCCCCACCATGATTGCCTCCGTCTTCATCGGCACCAGCGTTGATGGCTTCATCGCCCGTCCCAACGGGGCTCTCGACTTCCTTCCCGAAGGCGGTGGCGAGCCGCACGGATACCACGAATTCTTCGCCAGCGTCGATGCGCTGGTGATCGGCCGCAAAACGTTTGAGACCGTGCTGGCGTTTCCGGAGTGGCCGTACGGAGACAAGAGGGTCATCGTTCTAAGCAGCCAGACATTGGATTTGTCGAAGGTTCCTGCGGGACGGGTTGAGCAGATGCAGGGATCTCCGCGGGACATTTTTTCGCAGCTTGGAGCGTCGCGGGATTCGCCACATCTATGTCGATGGAGGAGTGACCGTTCAGGGATTTCTCCGTGAAGGGCTGATTCAGCGGTTGATTATTACTCGCGTGCCGGTTCTGATTGGCGAAGGCATTCCGCTGTTTGGGTCGTTGCCGAAGGATATCCGGCTGGAGCATGTGCAGACGCAGCACTACGGGAGCGGGTTGGTGAAGACGGAGTATCGGGTCTTGCGGTGAAGCCGGGGGCTCCGGGCGCGCTCCCCTTCGCTGCCCTCGGGTTGCGGGGCCGACCCTTAGACTTCGCTCAGTCGAAACTCCCACTTCTCGCAAAGGCGGCGAGAAGTGGGGCACCCAGTTCATCTTGCTTTAGTGGGTCGGAGGCCAATGGATACTCAGGGCCGGCTGCGTCCGCCCCCTACACAAACGCTCGCTTCGCTCGCTGGACGGCCGAAGGCGGCCGTCCCCACAAACCTTCCAGCATGAGTGGCTACCATGAGTCGGACTTCACCATCGCGTAGACTTGGCGGGCAAACCGCTCTCGTCACCGGGGCTAGCCGCGGGATTGGTCTTGCCATCGCGCGCGCGCTGGCTGGCTGAAGGCTGTAATTTGATTTTGACTAGCCGTGACGAAAAGAGCTTAAAGAAAATCGGCAGGGAACTGTCGCGTAAGAATGTGCGGGTTCTGACGCATTCCTGTGATGTGCGCGATCCGTATTCTGTCGATGATCTCTTCCGCTCGATTCGACGCGAATTTCGCCGTCTCGACATCCTGATCAACAACGCGGGCATCGCTCATGCGAATCTCACAGTGGACAAACTTCCATTTCCGGTGTGGAAGGATGTTCTGGCTACGAATCTCGACGGCACGTTCCTGATCACACAAGCCGCGCTGGCCTTGATTCCTCGCGGAGGCACCATCGTGAACAATCTGTCGATCGCCGCTACGCGAGTCTTCGCTGGGTCGGCTGCCTACAATGCCTCGAAGCACGCGGCGTTGGGTCTTACGAATACACTGCGCGAGGAACTTCGGCCGAAAGGCATCCGCGTGATCGGCCTTTTGCCGGGAGCTACCGACACCGATATCTGGAAGACCCTCTGGCCGCAAGCTCCGCGGAAGAAGATGATGTCGAGCGAGACGGTGGCTAAGGCTGTCGTCAGCGCGATCGTTTTGCCGTCGAACGCGACCGTAGAAACGCTGGAGATTCTCCCCACCAGCGGGGCCCTTTAAAGCCAGAGGCTATTGCTCGGGAGCGCGGGCACGCTCCCCTTCGCTGCGCTCAGGGTCGCGGGGCGGACGAAGGCGTCCGCCCCTACACAAACGCTCTTCGCTCGCGGATCTAGGGGCCGACTACGCTGGTGAGCCGGTTGTTGAGGCCCATCATGACGCAGACGACCCGGCCTGTGCCGAGAGGAGCACAGGCGGGGGAACCAGTGCCGCTGCCGCCGATCTTCTTCCATCCCGACCAGAACGAGCCATTCCAGACGTCGGCATAGAACGCATTGTCGGTCACTGCGGTGGCGCCACAGACCAGCAAACCGGCCGCCTGGGAGGTACAACCGGCGTTGTCGTTGACGGTGCCGTTCATGCCGCCGTAGCCGCCCCAACTGGTCACCGCCCAGGCTCCTCCGAAAAAGCGATTGCCATAAATGCTGGAGGCGTATCCCTTGGCGAAGCAGACGACGTTGCCGTTTTGATTCATCGAGGTGCAATCGGGCTGGGCGCCGGCGATGCCTCCGAGGTTGAGGAAGCCTTCCCATGCTCCGTTGGCGTAGCGGTTGACCTCAGTTGCGCCGGCCTTCGTGAATACGGAACAGATCACGCCGCTGTTGTTGTCGGTGGTGCAACTCGGTTGGGAGATGGCTGTGGTAGTGAGATTCGCGATGGCGCTCCATTTCGTGCCGTTGTAGCGCGTATAGGCCAGACCTCCGGCGGCGTTGCGGGCGACACAGAGCACCTCGCCGACGATGTAGTTGGCGCAGCTCGGCGCCGAGTACAGCGCCGCTGTGACTTGTGCCGGCGTGGTCCAGGTGGTGCCGTTGAAGAGTGCCCACTGCAGTTTGCCGTTGGTGGCGGTGGCGGCGCAGATCACGTTGCCGTTTCCGTCGCTGGCGCAGCTGGGGTCGGAACTGACCGCCCCAGCCAGAGTGGTCCACTTGCCCCAGGAGGTCCCGTTAAATTCGTTGACCATGACGGCGTATGTTCCGCTGCGAACAGCGCACACGACGTGGCTGGTCGAAACGTGGGCGCACGATGGCGTACCCTACGGCAGCGGACGCACCGGTCGAAATAAATTTCCCCCAAACCGCCCAGGCGGAAGTGCTCAGGCCCAGACAGGCGGGCAAAAGAAGCACAGATATCAGGAGACGTTTCATGGGAATTCCTCTTTGCGAACGGAATCTGGATCGGAGGAGGAGGGACAGCCGCAGGATTATACAACGGGTGCTGAAGGCGGATATCAGCCGGCGATGCTCTCCGAAGCTGGCTGGCAGCTAGCAGCTTCCACCGCTATACTTGCTCTATATGTCTGGGGTTCGGGAACAAGCCGCGCAGAAAACCTTTTACCTGGAAACTTTCGGCTGCCAGATGAACGTCCACGACTCGGAAAAGGTCGTGGGGACGCTGGTGCAGGAAGGCTATCGGCAGGTGGAGACGGTCGAGCAGGCCGATCTCATCCTCTACAACACGTGCTCGATCCGCGACAAGGCGGAACAGAAAGTTTTCCATCGCCTGGCGGATTTCAAGAAACTGCAGGCGCAGGGTAAGAAGTTCGGAGTGCTCGGATGCGTGGCGCAGCAGGAGGGCGAGAAGATTTTTGAGCGCGCGCCGCATGTGTCGCTGGTCTGCGGGTCGGCATCGTATCGAAACCTGCCCAGCATGCTGGTGCAGCTCGAAGCAGGGAAGTCCCCTGCCGCTTCCACGACGCCGGTTCGCATCACGGGACTCGATGACCGCCAGACCGACGAGTGCTTCGAAACCGAATTCACGGCCCGCACCAACCCGCATCGCGGGTACATCACCATCATTGAAGGATGCGACAAGTTTTGCGCCTACTGCGTGGTGCCGTTTACGCGCGGAAAAGAACGCAGCCGGACTTCGGAATCGGTGCTGGCCGAAGCGCGGCAGATGGCGGATCTGGGATACACGGAGATCCAGTTGCTCGGGCAAAACGTGAATTCCTACCGGGATCCTATTGGAAAGAAGTCATTTGCGGAGTTGCTGGCTGCGGTGGGCGAGGTTCCAGGGATCAGGCGAGTGCGGTTCACCACCTCGCATCCGCGCGACTTTGGGCGCGACATTGTGGAGGCCATCGACGCTGTGCCGACGCTTTGCGACCACGTGCATCTGCCCGTCCAGAGCGGGTCTTCGCGTGTGCTCGATGCCATGCAGCGGCTGTACCGGCGCGACGAGTACCTGGAACGCATCAGTTGGATGAAGGCCGCGAAGCGGGAAATCAGCATCACAACGGATGTGATTGTGGGCTTTCCCGGGAGAGACGGAATCCGATTTTTCTGAAACTCTGAATTTGCTCGACGAGGTCGGCTACGACGCCGTGTTCTCGTTCAAGTACTCGCCGCGGCCGAACACACCGGCGTTGAGTCTGGACGATGCCATCCCGGAAGAGGAGAAATCCCGCCGTCTGGAAGTGCTGATGGCGAAGCAGCGGGAAATTCAGATATCGCGCTACAAGAAATATGTTGGCGAGCAACTTGAAGTAATGGTTGAAGGCAAGAACCTGGCGCGCGGGCAGTGGATCGGCCGCACCTCGCAGAACAAGACGCTCAATTTCACTGCGGGGGCTGCGTGCGAACTGAAGCTGGGCAGCTACGTCCCGGTGCTGGTCACCGCAAGTTTTCCCAACAGCCTGGTGGGCGAACTGGTAATGTAGTCGCAATCGGAGGTCACGATGGAAGTGGAGATGACAATTCGCGGTCTGATGATGGATCCCGTAAGCAATATGCCCATCGTGATCTTGAAGGATGTTGGCGGCGAGACGGTGCTGCCGATCTGGGTCGGAGTCTACGAAGCGAACGCGATCGCGCTGGAGATGGAGAAGGTAGCCACGCCGCGGCCGATGACCCACGATCTGATCAAGAACGTGCTGACGGGGCTGGAGACGCAGGTGCACAAGGTCGTCGTGACCGAATTGAAGGAAGACACGTTTTACGCGGTGATCTGGCTGGAGCGCAGCGGCGAAGTGATCAGCATCGATTCGCGGCCCTCGGACGCGCTCGCGTTGGCGTTGCGGGTGGATTGTCCAATCTTCGTGGAGGAGACCGTTCTGAAGACCTCCAAACTGGCGGCCAATATGTCGGACCGGGTCACGAGCGAGGAGCTGCGCAAGTGGCTCGAGGGGCTGAACGACGAGGATTTGGGGAAGTACAAGATGTAGCAAGCAAACTCGAATTGGTAGCGCCTCCTACACCACGCAACCCATCTGGACGGCCGAAGGCGGCCGTTCCCGGAAAGTTACGGCAATGCCCGGTAAGCTAGTTCACTTTACATAATACCTGTTATCGGACATTGCGTCGGCGTATTGGGGCCCAATCCCGCCGCATCGCCAGCCCGGCAAGTCGTGACCCAACCTCACTATTTCGTTGGCGCAGTGTCCAGCCGCAGGAATCTGGCGGCGTTGTTGTACAGGATGTCGCGCTTCTGTTGGGGCGTCAGGTAGTCGGCGTTCTGGATGATGCTGATCGAATACGCCATCAGCTTGGGCCAGAGCAGTTGATCGGTTCCGAACATGACGCGGTCTTCGAATCCGGCGTCGACCAGGCGCTCGATGTAGCGGTTCACTTCTTTGATGGGATAACTCCAGATCAGTCCGGCGACGTCGACGTAGACGTGGGAGTTCGCCTGCAGCAGCGTGAGCATGTTGTCGATCATGGGATAGCCGGCGTGCATGACCTGCACGCGCAGTTTCGGGTGGCGAGCCAGCAGTTCTTCGAGCAGAAGCGGATTGCCCATGGAGCCACGGAATTTCGGCATGGTGATGTTGGCGCGTCCGGAACCGCCGGTGCCCATGTGGATGGCCACGGGAATATCGAGTTCCTCGGCGAGAGCGAAGTAGGCGTCAACCGAGGGATCGCTCGGGGACAGGCCTTCGTATTGCAGGCCGATTTCGCCCATCACTTTGAAGCCGTCGGTGGTGAAGTCTTTGCGCAAGTCATCGAGGGCGACGCGCTGACCGGGAGTCATGCCGTTGGAGAAGGATGTGCCGGGAATGACCCGAGCGGGCGCGGCGTCTTTCCATTTCTGCACGCTCTTGGGATCTCCAAAGACGACTGCGGTGACGTTGAGACGCTCCATCTCGGCGAGCACGTCTTTCATGTATTCGCCCGGGGCGGATGGATACAGCGCGGGCGTGCATGGTTCCTTCACCCATCCGAAGGGCTCTTCCTTCCCTTTTGGATCGGAGGCGGTGAATTTCGAGGTGTTCGGGCACATGGGGGCCAGGCCGGGGAAATTCGCGTCCATGGCGTGGACGTGGACATCGAGGACGGGTGGAAGCTTGGCGACGTCGGCGTTCTGGGCGATGCAATTCAGGGAGCAGACAAGAATCACGAGCGGAAGCGAACTTCAGATGACAGCAGGAGGCGCGCGGACATGACGATCTCCTTGAAGGTAAGAATTTAAGAGTTGAAGCCATGAGGGTATATCACTGTGTTTGGATTCGTACGGCGGCAGAAATTCGAGAGATGTCGAAGCTCCTTCACTTCTCGCAAAATCGGCGAGAAGTCGGGGCACCCAGTTTTTATCTTGCTCGCCTATCGCAGGCACACACGCCGCAGCTACGCCCCACAGAGAACGATCTTTGGGTGAAAGAGGGTGCCTGCTACTCGCGTGGCAATGGCGATCAGGTCACGTCTGTCCGGAAAAGACTTTGACTTGGCGGGCGCGGGAGAGTTCGGGCAGATTCACCGGGCGTCCGCTGCGGATGTGCGCCGTCGCCATTTCGTCGGCTGTAACCGAGGGAAATGCTGGAAGCAGCTTGCGGGGATGAATGAAGAGTTCACGCTGCATCGCAGTGTTCTTTGACCGGGAGTTTCGCGGGCGGGAGCGCCCTGCGCCAAGTTCAGCGGTTCCCAGCTGCCGCGAGTTCTTCCAGCGTGTGGGCTTCGGCCAGGGTGAATTCGGCGACGCTGGTGCGGCGGAGGGATTCGAGGTGGGCGCCGCATCCGAGGGTCTGGCCCATGTCGTGAGCGATCGATCGCATGTAGGTGCCCGAGGCAACGCGGGCGCGGAAGCGAGCTCGATCGGCATCGACGGAGAGGATCTCGAATTCTTTGATCTCGATCTGCACCGGTTCGAGGCGAACTTCTTGTCTGTTTGCGCGCGAGTTTGTACGCGGGAACTCCTTTGATTTTTTTCGCGGAGAATGGGGGCGGAGTCTGCGAGATCACGCCGCGGAACTTACCTGCCACATCTTCCACCTCTTCCCTGCTCAGCGACGCGTTCTCGACGCGCTGGTCGGTTCGCCTTCGGCGTCGTAGGTGTCGGTGGAAAAGCCGAAGCGGATCGTGCCTTCGTAGGTCTTTTCCGAGCTGAGATAGAACTGCGCCAGGCGGGTGAAGCTGCCGATCACCAGCGGAAGGACGCCGGTAGCCATCGGGTCAAGGGTGCCGAGATGTCCGACGGAGCGCTCGCCGAGAATGCGGCGGACTCGGTGGACCACGTCGTGCGAGGTCAGGCCGGGAGATTTGTCGATAATGAGTACGCCGTTCACGAGGATTTGGTAATTTTGTAATTGAGTAATTTGGTAATTGAAGCGCCGGAAAGCATCCTCTTCCCGGTGACCTCGACGTCGAGGCCTTTCAATTTCCCAATTACAAAATTACCAAATTACTAGAATCTCCGCCATGTTTCCGATCAAAGACGATCAACCGCGCTACAGCACGCCCTATGTGAATACGTTTTTGATCGTGCTGAACATCCTGATTTATTTCTACCAGTGGACGCTGGGACCGCGCGGGGGAGAAGCGTTCGCCCGGATCTATGGCGAAGTGCCCGCGCATCTGGCAGCCTTCCTGGCAGGATCATCCGCAGTACACGCTGCCGGACGTCGTACTTCCCTTCTTCACTTCCATGTTTCTGCATGGCAGCTGGATGCATGTGCTGGGCAACATGTGGTTCCTCTACATCTTCGGCGACAACATTGAGGACTACCTCGGGCACTTCAAATATCTCATCTTCTACCTGCTCTCGGGATTGCTGGCCATGGCGACGCAGGTGGTCGATGTATCCGCACTCGAACGTTCCGACGGTGGGAGCAAGCGGGGCGATCGCGGGAGTGCTGGGAGCTTATTTCTTGTTGTATCCGCGAGCGCGGGTCCTGACGTGGTTCTTTGTTTTTGTGCTGTATCTTCCGGCCTGGATTGTGCTGGGAGAATGGTTCGTGCTTCAGTTCGCCGCGGGGACGGCTTCGTTGTCGTCGGCGCAACCGGGACGCGACATGGGAGGTGTGGCCGTCTGGGCCCACGTTGGTGGATTTGTCGCGGGAATGGTGATGATCAAGCTGTTTCCGGAGCGGGCGGACAGACACCCGTACGCTTACCGGTGAGCGCCGGAAACTGTTCGGATGCCGTGACAGAGCAAAGTCAAAATCCCCATCCTCTTTCGCAAACGACGCGAAAGAAGGATGGGGCACCCGCTTCGTTAGTTCACTTACTTCTTTGGGCGCGATTCTGGCGGGACCAAACCGGATAAGCGATAGTAGGCGACCAATTGTCCGTAGTGTTCGCCGCCGTGCTCGATGAAACCGTAGGCGTAATCGATCACTCGGACCTGCTGGTGGGCGAAGGAGTCGACGAAGGTGTCGTTGAGGCCCTTCTCGCCTTTGGATTTGATGGCGGCAGCGCCGTCGGCAAAGGACTTCTTCACGAAGGCGACGACGTCGGCCTTGGTCTTGTACTGATCACGCTTGGGATCTTCTGCGGCGGGAGGCTTTTGACCCATGACCGGGTTGATGAAGAAATAGTTGGCGCCGGCCACGTGGAGCAACTGCTCGGCAAAGCTGCGCTGGGCGGGAGTGGGTTTGAAGTCGTATTTGTCCTCGGGGAAATCCTCGGCCATGGCGATGAGCTTGCGTCCGATGTCGTTCCAGGAATCGAGGACGACTTTCGATTCAGGATCGGCAGGCTTGACGGCGGCGTCTTTCTTCATCGCGTCCTGAGCAGAGGCGGGGAGTGCGAGGGCTACGGCAAACAGGGCTGCAGCGAGAAACGGAGACTTGCTCATAGAATTTTTCTCCTGGGAGTGAATTGCGGTGGACATTGTACTTGGACTGTCGTGGAGTGGAAAGGCGAGCAGGTGTCTTTGCGCAGATCTGAGGGACGATGGTGTATCCCACTTCTCGCAAAGGAAGCGAGAAGTGGGGCACCCTTGTCTTTGACTCGTCTTACCTTCAGACTTTTCTTAGCTTCGACGATGGCGCTATTCGGATTTTGTGACGAAACCCTCCAGCCAGCCGAGCACGCGCTTCCAGCCTTCGCCGTGGGCTTTGGCTTGTTCGAGATTTCCGGCAAAGCCTTCCTGCGTGACTCGTACCCGCGTGCCGGTGCCCGACTTCTTCGGACCGCTCGGGTGCAAGGCATTCACGGTTTGCGGCTCAAGTTCCCAGCGGACGATGGTTTTTTGCTTGCCCGTATAACTGCCGATCCAGGTGTGGACAAGCTTGCGCGGAGGATCGACTTCAAGATATTCGCCTTCCACGTAGAATTCCGTGCCGTCGGCGCCCAATCCGTCACTGCGCCACTTGCCTCCGGGGCGCAGGTCCATGGTGGACTTGGTGACGCGGTACAGACCATCTTGTCCCCACCAGCGCGGGAGTTGGGTAGGATCGCTGATCGCCTGAAAAACGCGCGCTGGCGGCGCGGCGATGAAGATCTCAGCGATGACGGCGTTTTGGTCCGGCGTGATGGTGGCAGTGGCCATTGTCTCTTTCTCCTAGGTTAAGGGTTCAGGGATCAGGGGACAGGGGTCAGGAGATCGGACGAACGTGCGCTCTGCGCGCGGCATGTCGCTGACTGCCTAGCCCCTGACCCCTGGCCCTAATGCCTGACTTCCACAAACTTCTTCAACATCTCGACAACTCCGGGCCAGCCTCCCGTGTAGTCCTTGCGGGCGACGGGCAGATTGCTGAGGCCGCTGTGCGTGACTCTCACATGCGTGCCGCTTCCCTTCTCCGTGAGTTCCCAACGGACGACGGTCCTAGCGCCAGGAGTCGTCGTGCCAGTTTGCGATCCAGGTGTACACGAGCAGGCGCGGCGGATCGAATTCGAGAATTTCTCCCTGGCATTCGAACTCACTGACACCGTTCACCACGATGGATCCCTTCTCGGTGGCATACGAATAGCGGCCTCCGACGCGGGCATCCATCTTCCAGAACTTCACTGGACACTCGGGACCGGAGAACCAGCGCTGGAGTTCGCCGGCGTCACTGAGGGCTTTGAATACGCGTTGTGCTGGCGCGGCGATCTCAATCTCACTGACAATCGCATCTTGACTTGGAGTAATGACTGTTGTGGGCATAAATGTTCTCCGAACTTATTTCTCTGAAAATGTCTTGAGTTCCTCGAGCACGACCGGGCCATCCGCCCGCGTACTCTTTGCAAGCTCGCGGTTCCGCGGCCAGGCCGCTGTGCGTGACCTTGACGTGCGTGCCCGACTTCGTGGGAGTCAATTCCCAGCGAACGATCGAGCGATGCTTGGGATCGTCGTGGAAGTTGGCGAACCAGGTATAGACGAGAAGCCGGGGAGGGTCGATCTCCAGCACTTCGCCGTCGTGCCGGATCACATCGACTCCCTGGTACGGTTTTGGCATGCGTATTTCAAGGCGCCACTTGCCTCCAACGCGCAGATCCATTTCGAAAACGTCAAGGTTCGGAGTGCGGCGCCGTACCGTCTCGGCGTCGCAGATTCCCTTGAAGACGCGGTCGGCAGGAGCCGCAATGTCGATTTCGCTGACGATCGTGTCCTGGTCGGGTGTTACGAATGTCGTGGCCATGAGGTCTCCGCAGTACCTTATCCGTTGCTAGATTGGCCTGTCTAAGTCCCACTTCTCGCAGGATCGGCGAGAAGTGGGGCACCCGAGTACTTCGGACCGCGATGCTGCCGGCGCTACGATTTGCGACGCAGGTCGAAGACTTCTTTGTGTTCCTTGCCGTGATCGACGAAGATCCACTCTTCCGTGTGGTGATTGTCGTCGAGCACGGTGAGGATCATTTTCTGCATGTGGCCGGCGTCCGGAGCAAGAGAGATTCGTCGCGTCGACGAAGTTGAAGATCAGCGTCTTCCCGTCCGGCGAAGTGCTGAGGCCTCCATGCGAGGCTGATTTCCCACCGCGCAGTAGTGCGTCAGCAGCAGGCGATTGCCGATCCATAGTGGAACATGGAAATCATATCCGCGTGGCCTTGGATTTCGCTCATGATGGCGGAGCCTCCGCCGGTGATCTTGAAGTCAACCTGCACCGGCGTCGAGTCGGCACCTTCCATGTCCGAGCCTTCCCATGTTCCTGGCAGAGTCTTGAGCGTGGCGAAGGCTTTCTGGGCGTCGGTTTGGGCTAGACGCTGACGCTGCAAGCGTTAGGGCAAGCATGATGATCAGGAGTTTGCGAACTGAGCGGATCATGGATTTCGTCATAGGAAGTTTCCTTTCTTTTTAGGCGCGGGAAGCGCCGTCTAATTTGATCTTTGGGTCTTGCGTGATTTTTCTTCCGTCTGCAACTCCTTTTCGTACTCGGCTTCGACGAAGGCTTTCAAGTTGTTCAAGCTGTTGGTCCAGAAAACGCGGTATTGCTCGATCCACGAGTCGACGGCGCGGAGCGGTTCAGGATTGAGCTGGTACACACGATGGCGTCCTTCGCGATGCTCACGAACCAGGTGGGCGCGGCGAAGGAGGCGCAGGTGCTTGGAGATGGCCGGTCGCGATACCGGGAAAGGCACTGGCAATCTGTCCGGCGGGCTGGCTGCCGCGGCGCAACAGATCGAGGACGGCCCTGCGCGTGGGGTCGGCCAAGGCCTGGAACGTGAGCTTCGGGGTTTCTCGCTGCGGAATATGTAACCGAACGGTCACGCATGATGCGTAACTGTACGGTTACGCGAATCGGATGTCAAGAGAATTTTTCTGATTTTCGCAAGTGGGAAAATTTCACGAGGCTATGACTATTCCGCCTCGCTTCGCTTCGGCGGGACAGCCGAGGCGGCTGTCGCGTACGTGGTTTGTCGAGGAGGGATGACTAGGGTTTACCGTTGGAGACCAAATCCAGGAAGGCCTGGTGGACTCGGGTGATCGTCGCTGAGTTCGGGATGGAAAGTGGCGGCCATCGCTCTTCCCTGCCGGACCGCGACGGGATCGGAGCCTTCCGTCGCAAGCACTTCGACGCCGTCGCCAACGTGCACGATCTTCGGGGCACGGATGAAGACCATCTCCAGAGGAGAATCATCCTGCGAGCGAGGCTTGTTCAAGTGATGGTTTAAGTCGGTCACGAACTTCCCTTCCCGGATGGAACTGTCGATCTGGCGTCCATAGGCGTTGCGGCGGATGCGGATGTTGAGGGCGCCGAGCCCGGCCTGGGGAGGGTTCTCGACTTCGGAGGCCAGCAGGATTGCGCCAGCACATGTGCCGAACGTGGGTTTGGCTCTTAACGAACGTGCTTGAGTTTTTCGAACCCGGCGTCCCCGAGGAGCTTGAGGAAGGTGCCGGACTCGCCGCCCGGGATGACGAGCCCGTCGATCTGATCGAGTTGCTCGGGCTTTTTGACGAGCACAACTTTAGCGCCCAACTCTTCGAGCCGGCGACGGTGCGCGTCGAAATCGCCCTGCAAGGCCAGAACTCCGATGATCATGCCGAAGACCTGTTCAGCGGCGGAGAGCCCCCGCACTGCCGCGTAGATTCAATTCTAATCCAGGCACGCCGCCCCTCGGCGACGGCTCCGACTCAGAATCGCACAATGGGTCCGAAGGTGATTCGCAGGTTGTTGTGTGCGCCGCGGTTGAAGTAGATCTCATCGCCGGCTTCCAGGCGGAGTCCGACAGGGCCCAGACTCGCCTCAAGTCCGGCCCCAGGGTATAGCGCGGCGTTCAGGTTCGATGTGCGCAAGCCGAAAACCGAACTCACGACGTCGCTATATGGAAGCAGGCTGCCGCTGAGGCGGAAGTCGATGAATCCCGCTTTCATGGTGGCAAAGGGGCGGAAGTGACCATGGCTAGGCTGAACCATTGGACCGATGAGCCCATGCGTTACGCCGATGGAAGTGTTCTCGATCGCCACGATGTCGCCGTTCGCAAGATTGACGAAAGCTTCGTGAAAGTTCAGTCCGTAGTCGTAGGCAAGTTCGGCTTCAAGCAGAACGCGACGGTGGATGCGATAGCCGAAACGAGCGCCGAGTCCGAAGTTAGTTGTGCCGGTTTGCGAAATGCTGAGCGAATCGAGGAAGATGCCGGCTTCCATGCGGGAACCGGTTTCCGTCTGCGTTTGGGCGGAGGAGACACCGGTCAGCAGAATGACCGAGAGAAAAAACGGGGTGAGGTTGCGCATACGATAACGGTTTTGCGACGGATTCGATGAGCAACAGACCGGCGCGGGTTGCGGCCTAACTCGGAGTCGGCGTCAACGCGATGGCGATTCCAACGACACTTCAATAACGCGGTGAGTTAGGCGAGAAGGTATTCTACCCGCGTCTCCAGTTTCGCCGGGTCATCCGTCGGGTCGCCGTAAATTTCCCAGGATTTTCCGGCAAGCGTCGCATCGTTCGCGGCCGCCCAAGCATGAATCGCCTGATGCGCCTCGGCGAGGCGTTCATACGGACCTATGTGCAGCGCGCTTGCAACTCTTCCCGCCGGGGTTTCGGTCGACACCACTTCTCCCGATTGCGCAAAAGGACGCGTCACCTCGACTCCAAAATCCACGACCATTGTGGATTCGCCTTTTGCTGGATGGTGATACAGGAAGATGTTGTGGCCATCACTGCGCAGTCCCGGATTCTGGCGCAAGAACGCCCAAACCTGGTCCAAAGCTGGACGCCACGCATTGCCGACTTGGCCCATGCGCACCTGGCGACGGACTGCCGCTAGTATCCGAGACGAAGCAATCTGAATAGAAACGGAACTGCTCATGTTCGATTTCCTCACGCAAATGAAAACGATGCACCGCTGGCAAACCTTGCCGATTCAATCACCAGGGTTCGAAACAATCGTAGTTACGTTGGCTGGCAATCTTGCCGTCCTTGAATTCGAAGAACATGGCGGAGTGGGCTCGCATCTTCGATCCCGTGCTGAGATTGCCGAAGGATAGGGCCAGCGTACCCGTCCAGAGCACTTCGACCGCGACCGAGTTGTCGTTGGCGAGCGCGTTCTTGATTTCGTAGGTCTGGTGAGAGAGCAGCTTGCGGCCTCTTTCGAATCCGTCGGACATCTGGGAAAGAGTTCCACGGAGGCCTTGCGGATAGACGCGGTTGGGGAACTGCTCCATTACCATGTCAGGAGTGAACAGGTCGGCGATGTCGGCGAAGATACCGTCTTCGATTGTCTTGAGATAGCGGCGGACGGTAGTGAGATTGTCGGTGGGACTGGACATGCGGAAATTCTCGCATGGGCGGAGACCGGAGTTGTCACCCTCCTGAACGGGCCCACCTTCTTTCAACAAAGGCGAAACGAGGATGGGCTCGGCAAAGAAGGCTATTGGCTTCCGCTGACGCGAGACAGCTTGGTATTCACAGTACTCTCCTCTTGAGTTTCAGTTCTGATTTCCAGAATGGGAAATTGAGATGACATATTTCGCTGCGAGTGAACTACTCGGAACTGAGGCGACTCGGGCGCTGAGGTGCATTCTCAACCTTGGACCCACCGACCTCTGGAGCTGAAGCCCTGAATTTTGACTTCGAACTCAGACCGCAACGCTGAGGCGGTGCGCCACCCAAAGGCCAGTTTTGCTATCCGTTCGGGATGAAGACGGACGGACACGAGTGCCCGCCCGACCAAGTTACCAGCCTCTGGTTTGCAGCATGTGGGCTTCGTCCAATCCGGCTACAGCAAGGCCTTTCATCGCGCCCTGCAGGTTTTCGCTGACTTCAAGTAATACTTTAGGGTCTTGATAGTGCGTGGCGGCTTGGACTATGGCTCTGGCTCGCTTCTCGGCCTCTGCGGGATCGGCGAACGTTGTCGAGTCCTTCATGAAAATGCCGAGCCTACGAACACGGCCTCCGCTCCTAGCTGCATGACCAAGCTCGCGTCTGCAGGCGTCGCGATTCCTCCCGCGCTGAAATTCGGAACCGGGAGTTTTCCTGCTTTCGCGACCATCTTGATCAGGTCGTACGGGGCCTGGTGCTCTTTGGCCTTGGCGTAGAGTTCTTCTTCGCCGAGCACCGTCAGGATTCTCATCTCCTGCACAATCTGGCGGATGTGCTTGACGGCGTGGACTACGTCGCCGGTGCCAGCTTCGCCCTTGGTGCGGATCATGGCGGCGCCTTCGGCGATGCGGCGCAGAGCTTCTCCGAGGTTGCGCGCGCCGCAGACGAATGGCGTTTTGAAGGCGTGCTTGTCGACGTGATGGGCTTCGTCGGCGGGAGTGAGAACCTCTGATTCGTCGATGTAGTCGACGCCGAGTTCCTGCAGAATCTGCGCTTCGGCGAAGTGCCCGATGCGGCACTTGGCCATGACCGGGATTGACACGGCGGCCATGATCTCGCGAATCTTCTTGGGGCTCGCCATGCGGGCGACGCCGCCTTCGGCGCGGATCTGCGCGGGCACGCGCTCGAGGGCCATGACGGAGACGGCTCCGGCCTTTTCGGCGATGACGGCCTGTTCGGCGTTCGTAACGTCCATGATGACGCCGCCCTTGAGCATCTCGGCGAGGCCGGTCTTGAGGCGGAGAGAAGTGGTGTTGGAACCGTTGTTTTGGGACATGGGTGAACCCTGTGGATACCTTTTCGCAATCGCGAAGGATGAGCCGTCAGCTTTCAGCTGTCAGCCCTCAGCTAACCCTTACTTTGATGGTTCTGGGAGGGGTTTCGCCGCTAAACCATTCTAACGCCCAGAGGAGGATTTGCGGAACCCCGATCGGGCTCACCGTGGAGACACGGAGTCACGGAGAAAACAAGAAAGAATTTCTCCGTGTCTCCGTGGTCACTATCATTATCATTGCAATCGCTAATGCGAATCCGCGCTAAACCAGATTTTGGCCAATCCGTCGCCTAACCCCCACGGAGCTACTGCCTCGGAGGCCGAGTCCGCCCCGGAATCTACATTCGACAGAATCGCTATTACGAGGCCGATATCTGGGTAACGTTGAAGCACCGACTGAAATCCGGTGATCCCGCCGCCGTGGTATTGGAGGGTGTGACCAAAACGTTCCGCCAGGGAGACCGCGTAACCGTAGTGCATGCCTTGCACCAGAGTCTCCGGATAGACCGCCAACATTCGCTGCGTCGAATCGGCATTTAGGAGTTTCTGGTGCGCGAGAGCTTCGCTCCAGACGACCAAATCGTGGACCGTGGAATAGAATCCACCGGCAGACCAGGCGCTCGTGGTATCGAGAAAAGCTGCGTTCTCGAGCGCGCCATTGACGAGGGTATACCCTCTGGCTCTATGTGGAATGACTTTGTGCTGTTCGTCGAATCCCGTGTCTCGCATGCCTAAGCGGTCGAAAATGTTTTCTTGCACGAAGCGCGCGTACGGCACTCCGGCAACCTTCTCAATCAGCATTCCCAGCAGGATGTAGCCCGTGTTGTCGTATCTGAATTGCGCGCCGTGCGGGAAGTCGAGTGGCTTGTCGCGCACCAAATCGATCATCTCGTTTGGTGTAGCTCCCGTTCTGCTCAATCGGTCAAACAATGGTCCCTGTGTGTAAGTGGGAATGCCAGAGGTATGCGTCAGAAGTTGGTGGATGGTGGCCGAGTGCCACGTCTCCGGCAAGTCCGGCAGGAATTTTCCAATTGGATCGGGCAACGCGAATTTTCCTTGCTCGCGCAGGAGTAGGACGGAGGTCGCGGTAAACTGCTTGGCGATCGATCCGGTGCGAAACCTGGTGTCGACGGAGTTCTTCACATTCCATTCTGCGTCGGCCCAACCGCAGGCTTCGGAGAATACAACCTCACCATTCACCGCCATCTCAACGGCGCCCATGAACTTCTTCGAATCGCAGGTCTTTTCGAAGTAGGAGTGTAGTTCCTTCGTTGTGTCCGCTGCAAAGCCGAGAGAACCGGCGAAGAGCAGATACGTAACTAAGACCCGAATCATGGAATCATCACCTCTCCACAAACTTGCCAAACATTTTTTCCGGATCGATGGCGATGAAGAGGCCACGGCTGCGGGCCAGGACTTCGCCCTTCTCGTTCAGGATTTCGGCGGCGTTGATGTGCTGGCGGCCGTGAACGCTGACTTCCCTGCCTTCGACATGAAGCGGTTTGTGCAGCGGGACGGGCTTGAGGTATTCGACTGTCATTTCTTTGGTGAGGGCAATGACGTGGTGGAGCTTGTTCACCTTGCCCATGGCGTCGTCGAGGATGGTGGCGATGATGCCGCCGTGGCAGTGGCCGGGTGGTCCGGTATAACGCTTCGATAAACGAAAACGACAGACAAACGTCTGGCGCTCTTCGTCGAGGACGAATTTCAGGCGCATGCCGTCGGGATTGTCCTGCCCGCAGGCGAAGCAGTAGTTCTTCTGAAGCTTGTGGTAGGCGGTTTCGTGGCCGTGGATCTTGCGGGGCATGGAACGTCATTCTAGCGCGGAAGAGCGTTCACCACAGAGGCCACAGAGGAATACAGAGAAAGTCGCTCTCAATGATGGGTGAAAGTTCTACTCGAATCCTGTATACATATCGCTTTCCACAGGGCGGCTTGGCTAGCGCTGGTATGCCGCACCCAAGTTGCACAGGTCCTTCGGCGCAAAAGGCGCGCCTCAGGATGACAACTCAGAGTTGAATGGAGTTCTGATGAGATCACTCGCCATTTTCGTCGTTGTCACAGCTCTCGCGTCGTTCAACCTTTTTGCTCAATCTTCGCCAGAGCAGAAGACACAAGATAAAGACGCCGACAAGAAACAGGCTGCGGCCGCTGCGTCGGCTGGCAAGAAGGATCAGAAGAAGGGCGCGAAGGAGGAGAAAAAAGAGGAGCCCAAGAAAGAAGAAGAAAAGAAGCCTGGGATGAACGCGGACACGTTCTCCGGCTTGAAGTTTCGGTCGATCGGGCCGGGCGTGGAATCCGGGCGGGTGATGTCGATTGCAGTGAATCCGAAAAAGACGAACGAATTTTATGTCGGCGTGGCCTCCGGCGGCGTGTGGAAGACCGTCAACGATGGCACGACCTGGACTCCACTGTTCGATGGCGAAGGATCGTATTCGATTGGATGGGTGGCGCTCGATCCGAATGATCCGTCGGTGGTGTGGGTCGGAGCGGGTGAATCGAATTCGCAGCGCAGCGTTTCGTACGGAGATGGGATCTACCGGTCGGATGACGGCGGAAAGAGCTGGAAGAATCTCGGGTTGAAGAAGTCGGAACACATTGGGCGGTTGGTGATTGATCCCCGCGACTCCAAGGTCGTGTATGTCGCGTCAGCGGGGCCGCTGTGGGGGCCGGGCGGGGATCGTGGGGTCTTCAAAACGACCGACGGCGGGAAGACCTGGAAAGCTGTGCTCACCATCAGCGAGAACACGGGCGTGAATGATGTCGTGATGGATCCATCGAATCCCGACATTCTGTATGCATCAGCGTATCAGCGGCGGCGGCATGTATTCACGCTCATCGATGGAGGCCCCGAGAGCGCGATCTACAAATCGACCGATGCGGGTGCTACGTGGAACAAAGTCTCATCGGGGCTGCCCTCGGTGGATATGGGACGCATCGGGCTCGCAGTTTCGCCGGCCGATCCTAACGTGGTATATGCCGCGGTGGAAGCGGCCGACGGCAAGGGCGGAATCTTCCGCTCCAGCGACAAGGGCGCAAATTGGGAACGACGGAATGAGTTCGACGTGGGAGCGATGTACTACGCGCGGATCGTGCCTGATCCTAAAAATGTGGATCGCATCTTCGTCATGAACGTGGAACTGCGCGAGTCAACCGACGGAGGCAAGACGCTACACAAGATTAACGAGATCAATCATC
Source organism: Terriglobia bacterium (assembly GCA_963770265.1). Classification (GTDB taxonomy): domain Bacteria; phylum Acidobacteriota; class Terriglobia; order Terriglobales; family Acidobacteriaceae; genus Sulfotelmatobacter. The sequence continues at coordinate 141,526 of CAVYOZ010000013.1, forward strand.
ACGGCGACAATCATGCGATGTGGATCGATCCGGATGACAGCAAGCACTGGCTGCTCGGGTCCGATGGCGGCATGTACGAGACCTGGGACGATGCGAAATCGTGGCAGTTCAAGTCGAATCTGCCGACGATGCAATTCTATGACGTCGCGGTTGACAATTCCCTGCCCTTCTATAACGTCTGCGGCGGCACACAGGATTACTTCTCGTGGTGCGGACCGACGCGGACGCGAAACATCAGCGGAATCGTGAATAGCGATTGGTTTGTAACCACCGGCGGCGATGGATTCCGGTCTGCTGTGGATCCTGTGGATCCGAATACGGTTTATTCCGAATCGCAATATGGCGTGCTGATTCGCTATGACAAGCCGACCGGACAGGAGTTGCTGTTGCAGCCGAAGGAAGGAAAAGGTGAGCCTCCGCTGCGGTGGAATTGGGATTCGCCGATCATTATTAGTCCGCATTCGCACACGAGGCTGTACTTTGCTGCAAACAAACTGTTTCGTAGTGATGATCGCGGAGACACCTGGAAGGCAATCTCACCGGATTTGACGCGACAGATTGATCGCAACAAACTGCCGGTCATGGGAAAAGTCTGGGGACCGGATGCGGTGGCGAAAAGTGCGTCGACGTCTTTTTACGGAAACATCGTAGCCTTGTCAGAATCTCCAAAGCGAGAAGGACTGATTTACGTCGGAACCGATGACGGATTGATTCAGGTCACGCAGGACGGCGGCGGAAGTTGGACGAAGTACGAGAAATTTCCGGGCGTGCCGGAGATGACGTATGTGAGCCGGCTGGGGGCGTCGAATCACGATGCGAACACTGTCTATGCGGCGTTCGAAAATCACAAAAACGAGGACTTCAAACCTTATCTGCTGAAGTCCACTGACAATGGGAAGACCTGGACCTCCATTGCCGGCGATCTGCCGGAAAACGGATCGGTGCTGGCGTTTGCGGAAGATCCTGTCAATGCCAGTCTCCTTTTTGCGGGCACGGAGTTCGGCGCATTTTTCACCATCGACGGCGGCGCGCACTGGGTGCGGCTGAAAGGTGGGCTGCCGACGATTGCTGTGCGCGACATGGTGATCCATCCGCGGGAAGGCGATCTGGTGATCGCGACGTTCGGGCGCGGGTTTTATGTCCTGGATGACATCACGCCGCTACGGCAAATGAAAGCCGAGGCGATCCAGCAGGCCGCGGCGCTGTATCCGGTGAAGGACGCGTTGATGTATGTCGAGCGGCATCCGCTGGGCGGGCCGCATAAGGGATTCCAGGGCGATTCGTACTTTGCCTCGGACAATCCTCCGTATGGCGCGGTGTTCACCGCGTATCTGAAGGAGAAGATGAAGACCAGGAAGGAAAAGCGGAAGGCAGCGGAGAAAGACGCGGCGAAGAAGAACGAGACGATGCCCTACCCGTCGAATGATGAGCTCCGCGCCGAAGCCGAGGAGGCGAAGCCGGAAGTCTATTTCGTGGTGTACGACGAGAGCGGCGCGCCGATCCGGCGAGTGGAAGGCTCGACCGACGCGGGATTCCAGAGGGTCGCATGGGATCTCCGCTATCCGCGCGGCGAAGGTGGTCAAACAGGAGGAGGATACGGAAGGAAATTTCCGTGATTCGACCAACGAGGGACCACTGGTGCTGGCGGGTAGCTACTCGGTGCGAATGTTCGAGAAAGTCGGAGGCGTGGTCAGCGAAGTGTCTGGGCCGCAATCGTTCAAAGTGACGACCGAGCAGTCGGCTTCAATGACGCCGGCGGATCGGGCGGCACAAGAAGAATTTCTGCGCAAAGTGTCGCGGCTCTACCGTGCTGTTTATGGAGCAACGCGCACAGCGCAGGACGCGCAGGAGCGGCTGAAGCAGATTCGCGAGGCTTTGCGCGAAACTCCGATGGCGGAGAAGCAGCTAGGCACGGTCGCGGATTCACTCGAGCAGCGGGATCGCGAGATCCTGCGGGCGTTGCAGGGAGATATTGAAATCGCCAAGCGAAATGAGCCGGTGCCTTCTTCGATCGGCGATCGTGTGGACACGATTATCGAGGGAGAGAGATTCTCGATGGCCAAACCGACGCAGTCCGACGTGGATTCGTACGGGATTGCGGCGGCGGAGTTCGCGGATCAGTTGGCGAAGTTGCGGACGCTCGGTGAGGTCGACCTCGTGAAGCTTGAGAAAGACATGGAGGCCGCCGGCGCGCCTTGGACTCCGGGGCGGGTGCCGGTGTGGACGGAGAAATGAATTCCGGACTCAGAGTCAAACGCTTGAACCACTAAAAGGCACGAAGGAACACGAAGGAAATCGCTGCTTATATATCCACTCCTTGCTCGCAGAAGAACGATCAGGCGGCTTGGGGGCAAGGCTGTGCCGAGGTTGTAGCTGCCGCTGATGCGGTGGGCGAAGAGAAGGACTGGTCGTTTTCGAAGGCTCAGCCTCCTGTAGAAAAATTAAACATACCACGCTGATCGATTTCCATTCGGCGTGTACTTCTGAAGATTTTCCTCCCCACGCGCTTGCATTTGGGCCAATCGGCTGTGTTACACTCGCCGCCGACTGATGCTCGCGTTGTGGGACGCGGCACAGCCGTGGGGAGAGATCCTTTTGTTTCGTCCTAAGGCTAGGGGGACTAGGGAATGGGCCTCGCGTTAATGGCTTTGATCTGGCTGATCACTCTGATCAGCACATACTTCTTCGTCGCAAAAACCTGGTGGCTGCCTGTCGGCGCTTCCGCCGCAACGGGTTTTATCGACCGACAATTCACCATCACCTTCATCATCATGGGGATTGTCTTCCTGGCGGCGCAGCTCGGGTTGGGCTACATCGTGTGGAGATACCGGCAAACGCCAACGTCTCCACCCGTTTCCTATTCGCACGGGAACACTACACTCGAAATCGTCTGGACTGGTTTGACCACGGTACTGTTCGTCGGGCTGAACCTGATGGGCAGCCAAGTGTGGGCGAGCCAGCGATTCGATCCAGCCGAGGCTGGCGCGGTCAAGGTCGAAGCGACGGGCATGCAGTTTGCCTGGTACTTCCGCTATCCCGGACCCGACGGCAACTACGCCAAGACGAAGGCGAGTTTGATGGATCCCTCGGCAGGCGGCGAAGCCGCCGTGGGTCTGGACACCTCGGACTCTGCCTCAAAAGACGACGTGGTGACGGGCACCATGTACCTGCCCGTGGATCGCGAGGTCGATCTCAGCCTGCGCTCGGTGGATGTGATTCACGACCTGTTCGTGCCCGCCTTGCGTTTCAAACAAGATGCGGTGCCGGGCTTGAATATCCACATGCACTTCAAACCCACAGCGATCGGCGAATACGAAATTGCGTGCGCCGAACTCTGCGGATTGGGCCACTACAAGATGCACGGTATGGTCCACGTCGTCAGCCAGGAGGATTTTGATAAGTGGCTGGCGGCACGGGAGGCTGAGAAACAGTAATGGCGACCGCGGCTACGGTTCATTCGCACGCTCCTCAGGGGTTCATCCGGAAGTATATTTTCAGCCTCGATCACAAAGTCATCGGGATCCAGTATTTCTTCCTGGCGCTCACGGCAGTATTTGTCGGGATGTTTCTGTCGCTGCTGATGCGGGCTCACATGATCTGGCCGACGGCGAACTGGCCTCTGGTCGGCGAGATCAAGCCGGAAACCTATCTGGCATTTCTAACCATGCACGGCACGATCATGGTGTTCTTCGTGCTCACCACGGCGCCGCAAGGCGGATTCGGCAACTACGTGCTGCCCATTCAGATCGGCGCGCCTGACATGGCGTTCCCTGTTCTGAACATGCTGTCGTTCTGGACGACGTTTGTCGGGTTCATCGTCATATTGTGTGCGTTCTTTGTCCCAGGCGGTGCGCCTCTCCATGGGTGGACGGGATATCCACCACTCAGCGCCGTACAGTCGGCCGGGCCGGGTGAGGCACTCGGAGCGGATTTGTGGATCACCGCCATCGCAATCTTTTGTGTGGCTTCGTTGATGGGCGCATTGAATTTCATCACCACTACGCTCGACCTGCGCGCCAAAGGCATGACGATGATGCGCATGCCCCTAACCGTGTGGTCCTGGTTCATTACGGCGATTCTGGGGTTGCTCGCATTCGGCGTACTGCTCTCTGCGGGAATCCTGCTGCTGCTCGATCGCAACCTCGGAACCAGCTTCTACGTGCCGCTTATCGTGGTGAACGGCCAAGTTCTGGCGCACAAGGGCGGGTCGCCTCTTCTATGGCAGCACCTTTTCTGGTTCTTCGGGCATCCTGAAGTTTACATCGCGATCCTGCCAGGGATGGGTGTGGCTTCGCAGGTGCTGTCGACGTTCTCGCGCAAGCCGATCTTCGGGTATCGCGCCATGGTGTACGCGATGCTGTCTATCGGATTCTTCGGGTTCATGGTCTGGGGCCATCATATGTTCATGAGCGGGATGAGCCCATACTCGGCATTCGCGTTTTCGATTTTAACCATGTGCATCGGAGTGCCCTCGGCTATCAAGACATTTAACTGGCTGGGCACGATGTGGAAGGGGCACATTCGCTTCGATACGCCGATGCTGTATGCCATCGGCTTCGTGTCTTTGTTTGTGTCGGGCGGGTTGAGTGGGCCGTTCCTGGCACAGCCGGTGCTCGACATTCAGTTGCACGATACGTACTTCGTGGTCGGTCACTTCCATCTCATCATGGGCGTCGCGGCGATCTTCGGTATCTTCGCCGCAACGTACTACTGGTTCCCCAAGATGTTTGGGCGGATGATGAACGAGAGTTGGGGCAGAGTTCACTTCTTCATCACGCTTGCCGGGACCTACGCCATCTTCATGCCGATGCACTATCTGGGCATGGCGGGACAGACTCGACGCTATTCGCAATTCACTGAAGTGGCTTATCAGCAGAAGCTGCTACCGTTGCAGACGTTCATGACCTATGCGGCGTTCGTCACGATTGCGGCGCAGTTCATCTTCGTGATCAACCTGTTCTGGAGCATGTTCAAGGGACCAAAGGCCAGCGACAATCCGTGGGACGCGACGACTTTAGAGTGGACAACCGCGACCCCGCCGCCTCATGACAACTTTGGTGGCAAGACTCCGGTTGTGAACCACGGGCCATATGAGTACGGAGTGCCGGGCGCTGCGAAGGACTTTGTGATGCAGACGGATCCACCTGCAGGGTCGGGACATTGAGAAGACATCAGTTCCCACTTCTCGCAAATGCAGTGAGCAGTTGCTCGATGGAACCGGCAACCAGATCGAAGCAGTGGCGCACTAAGTAGTTATGGCGACGTATACCCCAAGCACTCCGGTTGATGATATTGGCCACAAACCTCCTGCGCCTCCGGTCACTGGTGGAGGAGATGACGGACGCGGCGGCGATGTTCCGGACTACGGGGCGCGACTGCGGCGAGCACGGCTGGGACTGATTTGCGGGATCGCTACGGTCGGAATGGTTTTCATCTCGCTGACCAGCGCGTACATTTTTCGCCGTGGGCTGCCGACGTTTGAGGGCGAATCTAACAGTTACGTACGCGACTGGGGCAGCGTGGATTTGCCGTGGGTGCTGCTGGGGATCAACACAGCGATCCTGCTGATCAGCAGCATCACCATGGAGTTTGCTCGACGGAAGGCCGCGCGGCAGGCGGCTTTGGCTCCAGTAAGTTCGATTCCCGGGATTTCGCTGGGCGATGAGAAGAACTTTCCGTGGCTGGGCATCACGGTTGTACTGGGCATAGCTTTTCTGATTGGCCAGTGGCTGGCTTGGGGAGAGCTGCACACGCGCGGATTCTTCGTTGATACGAATCCGAGTAGCTCCTTTGCATTTTTGCTGACGATTGCGCATGCGGTGCATCTGGCCGGCGGGATGATCGCGTTGATTTGGGCAGCGAGCGCTTCCCTGTTCCGTAGGCCGGTTGAGGCACGGCGGATTGCGGTGGATATCACCGCCTGGTATTGGCATTTCATGGCGGTCTTGTGGATTTACATTTTCTTGCTTCTGGGGTTGGCTCGATAGAGTGCAAAAGCAATAGCCACGAAGGACCCGAAGGAATTCCTTAGTGTTTCTTCGTGACCTTCGTGGTTAATGATCTTTTTTTTCTCGGCAGGTAGAAAGGGGAACTGGGGAATGGCGGAAGCTACGATCGAGCATGATGCGGTCCAGCATGGAGGGCCCGGAGATTACGAGGCGCCGTTGTTTGGGGCGTACTCGAAGAAAGTGGGGATGTGGCTTTTCCTGGCCTCAGACTCACTGACTTTCGGGGCACTGCTGTTCGCCTTCAGCTACAACCGGATCTACACCAATCCCTGGCCCACGCCCTTTCACGCCGAGAGCATTGCGAACGCGACCATCATGACAGCGTGCCTGCTGTCGAGCTCGCTGACCATGGTGCTGGCTGTGTTCGCCGCGCAGCGCGGTGATCGTCCATGGATACGCAACTGGCTGCTTGCCACCATGGTTTTCGGCACAGCGTTCATCGTCCTGCACGGGATGGAGTGGAGCAAGCTGATCAGCGAAGGATTGATACTGCCCGGCTTCGCGACCATGCTAGGAGTCTCGACGAAGGCGACTTCGCCGGAAATGGTGGAGATCTCGAAGAATATCCCACAATTTCCCCAGGCGTTCTTCGGACTCACGGCGATGCACATGTTGCACGTGACGATCGGCGTCATTTACCTGGGCGTCATCGCTTTTCGCAAATGGTTTCTGCCGGCGCTGGCGGTGATCTGGATTGCCGCTGCGCTTCTGATTCCATCCGACAATGTGTTTCATTACCCGGTACACGCGCTTGGTATCGGACTCGTCGTTGCCGCCGTCGTTGTGTTTCTAAAGCCGAAAGACTACGACGTGAACGATGTTGAGGTCTGCGGACTGTACTGGCACTTTGTCGATCTGGTGTGGATGTTCATTTTCCCTCTGGTGTATTTGATGTCGACTAAGGTTTCGTAGCGAACGGCTCTTACCACAGAGGGCACAGTACACAGAGGATCGAGGGGCACCGACTATGCACGATGTTGCGAAACACGATGACAGCAAGGGGCAGTACTTCTGGGTTTGGGCAGCGCTGCTGGTACTGACCGCCATTGAAGTCGTGTTGGGATACAAGCAGGTCTTCACGCCAGTTCGCATGCTTGAGGTCTTGCTGTTGTTGTCAGTAATCAAGTCCGCTTTGATTATCGGCTACTTCATGCATTTGAAATTTGAGACGGCGCTGATGCGATGGCTGCTGGTACTCTCCGTGGTGACGTGTTTCGTCATCATGTATTTCTTCTTCTTCCCCGATGCGGACCGCATCCGGCAACTCGGAGTGCAGTAGGAGGCGTGTAAGTGCGTAGGCACTGGTTGGCGGCGTTGCTACTGATGGCGCTTTCGAGCGCGCCCGCACTTGCGCAGGGGTGCGCGATGTGCAAAGCGAACGCCAAGGCGACTCCGAAGGATGGTCAACGGGCGATCAACCGGGCGATTGTTATTATGCTCGTCCCGCCGCTCGGGATCATGTCGCTGGGACTCGGATTTGCGTTTCGCTATGGCAGGCGCCGCGATCAAGAGAACGAGCGTGAGCCGGAGTAGCCTTAACCCCGCAGCCATGCAATGACAAGAGATCGTGTAGGGGCGGACGCTTCGGGCGCGGGACAGGGCGCCTGGGCATCCCCAATACTTCCGGCCCGGTTATTGCACTTCGCGCAACCCCGGACGAGGCATCGGGGCTACATTTACTCATAACTTCACCTTGCGCAGCCGCAAAGCGTTCGTGATGACCGACACGGAACTGAAGCTCATGGCCGCGGCCGCGAGGATGGGGCTCAGGAGCACTCCAAAGAACGGATAGAGAACACCGGCGGCGACGGGCACACCAATTGCGTTGTAGATGAACGCGAAGAAAAGATTCTGACGGATGTTGCGCATGGTCGCCTGGCTGAGCTTGCGTGCGCGCAGGATTCCGGTCAGATCTCCCTTGACCAGCGTGATGCCGCCGCTTTCCATGGCAACGTCGGTGCCTGTGCCCATGGCGATTCCGACATTGGCTTGCGCGAGCGCCGGGGCGTCGTTGATGCCGTCGCCTGCCATGGCGACGACTCTTCCCTGCTCTTGCAGCTTTCGGATGACTTCTGATTTTCGTTCGGGCAGGACTTCGGCCTCGAACTCTTCGATACCGAGTTTCTGGGCGATCGCCGCGGCGACGGGCTTGCTGTCTCCGGTGAGCATCACAATGCGAAGATGCTGATTTCTGAGATCGCGCAGCGCATCTGGCGCCGACTGCTTGGGTTGATCGGCCACCCGGATGTTGCCGACGTATTTCCCATCCACTGATACCGAGAGCCTTCCGTCGTCAAAGCGCGGAGCCGTATCGATACCCGGTGCCTGTAGAGCCCCAATCTGAACCATCAGAGCAGGATTGCCCACGGCTACGTTGTGTCCATCGACGACGCCGAGGACGCCTTTGCCGGTGATGGACTGGACCTCCTGGGGCTGGGAAAGCCTCAGACCCTGGTTGACGGCCGCCTCGACGACCGCGTTCGCCAAAGGATGTTCGCTCGCACGCTCCAGACTGGCCGCCAGGCGAAACACTTCGGGATCCTTCTGCAGGGCATCGGAGATGCCGACGACCCTCGGCTTGCCTTCGGTCAGCGTGCCGGTTTTGTCGACGACGAGCGTGTCGACCTTCTCCAGAGTCTCGAGCGCTTCAGCATTCTTGATCAGCACTCCGGCGTGCGCGCCGCGACCGGTGCCGACCATGATCGCCATTGGCGTGGCGAGTCCGAGAGCGCAGGGGCAGGCGATGATCAGGACCGCAACCGCGTTGACCAGGGCGTTCGCGAGGCGCGGCTGCGGGCCAAAGAAGAACCACACGACGAATGTGACTGCTGCGACGGTCACTACCATCGGCACAAACCACGCGGCGACGCGGTCGGCGAGGCGCTGAATCGGCGCGCGGCTTCGCTGCGCTTGTCCAACTAGCTGCACAATGCGTGCGAGCAGAGTTTCAGAGCCGACGCGCTCCGCCTGCATGATGAACGATCCGGTCGAGTTGATGGTCGCGCCGATGACTTTGCTGTCCGGCCCTTTCTCCACGGGGATCGATTCGCCTGTAATCATCGACTCATCGATCGTGCTGCGGCCCTCGAGTACGATGCCGTCCACGGGAATCTTCTCCCCTGGGCGCACGCGGAGTTTGTCGCCGGGCTTCACCTGATCGAGCGGAATGTCTTTCTCCGTACCGTCCGCCGCTACCAGGCGCGCAGTCTCTGGACTTAGGTCGAGCAATGCCACGAATCGCAGCGCTGGTGCGGCTGCGGGCGCGCAGTTCCATCACCTGGCCGAGCAGCACGAGCGTTGTGATCGCGGCGGCGGCCTCGAAGTAGACATCGGGATATCCGCCCATGCGCCGAAGCGAGGCCGGGAAAATCTGCGGAGCGATGGTGGCGACCACGCTGTACACGTATGCGACTCCGGTGCCGAGCCCGATCAGCGTGAACATGTTCGGGCTGCGGTTGACCAGCGAAGTCCAGAAGCGTTGAAAGAATGGCAGCCCGCACCAGAGCACTACCGGCGATGCCAAGACCAGTTCCAGCCAGGGCAGCCGCGGGCCCTCTAGTACCTGCATGAATTCGTGCGGCCAGATCATGCTGCCCATGGCGATGGCGAGGAGCGGCATGGTCAAGATCGCGCCGATCCAGAAGCGCAGGGACATGTCGCGCAGTTCGGGATTCTCTTCCTGCGCCGCTGTCACCGTACGCGGTTCAAGCGCCATGCCGCAGATCGGGCACGATCCCGGCTCAGAGCGCACGATCTCGGGATGCATCGGGCAGGTGTACTCGGTGCGCGTTGCGGCAATCGGCATCTCGGGTTCTAAAGCCATGCCGCACGAGGGACACGCGCCAGGCCCGGGCTTGCGCACTTCGGGGCACATCGGGCAAACGTAAGCCGGAGCGGCTGCCGGCTTCGGCGATGGGCTGGTGCACGATTGCGGTTGCGGCGGTGGGCCATCCCCAGCGTCACCAAGGCCGACGAGGCGGGGCGATTCAGATATTGGCCGGGATTTGCTGCGAATTTTTCGAGGCAATGGCCGCAACAGAAGTAGTACTTCTTTCCCGCGTGCTCATGAACATGCCTGAGCCGAACCGGGATTCACGTTCATCCCGCAAACAGGGTCCTTCTCCAACTGTCCGGCGGAAGGGGATGGGTTCACCGACTAAATTCCTCGCTCATCTCGGCTAGAAGAATGGCTCTGTCCTGTTCGATTGGCGAATGCTCTATATTGGATTCACCCGGCACATCACACCGGGATCTCAAAATTCATCATACAGAAGGGCTTGAGAAGGTATGACCTACCTCGATGTGGTTTTCAGCTACGGGGCGTTGCCCGGCGAGAACGAGCTGCGCGCCATCGACAGCATGCGCGAGGTCTACGGCATCCGCTCCGTGAGGTTCGACCACAAGCAACGCACGGTACGGGTGGAGTACGACGCGTCACGCATGAAGCAGGATGCGGTCGCGAAGCTGTTGCGCAGTGCAGGAATCGATGTCAGGGAGCCGGTGGCTCTAGCCTGAACGGGAACGCAAAAGCTGAAAGGAAGAAGGGAAAGCGTGCAGCGTTGCTTTTGCTGTAACGAGGGCCCGGGGGAGGGCTAGCCGAGGCGCGGACAAAAAGCAAGGGGTGCTCACAGAAAACCTCTGGCCGAAGTTATTCTCTGAAGCACCCCGTTGCGCGCCACTTCGTCTGGCATTGCTTAGTGCAAGAACCCAGCCATTCGTAAGTGATTGAAAAAGCATACCAATCTGGTTGGGCTCGTTGTAGGAATTGCTCTAACGCGGAAAGTTTTACGTCGCTCGGCATGACGCAAAAAAGGGGCCATCCGGGCGGCCGGGATTAGACACAGGATGAATCTCAACTATGGAAAGTATTAAGCACGAAGCAGGCTGGTGATTTTCACAGGAATTCACCGAAACTGATTCTTGCTATAATCACACTGCTTCTCTCTTCCATTCAGATCTGCGCCCTTAGCTCAGTTGGATAGAGCGTCTGGCTACGAACCAGAAGGTCGGGAGTTCGAATCTCTCAGGGCGCACCATTCGATCTTGCCATCCAACTAACCCTCGATCCATGTTTCATGACTATTGTGGTTCGCCTCTGATTCCGTCGAGGCCCGGGTTCTGTTACTCTCCTGCCAGCCTGTTGTTGTGTAAACCGCCGCCGGACGTCTCCGGTCATCGAGCCAGCGCGCCATGTCGAAAGACAATCAGCAGCAAGAAGTTGCGGTACTGTTGTCCGCCAAGAACGGATTGGCCTATCTCACTGCCAACGACTGGGCCCTGATCTCCGACAAGGCCACCCGCATGGAGTTCAAGGCCGGAGAGCAGTTTGTGCATCGTGGCAAAAGAACCCATGGTGTTTACTTGCTGGTTAAGGGAACGTGCATCGGTGCAGATTGCCGGGCACGGCAAGGCGCGGGAGATTGGCCCTGGGGAAGTTTGCGGAGAGATTTCGTTTCTGGACGAACTGCCGGCCACAGCCGATATTGTCGCCAGTGAGCCGCGTTGTGGGCTTACTATCTCGACCGACCCACGTTGCTTTCGCTGTTCGAGTTGTTCCCTCATTTAGGATCCCGCTTCTATCGCTCGCTGGCCTCGATTCTTTCGCGACGATTGCGTGAACTCATCGATCGACCGGTTCCCCCGGTTCGGCAAGATCCCACATAGGCTCCGCAACGCCTATTCCGGAGTGTGCTAGCCTACAAGTTCCGGTCAGGTTGAGCACGGGTTGACGCTTGGGCTGCTACTGAGCGCAATCAGCCGATCGCCGATCGTGTGGTGCGTGATCTCACGTTAAATGCTAGCTCCCACGAACTTACGACTGGCGCTGCTCTGGGCCGCTGTCCTGGGTTTCCGTCATGGCTTCGACTACGATCACATCGCCGCCATCACCGACATAAGCAGTGTGCAATCGCGGCCGCGCGACGCGATGCGTTACGGACTGCTGTATGTAGCGGGGCATGCCACCACCGTCGCCGTATTGGGTTCCGCAGCGGTGGCTTTCCGATTGGCCCTGCCCGCGGCCAGCGACCGCTGGGCGGAGCGCCTGGTTGGATTGACCCTGCTGCTGCTGGGCTTGTACGTATTAGGAACCTTCTTCCGCCCAGGCACCCATAGTCATCCCCCGCGCACCAGGATCACGCTACTCATCAACGGAGTGCTCTGGGTGTATTGGCGATTGAGCCAGATCTTCGGCGGTACCAGGGTCGAGCCTCCTCAGGTTTTCAAGCATGGCTATGGGACAACCTCCACTTTTCTGGTAGGAGTCATTCATGGTCTCGGGGCGGAAACGTTCACGCAGGTATCACTCTTTCTGGCGGCAGCCAGTCTGGGAGGCGTCGCCGGGTTGGCAGGATTGCTGATGTTCATTCTCGGTCTGCTTGTAATGAATACGCTGATGTGTGCCGCTGTGGCGGGCCTCTTCTCAGCCACGCTAGCTCATCCCGGTGCCCTTAAGGCCCTTACGCTTGTGACTTCCGCTTATAGCATCATCGTGGGGACGATTTTTCTGCTGGGGTCGGCAGATCGTCTCCCTTCCCTGACTGGCTAATCCTTACCATCAGCAGGTGTTTCCCAACCCACAAGTCGCAAGAAAGTTGACTCTGTGTGCATTAGTTTGCACTCAGGTGTTTGCTCGGGCCAAGACAAGCTTGATTAACCTGTCTATAAACAACAAGTTAGCAGATTAGCGGATTTGGCATACTGTGTGCTTTGAATCACAGCGGGATAGTTTCGCTCTACCCGCGCTTCACCTTGCGGTGATGGGGCCGCAAGACCAAGAAAACAAAAAAGGCAGTTGATCGTGGGAGGAAGTTGCTATGAAAAAGATGCTATTGCTGTCCTTGCTAGCTCTAGCGCTGCCGTTGGCGGCGTTCGCAAATAATTCGGTGGACTTCACGAACTCGATCGGCACCCTGAGTGGCAGCAACGCGGGGTTGAGTCTGAGCGGTTCCATGCTAATCGCGATGGGGTCCAGCGGCGGCCTTATTACCGGCAATCTGGGCACACTCGACTTTTCGACGGCCGCGTTGACCGGTGGAAATCTCCAGCAGGGCGCCACTTTTGGGGCTGGCGGAACCTTCACTATCGCCGGAAACGGCACGAATGGGATCCACAACGGCACGATCTTCAGCGGCAGTTTTTCGGGGCCGGTTACGTGGACTCTGATCACCTTGGCTAACGGCACCCACAACTACACTCTGAGCGGCGCCTTGACTGGAACGTGGTTTAACGGCGCGTCGGTGGTCGGTGCAACCGTTCAGTTGACTATCAACACCGGCAAGGGCTTCTTTAACGGATCTACAACCATCTCCAGCGGAGACACCAGCATCGTGGTTCCTGAGCCTGGCTCTCTCACCTTGCTGGGAACCGGCTTGGTCGGCTTGGCAGGCGTTGTCCGCCGCAAACTCAAAGCGTAGCAAAACCACTCCCCGAAACCTTGCCCCGCCCTAGTTGGGCGGGGCTTTTGTCTTCTACACCAGTTTCCTGAAATAGTTCCCTGCTCGGCGCGCCATTACCCCAGTAATCGAACCCTGGGGATTACCGTTGACCCGCATGCCATCCGCTTCTTACATTGCCAACATGGGGGTGGTATGAAGGACATTCATGAGGTCCTGCGACAAAAGCAGGCAAAATACGCCCAACTTGGTAAACAGATCGAAATGCTCCAGCAAGCGGCGGAGAAACTGCGGGAAGTAGCACCGCTTCTCGCTGAGAGCGACGAAGAAGACAATGTCGTGCTGGCAGACGTAGATGATGCCGGCTCTTCCGACGCGTTAGCGGCGAAAGCTGGCGCAGGTGCCAGCGGTTCGACCGCTTCCAAAGCCGGCCGGCCGACCGCGCCTCGCTGGCCGTAAAGCTGAGGGCGAGGGCCCATTCCGATCGAAGTTATGAATCTTCAGGCACTACTGGTCTCGAGTGACGATTCCGCGGCTGACGTGCTGGGCAGAGTTCTGTCCGGTTTCGGCATCGCTACGGACCGTTCCAGCGATCCGGAAACTACTCTGGCCCGTATCCACCAGCAGAAGTTCGACGCTCTGGTCGTTGATTTCGATGACCAGAAGGTGGCGGAAGAGGTCTTGCTCCAAGCCAAGAAACTTGGGACGGGACCGCTCAGCGTTGCGCTGGTAGCGGACACAGGAAAAGTCCGGCAGATTCTGAGCGGCGGCGCTCATTTCGTCCTCTATAAGCCCATCTCCGAGGAAGCTGCGCGAGCCGGATTGCGCGCGGCTGCCGCTCTTCTAACCCGCGAACGGCGCAGGGCATTCCGCGTCCCAGTTCAGGCTCCTGTGGAAATCATGCTGCCTGACTCTCGCAAAGTCGACGGCATCCTGCTCGATCTCTCTGAGACTGGTATGGACGTGCTCACAGCTGAATCTCAAACCGCAGGTTCGCTGCTGGCTTTCCACTTCCAATTGCCGGATGGTGCGGTGGAAGTTGAGGGTCACGGTCAGGTGGTGTGGGCCAATCCGAACGGGCAGACGGGCGTTCACTTCGCTGATGTACCAGAGACCGTCAAAGAAAGACTGAAGGCGTTGGCTGAAAGCTGCTGCCGTGGCTGCGGGTGCTGAGGAGGACGAAACGGTTCCCCACTGCAAGCTGACCGATCTGAGTTTGGGTGGTTGCTACGTTCAAACGGACGCGCCTTTTCCCGAGAGCTCACTGGTCGATTTGTGCTTCAAGGCCAACGAACTTGCAGTTCACACCGAGGGTATGGTCCGCGTGGCACACCCCGGGCAAGGTATGGGGCTCGAGTTCCCTTCTCGCACACCCGAGCAGCGAGCGCAGGTGGCGAATCTGATCACCTTCCTGCAAAGCAATTCCAATGCTGCTGCCCGAGCTCAGCATCTCTCCCAAGGCCCTGGTCGCCGACCTCACGCAATTTGAACCCGTCGACAAAAGCGCTCAGGATGCAGCCGAGGACATGGAAGACCTCTTGCTTGAGCTGTTGAGACGGGGCTCTTCTCTGCAGCAGGAAGAGTTTCTCTCCGAACTTTATCATCAGCGCAATCCTCAAGACGTGGCGACGGCGTAGATCGTCGTTGGCCGTCGTTGGCCAAACAAAACCTCGAAACAATCTGCTCAAAACTCGGCTGCCGCCGACGACTAACGACGGGGACAAAGCCTTTCGTTGCAGGTCAGTTCAGGGAGATTTTTCTGGTAGGAAATCAAGGCTGGAATTGGCAGCGAGGCGAGAGCGCGCGTGGAAAGCGAGAGGCTTCGGCGTGGTTTTTCGTAGAATTGAAGAGCCCGAACCCCGTCTCTGGTCCGGACCCTCAATTCTTGGTGGTATGTTCCACCCCAATGCAAGTAAGGGTAGCGCCCTAGCATTGCGCGGTGGTTTCAGCAGTGTTAAATCTAGGTTAAATTGGACCGATCTGAGTTTGCGTTGCCGGTGTTGAATCTGTTGCTGGAAGAGGACACTCTGGGAAGCTCGAGCACGACTCCTGACACGCGGAACTCGCCGGAACTTTGCAGCCTTTGGTGGAAGCCGCTCCTGGCAATCGCTTCGGCGGTCTTCACGGCCGAGATTCCGTTCTTTTTTTTCGGTACTCCATCCGGGCACGACGTTGAATTTCATGTGTACTCGTGGCTGGAGGTGCTGGCTCAGTGGAAGCACGGAATTCTCTATCCCCGTTGGGCCGCGTTGGCCCACTTCGCGTACGGAGAGCCGCGCTTTGTGTTTTATCCACCCGCGTCGTGGACGCTGGGCGGGGCGATCAGCACGATCGTTCCCTGGACGATTGCGTCTCCCGTTTACATATGGATCGTACTGGTGTTGGCGGGAATTTCGATGTTCGCGTTGACGCGGCGCTGGCTTAATCAGAGCGACGCCATCTTCGCCGCTGTGCTCTATGCTGTCAATCCCTACCATCTGGTGATCGTTTACTGGCGGAGCGCCTTCGCGGAGCTGCTTGCCAGCTGTCTTGTGCCGCTCCTGGTGTTGTTGGTATGGAAGGTCGTCGAGGGCGATTGGCGGACTGTCGTACCACTCGGTTTGCTGCTCGCGGCGGCGTGGCTGACGAACGCCCCGGCCGCTTTGATGATTCACTACTCGCTGGCGCTGTTGATGGTGTTCTTCGCCTGGAAAAATAGATCGCCGAAGCTTCTGCTGATCACAGCCGGCGCGGTCTCGCTGGGCGCGTGTCTCTCGGCTTTCTACCTGCTTCCGGCAATCTATGAACAGCGGTGGGTTGAGATAGCCAATGCGGTCTCCGCAGGATCTCGTCCCTCCGACAATTTCCTGTTCATCCGTACGACCGATGCGGATCACGACGCGTTCAACCGAATTGTTTCGTGGATCGCTGTTCTTGAAGTGCTGGTAATTCTTGCGGCGGCGATCACAGGCAAAGTGTGGCGAGAGGCCAGGGGCAAAGTTTGGAAAGCCTTCTGGCTGTGGGCCGCAGTCTGCTGCTTTCTTATGGTTCCAGTATCTTCGTTTCTCTGGAACATCCTTCCCAAGCTGCAGTTCATGCAATTCCCGTGGCGATGGCTGCTTTGCCTGAGCATGATCTTCACTCTTTTTGTGACCGTCGGACTCCGCCGCTGGTGGCAGCGCGGCGCGGTATGCGCGTTGTCGCTGGTGGTCATCGTTGTGGCCTGGCGATACGTGCAGGCTCCATGGTGGGACACTGCCGCGGATCTGCGCGAGATGCAGGACAATGTAGCCACCGGTGCGGGCTATGAAGGGACCGATGAGTACACGCCGCTCGGAGCCGATCCTTCAGCTATCGACAAAGATGCGCGTAAGGTTACGGTTGCTGGGCCGGCACATGCCGCCATCGACGTGCTGCACTGGGAGGCCGAGTCGAAGGTATTCACGGCGCAAATGTCTGCGGACGATCAGCTCGCGCTGCGACTCTTTCGATATCCTGCATGGCAGACCTTGGTCAACGGACACGATGTGGAGACCATCGCCCGCAAGGGCAAGGGGCAGATGCTGGTCCCGGTTTCGGCCGGTATGAATCGTGTGGAGATTCGGTTCGTGCGGACGTGGGATCGGGCAGCGGGAGGATGGATTTCCTTCGTAGCAGCGGCAGGGGTCATTCCCTGGTTGGTTTGGAGCCGGCGACGGGCGGCGTAGCGCCGCCTTCCAGGCGGCTGTCGCTCGGGCGTCTCGCCTGCGCTGCGGGGCACGATGCCGGCGCTACGATCTAACATATGCGACGAATTCTCATTGCTACCTCCAATCCTGGTAAGCTGCGCGACTTTGCGGGCGCTGCAGCTTTGCATGGAATCGAGATCGCTGGAATCCCGAACTTCTCTTCGCTGGTCCTCGTCGTCGAAGACGGTCACACCTTCGAACAGAACGCGCGCAAGAAGGCGGAAGAATACAGCCGCTACGTCCCGGGAGAGATTGTGGTTGCCGACGACTCCGGACTGGAAGTGGATGCATTGAACGGCGCTCCCGGCGTGCATTCGGCGCGCTACGCGGCAGATCAGCCGCATCTCGCCGACGCCAACACAGATGACGAAGCCAACAACGCACGCGTACTACGGGATTTAAAGAATGTTCCGGCCGAAAAGAGGACCGGACGATTTGTCTGCGTGCTGGCCGCCGCCCGCGACGGCGAGACTCTCGAGACATTTCGCGGTGCTGCCGAAGGAGTCATTCTTAACGCGCCCCGCGGGACCAATGGCTTTGGCTACGATCCGCTCTTCTACTTTCCCGAAATACAGAAGACGTTCGCGGAACTCTCCGCCGAAGAAAAATCAAAATACAGCCACCGCGGGGCCGCTTTTCGACAATTTCTTGACTGGTGTGAGAAGCGAATTTCGGAAGATGCAATCTAAACAGCTCGTGACCATCCAATCTCCTGCCGGACTCATTTTCGACATGGATGGGGTGCTCGTCGATTCCGAGCCCCTGCACAAGAAAGCGAAAGAACTCGCATTTGCCGAGGTCGGAATCGTCCTCTCCGATTTTGTTTACGACAGCTATAAGGGACGGCCGGACGCGACCATCCTCCCGGAGATTCTGACTGCTAAAGGATTCTCCACCGAAAGAATCCAGGAATTGTCGCAACGAAAAAAACAAATCTATGAAGAACTCGAGCACGGCCTTAAGGGCGTCGACGGTGCCGTCGAGTTCGTGACTTGGGCCGCATCTCGCTACAAGATTGCTCTGGCCACCTCCGCCACGGCGCGCAATCGAGAGTCAACCCTTAGTCTCCTCGGCATCAGCGATCTGTTTCAGGCAGTGGTGGACGCGAGCGGCCATCAGCGGCCGAAGCCTGATCCGGAGGTGTTCCTGATCGCGCTAGAGAAGCTGCAGTTGAAGGCCGGCCAGTGCTGGATCATCGAGGATTCGGTGAATGGGCTGCGCGCGGCGAAGGCTGCAGGATGCTTCTCTGCCGCGATTACCACCACATTCGACAAGCACACCCTTGCGAATGCTGGTGCAGACATCGTGGTGGATTCGTTCTCGGAATTACAAACAGTTTTGGAACGGGCGTAGTCGAGTTGCGCTCGACGGACAACCGAAAGCGGCTGTCCCCACATTTAGTTTATCGATATTTAGTTGATCGATATTCAATTCTTTGCTCTGTTCCGGCCCTCGCTGACCACTGAACCCTGACAACTGGTGCCTGTTCCTTGACTTCCCTTCTTCGCGCGCAAGATAATCAAAGGTTCTTTTGTCATCATTGGTGTTCATAAGGAGCTTCTGTGGCGTCAGCCAGTTCTTCTGCTCCCGTCTTAGCGCATGGCGTGGCTCCGTTGCGTGCTGGTCAGGGGATTTCGTTCGTACTTCGCAGGCTGCATTCCCTCACCGGCATCGTTCCGGTGGGCGCGTTTCTCTTTGAACACATTCTGATCTCGAACTCGACCGCCATCGGACAAAATGGGCCTTCCGCTTATGCCCGCCAGGTCAGCTTTCTGGCGAACTTGCCGCTGGTGTTCTTCCTGGAGTTGTTTGGGATCTGGATCCCGATCGCTTATCACGCGCTTTACGGTTTCTACATCTGGTACCGCGGAGAGGGCAACACTGCCTCGTATCCCTGGTCCGGCAACTGGATGTACACGCTGCAGCGCTGGACTGGTGCCATCGCCTTCATCTACATCGTGTGGCACACGTACACAATGCGCTTCACGGGGATCGATCTGCATGACCATCCGCTGGCTTCCTTCGGTAAGGTACAGGGAGAGGTCATCCACACGCCGCTGTTTCTGTTCTACGTTGTGGGACTCGTAGCCGCTTCCTGGCACTTCGCCTACGGCATCTGGCTGTTCTCGGCGAAGTGGGGGATTGTCTCCGGCGACAAGGCGCAGAAGCGACTGCTACGGGCGTGCCTCGTTTTCTTCCTCCTGCTGTGCGGCGTAGGTTTTGCGAGTTTGTATTCGTTCCGCTCCCGGCCTATAGCAGACGATGACCAAAACCGCGCGGTGACTCAGTCCGATCAAAGGCCAGGCGGTCAAGGAAGCGTTGACGGAAAGGGGGCGCGATAATGACAGCTCCCAGGATCATTGTCGTGGGCGGCGGACTCGCGGGACTCGCCGCGGTGATCAAGATCGCCGAGATGGGCGGACAATGCGACCTGTTCTCGATTGTCCCGGTGAAACGTTCGCACTCGGTCTGCGCGCAGGGCGGCATCAACGCGGCCAAGAATCTCAAGGGCGAGGGCGATTCCACCTGGCAGCATTTTGACGACACGGTGTACGGCGGTGACTTCCTCGGCAATCAGCCTCCGATCAAGGATATGTGCGAGGCGGCGCCCGGGATCATCGACCTGCTTGACCGCATGGGCGTGCCCTTCAATCGCACGCCGGAAGGGTTGCTTGACTTCCGCCGCTTCGGCGGAACTCTGTACAACCGGACGGCGTTCGCCGGGGCGACCACCGGGCAGCAGTTGCTTTATGCGTTGGACGAGCAGGTGCGCCGTTACGAGTCCGAAGGCAAGGTAAAGAAGTACGAGCACTGGGAATTCCTCTCGGCCGTTCTCGACGGGCAGAAGGTCTGCCGCGGCATCTGCGCGATGGATCTGCGCTCCATGGAAGTGCGCACCTTCCCTGCCGACGCAATCATCATCGCGACCGGCGGCATCGGCGCGATCTTCGGCAAGTCCACTAACTCCGTGGTCTGCACCGGATCGGCGCAATCGGCTCTATATCAGCAAGGCTGTTATTACGCAAACGGCGAATTCATTCAGGTACATCCGACTTCTATTCCCGGAGAAGACAAGCTGCGGCTGATGTCCGAGTCTGCCCGCGGCGAGGGCGGACGCGTGTGGGTGCCGAAGACTCCCGGCGATAAGCGCGATCCCAAGTCCATTCCCCAAAACGAACGCTGGTACTTCCTCGAAGAGTGGTATCCGAAGTATGGGAATCTGGTGCCGCGGGATGTGGCGACCCGCGCGATTTTCAAGGTCGTTTACGAACACAACCTCGGCATCGACGGCAAGCCGATGGTCTATCTCGACCTGACACACATCGATCGCAAGATTCTCGATCGCAAGCTGGAAGGCATTCTCGAGATCTACGAGAAGTTCGTGGGCGATGATCCGCGCGATACACCGATGAAGATCTTCCCCGGCATGCATTACACCATGGGCGGCATGTGGGTCGACTACAAGCAGGCCACGAACATTCCCGGGATCTTCGCGGCGGGTGAGTGCGAATACCAGTACCACGGCGCCAACCGCCTGGGTGCGAATTCACTTGTGTCGTGCATCTACGGCGGAGGCATCGCCGGGCCTAACGCAGTGAACTACGCCCGCGGGCTTCAGACCTCATCCGATGGCAGTGGGCACTTTGACGCCGAGAAGACGAAGCAGGAAGAGAACAATAACCTGCTGATGAAGAACGAGGGCACCGAGAATCCAGTGAAGTTGTGGCGTGAACTGGGCGAGTTGATGACCAAGGACTGCACGGTGATCCGCTACAACAAAAATCTGCAGCAGACCGACGCGAAACTGGTGGAGTTTCTGGAGCGGTATCGCAACATCAACCTGAGTGATCGGACCTTGTGGGCGAATACGACGGTGGTCTTTGCGCGGCAGCTCTACAACATGCTGCAGCTGGCCCGGGTGATCGCGCAGGGCGCGCGCATGCGGGACGAGTCGCGGGGGGCGCATTACAAACCGGACTTCCCCGACCGCGATGATAAGAACTGGATGAAGACGACGAAAGCGTACTTCGCCCCGGATGCGGACGAGCCGAAGTTCGAGTTCGAGCCAGTGGACGTGTCTCTGATTCCGCCGCGGCCGAGGAAGTACTGAAAAGCAGTATCGGCGGCGACATCATTCGAGTCGTTGAAATGGCAGTTGATGAGAAAGTAGACAAACTCCTGCGAACCGCAATTGGGAGCAAACACTTGTTGCGATTTAAGTACAGAGGCAGCGAGCGAATTGCAGAGCCTCACGATTACGGTATTCAGAATGGGATGGTTCGCCTCCTTTGCTGGCAAGTGGGAGGACAAAGTAACGGACGCATTCCTGGATGGCGACTGATCGATGTGGAGGCTATCAAAGGCGGTGAGATGCTTAACCGGCATTTCGCCGGTAATCGAGAAGTAACTTCGGGCGGACACCGTCGATGGGATGAAGTGTTTATTCGCGTAGAACCGCCCCGCAGGAAGAATTGAGTTAATTGCTAAGGGCTAACTGCTAATGGCTGAAAAATCCGTCATCCTAAAAATCAAGCGTCAACTCACCCCCACTGGAAAGTCCTACTGGGAAGAGTTCTCTGTTCCCTACCGGCCGAACATGAACGTGATCTCGGCGCTCATGGACATTGCCGCCGACCCGGTCACGCGCGACGGCAAGGCCACCACACCCATCACCTACGACTCGAATTGCCTCGAGGAAGTCTGCGGCTCGTGCGCCATGCTGATCAACGGCAAGGCGCGGATGGCTTGCTCGGCGCTGATTGACCATTTCGAACAGCCGATCCGGCTGGAGCCGTTTTCAAAGTTCCCGGTGGTGCGGGATCTAGCGACCGATCGCAACGTGATCTTTGAAAACCTGAAAGCCGTTAAGGCATGGGTGCCGATCGACGGCACTTATGATCTCGGCGCCGGTCCCCGGGTCTCACCGGAAGAACAGGAAGCGGCCTACCCGCTCTCCCGCTGCATATCCTGTTGCTGCTGCATGGAGGCTTGCCCGCAATTCAACGAAGATACGGGCTTCGTCGGTGCCGCTACGATTTCCCAGGTGCGGCTGTTCAACACCCATCCAACGGGCAAGGCGCTCCAGCGCGAGCGTCTGGCCGCTCTCATGGGCGATGGCGGCATCCAGGAATGCGGCTATGCGCAGAACTGCGTCGAGGTCTGCCCCAAGGACATTCCACTGACCAAGTCCATTTCCGAGGTTAGCGGTCAGGTCATGAAACAGGCATTGGGTGACCTGTTGCAGCGCTAGGATCGATTCTGCTATTTGTAAGTGACCATATGAGAATTGATCTGAGCCAACTGACCGAACCTGAACTCGTCGATCTGAACCGCCGAATTGTCGAACGTTTGCGGATGATCCGGCAGGTGCACGCACACGTAAAAATGCTGGAGTTCACGATCGGGGAACGTGTCTGGTTCCAGACGGACGTGCGCAAGGTCGAAGGCGTGCTCGTGCGCTACAACAAGAAGTCGGTGACGGTGGTTACCGATGACGGAGAGCGCTGGAACGTCGCGCCCGGTTTCTTGCAGAGAGTTGCAGCCGCAGATTCTGTCCGGGAAGTCGGGAACGTCGTTCAGATGAGGAAGGCAGAGCCCGCGAAGTAGCGGGAGTTGACCAATTGTGGTGCAAATTTTTGTCGTTCGAACAACCAGCGCGTCCGCCTCTTCATCCAATTCGCGCCAAGTCGTAGCTGGGAACCCACATAGAGAGGCGCAGGAAAAATCATCATTGGCCCTTCAACTGCCGATAGACTCCGCGGGCCTTCTGTTTTTCGGCAACCAGTGACGGGAGTAATCAGTTGCGGTAACCAGGCCCTTGCGGTACTCAAGTAACTGTCCGCAGATCGGATCGGGTTGGTAGGCTTGACACCATGGCTTAGAATAGCCGCTTGTCGCGCAGGACAGAGTCAAAGACTCCAGTCCCCAAATGGATATCGCTTGGTAAGACGAACCTTCGGAGCTCAATTCGCAGTTGTCGTCTCTCGCGCTGATATGCGGCGGGATGTCGGGTACGGCCTTTGCCGTGAGCCACGCAACTCCGCAGCGCTCGCATCACCGGCACTTCCGCTGGCTGCGCTGGAATCCGATGTTCCGGCCGTCGCACGAATCGCTTCTGCTTCAAAACGCCGAAATCGATCGGCTTGAACTGCCGCGCATTCAGGATGAGACCGAACTGGAAGCGCTGAAGGCGGATGGCTCGCTGCTGGAAATTAAGTCAGGAGAAACTCTGCGCTTTGATCCACGGCTCGATTCCTCGCGCCGCTTCTGCCGCCCCTGGACACTCGACTTCGTCAACGACCTCAGCCAGTCGTACTACAACCGCTTCCATCAGCAGATTCAGGTGAACTCCGCTGTTCGCACCGTGAAAGTTCAGAAAAAACTGCGCCGCCATAATCGCAATGCCGCTCCCGCGGACGGCGACACCGCTTCGTCGCATCTTGCAGGCGTAACGGTTGATCTGCAACGCCGTGGCCTGAGCAAAGAGCAGATTCGCTGGATGGAGCACTACCTCTTCTACATGAAGTCGCTTGGTCTGGTGGAACCTGAAGAAGAGCGGCGCCACTGGTGCTTCCATATCATGGTGAGCGGGCGCTACAACGAGTGGCGAGAGACTCAGACCATCATTCCCATCGACCGCCCCGATCAGGATAAACCGCAAACTCCGGCACCGACGCAGACCGAAGTGGCGCTCGGCGGCGGAACGAAGTAAGGCCAGTTTCAAAGTTCCAAGGTTTCAAATCCCTAGGTAGCTGCCCTCGCAGCATTTCCCGTACGATTCCACTCATGATCGTTCTCATGGCGGGTCTACCCGGCACTGGTAAATCCACTCTTGCGCGCGAATTGGCTCGGCGAACCTCAGGCCGCGTCTTGAGCAAAGACGAGTTTCGCCACGCCATCTTCGTGCCCGAAGAAATCGAATATTCCACTCGCCAGGATGATTTCTGCCAGGAGCTGATGCTGCACACTGCGGGTTATCTTCTGGCCCGAGATCCCGCGCGGATGATCTTTCTTGACGGACGCCCATTCTCACGCCGCTACCAGATCGAGAATGTGGTCACGGCAGCGGCCTCTCTGCACCAGACGTGGCGCATCCTCGAATGCGTCTGCTCCGACGAATCCGTCCGCCAACGTCTGCGGGCAGATGCAGATCGAGGTGAACATCCTGCGGGAAACCGCGATTACGCCCTCTATTCAGAAGTAAAAGCAAGGTTCGAGCAGATCCTGCATCCCAAAACCGTGATCGACACTGATCAGCCCATCGACACGCTGCATTAAACTCGCAATGGCCGCCCTATCGCACTCCGGATTAAGGTTTTTCCTTCGTGCACCTTCGTGTCCTTGGTGGTTAATGCTTTTTGTCACCCACGCAGGGAGCCTATACAATCGAAATCCTGCCCATCCATGACAACAATGACAAAGCTACCCTTTGCGATCATTCTGATCTGCTCACTAGCCACAGCCCAAAATACGTCGAAGCCGTCTGACGCGATAGTCAGCCCGCACGCCCAAAAGATTCACGACTCCGCTCTCGTCGATCGACACGCACGCCGACACGCCCCAGCGCTTTCTCGACGAAGGCTTCGACATCGGCTCGACCGATCCCAACGACATCGGCCACATCAGCCTCGACAAAGCGCACCGCGGAAACCTGGGCGCAGAGTTCTTCTCCATATGGGTCGAGCCGGAAACCAATCAGGGCCACTTCGCAAGGCACACCTTCGACCTGATCGATTCCGTGTACGAACAGGCAGCGCGCCATCCGGACCGCATGATGATGGCCTTTTCGACCGCGGATATCGAGCGCGCCCACCGCGAGCACAAACTCGCCGCGCTGATGGGCATCGAGGGCGGTCATTCGATTGAGGCCGACATTCATCTGCTTGCGCGACTACTATCGCCTCGGCGTGCGCTACATGACGCTCTCGTGGTCGAACACGAACGAATGGGCAGATTCCTCCGGCGACATCAACGATCCCAAGATTCAGCATCACAACGGCCTTACCGACTTCGGCAAACAAGTTGTCCTCGAGATGAACCGGCTGGGCATGATGGTCGACATCTCGCACGTGGCCGACAAAACATTCTGGGATGCCATCGCCACGACGAAAGCTCCAGTGATCGCATCGCACTCTTCGGCACGCGCGCTGGTGGACGCTCCACGGAACATGACCGACGACATGCTGAAGGCTGTTGCCAAGAACGGCGGGGTAGTGCAGGTGAACTTCTTCAACGCCTTCATCGATGAAAACTTTCGCAAGGCTGAGGACGCCCAGCGCGCCGACCAGGAAGCTGCCCGGAAGAAATATATCGCGGAGATGAAGAGCTGAAGGCAAGGAAGTCAACTACATCGAACTCGACCGCATCGAGCGCCAGTGGCTCGCGAAGATTCCGCGGCCGCCGCTGAAGTCGCTGATCGACCATATCGATCACATCGCCAAGGTGGCCGGAGTGGACCACGTGGGATTAGGTTCCGACTTTGACGGCGTCAGCGGGGCAACGCCGCAGGGCATCGACTCGGCAGCCGACCTGCCGAAGATCACTCAGGCGCTGCTCGACCGAGGCTATAGCGCGGAGGACATTCACAAGATTCTTGGCGGCAATCTGATGCGCGTCTTTCGCGAGGTCGAACAGGTGAGCCATGAGATGCAGGCTGCAGCTTCCCGCTGAACTCCATGTCCGCCGCCACTGTCGTACAATGCAACGTTGCGATTCATTCAACAATCCACGCTTCGTTTCCAAGGAGCATCCATGCGTAACGGCACTCGCAATTTTCGGAATGACACTGATCTCGGCATCAATCTCGGTCGGGCAGGCTGCTGCAAGCAAGCCGGCTGCGCCCGCTAAGCCCGCGACAGCGGCCAAACCGGCCACGGCGACAGCAACGGCGAAAGAGCCCACCGCTATCATCGACACGACCGCCGGCAAGCTGACCTGCACGCTCTTTCCTGACAAGGCACCGATCGGCGTGGCCAACTTTATCGGCCTCGCGAGCGGAACCAAAGATTGGAAGAGCCCGAGCGGCGCCACGAAACATGGGGTGCCCCTCTACGACGGAACGATCTTTCACCGCGTGATCCCGCAATTCATGATTCAGGGTGGAGATCCGGCGGGCACCGGTTCGGGAGCCGACCCCGTGGCTCCCTTCAAGAACGAAGTA
Source organism: Terriglobia bacterium (assembly GCA_963770265.1). Classification (GTDB taxonomy): domain Bacteria; phylum Acidobacteriota; class Terriglobia; order Terriglobales; family Acidobacteriaceae; genus Sulfotelmatobacter. The sequence goes on from CAVYOZ010000013.1 coordinate 167,795, forward strand.
TCCCCTGATTTGAAATTTGATCAGGCCGGCCGCCTTGCTTATGCGAATGCCGGCCCCAATACCAACACTTCGCAATTTTTCATCACGGAAGTGGCGCTTACCGGGCAGCAGGGCGACATGCTCAATGGCAAGTACACGATTTTCGGGCAGTGCGATGAGGCGACCGTCGCGCTGGTGAAGCAGATCGCCCGAATGAGTACCGATTCGAATGATCGGCCATACCGGCCCGTGAAGATCAATCACATCACGATCCAGAAGGCGGGAGCCACGGCAAAGCCGGCAGCGGCCCCCGCAAAGAAGCCGAGCGCTGCTGGAACCCCGAAGGCTCCGGCGGCGCCAGCGACACCGAAACAGTAGTTGCGGGGCCGCTCGCTTCGCATCGCGGGACAGCCGAAGCGGCTGTCGCCACATGAGCAGATCAACTATTAAGATTTGAAAGGATAATATGACTCGTCAACCTGGAATGTACGCCACTTTTGAAACCAGCGAAGGCACCATTGTCTGCCGCCTGTTCGACAAGGACGCGCCCAAGACCGTCGCGAACTTTGTCGACCTCGCCGAGGGCAAGCGCGAATGGAAGCATCCTTCAACCGGAAAGAAATCGAACGACCGGCTCTACGATGGCACCATCTTCCACCGCGTGATTCCCGACTTCATGCTCCAGGGTGGAGACCCGCAGGGCACCGGCATCGGCGGCCCGGGATATCAGTTCGAAGACGAGACCAAAGGGTCGCCGCATAAGTTCGACAAGCCCGGCAAGTTGGCCATGGCCAACGCCGGCCCGAATACCAATGGCTCGCAGTTCTTCATCACCGTGGTTCCGACAGATTGGCTGACGGGCAAGCACACCATCTTCGGCGAGGTCGTCGAAGGCCAGGATATCGTGGGGAAGATCACCAAGGTGCCCCGCGGCCGCAACGACCGTCCGAACAAGGACGTGGTCCTGAAGAAGGTGACGATCGAGACGGTGTAGTCAGCGGTTCGCGAGGACGCGAATGCCAGGCAGGTTCACTAGGTGATCATCGCCCGTGATCAGGGTCAGATCAAATACTTTAGCGGTCGCCGCCAGAAAATGATCCGCAGGATCACCATGCGAAAAGGACATCGATGGAAGGGCAAGCGCTACTTCGATTGTGAGTGGCGCTTCGGTAAGCTGCAAACCTGAAACGGTACTGGCGACCCAGGCGCGAATGTCTGGCTGCACTCGGAAATTTCTCTTGCGGCACAGGACTGTCAACTCCCACACGCTAACCGGCGACAGCCATAACTCGTTCTGCGGATCTGCCAGAGTCTTGCTCACTCTGCGTAGAAAGGCGCTGAGGCTGCATAGCGCTCCACAGCCAGATGTGCGTGTCCAGGAGGTAGTTTCATTCCCGCCAGGCATCCCATTCATCAAAACTTCCCGTGGGCCCGACGATGTCTCCCAATATCTCTGCGGTCCCGACCATGCATCCGAGCCTCCGTCCTTCTGGCTTACCGGGAGACGGTGGCACGACTTCAGCGACGGGCTTGCCGAAACGGGTCACCCGAATGGGTTTCCGCGTCTTGCGGACCTCTTCCAGGATGCCGAGGCACTTGGCTTTGAATTCGGAGATGGCGATTTCTTTCATGTCCCGTTTATACCATGGTCAATGACCATGGTCAACCAGAGGGCGTGCATCCAATTAGAATCCTACGCATGCTCGTTTCGACTTCAGCGGTTCCGCAAGACGGACTCAAGCTGCTATTGCTGGTTGTGGTCGGCGGAGGACTGCTGGCTCTGGGCCGCTGGGGCTCCCGCCTGGGAGTTGCCAGCAGCGTAGATTACCGGCCCGATGCTCCAACTCCTGATCCGGCAGAGCTTGTACCCGCCGGAGAGTCCAGCCCGAAGGTCTGGCCTCCGTCAGCCGAAGAAGTCGCGGCTTCCCTGCCCTTCGATCCGGCGCTCGGGAGCCTCCGCATCCGCAAGTTCTACTTCAAGAAGGCCGACGCGATTCCCGGCCCCGATGATCCGGAAGTCTTCGCCGACGAGTTAAACATCGAACTCTACGATCCGGACTCAGGGCACGCCTGGTGGCAGTCTTATTTCGTCGCCACTCCGCAGGGGCTGGCCAAGTTGCTGCGCGAGAAGTCGTGGAGATATTTGCACGCGCCCGAGATTTTAGTTTTCCCTCGGTACAATCTGGAGGAAATCCGGCGCGCCGTCGTCAGCCGGATCACCGCGGAAAACGAATTGTTCAAAGGTAAAGAGCGGGATGGAGAAGAGTCACTCTGACCGGACTGACTCCGCTGAAATTGAAAGCCATATCAGCGTAACTAGACTCCGATCACGCCGCACCAACTCCTTCACCGCCGCCGCGCTCTTGTCGAGCCCGGCCTTCTCTTCGGCCGTCAGCTTGATCTCGATGATCTGCTCGATTCCCTTCGCGCCCAGCTTCACCGGCACGCCGACGTAGAGTCCGTTGATGCCGTACTCGCCTTGCAGGTACGCGGCGCAGGGCAGAATCTTCTTCTTGTCTTTCAGGATCGCTTCGACCATCTCCGTCGCCGCCGCCGAGGGCGCGTAGTAGGCCGATCCGGTCTTGAGATACTTCACGATTTCGGCGCCGCCGTCGCGGGTGCGCTGGACGAGCGCTTCGAGCCGGCTCTTCTCGATCAATTCGGTGATCGGAATGCCGGCCACCGTGGAGTAGCGCGGCAGCGGGACCATGGTGTCGCCGTGGCCGCCGAGCACGAACGCGGTCACGTTCTCGACGCTGACTTTCAGTTCGTCGGCGATGAAGGCGCGGAAGCGGGCGGAGTCGAGCACGCCGGCCATGCCGATGACGCGCTCGCGCGGGAATCCGCTCAGCTTGTAGGCGGCCTGCGCCATGGCGTCCAGCGGATTCGAGACGATGATCAGGATGCAGTTCGGCGAATACTTCACCACCTTGCCGACCACCGCCTTCATGATGTTGTAGTTGGTGTTGAGCAGGTCGTCGCGGCTCATGCCCGGCTTGCGCGGGATGCCGGCGGTGATGACCACGATGTCGGAGTTCGCGGTGTCGTTGTAGTCGTTGGTGCCGCTGACGTAGGAGTCGCGCTTCTCGATCGGCATGGCTTCGAGCAGGTCGAGGCCCTTGCCCTGCGGCACGCCTTCGATGATGTCGATCAGGACGACGTCGGCGAGTTCCTTGGACGCGATCCAGTGAGCGGCGGTGGCGCCTACGTTTCCTGAACCTACGATGGTTACTTTCTTACGCATGAGATGAGTCCTTTCGGAAAATCGAATAACTCACAAAGGGCACTAAGGTAACACGAAGGAATTCCATCCTGACTCGAACTTCCTTCGTGTTACCTTCAGTGTCCTTCGTGGTTCAAGCATGCTGCCCTACACCAGCACTCCCGCTCCCATGTTCTCGATCATGTACCCGGCGAACTCGCTGGTCTTGACCTTCGTCGCGCCTGGCATCAGGCGCTCGAAGTCGTACGTGACTTTCTTCTGCTCGATGGTGCGCTCCATGCTCTGCTCGATCAGGTCGGCGGCTTCGTTCCAGCCCGAGGTGACGGAACATCATCACGCCCGACAGAATCACCGAGCCGGGATTGATGACGTCTTTGTCGGCATACTTCGGCGCGGTGCCGTGCGTGGCTTCGAAGATGGCGTAGCCATCGCCGATGTTCGCTCCCGGAGCAATGCCGAGTCCGCCGACCTGTGCCGCGCAGGCGTCGGAGATGTAGTCGCCGTTCAGGTTCGGCGTCGCCAGCACGGAGTACTCTTCCGCACGCGTCACAACCTGCTGGAAGATGGAGTCGGCGATGCGGTCGTTGATCATGATCTTCTTCTTCCACGCGCCGTTGCCGTGGGTCGCGTAGATCGCGTCGAGCACGTCTTTCACTTCCTTCTCGACCGACTGGCGGAACGCCGGCGGCGCGAATTCCATGCCCGGCTCGATCATCTCGGCATTCTGCGCCACGCGTCAGATTCGGATTCTTGTCTTTGTTGTCGAGGATCCAGCTCTCGCGCTCGGTGACGACCTTGTCGCGGAATTCTTCGGTGGCGAGTTCGTATCCCCACTTGCGGAATGCGCCTTCGGTGAATTTCTGGATGTTGCCCTTGTGCACCAGCGTCACGGTCTTCAGGCCGTTCTCGAGCGCGTGCTGAATCGCCATGCGCACCAGGCGCTTGGTCCCGGTGATCGAGATCGGCTTGATGCCGACGCCGGAGTCGAGGCGGATCTGCTTCTTGCCGCCCTTCAGCATGTCTTTGTTCAGGAACTCGATCAGGCGGGCGCAGTCGGCAGTTCCCTGCTCCCACTCGACTCCGGCGTAGACGTCTTCGGTGTTCTCGCGGAAGATGACGACGTCCATGCGCTCGGGATGCTTCACGGGCGAAGGCACGCCCTTGTAATACTTCACCGGACGCACGCAGGAATAGAGATCGAGAATCTGGCGCAGGGCGACGTTGAGCGAGCGAATGCCGCCGCCCACCGGCGTGGTCAGCGGGCCCTTGATGGCGACGCGAAATTCGCGAATGGCGTCGACGGTATCGTCGGGCAGCCAGTTGTCGAACTTGGCCTTGGCTTTCTCTCCGGCGAACACTTCGTACCAGGCCACGCGGCGCTTGCCTTTGTAGGCCTTCTCGACGGCGGCGTTGAAGACGCGCAGCGAGGCCTTCCAGATGTCGCGGCCGGTGCCGTCGCCTTCGATGAACGGAATGATGGGATTGTCGGGAACGTCGTACTTGCCGCCGGCATAGCCGATCTTCTTTCCGTCCGCCGGTACCGCAACACCGTTATAAGAGCCGGACATCGAAAGCCCTCCTGATCAGGAATTTCAGCCCCACGATTCAAAAACTGTCATTATATAGAGAATTTCGGGGCAGAACCTGTGGCCATTTTCACCAAGGTCGGAGAAGCGCGCAAAAGATGCGATTAAATCCTCAGCCACTCTATGACGGCGTGCTGGCTGCGAGCGTGATCTGAGTCACCTCCCGTAGTGATTTCACCCACAATCAGGCGACGATTTCAATCCCCCGCTCTCTGTGGGATAATCTCGTTCAATGTTAGGTATCCGCGTTCTACGGAGGGGTTTATGGGGTTCTCTTCTCTGCGCTGGTTGGGTTGCCTTTTGTTCGTGTTGGCACTGGGAGTACCCGCTTTTGCGGACGGTTCTCACGACCGAACTCAGTTCGGCCATGACGTCATCGTAGGAGCCGACGAGACGGTCGCCGAAGTGACCTGCTTCAGTTGCAGCGTTCGGGTTCGCGGCCACGTCGACGGGGACGTCACCACCTTCGGCGGAAGCGTTGTGGTTGAGCATGATGGCTCTATCGGAGGCGACACGACAACGTTTGGCGGCGATGTGCGCCTGGACGGAGGCGCAATCGTTAAGGACCTCACCGTGTTTGGCGGTCGGATCCGTCGCGACTCGGCGGCTTCCGTGGGTGGCGATGTCACCACCTTTGGCGGCGGCGCAGGTTTGTGGCTCTTTATCGTTTTCGGCTTGCCTTTCCTGATTCTGGGAGCTTTCATCGCGCTCATCGTCTGGCTGGTTCGGCACTTCACTCGACGGGCGGTGCCGGTGCCGGCGCGAGTTTAGCCGGGCTACCAACGACGCGTGCCGAACGTCTTGCGGACGCCGAGGCTCATGTAGCGTCCCCAGGGGCCGTTGTTTCCCAGGTCCGACACACCCAGATTCTTGTCCCGGGCACCGAGGCGGTCGAACAGGAAGTGCTGCGTTATGCGGAACTCGAAGCCTTTCGTGATGTAGATTCCCGCTCCCCAGGAATGCTCAATTCCGATCGCATCGGGAGACCAGGTGTAAAGCGTCTTAGGAACGTTCTTGCCAAACAGGAACGCAGGAGCTCCCCAGAGCATGAACCTGCGTAGTGGGCCGCGTCCGAACGGTCGTACTTCCAGAATGCCCGACAGCATATAGCGGGCGAACATGTTGCAGGGGGCATTGACGCCTCCGTCCACGTAGGAATTCCCGGCGCACTGATTGGGATCGATCTCGTTGTGTGGCGGCGACAGGTCGAACTGCGCCCATCCCCAGAGCATATCCTTCGGAAAGAACATCCGGTCTTTCGGACCGGCCTCGTGCCAGATGCCTGAGCTGGGTGGAGGAGAGCCGCTTCCGTCCGTGGTAGGTGATTCCGAGGTCTGCGTTTGCGCGACAGCTAGTGAGATTAAAACCGGAACGGCCAAAATCCAGGCCCACTGTTTCATTACGCCTCCCCAGTTGAATAGAGCGCCACATTGTAAACCCTACGGGTAAAGTGCTCCGGAACCCGCTCCTAGGGCTCGTCGGATTCAAATCGCTGCCGTCGAAAAACGACGCCAAGCTGCACAGATCTTTGGACGCCCTTCCAGAATCCATATCTCATACCAGATTTCTTCCATTCACCGTACGTTTAACAGTGTGCGAATCGAGCTAACTCACGTGAAACTAAAGGTCTACCGGTTTGGTGCGCCGATTGCACTTGAGTAGTACAAAGAAACTAGGACCCTATGCCCCAAGAAATTTCCGTCTCGTACCAAGCCATTAAGAGCAAGGTTTATCGCCTGATCGACGCACTCGTGGTGGGAGAAAAGAGCGAGGCTGAGGTGCAGGAGTCGGTGCGCCGCTGGTGGTCGCTCATCCACCCCGCCGATCGCCCGATCGCGCAGAAGTATCTGTTGATGGTTTTGGGACGTTCCAATTCCGCGCTGGACGCTATGGGAACGGAGCTACTCACTGTGAGCGGCTGCGAACCGGCTCAGCCACGCCTGGTGGACGCCCTGCTTCCAACCAAGCGCATGCGGCTCATCGAGCGCACCATGAAAGAGAACTCCGCGCGCAGCGCCAATTAGCCAGTTTTCTGACCGCGTGACATAGAATTTACATTTCCCAGGTTGCGCATAGCTTCCTGCACCTCGTATCTTCGATCTCATTCCCGATCGTTCTGTGGGCGTTACGGAATCCGAAATCCACCCAGGAGCAACCATGAGATCCATCGTTTCTCAAATCTCGAAGTATCTTTTAGCCGGGGCAATTCTGATTATGGCAACATCTCTGTTTGCAGGATCCAGCCTTTACACCTTTACCTTGAACTCGATCGATGGCAAACCAGCGCCCTTGGCGGACTATAAAGGCAAGGTCGTACTGATAGTCAACGTCGCCAGCCAGTGTGGCTACACTCCCCAGTACAGCGCCCTGGAGGCGATGTACGAGAAGTACAAGGATCGAGGCTTCGTCATTCTGGGCTTCCCCGCCAACAACTTCGGCGCCCAGGAACCTGGGACAAATGAGGAGATCAAGACTTTCTGTTCCCGGAAATACAACGTCACTTTCCCCATGTACGCGAAGATCTCAGTCAAAGGGGCGGACCAGGCCCCGCTGTATGCCTACCTGACCAAGGAAACGGGAAAAGGGATCGCTGGCGATATCCAATGGAACTTCACCAAGTTCCTCGTAGATCGCAACGGGAATGTGGTGCAGCGCTTCGAACCCGCCATTACCCCGGATTCGACGGAAGTGACCAGCGCGATCGAGAAGCAACTAAAGCCATAGCCGCGCCTGGCTAGTGTATTGTCACAATCGCCGGATGTAGCTCCCACAAAGTCGCCACATTCCCACGATCGTGCTCAAAGTCTTCGAATGCCATTCCCACGATGTCCACCGGTAAAGCCTGTGGAAGTTCCCCCCCATGCTGCGAATCAAGTCGAAAGCCATGCTGCTTCAGCTGCGCTTGAAGTCTTTGGCGAGCGGTGCAATATTCGCTTTCAACCGGCGTTTCCACAATCATCCGCGACGAGCTTTTGTCTGCAGTTTGCGAAATCTCCATGGAGACATCACAATCAAGCGCGTTCACACTCGCCCTTTGTAAGAATGCCTCTGCAATGTGGAAGACCTGAAGCTCGCGCCCAGTTCGTGGAGCGTCCGGCGGGATAAAAACATCTTGAGGCCAGGTAAGGATTATCTCCACCGAGACTTCTTCGGGAGCGACGTTCGGTATGGGGACGTGCTTGGCAGCGTGCCGATAGTCAAGGATGTCCGGCTCGGCAGGCAGACATTTGCACAGATCTTCCGGGGTCGGCTGCAAGAACCCGAAGTCCTGTCCACTACAACTCACCATTAATGCTGCCAGCAGAACTGTCATCCAGGCAGAACAAACCTGTCCGGGTCTCTTAAGTTTGTTACCCATCTGGGGCTGAGGTTGTGAGATGTTTGGCTCCCCCAAAAAATTGATTCAGCCAGAGTAAGGGAAAACGGCCGCAGACTAGATGCTAAATACTGACTTGCAGGTTGGGGCGCGAAAAAATCAGGCCCGGACCGATGTCGCAGCTCAATCAGGCGGTCGCGATAAACGCCATCTCACTCATTTTCCCCAAGTCAGGGCTTAATTGACGGTTAACACGAGCACGCTGCTGGTACCTCCGCTGGTGCAGCCCACGTCGCCGGAGTTCCCGCTGGGAGTCATCACCCGCACCTTAACTGTTCCCGGGCCGAGGATCACGTCGCTCGAAAGCTTTATTTTCAACTGCTGATCGCTCACCACCTGTGGCACTCAGAGGCGTGGTGTCGATGACGACCTGGGATGCGGCAACAAAGTGGCTACCGTTTACGGTCAGCATCACGCCCTGCTGCACCTCAGCGAAAGTCGTTGTGCTTGGCGAGAGCGAACCGATAAGCGGCGCCGGCCTGGCACTACCGCAGAACGGGTTCAGAGTGTTATTGCCGCAGCCTGGAACGAACAGCAGAGCCAGCAGGGCGGCGAGAGACAGAGCGCAAGTGCGGGAAGGCATGCGGATACTCCTTATAGAGCGCCTCGGTCGCTAGACCAGGCGCATTGCAGTCCCCACTTGTAGAGCGACTTCCCGCCGTTGCCAATGCATGGCAGGTAAATCGTAGCTCATCCGCTAACCCCATGAATTCAGACTCGTTACGGAGAGAAGTCAACCCGCCGCTTGGTGATGACCAGTCGCTGAAGGGTTAGGCCCGCGAGCAGCCGTCGTCCTTAAATGTCGTAGTAGAGCGCGAATTCGTACGGATGCGGCCGCAGCCGGACCGCGTCCACCTCTTTCGAGCGCTTGTATTCGATGTAGGTTCGCAACAGCTCCTCCGTGAAGACATCGCCTTTCAGCAGAAAGGCATGATCGCGCTGCAGGGCGTCGAGAGCTTCTTCGAGCGACCCGGGCATTGAGGGAATCTTCGACACTTCCTCGGGATCGGTCTCGTAGATGTCTTTGTCGAGCGGCTTCCCGGGCTCGATCTTGTTCTCGATCCCGTCGAGGCCCGCCATCAGCATGGCCGCAAATGCCATATACGGATTGCAGCTCGGGTCTGGAGGACGGAACTCCACGCGCTTCGCCCTGGGCGCGGCCGAGTACATCGGAATCCGGCACGCGGCCGAGCGGTTCCGCCGGGAATACGCCAGACTCACCGGCGCTTCGAATCCGGGCACGAGCCGCTTGTAGGAATTCGTCGTCGGCGCAATGATCGCCGACAGCGCCGGCCCGTGCTTGATGCAGTCCACCGACGTACCACAAGCGCCAGCTGCGACAGCCCGGCGTATCCGTCCCCGGCAAACAGAGGCTCTCCCGCTTTCCACAGCGACTGGTGCGTGTGCATGCCGCTGCCGTTGTCGCCGAAGATGGGCTTCGGCATGAAGGTGACGGTCTTGCCGTTGCGGTTCGCCACATTCTTCACGATGTACTTGTAGAGCAGCATCTTGTCGGCCGAGCGCAACAGCGAATCGAACTTCAAATCAATCTCGGTCTGGCCTCCGCTCGCTACCTCATGGTGATGGCATTCCACCTCGATGCCGCAGCTCTGCATGGTCAGCATCATTTCCGAGCGCAAGTCCTGATAGTGATCGGTGGGTGCAACCGGGAAATAGCCTTCGCGGTATCGCGGCCGGTAGCCCAGATTGTTCGCTTCCCTGCCCGAGTTCCAGCGCCCCTCCTCGGCGTCGATGTAGTAAAAACCGTACTGCTCGCGCTGATCGAAGCGCACGTTGTCGAAAATGAAGAACTCGGCTTCCGCGCCGAAATAGGCCGTGTCCGCGATGCCGCTCGAAGCCAGATACATCTCCGCCTTGCGCGCAATAAAGCGCGGATCGCGATCGTAGGCCTGCTTCGTTACTGGATCGACGACGTCGCAAACCAGCACCAGCGTGGGCACCTCGGTGAAGGGATCGAGCAGATGGCAGTTGGCGTCCGGCTTCAGCAGCATGTCGCTTTCGTGAATGCCCGCCCAGGCGCGAATCGACGAGCCGTCAATGCCAAAGCCTTCGTCGAATGACGCTTCCGTCAGTTGTTCGATGGGATAAGAAACGTGGTGCCACAGCCCCGGAATATCGGTGAAGCGCAGATCCAGAATCTTGGCGTCATGCTGCCTGGCAAATTCGAGGACAGTCTTTGGCGTCTGCCATAGGGCTCCTTGCGTGGAGTCGGTGAATAAACGAAGAGTCGTGGTCGATTCGTCGTCGTTTGCGGCGCCAAGCTCACGTAGAGACAGCCGCCTCGGCTGTCCCGCGAAGCGAAGCGAGCGGTTGCGGTCCTCTACATGGGTGTCGACGGCGCCTTCAGTGGCGAACGGCCGACGACCGATGACCGCTATCCCTCTGCTACAATCGGTCGCGGCGCGCAAACCGACGAGTCTAATGCCCATCGTCGCCAGGCGCAATTCGATTGTTCTTATAGCCGGCATAAAGCGGACTTTATACTTCAGAGGTCAGGGATCAGAGGTCAGAACATTCACGGTTGCGACTTGAGAACTTGCTGAGCCCTGCCCCCTGACCCCTGTTCTTATGGACTTTGACCAGCTCGAAACGTTTCTCGAAGTGGCCCGGCACGCTTCGTTTTCGCGGGCGGCGGAGAAGCGTTTCCGCACCCAGCCCGCCATCTCCTCGCAGATTCGCGGCGTCGAGGAAGAGGTCGGCGCCAAGCTGTTCGACCGCTCCGGCGGCAAGGTTTCGCTGACTGCGGCGGGCAAGGCATTTCTGAAGTATGTCGAAGAAACGCTCGACGCCCGCAAGGCCATGATGGTCGCGATCGCCGAGATGGAGCGCGTCCCCCGCGGCGAGATCATCGTCGGCGCCAACGAAGGCACCTGCCTCCACATCCTGCCCTACGTTTTTGCCGATTTCAAAAAGCAGTATCCCGACGTCTCGGTCAACATCAAGCGCTCCGATTACGCCAAAATCCTCGAGTCCATCATCGACAACTCGGTCGACTTCGGCGTCATTTCGCTTCCTGTCACCGACAACCGTCTGACCGTGGTGCTCATCCATCGCGATGAGCTGATCCTGATTGCGCCGCCGCACCATCCGCTGGGAAAGATGAAGTCCGCCACCATTGCCGACGCAAGCAAGTTCCCCCTGATCGTTCCCAAGGCAGGACACACGCGCGACGCCATCGAGCAACTGTTTCACGAGCGCCGCTTGAAGCCCAACTTCACCATGGAACTCGACTCCAGCGAACTGCTGAAGCGCTTCGTGGCCGCCGATGTCGGCATCGGCTTCATCGCCCGCTCGAATGTCGAGGAAGACGTCCGCGCCAAGTCTCTGGCCGCCATTCCGATCGCCGACGCCCAGGTCCGACGCGATCTGGCGCTGGTTTTCCGCAAAGACAAGGCTCTGAGCCGCGCCGCCCTGGCCTTTATCGACATTGCCGTCAAGCACAAATCCACGCAAGAATTGGTGCCAGCCCCGACCCGATGATGAGATCTTCCAGATGGCTCGCTGTTCTGCTCCTGCTGTCAATGAGTCCGTCCTGGGCCCAGTCGCCATCGTCAGGAAAGTCTTTCGATCAGCTGCCGGCCTCTGCCCGGCAGTTGATTTCCGTCAAAGTCACCGGCAGCAAGCGCTACTCCGACGACGCCGTCATCGCCGCCAGCGGCCTGCAGATCGGCACCACCGTTGACGGAAGACGATTTCAAGAAAGCCGCGCGCCGCCTGGGCGATCTCGGCGTCTTCACCGACATCGCCTACACCTACTCGTACTCCTCCGCCGGGACCAAGCTCGAGCTGCAGGTCACCGATGTCGACAAGTTCGTGCCGGTGCGCTTCGAAGATTTCGTCTGGTTTTCCGACCAGGAACTTCTGCAGCGCATCAAGGAGCACGCTCCGATGTTCAATGGCGAGCTGCCGCTTTCCGGCAATCTCGCCGACCAGGTTTCCGACGTATTGCAGGCCCTGCTGGTGGAAAATGCCATACCCGGGCAACGTCGAGTACGAGCGCGCGGGCAAGGCCAATGGCCCAATCGATTCCATCGTCTACCGCGTTTCAGACGTTCTGATCCAGATCCGCAACGTCGAATTCACGGGCGCCGGCGAAGCCGAACTGCCTGCCCTGAAAGCAGCGCGCACAGCGAGTCTTCGAGCGCGAGTATTCGCGCAGCGTTTTGAACGCCCTGGTCGAGCACCAGCTGCTCCCCGTCTATTACACCCGCGGGTACCTGAAGGCCGCCTTCGGCGAGCCTCAGCCCAAAGTGGTGAAGAAGCCGTCTGCCGACAGCGAGGACGGCGGCCCGCGCAACCTCACCATTGTCGATGTCACTTTTCCCGTGACGCCCGGCCAGCAGTACAAGATCAAGGCGCTGCAGTGGTCGGGAAATCAGGAATTCTCCACCGACGTCTTGCAGAAGATGGTCCGGGCCCAGCCGGGGGACGTCGCCAATACCGTTCGCCTCGGCGACAATTTGAAAGACGTTCAGAAGCTCTACGGCTCCCGCGGCTACGTGACGGCCCCGATCAAGGCCGACGCCGAATTCGACGATGCCGACCGGCACTGCGCTGATCCACCTCGACGTGAAAGAAGGCTCTGTCTATCACATGGGTGAACTGGAATTCCGCGGCCTCGATAACAGCCTGACCGCGAAGCTGCGCAATGCCTGGAAGATCCGGCCCGGCGAGGTCTACGACTCCACCTACCTCAGCGAATACTTGCCCGCCGCTCACAAACTGCTGCCCTCGGGCCTCGACTGGGACGTTTCCCCGCACGTGACCGCCAACGTGCGCGACAAGACCGTCGATGTCGATCTGATCTATTCCGTCAAGGCTCCCAAATAGGGTTTCAATCCGCTTTGTTCGTTTTTTGGAACAAATTTTATCGTTTGTTTCATCGCTCCCATTGGGTTGTACTCTAGCCCGTCCTTCTCACGGAAGGTCCGGTCGTGGGCTGTCGCGCAACTGGGTAGCAACAGCCCGCGACCCGGCTTCAGGAACAGTTGGGGATCGTGACAGCAACGTATTTCAATGTCTGGAAGTCGTCGTCTGAAGAATCGATCGCGACGTGCTGGCTTCCTCGCGACGCCCAGTTCAGTTTTCAAGTTTGCCCGGGCCCTCCCCCCTATTTCGAACCGGGCATCCGCGCGGAGGCGTACGCCAGTGCGTCTCCGCTTTTTTGTCCTAGCTCGCCCCTTGTAACTTTGTTCCTCGCAGGCGCATCTTTAGATTGAAGGCTGGGTGGCGTGTGCTGCCTTCCCTTGCGCCAGTCTTGCAAGAAAAACCCACAAGGAGATCTCTGATGAATGTTCGTACTCGGAACGCTGGAATTTTGCTGTTGAGCCTGCTGATGATCGTCGGCCTGGCCGTATCCTCCGCTTTCGCCGCCGGCAAAACCTACACCGGGACCGTGAGCGATGCTATGTGCGGCGCCAAGCACATGGGCGCGGCCGCCGAATGCACGCGCGGCTGCGTCAAGAAAGGCTCGAAGTATGCCCTGGTGGTCGGCGACAAAGTCTATACGCTCGAAACCAGCGACAAGGCTGCTCTCGACACTCTCGACAAGCAGGCTGGCGCCAAAGCCACCGTCACCGGAACCGAGAAAGACAACACCATCACCGTCACCTCCGTCAAAGCCGACTAGCAAAATCGGCTTCTCGTTAGCGCCGGCGCGCGCCCTGAGCAAAGTCGATGGGTCTCGCCTGCTTGTCGCGGGGGCATCTTGCCCCCGCTGCATTTTTTTGTCCCACCCCGAAATTCATATTTCCTTTACAAACCATTGTGTTAGATTGTGCATTCTTAACATTCAAGATTCCTTTGCGGAGGACTGGCGAATTGGGCAAAGACATGGTTCCGAAGCGGATTTTCTTCACCAAGGGAGTGGGGAAACACCGCGAGCGGTCTCACTTCGTTCGAGTTGGCGTTGCGTGATGCGGGCATCGCTGCCCAGAATCTGGTGCGTGTCTCCTCCATTTTTCCGCCGAACTGCAAGCTGCTCGCCCGCAAGGAAGGCGTGAAGTATCTCCATCCCGGCGAGGTCGTCTTCGCCGTCGTCGCCGAGAACTCGACCCGCGAACCTCACCGTCTGCTCGCCTCTTCGATCGGCGTAGCCATTCCCGCCGACCGCAACACCTACGGATATCTGAGCGAGCATCACTCCTTCGGCGAGACCGAAGACGCCGCCGGCGAATACGCCGAAGAACTCGCCGCCGAAATGCTGGCCACCACGCTGAACGTGGAATTCGATCCCGACCGCTCCTGGGACGAGAAGAAGCAGATCTATCGTCTCTCGAACAAAATCGTCCGCACCGCCAACGTGACCCAGTCGGCAGTGGGCGACAAGCGCGCCCTGTGGACGACCGTCATCGCCTCGGCGGTTTTGATCTTCGACTAGAACTCCTCTCCCTCCAAATCGTTTTGGTAAGTACGGCCCTTAGCTCTCAGCAAAGAAGCTGTTGGCAAAAGAAGCTCTTGGGCAAAAAGCTGTTGGCAAAAAAGCTGTTGGCAATAAAAGCTCTTGGTAAGAGAAGCTCTTGGTAAGAGAAGCTCTTGGTAAAAGAGGCTCTTTGTGGAAGAGCGGCGCTTTAGCGCCGCGTACGTGCCAATTAGGGCTTGGGCTTTAGCCCCTGCACCGCTGCGTGTGAACGGCCCAGATAGCTTCATCCCGCCGAGGTTAATGCCTTCCCCGTGCACGCCCTAGGGTATCTGCGTACATCATTGATAAATAATGACTTATGTTGAAGATGCCGTATATAACACTTTGGTAACCACCCTGATGAGCCCGATGTAATCTTCCGTTAACAGCCTTCGGTTATCATAGAAGTGAAGTTAAGACAGGGGAACTTAGGTGGATACCGAAACACGCAGAAAGAAGCAGCAGGCCTTGATGGTCCGGATGGTAGAGCGAAAGGTGCGTTCGCGCGCCCAGCAACTCTATGAAACCCGCGGCCAGACCGAAGGTCAAGAGTTACAGGATTGGTTTCAAGCTGAGTCTGAAGTTCTAGAAAATAGTATCCTTGCACCTCTTTACCGACGCATGAAAATCGATGAATCGATCGACCAACCAGGCTCTACACCTGAAACCGTCAGCTAACCTTCTATCGATTTTCCTGTGAACCTCTGTGCCCTCTGTGGTAAGTCTTGCAGGTTCAGCCCTCATTTCCTGGTGACGGTCTTCGCGTTCTTCCTCCCACCCTTTTTCGCCTTATCCAGTCGTTCGAGAACGGCGGCCACGATGATCGGCAGCCCCACCGTCGCGTCCACAAAAACCTCACCGAACTTCCCACCCTCGGACGGCGGCACGAACTTGCCCCACGAAATCGCCTCACTGTAAGGACTACCCGACAGTCCTCCCCAATACACCGGCTCAGGACAGATGCGCAGCCCGTAGTGATACCGCTTCAGCGGCACATTCTCCCCCAGTCGCCGGTGACGCAACTCACAGAATGGTCCGAACTGCTGCGACCAGTTCCGCGGCACGCCGCCTCCGATCGTGAAAATTCCCAGCTTCTTCTGCCGTAGCAAGGTCGCGGCAAAATGCTCCAGGTCCTCGAACGGATCGAAGCGTATCTTGTGTCGCCCGGTTGACTCGCGCAGACGATTATTCAACGCCGTATCCAGACCCATCTCCGAGTCGCTGAACGCCGGCACGAACACGGGCACGCCCTTCTCGTACGCCGACTTCAGAATGCCCCGCTGCCCTTGCGCATGTTTCGCAAGATATGCCCCGATCGCATGATTCAGCTTGTACGAGCACATGACTTCGTTGTGATCCCAGGCCTCCAGCACCGCCGACATCACTTCTTCTACGTCATCCAGATTCTGCTCCGGCTCCAGCGTGTCGTACACGCGGTTGTAGCCCTGCTCATAGAGTTCCTCGTCCGAAACCTCCGGATTCGCCCGGAAATGTGCCCGCCCGGTCGCCTCCACCAGCCCGTGTGCCATGAGCGCGCCGGTCGAAACGATCGCATTCACGATTCCGCGATCGATCAACTCGGCGACGATCAGTCCCTGCTTGGCGACGGTCATCGCGCCGGCCAGCGTCATCACGACGAATGCATCTTCGTCGAGCGCCATCGCTTCCAGCACGTCGGCCGCTTCGCCGAGTTGCCGCCCGGTGAACGCTGTCTTCGCCATCGCCCGCACCAGGCCGTCGATCGATCTGACCTTGCCCAGATCCAGCGGCTCCAGCGGAATCAGCCGGTCCTCAATCGGATTGTGCAGCTGGCGGTCCTGTCCCTCGCCGCCAGGCCCGTTCTGTCCGCGCGAGTTACCATGATTGCCCTGTTTCAAGATGACGCCTCCAAGCTCAGTCCGTTTTTCTTCGACTCAATACTCTACAGGAAGCAAGTGAACGGACGCCACGAGCAGGGGCCACGTAGCGACAGCCGCCTCGGCTGTCCGGCGAAGAGAAGCGAGTTGCCCGGCATTACACGTGCCGCGCCAAGCAGCCTCGGCTACGCCTTCGCGGACGGCCGATGGCGGCCGTCCCCACATGATCTTATTACCCCCGGTGCCACGGTACACTCTCCTCATGCCCGGCAAGCGAGCATTCGAAGCACAACTCGCCGCCCTCGATGCACTCCGCGATGCCCCGCAAGAATCCCGCACTGAACCTCTCCGCAAAGCACTGGCGCACAAAAACAACTTCGTCGTGGCCAAGGCCGCCGACCTGGCTCGCGAGTTTGGACTCGCCGACATGACTCCCGACCTGCTCAGGGCCTTCGACCGCTTCTTCGAAAATCCGGAGAAATCGGACCCGCAATGCTGGGCCAAGAACGCCATCAGCCGCGCTCTTGCTGCCTTCGAGCTTCAGGACCCTGAAGTCTTTCTCCGCGGCATGCGCCACATCCAACTCGAGCCCGTCTGCGGAGGACGCTCCGACACCGCCGGCACCCTGCGCGCAACCTGCGCCCTCGCGCTCGTCCAGTGCCGCCGCCTCACAAACGACGAACTGCTGGCTCATTTGGTCGACCTCCTCGCAGATAAAGACAAGACGGTCCGCGCTGAGGTGGCTCGCGCCATCGAGCAGGTTGGCTCTCCGTCGGCGTCACTGCTGCTCCGTCTCAGAGCCGTTCTCGCCAATGACGAACCGGAGGTGCTGGGCGCCTGCTACGGCGGAATCCTCCGCCTCGAAGGAGTCTCCGCCATCCCGTGGATCAGCCGCTTTCTCGCCGCAGGCGACGATGCCGCCGGAGAAGCGGCTCTGGCCATCGCCGCCACGCATTGCCCGCAAGCCTTCGATGCGCTTCAGAAGAGCCTGGACGCAGCCCCCGACCCGTGGTTCCGATCCGTGCTGCTCTCCGCGATCGCCCTCACCCGTCAGGATGCCGCGATGGAATTCCTGCTGGATCTGGTGAAGTCCGAATCACCAGATGCCGAGCGCGCGATCGAAGCCGTGGTCCGCTCCATGCCCCCACAAGAAGTGATCCGCCGTCTCGAAAGTCTGGTTAAGAGTAATCCACGTCTGGCGAGTGCGTTCGCTACGCAACGATCATCCCGCCTATAACCGTGGAGCACTGAGTTGTGTGTGATGAGCGAACCGATTGGCTCATTGCTCACCGCTCATTGCTCGCGGCTCAAATGCTATATTGAATCGCGGAGGTCAGAACGCGTGCCGCCTGAGAAATTTCGCGTGGCCTTGGTCCAGATGTCCTGCGGTCCGGAGCCCGAACAGAATCTGGAAAAGGCTCTCAACCGCATCGCCGAGGCCGCCGCAACGCGGCGCGCAGGTCGTCTGTCTGCCGGAACTTTTTCAGACGCAGTACTTCTGCCAGCGCGAAGATCATTCCCTCTTCGATCTTGCCGAACCTATCCCTGGCCCTAGCAGCGAAAAGCTGGCGGCCGCCGCCCGAGCTAATGGCGTAGTGCTCATCGCGTCGCTCTTCGAAAAACGTGCCGCTGGCGTTTATCACAACACGGCGGCGATCTTCGACAAGGACGGCTCGTTGCGCGGCCTCTACCGCAAGATGCACATCCCTGACGACCCGCTCTACTACGAAAAGTTCTATTTCACTCCCGGAGACCTCGGCTTTCGTGCCCTCGACACCAGCGCCGGACGGCTCGGAACGCTGGTCTGCTGGGACCAGTGGTATCCCGAAGGCGCGCGCCTCACGGCATTGCAAGGCGCCAACGTTCTGTTTTATCCCACCGCGATCGGCTGGCATCCCGCCGAGAAGGCCGAGTTCGGCGTCGCCCAGCACGACGCCTGGCGCACCATTCAGCGTGCCCATGCCATCGCCAACGGAGTCTACGTCGCGGTCGTGAACCGCGTCGGGCTTCGAAACCGGCAACATCCGCGGCAAGTCTGCCCCCGGCCAGGGACTCGGAATTCTGGGGCGGATCTTTTTTCTGCGACCCCTTCGGCCGTGTCCTCGCCGAGGGATCGCACGACCGCGAGGAAATTCTTGTCGGCGAGTTGACCTGAAAGCCTGGAAGACATCCGCCGCAACTGGCCTTTCCTGCGCGATCGCCGCATCGACGCTTACGCTCCCATCACTAGCCGCTGTCGACTAGATTGCGATGCCTGGTTCAGGAATCGTCTCGACGGCGTTTGCATTGGACTCTCGGCACATGCCGCTGCTGCAGAACGTTGGCGATCGATCCTTCCTGTCGCCGCCGAAGTGCGATCCTGCGCTGCTTACGGGAGATGTCGTCTGGCGCGGACGCAAGTGGGTGTGGAACTCGCATTGTCGGTTTGGCCAACCGTAGCCGCCGACATATTTTGGGAATCGGCTGACTTCAGGCGCCGAGAGCTGCGACGTTTCCAGTTGTGCGCTCTACGCCTCGACAGCCGACCGACCTTCCACCGGCGCTAAGCTGCCGCCGCAATCAAACCTGGTGCTAGTCATACGGAAGAAACGTCAGGCAGAGCCCAATCCTGCGGCCTGGCTCCGCATGCCCGCCGAGTGGGAGCCCCACGCCGCCACCTGGCTCGCGTGGCCCCACTATCAAGGCGACTGGCCCGGCAAATTCGAGCCGATTCCATGGGTCTACGCCGAGATCATCCGCAATCTGGCGAAGCACGAGCGCGTCGAGTTGATCGTCAACAACGCGTCAGCTCGCGAGACAAGCCCGCAGAGTGCTCGAGCGCTCCGATGCTCTCTCCGCGAACATTCGATTTCATCGCTGGCCCACCAACCGCGTCTGGCTGCGCGACTCCGGCTGCATCTTCCTGAAAGAAGCTCATGTGGGGACGGCCGCCTTCGGCCGTCCAGGGCCGCAGGCCAGCCAGATTCCGACCGAGCATCAACCGTCCCCGCGACACGAACACCGGGAAGGGCACGAGTTTACTCGTGCCGTAAAGCATCAGAAAACGTCGCGGGCTTCAGCCCCTGAGGTCCCGCTGGCCTTGAAGTTCCGCTTCAACGCGTGGGCTAAGTACTCCAACTGGCGCCTCGACGAAAAAATCGGCAGCCTGATGGCGAAGGCTGCCCACACCCACGAGATCCGTCCTGAATCTGTCGGCACTCGCATCGTTCTCGAAGGCGGCTCGATCGACGTCAACGGCGCCGGCACCATCCTCACGACGGAAGAATGCCTGCTGAGCAAAGAGCAGGAGCGCAATCCGCACATGACGCGCGTCCATTACGAAAAGGCCTTCGCCGATTACCTCGGCGCCCCGCATACCATCTGGCTAGGACGCGGCATTTTCGGCGACGACACTCACGGCCACGTCGACGACCTCACCCGCTTCGTCCGCAAAGACACCGTCGTTACCATGGTCGAGCGCGATTCCAAAGACGTGAACCACGCGCCGCTGCTGGCCAATCTCCGCCGCCTGCAGTCCGCACGCGACCAGGACGGCAAACAGCTCACCGTCGTCGAGCTACCCATGCCGCAGCCGGTGGTTTTCGAAGGCCGCCGCCTCCCCGCCAGCTACGCCAATTTCTACATTGCCAACGGAGTCGTGCTGGCCCCTGTCTTCAATCGTCCCAACGATCGCATTGCCCTAAACACGCTCGCTGAGCTCTTCCCCACCCGCGAAATCGTTCCCATCTACTCAGGAGACTTCATCTGGGGCCTGGGCGCGATGCACTGCATGACACAACAGCAGCCTGTATAAAGCAATTGCAGATTTTAGATTTTAGATTGCAGATTCAAACCCTCGCTGATTCCTGTCCAAATCGCGTGCGGTCTTCAATCTGCAATCTGAAATCTGCAATCTAAAATCTGCTGTGCTAGATTCTTCGGCATGCCCCACGGCGAAATGACTACCAGCCGCCTGGAAGCCTTCAGCGATGGCGTGATCGCAATCATCGTCACCATCATGGTGCTCGAACTCCGCGCGCCTTCGCAGCCAACGTGGCCAGCACTGCTCAAAGTAGCGCCCATCTTCATGAGCTACGGGCTCAGCTTCCTGGTGGTCGCCATCATGTGGGTGAACCATCACCATCTGATTCACGCGGTGCACGAGGTGACGGCGCGGCTCTTGTGGTCAAATCTGAATCTGCTCTTCTGGATGTCGCTCGTCCCCTTCGTCACTGATTTTCTCGGCAAGAACTATCACCAGCCCATGGCTGTCGCTCTCTACGGTTTGGATCTCGCCATGTGCGGCACGTTCGTTTTACGTCCTGCGCACCGAACTCGTCCGCCAGCACGGCCAGGACGGCAACTTGCGCGACTATCACGCCGGAGTACAGCGAAAGAACGCTTTCTCTGCCGCTCTTTATTTCCTCGCTGTTCCGCTCGCCTATGTCTCGGTTTACGCTTCCTTCTTTATCTTCGCTCTTGATACCGGCGATGTATTTCCTGCCAGAAAAGAAACTGGCCGCATCGGGACACGAGTAAACGTAAAAGCTGATCTCCCGATTCCCGGACACCAATTCCCTTTCATTGCGAAGGCGTTCCGCTGCCGCGAGGCACGGTGCCGACGGGGCATGGACCGATTATTGGATCCACGCCCGGCTGTGCCGTTGTGCTTCCCGGAGCAGCTGGCGTAGAGCCTGACGACGGGTTCGGATTCTGAGAACCGGTAGTCGTATTCGAGTTATTCGCCGCTGTCGCGCCTGACACGCTCACGCATGGCGGCAAAGGAGCAGAAGGCGTCCCGGGAGTCACAGGCTGACCACTTCCCGGCACAGGAGTTTGCGGCGTGGGAGTCGGGGCTGGCGCAGTCGGTGTCGGAGTTTCGGCGCTGCTTGTCGGCGGAGGAACGGTCTGTGTCCCCTCGCCCGCCGCTTTGGTGGTTATCGGTGTCGGCGGCCCAATCGGGTTCGTCGGCGGCGTCATGTTTGGATTAGCAGGCGGAGTGCTCGTATTCGGAGCTGGAGGTGCCGCCGTAGGAGGTGCGTTCGGCACAGTCGTCCGCGCGGCAGGTGCTGTGGTCGCGGGTGGCGGCGCCGGTGGCGGAACCGCAGGCGCCGCACTACGCTGCGCGGCCACCCAGGTCGCGCAACTCAGAATTGTGATAAGCGGAATAAGCCGTTTTGCCATGAGATTCTCCTCGATAGAACCAAACCACAGCCTGAATGCAAAGCTGTAGCATGTTATTTCCTCTAAGTCTCAAACTCGGCGGAGAAGCCCGCTATCCGGCAAATCCCGTAGCGCCAAAGGTGTAGGGATGGTTCGTTGTCCGTCGCTCGAGCCGTGTAGGGACGGACGCCATCGTCCGTCCAGCGAGCGCAGCGAGCGTCTGGCGTTGACGTGCGAGATGCCACGCAGCATCGCCACGACGGGAGCCGCGTAGCGGCGGCATGGGAACGCCGGCACGAAAGTGCCGAGTCAGCGCGCAAACGACGCACGAGTCCCGCAGGGACCGCATCTTTTTTGGGAATCGTCTACTTCCGATACTGCGTAGGTTCCGGCCCTTTTTCCAACGTCGTCCGGTCCCATATCCATCCCTGGCGGGTGTAGCTGGCAAGCTCGAAATCCTGCGTCAACTCCAGCGCGTCGGTGGGACACGCATCTTCGCAAAGCCCGCAGAACATGCAGCGGCTCAGGTCATAGGTAAAGTTCGTGAGTTCTTTGCGGCGCGTTTTCTCGTTTCGTTCGCTCGATACAACAATCAAATTTTCCGGGCAAGCCAGCGCGCACAAATCGCACGCGATGCACATGGTCTCGTCCGTATCCGGATTGACGTTTAACCGTGGCGCCCCGCGGTACCGCTCAGCCACTTGCGGCCGCTCCAAAGGATACTGCTCGGTATAGATCTCCTTCGGATCCTGGTAGCGGAAGGTGACCTTCAGTCCCTGCAGCAGGTCGATGAGAAACACTTTGCGGAGCAAGCTCGGAATGCCCATAACGCGGCTAGAATACCACGGCGAGTCGCCTTACCCAATCGGGCACGGTAGTTTATCCGGACCTGGCGCGCCCGCGACAAGCATTGTCAAACAATCAGCCCCATGCTTCAGGGAGTCGTGGCCGACCCCTTTGGCCAGATGTTGGCTGATCGACAAATTCCTCGAATAACAGATGTTTTCCTCTGTGAACCTCTGTGCCCTCTGTGGTTTAGGCGTTTTGACTCGGCGGATCCACGGAACTTTCCGCTGTGTCCGCGCGTACCACCAGGAGAGGATGCCATGAGAGCCTACTTCAGCAACCTACCCATGAAGATGTGGCTGCTCCTGCTCGTTCCAGCCATGGTGGTCGCCTACCCCATCGCCCGCGTAGTTGTTTCCGCCGTAGTCCACGCCGTCGTGCCCGAAGTTGTACGGAACGTGCTAACCGTGATCTGATCTCATAGCGGTGGATGCATTCGTCCGCCCGCAATTTCCGCTCCAGCCCACGTAGAATACTTCCGTTCACCAAATGGCCAACGACCAAACGCCGCCGACGGGCGAGGCTCTCCGCTCCGACGAACTCTGGATGGAAGAAGCCCTTCGCTGCGCGCAGCGTGCTCTCGAAATGGACGAAGTGCCGGTAGGTGCCATCGTAGTTTGCGATGGCAAGATCATCGCTCGAGGATGGAATCGCAACATCGCCGACGCCGATCCCACGGCCCACGCCGAGATCGTCGCCCTCCGCGAAGCCGGTGCAACCGTTGGTAACCACCGCCTGGGCGACTGCGAGCTGTTTGTTACAATTGAACCGTGCCCCATGTGTGCCGGTGCCATGGTGCATGCCCGCATCCCACGCCTGGTTTATGGCGCCGATGATCCGAAGGCGGGCGCGGTACACTCAGTGATGCAGGTGCTGAATCATCCGCAACTGAACCACAAACTCGAGGTCAGAGGCGGAGTTTTGGCCGGTCGCAGCGCGGAACTGCTGCGAACGTTCTTTAAGAAACGCCGTTCGTAAGAGACGTAGTTCGAAGAGACGTAGCTTGCTACGTCTTGCTTGCAGCATCTAGGCGCGAGCTTCGAAGATGGTACCGGCAGAGACGCTGCAAGCAGCTTCTCTAAAATTAGCTAGTTTGTCCGACGCGGAGAGGTGCGTGAGTGGTTGAAACGATCCGCCTCGAAAG
>CAVYOZ010000014.1:0-26319 GCA_963770265.1 Terriglobia bacterium
GCAGGGGAACAATCTGAAATCTATAATCAGAAATCTGCAATTTTAAATTCGGGTTGGCTCGCTTCGCATCGCCGGACAGCCGAGGCGGCCGTCTCTACGTGATTCTTAATGCAAAAAGCCCTCGCTTGCGCGAGGGCTTTCGGGGGAGGGACTTTGGGCGAGGCGCCCATTGGTCCCAAAGCAACGGGGGTAGTTTCTTACTTTGGTTGCTGCTGTTGATCGGCCATGGTGGCAGGGCGCTCCGGTGTTGGCGGAGAGCTGCTCCAGGTCGTTCTTCAGCAGGCTGATTTCGACGCGGCCACCGCTGACGCGCTTGGTCTTCGGCATCATCCGACGGCGAACGGGAGCGTTGCCCATGCCGACGAGGTAGATGCGGTAGACCGGGATCTCATGGTTCAGCACCAGGTAGCGCACGACCGACTCGGCCATCTTCTGCGAGGTGGTGATCGCGGTCTGGCCCTTGCCGGAGGAGAATCCCTGCACTTCGATGATGTAGCCGCGCTGTCCCTTCAGATTGCCGGCCATCTGGTCGAGGGCGTCCTTGGCGTTCTTGCTGAGGACGGTCTGGCCGGGGCGGAAGCGGATTTCGGTCTGGTTCGAGGCCTTGTACTGGTCGATGTTGCTGACCACGGTCTCGACGGTCTGCACGCGGCGGTGACCTGCTGCGCGGACTGCTGCGCCGGCGTGGCCTTGTTGCCGGCGTCGACGGCGTGCTGGTCGGCTTCGGTCGCCTTGTCGGAGGCGAGCTTGATGCCCGCCGTGGCGCGCGAGTCGACGTCTTTGATCTGCTTGCTGTTCTGCGAGGTCAGCTCATCGAGTTCGTTGACGCGGTCGCGGATCGGTTCGGTCTGCCGCTGTACGTACTTCTTGCGGGCAAAGGGATTGATGCGTCCCCAGAAGCCTTCGCGCGACGGAGCCGCCAGAGGCGCTTTGCCGGTGGCATTGCCGGTGTCGCTCGACGTCGACTGCGTCTGCTGCGCGGCGCAGGCTGGCTCTGATCAGACGAGGTGGTCTGCGCAAGGGCCGGCATAGCGAGCACTGCGGCCAGCGGCAGGGCGATTAGTAGACGGTGGTTCATAATGACTTCCTCCAAGTTGGGGGAGCGTTTGGGCTCCACTCCGGCACGCCTAGGCGTGCGTGAAATTTGATTGCGTCCCTGAAACAACTAAAGAAGCCAGCAGATTCGCTGAGCCGGCCGGCGCTGACGCTACGCCTGGCCTGGAATCTCGGGCGCCCGACTGCAGTGGCGCCGTACTGTTCTATTACAGGTCGGATGCCAAATCGGGCTGTCAGGGTTGAGGAGCTAAATGCTTGATAACTATAGGCATTTTGTGGCCGCCCGGAGCGGCGAGGGATAGCGCAGTGCATAGCGCAGGGTAATTTTGGGAAAGCTGATATAAAAACTGCGTGTAAAAGAAGTCGTTGGTTGCGTGGGCCGTCGGTCGTTGCCAAACCATTGATTTTGTGCCATAGCCAGGAGGGGAATTGGGACCGAATCGAGCGTTAGGCAGTGCAGTTTCGAGGTTACTGGTAATCGAGGTTACTGGTGACTCTGGCCCTTGTTTGCGGGCAGTCTCCGCGCGAGGAATCGCGGAGTGCCGTCCTCGCGCATTTCCGACGAGCATCTGCGCGAGTATTCCGATCTGGCCGAGAACTGGATGCAGGAGTATCTGCGCATCGATACGACGAATCCTCCCGGCAACGAGATGCGCGCGAGTGGAGTTCTTCAAGAAGATTCTCGACCAGGAAGGAATCGAGAACCGGGTCTTTGAGATACGCGCCGGCCGCGGGGACTTGTGGGCGCGGATTCCGCAAACTCCGAGAAGAATCCAAAGCAGTACGGCCGATCATCTTGCTGAATCACATGGATGTGGTGACCAGCGACGCGTCGCATTGGAAAGTGCCTCCGTTCAGCGGCGAGCTCCGCGACGGCTACATCTGGGGCCGCGGCGCGCAGGACATGAAAGACGAAGGCCTGGCCCAACTCGTCGTCATGGTCATGCTGAAGCGCGAGAAGGTCGCGCTGGACCGCGACGTGATCTTTCTGGCGGTTGCGGATGAAGAGGCCGAGGGAACGGGCACGGATTGGTTCATCAAGAACCAGCGCGATCTGCTGGGGAATGCCGAGTTCCTGATCAATGAGGGCGGCGAGAATCTGCTGGAGAACGGCAAGGTCAAGTACGTCGGCGTCGACGTTGGCGAGAAGACCTCGTACTGGCTGCACGTGGTGGCGCACGGACGGCCGGGGCATGGATCGCGGCCGAATCCGGACTCGGCGCCGAACCGGCTGGTGCATGCGCTGAACAAGATCCTGGCTTATAAGACGCCGCTGCGCGTGCTGCCGGTGGTGGATGAGTTCTTGCGCGACATGGCGCCCTACGAGCCACCGGACCGGGCTGCCTACTACCGAAACGTCAAGAAGGCCATCGAAGACAAGAGGTTTCAGCAGGAGGTGGAGCGCGACGAATCGCTGAACTTCCTGTTGCGCGACACGATCTCGCTCACCATGCTCGGCGGCTCGGGGCAGACCAACGTGATTCCTCCGGAGGCCTGGGCGAATCTGGATGTGCGCATTCTGCCGGGTGGCGATCCGAAGGCCGTGCTTGAGACCCTGCGTCGGGTGGTGAATGATCCCGATGTGACCATCGAGCCGCTCGAGCCGGAGTTCCGCGTCGCCAACTACTCCGGGACCGACAATGCGCTGTTTGCGGCGATCCGCGAAGCTTCGGCGAAGTATTTCCCCGGGACGCCGGTGGTGCCGCACATTACCAGCGGGTACACGGAGAACCAGCGCTACCGGCCGCTGGGGATCGTTGCTTACGGATTCAATCCGTACACCGCGACGGAGGAAGAAGGCAACACCGAGCATGGGAACGACGAGCGCATTCGCGTGGAGGAAGTCAGGCGCGGGCCACGAGTGTTGTTTGACGTGGTGGCGAAAGTTGCGGGGAAGTGAAGTGGGGTCGCCACGGCTTAACTCGGATTGCGCGGATTTTTGCAGAAGCTACGTTGGGACGTCAGCCGAAGGCGGCTCATGAAGCTGCATCAGTGCACGATGTTGATGGCAATCGCAGGCGTAATTGAATTGCTCGTATTCTTGCCTGCTGGAAACGTGCGCATGCCCACGATCACGCCGACTTTGCTGCTGAAGTTGTATTCGATGGCCGGGGCGAGTGCGAAGGCTTGGCTGGAACCGGAGTTGAGCGACAGCGGGTCGGCGGGACTCGAAATGTTGTATCCGGTGACAGCGGTGTTGTACTGATGTCGATACGTCGCATCGAGGGCAAGTACCCAGCTTCGGGTGAGGCTGTATTCTCCCGCCAAATCTACAAAGAGTGCCGCGCCGGGGTCGGCGTGACCACGGAATCCCTGGGTGGTGCCGTATACGCTGACGTCTTGAACATTCACTTGACGAGAAAACGCCTGCGTGACGTTGAAGCGCGTGCGCAAAATCCGTCCGTTGGGCATCCAGAAAAAAGTTTGCGTATAGAAGCAGAGGGTAGTCGTGTAAGAGCCGCTGCCCATGCCATCACTGACGCGGTTGCCGAGATTGTCGTATTGGCCGGTGGGGAGGGTTTCCTGAATGGCGAGGGAGGCGGTGGGGACCCAGTTTCCTTCGTGAAACTGATGAAGGCGGTACTGAACCTGCACGGTCAGGTCACCAGCGCCAACGCCGGAGCTGTCGAGCCCGCGGCTGACCTGGTTGTAGCCGAAGACGGGAATCAAGCCGACTGTGAATTTGTTGAAGAGGCCGTAATTGATGTAGGTGAGCGAGCCGAATCCATTCACATGGGGAGTGCTATGGCGAGCGCCGGTCGAGTCGTAGGTTCCTTGAGAGATCACGTCGTAGAGATAGGGCTCGATCAGCACATGACCACGAGGCAACGTGTTGGCCGATGGCGCCAGCAAGGGACCCGTCCACCAGGCATTGTCGAGCGATTGGTGAACACCTTGCGGTGAAGTCGCTTCCTGCGCTGCCGCCAGACACGCCGTCAACGCAAGCAGGGCGAAAGTTTCCCTCATCGTCGTTAGAGCGTCTCGGTATCGAAAGGGTTTCATTCCTTCGTGCGGGTGAATGTGGCGGTCCAGTTAGGCTCCCAGTTCTTGCCGCCATCGGCGGAAAATGCCTGCTCGGTTCGGAATGAGGTTGGAGCCATGTCTGAAAAGACGAAACGAACGAAGATGGATTTGCCCTGAAAGTCTTCCTGGTCGAAGAACTCGCCGCGCGCTTTCTCGAATTGGCCAATCGTAGGAATCTGCAAGATTGCGTCTTTACTGTTGGCCCAGTAGAGGCGCCACTGGTGCGATTGCGGGTTATAAAGGCGAAGCGAGATGCCTTCGATGTGCCCGTTCGGGCCGTCGACCGATAGTTCACCGAGATTCGCACGGCCGTTCCAGAGCTTGTTCACGACCGAAGTGCCGTCGTAATCGACCCAGCTGTTGGATCCGGTTAAAGGATGGGACAGGCGCTTGAGATGGGTCTTCCAGCTTCCCCACTCAAAATCGAAGTCGTGCTGGTGGTCGGCGCCCTGCGTCGATTGCGGATCGAGCTGGGGTGTGCTCGTCTCTGCTGCTGCTTTGAACTCTTCCTCGCTGATGCGGGTTTGGTCGGTGATCCAGTTGACTTCCCAGGTCTTGCCTCCATCGTCGGAGAAGGATTGTTCGAAGTGCGCAGACGTTGGGGTGATCTGAGACCAGATAAATCGAACCAGGATGACCCGGCCGTTGATGGGTTCCTGATCATAAAACTCGCCTTGACCATTCTTGAATTCGCCGATGGTCGGGATGCCCAGGATGCCGTCTTTGCTGGTGGCCCAATAGATGCTCCACTGGTGGGATTCCGGACTGTAGAGTCGCAGCGTAAGGCCCTCGATGTGTGTAGCCGAACTGGTGGTCTCGAACTGCTCGATGTTGGCGCGCCCGTCCCAGAGTTTGCGGGTAACCGACGTGCCGTCGAATTCGGTCCATGTAGTGGAACCGGTTAGAGGATGGAGGAGTCTCTTCAGATGGATCTTCCAGGTGCCGACTTCGAAATCGAAATCGTGCTGACCGTCGTGTTGGGCGCCAGCTTGCAGATCGATACCTGAGGCTCGCGCGCCGACTGGGTCGGCGACAGTTCGTACGACCAGAGTCCCCATCAAGAGTGCTGCGAAAAGATATCTGTACACAACCTGCATTCTCTTTCTCCATGCCAGAGACGGCTGGCGAAAATTCCGACATCCAGCATGAATCGGATCGTGGTATTGTCAAATATCCACTTCTTGTGCAACTGACGATACCACTCTCGAAAACAGGTGAGCCGCTGTTCCGGCAGGTCTACATATCCCTGCGGGAAACGATTTTGTCCGGATCGCTTCGCGGCGGCGAGAAGCTTCCGTCCACGCGGGATCTCGCGGAGCAACTGGGAATTTCGAGGACGGTAGTGCTGGCCGCTTACGATCAGCTGCTGGCGGAGGGATTTGCGGAAGGAAGAGGAGGATCCGGGACTTACGTGACAAGCAGCGTGGGCTCCGCGAGGACAGTTTCCGCGGGGAAATCTGTTCCACTGCGGGTGTCGCGCTTCGGGCGGACGGCGGCGGCAGAGTGGTCGAGGATGAACTTCGCGCTGCAAATGCCGCGCTCGGGGCTGGCATACGACTTTGCTTACGGACGCAGCGACCTGGAAAGCTTTCCCTTTGCGATGTGGAGGCGCATCCTGCTGCGCTGCGCGCGAAAAGTGCGGGTGGCGGAACTGGACTATGGGCAGGCCGCGGGAAGCATGGCGCTGCGGGAGGCGATCTGCGAGCACGTACGGCGGTCGCGCGCGGTGGTATGCGATGCCTCTCAGATCGTGATTGTAAATGGCTCACAGCAGGCGCTCGATCTGATTGCTCGGGTGCTGATGGAACCCGGGGACCACGTTGCGTTTGAGGATCCAAGCTATCAGGGAACATGGGAGGTATTGCGGGCCGCGGGAGTCGATTTGCTTCCCGTGGAACTGGACCGGGACGGGCTGAATCCGAAGAGAATACCGGACGAGGCGCGGATGGTGTTCGTGACACCCTCGCACCAGTTTCCGACGGGGGTGATTCTGCCGCTGGCGCGACGGTTAGCCTTACTGAAATGGGCAAAGCGCAGGAACGCCATTGTCGTCGAGGATGACTATGACGGGGAGTTTCGCTATGAAGGGCAGCCGCTGGAGTCGCTGCAGGGACTTGGACCGGGAAGGGCGGGTCATCTATATCGGAACGTTCTCACGGACGGTCTTTTCCGCGCTGCGCATTGGATATCTGATCGCGCCAAAGCGACTGGTGCAGGCGTTCACGGCAGCCAAGTGGCTATGCGACCGGCACACGGCTACGCTGGAGCAGGCGACGCTGGCGGAATTCATATTCGAGCGGAATGTATGAGCGTTACCTGCGGCGCGTGCGGCGGCGGAATTCATCGCGGCGCGAGGCGCTGATTGGCGCCATTCGAACCTATCTCGGGAATCGCGTCGAAGTGACCGGGGATGGGTCAGGGGCACACGTGGTGTTGTGGCCGAAACGGCGAATCAGCGAGGGGTCGGTGATTTCGAAGGCGGCGGCTCACGGGGTGCGCGTGTATGGGATCTCCGCGTACTGTTTAGCGAAGCCGAAGCGAACCGGCATAATGCTGGGCTACTCACGGATGGGGGAGGCGCAGATTCGGGAGGGGATTCGGCGACTCGGCGAGGTGCTGTGAACAGCCAACCTGGCGGATTTCGCTCTACTCCACAGCCCAGGGCCATGGTTTGCCACCTTACTGTGGAGCGATTGACGCCTGGCCACGGCGCAGGACGTATTTCTTAATTTTCCCGGTGGCCGTCTTGGGTAGCTCCGGCATTATGGTGAATGAAGCAGGAACTTTGAAGTGAGCCATGCCGGCTCGGGCGAATTCTCGCAATTCCGTTTCCGTTGCCTGCGCGCCGTTCTTGAGGACAACGAAAGCGTGCGGGGCCTCTCCCCATTTCTCATGAGGCATCCCGACGACCGCAGCTTCCTGCACGGCGGGATGGCGTGAGCAGGATGCTTTCGACTTCGACCGAAGAAATGTTTTCGCCTCCGCTGATGATGACATCTTTGAGGCGATCGCGGATCTCGACGTAGCCATCGGGATGAACGACAGCGGCGTCAGCCGGTATGCATCCAGCCGTGGCGCAAGGCGTGAGCAGTGGCAGCTTCGGTCTTGAAAATAACCTTTCATGACGACGTTGCCACGGGCGACGATTTCTCCCAGCGCTTCGCCGTCGTGCGGCACTTCGTCCGCCATGAATCGTCAACAACGCGTAATTCTCCCGAGGTGATCAGTTCGACTCCCTGACGAGCCTTGATCGCAGCGCGCTGTTGGGTCGATGTCGTCGCGTGCTGCTGGACGGGGTTCGCATATCGAAATAAACGGAGAGGTCTCGGTCATGCCGTAGACCTGGGTTACGTCCCAGCCGAACTCGCCTTCTACGCGCTGGATCGTAGCTGCAGCCGGAGGCGCTCCTGCGGTGAGCACGCGAACTCCACGACGACGACTGCGCCGCGATATCTTCGGGAGCGTTCGCAAGACAGATCAGCACGGTGGGGGCGGCGCAGAGGACGCTCACTGACTCCTGATCAATCTGATCAAATGCCAGTTTGCGGATCGAATTTGCGCAGGCAGATGTGCGCACCGCCCACGGCCGTGACGATCCAGACGAAGGTCCATGCCGTTGGCGTGAAACATGGGCAGCGTCCAGAGATAGCGGTCTGCGGGCGTCATATGGAAATGAACGAGAGTGCCAACCACATTCATATACGCGTTGCGATGGGTGATCATGACGCCCTTGGGGCGGGACGTGGTGCCGCTGGTGTAGTTGATGGTAAGCAGATCGTTTTCGGCGATGTCGGGCTTGACGAACGCGGAGTCGGAGGCGGCAACCAGTTGTCTCGTAATCAAGCCAGCCGGGGCGCGCTCCTTCGAGAGCAACGAAGTGTTCCACGCCGGGGATCTCAGCGCGGATGGAATCGACGGTCATCGAGGTAGTCGGAGTGCACACAGACCACGCGCGATCCGCTGTGCTGGATGAGGTAGGCGAAATCCTGAGCGGTGAGCCGATAGTTCAGGGGAACGAGTGCTGCGCCAACCTGTGGCACGGCGTAAAACGATTCCAGCTGGGCGTGCGTATTGGGCGCGATGTAGGCGACGCGGTCGCCCTTGCGGACTCCGAGCGATTGCAGCGCCGAAGACCAGCGGTCGCAGCGATTGAAAAAAGATTCGTAGGTGAAGCGCTGGCTTGAATCGACTACAGCTTCACTATTTCCATATAAGCGGCGAGCGCGGCGCGCGAAATCCAGCGGGGTAAGAGGAGTCTCCATGGGATCTCCTTCGGCGTGCCATCTTAACCGAAAGGGGGTGAGGGAACTAGTGGACTGTCGCGCGGAAAGCGTTAGGGTGGAAACGCGGCGTTCCTAATTTCAACAAACTCAACCACGGTAAAGGCATTTTGCTTTTCTCGGCGCTCTCTGCGGTCGTTCTCGGCGACCTCCGCAGTCTAAGCCTTTGTTTTCCCGGTCTGGCCAAAATCCCAAAACGCAGAGGCCGCCGAGGACCCCCGCCGAGTTCGCGGAGAAAAGCTATCTGACGACACGGTTCACCTTCTGCCAACAACCAACCCCTCGAACCCACTAACGAAATCTATGCGACAGGCCACTAGGGATTGCTGCTGACTTTAGATGAGTGCCTACAGCTGGGATTCGCGGCAACTTGTGTCGAGCTCCGCTCGACCGACAGCCGAAGGCGGCTGTCGCCACATGACTGTTGTCAGGCACCGCAGTGCTTTTCGTATTGCTCGAAGATGAAGGGATCGGTCATGCCGGCGATGTAGTCGCAGACGACGCGCGGCAATCCCTCGTCTTTCGCTTTCTCTTGATACTGGTGAGGAAGAGACTCAGGATGGGCCATCCAGAAGGCGAATAGCTCGGAGACGACGCGTTCCGCATCATCTTTCTCGTCCGCCAGTGACGGGCTGTAATAGAGATTCTCGTAAAGGAAATCTTTGTTCTGCTTGCGCTCGGCTTCGACCTCCGGGCTGAAGGCCGCCAAGCGTCCCGGATGTTCGCGTATTTCCTCGACACTCTGAATCCTCGCTTCATTCACCCGCTTCTGCGTAGTCCGGATCAGGTCGTCCACCAGCCGGTTGAGCATGCGCTTCAGCGTCTCGTTGAACTTCAACTTCTCCGGAGCCTGCGGGTAAAGCTGCACGACCTCGCGATAGAAGCGCTCGAAAATTCCAACGCCCTCGCGGATCTCCGCGAGCGGCAGCAGGTGCGATTCGTAGCCGTCATCGAGATCGGCGGTGTTGTAGGCGATCTCGTCGGTCAGGTCGATCAGCTGGGCTTCCAGCGGCGGACGCTGGTCCAGAAGATACTCCGCCAGCTCGGGATGCTCCTTCGCGTCGTAATCGTGCGAATGCTTGATGATCCCCTCGCGCACTTCGAACGTCAGATTCAAGCCGCGAAACGCCGCGTAGCGCTGCTCAAAGTCTTCAACAATGCGCAACGCATGAAGGTTGTGGTCGAAGAAGAGTCCGTGCTCGTGCATGGCTGCGTTGAGGGCTTTCTCTCCGGCATGTCCGAATGGCGGATGGCCGATGTCGTGCACCAGCGCTAGCGCTTCAGTAAGGTCGGAGTTGAGCCCGAGTGCTCCGGCAATGGTGCGCGAAATCTGCGTCACTTCGAGCGTGTGCGTCAGGCGGTTGCGGAAATGATCGGAGTAGCGGCGGGTGAAGACCTGCGTCTTGGCCTCAAGCCGGCGAAAAGCGCGGGCGTGAATGACACGATCGCGGTCGCGCTGGAAATCGTTGCGATAGGGATGCGGGGATTCGGCGAAGCGCCGTCCGCGGGATTGCGTCACCTGCACCGCGTAGGTCGCCAGCATGGGGGAAGGATAGCATTGTTGATTGTTGATTTTTAATTGTTGAATGAAAGCGGGCGGCCTGCAGGGCCGTCAATCAACAATCATCCATCAACAATTCTTCACCGCAGGTTCAGCCGCATCTCGTTGCTGTCTTCGAAGCCGAGCGATTCATACAAGTGCCGCCCGTGTTCGCTGGCGTGCAGGCTGACGCGGGCGAAGCCTTCCTGCTTGCACCAGGCAATCATGATTTCCATGATCTGACGCGCAATCCCGCGCCGCCGGTACTCGGGCTCGGTATAAACGTTGAGGATGGTCGCCCTCCGGCATTCGAGATCGTAGGCGTGCGCCGGCCATGGACTGATCACGACCGCGCCTCCTGCGACGACTCGGCCGTTGTCGCACGCCAGCCACGAGCGGAAGGAGCCTTCGGGAATCGCCTTCTTCAGATATTCGGCGGTCCCGCTAACCATCGCCGAGAGGATATCGGCGTCGGCGTAGTTCATGTCTTCGCACATGCGGCGGCGTTGGCGGGCGATTTCCGGAATGTCGGCGGTGGTGCCTTCGCGAATGGTGATGCTCAGGGCGGGCTGCATCATCAGAGAAGTTTATCGCGAGACGCTGGGAGCGATTGTCACGACCACGAGAGTTTGGCAGGGCTTCACCGTTTTCTGAAAAACTCGGGCCATACCTCCGGGGCGAAAGCCAGGCAGAAAAGAAAAGCTTGGTCGCAGCGCTGAATCAGCTTGCGACACAAAAGGCGGCGCGGCTTGCACAGCCGTGCCCTTTCAAAACGGTTTCACCAAGCTGCATTTTTCCGCAAGCTATGAAAGCGCTGCGCCAGGCAAAATCGAGTTTTCCAGCAAACTGATGCCCTCGGGCCAGTCGGCGGGACGCCGCGCGCTACTTGTTGGAGTCTTCTTTCGCCAGCCTCACCTTGGCAGCATCGAGCTTCTGCTGCACCTTGGCGAAGGCCTCTGAGTCCTGCTCGGCGGGAACGGTTCTGTTCCATTCCTGCACCGCGCGATCCCAGTGCGAGGCGGCCAATTTCAGTCGGCCGGTCTTCTGGTAGAGATCGCCCAAATGCT
Organism: Terriglobia bacterium; assembly: GCA_963770265.1. GTDB lineage: Bacteria > Acidobacteriota > Terriglobia > Terriglobales > Acidobacteriaceae > Sulfotelmatobacter. The sequence continues at coordinate 10,968 of CAVYOZ010000014.1, forward strand.
CCTGCACCGTGGGATCAGAACCCATGTGGACGGCGGCTTTGTTCAGGTTCTCTTCTGCCAGGTCGTATTTACCCAGCTTGTAGTAAGTCCAGCCGAGCGAGTCGAGGTAGGCGCCATTGTTCGGCTCGAAGGTGAGTGCCTGCTTGATGTAGTTGAGCGATTCATCAAGTTTCACGCCACGATCGGCATTCATGTAGCCGAGGTAGTTCAGCGTGGCCGCCGCCTGCGGATCTGTCGGCGGAGTCACGGACAGCACTTTGCGGAATTCGCTATCGGCCTGGTCGAACATCTTCTGCCGCTGATAGAGATCGCCGCGGAGGAAACTCACGTAAGCCTTATCTTCTGGCTTGGTCGACAGTTGCTCCGCCTTGCCCAGAGACTGTTCGGCATCGCTCCAGCGTTTTGCGCGGGTGTAGATGATTCCCAACCGGAGATACACATCCCGGTCTTCCGCACCGCCTTTGAGCATGCCGCGGATATCCGCGACCGCCTGATCGAACTCGCCCATATCGGCAAGCTGCGCATCCAGCACCATGCGCAGGTCGCGATCGTTCGGGCAGCTTCTGCACCGCTTCTTTCGCCGCAGCGGTGGCCTGTGGCCACTGCTTCGCGTCGCGATAGGTGTCGATGATCTCCTGATATCCGCTGCGGGCGTTCTCATCGCCCAGGGTGAGCATCTTGCGGAATGTGTCGACCGCCGCCGTGTAGTTCTCCTGCTCGCGGTAGATCATTCCCAGCCGCTCGATGAATATCGCGCGATTGTTGCGATCGGTCTGGCTGGTGCCCACTTCACTGCTCTTCTCGGTCTTCTTCAGAAGGTCCTGCAGCAGTTTGGCGGCTTCATCGTAGCGTCCCTGCGCCTGGTACACAGCAGCCATGCTGTAGGGGACTTCCGCCGTGTCGGGAATCAGGGAATCCGCGCGCTTCAGATTTTCCAGCGCCAGATCGTACTTCGCCTGCCGCCGATAGATCTCAGCGATGCGCACGTAAGTCTGTGCGTCTTCGGGATTCGAGTCGGAGATGACTTTGTACTGTTCGAGCGAGGCATCGAGCTGGCCATCGTTCAGATAGTTTTCGGCGAGGCCGCGGATCGCGTCGAGATTGTCGCGGTCGAGCACGATTGCATGCTTGTAGGCATCGATGGCGTTCTTGTATTCCTTGCGCTGTTCGTACGCGGCGCCGAGCGCTGAGTACAGCTTGGCCGAGCGGGCGGAGTCGGGAATCGAGCTCAGAACTTTGAGTGCATGCGCCGTGTCGCCCTCATCGGTGTAGAGCATCGCCAGGGTGGTGACGGCTTCTTCCGAATTGGGATCGATCTTGATCGCCGTGTTCAGCTCGGCCTCCGCCTTCGACATGTCGTTACCCAACCGATACAGGCGGCCGAGGAGCAGGTGATCGTCAACGCTCTGCGGATCGAGTTTCACGATCTCCTGGTACTGCTCGATCGCGAGCTTCAAAATGTTGTCTGACCCGTTTCCTCCCGGCATGTCGCCCAGTGAACGCAGGTAGATGCGGCCGAGAAGTTTGTGGGCTTCCAGATTCGTGGGATCGCGCTTGATGATGTCCTGTGCTTCTCGAACGGCATCGGCAATACGGCCGGTCTTGACGTAGAGTTCGGCCAGGCTCGAGGTCAGGAATTCTGATGAGGGGTCGGCTTCGATGGCCAGGCGGTATTCCTCAGTTGCCTTCAGGGCCAGATCGCTGCGGCCATAGGCCGTGACCATTTCCTCGTACATGTGCGCCATCGTGTAGTGGTAGTAGGCGGCTGCTTTGTCGACCTTGCGCGGCGCGGGCTGGCTGGAGTCCCCCGTGGCGGGGGTCGATTGGCTGGTTTGAGCGACAGCAACAGATGCCACTCCCAAGACTAGGAAAAGACGAAAAATTCTCTTCATTCTGGACCTGACTGCGCTCACAGCGCGCTTCCGAATTACCTCAGCTCGTTGGATGCAAAGCCGTCGGGGAAAAGGTGCTTATATTTTACCCTGAGGCTGCTTCGGAGCGGGAAAAAACACGCCAATCCAGAAGGACAGGGACTGGCGGGGAAAAGCAGGCTTCAGGCAATTTGCTTCGCAACTTCGGGTTCTGGGAGGCGTTCGGCGTTGCGTGAAAGCGTCGCCACCAATGTAAAGTTTTGAAAAGTGCAATCGCAAATTTGCATACTTTGAAAGCCTGAGGGCTGACGCCTGAAGCCTGCTTTCAATGTCTGAAGTGCCTCACTCCGGTAAACACCATCGCCAGCCCCAGCCGGTCCGCGGCCTCAATCACCTCCGGATCGCGCTGCGAGCCGCCGGGTTGGATCACGGCCGTGGCCCCGGCCCTGGCGATTTCTTCAACGCCGTCAGGGAAGGGGAAGAATGCGTCGGACGCGACCACCGTGCCCTTGAGCGGAAGTTGAGCCTTCATCGCCCCGATCTTGGCTGAATCTACCCGCGACATTTGTCCGGCGCCCACGCCTACCGTCTGTCCTTCGCGCGCATAGACAATCGCATTGGACTTCACGTGCTTGCAGACTTTCCACGCGAACAGCAGCGCTCGCATCTCTTCCGGCGTAGGCGGCCGTTTGGTGACCACCTTTAAGTCAGAGTCCTGCAACGGGCGCACGTCGGCATCCTGAACCAGCATGCCTCCCGAAACATTCTTCAGGATCCATTTCTGATTCGCGGCTATTACCTCCACCAGGCGAAGGTTCTTCTTCGAGGCGAACTTCGCCTTTGCCGCTTCGTCGAATCCGGGCGCGGCGATCACTTCCAGGAACAGCTTGTGCATCTCTTCTGCCGCCTCGCCATCGACGGGCCGGTTCACGCCGATGACTCCTCCAAACGCCGACACGGGATCGCACTCCAGCGCCCGCTTATAGGCCTCGGCCAGAGTCTTGCCGGTCGCCGTACCGCACGGGTTGGTGTGCTTGATGATGGCGACCACGGGTTCGTCGAATTCCTGCGCAAGATCCCACGCAGCCTGCAGGTCCACGATGTTGTTATAGGACAGCTCCTTGCCCTGCAACTGCAGCGCATTCGCAACCCCTGCGCCCGAGCCATCGGAATACATCGCTGCCTTCTGGTGCGGATTTTCGCCATAGCGCAGGTCGAGAGTCTTCTGGAACGAGAATCGGAGATTGCTCGGGAAACTGGATTCCTGCTGCATGTTCTCCGGGCTGATTCGCTCGAGCGTCGAAGCGATCGCGGAATCATAGGCGGCCGTCGTAGCAAAGGCCTTTTGCGCGAGCCTCCACTTCGTTTCTTTCGAAAGCTGCCCCTTCTCGCGTTCGAGTTCGGCGGCGATCGCGTCGTAATCCGCCGGCGAAGTCACGATGGCGACATCCTGAAAATTCTTCGCCGCCGAGCGGATCATCGACGGCCCGCCGATGTCGATGTTCTCGATCAGCTCTTCAAATGCGACTCCGGGCTTTGCGGCTGTCTTTTCGAACGCATAAAGATTCACCACGACCATGTCGATGGGCTGAATGCCGTGCTCTTTCACTGCCGCGACGTGCTTGGGATCTTCCCGCCGATGCAGGATTCCCCCGTGAACCTTGGGATGCAGCGTCTTCACGCGCCCGTCGAGCATCTCCGGGAAGCCCGTCAGATCCGAGATGTCTTTCACGGTGATGCCGGAGTCGCGAAGCAGTTTGGCGGTGCCTCCGGTGGAGATCAGTTCGATGCCAAGGGCAGAGAGTTTGCGGGCGAAGTCAACGAGTCCGGTCTTGTCAGTAACGCTGAGGATGGCACGCTGGATGCGGGACATTATGGCCTCTGGAAAATTGTGGATGGCGACCGGAGATTTTATCAGTAAGCGGTGGTTGGCCGCTGGTCGTTAGTCGCTGGCAAGCGACGAAGTGTTCGTTCAGCTTGACTTGCCAGCCGGTGAGTTCGACGATTCGCCGTACTGGATCTTGCGCAAGGTGTGGACGATGCGGTTGATCTCGGGTTGGGTGAGTCCGGCCGGACTGGTATAGTGCACTGCGTCAAACAAGAACTCAACGCCGCCGTCGTTGGCGAAGAGGGTCACGATGGCACCTTCCCGGTCGAGGTCGAGATTGCCTTGCTGGAAGCCCCGATAGTCACCTGTCTGCACATTGAAAATTCCGCACCCCGCTGGTCGGGATGGCATCAGGGACTTGGCGATAAGCAACACAGTCTCGCGGGCATATACCGGTGGCGTGACGGACCAGTGATGCATATGGTCTGGCGTGAAAGAGTAAACGCTTCGCGTGAAGATGTAGTCAGAAGTGGATGATCCAGGACCAAAGATTGCCTCGACGTTCTGCGCGGGAACTTGGAACTCAGTTTCCCACGTTTCGGCGCTTTCCCTTGGGCGGAGGGACGTAACCATCACCCTCAGGCCCGACCGAAAAACGAGAACGGCCCGAGTCTTCGCGGGCTTGTCTTTCGGGTAGAGCAGCGTCTTGGATTGGTCGAGATCGTTCCACGGAACCTCAAAGTCGTATCCAACGTACGAGAGCCGAACGCCCTTGGCCTGGGAGATTGTTCGGGTTTTCAGTTCCACAGGAACGACTCTTGTGACGGGTACAGCCTTTCTTGCAGCGTAGAAAGACAGCGCGACAGGAGCGAGATAGAACACGCTCGCGACAATGACCACGAGCGCGATGACTACGGCGCCAAAAATACGCCTCAAGCGCTTCCAGTTCATCCTACGTTTTCGCTTTGGCTTTCAACTTGACATGCCCGTCGGCCAGTTCGACCGAGTATTCGACGCCTTCGCAGTGATATTGCTTGCGAATCTGTTCCGTCTTCTTCTGCACGAACGCGGTGAATGAGTCGATCGTGCCGGTAACGTTTTCTCCCGCTTTCTTCTTGGCCGCGACCAGGGTGTTATAGAGCCGTTCCACCTGCTCGCGTTCCGACGGGTCGACACTGTGCAGCGTGAAGGGCAACGATGCTGTGCTCCCGGCGGCCGCCGCTGCGGCGTGGCTTACGCCGTAGACCGGATGGTGGTGCTGCTTGTGCTCTTCCTCGGCGGTGCGGACTCCCTGCACCGATAACAGAGCGTCCTGCGGGCGGCGATAGCCTTCCTCGCGAATGCGGCACTTCTTGCGCCACAAATCGCTGTAGATGGCGTACCGCTGCGCCATTTCGTTGTAGCGGTAGCGCTGCGAAAAGTTCATGCGGCCGCCATCGGAGAACTTCCGCAACAGCGCGAGCACCTTCCACTCGATGTCCGTGGGAGGACGCTTGCTCGGATTGCTGAAGAAAATCTCGTACTCGATCTTCAGCCGGCGCAGTTGCGTGTCGAGAACATTCAGTTCCTCGTCGGTGGTCACAGAGGTCTCCACGCATAGTCTAGTGGAGAGACAATCCCCGGCACGAGGTTCCCATCGGGCACCAAAGGGCATGGTACGAAAGTAAGGGAGGGAACAGTCGTTGGGCGCTGGTCGCTAGCCTCTAGCTAGTAGCCAGTAGCTATTTCGCGGAATTCGACGCCATCTTCTTCACCATGGCGAGCACCAGCTTGCGGTCGCTGTCGTTCAGGCTGGTGGAGTAGCGGCGGATCTGGCTCAGGAAGCGGACTTCGTCGTCGGAAAGCTGGGGCAATCCCTTGGAACCGTTGCTGTGATTGGGATCGGAGAAGAATTGCGAAAGTGGCAACTCCATGGCTCCGGCGATTTTCGACAGCGTGTCAAGCGACGGAATGGTATGGCCGTTTTCCACGCGCGACAGGTAGCAGCGCAGCAGGCCAGTTCGCTTTTCGATGTCGCCCTGAGACATCCCTTTTTGGAGCCGGTAGTTGCGGATGGTCTCGCCGATATTCATGGTAGGGAGCATTTCAGGATGGGTCATGGTAACCAGAGCGGCAACTTCTGGCAAGGGGAAATTTGTGCCATCACCAGGAACCTTTGTGCCATGTGGAAAACGAACGGCAGTCAAAACAAATTCCGGCGGTTGCGGCATTTCTTATACGTCGTACAAGGAATTGTCAATCGCTGAAGTGCCAGCCAGGCGCGGCTTTTCGCAAGATGGGATTCGCCCTCACTTCTTCAGTGTCATCGCCAGAAACTCCACCGTGCGCTTCCATGCATCGGCAGCATCAGCCTCGCGATAGCCGTCTTTGTTGTTGGGATTTTCGAAAGCATGCCCCGCATCATCGTAAATCTTGATTTCCACTTTCTTGCCGAGTTGCTTCAGCGATGCCTCAAACTTGTGCACATCGTCAGGCGTGATGCCGCGGTCCTGTGCGCCGAAAAGGCCGAGAATCGGGGCATTGATTTTCTTCAGAGACTCCGGGTCCGTCGCGAGATGCCCATAGTTGATGACGTCCGCCGCGAGCGTGGGCTCTTGCAATGCGACATCGAGTGAGTAGCCGCCGCCCATGCACCACCCGATGGCGCCGATGCGCTCCTTCTTCACGTTCGATTGCGAGGCCAGGAAATCGAAGGCGGCGTGCAAGTCGCGTTTGGCGCGGTCTTCGGGAACGCCGCGCATGATCTCGTGTGCCATGTCGGGAGTCGTCGCGACCTTGCCGCGATACAGATCCACCGCCAGCGTGACGTAGCCCTGATCCGAAAGCTTCGATGCCTGCTCCTTCACCCAGTCATTCAACCCCCACCACTCGTGAATCACGATCAGCGCCGGGAACGGTCCTTTGCCCGAGGGGGTGTAGAGAATTCCTTGCACGGTTTCGTCGCCGCTCTTGTACGTGACAGTTTTGTTGTCGGCTGCGCATAGCGAACGCGGCGAGTGATAGAACGACGAGGATGACCGCAGCAATTCTTTTCATGACAGATCCTTTCACCACGGTGGGATCGATGAAGCTGTGGCCGATATTCTTGCCGAAGAGCAGGCGGAATTACAAGAGCAGTTCCATGTAGAGGGCGCCGGCCATTGGATTCGCGCAGTAGGGAGAGATTTCCCGGAATCCGATCCGGCGGTACATCGCGACCGCATCTTTCATCACGGGCTCGACGGTGTCGAGCCGCATGCGGTGGTAGCCGATCTCGCGGGCCTCGGCAATGATGCGGTCGGCGAGAGCGCGCCCGAGCCCTTTCCCGCGAAATTGCGAACGCAGGTAAAGCCGCTTCATCTCGCAGATCCCCTCTTCCAGCTTGTGCAGGGCAACGCATCCCGCCACCTGGCCTTCGAATTCCGCAAGCAGCAGGCGGCCGTCGGGAGGCGCGTAATCACCCGGGAGGTTGGCGAGTTCCTGATCGAAATTCTGAAAGCACAGACTGAAGCCGAGCGACTGCGCATATTCGAGGAAGAGTTCACGTGCCTGGGCGATCTCTGCGGCAGATTCGGCTTGGCGAAAAGAAAAGACCTTCACCACAGAGGGCACGGAGGACACAGAGGAAAGTCTCGCATCATTGGCATCTGATTTCATATTCCTCTGTGAACCCTGTGTCCTCTGTGGTGAAGAATTTCTATCCCATCAGCATCCCGCCGTTCACGCTCAACACGTGCCCGGTGATGTAAGAAGCGTCCTCGGAGGCAAGAAATGCGACCGCGCCCGCGACATCGTCCGTGGTACCTACCCGCCCCAGCGGAATCTGTTTGACGGCGTTCTGCTTAAATTCCTCGCTGAGCACGTCGGTCATGGGAGTTTCGATGAATCCGGGTGCAACTGCGTTACAAGTAATGTTGCGCGACCCCACTTCGCGCGCAATGGCCATGGTCAGGCCGATCAGTCCCGCCTTCGATGCCGCGTAATTCGCCTGTCCGGCTTGCCCCATCTGTCCGAAGACGCTGGTGACGTTGATGATCCGTCCCCAACGTTGCTTGAGCATCGAGGGAATCACCTGCTGGATGCAGAGGTAAGCCGAAGTGAGGTTCGTTTGCAGCACGGCGTCCCAGTCCGCCCGCTTCATGCGCATCACGAGTTGATCGCGGGTAATACCGGCATTATTGACGAGGATGTCAATCTTCCCAAACTGCGCGATGGCAGCCTTAATCGTCGTTTTGACCTGCTCCTCGTCGGCGACATCCAGTGGAAAGGCCGCAGCTTTGCCGCCAGCGCTGGTGATCTCATTCACCAACTCGTTCAACTTCTCCTGATTGCGCGCGGCCACGGCCAGGGTCGCGCCATCCTTGGCCAGTCGAAGAGCGCAGGTGCGTCCGATGCCTTGCGATGCGCCGGTGACGAAGGCTACGCGTCCTGAGAGAGACATGACGTTCTCCGTATGCGATCGAATGATTGCGGAACGCTGCATTATACGCGGGAGAGTTGTGCGGAGAATCCGGCTGTCGGACGGCGTCAGCCGCGGCCGTCGAGCTTCGCTCGACCGGACAGCCGAGGGCGACTGTCCCCACATGGCTTGCGATGGCTACGGCAAGGTTGATGGGTTCCGTGCAGACGAATCGCATTGCTAATCCACAAGCGCGGCGCGTAACATTCCAGCACTCCCATGTCCCAACCGCAAGCAATGTCATCACCATGCCCGACCCTTCCAACAAGAACTCCGCCGAGTCCCCGGCTGGCGGCCACCGATCGACGCAGCGCGGGTCGACCGTGCCTGCTCTTAAGCCCGAGACTCAACCCGGGAGCGCGCGCATCGCCCGAGCCCTCGACGGAAGTCTTCGCCGTGTTCGGAGTCGAGCCCGAGATTCAGGCCTACGCCATGGCGAAGTATTCCCGCTCGGCGCTTTCGATGAAGGAGTCGCTGCGCGAGATCAGCACGCAGAAGGCGGAGAAGTTCCTCAACACGTTCTACTTCCAGTACGGACACCGCTCGATCGCCGATCTGGCGCACATCGCGCTGGCGATCGAGCGCCTGTCGATTCTCGCCGCGATCGAACTGGCCGACGAGCAGCGCTGGGACGGGCAGGAGCGCTCGACGCGCTATCAGGACTTCCGCAAGAGCGGATACTACACGCCCGACTTCGGATCGCGACGACGAAGCGCGGAAGCTCTATCGCGAGACGGTCGATTTTCTGTTCACCGAGTACGACGCGCTCTCGGCGCACATGACCGATTACCTGATCAGCATCACGCCCAAGCCCGCCGACATGAAGCAGGACGCCTACGAGCGCACGCTGAAGGCCCGGGCATTCGATATCACGCGTTACCTGCTGCCGCTGGCGACCAATACTTCGCTGGGCGAGATCGTCAATGCGCGCACGCTGGAGAACCAGGTCGCGCATCTGCTCTCGCACACGCATCAAGAGGTGCGGGCGCTGGGCGAGTCGCTGAAGAAGGCTGCGACGGGCGCGGCCTACAACGTGAATTCAGATTCGTTGCGGGAGTTGGTCGAGGAGATTCGCGCGGTGAATCCGGAATTAGGCGCGCGGGCCGAGCAGGAGTTGCTGCGCGAAGTGCGCGTCGCGCCCACGCTGGTGAAGTATGCCGACCCGAATCCCTATGAGATCGAGACGCGAAAGGAACTGCGCCAGGCCGCGCGCGAGTTGATGGCCGAAGAGCCGCTGGCGCCGTCGAAGGCCATCGTCGATCTGCTCGACGACGAGCCGCTGGAAGTGGAGATCGCAACGACTCTTCTCTACGAACACAGTCATCACTCCTACCGGCAGATTCGGCAGGCTGTGCAGGTCGCGGGCGAGCGCCGCCGCCGCGAGATCATCGATCTCGGCCTGCGCCATCGCGGCAAGCATGACGAGATGCTGCGCGGGTTCCGCGCCGGACAGCAGTTCCGCTTCGACATCCTCATGGACACCGGCGGCTTCCGCGACATGCACCGCCACCGCCGCTGCATCCAGGTGATGCAGGGGTTCACCACCGAGCACGGCTACGAGATGCTGCTCGACATGGAAGACGCCGGAGTCCGCGGGCGCTTCGACGCTGCCATGCGGCGAGTGCAGACCGCTGTGCAGACCCTGGCTGCCGCGGCAAGAACCCCGAGGCCGAAGAGAACTCGCAGTACGCGATTCCCCTCGCGTTCCGTAAACGGGCGCTGTTCAAGATGGACTTCGCCGAGGCAGTCTACATCTCCGAACTGCGCACGACGCCCGCGGGACATGTCTCCTATCGCAATGTGGCGTATGCGATGTACGAGGCGGTGGCGCGGAAGTATCCGGCGCTGGCGAAGTATTTCCGAGTGCACGATGTGACCGCGCCGGTGGATTTGCTGCAGAGGTAGCCCCGGCTTGTCATTCTGAGCGAAACAAAGAACCTATGGAGTTTTGCCGGCGTCAGAACTGCCGGCAAGTGCAGAGGTCCTTCGGCCCGCAAAGGGCGCGTGCCTCAGGATGGCAAAGCTGAGGAGTAGGCGGAAAGCCTGCCATCACCGGCCCATTTCGGAACCTTTCCACAGGTTAATTATGTAGATTCGCCTTTTCTTCGCTTCCATTTCCTATGTATAATCCGACCAAACTTAGAGAGCACTAATATCTGCACTCTTCAAAGGAGCCACTTCCATGGCGGACGAGCGGGGCAAGGCAATTGATCTGGCGGTTTCTCAGATCGAAAAGCAGTTTGGCAAGGGTTCGATCATGCGGTTGGGGTCGAAGGAGGCCATTGTCCCGATCTCGGTGATCTCGACCGGCTCGATCTCGTTCGACGCGGCGCTGGGCGTCGGCGGCTTTCCCCGCGGCCGCGTGGTCGAAGTCTTCGGACCGGAATCGTCCGGCAAGACGACCATCACTCTGCAGGTCATCGCCGAGGCGCAGAAGACCGGCGGCATGGCGGCCTTCGTCGACGCCGAGCATGCGCTCGATCCTGCCTATGCCAAGAAACTCGGCGTGGACGTCGACAATCTGCTGGTTTCGCAGCCCGACTACGGCGAGCAGGCGCTGGAGATCACCGAGGCGCTGGTGCGCTCGAACGCGATCGACGTGCTGGTGGTCGACTCGGTCGCGGCGCTGGTGCCCAAGGCCGAACTCGACGGCGAGATGGGCGACAGCCACATGGGCCTGCAGGCGCGGCTGATGTCGCAGGCGCTGCGCAAGCTGACCGGCACGGTTTCCAAGTCGCGCACCTGCCTGATCTTCATCAACCAGATTCGCGAAAAGATCGGCGTGATGTTCGGCAATCCGGAGACCACCACCGGCGGCCGCGCGCTGAAGTTCTACTCTTCGGTGCGCATCGATATTCGCCGCATCGCCGCCGTCAAGGAAGGCGATGTCGTCATCGGCTCGCGCACCAAGGTCAAAGTCGTGAAGAACAAAGTCGCCGCGCCGTTCCGCGAGGCCGAGTTCGACATCCTGTACGGCGAAGGCATCTCGCGCGAAGGCGATCTGCTCGATCTGGCGGTCAACAACAACATCGTGGAGAAGTCCGGCTCCTGGTACAGCTACAAGGGCGAGCGCATCGGCCAGGGACGCGAAAATGCCCGCCAGTTCCTGAAGGACAACAAAGACGTCATGGCGAAGCTGGACACCGAAGTGCGAAAGGCGCTGGGATTGATTGCCGCTCCGGCACAACCGGCTGCTGCTGCGCCGACGCCGGCACCGACAGGCCGAGTGACCACAATGCCGTACGGGGACCGACACCCCCAAGGCCCCGATCGTCGCGGCCAGACGTTAAGTTGTCGTTGCCTCCGGGCGCGGCCGCACCGCGCGCTGCGCCCGGGTCTCCCTTCTTGCGCCAAGAGCGAGCCTCAGGCGCTAAGCGCTGTCCTTATTCGGCGGCTTGAGCGGCACGACTGTGAGTCGTGCCCTTCCCGGGTCGTGCCCTCTGTTCCCATCTCCTCCGCAACGGTTTGCCGCCTTCTCTCTATGGCGGCAGGACGCCGCCACGACAGTCGCCGGGACGGCGGCGCTATCGCTATCGGGCTTCTCTCGACCCGACAGCCGAGGCTGGCTGTCCCACATTCCATTGCCATCTCTGCTCCCACCCGCATAGAATCTCTAAGTCGCTGCGCTGCTGCTCGCGCTCGAAGGCGGGCGGTCTTCGACGAGGATGATTGAATAAAGGCACGGCCATCTACCCGGGTTCCTTTGATCCGCCCACGAACGGGCACCTCGACCTGATTCAGCGAGGCGCCAAGATTTTTGAAGAGCTCGTCGTCGCCATCCTCAGAAACTCGGAGAAGAGCCCGATGTTCAGCGTCGCCGAGCGCCGGAGATGCTGCGCGAGTTGACCGCCGATCTGAGGAACGTACGGATCGACACCTTTGACGGTCTGATGGTCGAGTACGCGAAATCGATTGACGCCATGTGCGTGCTGCGCGGCATTCGCGCCATCAGCGACTATGAATACGAGCTCCAGATGGCGTTCATGAACCGCAATCTGGAGCCCACGCTGGAAACGGTCTTCATGATGCCGGCCGTCAAGTACTCGTACGTGAGTTCGCGGCTGGTGCGGGAAGTGGCGCAGGCGGGCGGCCCTGTGAAGGGACTCGTCCCGGAGATTGTCGAACAGAAGTTGCGCGAGAAACTGGACCCGGCCTACAAGCTGGGCGGGACGCAACTCGTTGAAGTGCCCAGGAGAAGGAAGAAAAAAGCATGACCACGGCAACGTTGGAAGCGGTAAAACTTACCGAAAGGATCAACCGGATCGAACCTTCCGCCACGATGGCGGTCGTCGCGGAGGCGGAAAAACTCCGTTCGCAGGGCATCGATGTTGTCGATTTCGGCGCCGGCGAGCCGCATTTCTCCACGCCGCAGCACATCAAGGAAGCGGCCATTGCAGCCATTCAAGGCGAACTTCAGCAAGTACACGGCCGTCGCCGGCACAGCCGAATTGCGCGACGCGATTGCGCACCGTCATAACGTCGATTTTGATTCCGATTATCGCCGCGAAGAGATCATCGCCTCCGTCGGCGGCAAACACGCACTCTTTAATGCCATTCAAGTTCTGGTCGATCACGGCGATGAAGTCATTCTGCCGGTTCCGTACTGGGTTTCGTTTAAAGACATCATTCGTTACGCGGGCGGGAACTGCGTTCTGCTGCAATCCGACGAGGCGCAGGGATTCCGCGTGACCGCCGAGATGGTCGCCCGTCTGATCACACCGCGGACGAAGGTCATCATCCTGAATTCGCCCTCGAATCCTTCGGGCGCCGTCATGAAGCCCGAAGACATGACCGAGGTGATTCGCCTGGCGCACCAGCGCGGCATCTGGGTGCTGTCCGACGAATGCTACGTTTACCTCAACTACACCGGGAAGAATTTCTCGGTCGGCTCGCTGCGCGAATACAAGGAACGCTTCGTCGTCCTGGGCTCTCTGTCGAAAACCTATGCCATGACTGGATGGCGACTGGGTTACGCGATGGCTCCGGCGGCCGTCACCAGCGCCATGGCCAAGCTGCAGAGCCAGTCGACTTCGAATCCGACGTCGATTGTGCAGAAGGCTGCGGTGGCCGCCCTGAAAGGACCGCAGGAGTGCGTCGAGGAGATGCGCCGCGGAGTACATCCAGCTTCGCGATCACGTCGTGAACGGGTTGCGCTCGATTCCGGGCGTGACCTGCACGATGCCGGAGGGCGCGTTCTACGCCTATCCGAATGTTTCGTCTTTTCTTGGTCGCGGAGGCCTGAAATCTGCATCTGATGTGGCCGGAAGGCTGCTGCGCGAAGCTCACGTGGCCACGGTTCCAGGTGAGGGATTTGGCACGAGCGATCACATCCGCGTTTCGTATGCGACATCGAAGGCCGAATTGGATCGCGGTCTCGAGCGCATGCGGAGGTTTTTCGCGGCGCTGTAGTTTTCCTCTGTGTTCCTCCGTGCCCTCGTGGTGAAGGTTTCTGTCGCGGGCACGAGGAGGACGGGATGAGGTTCGGCAAAGGCCGTTCTGCCTGTGAGCGGCCTTTTTTGTCAGCGCAAGTTTGATGGGAAATCTGTATCCACTGTTGATGCAGCCGGGATTTGATCCGCGTCCCTGGGGGACGCAGGACTTATCTCCGATCTACCCGAATCACAGGTTCGAGGAGAAGATCGGCGAATCCTGGCTGACCGGCGACGAATGCAAAGTCGCCAACGGTCCGCTCAAGGGCAAAACGCTCGCGCAACTGAGCGAGCAGTATCAGCGCGAGCTGGTGGGCGAAGCGGCCCGCGATCCGAAACGTTTTCCGCTGCTGCTGAAGTTTCTCTTTCCCGCACGAGAAGCTCTCGGTGCAGGTGCATCCCGACGACGCGCAGGCACTGCGCGTCGGACAGCCGTGGGGCAAGACCGAGTGCTGGTACGTGGCCCATGCCAAGCCGGGCGCGCAGATTGCGCTGGGCCTCAAGCCCGGCGTCACCGCCGCGCAATTGGAAGAAGCGATTCATCAGAACCGCGCCGAGGAAGTGCTGAACTGGATCAACGTCTATGCAGGCGACATGATCTACGTCGCTGGCGGCACCGTCCACACGCTCGGTCCGGGATCGATCATCGTCGAGACGCAGCAGCAGTCCGACATGACGTATCGTCTCTATGACTACGGGCGCCCGCGCGAACTGCATCTGAAAGACGGCATGGCTGCCGTGAAAGAGAACGTAAAGTCGGGAAAGGTGCTGCGACCCGCGCCCGAGCAAATCAGCAGCAAGAACCGTCGCGCACCTCTGGTCGCTGCTCCGTATTTTGTGGTCGAGATGTTCGAGGCGAAAGATCCGCTGCAATTAGCGGTTCACGACGATTCCGGAAGAAGTTCGGCGCAGATTCTGGTCGCGGTGGAGGGCTGCGGAGTAATCGAGGCCCCGGGATTTGAGCCCGTGACTCTGGCGAAAGGCGACGCCGTTGTGATTCCCGCATCTGTGGGAGATTTCGGCGTGCGACCGCAGTGGGCTGTGGAGTTCCTCCGGGCCTACGTGCCGGGAAGAGCACTGCCCGAGCCGGAAACAAGAATGTAAGGATATTTCAGATTGCAGATTTTCAAATTCAAGGTCTCTGGATGTCAACGACGAGAAAATCAGCAATCTGAAATCTACAATCTGAAATCGCAAGCATGAGCAAGAACGCCAACTTCTATCCCGTGATCCTCGCCGGCGGCCGCGGTACGCGCTTCTGGCCGCTCAGCCGAAAAAAGCGCGCCAAGCAATTGCTTGCGCTCGACGGCAAGCAGACCATGATCCAGCAGACGGTCGCGCGGCTCGCGCCGCTGGCTCCGACGAAGAAGTTCTGGATCATCACCAACGACGACCTCCGCCCTGCGATCCTCAAGCAACTTCCGAAGCTGCCGAAAGCGCAGGTGCTGGCAGAACCGGTCGGACGCAATACCGCTCCGGCGATCGGATTGGCGGCGTTCTTACTCCTGCGCAAGATCCCGATGCAGTGATCGGCTTGTTCCCCTCCGATCACGTAATCGCCGACGAGAAGCGATACCGCGAGACGCTGGAACGGGGAATCGAAATCGCCGCGCCGGCGCGAACATCGTAGTGCTCGGCATTCGCCCGAATCGCGCCGAGACCGGATATGGATACATCGAGGCCGGGGGCCTGTACGAGGGTGACGCACTGCGCGTGCGCCGCTTCACCGAGAAAGCCGAACGCCGAAACGGCCGCCGAGTTTGTCGCGGCAGGGAACTACTTCTGG
>CAVYOZ010000015.1:0-52516 GCA_963770265.1 Terriglobia bacterium
TCAGGGGAATCAGGTTTTGGTATCCGATAGATCTCGACAAAATTGGCCGGAACAACCCTTTGCGGCGCAGAGGTTCGGCTCTCAGAATGAGCTCTGTTGGCTGGGTCACACTGCGCTTCGCTAGCTACAGACTTTGTTGAAGAAGGCTCGGTCGACTCTTGCATATTCCACCTAATGGTGGGAGTTCTTCTGATTAGAAATCAGGATCAACCAGGATGATCAAGAGTAATGTGGAATTCAGGTTACGTGGGTAATGAGCACGCCGATACGTCGTATCGAAATCTCTGGGCAACTCGTCGCTCCTTCAAGTCGAACTTCTATTGAACCAATTCAGGAGGTGCCGGCGTCGGCCCTTGGGGATCAGCCCATAGCAGATCATCGCCGACCGTGGCTCGAAGAGCTCGCTGTGTCGTGACATAGTCTCCGATTGACCCCCAATCACCGCGCATGAGAAAGAGAAGGTTCAGCAATGCAGCCAGCGACAGATGTGCGAACGCACCCTCCGAGGAACCCGCGATCGCCTGCTCCAAGCGTTTGTTGGCCATCTTGAGAACGGCCCGGTACACGTGCTGTCTCAGGGCGTCGTCTGTGATCATTTCTCCCTCCGGCAAACCCTCACTCGGAAGCAGACGACAGAGGTTGTCTTCGTGATAGGCGAGCGGAGCCAACGCTCACTTGAGACAGGAATCATTGTTTGCAGACCTCCTTGTCTGCCGCATCCAGCCTGCGTAGGCTGTCACCACCGTGGGCTCTTCTTCCTAGCCTCGGTTGGGGGAGCCAGAGCACGTCTGGCTCGCTCTTGATGCATTTCTAGGATACTGCGAAGGATCGACTTCCGTCCATATGCAATTTTGTTTTATGGCGACGGTTGATGAGTTGTGCCATCAAAGACCGTGCAATCCCTAAGAGTCAGGAGGATGTTGGTCGATCTATCACTGCTCTGTATCGTTTTTCCGCTTCGCAAGAATCCGTTCCAGATACTTCGACCCCTCCTTTTGGTACGCGGCCACGCCTCCCCTAAGTAGTACCTCACAAATCTGAGATATGCTTCGCTCCTCTCGCAGCGCAATTTGCTCCAGGTACTTCCTCAGCTCTGGGCTAATTCGCATTCCGAGAAACGCGCTCTTGGCCACGTCCAGACTATAGCCGAAAAAACATTTACTTTGTTAAACAACCGTTGACAATGTAGGTTCGACCATGTTAACGTTTATTATACATTGTTTAACACTATGAGCGACCAAACTGATCACATTAGACAACACGAAGAAGCGAACCCTGATGTAATTCTAAGAAAACTGACTACCAGAACGTTCGTGCGGCAAGAAGAGTTTGGGGCGAGATGACAGCCCAATCTCTTCAGATCTTACGAGCCTACACGAAAGACTTCGGATTTTCGGTCATGGCTGGAGATCTTCTCTACCTAGGCCGTGGTTGGCACGTTACTCATTCGGGGCTCATTCGGCTTGCCCGCAGGAATCGCTGCCACGGAATAACAGTCCGCCCTGCCGGCGAGTTCTGTGACCGCGACAAGAATCTCGCTGGGCATTTGAAGCCAGGGTTTATAAGTCCAAGTCGTGCCGGGGCTTCAGCGGCTACGGCGATGCCGACCCTTCCAATGTCTCGTACCTTGTCCAAGGTGCTGAAATGCGAGTGGCCGAAACACGCGCCGTCAATCGGGCCCTGCGCAAGGCTTACGGAATCGGCATCTGCTCGGTCGAAGAAATCGGGTCAGTTGCTGAACCTCCGATTGTTTCCCCGGAATCGAAGAAGCTGCCTCCCCAACCGGCCAACAAAAACGGCAGTCGCACTGTCCGCGATCGCCTCTGCCAAGTCATTCGCCAGCATCAACTCGATCCGAATCTGGTCAAGTGCTATGCGACTGACTTCTGCGCGGTGAAAACGCTTCGGGAAGCCACGCGTGAACAGGTCGAGAACTTCGTCCAGCACCTCGCCGACTGGGCCGAGAAGGACCGCAATGCCCTGCTCTGCCAGCTCAACAGTTATCTCGGCCAGAAAGAAGGTGCGGCATGAAACGGCAGATCACCGGCTTGCACGCCGCCGATCGCTTTGCTGCCGACCAGGTTCCCGATGGAGTTTTCCTGGTTCGAGTGCAACGAGTCCAGTTTCGTCGGCAGGCCCCAAAACCCTATTACACGCTGAGCTCTGGCCATTCTTGAGCCCAGTCGGTTTTCTGGCCGCACTCTCTCGAGCCGGCTCTATTGCAACCCGAAAGCCCTGTGGAAACTCAATTGGTTCCTGCGCGACTTTGGCTACGACACCGAACTGCTCGGACGCGACGAGGTGGACGAAACCCAGCTTGTAGGTCTGACGGGCGTGGTCAAGATCAGCCATATCGTCTTTAACGGTACTTCCCTGCTCCGGCTCGATGGCTTTGCTCCGGCAGGACGTTGGGAAGAACTCTCTCCCGGAAACCTGGACAGCCCACAGGTGGCCTGATGACCTACAGCTACACCCAGATTAGCCAGTACCTGACTTGTCCCCGGCGTTATCGGCATCGTTACCTCGATGGCTGGAAGGAGAAGGATACGCGTGCTGCGATGCTCTTTGGCCGCGCATTCGAACTGGCTCTGGGTGCGTACTTCCGCCGGGAGGATCCGGGAGAAGTCCTTTTTCGCGAATGGTCCGCTTGCAAAGATCAGGACCTGCAGTTTCTCGAACCATGACACTTGGGACCGGATGCTTGAGCGAGGGATCATGCTCCTCATCCGCTTCTGCCAGGACAACCGAATCCAGATCCACCAACCGCGCCGTAACCTGCAGATCAAGTTCACACGGCCGGTCGGAAGAAACCAGTTCGTCTCCTACATTGACGGTATTGGGAATCTTGACGGCACTCGCTGCCTGCTGGAATGGAAAACATCTGCAAGCTGTTATCCGGAGGAGCCGAAGGGGCTGCTGGCTCTCGATCCGCAACTGGTCTGCTATTCCTGGATGACAGGTATTTCCGACGTGGCTCAGGTCGTCTTCGTTCGCAAGCGGCTACCCGAGATCCAATACCTTCGAACCAGCATAAGCGAGTCGCAGCGGTCGGAATTCGGCCTGTTGGTGGAGAATGCGATTCAGAGGATCGAGTCCGCCGAGTTCTTACCTCACAGCGGCATCCGCTTTCCGCAAAATCCCTGCAGCACGTGCCCTTACGTTGGACTGTGTCTGGGACGGCAGGAGATCGTCGACGCTAACTTGGTGCGACGTCCAGGAGCAGAAGATCTTGGTTGGCTTGACGAGCTTAATTACTAGTAATCCGCCCATGCCGCCGAAATTCAACCGTCGCCGCGCGCTGTTCGTTCTGACCAAGATTGACGAGATTCTGGCCTGGGAACAGCGGCGAGAGACGGAACGCGACACAAAATTCGTGGAACTAGGTCGATATCTCTGCGAGGTGCGGGCGGGACAGTACTGGCGGCTGGAGAACCTCAATTCTTTTGATGCATTCCTGGAAACACGCTTCCCGCAATCGCGGCGAAAGGCGTACTACTTGATGTCCATTCATGAGCACCTGCCACCCCAGGCGAGGAAGGAGCTAAAGAAGGTGGGTTGGGCCAAGGGAATCGAGTTGGCCAAGTTGGCACGCCGGGATCGACAGCACTTCGATTGTGCAACCTGGTTGCACAACGCTCGTCAATTGTCGAAGGAGGATTTTCAGCAGGCGGTCGAGAGAGAACTCACCGGGAAAATAACAGAGCCGTGGGAAATTGTCTACTTCAAACTGTACCAAAGCCAAGTTCCCGTGATCGACCGCGCTCTTGAGACCGCGGCCCTGATGCTGGGCAGCGACCGATCGCGAGGCTACTGTCTGGAAATGATCTGTGCTGACTTTTTGGCCGGAGCCAACCTGGACCACGGGGATCCAGGAACACTGCTGTTTTCGATGATGCGATTCTTCCGCCTCCTGCCAGAAGACCAAAAGCAGGCTTTCCTCGAAAGCCTAAACGAGAAAGCATCATGACCAGGATTCGCTCAAAGGCGGGTCGCTTACGACTTGATCCTGTCTCCTACGAGATTCTGCGCCAACAAGTGCTATGCCGTGACAACTGGCGATGTCAATCGTGCGGTGCCTTGACGAACCTGGAAGTTCACCACCTGCAATTCCGTAGTCAGCAAGGAGACGATTCCGAACTGAACCTCAAAACCCTCTGTGTGCAATGCCACGCTCGGATGCACACACAGTGATGTGCTGCTTTCTCGCCATCCATCCTCGCGCGGCGTGGCGGGGATGTCCCCTCGAGATCGCCGGCTCATTTCGGAATTGCGTTCCGTCGCTCCCTCAGCACGCTCCGGACCACCTCAGCCCTTCCACTGCGCAAGCTGCGGTACGCTGCATCGATAATCTCCTGATTTTGCCAACCTTCTTCGCCCGGAACCGGGAACTCAGCTTTACCTTCGACCGCGGCGGAAAAACTATCGAGCTGGCGCGCAAATGCATCAGCATTCGATACGCTTTCTCTTTCTACCACGCGTCCTGCTCGGCGCAACTCAAGCTCAACCGGACGCTCCACGCTGAACGCGTCGTCAGCCCGGAGCGCACCGCTGTCACCGACAATTTCGAATGGCGTGCGGTATTCTGCACGTGTCGAAACTGAAACCGTCGCAAGCGTTCCTCGACCAAATTGCAGCGAGAGCAATGCGGCTGCTTCGACTTCGCTGGAGTTTCCGTCGGAGGCTGCAGTTGCTGCTACCCGGATAACTTCATCACCCAAAATGTAGCGTAGCGCGTCCACACAGTGGACGCCCACGTCCGCAATGGGCCCGCCGCCGGCAATCTTGCGATCAGCTAGCCATGTTCGGGCGTGAGTTCGACCTGGAAACGAAAATTCAGCTCGCGCAAAGATTGGGTTTCCGATTTGGCCTGCCGAGACACGCTCACGAAATGCTGCTGTTGTGCTTTCAAAACGAAAAACCTGCGCGACTCCGAGGAGTAGGTTGCGCTTCCGCGCCTTCTCCACCATAGTCCTGCACTCCTCGCTATTGACGCCCATAGGCTTCTCGCAGAGTACGGGCTTGCCGCTCTGAAGTGCCAGGAGCACGTGGTTTACGTGGAAGCAATTCGGTGTAGCTACGAGGACGACGTCCACCTCGGGGCATCGGCAAAGATCTGTCGCAGAATCAAACGCGTGAGTAATTTTGTATTCAGATGCTGAGGCTTCGGCAAGTTTCTGGTCGCGCCGAGACAGAGCCATCAGGCAGCTATTGCGTGACAGTGCAAACCCTGGTACAAGCCGACGCACCGCATGCAGTCCAAAACCGAGAATGCCATAACGGACCATAGCGATTGGTACGGCGAAACACGCCGTGAGCACCTAAAAGCGAGCTCGCTGCAAACTCAACGAGACATCTCTAACATCGTGCTTGCTTGCGTTGTGAAATGCAACATGCGGCAGAACGAATCACATCATTTGGTGCGATGCGCTCTCGAATATGACCATCTGAGTAAGCCGGTATCTGGTACGTGTACTAACGTGCCCTTTCCTCTCACCGCAGCGTATGCGATACAGGAACTACGAACTTTAATTTCAAGCACTAAATTTCGAGGAGAAAGGGCACATTTCCCCCAATGGCTCACTTTCTGACCGTTCCCAGGCGCTCTGTAGCGCGAATTGCATGCTACATCATCACACTATTCCTTCTGCCGCCCGGTCTTCGCGCACAGATGGTACTCGGTTCCACGCAGATACAGAACTTGGTTGACACCAATAGCTCTGGGAGTGCAGAAGCATTTCCCGTCTGGGCAAGTTCCTCGGGCCAGGTCAATTCGATCTCGCTATTTCTGGACAGCTCCAATACTGCTGCAACGATCTCCGTCGGGCTCTACACGAGCCACAATGGCCATCCGCGGAGTTTGCTAGGCCAAGCGGTAATCCTTCAGCCCACGTCTGGGCAATGGAACTCAGTGCAGATTCCTGCCGTGCAGGTCAACCAAGGAAGACGATATTGGCTCACCGTGCTCGGATTGAATGGTCGGGTGGAGTTTAGAGATCGCAATAACAGCTCGTGTTATTCGGAGACCAGCCATCAGACGAACCTGAATTCAATGCCGGCGTACTGGTCGCCAGGCTCTCAGTACTCGACCTGTATTGTGTCGATGTTTGGCTCAGGCAGCACATCCACCAGTGTGTCTCTAAGCATCTCCCCCACAAACGTTTCTCTGCAGCCTAGTCAGCAAACTCAATTCACGGCTGCCGTGACTGGGACAACTGACACGGCTGTGACGTGGAAGGCCTCGGGTGGAACCGTCACCAGCGCCGGTCAGTACACCGCGCCCTCCTCGGCGGGCACTTACACAGTCACTGCCACCAGCGCAGCCGATTCCAGCAAATCGGCCTCGGCTGCGGTCACCGTAACGCAGCCCATTCAAGTTTCGATTTCCCTTTCGCCCACCACGGCGAACCTTCAAACCGGCGCGCAGCAACAATTTTCCGCAGCGGTCAGTGGAACAACCAATACGGCTGTGACGTGGAAGGCCTCAGGTGGAACCGTCACCAGCGCCGGTCAGTACACCGCGCCCTCCTCGGCGGGTACTTACACGGTCACTGCTACCAGCGCAGCCGATTCCAGCAAATCGGCCTCGGCTGCGGTCACCGTAACGCAGCCCATTCAAGTTTCGATTTCCCTTTCGCCCACCACGGCGAACCTTCAGACCGGCGCGCAGCAACAATTTTCCGCAGCAGTCAGTGGAACAACCAATACGGCTGTGACGTGGAAGGCCTCAGGTGGAACCGTCACCAGCGCCGGTCAGTACACCGCGCCCTCCTCGGCGGGCACTTACACGGTCACTGCTACCAGCGCAGCCGATTCCAGCAAATCGGCCTCGGCTGCGGTCACCGTAACGCAGCCCATTCAAGTTTCGATTTCCCTTTCGCCCACCACGGCGAGCCTTCAGACCGGCGCGCAGCAACAATTTTCCGCAGCAGTCAGTGGAACAACCAACACGGCTGTGACGTGGAAGACCTCAGGTGGAACCGTCACCAGCGCCGGTCAGTACACCGCGCCATCCTCGGCGGGTACTTACACAGTCACTGCCACCAGCGCAGCCGATTCCAGCAAATCGGCCTCGGCTGCGGTCACCGTAACGCAGCCCATTCAAGTTTCGATTTCCGTTTCGCCCACCACGGCGAGCCTTCAGACCGGCGCGCAGCAACAATTTTCCGCATACGTGTCAGGGACAAGCAACACGGCCGTGACCTGGTCAGCATCCGGTGGTACAGTCACGACCAATGGCCTGTACGGTGCTCCGAGCGCGGCAGGGACTTACACGATAACAGCGGTGAGCGCGGCAGACTCGACAAAGTCCGCTTCCGCTACCGTGAACGTGTCCGCTCCCCAACCGATTTCGGTCAGCATCTCTCCGACTACGGTCGCGATGCCTCAGAAGTGGCAGCAGCAGTTTGCCGCTGCGGTTTCAGGTTCCAGCAACACGGCTGTAACCTGGGCCGTCACAAAGGGCACCGGAACGATCACGCTGTCCGGACTGTTCACAGCTCCGCAGGCTATCGAAACCGACATCGTGGTCGCTACAAGTCAGGCCGACAGCACCAAGTCGGCAAGTGCAAGCGTCACAGTAGTGGCACCGCACTTGGTTACCCTCACGTGGTCGGCCTCTTCATCCCCCGGAGTCAGCTATTACAGGGTCTACCGGGGAACGGTAAGTGGAGGTCCTTATAGCCTGCTGACGAATGCTGTGAGTACCACGTCGTATACAGACTCAAGCGTGAAATCCGGGAGCACATATTACTACGTCACTACGGCCGTAAACTCAAGCGGGGTCGAGAGCGCCTACTCCGATACCGCCCAAGCCGTGATTCCTATGCCATAACCAGCCCATGGCACTCGCGCTTAGCCATCCCCTGGGGCCAGGTCAATGTCACGATTCGGGGTGGAACATTTCCGATGGATGGCACCGGTCTTTATGACGTTCTGCATCCCGACGACGGGTCAGAGCAAGGCAACCGACAGATTTTCGACAACGACGGATGGGGCCACTTGATGATCGTCATGGAAGGCGAGCCAAAGGAGAATTGGAGCCTGCTCCCGTACGGCGAGTCGGAGGACCCTTCGTCGCCGCACTACAACGATCAGGCCAGACTGCACAGCCGCCGAGAAATCAAGCAATTCTGGTTCTCGCCACAACAGATCAGGGACCACTCAGAATCTGTGTGGGGCGACCGTGGTCGCCTCGGGCGGCACTTTCGAATGCAGCAACCGGCAAGCCGCAAGCATGTGTCTGGTCATCCTCCCGCTTGAGCGTCAACTTGTTTGCACAAAGTCGGGAAGGATGATTCCTCTACGCAGTTTTGGTTCAGTACCGGGGCCCGAGGATGGCTAAAGCCATGCGAAGCCATCATTCACGCGCGATCGAGCTAGGAACATGGCCGTATGGCTCAACCGCTTCTAGTCGGCGAGTACCCTGTTTGACGCTCCTCGCATCTTCCCGCAGATGCGCTCCCGATCCCCGCTCGCAATTGCCTTTGCAGTTCCCGCACCAAGTTTCTGTACCTGATAACCACGACGAGTGTGATCGATCCGCCCCAACTATTCTGGGCGGCAGCAGTTTCTCGGTGGGCGACACACCGTGCGGAACAACGACAATGTAAACAGATATTGTGAAGCTCTTTCCGCGATTTACATTAAGCCCATTCCGACCGCGGCGGTGTCTACGACGGTTCTTGCGATCATGAGCGAGGCTGTAGCTGCCGGAGAGGGAACGTTCAGAACGTGCAGAATCCTCTCGGACGGGACAAACTGGAAGTCATCCAACAGCGTACCATCGCGCTTGAGTGCCTGGGCACGCACACCGGACCCGCCTGCGACCAGATCTTCTGCGGTCACCGCTGGAAGCAGGCGTTGCAGGGCGCGCACGAAAGCTCGTTTCGAGAGCGAACGGTGCCATTCTCCGACACCGTTTCGCCAGTTCTGACGGGCCATCCGCCAGAAACCTGGGAAAGCGAATGAAGATGCGAGATCACGAAGGTTGACATCAGTGTGCCGGTACCCTTCGCGCGCCAGGGCAAGGACAGCGTTTGGTCCTGCATCGACTCTGCCTGTAACCCGGCGGGTGAAGTGCACGCCCAAAAAAGGAAACCGGGGATCGGGAACCGGGTAAATGAGCGCACGAACCAAAGAGGCACGCTCGGGCACCAGGTCGTAGTATTCTCCGCGAAATGGCACGATTATTACTCCGGCGTTGTCTCCCGACAACCGACTGATCCGATCGCTGTAGAGTCCAGCGCAGTTGATGAGACAGTTTGCGGAAAACGCGCCGCGTGGAGTTTCAACCACAACTTCGTTCCTCGACCGCCTGATCGCCTTGGCAGCAGTGGAGGTAAGGACGGTCCCGCCATTCGCGGCGATCAATTCCCTATACTTTTCGCATACGACCGCATAGTCGGTCACCCCGGTAGAAGGCACGACCAATGCCTGCAGTCCTGTAGCATGTGGTTCGATCTCCTGCAATTGCTCCGGGCCGATTAATCGCAGCCCAGTGAGGCCGTTGGCTTCGCCGCGTCTTCTGAGTTCTTCAAGGCCTGGGAGTTCTTCTTCGTGGGTGGCGACAATCACTTTGCCGCAGACCTTGTGTGGTATGTCGTTCTCGCGGCAGAACTCAACCATCGCCGCGGCCCCAGTGACACATAGGCTCGCCTTGAGTGATCCTGGCTTGTAATAAACACCGGAGTGAATAACTCCACTATTGTGGCCGCTCTGGTGCGCGGCTACACGGTCTTCTTTTTCGAGAACCAGCAAGCGCTGGCGGGGAAAGCGGCGCGTGATTTCCAGCGCCACGGCCAAACCGATGACGCCGGCACCGATAATAATCAACTTGTAGCGCGCGTCTGCCATGCAGGGAATCGTCACAGTTCTAACACATTCGTGGTACCAATTGACCATCACCGATGGTTAACTGCGGAACACGGCCGTATGGCTCAACCGCTTCTGGTCGGCAAGTATCCTTGTTTGACGCTCCTCGTCACCATCCTGCAGATGCGCCCCTTCCCAGCGTCGCAACTGCCGTTCCAGTTGTGGTATCAAGGTTCGGCAGGGATACAATCTACCGTATTGATTTCCTTGGGCGGAATACCGACTTCTTTCCGGCGGGCACCTGACATGCGCTGCCCAGGCGAGTGTTCTCACATCAGAAACGGTATAGCGCCAAACGAGTGATGCGGGCAATTCTCGAGAAATCCTGGTCGAGCGTAAAAACGCTTGTGCCATGTTCAAGTGCAATGGCAGCAATCAAGGTATCGATCGTGGTGAGCGAAATGCCTTTTGCGCGGGCTCCCCGGTAGATCGCGGCGGCTTCCCGATAGGTTGCGAATCCTGTCGGCTCGAGCATGTCCCACTGCACCAGAAACTGCTCAATCCGACCGGCATCCCGGGTGAGACCCTGGAGGACCTCGGCGACTACCACTCCAGTAAGCGCGAAGGGCTCACTCTCGTCAATCATGCGCCGGAGTTCCGCGCCCGCGCGCCCCGGAGAAGAGCTAAAGAAGTCCACCCAGACGGAGCTATCGACCAGGATCAATCGCGATTTCTCCGCGATGCCTTAAGATCGCCCTTCCAGATCCCTGCGCCGTAATAGCGAAGAATACCCTTACGGCTCTCGGAGCGAACCAGTAACTCTAATGCCCGGTCGACGATCTGGCGCTTGGTTTTCAGATGAGTGAGCTTGCGAGCTTTGCGGATCAATCCTTGATCGATGTCAATGTTAGTTCGACTCATGGAATCATCATACACCATTATCTTCAGAACTGGTGTATGGAATAATCTGCAGCGCCAGTAAGGAGACCTTTCTTACGCCGACTCGGCGAACTTCCGAGGCCTCGGCCGCTTCCGTTGGGGGAGTAACAACGATTCGGCCGTCGTCTATAAAGGCAAGCGTGCCATTAGACTTCTGGTGGCGATCACACGCGACCATTTGCAACGTGACTACCCGGACTCGGCAGGATTATTCATAACCTGAGCCTCACCGAGCGACGAGTCATAACGTTCAAATGGTGGAAGGCCATGATTCACAACGATCGAACCGTTTTCATTGCCGTATGATAGCTCTTGATTTCCCAGGGGCCTTTCGCACTAATCGTGAGTGGGTTGCGGATCCACTCGCAACCTGACTTGCAACTGCCGTTCCAATTTCGCAAGGCGCCGCTCAAGCCCAGTCTTTTCGACCGCCCGCAGCTGCAGGTGCATGAGCCGTGTCAAAGGGCAGGAATCCGCAGGTGCAAGTGCCCTCCTGATGAGCGAGCGGACCGTCGTCGACGCGCAACGCCTGCGCGTGCCATCCTCGTCAGTCAGAACTTACTTCAAATACCACGTCGCAAATGGCGGATTTGATCAGTGCGACAGTCACTGTGTATAAGTAATTGAATGGCGGTGTCGCGAGTGAGCACGAGCACTGGCCTTTTCGGTCCGCCGGAGCAAACTATTAGAGTCGGGCAGTCCTCTTGCCATTCGGCTGGCCACACAGCGCCCGCTTCCCAACTCGCCCGAAACACAGCTCGGTGAAATGAATTTGGCTTGCCTTGTCGCGTCGGAAGGTTACTGCCAAGGGTTAACTACGGCTACACCGGTCGCCTGGAAATCGCTCACATTCCTGGTGACAACCGTCATGCCATGCACAAGCGCAGTTGCTGCGATGAGGGCATCTCGATCGGAGCGAGGATTTGGCACATGGAGTGATGCGCATCGCTGGGCCACAGCAGTATCAATCGCCAAAATTCGCCCGGAGAATGAAGGCAAAACGTGACCGTCGATCCAAGCCCGAAGAATCGCGCCCTGATTCCGGTCACGCCGTTCGACAAGAAGGGTTCCTATCTCTAGTTCCAATACTGAAACTACGGACAAAAAGAGGCTAGCCGTGGGCAGCGCCTGCGCCCACATTCTGACGCTTCGCTGAGCTTTCTTGCCTTTTCTCAGCTCGGAAATTACGTTTGTATCGAGAACGTACATCAGGACAGATCCGTCTGCTGATGGAGATCTCCGATCAAACGAGGCGGCTCAAACTCAACTTCAGCAGCTTCGGGCATGGCCAACAAGTCCGCGATGCTTTTCTGGCCACTAGTAATCCTCTCGTATTCCTCGGCAGTGAGCAGCACATGCGATGGACGTCCCCGATCTGTGATGAAGACAGGCCCCTTCTTGGCCGCTCTCTTGGCCCGGCTCGTGTCCTGATTGAATTCTCGACTAGATAATTTTGTGATCGCCATAGCTCGCGACAATGTAGCAACGTTTCTACATTCTACCACGAACGGGATCGAAAATGAACTGTGCGCTTGGCGCGAGATGATAAATCATCCCGCTCTGGACTGCCGGCGGAATCAATTTGGCTTTTCCTTTTTCCCGCTCCAGTTCCTGGCGCCGCAGTCGGGAAAAAAGCACAAATAATCCGTATTCTGGTTGCACAAGCGACGGCGGAAGGCATCACGTTGCTAACTACTGACTCGCTTGTAGCGCAAGATCCGGGACCCATACGGACACTATGACGCAGTTCGAGTGGTGTGCCTGATAGTTCTGTGAATCACCCTTCAAGCGCGCCATCGAAGAAATTAACACCCGTTCTCGGATGAGTCGCTCACTTGGCATGCTATTTCACGTCCGCAGTCAATCCTGTCGGCGGGGCTGGTGCTGTCCCGGTGGCATTGAAATCATCGTAGAAGATCACATTTACATCGTTGGTTGCCGCTGCAGTGCATTGTGCCGCCGTAATCGTGCTATTGCAGACCTTGACGTAGTCAAGCACAATGTCGGCCCCGCTTCCTAGATTGCCGTCATTCACGCAACAGCCATAACCAGAAGCAGTGGTCTGAGTCTGAAAAATCAGTAACTGCGCAGCATTTGGTACGCTGCTGCCAGTCACCGAACACCCACTATCGGTTCCGTCCACCGATGTGGTGATAGATCCATTTGTCCAACTCATCAGGTAGGTATGGAAATTCCCATCGTTTACAGGAGATTGAGCATAGGTACAACTTGGATTATTGCTGCCGCGGTGTACGTTCAGTTGTGGCCAGCCGTAACCGAGGGCGAATTCCAGCATGTCGATT
Organism: Terriglobia bacterium; assembly: GCA_963770265.1. GTDB lineage: Bacteria > Acidobacteriota > Terriglobia > Terriglobales > Acidobacteriaceae > Sulfotelmatobacter. Next base: position 13,053 of record CAVYOZ010000015.1, read on the forward strand.
TCTTGATATGTGCTCGACCCGTAGGCCGTGCAAGGGCCGTTAGTGTCGTTCGGCGTTGTGCTTGTCTGGGTGTCACCAGAATACTTATTCGAAATCTGGCATTGATCTGCGCGTAGGAACCAGAGCGCGGGCCACACTCCAGTGTTGGAGTTTGGCACCTTGAGGCGAGCAATCACGGTGCCATACAGGAAGTTGAAGGTGTTCCACTGGATGTCTCCAGTTTGATAGGGAAAACTGGAAGGAGTGTTGCGGATAGAACTAGGACCGTTGGAAGCATCGTAGTACCATGCCCCGCAAGTATTGGATTTTTTGCTGGTGTGGATCGTGACCGTACCGCCGTTGGCATTGTTCTGCAAGACTGCAGATGGCACATTGCACTCGTTCTCGTTCTGTCCGTACTCGCCATGCCGCGAGATGACAGTCCAAGCGTTCGGATCGTTAATCCCGTTCACCATGGCCGTATTCAGTTGGCCCGCACCGATCACTTGGCACGTTGGCGAAGTCCAGTTCACCGTATCACCACAGCCATTTTGCGCATTGGCCAATGCGCATAACGCCGAGCAGGAGATCAACGCAAGAATTAGTTTCGATTTCATTGTTTTCACCGCTCATAGAGGTGTTGCCAACAAGACAACACCTGTAAGATCACTACAAAAAAACTACGCTCTCCTTTGCGACGCTGCAATGCGCCGGATCACAACACACTTTGCCGACCAACTCCGGAAGTGAGGCGAATTTCATGCGGCTGTCTTGAACAGCCTTGACGATCGCCTTCTTTATCCCGGATATCCAATCTCCGGGACGCGCGACCGACAGCATTCGAATGAACGCAGCATCAAGTGCGACGCTTTTCGACGATTTTAGGAAGTTGTCCGACGGCTCTCGGCCCCGCCATCCAGCATAGCCGCCAGGAGGACCCTAGAGCCGCTGCAGGCGTTTCTGAAAATTTCCAGCCAATTTGCTGATGTCCTCAGGAGCGCCTTCAAAAGATGAACTGCTCGTCAAGAGCATCGTAGATTATTGGATAAGGATTGTTGATGTGACTTCGGTAACAAAAACGCCACTGCGAGGGTGATGCAGGGTAGGTTAGTCTTGCCAAGCGTCAACTCCGTCGACTTTTTCCTTGGCGCTCCTCCTCACGTTGTTCGTTGCGCGATTTGTTCGCAGCATCGGATAGAAAGTGCTCGAGAATAAACTCTATTTGCTGGTTTAGCGACCGGTGTTCACGTTTTGCAAAATCGGCAAGCTGTTCTTTGAGCTCGCGCCGAAGCCTGAGTAAAAGTGCAACCCGATGTTCCAGCATTTCCTGTACACCCTTAAGCTCATACGACACCCTTTGACAGGTGATATCTAAATGATATCATTTAGATATCACACGAGGTGGTACGTATGCGAGTTCGTGGTAGTCGGTCTACCGAAAAGCTATTACGTGAGAATCTGCGCGCCGTCAAGGAACTTTGTCCGGATGTCACTCCTTCACAACTACTCGCCCTTCGTGAGCTAAGCCGCGATCTGCATTTACGTTGGCGAGAGGGGATGTGCTGCTTGTGAACGGAAGATGGTATGTCACTCACTCCGGATTGTTGGCGGTCGCAAAAAGAAGGCGTTGCAGAGGCATAACGACAGAGCTGGCGGAAGGTGTTTCCAATCCTAGGGAGGGCCGCTGGGTCTTCAAAGCAACGATTGCTAGGTCGGAACGCGACAGGTTCGTCGGTTATGGTGACGCCGACCCATCCAACGTCTCGTTCTTGGTCCAGGGTGCCGAGATGCGCGTGGCAGAAACTCGGGCCGTCAATCGTGCTCTGCGCAAAGCTTACGGCATCGGCATCTGCTCGGTCGAGGAGATTGGGGCTAGACCGGAGATACCTCAGCCGCCAGAATCGACGAAAGTGCCTCCGCAACCAGCGAACGGAAACGACAGCGGTCTCAGCGTTCGCGATCGTCTCTGCCAAGTCATCCGTCAGCATCAACTCGATCCCAATTTGGTCAAGTCGTATGCGACGGACTTCTGCGGTGTAAAGGTTCTTCGCGAGGCGACACGGGAACAGGTCGAGAATTTCGTCACGCATCTAGCTGATTGGGCGGAGAAGGACCGAAATGCGCTCGTCTGCCAACTCAACAGCTATCTGCCTCCGAAAGAAGGTGCTGCATGAAGCACCAGATCACGGGTCTCCATTCCGCGGATCTCAGCTCGCTCGACCGGACTCCGGATGGAGTTTTCCTGGTTCGCGTGCAGCGCGTGCAGTTTCGGCGGTACGCTCCGAAGCCCTATTACACCGTTGCTCTGGTCGTTGTTGAGCCACGTCGATTTGCCGGCAATGTCTTGTCCAGCCGTCATCTACTGCAATCCCAAGGCGCTGTGGAAATTCAACTGGTTCCTGCGGGACTTTGGCTACGACAGCCGAGTTGCTCGATCGCGATGAGGTCGATGAACATCGGCTTGTCGGGCTTCGGGGCGTCGTCAAAGTCAGCCATGTCGTTTATGACGGAATTCCGTTAGTCCGTTTCGATGGGTTCGCTCCCGCCAGCCGCTGGGAGGAACTCTCCCCAGCCAATCTTGGACGCGCAGGCATCCTGATGACGTATAGCTACACCCAGATCAGTCAGTACTGGCGTGTCCCCGACGCTATCGCCATCGTTATCTCGATGGTTGGAAGGAAAAGGATACGCGAGCGGCGATGCTGTTCGGCCGCGCGTTTGAACTGGCTCTGGGTGCCTATTTTCGGCGGGAAGATCCGGAGAGGTCCTGTTTCGCGAATGGTCTGCCTGCAAGCATCAGGAATTGCAGTTCTCGAACCATGACACCTGGGACCGGATGCTCGAGCAAGGAATCATGCTGCTTATTCGTTTCTGTCAGGACAATCGGATCAGATTGCGCAACCGCGCCGCAATCTGCAAATCAAGTTCACGCGGCCAGTCGGAACGAACGAGTTCATCGCCTACGTCGATGCAATAGGAATACTGGATGGGAAGCGATGTTGCTGGAATGGAAGACCTCCTCGAGCCGCTACGCCGAGGAACCCGACGGAGTGTTGGCTCTTGATCCGCAGACTGGTCTGCTATTCCTGGATCACCGGCATTGCCGAGGTCGCTCAGGTCGTCTTCGTGCGCAAGCGCCTGGTCGAGGTCCAGTATTTGCGAACAACCATCAGCGAAGAGCAGCGCCAGGAGTTCGGCCATCTGGTCGAGAACACGATTGCGCAGAATCGAATCGGCCGACTTCCTGCCCCACAGCGGTGTCCGGTTCCCTCAGAATCCGTGCAGCAGTTGCCCATACGTCGGCCTTTGTTTGGGGCGGCAAGACATGGTCGGAGCCGGTCTGGTTCGCCGACCAGGAGCGGAAGACCTTGGTTGGATTGACGAGCTTAATTACTGAGGAACCCGCCCATGCCGCCGAAACTCAATCGCGAGCGCGCCCTGTTCGTGCTGGGCAAGATCGATGAGATTCTGGCGTGGGAGCAGAGGAAGGAAACGAGCGGGACACCAAGTTCGTAGAACTCGGTCGCTATCTGTGCGAGGTGCGGGCAGGGCAGTACTGGAGGCTGGAGAAACTCAAGTCCTTTGATGAGTTTCTGGAGAGAAGATTTCCGGAATCGACGCAGGAAGGCGTACTACCTGATGTCCATCCACGAGAATCTGCCGCCGCAGGCGCGGCGTCAGCTAAAGGAGATCGGATGGACAAAAGGACTGGATTTAGCGAAATTAGCCCGGAGGGACGGTCAGAAGTTCAATTGTGCAATCTGGTTGCACAAAGCGAAAGAAATGCCGGCGGATGTGTTTAGACGGGAGGTGGAGCGGGAACTAACCGGAGAGGATAAGGAACCTTGGGAAATTGTCTACTTCAAGCTCTACAAGAGCCAGATCCCGGTGATTGACAGGGCACTCGAGACGGCAGCCCTGATGCTGGGTTCCAGACAAGTCGCGCAGGCTACTGCTTGGAGATGATCTGCGCAGACTTCCTGGCGGGAGCAAATCTGGACAACGGGGATCCTGAAACTCTGCTGTTTTCAATGACGCGATTCTTCAAGTTGTTAGCGGAGGACCAGAGGCAGGTCTTTCTGGAGAAGTCACTGAGAAAGCATCATGAAGAGGATTCGGCTCATCGACATCGCGCTTGCGGATGGATCCTGACGTCCTACGAGAAGCTCCGACAGGAAGTGCTGCGCCGTGACAGCTGGCGATGTCAATCATGCGGCGCGATGTCGAATCTGGAAGTCCATCATCAAAAGTTCCGGAGTCAGTCCGGGCCAGATTCGGAGGAAAACTTGATTACGTTATGTGCAACATGCCACGCCGCCATACACCGCTAAATCTGCACGATGGCGAAATACCCTCGATCACAACCACCTTACTCGAGCTTCAAGCGGCGAGCTGCCGTTTCAGCATCCCTTGTCTCCTTGGACGAGCGGACCTCTTCCTTGATCCGTTGGATGTGGCCGCGTCCCAGAGCCTTCACTTCGCAGCCAAGCTCGAAATAACGGCGGATGTCATCATCTTGCAGAATGCCAAAGCAGTCGACAACAGCGATCGGACCACCGGCCCAGCGCACGACATCGTCAGGTTTCAGCTGCAAATAGGGAGCATGGCGCACCGCAAGCACTAAGGCCTCCACTCCTCTGAGCGCCGAAGCCAGATCCTTCTGCACGTGAATGCCGCATGAGATCCTGTTGGTTCCGGAAGAATCTCGACCACGAATGCCCTGGGGCCGGGTAGGTGTCCTGGTTCTCCAGTTCGTACCAATGATCGACATAGGGATCGTGCACGGAAATTTCGGCTCCCATCTCGGTCAGCTTGCGGACGACCAGTTCGCTGCCGCTGTAACGTGTATCTCCGACATCCTCACGGTAGCTCGCACCGGCTACCAGGACGCGTGCACCAGGCGATGTATCTGCCCATGTTACGTAGCGCGTCGCGGGTGAGTTCGGCTACGTGCAAGCCGCGTGTGTCATTAATATCAATCGCAAGGGTGCTGATCTTGAAGACGCTGTCTCCGTCTTCAAAGCCCAACAGGTGGCTATAGGCCCAGTATCCCAGCCCTCCGTCTTTAGGCAGGCAGTAACCGCCGATTCCCGGACCGGGGAAGATAATGTTGCTGTGCGTCGGTCTCATCTTGATGGCTTTGACGACCTTGATTAGATCCACGCCATTGCGTTCGGAAAAAATCGACCATTCGTTCAGGAACGCAAGAATGGTTGCGCGATAGGAGTTTTCGACGATCTTGGTTGTTTCCGATTCGATTGGCCGATCCATCACCGTAAGTGGAAATTTCTCGACATTGATCACCTCATTCAGGAACTTAACCACTCGCGTCTTCGCTTCGCCGTTACTAGACTGCTATTGCTGTTTGTCAATGAGAGACAAGGCTTTGTCCACAGATCGGATCAACGACCACTTGTATCGGGGCATTGTGATCTTTGCTCGTTTCGCGACAGTCCAGCCAAAGACCTTTTGAATCCACGCATATTTCCAGGATAAAACTGGAACGGTAAGGTGGCTGCCGAGCTCCGCAGCCAATTGTTCCGCCCGCTCAATAATATCGGGCCGTTCCGGATAGAAGAAGAGCAAAGAATCTTGCAGGAACTTGACACATGCTGCTCGAACTCGAGCATGGTCCTCCAACGATCTAAGATACCCGATGTGCAACTGCAGGGAAAGAAAAAGGGCTTCCATCTTGCGATCGGATAGACCGACATAACTCAACGAGCGGCTACCAGACCTGCGATAATAGACCTTAGCTTGTGGAATGAAGCAAGTACCCGCGCTCGCCAGGAGAACGCGACAGAAATATTCGCCATCGTCATCTCCCAACAATTGAGTGTTCCAGGGTCCGGCGGCTTCCGTGAGTTCGCGGCTGACGAGCCAAGTGGCGGTCTGCATGAAGACGTTGTGCTCCATCTTGCGAAGCAGCCATTCGAGCGGTGACAGATCACACCACAGCGGTGTCGGAACGAACTTGGCGCATTGCGAACGGTGGATGAAATGCCCCCAGGCGCAAGAGAGCAGCGTGCGTCGGCTTGCCCCGTGAGACAACGCATAATCGATCTGGCTCGCAATCTTGTTGGGCGACAAAAGATCGTCGGCATCCAGCCACTGAATGTAATCGCCCCGGCTCAGCGAAAAAGCGGCGTTTCTGGCGGCGGCGGCCCCCTGATTCTTCTGCGTAACAACCCGGACAGAGTCCGATTCAAATTGGCGGGCAACCGCCAGTGTTCGGTCAGTAGATCCGTCATCGACGACGACAATGTCCTTTTGCTCCCACGTCTGCGCAATCGCCGAGCGTAGCGTATTCGCAATGCAATCCTCTGCGTTATACGCAGGAATGAGTATGGATACGAAGGGTTTCGTAATCGCCTTCTTCCAATGCAGGTCCAATTGTGGTTCTTCGCACTCCTCGTTGTTACGCACTAGTGGTGCTCGTTTGGATCTATAGCTAAGTGCTTGTCCAGACGCCTCCACGGTGAGGGCTAATTTCAAAATTAGGTGGATGGGAGAACCAGACCGAGCAGACCAGGCGATGACAGCCTGAGCACTCGCGACCTATATTTTCCCATGAACTATTACGCTGCGTTCACGCAGTGCGACGGCGAGGACGTCACCGCAGTATTGTGAAAATACGCCTTTCGAATCGCACTTTTTCCCTCGCATTCGCTGTCCTTTTTCCACAAAGGTCGCTGTCCACCGAGCTTATTGGCGATGTACCAATGGGACTTTCTTCGCCGATCTTTACATGCGATAACAAGGTAGCAGAGCACTTGATTTTCGTGCCATTTTTATCGCCGCCGGCAACATGGCGCGTGCACAAAGTTACAAGCGCCGGACGCGCCGGACGTGCCGCGTCCGTATCGCTGCTTACGATTGAACCTGGGAGAAATTCGGCTTATGAAGAACCAGAACGCCGCATTCATGACACCGCTACTTGCACTCCTTGTGATCGGTTTCGCCTGTAGCGTCAATGCACAGACCGTGTCGGCCAACTCCTGTTCGCTGACTGACGTACAGCGCGCCGTCAACAGCGTGGCAAGAGGCGGCACTGTGACAGTGCCCTCCGGTAATTGTTCTTGGAGCAGCACTCTTACCCTAACAGCGGGCATCACTCTGCAAGGTGCGGGTGTTGACAACACAGTAATTACCAGTTCGGGAACCATGATCTCGGTTGCCCCCGATTCCACGGCTATTGCGAACGGTGAGAATATCAAAATCAGCGGCTTCACCTTCGACGGTAACAATGCCGCCAGTATCTTTATCGACATTCAAGGCGCCAGCGGTATCACAGGTACTAAGCCCTATCGCTATCTCATGATTGGCGATAACAAGTTTCAGAATGGTAATCCGTCTTCGTCCACTCAGGTCGGCGCTGTCATTCAATCTGATGCTAATGGCAACGGGCAGATCAGCGGCGTGATCTACCACAACACTTTTGATCGCTGTAATATCATCCTTCGATTTTTCAGCAACAATGACACGCGCGAGTGGGCGAACACTGCCTTTAACCAGTTCAGTACGGCAGCGAGGATAATCTCTACTTCGAGGATAACACCATCATGTACTCGTCCTCATATTCAGGCGACAATCCCGGCTGGATTGAAACTGGTCAAGGTGGCAGGATAGTTGGCCGCTTCAATACCTGGAACCTAGCCAACGCGAACTACCCGTCAGGAAGTCTGGGACATCCACGGATTCCAGAATTGGAATGGCACGGTCAATTCCGGCCAAACTGGAACGATGGTCGTCGAGTATTACGACAACACGCTGAGCAATATGGGCACCTACCGCTGGATTAACCATCGAGGTAGCTGGGGAATGTTCTTCAACAACACCCTGACAGGTTCGGGCGGAAACTCAATTCAGATCGATCAGTATTATCAGGGAGTCACGGGGGGCAGTGGTTGTCTGCACAAATCAATCCAGACGCCAACCAATTACAAACCACTGGTCAATAATACCTATTTTTTCAAGAATACTGAGAACGGGACCGAACAGCCAATGGAACCAGGCCCCATTGGGAACGGCTGCGGGACCGCCGAAAACGTCTCTTACTGGAATCCAATGCTCAGTTTCACTGGTGCAACTGGCGTGGGCTACGGCGTTGTAGCGTCTCGGCCTGCAACCTGTATGACTGGCGTCGGCTATTGGGCAACGGATCAAGGATCGTGGAACAATAGCGGTGCGGGCGGCCAAGGCGTGTTTTACAAATGTACGCGCCACGAACACGTGGACGCTGTACTACACACCGTACACGCTATCCGCATCCCTTGCGGTCAGGTGTCTCAGGCGGGTGCTCCACCCCCCCGACCAATCTTTCGGCCGTTGTTCAGTGACCCTAAGGAGTTGTCGCGTATCGCAATGCAAGCGACGAACCCTTCACACAGCCGTTCGATGCTGGCATTGACCGCATACCTCCTGCCGAGCCGCTGCGAAAAGCGCCGGCGCAGGTCATCGTTGTCGAGGAGCAGCAAAAGGCTCCTCGCTAGTTCGTTCACGTCGCCGCGAGGTACGACGAAGCCATTCTCGCCGTGCTTAAGGTAGGCGATCTCGGCAGACTCGTCGCCCTCTTCGGTCACGAATGGAAGACCGCAATGAAATGCATCCACGATGCTCAAGCCGACTGCACCTGGAATACAGTAAACGTCCGCGGCTGACAGCAGGTCAAAGCGCTCGTCCCCGTAGATCGGGCCCAAGTTTGTAGATGTTCGGTCCTTCAACATTCTCCAGCACTCCTTCGGTGTCCGGACCGACGAGAATCAGACCGACGTCTGGCCGGCTCATCAGTTGCATGGCAGCTAACAATTGGTCCACTCTCTTGCGTTTTTGAAAGCGCCCCATGCAGATAATGTTCTTCCGGGTACGAATGTTGAATGACCGTAGAACCTTTTCCTTGCTGCCAGGAGCGAGACCAGGATAGGTTAACGCCAGTGTATTGTTGGCAATGCAGAATCTTATGATGGAATCGATGTGCGACATACTTCTTAAGGTGCTCTGCATAGAGGATGATGGCGTCACATAGGGCGTGTTCGGTTGCATAAGCGGCGTTCTTCAGGATCGCATTGGGTTTGGCGAGATCCCTGCCTTGTCCCCACCAAACCATCTTGCGGCGCAATATGCCCTTCACGGCTAGGTACACTGGAAAGAGATACAGGTGTCGCAGGTCGACGAACATGATCACGACATCGAACTTGCCGCGCCACACCAGACGAGCGATGGTCCTGGCGGACATATGCATCGGCACAAACTCGAATTGCACGGGGGTCGCGTTGCCGGGCTGAATCTGTTCGGAAGTAACCGTCAGCGCGAATGAGCGCTCAGCAAGATAGTGGCTGAGGTGGTTGTATACCGGGACTCGATAGTGCGGAATCTGGCCGCCGTGCAGGAGCAGAACGCGGAGTACGGGTTTCCCCCTATCTCCCAAAGAGCCCTTCAACCGCTCCAGTCCATTCTGATCTTCCGTCCAGCGGGTTCTTGGTTTGTCAGCCACCTGATTCATCGTCGTATTGTTTTGTCCTCGAGTTTTTCGTTCGAAACGGCAAAACGATGTGGCACGGCACCTCTCAATCGCAAGCTGATTTTCTCATGTATGCCGCGATGATTCAGAGTCGGGCCTACCTCAAAAGCGCACATATGCAAACGGCACCGAATCCGACGGCACGAGGCATGCCAAGGCGAGTAACAAGGTTGCGTACATGAAGACCCTGACTGGCGCCGAATAGGTCGACACCTCCTCTATCAGATTACGGTCCTTGTTTATCAGCAGATGGCTGATCAGCATCAACGCCGCGAGAGGCAAAATATAAGGAGAGCCCAACGCCACGCCGTCCCTGCTCCAAGTCACAATTCGCCACAGGTAATTGAAGGCGATCGTCAGAGTCTGGGTACCGAAAAAGATCCAGCCCACCATGACAACCGACAGCGTCAGCGCGCGAGAAACCAGCGTTCCCGGATGAAAGGCGGATTGCGTCTCCTTGGCCGTTCCGCCGCAGAATGCTTGCGTACACCTGATACACAGCCAAAGCCACACCATGCAGTCCTCCCCATAGCACGAAGTTCCAACTCGCTCCGTGCCAGAGGCCGCAGAGAAGCATGGTGATGACAATGTTCCGAGACGCTCGGAGATTCGCATTTCGTGTTCCGCGACTCCCCAGCTCCAACGGTAGGAACACATAGTCCCTGAACCAGTTCGACATGGTCACATGCCACCGTCGCCAAAACTCCGCGATGTTCACGGAACTGTATGGCATTAGAAAGTTCTGAGGAAATCGAATACCCATCAGTCGTGCGCACCCGATCGCCATGTCGGAGTAGCCTGAAAAATCGGCATAAATCTGTACCGTGTATCCGATCATTCCCTGAACCAGCGTGAAGCATCGTAGCTTGCGGCGCCGCCAGGATCATCCCGACATGGCTCGCTAACTGGTCCGCAATTACCAGCTTCTTTACTGCACCGACTAGAAGATAGGCGCACCCTATCTCGAAATCCTCGGCCGTAATCTGAATGCCGTTGCTGAGTTGTGGCAGGAATTCCGTAGCCCTGACGATCGGGCCAGCGACAAGCTTCGGGAAGTACACCAAGTAGCAGAGATAGTCCGACATGCTCTGCGTCGGCTCGATTGTCTCGTTGTAGACGTCCAAGACGTAGCTCATCCCGGCAAAGGTGAAATAGGAGAGACCGACGATCGGAAACAGAGGATGCAGTGGCAACCAGACGTGTACACCCAGCGTTCGCAGCGCGGCAATGATCTCGGACAAGAAAACCGAATACTTGAGGAATATGAGCGGTCCGAGATTGACTGCAGACCCGCACAAAGCCAGCGCCCTCCGACTCGCAGTGCTGACTGAGTTTCCAAGCCGCCGACCAACGATGAAGTCGACCAGGGCCGTTAAGGTCACGACCAAGACGCCAGCGATGCCAAAACTCAAGTAGAAGACATAGCTGAAGATAATTAGCACCCATTTTCGCTCGCAAACTTCCGGTTCCACGGAGCAGCCCGAGACACAGTCCCAGGAGAACAGAATGAATTCTAGCGAGGTGAAAGACAATGCCATATCGAAGGGTGAAGTAGTTAGGTCTTGGCCCAGTTTCGAATCAACCAGGCGCTGGAGGTCGCCGATGTTCTTCAGTCTGAGCACTTCGGCGTTTTTGAAGCGTACGCCGAAATGCTTCTCCACAGCCATCACCACATTGATGTGGCTAAGCGAATCCCATCCGGGAACTTCGGCTGCCAGGGTGTCAGTAAGCTCCCAGTCATCTACTTTGAGCGTACCCAGAATCACTGTTTTCAACTCGTGTGAGATCATCCCCGATCTCCCCTGCTTGCATAGCCACGTCGGATCTCTTTCATGGAGTCACTCTCTCTTTGTTCGCGCTACGACTGGGCTTTCCCGCAGAGCTTTTCACCAGGAACCGGGGCGGTACCAGATACACGTTCGTGATCGAGACCTCGATTCCCATTCCTGCTTTTATTATTGCGAGGCGCAGGCTGACGTTCCGCTTCATTGGTCAGGTGCGTCTCGGCAACAAGGGATAGGCGCTCGGTCCCGACTTCCGGATCTTCCTCCCCAAAGGCAACAACACGTCCCGGAATCACTCCCGGCAGTTCGTTCATGGCCGCCTCAACATCCTCCGGATAGATATTGTTGCCGGCGACAATCACAATGTCCTTTTTCCTTCCGATGATGTAGTAGTCATTTCCGTCCTTAAAACCATAATCTCCGCTCAAATACCATCCATCTCGAATGTAGCCGCAGTCTTCTCTGGATAGTTCCGATAGCCATCAAACATCCATGGAGACTTGATCAAAATCTCGCCCACGCGGCCGTCTTCGAGTTCATTAAACTTGTCGTCCACAATCCGGATGTGCAACCCGGAATCAGTTCACCTGACGACACGCACACTTTGACCGCATCGCGTTCCACCATGGGCTGCGCTCCCCCCTGGACAGAGCCTGCGGATTTACAGCTATAGTGTTCGGTTCACGCCCGGGCAGACTCTGCGTGACCGCGAAGGTTGTCTCCGCCATTGCATAGCACGACGAGAGCACTTCTTCTTTAGGCCCGAGGGCGCAAACCGGCGAAGAACTTTTCCTGGTCGCGCTTCCTCACCGGTTCGGAACAGTTGATCACCATTCGGCAACTGTTCAAAGTTACATCCTCCAAATCTTCTTCCTTGATCTTGTCTGCCATCATGCTGAACGCGAAGTTCGGCAGCCATGCGATTGTCCCGCCCTCTGTCGACATCGCTTCCAGTAACAGGGAGGGCGCGAGCACCCACTCGAAGGGGTCTATCTGGATAGTTGGAATTCCCAGCGCCAGCGGCAGATGGAAAGCCGCGATCAGGCCCATGTCGTGATACAACGGCAGCCAACTGACCACCTTGTCAGCCTGCGATACTGCCAGGAATTTGCCGTACTGCGTCACGTGCTCGAGGACCGCGCGATGGGAGAGCAGTACTGGCTTCTGCAAGCCAGTGTGTTCCCGAGGAATGTTGTAACAGTAACGGATCCGAGCCGCTCATGGTGTGCACGGCTCCGTTGCGGAACGGTTGACCCTACCCCCTCCAGATCGTCGTTCCTCGAATGGAAACTGCATTCCTCGGATCGTGCTTTGCCCATCCCAGGAGCGGCTGAAGAACGCTCTCGAGCGGTGCGTTCCGTCAGAATCCAGTCAAGTCCCGAACGCCTTCCCATTCCCTCCAGCCCTTCACGGAACTTGTCGGGATGCAAGCGTGGATTCTGGTAGGCAAGAATAGCCGGAATAGCACCTGCGTGTACGCAACCGATGTACACCGGATAAAGGAGCGGGTTGTGCCTGGCGATGATGGCACAAACCTCGCCCTTTTGGATACCACTATTGGTTAAGATCGCCGAGTAGAGTTTCGCGGTGCGGATCAACTCGCCCCAAGTCCAACGCCGCGGAGTTTCTCCTGCCTTCCAATGAACGATGGCGACTGAGTCAGGCGACTTCTCTGCGTTCTCGGACCACCTGTGCCACATGGTGCCGACACTCGGTCGGATATGGCTCATAATTACCACCAGGGCTTACGGACGCAGTAGACGTGGCTTCCACCTTCGCTGCCGTCCACCCTTGGTCACCTCCGGCAGGAACGCCTGGGTGGCCACACGCCTCCCGACGAGTTCAAGTGCACCAGATCGGAAAAGTAGCGGGGATCTGAGATTCCCGGCACGCGATCCAGCCTCACGAGCGTCGCCTCCGGCGCGATTGCCATGGCCTCGGTGGATCGCCTCTCTCAAACGCAGCGTACGTCACTCTGATCGAGGAACTCTTCGGTGTATGCCCTCGCTCACCGGCAAGACAACGACGATCACGCGCCCCTGCTGTCGGGCTCGCAACAGCATCCTGTGAAAGGCTCGGTGTTCTTGGGACCATTGAAGAACTCGTGGCGACCGCGATTCTCGGCGCGAAGGACTGCGAGCCGCTGCAATCTCGCTCCGGACCAGTCACTGATCCTCGCAGTGGACTCTCCAGCCTCCAGAAGCGGAGGATCTGGCTCAACCACAACGCCCTCATGCTCTGCCACGCTGGCCTGGCGTCCCAGTAGTTCTGCGACTTTGCTTCGTACTCCAACCAGTACCTTGTCGGCATTCGCCTGCGGTCGGAAACAGGTATCGCACATACTTCAGCGCATACTGCGTGAGAATTCGGTGCGCTAAAGCGGGGTCCGCGTGGGATGCCCAAAGATCGTTGATTGTTCGCGAGAGCGGCACAACTCGCGCACGCTCGTCGGCCAGGTGCATTTCGTTGAGGTCGTACACCGAAACACCAATGATGGTTACGTTTGATAGCGGTCTCTGCTGTTGCCACTCTCCCAAATGTCAGGCGATGACCCGCCCACGCCCCAGGTTTCGATTCCCTCGCCGAGGGCTTCCGAGACGTTGGGCCAGGACAGACCCGATACAGCAGGGACGACCCCGCGCAGAGTATCTGGGGACCGGTCTTAGGTCCCACCCGACGATAGATCCCAAGATATCCGCTCGGGGGTTGAGAGAACCCCAGCCACGAGCCGAGCAAGTGATCCGCAGCTACCGCAAGGAGAAGCGCCAGGAAGAGCAGCGCGGACGGCCAAAAGCGTCTAAAGGGTCCTCGGTCAGAACCTGACGTTTTTCCGCCAATCACGCGATAACCGAATGTTTCAGTTTTCGGCGATGGTTCGACAGCGCTAGCCGGGCCCGGCGAAGAGCTAATCTTGACCATCGAGTGCGCCGGCCCGGTTTTCAAGAACTTTGCGCCCCAATCAACGTTTTCTGGCTTATCTGCTCGAACGCCGCGTCCATGATTCGAGAGGTCAGGAGGATTTCTCGATACGGGATTGGCAGCGGAGCGCCGTTCTCCACGGACTTGTAGAACGGGCTGATGAGCGTCAGCAAACCCGCTTCATTCGGAAGATGGAAGTCGTTCTCGCGCGAACCGCCCCACGTTCCGTCGCCAGATTGCCGACGTACTGCCGAGCGAAGACCAGCGGAGGAACAAAAAAGCGCATGTAGCTCTTGTACTCCTTATTGTCCAGCCGCAGTACCACCTGGTGGTCGTCGTCGACGACGAGGGAACGCTTCGGGCCGTACACCCGAAACTGATGCTGTGTCGGACTGATCTGCGATGAAAACGTGAAGTCTGCGGTAGTCGCATTCTCGTCCCGGATGATGAGTCTCAGTTCGTCAACAATGTCGCCTTGGCCGATCTCCTGAAGGAAGGGACTGGAAAAACCTTGCGCCAGACCACGATTCTATCGCCGGTCATGAATTCGGCGATCCGGGCCGACGCCGTGACTGATGATGTTCTGGAGCAGCGATCCAGGCAGCTTGCGTGCCCAATGATCGGAATCGCCAAGCAGCGCCTTCGCATAGGCGGGGTCGCCGAACTCGTAACAGTACAGGCTTTCCATGTGCACGACCCGCCCGCCGAGGAAGCCATCCGCGACCAGGCGCCGCATCTCGTTCATTGCGTGCGTGAACTGTCCGTTGTGACCGGCGGTGAGCTTCACACCTTTGCGGTTCGCGACAGTCGATCAACTCCACGGCGTCGGCGGTATTCAACGTGAAGGGCTTTTCGATGTAGGCGCTGGCGCCCGCCTCGATGCACTTCTTACCGATTGCGAGGTGACTCTGGGGCGGCGTCGTCACGTGAACGACGTCTGGACGCGACCGAGGCGAGCATCTCGTCGACATCGGTGAACCACGCCGGGACTCGGAATCGCTCCGCGAATCTGCTGCGCCATCAGCGGCTCTGCGTCGCAGACGGCAACCAGTTTTGCGCTCGCTGATCTTGCGGATCTGCACCGCGTGCTGGTCGGCCATTTTTCCGCACCCGACGATCGCCGCTCTAATCATGCCTTGACCACGCGTTCGCGCGCGTACGCGCAGAATCTGTCCAGCGCCTCGCTCATGCCCACTCGTGGCCGCCATCCGAGCAGGGTCTTGGCTTTCTGGTTGGAGAAAGTCTGGCTCTTGTAGTAGGCCTCGCAGGTCCGCGGTTGAACGCCGGCGGCAGTTGTCCGCCGGACCACGCCGAATATTTCTCCCAGGCAAAGTTGAAGAGATAGAAGAGCGAGTACGGCACGGGAATCGTCCTGATTCGCCGTCACGTTTCGCTTGTATCGGCGGAGAAACTCGCGGCTCCGCGGCAGATCATCGTCAACGATGTTCAATTCCTCTCCCTCGATCCCCGGCGTCAAGCCCGCCAAGACAATCGCTTCGGCGCAGTTCTCCACGTAGGTGAGCGGCATCCGTTGCCCAGGCCAAGGTGCAGGAACACACCGAAGGTGTCGATTCCGACCCGTCCCGGGAATCTTCGTCTTGCCCGGGCCAAAGGTGATGCCAGGCCGCACGATGACATAGGGGAGATCACGAAGTGCGGCCGTATTCGCGAACGATCTCGTCCTGCTTGGCTTTGCCATACGCGTAGGGGTCGTAGCGTTCGACCAATTGGGTGTCAATGGGACACGTCTCGTCGAGAGCACGCCGCCGCGGCGAAGCTGCGCGTTCGAGTACACCGCGAGGGAGCTGATGTTGACGAAGCGCCTTACTGTTCCCGCCGCCATGACGGCGTCGAGCAGGTTACGCGTGGTCACCGCGGAATTCAGGAAGCAGCCGGGAAATGTCTTCTCGACTCCCGCAGCGAGGTGATACACGACCGCCACTCCGTCTGCCACCCTGGCGCACGTATCCCGCGAGAGCAGGTTCCCGTTCACCACTTCCAGGCTGGAGGCGCCGAACTCGGCACGAATGCGATCCAAGTTTGCGGAGCCGCTCGCCGCTCGCGTGAGGCACCGGATCTTGGTGAAGCCGCGGGCCAAGAGGGTCCGTACCACCCAGGAGCCAATAAACCCGTTCGCCCCCGTTACCAGGATCGGGTCCTCCGCTCCTGCAACGATCTGCGGTCGATTGGCCTGAGCCGCGAGTCCGAAAGCTGGCTCCGCCAGGCCGAGGGAAACACCGGTTCACTGTTCGCTTTGATGAAGGATTGCGTGGTCCATCACTCTCGCCATGACTGTATATCCGAGCCGTCTCCCAACTGCAGGCATAGGATGCCGGTTCGAGGTCAATCGAACCGGCATCGCCGAGGCGGATCTCGAGCGCAACTCGGCCGGCACCACCAACGAGGCGAACGACTACCACCGCCGTTATGTACTCGGTCAGGCTATTGAGGGCTGATTCCGTGGCGTTATAGATCAGGCTCATGAGCAGTAAACAGATCGCGAAGCTGGCCCATTCGTAATCGCGCGCAAGGGCGCGATGAAGTTGCCGGGCGCAGGACAGAAGCCAAACCATGTAAAAGGCGAGACCTACTTCCCCTAGCTCCAGCAGGACATCCAAATAGCCATTGTGCGCAGTAGGAATGTCGTAGAGCTGGCGGCGGGCATCCGTCCAGAAGCTTCCGAAGCCGTAACCGAGTAGCGGCTGCTGCTCCCTGGCCGGCAATACGTCGGCCCAGACCTCGGTGCGACCGGTCAGCGTGCTATCGCGTCCCAGCATGGAAGTGAATCTGGCCACATTCGTAGCCTGCCAAGAAAGGCGCCGAAATCCCGTAAGCCGCTAAGAAGATCACCAAGGCCAGCAGGACTGTTTGCGGGACCCTGAGTTTCAGCTTCCGAAGCCATTGCAGGCCCACAAAGATGACAATGCCGACGCCAAGAGTGGCCATCGAGGTGGCGGAGTCCGAACCCTTGAGCAGGTACGCGGCCAAGCACAATGATGAACATGTCGGCCCATACCAGGTAACGTCCACCCAGCTTCGGGCGCTCACGCCGGCGCTGATACAAGCGCGCAAAACAGGAAGAAAATACTAATCATGCACAGCCGGCCCAATTCGTTCTTCTGGCCCGTAACCCCAGTCCACATCTCGACGCCGGACCAACGCGCATACCGGCGGCCGAACTCCGGGTAGTACTTGATCAGCACCAGCGAAAATGGAATCAGCACGTAGGCGCACCGGCGCAAGAGAGCTGCCAAAGCTTGGCGCGGATTGGCCTCCGACATGATCACCATCGCCATAACGATCACAACCCACTCCCGCCCCCACCGTTTGAGCGCGATCAGCGTAATGTCGGACCACAAGGTGCTGACGCACATGTAGGCCAACAGGGCCACCAGCGCATACGTGGCGGCGCAAGGTGCCCCTCCAGTCAAAGCGGCGGCGAGCGAGCACCACAATGCCGACAAATCCCAGTCCCGACAGGACGCAGCCGGTCCAGCGGGCTGCCGGATTCGTTGCTTCCCCTCACCGCCGAACCAGTCGGCCAGCGGTCTGCTGGCAGCTAATCAGCATCCAGATGGTGGGAATCCACATCGCCGCTCGACACACCACGCGACCCCCGCCTTTCCAGCCAGCAGGAACAGCACAAGCATGCAAAGCAGCAGCGCAGGTGCAGCATGAAGGACGGCTAGTGAGCGGAGGCAGTCGCGATCGACCCGTGAGGCATGCTCAGTTTCATGTCGGAGAACCTACTGAAGTGATGTACTTATCACCGACAAGGTCGATTCCGCAAGTGGCGAGCAATTTCCCGAGATGATCGAAGCTCCTTACTAGGTATGTGACAAAGACATGCGACCCCACTACCAGGCATACCGGCAATGCGGCGGCATAAAGCGGTACTGCGATAGCTGACTTCAGGATTCCTCGCCAGCCGCCTGCAGTGCCCGCGCACAGCGATCTTGCCTCGAAGTAGCGCCCGACGAAGCTGAAACGCCACTCGTGTGCGTTCGGGCGGCACGCGTTCGTGACACACGGCCTCCGCGGACCACACGAACACCCGCCCTCGTGCCATGGCTCGACGAAAGAAATCTGTGTCTTCGCCGCCGGCGCCGAGCTGAGGGTTGAACGGTCCATCGAGTTCCAGCAGAACCTCTCGCTTAACGAGAACGTTGCCGGTGC
This sequence comes from Terriglobia bacterium, assembly GCA_963770265.1. Lineage (GTDB taxonomy): Bacteria > Acidobacteriota > Terriglobia > Terriglobales > Acidobacteriaceae > Sulfotelmatobacter. Next base: position 31,431 of record CAVYOZ010000015.1, read on the forward strand.
CGGTTATACTCCAGTGAATGACGGTGCCGGTCTTGAAGCCCGGACGCTGGAAGACCTGCCCCTTCACCGCCCAGTCCGGCGCACCTTCCTCGAACTTCGGTAGGACGGGACCCAGTACTCCATCGGCGCCGTACTCGAGAAGGGCCTCGTAGAGCCTGCACAACCAGTCATCCGAGGGCTCTTCGTCGTCATCGATGAACGCCACCAGTTCGCCGGTTGCCATCGCAACGGATGCGTTCCGCGCGACGGCAATGTTCTGTCGCGGCTCGACCCCGTAGGCGATTGGGACGCTCGATCGCTCGGCCCATGACTCGACGATACTCCGGGCCGACTCGCGTGCGTCGTTGTCCACGACCACGATCGAAAACTCGGAACAAGCCCGTTCGTAGTCTGCTGATCGAGCTTCTGAGAAGTTGCTCCAACTGCGTCGGCCGCCGGTATGTGCAGACACAGACCGAAATCAGCGGTATTGCGCAGTTACTGCAGCTTTCGTGCATCAAGATCGGCATGCCGGTGTCTGTTGTCCGCGCATCAGTACTAACAGCCTTCACGACGGCCGTCAGGCTGGACGAGCCGGGGCATCAATCCAGTGCTTCAAAACGAACAGCCGCCATATGAAGTCGCCGTAGTCGTTGTTGGCCAGCTTCGATTGGCATCAACGATATCACTAATGACGGAACTGTTCAGCCCGAAGTCGTGCCTGCTCCAGGGCACGTGAGGCGCTCGTTGAAGTCGTCCTGCTTGAACCACTCGCGCAGCGGCACCGAGAAGGGCATCTTAGGTGCCTTGAGCAGCGATGGCGGCAGGCGGCGCCCGATGGTGCGTCTCAGCAGTTCCTTGCGTCGGAGGCCCGGCATCTTCACGTCCTTGTGCACCTGATACGTCAACTCGACCAGCCGGTGGTCGAGGAAAGGCACACGGGCCTCCAACGAATGCGCCATGCTCATGCGGTCGACCTTGGCGAGCATGTCGTCCGGAAGCGACACCTTCAGGTTGAAATACATCTGCCGATAGAAGCCGTCGGTGAATGGACACTTCGCCAGCGCATCGGAGAAATAGTCCTCAATCGTGAAGCTGCGGAACACTGTCCGGGATCAGCTTCCGAATGGACTCGGGACCGAGCGTAGACATTTTCGCGATTGCGCGTTCGTTGTATGACGAGTCTGCGAGCCTCATGAAGCGTTCGGCGCGGTTGAGCCGATATCTGACGTTGCCGCGGGCCAGTTTCGTAGGCAAGCGTTGTCGAGGAGTGCACTCCCCGCCTGAGCGCAGCAGGCAGGGCGCGATAGCGCTCCGTCAGCTTTTCCGTAACGTAGTTCGTGTATCCGGACAGCACCTCGTCCCCGCCATCGCCGGTCAGCACCATCGTCACATGCTGCCGCGCAATTCCTGACACCAGACCGACCGGAATCGCAGATGCATCGCCGAATGGCTCATCGAAGTGCGACAGCACTTTCTGCAAAGATTCGTCGAACATCTCCGGCGCGGCCACTCTCTCGTGGTGATTGGTGCGAAACCGCTCGGCGACTTCCCGCGCCAGATGGCGCTCGTCGAAACGCGCGCTCCGCAAATCCGATGGTGAACGTCTCGACGGGAAGCGAGCTCTGTGCCGACATGGCTGCCACCACGCTGGCTGAATCCAAGCCGCCGCTGAGGAACGCACCATAAGGGACGTCGCTCCGCATTCTCAACCGGACCGAGTCAAGGAAGCATTCCTCAAATTCCTCGTAGATACGCTCCGCATCGGTGCGCATGTCGGACTCGGTGATTTCAGGGCAGGTCCCAGTATGTGCGATCCTGAACGCGGCCATCTCTGTACGACCAGGTAGTGCCCCGGCAGCAATCGAGATATGCCACGGTAGAAGCGTGTACGGCGCGGGCACGTATCCGAGAGAGAGATAGATATTCAGGAGTTCCGTCGCCGGCTCGTAGTCCGATCTGTACGCGAGCAGGCTCTTGATCTCGGAACCGAACACAAACGTTCCGTCCTGGACCGAGTAGTGAAGCGGCTTCTCGCCGATGCGATCCCGCGACAGGAAGAGCTGCTTCAGCCGCGAATCCCAGAGCGCAAAAGCCCACATGCCATTGAACTTCTGCTGGCAGTCGAAGCCCCACTGCTGTACGCAGCTATGATGACTTCGGTGTCCGAAGTGGTCACGAAGTCGTGTCCGAGGTTCTTCAGCTCCTCCCTGAGCTCCAGGTAGTTATAGATCTCGCCGTTGAACACGAGGACCACGTCTCCGATCCGCGCTGTACATGGGCTGGCTTCCCGTCGCGAGATCGATAATGGCCAGGCGCCGATGTCCGAGGCCGATGTTTCCGTCCTCGTAGTAGCCCTCGCCGTCAGGCCCGCGATGAGACAGAACGCGCCGGTCATGCGGCGGAGCGTGTCACGATCGACTCGTCGAGCTCGGGTCTTGATGCAAGATTCCAGCGATTCCGCACATAGTTTGAGATTAAGACGTGCGATATTCGTGTCTGAGATCGTCAGTTGTGAGCTTGAGCGTGGCCGATTTCAAGGCGCACCGTCTGAGCTGCCGGCAGTACTGGGGCCACACGTGCTGAACTCTGGTCGGTATCAGACAACGAAGCGAAACTGTCTGCGGCAGCCCGGTCCGCAACGAGTCGAGAATGGCAAAAGTGGCGCGCTGGTCAGGGCGAGCGAGTCCAGGGGAATCGGGGAAGGCCCCCCGTCGCGGATGGCGTGCAGGAATGCTTCCACCTCCTCCTGGTGTCCTTTGCCTGGCAGTTTGAGTATGCGCCGGGAACCGCCGGCGTAATGTTCACCCAGCCTGAAATCATCAATGATGAAGCTTTGCCCGCCGCCGAAGATTTCGATCCGCTCCTTGCTGAGCAACTTGTCGCCGCACGCCAGATAGGCTTATCTGGCCCACCGATCCATTCTGAAAGCGCAGCGAGATGATGACATTGTCCTGGTCGGGCATCTGGGCATTGTCAGCGGCGACGGACACCGCATAGACACCGACCGGCTCCGAACCGGTGAGAAACTGCATCAGGTCGACGAAATGACACACCTCACCCAGGATTCGTCCGCCGCCTTGTTCGGTCTGCGTCCAGTGCTCCTTGGGCAGGAATCCCGCGTTGACACGGTAGTTGATGAGCGAGCGGTCCGGACACGCGCTGGAAAACCTCTCTGGCCTGGCGAGCGAGGGGCGAGAAACGCCGGTTGTACCCGACCATAAGGCGGCAGTCGCTCCGCCGGCTGGCAACTTCCAGAACGTGCGCGAGTTCGTCTTCATGAATTGCGAGAGGTTTCTCGACGAACACGTTCTTGCCAGCTTCGAGCGCGGCCGCCGCGAACCCGGCATGCGTGTCGTGCCGAGTGGCAATGAACACCGTATTGACCGCCGGGTTCGCCAGGACATCGTGCGCGTCGGTCGAGTGGGAACGGAAGCGAAATTTCTCGCCCACGCTTTTCGCGGTGACCCCGCGCGAGGTCACCACGGAGACCAGATCACCTCCCTGCCGCGCGAACGGGATGAGGAATTTCTGCGCGAAGCTGCCGGCGCCGATGAAGCCAATGCCGGGCTGTTGCCGCGGAGCCAGCAGACGACTGCGGCGCCGGTTCAACTGGATGCGTCTCGGGTGCCTCGGAGTACTTGAGAAGGATGCCGAGATGACGTTCCGAGACTTTCCCGGTCACGATGTCATACGCCTTCTCTGCCTGCTCGATTTCAAAGACATGCGTCACGAGTGGCTGCACATCCACGCTTCGGTTTTCGAGCAGCTTGACGAAAACTTCCATGTTGCGGTTCTCCGTCCACCGCACGTAGCCATAGGGGTAATCCTGGCCTTCCTCTTCGTACGTGGGGTCGTAACGCCCCGGCCCGTAGGAGCAGGAGATTTTTAGCTCGAGCTCCTTCTTGTAGAAATGCGGCTCCCTCGGGATGTTCATGGGCACGGAGCCCACAATGACGATGACGCCCTTTTGCCGCAGGATGGCGGTGGCCAGCTCCACCGGGTCGGTGGATTGCGTCGCGGCGGTGATGATTACGGAATCGAAACCATGGCCCTCCGGTAAAGCAGCAAAGGCGGAGTCCAGCCCGGTGTCCGACCGCGTGCGGGCCGCGTGACAACTGTCTTGGCAGCAAGCGCGAGCCATGGACTCCGACGGTGTCCACACCAAAGACCTGGCATCCGTTCGCTCGCAGGATTTGCGCGGTGATCTGGCCAAGAAGCCCCAGGCCGATCACGCACACGAACTCGCCAAGCCGGGGGTTGGCCTGCCGGACGCCCTGCACCGCGATCGCACCCAGGGTGGTAAAGGCCGCGGCGTCCAGACCCACGGTGTCGGGCACTTTGACGATCAGGTTTTGCGGCACCGTGATCGACGCCGGCATGCGACGCGTAGCCGCCTCCACCGCATGCCACACGGTCGCCCAGGTTGAAACCGCCCCTGGGTATCCAGAGAGGCGAGCACCGTGCCAGCGGAGCTGTAGCCCAGTTCCTTGAGCGTTTCGAGCTTGGTACGCACCCGCTTCAAGCGTCTCGGCGAATCCGTCCTTGCGGAAGCTGTCGAGAACCTGGCTGAACGAGATCTGGCCGCTGCCGGGCCTTGCCCTAAGAAGCGACGCCTGAGCGGTCGAGACCGTGGACCGTTCGGTGCCGGCGCTGATGAGCGAGAAGTGGTTGCGCACCAGCACGAATCCGCGCGCCAGGGCGGGCGGCGGGAACTTCGGCCACGGAGAGCTCACCGGTTTTGAAATTCTGAATGACTTGTTTCATGAAAGGAAGTTCTTCTTGTTCAGCAATGGTGCGATCAGGCACGGTCGGGTCATCTCCGGCGTTAGGCGGACGCTGCATTCATGGAAGCAAGCCGATGCTTCGTTCCGTCGCGGAGCACAACTTCTGCCCAAGCGCGATTCACACATCGCGATCCGCTCGACATCGGCGGCTTTGAGCGCGTAATTACAGGGAATCACCAGCACCGAGCTCGCGATGCGTTCGGCTCGCGGACAATCGCCGGTGTAACCGTAGTGCATGGCCGCGATCACGGGCAATGTCTTTGTACGGTCTGGCGTACTGATCTGCTCCTCGCAAACGCGCCGCCAGTCGGTCACATGCCCGGAGGTCGGAACGAGCAGCGGGTACTGAAGACGGTTGAAGAACGCGCCCGGTGTTCCCGACAGAGCATGTCGGCAGTCAACGGTCAGATTCCGCGAGTAGTAATCGGCGTTCCATCGCTGTTTCTCAATCGGCGATCGGAAGATGCGCAGACGTCGGACTGCCGTCATGTCCGGTCGGTTTCGATAGATCCTGCCCCAGTACGATCGGGGCCTGGGACGTGTAACTGACCTTCTCCGTGTAGGCGTACCACAATCGAGCTTCCTATCAGTCCCCATAGCGGTTGGCGCGAAGCAGCGATCGCAAGTATGTCTTGGCCACGTGAACACATTCGTCCACGCGCCTGGGCGAAGGAAGTGCTGGACGAGTTCCGAGACTCGAGACTTGCAGATCGGCCCGGCTGCAGTACACCGCCCCGCCCTTCGCCGACCGAAATGTATTTGCCCGACCGAAAACTGAAGACAGCGATTTCACCAAACGAGCCGGCGAGTCGGCCGTCGAGCCGGGAACCCAACGCCTGCGCGCAATCTTCAATGAATGGTTTACCCGGTGCCGCCTCTCGCAAGTGCCGGCATGTCGCACATGTTCCCGAACATGTGGACGGCGATGACGGCATCCACTTCGGAGCTCTTGGCGGCAAGATCGGCCGCTGAAAGGCAATAAGTATCCGGATCGACGTCGATGAAGCGCGCACGGCAACCCGCGGCCTTGATCGCGCTCAAAACAACCGGACAGCAATACAGAGGGACACGCGACCGATGCACCCGGGGGCAACGCAAGGGCCTTCAGGGCTACAACAATTGCAGCTCTGCGCTGATCGGACTGGAAGACACAGGCCCAGCCCGGTGATGCGGATCTACGACGTCGAGCTTGCCCGGCTGCTCGAGACGACAAGGCCGCGAAGTAATCCCCGGATCGCATCCGTAGGACCATACTCCCAGTGTTCGGTGGGAATGAGACTCAACATAATCACGCCCGGAACCGCTGCCGCTTCGGACTCGGTGCGCACATCCGCGCGGGCTCAGCGGCCCCGACATGATCAGCGCGGCATCAGCTTCCAACCTTGATGCTGTAAGTCCTTCAACTTGTGCTCTTCCTGGTCCACAATGTCTCCGCCCCTGAGCACGCGGACGCCTGGTCGAATACACCCACGCCCGTAGCGGGCCGGAGAGAGTACTTCCACACGTAGCCCTCTGACGAGGCGTGGCGCCGAGATGCTTCTTCATCAGGTTGATGCCTTCCTGCTTCGAGCCCTTCGGCGGATTGATTCTGGCCCCAAAGAAATCAAACTTGTGGACACCAAGGTTCCGAAACACGACGGATGGCCTCCCACTGCAGCAGTTTCATCGCTCCCTGGTGCTGTTGATGGATGTTGCCGCCATAGATCCAATACGCGCACGGCGTGCTGAAGGCGAACAAAGAATAGCTCTGCGCAACACCCTGATGCTCTGCCACGAGGAGCTTGCCGTTGTCGCCAAGCGAGAGGGCGAATCGCTTGAACGAGTCACGGCTCATGAAGCCCTCTTTGAGCGGCGAAAGGTTTCGCGAATCAGATCGTAGGCCGGATCCAGCTAACTCGCTGCCCTCTCGAACCGACACACCGTCCTTTTGCGCAGAGCGAATGTTTTGTCGCGTGGTCTTGGCGACATTTCGCCACAGGACGTCCTCGCGGTCTGCTGCAAATCGATCACGTAACTGCCGTACGGAGCCGGGCTTGCGCCGTCCGGGATAAGTGCGGAAGAGCGTGTTGTTGGTCGGCGGAATGATCACATCGGCGCCGGCTGTTCGGAAATGCTCAACCACACTGTTCAAGAAGGACTTCTCCGCCACCACATCAAGCCCGCACGCAACGGAATCGTCTCCACCCGGAATCGCACCATTCGCAATCCAGCTTTCCGCACGATCGTGTAGGGCAGCACGCATCGCAGCGTTCCAGATTCATCCAGTCCGCCCAACCAGCCGTACTCGTCGCCGACCGCGCTGAGGAATTCCTCTTTCGCGAAGACTGGCAGGCTCGGGTCCCATTGGATCTGGATCGGTTCTGCACTGATAGCAGCTGTGCGGCGACGATCGAGGTGGTACGCAATTCGAAACACACTGCATAGTTGACCTCAAGAAAAGAGTCGCGGCTCGCAGCAAAGCAGGCGCGAGAAAGTCGTGACGGCAATCGAGCTCGTTCTTGGAGAAAGTCGAGAAAACGCCGGACCGCCTCCGCATCAACGAAATCCTTGGAATGCCCAATCGCCACGATTACGTCGCTGTCGTTCGGCCGTTCCTGACCTCGCTTCGAGAACTCCCGCCATAGCGCCACGCATTTCTTCAAAGGTCATGCGGCAGAAGTCCAGCTTGCGCGGATAGCAGGCAACGGACAAAATCGCGCCAGTGGCGCGGCAGCGGCGTGCCCTGGCTGGCCGTGCGCGTTTTGCTCTGGCAGTCTGCAGGCGCTTGCGGCCCAGCATTCGCCAAAACGGCACCATCTGCGTATGGATCGGGATTTCCCAGAGCGTGCCGTTAGGATCAGGCACGTTCACGTCGTTGCCGAAACGCCAGCAATCGCTTGTTCGCAAGCCGCAGGCCGGTAGTCCAGGCCCAAGCCATGTACCCGACCGCCCTTGAACACTGAAGAGTCCATCCGAATCCCGTGCCGTGCCAGCACTTCGCCAACGACCGAGGTCGGCTGCATCACCCACAGGCCGCTGCGAAAGGACAGCGGCGTGAAATGTGGGTCGTTCAAGCCGTCGCGCAGGTACTGAATGGCTCCGGAAACAATCGCATCGACGCGATCCGGTGCCAGCGTGCAGATGCTTCGTTCGCTCCAGTCCAGCTGCCAGTGGCCATCTTCATAACGCGCGTTCGCCCACCAGGGATGAAGGTGCAAGGCGATTTCGTGGCCAGCCGCGCGCAGCTCACGCAGTTGAGCGCTCACATTGCAGATGTCGGGATCAGACTGGGTTTCCTCCATGCTGCGCGAATTCCACCGCCTCAGCGAACACCACAAAGGGTGCGCCAAATTCCTGGAACAGCTCCGCCAGTCGCTGCGTTGGATCGAGCACCAGATCCCGCAGCGAACCTTGGCCGTTGCCGTAGATCTCGTAATCCAGCGTGAAGACGCACTCAATCATGCGCGGCCTCGTCCGACTCCCGCCATCCCGGGGTCGAGCGATCATCCGTGCCGTCAATGCAGTCTTCCAGAAGCATTGCACCGGCCAAAAGCATCCACGCCTGCGACCATCTCATGTACGAGATCCGGTTGGTACACGACCTCAGACCCGGTAGTAGAAGAAGCCCCGATCATCCCACAGGTGAGTCCAAGGCCCATCGCAACACGGAGTGCGCCAGCGGCAGGTTGTCGGGATCCAGTTCGTTGAACGTGAGCGAGCGTGATGAATGCTTTGCGCCACGCAGTGAATATCGATCGGATAGGTCCGGTCGTGGAAGTAGCTGACAGAACCGTCCTCCCGGAAGAAATGATTGCGATAGAACTCGAAGCCACGCCGGAGGACGGCGTCGAACTCGGTTGTCTCGGCATATCGGCGAGATATCCTGCAACGCGCACAGGTTGTAGCCGGTGTGAAAGTTGTCGATCCAGCGCTTGCTTGCGGCCTTCGCCGTAGTACCAGGAGCCATCCGCGTTCTTGCTTCGCCGCGGAGTAGCGGGCCACGTGAAGCGCGGGCGCGAGGAATTTCTCTTCGCCGGTGTGACTGTACACACGGCACAACAAGGCAGCCGCCAAAGAAGTTCGCGTTGTGCACTGGGCTGCGGAGGTCGGGAAGCGGATAGCTGAAGCCGGCCGCGTCGCCGTCGGTCCAGTACAGCTCATTCAGGATGTACTCGGCCGCACTGACCGCCATCTCCAGACACCGCGATAGTCCGTACGCGCTCAAACGCGTCCAGCAGTGCGGTCGCGACAAACGATGTGCAGACCAGGTTGGGGTACCCGGACGGGACCACAATCGTGCGCGTCTGCCAGGGGAAACTGTAGCCCCAGCACCAGGAATCAATGCCCTTGGATCGCAGCGCGCGCAGGCGCTCGATCATCAGGTCAACGTCTCCCTCTTCGCAAATTCCGCTTTTCGTGCGCTGGAGGATCACGAACGCGGAGAGAAACAGAGCGCCAGCCCCTTGGGATTCTGAATCTTGGGAATTCCGAGCAGGGGCCGCACAGTTGATCGGGCTCCGTTTCAACAACTGCGTGAGGACAAGCCGCGGCAGACGACGGTTCAGCAGCGGGAGGAGGCCGAACAACGGGCAGTTCAGCGCGTCGTACGGATCGTAGCCCGCCCAGTCGTTTGCGCGGCAATAGGCGGAGTAGCTTCGCAATCGATTGTTCCAGGCTGGGATGACTCACGCCTTCACACATGCGATGTATCGATTCTTGAGCAATGAACATTAGTCAGCAGTTGCAGGGCGGGGCGCTCATCTTGAATCCGCAACCGCGATGATGTGGTTGACCACTGCATCGAGAGTCTTTGGCGTATTGCTCGGCGGTACGGCGGTCGATGTCGGCGCCGGACGAGCTTAAGGTTCGCTCGCACATCGTCTGGCACTCTGGAGCATGACAAGCCGTCCATTCTTCGCCAGATAGTGATCCACCGCACCCGTCTTGCCGCGGAAAATGCTGTACACCGGGACGCCAAGAGCGGCCGCCTCGCGGTTCATCGTCCCACCCCCGCTAATGACGACGTCCGAGAACCAGATCAGGTCAAGACCATCCACCGCCTGCTTCGGAACAATTACTTTCCCGACTCGAATAAGCGAGGCCACTGCTCCGTAGTTCCGCTTCTTGCTTCGCCGTGCGCGGCACCAAAACGACCTTGACGTCGGCAGTCTGCGAAATCACCTCAAAAACCGCAGTCGAGCAGGGTTTCGCTTTCCGGGTTGTGGTAGTGAGCCTCGGTCGCAGGGGACGCAACGTGACCACGAGTTCATGATTGGCGATGCCGAGACTACTCCTGATTGCTGGATCGGGCCGGAATGAAGGAGCGTAAACATCCTCTTTGATGCCGGGGTACCTTAGGATTCGATCCTTTCGCAGCTTCAGCGCCGTTCCAGGAATGACGTCGGGCAGCATCGCCCATGCGTTCCCTAAGAACCATGCCCATCGTGCGTGTTCGTAATCCATGATGGTGATGGTGGGAATGCGCAGCATGGATGCGAGCGCGAACATAGAACGTGACCCGTGCGATACAGCCAGATGCGGCCGCTGCCGCAGACGTATGGAAGCAGCTGCAGGGCGCGAATCGCCGATGCCGGCCAGCTTCGCTATTGTGTGCTTGCCATAGTGACGTCCGATGCAGCGGTACTTCAGCTTCATCAGGTCCGCGAGCTCTCGCACCTGGAAGCAATCGCGCGCGGTGAACACCACGGAGTATCCTCGGCGCTCCAGTTCCTCGGCAATCGGCTTGAAGAACGGCACGTGCGGCGAATTGTCGAGGTCGATCCAGATCTTCTTCCCTTTCGATCGAGCCAGCGCCAACTCTGGGTGCAGCTTCGAACTTGACGTCGGCGCCGCCGCAGCGGGTTGGAAGTCGTCTTGGACGATGGGTTCAGTAGAAATCGACATCAATGCCCCCTAGAAGAGACGGAGACATCCGCCTCGACGGCTATGGGCGCGGGTACCGCGCTGACTGGTTGCGCATTCGAGACGAGCGCCCGCAGTATCCGCTCCGCGGCTCTTCCATCCCATTTCTCAGGAATCGCATGATCGGCGACGCGCGTAAGCTGCCGGCGAATGGTTTCCCGGATTCCCTGCCGCCGAACGCCAGCCAGCACGTTCGTGCCGGCCGTGATAGTGACCGGACGCTCAGTGTTTTCGCGCACCGTAACGCACGGAACGCCCAGGCACGTGGTCTCTTCCTGAATGCCCCCGGAGTCGGTGACCACAACTCGGGCATGCTTCATCAGGCACACAAAGTCGAGATATCCCTGAGGCTCGACCAGTTTGATCCTGCGCTGCTGCAACGACACCGCCGATTCCATAGACGAGCTGTCGAAGTACTCCTCCAGCCCATTCTGCTGAATGTTTTTGCGTGTGCGCGGGTGCACCGGAAACACAATGTCGTGTGATGCGACCAGATCCCCTAGCCCCGCAATGATCTCCATGAGGGTATCGCGCCCATCGACGTTGGAAGGCCGGTGCAACGTGAGTAGCGCGTACTGCTTGACCGAACGCGGCATCCGGTTCGGCTTCTGAGTCTCGTACAGTCCGAGCCGCTCGAGAACCTGTGACTGATCGGCCTTTCCGCCAAACGCCATAAGCGTGTCGATCATCGTGTTGCCGACGAAGAATACTTTCTCGGACGGAATGCCTTCATGCGCGAGGTTCGCCAAGCCGCTCTCCTCGGTGACAAATAGGAAATCCGACAGGTGGTCCGTGACCACGCGGTTACACTCTTCGGGCATGCTGCGGTCGAAAGAGCGCAAGCCAGCCTCGACGTGCGCGATCCGAGGACGGTTCTCGCCGGATATCTTCGCCGTGACCAGCGCGCAGGCAACTGTGGAATTTACATCCCCAACGACAACCACCACGTCCGGCTCCTGCTCGAGCAGCACCTGCTCAAACCGCTTCATGATCTCGGCCGTCTGGACCGCGTGCGATCCGAAGCCGACGCCAAGAAAGATGTCCGGCTTTGGAAGATTGAGGTCGGCGAAGAAGGCGGCCGACATGACCGCGTCGTAGTGCTGACCGGTGTGGACCAAAATTCGCTTCACGTGAGGCTCGGAGCTGCTGCGGCGTGCGTTGTGGTCCGAGATGGCCTGGAGAATGGGACCAACCTTCATGAAATTCGGCCGCGCCCCGACCACAGTCATGATCTTCATATGTTATTCCAGACACGAACAAGAGTTGCCACACACGAGACATGCAGGTTATGAACTCTTTGCGTCTCAACGTTCACACTATTAATTGAGAATCTATGGCAAAGATGATCCCTGCCACATTCATTCGCCGGTGTCGTGGGATTTAGCAAAGCCACAGGAAGTCTCCTCTAGTTGGTCAATGGCTTGTAACGTGTCGCATGCCGACCTACCGGCTCATGACCGCTTGTCGCTATCAACCTCTCTCACTATCGTCTCGCGGAATACACTACGTTGCTCTCTACAATAACTGCTGACTGAGTTTACCGATAACTCTCGATGATCTTCCTACTTTTCTTGCAAACCCGATAGTTCATTGAAGAAGTGTCGACACGGACTGAAGGCTGGGAGCCATCGAAAATCTCCACCAGATTACGAATCCCTATTAGCGTAAGGTTTTTGATAACACTCGACGACTTCGCCCATCTTTCCCCAATTTCTTAGTTTTTTGAAGAAACGCCGCTGTGAGCGGTCGTCCGAGCACGCATTTTGCTGCTCGCCTCAATCGCATCCACATAAGCCAATACAGCTGACGCCTCTTGAATAACCCAAAGGCATCAGTTCTGAACAAAACAAGAGGCATTCTCCGCGACAAGCTGCGGCGAGCTCTAACGTTAACATCGTCAATAGGTAAATACGACAACTTTTCAACTGCAGGTGCTTCGGCATTGTCGGGGCTGTACTTAGCTAGGTCAAGAGCCTTTAGTCGTTGAGCTAATCCTGTTTGTGCACAGCTATGAAGCATCGAAGCCAGTTGATCAGTCCATTGAGCCAGGCCCCGACGCGGTAGTCGATGAATCGTAAGCCGATGTTGCGTGAATTCGACGCATGGTGCAGAATTGCGTATTCGGCGGTTTCGCAAGACACTCGTGATCCAGCGAACCCGGTCCAGCTCGGGGTGATGCAGCCATTGGAATTCCTGGCTTCGTTTACTAGCCTGGCGTACCTGCCCCAAACACAGTAACGCCACTATAAAGTATGCCCACTCCACAGGATCGGGATCGACTGCATTGTACTCTGCCAAACTAGCCACCAGAGGCTTCACAATCCATTTCATCGCGTCCTTTGGCCTTCCCTGTAATAGAGCACATAGAGTCATTCCTAACAAGGCTTCCGGCATGTAGCGATAATAGGCGATACACTGTAGATAGTGTTTTTCCGCCAGTTGCGCCGCCCCCTCCCATAGGTAACGGTCGGCGTCTCGGAGTAGCGACACGAGTTCCCCGTTCGAATGGATATAGATGCTCTCTTGTCCACTTGTGCCATCGACGATCTGCAACGGTTCAAATGGATTAGTTTGTATGATTTTCTGTCCCGGCTTACGATTCTGATTAAGCGTGAACCATTGCAGGACCTGATCTCTATGATAGATAGTGTGACGCGAATGGACTAGCTTGTGACCAGAGTCAATGATCGTTTGCAGTTCATCACGGTTTTCCAGTAAATACCCGACCTTCTCGACGACGTCGCTCTCATCGACAAACACGCAATTCTTCATGTCGACAAAACCTGCGGCGTCCAATGCCGGCGACCTCTCCGACACCAGACATGATCTGCAGGCCGGAACCTCGAAGTGCTTCCGAACAATTTCCTTTGCGACAGTGCCGCAGGCTGGCACCAACCAAGAGGCATTCAGCATCATGGCATATTCCTCGCCCAATACGATCTTGCGGGATTGTCTTTCGGAGGTGTATCCAGGATGCGAGCAGATAACAGATCGATAGTGTAGTGGGATAATCTTAACCACCTTCTGACGCCATGGGTAGAGGGAATTATTGTTACCCGTGAACAATACTTCAATGTTTCTAATGTGGCCGTAGTCTCGGAACACCTCCGGATTAACGAAATTAGGCCAGACAAAACTTTTTCCCGCAAGGGCGGGAGTATGCTCTACAGCTGTTGTAGCAATTGTGAAAAAGGTTTCTATTCCCCAGTGCTCCATATCGGAAAAGAAGCCACTGCGACCTTCACCAAATCCGTCCGCATGTAGGAGACCCAATCTAGGCACCTGACTAGAGGCTCGAACGTTGTGGACAGCGGGACGCGTACAGGAAGGAAAGGGACACCGCTTTCAAAGATAACTAATTCCGGCTCATAAGCGTCGCAAATCTGTTGATAGTCGCAATCATGTTGGATCACCGTGACGTCGAAGTACTGCCTTAGGCAGTCGGCGTGTTCGCGCTGGTGTACGAGCAAAAACGGAGCTAGCCCCTCATACTTGTACTGGAAAAACGCCAACCTGGGGCTTAGCCGGTCTACCCGAGATGTGGCATGAGAGGTTACTAGGAATAGAACACAACATGGTTAACTCGAGAGGCCCTCAGCTGGATGTCAAAAGCTCAGTTCCCTAACTGGTCGAAGATGGGAGAGTCGGAATCGGCTTTATCCGTGCGATGAGTCGTCGAAGCGGACGAGGAACTTCGCTTAGAGATAGAAGTCCTGGAGAATGCCCATATAGAATAGGTGCTGCTTGCAAGGAGCGCTATAATTCCGATGGAAACGGCAGCGGGGAAATGCAACCAGTAGAATCCACAGAACACAAGGGCGATTAGTGAGATATAAGGCAGACCTATGAGCAAGTTCTCTCTCGACCATCTGAATCCGCTCAGATGGCGCGCAATTGGATACACCAGGAATCCGTGAAAATGTAAGATCCAAGAAAGCGATTCCCGCACCGCTTAAACCAAAGCGCAGAATGCAGAGCCACGCCAAGGCGATGCTCGCGATTGCCCATGCGACCTCGCTCAAGATGAAGAAAGTCTGTTTCCCCTTGGCGACGATGATAAAGCCCATCGGCCAGGTGATCACTTGCAGAGTTGCACCCAGGCAAATCCAGCGAAGAATGGGCACAGATCCTGCAAATTTAGTGCTGTAAGGTGTGGCGATCACTATTGGAGCGAAGGTGAGCGTGGCGATTACTCCTGGTCCCGCTAACAAAAGTCCGACCCTCCGCTTGCTCGTTAACGAGGCGATTGCAGGTTTCGTGATCATTAATGCTGTTAGTTAAACGTGGGTAGAAATCTGCAGCCATTGCCTGAAGGATGAAGCTGACGTAAAGCCCGCCAAACGTCCAGGCTGATTGGTAATACCCAGTCGCCTGGAGACCGAGTTTGTGAAGCAAAGTGACCCGCACAGCATAAGCGACTCCTAGCGTCATCATGCTGCTGATCATAAACGCGAAGCCGAGCTTCAGCAGCGCGGTCGCCTCCTCGCGCACTTGTACGAATCTGACGGCCACCTTTTCGATCTTGATTTTGTTGCTATACCACCACGATGTGCCGATCGCCGCGACAGCTATACTCACGACATAGGGCACAATTCCTTGCTCACGAAAGAAATAAACGAAGGAAACCCACCAACCGCTCCAAACAGCGCACCGAGCACATTCATCTTTGCCAGATCGGCAATACGGCTCATTCCTTGGACCAAAGCTGTCTGACCACCGGATACAAGGTTGCAGAATGCGCCGCGATCGACATCACGGCGATGCCGGCCGAATACTTGCTGCTTCCAAAGGTGATAATTGATATTGGCCTGCAGAAAATGACGAGGGACAGCGCGCCGATTGCACCGAGAACAACCGAAGTCCGACGGAGGACGGCAACGGTAAGGGCGATTCTATGTGTCTCAGCTGCGCCGACGGCTTCGGCAATCTGGCGGACACCGCTGCTGTTCACCCCCAACCCAGCGATATTCTGAGTAAGGTCAACTACCGAGTTATAGAGGCCGGCTAACCCGAATCCCCCAGGTCCAAGGAGCATGGCCATGACCTTGGTACGGACGATTGCAATGCTGACATTAAACAGTTGTGCGCCACCGATGAGAGCCGAGGACTTCAAAATCTGAGCGTAACTCGTCTTCGCAGATCGAGACTCGTTGCTGTCCACCACCGGTGCCGCTGGCTCGGAAGCTAACTCTGATTGATAAGCTGTGGATGCCATTACTATAAAACCAAAGTTCCCTATTAGATCCTCGAAGCGGCGATTTCCCTTTTTGGCGCCTCTGCTGTGGGTCTGTTTGGATGGAACACTGTGTCCTGCCGGAGACGGCGAACCCCACCGATGCCGATGTAGTCGATCTGAGCAGCAACTTCGTAAGGCGACAGTGCATTTCGTCCGTCGATAATCAAAGGCCGTTCCATCAGTTGGGCGACCCTAGCGAAGTCCAACAGCCGAAACTCCGGCCATTCAGTTAGAAGGATTACAACATCCGCTCCGGCCGCCGCAGCGTAGGCATCCTCGCAATATGTAATCTGAGGCAGTTCGTTTCGAGTCCTCTCCGTGGCCTGCGGATCATAAGCTTGAACGCAGGCGCCCTCCGCGATCAATTCACGAATGATGGGGAATGGCCGGCGCAAAACGAATATCGTCTGTATTCGGCTTGAAAGCCAGTCCCCAGACACAGATCTTTTTGCCCCGCAAAACCCACAATTCACTCTTTATTTTTTCAACAAAATGCTGGATGCGCTCCTGGTTGACTCGTTGACTTCCCGCAAAAGGTTGAAGTTACAGCCGAACTTCTGAGCGATTCGAACAATTGCTTGCACGTCTTTTGGGAAACAAAACCCTCCAAATCCAATTCCGGGCTGCAAAAACGCTTGACCGATTCTCGGATCAAGCCCGATGCCCTCCGCGACCTTACCGACGTCTGCTCCGGCAGCCTCGCAAAGATCCGAAATCATGTTGATGAAGGAAATTTTCATCGCGAGAAAGGAATTTGACGCATGCTTGATCAATTCCGACGACTTTGTGTCGGTAACCATGAATGGTACTCGGTCCCGTTTGGGACAACGATCATGCATTGGACACAAAAATATCTGGTTTACGATAGGAGCGTAAATCTCTCGCAGGATTTTCTCTGCGCGTTCGCTTTCCACCCCAGCGACAATCCTATCGGGATGGAGGAAGTCATGCACTGCCGAACCTTCCCGGAGAAATTGAGGATTGGAAGCGACTTCAAACTCTGCTCCGAGCGCAACACGAGTGCTAAGATGCCTTCGAAGCTGCATGGCAGTCTGAACTGGCACCGTACTTTTTTCCACGATCAGCTTGAAGCCAATTGCATTTCGTGCCATCGTGCTCGCAAGCGACTCAATGGCGGAAAGATCCGCGTCCCCATTGGGCAAGGGCGGAGTTCCAACACAAATGAAGATTACATCCGAGCGGTTGATGGCTTCGATAGTAGAGCCGATTCGAGGCGCCTATTGCTTATGGCATCGGCGAGGAGTTTGTCGAGTCCTGGCTCGAAAATAGGAATCACTCCGCGTTGCAGCTTCCGAAGTTTTTCCTGATCGCTCTCACTGCAGAAAACATGGTGCCCAATTTGTGCCAAGCAGGCGGCGGTGGTCAGGCCCACATACCCTGCTCCGATTACAGTTATTTTCATAGGACTGGAATCCTTTTTGTAGGTCCTGGTAAACAGACTCACCGCGGGCATTAATCTTGACGGGAAGCACACTGGACATAGCGAGACTGGGTCGTGAAAGATGCCGGCAACCGCGGGGGGAGTTGGGGTTGGCTCAATCTACGGCACTAAGACAGGGTGGGATAGCACCTCTGTTATAGTGTCGCAAATCTGTTTCTGCTCGCTATCGGTGAGGGTAGGGAACATCGGCAGCGAGACGATTTCTTTCGCTAAGCGTTCAGAGACCGGGAAATCGCCTTCGTCGATACCCGAGGTGACTGTAGGCCTTCTGCAGGTGCAACGGGATGGGATAGTGAATGCCCGTACCGATGTTGTGGGCGGCTAGCTTCGCCATGAATCCATCGCGATCTTCTACTCTGATTACATAAAGATGATAGACGGGCTTCGCCCACGGAGCCGGCGAGGGAAGAATCGCCGACGTGCTGAGTGCGCCAGCAGTTCTGCATAAGGCTCGCTCGTTGTCGGCGCTGCTCATTCCACTCGGCCAGATGCTGAAGTTTGATTCGCAGCATCGCCGCCTGAATCGCATCGAGCCGGCCGTTGTAACCCTCGATATCGTGATAGTACTTTTTGGCTTGTCCGTGATCGCGCAGCATGCGGCACTTGCGCGCGATTTCCTCGTCGTTGGTTGTGATCGCCCCTGCTTCGCCGCAAGCACCGAGATTTTTGCCTGGATAGAAACTGAACGCTGCTGCCCTTCCGATCGAACCGGCTTTCATCCAGCGATGATGGCGCTCCGAGAAGTATTCCGCACCGTGCGCCTGGCAAGCGTCTTCAATCACAACAAGGTTGTAGCGCTCCGCCACTTCCATGATGGGGTCCATGTCGGCGGGGTGACCATACAGATGAACTGGAACGATTCCCGTGACCGGATGTCCCGTCCGCTTGGATACGAGACGTCCTGAGGTATCCCGCTCGCACTTCTGTTCGAGGAAATTTCGGAGTTTTTCCACATCCATGGTGGACGTCTGTTCCTCGACGTCGACGAACTCGGGTTGAGCACCCACCTGCGAAATTGCCTCTGTCGTCGCGATGAAGGTGTTGGGAACGGTGATGACGCAATCGCCTTTGGCAATTCCTGCTGCTGCGAGTGCGAAGCGCAGAGCATCCGTGCCGCTCCCCACTCCGATGCAGAAGCGTGTGTCACAGAAGCTGGCGAAGTCATGCTCGAAACCCTCGACTGCGGGTCCGCCGATAAACGCTGCACTTCGCAAGGCCGCGCGAAATGCCGCTACGAGTTCCTCCTCCAATTCCATGTGTGGAGTCACCAGATCCAGAAAGGCTATTTTCGTGTCATTTGCCATTTTTTTTCCTTCGTATAAAGCGAGATGAAAATCGTTCTATGAGTAAGCTATGGGGAAGGGCCGAAGATACAGAGATGGACGGGGTCAGTACGCTCCTTCTCCCATAAACACCGCCTTTGGTGTCATGAGGAGAATTTTGAGATCAAGCCAGAAAGAACGTTCGCTGGCATAGCGCATGTCGAGCCGAACCATGTCATCAAACCCCACGCGGCTGCGTCCGCTTACTTGCCAAAGGCCGGTGATACCGGGCTTTGCTTCCAACACGCGGCGTCGGTGCCAGACCTGATATGCCTCAACTTCGTAAGGAATCGCCGGCCGTGGACCGACCAGTGACATGTCTCCGCGCAGGACGTTGTACAACTGAGGAAGTTCATCCAAGCTGGTTTTTCTCAGAAACGCACCGATGCGGGTGATGCGAGGATCCTTGGTCAGCTTGTACACTCCGTGCATTGCCATTGCCATTGCTGGGTTGCCGCTGCGCATTTCCGGAGATCAAGCTCATCACGTAGTCGCGGTGAATTTTACTGTCGTTATTCACGTACATTGAGCGGAACTTAAGGAAGGTGAATGGAGTGCCGAATTGTCCAACCCGCTGCTGCCGAAACAAGACTGGTCCCTTTGAGTTGAGCTTGATCGCAACAGCGATTGCAAGAAGCAGTGGAGAGAGAAGTACCAGTCCGCAAACGCTCCCCAAGATGTCCAGAGCCCGTTTCGTCGCCGAATACAGCTTGCTCCTGGTATCGCGGCGCTCCAAGTCGGGATAAAGCTTTGGATGACTTGGTCGCTGGGCTACATCGTGATCCCAGTCTTCGGGAAAAACGTAGTGGGAAATCGTGATTTGATTGAAGTCATCGAACGGCAGGGCGTTATATAGAATTCCGCTGACCCGGGAGAGCATCGTTCCTGCAATGGACTTGCGCGCCTCGAGGGGCAGTTCCGTGAAGATAATTCCGATGACGGTGTGGCTCGTGTGCCAACCTGTGATGTCAGTCTCCCGGAGCGAAGCAGATAATGCACTCAGGAATCTCTGCAGTGCCCGCCCATTTCCGTTCTGTTCCCCTGCCTGCAGCCGGCCGAGGTCGAGCAACATCAGCAAGAATGCCTTCTTTGAACGCTCAGCCCGCTTCCTCTCAATCGAAATAATATCGTGAAAGGACTCTTCATCCAGCAGACGACGCTTCGGGACGGTTCCTTTCAGAGGTGCCTTTAATGCGGATGTCTGTTCAGACGTGTGACTCACTGATTGAGTTCCTTTGTGGTTGTTGTTCAGTTTTCGCTCGCGGCGAAGTGGCGCCTGGGGTGTGCGCTAGCGGCCAACTTGTCCCAGGCATTCGATGACGTAGTCTTGTTCTTCTTCGGACATCTCGTAAAAGAGAGGCAGTACCAATGCGGTGTCTGTCACGAGGCTGGTCATCGGTAGAAGGGCTTCCCAGTTCTGTTGACCGTATGGCGGCTCGCGGTGAATTGCCATGATTCCTCGACGCGACGCCACCCCGCGATTCAAGAGTTCCTGCATTAACTCGTCTCGCGTGAGCGGAGCGTTTTCCCGCAGACGGACCATATATGACTGGAAGTTGTGGCGGTACCCTGTCGGTTCGGTCGGAACGATCAGCCAGGGGATCCTCGAGAGATGATCAGAGTAGCGCAATGCGAGCGAGCGTCTGCGCTCCAGCAGTTCCGGCAGGCGCTCCAGTTGCACTAGTCCAAGCGCCGCCTGCAGGTCCGTCATTCGATAGTTGTAACCGACCTCGTCGTAGCTCTCGAAGACAACTTTGTTCGCGCTGTGCCGCGCCAGGTCGGAGACGTTCATAGCATGCTGCCGCAATCGCCGCAGCCGGGCCGCCGTATCGCTACTGTTCGTAGTGATCATGCCGCCCTCGCCCGTGGTCAGGATCTTTCTGGGATGGAAGCTGAAGCATGCCATTAGCGAGTGTGGACGCCCGATACGCTCGCCCTCGTACTCCGCGCCAACTCCGCATGCAGCGTCCTCGATCACGAGAAGTCCGCGGCGCGAAGCCAAGTCTGTAATTTCACGCAGCGCACAGGGTAGACCGATCTGGTGGACGACCAGAATCGCCTTTGTGTGTTCAGTGATAGCGTCCTCGATCCGCTGCGGATCCATATTGAACGTAAGGGCATCGATATCGACAAATACCGGCCGGGCTCCGGCGTAGACAATGGCATTGGCAGTAGCGATGAAGGACAAACTGGGACACAGCACCTCATCTCCCGGACGAATCCCTGCAGCCACGAGCGCCAGGTGAAGGGCTGTAGTACATGAAGAAACGGCCACAGCTTCTGCCGCGCCGACGTACTTCGCAAAGCGCTTCTCGAATTCAGCAACCCGGGGTCCCTGGCTGACCCAGCCGCTCCGGAGAGCGTCGACGACGGCCCTTTCTTCACGAATGCCAAACGAG
>CAVYOZ010000016.1:0-202553 GCA_963770265.1 Terriglobia bacterium
GCGCAGTTTTTGCTGGTTTTCTGCAACGGATTGCTTCACCGCTGCCAATTTCTGTTGTAGCTCTGCGCCTGCTCCAGCGCCTGTCTGGGCGATCGCAGGGACAATAGCCGCCAGCACCCCCGCAGCGATGAACTGCGGCACGTTGTGTGCGAATACTTTTTAGGAAAAACATGAGAAGTCAGTATTTGCTCATCAGGCCAAGCCGAATCGAGGCAGCACGGACTGCAAGAAGTCTCCACGTCGTTTTCTGGTCCTTTGCCATCAATCGTCGAAGCGTGGAGTCGGGTGCTTTCAAGAGGTGGTCCAGACGCGCATCGTGCTTTTGCACGCTGGCGTAGCTGAGGCTATGACAGGATCTGCACGCGAATGCTTGCAGCCACATCGGCCTGTAGAGTTTGAAAGCTCGGCGGCCACACCCGGGGCACAGCAAACAGAACCGCCGGCCCCGACCACGCGTAGCAACCGTAGTGAATTCAAGACCAAGCCTGAGACTGCGCAAAGCATCAGTCGCCCTAATAGTCTCGCAATCCTCCACCACAACACGCGGGATGATGTTCGCCGGTCGGCTGGTGAGTGTTCTCCAATAAGTGTTCTCCCCTGCACATTGACTTACGTGAGGAGAGATTCCAAGAACTACGGGCGACTAGCGCAGCGAACACCGCCGCCCACTCTGCTTTGCTGGCCCGGTTCGTACCAGTAACGTACCAGCATGGTTTGTAAGTGATTGAATTAACGACCCGCAGAATGGCAGACTTCGTGGTTCGCAACGATGAGGTCGTCGGTTCGATCCCGACTAGCTCCACCATTTTCAATCCCTTACAAAGCATGCCTGTTCGGTTTGTCACATTGTTGTCACAGATCGGTTTTTGGTTTTCCAAAATTCAAGGCTTGTCCGGGGAGAGTTGCCTCACAATTCTTCCGGCCCCGCTGTCGCTGCAGCCGTGTGACGCGGGACCATCTTTGGGAGCGAGGAATGCGCCTGTTCCACAGCACCACAGAAGAGAACGCTTCGTGCATTCTGCATGGTGGCTTCCGCGATTGTACTGACTACTACATGACGGAAGAACTCCACACGGGAGTGTGGCTGTCGGATAGGCCTTTGGAGGAGAACAAAGGCCCTGCGTCTGGGCGTTGTTGTCGGCGGAGTTGGATGAGGCGTATAGTTTCCCCTTTTGAATGGGTTGAAGAGGGGAAACCCTATCGCGAGTTCTTCGGTTCCGGCCAGCGTCGTGAATGGCTCACCCGTGAAACGGGTGCCCTACGATTGAATCGGGCGTCGCAAGCCTCACCCCGCCCAGAGACCGTGGCGTATCGTCTTTTCCTCCGTCCACCTATAAAATTTTGTGACTCCAAGTTAAGACCACCTTTTCTGAATCAAGAAAGTGATGACCCCGGTTTCTATTGGAATTCACCTCCCACACCTCTGCCCACCTCTGACGTTTTTTATCTGCGCGGCACGCCGAAGGAGGGTGAATTCAAACAGGCCCCCGCCAAGATTCAGGGGTGACGTATGCCCTCGCCTATTAGCCGAGGGTCACCCTCCGCAGCCAGGAGATCCCCGAAAAGCCGCGACAGGCGCACGCCGGGGCATCTAGCACCGCAGGACGAGGTGCTCGGATAGCGCGTAGGAGGACGGAGGGTCTGCTATGGAGAGAAGGTCCCTCTCTTCCCTTGAAGGGTTCGTAGCGAACCACCGACACCGCTGACCTAGTACGACATAACGCTATATACGACATAACGACATAAACGACAAAATGTGGAGCGATGGTCGCAGGGCGCGGCCATGGGGCGGACCATAGTTGCAATAAGGCGTGACAGAAACATCTGTTTTCGTCACGCTGAAACTTGCCTGCGCAGCAAGACGGGAATCAGTCACTTACAAGCTGGGTGCGGGATAGGTTTTTGTCACGATAAGTTTCCGGCGCGGCGTAGGCGCGGCGTACCGTGGCTGTGTTGCTGCCAAGTTGCTGCGCAACCTCTCGCCAGGACAAGCCTTCCGTGGCGCAGGGATTCGATCCTGGCGCGAGAAACAAACACTTTCGGACGGCCCAGCCGCTTGCCTTTGTTGCGTGCCGTGCTCAAGCCCGCTCTGACGCGCTCGCTGATTCTGATTCGCTCCTGCTTCGCGACTGTGGCGATGATGGCGATAACGGCGTCGCGTAAGATTCTGCAGCTGTCGAAGTACTGCTCGGTATAGCTGCGATAGCCGATGCCGTAGGTTGTCAGCCGCTGAAGATGCTGCAATGTTGGCAGAACGCCTTCCCGGCTGAGTCGGTCGAGCGACCAGAACAGCAGCACGTCGAATTGGCGCTTGGATGCGGCGTCAAACATCGCCTGAAACTGCTCACGGTCGGAACCCTTGCCGGATTCGTGATCGATGTACTCGGCGACCATTGTCCAGCCGCTGTGAGCGCAATTCCCGCAACTGGCGCAGCTGGTTTTGGACTTCCTGACCTTTGTCCTTGGTGGAGACTCTGCCGTACAACGCAACACGCTGTGAAACTTCGGCTGCCGATTGAGGGCAAGAAGCGAGGGATGATACGTTCGGGTGTAGATTCAACTTGGTCGTGGCATTTCTACGCCTGTTCTGGGGCAAGCCCGAACCGTCTGGGAAGTTCTCAATCAGAAAGCGAAGAGCATGATTCTACGCGCGTCTGACGACCCTCTAAGACCGCCAGCGACAAACGCGCAGATGTGAACTCGATCGAAAGAAGTCGAAATTTGAGCGCAATGGCCTGTTTTCGCCAATTGGGCCTTACGTTGTAGTCCGGTGCCTCAATGCCGCCGAGGCACGTGAATGCAAACAGTGTTTCGCTGCATGGCCATTAGTGGATCGCTCACCGCCGCAGCAGCCTTTGGCAACCGTTGGAGAAAGTCCTGGACCTAAGAGAAGAATAAGCCACCCGCGCAGTTGTCAGCATGCTACGCGGGTAGTGGGTCTGCCTTGACGCCAAACTCGCCCCATCCGAGAGGACGAGACGCTATTTACTCTGACTAGCGTCGTCAGGATTGATGAAGTTGAATTGAAATGGCGACTTGCCATGTACCTGCACGATGACCTGGCCGCAGGCCATAGCGTAGTGATGCATGTCGGGGTCGAGAAAAGCAAAACTACCGGTAGTAAACGCCGACATCTTGTGTGTGTCGAAGTGATCGCCCATACCCACCTTGAAAGAGCCTTCAAGCACGGTGACGTTTTCCCGAAAGGGATGAAAGTGCGGCGCGATGCGATACCCGTCGGGCATTTTCAGACGCACTGTGAAGTCCCCCGTCGTTGCGGTGGGATCGCCTTCCAGCACAGCAAGTTGTGCGCCGGGAGCGAGGAACGAGGGTGCCGGACCCCAGGGAATGGTGTCGGGTGTGAACGCGTGGTGTTGGTCATCCGCACTAGCGTGGGCGGCTCTTGTGAGAAGTTGCCCCGTGCATGCGAGCAGGGCGACGATCGCCAGGGTGAGATAGAAAAAACGTTTCATCGAATGCCTCCTTGTGTATTGGTAGAGGGATGATCTCCTCGCGGGCAGAACGTTGCAATGAGTGGCGAATCTCGTTTGTGTGTTTTTTGTATATCGACGCAAATTATTGACTTACTGGTAGATAATGCCTTGAGTGGACCGAATGGCGGGACAACGAAAGACTTTCGGGAGTGTGGAACTCGATCTGGGGCGTTACGAACTGCGGCGGTTTGGGCGCCGGGTGAAGCTCGAGCGGAAACCTATGGAGTTGCTGATCTTTCTAGTGAGCCGGCGAGAGCAGTTGGTCACACGTGAAGAGATCGTGAAGAAGCTCTGGCGGTCGGATCTGTTCATCGATTCGGAAAGAAATCTGAACAATATCGTGCGGAAGATTCGGACGGCGCTAGGTGACGACGCCAATAAGCCGCGTTTCATAGAGACGGTGATCGGGAAGGGCTACCGGTTCATTGGGCCAGTGTTGGTGATAGGAGCGCAATACCCACGAGCGGGCCTGGATGAGATGGAGAGCGTCCGCCGGGAGAGCGGGGGTGCGCGCTGGGAGCGCACGTCGCTGGCTGTGCTTCCGCCCGTCTTGCTTGGGAAGGGCAGCGATGATGATGGGCTCTGCCTGGGATTTGCCGAGGCGCTGGCATCGCGACTGGGCAATCTGCGCGGCGTCGATGTGCTGCCGATCTCGGCAGTCCTGAACCTGCAAAGTGGCGTGGATGCTTCGGGAGTCGGGGCGCGGCTCGGGGTCCGCTTCGTGCTACATGGCGCGATTCAGATGTCGAAGGCTCAGTGGCGGCTGTCGCTCGAGTTGGTGGACACGTATTCAAAAAGATCGCTCTTCAGCAGGAAGTGCGATCTCGATGTGGAGCGGATGGCAAACCTGGAAAGCGAGATCGCGCAGCAGATAGCAGGAGCGTTGAAGAGGCCGCTGGGTGCAGCGCAGACGACTGCTGAACGCCCACGGCACAGCCGGGATCCTATGGCATATGCGGAGTTTATGCGCGGGTTCCGACTGAGCTCGTCAGGGGATCCGGCGCAGATGGAGCAGGCGGCCCAGCATCTGACGAATGCGGTCATGCGCGATCCAAATTTTGCGCTTGCGCATGCTACGCTGTCGTTCACATGCACGACGCGGCACTTCGAGTCGGATCCGGCAAACGTGTGGCTGGAAAAAGCGGAGTTCCATTGTCGACGTGCGCTGGAGATCGAGCCGGAGCTGCCAGAGGGATACGTGGCACGGGCGTTTCTGCTGTGGGGGCCGTCGAAGAATTTTCAGCATCTGGAGGCGATTGCGGATTTAGAGCGGGCGATTCACCTGCAGAACAATTTGCCGCACGCGTACAACCGGCTGGGGACGATCCTAGCGCACATCGGGCTCCTGGACCGCGCGCGCGAGATGTACGAGCGAGGGCGATCGTTTCATCAAGACAAGGCGGTGAGTCGGAGCATTGTGCAGGTGTATGTATGGAACCAGGAGTACGAATTGGCGCGGGAGCAGATTGAGGCGTGGCGGGCGGAGAGTCCGGCGAATAAGTACCCGATTTACTTTGCGCCACAGCCGGCGATGATGACGGGAGAATGGGGCGAGGCGAGGCGGCTGATCGACCAAGCTAATGAACTGCTGCCGGACGAGCCGATGATTGTGAGCTTAGAGGGCGTGCTGCATGCGCTGACGGGGCGAAATGCCGAGGCGCTCGATTGTGTGACGCGGGCGTGTTCGAATCCAAAGACATTCGGGCATGCGCATCATACGTATTATCAGATCGCGTGCACTCTCGCGCTGAGCGGTCGGTGGCAGCCGGCGTTCGAGTGGCTGGAGCGCAGCGTGGCGACGGGCTTCGCGTGCTGGCCGTTTTTCATGAACGATCCGTGTTTACAGAATCTGCGCGGCATGTCGGAGTTTGAGTTGTTGGTGAGCACGCTGCAGGCACGGTATCCAGATAACCTAGGAGTGTTGTAGTGGTTTAAGCAGATCGATGCGCTCTTCTAAGAAATCGCGACTTCGGCTCGTTGGCGATAAATCGCCATTTCGCTCATCATGGCCTTGCGCCGGGAACTTGAGTGTCATGGCCTGGTTTCAGCAGTTGACCCAATGGGAAGCCCCACCGGATGCCGCTCCAAACGGACCCAAATGGGTGTGCACCCGCACCAGCAAGGTTGCCCCGCGAGCGCCGCTCGGGCAATGACAAAAACCCGAGTGACAGCCTTGATCACTCGGGCATTGTTTCTGCGGTCCACAACCGTAGGTTATTTCTCCCCTCCAGAAGGCATGGCATCATGCTGTTTTCTTGGGACACGGTGTTCGCTGCCTTGGGCATCCGCAGGCTGTACACGCGGGCAGATGTCGCGACCCTGATTAGGTAGTATGTATCGCCTACAAACTTGAAGCTAAGTCTTGCATGATCAACTCCACCATCAGAAGAAATAGGCCGTAGCAACGCGCTGGCGTGCGGGTTTTCATGGTTATAGATCTCTAAGGTGCTTTGTCTCTCAGGAGAGATGCGAGTTATGACGTACGTGCCTGCGGGCCATGTTTTGCCTCCGGCCACAAACTCGTACGGAATCTTCGTAACAACATTTCCTTCCTCCTGGGCCTGAGCGCCGGCACTCAACCCAAAAAGGCCGATAAGTGCAAGCAAGACGATCGAATACTGCTTCTTCATATTTCCTCCGTTTAGATTAGACGTTTTGAGGCTCATGGCCGAAGAAGACGCTTGAGGTCTCTATTCCCGAGATCGCGCATAGCAACGCTCAGCGGCTTTTCAAAACGCATACCCCTTAGATTCTGGAAGCAGTGATAAGTTCGAGATCGGTTGTCATTTGATTGTCAAGAAATTATCCCGAAAGCGTATCGCATAAAAGGCGAGTCTCCATTCTGGTCTTCCGGTGAGTCCGGCCTCCGAGTCGACGAACTGGGGCCACAATCGCCGTTGCAGTCAACAGAACGCCTGCTTACAACCGTAGGGGATTACAACAGTAGAACGCTTACGACTCACAAATTACAAATTCGTGATCTTCAGCAGACATTCATGCGACCAGCTTTCGTTAATGTCCAAGTAACGCGAGATTTTCCATTCCTACTCGATTCGTCTTCTCGAGAAATCAGAGTTAGAACAGCACCTTCCGCGCCGCAGCCGAAATACTGCCGGAACGTGCCTGAGAAAAGTGTTGTCGCAGACGAATCGCGATGCACATCCTCGTGACGAGCACTTGAAATCCATTCAAACATCAAAGGAGACACGTCCAATGAGTACCGCACAGACCCCCACCCTCGACATGACAAAACTGAACGCCTTTGTCGGCCAATTCGTGACAGATCTCGGCGCCGCGGTTCATACCGGCATGGTCGTTATTGGGGAAAAATTGGGGTTGTACAAGGCCCTCGCCGAAGGCCCCATGAGTTCGACGCAACTTGCCGCAAAGACGAAAACAGACGAGCGCTATTTGCGCGAGTGGCTAGGTTCCCAAGCCGCGGGAGGCTATGTCACCTACAACGAACAAACAGATAAGTTCGGGCTGACCGCAGAGCAAGCGTTCTCGTTGGCAGATGAAGACAGCCCTGCATATCTGCCCGGTGCATTCGAACTCGCATTAGGGTCGCTCGCTGCGGTCCCACGCATCGCGGAGTCTTTTCGCACGGGAGCCGGGATGGGTTGGCATGAACACGTTGACGGCGTCTTTCATGGATGCGAAAAGTTTTTTCGTCCCGGCTACGCCGCCAATCTCGTGAGTTCCTGGATTCCCGCATTGCACGACGTCCAAACTAAGCTCGAGGCGGGAGCACGAGTCGCTGACGTTGGCTGCGGGAAAGGGGCTTCCACTTTGTTGATGGCGAGAGCGTTCCCGAAGTCTCAATTTTTCGGGTTTGACTATCACGACAAATCGATTGCCGCCGCCCGCGACGCCGCCCAGAGTGCTGGCGTGGCGGATCGCGTTACATTCAATGTGGCCAAGGCAAAAGATTTCCCTGGGAAGGATTATGATTTCGTAGCCGTATTCGATTGCCTGCATGACATGGGCGATCCCAAGGGAGCGGCTGCCCATATTCGGCAATCTTTGGCCAAGGATGGCACATGGATGATCGTGGAGCCTTTTGCAAATGACGAGTTGAAGGATAATTTGAACCCCGTAGGCCGGATCTACTACTCGTTTTCAACCCTGCTGTGCACGCCTTCCTCGCGATCCCAGGAAGTGGGACTGTGCCTTGGCGCTCAGGCTGGGTGAGGCACGAATTCGGGAGGTTGTGAGCTCATCAGGTTTCAGCCGTTTTCGGCGTGCTACGGAAACACCTTTCAATATCGTCTACGAAGCTCGGCCATAAATGCTGTCGCGGTTTTGTCGACCACGAAAAACGTTCTTGCGTTCCACGGCAGCTGACATGTCTCCACGTCAGCTGCCGATTCTTGCGATGTTGCTTGCTTGACTTTCACTTCCGTAATGGAGTTGACCGCGCCAGTTGGCGCAAAAATCGCCATTACACTCACATTAGCCTCAATCGAATGTCCAGCGGGTAGCGGTCTTCGGAAAGTTCTTTTCAATGAGACCGAATACACGCCGTGGGCGCACGCGGTAGACGGGTTCAGAGCCGTCCCCGCCACTCATTCCATACTTGCGGAGCGATGTTGGTTCCAACTTCTTCCTAATACCTGCATCTGTGATCAGTTCGGCGACGCCTTCCAGAATCACAGCCTCAGCAGCATTCTGAGTGCCCACAACACAGTTTGGATTTTTGGCTAGATTGCGTGCTTTTCGAGTCTTGTTGCCTGTGCCGAACCAAAATGCCCCGTCGAACCACAGACCCCAGATGATCATGGCGTGTGGCCGACCATCGGGCCGTACCGTCACAATCCAGTACTCGCGAGACTGGGTGAGCGTCTTCACGGCCCACTTCCAGGCAACATGCCGGTTTTACTCTTGCTGATTCCGTAATCAGGAATCTGCGGTCGTTCAGTTCGCGGCACTTTATTGCTTTGCTTTAGTTCTCGCATGGGAACCCCCGACGGTCAGCGGGTGCGAACGCGAAAGCTGACTGGTCCCGAATTTAGCCGAATTGTATCGGATACTTCGACTATGGCGGTAACTGTTGAAAAATTCCTATTACACTCATCATCGCGCAAAAGAAAGGCGAAGAGACGGCGCAAGCTTGTGATATGGCCTTGCGCCAACGACTATTTATTGCGGAGCTACCCGATCCCAACGGAGCAGTAAATATCCCTAAATGTTGTAGAATTTGGCCTCTGCGCTTAAGGAGCACTCTATGCGATCAGGATGGCTATTTGGGGCAGCCCTGGCTTGCTGTTTCGTTTTGGGTTGGGGAGCACGGGGAGCAACTGATGTACGCAAGCCTGTTTCTGTAACACGCATCTACACAGGTTCCGATGGGCTGAGTCATGCTGAGGAAATCAGGGACATGAAACTTATGCCCGATGCTGCGCGAAACGGCCTTGAAGCATCTGATGTCATCAAAGTGACAGGCTTACGGTTTGCACGCACTTCACCTGGCTGGGTTCGGGACTGGCATGTGGCAGAACGTCACCAGTACATCGTCACGCTGAGCGGCAAGGGTGAAATCGAACTGGTGGGAGGCCGCAAGATTGCTTTGGAACCGGGAAGCGTCATCTTGGAGGAAGACTCGAGCGGGAAGGGCCACATTTCGCGCACCATCGGAACCGAAGATCGGATTGCGTTAAACATTCAGCTTGCGGATCACTAGCTCTGAACGTTGCGGCAATGCGGGTAACGTAGGGGTGACGTGTCTTCCATACAGAAAGGGCCTACGATTTCAGCGATTCTCATGTGGCCAGACAATTCGATACGGAATGGATCGAAACTGTGAGAGCATTGCTTCGATAGGTCGGGAGGACTTTATGGCGTTCGATCCTAGCATCGGCAGAGCAACGCAATTTCGGAAGGGGCAAAGCGGAAACGCGGGTGGAAGGCCAAAGAGCAGGCTGTTGAGCGAAGCGCTGCGGAATCGACTGGCCGACCGTCAGGCCGGACGATCCTACAGGCCGCACCTTTGCCGAAGCGATCGCGACGAATCTGGTTCGTATCGCGTCCTCAAAGTCGCCAAGCGCGGTGTCGGCGGCGAGCGAGATTGCTGACAGGATCGAGGGTCGTGCACCTCAGTCCATTCAGATTTCTGACATTGCGGCTGACCTGCAGGGCCGTTCCGATGAGGAGTTGAAGTTCTTCTTGCAGCACAATCGCTGGCCTGACGAGAACGATGTATCAGCCGGGCAGATTCAGTAAGTCCACGTCTCGTGCCGGACCGGCAACTGATTGAGTTGCTCCCGGCGAAGCCGCCATTGCGGCATGAAGCTGTCCATCAAAGCCACGAAACGGGCGTTGTGCGTCGGTTCCAGCAGGTGAACCATCTCGTGGACGACGATGTATTCGAGGCATTCGCGCGGCTTTTTGGCGAGATCGGTGTTCAGGCGGATGCTGCGCGTGCCACGGGTTGCAGCTTCCCCATTTCGTCTTCATCGCTGGACGAAGAACCGCTCCACCTTCACGCCCATCAGCGGCTCCCACTTCGCGATCAGAGGCGGCACGGCCTGCTTGACCTGCTCCCGATACCACTCTTCGACGATGGCCTGCCGCTTCGTCTCATCGGTCGCTCCGGACGCAACCCGCAGGATCATCTGGCTGTGCTTGAGCTCGACCGACGGCGGCTGTCGCGTTCCATCAACGCTTGAGCAGAGTAGCGCTTGCCCCAGACGTAGTGGCTCTCGCGGTCCAGGTACTCGCGCGGCGTCTCGCGTTCCTGCTCCCGGAGCTTCTTCTGCTGCTGCTTGATCCAGCCGAGCTTGGAAATCGCGAAGACGCGGATGGTGTCGAGGCTCATGCGCTCGGGCGCGGAAATGCGCACCCGGCCGGTCGGCGGATGGACGCTGAGATGGACGTTCTTGATGTCCTTCAGCACCACATCCACCGCGATGTCGCCCAAGTTGGAGCTGCGTGCCCATCAGTATTCCGCTCTGCGCCTTGATGATGAGGAAGATGCGCTCCACCTCGGCCACGTCCTGCAGCACGCCGTAGAGCGCCGCCTTGATGACTTGCTCGCGGGCCTGGACACCGCGCCAGCCGTCGGGCCGCACTCGTTCTGACGGTCTCGTCGATCCGTCAGCGCCAGGTCCTTCGTCCTTGGCCAAGGTTGTTGTAGAGCGCGCGCTTGCCCGGCGTGTTCAAGTGCCTTGCGGCGTGTCCTCCGGCTGCCGGCCTCCACCCGCTTCGCCAGCTCGGCGATGCGCTTCAGGTATTCCTCGTACTCGATCGCCTTCGCCTTCCGGGCCGCGATGATCTCGTCCAGCAGGGCCGACATCTTCTCGTAGAAGGCCGGGTCGTTCAGGTGCTCCTTGATGATCTTGCTGCGGACGTTGTTCTCGATGGTTTCGGCGATCGCGTTCTTGTTGCCCTTCAATCCGCCGAGCTGCGTGCGATGGCATCGGCGATGCCGGTCTTCACGATCAGTTCCAGCAGGCCCATGTCGTCGAAGGGCGAAATCTTCCGCGGCTCGTCGGCCTCGATGTAGGTGTCGATCAGGTGCCGCATGTCGGCCTCGTAGGCTTTCAGGTCGAGCGCTCTCGCCGCTGGCCTTGCGGATGATCTCGCGGACATTCAGGTAGTGGTTGAGCTGCTCCTTGATGCGGGCGATGTCGGCGGCGCTGTAGCCGGCCGCGCTCCAGCTCGTCGGCGATGTTGGCGTAGGCGCGCACCAGCGCCGCGGTCGCCTTGTAGAGCGCGACGCGCTGCGGCTCGCGCTCCTTGCAGGTCGTCGGCAATCTCGGTGTTGCCGCAGAAGTAGTGGATGTGTTCCAGCTCGCCCTTGGGCGGCTCGACCGGCTCGCACAGCAGGGCGAGGGCTTCGAGCGCATCGTCGAGCCGTTCCTTGCCCTTTCTTGAGCCGATCCTGCAGCAGCACCTCGGGATCGACGCCGCCGGCGCTGTGATCCAGTTCGGAGGTGTAGACCGCGATCGCGTTCTCGACCTTCTTGAACAGGTCCTTGTAGTCGACGATGTAGCCGAAGTCCTTGTCGTCGCCGTCCAGCCGGTTGGTGCGGCAGATGGCCTGGAACAGACCGTGGTCCTGCATCGACTTGTCGATGTAGAGGTAGGTGCAGGGCGGCGCATCGAAGCCGGTGAGCAGCTTGTCCACGACGACCAGCAGCTTCATGTTCGCCGGCTCCTTGATGAACAGCGCCTTGGCCCGCTCCTCGTAGGTCTCGGTCTTGGTCATGCCCGGCTTGGCTTCGACGTCCTTCAGCAGCTCGGTGTAGGTGTTGTAGATGAACTGCTTGTCGGTCTCGGTGTTCGCGCCGGTTTCCTCCTTCGTCACGTCCTGCGCCTGCGGATTGTAGGACGTCACCACCGCGCACTTGCCCTTGAACGGCGTCTTCTGGAACAGCGCGAAATACTTGCACGCCTCGTAGATGCTCGACGCCACCAGGATCGCGTTGCCGCGCTCGCTGGAAAGGCGCGGCTTCACGCTGAAATCGAAGACGATGTCGCTCGACCACCCGCTCCATGCGCGACCGGGAGCTGAGCACGTTCTGCATCGTGCCCCATTGCTTCTTCAGCTCGTCCTTCTGCCAGTCGTTCAGCCCCTTGGTCTTGGCCTCGAACCAGGCGTCGATCTTGTCCTCGGAGCCGAGCCGCTGGTCGATGTCGCGCGCCTCGTAGACCAGATCGAGCACGACCTCGTCCTCGACCGCCTCGCTGAACTTGTAGGTGTGGATGTAGCCGCCGAAGACTTCAAGGCTGGTCTGCTTGTCCTTCTTGAGCAGCGGCGTGCCGGTGAAGCCGATGAAGACCGCATTCGGCATCATCGCCTTCATCACGCTGGTGCAGCTTGCCGCTCTGTGTGCGGTGGCATTCGTCCACGAAGACGAACACTTCGCCCACCGTCTGGCTGGGCTGGGCTTCCAGCTCCTTGATGAATGCGTCGAAGTCGTCCACGCCCTTCTTGCCGAACTTGTGAACCAGCGAGCAGAGCAGGCGCGGCTTGGCCTGGCCAAGCTGGTTCATCAGGTCGCGGCCGCTGCTGGTGCGCTTGATCGTCTCGCCCGTCTCGGTGAAGACGCGCTTCGATCTGCTTGTCCAGTTCGTCGCGGTCGGTGATGATGACGACGCGGGCGTTCGGGTTGTTCTCCAGAATCCACTTCGCCAGCAGCACCATGACGATGCTCTTGCCGCTGCCTTGCGTGTGCCAGATGATGCCGCCCTTGTGCTGGCGCACATGCTCCTGCGCCGCCTTGATGCCGAAATACTGATGGACGCGCGGCAGCTTTTTGATGCCGCCGTCAAAGAGCACGAAGTCGTGCATCAACTCGATCAGCCGGTCCTTGCGGCACATCTTGAGCAGATACTTGTCTACTCGCGACGCCGATTAGTACCTCTTCACGTCTTTACGAAATCCCCGCCGCCATCACCTCCTTTCCCCCTCTTACTTTCCCCCTCTTATCCTTGACGCACCCGGTCCCTCGATGGTGACGGCGGCCTGACCAAACAAAATTCGTAGTGCGATAGCGCTCTTGACCCTGCAGGTACAGTTTCATCGCGTGACGCCGATCACAGAACCGACTCCTTCGTGTAAACTGATAAATGAGAAATGATCTGTTCCACGCGGCTCCCGCCAAGGGAGCCTTTTATATTTCTCCCACCTCTACGACTCCTGTTCTCCCCCAAAAACACCACCTATTGAGCATTGCATAATATAGTTACAACGGAAACAGTTCGGCCTGCTGCCAGAAGGCGATGACCAGGGTGGGCCGTTTGCGCATCCGGCGCAGAGCCTTGCGCGCGTAGTGGCTCAACTGGCCAAAGTGCTGCGGGCAGAAGTTGGGCAATTCGTGTTGCTTCCAGTGCGACCACAGATACTCGACCGGATTCAGTTCCGGCGCATAGCCGGGAAGAAACTCCAGCCACAAACGTCCCGCGCTGCTGGCGGACAAACTCCCATACCGCGCGGCTGCGATGACCGGGCAGCCCGTCCCAGACGATCAGCAGCTTGCCGGGAATGTGGCGCAGCAGGTGAGCGAGGAACTCGATGATCTGCGGGCTGCGGATGGTCCCGGGAAACAGCCGGAAGTAGAAGTTCCACCACGTCACCCCCGCCATCGCCGACAGCGTCTTCCAGTTGAAGTGATATTGCAGCACCGGCGTCTGTCCGCGCGGCGCCCAGGTACGGCAGCGGTGGGGGCGCTCGCTCAGTCCGCTTTCGTCGATGAAGACGATGGTGCGGCCTTCTTTTTGGGCTTTTTTTTAATCTCCGGCCAGCGCTTCTGCTTCCATCGCCGGATCTTCTCTTCATCGCGCTCCAGCGCCCGTCCCGCCGGACGCTGGCAACTCCATCCCAGCTGCCGCAGAATGCGCCAGGCCTGCGAGGGATGATACTTCACTCCCGCATTCCTGTTCGATCAGATGGGCCACGCGGTTGAAGTCCACAAACTGGTTTCGTAGCCCAGCAGCCTCCGGCCCGCGTTTCAGTCCCCGCTCGATCTTGCCGTAGATCTTCGGCGCGTTCAAGCGCGGCTTGCGACCCGCAGCGGCCCGCCTTCTTCAGCGCCGGCGTGCCCGTCCTCGCGTCAACTCGGCCGCCCACTGACTCACCGACTGCCGGTGCACTCCCACCCGCCGGGCCACTTCGGCTGGACTGTACTCCTTGCTCCAGCAGCCGCGCCGCCCGCATCCGCCGCTGCTCCAACTTCTGCGAAGTCTCTGCCGAACTCCCGCCGGGTTTCCCATGACCACAACAGTAGCATAGGAGCTACAGAAATGTCACTATATTATTCAATACTCAATAGTTCCACAAACCCAACTGACAAGGAGGAATCATGAACGCGCGCCACTTTAATTATTTCGATGATCTTTGGAAGATCGAAGTGTTGGAATGTCCAAAGTGCCACTGGCTAGGCACTTTTGAGCAAGGGTCAGTCGAGTACTACGACCAGTTGATGGACTGCCACTGCCCTCGGTGCAATTCCCTCGAATCACCCATGCTGGCCATCGTCAGTTATCCAACACTGGAGGAACTCCGGGCGAACCAAGACAGGCCCGGCATCCGAGAATATGTCCAACGGATTGATGATGGCCTCGACAAGTTCGAGAGGGAAAAACTGCGAGGGCCAGAAACAACTCCCGGACACCAACGAGGAGAGCTTTACGCTGACGTGGGACTTCGATGGTTCTAACCCGGATGACCGACGCACGTTAATCAGCCACGGCGACACAGTCATTTTTTCCGAGCCTGCGCGTTGGGAAGAATATGAGCGATTCGCTGAAGTCGCCGAAATCCTAAAAGCAAAATACGGACATCGCCTTGAAGACCTAGTACCGACTCCGAGAAGCGAAGACTGGCTGTATGGCGACAAATTGACAGCAGCCGACTATGTGGACTCGGTCCGACACGACCTTCAAAGTCACAGCGGCGAAGCGAAACTGGAACAGCAGATTCCTCTTTTCTGAACTACTGTTCCCGACGCAGAACGATTCTCAGTCCGAATCCGTTCCGCTGATTGACTGCATTGACGCTCGGCCCACGATCTTGCGGGTCGCCTCTGTCGCTCCTCTCGTGCCCTAGCGGGGGTATCGCCATATTGGCCGCATGCCGCTCATTAGAGAACGGCACGTTCGTCATCAACAAAAGATCGTCCAACTCAATTACCGATCCCCGTGAGAGTGACTTTGCGTGATGCGCCAATGGCCAGAATTGCAGTCCTAGTGCTAATCCCGGTTGGTCTAAAAAAAACCGACACTGTGCAGGTTGCTTCGGGTTCCAACGTGTCAAGGCAGGTGCTCGTTTCAGCAAAATCAGCGGCATCTGTGCCGGATATTACGAGGGCAGGCAGCTTCACTGCGGACGAATCCTCGCTTTTGATGATGATTCGCGTCGGCGGACTTTCAGTCAACACACTCTGCCTCGGGAAGAATATTGATGTAGACGACAAACTGATCTTGAGTACGGGATCGGTAGGGGTCAGCTTCCACCAAGTCTCGGGTCCCGATGGCGCGGTAGAGTTCGACCAGCGAGATAGTTGTCCAGAGTTGTCAACCGCGGATGGATATACTGCCAATGGCTTGTAAGCAGTCTCGTCCGTGCTAACCGTCTTCGGAGGTTCTGCACGAACTGGTTCGCTGTCCCTTGCCAACTGCAACGTTGTGCTTGCAGGCTGCACATCGGCATCCGCTGGCAGGGGAATAGTCCGGGCGATTACTTTCCCTCGTTCAGTAGGTATCGGCTCCGGCGTGACCACTCTCGCGCTGTCGTTCTGACCAGCACGGGTGCCCGGTGGCATCGCGCCGACATTCTGGTCTACGGTTTTGGCT
The DNA here is from genome assembly GCA_963770265.1 of Terriglobia bacterium. Lineage (GTDB taxonomy): Bacteria > Acidobacteriota > Terriglobia > Terriglobales > Acidobacteriaceae > Sulfotelmatobacter. Next base: position 15,789 of record CAVYOZ010000016.1, read on the forward strand.
GTCGCCGTAGACTTGCCCTTTTGGGCAGCCGTATCTTTGGCACCCGCTTTGGGCACTCTCAGTTTTATCTTCGTCTTTCGACCCTCGGATGCGGTGACCGCCTCTGCAATGTGGTGAAATTGTTCGCTGTCCTTCTTTAGGCTGGAAAAATCAACGTCCGAGTAGTTGTTCTTGATCTCCGACATCAAGTACGAACGCCGAGTGGTATTGTTGTCGTGATCGTCCCAGAACAAATTGGTTCGTCGGTCCCCGTATTTTCGTGCAACCGCCTTCCAAGACTGCGGAGCCTCGCGGATGTCGTACCCGGATGCCAACATCCATTCAAGACCGACTCGATCAGCTTGATTTTCGTTAGAGCGAGCATAGCCATTCCGAACCGCGGCCTCGACTAGAGTCGTCATATCCGAGATCGCTCTTCCTCCATTTCCTCCGAACCCCGCTCCGATTGCTCCGCCGATCCGCAGCGCCATTAGCGCCTTCTTGTGATACTCGTGCTCACGCCATGTGTGTTTCTCGACAGCGTGGCTAATCTCGTGTGAAAGAATGAACGCGAGTTGTGCTTCGTTCTCTGCGATGTCGAATACTCCGGAGTTGACAACGACAACCCCGTTGGGAGACGCGGCTGCATTGAATGATTTGTCCTGAACGAGGTAGAACCGGAATGGGATCTTCAGCGGATTGTCGGGTGAAAGGTCTTTCTGATGTTGTGGGACTAGGTTTTCCCCGAAACTCGCAATGTAGTCCTGTGCCTCTTTGTTTGGGACCAGCTTGTATTTCAGCTTTTCCACCCTGATTTCACCGGGTCGAAAACTGGAGTAGTTTGGGTCCTTGACCTTCGGAGTCAGCGATCTCCACATCTTTGCCTCGCCGCTTTCTAGCTCGGCATGCTGGAACTCAACCTTCTTTGCCAAGATGGAACCGTCTGGCTGGCGAATACCTTCATAACGCATGAATGTGTCCAGCGTTATCAGATCGGCTGAAAGCAGTGACGTGGCGTCCTCTCTGTTGTCCTTAGCACCTTTTGCCTGCCTGCGTTCAGATTGATTCAACTTGTAACTGACTGCCGTGGTTGAAATGATGGAGACTCGCTGCCCATCGGCAGCAACGGTTCCAATCCATCCGGTATCGGTCCTCTGGAGGGAAGGAATCTTTTCGATCAGTGCTGTTCGCCTGATTTTGCGGGTGTCGTCTAGGAATGCCTTTATGGACTTGGCCGTCAATACTCCCGTCGATTCGTCGTAGTCACCCTTTATCTCTAGCTCGGTGCCAACCCGAATATCTTCCGGTTTGAAAGAGGCAGCCGCGCCGTCGTCGGAATCCTTTTCGACTTCTAGGGATAGCGCGTTGTCGCGCGTGATCCGGTAATCGTCTATGTCGAAACTGGTCGGAGAGGTGATCGACGTTACAAACCCACGAATCTTGTAATCCTTCGCAGTGCAGAGAGTGCCTGCAATGATGATCACACAGAAGACCAGTAAGAGTCGGCGCACACACCACTTCATGAATTTTATCGTTGCCCGTCTGGCCCTCGGTCGTAGTGTGTCTTGATTTTATGGCTGCACGCAGCCCAGCGATATGGCCCGAACGTGTTGCGGCTCCGGCACGGTGGTGCCAGTCATCCGCCCGGCAACTGGGCAATTGATGGTGCATGTTGGATAGAACTCTTTGCCGCGAGCGACGACGCGGACAAAATGACTCTGCGATAAAACCCAAAACGATTTTCATTGCTGGCTCCTCTTGGGAGCGAGAGTCTGGCAGGCAAAGGAAATAAAAAAAGCTTGACACCTTGCGAAGCGGGTCAAGCCCTTCCCATGATTACATCTGCCGAGGTGCGAAAAAGTGTACCTCAGAAGTCCGAGTCGTCGTCGTCATCGTAGGTCAGAGGAAGACTTGGGAACTCGTAAGGCTGGGGCACAAGGTACCGGAACTGTGGGGTAGGGGATTGATTGAAAGTATGTGTAATTGCCGACTTGGCTGGTGGTCATACCGTTGTTGTAGTAGGTGAAGTTCCCCACCCGGTTTGCAGTCGTGCCATCATTGTAGTACGTGAAATTGTTGACGTGGGTGGCGGTAGTGCCGTCGCTGAAGTAAGTGAAATTGCCGACTTGGTTCGCACTCGTGCCATCGTTGAAATAGGTGAAATTGCCCACCCGGCTGGCACTCGACCCATCGCTGCAATACACGAAGGTGCCGACAGTGTTACAGGTTGCGGTTTGCGCCTGAAGGCTGACGAGACCCAACAGGCAAATCGTTGCAAGTAGCGCTAGTGTTTTCATACTCCTCCACAGTTCATCGTATTTGGCGGGGCTGAAAAGTTCGTTGCCTTCGAGCAATGTTCTAAGCGGGAACCTCACAAACTCAGTGCGCTGCACCACCGAGAACCCGTGCCGCTTGTACCACGCGCGCAGCTGGTTTACGTTGAGCGGGGCTTGTCGCCCACTGGCCTGATGCTGCCGCGAATCTCGACGCCGTATTTGGTCGTTCGTGTTAAAGAATCGCAACTGGAATCGGTTTTGTCTGCCGGACTGAACTGCGCAAAGAGTGACCGAACACCAGTCGACGAGATGCTACTGAAACTAGCGAGCCGAAATTCCGCACTCATCAGTGGCCTGCAGAGTAGAGAGCTACAGCTCGGAGAGCGCGGCTGTGCGCCGCGATCTGCAGGGATTCAGCCATGAGACCCTGCGGGCACACATTGCCGCCATGGTTGAGAACTGCAGGATTGACGGCTTCGGCGTATGGTTGCCATCGACTAGAGCGACACGAAGTTGAAAGAGACACAGCACTCCTGAGGATGTGTTCACCAGCAAAATTCGCACGCGCTCCGGTCCCAAGAATAGGCTCTCTTTTCGAGACCGCGGCGCTTTCCTGAGGGGTGACGGGGGTCTCTCCTATTAGCCACGAAGCGCCCGGGCGTGACAATCGTAGCCACATCTCGGAGAAGCTTTCTTCCCAATCCCTTCCCTTGGCGGCCAATCGGCGGCGCTGGTCATCGTTGAACTGTAATCGCCTGTTAGCGACTGAGCCCAGAGCAGCGGTCCGCCATTGCCAAGAAGGCGGCACGGGCGTCCGCAGTTGTCCGCAAGAAGAAGGCCCAGCCAAAGAAAGGCACACCCAGAGTAGCAAACTGGTAGCAACCCGACTTTTCAGGCTAAAATAGTAGCGGCCCCGGACTTCGTCGGAGCCGCGTATTCTTAAAAAATGGTCGGGGAGAGAGGATTTGAACCTCCGACCCCCTGGTCCCGAACCAGGTGCTCTACCAGGCTGAGCCACTCCCCGACTTCGGACGGGCGCTGGAAGGATCGGGAATGCGCCCTGAAAGTGCGATCGAATTCATTATAACATTCGCACATTCGCTCAAGGTTCTTGCCGTAGTCCGTGCGCTATCCACCCCGAGGTACTGGCTTGCGCCACGATCGGCCTTCTTACGCCGGTCGCCGATTCTGACGAATCGACACTCCTGCGCCGTGCCATTTGTCGCAAAACACCTTGCGGAAGTAGGATAGGTGCTTCTCACCTGTCATGAAGACTGTAGTCACCGCACGCCGTCTCTACACTCCCGTCGAGGAGATCACGAATCCGCTGCTCGTCATCGAAGACGGGCAGATCATCGAGATTTCCTCGCGCGCTTCTCACGCTTCTCCCGCGAACGCCGACGCTCGTGGATTTCGGCGATGCTGCCCTGGCTCCGGGATTCCTCGATATCCACATACATGGCGGCGCAGGGCTTGACGTCATGCAGGCGTCCGCCGCGGAACTGCCACGTCTAGGCCAGTTCCTCATCTCGCATGGCGTCACCGGATACTTCGCGACGACCGTCGCCGCGCCGCTCGATTCAACTTGCGCGGCTCTCGAGCGGCTGGCGGATGCGATCGAGAGAGACTCCCCGCTGAAGGTGCAGATCCGAAGCGCGCCCACTCGGGATTCATCTCGAAGGACCATTTCTTAGCCACAAGCGGCGCGGAGTTCATCCGCCGGAGTATCTGGTCGAACCGACAGTCGAAATCTTCGAGAGGCTGTGGCAGGCCGCGCGCGGGCATGTCCGCATGCTGACGATTGCGCCGGAAATTCCGGGTGCGATGGAAGTGATCGCAGAAGCCGCGCGCCGAAAAGTTTGCGTGAGCATTGGACACTCGGATGCGGAGTTGCCTGTGGCGCGCGAGGCCGTTCGAAAGCGGCGCACGCCACGCCACGCACACGTTCAACGCCATGCGTCCGCTGGATCATCGCGAGCCCGGGATCATCGGCGAAGTGCTCAGCGACGACACCATAACCGCCGACATGATCGTCGATGGCATTCACGTCTCGCCGGAAGTGGTGAAGGTCTTCCTGCAGGCCAAAGGGCCGGAGCGCGCGGTGCTGATTACCGATGCGATCTCTGCCACCGGCATGCCCGACGGACGCTATCAGCTTGGGCCGATCGAGGTCGACGTCAAAGATGGCAAGTGCACCGCGGGTGACAGTCTCGCAGGCAGCGTTCTCACCATGGATCGAGCGGTGCGCAACGTTACCCAGTTCTCCAACTGGACGCTGCCGCGAGGCGGTGCGGGCGGCGACGTTGAATCCGGCACAGGCGGTGGGCTTGTCGGCGAAATATGGGAGACTGGCCGCCGGAGTGGAAGCCACTTCGTCGTCTTGAGCTCTGCGGGCGACGTACTCAAGACAATCGTCGGCGGTCGAGGACTCTAGCACGGTCGCGGCTTCTAGGGTAGACGCGCGAAGAAGGCGATGATGGCAGAGTTGGGCATCTGCGAGCCTTAGTTCGGTTTGCGCCGCTTCGCATCGGCCAGGTGGTGCAGCAGCATCAGTTCGTCGGCGCGCGAGAGTTGATCGAGGAAAGAACTCTCTGACCGCGGCGTCTCGTCGTTCGCGGTTTTCGCAGATTCCGGCCTGCCGCATCTTGTCGCCGAGCTCGGGCTCGTTTCTCATGACCTGCGAATAGAACCAGAGGAAGTGCCGCATCTGATCGAGCGCCACGCGCAAGGTTTCGATCGGCTCGGTCTCCGAAAGCGAGTTCAGCGCTTCCATCAGTTCCGGGTCGCTGGGAGCCTGCATCGCAGCGCAATTCAATTCCTGCTGGATCTTGCGCAGGTCTTCGGTCACGCGCGCGATTCGTAGGTGAAGATCGTCCATGTCTTCGATAGGCCATTTCTGTTCGCCAGTCAACCATCTCATCGGCAGCAGGCGAGCTAGTAGATGTCCCACGGGCATGCGCTTTCGTAATTCTGGGATTACTTTGGTCTGCACATGAAGTCACTCAGCCGAAATGCCTTGATGGGCGCGGCTTTTCACGCGCTCGCGGAACGGATCTCGGGCACTCCCAGATGCGTCTTCCCTCAACCGGATTTTCCACGGCGAACGTTAGTGCACTCATCATCTGCTCCAAGGTCACCAGAGCCCAGCCGTTGTGCGCCGTCGCGCGTCTTCGGAAGAAGCTCGGCGATTTTGTAGATCGGCAGCAACAGATACGGCCAGCGATGTCCGGGCCCCAGCACGTACCACGGTCGCAGGATCGTGGCATTCAGGCCCGCTGACTCAATCGCGGCTTCACACTCGGACCGCACCGCGATGTAGGCCTGCATCATGGGCGCGGGATGCGCCACGCTCACGTACACAAAATGACGAATGCCCGCCGACTTGGCAGCGGCGATCGCTCCCAAACCCGCCGGCAGATCAATCTTTCGGAATTCCTCGGCCTTCGCAGGGCTGGGGTGCGCTACTCCCACCAATTGCACGAAGGTGTCGGCAGGAGAGATCTTCCGGGCATAGCTCGCTCCATCGAGCGCGTTGCCCATCACGGGAGTGCAGCCTGCCGGCAGCTTCTTCTCTGAACCGGGCCGCACCAAGGCCCGCACTTCGTGTCCGCGCTCCAGCAGTCGCGGGATCAGTCTCTGCCCCATATAGCCGGTCCTCCGGCAATAAAGACGCTGTGGCGTTCTGTGGCCATGGTGAATGCTTCAAACTCCTGACTGAATTACGGCGCCGTCACTTTCGGATTGGCCGGGATTCTAGCTGACCAGTCCGCATGAACCGCCAGCGCGCCGACCTTTTGTGATACAAACTCGCGATGCCAGAAACGGGCCCTGAAACGACCTCCAGCGAAGGCTTAGTGCGCGCCATCGGCCGCTGGAGCCTGGCCGCGCTCACGGTGAATTGCATCATCGGAAGCGGCAGTCTTCGGCTTGCCCTCGGTTCTGGCGAGCCTGCTCGGCCGAGCCAGCGTAGTGGCGGTTCTGCTCGCGGCGGTGGCCGTTGGCGTCATCATGGCCTGCTTCGCTGAGGTCGCTTCACGCTTCTGCGCATACGGGCGGACCTTACCTGTACGCCCAGGAAGCATTCGGCCGTTTCATGGGAATTCAGGTCGCGTGGCTGGTCTGGTTTGTCCGGCTCACTGCCTGCGCGGCCAATGCCAATCTGTTTGTGACCTATCTGGGAGAATTCTGGCCGCAGGCGACACCGGCCGGCCATGAAGCTGGCCATTCTCACCCTGCTCATCGGAATCCTGGCGGCGATCAATTTTCGCGGCGTAAAAGCCGGCACTCACGTGAGTACGTCCTTCACCGTCGCGAAGCTGGCGTCACTTATCTTCGTCACGCTGGCCGGCGGATTCTACCTACTGACACAAACATCCGGCCGTGACGAACCCTGGCCTCACGCCGGGGCTACCCAGTGGGCGCGTGCGATCGTGCTTCTGATTTTCGCCTACGGCGGATTTGAGGCCGCCCTGATTTCCGCCGGCGAAGCCAAGGATCCACGCCGTGACTTGCCGTTCGGATTGTTCGCCGCCCTGATCACTTGCGCCGTTATCTACGGATTGATTCAGTGGGTCGTGGTCGGAGTGCTGCCCGATCCTGCGCACAGCGAGCGCCCGCTCGCCGATGTGGCGCGAATCGTCATGGGCAGCGGCGGCGCCGCGCTGACGGCGGTCGGCGCGCTGCTCTCGATCTATGGATACCTGAGCGGCAACATCCTGGCCACGCCGCGAATCACCTTTGCCTTGGCCGAGCGTGGCGACTTCCCTTCGGTTTTCGCTCTGGTGCATCCGCGATTCCGCACGCCGTATTTTTCGATTCTCGTGTTCGCACTGCTGGTATGGCTGCTGGCTCTGTTTGGCAGCTTTGCCGGGAACGCCACGCTCTCGGCGGGATCGCGCCTGTTTTATTACGGAGTGGTCTGCGCCGCGGTCCCGGTCCTACGGAAGAAGAAGCCGGAACCGCCCCTGTTCCAGCTTCGCGGCGGAACTCTGCTTGGCATCTTGGGAGTGCTGATCTGCGCCGGCCTGCTGACGCAGATCGAATACAACAAGTCCCTGATCCTGCTGGCCGCGGTTGCGGTGGCTTTCCTCAACTGGCTGGCCGTGCGAAAGCACAGCGCTCGAGCAGAACTAGTTGTAGCTGCGCAGCGAATCGGAAGATCTACAATCTGAAATCTGCAGTCTCACTGCCCTGCCGCGCTCCATCTCCAGCAGAGCTCTTCTTGCGTTCCATGCCCCAGCGGTAGCCGCCCATGCTGCCATCTTCGCGAACCACGCGATGGCAGGGAATCGCTACCGCAACCGGATTCGTGGCGCACGCGCGAGCCACGGCGCGACAGGCGCGGGGCTCGCCGATGGCTTTCGCGACCTCGCTGTAGGACTTGGTCTCGCCGAACGGAATCGATTGCAGATAGGTCCACACCCGCCGCTGAAAGGCAGTCGCGCGAATGTCGAGCGGCAGAGAGGAATTCAAATCCTTGCCCCGCATGTGCCGCAGCAGCGCATTCACCCAGGACTGCAGCCCTCCTTCATCGGTCTTGCGGACGGCGAAGGGGAATTCGCGCTTCAGGCCTTCGATGAGTTCGCCATCGGAGCGGCCGAACTGGATCGCGCAAATCCCCTTCTCGGTGGCCGCAATCAGCATCCGCCCCAGCGGCGAATCGGCACAGGTATAGCGAATCGTGGCCGCAATCGCGCCCCGGCGGTACTTGTCAGGAGTCATGCCGAGCTGCGATGCGGTGCGCTCATACAGGCGGCTGCTCGAGCCGTATCCGGCGTCGTACATGGCGCGCGTGACCGAGTCTCCCGCCTGCAGGTTGCGCTTCAGCGTCTTCAGGCGGCAGGAGTCGGCGTACTCGCGCGGCGTGATCCCGAGCACCGCCTTGAAGCGCCGCTGCAGATGAAACGGGCTCTGGTGAAATTCCTTGCCCAGACGGCCCAGCGTCAGCGGCTCGTCCAGATGCTGCTCGATGAAGCGGCAGATCGCCTTCACGCCGTCGGACTCCGCGTTCCCGCTAAACGCCCGCGGACGGCAGCGCAGGCAGGCGCGGTATCCCGCCTGCTCGGCCGCTTCGGGCGTGCGAAAGAACTGCACATTCTCCCGCCGCGGACGCCGCGCCGCGCACGATGGCCGGCAGTACACTCCGGTGGTCGAAACGGCAAAGACGAATTCGCCGTCGCGCTCGGCATCGCGCGCGATCACGGCTTGCCAACAGCGGTCGTCCGATGTGTCAGCGACTCTCGCCGCTTTTCGGTTGATGAGCCGGCATGGATTCCAGAGCTTCCGTTGCGAGTATGGCATTGGTTGTCATAGTAAGGAAAGCCTACGGCGAGCCGGCTGAACGGACTATCCGATTCTTGCGTCCAAAGTGAATTTCCCCGTCTGTCGCCACAAGAAGCATTTGCTCCTCGCCACCGGAAGGATTAGAGTTCCCCAGAGTCGATTGAAGCTCTCGCGTGGCTTTGAAAGGGCGCAGCTTCTAGCCGCGCCGTAAAGAGGCTCTGTGGAAGATTCGCGTGCAAGAGCCCCTGAGGGACGCGTTAGCGAGTCAATTTTGAGGGCTTCAGTCTCCAGGCCCCAGAAAAGGAACCGTTGCGATGAACAAGTCGCGTCTGAAGATGCTCTCGGCATTGTCGTACTCACGCTGGTTGGATGCGCCCTCGCCCAGCAGGCTTCGAAGCACATCCTCAGCAGCGACGAACTGAAGAAGGCCGTTCCGACGGAGTACTTCTTCCGCGGCCAGAAGGCTCCGGTGCAACTGCGCAACGCCGTCGGATTTCAACTCGCGGACGGCAAGATGATGCTGGCCGCGCTGGTCGACGCCTCCGGATACTCCACCGCGATCCAGCAGAAATATCAGGGCATGCTGATCACCGAGACGAAGCTCAACATCGGCGGATCATCCCTGCCGCCCGGCCAATACGGCTTCGGCTTCACCGCCGACGGCAAGTTCGTGGTGATGGACGTCGCCAACAACGATGTGCTCAGCGCCTCCTACCAGACCGATCAGGCCCTGCAGCATGCCGTTCCTCTCAAGCTGGTCGAAGATGGCGCCGGCTACAAGCTGTATGCGGGAAAGAAGTGGGTGCGCTGAATCGGAGTAAGCGTCCAGAGCGGATAGAGAATTTCGCATCGCTTGCGGGCGCCGGAAGTCGCGACTGCCGCGGAGCTGACGCCTGCCAGCCCTTAGTGCGCCAGCGGCTGAAACGGCCCCAGCAGCAGCGGTGATTCCCGCGCGCTTCCGCAGTTCCGACAGCAGAGCGCTGGCCGCATTCTGATATGTCTTTCCCGGGTCGGAAGGATCGGCCCACACGGCGTCGTAGATAATCTGCGCCGCTTCCTTCAGGTCCATGTGCAGCGCCGCTTCGCAAACATCGAGCCGCTCCTGCAGCCGCTCATAGCATCCAGCTGCAGACCTCGGCCCTGGCCGGTTCTCCGGGATGGTGCTCCGTAAACTTGCAGACTCGATTCCGGCAGCGTTCATGACTCCCGCATGCGCCTCCATCAGCTGCGACTTGAATTGACGCAGAAACTCCTCCCGCTCCTGCTCCAAAACGGCGCTGTCTGGAATCGCGTCGGGAACGGCCTGCGCTGGCCTGACCGGCAGCTTCGGCGCTACGGGCGAAACCCGCTCCTTGTGATGGCAGGTCGGGCACACGTCGAGATCAGCGGGATAGTACAGATGGCATTTCGAGCACGGCAGCCCGTATCCTGAAACCTTCTGCGGCGGACTGCTCCGGCGCATCAGACGCCATCCGGCGCGCGCCGGCGTCCTTCGCCAGAGCCGCTTGAGCAGCTGCCGCGTTGCCACTTTGCTGCGATCGGGTTACGTTTGTCGCCATCGATAATCCCCTGAATACCGCGCCCAAAGCCCGGCTGGATTCCCTTCCAGCCCTAATTTATTCGCTATTGTCGTTTTCGCCTATACACCGGAGGTACGACACCTACACTGACCCATTGGGCGGATTTACCGCGAGTTCGTGTCCTTCATCAGCTTCAGCAGCTCTTCGCGACGGGCCCGATAGAGCGTGCGCTCGGGATCAAGCTTGGCAGCCAGATCGATCTCTGACAACGCCTCCTGATAGCGATCCAGGCTCATCAGGCAGGCAGCCAGCGAGTAGTGATTGTCGGCCGAAGCGTTCACGCGCAAGCGCTTCGCGGAATTCCTTTTCGGCCGCCATGCAGATCTCCTGCTGCTGAAACAGGACCGTGCCCAGCAGGTGATGAGCACGATCGGAGTCCGGATTGAGCGAAACCGCGATGCGCAGTTCGTGCAGCGCCTCTTCCGGCTTGTTGTCGAGCAGCAGGGCCTGGCCCAGGATGCGGTGCTCGGTCGATCCCGTCGGATTCTGATGCACTGCGAGCCGCAACTGCTCCACCGCATCGTCGTAGTTGTTCTTCGCCATGTAGGCGCTTGCCAGGCAGGCGTGCCCCTGCTGCCACTCCGGATGCTGGCGGTAGAGTTCCTTCATCTCCGCGATCGCTGCGTCGAACTTGCCCTGATCGCAGTACGTATTGCCAAGATTGTTGCGGACCGACGCTTCGTCGGGCGCGATCCGCTTGGCTTCGCGATATTCCGCGACGGCCTGCGCGAGATTCCCTTCCTCGTGCCGAATCAGCCCCAGATTCGAGTGCGCCTCCCAGAAACGCCGGCCGCAGTTGGATTGCCTTCTCGATACGCCGCAATCGCGCCCGGAAGATTTCCGGCGGCGTGCAGGGCGATGCCCATGTCGTAATAGGTATCGGGATTGTCATGATCGCGCGCCAGCGACTCAGCATATGCATGGACCGCCGCCTGATACTGCCCGAGCGAATAGAGCCCGAGTCCAAGGTACTGATACGCCTCACCATTTTTCGGGTCGATGCTCAGAGCTGTGCGCGCCTCGGCAATCGCATTGGGACCGTCATCCAGGCGGTAGAAAAGATAGGCCATCGCGCTGTGGTTCTCGGGAAGGTCCGGCATCAGTTTCAAAGCCGTGGCCAATTCGTCGTAGGCATCGTCGAATTTCTCTTGCTGACGGAGCATGACACCCAGTGCGAAGTGCAGGGCCGGATTATCTTTATCGGCCGAAATCACTCCTCCGCAACTCGGTTTCGGCCTCATGGAGGCGCTGCGCTTGGCGTCAGAAGCCGCCTTCAGCAGCCCTGCCGGAATCGCCGGACCAATCTGCGCCGAGAAGGCATTCCCCGAACTGACAACCTTCATCAGGTCCTTACCCGCCCCGGCCGATTCCAATTGTTTCAGTTCGCTCTGCGTTGGCAGGGTGGCAAGTCCGCGTTCTCTGACCAGACGCGCCAGACGGCTGCTCGAAACTCCGCCGGTAAGCCATGCGGCAAGTTGGGTGGTGGTTCACGGCCCTGGACTGCGGATCGCGACTTTCGGAAGACTGTGCGGCCACCGTGGCCAGAACGAACAGAGATAGTAATAACGAAGCCTTGATTCTCACCGTACTCCCCAACTCGTGGATTGGCTTGCGTAGAGCGGCTTCTCAGGAGAATGCGAACGCAAACACCTGCGGAAAGCCCTTCTGAAAATAGCCTGCCCGCCGATCTGGGGGTAAGGTCACGGAGGTAACCGGGCAGAATAACTTTGCACTTGAAGTTGAGCCTTTTTAGACGACAATCCGTCTGTGCGTCAAATCACACCAGTACGTGGCGCGCTTCACCGAACCGGGCCTGCAACTCGCGTAAAATACAGGACAAAGCTGATTTCGAGGCTGGCAGGGACGCTCCTTCCCCCGCAGCCCGGAAATAGCGTATGATCTTAACTTGGTTGTATCCCTCGGAGGCTCCCGATGTTTGAAGGTCTATTTCAACCGATGCACCTGCTGGTGATCTTCTTTATTGCCTTGCTGGTCTTCGGTCCCAGGAAACTGCCTGAGCTCGGCAAAGGTCTGGGTGAGGGAATCCGCGCCCTGAAAGACGGCATGAAGGATAATCCCCCAGCGCAGGCTTCGTCCGATCAGAGCAAGAACACCGAAACCAAGAAGCGAGCTAGCCCGACTCCTTGGCCGAGAGGCACTCCGGGCAGTATCTCCGCCTCTTCGTCTCTGTTTCACTATTGTCCGCAGCAACCCTGGGCTCCCGAATAGCTACTGATCACTTCTGCAATCTGGAGGGTAGGCCGTGCTATGCAAGCTGGAAGTATTGGCCCTGATCGCTCTTTTCGGATTTTCAACCGCTTTGTTCGCCGACCAGGTCACGCTGAAAAACGGTGACCGCCTCACCGGAACCGTCGTCAAGTCCGACGGCAAAGAACTGGTGCTGCACACCGACGCCGCCGGTGACGTCACCTTGCAATTCGACGCGATTCAGGAAATCAAGACCGACGCGGAACTTCACGTCACCCTGAAAGGCGGAAAGACCGCCGTCGGCCCGGTCACCACAACCGATGGCAAGCTCGAGATCGCCACCAAGACCTCCGGCACGGTCGAGGCTCCGAAAGAAGACGTCACCCTGATCCGCAACGACGCCGAGCAGCAGGCCTACGACAAGTCGCTTCACCCCGGACTGATGCACGGCTGGAACGGCGGAGTCGAACGTCGGCTTCTCCGTGGCCCGCGGAAATAGCGAGACCGAGAACCTCGCGCTCGCGTTCAACGCCGTGCATCCCACCCTCCACGACAAGATCACGCTCTACGCGAGTTCGATCAACACCACGAACAATCTCGCCAGCTCCCAGCACCGTGGCGAGTCTTGTACCAGGGCGGATTCCGCTACGACCGCGATCTGAAGCCAAACGTGTTTTCGTCTTCGGCGCCGCCGACTTCATGGCCAATGCGCTGCAGTTCCTCGATCTTCGCCAGGTCTACACGCGGCGGCTTCGGATACCACGCCATCAAGTCCGATCGCACGATTCTCGACTTCCTTAGGCGGCCTGAACTATACGCACGAAACCTATTCCAACGGTACTTTGCTTATCCCTGCCAATCCCCCGAATCCTGCGGTTTATGAGTCTTACGGCAAGACCAACAGGTTCGCCGCTCTCACCTTAGGCGAGGAACTGAACCACAAGCTTGGGAAAAGCACCGTGCGTCACCCAGAAGTGCTGGGTTCTTTCCCGAATCTGCAGCAGACGGGCGAGTACCGCTTCACCTTCACTGTTGGCACGGTCACCAAGATCAACAAGTGGCTCGGCTGGCAGAATCAGTTCGGCGACATCTACATCACGAATCCGCCCACCGGCTCGAAGAGCAACGACGTGATCTTCACCACCGGCCTGAACATCTCGTTTACGCACTAGAACCTTGCCTCACAACTCGTTCTGAAAGGGCGCGGCTTCAGCCGCGCCGTCCAGCGCCAGCAGGGTCGCGAGCTTCACAGTTTGATGAAGAACTCGATTTTGGGTGGCGCAGCGCTTTCAGCGCTGCGAAACAGTCTTTCTTTATCTGACGGGCTTTAGAGACTGCGTGCAGAACTACCGTTGAAGGCAAGCGGTGGAACAAGCACCACCGAAACTCCAGCCGCGTAGCGGCGGCATGTGAAAGCCCGGCACGGAAGTGCCGGGTGAAGTGGAACAAATGCGCGAGTCCCGTAGGGACGACACCAGTTCTCACGCACACTCTTTAGCCCCTGAGGTCTGGCAAGCCGAGTTTTTCAGCAAACTGCCCTCAGGAAAGGTCGTCTCGCGTCCACTAGCCCCAGAAGATCCAGCAGCATTCCAGAATTGGTATTCGCGACAGAGTCGGTGCGCCGCGGTCGGCACTTCTGACTACTGATTGTTGTTCAGAACACCAAACCACCCTTGACAGCACGCTTAGCAGAAATTACCGTTCATTCGAGGCTCGGGCTAAAGTGGGGCGAATCCTTGGGATGTTCTTTCTACAGTTTGAAAGCGCAGCTCTGGTGGCTCTGCCGCCCGCTCACAACTCCAGAGATTGCTTGCCCCGAAAGTAAAGCCGTTCCGCCTCCGTCATTCACGGAAGTCGAAACCTCGAGATTGCTCGATGCCAACGGCAATTCGGTCTCGGCAGCATCGGTTTCCTCCCGTGCGTATTCCCGCAGAATTTCCTCTCCGGTTGTCGATGAGCCTTTCGATGCCGGACAAATTCCCTGCAACCGCTACTTTACAGCTCCTGATTTGGTCGGCTTTCGGTCTGAAATCCCGATCGCGCTCTGGCCGGGCATCGTCAATGAATCGCGTCTGGAACTGAGGTCCTGAACAACCGCGAAAGCGGATCTCAGCCAAAACGCGTCTCACCGCTGTGCGTGCTGAATCACGCATTGAGAGGGCGGAATGCAGAAGAGGCAACCGGGACGTGCCAAACGGCGGGCGGGCGGGCCGGCCATCAAGAAGCGACGTCGGACTGAAGCCGTGAAGGTCTTCGCCAGGGTTTATAAGCTGTTGGAGGAATACGGGCCTCGCTGGTACTCGTTAGAGCTGAGACAAGAACTCCGGGCTGCCTTGAAATCGTTTCGTCAGTGACCTTTGCTCCCCCCACGAAGTTTGTACCGCTGCACCTTCCCCGTCGCAGTCTTCGGCAGCTCCGGCAGGAATTCAATCCAGTGCGGCCGCTTGTAGATCGGCAAACGCTCCACCACGAATTTCTGCAACTCGCCCGCGAGTGCAGGACTGCCGTCCCCATTCCGCAAGACAACGCAGGCTCCCGGCTTTTGTAGTCCATCGCCGTCCGGACGAAAGACCACGGCAACCTCCAGCACCGACGGATGCTCCGTCAACACCCCCTCAATCTCGATCGGACTCACCCACACGCCGCTGACTTTCATCATGTCGTCCGTGCGTCCCGCATACCAGAAATATCCGTCTTCGTCCTGATGATATTTGTCTCCGGTGCGCAGCCAATGGCCGGCCACGCGTGTTCTTCGTCTTTTCGTGCTCATTCCAGTAGTAGGCGCAGGTCGAGTCGGCCCTGACGAGAAGGTTCCCGATCTCGCCTCGAGGGACTGGCTGGTCGTTGTCATCGACGATCTTGGCTTCAAATCCCGGAATGATCTTGCCGCTCGACCCTGGCCGCACTTCCCCCGGAACATTCGAAATCATCATGTGCAGCGCTTCGGTAGACCCGATCGCATCCAGAATCTCGACTCCAAAGCGCCGCTTGAAGTGGTGAAATACGCGTAGCCGGTAACGCCTCACCGGCGGACACTGCGTGGCGAACTGAAGATAGATCGAACTCCCTGTCTTCCGGCGCAGCGTGCGCCAGGAGCTTGACGAAATTCGAGGGCACCGAGAAAAACAGCGTCGGCCGATGCCGCTCAATCACTTCAAACACGCTTTGCGGACGCGGCGGACCCGGCATCAAAATGCTCGTCCCACCCACCGCCAGGGGGAAATAAAGACCGTTCCCCAATCCATAGGCGAAGAAAAGCTTGGCCACACTGAAGAAGCGATCCTCCTCGGAGATCTTGAGAATCGCCTTGGCATAGCGTTCCGTGCTGACCACCATGTCGTGCTGCAGATGCACGCAGGCCTTGGGCTGTCCCGTGCTCCCAGATGAGTAAAGCCAAAATGCAGCGTCATCTTTGCTGGTAGCGGCGGCCTGCAATTCGTCGGAACTGCCCTTCACCAGATCATCGAGCGCAAGCATCCCCGCGGGGGCCTTGCCTTGAACCACAATCGTTTCGAGATAGCGTAACTCCTCGCGCGGAATCGCCTGCACCAGTGGAAGCAGGGATTCTCCCACGATCGCAACCCGCGCCCGCGAATTGTTGAGCAGATACTTGTAGTCCTGGGACTTGAGCAGAGTGTTGACGGGAACTGCAACCGCGCCAATCTTAATAGTCCCAAAGAACGAGAACGCAAACTCCGGCACATCCGGAAGCAGCAGAAACACCCGCTCTTCCATCCTCACGCCCAGGCTCTTCAATCCATTGCCAAGTTGATTGACGCGAGCAAACAGCTCGCCGTAGGTCACGCGAACGTCGTCGCACTCAATCGCTATCCTGCCGGAGCGGCCTTCGCGCACGTGTCGATCGACAAAGTGCACGGCCGCATTGAACTCGTCCGGAAGCACGATGGGAGGCGCCCAGCTCATAGGAGGCTCAAGAGTGACCAATTTTATCCTGCCGGTCCCCATAGGAAGAAGCAGCACCGGTTTTCCTTCGTGTACCTTCGTGTCCTTAGTGGTTGAAGCCTTCCGCACTGGGTCAAGCGCGAAAAAACAACGGCGTGCCCGCGAGGCACGCCGTTCTTGCGTTCACAAGTTAGCCCGGTCCGCTTACGCCACAGCTTCTTCCGTATCATGCACTGGTGTGATGTCTTCCATCTCGTCTTCTCGAATCGGAGAATGTGTCTTGGCGACCAGCATGTAGATCGACGGCACCACAAACAGCGTAAACACCGTGCCGATGATCATGCCGCTGACCAGCATGATGCCGATGCTGTTTCTCGCTCCGGCGCCAGGCCCCTTCGCCAGAACGAGCGGAAAGTGCCCGAACACCGTCGCCGCAGTCGTCATCAGAATCGGCCGCAATCGCGTGGTGGCCGCGCCAATGATCGCCTCCAGCTTGCTCACCCCGGTCTCCTGCAAGTGGTTCGCGAACTCCACGATCAGAATTCCGTTCTTCGCAATCAGACCGACCAGCGTAATCAGTCCGACTTGGCTATAGATGTTCAGCGTTGTGAATCCCAGGAACGAGAACATCAGAGCCCCGGAAATCGCCAGCGGCACTGACCCGGCCAGAATGATGAACGGATCGCGGAAGCTCTCGAACTGCGCCGCGAGCACCAGGTAAATCAGGATCGCCGACAGCAGGAACGTTCCCAGGAACTTGCTGCCCTCCACCCGCAACTGCCGCGATTCACCCGCGTAGTCGACGGTGAATCCCTGCGGCAGGATTTCCTTGGCTTGGTCCTCAAGGAACGTCAACGCCTGATCCAGCGGCACTGGCGGCGGAATCACACCCTGAATCCGCACCGCATTCAACTGCTGAAACTTGTTCAGAGATCGCGGTTCCGTCGTCGTTTTCAACGTCGCGAACGTCGAAAGCGGCACCAGCTTGTCCGCCGATCCCTTCACGTAAATCTGCGAAAGTTGGTCCGGCGTCAGTCGCTCAATCCGCTTCACCTGCGGAATCACCTTGTAGCTGCGTCCCTGAATGCTGAAGCGGTTGACGTAGTTCCCGCCCAGCATGGTCGACAAGTCTTGTCCCGCCTGGCTCAGATCCACGCCCTGCGAGCGCAACTTGTCTCGATCGAACACGACTTCGGTCTGCGGCTGATCGAACTTCACGTCCGTATCGGCGAAGATGAAGATTCCCTTCGCCATCGCCTTCTGCACGATCTGCTCCGCCAGCGCGCTCACTTGCTGCGGTTCAGCCGCCGACGCGATCACGAAGTCGACGGGAAAGTTTCCGCCTCCGGGTAGCGGTGGAGGCGTCAGCGGAATCACGCGAACGCCGGCAATCTTCGAGAGCGGCCCCGTGGATTCCACCAGCAACTGCTGCGTGGTCTTCTTGCGCTGGCTCCACGGCTTGGTCACCATGCCGCCGAACCCGCCGCTTGGCGTTGTGATCTGGAACGTGCTCCCGTTCTCCGGAAACGAGTGATACACGTCGTAGACCTGCTTGGTGAACAGGTTCGTCTGATCGATGGTCGCGTTCGGCGCAGCTTGAATCACTCCGAACACCACGCCCTGATCTTCCGCAGGAGCCAGTTCCCTCTGTGAGAACATGTAGAACGGAATCATCAGCACCGCAACGATTGCCCACACCGTGAGCACCACCGGACGGTATTGCAGCGTTCCGCTCAGCAACCGCGTGTACAGCCCACGCACTTTCTCGAAGGTGCGGTTGACGACGCCAGCCATTCCTTTGTTGGAAGCCCCAGCGCGCAGCAACTTCGACCCCATCATCGGCGACAGCGTCAGCGCAACAATGCCGGACACTATCACTGCGCCGGCCAGAGTAAACGCAAACTCCCGGAACAGCGCTCCCGTCAATCCACCCTGAATTCCGATCGGCGCGTACACCGCCGCCAGCGTGATCGTCATCGCGATGATCGGCCCAACCAGCTCTCGCGCCGCGTCCTTCGCAGCCTGGAACGGCGACTTGCCCATCTCCAGGTGCCGCTCCACGTTCTCCACCATCACGATCGCGTCGTCCACCACCAGTCCGACCGACAGCACGATTGCCAGCAGCGTCAGCAGGTTGATCGTGAACCCAGCCACCAGCATGAGGAAGACCGCGCCGATCAGCGAGATCGGAATCGCGATCACCGGGATCAACACGGATCGGAACGACCCCAGGAACAGGAAGATCACCACAATCACGATCACCAGCGTTTCGGTGAGCGTGTGCAGCACCTCGTTGATCGCGTCCTGGATGTACGCCGTCGAGTCGTAAGGAATGCCCAGCTTCATCCCAGCAGGTAGTTGCTGTTCGATCGCGGGAAGCGTCTGGCGCACCGCTTTGATGACGTCCAGCGAGTTCGCCGTAGGCAGCACCCAGATGCCCATGAACGTTGCAGTCTCACCGTTGAACTTGACGTCCTGGTCGTAGTTCTCGGCACCGAGCTGCACGTCGGCATATTTCACCCAGACGGACGACCGTCCCGTTGTTTTCCTTGATCACCATCTGGCGGAACTCTTCGGGAGTCCGCAGGTCGGTGTTCGCGATCAGGTTCACCGAAACCATCGAACCCTTGGTGCTGCCCAGCGCCGACAGATAGTTGTTCTTCGCCAGCGCATCGTGCACGTCCGACGGCGAAACACCGCGCGCCGCCATCTCCTGTGGCTTCAGCCACAGCCGCATGGCAAACGTACGATTGCCCAGAATGTCGGCCCGCTGTACGCCGCTGATCGCGCTCAACTTCGGCTGCACCACGCGGGTGAGATAGTCGGTGATTTGGTTCTGATCCAGATCTGCAGAAGAAAAGCCAATATATATCGCTGCAAACTGCGTATCCGCGGTCTGCAGATCAATCACCGGAATCTGCGCATCGGGGGGAAGATCATTCCGCACTTGTGCGACCTTCGCCTGAATCTGCGTCAGAGCCGCCGTAGTGTCGTAGTTGATCTTCAGGTGCACCTGGATCGTGCTCAGCCCCTGCGCGCTGGTCGACTCCATGTAGTCAATGCCGTCGGCGCTGGCTACGACGCGCTCGATCGGAGTCGTAACGAATCCGCGCACCAGGTCGGCATTCGCGCCCACGTACACGGTCGTGACCTGCACCACGGCAATGTCGCTGCGCGGATACTGCCGCACGCTCAACGATCGAATGGCCTGAAGACCGGCGATCAGGATGACGAGGTTTACCACCATCGCCAGTACCGGACGCTTAACGAATAGATCGGTGAACTTCATGAGTGCCCCTCAGTACAGCTGACGACAAAAGTATTCCTCACCCCGCTTTTCGCGTGTTCTCTGCGCGAAAAGCGGGCGTTTTCACGTGCGGTTGGGTTTAGCTATCCTCAGGCTTCGGAGCTGTTTCGTTGTTGGGCTTCACCGTGTTGTTGATCACGACCGGTGCCCCATTGCGCAGC
Source organism: Terriglobia bacterium (assembly GCA_963770265.1). GTDB lineage: Bacteria > Acidobacteriota > Terriglobia > Terriglobales > Acidobacteriaceae > Sulfotelmatobacter. Next base: position 35,485 of record CAVYOZ010000016.1, read on the forward strand.
TTGAAGACTCCCGAGCTCACAATTTCATCGCCGGGATTCAGGCCGGACATGATTGCCACCTGATCGCCGCGCGATCCTTCAATTTTGACGACCTGCTGCCGGACGCCCCTGTAGGTGTTCCCCTTGGGATCCTTCATGTCGGTCACGACGAAAACCGAATCTCCGTAGGGCGCGTAGTTGATCGCCGAGCCGGCAGTGGCACTACTTCGCGTGGACTTCCCAGCGGCAGCTCGACCTGCACAAACATCCCGGGCCGCAGCTTGTTCTCTTTATTAGTAACGATGGCCTGCACCTGAATGTTGCGGGTCTGCTCGCTGATCACTGAGTCGAGAGCCGTGATCCGACCGGTGAAAGCCATCCCTGGTAGATCATTGTTCGTAATCCGCATCACGTGGCCAGGGATTATCTTTCCCGTCTGCTGCTGCGGAACTCCAAAGTTCACATAGATCGGACTGAGTGTTTGCAGCGAAACAATCGCCTGCCCCGCCGCCAGGTACTGACCCAGACTCACTTGCCGTATTCCCAGGACTCCCGAGAATGGCGCGTGGATCGTCTTTCGCGCAATAGCCGCCTTGATGTCGCCCACCTGCGCCTCGGTCGCCTTCTGCTGCGCTGTCGCATTGTCGAACTCCTGGCGGGCGATGACACCCTGCTTTACCAGTTCTTGAGCTCGCCCATAGTTCACCTTTGCCAGATCGCGCTGCGCTTCCAGGCTGGCCAACTGCGCCCGCTCCTGCCGGGTATCTAGTTCAACCAGGACTGTCGCCCTCTTTCACCCACTGGCCGGACTCGAAGTGAATCTTGTCGATGGTTCCGGGCAGGTCGGCGCTCACCGTCACGCCTTGAATCGCCGCCGCCGTTCCAATCACGTTCAGGTTCGAAGGCCACGTCTCCTTCTTCACAACCACCGTCGTCACGGCCGTTGGCGGGATCTTGAAGTTCTTGCCCTGCTCGATCGCCGCCTCCACCTGCTTGAACTTTACAAATCCAAGGCCCCCCACCAGAGCCAACATAACCACCAACATCAGGACCATCCGCTTCGCCATACCTTCTCCTCTAACAAAACAGCTATCAGTTGTGTGGCCTTAGCCTTCTACGAGCCCTAAGTGAACCCCAGTATTCCGAATATTGATTTAAGTGGCGGTCAAAAGGATTCAGAGATGAAGCTGACTTTGGTCGATTGTGATGCCCAAACCATCGATCACGGAAGGTAGCCCCACCGACGGCGGACCCTGATCTGAGCCGCCACGTTGTTATAACGGGCGGGCGGGTCCGTTGGTTACGAAATTACCGTCACGGACACGGGCAAAGTTGGAATGAAAGGTTCTTCAAGGGGTGTCGCGCGCTGTTCCCAGTTCTCTGATCGCTGGAGTGCCTGGACGGGCTGTAGCATTCCAATCCAGCATGTGCGTCTTTGCATGTTGGGCTAGTACCAGCTTTTCCACAGTCAACTGGCCCTCAAGAACATCGACGCGGATGGAGCGGGAATCGAGCATGATCGTGCCGAACCCGGAAGCCGCAGAGAAGAAAGTCTTGAAAGGACGGGTCGATACCTTGGGACCGAACCAAAGCGTCTTCGTTGCGGCAGAATAACGGAACCCCGACAATGCTCCCAGTAACGCATAACTCGCCATCGCGCGAGCGTAATAGTTCCCGCACTCGTATTCATTCCACGGATTACGCACGCGGCCGTCATAACGACTTCGTGAGGCCTTCACGATTGTCAATCCCTCGCGCACAAAACCCTCTGCGATCAGATGCGAGGCCACCTGATACTCAATTCCCGTCCACACCTCATCGGAGTACACGAACGGCAACGTCGGTTTGTTGCCGCGTGGCCACGTACAGAGCAGCAGTCCGGGTTCGTGTCCCATGGCATATCCCGGACGCTGCGCGTTCGCATGCTGGCTCAAATCAGTCTTGAAATTGTGCTTGGAGATCGCCTGCAGCGTGCTTCTCACCTTCTCCTGAGAGAGTGGAGTTTCCACTCCATATATCCGCGCCATCCAAACACCGATTACCCCGTCGGACAGGCACCCGGTCCCATACTGATATTTCGGCCCCTCACGCTTCAGCAACTTCTCCATCTCGCCGCTGCTCTCGTTCACCTTGGCAATCATCAAAGCAAACGATTGGTCCCGCAGCCCCGCGTACTGTACCTTCTGCTCGTAATATTCGCCGTTGAACAGTTGTTCATCCATGAAACTCGCGCAACGCTGCGCGAGTTCTCCGTAAACGGTCGCATCCTCTGCGTTCCCCAGCGCCCTTGCCATTTCCGCGAATGCCGAGAGCGCCCCGAGGTAGATGCTCGTGCACATCCCATCTGGTCCCCAGAACTCGATGTCATAGGTGTTGTGATGTGGCTCAAACAGGCCCCCGCGATGATCGGGATCCCATGTTCGAATGCAGTAGTCCAGGCTTCGTTTGACCAGCGGATACATCTTCCTCAACCAATCCGAATCGCCGGAAATCTGCCAGTCGCGAAATACTTTCAGAATCCCGCCCAACTGCCCGTCCGACGCGGCATGAAAGTCATGCGGAACTGGTCCCTCTGGCAGCGCACATCGGAAAGTGACGTGCCCCTCATCATTCATCGAGCGGGCCAGTTCCGTCTCGCGCAGCGAACGCTCGAGTTTGGGAAACAGATGAGGCAACGCCTGGGCATAGTTCCATACATGCGTGCACGAACCGTGACAGCATCCTGCGTCAGGAAAGCATCCCTCCCAACCCCAAATGTCTCCATTCTCCAGGCGCAGCACGGTCGGGGATTTCAGAATCGCCAGATTCGCAGAGATCGCATCCAGCACATAAGTCGGCAAAGTCGAAGAGAAAAACGCATTCTTGAAAGCCACAGTGCGCGCTCGCAGCTCGGCATAGTGCTCTTCGACGTACGCGGCCACTTCGCGCGCATCGTTCCAAATCGAAGCGTAAAATGGCCGCCACAATGGAGGCGACCCGGATGGCAGCGTATGGCACCCGGCCGCGCCCTGAGGTTCAGAAGCACCCGCAGAACGAACACCTCCGACCTGCAAATAACAGTTGGGAAAGTACCACGCAATCACGATGGGAAACGTGTGCGATGCTCCCGGCGCAAGCAATCCCTCGAGAAGAATGGACCCGCCATTCCGTCCCGCGGTCTCGGTCTGGTTGGAGCCCACATTCTCCGTGAAACTTCCTGTTGAAACTTCGCGCCACAACGCCGACAGCGAATCAAACTCCCAGCCCGGACTGCGCAGCCACATTCCCTTGACCTTCGCAAGGTCTCCGATCGCCATCAGGCAAGCGCTGCCGTATGCCTCCGAATTCGACTCCTCCACATTGTGAAGAAACACGCCTCGGCCCGGTAGCACCGCATTCCGGCTTTTCACTTCGTCATTTCCGCATCCGGGAGCTAGATGAGAAAGATGATAAGAAAGCTCGAACTCGACGGTTTCTTTCGAAGCGTTGTGAAGCTTGTATTCCAGAATCGCACACGGGATTCCCGAGTTCTTGTCGTCCAGAGGAATAAACGGATTCCACGCGCTGACCGTCACCTCCAGAGGAACTCTCGGGTCGCCGATCTTCGCTTCGCCAAACGGAAACTCCCCCTTGAATTCGCATCGATCGAAACGTGGGAAGCCTTCGAACCCTCCGCGCCGGTAGCCCTCGCCCTGCAGTCCCTGGTCGAAAATCTTTAGAACCGGCAGTGGCCCCTCAATCAGCTTCGTAACCGGCGTTGGTCTCTTGATGTGCAGTATTGCAAACCCACCTCGCGAAGGTGCAAAGCCTTCTGGCAGAGCCGTTGTCACCGGATGATTCCAGATCGAGAAGTCCTGCAGTCCACCGTAGCCGTTGAAGCAAATGCACCCCGCACCGATTCCGCCTACCGGCATCGCAACTTGTGTGGCCGTGTCGCGCGTGAAGGTGCGTTGCGCTCCCGAACGAAGAAGTTCTTCCAGCGAGTCTGCCGCAGCCGTCGTCTGTACCTCGGCGACGCTCACGTCGGCGGGGTGGGCTTGCGCACCACTCAACGGAATCGCCGCGCCCAACGCAACCGAGGAAGAGGTAACCAGAAACTCTCGCCGGGTAGGCTTCTCAGAAGGGGACATAAATGGTTCTTCTCCGAACCGACGTGGGAAGAATCAAACGCCGAGCCAGTTACTATACTCAACCGCTGTCCCAGTCACAATGATCTGCCTAACACATCTCAGCGCTGAAAAAGGGTGCCCCACCCTTGTCGCGCAGTTTGCGACAGGGTGGGGACTTTGACTTATTTGGTGCCTTTCGTCCTGGCGTGTACCCCATTTCCCCTTCCGCTCTTTGCGATGAAGAACTCAAAGAAATCCACAGCCCAATGTGACATCTGCCCTTGCGTCGGAAATTCAAAAAGCGGATTATGGCCAAGGCGAAAGCGGTACGCGAGCTACTCGCGGAGAAGCCAGCAAGTTCTTTGAAATCAAGATTTTGACCTCTAACCCCTAGGCGCTCAATATTTTGCAGCCCATTTTTGCAAACCCCGCGCCAGTCAAGGCTTTTCAACGGGGTGGGGGAGGGGGGTATACCTCGCAAGCAGGTGTTTCCCAAAATGAAACTTGCGAAATAGCGGGAAATATAGCGATCGCTTGACTTTATTTTGCGCCATTTTCGACAGCGCGAAATTCCGAAAACCTCAAAAGAAAACCGCCCAGCAGGCGGTTTTCAATCATCAATCTGAAATCGAAAATCTGCAATCTCCCTAGTCGATCCCGTGAATCCTCATGCTCACCAGCTTGTCGATGCTCAGGTCCTTCATTCCCCGCGACCGCATGTCGGCAATGTATTCCGGCGTGACGTTGTGGATGCGCATCGCAATCAATTCGTCCGGATCAGGATGCGAATATCCCAGCCCGTGCAGTTTCTGGATAAACTCCGGTGAAACGCCATGAATGCGAAACGCAATCAGTTTCTGCAGATCCACGTGATCGTAGCCCTGCTTTTTAAGTTCTTCCATCCACTCCGGAGTCGCGCCATGAATCCGCATCGCCACGAGCGTGTCTTCGTCGGGAGAATAACCTGCCTGATGCAGGCTGCGAACCATCTGCGCGCTGACGCCATGAATGCGGAATGCAACCAGCTTGTCGGCATCGGAGATCTTCAGTCCCTCGGCCCGAAGCGCGTCGATAAACGCCTTGTCCACTCCGAAAATGCGAAACGCGATCAGCTTGTCGGCATCCAGATCGCTGAGATGCTCACCCTTCATCTCGCGCGCAAATGCAAGGCTCACATCCTGCACCGCCATGGCAAACTGCTTCTCTTCGTCGACACTGAAGCCCAGCGATTGCATCTCGCGCGGATAATTCGCGTCCGGCTGGAAGTGAAACACTCCCGCGCCTTCGCCGTCCTTCAGATAGCCCTCGCATTCAAGCTTGCCCGCATCGCGGCTGATCGTGAACTGCACATCCTGTCGTCCCGGCTTCGAAAAGTCGACGCCCAGGAAACGAACTCATTGCCCAATCGGACTGATGGTTCGACATCCCGTCGCGACGATGTTCCATCAGTGCGAACTGCACCTTCCCCGCTTCGTCGGACTTGCTGACAGCCCAACTACCGCTGTGCACTTCATCCTTTGGGCCTGACGCGCGCCCCTTGATAACGAGCAACACCACGCACGACGCGAACACCACATAGGCCAACGTTCGTCGCATTCTCATAAGAATCTCCTGCAATCAAACACGTGAATCAAACGCGTAAATCAAACACGTAGCGACAGCCGCCTCGGCTGTCCAAGCGAAGGCGAAGCCGAGCGCCAGAAAATCGGAGCCCTAGATGTCCCCTTTGCTGTCCAGAATCCCCAGGTGTTTCAGCTGAATGAGTTTGTCGATGGTCAGGTTTTGGAATCCATGCTTGCGCGCCGCATCGATGAACTCAGGAGTAATTCCCTGCACCTTCGCGCCGATCACCTCATCGACATCAGGCTTGAATCCCGCCGACTGCAGCGCCTTGACGTAATCCGGCTGTAACTCCCTGCACTTTCATTCCGACGATTTCGTCCGCGCTCGGATTCAATCCCAGAGCACGAATGTCGCGGATATATTCCGGAGTCACTCCCTGCACGCGCATGCCGATCACATCGTCGGTGCTCGGATTCAGGCCCTGGTCGCGCAATCCCTTCACGTACGCTGCCGTCACTCCTTGCACCTTGAGCCCGACAACGTCGTCGGCATCAACCTTCAAGCCCGCAGCCTGTAATTCGCGAACGTACTCTGGAGTCACTCCCTGCACTTTGAGCCCGACGATCTCATCTGCGTCCGGCTGAATCCCAACCGCCTTCAGCCCCTGCACGTATTCGGCAGTCACGCCTTGCACCTTCATCCCAATGATCTCGTCCACATCCGGCTTGAAACCGAGCCCTCGCAACTCCTTGATGTATTCAGGAGTCACACCTTGCACTTTGAGGCCGACCAGTCCATCCGCGTCCGGCTGCAAACCCAGATCGTGGATCGCACGGACGTATTCTGGAGTCACATCTTGGATCTTCAGTGCAATCAGATCGTCGGCGCTGAGATCATTGAGGCCTGCTGACTTCATCCCGTCGATGTACGATTGCGCGCTCACCGGCGTTCGGCAGGTTGAGGGTTCTGCGCCGCGGAGGGTTTCGCAGCGGGCGCTGCAGCAGCCTGTCGAACCGGCTGAGCTTGAGGTGTCGCACTCTGCAAGATGCGCGGAATTGGACCGGTACCTGTATATGCGGTGGGTTTCAAATACGCGATCCCAAAAAGCGCATTACCGGCGAGCACGGCCGTGACCAGAAATAGGACGCTTCCCGCGAAGCCTAGTTTGCGCGCGCTCCCTCCGGAGGTGCTCATCCCGAGCAAGTGCCGGATCCGTTCTGAAAGCGGTCCGCGATTCGCCGCCATGGCGAACACCGGAGCGCTGCGCCACTCTTCCATCAGCGTCAAAGCGCGAGCGTATTCAACCGCGTTGCCACAGAGCGTGACTGCAGTCTCGTCGCAGCAGTGCTCTCGTTCCGCGCGAATCCGGCGATTCAGCCACCAAACCGCGGGATGGTAGAAGAGCAGCGTCTCGACACAAACCTGGAATACGTTTACGAAAGCATCGAACCGCTGGATGTGCGCCAGTTCGTGCGCGATCACGACTCGCAACTGCTCCTCCGAAAGACCCGTTAACGCGGTTGCGCGGCAGAAATACGATGGGACGAAACCACCCGATCACCGCCGGCGCCTGCAGGAAAGTGCTCTCACAATATTGAACTGCTCGACGGATGCCGAGTTGGTCCTGCAGCGAGTAACAAATCTCGAGCACCCAGTCTTTGACCACCGACAGATTGCCGACGCCGCTCCCGCTCCAGAAGAAGGAACCCACCTGCTGACCGCAAACTGAAAAGGGCAACTCCCAGCAGCCATACCTCAACCATCCAGGGAAAAGCGTCCAAAGAGCGAAGCTGCAGGCGCGGGGTCGCTCCGCTCGCCGCGGTGTTGCCCCTCGCAATTGGCCAAGCGGCCGCGGCGAACGGTGACGACTCTACAGAATCCGCGGAATCCACGCGGTGCTGCGCATAGAAGAGGAACGTCGCGATCGGAGCGACGAGCATCAGTCCCAGCGCGCCAACCCCGATCAGGTATCGCGCTGCGGGCCTGCGGAACGACAGCCATCGCCGCCGCTGCAAGCGCCGCCAATGCAGCCCCCTGCCAGAGAAAATGCAACAAGGCCCATCCCAGCGATTGCATGGCTCCCGGACTGATCCAGTTTGTCAGAGTAGTCATCGGCGGTTCCTTTCATATTCGTCGAGAAGTCGGCGAATCTCCTCGATCTCTTCGCGTGAGGCCTTCTGCCCCGCAAGGGCATGCATCATGAGTTGGCTCGCTGAGCCTTCAAACACGCGCTGCAACATGTCTCCGGCGAGCTGCCGCTTGGTTTGCTCGGCGGGCAGGCATGCTTCATAGACGTGCGCCCTCTGCATTTCGTTTCGCCGCACCGTGCCTTTTGTCGTCATGATTTGGAGCAGTTTCAAGACCGTGGTGTATCCCAGGGATTTCTTTTCGCTAAGCGCCTCGTGCACTTCGCGTACCGTAGAGGGGCCACGGGTCCATAAAACGCGGAGGATCTCAAGCTCTGATGCTGTCGGTTTCTGCGGCGAACGCGTCATGGATTGGAAAGTACTACGAAGGCATTCGTAGTGTCAACGAAAATCTTCGTAGATGGAAGTAGTCAGGTTCCGCTCGCGCTTCGCGCTGGCGGGACAGCCGAGGCGGCTGTCGCCACATGCATCGACGCACTCCTGCCATCCTTTGGATTGATTCTGGCCGCCTGTGCGAGTAGATTGGTCTGTCCCATGCCATCCAAGCAGGACATTCCAGGAGATTCCCCATGTTGAAACGATTTATTGTCTGCATTTTTGTGGTCGGCGGACTCGCTACGCTGGCGATCGCCGCCGACGAAAACGCGTGTAAAGGCGACCCCGGTAAATGGCAGCAACTCTTCAACGGCAAAGACCTGACGGGATTTAAACACGTTGGCCCGGGTGGCGATACCGTGGAGGACGGCCTGATCAGGACCCATGGCGGAATGGGCCTGCTCTACTGGACAGGTGGGCAAATCGGAAACTGCGAGATTCACGTCGTCTTCAAGATGCGCGACGAAAACGACAATTCTGGCGTGTACATCCGCATCCCTCTCGAGCCTCGGGAAGAGTGGATGCCGGTTCACTACGGCTACGAAGTCCAGATCGACAATCATCCCGAGAAATCGAATGAGGACGAGTATCACGAGACCGGAATGCTTTACTCCTTGACCAAGCCCCTGGTAAAGAACGCCTGGAAGCCGGGTCCGGAGTGGAACACGATGGACATCACCCTGGACGGACCGCGCACGATTGTCACGCTAAATGGAAAGAAAGTAACGGACTACAAAGAGGGCGATCCCGTGCCTGAGAAAAAATTCGACTTCGAGCCGCAACACGGGACGCGCCCGAACTTCGGTTGGTTCGGTCTGCAGAATCACAGCGACAACGACATCGTGTTTTTCAAGGAAGTAGCCATCAAGCCGCTCAAGAAATAGCGGATGACACAACGAATGACGAAGCATCGATGATTTCCTTCGTGTTACTTCGTGTCCTTCGTGGTTCAAGATTTCAAGACGCTGCGAGCATTTCAAATACAAGGAGGGATTCGAGTATGAAACGCATTCTTTCCCGGCGTGCATTCTTACAAGGAAGTGCGGCCGCGGCCGGCGGCCTGGCAGTTGCGAAGACAATCAAGCTCGAAGCGTCAACCATTGCCGCGGGCGGTCGCGCCCAGCGATCGCGTCCGCTTCGGCATGATCGGAATCGGGATGCAGGGCTCAGGTTTGCTGGGTCAGTCCATCACGATTCCTGGCGTGGAGTGCGTCGCGGCTGCCGATTTGTATGATGGCCGGCATACTCTGGCGAAGGAGATCACCGGAAATTCGAGTCTGCCGACCACGCGGAAATACCAGGAGTTGCTCGATCGCAAAGACATCGACTGCATCGTGGCGGCTGTTCCGGATCACTGGCATCGCCGCGTCGTCGTCGATGCCTGCAATGCAGGCAAGGATATCTATTGCGAAAAGCCGATGTCGCACACCGTTGCCGACGGCTTCGCGATGGTCGATGCGTCGCAGAAGAACAATCGCATCGTGCAGATTGGCTCGCAGCGAGTGAGTTCGGTGCTTTGCGCCAAGGCAGCGGAACTGTACAAGGGCGGCGCGATCGGCGACATCGAGATGGTGGAACTCACACTCGGGCGCAACGATCCGACTGGCGCATGGGAATATCCGCCGCCAACCGATCTTTCGCCGCAGACGCTGGACTGGGACACCTGGCTCAACGACGCTCCGAAGATTCCCTTCAACAATCTGCACTTCGCGCGCTGGCGCTGCTGGAGGGCTTACGGCACCGGTGTTGCCGGCGATCTGATGGTGCACCTGATCAGCGGCATGATGGCAACCTTGGGCTGGAACGAAATTCCCCGCTCCGCCATGGCAATGGGCGGCATATTCCGCTTCAAGGACGGCCGCGACATGCCCGACTTCCACACCGTGCTCTTCGACTATCACGGCATTCCGGTCTACGTGCGGCTCGACCTGGGATGCGAAACACCGGAACTGGCGCGCTTCATGGGCCCGAAGGGCCTGCTCGACGCCGGCGAATTCGATCTCCGCCATTCTTCGCAGACTGGCATGGATACGGATCCCAGCTACTACACCTTCAGTTTCCCGTCGAAGATGCGCGGCGGAGTACGTGAAGCAGTGGCATGCGGAGCACGATCCGCCGCTCGGCAAAGAGCCCACTCCATGAGGACACCGTTTACAAAGGACACGACTGGGACGATATGCGTCCGCACCTGAACGTGTTCTTCCAGGCGGTGAAGTCGCGCAAGCCGGTGACCGAAGATGCGGTCTTCGGAAACCACGCCGCCGTCGCCTGCCACATGGCGAACGAGTCGTATTTCCGCCAGAAGCCGGTCACCTGGGATGCGGCTTCGAAAACCATCAAGTCGTAACTGCCGGGAGGAACCATGCGCTCCACGTCTTTGACCGGGCGGAACCGGAAACTCATTCCGGTTCTGCTCGGATTTGTTGTCCTTAATCTCATCGCGCTCGCGCAGGATATCCCTGCGGCTAAACCTGAAACGGTCGGACTCTCTTCCGATCGCCTGGAGCGCATCGCGACGGCAGTCCAGCACAACATCGACGACAAGCGCATTGCGGGCGCCGTTACGCTCGTCGTCCGTCACGGCAAAGTAGCATGGTTCAAGGCTCAGGGAATGGCGGACCGCGAAGCCGCCAAGCCAATGCCGGCCGATGCCATGTTCCGCATCTGCTCGATGACCAAGCCCATCACCAGCGTAGCCGTGATGATGCTTTACGAAGAAGGCAAGTTCCTGCTCGACGATCCGGTATCGAAGTACCTGCCTGAGTTCAAGAATGCGAAAGTGCTGGTGAAACCCGCGTCGGGCGCGACTTACACGATTCCTGCAGCCAAGGAAATCACGATTCGCGATCTGCTTCGCCACACTTCCGGAATTACTTATCAGTGGAATGATGATCTGGGGGCGATGTACGAAAAGGCCGATGTGGCCAGCGGGTTGCTGCAATATGACGGCACGATCGGCGACAGCGTGAAGCATCTGGCTGCGCTGCCTCTGCTGTTCAATCCTGGCGATCGGTTCGAATACAGCCTCGGCGTCGACGTACTGGGCCGTCTGGTAGAAGTTGTTTCCGGGAAACCGCTGGACGAATTCTTCCGCACGCGAATCTTTGAACCCATCGGGATGAAGGACTCTTACTTTTTCCCGCCCGACAACAAGCTGAATCGCCTGGCAACCGCATACACGTACTACCCCGACAAGGGGCTGAACCGTTTTCCGGATACGCCGATCCGCGAAGGAAGTTTCGTCTATTCTGCGGATTATCCTTCGCGCGGACCGAAGAAGCTCTTCTCCGGCGGAGCAGGTCTGGTCTCCACCGCGATGGATTACGCCCGCTTCTGCCAGATGATGCTCGACGACGGAAAAGTCGGTAACACGCGCCTTCTGAGCCGGAAGTCCGTCGAACTGATGACCCACGACCAACTCGGCAAGATCTCCGCGGACATGGGTTTCGGCCTTGGCTTCGGAGTTGATGGGGTGAAGGCACCACTCTCGGAGTTGGGATCAGCAGGGTCGTACAACTGGGGAGGCTTTTTCTACACGGGCTTCTCAATCGATCCGAAGGAGCAGATGATCGTGGTCTTCATGGCACAACTGCATCCCACGGGCGATTTGACGCTAGACCGGCAGGTGCACGAGCTGGCGTATCAGGCGATCAACGACTAGGAGAGCAATTGTTGAATTTTGATTGTTGATTGTTGAATAGAAACCGTGCGGCGAAGAGTTTCTAATTCAACAATCAACATTCATCAATCAACCATTCTCCAGTCGGTATATCATTTCACTAACGAAGTCTTCGTCAGTCTCTGGAATCTTCTCCGCTCTGGAGCACGGCATGTCTACGATTCATCTCGCTATCAACGACAAGAGCTACAGCGTCGACGCAGATCCCCAAACCAGCCTGCTCACTGTCTTGCGTGAGCATCTCGACCTGACCGGAAGCAAGTACGGCTGCGGCGAGGGCCAATGCGGCGCCTGCACGGTGCTGATCGATGGAAAGGCGCAGCGCTCGTGCATCACGCGGGTCGGCTCGGTTTCCGGAAAGCAGATCACAACGATTGAAGGGCTGGCGAAGGGAGATCGCCTGCATCCCGTGCAGCAGGCGTTTCTCGACGAAGGTGCGATGCAGTGCGCGTACTGCACGCCGGGGATGATCATGTCGGCCGTGGCCTTGTTGCAGAAGAATGCCGAACCCGACGAGAAGGAGATCATCGATTTCATGGACGGCAACGTTTGCCGCTGCGGAACGTATTCGCGGATCGTGCACGCGATTCAGAAAGCGGCGAAGGCACAAGCACCTGCAGTGGCGAAAGGAGCGAGCCGATGAGCGCGAAAACAGATCCCGGCGATTCCTTTGGAGCCGGAACGTTACGAACTCAGGGCCGCAGCTCCGTACCGGTTCGATCTCGATCGCCGCGACTTCTTCAAGTTTCTCGGGGCGGGCGTTGTCGTTGTGTCGGTTCTCAAGCCGGCGATCGTCGCGCAGGAGTCGGGCGGAAGACAACGGCGAGGCGAATCCCTTCCGCAGCAGGTTGATGCCTGGCTGCATATTGGCGAGAACGGGAGGGTGACGGCTTACACAGGTAAAGTTGAAGTCGGACAAAACATACGCACCTCGCTGAGCCAGGCTGTGGCCGAAGAGCTTCACGTGCCCATCGACAGAATTGAAATGGTCATGGGAGATACGCAGGTCACGCCATTTGATATGGGAACGTTCGGCAGCCGAACGACTCCGACGATGAATCCGCAGCTTCGAAAGGCTGCCGCGGCCGCGCGCGAGATTTTGATTGGCTTGGCAGCATCGCAATGGAAAGCTGATCGGCAGCAGTTAGTCGCTTCAGACGGCAAGATCCTCGATCCGAAGGGCAATCATTCAATCGAATATGCAGCCCTGCTGAAGGGGCAACAGATTACGCAGAACATCTCGGCGGATCAGCCGCTGATTCCCGCGACGGAGTGGAAGGTGGCGGGACAACCCGCGCCGAAGATCGACGGCCGCGACTTCGTGACCGGCAAGCATCGCTATCCTTCGGACCAGAAGTTGCCGAACATGCTCTACGGCAAAGTGCTGCGGCCACCATCTTTCAACGCGACGCTCGTGTCGGCAGACACGAAGAAGGCCGAGCAGATGGGCGCGACCGTGGTGCAGGACGGCAATTTTGTCGGAGTCGCCGCCTCAAGCACACAGGCGGCCGAGGCCGCGATCGCAGCGATTCATGCAGAGTGGAAGTCCGAGCCGCAGATTTCGAACAAGGAACTCTTTGACTTTCTTCGAAAGGATGCGACGGCCGGGAAAGATCCATCCGGCGATGGCGATCATTATGAGACGGGCTCCGTGGATCAAGCGATGTCATCCGCCGATCATCGACTGCGGCAGACCTACACCGTCTCCTACATCGCGCACGTTCCCCTGGAACCCCGCGCCGCGCTGGCCAAGTGGGACGGCGATCAGTTGACGGTGTGGACAGGAACGCAACGTCCGTTTGGCGTGCGCGGGCAACTGGCAGAAGCGTTTCGCATCCCGGAAGAGAAGGTGCGCGTGCTGATGCCGGACACAGGCTCCGGATACGGCGGCAAGCATACCGGCGAAACCGCGATCGAAGCGGCGCGGCTGGCGCGGGCTGCCAAGCGTCCCGTCAAAGTTGTGTGGACCCGCGAAGAGGAATTCTCGTGGGCATACTTCCGGCCGGCGGGCGTGATCGATGTGATGAGCGGAGTTCGCAGCGACGGAACCATTACCGCTTGGGAATTTCACAACTACAATTCCGGTTCGGCGGGAATTCGCACCTACTATGAGGTCCCCAACCAGCGCATCGTGTTTCACGAGGTGCACTCGCCGTTGCGGCAGGGGTCGTACCGCGCACTGGCTGCGACCGCGAATCATTTCGCGCGCGAATCGCACATGGATGAATTAGCGCACGCGCTCAAGATGGATTCTCTCGAATTTCGGTTGAAGAATCTGAAGAACGAACGGCTGCGGGCTGTGTTTGAGGCAGCGGCGAAACAATTTGGATGGGGCAAGAGCAAGAGTCCGGGACAGGGCTTCGGGATGGGCGGCGGGTACGAGAAATTGGGGAATATCGCGACGTTCGCCGAAGTCAATGTGGATAGCAAATCGGGCGACGTGAAGGTCGTGCGCGTGGTATCGGCGTTCGAGTGCGGCGCGATCGTCAATCCCGACAACCTGCGCAATCAGATTGAAGGATCGAATGTGCAGGGCCTGGGCGGAGCACTGTTCGAAGCCATCGAATTCGAGAACGGCAAGATTCTGAACGGCAGGCTGTCGCAGTATCGCGTGCCGCGCTTCAGCGATCTGCCGGCTCTGGAGACTGTTCTTCTCGATCGCAAGGATATTCCGTCTGTGGGTGCCGGCGAATGCCCGATGATCGGCTTGGCGCCGGCCATCGCGAACGCGATCTTCGACGCGACTGGCACGCGGTTGCGGGCATTGCCGCTGGTGCCGAACGGGTTGAAAGCAAGCTAGCAAACTACGCACATTTTCCGGTCACTGTGAATTCTTCCGCAGGAGTCACTATGAGCAAGTTCCTTCCGGTCAATCGCCGCGAGTTTCTCGAGAAATCGGCCGCCGCAGTTGCAGCCGGAGCTGTGCTGCCCCACACCGCGCTCTCGTATTCCAGAATCCTCGGCGCGAATGATCGCATTTCACTCGGGCACGTCGGCATCGGGAATCGCGGCAGAGATCTGGATCTGATCGCTTCGAAGCTGAAATCCAGCCACAACGTCGAGATGACCGCGGTGTGCGATTTGTGGACGGTGAATCGCGAAAAGGCCGCGGCGACGAATGCCGGCTACTACGGCAGGCCACCTCGGGCGGTGCAGCACGTGGAAGAACTTCTCGCGATGAAAGATGTCGATGGCGTGCTGATTTCCACGCCCGAGCATTCCCACTCTCCGATCTTGAAGATGGCGACCGACGCCGGCAAAGACGCGTACGTCGAGAAGCCGATGGGAAATGTTCTCGCCGAAGCGAAAGCGGCACGCGACGCGGTGTTGCAAGCCAAGACGATCGTTCAGGTTGGAACGCAGCATCGCAGCGAGCCTTATCAGCAGGCCGCACAGAAGATTGCGCGCAGCGGCGCGCTCGGCGATGTCAGCAAAGTCGAAATCGTATGGAATTATCACGGGCCGCGCTGGCGCGGGCGTCCGGAGGTAAAGCAGATTCGCGAGCAGGACATCGATTGGAGCAAGTGGCTGCTGACGAAACCGGCGCGTCCGTTCGATCCGCAACTGTATTTCGAATTTCGGCTCTACAAGGAATTCTCCAGCGGCATTCCCGATCAGTGGATGAGCCATGCCATCGACCTGGTGCACTGGTTCATGGACGATAACTATCCCACGTCGGTGATGTCGCATGGCGGCGTCTTTGCCTGGCACGATGGCCGCGAGAATGCCGACACATTTCAGACGCTGCTCGAATATCCCAAGGGATTTCTGGTCAGCTATTCCACCAGTTTCGGCAACGACGCGCCGAGCTTCACGCGATACATGGGGAAGAAGGCGACGCTGATTAACATCGGCGGCGAAGGTAGCCCACGGTATCAGCTGATCGAAGAAAAAGGAACGCACGAGGACGATGCTGACATCGACCGGAAGAGAGAATCGAAGTACATCTCGCTGCCCGGAGAAAAAGGCATGCCGCCGATGGGCATCGACGACCTCACGCTCGAGCACATGGCGAACTGGTTCGAGTGCATGCGTTCGCGCGAGCAGCCACACTGCACGGTGCACGAAGGATTCGCGCATTCCGTGGCCTGCATGATGGCGGCGGAGTCCTACTGGACGGGCAGGAAGATTTTCTGGGATGCCAAGACCGAGACGTTTTCGGACAGCCGGCCGAGCTAGCCTTTGCATGCGTGGGCGTTGCCCAGGCACTGACCAACGACGTGCGCGAAATCGGCGATCGCGATTTCGGGATCGGCAAGATCGGGGTGCCAGACTTTTTCCCATTCGAAGCAGTAGAAGCCTTTGTAGCCAATCGACTGCAGCGCCTTGATCTGACGCTCGATCGGAACGTTCCCGGTTCCCGTCAGAACGTATTTGCGGTCTTCTCCTTTGCCGACTGAATCTTTCAGGTGTGTGTGGCGAATCCACTGGCCGAGTTGCTTGACCGTGAACTCCGGGTCTTCATTCGAAGCGGCGAAGGTGTGATGCGCATCCCAGAGCAGGCCGACGTGCTCGGAATCGGCCGCGTGCATAACATCTTTGAGCGTGGCCGAAGATGTGAAGTGGTCATGCGATTCAATGATTACGGTGACACTCTTTGGGCCTGCATATTGGCCGAGTTCGCGCAGTCCCGCGGCCACTCGAGCCTTCGTCGCCTCATCAGGCACCGGAGCATTGTCGGATTGCGCTTTGCCGCCGAAGACGCGGACGTAGGGCGCTCCCAGAGTCGACGCCAGATCGATGAAGCGCCGCGCATCGGCCAATTCCTTTGCACGCTTATCTGCGTCCTCCATGTAGAGGTTCGCGGAGCTACTGACGCAGGCGATGCGCAGCTTGTGGTCTCGAATCTCTTTTTTCGTTTGCTCGATGCGATCGGAAGCGAAGATCGCATGCGAAGGCAGATCCAGATTTCCTTGCAGGCCGCGCAATTCGACCGCGGAGAATCCATGCTGATGCGCGAACTCAAGAATCCTGGTCAAATCCCAGGCCGGACATCCGAGCGTCGAGAACGCGATCGGAATGCGGCTCTTCTCGCTAGCCCAGAGACGGGGCAAGGCCACCTGCGACAGCGCGGCCACCGAAAGCGTTTGGATAAATTGCCGACGGGTATTCATGGCAACTACAGGTCCCCCTTCTTCATCTGCCGCACCGCATAATCGCAAGCCCGCGCGGTAAGGGCCATATACGTCAACGACGGATTCACGCATGACGACGATACCATGGCACCTCCATCGGTGATGAACAGGTTCTGGACATCGTGCGCCTGATTGAAGGAATTCAGAACTGATGTCTTCGGATCACGGCCCATGCGGGCCGTGCCCATTTCGTGGATCGCGAATCCCGGGGGATCATTTCTTTCAAAGGGCTCGATCTCTCTGCCTCCGACGGCGGCGAGCATCTCTGCCGCCGATATGGCCATGTCCTTGCGCAGAGCCAGTTCATTTTCGCTCCACCCGCTATGAATCTTGAGCGTGGGAATTCCCCAGGCATCGACCTTTTCCTTGTCGAGTTCGACGTAATTGTTGTGGTTCGGCAGGCACTCTCCGAATCCACCAAAGCTGAAGCGCCACGGCCCGGGCTTGCTCAGAGATTTCTTGAAATCTGCGCCGAAACCCGTTTGCATGATCCCGCGGTTCCATCCTTCGCGGTGGGCTCCGCCCTGAAACCCATACCCGCGCAGGAAGTCCGGGTGCTTCGACTTCACGTTGCGAAAGCGCGGCATGTAGGTTCCATTTGGGCGTCTGCCGACTTCGAGGCGATCTTCGTTGCCGGGAATCAGTGCGGTCGCTCCTCCCGCGGTCACGTGGTCCATCAAGTTGTGCCCCAGTTCCCCGCTGGAGTTTGCCAGGCCGTTCGCAAACTCGGGCGTAGCCGAGTTGAACAGGATGCGTACGGATTCAAGCGCCGAAGCACACAGGAATACCACCTTGGCACGAAACTCGACGGCAGCTTTCGTTTGCGCGTCGATCACCCGCACACCTGCGGCTCGGCGCGTCTTCGCATCGAATATCACGCTGTGCACCACGCTGAAGGGACGCAATGTCATGCGCCCCGTCTTCTCGGCGGCAGGAAGCGTGGCATTCAGGCTGCTGAAGTACGAACGCGTGATGCACCCTCGTTCGCAAGGACCGCAATAGTGACAGGCAGCACGGCCGCGGTGATCCTGCGTCAGGATCGCTGCGCGCCCGATGGTTAGAACGCGCTCTCCGCCAAAGTGCTTCGCCAATTCCGAGCGCACAAATCGTTCCGTGCAGTTCAATTCCATCGGAGGCAGAAACTTGCTGTCAGGAAGCTGCGCGAGTCCCAAGGCCTCTCCCGAGATTCCGGCAAATTCCTCGACGTAGTCGTACCAAGGCGCGATGTCGGCATAACGAATCGGCCAATCGACCGCGATCCCTTCGCGCAGGTTGGCTTCGAAATCCAGATCACTCCAGCGATAACTCTGGCGCCCCCACATGATGGAGCGTCCGCCAACCTGGCGCCCGCGAATCCAGCGGAACGGTTTGCCCGGATCAGTAGTGTAAGGATGCTCCTTGTCGTTGATGAAAAACTTCGAAGACCATTCGTCGCAGGCGTAGCAGGTACTTTGGATGGGCTGGTCTTCTGCCAGGTTTCGCCGGTCGCCCATGCCGCGGAACTTCATCTCCCACTGGGGAACGTGTTCCACGTAATCTTGCTCGGGCACAATGTTGCGCCCGGCCTCGAGGACGAGCGTCTTGAGTCCCTTCTCTGTCAGCTCTTTAGCTGCCCATCCGCCGGTGATCCCGGACCCAACAACGATGGCATCGAAAGTATTCGGTTCGCTCATCGTTGCTCCGGCTCCTCTTTGATTGGCTCTGCTGGACATCCCTGATAGCTGCCGGGAATTATCTCGAAGTGTAGTTCGTCGGTCGCACCAGCCTCGGAGGTGTAGTAAGCCGTCAATGTAAGTTGACGGAACATGGCGTAGAAGTTCGCTGGTGTAGAAGCACCTCGTCGTCGCAGGGGCCGGGCTTGGTCTCCAACCTCCTCAACCATTTTTTCACCGAGTGCCGTCAGGATGTCCGCCTGCTGAGTAGACGAGCAATCCTCGAAATCCTTCGCGAACAACGTTTGGCTTCGCGAATCCACGTCCGACAAGTCCGGAGAGAAATCGCGCTCGCTCTGCTTCGTCGTACCACTCCGTCAGAATCAAATCGATGAACTCGGCGGCGCCGACGTCCGAGGCGCCAGGAGTATCCGTACGCGGAATGATCATCTCTGCCATCGCTTTCACGGTGACCTGCTGATGCGCATTCAAGGTGCGCGGTGCAGCCTGACTCTGAATCAGGCTGTGCGCCTCGCGCAGCACGGCGAACAGGTTGGACGGCGCAAGTTGCAGCAGGCTTCCGGTCGCGAGCAGTCGCAGAACTTCTCGTCTATGCATAGGGTTGGATCGGCGCAGAGTCTATGTTACCGAATTCTTTAGGAACATAGTGGCCTTGGGGAGCAAAACGCGACCACGGTCCCTTCGCAAAACAAAAGTCGCTCCCAGAGCATGCACAATCAGTTCAGAAGCGGACGCAGCACATCAACTCTAGAATTTGCCGAGTTTGACTCGCACGACAGCGGGATCGTCGCCGTGGAACTGTAAGCCGCGATCCGTCTCGTCGCCGTTCCACAGTCGTACGGGCTTCCAGACTCCATCCTGATACGAACCTTCTTCCGCCGAGAGGATCTGCATACGCATTCCCGGCAGGCGCCCCGGAACGTGGAAACTGACGCTCACGTCGACTCCCGTCACCAGAAATTCATCCGGCCCGAGTTGCGCGACCAGGGCGACACCGTGCGCGTCATTCGTTCCCGGCGGACGCCGGCCATCGTGTTGCGGAAATCCGTAAGAAATAGTCGCCTGCCAATCGCCAAAATCCAACTCCTGCTGGGCCCGACCAACTTCTTCCATCGAAGTTTTCAGCTTACCTTCAAAGTTCAGCTTCGCGACCTCCCTCACCATGGGAGCCAGCAGCGCAAAATTCCTGGCGTGCCCGGCGGCGGGCACATCGCCGAGAATATTCCAGCCCCGCGGATCGACGCCGAATGGCGCAATTCCGACCGCACCTTCCCCCAAAGCGAGGAAATCGTAACGCGCGAAAGCGTCAGGCCTTCCGATCTCGGGCACCAGGAGAGGATTGTCCGGACGATGGTAAGCGGCCAGGACGTCGTGAACGAAACCCGCATCGTCCCCATAAATGTCTGGAGCAATTGCGCTGATGGATGGTGCCAGCGTGCGCCACAGGCCCACCCACCGCTGCACTGCTCCACCGCTGGGATATTGAATGCCGGGAATCGGCAACCGACGCTCTGGCAGTTCTGCCGGAGGATAGCTCAGCCACACATTCATGTAGAGCGGAATATCGAACTCGGCTTTTCCGGCCGCTGCGATTTCATTGAGGTAGTGCGCCTGGTGATAAAGCTGAAACAACTCGTCGGCGTCGCCGCCGAATACTCCGCTCCAGCTGCCGGGCTGCTTATGGGTCGCCGCTACCATGTCCGCTGGGACCGGCCCCGCAAACTCCTTATTCGATTCCGGAGAGAAATCGCGCACGCTGCCAACGATGCCGGATTCGTTTTCCACTTGCACCATCAGCACCGTGTGCTCGTTTCCGTCAAGGGCCTTCAGATGCCGCATGAGCGCGACGAACGCGGCTTTGTCGGCTTCGAGATTAGAAGCGAGAACTCGCCGACAACACATCGATCGGTTCTCCATCGGCTCGGATCACCCGGGGAAACCGCTTCGCGTCGGTCTTCACCCACTGCGGGACGTAATGCATGTTGCCGTTCTTCCACGTCCCAAACCAGAGCAGCACAACGTGCAGACTGTGCTCGCGCGCCCCCTTCACCAGCAGATCGACATTGTCCCAATCGAATTTCCCCGGCTGCGGCTCAACCTGCTCCCAATAAACGGGAGCCTCGACGGTATTGGCATGTAGTTCGGCCAGCGCCTTCCAAACAGCAGGTAGTTCCGAAGGCCAGGCACTCGAATTATGTATCTGGCCGCCGAGCATCAAGTAAGGTTGACCATCGACGAGGAGCGCCCAGCGGCCGTCCTTCTCAACGAACTTAGGGGTTTCGGCAGCGTCAGAAACGGCACATGCCGCGGTCACGAACAGCAAGACTATCAGCGCGCGACAAAGGTGCACTAGAGCAGCAGTACGATTCATCTTTCCTTGCTCCCCCTTCTCAAATTGCTATTGCACAGGGAATCATGCTCCCTTCGCCGCGGGATGACAAACAAGAAGATTGAATGAGCAGCACTGACGAGGGAACCACTCGACAACCCCTTCGGCCCCAGGTTGTCACCTATGTAGCCGGTACATTCTGTTACCCATGTGTCCGGGTCGGACAACAGAAGAAGAATGGTAGGCCCGAATGGATTCGAACCATCGACCTCTTCCGTGTCAAGGAAGCGCTCTAGACCAACTGAGCTACGGGCCTGCTGATCCTACCGGTGGACTAACAACGTGGCGGGCAATTGCCCGGACCTTAAGCAGTTTACCACGCGACCTCGTCTACTTCGTCACTGCCCAAGCCATTCCGTCCGGGCCTTTGCCGGTTGCGATCCGGCCGGTCACCGAAAACGTCTTCAGATCAACCACGGCAACTTGGCTGTCCGGGCTCACCGCGACATAGGCTCGCGAGCCGTCGGGCACGATCAGGATGCCGGCTACTCCGTGTCCCAGATTCAGGCGCTTGATTTCTTTGCGGGCTGCCGCGTCGAGCACGACCAGATCTCCCGTCCCGAGATCAGAGATCAGCACAAGTTTTCCGTCGGGCGAGAATTTCACGCGGTTGGCGAATTTGGTGTGCAGGTCGAGCGTCTGCACCACCTTCCTGCTTGCCAGGTCGATGATCGAAACCGTTCCATCATGTGAGTTCGCCGCCCACAGTTCTTTGCCGTCCGGAGAGACGTCGAAACCCTCCGGCCCTTTGCCAACTGAAATGGGCGTCTCAATCCATCCGGAGGCATCTCCGTTCTTGTCGCGATCGAGAATACTGATCGTGTCGGAGTTGACGTTCGCCGTGAATATCTTGTTTTCGTCCTTGCTGACCATCAGCATGTGAGTACGATTCTGCCCAATGCCCAACGTCCAGTCGACCCGCTGCGAGGCCGGATCGTAACGCCCGATCACCTTGCTTCCCTCGGCCGTGAAGTAGACCTTGCCGTTCACCATTTCCAGTCCATGCGGCGCACGCAGAGCACCGAGATCCACCGCCGGCAGTGCCTTCCGCGCCGACAAGTCTGCGATCGAGATTGTGTGCTGCGGATTCTGGAAGGCTCCGTAGTTGGAGATGTAGGCATACTTCCCATCTTCGGATGCGACGATTTCGTGCGGATCCTCGCCGGCCGGCACTCGCCCGACGACCTTCAACGTGCCGGGATCCACAATCGCCATCGATCTTGTCGTTCTTCTCCAGCACCAGCAAGGCCGGAGACGGAGTTTGGGCAAGCACGGAATTGAGCGCTACAACAAAAAGAAGGAATCCGAGCGATAATGGCCACACTCTTCTCGTCATTTCCTCACCTCGCAAACCAAATATCAGGGAATGCGATCAACGGAGCGGTACCGCTGCAGCGCCAGACTTGGAAGCCACCTTGGCCGAAACGCGCCGATACAAATCGCTGGCTCTAAGGCGCTCACAGCTTTGCTCGAAATTTTCGCGTGGCCCAGTCCACCTGAGATCGTCGACGGAATCGAACACCGGAACATCGAGACGCAGAGTGGCCAGCGTACGATACAACAATGCCTCGTCCCAGGCCGCGAAACAAAGATTCCGCCAGCGGCCGCGCCCTGCGGATAGACGTGTCCCACTCGTGCCAATCTTTCGGGATATTCTCCAGATGGAGATACTTCGACAACGCCAGCGACGCCGCTTTCGGCCCCCACCCTGAGATGCCTGGATATCCGTCTGCGCTATCGCCCGTGACTGCCAGGTAATCCGGGATCGATTCAGGCTTCACGCCGAACTTTTCTTCGACGCCGGCCTCATCGCGAAGAATGTTACGCCTGCGATCCAGTTGCACCACGCGGTTACCCACCACGCACTGCGCAAGGTCTTTGTCCGGCGTGCAGATCAACACTTGCTTTACCCGCTCATCGGCTGCAGCCTTGGCCGCGGCAGCAGCGAGTGCATCGTCTGCTTCAAAATAAGTCATCGGCCATACCACCACACCCATCGATTCGAGAGCTTCTTCCAGAATGGGGAATTGCGAGAGCAGTTCGGGAGCAACGCCTTCGGCCGTCTTGTAGCCAGGATAAAGATCGTTGCGAAACGACTCCACCACGTGATCGGTGGCAACGCCAAGGTGGGTCGCACCAGCTTCAATCATCGAGAAGACGGAGGTAAGAACGCCGCGAACTGCGCCGATCTCCTGGCCGCTGTCATTTTTCGACGATGGCACGGCAAAAAAGTGACGGAATAGCTCGTAGGTTCCGTCAATCAGATGAACATTCATACGGATGCGATCGGCCTTAAGAAAAATCTTGAACCACGAAGGACACGAAGGTGCACGAAGAAAGAACTTCGTGATACTTCGTGTCCTTCGTGGTTATGGTTTCTTCCCCGGAGATGATTTAAACGAGACCGGCTGCTACGTCTTGTCCATCGCCATGAACAGATTGTTCAGCGATTCGGCCAGAGTAGGATGCGCGTAAGTCGCGTCGCGCAGCGCCGTGTAGGGCAACTTGCCCATCATCGCGGTCTCCAGCACCGACATGACTTCTCCGCCCTCAATGCCCAGCACCGCCGCGCCAAGAATCTGCTGCGTATCGGTATCCACGATGGCCTTCATGAATCCCCGCGTCTCATCGACTTCCAGAGCGCGGGCCACTGAAGTCATCGGCAGCTTCGCAACGCGGAACTTCCGCCCCTGCGCGCGAGCCTCATTCTCACTCATCCCGACTCGACCCAGCTGGGGATCGATGAAGACGCAGTAAGGCACCTGACGACCTTTCATCGACGCCGCTTTTCCTTCCAGCAGATTCGCGCGAAGAATTCGAAAATCGTCGTACGAAATATGAGTGAATGCCGGTCCGCCCTTGATGTCTCCCAAGGCATAAATTCCCTCGGCAGTGGTTTCCAACCGATCATTCACTTGAATGAATCCATGATCGTCGGTTTTAACATTCGCCGCCGGGAGACTCAGCGTGTCAGAGTTCGGCGTGCGTCCCGTGGCCACCAACAAGTGCGACCCGGTGAGAGTCGTTGACTTGCCGCCCGACTCGATCTGCAACTGAATCTTCTCCCCCATCTGCTCCACGCGCGTAGCCTTCGCGTTGAGCACAACTTCCACGCCATCCTGCCGCAGAATCTTCGCCACTTCTTCGGCGATGTCCGGATCCTCCCGCGTCAGCAACTGCCCCGCCGATTGAACGATGGTTCACGCGGCTACCGAAACGCCGAAAAAGCTGCCCGAACTCGAGCCCAATATATCCGCCCCCTAGGATGAGCAGGTGTTCCGGAACCGCTCCGAGCTCCATGATCGACTCATTGTCGAGAGCCGTGACTCGGTCGAGTCCTTCAAGCTTCGGTTGCGATGCCCGCGTCCCGGCATTGATGAAGATGCGATCCGCTGAGAGGGCGCGCTGTCCTCCATCGCTGGTTCGAACCGCGACACTCTTCGCGCCGCTGAAACTTGCTTCGCCCATGATCAGTTCGAGATTCTGCGTCTTGGCAATGCGGCTTTCGCCTCCACCACGGAAACTCGCTACGATGTCGCGCTTACGCTGCCGAACTCTTTCCAGGTCGATGGAGATCGGCCCCGTTTGCACGCCATAATCCGCCGCACGCCGCGCCAGATATGCCACGCGCCCGCTCGCCACCATTGTCTTCGTCGGCGTGCATCCTTCGTTGATACAGGTGCCGCCAACATGTTTCCGCTCGATCAGGGCTGTAAGCATCCCGGCTTTCGCAAGCGCCATCGAAAGTGGCGTGCCGCCCTGTCCAGAGCCGATCACAATTGCGTCGTAGTGCGAAGCATTCATGCGACAACCTCTAAGGAAGCCAACGTTGAAGGACCGGCACTATAAACGGGAGGTAAGCAGCAGTCCTAACCCAATCGCAATCGCGTCCTCGGAAATTGCGATCACGAAATCGGGAACTCGCAGACGAGCGAACCAATCCCACGCGGGCATAATAACCGCCAAAGGCACCCGCAATTGCTCCCACAATGCCAGCGATCGCTCCCAACCATAGCGGCGCATTTCCCGCCGCCGCAAGGCATGCTCCAGTCAGCGCGCCAGTCACGATTCGCGCCGACAGACCTACCGCCCCCGTTCGGGCCGGAGTGGAGGGAAGTTGATCCGAGACGAGTTCCACCACGGCGAGGACTGTGAAAATCACCACCGTCCACTTCGATCCCATGAACGCCAGCGGAGAGTTATGGAGATTGATCCAACCCAAATGGCGGCCCACGCCACGACCGCGGGCGCCGTGAGAGACCGCAATCCCGCCACGAGCCCAATCCCAGCTGCGAATAACAGAATGGTTGAGTTCATCAAGCTTCTCCAGAGCCATCTTTGTAGTGAATCGGAGCCCGGAAAGCAACTGCCGAACTAGTTGGAACTCGCCAGCGGCAGCCAGACCTGGAAGCGCGTGTCGCCGGGTTTGGAATGCACCTGTATGCTACCGCGATGTTTTCTCACAATCCGCTGCACGGTATCGAGCCCCAGGCCCGTTCCCTCGCCCACACCTTTCGTGGTGAAGAACGGCTCAAAAATGCGCGGCTCCACTTCTGGGGGAATGCCGGGCCCGTTGTCGCCGATCTCGACGACGACACAATCATCCTGGCGATAAGTGCGCACACGCAGCTTGCCCGTCCCGCCCATCGCATCGATCGCGTTATCGATGATGTTGGTCCAGACCTGGCTCAGTTCGCTGCCGAATGAATTCACCAGCAGCGGCACTTTCTGATAGTCACGCTCGACCGACACGCCCTTCTTGAGCTTGTGATTCAGAATCGTCAGCGTGTTTTCCAGCGTCTTCACGATGTCCACGTTCTGGACCGGCGCCTGGTCCATGAACGTATATTCCTTGATGGCCTTTACGAGATCGGAAATTCTGGAAGTGCTGCTCTCAATCTCGTTCAACAAGCCCGCGATTTCAACCGAAGTGGAAATTCGCACCAGGGCAGCACGCGCCGTGCCTGCATCGAGAATCGCAAAGAGTTGCTCCAGTGCCTCGGGCTTGAAATTCCTGCGCGCAAGATCGGCGGCAAGTTGCCAGAGATCATTCTGCCCGTGGCTGCGCAGCAAGGAATCGAGTTGATCTTCAAGGTCGCTGACAGCGAGAGGGTCCGGCGGATGCCCGTCCGTCTGCATCAGCGATGTTTCCAGCTTTTCGATTTCCGCCCTTTGCGACGCGGTTAGATCGCGCCTGCCGAGTTCATGGCTCGCATCGCGGACACGTTTCAGCAGGTCACGAAGCTGGCTGGTCGCGCGTTTCGCAGCCGACGCCGGATTGTTCAACTCATGCGCCAGCCCTGCCGACAGCTTGCCCAGAGCCGCCAGCCGATCGCGTTGCTGCTCGAATCGCGTCGCCTCCCGAATTCGATCGGACATCAGCCCGACAAGCCGTGTCGCCAGCTCGGGCATTCTGTGCACAAGCTCCGGAAATTGTGACGCAGGAAACCGCAGGACGCGAGCATCACTCAGCGCACGCCCGCTCAGCATGTAGTTCTTCATCCGGGAGAAAGGCAGGATGCCGGTGACCTCGCCCGCTTTCAAATCACGTACGAACGTTTCGCCCGAGAATTCCCCTCGCCACTGAAACTCTCCCTCGAGCAGCACAAACATCGCATCGGCGGGGTCTCCTTGCCGCGCGTAAAGTCCTCCGGTTTTCAGCTGGACCTCTCGCGACTGGCTCAGAAACCAGTCGATCTGATCGTCAGGCAAGTCCGCGAAAACCGGACTCTGCCGCAGAAGTTCGAGTGTTTCGGCCATTTAGACCTTGCTCAAGTACTGATGGATGAATTGAACCGCCACAGATCCTTCGCCGACCCCAGAGGCCACTCGCTTCACCGACCCATGCCTCACGTCGCCCACCGCAAAAATTCCCGGCACGTTCGTCTCAAGCAGGAAGGGATCGCGATCGAGCGTCCACTTCTTCGGTCGCTGTCCGCCTTGCATCAAGTCGGGCCCGGTAAGAATAAACCCGCGGTCGTCACGCTCAATCGCGTCCCCAAGCCAGTCCGTTCGCGGCAAAGCTCCAATGAAAATGAAGACGGAACTCGCCGGCACCCGCTCGGTCTTGTTGGTGTCAGAACAAAGAACGGAAATCTCCTCCAGATGCGTGTCGCCGTGCACCTCGGCCACGCTGGCGTGCGTCCACAGCTGAATGTTGGGAGTCTCTTTGATCTGGTCGATCAGATACTGCGACATGGTGCTGGACAGCGAATCTCCGCGCACCAGGATCACCACACGCTCGGCATACTTGGAGAAATTCATCGCCGCTTGCCCGGCGGAATTCGCCCCGCCCACCACGTACACGATCTCTCCTTTACAGGAAAGAGCTTCGGTAGTACCGCCACCGTAATACACTCCGGCTCCCTGCAATCGATCAATGCCCGGAGCCTCGAGCCGCCTCCACTGCACGCCAGTGGCGATCATCAAAGCGTGGCAGGAAATCTCGCTGTCGTCGGCCAGCTTGATGATGCGGTACGACCCCTCCGTCCGCATACTCACGACAGTCTGAGGAGCCAGTATCTCCACGCCGAAACGGCGTGCTTGCGTGACTGCGCGCCGAGCCAGATCCCCGCCGCTGAGTCCGCTGGGAAATCCCAGGTAATTTTCGATTCGCGAACTCATTCCCGCTTGTCCGCCGGGAGCTTCCCGCTCAACGATGACGGTGTGCAGTCCCTCAGACGCGCCATACACTGCGGCCGCCAGCCCGGCCGGCCCGCCTCCGACAATCGCGAGATCGTAGAAACTCGTCTCGGCGCGTGTCCGCAATCCCACCTTCTGCGCCACTTCTGCGGGAGCGCTGTTCAGCAACTTCGCTCCGTCCGGAAACAAGACCACCGGAAGCTCGGCCGCATCCGGCCCGAGCGCCTCCAAAAGAACCTTCGTTTCCGGATCATTCGCAGAACCTTCCACATCGATCCACTGATAGGGAACATGACTCCGCGCCAGAAAATCGCGCAGCTCGTACGATCGCGGAGACCATCGCGTCCCCAGCACGCGAATTCCTTGAAATGCCGGGCGATACGAGGCCTGCCAGTCGTCCAGCAAATCGTCGAGCTGCGGATAAAGATGCTCCGTCGGAGGATCCCACGGCTTCATGAAGAAATAATCGATGTTGGCTTGATTGATGGCGCTGATCGCCGCATTCGTGTCGGCATAGGCAGTGAGGAGCGCCCGCTTGGCATCAGGGTACATCTGACGGGCAGCCTGCAGAAACCCAACACCGTCCATGTGGGGCATGCGCTGATCCGCCAGAAGCAGGGCCACGCCGTCGTTGCGAACCTTCAGCCCCTTCAGCAGATCGAGCGCTCCCAGCGGAGAATCGCTGCTGATCACGCGATATTCGGCGCCATATTGCGTTCGCAGATCGCGTTCGATCGCCCGCAGTACGTCGGGATCGTCGTCGACCGTCAGCAAAATGGGTTTGGGCATGACCGATTCAGCCTCTTCTTCAGACCTGAACTTGCCTCGTTGACTGTTTTGAAAGGGCGCGGCTTTGAGCCGCGCCGTCCAACAAAGCAAAAAAACGCGGGCTTTTAGCCCCTGACGGAAACGCCTTGCGTTCAGCAACCAGATCAGCGAGAGCCGACAACCAGATCTAGCTCGTAATAACTGTGGTTAGATACCCGAAGGAACCATTTGGTCGCGTAAAGTTGCCGCCACCCCACTCGGCGCCTTTCGATAACACAATCCTACGCCCGGATTTCCCCAGGCTCCATCTCGTCCACATAGCACCAAATCCATGACTCGCCCGGCTCAATCGAGCGAATCAGCGGATGATGCACTTTGTGAAAGTGCTTGGTCGCGTGCTTATTCTTCGACGAGTCGCAGCACCCCACGTTCCCACAGGTCAGACACAGCCGCAGATGAACCCACGTATCACCTGTCTTAACGCATTCTTCGCAAACATGTTTGTCGGTGTTCTTAAATTTAATCTGGTCGAGATGGGAGCACTGATTTTTCATAGTTCCTCCAAATGATGTCCGCTCTGTGTCAAGTGACCCCCGTCACGTAACGAAGGACCACAGTCACAGCACAGGCACATCGTTTTCACTCACAATAACTCCGGAGGTCATTCATTCGTGCTTCGTCTTGATTATCTCTCTTGTATTTTAACCGTCGCCTCCACCATCCTCGTGGGACGCCGGTGCTGGGAAGGCTGGGCTCTGGCCGGAGTCAACAGCGTGATCATGTGCGTCATTGGATTCCGCACGGCACAGTTGGGCTTCATTCCCGCAAATGTCTTTTGCATGGTAGTGAGCGCAATCAACCTGCACGCCTGGCGAAGGTCAAGGTCCTGCTGATCGAAATGTGTTTGAGATTTTCCTTCGTGTACCTTAGTGCCCTTAGTGGTTAACGCTTTTTGTTCTGTCTCACTCAGCCACGAGCAGGTTCTCCGCAAACGGCCACTGCTCATCGATCCATTGAACCTCGCAACGGAAACCCGCCTGCCGCGCCGTCTCGCATACCTCTCCGACGGCGTACTTGTGGCTGCTTTCCGTCCAGATGGTTTCACCATCACCGAACTCAACAACCACCTCCGCTGCTGGAATGCTCACGACCTGCCGCCGCTTCGAAAGCAGGTGCATCTCGACGCTTCGTGATTCTTCATTGATGCGAGCCACGTGCTCGAATCCGGCAAGATTGAAATCCGCTCCTAGTTCCCGATTGATCCGCGCCAGCAGATTCAGATTGAATGCCGCCGTTACGCCAAGTTCGTCGTCGTACGCGCGAATCAGCTCCGAACTCGACTTCTCCAGATCCGTACCTAGCAGCAAGGAGTCTCCCGGCTTGAGTATGCACCGAACCTGAGACAAGAAATTCATTCCGGCCGCGCGATCGAAGTTGCCGATCGTACTGCCCAGGAAAAGAACGCACAGGTACTGGCCCGGCTTGCGATACGCGGCCACCTCGAGCAGGCCATCGAGATATTCGCGCTCGAATCCGACAATACTGACCGAGTCGATATCGCTCAGTTCGCGCTCGCACATCACCAGCGCCGAGTGAGAAATTTCCACGGGATAATAGGAAACACGCTGCCTGCGGCAGAAAGCCTCAAGCAACCAGCGAGTCTTGCGCCCGCTGCCGCTGCCGAGTTCAGCAACCGCGACCGGCCCTTTAACGCGGTCCACAATTTCGCTTGAGTGCCGGCGCAGCAACCTCTCGTCAGCCCGAGTCAGGCCGTACTCCGGTAGATGGCTGATCACCTCGAACAGCGCGGACCCCACATCGTCGTACAGATATTTCGAGGGAAGTTCCTTCTGCCGTTGGCGCGTCAGTCCGTCGCGCACTTCGGCCGCAAACTCATAGTTGACGTTGCTCGGAATCGCATGAACAAGCATGTCTCACTCCTTGATTCAGATCAGACGTTCACACATCGAAAGCCCGCATACACGTACTGGTAATGTGGTTGGAACCAGTTGCGGAATGTCGGCCGCAGCATGCACGCTGCTGTGCGTGCAGAGCCGCCTTTCATGACGAAGTGTTTTCCATCGAAGAAATCGGCAGAATAGCCACGATAGAACGGAAACGGCTCGAATCCCGGGAAAGGTCCGAACACGCTGGACGTCCACTCCCAGCCGTTGCCCAACATCCCTTCGACGCCGAACGCGCTCTGGCCTCGCGGATGCGCATTCACCGGGACTGGATCCCAGTTCGCGAAATCAAAGTTCCCGTGCCTTGAACTCGGAACTTCATTCCCCCAGGGATAAGATCTCTCCGCTTCATCGGAAGAACCATACGCAGCGCGGTGCCACTGCTCTTCCGTGGGAAGCGCCTTGCCTACCCATCGCGCAAATGCGGAAGCTTCGGCGTGGCTCACATAAACCGGCCATTCCAAGGGCAGCGGGATTTCATCAAACATCGCGCGATACAGCCACGCGCCGCCGGCTTCGCGCCAGAACACCGGACAAGAAATGTCGCCCGCGCTCTTCCACTCCCAATCAGCGTCACTCCACAATTCGCGCTTGTCATAACCGCCAGCTTCCATGAACTCGAGAAACTGGCCGTTCGTAACCATGTATCGATCGATCTCGAAAGAGGGGACATTGGCGGTGTGAGCCTCGAACTCGTTGTCCCATCCAAACACACCGCTTCCACGGTTCAGTCCAAGGCGCGCTGTTCCGCCTGGAATCTTGATCATGGAATGGGTTATGGGTGAAGCAAGTAGGGAGGAGGATGGGGCTTGCGGGACTTTTCGCTCCAGCGGCAACTGGTGGAGCATGTAAGCCAGCGTCTCCACGTGCATCAGCCGGTGCTCAATCGCAACATTCAGCAGAGTGTCGAGCGCAAAGCCGTCGCGCTGGCCACCTGCATTGCCCATCAGCTTTTCATCAAGGGAATTGCGGATGTCCCGCACGTACTCGCGAACGCGATCGAGAGACGGCCAGTCTGACGGCTGATCGTTAGGTAGACCGCCCCCGACCGGATCAATCCCAAATG
This sequence comes from Terriglobia bacterium, assembly GCA_963770265.1. Taxonomy (GTDB): domain Bacteria; phylum Acidobacteriota; class Terriglobia; order Terriglobales; family Acidobacteriaceae; genus Sulfotelmatobacter. The sequence goes on from CAVYOZ010000016.1 coordinate 66,953, forward strand.
CAAACAGGCGATCAAACTCCGGATGGAAACTTCTCAGGCCAAACACGTTCTCGTGCAGCAGATTCCAGTCAAACGCCTCCAGGTGACCAACGTAGAAGATGATCCGGTGGCGCTCAGGGATCGGGCGATCGTAAATCGCATCACTCTGCACAATCTCGAACAGCGCATCGCTCCTGCGCCGGGCATCCGAGACTCTTTCGAGCAGCGAGGCTTCGACAACGGATTCCCTCTGAGCGGTTAGCATTCAGCCCTCCAGACCGGTCGAGTGATCAGAAGCTAAGCGGAATTTCCAAGCGTGGTTCGGCTAACGAAGTGTTGAACGGATAGCGCCGCGACATACCCCAAATCCCGCGCAGAACGGCCGACTTGCGGCCCCAAGGTCCCCAGACTATACATGGCTCGCCCATGCCTCGCAACCAGCTTCCTGCCGTCGCACGGAATTGCAAACTATTACGTCACGATTAAAATCGACCAGGTGCGCATCCCTCTGTTTCACGTCGACACCTTCTCCGAACAGCCCTTCCGGGGTAATCCCGCGGCGGTCTGCTTTTTAGACTCGTGGTTAGATGAGGGCCGGCTCCGTAAAGTCGCTGCAGAAAATAATCTTTCTGAGACCGCATTTCTGGTCCCTGCCAAAGCTGGGCCTGCCAAAGCTGGGTACGAACTGCGCTGGTTTACCCCGCGGTGCGAAGTCAGGCTGTGCGGCCATGCCACACTCGCAGCGGCGTATATCCTGCTGAATTTGCGGCAGCCTCAGCTCGATTCGGTGCGCTTCGAAACAACATTCCACGGAACTCTCACCGTCCGCCGGGAGGGGGAATTCCTGACGATGGATTTCCCTGCGCTCTTCCCCATCCCGTGTGAGAGCTCGCCCCGCATATGGCGAGACGCTTTGGCGATGCAATCGCCACCCTCAGAAGTTCTCGGAGCCGACGACACATACATTGTAGTAACTGACACACCAGAAACTGTCCGCAATGTTCGCCCGAACTTCCCGCTTCTGGAGGGCCTCCATCCCTATGTAGTTGCACTAACTGCGCGCGGAGACGATGTTGATTTTGTGTCCCGCTATTTCGCTCCCAGCTATGGCATTCCTGAAGACCCGGTCACCGGATCGGCGCACTGCATCTTGGCGCCCTATTGGGCGAAGCGCTTGGGGAAAACGAAACTGCATGCCCGCCAACTGTCGGAGCGCGGAGGCGAACTCTGGTGTGAAGTAGCTGGAGATCGCGTGCTCCTGAAGGGCAAAGCCGTCATCACCCTGGAAGGATCGCTTTCGATCTGAAGGTCTCAGGGCACCAGTCTCTTCGATCTCAGAAATTCGCGCACCACATCTTGCGTGTCCCGGTGCTGCGCGTCCACGGCGTAGTTCATCTTCTGCATCTCCTCATCGGAGATCTTCCCGCCAAGATCAGCCAGCGCACCGGCAATTTCCGGATGCCGCTGCAGTGCCTGCTCGCGAACGATTGGGACAGCCTCATACGGCGGGAAATAATGACGATCATCCTCGAGCGCCACGAGATCCAGAGCGGGAATAAGACCATCGGTGGCATTGCCTCCGGCGAAGTCGATCTGGCGATCCTTCAACGCCCGCGCCAGCAGCCCCAGATCCATGATTCGAGGCTCTTCAGCGAAATGTAGCCCGTACGTCGCCACGAGCCCCCGATAGCCATCAGGACGCTCGATAAACTCGTATCCAAAGCCGGCGCGCCACTGCGGGGCAAACTGCGCCGCCTGCGATAAAGTTCTGACGTTCAGTCGACGAGCATCCTCGCCTCGTATTTCCATCGCAAACGTATCGTTGAATCCGAGAGCCGGGCCAAGCGTAAGTCCGAATCGCCGCTCATATTCGTCCTTGACCCGCTCGATAAACTTCCCGCCTGTCGCGAGAAATGCCTTGCTTGAGTACCGCCGTGAGCGCCGTCCCGGTGTACTCGGGATAAATGTCGATTCGCCCCGCAAGGATCGCCTGCTGGCAGATATACGTTCCGGCCAGATAGAAGCGCCGCTCCACTTTCAGGTTTGTGTGCGCCTCAATCTGTTGAGCGATCAGTTCGCCCAGAATGAATGACTCGGTAAAGTTCTTCGACCCCACGACGATACGATCGGCATGCGACGACGAACAGGAAAGGAGAGCAACACTGCAGATCACCAACAAGCCGACGCTCACTCGAAGACGAATCATCGTGGCCTCAGCCGCTTCTCAATCCATCCCATGCCGAAGTCCGCGAGCAAAGCCAGAATCGCCGCCGGAATCGCTCCGGCCAGAATGACTCGATTGTCGACCATCGACAGCCCGCGATAAGATGAACTCACCCAGCCCGCCAGCGCCGATTGCGGCTGCGATCGTGGCCAGCCCCACAGAAATCACGACGGCGACTCGCACTCCGGAAATGATCACGCTCAAAGCCAGCGGCAATTCAACCTGGAACAGCAGCTGCGACTCAGTCAGTCCCATACCGCGCCCGGCTTCGACCACCGCCGCATCCACTCCGCGAATCCCCGCATAAGTGTTGCGAATGATCGGCAACAGCGCATAGAGCGTCAGGGCCAAAATCGCCAGTCGATCCGCACGGTCCCCCAGCCAAGGCACCGGCAGCAGGAATCCGAATAACGCAAGACTGGGAATCGTCTGAATGATATTGGCAGTGGCGAGAACCGGCCGGTTCAGCCGCGTGCGGTGCGAAATCAAGATCCCGAGCGGGATCCCAATCAGCATCGCAAAAAGTGTCGACCACCCCACCAGCCAAAGGTGCTCTCCGGTGAGTTCCAATACCTGCGAATGGTTCTGCAGCAAGAACCGAACCAGACTCATGATGTGCCTCGATTCGCCGCCGATTCCAATCCGTCGCCGAATGCTCGGACATACGCCGACGCCCACGGGTCGGAGGACTTCACAAATTCGTTCGGCGTCAACACGGTGACGAGCTTCCCCGCTTCCATCAGCGCAATTCTCGATCCCAACCGCAGAGCCTCGCGAAGATCATGGGTCACAAACACGACAGTCTTGTGCACGCGCTGCTGCAGCAGCAGAAACTCCCGCTGCAGTTCATCGCGCGTCAACGGATCGAGCGCGCCGAAAGGTTCATCCATCAGCAGAATCGCGGGATCGGCCGCCAGCGCTCGAGCTACTCCCACCCGCTGCCGCTGCCCGCCCGACAATTGATGCGGATAGCGTGAGGCCAGATCCGCACCGAGCCCCACCACCTGCAGCATCTCCTGAACGCGCGCGCGAATCCGTTCCTCCGGCCAGCCCTCGATCTTCGGAACCAGCCCGATATTCCGCTCTACTGTGAAATGCGGGAAGAGGCCAGACTCCTGGATGACGTATCCAATGCCCCGCCGCAAGCGGATCACGTCGACCTGATCGTTCGGCGCGCCATTTACGAGAATTTGCCCCGAACTCGGCGTGACCAGTCTGTTCACTAGCTTCAGTGTCGTCGTCTTGCCCGAGCCACTGCGCCCCAGAAGCACGAGGATTTCCCCGTGCGCGACTCGCAGATTGAGGCCGCTGAGAACCTGAATCCCATTCACGTTGTAGGAAACATCGCGGAATTCGATCACGAGAGTTGCTGTCCCCAGCCTTAGCTGCGCTCAGCATACAGAAGTTCGGTGCGTGGACCAACCTTGGGTCGCATTTGCGCGGCACGTCGGATTTGCAATGCACGCCGCTCCCAGCGACAATCTTGGCATGGAGAAGAACGCATCCACTTCGGTCCGCGGCGAGCCGTTTACAACCGGCGCCTTGGTGATCGCAACCCTCAGCAATCCCCGGGAAAAATTTTGGGGCATGATTCTCGCCCTGGCGCCCGAAGGTCTGAGCTTGAGCGGAGCCGAACTGGCCTCTTTCGAAGACCTGACCCTGATGGTCCGAGATGGTGAGCCTTTCACTCCCGCGGTCGTCTTCTTCCCCATGCACCGTATCGAGCGCGTCGAACTCGATTTGCCTGACGGAACCCTGCCCTCGCTCTCGCAGCGTTTCCTGTCCAAGACTGGCTTAGAGCCGTCCGCCGCTCTCGCCCCACGTCAGCAATCCACTCCACATCCTTCGAAGGAGCCTGCGTGAAGCTCTCGCAAGTCTTCACCGCTCCCAATCAACTCACCTTGATGCGGATGCTTTTCGTTCCGTTCATCGTCAACTATCTTCTGGACGGACACTATCTCTGGGCTCTCGTTCTTTTTATCGTCGCCGGCTTCAGTGATGGCCTTGATGGCCTTCTTGCTCGCCAACTTCATCAGCAGACGCTGCTCGGCCAGTACCTTGATCCCATCGCCGACAAACTCCTGCTCAGCACGCTGTTTCTTGTCCTTTCGATTCTCCACAAGATTCCATGGAAGTTCACGGTTCTTGTTTTCAGCCGCGACATCTCGATTCTCGCCGCCAGCGCCGTCCTGTTTGCGATCGCCGGATTGCGGAATTTCCGCCCCAGCATTTTCGGCAAGGCCAATACCTTTTCTCAGATCAGCGCCGTCTTCTTCGTGCTTCTCCTCGAAGTGAAGCCTGTGCGCTGGATATGGATTTGCCGGACTGTCTTTCTTCGCGCCACTTTCATGTTCACCATCGTCTCAGCTTTGCATTATGTCATCCTCGTCCAGCACCGCCTGCGCGAGCACTCGCACGCTTTGCCTCCCGCGACGTAATCGCTGCTCCGGTCGGCTTATCCCCGTAAAAGGACTACAATCATTCTGTGAGGGCCGGCAAAGCCCTCTGCACGGGCCGAGGTGGCTTATGACGCTGACTGTTGTGGCTGTGATGTTCGGAGTTTTCGCTATTGGTCTGATCGTCCTCCTGATCTACAAGAGCACTCTTACCATGCACCGGGATGACCAGTTGTTTCTGGATGACGCGAGTTCGCACATGCACGATGAGCAGACGGAACTGTTGGCCAAGCTCAACCGGCTTACTGTCCCTGTGCGCGTCTTCAGCATCGGGTCCGGAGTATTTCTGCTGGTGCTCGTGGGTGTGTGGCTCTACCAGGGCCTGAACGCGGCATAGGACCGCCGAACACCGCGAGTTGCGCGCAATCTGGCCATTCTCGCGCATCGCAAAGGCGGGGACCCTGGCGCGTCGTTGCGCAATCGCCGTGATTGCTCATTGACCGGATTCTGAGTGCTATTTGCACCCGGTGTTCCCAATCACTGCAATTTGGAAAGTGTTGGGCTAGGAAAGAGGTAGGCCGGGAGTCGTCTGGAAGACAACTCTCAACCCCAGCGCAAACCGCGCGGGCTGGAGTGCGGCGACGCCCGGCATTAGGTTCGAAATGAGTCCTATGAAACTCCCAAGCCTTCGCGCTCTCACGCGAAGGTTTTTTCCATCATAGCTAGGTTCGCCAACACCGGACCACGCCTCACCACAGCGCCGGAAACTCTGAGACTTCAAAAATGCTCCAGATCCCCGCCGCCCGGTACGGTCGTCCGCGGCTTCTGCCCCAGCACCGCCAGCCCCCGCGCCTGAACCAGGCGATCCCACGGCCCCGCCTGCCAGTTGTCCCTCACCTTCTCCGGATGTTTCCACGGCGGCAGCGTCAACATCAGATTCAGGGCTGTCGAATGCACATACGGCTCATACATCGACCGCAGCTTCGCCAGCTTCTCCCGCCCATAATCATCATTGCGAAGTTTCAACCCCGCCGCTTCCAGGGCCGCGCGCAAGGCGTCGTACTCCGTATCCGTTAACCGCTCCGGCGCCGCCGGATCGTACCTTGCGTTCACCACCTGCGCCAGGTCGACCGCCGCGTGCCGCGCCATGGCAAACGTCAGCTTCGCCTGGCCCGGGTGCACTCCCTCAATCCCGGTCAGCACGAGTGAAGTCACGTCCAGCATAGTCGTCAGCGCAGCCACCCACGATTGATTGCTGTGTTGCGATCGAAAGAACGCCAGCACCGGATACGAAATCTGCGACTCCAGCAACTCCGCCGCCCAGCGCTCCCAATCGCGCAATACCTCATCCAGCACCAACTGATCCATCCCCGGATCTTCCGTTCGCCCCGCCAGCCGCACCAGCAACTCAACCGCCGCCGGAGGCGATCCCGCCCGCGCATCCAGCATTGAAATCTGAATCTCTCTTCGCGAGAACGACGAGTACACCACCGGGATGTACCCGATCACCACGCCCAGAAACGCAAACCCCATCCCCGCTTCAATCACCGACAGCGCCCGTGCGCTGCCCGATGTCGGCACGATATCGCCGTATCCCAGTGTGAAAAACGTCTCCCCGCTGTGATACAGAATCTTGCCGAAGTTGAGCCGCTCTCCGCTGAGCTGTTCGTGCCCGCCCATCCCATACTGAATCAGCGCAAAGCCAAAGATCAGACCCGACGCCCAAAATCCCAGCAGCAAAATCAACGACAGCGGCCCGAAATACCCCAGAAAATTCTGCTGCCGCGACGCCGGCTTGATGGAGCTCGCAATCTTGCGCCATGGAATCCAGGTCCGCCGATAAAAGTAAGCGGTGAGCCTGAAATTCCGCAGCACCCGCCGCGGCAGCACCACAGTCTCAAACGCATCCAGCAACACCACCCAGATGATGGCAATGCCAAACACAATGGCGACGATGTGCACGTCAGAACTCATAGTTACGAGACGGGGAAGATGTTCATTGTAGATGCGTGGGAAGGTTATCAGATTCGACGTCTGATTAGCTCTGGAGGGTGCCCCCGTCGTCCGGCGGGTTTTGCGGGACAGGTGGGGATTTTGACGTTAGCCGTGATTCCGACCTGCCTGACGCCCAACGCCTGACGCCTACTGCGGCTTCGTCTGCCCCTGCTGCTGCGCAGGCGGTGTCGGCGTGGATCCCGCAGCCGGCTTCGTTCCGATCCGCCGGTTTCTTCGTCGTCGCCGGCTTCTTCTTCGCCGCCGGCTTCTTCGGAGGCTCCGTATCATCTACCACAATCTTCTTCGGAGGCGCCGCCTCCACCTGCGCCTCGAGCGTCTTCAACTGCGTCCGCAGCCGCGTCAGCTCCGATTCCTTCGACGACGACAAATTCTCAATCCGCTCCGCCAGCTGCTTCCGCGTGCCCTCGAACGCGCTCAGATCATTCGACAGCGATTGCAGATCATCCTTCGACCCATACGCGGCCGCGTCCTCGGTAACGTTGCGCAAGACGTCATACAACGCATCAAGATTTCGATACAGCTTGAACGTCGGCGGCAGATCCTCCGGCGCGTTGCGCAGTTGCGCAATGATCTCCGGCAGCGCACCCTGCAGATTCCGCTGAATCGAATCCACATTCCCCATAGCCTGCTTTTTGTACGACCCGTCCGCCTTCCACTTCTCGATTCGCAGCTTGCCTAAATCCGTCTGCGTATTCTTCGACGTCGCTTCGATCTGCGACAACATCCCATTCAACTGTGTCACCGACGCGTAAGAAACAGGTTGACCCTGCCCGCCATTGGCAGGGTTGGCCGCTGGCGCCGGCCCCGATTGCGCCAGTGCCGCCGCTATGCATGTGAGATACAGACCCGGAGACAGTAGAAGATTTCGTTTCATTGGTGGTGTTTCATAACCAAGCTCATCAGGATACTACAAGCAACTCCATTATCATCATCAGGTAAACCCCCGAGCGCATCGTAGCGCCGGCCTCCGGGCCGGCCGTCGGGCATGCGTCTCGCCTGCCCTGCCGCCGGCTATTCTCACGCCCAATTTCCATCGCAGCCCATTCGACTCCACTCGCCCGCAGGGCGATAATTAGATCGATGCTCCGTCTGTCCTCATCTCCTCGTATTCGTCGTCCTCGCATTGCTTGCCCAAGCGTCGCTCGCCCAGGACACTCCCCGACGCCTCATCCTCAAAGACGGCTCCTACCAGCTTGTCACCAAATACGAAGTGAAAGGCAATCGCGTCCGCTACTACAGCACCGAACGCGAAGACTGGGAGGAACTCCCCAACTCCTTGGTCGACTGGCCCGCCACGGAGAAATACGAGAAAGATCGCGTCGGCCGAGGCCTCATCTCCAGCAGCCGTCCAACTGGATAAAGAGCTGGAACGCACCGAGGCCCCGTTGCCCGAGGTCGCGCCCGGCCTGCGCATCCCGGAAGATTCGGGCGTCTTCCTGCTCGACAACTTTCAAAGTGAGGCTCAGCTCGTCGAAATTAATCAGACGGCCGGCGACATCAACCGTGATACCAAGATCAACATCTTTAAGGGCGCAATCAATCCGGTCGCTGGACTCAAGCAGACTATTGAACTCGAAGGCGCTCACGCTGCCATCCAGGCGCACGTCGAGGTACCCGCGCTCTATGTCAAGCTCGACGACGATGCGACCCAGCCCGGAGCTCAACTCGACGCGACGCGATCATCCGAGCCGCAGAAACCGCAACAGTCCGAGCAGCCATCCGGACCCTTCGATCGCTTCCTCATCCTGCACGTGGAAGTCAAAGGCAACAAGCGCATCGTTGGCGGCGTCAAGCGCCAAGTCAGCGGCAAAATCTCACACGAACAGCACGCCGTCAAAACGACCACCACCAACCTCAACGGAGGATGGCTCAAACTCACTCCCACCGAGAACCTCGCCCCCGGCGAATATGCCCTGGTGGAAATGGCCGAGAAGGGCGCCATGAATCTCTACGTCTGGGACTTCGGCGTGAATCCCAAAGCGCCAGCCAATCCGAATCCGTGGAAGCCCGACGTTAAGCCCGCGAAATGAGAGTAGGGGTCAGGGGGGTCAGGGGTCAGGGGTCAGGGGCAGGGGTCCGGGGTCAGGTGTCCGGAAAGACGAGTTGATTGTGTGCAGAACGCAAGGAGTCTGCGCATGTTTACTAAGAATGTTCCTGCAGGAACACTTTGACGATTCGCTGATTTTCTTCTGATGAAATTCCGATCTATCCACAAGAAAGCTGAGATCCTGGTAACTCTCTGTGAAGATGGTGGTTGATCGGGAATGCCGAAATGTCGGCGGGGCGAAAACGCGTTTCTCGAGAGCGCGTACTTCCCATTTTGGGAATGAAATCGTTGAGGAGGCGGAGGAAAATCTAGTGAAGCAGAGTTGAGGTTTTGGGCCTTGGGTCCAGCGGTTTTGGGTCGGAGGTCTGAAGTCTGAAGTCTGACGCCTGACGCCTGACGCCTGACGCCTGACGCCTAGAAAAGCTACTCCTGCAGCATCCCGCGCTGCGCCACGCCAATATTGTCCCGCGTCGAATTCTTCACCATGTACATCATTCCATCGGCCTGCCGGATCACATCATGCGCTGACCGTGCATCATGCGGATACGTCGCCACTCCAATCGATGCCCGCACATTCAGATTCAATCCTTCTTCCCTGCAGAACGCACTCGCGCGCAGCGCGTCGCGCAACCGTCTCGCCACCACCAGGGCCTGATCTTTCCCGGTCTGCGGCAGCAGCACGACAAACTCATCCCCGCCATAGCGGAACGCAAAATCGATCAACCGCAACTGCGCCTTGATCAGATACCCGATCTCGGCCAGCAGCTTGCTTCCGATCAAGTGCCCGTGCGTATCGTTCACCGTCTTGAAATGATCGAGGTCAATAAAAAGAATGCTGAACTCATACCCGAATCGCGACGACCGGTACACTTCGGTCTCCAGCGTCTTATAAAGATGTCGCGCGTTGTACAGCCCGGTGCAATCGTCGGTGATCGTCAGTTCCTGAATCTTCTCGACCCACCGCGCATTCTCAATCGCAATCGCGGCGTAGTCGCACAGCGCATTGCAGGAAGAACAGCTCCGGCTCCTTGAATCGCTCCATGTCGACGTTCACCAGCTGGATCACGCCCAGCACACGCAGCTTCGACCGCAGCGGCACGCAGATGACCGAACGCGTTTCCCATTTCGTCGCATCGTCGACGCGGCTGGCGAAATACGGATCGTTGCGCACGTCCGGCACGATCCGCGATTCTCCATGCTTCGCAACCCAGCCCGCGATCCCCTCGCCTACTTTCAGCCGCACATTCTTCAGCGCCTCCGCCTTATCCCCGACGGCGATCGCGAAATACAGCTCGTCGTGGCCTTCGTCGACCATCAGCAGCGACCACGTATCCGGACGGAAATATTCCGCCATCTTCTCCATGATGGTCTGCAGAATCGAGTCGAGGTCCAGCGACGACGTGAGAGTCTTCGCCACGTCATGAAAAATCGTCAGCTCCTGGCTCTGGCGAGTCAATTGAGTGCCGGCCTCAGGCATGGAAATCCCGTTCAATCCTCACTGGTAGGGTGGCGTTCAAAAATTATAAGGGTCACTTTCGTGTGCGGGCAATGAACGTTGGTAACCCGTACCCGTAACGCCAACCGTATCAATGCCACGGGCAATTCTTAAGGCGCGATAACTTCCAGTTTGCTCATAATACGTCCAGAATCTGACCCAAAACTGGTTGTCGTAAGAACCGGTGGCCCTTATCCATTGCTCAGCATTCTGGCACAGAGCTGAGTGACGGAAAGCCGACTAAGGCAGATATCTTATGGCTGGACGTCAACCTTCCCTTATTGGGTTAGGTAAGAGTGGCCCGTGATCTGTCCACAATCGGAGGCGTGTGCGCCACGTGGCCTAAATCCTAATGGCCGACCAAGTCTTGCTCCCGCCGCGAGGCTATTCCCTTTTCAACTCCGCGGTCCAGTTCAGCACCACTGTAATGGGTTCGGATGAAGTGGTGCCCATGTCGATGAGTGCCCGCTTGCCGTCGGGAGCGACATCCCAGCCGAAAACCCGCGAGGTCTGTTCATTGTGGCCGACCTGAGCAACAGGCAATTGGAACAATATTCTGGGGACACTGGCTTTGAATGTCGGCCCTTGGGTGATGTCCGCAGCCATCAATTTTCCGTCGAGGGAGAAATAGAATAATTCCTTGCCATCCCGGCGCCATCGGGGCTGGATGCCGCCGTCACGGGAGATTGGCGTCTTGGTGCCGCCGTTCTCGGGCGCCGGAAAAGGTTGAATGTAGATTTCGGATCTACCGGATTCGTCCGAAACGTACGCGATCCAATGTGCGTCAGGAGAGAATCGGCCTTGTTCCTCGCTGAACTCCTTATTTGCAAAAGGCGTAGCTGTGCTGGACGGCATCCCGTTATCTGCTAAAGGCAAAACGTAAAGGTCGGCATGGGATCGGGAACTCCGCTGTGTGTAGAGCAGGAAGCGTCCGTCGCGCGACCAATCATTCGGGATCTTCTCCTCGCCTGTTGCATCGACTAATGCTTGCTCTTTCCCGGCGCCATTCGCGGCTTTCTGATAAATCCCAGTTCCGCCCGCGCGCGACCCGACGAATGCCACTTTGCTGCCATCCGGTGACCAGACCGGTCCGGAATCCGGGGCCAAATCAAATGTAAAGCGCGTGCTTCCGCCTCGAATCAAGTCAATAAGCCAGATGCCCAGTTCACCGCCGGCCACCTTCGCGTCGACTCTAGCCGCGGCCAAGTGCGTTCCATCGGGCGACAAAGCAAAATCGGTATATGAATATGCTCCAGGCTCTCCCACGTTGCCCAACGGTTTGCCCTGCCTGTCAAACCAACTGAGTCGCGAAAGCCAAGGTAGCGCCTCTCCCACCCGATAGGCTAGGACGCCGCTGGGCGACACGGAAAAATTTGCGGAAAGGAAAGCGCTCCCAACGCGTTCGGCAACAGGGATAGGATCGCCCCGCGCCTCGAAGTTCCTTTCATCGAATGCCTGGGCCAGCAAGCTGCCTTCCCGCATGAAAAGCAAATGCCCGACCCCAGCGTCAGCGGAAGGAGCATACACCGCCATCAGTGACGTAGAGACGATTCGTTTGGAGCTCTGTTGTTCGGGCCGAACATCGAGCGAGCCGAGATAAATACCGGGACTTTCAGGTGCTCTCAGATAAAAAAAATGCCGCTGATCGCGGAGGAAAGACGGAAATGTGTGAATCTCGTTGCGCCCACCCGTAGCCGTAAGCAAAACGGGAACGCCGCCTGCAGCCGGAACTTGCATAATGCCATTTCCGATGGTGCCGAAAATAATTATGCCAGCCCAGTTCCACGCGCCGCCGATGACCGTGGCAAAGGTATCGCATATGTCCTGGGGCGGGCCACCAGAAATGTCGATCTTCTTCAACTTGTTTCCCGCTTGAAATGCGATGAATCGGCTATCCGGGGACCAGAAGGCCGGCGGCCCAAAAACGTTTTCCGTGCCCGGCAACGGCCGCGGTTCCAGTGAATCAAGAGCGCGAATCCAGACAAGATTGCGTCCATCGGTACCTGGCGCCAGAAAGGCCAGTTGGCGCCCATTGGGTGAGAGGGTGAAGGTGAGAGTGCCTGCCGGCAGGCGGACCTGGAAGCGAACCGGTATGGCCACTGGTGGTCTCTGGCCCCGAAACAAGAACGTAGTCAGTGCAACAATGACGGCGAGCAAGGCCGCCACACTCCAGGCAAGCACCGGTCGCCGAGTCTTTCGCGGGCCCCCATTGGTGAGAGTCCCAGTGTGTGCGCCCGATTCGGCGATCCATTTCAATTCGAGCGCAAGGTCACGAGCAGTTTGCCAGCGGTTTTCCGGGCTTTTAGCGAGGCAGCAGACGATCGCGTGATCCAACACTGGTGATGTCATTGGCTTCAGGGAACGAATAGGCGGCGGCTCATTTTCGAGGATCGCAGCCGCAACGCTCAATTGGCTCTTCCCTTCGAAAGCTCGCTTTCCTGTCACCATTTCGTAGAGCACCGCGCCCAGCGAAAAAATGTCACTGCGTCCGTCCACTTCTTTTCCCTGTACTTGCTCCGGCGACATGTACTGGAATGTTCCGACGATCATCCCCTTTTCGGTGAGCGGTGAATTTGCGGCGGGGCTGGACAGACTTACGGTCAAACTTGAACTGGCTGACGCCCTTGAGGGCAAAGACTTCGCCAAACCGAAATCCATCAGTTTGACGCCACCCTGTGTCAGCATGACGTTGCCCGGTTTCAGATCGCGATGAACTATGCCGGTGCGATGAGCCATTTCGAGCCCTTCGCAAATCTCAATTCCGTACTTGAAGACTTGATCGGATGGAAGAGCTCCCTTGTCCAAGCGGTTGGCAAGAGTCTCGCCTTCCAGGTATTCCATCACCAGATAGTCAACTCCATCCTGGTGGCCCACATCGTGGAGAGTACAGATGTTCGGATGGTTCAAGGAAGAGATCGTGCGTGCTTCGCGGTCGAATCGCTCCTGGGCCTCAGGGTTTTCGGAAAGATGAGAGGGAAGAATCTTGACGGCCACGATGCGTTGGAGACGTGTATCCAGGGCGCGATAAACCTCGCCCATGCCGCCAGCTCCAAGCGGTGATTGGATCTCGTACGGTCCGAGCCTAGTGCCAGAGGTGAGGGCCATTCGGTGTCATCATATTCCTGCTCAGCACGCTTTCGGGCTCGTACTGATCGATTTTCTGTAGCTACGCTGCTGCTCCTTTATCGCGTGACTGGTGGAAGGCATCGCGCACCGGACGGCAGAGCAAATACCACAGCCACAATACCGACAGTGCAACCCGGACCAGCGTAAGGCTGATCGAGCCGATGGTTCCCACGGTCAAGAGAGAGCGAACTTCGGTCGCCATGAGCACCAGCGACAGCACGAAGATGCCCAGCATCACGATGCGCGCCCAATTCCATAACCTCCAGAATCCCAACGCCAACGCGGCGGTGACTCCAGCCATGATTCCATAGTACAAGGGCAGCATCCCGCCCATTGCGGTGTGGATTGCCTCAGGGCCAGCGCCGGACGGACTCAGAACATGAAGGAATGACATCAGGGAGCTGCGGCTGAAAATCGCCAGCGTGGCTAGCACCACGTACAGTGCAACATTCAACCCGAGCAACACAGCGAGGATGGTAATTCCGATGGGCCGAGCCTTCATGGCAACGCCTCCTTTGCGAAAATCGAGACTCCCGGAAAAACAAACTCTTTTCTGCGCAGGACTGCATAACGGACAGCCCCTGGTGCACCCTTTCACGAAATGTGAATCTGCATTCACATTACATAATGTGAATGCTACTTCACATTTATAGATTGTCAAGTATAAAATGCCCTCATGCCCCGGACACTAGGCCCTCGCCCGCCGCGCCAGAAACGCAGCCGCGAATCTTTGCGTCGCATGCTGGACGCGGCCGAAGTAGTGGTTGCCAAGTACGGCATCGAAGGCGCTACCCTGCCGCGCATTGCCGCCCAAGCACGCATCACACCGACCAATGTGTACCGGCGCTTCCGTAACAAGGACGCCCTTATTCGCGCTGTATTCCAGCGCTTAACCGACCGCAGCAGCGCCGAGGTCAACAGTCAATTCGACCCCGAGACAGTGCGCCCGATCGGCCTTGTCCAGTTCTCGCGAAACGTCATCACGGGTATGGTTAGCGGATACCGGGCGAATGCGGCCTTGAGCCGGGCTGCCGTCGAGTACTCGGAACGGCATTGGGAAGTCGCCTTCATACGCAAGGCGCGGGCGGCGGAGGCGCAGAGTTTTCGACAAATGGTGGATACTTTCCTGATCTGGCGGGACCAAATCACGCATCCCGACCCGGAATACGCTATCCGCTTCGCGTTCCTCATGGTGGGATTTGCGCTACGGGAAGTGATCCTGTTTGAGCGCAGGCACATTTTTGCCGACGTGTTACTTCTCGACGACGATTCTCTTAAGAAGGAGTTGCCACAGGTGTTCCTGCGCTACCTCGGCGTGAAGGAGAGCGCCGAGTCCGTCACAGCACCCGCGCAATCTGATCGAAGTGGCCGCGGACAACCTCGTCCGGCACCGAGCAGAGACGGGATTTCATAGGGAACCGAGCTTCTGCCAGCGATCAGAGCCATGGGCGGCTGCGCGGCAGGTTGGAAAGGATGCCAGTGGCGTCATTCACATCGGTTTTGGCCAAGGAGCGACTCCCTTACTGTGTCCTCAGTGGAAGGTTTTATAATCGCAGCTGCATGAAAGCGATCCTCCTGGCGCTACTTCTGGCTGCACCTCGCCCTCGCCCAAACCCCTGACCCCAAATCCATCCCGGTCATCGACGGCGCCCTCGGCCCCTGCACCGCCGACTTCACCATCACTGACACCGCCAACAAGCCCATCTACCTGGCCAAAATCAAAGTCCACATCGCCTACGGGTTCATGAGCGCCCACAAACTCGACCTCGAAGTCAGCACCAACGTCGACGGCAAAGCCCGCTTCACCGGCCTGCCGGACCGCGTCAAGCGCGGACTCTTCTTCGACGCCTCCGAAGGCGACCGCACCGGCAACGCCTTCGACGACCCCTCCAAAACCTGCCAGGCCCAATTCACAGTGACCCTGCGCAAACCAACAACCTCGCAACAATAGGAGCAACTCCCGAAGCGCGCGCAACGCAGCAATTGAGATCGCACGGAAGAGGAGACGAGATTAGAGAGGCTGGCCCGTCAAACCGGTAGACGTGGCTATCGAGCCTGGTCAAGCCCAACGCGGCGCACCAAGTCCGCAAAACGGGGATCGCTCGCGCAGGGGATCAAAGAAGGGATGCACCTTGATGTATTGCATAATCATTGACTGTTCCTCGTAGGCCCGCTCGAGCCAGACGATCGCCTGTTCGTTGTCGCCGAGTCCCAGGTAAGCGTTCACAAAGGCCGCCGTCGGAATGTAGCCTTTCTGCTGCCGTCGTTTTAATTCATCAAGAAGACGAAGTGCGTCGGTGCGACGCCCAGCATGCGCGTACGCTCTAACGAGCACGCCGATCACAGCGGGACTACGATCCGTGAGAGCGACCGCATTTTCCAGCACCGGAATCGCTTCGTCCGCTTGACCGTTTGCGATCAGCGCGAACCCCAGAAACCAGTAAATCGAGCCATCATTAGGGCGCACTGCCAGAGCGCTTCGCAGTTCGCGAATGGCTTCATCGTAGTGGCGTGATTGAAATAGGATCCACCCAACGTTATTGCCGCCAACACCGAGCGGGTCAAGTTCTCGGGCACGCCGGGCCCATGCCTGCGCCTCCTCGGTGCGCCCCTGACACAGCAGCCATCCCGCATAAGCCAGGTGCGCCGCGGCGTCGTTCGGTGTCAACTCGAGTACCCGCTTGAATTCGCCCTCGGCATCGCCCCACTGCCATTGTTCCTGATATACAACCGCCAGCAGGCCATGTGCTTCCGCAATCGTTGGATCCAGTTCCAGCGCCTTTCGGGCCGCGCTGATCACTTTGGGCCGCACTTCACGCGGAGAAGCCCCGCCGATCCCGCTTGTCCCGAGTGCGTCGTACGCATTGGCCAGGCCAAGGTATGCCGGTGCGAACGCCGGGTCCTTCCTGATCGCTTCCTCAAAGTAAGCAATGCTTTTCTCTACTGCAGCTTGGCTGTAGTTTGCGGCGAATTGCCCCTTGAGATAGCTCTCATAAACCTCCGGCGAGACTTGGCGCGCGGCTATGAGTCTGGCGCGTTCTACGCCGGTGACCGAAACCTCTACTCTTGCAGCAATCGCTTGTGCCACTTCGCTCTCGAGGGCGAGGGCATCCCCGAGTTCGCGGTCGTAGGTCTCCGACCAGAAATGTTCGTCGGTGGCGCCGCGAATTAACTGGGCGTGAACGCGGATGCGATTGCCCTCCCGTACGACGGAGCCTTCGACAATAGCATCGACGCCCAGGGTTTTAGCGATCTCCGGCACGGACGTGTGGGTATCCTTGTAGCGCGTGACAGATGTGCGCGAGATGACGCGAAGCCCGCGGATCATGGAGAGGCGTCCGATAACCGCCTCAGTCATGCCATCGGCAAAATAGTCCTGCGTCGGATCGCCCGAGAGGTTTCTCAGCGGCAGCACTGCCAGAGACTGGATTTTGGGCCGTGTCGCACGTCCCGGTGCGGCCGCGGATCGTGATGTAAGCTGACGGCCACCAGAGCAAGGACCGTGATCCCGCACAGAACAAGCCAGCGACGCGCCAAGGGCGTTCGTTTGGTCTGGTGTTCAGCTTCCTCCTCGTCCGACGCTTCGGCCCTATTTTCTTTCCTCCTCCTCCAAACGTAGCCCGCGGCCTTGCAACCACGCGTCGAGCTCGGAACTGTAGGCGTAAACCGAGCCCCGCCTCTCGTGGACGTGGCGATGAACCGGCATGCCCTCGCGCTTTTCCCAGCGTTGGACGGTACTGACGTCCCGTTTTACATAGGTGGCAATTTCCTTCCAGGAATCAAGGGGGACCTCGGCGGGCTGGCCAGACGGCTCTGGAGAAGAGACTGGCGAGGGATCCTTCATATACGACTCCCTATCCCGGACCTTGCCGAAAGGCGCCGAATTCTAACACGCGGACGCTAACACGGCAATTAGGCCGCATTACGCCGCAAACGTGCCTGTGCGGCCTTTTGCAGCTTGCTCCTGCCGCTGGTCCGAGGGATTCTGACGCCCAAGCCAACTAGGAGGCTACCTATGACAGTACGCAGGATTCTCACTCGAGCGCTTTTGGTGTGCCTGGTCGCAACCGCAGTTCTGTGCGTTTTCAAGTTCAGTGCCCACGCGACTCCACCTTCAGGTTTGTCGTTCACCCTCGTCGGACGGGCGACCCTGCCGGAGTTCAACGTAAAGAGAAGGGATAAGGCGCTGGACTGGGAAATGGAAATGGAGGCGGAACAGCCTGTTGACGTGGCCACGCAGATCGTAACCTTTCAGCCTGGTGGTTTCAGCGGCTGGCACACTCATCCCGGACCTGTGTTCTTCACGGTGCGGACAGGTACGCTGACCGTTTACGAGGGTAACGATCCGACTTGTTCGCCGCACGTCTTTACCGCAGGAACCGGGGCGGTTGAAGCCGCGACCAGCAAGCATATCCATATGGTGAGAAACGAGACGGGAAGCATCGCAGAGGCAGTCGTGACGTACATCGTCCCGGTGGGTGCAAACCCGCTCCGCACCGACCTTCCAGACCCGGGCAACAGCAACTGCCCCTTCTGAAGGCCGGACAGAAACTCCACCACAAAACGCTTGGCCTTATGAGGGGCGCCTATTGGGGGGCCCACCGTTGTCGTGTCTTGGGGGACGATTTTCCTTCGTGTACCTTGGTGACCTTTGTGGTTAAAAGCTCTTCTTAGACCACGAAGGTACACGGAGAAAACTCGGGAGCCCAGACCCTCCGCCCAAGTTACCCACCCCCTGTCCGTCCGTCCCGTAGCGCGCTCTGCCCGGTTGTCCTATGATGTTGCCAACACAACCCGAAGGGTCTTCACAACGTGGGCGAGTTCGGCGAAAAATTCCGTAAAGCGCGCGAGAAGAAAGAGCTCTCGCTCGACGACGTTTCCAACGTCACCAAGATCGGCACGCGCATGCTGCAGGCGATCGAAGAGGAACACTTCGACCTGCTTCCCGGCGGCGTCTTCAATCAAGGATTTATCCGCGCATACGCCAGGCACCTCGGCCTCGATTCCGAGGATGCCGTCAACGACTACCTCGCGTGCCTGCGCCAGGCGCAAATCGACTCCCATGACGGATGGGACGCGGCCCAACGCCGTAGCCCACACGCGCCGGTCGTAACGAAGCGAAGCGCCGGCTCAGCCTCTCAAGCCGGAAGTTAAAGTCCCGGCGCCCATCAACGTCGAAGAACTCCCCGAGTTGCAGCTTCCACGCACCGAACATATCCGTGCCGCGAAGAAGCAGTATTTCGGCCGTTCTTCTTCCGGCATTTCCTGGATACGAATCGCCGCCGCCACTTGCCTCCTGCTCGCGGCGTTCTTCTTGTGGACCCGACACTCTCGCAACAGCCGAACGGCAGGGGCGTCGAGCGGTTCGCCGGCCGCCGTGCCATCGACTATCAGCGCTGCAGCGCCAGTGCAAAGCACGCCGCCTGCGTCATCTTCTGCAGCGCCAGTGCCCACTGCATCTGCGACGCCGGCGCCCACCGCAACTCCGTCGTCGCACTCTTTATCCGAATCGGAGAAGTCCTCATCAGAAAATCCGCCGCCTGCCAAACGCGCTCCTGCTCCTGTCCCGCCGGCGGGAACCAGCGCAGATCCGAATGCGGTCAAGGTCGAGAAGAAGGGTGATGTGACCATCCGTTCCTTCGGCGCGACGGCCACGAAACCCGCCGACAAACCAGCGGCCACGCTCAAACTAATCGTCCGCGCCAGCGAAAACTCCTGGATCTCCGTCACCTCTGACGGACAACTCCTCACGCAGGAAACCCTGATCGCACCCGCCGCGACTTCCTTCCACGCCACGCGTGAACTTGTCGTCAGGGTCGGCAATGCAGCCGGCGTCAGCTTCCTCTGGAACGGCGAAGAGATCGCATCTCAGGGAGCTGAAGCCGAAGCCAAGACTTTCATCTTCGATGCGCAAGGCATGCGCACCGCCGCCGCGCCACAAGCCCCGCAGCCTTGATTTTCCGTCACAACGAGATTCCCCGTCATCGCTCCCGTTCAGCAAACGTTTTCGTTCTTTAGCCGTCGAAACTATACTTGCGTATCAGCGCGTAACGAAAACATCGAACGTCATCGCCCTAGGGGACACGCACAACAGAACGCCTTGTTTTCGGAGAGATCCATGAGCACCACTCTTCAGACTGCTCCCGCCGTGGCCGCTGCCCGCGTCCACCTCGCGCATCGCATCGGTCGATATCATCCGCGGCGCCGTCATGGTCATCATGGCCATCGATCACGTCCGCGTTTACTCCGGCCTTCCCGCCGGCGGCCCCACTCCCGGCATCTTCTTCACCCGATGGATCACGCATTTCTGCGCGCCCGCTTTCATCTTCCTCGCCGGAACCAGCATCTTCTTCTACGCCCGCAAACATGCCGGACGTTTCGCGCTTTCTGTTAATCCGTGGCCTCTGGCTCATCCTTCTCGAACTCACAATCCTCCGGCTCGCCTGGACCTTCAACTTCGATTTCGCACACTACGAAATGGCGGGCGTGATATGGGTCATCGGATGCTGCATGATCCTGATGGCGGTTCTGGTCAAACTGCCTCTGCCCGTCTCTGCGGCGATCGGCGTGATCATCATCGGCGCTCACAACCTGATGGACCCGCACATCGGAAAACTGCTCGAAGGAATGGACGGAAATAAGCTTCTCCGCTCTCTGGAAAATCGGCTACATCGGATTTTTCGCAGGCCCGGTACAGTTCGGCCCGAACGGTCCCAACCTGATCGTGCTCTACTCGATCGTCCCCTGGATCGGCGTCATGGCCGCCGGCTACGCCTTCGGCAAAGTTCTCTCGCTAGAGCCCGCCCGCAGAAAACAAATTTGTCTGCTGATCGGCCTCGGCGCGGTCGCTCTCTTCTTGCTGCTTCGCGGCTTCAACCTTTATGGTGATCCGCGCCCCTGGCATCGTTCCGTAATCTCCCAGAACGGCGCGCCGTCTATGCCAGCTGTTCTGTCCTTTCTCAACTGCACGAAGTATCCAGCCTCACTCAACTTTCTGCTGATGACCCTGGGACCGATCATCGCGCTCATCCCGTTTCTCGAAACTGCCTCGGGCGCTTTTTCCCGCGTCATCGCCATGTTCGGACGAGTGCCCTTCTTCTTCTACGTCCTTCACATTCCCCTGATCCATGCGCTTGCCCTTCTCGTCTCCAAGATCCGACTTGGCTTCGTCAGCCCGTGGCTGTTCACCAATCACCCCATGGGCAACCCGGAACCACCCGACGGTTATACGTGGAGCCTTCCTCTCCTCTACCTGGTCTGGGCAATCACAATCGCGCTACTCTATTTCGCCTGCCGCTGGTTCGCCGATGTGAAAGCCGAAGGCAGAGCCTGGTGGCTCAAATACATTTGAATTTTGAATGTAGCCCCGGACCTAGGTTGAAAACGGTGGCCACCCGGCAAAGAGACTAGAACTTATCCTTTTTTCTGGAAGTGAGTCGGCCCAGGACGAATTCCTGGACCACGCTGCTGACCATGCGCTCGCCGGTGGAGATGAAGAAATTCTCGAACACCAGGTTGGCGCCGCGGTTGGACTGCGGATAGTACAGGTTGGAGAGAGCCGCCGACCCCAGATCGCCGCCGACGCTCGAGTAGTTGGGCTGCCGCCGTCCGTTGTCACCGCGGCAGACGAATGGACTGGAAAGCGCGTGCAGGGCGCGAGATTTATTGCTCCCGGTTCCCTGATAGTAGTAGCGGGGATCCTGGTGCAGTAGCGAGGGCAGGATGGCTCCCCCGATCATGATGTCCGAAAGGCCATCGGCCGCCGCCGCCCCGAAGCGCTGGCTGTAACCCTTCATACCCTGGCCGTAGTCAGGAGTGTCCCCCGCCTGGTTGATGGCCGCCAACACGCCGACGCCGACAATGGTGACAATGTCGGTTGAGGTTTTCATCGCAAGTTGAAACTTGAGTTTGGTCGTCAGGGGCACGGGGCTGGGATCATAGACGACGTAGAAATTGGGAATGACGCCAAAGACGCGCTGCGTCTCTGCGACCTTGACCTGCTCGGTGGCGACTTCCTCCCGCGTATACGCAACGTTTACCGTGGTCGCAACCTGCGAGATATGGAGTTTGGAGTCGGTGACGATCAGGTACTGGCCGGGACTCAGGACAAGTTCGGGCGAAGTCCAATCGGCAAAATCCGGAGCCGTGATGGTGACGCGATAAGTTCCAGCATCGAGTTGCGCGAACTGAAAGAATCCGTTGTCATCCGACAGCAATTTGGAAGGATTGTTGAGGCCGGTGCCCTGGAGAACGACGGTGGCACCGGAAAGGGTGTCGCCGTTCAAGTCGGTGACGGTGCCGACGATATGTCCCGTCCCCGGCTGAGGGACGCTGTTGTCCTGTGCCGCCAAAGGCGCAACTATAGCAACTGCCATCAGGATCAGCAGCCAGATTCGTTGAGTTCTCAAAACCAGATCTCCAGTACCACTAGGGTGGCCAAAACTCCATGGTATCGTGCGGGTTGCGGTAGTCCGCAACTTCCGGAAGTTCAGTACACGAATGGGAACCTCAATCTGATTAAGGGGTTGGACGGGCGGATGAAAAATATTTCGGCGGGGCTGCAAGGCGCTCGATCATGTTGATTCCAAAGCTCCTGGCCGGAAGTCGGTCCCGCTTCAACAGCGGGCATTGAAGTGAGAAGCGCTGGCGAGTATGCCGCCCGCCACTGTAGCAACACTACCAGAGCAGGAGCGCCACGAAGGTCAGTTTAAGGGAGCATGCTTTCATCGACTTTGAATCCGGGCACAGAATCGGGCGCAGCATTAGTCTGTTCGCAGGACATCCATCGGATCGATGCAAGCTGCTCGGCTGGCTGGTCGCAAAGAAGCCAACGTCGTCACAATGATTGCTAGAAGCGTGATCGTTATCAACATCCATGGGTCACGCACGTTGCCATCAATCCAGTGTTCCGTCAACTTCGCAGCCGCGAGGTTGATGAACAAACCGGATGCAAGCCCCGCTAAGACGGTGGGAAATACCGACCGCAATACCGCTTTCAGTACATCAATCCGATGTGCTCCGAGCGCGATCCGTATGCCAAATTCGTGTGTCCTGCGAGAAACGATGTAGGACGCAACGCTATAAAGCCCAATGGCGCCCAACGCCAGTCCTAAGAATGCGAATGCAAAGAACACCACCGTCACGAATCGTTCGCGCGCGAGACCCTCGGAATTCAGCCGCTCTTCAGCAGTAGTCACTTCAAGCGTCATTTGGTCCGCGTCGCGTCGGTGGACCCGCTCCCGGATTAATCGTACAAAGGTCAAAGGGTTACCCTCCGTTCGAACAACAACATCAAAGGCATCGTTGACGACAAGGGTATACGGGACGTAGACCGTCGGCAAAACGGGGTTTCTCAGCCCATCATTCGGAGTATCTGACACCACTCCTACGATCTGAACCCAACCGTCGTTTCGTGGCGACTGCAGTGTCCATGAGGTTCGCGCCTTTAGATCGTCGAGGTGAACCATTTGGCCAAGCGCATCACCCTTTGGCCAATAGCGGTGAGCCATAGTCACGTTAATGATTCCGAGACGCTCTGCATGTAGCGTCTCGGATTCCGTCCACAAACGACCCTGCAGCAGACCGATTCGCAGCGTAGAAAAGTACTCCGGGCTGACTTGCTGGATGGTCACGGTTTGATTTTCGTCGTTCCGCCAGCTTCGAATCTGGGCGCTGCTCCGATAGAGTGAAAGGGGAGGCAACCATGTATAAGCGATCGCAGCGGATTGGACTCCGGGGATGCCGGCGACATCTTGTCGAATCTCTGCGTAGTACGTGACCCTTTTCTGCCAGTCTGTATACGTGCCGTCACGCAGCGGTATGGTGAGCCAGGCAACATTGTGCGGGTCGTACCCGAGAGGTTTGTGCATTAGTCCATGCAATGACCGAACCGTCGCCCCTGCCGCCGCCAGCAGAACCAGAGTCAGTGCTACTTGACCGGCAACGAGGACGTCATGGCTTCGCTTCGCATCTTTGTTACTCGTCACAGTGCGATTGCCGAGCTGTAATAACTCGTTTAGATGTGGACTGGAAAGTCGTACAGCTGGCCATGCTCCAAACACGATCCCGCTAAGCACGGCCAAAATTGTGCTGGCGAGCAGCACAGGAATGCTCAGTCCAAAAGCTGCTTCACTCGGGAATGTGCCATCTGGCAGAAACCTGGGAATCAGCCTGCTTCCGCCAACGGCGAGCAAAACTCCGACCACACCGCCGATCAATGCGAGTGCAACAGACTCAGTCAACAGCTGAGACAGAATGCGGCACCTTGTTCCGCCGATGGCAGTTCGGACGGCCAATTCGTGTGTCCGACTTCTTCCCCTCGCCAAGAGCAGAATCGATACGTTGGCGCAACCGATTACCATAAGCAATGACACAGCACCAAGCAAGACATAGATCGTTCCCGCAAATGAGCCTACAAAGATGTCGTTGAGCGGGACCAAGCCAACCTTAAGGTTGCGAGGGAAGTGTTTCGGAGTCTCCTTCGCGATTTCCTGAATGGAAACCTGCAGCTCCTTCTGCGCCACCATTGGGTCGACACGCGGCTTAATGCGAGCAAACACCATTGCGGTGCGATCCGGATCAGCGGAGTAAGCGAGGGGAGTGTAGACGTCGCAGCTCCACCAAGCGAACCGCGCGGGTAGGACTCCGATGACGATGTAGTTCTCCCGATTCAGCTGTAGGTTCTTCCCGATAGCTGTTCGCTGACCCGCAAAATGCTTCCTCCAGTAGTGATAGCTGAGGACCGCGACATTCGCGGGGTGAGAGGAATTCGTGGCGTCTTGCGGAGTAAATTCCCTCCCCATCAGCGGTGGAACACCGAAGAATTCGAATGCATCGATAGAGAGGTGCCCTGCCAATACGGACTCTGGAAATTCACCTCCCGTCTCAGACATAGGCGCTTCATCCATAGCAATCGCGCCATCGAGAACTCTGGCATCCTGAAAACGCTGAAATTGCGCGCTGGAGAGAAGCAGGTCTGTGAGGAAGGCATCCTTGTCAAAGATGTGGATGTGCATGATGCGGTCCGTATCCTTGTAGGGATACGGATTAATGAGAACGGAGTACACGACGCTGAACATGACCGTCGTTGCCCCGATTCCCAGCGCAAGCGACAAGCAGGAAACCAGGGAGAAGAGTTGCTCTCTTCGCATCTGACGAAATGCAAATGATAGATCGGCTAGCCGGTTCTCGATCCATGGCCAAGCCCAAACTTCGCGACCTTGCTCCTCAATACAGGCTACATTGCCGAACTCGCGACGGGCGCAATAAATGGCTTCTTCCCGAGGCATCCCCTCCGCAACCAACTCCTCGACTTTCTCGTCGAGGTGTTGGCGAATCTCCTCGGAGAGATCGGTGGAGAGCCGACGACGAGCGATAATTTGCCGCAGCCACAGCATGCGCTTTACGTTGCAAGTACCTGAGAAATACCTTTCATCATGCGCTCAAACAAAGAAACTTCGTGCTGCAGATGCTTCGCTCCCGACTTCGTCAGCCGGTAGAGGCGAACCTTACGATTGGTGGCGGATAGGCTCCATTCAGCTTGCACCCAACCCTGTTTCAGCATGCGCTGCAACGCCGGATATAACGAACCTTCCTCGATCTGGAGCAAGCAGTCCGACGACTGCTTGATATGTTTGGCAAGTGCGTAGCCATGCATAGGAGAACGCTTCAGGCTTTTAAGGATCATCATCTCCAAAGCACCAGGAAAGAGATCGCGATTTTCAGTGGATTTCATTGAGGATATGCCGGCCTAGGGCTTGTTGAACTACCCATAGGGTAACATAGTATTGTTCTTTTGGGGAAACCTGGGGACTGGAAGCTGAACTTTCAACCGTAGTCGGCTTTCACTGACGGCAAGATTCGCTTCTAAACGGCCCCAGAGCGACGTTCCGAGGTCGGCGATACCTTTTCGATCCCCCTAAAAAATCACAAATTGATTTTTTCAAACCTTCCAGACGGGATGTTCCCCAGCTTCTTCGAGGAGCTAGGCAACCGAGATGAAGCTAGCCTGCCTGCAATCGGATTGCAGGCGCGCGCCTCATTCTTATCGGGTTCTTCTGCGAAATGGTAGGCGACTGCGGACGTCCTCCCGGAAATGAAACCCTACCCACCGACTCCCCGTTTTCACCCATCCTCCCGCCTAAATCCGCGATCAATCCACCCTCAGCCACTTAGAACCAAATCCGTTGCAACCCCGCAAGCGCCGTCCGAACGGTGGGGACGCCTTGCATCGTCCCCACTCGCCCATCCCAGAGCGGCCGCTCAAGCAAAACATCGCCTCTCCCCCGACAACATTCGCACTTTTCCCTCCGTACCAATTCCCTCCTCATCCGTCTATCCCTCCACGAGGACGACGCCCATGCAAACTCTCCTGCAAGATTTCCGCTATACCCTCCGCCAACTCGCCAAGAATCCCGGCTTCGCCTTCACCGCAATCCTCTCTCTGGCACTCGGCATCGGAGCCACCACCGCCGTCTTCAGCGTCATCCACGCCATCCTCATGGATCCTTATCCTTACGCCGCCTCCGACCGCATGGTCCACATGCGGCTCCGCGACGCCTCGTCGCAAGAACGCGGATTCGGTCTCACCGGCGGTCAATGGCAGGAGATTCGAAAATCGCCGGCCGTCGAAGACGCCTTTATCTCCGATGACTGGAGTCTCACCGTCACCGGCCACGATCTTCCCGAAGATGTTCAGGGCGTCTACATGACTTCCAACGGCTTCAACTTTATGGGAGTCCCACCGGCGCTTGGCCGCGGCCTGATCCCTTCCGACGCGATCGACGGTCAGGAGCCCCAACCCGTCGCCGTGCTGGGCTACAAATTCTGGCAGCGCCACTTCAATGCAGATCCCACTATCCTGGGCCGCACGATCCAGTTAGTGCGCAAGAATTACACCATCGTCGGAGTAGCCGCCCCGCGCTTCACTTGGGATGACGGCGACGTCTATCTTCCCCTTAAAGTTACAAATGATCCCGTCAGGGCGTACTACGTCGGCCTTCGCCTGAAGCCCGGTGTCACCCATGAAATGGCAAACGCCGCTTTAGCTCCCCTGATCGACCAGTTCGCCAAGGAAACGCCCAAGCATTTCCCCAGCGGCCATTTCCAGTTTAATGTTGTCGGTCTGAACGACAATTTCGTTCATGATCTCGGTGGCACCTTGTATCTCTTGTTTACTGCAGTAGCCCTTCTGCTCGCTATCGGATGCGGCAATGTCTCCATCCTTCTGCTGGCTCGCGGCACGGTGCGCCAACATGAACTCGCCGTTCGTACCGCCATCGGCGCAAGCCGGCCGCGCCTCATCCGCCAGCTCCTGACCGAGTCGTTGCTGCTCTCCTTCACCGGCGCCGCTCTCGGCGTGCTCTTCGCCTATCGCGCGCTCGCCATCATCATCCATCTGCTGCCGAAGTATTCCTTCCCGCATGAGGCCGACATCCAGATCAATCTGCCGGTGCTGGCGTTCAGTGTCGCCATCGCCATGCTCACCGGCCTGCTCTTCGGACTCTGGCCCGCCCTGCAGCTCTCTCGTCCACAAGTCAGCCAGGTCATGCAGTCCAGCACGCGCAAGATCGTCGGCGCGGTTTATGGACGAACCACGCACAGCCTCCTCACCAGCGCGCAGGTCGCTCTCACTCTGCTAATGCTTGCCGGAGCTGGAGCCGCCATGGAGGGATTTCTTCATCTCCTGCACACTCCTCTCGGCTACGACCCGCACAATGTCATGTCCGTCGGAATTCCCGTGCATGATGGAGCCTATCCCAACTGGAAAGCTCGCCAGGCTTATTTCGAGGAATTGCACCGCCGCGCGGCGACTGTTCCCGGCGTTACTATGACTGCGATCTCGAGCAACGCCACGCCACCTTCCAACGGATGGGGAACCGGAATCGAAATCCTCGGCCAGCCGCGCCGCGACGATCAAAAAGTTCGTGTCAACTTCGTCAGCCCGGGATATTTTCCGCTGCTGCGCATTCCCGTTGCCCAAGGGCGAATCTGGGACGAGTCCGAGAATCACAACGCTGCCCATCTGGTGGTCATCAATCAAACCATGGCCAAGCTTTACTTCCCCAATGGAGACGTACTCGGACGCTCCCTCCGAGTTCCGGAGATGAAAGAAGCGCTACCCTTCGTCGCCAATGCCCAGGACTCCGACTCCTGGCTGCAGATTGTTGGCGTGATCGCAGACAAGCGCGACGATGGCCTGCGCAATCCGATCCTTCCCGAAATCTTCGTCCCCTACACGCTCTCGATGCGAGTCTGGACGCAGATTCTCGTCCGCTCTGATGCGTCCCCGCTCAAACTTCTGCACGCCATCGGAATGCAGGTCAACTCCGTCGACCCGGATCAGCAGATCAACGGACAGGTTCAGGATCTCGATCACTGGATTGCGGGCCAGCCGGAATACGAACAAGGGCAGTTAGTCGCCTGGCTCTTCGGCGCTTTCGCCGTGCTCGCGCTCGCCCTGGCCGCGGTCGGCCTTTACAGCGTCGTTTCTTATTCCGTAGCCCAGCGCACTAACGAGTTCGGCATTCGCATCGCGCTCGGAGCTCGCCGCGGCCACGTATTGAAGATCGCTTTCTCCTCCACGGTTGTGAGCGTCGGCGCAGGAATTGTTGTCGGCGTGCTCCTGACGCTCGCGCTCAACAAACTCCTGGCACGTTGGGCCGAAGGCAGCTCCCACGATCCGATGATCTTGCTGGCGGTCACAGTCTTGCTGAGTCTGGTAGCAGCGATAGCGTGCTCAGCCCCCGCCAGAAAAGCCGTAGGCGTAGACCCCATGACCGCGCTCCGCTACGAATAAAGTGAAGCGAACGGTCCTGCGGAGTCGAAGGATCCCTGCTCACTCACCGGAAATGGGGGCCGCGGAAAAATCTTGCGCCAGACAATCCACCAGCCTGTTTCATCGGCGCGAGGCTTTCGCTTTCTTTTTCCGCTTCGGCGCGGCTGCCTCATCCTTTGACCCTGATCCCTCGGAAAAGTCATACGCTTCACGAAGCCAGTCCGTGATCGGCGATTCCACCTCATCACGGTGTCGGATCTGAAGGATGTGCCAGAATTTGGATTTCGATGCCCGATCGACCCGTCGCACTTGAGGAGCCTTCACCGTACGCCCCAGAAAAATGCACACCTCCAGAAAACTCCTCTTCGGACGCACGAAGAAATAGCACGACTTTCGTGAGAACATGATCGATTTGTGCGAAGCATAAATCCGTTGATCCCCGAACGACGCCGCAGCCTCTCGTAGCCGTTCCCACGCATCCAGCAGATCCTCTGACAGCTCCTTGGTCAAAGCAGCTTCCGTTGTCGTCCAGCAGTCGTGCGCCTCGCCTTCCTCGATCCACTGCTTGCAGTGATAGCATTCCCGCCGGGCCATGCCAGCATTGTAAAGGCATCTGTTTTCAGCCCGTCAATCCTCCTCCCGCCCAACTCGCGATTTCCGCTATTCAGCTCCCCCACAACCCCTTACGCCCAATTCCATTGCCTACCCGCCCCCCCTCAGCTATCCTTTGTTGAGGACTTCCTTCTCATGCGCCGCGTCGCGGCCAGTTAGGACTTCCGCTGGTTTAACCAACGATTTTCAAAATCAATGTGTTGAAACCAGGCTCGTAACGACTTGCCCTGTGGCCCTCGGCCCAGTGCAATCTTAAGGAGACACACCATTGCCATCCAAGAATCGTTATTTATTCACCTCCGAATCTGTGACCGAAGGCCATCCCGATAAGATCGCCGACCAGATTTCCGACGCCATCCTCGACGCCTGCCTCACCGACGACCCCGTCAGCCGCGTCGCCTGCGAAACTCTCACCGCCACCGGCCTCGTCATGATCGCCGGCGAAATCACCACCAAAGCCTACGTCGACTTCCAGCAGGTCGTCCGCGGCACCGTCCAGTCCATCGGATACGACAACGCCCTCCACGGCTTCGACTGCAACACCTGCGCCGTCATCTCCAGCATCAACAAGCAATCCGGCGACATTGCCATGGGCGTAGACACCGGCGGCGCCGGCGACCAGGGAATGATGTTTGGATATGCGGTGAATGAGAATGAGGAGTTGATGCCGACTCCCATTTCGCTGGCGCACAAGCTGACCATGCGGCTTTCGAAAGTACGCAAAGACGGAACGCTTCCCTTCCTCCGGCCCGACGGCAAATCCCAAGTCACAGTTGAATATGACGCGAACGGCAAAGTGATTCGTGTCGACGCGGTCGTCATCTCTACGCAGCACTCGGAGACCGTCGCGAACGACGAACTTCGCTCCGGCATTCTGAAGCACGTGATTCAGGCTGTGATTCCGCCGCAGCTTCTCGATGAAGATACCAAGTACCACATCAATCCCACGGGACGCTTCGTCATCGGCGGGCCGATGGGCGACACCGGGCTTACCGGACGCAAGATCATCGTCGACACCTACGGCGGCATGGGACGTCACGGCGGCGGAGCTTTCAGCGGCAAAGATCCGACCAAGGTCGATCGCTCGGCGGCCTACATGGCGCGTCACATCGCGAAGAACGTCGTGGCCGGCGGACTCGCCGATCGCTGCGAGGTGCAGCTTGCCTATGCCATCGGCGTGGCCGACCCGGTCAGCGTGCTGAGTCGACACGTTCGGCACCGAGAAGGTCGATCCCGACGATCATTCCCGACATCATCCGGGCGCACTTCAAGCTGACGCCGCGGGGCATCATCGACTCGCTGAATCTGCGCCGTCCGATATATAAGAAGACCGCCGCCTACGGCCACTTCGGACGCAGCGACGCGGACTTCACCTGGGAAGCAACCGACAAAGCCGCCAAACTGGCGAGCGATGCCGGTTTGCGGGAGCCCGCAGTCGCTCGCAAGTAAAGCGAAAACCGTTCACCACAGAGTGCACAGAGGAACACAGAGAAAAAACGATTCTCGTCTGTGATCCTCAGTGACCTCCGTGGTTCAGGCTTTTGCACGCTCGGAAGTGCAATTGAGGCGTAGTCCCAAAGCCGGATGGCGAAAGAGAATTTGGCATCCTGACCAGTTCCCCAAACTCGTGTATTCTGCGAAAATACTGATGAGACTCAATCACTCTCTGTTCATCAAACGTTAATTTTCTCCCGCTTTCCGCGCGCCACGAAGCCAAGCAACGAAGCGAAGAAGCTAAAAAGCTAAGAAGAAGAGGAAAAAGTATGTCAACCGCCGCCATTAATTGCGACATTAAAAATATCGAACTGGCCGATCTGGGCAAAGAAGCGCATCGAGTGGGCGAACCAGTCGATGAAAGTTCTCCAGATCATTCGAAAAGAGTTCATCAAGAATCAGCCGCTGAAAGGCATCCGCATCTCGGCCTGCCTGCACGTCACCGCCGAGACAGCAAACCTTGGCATCTGCCTGCGCGACGGCGGAGCCGAAGTCGTGCTTTGCGCCTCGAACCCGCTGTCGACTCAGGACGACGTAGCCGCCTCGCTGGTCCGCGACCACAACATCCCCGTGTTCGCCATCAAGGGTGAGGACAACGACACCTACTACAGCCACATTCTTGCCGCCATCGATCACAAGCCGCAGATCACCATGGACGACGGCGCCGATCTGGTCGGCCTCCTGCACACCAAGCGCACCGACGCGCTCGAAGGCGTGATCGGCGGCACCGAAGAGACCACGACGGGCGTGATCCGCCTGCGCGCCATGGCCAAGGAAGGCGTGCTGAAGTTCCCCATCGTCGCCGTCAACGACGCCGACACCAAGCACCTGTTCGACAACCGCTACGGCACCGGACAGTCCACGATCGACGGCATCATCCGCGCCACCAATTTCCTGCTTGCGGGATCGAAGTTCGTCGTGGCCGGCTACGGATGGTGCGGCCGCGGCCTCGCCTCTCGCGCCCGTGGCGCCGGAGCGGAAGTCATCGTCACCGAAGTGGATCCGACGAAGGCGCTCGAGGCCGTGATGGACGGCTTCCGCGTGATGTCCATGGCCGAAGCCGCCAAGCTCGGCGACGTCTTCTGCACCGTCACCGGCAACAAGAGCGTGCTGACGAAAGAGCATTTCGCGTTGATGAAAGACGGCGCGATCATTTCGAACTCCGGCCACTTCAACGTCGAGATCGATATCCCCGCGCTGGAGAGTATGTCGTCCTCGAAGCGCACCACACGCAACTTCGTCGACGAGTACTCGCTCAAAGACGGACGCAAGATCAACCTGCTCGGCGAGGGCCGCCTCATCAACCTGTCCGCCGCCGAAGGCCACCCCGCGAGCGTGATGGACATGAGCTTCGCCGACCAGGCCCTGAGCGTCGAGTACATGGTGAAGAACGCGAAGAAGCTCGAGCCCAAGGTCTACCGCGTCCCCGACGACCTCGACAAGCGGGTCGCGAAGCTGAAGCTGGAGTCGATGAGCATCAAGATCGACAAGCTCACGCCCGAGCAGGAAGAGTATCTGGCAGGCTGGAACGAAGGAACGTAACAGCGGACATCAGACCTCGGCCCTCAGCAAGACTCGTGTAGGGACGGACGCCTCGTCCGTCCGGCGGCCCGGAAGTTTCGGGCCGCCTGTCGTCCTGGCAACCTGTTTTCCGTGTCTCGAAACGTCCTCGGCGGATGGTTTCCCGTCATGTTGCAGCAATTGACCATGCTTCTCGTGCTATGGGCCACCTATCGTAACCGGCAGCACAGGATCGCTCAGCGTGCGTCATCCTGAGATCCGCGGGCTTACGAAGCCCGTCGCGCATCGCGGAGTTCCCTGATCCTGCTCTGAATAATTCCGTTCAACTCATCAATCCAGGACGCGAGTTTCTTGGAATCGGTTTCTCGGGCGATACGTTTGCAGAGTTCGATCATCCGGTCACGATCTTCTGGGGTCATGGCGGTTGATCGTTCTCCTTCAGAGATCGACACAAGATACACCGGAGCCGTCGTCCGTTTCTTGCACTGGAACAATCACCGTGAATATTCGTGGGACGCAGGTGACTTCTCGCTTGAGGAAAAAAGGGCCACCAGTCCGGTAGGAGTCTGTGTCGTAGCTCTCCTCTATGTCACGAAATGGACTGACAGCTCTGTGGAGTCGCAGACGCACTACCTGCCAACGCCGGACAGCCCTGGGGCGTCCCCATGAGAGCGTCATGGGATTCGACCGGAGGAGTGATTTTTCCACTTTGGCGATACCTCCATTTCAGTTTGCCAGGCATCTCAACAATGAAATAGGGGTAAAGGCATTTCCGCTTTGATTGTCACTTTTACTATGGATGCCATTCGCAAAACGATGATCTTTCTCGGTTTAGCGGCCGTGTTGCTGTGCGTGCCCCTAGCCGCCGTAGCTGAGGATGATGACGTTCAGATTTTTCCTGCTGTCAATTCTGCGACTTCGCTGTCAGCGGCATCTCCCGTGCTCCAGGTGCGGTACGAGCGCAGTTGGCCGGAACCGTTGTAGCTGCTCCACGCGCTGCCCGGCTGAGCTGCGTCTCAGAGCACACGTCGAATTTTGTGCTTCACGACGGTCGATCTCATCTGCGATCTTTTTGTCTGCTGCGCTGTTAGCTCCACTCTTTCCACACAATCCTGACGATCAACGTTCTCGAGAGAAATCTCGCAAGGGAAATCACCGTCTTCTGAGAGGAGGGTATGCCCTATGTCGGATACGTCTGGGCGCTGGTCCGAGCTGTATCGACAGGCGCTTCTGGAATCAGACAGCGGCAGGTTGCTGGCACGGATTGACGCAGCCAGTGACGCTATTCGACGCCGTTCCAGAGAGTTGTGGTACGCAGGTTCGAACGAAACGAAGGAGAGACATGCTCTGGATTCGGCGCTGTATTTCTTAGGGTTGCTCCGGATGGTTGGCACAGACAAGGGGAAACGCCAGTCGGAGCAGCGGGCATGGTCGCGTTGATCAGCCATCCCAGGGGGTCGCTGGGTTCGCCCCCTGGCCGCTTTCTCCGCGGATCCGTAGCGCCAACGTCAGTTGTGATTGAAAGGAGTGCGAGATGCCTGGAAATGATGCAGGAAAGATTTTGGTTGCCGACAATGACGAAGACGTTCTGGTCGCATTGGAACGCGCCTTAGAGGAAAGGGGCTACGCCACGACCGTTGCGCTGAGTGGCGTCGAGGCGTGCCAGTTACTGTCCGAAGGCGGCTTTGATCTGTTGATCCTTGACGACTACTTGTCCGACCGAGACTCGGTGCAAACCCTGACCGAATGCAGGAGCGCTGGCATTCGGTTGCTCGCGGTCGTTACTTATCACCGGTTCCCGTCGTTCGACAAAGCGGCGCGACTTCGCGAACTTGGCGTACGCGCGCTGATCGACAAGCGTGCCCACTCGGATCTGATCGAAATTGTGGACCACCTGCTCAAGCCTTTCTGGGCCGGGCAACGATGTGCGTTCGAGAGTATCACCTAGGTGAAGAACGGTGTTGGTGATGGCAGCCCCACAATTCGCAATTTACTAAACCCACGCCTTACACCATTTCGAAGAGTTCAGGGTTGGACCGTGAACTGCGTGTTTTCGCGGCTTTGTGGCTGGCGTCAGGTTATGTGCGCAAGGAACTCGCCAAGGGCGGAGCACCCAAGTTGTTCCCGGCAAGCTAGTGACCCAGGAATTTCTCGATCTTTTCCATCTGCGACTGGGCCACGTTCAGGTACCTTCTGGCGCTCTTGGCGTCGTTGTTCTGAAGCGCCTGGCGCGCCTTCTCCAGATTCACTTTCATCAGCTCTTGCGAGGAGGCAATGTCGGCACGCAAGCCGAGCCCCTGGGAACTGAGGTTGCTGCGCATGTTGTCAAGGGTTTCGTTGGCGGCGGCGGCGCGGCTGGAGCTCTGATCGACATCCTGCTCGATCTCTTCGATCGGCTCCGCGTTCTGACTGGTGTCGGAGGCGGGTTTGCTCTGATCGTCCTTCGCCATTGATGGGTTCTGGATTGATGGGTTCTGGTCAGTGGCTGAGCTTCCGGTTGAGTCGACACTCTCCGGCTTCCCTTTCTTTGCGTGCTTGCCCTTCAATGCTGTCTTGGCGGACGCTGCGACAGGCGAGGCTTCGCCGCCTGAGGTATTGGCGTCGGAAAACGTCGCCGTTTTGGAGGCGGCTCCCGCAGAGGGCGCGGCGGATCCAGAATCGGCGGGGGGCGGGGCGGTTCCATCCGCAGGCTTGCCGGAATCCGATGCAGAACTCTCCTGATTCGAGCCCGAACTCGCCTCCGGCTTAGAACTATTGCCGTCAGAGGCCGGCGCATTGGCAGTCGTGCCATTGGGAGATTGAGATGAATTCGGAGACGAGTTCCGATCCGGTGCGGATTGGTCTGTCGCCGACTTCTGCTGCTCGGCGGCACGAGTCTTCAACCAGCGTGGGAAGCCGAGACCCGCGAGTACCAGCACCACCAGCACGATGACGGCACCTAACGTCATGTACAGGCCGCGTCCCTTGCTGGGCCTGGGTGAGAGCTCCATCACGCTGGGCGCAGGTTGCGGCGACGCGGCTACCACAGGGATCGGCGAGGGGGAAACGGGGGATCCGCTGAATGCCGCGGTGGCTGACGCGGGAGGCGCTGCAGTTGGAGTTTGCCCAAAGGGAATCGCTGCCGACGGAAAGGGCTCGACTGGCGGGATCGTGGCCATGGGTGCGGGCACACTCTGCCGAAACATCTCCAGCGCCTGACGGAATTCCTCAGCGGACTGAAAGCGCTCCCCGGGCTCCTTGGCCATCGAATGCAGAATCACGCCGTTCAAGTGTTCCGGCAGTCCGGACCGCACCTGGCCAGGGGGCTTGGGCTTCTGCTCAAGTTGGGCGGTCATCAGGGAATAGTCGCTGTCTGCTTGGAAGGGACGCTCCCCCGTCACCATCTCGTAGAGCGAGACGCCGAGGGAATAGAGATCGGAGCGGGCGTCCACCGCGCTTCCCTTCACTTGTTCCGGCGACATGTAGTACAGCGAGCCGACCGTGGTTCCAGTCACCGTCATGCTGGCGTCGCCACTGGCGCGGGCGATGCCGAAATCCATAAGCTTCACCGTGCCGTTAGGCGTCAGCATCATGTTCGAAGGCTTGATGTCGCGATGAATCACATTTCGGCCATGGGCGTAGGCGAGCGCGTTCAGCACCTGCGTGACGTAGCCGATCGCTTCGCCGGGAGGGACCGGGCCTTGCTCCAGACGAGCGGCCAGAGTGGTTCCTTCGACGTACTCCATCACCATGACGAGCCGGTTGGAGAGAGTCAGAGCGGTGCGCAGTTGGGCGATGTTGGGATGGTCCAGACTGGCCAAAAGCTTGATCTCGCGCGAGAAGCGGTCGGCGAGTTCCTGTCGGCCAGCGAGATCGGGCAGCAGAACCTTCATGGCTTCGATGCGGTCCGAGATCACGTTGCGAACCTTGAAGACTTTCCCCATGCCGCCACTGCCTAGCACACCCAGGACTTCGTAGTCGCCAATGCGTCGGTTCGGATCGTCAGTCATAGCGAGGTCTCCTACTCCCGGGCCTGTGGGTGGGGGTCGTTGGCACGCGTCGTCGAGGGCAGTTCCATGGGGAGTGCCCCTGCCGAGAGGGCCAAGGTCAGGATCGGGGTCAGTTGCGCCGGCGCAACCTGCAGCGCCACAAATTGCAATTCGCACCGGTCGAACGTCGCGCGACCGATTGTACCTCAGCTGATTCGAGGGAAATGCTAATTTTCATTCGATTCGTGGCTCGAAGAAACAGGTACAAGGGTTGGCCTCCGATGGCATTACCGGATTCACCGTACCGCGGCAGCGACTGTGATCCGCATCTATCCATGCCGAAGTGAAAACCACCTGTTGGAGGATCGGCATGGAAGTGCGTTTCGGATGGATGAAAACTTGGATGTTGTCGATGGGGATCGTGGCAGCGCTGGCGGCGTCGAGCGCGGCGCCGCGAGCGTTTGCTCAGTCGCAAGAGGAAATCGACGAGCGCTGCCAGCGGCGCGTCGCGCACGCTGAGCATGAATACCATGAAGCGGTTGAGCATCACGGGCGACACAGCCGGCAGGCGGATCATGAACGGCGCGAGTTGCAGGAAGCTCGGGAACAGTGCTGGCGCGAGCACCATCGCTGGTGGGATGAGCACGAGCGGCGCTGGCACGATGAACGCGACTGGGACGACCGCGACCACGATCGCGACTGAGTTCAGGGCAAAGCCCCAGGCCTTCGTCTCAGTGCGGCAGGAACTTTTTGTCGGGGTCCGACACTTCGCCGGTCACGCCAGCGGCTTTGGCTTTGCGCCAGACGCTGGCGACGGCGATCGTCCAGAAGGGGACTAGATCAACGCCCGGCACGAGCTTGACGAAAAACGTCGGCAGGAATTCCCAGTGCCATCCCAGCAGACGCACCATCGTGGCGGCGATGCCAAGGTCGAGCAGGTCGTCGGCAGGCGAGAGCGCGCCTGCTACGAACGCGGGAAAAATCACAAGCTGAAGCGCATCTGCGATGATGGCCAGCAACATGGCCAGGCGAAATTGCGGGCCGGGGGAGACGACGATGGGATCATCTGGCATGCGGGAACTCGTTTCCCTATTGTAGACGGTCCGACGCCGTCTCACAGCGAATCTGACAAATGGTTCCTGGTCTCACCCGCCGCTAATGGTGCCCCAATTGTAAAGATCAGGGCGGCGTGTGTGCGCCGCCCTTCTCTTTTGCGTGGGGGTGGGACAACTTGTTCAGTAGCGACCCTCGGCTATCCAGCGGAGGACCTCATCCTCTACCGAAAACTTTTCCATGGTGGGCCGCAGGAACTTTGAGGACAAAGAGAACGCGTGCACTTCGAGCGGGACGGTAAAGTGCGTCCTGGTTTTGAGGAAACCGTGCACCCAGAGTTCCGCGTAGCGCTGCAGCCCGAGCACGTCGATCTGTACGGCGTGTACCAGGGCGTGGAACAGCGCCCGCTCCGACAATCGCTGATTGAAAGCGATGACGTCGAGAAATGTAACCGAGTCCATGTGTGTGAGCTCGGGGGGTTCAAAACCGAGGGCGCGCACCTTGGCGAAAAACTCCGGCATCCGCACCCGCGCGCCCCGAAGTTCGATGATGCGAATGCGGTCGAGCATGCCAGCCGCGAGATACGGCCACATGTGAGCCTTGCACTCGTTGGTGAGCGGAGTGGCAACCGGGAAGTAATGCTCGCGCTGTTCCCGCAGGTAATCCGCAATCCAGGCGATAGCCTCAGCAATCTGCTCGGGGCTGGGCTGGGGGACACAGGGACTCGCCCCACGTTGGGGAATCTTGCTTTCAATATCGGCGTAAAAGTCGTGCAGGGCGGTAGCCGCCTCAGCCGACTTACGCAAGACGTCGTAGCGGCCGAAGCACGCGAGGTCATCGGAAGAATAGTGAAGCCGAAGCTGATGAACCGCGTAGTGGGCACTGAGCAGCTCAAGTTGAGCATCTTCGAGCTCGGAGTTCATCTGCAGGATGGAAATTCGATTGTCAGAATTCTGATACGAGCACACAGCGAACCAACTCCTTCATCGCAGCATTGCAAAATTACAGGGGGCCCGGCAGGACATATTTTTTATACATCGTTATATTCACGCTGTCAACATTATTATTGACCAAATCTTCCGAAGAACGGCGGTACAAGCATGGGCTATCCCAGGATTCTCTTTGCTAGACCTCAGTCCATGATTTTTACGGCAGCGCATCGCGCCGAACAAAGCGGCCACCGGAATGTTCGCGGCGGCCTTGCCTTTCCTGACTGACCCTGGGAGTCAACGGGGGGAGGACTTGTATGATTACTATTAACAGTGTTATGTGTACACTGTCAATGAAATTTTGCAAGGATAATGTTGGGGCAGGAGGAACCATGCCGCGGCACCCCGATCCGGATCTGGAAGAGCGTGTACTCAAAGCTGCCGATGTGCTTTGGAAACGAGGAGGCGAGCGGGCGCTGACCATGAGGGCCGTTGCCCGCACGGCGGGAACCAACACTCCGGCGGTATATCGACGTTTCAAGAACCGGGAGGATCTGATTCGAGGGCTGCTTTACCGGATCGTGGGCCGGCTGCGGCAGCAATTCGAGCAGGGCGAAACGATCGAGCAGATGGCGGAGGCGTATGTTGAGTACGCGCTCAAATTGCCGAATGAGTATGAACTGTTCTACACCCACGGGAGCCTAATGTCTCCGCGAAAAGGGCGCGGGGCGCCGCGGCCGATTCGGGAATCGCGTCCGAACTTCGATTTCGCAGAACAGCTGCTGGCCCGGAGGTTCGGAGGAACTCCAGACGATCACACGCAAACCGCCCTCGCGCTGTGGGCGGTGCTGCACGGCACGTCAAGTCTGCTGCTAACCAAATCGATACCGGAAGGGCATGAAGAGGCCTTGCGCGAGGCCTGCCGGGCAGGGGTCAAGGCGCTTCTAAGAGCGGCGGCTCGACAAGATTCCTGACGGTTCTCAGCGAGGCAACGAGACTCTGCGGAATAGGACGTACCCCTACCGTAAGAAATCTCTCATCCAGTTTTTTCAGCCGCCTGTTCTGCTGCGCAATTCTGCCGATAGAAGAAACGTACGGAAGGGCGTGCGATATCACGCGCGGGCAGGGATTGCATGACGAAGATTCTTCTGGTCGACGACAGTAAGTTCTTGCGCATGGCGACGGAGCGGGCGTTGGCGCGGGCAGGTTATGTCGTTAGCACGGCGAGCGACGGAGCGAAGGCGATCGAACTGGCGCGGAATAAGAAGCCGGATGTGATTCTGCTGGACATGCTGCTGCCGGGAATGACCGGACCGGATGTGCTGAAGGCCTTGAAGAAAGATGCCGGCACGGCCGGGATTCCGGTGGTGGCGTTCACCGGACTCTCGCAAAAGAATGCCCTGCGATTGCAGCAGGATGGAGCCTGCGCATTCCTCGAGAAATCCGCGCTGGAATTGGACAAGGGGTGCGACACCTTGTTGAGCGCCCTGGCGGGGATTTTGCGGCAGCTGAAGTTGGAGGTTCCGGCGGGAGTGGGCGCACCGCAGTCGTAAGGAGTTGTACAGGTCTACGTAAATTGAGCCTTCCGGCCGGCACACCTGTGGGATGGGTCAAATGACTGAAATCGGCATGTTCCGCCGTCAATCCACCACATCGCCAGCAAACTTCCCATAAGCAATCCGAACAGCGCTAAACTCTACCGAGACGGTTCTGCCCGTGGCGTGGGTTGCGCCACGCCCGAGACATGGTTATGACAATCGCCAGTAATCGCTTCGCGCACTGCGAGCCGTATTTAGATTCCCGTTCGACATGGCTCGTGGTGTGCGTAACAACCGCATTGTCGTACCTCGTCCCGAAGTTGGTAGGGATGCTGGTTTCGGATCCCCAGACCGTATGGCCGCTTTGGCCAGGTTGCGCGATACTGGTAGCCGGGTTGTCGTTGGTCAGGTTCAGTGTCTGGCCACTGCTCATTCCCGCATCCTTTGTTGGGTTTGTTCTCGCTGACCTGCAAGCAGGCGTGCCGCTGAGTTCAATTGCCTGGTTTATTCCGGGCAATACTGTCGAAGTGCTTGTTTCGGCACTTGGTCTTAGATATTGCTTCGACGGTGTGCCTAGGCTCAACAGCGTCAGGGCTTTGGCCAAGTATTCGCTCTTTGCCGTTGTCCTTGGGCCGTTCGCAGGGGCATTTTTGAGCGCGTATGGCATCGCCAGCGACTATTGGATGGGCTGGAAGATTGTTTTCTTGTCCGAGGTGCTTGCCTTCATCACGGTGACCCCGGCCGTATTGAGTTGGGTAAGCGAAGGGCGTGTATTGATACGAAAATCGCGTGCCCATCACTTCGAGGGAGGGATGCTCATCGCGGGGTTGGTTCTTGTCAGCTACATCGTGTTCACTCTCCCTGAGAACAGCAGATCGCCTGCACTGTTCTATACGCTGGTGCCATTTCTGCTCTGGTCCGCATTGCGATTCAGATCGTTGGGAGTTAGCACTTCCCTGATTGCGGTGACCTCTCTCTCGATTTGGGGCGCAGTCAATGGCCGAGGTCCGTTTTCCAACCTGGTACCCCTCACCGACCCGTTACCCCTACAGATGTTCCTGGTTTTCGCTTCGATACCCTTCATGGTTCTGGCAGCCCTCGCCGAGGAGCATGAACAAGCTGCGCATGTAGTCCGCGAGAGCGAAGGGCGCTTCCGACTGGTTGCCAACACGGCCCCGGTAATGATCTGGATGGCTGGAACTGACAGCCTATGCACCTACGTGAACCAGACGTGGCTGGAGTTCACCGGGCGACCGCTTGAGGCAGAACTAGGAAACGGCTGGGTGGAAAGAGTACACAAAGAAGATCTGAAGCGCTGCCTAAAAACCTACTCGGAGGCGTTTGGTCACCGTCAATCAGTTGAGATGGAGTATCGCGTCCAGCGCAATGATGGAGAGTACCGTTGGATCCTCAACATTGGTGTGCCGCGATTCAACCCAGATGGCAGTTTTGCTGGCTACATCGGATCTTGTATAGACATTACTGAACG
This sequence comes from Terriglobia bacterium, assembly GCA_963770265.1. Lineage (GTDB taxonomy): Bacteria > Acidobacteriota > Terriglobia > Terriglobales > Acidobacteriaceae > Sulfotelmatobacter. The sequence continues at coordinate 107,616 of CAVYOZ010000016.1, forward strand.
AAAGCTCGCAGAGGAGAGTCTCGCCACCATTGGGCGCAGGTTGATTGAAGCCCATGAACAGGAGCGCACCTGGATTGGCAGAGAACTTCACGATGATATCAATCAGCGCCTCGCGCTCTTGGCTGTGGAACTGGATCAACGGTGTCACCATATTCCCCCCAACGACGAGTTTATTGCGCAAACCCGCCACGCCCAAGAACGTATCTCGCAGATAGCCACAGACGTGCAGGGCCTGTCTCATCGTTTACATTCCTCAAAGCTTGAATATCTGGGTCTCGCCGCCGCCGGTCATAGCTTCTGCAAGGAACTGTCGGAACGGACCAAAGTTGAGGTTCAGTTTAAACATGCGGAAATCCCGCGAAACCTACCGAACGAAGTCTCGCTTTGTTTGTTTCGTGTTTTGCAAGAGGCGTTGCAGAACGCCGTGAAGCACAGCGGCGTTCGCCGTTTTACCGTGGATCTGCATGGCACAGCGGAGTCGATCGAGCTCACAGTGTCGGATGTGGGAATGGGCTTTGAAGAACAAGATGCTTTCACACGCAACGGCCTGGGTTTGATCAGCATGCGCGAAAGGCTGCAATTAGTGCACGGCGAACTTTCAGTGAAATCGAAACCCGGGGCTGGCACCACGATCCGCGCTCGGGTTCCCTTGAAAACTGACGGATATCGCGCGATGGCCGGGTGACACGCTCTGCATTATGCAATCTTTGCGCCACCAGGGCGATTACGTTCATTAGCCTTGTTTACGGGGCGTTCCGGTCAGTCTAGTAATGACAGGATTGCGGGCTTGGGAGCTGCAATCCATTCGCTTACCTGCGTACACGCGCCAACGGATCCACTCCCGTCGACTTGATCTGCGGGGCCAGGGACTCAAGCACCTCAAGGAACACCGCACGTCGGGCACTGCTCAGTTGAGACGGCGGATGGCGAGTAGAGTCAAATCGTCCAAGAGTGCGGCGGCGTCGGTGAAGGCGCGCACGTCGTCGAGGCAGGCGGCGATTAACTCGGCCGGCGGACGCCCGGCTTGCTGGCGCAGCAAGCGCACAACCCGCTCTACGCCGTATTCGTCACCTGCGCCGCGTGCTTCCAAGAGGCCGTCGCTGTAGAGAAACAGGGTGTCGCCGGGATCCAGTTGCACGCGTGTCGACGAAAGCTCGGCTTCGTGGAACAATCCCAGCGGCAAACCGGTGGATTCAATGCGCAGGATGCCGCCGTGTCCGACGACGATTGCCGGCCAATGGCCGGCATTATGGATTTCCACTTCGCCAGTGGGCTTCGCTTGCCCGCACACCAGGGTGACGTACTGTCCGGCGAGCGCGCTGTCGCAGAAGACGCGGTTGACATGGCTAACCGTCTGGCCCAGCGGCATGGCCATAGCGGACAGGCTACGGAACAACGCGTGCAGCTGCGTCATCAGCATGGACGCGGCCACGCCTTTGCCGGAGACATCGCCAAGCACGAAGAAGAGCTGTCCATCGTTCGGAATCAAGTCGCAGTAGTCGCCGCTGACAGGGCCGATGGGCGCGTAGTGATAGCTGGTTTCCCAGTTCCCGGTGCACAAATCAGGTTGTGGCAGAAGCTTGCGCTGCACTTCAGAGGCGAGATCAAGATCGCGTTGCAGGGCGGCGCGTTGCGGCTGAGTCAGGTGGTCCAGGCAGTACCGCACCAGGGGGTCGGCGAGCAGACGGTCCTCTTCGACGGGCGCGTGACATTCCTCGCACAGGCCATAGTTGCCTTTCGCCAGGCGTGCCAGTGCCGAATCTACTTCGCGGAGCAGGCCGGCGAAGCCTGCGTTCTGTGGCGCCAGCGCAATCGCATCTTCCAGTCTGCGCCTGCGCTCTTCCAGTTGGTTCTGCAGGAAAGCGATCTCTAGCGTGGCCATGCGAAACTCCGGAGTGTTAAGGGTCGTGACTATTCGATTCCGCGAACCCGGGTTTCGATGCGCGGGTAATGATTCAGTCTTGATTTAGTCTTATTGCCTTCTGAGGCGGTGGTGAGCGCAATCGGGATGTTACGACAGTTGCCAGTCCTGCGAAAAGTTGGCGACAAGAGGAAGGATCAACTCTGACCTGCCTGTGCTGTTCCGGCCTCAGGTTCAGGCTGTCGGTGGTCAGCTATCTTATAGCGACCGCCATATGGTCTTACCGGTTGAGACGAGCGGCAGACTGGGCATGGCGTAGTGTTGCGAGCGCTGACGCTCCACTTGCCTACGAAGTTGCCACCGCCCTTGCATGCAGAGGTCATTTGGACGTCTCCAGCTTACGAAATGAATTGGAACTGTTCGAGAGTCTCTAACTTTTTATGTCTGGGAGAGCTTACGGTGGGGATATGGATGTCCCATAAACGTAGCGGAGTGGCAATTGCACATGCCAGACTTCACCGGTTCAACAAGAGACCAGCGAGCAGGATTAGGCACAGTGTTGGCAGCAACCAGGAATACCAGTCTCTCCTCGGATCAGCCATCACTCTTCGCCGGCTTGCTCTCATCGCTCGCTCCCCATTCACCGATCAGTCTGAGACAAAGCCCACAGCTAGACAATGGCTCTGAGGTGGTGTTACTGAGGTCTAACGGACGTAAGGCGGGATCGTAATTCTTCACCGAGGTCACGCTAGGATCACGGGGTGCCGTGCAGTAGGAACCGGCTCGTATCGCTTGCGGCATCAGCCGGTCTTCTCAGAACGCGATTATGCTGCCCACCCCTTGAGCGTTCGGACCCTTCATTGAGTGAAATTGAGATGTTTCTACAATTGACGCTTTAGCCGAGACGCGGTGGGAGAAGACGGCAGGGAATGGTCGTTGAGGTCAATTACTTGATGTGAGCCTCAGCCCTAGCCCCTGCGATGAGTGGTCTGGCTACGCCTTCCCACACGCTCCAAGCGGGAAACCACTTTCCCTCCACACCGTGAATAATGGTACTGACATTGAGCCGATACCATTCCTCAGTCCTGGCGGGAAAGTAAACGTAACCGTGCTCTGTCGCCGGATCATATTCATAGAACACAACGTAGATGAGTCGCTCATCCGGCATTTTGGCGTAGAACGACACTTCGTAGCGGTGCAGCCCACTGGGGTGATCTCCCATCGGATGTGACCAGTCAACGATGAAGCTCTCCGGACTCGGCGGAGGGCAAGGGGTGCAGCCTGTCCCGGTACCTGTCCAGACAAAAAAGTTAGCCAGCGTCTTCGGGTCCGTGATTTTGATAGGAGCGCTGAGGTCAGCGCCTTTGATTATGATCTTTGAGGTGTGGGCTTTCCCGAACAACTCAACAGGAATGGCCAGCAGAAGGAGAATGACCAAAACCGAGAGCAATCGCTTCACGGTTCACCCCCACACATTGCCGTAAATTAGATCACCGAAAACCGGGCTGGTCAATTCGCGTTAGACCGTAGCTGTCGCAAACAGCGATTACGCGCATTGATCTTGTTTTACGGGGCGTTCCAGTCGGTCTAGTAATGACAGGATTGCGGGCTTGCCAGTCTGCAATCCATTCGCTTACATGCGTACACGCGCCAACGGATCCACTCCCGTCGACTTGATCTGCGGGGCCAGAGACTCAAGCACCTCGAGGAACACCAGCACGTCGGGCACCTTGCTCGACTTAACATTAACCGCGGTGAGCCATTTTCCCTGCCGCTTGATTTGCAAATTACTTCTCACCAGTTCAGCCTTGGTGATCTCCGTGACCGGGATGGAAGTTCCCTTCCATGCGATAGCCGTCGCCGAAAGTCCCAGGCCACCGAACTGAACGGTCTCGCCTCGCTGTACTTTCCCTTTCACGTTCTGCACCATCGGAGGCACGAGCCGGCCAAGGATGATGCCGATGGCCTCGTCGGCATTCTGGAAATTCGATGTCACCTTCAGTTTCTTGCGATCCTGGCCGATCAGTTCCAGCGTAAGATGCGCTCGCGCCGACTTTTTGCTGGACATGGCGATCAAAGCGCCGATCAATCCGAAATGTGCGTACACATTAATGGGCACCACTTGATAGCGGGTCTCTGCGACTTGGCTCCAAGCCAATTCCTGCTGGCCGAATGCTGACTCCCGTCGCACGCCAGAGTCGCTGATTATCAGGGCGCTTTTGCCCATGACAATCCATAACCCCACGCCTGCGAGTCCCAGCGCAAACGAAATCCAAAGCAAAGTTGGATGTGATGCAATGCGCGGGTCCTCCTGCGATGCCCACACCCCCGCCAGCAATCCTAGAACTACTAAGACCACAATGATCCGTGCTGTGTACGCGGCTCCGAACCGACGTTCTCCATATGCCATCGCTGTAGTAGCCATAAACACTCCTGATGTGGTTGCCGGACACAAACCGAAGCCGGGACTGGCTCCGGTTATCGTAGGTGCAAACATTTGACCTGTGCTAATTACCTCTGTAATGGCGTTTATCTGCAGTTCACCCCTTGCCGCATGTCATCGGCGACAGTCGGATTCTGCCAAGCTAAGGTAACCATCGTGCAGTCCCTTTCGCGGCTTCCCTGGGCGGTTGCGGCTAATCCTGCAGGCCCGTCAGGTTTACGGTCTGAGATCTCTCTGAAAATAAATGGCTTGTTCGTGGGAACTCCTGACACCCGGGCGGAGTCTATGTTATGTGAGAGATTTGTCTCCGCGGCCGTTGGGCTGGACTTGGCGACCGTGAATTTTCAGGGCGCGAAGGGGTGGAAAATCCTATAATCAGGGGACGCCATTATGGCGGGAGCAACCACCTTGGGTGATTTAGCGAATGCGATCGGAGTTCGGTCGCAAGAAGAGTCGGCGATTGTTGCCGAATTAAAAGCGGGCTCGGAAGCCGCGTACGCCTGGCTCATCGGAGAGTTCCAGCAACCGGTGTATGGGCTGGTGTACCGGATTGTGAATGATCCGGCGGATGCGGCGGACACGACGCAGGATGTGTTCCTGAAAGTGTTTCGCGGCATGAACCACTTTCACGGCGAGTCAAGTTTAAAGACATGGATCTACCGGATCGCCCTGCACGAGGCTGCGAACCGGCGGCGCTGGTGGTTCCGGCACAAAGCGAAGGAGACTTCGATCGAGCCGGAGACCGACGCGAACGGCACGGTCGAAAATGACATTCAGTTGGCGCTCACGGACCATGCGGATTCTCCGTTCGAGAGCGTCGCGCATCACGAAGTACAGAGGCGCGTCGAGCAAGAACTGCGAAAGGTGCCCGAGCCGTACCGGACAACGCTGATACTGCGCGACCTGGAAGAGATGTCATACGAAGAGATCGCCGAGGTGCTCGAAGTTTCTCTCGGCACGGTGAAGTCAAGGCTGACGCGAGGCAGAGATGCATTGCGGCAGACGACTCGCACCGTATGTGCGAGAAGTAGGAAATGAGCTGGGGCTGACCGCTCCGGATTCAGAGGAAGGCCGGAGTAAGCGGTCACAGGTAGCTGGAGGGGGTAGAAGGGTCGAGGTGATGCCATGATTGGCATTGGAAAGACGGGCACGAAAAAATCAGCGGTACTGCAGTGCCCTCAGGCGAAGCAATTATTCTCGGCGTATTTGGACGGAGCAGTGACAGGCACGGAGATGCTTGCGCTGCAGAATCATTTTGCGCAATGCCCGGCGTGCCATGGCGAGTATCAGGCGCTGCGGCGGACGCAGCAGTTGCTGGTGAACGTGGCGCGCCCGAAGGTTCCCGCGGATCTTGGACTGAAGTTGCGCCTGGCGATATCGCGCGAGGTCGCACCGGCTCGGCGGGCCCGGTTTGAAGGAGTCATGGTGCGTCTGGAGAATGCATTCCAGGCATTCATGGTTCCGGCGGCGGCGGGCTTTGTCAGCGCAGTAATTCTTTTCGGGATCGCGATGGTGTACTTCGTGGTGCCGTCGTCGCTGCGCGCCGACAACGATGTGCCGCTGGTCATGGTCAACACCGGGCCGGAATTGCAGCCCAGCACCTTCGGGTTGTCGATGGACACCATCGACGACGATTCGCTGGTGATCGAAGCCTACGTCGATGCGAACGGGCGGGTGCAGGATTACCGCATCCTTTCGGATTCGAACGAGTCGGAAGAAGTGCTGCCGAAAGTGAAACAGATGCTGATCTTCACCACGTTCCGTCCGGCGCTGTCGATGGGGCGTCCGACGCCGAGCCGGGCGGTATTGTCGTTCTCGAAGATTAATGTGAAGGGGTAAGGCAGTCAGCTCTTAGCTGTAGCTCTTAGCCTTTAGCTCTCAAGAACAAAGGGCGGAACTTTCGTTCCGCCCTTTTCTTTCGTTATTCTCCTAAACGTTATTGGCAGGAATCGCTGACCTTCTTAACGTTGGTCGGCTTCAGGTGTCCGTGTTCGGCTTTGGGCTTGGTCGCGCCAGTGTCGCTGGCCATGTCCTTGGCGTCTTCCTTCATGTTGTGCGCCTTCTCGTTGGAAACTACGCCCTTCAGGTCGACGGTCTGGTTCACGTGCGACGCGAGGTCGACCGCGTTGTTCTCGTGGATCTCCCAGGTGCTGCCGTCGGTGGCAGTCAGGAGATATTCATTGCCGCTGCCGGACTTGGTAAGACATCCGGTAACCTTCCTGACTTCGCCTTTTGACTTGTTGCTCGTGTCGTCTTGCCCGAGCGCCCACAGCGAAGTGAAAGCTATGACCACCACACCCAGCAATACACGAGTCCATTTGTTTCTCATTGATGTCCCTCCTGTTTGTGCCCACAGAACAGACGCGGGCAGTACTGCATAACTATCCGCAGATAAGTTGCTGTTTGGGGAGTAGGAGTTGCCAGACTTCAGCGTGACCGAAACCGACAAAGAACCCAACACAGAGAGCACAGAGTCACACAGAGGAAAATCAGTGGAGTTGGACTTGCCAGTTGAGGACCAGGTCCAGCGAGCCCGCGGCTTGGTCGGCGGTGGAGCGCGCCACCAGCGTGCGTTTGCCGTCGGGCATGATCGCGATCACGACAGAGTCGGCGGGCAAGGTCATGATCTCCGTCGGGGCCGAGATTTCCAGCTTGTCGCCCACGTCGCGAACGGCGACATCGAAGAGCTTGTCTTCCTGCTGGTAGCGGAGATGCTTGCCATCGGCGGACCACTCCATCACGCCATTCGATTTCTGGATCCGGATGCCTCCGTTGGAGACCTGCCACTTGGAACCTACTCTGGGAAACGAGGTGATATAGACCTCATCGCGGCCAGTCTCGTTCGAAAGATAAGCCAGCCACTTGTTGTCCGGGGAAGGCCGGCCGTCCTGCTCGGCGTAGGAACTATTGAGGAGGGAAACGAGTTTGTGATCGCCTCGCAGGTCCATGTAATAAATGTCCCAGCTCGTCTTGGGGTCCTGCTGCGATGCGAAAAGGTATCGGCCATCACGGGAAATTGCCGTGATGGAGAAGAAACCGCGGGGCTCCTCGAGAATCTTTTCTTCTTTGCCGGAGGCAGTCAGCCAGCGGCGCATAAGAGTGGTGTCGTAACCACTACTGCTGCTGATGAAAACACTGTTGCCGTCGGCGGCCATGACGCCGTACTGTTCGAGCTCGGTGTCGCTGGTGAGGCGAGTTACGGTTTTGTGTTGCACGTCTGCCAGCCACAAACTGTTGCCGCTTCCACTGGTGTTGGCGCGGGTGATGACTGCACTCTGCGTCGCCGACGAGAAGATCCCGTTCGTGTAGGTGGCGGGGTCGCCAAAATGATCGAGTTCCTTGCCGGACGCGTCGAGCCAGGTGAGTTGGCGGTTTTTGGGAGTAGCGATGTTGAAGACGAGAGTGTCGCCGCTGACGGAAAAGTATCCGAGATCGCGCGGATTGTAGTACTCGATGTTGGCTGCGATGGAGATGGGTTTGCCTTCGAAGCGCAGCTTAGCGGCATTGAATTTCTGTGCGGTCAGGGTGCTCTCTTTGAGGTAGAAGAGATATCCGTCGCTGTAGGCGACATTGGAGCCAACGGGCAAAATCTCGCGCGGCGGCTCTCCAGAGAGCGATCCGGCGTAAACGCCGGCGAGGGCGTCTTTGCCGCCGCGAGCGGTAAAGAGGTAGTGCTCACCATCCGGCAGAAAGTATGGATTGCGATTGGTGAACTCCGCCGAATCCTGGCGCGCGGGTACAAGCTGAGTGGGCTTACCTCCGCCATCGGAGACGGCCTGCAACGGTCCGGCGATAGCGGGAGCGAGAACGATGGTGCCGCGCGAGCTCCAACTCGCGCCACGGCCCGCGGGCGCATCGCAAAGGATCTGTACGGCTCCGCCGCGAACTCCCACTTTCTTCAACTTGCCTTGCGCGAAGAAGCCGAGATACTGGCCATCGGGAGACCAGAAGGGGAAGGCAGCGCCGTCGAGTGCCCGTTAAAGCGGTCGCTTCTCCGCTGCTCATGTCACGAATGACGAGTACTCCGCCGAAATCCGCTCCTCCAAGCTGGCTGGAATTCTTTTCCCAGGCGATGAAGGCGAGTTGCCGTCCGTCCGGAGAGAGCGCGGGAGCGCCGCCCAGCACGGGCGCAAAATCGAAAGCCGGCAGTTTCTTGATGGAAGCATGAATGGGCTGCTGCGCCTGTGTGAGCCGCTTCGCATAGATCAGAACTAGTGTGCCCGCCATCGCAGCAACGAGCCAGCCAGCTGCGAGAGCGGCGGTGAGCACGGTGAATCTTTTCTTTCGGCGGGAGGTCACTACCGCGGGCGCGCCGAACTGACTGCCGCCGGCTGCGATCCATTGCAGTTGCAGCTTGAGATCGTGGGCGCTTTGGAAGCGATCGTCGGACTCTTTCGCCAGGCAGGTGCGGACGATCTGCTCCAGCGCTGGAGGCGTAAGCGGCCGCACAACAGAAATTGGATCGGGATCTTTTTCGAGAATCGCGCTGGCCAGCGAGAGCTGGCTCTTGCCTTCGAAAGCGCGTTTGCCGGTGAGCATTTCGTAGAGCAAGGCTCCGAAGGCAAAGATGTCGCTGCGGGCGTCGGCTTCTTTGCCTTGAATTTGCTCAGGGCTCATGTACTGCACGGTGCCGACGAGCGAGCCTGCGACTGTGACAGGTGAGGCCAAGTCGGCCATGGTGGCGGCCATCGTGGCGACAGAAGCCATGCTCGCCGAACCGGATTTTGGCCCGCTGCCGAGGCCGAGAGGCTTGGCCAGGCCGAAGTCCATCAGCTTGGCGCCGCTCTTGGTGAGCATGACGTTGCCCGGCTTCAGGTCGCGATGGACGATTCCGCTGCGGTGCGCTTTGTCGAGAGCGTCGGCGATTTCGATGGCGATCTTCAGCGTCTCGTCGGGAGCGAGCGGCTTGCGCGCGAGGCGGGCGTAAAGCGTCTCGCCTTCCAGGTACTCCATGACGAGGAAGTCCACGTTGTCTTGCGAGCCAATGTCGTAGAGCACGCAGATGTGGGGATGCTGGAGTCCGGAAATGGCTTTGGCTTCGCGCTCAAAGCGGGCGCGCAGATCGGGATTCGAACTGAGGTGACCCGGCAGGACTTTGATGGCGACGATGCGGTCGAGGCGAGTGTCGCGGGCGCGATAGACCTCTCCCATACCGCCGGCGCCGACGGCAGATTGGATCTCGTAAGGTCCGAGCCTACTCCCCGCAACGAGTGGCATGAGTTCGGTGGATTATACCTTGGAGCGTCAAGTTTGCTGGGCAGCGGGCCGATATGGCTTCCATCACAAAAACACTCACTGATTGTTAGCGTTGGGGTAACTAGGGCGAGTTAAAGGGTGCAGAGACAGACCCTACAGGAAGCACCCGATACCAAACCTCATATTCTTAATGCAGACATCTCCGGATTTTGGTATGATGTGCCCGCTGTTCAGACATAACATACAGGAAACAAACAGTTTACAGACGCGGTGTTTTGGATTGTGACTTGCACAGAAGATGTGAGGGCGGAGTGTTGATCTGTGCTTGCCCGATGCTGCGCAGGCGTGCTCTCTCAACCGGCTGTTACGAGTAATCAGCTGTTGTGATGGCTCGAAGTCTTCCAGAAGTTCAGGAGAAAACAAATATGAAACATGGAGCGCGGAATTTTGAAGTTTGTTGCTTTCGTGCTTGCGTGTTGAGCGTAATGGACGTTGGCTTCGCTCAATATGCTTGGTCAGGCGATTAGCGGAAACGTTGTTGGCACGGTCATTGACGCGTCCGGTGCGGCAGTGGTCGGAGCCGACGTTGACGCTACCAATGTCGCCACGAACGTTGCTGACCCGACCAAAATCGAACGGAACGGGCGAGTACCGACTCGACAACCTGCTGCCGGGAACGTATCACGTAACCGTCAAGGCGCAGGGGTTCAAGGCCTTCGCGCAAACGACTGACGTCCAGTTGAACAAGACCGGAACGCTCAACGTGACGCTGACGCCAGGGGCGACCACCGAGACGGTGGAAGTCTCCGGCGCCCCTCCGATTATCGACACCACCACGTGCGCAGCTGAGCACGACGTATGAGGTAGAGATGTTGAAGAGCATTCCTACGGCTGGCACTGGCGCGCTTGGCGTGATTAATCTTTCGCTGCTGCAGGCGGGCGTGGGCAGCTCGGGTGGCTTGGGTGCAGGTACGGGCCCGGCCGTGGGCGGACAGCGCCCGCGCAACAACAACTTCACGGTTGAAGGCATCGATGAAAACGACAAGGGAGTGACTGGCCCCGACATGTACGTTCCCAACGATGCCGTTCAGAACTTCACCATTCTGCAGAACCAATTCAGCGCAGAGTTCGGGCACTCCACCGGAGGACAGTTCAACACGTCGGTCATCAGCGGAACGAACAGCTTCCATGGTGCCGCTGTACGAGTACTTCCAGAATCGTAATCTGAACGCGATCGACAACGCCAGTTGTGTTGACGACTCCAGAGGGTGAGAAACCGAAGAATCCGAGATTTGACCGCAACCGTTTTGGCGGCCAGTTTGGTGGCCCGATTTTCAAGAACAAGTTGTTCGGTTTTGTGAACTATGAGACGGACGCCATTAGGCGAGGCGTCGACCCCGGCTGCCGTTTCTGCCCCTACGGCCAACGGATATTCACAGTTGCAGGCTATCTTGAATGCTGGTGGTGGAAATACGGCTAACGTGGCGGCACTTCAGAAGTGGGCAGTAGCTCCTGCCGCTACGGACACAGTTGATGTGTGCACTTCCAATACGCCGTCCGGAACTTGTGCCGCCACCTCGGCCGATTGAAATCGGTGATCTTCCGATTCAAGCGCCTTTTTGGAACAATAGGACGGCTCTTACGACGTCAATGGACTACAACCTCAGCGATAGGGACCAGATTCGCGGACGGTACATTTACAATAAGGTAACGCTGATCGACAATGCCGCGACGCTCCCCGCGTTCTACACAAATGAGGTTGTTCCAGGGCACCTTATCAGCCTGGCCGAATTTCACACTTTCTCGCCATACATTAGCAATGAACTCCGTGTGGGATACTTCAGAACCGGATTCACCCTTGTTGTTGGCGATCAGACTTTCTTGCCAACATTGGATATGTTTCCAAATGTCACGATGGACGATCTGGGCCTGAATGTGGGACCGAACCCGAATGCTCCGCAGTATGGAATTCAAAACCTGTACCAGGCGACGGACAACCTGACCTGGATCAAGGGCTCTCACACGCTTAAGTTCGGGGTCGAAGGACGCAAGTACATCAGTCCACAGAAATTCATTCAGCGTTCGCGCGGCGACTATGAGTGGGGAACGCTGAGCGACTTTGCCTGGGATCAGGATCCGCTGCAGGATGGCGCGTTTGCCGAGCGCAGCTTCGGCAACTCCGGATACTCTGGAGACCAACACGCAATTTACTGGTATGCGAATGACATCTGGAAGATAACTCGGAACCTCAACATCAACCTGGGGTTGCGCTACGAGTACACCAGCACGCCCTATGGATGGACCCAGCAGTCTCTGAACAGTGTTGCCGACGCTCCGGGGGTCATCACTTTCGGATCTCCTCAGGCACCGAAGAATGACTTTGCTCCTCGCGTAGGGTTTGCCTACTCTCCTGGAACCGATGGTCGTTTGTCCATTCGTGGCGGTTTCGGACTCGCGTATGACGTCCTTTACGACAATATTGGCGTTCTCGCGCGGCCACCAGAAATCGGTTCAACCGTTGACTGTCCGTCGACCTGCACGCAGAACGCGTTTCTGGCCAACGGTGGAATCCCCTTTCAGAACCTGAGCGGCATCACGATGCTTGACCAGGCCACCGCGAGAGCCACCACCGCGTCGTACTTGCCGAACAATGTTAAATACCCGTACGGCGAGTCGTGGAGCCTTGGGGTTCAGAAGGTGTTTGGCAACGATTAGACGGCCGAGATTCGTTACGTAGGAAGCCGTGGCGTTCAATCTGAATGTCCAGAACCGTCTGAACATTCAGGACGCCGGTTACCGCAAGCAATACGCTGCCAACATTCCTGGGTGGGTGCGACGCAACGTGCCAAGGCTTGCAGAGTAGCAGCACAGCAGCAGGGCAAACCGCATTGTAAACGTTAGCCTCACACTGGGGCGGTCGCTTTGGACGAAATAAGCCCCTATGTGCCGGCGTTCGACGGCGGCAGGCTTCAACGACGCCTTCATCGTCGGTTTCATGCCTTACGGCGCATCGACCTACCATGGTCTGCAAGCGCAGCTACAACACAGAATGACGAAGGGCCTGTATTTCCAGGGTGCCTACACCTACAGTCACATGATTGACAACAGCACGGCGGACTTCTTCTCCACGGTTATTGCTCCTCGTCGTCCGCAAGATTTCCGAACTTGCCTCAGGAACGAGGGAATTCCGTGTTGGATCACCGCCAACGTTTCACGTTGTCGTTGGTCTATGACACGCAGTGGTTTAATCACAGTTCCAGCTGGCTCGGCTAAGAATGTTCTGGGTGGCTACGAAATCACTCCCGTGTACATCTACGAGTCCGGCCAATGGGCGACACTTCAAAGCGGTCAGGATTCTAACCTGAATCTCGACAATGCGGGCGATCGTGTGATGTTCAACCCTGCCGGAGTTGGCAATCGTGGTAGCGATGTTACTGCGATCGTGAACCAAAGTGACGATACGGTTGGCTACTATGCCAACGATCCCACGGCTCGCTGGGTTCGTGCGGGTGCAGGAGTGTTCGCAGCAGCCGGACGCAGCATATTTGCCTCGCCTGCGATCAACAACCTTGACCTCGGAGTTTCAAAGGGAGTCAAGCTTGGTGAGAGAGTTGAGTTCCGGTTCGGTGTTCTCGCGCTTAACGTACTCAACCACCCGCAGTACACGACCGGCTTTGTCAAGCCAGGCGGACTCAGTCAGCGCTGCATCGACTGGCCAGAGGCTCGTTCTGGAACCGAGGGCCTCGACAGTGGCAGCGCAATCGGTAGGTGCCAATAACTTCCCGAACGGTATTTTTGGGAACTTCAAGGCCGCGTTCGGCAGCAACGCCCGATCGGTTGCACTGAACGCCAAACTTACGTTCTAAGAAGTTGCAGTTTGTAGTTGGAAAAGGGAGGCTCGAATTGAGCCTCCCTTTTCTTCTAGTCCTTATGTGTCGCGCAGGATTCTTCTTCGCTCGACCGACAGCCCGTGGCAGTTGTCCCCACATTCGGCCGCCTCCGGTTTGACCCTCTGCCCCCTACCCCTTAAACTTAAGAGTGTTCTCCGCCTATCTTCAATTGCTGGCCGGGCGTGCGGCCGTTCTGCGGGAGGGATTCCTGAGTCGTTTCCTTGGTGTTGGACTTCGAACATTTCTGATTGCGGCCCTCGCGGGGCTGCTGGCGCCTGTCTGCGTTGGTCAGAGCGAATCTGAGGCGGCAAGCTCCGAACCAGGCTCCAGCCCAGACCCAGAAGACTCAGAGTAAACCTCAGGGCCAAGCCCAGCCCCCAGCCTCAGACCCAGACTCCCATCACCCTCGACACCAGCGAGACGCTATTTGCCGTGCTTACCGCGATGAACTCGTGCGGGTACGACGTCGACCAGAACATTTCTGATGCCCAGCGAATTAATGTGCGGGTCGAGGTGCAAAGGAATCTCCGCAACTCGGAGGACGCGCAGGCGGCGCTGACTTCCATGTGCGAGTGGTATATGGCGCACAAGGGGAAGGATCCGCAGCATGACCTGTCGAAGTTTGTGTCCCTGGCGCTTTATATGCAGGGGCCTCCGCATTTTCTGCCCAAGGTAAAGGATGAGGACATGCCTCCGGATGCGGCGCCCATTACCGGGTTTGGGGCGCTGCTGGAGCGGTTCTACGACAAGGCCGCCCTGCACTCGGTCTGGGAGGCGCACCGGGCGGATTACGCGGCGCTGGTGGCGCGCTATCACGTGCCCCTGCAGAAAATGGTCTTCGATACGGACATCTATTTGAAGCTGCAGTCGGGCGGATATCTGGGGAGAACGTTCACCGTTCTGCTCGATTTCATGGGTGATCCCAATGAGGCGAACGCGCGCAACTATGGCGCCGATTATTACGTCGTCGTATTCCCTTCGCCCGATCCGTCGACAGTCGACCCGCTGAAGATGCCGCAGATCCGGCACACCTACCTGCATTACCTGCTCGATCCGATGGCGGAAAAGCATTTCACTGCCATCAAGCGGCTGGAGCCGTTACTGCAGTCGGTCAAGCAGGCGCCGCTCGACGAGAACTTCAAGAAAGATATTTCCCTGCTGGTGACCGAGTGCATGGTACGGGCGATCGAGATTCGGACCACAGGCACGAAGCAGACCGCGGAAGCAATGCGGCTGCAGGCTGTCGATGATGCGCAGAAGCAGGGCTACATTCTGACCAAGTATTTCTATAGCGCAATCGTGACGTTCGAGAAGGATCCGGCGGGATTGAGGACGGCGTACGGGGACATTCTGTATGCAATCGATATTAAGCAGCAGCAGAAGGCGGCGAGCGAGATACAGTATGCGCACAATACCGCGCCCGAACTGGTGCAACTGTCGCGCCTCGAGGACCGGCGAATGCTGGTGACGGCCGAAAAGCGGCTGGTGGCGGGCGATCCCAAGGGGGCGCAGGAACTGGCGCAGCAGGCCCTGGATAAGAAGATCGGGGACGAGGGACGGGCACTATTCATCCTGGCACAGGTCGCGGTGGCGAATAAGAATCCAGATGGGGCGGCGGACAACTTCCATAAGGCCATCCAGGCGACAAAAGATCCGAAAGTTGTGGCATGGTCGCACGTGTACCTGGGACGGATGCTGGATATGAAGGACCCGCCGGACCGCGAAGCTGCGTTGAACGAGTATCGGGCGGCGCTGAGTGCGGGAGCAGATCTGCCGGAGGCAAAGGCTGCGGCCGAGCGTGGGCTGCAGGCGGCGTACGAACCTCCGGCGAGGCCGAAGCAGCAGGACTCGGCGAAATAAGCGGCGCGGGCAAGGTACCGCGCGACAGCCGGCAAGGATGCCGGCGCTACTACACTGCAGCGCTACGACCCTGCAGCGCTACAGCTGCGATAGAATGCATGTTGCAGGATTCCAATGAAAATAAAGGACGTTTTGGGTCGAGGAGAACGCATGAAGCGCATAGCGATCATCGTGGCAGTGCTCGGAATCTGCGTTGGGAGTTGGGGACAGGACAAACCGGCAACGCAGAATCCTCCCGCAGGGCAGGCGGCCGGACAAGCGGCGGGCCAGCCAGCAGCTCCGCAGGGAAAGCGTCCGCCGAAAGTAAACAACCAGGAAGAATATGCGGCGTACCAGGCAGCGATTAAGATAGCTGACCCCGCGGAATGCGAGAAGGCGGCGAACGATTTTGCTGCGAAGTATCCCGCAAGCGAGGTGCGTACGCTCGTCTACAAGGCGGTGATGGTGCGTTATGAGCAGGCTATCAACAACGCCAAGACGGAGGAGATAGCAAAGAAAGTGCTGGCGATCGATCCGGACGATCCTGAAGCCCTGGTAGCGCTGGCCCAGGTAGAGGTCGACCAGACCAAAGACGACAGTCTCGACAAGGACCAGCGTCTGGCCGAAGCCAAGAAAGGCGCCGAACGCGCCCTGGTCACCGTAGACACGGACGTACCCACAGCGGGATATCCGGAGGAGCAACTGAAGAACTACAAGAACTTCATCCGGTCTCAGGCCTACTTTGTCATCGGGATGGCTGCGTACAAGGCCAGCAACTGGCCGGACGCTGAGGCGAATCTGAGGAAATCGATTGACGCGCTTCCGCAGTCGCCGGACGTGGTCGCGATCTACCACCTGGCGCTATCGCTCGACTTTCAGAACAAGATTCCAGAGGCCTTGAAGGCGGCGCAGCAGGCCGTGGAACTGACGAAGGATAATCCCGATTCGCCGGCCGGGAAGGCAGCACGGCAGGAGCAGGATCGTTTGATGAAGTATGCGGCCGGCGGCACTCCCGGACAGGCCGGCACACCTCCGAAGAACTAGCCCGCCACAGGGACGTTCGCGCGAGACGTTCGAAGCAAGACGTTGTCAAGCGAGGCGTTGCAAGCAAACGTCTCAACCTATGAAGGAACGGGAAATCACGGCGCTCGAGGAAGGGCTCGGCTACCATTTCCGGCGGCGGGCGATGATCGAGCAGGCGGTTACGCACAGTTCGCAGGCGCGCGAGATGGAAGCGCAGCAGGCCGGCGAAAGCAAGTATAAGGTCAGCGACAACGAGCAGTTGGAGTTCCTGGGAGATGCGGTGCTGGCGCTGGTGACCAGTGAAGAATTGTTTCAGCGCTTCCCCCATTTTCGGGAAGGGGAACTCTCGAAGCTGCGGGCGCATCTGGTAAGCGAGCGGCATCTGATCCAGGTAGCGCAGCAACTGGAGTTGGGCCACTATCTGCGCCTGGGCCGTGGCGAGGAAAAGAGCGGTGGACGCAGTAAGACGGCCCTGCTGGTGGATGCGTTGGAGGCAATTCTGGCGGCGATTTATCTCGATGGTGGGCTGGAAGTGGCGCGCGAATTTGTTTTGCGGAATGTGATTGCGCCCGAGTTGGAGCGCATGGAACGCGGTGGCGGAACGCTGCCAATTACGGATTTCAAGTCCGCGTTGCAGGAGGCCGTGCAGGGCCTCGGATTGCCGCAGCCCTTGTACGTGCTCGTCGAGGAAGCAGGACCGGAGCACAGCAAGACGTTCACCGTGGAAGCTCGCCTGCATCCGCGCGAGAGCCGCGCTCCGGAATTTGTTGGACGCGCGCAAGGCTCAACCAAGAAGACCGCTGAACAAGATGCCGCACGGCAATTGCTGACGTACCTGGCATCGCGGTCGAAGGATACAGACGGAAAAACGACACGGTCCGCCGCAGGCGGTGGATAAGTAGGATTCATGGATTCTGTCAACCAGCCCACCGTTTCGCAGACCCAGCCGGCGCCTTTGCCGGGCCCGGCGGATCCGCCTGCTGAGATCTCGCCTCCCGGCGAGCCCACATCGATCCCCGCATCCACCCTGTCTCCCTTACCCTGTCCGTCGGAACCTGCGCCAACTCCTCCTCGCAAGGTTACCAGCAGCTTTAGCTCGGACCTGATCAGTTCCATGCAATCGCTCATGGGCACGGTGGTGATTGCGATTTTTGTGATCACATTTATCGTGCAGGCATTCCAGATTCCTTCGGAATCGATGGAGAATACGCTGCTGGTCGGCGATTATCTGCTGGTCAACAAGCTTTGCTATGGAGGAACGGGACTGGGCGATCACCTGATGCCTTATCAGAAGATTGCGCGCCGGGATATCATCGTCTTCCATTATCCGGTGGACCCGCAGCAGCATTTCGTGAAGCGGGTAATCGGGCTCCCCGGAGACCGGCTGCGGATGCTGAACAAAAAAGTTCTCATCAATGGTAAGCCGATAGACGAGCCGTACGTGCATTTCCTGGAGCCGGCCAACAACCTTTACCGCGACGACTTCCCGAGAACCGATATTCCCGCAGCAAACATGGAAGGCTCGTGGTGGCTGCAGATGCGGAAGCTGGTGGAAGACGGGGAGCTGATCATCCCGCAGGGCCACTACTTCGTGATGGGCGATAACCGCGATGACAGCCAGGACAGCCGCTATTGGGGATTCGTTCCGCAGGAGAACATCATTGGAAGACCCCTCGTGATCTATTGGTCGGTGCAGGACTGGGACCGGAATCCATCATCAAGTTTCAGCGGGCGATTGCATCATCTGTCGTATGCCGTCACGCATCTGTTTCAAATCACGCGATGGAACCGGACGCTGCGGCTGGTACACTGAATGGGCCCGCATATAGAAACGCAAGTGTGCGCATGAGAACCGAGTTCCAATGAGTGCGGTGAAGCAGATTCAGCACAAACTCAGCCGCGAAGCGGCGCAAGAATAAAGCCCACGGCGCAAGCCGAGGGTAAGAGTGGAAAATGAGCAAGCCCCAGCGGGGCGAAAGAAGGGGCCTCACACTCCCGAGCTCCCTTTCTTACTTGACCGGCCGAAAGCGAAGGCGAAAGCACAACTGTGGCGAAGAAAGAAAACAAGCTAGACAAGACAGAAAAGAACGGCGCGGAAGAGAAGCCGAAAGAGACTACGGTTGAGTTTCTTTCGTCGCTGGCCGCGGTGCTGGTGACCGGGCTGTTCATCATCACCTTCGTCGTGCAGGCGTTTGAGATTCCATCGAGTTCGATGGAAGAATACGCTGCTGATCGGCGACCACGTTTTCGTCAATCGAGTTCAATTTGCGCCCAAGAGCTGGCTGGGTTGGGCCGCTGCTTCCCTACCGCGATGTGCATTTCCGCGACATCGTCGTGTTCTTGTCGCCGGAGACGCCCGGACTCTATGTTGTGAAGCGGATCATCGGCTTACCTGGAGATAAAATCCACTTGCGGAATGGAGTGGTGTATCGCAACGAGCAGGCGCTTGAGGAACCGTACGTCGACCACGACCGCGATACCGACTCGATCCTTACCGCAACAATTTTCCGGCGGTACCGCCCGGCGATGATCCGAATATCTGGGTGAACTGGGCGATCGATATGCCGCAATATATTCAGGGCGATGACATCGTCGTTCCGCCAGATCATTACTTCGCGATGGGCGATCACCGCGGGGTGAGCCTGGACAGTCGCTATTGGGGATTCATCCCCAAGGGAAACATCATCGGCCGGCCGATGTTCATCTACTGGTCGTTCGACACTCCCGAAGGCCAATATCTCAAGACCGCATGGACCGACCGTCTTAAGTTTATTCTGGGGCATGAGGTGTTGCACTTCTTCGACGAGACGCACTGGAAGCGGACGCTGCGGAGCGTCCGATAAGCACGTCGAACCTTCGAGAATGAAGCGGTGAAGATCTTCTCCTCCAGACGCCGTGTGGCCGTGGCGGCAGCATTGGTCCTGCTGCTGCTGTTCCTGGTGCGACCCGGCGCATCCCGCCTGAAATCCAGAATCATTACTTCTCTCAGTGCCGCCGTGGGCCGCCCGGTCGATCTCGGCTCAGTTCACATACGGCTGCTGCCTCGACCCGGTTTTGATCTGGAGAATCTCGTTGTATACGACGATCCGTCATTCGGCTCCGAGCCCATGCTGCGGGCGAGCGAAGTAACGGCGGATCTTCGACTGAGTTCGCTGCTGCGGGGTAGGCTGGAAGTAGCGAAGCTGGACCTCACGGAGCCCAGTCTCAACCTCGTTCACCAAGCCGGCGGCGGATGGAACTTTCAGGGCCTGCTGGAGCGCGCTGCACGCACACCTCTGGCGCCGACCGGAAAGATTAAATCGGAGCCGAGGCCAATTTTCCCTTATATCGAAGGAACATCCGGCCGGATCAATTTCAAGAATGGTCCGGAGAAAAAGCCCTACGCGCTGACGAACGCGGATTTTTCGTTGTGGCAGGAATCGGAGAATGCCTGGGGCCTCCGCCTTAAGGCTCTGCCCTTCCGCAGCGACATGAATCTGAACGACACGGGACAACTGCAGGTGAGCGGCACCTGGCAACGGGCCGGGACTTTTCGCGACACTCCCGTGCAGTTCGATGTCGAGTGGGCCCGGGCGCAGTTGGGGCAGATCACAAAATTCTTTACCGGAAACGACCGGGGCTGGCGGGGGGACATTCGATTCGACGCCACGGTCACGGGAACTCCTGCGCTATTGAAAATCTCGAGCACGGTCGTCTGCTGATGATTTCCGGCGTTACGACATCACCAGCGGGACTTCGCTACGCCTGGCCGGACGCTGCGACGGCGAGTACAGCACGCAGGAGCACGAGTTTCACCAGATCGCCTGCAGCGCTCCGGTGGGAGCAGGCCTGCTCACAGTCACAGGAGATGCGGGCCTTCCCGGCGGCCATCGGTATGCGCTGGCTGGTGACGGCGCAGGACGTGCCCGCAAGCACGATCGGGGCACTCGCGCGGCGCGCGAAGAAAGATCTGCCTGAGGATTTAATGCTGGAAGGCACGCTGCGGGGCAAGCTCATCGATTTCAGAGAACACGGCCCCGGTGCGAAGTCCAGCGTGGAAGGGCACGGCGAGATCGAAGGCTTGCGAGTGAGCTCCGCGTCCGACAAGGTTGAACTGGGCCCGGTTACAGTTCCGATCGTCATAACGGGCCCTGCGGCGAGCGTTCCACGCGATCGAGCAAAGACACGATTGCCACAGCATGCGCAACTGGAGTTGGGGCCATTCACGATCGAGAAGGCGCGTCCAGGAGCCGCAGTCGCACACGGGTGGGTCGACCGCGCCGGATATCGCTTCACCGTTCTGGGCGATGCAGAAGTGGGCAGGACTCTGCGTGTGGCACGAATGTTCGGACTGCGAGCCATAAATTCGGCGGCCGAAGGCACTGCACAATTGAACCTGCAAATTGCCGGATCATGGCTGGGGCAGGGCGGAACGGCGGCCTTCGCAGGACCGCAAGTCACGGGATCGGCGAAATTGCGCAATATCCGCTTCGGTCTTCGCGGCGCGGGCGAACCGGTGGAGATCACTTCGGCAGAAATGCAATTCTCACCGGACGAAGTGCGCGTTGGGAAGTTGAACGTAAAGGCTGCGGGAACCGTGTGGAAAGGATCTTTCGAAATGCCGCGCGGCTGCGGAACTCCGGAGAACTGTCCGGTTAGTTTCCAGCTCAATACCGACGAGATCTCGCTCAATGAAGTGAACGACTGGGCATATCCGAGTCCGAAACGGCGGCCCTGGTATCGGCTAGGAAGTGCACAGCCTGCGCCCTCATTGTTGGCGCGGGTGTGGGCCTTAGGTCACGTCACAGCCGATCGCTTTGTGCTGCGCGGTGTCTCGGCGTCCGGACTGTCGGCGAATGTCAGCCTCAATGCAGGAAGGCTGGAGGTTTCATCACTGGACGCAGAACTGCTTGGCGGCATATATCGGGGGAAATGGCAGGCGGACTTCGGCGTTAAGCCTGCAGTGTGCAGCGGGAGTGGGAGTCTCACGGGGATTTCTCTCGCGAGCGTTTCCAGATTGATGAAGGACGATTGGGTTGAGGGCACCGCCGGCGCGAGCTACGAGATTCGAGGGCCGTGCGCTGCTGATTTCTGGCAATCGTCCGAAGGAACGCTGCAGGTGAATGTGGCGGATGGAAGCCTTCCCCACGTGTTGTTCGGGGAGAATGCAAAGACATTGAAGGTGCGAAAGTTCACCGCCAAGGCGCGACTTCATGGCGCCGAGATTGAAGTCAGCGATGGGAAATTGGACTCGCCGGAAGGAACGTACGAGGTCAGCGGCACTGCCACGCTCCAGAGAGAAATTGATTTCAAGATAGCGCGAGTTCCAGCGGCAGCAGGGATCAACGCCTACACGATTACCGGAACACTCGCCGAACCGCGCGTTGCGCCCATCAACGGCACAGAACAGGCGCGACTGAAGCCTCCAGCGAAGTAGCCCATCTACTGAACGTATCCCGGGCCGCGCAAAACTTTTCCCGGGAGTTTCCCCGTCATCTTCCCCTGATCGATCACCGGCACTCCGTTGACCAGCACGTAATCCATTCCTTCCGAAAGCTGATTGGGATTGTCGAAGGTGGCTCGATCGCGCACGGTTGCAGGATCGAAGATCACGACGTCGGCCCACATTCCCAGCTTGAGCACGCCGCGATCGGTCAAGCGCATGCGCTGCGCCGGCAGCGCTGAGAATTTGCGGATGGCGTCTTCCAGCGTCAGAGCTTTTTCTTCGCGAACATACTTGCTCAGGATGCGCGGGAACGTGCCATAGGCGCGCGGGTGCGGATGCGCCTGGCCGAGGATTCCTTCCGGCGAAGCTCCCTCGGAATCGTTGTCGATCGAGACCCAGGGCTGTTGCAGCGCAAGGGTCACGTCAGGTTGCGACATGCCGAAAACGGCGACGCCGCGTGGTCGGATCTTCGATGAGGAAATCGAAGAGCGCATCCATGGGATCTTTGTTCCACAGCTTGGCGATCTCCGAGAGGCGCTTGCCTTGCAGCGGAAGCAGCTTCGGATTGTGCGACCGCGCCGATCATGATGGCGTCAGGGCCGGGAATCTCCTGCCATTCGTTGTCCCAGTCGCGCGACGGAGTCAGCATGTCTTTGCGAATGCGCTCGCGCGTGGCGGGATCTTTCAGGCGCTCGACCAGCTTTGCGGTGCCGCCATCGTGGGCCCACGGCGGGGATGAAGGCGGAGAAATCGTTGAACCAGGCGGTGTAGGCGTAGGTATCGGCGGAGACGTCGGCGCCGCTGGCGCGGGCTGCATTGATCTTGGCGACGACTTCGGGCATGCGTCCCCAGTTGTTCTTGCCGGCGACCTTGATGTGCCAGATCTCGACGGGAACGTGGGCCTCGCGGCCGATGCGCAGGGCTTCGTCGATGGCTTCGAGAACGGAGTCGCTTTCGTTGCGCATGTGCGTGGCATAGATGCCGCCGGACTTGCCGGCTTCGGTGGCAAGCGCAATCAGTTCGTCGGTCTTGGCGTACGGCGCGGGAGCGTATTCGAGCGAAGTGGAAACGCCGACTGCGCCGTCTTTCATGGCCTCGCGCACCAGCGCTTTCATCTGGTCGAGTTGCTCGGGCGTGGGCTGCTTGTCGTCATCGCCCAGCACCATGCGGCGGACTTGGGTTGCGCCGACATACGTGGCCAGGTTGATGCCAATTCCCTGCTTTTCGAGACGCGCGAAGTACTGGCGCAGCGTACGCCAGTCGGGCGTGATTTTGTAATGCTCGTAGCCGATCCGGTCGGACTCAATGATGGCGTCGTTCAGCGGAGCGATCGAGTTCCCTTCTCCGGTAATTTCGGAAGTGATGCCCTGGAAGATCTTCGATGGCAGGCGCGGGTCGACGAGGATGGTCAGTTCCGATTGGCCGAGCATGTCAATGAAGCCCGGGGCAACCACTTTGCCGGCGGCGTCGATGGTGCGCTTGGCGTGGTGCGGCAGAGAGATTGCCGATGGCGGCGATCTTTCCGTCGCGGATGCCGAGGTCGCCGGAGTACCACGGCGAGCCGGTGCCGTCGATGATGTGGCCGTTGGTGATGACGATGTCGAAGGACTGAGCGGACGCGACGGCGGCGAGAGCGAGTAGCACCGCGATGAATGCGAAATGGAATCGATGCGAGAATATTGATGACATCCTATCTCCTTCATTAGCCGCTTCCGGCGGACCGCTACTTTGCCAGCGCGGCGAACGCGCCTAGCAACACACCAGACTGCCAACGCCAGCCATTCGTACAGCGTGAAGTGCCCGGGAACTGTCGGGATGATTTTCATCAAGGCCAGTGCAACCGCGACCACCAAGCCGAAAAGTGCGATCGCTTTCTCGGTCGCTGACAACGCGATCACATCAGGCTTCCAGCGCGCCAATGCGAGGCACGCCGCGCACGCGGCTGCCCAACCGATGGCGCAAGCGACCGAGCCAACCTCGGTGACCGGCACGAGAATGGCGTCGCCCAGCAGCATACACGCCGCGGTTGCGATTCCGACGCAGAGGACCGCAGCCGACGGAGTTTGAAATCGCGGGTGCACTCTTCCCGCCCTCGGCGAAATCATGCCGCGGCGGCCCAACGCGAAGAACAGACGGCTGGCGGCGACGAAGTTTCCGTTGAAGCATTTGAACAGCGACAACAACGCCGCGGCCAGAATGATGTTGACGATCCAGCGGCTGCCGACCGCTTGCTGAAATGCCACCGCCGTCATGAATTTCTCGCCCGTCAGTCCACGCCACGGCGCAACGAACGCGACCGCCGCGACGATGATGGCGTAGAAAAGAGTGCCGATGAGGATCGCCATCCAGATGGCTCGAAAGAATCCTCGAGCGCGGAATTCGGGGCCCGCTTCTTCCGCGGCTTTGCCCACAGACTCAAATCCAGTCATGAAGTAAGGGACGATCTGGATGACCAGCAGAATCGAGACCAGTGGCGCATGCGTGAAGAGCGGAGGAAAGTGCGCAACGCTCCCTCGGCTTGCACCCGCGACAACGAACACAACGAAAAGCGCGAGCGTGCCGAAGCTGGTCCAGTTCTGAAACGTGGCGCTCAGGCGCACGCCGCGGTAGTTGAGAACCGTGAGCAGCGCCGTGAGTGCGAGACCGACGATCAGGTGAGGAAGATAAACCGGGCGCCCCGCGATGCGATAGATTTCGATCGAATCGAGTCCGGGAAAAATGTAGGCGGCGATGCGGCCGACCGCAACAGCTTCCCACGGACAGACGATGAAGTAGGCGAGAGTCATCATCCAGCCGGTGGCGAAACTTACTGCACGCGGGAAGACCGCCGAAGTGTAGGCGATCTCGCCCGCGGCGTCGGGCATCGCAATCACGAGCTTCCCGTAGACCCAGCCGACGGGCAGCAACAGCGCGCCACCGATCAAGAATCCGAGCGCGGTTCCCAGGGCTCCGCCACGCAGCAGCCAGTCGTCCATGATCACCAGCCAGCCGACGCCGACCATGGTGCCCCATCCCAGGGTGAAGTAGTCGGTAGCACGCAGCTTGCGGGCGAGAGTAGTCACGGATCAGGTCGAAATGAGCGAGCGGCGCGAATTATAAAGCATCCGCACGGCGCAGCGATTGAGGCTTTGATCAGGTCCTTACGCCTGTGGAAAAATATCCGGGTGTCGACTCTTTCTAGACTCCGGGCGCCGCAAGTCGAGGCCCCTGTTTCCCGCGCCAAATGCGCATTTCACGTGTTAGTATCGAATCCAGCCCCGCATGACACTTCTACATTTCAGTGATCTCGGAACCTGCGCGTCCTTCGTCGTGTGTCTGAAAGTGGGGCTTCCTGGAAAATGACCACCTCGTCGCCAAAGCGTCAACGTGTGCTCAGCGGCATGCGTCCGACCGGAAAGTTGCACCTCGGCAACTATGTCGGTGCACTGCAGAACTGGGTCGGGATGCAGGATCAGTACGAATGCTTCTTCTGCGTGGTCGATTGGCATGCCCTGACCACCGATTACGCGGACACGTCGAAGATTAAAGAGAATTCGCTGGAAGTCGTGTTCGATTGGCTGGCCGCCGGACTCGATCCGGAGAGGTCGGTGATCTTCATGCAATCGCATGTCCCCGCCCACGCGGAACTGCACTTGCTGCTTTCAATGATCACGCCGCTGGGCTGGCTGGAGCGGGTGCCGACGTACAAAGAGCAGCGGGAAAATATCAAGGATAAGGATCTGGGGACCTACGGGTTCCTCGGATATCCGGTGCTGCAGGCGGCAGACATTCTGATCTACAAGGCTGACGTGGTCCCGGTGGGCGAAGATCAGGTGGCGCACATCGAGTTGACGCGCGAGATTGCGCGGCGGTTCAACGGATTTTACGGCGCGACGAAGCCAGTATTTCCCGAGCCGCAGAGCCTGCTGACGCCGGCGCCGAAATTGCCCGGGACCGACGGGCGCAAGATGTCGAAGTCGTATGGCAACACCATCATGCTGGCCGATCCGGAGCCAGTTGTGCGGCAGAAGTTGAAGACCATGGTGACCGATCCGGCGCGGGTGCGGCGATCAGACCCAGGGAATCCGGATGTTTGTCCGGTGGGCGATCTGCACAAGATTTTCAGCAGCAAAGAGACGATGGCGAAGGTGAATGAAGGCTGCCGGTCAGCGGGCATCGGGTGCATCGAGTGCAAGGGCTGGGCGGCCGACGCACTGTTGCAATTGCTGAGTCCCATGCAGGAGCGGCGCCGGAAATTTGAGGAGAATCCCAAGCTGGCGTGGGATATTCTGGAGGCTGGGACGGAGCGGGCGCGCAAGACGTCGGGTGAGACCATGGAAGATGTGCGCGCGGCCATGGGGATGTCGCTGGAGTACGAGGCGCCAGGCAAGTAATTGACGCGGTTACGACTGTAGGAGGTTGCGGAAAAACTCATGAATGCCGGTGGTACCGTGGAAGAGCGGCGCTTTGGCGCCGCGTAAAGCGCGCAGAATCAACAGTGGGCTTCAGCCCAAGTGGTTGCCCATCGCCGCGATCGGAGTTTTTCCGCAACCTCCTAGCAAGTGCATAGGTCCTTCGCGCAAAGCAGGCGCTCAGGATGACAAGATAATGATAAGGATGACAAGATAATAAGTAAGTAGAGATGACTGAAGAAGCAAAAATCGTTTCTGGAGATGCGACGGTTTCGCCTGCGATCGTTACGGGCACCGCCGATTCAAAGGCGAAAGACTCGGCTAAGAAAGAAGAGAGCGACTTCCCCTTTGCCGTTGCGGTGTTGGATGTCTACGAGGGGCCGCTCGATTTGCTGCTGGACCTGATCCGCAAGCAGGACATCGACATCTACGACATCCCGATCGCCAAGATCACGGCGCAGTATCTCGCGTATGTCGAGAAGATTCGCGAGCTGGACGTGAACATCGCGGCCGACTTCATCTACATGGCGGCCGTGCTGATTCATATCAAATCGAAGATGCTGTTGCCGCGCGATCCGCATGGCCACCGCCGAGGAGCCGGAAGATCCGCGAACCGAACTGGTCAACCGGCTGCTCGAGCATGAGAAGTTCAAGTCGGCGGCGCAGATGCTCTTGCAGAAACAACAGATCGAAGATGCGGTGCTGACGAATCCCTCGCTGAAGGAATTCGTGGACGCGGAGGGCACGGAGCCCGAACTCGCGGCCGACGTGATCGACCTGGTCAAGACGTTTCAGCAGGTGCTCGAACGTGTGCGCACTCGTCCCGTGCTCAATGTGGACGAAGAGACGGTGACGGTCGGTCAGATGATTGAATATCTGCACCGGCGTTTGTCGCTCGAAGACCGTCCCATCCGCCTGAAGCAGCTTCTGATGCGTATCCCGTCGCGGCAGGCGCTGGTATGCATGTTCCTTGCGCTGCTGGAATTGGTGCGATTGCAGGCGATTCAGGTGCGGCAGGAGAAATTGTTCGGCGAGATTGCCGTGCGCAAGCATTCGCACTTTGACGAAGTGATGAACGAGCGCGCGGCCGTAAGGGACGACTGGAGATGAATTAGGAATCAGAGGTCAGGGGCAAGGGACTGGTTGTGTTCCCTGGCCCCTGGCCTCTGATCCCTGGCCCCTATGTCTTTAAAAGCTCAACTCGAAGCAATCATCTACGCGGCGGAAACGCCGATCACGCTGGAGCAGATCACCGCTCTGGTCAAAGACTCCGTTGCCGCCCAAGGTGTTTCTGAGGAGTCAGAGATCAAGTCACGCGTGCGTTCTTGCCTGTTGGAACTTGTGGGAGAGTACGGGTCGCCCGACCATGGCATAGAGATCCGCGAAGTTGCGGGCGGATACCGGATGTCGACCAAGCCCGAGCAGCACGAAGTTGTGCGGGCGTTTGCCAAGAGCCTGAAGCCGCCGGTCCGGCTGTCGCTGCCGGCGCTCGAGACGCTGGCCGTCATTGCCTACAAGCAACCGGTGACCGTGCCGGAGATCAATGACATTCGCGGGGTCGATTCGGGCGGCGTGATCGGAACTTTGCTTGACCGCAAGCTGATCACCACTGCCGGGCGCAAACAGGTGATCGGCCGTCCGATTCTTTACAAGACCACCAAGGAATTCCTGATGCGATTTGGTTTGAAGGACGTAAACGAATTGCCCAGCATGGAGGAGTTCGAGAAGTTGGTGGCCCAATCGTTCCAGGAGGAGTTGGTTCCGGCGGAGAGCGCGGCGGGTGAGAATGCGTCCGCGCCTGCGTCAGACAACAGTCAGCCGGCGGAGTCGGAGCCGGCCAGTGAGCATGTAACCGAAGAAAAAGCGGGTTGCAGAAGAAAAAGCGGGATAGTGGCTAGCGACTGACGGCGGTAGAGCTTCAACGGACACTGGCCCTATAGGCCGCTCCTGCACAGTGCTTCAGGCCTTACGATTTCAAGGCAGCGAGATCTGACACCAAGATCTGACGCGGCCTTGAAGGGGCTGCTCTTCCACGGTTCAAACAAATGCCTCTTGAACGCCTGCAAAAGATTATCGCGACTGCTGGAGTTGCTTCGCGGCGCAAGGCTGAGGAGCTCATCTCGTCGGGCCACGTGCAGGTCAACGGCACCACCATCACGGAACTTGGCAGCAAGGCCGATCCGGAAACCGATCACATTCGCGTGAACGGGAAGCTGCTACAGCGCGAGCAACAACGTCACGTGTACCTGCTGCTGAACAAGCCAAAAGGATACGTCACTACCGTGAGCGATCCGGAGGAGCGGCCCACCGTGATGGACCTGCTCCGCGGCGTCCGGGGACGCGTCTATCCGGTCGGCCGACTCGACTACGCCAGTGAAGGCCTGTTGCTGCTGACCAATGACGGCGAGCTCGCGAACCGGCTCATGAAAGCGGCGTCGCACGTCGCGAAAACTTATCTGGTAAAAGTTGCCGGCTCGCCGACAGAAGCGGCGATCGCCAAACTGCGCGCCGGTGTTTCGATTGCTACCGATGACGGCAAGCGCGTGAGAACTGGGGCGGCTGCGGTTCGCATTGTGAAGCAAGCCGCGAATCCGTGGTATGAGGTCACGCTGATCGAAGGCCGCAATCGCCAGATTCGGCGCATGTTTGAAGCCGTGGGGCATCACGTGGAAAAGATCAAGCGCGTCCGCTATGGACCGCTGACGCTCGATGTTCCGCCCGGGGAATACCGCTCGCTGACGCTGAAAGAAGTGCAGCGGTTGAAGTCGGCGAGCGCTGGCGGCGAGAAGCATAGGCGAGCACCCTACTCGCGCACGGAACGCGCGAAAGACTGGCCACCCGCGATGAGCCGATTTTATCGATCTCGTAACGAAGCCGGCGCGCGAGATGGGCGGCTACACGCCGGGCCTTCCGGTGCGGCCGGTCGCTCCCGAGCCGCGTATCATCCGGCTCGACTCGAACGAAAATCCACTCGGCCCCTCTCCGCGGGCCCTCGAAGCGATGCGGCGCGCTCTGGCCGACGCACACGCGTATCCCGACAACGATTGCACCGCGCTGACTGCCAAGCTCTCCGAGCTACACGGGATTCCGCTGGAGCAAATTCTGGTGACGGCCGGCTCCACGGGCATGCTCAGCCTGCTGTGTCACACGCTGCTTGCTCCGGGGCTGAACGCGGTGACCAGCGAGAAATCTTTCATCGTGTATGGCATGGCGGTGCGCGCGACTGGCGCAGAGTTGATCGAAACTCCGACGCAGGAACGATGGATTCGATCTCGCTGCGATTCGGGCCGCGATCAACGATCACACTCGGCTCGTATTGCTGGCCAACCCGAATAACCCGACTGGCACGATGCTCGAGGTCAACGAACTCGAGCAATTCATTAGCGAGCTTCCCGGCCATGTAGTTGTCGTTCTCGATGAAGCCTATTACGAGTTCGCGGCGTATTTCGCCGAGCAGCGCAAAGTCGAGTATTCGCGATCGCTGACCTACGTGCGGCAGGGCGCGAGCGTGGTGGTGTTGCGAACGTTCTCGAAGACACACGGGCTGGCGGGATTGCGCATCGGGTACGGGCTCGGTCCGGCGGAACTGCTCTCTTACTGCCGGCGCATGCAGGATACATATTCGGTGTCATCGGTTGCGCAGGCGGCGGCGCTTGCGGCACTCGATGACGAAGACCACGTCGCGCGCTCTGTTTCGCACAATGCTGAGCAGGCGCAGAAGTCTGGAAGCGCGGCTTGTCCGAACTTGGGCTCAAAGTCGTGCCGACCTGGGCGAATTTTCTCTACTGCGAACTTGGGCAGGATGCAGCGGCGGTCTCGCGCTCGTCTACGGGAAGAAGGCGTCAGCGTGCGTCCGCTCGGTGCGTGGGGCGCACCGACCTGCATTCGGGTGAGTATTGGGACGGCGCAGCAGAATGATAATTTTCTAGAGGCGATGCGCAAGTTATTGGTAGCGACGTCTTCGCAAGGTAGGTGAACGCTTGCATCGTGGAATTGTCCCGGAAGTGGGGTCGAGACGCCCAACGACAGCCGCCGGGACGGCGGCCCTACATTCAGTTACTGGGACGCGGGAATTCTTGCCGCCCCGTACAGTCCCGCATCGCTACCCAGCAATGCCTGCGTAATGATCGTCTTCTTCCTGGTGTAGTTAGCGATCTGCGCGGACGCGCCTTCCTTTTTGGCCGTCGGATCTTCCGGCGCCGACGCGGCATAGACCAAAGAACGTTCCCGCAATTCTGCGAACATTCTCGGAGCGAAAGCGTCCCAGGCGCTGACCACGCCGCCGCCAATCACGAACATATCAAGATCGAGAACATTGACCAGATCCGCGAGAAGAATCCCCAACACCTCACCGAAGCGCTGAAAGATACGCTGGGCGGCGGCGTCTCCCTGGATCGCGAGGTTATAGATCGATTTTGCGGTGAACTCGGGATCGGGAGCTCGCTGCCTTCGCTAGTTCTGGAGCTTGACCCGATTCGATCGCCTCGCGCGCCATGCGGACAATGGCCGTGGCCGAGGCGTACCGCTCGGCGCATCCGCGATTTCCGCATCCGCAGGGAACGCCGTTGGGCTCGACCGTGACGTGTCCGAATTCTCCCGCCATGCCGCTCATGCCGTAGAAAAGTTTGCCATTGAGGACAATCGCCCCTCCAATGCCGGTACCGAGCGTGAGCATCGCCATATCGTCGGCATCGCGGCCCGCGCCCAGCCATTTCTCGCCGAGAGCGGCCACATTGGCATCGTTATCGAGGAAAACCTTTGCTCCCAGCCGCCGCTCAATCTCATCGCGCACCGGATAGTCTGACCATCCCGGCAGATTCGCCGACTTGCGCATCATGCCGGTTTCCATGTCGATGATGCCCGGCACGCCAATACCTGCGCCCACGAAGCGCCCGGTGCCGCGATACTGCTCGGTGAGCCGGTGAATGGCATCGCACATCTCGCCAATGACGTAGTCCCGGCCCATGGCGACTTTGACGCCGAGAGTGATCTTTTCCAGGAGCTGGCCTTCCGTGGTGATGGCCGCAATCCGCAGATTGGTGCCGCCCATGTCTACACCGATTGAGTAGTCAGGCATAACGGATGAGGGTAACAGAAAAGCATTGTTGAATGATGATTGATGATTGTTGAATGGGAAACCGTCATGGCCGAGGTTTTTATTCAACAATCAATAATCAACAATCAACAATTCTATCTTCTGGCACTTCGGGCAGTAGTGGCTGCTGCGGCCGGCGATCACCACGCGCTTGACGGGAGTCTTGCAGACGAGGCAGGGCTCGCCTTCGCGTCCATAAACGCGGTGTTGCAGTTGGAAGAATCCTTCTTCGCCATCGGCGTTTACGTAGTCGGAAACGGACGAACCGCCCAGAGCAATCGCTTCCTTCAGCACTTCTTGGATCGACAGGTAGAGTTTTCTCAATTGCTCGTGGGTGATCGAGGCAGCGCGGCGGCGCGGGCGGATTCCCGCGCGGAAAAGTGATTCGTCGGCATAGATGTTTCCCACGCCGCGCAGGAGTTTCTGGTTCAGCAGCGCGCTCTTGATCGGAGTTTTGCGGCCGCGGAACAGTTCGACAAAGCGGTCGAGATCGACTTCGAGCGGTTCGACGCCGCTCGCATCAAATCCGGCGGCGGAGGCTACGCTCAGGCGCCCGAAACGGCGCGGGTCGACAAAGCGCAGTTCCCTGCCCGACGACAATTTGAGGATCGCGTGCGTGTGCTTGGCGATTTCCGTTTGCGGATCGCACACCTGAAGGCGGCCAGTCATGCCGAGATGAACGATCCATTGTGCTTTCGTGGTTTGTGTGGGCCGGGCGCTCCCGCCCGCCTTTGCGCCTATCCTCGACGAAAGCCTGCGTGGATTTCTTTGGCGGACGTTTAGAGTTCCGGCCGTTCGCGGGTGACGGCGCCCGCGCCACACGATCGAGGTCGAAGACGATGTGCTTGCCCATGCGGCGGACTTCCGCGATGCGGCTATGCTCGAGGACTAAGGCGATCTCCGCGGCTGGGGACTTCAGCGGCTCCTTCTTCTGGCCGAGCCAGACGGATTCGATGACGTCGCCGGTGACGCGCTGGGCGAGGCCGCGGGCTATCGTTTCGACTTCGGGGAGTTCGGGCATGGCGACAGAAGATCATAACCACGAAGGACACGAAGGTACACAAAGGAAGCCCACCAGTGCAAATCCGCGTGCTGGCTCTTCCCCTGTGTTCCCCCGTGCCCTCTGTGGTGAAAGGGTTTCTTACTTCTTCAGAAACGTCCCCTGCTGCAACTCCTGGAACGCCTGCTGCAGTTGCTCCTGCGTGTTCATGACGATGGGGCCGTACCAGGCCACGGGCTCTTCCAGCGGCTTGCCTGATACGAGGAGGAAGCGAATACCGTCCTCTCCGGCTTGCACGGAAACCTCGTCACCGCGGTCGAATACCACGAGAGAGCGATTCTCGGCATCGGAAGGCGGCTGCGTGTCAGCCCATCCGACGCTTTCTGTCGGTACAGCCAGTGGGCCGGACGCGTTGCAGAATTTGCCCTCTCCAGAGAAAACGTACGCGAAAGCGTGGCGCGTGGTTTCGACCGGCAACGTCTTTCGCTCGCCCGGAGGGACCGAAACATCGAGATAGATCGGGTCGGCCGCGATGCCTTCCACCGGGCCCTTCTTGCCCCAGAAATTTCCGCAAACGATGCGGACATGTGTCCCGTCATCGTCGGTGATTTCTGGGATCTCGCCCGTCTTCACTTCCTGATAGCGCGGGGCAGTCATCTTGAGCGCTGCCGGAAGATTTGCCCAGAGTTGGAAGCCATGCATACGACCAGTCTGATCGCCCTTGGGCATTTCCTGGTGAATGATGCCGCTGCCGGCGGTCATCCATTGCACGTCGCCGGCAGCAATCGCGCCCTGGTTGCCCATGCTGTCGCCGTGCTCGACGGTTCCTGCGAGAACATACGTGATGGTCTCGATTCCGCGATGCGGATGCCAGGGAAATCCCGCCAGGTAGTCTTTCGGAACGTCATTGCGGAAGTCGTCGAGCAGCAGGAAAGGATCGAACTCCTGCGTATTGCCGAAACCGAACGCGCGGCGGAGGTGCACTCCGGCCCCTTCGAGCGTGGGCTTGGATTTGATGAGGCGCTTCACTGGACGGATCGACATGGACGTTCCTTCCACTCAAAGATTTGGCTTTTACACGCGGAAGATATTGATGCGCCTCACTATGATTTGGACGCAGTCTGATTCCGCACGCCTGGGGTTGACACACACTGCCAGTTTCAAAGACAGTGGGCAGATCATGAGGAAAGGCCTGATTCTACTGTTTTTGACGATCGCTGTGCTTGTGGCGCTAGGAGCCGATCTGCTGCTCCGCCGCGGCTTTCGCGCCAACACTCCGGTACCGCCATGGGAGGCCACGCTCGCCCGGGGAGTGCGGAACCTGTCGATCCCCGGGGCGGAACGCGACAAGAAGAATCCCGTCGCCCCTGGTGCCCCGCTCCTACAAGAGGGGCGGGGTTCATTCCTGGCTCACTGTGCCGCCTGTCATGGAGTTGACGGCAGCGGGAAGACGCCGGTCGGGTCGAATCTCTATCCCCGGGTACCCGATCTGCGCTCGGCGCCGACGCAACGTCTCACCGACGGCGAGATTCACTACATCATCGAGAACGGGGTACAGCTCACGGGGATGCCCGCATGGAACAAAGCTGGATCAGAAGACGACATCTGGAAGCTCGTCCTCTTCGTGAGAAGCCTTGGCCCGCTCAGTCCCGACGAGCGGCAACAGCAATCAGTCGTCATGGCTTCGGCGCACTACACAGGTTCGCAGTCCTGCGAGAAATGCCATCAGGAAATCTACGCCCGCTGGAAGAAGACGCCGATGGCGAACGTAGTGCGCGATCCCCGCGAACATCCCGAAGCCATCGCTGCCGACCCGGCCACAAACAATGTGGCGCGGTTCACCAAAGATCAGGTGGCGTTCGTATACGGCAGTCTGTGGAAACAGCGCTATTTCACCAAGGTCGGCGACGACTACTATCCCTCTGCCGGCGCAGTGGGTCTTCGCCGATCACTCCTGGCGCCCGTATCACGTGCCGGACAAGGGTGGAGACTGGTGGACCGCTTTCTACCCTTCGGATAACATGCAACGCCCAACCGGGCCCACATGCGACGGCTGTCATTCCGTCGGTTACAACACTCATACAAAGCAGGTGGCGGAGTGGAACGTCGGCTGCG
Organism: Terriglobia bacterium; assembly: GCA_963770265.1. GTDB lineage: Bacteria > Acidobacteriota > Terriglobia > Terriglobales > Acidobacteriaceae > Sulfotelmatobacter. Next base: position 141,894 of record CAVYOZ010000016.1, read on the forward strand.
AACGATGCCACGGCCCGGGAAGCGAGCACGTGGCGCATCCGTCACGCAGCAACATTGTGAATGCGGGTCTGATGGATCCGGTGGCTGCCAGCGACACTTGCATCCAGTGCCACTCTCAAGGTCAGCCGCGATCGAGTCCGATCGAGGGGAAATACTACGACTGGCCAGTCGGCTACGACGTCGGGCTGAGGCTGGCCGACTATTGGAAGCTGGAGGACTGCACGCTGGGCCAAACCACTTTCTATTATTTCCCCGACTGCACCGCGCACAAGAATCGCATGCAAGGAAATGACTTTGCGCAGAGCGTGATGTACCGGCGGGGAATCACCTGTTCGTCTTGCCACGACGTGCATGGGACCGCGAACTACGCTCAACTCCGAAAGCCCGCGGAGCAGATCTGCCTCGATTGCCACGGCCCGGCGAGCGCAAATGGCCCGCACACGGCTACTCTCGAGGAACACACGCACCATAAGGATGGAAGCCTTGGAAGCCAGTGCGTTGCCTGCCATATGCCGGCGATTGAAAGCGAGGGTGTGCCCGGTACGTTCGTGCATGCCCACACCTTCCGCTTCATTTCCCCGGAGATGACGGACAAGTACGGGATTCCGAACCCGTGCACGTCGTGCCACAAAGACAAGAACACGGCGTGGGCAAAAGAGGCCATGAGCAAGTGGCCAGAGTTCTCGAGTTGGATGCCGGGGAATTGAGAAGCCGGCTCATAAATGATTTGGGAAGGTCCGGGCTTCAGCGGAATTAATTTTCGGAAGAGGCACGGCTTCAGCGGCGGGATCAGTTCCAGCCGCATAGCGGCGGGATGTGAAAGCCCGGCACGGCAGTGCCGGGAAGACGCAAATGGAACAAACCCAGTCCGCTTTAGCGGACGGCACGAGTTTCGTAACAGCCCTGGATTTGGCTAGTCTTTGAGCGGAACGACCGCGCTGCCATCACGACAGAAGGTTGCCACTTTTTGCAGGTCGCCATTCGCGCCGGGAACGGTCATGACCGGACCGTAGCAGTAAACGGCATGTCCGCTGGCAGCGAAGTACCAGCGTCCGCCTTTGGCATGCTTGGACAACTGGGAAGTGGGTTGGCGCAAAGGCTTCTGTGGGGTTAGGGTCCCCACATTCAGACTGAACAACAAAGCTAGGGTCAGGACCTTCATTGTCTCGTGCTCGCTTGCGCTTACTGTTTAACTAAGTACCAAGTACATCAATCGTTGCTAATCGTTCTTCTTTTCACTAAATCGTGATCAGAGACCGGCGATGGTCAGCCAGATCAGCGGCCGGTTTTGACGGCATCTGGAAATTGGCCTTCGGTTTCACCTGGTTCTGCGCACGTTGCTGCGGTCCTGCCTGGGAAGACGGGGCCTGTTTCATTGGAGCCTGGGTCGACGGAGTTTGGACTGATGGAGCCTGGGTCGACGGGTTCTGGGATGACGGGTTCTGCGCTAATGCCTGGGCGTGATTGCGTTCTTCTACAGCCTTCATTTTGACGGCCGACAGTTCGCTGCTGTCGCGAAACAGTTCGCGGATCAGGGCGCGTTGCGATTCGATGGTCTGTCCCTGCTCGACGATCAGCATCGTCATCAAGCCGTAGGAGATCATGAACAATACGGTAAGCAGCGGCAGCCAGCCAAGTTTCTTACGGGGAGTTTCAGAAACCTCGGTGACTTCTTTGTAATCGATCGTCCCGAATAACGTCGTCAAGGTGCACCCCGGTCATTTGCCTCAAGCACGCAGGCACTTAGGGATTTGCACCTAGCGCGCCAATTTGCGAAAACTACGCAAGTTATTGATGTGGAATTACTTGCGGGAGGAAGCCGTGGGGTGCAAAAGTTCCCCAAGTGCAACTCGCTGCACATTATGAGCAAGCCCGATTGGCTTGAAAGAAAGCGCCGCTTGGGCCTGTTCGGGCTCCCGGATTTCTGCCGCGGCCAGAACACCGGTGCACTCCCAGGTTACGGGCGTTACTTTCCGAAGCAGGCGGTGCTTCGATACGATTCCAATTACGTAGACGCCGTAAACAATACTAAATTTATATCAGGATCCCCCAAAGTATGAAGAGTCTGTTCGCTATTGTCGTAACTTTTGCCCTCTCCTACTCTCTGGCGCCGGCCGTATGGGCCCAGAACCAACAGCCCTCCCCCGAAAGCAGACGGCGAGTCGTCCGCAGAGTGGCTCCAGAGTATCCAACCGCTGCAAAAAGGATGGGACTTGGAGGAACGGTCAAGGTCGTTGCCGTGGTCGGCCCCGACGGCAGCGTTAAGAAAGTCGAACCGGTCGGGGGCAGCCCAATTCTGGTGCAGGCTGCCGAAACTGCAATTTCCCAGTGGAAATACGCTCCGGGCGCGGAATCGCAGGAGAGCGTGGAATTGCACTTCACGCCGTAGGCTGCTGGCGACGTCCGGGCCCGGCTGGCTCCAGCCTTTATTTTCCCAAGACCAGCTTGGCGATCGTCGCCAGCTGCATGTTCGACGTGCCCTCGTAGATCTTTCCGATCTTGGCGTCGCGCCAGTACTTTTCGACGGGATAGTCCTTCGTGAAGCCATACCCGCCGTAGATTTCGATGGCGAGCGAGGTGACGCGCTCGGCGACCTGCGAGGCGAAGAGCTTGGTCATCGCGGCTTCTTTCACGAAGTTCACGCCGGCGTCTTTCATGCGGGCGCAGTTGTAAACCATCAGGCGCGCGGCCTCGAGTTCGGTGGCCATCTGCGCGATCTGAAACTGGATTCCCTGGAAGTCGGCAATGGATTTGCCGAACTGCTTGCGCTCGACGGCATACTTGCAGGCGAATTCCCAGGCCCCGCGGGCCAGGCCAATCATCTGAGCGCCAATGCCGATGCGGCCTTCATTCAGGGTCTCGATCGCGATCTTGTAGCCCTTGCCGGGCTCGCCCAGCACGTTTTCCTTGGGCACGCGGCAATCTTCCAGAATCAGTTCGCACGTGGACGACGCCCGGATGCCCAGCTTGTCTTCCTTCTTGCCGACGGTGAATCCCGGGAAATCCTTCTCGATCAGGAATGCGGTAATCCCCTTGTAGCCTGCCGCGGGATCAAGCGTGGCGAAGAGAACGAAGAGTCCAGCTTCCTTGCCGTTGGTGATCCAGAGCTTGCGGCCGTTCAGGACGTACTCTGAGCCCTTGAGAGTGGCGCGCGTCTGCAGCGCAAACGCGTCGGAACCGGAGCCGGCTTCGCTGAGGGCGTAGGCTCCGAGCGTCTCCGCAGCCATTTTCGGGAGATAGCGTTTCTTCTGCTCCTCACTGCCCCAACGCAGGAAGGCATTGTTGACCAGCGTATTCTGCACATCGACGATCACTCCGGAGGAGGCATCCACCCGCGAGAGTTCCTCGACCGCCAGGATCGCCTCGAAAAACTTGGCGCCGCCGCCGCCGTATTGCTCCGGGATCTCAATGCCCATGAGACCAAGCTGGAAGAAATCGTGGATCAGGTCTTTGTCGAAGACGCCCTTCTCGTCCATCTCTTTGACCAGCGGACGAACCTTGTCGTCGGCAAACTGCCGGATGTTGTCGCGGAAAAGAATTTCGTCTTCGGTAAGAGTGGTCAGCGGGGCGGGAGCTGCAGCTTGCAGTGTCTCGGGCATGGGAACACCTTCGCGGATGAATTCAGCAAACTTCTAATGGTAGCACTCCGGCAAAAGCATTAACCACGAAGGGCACGAAGGTTCACAAAGGAAAACCCAGCGTTGTAGAGGTTTCCTTAGTGTACCTTCGTGTCCTTCGTGGTTTCCCGATTTGGGGTTCCTGCGGATTTTATCTACGGAATTGTGACCGACACCACGGACGTGTAACGCCACCTAGCCTCTATTCCTGTAGACATTATGGCGTCCTACGCGATTCGGAGGTTAAGCGCCCAGGCAGCTGAGTCACGCGATCATCACAGCAGCCATGAAGGTCCATTCTGAACTCGGCCCCGGCTTGCTGGAGAGCGCCTATCAAGCGTGCCTGCAATACGAACTTCGTCAAGCAGGCATTCGTTCCCAGGCGCAGGTTGGGCTTCCCGTCGTTTATCACGGCGCAAAACTAGATCTCGGATATCGAATGGATCTGCTGGTCGAAGACCTCGTCATCGTCGAGATCAAGTCCGTTGAAGGTATATCCCCAGTCCACCAAGCGCAGGTCATCTCGTACCTAAAGCTCAGCGGAAGGTCGATTGGATTGCTTATCAACTTCAACGTCGTGCATCTCAAAGACGGAATCAAGCGTTTCGTAAACGGTACGTCGTGGAAGAAACGATCAAAAGCTTTAACCACGAAGGACACGAAGGTTCACAAAGGAAAACCCGCTGTCGAACGGAGGTTTCCTTAGTGTACCTTCGTGTCCTTCGTGGTTGAAGCTTTTGCCTTACCCGCGCTTGTAGACCAGCTTCAAGCCATCCGCCTGCAGGATGCGCTTGATCTGGCTGCGGGCGTGCACCGACCAGGGGCCTGAGGTATCGAGCTTCACGTAAGCCTGCCAGTGCTTCAGCGCTTTGCGGGGCTCGCGCAGCTTTTCGAAGGCGAGCGCGAGATTGTAGTGGGCATCGGCGTAAGTGGGAGCCAACTGCAGCGCGGCCTTGTAGGTCTGAACGGCTTCCTGGACGCGCCCAGTCTCGTCGAGCACGTTGCCCAGATCGAAATAAGCAAGGGCGTAGCGGGGATCGGCTTCGATCGCCTGCGCGATAGTGGCGTTCGGCAAGGCCAAACTCCTGGCGATTGTAGTAGAGCGTTCCCAGGTTGATGTGAGCAGCCGCGTGGTTGGGAGCCAGTCTCAAGCACCCGGTGATAGGCGGCAATCGCTTCGCCATGGGTGCTGGGATCTTCTTCCAGAGCGATGCCGCGCGCGAACCACGAACTGACCTCGTTCTCGTTCGGCATCGGCTCCGGCCGTCCGCCGACCGGCGCGCTGGTCACAACCTTTTCGCGCTCGGAAAAATCCATCAGGAACTGTCCCGCGATCGGCTCGAGCAGCTTGCCGTCATGACGGAAGGCCACGCGATGCTTCGCGGTGGACGAGGCGGTGGCTTCCAAGCAGCGGATTCTCCAGCCCTGCAGCCTGCTTCCGCATCGCGTCGAGTGACTGGCGAATCACGTTGGGCCGCACGCTCATCGCGCACAGATCTCGAACCTTCTTGATTTCCAGCAGATCGGAGAACGAGTAGGACTCGGCAGAAGTGACTAGGCCGTTCCGCTCCCAGTTCGCCAACTGGCGCGGCGTGACGTGCAGAATCCTGAGTAAATCAGCTCGACTGTACACGGAACCCTAATGCAACGCCCCTGATGGCCGTCAGAGGAACTGTTCGCGTTCATTATCTTCAACTTGCGAACGTAACGCAACTGCAAACGCTTGTGAAAAGCTGTGGAGAACCTGGTTTATTTACATGCAGCGAAAATGGTGCAACAAAGCCGGCAAGCATATTGACCACCGACGCCTTCCGCGAAAATTCCCGTCGCAGGTTTGGCGCTTGCTAACTCCGTCTAAATGCGCCCTACACCGCCACCACTGCCGCCTGGTAGTCCTCGTACGTGCCCTTGAAGTCGGTGATCTTGTGATCGCTCTCAAAGTGCCAGATGCGGGTGGCGACTTCGTCGATCAGATCGTGGTCGTGCGTCACCAGCAGCACCGTCCCCTGATAGCGCTGCAACGCGATGTTCAGGGCGTTGATCGATTCGAGATCGAGGTGGTTCGTCGGTTCGTCGAGCACGAGCACGTTCGGCTTCTGCAGCATCAGCTTGCAGAACAGCAGCCGGGCCGCCTCGCCTCCCGAGAGCACGCTCGTCGACTTCGTTGCTTCGTCGCGGGCAAACAGCATCTGCCCGAGAATTCCGCGCAGCTCTTCATTGACCGCCGACGGATCCCACTGATGCAGCCACTCGATGGCGGTCGTACCCGTCTCGATCAGGCTGCGGTGGTCCTGCGCGAAGTAGCCGATCGAGGCTTCGTGTCCCCAGATCACTTTGCCCGCATCGACGAATTGCCCATCGTATCCGCTGGTCTTGCGCAGCTCGGACTCCGGCGTCGTCGGGGAGTTCGCCAGCAGCGCATTCAGCAGCGTAGTCTTCCCTGCCCCGTTGCGCCCCATCAGCGCGATCTTCTCGCCGCGGCCGACGCTGGCGGTGAAGTCGCGAATCACGTGGTTGTCGGCGTAGCTCTTGCCGAGATGCTCGATTTCAAGGATGTGCTTGCCCGAGGGCCGCTTCTGCTCAAACTTGATGAATGGCCGCTGGATGTTCGATTTCGCCAGTTCCGTGACCTGCAGGCGTTCGACTTCCTTGCGCCGCGATTGCACCTGGCTCGACCGCGTACCGGCGGCAAAGCGGGCGATGAATTCGTTCAACTGCGCAATCTTCTTCTCGCGTTGCGCATTCTGCCCCTCGATCTGCGAGCGAATCTGCGTCTTCGCGACCACCATGTCGTCGTACGTGCCGGTGTAGGTGATGATCGTCTGGTAATCGATGTCGGCGATGTGCGTGCAAATGCTGTTCAGGAAATGGCGGTCGTGCGAGATGGCGATGACAACGCCGTCGTACACGTTCAGAAATCCCTGCAGCCAATGAATCGAGTCCAAGTCGAGGTGGTTCGTGGGCTCGTCGAGCAGCAGAGCCTGCGGATGACCGAACAGAGCCTGCGCCAGCAGTATGCGGACCTTCTGTCCACCCTGCAACTCGCCCATCTTGCGCGAGTGCAGTTCCTCAGGAATGTCGAGACCTTCCAGCAGAATGGCGGCTTCGCTCTCGGCCGAGTAGCCGTCTTCCTCGCCGACGATGCCTTCGAGTTCGCCGAGCTTCATGCCGTCTTCGTCGGTCATGTCGTGCTTGGCGTAAATGGCGTCGCGCTCCTGCATAGCCGCCCACAGGCGCTTGTTGCCCATGATGACGGTGTCGAGCACGCTATGGGAGTCAAAGGCAAACTGGTCCTGGCTCAACACGCCGAGCTTGCGTGGGCGGACGACCGTGCCCTTTTGCGGGTCCAGTCTCGCCGCTGAGCAACTTCATGAACGTCGACTTGCCGGCGCCGTTGGGGCCGGTCAGGCCGTAGCGCTTCCCCGGCGTAAACGCCGTGGAAACCTCTTCGAACAGAACTTTGGCGCCGTAGCGCATTGACACATTACTGACTGAAAGCATGGTTCTGGCTTCTCTCTTGCTGACTTCTGAATTTCTTCAGGAACCGCGGGGGATTTCCGCCAAGACGGTGCGCAGCTGATGTTATTAGGATATCACGCCGCTCCAAAAAGCAGATTCTCGCTTCGCGTTCTGGCATGACTCGGACGTTGTGGATTTAGATTTTCCGGTTCCGAAACCACTTGTCGCCACGTTGTCATTCCGAACGGCGCAGTTTGCCGTGAGGAATCTGCTGTCCTCGACACTATTCCCGCTGCAAAAGCAGATTCCTCCGCTTCGCGTTCGGAATGACAAGGCTCGCCGTACCTTTCAGGCAGTCCAGGGATTGACCACTGTGGCCTGAATGTCAGAGAAGTGAGTGACATTCCGCGTCGCCAAAGATGCGTGATGGGCCAACACGATACCGGCAATCATGGTGTCGCGCATTTCTCCCACCCGACCTTTCTTTTGCCTCACGGCGGAAAGGTTCGCCGCCAGTCGTGCTGCGTGCTCGTCGAAAACGGCTATGCGATGACCCATTTGGTCCAGCAATCGTTCGAATTCCTCGGACAAGGCCGTCTTTTTCTTGCCAACGGGCATAATCTGCAGCCCGACTTGAATTTCAAACATTGTGATCGAGGTCGTCCAGATGGAGGTTCCAGGCTGCTGATCGAGCCATGAGGCAACTTTCACGTCCGGTACGTCCCGCATGAGAGCGGAAAGAACGTTCGTATCAAGAATGATCATTCTCACTCTTCATCGAACGAGGCCGGACGGACAGGATGTCCGCGCAACTCTTCCACTTCAAAATTGAAGCCTTTGCCCCGGAACAACGATGCGATCTGAGTGCCTAATCCCACAGTCGGAGCATCGCGCTCGTTGGCTGCGTTCCGCAGAATGTCGCGCACCTCTTCCTCCATGCTGCGACCGTTACGTTTAGCACGACGCTGCAATCGCGCCTTCACCCTGTCTTCGAGATTGCGAACGACTAGCTGGGCCATATCACTTTGACTCCTTCTATATTGATATCATGATATCAATGAAAGTAGTCCGCGTCAATGGTCCCGCGAAGCTTGCTGTTTCAGGGCGAGGCCTGGCCGCTCGCCTCGACCAACTGCTGCACCGGCGCGACCACCATCAGCAGCAGTCCCGCAACCGGCTTCTTCGCCTGCTCGATCACCGCCATCTGCTGCGTCTTCCAGAGATCGGGCTCCGGCTGTCCTTTATCGAGATAGTCGAGCGCCTGCAGTCCAGCCGCACCCAGCATGGCCAGGTTTTGCGAGACGGGAATGTCCTCCTGCAGCAATGCCGACTGCTGCAGTAGCGGATGGAGCTTCGCGTCATTGTCTGCGCCACAGCGTCAGCCAGTTGCGAATCTGCGCCTCGGCCGCTTGGTCCTTGTATCCGCTCTGCACGAACTGCTGCACCAGACTGCTGAACTCACGCGCCGTATCGCTCTCCGGATACACCGCGTCAATCATGCGATTCAAAGGCGCATGGAAATCGATTGGACCCTTCTCGTCGCTCCACCGGTTGTAATCTTTCACCGGTTCGACGACATCGGCCAGAACGCGCAACGCCGTCGTGTCCGCGCCTCCCGCCATGCGCTGCAGCATTCGATCGCGAGCCGAGTTGTGCGTCAGCCCCAGCGATTCAAGCTCGAGACTCACGGCATGCATTCGCGCATACATGGAGTTCACATCGGTCACATCCTGCGGTGACCAGAGCCTCTCGGCAATCGCCGCGTTGCGCGGCCAGATATGCGAGTCGATATTCTCCGGCGTGACCCACTCGGCCCACTGGCACGATTCACCACCCAGAATCAGCTTCTGCTGCTCCGGCGTAAGCGTAGCGGCAGCGCCGCTCATCGGATCGACCGCGTAGTGTCGCGCGGTCGGCCACATCAGGTCGAGATAGTAGCCGTAAGAAAGCAGGCCACTGTAGCCCTGCTTCGCGGCCGTCGCCAGCGATTCCTGCCCTCGCCAGGACTGCACCACAATCGTCTTGGGCAGATCGGGATGCAGAATCTCATCCCAGCCAATCATGATCTTGTGATGCTTCGCTAGAATCTTCTGCAGGCGCTGATTGTAATAAGCCTGCAGATCCTGATTGGTCTTCATGCCGTGCGCTTGTTTGAAGGCCTGGATCTTGGGATTGCCGTCCCAGAACTTACCGTCGACCTCGTCGCCGCCGATGTGGAAATAGGCGTCGGGAAAGAGCTTTCCCATCTCCTCGACGAACTTGTCCATGAACTTGTAAGTCTCTTCACGCGTGGGATCGGTGACCGACGAAGGGCCCGCCTCCGTCTCAACCGTGAAGGGCCCGTCACCGCTGGCCAGCTCGGGATAACCAACGAACCAGGAGCGGCTGTGGCCGGGCGTATCGAACTCAGGGATCACGCGGATGCCGCGATCATGCGCGTACTGGATCAGTTCGCGAATTTCCGCCTGCGTGTAGAACATTCCCTCCGATCCCATCCCGGTGAGTTTCGGGAATACCTTGCTCTCGGCGCGGAATCCCTGATCGTCGGAAAGATGCCAGTGCAGCACGTTCATCTTCACGGCGGCCATGCCGTCGAGATTGCGCTTGAGAACATCGATGGGGATGAAGTGCCGGCTCACATCGATCAGCAGTGCCGCGCCACGGGAAACGAGGCTGGTCTTTAATAGTGACCGCCGGGGCGGCGAAACCGCTCGGAGTGATCGTGACCAGTTGCAGAAAAGTCTGCAGGCCGTGAAGCGCGCCCAGTGTCGTGGGCGCCGTAAGCTGCGCGCCGGAATCGGTGACTGTCAGCTGGTACGACTCATCTTCGCCGAGTTTCAGCAAGCTGTCCAAAGCCTTATCGGCATGCACGGTCAGCGTCGCAGCGGCGCCAGCTTTGGGGCGAAACGGAATCCCAGTCTGCCGCGAAAGCTGCGCGACGAACCGCTGCACGCCGGCCTCGAGCGCAGGATCGTGAGCGCCAGTAACACTCACGGAAAACGACTGTGTGATCGGCAGCATGCCACTGCCCTGCTGCACGCTGGCAGGCATGGGCATGAGATTGAGTTGAGGTTGGGATTGCGATAAAGCAAGGCCGCAAGGATGAATAGAAAACTGGTCAACGAAAGGAGTACTCATAAGATCACCTGAGGTCTGGATTGCGACCAACAATATTAAATCGTTTCAATAGCACGGCAAACGCAAAACGCACCGTCAATTTGAAGTTCCGGCTCGATTAGTGCCCGCCCAGTTCCTTGACGATCCCGCCCACAAACTGCTTGGCGTCGCCGAACAGCATCAGCGTCCGGTCAAGGTAATAAAGCGGATTATCAATCCCCGCGAATCCCGGGCTCATGCCGCGCTTGATCACCATCACGGTGTGCGCCTTGTCCACGTCGAGAATGGGCATGCCGAAAATCGGGCTCGACTGATCGGTGCGCGCGGCCGGATTCGTTACGTCGTTAGCGCCGATGATCAACGCCACATCCGTCTGCGGAAAGTCGCCATTGATCTCATCCATCTCGATGAGCCGGTCATAGGGAATGTCGGCCTCGGCCAGCAGCACGTTCATGTGGCCGGGCATGCGTCCCGCGACAGGATGAATCGCGAAGCGCACATCAACTCCCTTCTTGGTGAGCAGATCATAGAGCTCGCGCACCTTGTGTTGCGCCTGCGCCACCGCCATGCCGTATCCAGGGACGATCACAACTTTGTTGGCGGCTGCCAGAATCGCGCGCTGCCTCCTCCGGCGTGGCGCTGCGCACGGGCCTCGCCTCCTGCCCCGCGGCCGCCGACGTCTGCACTTGTCCGAACGCGCCGAACAGCACGTTGGTGAACGACCGGTTCATCGCCTTCGACATGATCACCGAAAGAATGAAGCCCGATGATCCGTCGAGTGCACCGGCGATGATCAGCAGCTTCGAGTTCAGCACGAATCCCATGGCTGCGGCGGACAGTCCGGCATAGGAGTTCAACAGCGAGATCACCGTCGGCATATCGGCGCCACCGATCGGAATCACCAGCAGCACGCCAATGACGAGCGAGATTCCGACGACCACCGGAAACAGTTCTTTCGCCCCGGGATGCAGCACCAGGTAAACAGCGCTGCCGACCGCGCCCGCAAAGAGCAAGAGGTTGACGAGATTCTGTCCTTTATAAGTAATCGGCCGTTGAGGCAGGACTTCTTGCAGTTTTCCCGCGGCCATTAGACTGCCGGTGAAAGTCAGCCCGCCGAGAATGACTTCCATCGACAGCACCGACATCATGAATTTCGGCACATCGGGCGAGCGCAAATAAAATTCCGCAGTGCCAACCAGCGTCACGCACAACGCGCCGAAGGCGTGACTCAACGCCGTCCGCTGCGGCACCGCGGTCATCTGCACCATGCCCAGCGGAACACCGATGCCCGATCCGAGCACCAGCGCGATAATGATCCACTTCCAGTCGATGATGCCGTGGCGCAGCAGCGTGCCGCCAATGGCCAGCACCATGCCGATTTCGCCGGCGAGAATGCCGTGCCGGGCGGTGGCCGGCGAACTCATCCACTTCAGCGACAAAATAAACAGCGCGCTGGCGACGAGATAAATGACTTCGAGTACGTACTGGCTTCCAGCGAACTCGGGCGTCATTAGGATTTCGTCCCTTGAGGTTTGGCAGGACGACTGGTTTTGAACATCCGCAGCATGCGGTCGGTGATGATGAATCCTCCGACCACGTTGCTGGTCGCGGCGATGATGGCGATCACGCCCAGGACAGTCGCAAACGTACTCTTCTTCTCCCCCACCAGCACGATCGCCCCGACGACCGCAATCGCATCGAGGGCGTTGGTCAGCGACATCAACGGCGTGTGCAGCAGACGGCGAGACGTGGCGGATGACTTCAAATCCGATGAAAGCCGCCAGCATGAATACGAACAGCGCGTCGATCAGGTTGGAAGGCATGCAGTACCTCAGTCGTTAGTCGTCAGTCTTTGATCAAGAGTCTGTCATCCTGAGCGCAGTGGCTGGTCCGCGAAGCGGAGCAGCCACGGAGTCGAAGGATCCCTACTCGTATCCAGCACTCGTCGTAGCTATAGGGATCCTTCGACTGCGCAAGAGCCCGCTTGACTCAGGATGACAACGTCAACTTACCTACCCCGCAGGCGCCAGCGCCGGCAGCTTGAAGAACTCCCGCACACGCGCATTCACGATCTCTCCGCCGTTGGTGATCAAAGTCTCGCGCGTAATTTCATCCTGCAAATTCATCTGCAGTTTGCCGTCTTTCACCATGTAAGTCAGATAGGTGATCAGGTTGCGCGCATACATCTGGCTGGCATGGTACGGAACGCTGCTCGCCAGGTTGATTGCGCCAATGATCGTGACGCCGTGCGCCTTCACGGTCTCGCCCGTCTGGGTCAGTTCGCAATTGCCGCCGCGCTCTGCCGCCAGATCGACGATCACCGACCCGGGAGCCATCCCTTTGACCATGTCGGCGGTGATGAGTACCGGCGATTTCTTGCCGGGAATGACGGCCGCAGAGATGACGATGTCGCTCTCGGCGACCACGCGCGTCAGCAGTTCACGTTGCCGGGCATAGAAGGTTTCATCCTGCGCGGTGCCGTAGCCGCGGGCATCCTGCGCATTCTGGGCTTCGATCGGCAATTCGACGAAACGTCCGCCCAGGCTCTGCACCTGCTCCTTGGCCGCGGGCCGCATGTCGTACGCTGAGGCCACTGCCCCCAGGCGGCGCGCCGTCGAGATCGCCTGCAAACCCGCGACTCCGGCGCCGATCACGAACACCCGGGCCGGAGTGATGGTTCCCGCAGCGGTGGTCATCATCGGAAAAATGCGAGGCGAAGTCTCGGCAGCCAGCAGTACTGCCTTGTAGCCGCACACAGTCGCCATGGAAGACAGCGCATCCATGCTCTGCGCCCGCGTGGTCCGCGGCATCAATTCCACGGAGAACGCGGTCACGCCCGCCTGCGCGATCTGCTGCACAATTTCGGCCGATCCGAAGGGTCTGAGGAATCCGATCAGCGTCTGGCCACGCCTGAAGAGCGGCAGGTCGGCTTGGCCGGTTACATCGTTCGACCCATAGCAGAGCACCTGCACAATAATGTCGGCCGCGCTGAACACGGCGGCGCGGTCCGGAAGAATCTTCGCGCCTTTCTCGACGTACGCGGCGTCAGGATACCCGGCCTGCTCGCCCGCCCCGGCCTCGACGACCACTTCCAGCCCGGCTTTGATGAGATTGGGAATCACGACGGGAACAAGGGCAACCCGCTGTTCCCCGGGATAGCTTTCTTTCGGAACTCCGACGATCACGCGGCTATCGTCCTTTCCGTCAAAAGGCAAACTCAAAACACTACCAGATCAGCGGGTGAACTGGAAGAGATGGCGCGCGAAAATGGCCCGACACTCACGCATTGTCCGCCGCGCCGATTTGGCGAAGATGATGCACCATGTGCGCAAGGTAGTCGGTCGCAACGAAGCTTAGGGAGACGGGCTCTCCCGCGCCGATCCGGCAAACGATCTCGAGCTTAGAGGCGGGCAGGCGCGCGATGACGTGAGCCAAATAGCGATTGTATGCCGCCCACAAGGACACCAATAGCGCCCAGTCCGCCTCTTGTGGTGCCTGCAGCCGGACGTTCCCCTCCTGGTCGTAGCCCGGAAACTCCAGTGACACTTGCTGCGCCGCGCGAACGAACCGTTGATGGTTGTTCGATGCCGAATCGATCAGATGCCCCATCACCTGTTTTCGGGACCAGCCGCCCGGCAAGATTGGCTTGGAACTCTCGGCAGCATCAACCATCCGCAGTCGAGGCTCCGCCGCGTCAACTACGGACTTCAGCTTCTCACTTAATTCCCTCATAGCGCTGTTGCCCTCCCCTCATCGAACCGATAATGCCAGACCCTGGCTGCCCCAATCAGATTCGTATCTTCTCCCAGAGATGCAAGCATTAGTTCAGTCTTTTCAGCAGGCACGAAGCGGCAGCCTCCTCGGATCACCTCGCGAATCTTACCCATGAATAGCGGCGCGCTCTTCATCACGCTTCCGCTGAGAACGATCGCATCCGGCGTAAACATGGTGATTAAATTCGCCAAACCCAGTCCCAGGTAGTGGCCCTCATGCTCAACTGCCTGCGCGGCGAGTTCGTCACCCTGCTTCGCCAGTTCGCAGATTCGTTTTGCCGTGATCCCTTGTCGATGCAAATAACCAACAGGCGCGTGCTTATCCATCCACGCCACCATGGCCGGTCCGGCGGCCAGCGATTCCCAGCACCCACGAAATCCGCACGAGCACTCGGGGCCAGAGGGATCAAGCACGTGATGCCCGACTTCCGGATGCGCCCCATCCACTCCGCGATAGAGCTTCCCGTCAATAATGATGCCGCCCCCAATCCCGGTCCCAACCGTGACGTAAATAAGGCGCGTGCGGTTCCGGCCCGCGCCCCATCCGGCCTCGGCCAATGCAGCCGCATCGCCGTCGTTCTCCATGGCAACGCGTACCGGAAATTCTTGCTCCAAGTCCCGGACCAGATTCTGGCCTCTCCAGCCGGGAAGGAAATCTACGTCACCGAACACGCCGCCAATCGGGTCCACCGGCCCAGTCGCTCCAATCCCGATGCCGCTAATCGATGTGCCTGCCGCATCCGCCGTTTCGCGCAGCATGCGCACAATCGCTGCCAGTCCATTCGAATAGTGGTCCGCTTCCGTGGGAGTTTCCGCTCGCGCAAGCACGCGCCCGTTCTCATCTACCATGCCGACAGCGATTTTCGTTCCGCCAATGTCGACCGCACCGATCATGAGGTCTTCCCCTCACTCATTCTGATCCTGCTCAAACGGCTGGCTTGAATTCTAGAACGGGAATTGCTATTTCACCCGAAAGAAGACGCAGGTTAAGTGGGTGCCCCACTTCTCGCTGCCTTTGCGAGAGGTGGGATTTCGACAGAACGAAGTCAGAGGGATGAGGGATTTTGACTTTCTCTTCCCTAGCGCCCGGATGTCTGGGTCAAGTCGTTCCGCACGACCTCCCCGCCCTTCATCACGAACTTGACCTTCTCCAACTCCATCACGTCTTGCGATGGATCTCCCGCCGTCGCCACGATGTCGGCGAACTTCCCTGCCTCGATCGACCCGACCCGATCCTGCCAATCCAGCAATTCAGCGCCATTGACGGTAGCCGCCTGGATGATCTGCCACGGTGTCATGCCCGAATCGCGATACGCCTCGTAAATCAGGGTGCTGCTCTCGCCGCGCGTGCGCTTTCCCATCTGATAGTACTCGTCCGATCCCGCGGCGATGCGCACGCCCGCGGCCACCGCCCGCTTCAGTCGCTCGCGGTTGCCTTGTGCGATTTGCTTCATCTGAGCTTCCGCCTGCTTGCGCTCTTCGGGCGTCGAACTCGCGGGAATAAATCCCATATACAACTCCTCCGGATAGTCGGTGGGAACCATGAAGATCTTCTTGGAGGCCATCATCTTCAGCACGTCGTCGGGCACGATGTAGGCATGTTCGATGGAGTCGACTCCCGCTTCGGCGGCGATTCGGGTTGCATCATCTCCAATCGCGTGGGCTGCCACCTTCTTATGGACGCGATGCGCCTCCTCCACAATGGCCTTCATCTCCTCGAGCGACACAACCCGCGGTCCTGTATTGACGATCACCTTGATGCAATCGGCTCCGTCATAAAATGCCCGCTGCACCGCCCGTCGCGCATCATCCACCGTCGCAATCTCGACATACTCCTGCTCCACCAGAACCTGCGCGTCGTGCTGCAGATTGCCGAACTGCCCACCGGCTGCCGCCAGTGCTCTCGTACAGGCCACAATCCGCGGGCCCGTCACCCAGCCGTGACTGATCGCGCGCCGAAGAGCGACGTCGCCGTTGATGCCGGAATTACCCACATCGCGAACTGTCGTGATTCCTGCCTCCAGATCCTCGCGTCCCATCTTTGCCCCGAGAAGCGCCCGCTCCGCCGGACTCATCTGCGCCACCGTCAGCAGCATGTTGTTGTCGTCGCCACCGAGGGCGAAGTCATAGTTCTGCAGCAGATGCGTGTGCGCATCGATCAGGCCGGGCAGCAATGTCGCGTTCCCTAGATCGATGACTTTTGCACCTGCAGGAACCGCCAGGCCGGGACCAACTTCCTTAACGCGCTCTCCCTCAATGATGACGACGGGATTCGCGACTACCTTTCCTGCTTTCACGTCCAGCATCTTCGCCGCCCGCACCACGACCACGACATGAGCGTCAGCAGCCTTTGTGGTTTGGGAAAGCAGTGGACTTGCGAAGAGGAGCAACAGAACAGCAACAGTCCCACGACGAGCACTGTGCATGAAGAGATCCCTCAGGGTGGATTGAGAAATTAAGCTCTTAAGCCTTTCGGCTTCTAAGTCTTCGAAACCTTGAAGTCCGAAACGTCGAACCCTAACTTCACTTCTGATCTGTCCACCACGTTTCGAACCTGAGACCAACAGATTATCCGGGTGGGTCGTAGCGTAGTCAAACCATTGCCTGTGTGCGACCAATCACGGCGGGAGAGGTCAATGCGTGGAATCGCGATATTACATCAACAATGCAACGCCACATCCGGCTCGCGATGTCGAAACCGATGCCACACTGGCGGTTTGAGAAGTGGCTCCGACATCGCGATTTGGCACGGCAGTTTCCGCCGCCGCTGCCCCTACTTGGACAGAACGGTAATGGCCACAGGGTTAGGGACAAGGTACGGCGACCCTGGATCCTGTTTGTGACCTGTAGGAGTGACCGTGAACGAGTAAAGCCGTCCTCCGGAAGGGCTAATGGCATACAGGTGATTGTGAGTGTCCCAATTCAGCCGACTAATTTCGTGAACAGCCAGTAATCCTGTGTAAGGCGTAATCGGATTGCTGCCGTTGAAGTGAAACACCTGCAATCCACTCTGTCCGCCAATCGCCAGCAGGTTGCCGGCGGGCGATGTCGCCATTTGATGCAAATCACCTACGGCCGCCTTCGGCATGTTCTGCGAGGTGCTGTTTGTGCTCAGGTTACCGGAACTATCAGCAGTGTAGACGCCCAGCCATGCGGGAGGGCCAGGGGGCGGGCCACCAGCCGTTTCCAGATACATCGCGATTGCCAGGTTGTTAGCGGGGTTAGCCGATGCCATGCACAGATAATAATTACCGTCGGGATAAGTGGGAATTGGAACGTTCAGGTTCAACCTGGTTAGCGATCCGTCGCTGCCTCGACTGAAGCCATAGGAAAACGTCGTATCCTGAAAACAACCGAAGCCGTACGCGTATCGGTTGTTTCCCAAAAAATCGAGGTAACCGTACGCTACGCTGGCCCCGGTAGACCCGAAATAAGTGAGAGCACCGGTTGTAGAATTTTTCGCGAAGAACTGAAATTCGTTGTCTCCGATGCCGTCATCCGCCAGGGCGTACAGCGTCGAGCCACTGTGGTCAAGGACCAACCAGGCACCCGTTTGACCATTACTATAATGCTGCGCCGCATTGACCGAGGACACTAATTTAAGCGCGCCATTCGAAGCGATCGAGAACGAGTAGATGTAAGCCTGATCGGAGACGAAGAGCCAATGCGCCGTGTGCGCCATCGCAGTCAACCCTTTCGTTGTCGTCCAGAACGGCGAACCGGCGAGAGGGGTTAGGGCTCCGTTGGAAGCGGCGCTGTAGCCGTTAAGTTGGGAGATGTTGCCGCTGGGGTTATTGATCACATACACATATGCGGCGGGAGAAGTAGTTGCCTGTGCTGCCGCGCTATCTTGCGTGGACGGGAGTTGAGCGGACGCCATGACGGTGCAAAAAGCGGCAATAAGACAAGCGGCTAGTTTTACTAGTTGTTTCATATCTGCTTTGCCCTGTTGATTTGAAGTCAGAGTCACTGGAAATCTCGCGACGATGCGAGCCTGGATGGGCGGGCAGCCAGAGAGCGGAGAACCGAATCGCGCGAACGTCAGATGCGGCTCAGAATAAAAAGGGTTGGTTTTCCAGGGGTCGGATTTTCGCTAGCGCGTACGAGGTTTCTTACGCGCCAAGGCGCCTGTCCCTGGGCGGTTTGCGGGAACTGACACTTCTGGCGGCCGATGCAACTTTCTACCCACAAACCGCGTTTGCTGTTTATCCTGAACGTCGGTGTTTTTCTGTTTCCAAACGGCTCTATGGAGGAGACTTGAAGGTTCTGTTGCTGGAAAACATCAGCGCGGTGGCGGTCGATCAATTTCGCGCCGCGGGATACGAAGTCGAGTCGCACAAAGCGGCACTGGAAGAACCGGAACTCGTCGAGAAGATTCGCGGAGCTGAGATTCTCGGCGTGCGGTCGAAGACTTCCGTTTCGAAAGGCTGTGATTCAGGCTGGAGAGAAGCTGGTTGCCGTGGGCGCGTTCTGCATCGGGGTCGACAAGATCGATCGCGCTACTGCGAGCGAGCGCGGCATTGCCGTGTTTAACGATCCCCACTCAAACTCCCGCTCCGTCGCGGAGTTGGTCATGGGAGAGATCATCGTGCTGCTCCGGCGCACGTTCCAGGCATCGACTGAGATGCACCGCGGGGTGTGGAACAAGTCGGCGGCGGGCGCGCACGAGGTCCGCGGGCTCACCCTCGGCATCGTGGGCTATGGCAAGATCGGCTCGCAGATTTCCGAACTGGCCGAGGCCATGGGTATGCGCGTCGTCTTCTACGATGTCTCGCACGTGCTGGCTCGGGGCAACGCGCGCGGCGTTAGCTTTCGCGAATTGCTCGAGACATCGGATGTGGTGACGCTGCATGTGGATGGGAAAAAGGAAAATCAGGATCTGTTTGGCGCAGAAGAATTCGCCGCGATGAAGGATGGCGCGTGCTTCCTCAATCTAAGCCGTGGATTCGTGGTGGACCACGACGCGCTGGCGGCATGCCTGAAGTCCGGCAAGATCGCAGGCGCGGCCATTGACGTTTTCCCCAAAGAGCCCGAGAGCGGCGCGGGATTCGTGAGCCCGTTGCAGGCACTGCCCAACGTCATCCTGACGCCCCACGTCGGCGGCTCGACCGAGGAGGCGCAGCAGAATATCGGCCAGTTCGTTTCGGCGAAGCTGATCGATTACCTGCGCACCGGCGATTCCACCCTGAGCGTGAATCTGCCGCAGTGCCATCTGGAATACGAAGAGGGATCGTACCGATTGATGCACATCCATCACAATGTGCCGGGCATTCTGCGCGCCATCAACGACATTCTGGGCGATCGCGGAATCAACATCGAGCGCCAATCGCTGAATACGCGCGGCACGCTGGGATATGCGATCTACGACATTAACCGTCGTTGCGATGCGGAGTTGATGGCCCAGTTGCGCGCCGTGCCGCATACGATAGCAGTGCGGGCCGCAGGATGTTGATTGTGTAGGGACGGACGCCTTCGTCCGTCCCGAGCGAAGCGAGTGAGCACGCCGCCCACGAGCGACGCTGCATATCCGATATCGAAGTTCCACATCCGAGCTTTCGCTCGGAGGGCGGACGAAGGCGTCCGTCCCTACATGTACTGAGGAGATTCCATGCGTGGATTGAAAGACAAACGAGTACTGATCACCGGCGGCGCCAGCGGCATCGGAGCTGCCACCGCTGCTCGCTTCCTGGAAGAGGGAGCGCGCGTGTGCGTGATCGATCGCGATGACGCAGCCTGCGCCCGCATCAAGCATGAGCTGCCTGCCTTGGGCGAGGCCATCATCGCCGACGTCACCGATCTCATGCAGGTCGAGGCCGCCTTCGCCGAAGCGATCCGCCTGATGGACGGCGTCGACGTTCTGATCAACAATGCCGGAATCAGCGTGCGCCACAAGTTTCTCGACATCACGCCGGAGGAGTGGGATCGCGTAATCGCCGTCGAACCTGACCGGCGTGTTTTATGTGGCGCAGACCGCGGCGCGCCACATGTGGGAACGCGGCAGCGGAGTGATTCTGCAGACCGCGTCGACGAACGGCATCATGGGATATCCGCATTACGCAGACTACAACGCGACCAAGGCGGGTGTGATCGAGTTGACGAAGTCGATGGCGCTCGAACTGGCGCCGAAAGTGCGCGTGTGCGCGGTGGCCCCCGGATATGTGCTGACGCCGATGCAACGCGCCGAATATTCTGACGCGATGCTGGCCGAGGTGAACAGAAAGATTCCGCTAGGACGACACGCGTCACCAGAGGAGATTGCGTCGCTGTTCGCATATCTGGCGTCGGACGATGCGGCGTTCGCGACGGGCCAGGTGTACACGCTAGACGGCGGCGAAACAGCGGGAGGTCTGGCGAGCCGTTAAGTCAAATTCGAGCAAAGATTTTCCTTCGTGCTCCTTCGTGTCCTTCGTGGTTAGTGATTTTAGAGTCCAGCGGCAATGAAGTTAGTTGGAACTGAACATGCGTCTGAATAACAAAGTTGCACTAATCACGGGTGGAACGTCGGGCATCGGCGAGGCCACGGCATTGCTGTTCGCCAAAGAGGGAGCCGAGGTCGCGATCACCGGCAGGAATCGGGAACGCGGCGCGTCCGTGGTGGCACGAATCAAAGCAGGTCGGGTCCGACGCCATCTTCCTGCATGCCGATGTGAGCGCAGCGGGCGATTGCCGCCGGGCAGTCGAGGAAACGGTGCAGGCGTTCGGCCGTCTCGACATTCTGTTCAATAACGCGGGAGTTTTTTATCCGCACACCGCATTGGAATGTTCGGAGAAAGAGTGGGACGAACAGATTGACATCAACCTGAAGGGCACGTTTCTGATGTCGAAGTTCGTCTTGCCGGTGATGATCGCGCAACGACGCGGAGTGATCATCAACAACGCTTCGGGATGGGGCATCGTTGGCGGGGATCACGCGGTGGCCTACTGCGCGTCGAAGGGCGGCGTGGTGCTGATGACGAAGGCGATGGCCATCGATCATGGAGCGCAGGGGATTCGAGTGAACTGCGTTTGTCCGGGAGACGTCGAGACTCCAATGCTTCCCGCAGACGCAAAGATGCGCGGCCAGAAGTGGGAGGATTACATCGCGGGGTGCGCGAATCGCCCCCTGGGGCGGGTGGGGACGGCGGAAGAGATTGCGAAGGCCGTTGTATTTCTGGCGTCGGATGACTCCTCGTTTATGACCGGGGCCGCGCTGGTAGTGGATGGAGGAGGCACGGCCGACTAAATGAAAGCGACCGTTTTTCTTGGCGGCGGGAGAATCACCGGAGCGCTGGCGGCCGGACTGCGGCTCGCAGGAGATCGGCGGCGGATCGTCGTCTACGACCGCAATCCGGAGAAGCTGCGCGCATTACGGAAGGAATCGCGCATCGAGATTGCGCCGGACTTGAAATCCGCAGTCGCGAATGCTGCACGTACTGATTATCGCGGTCAGGCCTGGATCAGTGAACGAGATGCTTCGGGAAGTGCTCGGCTGTGGCGCTGCGCCTCCGCGTCTGTGTGTCAGCCTGGCCGCAGGGCATTCCGTTCCGCAATTTGCGGAAGTGGATGGGATCTCCGGTGCGCTGGGCGCGCGCCATGCCGAGTCCGGTGTGCCGAATTGGACGAGGGCTGACACCTGTGAGTTTCGACCGCGGCGTCGCGAACAGCGATCGCGTACGCATCCGCAAATTATTTGCGCTCGTGGGTCCGGTAATCGACTTGCCCGAATCGCAAATGGACGCGATTACGGCAACGCACTCGCCAACGCACGGATATCATGCGCTGGCAAATCTCGCCGAGGCTGCACAACGGGCAGGCCTGAATCGCAAGGCCGCTCTGATCGCGGCGGCGCACGCGCTGAGCGATGGCATCGCGTATTGGCGGGAGAGCGGGCTGGAACTCGCCGAGCTTTTGCAGGAAGCGGCAACGCCCGGAGGAATCGCGGCGGCGACGATAGCCGCGATGGATCAAGCTGGTTACGCGCGCGTTATTTCCAAGGGCCTAGCGGCAGGCATTGCGCAGGCCCGCCGAAATGCGAAGAAATCGCAGAAATAGCGAGCACTCAGAAACCGCCGTTTTGAAAGAGCACGGCTCCAAGAGGTTGCAGAAAGACTCCTGAATGCCGGTGCTACCGTGGAAGAGCGGCGCTTTAGCGCCGCGTAAATCGGACAGAATTAACACCGGGCTTCAGAGTGTGCGTGAGAACTAGACCATTCACCGATGCGGTGGAACAACTGGTGTCCGCTCATAGCCGCTGGAATCCGCTCTAGCCGCTGGAATCCGCTCTTAGCGCCGCGAAGCGGCGCAGAATGCAGCCCACGGCGTAAGCCGTGGGCAAAGTGGGACATCAAAAGCCCCAGCGGGGCGAAAGACTAGTTCTCACGCACACTCTTCAGCCCCTGAGGGAACCCGCAGTTTTCTCTTCATGGCCCGATATTTTCTGAGTACCGCTCCGCGCTCGCTGCCGTTACTTTCGTCACCGTCCCTCAAGGCAATGAATCTGACACAATAACAAAGGTGAGCGGGGCATCCCCCCGCTCAGCAATTCCCCTGACCTATGGAAGTACACTCGCCCAAACCGACCCGGCGCAGCACGCGGCTGCGGGTTGAGATCCCTGTCAGTGTGACAAGTCTC
This sequence comes from Terriglobia bacterium, assembly GCA_963770265.1. Taxonomy (GTDB): domain Bacteria; phylum Acidobacteriota; class Terriglobia; order Terriglobales; family Acidobacteriaceae; genus Sulfotelmatobacter. Next base: position 164,471 of record CAVYOZ010000016.1, read on the forward strand.
GATCGCATGCGCCCGTTTGCGGAGCGGTGCCTGGTACTCGTCGCAAGTGCGCAAGGCTGTGGCTTCCGCAGCTCCCGCGCGTTGCAGTTAGAAACGCCGGTCATAATTAGCGATCTCCCCGGCGGAGGCAGCGTAACCGCTCGCGTCGCGAACTGTCTTCCCCTCGGGAATGACGGTTTCCTCATCGGCGCTGCGCTCTACAACCACGGAAATGTCTGGGGCATTGCCGACGCTCCGGAAGACTGGAATGTCACCGCGAAAGATGATCCGGTCGCCGCGAGTCCTCAACCCGCGAGCGTGCCGAAGTCGGCCGTCCAGAAGAAGTCCTGGCCTTATAACGTGTTCTCCGAAGGCGCCGAAGTCCATCCCGGTCGGAAGTAAACGATTCCTAACCAAATCGAAATAAGCGCTACCTTTCCCCTTCGTGTAACTTCGTGTCCTTCGTGGTGAAACGGTCTTGTTCTTCCGTAACTTCGCCGCGGGTTCGCTGGGCTGCCATACTGTGGCAAAGCGTATGGAAGACGAGTTCGAATCATCGGCGCGATTGCTGCCCGTGGCGGAGAGCAAGCCGGCTGAGAGCAAGCCTGCTCAGACCGCCCCGCTGGATCGGCCGTTCCGCGTGAAGCTGCGCGGATCGGTGCTGGTGCTGGTTCGTCTACCCAACAAGCGGGCGGTGCGCGCTGCGATTCATCAACTCTCGACCAGCGGTGGAGTCATTCATCTGGAGAAGCCTCTCGACGAAAAGCTGGAAGTGGAAATGATTTTTCACATCAGCAAGACGACCATTCGCAGCAAGGCGCAAATGCTCTTTCCCATGTGGGCGACGCAAGGCTGGATGCAGCCTTTCCGCTTCGTCGATCTTCCACAAAATAGCCGCGAGATTCTCGATGCGAAGTTGAAGACGTTTCTCGGCGAGACTGCGCAGGGCGCGGCGGCCGGAGCGTAGAAACCATTCATCCGAAATCTGAGGCGTCCCCAGCGGGACGCCTTTCGTGTTTCACCGCCAGCGTCGACGCGAGTCGAGGCTGTCGAACGACTCTGGTTACTCTCGTCACATTGGTCATCGCTTCGTTAGGCCTATGATCGAATCGAGAGGTGTGTGCCATGAAGCGGCTCAGCTTTCTTGATTTCCCTCACGAACAACGACAACGACTATCAGCAGGAGCAGGCCACCGCAGCGGAGAAGGCGGCGCGGAGGCTGGGCGTCGACGTAAAGATCATCCACGCCAACAATGATCCGCTGGTGCAGAGCCAGCAGTTGCTGCAATACGTCCAGGGTCCTTCCACAACCAAGCCGGATGCAATCATGTTCGAGCCGGCGGGCGGGACGGCTTTCCCCCAGGTGGCGAGAGCGGCAGCCGCGGCCGGCATTGGCTGGGTGGTGCTGAATTTTGACGTGGATTACATCCTGGAGTTGCGGCGGCAATATAAGGTTCCGATGTGCTCCATCACCTCCGATCACGAGGAGATTGGCAAGATTCAGGGAATGCAATTTGCCGCGCTGCTGCCAAACGGCGGATCGGTGCTCTACATCGAAGGACCGAACAACAGCTCCGCGGCGAAACAGCGCTCGGTCGGCATGAACAAAAGCAAGCCGGCGAACGTTCAAGTGAAGACGCTGCGAGCGAACTGGACCGAAGAGAGTTCGTATAAAGCAGTGAGCTCGTGGCTGCGCTTGCAGACTTCGCAGCAGAGCCGCATCGATCTGGTCGGCGCGCAAGACGACAGCATGGCGATGGGCGCACGCAAGGCTTTCAGCGAGATTGCGGAGTCCGACCGCGCGCGTTGGATGAAGATCCCCGTCACCGGCTGCGACGGCATGCCGAAGACAGGCCAAGCCTGGGTGCGCAACGGAAGTCTGGCGGCGACGATTTACATTCGTCCGAATACCGACTTGGCGATTGAGATGTTGGTGGAGGCATTCAAGAGCGGGACGATGCTGCCCGATCGCAAGGTGACCGAGCCGGAATCGATCCCATCGCTGGCGGAGTTGGCTGCCGCCGGAAAGATGGCAAAGTCCGCAAAGGTTTAAGTTTGAAGAGCTGCCACTGCTAATGTAGGGACAGCCGCCTCGGCTGTCCAGCGAAGGCGAAGCCGAGCGGCCCTGTGCACAGCCTAGACCTCAGCCCATAATCTTTGTCGATTCCGACGAGGCGCGCCAGCGCCGAGGAGGTCCGCTGACACAGGAGCCCTCGCCCACAACCTGCCGGCGTCCTCCCACGAACCACGTAGCGACAGCCGCCTCGGCTGTCCCGCGAAGGCAAAAGCCGAGCGGCCCTCACCGAACATTTGGACGCTGTCTCACAGTTCGGCGACGACAAAAGCGTCCATTCCTGGAATCGGCCGCACGTTTTGCGCCACTGCCGGAATCTGGCGCTGGCCCGCATTCCAGGCGCGATTTTGCCAACCAGAAACTTGACAGTAGGGAGTAAGCTGTCCGTCAACCGCGGTGACGCTTTCGCGTCACCGCGCAGTGCAAACGTTTGCAACTCACCCGTGAAGGAGGGTTTTTATGGTGGACGCCGCCCGAGACTTGGAGACCGCGAAGCCGGCTCAGGAACCGGCTCAGTCCCAGTCGATCTGGGACCGGATTGCAGAGAGCAAGGAATTTAAAGATTTGATGGCGACGAAAAAGACTTTCATCGTGCCGGCGTTCATCTTCTTCCTGGTGTACTACTTCGCCCTGCCAGTCCTTGTGGGCTACGCGCCCCAGTTCATGGACACGAAAATTGGCAAAGTAAACTTGGCCTACCTGTTCGCGCTCTCACAGTTCTTCGTGGCCTGGATCATTGCGGGCCTCTACGTGAAGGCCGCGAACAACTTCGACCGAGCTCGCGAAAGACATCCTGGAGAAGGCCGACAAGGGGGACAAGTAAATCATGAATATCTCACTTGTAATGTTCCTGGTATTTATCGCGATCACTCTGGGGATCACGTACTGGGCCTCAAGCCGTTCGGCGGGATCGGCCGCATACTTTGCCGCGAGCCGGCAGATTAAGGGATGGCAGAACGGAATCGCCGTCGCCGGCGACTATATGAGTGCGGCATCGTTTCTTGGCATTGCGGGCATCATTGCGTTTCAGGGATATGACGGCTTTCTTGTTCTCGGTGGGATGGCTGGTCGCTTATCTGACCGTGCTGCTGGTGATCGCCGAACCGCTGCGCAATGCCGGCAAGTACACCATGGCCGACGTGCTGGCGTATCGGCTGAAACCGCGTCCGGTGCGGGCGATGGCATCGCTGAGCACGCTGACCGTCAGCACCTTCTACATGATCGCGCAGATGGTCGGCGCGGGCGCGCTGGTGAAGTTGCTGCTCGGCGGATACGTCACTTACAACCAGGCGGTGATCGGCGTCGGCATTCTGATGATCGTGTACGTCGTGTTCGGCGGAATGCTGGCGACGACCTGGGTGCAGATCGTCAAGGCGATCCTGCTGATGGCGGGAACGATCCTGCTCAGCATTCTGGTGATGGCGCACTTCCACTTCAGCTTCGGAGAGTTCTTCGGCGCCATCAGCCACGTCACCTATCACGACGCGAAGGGCGCCGTAGTTGTGAAGGACTTCCTGCAGCCAGGTCTGCGCTACAAGCCTCCGTACGGGCCGCTGGACCTGATTTCGCTGGGCATGGCGCTGATCTTCGGTACGGCAGGCCTGCCGCACATTCTGGTCCGGTTCTACACGGTGCCTGACGCAAAGACCGCGCGGCACAGCGTGGTGTGGGCGATGGTGCTGATCGGCAGCTTCTACATCATGACCACGTTCCTGGGATTCGGCGCGGCGACGATCGTCGGCCCGCGATTTCATCAAGGGACATGGCGGCACGAACATGAGCGCGCCGCTGCTGGCGCAGGCGCTGGCGGGAAACATTTTCTTTGCGTTCATCTCGTCGATCGCGTTTGCCACGATCCTCGCGGTGGTTGCGGGATTGACGATCAGCGCGACCACTTCGTTCGCGCACGATTTCTGGACCAACGTCATCCACAACGGAGTCGAGCGGAAGCCGGGCGAAGAAGTGCTGGTGGCGCGTATCTCGGCGTTCGTGGTGGGCGCGGTCGCGATCGCGATTGCGATCGTGCTCGGTCCAGACCGCGAACGTCGCGTTCCTGGTGGCGCTGGCCTTTGCGGTGGCCGCATCGGCGAACCTGCCGGTGATTGTGCTCTCGATCTTCTGGCGGCGCTTCAACACGGCGGGCGCAGTTACGGGGCTTGCGGTGGGTCTGCTGGCTTCGATCGGACTGATTCTGGTCAGCCCGAGCTTGATGGCCATCGATCCTCCGACGGTCGTCGGAACGGCGCGGCACCTGATTCAGGCGAAGGCCTGGTTCCCGCTGGAGAATCCCGGGATCCTGAGCATTCCGCTCGGATTCCTCGGCGCCATCCTCGGCACGCTGTTCAGTTCGGAGCCGACTTCGCAGGAAAAGTTCAACGAACTGCTCGTACGTTCGAACACCGGCCTGGGTGCGGAGAAGGCAACGGCACACTAAACTCAGTTCTCAGGGCTCAGGGCCCAGGGATCAGGGCCCAGTCGAAGAACTTCTTCCTTCGACGGCACGTCTGATGTCTGATCTCTGCCCCCTGCTCCCTGACCCCTGCTCTTGATATGCTAGAGCCAGCCTCGCGGGCCCATAGCTCAACGGTTAGAGCAGCAGACTCATAATCTGTTGGTTCCAGGTTCAAATCCTGGTGGGCCCACCACGGCCTTCACGATCTCAAGATTCCGTCCCTGCGTGTAGGGGCGCTGCTTGTGTAGGGATGGGCGCCTTCGCCCGTCCAGCGACCCTGAGCGAAGCGAAGGGGAGCGCACCCGCCTCCAGCGAATCGCCGTCGCCATCGATGTCCCCGAGGATTGAATCTGGCGCGGATGCCCCCCGCGCACGCTTCCGTACTGACGCGCGGCATCCACTGTGATATAAGAATCAACGCAAGGAGGAGCCCCTTCTGTGCGGGAAGAGACTCTGTAGGAACCGGTCCGCATCTACTCCACGAGGACGCAACCTTTCCACGGCCCGGGGAGTCAAACATGTAAGATGCCTGCCACCACTCCACTACCAGTCTGCACCCGCGGGCTTGCGAAGATGGACGGACTCACAACTAGAGTGCTCTTAGTCGACGATTTCGAACCGTTCCGGGTATTCGAAACGCAAACTCTCCAGCAGAGGCCTGGCATGCAAATCGTCGGCGAAGCCTGCGACGGATTAGAAGCCATTCGGCGGGCCCAGGAACTGAAGCCCGACCTGATCCTCCTCGACATCGGCATCCCTTCGTTGAACGGTATCGCCGCCGCTCGAGAGATTCGCAAGCTCGTCCCCGAAGCCAGAATTATCTTCGTCAGCCAGGAGTCCGATCCTGAAATCGTGCAGGCATCCCTCGCCGCAGGCGGATGCGGCTACGTGCCGAAAGCAAGAGCCTCAAGCGAACTGCTGGCCGTCGTGGACGCCGTCCTCGCCAACGGGCACGACGCTGGTTCACATCCAAATGACTGTGATTCCACCTCCGCGAACTGCCCACCTAGTGGCGAAATTTTCAAACAGACAACCGGCGACGGACTCGATGAGGTCTCGGGAATTGCAGCACAACCTCCCGAGTGATTTTCTGCGGTTCCGGCTGCAATAGCTCTGCCCGATTCTTCGGCATCTTGCCGCCCAGAATCCGGCAAATATTCACCAGTGAACTGCTGCCGCAAACCATGCAGGTGTCATGCGGGCTGTCGCTGACAACATCGCATTCAGCGCACAATACAGCGTACTGCAGTGCAACAGCATTCAAAGATCGCCCGGCCGGAAGCAGGTTACCAACTTTCGATTTGTTCATCACAGGCCCCTGGGAAGAGGTTCTTCATTAACAGCATTTTGCCGAAGATTGCCAGGGTGTGAGAATGGCCCATCTGGGTCATTCTCTCTTTATTCTCCTGGCGAGCGTTTCTGATCCAGGAGGGCCAGTTCCACACACGCTGAAGACAATTCGCGTCCGCACCATCGACCCTCGCTGTTGCAAATCCCATTTCGCTCATCTTCCTCCGAGCCGGAACTTGAGCGTAATCGCCTATGGGTGTTGAAAAAGTCCAGTTTCCTCCCAAACAGTCAAAATTTGAGGATAGAAAATGTCCTGAAAACTCAGAAAGTCCTTTGTGGGGCATCCTGGCGCAATTTTATTTTCGCGAATTTCGTGGGAGGGACTTCTTCAACACCCACAGGCGTTTACACTCAATGTATGGTCCGCCGCCGGACTGCAAGAGGTTTGAAGTTGAGCGAAGGGACAGTCTGCGTAAATGTATCCGGCCTCTTAAGCGGAGAATCGCTCTCCGGGCATCTGAGGCCCGGGAAGCGTGTTGCACGAGTCGCCTGTTTTACCTCAGCTATGGCCCAGTTCCCGCAGCAGGTTCGCTAGGATCTCCTTCTCGGAATCATCAAGGCGCGAGATCGCATCCTCCATACCTCAAGCGGTCGTCTTGCTGGAACGGAAGGGGCGAACCACCTCGCCCCTTCATTGACTCTCATTGCCCTCCGCTTCCACCAATCTTTCCCCCACTCACTTCGAGGCGACTCGCGACGCTCGTGGCGCAGCCCGTCACAATCAGGTTACCGTTGGTGTCGAAGATTTGAAGCGCAACTGTATCGGTGAACTGCATCGCCGTCGATACTGACCTCGATGGCGCGGGTGAGTCTGTGTGTCTGTATCCAGGCTCCGGCAGGGCTAAAAACGAAGGCGTCGGATGACCGCGCTGTAATTGTGGCCCTCGGTGTGCCGCCAGACACCCAGACCGGGCGTGGCTAGGGAGGGGAGCTGGCCTGCGGTGTGAAGGTGAGCGTACCCCCTTTGGCAAAGGTGAACACGGCCGGGAAGGTCCTCAGCACCTGACCCGTCTGACAGTCGCGGACTGTGAGCTGTACGCGCCATGCGCCTTCAAGACCTCTCTGCGAGACTTATCGCTCTCAGATTGAGCTCGAGCTGTTAGTCCGGACCCCAGGAAAAGCATGCCGGCCAAGACCAGTACTGCTGCTCGACTGGAAGCTGCAAAGCGCTTCAAATTTCTTGATGTCAAGAGATTTCTCCTTCTTGTTTCGAATGTCGCTGATGTGGTTCCGCCGCTGCGGCGATCAACCGGCGGCATAGTGACATTGGCCAGCATTGATGACCATAGAGAGCACCTGAAGTTAATCTGGAGTTTTTCTGAAGCGGCGGATAGCATGTCAGGCAGGGATGGCATCTAGGCCTATGTCGCAGCCTGATTCACACTCAACCCTTCGATTTGGTGAGTTCGAGCTCGATATATCGGCCTACGAGCTGCGCCGAGGCGGGCAGCCAGTCCACCTTGAGCGCCAACCTATGGACCTGCTCATCCTTTTAGTAGAACGCCATCGTCAGCTCGTCTGGCGGGCCGATATCGCAAAGCGTTTGTGGGATCCGGGTGTCTTCGTTGACGTCGAAATGGGAGTCAATACAGCGATCCGTAAGTTGCGGCAAGCTCTGCGGGATTCGCGAGAGTCGCCGGCATTCATTGAAACAATTTCGGGCAAGGGATACCGTTTCATCGCTCCGGTCGACGCGGTGCCCCTGGGACGCCACCAGGAGGCCATCGAATCGGTAGCGGTGCTGCCCTTCGCCAATGACAGCGCCGATCCCGACGGGGAATACTTGAGCGACGGCATCACCGAAACCCTGATCAACAATCTCTCGCAAATCTGGAACCTGCGCGTAGTGGCACGCAGCACGGTGTTCCGCTACAAAGGAAAGGACATCGACCCCCAAAAGGCCGGGAACGATCTGCACGTTCGCGCCGTGGTCTCGGGGAGATTGCTGCAGCGCGGGAATACGCTGATCGTCCGGGCCGAACTGATGGATGTTGCAACGGGCGGGCAGCTGTGGGGTGGCCAATACAACCGCAAGGCGGAGGACGTTTTTGCCCTCCAAGACGATCTTTCCAGAGAAATTTCTGAGAAGCTGCGGCTGCAGTTGACCGGCGATGAGAAGCAGCGACTGACGAAACGCTACACGGAGGACTCCGAAGCGTATCGGCTTTATCTGAAGGGACGCTACCACTGGAACAAACGGAGCCCAGAAGGCTTGCAGAAAGCCGTTGAATATTTCCGGCAGGCTCTCGACAAAGACCCAGCTTATTCGCTGGCTTACGCAGGTTTGGCTGACACCTATGCCCATTTGTCGTTTTTCAATGTGGTTGCTCCGCGGGAGGCCATGCCGAAAGCGAAGGCCGCCGCTGTGAAGGGGCTGGAGATAGACAAGGATCTCGCGGAAGCTCACGTTTCACTGGGATACGTCAGCTTCACCTACGATGGGGATTGGCCGGCCGCCGGAAAGCACTTTGAGCAAGCCCTCACCCTGAATCCGGCTTATTCCAGAGCTCACACGTTCTATGCTTTCTATCTCAGCTCTCTCGGACGATCAGAGGAAGCCTTGGAGGTGGCGAAACGCGCCCTGGATCTCGATCCTGCTTCCCCCGCTGTCAGCCATAGCCTGGCGGTACAGCTTTACCTCGCACGGAAATTTGACCGGGCTATCGAGCAGGCCCATGACACGCTGGAGATGGATGCGAATTTTGCCATTTCATACGCGGTGCTGGGAGAGGTGTATCTCTCGAAAGGAATGTACCGAGAAGGTCTGTCCGCGCTGGAAAAGTATTCCGCACTAAGCCGAAGGAGCGCCACTTCTCTCGCTTTTCTTGGATACTCGCATGCTCGACTAGGCGAGCGAAAGGAGGCGCTACGGATGATCGAGGAGCTTAAGGCGGCTTCGCAGCAGAGTTTTGTACCTGCCCTTTTCGTTGCGCTGGTTTACGCCGGGCTGGAAGACAAAGATCAGGCCTTCACTTGGCTAGAAAAGGCTTACGAGGAGCGGTTCAATCGTCTTGCTTACCTCAAAGTAGAGGCGCTCTGGGACCCCCTTCGCTCCGATCCCCGGTTCGCCGACCTGCTTCGACGCGTCGGCATCCCGCCGTAAGCTCGTTTGATGGACATGGCCTATCGAGTGCCACACTCCAGCAGGCTGCGGAAAAGTCGATCAGTGCGCCGATTTTGGGTGGCGCAGCAGCTTCAGCGCTGCGATAGACGCTTTGCTTTGAATGATGGCTTTAGCCGCTGAGGTCGAGATGCGGGTCGCGAGAGCGTTTCTCAGCAGCCTGCCAGGGCACCAATTCCCGGACGCTTAACCACCCGAAAACCTTCTCCATGTTAATCCGCAAGATTTTTCCCACCCTAGTGTCGGTTTTTTTCTGTCCTTTTCGATATTCCAAGCAGAAGCAAGTTGAACGAGCCTCTCATTGATAAGACAGAGGCGTGGGCGGTTGTTTTCAAGAGACCCGGCATCGCACGAGCGCGTGTGCGCTCACGAGGAGATGAACGATGCTAACCACACGGATTACCGGATACATCATTGCGCTGACAGTTTTGATCACGGTGCTTGGCGGTTCTAAGGCCCACGCCCAGTTCGAGATTGATCCCGATCATTTCGAAACGACGGCCGCTCCGACCCAGGCCGCAAAAATGCATTACGTGGGAAAGTTCACACTACCCTACACCGTGCAGTGCGACGGTCGGAGTTTGCCGCCCGGCAAGTATTCCATTTCGCTCGATTCCGACGGAAGTGCCGCCCAGGCAACCCTGCTTCGAAAGGGCCAAGCCTTCAGAATTCAAGCAATCGCGCAAAGACAAAATCATCCATCGAGAAATGCGCTCGTCGTCGAGCGGAACAGAGGAGTACCCCAGCTTCCATGATCCACGCGTCTCCAATGGACCTGACGTTTGATGGCGGGATTAAACACAAGTCAGGTGGTAGCCGCAGGACCATCGAGAAACTGCCGCTGATCCCGGCAAATCCACGGGAGTGATGACTGCCGCGAGTCCCGGGATTCGCGGCGAGGCCGTGGGTAATTCGCCCCTCGACTTGGACTCAATCAAAAGCATCCGAAATTTGAGTGTAACCGCCCCTGGTTACAACAGGCACTTCCGAGCAGCCCGTGATCAGACCGGAATGCGCGGCTGTCCGTTTTGACAGTACCTGGGCCGGCACGGCGCTGGTAGCCTTGCTCTTGCGTGAGTGCCACTGCGGCAGGCCATCTCGCCCTGAAAGTAGGACCTTGATGAGCACCCCAATGCTTTTTCCCCGTATCGTTTTGGTGGTCTCTCTCCTTGTGCTGTGGCTCTCAGCCAACCTCGGAGCTTTTTTTGGCCAAAGGTTGCGACCATTGAGAGACGAGGAGCGGGAAGACTTTGGCGTTGTCCAAGCCGCCATCCTGACACTGCTGGGACTGCTCATCGGATTCACTTTTTCGATGGCCATCAGCCGGTACGATCAGCGGAAGGACTATGAGGAAGCGGAAGCCAACGCGATTGGCACGGAGTACGTGCGGGCGGGCCTGCTGCCAGCTGCCGATGCGGCCCGAGTACGGGATCTGCTGAGCAATTATCTCGCTCAGCGGATTTTGTTTTATAAGACCCGCGATGGGCATGAGTTGGAGCGGATCAACGCCTCTACGTCCCAACTGCAAACGCAGCTTTGGTCCATCGTCGAAGCTCGCGCCGCAGCACAGCCGACGCCCCCAGTTGCCCTCGCCCTTTCTGGCATGAACGATGTGCTGAACTCGCAGGGGTATACTCAAGCCGCTTGGTTGAACCGCATCCCAACTGCGGCGTGGGGTCTGATGGCAGCGATTGCAGTCTGCTGCAACCTGTTAATTGGTTATGGTGCGCGACGAATGGGTGGGTTTTTCTTCCTGGTTTTGCCTCTCGCTGTCTCTATCTCGTTCTTCCTCATAGCTGACATTGACAGTCCACGTCGAGGCCTGATTCGCGTGCAAGCAGAGAACCTGATAAGCCTCTCTCAATCCTTGCATGCACCCTAAGTCGAAATGGGTTCCTCTTCGCGGGTAGTTCGCGATAAATTGCCATCACGCTCAATTCCCATTGATGAGGCCTTTAACCGGGATCGGCAGTTCTCAATCGCAGTAGTTGAACCGTAGAGGCGTTCCCCGTTCGCAGTCACGCTCATCGCGGGTCTTATAGAATGGCGGGAAACATCGAAAGTGAGAATCGATGCGCCATGAATCTGACACGTAGAGACTTCGCCAAACTGAGTGGGCTCGCCATGGCAGCCCCGTTTGTTCAGAATCTGCATGCTGCAGTCTCAGCCCCTCGGAAAACCGGCTACTGCGTCATCGGCCTGGGCCGCATCGCCAGTCACTTCATGCCCGCTGTCCGCAGCGCCACCACTTCGCAAATCACCGGTCTCGTGAGCGGCCATCGCGAGAAGGCGGAGCGGATTGCCGCCGAGTACGGCGTTCGGTCAAGCTCCATCTACAACTACGAAAACTTCGATGAAATCGCTCACAACCCAGCCATCAATGCGGTCTATGTAGCGCTGCCTAACTCGATGCACGCCGATTACACGATCCGCGCGGCCAAAGCCGGCAAACACGTGCTTTGCGAGAAGCCGATGTCGACAAACGTGGCCGATGCAGAAGCGATGATCGCGGCCTGCAAGGCGGCCCGCGTCAAGCTGATGATCGCCTATCGGTGCCACTACGAGCCCACCAACCTGAAAGCGATCCAACTCATCCGCCAGGGCGCACTGGGCCAGGTGCAAGCCATTGAGAGCACCTTCGGCTTTAACATTGCCCCGGGCGAATGGCGCCTCAGCAAGAAACTCGCCGGCGGTGGGCCGCTCCTCGATGTGGGCATTTACTCACTCAACGCATGCCGCTACTTGACCGGCGAGGAGCCGGAACACATCGCGGCCACTGCCTCGGTCATCGATCAGGACGGCCGCTTCAATGAAGTGGAGGAGAATGTCTCCTGGATAATGAAGTTTCCGTCCGGCATCGTCGCCAGTTGCAACACCACTTACGGTAGCAACATGGAAGGCTTCTATCGCGTCCATGGATCCAAAGGCTGGCTCGAAGTCGACTCGGCCTTCGTCTACGAAGGACTGCGGCTGCGCGCTGATTGTGCGAGCGGGAAACTTGACGAACTCAACCCGGCGCGCGACCCTTCGCACTTCTTGGCCGAAGCCGACCACTTCTCCAACTGCGTCCAAAATGGGCTGGAGCCGCAATCGCCGGGCGAAGAAGGTCTGCGCGACATGCGCTACATCGCGCAGATTTACGGCTCGGCGGGAATCGCAATTTAAGGCTGTGACTGGATCAAGGAAGTGCGGGGCGGGTTCTCAATGCGTGGAAAGGCCTTATAGTTGGTCAGACCGCGGAAATTCCAACAGAGGATTTGCACAGCAGCGCAGCCTGATTAAAACAGTCACGGACTGAATGCTACCCTCAAACGATATTCAGGCTTAAACTGCTCATGTGACGCAGGCCACTGAGAGTCGTGGTCCCACCGAGATTCTGAAAGCTGCTCGCCAGGATTATCGGCGCAAGCTGGTGAGGCGCTGGGTTCCGACGCTGTGCAACGTCATCTTTGTTGTCGGCTTGTTGAACTTCATATTGTTTCTGGCAGGGACCTTCTATCTGGGTGGTGATGCATGGAACGGCAAAGTTGAAGGCCAAAAGTACTATGTTTGGGGATATCACCACGGTCAGAAAGGGTATACCGAAGTCAGTCCAACTGCTTTCGACTACAGCAGGTGGCATGTGTACAGCGTGATGGTTACATGGCCACTAGTGATACTCGGCGGGATTGTCTCTGGACGGATGGCACGGTATCCACAAGACTGACTGGCGAAGTATCCCGATTACGCTCAAAATCCCCCCGGCAGGGGTTGTAAGAGATGGCCTGTTTAAAACAGCTACTTATTTCGACGGTCCTCCGGACCAGAGAAAAGGCCGCCCAGATGTCGAGCGGCCCAGGCTGTTGCTGTCAGCTGGCGGAGCTTATTTTAAGGTCTCTCGCTGTGCAGCGCTGGCGGGCTCAACGCAGTTTGTAATTGCGCCGGTACGGTCGATGAAGCGAGTGATCGGAAATTGCGGTTCGCAATCTACATCCAGGCCACTCAAGTTACCCGTTATGCTGGCAGCAAGGAAACCCGCGAAAGCGCCGTCTTCCAAGTGGACACCGACCCCGCCGTTGCCGGTGATTGTCGGACCCAAAAACACCGCTTTGCCGCTGAGGAGTCTAATGCCATCGAAGGTGTTGCCACTGATGGTACCGCCGCTTAGTGTCAGGGTTCCGCCCGCGTCAATGCCAACACCGTTGTTGTCAAACTTGGAATTGGTGATTCGAAGTAAGCGGCAGCTAACACTACTAGCGCTGACCCCCCATTGCTTTGGAAGACGTCATTGCTGCTGAACACTTGCCCACCACTGTCAATGAATGCACCGCGATCCCAGTCCTCGATCACATTGCTTTCAAGAAAAACGCGCGAACCTTTAATTACATTTATGCCAAAATGTCCAGGACCCTGAATCGTGTTGCCAGTCAGGTAGCAGAGACTTGCGGTATTGCATAAGATTCCCTGGGCCCCGCCGTTGATGGTGAATCGCTGCAGGGTTATCCTTTGGGAATCCTCGATATCCACGACCGCCAAGCTTCCGCTGGAACGATCCGTGAGCGAAGCCCCGTTCTTAGTCGATTAGCGTCAGCCGGTCCATACCTTGAATCACGAAGTTTCCGCTGCAGGCGCCGCTAACGTTGATCGTATTCGGACCATGCGGATTGGCACTCGCAAGCACACGCAGGGCCTTGCCAATGTGTTCGTGTTTGTCGCAATTCACGTTATAGGTCGCGGCCTGAGCGTACTGGCCTGCCGCCCCAATGGCCATCAGCAGAAACAATGCAAGAATCCGAACTGCTTGCCTCATGATGTTCTCCTCTCTCACGTCAGTCACTGTTGCGCTTGTTGTTGAGTTCGCATTGATCGCCCACCCACGCAGACATGCCCAGAGCAGTTCCACACCGTGGACAACACAGCGCTGCGTCTGACGTACTTCTCGATGAGCTTGTGCTTGTAAGGCCCCAATACGGCTTCGAAAGCCAGAGCCTAGGAAGGGAAGGACAGGTTCGCTAGGAAGAGGCTATCCACAACCTGCCACGAAACAGTGCGCCCAAAGGGAGCCGTTGTCAAGGTGCATGTGCGGCTTCGCCCAATCGATGCTGAACTCGGATGGCTGTTGAAATATCCCTATTACGCTCAAATCCCCCGGCACGGGTTTTGACCGCTATGGCTTGGTTACGACAGTTATCACCTACATCGGAAGTAAGCTGCCTTCTCCCGGTGGAACGGTGTCTACTGCTCAAGGCAGGTAGCGTAATGTCCTTGGGACCGTTAGAACGTGAATTCGAACAACGGCGGTTCGATCAGTGCCGATTGCCGGCTATACAAGAACAGCGCAGTCTGCCTCCGGAAGCGTGGCGAGGAATTCTTCTAGCCTTCGTCATCACGGCGGCGTCAATTGCCGCCATTGTTGCGGGAGTTCGACTGCTTCACTATTTTCGGTTTTGAAAACGCGCAGTTATTTCTTTGTCCAGGAAATGTGCGCCTTTGGGGTAGTTGCTGAAAAATTTCCATTACACTCATCTTCCCATTGGACGGGGAACTTGAGTGCAATCGCCTGTGGGTGAATCCTCTAGCAGCTCAGAAAGGCCAGTTTGGTTCCTAAGAGCCAATCAGCGTGGATCGGCTTCGAATCCAAGCCACTTCCAAGCAGCGGAAGAATCTCTAAAAACGTGGACTTGCGTTGCTGCGGGAGACAGTTCATGGTAGGCCGCAATCAGTCGTCCCATGCCAAAGATCGCAGGGTTGGGCGAGACCCAAGCGCGCCGCGAACCAGATGAAAACACCTGTCGGCGGGCAAAAGTCTTGGCTTGCTCAATCGATATGTCTAGACCCGTGACTCCTGTCCCATCCAGGAATTGACTAAACTGTGGATCGAAATCAGGATCGCTCAACAGTCCATCCTGATGAGCTATAACCTCCGCGAAACTTACCAACTGCGATGCAGTACTGATGACCAGTTGCCGTTCCTTGTCAATCTCGTACTTCATGGGCATACGATTCGAATCCGATCTTCGGATACCCAATACCTAACAACACAAACGGGCAGCCTTCTCAATGCTACGCCAATTGGGGCAACCGTTGAAATTCACCGCGCGGCGAATCATCGTGATCTGCAACTGGCGAAACATCTCAAAACCGATCCGCCGAGCCAGATGACCTCCCACGCTGCATCGGGTTCGAGAATGTCGCGAATCTTCTCACCGATCTCCTTGGGTAGGCGCATCACGGTCTCCTTTCCTTCGGCTTGGATGCTCATAAAAATCGGTGCAGCCTTGCCGGGTATTCGTTCGGCAAGTTCCCAATACAGATGGCAGTCTCGGCCCTTCTCGTCGGTGCCAAGCCACATAGAACTTCGCGTGCTCATTTGACACATCTCCGCCGACGGCCTACCAGATCGTGGGCCGCTCACCCTTCGGCCTCTCGAAGGGTGGAGAATTCCAGATGCCGCCATCTGATGTCCTGGGAGAACCGCAATCACGCTGAATCCCAAGCGAGTTCCCACGTTCTTTTCGTGTTCAACCGGGAAGGGCACGACTTCAGTCGTGCCGATCAACCGCCCACACCGATCGCGGCTTTAGCCGCTGGAGGGCCGCCGCGCCAAAGTTTTCCACAGCTTTATTTTTTCCTTGTGACATGTAACCTTTACTGAGAAATCTACCTGAGCAATTCTGGGACTATGCACGACCAAGGTCCCAGGCAAGTTCCCCCACCGGACTCACAAGCTCCAAGGCGACACCTGCCGCCCGACGCCGAATGTGCAAAACCAAAGCAGTCCCCTGTGCCCCTCCGTGCCCCCTGTGGTGAGTCCTTCGCCCCTTGGATTCCCGATTCGAAACTGCCCACCCTCCCCAAAAACTCCGTTAACTCCTTAATCCGCAAGATTTTACTCGCAACCCCTGAGTTTCCAAGATTTTACGCAGACTTCATCCTGGCCCTGGCCCCTAACTCGAATGAAGCCAGGATTTTACGGCCCCACTATCAAAAAATTCTCGCAAAGGTAAACGACATGTCCAACGATCACAGCTGCACTCATATCAAGGTCACCGGAGTCCGTTGCGACTCCCCCGCTCTCCGCGGAGAGCAATTCTGCTACTTCCACCAGAACGCCCACCGCGGCGTCCGCCGTCCCCAACAATCGCGCCTCCACCCCATCGCCATCATCGAGGACGAAGAGTCCATCCAGTACGCCCTGATGGAAGTCATCAACGCCCTGATGCGCAACACCATCGACGTCAAACGCGCCACATTAATCATCCGCGCCCTCCACATCGCCGTAAAAAACGCCGCCCGCGTAAAGTTCGGCATCCACGACAAAGACGCAGTCACCCAAGTCCCCAACTACGCCCCGCCCACAGCCGAGCAAGAAGAGATCGCAATGGAATCCGAACTCCCCGCAGTTTCAGCAATCCCCTACAAACCAGTCGAACCGACCAACCCGCACTTCTGGGAATACTCGGAAGAAGGCGCCCGAATCCTGGCCCGCGAAGCCCAAGCCGCGAAGGCGAAGCCAAGCCCAAGTGTAGGGACGGACGCCTTCGTCCGTCCCGGTCGCGAAGCGACCGTGCCCACGGCCGCCGCACCCACGAATGCCAAAGTCGTAACGTCCGCATCCGCCGAAGTCCCACCGCACGACTTCAAAAAGATTCCGCAGCCCGCGGCACCCCCGCAAAGGCTGCCCCAGCCTTCGGGCCTTTCGAAGGCTGGGAACCCGGAATCTGTCCGCGTGAACTCCTCCAATCCCGACCCAGGACAGCCTCACCGCAAGCCGCCCGCGAATGTGAACCCAGCTCCGAAGGAGCGCAAGACTGCAGCCCACACGCGCAAGGGGTGGGTAGACGAGAAGAAGCCACAAGCCCCGTAGGGGCGAAAGAAAATCTCGCGGCCCGAAACATCCGGACCGCCGGACAGCCGGGCAGCTGTCCCCACATGGGCTGTGGTGCTATTCCGCGATTGCACGCCTCGCAAACGCTCGGCAGGCACAGACGAAGGCGTCCGTCCATTGACGACGCCACCGACTATCGTCACTCGAAAGGGGGTTACGCTGGCTGACATCCTGCGGCTATAATCAATGAGTGATGTCGTCCGCGAACGATGCTGCACAACAATCCCAATTCGCGTCTTCCGCATGCGCCAGTCGGCCGAGTGCTGGCTGCACTGCCTGGTGTGTCCGCGGCGGTATCGCGCCAATCTGCCTTCGCGTTTGCGTCCTTCACTCTTCGGTAGCGACTAGTTTCCTTCCTTCGCCGGATTCGCCTCGGCTGTAGCGCGTTCAAACCGGATCGTGCCTTCCGAGGCCGCTTCTGACTACTCACTGGCCGCGAACCAACTGGCCACTCCGAACGGAGGAATATCATGACTGCCATGACTGCTACGATTGGTCCCAAGATTAAGACCGCCCTGCCCGGGCCGAACGCCAAGCGCGTGCTCGAGGGCGATGAGCAATACATTTCGCCGTCCTACACCCGGTCGTATCCGCTGGTGGCCAAGAGCGGACGCGGGATCGTCGTCACCGATGTCGACGGCAACGAGTTCTTCGATTTTTCTGCCGGCATTGCCGTGACTTCGACCGGACACTGCCATCCTGACGTGGTCGCCGCCATTCAGCGGCAGGCGGGCGAACTGATTCACATGTCGGGCACCGATTTCTATTACGAGAATATGGTGCAGCTGGCGTCGCGGCTGTCGAAGATCGCGCCCATGAAGGGGCCGCACCGGATTTACTACGGCAACTCGGGTGCGGAGGCGGTCGAGTGCGCGCTGAAGCTGGCGCGCTATCACACCAAGCGGCAGAACGCGATTGCGTTCTTCGGAGCGTTTCATGGACGCACGATGGGAGCGCTGTCGCTGACGGCTTCGAAGCCGCAGCAGCGGCGGCGCTTTGCTCCGCTGGTGCCGGGCGTGACGCACGTGCGTTATCCGGATGTGTATCGCGGATGCGTGGGCGGGCAGCAGGAAGCGGAGCAGTTCGCTCTGGGCTGCGCGCGGTTCATCGAAGAGAAGCTGTTCAAGACCACGCTGCCTCCGGAGGAAGTGGCGGCGATCTTTGTCGAGCCGGTGCAGGGCGAGGGCGGATACGTGGTCGCTCCGACCAACTTCATGCAGGAATTGCGGCGGATCTGCGATCGGCACGGAATTCTGCTGGTCGTCGACGAAGTGCAGAGCGGTGTTGGGTCGCACCGGCAAGTGGTGGGCCGTTGAGCACACGGGCGTCGAGCCGGACATCGTCTGCATGGCGAAGGGCATTGCGTCGGGCATGCCGCTGGGCGTCACCATGAGCCGCGCGGAGGTCATGGACTGGGTTCCGGGATCGCATGCTTCGACCTTCGGCGGAAATCCCGTGGCGATTGCCGCGGCGCTGGCCACGCTGGATGTGATCGAGAAGGAACATCTGCTCGAGAACTCAGCGAAGGTTGGGAATCACATTCTGACGCGGATGGCGGATTGGCCTTCGCGGCTGAAGCTGGTCGGTGATGTCCGTGGACGCGGGTTGATGATCGGCGTCGACATCGTGAAGGACAAAGACACGAAGGAATACGGCGCTGCCGAACGCGACCGCATTGTCGAGATGGCGTTCGAGAAGGGCATTTTGTTCCTGGGCTGCGGGCCGAGCACGATCCGGCTGTGTCCGCCTCTCGTCGTGACCAAGGAAGAGGCCGACGTCGCGATCGATGTGCTGGAAGAGTGCATCGCGGCGGTGGGAAAGAACGCTTAGTAGCTGCGAAAGCATTAACCACGAAGGGCACGAAGGTATCACGAAGGAAAACCATGGAGCCATTCCTTCGTGTTACTTCGTGTCCTTTGTGGTTATTGCTTTTGATTTCACTTAACCACATCGACTGTCGCCGTGCTTCTCAACTACCTGGATTCGGACTGGACCGGAGTCGCGTTCCATGAAAAGGCTGACGCGGCAGTCGTCGATGCGGAGATCGCGGATCGAGAGCTGCGGGATGCCTTGCGGCAAATAAGGGGCGATCGAAGATGACACGACGGTGCTTGGCGTCGACCTGATGCCGAGGCAGGCCTGCAAGAAGCATGAAGACGGCGCCGGCCGCCCAGGACTGAGGGGAGCAGGCTACCGGATAAAGAGTCGGGCCTTGTCCCTCGCGGCGATCGACTCCGCAGAAAAGTTCGGGCAGACGATGGAGTTCGACGGCTCCGCTGAGGTCGAGCAGGTTCATCAGGATGCGTCCGGCAAATTCGCGGTGGTCGTAGCGGGCCATGCCGGCGGCGATCATGGCATTGTCATGCGGCCAGACTGATCCGTTGTGGTACGAGAGCGGATTATAGCGGGCCTCATGACAGCCGACGGTGCGAATGCCCCATCCGCTGAAAAAATCCGGGCTGACCAGTGTGTGAGCCACGAGACTTCGCTCTTTCCGGACTGGCGATGCCGGAGAAGAGGCAGTGTCCCGGATTGGAGGTGCGCACTCGGCAAGGTCGTTTCTGACCATCGAGAGCGAAGGCATAGGTGGAGAGGTCGTCGCACCAGAAGGCCTCTTCGAAGCGGTGCTGCAGTTCGGCGGCTTCACTTTCGAGGGAGTGTTGTCGTTGCGGAGTCGCCCCAGGCTGCGTAGATCTTGGCGGCGGCAATTTTCGCGGCATACACGTAGCCTTGCACTTCACAGAGCGCAATGGGAGGGTCGGCGATCGTTCCGTCGGACATGAAATACGGAGTCGTTGGAATCCTTCCATCCCTGTTGGATGAGCCCTTTTTCGCCGTGCGGGGCGTATTCGACGAAGCCGTCGCCATCGAGGTCGCCGTAGCGGTCGATCCATTCGAGGGCGAGATCGATATGCGGACGGAGGTGCTCGAGGAACTTCATGTCGCCGGTGTAGTCGAAGTAGCATCCGGCGAGCATCAGGAAGAGCGGCGTGCTGTCGATGCTTCCGTAGTAGCGGCCGAAGGGGACTTCTCCCAGGTTCGCCATCTCTCCGTGGCGGGTTTCGTGGATGATCTTGCCGGGTTGGGCTTCGTTCTTCAGATCGATTTCGGTCGCTTGTGTGGAAGCCAGAAACTGCAGCACTCCCCGAGCGAGTTGAGGAGCAATCCACATCATTTGCAGGGCGGTGATGATGCCGTCGCGTCCGAAGACGGTGCTGAACCAGGGAACGCCTGCATATGGATAATTCGTTTCCGGATTGCCCATGGTCATCATCTCTACGTCAGCAAGAGAGCGACGAATCCAGCGGCTCAGGCGGTCGTTGGAGCTGGAGATATCGCAGCAATTCGCGGAAACGGCTTTGAGTTCGGTCTCGGCACCGGCCATGGCGCGTTCGTAGCCGATGGACCGAGCGTGGGCGCCGGGATTGCAATCGACTGCGAAGTGAAACGTGGCGGATTTACCAGGGCTGAGGGTTACTTCGAATTGAAGATCCGAAGCCGTAATCTGGAGCGGAGCGGGATCGCAGGATGCAGGTACGGCGAACTTCGTGGTCGAGTCCCTCATAGTTCATGACAATAGAGTTGCCGGTGATTTCGTCGTCGAGACGGCGACCGCGTGCGTCACGGCGCATGCCACGCACTTCGAAGATGTCGACGAAGTCGGCGGCAAAGGCGATGCGAATAGGCACGCGTAACGGCGTGAGGCCGTAATTGACGATGCAGCAATTCCTCGTACGCGACATCGCGCCACAGGAAACGCGACCGAACCAGATGCAGGGTGCCGCGGGGGACGACGATGTTCTGACTCTCGGCCACATCGACGTTGGCCAGGTCGGCCGTGAACGAGAAGTTGTCGGATTTGACGGTGGAACTGAGCAGCAAGGGGCGCGCGTCCCAGAGGTCCAGGACGAACTCCGACAAGTGCCTTGTGCCACGGAAAAAAATACCGTGCTCACCGAGACCCAGCGGTTCGACATCGCCATAACGGTTGAATACGGCAAAACAGTTTCCGTATTTAAGTACCCGCGGGCGGTCGTCGGATGGGGACGATCCGGCCGCTATGTAGTACTGCTGGGAGGTGCCAACTTCATCCAATTGAGATCTCCATCGGTCAGTGCCAGCGATTCGGGCTCTGGTTTTGTGATGCGATCGTAAATGGCCAGATAGTCGTGGGCCATGCGTTTGACGGAGAAGCGCTCTTCGAAGGCGCGGCGGCACTTGCGCCGATCAACAGTGGACAGATTCTTCAGGGCGGCCGCAGCCTCCTCTACATTATGTACGAGAAATCCGGAGATGCCGTCCTCAATAATTTCGGGAACAGATCCCAGCGGATATGCCACCACTGGAACCGCACAAGCCATAGCCTCGATCAAAACGAGTGCCGAAGGGCTCAGACCAGTTGATGGGAAACAGCAGAGCTGAAGCGTTACCCAAAAATTCGTTTTTCTCTAGATCGCTGATTTCGCCGATAAACTCGATAAGGCTGTTGTTCAGCAGCGGTTTGATCTGGTTCTCATAGTAGTCTTGGTCCTTACGATCCACTTTGGCGGCGATCTTCAAAGGCATGCCGGTACGGAGAGCGATCTCAATGGCTTGATCGGTGCCCTTCTCAGGAGAGATGCGCCCAAGAAACGCAAGATACTTCCCGGAATCGAAACCAGGGACAAACTTGTCTTTCGGCATTCCGTGATGAACCGTACCCTGCCAGTTGATCCAGGGAAGTGGTTGCCGCTGCGCTTCTGATATGGATACGACCGGCGAGTCGGAAAACTCGCGGAACAAAGGAACTAGATCCGGGATGTCGAGGCGGCCGTGAAGGGTCGTGAGTTGCGGGAAGTCGCTCCCGCCGGCTGGTGGGAAAGTGCAGGTAGTCGATGTGGAAATGGACCACGTCGAATTCATCCTGGCGTTGAAGGACCTGTTCAATCTGGTGGACATGGTGGGCAATAGGATCCCAGCAGTTGGGATCAAGTCGCAAAGCTTGGGAACAGATGGGAACGAGGGTGGCATTCGTGAGGGAATCCGCGGTGGCAAACAGTGTTACCTCGTGGCCTTGACGCACCAACTCCTCCGTCAGCCAGGACACAACCCGTTCCGTGCCTCCGTAGAGACGGGGCGGAACACTCTCGTAAAGCGGCGCTACCTGTGCAATTCTCATGCGCACCTCCGGGGCTCGATCGACCGTGCGGGCACACGAAATCCGGCCTGTTCGAGCGTGAAGCTGGGCGCGGACGCGTGTGCATCCTTAACCAAATCGCATTCCTGTTCCGGTTCTGCATAAAGAGAACCTGCGGAGATTTCCTTGACATCAAGGATAGGTTGCGGTCGAAGTCGTAACAATACGGTGTTCGCTGCAAGGGTGGGAGCGATGAGCAATGAGAGATGAGCAGTTGTGCTCATCGTTCACAGCTCATCGCTCAATGACGGGAACAGAGAATCGAACTTGGCCTGGGTTTTTTCCCTCAGGAGGAGTCGATACTCCACTGAGTTTTGCTAGTGAATTGACATCTTTTCGTGGGAGAGGTAGATCAATCCAATGCGAGCGATGGGGTCATTGAAGAAATGGCGCTGCATGGCTCCGTGATTGATGGCGTTGTCGAGCGCGGCCATGATCATGGATTGATCGAGCACCAGGCGGCGATGGCCGACCGATCCAGTTAGGGGATTGACGGCGTCGTAAAAGCCTCCGTCGGAGCTGTAGACGTCGGGGAATAGAGTGCGCAAATTGACGATGTTCGTATAGGCGTCCTGCGGCAGAACCGAGAGGGCAAGGAACGAGGCATGCGGTGTGACCGTGTCTTCGGCGGCGCAGGCCCAACATTGCGACAACCCGAGGTTCGGATGGCTGGAGTCTGCGCCGCCGCCGAAATAGGGAAAGAGCAGACCTTCTACACCGAAGCCGCCGTAGTTGCCGGTGTCGTCGGCGGTACTGGAAGGAGACATGCCCCAGACGGGATAGTGCAAGTTTTGAGTTGCATACTCGACCTGCACTTGCGCCCAGCGAAGATCGTTGAGACCGAAGCTCTGGGGTCCGAAGATTGTTTCGGGCATCACCTGGTTGGCCATTAAACCTTCGAACATTCCGCCGGCCCAGGTGGGAACGAATGTCATCGGCGTCCCGGTGTAGAGGTAGTGACCTTCCCAAACATTGAATTTCTTGCCGGATTGAAAGTCCTTATAAGTGTGCCAATAACCTTGGGCGGGCCACTGACCGATCCAGGAGAAGTCGGGGTCGGTGGCGCACTGCTTTGGAGGCAGCACGCGCCATGAGCGCCACCATACATCGCCCGGCATCTGGTGACGGCCCATCCCGATATAGATAGCGATGCGCGGGTCGCTGTACAAAGCGCCATTGTGATATCCGGCAGGACCCTGGTTGGCGTAGTAGCCGCCAAACATCTGGCCGGTCGGTTGATTTGGGTCGGGGTCAGTGGGAGCGTTCACGTTGCAACCGGGAGTTTGATATCCGTTGTCGTAGAAGAGGGCGAAATTCATTGGCTGGAGAAGAGCATCGACTTGCGGCCGCAACTCGGGTAAGGCCTGGCGAACCACGATAAGCCCGGAGGCGTACCAGCCGTTGTCGACGGCAGAGAGAAAGTCACAGTTGTCGGTGTGAGGCGGCGGGTCGTTGGCGCAATCGATGTCGCCGGGATTGCGGATTTTGTGTCCGTTCGTCGTGTCGTACCACTGATAGAGCAAGCCTTGGTAGCGATCGAGAGCGGCAACCTCGTTCAATGTCGCACTGATGAGAGAGTCGGCCGTCGAGCGGGAGATCAGGTTCAGGTCTTTGGCAGAGACAACGGCCCAGAGATAGACGCCGATGTTCGACGCGGATGTGTACTGACCTTTGCCGCTCAGCGGACCTCCGCCGGCCCAGGTGAGGTTGTCCATGGGAAGGTTGGTGTTGGGATCGATGTCAGCGGCGTAGAACTTCCAAGTGTCCGCCGCGATGTTGTAGAGAACTGACTTGTGCTCGATATCGTCGTCGGCGAGGGCCGATGTCGGCACGAACAAGACGGCCAAAATCGAGATTACGGCGGCGATGCAACCCAGGGAAGAGGCGTACACTTTCAGTCGTTTCATTGATTCCTCCCGGACACAGGCTGTCGCACGTCGATCTCACTATGTGGACACAGATTCGGGTTGGGTAACGGGAGATACGGAGGACAGCGTTCCGGCAAGTACGCTAGGTGGCGGCTGGGGGTGAGGTCAATCGGGGAAGTACCGTAGTACCTAGCCGCCTCCCGCAGATTTTGCAACCGTCTGTGGTGCTACCTGCCCATACTCTTCACCGGCGACCTCGGCACCGAGGCGATCCACACACGCTCACAGTTAAGTGGCCGTTAGCCGGCCCCAAAAAGGCAGCAATTGGCGACGGATGAACGGGCTAGTCGGAAACGATAGCTCCCTAAGTTAGCGCGCGGGTTTCTCCCTAGGAGGTTGCGGAAAAACTCCGATCGCGGCGACAGGCGACGACTGGGGCTGAAGCCTACTGTTGATTCTGCGCGCTTTACGCGGCGCTAAAGCGCCGCTCTTCCACGGTACCAGCGGCATTCAGGCACGGTACCAGGGAATTCAGGATTTTTTTCGCAACCTCCTAGTCTTCCGGGGTGCCGCCGTCGTCGCCGTGCTCGACCCGCACAAGACGCTGGGCATCGACGCAGTGTCGTTCGGCCTGTCCGCCCTCATCCTCCTGACCGGGTGCGGAGCCGCCCGGCGCCAGGTCGCGCCGGCGCGGCCCGGGCCTCGCTGTGGTCCGTGTCGGCGGACGGCGTCCGGATCGTGTTCGGCAGCCGCCTGCTGCTGACCCTGCTGCTGTTCGGCTGGCTGGCCGGCTTTTACATCGTGCCCGAGGGCCTGGCCGCGCCATACGCGCGCTCCCTGCACGGCAACGCGCTGACCGTGGGACTGCTGATGGCGGCCGTGCCCCTCGGCATGGTGATCGGCGCCTTCGTGATCAGCAGGATCGCCACCCCGTCCGCGCGGATCAGGATGATGGGCTGGCTCGCCGTCCTGTCCTGCGCCCCGCTGATCGGCAGCGCGTGGAGTCCCCCGCTGTGGGCCGTGCTGGCGCTGTGGACGCTGGCGGGCGCGGGCGGCGCCTACCAGTTCGCCGCGGCCGCCGCGTTCGTGCAGGCGCTGCGCCCCGACACCAGGGCCCGCGCCTTCGGCGTCGCCCAGTCCGGCCTGTACGCCGTCCAGGGCCTCGGCATCCTGGCCGGCGGCGCGATGGCGCAGCTGGTCGGCGCCCCGCTCGCCGTCGGCCTGGCCGGCCTGGTCGGCCTGACCGCGGCGACCATGCTCGCCATGAGCTGGACGCACCTGCGCGGCCGGCTAATCCAGGCACGGCCGAACGGGCCGGAGAGTCCTGGCCCGGCGGCTAGGAGCGCCGCTTGCTGACGAAACTCTCCGCGATGGAGCTGCCGTCGCCGCCCTCTTCCGGGATCACGATCCAGGCGAGCAGGTAGATCAGGATGCCGGCCCCGCCGAAGATCGTGAACACGGCGAACGCCAGGCGGACCAGGGTCGAGTCGATGCCGAAGTAGGCCGCTATGCCACTGCAGACTCCGGCGACGATACGCCCCTCGCGCGTCCGGTAGAGGCGCTTGCTTGGGTTGATGTTTGGCTCAGTCATAGCTAGATCATGCCCACTGCGGGGGCGGACTGACATCAGGAAGATCCCGGTTAATACCCTGAGCTTGAGCCAGACGAGAGGAGCGGCCATGTCCGCAGGCGCGCTGAACACGGACCTGCTGCAGATCGACGACGAGCTGACCGACGAGGAACGGCTCATCCGTGACACCGTGCGCGCCTTCGCCGGCGACCGGGTGCTGCCGCACGTCGAGGACTGGTTCGAGGAGGGCACGCTGCCCCGGGACATCATGCCGGAGCTCGGCAAGCTGGGGGTGCTCGGCATGCACCTGACCGGCTACGGCTGCGCCGGCGCCGGGGCCATCGCCTACGGCGTCGCGTGCCGGGAACTCGAGGCCTGCGACTCCGGCCTGCGCAGCGCCGCGTCGGTCCAGGGCTCGCTGTCCATGTACCCGATCTGGCGCTACGGGTCAGAAGAGCAGAAAATCGAGTGGCTGCCCCGGATGGCGGCCGGGGAAGCGGTCGGATGCTTCGGCCTCACCGAGCCCGATCACGGTTCCGACCCGGGCAGCATGCGGACCTTCGCCCGGAAGGACGGCTCCGACTGGGTTCTTTCCGGCACCAAGATGTGGATCACCAACGGCAGCATCGCCGACATCGCCGTGGTCTGGGCCGGGACCGAGGACGGCATCCGAGGCTTCCTGGTCCCGCGCGGCACCGCCGGCTTCACCGCCAGGGACATCCACAAGAAACTATCGCTGCGCGCCTCCATCACCTCCGAACTCCACCTGGATGACGTCCGGCTCCCGGCTGGTGCCGCGCTTCCCGGCGTCACTGGGCTCAAGGGACCGCTGTCGTGCCTGACCGAAGCCAGGTTCGGCATCGCGTGGGGAGTCACCGGGGCGGCCCGGACCTGCCTGGAGAGCGCGATCGAGTACGCCAAGACCCGGGAGCAGTTCGGCAAGCCCATCGCGTCCTTCCAGTTGACCCAGGCCAAACTCAGCTGGATGGCGGCGGACCTGTACCGCTCGCAGCTGCTCGCGCTGCACCTCGGACGGCTCAAGGAAGCAGGCTCGGTCAGCCCAGTGCAGGTCAGCATCGCGAAGATGACCAACGTGCGTTCGGCGCTCGACATCGCGAGGCAGGCCCGGACGGTGCTCGGGGCCAGCGGGGTGACGCTGGAATACCCGCCGATCCGGCACGCGAACAACCTGGAAGCCGTGCTGACCTACGAGGGCACCGAGGAGATCCACGCGCTGGCCATCGGCCAGGCCCTCACCGGGATCTCCGCATACCGCTAATCTCAGGGAGCGACCGGGCCGCGAAGTCGGTACGCTTCGTCTCTAGACGCCGGCACAGCCAGCGTCTAGCTGGCGTCGGCTCGTTCGGCGCTGCGGGGCGTTAGCTCAATGGCAGAGCAGTGGGCTTTTAACCCATTGGTTCAGGGTTCGACCCCCTGGCGCCCCACCAGGAAAAACGTATTGGTTGGATGGTGCTGTCGTGGCCACGGCCAGAGGCGGCTACATTCAGCAGCTCCCTAGCGGTTCGTTCCGCGTAAGTGTCTACGCCGGGACTGATCCGGTGACGGGTCGCCAGATCCGACTGCGGAAAACCTGTAAGACCGAACGGGCCGCGCAGATCGACCTCGGCAAGCTGCTCGAGCAGGCCGCGGCGGGACGCGAGCCCGAGACGGGCGCCACCGTGGCGCAACTGATGGATCGGTACGCCGAGGTCGCCGACTGGGACCTGTCTACCCGGAAGGCGAACGAGGTCTACATCCGGCGGGTGATCAAGCCCGCTCTCGGGCACCTGCAGGTCCGGAAGATCCGCGGGCCCCTGCTCGACCTCCTGTACGCGCAGCTGAGGCGGTGTAGCGATCCCGGGTGCACCGGGAAACGGTTCATCGAGCACCGGAACGTGCCGCTCCTCGCTGTTGAGCCGGGTGCTCGTCGACCTGCCTGGCAGCAGGTGGTGGAGGCGATCGGGGATGTGATCCGGTCGGGGATGCTCGCCGCGGGCGAGCCGCTGCCCTCGGCCCGGGAGATGAGCGCCCTGCAAGACGTCCCGGTGGCGACCCTGCAGCACGCCCTGGCGGTTCTGGCCGACGAGGGACTTGTCGTCGTCCGCCAGGGCCGGACCGCGGTCGTAGCCGGTGACGCAGCGACAGACCGGCGATCCGGCCGGGCTCCGCGCGGCCGCGACCATGGCTGCAAGCGCGCCGGATGCCAGCCGCACGTGTGCAAGCCGATGACGGATTCGGCGCCTGCGAGGAGGACGGGGGCGAATAGGAACGTAGGGGGCAGCGTTACACGGCATCGTGCGGAGGCCAGGGCGGACCCTCTCGCAGAGCGTTGAGGAATGCCACTCCGGATTGTCTCCCGCTCGGGTGCTGGTCGTCGCGACTCCAGCGGTGCGCTGCGATCATCGCCAGTACGACCCCCCGGAACTCGCCGACCAGTGCTTGGTCCGCGTCCGGATAGCGCTCGCTGACCTCTTTGGGGACCCAGGCAAGGTCGAATTCGACGGGGCCATGGACAGAATCCTCGAAGTCCACTCATTAGCGGCCCGTTCTTCGTCTTGAGCACGTTCCCCGGGTGCGGCTCGCCGTGCAGGATCTGCTCGCCCGCGCGCCGGTTGACAATCGTTTCGCTCAGATCTCGCAGCGTGTTGGCGAGAAGCGCCCGATCGGTCTCGGCGAGATCGGGAGTGACGTCACGGCTCGCAACGTCTTGCTGAGTCGCCGCCACGCGATCCATGAAGTGCGGCGTCGGGACGTCGATCTGCCGCAGGCCGGCATGAAGACACGCGAGCACCTGCGCGTAGTCGGCCGACGGAAGCATTCGGCGAACAGGTGCAAAGTAGGTCCACATGGTGATGGCAAAGCCATCATGCACAAAGACGCGTGGCTCGATTCGAGGGTCGAGTCCAGCAACCGGGCTGTCGTTCTCCGCGAGCCGTTTCACAACCTCAACTTCCGTCGCCAACCTCGCTTGATACGCCTCCCCGCTGAGCCAACTCGCCCTGGCAGTCACGGGTGCCAGAGCCTCCGGAGGCGTGACCCGCGCAACGACATCGCATGGCATCAGGCGGACGACAAGGCGGTTGGAGTCGTTGAGAACGACCGTGGCGTCGACCGGCAAGTCGAACGTCGAGGCGGTCGACCTCGCTGCAGCCACCGCACGCTGCGCTGCCGATGCTTGCACCTCCGTGTGCCCTCCTCCACGCGGGACCCGCACGGCTGCATAACGCTACACCGTCGGCGACGCAGCGCCGCGTCCGTGACCACCTGGCCGCCGCTGGAGTCACCGCGGTCGTCATGCGCCCACCGCTGGCCGCCCTCCTGAGCCGAGCAGTCGCCGGTCCTCCACTCGAGAAGATGATGCTGACCAGCCCCAGGACGCCGAAGCCCACTCCGATCAGCGTCTAGATCACTCGGCTGCTGGCCACGGTCGGCGCTACGGTGATCCGCGGCAGCAGCAGCCCGAGTCCCAGCCCGGCCACCGCAAACAGCAGCTGCGCCAGGTTTGCCTGGAGCCGGCGCCGGGGCCGTCCGAACCGCCCGGGCCGGCGGGCGGCGGCCCTCTGCATCACGGCCCGCGGACCGTTCCCCACGGCAGCCCCGCCGGGTGGCATCTCCGCCGGGCCATACGGGCGTGATCAACGCGGGACCGGCACCGGCGTACCGGGCCGGGGACAGCGGCCGTGTCGCGATGGCCGCATGCCATGGGGGCCCGGGCGACGGGCCGGGATGCCAAGCTCGTCTTGGACATGCTGCGCACGCTCCCGGTTCTCCCGACCTTGCACTTACGAGGCTAAGGCCGCTTGCGCCGCGGGCCTCACCCCCCGTGGGTGAGGCCGGGACGGCCGCCGTCCCGGGTTATTAGCGGAGCCGCCGCGCGGCGGCTGCGGCTGCGGGGCCGCACCTCGCTGGGCGCCCCCCTCCGTCAAGGTCGTCACGGACTACGCCGGCCGCCTCAACGACGTCGACGGCCGGCTGTACCGCACGGCCTGCAGCCAGACCTGACCAAACGGCGCCGCCGCACCGGAAGCGTCGAAGGACCGGTCCGCGCGTTCGAGGCGACTCGCTCGTCGGTGAAGTGACCCGCACGGCCTACCTCGACGCCGAGGCCCGGCTGGTCAAGAAGCGCGACCCGTCGGACTTACCCCAAGCGGTCAGCCACGACGTCCCGGGCTCTGCACGCCGTCCGGGCCCGGGACCGCGAGTTAGCTGAGGGTCTGGCCTAGCGGGCTGGGTCCGCGCCGGTCCCTGACGCTGCGGTGGGTGCCCGGCGGATGAGCCTGCGCTCGGGCACGTCGGGCAGGCCAGCGCGTTCAGCGCCGCCCGCGCCCGGGGCGAGCCGTGGCCCGAACCGCCGGGCCAGCGGATCTGCGGTCGCGCCGTGGGCTACCACGCTGAGCAGCACGGTGACGGTAATCACGGCGACCGCCTGGCTGGCGGCAGGCTGGCCTAGGTCCTCCAGGGCCAGCAAGGCGAACACCACCGAGGCCAGGCCCCGGGGGCCGAACCAGCCCACCAGGACCACGGTGGTACGGCCCAGCCGCGCCCCGGCCAACGCGACCGCCACCGGCGCCATCCGGATCACCGTCAAGCTGAGCACGGCATACACCGCGATCTGCCACGTCAGGCTGTCCCACGCGACGGCGACGGCGACGGCGCCGAACGCCAGCCAGACCAGCAGCGACACCAGCGCGCCGGTTTCCTCCACGAACGGCACCAGCCGCGCACCGTCCCGCCCGCCGATGGCGCCGTACGCGAGCCCGCCGGTGAACGCGGCGATGAAGCCGTTGCCGTGCAGCGCCAGCGCGGACGCATAGGCGCAGATCGCCAGCCCCAGCACCGCGGATCCCGCGAAGCCCTCAGCCGCCCAGCCCCGCCGGCGCGCCAGCCCGACCAGCCAGCCGCCCGCGCCACCCACCGCCACGCCGATGACCAGGCCGACCGCTAGCTCGGCGACGGCCTTGCCCGGGCCGGTCGCGTGCGCATGCTCGGCGGTCTGCGCACCCGCTATCGCGACCAGTACGAACGGCGTGGCGATCCCGTCGTTGAGCCCGCTTTCGACGTTGATCAGCCGGCGGATCCTGGCCGGGACCGCCGGGTTGACCATCATGCCCGCGCCCAGAGCGGCATCGGTGGGCGCGAGCGCGGCGCCCACCAGCAGGGCGAGCCAGATGCTCATGCCGGGGAACAGGGCCAGGGCCAGCAGCGTTCCCAGGCCGATCGTCAGCGGCAGCCCGATCCCGAGTAGCCTGACGTACAGGCTCGCATCGGCTCTCAGCTCCCGCGGCCCCACCCGTGAGGCGTCGGAGAACAGCACCAGCACTAGGGTGACCTCCGCCAGCGCCTTGACCAGCTCCGGTGGCGGGGTGAAGCTCAGCACCGCCAGCGGCCCGTGGGTCAGCAGCACGCCAGCAAGGACGAAGATGATCGGCGCGGTCACATCGAACCGCTCCAGCCGCGCGGACAAGGTCCCCCACGCGAACACCAGCGCCGCCACGATCGCCAGATCCGACTCGCTCATCGTCTCACCCGACGCATCCCCTCACCCGTACACAGCACCGGCCCGATCGCGCAAAAGCCGAGCGGGCTGATGAAGCCTTGCTGACCCGCGAGCCCCGGCGCGGGCGATCGCACTGCGCAGCGGGACCGTCCTGGGGGTGCTCGAGGGGCTCCTCCGCATTATCGGCGTGCTGCTCGCCGCCTACGAGGTCTACCTCCAGCGGATCAAGCCTCCCCGCCCGATGAAGCACCGCCCGCCTCCGGTCCTGGCAACCAGGCAAGCCTCTCGTCTCGCATCGGCCAAACCTAGACACAAGTCATCGAACCCCCTCGGCCAGCTGACCGGGTCCGGCCATCCCCCGGGTTGTGCCCGCGGGGGTTCCTGGTCTCCCCGTTTCCGGGCTGTCAGGATGGCATCACCCCGAGCTGCAGGGTCAGATCCCCAGGATCTTTGCCTTCGAGGCGGCGAACTCCTCCTCGGTAAGGATGCCCTGGTCCTTGAGGGCGGCAAGCTGCTTGATCTGCTCGATCTGCGCGCTCTCGGCTGCTTCGGGTGCGGCGGCTTCCGGCGCGGCGGGTTCATCCGCTGGAGCGGGGGCAGGCGGGGCCTGGTCCTCGTACTGGTCCTGGTCGGCCGCGGCGTTCCGCTGCGCTGACTTTGCTCCCATGTGGGCTGCGGTCCCGGCCACGACCGCGGTCGTCGCCATTCGCGCAATCGGTCAACGTCGTCGGAACGGCATGTCGATCGCCTCCTGTTGTGTCGGCGCCTTCGGCGCGGGGGCCATTCGGCGCGAATGGTGCGGGTTGCCGGTCTCAGCCGAGGGCGTCGGCCAAGGCGCCTATTGCCGGTTCGATGATCTCGCGCGGGATTCGTGCGCCCTCGAGGATGACTCCGTTCGCATTGCGCACTGCTTCTGCGAACGGGCCCGCCCAGGTGTCCTCCCAGATGATCAGCACTGCTGAGGTGTTCGGCTCGAGGCTCAGAGCGGCGTGGGCCACGTCTTCGTCGGTGAGAATCCCGCCCACTTCGGCGTCGAGGCCAGCGAACGCCGCCAGCTCCTCGACAGCATCGAACTCGACCACCTCCACACCGCCGGCGGCATCTTTCATGATGAAGGTGAGGTCGATGATCCTGACCAGTCCGCTGTCGATGAGCTTGGCCAGCTCCGGCACGATCTGACCGGTGAACTGGTTGCCGGGGAAGCCGATAATCACATATTCCACCGGACCGATGCTCATGGCTTGTCTCCCGTCTGGCCCCGGCATCCGCGGAGCGTCAGAACCACAAGTCTCCACGAACGACGAGCAAGGCCTATCACCCCCGGAGGATGATTGTCCTGCGAGTCAGGACCTAACGTTGCCAGCCGGCTATTGGTTTCTAACGCCGGCCCGTGGTGCTCGCCGCCTCGTCCGTTCACGCTTTCCGGGTTGCTGGCCTTGTCTCATAATCTGAGAGAGCGATATCAGCACGTAGCGCGTGCGGTGAACTGGCGATCGGCCCACGCCGGCTCCTGTTGTGGTCAGGCTATGGCAAGACGACGGTCTTGTCGCAGTGGGCCGAGCGCAACGGCCAGTCTTTCGCCTGGGTGTAGGTCGACGAACGGGACAACGATCCGAAGATCCTGCTCACCTACGTCGCCGAGGCGCTCAATGGATCGAGCCGATCGACGAGCGGGTCTTCGATGCGCTCGCCTCGCCGGGCAGCTCAGTGCCTGGATCGGTCGTCCCGCGGCTCGGGTCGGCGCTGGCGTCGATGACCGCGCCAGTCGCGCTGGTCCTAGACGACGTGCACATGCTGCGCAACCGGGAATGCCAGGCGGCGCTGTCGGTACTGGCCGATCACGTGCCGGGCGGCTGCCGACTGGCGGTGGCCGGACGGGCCAGGCCTCCGCTGCGCGTGCCACGGCTGCGCGCGGAGGGACGAATCCTGGAGATCGGCCCCGGGGACCCTTTCGCTTAACCGCGACGAGGCGTCTTTGCTGCTGCGCAACGCTGACATCGCGGTGGGCGAGGACGAGATGACCGACCTTCACCAGCGGACTGAGGGATGGCCAGGCCGGTCTGTACCTCGCGGCGCTGTACCTGCGGGAGGGCGGGCCGCTGGCGAGTGCGGCGGTTTCGTTCGGCGGGGATGACCGGCTGGTGAGTGAGTACAGAGGTCCTAACAAAGTAAGAGGTTGCGCAGTCGGCGCCAGCAGATGGTGGCGCAGGCTGGCTTAAGCGCAGCAGATCACCGCGCGGGCCGGCCTGTCTTCGTGAACCGGCGAGCGGTCAGGCCCGGACGGTACCGCGGTAAGCAACCGGGTGACATTGGCCTCGATCAGCCGCTCGCCGGCGGCAGCGGCGATGGAGATCCGGTGGTGGCCGTCGATCACGAAATGGCAGCCGCCGACGCGGTAGACCTCGATCGGCGGGATCGGTTCACCGCGCCGCTGGGCCAGCGCCAGCCGCTCCCACCGGAACCGCACCCGGTCCGAGGTGGGCCGGAAGCGCCGGTCGAAGTCGCGGCGCGGCTCGGCCGCGCCGATGATGGTGTCCAGCCGGATCATCTGCCGCCCCAGTTGCCGCTCGCCGCGCCAGCTCGCCGGGTCGGCAACCTGATCCAGCGGCACGAGCCGGTTGCCGTCACCGCGCCAGCTGCGCAGGCGGTGCGCCAGCGCGGCCAGGGCCTGGTGCCGCCTGGCCCGCAGAAAGTCGTACTCGACGTCCACCTGCAGGAATCCAGTCTCTCTCATATTGATCGCCTCCGTCCCCGCCACCCGGTACTAGCGATACTCGCCGTAAGGCCTAGCCCGCCGCATCGGACGGAAGCCATAGATGCCGGCTGCCCGCCCGCCTTAGCCGCCCGCCCGCCTTAGCCGCCCGCCCGCCTTAAGCGATGATCAGGTTGCGGCCTATGGCCGGTTTGCCGGGTCGCGGCCAGCTGGAGCGTTTCTTCCGTGAGGACGCGGACCGGGCGTTAATCGCGCGGCGGCGCGGTGATCACAACCGGCTGGGCTTCGGGCTGCAACACCTTCTATGCCAGCGTCGTCGTGGATCGATGCCAGTGATGCCATGGACGGTCACCTGCACTTGACACAGCTTCCCCGATCTGCTTTATTCAACCTAACGGTTCAGAACTGGTCGGTTGAATAAGGATCGGGCTGCGCCGAGGAAGGAGGCTGACATGACAGATGTTGAGACCCCGCACGAGCTCGTGCTGGTCAACCGATACGACGCGAGGCCGGAGCAGGTCTGGGCGGCGTGGACCAAGCCGGAGAACTTCGTTCAGTGGTGGTGCCCGCCGGACTGGACGGTGTCCGACGTCGTGATGGAGGCGCAGCCGCGTGGCCGCTTCCAGCAGACGCAGTCCTCACCCGACGGCACGATGGTGATGCCGTTCGCCGGGTTCTACCGCGAGGTCGTCGCGCCCGAGCGACTCGTCTTCACCCTCAGCGACGCGCCGTCGCCCGACGACCAAGCCCGTACCGTACTCACCGTACGGCTGCGCGCGGCGGACGGCGGCACCGAGCAGGAGTTCCGCCAGACTGGCGTGGTCACCGATGAGCACTTCGAGGCCCTGAGGGCGGGCACCGAGATGTTCTTCAAGCGACTCGGGGAGTTCCTCGCCCGCTGATCATGGCTCCCACCGACCCCCTGAGCCGCACCTTCGCGGCGCTCGCCGATCCCACCAGACGGGCCATGCTCGCCCGCCTCACCCAGGGACCGGCGACCGTCAGCGAGCTGGCGGAGCCGTTCGACATGAGCTTCGCGGCCGTCTCGAAGCACCTGCGAGTGCTGCAGAGCGCGGGGCTGGTCACGCGCGGCCGAGATGCCCAGTACCGGCCGGCGATGCTGACTGCCCGCCCGCTGCAGGATGCGTCCGCCTGGCTCGGCGATTACCGGGTGTTCTGGGCCGAGAGCTTCGAAGCACTCGACACGCTTCTGGACGGTCTGACCGAGCCCGACTCGGCTGCGGCCGCCGAAACTACATCACCTGAAGCCCGGAAGCCGGGCACTCATGACACGGAGGACATCTGATGACCGGAATCACACCCGAGGGATTCGAGATCGACCGGGACTTCGCGGCGCCGCCCTCCGCGGTGTTCGCCGCCTGGACTACGGCGGAGCACTTCGCGCGCTGGTTCGGCGGCAAGGACGTGCAGATCCCGGCCGACCGCCTGGACTACGAGCCGACCGCCGGCCGCGCCTGGTCCGCGACCATGGTGCTGCCCGACGGCAACACCATTGACTGGACCGGCGAGTTCCTGGAGGTCGTGCCCGACAGGCGCCTGGTGCTCACGATGACCGATCAGCCCGGCGAGCCCAGCCGGCTCGCGATCACCGTCGAGTTCTCGCCGACCGCGAGCGGCACGCACATGCACCTGACGCAGGAGGCGCCGGACTTCACCGACGAGCAGCGCAAGGCCACCATCGCCGGCTGGCAGACCTTCTTCGACGTGCTCCAGCAGATCGCCGAAACCGCCTAAGCGCCCGGGCGGGGCCGTGTCAGCGAGCGCGCGGCCGACTGACCTACGTGATGCCCACGCGCACGACGGACTCAAGGAGGTCATCGTCTACGGGATGACCCGGCTACTGCTGCTATCGGGTGTCCGCGTCGCCGTAGCCGACGGTGCTGGTGCCGGGTCTATCCAGAGCCTCCGGGAAGGTAGGTCCACGCGCGGGCCCGCGTGTACTTGACCTGGAATCTGGCCGGCCGGAAGGCATCCGGGCTGACCAGGCTGGGGTAACGGCAGACCAGGTTGCGGTATACGTAGTCGGAAACGATCAGCCCCAGCTCGGTGCCGGATCCGGCCAGCGCGGTCTTGAGCGGCCGCGCATCGAGCATGCGGAACAGCAGGTTGATGTCGGTGCCGACGAAGCCGTGTCCGTCGTGCTCGACCGGGCCGATGTGGGCGGCCGCCCGGAGCTGGATGCCCGCGGCGTCGCGGGAGACGTGGTTGTGTCGCCGGATGAGGCCGCGTAGCCGCTCCGGCAGCGGATCAATAATGCCTTTGCTAGGGATGGAGGGCGGCACCACGATCAGGGCGCCGTCGCCGCGGTCTTCGCAGAAGCAGTCCGCCCACGGGATGCCGGAGCCGTCGAAGGCCTTGTGCAGGACCTGGTAGAGCTCCTCGTGCAGGTAGAGGCGAATGTCATCGTCGCGGCGCGGGCTGGTGAACCCGGCGATGTCCACCGCGAACAGGGCACACACCTGCCCGTCAGCCGGAGGGGCGGGTGTCCTGGCCGATGGGCGGCTCACGGCTGGCCCGCGCCGGGGGCGGCACCGCTGGCGCTCGCCATCCGGTCATCCGCCCAGAAGCTGATCAGGTCTTCTTCGCTGAGCGACCGTGGCGAGATGCCCGCGGGCAAGGTCCGGCCGGTGGCCAGCGCCCAGTTCGTGATGAGGATCGCCGCCAGGAGATCGTCACCACGATCGGCCGCGTCAGTTCCGGGCTCCCCGATTCCGGGGTCCTCAGAGCGGGGATCACGCTGGGTAATAGCGGAGGAATCCCTCGCGCCGAACGGGCGCAAGACAGTAGTGTCGTACACGCTTCGTCTCCTTCCCGGAGGTGGAGAGGGAGGGCCGTCCGTCGTCTCGTGGCGTTCTGTCCCACCAGTGGGCCACGAAATACCGGGCGGTCCTCCGGCTTTCGGCTTCTTGGTTGTCGGGCTGGCACCGGAATACCCGCGGGTAATCAGTCCTAGCCCGGTAATACAGGTCTTCGCCGCTCACGCCGCTATCGCGCGCGAGCGAAGAAAGCACAGCCACGGCAAGTGCCGGGAATTCCCGCCAAATCTCGCTGGAGAGCCCCGTTCCCGTGCCGCCCCGCCGGCCGCCCTGCAAGCGACCCGCCCAAGACCAAGTATCGGCTGGCTGGCCAACCCGCCGGAGGGCTGGACGACGAGCATGACTCTACCCCTCGCAACGAAGCGAATGGGGCGAAAAATGCCAAGTCCGGCAGGGTGTCGTTGCGGCTCAGAAGGGTCCGTTCAGCATTAACGCACGTCAAGGCCAGGATGGGGCGCACCCTCACCGAAGGGTAACTTTTGAGTACTGTGCACGAACAGATGCATGTGCATCGCGTCGTTGCACGCCTCAGGC
Organism: Terriglobia bacterium; assembly: GCA_963770265.1. GTDB lineage: Bacteria > Acidobacteriota > Terriglobia > Terriglobales > Acidobacteriaceae > Sulfotelmatobacter. The sequence continues at coordinate 201,509 of CAVYOZ010000016.1, forward strand.
TGAGGTTCTCGGCCTCTCGGAAATGATCTGCGGCCGTCCGCCGCGCGCCATTGTTAAAAAAGGCCACGCATGTTCCGCAAGCGCACAGGCGGGACGAGAATTGACGCGAGAGTCAGAAGTAAGGGATGCGACCATCAACGGCCCGGAACGGCCAGTAGGCGGCTCTGAATATATTGTACGACGCAAACGCTGGATACCAGCAGACTCTGCTGCCGGTAGTCACCTGGCAAGCGAAGTAGGCGGCCGTCCGCCAGTCAACCCGCACGGCGCCGACGTCGCTTATGGCTTCTGCCGACTGCCCGCGCTTTCGGCGTGGGTGTCCCCACCCCGCACCTCGACCTCAATGCCCGCGAATGGGTCGGGGCCGGGCGGCACGTCCCAGAAACGGGCTCAGGTCACACTGACACCATCAGCATCACGCTCCGGGTGCGCCGGACCCGCTGGAGCGCCATGAAACCCCGGATCCAGTGCGTTCTAGCGCAGTGAAGCCCCGGTTCCAGTGCGTCCGCGTCCGCGTCCGGGCTCAGGCTCAGGCTCAGGATTGCGTTCACTCTCGCGCCTGCTCCGGTCGCCTGGTCCGGTCAGCTCGTGGCCGCCCCTGCGTCCGCTTACGCCTTCGGGGTCACGTCCACTCTTGCGTCCGCGCCAGGCCAGGCAGAACACCCAGCAGCGATCAGGCAAGACAGCCCAGACAGCAAAGAAGCCTGGGCTCGGAGCGGGGCCTGGCCACCCCGAGCCCAGACGGGAAAGGCGAGATACCTCTCGGCCCTTCACTGAAGATCATGCCGGTTGATTCTTACAGCACGCTAGGACGTAGCTGTGAACCCGCTTTCAAGTGGATTCCGGATCCAGGCCAGGCCGGGTCCGGGCGCGGGCTGCGCGGCGGCGTCAGGCGCTCGCGGGTGGCTGGTCCGCGCTGGGCGGCCACGAGGTGAGCTGCTCGTTCACCTGGCCGGGAAGCTCACCCGAGGTCCAGCCGACCAGATCCCGGGCCTGATCCGCCGACTGGCGGCCGCGGCCGAAGGGTACTGGCGCACCCAGAAAC
>CAVYOZ010000017.1:0-449112 GCA_963770265.1 Terriglobia bacterium
GGCTCAAGCCGGGTCCGGGCCGCTGTCCCCTCTGATTGTGTGGACGGCGGCCTCTCCGCCGCCTTCTTCCTCCGCCACCGGAGTTCTTTCCTGGTCCTGCGTTCATAGTCCTCTCAAATTGGTTCACACAAGTTGCAAAGCTTTACAGATCCCAAAATTCCGCTGGAGTGTGACTCGACAGCGGTGTGCAAGGCGCAGCCTCGCACACTCTCATCGTCCTGCTGCGCAGTTTCGAATTACGACGGAACACACTCTGGAAACGAACCCCAAACCTGCAAAAAACTGCTCTCGCGAATGAAAACTAAATCGGCTTCGATTTTCCGTTTATCGGATCCGTAAGGCGTCGCCTCGGAATGGCTGACGCAGAAGGCCTTCGCGGGAACGAGGCCTAAATGAGAACACTTTTATCGTACTCGTCCTCGTCGATACGCGCAAGGCCCCCATCCTCCCGAGTTTTGCACAGAAGGCCATGCACGGCGAGTGTGCCTCGAGCGGCGAATAATATCGTGGTGACGCCTAGATTTCCATCGAGAGCTCGCGCGCCCACTGCTGCGCCTGCCAGTAGCATGCCGCCACATCATCGGCGTCCAGCCGCAGCCCCGCGCTCAGCGCAGCCGCCGCTTCCCATTCCCCGCTTTCATGCGCCAGCATCAGCTGAAACACGGGACGCAGAGCGCTGGGCTGGCCCAGCAGCACCGCGTTGGTCGCTGCATCCAGAGGGATTTTCTCGAGGACTGCCGGCATCGGCGTTTCCAGCATGGCATCGATCAGCGATAGCAACCCCATCAGGAACAAGTCCGATTCTCCATGCGCCACTTTGGGCGCGAGCAACTCGCAGAACCGTCCCCGCACCAGCGCCGCGAGCACCAGATCGCTGGTCTTGTCTTGTCCCGCCCCCACTGCCGCAATCAACCGCACCCATCGCCGCAAATCGCGTTCGCCAAGAATCGATAAGGCGTGCCGCACGGAGTGGATCTCTTTCTTGAAGCCAAACACCGCCGAGTTCAGATAGCGCAAGAGCCGGTAGCAGACCGATGCTTCTTCCTTGACCAGCTTTTCCAGGCCGGCTACGTCCAGTTCCGGGCGCGACACTTCCTGCAACATGCGTATGTAATTCAGCCGGTTCGCGGGCATGTCGTGCGTGCCCATCATCTCCGGCCGGCGGAAAAAATATCCCTGAAAATAGACGAATCCCTGATCCCGCGCCTGCGCGAACTGACTCTGGGTTTCGACTTTTTCGGCCAGCATCCGGCAGCGCCACGGCCCGAACTGCTTGACCAGCTGACCGCGCTTGCTCCTGCGGTCGTGAGCTGCAGGTCAACCTTGATGATGTCGGCCATCTCGGCCAGCGGCTCGCGCCGGTCGTCCGCCACGTAGTCGTCGAGCGCAATCATGTAGCCCTGCTCTTTCAGACTGTGACATGCGGCCATTACATCGGGATCGCTGGGAACCGTTTCCAGAATCTCCACCACCGTCGATGTCGACGGTAGAAGCCCGACCAGGCCCTTGATCAGCGTATCGCGCGTGCAGTTCACGAAAGCCCGGCGGCCGTCACACAATACATCAAGCCCCATCACCAGCGAGCGGTCGAGCGTGGCTCGCGATGCCTCGTCCGCATCGCCAACAAAGCAGTTCTCCAGGCTGTTGCGAAACAGCAGTTCATAGCCAAACACCTTCTCCTCGCGATCGAAGATCGGCTGCCGCGCTACGTACCGCATCGGCTGGGCATTGCGCAACGGGGCTGTGCGCCGCGGCTTGTCCGGAAGAAATGTTGCCCACGTATGTCAGTATCGGCAGGAAGGGCAAAAGTCTGAGCGAATCAGGACTTTAGTTCCAGGATGAGGACATTCTCAGATAAGAGATTCGATGAGGGCGCCGCACGTCTCGCCGATGTTGCGAGTCGTGGAAAAGTTGGTACTTCAGCGACGGAGGGTTTCTGCTTGAGTCTAACGTCGCCGAGCAGAACGTCTTCGCCTAAGCTCTCTGCACTCCGCCCAGTCTGGTCAGCGCATCCACAATCTTCCCCGACCACTGCGCCACTTCATCTTCGCGCAGCGTGCGCTCCTGCGATTGAAACTTCACGCGCAGCAAAATCGAATACTTCCCCGCGGCAATCGATCCGCCACGGAATATCTCCACTGGACGGAAGTCTTTCACCTCGTGAATGTCCAACTGCAGCCGCTGTTTTCCGCATCTCGATGAAGGGAACTTCATCGGGAAACACGAAGGAAAAATCCCTCTCCACCGCCGGATACTTGCCAAGCGGTCGAAACCGCACCGGACGCAGCCCCAACCCGTACAACTGCTCGAGGTCAATCTCAGCCACAAACACTTCCTGCCGCAACTTTCGAGCCGCCGCGATTTCAGGATGAATCTGCCCGAACTGCGCCACAACGACGGCATCGATCAGCGCCCGCGCCGAACGTCCGGGATGAAAGTATTCCGCCGTTTTCCGATCCAAGCTTAGATCGGAAGCAAAGGGGGCCAGCAAGTTCTCCACATCTCCCTTGAACCCGCGGAACGTTTCCGCGGCACGCCGCATGCTCATTTTTGCTCACGTCGAGAGCGGCAGCGGACAGGCAACGAGGCCCGCACCGCTGCGGCAGTTGCTCCCAGACACGCGCGTCGAGGTTCCACGCGCTCGCGTTCCGCTAACTCGTACACGCTGCCAATCTCGAACAACCGCGCGTCCTCGACGTCGCGATTCAAGATTCCAAGCCAGCATGTCGAGCATGCCCGGCACGAGCGAAGTCCGCATGACCGAAGCCTCTTCGCTCAGCGGATTCTCCAATTCCAGCACCTGCGTGCCCAGACGAAAACCTCTCCGCGTCGGCGTGCGAGATGAAGGTCAGCGACAACGCTTCGTTGTACCCCAGACGCCAACGAGCGCTGGCGCAGCGTTGCATCCATCGTCGCGTGCGGCAGCTCCACGACTGCGCCACTGTAAGCCGGCAGAGTATTCGGGAACTTGTCATACCCGTGCAGCCGCGCGATCTCTTCAATGACGTCGATCTCGCGTTCCACATCGAGTCGCCAGCTTGGGATCTGCACGCGAAATTGCGCATCGCCCTGCCCTTCGGGTATGAGCTCGAATCCCAACCGCTTCAGCAGACGATAGATGAGCCCCGCGTCCAATCCCTCGCCCAGGATCCGCCGCACTTCGCTCACGTGCAGAATGACCGGAGCCTGGTCCATCCGCTTCGAGATCACGTCCACCACATCGCCCACCAGTTCTCCGCCGCCAGACTCCAGGATCATCTTCGCGACTAGATCGCAGGAAAGCACGGTGGATTCGAAATCCGCTCCCCGCTCGAACCGGTGTGAGGCGTCCGTGTGCAGAGCATGCCGACGGGACATCTTGCGAACAATCCCCGGATCCCACCACGCAGATTCGATCACGATGTTCCGCGTCTTCTCCGTGATCATCGTGTCGTATCCGCCCATGACCCCGGCGAGACCGACAGGCTTCTTCGCATCGCACACCACGAGATCTTCCGTCGTGAGCTTGCGCTCGACGCCGTCGAGTGTCTTCAGTGTTTCTCCCGCGCGCGCCTTGCGCACTATGATCTGCCCGCCTTCCAGCAGGTCCGCGTCGAACACGTGCGTCGGCTTACCGATCTCCCAGAGAACGTAGTTCGTGGCGTCAACGGCGTTCGAGATCGGCCGCTGATCGAGCAACTGCAATCGGTGCGCGATCTTCTCCGGTGACGGCTTGATATGCGTATTGCGAATCACCCGCGCCGAGAATCGCGGACAAAGCGCCGGCTCTTCCACAGTGATCGGGAACGCCGACTCCTGATCCGTGGAAGAACGCCCGTATTGATCCGTGAGTGGAAGAGCGGCCCTTCAGGGCCGCGTTGCCGCCGTTCGGGATTGGCGGCTTTAGCCGCTGAGGGCAGCGTCGGCGCAATCGGCCGTCAGCGGCAAATCGTAGATAGCCGCCGCCTCCCGCGCCACGCCGTAATGATTCATCGCGTCCGGACGATTCGTCCCGATCTCCATCTCGAAGACAGTATCTGCGCCCGCTTCCGCTGATCCCCTCGACCGCGATGCCAACATTGGTCAAGTCCTCAGCAAGACGGCGGTCGTCGACCGTGAGATCGACGTAATCGCGAATCCAATGTGGAGAAAGTTTCATTTACGTTCTGTCATCCTGAGCGAAGCAGGATCATTCGCGAAGCGAGTGAGCCTGCGCAGTCGAAGGATCCCTACTCGCTCAACCGCATTCCGCCGCCCGAAGAAATTCTCACAACGACCGCTCACCCAAACTGCTCCAGGAACCTGACATCCCCTTGAAAGAAGTACTGCAAATCGTCGACGCCATACTTCAACAGCGCCAACCGGTCGACGCCCATGCCAAAGGCGAATCCCGAAACCTTCTTCGGATCGTACCCGTTGTCCTTCACGAACTCGAAGACGTTCGGATCCACCATGCCGCAGCCCAGCACTTCGATCCATCCCGTCTGCTTGCACGGACGGCACGGGTCCGCTCCGCGCTTCCCGCTTCCGCCACAGATGAAGCACGTCACGTAGAGTTCCGCGCTCGGCTCGGTGAACGGGAAGAACGACGGCCGGAAGTGCGTCTTCACCGACGATCCGAACAGCGCCTTCATCGCATGATCGAGCGTCCCCTTCAGGTCTCCGAAGGTGATGTTCGTATCGACCGCCAGTCCCTCGATCTGATGAAACATCGGCGAATGGCTCGCATCCGGAGGATCGTTGCGATGCACCGTCCCGGGAATCACAATCCGAATCGGCGGCCGCATCTTCTCCATCGTGCGGATCTGCACGGGCGAAGTATGCGTGCGGAGCAGCAACCGCTCGCGTTGCGGCTTCGACTGCTGCCCCGCGATGAAAAGTGTGTCCTGCGTGTCGCGTGCCGGATGGTTCGGCGGAAAATTCAGCGCCTCGAAGTTGTAGTAATCGGTCTCGACCACGGGCCCTTCCGCCACGGAATATCCGAGTTTCTGGAATACGCCGACGATCTCGTGCATCGTCTTGATGACAGGATGCTCGGCCCCCATGGGGCGGCGAATTCCGGGCAGAGAGATATCGACGGACTCCGCCGTGAGCGAACCCTCGCCAGCAGAAACATGCGCACCTTCGACGATTTCGGTGATTCGCACTTTGAGCGCGTTGACCCAGAAGCCGGCAACCTTCTTCGCCTCTTTAGGAGCCGCCTTCAGCCAGAGATCGTTAACCTGAGTCAGAATACCGTTCTTCCTCGCAAGCCATTTATCGCGAAATGCTTTAAGGTCGGAGTCAGTACCGATATCGGAAGAGTCAACGAGGCACGCAGAAACGCACTCAGTAAATGCCCTTTCAAGTGCTTCCGCCGTGTACTCTGTCGGTTTGGGAACGGTATAGGCCATGCGTTAAAGCCTTGTGATTCCGAGGCGCATTACACCTTGTCATTCCGAGTCGCGACAGCGACGAGGAATCTGCTGTCTCCCACCAGGACCACACAGCAGATTCCTCACACGTCCTCTCCGCGCTCGCGCGCGTCTGCGGACGGCTCGGAATGACAACACTGATGAGTAGTAAGAATCGACGCGACGCAACGTGCGCCGCTGCGGTTCCAGTTTGCTGAAAGCTGAAAGCCAGGAAGTCTACGCCAGCGCCGTCTTCGCCTGCGACGCCAGCCCCGCAAATCCCGCCGGATCATTGACTGCCAGATCCGCCAGAATCTTGCGGTCCAGTTCGACACCCGCCACCTTCAGGCCGTGGATGAACTGGTTGTAGCTCATGCCGTTCAGCTTCGCGGCGGCGCCGATGCGGACGATCCACAGCGAACGGAACTGACGCTTGCGCTGCTTGCGCCCGGCATAAGCAAACTTCAGCCCGCGCTCGACCGACTCTTTCGCCGAACGGTACAGCTTCGATTTTGTGAGGAAATATCCGCTTGCGCGGTCAAGTATCTTCTTGCGTTTCTGGCGGCGTTTGGTTCCGCGCTTTACACGAGGCATGGTGTTCTCCTTTTGTCTTTCGTCTTATGGCGGCTGGAGGTAAGGACGATTCGCCTTGGCGGCGATCGATGGCCTCTTCACACGCCGGAGCAATTGCAGATTTCAGATTTGTGATTGCAGATTGAAAATCCGGGTCGCGCCGATTTTCAATCTAAAATCTGAAATCTACAATCTGCAATCCACTCACTGGTACGGAATCATCCGCAACACTTTGGCGAGATCTCCATCACTCACCAAGCCGGATTTGCGCATCTTGCGCTTGGTTTTTGTTTCCTTGGACGTCAGGATGTGACGCAGTTTCGCGTGTCCCCGCTTCACTTTTCCTGTCGCCGTCTTCTTGAAGCGCTTGGCAGCGCCCTTGTGCGTTTTCAATTTCGGCATAGAAACCTCAGCAATTAGCAATTAGCACTTAGCCAAAACAACACCCCAGCCCCGGCATTCTCTCGACTGGCCAAATGCCAAGTGCTAAGTGCCAATTGCGATGATTTTGTAACTCGTCGCTCAAGCCGCGCTAGGACGCGGGCTTTGCGACCTGCGCCGGAGGCGGATTCGGGCCCGGCGCACTCTGCGCCGCAGCCTTCTGCTTTCTTTCTTTCTCTTTTTCCTTCTCGCGCTCCTTGTCCGACTTCTTCGGAGCCAGAATCGCGTGCAGCGTATTCCCTTCCTGCCGCGGACGAAACTCGACGATACTCATCGGCTCGACGTCCTTGATCAGACGTTCCAGAATCTGGCGTCCCAGTCCTGTCCGCGTCATCTCGCGTCCACGGAAGAAAATCGTCGCCTTGACTTTGTCTCCCTCATCCAGGAAACGCAGCACATGATTTTTCTTCGTCTCGTAATCGTGGTCGTCCACATTGATGCGGAACTTGACCTCTTTTACGGTGATCGTCTTCTGATGCTTCTTGGCTTCGCGCTCTTTCTTTTCCTGCTGGTAGAGATACTTCCCATAATCCATGATGCGGCATACGGGAGGCTGCGCGGTGGGCGAAATCTCAACCAGGTCCAGATTCTTTTCGCGGGCTTTCTTAATCGCTTCGTATGGCGGCAAGATGCCGAGCTGATTGCCTTCGTCATCAATCACGCGGATTTCGCGCGCCCGAATGCGATCATTGATGCGGATAAAACGTTTATCGATACAGTCCTCCGTGCTCTAAGCAACTGAGAATAAAGAATTATAGCATGATGCTCAGAGGGAGATTCCAGTCTCAAAATCTTCCTGGGCCGCGTGACATGCCCTCGTTCTTCCGTCAGAATAGATAGAATAGCAATTCTGCCATATCGCTTCGACCCGCGAGGACTCTGTCTCATGTGCCGAAATATCAAAACTCTCTTCAACTTCGATCCTCCGGTCACCGACGACGAAGTCCGCGCCGCCTCGCTTCAATTCGTCCGCAAAATCACCGGCTTCAACAAGCCGTCCAAGGCCAATGAAGCCTCATTCCTAGCCGCGGTTGACGAAGTAGCAGCGGTTTCCATACGCCTTCTGCGCTCGCTCGAAACCACCGCTCCGCCTAAGAATCGCGAGGAAGAAGCTGCCAAGGCCAAGGCGCGCGCGGCAGGAGATTCGGAAACTGATCACCATTCTCGAGAGTACCGTCTAACTGAGGCTCGAGATTCGGTTACAATCTTCCGGCAGTCGGCGTCAGGCCCATTCATTCGACCATCAATCACATGAAGAACGCAATCGCAGATTGCTCTCGTCCTGCATTGCTACCCTGACTCGCCGCATAGCTTCGCAGCCGCGTCGGCGCAACAACCTTCGTCCGGCGACTCCTCTTATTGAGCAAGGCAAGTTCACCCTCCACAAGTTCGAACAGGCCATCGGAGAAGAAACCTACGAGATTCAGACCGCGATGGCGACTCGATCGCCGCGAAAATGGATTTCAAGTTCACGGACCGCGGCTACGCCCGTCCCGCTGTCGACAAGTTTTCGCAGCCGCCCAGGATCTGACTCCCCAATCCTTCGAGATTAAGGGCAAGCACCGCCCGTCCGTCTTCGATCGACGAGTCCGTTAAGCATTGAGAACGGCAAAGTGCATTTCCGCACTCGCGACAAGCAGAGTGATCACCGATCCGCCGAGCCGGGCCGTTCTTCACCATCGCCGGATACGCTCCCACGACCATGCAGATGCTGATGGTCCGTTACTGGGCGACTCACGGATCGCCCGCGAAACTCGCCACTCTTCCCAGCGGAGTCGGTGAAGATGGAACCGCGGGGACAGGACAGCATTCGGGTCGGCGGACAAAGAGGAGAAGCTCGACCGCTACACCGTCGAAGGCCTGATCTGGGGACGCGAGACTCTCTGGTTCGACTCACAACGCAATCTGGTTGCCGCCATCACGACCGACGCTGAGTTCGATCATTTCGAAGCCATCCGCGACGGATACGAAAGCGCGCTCGGGAGACTTCGTCGCACGAGCCGGAGCCGACGGCATGAGCGCCCTTGCCGACATCTCCAGGAAGGATTCCCGGGCAGCCACGCTTCGACCCTCGCCATCGTTGGCGCTACCTTGATCGACGGTACCGGCGACTGCTCCGGTTCCCGACGCAGCAGTCGTGATCCACAACGGACGCATCGTCGCCGTCGGTCCGCGCTCAAAGGTAAAGATTCCCAAGGATGCCACCACAGTCGACGCAAATGGCAAGATCATTCTTCCCGGCCTGTGGGACATGCACGCCCACTTCGAGCAGGTCGAGTGGGGGCCGATCTATCTCGCAGCCGGCGTCACCACGGTCCGCGACTGCGGCAACGAGTTCGAATTCATCACCGCCGTGCGCGACGCCATTGCCCAGGGTCGCGGCCTCGGGCCCCGCCTTCTGCTGGCAGGTTTCGTCGATGGCACGAGCCCCATGGCCATCGGAACGGCGCGCGCCGACACGCCGGAGCAGGCTCGCATGTGGATCGAACCGCTATCACGATGCCGGATTCCAGCAGATGAAGATCTACAGCTCAGTCAAACTGGAAGAACTCAAAGCAGTCGCCGACGAGGCCCACCGCCTCGGCATGACCGTCACCGGCCACGTTCCGGAAGGACTAACCGCCTACCAGGCGATCGAGGCTGGACAGGACCAGATCAATCACATCCCTTACATCGCCGACATCATGCGAGCGCCCCTGCCCGACAACGCCACGCGCGCCGACCGCCGGAATGCCGTCATCGAACATCGATCTCAATTCGCCCGAGGCCCAGAAAGCTCTGGCATTCCTCAAGGACCATCACACGGTCGATCGACCCAACGCATCGCCATGTACGAACTGTTCACCGCGACTACGGCGAATCCGCCTGCCAGCTTCGAACCCGGCATCAACAAGACTGCCCGCAGAACTCGCCGAGCCACTCACCGACGTGGGTCCGCCAAACGAGAACTCCGAAGATCGGCGAGAAAATCTTTCAAAAGGAAGTGGCGATCGTCGGCGCGCTGCATCGGGCCGGAATTCCGATCGTAGCCGGCACAGATCAAGCTGTTCCCGGCCACAGCCTGCATCGCGAACTCGAGCTCTACGTGCAGGCCGGATTCACACCCATGGAAGCGATCCAGGCAGCAACGACCGTGCCGGCCCGCGTCATGGGCCTCGACAAGGAATTAGGGCACGATCGAGACAGGGCAAGCGCGCCGACCTGATCCTGATCAACGGCGACCCGCTCCAGGACATTCACAACACGCGCAACGTCGAATACGTCATCACCAACGGCACCATGTATCACACCGCCGAACTCTGGCAAAGCGTCGGCTTCAAACCATGAGCGGAATTGCCACGGTGATCTCAAGTGCTGGACAAAAAGCCGCCTAGCGGCGAAAGATTACAGCCCATGGCGCAAGCCATGGGTGAGATCAGAATAAGAGCAAGCTCCGAAGGAGCGGAAGAAACCGCTCTATGCTAGTCTGCCTCTCATGGCAGATCGCTCTACCAAACGGATGAGGAAGCCTCTCGCAAAAAACTTTCGGCGGAACTCGCCGCGTCCGAAAACGGCAAAACTCGCCGCCAAGCATTTCCTCAGCGACAAGGTCTCCCACTTCACCGAATCCGTGATCCGCGAGATGACGCGCCAGGCCATGCTTTACGGCGCAGTCAATCTGGCGCAGGGCTTCCCCGATTTCTCCGCGCCGCAACGAAATCAAGCAAGCTGCCCAGCAAGCCGTCGCTGCCGACATCAATCAATACGCCATCACCTGGGGAGCAAAGAATCTGCGCAATGCCATCGCCCGTCAAATGGGCGTCTGGCAAGGCATCACCGTCGATCCGGAAAAGGAAATCACCGTCTGCTGCGGATCCACCGAAGCCATGATCTCGACTCTCCTCGCCGTCTGCAACGCAGGCGACGAGGTCGTCATCTTCGAACCGTACTACGAGAACTACGGACCCGACTCAGTACTGAGCGGCGCGAAGCCCAAATTCGTAAAACTGCGTCCGCCAAAAGATGAATCCGGCGAGTGGACCTTCGACGAAAAAGAACTCCGTCGCGCTTTCGACAAGCACACCAAGGCGATCATCCTGAACACGCCCAACAATCCCACGGGGAAAGTGTTCACCCGCGCGGAACTCGAACTGATTCGCGATCTCTGCCTCGAGTTCGACGTACTGGCCATCACCGACGAAATCTACGAGCACATCCTCTACGACGGCACGCAGCATATATCAATGGTTTCCCTCGATGGCATGCGTGACCGCACCGTCACCATCAACGGTATGTCGAAAACCTACAGCGTCACCGGATGGCGCGTGGGATGGGCCGTTGCGCCGGAGAAGATCACCAACGCGATTCGCAAGGTGCACGATTTCCTCACCGTCGGCGCCCCCGCTCCGTTGCAGGAAGCCGGCGCCGCCGCGTTGAGTCTACCCTCGGAGTACTACGCAAAACTCGCAGAAGGATACCGCGTGCGCCGCGACCACCTCATGCCCGCGCTGACCTCCGCCGGATTCAAGTGCTTCCGCCCGCGAGGCGCTTACTACGTGATGACTGACAGTTCCGGCTTCGGGTTCAAAGACGATGTCGCGTTCGCGAAATATCTCGTTCAGGAGATCGGCGTCGCCTGTGTCCCCGGTTCAAGCTTTTATCGCGATCCGCGTGACGGTGCGAAGCAAGTCCGCTTTGCGTTCTGCAAGAAACCGGAGACGCTGGACGAAGCCGCCCGCAGATTGGGAAAACTGCGCGTGAGGAAATGAATACCGCAGAGGACCGCCGAGGACGCATAGGAACTAAAGGAAAAATACCTGTAATCCCCTGCGTCCTCCGCGTCCTCTGCGGTTTTGGTTGGACTACTTCGTGATCACTCCACAAGCAACGCGGTCTCCCGAATTGCCCGCCGGATCAGTCTTATAGTCGTCGCCTTTCGCGTGGACCACAATCGCCGCGCCGTTGCTCAGGAGCGAGTGCGGCCCATCCTTCAGCGTGACGTCGGCGTCTTCCAACTTGGCCTTAGCCTTGCCATCGGCTGCGACGGTGAAGTTCTTCACGTCACCGGCATGATGCCCCTCGGGATTGTCGAATCCATGTTTCTTGCCCTCCGGGTTGAAATGCCCGCCAGCCGATTTGAAATCCGGGGCTTCGCATTTGGGAACCTGATGGAAGTGGATGGCATGTTCTCCCGGCGTGAGATCGTGTAATTGCAACTGAAGCGCTACCCCTGGGCCCTGATCCCAGATGACAACGCTGCCCACATCTTTTCCTTGGGCATCTTTTAGTTCGATTTTGGTCTTAGCAGCGCTTACAGACGACAGAGCGAGCAGTGCAAGCAGCGCTCCACAGGAGAAACAGGCAAAGGATTTCACGTTAGGCCTCCAGAAATGTTAAAAGGAAATGTTGAAAGGCATTATAGCCAACTGGCCGATCGAACATTAGTCGCCCGCCCGCGGAGTCAATGATCGAAGATACGCGACCACAGACTCTGCATCTTCGCGGCTCATGCGAAACTGCGGCATCGGAGCCCGCAGATGACTCCCATCCCTCCAGAGACCAGTTGTGAGCAGGTGAATCATGTCTTCATCGCTGGCAGGAGGAGTTCCCGCAATCCTCGGCGCTTTCAGCGGCCAATTCTCGGTGGGATGAGCAGGCAGCAACCACACCGACGCTCCGTCCAGCCGATGAACGCTGTCAATCTCTCCCGAGTCGGTGCGCGGCGTGTGACACATCCCGCACATCGCCACTCCTTCCACAATGTACTTCCCGCGTTCGATCCGGCTCTCGTTGCTTCCGGATTTCACTCCCGCGCTCGTCTGGCTAGCCGCTTGCGGCCGCCAGCTCACAGTCAGTGCTGCCAGCCCCAGGATGACCACAATCCAAGAGAACGACCGAAGATCCCGCGCCCTAAAACTCAGGAATTCCATAACCTGCCGTGAGATTTGATGTGGAGTTTCGATCGCGGGTTGACGTTCAAATTCTCGATCAGGCGAGCTTCCTTCGTGTACCTTCGTGTCCTTTGTGGTTAGAGAATTGAGGGCCTGCCAAAAAGTGCACCCTCCGGCCCAAGTGTCCACAGGAATGTGGAGTATACTGCGAGGAAGTTCGAACTTCTTTGTTGGGGAAAGTACGTTTATGGCGTCCAATGCAGTCGAACCCGTGTCGGATCAGGTTCCAGCCGACGATTTTCAGGCGCTGGAAGAGAAGATTTATCGCACCATAGAGATGTACAAGGCGGCTCGTCAGGCCCAGGCATCGGCGGAACGCGATGCCCAACGACTGCGGCAGCAGATGGAAGACCGCGAAGAAGAACTTGTAAGCCTTCGCCGCGAAACGGTGCAACTGAAGAAAGAGCGCGAGGACATTCGCGGCCGCGTGGAAAAAATGCTGGCCCAGATCGAGTCGCTCGCGGAGGCCAGTTAGCCGCCGGGATATCTGGTCATCAAGAAAACCTGCTTCTCCACGGAGAACATCGAATGGCGACAGCGACGAAAGATCACTCAGTGAAAGACGCTCAGAACGCCAGCGTGCGAGTAGAGATTTTCGACCAGGCCTATAACCTGCGCGGTTCCGACCCTGAGTACATTCTCAAACTCGCCGAATATGTCGATTCCAAGATGCGGGCCGTCGCCGCCGCCACTAACACCATTGACACTGTCCGCCTCGCCGTCCTGGCGGCCCTGAACATCGCCGACGAATTCCACATCCTGAAGAAAAAAATTGATAGTGGAGGAACCGATTATCTGAAGCGGGCGCATCAACTGGTACATGCGCTCGATGAAGTGCTGCAGGATGATCGCAAGGCGGGTTAGCCCGCGCCCCAATGCGCTGCTCTTCATCTGCCTTTCGCTGTTCGCCGCCGCCTCAGCCCAGGAAACAACTCTCCGCACCCGGTCGAACCTGGTTCTTGTTCCCACCCTCATCAAGGACCCGCAAGGAGCCCTCGTTTTCGGATTAGAGGCCAGCGACTTCGTCGTAGAAGACAACGGCGTCGAGCAGCCACTTCGCATGGACGAAGCGCCGGAGGGGCAACCGATCTCTCTGGTAGTCGCCATCCAGCGCGGGCGCCGCGCCTCGTACGAGTTTCCCAGGATGCAGGGATTGCGAACGATGCTGGGCCCGCTGTTCGAAGTGGGGACTTCACGAGTCGCGATTGTCGAGTTCGACAGTCACGTCGAATTAACCCGGAACTTCACGAAGGACGAACCTCTCCTTGACGCTGACCTCACCAATCTGCAACCGGGCGACGATGGCGCCGCGATCCTCGACGCGGTCGCCTACTCAATCCAATTGCTGAGAGATGAGCCCGAAGATCGCCAGCGTGTCCTGCTTCTGATCAGTGAAACCCGCGACCACGGCAGCCGCGTAAAGATTGAGGATGCCGTGGCCGCCGTGGGCCAAGCCAACACCATGATGTACGCTCTCGCATTCTCTCCCGGTATTTCCAATATCCTCGACACCGGCCGTGGCGTAAACAAGAACGAAATGCACAACGGAGTAGACTTACTCGACCTCGCCTATCGCACCGCTCAGGCCATGCGCAAGAACGTTCCGAGCGCCATTACCTCCATGACTGGCGGCGAATACGAACTCTTCACCACGCGCAAGAAATTCGAAGTGCGGATGAATGACTTCACCAACCACCTGCACAGCCGGTATCTGCTGAGTTTCGCCCCCAGAGATCCCAGCCCCGGACTGCACCAGTTGCGCGTCCGTTTGAAAGATCCCTCAAAGGGAACGGTGCTGGCTCGAACCAGCTATTGGGCCGAGGATGCGAGCAAGAGACGAGGCGAATAGAAATTAGTCGCCTGGCCCCCCCGGTGCGGAACTGGTGGGCGAGTCCAGAACTTCGCGCACCTTGGCAATCAGCGACGACAACGTAAACGGCTTCGCCAGAAACCACAGCCCAGGATCGAGCACGCCGTAGTGCACGATCGCATTGTCGGTATATCCCGAAATGTAGAGCACTCGTATTTTTGGGCACACTCTCTGCATTCGCTCCGCCAGCTGCCGCCCATTCATCCGCGGCATCACTACGTCCGTCACCAGGAGCCGGATCTCGTCATGATTCGACTCGCAGATCGCGAGCCCTGCCTCAGGAGTAGCAGCCTTCAACACCCGATACCCACAGTGACTCAGAACAGAAGAGCTAAGCTCTCGCAATTGCGGATCATCTTCGACCAGCAGGATCGTCTCCGTACCGCGCGCCACCGTCCTCGGATGTCTTTCCGTGCTCGTGTGTTCTGCCGGCTGGTCCACGCGCGGCAAATAAATCTTGACCGTTGTACCCTGGTCCGGCTCGCTGTACACCCAGATGTAGCCGCCGCTCTGTTTGACGATGCCATACACCATCGAGAGCCCCAGCCCCGTGCCTTTGCCAACTTCTTTCGTCGTGTAAAAAGGCTCGAAGATCCTGCCCATGGTTTCTGCAGCCATCCCATGCCCTGTATCGCTCACCGCCAGCATGACATACTGCCCCGGTTCCACCGGCTGATGATCGCGCGCGTAGGTCTCGTCCAACGTGGCGTTGGAAGTCTCCAGCGTCAGCTTGCCTCCGTTGGGCATCGCGTCGCGCGAGTTCAGCGCCAGGTTCATGATGACCTGCTCGACCTGTCCCGGGTCCGCTTTCACCATCCCGAGGTCGTTCGAGGGGACGGTCATGACTTCAATGTCTTCCCCGATCAACCGCCGCAGGAGCGAGTCCAGATTCAATACGATGTCGTTGAAATTGATCACCCGCGGCGAAAGCACAGTTTTGCGGCTGAACGCCAGCAACTGCCGGGTGATCCCCGCCGCCCGCTCCCCCGCCGACTTGATCTGTGCGGTACTGTCCGCCAGCCGGCTTCCCGCCGGAAGCCCATCCGCCAGAATCTGCGAGTATCCCAGAATGATGGTCAGCAGATTGTTGAAGTCGTGAGCAATGCCCCCGGCGAGCCGCCCCACCGCCTCCATCTTCTGCGACTGCCTGAGTCTTTCTTCCAGCGCCAGCCGTTCCGTCGTGTCCCTGATCCCGCTTGAAATCAGAATTCCTTGGTCCGTCTCCAGCGGGCTCAAACTGACTTCAATGGGAAACTCTGTCCCATCCTTGCGCAGCCCAAATAACTCCAGCCGTTTGCCCATCTCTCGCACTTGTGGCTGCATTGCAAACTCCGCCCGATGCCCCGGGTGTCGGTCGCGGAAGCGTTCGGGCATTAACGTTTCTATCTGCCGATTCAGCAGTTCTTCGCGCTTGTATCCGAATAGTTTCTCCGTCTGCGCATTCACGAGCACGATATTGCCCTTCCGGTCCGTCACCACCATGGCGTCGGGAGCGGACTCCAGCAGTCCGCGGAACTTCGCTTCTGCTCTTTCTCTTTCCGTGACGTCGTGCACCAACGATGCCACACCGAGCACGCGGCCATTTTCATCCACCAGCGGAGTGTTGTACCACTCGCAGCAGATAGTGCGGCCGTCCTTCGTGACATTGTTGTTCCTACTGCGACTTCCGCCCTCCTGTTGCACCAATTTCTGCCAGACTTGGCCGACTTGCGAACGCCATTGGGTGGGCACGATGAACTCCCCGTTCCGCCCGACCGCCTCTTCTCGCGTATAGCCGAAAATCTTCTCCGCCGATGGATTCCAACTGGCCACCCGGAAATCCAGATCCCATTCCACAACTGCCAGCGGCGTATGTTCAATGTGCATTTGCAATCTTTGCTGCGATTGCCGAAACTCCTCGTCCGCCCGCTTCCGATCTGTGATGTCTCGCGCAATCCCCAGTACGCCGACGA
The DNA here is from genome assembly GCA_963770265.1 of Terriglobia bacterium. GTDB lineage: Bacteria > Acidobacteriota > Terriglobia > Terriglobales > Acidobacteriaceae > Sulfotelmatobacter. The sequence goes on from CAVYOZ010000017.1 coordinate 16,139, forward strand.
TCTTCCCGTCAGCATCGCGGTAAGGTCCCTTCGTTGTAAGGAAAGTCCGTTCTACGCCGCCCGCCGATCCAACTTCCTCGTACGTCACCCACTCGCCCGATTCGATCACCTTACGGTCCCGCTCCATGATCGGCCGACCTGTTGCGGGCGTGAAGATTTCAACATCCGTTCTCCCGAGCACATCGGAGACCGTCATCCCTACAAAACGCGCTGCCGCCGGGTTCACCATCACGTAACGGCCTTCCCGATCCTTCACGAACACGGCGTCGATCGTGCTCTCAGTGATGCCCCGCAGCAAGGTATGACTTCTCTTCAGTTCGCGAGTGCTGGCAATCAGCTGATTTTGCACCAGGAACAGCCGTCCCGCCGCCGCCAGCAAATGAGACCATCACCAGCACAACGGACCAGAAAAACTGCTCGCGCGCGATGCTCAATACCAGGGGAAATACAATCGCAGGAATCAACAAGGGAGAGAATTGACCGAGCAGTTCAAAACCGCGGGAAAGCGGCCGAGTCGGCAAAGCTTCTTCGTCTTCACGCCATGTTCCGGCAACAACGATCAGCAGACAGTAACTGAGAGTCCACAACAGATCTGGCCATGCTCCCTGCTTATAGTGACCCGAGGCCTGGTAATAAAGCGTCCCATTGAGCACAGCGGCATGGACCGTCAAAAACACGCCCATGCGCCCAAAGAATTTCTTCTCCACAGCGTTCCCGCTTAACCATGCGCGAACCACAAAACTCGCGACAATCAAGCCGAAGAAGAAAATTCCCGCATGCAGCACGCGGAATTGCATCGTCTGCCCCGCGGCCTGCCAGCGCGACGGCACGTAGATCTCCGACAACTCAATCGCCAGTACAAGGGTGCAAACCTGCGCAAAATCAAAGAGCCGGAGCCACTGATATCCGCTGCCGGGATCGCGCGGACTCAGGAACAGAGTCATCACGATGGGCACGATCCAGAAGAACACCAGGACATCGCTCGGCCAAATCGTGCCCAGCGGCGCGTGCAGGTAGTCGTAGTATTCGGTGTAGAGACCCTGCCCGATCGAGGTCAGCAGTGCGGAAAAAGCTGCCAGCCGCCAGACCCGCTTGCCAAACGGTCCGGCACTGCGCGAAGCTCAGCCAGCACACCACCGACGCTGCCAGTGGCGCCAGTGCGTCAATCCAATCGCCCCACAACGATGCCGTGTCGCTCCCGTAACGCAGCGCGAGAACGCACACGTGCACGAGAATAAGAATTGCCGCCGCCGCAATTGCGGACGTGCGCAGTCTCGACATCCCTCGACATCACTCCAGCGTCTCGTCAACCCGCGGCGAGTACGCGTTGGGCCCAATATTTGCCCAGAGTATACACTCATAGCCGGGCAGCAGAATCAAGTACTTGGAACGGTCCTTTTCAGGTTGGGGGTGGTCTGCGCAATTCGCAAGGTCCCCTTCGTGTAAACGCCGCGTTACTTTAGTTGCACGCATTCTGCCAACTATTTGCGCCTCTCCACTTGCCAACCGCCCCCGATTTCCCTAGCATCCACAATGAAAGCCGACCTGCCAGGTTGGTGATGGCGGGTAACCGATATTTGAACCAATGCAGAATGAACGGGAGCTCGACTCGAACTAGGATCCGGTGAGCGACGCTCCGCCATGCGGAGATGCCTAAAGGGTCTCGGCGGGCGCCCAACGTCTACCGACGGGTTCATTCTCGGCCCCGTCACACGGCTCAGTGGGTCGGCTTGTTTTCTTCAAAATACTCACGTAGAGACAGCCGCCTCGGCTGTCCCGCGATGGCAAAGCCGAGCGGCAAATGTGGGGACGGCCGCCTTCGGCCGTCCGGTCGAGCGCAGCTCGACAGCCCCTTGTCGACGGCTGGTCCCCAGCGCAGCGTTGCTCGTATTCCTGCTAGACTGATCTTGTAGCAATTCCATTTTCCCTGCATCTAACAACCAGTGTTCCCACAACTCTTTCACATTGGAAGCTTCTTCCTTCCGACCTACGGATTCCTGGTCTCACTCGGAGTTCTTTTAGGTCTGTGGATCAGCGTGCGCAACTCCGAGCGCCTCGGCTATAACGGCGACAACGCCTGGAATCTGGGGATTCTCGTCGTGCTCTGCGGCATCGTCGGCGCGAAGGTTCTTTACGTCATTAACGAGTGGAGCTATTACTCCACTCACTTGCGCGAAATTTTCAGCATCAACACCCTCCAAGCCGGAGGCGTTTTCTCCGGAGGCCTGCTCGCGGCCTTTGTCGCTGCCGCCTGGTACGTCCGCAGGCATCACATGCCGCCGCTCGGTACCTGCGATGCCTTCGCTCCCGGCCTGGCTTTAGGCCATGCCATCGGCCGCCTCGGCTGCTTCGCTGCCGGATGCTGCTATGGCAAACCCACGCATCACTGGTGGGGCGTCACCTTCCGCAATCCCCTGGCAAATTCCATCACTGGAACGCCTCTCGGTGTTCCCCTCGAACCCACGCAGCTTTTCGAATTCGCCGTTGAGCTCGCAAACTTCTTCTTCCTGATGTGGCTGCTCAAGCGCAGAAAATTTGACGGACAGGTCTTCGGCGCCTTCCTGTTCATCTACGGCGTCGCCAGATTCTTCCTTGAATATCTTCGCGACGATCCCGGCCGCGGCTCGGTTTTCGGCGGCGCCATGAGCGGAACCCAGTTGATCGCGATCGGATTGGTACTTGGCGGTGGATTGATCTGGTGGCTTCGCCCCGGATCCAAGCAAGTGGCGGCAGGCCCGGTCAGCGCAACGCGCTAATCATGAATACGCGGTTGCAGCACGACATACTTCGCAACCGTGTAGCCGAGTGCCGCGCCCAGGAACACATCCGACGGGAAATGTGCGGCCGTGGTCACTCGAGAGAAGCCGATCGCAGTCGCGAAGCTATACGCCAGCCAGGGCACCCACTTGTGATTGCGATAACGATTGGCAACAACGGTGGCTACGGAAAATACTCCCGCGGTATGCCCGGAAGGAAAAGAGCTGCCGTGAAATGGCGACTTGCCGCCGCTGAAAAAGGTGTCTTCAAAGGGCTGGCCTAGCGGCACATCAATCGGCCGTTTTCTGCGCGTGACGGCCTTGATCGCGAGATCCACGACGGCCGAATCGGCATAAGCCTCGCCACACAGAATCGCCGTTTTTACCTGATAGTCGATCATGACGCGCATAGCCTGCAATCATGAGCGACGCAGGCACGGCAATCACTTCCGCGGTAGTAATGTAGGAATCGAAGACATCGTTCACGTCATCCAGTTGCCCCTGGTGATTCCGAAAGTACGGCATTGTGTACTTATCGGTCGCAATGAGGACCGCGGTGCCCCCGACGATTACGAGCGTCGGCACCCAATGCTTACCCTTGGCTAACTCAGCTGGAAACAACCAAATCTTCTTCTGGTCGTGAAGAAAATCCTTCGGCAGAGATCGCCATGACACTTCTCGATCCGACGCCGGATCTCCGCCGTGATGGGGATGAAAGACGGTTTCCGAAGGCGCATCCGGAAGGTCGGCGTTGCTGATTTGCGCGGCACTTCGATGGAGAGGTGTACAGATGCCTGCGCAAAGGATCAGGCTCAATAACCAGGGCTTCCCGGTTCTAATCATCGGGCGGCTTGGATGCAGTTTTCGATTTCAGGGAAGCCGTCGATTTTGCCTCAACCTGCGTTTCCAGCGTGTCGTAAGGGGTTTGTAGTATTGTCCAGTTGGGAATGCCTGAAGCGCTGCCACCACCTATTTCTGTCATGCCCGAAGACGCCGGCAAGCGCCTCGACCAATTCCTGGCACTGCGCCTCGACGTGAGCCGCGCGCGCGTCCAGCAACTCATCGCCGAGCAGAAAGTGCTCGTGAACGATGAACCGGCCAGAGCCTCCCTGAAACTTCGCGGTGGCGAGCGCGTGACGGTTGTGGCCGCGGCGGCGCGGCCTCCGCTGCGTGCCATCGCAGAAGAAATCCCGCTCCACATCCTCTATGAAGATGCCGACCTCGCCATCGTCTACAAGCCCGCCGGCATGATGGTCCACGCCGGAGCCGGTGCCACCGAAGACCAGCGCAATCGCGGCACACTCGTCAATGCTTTGCTTCATCACTTCTCGAAACTCTCAGCCTTGGGTGGCGAGATGCGCCCCGGCATCGTCCATCGTCTCGACAAGGAAACCAGCGGCCTGATCATCGTGGCCAAGAACGATTACGCCCACCGCAAGCTTGCCGCCCAGTTCGCCCGCCGCGAGGTCAAGAAAACCTACATCGCACTGGTCCACGGCTGGCCGAAAAAAGATTCGGGCAACGATTTCCGCCAGCATCAGCCGCGACCGCATCCGCCGCACTCGCATGACCACCCGCCACTCCGGAGGCCGCGAGGCCATCTCACACTACAAAGTCCTGCGCCACATCGACTCGACTTTCGGAAAATTCACTCTGCTCGAGGTAAGGATCGAGACCGGCCGGACCCATCAGATCCGCGTGCACATGGCTTCGCTCGGTCATCCGGTGGTCGGCGATACACTCTACGGAGCGCCACGCGAGTTGCGCTCTGGCCCGGCGCGTGGGAAGCCAGCGAATCAACGTACCATCTCCCTTCCGCGGAATTTTCTGCACGCCGCTGAATTGCAACTCACGCATCCGCGAACGGGCGCCAAGATTGCGCTTACCAGCTCGCTTCCCAGCGAACTACAGGCCTTCCTGGACGTTTTGGAAAACACCGCCGGAGACGGTGTCTCATAAAACAGGGTTGCGCCGGGCGGCTATAATACGTGTATCCATGAGCACCTTGGGGACGAAACTTATCCTGATGGCCAGGCTCTCCTAATCGCGCTGGTTGCTCTCGGCGCAGTGGCTCTGTCGGCTCAAGATCCTTCCACTCAGGCAAACGCGCCATCGCAGCAGCAGGCAAAATCGGCCACGTCCGATCAAAAGCCTCCCGACTCTGCCGACACCGGCGATCAGGCCGTGCCTACGATCAAGACCGGCACCAACGAAGTGAACGTCGTGTTCACCGTCACCGACAAGAAGGGACATCGCATCACCGATCTGAAGCAGAACGATTTCCGGATCGTCGACGACAACAAGCCGCCCGAGGAAATTCGCAGCTTCCACGCCGAAACCAATCTTCCGCTCCAGGTCGGCTTGCTGATCGACGCCAGCAACTCCGTCCGCGACCGCTTCAAGTTCGAGCAGGAATCCGCCATCGAGTTCCTCAACCAGACGATCCATCCGCAGAAGGACCAGGCGTTCGTCATCGGCTTCGATGTAACTCCGGACGTCACTCAGGACTTCACCGATAACACCGAGGCTCTGGCGCACGGCGTTCACGAACTTGCGCCCGGGCGGCGGCACCGCACTCTACGATGCCCTGTACTATGCCTGCCGCGACAAGCTTCTGAAAAACTGCGAAGGGATTAACGGTTCGTCGAGCGATCATTCTGCTGACCGATGGCGATGACAACCAGAGTCACGTCACCCGCGAGGAAGCCATCGAAATGGCGCAGCGCGCCGAAGCCATCGTCTACACCATCAGCACCAACGTCAGCGGCACCAAGGGTCCAGGTGACAAAGTCCTCGAGCGCATCGCCGACGCTACCGGCGGACGCGCCTTCTTCCCCTTCCAGATTCGCGAGGTGGCCGACGCCTTCGCCCAGATTCAGGACGAACTCCGCAGCCAGTACGCCATCTCCTACAAGCCGGCGGACCTCAAGCATGATGGTCGCTACCGGACCATCGAAATCGTAGCGAATGACCGCAAGAATCTCCGCGTGCGCTCCCGCCGCGGATGGTACGCCCCAGCGCAATAGCGCGAGCACCTGGCACAGAAGCATCTCCTTCGTGTACCTTCGTGTCCTTAGTGGTTATCGCTTTTTAGGATGTAAAGAAGAATGCCCGGATACTCAGGCACTCCGCTCCCGAAGAAGCTAGGCATCAAAGACGGCTTTCATGTCCGCCTGATCGAAGCACCATCCGAGGTCGTCGCCGAACTGAAGCCATCTCTGGAAAAATGCGAACTCACCCCTGATTCCAAAACTCCACTCGATTTCGCCATGCTCTTCACGAAATCGGCCGCTTCTCTCAAAAAAGAATTCCCGCGAATCGGCAAGAACCTCGCTCCCGCCGGTATGCTCTGGATCAGTTGGCCCAAGAAGACTTCCGGCGTTCCCACCGACCTCAACGAAAACATCGTCCGCGAAATCGGCCTGGCCGCCGGACTGGTCGACGTGAAGGTCTGTGCCGTCACCGACGTCTGGTCTGGATTAAAATTCGTCCGTCGCCTCAAAGACCGTTAACGCAGCCCAAGGAAAGAACATGATTCGAGTAGGACTCATCGGATTCGGCTTGGCAGGACAGGCATTCCACGCTCCCATGATTCGCGGCGTCAAAGGCATGGAACTCGCCTGCGTCCTCGAACGTCGTAGCAACAACGCCAAAACGCGCTATCCCGAAGTACGAATCGCGCGCACGCTCGACGAGATGTTATCGGACAAATCGATCAACCTCGTCGTGGTCGCCACGCCGAACGACACCCACTACTCGTATACCAAGGCCTCACTCGAAGCGGGCCGCCACGTGGTCGTCGACAAGCCTCTCACGCCGACGATGGCCGAAGCCGAAGAACTAGTCCGCCTCGCCGCCGACCGCGGCCTCCTCATCAGCGTCTATCAAGACCGCCGCTGGGACGGCGCATTCCTCACTGTGAAGAAGCTGATTCAAGCCGGCGCTCTCGGAAAAGTCGCCGAATACGAAGCCCGCTTCGACCGCTTTCGCCTCGACGCCAAGCCCGGTGCCTGGCGCGAAAAGCCTGAATTCCCCGCCGCCGGCGTTCTCTGGGATCTCGGCCCTCACCTCATCGATGGCGCACTGGTCCTCTTCGGCGAGCCGGAGTCCATCTACGCCGCAGCTCTCCGTCAGCGGGAAACTGCCGAAATCGACGACGCCTTCGACGTCATCCTGCAGTATCCAAAATTGCGAGCCACGCTCCGCGCCCGCATCATCGCCTACGCACCCAGCCACCATCTGCTGGTGCACGGAACGGAAGGCTCATTCGTGAAGTACGGCATGGACCCGCAGGAAGAAATCCTGCGCAGCCCGAACTATCCCGACGGACTCGACTGGGGCAAAGACTGGGGTCTTGAAACCGAGAAGCACTGGGGAACCCTCACCCGCGTCGGCGAGAACCCGCGCAAGATCGAAACCGAACGCGGCGACTATCGCGGCTTCTACGCAAACATGCGCGACGCGATCGAGAAAAAAGCCCCGCTCGACGTGCCGCCAGAGCAGTTCCTCCGCACCCAGCGCGCGTCTACTGCTCTCCCACAAAAGCAGCCGCGAGAAACGCGTCGTGAATTGGAACGAACCGGTAGAGTAGCGCCGGACTCGGATGCACTCAGGGTGCCCCATTCTAAGACGCGCTTTTGCGAGAAGTGGGGCCTTGCTCCTCACCAAACCTCGCACCTCTTCCCCTCCGGCCGCACCATCGCCGCATCCGCCTTGCAACTCCACGCCTTCTGAAATTCCGGCAGATTCGACAACGGCCCAATCACCCGGTACTTCGCGATCGGATGCGGATCGCTCTGCACCATCAGCCGCGCCGCCTCTGGACGAATCTCGTCTCCGCGGAACTGTCCCCACGCAATAAAGAATTGCTGCTCCGGCGTAAACCCGTCGACATCCGCCGGCCGTGGCTTGCCCTCCAGCGATTTCTGATACGCAAGAAACGCAATCTTGGCTCCGCCCAGGTCGCCGATGCTCTCCCCAAGCACCAGCTTCCCGTTGTGATGAATATCTTTCTCGATGAAGTAATGGTCGAACTGATCCGCCACACACGCGCCCCGTGCCTGGAAGTTTTTCAGGTCCTCCTCCGTCCACCAGTTGCGCAAACGTCCTAGAAAGTCAAACTGCGCGCCTTCGTCGTCGAACCCGTGAGAAATCTCGTGCCCGATGACCACTCCAATCGCGCCGTAGTTCACCGCATCGACAGCTTTCATGTCGAACGCCGGCGGCTGCAGAATGCCCGCGGGAAACACAATCTCATTCAACAGCGGGTTGTAATACGCATCCGACGTGGGTGGCGTCATGCCCCAGCGCCCGCGATCCACCGGCTTGCCGATCAGGTCGCGATCATCCTTTTCCACGAACTTCCTTCCCGCGATCATGTCCTCAAAGAACGCATCCCGCCGGATTTCCACGTGGCTGTAATCCTTCCACTTGTCCGGATATCCGATCTTCGGATTGAACGTGGCGATCTTCGCCATCGCTTTCTCTTTCGTGTCGTCGCTCATCCACGGACGGCGTGAGGATGTCGTCGCGCATCGCCGCGAGCAGATTCCGCACCATCTCCTGCATGCGCGCCTTGGCCTCGGGCGGGAAATATTTCTCCACATACTTCTTCCCCAGCGCCTCGCCCAGAAGTTGATCCGCCGATTCCGCGCAGCGCTTCCAGCGCGGCTTCATCTCGCTGATGCGCCGCAAGATACTTGCCGTTGAAGGCGAAATCTTCCTCGACGAACGGCGCCGACAGCGAACTCGCCACTGAATTCAGCAGCTGCCACTTCAGGTACATCTTCCAGTCCGCCAGCGAAACCTGCTGCATCTGCCGATCGACTTCCTGCATGAACTTCGGCTGATCGACGTTCATGTCGACATCGGTCGGCGAGTTGCTTGTGCTTGAAATAACCGGCCCAGTCGACGTGCGGAGCCATCGCCTGCAACTGTGCAAACGTCGTGTTGTGATCCGTGGCCGAAGGATCGCGCAACGCCACGTTGTCGAGCGAGGCCTCGGCCAACTTCGTCTCCATCGTCATGATCGTCTGCGCGCCGGCCGCCGCGGACTTCTGATCCCATCCCGCGAGCTTCAGCATCGCGGTCACGTGCGCCACGTACTTCTCGCGCGCTTCCTGAAAGCGCGGCTCGGGTTTCAGATAGTAGTCGCGATCGGGAAGGCTCAGCCCGCTCGCGCCGATGTCCGCCAGCACCCACGAAGGCTTGTGCGGATCCGGCTGGCTGCCCATCGCAAACGGAGCGTTCACGATAATGTCGTGCAGTTCAGCCATCACTTCCTGCAGCGACGCCATGTCACCGCGCGCGCGTCGATCTTGGCGAACCATGGCTTGACCGGTTCCACGCCGCGCGCATTCACCCGAGACTCATCCATGCAGGCAGCGTAGTAGTCGCCGATGATCTGCTCGGTGCTCCCCTTGGGAGCGCTCTTGTCGGCGGAGGCAGCCTCCAGAATCTCGTGCAACCGGTCCTTCGCCGACTCCCCCGCCTGCCACCGCCGGCTCCACCGCGCCATCGACGCCGGGATCGGATTGTTGGCCCGCCACGTGCCATTGGCAAACTGGAAGAAATCGTCGCAGGGATTCGCCTTGCGATCCAGATCGTTGATATCAACGCTGTGCGACGACTGCGTAACATCCACGCTGCCCGGTGATCAGCAAAACCGCCAGCCCTAACGACCATCAAGCAAATGATGTCTGCGCATAGAGAGTCCTCTCCGCTATTCTGACGATGCGACCCGAGTCTCGTTATGTTCCAGGATGGTTCGGCCGCGGGAGCATTGTAGAACGATGCTCACGAGCTTCGTCTCTCAACGAAACCTTGTTTCTAGCCGTTCAGCACCTGCAGGGCGAAATCAATTAGCATGCTCGACATGTACGCCCCCGCGCCCGGACTGACCGCCGATGAAGTACTGCGGACGTTTCAATCAGAAGCCTTCACACTCTTCCTGGGCGCCGCGATCGCCGCGACCGGACTGGTCGCCGCAGCTTTTGCCGTCATCCGCCGCCGTCGCGTGTCTTTGCTCATCTGCTTCGCCCTTTTCGCCCTCCTCTACGGCACCCGCATGTGGGTGCAGAGCCGCCTCTTCGAATTCATCTTCGACGGATCCACACTATTCATCCGCCTGCGATCGGCGATCAACTATGTCGTCGTAGTTCCGGCATTTCTGTTTTTCGACGGCGCAGGTTTTCTCCGCCGCAAGGCCCGCATCCTGACCTATTCGTTCTTTGCGGTTTTTGCCCTCCTCACACTCGCGACCTTAATCACAGGGCCGTCCAACCTCTATGAACAGACGAACAACGTTCTTGTAATCGCCGCGTTGGTTCTTTTACTCACCGAACCGATGCGAGGTCTGGATCCTGACCGTGATTTCATCATGGCGCGCCGCGGACTGCTCACATTCGCCGCGTTCGCCCTTTGGGACAATCTCAGCGGCGTATTTCACTCTCGGCTTCCGAGGATCGAACCGGTTGGTTTCATCGCACTTCTCGCAAGCCTGGGGTACGTCGCAGCGCGACAAGCCCTTCAACGTGACGAAAAGCTGGCAGAGATTCAGAAGGAACTCGAGGTCGCCCGCCGCATTCAGCTCTCCATCTTGCCCGGCCGAATTCCCGAATTCCGGCAGGTTTCAAGTGGCGGCCCGCTATGTTCCTATGACTTCGGTCGCGGGAGATTTCTACGATTACGTCCTCGCCGAGGATGCCCGCGCCGGTCTGCTCATCGCCGACGTTTCCGGCCACGGCGTTCCCGCCGCGTTGATCGCATCCATGGTAAAGCTGGCCGCGACCTCGCAGCGTTCTCAGGCAGATGATCCCGCAGCTCTGTTGCTCGGCATGAATTCCGCGTTGCACGGCAACACCCAGAGCCAGTTTGTTACTGCCGCTTACGTGTATCTCGACGCGCAGGCAAAAGAGTTCCGCTACTCAGCAGCCGGCCATCCTCCGATGTTGTTGTTGCGGCAAGGAAAGGTAATCGAGATCGCTGAAAACGGCCTCATGCTCGCCGCCTTCGATTTCGCCACCTACGCCACAAAGGCGCATCCGCTCCAACCGCGCGACCGCCTGCTCCTCTACACAGATGGAATCGTCGAAGCCGCCAATTCAGCAGGTGAATTCTTCGGACAGGAGAAGTTGTCGGATCTACTGCGAAACACAACCGCTCTCAGCGCTCACGATACCGCCGACCGCATCATTCATACCGTGCAGACCTGGGCGAGTTCCCAAGATGACGATCTGACAGTTCTGGTCTGTGATTACGCGGGGTAGCGCCGGCTACCAGCCGGCTGACGCGGCGGCATCTTGCCGCCGCATCCATGTGGAGGATCAGGCTATCCGCCCGCTTTCAATTCGGTCAGCACCTGCTTGGCAATTTCCTTCAGCGTTTCGAACACGCCGACACCCTGAAAGGCTACCGCTTCAACGATGGGCTCATTCTTCTTGCGCAGTTCAGTGGAGAGCAAATCAATCGGCAGAATGTTCGGCAGATCGCGCTTGTTCAGTTGCAGCACGTAGGGAATCTTGTTGAAGTCGTACCCGTGCTCCTTCAGATTCGACATCAGGTTCTCGAGCGCCTCGACGTTGGCGTCCATGCGCTGCTCTTGCGAGTCGGCTACGAACACAATTCCATCCACGCCGCGCAGAATCAGCTTGCGGCTGGCGTCATAGAAGACCTGCCCCGGAACGGTGTAAAGGTGAATGCGGGTCTTGAATCCGCGCACCGATCCCAGATCGAGCGGAAGGAAATCGAAGAACAGCGTACGCTCGGTCTCGGTGGCCAGCGAGATCATTTTGCCCTTCTGCTGGTCCGCCGTTTTCTGATAAATCACCTGCAGGTTCGTTGTCTTGCCGCCGAGCCCGGCGCCATAGTACACGATCTTGCAATTGATTTCCCGGGCTGCGAAGTTGATGAAACTCAAAGGCTTTCCTCGAAAGCGGACACCCCTTCGCGGGCTGCCGCCTGCACAACTGTCCCTTTTAGGAGGCTCGCGGTCTTTATATCATACGGGGGGTACCGACCGCAGGTTACTCAGGTGACCCCGGTGTCCAATCCGCTCAAATTGCGGTACTTCGATTGCCCTGAAAACCGACCTCAACGGGCCGAGGGGATTGGGTAATACCCGGCCTTGGTGTAGATGTTGAGGTTGCTCCCGTGGCCAAGCACCCGAACCTCAATGTCGCGGTATGCTGAGCTCGAGGCGATCGCCTTGGGAACGTATCCCAGCGTGTACTGGTTACGCGCCTCGGAGGTGATCTGCGCATACGCTTGTTCGATCGAATTCCGCGAGAGCTCCGTGAACACGTTTCCGCCCCCGGTGGCATTGGTGTATTTCGGCAGGATGTTGCTGTATCCCTGGTTGAACACGTGGGGAAGCTTCTCCACTTGCTTGTAGACGGGCAACGCGCCCATATCGAGCACAACCGCTTTCACCTGAATGCCCTGCGTTTGCAGCACGTGCAGTACGTCGCTGTAGCTGGCTAGGCTGCCCCGCTCGCGGCCATCACTGATTACGAAGATCACTTTCCGCCTCGTGCGGTCGCGCTTGCTCAAGTCCAGCGCCGCCCTCAGGATCGCATCGTTCAACACGTGCGCCTCTTTCGGTGGCGTGTAGACCGGCGGTGGTCCCGAGGTACCCACCGGCATCCCGTTCACCATCGGACCCTGTGGTCCTAGCGGTCCGCCCAATACTGGCGGCCCGTTGTTGTGCCCGCGCACCAGCTTCATCGACTCGAGCGTCGCGGTTAGCCTCTCAGGCTTGCCTGTAAAATCGGTTACCTGGCTGACCGTGCTGCTGTAGGTGTAGAGCGACACTTCGTCGTACGGGCTGAATGCCCCCACCAGCGCTGAATACGTCTGATTCACTTTCTGCACCGAGACGTCGGCCATTCCCAGATCGATCAAGACCGCCACCGAAAGCTGAAACGGATCGCTGGTGAAGTACGTCAGCTTCTGCGGCTTGCCGTTCTCCAGCACCGTGAAATCCTGCGGTAGCAGTCCATCCACACGTCGTCCCTGTGTGTCCTTCACCATCACAGGAATCAGCACAAAGTTAACCGGCGTATAGATCTTGTAGAGATCATCCGTCGGATTGATCTGATTTTTCGGTGCGCTACCCTGGGAACTTGCCGCCGGCGTACTCCCCGGAGGAATCGTTTCCACCGGCGGCATCGGCGGCGGAGCGGGTTTCTCCTGATCGCCCTGCTCCGACGAACTGCTGGTAGAGGACTGCCCCGCATCCGGGGATTGGCTCGGTTGCGGTGGCTTTTCCGGCTCAGGCGCAGGTTTCGGAGCGGGCGGCTGCACCGCCGATGGCGTATCCGGAATCTCCTGCGATGACTGTGGGTTAGCAGGACTCTGCGATCTGATTCTGCGTGCCGCCAGATTGTGCCTGTGCCGCAGAGATAGCCACGATGCAGGCGATCGCAAACGCTCGCGAGCCGCGTAGCGGCGAAAGAATAAAGCCCACGGCGCAAGCCGTGGGTATGCGCGACAAACGGAGTCGAGCCCCGAAGGGGCGAAAGGAAATTCGCCTTCCACCCTCTGAAAAGCCCACGCAAACCTCTGGATTCGATCCACTCTCATCGCCGCCCACCACAAAAATTCCACTTCCACACCCCTCTGGGATGCCAATTCCATCCCATTTGGTGCATCTAACCTACAGGATTAGACTAACAAAAGAACCTCTCGAGAGTCCCATGCCGAAAAGCCCCAGCTTTCGCCGACTTCTGCCCGCTTTGGCTCTGGCCGCCTTGGCGCCGTTCACCTTGTCCCAGCAGTCTTCCCAACCCGCGCCATCCCAGCAGCCTGCCGACCAGAACCCCAGCGAGACCCTGAAGGTCAACGTCAACGTCGTCCAACTGTTCTTCAACGTGAAGGACAAGCACGGCGCCCTTATCCCCAACCTCACCAAGAACGATTTCGAGATCGCCGAAGACGGCAAGCCTCAAACCATTAAGTACTTCACCGCCGAGTCGAACCTGCCCCTTACCATCGGCATGATGATCGACGCCAGCGGCAGCCAGCGCAACGTCATCGACATGGAAAAAGAAGTCGGCGGCGCCTTCCTCAAGCAGATCCTCACCGACAAAGACGAAGCCTTCGTCATCAGCTTCGACATCACCGTCGATCTGCTGCAGGACTTCACCCGCGACACGCACCGTCTCCAGGCCGCACTGAACAAGGCCAAGGTCAACGTCGACTACACCAGCGGCGGAATCCCCGGGATGGGCGGCGGTCCCGTCCCCACACAAAACGCTCCCGGCACTCTGCTCTACGATGCTGTCTATCTCTCCGCCCACGACATGTTGGCGAAAGAAGTCGGCCGCAAGGCGATGATTCTTCTCACCGATGGCCAGGATGAAGGCAGCCGCCTCAAGCTCAGAGACGCGATTGAAGCCGCGCAGAAAGCCGACGCCATCGTCTACGTCCTGCTCTGCGCCGATCGCGGATTCTACGGCGGGATGGGTTACTCCGGCGAAGGCGACATGCGCAAGCTGACTGAGCAGACCGGCGGCCGCGTCATCAACGTCGGCAACAAGTTCGACAAGCTCCGCGAGGCCTTCGACCAGATCGCCGCCGAACTCCGCAGCCAGTACAACATCGGCTACGTCCCAACAAACCTGAAACTGGACGGCACCTACCGCAAAGTTCGAAATCAAGAACAAGCAGAGCTACAAAATCCAGGCCCGCGCCGGATACTACGCCGCCCGCACCGAACAATGATGACATCGTGGCGATGAGGAAGGGGCAGGCCAGACTCCGCCGCTCAGGTTTCCTTCGTGAACCTTAGTGTCCATTTGCGGTTGACGAATTTGGGCTTTTGACTCCGAGCCCCTCTTCACAGGCAGAATTGAACCCCGTCACGCGTCTCCTGGGGGTCTCGGATGCCTCACTTCTCACGTCGTTCGTTCCTGCACCTCACCGCCGCCGCTTCCACCGCCGCCGCTCTTCCGTTTCATGACCGAGCCCATGTTCGCGGCTGCAGCCCGCCGCCGCGCCGCACGCTGCCGACGCTGTCATGATCGACTCCAACGAGAATCCCCTTGGCCCCTGTCAAGCTGCGCGCGATGCCATGGCCGCAATCCTTCCCCAGGGCGGACGCTATTCCGACAATCTCACCGACGACCTGGTCGCCACTTTCTCACAGATCGAAGGCCTCAATCCCGAGTACGTCCACGCCACAGTCGGCTCAACTCCGCCGCTCGCCCTTAGCGTTCTCGCCTTCACCTCTCCGCAGAAAAGCTACGTCACCGCCGATCCCGGATTCGAAACTGGCATGATGACGGCCGAACACTCCGGGGCGCGTGTCATCAAAGTTCCGCTCACCAAAACCTACGCCCACGATGTCAAAGCCATGCTCGCCGCCGCTTCCGATGCAGGAGTCTTCTACATCTGCAATCCCAACAATCCCACCGGAACCCTGACGCCGCACGCCGACATTGAGTATCTAGTCGCGAACAAGCCGAAAGATTCGATCGTCCTGGTCGACGAAGCCTACATTCACTTGAGCGAAGCTCCCAGCGTTCTTGACCTTGGTGAAGGCCGGGAAAGACGTGATCCTGCTGCGCACCTTCTCCAAGGTCTATGGCCTGGCCGGCATCCGCTGCGGATTCATCATCGCCCGTCCCGATCTCGCCGACAGAGTCCTGCAGCGCGGCGGATTCAACTTCATGCCAGTCACCGCGGTAGTCGCCGCCACCGCCAGTTTGAAAGATCCGAACCTGGTCCCCGAGCGCCGCCGCATCAACGCCACCATCCGCCAGCAGACATTCGACTGGCTCGCCCGCAACGGCTATTCATTTATTCCTTCCGAGTCGAACTGCTTCATGCTCGACACCAAACGCCCCGGCCAGGAAGTCCGCGACGCCATGGCCAAAGAGAATGTCCTGATCGGCCGCATCTGGCCCATCATGCCCACCTACGTCCGCATCACGGTGGGCACACCAGGACGAGATGGCCAAATTCCAATCCGCCTTCCAGAAAGTCATGAAAGGCTAGAACCGTGTGAAGGGTACGCTCCCGCTTCTCCTTCGTGAACCTTCGTGTCCTTCGTGGTTGAAGCCCTTGCCCGGCGAGTCGGCAGTCACTCCTCCCTCCATTACCAACGTAAGCTGCCATGGTCATCGCTGCTTCGATAGCTTGGTTGACGACAGGACCCAATTTCGACGGTCCTGCGCCCATTCTCCATGACTTCGTTCTGCCGCTGCCCTCGGTGCGCTCAACCTCGCGGGACTTCGTCTCCTCTGCACAATCGGGAGCTGCGCCGGTTTGGTTGTCGTTTTGTTCGGGCTTCGACTCAATCGCAAAGCGAGTAACTCGTCGCAAGAACCTCATTCCCCGCCTGCTGACGCACCTCCCATCCACCAACTGCCGCCCGCGGAAGTCCCCGTTGCCGCGCAACAGACCATTCGCCTCACGACCGACCCTGGTCCCACCCGAAGCTCCGAGATGAGCCAGCAACAGAAGATCGCTGCCGCCCTGGATCGAGCAGGAATCTCGAATTCCGCCTCGTGGTCGAGCCCGGTTCAATCGTGTCAACCA
The DNA here is from genome assembly GCA_963770265.1 of Terriglobia bacterium. Taxonomy (GTDB): domain Bacteria; phylum Acidobacteriota; class Terriglobia; order Terriglobales; family Acidobacteriaceae; genus Sulfotelmatobacter. The sequence goes on from CAVYOZ010000017.1 coordinate 32,434, forward strand.
ACAACCCAACAGGAAGTTCCTGCCAGTCGATCAACCTTAGCCAGCCCGGTCCTTCCCCCAGACGACAGCCCAATCCAAACGACACTCTTCCAGTCTTATCCGGAAGCTGTTTCTTCTGGGCGGCTCGATGCTGGCCCTGATCAGCCTGATCGTATTCCTCACCATCCGCTAGCCCTGGCGCCACTTATGCTCCGGTCACCATTGCTTGTTCGGGCAGCTCGCATGCACCACGCTCCTAACCTGCCAGCGTGGCTGGTCGCATGGTCCACATGATGCGCTCTAGTACAATCGAACCCGTGAGCAACACGGTCCGCATCGGAATCCTGGGCGACTTCAATGCCGATTTCCGTTCGCATCACGCCACTAACGAAGCCCTGCAGCACGCCGCTCGCAAGCTCAAGATGGAAGTGCAAAGCGAGTGGATCGCGACTCCGTCCCTCACCAAGCCCGAAGCCGAGAAGACTCTCGAATCCTTCGACGGACTCTGGGCCTCGCCCGGCAGCCCTTACAAGAGCTTCGACGGAATGCTGAAAGGCATCGAGTTCGCCCGCCGCCGCGACTGGCCCTTTCTCGGCACCTGCGGCGGATTCCAGTACGCCTTCATCGAATTCTCCCGCAACGTGCTCCACATCGCCGACGCCGACTCCGCCGAGAACAATTCTGGATCCAAGAACATCATCATCTATCCGGTCGCCTGCGCCGTCCCCGACCGCAACGGCAACGCGCCCAAGCTCTCCGGCGCAGTCCCCGAGATTCGCCTTCGCCCCGGCTCCTATCTGCAGACGTATTACGGCAAAGGCAAAGAAGTCGTCACCGAGGAATTCTTCTGCAACTTCGAAATCAATCCCGATTTCGAATGGACCACCATGGAAGCTGGATTCCCCGTAGTCGCCCGCGGCCCGCAAGGCGAGATCCGCGCCATCGAATCTCCCACGCACCGCTTCTATCTGGCGACGCTCTTTCAGCCCCAACTGTCATCGACGGAAAAGAATCCGCACCCGCTGGTCCTGGCCTTCGTCCAAGCCGCCGCCGACTGGGGCAAGAAAAAGCTGGACGACAGCGTCCTGGAGTAAGAAAGCAGCTCACCACAGAGAACACAGAATCACACAGAGAAATCCTCTGTGATCCCCTGTGTCCTCTGTGGTGAAAGCCTTTTCGCGGTTACCAAAGTCCACTCACCCGATCCGTTACCGACCACTCCCGAACCGCATCTACATCCTCCGCGCGTCCATGGCTACACTCACTCCCGTCGGTCGCCCTCCCCAAGCCGCGCCCGCAGGAGCCACGCCCGTCTATGCATATGCAGTTGATCGACTCGCTCCGCATCCCATTCTCCACGCTGATCAGCTACATCCCCGTGATCGCGACGATCGTGACCACATTCTTCAGCATCGTGCTGGCGCGCGCCACCCTGCGCTACGTCGAGTCCACCGACAAAGGGCTCGCTCTCGCCCGTGAAGAATTCGAGCGCGAATGGAATCCCGACCTGCACATCAAGATGGAACGCGTCTCGAACACCGAAGCCCAGCTCATCGTCACGAATCTAGGAAAGACTTCGGTTCTGTTGCAGCTTCTGCAACTGCGCAAGCTCACGCACGCCACGCCGTTTGAGCGCTGCCGCCTCAACGATCCGCTAGTCGGAGGCCTCACCTGGACGCAGGAAATGGGCAAGCGCCTCCTGGCCTGCACCGGATACGAATTCGAAGGCCCGATCGCCGCCGCGATGACCTTCTACGCCGCCGGACGCATGTACCGCACCGACTGGTTCCGCTCGCAAATCGTAGTCCGCGAAGGCCGCATCGTCAGCCTGGAACCGAGCACCATGCCCACGCGCAGAGTGCGTCAGGTGGAACGCAAAGGACAACAAGAACGCCGCCGCGAATTCGTCCAGGACGTAGCAGCAGGAGCCACGCCAGAAAAAGAAGCCACGAAGACAGAGGAGAAGTCTTTCGGCGCTGGGGCTTGATTCCCATTCCCGGAAACAGAGGAACGAAAACAAGCGCCAACACCGCCAACAGCTCCTAAGTTCTGTCATCCTGAGCAAAGCGAAGGACCCCGCCCACGCCGGCAGCACCACAGTCCCGGCAAGGCGTTCTCTCGATGCTGCAGGAAGAATGAACGTGAAAGACCACCAGTACTTCGTCTACATCATGTCCAGCGGTTCCGGCACCCTCTACATCGGCATGACCAACAGCATCTACCGCCGCGCCCTGCAACACAAAGCGGGACAGATCGAAGGCTTCGCCAGCAAATACGGCTGTTCACGGCTAGTTCACTACGAGAGCTTCGACGACGTCCACTGGGCCATCGGACGAGAAAAAGAACTCAAAGGCTGGACCCGCGCAAAAAAGATAGCCTTGATCGAGTCCAGAAACCCGAGATGGGCCGATCTTGCAGAGCACTGGGGAGCCCAAATGCTCTTCGCAGGCGAATCGATGAAAGGAAAGTAGTTCTCTAGAAAGAACCCTCCATAGCTCTGTCATCCTGAACGAAGTGAAGGACCCCACAACCGCCCGCAGCACCGTCAACGCCTCAAGGCATTCTCCCGATGCACCCGGCACCATCGTCAGAACTCCGCAAGCAGCATCAGCACCAGAAACAAGCGAGGGATGCTTCGCTTCACTCAGGATGACAACACTAACGTCACTCTTTCGCGCATACCACGAAGGATTACGTTGTAGTTCTGTTCACTCATTCTGTCTTCCTTTTTATTGTCATCCTGACTTTCCTTTATTGTCATCCTGAGCAAGGCGAAGGATCCCATGTCCGCCCGGTGCGACTCAGGCGTATCGAGTGTTCCCCCAACGAACCCAAGCTGTGGTGAGGGCGACATCACACTGGTAACCTTACCAACGGTTAGCCAACTCTTCGCCGCAAAATTAAAGTTCGCGATTCCCCTGCCGATCCTTCCCCTTAGGAGACCACCATGATCACTCCAATCCACAGCCCGCACCCGATCGACGCACGCCATGTCGCGCAACCACCAGCTGAACCCAAGCCTGATCCACAAGCACAGACTCCGCCTGTGCGCAAAAGCGGCGAAGTCTCGCAAGATCAGGTCACGCTAAAAAGTGCCGGCCAACCCGATCGCGGGTAGCACCAGCACTGCAAAATAGGGAGGCCTCAGATGTGATCGATAGACGGGCGGCACGCATCGGTGCCCGCCCGTCACGCGCTGGGTTATGCCACGGTGCGGTTTTCGACGCTCGCCACGGATCGAGACTCCGCGCGGCTGGTCACTACTCTTTCTTCAAACAGCAAGCGACGCAGTGTGCGCAGATCATTGAGGATTCGACTGCTGCGGTTCAAATGGAGTTCCAGTTTCTCCACATTGTAGAGCGCGATCCGCAGCGCATCGATACGGCGAGAGACGTCCGCGCTCGTAGACTCCCGATCCACATCCATCTGAAGTTCCGCTTTCGCCTCGGAAATCGCTGCCGCCAGCAGGGTCATGAAATCGTGAGCACTTTCGATGGTTCCGAACGGATCAGCCGTTTGTGACTTCATTGGGGAAGATCTCCTTCAGTTTCTCTGAAGTTCGTCTGTCTGTCGTTCTCTGCCGGAAAGGACCCTCCAGTGTATGGCACTTCGAGCCGCCCTGGGTAGCCTTGACTATACCGTTTTGCAGAGAAAGGGCTGTGACTGGAATCACGCGCGTGCTGGTATCCCGCGCTTTTTTCCAGGGACGGGATGGTGGCGACTTTCGTTGGCGCTAGCTTAGTCCTTTTGGATTGAATGGCCCGCGCCCCCGCAGCCCCTTTCCGGACAATTTCCAGATTGCCGACGATACACTTTGAAATTCCAACGGTCGACGTATTTGGCGGCCGCAAGTTAAAATGCGCCTACCAAACCCCTTGTCAATGAGGCGTTCACGGTGAGCAGAAAGCCTTCACGGCGGAGCTTCTTAAAGGAATCGGCTTTGCTAGGTGCCGCTTACTATGTCGGCTCACCAAAGTTTTCGAGTTCGTCTACGCCATCAGTCATCGTTGTAGGGGCGGGGGCATTTGGAGGTTGGACGGCGCTCCATCTCGTCGCAGAGAGGCGCAAAGGTTACATTGCTGGACGCGTGGGGACCGGGAAATTCCCGTGCCAGTTCAGGTGGAGAGACTCGTACGATCCGGGCGACGTACGGTCCTGCCCACGTCTTGTACGTGAAGATGGTGTCGCGAGCGCTGCAACTCTGGCAAGAGTACGAGCGACGGTGGAATCTGAGGCTTTTCTTTCGAAGTGGCGCACTCCGCATGGCTGGAGCGAATGATTCCTATGAGAGTGCTGCGTTGCCCGTCCTGAAGGAAGCTGGCATTCGATTTGAGAAACTCTCCGCCACGGACTGCGCCAAGCGTTGGCCGCAGATGAATTTTGATGGCGTTTCCTGGAGCGTTTACGAGCCGGACTCAGGCTTTCTTGCCGCGCGACGCGCCTGCGAGGCGGTCTTCGATGCATTCCTCAAATCCGGGGGCCAATATCAGCAAGCACAAGCCATTCCCGGCCGAGTCACAGCGAATCGAATGGAGAGCATCACGGTGAACGGGGGCAACGTCCTCAAGGCTGACATTTATGTATTTGCACCTGGACCGTGGCTCGGCAGAGTCTTCTCATTCCTGGAATCTAGCATCACTCCAACGCGGCAAGAGGTCTTCTTCTTCGGAACTCCTGCGGGTGACGTGCGTTTCACTGAAGAGCACTTGCCAACCTGGATTGATGGAGGCAAACGTCCGTTTTTCGGTGTGCCCGGAAACCATTGGCGGGGCTTCAAGATTGCTGACGATACCCGCGGACCGGTGATCGATCCCTCTACGATGGAGCGTGAGATTTCGGAAGAGAAACTGTCCGCCGCGCGTGAGTATTTGCGCATGCGCTTTCCCGCGATGGCGAATGCTCCCCTGCTTGAAAGTCGTGTTTGCCAGTATGAAAACTCGACGGATCACAACTTTATTTTGGATCGCCACCCGGAAGCTGAGAACGTCTGGATTGTCGGCGGAGGGTCAGGTCATGGCTTCAAACATGGGCCAGTGATGGGTGAAATGGTCGCCGGTGCAGTTTTAGACACGAAGGCTCCGCCGTCAGAGATGGCTCTTGGCCGCCTACAAAAATGACGTCTCCGTGCATTTGTGCCGACCATCCGGAGGTTAATCGAGGCAGTTTCCGAATTGCCGACAGCCCGCGCCAATGTTGCTCTTACCACACCGCCGTGATGTCCGGTTGCCGCCCCCTCCGAAGAAACAGGCCAGGCCGAATAGATAGCCGAAGTTGTACCAGGATCCATTGTTGTGGACCTCATAGACATTGAGGTCGCCCTTAAATAACGAGGCCATGAACACAAACGGCGCAATAAAGCCCTGCCAGAGACCGAGCCAGAAGCCCGCGAATTCGCCGTGTTCACTCGCCATTTTCCTGGATGGGTTAGGACCCGGGGCGCACCCAGCCAGAATGCTCAGCAGGAGCAGGACAAGCACAAGCACGGTCAAAGAGGTTTTCATCGCAATTCCTCCCGCCCTTACGCTTCTACGAGGCACGGGCATGAAAAGTTTCAGAAGGGCCGGCTACCGCGCCATGCATCTTTTTTAGGTGCTCACCCGTATACCCGTTAGCATGGACGCGACCGCCTGCTACTTCGTGAACGGGATGGAGTCCGAGACCAGCGCTATCGCTCGTGGCCTTCGCCGGCGAGACCCGGACTTGCTGGACCGTCTTATCGAGCAGTACCAGCATCGACTGCTGCGTTACCTTGTGAGCCTGACGGCAGATCGTGCCATCGCCGAAGACCTGTTCCAGGAAACATGGATGCGGGTGCTGGAACGCGGTCATCAATATGACGGCCGGCACGAGTTCAGCACTTGGCTGTACACGATCGCCAGGAACCTCACCATCGATCACCTGCGCCGAAGGCGGCCAGCAGTCAGCTTGGACGCACTCATGGAGGCGGAAGACTCGGCCCTGCCCTACGAGCCTGCCAGCGCTGGGCCATCTGCCCTGGATACCGTGGCGCAGCACGAGGTGGCCGAACGCGTCACGGCGGCAATGAGCGGCCTGCCTAGCGAGTACCGCGAGACCGTGGTCCTTCGCTTCCAGGAGGGGCTTGGGCTGGAGGAGATCGCGGCCCTTACCAAGCTCCCCTTGGGCACGGTGAAGTCGCGCCTCTATCGCGCGCTGAATATGCTGATGAATCAATTGAAAGGAGCGCGAGTGTGACGCAGAGCTCACACGACGAGGTGCGGAGGCTGATCGCGACCTCCGCCAGTGATCTCTCGGAAGCGCTGCAGGCGCTGCTACAGGCGCACCTGCAGGATTGCGGGCCTTGCCGCGACTATGCGGCGGCGACCGCGGAGATCGTGCGCGCGCTGCGTGGTGTGCCACTGGCAGCCGATCCCAGGTTGGTCCGCAACACCCAAGCTTGCGTGCGTGCCCGTGCGGTTGCACTGCGGCAGAGACAGCAGTGGCTGAGCCTGGTAGCGCTGGCCTGCCCGCTCGTGGGTCTGTCGGCAGCCATCACCACTCCCCTGGTCTGGCGGGCGTTCCAGTGGATGGGGACCTATGCAGGCCTTTCCAGGACACTGTGGCAGGTGGGGTTCACGTTCTACTGGGTAGCCCCGTCGTTGCTGGTGAGTGTTCTCCTGCTTTTCCGCGGTACGCACCTGGCGGACAACGGGAACTCCCAAGGATCGAGTTAAGGGAACAGCTATGGAACTGAAGAACGAAACCAAAATCGGGTTCAGCGCCGAAGTCAGTCTCATCCCGGTCTGGGCGTGGATTCTGGCTGTCGTCGGCTTCGCCGCCATGCAGGTGTTGGCCCAGGTGGTGCGACAGCCGGATGCTCCGACACCGCTCGTGCGCGCGCTGATGGGATTGCTGGTAGGCGCCGTCGTCGCTTGTTATCTGCTGCTTATTGGCTACATCACCCCCGACGCCCGCCGCCGGGGCATGAGCCCCGTGCTGTGGACGTTGGTGGCCATCCTGGTACCGAATGCTTTAGGCATGATTCTCTACTTTATTCTGCGGCAGCCGATCCGCAGCGCCTGCCCACAATGCGGGAGCTTCGTCCAGAGTGGCTTCAACTTCTGCCCGCACTGCAGCCATAAGCTGAGCTCCAGCTGTCCCAAGTGCCAGCACATGGTGAGCGCCACAGACGTGTATTGCCCCTACTGTGGAACGCCACTTACGTCTGCAGTGACGCCGGAAGCTGGATGAGCCCGCCTTGGCGGGACAGCCGGAGATGGCCTTCGAGGGTTTCTGTTTTTCGTCCTGGTAGTTCGGCACTGATCTTCGTAGGAGGTTGACATGCACGACACAAAGGAACGGTTGTCTTTGTTGTGGATCTTCGCGTTTCTCAACTACCTGTATGCGGACGTTCTGGCCCTGTGGGCCATTCTTGGCTCACTCAATCCAGCGGACACCCCCACCTCCCACAATGGGTTCTGATGGGTTCAGCCGTCTTGATGGAAATACCCATCGCCATGATTGTGGCGTCTCGGCTGCTTACGTTTAGGGCGAACCGGCTGGCAAATATCATCGCCGGGGCCCTTCTGACCTGATCAACGTTTTCCTGACCTTCGTTTGCGCCTCTGCTCGGGTGGGCCGGCCACCTGCTTTTGCCGAGTACCTGTTCTTCGCAACGATCGAAACCGTGTGCACCTCGGTCATCATCTGGCAGGCGTGGACCTGGTCAAGAGCTCGAATCCAGTAGTCTGTCGCAGACCGGGTCCTCTAGCGCTCGGCAAAGTTCGGCTCACTGATAGGCGCGCTGGCTGGTGCTGTTTGTCTTGCCGGTAGGAGTACAAGTAGCGCGACTCCAATCACGGCAAAGATCACAATGTCCTGGGGACTATCCTTCCTGTGCATCCCGTGCGCCCAGGCCTCCGCCGATTGGATGGTCATCGTGAACGCGTGGGCAAGGCTTGACCAAGCCCCATAGGCGATCACGGAGCGATGCTTCGCCGGGTGCTTGACGGCTAGCAACAGAAAGACCCCAAGCACCGTGTTAAGGCTGAGGAACATCGGCATGACATCGCTATGCCCCAGCCATTTGGAGCGCCACAGATCGTCGAATAGCAAGTAGCCCCAAAAGGAATAAAACAGGCCCAGCACCACCAAAACGACCTGCAATGTGCGTTCGCGCTTCATACCATCCTCCGTTTTGTCCTCAGCTTTCTGGTTCCCGAGCCGTGACAACATGAGTGCTGCGATCAAACAGGCGCTTCTTCCTGCAAATCTATACGAGGAGCCGGGCCCGAAAGTCTCACTTTCTTGTAGCCGACCTGACAAAGGGTTCTCGTGTCCCTGCTCGCAAAAAGACCGTTTTCCTCTAGTGCGAGCGTCAGGCCTGCCTGATCGGTGAACGGGCAAATCCTGGGTGCTCGGCAAGCCGCCTATCTCGTCGCCGTTGAAAGCCATCATGGACGATTGACGCTAGTGCTTTTTCGGACGCGACGCCGGAATGATGCTCAAGGCTAAGAGAAGGGGTGAGGCGTCGCGTTCGAAAAAGCCGTCAGAAGGAAGCCGCTGGCGCGGCGGGCGCGGGACTTATGCAAATTGAATGAAGCGAGAGAGGTTTGTAGAAGTTGTTAGGGTGGTGAAGGTCGGTGACGGAGGAGTCGACGCGTATGGGCAAGGGCGAAGTAGCGCTTGGGGCGATCCCACTCTGGGGCGTGAAGAAGGGTCGGAGCAGTAATGGAGACACACTTGGGCGAGAGGCTGTGAAGCGCGCCGACCGTGCGGTGTGTAGACGAGTGAGTTCATGCAGCCGTGGCCAGGAGCGGTGGAGAACGGAGTTGGAGTTGCGCCGCGGTGAATCGTTCGACGACGGCCATGGGTCCGCCGCACTTGGGACAGCGCCACAGCGGGTGCGCGGCAGGAGCGGTGGACGTTTGCGATTCGTTTTTCTGTGGAGTGGCATGGAGAGCGGCGAAGCACTGTGGCAGCATGGCGGCACGGCTTCGGTTGGCGAGGAAGCCGAAGTGGCGGATGCGGACGAAGCCCTTGGGGAGCAGATGAAGCAGGAAGCGACGTAGAAACTCATCGCGTGAGACGGTCATCATTTTCTGCCGGTTGTGGTCGGCGGAGTCACGCCAGCGAAAGGTAACTTGGCCGTCGGCCAGAGCGACCAGGCGATGATTGGAGATGGCAACGCGGTGGGTATAGCGACCGAGATACTGCAGTACGTACTCGGGTCCGCCGAAGGGTGGTTTGGAGTAGACGATCCAGTCTTTGCGGAAAAGCGGACGCAGCCAGGTCGCGAAGAACTTGGGATGGGCGAGCGGCGCGAGTTCTCCGGCTAGGTGCAGTTGACCGTGCTCGAAGGCAGACTTTAGGCCGGCGACGAACTTGCCGCGAAACACGCGCCGCAATACAGCGATGGGAAGGAAGAAGCGTGGGTGGGATCGAATCCAGCGGGAGTGATCGCGGGAAAGTCCGCCGGCGGGAACGACACAGTGGACATGGGGATGAAGTTGGAGTTTCTGGTTCCAGGTATGGAGCACGCTGAAGAAGCCAATCTCGGCTGCGAGACGGGTGGGGTTGCGAGCCACTTCGAGTAGAGTTTCTGCGCTGGCGCGAAGCAGCAAACCGTAGACGACCTTTTTGTTCTGCAAAGCCAGCGCAGCCAGTTGCGGAGGAAGTGTAAAGACGACATGGACGTAGGGCGTGGGCAGCAGTTCACGACGACGCGCCGCGATCCAGCGTTCCCGCGCACCGGTCTGACACTTGGGGCAATGCCGATTACGGCAGCTGTTGTACGAGATGGTGGCACGATGTCCGCAGCGAGTGCACTCATCGATATGGCCGCCGAGTGCGGCCGTACGACAGCGCGCGATGGCCAGCAGGACCTTGAGGTGAGTCCAGCGGAGCCAGTGACGGTTGCGCTCAATGAAGTCTGTGCCTGCGCTGCGAATGATGTCGGCCACCTCTAACTGTGGCCGACTCATCTACTCCTCCTCGGACGACCTGCCTTTCTTCAGCACCAGTGCATCCAGCGGACTCGCCGTGGCATGCAGGTGCCGTTGCGAGAGGTGGAGGTAGCGGGCGGTTTCCTTCAGATCGTGATGGCCTAACAGGATCTGGATGGTGTGCAGGTCGGCGCCGGCTTCGAGCAAGTGCGTGGCGAAACAATGGCGGAGCACGTGGGGATAGACACGTTTCTTAATCCCGGCCCAACGGGCGGCCTCGATACAGGCGTGATAGGGCACCTTGTCATCGATGGGGTGATCAGCGCTGTGCCAGCGATTGCCAGGAAATAACCAGACGGACTTTTTGCGCAAGCGTCGCCAGTGAGCGCGCAGTTCCTCGAGCAGGACAGGGCTGAGCATGACATCGCGGTCTTGCCCTCCTTTGCCGTCTTGAATGTGCACGACCATTCGTCGGCTATCGATATCGCTGACTTTCAGGCGCGTGAGCTCGGTGCGGCGCGAACCGGTGCCGTAGAGTGTCATCAAAATGGTGCGATAGAAAGGAGTCGGCGCAGCATCGATGAGCTGTGCTACTTCTTCCTGACTGAGAACAGTGGGCAGGCGATAGCGCTTCCTGGGATAGGGAGTGTCGGCAATGCTCCAGGGTCTCTTGAGCGTCTGGATATAGAGGAAGCGCAGGGCGCAGAGATGGTTGGTTACCGTACCGGGAGTCAGTTTGCGCACGGTGAAGAGTTGCGCTTGGTATTCGCGGATGTGCTGCGGTCCTAGGCTACTCAGGCGAGCAATGGAAGTGCTGCGCGAAGCGCTCGATGAAGCGAATGTAACGTCGCGTAGTACTCTCAGAGTAATGACGACGCTGGAGTTCCTCCAGCATCATTTTGCGTAGATGGGTCACAGGGACCTCCTTGTGACCCTCAATTATCTGAGCAGAAAATCAAGGACTGCCGACATCACCCACGCGGCAGCGTCCGCCGCGCCAGCGGCTTCGTTCTGACGGGCAATTCGGAAGTTGGACCACGAAGAGCCGAGCGGGCAGGAGTCGGGTTCCGCGAAGTGGAGGCCCCCAATCGCAATAATCTCTAAGTCAGTTCTTGCGAGGGACCTCCCTGACGCACCGTCATGCCTCAACCTCAACGCCTCGGATCTCCGGCGCAAACCCGATCTGCACCAGCCGCGGCGGCGCATTCCGGTTTCGATAGTCGGTACAGTAAAGCACGTCGAGCTTCACCTCGCGCACTACTCCACCGAACGTGCAGAACACAGCGTTACGCCCAGTCGCGCCGTACTGCATGTGCACGAACGTGCATCCCGTGCACAATCCGCGGTATGCTCGCCGCGGAGGCTTCGTCCGGACATACCGAACCAGCCGCGCCAGCGCAATCACAATCAACCAGAACACAATTGACGTCATGGAAGCCTCCTTTCCCGGTGAATCGCATCGCCCTCACAGAATTTTCCACAGAACAAAACCCAAACAATGTGACATCTGACCTTGCCTTCCACAGCCCGAAAGTCCGATCATGGGCCTAGCCGGAAGGCGTGGCCGTTTTTCCGCTCCGCCGCTCCGAAGGCTAAGTACTTATTCCGCAATATTTTGCGTGTAAGTGCAACGGGCTCAAGATTTTGCGAGCCCCATCCCGGAGCCGGATAAACTAAGCTCTTTGAAATCAATATTTTGAGCTCTTGGCGCTCGAAAAAAATGCGCATCGACGTAGTTTCCAAGTCCAATGTTCTCAAGATTTTGCCCGCAAAATATTGAGCTGCAAGGATTTTCCGGAGATTTTCCGATAACACGTTGATTCCAAGGGATCACAGGGGAGGGGGGCACCTACCCATTAACGAAAAGGTAAATACCCCATTCCCCACTTTACTCCGCCCGCTCCAGCTCGCGGATGTACTCGACGACCGACTCGCTCCAGCCGTCGATGTGCGTCCACTTGCCGTAGCCGACGCCGTTCTTGTAGCTGGCCACGTTGATCACGTATCCCTTGCCCTGAGGCGCGGGAACCGTGTCGTGCGCCTGCTCGTCGGTGATGACGATCAGGCGATCGTAGGACTGCTTGCGGTTCAACTCGCCCACGGCCTGACCGAGCATCGTGCTCGAGTGCGGCTGCGAGGCGTCGATCGCGTCGCGCAGAGCGAATCCGCGGCGCGCCGGAACCTCGACCAGCTTGTCGGAGAAGCTGAACACTGCCACCTTCTCGCCGATCTCGCGCAGCAACACCGCGAGGCCGTAAGCCGCGTCGGTGCGCTGCATCTCGGAACGCTGCGAGAGCGGAGCGGTCATCGAGCCGGAAACGTCGACCAGCACGATGGTCTTTCCACGCAGCTTCTCTGCACCCGCAACGCACTTGAGCATCGCCTGCTCGAGCGCCTCTTCCCACTGCGGAGCGTAACGCGCCGCAGCCAGGAAGCGGAACGGCAGCACGCGCGCGGTGCTCATTGATCCGAGCGCGGCGAGAACGAGAGCTTCGTTCACACCGACATCGCGCATGTTGCGCAGGTTACGGAGCAGAGCGAGCGCTCCGAGCTTCTCCTCGCGGAGCAGACGCTCCCAGGCCTCGCGCTTGTCGGCGCCAGAGCTGAGCGCCACTTCCCAAGTGTCAGGAGCGGTGAGCTCTCCGGCGATCAGGCGCTTCCACACTTCGGCCTGCGCCTCGTCGCGCGGCTTGGCGTGAGCGAGGAACAGCACGTCGCGGAGCTTGACAGGTCCGCCGCGATCGTACTTCGCCGAGCGCGTACGCATCGAACTTGGGGAACGCCGCAGCCAGTCCCTTCTTCACCTGCGCCGAGAGCGGCACGCGGCCGTCCTTCCAGTAGATGGCGACGAACTCGGCGAGCTCGTCGGCACGCTGGATGACGCGCGCGAGCGTGTCGGCCACAAGTCCGCGATGCGTGGCGTGACGCGCCATCTCGCGCACGAGCAGAAGCGGCGCGTGACGCAGCTTCATCTTCTCGCGCGCCTCGACGGCGAGCGCAGCCACCTTCTCGGCCGCGACCTTGGGGACGAGTTCGCGCGATGCGGCCCGCGATCTCGACTCCGTCCTCGTAGAACTGGCTCTCCCAGAGCAGGCAGGCCAGCACCGAGCGCCGCAGTTGCAGCTCCGTGGAGATGTTGCGCGCGGGAGCGCCCTCGTGCGTGCGCGGACCGAAGTTCAGGTTGAGTAGGTTGAGTCGAGCCATTTGTGGTCTCCTTTCGAGCTGTGAGCTGTGAGCGATGAGCAGTGAGCTAGCTGAGCTTCTAGCTTCTAGCTACCTAGCTAAAACGTCTTTGTCATTCCGAACCGCAGAGCGGTGAGGAATCTGTTGTTGAAGCCTTCGTGTTTGCTTCGCACAGCAGGCTTAGAACTTTCGCGTTCTTCGGGCCTGCCGATGCTTCCGGCTTGCTATGATGAATTATTTGCCGCTTTTTTGAGGTCACAAATTGTGATCTCAAGTTTGGTGATCACACATGAACAAGACTGCAATCATCCTCGCCAAAAGAGTCGGATCGAAGATCCTCGTTCTGCGCAATCAGAAAGTCATTCTCGATACGGACCTGGCCGAGCTTTACGGTGTTCCGGTCAAGCGTTTGAACGAGCAGATCAAGCGCAATCCTGACCGCTTTCCGTCCGATTTTCTCTTCACTCTCACCGACGAGGAATACGAAGGTTTGAGGTCGCAAAATGCGACCTCAAGTTCTTCCCATGGCGGACGCCGCTATCTGCCGCATGCCTTCACCGAACACGGCGCGATCATGGCTGCGACCGTGTTGAACTCGAAGCGCGCCATCGAAATGAGCATCTTCGTCGTGCGCGCCTTCGTGCAGATGCGCCAGGCGCTGGCCGTCAATCAGCACGTCGTGTCGAAGCTCTCCGAACTCGAAGCACGACTCGACGGCCACGATGCCGAGCTTCAGGAACTCGTCGGCGCCATCCAGGAACTCATCTCACCGCTGCCGGCCAACAACCGCCGCATCGGATTTGAAACCCCATCGGACGCCCCGAAACCTCAAACAAAAGACTGAAGATGCATCGAACATCAAGCACCCTCGTTGCTGAAAAACCGCCGGGGAAAAACTCGCGGCAACGGTTTTGCTCTGCCAACTGAGCTACACGTCCCGTAAAGGACGCGGCAGGACTCGAACCTGCGACCCTTCGAAGGAACCGTTGACTTCACCACCGGCGGAACCTGGCGTCCGCGTTACTGCATTACAGTCACCAGGTCCTTGTCTTCCTCTTCAACCTGCGGGGTCCGCAGTGCGACGGTCTCGCCAATCTGCAGACCCGCAGATTCTTCCGCAAGTTCCAACAGCAGCCCCTGGAAATCGGCCATTGTTTCGGCCCACGGATGAGCCTCGACAAAAGCACGCGCCTCGAACTCGTCCGCCAGCGGAAAGAAGCGGCGGTAGAGTTCCAGCTTCTGTTGCTCCGACGCGATGCCCAGGAACAGCCGGTAATCGATGCGTCCCGGTCGCAGCAGAGCCGGATCGAGCGCCTCGATTTTGTTCGTCGTCATCATGAACAGCACGTCATCCGGAGCGTGGAATCCGTCGAGAACGTTCAACAAACCCGATAGCGTCACACCGAATTTGTCGAGCGCCTTGTCCTCCGCCTTGTCAGGCGGAGTTCCCGGCGGCTTCCTCTCTGGGTCACGGCGTGCCTTGGTCGCCATCATGCAATCCAAGTCTTCGAAGAGCACGATGGATCCTTGCGGCACATCGTTGATCGCCTTCATTAACGAACGATCATTGAAGTCGGTCAGGTTCATTGCATAGATCGACTTCGCAAATTTGCCGGCGATCGCCGAAACCAGCGACGTCTTGCCGGTTCCCGGCGGACCGTACAGCAAATACCCGCGGTGATACGGCACTCCGAGGTGACGGTAACGCGACTTCGCTGCCTTGAACTTCTCGATGTCAGCGACCAGCCGCTCACGCTCGCCAGTCTTCAGGATCACCGAATCGAGCAATCGAGCGGTATATCCATCAACGCGCTCCCAGTACTCCGCGTAGACATACAGGCACGACTGCACCTGCTGATGCTTCCTGTGACACGAAGCAATCTCTGTGACGAACGCCTTGAGCAGGGCCTGGTCTCGTCCCAAGGTGCGAAACATCAGCAACTCGCTGCGCTTCGGCGTCCATCCGCGAGTGTCTTCACTGCGATAGAAATCGACGCGAAAGGGACGACCGCGATACCAGAACCAGTGACGGCCCGGAGCCGGAATGAGCGCGAGGTTCTCGTTGCGCACCGTGGTGTCGAGATCGACGCGGCGGATGCGCTTAAGAAACTTCTGCTCGGCGAACCACTGCTTCACCCAGTGGAAGGCTGCATCCTCGTCCTTCACCGTAATCGACATGGTCGTCTGGTCGACGAACCAATGCCAGATGCGGGCGGGGATCGCGCGCATGTACGCTCCGATAGCGCCGATGACCATAAGCAGCAATCCGCCGGAGGCGAATTGATTCTGGCCGCTCAATACGTGTTTGAGAAAATCGATCATTTCGTTCTTCAATTATTCCGAGGACACGAGTGAACTCGTGCCCTTCCCGTTTGTGCATCATTTCTCGCCGGGGAACAGCGAAAAGAGTCGAGGCTTGGTTCTCCAGGTACCTTGTGCATCGGGACTACGCCCCCGTCCCTGGAGACTTACACCTCGGCAGGCTACGCACACCTGCTTTGTCTTTGGGCGAAGTAACTCTTCTCTTCACCACCGGCGAAACTTGGTTGCAGCGATGCAGCCTCAGCGGCTAAAGCCGGATTCTGACGTACGCCCGGAACGGCACGAGTAAACTCGGGCCCTTCCCAAATCGAAATGAAGTTCGTACTTTCTCCTTGCGTGCAGCGCGGGCATTCAACAGCCCTTGCGCCCGCGCTGCAGCTACGTCGCAGCCAGGGAACATGGTTCACGGTTGAGGGCTCGAACCCCGGCCTGTGTTACTAGGCACGCCGCGAAGTTGCCGTGAACTTCACCACTGACTGAATCTTGGTTGGCGCGGAATCGTCCGCGCGTTTTACGAATTGCTTTGGTCAGGGAACAGTCGGTAACGGATTGGGCTTGCGCCCCGAGGAGTCGAACCTCGCAGCACGGTCTCCGAAGAGAGCGGGCTGTTCTTTCCAAGAGAAGTATCCGTTGCCTTTCACCACTGACCGAACTTAGCCTGCTGTGTTATCCGAGCTTCGCTCGGAGGGCGGACCCTTCGGCTGCGCTCAGGGCAAGCTGCGTCCGCCCCTACATAATCCTTGGCTCAAGCTGGGGGAATGAACGGACGCGGTGTGGTCGAGTTCCAGTCGAAGGAACCGCGGCCTTCGCCACCCAGCGTGCTTTTATTTTGTTAGCTTTGCGTTAAGGGCGCCGAGGAATTAATTAGCGCAATCGGACGACGCCCTAACACTGACTCGGCTAGGTTGCTGCCGTGTCAGCCCGCTAAGCGATTTGTGCATGTTAATCGACAAATTTGGGCGTCCTTTCCTTGGGGATGTCTGAAGATGCCATAACTTTTAGTTTTTGGCAAGAAGAAAAATTCGCATCGACGAAAATTTATTTCGTCGAATCGGTATTTGATTCTCTACGTGCGACGTGTGATTCGAAATTATCGAAACAGCAAGCTGGAAAACTCGGCCAGATTTCTGCGCCAAACCATCCATGTGTGCATGCCGGGAGTTTCGATATCGGTGTGTTGAATTCCTTTCGTTTTCAACCACTCGCGTAGATTCCGATTTGCAGTGATCAGGCGGTCTTCGGTGCCACAGGCGATCCACAACAAATGCAGTTTCTGATTCGCGTTCGCGTCCAGTCCGGGAAAATCCTTGTCGAACGGTTCCGGCAGGCCTCCAGCGCTGAAGGCGCCGACCCAGGCGAACTTGTCGAGACTATTCAGGCCAGTCAAAAGCGACTCGGAACCGCCCATAGAGAGTCCGGCAATCGCGCGCGAGTTGCGATCTTTGGTTATGCGATATTCACCTTCGACTTTCGGCATGACCTCGGTCAGAAGCGCCTCTCGGAATTTGGTCAGATTCTGCTCGCGTACCTCGGGATGGCCCCAGCCGACGCGAATCATTTCCATGGTGCCGTAGCCGAGAGGCATCACCACAATCATCGGCTTGGTCTTTCCTTGCGCGATCAAGTTGTCGAGGATGATGTTGGCCCGGCCGACCGCGGTCCATCCGCTCGCGTCGTCGCTGTAGCCGTGCAGGAGATACAGAACTGGATACGTCGTCTTCGCGGCGGGATCGTAGCCCGGCGGAGTGTAGACGTAGAAGTCGCGGTCATCGCTCGCGACTGCTGACCGGTAGAAATGATGATGCACTTCCCCGTGTGGCACGTCATTCAATTCCCACGGCAGCGACGGTGGGCCCTGGACGTGCACCATACTCTCGGTGGAGAGCAAATTCGGTTTTAGGAGTGAGTTGTAGGGATCGATCGAACGTTGCCCGTCGACCACAATCGAATATCCGTAATAGTCGGGCGGCAGCGGTGCGGTATTGACCGTCCACACGCCCGCATCGTCCTTCTGCATGGCAAGCGCCTCGGCGCCTTCGCGGGTGAGTTTCACCTCTTGGGCATTGGGAGCTCGAAAACGGAACGTTACGCTGTTGTCGGAGTGCACCTCAGGTGTGATCAGCGCCGGCGGTGGCATTTGCGGAGGAGGAGCCGCGGGCTTTGCATCTTGCGCCAAGGCTGTAGAAACTAGCGCGAGCGAAACGAGTGCGGAGTAGAGCTTCATGGGTCTTCTCCCTAAAAGAAACAAATCATTCTATAGCAGCACAACTTTAGACTCACCGACCGCTGCGGAGGGAGTCGACTCAGCGGTTGAAATCGCAGATAACTGTCACTAGGCGGAAGCGCAACGCGAGGATCATACATTTGTGGAAAGTAACGCCAAACCCAAGCGAAGTTGCCCTCGTAGATGCTGCAAAATCCCCGGTTACGCTCAAAACCGCCGACCCAACGGAAGATGCGTGTAACCATCTGTTAACAATCGTTTCGTAGGATAGCGGGGCCAGCACTAGAAACCCATGAACCACGCCTAAAGGACTAATTGAGATCATGATTCTTCCTTCCCGCATATGCTCTGGTGATCTTACTGTTTGCCTCTGCTTATTGTGCTGCTCAGGATGTGACACCACAGACGGACAACAAGGGTTCTGAGCCGGCGGTCAACACGTCCAGTCTGTATCTGAAGGTTCGTCTGGATTCGCCGCTCAAGGTTTCCAAACTGCAGCCCGGTGATCAGGTGTCGGGTAAGCTTCTTCAGGATGTCTATTGGGGCACTACTGAAGTATTTCCTGCCTCGAGCGCGGTTCGCCTCACCGTGGATCGGCTCGACCGCCGTCGCCGTGCCCCTAACGATCACTGGCCGTGGATGATCAAAGCCTTCACTCCACGCCACGAACAATGGCCCGTATTCCGCATTGCAAGCATAACGAACACGGATGGTAGTCAGGTCCCCCTTGCAGTTTCGCTGGTATCGGTGAGCAAGGAGGTTGAGATTGAGCAAAAACCAAAGAAGAACTCTGGCTCGACCACGCCGGAGGTTGTTCCTCCCCACAGAACGCGTCGCGAACTAGGTCCACTCGTTACCCTCATCGCGAGCCCGCCAGCCGTCGCGAGCGGAAGCGTGAATGCGCCAGCCCCGTCAGAATCCGTGACCATCCCCGCTGGCACTGAAGCCAAGGTCATTCTCTTGCGGGATATCAGCGCCTCAACGAACCATGCGAGCGATAGCTTCCAGGCACGCCTCGTTGAACCTGTTTTTCTAAACTCAAGAATTCTCTTGCCGGAAGGTACCCTGTTTGAGGGCACGGTGCAAAAGAGTCAGGCACCGCGTACACTCAGCCGCTCAGGTTCGATTTTGCTTCGGTTCACGAATCTGAAGATGCCGAGTGGAACAAGCAGTTCGATTGCTGCCTCCGTGGCCGGGGCGCAAGTGAGTCAGCGTTCCCACACAGTGATTGATTCAGAGGGGCGCATGCATGGAGATCGTGTGGGTAAAGCGTGGATGGCAATCAACCTCGGTACTACAGCGGGCATCGCCAAAGTAGCGGATGACGGCACGCAACTGATCGTTGAGGCTCTTGTTTCCACCGCAACGGACGTCTCGACCGCTGGGACGGCGAGGATCGCTGCCACATGCGCATCGGCCATTTTTTTGCTGACTCGTCATGGTCGCGATGTGGTACTGCCGAAGTACACCCAAATGAAGATCGTATTTGATCGCCCGGGCGACGTTTCCAATCAAACCGCCGGCTCTGCCAGAAACTGACCCATGCATGGATCGTTGGCGAAATATCCCCATGAACGCGCATCCAAAGGCTACTTGCCGGAGGCGACGTCTATTCGGGCTTCGGCGCGGTGAAGGGCATCCAGCGCGCGGTTGACATCGACTGTTGTGTCGCCGCTGGTCAGGCGCTGTTCGGCGCGCTCTTTGGCTTTGCGGGCGCGCTCCACGTCGATTTCGGATGGACGCTCGGCCGTTTCGGCGAGAATCGTGACCTTATTCGGAAGAACTTCCGCGAATCCCCATGCCACAGCGAGTTTCTGTTCGGTCGAATTCTCGCGGATACGTGATCTCACCGACGGAGAGTTCGGTGATGAGCGGCGCATGGCCGGGAAGGATGCCCAGATAGCCGTTCTTGCCGGGAATCTGGACTTCTTCGGCCGCCGTCTCGACTACCTTCTTTTCCGGCGTGACGATCTCGAGTTGGAAAGTTTCGGCCATCAGTTCTCAGTTGTCAGTTCCCAGATCTCAGTTCGTAGAAACCCACTGTTTTACGAACTGATTCCTGGCCACTGACCCCTTCTTTACGCTGCTGCCTTCATCTTCTCCGCGGCTTCGAGCACTTCCTCGATGGGGCCCTTCATGTAGAAGGCCTGCTCGGGGATGTCGTCGTACTTGCCTTCGACGATTGCCTTGAAGCCTTTCACGGTGTCGGCGATCTTCACGTAGCGTCCCTGCGCGCCGGTGAACTGCTCGGCGACGTGGAACGGTTGCGAGAGGAATCGCTGAATCTTGCGGGCGCGCGCGACGGTGAGCTTCTGGTCTTCGCTCAATTCGTCGATGCCGAGAATCGCGATGATGTCCTGCAGGTCCTTGTAGGTCTGCAGCGTCTTCTTCACCATCTGCGCGACGTCGTAGTGTTCCTGGCCGACGATGCGCGGATCGAGAATGCGCGACGTCGAAGCCAGCGGATCGACCGCGGGATAAATTCCGATTTCGGTCAACGCGCGCGAAAGCACCGTGGTCGCGTCGAGGTGAGCAAATGTCGTCGCCGGCGCGGGATCGGTCAGGTCGTCGGCAGGCACGTAAATCGCCTGCACCGAGGTGACCGAACCTTTCTTCGTCGACGTGATGCGCTCCTGCAATTCGCCCATTTCCGTCGCGAGGTTCGGCTGGTAGCCCACGGCGCTGGGCATGCGGCCCAGCAGCGCGGATACTTCCGATCCTGCCTGCGTGAAACGGAAGATGTTGTCGATGAAGAGCAGCGTGTCGGCGCCCTCGGCGTCGCGGAAGTATTCGGCGACGGTGAGTCCGGTCAGGGCGACGCGCAGACGCGCGCCTGGAGGCTCCGTCATCTGTCCGTAGATCAGCGCGGCCTTCGACTCGGCGGGCTTGCCGGGCTTGATGACGCCGGACTCCGACATTTCCAGCCAGAGGTCGTTGCCTTCGCGAGTGCGCTCGCCGACGCCGGCGAACACGGAGTAGCCGCCGTGCTGCTTGGCGACGTTGTTGATCAGCTCCATGATGACGACGGTCTTGCCGACGCCGGCGCCGCCGAACAATCCGATCTTGCCGCCCTTCAAGAAGGGCTGGATGAGGTCGATGACCTTCACGCCGGTCTCGAACATTTCGGCGGTCGTCGCCTGCTCGTCGAACGCCGGAGCGAGGCGGTGAATTGGCATTCTCTCTTTGAATTCGATGGGGCCGAGTTGATCGACCGGTTCGCCGATGACGTTCATCACGCGGCCGAGCGTTCCGCGACCCACGGGCACGGAGATCGGGCCGCCCTGGTCGATGGCCTTCATGCCGCGCACCATGCCGTCGGTGGGCTGCATGGCGACGCAGCGCACGCGGCCTTCGCCGAGGTGCTGCTGCACTTCGAGGATGACGTTGATGGGCGTGGGGACGTTGAAGCCGTCGCTCACGACTTCGACGGCCTGATAAATCGGGGGCAGGTGTCCCTCGGCGAACTGCACGTCGACCGCGGGTCCTGCGATTTGAATTACGTGTCCTACATTTTCTGCCATATGCTCTTCTCGTAGAGACGTAACTTGTTACGCTCTTCGCCTTCCAAGTCTGTCAAAGAGACGTTGCAAGCAACGTCTAGCTACAGCTTCACATCGCCGCTGCGCCGCTGACGATCTCGATGATCTCTTTCGTGATCTTCGCCTGGCGGGCGCGGTTCATGACCAGCGTCAGCGAATCGATCATGTCAGTCGCGTTGTTGGTGGCCGAATCCATCGCGGTCATGCGGGCGGCGTGCTCGGCGGCCACCGACTCCAGCAGCGCGCGGAAAATCTGGATGCTCACGTACTTCGGCAGCAGCGCCCGGAACAACTCTGCCGGCGGCTGCTCGTAAATGTAGTCGACCTGCGAGGTGCCGAACTGCGAAGCCGATCCTTCGCGTGCCATCGGTCGCGCGAAGCCCGGCTCCAGCGCTCACGGCCGCTTCTTTGGCTTTCTTCTTTTCTTCTTCCGTCATCTCCTCGGCCAGACGCACTGCCTGTTCGCCGATCTGCTCGATGGGAAGAATCTGCTCCACAATCAGCCGCTGCGCGATTACAGATTTGAATTCGTTGAAGACCACATAGACCGAATCGATCTCTTCCCGGCAGTAGCGCCGAATGACGCTCTCGGCCAACGCCGATGCCTGCGCGAATTCCACCTTGCCCAGAATGCCGACGTGTTCTCCGGTGATCTGCAACGCTGCGGCGCGCTCCTCAGCCGTTTGCTCAACCTCTTCGAGCAATTCTTCTGCTTCGGCCAGACTGCGCGTCTGTATCGGGGCAGCAGGATAGCGACGCCGCAGGAAATCGCGCCCCTTGCGGCCAATCGCCTCAATGTCAATGTTCTTGCCGGCTTTCGACTCCAGAAACCGTGCGCCAGCTTTGAGGATATTCGCGTTGAACGCGCCAGCGAGTCCCTTGTCGCCGGTGACCATGATCAGCAGGATGTTCTTTTCTTCGCGCTGCGCCAGCAGAGGATGTTTCGGCTCGCCGGTCTCGGGATCGTAGATCTCGGCACGCGCGACCAGCGATTTCAGGACATTCGTCAGCATCTGCGCGTACGGACGCGCTGCCAGCGCGCGCTCCTGCGCGCGGCGCAGCTTGGCCGCCGAGACCATCTTCATGGCCTTGGTGATCTGCCGCGTGTTGATCACGCTGCGGATGCGGCGCCGAATGTCGAGAATGTTAGGCATTTATGAAAATCAGCTGTTAGCTTGTTAGCGTCTTAGCCTTTAGCTCGTCACTGCTGCGCCAAGCTAAGACGTAGCAAGGCTAAGACGCTACGAAGCTCTACTTTGCTACTGCTTCCTTCTGCGAAACGAACTGCTGCTTCGCTTCCTTGATCACGTTCTGCAGCTGCGCCTTCAACTGGTCGTCGAGAATCTTCTTCTCCATGATCGCGCGCAGGATTCCGGGATTGGTCGAGTCCACGTACTTGAACAGCTCCTTCTCGAAGTCGCGCACCTGGGCGACCGGCATGTCGTCGAGGAATCCGCCGGTGCCGGCCATGATGATCAGAATCTGCTTCGAGAACGGCAGCGGCGAGAACTGGTTCTGCTTCAGCAGTTCGACCAGCCGTTGGCCGCGATTCAACTGCGCTTGCGTGGCCTTGTCGAGATCGCTGCCGAACTGCGCGAAGGCTGCCAGTTCGCGGTACTGCGCGAGTTCCAGCTTCAGCGTGCCGGCAACCTGGCGCATGGCTTTGATCTGTGCGCTGCCGCCGACGCGGCTCACCGACAAGCCGACGTTCACGGCCGGACGCACGCCCTGGTTGAACAAGTCGGTTTCGAGATAAATCTGGCCGTCGGTAATCGAGATGACGTTGGTCGGAATGTAGGCCGAGACGTCGCCGGCCTGCGTCTCGATGACGGGCAGAGCCGTCAGCGATCCGCCGCCGTTTTTGTCGCTCAGCTTCGCGGCGCGCTCCAGCAAACGGGAGTGGAGATAGAAAACGTCTCCGGGATACGCTTCGCGTCCCGGCGGACGGCGCAGCAGCAGCGAGATTTCGCGATACGACGCAGCGTGCTTCGACAGATCGTCGTAGATCACCAGCGCGTGGCGCTTGGTGTCGCGGAAGAATTCGCCCATGGCGCACGCCGCGTAGGGCGAGATGTACTGCATCGGCGCGGGCTCGGACGCCGAGGCGGCGACGACGATGGTGTATTCCATCGCGCCGGCGTCTTCGAGAATCTTGACGACCTGCGCAATCGACGAACGCTTCTGGCCGATCGCGTTGTAGATGCAGATGAGGTCGTTGCCCTTGCTGTTGATGATGGTGTCGAGCGCGACGGCGGTCTTGCCGGTCTGGCGGTCGCCGATGATCAGTTCGCGCTGGCCGCGGCCGATCGGGATCATGCTGTCGATGGCCTTCAGATCCGGTGGCCATGGGCTCGCGCACCGGCTGGCGGTCAATGACGCCGGGAGCGAGGCGCTCCAGCGGCAATGAACTTGTCGGTCGCGATCGGGCCCTTGTCGTCGATGGGCTGGCCGAGCGAGTTCACCACGCGTCCGATCATGGCGTCGCCGACGGGCACGCTCATGATGCGTCCGGTGCGCTTGACCTCGTCGCCTTCTTTGATCTCGGTGTATTCGCCGAGCAGCACGACGCCGACCTGGTCTTCTTCCAGGTTCATGGCGATTCCGGCCACGCCGTGCGGGAACTGCAGCAGTTCGCCGGCCATGACCTTGTCGAGACCGTAGACACGCGCGATACCGTCGCCCAGGGTGATGACGGTGCCCGTCTCGTCGACCGAGATCTTGGATTCGTAGTTCTCGATCTGCTCGCGGATCAGTTTGGTGATTTCGTCTGCTTTGATTTGCGCCATAAAATCAGCTCTTAGCCTTTAGCTGTTAGCTCTTAGCTCTTCCTGCTGCTTCCTCGATGCTCCGCTCAGCATCCGCTTGAGATTCGAGCCAAAAGCTAAAGGCTAAGAGCTAATAGCTTCCTTAATTCTCTCCAACTGCCCCTTCACCGAACCGTCGTAAATCGTGCTGCCGATGCGGACTACCGCGCCGCCCAGCAACGACGGATCCAGTCCATAACTTGCGCGGACCTTTTTGCCGGTCGCTTTTTCGATCTGCGTTTCGAGCGTGCGCTTTTCGGCGTCGCCCAGTTCGCGAGCACTGGAAATCTGCGCTTCTGTGAATCCCAGCCGCGCGTCGAGTTCCTTCTCCAGTTGCTCGACGATTCGCGACAGAAACGGCAGGCGGCGGTGATCGATCAGCACGGCGACCAGATTGCGCACCGGCCGGTCGATTCCGCTCCGCTGCACGATGGCGTCCAGCAACTTGCGTTTCTGATCGGCCGGAACTGCGGGATTCTCCCAGACTCGTCGCAACTCGACGCTCTCGCTGAAGAGCGCGGCAATCTGGCGCAGGCCGCCGAGAGCGCGAGCCGCGTCCAGATGCGCGTCGAATACTACGTCGGCGAAAGCGCGGGCGTAGGTGCTGGCGACGGAAGCCATCTAGTTTCCGTCCTTTCCCGAACTCTCGGAGGCCGACGCCAGCTGGCCGGCGAAATTTCGCACCAAGAGCCTGATCGGTGGCGGGATCGACGTGAATCTGTTTCTGGGCAAGGCCAACTGCAAGATCGGCGGCATGGGCCGTCAGCTGGCGGCGCGCCGCCTTGACGGCTGGCGACAATCTCCTGCTCCGCCATGGCGACGATCTTCTGCGCATCTTCTTCAGCGGCAGCTTTGATGCGCGCCTCTTCTGCCTCACCCTCTTTTTCAGCGGCATCGCGCATCCTGCCGATTTCGACATCGAGCCTTTGCAAACGCGATTCGATTTCGGCGAGCCTGCGGCGGGCTTCTTCGCTGGCCTTCTGCGCTTCCTGCATGGCCTTCTGGATGGCCGCGGTGCGGTCGCGGAAGATACCGGGAAGAAACTTGCGGCCTGCCCAGATGATGAGCGCAGCAATCACCAAAAAGTTGAAGGCGTAACACGCCCAGTAGGATTGCTCCACGCTCAAGCCGGTAATGCGATGGATCGCCTGGACGGAGGCCGAGTGCTTGAACTCCTCCATCTCATCTTTTTCTTCTTTGCCGCCGGCCTCCTTCCCGGCCTACGCTTTCGTTACTGGCATGCACCATCTCGCGGCCCGGGGTCACGCGAGCGTCGTCAGAGCTTTTCTGATTCGGGGGAGGAGGAGGCGGTTGCTGTGCGCGAACCAGCAACGCGCCGCCCATAACAAACAGCGCGATGGTCAGTACCCGCGATGTGCTTCAAGCGAGGTCTTCATCAGCGTCCCGCTCCCGCCGGTTGCAGCACGCGGCGCACGATCTCCTGGGCAAGGGCTGCCGCTTCGGCCTGCAATCCTTGCTCGGCGGCAATGCGATCTTTCTCGATAGCGGCCTTGGCCGCCTGCACCTGCGCCTGCGCCTCGGTTGCGCGCCTCAGCCACAGCTTTGGCGCGAGCCTGCATCGCCGCCTGACGCTTCGCTTCCTGCGCGCGGAAGACCGCCGCCCGCGCCTCGCGCAGGCTCTGCTCGTACTCGGACGTGCGCGCCTCGGCTGCCGCGATATCTGCCTTCGATTTTTCGATCGCGCCCTCGGTCTTGTTGTGCCGCTCCTCGAGCACACGCCGCAGAGGCTTGTGCACGATCACGGTGTAGAGCGCATACAACAACGCCAGCATAATCACCGTCGGAACTGCTCCGAGCAGTAATTCGCCTAGTTGTTGCAGTGTCTGATCCATGTGGTGCTGAGCTAGATCGAGAAAATGAGGGCTATGAAAACTGTTAAGTCTAACGTCCGGAGAAGTTTAATGTCAACGCAAGAAGATCGGTTTAGGCGCAGGCTAAAAGAAGCGTGGAGGCACCCTTAGTCGCGGGCGTGGGTGACTATCTGATAACTATTGAAAATAAATGGTTTAAGCGCGCAGACTGGGCGGTGAAAGGTCAGCAGCCGCAGATTTCTGCACATATCCCTTGACTTCGCAGTAAAGAGGATTAGCATAGATATATCACCTCCGATCCAATTCAGGATCGAATGGGCCGATAGCCAAGGAATGTCACCGCTTCTTGGTTGCCGGCCCATTTAAATTGTTCCGCCGACACTTTTTCGCCACGCGGCGACTTCCTCGTTAACCACGATCGTGCCATTGAGCGGAAGTTAGACCGATGTTACGATTCCTGCCCGAGCGTGTGCGATGTGCGTTCACGCTTCCCGCGAACTTGGTTCCAGGAGCAATCCCATGCGGTTGCGTCTCTCCGTTTTTGTCTTCGCTCTTACCTTTACCGCCATTGCCTCAGCTTCCACGCCACAAACGTTTCTTACCTTGATCAGCCAGCCCGGGGATTACATCGGCGGCGGCATCACCCAAACCCTCACGCCGGCCGATGGGACATTTTCCGTCACCAACTCCACGACGGATATATCGATTTCGTTCCATACTCCCAGTTACAGCCAGTTTTGGACTCTCCAGTTCGGTTCCCCGAGGAGCCAGAAATTTGGCCGCGGAGAATATGAAGGAGCTACGCGCACCGCCTTTCGATCGCCAACCAGGCCGGGCGTTGACGTGGGCGGTGACGGCCGGGGGTGCAACACTGATATCGGCCGTTTCCTGGTAACTGACTTCGCGCTCAACGCTGACGGCACGATCGCGCGCCTGGCCATCGACTTTGAACAGCATTGCGAGGGTGCCCCTCCCGCACTCTATGGCTCGTTCCGTTACAATTCCGCCGTAGCCGCGGTCCCACGCTTCGGGATTGGCAGCGGCTACGCGCTGAAAGGAAATGACGGGACGAGCGACGCAACGCTAATTGTTGCCCTGTGCCGTCCCAGCTCCAGCACCGTCCAAGTCACTTACACAACCGCAGACGGAGGTGCAATTCAGGGAACGGACTACGTTTCGACCACGGGGACGGTATCGTTCGCGCCCGGTGTGACTTCGCAACCGATTGTCATTCCCGTCTTGGGGGATCGGCTCGCGCGTGGCAACAAATCCTTTAGAGTAAAGCTCAGCGCTCCCGTCGGGGCCCCGATTGGAGCCGGTTCCGCCAGCGTCCTGATCCGCGACCCCAACGTTCCGCAAACCGTTCTGGCCGTGAGCAGCCAGCCGGGCGATTTCATTGGAGGTGGCGCGCAATATCTGTTCACCCTCTCTGATGCAGTGTTCACTCCGAGCAATTCTGCCAATGTTGTGACGTTTCGGATCAACAACGGGGATGGCTGGGACACGGATTTCGCGGGGCCCACGACTGCTCGCCTTGGGATCGGAGATTACGAGAACGCTCAGCGCTGGCCGTTTCAGCCTGCCGGGACTCCCGGGCTAAGTGTTGACGGCGAGTTTCGAGGATGCAATACGTTGACCGGGAACTTCCATGTCCTGAAAGCGGGGTACACCAGCAGCAACGTTCTACAGAGTTTTTCCGCAAACTTCGAGCAGCATTGTGAGGGAGCGGCACCCGCCTTGTTTGGTTGGCTTCGTTACCATACCCTGCTCCAGCAGTTTTCGGTCAGTGACGCAGTCATCAGCGGATCGTCCGCAACTTTTACGGTGACGTTGAATCCCTCCAGTGCGACGTCGGTTTCGGTGAGCTTCGCGACTGCCGATGGCACGGCGATCGGCGGTACGGATTACACAGCTACGTCGGAGACGGTTACGTTTTCTCCGGGCATGACGGCCCAGACGGTCACCGTTCCGTTGCTGAATACAGGGGGCTCGACCAAGACGTTCTACGGCAAGCTGTCATCGCCGACCGGGGCAGCCGTCTGGGTCGGAAAGGCGTCAGCCACGTTTTAGGTGATCTCAAATATTCGCGGCCGTGCCGGAAAATAATGCGGCATACGGGATTAGCAGAAGGCGCTAAATCACGAATTCCCTGATCCGCCGTACGACTGACTGCGGCGCTTCGACTTCCAGTTCGACGGCGCCGTCCTTATAAGCGCGTGAATAGATCCGCGCTCGTGCTTCGAGGAGCGCCAGCGTCTTGCCTTCTTTCTGCGGGACCCGCAGCTTGACGCGGCTGATCTGGTCTTCCTCGATCATCTTGTCGATGCGTTCCAGCAGATGATCCAGGCCGGTGCCTTCGATCGCAGAGACGTAGACCGTTCGGGACCCCTCGCGTGCGGCATCGGCAATCAGGTTTTCGGTCACTTCTTCGTCCAGCAGATCGACTTTGTTCATTACCCGCAGGCGCGGCCTCTTCTCGGCTTCCAGTTCCTTCAGGACAATTTCCACCTGGGCGTCCTGCTCGGCGGAGAGGCGGCTGCTGGCGTCGGAGACATGCAGGATCAGGGATGCGCGCTGCACTTCCTCGAGCGTTGCGCGGAACGCGGAGACGAGAGTGTGCGGCAGGTTGCGGATGAATCCGACAGTATCGGAGAGAAGCACTTTACGCTTGGAAGGCAGTTCTACTGCGCGGATGGTCGGATCCAGCGTGGCGAACATCTTGGGCGATGACAACACCCCCGCCCGCGTCAGCGCGTTAAACAGCGTCGACTTGCCGGCATTCGTGTATCCCACGAGAGCGACCGTTGCCACCGGAGCAGACTCGCGCCGCTGCCGCTGCTGGGCGCGAATGCGGCGGACATTTTCCAGCTGCTGTTCGACGTGCCGCACGCGGCGCGCAATCTTTCGCCGGTCAGTCTCAAGCTTGGTTTCACCGGGGCCGCGGGTGCCGATGCCGCCGCCGAGTTGCGACATCTCGACGCCGTGTCCGGCCAGGCGCGGCATCATGTAATGCAACTGCGCCAGTTCGACCTGCAACTGGCCTTCACGGGTTCGCGCGTGGCGGGCAAAGATGTCGAGGATGAGCTGCGTGCGGTCGATCACCCGCCGCTGAATGATTTTTTCGATGTTGCGTTGCTGCGATGGACTGAGATCGTGATCGAACAGAAGCACGTCGGCATCGAGGGACGCGGCAGCGCCGGCAATTTCCTCGAGTTTGCCGGCACCCACTAAAGTCGCCGGATCGGGGCGATCGCGCCGCTGCAGGATTTCGCCAACGACTCTGGCCCCTGCGCTTTCGGCGAGTGTCCGCAGTTCGGCAAGGGATTCTTCGGCGTCAAACTCGGGGATGCTGGGCCGGCCGTCGGATTTCGGCGCCGCTCCGGAGGCAGCTACCGCATCGCGTGCCGCTGCCGCTTGTGCCGTGACCGAGCGCTGGGCGGCGCCGCGGCTGCGGGTGCGCGCATCCAGCCCCACCAGGAACGCACGTTCCCGATCAGGATCTTCCCTTGTCGCGACCGTGCCGAAGGGCGCACGGCCGCGCGCACGCACTAAGTCGCGGGATTTCTTGCGATGAGAACTTCGCAAAGCCGAAAACGCCTGTCTAAATCCCTTATCCTTCGGTGCCCGAAGCGCTCGCAGCAGTACCAGCAGCAGACGCTGCGGCTTGCGCTTTCTCCGGATGCACCGCATGGGTCAGGTGCGTCGACGCCACTCGTCCCATGACGACTGTGGAGATGGCGTGTTTGAAGATGAGTTGCTCCTGACCGTTGGCCTCCAGCACGACGGAGTACTTGTCAAAAGAGCGGATGCGGCCCGTCAGCTTCACCCCGCTGAGCAGGTAAATCGTAATGCTAGCTCTCTCTTTGCGGGCCGTATTAAGGAAGGAATCCTGGATGTTCTGCGCCGGCTTATTGCTGTCCATAGCCGATCTCCTCAATTGTGTTAGACTGCGACCTTCCAACTGCCGGCCCACAGCGCAATGGGCAGGCTCAAAGCAACAGCATGTTCCTGGAAGCCTTCCCGCTGCCACAAGGAACAAGGGGGGACATTCCCGCTGGACCCAGAGTACGGGTCGGCCATACCAGCGGGGCAGATGTGAGTACGATACGGCGATCCGGGCCGCATTTCAACCGAAAGTTGCCGCGGAACGGTGTCTGAGTTGACACGACTGCGGTGGCAAGAGCAGACTTGCGGTCGAATTCCTACAACAGGCCGGTTTTCCGAATGCCCTTCCAGCCGTCGGCGTTGCGGAATCCGCAATCTGCACATCGAATTTCCGGAGGAGATCGATGCACCACATCGTCATGTCATTCCTGGTCCAACCCACGATTACAGGAGCGGAGGCGGCCAAGTTCATCCTGCGCTGGTTTCACCTCATTGCCGGCATCACCTGGATCGGACTGCTCTACTTCTTCAACCTGGTGAATGTTCCTTTCATGAAGCAGGTTGACGCCGCCGCAAAACCGAAGATCTTCGAGAACCTGACGCTGCCCGCGCTGAACTGGTTCCGCTGGAGCGCGCTGGTGACGGTGTTCGTGGGCGGACTGGTATTGGGGACAATTTCTGGTCGCACCGGACGCGCAGCGGGACGGCGGCAGCGCAGGCAAGACCATTGGCCTGTTCCTCCTGATCTGGATCGTGGTGTTCTTCCTGCTGTACTTCGTGATCAAGAAGGTCACTCCGAACGGATATGTGCTCGGCGCGATCACAGCCATACTGGTCTATGCGGCGGGATGGCTGTTCGTGCACTACACGCCGGTCGGCGGAGACGACAATCACGTGTTATGTATCGGCATCGGCGGCGGGTTCGGCATCGTGATGCTGTTCAACGTGTGGGGCATCATCTGGCCGAATAACAAGAAGATCATCCGCGGCACGCTGGCCGGGACGCCCCCGGCGAATGCGGCGGCGCTGGCCCGCCAGGCATTCCTGGCCTCGCGGACGAATTTCTTTTTGTCAGTGCCGATGTTGTTCTACATGGCGGCCGCGTCGCACTTTGCGAGCACGGTGATATTCGGGAAGTAAGAGTTACTCTCGTCCCCCCAGGCTTGATTCGCAGTACTGCTATGTGGCAGATTCCAAGCCAAAACAAGACGGGGAGCCGATGTCTGGCTCCCCTTCTGTGTTTCTGGCCGCATGCCCTAGAAGGTGAACTTCACCCCTAGACGGATGCTGCGGGAAGCCTGATACAGATAAGGTTTCCCATATTGGCTATTGACCGTATTTCCTTCGCCAAACAGGTTGGTCTGGTTCAGCAGGCTCGGCACATCATACGGACGCTCAGCGTTCGCATAAAATCCCTGGCTAGCGATGAACGAGTTGTTGGGTGACATAAAGCTCTGAGTAATGTTGGAATCGAGCTGCTGACCTACCGAGGTCACAGCGCGCTGGTTGAGCAAGTTAACAAAAGTTGCAGAGAAGCTAAGCACCTTCTGCTCGCTCAACTTGTAATTCTGCTGAATGTTAAAATCTGTCTGCGTGAACCACGGGGTGCGATTGGTACGTGGAGCGCCGATTGTGATAACACCGGAAGTGGGGTCCTCCGTCACGTCTACCCACTTGCCGCGGCCAACGATATCTACTGGGAAGGCACCCGGAAAAGCATAGCCGACATCGGCGTATGTCGTCAGTGGCGAACCGCTGTACGCATACTGGAAGATGCCGACATCCGTGCTCAATTTGTTGGATAGCCGGCCCCACGGCATCTCATAGTACGCGTAACCCTTGAACGCATTCGGTCGATCCGTCGGGAGCAACCCACTCGAAGAGCCTCCGAAAGAATCGAATTGAAAGATCGGTTCGTCAAATGAACGGCTGTTGTTTGGTGCGTTTCGTCCGCCCCCGCCGTCTGCGATGTCAGTGGTGGTGAGCCCCGTGTAGTTTCCGCGCAGCCGACTGTATGTATAGGAAAACATCGCAAACCAATGATGACTCGATGCCTTCGTTATGCGCAATTCGAGACCGTCGTAGCTACGCGCTCCCGGAATGAGGTTCGTCGGAGGACATAGCCCTGAATTTGGATCGCATATCTGCGGCACGCCTCCAGTTAACACCGGATCGGTGAAGTTCGCGCACGCCGTGGGGTCCGATGAACATCCGTACAGGAAGTCCCAGAACCCGGCGAACGTCTTGGCCACGCCCTGCCCGGGATTGTTGATTACAAACGTCTCGCCAATATTGGGGTTATAGAGGGCCGAATCCTCAATCACGTGGTCAAGGCGGCGACGATCCCAGCGAGCTTCTAATGCCAACCCCTTGGTGATCTGATAGTCGATGCCGAAAACCGACTCATGCTGTTCGTATGGCTTCAGGCCCGGCGTAACTCCTTCCTGCGTCGCACTGCACGTTGAGCATGTGGTCGGAAAAGCTCGGAAATTTGAGTTTTCGATGAAGGTTAGGCCTGCTGGTGTAGCGCCGCTGGCAAAATTAGCTTCGGTAGTGGAATCGGTTCCTGGTCCACCGCAGAAACGACCGCCGCTGTTAAAGGCCGGATCGATCGTACTAAGATCGGAAGTGTTCAGGCCGTACACACAATTCTGCCAGTACTGGCCGCCAAACGAGCTGATGGCCAAATTTAGTTTCATGATGTCGTAAAATCGGCCGTAGCTGCCGAAGACCTTCATCCGCCCATCTCTAAACACATCCCAAGCCGCGCCGATTCGAGGAGCAATCTTGTCGCCCCAGCTGAAGCTGATGGGATGGTTTGTAACACCAGCTGCTCCTCCTTCGCCTGGCAGATATTCTTTGTCGAACCGAACTCCCGCGTTGACGGTAATTCCGTGTCCGAGGGTCCAGGCGTCTTGGACGAAGAGTCCGTGGTTGAAGCTGGTCGCCTTTCCAAGAGAACCGAAGTCCTCTATCGTAACGTAACCAAATTGCCCGCCACAGGCCCCATAAATTGCTGTCAGAGCATCGCAAGCGGCCGTACCGTTCGGACTGGAAGGCGAATAAGCGGCGGAGGGGTCAGTATTGGGATCCCCTACGTTGAAAAGAGTCGCCGGTTCATTCCAACGTTGCGCTAAATCATTGGAAAGACGGTTGAGCTGATAGCCAAACTTGAAGTTGTGAGTGCCCCACCATCCGCTCTTGAACCAAGCCAAGTCCTGATCGAACTGGATTGCCTTGTTCGCATTGCGGTTCGTGAAGTTTTGGTTTTGGGCCGCGTTGAAGTACCCAGCGGCTTGCTGCAGAGAGGCCGGTAGCGAATTGCCGAACGCGTCAGTACCGCCGGTACCGCTGTTATTCCAGATGGTTAGTTCCCCATCTGTCGGGTAGCCGAAATCGTGATAGTTCTGGAAGTAGTAACCGAACCGTGTAGTCGAGACGAGACGCGGATTGATGGAAATGTCAGCGCCCACGTTTGTGACCATATTGGGCGCTGAGTAACCTAAGTTGTGGGCAAAGGCAAACTGGGGTATGCCAGTGCTTAAGCAGGGTTGGCTGGACGATGCGAAACAACCTGTGCTGACGTTATACAAGCCTGTCGTCGAATCAGAACGCGGCAGGCTTTCTCCGTTCTGACGCTGGTATTGGTACAACCAGGAGCCATAGACGCGAATTTTGTCTGTCAGGCTGGCGTCCACCCGAGCCGTCGTGTAATAAGTCTGCGTATTTTGGCTGAATGGCAGCACGCCGCCATTGGTGGGGCCGTAGTTTACCCTGCGCTCATAGTCATTCCATTCGGGGTTGAATCCGAGAAAGAAGAAGATGCGATCCTTCTTGAGAGGCCCGCCAAAGGTAAACCCCGGATAGACATCGCTCGTGTGTGGACGAATGGGCTGCACCTGTTGATAGGGGGTGTCTATATTATTTATCGCTCCAGCACCGGGCGCGACAACCGTTTGTCCGTTTGGATCGTAGCGTTGATATGCAACCGGCGAGCCATCGAACGCGTCTCTCTCGAATTGGCCGAACACCGAACCGTGGTAGGCATTGCTGCCCTTCTTCATGACGACGTTGACGACGCCTCCCAGAGCGCCCGCCGGTACGCCGCTTCAATTCCCGAACTCTTCACCTGAACTTCCTGAATGAAATCGAAGGGCACATTCGTGTGGGATGAAACCACCGGAGATGTCCGCGGTCTCTTGTCCTTCGACAAGGTAGGAACTCTCTGAGTCCGATCGCGCCGCCGACCATGAAACCGACGCTGTTTCCGTTGCCGCTGCTACCGGGGGAAGTACCGCCCGTTCCGGTGCCGCCATTGTAAGAATTACCCAGCCCAATGGTTCAGCTCGAGCGGATCGGCGCGAACTGAATGACGGACTGAAGCTGATCGCCGTGCGGCGTGTCCTGCACTGCGTCGCTTGTAAGTTGGTTTGGTTCGTGTCTCGTGGTGACATCAATGACCGGGGCGGCCCAGCTACCTCAACTACCTCAGCCGTGGTACCAACCTCCAACGTGATATCAACCGTAGGGAGATGGCCGACTTCTAGCGTCAAGCCTGCGTCGCTTCACCGTCTTGAAGCCTTTGGCGATGACCTCGATGTTGTACACCCCCGGAGGCAGGTTCGCGAAACGGTAATAGCCGGTTGCGTCGGTATCTAATGACTTGTCGCCCGCCAGCGTGTTTCCACGCACGACCACGCGCGCATGGGACACTACTGCGCCGCTGGCGTCCTTCACTGTTCCTTGTAAGCCCGCGGTCGTTTCCTGAGCGAACAGTGTCATCCCGGACAGCACTATGGCCGCTGTTGCCAAAAACACAAATGGCTTCATGAATCTGGCGAATCGCATCTCTTGCCTCCTTAAAGTTGCTCGCAATTGAGAAACTCAGAATCCGATCAATGCCCCAAGCACCGCGGACTGAGAAGGACGCGACTGACGAGACCCTACCTGCTGAACTTTTTCAAAAAGAGAAAACCGGGAACTGCGGGATTCCTCAAAGGGCCACCACGCCCTTGACAAGACAGCTCTCACTGGAAAAGCGTCAAAACAATACTCTAATAACACGGCCCAATGCAACTACTAAGCCAAACAAGGAGTATTAGAAACACTTTGTTATCAATGTCTGGAAGCGGAAGTCACGGAGAGTGGGTATTAGATTTTATAGAATCCAGCGTGCGGGACTATGGCATTCAGTAGGTAGTGGATCTCGCACGAGATGCAAGCGTGGTCAAGCCGAGGGTGGTTATCGCCGCTTGCGGGCGGTCACGTACCGGCACTTCCCCCGGCGCCAGCACCCGCCGCACGATCGGCGTGTTCAGCTTGTACTTGCGTTCGCTGACGTTGCCGGTGTCGTCCTGCACTCGCAGGATGAAGACGGGCAGGGTGCCTTCTTTGTCGAAGGTCTCCTGGGTGACGGTTA
Source organism: Terriglobia bacterium (assembly GCA_963770265.1). Lineage (GTDB taxonomy): Bacteria > Acidobacteriota > Terriglobia > Terriglobales > Acidobacteriaceae > Sulfotelmatobacter. Next base: position 67,523 of record CAVYOZ010000017.1, read on the forward strand.
CGGGCAGGACTCCGTCCAGCCCGTGCTCTCGGTAGGCGGTTTCGTAGCGGTGCTTGCGTACGTTCCAGGTAAAGACGCGGATCTGGTCGTAGTCGTAGGGAGAACCGTCGTGCGGCTCGGTGAGCACGCAGAGGTATTGCGGAGACCTTCTTGGCTCCGTCCTGGACTTCGTTCAGCCTGAAGAATGCCACGAAGCGCTGGCCCTCGGCGTACTGGGCGATCTCAAGCGGGACGTCGACATCGACCATGCGGGCCAGCACCCATCCCACACGGCTCTGATCGTCGCGCACCAGCCACCAGTCCTCCATCACCGGACCGGCGGGAGCCTTGGCTCCGGGCTTGGTGGCGACCGGCCTGGCGGCGGGCGCAGCGCCCGTTTGCTTCTCGGCAACGGCCCGCTTCAGGATCGCGACTTTCGCGCCCGTGGCAAGCTGGTAGAGGTGGTCCGTCTCGCGTCCGGGAGTGATATGGAGGTTGGTCTCGTTGCGTAAGACGCCGGGAGCCTGAACCGGGGCGCTCTGGTTTTCCTGGGTCAGTTTCTGCAGGCCGTCGAAGGTTTTCTGATCCACCAGATACCGCTGCTCGACCCAGCCCTCAATGCCGCTGGCGGTGCGCACGCGGGCGAATCGCTTCTCGCGGTCAATGATCTCGACGCGCTCTCCATTTTTCACGGTGCCGACGCGGTTATAGATTGCGGCGACCTGGTCGCGCAGGGTCGCCTGCGGGGCGGAAACATAGGCCACTTCCAGCACGCGGTGACGGCCTCGACCGCAGGCTGCCAGCGCCATTGCGATGGCAAGAGCGCCGACCAGCCATTTTGTCCGCGATAGGCCCGGTTTCATAGGGACGCCTGGAGAACCCTTCACTATAGCGCGTTGGCAGGCAACGCATAGCTACACGAAGGTTTACGCCTGGTGCAACCCGGACCATTGTCCTGCAGATGCAAGACAACGGCACTCCGGCTCGGTTACCATAGATTTGCGATCTGGCTGGCAACGGCAGGTTGCCGCAGACCCGGTTTCGGCGTCTAAGAAAATGGGGATATGGCGTCGAGTCCATCAGACTGGAAATTAAAGACACTCTCTATGAGAAGCAAAACCTGGAATCGTTTCGCGTTTTTGTCGTTCACTTCGATTTTTCTGGCGCTGGCGAGCTTGTGTGCCGCGGCGCAGGACACCGTGGACACCGTTCTGCGTCCGCCCAAGGGAGCGCAGGTCGCAATCGTCATCTTTGAAGATCTGGAGTGCCCGATGTGCCGGCGGACGGCGCCGCTGGTGGAGCAGGCGTCGAAGACCTACAAGATTCCAGTGGTGCGCCACGACTTCCCGCTGCCCATGCATCCGTGGTCGTATCAGGCGGCCGTGATCGCGCGATATTTTGACACGCATTCCAAGGCGCTGGGCAACGAGTACCGCGACTACATCTTCACAAACCAGCTCGAAATCAACCTGCAGAACCTGCGTTCTTACGCCGAGAAATTTGCCGACAGCGCACAAGGTCGATCTGCCGTTCGTCATTGATCCCAGCGGCAAGCTGGCCGCGCAGGTGAATGCCGACCGCGACCTGGGCAAGGCCATCAAGCTCGACCACACTCCGACGGTGTACATCGTCAGCAGCCGGAATCCCAACAAGCCATACGTGGAAGTCAAGGACAACAACCAGCTGTATTCGACGATTGACGCGATGATGAAGGAGTAAGGGCGTCAATACCTGTGTGTCCTGCGTGGGGACGGCTTGTGTGGGGACGGGTGCCTTCGCCCGTCGCACGCGAGCGCCGCATCCAACCCGGAAAATTTCCTTGCCACGGATTGCCGCGGATTAACACGGAGGCCGATAGCGGTCCGGGTTTGCAGATCTAAGCGAGGCGCACGCGAGCAACGGATCCAGCCAAAAACTTCCTTGCCACGGATCTACGCGGATTCACACGGATAATCAGGACCTCACCTGGAGCATCAGAAATTTCCTTTAGAAGCTACGGATGAGTCAGTATCCCGCTTTGGAGCATCCTGCAAATCTCCTGTAAGAGAGGTTGCGGGAGGCGGACTTGGGGAAGTATCATCGCCTGCCGTTACGAATTCCGAGGGCCACAAATGCATCCGACCTTATTCAGGAGCGCGCAATCGCCGTACTCATGATGCATCTTGCGCGACGCTCACGAGGAATCCATGTTGCGCAATTCTGCCAATTTCATTCACATCCTTCTGCTCAGCTGACACCGATTGCGGTATCCTTTCCGCGAGGATCTATGAAGATAAACCCCGTGTGCAGTGTCTACCTGTTTTCGTTTTCGCTCTCTCTGCTTTCGCGCAGCAATCCGCACCTTCCATTCCCTCCACCGGCTTCGCCGGGCTCGACCAGTACCGGGCGTCGCGCATCGCCGTGTTCACCGACGACTACGGGCAACTGGCGCGCTATCGCGAGGCCAACGCCAAGCTCGGGCCACCGGCCGCGGGCGAGAATCGCGTGGTGTTTTTCGGCGATTCGATCACCGACATATGGAAGCTGGAGAATTACTTTCCCGGCAAGCCTTACGTCAACCGCGGGATCGGCGGACAGACTACGCCGCAGATGCTGGTGCGCTTCCGCCAGGATGTGATCGATCTGCATCCCAAGGTGGTTGTGATTCTGGCGGGCACCAACGACATCGCCGGCAATACCGGGCCGATGCGCACTGAGGACATCGAGGCTAACTTGGCGTCCTTCGCCGAACTGGCGCGGGCGCATGGCATTCGCGTGGTGTACTCGTCGGTGCTGCCGGTGCACAACTACACCGAGCGATCGAAGGATTTCTTTGCCCAGCGTCCGATGCCGCGCATTCTCGAACTCAACCAGTGGCTCAAGGATTTCTGCGAAAAGAACAACATCGTGTACCTCGACTACTTTTCGGCGGTGGTCGATGACAAGGGCCTTCTGAAGAAGGATCTGGCCGACGATGGGCTGCATCCGAACGATGCTGGCTACAAGATCATGGCGCCGCTGGCCGAGGCGGCGATTGCAGAAGGCAATGAAGTAGCGTGGATGGCTGGTCGTCAGCCGATTCGCACGCGAGAAACTGCGTTCGGCGCTGAATCCTTTCAGCGCCCTGACAAGCTCTATAATGGAGTACGAGTTTCCGACCGCCGGAGCCTGCGGGCATACCTGAGGCTGCGGCGGCGAGGGAGAAGCGCGGCAGGACTTGCCGGCTGCGAATCCCGAGGGTGCTGGTGGAAACGCCGGCGCCTCCCGCGCTCCGAAAGAGTGCATTGGAAAGGAAACGAGCCTGCCGGGATTTTCCCGCCGCTTGTCCTTTCCAGCATTTAGCAATTAGCACTTGGCATTTAGCCATTCGCGCGACGTGCCGTAGCCCGACTGGCTAAATGCTAATCGCTAAGTGCTAATGGCTGCTCTTCACGACAAATTCGGCCGCGCCATCACGGACCTGCGGATCTCCATCACGGACCGCTGCAACTACAAGTGTGTCTATTGCCGGACGGGGAATGAAGGCGCTCTCTACGGGGATCTTCCCTTCTCCGATTATTTGCGCATGGCTCGTGTGCTGGTGGGGATGGGCATCACGAAAGTTCGTCTCACCGGCGGTGAGCCGCTGCTGCGTAATGGCGTGGTGGAGTTCGTGCGCGAATTGTCGAAGTTGCGACTCGGGGCTAAAGCCCTCAGACTCCTGCGCGCGGAAGGCGGCGAGCCGCTCGATATCGCTCTGACTACCAACGGGCATCTTGCTGGCGGATCTGGCGCAGCCGCTCAAGGACGCGGGCCTCTCCCGCGTGACGGTATCGATGGACGCCGTCGATCCCGACCGCTTCGCGCGCATCACCCGCGTGCCCAACGGATATGACCATGTGCTGGCTGGAATCCGCGCCGCGCGGCGCGCCGGACTCTGGCCGCTGAAGGTGAATTGCGTCCTGCATGCGCGGTTTCAACGAAGACCAGATCATTCCCTTCGGCATGTTCGCGCGCGAAGAGGGCGTGACCGTGCGCTTCATCGAGTTCATGCCGCTCGAAGAAGGGCGAACCTGGGCGCCGTCAACCGTCGTCACTCTCGACGAAATTCTGGCGCGCATGGCCGAATACCGGCCCTTAGTCGAGATTCCGCATGCCCGCTCGGAAACCGCGCGCCGTTACCGTTTTGAAGATGGCGTCGGTGAGATCGGCATCATCGCCCCCGTCTCGCATCCGTTCTGCGGTCATTGCAGCCGCATTCGCATCACCAGCGACGGCAAGATCCGCACCTGTCTGTTTTCGGTTTGGGATCACGACCTGCATGCGCAGATGCGCCGCGGCGCCAGCGACGAAGAACTGGCGGAATTCATTCGCGGAGTCGTCGCGAAGAAAGAAGAACGCCATCACATCGGAGAACCCGATTTCGTCCCGGCCTCGCGGACCATGGTGCATATCGGGGGATAGTCGTAGAGACGTAGCTTGCTACGTCTTGCCGGCGGCATCTCAAACGTGGCAAGAGAGACGTTGCAAGCAACGTCTCTACGATAAGATCAGGTGTGTGAACGGCAGAAGCTTGCTTTCGACGGTGGGGAGTTGTCTCCCTACTGCTGGCCGCTGCCTCAGGTCAGCAAACCTACCTCGGCTTCGACCGCAACGACTATCCCGGTGACGCCAATCTCAAGACTCTGCGGCAGACATTTTCCTACACCGGGTACTGGCTCAACAATCCTCCCGGGGCGACGTCGAATTCCTGGGCTGGACATCGGGCCGCGGTTGAGTCCGCCGGATTCGGCTTTCTCGTTTTGTTCAACGGGCGTCTCTACGCGGAATTGAAGACCGTCGCGAACGCACAGCGGCTGGGCAATGCGGATGCCCTCATCGCCGCCTCTTCCGCCCGGCGTGAGGGCTTTCCCCGCGGCACGATCATCTTCCTCGATCAGGAGCAGGGCGGACGCATGCTGCCGGAGCAGAAGGCCTACATTTACGCTTGGGTCGATGCCATCACCACTGCGGGATTTCGCGCGGGCATTTATTGCTCCGGCATGCGCTCCACTGACGGCGAAAATGTCGTGACCGCGGAAGACATTCGCCAGACCGCTGGCTCGCGACAGATCACCTATTGGGCGATCAACGACGCTTGCCCACCATCGCCCGGATGCTCGTTTTCACTCCCGTCTCCGAGCCCGTCGCAGAGTGGCATCGACTTCGCCGAGGTCTGGCAGTTCGCGCAATCGCCGCAGCGCAAAGATGTCGCCGGACACTGCACCAACTACAGCCGCGATGGAAACTGTTATCCGCCGGGAACGACTCCGGCCCAGGGACTTCACATCGACCTGAATACGGCCACGTCGGCAGATCCTTCTCACGGCCGCACCCACTGACCAGCCCGGATTTCCTTCGTGCACCTTCGTGTCCTTTGTGGTAAATGCCTTCACTCTCCGTCTCCCCGAATCTTGACGAAGAATTGACGTAACTTTGCGAAAATCTACAGCGGCACACGTCGCATGTTCGTCTATAAGTGAGCCTGCGCAGAGAGCGCTTGGTTTCGCGAATTCCGGCACGCGCGAAGCCGCAAGGCTCCAATCTCTGATCACGCAGCGGAATGTGCTGGAGGAATATATGAACCGAAGAATGGCGCGATTCGTTTCCCGCGCAGTTCTGATGATTTCACTGCTGACGCGGCTTTCACGCCGCACAGACAAAACAGGATCCTCCTGGACCGATTCCCGCGCAAATTGCAACGGCCAAAAAAGTGTTCATCGCCAACGCTGGAGGAGACGAGCCCGGAATGACGAGACCCACTGTTCAGCGGAGGACTCGACCGCTCCTACAACCAGTTCTATGCCGCGATGAAAAGCGCCGGCAGATACGAACTCGTAGGCTCTCCCGCGGAAGCGGACTTGCTTTTCGAGATCCAATTCCGGTGTTCTAACCAGCCGAACCCGACGGCAAATCGGGGCGATGCTGGCATCGGATCCGCCTATGATCCCCAATTTCCGCTTGGAGATTCGCGATCCCAAGACCAACGCTCTGCTGTGGGGATTCACGGAACACGTGCAATGGGCGATTCTGCAGGGAAATCGGAACAAGAATTTCGATCAAGCCTCTGCCCGCATTGTCGCAGACGTTTGGCCTTGCCGCACGCTCGGCTGGCCGACGCGGCCAATGCAAAGCCTTAATCCCGGCTGCCGCGTGCGGTAAAATAGCTTATCGCCATGGCCGACCGCACTTTTACTCTGGACGAAGCTCAATCTTTGTTGCCCGTACTGGAATCGCTGCTGCGCACGGCCATCCACGCCAAGAAGATCATCGATGAAGCCGATGCCGAGCAGCAGGCTCTGCAGCACCGCGTTTTTCTCAATGGCGGAATGTTTCTCGACATCGTCCCGCTTGCCCGGCGCAAGGCCGAGCGCGCCAAGGCCGAGCAGCGGGCCAAGGATGCTCTCGCGGAAATCGATTCCATCGGCGTGCAGGTGAAAGATCTGAATATCGGACTGCTCGATTTTCCCTGCGAAGTCGAAGGACAGATCATCCTGCTCTGCTGGAAGCTGGGAGAGAAATCGATCACCCACTGGCACGGAATGCAGGAGGGATTCGCCGGGCGCAAGCCCATCGATCAGCGGATCGCGAAGGCGAAGAAGGTGAATTAGCGAGGAGCCATGAGCAGTGAGCTATGAGCAAAATCAGGTTTGCTCATGGCTCATTGCTCATGGCTCACTAGTTCTCGGTCCTCGGTTTAGCGCGGTGCTTCGATTGCCTACGGTTGCCCCAAGCTGCACATTTCAAATCGCTTCAGCCGCGAAACATCCTGTGGAATCTTGTGTTTATAGGAGAGGAACAGTTAGTAGGCTGATGTGGGCCTTCTGCGGCACAATGAGTCTAGCACTGGACGCTCGGCCCGTTCGGCAGCAGCTTTTGGAAGGGCATAACACATGAACCGGTCGATCATTCGTTGGGTGATGTTGGGGACGGTAATTCTGTACGTTTTCGGTCGCATCGTTTGGGCAAATTGCGGTCGGTATTTCGGTCCGCGTTGGGCCACCGCCGCTGCCCGTGTACGCGCAGCCGATCTGCCCCGGCCCCGGCTACATCTGGACGCCCGGTTACTGGGCCTGGGACGATGATGACGGCTATTATTGGGTGCCGGGAACGTGGGTCGTGGCTCCGGTCGGCATGTTGTGGACTCCCGGATATTGGGGATGGGGTGGCGGATTCTATCTCTGGCATGCGGGATACTGGGGACCGCACGTCGGCTTCTACGGCGGGATTAACTACGGATTCGGCTACGGCGGAGTCGGTTTCGTTGGCGGCGAATGGCGCGGTGGCTCGTTCTATTACAACCGCTCTGTCACCAATGTCAGCGTCACCAATGTGACCAACGTCTACAACCGGACGGTCGTGGTCAACAACCGATCGACGACCAGCTTCAATGGCGGAACCGGTGGCGTCCAGGCCCGGCCTACCCGTCAAGAGGAAGAGTTACGGACGCGAACGGCACACCGCGCGCCCTCGACGTATCAGAGCCATCACGAGCGCGCGAGCCGCGGGGAACCGGGAGAACCTGGCGTCCCAGAATCACGGACGTCCGGCGATCGCTGCCACGGCACGGCCCGGCGACTTCAGCCGCCGTGCGGCGGTTCCGGCCCGGGCAGCCGGCGGCGAATACCATGCGCCCGCCATGTCGCCAAAAGAGGCGCGCGTGAATCCATCTGCCGCCAACCGCGCGAACTCGAATGGCAGGCAGCCGATGAACAACGGCAATAGCAACAAAGCGCGGTCCAATGAAGGCTTCCGCCCGTTCACCCCGCCGGCAAAGAACAACGCGGGCAAATTCACGGACCAACGAGAATTACAACCGCAATCCAGGGAGCAACTCCAACCGGGGGAACCAGAACCGCTATAACGAGAGTCGTCCTCCGCAGCAGCATCAGGAGACGGCACCGCCACGGCAGGCACCGCGTCCGGCGCCACAGCAGCACTCCAGCCCACCGCCTCAGCGCCAGGCTCCGCCGCCTCAGCGCCACCGGCTCCGCCGCCTCAGCACGGCAAGGGGCTCCGCAGCCTCAGCACCAGGCAATGTCGGGACAGCCACCTTCGGCGTCCGCCGGGCTCAGCCCGGCTCCGAGCTCAGCATCAGCCCAAGCGCCAATCACGAGGACTCTAGAACCGCATCAGAAAAGGAGCTGTGCCGGGACAGCCGAAGGCGGCTGTCCCCACATTCTTTCAGGACTGGCTCAGGGATCGGAATTCCTGCGCAAGATTCCTGCCGGGCCGCGTTCTATGGCAGTAACGATCGAGGGTTATGGCACGGAAGTGTAATTCGAATGAAGTTTCTTCTCTGCTACAATTTAGCCACAGGATCGCGCCCCCAGCCCCTGAACCAGCGGCCCAAGGAGTCCCAGAAAACATGTCTGCAAAGAGATTAAAACTGATCGGCGCATTCGCCGTGCTTCTTAGCTTAGCCTTGGCCGTGAGTTGCAAGGGATTCTTTGTGAATCCGACGCTCACTTCTGTTGCTGTCGGACCACAAAGTCTGTCCCTCAATGTGACCCAGCAGTGGCAAATGTCCGCGACCGGGACGTATGACGATGGTACGCAAAAGACGATTAGTTCCGGCGTCATCTGGTCTTCCAGCGACCCGAACACGGTATCGGTCGGCCAGACCACGGGCAAAGTGACCGCAGTTCAAATCGGCGCGGCAACAATTTCGGCGAGTGCGGGAAGTTGTTCGGCATGCTCAGGATCAACGACAGTCACGGTTGTCCTGCAAGGCGTAACTTCAATCACGGTTGATCCGGGCAACCAAAGTACCACCGTAGGCGGAGCCACGCTCTTCTACACCGCTCTAGCCAATGGGGCTACTGATATCACCAACGCCGGAGCTGTGTGGACGGTGGTCGACTCCACAGGCACCGATCAGACATCGAACTTCACACTAGGGTTTATTGCCGGTAAGGGTGAAGGATTCTTGCCGGCAAGCAGCGCTGCAGTGGGAACCTACACAGTGAAGGCCACTTACAACACTATCGTGGGCACGGCAACGCTGAACGTTACGAATTAATCGCAGCGTCTGGTCGCACCGTAATTCGAAGAACGGGTGCCCCACTTCTCGCGTGTTCTTTGCGCGAGAAGTGGGGCACTTTAGCCTTCGGATGCGGATGGCATGCGACACGGAGGGCACTTCCTTGCCACGTCAATGCCTACGCACCATCAACATCACATGCCGTCGTAGTTCGGCCCGCCTCCGCCTTCCGGAGGAACCCAGTTGATGATCTGGTACGGATCCTGAATGTCGCAGGTCTTGCAGTGCACGCAGTTCGAAGGATTCAAGCTGATACGCTTGCCATTGGGCTGGCTCGAATCATCCACCATCTCGTACACGTTCGCCGGACAGAAGTTCTGGCAGGGGCTGCCGTACTCCTTCACGCAGCGTTCGTTGCAGACATTCGTATCGTGGATGACAAGGTGCGCAGGCTGATCCTCTTCATGCTTCGTGCCTGAGTGATAAAGATCGGTGAGCTTGTCGAAGGTGAGCTTGCCATCGCCCTTGGCCGGACCGAGCAGGTGAGCTTCTGCACCGCCGTCGAGCGGGCAAGTCGCTGAGCTTCTTCATCCGCTCGTGCCCGGGCTGTCGCCGGATAGCGATTGCGCAGGCCGCGGCCGCCGGTGATCGTCTGCAGCCCTGCGTGGAACATGCCCGCGAACATGCCATGCTCGAACCCCTGATGCAGGTTGCGGACTTTCCAGAGTTCTTCTTTGATCCAGCTCGATTCGATCTTCTTCTGGAATTCGCCGAGAGCAGCTGGCGGACGAGTCATCTTTCTTCAGCGCCTCGAACGCGGTCTCGGCCGCGAGCATCCCGCTCTTGATCGCGAGATGAATTCCCTTGAGCCGCGCCGAATTCAGGAAGCCCGCCGAGTCGCCGAGGATCATCCATCCGTTGCCCGCAACCGGCGGAATCGCCCACCAGCCGCCGTAGGGCATCGACTTCGCGCCGTAGCGGATCATCTTGCCGCCCTCGAGCAGCTTCGCAACGAACGGGTGCTTCTTGAACTCCTGCAGCACGCGCTGTGGATCGAGACGCGGATCGTCGTAGTCGAGACCGGTCACGAAGCCCGAGCGATACGATGTTGTCTTTCGAGCCGTAGATCCAGGCGCCGCCGTATTCATTGGTCGTGAGCGGCCATCCCATGGTGTAGATGACTTCTCCCGGCGCGATGCGGCCCGCAGGAACTTCCCAAAGCTCTTTCACGCCGACGCCGTACGTCTGCGGATTTGCATTCTTCGCCAGATCGAACTTCTGAATCAGGTCTTTGGTCAGCGATCCGCGCGGGCCCTCGGCAAGAATCACAACTTTCGCGTGCAGATCGTATCCTGGCTCGAAATTCGACTTGGGCCGTCCTTCTTTGTCGACACCCTTGTCGTCGGTGCGAACACCAATCACGCGGTCGCCGTCGAACAAAAGCTCGGATCCGGCAAACCCGGTGAACACCGTGATGCCGGTCTCCTCGACCTTGCCGCCCAGCCACTTCACGAACTTATTCAGCGAGATGACATAGTTGCCGTGGTCGCGCAGAAACGGCGGCGTGATCGGGAAGCTTGAACTTTGATTTCTCGGTGAAGAAGTAGACAGCTTCTTTCACGACCTCGGCGTCGAGCGGCGCGTCTTTCTTGAAGTCCGGCAGCAACTCCGCGATCGCGCGGGGATCGAGCAGTGCGCCCGAGAGACAATGCTGCCCAACCTCGCGCGCCTTCTCGAGAACGTAAATGTTCTCCTTGCTGAGCTGCGCGTCAGGATTCGCGCTGTTGTGCGCGTCGATCAGTTGCGAGAGCCGCAGGGCGCAAGCCATGCCGGCCGGCCCGCCGCCGACGATGACAACGTCGGCCGGCATCTGCGGACGCTCAACACCTTCGATCGGTTTTCGGAAAACGAGCATTTATCTCCCAGCCTGACAACTTCTGGCCACGGATTCACGCGGATGAACGCGGGGCTTGACTTTCGATTTAGATCAGCGTTGATCGGCGTTGATCCGCGGAGAGGAAGTTATCCTCCCGCCTTCGCTTTTTTCACTTCTTCAATCAGCGGCGGAACAATGTCGAACAAATTACCCACGATCGCATAGTCGGCAATCTCGAAGATCGGCGCTTCTGAATCTTTGTTCACCGCGATGATCGCGCGCGAGCCTTTCATCCCGACGATGTGCTGAATCGCGCCGCTGATGCCGAGCGCCAGATACAGCTTCGGAGCGACGGTCTGGCCCGACGATCCAATCTGGCGGTCCATCGGCAGCCAGCCCGAGTCGCAGATCGGACGCGACGCCGCCAGATCTCCGCCGAGCGCATCCGCCAGTTGCTTGGCGATCTCGATATTCTTCTGCTCTTTGATGCCGCGGCCGACAGCGACGATCACTTCCGCCTGCGTAAGGTCGACGGCCTGCTTGGCTTCTTTGAACACTTCCTGCGGCTTGTTGCGGATCACTCCGTCGGCAATGTCGACACTCACGGTCTCAACGGGAGCCGCGCTCGCGCCTGCTTCGGCCTTGTCGCCGCGAAATGATCCGTTCTGGAAGGTCACGAACCACGGAGCATCGCTGGTGAAGCTGACGTCGGCCGCCAGTTTGCCCTGAAACATCTGCCGCGTGAACACCAGCTTGCCACCTTCGTGCTTGAATCCGATGCAGTCGCTGATGACGGTGCGTCCCATGGCGGTCGCCAGCTTGGGCACAAAGTCGCGCACCTGATAGGTATGCGGCATCAGCACGAGCTTAGGCTGCTTCGAGCTCAGGAATTGTTTGAGTGCGGCGGCAAACGCGTCAGGCGTGTACGGCTCAAGCTTCGCCGACTCGACCGCATAGACTTTCGCGACTTTCTTGGCCGCAACTTCGGCAGCAATGGATGCGGCTCCGCTGCCCACGACCGCAGCCTCCAGCGTCCATCCGGTGGCCGGCGGCAATCGCCTGCCCGGCGGTGATGGTTTCCCACGAAACGCGATTCAACTTGCCTTCGCGCTGTTCAACGACGACGAGAATCGTATCGGCCATAAAGTCAGCTCTTAGCTTCTAGCTACCTGGCTTCTAGCCAAAACCATGTGGGGACAGCCGCCTTCGGCTGTCCGCCGTGCGAAGCTCGGCCCGCGGACGAATGCGTCCGCGGCTACACTTACAGCACTCTCAACTCGTTCCGCAGCTTGTCCACCAGCTTCTTCGCAATCTCCGCCGGCGCACCTTCAATGTGCTCCGTCTTCTTCGTCTTCTGCGGGACGTACAGCTTCTCAATCTTCTGCAGATTCTCGCCCAGCGCCGACTGCACTTCGGCCAGCGTCACCTTCCGCAGGGGCTTGTTCTTCGCCTGCTTGATGCCGATCAGCGTGGCATAGCGCAGCTTGTTGATGCCCGACTGAATCGTCAGCACCGCCGGCGTCGGCATATCGACGAACTGGAAATATCCCGCTTCGAGTTCGCGCTTCACGCGAATCCCGCTGTCGGTCTTCTCGATCTGCATGATGATGGTCGCGTGCGGCCAGCCCAGCAATTCCGCCAGAATGACGCCGGTCTGCGCGTATCCGTAATCGTCGGACTGCAGGCCGGTGAAGATCAGATCAAACTGCTCGTCCTTGATCGCCGCCGCAATGGCCTTCGCCGTATTGAAGGCGTCGAGCCCGACGAACTTGTCGTCTTCCAGATGAATCGCGCGATCGGCGCCCTTGGCCAGCGCCTCGCGCAGCACCTGCTGCGCCCGCGCCGGACCGCTCGTGATCACGACCACCTCGCCCTTATGCTTCTCCCGCTGGCGCAGCGCCTCTTCGAGCGCGTAGGCGTCCGGCTCGTTGACCTCGTAGGAAACGTCTTCGCGGATCCACGTGCCAGACTCGTTGAGCTTCAGGGGCGCATCCTTCTGCGGCACCTGCTTCATGCAAACCAGGATTTTCAAGAGAATTTCTCCCCGAACCAGTGGCGTCCGTCAGCCACGGCAAAACTTGTCAGTATAAATGACGTCAAGGCGCGTAGGAAATACCGAGCATTGGCAGAAAGGAATTCGTAGGGCATGTGACGTGGCGAGGAGACGTTGCAAGCAACGTCTCTACGGTCAGTCCGTTGTGATCCTAATCACAGACTGCCCTCACTCCCTCACGTCAGCATGGCCAAGGTACTTCTATGGCCAACGACACCCTCTCCGCCATGCGGCAGAGCATTATCGACGGCGCCCCTGACACGGCCTCGACTCTGGCCCAGGAAGCCGTCACCTCCGGCATGGCGCCGATTGACGCCATCAATAACGGATTCGTCCCCGGCATGCACGATGTCGGCGAGCAGTTCGCCCGAGGACAGATGTTTCTCCCCGACATGATGGCCTCCGCCGAAGCGATGCGGGCCGCCATGGCCGTGCTCGATCCGGAGTTGCGCAAGCTCGGCACCGAACGCCCGACGGCCGGCGTCGTCGTGCTCGGCACGACTAAAGGCGACATCCACGAGATCGGAAAGATTCTCGTCGGCACAATGCTGACGGCCCACGGATTCCAGGTCCACGACCTCGGAGTCGACGTCGCGGGCGAAAAGTTCGCCGCCAAAGCACGCGAACTCAAGGCGGATATCGTCGGCGTCTCCGCGCTGCTGACCACGACAATGCGTAACCAAAAAACTGTGGTCGAAGCGCTCGAAAAAGAAGGTCTGCGCTCGCAAGTGAAAGTCATGGTCGGAGGCGCGCCCGTCACCCGCCGCTGGGCCGACGAAATCGGCGCCGACGGCTACGCCAAAGACGCCATGAGCGCAGTAACGCTGGCGCAAGAGTTAATGCAGCAAAAGATGCAAACAGTGTCGGTACAGCAGTAATGCGCGCTAGTCACGTTGTCATTCTGAGCGGAGATGGTCGTGCGCGAAGCGCGCGGCCATCGCAGTCGAAGAATCCCTGCAGTCTTCGACGCCACACGGGGGGTAGGGATTCCTCGCTGCGCTCGGAATGACAAGCCGAATCCTTCGGCGTAGCACCTGCGCTGCGTGTAGCGTCGTGTACGTGCACCGCCCTTTGCGTGTAGCACCGTGTGCGTGCAGCACCGTGGAAGAGCGGCCCTTCAGGGCCGCGTAAAGACGTTATTGAATCGGGGCTTTAGCCCCCGTGGGGACCGTATGCGACCCAAACTCGAACTACTCGACATGCCGCTGATCGAGCGCATCCTCGACGAAGCCTTCCAACTCATCGAAGACCCAGGCGTGCGCGTCGCCCCCTATGTCGAAGACCTGCTGCGCGCCGCGGGCATCACGGTCAAAGAGGGGATCGCTCACATTCCGGAAGCGCTTGCCCGACGCCTGCTCGATCTTGCGCCGCGCGGTTTCTGCCTTTACGACCGGCTTGGCAAGCCCGCAGTGCACTACACCGGAGATACGGTTCACTTCGATCCCGGCTCGTCATGCCTCAATATTCTCGATCCCGAAACGCAGCAGCCGCGCCCGGCCATGTCGGCCGATCTGGTGCGCCTGGTGCAGGTCGCCGAGATGCTGCCTCAGTTCGAAGCGCAGTCCACCGCGATGGTCTGCAACGATGTCCCGCCGGAAATCGGTGACTGGTACCGCCTGCTGCTGGTTCTCTGGTATTCGGAGAAGCCCGTGGTGACGGGCGCATTTTCAGCCAGCAGCCTGCATACGCTGATCGATCTGCTCGCCATTGAAAGCGGCGGCCGCGAAAATCTTCGGCGGAATCCCCGCGCTATCTTCGACGTCTGTCCCTCTCCGCCGCTCAACTGGTCGGAGTTCGCTTCTCAAAATCTCGTGGATCTCGCGCGAGCGGGAATTCCCGCAGAAATCGTCAGCATGCCGCTGGCCGGGGCTACGGCTCCGGTCACGCTCGTTGGTTCAGTCGTGCAGCATGCGGCCGAGTGCATCAGCGGCATCACCATTCATCAGCTCGCACAGCCCGGGGCCCCCATCGTCTGGGGAGGCGCTCCCGCCATCTTCGACATGCGTTCGGGCAAGACCCCGATGGGCGCAATCGAAACAGCGATGCTGGATCTGGCCTGTTCGCAAGTTGGAAAGTATCTCGGCCTGCCGACGCATGCTTATCTGGTCGCCGGAGATGGGCGCGTCATCGATGCACAAGTCGAAATGGAAAGCGGGATGTCGGCCGTGCTCGGCGCCCTCGCGGGCATCAACATGATTTCCGGCGCGGGCATGCTGGATTTCCTCGCGTGCCACAGCATCGAAAAGCTCGTCATCGATGCTGAGGCGATTGCCTCTGCGCAACGGCTGATCGAAGGCATCCAGCCGCGTGGCGTTTCTCTTGCCGTCGATATGTTCGCGCAGACGGGCCTGCAAGGTGACTTCCTGAAATTAAAGGAGACCCGCGCTCTCTTCCGTAAAGAGCAGCACTTCCCTTCCGCTGTCATCGACCGCGGCCTTCCGGTTACCGATGGAAGCAATCCCGACATCCTCCAGCGGGCTCGGGAGCGAGTGGAGGAACTGGTTGGGCGCTACGAGCGCCATCCTCTTCCGCCCGATGTGGAACATGAGCTGGTAGCTTTCGCCGAGCGCGAGTCCAAGTCATCTGGATTGCAAGGCCTCCCCGGAATACTCACGCCCGAATTCGCACACGAGCCCAACCTGAGAAAGTAGCGCCGCCGCCGGTGCAACAGGGCGGTTCGAACAGTAATGTGCGCTGTTTGGTTGTCATTCTGAGCGGAGTCGAAGAATCCCTTCCCCCAGCGCGCCGTAGAGGGAATAGGGATTCCTCGCCGCGCTCGGAATGACACTTTCATAGGTTGCGAAGGCGACTCGCGCCCGCACCCGGACTAAATGGGCGACCCAAGGCATGCCGTAATCAAACTGTAGAGTAAATGTTGGAGAGCGTCTTGATCGAAGAACAGCTGCCGACCACGGAAGGGCCGAGATCGCGCAGCAATTATTCCATGATGACCGTCGACTGCCCAGAAATCTCGAACCGCTTCCGGCAGCGCATGTTCTTGCAGGCCATCATGTCGTCCTTCCGCACCATGTAGGAGCGGAACTTTGCGAAGCGGGCCCGGTCGCGTTCGTCGGCGCGTCCCCCAAGCTGCCGCTTCTTGGTGCGAACGACCCATGTTACTTCATACTCCGCCGACTCATGACAATGAGGACAATTCAGCGAAGCCGGTTTCTTTTCCTGTCGCTCATCAAAAAAATCGCGCTCTTCCATAGTGTAGGAGCACCTGTCTGGCGGCGCTCGGACAAACATGAATTATTGCACAGTTGAGCGGGCCTGTTCTCTGTGTTGCTCTGTGACCTTTGTGGTTCAGGCCTTTATGCGTCAGATAGAATTCGTATTATCTGAGGCATCGACTGGGGTTCAACGTGGCAAGAAAGAAAAAAGCGAAGCGCTTCCGGGCGGTCACGGCGGTGAAAGAACTAGCCCGAGAGCGCGTCGGCGCGCCGCCGGCAGAGAAGATCGTTGTCGAGAAGACAAAGAAACCGGAGAAGCACAAACCCACCTTGAGCAGACTATTGGGCGAGACGGACTAGCCAAACGCCAAGTGGCGACCTTAGTCAAAAGCTGCTGTCACCGAAACGTCCCCATTCATGATTACGTTGCATGTATTCCCCGAACCCGATGTGCAGCCGATGAAACCGAGGAAGGTGTGTCCAGTATCGGGCGCGGCGGTCAGCGATACCGTCGAACCAGACGAAAACGCAACTGCACACATGCTTCCGCAGTTGATGCCTGCGGGGCTGCTGGTGATCACCCCATCGGTCCCACCGGACGTCACGTTCACGGTAAGAATGTTCGTGGTCGTTCCCTGCGGGCATCCGAGACTCGCAGGGCCGTTTACTGTGATCGACACCTGGTTGCTTACGATGTCATTGGGGCTGTCATGCATGGTGGCAAAGATTTGCGCCACGCCACAATTTGTATTCGGCGAGACAACTCCGGCGCCGGTAAACTGCGCAACTTGCGGATTGCTCGTCTGCCACGTCGCCTGACTTGTGATCTCGACAGTTTTCGGCGGATGAATGTACGTGCCGTAAGCTTTGTACTGGAAAAATGCCGCCGGGTCCACCGCGGCGAACGTGCCATTCCCTGGCTGAATACTGATCGAAACTAGATGCGTATTATGCGCGCAACTGGATAAGCTCAACAGGCTGGATGCGGCGATAACAAGGGCCGAAACACCGAACCACTTCCGGATCATGCTAGCTCCTGGGACCGAGCGCCGGGACGCGCACTACGGCTGGAATGGGGCCAATGTAGTCAATGCCCGAGCAAAATGCAATAGCCGGCGAGGTCCGGCGCAGTCCGCCAGGAACACGCTGAGCACCAAATCTGAGGGCTTTCCTTCGTGTACCTTCGTGCCCTTTGTGGTTAAAGAATTTGGGCTATCGGACCGCCTCCGCCACGCATTTCACGAACTCACGCACGTCCTCTTCCGTGGTATCAAACGAGCACATCCACCGAACAATGCCCTCCTCCTCGATCCACGGATAAAAGAAGTACTGCTTCTTGATGGTTTCGATCGCGTTCTTTGGGATCTGGGCAAACACGCCGTTGGCTTCCACCTTCCACACGATGCGCACCTGCGGAATCTTCCGCACCTCGGCTTCCAGGACTCGCGCCATGCGGTTAGCGTGCTCTGCGCTCCGCTTCCACAAATCATTCGTGAGCAGCGCCTCAAACTGCGCGGCGATGAATCGCATCTTCGACGCCAGTTGCATCCCTTGCTTCCGCAGATAAAGGAAGTCGGCGCTGAGCGTGCGGTTGAAGAACACCACTGCCTCACCTCCCATGATACCGTTCTTCGTTCCTCCGAAGGACAAGCACATCGACGCCCAGATCGCGTGTGGCCTCCCGCAACGTTTGTCCCAGGCTCACTGCGGCGTTGGCAATGCGCGCCCCGTCCATGTGTAAAAACATTTCGTGCTCGTGCGCAAAACGTGCTAACTCCTGAATCTCATCCGGTTTGTATACCGTGCCCATCTCCGTCGACTGTGTAATCGAGATGACCCGCGCTTGCACGTGATGCTGGTCGCCGATCCCGTGATAAGCGTGCCGCACCGATTCCAGAGTGATCTTGCCATCCTGGTGCGGCAGCGGAATCAGCTTGCATCCCGTATGTTTCTCCGGAGCACCGCACTCATCGGTATAAATATGTGCGTAGTCGCTGCAGAGCACGGCGTGATAAGAACGGTTCAGCGCCTGCAGTCCGAGCACGTTCGCTCCCGTGCCATTGAAGGTAAAGAAGACGTCAATGCCATCGCCAAAATGCTCTTGAAACTTCGCGATCGCCGACCGCGTGTACGGATCGTCCCCGTAGGCCACCACGTGCCCCTGGTTCGCGCGCGCGATGGCTTCCAGAATTTCCGGATGAACTCCGGCATTGTTGTCGCTGGCGAAACTGCGAGTGATGTTCGCGGATGTCATAGCGAATCAATGTAGCAGACGACCGAAAGGCTTCACCACAGAGGTCACAGAGGATCACAGAGGTTTTTTCACTTGTTTCCTCTGTGTTCCCCTGTGACCTCTGTGGTGAACGCCTTCTGCCGTTGGCTGTCGACGCGCGGCCTCAATTACAATGCGTTTCCCGATTCTCCGAGGCTCTTATCGATGCGTCATTTCGTCCAGGTTGTGTGCTTATCGTTGTAGCTCTTTTTGCTATCGCTCGAGCCCAAACTCCCGAGCAGAAGACCGCCCGCTATCTCGATTCCATCCGCAACCAGCCTTCTTTGCTGCTTGCGTTCCTGCACGACATGCCGAAAGGGGGAGACCTGCACAACCATCTCGACGGCGCATTGTACGCGGAGGATCTCATCGACTTCGCCGCTTCGGACAATTTTTGCGTCGATCGCACGACTTCCCGCCTGCTTGCCCCGCCTTGCGATGACTGCGAGCACTACACTCCCAAGCCCGCCATCCGCTGCGCCTACGACGACCACATTCTCTACAACCAGATCATCGACGCCTGGTCGATGCGCAACTGGCGCAACGGAGAAGAATCGGGCCACGACCACTTCTTCGCCACCTTCGACAAGTTCGGTCTCACATCGCACAACCATGTTCCTGAAGCGATCGCCTCAGTCATCAACCGCGCCGCCAAGGAGCATGTGCAGTACATCGAGTTCATGCACACCGGCGACGGCCGCGCCGCCGCCCAACTCGGCATGAAACTCGGCTGGGATGACGATTTCGGAAAAATGCGCGAAAACCTCTTGTCCGGAGGTTTGAAGGACATCGTCGCCGCGACCGGCAAGACTCTCGCCGAAGATGAAACGCGCGCACGCACGGAACTGAAGTGCGGAACCCCGGAAGCCGAACCGGGATGCACCGTCACCGTCCGCTATCTCTACCAGGTCCTGCGCGGACTTCCTCCCGAAGCCGTGTTCGCGCAGATCGTTCTCGGATTCGAACTGGCCTCGTCCGATCCTCATTTCGTCGGGCTCAACCTCGTGATGCCGGAAGACTGGTACGTCCCCACCCATGACTTCAACCAGCACATGGCCATGCTGGATTTTCTGCACGGCGTCTATCCGAAGGTCCACATCACGCTGCACGCCGGCGAGATCGCTATGGGACTGGTGAAGCCTGAGGATCTTTCTTTCCACATTCGCGCATCGGTTGAGCGCGGCCATGCCGAGCGCATCGGGCACGGGGTCGACATCATGCTCGAGAAAGATCCCATCGGATTAATGAAAGAGATGGCCGCTCGCAATGTGCTCGTCGAGATTAATCTGACCTCGAACGATCAGATCCTCGGCATCAGCGGCGACGAACATCCGCTTCCGATTTACATGAAGTACGGCGTTCCGGTCGCAATCTCGACCGACGATGAGGGCGTCGCCCGCTCTGACATGACGCACGAATATTTGCGCGCCGTCGAGTCTTACCGGCTGCCCTATACTGTTCTGAAGCGCATGACGCGGCAGAGCGTCGAGCACAGCTTTCTGCCGGGACAAAGCCTCTGGGCCGATACGAAAGTAGCTTTCCGCCCGGTCGCCGCCTGCGCATCCGATAAAGCGGGGAGCGGAAAGCCGTCCGCCGGATGCGCAAAGTTCCTCCAGGCGAACGAGCGTGCGCGAGAGCAATGGAAGCTGGAAGCCGCTTTCGCAGAGTTTGAAAAGAAGCAGTAAGTGGAAGAGCGGCGGCATCACCGCGTCCCGTTTCGAAGGTGGAAGAGCGGCGTTAGCGCTGCGCCTAGTTTTGAAGGTGGAAGAGCGGCGCTTTAGCGCCGCGTTAGCACTTGAAAAATGTGGGCTTTAGCCCCTGTAGCCTCATGCCACGCAAACGCACGCTGATCCCGTCCCCGCTCGCCTGGACCACGCTGAACCTGCCCGTCGCGCACCCGCCGCTTCCCGTGATCGCCGAGCGCGGAGGCACACAACTCCGCACGCCTCTGCCCGTCGCGATTGTCGACACCCGCGAGCAAAATCCGCTCTCCTTCCGCCGCTTCCGCGGATGGTTCGCCAAAATCGAATACCGCGCCCTGCCCCTCGGCGACTACTCCGTCAAAGGCATGGAAGATACCTGCGTCGTGGAACGCAAGGATCTCGCCGACCTGATCTGCTCGTTCACTACGAACCGCACCGTCTTCGTCAACCGACTCCGCCGCATGGCCGAACGGCCACACAGCCTGCTCGTGGTCACTTCGTCTTTGTCAGAGATCAAATCCGAATATCCCTACCGCGCCGCGAATCCCAACCGCATCACGCAGTCGCTGATCGCCGTGCTCACCGGCCTGCGCCTCCCGTTCATCTGCACCGACACGCACGAACTCGGCGAAGAGATCGTCGCCTCCTACCTCTACCAGACATTTCTGTATGATTGGCTGGACCGCAACGGCCACGGCCGCCATCTGGCCGACGGCGATCTGTAGTTCGGATGTCATCCTGAGCGGAGCAAGAGTTCGCGAAGCGAGCTCTTGCGAAGTCGAAGGATCCCTATAGCCGAATCCGCTGCTGCAGGGTAGGGATCCTTCGACTCCGTGGATGCCCCGCAAACCGGGCATCCACTTCGCTCAGGATGACAGAGCAAGACATTCATGACCGACCAATTCACGCAAGCCGACGCCGCCGCACAACTAATCCTGAAACGCACGCCGCTTCGCCCCAGGATCGGTCTCGTCCTCGGCTCCGGCCTCGGCGCCTTCGCCGACTCGCTCGACCGACGCCACTCGCATCCCCTACTCCGACATCCCATCCTTCCCGCAATCCACCGCCATCGGCCACGCCGGGCGCCTCGTCATCGGCAAAGCCGGCGACGTCGCGGTGGCCGCCATGCAAGGCCGCGTCCACCTCTACGAGGGATACTCCGCGCAGCAAGTCGCATTCCCGATCCGCGTCTTCGCGCGCATGGGAATCAAGGCCGTCATTCTCACCAACGCCGCCGGAGGAATCAATCTCGGCTACTCGCAAGGCGCGCTGGTGCTCATCCGCGATCACATCAATCTGCAGGGAACCAATCCGCTGGTCGGCCCCAACGACGACCGCTTCGGCGTCCGCTTCCCCGACATGACGCACGCCTATTGCAGAGAATATCGTCAGACCGCCCGCGAAGAAGCGAGCAAGCTGGGAATCACCCTGCACGAAGGCGTCTACGCCGCGCTTCTGGGACCCAGTTACGAGACTCCCGCGGAGATCGAATACCTGCGCCGCATCGGCGCCGACCTGGTGGGAATGTCGACGGTAGCGGAAGTCATCGCCGCCCGTCACATGGGACTCAATGTGCTGGCGATTTCCTGCGTCACCAACATGGCCGCAGGAATCCTCGACCAACCGCTCTCTCACGCCGAAGTAATGGAAACCGGCGAGCGAGTGAAATCCACATTCGAAGCCCTTCTGAAAGCGGTACTCCCCCGGATAGCCGAGACACTGATGTAGCGCCAGCCGCCATAGATGTCCGGCAAAGATCGTGTAGGACGGACGCCTTCGTCCGTCCAGCGAAGGCGAAGCCGAGCGCGGGTGCTCCAGAAACGAGAGCCGATCACATCGCGATGATCTACTGCCCCGCGCGCGGAATCACCAGCGCCGCAGGCGGCTTGATCCCATAAGTCTCTGCAAAACTCTTCTGATTCACCGCCAGCCCCAGATGTCCCCGCGAATCGATATACAGCAACGGATCCCCCACCGGAACATCGCTGAACGTTTTCACGAACTTCATCTTCAAGTCTTTGTCGCCGACCTTGACTGGAACCTCCTGTCCGCGCTGGTAGCCGAGCTTCAGAAAATCGCTTCCATCCACGTTGGTCACAAGATTCCCAAATGGCCCATCCGTAGCAATCACGGAAGCATTCAATCCCTGATCATCGATCGTCGCGATCTTCAGATCGAGCCGCACCAGATCCTTCACCGGCATTTCCGGACCAACCTTGGTCCAGTCGTCTCCGCGCGCCAGGTGCGCTCCCACCGGCGAAAAAATGTCGCGCCCATGAAACGTCGACGACAGCTTGCTGCCGATCATCCACTCCGTGTTGGTGATTTCGCGAACCGCGTCAATCCCATCGCGCTGCTCCACCAGCGTGATCACGCCGTTGTCGGGAAGGACGAAGTACTGGCCCTTCTTCGAATGGGCGACGATCGCCTTCCGCGAACTGCCCACGGTCGGATCCACCACCACCACAAACACGGTGCCCGCCGGATAGTACGGCGTCGCTCCAAAGAGGTAGCGGGCTCCATCGAAGATCGAAAACGGCGTCACCTGATGCGTCAGATCCACGATGCGCACGTCCGGCATGATTCCGTACATCACGCCGCGGCAGATCGCGACGGAATCGTCGAGCACGCCGAAATCCGTCATGAACACAATGGTCGGCGGATACTTCTGTGCCGCGTCGTTCGCCGCCCACGCTCCTGACGCAGCAATCGTCAGCACGACAATCACGAGTACGACAGCGACTAGCTTGCGAGGTTGGAACTGCCCGCGACGCGACCGAAGATGAAGTCATCAAGCTCTCCTCCTATTTCACCTTGGCAATGATTGGCAAATGAGATGCTTCTGGATTTCTCCTGCGACTAGCGGAACGAGCGCCCGCACATCCTTCATAGTTCGAGGCATTTCGATTCTAAACAAAGTTTCATAACGCAGGAAGGCGCGGCACTCCACCGCGATTCCTGCGCGCCCAGTTATAATCCTGATGAGCACACTCCGCTGCTCGATCCTCGATGTGGAGGCTCTCATGCCGCAAGCCATTCCCGAAAAATACAAAGATCTCTTCCAGAAACGGGCCTTTGCCAGCCTCGCCACCCTCATGCCCGACGGCCGCCCGCAGGTCACTCCCGTGTGGGTCGACTTCGATGGTGAGCATGTCATCTTCAACTCGGCCCGGGGCCGCCAGAAGGATAAGAACGTCCGCCGCGATCCGCGCGTTGCGCTCGCCCTCATCGATCCCGAAAATCCCTATCGCTATCTCGAAATCCGCGGCCGCGTCGTCGAGATCACCGAAGAAGGGCGCCGACGACAGCATCAACAAGCTGGCCAAAAAATATCTCGGCGTCGATAAATATCCGTACGGCCAGCCCGGCGAAGTCCGCGTCCTCTATAAGATCAAACCCGAACACACCACGGTAATGGGATAGCTCGCTCAAGATTGCAAGAATCATGTGGGGACAGCCGCCTCGGCTGTCCCGCAGTGCGAAGCGAGCCGCCGTACCGAAGTCGCAACGTCGTGAGAGCCGTCGGTGGCACTGCGGGCAAGTGGCCGTGGAAGTGGCGCAGTGCTTCCGCGCTGCGATTTGAAGTCACGAGAATGAAGATTGGGGCTTTAGCCCCCGAGGTGCTTTAGCCCGTGAGGCCCTATCCGCTCCTACAACCTCTGCTTTCTGGGCTTCGGAAACGTCAACCGGACTCTAGTCCGTCTCCTCCAAGACCGCTCCGCCGAACTCCGCGACCGCTACGGCATCACCTTCCGCGTGACCGGCATCGCCTCGCGCCGCCTAGGATGGATCGCCGATCCAAACGGATCGACCTGGGAAGGGCACGACTTCTAGTCTCGCCGATTTCGCCGCGCAACAGAAAGCGGCCGCTGGGCTCAACGACTGGCTTTCCGCCGCCCAGGCCGACGTGCTCTTCGAAGCCACATCCCTCAACGTCGAGAATGGCCAGCCCGCCATCGACCACATCCGCGCCGCTCTCAACCACGGAGCCCACGCCATCACCGCGAACAAAGGCCCCATCGTCCACGCCTACCGCGAACTCCGCGACCTGGCCGCGAGTAAGGGCAAGCGCTTCCTCTTCGAGTCGACGGTCATGGACGGCGTCCCGATCTTCTCTCTCTTCGACCAACTCCCCGCCGTCCACCTGCAAGGCTTTCACGGAATCCTGAACTCGACCACCAACGTCATCCTCAGCCAGATGGAACAAGGCCTGAGTTTCGACGAAGCGCTGAAGAAAGCGCAGGAACTCGGCGTCGCCGAAACCGATGCCACCCACGACATCGACGGCTGGGACGCCGCGGTAAAAACCGCCGCCCTGATCACGGTCCTGATGGATACGCCGATCCGCCTCGATCAGATCGCGCGCGAAGGCATCCGCGACCTGACGCCGCAAGCCGTCCGAACCGCGAAGCGCGACGGATGGCCGTTCAAACTAGTCTGCCGTGCCCGCCGCACCGAAAACGGCATCGAAGCAAGCGTGAAACCAGAAAAGGTCCTGAGCACGCAACCGATGGCGAAGATCACCGGCACGTCGTTCCTACGTCTATTTCGAAACCGATATCTTCCCTGGCCTCGCCATCACCGAAGAAAATCCCGGCCTCTACGCGACGGCCTACGGCCTGTTGGCAGACTTTGTTCGCGCAGTGACGTAGCGTAAGCAAAGTCATCACACACTTCATGTCCTTGATCTGCCCTTGAGGCGCGCTTTCTAAAGTGGGTGCCCACTTCTCCCTGACTTTGGGAGAAGTGGGGATTTTCCCCGCCCTTTCGCACCGCCTCCACCACCATCCGAATCGCCGCCGTCACGTCATCAGGCGCTTCCAAATCCATGTTGTGCCCACTCTTCACGATCACCTGTTTGCTGTTGGTGGAAAGCTTCACCAGCATCGCTTGCCCTTCCTTGCGCTCCTTCTCCATCTGCGCTGCGGGAACATCCTGATCATTTCCGTACCCGCCCTCGGCCCGCGTGAGCACCACCAGCGGGATCGCTCCCAGCGTCCCCGCCTGCGAAGTCTTCATCCACTTCCCGAAGTACTCTCCGGACCAATCCATCTGGCTGCCTTCCGCATCTTGCATCTCGAGCAGCGACTGCGCCCACATCTGCAACTTCTGCTCTGCCTCAGGAAGAGCTTTGTACAGCGGATCCAGCGGCTGCGCTTCCTGCGGAGGAACATCTTTCGGCAGAGTCGGCTTGTCTGACTCCTTCATCTCCTCACGCGGCGCGGGAATGCTTCGTCCCTTCGCATCGTCGCCCAGCCTTATCGTCTTCCCGCCGCCGATTCCGACTCGCATTCCCTCAAACGCCGCATCCACCTGGACCATTCCGGCAACATCGCGGGGATAGGTCAGAGCGAAATTTCTGATCACCGGCCCGCCGTACGAGTGCCCCACGAGCACGAACGGGCTCTTCTCCCCCACCTTCGACAGCGCATTCCGCAATTCGAGATTGATCTGCGCAAAGGTTCGCGGCTTCGGACCCGGATCGCTCCACGCATACCCGGCACGGTCGTACGTGCAGATTCGCGTGAACTTTGCGACCCGCGTCTGCACCAGAAGCCAGTCGAACGAGAAATCCCCGAGCCCGTTCTCGATAACGACAGTCGGGCTGCCCCTGCCGCTACAGTTGACGTGCAGCCGGTGTCCGCCCAGATCGACAAGCTTCCCCGTCGGAGCGGGGGCAGAGGCGGATTGAGCCATCGCACCGAGGCATATGGTTAGCAAAAATCCCGAAAAACAACCAACGGCTGTCCTGTTCGGCATTGGATTCTCCAGTAATGCACAGACGCGCTTCGCGATGAAACGCAACCAGAAATCATGCGGTTCCGCGTCATGAGAAAATAACTTCTCACCATGCCAATTACCGAGATGACAGCCTCCTCGCTCGACCTTGCCTGGGTTCGCTCGCAATTCCCATCGCTGAATCAGACCGTCAACGGCCATTCCGCCGCCTTCCTCGACGGCCCCGGCGGAACGCAAGTGCCGCAACGCGTGATCGACGCCATCTCCGCCTACTTCAGCCATGACAACGCCAACACTGGCGGAGCCTACTCGACCAGCCGCAACACGGACGCGATGATCGCGCGGGCTCGCGGGGCCATGGCCGACTTCCTCCACTGCGGCGCCGACGAAGTTGTCTTCGGGCCCAACATGACAAGTCTGACCTTCGCCATCTCCCGCGCCATCGGCCGCGAACTGAAGCCCGGAGACGAAATCCTGGTGACGCGCCTCGATCACGACGCCAACGTCTCTCCCTGGCTCGCGATGGCCGAAGACCGTGGCCTCACCGTCCGCTGGGCCGAGATCCACGATGAAGACTGCACCCTCGACCTCGCAAACCTCAAGTCAAAAATCAACAAGAACACGAAGCTCGTCGCCGTCGGCTACGCTTCGAACGCGGTCGGCACCATCAATCCCGTGAAAGAGATTGTGCAACTCGCGCACCAAGCCGGAGCCCTCGCCTACATCGACGCCGTTCACTACGGCCCGCACGGCTTGATCGATGTCGCAGCGCTAGACTGCGATTTCCTCGCGTGCTCCACTTACAAATTTTTTGGCCCGCACATGGGCGTGCTCTACGGCAAGCGGGAGCATCTCAAACACCTTCGACCCCACAAGGTCCGCCCAAACACCAATGCGATTCCAAATTGTTGGGAATGGGGCACGCTGAACCACGAATGCATCGCCGGGATCGAAGCCTGTGTGGAATACATCGCCGATCTCGGCCGGTCAGCAGCAGAAAGGCTGCCCCACGCTTCGCGGTTTTCGAAGGGTGGGAATTCCGGCTCCGAACCGAGGATGCTCACTCGTCGCGCAGCCATCGAAGCCGCCTACTCTGCCATCCACCAGCACGAGCGTGCGCTGCTGGTAAGAATGATGAACGGCCTCAAGAAGATTCCTCGCCTGAAGATTTATGGCATCACCGATCCCGCGCGCTTCGACGACCGCTGCACCACGTTCGCAATCCGAATCGAGGGCCACACACCGTTGGAACTCGCGACCAAGCTAGGCGAGCGCGGATTTTTCACCTGGGACGGCAACTACTACGCCTTGAATCTCACCGAGCATCTCGACGTGGAAAAGTCCGGAGGCTTCCTCCGCATCGGCCTCGTCCACTACAACACTGCGGACGAAGTCGACCGCCTGCTTGCTGCATTGCAAGAGATTGTAAGAGGCTAGTTCTTGAGAGTCCCGATCACGAAGTACTGATCAAGTGACTTCGCACCGTCGGCTCGGCGCCATGAGCGCCGTCACAGCTTCCCGATAATCCTTTTGCCAATCTCCGAGCCTTTCACGCGCGCGTCCGGAACCATCATCGTTGACATCGTGATGACCGCATCCCCCTTCTGCACGTAGAATGCGTGGCCAAAAGCTCCGATCATGGCGTGATCTCCGACGCCCGCAACCTCCTCGAAGCCCGGAACGGCCGCTTCGGTCACCCGCATCCCTGACCAGGCATCTGCGCTCACGCCGCGTTCCACGGTGAAGGAGAATACCTGCCCATCTTTTGCGGGCTCCGTCATCCCAAGCGTCTTAATCACGCCTTCCAGTTGGTTCGCGTCCTTCAACAACGCCAGTGGATTGTCGCCTTTCGGACCGGGTTTCTTGCTCTGCTCCTCGGACTGCCGTCGCGCCTGCTGCATCGCCATCCGCTGCAGTTGCGCGAAAGCTGCCTGGTTGGTGTAGTATGCGCAACCTGGCTGGTCGCTCTCGACGATCTCCGCACTCTTCTCAATCGCCACGCCGAGTACTTTCTGTAGGTCGCCCGTAGACAGCAGTCGGCAACTGTCACCATTCGCCACGACCTTCACTGAATCGCTGGATCCGCCGGTGATCGCCGACGCATAGTTCGAGACCTTGTGCTTCACCCAATACACGCCGTAAATGGCGGCTCCCGCTCCAATCATGAACAGCACGAGAAAGATTCCACCCACCCAGAGCAGAACCTTTCCGAGCCCCGAGCCCTTCGGCGCTGCACTGACTGGCGCCTGAACTGGCTGATATCCCTGGGCTGGCATGGATGAGACCGCCTGCGAAGCAGTGACCGGCACATTCACCGGCTGATAGCCCGCCTGCGATTGCGCCGGTGGCGGAGGCGCTGACGGCGTTGCCTGCACCGGCCCCCCAGACGGAACCGCTCTGGCTCCACAGTTATTGCAAAACGGCCCGGTCAACGGCGTGCCGCAACTGACGCAAAACCCCGGCATACACCCTCCTCACCCTTCAGTTTTGATTGTGATGCCCAGCGGAAGAACGTTTCCCCGGTTTCAATCCCGTCTAAAAAAACCGCACAATTGTACCCCCGAACCGGACGGAGTACTCCTAGAAAACACGTCAGCCCGGGACGGATCCCGGGCTGGTCTGGAACGTTCGAAAATCAAGATAGGAATGCGGCAGCAGTCTACGGCCAGCGCTTCGCCGTATCTTCCCATCCGGCCGCGCGCACTGGCTGCGGCGCCGGAATCGATGGGCCCGCTGGAACCGGAATCCGCGAGGTTGGCTGGGGCCCGTTTACTGCGTTCGCCAAAGCCGGCTTCGCCATCTCGGATAAGCTCTCCTTTTCCTCCGAAAGCAGTGGAGCCACCAGACGCAACGCCTCCACTTCCTTCTCTAACCGCGTCAATTCCATCTCCTTCTGACGCAACACCTCGTAAACATTTTTCATGGTCATAGCACCCGCACCTGAGTCGATGGTTTCAACCCTTCAACCCGCACTTTAGCAGAGTTGCCTGTATTGTCAAGGGTTTCGGCACGTTTCAGAAGGTGCCCGGATCCAACAAACAATGTGGGAACGGAAGGTCGGGCTGGTTTACCGGAGCAGGAGGAACGCACCCGCCGCGGCGCCAATCCCCAGCAGAACCAGAACAATGTACTTGTTGGCCGAAAACCACGAACGCGAAGGCTCAAGTCCAGCACTTAGAATAAGTTCCGGAGTTTTCGCAGGCTGCGGCGCACTCTCGCCAGCCACAACAGGGGCAGCCATCGCATTCACCACAGCTTGGACCGGACCAGCTGCAGGTGGAACTATCGCTATCTCGGGGCCAGTTTCGGCGGCGCTTTGAGCCGGGATGGGCGCCCTTGCCATCGAGGCCGCCGCTGCCGTAAACACTCCGCCGCCGGATTTCGAAGCTGGAACGACGGCAATTCCGGTAGGCGGCTTCCGCCCCGCAGCCTGAGGCCGCAGTTGTCCTCGCCACGTCTTCTCTTCACATTCCACGCAGAGGATCCGCCCCGCGGAAATCGGGAAACCGCAAGCCTCGCACTTCCGCAGCCCTCGCAGCATCGGCGGCACGTGGCTCTGGTCCCCGTCGTGGCTCTTCAGCATTTCACCGTCGCCCGCTGCCTCAGCCGACCAGAGGAGCGGTTTCTTTGCCGGACCGTGCCCGTCGGGACCGTGACGGTCCGAACCATGATCGTCCGAACTATGATCGTCCGAACTATGATCGTCCGGATCATGACCGCGGGCAACTACCGACGCAGCCTGAACCGGCGCTGGCGGCGTAGGCTGCACAGGCGACTCCTGCAAAGTCGTCTTCAGGCTCGCATCCGCTCGCGGTGAAACTGGTTCGGCTAAAGGTGATTCCAGCGCTGCTGCCGCCGTCCGTCTCAGGAGCCCGATTCTCCTGACGCTCTCCAACTTCCTCAACAAGCAGATCGCCCAGGAACTGGCCTTCGAATACCTCTGGATGCACCGCCTCGGCCACTGAGCTTTCCCGCTCGCTCAGCTGATCCGGCAGGATCTCGACGGCATGGGCCAACCGGACCGCAGCTTCCACCATCTCGCTCAGCCGCTGCACCGCTGAGAGGTCGCGCTCTCCGAACGCATTCGCTTTCCCGGAAAAAAGCTCGAAGACTCCCAGAACCTGGTCATCGTTCACGACCGGCATGACCAGCACGGAGGCAATTCCCATCTGCCGGCACACCTCGCGATTCACCCGCGCATCGCGCTCCGCGTCGTCACAGCGCAGAAGCTGGCGCGTGCGCACGCTCTCGCCGGAGAGCCCGAACTCGGTGGAAAGCAGAGCGCCCAGTTCCGGGGCATTTGTGCCCGAACTGGCGCGACACAACATGTCATCGCGTCCATCGCGCCGCAGCGCAATCGCGGCCCCGCTCGCGCCAGTGATGTATTGCGCCCGGTCGGCGAGCAGTTGCAGCGCCGCGTCTAGATCACGTTGTGCCATCTCGGCCAGGGACCGTCCTCCATCTTCGCCCGGAAAGCGGATCGACGCCGCCATAGCGGCCTGCGCCGCCAGTGCTGCCGACACTCCCTGCCGCCTACTCGGACTGTTCTGTTCCAAAGTGCACCCCGGCGGACCGGGGTCCGCCCGCCTCTTCTATCTAGAGTTATTGGGATACTTACTCTGGAGTCTCGCTCTGCGGGACCTACCGTGTCAAGATTTCTTCTGGGCAGAGGTATTAAGCCAAAAGTGCGGGGAAGCCCGTCGGGAGGGCCCGGCAACAACCGGGAAGCCATAGAAGGGGACGCTGAACACCAATGCCGAAAGCTAAAGAGCTGACGCTGACCCCTGAATACTGAACCCTGACTTCTCACTTCCGCCGCAGCGCCGCCTGTGCCAGCCCATTTGCCTCGGCGTTTTCTTCCCGCCGCACGTGAGAAATGGAGAACGCCAGCGAGCGCGCGAGTTTGCGGCAGGTCCAATGCAGGGAGTAAAGGCGGGGACTGCGGCAGACATACTCTCCGGTCATTTGCCGGACCACAACTTCGGAATCGGAATAAACGTGGAGTTTCTGAGCTTTCAGCTGTACCGCATACTGCAGCGCTTCCATCAAAGCGGCGTACTCGGCAACATTATTGTCCTGGCGCCCGATCCACTTCGCGATCCGTACGGGGCCCTCCGCCAGACCGCTGATTACTACGCCAATGCCCGCCGGACCCGGGTTTCCCAGGCATCCGCCGTCCACATAGGCCACCAGTTCTGACGTCACTTCGATTTTTCCAAGTCTACTCAGCACTGTGCCCTGATCAATCCTCACCGTCAAGACTATTATTTGGTTCCCTTTCAGCGTTTTGCAGTTGCTATTTTCACTGTGAATCTTTCTGTGCAAAAGGTGTACCAGAAGAAATCGACGCGAACTAAGTTTTTCCATTACAACCATTTGCATTTTCGATTATGCACAGCTTTGGACACCGTGACTGCACCAATAGTTTGCGTTGACTTTTATGAATGCTCTGTTAAGTTTGCTTGCGTCGACGGTCGAAAGGGTTGGCACAATAAAATGAGCCAGCCCGAAGTAGACTGAGTGATTAGCCGGGCGGGGCGACCCGCAAGGTGACCGGACCCGAAAAAACCGACGGATCTGCGAGGTTCAGTCGGGGTTCGGAACTGCGAAAGCAGTGATCGCATCAAGGGGCTGTGACGGTACATGCTTCCACGCTGTGGGCTCCCTCGCAGGAGCTAGCGGCTAGGGCATAACCAATGTCACGGCCCTTTCAATTTTTCCCCTCAGTTTTCCCCGACGCCTTCACGAACCTCCTACCGGAAACGGCAATTCCGTTGAGTCGGCCCCCGTCCTACAAGAAGTCCTACAAGAAGTCGTGCGTGCGCCAGCGTACCTTCAGAAGTTCTGAAGCGAGCCGACAAACATATCCCGCTGCTGATAGTACTCATTCCAGATTCCACCAAAGATCCAAGTTCGTACAGAGTGCGGGCTGACTTCAGCCCTCCTCCCCCGGACGCGCACGCGGGCGTCCAGCGCAACTCGATGCTGGCGTGCGCGTCGGTTGTTGCTGACTACATAATCCGAGATCAGGTAGCCAATGTCTGCAACCAGGATTCTGAACGAAGCTCAAAACCTCAGCGTAGTCAGCGCCCGCCTCGACTCGATGGCGGACCAATATCCCGCCGTCTCCGAAGCGCTCCTCGTCATCTCCGGAAACCTTCGCGACTACGCGCTTTTGCTGGAGTTGCTGGTCACCACCAGAATGTCGCCTGACGTGGAACTACAATAGATCGCGCATACCTGATCTTCGGTCCTCACGGAGCTGCGCTTGCGGACGGGCAGCAGTTACTCGTGTAGAACAACATCAAGAAGCGCACTATTCACGTGTAACCCGCCGTTGTATTGGACGAAGCCCAGCTTTCTGAATTTGTTCATGAAGAAATTCACTCGGGAGCGGGTGGTGCCAATCATTTCAGCCAGGGTTTGCTGACTGATCTTTGGCACCACGGTTTCGGATCTACCATCTTTTCCGAAACGGGACAGTACCAAAAGTGCTCGTGCCAGGCGCTTTTCGCTCGAATTGAACAGTTGGTCAACCAAGTCCGCCTGCGTGCGGTTATGACGATCGACCATGTGCGCGACAAACAGGTCCGACAACGCGTGCTCCTCGTGAAGCGCTCGCAGCATCTCTTTCCTCATGATCTTCAGAATCAAACAGTCTGTAATGGCCGTAGCGGTTGCCAGGCGGAGCGGTTGGTCGGACGCGAGGCATCCTTCACCAACGAAGTCTCCCGGGCCAAGCAACGCAATGGTGGCTTCCTTGCCCTGCTTCGACAGCACGCAGAGCTTGACCCTTCCTTCCTGAATGTAGAACACAGCATCCGCACGCTCTCCTTGCGAAAAGATGGCGCGCTTTGGGCTGTAGCGATGAACGCTCTTGCCCACGCCGGCACTCGCTAGAAAGGCTCGGGGGTCAAAGAAGCTGACTGATTTGGGGACGCGGCGCGGTCGTATCGGCGACCCACGAACCGATGACATGGGAAGCCTCCAAGCACTAATGGACTTAAACTTCTCTTGTTATTATTGTGCCACTGCGCGCTCGTTGTTTCCAGCGAAAATGTTGATTGGGACATGATCTTGCGTTCTTCGCCAGCATCTTGCCTGTAGTGAAAAATGTGGCGCACCTCCAGTGAGAGAGGGTAGGGATGCGCCACCAAGGCAAGTAACCTGCAATATGGCGTAATCGTAAAAGCCACAGCCGACCGAAAGGTGTTCAAAATTGCACATCTTAAAAAAAGAGAGGGCTAGCGGTTTTTCCCCATAACTAACCCATCTATCGAGGAAATGTGAACCGAGGCCCTATTCTGCTCGCATCCTAAAATGCTCGCTCCCCTCACTTCACATGCGGAGCGGTTTCCGGCGGTGCCAGTGTAGCTGCAGCGTCCAACGTCAACGGCCTGGCACCCCTGATGGTCAGCCACAACATGAACACAATCTCCCCAATGACGGCGGGCTGAGAGTAGGTATCCACCTTATCCTGATATTGCGGTAACAGAATGCCAGTAAGAGACAGGATCACCCAGGCCGCGCCAGCCAAACCGAGCCAGACGCCCAGGAACCGCGGCAGGAAGCGCGACCTGTACACCAGCAACCCCAGCGGAAAGAGCCACAGACCCCAAAACATCTCGGCGAGAACAAATCCTTGACCATGCAACTTGAGGAACAGCATAGCCAGTGTCTCCCGCTGAGTCTTGTCGAGCACGGCCAGAAAGTCTGCCCCGCGCACCAGGACGACGGCAGCGATCGAGTTCAGCTCATTCGCAAACGCGATCGGGATCGAGACCACAATCAATATCACCATGAGCGATGCGTGCCGACGGCTGACCCCCTTGAGCAGATCGTACAAAGCCAGCGCCACGAAGATAAAAGCTGCCTGGCCGATGACTGCGCCCGCGATGCCAAGGCGAAACAGCATCTCGTGGGCCGTGATGTTGCTGGCCGTCGCCGTTGCATTTCCGTGCACGATCAGCTTGCCGGGAACATAGCCCATGGAGAAAAAGCCGACGATCGACGTGAGCACGTACAGTACGCCTGCGTATCTGCCCGGGTTCCTGGTGGAAGTCATGTGCCCTCGCGTGTGGGAGTCTAGCGCGAGATACGGCGGAGGTTGTCAAAAGGTTCGCCGCACGCGGCGGTCCGTCAACGAAAAAGCCCCCGTCGTCATCTCGACGACGGAGGCGATCACAAAAACCCGCTATCCATTGCTTCTGCGTCAGTCTACGGATGGAAGGCGTCGGCGAACTTTTTCGCATTCGGCGTTCCCACACCCGTCACGTTGTCCCATCCCACCTTCGTCTTCAGCGCGGGTCGGATCCGTGCAGAGCGTGCCAAAGAAATCGGCGGGCCCTTCCGTCGAGCAGTCCGTTCCAAAGGAAATGATCAGTCCGGTGTCCTGGAATGGCGCATAGTCCCATATCGCGCTCACGAACTTGCCGGATGTCGAGTCTCCCAGCATTTGCGCCGCGCTATACGGAACCTTCACGGTCGCCGACTCCTGAATCGAGCCAGTGACATTTTGTGTCGTCGTGACTGGAACAATGTCGGTCACCGCTCCGGCCGGCAGCGAATACAGGTAAGGAGCCGCCAGGCCAAGAGGCGCTCCCGCCTCCTGGTTCGCGATCGCCCATAGAGCCGAGAACATCGGGCATGCCAGGCTCGTGCCGCCCCACACTTGCCAGGTCAGGGACGGAATCTGGAAGGGCACGGAGATCGCGATGACTCCGCCGGTGAACGGATCTGCCAGCCACGAAACGTCAGGAACCTGACGCCATTTTCCCGGCAGCTTCTTCTGGTAAGACGGCTTGGGGAAGCCGCCCGTGCAGTTGCCGTTGGCGTCCGCGTAGACGCAGTTGCTCGGACCTCCGCCCGCTCCGCCGATGAATCCGAAGAACAGTGGCGGATCGAACACGAAGCCCTCTTCTGCCAACAGCGTCTCGTTGTTTCCCCAGCCCGCCTGCCAGGCGATCGAGTTGTTCGCGTGCAGTGCCAACGCCACGCCGCCCACAGCCGTCGCATAGGGTGAATCCGCCGGAGCCGACACGCTCGGTGGGATTCCAAAGAATGAGAAGTCCCCGTGATCGCCCGAGGAGAAGTTGGCTGAAATTCCCGCAATCGCGGCGATCTGGTTAATCAGGTTTTCGGTATCCAGCTCGTTTGTCGAAGTGAAAGCACTCGACCGAGCCATAGCTCCCCGAAAGCGTGTCGGCCAGGTGGTAGATCACCGATGTGAGTTCCGCTTCGTCCACGTCCGCGAAACTCGCCGAAGGCGGAACAATGAGGTTGATGTTCGCTCCCGGCGCAATGGCATGGGCCCACTCCACGTCGATGTTAATCTCGACCTGGTCCATTTCCTGGCAGGTGCTCACCGTCGGAATATAGGTGATCGCGAAGTTCGATGAGGTCAACTGCTGGCAAACCGAACTGCGCCGAGAATGCGTTCGCATCGCTCTGGATGGTCAGCGAGCCGCACCAATCGATGATCCCGATCGTCTGTCCCGAGCCGTCGTATCCTTCCGCATACAAGGCGTTCAGGTGGTAGGCGGCTTGAATCATCGGCGGCGTGTATCCGCATCCGGCGCTGGTCAGGCTTTGCAGGTTGAGATGGTTGCCTTTGTACGTGCCGATGGGATACTCCCCGTCGTTGTTCGTCGAGAACACATCGGTCTCGGTTCCGTCAAAGCAGTTATTCGAATAGAAGCTGCTATCCGGTGCGGCCGGCGCCGCCGTCGCAGCGAACGCTTTGCCCTGCGTACTTGACGGCGGAGTCGGCCGTGTTGCCATCGGGTGCGTGTATTCGCCGCTGTCCAGACCACCGATTGCGCGTACCAGCGGCGCGGCAGCTCCATCAACATACGGATCGCGGTCGTTGGCGCGCATCAGCTTGTTGCCCACCTGATACTGATTGAGCTGCACATGCAGCGCATTTTCGATGTCGCCCACCGTCCCCTTCACATGCACGAAGAAGTTCATAGGGCCAACGCGCATCACTTTCAGGTTGTTCGCTTCCAGGAATTGCCGCAACACCTTCACCTGTGCCGCAGTCGGCGCAAACCTGTTCGCGAGCTGGTTGCGGGTCAGGAAATGCCGAAATGTGGGAGATGTTGGATCGTAGAGCTGACTAGCCAGCGCATCCAGTCCCGCCCGGTTGCGCGGATTCAGCCAGAAGCTGAGCTCGATTACCTTCGCAGGATCCTCAGTCCCAACGTTTCTTGCCGTTTTCACATAATTGGGCGTGTTGTGCCCAATAAATCTTCCGGTGGCGGCAATGCCCTGCGATGCAAGGCATCCGACCAACACCACCACAAACAGCCCCAGCCCCATGAAGCGGACTGCATTGCTCTTGGCTGAAAGCACGACTGCATTGCTTGAGTCCATCACTCCTCCTGTGTTGACTAAACAACGGCATTTGCGGACTTACTCGCCTCTTCCGGGCGCACAAAGTCCGTTCGCTCAAACGCGAATTACACGACAAATTGGCCCGACTAACTTAGCGTCAGCTTGTGATTGGGTTGAGAGTTGAAGTAAAGGTGTCGAATTGCGTGCGCCATGCTACCCCTATTCGTGTCGAATGGTCAATCGCTAAACGCAGGACTTCTAAGCCCTAGGCCGCGTCCGTGGCTTGATTTGGCGGGTTCCCTACATTTCGTCGTTCAAAACTTCCGCAACAGAGGTGATCGCAGAACGGCCTGCGTGCAGCGAAGCGATCCTCTCGCGCGAGTGAGTCCGGAGCGTAACCTCACCGAATGAGTTCGGGACGGCGACGGCTGTTGGCGGTACACAATTGTCGGCCCAAGATGGTACGACCCACCTTTGGCCTAGAAAATCGTTTTACTAAACCCTCTCGCGCTGTGGGATAATTCCTCACCGTAAATCATTTCCACGACGGCTCACACGCCTACGCGGAAAATCACTTCAGCAATTGTGAGGACGAAAACTTCCATGTCCAAAAATCCCCTGTCTCGCCGCCAATTCATGCAGATCGGTTCTGGCGCGGTAGTAGCCACCACCGTCGCCAAATCTCTCGTGCAACCGCGTATGCTGTTTGCTTCCCCGCGCCCGGTTGCGCCCAGCGACACCGTCCGCTTCGCTTCAATCGGCACCGGCATCCGCGGATGCGAACACCTCCAGGCTTCGCTTTCTGTGCCCGGCATCCAGTGCGTTGCGGTCTGTGATCTTTACGACAGCCGCCATACCGCCGCCCGCGAGGCCGTGAACAACCCCAGCGTCGCCGCCACTCGCGACTATCGTTCGATTCTCGATCGCAAGGATGTCGACTCCGTCCTGATCGCTACCATGGATCACAACCATCGCCAGATCTTCGAAGACGCCTGCGCCGCCGGCAAGGATATTTACTGCGAGAAGCCGATGTCGCACACCGTCGAAGACGGATTCGCCATGGTCGAGGCCGCGCAGAAAAACAAACGCATGGTCGCAATCGGCAGCCAACGCGTCAGTTCCGTCCTGTACGCGAAGGCCAAAGAGATTTTCGACTCCGGCAAGATGGGCGAAGTTTTCTCCATCAACGCCTACTGGGACCGCAACTCGCCCAGCGGCGCCTGGGTCTATCCCATTCCACCCGATGCCAGCGAGAAGACGATCGACTGGAACGCCTTCCTTGGCAAGGCTCCCAAGGTCCCATTCGATCCCGTCCGCTTCTTCCGCTGGCGCTGTTTCCGGGACTACGGCGAGGGACTCGGCGGCGATCTCTTCGTTCACCTGCTCTCCGGCATCCAGTACGTCGCCGGAATCAACGAGCCCGCTCAGCGCGCCCAATCTTCTGGAGGCCTCTTCCACTTCAAGGATGGCCGCGAGTTCCCTGACCTCATCGAGACGCTGTACGACTATCCGAACTGCCGCGTGACCCTGCGTTGCAACCTTAACAACGCCGGCGGAGAATTCATCGGTTTCTACGGCACCAAGGGCACGATGATCATCAAAGACGCAACTCTCACCTACAAACCCGAAGACACGCGTCCCGAGCCCGAAGGCTATTCGATTTACGGATGGCCGAAGGCGCTCCGCGATCAGTACCTGCAGAAGTGGCACGAGGAGCATCCCGAACCCGAAGCTCTGAAGTGGAAGGTCGACGAAACGGGCGAGTCCTATGCCAATCCTCCCGGCTACAGCGACACTGTCGATCACCAGGCCAACTTCTACAATGCCGTGCGCACGCGCAAACCAGTTGTCGAAAACGAAGTCTTCGGCAACAACGCCGCCATCGGATGCCACCTGGCGAACTTCTCCTATTTCGACAAATGCGTTGCAGTCTGGGATAAGTCAGCCAAGAAGATCGTGAAAGGATAGACGTAGAGACGTTGCTTGCAACGTCTCTCTTCACCACCATCCAGAATGCGTGCCCCATTTCTCGCGCCCGTTTGCGAGAAGTGGGGATTTTCGTTATGCGGGATATGTTCCACCAATCCCCCAATGGATGTAGATTGGCGCAATTGCCGGAAGGCACATCGCGAACAACGAGTCCATGACACGTCGACTTTTGTGCCAGGCCCCAAGGCCTTCAAGGCCGGTGCGAAATACCTGCTCGCGCGCGGCTACCGCTGAGCCTGGACTGTGGCCAACTGGCGGGGCTTCTTTCGTCCAAAGTTCGTCGCGGCAAGACTCTCTTCTGCGATCGGTCATCATCCGAAAAGTCAACAAGCATAGGCAATATGCAGAGACCGGACACTAGGGTCGCGAAGCCGATGCCAACGTTTGAAACGTGTCGATGGCGCCCCACACGCCCAAGGCCGATCCCTTTGGCCATCTGCGCCAGGTCGACCATGTTGTGAGCCAGGAAGATGAGCACCGAACCCTCTTTAGGATCAGCCTGCCACCAACCTCCGAATGCACCCGGCCAACTGACCGTTCCCACGCTGCCGCGCCGCATGAAATCGGCTTTGTCCGTCTCCAGCACCACCGAGACACCCAGGCCAAACCCTCGACCAACGGCAAAGGGTTTTTGTCCAAGCAATCCGGAGTTCGCGCGCTGGCTGTCAGTCAACTGATTGGTCATCATCGCGGCGAGTGTTTCCGGACGTAGGAGCCTTACGCCATCCACCTTACCGTCACCCAGGAAGAGCCGCGCGAAACTTCAGATAGTCGTCGATCGTGGACCAAAGCCCGGCGCCGCCGGATTCGTAGGCCATATCCTCCGGCCGTTCGGAGACAAAGACGCCACTCCGGGTGACTCGTTTGGTCAACCGGCCCTCTTCGTCGAAGCCATACGCAGCCGCACGGCGAGCCCGCTTTTCCCGGGGGACAAGGAAGCTTGTATCCTTCATTCCCAGCGGGTCGAAAATACGCCGCTTGAGCACTTCTCCGAGCGGGGCACCTTCGATTCTCGCGATCAGCAGCCCGAGAAGATCGGTTGAGCAGCCGTAGTACATTGCGGACCCCGGCTGGCCGATCAATGGTAGCTGCGCGAGCCTCGCGATCCACTCATCGGGCGCGACGTCACTATCGATATCGCCGCCAAGGGCATCGCGGTATGCCTGGGCGATCGGGCCGCGATGGAAATCCCCATAGGTGAATCCGGCACGATGGGTCAACAAATCTTCAAAGGTAATCGGGCGTTCCGCCGGATCGGTTTCGTCCAGGGGACCGTTCGGAGAACGCAGTACGCGCATGTGTGAGAACTCCGGGGCATAACGAGCAATGGAGTCGGTCAGAGCGATCCGGCCTTCCTCGACCAACATGAGAGCGGCAACGGAGGTGATTGGCTTCGTCATGGAGGCGATTCTGAAAATCGTGTCCCGTTCGACTGGCAGATTGGCTTCTATGTCCCGCCAGCCGACGCAGGCGGTCTGGGCTTCTCCATCGCGCCAGACGAGAGTCGCCGCCCCGGCGAGCTGCTCCGGAGTCTACGACCTTCTGTAATGCCGCTTCGATTTCGCTTCCTCTATTCATTTCAGCCGGTTACGCCTCTCTCATTAAATTATAGATTTACTATAAAATAAATTTGCTATAAAATCAAGCCATGGTGCCAGACTCTGAAGAAGGTTCCCGCCGTCGGCAGCCCAAAGGCGATAAGCGCGACCGGACTCGCGCCAAACTCCTGGAAGCGGCCCGCTCGCTGATTCGCGAAAAGGGTCACGAGAACACAACGCTGGAAGACATCGCGGAAAGGGCGGGGATGACGACAGGAGCCATCTACGGCAACTTCAAGAATCGTGACGAGCTTTTCATCTCATTAGGACAGACCTACTGGCCTCCCATTAAGCCGCAGGTGAAACCTGGTTCCAGCTTTGCGGCGATCATGCGCGCTATGGCCGAAGCGACGATTGCGGCAATCCCAGACCGCAGCGCTGCGGCAGTGGGCCGTCTAACCGGCCTGGCATATACGCTTACTCACGAAGAGATGCGCGCGCAGGTGAGAGAGGTCACGGCCCAAAGCTACGCTTTCGGCGAGCAATGGCTTCGCGCGGTTACTAAAGAGGAAGAGCTTCCCATGCCAGCTGACCAGCTGGTACGTGTCCTGCACGCCATGATCGAAGGGCTGGTGTTCCAAAGGCTGCTGACACCCGAACTGGTGCCGGACGAAATATTCCGGGCGGCCTTCGGAGCGCTGGCGATAAAGGCGGACAATGAATAGCGCACCGCCTCTGTCCAAATAGTCGATTCACGTTCGTTGCGGTCAGATTGGTCCGGCGAAGCCGGCGTCAAGACATGCGAACGCACCAGCTCTCCATATTAGTCTGGTTATTTAAGAGACACTAGACTAGCGCGCGTGAAGTGAGCGATTCTTCAGAGCTTTTACCGAGTTGAGTGTCCCGTCGTCGATTCCCTTCCTTCATTTCTTGAAGACAGCATCGAGTGCGGCTTGTGCGATGGCTTCGTCAATCTCCGATTTAGCTCCACTGGCCGCAATCCCGCCGATCGTCTGACCATCCACCTGAATCGGCAGCCCGCCCTGATTAGGAAAAAAATCGGGAAAGGCGAGTACGTCCAAATTCCCATTCTTCAAGGCATCAGCGCCGTCCTTCGATGGCTTCCGATATAGCGCCGAGTGTCGCGCCTTCTTCTGTGCGAACTGAATCGTGTTGAGGGACGCACCATCTGCCTTCTCCAGAAACAGAAGATTTCCGCTGTCGTCCACGATGCAGATAGTCACTTCCACGTTGAGCCGTTTGGCTTCCGCCTCAGCTGCACCCACCAGAGCCTTGATCGTGGCGAGGTTCAACTGTTTCTTGCTTGGGAGCTCGGCGACGGAGGCTGCAACCATGAGAGTCAGCATCACCACAAGTAGTTTGAGCATGGCAGGGATGCTACCAGCCGACTTGCCAGTTTTCCAGATGCAATGCGTCAGGGTTGAAGTAAGCGAGGAGAATCCGATAGGGAGCTACCGAACTTGGCAATCAGTTTTTCAACCGTAGGCCGGGTGCCATTTTGGGTGCCCCACTTCTCCCGGATTTTGGGAGAAGTGGGATTCCCTCACCTCCGAGCCTATCCTAGCTTTTCGGCAGAACAATCAAATTCTGCAGATTCGTGATCGCGTGCGGCGATCCCGGAGCCCGCGTCACCCCGGTCGAAGTGACTGTCCATACGAACAGCTTTCCGGCCTGGGAGCTGATCGCATACACATGGTTCGCGTTATCCCAGAAAATCTGATCAATCGGACTGCTGGTCAGACGGGCTGTGAACTTCGTAATCGGATTCGCTCCGTTGAAGTGGAAGATCTGAAGTCCCGCATTGCCGCCAACCGCCAAAAACTTGCCGTTCGGAGACATCCGATAGTCAGTCACTCCACCCACCAGCACGCTCGGCATATTCGAGTACGTGCTCTTGGTGGTCAGATTCCCGGAACTGCCGACGGTGTAAGTCGCCAACTGCACCAGCCCGTCCTGTCCCCAGTTCGAATTCAATGGGTCCACGGCAATCGCGAGATGATTCGTTGGATCGGCTGCCGCCTTCCATGGGCAATAAAATCCGCCCGATTTCTCCGCTGGAAATGGGAAGCTGGAGTTCAGATAGGAGAGCGTCCCGTCCGTGTTGCGCTTCACTCCGATGATCTCTGGCCCGAAGTGATAGCAACTGGATGAGTACGCATACACGTTATTTCCAATGAAGCTAACCGGGCTATTGTCCGATGGGCCTCCTGGCAGATCACCCAGTTTCGTCAATTGTCCCGTCGATTGATTAATGCTGAACGACAGGTAGTCATTGTTGGTAGTGTAGTAGTCCGCATATAGCGTCGAGCCAGTGTGATCGAGGTAGACACTGATCACTCCGGGTCCCGGGTTCGTCACCGTGTACGTGTGCTTCAGCGTCAGGGCCCCATTCGAACCAATCGAGAACGAGGCAATGTCGGTGTCCGTGTTCGCGACTCCGAACAACCATTTCCCGTTCACAGCCATGTAGTTCACACCGTTCGTCGGAAATGGTGATCCAGAGATGGCCGTCAGCGCTCCGTTCGCCGCGGCGGAGTATCCGCGGATCTGGCCGGCAGTGCCGCTCGTAGCCGTTGATACATACACATATGCCACCGGCGCAGTACTTGCCAGAGTTGAACTCGAATCAGTTGGTGAGGACGTGACCTGAGCGGATGCCAGAACTGTGCTGGCACAGATCGCTGTGAGCGCGAGCGAACACACCGAGATACTGCGAGACATACAGTCGATTCTGCTCCACTGGAGAATTGGAAATCGGACGAGCGACGATTCAGATGCCCCGATTCGTCTTCCCGGTTGACCCGGTCTTCCCTGTACGTTAGTCAGGATTTTCCCTGAAATAGTCCTCGACCAAGGCGGCCTTGGCTTTACCGGCTGTTGTGCGCTTTTGTGGGCGGGCACCCAGCACTTTGGCTTTGCCAAGGGCCAGCCTTCGCGGTAGACTCGCTGCCTCACAAGAGGAGGGCTGTGGCTAGGGAGCCTGAATTACATTCAGACGAGACTCCTGTTTCTCTGGGCCGTCTCGATTCCTGGAAAGAAATCGCCACTTATCTCAAGCGTGATGTCCGTACCGTGCAACGCTGGGAGAAGACGGAGAAACTCCCAGTGCGACGGCATCTTCATGAGAAGCAGGGCACTGTCTATGCATTCAAATCGGAAATCGATGCGTGGAGCCAGGGCCGTCAACTTTTCGATGAGGATGAGCACATCGACGACGGCGAATATGTCGTAGAGGTTGAAGAGCAATCGCTCTCGCCCGATTTGGAACCTGAGCCGATCCGTCATTTTCGGGCGACCCGCTTCTTTGGCACCACGATGATCTGGTCTTTGACCGTCTTGGGCGTCGCGGCAGCAGGCGCCGTTGGGGCGCATCTGCTATGGCCGCCGGCCCAGAACATCGTACTCGCGGTACTTCCTTTCAAGAACCTTGGCGGAGTCGATCAGCAAGCCATGGTCGACGGCTTTACCAGCGAAACCAAAACCCGGCTGGAGCAGGTTCAGCCCGAAAAAATGGGTGTCCTGCTCCTGACCAAGCGATACGCGGAACTCCCGGTGGATAGAGTCGCCGCCGAGTTTAATTCCTCGTACGTCCTGCAAGGCGAGGCGAAAATTGTGGCACAGAAGGTCTCCATTTCAGCTCGCCTCAGCCGGGTTGGAACACGCGGCAGCACCCCGGTATGGACCGATCAATACGAAGGAGACCTGCAGGACATTCAGCGAATTCAAAACGAAGTTTCTGCCGCCATTGCAAAGGCGGTTCTCAGCCAGATTCCAGACGCGCTGCCCGCTGAGAAGATCAACACCGAAGCCTATGAGGCTTATCAATGGGGAGTGCATTTCCTGGACAAACGAACCACCCGTGACTTACTGAAGGCTTTGGACTATTTTCAAAAGGCGATCCACGTGGATCCGCAGTATGCACCTGCATATGCGGGCCTTGCCGCCTCATATTCTCTGCTCGGCTCTGCCCCCTATACCCAGTTACCGCCTAAGGACAGCTATTCCAAAGCGGAGGGCGCAGCGCGCAAAGCGCTCGAACTCGATGAATCCCTGGCCGAGGCCCACCTTTCTCTCGGCTACTCCCTGCTGGTTTATGAGCGCAATTACGACAAGGCGCGACAGGAGTTCGATCGCGCGATTCACTTGCGACCCGGATACGCCGCCGGCCACGACTACTATGCCTATTACCTGACTGCCATGGGCGAAATGGATTCGGCCATCTCCGAGCGGGAGACCGCCCGAAAGCTCGACCCCGTCTCTCCCTTGTTAACAACGGCGCTGGGCGAGGCCTACTATCAAAACCGTCAGTTCGACTTGGCGATCAAGATGGCACAGAAATCGCTCGAACTGGACCCGACATACCCCGTCAGCATGATCAATTTGGCCCGTGCCTTCGAGCAAGGCGGCATGCACAAAGAGGCGCGAGGGATCTACCTGAAGATGGTTGGGTTCGCCCCCGACGATCCTGGGGTATTGGCCCTGCTCGCCCATGAATACGCCGTCTCTGGCGACCAGGCGGCGGCTCGCAAGATCGAGACGCAGCTTGAGAATATGCGCGATCAGCGGTACGTCGCGGCACTCTACATCGCGATGATCTGGACGGGGCTGGGCGATAAAGATCGTGCCTTTCAATGGCTGAATCAGGCCTACGACGAAGACTGCGAA
The DNA here is from genome assembly GCA_963770265.1 of Terriglobia bacterium. Classification (GTDB taxonomy): domain Bacteria; phylum Acidobacteriota; class Terriglobia; order Terriglobales; family Acidobacteriaceae; genus Sulfotelmatobacter. The sequence continues at coordinate 111,846 of CAVYOZ010000017.1, forward strand.
TACCTCGTCTACTTGCCCACTGAACCCATGGCTGATCCCCTGCGCAGTGACCCCCGCTTCGGCGAGTTGCTTCAAAAGCTTGGGCTTCACGCGAGGCACTAACCCAACACTCCACAACTTCCGCACAAAAAACCTCGCAATTCCCCTCGGGAAAATGCAGTCGCTCATTGTCCCAGCGCATCCTCTGGTGCGACATTGTCCGGCACCGCTCTTTGTCGCTTGCGCGCCGTTGGCGCTTGCCCCTACTTTGCCCCGCATGACAAAGACGCTCGCGGTCGCCACTTGGACCCTCACCGCAATCGGGGTCTCCGAACTGCTCGGCTACCTGTTACACCGGCTGCTGCACAGCGGGTATATCCGGTTCCTCAGCATGAATCACATGAAGCATCACCTGCTTCTGTACGGTCCCCTACAAAAACAGCGGCCCTGCGGCGAATATAAGGACGCCACCACCGGTCAACTTGCCATCGGCAACATTGGCCTCGAATGGATCATTCCTGGCGGCCTTGTCCTGATTATCCTGGCGGGTCTCTTCACGCTCATCAGGGTTCGGGTCCTGCATCAGATCGTGTTCTTTGCGACTTCCCTTGCTTGGAGTTTCTGGGTCTTCAGCTACCTGCACGACCGCATGCATATTGCCGGTTTTTGGATGGAGCGCATACCCGTCGTTAGGATCTGGTTCAGCTGGGCAAGAAATCTCCACGATATCCATCACCGTGTCCTGAACAACCAGGGACTCATGGACAAGAACTTCGGCATCGGTTTTGCGTTCTTCGATTGGCTGTTCGGCACCATGGCCCCAGTGCAGCCCCCGTTTAATCACGCAGGGCTCACGGCGGCCCAGCAGAAATTTGCTTTCGTTATCCGGCGCCAGCCGAATCTTTGCAAGGCGGGAGAAGAAGAGAACTTGCGCGGATGAACACGAACACACGCAAGTGCACACATGAGAAACACGCGAACCAATGCAACGAGTATCAGATACGAAACAAAAAAACGAAGGAGAATTTTATGAAAATCAGGACGGTAGCTGCTTTTGTCGGTCTTGTCATGACCACGGTTGCTCTGGCTCAAACCTCAAACCTCAATCCCGGTGAATCGAACGAGACATCCTTTATCGCAGGCAAGGGAAAGAAGGGGTATTTACCGAAGTTCTCGGGAACTTCACAGATCAACGACTCGGCGATTGTGCAATCTACGCAAGGAAACATAGGAATTGGAACTGCCGCGCCGATTTTCCCGATGCACGTCTACGGCACAAATACCGCCCCGCCGTATGGGCAATGCTGCGCAATAACCTTTTTTGTCGAGAATTCAGCTTTCGCCGATAGTAATAACGTCATTGCTCTAGAAGGACTGGCTAGCGCCAGCACCGGATCGGTCCACGGTGTCGACGGCATCACCTACAGTCCTCAAGGAAATGGAGTGTATGGCACGAACAATGCCTCGACAGGGGGCGGTGGTGGCGGCGTGGAAGGTATCACAAGCTCTGCCGACTTCGGATTTTCTTACGCGACCAGGGGCTCGGCCGTCGCCAGCACCGGAAGCGCCATAGCCTTCTTTGGCGAAAGCTTCAGCCCCGACGGCACCGCCGGTTACTTCCTGAATCGAGCCGCCGGAAACATTATCGTGGGGCACGTCGGAATCAATGACGATCAAAGCGTCTTCCGCGTCGACGGGACCGGGCGAGTCTTCGCGAATGGCGGCTTCCAGCCCAACGGCGCGGATTTTGCCGAATCCATGGCCGTGTCAGGAGACCGCGGCAGCTATTCCGTCGGTGATTTACTGGTAATTGATGCCTCCGCTGATCGTCACTTAGGTTTGGCGCAGCAGCCCTACTCTACGCTGGTCGCAGGGATTTATTCGACGAAGCCAGGAATGCTGGGAAGCACTCGCAAGATAGACGAGCCTGCGGCGAAAAATGAAATTCCGCTCGCCGTCGTCGGAATCGTGCCTTGCAAGGTCACCTCCGACAACGGCCCGATTCATGCCGGAGATTTACTCGTCACTTCCTCCATTGCCGGTTACGCCATGAAAGGAACCGACCGCGGCAAAATGCTGGGCGCCATCGTCGGGAAAGCCCTCGAGCCCCTGCCGGTAGGAACCGGCATGATCCAGGTACTGGTCACGCTGCAGTAATCGTTCGCACTCTCAGGCACGGGACCTCGGATCCTGGAAGGTCCCGGCTTATCTCCATCAACGCCGCATCCCTGTCGTAAGCGCAAAATCTTGCACTCGGGTGAATCTCGTTCCGAACCCTCACGCCCGCGTCGGGAAGAACAACATTGTCAATTCTCCAAAATTAGCTTGGATTGTGGAGCAATCTGGAGTATCTTTCCCGCATTGAAATTTGGGGCAAGGCCCGCCGAGCCTGCTTCCGGGGATAAATCGGTCACGTCATAGAATCACCACCCCTGCTGGCGTGATCGATAAACAGGTGCAATAAGATCTCGCAGCTCCGAGGGAATCCAGCCGTGAAATCTCCTCTTTTTGTCTGGATCTTGATAGCGTGCTCTCCTCTTAACTGTGCCTCGTTTGCGCGTAGCAGCCGGGCCGGCTCACCCCATAACTCACAGCCTGCAGGTGTGACCTCACCCGCGCCTTCCGAAAACGAAACCCCGGCCGCCACGCAGTTTACGATTCCTGGCCCCCAGCGTTCGTTTCTCCGCATGGCGGGCATCAGCCAGATGGTCAGGCCCGAGGAAGTCCTGCCTCTATTGAGCAGGAATGTTTTTATCGAGGGCTTTCAGGGTACCAGTCAGCCGACGGAGTTCCTTGTCTTGCTGCGGCGTTATGTCGTCCAGGCGAGGGAACTGACGGAATTGGCTGCCCATAGCGGCATGGTGATCCGTGTTGCGGGTTGCGACGATGCCCAGTCTCTTCTACACATCCTCGGATACCGCACTCGGCCGGATTGTGGCAAAGCTGATACAGCCTTGCTCACCGACGATCCTGAACGTGCGTTCCTCACCATCGATTCCGGATTCCCCCTGCCTGACTTGGAGCGGACGCTGCAGGGAGGGAAGCCTTTCGAATACCAGTTTTCTCCTTCGGCCGTGCCGGTGCTGTTTGCTGGAAGCGACTGGACCATGGCAAGCAAGAAGAATCACACCGAAAACAGCAGGGACTTGCTCGACACGATTTTGAACGACCCCGCAGTCGCTCGTCTCTACTGGGCGCTCTCCCGGATCGAGCCTGAAACAGCGGCATTCTTGCGGCAGTCCATCGGACTTCAGAAGCTGCTTCCGTACGCCGCCGTTCTTGATTTCTACGGCAGAGAACTCTGCATTTCGGGCGGCAGAGTCAACGTGCCGGGCGGCACGGCAGCGGAATCTGCCTGGAGCGATTTGGTCGGAGCAAATCCTTCAAATCCGGCTGCCTTCGTCTCAAGACTGCTCGCCAAGGACAAGGGTTGGCTCGCTGCTTACTTCGACGTGCTTTCGCGCGCTAATCGCGGGCAGCAGGCGTATTTCACCGATCCGCATCGCCTGAAGTTTTTCTATAGCGCACTGCTTTCGACGGATACTTCCGACAAGCCAACCCGCGGTACATTTCCGGCCGGTGCCCGAAATGTTGCTTCTCGTCACCCGCCTTCCGCTCGATAGCTCCGGAGAGCCCCTGGTCCCCGGCGGTCTCGAAGCCTGGAGGCAGATTCTTTTCGAGGGTCATCACCGAAACTTGCTCCACAAATGGGCAAAGCCGACAAGTTGGATCATCCCGACGACGTCGTGCGAACCATGTTTGCGCTATCTCGCGCGCACGACAGTGATTTTCTGGAGCTCTACATGGCGCTCAGCGAACTCGACAGCAGGAGGCCTCGCGAACGCCGCCTCGCGCCCGCAACGGTCGAGTTGTTAGCCCACAGGTACGAGGACTACAGCGATCAATACCGCATCTTCTCCGAGTTCCCGGAGTTGAGCGACGAATCGATCACGCTGTTCCTCGATGTAGCTCAGAGCCTGAGCAACGTGCCCATGGGATTTCGCGCCAATGCATTCGGCACCCTCCAGGCCAGCGTTGGAATTTGGCAGATTCTGGCCCGTCAGGGACAAATCTCGCAGTCTCACCTCGACGACTCCTGGCAGCGGGTCATCCGGCCGTATGCGGGCATTCGTTCGGCAGCTCAACTTTATGACGCGGGCCGAAATTCTCTGGGAGAGATCTTCCGCTTCTCTCTCGGCAAACCGCACGGCTCTCAGGACGACATCATTGAACTGCTGGCAGGACCTCCGCAGACGACCCCGCTGGGAAAGCAGATGCACAACGAGGTCGCCAACCGCATTCGCTCCGTCCTCGACGATCAGCGCCTGGTCTCGATCGACACACTCCTCTCGGTAGGCGATGGACTGGCCGAAAAAGAACGCGGCAAACATCCGGAAGAGTACGTCGTTCTGCTGGCGGCGCAAACCCGCGAATTCGAAATGCCGCGCCCGATCTTCAGCAATGGTGAACGAACCCAGTGGGCGGCGGGAATTTACAACAATCACCACACCGACGTGGAGATGCGAACCGATTTGCCCAAGCTGCTCAAGTCTCCGACAGCTTCGCGGGCGCAAATTGAAGAGGCCCGAGGCCAACTCGCATCTTTCTTCAGGGACACTCTCGTCGGCCTTAACTACGCTTACTATGAGCCCCCGGCCGCACAAGCCCTGCACAATAATCCGCTGTTCGTCCGATCCCACGATTTTGCAGGCGAATCGGTCACTGGAATCAAGAGCCTCTGGCAGGCGCCTGTCCTTCTCGGACGGGGATCTCCGGCAGGCGGCGGCGCGCATTTCGTCGGCTCCCTTGCCGATCTTCCCTACGCTCTGGCTGAACTCGAGCAGGATTTTCTGGCGCCCAACAACGTTCAGGCGCTCGTCTGGGGTGAGATGACTCCCGGCATGTTGACCAGCGCCATCCTGCCTCGCTGGTGGAACGTCAGCCCACTGGAGTTGCACGCCGTCGCCCTTTACCAGAAGTCCGGCGAAGAACTCCTGGCCTCTTCTGAAAAGGACGAAGCACTTCGTGCCAACGTGCTCGCCATCATGTCAGATCGCCTGCTTCCCCAGCGAGCCCGTCAGGTCGAAGAGGCCATGCGCGCAGGACGCGTTTCGGAAGTCATTCCCGAGCTGATGCCGGCCGACACCTTCTACCTGGCCGCCCAGTTCCAGCAGAAATATCCCGAGCAACCGGGCGCCTTGGGAACCTCAACTCAGGAACTGCAAGAACTGTCTCGCCAGCATCCCGAACAGGTCAACTGGAAACGCTTGTCGCACGACTTTGGCACGCCCCATCCCGTCATGGCGCTGAACTACGGTCCCGAACTGCTGAATGTGGCGCCCATGCCGCCTTTCGCCGGATCCTCCAGCCGCTTTCTGCCGGAATCCTGGGATTCGCCCAATTTGTACTGGGCTCGATTGGCGGATGAAGCGGGCTATTCGCCCGTTATGTTGAACCGTTTGGTGCCCGAACTTACGCAAGTCATGCTCCAGAAGATCTTCGCTACGGATTTCGAGGATTGGCCAGCGCTTCTTCGTGCCATGCACGAAACTGGAACTGAGTTTCGACAAGGCAAACTCGGCTCGTTGCCACGAATCAGCGCCGCTCAGCCTTGAGTTTTGAATGGCGCGCCGTCAGGGAGTTTTGTTTTCAGATTTCGATGGCACCAGATTTTTGCAGATTCGATGAGCACTAGATTTTGGTGGAAGAGCGGCGCTTTAGCGCCGCGTCAAGTGCGAACACAAACGCGGGCTTTAGCCCCTGAGGGCGTTCGCAGGAGGAATCATCAAGCCATGGGACGGAAATTCTATTTGGCGGCCGCGCTCTCTTTTCAATTGTTCCTGGGCAATCAAACTGCCAGCAGGGCACAAGACAGCCCTGATATCCACGTGGTCGTAAACATGGTTCAGCTCAACGTGGCGGTCACGGATAGCAAAGGAAATTACATCACCGGACTCCGCCCCAGCGATTTCGCCATCTACGAAGATGGAATCAAGGAAAAACCTGCCACCTTCGCCGAAGGAGATGCACCGGCACGCCGCCTCGACGATCTTGGCCAGGAGGTTTCTTCCGCTGCAGACGCGCCAGAGTCGTCCGCCGGATCTTCTGACGGTACGCCCGCCCAGACTTTCGATGCGCTGATAAGTGGCTCGAATGTGTTTGTCCTCTTCGATACCAGCGACTACATGTACCGCGGCTTCGTCTTTGCGCAGGACGCAATTTCCGAATTCATTCGCTCCCTTGCCAAGGCCGACAAAATTGCATTCTATTCGTACAGCCGCGATCTCTCGCGCATCGCCCCTCTGACCGCGGATCGTGGCCAACTACTGCAGTCCGTACGCACTACCGTGGCCGGCGATCAGGCCGCCCTCTACAACGCTCTTTTGTTGACTCTGAAGGACGCAGCCCAAAACCGCGGCCGCAAAGTGGTCGTCGTGTTCTCCAATGGCCCCGACAACTCCAGCGTCGTCCCGCCTGAGGACGTGGCCGAATTCGCCCAGTCTGCCGGCGTCTCCATCTACATGATCAGCACACAGGAAGCCCGGCTGGAGCCCGTCTCCACGGCCGTTTTCGATCGTATGACTGCCGCCACGGGTGGCAAAGCATATTTCGCCAAGAACTGGAGAGATGAGCACAAGGCCTTCGCCTCCATCCGCGATGATCTCGACCATCTCTATTCGCTCAGCTACTATCCCAAGACCAATCCGAACAACGGCTGGCGCGCCGTCACGGTGAGACTTGTCGGTGATCGCCTGAAGAAATATAAGGTCCGCACGCGCAACGGCTACCGTCCGCAGCCAACGCGCTTCTCCGGCGGCAGCAAAACGTTGTCCGCCCTGAATCCATAGCGGAACGCGGCGATTTTAAAACAGTCCTCCATGGGTTGGCCCATCCTGATCTGTGTAGGTCGGCTGAGTCGCAGTGCCGTCGTTCAATCCTTCGAGAACGCATAGTAATACCAACGAGTACTGTACTCGTAGACCCTCCCCGGGTAGTTGTCCGGCAGTACCTGCAGAAGTCTGAAGTCGAGGCGGGTGAGTTCGGCAATCACGCACGCTGGAATCCCGGAGTACATCAGCATGCCGCCATATGACGGGTCGACAATGTAGCCCTCCCCCCGCCAGAAAGCTGCGGTTGGCAGTCTTCGGCCAGCACGTGGAATGGCCTTCGCCAATGACCTTACGATAGAGAGCGCTACTCTCCCGCACGTCAATGCTGCAAGGGTCAGATGGAATAAGACTCCTCCACCCTCCGCTACTCTGTTCGCCAGTCTTCGCAAGTGATCCCGGTCCCACTGCCAATTTAGAAACAGAGATCGCGGGTTGTGGGTCGAGAAGATATAGACCCCCCCTGCTTTGAGAACCCTATGACATTCGCGCAAACAATTTTCTCGGTTTTCATACGGCGCGAAGCAGTCAAGTCCGTTGAATGAGAAAACGATTGAATCGAATGAAGCATCCGCGAATTGCGAAAGATCGGAAGCGTCCGCAACGTTGAATCGCAGATGGGGAAACTTGCTGCGGCAAGCGCGAATCATCTCATCCGAATAGTCGACGCCCACGTAGCGTGAAGCAATCGCGGAAAGATAAGGCGTGGTGCGTCCTCCGCCAACTCCGACGTCCAGGATGGCCATTCCTGGATGGAGATAAGTATCGAACAGAAGTTGCTCGCAGGCGGTCAGAGAATCCATAGCTGCCCACTGAGCGACGATCTCAGGCTCGCTGTAGACCTTAAGATGTGCAGCTTGGTCGCGTGCAGACATGTAAGTAGCCCCGATCTCCCGGCAGGAATTGGAAGCCTTTCGAAGCGGATTCGCTCACTCCGCAAGTTAGGCGAATGGCATCACCAAACGTCACACCCAACTGCCGATCTTGGATGAGCACACGAACAATGTTGTAACGTTTCGGTTCAATCACCCTGCGATGCTGAGGGACCAGATGCACAACCGTGCCTCCAAAACCTTCTTTAAACCATGCTGGACCAGACGTTGCTCCGGGAGTATAGCCTCCGAAGTCATATTCGGTACAACCATGAGATTTTGCCCATTGAAGAGCCCTCCACTGCAGAATGTGGCCGACCGGCATCTGCTCATCTCTCTCATTCGCTCCCCAGATGTACCAGCATCTTCGTCCAGACCGCGCAATCACTATTCCTCCGTGGGCGATACCCTTCGCCCTTCCAATCAGGAGCGCCCCCCTCGATTCTGAACCAATCAGCCATTGAATGATGCGACGCGTGTCGTCGATCGAATCAGGAGTGAAACCCTTCCAGATTGCCATGCGCTTGTATAAGCTCAAAAACTCATCTATCTCTGCATCAGTAGAGGCTGCACTGACGGTGGTTCCCAATCGTTCAGCACGGCGCACTTCATACCGTGAAACCTTACGAAAATTCTTGAAGATTTCATCCTCGTCCGCTTTGAGATCGAGACGCAGTGAGGCTCGCTGTTTTCCTATGGGTTGCCACTTGGAGTGGTTCGCCAAGCTCGGAGGGTCACCGTCTGGTTGCCAGATCCACTCCGGAAGAACATCCAGGTAAGCAAAACTCTCCTCTCGCAGGTTTTCGGCAAGTTCGTCTACGGCTGCTTCCCAGAGCTGATGGTCGTCACAGACGGGACCTCGATTGGCGTTGAGCGCACGAATCCACGGAAATCTGCGGCTCAGCGGCATCTGCACTCCGAATGTACCAAGCCAACGAATTGTGCCATCTTGGCGAACCACTATGACTCTTGATCCTGAACCTGCCCATTGAGGAAACTGAAACGGGTGCCCAGTATCTTGGCTGTCCAGGAAGCCTTCGACTTCTTTTAAGAGAACGGGTGACAGGTCGTCGGTGAGAACAGATTCCAGCGTCATTGTTAGAAAGTCTGTCAATCCTATTTCAGTTTTCAGTCACGCTAAAGCAGTCACGGCTGCGGTAGAAACGTGGGCACAGACGGGTGGAGTGCTTCCGTAGCGTGAAACGAAGGAACTGGAGAGTTGCGATACGCAAGACATTGTAAACCGGGAAGTGAAAACTTCGGAACAGACGGTGGAAGAAAGGGAACGTCCCGGGTGCAAGAAGGGCCTTCCCGATCACGTGGAAGAGCGGCCCTTCCCGATCACGTGGAAGAGCGGCCCTTCAGGGCCGCGTCAGTTCCAGCAAGATGAGGGGCTTTTAGCCCCAGCCTACTTCTTCTTCGGCAGATATTTCTTCTCGATCGACGCCACGACCACGTAGTTCGGATCCACCATCTCGTTGAAATGGATCTTCCCCACCTTCGACAGCAACTCGTACGCATCCATCTCCGACAAGCCGTAGTCGCGATGAATCCAGTACACGAGTTCGGTCAGCGCGATCCGCACCGCATCGTCCGCCGGACGATACGCTCCCACCGTCATGATCGCGTCGTCGTTTTCAAACTGCGGCCACTCGATCTTGCGCCCCTTGATCACGCTCACCTGCACGCGTGCCTTCAGCGGCACCTCGATCGCCGATCCCGCTGCCTCGCCGTCGCCCATCGCCGCGTGCCCGTCGCCCAGGTACAGCAGCCCGCCCTTCACGTTCACCGGGAAGTAGACGGTGTTGCCCACGCGACGCCTCCGGAGAATCCATGTTCCCGCCAAACTCCGCCGGCACGATCGAGCTCCGCGCCTCTCCATTCGCCGGCGCCACGCCAATACACCCAAAGAACGGATGCATCGGAATCTTCACCGAGAAATCCGAATCGAGCGCCTTGAACGTCGCCGTGTTGTCCGCATGATTGATCGGATAAAACCACACCCGCTCCTGCCACGGCGACTTCTCCAGCACCGGCGTGTACTTCGACGAGTTGATCGATCCAAATCCAGGCGAAAACGCGCCCACGCCGTAGTCGCCGTCGACCTGCAGATCGAGAATCTTCACCGCCAGCGTGTCCCCCGGCTCCGCGCCCTCGATGTAAAACGGCCCGGCGAGCGGATTGTCCCCCTTCGCCATGTCGAGCGTGTCACCCGGCTTCTTCAGCCCGTTGCCGAAACAGTCGAGCGTGTTCGTGTCGAGAATGTCCCCCGGCTTCAAATGCAAGACCGGCTCCGCCGTCGCAAACAGATATTTCACGTTCGCGTTGGTGGTCGTGTAATGCACCACGTTCTGCGCCGTCGATGGAACCGCCAAGAAGGAGAGACGGCCAAAGCATTTTTCGGAAGTCGCACAAGTCCCCCGTTGTGAAATGGAATCCCCAAGATTGTCGCACAGCCACCGTGAGGCCCCGTGGAAGAGCGGCCCTTTCAGGCCTGCCCTGAGCGAAGTCGAAGGGGCCGCGTCAAAACACGTCCAGGCCTCCGGGCTTTAGAGACTGCGTGAGAACTACCGTTGAAGGCAAGCGGTGGAACAAGCACCACCGAAACTCCAGCCGCGTAGCGGCGGGATGTGAAAGCCCGGCACGGAAGTGCCGGGTGAAGTGGAACAAATGCGCGAGTCCCGTAGGGACGACACGCAGTTCTCACGCACACTCTTTAGCCCCTGTGGTCGCCTTTCACGCTCGTCGCCCTCACCGCGCCGTCGCCTTCACCGTGCCCGCAGGCTGCTCTTCGGTCGAAGTCAAATCGAGCACGTACGCTGTCTGATCGCGCGTCAGCACGAACAGCCGTTTCCCATCCCGCGAGAATTTCTTGTAGGCAATCGAAACCGGGAACTGGTAAGTCCGCCGCAACTGCGAGTCGGCCAGCCCGTACACGTTCATCTCGCCCTCGCCGGTCGAAACCGCATAGACTCCGCCCGCACTCGAGATCGCCGGTGAATGTCCGAAGACGTGCCCCAGTTCCTTGCCCGATGCGAGTGAATACGTGAGCACGCGATCGCCGCTCACCTGCAACGCTACCCAATCGCCGTCCACTTTTACGCTTCGCACCGAGAACGAATACTTGTTCGTCTTTACCAGCAGTTTGCCAACGACCGAGTTCGTCGTGACGTCCACGAGCTCATAAAGCAGGTCTTCTTTTTCGGCCGAGCTCTTCAACTCAGGAAACTGCTTCAGTTCCTCGTGCGCCGCCGCGCTCGACACCGGCCAGCCCAGCAGGACCTCTTTGTAGTCCGGACGTCCACGCCAGCGATGGAGGCTCCTGCGGAAAGTGGCGCGTCCAGAGCGTCGTCTTGGTCCGGAAGTCTCGCAACTCGTACGTCCAGTTCTTTCGTCTGATACGGATTGTCTTTTGACGGCGTGCGCACCAGCAGGTACGGGTCCTTCCTGGCTGGCCAGCAAGTCACCAATCGAAAACACCGGAGACGCATCGCCCAGTTGGTTCAGCTCAACCACAGCACGTTCCTGTTTGTCCTTCTCCGGAAAATCCGCGTAGAAAGAGTCGTCGTCGGCAAACCATCCCTCGGTGAATGCGCGGACATGCTGCACCCGGGCGTTGTGCGGAATGTCCCAGAGCGCACCTCGGCTTTCGGTGGAGCTGCTAGCCAGTTGAAGTCCGCCGACACCGCGATCGCGCGGTTATCTCCCAGATGCGATTGCGTCAGCTGCGCCCGCGCCAGAACTTTCTTGGTCGGCACATCGATCAGCAGAATCCGGCCGTCGCGTTCCTCATACACCACCGTATCGTCGTAGATGTCTCCCGCATCTTCCCTGACGATTCCGCTCAGCTTGCCGGTAGCCGAATCGAGAAATCCACGCTTGCCGCGTTTTCAAAGGCCCGATGGCGACATACTTTCCATGCGCCGTCGGCCTAAGATTCAAAGCGTAATCGAGCCCCACATCCCGCAAATGCTCCCCGTCAGGAAACTTCAGCAACGGAGACTTCGCGGGATTGAAAGTGTTCAGGCCCAGAATGCACTCGCTATCGACGAACGTGAACTCTCCGTGCATGGCATTCCGGATCGAGGAGGGCAACTTGGCCTCGCGGTTGGCGGTCACATCGTAAGCAAACTCCGACGTCGTACTGCCCGCGAGAAAATAGTGGCCGTCGGGCGAAAAGTTAAGCTGCACCAGTTGCAGGCTCGAGTTCCCCCCAAGCTTCGAGGATGAAGAACAGCAGGAAGTTTATCGAACCGATCTGAAGAAAGTTCTTTCTCGAGGCCAGTTCCTTACCGGTCGCCACCTCCAGCAACTGCAGCGTGAATTCCTTGTCTATGCAGGCGAAATACTTGCCGTCGGGCGAGAGTGTGCTCTGCAGGCAGGCCTCGCGCAGCACGATCTCGTGAACTGAAGCCCGTTTCTGGCTGGCGATGTCCCAGGTCTCGACTCGCAGCGACGGCGTCTTGAATACCACCGACTTCGAGTCGGGGCTGAACGATGCCTTATCCGCGTCCGGAGCTTCGATGAAGAACAACAACTGAAATGGATCGCGGGAAAGCACGTGAATCCCGCCCTCGTCCTGTGCCAGCACGTATTTCCCGTCGGAACTGAAACGCAGATTGTTGATATCCGGGCGCAATGGCGACGCCAATTTCTGCTTCACCAGCAAGCCAGGCAGTGACGCCGTATGCATCCCCGTGTGCGAGGCGATCACCTGCGACTGCCAAGCCTCGAACTCCGCTGTCGATGATGGGGTGATCTTCGCGCACTCGGCGGGCATCATCGAAACCGATTTCAACAATTCCCGCAGACGCTTCTGCTCCGACGTGGTATGTCCCAGCAGATCGGTGAACCAACTCCCCGTCTTACCATGAGTCGAATTGAAGCGATCCCACAGATCGACATACGCCTGCGGGGAGAATCCCGCGCGGGCCATGGCGAACAACGCGACCTGGTCGGCTATGTACTGGTCTCCTTCGTCCTCGACTGATGCGCGTCGGTTTGCGCTGTTCATTTTCGAGCAGGCGCTGGAACTTGTCGTAGATGTCGGCCCGGTCGCCAACCTGCGTCACTCCCAGCACGCGCTTCAGCAGCTGGGTCATGCAGAATGGAATGCTGATGGGTCACGATGTGTCCCATCTCGTGCGCCAGCACCCCGGCCAGTTCGTCGTCGCTGCGGGTGAGCGCCACCATCTTGCGCGCCACGTAGATTCGGCCGCCGGAGAGGCTAAATGCGTTGACCTCAGGCAGGTCGATAAGAAAGAAACGGAATCGAAGATTATTCGGCGGAAGATAGCGGGACAGCCGCGCCCCGAGTTCCTCAAGATGCGCCGTGAGGGCGGGATCGTCGATGAGAACGAATTCGCGAGCCAGGCTGTCGCCCATCGCGTCGCCCAGATCGATCTCCTGCTGGTCGGTGAAGATGGTCTTCCCCGTCATCCGCTCGAGCGCCGGGGGCAGCGGGCAAGGCTGCTGGGCGCTCGAAGGTACCGTGATCAGGAAGAACAGCGCGATCAGCGAGACTGGACGCAAGAACAGCCTCATAAGCAGCACAAGCTTAACCGCGTCCGTCCCCGGGGCGCCACCGCAAAGCGCGGCAGAATTTCTGCTGATCAGCAGTTGCCGGCTCAAACAAGAGCGAGGCCCCATGAAGCCCGCCATCTGAGGTCCGGGTCCGAGATCGGGCGCAGGCCGCACACCCAACTGTGACCAGCGTCCTTGACGTAGCTGAGCCGCGTGCCGGATCATAAGCATCGGGCGGCAGAATCGGGGCGGGTGAACGTAAGTCCTTATCCCTGAATATTTTGCCCGTAAGTGATTGAGCGCCAAGAATTACTCCGCCAATTCCCGCTAAGTTGCTGATTCCAGTAGACCGCAGGGGGAGGGGGTACCCACTTCGCAACCGGGAATTCCCAAAATGGGCGTCATGCATCTCGCCCCTCCAGCCAACATCCAATGAAATAGCTCCACAAAAATTATGGGAAACACATTTAAGACCGCGTTCCTTCTGACCGCCCTCACGCTGCTGCTGATGGCTTTCGGCCGCGCGTTCGGCGGCCAGAACGGAATGTTCCTGGCGCTGGCTTTCGCTGCCGTCATGAACTTCGTCTCGTACTTCTATTCCGACAAGATCGCTCTGGCCATGTATCGCGCCCAGCCCGTGACGCGCGAGCAACTTCCGCGCGCCTTCGCCGCGGTTGAGCGCCTGACCCAGAAGATCGGCATCCCGATGCCGAAGATGTACGTGATCCCGACCGACTCGCCGAATGCGTTTGCCACGGGACGCAACCCGCAGCACGCATCGGTCGCGGTCACGCACGGAATTCTGGAACTGCTGAACGATGAGGAACTGGAAGGCGTACTGGCTCACGAACTCGGACACGTCAACAACCGCGACATCCTGATCAGCTCCGTCGCTGCAACGATTGCCGGCGCAATCACCATGCTCGCCAGCATGGGACGCTGGGCCATGATCTTCGGCGGATACGGCGGCGATCGCGACCGTCGCGGCGGCGGAGGCCTGACCGCGCTGCTCATGCTGATCGTCGCCCCAATCGCCGCGAGTCTGATTCAGCTTGCCGTGTCGCGTTCGCGCGAATATCAGGCCGATGCCACAGGCGCACACTTCACCGGAAATCCGTACGCACTGGCCAGCGCCCTGCGGAAGATCGACGCCTACTCTCGGCGCGTCCCACTGCAAGCGAACCCATCGACCGCGCATCTGTTCATCATCCAGCCGTTCCTGGGGGTGAACGCCGGGATGTTCGCGAGCCTCTTCTCGACGCATCCGCCGGTCGAGAAGCGCATTGAGCGGCTGACGGGAAGGCCTGCGGAGTTCACGCAGATAGTCAGCAGTGAGCGATGAGCAATGAGCCATCGCAACCCGTGCAAGTTACGGAACCGGAAGCGTTCTCAATGTCGAGGCCTGGAAAGGCTGGCTTGCTCACTGCTCATCGCTCATGGCTCACCTATGACGTCCGTAACTCCTGCACCGTCTGCAGCCGATAGTAGAATCCAAAGAATGTCGCCCGAGACCGCCATCGCTGTGTCTACCAAAGCCGCTGACCTGGAAAAGGCTCTACGCCGCGTGATTCGCGGCAAGGACGACGTTGTCCGGCTCGCGCTGGTCAGCATCTTCGCCCGCGGACACCTGCTCATTGAAGGCGTTCCCGGAGTCGGCAAGACCACTCTCGGACAGGCCCTGGCCCGCGCCATCGATTGCACTTTCCAGCGCGTGCAGTTCACCAGCGACATGCTGCCTTCCGACGTTCTCGGCATTTCGGTGTATTCCGCCGCCGATCAGAAGTTCGAATTCAAGCGCGGCCCGGTCTTCACCAACGTGCTACTCGCGGATGAGATCAACCGCACGACGCCGAAAACGCAATCGTCGCTGCTCGAGGCCATGAACGAAGGCCAGGTCACGGTGGACGCGCACTCCTACGAGCTGCCGCAGCCATTTCTGGTGATCGCGACACAGAATCCGGTCGAGCATCACGGAACCTATCCGCTACCCGAGTCACAGCTCGACCGCTTCCTGATGCGCGTGCGCATGGGATATCCCGATGCCCAGGCCGAACGCCAGATCCTGCGCTCGGAAGCCGGCGTCGCGCACCTGGATTCGTCTGCGCCCGGTTCTGACTGCAGCGGACGTGCTCGAAATGCAGCAGGCCGTGAAGAACATTCGGGTAGATGACTCCCTGGTGAACTACGCCCTGGAGATCGTGCGCCGCACGCGTGAGTCTGAGTTCCTGTCGCTCGGAGTCTCGCCTCGGGGCTCGCAGGCTCTCTACCGCGCCGCCCAGGCCATGGCCTTCCTCGAAGGCCGAACCTTCTGCACGCCGGAAGATTTCAAGCCGCTGGTCGTGCCCGTCTTTGCGCACCGAGTGGTCGTCAACAATCTCTACGCTTCGACGCTGAAGAAGTCGGAGCAATCGGATCAGGTGCTGAGGGAGATCGTGGAGAACGTGGCCGTTCCTGTGTAAGCCAGCCTTGTCATTCCGATGTAAGCCAGCCTTGTCATTCCGAGCGGCGAAGCCGCGAGGAATCTGCTGTCGCACGCGGCCGCACAGATGCCGGCAACAAAGCAGATTCCTCCCTTCGGTCGGAATGACAAATGCTTCCTGCTTTCACAAATTCCTCCTGCTCTCACAAATCCTTCCTTTCAATTTCGTCGTTTAGCGCCGAAAGTCACAGGTGGCTATAATTCTCCCATCATGTCCTTCCTCCGCTTCT
Organism: Terriglobia bacterium; assembly: GCA_963770265.1. Lineage (GTDB taxonomy): Bacteria > Acidobacteriota > Terriglobia > Terriglobales > Acidobacteriaceae > Sulfotelmatobacter. The sequence continues at coordinate 127,816 of CAVYOZ010000017.1, forward strand.
TGATGGTTCTCTCGCTCGTGGTCTGGATCGGCGGTCTCATCTTCTTCGCCTTCGTGCTCGCACCCACGGCTTTCCAGGTGCTCCCCAACACACATCTCGCCGGCAACGTTGTGGGACGCGCGCTCGGCAAGCTGCATTGGATTGCCATCATCTCCGGCGTCGTCTTCCTGGTCGCTTCTCTGCTCTACAGCTATGTGACGCAGGGAACCGCCCACGTCTTCGCCATGCGTCACATCCTCATTTGCCTGATGCTGGCGCTGACGCTCGTCTCGCAGTTCTGGATCATCCCGCGCATGGACACGCTGCGCGCCTCGGTCAGCGATTTTGCCACCGTTCCGCTCACTGATCCTGCGCGGGTGCAGTTCGACGCCCTGCATGTCTGGTCGACACGCGTGGAAAGCGCGGTGCTGCTGTTGGGATTGGTGGTGATCTATCTTAGCGCGAGTTCCCTTTATCACCCACGTTGATTGTGTAGCCCCGGACGCCTCGTCCGGGGTTGCGAGAAGAAAGACGGCTAAAGATAAGGCTTACACCGCTAAAAGGACGGAGCTTCGCTCCGCAGCGGACGAGGCGTCCGCTGCTACACAAGCCTATAGCGGAAGCAATCCACCACGTGGTCGTTGACCATGCCCACCGCCTGCATAAAGGCATAGCAGATGGTTGAGCCCACGAACTTGAACCCGCGCCGTTTCAGGTCTTTGCTCATCGCGTCCGATTCGGCGGTTCGCGCGGGCACCTGCCGGACCTTCCAGGGATTCACTCGTGGCTTGCCTCCGACGAACTGCCAAATGTAGCGATCGAAGCTGCCGAACTCTTCCTGCACGCGGAGGAATGCCTTCGCATTTCCAATGGCCGAACCGATTTTGAGCCTGTTGCGAACGATTCCCGGGTCCGCAAGCAGTGCCTTGATCTTCTTCGGCTGATATTGCGCGATGAGCCGCGGATCAAATCCGTCGAAGGCGCGCCGGTAGTTGTCCCGCTTGTTGAGGATGGTGCTCCAACTCAAGCCCGCCTGCGCACCCTCAAGGATCAGAAATTCGAAGAGCGTGCGGTCATCGTGCACCGGCACGCCCCATTCTTCATCGTGATACTGGATGTACCGCTCGCCTTTCGCCCATCTGCAACGAACAGGCTCCGCGCCAGCGATCTTCTTCTTCGGCATTCATCTCGCTCCCTGCGAAGAACCTCTAAACCACAGAGGACACCGAGGTTCACAGAGGAACTACTCCAGCGACTTCGGCTCTGACTTGTTTACCGGAGACTTCCTGTCGAGCGTGGCGACTAGCTCGCTGGCACACGCCGGCACTCCGACTTTCCCTCCGCGAATGATCTCTTTCGCGGTCAGCTTTTTCTTGTACAGCTTCTCGTTCGCGCTTCCGTCAGAGCGCAGCGTCGAGCCTTCCAGAGATACACCGGCGAACAGACCTTTATTGCGCGAGTAGGAGAGGATCTCGGCCTGCATCACGATGTCAGTCGCACCCTCCGCCGTGCGGCCTTTGGGACCGGCCGCCGCGGAAGCATCAGCACCTAATTTCACTTTGCTGTACAGCAGCGATTCGGCGCCCTTGGGATTCATCACCAGCAGCACGAAATCTGTGGCCTGCCCGCCCAACTGAAATCCAATGCTCACGCCTTCGAGAGCGTACAGCGCCGGAGCTCCCCACTTGCCTTTGTAATGTTGCCCACCGCGGCAGATCATCACGCCGCGTCCGTAGCTGCCGCCGATTCCGAAGGCTCCCTTCTTCACCGAGGGCAAGACCACCACACATTCCGCTTTGTCGAGAAGATCTTGGGGAATGTCGTCCGGGATATTCAAAATTTCTTTCAAGACTTCGCCTGCATCCTTGACCCGGTCTTCTTCGTGCTCGTCGTTGGCAGCAAACGCCGTCAAAGACGAGATCAGGAAAACTACGACACACACGACAAGTTTCTTCATGAACCCTCCGCAATACAGATTTTATGGAAAAAACGAGACGACTGCGCGACAATGTTAGCCCGCATTCGAGACAGCAACGCCGGTGACGGGAACCGGGATCGCGCAAGTCATTTGGATTGCATGTTTTGTGCCATGACCAAACGTGTGCTCCTTTTGTAACTTGGCACTTTGCTGGAGCACTCCTAAATTCAATCAGAAGGCTGTGCAGCAATGTCCCGCTTTTCGGCCCCTGGCGTGCATCTTATGACTTGGGAGTGTGTCAGGACGCGTTTTACAGTGAAAAATTTGGATTCCTTCGGCATGAAGTACACGAATCGAATTTCGAGGTTTTTGACGCTTTTCCTGGCAACCCTCGCGGGATGTGCTCCTTTGTACGCCCAATCCTCTTATATCGCAGGCGTACCCACTCTGAAGGCGTCGAACGCCACAGCTGGCACGACTGCGGACGATCCGCAGAATTCAGTGATCACGCTGCACGCCCGCGTGAACGAAGTCAACGTGCTGTTTATCGCGACCGATAAGCACGGGAAGTTTGTTCGCGATTTGAACCAGACTGATTTCAGCATTCTAGACGATCACAAGCCGCCGCAGGCCATTCTGAATTTCCGCCGCGAAACCGATCTTCCACTTCACATGGGCTTGTTGATTGACGTCAGCGGATCGGTGGACAGCCGCTTTGATTTTGAGCAGAGTGCGGCCACCAGCTTTCTCGAGCACACGGTACGCGCACATTTCGACAGGGCCTTTGTCATGGCCTTTAACAGTCACTCGCAGTTGGCACAAGACTTCACCGACAACAGTGCCCTGCTCTCGAAAGGGATCCACAGCTTGCATAATGGCGGAGGCACGGCGCTTTACGATGCCGTTTACCGCGCGTGCAAAGACAAATTACTGAAAGACCGTCCGGAACGTCCGGTGAGAAAAGCCATCATCGTAGTGAGTGACGGAGAAGACAATCAGAGTGAAGTGACCAAGGCACAGGCCATCGAGATGGCGCAGCGGGCCGAGGTCATCATCTACGCGATCTCGACCGACGATAGCGGCCTGGTCATGCGCGGCGACAAAGTTCTTCAGCAACTGGCGGAAGCAACTGGCGGACGGGTATTCTTCCCCTTCAAGATGAAGGACATCACGCACTCGTTCGCGGCGATCGAAGACGAGTTGCGCAGCCAGTACATCGTGTCGTACAAGCCGGCCGATTTCGACGCCGACGGACGTTACCGCACCATCGAAATTTCCTCGCTGAAGAAAGATCTGCAAGTGCGGGCACGCAAGGGATACTTCGCGCCCGCGGCCCAGCAGTAATAGAGGCTTGCGGCCTTCGTTCTTCGGCTTCTCCTCACCCGTCTCTTCATTGCGCGCGAGCGACCACCATCGTCAAATCGTCCTGCGGCAGCTCGCTTGACCGGAATTCTTCCACTGCATGCTCGATCTTGTCCAAGACCCTGGTCGCCTCAAGCTCCCGGGCCCGCTGCAGTACCGACAGAAGGCCTGACTCGCCGAACTCATCTCCGTTGGCAGCTGTAGCCTCGGTAACGCCGTCGGTGAAGATACTCAGCACGTCTCCGGCTTGCATTTGAATCTCGCGAACGGAGCAATCCCAGTTTCCGAACAAGCCCAGAACGGTAGCAGTCGCTTCCAGACGCTCGACCTCTCCGCACTCGCGAAGCAGCAGCGCAGGAATATGGCCGCAGTTCACATACGCCAGTCGGCGAGCATCGTCGTCGTAGCATCCGAAGAAGACAGTGGCATAGCCGCTGGCTTCGGTGTGCTCGTAGAGGTGATGGTTTACGGCTGCCAGAATATCGGGAAGATCGCTCGCGCCGGCCTCAGCGCGGTTGTGAAGGCTACCCTGGAGGCTAGCCATCAGAAGAGCGGCCGCAATACCTTTCCCGGCAACGTCGGCCAGAACCAACCCCACACGGCCGCACCCCATGTTGGAGAAAGTCATAGTAGTCTCCGCCGACCGTGCGCGCCTGAACACATTTGCCGGAATAGTCGAGCGTCCGCAGGTAGGGCTTATACGGGGAAAGAGCCGGCGTTGCACGTTGTGCGCGACGACAATCTCCTGCATGAGAGGCTCGTCATCGGTCCGCGCGGAGAGATCCAGGTCCCAGATGTTGGTCTCGGGACTCAAACACTCGAGCCCGACATTGTCGGCGGCCGGCGTGCATGGCGGGCCGATCCACACTACTCGAAAGATGGCTGCGCGCTGTCCGTAACGGACGTCGAGGAATTCGCCGAGCTGCACCCGGTCGCTCGAGTTGGACAGACGCGCGCCTCGACTGGAGATATCCACCGTATGGGCTTCCCAGCTAACATCGGGACGGGCAAGTGGCGTAACTCGGACGCCCAGTCGGATCCTTATCCGTTTCTCACGCAAACGAATCGTCTTTCGCACTTCCAGCGCACTGTCACGGAACGTGGGGATGGCCTTCAGGCTCGCCAGCACCGTGCGGCACTCCTGCTCGGTTGTAAATGGCCCCATCCGGACGGGCGAGTGCGTGGCGGAGGCTGGGGCCAGATTAAGGTTTTCAAAAATGTGCCACTCGAACAGGTCCGCTGGAATTTGTTTCATGAAGGCGTAGCCCCCGAACCGGAACAATCAGAAGATTGAGAAGCGCACCTTTGACGTTACTGCACCGCCGGTAGCGTATGCCACGCGAAACGGCCCATCCGGATTACGTGCGCTTGGGCGAGCGTTCCGTTATTGGAAAAGCTCCCGTTATGGGCAAGCGGGTGCGATCGGCAGCGTTGAGGGAGGAACCCTGTGCAGGGGTTCGAGGCGTTTGATTGTCGCGATGGCCAGCGTGAGATCGCGAGCGGGTTCTCGTTGAAGAAGTTTGGCGTGAGTCCAAAGAGAAAAAGGGCCGCGAAGTTCTCGCGGCCCTGTCTATGCGAGTGCGGAGAGAAATCTATTGCTCGCCACCGTTCACATTACTGCCCCAGAGCACATTGCTTCCCCACAGTACATTCGATCCCCAGAGGACGTTGCTGCCCCACAGCACATTGCTGCCTGCGGGCGCATTCGATCCCCAGAGGACGTTGCTGCCCCAGGGCTCTTGCGAACCCCAGAGCACGTTGCTGCCGTAGAGTGTGCTGCTCGACGAGTAGGTGCTCGACGATGTTGGCACAAATTGCGATGATCCCCAGACGGCGGCGTTCGACCAGGTAGTAGACGTGTTCCACACGGCGGAGCTGTCGTCCTTCATGGTGACCTGGTTCGTGGTCGAATTAAAAGTAGCGAATGGAGACATCGCCGTTCCTTTGGCGACATCGGTGCTGATAAGAGCGGCTTCGAGATCGATGTAGCCAGCACCGACGGTGAAGACGTCGGATTGGTCAGTGTAGGTGATGCCGGTGGTTGGGTCGGTGGTGCTGCTGTAGGCGGGCAGGGACTTCCACGCTGTCTTCATCAGGCGCGCCTTTACCTGGTCGGGAGTGAGAGACGGATATTTCTGTAATAGATCGGCGACCGCTCCGCTGACCACGCCGGTAGCCATGCTGGTGCCGCTCAGGGTGAAGTAAGTCGTCGAAGAAGCAGTATTTCCGCCAGCGATGTAGTAGTTGTTGGGCACGCGATTGGCGGGGTTTTGCGCATAGAGAGTCGAGTTGGGCGCGGCCAGCGATACCAGCAGGTTGCCGGGGGCGACGAGATCGGGCTTCACGACTGCATCAACGACCGTCGGACCCTTGGAGCTGTAGCTGGCGATGAGGTCATCGGTGCGCTGGGGGGTACCCATGGGCTTCATTGCGCCTACCGTGAGGACATAAGGATCGTTGCCGGGCGAGGTGACGGTGCCATAACCGTTCGTGGCCTGATAGCGTCCGTTGTTGCCGGCAGCAACTACCACCACGATACCGTTTTTCCAGGCGCGCTCGACGGCCTGGCAGAGTGGGTCAAGCTTGTAGGTTTCATATACTGCGCGGCCGAGCGAAAGGTTGATTACGCGAATGTTGTAGGTTGATTTCAGAGAGATGGCACGGGCGATTGCGGCGATCACCGCGCTGTCGGTGGCAGCGCCATTGGCGTCGAGCACGCGCAGGTTGACGATGTTTGCGCCGGGCGCGATTCCTTTGAAGGTCTTGGTGTAGAAAGGGCCGGTGGAGCTAAGGCCGTCGCCGACGATGAGGCCTGCGATGTGAGTGCCGTGGCCGTACTGGTCACTGGCGCTGGAGTTCGCCGGCACGAAGGATTGCTGATAAACCACTCGCGAGAGCGGTAGGATGCCTAGATTCAAATCGGGGTGGCTGACTACTCCGCTGTCGATCAAGGCTATCCCGATGCCAGCACCGGTATAGTTTGACTGCCAGGCGAATTCTGCGTTCACTGCAGAGGCGGCATTGCTGAGGGTTGGCTTCAACGGGCGATCCGGGCTGATGTATACGACGTTCGACTGCTTGGAGAGGCTATGAATGCCATTGCCATCGAGCAGAGCGACTACTCCGTTGATGATCGGGACCTGGCTGAGGATCTGGCCGCCCAGTTTCAGAATGTCATTAACAAGGCAGCCCACGAGCCCGAGCAGGCCGCTGCAGTTGACCTGCGTCCCAGGCGCGTATTGGACGATCACCTGTGTCTGCTGGGTGGCAGGCTGATTGCGCAGCTCGGGCGCAATTTTGGAATCGTCGGCGTACGCCACGGTAACGCTGACGATCAACATTAGAAGCACAAGTTTCTTCATTGAATCCCCCACTCCGTCCCCATGGTGCGAGTAACCGCACCGCAAGTGACCTGGATAGTGCAGGTGCGAGTCCAAAGGGAGATAGCCGTCAGCCTTTGCAATCAGAGACTTGAAGGAATGTGTTGCGATCTTCAGCGGGCACATTGTCCCGCGCGACGACCGGTGGGACAAACTGTCTCAAGAATCAGGCGCGGTGCATCAAATCGCAGCAGGAAAACCGCACAAAATTCTCTCGTAAGTGAGTGATCCGACGCCGGTAAACGATGGTAATCACGAAACGGAGTTTTGAGCGGACAAGTCCTCGTAATTCATTGAAAATTTAAGCACTTGCTATGTCTGGGGTTCGGTCCATTGGCGCCCGTGTGTTTATTGCCGGCCTTGCTTTGGCTGGATGGACTTTTCTGTTCCTGGGGTTCGCGCACTGGCAAACCAGTGATCCCGTCAAGTTCGCTTGTTACCTGATCGCAGCGCTTCTGGCTTCGTCGCTCAAAGTAAGCTTGCCCGGCATCGAAGGGACGCTGTCAGTCAACTTTCTGTTCACTCTGCTCGGCATCCTGGAACTGAGTCTGCCGGAAACTCTGGCGATTGGAGTGGCCAGCACGTTGGCGCAGTTCTACTGGAGACCGGCGCGGCAGATCAAGCCAGTGCAGCTGGTCTTTAACCTATCGCAGGTCACGGTATCGAGCGCGATTGCTTACGGCGCCTATCAGTTTGTTGTCGCTCGAGTTCTCCACGCGCCGGGGCCGCTCGCGCTGCTGGTCGCAGCGATTGTTCACTTCGGCTGCAATACCGCGGCCACGTCAACCATCATTGGCCTCACCGAAGAGAAGTCGATCGCAAAAGTGTGGGGCGAGAGTCATCTATGGCTGTTCCCCTATTACATGGTGGGAGCCGCAGTCGCAGGATTAGTCCATTTCCTGAACAGTCATATCGGATGGCAATCCTCGTTGCTGGTACTGCCTCCGATTTACCTGATGTACCGGTCGTATCGCCTCTATCTCGGCAAACTCGAATCGGAGAAGGTGCACGCCCAGCAGGTCTCACAACTTCACCTGCGCACGATTGAAGCTCTGGCGCTCGCCATCGAAGCCAAAGACGAAACGACCGGCGAACATCTGCAGCGGGTACGTATCTATGCGATGGAATTGGCCAACGAGCTGGGCTTGAGCGATGACGAGAAGGAAGCGCTGCAGGCCGCATCCGTGCTGCATGACATCGGAAAGCTTGCCGTGCCGGAACACATCATCTCCAAGCCGGGAAAGCTGACGCCGGAGGAATTCGAGAAGATGAAGATTCACCCCATCGTCGGGGCGGAGATTCTGGAGCAGGTTCACTTTCCGTATCCGGTGGTGCCGATTGTCCGCGCGCATCATGAGAAATGGGATGGCAGCGGCTATCCGCTTGGGCTTGCGGCCGAAGCGATTCCGATCGGCGCTCGAATTCTGGCTGCCGTCGATTGCCTCGACGCGCTGGCTTCCGACCGGCAGTATCGTAAAGCGCTGCCGCTCGACGAGGCCATGGCGAAGGTCGCCTCCGAAGCGGGAACGAGTTTCGATCCGCGGATCGTCGCAATCCTCGAGCGCCGCTACATTGAACTGGAAAAGCTGGCGAACGAGCAGCCTCTGCAGGCACCTCAAAAATTATCGACTGACATCAAGATTGTGCGGGGATCGGCGCCCGCAGCCGGATTTGCCGAGGCGCCGGAGCCGGTTGCAGCCTCTATGTCGTCCTCCGGTTTCAACGAGCGAATTCCCCTGGCGCGGCAGCAGTCACAGGAAGTGGTTGAACTCATCCGCAAGGCCGGGTCATCCCTCCGATTGGAAGATATCTTCTCGATGCTCTCGGTTCGACTGAAGCATCTGGTTCCGCACGACGCAATGGCGGCGTATTGTCCATCTGGGGACAATCTGATCGCGAAGTTCGTGAGCGGGGAAAACTTCCGGCTGTTCTCATCTTTGCGGATTCCTCTAGGCGAAGGATTGTCGGGCTGGGTGGCGCAGAATCACAAGGCGATTCTGAACGGCAATCCCTCAGTTGAGCCCGGATACCTGAACGATGCCACGAAGTACAGCACCCTGCGGTCGGCTCTAGCCGTGCCGATCGAGGCGGACGGAAAGGTCGTCGCTGTTTTGGCCCTTTATCGTGCGGCCCAGGACGCTTTCACAGGCGATGATCTTCGCTTGCTGGAAGCTGCCGTTGCGGGATTGGGCGCGGCCATCGAGATCGCCAGTAAACCCCGGGCATCTGTGGCCGCCGCACAGTAGCCTTCCATTATTTATTCCATCTCAAAGCCCATATTTATTCCATTGCGGGTTTCGCCTGAGTCTCCACATTTTGAATGAATGTGCCATAGGATTACCGCTCCCTTGCTGTAGCAAGTTTTCCGAGAGACTACCACGCCCGCGCGGCGCGCCATCCGGAGGACAGTCCGTGAAGTGACGCGCTTTCGCGTGAACCAACCGAAACAATCTAGATGCCCGGCGCACATGAAAAGCTGCGCCCAACCAGATACCTACGTTTCATGAAATCTCTCTTACGCTGAGAAAAAGAGCCCTCAACCTGCGGCCCAGATATTGACCCGATGTGTAGGGGGAATCGCCCCTACCGTTAACTAATGGGTTATCAGGCTTTTACATCAGTAACCTTCCGTGATATAACCGCCCGTGAGCACAAAAGCAGGCCCCAGCCTGCCAGGAGCTTGGTTTGACCACGTTGGCCTCATTCACAGACAGCACACAGACAGGTCAACCTAGAGGAGGTACCGTGGGGGAAGAAGCACGGACCGGAAAAAGATTTCCGCTGGAATTGCCGATCAAGATTCACAAGGGTGAAACCGACGCCAAGGGAGTCACCGGGAATCTCAGTGCGGCGGGCGTGTACATCCGCGCCGACGCCGCCATGGAGATTGGTTCGCCCGTGGAATTTGAAATCACGCTGCCACCCGAGATGACGGGCGGCCAGGAAAACGTCACCATCCAGTGCAAAGGCCGTGTGGTTCGCGCCGATGAGACTGGCGAAGGCGGCGAGGGCCGCGGCGTAGCTTGCGTGATCGACTCATACGAGTTCGTCAGGAACTCATAAAACGGACTTTCTTGGAGCGCTGACAACATGCTCAAACTGATTTTGGCCGATAACCAGGCAATCTTCCGAGCGGGCATCGCCAAAGTGCTCGCCGTCGAAGACGAAATGCGCATTGTGGCCCAGGCACAGACGCCGGAACAGATGTTCATGGCGCTCGACAAGTTCCGCGCCGCGGTGCTGGTAGTGGCGGCGGGCTTTCATAACGACTTCGCTGCCATCGTGCAGGCCGCCAATAAAGCGAAGACGCGCGTCATTGTGCTGGCCGATACCGGCGAGAGCGCGCAGAAGCACATGTCGAGCGGCGCGCACGGCGTTGTCTATCGCAATGTGACTAGTGCCGCGCTCGTGGATTGCGTTCGCAAAGTCGCGCGCGGCGAGACCTGGGTGCAGGATGTCGCCGTGCCCAGCGAACTCACCGAAAACGATATGGTCGGACTGCGTGTTCGCGATCGCCTGACCGCGAAAGAGCTGCGCATCGTCGCCTTGATCGTGCAGGGCTACAAGAACAAAGAGATCGCCTCACAGCTGGGCACTACCGAGCAGGTGATCAAGAATTATCTGCGCAATGTGTACGACAAGATCGGGGTGTCGGACCGTCTCGAACTGGCGCTGTTCACCATTCACCACCGCATCTTGAACGAAGCCGCCGCGGCCACTACGGCCGGAGCTGCTCCTCAGCCGCCTGCGGGCGTTGCACAGTAGCTTCTAGCGAATCACGGAAAGAGAAGGCTGCCAGTCCTGGCAGCCTTGATTTTTTGGGCGAGACGGCAGGTTTCAATTGAAACTGTCCCTGAGTAGTTTTGGGGAATTGCAGTTTTGGGGAGCGTAGTTCGGAGAAGGGCGCGGCTTGCAGAGGTTGCGGAAAAAGTCCGATCGCGGCGATAGGCGACCATTGGGGCTGAAGCCCACTATTGATTCTGCATCCTTTACGCGGCACTAAAGTGCCGCTCTTCCACGGTACCACCGGCATTCAGGAGTTTTTTTTCGCAACCTCTTTCAGTCGTGCCGCCTAAGTCCGCAAAAGAGGTGGCGAGGGATGGAGCGCCCAGCGCAGGGATGAGAGTGCTATAGTATCTCCCCGGACGGTCTGGGGCGAAGAAGGCGGTAACTCGTCCGAAAATCCCGGGTGCGATCCCCAATCAGGCCGCGACCCCCGCCCATCGTCTCATCTGGAGCTATTCCGTGCAGTCTGTGCCAGGCCATCGACGCTGGGTTACCAAGCGTTCGATCGCCTGCGTCTTCGTCTCGGTTTGTAGCGGAATCTGCGCGCATGCGCAGGGAAGATTTAGCGAGGGCCCGGTTCAGGTGACAACCGGTATCAATCTGGGCCCGGATCCACTCGCGCAATACGACCTCAGACTGATGTTTCTTGATCAGGGGAACCGGCATGCAAGGGAGAGCGAAGAGCGGCGCAAGCAAGATAAGCAATTGATTGATTCTGGCATGGTATCGGCGCTCGACCTGGAGGCTCCCAATAAAGCCGTGGTTGAGTACAATCGCGCTACGTCTCTCATGAAAGCGCAAAACTCAAAAGAGGCGATCAAGCACTTTGAAAGAGCGATTCAGATCTATCCCAACTTCGTTTTAGCTCACATTGGTCTTGGTCTCGCCTACGTCGACCAGGAGGACGCTGCCGACGCCAGAACCGAATTTGAGACGGCTGGGAAGTTGGACAAGAAATTTGCGGGATCGTTCCTGAATCTTGGTCTGTTGGCACTGTCGATGAACGATTTTGAGACTGCGGAACCGGAACTGAGAAAGCCGCCTCCCTGTCGACCAACGGATGCCAGAATCCTCTCGGGTCTGGCGTACGCGCAAAACGGTACCCATCAGTACCAGCAGGCTGTGAAAACAGCCCAACAAGTCCATGCTCTCAAACACAAGGGGATGGCCAATGTGCATTACGTGGCTGCGTCGGCCGCCTTATCCCTTCAGGATTACGAAACCATGGAGCACGAACTTAGCTTCTTTTTAAGCGAAGATCCTACGAACGCGATGGCGCCGATTGCACGCAATAATCTGGCCGCTCTAACCCACAACAAGGAGTTCGGGCTGCCGCCGTTTCGCCGACAAGCACACCCTGGTCGCGTCTCTGCAGCCACAAACCGTTCCTAATAGCGACAGGTTGAAGGCACAGCTCAACGCCGTGGGCGACGAATCCGATGGCGGGAGTTGCGAAGGTTGCAGCACGCCGCCCGAAGCGAACGTGAACACCGCGGATACGAACAACGTCGCAACTGCGACTGTGCCCCCCGCCGTTCCAGCCCCTCTCAACTCATGGACAATTCGTAGCGATGTGGACCAAGTGACCTTGTTTTTCGCCGTCAGCAGCCATGGACGGATGGTGAACGATTTGCGGCAGTCCGACATCAGGATCCTTGATGACAACAAGCCGCCGGAAAAGAGTGGAACAATTCGCCCCTCAGTCGAAGCTTCCTTTACGACTGGCTCTGCTCGTGGATACGAGCGGGTCCGTGCATGACCGCTTCTCGTTTGAGAAGCGTGCAGCAATTAAGTTTGTTGAGAAAATGCTAAGTGGTCCCTCCGACCTCGGGTTTATAGCGGGCTTTTCCAACGAAATTACCGTGACTCAGGATTTCAGCTCGGACCCAGCTGAATTGGCGAAAGGGATTGAGAAGCTCACAAACGGAGGGGGCACCGCTCTCTTTGATGCGGTGTCAACCGCGTGTCGGAAGTTGGGGGCATATCCCGAGAGCGATCGGGTAGCGAGAGTACTGGTCATACTCAGTGACGGCGAAGATAACTCAAGCCAAAGCAGTCTGAAACAAAGCATCCAAGTGGCGGAGGAAACGGGCGTCGCGATCTACACTGTCAGCACGAAAGAGGAGAGCGGCGACAAGTCCGATGCGGACAAGGTGTTAGAGCTACTGGCGGAGCGCAGCGGAGGCGAGGCGCTGTTTCCCGGCGATATGCTGACGTTGGGCAAGTCCTTCGATAAGCTGCATGATTTGATCCGTAGCCGTTACTTCGTCGCCTACAGGCCCGCCGACTTCCAACCGAATGGTAGCTATCGCGCAATCAGCGTCATTGCCGAAAGAGACGGCAAGCGTATGCAAGTCCGCGCTCGCAAGGGTTACCACGCTCGCCTGGAACCAAACCACAAATGACGGTGACCTCTGAAATCCTTTCCCCACTCAAATAGAATCCCCTCCTCAAGAAAGGAATTGCAGCAAGCGGGAGGGAGATCAGCAGGGCATTAGGCCGGCAAATGCGTCAGGCGCGCGACCCACATATCGCTTAGAATCATTTTCAGCCTATCTGCATCTATGCGTGCTATGGAATTCCGACAGCTTGGTAAATCTGGATTGAAAGTTCCCGTCCTGAGTTTTGGGACGGGAACATTTGGCGGTGGAACGGAGTTTTTCAAAGCCTGGGGCGCGAGCGATGTTGCCGAGGCCACACGACTGGTCGATGTCTGTTTGGAGGCTGGCGTCAATCTCTTTGACACCGCTGACATTTACTCGAACGGGCTGTCGGAAACGATCCTGGGAAAAGCCGTGGCCGGGCGACGCGACAAGGTTCTGATCTCGACCAAGGCGACGTTCCGCATGGGAGACGGGCCCAACGATCTCGGATCGTCGCGGCATCATCTGATCACAGCGTGCGAAGCGAGCCTGCGGCGGCTCGGTACGGACTACATCGATATCTACCACCTGCACGGCTTCGACGCGCTTACTCCGGTCGAAGAAGTGCTGAGCACGCTCGACAATTTCGTGAAGAGCGGTAAGGTGCGCTACATCGCGTGCTCGAATTTTTCCGGATGGCACCTGATGAAGTCGCTCGACGTCGCCGATCGCTACGGATGGGCGCGATATGTTGGGCATCAGGTGTACTACTCGCTAATCGACCGCGAGTACGAATGGGAGTTGATGCCGTTGGGTCTGGACCAGGGCGTGGGCGCGCTGGTCTGGAGTCCGCTGGGCTGGGGACGGCTTACGGGAAAGATCCGGCGCGGGCAGCCTTTGCCTGCGGAGAGTCGGCTTCACAAGACCTCTGAGCAAGGACCGCCAGTTGAGGACGAGCATCTGTTTAATGTCGTCGATGCGCTCGACGCGGTCGCGAAAGAGACCGGCAAGAGTGTGCCGCAGGTGGCCCTGAACTGGTTGCTGCAGAGGCCAACGGTTTCGACAATCATCATCGGCGCGCGAAACGAACAACAGTTGCGGCAGAATCTCGATGCTGCAGAGTGGAATTTGTCGGCTGAGCAGATGGCCAAGCTCGACCGCGCCAGCGATGTAACGCCGATCTATCCGTACTGGCATCAGCGGCAGTTTCTGGAGCGAAATCCGGTTCCGGTTCCTCTGGTTGCGAAATAGAGGAAATCATCGCGGCCCCAGTCCGAGTCCCCCCGTGTAGTTGTGGTTGACCGGGTTCCCCGGACTTACTTGAGTGCGGCTCTGCGGTTTGGAGCCGCCGATTGCGGATTCAGGCGATCAAGTTCCTGCGGCGCAAGTGGCTAGCTCGAGCTTCTCGCCTACGCTTTCGCCTGCGTGAACAGATAAAGGTAATCGGGACCGCCGGACTTGGAATCGGTGCCGGACATGTTGAAGCCGCCGAAGGGATGCGCGCCGACCATCGCTCCGGTGCACTTGCGGTTGATGTAGAGGTTGCCGACGTGGAATTCGCGGATGGCGCGGTCGATCTTGTCGCGCGAACTGGTGTAGACCGCGCCGGTCAGGCCGAACTCGGTGTCGTTCGCGATTTCCAGCGCGTGGTCGAAGTCGCGGGCACTTGATCACGGCGAGCACCGGGCCGAAGATTTCTTCCTGCTCGAGCTTTGACTTCGGTGGGATGTCGGCGATCACGGTCGGCTGGATGAAGTAGCCTTCGCCGGCCTCGGTGGCGCGTTCGCCGCCGGTGATGAGGCGTCCATCTTTCTTGCCCTGCTCGATGTAGCCGAGGATGGTCTTCATCGAGCCTTCGTTGATCACGGCGCCCATGTTCGGCGTTCTCGGCGGGATCGCCGACTGTGATCTGCTCGACGCGCGCTTTCAACTTCTGCAGGAACTTGTCGTAGATGCGCTCGTCGACGATGGCGCGCGAGCAGGCGGAGCACTTCTGTCCCTGGAATCCGAATGCGGCTTGCGCGACGCCTTCGACGGCGGCGTCGATGTCGGCGTCGGCGTCGACGATGATGGCGTCTTTGCCGCCCATTTCGAGGATGCGTGCGCTTGATCCAGATCTGGCCGGGGCTTGCGTCGCGGCGGTCTTGTTGATGTGCAGTCCGACTTCGCGCGATCCGGTGAAGGCGATGTAGCGCGTCTTGGGATGGGCAACGATCGCGTCGCCGAAGCTGGCGCCGGCGCCGGGGCAGAAGTTCACGACGCCTTCGGGCATGCCGCATTCTTCCAGCAGTTCGATGAACTTCGCAGCGATCGTCGGCGAGTCGCTCGACGGCTTCAGGACGACGGTGTTGCCGCTGACGATCGATGCCAGTGTCATGCCGGCCATGATGGCGCAGGGGAAATTCCACGGCGGAATCACCGCGCCGACGCCGAGCGGAATGTAGTGCAGGGTGTCGTGCTCGCCGGGCAGCTGGATCGGCGTTTGCGCTTTGGCGAAGCGCAGCGCTTCGCGCGCATAGAACTCGCAGAAGTCGATGGTTTCGGAGATGTCGGCGTCGGCTTCGGCCCAGTTCTTGCTGACTTCGAAGACCAGCCACGCCATGTATTCCATCTTGCGCTCGCGCATGATGTCGGCGACGCGGAACAGCAGCGCGGCGCGCTCTTCGACCGTGGTGCGGCTCCAGGGTTCGAAGGCTTTCAGCGCGGCTTGCATGGCGGGCTCGACGTGCTCTTTGCCGGCCTTCTGGTGGATGCCGACGATCTCCGAGGGCTTGGCCGGGATTCAGCGATTTGATCTTGTCGGTGGTCTTGACGCGCTTGCCGCCGATGATGAGGTCGTATTCGCGGCCGAGTTGGCCGCGGACTTTCGCGATGGCGGAACGCATGCGGCGGGCGTTTTCTTCGTTGCGGAAATCAAAAAAGGGCTCGGTCACAAATGGTCCGGAATGCAGGCTCGTGCGCGCTGGCAGGATGGGGGCTTCGAGTGTTGCCATGGGAGAGTTCCTTTCAGAGCTGATAAGAGCGGTATAAGACTTTGATTAGTCTACACCCCTCCGGACGCGGAATCGGTACGCGATGATCCGGCGGAAGCTTGAACCACAAAGGACACGAAGGTACACGAAGGAATTCTTGATTTTAAAATCGTTTCTGCGGCATCGTGTCCTTCACAACCGGCAGATTTCTCTCTGTGGAAAACTCGGACCCTTGGGTCCTGGATTCGGTTCGCTCCTCCCGAGTTGGCGTACGGATGCCTACCCCACCAGCTTGCGCTGCGCTTCGCGGTTGGGGCAATTAATGGTTTCGCGGGTGGACTTCGACGACCTTTACTTCGATGTCGCGGTCCCGCAATTTGGTTATCACTTCTCCCGTAGCGGAGATCGCTACGCTCGCGCCGCCGTAGGTGTATCCCTTCCAGGGGCCGGCGCTCATTATGCCAACCAGATCTGTGCCGACTACGTCGCAGCCTAGTTCCTTCGCCCGCTTGCTCACGATCTTCTCGAGTTCTTTGGCGTGATCGGGCCACCATTCTGGCTTTGCGGCCCAACCGTAGGGGACGATCATGAAGTCGGGTTTGAGTCGCTTGATGCGCTCGAAGTGCTCGTCGCTGAAGGTGTCGGCGCAGATCAGGAAAGCGATTCGTCCGAATTCGGTTTCGATGACATTGATGTCGTCAGGCTTGCCTTGCGCGTAGGGCGGAGTCATGAGTTCAGGGAGGACGTTGATCTTGCGGTGCTTCCAAAGAAGCTTGCCGGTGCGGTCGACGAGGATGGCGGAGTCGTAAAGCCGGTCGCCATCTTTTTCGTCGAGGCCAATGGCGATCATGAGATCGAACTTCTTCGCGAGGTCCTGGATGCGGCGACTGTCGGCGCCGGGAATGGGCTGGGCGAGGTGGTGCGCCTCGGGATTCTCCCATCCAAGAAGGGCGGACTCCGGAAAGGCCGCGATCTGGGCACCTTGAGCTTTCGCCTCGGCGAGAGCGTACTCGATGCGGCGGAAATTGCCTTCGCGGTCGCTGTCGATGACAAGAATCTGGCAGATGGCGACTTTTACGACGTTCGCGGAGTTTGCCGCGGTTGCGATTCCAGAGTATACGCAGAGCAAGAAGATTGTGAGCGGTGCAAAGTTATGGCGAAGGGTCATGGATGCTTCCTCTTCCCGGTCGAGGCCATTTTAGTTGAGCAATATCAAATTGGGTCCGGTCGTTTTGAAAGACTGCCGGGTTGAGAGACAAGGATGGGCACCCTTGTGTTCTTTTTTGCGTGCTAGGATGCTTAACCAGCAAGGCGTTTGCCTTGCGCTAAAACCTATGAGCAAGCATGTGATTCAGACCAAGCAGGGACCGCCACCGCGAGGCGCTTACTCGCAGGGGTGGCGGGCCGGAGACTTCATCTTTGTGACTGGGACCGGACCGATCGATCCGGCGAGCGGAGAACTCGTCGGAAGCGACATCGAGCAGCAGACGGAGCGGACGATCGATAATATCGCCGCGATCCTCGCAGCGGAGGGAGCTACGCTGAACGAAGTCGTCAAGGTGAACGTTCACCTCAGCGATACGAGCCTGTTTGCGCGGTACAACGCGGTGTATGCGAAGCGCTTCACCAGGCCTTATCCAGTGCGCACGACGGTGGGGAGCGATCTGGGACATACTCCCGGGATGCTGATCGAGATCGACTGCATCGCCTATCTGGAAGTGAAGACGGCCGAGTAAAGTGTCTACGAGCAAGTCGAAGAAGAAGGCTCGCCGCAAATAGGGACTGGTACCGCGGATAACGGCTCGTCTCCCACGTCGAACTATTTTTCTACTCTTCCAGCCATCGATTCCAAGGCGGCTGTGCCGAGAACAGTCTGGTCCAGCAGCGGCCCTTCGTGCCCGCGAGCGGAGACTTCCTCGACGGATTCGATCTGGCCATGGCGCACGATCATTGCCGCATCAAAGTTGTTCACCGTGGGACAGACGTGGCGGGGAAGCAGATAAAGAATGTCGCCGACTCGCGGCCGCGTCGGCGCCTTCGGTCACTGCCAGCGGCAGATGCTCTTCGCTGGGCGATAGCGGTGTAAGTTCGGGATGGCCGACCACAACGCACGTGGGGACGCCGGCATCGGCGGAGACTGCCTTGTGCCCTGCGTCGCAGGTGATGATGCCGTGATGGGGATGGCTGACCACACGAGTCATGACGAGCGCCGCGGGTGCGTACCCATATTGCGCGGGCAGCTGGGCGAGGCTCGTGGCGTCGTTGTAAACGACCGTTCCGGGCGACACGCGGTGGATGAAGTCGGCGGTTTCAAACCCGGGATAGGCGAGCGAGCATGGTAGGGTTGGGGTTCCAGCCGTGACGATCTCAGACACGCGCATACTCGATCGCTCAAGTTCGCGGACGAGTTGTAGCAACCGCTCGTATCCGGAGTGAGCGGCCTTCGTTCTCTCGGGCTCGGCAACGGCGCCAAACTGGCCATCGTAGTAATGCAGCCCGCGAAATTCGAGTCCCGACTGTCGAACAGCCTGCGCGAGTTCAATGACACGCTGTTGAGCACTCTGCTCGATTCCGGTGCGGTTCATTCCAGGATTAATGTCGAGGAAGATGCTGATGTCGGAGCCTCGCCATTGCTGCACTTGTGCTTCATTCTCGGCCAGCACTGAAATCCGCACTCGGGGGTGCTGGTGTTTGATCTCACGCACACGATTCGCGTTGGCGCCCATCAGGGGATAAGCGACAAGAACGTCGAGTGCTCCCGCTTGGCAGGCGTTGCAGAAGTTCAAGGCTGGTGGCGCATTTGAAATTGCGGATGCCCCGGGCGATCAGCATGCGGAGCGTGTAGTTGAGCTTCGCGGTCTTGATGTGCGCGCGCCAGCGATCAGCATTGCCTGCGAGCAAATTGATCGTGGAGGTTATGTTGGAGGCGATGAGGTCGGGATAAATCGCCAGCGCGGGTGTCAGCACACGATCGGGGTCGGAGAGACGATACAGGTCTTCCCCAGAGAACTCCTGCAACATGAACTTCGTGGTTGCCATAGCGGATTGATGATAACGCGGGGAGCATGAATGGAACTATCGTCGTGGGGCGCAGTAAGCGATCGAGAAGGAAAGATCCACTAAAACAAAGGTTGGGGCAGCCGGGATTGTCAACAGCGACAGGGGCTAACGAGTGTGCGTGAGATAAGGATTGCCGTCCCCTATGGAGTTTGTGTCGTAGCTTTTCTTACGCCCCTTTGGGGCTCGGTCATTTCCCACTTTGCAACCCATAGCTCGCGCTGTGGGCTTTATTCTTG
Source organism: Terriglobia bacterium (assembly GCA_963770265.1). GTDB lineage: Bacteria > Acidobacteriota > Terriglobia > Terriglobales > Acidobacteriaceae > Sulfotelmatobacter. The sequence goes on from CAVYOZ010000017.1 coordinate 146,872, forward strand.
CGCCGCTTCGCGGCTGTGAAGAGCAGCTCTGTTCCACTTTTTGGCACACCAAGAAGTTACGACGCAGACTCCTACGGGACTCGTGCTTTTTCCCCACGCCACCCGGCACTTCCGTGTCGGGCTATCACCCGCCGCCGCTACGCGCGCTGGAGTCCGTCGTTCTTGCTGCACTGCTCACCAATAAATTTATTTTCACTCAGCACTAAAGCCCGCTCCTCAGCACTCCGGACGCGGCCCCTTCGACTTCGCTCTGTCGAAACTCCCACTTCTGGCAACCTCGGCCAGAAGTGGGGCACCCGGTTTCATTTCGCTTTGGTGGACCGTAGAACCATGCACAACCCCAGGGCAGGCCTTAAAGGGCCGCTCTTCCACGATCCACGAACAATCACGTAGATGGTAGCTTGTGTGAGGCGGCAAGCCGGATCGACACTCCCTTGTCGTTGACCGTGTTAAGCACCGATAGTAGGCTCTCTGAATCCCTCAATGGCCACCAATCCTGCTGCGCAATCGGAAACGTCTGGATCGACTCATTCTCATCTGGTTCGCGGTCTCGGGCTGTGGGCTGCGATCGCGATTGTCATCGGCGACACCATCGGTACGGGAGTATTTCTGGTGTCGAGCGACATGGCTCGCGCCGTGGGATCACGCGGACTGGTGCTGCTGGCGTGGGTTCTCGGCGGGATGATTGTTCTCCTGGGGGCGTTCTGTTACGCGGAGCTTGGGGCAGCTTTTCCTAAGGCGGGCGGCCCCTACGTCTACCTGGGCCGTGGACTGGGGCCTCTGTGGGGGTTCTTGTTCGGGTGGATGAGTTCGTTTCTTGACCGTCCGGTCGCCATGGCGGGACTGGGGGCTGGCTTCATACGGTTCATGGGTTTCTTCTTCCCCGCCGTAGACACGCCACTTTTCACGGGGCGAATCTGGCACGAGGACTTCACCTTCACCGCAGCGCAGCCACTGGCAGCACTCGTGGTCATCATAGTAACGGGGATCAACTATTTCAGCGTCAAGATGAGCGGCGGAATCCAGGTATTCCTGACTTCATTGAAAATTGGCACGATTGTGATGATTGCCTTCGGAGGGCTGCTCCTTGGCCATCAGACCGAAGGTGCGGCAGTGCAGCAGGCGACGCCTCCGGGCTTGGGGATGATCCGTGCCCTGCTGACGGCTCTCGTTCCGGCGATGTGGGCGTTCAACGGATTCAACGATCTCGGTTCTCTCGGGGAGGAGATCAAGCGTCCTGAGAAAAATATTCCACGGGCGATCCTGCTGGGCCTGTTGACTGTAGGCGGCCTTTATTTCCTGGCGAATGTTGCGTACTTCCATGTGCTGCCATTTGCGGAGGTGGCTCGGTCGCAGCACGTAGCATCGGATGCGGTGCGGGCGTTTGCGGGCAGTCGCGGTGCGTCATGGCTCACGCTGGCGATGGCCCTCTCCGCGTTTGGCGCGTTGCATGTCGTGGTGCTGACCGGGGCGCGAATTCCGTATGCCATGGCTCGCGACGGAGTCTTTTTTCAATTTGCGGAAAGAGTACATCCTTCGTTCCGCACGCCCAGCGGAGCGCTGCTCTTTCTGGGAACTGTCGCTACGCTGCTCGCATTGACTGGGACATTTGAGGAACTCTACTCGTTGTTCGTGTTCGCAGTTTGGATCTTCTTTGCGTTGACCGGGGTGGCGTTGCTACGGCTGCGGCGCAGCGAACCGAATCTGGTGCGGCCTTACCGGGCGTGGGGCTATCCATTAACGCCGGTGATTTTTGTGCTGGTCGCGGTCGCGTTAACGGTGAACTTGTGGATGGTGCGGCCGGTGCGATCGTCGCTAGGGCTGGCGGTGATTCTGCTGGGGATTCCGTTCTTCTATCGGTGGCGGAAGGCGAGCGGATGGAGAAGGACATTAGGCTTCGGGCTTAGAAAGGCTTCAACCACTAAGGACACGAGGTACGAAGGGGCACGAAGGGAAAACCTCAATCACACACTTCTTTACTGCACACGGCGGTTCATTTCTCTATGGCGCCTACGTCGCCTAGCCCACCCTTTGGGCGTACATTGCTTCGCTGGTCGTTGCCGGCGAGCTTTGCGGAATACGTGGCCGTGTTCACGGTGATGTAGACACTGTCGCTGATGGGGCCCGTCTGGTAAGTGGACCAGAAGTTATCGCCAAGGCCGACGGTTCCCATGCGTCCGTTAATCTCGGTATCGAGGTTGTGCCAGAAGGTGATCCACGACGCATTCTGCGGGTCCGAGGGCCAGGTCCTTGCGGGGCCGTACCAGGTGGTGCCGGTCAGGTCTCCGAAGTCCGAGCCGAAGTCGCTGCCCAGGACATCAGCGTGATCGGTTCGGAGTTTATCGAGAAGGTGATTCAGGAAGTCGTCGGTGGGTTGACCGTAGCCGGTATATCCAGCGCTGGTTGCGTTGATATTGTACTGCGCGGCGGGAATCTGGTCGGTTGCGGCTGTGCCGGGCGAGTACCAGAGAACAATGGGCTGTCCGGCGTCGGTTCCAGCGGAGAGGATTGTGGAGTGATGTTGGATGGTCGCGAGGTCGAGCACAACGCCGGCGGCTAGAGCATCCTGGTCGCCCGACTCAGGATAGTGCTTGCGGCTGAGATCAAGCCATTCGGGACAAGGCGCGAGGATTTGACTGAAATCGATGCTGCCGATGCGGTTGTAACCGTAGCTGTAGAAGTTGATGAGCGAACCGGCGAACCAGTCGGCGGGGGCTCCATTCATGGTGTTGCCGATGACGATGGAATGTTGCAGGGAACATCTTCGACGACGTGGGCATTGCCAATGGTGGCGGCGACACCTCCTCCGCCGATGTTGGGCTTGCCGCTGAAGATGGCGACGGGTCCGTTGACTTGATTCTCAGCGATAGTGGAACTGATTACGGTCAACGAGCCGCCGCCCATGTAGATGCCGCCGCCGCGGTGGTAGTACTGGCCAGTCTCGGGAAGGTCGGGATTGTCCTCAGCGAGATTGCGGGCGATGGTCGAGTTGGTGACGGTCATGCGGGCGAGATTAGTGGGGCCGCCGGAGAGAGTGAAGATTCCGCCACCATAGCTGTGCTGGGCGGTGACGCGGTTTCCACTGATGACACATTGCGAGATGGTGGTATCGTTTCCGGCACCGTTGGTGTTGTCGGCACCACCGACGGAGTAAATGCCTCCGCCAGCGGCACCGTATCCCGTGGCGGAATTGCCGGCGACGATGCAATTGCTAAGATCGAGACCGTTGGCGTAGATGCCCCCGCCGTAGGTACCGCGATCGCGGCTGGATTCGGTATCTCCCATGATTTTGTTGCCGTAGATGGCGGAGTGATCGAGCGTCAGGGTTCCCCAAACGGCAACACCCCCTCCGCGAGCAAGCGTGTAGGGCTGCGTGGTTGAGCCGGTGATGGCTTCGGCTTGCGAGTATCCGCCAGTGATGTTGACGTTGCGCAAGGTGAGGTCGCCGTAGACCGCGAGGACGCGGGCAGGGTTGGTATCTCCCCCGGCCCACTTGATGGTTACGCCATCGGGCAGAGAGGTGGCATCGAGTTCGATATTTTTCTTCTCGTAGATCGCGGATTTGCCGTAGTCGCGGTCGGCGTATCCCTGAAACGTCATGCCGTTGTAGGTCTCACCCGGCAGTGTCGCGTGATTCTCAGCAATGATGTTGAGTTCGAGAGTGGCTCCATTAAGGCTGGCATCGAAGTTGATCGTGTCACCGGATGACGCCTGATCGAGGGCGCTGCGGAGAGTCAGGGTGCCGGAGGGAGACTGTGCCACGTCGTCGGTGGAGTTGACGGCCCACTTAGGAGCCGCCGGAGGTGGGGTCGAAGAACTGCCGCATCCGGCTGCGGCGAGCAGAAGGATGAATGAGCAAAATGCGCCCGCTGCCAGGGTGAGACCTACAGCGCGAGAGGTCCAGGCATTCGTGTGGCCGAGAGGTTGGGAGGAAAAACTTATCACAGCAGTGGCCTCCGTGCAGATGTCTTCATTTCCGCGGGACCTGAATTCATAGCATTCAGAGGCTGAATGAGCAGTGACGGAGGTCATAGCAGGACGTGATCGGGGAAGACTATCGTCACCGTAAAACAGGTGTCGAAGGCCCATGGATACTCAGGGCAGGGCCTCTCTACGATGTGGCTAGTGTTTGCCGCTCTGCGACGGGGTCGCGGGAACCAGGCGGTCGAGCCACAACTTCTTTTCCGCGGCCAGAGCCGTTCGATCGGCGGCGGTTGGAGCCCGGTCGTAACCTACACCAGCCTTGACGGATACTACTTTGCGTACGGTGCCTGTGGCGGAAAGAAGATAGAAGATACTGTCACCCTCAGACTGTTTCTCGACGAATATGACAATATCGTTGTGATTTGCGGTAGAGACCTCAAAGCCCCTGATTGTCGCACCCATCTCGGCGAGCTGTTTGACGGGAACCTTTTGCTCATCGGGAGAAATCCCCAGAAGGTGGGAAATGTGCGGCGGCAAGAAAACATCATGCCCTTGTTCCAGGGTCTTGCTCACGGCCAAAGCCAAGCGCTTGTCAGTCTTCGGCGCAGAGGTCTTCTGAGCGTGAGCCAAAGAGAACGCTACGATCCCCAGGACCAGGATCGCAGACAGCCTGCGTCTTGTAGGCGTAGTACGCGGGCTCGGTCGGAGTAACGGAGATACAGCTTCCATGGGGAGCATCATAGCAGCCCCAAGATGCGCCGAGATTCAATCCGGCTCAATCGCAGGCAGAGGGTTCTTGGCTTTGCCGGAGCATTGGGATCAGGCGGGACTGGTAGCGGGAGCATTTTAGTGCAAAATTCAGGATCTTGCTGTAACCAGCGCTACTGGCTCCAGATGCGCGGTGAAGTGGCGCAGGAAAGGAGCTTCGTAGGTCAGGCGCATGCCGGATATGTTCTCGCGATGCTTCCACACTTCCAGGATCACTTCTACTACGTAATCGATGTGGCTTTGGGTGTAGACCCGGCGAGGAATCGCGAGGCGGACCAGGTCCATCTTCGCGGCGCTCGCGAACATCAGGGTGCCGATTTCTACGGAGCGAATGCCGCCTTCCAGGTAGAGTTCGGCCGCAAGTGCGACGGCTGGAAACTGATCAGGGGGAATGTGCGGGAGGAAGGCGCGGGCATCGAGGTAGATGGCGTGGCCGCCGGGCGGCTGGACGATGGGCACTCCCTGGCTCGCGATGTGATTGCCGAGATACGCGGTGGAGGCGATGCGATAGCGGAGGTAGTCCTCTTCGAGCGCTTCCTGCACGCCGACGGCGATGGCTTCGAGGTCGCGTCCGGCGAGGCCGCCGTAGGTGGGATATCCCTCGGTCAGGATGAGCAGATCTTTTTCCTGCTGGGCTAACAGATCGTCATTGGTGCAGAGAAAGCCGCCGATGTTGGCCATGCCGTCTTTCTTGGCCGACATGGTGCATCCATCGCCGTAGCGGAACATTTCCTGGGCAATTTCTTTGGGAGTCTTGTTCTCGTATCCTTTCTCGCGCAACTTGATGAACCAGGAATTTTCGGCGAAGCGGCAGGCGTCGAAGTAGAGCGGGATTCCGTGACGTTTGCAGACGGCGCTCACCTGGCGGACGTTTTCCATGGAGACGGGCTGGCCTCCGCCGGAGTTGTTGGTGACGGTGAGCATGACCAGCGGGAATGCGCTCGCGGCCTACGCGCTGGATGAGGGCTTCGAGCGCGTGCGACATCCATGTTGCCTTTGAAGGGATGCGTGGAGGCGGGATGCTTCCCTTCTTCGATCACCAGGTCGACGGCTTCGGCTCCGACGAATTCGACGTTGGCGCGGGTGGTGTCGAAGTGGGTGTTGTTGGGGACTACGTCACCTTTCTTGCAGGTGACGCCGAAGAGGATGCGCTCGGCGGCGCGTCCTTGATGCGTGGGGATGACGTGGCGGTAGCCGAAGATTTCCTGGATGGAGTTCTTGAAGCGGTCGAAGCTGCGGCTGCCGGCGTAGCTTTCGTCGCCTTCCATGATGGCGGCCCATTGATGCGTGGACATGGCTCCGGTGCCGGAGTCGGTGAGCAGGTCGATCAGGACATCGTCCGCGGGGAGAAGGAATAGGTTGTAGTGCGCGGCTTCGAGCAGTTGCTCGCGCTCTTGGCGAGTCGTCCAGTGGATGGGTTCGACGCTCTTGATGCGGAAGGGTTCGATGATGGTTTTGACGGACATGGCGGTCTTCTCGTGCTCAGAATCGGGACGCTCCTATGCTATGCCGGCGTCAACAAAGACCATGTGATTGATCGCACGTACGGGCGTGCGTTGGGTCGCATCGTGAGGTGGCTGTCACGAGAGTCAGAATGCATACTCTCCTTCGCAGACACCGCGAAAGACGGGTGGGCACGGAATTTAGCTGAAGGCAAAAGGCGGCCGGAGGGATCCGGCCGCCTTGTTCTCGACACTATCTCCAGTCGTCGCGGTCGTGCCAGCGGTAGTTGTCGCGGTCGCGGCGATAACCGTAGGAGTTGTAGGCCTGGCGGTATCCGCGCTCGTAGCCTTCTCGGTACTCGTGTTTGTAGCGGCCCTTGTCGCCCATCCAGTGCTGGTAGCCGCGGGAGTCTTCCCAATCGTCGTTCTTGAACTTGAAGCGGCGGCCACGGTCGGAATCGGACTGGCCGACGCGAAGGCCATCGCGGTAGCCGTTCCGATAGCCCTGCTCACTGGCGTCGTGACGATTGTTGTAGCGGTCATCGTCATTGCCGTAGCGTCCGTAGTCCTGGCCCCACGCCATGCTGCCGAAAACTAAAGAGGCCATTGCGGCCAGTATCGCAATTCGCATCCAATGCCACACTCTGTCGTGGATCATAGTCACCTCCTTCAGCGAAGCGGCGGGCTTCAGTTCCTGTACCCTAGAATCGGATGCGACCCGGGAGCAGCGTGATGCCTTGGGTAGAGCGGCCCTATAGCCAGTAATCTCATGGGGTTGCGGGGAATTCGACTGGGCGCAACTTATTTGGGAGATGCGTGTTCAGGGGCTGATTTTCGGGAGAAACCGCGAACTCACCACAGAGGCACAGAGGGCACAGAGGAACTTCGCGATGGTAGACTCTAGCGTTTTGAGTGAGGCGAACGGTTATGAACATTCAAATCGTGGGAGTCGTAGGCGCGGGGACGATGGGCAACGGGATCGCGCACTTGTTCGCGCGCGGAGGATTCAACGTGGTTTTGTGCGACGTGGAGCAACGATTTCTGGAGCGCGCGCTGGGAACCATCGCGAAGAATCTGGATCGGGAAGTTGCGAAGAGCAAGATTACCGCGGCGGACAAAGAGTCCGCGCTCGGCAGGATTCAGGTTGTGACGGATCGAGGCAAGCTGGCGGATTGCGATTTCGTCGTCGAAGCGGCGACCGAGAAGTTCGAGATCAAGACAGAAATCTTTCGCGACCTCGACCGGCTGACGCGGCCGGAAATCATTCTGGCGTCGAATACGTCGTCGATTTCTATCACGAAGCTGGCGGCTTTGACCAAGAGAGCCGGAGAAAGTGATCGGGATGCACTTCTTCAATCCGGTGCCGGTAATGAAACTGGTGGAAGTGATCCGCGGGCTGGCGACTTCGCAGGAAACGTTCGAGACGGTGCGCGATTTATCGGTGAAAGCTGGAAAAGACGCCTGTCGAGGTGAACGACGCGCCCGGCTTTGTTTCGAACCGCGTGCTGATGCCGCTGCTGAACGAAGCCATGTATGCGGTGATGGAGGGAGTGGCTACGCCCGAGGCAGTGGATGAAGTGTTCAAGTTGGGGATGGCGCATCCGATGGGGCCGCTGACGCTGGCGGATTTCATTGGGCTCGACGTGTGTCTGGACATTATGCGGGTGCTGCATGCAGGGCTGGGCGATCCGAAGTATCGGCCGTGCCCGTTGCTGATCAAGATGGTCGATGCGGGGTGGCTGGGGCGGAAGAGCGGACGAGGATTCTACAAGTATTGATGATTGTTGATTTTGATTGTTGAATGAAAACTTCAAACGCGATGTGTTCTTCTATCTGCTGGCCGCGGTCTGCGGCATCGGGACGGGGTGGGCCGACGTTGTTGTCGATGATTTGCTGTTCACGGCATTGCTGGTTTTGTTGTCTTGCATTCTGCTCGGCATGTTGCGGCCGCGGTGGCCGTGGCGCTGGGTAGTGACGGTAGGCGTTTTCATTCCTCTGACAGAGCTTGCTGCGTATCTCATCCGCACGGTGAAGCCTTCGCGGGCGCAGATTTATGGATCGTTTCTTGCGTTTCTGCCGGGAATTGCGGGGGCGTACGGGGGGTCGGTGATGCGTAGGGTGATGGACAATCTGCGCCAGGGGAAGTAGGGTTGGCGCGCACCGCGGTTTCTTTCGCCCCTCGGGGCTTGCTGCTATTTCCTTGCGTCATTCCCACGGCTTGCGCCGTGGGCTGCATTCTTACGCCGCTTGCGGCTGACGGTTGGGATACAAGGCCCCTTGCACTGGTTCGCGGGGTAGGGCTGGCAGTCCCGTTTTTTCTCCTCAGCCGCTATTATGCTTGTTCACTCAGGAGACTTCCATGCGCACGCGTTTCATTCTTCTATTCACGCTCGCGCTCTCTGCCAGCTTGCTCGCGCAAAAGCCTGCGTGGGAGCCTGCTCCGGGCCATATCACTCTTGCGCTATGGCCGCATCCTCAGGCGGGAGCAGCGCCGGAGGTCGACATCACGACTGCCAAAGACAATGTGATCGCGGAGAAGCCGGTCATTCGGCTGACTAACGTTTCGAATCCCACGATCACACTGTATTCGCCGAAGGGGAAGAACAGCGGCGCGGCGGTCGTCGTATTTCCGGGCGGCGCGTACCGTGTGCTGGCGATCGATCTCGAGGGGACTGAAGTGTGCGAATGGCTGAACTCCATCGGGGTAACGTGTGTGTTGCTGAAATACCGTGTGCCGGACTCGGGACCTTATCCCAAATCGCCGGCGGCGCTGGAAGATGCACAACGAGCTCTGGGGATGGTTCGGGCGCGTGCCGCGGAGTGGCAGATTGATCCGCAGCGCGTGGGAGTGTTGGGGTTTTCGGCGGGAGCGCATCTGGCCGCGGCTTTGAGTACGCACTTCGATCAGCGGCTTTACGCTTCAGTCGACGCGGCAGATCAACTGAGTTGCCGGCCGGATTTCGCTGTGATCGTTTATCCGGGTTATCTGGCGCTCTCGGAACAGAATTTCGCGCCGAATCCGGAGATCCGTGTAACCAATAAGACTCCGCCATCTTTTATCGTGCAAGCAGAGGATGATCCGGTGCATGTAGAGAATTCGACCGTGTATTTTCTGGCACTCAAGAACGCTGGAGTCCCGGTAGAGATGCATCTGTATGCTCAGGGCGGGCACGGGTACGGGTTGCGGCGGACGGAGCTGCCAGTGACGGCGTGGCCGCAGAGCGTCGAAACTTGGATGCACACGATATCGGCAGTTCCGGCCGCCATGCACTGAGGGGAGGGCCCCTTAGGTATCGGCTAACCAAAAAGTAACTCCCGAATTCACAGCAATCGCCGAGTATGCTGGCGAGCATGGGTGTAAGTGTCTCCATGCTGGCTTCGGGGAGCCGCGGGAACTGCGCGCTCGTCTCGAGTTCAAGCACGAAGATTCTGGTCGATGCCGGCATCTCCTGCCGGGAGACCTTCAAGCGCATGAAGTCGTTGGGCGAAGATCCCCACTCGCTCTCGGCCATACTCATCACGCACGAGCACTGCGATCACGTTTACGGACTGGCAACGCTGGCGAAGAAGCTGCGCATCCCGGTGTTCATGACCGGTGCTACCTATCAGACGTGGCAACGCGCCATGCGCGACGAGAATGGCGAGAAGCCCAAGCTCGAGAAATTCGAGCGCTTCGAATCGGGGCACAGCTTCCAGGTGGGCGACATTGCGGTGAAGCCGTTCACGATTCCGCATGATGCGGCCGATCCGGTTGGCTTCACCTTCCGCGCGGAAGGGATCAAGGTTGGATTGGCCACCGATCTCGGCTACATTCCGCTGAGCGTGCGCGATCATCTGCGCGGCTGCGATGTGCTGATCATGGAATCGAATCATGACCTGGAGATGCTGCGGGTGGGGCCGTATCCGTGGTCGGTGAAGCAGCGGGTGATGAGCCGCGTGGGGCACCTTTCGAACGTCGCTCTCGCGGATTTCTTTACCAGCGACTATGATAATAGTGCAACGTTTGTGGTGCTGGCGCATCTGTCAGAGCAGAACAATCATCCGGAAATAGCCCGGAGAGAGGCAGAAAGGGCGCTGGCATCGCGGGGCGGGTTGTTCTGCAACCGACTGTTGTTGGCGTCCCAGACCGAAGCGTTGCAGCCAATTCGTCTGTAGCTGGGCTTTTTGTAGCTGATTTACACTCCCTCATGAGTCAGCAGTGCATTGATCCGATCGTGGGCAAGATTCTGGCGGGCTGGCGGTACGACATTTCCGGCCTGGCGCCGGAGATGCGCGGCGACTATGAGAATCACTTCGCGTCCTGCGAACACTGCCGCAGCCGGCAACAGATTCACCGCATTATCGACGTTGGACTCATCGTGCTGGCTTCGGTTTCTGCCGGAGTCTTTCTGCTGGCGTTTGGAGTCATCCGATATCTGGGGCCGCGGCACGCTCTGATTCTGGAGATTGCGGCGCTGGCGGGATTCGCGCTTTCCGCCGTGATCTGGCTGGGAGTGGCGGTGGCCACGCCGGCACCGGTGACCATGCTGGACGCCGCCAAGCAAGGGGCACGCCGCGTGCATGACAAGTTGCCGGAGGAAATCCGTCAGCGGCTTCCTGAAGAACTCCGCATCAAAATCACCGGGACATAATCTCATCAGGGACACATGACCTGGCTCCCTGGAAAGAAATCCCTCGCGGCACTGTCTCTCGTCGCCATCATTTCCCTGACACGAGCTCTGGGGCAAACTGGCACGCCTTCCCAACACGATCACGAAAAAGCGACGCAAGGTCAGGACATGTCCATGAGCGGCATGCAGATGGAGGAGCACGGATCTTCGGACTTGCCTTCTCCGCATGAAGGCTCAGGGACGTCGTGGCAGCCTGCATCCGTTACCGGGCATGAATGGATGTGGATGCGCGGTGGTTGGGAACTGATGGCGCATGGCGCCATTTTCATCGACTACAACCAGCAAGGTGGGCCGCGCGGCGCGGGCAAGGCGGAGTCGGTGAACTGGGGCATGCTGATGGAGCAGCACCGGCTGGGTCGCGGCACGATTCTTTTCCGGGAGATGTTTTCCGCGGAATCGCTGACCTCGCCGCATCCCGGATTCCCTGAACTCTTTCAGACTGGGGAGACGTATCACGGCGAGCCGCTGGTGGACCATCAGCATCCGCATAACGTGTTTGCGGAACTGGCGGCACTTTACACGCTTCCGCTGACGGAGAAGGTCTCATGGGAACTGTACGGCGGGCCTTCGGCGGAACCTGCGCTGGGGCCTGTGACTTACATTCATCGCGCTTCGGCGGCGGAGTTGCCGCTGGCGCCGCTCAGCCATCATTTGCAGGACTCGACACACACCAGCTTCGGAGTGGTCACGACAGGATTTGTGATCCACCGGGTGAAGCTGGAAGCTTCTGCGTTCAATGGGCGCGAGCCGAACGAGCAGCGCTGGAGCATTCAGCTGGCGGCGCTTGATTCGTGGTCGGGTCGGGCCAGCATCGCTCCGGGGCGCAACTGGACAGCGCAGTACAGCATTGGCCGTCTGGAGCATCCAGAGGCGCTGGAGCCGGGCAGCCAGTGGCGGCAGACTGCCTCGGTGGAGTACAACCGGCCTTTACATGACGGCAGTTGGGCCAGCTCGCTCATATGGGGGCGCGTGCACAAGATCGCAACCGGCGCCAATCTGAACAGCTATTTGCTTGAGTCGACGCTGAATTTCCGGGAACGCAACTACGCCTTTTCGCGGCTGGAACTGGTCGACAAGGACGAATTGTTCCCTCAGGCTACGGTTCGTCTCAACCTATCGTATTGGGGCCTACACGTTTGGAGGGGTCCGAGATCTTATCGCGAATAAGGCGTGGCAGATGGGGCTGGGCGCCGATGTGACCTTCTATTCGAAGCCGGCCGCACTTGATGCAAGTTATGGGAAACAGCCGGTATCGTTTCAGATTTTTCTGCGGTTTCGTCCGGCGAGGACGTCAGGACATCACTCGCATTGACGCTCGGTTTTACATTCCTCTTACACTGAGCTCAAAGAAAAGCACTATGGTTACCAACGATTCAGCGTAAAATGTTATGTGTAGAGTGTCGTACATTTCGCGCGAGATAATCTGGCCGATGGCGCGATCCCTCAAAACACTCCGTACAGTACAGTGGTCGATGTTGCTCAGCATTCTGCTTTATGTTGCCGTGGGAGAGATTTTAGGGCCACGAATCCCGCACGTGGAACCGGCACTGAGCTACGTTTTCAGCACACTGGCCGTGGGAATTGTGGGAACCATCTTCGTGGTGCGCCGCACTCTGGTGTTGCGGGCCGCCTCCACCCTGGCGACGGAACCTGAGGACAATATCAGCCTCAACCAATGGAAGCCGGCTACATCACCACCTACGCTCTTTGTGAAGCCCTCGCGTTGTTCGGCCTGGTGCTGCGTTTCCGGGGTTCCGAACTGCAGCAGAGTTTGCTGTTCTATGTTGGCGGATTCGTGCTGCTATTTTTCTTTCGGCCGCGGCAGACCCGAGGCGCAAGCGTCGTAGGCGGCTGTCCCCCACAAAGTCCAGCGATCACGCCGATGTGGCAGCTGGCCAGGCCACGCTTTTCCAGATACTGCTGGTGATAGTCCTCGGCTGGATAGAACGTCACGGCGGGAACGATCTGCGTGGCGATCGGCTTGGAGTAACGATGCGCCTTCTCGAGCGCTTCTTTCGAAGCCAGCGCCTGGGCCTGCTGCTCCGGAGAATGGAAGAAGATTGCGGTGCGGTATTGCGTGCCCCAATCCGGGCCCTGGCGGTTGACCTGGGTGGGATCGTGGTTCTCCCAGAAAACCTTCAGCAGGTCGGTGTAGGGAATCTTTGCGGGATCGAACTCAACTTCTACCGCCTCGGCGTGGCCGGTACGGTCGGTGCAGACTTCTTTATAGGTCGGATTTTCGGTATGGCCACCGATATAGCCGACACGGGTTGAGGTTACGCCGGGCAACTGGCGGAAGGTGGCTTCGACTCCCCAGAAACATCCTGCTGCAAATGTGGCTTTTTCCATTGTGAGTGACTCCCCAATCAAAATCTTTCACCACAGAGGGCACAGAGGATCACAGAGGAACCCCGCTGAACTGTCAACTATTCTCGCTTAATTGGATGGAGAAAGGCTGAGAAAGTCACAGGTTTGTAAAAGGCATGTGAACATCTTTGCCGGGCAATTGACGGTCCCCGGGAATCAGGGTAGAGTCCGGTCAGGGTTGTTCCGTAGGATACCTCCCGTGCCAACCAGCCGATTCCATTCGAGTTCGCGGACTGTGCAGAACACTGCGCTGTTGCTGGTGCTGTTGTGCGCCCAGGCGGCGCTGGCGGTTTCGGCATTCGCGCCACAGCTGAGATTGGGATATCGCACCGGGGACCAGTGGGAGCCCGCGATTGCCGCCGACGGACACGGGCACGTTTACGTGCTTTATCCGCAATATGGGGCCGTGCCGGGATGCGCGACATGCACGGCGCCTTCGATGAACCTGCTCATCAGCGACGACAATGGGGCATCGTGGCATGTGTCCAAGCCATTGCTTCCCTTCCCGACCGGGCAGTTTGATCCGCAGATCGTCGTGGATCCGGTGGACCGGCAGACGGTGTACGCTTCCTGGCTGCAGAACAACAAGCGGGATATCGTGGTGGCGCGATCGCTGGACTACGGGCGGAACTGGTCGTTCTCATGGGCGCAGCGCGGGCGGGAAGAGACGGACAAGCCGGTGTTGACCGTCCGCGGTGCGGATGTGTACGTGGGGTTCAACCGCGAAGAGAGATTTCTGGTTGCGGCTTCGCACGATGCGGGGCAGACGTTCAGGGTAGCCCTGGTCAATCCGAACGCTGAGCGGGGTTCGTCGCTGGCCGGGGGAGCAACCATTGATCCCTGGGGCAGTGTCTATTTCGGGTGGACGGCGTACGCGAGGGAGCAAATGCAGAGCTCGCGCCGTGAGCGTCTACATCAGCCGTTCGGCGGATGGCGGGAGAACCTGGAGCACAGCGCTTCTGGACCAGTCCAGCGCGCCTCCCGAGTGTGAATCACAAGGCTGCGGGAACGGTTTCCTTGGGGCGCAGATCGCGCTGGCATCTGACACTGCGGGCGCGCTTTACGCTCTGTGGAATGCAGGGGCAGTGAACGGCGGACCGGAGCGGATCTATTTCTCTTCTTCGACGTCAGGCGGAGCCACGTGGTCGGCGCGCAGCGGGGTTTCGGCGGCGGCCCGGGACGTCGAGCATGGGTTTCCGGCGATCGTCGCCGGCGCGCCGGGGGATGTGCGAATCGCCTGGATGGATGCGCGGATGAGCGAGGCGGGGCATCCCGAGCACCCGCTGTGGAATACTTTCTATCGCTCGTCGACCAACGGCGGCGCGACCTGGTCCGACGAAACCCGACTCTCCGGACCGGTGCGAAATTACGACTACATTCTTTCCACCGGATTCCGCTTTCCCTTCGGTGACTACTTCGGTCTCGCCATCGACAGCGACGGCAACACCCACGCCGTCTGGGGTGAAGGACGGGACTATAAATCTCCCGGGTCGATCTGGTACACTCGCGGCCGATAATCAGTTCAATTCAAGGTTGTGATCTGACGGAGGTTCCATGCACTTCCTCGGAGTAAACCTTTGGGCTGTCCTTGTCTCTGCTGTCGCCACAATGGTCGTGGGCTTCTTGTGGTATTCGCCGGTGCTGTTCGCCAATCCCTGGATGAAGTTGATGGGCTACGATCCGAACGACAAAGCGAAGATCGCGGAGATGCAGAAGAGCGCCGGGCCTTCGTATTTCATGTCGCTGATCGCGAGCATCCTGGCGGCGTTTGTGCTGGGGAAGTTGATCGCAGTTGCCGGCTTCTCTACGGCGGTTGATGGACTGAAGATCGGGCTGGTCGTGTGGCTGGGTTTTGTGACAACCGTGCAGTTCACCAATGCTCTTTTCAGCCGGCAGCCGTTCAAGCTGTACATGATCAACACGGGATATCAGTTCGTGTGTTACGCGGTCATGGGGGCGATTTTAGGGGTCTGGCGCTAAGACGCTGACGGCAGAGACGTAGCAAGCTACGTCTCTACGACTGGACGGTATCGAGTTTCCAGATCAAAAACTATTCCAGCTGCATGCCGCCGATCAGGTCCGCGATGCGGGTGACGTGACGTTCTTTGCACCACTGTTCTACGCCGTCTACGATTTTCTCGGTCGCGCAAGGGTCCCAGTAGCTGGCGGTGCCGATCTGCACGGCGGTCGCACCGGCGAGCATGAATTCAATGACGTCTTCGGGAGTAGAGATTCCTCCCATGCCGATTACGGGGATCTTTACGGCGTGTGCGGCGTCGTAGACCATGCGCACGGCAATGGGCTTGATGGCCGGTCCTGACAGGCCAGCGGTCACGTTCGCGATGCGCGGCTTGCGGGTTTCCGGGTCGATGGCCATGGCCACGAAGGTGTTGACCAGGGACAGGGCATCTGCGCCGGCTTCCTGCGCGACGTAGGCCATCTGCGCGATGCTGGTCACGTTCGGTGAGAGCTTGACGATCAGCGGGCGTCGCGCCACACGCTTGACCGTGGTCACAACTTCATCGAGCGAACGAGGATCGCTGCCGAACTGCAAGCCGCCATGCGCGGTGTTGGGGCAGGAGACGTTCAACTCGTAGGCGGCAATTCCTTCACCCTCGTTCAGAATCTCGATGGTGCGTTCGTAGTCCTCGCGGGCGTAGCCAAAGACGTTGGTCATCACGACGATGTTCTTGAGCTGCCGCAGGTGCGGTAATTTCTCTTCGAGGAACGCCTGTGCGCCGATGTTCTGCAGGCCAATGGCGTTCAGCATTCCGGCGGCGGTCTCCCACAGACGCGGCGGAGGATTGCCGATCATCGGCTCCATCGACAGGCCTTTCACCACGAAGCCGCCAAGCTTGCTGAGTTCGACGACGTCTTCGAATTCGACCCCGTAGCCGAAGGTCCCGCTGGCGGCGATGACGGGATTCTTGAGCTGAATGCCGGCGACATTGACGCTGAGATCGAGAGCCGCGGGTCATGGCTGGCTTCCCTCAGTCGCTCCGCGGTGTGGTGGCGCGAGCGCTTCGGTGAGAACGTGTCCGACGGAATGCGTGGGAGGATTGATGCCCAGCAGCGATGCCAGTGTCGGAGCGAGATCGACGGTTTCGATGTTGGTGCGATACGTGCCCGCGCGGAAGGGCAGTCCGTAGAGGGCAAGTGGGACGTGCGTGTCGTAGTTGTACGGCGAAGTGTGATCCGTGCCTCCGCGCGGACCAACGGTGTAGATGTCGGGAACACCCATCACGATACCAGCTTCCCTGCGGAGAATAGCTGTTCAAGTATTTCCGTCCGAGTGCAGTGTCGGGAACTTCGCCTGCTGCCAATTGCGATTTGGTGTAGTAGTCGCGCAGGCCGGCTTGCTTCATGGCTTCGCCGACGGCGATTTCCGCGTCGCGCTCTCGGACATGCGCGGCGGAGAACGCGTCCTGGATCAAGCCACGCGATTGGGTAGTCCAGCTTCACGTATGCCAGCGGGATGTCCCGGGAAGAACTTGGCGGTGATCGCAGCGTTGATCTGCTCTTCGACCTTGGAGGCGCCAACATTCGCGGCGGGGATGCGCAGTTTCTTCACGGCATCGGGCAGTGAGGAGACGCCGTGGTCGGCCGAGAGCGCGATCCAGACATCGGCCAAGCCGACCTGATGGCCGAGGAAGTTGAAGAAGTCGGCGAGTTCGTGATCGAGGTCGAGCGCCATCTGCGCCATTTCGGGCGAATCGGGGCCGACGCGGTGGCCGAGGATGTCGTTGGGCGAAAGACTGATGGCGAGCAGGTCGGTCGCTGGACCGCGGCCGACATTTTCGTAGACCACCAATTCCCTGGCGAATTCGAATTCGTATTCGTTGCCGAAGCTGGTGCCGCCGATGACCTCGTAGAAGGCTGCTTCGGAACCGTCTTTGGCTTTGCGGTGAGCAGTCGATGCCAGGACTTCGCCTTGCGAATTCTTCCATTCGCGATCCCAATATTTTGCAGGACGGCTGGAGTTGAAATCCTGCACCCACTTTGGCAGTCGTTGCGGTAGTAGGTGGAGGTGATCCATACACCACTCTTCGGTTCGATCCAGTAGGCGGCATCTCCGGCAAATCCGGCGGGAAGGATGGCGCTGCGGTCTTTCAAAGAGACTCCGAAAACTCGGGCTTTTCCTTGGGTCGCGAGTTTCAGTTCGTCGCCCAGTGTGTCGGCCATCAGATTGTGCGGCGAGGCGCCCGCCTTGCTGTCTGAGACTCCCACGAATTTGGTGTCGTCATCTTCGACGGACGTCACCATCTTCTTCTTTTTGGGATCCCACCATTCGTTGGCGGCAATGCCATGACCATTGCTGTAGGCACCGGTGAACAGCGTGGAGTGGCCGGGAGCGGTGCGCGTATTGGCGTAGTTGTAAAAGCAATTGGGGAAGTAAGCGCCATGATCGAGCAGGAGTCGAAATCCGGCGTCGCCGAACTGGTCGCGGTAGCGCTCGAGATAGTCGCCGCGGAACTGGTCGATGACGATGACGACGATGAGCTTGGGGTGACCGTTGTAGGCTGAACTAAAGCTGGGGACGGGGAACCCGATGAGAACTGCAGTGAGGATCAATGCGAACAACGAGCGCGGTTGATTGATCTGGGGGACGATCTCATTGCGAACGTAGTTTACACAGGCGGTGGGGAATAAGCGAAAGGTGGAATCAAGGCTCGTGGCAGCGGGAGTCTACGCGGAAGTCAATCCAGGGAGAATCTTGAAGGACTTGCGCCACCGGACACGTTCACCGCGCTTGTGCGCTTCGCTCGCGTCAGAGACGGCAAGGATCGAGAGTGGCTTATTCCGCTCTGACCGGCCTTTGCTGACAATTCTGAGCAGCACAGCGACCCCAATTCCCAGAGCGAATGCCAGGGCGACGAAATACCAGAGAGTGGGGAATCCGAGAACAAAGATCAGGGCGCTGCCGGCGGCGAAGAGCAGGCCAACAAATCCGCCACCGAAGGAGAGCTTGTGCATGGTGATTCCGGGATGACGTTTCTCGGCCATGGAGCACCTCTTGACGCAATCATTCCACCGATTCTCGGAGTATGCAAGGAATTGCTCGCTTATTGCGAAAGGCATAAACCACTAAGGCCACGAAGGTTACACGAAGGAAACCAGCGCTGGCTTTTCCTTCGTGCACCTTCGTGGCCTTCCTGGTTTACGACGTGCAGGCGTGCATTCTGCGGCCCGTTTCCGATACAGTATTAAATTCCCATGCTCGATCTGAATTTTGTTCGTGAAAACCTGCCATTGGTTGAAGAGAAGCTGCGCCAGCGCGGCATGGATCCGGCTGCGGTGCTCAAGGACTTCCGCGAGGTGGATACGCACCGCCGGCAGGCCATTACTGAGGCTGAGACAAGCAAGGCGCAGCGAAACAAGGCTTCGGAAGAGATTGCCAAGCTGAAGAAAAGCGGGCAGGACGCCAGCGCGGCGATGGCGCAGACGAAGGAACTGCGCGAGCGGATTTCTGAGCTGGAGAAGACTGCATCCGATCTGGACGCGCGGTTGCGAGAGATTCTTGCCGGCATTCCCAACCTGCCGCACGCGAGCGTGCCGGTTGGGCACAGCGCGGATGACAACGTAGAAGTCCGGCGCTGGGGCGCGCCGCCGAAATTTGATTTCACTCCCAAGCCACATTGGGATCTGGGCGCTGATCTCGGGATCCTCGACCTGGAACGCGCCGTGAAGCTGACCGGGGCGCGCTTTGCGGTGTACTGGGATTTGGGCGCGAAGCTCGAGCGGGCGCTCGCGAACTTCATGCTCGATCTGCATACGCGCGAGCACGGATACACCGAAGTTCTTCCGCCCTACCTGGTGAATTCCGATTCGATGTACGGCACGGGGCAGTTGCCGAAGTTTGCGGCTGATTCGTTTCGCGTGCCGCATGGAGAGAAGGATCTGTGGCTGATTCCGACGGCGGAAGTGCCGGTCACGAATCTGTATCGCGATGAGGTGCTCGATCAGTCCCGCCTGCCGATTTCCCTTACCGCCTACACACCATGCTTCCGCAGCGAGGCAGGCTCGTATGGGAAGGATGTGCGCGGCATCATCCGGCAACACCAGTTTCAGAAAGTGGAGCTGGTGAAGTTTGCGCATCCGGAGCATTCCTACGAAGAGCACGAGAAGCTTACGCGGCGATGCCGAAGAAGTTTTGCAGAAGCTGGGACTGCATTACCGCACGGTGAACGCTCTGCACGGGCGACATGGGACCATCGTCGGCGAAGACGTACGATATTGAAGTCTGGCTGCCGGGACAGCAGCTGTATCGCGAGATTTCGTCGTGCTCGAATTTCGAGGCGTATCAGGCGCGGCGGGCCAACATCCGGTTCCGTCCCGAGGGCAAGAACAAAACGGAATTCGTGCATACACTGAACGGCAGCGGACTGGCCGTCGGCCGGACCTGGGTCGCGATTGTGGAGAACTATCAGCAGGCCGACGGGAGCGTGAGTATCCCGGAGGTGTTGCGGCCGTATATTGGCGCGGAGAAGATTACGCCGAAGAAGTTCTGAGCTGCGAGCTGCAGCTTCGTAGTTCCCACTTCTCCCAAAATCGGGGAGAAGTGGGGCACCCAGCGCTGACTCGGGGCTCGCAGCTCGTGGCTCAGAGAGCGCCGTTTACTGCACCGGCATTGCCAAGGAACGGACTGGTCAGTAGACTTGCAGAGAGCAGAACTCACGACCGCGGTGCCCGGCGCTTCCCTGCCCATGAACGCCATCTGGCGAACAATTCGCTCGTACATTCTGTGGCAGCACGAGCGAGGCACACTCCATTACGACATCATGGTCACGCTGATTCTGATCTTTATTTTTTTCTCGCCGCGCGTGATCAACTTCAATGACAAACCCGTCGCGCGCAATCCGCATCCGACTGAGGTAGTGGTCACTTCGGACACGGAAGGGCGGCTGATTTATCAGGTCCCGGCCAGCGCCGTCTCGGCGGGCGACGACCGGTCGGTGCGAGAGCAGTTGCTGTATATTATCGAACCGATTTCGGGCGCGGTTTCTATCAGCAGTTACGAAGCTGTATCGGACCACCAGGGCAAAGTACAGAGCTACCGGGTTGTAGCCAGCCGGGAGTAACAGAAGCTCGCGGCAGAGCTGGATTGGACCTCCGAATGAAACTTCGATCCCTTATCCTTCCAGTGGCAATCGTCAGCGGCGCCATCTCTATTTCATGGACCAGCGCGGCAGACCCCACGGTCACAACGACGCCTGGGTTCGACTCCAGCTTTCTTCGCGCGGCCGTTACGGCTGCCCAGAAAAATGACGAACCGGTAACGCTAGAGACGATTCTCAAAAAGATGGACGCCGTTTCGGCCAGCTTCCGCACCGCGCAAGCCGAGTTTGAGTGGGACAACTACCAGCGGGTTATCGACGAAATTGTTGACGTCCAGACCGGCACCATCTACTACCGGCGCTCGGGCAAAGAGATCGAGATGATGGCGAACGTCAAGAAAGCTGGGACCAGCCTTGCGACCGCGAAGTCGGAACCGAAGTACGTGCTCTTCAGCGAAGGAAAGATTCGCATGTATCAACCGAAGCCGGATCAGGTGACGGTCTACGATTTGGGGAAGGACCGCGCCGATCTGGAGAGCTATTTCGTGCTGGGCTTCGGAGGCAGCGGCCAAGATTTGCAGAAGGCGTTCGACGTGAAGTTTCAGGGGACCGAGACGGTGAATGGTGTTAGCGCGGCGAAGCTGGAACTGACGCCGAAGTCGGAGAAAGTGCGAAGGAACTACAACCGGATGATTTTGTGGATCGATCCCGACAAGGGCGTCTCGGTGCAGCAGGAGTTTTTTACACCGCAGGGCGATTATCGGCTCTGTAAGTATTCGTCTATCAAGCTGAATGAGAAGATCGACAACGATGTTTTCAAGCTGAAGACGACGGGCAAAACGCAAACGCTCTCGCCGAAAGGGTAAGGGATTGAAAACAAAGGGGAAGAAATAGTTCTGGGATTTGTACAGCGGAAGATATACTGACCGAACCATTTGTAGGGTTTATTCATGGCCAAGGTTTTTACGATTACTGTCCCTCCTAAGCTGGGAAACAAGCGCCGGGAACGCACCTCCGATCCTCGTTACGTCGATGGACAACGCCTGCTGGTCGAGGCCATGAAATATCTGGCACAGGCAGATCCGGTGCGCAACCGGTCGGCGATTGAGTTGATCTCCGAACACGTGCGGACGCGGTTCCGGATGAGCGACTCGCCGCTGGGGTAAGAACCTCTCTCCAATCTCAACGCAGAAGTGCGGGCGAGACGCTCGCACGATCAGCCGTCGATGACAGCGGCGCTACGAGAAAGGGACGGCTTTCGCCGTCCCTAGTTGAGACCCCCTCGGTTCTTCTAGAACACGAAGCGCAGCGCGAACTGCATGACGCGCGGGTTGGTGAGTTGGGTATTCATCTTTCCGAAGCTGGTGTTGTCCACCAGATCTTCGTTCGGCAGCGAACCGAGCGGCGTCAAAACGAACGGAGTTGGTTACGTTGAACACTTCCCATGAGAATCTGAGCGTCTTGTCTTCTTTGAAGGTCCAGATTTGGCAAGACCACCGTCGATGCCGAAGTATCCGGGACCACGGAAATTGTTACGCTGCCCGGCTTCGCCGGCGTAGGTCGCACGGAAAGTTAGTGTTGAACCCATCGCCCGGGAAGCAGGTACAGGTCAGATCGATCGCGTTCTGGAAGACATTGGGATCCCCGTCTTGATCGCGGAAGACGCCGGTCTTCGGTTTCGCTCCTTGCACGAACGACGTTCCTTCCAGTTCGAAATTGGTGGCCCACCCGTTTCCGGCGAGAACAGAGAACGGGAAGCCGCTCGTCCAACGGGCAAGACCGCTAAGGGTCCAGCCGCCGAAGATCGCGTTGACGGCACCGTTGCTGCCGCCTCCCCAGTGGCGACCGCGACCAAACGGCAAGTCAAAAATGAAGTTGGCATTGATCTGGTGAGTGGTGTCGAAGTCAGATACCGCGCGCCAGAGATTCGGCGAGAACGCGTTGATGACCTGACTGTTGAAAGCGACGCCGTCGGATTCGAATCCGTTCACTCGTTCGGCGTTTGAGCCGACATCGATGGACTTGGAATACGTGTAATTCAGATCAAACTGCAAGCCTGACGACATGGCATGGCGCAGACTCAACTGCAGGCCGTTGTAGTTGCTGTTGCCACGGGTCTGCCAGCCGTAAAGAGAGGAGAACTGCGGTTGATAGTACTGGAAAGGAGTTCCGAGCGGCCCGACAAAGTCACCGATATTGTTCGATCCGTTACCAGCGCAAGCGGGAAAACAAAACCCATCCAGAATTTCCAGCGACAGAGTTTCGTTACCCACGTTGCAGTAATACATGTCATAGATGTTCTGGCTCGCAGTCGGGTTTGCTGGAGGCGATTCGGTGCGCAACCGGAAGCGCCATCCGGTCCTCCTGCTGTGAGGGGAACAGATTGTTCCAGTAAGGAAGGTCGACGCTCGGACGTCGTTCTCCGAAACCCCGGCGTAAATCGCCTTGTCGAACGCCTGCGTCGCACCGAAATAGCTCATTTTGCTTCCAGGATCGACCAAGTCGAGGGGTTGCGACAAATCGATTTCCTGGAGCAGGTGACGTGCGAAGCGTCCTGTGTAGGTGGCTTCTACAACGAAGTTGTGACCCAGATCGCGAGTCAACGAAAAATCGACGACGTGCGAATAGGGCGTCTTCAGGTTGTCGTCAATGCCCCAGGCGATGGCCAGTCCATACGTGTTGGGATCATCGGACGGAGTGTAGGGGAATCCATGAGGACTGGGCACTCCCGGACTCGGTGGAAGATTAGCTTGCGCCCAACAAGCCGGTAAAGCGAGGAGAAGAATCGACTGTGTTCACGCCGGCTGGATTGCTGATCGTGGTCGTCAGGCCCCAGGAACCCTGGCGGTCGAAAGTATTCACGACACCTTCGCCGAAGTGGTCGAAATACAATCCGTAACCTGCACGAATGGAACTTTTTCCGGCATCTGCCGAACAGCGTGTGCAAGAATCCGCTGAGCAGCGTGAGGCGAGTAAGCGATGGCGAATCGCGGCGCGAAGTTCTTGTAATTCCAGGCCCAGTAAGGCTTCTTTCCATTGGCTTGTCCGGAAAGGTCGAAAGTTAAGTCAGGCTGAACCACATTACCTGCAGAGCATGCTTTTCCAGCGATTCGGTGAACCACTGGTGCATGTTGACCGTGGGTGAGACCTCGTTCTCCATTGGCTTCGTACGGCGGTTGCAGCAGCGAGTAACGCACACCGGCCGTGACGGTCAGGTTCGGCGTCACGTTCCATTTGTCCTGAAGGTACATCTCGCCTTCGAAATTGCGGAAGTGTCGAGGAACCAGCGCACCACTGGGAATCAGATTCGCACTCTTGTCCTGATTAGTGGTCGAATAGGTCTGGCTCATGACCCCCATCAATTGCATTGCCGCGAACGAATAGGACGTTCCGAAAGAGTCAGCCACGAGCGGATACACCGCAGTCGTCGGATCCGTATCGCTCCCACCTGGTGGAGGGGCCAAAATCGAAGGATCCAAGCTCGTCCCTTCGCCTGCGATGAACGACGGATTCATCCAATACAGGTTTGAGTAGCCTTCTGACAGGTTCTGAGCATTAGATTGGCGATTGTTATGAATAAGTCGCCAATTTGTTCCGAACTGGATTGTGTGCCGACCCTTGGTCCACGTAACATCATCGATGAAGTTGTGAACAGGTACATTGGTCAGGATCGTCGAAGTCAATCCCACAACGTCGCTCAAACCGCGTAAGCGGTTGAACGGCTGATCGTTGAGTCCCGAAGATCCAACTACCTTGACGGATGAACGCGTAACGGAAGGTTGTTGATCAAGGTCGGCGTCAGCAGTGCGGTATAGCCAGCGGCGATTCCCTTGCTATTGTTTGTAAGGAATTGGTCTGCCGGCAGGCCAGGATAGTGCGGAGGCTGGGACTCGTGATCGTTCTGCAGATTTCCACGGACAAAGAGCGAGTGATTTCCGTTCGGAGTGATTTTGTAATCCAGCTTGAAAATGTAGGTATCGTGCTTGACGGGATCGTTGCCGGGAAAGGTGAACGAACCCGAATTCAGCCCGTCTCCGCCACCACTGGTGCCGTTTGGAAGCGGAAGTGTGGAAGTGCCGAACATCGAGAGAATATTCGGGTTTGGTCCCGGCCCCCATGGACAAGTTCCCTCACCGGAACAGCCCTGGTCTAGGTTGGTTACTCCTTGTGGAGTGAGTGTAGCCACCAGGAAACCGGGATAGGTCGGATTACTGGTGACGGACAGATTAGCGTTGCTGTACCCATCGACGCAGTTTCGTATCGCTGCTGGGATCGCACAAATACTTGAGTTGCCCGGCTCTCATACTGGCACTGGGCACTATTCGGCTGACCTGCACTTGATCAGCCGTGCGCTGGCCTTCGTAGGCAGCGAAGAAGAAAGCCCGATCCTTCTTAATCGGGCCGCCTATAGTTCCACCGAACGTGTTGCGCAAAATGTGCTGGGGCACGTTGGGGAGATTGTTTTTCATCTCCGACTTGTTTGTTGAACCAGTCGTTGGCGACGCCGATGGTGGGGCGATGGTATTCGTACACCGAACCGTGGAAACTGTTGGTTCCGCTCTTGGTCACCAGATTGACCTGCGCCCCGGAGGACCGGCCCGAAGCAGCATCGTAGTTGCTCGTGGTTACACGGAATTCCTGCAGAGA
Source organism: Terriglobia bacterium (assembly GCA_963770265.1). Classification (GTDB taxonomy): domain Bacteria; phylum Acidobacteriota; class Terriglobia; order Terriglobales; family Acidobacteriaceae; genus Sulfotelmatobacter. Next base: position 171,745 of record CAVYOZ010000017.1, read on the forward strand.
ATCCAGCGTGGCACGCATCGCACCCTGAAATGCGTAGCCGCTGAGTTGGTCGTTGTCATCGAGGCCGTCGAGGGTCACGTTCGTTTGATCGCTACGTGCGCCGTTTACCGAGCCGCCGCGACTGTCGTCGTCTTGATTCACCTGGTTTCCAAGGTAGACGACCCCAGGTTGCAGGCTCAGAATGGATACTGGGTCTCGTCCTTCGGAGGGAAGATCGGTCAATTGCCGAACGCCGAAATTGTTGCCTAAGGTCGCATCTTGAGTGTTGACCAAGGGCGTTTCACCACTCACTTCCACAATCTCGGTTGTGCCCTTCACTTGCATCTCGATATCCAGCGTGGCGGGCTGACTCACTTGCAGGGTCACCTTGTCCCGCTTGATCGTCGCGAATCCTGCCACGGTGACCGTCAGGCTATAGGTCGCCGGAGGGACCTCGAGGAACTGATAAATACCGTCGGTACCCGACTTGGTGGTTCTTGTGAATCCGGTCTCGGGATTAGCAAGCGTGACCGAGGCGCCCTGGAGCAATGCGCCCTTGGGATCGGTGATTGTGCCGCGGAGAGAAGTGGTTGCGGATTGCGAAAAAATCAATGCGCTGAGCGCGAGGAAGGTAACAATCAATACCAACAAGTTGCCGCGAGCGAGAACGCATAGAAATCCCCTTCGCCGCAAAGGCGGCCCTGTTCCAATTACGTTTGCCCAGGTATTTGAGACCACGAGACCCTGGGGACCCCTGATGGGGCGTTATTGTGCACTTGCGGCATGGAAGTATTCAAGGTGAATTTTGCAAGTGAAACGATTGAATTCAGGCAAACACAACTTGGGCTGTTAACTGCCAAGGGAACAAAGTGGCGGGTGAAAAGAACGGGGGCGGAATGATCCGCCCCCTCAAGAACAATCTAATCGACTAGAACTCGTACCGCAACGACACCTGCATGCGCCGCGGGAAGCCTAGCATTTGGGTGTAGTCGCCGAAGTTAGCCGGCTGTTGGATGTCAAAATTCCCGTTGTTAGATACGTCGAAGCTGGCGTGGTTGAACAGGTTGAGAATGTCCCACCGGAACAACAGGTTATGCTTGTCTGAATATGGCATCGTGAAGGTCTTGGCGATGCCCAAGATCCAACTGTGCCATAACCATCGCCACGGAGAACGTTCCTTTGTCCTCGGCCACCAGGTTCGGTGAAGCGGAAGTGCTGGATCGCCTCATCCGGGTTGGCGAACAGGTTCGGCGTCGCCTCGCCGGAGCTGCCGTGGTGGGCGGAATGCGAGTTCTGTGTCGCAGGACAGGGACCAACGTCCAAACCCAACAGGTTCGCGCCTTTGGGGGCGCAGGTGGCGTTTCCCTGCAGGTTCCAGTTGGTGGGCCAAGTGCGGCCGTTGACGATGTTGGCCGGAACACCGCTGTTAAATCGCAGAATGCTTGAGAGCTGCCAGCCACCAACGATGGCATTCACAACACTGTGCATATCTGATCCGAAACGCCGCCCGCGGCCGACAGGCAGGTCCCAAGTCAAGTAGCTGTTAAACTGATGACGCATGTCGAAGTCGGAGTATGAGTACTCCAGGTTCGGCTGCCATGCGTTAATGGTGAATCCGGTATATCCGCCGGTGAAGAATCCATCGGACTCCTGGCGTTCAGGAGTGGAGGAGTGGTCAAGAGACTTGGAAAGCGTATAGTTCAGGGCGAACGAAAAGCCATGGCTGGCGCGCTTCCTCATCGAGAGTTGAAGCGAGTGATATTCTGAGCGCCCAATCGTGGTCCAGGTGGGAAGGTTCACGTACTGCGACGGAAAGAACGTGAACGCTCCTAATTTCGAAGAAGCCGGAGATCTGAAAGAAAGTCAAAGTCCTGCCACGCGGTCGAAGCCCCGAATCCAGGTGCGCCGTCAAGTCCGTGATAGCCGATGACGTAGTCATAAGCGACTTGCGTCGCCGAGTAGCCGCAGCCGCGGCCTAAGACGCCAAAGCCCAAACAACCACTGATTCGAACCGCTAGGACCGAAATCGGGGAACATATCCTCCCAGAACGGTATAGTCCCAATGTCTGCCAGGGCAACACCGTTGGCCGACGCGGCCACCAGCTGGCGAGCCGCATCAAGAGCGCAGGTGTGGGATTGAGGATCGCAAAGATCAGCCGGCATGGCATAGTCGCGCAGTATTGGCAGCTTCCGGCCGCGCCTTCCGACGTAGCTCGCTTCAAATGTGATTCCACCCGGCAGCTCGCGCTCGATCGAAAAGTCGATCATATGAGCATGCGCGTTGCGAATCGTGCTGTCGAGGCTGCTGGTTACGGTGAAACCGTCGGGTGGGGTCGAAGGAAACGACGCGCCCGGCGATAGTGCCAATTGCGGAATCAACTGGCTGCCTTGCAAGACGAGATTGTTGTCAAAGGGAGCCGTATCGAATATGCCGGTGTAGCGGAGACACGCTGGCCTGCCGTTTGGACCCGTGCTTGCGCCGATGTTACAACCTCCATTGGGACTACTTATGCTACTGGCGAGGCCAAATGCGCCCTCATCGTCAAACGTGTTGACCAGTCCCATTCCCATGCGGTCGTAAACCAGCGAATAGCCACCGCGAATGACAGTCTTGCCTTCTCCGAAGATATGGCCCAGCGCGCCGTCTTTGAAGCGCGGCGCCCAGGCGGCAGCAATCCGGGGAGACCAGTTGTTGTTGTCCCGGTTGTAGTATGGCCTGCCATGATTCGCCTGTCCCCCCAAAATCGTCTGCAGGTGGCCACACGCGCTACTGGGCAGGCCGGCTTTCATGTTCTGTTCGCGACAGTTGAACCATGCGTTCACGTCGTGAAGCGATGGATCCTCAGGAACCGGGATTACTTCATTGCCGTTCGTCTCCCAAGGCGGAGTAGCATTCATGTACCGCAAGCCGAAGGTCAAGCGTCAGCGACGGCGTCACGCGCCACTGGTCCTGGAAGTAAGTTTCGTACTCGTTGGCAGCAAACCTGCGCGGTACCAGTTGCGCCAATAGGAAGTGTCTGCCCCTTTGGAATTGAAGTTGTAATTTGCGGTTACCTCGGTCACCGGGCCTAGTAGTAGCGTGAACCAGTCTTTGAAGTTGTTACTGTCATTGTTGTCCGGCAGGCCCGCAGCACCTCGGTTCCACAGGCTGATTTGCCGGGTGTGACGCTGTCCCCTCCATCCGGCAACCAGGAAGGATTAATGGTGTATTCGGGATACGAGAGGAGATTGCCCAGCTTCTCGTTACGTATAAACCGAACCTCTCCACCGAAACCAAAAGTGTGCTTCCCATGGGTCCAGGTTACGTCATCCCGGAAATCATTTGTCGGCGTACGCCGGTTGGCCGTGTCACGGGACAGATTGTCAAAACCATTGAGTTCGTCTACAAAGCGAACATTCACAAAAGTTGAATTGCGAATGCCCGCATTGTCGATGCCGATACGCGTGAGCCCATAACGGAAGTTGTTGATCAGCGTGGGAGTCAAAAGCGCGGTATACCCAATGGCCATACCACGGCTGTTGGTCAGCGTCTTCCGCACCGGGTCACCACCGAGGAATTCGGGAGCCGAGGCATTGGAATCGCCCTGAAGCGAGCCTCGCCAGAACAATGTGTGCTTGCCCGTTGTGATCCACATTGAAATCGGCTCTCGCGATGTAAGTCATGAAAGTGTTGTTGATCGGAGAAGCGAAGCGGTACCCGGCAAAGTTGACGCCGTCACCGGCGCTAAGATCATTGATCTCGGTGGGGTAGGTTGCCCAGTAGCTCAGCAACGCGGGATTGGCGCCAATGCCCAGCGGGTCGATTGCCTTTACCTGGTCGGGGCTGAGGCCGTAGCTGCCTGCAGGAACGGTGTAGCTGGTTCCACTTATGCCCTGGACCGAGGTGTCGGAGGTCGGACAACCGGCCGTTTCCCTCACAGTTATAAAAGAACACACCGTCCCGCACATGGGGCGTGGGTATGGTACGCAAAGCCGACTCGACCAGCGACTCCTGCAAACGCTCGAAGGTTCCGAAGAGAAAGAGTCGATTCTTAATGATGGGCCCACCCAAGGAAGCGCCATAAATGTGGCGTCGGAACTTTCCTCTCGGCTGCCCAGCCTTGTTGAGAAAGTAATCGTTGGCGTCAAACGCCTCGTTACGGTTGGTGTAGTAAGCGCTGCCGTGAACGGAATTCGTTCCCCCGTTGGTAATCAGTTGCACCTGGGCGGCCGAAGAGCGTCCGCCGGAGTCGGCTCCATAGTTGGTCGTCGTCGTGCGGAACTCGGAGAGAGAAGATTGCGTGACCCGCACCGCACAAGTGAAGGCGTATCCTTTAATTGGGTCATTGCAATCCACCCCATCGAGAGTGATGTTCGTCTGGTCGCTGCGAGCACCATTCACCGCTCCGCTACGGCCGTCAAACTCTGATACTCCGCCATATCCCCCAGGCTGATCGGAATGGGTGGGGATAAAAGCCACACCGGCCTGAAGGCTGAGCAGACCCGCGGGATTGAGGTCGAGCGAGGGGAGGCTGCGAAGTTCGTTTCCAGTGATAGGAGTTCCCATGCTGGCATCGGTCGAATTGACGGTGCTAGCTTCCCCAGCAACTTCCACCGTCTCAGTAGCGCCACCCACCTCAAGTTGAATGTCCAACGTGGTTGTGACGCCAATGGGGAGTTCGACTTTCGGCCGCAGGACGTTCTTAAAGCCGCGCATCTTCACCTCGATACGAAACCCTCCCGGCGGAAGCTGCGAGAGCACGTATTTGCCAGCCGAGTCAGATTTGACCGAACGTTGGATGCCGGTATCGAGATTGCTCGCGTTTATCTCAGCACCGCTGACAGCGGCACCTGAGGAATCCGTGATCGCTCCGGACAATACCGCTGTCCCAGCGACCTGCCCCCAACCTAGAGAACCCACCACGACGAAAATGCCCGCTAATAGCGTAACTACACGTGAGCCAGAACGCATGGGAAGCTCCTTTTACCCACAGGGTGTTAGGTATCTAAATTGTCTTTGCCCAGGAAATGATGAACTGCGAGAGACCCTGGGGACCCGATGGGGCGCTATTGTGCTCCCGCGACACAGAAATGTTCAAGCTGTATTTGTTGTGTAAAACGTTTGAATGCTGGCATAGGCGCAGCACGCTGACAAGATGACCGCGGGATAGTTTCAGACGTCAAAAACTGCTATTCAGAAACAGAGCCGACGCCGCAACGATCAACGCGGGAAAGCATTCCAGAGTGTAGCGAGGCTCGGGATTTTCGAGGCTTCCGAGAAAGAGAGATCGCAGCACGACAAACACAAGGAGCATTCCGATGCCAAAGGTTGCGCGGCCGCGCACAAAACCGGCCACGCCCATCAACACATAGGCGAGATTGATCACGCCAAAGGCCAGGCTCAGGGCGAGCCAGCGATGGTCATCATTAAATTCCCACCAGCGCGGATCGGACGGAAATAGTTCGGTTCGCGGACGCAGCCACATGTCCGCAATGCGGAGCGCGGGAAGCCATAGGTAGTAGCGAAGCGGCGCGTCATGGATTCGTTCATCCGCCAGGGCGGCAAAGCGCGCGTCGATTTCCGGAGTCACGTCGTGGCTGGCGTTGTACTCGGAGAAGAGATCGGCAGTCTGGTTCCGTTGTTGGGGAGAATCGAAGGCGCGACTCGGCAGGCGGCTGAAATCGATGTCGGAGCCGGGGACCGGCCAGTAAATCTCCTGCACCGAAACGTAATCGGCCGTCCATGTTTTCACCCAGCGGTTAAAACCGGGCATCACGGATTCGTCGGAATCGTTGGCGTAGCGTGGAGCAAGAGGCTGGAGACGGTGAAGCGTGTGGAGGTTCCGCAGCGTCCACGGAATTAGAGGCGCCAGAGCGCCGGTCGCCACGCAGCACTCCGGCCAGAATGAGTGCGGAGGGCGTCAAGGCCTGCTCCCCGGAAGGGCTTGTCCCTCGACGCAGAGTCTTCAACAAGCAGCCACAAGAGGTATCCGCCCACGGCCGCGAGCAAGAGACCGCCGTCGGGCCGGAGCAGGATGGCTCCTCCGATGGCCAATCCGCAACCCAGCCAGACCAAGCGCGGCCTGGCTGATGCTCCTCCAATATTGAGACCACGAAATGCGAGATCAAACGCGAGGGCGGTGAAGAATATCTCCAGTGTCTCGGTAAGGGCAGCAGCAGCATAGTTGGCGAGAAATGGGCAGATGGCGGCTAGCAGGAACGCAGCCTTCGCCGCCCGCTCGGAGAACAACCGGAGCGACATGTCGGCGATCAGGAAGCAGGTCGCCAAATCGAACAGAACCTGCAGGAGCAAGACTGCCCGGAAGTTGTCGATCCCGAAGAGCCAGAAGACTGCGGCCAGGAACGCGGGATAACCGGGTAGCCGGGAGAGCGTCGGCATAATCGTGCCCGAGTTCGTGATTCCATAGATGCCGTGCTGCAGCCAGTTCTTGGCGATGTCCGCGTATAGACGGGAGTCATCGACCATCCCCGGAGCCCGAAAGACCAGAAAAAGGCGAAAAGCCAGGCCCAACAGGGCTACCCCGAGGAAGAACCGCGCGTGCTTGCGAATCATTTCGCGCATCAACGCTCCGGTGCGAATCATAGCGCGCCGGGGCTATCCCGGCCGCCTGAAACTGCATCTTAATGACTGAGACAGCTACTCACCCTGCCTTTCCGAGAATTGACCGTGTGCTCTGCAGCGGCATACGATGAAAACCGTCCCTCATGGCTGAACCTGTCTTTTATGATCCGCGACGCGCCCGCTGGAAATGGCTGCGCCGCCTGTTCGACGCCACGGCTGTCCTGGCTTCGGCGCTTCTCATTTTCTTCGTCTATAGTGCTCTGCGCGACGAACCGCTGCCCGAACTTCTGTTTTTCCCGCAAAAGCGTCCCCTGAAGGCTCTCAAGGAAACGGAAAAAGAGAAAGCCAAAGAGCGCGCCAGGAAAGCCGCTGCACGTTCACACCGCAAAACCAAGCTGGCCGCCTCGCAGGTCACGCTGAACCAGGAAGAAGGAATCCGTGCCGCGTTTTATGTGCCCTGGGACGCAGCGAGTTTTTCATCGCTCCGTTCTTACGCCCACCAGATCGACATGCTGTTTCCCGACTGGTTGCATGTCTTCACCCCGGACGGGCATCTGCAGGGAGTCGACGACCAGACCAATAAGTATTTCGACGTGGTGCAGGGAGACAGGGTTTTGCCGGTCGACGATCAGGTCATGCCGTTCTTGAAGGCGGACAATGCGGCCGTGGAAGTCTTCCCCATGGTGAACAATTCCGACGGCGCGAACTGGGTGGATGTATCGGAGTTCCTGAACAATGCCGATTCGCGGGCGGTTTTTCGGCGGCAGGCGGGACAGTTTCTGTCGTCGGGCCGATTCCGGGGATTGCTGATAGATTTCGAAGCCTTCCCTGCCAGCGGTCAGCCCGGCTATGTCGCTTTGGTGCGAGAAATGTCGGGAGACCTGCACGCGCGTGGCATGAAGCTCTATGTGGCCGTGCCGCCGCACAATGACGAATTCGACTATCCATCGATTGCGGCTGCAGCGGATGGCGTCGTGTCTGATGAACTACGACGAGCATTATCCGGGAGCGGCTTCGGGGCCTGTAGCTTCGCAGGACTGGTTTGAGCAGAACCTGAAATACGCCACGGGGGTAATTCCGAAAGAAAAAGTCATCTGCGCCATCGCCAACTACGGCTACGACTGGGTGCAGAAACCGAAGAAGGGGACACTGCCGCCTGAGGTTCACGACAGCACGGTCAGCGTGCAAGACGCATGGCTGGCGGCGCGGGATTCGGATGAGGACGTCAACTTCGATGACGATGCGATGAATCCGCACTTCAGCTACCTCGACGAACGCAACCTGCGACACGATATCTGGTTCGTCGACGCGGTGACGGCGTTGAATCAAATGCGGGCCGCGCAGTCGATGGGCATCAAGACATTCGCGTTGTGGCGCCTGGGCAGCGAAGACCGCTCGCTGTGGCGAGTGTGGGATATGCCGGGAGACACGGGGGCGCCCGACAAGTTGCGCGACGTTCCGCCCGGCGCCGACGTCGACATGGAAGGTCAGGGCGAAATTCTGCGCATTGAGGACAAGCCCGTTCACGGCACGCGCGACATCAGCGTGGACGCGAGCAGCAAGATGATCGACGACGAAGTCTTTCAGACTTTGCCGGAGCCGTATCGCGTGGCGCGCTATGGCTACTCGCCAAACAAGGTCGTGATTACTTTTGATGACGGGCCCGATCCGGAGTGGACTCCGAAGATTCTCGACGTTCTCAAGGCGAAACATGCGACCGCTACGTTTTTTCTGATTGGCATTCAGGCGGACAAATTCTCGGGGCTGGCGAAGCGGATTTACAGCGAAGGCAACACGATCGGGAATCACACGTTCACGCATCCGGACGTGACTAACATGTCGACTCCGCTGATCAAGGCGGAGCTGAATCTCACGGAACGGCTGTTCGCAAGCATGCTAGGAGTGCGCACTACGCTGATGCGGCCTCCGTACGCCATCGACGAGGAACCGGATACGGCCGACCAGGTTCGCCCACTCGAGATTCCGCAGGAGATGGGCTACATCACGATAGGCAACCGGATTGACCCGAACGACTGGAGCGACAGCCCGCACCGTACCGCCGAGCAGATCACGGATTATGTGCTTTCGCACTTGCCGCCATGCCAAGTGGAGAACCTGCGCTGCGGCAACATCGTGCTGCTGCACGATGGCGGCGGCGATCGCTCTGAGACGGTGCGCGCACTGCCCATGATCATCGACGGTGTGCGCGCCCGAGGGTACGAGATCGCACCGGTATACGAATTACTGAACATGCAGAGGGCCGATGTGATGGCGCCGCTGCCTCGTGGCGAGAAATGGGCAGCGCGGCTCGATCGGCTCGGCTTCTGGCTGTTCGACTTCGGTGTCGTCAGCATCACCTGGATATTCCTGGTCGGCGACCTGCTGATGACCGGGCGCCTGCTCTTTATCGGAGCGGCGGCAGTGTACGACCGGCTGCATGAAAAAATCTTCGGCAAGCCGGCTGAGGTCGCCTCTTACAAACCGAAGGTCGCGGTGCTGATTCCTGCGTACAACGAAGAGAAGGTCATCGAGCGCACCGTGCGCGCGGCTCTGAATTCGAATTACCCGAACTTGCGCGTGATCGTGATCGATGACGGGTCGAAGGATCGAACTCTGGAAGTCGCGCGCAATGCCTTTGAAGAAGAAGCGGCCGCGGGCAAGGTGCTGATTCTCGGCAAGCGCAATGCGGGAAAAGCCGAAGCGCTGAATTACGGCATCGAGCACATTGGCGATGCGGAGCTATTTGTGGGTATCGACGCCGACACGATCATCGCTCCGGACGCGATCTCGAGACTGGTTCCCCACTTCATCAATCCGAAAGTTGGAGCGATCGCGGGCAATGCCAAGGTGGGCAATCGAGTCAATCTCTGGACGCGGTGGCAGGCGCTGGAATACATCACCAGCCAGAACTTCGAACGGCGGGCGCTGGACGTACTTGGTGCCGTCAGCGTGGTTCCAGGCGCGATCGGAGCCTGGCGTGTGTCAGCCGTGCGCGAGGCCGGCGGATATCACATCGACACGGTCGCCGAGGACGCTGATCTGACCATGGCGCTTGCTACGCCGGGGTTATCGCGTCGAATACGAGGACATGGCGCTTGCCTATACCGAGGCGCCGACAAACGCGAATGGACTGATGCGACAGCGTTTCCGCTGGTCGTTTGGGATTCTGCAGGCAGTGTATAAACATCGCGACGTTTTCGCGCGCAAGGGGGCGCTGGGCTGGATCGCGCTGCCTAATATCGTCATTTTCCAGATTCTTCTGCCGCTGGTATCGCCGCTCATCGACATCATGTTTGCGGTCGGAACGATCTGGTATTTCATCCAGAAACACTTCCACCCGGATTCGACGGATCCGGCCAGCTTCCACAAGCTTGTCCTGTTCTTCTTTGCGTTCCTGGTGATCGATTTCTTTGCCTCGGCGATTGCTTTTGCGCTCGAGCGCCGTCGCCCAGACGACAAGGAAGACCCTTGGCTCCTGAGCCAAGTGTGGCTGCAGCGCTTCGCCTATCGTCAGCTATTTTCGATTGTGCTATTCAAAACCTTGAAGCGCGCGCTGGAAGGGCGCAAGTTCGCCTGGGATAAGCTGGAACGTACGGCGGCGGTGAAGTACGTGCCGGCTGAGACTCACGATTCTGTAAACGTGCGCTAGCGATGCCGCACTGAAAAATGGGAAGTAAACTGGCAAGCAATGACTGCCGCGCACGGCGCCTCATTTCTTTTTATCGAGCTTGGCCTCGTCGTTGCCGGTCTCGCGATCTTAGCGAGGCTGGGTAGCCGCTGGGGTTTTTCGGCAATTCCTTTATATCTTTTGGCAGGTCTTGCCTTCGGCAATGGCGGTCTCGCTCCCCTTAAGCTCAGCGAAAGTTTTGTTCGTATTGGGGCGGAGATCGGCGTACTCCTGCTTCTGTTTATGTTGGGCCTGGAGTACACCGGGGACGAGTTGAAGAAAAGCCTGCGCCTCGGCATCGCGGCGGGTGTCATCGATTTTGTGCTGAACTTCACCCCGGGTGTTGCCGCAGGGCTCCTATTTCGGTGGCAACCGCTGGCAGCCGTCTTACTGGGCGGCATCACATATATTTCTTCCTCTGGCGTTATCGCGAAAGTACTAACCGAACTCCACCGCATGGACAAGCCAGAAACGCCACTAGTTCTGTCTGTCCTGGTGCAGGAGGACTTGGCGATGGCCGTTTACCTTCCGCTCGTCGCTGTGTTGCTCAGTGGCGGCGGGACAGCACGAATTGCTCTTTCAGTTTGCGTTGCGATTGCAGTTGTTTCGGTTGCTCTTCTGGCGGCATTGCGCTGGGGGCCCCAGATAAGCCGCCTTTTCGCCCACGAATCAGACGAGATCATTCTTCTCACGACGATCGGTGCCGTGCTGCTGGTGGCTGGTATCGCACAGCGGTTCCAAGTTTCAGCAGCAATCGGAGCATTTCTGGTCGGCATCGCGCTCTCGGGTTCCGTTGCGGAGAAGTCTCGGCGCCTCGTCAGTCCATTAAGAGACCTATTCGCCGCGCTGTTCTTTTTCTTCTTTGGTCTAGAGATTAATCCGGCGGCACTCTTGCCGTCACTGCCGTTTGCGTTGGGATTAGGAGCGGTTACGACTTTCACGAAGGTGCTCACGGGGTACGTGGCGGGTCGCAGTTTGGGCATTGATCCACGAGGGCGTATCCGGGCGGGTGCCGCACTCGTTGCACGCGGTGAGTTCTCCATTGTCATTGCGGGCCTCGGCGTAGCGATCGAACCGCGTCTCGGCCCACTCTCGGCTGCTTATGTGTTGCTGATGGCAATAGCCGGGCCTGTTCTCGCACGCGCCACGAAATGACCCACTGCCCTTCCTCAACCCTCTAAGGGCCACCGCTTAACTACGGATGAGAAGTTGACCGTCTCGATCCAATTCCAGGCGACCGACTTTGGCCGCGTTTGGCTGTTGACGCCCCGCATTCCAGGCTCCTATTGTCTCGGCCATGACCAAGAGCGAATATCTCACCGAATATGACGGAATCGTCAAGACCATGCAGATGTACATTGATGGAAGCAAACAGGGCAAGAGCGAGCTTATGCGTCCTGCCTTTCACCCGGACGCATCTTTCTTCGGCTACGCCGGTGAGCAGCTGGCCACGGGAACGAAGTTTCTTTTTGACTGGATCGACCAGAACGGCCCCGCGCCCAAGATCGAGCCACGCGTAGTCAGTGTCGACATTCTCGACTCGATAGCTGTGGTTCGTCTCGAGGTCGCTGGCTGGTCCGGAAAAATGGCGGGCTCGGATGTCCGTATGTCCGATCTGTTCACTCTGCTCAAAATGCCGGGTGGTTGGAAAATCATCCAGAAGGCGTTTCACTGGCACGCCTGAGACCTCGAGTTTAGGGGCGCGGTCTCTGGTATAGTCTTCGGCATATTTTTCCGCGGGGGGTTTGGGGATGCCTGAGCGGAACACACCACAGAAAACTCTGGAGTCCTGGAAGCAGATCGCGGCTTACCTGGACCGCAGTGAGCGCACTGTGCGGCGCTGGGAAGCAACTGAGGGACTGCCCGTCCACCGTCGCGAGCACGAAAAGCAGGACACCGTCTTCGCCTACCGGCATGAGATAGAGGCTTGGAGCCGGTTACGCACCAGGTGTCCCGGCGAAATCTCGAGTGATGACGCGGATAGCCTGCCACAACTCAAACCCGCCGCCAACGCCTACCTCGTCGAACATGACGCCATCACCCGCACCATGCATTGCTACATTGCGGGCGCTCGCGCAGGCGACGGGGAACTCATGCGTCCTGCTTTTCATCCGTCGGCAACCATCTCCGGCTATTGTCAAGGCACCGAATACAGTGGCTCCGTAGAACATGTGTTCCAGTGGGTCACGGCAAACGGCCCGGCACCGAATATCAATCCTCGCTTCGCCCGCATCGAAATCATTGAGAGTATCGCTGTCGTGCATCTGGAAGTTCAGCACTGGTCGGGCAAGTTGGCTGGCGCCAATGCCCGAGCGTCTGATGTATTTACCTTGCTCAAGTGGAACGGCGAATGGAAGATCACGCATAAGCTGTTCCACTGGCACGACCAATGATCCGTTCTACGGGCTTTCACTTCCCCAAGTAGAGATCCGGAAACAATTGGCGCAGGTGCGCTACTTTCGGCGCGTCGTTGAAAACGATGTAGGGCTGGTTGGGGTGCAGGGCTGCGTAATTCTGATGGTAAGCCTCTGCCGGATAGAACGCCTCCAGCGCGGCGACCTGCGTAACGATCTCTCGGGAAAACACCTTCGCCTGATCGAGTTGCGCGATGTAAGCCTGCGCGATGCGTTTCTGTTCGTCATTCGCATAGAAAATCGCAGAGCGGTATTGGGTGCCTTCATCCGGGCCTTGACGGTTCAGTTGGGTGGGATCGTGCGCGACCGAGAAGAAGACGCGCAGCAATTCGCCATAGGTGATCTGCGAGGGATCGTAGACGATCTGGACAGATTCGGCGTGTCCGGTTTCACCCGTGCTGACGAGTTCGTATTCGGCAGTCTTAGCCTTTCCGCCGGAGTAGCCGGAGGTCGCAGTAATCACTCCCTTGACATGCTGGAAGACTGCTTGCACGCCCCAGAAGCACCCTCCGGAAAAGACAGCCGTCTGCTGGCCAGGTGCCGAAGCACGTGTCGCATCGACTGCTGGCGCGGGCACGGCCGCGGCGGCGGGATTTGCTTTGGCGTTGCAGGCGGTGGTGGTGAGAAGAGATCCCAAGACAACTGCAGCCAGGCTAATGGAAGATTGCATTTGTACCTCCCTACTTCAGTGCGAAAACTCTTGCGCTAACCGATTGGAGTGGCCAGCCCGGGAAAAAGTTTCAGGCATTGCACAAGTCAAAAGCGCCGCGGCCCGATACGTCCGGGTCCGCCGGACAGCCGAGGCGGCTGTCCCTACGTGGGCCTTGCCGGGTTACATCTTCTGTGACTCGAGCGATTGCCTTAGGCTTGGGAAGCGGAAGGGGTATCCGGAGGAGATCAGTTTTGTCGGTTCTACGCGCTGGCTGGCGAGCAGGAGTTCATCCGCCATTTCGCCGAAGGCCAGGCGGGCTGCGAAGGCTGGCATGGGGAACAGTGCCGGACGAGAAAGGACGCTGGCGAGGGTTTTGGAAAACTCCTCGTTAGTGACTGGCTTGGGCGCTACCAGATTTACCGGGCCGTGGAGCAAATCGGATCTCAAAATGTGCTGAATGGCGCCGATCACATCTTGCAGGTCGATCCAGCTCATCCACTGACGGCCGTCCCCAAGCTTCCCGCCGACACCCAATTTGAACGCCGGCAGCATTTTGGGCAGGGCACCACCGGAGGTGGCCATCACAACGCCGGTTCGCATTTGGACGGTACGAATGCCGGACTGTGCGGCGGGTACGCTCGCCAGTTCCCATTCGCGCGCCAAGTCCGCCGTAAAACCTGTGCCCGGACTGCTTTCTTCGGTTAGAACTTCGTCGCCGCGATTGCCGTAGTAGCCAATCGCGGAGGCTGAGAGAAAAATCTGGGGCTTGGATTTCGTTTGCGCCAGGGCACGCGCCAGGTTGGTAGTCGCGGGGATCCGGCTCTCGCGAATCCGAACCTTCTTGCTTGTGGTCCAGCGGCCGACAATACTCTCGCCCGCGAGGTGGATGACGGCGTCGAAACCGGACACCGCATCGGGCGAAATGGGATGCGCTGGATTCCAAGGGATGCGCTGTTCGTCACTGGTTCCTCGGGCCGTGGAAGGTCTAGCCAGACGGGCAATCCGGGCGCCCGCGCCGGTCAGGGAACGAATCAGCGCGGACCCGACCAGGCCCGAAGAACCGCTTACCAGGATGCGAGTCAACGACAGATTCCTCACGGTCTTCAATGTAGCAGACCTACTCGGCGGGAAAGTTTCGGTTTTATGAATGGGCCGAATTTCCTGACCGGAAAAGTCGGATTGGATTTTGAACGAGCTTAAGGCGCGCCGATCGGGCGGGTATAATCGAATCAGCGTCCCAACCGCCTTCTGCGGAGCCCTCTACCAAGGCGGGTATAATCCATCATGGCGAGCTTGCGCCAACAAATTGCCACGACAGCTCTCACGCTGACCAAGTTTCGCGACTTGATGAAGCGGATGCAGGAGAGCCGTCCGCAAGACGATCTCAGCATCGTCAAGAAGGCCTACGACTACTCCCTTAAGCACCACGATGGGCAGACCCGCGCCTCCGGAGAACCCTACCTCGTTCATCCGCTCGAAGTCGCCCTTGTACTGGCCGAAATGAAGATGGACCCGGTGGCGGTCGCCGCGGGTCTGCTGCACGATTCGGTCGAAGACACGTCAGTCACGATTGCCGACATCGCCAAGGAGTTTGGCGAGCAGGTCGCGCACATTGTCGAGGGCGTCACCAAGATCAGCAAAATCGACTTCGCCACGCGCGAGGAGCAGCAAGCGGAAAACCTGCGCAAGATGATGCTCGCGATGGTGGATGACATCCGGGTAGTGCTGATCAAGCTCGCCGACCGGCTGCACAACATGCGGACGCTGGAACACCTGCAGCCTGATCGGCAGCACAAGATCGCCGAGGAGACGCTGGAGATTTACGCGCCGATTGCACATCGGCTGGGAATGGGCAAGATTCGCGGAGAACTGGAAGACCTGGGCTTCCGCTTCCTTGATCCGCTTGGCTACGAGCAGGTGGAGAAATCGGTCAACGCACGGCGCAAGCAGGGCGAGATTTTCCTTGCCAAGATGCAGGGGATCATCAACGACAAGTTGAAAGAGGCGGGAATCCAGGCGCGGGTCGAGAGCCGCATCAAGCGCGTGTTCAGCATTCACAAGAAGCTGCAGCGGCAACGGATTTCGGTCGATCAGGTTTACGATCTGTGCGCGATGCGCGTGATCACGCGATCGCTGCCGGACTGCTACGCAGTGCTGGGGATCATTCACAACCTGTGGCGGCCGGTTCCGGGGCGCATTAAGGACTTCATCGCGATGCCGCGGCCGAATTTTTACCAGTCGCTGCACACGTCGGTGATTACCGAGGACGGAACGCCATTCGAGATCCAGATCCGCACCGAAGAGATGCATAAGATGGCGGAGGAAGGCATCGCCGCGCACTGGAAATATAAAGACGGTCCCGTCTCGGCGCAGGACGAGCAGCGGCTGGCGTGGTTGCGGCAGGTGGTGGAGTGGCAACGCGACGTCAGCGATCCCAATGAGTTTCTCTCCACGCTGAAAGTCGATTTGTACCCGGAAGAGGTTTACACCTTCACTCCTAAGGGCAAGGTGGTGGTGCTGCCGCGCGATGCCACTCCGATTGATTTCGCGTACACGATCCACACTGAAGTTGGGCACACTTGCATTGGGGCCAAGGTGAACGGACGCATGGTGCCACTGCGCTACAAGCTGCACTCGGGCGACATTGTCGAGATTCTCACGCAGGCGGGGCACAAGCCGAGCCGGGACTGGCTAGGCTTGGTCAAGTCTTCGCGGTCGCGCAACAAGATTAAGCACTGGCTCAACGTCCATCAGCGCGAGCGGGCAATTGAAATCGGGCGCAAGCTGATCGAGAAGGAGGCGCGGAAATACCGGATCGCGCTGAAAGAGATCAAAGACGAAGACCTGTTGAAGGTCGCTTCGGGCTACGGACTGGGCAAGGCCGACGACCTGATGTCAGGGATCGGCTACGGGAAATATTCGGCGCGACAGGTGCTGGCGAGACTGTTGCCAGCGGGCGCAACTCCTTCGATTGCCGGCGATATCGAGTCCGAGGGATTGACGTCGCAGCCAGGCGGGCTCACCAGCGTTGTTCGCCGCGTGTTCGGGGATCACAACGCGATCACGGTGCGCGGGCAGGGAGACATGCTGGTCTACCGGGCGCGATGTTGTAACCCGATCCGCGGCGAGGGCATTGTGGGCTACATCACGCGCGGCAAGGGCGTGGCGGTGCATTCGGTGAACTGTCCGAATGTGACGAATCTCCTGTACGAACCGGAGCGGAAGATCGATGTCGAATGGGCCCGCGACGAAAGTACGCCGACGGCTTATCCGGTGAAGCTCACTGTGTTCTGCGACGATCGATTCGGGATGCTGAAAAGCATCACCGGCGTGATTGGGGACGCGAAGAGCAACATCCGCAATATCGCCGCCCAGACTGCGAACAGCCAGGCCAGCGTGGAGGTCGTGCTCGACATCTCGGATTTGAAGCACCTGGAACAGATCATCGTCGGGCTGAGAAAAATCCCAGGCGTGCATGAAGTGCAGAGGCTGCAGAAAATCTAGAAGGAGTTCTCAGCACGCCGGTACTCAGTTAAGACCCTCGATCCTCATCGTTTCCTCTGTGTTCCCCTGTGCCCTCTGTGGTGTAGTCTTTCTGGGTACTGCGAACCGCTTTTATGCGCGAAATCATTTCAACCAAAGATGCTCCGCAAGCCATTGGCCCGTATTCGCAGGCCATCAAAGCTAACGGATTTGTTTTCGTTTCCGGACAAGTGGCCATTGACCCAGCCACACAGCAGGTCGTAACGGGAGACGTCGCAGCGCAGACTGATCGCGTGTTGCGCAATCTGTCGGAAATCCTGGAAGCGGCTGGGAGCGGACTCGGGAAAGTCGTCCGTTGCGGCGTGTTCCTGAAGAGCATGAACGATTTCGCGGCGATGAACGAGGTCTATGGCAAGTACTTCAGTTCTGCGCCCCCGGCGCGGTCGACGGTCGAGGTCTCGCGATTACCAAAAGACATGCTGGTGGAGATTGATGTGATCGCATTGGAGTAGGATGAAAACCGCAAAGGACGCTGAGGACGCAGAGGTAAATTTCAAACGAATCTGGACTTTGCCAAAACCAGCCTTACTCCGCGTCCTCCGTGTCCTCTGCGGTTTTCATTCCTAATAAGGAAAGATGGAGCGATGATGAAGATCGGAATGAGTTTTGCAGCGATTTTCCTGACGGCGAGCATCCTATGTGCGCAGACTGCGACTAATAAGCCCTCGCAGGCGTCACGCCCTCCCAACACGAACGCACCGACGAAGGTCACCGGCGATGGCGTCAAAATGCCGTCGGGCCTGCAGTATTGGGACATCAAGGCCGGTACCGGGCCGGAGGCCAAGAAGGGCGACCATGTGAAGGTCCACTACACCGGATGGCTCACTAGCGGAAAGAAATTCGACAGTTCCGTCGGCGGCAAGCCCTTCGAATTCCGCATCGGCAATGGGGACGTGATCAAAGGGTGGGAAGAAGGCGTGGTTGGAATGAAAGTCGGCGGCAAACGCCAGTTGCGGATCCCTCCCGACCTGGCCTATGGCAGTAGCGGATACCCTGGTGCGATCCCGCCGAACGCCACGCTGACCTTCGATATTCAACTGGTGGCTGTGCAGTGAGGGTCTGCCGCCGAGGACGCAGAGATCCCCGAGGGGGATAAAGACGGTCAAGAATCGACCAGAGACGGAACTTGCACGCGCAGTGCCCGAAAGAACAGGTTTGAAATAGTCTATCTCGGCGTTGGTGCGTTCTCGGCGGTGAGGTTCCTACGCTTTGACGACTTTCCCACTGCGCAGGCAGGACGTACAGACACGGATTCGCTTACCTTGGCCGTTGACCTTGGCGTGCACCGGACGCAAATTGACGTTCCAGCGTCGCTTGGTGACGTTGTGGGCGTGGCTGATGCGGTTTCCCGCTTGCGGCTTCTTGCCGCAGATATCACATTGTTGTGCCATGACGACTCCCGATGGGTTCAAATCTTGTAGGGCAAACCTAGATTTTACAGCATTTTGAAGAAATTCAGCAATGGCGTCGGGCTAATGTTGAGCGCGTCGGGAGCGGATCAGCTCGCGAAGTAGCACGACGGTCAAGTTCAACGACCGTCTTTCCCGATTTGAACCTTGACTTCAGGTTTCGTGACATCCATCACAGACCTGCCCTTCACGTTCAGTGAAGCTGAGAAGTTCGTCCCATTCATCAACGCAGTGCCGAAGGCACGCGATGTGAAAGCCCGGCACGGAAGTGCCGGGAAGGCGCGCGAGATGAGGAATGAGTCCTGAAAGGACGACACGCTCATGGCTCACACGTATCCGAATGTTTTGGTTCATTGCATGTTCAGCGCAAAGAATCGTGCGAACTCGATTCCTGAAGACTTACGCGAGAAGCTTTCGATGTATTTCGTCGGAATCGGCAAGGGGCACGGGATTCCGGTGCTCTGCGCCGGCGGCACTGCCAATCACGCTCACCTGTTGATTGCGCTACCCGTAACGGTACCGTTGGCGAAGGCAATTCAGGTTTTTAAAGCAAACTCCTCGCGCTGGCTTGGTGAACATGGATTCGATTTCGCCTGGCAGGAAGGCTACGGCGCGTTTAGCGTGAGCGCTTCGAACGCTGCCGTGCGGCATTACATCGAGCATCAGGCAGAGCATCATGCGAAGCATTCGTTTGAGGATGAATTCGTGTCTTTGTTGCGCAAGTCAAGCGTCGCGTACGACCCACAATTTATGTTCGGGTGACGCCGCGAAGCGTGGCGTCTCCGACGAGACTCTGACTTTTTTACCCAGCCTACCCTTCGGTGCCGGGCTTTCACATTCCGCCGCTACGCGGCTGGGCACCTACCAGTACAGGTATTCCGGTGACACTGACGCTGCGTCAACTACACTCTCGGCGACGCTGAACTGCGAACTCGGTGGGGTGACAGCTTCACACCACTAAAGGCTGTGATCCTCCCTGCGTTTCAGGTGGAAGACGTCCTATCGGAAGCCTGGCCGCTATTCCCTGCTGGCTCTATGCGATACTTATCCCATGCAGTCCCCGCTTCAATCTCCTACTGCGTCTACAGACCCCAAGTCGGTGAAGGTGCATCTCACTACTGGGGCCGGGATGGACATCGAGTGGGGGGACGGGCATGCCTCGCATTACGGCTTCGTCTACCTGCGGGACGCCTGTCCGTGCGCTATGTGCGAAGAAGAGCGTGGCAAGACGGGACGGCGTCCGGGCGATCCGGCGACTGCCGCACCGGGGGCTTTGCTGATCTTTAAGCCCACCGCCAAGCCACTGTCGGCCGAGGGCGTGGGAAGGTATGCCATCAAGTTCTCCTGGAACGACAACCACGACCTGGGAATTTACTCGTGGAAGTTCCTGCGCGAAGTGTGTCCCTGTGAAGAGTGCAAGAGATCGCAGGCTGTGATTTAGGCGGTGAATACCCACGTCTGGCAAATTCGGCCAGAAGTGGGGCACCCAGTTTGGTCGAACACTGGCACGGAAGGTGTCTAAATCCTTAGTTGCGCCATGAGTTCGTCAAAGTCCAACCCGGCTGTGCAGTCCGTTGTAAGCGAGATGGTGGCGGAACTGCATGCCAAGGCTGGCTGCGAACGAATCGGCCTGACTCTCGAATCCTTTTCGACAATCCTCTGTGAAATTGGGACTAAGTACGGCGCCTCGTCAGAGAGCGAGGCGCGCAGCTTCTTCGTGAGCCTGCGAATCGACGAACTTGCCCTGGCCCGAGCCTGCGCGGCAGGAGAAAACTCCGCCTGGGAAATCTTCCTGACCAGGTATCGGGAGAAGCTGTATCTCTCAGCCCTTCGCATTGCGCGCGAAGACTCCGCAGCCCGGGAATTGGCCGACACCCTTTACGCCGATCTCTATGGCACCTCGACGCGAGAGGGCCAGCGCGTCTCCAAGCTGGCTTCGTATAGCGGGCGGGGATCGCTGGAGGGATGGCTTCGCACTGTCCTTGCACAGGAATATGTGAACCGTTACCGGCGTACCAAGCGGCTGGTAAGCCTTGATGAAGAGTCGGAAGAGGGCGTCCAGTTTCGTGCTCCTGATCCGGAGCCAGCAACCCCCGCTGACAATCGGCTCGCCCGCGCGACCGATGCGGTTCTGGCTGAACTGCCTGCGGACGAGCGGATGATCCTGAGCGCGTACTATCTTGATGGTCGTACGTTGGCTGAGATCGCCCGCATGCTGGGTGTGCATGAGTCCACCATCAGCCGCAAGCTGGACAAGCTGGCCAAGTCGCTGCGGAAGCAGATTGTCGCCGCATTGACGAAAGATGGGATGTCGCGGCGGCAGGCGGAAGAAGCCCTGGAGGTCGATGTTCGTGACCTGCAGGTGGATATTCGACGCAGTCTGGCGCAAGAAACGACGCCTCCTGCGTTCTCAGAGAAGAGAGTGGAGGCACGGGTTCCTGAGGGCGAAGGTTAGGTGAAACACCGAGGTTGGGGTGTTCCCAGCGCGGCGAAGTGACATGGAGAAAATACCCAAAATCGTTGGAGAACGGCTGAGGGCTACGGCGGTCGCGGTCGATCATCCCGACCCGGATGTGTTGACGGCGTTCTCCGAGCGCTCTTTGCCGGAGCGGGAACGAAGTCAGGTTTTGGCGCATCTGGCTCGATGCGGCGACTGCCGGGACGTTCTTGCGCTCTCGCTCCCTGCGGAGGAACCGAGCATTGCGGTGATCCGCCCGGTTCGAGACAGATGGCTTACCTGGCCTCGGCTGCGCTGGGGACTGGTGGCGGCGGGCGTTATTGTTGTGGGATCGTTCGGAGTGTTGCGGTATCGCGAGACCTCGCATCCAGCGATGGTCGCCTCGTACGATGCGCCCAGAGCGCAGGGCATCGCGAACGAGGCAAAGACTCAGGCAGAACCATCGCCAGCGCCACCGCAAGCGGCGCAGGTTGAGGAGCAGAAGACTCCTCAAGCTGAGTTCAGGTACGACCAAACCAAATCCAAGCCTGCTCCCGAAACAGATAAAGAGTTCGACCGTCTAGAGCAGTTCGCCAAGTTGGAGCCACCGGCTCGGGATCAGAGGCTAGACGCCGGTAGTACCGCCAAGGGAACGCTGCGCACTCAATCGCTGCCGCACGGCCCCATGCCGCCGTCGCAACAATGGCAGCTGAATGTAAATGGGAATGCGAATAACAATGCCTACACGTCTCAGTCGCAGACACCTGCTCCGGCCGTGCCTCCGGAATTCGCCAGGCAGCAGTCATCTAATCAGGTGGTTGTCACCGCGCAGGCACCCGCACCTTCGGCGCCAGGCTCGACGATCGGCGGGCCAGTAACCGCCGGCAAGCAAGCTCAGGAACTCAATACCCTCGCCGTGGAGGGTCGGTCGGTTGCACCACTATCCTCAACTGGCTACCAGCGCCGGAGCGGAGGTAGCGAGAGCCAAGCCCGCGGCAACTCCGGCCGCCAATGCCCCAAAGGCTGATGCGGCGGATGCCTACAGCATATCGACGGCCAATGGCAGCAATTTCGCGCAGACGTCTCCGCTGGTACTTGAGAGTGCGCGTTGGTCGATCAACGCGGCGGGTGGTTTACAGCGGTCTCTGGATCAGGGTAAGAGTTGGCAGGATGTCGATGTGACCGGCGCGGCGGGAATCGCCGGTGGAGTGAACCTGCGCATGGCCATGAAAGCCTCTCGCGAAAAGGCGCTGGCCAAGGACAAGGCGGACATGAAGCAGGCGCCGGTCGTTTTCCGCGCGGTGTCAGCTAACGGACCGGACGTTTGGGCAGGAGGATCCGGAGGACATCTCTACCACTCGACGGATGCAGGCGCGCATTGGGTGCAGGTTGTGCCGTCGTGGTCGGGAGTGGAACTGACCAGCGATATCGTGAGCCTGCAATTTGCCGATCCGCAGCAAGGTCGAATCGTGACGTCTTCCAGTGAGATATGGACTACCGCGGATGCGGGCCAGACCTGGCAGAAGCGATAGGAACCTTCCCTCCACAAGCGTTACCTTGGTCAGTTCTGGCGTTAGCTCTGCGCTATTTCCATTACCAAAGTGACGTTTACACAGGAATGGCGGGCCTCTACCATCCAACTCGTGGTTTGGCAGTTCTGGGGGAGGGCTGCCGAGGCGTCCTGGACTGAAAAGGTCAGGGCGCTTTTTCCTTTTGCGCTGGTTTCCAGCGGCGCGGCAATTCCGCTTTAATCACGCGTTCATTTGAGGTGAGGACGAGATAGTGCTCGTCAATAAATTCTCCGCTGACATTCAGCGCCCGCGGTTCTGTTGCGAACAGCCCAAATCCGATGGAGCGATAAAGACCAAGAGCGGCTTCCTGCGTGGTTGTAACTGAGAGCAATACCTGTTGGCATGAATCTATTGAGCTCCGCGGCACGCAGCGCAATAGCCGCCGATCTCAAGCCGGGAGATGAGCACCCGGAAACGGCAATCCTTTTCGACCTGTTGCTTGAGCTGCTCAAAGCTGTCGCTCACGAACTCCGCGATCTTGCCGCAACGCAGGCAAGCCATGTGGATGTGGTCGCGTCCCAGACGGCGCTCGTAGTAGTGGCCCTCGCCATTGATGTGCATCAGGTCGAGTTCATCGATCAAGCCATGACGCTTCAGCAGGCGCAGCGTGCGGTACACGGTGCTGCGATCGACGCTGGCATCGATCTTCTGAGCTTTGCGGAGAATCTGGCTGGCATCAAGATGCTTGCTCGCCGTCTCCATCACGCTGAGGATGGCGCGCCGCTGCTGGGTCATGCGGATTCCGCGCTCGGCAAAATGGGCCTGCAATCGGCCCGGCACTTCGGTTTGAGGCAACGGCATTTGATCACTCCGCAGTTGTCGCAACTGGTCGCGATAAGAATGCGACGGATTCTTGCGCCGCCGTCTTGACGCTGCGAAGCCGGTTCCGGCACTATAATGAATGTACCTTAGATGCGACTCAGTTGCAACTAGAGATTAGCCGGTGCAAAGGCCCAAATTGCTCGTTTTATGTATTAAATGCAACTCAGTCGCAATTAGCTTTCCCTAGAAAGGACGTACATCTCCGCTTGTACTCATACATAGAAGGTATCTCCCAGCGGTCTCCGTGGCTCCGCCGATCGGGCCGCCGCAGTTTGAGACTCCCGAGCCTTTTCGCAATCCTACTGACGCTCATTTCTGCCACCTTTTCGGTCAGTAGCTACGCGCAAGAGAGCCCTTATATCGTGACTTACGACCACTATCTGGAGGAGCCCGGCAGCCTTGAAGTCGAGTATTTCTCGAACTTCGCCACACAGCGCGGAGGCAATGATTTCCACGCCTACTGGTTGGAGCTCGAATATGGAGCCACAGCCTGGTGGACGACGGAGCTCTACCTCGACGGACAGACCACGTTTGGCGACAGCACTATATTCACCGGTTTCCGGCTGGAAAACCGCTTTCGCCTGCTCAAGAACGAGCACGTGATCAACCCTGTGCTCTACGTCGAGTACGAGCAGATCAGCGAGGCCGATAAGATCATGAAGGAAGTGGAGGGCCACGACGTCGAAGCCGATCACGCGACGCCCAACGCGATCCTGCGCCAGGGGCACAATCATGAGCTCGAGTTAAAGCTGATTCTGTCGAGCACGCACAACGGCTGGAACTTCGCCGTCAACCCGCTGGCTGTCAAGCCTCTAACGGGCGGCGAGCCCTGGGAATTTGGGTATGCCATGGGGGTGAGCCGTCCTCTGGCGTTGAAGGCTTCCGCCAAACGCTGCAGTTTCTGTCGTGAGAACTTCGTGGCCGGCGTCGAGATGTACGGAGGCTTGGGAGACCGCGCCAGCTTCGGGCTTTCGGAAACTTCGCACTATCTGGCCCCGGTTATCGCTTGGAATCTGCCTTCGAGCTGGACTCTGCGCTTGTCCCCCGGATTTGGACTGAACGACAACAGCCACCAGTTCCTGTTACGCTGGGGCGTTTCGCGGGAGTTTTCAGGATTCGGTTCGACCGTGGCGAGCTGGTTTGGGGGACGCCGATGATTCGCTCCGCGATAACGGACAGAGCAGCGTTGATCATGGCCGCGTCCTTGTTGCTCGGCGTCGCTAACGCGCAAACCGGCAACTCTGCGGCGCAGGGTCCTGACAAATCGGTTTACGCGGAACTGGGGAAGGTGCCTGCAAAGGCCGCTGCCCGGCCCAACCCGCTCGAATCAGACTCCGAGGCTGTAGCAGCCGGAGCCAAACTCTTCGAGCAGCGTTGTGCGGCGTGTCATGGGACGAATGCCGAGGGTGGCAAGAAGGGGCCCAGCCTACGCACGGAAGAAGTGCAACAGGCCACGCCGGGCTCCCTCTTCTGGCTGATGACGAACGGCGTGGTCCGCAAGGGCATGCCGGTATGGTCCCGGCTGCCGGAACCGCAGCGCTGGCAACTGGTCAGCTACATCAAGTCGCTGGGCATTTCCCAGACGCCCCCAAAACCATAGTGTTAAAGGACTTCCCGAATCGAGTCGCGGTCTGACCGGTTTCGGAACCGGCTACTTCCACTTGCGACTTTTCCCTCTCCCCTAGCATCCAATTGCAGTGTTACGATAAAGGGTTGGCGTCCCGAAAGGGAAGCACTCATACAGATCGCAAGCGGCAACGCCTTCAAATGGAGCGTCCGCCGAAAGCGCGACGTTACAACTAGGAGAAGGAAAACATGGCAGGCAATGGAATCGTCGAAGTGACCGATGCGAACTTCGACCAGGATGTACTGAAATCGGATAAGCCCGTTCTGGTGGACTTTTGGGCGACGTGGTGCGGCCCGTGCCGCGCAATCGCGCCCATCGTCGAGGAACTGGCAGCCGAGTATAAGGACAAGATCAAGATCGGCAAGATGGATGTCGACTCCAACAGCGCGACCCCGATGCGCTACAAGGTGACCGGCATTCCGACGCTGCTCGTCTTCAAGGGCGGGCAGGTTGTAGAGCAGCTTGTCGGCTATCGCCCAAAAGATGCGATTGCGCAGGCTTTGAACAAGCATATCGGCTAAGTCAGCGTCAGCCTTCAGCCTTCAGCTAAGAACGCCCGGGAGAGTTCCCGGGCGTTTTTCCGTTCTGCGCTGTTTACAGCAGGACTACAATGCCGTGTGATGAGACGCCACGTTCGTTGGAATCTCTCCATTCCTATTACACTCGGCATCCTTTTTCTACTGACGACCGCTTCGCATGGGGATGACGTGGAGCAACACCTCCGAGATCAGTATCGAGGCAAGATTTTTGTGCTCCGTGGGCTCTACTCCGCAGAGCAGCTGAGATACGACTCTGCGGGGGCGCCCACGGGCGGAAGTTATGTCGGCGATTGGACAACCGACGCATTCATCCAGATCAACGACATACATATCTCGGGTGGCACTCTTAAGATCAAAACAACCCGGTTGATGGTGGTCTCTGTCAAGCAGAAGGGCTTTCAGTTCGCTGCGGTGAGGTCGTCCAAGAAACGTAAAGATTCCAAGAAGTCAGGGATTGCGGAGATCGAGGCGCCCTCCATTAGTGACAGCGAGCAAGCGGCTAAGGTGTTTCTGTCGAAGATCTTCCTCAATTCCCAAGACAGTTTAGTCGACTATCTTCCGGACTATTGGAGACCTTGCGTAGAAGACGGAATGCTGGGCAAGAGTGAGAATTGCCGCTTCTCTTTGGAGATGTTAGCTGTGCCGGGCGTGGCGATTCCGCCCGGACACCTATCCTCGTCTGACGATATGCGGTTCCCGGTACTCTCAGAGCCAGGCTCGAGCGCGTCGCCCACGATGCCCGCAGGACTCTTTAAGGTCGGCCATGGCGTAACTCCTCCGAGGTTGACCTATCAGCCGGAGCCAAACTTTAGCGAACCTGCCCGGAGGGCGAAATATGAAGGCACCGTAACCATGGGTCTCATTGTTGACAAAGATGGTCTTCCGAAGAAAATCCACATCATAAATCCGCTCGGAGCCGGACTTGATGCGAACGCGGTTCATGCGGTGGAGACGTGGAAGTTCCAACCGGCGAAGAAAGATGGACAGCCCGTGCCGGTAGTGATTGCCGTAGAAGTGTACTTCCATCTGTACTAGAGAACTCGGTACAGTTGTTTTCGGCGAGACAGGGTCTAGGCGTTAGTACTTCCGCAGCACCCCAATCACCCTACCCTGCACATCCACCGAAGCTGCCGGAACGATAATCGGCTTCATGTTCACATTCGAGGGCTGCAGGCGGATGGTGTCGCCCTCGCGGTAGAAGCGCTTCAGAGTGGCGTCGCTCGACTCCACCAGCGCTACGACAATGTCTCCGTTGTGGGCGGTCTTGGCTTTCTCTACCAGCACATAATCGCCGTCGAGGATGGCCTCGTCCTGCATGGAGTCGCCGCGCACTTCGAGCACGAAGACTTCTTTGGAGCGCACGAAATCGGCAAGCGAGATGGTCTCGTTACTCTGAATGGCCTCGATCGGCTGGCCCGCGGCGATACGTCCCATGCAGTGGCAGGACGACTCCCGTGTTCACGCTCATCGACTGCTTGAGTTTCCCCTTCGGCGGCAGGAGATCGATCGAGCGACTGCGGTTGTAGTCGCGTGTCAGCAGACCCTTCTTTTCCAGATTCGAGATGTGCTTGTGGACCGTCGCCAGCGAGTTCAGGCTTCAGTCCCTGCCCGATTTCTTCGAATGACGGCGAGTAGCCGTGCTCGGTGACGAAACGGGAAATGAAGTCATACACTTCGCGCTGCCTGCGGGTGATGGCCATGCGCCATTATTGGCGAACAGAAGGCGAAAAAGCAAGAGCATTTTCAGGTTCGGTCCCTGCCCAGACGGACATCCGTTGTCAGAACTGTTATGCACATGAGTACACGCCCCTGTGATTTTGGTCACAGACTGCTTTGTTTGCTACGGTCAAGCTTGAGATCGAATGATCCAGAGATCCATCGCGTCGATTGTCCTGGCTATGTTTTGCTGGCCGAGCGTGCCGGTTGCGTTCGAGTCACTGCAGGCAAGCGCTATGAACCGCGTGCAGCGCTACGCTTCGACTGCTCACGATCACTCCTGCTGCCCGGGATCTCACCCGAGGATTTCGCCGGTTCTGTTTGTGGCAATCAACTCCCCCGCCATGCCTTGCGGAGGGCATCATCCGTGCTGCGCCAAGCGCACGCCACCGAACCCATCGACCATGCCGGTCGAGACCAAAGTTATCCGACCCGCTGGACGAGTCTTTGCGCTGGTCACGGATAGGCTTTCCCAGGGTCGCAGTCGCACGGTCGAGACGTCGGCAATCTGGTGCCTTGCGCCTCCCTTCGAACGAAGCACGGTTCTGCGCATCTGAGTTCCCTCCTTGCGCCTGATGTATACGACCAGGCCGCGAATTTCGTTGGTCTGACTGGCTCAGTCCCCGGGCGGAAGCCCGCCAACAAATTCTTTTCACAAGGAGAAGTTATGAAGTTCAAAATGCTAGCGCTGATCCTGGCCCTGACTGTCGTTTCCTGGGCACAAACCGAAACCCAAAGTACACCCTCAACACCGCAACAGAACGCTGCGCCCGAGAAAGCCAAATGCGCATGTTGTGACAAGATGGCCGCCTCTGATTCGAAAGATGGCCACGCCGCTTGCATGCATAAGCATGATGGAAAAGAGATGGCTTCCTGCTGTGCCGGGAAGGATGAGAAGTCCTGCTGCGGCGGCAAAGATGCCAAGTCTTGCATGAAAGATGACAAGATGGCGGACTGCTGCAAAGGCAAAGACGGGATGAAGTGCGACCGCAAGGCGGCAAGGATGGCGGGAAAGGCTGCTGCGGATCGAATAAGAGCGAGAAGCCGGCGTAGTGTTCTGACGAAAACCAATCGCGAAAGTGGCCCCGGCGAAGTCTGCCGGGGCCTTTTTTACCGGTGAGCATTCGCGGCCGCGCACGGTAGTTTTCCCACGCTTCACTGCTGGTCGGGACGATTCATTTCGTCGTGCAGCTTTTGCAGAAGCTGCGCGCGCTGCTCAGTGCTGAGTTCGCGCTTCAGTTCCTCGAGCGCCAGGGCCACGATGTGATAGTGGTGAGCGCCCGCGAACTTGGGATCAGTAGTAATGTCGAGCCACAGCTTATGCATCAGTTCGACATCTTGCGGCCGCATGCGCGGGGTATGCGGTCCTAGAGCATATTCGCGGACGGTGCCATCGGGCGCGCAGACTTCGAGCGCCAGGCGCGGGCGCGGCTCCGGCAGCCGCTCCCACGCATCACCGGTAAGTTTGGCCTGCTCGTCGGCGGTGAGCTTGTTGGAGAGGCCGCAGACCACGCGGCTGGAATCGAGCCGCTGCGCGGTAACCATGATGGCTTCAAACACGTCGGTTGCAGGAACTACCAGCAGCGAGATCGGCTTGCCCTCTTTTTCCGCCACGGCGACCGCCGCCGTGAAGAGTTCCTGCTCGTAGTGATCAAATACCTGGCTCGCTTCAAAGACGCTGCTGCCGCTGAAACTATGTTCGCGATGGTAAAGGCGCGCACTCATTACCACGACGTCCTGTTTGTTCGTGTTGGTATGGCTCAAGATGTGGCGCAGGTAGTACAGATTGCGTGGATCGCGCACCGCGACCAGAACGTTCCCGGCCCGCACTCCCATCGCGCCGCTGCCCAGTTCCTGATTGCCGTAGACACGAAACTGATCCAGGCTCTCCGGCTTTCCCTGCCGTTCCCGGGCGACCCGGTGTTCGGAGTAGCTGAAGATCACGAAGAACAGAGCGCTGAACGCCAACCCGCCAATCGTCGCCTGTTTCTTGGTCGAGAAGGTTCACGACAGCGGTCGTAAACAGCACGGCGGAAACGATGATCACGCCGATCGGGATCTCACGCTTCCCGATATCGATATTGCCCGGCACCTTCCACATGCGGCCGCCCGGTTCTTTGTAGCGAAGCACGAGCACCGCGAGCGACATCATGGCGAAGCTCCAGATGACGCCGAACGCGTACAGGCCTGCAAGGGTAAATACGTTGCCCCTGGTGAAAATGATCGTCACCAACTGCAGGCCGACAATCAGATTGATGATGCGGTAACTGGTGCCAAAGCGCGGATGCGGCTTCTGGAAAGCAGCCGTCAAAACACCGTCCTCCGCAACGCGGTTCAGAACACCGTTGGCACCCACGATCGACGTGTTCTGAGCGCCGGACAGAATCAGGACGCCGACCAGCACCACGAATCCGTGAAATGCGAGCTTGGCCCATTCAGGTCCAACCAGGAACACCGCGATCCCGCCGATGAGGTTTCCGAAGTAGGTCGGCCTGACGCTGTCCGGAATGATCATCACCGCGAAAAACGAAACCAGCGAGGTGAACAACAGGCTGTAGACGAAGATCACCAGGCCGGTTTTTTCCAGGTTCTTGAGCTTGGGGTGCGCGATTTCCCGATTCACCTGGGCCAGGGTCTCCTCGCCGCTCATGGCCAGGACGGAATGACCGAAGCCCACGAAAACGATGATGAACGTCAGCAGGGCCGATCCGGCGGGCAAGATGCGGAATCGAAGTGTTGGTAAGCCATCCCAGTGATTCGCCGTTCAGCGGAACTATCCCGGGCCGAAACGGACTGGGCGGCATCTGAATCGGCACGCGCATCACCGTGATAGTGCACCAGATGATCAGAATCACGACCATGACCGTGGTGATGATCATGATCTGCACGGCTTTCTGGCTCGACTCGTGAATTCCCTGGGTGTTCTTCCGCCAGAAGTAGATCGCCACCAGCGCACCGAATGTGGCAGCAAACGCATTCTCGGGGAAATAGGAGAACGGATGGCCCGTGTATCGGGCAAGGTCTTCAATGAATCCAGCGAGATACTGGCCAGCAACGACGGCACTGATGGGTCCGGTGAGCACGTAGTCGAAGAGCAGGGCCGAAACGGAGAACTTAGCGAGGGTTCCACCCATGGCCTCTTTCACGACGCGGTAAACGCCGCCGCGCGTGAACATGCTGCTGGACTCGATGTACAGAGCCCGGACCGCGTAGCTGAACAGCATGACCGCCAGGATGAACCAGGGGGCACTCTTGCCGATGACCTTCTCGGCGTCGCCGCCGGCGTAGTAGGCAGAGGATGCGAGGTCGGAAAGAACAATGGCAGCAGCACGCCAGAAGGAAATGAAGGTCAACATCACCGTGGTGGCGACGAAGACTTTGACTGCCGGTTTAGTTCCTTCTGCGGATGTTGCCATGCGTTGAAACGGGGTTGTTGGGCTTAAGCGGTAAACCTAGAAGATAGCACAGGCAGGGCGCGTACTGCGCTCTTGCTGTTGGCCCTTAACCACTTGCGGGCGTTTACTTTCCCTTCTGTTCCGCGATCCACTTGTCGGTTCGGGCATCGAGGACATCGAGCGGCAACGTGCCGCCGTCCAGCATTTCGTCGTGGAATTTCTTGAGATCGAACTTCGGCCCCAGCTCTTTCTGAGCGCGCTCCCGCAATTCCCTGAACTTCAGTTGACCCAGCTTGTAGCTGAGCGCCTGGGCCGGCCACGAGATGTATCGGTCGGTCTCGGATTGGATCGTGGGTTCGTCGACAGCTCCGGACTTGCGGAAGAACTCCACGACCTGATCGCGGCTCCATCCCTTGGCGTGAATGCCGGTATCAACCACCAGGCGCACCGCGCGGAAAAGCTCGGACGACAACCGGCCGTAATCCGAGACCGGATCCTGGTAAAAGCCGACTTCCTTCCCGAGTTGCTCGGCATAGAGAGCCCAGCCCTCAACATAGGCGTTGAAACCGAGGCCATGTTGACGGAACTTCGGCAAGCCCGTGAGCTGTTGCTGCACCGAAAGCTGCATGTGATGGCCGGGAACGCCTTCGTGATAGGCAATCGCCTCATCGTCGACTAGCGAGCGATGGGCGAAATCGGAGGTAGCGACAACCACGCGTCCAGGCCGCTTTCCGTCCGGTGTGCCGGTCACGTAGTGAGTTGCGGCTGCTGCCTGAAATTCCGGAATCGCTTCCACCGTGACTGGCGACTTGGGCAGGAGCGTGAACAGTTCCGGCAGCTTGGGCTCCATCTGCGAGATGTAGCGGCGGAAGTCGTCGAGGATCTGCTCGGCGGAGGTCGGAATGTACTTGGGATTGGTCTTCAGCGAGGCCCGAAACGATGCCAGGTCGGCGAATCCCTCTTTCTTCGCGATCGCGGTCATCTCCGCCTCGATGCGGTCGATCTCGCGCAGCCCGAGCTGATGAATCTCGTCGGGCGACATGTGAGTCGTGGTTCGGGCGTAGATATCGTTCTCGTAGCGCTTCTGGCCGTCCGGCAGAGACGTGATCGAGAGCGTCGTGCGTCCTTGCGGCGCGTATTCGGTCTTAATGAATTCCGCGAACTTCTTATAGGCCGGAAGCACGTCGGAATTGACCGCGTCGGTGATCTCCTGGGTCAGGCGCTTCTGATCCTCGGCCGAAATGTCCGGCAGGATACTTCTTCGTAGGTCGCAGAAACGGATCGGCGGAGATAATGCCTTCGCACTGAGCGGGAATCTTCTCAGCCAGGAATCGCACCGGCATCAGCTTGTCCTTCATGCCGGCGCGCAGGACTTCGGTGACTGGCGTTAGCGCGCGCGGGATCTGATGCAGGCGCGAGACGTAGTCCTCGTAGTGCTTCACCGAGTCGAGCGGCACCGAGAGGGGAAGGTCCGCCAGGCTGGTGTGGATGCCGTTCTGCTGATTGATCGGCATCTCGTATTCCTTGAGATCGAAATCCGTGATGCGCTGCTCAAGGACGCGAACCATGAGGTCGTGAGAAAGCTGGTCCTGGTCGGAAAACCCAGTGGTGGCGATGGCCTGCAACCGTTTCAAGAACTCCACGTCGGTCTGATGCCGCTGCTGAATGGCGGCAAGCGAGTGGTCCGTCAGCTTGTCGTTGTATCGATAGTCGCCGAAGGCGGTGGCGCGCTCGGGAAAATTGCGGAGATCGGACTCGTATTGCTCGTCGAAGAGGGCGTTTTGTGCGGCGAGACGTTCGGCAACGGGCTTGGGGTCCTGGGCAAAGCTCAATGCTGCCATCAAGAAAAGGAAAATGCTGCAGAAACGCATAGTGGACGTAGAGTATCAGAGCAGCGCTGGCCCGCGCCAGAATCGGCAAGCGCTGCAAGTTCTTCTCTGCGAGAAGAATTCAGCTCTTGCGGTCGACCTTCATGGGCGCCAGGTACGTGTGCGTGATCCGGTCGTGCCAGCAGAGGCTGTCTTCATCAAGGAAGAGCCAGGCATATCCCATGCCAAGCGAGGCTGCGGAAAGGTAGGAGGCCAGCACCCGCCAGCGGCGCAGAGATCGCTTGGTCTGGGTGCCGTCAAAGCGGCTCAGCTGGAGGCGAGCGAGGCGGAGTCCGGGAGTGCTGCCTGCGTATACGATGAGCAGATATTGATAAGCAGCCCAGAAGAGGCAAGGAACGGCGGCTGCCAGACTCAGCAGCTGAATCTGTGGAGGGCGCACCAAAGCGACTTTCCAGAAGACGAATCCGAACAGTGCGGATGCCGCACCGATGATCACCCCGTCGATCAGCGAAGCCAGCAGTCGCCGTCCAAGCGGAGCGCTCTGCAGGGGAATGTCGATTCCCGGCCGCTTCTCGGGATCCTCCTTAAGAGCGGGCTCAATGGTGATTCCACCCAGCGCAGGAGGTGGCGGAGCAACCTCGGGAACTTCCAGAATGCGCGGCCGATCGATCACAGGTTCGGCCAGTTGATCAAGCGGAGGCGGTGGCGGACCCCACGCAAACCGGGGAAATTCGATGATCTTGGCGCCCGACTGGGTGCTATGGAGAGTCGGTGGCGGCTCGGTTCGCGCTAGCACTAGTGGTTCTTCCGGTTGGGATTTCGAATGCTGGCTCTCGCCTGGATCGTCGGCATCGGGCACGAACGCACGGTCTGGCATGGACTCGAACCCGTGACGAGGACAACGACTCTTCCACAAGCTGAGCCTTGAGCGCCGGAGCAGTCGGACCGAACGGCAACCGAAGCGAAGGATAGCGCGGTGGCGGCGCTTTGCGTCGCGAGCGATAGCGGTTGAGCCGAGCGGAGAGTTCATGACGCCATTCGTTCTCTGAGCCCGGCGAGGTGTCAGAATTCTGCAGAGGCGCATCCACCATGGTGGCCGTCGGAGAACTGGGAACCGGCACTTGGATGGGAGGGGGCTCCATAGGACACTGACAGACTTCGCCGCACTTCTCACAACTCATGAAAACTAGTTCCTGCGAGTTACTGCTCACCGAGCAACCGGGAGGGAACCAACGGCAATCCTAGCCCTTGTCGTCACTTTGCGGCACAGGCAGTGCCGTGCTAAGTTCACGATGCCGCAACCAGCAAGCGAAAGAACGCTCCTATAATCAGGCGATGGTCTTCCGTTGATTTTCTTCCGATGACTCTGCGCACTAGATTCCTTATCACGGCGCTGTTTCTTTGTCATCAGCTTCCCGCCTCCGTCGCTAGTAACCAGACAGTTGCTGCCCGAGACAGATCCGCAGGAAACGTTCGGCCGCGCAGAACGGACAAGAAAACGCCGCGGTTTCGACGAACACCGCCTGCTCCGCTCAAGCCGCCCTTCAGGATGCAGACTCGGCAACCATCTGCGCTGACAGCCAGGAAAAGATCGGGAATGTCTACAAGCTGCGGGGGAACGTCGAAATTCACTATCGCACTTACGTCTTGCAAGCCGACGAAGTGACCTACAACTCAGACACCGGCGAGGTGACGGCCGCGGGACACTTCAGGATTGATGGCGGCCCCAACGACGACCACATCAAGGCAAGCCATGGAACCTACAACGTGACCGCCGAGACCGGACGCTTCTACGACGTCACTGCAACCACGGGATTGCAGTTTCAAGGCAGCCGCATGATTCTCACCTCGACCGCTCCGTTCGCTTTTACCGGCAAGATCGTCGAGAAGACCAGTTCAGACCACTACGTCGTGTACGACGGCAGCATCACCACCTGCGAACTGCCGCATCCCAAGTGGAAGTTCCAGGCTCACAGGGTGGTGGTGGATGTGGGCGGCAACGCCAGCATCTATCACAGCGACTTCCTGCTGCACGGCTTCCCGATTTTCTATTTCCCGTACGCGACCCATCCCGTGGCGCGCGAGGCGCGACATTCCGGATTCCTTATACCGACAGCGGGGCGCTCGTCTACCAAAGGCAATGTCGTGGGCGATTCCTTCTACTGGGCCATCAATCGCAGCATGGACGGGACGATCGGAGCGGAATACTTCTCGAAACGCGGATGGTCACAGCGCGGAGAGTTTCGGGCGCGTCCCAGCGACACGTCTTATGTCGATTTGAATTACTTCGGCGTGATCGATCGCGGCATTAGCGAACCCCCAACGTGCTCTGGAACACCCCCGGTGTGCGTTCCGACACCTCCACTGAAAGAGGGCGGGCAGGAGGTGCGGCTTACCGCCGAAGGAAATTTCTACGGCTTCCGAGCGGTTTCTAATGTCGATTACCTGAGTTCTTTTCTTTTTCGGTTGGCCTTCAACGAGAGTTTCACTCAGGCAATCAACTCCGAGGTGAAGTCGCAGCTCTTCCTCTCGAAGGCCTACAAGGGATTCTCTTTTGGGGGCATGGTAGAGCGTTACCAGAACTTCTTTCAGAAGGCAGACCAGAACGGAACGTTATCGAACCCGCCGCAATTTCGACTCGATCCGCATTTTGCACACTCCCAGCGTCGACGTGTCGAGCGTGGAACGCCGGTTCAGCCGTTGGCCGCTCTTCTGGTCATTGGACGGCTCGTTGGCAGGCCTTTCGCGCAGCGAACCGGGTTTCCAGCACCAGCAATCTGCTGGGGCGATTCGATTTCAGTCCTGAGATTTCTCTCCCGTTGCAATGGAAGGGCTGGTCCTTGCGCCCGGCGCTCACCTTGCACGAGACCTTCTACTCCGAACGTTATGTCAATGGAGTAGAAGGCAGTGAAAGACGATCCAACGAACCGGAAGGCCGTTGGAGACGTCGGTCGAAGTGCGTCCGCCCGCGCTCGAAAAGATATTCGACAGGGAATTCCTGGGGCAGGAAATGGAAGCATGTCATCGAACCGCGAATCGTGTACCGCTATGTCACAGGCGTCAACAATTTCGCCGAACGTTCTGCACTTCGACGAACGCGACATTCTGAGCAATACGAACGAAGTCCAATACGGATTCGTAACCCGCCTGTATGCGAAGCGCAATCCATCATCCGTTGCAGGAATGCGAGACACCCATGACGGGCCTGGCGGTGGGAGCGGCTGCCGCAGAGCAGACGGTGCCATGGGAGCATCCGAGGACCATGCAAAGCCAGCCTTGCGTCGCGGCGCCTGATGTTAAGGAGGTCCTGACCTGGGAGGTCGCACAGAAATATTTCCTGGATCCGACCTTCGGCGGTGCGTTAGTCACCGGACAGCGCAACGTTCTGACCACGACCGAGGAACTGACTGGCATCGCGTTTCTCACGCAACCGCGCCATCTCTCTCCGCTGGTCTCTCGGCTGCGAGTCGCAACCGGCAGCCACACCGACACCGAATGGGACATGGATTACGATTTTCAGCTGAACCGCATTAACGCGAGCACGTTGCTGGTGAACTACAATGTCGGGCCATTTACCGTGGGCGGCGGCGATGCCTTTCTGCAGATTCCGCAAACCAACACCACTCCCGGCCTGAACGATGGTAAGTGCAGTCCTACGGCAGGATCGAGCCAGATCACCTGCAAGTTCCAGCAGTTTCGTGTGGCGCTCGGCTACGGCGGAGCTGACACGTCGCGGGTTCAGCGCCGCCAGCAGCTTCGGCTTCGACGCGGAAACCCGCCAGCTCCAGTTCGCCACCGCGCAGACGACCTACAATTGGGACTGCTGCGGCATCACCCTCGAATACCGGCGCTACGCGATCGCCAATGTGCGCAACGAGAATCTATTCCGCTTTACCTTCAGCCTGGCGAACATCGTATCGTTCGGCAATCTCAGACGCCAGGAACGGCTCTACTAGATTCGTTCTGCCTCTCGGACTGGTACCATAGTCTTATGGAGTCATTGGACAACGCGAGCGTCAAAGCTTCCCAGCTGCAGGCGGATCTGCGCGGACTGGGACGCGTGCTCGTCGCCTACTCCGGAGGAGTCGACTCCGCCTATCTTGCCTGGGTTGCCCACCGCGCCCTGGGGCAGGACATGCTGGCGGTCATCGCCGATTCTCCCAGCCTCGCGCGGACTCATCTGGCTGATGCCATCGCCTTCGCGGAGGAGCAAGGAATCCCGCTCGAGGTTATTTCCACCTCGGAGCTCGACCGTCCGGAGTATGCGCGCAACGACGGGCAACGCTGCTTTCAGTGCAAAGATGAGCTGTTTATGGTGATGGAAGAGTTGCGCGCCGCGCGCGGCTTCGACACGATTGCCTACGGCGTGAACCTCGACGACCAGGGAGACTTCCGCCCAGGACAGCAGGCCGCGACGATGCATCACGTAGCCGCACC
Source organism: Terriglobia bacterium (assembly GCA_963770265.1). Lineage (GTDB taxonomy): Bacteria > Acidobacteriota > Terriglobia > Terriglobales > Acidobacteriaceae > Sulfotelmatobacter. Next base: position 208,344 of record CAVYOZ010000017.1, read on the forward strand.
TCTGCTGAAAGCAGGCATGACAAAGCAGGATATCCGCGAACTGGCGCGCAGCGCCGGGCTCCGCATCTGGGACAAGCCGGCATCGGCGTGCCTCTCTTCGCGTATCGAGTACGGCCGCCCGGTGACCCGCGAGGCTCTGGACGTGGTCGAGCGCGGCGAAGACGCTATTCGCGCCCTCGGCTTTCGTCAATTTCGGGTGCGCCATCATGGAGACATCGTCCGCATCGAGATCGCTCGCGAAGAGCTGGAGCGCGCCCTGAATCCCGCCATGGCAGCCCAGTTCACCACAATCTTCAAGCAGCTTGGGTTCAAGTTCGTCACCCTGGACCTGGAAGGCTTCCGTTCGGGATCGATGAACGCCTTGCTGCCTGCCGACCATCTCGCCAACCAAAAAGGACATTGAGAGTTTCCTTCGTGTTGCCCTAGTGCCCTTCGTGGTATTGCTCCTCAGACGAGGCGATCCGCGCGCGGGGTCGCCATTCCACTATGAGATAATCAAGTGTTAGCGAATGCTTTTGAGGCGGCTCCTGGTGACTCTTTTACGACGTTCCCTGTTCATTCTGCTTGTGATTTGTCTGGGCTGTGTTGCCCAGTCCGCACCTCCCGACTTGGCGCTCAAGATCGAGCATCAGGTACGCGCGTTTTATAGCCTTCCGCCAGAGGTGAAGGTGACTGTGGGAGCGATCACTCCCGCGAGCGAAATGCCGGGCTACGACAGCGTCTCGGTCAAGCTCGATGATGGCGGCAAGCAGAAGGACTACACGTTCCTGCTCTCGAAAGATCGCGCGACGATGCTGCGCGTAACCAAGTTCGACCTGACCAAGGACCCCTACACCGACTTGATGAGCAAGATTGATGTAAGCGGGCGGCCTTCGCGCGGGGCAAAAGGCGCCAAGGTTGTGCGTCGTGAACTTCGACGACTTCGAGTGCCCGTTCTGCTCGCGCATGCATCAGACTCTGTTCCCAGAGATTCTCAAGGAATACGGCGACCGGGTCACGTTCATCTACAAGGATTATCCGCTTGCGGAGATTCATCCCTGGGCAATCCATGCCGCGGTTGACGCGAACTGCCTGGCGGCGCAAAACAACGATGCCTACTGGGATTTCGCCGACTATCATCCACGCCAACAAGCAGGTAATCGACAACGAGAAGGACACCCGACGCCCGGCTCGACGTCGTCGACAAGATGGCCATGCTGCAGGGGCAGAAGCACAACGTGGATGCAACCAAGTTAGCGGCATGCGTGAAGGCGCAGAATGAGGACGAAGTGCGGGCCTCAATGAAGGAGGCCGATTCCCTTGGGGTCAGCGCGACGCCTACTCTGTTCATCAATGGCCAGAAGATTGATGGCGCAGTCCCCATCAGCGAGCTTCGCGCCGCGCTGGACACCGCCCTGCGCGATGCGGGACAGCCGGTGCCCGAGCATATCCCGTCGGCCCCGACGCCAGCATCCAAGTAGAATAGCCGGTCATAAGAGGGTGGCGACCTCGATTCCGGATTTCATGTGTGCTTGCGGTTTGGAACGGGAGAAATCGTGTTGAAGAAGAACTCATTCCTTGCCCACGCGACGGCTGGGCTCGCGGTTATCGCTTCTGCTTGCGTTCTCTGGCCGCCTGTAATTCCAAGCCTGGTGGCGACGTCATGGCCACCGTGGATGGCCGCAAAATCTTCCGCACCGACGTCGATAAGTACTACGACAACCAGGTCGCTTCTGCGCAGCAGGCTCCCGCGGGGGAGCAGGCAACGGCCCTGCGGCTGAACATCCTGCACCAGATGATCGACGACGAGATCCTGATGCGCCGCGCCGAAAAGCTCGGCCTCCTCGCCACCGACGACAGAGTCGACAGCAAATTCAACGAGATCAAGGCGCCCGTTCACCCAGGAAGAGTTCGACAAGCGCATGCAGGACCGCAAGATCACCGTGGCCGATTTCAAGCGCGACATCCGGCGGTCCATCACGGTCGACAAAGTCCTGAACAAGGAAGTCTCTTCCAAGATCAACGTCACCGATCAGGACATCAACGACTACTACAACGCGCACAAAGCGGAGTTCAATCTGATCGAGCCGCAGTATCACCTGGCCCAGATCATGGTGACGCCGTCACCGAATCCCCAGGTTCACAACCAGAATGACAAGGCCCAGAACGAAGCCGACGCGCGCAAGAAGATCCAGATGATCGCAAACCGCCTGGACAGCGGCGATGACTTCGCCACCCTGGCGATGAAGTATTCCGAGGACCCGGAGACCGCCGGCAATGGCGGCGATCTGGGCACGGTGCCCGAGTCCGGGCTTAAGGGAACCGATCCTGCCACCCGCGAGACGGTGATGAGACTCAAACCCGGCCAGTACAGCCCGATTGTTGGCGTGGTGAATCCGGCCAACAAACAGGCGGTCGGATTTCGCATCGTGAAGCTCGTGGCCAAGGAACCTGCCGGACAGCGCGATCTCTCCGATCCGCGAGTGCAGCAGGCGATCCGCTCCCAACTGCACGACCGCCGCGAGCAACTGCTGAAAGCCGCCTACTATGAGGTTCTGCGGGACTCGGCCAAGGTGGAGAATTATTACGCGAAGAAGGTTCTCGACAGTAACGGGATGGAAAAGTAAGTCGCGCGGATTATTCGACAATCGCCAGCACATCCCCGGCATTGACCGCCGTGCCTTCGCTGACCAGGATCTTCTGAATCGTTCCCTTCTTCGGCGACTTCACTTCGTTCTGCATCTTCATCGCCTCGACCACCAGCACGCCGGCCCCGGCTTCGACTTCGGCTCCCTGACTCAGAAGAATCGCGCACTACTTTGCCCGGCATGGGAGCGGTCAGCTTCTTTGGGCCATGATCGTCGACGGCGCGAGCGCGACCGCGCAGCGAGCGCGGATCGCGCACATCCGCCGCAAAACGCTGGCTGCCCACCCATATGTGTACATCCCCGCCTACGCGCTCACATTTCACTTCATAAGCCTTGTTGCCGATGCGAAGAGAGAGCACATTGGGGCGGGCGAGCACGGCATCCACCTCAACTTCGCGCCCATCCACGCGGCACGACCAGCGGCCTTCGGCCTGGCTGAGGTCCAGCCGGTAGCTCTTGCCGTCGATGGCGATTTCGTAGGTCATAACGCGTCCTGAAACAGCGGCGTCTTGAAAAGGCGCGGCTTCAGCCGCGCCGCATCAGAGTTCGATGCTCGACGACTGCAAGCTCCCGCCTAACGCAACGCCTCTCGCTGCGCGCCGCTTTCCACTTGGAAACAGGAGCGGGTTTATCTGCCGATCCGTTAGAGACGCGCTCACCCGCGCCTGCCGCAGCCGGGCCGAGTGCCGCAAACATACCGGCCGCGATGACTGCTACCTCCGTCGTTTGCGCATCCGCATGAACATCCGCTGACTGATCTTTCTCTTTCAGCAGACGATCCAGAAAGCCGGTGTCGATCTTCGCCGCGCGGAAATCCGGATTGCTCAGAATGCGGCGAAACAGGGAGATGTTCGTCTTGATTCCGCCGACGAAGTACTCATTCAGGGCGCGGGTCAACCGGCCGATCGCCTGATCGCGGTCCGTACCGTAGCCAATCAGCTTGGCCAGCAGCGGGTCGTAATCCATCGGGACGGTCCAGCCTTCATACATCCCGCTATCGCGCCGAATGCCCGGGCCGGAAGGCAGCAGCAACAGTGTGATCTTGCCGGGGCTCGGAAAATAGTTGTTGTCGGGATCTTCGGCATAGATGCGGCACTCGATGGCATGGCCGCGGAGTTTCACATCTTCCTGCGAAAAGGGCAGCCGCTCGCCATTCGCGATACGAATCTGCAGATGCACCAGGTCGAGTCCGGTGATCAACTCCGTCACCGGATGCTCCACCTGCAATCGAGTATTCATCTCGAGGAAGTAGAAATTCTTCTGCTGGTCGACAAGGAACTCTACCGTTCCAGCATTGGTGTATCCGGCGGCCTGGGCCACGCGGACGGCAACCTCGCCCATCCGGCGGCGCATATCGGGATCGACAATGGGAGACGGAGCTTCCTCGACCACCTTCTGATGCCGGCGCTGCAGAGAACACTCGCGCTCGCCCAGGTACACGGTGTTGCCATGCTCGTCGGCCAGTATCTGCATTTCGATGTGGCGAGGGTTGACAATCGCCTTCTCGATATAAACCTCACCGTCACCGAAGGAGCGCTCCGCCTCGCTGCGCGCTGCGTCCAGCGCAGACCTGAGATCTGCGGGCGCCTGCACCAGGCGCATGCCTTTCCCGCCGCCGCCGGCAGCGGCTTTCAGCATCACGGGATAGCCGATCCGTGCAGCAACCTGCTCAGCCTGCTCGAAAGACTCCAATCCGCGCGAGGTGCCGGGAACAAACGGAACTCCGGCTCGCTCCATCGCCTGCCGCGCTCGCGTCTTGGAACCCATCGCGTCCATCGCAGCCGCCGTGGGACCGATGAACTTCACCCCCGCATCCGCACAAGCTCGCGCGAACTTTGCATTCTCGGAGAGGAATCCGTAGCCGGGATGGATGGCATCGGCCCCTGATCGCTGCCGCCACGTCGAGGATTTTCTGAATGTTGAGATACGATTCGCTGGCCGCGGCAGGACCGATCGGGTAAGCCTCGTCGGCTTTGCGGACGTGGAGCGAGGCACGGTCGACCTCGGAGTAAACGGCAACGGCAGCGATCCCCATCTCGTGACACGCGCGGATCACGCGTACCGCAATCTCGCCACGGTTCGCGATGAGAATCTTCTTGAACATAGAGATCCCAGAACGCAGAAGCTTGCGATCGAAATCGAACCGAACATTGTACTGGACCAGCAGACAAGGCGGTGTGACAAGGCAAAAGGCATTCACCACAAGAACACCCAGGCACACGCGACGTCTCACGATCGCTAGGCGTTCAATTTGTGTTGGGCGTTCAATTTGTGCTAGGCGTTTAATTTTGTTGTCATTCCGAAACGGCGTTAAGCCGTTGAGGAATCTGCTGGTGGTTTGCGGCGGCACGCTACCAGCCACAAGCAAATTCCTCCCTTCGGTCGGAATGACAAGGTTTGGAGACGGTTCTCTTCTTCGGGCAGAATGCGGGAAATCTCCAGTTCCACCTTCGTGTAACTTCGTGTCCTTCGTGGTTTAAGATGTTGCGCTCAGGTGAAGCTTCTACCCGCGTAGTATCATCGACAGCGAACCTAGGCCGCATGCAGCCCACAGCTGTGAACGAAAGCGCAGGCGCTTCTCCATCGCAGTCCCTCTCCGCGGGCTGGCCACATTGTTTGACCTTGCTACTCCTGCTCGCCGCGGGCACCGTGGTGCGCTTTCAATACCTCGCCTCGAAACCCTTCTGGTTCGACGAATCCTTCAGCGTAGAAGTCGCTCGGATCGACTGGCGCAACTTCCTGCATCTGATGTGGTGGCGCGAAGCCAACATGTCGCTGTACTACGTCCTGCTGAAAGTTTGGCTGTATTTCGGGCAAAGCCCATTTTTCATCCGCAGTCTGTCGGCAGTCGTCTCAGCGGCCACGCTGCCGGCGATCTACTGGGTCGCCAAACAGCTCTACGATCGCCGCGTCGCCCTTATCGCCACGGCACTGCTCGCATTTAACGCCTACAGCGTTCGCTACGCGCAGGAGGCACGAAGTTATGCGCTCTTCATGCTGTTGGCAACCCTCTCTTCAGGATTTCTGATCGCTTGGGTGCGTGAGTTGTCGCCGGACTTGAGGTCGCAATCTGCGACCTCAAACTCTCAAACCCTGTGGATGCGCGGCTACGTCGTCACCAGTGTATTTGCCGTTTACGCCCATCTCTATGCGATTCTGCTCCTTGCCGCTCACTGAATCGTAATAGCCCGGATTTCTCCGCGCGGTGATGTGCAAGGGCTTTCGCCCGCCATACGGCGAGCATGGAAGTGGATTGGTCTGGCCATCGTGCCCTTGCTGATATTCGTGGCAAAAACCGGAGCGGGACCGATCCGATGGATTCAGCGTCCTGGAGTACGCGACTTAGCAGGGTTCTTCGAGCACCTTGCCGGGGGAAACAGCTGGGCTCTGCCCGTGCTCTTTGGAGTCGCCTGCATCGCCGCCATAGTCCCGCTTGGCAGATCGTTGTGGTCGCGCGACCAGGAATGGGAAGTCTGGCGCTGCCAGTTCCTGCTGTTCTGGCTGCTCTTCCCCATATTGCTCACAGCTCTGCTTTCGTTTGCGCGTCCCGTCTTTCTGGCGCGGTACATGATCTTCTGCCTTCCCGCCTTGCTGATACTCGTAGCAGCAGGACTGGCCCAACTCAACCGCTGGTTACTTCCGCCGGCACTCGTGGTGTTCCTGCTGCTTGCTTTGCAGGGAACCGCTTTCGTCTATGGCCACGATTTCGACCATGAGCGAGACGCATCCGGAGCAGCAAGCAGCTTCATTCTCGATCACACACAGCCCGGCGATGCCATCATCTTCCACATCGCGGAGACGCGTGTTCCCTACGAATTCTTTCGCTCTCTGCGCGCGGGTACGAATACCGCCAGCCCGGAGTTCACAGGCCAGCTTGGCCCTGAGATTTTATTTCCGCACCACGGCGCAGGGCTCGACTACCGCGACTTCACTGGAAAGCCTACCCCGGAGTTCGTCCGCACCGCAGTCCAGGACCATCCCCGAGTGTGGCTCATGCTGATGAACAACGGCCCGGCGGAAAAGCCGGATCCGACAACCGTCATGCTGACGCAGGTTCTGGCTGAGTCCCTCCCGAAAGTGCAACGCTGGCAATTTCCCAAGGTAGAGATTCGCCTATACAGCAAGCAATGAGCAACGAGCGTGCTGAAAACAGAAAAGCCTCCCACGCCTGTCGGAGCGGGAGGCTGAACTTATGATCGGCTCAGGCTATTTCGGCTGGTCCATCGTAATCGCGCCGCCCTGGGCTGCGGCGGCTTTCGCGGCTCGGGCCTGCTTCGCTTGCATCGCCTTGTCGACCCATTGATCGGCCGTCTTCAGGTCGGCAGCACGGGCAGCCTCGTCGTCGCATTCAATGTCGGCGCGCTCGCGGTACATCAAGTTCATGTACGCCATGGCGTCGTCGTAATCTTCGCGAAGTTTGATTCCCTTATCCAGGCTGTCGATGCCTTCCTGGATCGTGGGACCATTCTTGACTTTCAGTTCCTCGCAGAGTTTCTTCTGGTCTTTGTTCTTTACGCTGAGGTGCTCATCGGGTTTCATTCCCAGCTTAGCGCGTTCTTCCATGCGCGGCTGGTAGCAGGCTGACCAATCAATCACGCCCACCGAGTAGTAGGGCTCAGCGTCATTCGGATCGAGTTCCGATGCCATGCGGTAGTACTTCTTGGCGTCGTCCCACTTCTTCTCGTTGAGGTACAAGATACGCGATACCCTTCGCGCTGTTTACCTTCTGATCGCGCGACGGATTCGCATCGATCACCCTCAGATACTCGTCGATCGCCTGCTGGGCCGTCCGCAGATTGTCCGGAGTGTCAATGCCGGGGACGTACTGCGAAACGTATGCCGTCGCGAGATACATGCGCGCGTTAATTAAAGCAGGGTCCAAACGAACGGCAGTCTGGAAATGATCGATCGCCTGCTCGTAGTGATTGTCTTTGTAAGCCTTCACGCCCTTGTTCAGTTGGTCGCGAGCCTTGAGCTTGTCGCACCCCACAGAAGAGAAAAGCGCCAGCGCTACTGCCGCCAGTGTCAGTAGTCGTAGATATTTATTCATTGCGGTATTAGTCTCCCTCGCCACAGCATCCTAGGCCCAGAGACATCGGTTTGACAAGCGGCCCCTGCTCAGCACGGAAGCGCAGAGCTTCCGTGCTGCGGGCCGAGTAAGAATCGTGCAACTCCAGGCCTTATCGGACGGGCAGTTTAGCCGCCCGCTTCAATCTTCGCGGTAATCAGACCGACCTTGTCCACACCCGAGGCGTGAGCAATGTCAATCACATTGGCGACGTTGACGAAGGGAATGGAATCATCACCCTTCACGAACATGACCTTTTCCGCGCGAGCTTTGTAAATATCGGTAAGACGCCCCTGCAGATTGTCCCAGGTCGCGTCTTCGTTGTTGATTTTCACGCCGGGATCCTGTCCGGGACCGCGATCGATCAACTGCACGACGACGGTGCGATCAGGCGTGTTGTTCTTGGGCGCATTCGGCGGCGGCGGCTGCGGAACCAGCGCATCCAGCCCTTTCGGCGTCACCGGCGAGATCACCATGAAGATGATCAGCAACACCAGCAGCACGTCGATGAGCGGAGTGACGTTGATATTCGCACTCTGGCCACCGTGCGTGCCAACATTCATACCCATGGAAGTTCTCCTCTATTGCCCGGCCGGCGCGGGAGCGGGCGGGGGATTTGGAGTGGTTTTTCTCTGATCGGTCAGCAGTCCAAGATCGTCGACACCAGCTGCGCGGACAGAGTCCACGACCTGCACCACGCCTCCGAAGCGGGTGCGCATGTCCGCTTTCACGTACACGCGTTTGTCAGCCTTGTTGGCGAGGCGGTCTTTCACCTTGGTCGTCAAATTGTCGACGGTAATCTGCTCGCTGCCGAAATAGACCTTGCCGTCGCGCGTGATCGAGACCAGCAGTGCGTCTTCTTTATCCGCGTCCGGCATCTGCTCCGGGTTGTTCACTTTGGCCATGTCCACGCTGATGCCTTTCTGCAACATGGGCGTGACCACCATGAAAATGATCAGCAGAACCAGCATCACGTCCACCATGGGCGTGACGTTGATCTCTGAACTGACCTTCGATCCTTCGTCTCTTTTTGCTAACGCCATAGCTTGATATCTCCCGTGCTTCCGCGGCGGACCTTAAAGCCTGGCCAGCCTAAGTTGGGAAGGCCCGGCGCCGGATCTCTCCAGCGCCGGACAAGCAACTCACTGCGGAAAGCGGACCGAGCGGTTATCGACGACCTTTTATCGTCTGACGTCGCCGCGCTTCTTCAGGAAGTAGTCGATCAGTTCGCTCGACGAGTTGTCCATCTCAACGTCGAACGCTTCCACGCGACCAGTCAGATAGTTGAACATCATGACGGCCGGAATGGCAACGAGCAGCCCGATGGCGGTCGTGACCAGCGCTTCCGCGATACCGCCGGCGACTGCTGCCAGACCGGTGGCCTTCGAGTTGTTGATGCCGATGAAGGCGTTCAGAATGCCCATCACCGTTCCGAACAGTCCCACGAAGGGAGCGGTCGAACCGATGGTGGCGAGGCCGCCCAATCCGCGCTTCAGTTCGGCGTGGACGATGGCTTCGGTGCGCTCCAGAGCGCGCTTCGAGGCTTCGATGGTTTCGCCAGGGATCGCGCCCGGGCTGTCCTGGTGAGCCTTGAACTCCATCAGCCCAGCGGTGACAACCTTGGCCAGATGGCTCTTCTTGTTGCGCTCGGCAACCTTGATGGCTTCGTCAATGCGGCCATCGCGCAGGGCTCCTGCCACGGCAGGGGCAAATGCGCGAGACTGCTTGCGGGCGGCGCTATAGGCCATCCAGCGATCGATCATCACGCCAATCGACCAACCCGACATGATGAACAGGATGACAACGACGGTTCGAGCAACCCAGCCCATTGCCTTCCACAGGCCAAGGGGATCGGTCGCCATTGCACCACCACCTTCCTGGACAATCCAGGCGGCAGCGGCAGGAATGTGATGAAGCATGGTTGCTACGTGAGTTGCTAGCATGAGTTGCTTTCCCTCCTCGGAAAACTTCCTACTCTATTGGACCCTTTGATGCGCTTTACTGTTCCAACCGGTGGCCCGAATTCTGTAACCAGTTAGGCAGCACGGATCAGACCACAGCGCTCGGAACTCGCAGCAATGACGCGCTGGGCGAAGTCCGGGCTCTGGAAAAGCCCTTCCCAGCCGCCATGTTTCAGGCAGGAAGGGGAGGGCTAGAGCACACACATCTACCTGCAAAATCTCAAACCCACTACGCCGGCGAGTCTAGCTGCCGGCCAGCGTGAAGTTCACCTGCACCTGCGTGTCAACTTCGACCGGTTCTCCGTTCAGCAGGTAAGGCTTGTACTTCCACTGCTTCACTGCTTCGATCGCGGCCGGCGCCAGCATCGGGTGACCGCTGATCAGCTGCAGGTTCTCGATGTCGCCACTCTTGCTGATCTGCGCCTGCAGGATCACGGTTCCCTGAATGCGAGCCTGACGCGCCAGAGGCGGATACGTCGGATTAACCCGGCGAACCAATAGGCCCTGTGAAACACCTGACGATACGCGCACGCGCTGCGGGGTGGCGATCTTCGGCATGGCAGCGTACGATCCGGCGCTGGCAATGCTACCCAGCACGCCGCCCATCGACCCGCCCGGTACTCCACCCGGAACTCCGCCCACGACTCCGGTCGAGGCCATGACCGGCGGCGGAGCCTCCTCTTCCTTGATCATTTCAACCTTTTTGGGAATCTTGGTCGGAGTGCGCAGCTGGCCGTTCACGATGTCGGTCTGGATCACCTTTACGACTTTGACCGGTGCGGCGGCTGGCGGTGGCGGTGGTGGAGGCGGCGGGGGTGCCACCAGGAATCCTAATTGTACTGACTTGGGCAAGGCTTCGGTGAAGATCAGCGGAATCAGTACCATGACTCCGATGATCCCGAACTGAATCAGGAACGAGACGATCGACGTCCATCCCCGCTTCGTCTTCAGCTTGCCGCCCGACTCGATAAGGCTGTCTTCAAACATGGAATTCTCCCCAAACTTTCTCAGACCCCTACGAATACTTAGACACCGACTGCTTCTCCTTTGCTCCCAGAATCTATACTCGCGTCCAAGAGGTCTGGATTCGACCGAAGAGGCGCGCCGAGCAAACCTTCTAAAAGCCTACTTAAGAAGGCCTAAACCAATGATTCCAAAGATGCCATCAGGTAACTTACCTAGCCTTGGCTACCGGGGGCATGCCCACGGGGCGCTTGCCCTTCTCAATCCGCCAGTCCTGGTAGGCCACCAGGATTGGAGCGGCAATCGCGATCGATGAATAGGTCCCGATTAAGATGCCAATGACCAGGGCGAGGCTGAATCCACGGAGCACCTCGCCTCCGAATAAGAAGAGAGCAAGTACAGTAAGAAAGGTTAGGCCCGCTGTCAAGATGGTTCTGCTAAGGGTCTGATTGATGCTCCGGTTAACGATCTCCGACAGCTTCTCGCGCCGCATCAGTTTAATGTTTTCCCGGATGCGGTCAAATACCACGATCGTGTCGTTATTGGAGTAACCAATCAGCGTCAGAATGGCCGCGATGACGGTCAGGGAAATGTCCGTATTGGTAAGCGAAAACGCCCCTACAGTGATCAGGGTATCGTGGAAAACCGTGACTACGGCTGCAACGCCGTAAATCCACTCGAACCGGAATCCCAGGTACACCAGCATGCCCAGCAGGGAGTACAAGCGTTGCCAGACCGGCCTGGGTCCGCAACTGACCGCCGACTTGGGGCCCGACGATCTCGACGTTTCGCACTCCGAAATCTGAAAGGTAGAAGCCGTCCGGGATTGAGGCCGCTGCTGCCGGATCGACGCCCGGGAGCACCTTTTAGCTGATCCAGGGAATTCAGCACGCCCCCGTGTACCTTGTCGCGAAAATCGACGATCGCCTGGGCTTGAGCTGTGTACTTCGCGTCGGCATCGGTTCCCAGGTGCATCGGATCCTTATCCATCAAATAGTTCTTGACGGCCAGAGAACTCGCGTTGTTCAAGTCCTGCTTGCCCGCGGGAGCATTGGTTTCCAGCGCGTTGATGATCTTCGTTCTGCCCTGACTCAGATCCTGCTCGCTGGTTTCGCGGATATCCAAATCAATGAGAACCTCGTTCAAAGATGGCTGGTCGTAAGGCTGAATCTTGGGATTATGGAGGCCGGCGCGATCCAACAGAGGAACGGATCTGCCTCAAGGTCCGGCGTATGCGAGAACCTCACATACACCAGAGTTCCGCCGCGGAAATCGACGCCCCACGGGAATGTGGTGCCAGAACAGCATGGAAAGCACGCCCGCAACGCTGAAGATCAGCGAAAAGGCAAGGAAGTACCATTTCTTCCCAAGAAAATCGATGTTGACGTTATGAAAGAACTCCACCGGTTCTAGCCCCTTATCTCGATTGAGTTAATTGGGAAATTTGGTAATTTTGTAATTGCAAACCCCAGCCATGCGCCTTGCCTTCAAATTACTCAATTACCAGATTTCCCAATTACCAAATTCCTAAATGCTGAGCGCTTCTCCGCGCTGCTTGCGGCTGAGCACCCAATCAAAAATCACGCGCGACACGAACACGGCCGTGAACAGGTTCGCCAGCAGACCGAATGTCAGCGTGGTCGCAAATCCCTTCACCGGGCCCGTACCGAAGATGAACAGAATCGCGGCCGAGACGATCGTCGTAACGTGAGTATCGACGATGGTGATCCAGGCATGGCTGAAGCCCTGATCCACGGCCGACGGCGGCGTCTTGCCGTTCCGCAACTCTTCGCGGATGCGCTCAAAAATCAGCACATTGGAATCCACGCCCATACCGACGGTGAGGATCACTCCCGCAATTCCGGGCAAGGTGAGTGCCACGTTGACTCCTGCGATCGTCGACCACCCCAGGAACCCGAGCAGAATGATCAGGTTCATGATCAGCGCAACGTCGGCATTGACGCCGGCTCCGCGGTAGTAGATCAGCATGAAGATCAGCACCGCGAGCATGCCGATCACGGCAGCCCGCACCCCGGATCGAATCGAATCCGCGCCCAGCGACGGGCCCACGGTTCGCTCTTCCAGGTAATGAATGCTGGCCGGCAGCGCGCCCGAATTCAGGATCATCGACAGATCCTTGGCGGCCTGCGCGTCCATATGGCCGCTGATCTGCACCTGATCGCGAATCGGTTCGTTGATCGTACGCGACTTCCCGGACTTTGTTGTCGAGCACCACGCCCAGGCTGTCCTTCACGTGCGCAGAAGTGAAATTGAAGAACCGCTGGCCGCCTTCGCGGGTCAACTGGAAGTTCACATCAGGCTGGCCGTTCTGATCGGTGCTCGGATCTGCACGCTGCAGGTCTTTGCCGCTGATGGCAGAGACGCGCGAGACCAGAAACCACTGCTCGCCTTCGGCACGTCCACCGAGCGTATTCCCCGGCAGCAGCAACTGGTCGGCCGGGATAATTCCGTTGTTGGCCTGCAGTGCCGCCGCCTGACTTGGATAGGGCCCGCTGATGCACCTGCTTGATCTCAAGCATGGCGGTGTTCTGCATGATCTCCTGCACGCGCGTCATGTCGTCGACGCCCGGCAACTGCACCAGAATCTGGTACTGCCCTAGCCCGTGCTCCTGGATGGTCGGCTCGCTCACGCCCAGCGCGTCAACACGGTTGCGGATGGTCTCGATCGCCTGTGTCACTGCCCGGCTCTTCAGTTCGGACAGGTTCGAGGGCTTCATCGCCATGTTCCAGGTGTCGCTCGCGCCGGTGGTTACGTCGTACTCCGGCAGACGCTCCTGCACGATGCTGCGCAAATCGCTGCGCGCCTCGGGCGGGACTCCCTTGATCACCAGATGGTCGGGATTGTTCTGCGGATCGGGCTGGGAGATCTCGGTGTAGTCGATCTTGTGGCTGCGGAACTGGTCTTTCAGGATTTCGATCGCATTCTGCGCATCCACGTTGACCGCATCATTCACCTGCACCTGCAGGATCAGGTGGGTTCCGCCCTTCAGATCAAGCCCCAGGTGAATGTGATCGGTCAGGGCCGTGAGCAGCCCGTCGCCGGAAAAGCTCTTCGGAATTCCGAAGATTCCGAACAGGAAGAACAGCATCGTGCCGACGATGAATAACAGTTTCCAGAGAAGATTCTTGTTCATATGAATCAGTTGTCAGGGGTCAGGGGCCAGGGGTTAGTTTCAGCTGACTCCTGGCCCCTAATCCCTGATCCCTATTTTGTCTTCACTTCTTCCTCAGTCGTGGTCACCTGCGTCACCGAAGCCTTGGTCACTTCTACCAACAGGTTGTTCGGGGGGACGCGCAGGTGTATGGCGTCATCTTTGAGCGCCATGATCGTGCCGCGCAGTCCACCGCTGGTGGTGACCTTGTCCCCGGTCTTGAGCTGATCCAGCATGCCCTGCCACTTCTTCTGGCGGCGCTGCTGGGAATAGAACATGTAGAAGATCAGAAGCACCAGCGGCAGAAACAGCACCATGCCACCCAGTGCTCCTCCGCCTCCGGCTTGCAGCATCAAGGATAACGGCATAATTGAAGTTGAAGCGCATGTACACGATACACCGCCTGCGCCCGTCAGCGCCGCGGAGTTGTCATTTCACCACGGGGTTTGGATCAACTTCGGCCGGGTTCCTCGGCCTCAGGCTTGGATCCGGGGAGGTCTTTCCTTAGAGTTCAAGGTTCCGGCCGAGACCAGCACCAGAAAGAAAACGGCACTCTTCCCCAAGTGAAATAGAATGCCGGACTCGCCGCATAGTGTCAAGGTAGAAACTCAGGTTGTGAATCGTGTTCAGGACCTGCGCCAACACTTCGTTAGATGCATAAAGATGCCGTAAATAGGCCCGGGAATATCGCTGGCACACCCTGCACCCGCAGTTCGGATCGAGCGGCTCCTGATCCTGCGCATAGCGCGCCTGCTTGATCGAAACCTTCCCCTCCGAAGTGAACAGAAGCCCGTGCCGGGCCGCACGTGTGGGCAGCACGCAATCCATCATGTCGACGCCGAGATTGGCATATTCGACAATCTCCTCCGGCGTGCCGACCCCCATGAGATAGCGCGGCTTGTCCTTGGGCAGATGCTCAAGGGTCGACTCGACGATCTCGCGGGTCAGCTCCCGCGGCTCCCCCACACTCAGCCCACCGATGGCATAGCCGGGGAACCCGATCTCAATGGTCCGCTCGGCAGATTCCTTGCGCAATGCACGATCCATCCCGCCCTGCACGATGCCGAAGAGCGACTGCGTTGGCAGACGTGTCGGGGACCAGCGGACCAGGGACCAGTCCGATGTGTCGTTCACTGTTTCCGTCTTTCTCTTGTCATTCCGAGCGAAGCGAGGAATCTGCTGTTGCTGATGGCTAACGGCTGCGGGCTGCGGGCCGCTCCACGGCACTTCGTGCTTATGCTCCTCAAAATACTTCTTACTCCGCGCCGCCCAGCGCGCCGTCAGTTCCATCGACTCCCGCACACGCGCCTGATCCGCCGGATACTCGGTGCATTCATCGAACGCCATGATGATGTCCGCGCCCAGCCCGATCTGCGCCTCCATCGCGCTCTCCGGACTGAAAAAGTGCGACGAGCCATCGAGGTGCGAGCGGAACGTGACTCCGTCTTCGGTGAGCTTCCGCAGGTCGCTCAGGCTGAAAACCTGAAATCCACCAGAGTCCGTGAGGATCGCCCGCCGCCACGACATGAACCCGTGCAGCCCGCCCATCCGCCGCACCGTTTCAATGCCCGGCCGCAGGTAGAGGTGATAGGTGTTCCCCAGGATGATCTGCGCCCCAAGTTCCTCCAACGTCTCCTGCGGCACGCCCTTTGACGGACGCGACCGTGCCGACCGGCATGAAGACGGGCGTTTCGATCTCGGCATGAGGCGTGAGAAGGCGCCCCCTGCGCGCTTTGCCTGTAGCTTTGTCGAGGTTAAATTCGACCGACATTCTTTGGAATTGTAGCAACGCACGTGTAGGGGCGGACGCCTTCGTCCGCCCCGCGACCCCGAGCGCAGCGAGGGGGAGCGTGCCACGGCCTCAGACTCCTGGCTACATCCGCAGCCGTCATTGCGCGCTTCGCGCAAACCGGACGAGGCGTCCGAGCTACACGATTCGTGGCGAAGTCCGAGTCTTGGGCTCAATGAGCAATCGCCATGATCTCTCCGCGAACGCCTCCGCCCTGAACAACCAGCCTTCCGACACAGACCGGCAGCTTGAATCTCCTTGGTCCCGCGCTGCCGGGATTGAAATAGAGCACGCCGCCACGCGTCTCCTGCTTCGGAACATGACTGTGCCCGGATATCACAACTTTGAATCCAGCCGCTTCGGGCTTCAGATCGAGCTGCGCCAGATCGTGCAGGACGTAGATGGAAATACCCGAGAGTTCGACCACTTCAGTCTCGGGCAACCTGCGCGCCCACGCCCCTTTGTCGATGTTCCCGCGGATGGCTGTGACCGGCGCAATTGCCGCGAGTTCGTCGAGGATTTCCGGAGCGCCTATGTCTCCAGCGTGAATGATGTGCTCGGATCCACGGAGTGCGTCGAGCGCTTCGGGACGAAGCAGGCCGTGCGTGTCGGAAATGACGCCGATGACGATGGAATTCTCAGTTGTCCGAGATCCTTTCATCGCAGGATGAGGGACGATCAGTCGTGCAAGGGGCTTTAGTCGGGCACGCGCAGTCATCTCGGCTTTAGTCGCTCGGTTCCGGTCGGGGCCTCATCAGCTTGTTCATTTCCGCATGAGACGGAGCGCCTTCCATCAGCTTGTACGTGCCGGAAGTCTTCACCTCTTCGGCAAGTCTGCGCAGGAATCCCAGCGACGCCCGCATCGGCCCCGAACCCAGGCTGATTCGTTTCACTCCCAGCGCCGCTAACTCTGATACCGAAGGCGAACCGGGCACGGCGAGAATGTTCACGGGACATTTGAGATCGGCAACCATGCGCCCGATCGTCTCCGCATCGCGAACGCCGGGAACAAAAACGCAATCCGCGCCTGCATCGCGAAATGCGGCAAGCCGGCGCACCGCCTCGTCGTAGCGCCTGGCCGGTTCGCCAATCTGCAGAAGATAGACATCGGTGCGGGCATTGAGCACAAGCGGCACTCCGAGCTGGTTCGCAGTCTCGCGGATCGCCCGGATTCTTTCCAATTGCAAAGTCAACTCTGTCAAAGGATGATCGGCGTCGCCGGTCGCGTCCTCGAAATTCATTCCCACGGCGCCGGCATCAATCACGTTGCGCGCAGTTCGGCCGGCATCTTCCGGTCTCTGCCCATATCCCGCCTCTACGTCCGCGGTCACAGGTACCCGGACGTTGGCGGCGATTTGCGCGATGGCAGCAATCATCTGGTCAGCTGGAATCTTCTGACCGTCGGGGAATCCCTGCGCAAACGCAATGCCCGCGCTGGTTGTCGCAATCGCCGGAAATCCCGCCTCTTCAATGATGCGAGCGCTGGCGACATCCCAGACGTTGGGCAGCAGCAGAGCACCCCTTCCTGTGTGCATCGCCCGGAAGGCTTCCGCCTTCTTCGTTTGCTCGAGATCCGGCATACGCGGGATTGGATGCACTCACCGGCCGCTGCTCTTCATCTTTTCCAGGAATTTGCCGATGCTCACCACTGCCCGCCCCACGGTCCCGCGCCCAATCTCCTGCTTGTCATCGCGAGCGGTTACGCGCAATGTGTAGAAGCGTCCGTCGAATGATTCGAGCACGGCCTCGGCCTTGATGCGTGCGCCCACGCCGCTGGCGGCACGATGCTCGACGTTGATCGACGTTCCGACCGTGATCTCGTCGCCCTCGCAGTAGGGTTGTAGCGCGCGAAAAGCCGCGGTCTCCATCAGCCGGATCATGTCCGGCGTGGAATACACGGGCGGCAACTCCGGATGGTGCGAGGTCAGGGTGTGCTGGAATTCGACGGTCTCCACGGCTTCTCCGCGCGCTCCGAGAGGAATTTCTCTCGCCAATCGTTTTTCTCCCAAAAGAAATGAGCCAATGATTCTACCGAATCATTGGCCCGAACCCAGTTTCGCTCGACGGCTAGGCGATCGCCAGCGCAGTGCGCCGCGCATTAATCCCGTCCAGGGCCTGCCACAGCACGCGAGCGGCATTTTCCGCCGCGTCCAGCGCTGCATCGGCAGCTTCCGGATGCGCCGCAATCCGTTTTTCGAGCAGCCCACGCCACACGCGCGCGTGGTGCACGTCGGCCGCAGCGTGCAGCGCGAAGTATCCGCACGTCTTGTCGTCGGCGCCGTACATCTCGCGCAGGCGCTGTTCTTTTTCCGTCGCGATCCGTGGAACCTGCGACTCGTAGGCGTAGAAAGCGGCCAGCGCCTCCTCGGGCAGACCTTCGCTGGCGACACGGTGGAAATATCGAATCAATTGCCGGATCTCCGGCACCGGGCTGTGCCACTCCAGGTTGCGGGACGATCCCATGCCCTCGGCGAAATCCAGCCATAGATCGGAGTGCGGAACTCCGTTCGTTCCCTTACGCCCTTCGACGCCCTTCTCGTCGCACATGTTCGCCAACACAGCGTGGCGCAGTTCGCCGTCTTCCAGGCGCATGCCCAAGGCCGCCAGATACGAAGGAAACGCCTCGACGTGGTGATAGTAATCCTGCGCATACTCGCGCAGATCCTCGCGCGTCAACCGGCCCGCCGACCACGCTTTGTAAAACGGATGGCAGAGCAGGTCATATTTGGAGATGCGAGCGTCCAGTTGCTCGAAAAATTCAGTGGTATTCATAACTCTCCTGGGAAGGTCGGACCGCTCAATATAAGGGCATCAGGGCCCGTCGGCAAGTGATTCGGGTCACCCGTTTCGTCCAAGTTGCTAGAATGAAAGTAGAAAGAGGCGAAACCAGTGTGGGGTCTCGCCCGCCTCTTAGCATGCCGTTCACCGAACAATTCGACGTAGTCGTGGTCGGCGCCGGCCATGCCGGATGCGAGGCCGCCATGGCCGCCGCGCGCATGGGCCTGAAGACCGCGCTCTACACGCTCAACGTCGACCTGATCGCGCAGATGTCGTGCAACCCGGCGGTCGGCGGAATTGCCAAGGGACATCTGGTTCGCGAGGTCGACGCCCTCGGCGGCATCATGGGCGAAGTCACCGACGCCGTCGGCATCCAGTTCCGCCTGCTGAATACCTCCCGCGGCCCAGCGGTCTGGTCACCCCGCGCGCAGTGCGACAAGCAGGCTTACCGCCTGAAGATGCGCGAGGTGCTCGAGTCGCAGCCGAATCTGAAGATCAAGCAGGCGGAAGTCGCAGATCTGATCCTGGAAGAAGGCTCTCAGCTTTCAGCTCTCAGCGCTCAGCCGGAGAGCGACGATGCTCGTGTGGGGACAGCCGCCCTCGGCTGTCCGGTCGAGCGAAGCTCGACGGCTACTGATGACCGTCGCCGCGTTCTCGGCATCAAGCTTCGCGACGGCCGCACCGTCGGCGCCCAGGCCGTCATCATCACGACTGGAACATTTCTCAATGGCCTGATCCACTGCGGCGAGCAACAGTATCCTGCAGGACGCTCGGGCGAACCGCCGGCGGTCCTGCTCGGCGAAGCCCTCAAGAAGCTCGGACTGCGCGGATGCCGCCTCAAGACCGGCACTCCGCCCCGGCTCGACGGACGCACCATCGACTGGTCGCGCTTCGCCGTGCAGCCCGGCGACGACGATCCCACTCCCTTCAGCTTCCGCACCAAGCGCGTCGCCCACCACGATTCGCAGGTGCCCTGCTACATCGCCTGGACTACCGCCGAGACGCATCGCATCATCCGCGAGAACGTCCACCGCTCGCCGATGTACAGCGGGCAGATTCAATCGATCGGCCCGCGCTATTGCCCTTCGATCGAAGACAAGATCGTGAAGTTCCCCGACAAGGAAATGCACCAGCTCTTCCTCGAACCCGAAGGCTTGAACACGTACGAGATTTACGTGAACGGCATGAGCACGTCGCTGCCGGTCGAGGTGCAGCTGGCGATCCTGAAGTCGATTCCCGGCTTCGAAAACGCCGAGATGCTGCGCCCCGGCTACGCCATCGAGTACGACTCGATTGATCCCACCGAACTCGAGCGCACGCTCGAGACGCGCAAGATTGCTGGCCTGTTTCTCGCCGGTCAGATCAACGGCACATCCGGCTACGAAGAAGCCGCCTGCCAGGGCCTGATGGCCGGCATCAACGCGGCGCTGCAGGTCAAGCAGCAGCCGCCGCTGATTCTCGACCGCACCGAAGCCTACACGGCGATCCTGATCGACGACCTGATTTCGAAGGGCACCAACGAGCCCTATCGCATGTTCACCTCGCGCGCCGAGTTCCGCCTGCACCTGCGCATCGACAACGCCGATCGCCGCCTCACTCCGCACGGCCGCCGCGTCGGACTGATCTCAGATGAAGCCTGGGCCGATTTTCAAGCGAAGCAGGAACGCCTGAGTCAGATGAAGAAGCTGATGGAAGCAACGCGCCTAACCCCAGAGTTGCTGGAATCGATACAGAGGCCGGAGACCGGCGATGCTCGTGTGGGGACAGCCGCCCCCGGCCGTCCGGCCGAGCAAAGCTCGGCAGGGCTTTCGTCCGCGGTAGGCCAAACGCTGGCGCAACTGCTGAAGCGCCCCGAAGTCACCATCGAACAATTAGTGCCAGCCCTGAGGAATCTAGCGCCAGAGTTCTTTGAACAGAAATTCCTCCGCGTCCTCAGCGTCCTCTGCGGTTTTCATTTCTTCCGAAGTCCGCAACGAACTCAAGTCCGTCGAAACCGAGATCAAGTACGAAGGCTACCTGCTGCAGCAGCAGCGCGCCATGGAGCGCCTGAAGAAATCCGAGCAGCACTCCATCCCCGACTGGTTCGACTATCGCTCGGTGAGCGGCCTGTCGCGCGAGATGCAGGAGAAGCTCACGAAGGTCCGCCCGCGCACCATCGGCCAGGCGTCGCGCATTCCCGGCGTGACTCCAGCCGCGGTCTCGCTGGTGAATGTTTACATCGAAATCCAGGCCCGCCGCCGCGAACAGGCGGCCGCGATCTAGTTCTTGCCTCGGCTCTGCAACTGTTCCGCCAGCTGAAGCTCGCTCTCGGCTTCTTCTTTTCTTCCCATGTCGCGGTAAGCCTGACCGAGCAGATGATGCGTCGTCGGATTATTCGGGATCCATCGACGCCGCATGCTGCAACGCTCGCAACGCTAACTCGAACTCACCTTTCTTCTCGAGCACTTTCCCCATAAGAATGTAAGGGCCGGTGGTCGTGGCATCGAGCCAGATCGAGCGCTGCAGAAGCCGCTCCGCCTCGTCGTACTTCTGCACACGCGAATACGCGTCGGCCAGCTTGTAGTAGGTCGCGGCATTGGCCGGATTGATCGCCAGTTCTTTCTGAAGTTCCGCAATCGCTTCCGGGATTCGCGACTTATAGATATAAAGTTCGCCAAGAAGAAAATGAACCAGCGGCAGCTTTGGATCGAGCCCCGCCGCTTTCTGCGCATATTCTTCAGCGACGGGATCGTATTCCTGCCGCAACAGCATTCGCGCGGTAAAAAGATACGCTGCCGCAGAATCGCCGGGGACGTCGAACATCTTTCCGAAAGACTTGCGCGCCTGATCGTAATTTTTCATCTGGATATAACAGACGCCCAGAATGTAGGCCGCGTCGACATTGGCGCGCGAATACCATCCCTGCACTCGCTCCAGCAGCGGAATCGCATCCGCAGGATGTCCGCTGAGGTAATACGAAAGCCCTAAAAGCTGCGTCGCTTCCTCATTCGCGGGATCAGTCGAGATCGTTTTCTTGAAATATTCGACTGCCTTTGGATAGTTGCTCTTCTTGTAGTAGGCGGTGCCAATCTCGAACGCCAGTCCCTTGGCGCCGGGGTCCCGCGCCTCTATGCCTTGAAGCTCCGCAATTGCCTCATCGACTTTGCCCTGCTGCATCAGCTTCCGGGCGTTCGAAAAATCCGGGGCGGCGTTTGCCGAAGCTTTCGGCGCTTCCGGCGGAGCCGACTGTTGTCCCAGTGCAGCGCACAAGAATGTCAGGAAAACTCCGGCACAACACGCGAAACGGAGTACAGCATATCGCGCTTTCATATCGAGAATTAGAGCACAAATCACAGGCGGGTTGCGGATTGACAAGCGAGACCATGCGCTTATCGCCTGTTGCGGAACGGACTTCGAATTCAATCTCTAATGCGCAGACATTTCCCTTTTCAGCGCTTCCAAATTTTCCTTCGCGACCGGCTGCTCCGGATCAATTTGCAAAGCCCTCTCCAAGTGTGCCTTCGCCTCCCCATAGCGCCCCATTTGCGCCAGCGCCACTCCGAGATTTGCCTCCGCCCCGGCGTCGTCAGGCCGTAACCGCAGCGCGGTTTGAAACTCCTTCGCCGCCTCGGCGAAATCGTTCTGCCCGGCAAGCGCAAATGCCAGGTTGTAATGTGCATCGAAATAATCGGTACGCACCTGGATCGCTTTCCGCAGAAATTCCGTTGCTCGCGCCGGATTTCCCTGCGCCACCAACGCCGCTCCCAGCGCGTTGTTACCCGTGGCGTCGTCGGGACGCAGACTCACAGCCTGCTGGTACTCGCGAATCGCCCCATCCAGATCGTCCCTGGCCTGCAGCATCGAACCCAGGTTGTAATGCGCCTCGAAATCGCCCGGATTTTTTTCCACATTATGGCGCGCCAACGCTTCCTGCAGGGCCATGCGAGGATCACCCTTGGCCGGATCGAAATTCACCGGCAACACCTGCAGCCACAGGTGGCACATCTCATCGCTCGAACGATTTCCGCCACGCACCCGCCCCGGCGGATGATTCGGATTCAGCGGATTCTGCTCCGAATTGTCATACGTATAGCGCAGGCTCACGGTCGTCCCTTTCGGAAGCCGCACTGGCTCGGCGTAGCGATACACCGCCTGCCAATTCAGATTCCACTGCGGAATGTGGATGAGCGTCTCTTTATTTCCTCCGGGGAGCGTGACAAATGCCTGAATGTCTTTTCCCAGGTAATGCGCGTGCGGATAGATCGCCATCAAATCCACATCCACTGGGAGAACGAAGTCGTCCGTGACCAGAAAATTCTTTTCGCCCGCCGGAATATCGAGCTTCACATCGTTTTCCAGTTGCAGCAGCATCGGGAGTTTCGTCGCTGCGTGCGGCGTGAAATAAAGCCCAATGCTGGGCTGGATCACCTCCGCCTTGCCCGACGGCTGCAGGTGCGTGTTAAGAATCAGATCGGTGCCTTTGTCGAGGCGCAAGGCCATCCCCTCAGGCTCAACGTATGGAACCGTCCCCGGCTTCCAGAAGAGAAGGTGGCTGTCCGGATCGAAAACCTGCGACTCGATTCGAATTTCCATTCCCCCAAAACCCGCGCCCGGCTCGCTTTCCCGGTTGCGCGAGGCCCCGGCGCGATCCACCAGAATGTTGGCGTGATGCACGTAGCGTTTGTCGCCGGGCCGGATTTCGACCGCCTTGACCCACTTCGTCTCTTGAATCGGAACTGGAAAGATGAAGTTCCAGTACGTGTCCGTACCCTGGGGCGGCAGAGTCAGGGGTTTCGTGGCCGTGAGAATCAGATCGGGCTTTCCAAGCCGCCAGCCCTCTACAAACTTCGGCTGGGGAGGAAGGTCCGACGCTCCCCCCTCTACGGTCCCCTGCTCAACCCAGCGAGCCATGAGATCGATTTCCGCTTGGCTCAGTCGCAACTCATCCGCGAACTTGAGCGTTTGCGGTTCCGGCAGCCACGGAGGCATCACCCGCAATCGCGTCACCTCGGCAATCTGCCGCGCATGTTTCTTGACGTCTGTATACGTCAACAAAGAAAACGGCGCCGCCTCGCCCGGACGGTGACACGTGGAGCAGGACCGAAAAATGATAGGAGCAATGTCGCGATTGAAAGTAACCGATTGGCCGGGTTTCGAGTCCTGCGGCACAACCCGTGAAGCAGACCTGGCCACCACTGTGCCGACCGCGCAAGCCGCTATCGAGAGCAACAGCAGCCGCGCCGACCTGCCCTTCACGAAGCTCATTCCAGATCCGAAATATAGCAACCCACGCCCCGCACTTCGTTGTGCGCCATTGACTCCCCTGCCGATGCCGCTCGAATCGCATCCTCCAATTCATGCGTGGTCGGCGCGGCGCGCGCCCGCCCTAAGTCGATGTACCAGTCATCAATGCGGCCGTCGTACACAAGGCGCCGGTCGCGGTCGAACACCGCAACTTCGGGGGTAATTTGCACATGGCTCAGCTTGACCAGCGCATGTTCCGGATCGCGCAGCACCGGCAGGTGATATCCGTACTCTTCCACGGACTTGCGAATGTCTTGCGCGGTTTCATTCTTGTCAGGATAAATCAGCCAGAACTTCGCCCTGTCGGCGTAGCGCTTAGCGATCCGCTGAAGGGAAGGTGCATAACGACTCGACACGGGACAATCCCGGCGCAGAAAAATGAGCACCACAACTTTGCCGGATTCGGGGCCCAAGGGATTTACCGTATGTCCGTCAAGGTCGATCCCCGTCTGCTGCCCCCATGCGCGGCCGGACGAGACCGCAAGGATCGTCAGTAGGAATGTCGCGCGAAACCAGGACGGCAGGGGCATAGAATCTTTGGCGCGCCCACGATTTTAAGAGCATCCCGCGTGAGTGTCCATGCCCGATCACGAACACGCATGCGAACCCTAAGACCTAACACCCAGGACCCAAGACCTGCCCCCAGCCGCTACAATAAGCGTGCCCATGATTGCCCACTTGCGCGGAAAGCTGCTGGCCAAACATCCCAACCAGGCGATTGTCGAGACCGCGGGCGTCGGCTACGACGTGACCATCAGCGTGCCCACGTTTTCTGATCTGCCGGCACCCGGCTCCGAAGTGGCTCTGCACATCCACACGCACGTCCGGGAAGACGCGATCGCGCTCTACGGATTTCTGCGCCCTTCGGAGAAGGTACTGTTCGAGAAGTTGATCACGGTCAGCGGGATCGGCCCGAAGCTTGCCATCACGATCCTGAGTGGTATGGCCGCCGACGAAATGGTAGGTGCGATCCGCGGCAACGACGTGGCGCGATTGACTCGCATTCCCGGCATCGGCAAAAAGACCGCTGAGCGCATGGTGCTCGAACTCCGCGACAAGTTGCCGGAAGTTGGAGCCATCACGGCCCCAGTAGTCCCGCCTTTGAGTGCCGTGGAAGAGGATGTTTTGTCGGCCTTGTTGAACCTGGGATATCAGCGGGCGGCGGCTGAGAAAGCCCTGGCCTCAGCCGTTAAGGACGGCACGTCTAAGTCGTTCGACCAGATGTTCCGGGCGGTTCTAGGCAGGCTCTCCAAGTAGGTTTTCGCTAGACAGAAAGCCAGAGCTGCGATTTAATCCTGCACCATGCAAACGCTCGGACTCTCCGATTCGACCACACGCAGCGAGAGCCGCCTCAAGAGTCTGTTCTGGCCGTCCATCCAGAGTGGGGCGGATGTCGACTATCTGGCTGTGCAGGGCTTCTGGATGTGCACGATAGTCGGCGTGTTATTCCTTGTGTTCCAGTTGCTGGCGGGCAATCCCGTGACTGGAGTAGTCCTGTTCCTTCTATTTCATTTTGGCGGAGTGGGCGTGCGGGAGCACAACCCGTTTGCAGCCGCTATCATGCTCGCCTATTACGTGGTCGACTTCCTGTCATCCGTCGTTCTTGTGTTTGCGAACACGCCGGGAATCGGCGTAGTGAAGATCATTATCATGGCTTTGCTGCTCTCAAACCTGCGCGCCACCTGGATAGCCGCCGGCTGGAATCCCAACTCCGAAGAGGCTGCCCTGCCGCCGCGCATGGGAGACACTTTCACGGACAAGTTCTCTGACAAATGGCCGGCGTTTATCTGGCCAAAAGTAAAAGTGCTTTACTACATTTTTTCCTTCGGATGCCTGGTGCTGATAGTCACCAGTCTGATCGTGGTTTACCTGCAAGCCGGCCACGCTCGACTGCACACGTGATGAGCGACTTGCACCTCACTTCTTCGGTTGGCTGGTGGAATCCTTCGTGAGTTGCAGGTTGCCCAGCACCAGCTGCGAGATGGGATGCGGCCAGGTCTCGAGCCCTTTCTTTCCCGCTTCGACCGATTGAATGCTCGTCTTGAACACTTCCTTCTTGTTGGGCATGCTCATCAGCCCTTCCATGCTCACTCCGCGCTTCATCTTGTTCTCGATGGCCAGCGTCATGCCGAGACCGCCCGGCAGTTCCGGGGGCTGCTCGAAGCTGAACCATACGTCGGCCTTCTTGGCGTCGGGCTGATAGCGCACATCTATGATCCGATCGTTTCGGACCGTGAGATTCACTCCGAATTTGTCGCCCAGGAACAGATAGACCTCGTTTTCCGACACATACGGTATGCGCCGGTCGAAGCGCTCCTCATAGAAGTGATCTTTATCAACCTTCAGTTTCAGTGTGAATGGTTCGCGCGATACCGGGCTCTTCGGTTTAGGCGCGGCCGTCTGGGCTGAAACCGACGTTACGCTCGCCACGCAGAGAACCATCGCAACGACGAACTGCTGAACGTTTCTCATATCCCGGTAAGAGTACTCCTACTTGCCGATACAGAATGTGCTGAAGATCAAGTTCAGAATATCATCGGTCGTCGTCGCGCCCGTGATCGCGTCCAGCGGCCGCAGCGCATTGTAAAGGTCCAGCAGCAGCATCTCATGCGGAACTTTGGTGGTGACCGCCCCTTGCGCCGCACCCAACGCTGAGAGCGAATCCTTGATTAGTCCGGAATGTCGGACGTTCGTCAGAAATCCCGCTTCATGCGTTCCCGTATCTCCGCCAACGTGGTTGAGAATCTCGGCTCGCAGTTCCGGAAGCCCTTCGCCAGTAAGAGCCGAAGTGAAGATGACTTGGGTGCCCCACTTCTCCCTGATTTTGGGAGAAGTGGGGATTTTCGAACGCTTCCCGTTAGATCACACTTGTTCTCCACGACAATCGCCGGCTCGACTGTGCCGCCTGCGCGAGCAACTCTGCATCTTCTTTCGTCAGCTCCTCGGAAGCATCGAAGACGACCAACACCAAATCCGCATCGGCCAGCGCTTCCATCGATTTGCGAATCCCAATCGACTCGGCCTCATCGAGCGCCTGACGAATGCCGGCCGTGTCTACCAGCCGAACCGGGATCCCGCCGATCGCAACGGTTTCGGTGACCAGGTCCCGCGTGGTGCCCGGAGTCGCGGTCACGATGGCCCGTTCGCGCTCTACCAGCCGGTTGAACAGCGAAGACTTCCCCACATTCGGCCGCCCGACAATGGCCAGCGTCAGTCCCTCATGGACGATCTTTCCGTAGGCAAAGCTGGCGCTAAGCTCTTCCAGCGGCTTCCGGATCGCAGCGATGTGCTCGAGAATCCTCTGCGTCCGGCATCACCGACACATCGTCTTCCGCGAAATCAATGCCCGCTTCGAGCACCGCGATCAGTTCCACCAGTTTCTGCTTGATCGGCTGCAGACGACGCGACAACGCGCCATCCAGCTGCTGCGCCGCAACTTTTGCCTGATACAGAGTCTGCGATTCGATCAGATCGCGCACCGCCTCGGCCTGAGTCAGATCGATGCGCCCATTGAGAAACGCGCGCATCGTGAACTCGCCCGGCTCCGCCAGCCGCGCACCTGCGGCCACGCATAGTTCCACAATGTGCCGCAGCACAACAGGCGACCCATGCGCCGAAATCTCGATGATGTCGTCGGTGGTATAAGAGTGCGGTTTCGCAAAGTAGGTGACGACAACTTCGTCGATTCGCTCAGATTGTGTAGGGACGGACGCCTCGTCCGTCCCGCCGAGCGAAGCTCGGCAGCCTCACCACGAGGCTCGATCGAGTTCCCCAAACACGGCCCTCCCCGGCTCCAATTCGTGCTTCAGCCGCAGCATCGGCGCGGCAATCTCGGCGCGCCTCAGGCCCGGCAAGCCGCACCACCCCAATCCCTCCGCGCCCCGCGGGCGTCGCAATCGCGACGATCGTGTCGTCGAGATTCACGCGCCGATTGTAACGGGTAAACTATGACCGCAACCAAAAGGCTGGGCACCAACATTTCGGGTGCCCCACTTCTCCCTGGGTTTGGGAGAAGTGGGGATTTTGACTTCGCCAGGAGCAAGGACTTGTCGGTAGCAGATGAACTCTTAAGAGCCAACGAAGAATTCGCGCGCAACTTCAAGCTGGGAGAACTTTCGGTGCGTCCCAAGCGCCACGTAGCCGTGCTCGCCTGCATGGACTCCCGCATCCTGTTCGAGCATTGTCTGGGACTGAAGCCAGGCGACGCGCACATGATCCGCAACGCCGGCGGCATCGCCACCGACGATGCGCTGCGCTCGCTCATCGTCTCCCATCACCTGCTCGACACGCAGGAGTTCATCATCATCAACCACACCGACTGTGGCCTGCTGAAGGTGCAGGAATACGAACTGCGCATCGAAACTCGCCGAGAAGATGGGCACCGTAGCCAGCGAACCCGCCCAGTTCTACGCCTTCGATGATCTGGAAGAAAATGTCCGCCAGCAGATCCACCGCGTGAAGTCGCACCCCTGGATTCCGAAGCACATTCCGGTGCGGGGATTTGTCTACGACGTGAAGACCGGAAAGTTGAAGGAGATCAGATAGACCATGTAGGGACAGCCGCCTCGGCTGTCCGCCGAGCGAAGCTCGGCGTTTTCTCGATAGCGGCCCCATGCCTCATCGCGTAGGGAAAAGACCTCCAATCAAGTTTCAGCACGGTCAAGCGCTTGAAATAATCGGAGTCTGCAGGCTTGGACCCTCCTTCATTGCCCGGACAAAATCCTTCGGAGGCTTATATTGGTGAAGGAGCACATAGTGGTAAATCAAATTTGGTGCCGCGTGAATGAGCTCGGCCTCACCAAAGACTCTGATCTCAGCGGACCCCAGCACCAGCTGCTCACCTTTCCTTGTCGCGCGATGCCCAAGTCCGTCCTGCTTTAGAGCAGCCATAAGGCTTGGCAAATCATGGGCTGCAGAAATCGCAGATGGACAGAACTCGCACGTGTGGTGCCCCCTCATTTGCTCAACGCCAACCTTGCAGTATTGCCAAAGTAGATCGAGTAACTCTTCCGACGGCGGCGCGATCCGAACTCGTGTCCGCGACCTAGCCACCCAACCGCCTTCGTGACGGGCCGATAACCTTCAGAACGTGCGTAAGTGTACTCCGATAGGTCCTCTAGATATGCCATTGACAAATCGACGGTACTGAGGATACTACCGCACCACCTTCTCAATCTCCTGCCGCAGTTCGCTATACGGCACCGCCCCCGGATGGTACCAGGCGACCTTCCCCGCCCGATCCAGCAGCACCAGCGTCGGCGTGGTCGAAGCTCCGTAGGTCTCGAAGTTGGACTTGCTGATGGGCACCGGCATGTCCGAACAGACCGCTGTAGAACCGATGTCGCACCGCATCGATGTATCGGAGTTCGTCGCTCTGCGAAGCGTGCTCGATCTGCGCCGTGTAGCCGTAGAAGCGCGTCGGCCCGATCACCTTCAATCCCTTGGCCGCATACTCCGATCGCAACTGCGTGATAATCGGGGCCTCGGCTTTGCAGTCTCCGCACCAGTGCGCCCAGAAGAACAGCAGCACCGGCGATCCTTTGAGCGAAGCGGCCGCCGGCAGCGGCGCTCCCAAAAATTGATCCGACTTCAACGCCGGCGCGATCCTCCCCTGAAACGAGAGCAGATTCAGATTCTTCTGAATGCGATCGTGAATCGAGGTGTTGCCATACGTCCGCAGCGCCGACTGCAGCAGCGCGACCGCCTGCGTCTTCTGCCCGCGGGCAGCCAAGCACCTGCGACTGCACTTCGAGCGCCGCTCCGAGTGCCAGTGGCAGATGCGGCTCCGCATCGAGCGGACGCTGCTTCAGTTGTTCGAGCGCCAGGGTCTTCGTCTCTTTTGCGTAAGCCGCCGCCTGGTCGTATTGCCCCTGGTCGAGCGCGGCGCGGCCCAGCCAGGAATACGCTTCCAGATATTCCGCGTCCGTGCCTCGCTGATTACGGTAGGAATTGAGTTGGGCCTCGGCCGCGGCAAAGTTGTTTTGAGCCAGGGCAAGACGGACGCTTTCGACAATGCCAGCCCAGCAGGCACTCGCCGTCAGCAGAATTAAGAGCAGAAGAATCCGGGAACGCATTCTCATTATGATGATTCGTTTCGCCGGAAAGTGGCAAATCAGCAAAGCGCAGGATTTCGGATTGCAGATCTGCAGATTGCCAGATTCGAGATTGCAGATTTCGAAGGTCAAACCCGCGAAAGTCGAGCCACGGGTACCGCTAGCTCGACATCCGAAAACCAGGAATCTGCAATCTGAGAGTCTGCCTTCCTCAAATCGCGGCGCCCGATTCTGCGACTCGCCATGGACTGTCGTAAACTATTGATAATACATGGCTTAATACATGGTCTTACTCGAATTCTGTAGCTATTTCTGTGCACTTTCACGTACAATGAAACTGCGTTTGACTTTAGAGCTCCTTCGCAGTACATGCATCTCCGCTTAACCCAGCGTGTGACCTGCCTGCAGAAGAATCCCGAAAGTTTCAGCGCTACATCAAGAAAAAGGAACAGTGCAACAACATGGAAACAGGAACAGTGAAGTGGTTTAACGACGCTAAGGGCTACGGTTTTATCAGCCGCCAGAACGGCGAGGATGTCTTCGTGCATTTCTCCGCCATTCAGGCCAGCGGCTTCCGCAGCCTCCAGGAAGGTCAGCAAGTGCAATTTGACGTGGTCAAAGGCCCCAAGGGCTGGCAGGCAGAGAACGTCAAGGGCGTCTAAACACCGCTTCGCAAGTGACAATCCGCAATGAGGGCGGCCAGCGATGGCCGCCCTTAGTGTTTTCGGGGAAAGCATTTCGAAGAACGATTGCCGCCGCGGTCGATTCACTCCTCGCGCAGCAGCATCAGCGGATCAATCGACAGCGCCCGGCGCGCCGGGATCCAGGTAGCCAGCAGCCCCAGCAGCGACATCGCCAGAACAACACCGCCCAACACCACCGGATCGCGCGGTGTCGCCGATATACGATGGACGCCAGCACGCGGCTCGCCAGGATTCCGAGGAGCAATCCCGCGGCGGAACCGATCGCCAGCAATTTGACTGCGCGTCCCAACGCTGTCTGCAACACTTCCTTGCGCTGCGCGCCCAGCGCCAGACGAATGCCCAACTCGCGCAGCCGCTTGCTCACCGAGTACGCCGCCATCCCGAAGATGCCGGTGATCGACAGAATCGCGCCCATCATTCCCAGCACGCCCAGAGCCATTGTGGCCATGCGCGCGGGAAACAGAACGAGGTCCAGTTGCGCGGTCCACGTTGTCGTGTCCACCGGCAGCCCCGCATCCAACTGTCGCAACTGGCTCCTGATAGCGGCGGCCAGCTGTTGCGGATCACGGCTCGATCGAACGACAAGATTCGACGCGCTGGTCGGCGATTGCAGGAATGGCGGAAAGATCGCCGGTTGCTGGATCCTCTGTCAGGCTCATATATTTTCCGTCTTCTACAACACCCACCACCTGGACCCGTGATCCATCCTGCATCTTGTAGTATCGGCCGACCGCGTTGGTGACCGCGCCAAACATCTTGACGGCAAACTCCCGGTTTACAACGGCCACGGCAGGCGCGTTCTTGTCGTCATGCCAAGTAAGGTCGCGGCCCGCCAGCAAAGCTGTGCCCGCCGCGCGAAAGTACTCGGGTGAAATGTCGTACCGGTAAGGCCTGGCAGCGGCATTCGCTGGCTTCAGATCCGCGGTTTCCTCTTTGAAGACATTTGCCCTGCTGCCGGCGGCATATAGCAAGGGCGCATAGTTATTCACCAAGCCCACACGCTCGACACCGGGAATTGTCTCCATGGCATCGATCATGCGCTTTTGCATGATGGGCAACTGGTCGCCGCTGTAGCCGGCCATGGCCAGGTTGGTGCTGACGAGCATCGCGTTACGCGGCTCAAAGCCGAAGTTGCTGTGCAGCGAACGCATCATTCCGCGCAGTGCGACCATCGAGGAAGTGACCAGCACGGCGCAGATGGCAATCTGGCCGACCAGCAGCAGATCGCGCACCGTGAACCGCCGGCCGATTCTGCCGCTGGATCCCGCTTTGACGATCTCATACGGATTGGCCCGGAGCACCTGCCGCACCGGAACAATTCCGAAGAGGAATCCGCTCAGCAAGGCCAACGCTAAGGCAACCACGTAGATTTTCGCGTCGGGGTTGACCGGCAAATGCAGGGGCGCCGACGGAAAGGGCTGCCACACGCTCATCCGCCGCAAGAGCACGATGCTGCCGAAGAGTCCGACTGCGCCTCCGACCAGCGAAATCAGCACCGCTTCTGTCAGTAACTGCCTCAAGATGCGTTTGCGGCTCGAACCCAGCGCCAGGCGCAGGGCGACTTCGCGGGAACGGTCGGCAGCGCGGGCGGCGAACAGGCCGCCCAGGTTGGCGCATGCTGCCAGAAGAATCAAGCCGGCGAGCAGCATCAGTCCTGTCACGAATTGCTCGCACCGCTCCGCCAAAAGAAGTGAGGCCCACCCGCTGCCAGCGTGGCGCTCTTTTGCGCAAACTCTTTGGGATAAGTCTTCTCCAGGTACGCGCCAACCGCGTTCACATCGGCCTCAGCCTGAGCTCGGAGTCACTCCTGGCTTCAAATGTCCGAAAGACCTCAAAGATCCCATGAGTGGTTCCGCGCGTGTTCAGGAGATCCTGTCCTTCCACCTGCTCCTGGTTGACGATCGGCATCAGGAAATCGGGAGAGATGAACAAGAGAGTTCCGCGAAAATCCGGGGGCGCTACGCCGACGATCGTGAAAGGGTGCTTGTTCAACTGAACCGTTCGCCCGATTACGCTCCGATCGTCCTGAAAACGGCTGTGCCAATACGCATAGCTCAGCACCAGATAGGGCGCGCTGTTCGGGCCGTGCTCATCGGAGCGGCTGAAGAACCGGCCAAGATACGGGTGAATGCGCAGTACGTCGAAATAGTTTCCCGTCGTTGCAAACCCACTGGCAACCGTTGGATCTTGCCCCGTGTCCAGCCCGACGAACGCGAAATTGAACGCCGCGAGATCCTCGAAGCTGTGGTTGCGATCGCGAAGGTCGACATAGTTGAGGTACGACTGGAATCCGGGATCTTCGCCGTAAACTGTTCCCCAGAGACTCTCCGACTGCGGCACATTCAGCGGGCGCAGGATCAAGGCCATCCATCACACCGAACACCACGGCATTGGCGCCGATGGCCAATGCTAGAGTTCCGACTGCAAGCACGGTGAAGCTGGGGGATTTGCGCAGCATGCGCAGAGCGAAGCGCACATCCTGTTGGAGAGTGTCGAGGAAATTTCCACCCATGGCTTCGTGACATTCCTCTTTGACCCGTTCCTGGCCGCCGAACTCGATGCGGGCGCGACGTTCTGCCTCGGCGCGAGCCACGCCCGAGCGTTCCAGATCATCGGCACGGATGCTGGATGTGCGAGCGAAGCTCCTCCTCCATGTCCTCCGCGAGTTGCGACCGGTGGAAAAACTTGGCGCCGAGAGAACGAAGGTAGGCGCGGAGGCTCATACTTCCTCCGGCCGCGCCTTAAGTGCCGACGCGATGGCGGTGACAAGGCGATTCCATCCCTCGGTCTCCTCTTGCAGACGCTTGCGCCCAGCGGCGGTGAGTTCGTAGAACTTGGCGCGGCGATTGTTCTCCGATGTGCCCCAGCTTGCCTTCAAGAGCCCCTGGCGCACCAGGCGGAACAACGCCGGATACAGCGCTCCCTGCTCGATGAGCAGCGCTTCCCGTGAGATCTGACCGATGCGCAACAGAACTCCGTAGCCATGGAGAGGCCCGAGAGAAACCGCCTTCAGGATGAGGAGATCGAGGGTTCCGGGAAGAAGTTGGGCTTGTTCAGCCATGCCGCCCCCTAAGCTGATTAGGAGATTAGCGCATCTCTCCTAAGCTGTCAAGGAGAACGCAGCGGCCCACGGGCATCCTTCGTGCTCCTTCGTGTCCTTTGTGGTTGATGTGTCATTTCGCGGCTGGCAATTGCTGACTCTGTTCCTGCTCGAACCGCTCGACCATTGCTTGGGGGAAGGTTATGCAGCAGTTCCAGAAACGCGGCGTTGGTCCATCCGAAGCCGACGACGTTCATGTGATAGCCGAGTTCGGCATGCGCTTCGGAAGACTTCGTTACGACGTTGTACTTTTCCCGGATCTCGCCGTCGCGGCGAAAATTCTCCGCCACGGTTGAGAGAAACTCGTATGAGACTCGGTCCGCGTCCGCGTTGTAGCCGTAGCGGCGCAGTCCATCAATAGCGATCATCTCGATATTTCCCCAACCGTAGGGCAGATCCCACTGGGCCCCGGTCTCCACCGTGCTCATGGGAAGGCCACCTGGCTGCTCGAACTCCTTCAGGTTGCTTACGACTGCCTTGGCCTGCTCTGGCGTAGCCAAACCGGCCCACAGCGGATAGAACGTGCTGGCGTATTTGTAATCCGACATCTGCTTCGTCATGAAATTAAAGTCGAAGAAGAGTCCTTGCTGGGCATTCCAGAGATACTTCGTGATCAACTTCTTGCGTTCTTCGGCGCGCCTGTTCCATCGATCCGCGTCGTCGGCACGTCCGAGCCAGCGGCCGATCTGCTCCAGGTCTTTTTCCGTCTTGTACAAGAGGGTGTTGAGGCACACCGGAGCGTAATGATGCGTCGCCGAACCGAACGCTCCGAAACGGAAGCTGACGTCGAATCCGGATTCCCGCATCGAGCGGTCGCCCTTGTAGTAGTCCTTGCTCAACTTGAATTGCCGGGGTGGTTCGCAGTCGGGATGAGCCATGGTCGTCGCAGCATCGCACACTTGCAGCGTATAGGCAGCGCCGGCAACCTGACTGCTCTGTTCCCGGCTGAAGTTTCCACCAGGTAATCGTCAGCCTGCGCGGGATGCAAGAAGAAATACTGCGCGACTTTGCGATAGAACCCGGTCTCATCTTTCACCGCCTCGGGCGGCGGGCCGTCGCCAAAATCGTAGTAGCGCGACAACCCGGTATCGCCCGCAAGATGCGGTTCGTGCGTCCACATCTCGTAGTCTTTGCTCAAATCTGCGTAGGCTCGTTCCAGCCAGGCCTTATCGTCTTTTGCGCCCGGCTGTTTCCGGGTCGCTTCATACACGTCGACGAACATCGAACTCAGGAACGGCGGCTGCGAACGCGTCAGGTAGTACGTGCGATTGGCGTTGAGCATGGCGCCGTAGTGCTCGATCTCGAAGAAGAAATTGTCGACCATCCCACGGGCCAGTTCCACGCGTCCCGCACGAAGCAGGCCGCGAATAATGAAGTAACTGTCCCAGCCGTACATTTCGTTGAAGCGCCCGCCCGGCACCACGTACTTGTTGGGAAGATAGAGCAGCCCCGGCGGATCGATGTTGCTGGTCGCGACCTCTCCCAATCGATGGATTTCCATCGGCAAATGCTCGACGCGAACGTTGCAGTTCTTGCTTAGCGTCTGCACGGAAGCAGGTTCCGGCATTTCCTTCGGCAGATAGAGCACGGATTGAGCAGAGATCTTCGGGATCGACAATGCTCTTGCAGTCGCTCATCGAGCGCGTCAGCGTATCCCAGGCCGACGAGATGTAGTCGAGGATCGGTTTCAGGCCTTTTGCATCCGTCGCTGGTGCGGCCTGCGCATGGGCAGGAGGAATCGTACCGATCGCGAGGAAAAGAAAGAGGCAAACGGCGAACCGCGTTCACGCGTCGAGGTCTTGCCGAACTCTGGAAATTCATGATTGTGTCAGAAAACTTCGCCATCATATATGCGCTCAGTAGAAGTCACCAAGTGAATTTGATCAGCTGGGCACGAATACTAGCGCTGCGAACTGAACGCGCTCCGATCACTAACGATTTGATTTATCCTGTAAAGTTTTCGTCAGGTATCTGAGGGGGCCAGTTGAAACTATTCCAAGTCGCTCTTCGTCTATCTCTGCTTTCCGCAGTTTTTCTGTCTGCATCCCAAGGTTGGGCACAGGTTCCCGAAAGCCTCTACAGCGATCTGCACTGGCGCATGGTCGGCCCGTTTCGCGGAGGACGCACGCGCGCTGCCGCCGGAGTTCCCAGCCAGCCGAACGTCTTCTATATGGCGCAGGTGAATGGCGGTGTGTGGAAGACGGACGACTACGGCCGCACCTGGAATCCCATCTTCGATCGTGAATCCACGCAGTCGATCGGGGCGATTGCCGTCGCTCCCTCCGATCCCAACATCATCTACGTAGCCAGCGGCGAGGGCCTGCATCGCCCCGACCTCTCGGTGGGCAACGGCATTTACAAATCCACCGACGCGGGCAAGACCTGGACTCATCTCGGCCTGCGCGATGGCCAGCAGATCCCCGCCCTCGTCGTCGATCCCCGCGATCCCAACAAACTAATCGCCGCCGTGCTCGGTCATCCTTACGGCCCCAGCGAAGAGCGCGGAATCTACCGCTCTACCGATGGCGGCCAGAACTGGCAGAAAGTCCTTTCCAAAGACGAGAACACCGGCGGCTCTGACGTCGAGATTGATCCGTCAAACCCGGACGTCGTCTACGCCTCGATGTGGGAAGTGCGCGAAGGGCCTTGGGAAGACGGCAACGAATTCAACGGCCCCGGCGGCGGGCTCTTCAAGTCCACCGACGGTGGCGCGACCTGGCATCAACTGACGAAGGGCTTGCCCAACGATCTGTCGCAAATCTATGTCGCGATAGCGCCCAGCGATTCGCGACGTCTCTATGCCACGCTCGGCACGGCCTCGGGGAAACTGGCCGTTTATCGTTCTGACGATGCCGGCGACTCCTGGTCTCAAATCACCGACGATCCCCGTCCCTCCGGCCGCATCGGCGGCGGCGATCTGCCGATCCCGCGGGTCGATCCGAAAAATCCTGACGTCGTCTATGTCGCCAGCACCGTCACGATGAAGTCCACCGACGGCGGAAAGACCTGGTTCAGCTTTCGCGGCGCGCCCGGCGGCGATGACTATCAGAATCTCTGGATCAATCCGAACAACGGCAACATCATTCTGCTGGTCAGCGACCAGGGAGCCATCATCACCGTCAACGGCGGCCAGACTTGGAGTTCCTGGTACAACCAGCCCACCGCGCAGCTTTATCACGCGATCGCCGACAATTCTTTTCCTTATCGCGTCTGCGCCGGGCAGCAGGAAAGCGGTTCGGTCTGCATTCGGAGTCGCGGCAACGATGGCGTCATCACCTTCCGCGACTGGCATCCAGTGGGAGTGATCGAATACGGCTACGTCGCTCCCGACCCGCTTGATCCCGATGTTGTCTACGGCGGCGGCAGAACGCGAAGTCTCTAAGTTTCACTGGACAACCGGGCAGGTGCAGGACGTCACGCCGATTCCGCTGCGCACGCCGAAGTACCGCGCCAATCGCACCGAGCCACTGATGTTTTCTCCCGTCGATCCGCACGTCCTTTATTACGCGACCAACGTGCTGTTCAAGACGACGAATGGCGGCAATTCCTGGCAGACGATCAGCAAGGACCTGACGCGAGAAAATCCCGGCGCGCCTGCGAGCGTGGGCACTCTGATGAACAAGGGCATGGAGAAGCAGCGCGGCGTGATTTACGCGCTCGCTCCGTCTTTCAAAGAACTGAACACGTTGTGGGCCGGCACCGACGATGGCCTGATTTGGATCACGCACGATGGCGGCAAAAACTGGAACGACATCACGCCCAAGGAACTGACGCCTTGGAGCAAGGTCACGCAGATTTCCGCGTCGCACTTCGACGAGCAGACCGCCTACGCTTCCGTCAGCCGATTCCGCATCAATGACATGCACCCGTACATCTATCGCACGCGCGACGGCGGCAAGACCTGGACGCTCGATCACCGACGGGCCTGCCGGACTTCGGCCCCGTCGATACCGTGCGCGAAGATCCCGTGCGCAAGGGTCTGCTGTTCGCCGGAACGGAGAACTCCGTCTGGGTCTCGTTCGACGATGGCGATCACTGGCAGTCGCTGCAATTGAATCTGCCGCACACGTCGATGCGCGATCTCTGGATTCACGACGACGATCTGATCGTTGCCACGCACGGCCGCGGCTTCTGGATTCTCGATGACATCGCTCCCCTGCGCGAGGCCTCGGCGGACGCGTCGCAAATTCCGCGCATCTGTTCACGCCTGCGCCGGCATACCGCGTCCAGCGCGACACGAACACCGACACTCCGCTTCCGCCCGACGAACCGATGGCCGCCAATCCTCCGGATGGCGCGATCATCGACTACTATCTGCCCGCAGCCGCGAGCACAGTCACGCTCGAGATTCTCGATGCGAAAGATGCAGCTTGTCCGCAGCTTTTCGAACACCGACAAGCCTGAGATCACCGAAGAAGAACTTGCAGAAGCAATTGATCCCGCTGTACTGGGTTCGCGCGCCGCGGCATCTCTCGACCGAAGCCGGGCATGCATCGCTGGGTCTGGGATCTGCATTATCCTGCGCCCGCTCAGCATGCGTCATGAATACCCGATCGCGGCCGTTCCGCACGACACGCCGCGCGGGCCGCTCGGACCGACCGTTCTGCCCGGAACCTACAGAGTTCGGCTGACCGTGGACGGAAAACCTTGCACCGCTCCGCTGACGGTAAAGATGGATCCGCGCGTGAAGAACACCGCTTGCAGGTTTGCAGAAGAAAGTATCAGGCCGAAACGCGTCTGGCTTCGATCATGACCCAAACAACTCAGGCCTTGTTGCAGGCCAACTCCATTCGCTCACAGCTCGAAAAACTGAGCCAGTCCAACGACGCAACCAAGAATGCAGTTGCGGAGTTTCAAAAGAAACTTGCGGCGCTCGTGGGCACACCCGGCGGATTTCTTGCTCCCCCATCCCCGGAGCCCACGCTCAGCCGCATCAATGGAGAAGCCAGCACGCTCTATCAGCAAATCTGGTCGGTCGATGCGGAACCAACTTCAGCGCAGATGGAAGCGCTGGATGCGACCGAACGCTCCAGCGCCGAACTCCTGAAGCGCTGGACGGACTTGAAAAATACCGCCGTGCCTGAGCTGAATCGTGCCTTGCGCGAGTCGCAGGCTCCCGAGGTGCACATCGAAGATCATCCTCCGCAAATCGAAAGCTACAGTCGATGAAGAGTAGGCGAGGAGTCACAAGCGCATAGGTTGTGTGGGGACAGCCGCCTTCGGCTGTCCGTCGTCCCGAAGGAGTCTGTGTCATAGCTTTTCATTGTTGCAAAAAGTGGAACGGACCTATTCTTGACAGCCGCGAAGCGGCGCGAGAATAAAGCCCACGGCGCAAGCCGTTGGTGCAAGTGGGAAATGACCGAGCCCCAGCGGGGCGAAAGAATAGCTACGACACAGACTCCGAAGGGGCGACTATTTTTACCTGCGCGTCTGCCATAAAGGCAGTTCCTCCATATATGTCTTTCGTCCCAGCCTGAATTTCCGGTGCGGGAGAAGACGGCCGCTTGCGCGTCCTGACAGGCGAAGGCTGCTGTCTCTACAAAAGTCTTCAAATCTTTCGGAGTATCGTGAGAGGGTTTTCCCGCCGGCTGTGAAGTCGCGGCTTCGCAAGCAGCTTCTAACTGAGCACTAGAGGTTCCTCACTCGTTCCTGCAATTCCGCCGCGATCGCAGCGGCATTCATGCCCGCTGCAAACTTGACTGGGCTCCCGATGCGCACCGAAATCTTCCACGGCGGCGCGAACTTCTTCCCTGCCTTCTTGTACTCAAAGAGTCCGTCGATCCGCATCGGCAAGACCGGAATCGCCAGATTCTCCGCCAACAGCCCGATTCCCGCGCGAAACGGACACAACTTCCCGTCGGTCGTGTGCCGACCTTCCGGGAAAACCAGGATGCTGTAGCCGCGATCCACCGCCTCACCGGCATACGCAAAACTCCGGCGGAATCCGGCCTCGACGCGGCAGCGGGAACAAGTTGAGCAGCGACACTCCCAGGATCCACTGCACGCGGTCGTAGACGCGCAAGAACCAGTTGCGATCAGGCGAAGGCGAGCGCAACGCCTCCAGTGCCTCTCCGCCCGTGGCGATCGCCAGTCGATGCCGGAAACGCGCGGGCAGGGCAGTCAGGATGAATCCGGGATCGACATCCCCCAGATGATTCGACACCACGAGCAGCGGACCCTTGACCCCTTGCAAGTGCTCGCGTCCCATGATGCGAGGCCATCCCAACAGCACGATCGCCGGCCGCATGAGGAGATAATGCGCGAGCAGACGGATCCACGTCACTGGCCAGCGCAACGCCCATCCCGGATAGTGATAGGCCTCTCCGGGCGTAGTTTCCCCGCGCAGCATCCGCTCCACATCGGCGACCGTCCGCACGGAACTGAATCGTGTTTCGCTCAGGTCGACTTGATACCGATCCTCAAGCGCGCTCAGCAACTCGACGCGATCGAGCGAACTCAACCCGAGATCGGAATCGAGGCTCGCATCCGCCCGCAGATTCGGCACGGTGCGGCCCGCGATCCGCGAGATCAGTTCGCCCAACGGACCGCCCTCAGCAGGACCCAAGCCGGCGGAATCTGACCGTTGCATCCGGGCTCGCACGAATTCGGCAATCACGCTCCGTTTCGGCTTCTGCGTGTTCGTCCTCGGAAAGTCCTCCTGCGGCCACTCCACCCACATCCGCATGCGCTGATATTCCGCCAGGGATTCGTTAGCCCGCCGCACCACGGATTCCAAATCGCTGGTGTCGCGCGGAATCACCACCGCACAAGGCTCGGCATTCCCATCCCGTTCGATTCCCACCACAACGCAGTCCTTCACCTCGGGTTGCCGGAGCAGCGCTGCCTCCAGATCGCCGGGATGTACGTTCGTCCCGCCCGGCGTGACAATGACTTCCTTCTTGCGGCCTTTGAAGTACAGATTGCCGGCCGCGTCCAGCGCTCCGATGTCACCTGTGCGATACCAGCCTTGCTCGTCGGAAACGCCGTGAGACCCCGCCGAGTCCCAATATCCAGACGCTACTCCTGCACCCTTGACGAGAATCTCCCCGTCTTCTGCCAGCTTCACCTCGCGTCCCGGCAGAACCTTCCCGATCGAGCCCTTCCCCAACCGGAACGGATGATTCACGCTGATCAGCGACGTGGTTTCCGTAAGTCCGTATCCTTGAATCGCGGCGTATCCCAACCGTCCCCAGAACTCTTCCGTGTCGCTGTCGAGTGCGGCCCCGCCGGAAATGAACGCCAAAAACTTCCAGCCGAACTGCCTGCGAATCGCGCGGAAAATCCACCAGCGCCGCAGAAAGTGTTTGTCCTTCGCACCAACGAAACGCCGGCGGAACTTCTCTGCCTGGCCGCTGTCCTCAATGTCGCGTTCCACTTTATGTTTCAACGACTGCAGGACGCGCGGCACGCTGACCAGCACCGAGACCCGCTCGCGGCGAATCGTGTTCATCACCTCCGAGGGCTTCAGTTCGTTCTGAAAGATCACGGTTCCACCCATCAAAGGCGGCAAGAACATTCCCAGAAACTGCCCGAACACGTGACTGAGCGGCAGGAGATTCAAGAAGCGCACGGGATGCACGAAGCGCTCATACTTCAAATACGCCCGGATCTCTTTCTCAAGTGGAGCGATGTTCGCCAACACGTTGCCGTGTGTGATGACCACGCCCTTGGGATCAGCCGTCGTGCCTGAGGTAAAGACAATCTGCAAAACGTCATCGCGCCCGGGCATGTCACTGCCACTGGACGTCACGACTTCCTGACCCGCCTCGGGAAGATTGTCGAGACCAAGAATTGGAACCGCGAGATCGGCAACCGCCTCTCGATGCGCGCTTGAAGTGACAACAAGCTTGGCCCCGACCTGCCCACACACTCGCCGCGCGAAATCCGCCGACGCCCCATCATCCATGGGAACAACCACCACGCCTCGGAGCGCGCAGCCGAAAAACACCGCAGCCCATTCGGCGGAATTCTCGCCCCAGAGCAGGATGCGATCGCCCTTGTCCAATGGCGCGACGCTCAAGCTCCTGAGCGAAGCCGAACGCCCGATCCACGACCTGCGCGTACGTGACCTTTTCCGTGCGATACCCGCGACGCTGGGCGTAGGCACACTCCTGCGCGTGTGCCCGAAAATGCTCCAGGAAGAATTCGGCTATCGATTCACCCATGGTCAGGACCGCGATCCGCTCGGAAGCGCTTCCCTTCGTGTACCTTCGTGTCCTTTGTGGTTGATGAATTCTCTAACCACGAAGGTACACGAAGGAATCTGCGACGGATTCTCCTTCATCAGTCTAGAGGAATCGCGGTCATTCCACGGATTGCGCGGCGTACAGTTCCACGACTGTATGATCCCATCCGCATTTCTCCAAGAGAGCGTTCTTCCGGTTGTTCCTCGAAATTACGAAAGTGGAACAAAAACCACAAAGAACTTGCCGCGGTAAGTGAGCTGTGCGACATAAGTAGGATGACACGAAGCAGAATCCTGCTCCTCATCACCGGCCTGATCCTGGCCTCGAACGCCCCCTCCTTGGCGCAGGACAAATCAGACGCCGCCACCGTTCGCGCACTGGAGTTGAAGTGGACTGAATCCTACAAGCAGCGCAGCATCGACATACTCTCGTCTCTGCTGGCGGATGAGTTCGTCATCACGGTGGAAGACGGCAACGTATACAGCAAGGCGGGATACATCAGTCACACCGCCGACTCCAAGGTGCGGGTGGAAGTTGCCGAAATGTCCGATCTCAAAGTCCGGATTCACGGCAACACCGCGATTGTGACCGGTGCCTACCACGAGAGAGGTGTGTCAGAGGGTAAGCCTTACGAGTATCACGACCGCCTGACCGATGTGTGGATGAAATCCGCCGGCAAATGGCAGGTGGTGGCGTCGCATTACAGCGTCCCGGTTAGATAGTGAATTAAGTAGAGGGCATGGCCACAGGCTAAAGTTTTATTCACCTTTCGATTTTGTCAGTGAGACTCTTGCGTTCCTGCTGTCGTTCACGCTCTGAAGTTTCAAGTCTCCCTTGAGTCCGTCTGGTCCGGTTTGCTTCAGGTCGTAGGCAAACTTCCACTCGCCGGTCGTTAACTCAAACCGTACCTCGTCACCATCAATTCTGCCGTTCTCGAGGGGATATTGTTCGCCCGCATTTGGCCCACCGCTGCCGGTGAGAGTCTTCCCCTGCTGTTTCAGGATGAACAACTGAGGGACATTATGGTCACCGCCATCAACTTTGAACGTGCCAGACCACTTGCCGGTCAGATCACCCGCCATCGCGCTAGCGGCCAGTAGAAATACAGTTGTAACGGTCCGGTTCATGCGTCCGACTCCATCGCCGATTTCAGCCCTGCCGGACGAGGATCGTCCGGCGGATCCATATCAAAAGCCCGCTCACCACTTGAAGAGGTAAAACGAAGCTCGCTAGCGCTGCAAGAATCCTGGTCGGCATGCCGAAGATGCTTCCTGTATGGATAGCTTCGTTTGCTGCCATGAGCCGCTCGCGAGGTGTGAGGCTGGTCGACAGATTCATCGCCACGATTCTGCCGCCCCATGGATCGACAGAAATTGAGTTCCTTTCGGGAGCGATCCGGTTGTCCGAATAGGCCAAGGCCACAACGTAGAGACCGCCGTATCGAGGCATCTGCACGC
Source organism: Terriglobia bacterium (assembly GCA_963770265.1). GTDB lineage: Bacteria > Acidobacteriota > Terriglobia > Terriglobales > Acidobacteriaceae > Sulfotelmatobacter. Next base: position 251,486 of record CAVYOZ010000017.1, read on the forward strand.
GGTAAACCACCGCGCCAGGCAGTTGTGCGCCGGCAATCGCTACCGCCTGGTCGGGCGTTATTTCGGTCCCAATTCGGCCGGAATCCGACCGAGTTTCAGTTTCACTGGAGTGGACGGGATTCCTTCCATGCGCCTTGTTCAGCAGAGACGACACCTCGTCTTCGAACCCGATAACAATCCCGGTCGCGGCCAGCACCAGCAATGGCAACAGTGAGAGAATGCCGAACGAATTGTGCAGGTCGAACCAGAATAAGCGGCTCCACCATGGACCGCGAATTCGTACCCTCTTGCGGGGCCACCAGAGGTACAGTCCGGAAGCGAGCGAGATCAGCATCGCGAAAGTAGACCAGCGCAGAATGTTTCTCCCAATGTCTCCGGTTGCGAGGCGTACGTGAAGTGCCCGCGTGAAGCCCAACACAGTCTGCCCTCGAGTCCTTATGCCCAGAACCTCGCCCGTATACTGATTGACTGAGACGACACCGCGCGACAGGATTACTTGAGCGGGAAAGTCCGGCGATGTAGCAGGCAGGTATGCAACAACCGGCTCTTCGCCATATTTCTTTGAGACTGCTTCTCCGATTTCGACAAGAGACAGAATCCTGGCGCCCTGCTTCACATGCGAGAGATGAGGATGCAGCAGGCGATCCAGTTCTGGTTCAAACGCGATGATACTTCCAGTTACCCCGAGAACCACCATGAAAGCTCCCGCGATCATGCCCAGCCAAAGGTGAATTTTGCGAATTAGACCCCGCACGGGAGCATCTTAACGTGCAATCGAGGCGACTTCCTACTCCCTGCCTACCCCCAGCGCATCGGCCACGCGATTGATGTAGTTGAACCACGACGCGATCAACGTAATCTGCAGAATCCCGCGATCGTCGAAGCCCACAGAACGCAGCCGATCAATGTCATCCTTCCAGACCTTGGTCGCGTCTTTCGTCAGCTTAACTACGTAGTCCAGCATCACGCGATCCTGCGACGAAATCGGTGCGGTCGTGTAGTCCTTCTCCAGCGCCTCGACCAGCCCCTTATCCAGCGTCACCCTACGCAGAAACTCTGCGTGCGACTCGATTCAATACACGCACCGGTTGGTCACGGAAACCATGGTGGCGATCATCTCGTGCTGCCGCCGCTCGAGCGGCAGATCGGGCGACATCAGCGCCCCGAACGTGCTGAAGGCGTGATACAGCGCCTCAGGAATCAGCGTGTGCGATCCCACAATCGACGAAGCACCCGACGGATCGGGATGCACCGGTTCGGCATATTCTTTGGGATAAAACAGCTTCTCGCCCTCAATGGCCTTGCGCAGCTTTTCGTCGGCCTCGGCAAGTGAAACGGTTCGAATCCAGGTCATCGTGATCACGCTCCTCGGTACACCGGTTCCGGCAATATGTCTTGGGAAAATACACTGTTGGCACACCGCCGCCCCATAGCACATTCATACTAGCCCGCGTTATACCATGAGGAAATGGACCTTCCCGTAAATCCCCCGCTCTTGCCCATGCTGGCGAAGCGTGTCGAGGAATTGCCCCCCGGCGAAGACTGGATTTTCGAGCCCAAGTGGGACGGATTCCGGGCGCTGGTGTTTCGTGACGGAGACGAAATCTTCATCCAGAGCCGGGATGAAAAGCCGCTGAATCGATACTTCCCGGAGCTTCTTCCACCATTGCAGGCGGCATTGCCGCCGCGTTGCGTTCTCGACGGTGAGATCGTCATCGTAAAGAGCAGCGAGCTTGATTTCGATCTATTGCAGCTGCGCCTGCATCCGGCAGCTTCGCGCGTGAATTTGCTGGCCAAACAGACGCCTGCATCGTTCGTATTCTTCGATCTGCTTTGCGAGGGAAATCGCGATCTGCGGAACGAACCCTTTCAAGCCCGCCGCCAGCGCCTGGAGGAGTTGCTGTCATCGGCGAAGCCGCCGATCCATCTGACGCCAGCGACCGCCGATCGCGCAATCGCCGAAGATTGGTTCCGTCGCTTCGAAGGCGCCGGACTCGACGGCGTCGTGGCAAAACAGATTTCCGTGAACTACGAACCTAACAAACGGGTCATGCTCAAGGTCAAGCACGAACGCGACTGCGACTGTGTGGTCGCAGGCTTTCGCTGGCACAAGAAAGGTGACCGGACTCTTGTCGGCTCGTTGTTGCTGGGGCTCTACGATGAGGCCGGAGCGTTACAGCATGTCGGAGTATGCGCCAGCTTCAGCACCGCCAAGCGCAAGGAACTCGTGGAACTCCTCAATCCCTACCGCCAAAATGCACTCGACTCCCATCCCTGGAAACATTGGGCGGAACACGCGGCTGGTGAAGAGGTCAAGCGCATGCCCGGCGGCCAAAGCCGCTGGAGCCAAGGCAAGGACCTGTCATGGGAGCCGTTGCGTCCGGAACTGGTGGTTGAAATCGCTTATGACCACATGCAGCGAGACCGCTTTCGCCATACCGCGCAATTTCGCAGATGGCGGGCTGATAAGAAGCCGACGGATTGCACTTATGCGCAACTCGAAGTGGTGGCACCTCAGGAATTGGCGGCGATTTTTCCCAGTGGGCGATGATGAGCAATGAGCAAATCCGTGGCGCTTGCTTTTCCTCATCGCTCATGGCTCATGCGCTCGATTGCTCGTTCTTCTTTTCTTCCGATTCAACTCCCGCCATTCGCGTGTCGGATCGTCATCCGGGTCGGGAGTTTCCTGTGGTGGCCGAAGTTCCTCGGGGACGTGGCGCAGGTTAATGCGGATACGGGTCCATGTCGATGATCGTCCACGCATGGAGTCGACCAGCACATCATCGACAGCCAGCAATGCCGCTGCCTGAGAGTGCTTTGCCTTCCACCTTTCAAGCCCGGCCAGCGCGGCTGCTTTATCCGGTGAGTTCGCCACCACGATAAGCGGCATCTTGGTACGCGGCTTCTTCGCCGCAGACTTCGCCCGCGACGGCGCCACTCGCGGCGCCTCGGACTTCATCTTGCGGAAGTGCGGCGGCCAGGGTGCGTCCCCGAGTCCGGCCGCTTCATCCTTGTCGGCAAGCTCGAGCACCTTCTCCAGTGATCCGGGCGCGGAGTTCATGTCCGCATGCGGATCACCGATTTTCGCGAAACGCTCCGGCATCGTGAAGATGGTGAAGTCGGCCGGATTACATTCCGGCACCTCGTTCCAATGAAGCGGGGCCGAAACACGCGCGTCCGGCAGCGGGCGCACGGAATACGCGGAGCATGTCGTCCGGTCCTTCGCATTCTGGTTGTAGTCGAGAAACACGCCGTGGCGTTCTTCCTTCCACCACTTCGACGTCGCTAACGCAGGCGCACGTCGCTCGACTGCCCGTGACAGCGCGACCGCCGCGCGCCGTACCTCCTGAAACGTCCAGCGCGGCTCGATTCGGACATTGACGTGCATACCGCGAGATCCGCTGGTCTTGGGCCAGCCGCGAAGCCCAAGTTCTTCGAGCAGCGCCTGCACTTCAAGAGCGACCCGGCGGACGTCGTCCCAACCAACGCCCGGAATCGGGTCGAGATCGATTCTGAGTTCATCTGGATGCTCGAGATCGCCGGAGCGGACCGGATGCGGATGCAATTCGATGCAGCCGAGGTTCACGATCCAGGCAAGCCCAGCCACGTCATCGACCACAACTTCTTCCGCGGTCCGGCCGGAGGGGAATGACAAGGTAACTGTTCTCAACCACGAGGGCCGCTGTTCCGGCGCACGCTTCTGAAAAAACGCCTCTCCCTCGGCCCCATTCACAAAACGCTTGAGAACAATCGGGCGATCTTGAATGCCCCCCAGCGCTCCGGGCGCAACCGAAAGGTAATAGCGCACCAGATCCAGTTTCGTGACGCGGGCTTGCGCCGAAAAGTAAAGCTTATCGGGATGCGAAACCTGAACCTCGCGTCCCTCAAGCAAAAGCACTTCTTTGGAGGCTTCCTTCGCCACTACAAAAGGCTAACATGTACGGGATCGGCATACTCGTGGGATAGAATGCCTCCGCGCCCGCGATGCCTTTGCATGGCTTCTCACCCCAGCATGGGCGAGCGAGTGAGTGCGCCTATCGAGAATTCGGCCACTAGTCGCCCGAGACATCGGCGGTCTCCGCACTATAGGATTCGTCCGGCGCGGCTGACCTGGGGCGCTTCTTGCGGCCGAAGACCGCTTCCTTGACTAGATTGAAAATGGTGACGCGATTTCCCGCAATCACCTTCAGCCACGCGAACTTGCCCAGCATGGGGAAGTAGATGCCGCGGAAGCAAAGCCGCGCCAGGAAGATGTTGACGCGATAGCCCAGAGGCTGGTCATCCAAAGATTCGACAGCCTGCGCCAGGGCCTCGGGACTGTAGCAGTGGGCCCACCCGTACTTCACCTCATCGTGGGCTTCGTCGATGCTCATCTTCAACGGAGTGTGGGCCATAGCGAACGGAATGAACTCCTGCCAATGTTTCTGCCGCGTCAGCCTTCCGGCGGCGTCCAGACGCTTGTAGAGAGGAGTTCCAGGCAGAGGAGTTAACAGCCCAAAGATAGGCAGGCCTGGGGGCCAGGTGCGGACTTGTTCGAGCGTGCGCTCCGCCACCCCGGTGGTGTCATTGTCCATGCCAAAAATAAATGATGTGATGGCATACACGTTGCGCTTGGCCAGCCGCTCCAGCACCGCGGCGTACTCCTCGGGTTTATTGAATCCCTTATTCACGTCTTTGAGATTGGCAGGATCCACCGACTCCATGCCGATGAAAATCCACTTGCCTCCCGATGCGGCGATCAGGTCGATCAGTTCCTCGTCGCGCAACAGGTTTGCGCTGATCTGTGCCACCCAATGCACCTGGGCTCTGGCTGCGATGATGTCGCGCAGAAGAGACTTAGTGCGCTTCACATTGATGGCAAAATTGTCGTCGATGAAGAAGACCGCCATCTGCCCCTTCTCGCTGCGCGCGCGGGCCTTCAAGGCGAGTAACTCGTTCACCACGCTCTCATTGGTGCGGAAGCGGATGGAGTCTCCGAAAAATCCAGTCACCGTGCAGAACTCGCAACCGTAAGGGCACCCTCGTCCCGACTCGACCGGGATGATGCGAAACGTTCCCCAGCCTTCTCCGATCTTCTGCAGCATGCCCCGGGCGGCGCCCGGAACCAGATTGAACTGATCCAGATCCATCGACTGCCAGGGGATCGCGGGATAGTCCTTGAGCGGCGGCTTGCGTTCCTGGCCGAAAACATCGACCGGAGCATAGACCTCTTTGAGCTTACCTTGCGCTGCGTCGCTTACGATTTGCGGCCAGGTCTCATCGGCTTCTCCCAGCGCGACCGCGTCGGCGTGGCGCGGACCACCATCGCGGCCAAGCGCCTCGTCGGCCATCTCGGTCACGTGAGGCCCGCCCATTACGACGGGAACTCCAGTGACGCGGATCGCGTCGGCCATGCGATAGGCCTTGGCAATCATGCGAGTCATCGCGCCGATGCCGACGAGTCCAATCTTTTGATCCCGTACATATTGCGCGATCTGGGCTTCATCCATGGGCTGAGCATTGCCGTCGATCAGCAGCACCTCGTGGCCTGCCGGGGTCAGCGCCTGAAGAAGAAACATCCATAAGTGCGGCATGAAATTGCGCGTGACCCCGTTGTCGGGGTTGTAGAGAAGGATTCTCATAGGTTTTCTTCGGGAGCGGGTACTTCTACGCGGGTCAATCTTCGCGAGAGGTGCGGCAGCCGGCCATCCGAGCTAGCTACGCTTTTGATGTGCCTGATATTGGGTAACCCCAAATTGTCATTGATTGTACTCTATCGTACAAATCCGGGTGCCTTCAGGGCCCAGAACCGGTCTCTCCGGCTTCCCATTTTGGGGCCTTTAGCGCAGATATCCGATGCCTCCGCCGACGCTGCGGTACCTCTTCCCTGTTCCCTTGGTAACCCTTCGGTACACTCCCTTTCGGTAACCCTTGGTAACCATGCCTTCCATGACGTCCAGACGTACAATTGGCCTTGTCCGGTCGGCCATCTGCCGATATGAGAGATGACATCCGCGACCTGTACCCGGGAACAGCCCCCAACGTTCAGCGGGTTCGTTCGCAACTTGGTTTTTAGAACACCAGGGTCTGGAGTTCGACGCTCTTATGGCATTTTTCGGCTTCAATAAACAGAAGGTTCTCGCCAATGCGGAGAAGTATGTCCAGCAGGGCAAGCTTCAGAATGCCATCTCCGAGTACGAAAAGGTCCTCAAGAATGATCCCAAGGACCTGACGGTCAGCAACACTGTCGGCGACCTCTACTCGCGCATCGGCGAAAGCGACAAAGCTACTGAGTGCTTCAAGAGTGTGGGCGATGCCTATGCCAGCCAGGGTTTCACGGTCAAGGCCATCGCGATGTACAAGAAGATCTGCAAGCTGAAACCCTCTTTGGAGAGCTTGCTGAAGCTGGCCGAACTCTACACCCAGCAGGGCCTGTTCAACGATGCCCGCGCGCAGTATCTGCAGGTGGCCGAAGAATTCCTGAAAGCCGGCGAACTCGAAAACGCCGTCCGCATCTTCCAGAAGATTCTGGAAATGGATCCGGAAAACAGCCAGATGCGGGTGAAGCTGGCGGAAGTTTACGTTCGCCTTGGCAAGAAGACCGAAGCCTGGCAGATTTTCTCCGCCGCGGCCGAGAGCATGCGCTCCAAGGGATCTCTCAGCGGGGCTGACGAAATCCTGCAGCGCATGCTGACGCTCGATCCCGGCAACACCTATGCTCTGCTGATGCAGGGCAAGAACCTGCTCGAGTCCGGAGACGGCGCCGGGGCTGTTGCCGCTCTGCAGAAAATTTCTGACATCGATTCCAATCCGGACGCGCTCCGCGATCTGCTCAAGGCTTATCTGCTGACCGGGCAGCTCTCAGAAGCCGGGACAGTCGCCAACAAGCTGCTCACAGTGCATAACGATCTCTCGGCGATTGCCAATTTCGCCGATGCGCTCATGCAGGCCGGACAATACGAAAATGCCCTGCAGGTTTACGATCAGCACGCCGAACGCCTGCTGGCGGAAAACTCCGACAAGGTTCTGCAGAGCCTGCACACCATCATCGGCCACGTTCGCGAGAATCCCGATTCCCTGCAGAAGCTTCTCGATCTTTTCAACAAAGCCGGGGAGAACACGCACGTCAGCGAAGTGATCGAACTGCTGGCCCATGCCAGCGTTCAATCCGGAGAGCTTACCCGCGCCCGCGATCTCTACCAGAAGCTGGCACAAGTCGAACCGCAGAACCCCCTGCACATGCAGAATTATCAGCAGGTGGTCAGCCAGCTCGGCGGAACTTCGGGCAGCAAGCTCATCACTCCGGAAGAGGCCGTCGTCCTCATCGACGATCTGGAAGCGACGGCGCCTTCGATTCATCAGCACTATTCCGATGAAGTCTCGCTCGCCGTGCGCTCGGCGCTTACCGATGCCGAGCTGTTTATCTCCTACAACATGCCCGCCAAGGCTCTGGGCCCGCTGCTCACCGCAATGCCCTTGGCTCCCAACGACCTGCGCCTGAATCAGCGCCTGGCCGCGCTGCACACCCGCGCCGGACGTTTTGCCGAGGCCGCGGTCTGCTGCCGCACGCTGCAGAATGTGTACTCCGAGGCCGACTATCCGGATGAGGCCACGCGCTACAGCGAACTGGCGGAGCGCTATGAAGAACGCACTACCGCTCCCTCGCCTCGCGACTCGGGCGAAGAAGCTCCCATCTTCCTGGATGCGCCTGCGCCTGAGGCTACGTCAACGGAACCGGAAGTGGCGGAGTTCGCTATTGAAGATGCTCCGGCCGACATAACGATTGACGAGACAGAGCCAGCCGCGGCTCAGGAACTGCCCGTACAAGAGGAAGCCGCCGTCGAGCCCGCATCGCCGTGGCCCGTCGCGGCTCCCGCTGTGGAAACGGACTCCGAACCCGAATTTGCGGTGGTGGACGAGTCCGCCGCGCCCGCCGAGGCTGCTTCCGACGGCGAAGAAATCGATCTTTCCTCAGAGTGGGACGACGCGATCACCATCGAGGCCGACGACACGCCTCCCGCGGCAGTCGAAGAACCCGTCGAGGTTGCGCAAGCCGCCCCGCACACTCCCAAGCTTTCCGATCCTCGCGTCGAAGAGACCGTCGAAGAGATTCGTTTCTATGTCGGCCATAGCATGCCCGAGCAGGCTCTGGCCGCCCTCGCCAAGCTGCAAACGCTGACGCGCGATCAAGCGAAGATCGACGAGCTCCGCGCTGAAATCGATGCTGCCATGCAGCCCGCCGACGAAATCGCCGTCGAGGCCGAGCCGGTAGTCGAAGAAATCACGGCCGAGGATGTTCCCTCGATCGAGGTGGTCGAAGAACCTCCTGTTGCCGTCGAACCGGAGCCAGCTCCCGAGCCCGAACCGGCGGTGGAAGAAATTCCAGTTGTCGCACAAGCTCCTGCAAAACCCGAGCCCCAGCCGGAACCCGTTCCCGAGCCGGCGCCGGTGGCTCACGAGCCCGAGCCCGAACCAGAACCGCAACCGGCCGTTCTGAAGGAGTTTGTCAGCGATCTCGAATCGTCTCTCGGGGATACGTTCCTGCCTGGCGCGGTCGCCCATCCAGAGGCTGCACCCCCGACCGTCGCTCACGCCAAGACCGGCGCCGCTGCAGGCCAGTCCGCCCCAGTATTAGGGGAGTTTGTTGCTGACATCGAAGCTTCCCTCGGCGAAGATTTCCTGAAGGCAGCTCCGGTCGCTGAGCCTCAACCGCCCGCTCCGGTCGCCGCAACAAGACCTGTGCCTGCTCCGGCCCCGGTAGCCCCCGTTGAGACAAAGAGGATCAGTCCACTTGCCGCGAGCGCCGCAGCATCAGCCTCTCCGGCAGCGCCAGTCGCGCCCGCTGCCGCACGCCCGGTACAGTCTGTTCCAGTTCCCGCGGCCCCGGTAGCGTCCGCAAGAACCGTAGCACCAGCCGCTCCGAGCGCACCTGTTCTGCCACCGACACCTCCTGCTCCTGCCGCCAAGTCTTCTCCGTTCGGCGAAGACGCAGGCGTCGATCTCGCCGACATGTTCGGCGAGCTGAAGAAAGATCTCGAAGCCGATGTTGCCTCGGCCGACGAGGATCCCGAGACGCACTACAACCTCGGCATCGCGTTCCGCGAAATGGGCCTGCTCGACGAGGCCATCGGAGAACTCCAGAAGGCCTGCCAGTCGTTCGATCGCGGACATCCTTTCCCGCAGATCATGCAGACTTACACCTGGCTGGCCCAGTGCTTCCTCGAAAAAGGAGTCCCCGAGGCCGCCGTCCGCTGGTACGACAAAGCTTTGAAGATGCCGACCATCGATGGCGAAACTCGTGTCGCGCTCAACTACGAACTGGCCGCCGCCTACGAAACGGCTGGCGACAAGACCTCTGCCCTCAGGCACTTCATGGATGTCTACGGGAACAACATCGATTATCGCGACGTCGCCGAGCGCATAAAGGCTCTGAAGTCGTAAAATAGCCGGATGCCTTTTGACTTCTCTTTTCCCGGGATCCCGCGCACTCTTAATTCTTCCCACCGGAGCCGGAGCTGAATGAGTGATCCCATGTTCTCCGGCGCACCCGGAAAGGCGCCTGAGCCCCCGCAGTCCCCACGCGACGCTCCGACCATTCTCCTCGAACCGTCGGAGAATCGGCCGCGTCTGGTCCAGCTCTGGATGCACCGGATTTCCGTCTTTCTTATTTGTTTTGATCAGCGCGGTGGCGGGTGTGCTGCTCATCATCTTGCCCTGGACACCCGAGTGGACCGACAACTACCTCCTGCTGTCGTTTCCGGCGCTTCGCTCTGTGGTGTCCAATGGCTTCTTTCGTGGTCTGTGCAGCGGCCTGGGCCTGCTCGATATCTGGATCGGTTTCTGGGAGGCGCTCCACTACCATGAGCATCAATAGCCTCGCTCAAGCCGCGTAGTGGCGAAAGAATGCAGCCCACGGCGTAAGCCGTGGGTCTGATCAACTAGAGGGAACAAGCCCCGAAGGGGCGAAAGAATACCGCACTATTAGGTCCTCACACCACGGACTGGGGCCCGATCTTATACTTTGAGCTAGCAATGACCGACCATCTCAAATCCGCACCTGTCGCCTACGATAACGAAGCGTTTCTACACAGCCCCGACGGCCGCATCCTCCGCATGCTGGCGGAATATCAGGAACCCCTGGCCCGCTTCCGCCGCGAGCAGATCCAGGACACGGTCGTCTTCTTCGGCTCGGCCCGCTTTCAAGGACGCAAGATCGCCGCCGAAACCTTGGCTGCTGTTGGCGAAAAGAACACTTCCCCCGAGCAACTCGAACAGGATCTGAAGCGCGCCCAGGCCAACGTCGATATGGCCCGCTACTACGAAGACGCGCGCAAGCTCGCGTACATGCTGACCAAGTGGTCGATCACCATTCCCGCCCGCCGCCATCGTTTCGTCGTCACCACCGGCGGAGGCCCAGGCATCATGGAAGCCGCCAACCTCGGCGCCCACGAGGCCGGAGGCAAGAGCATCGGCCTGAACATCCAGCTCCCGTTCGAGCAGCATCCGAACCAGTTCATCACGCCGTCGCTCAACTTCCAGTTCCACTATTTCTTCATGCGCAAGTTCTGGTTCGCATATCTGGCCAAAGGACTCGTCATCTTCCCCGGCGGCTTCGGCACCATGGACGAACTCTTCGAGATCCTGACGCTCGCGCAAACCGAGAAGCTGGCGAAGAAGATTCTGGTCATCATCTACGGCAGCGAATACTGGAACAAGATCATCAACTTCCAGGCCTTCGTCGACGCCGGCACCGTTTCACCGCAGGATCTCGACCTGTTCAAAATCGTCGACAATCCCGAAGAAGCCTTCGAGTTCCTTCGCGACGGCCTCACGAGCTACCACCTCGGCGACACTCCAAAGAAAAAAGGCGAAGTCTTGCCCGAGATCGCGAAGACCAGACCGTAGCGGACAGCAGCACCGTTCAGTAGCGTAAGGACGTCCAAGGCCGTGGAAGAGCGGCGCTTTAGCGCCGCGTTACGCGTGGCAAAATAGACAGGGCTTCAGAGGGTGCGTGAGAACACCGTTGAAGGCAAGCGGTGGAACAAGCACCACCGAAACTCCAGCCGCGTCAGCGGCGGCATGTGAAAGCCCGGCACGGAAGTGCCGGGTGAAGTGGAACAAATGCGCGAGTTCCGTAGGGACGACACCAGTTCTCACGCACACTGCTTCAGCCCGCGAGCCGATGGCTGAACGCTGCCTTCTCTACTACATCACCGACCGCACCGCCTTCGCCGCAGACGAACCCACCCGCCGTCACCGTCTCCTCGACAAAATCTCCGAAGCTGCCCGCGCCGGAGTCGACTACATCCAACTCCGCGAAAAAGATCTGCCGACACGAGAACTGGAATCACTGGCCCGCGAGGCGGTCCAAGCCGTAGCCGAAGCCAGCCAACTGGCCCCTGACCCCTGGCCCCTGACCCCTGCTCTTCTCATCAACTCCCGCACCGACGTCGCGCTCGCCGCCGGAGCCGACGGCGTCCACCTCCGCTCCGACGACATCAGCCCGCAGGAAGTAAGAGCAATGTGGGAGAAATGTGGCGCGGGCGCCCCCGCCCGCGATCTCACCACGAGCACCGCTGATTGGAGTCTCCTGTCACTCGCCGGAGAAGTGAAGCAAGCCGAAGCCGACGGCGCCACCTTCGCGGTCTTCGCTCCGGTCTTCGAAAAGAAAGATGCGCCCAATGCGCAACCCGCAGGACTGACTCAACTCCGCGAAGCCTGTAAAGCGAAGATTCCGGTCCTGGCCCTGGGCGGAGTCACTCTAGAAAATGCGAAATCGTGTCTCGAAGCGGGAGCCGCCGGAATCGCCGCCATCCGCCTGTTTCAGGAAAACAACATCGCCGAAACAGTCGCGACTTTGCGCCGCATTCCTCTGTGATCCTCTGTGTCCTCTGTGGTGATCGACTTCCATTGCTACACTGATACGAATGCTATCGGAGATTCAGGTCGAGCCCGCCCTGATCCAAGTCCCAGCATCCCATTTCCTGATGGGCTCCGAGACCGGTCAGGATTGCGAGCGCCCCATCCATCGCGTGTGGATCGACGCATTCCAGCTCGCCGCAACGCAGGTCACCAACGAACAGTACGGCCGATTCCTGCTTCTCGACCGGAACCACTGCCCCCGCCCTTCTGGAACGATCCCAACTTCAACCATCCGCAGCAGCCAGTGGCCGGAGTTTCATGGCACGACGCAGTTCGTTATTGCGAATGGCTGAGCCAGCAAACCGGCCGCCACTTCCGCCTTCCCACCGAGGCCGAATGGGAGTGCGCCGCCCGTGGTGGTCTCGAGCAGAAGCAATTTCCATGGGGAGACGATCCCCCGCAATCTCTTCCGAACTATGCCACCCGCTGGCAGACCGGCCCGGAGCCAGTCGCGCAGTATGCCCCGAACGCATTCGGCCTCTACGACATCGGCGACAACGTTCACGAATGGTGCAGCGACTGGTACGACCCGAACTACTACGCGATCTCGCCCGATCGCAATCCGCAGGGGCCCGATCAAAGCCCGCTGAAGCCGCCGCGCAAATCCTCCCGCGGAGGCTCCTGGCGCCACCACATCAAAGTCGCCCGCTGCTGCCGCGAGATCCAGCATTCCGCCGGAGTTTCAATACGCCGATTACGGATTCCGCGTAGCCTGCGATCTGTAGCCCCAAAACCTGTGATGCTGCAAGCAGCCCTATAATTTGTCATTCCGCAACCGGCGAAGCCGGTGAGGAATCTGCTGTCTGCAAAAATCGACACGAACGTCAGGGAGATAAATGTTCCGCACCGACCTGCTCCATTCCAAGCGCATCCTCATCACCGGCGGCGGCACCGGCCTCGGCAAAGGCATGGCCGCCCGCTTCCTCGAACTCGGAGCGACCGTCTACATCTGCGGCCGCCGCGAGGAGGTGTTAAAAGCTACTGCCGCCGAACTGAAGACAAAAGGTCCGATCCACGCGATCCCCTGCGACGTCCGCAGCCTCGAAGCCGTCGAGCAGATGATCGACACCATCTGGACGGGAGGCGCGCTCGACATCCTCGTCAACAACGCCGCCGGAAATTTCATCGCCCGCACCGAAGAACTTTCCCCACGCGCATGGGAGTCGGTGATCAACATCGTCCTCATGGGCACGCTGCACTGCACCATGGCCTGCGGCCGCCGCTGGCTGGCAGCCAAACGCCCCGGCACTGTGCTCAGCATCTCCGCCACCTATGCGCCGGTCGGCTCGGCTTATGTCGTTCCCTCCGCCGTTTCCAAAGCCGGAGTGGAAGCCTTGATGCGCAGTCTCGCCGTGGAATGGGGCAATCGCGGCATCCGCATGAACGCCATCGCCCCCGGCCCGATTCCCACAAAAGGCGCCTTCTCCCGGGTGTTGCCGCATCCCGGACTCGAGGCCGTCGCGCTCGATCGCAACCCGCTCCATCGCTTCGGCACTGTCGAAGAGTTAGCCAATCTCGCTGCGTTCCTGGTGAGCGACGGCTCCGGCTACATCAATGGCGAAGTTATCCGCATGGACGGCGGCGAATTCCTGCAGGGCGCAGGAGAATTCAGCAACCTGGGCCGCATTCTGAAAGAAGAAGACTGGGAGGCAATCAAACCGCGCAAGAAATAGTGAGGGTCAACCACGCGCCCGGAAGAATTCCAGGCCAACTGCTAACGAGGTTTCTTAGCCTGTCCTGAGCATTGTGGAGGGATTACTGACTGTCCTTCTTCGGCATCACAATCGCCTTCAGCAGCATGTTGACCAGGCTCAGCACAATCGCGCCCAAAAACGCCGCCAGGAATCCGTGCACCTGAAATCCCGGAGACAACAGTGCCGATGCCAGTTCCAGCATCAGCGCGTTGATCACGAGCCAGAACAGTCCCAGCGTGACCAGCGTCAGCGGAAACGTGATCACTTTAAGTACAAATCCGATCGTCGCATTGATGAACCCGATGACCAGCGCCGCGATCAGTGCGCTCTTCCAACCGCTGACATAAACTCCGGTGACGACCTGCGCCACAATCCAAACCGCCACCGCGCTCAAAACCCAGTTCAAAAGTAGCCGAAGCATAGGTTTCTCCGATTCGCATCATAGGCCCGCCGCGAGGATTTGTCATTCGACAGCGTTGAATTCTACCCTCCCAGCGGCGGCCATCAATTCGGCGTTTCAATCTGAAATCTTCAATCTGAAATCTGACTTCTTACTTCTGACTTCATCCCGATTCTGCCCTCGGTCACACCGCAAAAAATTTACAGCACATTCTCCGGCTTCCCGCACAGCATACGGTACACTACGCAATTCGACTTCAAGGAGGAAAAGCATGCCAGACCCCGCACTCAGCGGATCAGAATTCAAAAAGCAACTGCGCGCCGGACAGCCCAAGATGGGCCTGTTTCTCAACGCGCACAGCCCCACCGTCGCCGAGCAACTCGCGCACTCCGGATACGACTGGCTGCTCGTCGACACCCAGCACGGCCCCATGGGCTACGAGCAACTCTCGGCCATGCTCAGCGGCATCGCCAACGGCGGCGCGAAGTCGCTCGTCCGCGTCGGCGGATACGACGACCGCCCGGGCATCCAGCAGGCTCTCGACATGGGCGCCGACGGCGTCCTCGTCCCCTACATCAACACCGCCGAAGAAGCCCGCCAGGCCGTGAGTTGCACCAAGTATCCGACCGTCGGCACGCGCTCCGTCTATTTCCCGCAGCGCAGCATGAACCGCGCCGGACTCCTCGGCTACGCCGGCAACTGGAACAACGAAGGCATCGTCGCGCTGCAAGTCGAGACGGCCTCCTGCATCGAGAACATCGCCGAGATCGCCGCCATCCCCGGCGTCGACATCCTTTTCCTCGGCCAGAACGATCTCTGCATGTCGATGGGCCTCTACAACAAGTACGAGTTCCCCCACATGTACACGTCGCCCGAACTCGACGCGGCGACGAAGAAACTGATCGAGCACGCCCACAAGAACAACGTAATCCTCGGCCTGTTCCTGTTCGGCACAAGCCGAGTCGGCGAATTTCTCGAGAAGGGATTCACCTTCATCAGCATCGGCAACGACCTGCACCATGTGCTGACGCAAGCCGGAGCCTACGTAGCTGACATGGAAAAGATCGCCCAGGAAAAAGGAAAGCCTGGAAGCGTCGCGCGACAGCTTTGTTCTAGTGGGAAATCCGAGGGTGCCCCACTTCTCCCTGACTTTGGGAGAAGTGGGGATTTTGACTTCCCCTGTGTTCCTCCGTGCCCTCTGTGGTGAGTTCTTTCTTTTCAAGTAGAATCAAAACTCCGCCATGCACCTCCTGACTGAAATCGAAACCCGCGTCCTGGGCTCCCTGATCGAAAAAGACATCACCACGCCCGACTACTACCCGCTCTCGCTCAACGCCCTGGTCAATGCCTGCAACCAGAAGAACAACCGCGACCCGGTGATGACACTGGACGAAAGCGCCGTCCGCGCCGCCTTGACCACCCTGCAGGAAAAGCGCATGGCCGGCCCCGCCGGCGGCGCCGACAGCCGCGTGACGAAATACGAGCACCGCCTGCAGGAAGTCTTCAACTTCGACCGCCGCGAAACCGCCATCGTCTGCGTGCTGCTCCTCCGCGGCCCGCAAACTCCCGGCGAACTCCGCGGACGCACCGACCGCATGTATCACTTCGACAGCCCTCGAAGACGTAGTCTCGACGCTCGATCGCCTGGCGCAACGCGAGCCGCCACTGGTGTGCATTCTCGCTCGCCAGCCCGGCACGAAGGAATATCGTTACATGCATTTGTTCTCCGGCGAACCGCTGGAGCCGACCGTTTCCCGCGCCGTACTCGAGCGGGAGTCAGCAGCTTCAGCCACACAGGAGACCTCCGTACCAGCAGTCCCGCCGCCCGCGCAACGCCTCGCTCAGCTCGAAGACGAGGTTTCCCGTCTCCGCGCCGACCTTACTGAGGTCCAGCAGCAACTCGCCACCTTTCGCAAGCAGTTCGAATGATCAGCAGTCCACGTCGATGCGCGGATCAGCCAGTCGCCAGAAATCTTTGTCATTCCGAAACGGCGAAGCCGTTGAGGAATCTGCTTGTCTGCCTGCAACATCTCCGCTGCCGGCAAAAAGCAGATTCCTCGCTTCGCTTCGGAATGACAAGACTTTTGGGTTGGGACTAACCATGCTCGGAACGGAACATTTCCCCGGCGGCGGACGTATAATTATTTAGAAGGAGGTCTCGCATGTTCACGTTCCTGCTCTGGTGCATCCTGTTCATTCTGTGCTGGCCTCTGGCCCTGTTGGCACTGATCGCCTACCCGTTCATCTGGCTGATCCTGCTGCCATTCCGTATCGTCGGAGTCGCAGTCCACGGCGTCCTGGAAGTGATTTATCTTGGCGATCACACTCCCTTTCCGCCTCCTGGCCGCCCCATTTCGGATTTGAGAATGTGAGTACCACTTCCAGTAAGAACGCTGTTGACGAACCCGCCTGACAAAACGTCTCCTAATCGTGATGTGAATCGCCCAGGTATCGTGATGTGAATCGCCCGGGTATCGTGATGTGAATCGCCCCAGGTGATCCGTGGAAGAGCGGCCCTTTGAGGGCCGCGTTGAGCGTGAAAATAAAAAGGGCTTTAGCCCCTGTGGTCGTCTTCCCTAACTCCACCCTCCTGATGTAGCCTTCAGGAAACGCCACCTCTTTCAGGAGGACCCATGCGTCGTCGCGAATTCCTCATCCGTTCCGCCACCGCCGCAGGCGCGGTCTGGCTCTCGTCCAAGTCCATCTTCAAAGCCATCGCCGACCAGACTCTTTCGCAGAAATTTTCCGCCACCGACACGGTGACGCTCGGCAGCACCGGCATCAAGACCAGCCGCCTCGCCATGGGCACCGGCACCGTCGGCTCCGGACACCACTCGCACCAGACCGCGCTCGGCGTCAAAGGCCTGTCCGATCTCCTGCTCAACGGATACGATCACGGCCTCCGCTTCTTCGATGCCGCCGACTCCTACGGAAGCCACCCGCACGTCGCTGAAGCTCTGAAGCACGTGCAGCGCGACAAGGTCACAGTACTCACAAATCCTGGGCGCGCGACGCCGCGGGCATGCGCGCCGACCTCGACCGTTTCCGCAGCGAACTCGGCACCGACTATCTCGACGTCTGCCTGATGCACTGCGTTACCGAAGCCGACTGGACCGACCGCTACCGCGGCGCCATGGACGTTCTCTCCGAAGCCAAGCAGAAGGGAACCATCCGCGCCCATGGCTGCTCCTGCCATACCATCGAAGCGCTGCGTGCCGCCGCAAAAAGCCCGTGGGTAGAAATCGATCTGGCCCGCATCAACCCTGTCGGCGCAGAAATGGACGCCGATCCCGCCACGGTCGTGAGTGTATTGAAGCAGATGAAGTCAGCCGGAAAAGCTGTGGTCGGAATGAAGATTCTGGGCCAGGGTGCCCTTCGCAACCGTCAGGATGAAGGCATCAAGTACGCATTGTCGCTCGGCGTGCTCGACGCCTTCACGATCGGCGCCGAAAGCAAGCAGGAACAAGAAGACCTGATCCGCCGCATCGCCGCAGCGTAAACCAAACTAAACTAGAGGCTGCCCCACCCTTGTCGCGTTTTGTGCGACAGGGTGGGGATTTTGATTTTAGATGTAGGGACGACCGCCATCGGCTGTCCAGCCGCGAAGCGGCGAAAGAATGCAGCCCACAGCGCAAGCTGTGGGTCCGCGGATGTCGTTTAGAAACCAGCCCCAGCGGGGCGAAAGAAAATAGACGTTGTTCTGTCAGTTATGGAAGATCGCGGCAAGAAAGGCGACAGCTAGCAAGATCGAGAAGCCCAGCGTAAACAACCTCGACTCCTGAACCATGCCGGGCGTTATCGGAGGATCGATCGCGATTGGACCGAGTTCGATACCTCGTTGACGGAATCTAATCCAATCCAGAGCATGCCCCCGAATCACCTGTACCACGAACACGACGGCGCCGAACACCCAGCTGACTGCAAAGAGCAGCCCCATCTCGACCATCAGACCGTCGGATAACGCCTCCATGATGCTCGCCTTCAGCAATGCGGCGCAGGCAGCTGAGAATATCCCCAATCCAAACAGCGAGATAAACAGTCCAAAAAGGCGCATCGGAATACGAGACCATCGATCAAGCACCATCCTCTGGTAGTAGCCTCCTTCACGCGGAGCCAATAGTGACAACTTCATAGGGTCGCGCATGATAACGAATCCACAGACTCCTACGACAAGACCAACAGCGGTTCCGATGACTCCACCATAAGGCATAAACTGACTCCGATGGTGCCCTAACTCTCCATCACCTTCAACCTCGGACTCACAATCAGCCGCGCCTCGGTCGCCTTCTGCACATCCTCCGCCGTCAACCCCGGCGCAATCTCCTCCAGCACCAGCCCATCCTTGGTCACGCGAATGTATGCCATCTCCGTCGCAATCGTATCGACCACGCGCACTCCCGTCAGCGGCAGCGTGCACTTCTTCAAAATCTTCGGCAGCCCCTTCGCGCGTCGTATGCTCCATCGCGACCACCACGCGCCGCGCCCCGGCGACGAGATCCATCGCGCCGCCCATCCCCTTCACCATCTTCCCCGGGATCATCCAGTTCGCAATGCTTCCAGTCTCATCGACTTCCATCGCGCCCAGCACGCTCAAATCAATATGCCCGCCGCGAATCATCGCAAACGAATCCGCGCTAGAGAAATACGAAGTCCCCGGCATCTCGCTGACCGTCTCTTTCCCCGCGTTGATCAGATCCGGATCCTCCGTCCCCTCGATCGGATACGGCCCGATCCCCAGCATCCCATTCTCCGACTGCAGCGTGACCTCCATGCCCGCTGGCACATGATTGGCGATCAGTGTCGGCATCCCGATCCCAAGGTTCACATAGAACCCATCGCGCAATTCCCGCGCAATCCGCTTCACAATCCGCTCGCGCTTGTCGACGTCTTTGCCCGGCTTATTCATAATTTCTGCCTTGTCATCCTGAGCGAGGATTTTGCTTCGCGGCAAGCGAAGCAAAACCGCAGTCGAAGGATCCCTGTTCGCCACAATGACTTCCTCTGTGATCCTCTGTGCCCTCTGTGGTTCAAGCTCTGAGCCTTCCGTTCAAAACGCGGCACAAGCTACGCGGTACTCGATACCTTTCTCACCGTCCTTCTCTCAATCCTCCGCTCGTACAATTCGCCCTGAAAAATCCGCTTCACATAAATCGACGGCGTATGAATCGCATCCCCCTCCAACTCGCCCGACGTCGACCAGATGCTCCACCTCGGCAATCGTGATCTTCGCCGCCGTCGCCATCATCGGATTAAAATTCCGCGCCGTCTTCCGATAAATCAGATTCCCCGCGCGATCGCCCTTCCACGCCTTCACAAAAGCGAAGTCGGCCGTCAGCCCGCGCTCCATCACGTACAGCCGCCCATCAAACTCGCGCGTCTCCTTGCCCTCCGCCACAATCGTTCCCACGCCAGTCGGCGTATAAAACGCCGGAATCCCCGCGCCGCCCGCGCGAATCCGTTCCGAGAACGTTCCCTGCGGAACCAGGTCGAGCTTGATCGTCCCCTTCAGAACCATCTCTTCCAGCAGCCTGTTCTCGCCGACGTAGGTCCCGATGTGATGCACAATCTGTCCCGCCGCCAGCAACAATCCGTTCCCCACACCGTCGACCCCGACGTTGTTGCTGATCGTCCGCAGATTCTTCGTCCCCTTGCGCACCAGCGCCCGAATCAGGTTCTCCGGCATCCCGCAAAGCCCGAAGCCCCCGATCATGATCGTCGCCCCATCAAACACGTCGCGGATGGCCTCATCCGCGTTGGCCACAACTTTGTTCATAGCGCAAAGGATTCTAAATGAATTTCACCACGGAGGCACGGAGGAACGCGTGGTAATAGGCGACTAACTGACTTCCACCCCAGAGAAACAGGACGATCGCGGCGGACATGGTTCCGAGCATACGACTCCACTTGTGAAGAAAGAATACGCAAAGAAATCCAGCCGCGCTAATCACTAAACCAAAGTTAGAGACATCGAGGCGCGTAACGTAGTGACTTCCAAAGCCACCGATCCAATCTCTGAAAACGCCAACAATGAATAGGGTCCACGAGGTTAGGGCAAGTACGGTACCAGAAACGCCCAAAAATGCTGCGCCACGTGGGTAAGTCGTGACGCAATCTGAACCACCTGTAGAAGGTACTAGCGATCAGTGCGGGCACTGCGAGCACGCTGATCATGAGCATCCAACCGAAGAATCTCATTTAAGTTCTTGCCCCTTCTCTCTATGCCTCTGTGTCCTCTGTGGTGAATGATTGACTACTTTTTCGCCGGAGCCTTTCTCAATTCATGCGCCTGCTCAAACTCCGCTGCCAATTCCCGCGTAGCCAGAGTTCTCCCGGATGTGCGCCAGCCGCTGCTCCACCTTCCACAGCGCATCCTGCAGATTCTTCTTATTGCTGATCGCCACATCCCGCCACATCGAATACGGACTCGCCGAGATCCGCGTCATCTCCTGCAGCGCACGACCACCCGCTGCAAGCAGGGGAGCCTCCGCTCCAAACTCCTCGACCAGAGCCGCAGCCAGCGCTGTCGAAATCATCTGCGGCACATGGCTGATCCACGCGCACAGCCGATCATGCTCTTCCGCCGGCAGCATCGCGATCCTCGCCCCAATGGCATCGATCCATCCCGCAAACTCGGCGAATAGCCCTTCGTTCAGATTCTGATTCGGCAACGGCGAAAGAAACCAGACCGCATTCTGAAACAGATCCGCATCCGCGAAATCCACGCCGCTCATTTCCTTCCCCGCCATCGGATGCCCCGCCAGGAACCGCTTCCCCGCATTCTTCCCAAAAACCTTCAACGCACGTTCGACCACGGCTGTTTTCGTGCTCCCGACATCAGTCAGTAAAGCTTGAGCCGGAAGCACCGGCCCAACACGCTCAATCAAATCGCAGATCGCCAGCACGGGAGTCGCCAGCACCACAATCTGGCTCCCATGCACCGCATCGGCGGGGTTCGCCGTCCCATCGTCGATCGCCCCGCGCATCCGCGCCCGCTCCAGCGTTCCTTCACGGTCGCACCCAACAATCCGCCCGGCAAATTTCTTCTTGCGCAAGGCAAGCGCCAGCGACCCGCCAATCAGGCCAGTCCCGATAATCGTGATTTGCCGTATCGCCATAAGAAAAAGCAATTGAAAATCGCAGAGGACGCAGAGGACACAGAGAACTCAAAGAAATTAGAGCGCTACCGCTGTTATGACCGCCAACACGCGTCCGGGTTTTCCTTCATTCCCTCCGCGTCCTCAGCGTCCTCTGCGGTTTTCATTTTCCCGCTAAAGTTTCCGTCCCACAGCCGGCGCAATCATCCGCAATTCATCCATCAATTTCGCGAACTGCTCCGGAGACAGCGACTGCGCTCCATCCGACCACGCCTTATCCGGCGTGCAGTGCACTTCAATCAGCAGCGCGTCCGCGCCCGGCCGCGACCGATGCACGCGCCATCGGCGGAACCTTGTCGCGCCGCCCCGTCCCATGTGAAGGATCGGCCGTCATCGGCAGATGCGACAGCTTATGAATGATCGGAATCGCGGATATATCCATAGTGTTACGCGTGTAGGTTTCAAACGTCCGTATCCCGCGCTCGCACAGGATCACATCGTAGTTCCCGCCCGCCATGATGTATTCGGCCGACAGCAGTAGTTCTTCCAGCGTTGCCGCGATCCCGCGCTTCAGCAGCACCGGCTTCCGCACCTTCCCCAGTTCGCGCAGCAGATTGAAATTCTGCATGTTGCGCGCGCCGACCTGAAGAATATCCACGTACGGCAGCATCATCGGAATCTGCGAAATCTCCATCACTTCACTGATCACCAGCAGGCCGTATTTCTCTCCCGCCTCACGCAGCAGTTTCAGCGCATCTTCGCCATGCCCCTGAAACGAATAGGGAGAACTGCGCGGCTTGAACGCCCCGCCCCGCAAGACTTTTGCGCCAGCCTTCGCGACGCCTTCGGCGGTCGAAAAAGTTGCTCGCGCGTCTCGACCGAGCACGGTCCCGCCATCACCACAACTTCATTCCCACCGACACCGATTCCGTTACGCAACTGGACGATCGTCCCCTCTGGCCGAAAACTTCGCCCCGCCAGCTTGTACGGAGAACTGATGCGATGGACTTCCTGCACGCCCGGCAGCAGTTCGAGGATTGCGAATATCGAAATCAATTCCCGATCCGACCGCTCCCAGCACGGTCATGCGCGCACCGGTCGACCGGTGCACCTCGAACCCCAGTCTTCACCAGGTGCTCGATGACCTGTTGTATCAGCGCCTCGTCAGCGCCTTCCTGCATGGCGACGATCATAAAAACAGCTCCTAGCTCTTAGCTCTTAGCTCCTAGCACGCGGCCCTCGAAGAGTGTTGTCAGTCCGAGCATCGCGAGGAATCTGCTGTTCCCCGCCACGAGCAAATCCCTAGATTCCTCGACGCGTCCCAGGTCGAGGCAGGTCTTTGCTAACGGCTAAGAGCTAATAGCTAAGAGCTTTCAGTCATTCACTTCCGAATCCAACTCCGTCTCGGCCTCGACCGGTTCCGCCTTGGTCACAATCTCTTCCTTCTGAATATTCCGCATCACGTCGATGATGCGCTCGTAAATCCGCACCAGGTCGCGTCCCTGCAGTGGCCCCCGGTTCGCTGCCTGCACATTCTCAAACACCATCCGCTCCCGGTCCGGCTCATAAATGGGCAACGACGTATCCCGCTTCAACTTCCCAATCGCGACCGCAGCCTGCGCCCGTTCGCACAGCAGTGCCACCAGCTTGCGATCCAAGTTCATCAATTTTCTTTCGCCAGTCTTCGATATCCATGATCTTTGGCCCGTAACCGACCGGGTGCCCCATTTCTCCCCGGTTTTGGGAGAAGTGGGGATTTTGACTTCCACAACGTGGTGACTCTCGTTCGCTTGACCAATCTAAAACTGTCATCCTGCGCGGAGTGGAACTCAGGCACCACGCAGTCGAAACATCCCTACCACTTAACATCTAACATCCAGACAGCGGTACGAATCCTACTTCGCGGCTGACAACTGAGCGTGCGCTCCTGCCAGCCGTTTGATAAAGTCTCCGACCGCCGCTGCCTCTCGCCCTTTGTTCCGCTCAATCGTCTCTACAATCGCGCTGCCCACGACGACCGCGTCCGCGAATTCTGCCGACTTCTGCAAACTGCTCCGCCGTGGAAATTCCAAATCCCAAGGCGACCGGCAACTTGGTAACTTTCCGCAATCGCTTCACCAACTTCCGCGCATCCTCGGCCAACTGCTGTCGCTGTCCGGTAACACCCGTGCGCGACACCGCATACACAAAGCCCTGCGAAGCCGCCGCGATCCGCCGCAGTCGCTCATCGGGACTGGTCGGCGCCGCCAGAAATATCGGGGACAGATCATGCTCCCGCATAGCTCGCAGATATTCGCCAGCCTCTTCCACGGGCAGATCGTTACCAGCGACTCCGTCAACACCCGCCGCCCGCGCCACCTTGCAGAACTTCTCCAGACCCATCCGCAGAATCGGATTCAAATACGAAAACACAATCAATCCGGTCGACTGCGCCTGCTCGCGAATCTCCGCCGCCAGCGTGAGCACCTGCGCCAGCGATATCCCATGCTTCAACGCCCGCTCGCTCGCCCGCTGAATCACCGGCCCATCGGCTACAGGATCGCTGAACGGCACGCCCAGTTCGATCACGTCCGCCCCAGCTTCGATCGCCGCCAGCACGATCTCCCGCGTAGTCGCGAGATCCGGATCGCCGCATGTCACATACGCCACCAGCGCCGGCTCTTTGTAGAAAGTAAGAGGCATGAGAACCTGCTTTTCCTCTGTGATCCTCTGTGTCCTCAGTGGTGAAGTGTTCATTGAATCTCAATCCAACTTCAGATTCTCGCGCAGAATCCCGACATCCTTATCGCCGCGCCCCGATACATTCACAATCACCATTTCCGACTTCTTCATCCGCAGGCGCGCGCTTGATCACTTCGGCCACGGCATGCGCCGACTCCAGCGCCGGAATAATCCCTTCCGTCCGCGCCAGCAGCGTCGTCGCCTCTAGAGCCTCCGCATCCGACGCCGGCACATACTCCGCCCGTCCCGCATCGCGCAACGCCGCGTGCTCCGGCCCGATCGACGGATAATCCAGCCCCGCCGACACCGAATGCGTCAAAGCAATCTGCCCGCCGGAATCCTGCAACACGTAAGAGTAAGTTCCCTGCAGCACTCCCGGCGATCCTCCGCGAAACCGCGCCGCATGATCCCCCAGAGCCTCGCCGCGCCCGCCCGCTTCCACGCCGATCAGCCGCACCTTCTTGTCTTTAATAAAGTCGTAGAAAATCCCAATCGCATTCGATCCGCCGCCCACGCAAGCGATGATCGCGGAAGGCAATTTCCCCTCGGCCTTCAAAATCTGCGCCCGCGCCTCGCGCCCGATCACCCGATGAAAATCCCGCACCATCGTCGGATACGGGTGCGCCCCCAGCACGCTCCCCAACAAATAATGCGTAGTCCGAACATTGGTGACCCAGTCGCGCATCGCCTCGTTGATCGCGTCTTTCAACGTCCGCGATCCCGAATTTCACTCCGCGCACCTCGGCCCCCAGCAGCCGCATGCGAAACACATTCAGTTCCTGCCGTCGCATGTCCTCGGTGCCCATGTACACGACGCACTCAAACCCGAGTAGCGCGCAGACGGTAGCCGTCGCCACGCCATGCTGCCCCGCCCCGGTCTCGGCGATCACGCGATGCTTCCCCATCCGCTCGACCAGCAGCCCCTGCCCCAGGCAGTTGTTGATCTTGTGCGCCCCGGTGTGCAGCAGATCCTCGCGCTTCAAATAAATCTTCGCCCCGCCCAGCTTCTCCGTCAGCCGCCGCGCAAAAAACAGAGGCGTCGGACGCCCCGCATAAGTCCGCAGCAATTCATCCAACCGCGCCTGAAATTTCTTATCGCGCTTCGCCTTCTCGTACTCGCGCTCCAAGTTCGTCGAGCGCCGCCATCAGAGTCTCAGGAACATACCGCCCGCCGTAAACCCCAAACCGCCCTGGCTCATTCGCGCGAGCAGAACACGCGAAGACAGAGAAACCCGAGGGTGCCCCATCCTAGCCGCGCTTTTGCGGCTAGGGTGGGGACTTTGACTCTAGTACTTCGCGGAACCGTAGCCATCCCTAACCCACCTTCCGATCCATTTCCCGCACCGCCCGCACAAACGCCCGCACTTTCTCCGGATCTTTCTTCCCCGGCGAAGCCTCAACACCGGAAACCACATCCACGCCCCAGGGCTTCAAGAATCTGAATCGCCTCCCCGACATTCTGCCGGAGTCAATCCACCTGCAACGACCACTCTCTGATGACGGCTCAATGTCCTTCACTGCTGCCGATGCGCTGTGCCAGTCAAACGTTTGTCCCGTGCCACCGGGCTGCTGCGAATTTCCCGAATCCAGAAAGAGCGTGTCGAACATTCCGGGTGGACGCAGGGCTCGAAAACCCCGCGACATCCTTTGCTCCCTCCGCTAGAACGATCGTAATCGGCAGCGCGATATATGCCTTAAGGTCTCCCACGCCCGAGGCGCATGCCTGCACTGTCTCACCTGCTGCGGGCCGCTGGCGTCAGCGGATGACATCTGTAGGCGCAGTGAGCCCAGCTTTTCTCCCAGTATCAATGGCGCTCTCGCGACTGAGTCGCCCGCAAACACTCCGACCTTCTCCACTTTCTCCGGCAGCTTTCCCACAATCTCCCGCGCCGTCTCCACCGTCACGCACCGCGGACTCTTCTCATAGAACACAAACCCCACCGCATCCGCGCCAGCCTCAACCGCTACGAGCGCGTCCTCCAGATTCGTCATCCCGCAAATCTTCACCCAAGTCATGAATGCTCTGTCATCCTGAGCGGAGCCCTGACAAGCGAAGCGCAGTCGCGGCGCAGTTGAAGGATCCCTACGATCTCCTCATCGCCCGCTTGGTACTCGGTACTCGGTACTCGATACTTTGAGCAACTCCCGCAGTGCCGTTCCCGGAGAAGCAGCGCGCATCAGAGACTCCCCTACCAGAAACGCGTCGTACCCAGCAGACCGCAGCTTCGCGACATCCTCGCCAGAATGAATCCCACTCTCCGCAACGCGCACAACACCCGCGGGAAATCTCTTCGCCAAGTCAAATGCAGTCTGCAAATCGACTTTGAACGTCCGCAGATCCCGCGTATTCACCCCGACCAGATCGCATCCCGCGTCCAGCGCTCGCTGCAACTCTTCGCGTCATGCACTTCGCACAAGACATCGAGCCCATTCGCTCTTGCGCCTCGAGCCAGCGTCTCCAACTCGACTTGCGTCAGTGCCGCCACAATCAGCAATACCGCATCGGCCGAGTTTGCCCGCGCCTCCAGCAACTGAAACTCATCTACGATGAAGTCCTTGCGCAAGCACGGAATCGCCACCGCCGCCGATGCCTTCCGCAAATTCTCAAGCGATCCCTGAAAGAACTCTTCATCGGTCAGCACCGACAAAGCCGCCGCTCCCGCACTCTCCAACTCTCGCGCCAACTCCTCCGGATCAAACGCAGCGCGAATCAGCCCCTTGGACGGCGACGCCTTTTTCAACTCCGCGATCACCGCAATCGCCGTTCCGGCTGCTGCCAAAGCCCGCCGAAACCCGCGCGGCACATGCCCTTCCGCCCGCCGTTCCAGGTCGCGCAAATCCGCTCCGCGCCTGGACTCAGCCACCCGCACCCGCGTTGCCGCCACAATCCTGTCAAGAACCGCAGCCATAGAGAATCTTTTGATTATAAGGGAGTGGAAGGCCTATCCACCGAACAGGTAATAACTTTGACTTTGTAATGTCATGCGGATAGAAGGGTGCCCCACTTCTCGCCGCCTTTGCGAGAAGTGGGTTCTTCGACGGATCGAAGTCGAAGGGGTAGTAACTTTGATCCTCTGGAAGATTCCATGTCTCACTTGCAGATTTCTTTCAACTGCTTATACGGCTTCTCCATCACTACCGGAAACTTGATCTTCTTCGCCTCTATCCACAACTCCAGGAGCGTCCCGCCATACTTCGACCCCACATCCGGATCCCCCTCGTACACCGGATCGCTCTCCGCCTCCTCCAGCGTCACGAAGGTAAATCCCTTCTTCTGCATCAAATCGAGCGCATCCGGCAGAATCGCACTGCTGAACGCCCCCAGATGCAGCAGCAATACGTGATTGATGTCATGTCCATAAACCAGCTTCGCGAGGTCCCTGCCCAAGTCGAGGTAAGAAGACTCGATCGATAGATAACTCGACTTCAGCCAAGCAATCGACTGCGTCTCGTTCTTAGCCACGCATCGCGCATACGCTGAGTTCCACAAGTAATCTTCCCAGTCGAGTGTGACCTGCGCGACGCGGTAACCATGCCCTCGCAAGTAAGCCCGCACTGCCCGCCGCTTCTCGACGGTGTCGCCCTCGTGCAGAAACGGATAGCGCAACCAGTGCCAGTTACCGTCCTTCGCTGCGAGCAGTTCCAGCGCCGGTTCGTTCTCGTCGATCTCGCGCTCAAACGCCTCCGCCGGATTCGCATTCAAATCCAGATGCCCATACGTGTGATTGCCGATAGGCTCCGTCGCTGCCCACAGCTTCAAGGCCTCCGCCGCATCCGGATTTCCTTCCAACTTCTTGGCGTTGGCAAATCCATACGCCGCGGGCACATGCCGCGCCTCCAACACTGCGAGCGTCTCCCGCGCAACCTGCACCCGAGTCACCCCAGGCGGAAGATCCCCATTCAAAGGCAAATCGTCAAACGTGATTGCCGCCTTCTGCCCGAAGCAAACCGAAACACTCAGCAGTAATCCAACCATCAGGGCTTTCATTTTTCGAAGTCTACAGGAAGAAACACGTCGCGCTGAACTCGTCCCGGAGGGGACGATAGATAGTAGCCCGCCAGTTCACTGGCGGGTCGGTCGATCTCTGGACGCTCCGCGTCCCGGAGGAGTCTGTGTCGTAGCTTCTTAGTGTTGCAAAAAGTGGAACGGAGCTGTTCCCCACAGCCGCGAAGCGGCGCAAGAATAAAGCCCACGGCGCAAGCCGTGGGTAGCAAGTGGGAAATGACCGAGCCCCAAAGGGGAGAAAGAATAGCTACGATACAGACTCCGTAGGGACGCCTGATACTCTCCCAAAACGCCGGTTACTCCATCCCCAACGAACTCTTCACCGCTTTCCCATACTCCCGCGCCTTTTCGAGCACCTTGCGCTCATCCACCGTCAGCAAAAGATGATTCTGCATCACAAACTTTCCGCCGATGACCACCGTCTCCACGTCGCTTCCCTTCAACGAATACGCAATCTGCGCATAAACGTCATACATGGGCACCGCATGCGGCTCATTCAGACCGATCACTATCAGGTCCGCCTTTTTCCCCGCCTCCAGCGACCCGATCTCCTTTTCCAGATGCAGAGCTCGCGCCCCGTCGATGGTTGCCATCTCCACCACTGATTTGGCGTTCAGTGCCAGCGGATCCATCTTCGAAATCTTCGCCAGCTTCGCCGCCAGATCGATCTCCTCCATCAGATCCAGGTCGTTATTACTCCCCGCTGGCCCGTCCGTCCCCAAGCCCACAGCCAGTCCCGCCGCCCTCATCTCCGGCACAGGCGCCACGCCGCTCGCAATCATCATGTTGCTCGACGGATTATGCACGCACCCCACGCCGCGCTCGGCCAGCAGCTTGCGATCCGCCTCGTCCACGAAAATGCAATGTGCCGCGACCACATCCGGACCAAGCACGCCCAGTTTTTCTAGATACGCCACCGGAGACATCCCGTTCGTCTTCTCCGAGTCCTCCCGCTCCTTCTTCATCTCCGCCACGTGAATCAAAATCGGCGCATGATACTTCCGCGCCAGCAACGCCGCATCCTGCAGAGTTTTCTTCGAACATGTGTAGATCGAATGCGGAGCCGGAGCCGCATGGATCAGCGCATCTCCTTGCCACCGTTTCAGGAATCTCTCGGTGTACGCCAGCATCTCTGCTTCCGACTTGTTATCCGGTGCTGGAAAGTCGATGAACGTTTCTCCCAGCACTCCGCGCATGCCCGCCGCCTTTGTCTCCTCGGCAATGACATCCTCGAAGTAATACATATCGGCAAACGTCGTGACTCCCGCGCGAATCTGCTCCGCCGCCGCCAGTCGTGTCCCCCAGCGCACGAATTCCTCATTCACATTCTTCGCTTCTGCCGGAAAAATGTACTTGTACAGCCAGTCATTCAGCGTGACATCATCATGCAACCCACGAAATAACGTCATTGGCACATGCGTATGCCCATTGATGAACCCCGGCAGCACCAGCCGTCCCCGCGCGTCGATCGCCTGCACGCTTTGATATCGTGCCTCAATCTCTGCCCGCGGACCCACCGCAACGATCGAATCCCCGCGGACCGCCACGCCCCCATCCTGATAGATCGCTCGCGCCGAATCCATCGTCACCACAATCCCTCCGCTGACGATCAAATCGACATTCTGCTTCTCCTGCGACAGCGAAACGCCCGTCAATAATGTGACCACGACACACAGACAGACGCGTTTTATCATGTCTCCCTCTTGGGACATCGGGTCGGACCTTCGTGTACCTTCGTGTCCTTCGTGGTTGCAGCTTTTTCGGCAGCAATGAGAAAGTCGCGATCGACCAATATAACTTCTAACTTCTGACTTTCCGCCCGGCTAAATCTCCTTCTTCTCCGCCGTCGCGATCTCCGTATCCGGCACCGGCTTGCTCCGAAACACACTGAACTCCTTCACCTGATTCAATACGAACGTCGGCACCCCCGCATTGACCGGAACCTTCATCCTTCCAAACGTCGCGTCCTGCACATCCTCCAGAGTAAACACAGGACGCGCGTCCGCATTCGAGCACTCAATCTTCACCGTCTGCATCTCCAGCCCGCGCACATGCCGCACGAAAAATCCGTGCGCCGGCGTCGTCCCAAACATATTCGGCTCCGGATACTGCTTCTCCTTCTCCGGCACCTGCGCCTCGGCATCGCTCTTCGTGCCGCCGCCCCGATTCACCACGATCACATCGGTGATCTTCACATCCTCAATCGCATGTCCCGGAATTCCCGCCAGGATGCACGCAATCTTCGGCGAGCCCTCCGCCTGCATGCAGCTGATTCCGCTTAGAATGACCCGCCGGATCGTTCCCACCGGCACGCCCGCCGGTCCCCGCATCCGCGCCCCGAGCCGTATAAAAATCGGCGCCTCAAACACATCCCGCATCGTGATGTTGGCGCACGTCACATCCTCGATGACCGCACCATCCACGCTTTCAATCGTTAGCCCGCGACACCCGTCAAACACGCAATTCGATACGGTGATGTTCTTGAATCCCCCATTCGACTCCGTGCCAAACTTGATGCGCCCCGTTCGCGGCACCTTCTCGCCTGCAGGAAATTTCTTCCACGTCCCATCCAGCACAGTGCCTTCTTCATAACTTCCCGACAAGAGACAATTGCTGATGGTCACCATCTCGGTGGCGCGCGCATATCCCAGCGCAAACGAACTTTTCAGGCAAATCCCGTCATCCCACGGTGAATTCACACTGCAATTCGACACGCGCACATTCCGGCAGCAATCAATGTCCATGCCATCGCGGTTCGTATCAATCTTCAAATTGTCGATCGTAAGATTGTCGACACCGGTTGCAAGAATCCCGAAGTGCCCTCCGTGCAAAATAGAAAAGTCCCGCAGCAGCACATTCCGGCAATTCTTCAGCGCGATCGTTTTATTCGCGACCCCAGGATTCTCCGCCACCGGCCCCACTCCCCACCCGCGACTGAGCCCCTTACCCCAAATCAGCCCGGGCCCAAGGATCGCAACATCGCTAATCCCTTCGCCCCAAATCAAACTGTTGTGCCAGTGATTGTGTCCGTAATCCTGATAGTCCTCCCAAGGCTTGTTCGATTCCGCGGCATCGTAACTCTGCGCCGGATCGGATGCCGGCTCCGCCCCAACAATCGTCGCCCCCTGATCGAGATAGATCGCAACTTTGCTCTTCAGATGAATCGAGTAGCAAAGATAATTCCCCGCCCGAAAGTAAACCGTCCCGCCGCCCGCAGCAGCCGCTTCCTCAATCGCCCGATTGATGGCAGCCGTATCAAGTGTCTTGCCATCGCCGGTAGCGCCAAACGACCTGTACGTCATAAGGGATCGGTATCTGCCGACCATTCTCGCGCGGTTTGTGCGCAGAAGTGGGGATTTTAGCGCCCGATCGCGATTCCGGCCACACCAGCAATACCCGCGTCTCTCAAAAATCCTCTACGCCGCTCGTTTCTCACCTGATTCGTGCCTCGGGTGCCCCACCCTTGTCTCGCGGTTCTGGCGGGAGAGGGTGGGGATCTCGCCCTTTCATGGCCGACGACCAACCCGGGACCCCGTCTACTTCCCCTACGCGTTTCAAATAAAACTGAAAGAAGTCTTCCGGATTCGAATTCAAGCAAACCTGCGCATTTGCCGTCCCCGACTCCTCCCGCGTGAAACCCTTTTCGTCCACGCGAATATGCAGCGCCGTAACCGGACACAACTCCGGCTTCAGCGCAAACGCCACCGCCATCGGATCAAACAATGTCGGCGTCTCCAGCCCCCACAAGTGATACAGAATCGCCAGCTGATCCGTGACCGCCGTCCCCCGCGTAAATAAAAACTCCCGCTTCACCTCATCCAGCTTCAACTGCGTAGAATCCAGCGGCATCACAAACAGCGGCACCCCCGACCCAAACAACTTCTGTGCCGACGCGACATCATTCAAAATGTTCCACTCCGGCATCGGTGGCACATGCTCGTTGTAACCTAAATCCCCGTATCCCTTGCGAATCGCCCCTCCCATAATCACCACGCGTTTCAGTTTCCGAAATGTCGCCGCATCCTTATCGATCGCCGCACCCACATTCATCAGCGGACCAATTGCAATCAGCGTGATCTCCCCCGGATGCTTCCGAATCTGATCGAGCAGAAAGTCCGCCGCGTCTCCGTGCGAGTTCTTCGCAAAATGTCCGCCCTCTGCATACCGTCGCTGCGACATCTGGGTCGGAGCAGTAGCCTTCCCCGCCATCACCGGAATATCCGGCTTTCCCACCTCTCCCAGAAACCGGTCGACGATCTTGGCCCGTAACTCGGTATCGCGGAAGGTAGTCGTCACTCCCAGAATCTCAAACTCCGGACTCTTCACGGCCAACGCCAGCGCAAACGCATCATCCACATCATCGCCAATGTCGGTATCGATAATGACCTTCTCCCGCGCCGCTTGCGCCCAACCAGCAACCAATCCCAGATACAAGAGCAAAAACACACCGACCCACACACGTCGACTCATGAGTCCATTCCTCTCCCGAGCGGATAACGATATCTGAATCGCCAACCCAGCGAAAGCGCTGTAGATTTCCCCTGTGCCCCTCTGTGCCCTCTGTGGTGAAAAAGCCCGTGTCCGCCGCCACACATTGTGTCCCGAACATCACGCCCAGTAACCCGTCCGCCCCGCCTAAGCCTCGAAGAATCAATGCCCGCACCCAAGGCACCCGTCGTGCACTTCCAAGTGTGCCGCTAGTCGGCAGGAGGCAACCACAATGACCCGCATCAACGTAGCCAGCAACATCGAGAATCGTTTTCTGACCTGGGGCAAGAACGCCAGCGCCCTGGTCTTCGCTGCCCTACTGATCATCGTTTCAGTAACGGTCGGATGTTCCAGCGACAAACCAAAACCCGTGAGTTCCGACAACCAGATTCCAGTCACACAACCGCAGCCGCAAATGCAACCGATGCCCGCACCTGTTATGCAGGCAGAGAACAAGCCGGCTCCGAAGAAACCGGTAGTTCACAAGAAACCCGCGACGGTGAACTATACCGACAAGACTTACGGCGTGACGTTCGCGTATCCACGCCGCTATGCCATCGAGACCGGAGACGCTGCGTCTGAACTGGTTCAGACGAATCCCGTCCCAATGAACTTCGTCCAGCCCGGTGGAGTCGCGCTCGCGGCCGTCGAGCTGCCCGAGACCGGCTTCATCAACACCGACTTCTCCTCCGCATTCTTCAACGTGAGCGTCCACAAGAGCCTCACAGCCGATCAATGCGGCGAGTTCGTGGTGCCGCAGTCGAAGCCGGTAGCGACGTCTGACATAGCAGCAACCCCGACCGAAGTTGCGAAAACAGATGTTGCGAAGCAGGACTCCGCGCCCCTGACGAAGTCTGACACGCAGCCGATCGCAACCACCGACCAGCCGAAGTCGTCGACGTCCGTCTCCGAGCCGTCGTCGAACTCCAAGCTGATGCTCGGTGACATCGAGCTCCGCGCCACCGAAGCCGTCACCGGCGAAGGCACACGCCAGAGCGACTCCAAATACTTCCATGTCTACCAGAATGGAGCGTGCTACGAGTTCGCCCTGAACGTCACGACCGACGCCTCAGCCGAAGGCCTGGTCAAGCACGTCGATCGCGACAAGGTCTTCAACCGCCTGGAGCAGATCCTCTCCACAGTGAAGATCAACCCGATCACACCGGACGTGACCGCCGAAGCCCCCGCCCCGGCCGCCCAGCAAACGCCAGCCCAATAGTCACCCTGGCGCTCCGGGTGCCCCACTTCTGGCAGGTTTTGCCAGAAGTGGGGATTTTATTTTCATCGTTCCTCGGAATACTTCCTCCGCAGTTCTCGCTCGGAGAGAAGATTCCCAAGCAACTCAGAAAACTCCATTTTTAATTTTTCACAATCTGTAACTTGACCCCACTCCTTCGCGCCGAGAGTTCCTGGTCGACGAACGCGATGGCAAAGGCCGCGGCGATGGCTCCAATCCGAAGATCAAACCACTCTTTAAGATTGATCTTTCCAATGCGGTTGACATCAGGGGCAAGGTTGGACTCGACGCTGCTGCAAGTGCTGTGAGCAAGACACTCTTCCTCGACCTGGTTCCATTACTCATGAACAGCGGAATCGCCGCCGGCAACATTCCCGCCAAGATCGAAGGCATCAGCTTCGGCGCGGATGTGAAGCAGGGAAAGACCAAATACCACACGCTCTGGATCGCGAACGACAACGACTTCCTGCAAACCGTGCCCGACGCCAGCGGAAACGAGATCGACAATCCGAACCAGTTCTTCGTCGTAGGCTTCACCGACGCCGATCTGGCAGGATCCACATACTCCCCGCAGCGCCCGAGACCGCTTTTCGACTGAGTTCTCGCGATTTCCGATTCCCCGTCCCTGTCTCCTCACGTCTTGCGAAGACAGGGTGCGGATTTTGACTTCCTCTGTGTTCCTCCGTGCCCTCTGTGGTGAGTTCTTCTCGGTGCTCTACCCACCCGCGCCCAGGAACGCCCTGACAACGCGTTACCGGGTGCTAACGTCAGCGTACGCGACTCGTCTATTCTTTGGGCACCGATGAAACTCCTCGCTGCGCGACTTCACTTCATACTGCTCCTCGGTGTAATAGCGGCGGTTCCATCGCCACTCGCCTGCCAAAGTTCCCCATCCCCGCAGATCAAGGCCGAGATCGCCCGCCTGCAGCAATCTCTGAAAGACAATCCAATCTCCGGGAAGGATCTCGAGCAACTCGCCACCATGGTCTCCGACTCCCTCAAGTCGGCGTCCGACGCCGCCAATGCCGGTCAACTCTACCTGAGTCTGGAAAAGCTGGGCCAGGCAGAAGACCTGTTACAAGGCGCACGCGCGGCGGCCGACAAAGCCGAAGTCGAGAAAGGCGGCCTCGCCGCATTTGAATCGCAGTGGGGTAAAGTGAGCCTGCATCTCACAGCGCTCGACAAAGATGCGCATGCCCGCGAGTGGAACCACTCCTCGCTGGCCATCCGCGCGCTAGCCGAGGCCGCGCAGGGCCGTGCGATCCCTCTGCTCGAAGGCGGCCGCGGATTCGCCACCGCCACCGGCCCCAAAGATGGTCTGTTCTACGTCGGCCAAGCCCAGGGCGAGGCCGACTTCGCAACCTTCTGCGCGTCGTTGAAGTGCGATGCAAAATCAACGGCCTTCCCTCTGCGATCGCTGCTCCCGGAACTGCGCAGCCTTCAAGAGAAGACCAACGCCGCCTTCCAGCCGCCGAAGTCCATCGACCTGCATCCCCGCTTCATCGCGCTCAATTCCCAGATCAAGCTCGCCGAAGAACTCGACGCCTCGCGCTTCTACGCCGGCGCTCTCTACTCCTATCTCGAAGCCGTTCGCCACTACGGAATGCTCGACGCTCCACCGCTCGATGCCTCGGCGCAAGCGCAGGTAAAGCAAGACGTCGCTACCGCTGCCAAAAACTGGCGACCGCCTCTTCCTCCGACGAGTCCATCGCCCAACTCTTCCTCGAGCGCGCCGCCTCCTTCACCGCTCACCCCGACGGCTCCGCTCCCACGGCCGACGAATGGAGAGGCGCCCGCGTGATCCTCGACCAGGTCCTTCCCGCCTACGACGCTGCACAGAAGCCCGCGACAAAGTTCGCGCTGCCTTCCGGCAAGACCGTCGACATCACCCTCGTCCGCTGGCCCTACACTTGAAACATCTCCGACCCGGCAAGTTTGCTGGTCCAGGAAGTCGCAGCGAAGTATCCCGGCAGAGTAACTTTCGTCAGCGAGAACTTCGGCGGCTCCAAACTCGCCGACCGCTACGGCGTCAAAGGATATCCCGCCGTCTTCGTCGACGACGTCCTGGTCGCCGTCCCCCGCGATTTCGGATACTTCGGAGAAGTCGAAGGCACCGGCCGCTACGCTCCCTGGCGCAACGCCGACAACCAGGCGAAGTTCAAGGCCGACCTCATCCGCATGATCGACCTGATCCTCGCCGGCAAGAAAGATGTCGTCAGCCAGGAACACGCCGGTACCAGCGCTTCCATCCACGAGATCGCCACTCTTCCCAACTTCAAGCTCGACCGATCTCGCCGGACATCCCCTCACCCGCGACCAACTTTCCGGACGCGTCGTGCTGGTCGAGTTCTGGGCGACGTGGTGTCCGCCGTGCCGCTCCACTCTGCAGTGGCTAGGCCAGTTGCAGCATCAATATGGTGACAAGCTGGCAGTCGTCGCGCTGGCGGTGGAATCTCCCGAAGACCAGATTCGCTCGACAGTGAAATCGCTCAGCCCCGACCTGCACTGGGCCATCGCCGACGCCCCGACTGCCGCAGCCTTCGGCGACATCACCTCGGTCCCCACCTTGTTCCTTTTCGACCCGACGGGCAAAACCGCGCAAGTCCTCTACGGCGCCCCACCCGACCTACACACCCAAGCCGAAAAAAAGCTGGCCTCGCTGATGGAGTAACTCACCGCTAATGCCGCACCAGCCCTCCCAAAATATCCTGCAGTGAGTGCGCGATCATTCCCGGCCGCACGCTCTTGCACCAGTACGCGACGATCCCGCCCATGACCCCAAGCAGCCCAATCTGCAGCGCCTGCGAAACTCCCTGATAGAGATGCGCCCCACCAAACAGTGCGGCGGAAAGAACAATCCCGGCCGGAACATTCCTCGTCACCGCGATGAACTGCCGCTGGAAATAACCGCGAAAGATCGCCTCCTCGCAAATCCCCGCTGTGACCGATAGCGCCACCCACAGCCACATCTCGGTCCGGCCCTGCGGCAGGATGGAACGCGCCGCTGACTCATCTCCCCCTCCATGCCCGAATACCGATCCGATCGCAATCGTCACCATCAGAAACAGCATCGCAATCCCCAGGTCCCGCAGAAATTGACCCAACGAACGCCAGCGCTCTCCCAGCACCGTCAGCAGCGACGAGCCATGCCACCACACCCCGGCCAGCACCAGCCCGAGCATCATCCACTCAGAAATCATGGTGCGCTCATACAGACCCGCGCGATTGCCCTCCGCAAGAGCATGCAGCTTCCCGAACCGCATCGCTCCGCGATAAGACAGGACGCCCTCCACCAGC
This sequence comes from Terriglobia bacterium, assembly GCA_963770265.1. Classification (GTDB taxonomy): domain Bacteria; phylum Acidobacteriota; class Terriglobia; order Terriglobales; family Acidobacteriaceae; genus Sulfotelmatobacter. The sequence goes on from CAVYOZ010000017.1 coordinate 288,324, forward strand.
AACACCAGCGCCGTGTGCCAAAGCGAAGCAACCGGACGATAAATATCAGCCGAAAGTTTCGCCGTTACCGAGCCTGCCGACGACGACCCGAGCGACGACTCCGCAATCTCATCCCCCACCCGCGCACCTGTAGTGTCCATTCAAGCCCCGCGGCATTAGACTTGCCGCAGATGAACTTGTTATCACTGCTGTTGTTGGGCCGTGACGAGACTCAGTGCTCCAGCCGCGTAGCGGCGGCATGTGAAAGCCCGGCACGGCAGTGCCGGGAGGCGGAAGCGAACCAACCGAGTCCGCTTCAGCGGACGGCACCGTTCTCGTAATAGACTTCTTTGCGCAGGACCGTTGGATTTCGATTCGGTGACGCGAGTCACTGACTCGTTGCTCCTCCGCTCTCTATGCTTCCAAGTCCAATGGAGGACTCATCTTGACTCATCCCTACTCCCGTAGAACGTTCCTCGAAGCATCCCTCATCACCGGAGCAGCCGTACATCTTTCGTCGGGTGCCCCACTTCTGGCCGGTGTTGCCAGAAGTGGGGATTTTGACTCTGCTTCCGAATCCGCACACCGCTCCCCCAAGCCCCCGTTCCCCGTGGCCGACTATCACGTCCACCTGAGCAACACGCTCTCCATCGACCAGGCCCTCCAACTCGGCAAAGACCGCGGAGTCCAGATCGGCATCGTCGAGCACCCCGGCCCCGGATTCCCCCTCAACACTGACGCCGACCTCACGAAATACATCGACGGCCTGCGCAAGTACCCGGTGCGCATCGGCGTGCAGCCGGTATACGCGGGATGGTCGAAGAGTTTCTCAAAGCCCGTCCTGGACCAACTCGACTACATCCTGATGGACGCCCTCACCCTACCGAAGCCCGACGGCGGATGGCTCGCGATCTGGCAGATCGACACCATGGTCGACGACGCCGAAGAATTCATGACGCGCTACATGCAATTCATCGAGCAGCTCCTGACCACCGAGCCCCTCGACATCTTCGGATGGCCCACGTTCCTCCCCGTCCCCATCGCGCGCCAGTACGCGCAGCTCTGGACGCCGCAGCGCGTCGACCGCATCATCGACCTGGCCCGCGCCCGCAAGATCGCGATCGAGATCAACGAGCTGGCCCACGTCCCCGACGAGAATTTCATCACCCGAGCCAAACGGGCCGGCCTGAAATTCACCTTCGGTACCGATTCGCGCAACGACCACGCCGCGCATTTCTATTACTGCTACCAGATGGCCCAGAAATGCGGCCTGACGGAAGGGGATATGTTCGTGCCGAAGCGGAAGTAAGTAAGAAATTTTCGATCAGGATCGCCCTTTGGTGGCTTTGGTTTCGGTTTCGCCGGATAGGGTCTCCTTTTGGACGGTGGCCCACTCAAGCCTGATTTTGGCTTGAGTGGGTCTCTTCCACACTCATTCCATTTTGAAACAGGGTGCCCCACTCAAGGCCTCTTTTGCCTTGAGTGGGGATGTTCAGCAAGCTACTCTGACCTCATGCCTTGGGGCCTTAAGCGTTATCACCACACCGGGCAAAGCCATTTCGTAACCTTCTCTTGCTATCAGCGCCGTCCCCTGTTCACGACCGACGCAAGCCGACGAGTATTTGAGAACGCCCTTGAGCGCGTGCGCCGCAACTTCCACCTTCGCGTCTACGCATACGTCGTGATGCCCGAGCACATTCACCTTCTCCTCAGCGAGCCCGGAGCGGTGCCGACTCAAGCTCGCCCACGCCCTCAAATCGCTGAAGCAGGGAGTCGCGCGGCGTTTGATCGGGGACGCCGGCCATTTCTGGCAAAAGCGCTACTACGATTTCAACGTTCGCAATCATGCGCAGTTTGCAGAGAAGCTCCACTACATTCATTGCAATCCGGTGAAGCGGGGATTGTGTGAGCGCCCCGAAGACTGGCCGTGGAGCAGCTTTCTCCATCACGCAACGGGCGCCGAGGGACGAGTTGAAATCGAGTCCGAATGGACCGCGCGCAAGCGCGAGCGAGAAGCGGGAAAACTCTGTCCAAGCGTGGAACTGCCCCACTCAAGCCAAAAGAGGGCTTGAATGGGCCACCGTCGCGTCCTTGAAGATCGACGTCCGAGGTAGCCCTCACAACGAAGATCAAGGTCCGAGGGTGCCCCACACAACGCGATGTTCGTTGTGTGGGGCGGGTTCTATAAAAGAGGGTGGCCCACTCAAGCCCGGGTTTGGCTTGAGTGGGGTAGTTCTACTGCCGGGCAGAGACTTTCTGGGTGCCCCATTCAATCGCGCTTTTTGCGATTGAGTGGGTGCGGCGGACAGCTCCCATTTTCCACGCAGTGCAACACCTGTTTTCGCTCACGCCGTACTGTGACCACCCACACCGACGTCCCTCATCATTTTCTGAGAGATTAGAGTTGTCACAAATGTGGCTTGCCTCTACGGACTCAGAATCCGCTGGAGGCTTTGTATTTGGCCGTAACTCAAACAAACGATCTTTGAAAATCTAGCTATGGGAATCGGCCTTGCCATCTGCCTCGCGGCGAAGGGTGGGGCGGGCGGAGCGCAGTCTGAAATTCGTGTGGCCCATTCTAACCGTCGCGTTGTGATCCGCACACTGGGGACTACCCACTCTAAAATCGCAAGAGCGCGATTTTAGAATGGGGCACCCTCGGAAAGGAACTGCCATGGCGGTTGAATCTTGCATTCCGGTGATTCCAAGCGCGGACTTGGAGAAGAAGCGGGCGCCTTGTTACTTCCCAGCCGCACGGTTTTGCAGAATCTGCAGGAGCTTGTTACGCGTGGCGGTTGCCAGATGATCATGGAGGTACATGGCCACTTCTGGCAAAAGCGCTACTACTACTTCAACGTTCGCGATCATGCGCAATTCGTAGAGAAGATCCACTACATTCATTGCAACCCGGTAAAGGCCGGACTGTGCGAGCGCCCCGAAAACTTGGGGTGGAGCAGCTTTCTGCATCACGCAACGGGCGGCGAGGGACTAGTTGAAATCGGGTCCGAATGGACCGCACGCAAGCGCGAGCGAGAAGCGGGGAGACTGTGTCCGAGGGTCGAACCGCCCCACTCAAGCCAAAATCGGGCTTGAATGGGCCACCCGTCAAAAAATCCAGGCGTCGACGGAAATCCCACCCTTCGCAAACTGCGCGAAAGGTGGGACGCCGCAGGAAGATGACGGCCTGACAACTCAGCGATTCGGAATCGTCGGCTGCAAATTAACGCCCATCGGGATGGTGCTATAGATTGCGTCGAATCCCATTGGAGCGAAGAAATTCCAATCCGCCTCGGTGTTTGCCGGGTCGGCGAAAACCCGCAGGCCGAGTGAGTGGGCCACTGCTACAATCTCGGCGCCGCTGCCCGGTTGCTGCTGCTCCGCCGGAGCGAAGAAGTCCATTTCTCCGCCGACCACGCTAGCCTGCACTACAATTGCGGTCCCCAGAAATTGTTGGACCGAATCATATCCGGGCAAACGGTATACCGGTCCAATCTCAGCCCACGTGAGCCCGAGCGAGAGTTTCTTTTCAATAATGGTCACCGGCAATCCGGTGACAGCCTGGATCTGCGCCGGGGTCAACAGTTGCAGACCATCGAAATCCAGCTCACGCGGAATCTGCGGCGCTGCCTGAGCCGCCAGGTAGAGCAAGGCCGGCGAGAACGAATCGAAAATTATCCTGTCGGCCATTTTGGCCTTATTCACCTCAGCGACAACTGCCGACACCAGGGCTTGCTCCAGTGCATCGGCCGGATCGCAATGTGGCGAGAAGGTTTTCAGCTCCACGATTAAGATCCCGCCCAGGTCGTCGCCAGCCTTGTGGTTGAACTCCCGCGCCACATTGATCACCTGACGAAGCTCGGGCACGAATGGCAAACGCTGCTGCAGCTGGTCGAGCGTCAAAGAGTGGATGCACGTAAAGTCGCTGAGAAAGTCATCGTGAAAAACGGCCAGCCGTCCATCCTGGGTGAGCTGTACATCCACTTCAACAACGCGCGCGCCCAACTTGTAGGCCTGTCGCACTGAGTCGACCGTATTCTCGATCGGCAATGCCGGATTCTCCCCGGTGTTGGGGCCGACTCCGTGGTGTCCGATGGCGATCGGACGCACGTTCAGATTCAGGAAATCCTGTGCTGTGCTGTATTGGTGATCGTTATCGTCATTGGGTTGATCGCTGGCTCGCGCTATACCGCCGCAGAAATTCAGACCTAGAACCATGGCCCCCAGCCATAGAGCCGAGGTCGTTTTGAAGAGAGTCCGCCCACCTTGCATGATTTGCTCCTTCCAGTTCCGGCACCGGGAATCAGCGTGACGGAAGAACAGGAAACAACGCTCATCCCTCAACCATCAAGCGACAAGGGGTGACAAGAGGCGACAAAGAGCGACGAGAGGCAGGCGGACGAGGCTTGGTCTGGTTTCTTCTCCATAACACATCTGAGAGTGGTCCATCCTTCGCGGTTTTCGAAGGGCGGGCAGGATGCAATTTGCGGTGACGGAGTTTCCCCAGGGCGGGCCCTCGGTTTTCCCGACTAGCTCCGAAATTGCCCAAACTTCGGGAGTGCCACTACGTCTAAACTCGCATGGGTGTGGGCCGCGCTTCTACTCGGCTCGCGACCCTGGCCACACCAATGAAAGTTCCTTGGTTTCAATCAAATTGAGGAGGCTCCTCTCATGAATCGACGACCAATGATGGTGCCGCTGGCAGTCCTGATCTTCACTGTCACCGCCTTCAGACAAGGCACAACCAGCGCCGCAGCGGCGGCCACGCCGCAGGCGCAACAGACACCAACCCTGGCCTCCAGCGTGGACCGCGAGATCAGCGCCATCGAAAAGCAGGTCGTGGACGCTGCCGAAGCCATGCCGGAAGATAAGTTCAACTTCTCTCCCGAGAGCCTGCACATTCCCGGCGACGACTACAAAGGCGTGCGCAGCTTTGCCGTGCAGGTCAAGCACATCGCCGCTTCCAACTATTTTCTGTGGTCCCCGCTGACCGGCGACAAGTTCCCCGAAGGTCTAAAAGACGGGAACGGTCCTGAGAACTTGAAGACCAAGGCTGACATCCTGAAGTTTCTGAAAGATTCTTTTGCCCTCGGTCACAAAGCGGCGGGGACGTTGACCACCGAGAACATGCTTCAGCCGCCGGGCAGCGGCAAATCGTCCCGCCTGCACCTGGCCGAATTCGGCGTAGCCCACGCCTTCAATCACTACGGACAAATGGTCGAGTACCTGCGGATGAACGGAATCGTTCCGCCTGCAAGCCGAGGCAAGTCAGACTGATTGCCGAGCCTTGATTCGGTTTCTTGTCCAAACACGGCATCCCGACGCCCCTCGATCTCAGAGTCCAATCCTCCGCCTCGGGCATCCAAGCCCGCATGGAGGTAAATTTATGTACGTCGTACTCGGAGCAAGCGGCAACACCGGACACATAGTCGCCAACAACCTTCTTGCGCGTGGGCAGAAAGTTCGGGCCGTCGGTCGAAACGCAGCTCATTTACAATCTCTCGCGGCGAAGGGCGCGGAGACGTTCATCGCCGATGTGACTGACGCCAACGCCCTCGCCAAAGCTTTCCATGGCGCAGACGCCGCCTACGTCTTGATTCCACCCAATATCACCAGCACCGACCCACTCGGTTATGCCGACACAGTAAGCGATGCGATCGCTTCCGCGGTGCAAAATTCGAAGACCAGGAACGTGGTTGCGCTCAGCAGCATCGGAGCCGAACTACCCAGCGGGACTGGCCCCGTACTCGGGCTTCATCACCTCGAACAAAAACTCAACCAGATCAATAGCGCGAATGTGCTTTACCTTCGAGCTGGATACTTCATGGAAAACACGCTTCCTCAGGTGAACGCGATCCGCCAGATGGGATCCGTCGCCGGACCTCTGCGTCCGGACCTGAAGCTTCCCATGATCGCCACGCGCGACATCGGAACCGCAGCAGCCGACAACCTCCTGCACCCAGTTTTCCGCGGCAAACAAACCCGTGAACTCCTGGGACAACGTGATATCTCCTACTCCGAAGTCGCCGCGATTATTGGCCAGGCAATCGGCCAGCCCGACCTCAAGTGTGTACAACTGCCCGACGATCAGTTTCGGGGCATCCTGGTGCAAATGGGAATGTCCGAGCAATTTGCGCGCCTGATCGTAGAGATGACGGGCGCCCTCAACGCCGGGAAAATGCACGCCCTCGAACCGCGCACACAGCAGAACACCACGCCCACGGATTACGAAACTTTCGTAGCCGAAGTCTTCGTTCCAGCGTATCAACATCAAGCCGCAGCCTGAGCATGCGTAGGGGCGGACGCATCCGTCCGCCCCTAAGATCCAGTTCATCTTCGCCATGTTCATCTTCGCCATTGCACAACACCACTCGCGGGGCTAGACTTGGCACGCCTCACGCAGTCACATCTATTTACTTCCAAAACAGGAGAGAGCATGCAAACAAGATCCATCGTCTTGACGATCGCGCTGTGCGTAGTTGGGCTGGGAGTGGGTTTCGCCCAAAGCCCGCAGATGGGTACGTGGAAGCTGAATGAAGCAAAAAGCAAGATCCCCGCGGGTTTCATGAAGAACACTAGTGTGGTCTACGCCGCCGAGGGCGACAAGGTGAAGGTCACCACTGAGGGCACCGATGCCAAGGGCAGCCCGCTACACACGGAATGGACCGGAAACTTCGACGGCAAGGACTATCCATTGACCGGCGATCCCACGGCGGACAGCCGCTCCTACAAGAAAGTCAGCGACCACGAACTGACGCTGGCCAACAAGAAAGACGGAAAGGCCACCACCACAGGAAAGATCGTCGTCTCCGCCGATGGCAAGTCGCGCACCTTGAGCGTCCAGGGAACCGATGCCAGCGGCAAGAAGGTCAGCAGCAAGGCCGTGTACGACAAGGAATAACTCACCAAAGCAAGCAAGTCTTAGTAGCAGAAGGAAAGGCCGATCATGTATGTAAGATCGGCCTTTTCTTATGTCAGAAACCTGAGTCGAGAAAGCGTGCGCGTCTCTCCTCGCTAACACACCAGAAGGCTGCCCCACCCTTCGTGCTGTTCGAAGGGTGGGCACGATGCAGCCTGCAGTAACTGGTTTCCGTCAGCGTCAGATGAAGACTAACTACGCCGCCATCTTCTTCCCAGTCCTGAGATAGTAATTGATTGTCGTTTCCCAGTTCTGCATTTTGCTCTCGAACCATTTCTGGTCGTAGTGTTCCAGATCGCTGTTACCTTCCGGGGAGAGTCCCGTATAGCGGTAGTGAATGTGGGTACGTGTCCCTTCCTCGCCCGACCGAGCCAGTTGGATGCGAAGCTCAGTGATGATGTGTCCGGGATCGATCCAGAGATAGTGGATGCGGAAGGCCACGGGATCGTAGTCGGTCACGATCCAGGTGGTCTCTGCGGACGCCCGGTCCGGTGCGGCAGAGCCTGGAGTGTTGGGTGTGGTAAAGACGCATCCGAGTTCAGCGACGCCAGAGTCAGAATAGATCAGGCGATATTTCCAGCCCGGAAGCCAGTCGGCTTCGCGTACCGGACAAAGCAGCGGGAATACTCTCTCAGGCGCGGCAGGGTTGGTCTGGATGAATTCGTGGACAACGCGATTGCCTTTGAACGCAGTCATAATTTCCTCCAAAAGAAAAACCCGCGAGCCTGAGAGGCACGCGGGTGTGATTTGTGATTTCTTACTTCGCAACAATGAATGCAAAGGAAAAGGTCGCCGAGATTTCTCTCAACGACCTGAATTGATTATATCAGCACCGTGAGGTCCTAAGCGCGCAATTGTTGCCGAGGACACGCCTGCGCCCCGCGAAGCGCACGAAGCCGCAAGCGGCGAAAGAATGCAGCCGCGAAGCGGCGAAAGAATACAGCCCACGACGCAAGTCGTGGGTCAACGTGGGAAGATGTTCAAGCTCCGAAGGAGCGAAAGAAACTCCAGCAAGCGCCCACCGAGAATCCCCACCCTTGCCGCAAGAAACGCACCAAGGATGGGCCACCGCCCGGGGCGACTCCCGGATCACTCGCTTGTCCCGAAAGCCACCGAGTGAACAGTTGCTTACTGCCCTGCTCCCGTCTTCTCCGCCGGTTTCTCTGCAGGCTTCTTGGGAGCCGCAGCGACCGAATTGGCCTTTCGGTTTCCAGAAATCATCGGCCTTGAGCCACTCTGCCGGTACGTAGCTCATGTTCGGATTCAGGGCAAACAGGTTCGCTTCGTCGGATTCAATTGTGGCGGCAGAAAACTCTTCCAGCTTTTTCAGCCCGTCTTCCCCCATCGCGCCCATGAAATCCTTATCGTGAGCGAGAACGCTGTCGATTTCGTTGGTAGATTTGAGGGCAGTAATGAAGAGATATGTCCCCTCGGGCGCCCCGTACAAACTCTCGTAGCATGCCCAGTGCGCCTCTGACTCAGCTTTCTTGTAACCCTCCATGACCATCTTGACTGCGTCATCCCATTCTTTGCGATGGCCGGGCTTTACGTGATAAACGTCGACTATGAAATAGCGCGTCGCGGCAGTCGCATGCTCGGCTTGCTGGTTCAGGCTGTACTCTGCGTTGTACCTGAACGCCGCCGTGTCCATGGAGTCCAGCAACTCGCCATCGGCAACGCCGGCCCGATCCAGTGCGGCTGACAACACCGCGTTCTTCTGCTGAGACGCCACGTCTTTTTCCCAAGCATCCAGCGAGTCATAACCAGCGAAAAACAGCGATCGTGACTTGCCCGTAATCGAGTTCATTCCCAAATAGTGTGTCGATACTTTCGCGTGGACCATTGCTTGCACGAACGCGGTTTCGGTTTTGTCGTGCATGGCACCTGTCTTGCCTGGCTTCACAAACTCTCTCGTGATGGTCAATATCTTCGGCGGCGACATCGTGCTGGAAGACTGATCCTGCGCCACTGCGGAAACAACTGCTGCAAGCGACAATGCTGATGCGCAAAGCCATACCAAGCTTTTCATGGTGAACCTCCTCAGTTTTCAGAGTGAAAATATTCGCGCCCGTTGAATGCGCGCCGTGGGACCCAACAAAAGGAGTGGTAAACAGATCCTAGTGACGCTGAGAGCGTAGCCTTAGCCCATTAGGAAGTCAAGCAAGGTTGTAAAAAGCTTTGAATCGCAGTATGTAGGGGCGGGCGCCCTTTTATATTGCGTGCCCCATCGTTTCGCGTTTTGTGCGAAAGGGTGGACGGCACGAACCTCGACTTCCAGCGTTTCACCTCTATTTATGCAGGCCTCGACCTGCCTTGCAAGAAGTTGGAACATGGACGAGTGCCCCTTCCCCACCCTCGCCGCCGCTCCGAGATCAGCACATGGTAGTACACGGTTACAATGCGCCGTGCGTTTGTACGCCATGCTGGGCATACGCTGTACGGGCCGGAATCGAACCGGCTGATGCTGCCCCCGCATCACCAGATCGGCATTGCCCCGCCGCAGGGTTGTGCTCACTTCTCGTTGTGGCGACTACCTACTCGTCCTGCTCCAAAAAAGCCTAGAACTTGTCTGATAAATAGTTTTGGAAAGGGGCACGCCTTCGGCCGTGCCGTAAGATGCCAACGTTTTTGTGAAGGGCACGGCTTCACCCGTGCCGTTAGATGCCCACGCTTTGCGAAGGGCACGCCTCCGGCCGTGCCGTAAGATGCCAACGTTTTGGAAGAGCACGGCTTCAGCCGTGCCGTTAGACGCCAATAGAATGCGGGCTTTAGTGTGTGCGTGAGAACTGGATCTCTCAGAGAACGGTGGACCAGAATCCGCCTCAATCCAGCCGCGGAGCGGCGAAACAATTTAGCCCAGGACGTAAGTCCTGGGTAAAGTCGGAAATAGGTGCTGAGTCCCGGAGGGACGACACACGTTCTCACGCACACTCTTTAGCCCCTGAGGGTCTCTGCTGCGGTCATCTATGAAACCAACTCTAGTCCACCAAGGTCGTCAGCCAATCCGCTTCTTGGATTTTCGTGTCCAGTTCCCGATACTGCTTCGCAAGGTCATCTGCCTTCCGCTGTAGTCGCGGCAACGCTCACCGTACTGATGAACTTCACTTCGGACCGAGTCGTGCGACCCTGTGTGGTCGATGCCGCAGTAGCAAGTTCGCGATATGCGTTATAGCGAATTTTCAGAACGTCCCGTTCAGCAAGAGCGTCGGCCAACGTTCCGTCACCAAATCGCGATGCAGCATTCGTACGGTTGATGCGCTGGATCAGCAGAGTCAAATCCTGCGCTGATTTTTCCAGCTCGGCTTGGAGTTCCACCGGATCCTCTTCCGGCTTATCGCCTTCCTGAATGCGCGCGTTCTTAACAAGCCTCTGCTTTAGTTGCTCCAATCGCCTTTGCAAATCGGTGCGCGGAGCGCCAACCCTTCTGCGACCTTCATCCCGCGATGTCCTTTCGGTCACGGGCAGTCTAGCAGAAGTACGGCACGCACTTTTTTGATCTCGCTGATATCAGCAACCCCGTGGGTGCCCCGTCCTTCGCGCAGTTGCGAAGGGCGGGAATGCCGAACGCTCGCATCATAAGGTAACAGTTCTCGTGCTGGCAGCATCGCTGCCCGCCCTTGCAAAATGCGCAAGGACGGGCCACCCTCAGTCGTGATGGCAGACGCAAGCAAAATGTTCATGGGTGGGGCACCCGGCAGTCTAGCAGAAGTACGGCACGCACTTTTTTGATCTCGCTGATATCAGCAACACCGTGGGTGCCCCGTCCTTCGCGCAGTTTGCGAAGGACGGGAATGCCGAACGCTCGCATCATAAGGTAACAGTTCTCGTGCTGGCAGCCTCGCCACCCGCGCGCCGCAGCGCTTCGAGCGCAGCGCGCCCAACGAGTTGTGGCAGATGGACTTCAAGGGCCCGGTGCAACGCGGGGACAAGATCGGGCCGCTGTCGGTGCTCGATGATCACAGCCGCTATCTGCTGTTGTTACGGCAGGTCGGACATCCCAGCGGCGAGCTGGTGCGCGAACAACTGGAAGACGCCTTTCGTCGCAGCGGTGTTCCCGAAGCGATGCTGATGGATCACGGCACGCCGTGGTGGAGTGCGACCTCGCCGCACGGCTTCACGCGGCTGTCGCTGTGGCTGATGAAGCAGGGGATTTCGTTGCACTGGGGCCGGATCCGCCATCCGCAGACGCAAGGGAAGGTAGAGCGTTTCCACGGCGAGTTGCAGCGTGCCATCGAGCGGCGGCGGCCAACGGCGCAGGATATGCAGCGCTGGCTGGATGAATACCGCTGGGAACACAACCATGTGCGTCCGCATGAGGCCCTGGGGATGGAGACGCCGGCCAGTCGCTGGAGCCCGAGCCAACGCGCCTACGATCCGAATCCGCCGGCGTGGGTGTAACCGTGGACGGCGCTCCCCCCTCTGGTTCGGTGATCAGCAGATAGATGTGCTCCGGCATGACCACATATCCCACGACAACTTATTTTCGCGCACCTTCTGGTGGAATAGTTATGATCTCTTACGGAATGAAGGAAGCAACGATTTTTCTGTTGGCATGGGTGTTGATTACAACCGGACCATCGAGAGGTAGTCGGGTTTCAACACAAGATGAGAACAAGCCAGCCGTTTTGGAAATTCACCTTCGCGACCTGGGCTACCAATTGCCCCTAAATTGTAGCTATCCTGGGACGGGAATTCCTCGCGACCTGAGCCTCATCAATGACGATTACAAGCAAAAGCTCACTTTCGTCGACGACAAAACCCTCATCGTGTACCAGAGTCATTGCCAATCCCACCAAGATGATGTGTCGCCGGAATCAAGAAGTATGGAGGCGTTTTTCCTAAATCCTCAAACAGGCGCGTTTATTTCTCGAAAAACCTGGCCCACAATCAGACGTCGATGGATGAACGAGCGCTGGGACACGCAAGCAAGGATCTTTGCTGTACAGGGAGGGTTCCTGATTCACGCCGGAAACTCATTGGTCTTGTATTCTTCAGAGCGGGAGCAGAAAGGCAATCTTCCATTGGAAACCGGCCTAAGATGGGCAGTCACGGTTGCACCGATCGGACGCACGATTCATCTCCAGCGTATCCATGATGACAACCAGGCCGAAGGAGAATGGCGTACGTCGGATGGCCTCACGAAGCTCAGGACTCAGAACGAAATGGCGGGAATTACGTCGGCTTCAGATGAGGCCGTAGTGGACAAGCTCGCACATTGCGTGCAGTTGCAGGCAGTCGGTGAATCCCCCCGCAACCTCTATTGTGCGGATCCATCTCATTTAGGTCTCCCGCTTTTCCTTTCTAACTCCGAGATTCTGTCTGTCTACAGCAGCGGCTTCATGGTCCTGTCGGCTAAGGGCGACAAGCTATGGGGGCAAGAAGTGCCCAAAGCCCGTCCTGTCGCAAATCACAAGCGGTCCTTGAATGGCAATCGATTTGGGATATTGGTAAACGGCCGCGTTGTCTTCGACAACGTTAGTGTTCCAAAGAAGCAAAGGGCAATTTTCGTTTATGATCGAGCCAAGAGGGCTCAAGCCTTTCACGTAATTGCAGGTCCTCTTGCCGAGCAAATCGATTTCGATCTGTCGCCTGACGGCGGTATGCTAGCAGTCCTTGTCGACGGAACTGTCCGGCTCTATAAGCTACCTGAATAGTCAACGGTACGCTGTGAGTCAAGGGTCAGATGAACAGCGGACGGAGAGTGGCGGCACGTCATCTTCGCTCGGGCCCGGCATCCCCAGCTAAAGCACCGTGAAGAGGTCAAAGGAAAAGGCCGTCGAGATTTCTCTCAACGGCCTTTATTTAATGCCGGCAACGACCTACTCTCCCACACACTTTCGCGTGCAGTACAATCGGCCCGGCGGGGCTTAGGTTGGACCTCTGGGAAAGCGGATTGGTCCTCGTTCGCTTCGTCGCGTGTCGGAATGGCACCAAAGCTTTGACACTGCCCCCCGTCCTTCTAAGACTGGCGATTATGGAAGTGCACTTCAGACCCGAGACCGAGTCCCGCCTGCAGGAACTCGCCAGCAAGAGCGGGCGTCCACCCAGCGACCTGATTGAGGATGCAATGGCCGGGTATCTGCAAGAAGTCGGCGCAGTTCGCCAGATGCTCGACACCCGCTACGATGACCTTAAGAGCGGTCGCGTGAAACCAGCGGACGGGGAAGAGGTCTTTGCCAAGCTTCGGCAAAAGAGCAAAGAGCGTCGCGCTGGTTCATGAACGAATTTGTTCTCCACCCGGAAGCGCACGCAGATCTTGACGAAATCTGGGAATACATCGCCGCCGACAGCTTGGACGCTGCCGACCGGACAATTGAAGAACTCTACGAAGCGATCCACTCCCTTGTCCCGTTTCCTCGCATCGGCCATAGCCGCCCTGACCTCACCGCGAGCCCACTGCTCTTCCAAACCGTTCGCGAGTATGTGATCGCCTACGCGCCAGAGGAAGAACCCCTGGCTGTGATTGCGATACTGCATGGACGACGCAATCCCCGAGTGATCGCAGCCATTCTCCGCACCAGAACCTGATCGCGCGCAAAAAGGAAAAGGCCGTCGAGATTTCTCTCAACGGCCTTTATTTATGCCGGCAACGACCTACTCTCCCACACACTTTCGCGTGCAGTACAATCGGCCCAGCGGGGCTTAACTTCCGTGTTCGGGATGGGAACGGGTGGATCCCCCGCGGTATGATTACCGACAAGTTGAGGCGTCTAGCAGGCGTCAGCGCGTTAGCTTTTGCGCGTGGGAGCCCGTGCCGAAATCCTGAGCGCTTGTCGCGAAGGATCTCTACGCCATCTCAGTGTCGCTTGACAGCGACGAACTTGTAAAAGATCGTGAGGACGAAACCTCACAACTGAATAGATTGGGTGTGGCTTACTTTCATCTTGTTTACTTCCGATTTCTGCCACGTGTCTTACTTCGGCTTTTCGTCGGCGCACAGTCATCAGTCTTGCTTCTCAGTCATTCAGTTTCTAACGACTTCCAAACAACATTGCTAATCCCAGTTCAGTTTCGAACTGGCAACTGGCAACTGAGAACTGACAACTGTTTTCTGCACCGAGTAAATTTTATGGTCAAGCCGAACGGGCGATTAGTACTGGTAAGCTACACGCATTACTGCGCTTCCACCTCCAGCCTATCAACCAGGTAGTCTACCTGGGCCCTTCTTATCCCTTACGGGTTGGGAGATCTCATCTTGAGGAGTGCTTCCCGCTTATATGCATTCAGCGGTTATCACAACCGAACTTCGCTACCGAGCGGTGCCATTGGCATGACAGCTCGAACACAAGAGGTTCGTCCATCCCGGTCCTCTCGTACTAAGGACAGGTCCTCGCAAATCTCCTACGCCCACAACAGATAGGGACCGAACTGTCTCGCGACGTTCTGAACCCAGCTCACGTACCGCTTTAATAGGCGAACAGCCTAACCCTTGGAACCTTCTACAGCTCCAGGATGCGATGAGCCGACATCGAGGTGCCAAACCGGAGCGTCGATATGAACTCTTGGCTCCGATCAGCCTGTTATCCCCGGCGTACCTTTTATCCGTTGAGCGATGGCCCTTCCATACAGAACCACCGGATCACTAAAGCCTACTTTCGTATCTGCTCGACTTGTTGGTCTCGCAGTTAACCACGCTTATGCTTTTGCACTCGTCGGCTGATTTCCAAACAGCCTGAGCGTAGCTTCGCGCGCCTCCGTTACAATTTAGGAGGCGACCGCCCCAGTCAAACTACCCGCCTTACCATGTCCCTCTCCCGGATCACGGGAGTAAGTTAGAACCACAGATCTCGCAGGGTGGTATCTCACCGTTGGCTCCTCCAAGCCCGAGAGCCTGGAATCAAAGCCTCCCACCTATCCTGCGCAGCAAGGGCCATAGTTCATGGTAAAGGTATAGTAAAGGTGCACGGGGTCTTTCCGTCTAGTTGCGGGCAACCGGCATCTTCACCGGCACTACAAGTTCGCCGTGTCAGTCGGCAAGACAGTCGCACTTTCGTTACGCCATTCGTGCAGGTCGGAACTTACCCGACAAGGAATTTCGCTCAACTCTGTTACGCCTTCTCTCACATCAATTTGTTTTGGGAAGGGCACGACTTTCAGTCGTGCCGTTGGACGTGCCCTCGATTGCGGCTTTAGCCGCTGAGGTACGCTCCTTCGACCTATCGATGATTCGGGAAGTGGAGCGGACATTTCTGCCACTCTCTGCATGTCGCCATGCAGTTCGGACTATATCTTTTCCACCCTCAACTCCTGTCATTCTGAGCGAAGCGAAGAATCCCATGCCCGCCGATATCACTACCGGCTTCGCAAGGAATTTCTACCTCGGCTCTTTTGGAGTCGCGCGTTGGAATCTGGCATATAGTCTCTGAGGATTCCAGTGGTTTTCGTGAAAGGGCATCGCTTTAGCGATGCCGCAAAGGAGCCAACAAGACCGGGGCTTTAGCCCCTGAGGTTGCTGTTTCCTGTTTTCAACTTCTCCCACTGGCCTTTCCTGCTGATTATCTGCACCCAGCGCATTGTCACGTGAAGTTTCCTCCGCGTAGCGTGGGATTCTCAGACCTTCCAGCAAATAGCCAGATTTTACTAAGGCTAGCGAACCTAACCTTAGGACCGTTATAGTTACGGCCGCCGTTCACTGGGGCTTCAGTTCGAAGCTTCGCCTTGCGGCTGACCTCTCCCTTTAACCTTCCAGCACCGGGCAGGCGTCAGCCCCTATACGTCGTTTTCGACTTTGCAGAGACCTGTGTTTTTGTTAAACAGTCGCAGTGCGCATTTCGCTGCGGCCTCTTCGGGCTTGCACCCTAATGAGGCACCCCTTCTCCCGAAGTTACGGGGTTATATTGCCTAGTTCCTTACCAACTGTTCTCACGAGCGCCTTTGGATATTCTCCTCGTCTACCTGTGTCGGTTTGAGGTACGGTTCCCTTACTTTCTCCTTAGAGGTTTTTCTTGGCAGTGTGGAATCGGCAGCTTTCCTCCATACGGAGTACTGCTTTGCGTCTCATCGATAACTCCCTGGCGGATTTTCCTACCAGAGACGACTTACACGCATCGACCGTTATAGCCATAGAACGGCCTGCTTATCCTTCTGCGTCACCCCATCGTGATAACGAAAACAAGGGAGGTCCGGAATATTAACCGGATGTCCATCGGCTACGCCTTTCGGCCTCGCCTTAGGGACCGCCTGACCCTGAGCGGATTAACCTTTCTCAGGAAACCTTAGACTTTCGGCGCGGAGGGTTCCCACCTCCGTTATCGCTACTTATGCCGGCAGGGTCTCTTCTCAACCGTCCAGTAGTCCTCTCGGTCTACCTTCGAGCTGTTGAGAATGCTCTCCTACCACGCATGGCTGTTACACCATGCATTCGCTGCTTCGGTAACAAGCTTAAGCCCCGTTAAATTGTCGGCACCGGACCGCTTGACCAGTGAGCTATTACGCTTTCTTTAAAGGATGGCTGCTTCTAAGCCAACCTCCTGGCTGTCTGGGCGTTCCGACTTCCTTTCCCACTTAGCTTGTATTTTGGGACCTTAGCAGGCGATCTGGACTGTTTTCCTCTCGACAACGAAGCTTAGCCCCCGCTGTCTGACTCCCGGATTGGTTGTTCGATGGCATTCTGAGTTTCGTTGGGTTCTGTAAGCTGGAAAGCCCCATAGCCCATCGAGTACTTTACCGCCACGACAAATCATCCGAGGCTAGCCCTAAAGCTATTTCGGAGAGAACGAGCTATCACGGAATTTGATTAGCCTTTCACCCCTACCCTCAGCTCATCGGAGCTTTTTTCAACAAACACCCGTTCGGCCCTCCAGTGGGTGTTACCCCACTTTCAGCCTGGCCAAGGGTAGATCATCCCGCTTCGCGTCTATTCCTGCCAACTCAAGCGCCCTGTTCGGACTCGCTTTCGCTGCGGCTCGCTTTCGCTTAACCTTGCTGACAAGAATAACTAGCCGGCTCATTATGCAATAGGCACGCGGTCAGACTTTCCGTCTTGCGACGGCATAGTCCTCCCACCGTTTGTAGGCACACGGTTTCAGGTACTATTTCACTCCCCTCGCAGGGGTTCTTTTCGCCTTTCCCTCACGGTACTGGTTCACTATCGGTCAGAAGCTAGTATTTAGCCTTACGGAATGGTCTCCGTAGCTTCCCGCAAAGTTTCTCGTGCTCCGCGGTACTCAGGTATCGGCTTCGAGTTCAGTTCGTTTTCACCTACGTGGCTATCACACTCTATGGCCCCTCTTTCCAGAGGGCTTCGGTTAACGACTGAATTGGTAACTCTACTGTTGCCGACCCTACAACCCCGGTAGAACCCGAAGGTCTTACCGGTTTAGGCTGTTGCGATTTCGCTCGCCACTACTCTCGCAATCGAGGTTTCTTTCTTTTCCTCCTGGTACTGAGATGGTTCACTTCCCAGGGTTCGCTCGTGCGTGACTATGGATTCATCACGCCGTACGGGGGTTTTACCCCCGTGGGTTTCCCCATTCGGAAATCCCCGGATCAAAGCCTGCTTGCGGCTCCCCGAGGCTTATCGCAGCTTGCCACGTCCTTCATCGCCTGCTTCTGCCAAGGCATCCACCATGCGCCCTTAGTAGCTTGACCACAAAATTTACTCAGCACACGGCAGCCTGACTTCACTCGCAATAACAATCGATGTTGTCATTCCGAGCAAAGCGAGGAATCTGCTTTTCCTTGCGGATCAGCGCCAACTCCTCAGCCACCACACGCCGCTTAAACTTCATGGGCCTCTAATTCCTGCTCCTCGCACGCTTGCTTCAGCTTCAACGCTTCACAGTCTTGCCATCTCAGGGACAGCCCCGAGACCTTGAAACCGGAAACGATAAAGCCTCATGCTACGTACACCAGCAGGCATTTCAGGCACTCATAAAAATTTACGTTCGCCTTGTAATTTGCCCAATCTATTCAGTTGTCAAATATCGTCCTCGCTGACTTTCATCAGCTTACCCGCCTCAGCAGGTATGGGTCTTACTAACTCTCAGGCCGTGCAGACCCGAAGAGTTCCTCCAACCCAATGTTCGACGCCAGCAACGCTGACGCCCAACATCAGATTGAATGGTGGAGCTGACCGGGATCGAACCGGTGGCCTCCTGGTTGCAAACCAGGCGCTCTCCCAGCTGAGCTACAGCCCCATACTCCAGGGGTCAGGGGTCGGAGGTCTCAGGGGTCAGCAACAGTTCTTACTGATCCCTGGCCTCTGATCCCTGACCTCTGATCTTGGTGGGCCTGGGTAGACTTGAACTACCGACCTCACCCTTATCAGGGGTGCGCTCTAGCCACCTGAGCTACAGGCCCGGTCTTCACCGATGCTTCCCGGAGCTCAGATCTTGCTTTGAGCTACGAGCCACGAGCTTCGAACGAACCAAGAAAACTGATCGCGCGAAGCTCGGAGCTCGTCGCTCGCAGCTCGATGTTATTTCGAGGACAAGGTTGAACGTGCGCCCCAGCTAAGCCGGAGCTGACCATCATGCGAACGAAAGACGCAGCAAGCTACGTCTCTACAGAATCCGAATCGATGATTCGAAATCCATAAACTCAAGAAAGAGAGGTCTGAAGCGAGGCTCCCATCCCCTCCTCAGGTTATGCGGAGGAAGACGGGGTACATGGCAACATCCCACGCGCTCCTATCGCTTGCGCGAAGGTTCACCCATAAGGTGAGGCGTGAGTGCCATGACGTTCTCTCTTAGAAAGGAGGTGATCCAGCCGCAGGTTCTCCTACGGCTACCTTGTTACGACTTCACCCCAATCATGAGCTGTACCTTGGAAGGCTGCCTCCTTGCGGTTAGCACACCTGCTTCTAGTACGGCCCACTTTCGTGATGTGACGGGCGGTGTGTACAAGGCCCGGGAACGTATTCACCGCGGCGTTCTGATCCGCGATTACTAGCGATTCCAGCTTCATGGAGTCGAGTTGCAGACTCCAATCCGAACTGAGGCCGGCTTTTTCCGATTAGCTCCCCCTCACGG
Source organism: Terriglobia bacterium (assembly GCA_963770265.1). Classification (GTDB taxonomy): domain Bacteria; phylum Acidobacteriota; class Terriglobia; order Terriglobales; family Acidobacteriaceae; genus Sulfotelmatobacter. Next base: position 307,191 of record CAVYOZ010000017.1, read on the forward strand.
GTTTGCGACGGTTTGTACCGACCATTGTAGCACGTGTGTAGCCCTGGACATAAAGGCCATGAGGACTTGACGTCATCCCCACCTTCCTCCTCGTTATCCGAGGCAGTTTCACTAGAGTGCCCGGCTTGACCCGATGGCAACTAGGGATAAGGGTTGCGCTCGTTGCGGGACTTAACCCAACATCTCACGACACGAGCTGACGACAGCCATGCAGCACCTCCGCAGCAGCCTTTTAAGGGGAAGGGATATTTCTACCCCGGTCCACTGCGCTTCGAGCCCAGGTAAGGTTCTTCGCGTTGCGTCGAATTGAACCACATGCTCCACCGCTTGTGCGGGCCCCCGTCAATTCCTTTGAGTTTCAGCCTTGCGACCGTACTCCCCAGGCGGATTGCTTATCGCGTTAGCTGCGGCACAGCAGGATTGGGTACCTGCTACACCAAGCAATCATCGTTTAGGGCTAGGACTACCAGGGTATCTAATCCTGTTTGCTCCCCTAGCTTTCGCGCCTCAGCGTCAGTTATGGTCCAGTGCGCCGCTTTCGCCACAGGTGTTCCTCCCGATATCTACGCATTTCACCGCTACACCGGGAATTCCACGCACCTCTCCCATACTCCAGCACCACAGTTTCGCCTGCAGGCTCCGAGTTAAGCCCGGAGATTTCACAGGTGACTTGTGGCACCGCCTACGCGCCCTTTACGCCCAATAATTCCGAACAACGCTCGCACCCTCTGTATTACCGCGGCTGCTGGCACAGAGTTAGCCGGTGCTTCTTCCACCAGTACCGTCATTATCGTCTTGGTCGAAAGGAGTTTACGTCCCAAGGGACTTCATCCTCCACGCGGCGTTGCTGCGTCAGGGTTTCCCCCATTGCGCAAAATTCCCCACTGCTGCCTCCCGTAGGAGTCTGGACCGTGTTTCAGTTCCAGTGTGTCCGTGCGCCCTCTCAGGCCGGATACCGATCTTCGCCTTGGTGGGCCGTTACCCCGCCAACTAGCTAATCAGCCGCGACCCCCTCTCCAAGCGCATTGCTGCTTTGATCTTGCGATGTTATGCGGTATTAGCCCCGGTTTCCCGGAGTTATTCCCCACTCGGAGGTAGGTTAGTCACGTGTTACTCACCCGGTCGCCACTTTACTCATGGATTGCTCCACTTTCTCGTTCGACTTGCATGTGTTAGGCACGCCGCCAGCGTTGATTCTGAGCCAGGATCAAACTCTCGTTTGAAACCTGTTCGCCTACCGACGGGTAGAAGGTAGGCTGCCATCTCCACGCTCGAAAGTGTGTGATGGCGACCACTTCAGATCTTCCTTCCGGATTGCTCCGGCGCTCCGATCCAGTGGCCTATCTTGTGAGATCGTTTCAGACTAATGCCCGAATCCGTTCTCTCACGACTGGCACGTTCAACCGAGTTGTCAAAGACCGAATCGCATTCCGCCTGAGCGGCGCGAATTCAGTCCAGGCGAACCCGCACAAGTGCGAATCCGACTGTCCTCGAAACCTTACAAACATACGTTGCTGCGCAAGACCCTGTCAACGCGAGCGTCCCACAGAATTTCCACGTGATTTCCACAATGGGAATCCGGGGAGGCGGACGCCGGGAGGCTCAACCAGACAGCCAAAAGCCAGCAAACCCTACGGGTTTGTCATTCCGAACCGGCGAAGCCGGAGAGGAATCTGCTTTTGCCTACCAGGAGCACAGACGCGCGCAACGGTATGGCCTTCCGCTTCGAAAGAGGCGCTCAATTTCGGCGCACGCCGAAGCGGAAGACAGAAAATTGAGAAAAGAACTTGCTTTTGGAGGTCCTTGCCTTGAAGGTACCCTTCAGAAACCTACTGGTTGTTTCCGAATCAAGCCCCGTGGCCGGGGCGATTGAGAGATCCAATCCCTCTAAACCTTAGATGCCGGACGCGCACGAGAGTTGCAGAAAAGCGCCCAGCCAGCCACACAAATGCTCTCGGTGAATTGTTTATACCAGAGCAATGCGAAAAAGCGCAAGGGGGAATTTGAAAGATGCGGATGTTTACTGTTTTGGCTCCACGCAAACCGCCTCTGATTAGCGCCCGCGGCAAGCCGCGAAGCGGCGGAAGAGTGCAGCCCACGGCGCAAGCCGTGGGAAAGCAAAGGCCCGTCGGCCAAGCCCCGAAGGGGCGAAAGAAAGAAACGTCAGTCAAAGACAAATTGTGGCCTGTGGAGAACATCGATGATCCCAATCCCCTCGGGAATCGTGAGGCAATTTTCTTACGCCCCTCCGGGGCTTCTTCGCTCTTTTTGGTCGCCTCCCACGGCTTGCGCCGTGGGCTGCATTCTTTCGCTCCTTCGGAGCAGGGGTGTTTGCCATATCCGGAGCTTGGGCGTTGGCGCGGTCGAAGCTCCGATTCCCGATTTGGACTCTCAGTTCGGCATTTGTGACATCGGTCACCGCTTTCGACTTCACTTCGACCAGAGAATAGGAAAGGTTCGCGCCCTACCCGCACGAGATATGCGATGCCCAAACGATGTGCGCGCGCCGACATCGGCACAAGCGCAGCACGATGTGCGCCCGCCGACATCGGCACAAGCGCAGCCGCGAAGCGGCGGAAGAATGCAGCCCACGGCGCAAGCCGTGGGTGGGATGCCGGAAAAGTAGGCAAGCCCCGGAGGGGCGAAAGAGAATGTCCCATACCTCGGGAAACATCTTGTTGCATTTCATTTTCTCGACGCATGAGCGACGCCCGTTCATCAAACCCGAATTCCGCGACGATCTATTTGCCTACCTCGGCGGAATTGTCCGTGAAATGGACGGAACCGCGCTCATCATCAACGGCGAACCGGATCACGTCCACATGCTTATCCGCGCGCGTCCCGCGCATTCGGCCGCCGAAATCGCACGCGTGGTGAAGACCAATTCGTCACGATGGGTGCGGGACAAGCATTCGGCACGATTCGGATGGCAGACCGGTTACGGCGTTTTCAGCGTTAGCGAGTCGAATGTCGCGGTAGTGACCGAATACATCGCGGGACAGCAAGAGCATCATAAAAAGCATTCGTTCCAGGAAGAGTTCGTCGCGTTTTTGAAGAAGAATCATATTGAATACGACGAGCGATACATATGGAATTGAGCGCGAGGACGGCAGTTCCGACTCATGCCATGCCGATCGGAGGCATTGCAAGGTTTCGCCGCCAGTGAGGCATTTTTCGCAATACTAGAGATCGCGCTCACAGTGCCTCGTCCACCCGCGGCCAAGCGGAGCGTTCCGTGCGACAGCAGCCGCGAAGCGGCGGAAGAATGCAGCCCACGGCGCCAAGCCGTGGGTACCACGCAAGGAAGAAACACCCAGCCCCGAGGGGGCGAAAGAAAGCGGCCAAGCGGAGCGTTCCCTGCGACAGCAGCCGCGAAGCGGCGCAAGAATGCAGCCCACGGCGCCAGCCGTGGGTACCACACAAGGATGAAACACCCAGCTCCGAGGGGGCGAAAGAAAGCGGCCAGGCGGAACGTTCCGTGCGACAGCAGCCGCGAAGCGGCGCAAGAATGCAGCCCACGGCGCCAAGCCGTGGGTACCACGCAAGGAAGAAACACCCAGCCCCGAGGGGCGAAAGAAAGCGGCCAAGCGGAGCGTTCCGTGCAACAGCAGCCGCGAAGCGGCGCAAGAATGCAGCCCACGGCGCCAGCCGTGGGTACCACACAAGGATGAAACACCCAGCCCCGAGGGGGCGAAAGAAACAGAGCCCATGGACCCGCTTGTGAACTTGGCGTGTGAAGTTCGGCATACGACACGCTGAATTCGCTCGCCAACCCCGGACCACGATGCTAAAAGCGCATCCTGCTCCTTCGCTCTGGATGACAGTGCGAGAATCGGCGGGTCGGCCATTCTAAGCTGCGCCGCCTAACCCGTTGCCGTGGCAACTGTGCCACCAACACTCTGCTCGTTATCAAAAGCGTCCCAAATTGGAACTCCAGTCTTCATTCTTTGAAGTTTTCCACAGAACTTTATTTTTTCTTTGTGACATGTAACCTTTACTGAGAAATCTGCCTGAGCAAAACTGGGACGATGCAACAACGTCCCACGACCGGTTCCTCGTCCTCCGGGAGCCGAAAACGGCAAGCCGTCCTCACGCCTGTCCCCGACGAGTTCGCCGCCCGCGCTGCACGAGTTAAGTCCAATATCCGCAAGATTTTACTCACAAGCCCAGCGTTTCCAAGATTATACGCAGATGTCATCCTGCGCTATTCCCCTAACTCCCATGAAGCCAAGATTTTGCGTCCTCACTATCAAAAAATTTGCGAAAAGGTAAATGCCATGTCAACGAATGGAACCTGCACTCATATCAAGGTCACCGGAGTCCGTTGCGGCTCCCCAGCGCTCAAAGGCGAGGAATTCTGCTACTTCCACCAGAACGCGATCCGCAGCGTTCGTCGCCCAAAACAAACCCGTCTTCACCCCATCGCGATGATCGAAGACGAAGAGTCCATCCAGTACGCGCTGATGGAAGTGATCAATGCGTTGATGAAAAACACCATCGACCTGAAGCGCGCCACGTTAATTCTGCGCGCCCTGCACATCGCCGTGAAAAACGCCAGCCGCGTGAAATTCGAGATCCAGGGCAAAAGCTCGGTTAACCAAATTCCCGAATACGCCCTGCCACCAGATAACACCGAGTTCAGCGAGACCGCAGAGATCGATTTCCCCTACAACGCTTCGGTCCCCACAAAATCCGAACGCCAGATCATGGAAGAAAAAGCTCGCGCCCAGAAACTCCAGGACTGGAAAGTCCAACAAGCCCAGATCCGCGCCAACCTGGAGCGCGCAAGAATCACCCCCCGCCCAGCAGAAACTGCACACGTAGGGACAGCCGCCTCGGCTGTCCAACCGAAGCCGAAGGCGAGCGCCACTGTAGGGACGGACCCATTGGTCCGTCCCGGTCGCGAAGCGACCGTGCCCGCGGTCGAAGCAAGCAACTCTGCCCAGGCCTCACCCGCAGCCACACTCCCACCGCACAACTTCAAACCGACGCAAGCCCCGTGCACCGCGCAAGCGACACCAGCAAACCCCGGCACCCCAATCCGCAAGCCCCCGCAACCAGCAAGCACAGCTCCGAAGGAAGGCAAGAGTGCAGCCCATGCCCGCCTTGAGCAAGGCCGAAGGGCCGCGAGGCATGGCTAGACCGGAGAGAAGAATGGTAGCGAAGCGCTTGGGGGGCCACTTGCGTCCGCACTATTTGCGCTTGCGGCGTTTCGACTGGCTTTGCCGGCTCTTCTTCCAGGACCGCGAAGTTGATTTTCTTTTCTACCGGGTCGATGCGGTCGACGATCACTTTCAGTTGCTGACCGATGCGGTAGATTTTGCGCGAGTGCTGGCCGATGATTTCGCGCGTGTTTTCGTGGTAGGTGTAGCGGTCGTCGATCAGGGTGTTCAGCGGGACCAGGCCTTCGACGAACAGGTCGGTCAGTTCCACGAAGAAGCCGAACTTGGTGACGCTGGTGATCAGGCCGTCGAAGATCTTCTCCGACGCGGTCCTGCATGAACTTGACCTTTTTCCATTCCATGAGCTCGCGTTCGGCGTCGTCGGCGCGGCGTTCGGACTGGCTGGATTCTTCGGCGATGGCATGGAGTTCTTCCACGGGGATCGGGCCGGAGAGCGGGGCGTGGGATTCGCGATGGGCGCCGTGATCGCGGCGTTTGGACCAGGGGGATGGGGGCATCGGCTTCCGGCGTCTCAGGCGTCGGGCGTTACGGAGAATGCCCCACTTCTCGCCAAAGGTCAGGCTGAGAAGTGGGGCACCCGCTCTCACTCTCGGCTCCGCAGAACTTCTTTCAGGATGCGGTGGACGATCAGGTCTGGATAGCGGCGGATTGGGCTGGTGAAGTGCGTGTAGGTCGGGCGCGGCCAGCGCGAAGTGGCCTAGATTTTCTTCGGAGTAACGGGCTTGCTTCAGGCTGCGCAGCATCAGGTAGCTGAGGATTCTTTCTTCTGGCTTGCCCGCGATTTTTTCCGTGAGCTTCTGGTACATGCGCGGGGTGATGTGGACTTCTTTGGGGATCTCGATTTCGCGGACGCGCTTGCCGGTGCCGTAGGCGGCGCGGCGGTCGGCTTTCATCTGGACGCGATGAATAGGGAGTGCGCCTACGCCTAGCGAATATCCGAAGGTGGCGGCGATGGTTTCGAAGTCGTAGACACGTTTGGCGTCGGGCTTCTCGTGGATGCGGTAGAGGCTGGCGATGCGATGCGACTCCAGATGGTGCGCAACCGTCTCGTTGGCCGAGAGCATGAATTCTTCGATCAGGCGATGGGCGATGTTGCGCTCGGAGCGGGTGATGGACTTCATCAGGCCGAACTCGTCGAATTCGATGACGGGCTCGGGGAGATCGAAGTCGATCGATCCGCGGCGCTCGCGCTTGCGGTAGAGGATTTGCTGCAGGTCGCGCATGAGTTCGAACATCGCGACCAGCGGGCCGTAACGGGTGGCCTGGCCTTCGTCGCCTTCGAGGACGGCGTTCACCGCCGGTGTAGGTCATGCGCTCGGCGGAGCGGATCACGCCTTCGCAGAGGTCGTAGTCGACGATCTCGCCGCGGTGATCGATTTCCATGATGCAGGAGAGGACGAGGCGATCGAGGTGCGGGCGCAGGCTGCAGATGTCGGTCGAGAGTTCCAGCGGCAGCATGGGGACGGCGCGGTCGGGGAAGTAGACGCTGGTGCCGCGGAGGCGGGCTTCCTGATCGAGCGCGCTGTCGGGCGTGACGTATTGGGCGACGTCGGCGATGTGGACCTGGAGTTCGAAATTGTTGTTGGGGAGGATGCGGACGAGGACGGCGTCGTCGAAGTCGCGGGCGGTTTCTCCGTCGATGGTGACGATGGGGAGCGAGCGGAAGTCGCGGCGGTGGCGGAGTTCGTGGCCGGGGATTGTGGCGGGGACTTGCTGCGCTTCTTCGAGCGTGGCGGCGGGGAAATGGTGCGGGAGGTGGAATTTGCGGATGATGATTTCTACGTCGACGCCGAAGTCGTCTTCGCGGCCGAGGATTTCGACGACTCTGCCGCGCGGGTTCTGCGTGGCTGAGGGCCAGTCGGTGATTTCTACGTCTACTACTACGCCTTCGAGGTTGGTCCAGTCGGTCGTGGCGGGCGGCTTCTTCGCCCAGGACTCGGTCTACGGATTTCTTTTTTCTCTGTGATCTCTGTGTCCTCTGTGGTGCGCCTTCAAAATCTTTCACCACAGGAGGACACAGGGGAATCCTGGAACTTCCATTCCTTCCGGGATCACGATTTCTTGCGTGATCTTTGTGTCGATTGGAGTGACATAGTTTCTGCGGCTGCCGTAGTGGAAGATGCCGACCACGGTGGCGTGGGCGCGGTTGACGGGGCGGACGATGCGGCCTTCGGCGCGGCCGTCGGGGCGGACGTTAGCGATTTCGACCAGGACCTGGTCGCCGTGCATGGCGGTGCCGATCTGGTGCGGGGGAATGAAGATGTCGCCGGCGAGTTTGGATTTCAGCGGGCCGCTCAGCGATTTGGGATCGGGGATGACGAAGCCGAAGCCGTCGCGGTGCATGGAGAGACGTCCGGCGATGAGGTTCTTGTCGGCGGCGGCTTGGGGGAGGGCGTAGCGGTCGGAGTCGATGGGGATGAGTTGGCCGCCGCTTCACCAGCTTCTGAAGGTGATCGTTCAGTTCGCGGCGTTCTTCGCCGTGCAGGCCTAGTTCGCGGACTAGCTGTTTGTATCCGGCCTGGCGCTTGGTTTGGCGGGCGATGTGGGTGAGGATGGCGGTGTCGGAGAGCATGAGGAGCAATGAGCGATGAGCTAGTGAGCAATGAGCTTTGCTCTCAGCTGTCAGCTTTCAGAATAACCCACAGCCCCCACAGGGGCTGGTCGTTCGTCGTCGGCTTTTCGTAGTGTAATGCCGATGTGTTGCACATCGTACGCGGCCTGGAACGTAAAATCATTAACCACTAAGGGCACGAAGGTTCACGAAGCAAAGGCCAATACATTAGTGCCCAGCAAAATACTTTTCTTCCAGGATGCGGCGGTGATGGAGTTCGTGGCCAGCGGTGATGTAGGCCAGGGCACGGACGCTGATTTCGTTGTTATTGACGATGCCACGGCGCATCCAGGCTGCTTCGTCTAGGTTGCGGAAGAGGGTGAGCGTGGCGCGGCGGACGGCGATGTAGTCCTCGATGAGGTCCGGGAGCTGGCGCGCGGCAAAGGGGCCGTTGCGGACGTAGTCGTCTTGCTCGAAGCCGGCGAGCGGAGTGCTGTCTCCGCGAGCAATGCGCAGGGCGCGGTAGGCGAAGATGCGTTCGGTGTCGCAGACGTGGCCCAGGACTTCTTTTACGGACCATTTGCCGGGGGCGTAGCGGAAGTCGCCTTCGGATTCGTCGCGGCCGGAGAGGAGGATCAACGTCTGGCGGCGTTGCGACTCGAGCGTGCCGAGGATGTCGTTGCCGGGGACCAGCGAGATGTAGCGCTCGTGGTAGGGAGAGTGCTCAGAGGATTCCGGGCGAGCGATGGGGGGAGCGAGGCTACGGCTGGTTCGGGCATGAATGGCTCCTTATCAAATCATCTGACCACAAAGGGCGCGAAGGTACACGAAGGAAATTCGCTGCGCCGAAGGTTTCGTTAAATCTTCTCCTGCAGAGGATAACTCCAGGGACCTGTGGAAGGATACGCGCCGGCAAATATTTCCGGGAAAACGTTACTACGTAGTCGGGAAAAATCCCCACTTCTGGCAAAGAAGCCAGACGTGGGGAATCCGTGTACGGGTGGCAATCCGGTTACTTTCGTTGAAAATAAGGGATTTCCACAGGGCTCAAAATGAGACGGAGGAGTACAATCGGGTTTGGCTACGAAAGTGCGGCCAAATAACTCCTAATCCCTACAGAGGAAAGGACCTGTCATCCCATGTGGAAGCCGACAAATCAGCCTCAAACACCCGGCCGGCCAGCTGAGCCGGAGCGTCCAACTACGTCTACCCCCAGTGCGCCTGCGATGAGCGCAAGCGAACCGCCAACGGCTCCCCGGCCGGTGACGACCACCACTGCGGATCAGGCGACCATCGGCAAATCGCTTGTGATCAAGGGTGAGGTGACCGGTTCCGAGTCGCTTTACATCGATGGCAGAGTGGAAGGGTCCATTAATCTATCGGGCAATCGCGTGACGGTGGGCCGCAATGGAGTGGTGGCGGCGAACATCAATGCGCGCGAGATCGTGGTGCTCGGGAAAGTTCGCGGCAATTTGACTGCGAGCGATCGCGTGGACATCCGCAGCGACGGTTCGCTGACCGGTGATGTGATCGCGGCGCGCATCTCGATTGAAGATGGCGCGTTCTTCAAGGGCGGCATCGACATTCGCAAGGGCGGACAGCCGCAAAAGCCGAATGGCGAGGAAAAACCACTTTCGGTAGGTGAGCCGGCCGCAGCTGGCGCACGGGCGTAGATTTTCGATAGAGTTTGGCAGTTCTGAGAGCGGGCACCCGTTGGGGTGCCCGTTTTGCTTTGCCATTACTATTGCCACTCCTCGGTAGTCAGTTCTGTACCCGGTTAGTTGTCGTTGCTCTTCCCCGGCGGGCGGCGCTTGGCAGAATCGCGGTATTCCTTTACGTGATCACGAAGGCCGCCGATGTATTGGCTGAGTGCCGTCTGGAGTTCGCGGCATAGGCGATCCAATTTCTCAGGCTCGTTTGTGTTCACCACTTCAGCGCATAGCTGCTGAATGCGACGCTCCAACTCTGACTTCATACGGGGAGTATGGCAATTTGCCGGAACGGTAGGGTATACGGCGATTTCCGGGATTGAGGGCTAGGAGGTCTTGTGTAGAACCTTTGCGCCGAGCGCATGATTCCGGTGAGGGTGCGCCGCGCTTCGCGCTGGCTTGGACGGCCGAAGGCGGCCGTCGCTACGTGTGCCGATTGCCTGGATGGCTATTGGCAGAGTTCGTTGACTCGCTGCTGCGCACGGATGGGAGCGGTCTGCACGAAGTGCTTGCCGGCTGGAACACGGCCCCCAGCGAGTGCTGTGGAACCTGGACCTCGGATGGCAAGTATTTCTTGTTTCAGAGCACGCGAGATCGGGACACGAACATATGGATCGTTCCGGAGCGCATCGAGTGGTGGAGGAAGGTTTCGCGCACGCCTGTGCAATTGACGACCGGGCCGCTGCAGTATGGCAATCCGCTTGTCAGCAAAGACGGCAGGAAACTGTTCGTGGTCGGAGTTCAGCCGCGGGCCGAGTTGGTGCGGTACGACGCGAAATCGGGCTCGTTGGTTCCCTTTCTCGACGGAGTCTCGGCCGGGGACGTGGAGTTTTCGAAGGACGGCGATTGGGTGTCGTATGTCAGCTATCCGGAGAACACGCTTTGGCGCAGGAAGGCGGATGGCAGCGCGCGCTTGCAGTTGACGTACCCGCCGATGCAAGCAGCATTAGCCCACTGGTCGCCGGATGGGCAGCAGATTGCGTTTTCGGGGACGGTTCCGGGGAAGCCGTGGAAGGTGTTCCTGATCTCGAAAGATGGCGGCAGTCCGAAGGCGGTCACTACTGAGGACTTCATGGAATCGGATCCTACGTGGGCGCCCGACGGTCGGCAACTGGCCTATGGCCATTACGATGTGTTCCATCCCGAAGCGTCGTTCATCCAGGTGCTCCATCTGGACACGCATCAGTTTTCGGAGCTTCCGGGGTCGCGAGGAATGTTTGCGCCTCGGTGGTCGCCAGATGGCCGCTCGATCATTGGGATTGCTGTGGGCAACAACAAGCTAATGCTCTACGACGTAAAGACGCAGACATGGCGGCAGCTGCGGCTCAACTTGTCGTTCGGCTACCTGGCATGGTCGCGAGACAGCGCATATGTGTATTTCGATACGTTCTTGAATAAAGAGACCGGATACTATCGCATCCGCATCAGCGATGGAAAAGTCGAGAAGATCGCGGATTTGAAGAATGCGAGGCTTTTTCGCGGGCAGTTCGGACCGGGATCCTGGACCGGCCTGGGCCCGGGCGAAGTTCCGTTGTTTCCGCGGGACATCAGCGCGCAGGAGATCTACGCGTTCGACTTGCAGCTGCCGTAGCGAAAATCCCCACTTCTCCCAAAGTCAGGGAGAAGTGGGGCACCCAATTTTCTTACTCCACTAACATGCAATCGCCGTAGGAGTAGAAGCGGTAGCGCTCGGCTACCGCGTGGCGATACGCGCGCAGAACATTTTCTTTTCCTCCCAGCGCGCAGACCAGCATTAGCAGGGTGGATTGAGGAAGGTGGAAATTCGTCAGCAGGGCGCTCACTACCTGGAATTTGTATCCGGGATAGATGAAGAGATTGGCTTCGCCGGAACCGGCGCGCACTTCACCCTTGCCTTGTTGGGCGGCGTACTCCAGCGTGCGGACTGTGGTGGTGCCTACGGCAACCACACGGCGGGACTCGCTGCGCGCGCGGCGGATTTTTTCGGCGGCTTCTTCGGAAATTGAATACGGCTCGGAGTGCAGCGTGTGCTCTTCGACTTTTTCTACACGGACTGGCTGAAAGGTTCCCAGTCCGACGTGGAGGGTGACTTCGGTGGTCTCGATGCCGCGGTCGCGGAGACGGGAGAGAATCTCCGGGGTGAAGTGGAGGCCGGCGGTGGGGGCAGCTACGGATCCACGCTCGCGGGCGTAGACGGTTTGATAGCGATCGCGATCGGCGGAGGAGTCGTCGCGGGCGATGTAGGGCGGGAGGGGGATGTGGCCGATCTTTTCCACGCGGGCGAAGAAGTCGTCCACGGGGACGAAACGGATATGGCGCTCGCCGAATTCGCCGCGGGCGATGACTTCGGCCTGAAGTTCGTCGTGATCGCCGAAGAAAAGATGTTCGCCGACTCCAATCTTGCGGCCCGGCCGGACCAGACATTCCCAATCGTTGGGATCGCGCTGCAGTTGCCGGGTAAGCAGGACTTCGACACGGCCGCGAAGGAAGTCGCGCGAGGCAGGATTATGCGGACTGAGAGGCTGTGACTTAAAGCCACGACGTCGTCCGTAGAGGCGGGCGGGAAATACGCGTGTGTTGTTGAAGACGAGGAGGTCGCCGGGCCGTAGAAGGTCGGGGAAATCACGAAATTGGCGGTCGGCGAGGGCGCCGGTGGCGGCGGACAGGTGGAGGAGACGCGAGCCGGCGCGATCGGGCAGCGGCTGCTGGGCGATTAATTCTTCAGGAAGATCGTAGTGAAAATCGGAAACGAGCACCGAGCGCGATTATAAGGAAGAAGGCCGGACTGCGCGCGTTTCGAGGCATCCGCAAGATCGATTTTCAATTCAAATTTTGGATTGTTTCGGGCGCAGTTGTGCTGATACTATGCGAATGTCGGACGTGCGGCCTGCTTTTTATCAACTCCCCTAAGGTGTACATGCCTACAGAGCGCAAATACAGGGAAGAAATCGTCCGATATGGACGGATGCTCCACGAACGAGGATTCGTGGCGGCGATGGATGGGAATCTGTCGGTGCGGTTGAAGGGCGACCGGATTCTGGTGACGCCGACCTGCTTGAGCAAGGGGTCGATGCGTCCGGCGGATCTGGTGATCGTCGACATGGACGGGCAGCTTGTTTCAGGGCGCCGGAATGTGACGAGCGAGATCGGGATGCATCTGTTGATCTATCGGCTGCGGCCAGACGTGCAGGCGATCTGTCACGCGCACCCGCCGACGGCGACGGGATTTGCTGCGGCCGGAGTCGCCTTGACCGAGCCTCTGGTGTGCGAAGTGGTGATGGGGCTGGGATGCATTCCGCTGGCGCGGTATGGGACGCCGGGGACGTCGGAACTGGCGCAGACTCTGGAGCCATATGTTCCGAACTATGATGCGATTCTGATGTCGAATCATGGTGTGGTGACGTACGGCGATACGCTGGAACACGCGTACATGAAGATGGAGACCGTGGAGCATTTCGCACAGATTGCGCTGGTCACGCATCTGCTGGGACGGCAGCAGCCGTTGAAGCAGGCGGAGATTGAGAAGTTGCTGAACGCGCGGACGAAATATTTTGGGGCGAAGATTGCGGCGGCGATGCCGCTGCCGCAGACGCCGCAGAAGGTGGGATAAGCGGTCGGTTGAAGTTTGAGAGGATTATGGGGGCCTTCGGGCCCTTTTTCTTTTTTCTCGCGCGGGATCAGAAACGATGGCGGCACGGACGTCACCACAGAGGACACAGAGGAAAGTCAAAATCCCCCACCCTGTCCTCCGAAAAACAGAGGACAAGGATGGGGCACCCTCGGCGGGACGGGACTGCTTTCCACCTGACTACTCTCCACCTAATCGAAAACGCACGCCGGCGCGGACGTTGATGGGCAGGGCGGGATAGCCAACCACCTCGTTGTAACGGCGGTCCAGGACATTCTCTACATTCGCGTACGTGGTCACGTGCGAATTTATGGCGTACCATCCGCCTACGTCGGCGCGGACGTAGCCAGCGGCGTGAGTGATGTCGAAGCCGAAGAAATCGGAGTCGGGGCGACGGCCGACGAAACTTCCGCCGAGGTTTGCTCCCCATCGCGATCCCAAGTACGACAGCATGGTGGTGGCGGAGTGCTTGGGGCGGCGCAACAAAGGCTTCCCAGGATCGTAGACAGGGTCGAAGGGAGCGGGATTGTCGAGATACTGCGATGAGATATAGGTGTAGGCCGTGTCGAGGAGGAGCCTTGAGCGAATCTTCGCGCGCAAGGTCACTTCCGCGCCGTGGGCGATGGCACGGTTGACGTTCACATATTCGCCGATGAAGGTTACGGGATCCACGGTGACGTAGTTGATTTGGTCGTGGAAAAGATTGTTGAAGTAGGTGGCAGTGAGTTCGTATTTGCCTTGGAAAAATCCCTGTTGGAATTCGGCTTCGAAGGCGCGGACATGCTCAGGCCTGAGGCCGAGATTGGGCTGCGTATAAGGGGGCCCGGCGAAAGTCTCTTCGAGGCGAGGCTCTTTGAATCCGTTGGCATAGGAGAAGCGGAAGCGGGTGCCGGAGAAGATTTCGTTTCCATTCCATGCCTGCCAGGAGAGCACTACGCGGGGCACGCCGGTGTTGCCGAAGTCGCTGTTGTGATTGAAGCGGCCCCCCGCGATTACGCTTAACGTCTTCCAAGTGAGTTGCTGCTGAAGATAGACGTCATTGTTCAGGCGCTGGCCGTGGGTTTGGGGACCGTAGGCGACGTTTCCGACAAAGCCGTTTTCGTTTTCGATGCGATATCCGAACGTGGTGTGAGCCCAGGTTCGTTCGGAATAGTCGCCCTGGTATTCGAAACCGGCGCGGTTGATGTGATCGACCTCGTTGGAGAGGAAATCAATTCCGCACGGAACGGGCGGGCCGCCGAACCCGCAATCCTGAGTGTTCACTCGCGTGGGGTCACCGGGATTCAGTTCGTAGTAGCGATACACGTAGTCGAATCCAGTGAAGCGATGCTGCCAGCCATTGGGAGCGGCTACCGAAAGTTCTGCGCTGCCCAATAGATCGTTCAACTGCGACCAGTCGAATGGGTTTGGCTGCAGTGGCTCGTAGGGCTGAGAGAATCCGTTCACTGGGACGAGCGGAACGTATCCGTTGAAGCTCCATTCGCCCGGGACGCCGGTGTGGCTGTTGGAGTGGCGCATGCGAACGCGGAGCGAAGCGCGGTCACTGAGTGCGGCGCCGACGTTGGCGCCTTCGATCGAGTCGGAGTAGGCGCTGTTGATGCCGGAGCCTTGCGTGTTGAATTGGCCGCCGAAGGCGTTGTAATCGAAGCGACCACGAGCGCCCGCGAGCGACGCGTATCCATGGGCGGTGGAGAAGTTGCCGCCGTCAGCGCCGAAGCGGAGTTCGGGGATGCGCGTGCTGCCGCTGCGCGTCCAGACCTGGACGACACTGGTCATGGCATCGGAGCCATAAAGCGTGCTTTGGGTCCCGCGAACGAACTCCAAGCGATCGGCCTGATCGAGCGGGAGAGTGCCGAAATCAAAGGTGCCTCCGGGTTCGTTGATGGTGACACCGTCCACGATGACTTTGTTGTAGCGAGATTCGCCGCCGCGGACGAAGAGCGAGGTGAGGCCTCCGCGCTGGCCGGCGGCGTTGACGATGGCGCCGGGAAGGAAGCGGATGGCATCGGCGGCTGCAGTGGGCTGCATCGTGGTCAGTTGAAGTCCGGTGAGTACGTCGACGTCTGCGCCGGACTCTTCGCCGGGCACCGGCGTACCTGTGGCGGTCACGACGACGGTCTGCGATGCAGTGGCGAGACGCAGGACGATTCTGAGTTCTGGCTCGGCTGGAACCGCTACTAAGTCCTCAGCGAATCCGGGAGCGAGAACTCTGACTTGGCAGGGTTCATTCTGCTTCATGGGCAGCGTGGCAGTGCCTTCGGCAGATGTGGTTTGGGTGGCAACGACGGTTTTGTTTTCTAACCCGCACAGCAGCGAAACCTGAGCGCCGGAGACTGCTGCGGACTGGGGATCGACGACTTTGACGGTGAGATCGGTGGCTAAAGCCGCTGCAGAGAGAAGCAGGGTGAAAAAGACAACTGAGATTGTGCGCATTCCATCCTCCTTGGCACGCGAAAGAGGTTGAGGTCGATGGATCGCGCCGGTCTCCTGGCTTCGCGAGTGAGGATGAGTTCGATCCGGATTCGTCCGCGGCCTTCCCGGGAATTTCCCAGTGGCCGAGGGCAATGTCCTCGCTTACAGTTGCGCGGCAGCGCGGGAATTGCACCCGCTTCCCTGTCTTCGCCGAGCGGCGAAGACGCGCTTTCCTAAGATGACAAAGAGCGGACTGAATGAATGAGGGTAATGGGGTGCGGAGGGGAAGTCAAATGAAAGTCGGATGCTCGGAAAAGGGTGATGAGGGTGATGAGGGTGATGGAGATGTTACGACAACTCCTGAGTCGCCCCCTGAAGAACTCTAGTCTGTATCTTGGTATCCTCTGGTGATGGAGACGGTTGCACATCGCCAAGCTGCGGCGCACCGCGGGAAATCCTTGGAGTATTTCACGATTGGGTGGAATACTCTGGAGGGACTAGTTGCCGTTGTTTCTGGAGTGCTTGCGGGCAGCATCTCTCTGGTGGGATTCGGAATTGATAGCTTCATAGAAGTAACGTCTGGCACGGTGCTGCTGTGGAGAATGTCAGTTGACGCCGACGCGCTGAAGCGGGAACGGAATGAGATGCTCAGCTTGCGTCTCGTTGGCGTCTGCTTCTTGGCACTCGCCCTTTATGTCGGGTACGAGTCTGTTTCTGATCTCTTCCATAGAAAAGCTCCTGAGCACAGCATTCCGGGAATTATCCTCGCATGCGTATCACTCGTCGTCATGCCGCTTCTGTCACGGGCAAAGAAGAGGGTCGGCAACGAACTCGGCAGCGCAGCTATGCACGCCGATGCCAAACAGACTGACTTCTGTGTCTACCTGTCGGCGATTCTACTTACGGGCTTGCTTCTCAACGTCACTCTGGGATGGTGGTGGGCAGACCCGCTTGCGGCGCTCGTCATGGTCCCCATTATTGCTAAAGAAGGGATTGATGGAATCAGGGCGAGGGCTTGCTGCGATTAGCAACTTCCCTTCACTCCTCATCGGAACCGAAAGTAGCCCGTGTCAACTGTCGCTAACAATATGGCGACCGTTATCGCCATGACCATTGGAAAACTGCTGATTTCAAGCGTTAGGATCGGGTTCAGAGACCTACGTGGATACAGAGCATGTCTGCTCACTTAGACACCAAACCGACTCGTGTTTCGTCTCGCATCGACCCTTCGTCAGATCACTGTCGTAATCAGGGCGATAGCACTCATTTGGGGAGTCTTGAGTGTAATGGGACGTTATGCCAGCGCTTTTGGAAATCCGTCTATTTTCAATTGCGCAGTGAGTCCCGTACGCTGGCCAGCAATGCGCGCGAAGGGGCGAGATCCCTAAGTTTTGCAATCTCGGACAATGCTTTGTCAATTTCCGCATAGCCGCAACGATCCATCCAGGCTGCAACCAGGATCGGCGATCGGTTCATGCCCTCGCGGCAATGCACCAGCACGCCGCCTCGCCGCACGCCTATCGCTATGGCGTACAGGATGTCTTCCAACTTTTGCGCAGAGATCGGAGCCGCGTCCGGGATTGGAATGTGGATGTAGATGATCTTCGGTGCTCGCGGAACAGCCTTCTGGCGGCAAAGCGAAATGACGGTCGCGATACGCCGCGGATTGGAACGCACCAGTTGCACCGCATCTTTCAGACTCCCGAGATAGAGTCTTTCCCAAATCTTTGTCACTGGTCTCCCGGCCCTGTAGACACATGCATGCCCATTGTTCTCCCAACGTACCCTATTCGAATACAGGAAGCGAACGTCTTGATTCTGAGGCAGGGCGATATCTACGCATGCGGGTTCAATGAGCGAGGTTTTCCAGCGGTCACTCCTGTTTCGGATTCGCCTGGGGGGCGGGCGCGAGGCGCAGTTTCTTATTGATGTCGGGCCAGTACTGTTTCACAAGGTGTCCGGCGAACCTCCAGCCGAGATCGGCAGAATAGCGGATGAAGGTGCTGCCGACGCCTCGGCTGCCTTCAGGATAGTAGGTGTTGGCCAGTGCCTCGCCAGCCAGCGGACCCAGCAGTCCGGCGAAGTTGGTGACCGTTTGCCCGTCGTCGTTACGGGTTTTCACGACCCGGACGGCGGCGTACTTCACCGATTGGCGGAATGAGAGGCCCTTTTTGACGAAGAAGCGCGGATCCTCGTGCATGATGGAGGCAATCAGGAAGGTGCCGAACATGTTGTCGGAAGCGGCGCGCGCCATGTTTGCACCGAAACGCTTGGCATATCCTTCGCCGCCCTGACCATATCCTTCGGGGCTGTCGATGGCCTGACCGTAAGCGGCGCCGACCAGGGACGCGCCGATGGTAGAGACAGCGATGCTGTTGTTGGCCGCCAGCGTGAACTTGTCCCAGGGGCTCAGTCTTGCCTTGGTGGTAGCGATATCAGGAAAGACCAGCGACTTCCGCTCCAGCAACTGTACCAGCGCCACGCTGTTCTGGATTGGATTGTTCCCCTTGGTCGTCTGCTGCGGCGGCGACTGCGCGCTGCTGGAAGGTGCATCGGGCAAGGCGCCGGGCGGGTTCTGCTGGGCGGCGCCGCCGGGACACAACCCGCACGCGATCAACCAGACCATGATGAGCAACCAGACCACGGCCTTACGCTTGTCACGAATCACAGACTCTCCTTAAATCACCGGGATTAGACGCTGGTGACGTGGCCGATGACTACACTTATACGCGAAGCCGTTAGCGGACATTGGCGGTTTCTGAGCGTAATTGATTCCATAACAATGTCGGCTCCCGGAGATGGCGCTGAACTGGGGCTTCGCCAGAATTGGGCATGCGTAGGCGATCAAAACAAGCGGTTTGCCAGACACAGTCCAAGCTAGCTGTCACTTAGGAATAACCTCGTCCGTGAGTACGGTGTAGTACTACTCAATGTTCGCTATCGTACGGTCTTTGCCGGATGTACTCTCGCGACTCAGGGTGTAGGGTCGAGGTAACCCTTCCTCGTGCCGTCCGTCGGCCTGTACGTTGCGGCGCGGCCAGCAGCCTGCCAAGGGCCCCGGAGGCTGCATATGTCTCACACCATTTTGATCGCGGATGACAGTCTATTTATTCGAGAAGCCTTGTGCGAATTCTTCGAGCGAGACGACTTCAGCGTTTGCGGAGAGGCAGAGAACGGAAAGGAAGCAATTGACAAAGCTCAGGAGTTGCATCCTGACTTGATTCTGCTGGACCTCTCGATGCCAGTGATGAACGGACTGGAGGCTGCCCGGATTCTCAAGCGGATGATGCCGGAAGTGCCAGTCATCATGTACAGCGCGTGGGGTGATTCTTCCACCGAGAAAGCAGCCCGTTCCGCCGGCGTATGGGCGCTCGTGTCGAAGTCTGAAAACATTTCTGTCTTGCTGGGCAAAGCTCACAGTGCCATGGAACCGCGAGAGTTAGAAAGGTTCCAGCCTTTCTACACCAGTGGTCGCCGGTCGTGAGAAATTTGGTGGTTACATTCTCAACCAACTGGAGGTTATGCGATGATGCACGATTTAGAAGTTGCCAGTGGTGATATCTGCGCAGATCCAACGGGCTTGCGGGTCAGAGTGGAAGACGTTGATATCTACGATTACGTCCACTTCTCGGTCATTGAAAGAAGCGATTCGGGAAAAGATGACGCGGAATCGGGTCAGATGTCACATGTGGCTTTCGTCCATCGCTTCACTAAGCTGGGCAATATGTTTGCTGACAGGAAAGCCGCTTAGTCGTAGGCCACAGAGATCGTGCTCAGCCGGTTTTCGCGGAGGTGCGCTGAGCCTCCTATTCTGAATTTCGAAATCGTCGTACAAGACCGCTTTTGCTGGATCAGTCAAAGCGATAACGGAGAGCCTCTCCTACGGCCTTATATCCGATTCGCCGGTAAATGGAATTCGATGTAGGGTTGCCCAAGTCAGTGTAGAGAATGCACCGATACCCACGGCCGCGAAGATCTTTCGACAACGCATGAACGCAGGCTGCTGCGTAGCCGTGGTTTCGCTTCTCGGGTGGCGTATAGACCCCTGAGATTCGAACTACGCCTTGTACCGGTTCGCGGCTGACGGCCATAGACATGGTCTCTCCGTTCTTGATCCCAGACCCAGAGCTGTCCTGCGTCCAACCCTCGGTCTACGCGAAGTTCAGTATCGTTCGGCAGATTCACCAATTTCATCCTGAAACGCACGGGTCCAGAGGATCATCAGACTGCGGTCTTCCGGACCTGCCCGCCGTAGGTGACCTTCGGTACGGGAAACTTCTCCCAGCTTCCAGGAACTCGTAGAGACGCGTTCCCTGGAACGGTTTAGCTGCCGACTTACATCGTTCACTCCATTGCCCTGCGAAGCTGGCTGCCGTTGCCGCGTCCCCATTGACACCGGGTAGAGTCACTCCGGCTTCCGCAATTGCATCCACCAGTGCCATCACCGCTCGCGGTCCCATGGGTGTCAGGGTCGCTGGATATTCCAGGGGTGACTGAACGACCACGCCGATGGTTTCCTCTCCGTGCAATGCGATCCAATACCGACCTGGATCGCAGTGAGCGACACGGGCGTGCAGAATCGACAGAATCAGATTATGCAGAACTGGTTCCGACGAAAGGAATTTGTCAGCCCTCTTTAAGACGAATGCGGGATCTTCGCTAAAAAGAACTTTGAGTTCCATGCGGGAGATATTACTTGATCGGAAAGCGGTGGTTGAATACTCAATAGTTGTGCCCAACATGGGGCGGGGACGAAGTTCCATTGAGACATCGAGCAGAAAAAAACGGGGCCAGATATCGGCCCCGTCTTTCGAATTGAGTTCGTGTTCTAGAACGAGAACTTTGCAGTCAGCGCGATCGTGCGTGCGTTGCTTGCGAACACGGCCTTGGGATTGTTGAAGTTTGCATCCCCCGGAGTGACGAAGGCTGTATAACCGGTTCCCACCGAAGCAAAGCCGTTCACGTCGTTCACTCCCAGGCCAAAGCCCGGATTGCTTCCGGGAATGAACTGGGGATGGTTGATGATGTTCCCAAACTGCGCGCCGAACCGGAACTTCATCGTTTCGGTGATGTTCAGGTTCTTGTAGATTCCGAGGTCGATGTTGTTGGTCCCCGGCGTTTGCAGGGTGTTCCGGCCTGTGTTCGGCAGCGCGCCCAGACCGGTTCGGATGTATTGTGCTGTCGGATTGTTGGCCACATAGGCCACAACCGAGCCAGCATTCGGTCCGGATAGCAGCCGTCAGCGGTGAAACGTCGGTGCCCGTTCCTCGAACACCAGCCGGATTCACGATGACACGATCACCGGCGGGATCGCCATTCAGGTTCGCGTCCTGCTGTGCCTGCACCGTGACCCATTCGCCGGTTTCGAACGTGTAGACCGGGCTGAAGGTCCAGTTGCCCAGGACATTCTTCTTCATCCAGTTGCCGCCCTTGAAGAACGGCAACTCGTAGACGATCGCCAGCGTGAACCGCTGAGCACGGTCGAGAGCGGAGTTCGCCTTTTCCGAAGCGAAGTTGAAGAAATCCTGCGGACGACGAGGCGTGATGTCGCTCGTATGAAAGTCCGCAGTGCTGTTATCGATGGCATGGCTCCAGGTGTAGGCGCTCTGGAAGGTCAGACCATTGGTGAACCTGCGAGTCAGTCCTGCCTGCAATCCGTTGTAGGAGGACTGGCCACGCGGGACGAAAAGCGTGATCGCGCTGCCAAATCCAGCATTGACGAAGTTCGCCGGCTTCGATGTTCGCGCTGCCTGCACAATGGGAAGCAGGTTGATCCAGACTGTTCGGCAGAGCATCCAGCGTTGCCTGGTCTGGAGCCTGCAGGTAAGTCGGCAAGGCAGTTGCGGGAGTCACGACCGATGCCAGGTTGATGATGTCCTGCACGGGCAGATGAATGCCGCGAGTACCGACGTAGTTGACTTCGGCGGTGTAGTTCTTGCCGAAGGAATGCTGCACTCCGAAGTTCCAGTTGATGGAGTATGGATCCTTTTCCTTGGGCGGAATCCAGTTGGCAGTATTGGCAAGCGCGTCCGCCTTGCCCAGAATGGTGATGCCGCTGCCGCTGCCCGGCGGTAAGCCTCCATTCGGCAAGAAATCAGGAGCAGTGGAGCACGTTGGCGGTCAACCCTGCCGCTACGTTCTCGGTGGAACCGATTTGCGGCGGGACCGCCAAGCTGCCAATGTTGTCGTAAAGCGTGTCGTAGGCCATGCCAAAACCGCCGCGGATTGAAGTAGTGCCGCTGCTGCCGGGTGAATACGCAAAACCGATGCGAGGCGCCCAATTGTTCTTGGCGGGCTGCACCTTGCCAAAAACAAGTGGCTGATTTCCGGCCTGCGGAACCAGGATGCTCGGCGTGTCGGAAATGGCGTTGAGAGTCTGCCGGTTTTCACCAATCGGCGTAGTGGTGTACTCGTAACGAACGCCCGCGTTCAGGCTCAAATGCTGGTTCACGCGCCAGGTGTCGTTGACAAAGAAGTAAACCGCCTTCTGGTTGCCGTAGTAGGTGCTCGACCCGGTGCTGCGTTGCCCGAAATTGTCGGGCGCGAAGTCTTCCAGAAAGACCTGGGTCCCGTTGTACTCATAGTCTCCGCGGGAACGTTGCGTGAAGCCCTGCGGTGAAATATACCAGCGGTATTCGCCGCCAACCTTCAAGGTGTGTTTGCCTTTTACGATGCTGACGTTGTCCACGAACTGGTAGAAGTTCTGAATCGTGAACTGAGGAGCATTTCCATCCGGTCCGATGTTCAGGCCGTTGCCGAGATCGAAGAGAGTGATGTTCGGAAATAGCATCCAATCCGGGGTAGCTGAAGTTTCCCGCCGGTATGTTCTCGTCAAAGCGATTGAAGCCGACGCGGAATTCATTCGTCACATTCGGCGAGAAGGTGTGATATTCGCTCGCGTTGACCAGTGCGAACGTGATGGAGAACGGCGCGAAGAAAGTCCCCAGTTGCGCCGCATTGTCCAGCAAGTTCTCCTTGTTGTAGATAAAGCGTCCGCGAATCTGGTCTTTGTCCGACATGTTGTAGTCCACGCTCTGGACAAAATTCGTCCAGCTCTGCCAGGCCGCAGGAGTGATCGGAACGTTGCCGACTTCTACACTGCCGGCGGCACAGGTTCCATTCGCGGGCGCGCTGAATGGATTGGCCCCTAGCGATGATTCCGTTCGTCGTCCCGTTGTAGGGATGCAACCGGACGGAGTCGCAGCAAGCGGAACGAACTGCTGAAAGATCCCAAAGTTCGTGGCATTGAGATTGGGATCGGCACTGATCGCCGCGAGGCCGGCCGCAGTTGGAGTCTGCACGGCTCCGCCGCCGACGGAGATGAATCCGACCGGGTTGCGCTCAAAATTCGTGAAGAAGAAAAGCTTGTTCTTGACGATCGGTCCGCCGAGGGTGCCGCCGAAACGATTGGAGTCGAAACGCGGATTCGAGGTAAGCCCCTGCTGCACCCAGGTCTGGTCCACCGCGTTCAGATTACGATTTCGAAAGTATTCGTAAGCGGAACCATGAAAGCTGTTCGTGCCGCTCTTGACGGTCGTATTGAATTGGCCGCCGGAAGAGTGACCGAACTCGGAATTGAACTGATTGGAAAGCAGAGTAAAGTTCTCGACGGATTCCGGGGGAACTGTAATCAGCGCTCCCGTGACCGTCTTGTTGTTGTTGTCGACGCCTTCAACTGTAAAGTTATTGTCCCGTGGACGCTGACCTCCCACCGAGGGGCCAACTCCATCTCCCATCGCGCTGCCGTTGGTAACACCCGGGCTCAGCAACGAAAGATTCAAAACACCAGCGCCTGCGCCTCCTGCGGAGGTGAGGCCGAGATCCTGCGAATATTGCGGATCGAATGTCGATTGCAGCTGCGCGGTGGTGGTGTCGATCGCCGGCGGCGCGCCCGAAACTTCCACGGTCTCGCTGGCTGCACCCGGCGGTCAAGCTGGCATTTCGAGTGCCGGTTTTGTTCAGTTCCACATCGGCTTGTGCAACGAAGGTGCGAAAGCCCGTGGCTTTCACCGTGATGTTGTACGTTCCCACCGGAAGATTGTCGAATCGATATTCACCGGTTGAGTTGGTGTGGGTCACAGCCGAAGCGTTCGTGCCAACGTTGGTCGCGGTCACCTCAGCATTCGCCACCACTGCACCCGCTGGAATCGGACACTGTGCCGACCAGGTTCCCGCTGATCGCCTGGCCGAAGGCAATGCCGACGCATAACGTCAGCAAGCTGAACAACAAACTTAGAAATCTCAGGGATTTGAAATACTGCGCGCCTTGCTTCATGTTATTCACTCCTGACAGTTCAGGCCGCCCAACAGGAAACAGTGAAGTCATGTTTGTCGGCGAGGCATGGCATTACAGCTGCAAACAATGCGTGGCACGTGCGACTCCATAACACTTTTCTTGCAAGTGCATTTGCTGTAAACATCCGTGCACACTGTTACGGTGTTTCGCTTTCCGCAATTTGGAAAACAGGGCTTCAGCGGCTATGGATTCTTGTAGTCGCGAACGAGACAGACAATTGTGAAATGTTTAGTGATTATGCGGGTTGGGCTCGCGGGAGCGGGCTATCTGGTCTGCGAGAAATCGACAATCAGAATCGCAAGATGGGGCCAGCGAAGACTTCGCCCTGAGAACTTACCGTGCCGCCGACGTGAACAATGCAACCTGCGCCACAAATAACGGTCACGTGCGGGTCCACAAAAACCGGCAACCATTCAGCCTGAATCTTGAAGCCGAAATGGCGACTGGCATAAAGCCTGATCCCACCTCCGAGTCCGAACGAAAAGCGAGTGTAGTTAATGCTGGTATTACTGGAAACATGTGTGGCGCCAATGCTGCCGACTATGAACGGTTTCGCCCACCAGGGCCAGTCTTCGATCAGGGGTTCGTGGCTGAAGTCTCCATGAAACTGATCAAGAATCAGACGTTGCCGGGGAGGTTGGGGCGTGATCTCCTCCGCGTGAACATAGGAGTCCTGCCTCGCCCAGCGTATTTCGATCAAGTCCTCCTCGGCACGGAGGCGCACACCAAACGAAGCTCCATAACTCGGGCTAGAGTCGAGCACAATGCGAGGGTTCGTCCCCGTAACGTGAGGATCAACCGGGAAGCTCATGCTGGTGCGATAACCTGAGAACGCAGTGAAATCAAAACGCAGCGGCTTGGGCTCAGGTTGCTGCTGCGCGCTGGTGGTCAGTGAGAGCGCGAAGAGCAGAGTCATGCTCACGAGAGACACGGCGATTGTTTTCTTAATCAAGTCTGTGGGTCTCCGCCACCGACGCTCACACCATAGCACTGGAGCGCAGCGGATGACACAGCAAGACGTGTCTGAGCTCTTTGCTGTCTTCCGTCTAGCGCAAGCGCGGGGAGAAGTCGGTCAGGGCGAGGAAGGTGGAGTCAATCTTGTCCACGAGTTTGCCGTTGGCCTCGGATTTTTCGTGGACACTCTTCCACTCCGGATCGTCCTGGAACGCTTTCCAGTTGGCAGCTGCCGCTTCGCGGCTGGGATGCTGAAGAATGTAGATGAGAGTGTTGCTCTTCTCCGGCTCATCGAGAGGCGTCCAGTAAGCGACGCTTTTGAGCCCGTGGCGGTTAAAGATTTCTATGGTGTGATCGCGGAAGCGCGCCTCGAGCTCGGCCAATTTTCCCGCGGCCGCATGATAGACGCGGAGTTCGTAGACGGCTGTCGAGGCTTGCGTTGGATTGGCGTTGTTTTGCTGAGTGGCCGCCCAGAGTGATGCTGGAAGGAGGGTTGCCGCAGGAAGCGACTGGATAAATGTTCGTCTTTTCACGGCTGGCATTCTAGCAGAAGTTCATTCGATCAATGGGCACGCGGGCGCCTTGCAGAACGCGAGGGTGGCGAGTCACCTGACGTGTGGACGCGAACTGGTGCGCAATCGCTTGGGGCGCGATCATTGCATAGCTGCATCGCAGGAGTTCCTTCACTTCTGCCCAATCGATCTTGCCTCGGTCCAGGCGCAGCGCGACCCAACCTCTCGAGGCGATGTAGGCTGGAAGGTAGAACCGGTCGGGCTGAGCCTCGGCAAGCGCCTTGTTCTCTCCCGGTAGCACTTTGCAGGTGACGGCGACGATGCCGTCGCCGTGATGGTTATCCAGAAAATAGGCGAAGGTCTTCTTGCGAACGAGAAACTGTGCGTGCGATCCGTAGATCTGGCGCTGGGCCTCGGGAAGGGCGAGCGCAATTTCGGTCAGGCGGCTGAGACGCTTGTCTTCGGTTGAGCGCTTTGGCATGCGGGGCTTAGCCATCCATCAGAGATAAGTCTTACGAACGCACCGATGATAAGGATTCCATTCTCCGGCGACGAGTTGCAAGAGGAGCGCCGCCTGCGATGGCAGAGCCGAGTTCCTGATAAAATCGATATGGCATGCTGCTTCCCTTCGTCCGCGAACTCTTCGCGGACGTTGAATTGCTTCCCGGCTTCACGCGTGTAGCCTCCCACCTGAACGAGGGCACGGGGAGGATTCGTGTCTCTGGACTTTCCCCGACCGCCAAAGCCCTGCTGCTCGTGCTGTGGCGACGCGCCGCCGACCGGCCGCTGATTGTGGTGGTCAACGACAACCGCGCGGTTGAGGATTTCGTTCCCATCCTTCGCGGATTCTGCGAACTCACCGCGGCGTGCGATCCGGACTCCGTTGTCTCTTTCCCGGCGCGTGATGTGCTCCCATTCCAGAATCTGTCGCCGCACCCGGAACTGCAGGAGGAGCGCGCGACCGCGCTGTGGAAGATTGCTACGGGGAAGGCGTCGATCGTGGTGACTCCGATTGCCGCGACGGCCATCCTGCAGCGCTCGGCGGAGTACTATTCCGAACTCGCCCGCGTTCTGCGGCGTGGCGAGTCGTTCGATCTCGACAACCTGCTCGGGCACCTGAATACGGTCGGCTACGCTTCCGCCGATGTGGTCGAAATGCCCGGCCAGTATGCCCTGCGCGGCGGCATTCTCGACGTGTACTCGCCCGAGGCCGAGCGGCCGGTTCGCATCGAGTTCTTCGGCGATGAAGTCGATTCCATCCGCCGCTTCGATCCGACTTCGCAGCGTTCTTCCAACCCGATCGACGAAGCACTGCTGCTGCCGCTGACGGAGACTCCGGTGACCGATCAGCTTCTCGGTGCGATACACACGCGCCTCTCAGGAAAGCGCATCGCGGGAACGACTGAAGAGATCGTCGAAGCTGCGGTGCGCTCCGGAGGGGTGACTGTTTTTCCCGGATGGGAGTTCTACGCGCCCGTTGCAGGAGCCGACCGCACCGTCTTCGATCTCTTGCCGCGTGCTGCCGTGCTGCTCGACGAACCGGATCTGCTGCACAGCGAATTCGACCGCTTCTGGACCCGCGTCGAAGAAGCCCATGAGCGCAGCGGCGTGGGAAATCTCGTCCGACCAACGGATTTGTATTTGCCGCCGGAGGGCTGGTGGGAGAAAGTCACGACGCTGACCGGCGCCGACATCGAACACCTTGGCATCACGCAAGGCGCGGACGACAGTTCAGTCTCAATTCTGACGCAGCCCACTCCGCGCTTTCACGGCGCCGTTCCGGCGATGCTCGACGAAGTGAAGAAGCTCACCGGCGCCGGTAACCAGGTTCTGTTCTCGGTACCAAACACCGGCGAAGTCGAGCGCCTGGCCGACATCTTCACGGAATACAACGTCAGCTTCCGCCTGGGAAGCCGCACGCGCGGCGGCGAGAGCTATGCCGACGAAACCAGCTACTTCGCCGGAGAGGTTAACACCACGACGCTCGCGAAAGCCTACGTGCCCGACGGCGTCGTGTTCCCCGATGCGCACCTGGCCATTTTCGGCGCGCGCGATCTGTTTGATGAATCGGACAGCGGTGGCCTCTCGTCCGCAGCGGCAAAAATCGAAAGTCTCGGCGTTCCTCTCCGACTTCCGCGATCTGCAGGTCGGAGACTATGTCGTCCACGTCGAGCACGGGATCGGGCAGTACAAGGGCCTGAAAGAGATCAATCAGGGCGACGGCAACGCTGAGTTCATGCTGCTCGAGTACGCCGAAGGCGCGCGGCTGTACGTCCCGCTGACTCGGCTTGATCTGATCCAGAAATACCGGTCTTCGGAAGGGGCCAAGCCAGCTCTCAGTCATCTCGGCACGCAGGCCTGGGCGAAGACCAAAGCCCGCGTGCGCAAGGCCATGCAAGGACATGACCGAGGAGTTGCTCAAGCTCTACGCGCAGCGCAAGATGGCGCAAGGTCACTCCTTTCCCGGCAGGCAACGAATTCGTCCGCGAGTTCGAAGATTCGTTCGAGTTCAACGAGACCGAAGATCAGGCGCAGGCGATCACCGACGTGATGCGCGACATGGAATCGACGCTGCCCATGGACCGCCTGCTCTGCGGCGATGTGGGTTACGGCAAGACGGAAGTCGCTATGCGCGCGGCGTTCAAGGCGGTCAGCGACAACAAGCAGGTAGCGGTGCTCGCGCCCACGACTGTACTTGCATTTCAGCATTACGAGACCTTCAAGCAGCGGTTCGCGCCGTTCCCGGTCACCATCGAGATGATCAGCCGCTTCCGCAATCCCAAGCAGCAGAAAGAAATTCTGCAGAAAACCGAAGCCGGGAAGATCGACGTCCTGATCGGCACGCATCGCATCCTGTCGAAGGATTTGAAGTTCGCCGACCTCGGCCTGCTGATCGTCGACGAAGAGCAGCGCTTCGGCGTCCGCCACAAAGAACGCATCAAGCAGATGCGCAAGCAGGTGGACGTGCTGACGATGTCGGCGACGCCCATCCCGCGCACGCTGCACATGTCGCTGGTCGGACTGCGCGACATGAGCGTGATCGAGACGCCGCCCAAAGACCGCATGGCGATTCAGACCGTGGTCGCAAGCTGGGACGACAAGCTGATCCAGTCGGCGATCGAGCAGGAACTGGAGCGCGGAGGCCAGATCTATTTCGTCCACAACCGCGTGGAGAGCATCTGGGAGATCGCCGCCAAGCTGCAGGAACTCGTGCCGAAAGCCCGCATCATCGTCGGCCACGGACAGATGGGCGAAGCCGAACTGGAAAAAGTGATGCTGACGTTCATGCATCACGAAGCGGACATTCTGGTCGCGACCACCATCATCGAGAACGGCCTCGACATTCCGCTCTGCAATACGATTCTGATCAATCGCGCCGACCGGCTCGGCCTTTCCGAGCTCTACCAGCTACGTGGACGCGTGGGCCGCTCGAATCGCCGCGCTTATGCCTACCTGATGATCCCGCGCGAAGTCGAACTGACGCCGATCGCTCGCCGCAGGCTGGCGGCGTTGAAAGAATTCTCCGACCTGGGCGCGGGATTCAAAATCGCCGCCCTCGACCTCGAACTCCGCGGTGCCGGCAATCTGCTGGGCGGCGAGCAGAGCGGACACATCGAGGCGATCGGATTCGAGCTCTACACGCAGATGCTCGACCGCGCCATTCGCGAGATGAAGGGAGAGGCCGCGCCGGACGAGGCCGAAACCCAGCTCAATCTCGGGCTCAACATACGCATCCCGGCAGAGTACATTCCGGAGGAGAACCAGCGGCTCAGAATGTACAAGCGAGTCGCCGGCGTCGAAACCGAGTCACAACTTACCGACGTTGCCAGCGAGTTGCAGGACCGCTATGGCGAGCCGCCTCAGGCTGTCCGCAATCTGCTCGACTATGCTTCTCTCAAGCTGCTTTGTATTCGTGTCGGAGTGAACGCCATCGATCGCAAGCGCGATTCGGTTACGTTCAAGTTCCGGCAGAATGCCGCCGTCGATCCCGAGCAACTCGCGCGCTTCGTCTCAGGCCAGAGAGGGGCACAGTTCACTCCCGATGGAATGCTGAAGTTCGTCCTGAAGCCCACAGCCGCCGACGAGGTGCTGCGAGCCTTGCGTACGATTTTGGAGCAGTTATCGGTGGAAGAGGCTTCTTCCGAAGCTCGCTAGACTCTGAGTCCAAATTTCCTGAAAAGCTTAATGAAATCCTTGACCTCAGGGGCTAAAGAGTGTGCTGAGAACTGGTGTCGTCCCTACGGGACTCGCGCATTTGTTCCACGTCACCCGGCACTTCCGTGCCGGGCTTTCACATGCCGCCGCTACGCGGCTGGAGTTTCGGTGGTGCTTGTTCCACCGCTTGCCTTCGACGGTAGTTCTCACGCAGTCTCTAAAGCCCATCTCTCTTCGCATCTGACGCGGCGCTGAAGCGCCGCTCTTCCACCACCCGAAGTTCCTGTACTTCTGCGGCGGCTGACATGTCCATTAGTCCCTTCCCAAGAGAAGCCCGTTCCATTTACGATAGAGTTACTTGAGTCAGGTTGTACGACCGTTCGGTCGGCTGGGGTTTTGGCGCGCATCGTGCAGAGTCATCCGCGTACGTTGCCGCATCCAATTGAATATCCAGTGAATTTGAGAGAGGGCCGTTCAGTTTCCTGCACGCCGTTCATTTCTTTTCTTTTTGAACCGCATCCGCAGTTGACGGCCGAGGACAAGCTATGAATATCCCTGCAAGAGCTATGACCATTCCCGACGAAAAGTTCTATCGCGCGCACATCACCAAGCGGGTCGACTTCGCGCCCGATCTATGGATGTTCCGTATCCGCAGCGGTGGCGAATTTAATTTCGTGCCCGGACAGTACGCCACGCTGGGAGTGGAGAACAACGGAAAGCGCGTGGAGCGGCCCTACTCGATCGCTTCGTCGCCCGCGGAAGATGAAGTGGAATTCTTTTTCGAACTGGTGCCTGAGGGAGCGCTCACGCCCTTGCTTCACAAAATGCAGCCTGGCGATCAGCTGCTCATGCGGAAGGCCCCCAAGGGCAAGTTTTCGCTCGACACGTCGAACGGGCGGAACAATCACCTGCTGATTTCTACCGTTACCGGCGTCGCGCCGTTCGTGAGCTACGTCCGCACGTTGTCAAAGGACTGGAAGGAAGGCCGCTTCGATGGCTCGCACAAGCTTTATCTGCTGAACGGCGCCAGCCGTCCATTTGAGTTCGGGTACAAAGACGAACTCATGCAGTTCGACAAAGAACTGCCCTGGTTCAAATACGTGCCCACGGTGAGCCGTCCCTGGGACCACGCGGACTGGTCGGGCGAGATCGGACGCGCCGACGACATCTTGCGCAAGTATGCCGATCACTGGGAACTCGATGCCACGCAATACGGTGGCCTACATCTGCGGACATCCGGAGATGATCGAGCACAGCAAGGCCATCCTGAAGCGGCGCGGCTTCACTGAAAAGGGATCGGTGAAGGAAGAGGTCTACTGGATCCAGGCGAAGTCTTAACCACAGAGGACACGGAGGCTCACAGAGGAACCCCGTGTACCTCTGTGTCTTCTGTGGTGAGTCTTCCTAGGTTTCGGCGGGCGCGAAGAAGACCAGCACTGCCAACTCCTCGGTGATGTCATCGAAGCGATGCTCGATTTCTGCTGCAACGAAGAGCACGCTGCCGGCCGAGACTTCTGCCTCTTCATCGCCGGCGCGGAAGCGTCCCCGGCCGCGAATCACGTAGTACATCTCATCTTCGTGATGAGGTTTCTGCGGATCGGTGGCCCCCACAGGCAGCACGTACAATCCCGCGCTCATCGCCGGAACGCGCAGGAATTCGCGATAAAGCTTGCCAGCCTTGGCGCGCTCTCGATCAATCTCCTCAATTCGGGTGAAATACGCCTTCAAGCGAGGATTCCCCCGAAGACCAGTTCCGTGAATTGCGGAACCAGGTTGTGGGCCTGCAGGCTGCCCTCGGGCTTATACCACTGGTAGATCCAGTTGATCATGCCGAGCAGCGCAAACGCGGCCGCGCGCGGGCTGACTGAATTCTTTGCCCTGCCGCATGCGCTGCACCTCCGCCATCAGGCTCTCGACAAAGTGAATGTAATCCTTCTTCCGCGTGTTGATGCGCCGGCGCAGCGTCGGAGGCAGCGGATGGTTCTCGTGCAGCATG
Organism: Terriglobia bacterium; assembly: GCA_963770265.1. GTDB lineage: Bacteria > Acidobacteriota > Terriglobia > Terriglobales > Acidobacteriaceae > Sulfotelmatobacter. The sequence continues at coordinate 338,566 of CAVYOZ010000017.1, forward strand.
ACGGTGATCTCGCGGTCCTGCGGGCTGAGCACGACTTCGATGTGCAGGCGGATGAGCGCGCGCAATCGCGCTTCCGGATCGGCAATGCCACGTACCGGAGCCAGGACGCGGTCTTCGGTGATCTCCATGGCGTGGTTCATGATCTCGAACAGGATCTCGTCCTTGCTCTGAAAGTGATGATAGAGACCGCCCTTGCTGAGTTTCAGCGCCGCCGCCACGTCGTTCATCGACGTGGCATCGTAGCCGCGCTGCTGGAACAGGCGGGCCGCCGTGCGCAGAATCTCCTGCCGGGAATCAACCAGAGTGTCGCGAGCCATCGCGTGTCATGGTAAACAGTTGCGGCCCGGATTGCCAGTTCGCGGGCTCAGCAGACTGATACGGGAACAGCCGACCTTGGCTGTCCGGCGGAGCGAAGCTCCGCAGCCTCGCTCGGGACTCAGCACGAAGGGAATCTTTTCGGCTCGCTTCGCGTCGCTGGACAGCCGAGGCGGCTGTCCCTACGTGGTCCTTGCCATTAGCGCCGGTACACCTGGGGGATAAAGTTCTGATCTTCAATCGGCGGGCGGATGTACTTGGTCTTATCCAGCGCGGGGAGCTTGATCGGTTCCGGGGTGAGATCTTCGTACGGAATCACCGAGAGCAGGTGCCGGATGACATTGAGACGGGCACATTTCTTGTCTTCCGCATTGACCACGTACCAGGGCGCCTGCTTGATGTCGGTGACGGCAAACATTTCGTCTTTGGCGCGGGAATATTCCGCCCATCGCGATCGGGATTGCACGTCCATCGCACTCAGCTTCCAGCGCTTGGTCGGATCCTTCATGCGAACCTGAAAACGACGCTCCTGCTCCTCGTCGCTTACGGAGAACCAGTATTTGATCAGGACGATGCCGGCCCGCACCAGCATCCGCTCGAATTCCGGACAGCTGTGCAGGAATTCCATGTACTCCGATTCGGTGCAGAATCCCATGACGCGCTCGACACCGGCCCGGTTGTACCAACTGCGGTCGAATAGCACCAACTCGCCCGCGGCGGGCAGATGGGCCACATAGCGTTGGAAATACCATTGCGTCTTTTCCCGCTCGGTGGGCGTACCCAGCGCGACGACCCGGCAGACGCGCGGGTTCAGGCTTTCGGTAATGCGCTTGATGGAGCCACCCTTGCCGGCAGCGTCCCGGCCTTCAAAGAGCACGACCACCTTGAGGCCCGACTGGCGGATCCATTCCTGCAATTTCACCAGTTCAATCTGCAGGCGCCGCAGTTCGCGGTCGTAGTCGCAATCCTTACCTAGCAGCAGCGGTTTGAGAGACTTGGCCGCGGGTTGAAGGCGGTCCAGTTTGGCTGACGACAGTACTGCCGTCCCGTTGGCGTTCCCGTGGTTCGCTTGATTCTTGCCCATATTTGACTTCTCGCGCGCACAATACTCGCTTTTGAGGCCTTTTGCGAGCCCTCTTGTATCTCCATCGGAAAAGCTGGGGTGGTTCTTCAATACGGCGCGGAAATATTGGCGCCGGGCTTCGCCCAGGCTTGGACGGCCGAGGCGGCCGTCGCCACATGAGCCTGCGCCTCGGGAACCAAGAGTTAGGGGTTGACACGGGAATGGCGCGGGCAGGTAGCATAATTGGAGACCGACCGACCGGTCGGTTTGCAGTAGAGCCGTTTCAATTCCCCGGGAGCATTCGTCTTTTCGCCTCCCCTGTCGCAAACGAGAGGAGCACGATGGCGGTTACTATTTTTTATGAGCGGGACGCGCGGCCCGATGCCCTGAAGGGCAAAACCATCGCGATCATTGGCTACGGCAGCCAGGGACACGCGCAGGCCCAGAATCTCCGCGACAGCGGACACAAAGTCATCGTCGGCCTCGATCCCGCACGCAAGAGCGCCCAGCAGGCGCGCGCCGACGGCATGGTGGTTGTGGCTCCGGACGAGGCCGCCAAGCGCGCCGACTGGATCCACATTCTCACGCCCGACGAGACCCAGGCGGAGATGTACGACCAGCTCATCAAGCCCTATCTGCATCCCGGAAAAGTTCTCGGCTTCTCGCACGGCTTCAGCATTCACTTCAAGACGATCGTCCCGCCGACTGACGTGGACGTGGTGATGATCGCGCCCAAGAGTCCCGGACACCTGGTGCGCCGCGTGTACACCGAAGGCCGCGGCGTCCCGTCGCTGATCGCGATTCAGCAGGATGCCAGCGGACACGCTCACGAACTCGCGCTGGCTTACGCGCACGGCATTGGCTCGACCCGCGCCGGCGTTCTGCAAACGACTTTCAAGGAAGAAACCGAGAGCGATCTGTTCGGCGAGCAGGCGGTGCTTTGCGGCGGTCTTACGTCGCTCATCAAGAAGGGATTCGAAACTCTGGTCGAAGCCGGCTACGCCCCGGAGATCGCCTACTTCGAGTGCCTGCATGAAGTGAAGCTGATCGTCGACCTGATCTACGAAGGCGGACTGGACCGCATGCGTTATTCGATCTCGAACACGGCCGAGTATGGCGACCTCACGCGCGGCGAGCAGGTGGTGGGCGACGCGACCCGTCAGGCCATGAAGAAGACGCTGGCCGACATTCAATCCGGCAAGTTCGCTCAGGAGTGGATCGCGGAGAACAAGAACGGCTGCCCGAACTTCAACAAGCTGCGCGAAGCAGAGAAGCAGCACCCGATCGAGATCGTCGGCGCGCAGCTGCGCGGCATGATGAGCTGGCTTCCGAAGGAAGGCAAGAAAGGCCGAAGTCCGCAAGAGCCCCCAAAACAGGTGGTGAATGCTTAAGGGAGCCGACATCGTTCTGCAGTGCCTGCGCGCCGAAGGCGTCGACCTCGTCTTCGGCTATCCGGGCGGCGCGATCATGCCGTTGTACGACGCGCTCGATGGCAGCGGCGTGCGGCATATCCTGACGCGGCACGAGCAGGGCGCGGTGTTTGCGGCCGAAGGCTACGCGCGCGTGACCGGCAAAGTTGGCGTCGCCATGGCGACCAGCGGTCCGGGCGCGACGAACCTGGTTACCGGCATCGCCGACGCCAAGATGGATTCTGTTCCTCTGGTCTGCATCACCGGCCAGGTGCGCAGCGCGCTGATCGGAACCGACGCATTTCAGGAGACCGACGTATTCGGCGTGACGCTGTCGCTGACGAAGTGGAGCCGGCTGGTACGCACCATCGACGAGATTCCCGAAGTGATTGCCGAAGGATTCCACTGGGCGCGCAGCGGACGTCCGGGGCCGGTGGTGATCGACATTCCGACCGACATGCTGAAGGCCAAGAAGGAATTCTCCGGGCCGGTGAAATTCACGCCGCATGCGCGGCCCGCCGACGCCAAGGCCGACGGCGGATTCACCGACACGATCGTCGCATTGCTGCAGCAGTCGTCGAAGCCGGTGGCGCTGGTCGGAGCCGGAGCCAAGATTTCCGGTGCGATTCCAGAGCTGCGGCGGCTGCTCGATCATCTGAATATTCCGACTTTCGCTACGGTGCATGGGCTGGGCGCGGTTCCGCAGCAAGCTCCTTACTACCTCGGCATGGTCGGCATGCACGGCACGCGCGCCGCCAACACGGCGCTGCATGAGACCGATCTGCTGCTGGTGTTCGGAGCGCGTCTCGACGACCGCGTCACCGGCGATCCTTCACGGTTCGCGCCGCATGCCAAGATCGTTCACTTTGAAATCGATCCCGCGCAGCTCGATCGCGTGCGTCCCTGCGATCTGCCGGTAATCGGCGACCTGGCGGACACGATTCCTGCATTCCATGCGGAACTTCGCCGTCACTCGCTGCCGGACTTCGCGCAATGGCGCGCCGTCGCCTGCGGACCGGAGCGCGCGGAACTCGATCCGCGCGGCCTGGCGCAGCCGACCATTCGCTTTCTCGACGAACTCTTCAGCCGCCTGCCCGAGGACAGCGTGGTACTTGCCGACGTGGGCCAGCACCAGATGTGGGCCGCGCAGCGCTTTCACTCGGACTCGCCGCGCGGCTTCATCACTTCCGGCGGACTGGGCGCGATGGGCTTCGCTCTGCCGGCCGCGGTCGGCGTGCAGCTGGCCAAGCCCGACACCTGCGTGCTCTGCGTTTCCGGCGATGGCGGCTTCCAGATGAACATTCAGGAGCTGGCCACGGTTCACCGGCTCGGCCTGCCGATCAAGATGGTCATCATCGACAACAAATATCTCGGCATGGTGCGCCAGTGGCAGCAGCTCTTTTACGAGCGCAACTACGCCGAGACCGACCTGAGCGACAACCCGGACTTCGTCGAGATCGCGAAGGCTTACAAGATTCACAGCTTCCGGATGAAGGAAGACGCGATGCGCGAGTTTCCGGTGTCGCAGGAGACCGGCGATCAGCTTGACCGCTTCCTGCATTCGCCGGATCCGGAGTTGCTGGTGTTTGATTGCGCTCCGGAGGCCAACGTTTACCCGATGGTCCCGGCAGGCGCGGCGCTGTCGGAGATGTTGCTGGAAGAAGAACCGACGCAGTAATTGGATTTCAGAATTCAGATTTTAGATTGCAGATTTTCAAAGCGGGTTGAGATTTTCGAAATCTTCAATCTGAAATCAACAATCTGCAATCGATTGGGGACGAAACTAAGCATGAACGCTTTCCACATCCGCTATCGCAACACGCAGGGAACACTGATGCGCATCCTGAACGCGGCTTCGCGCCGCGGGCTCGATATGCCTTACGTGCAGGCTGAGGCCGCCGAGCACGATCATCAGGTCACGCTGGTGCTCGAGGTGAATCAGAAGCAGGTCGGCCAGCTTTATCGCGAGTGGTATGCGATTGCGGACGTGATTCATGTCGGTTCCGGACCGGCGCAGGCCGCAGAGTGGAATTCGCCTCATCCTCCAGCGGGCGTGAGCATTGATGAACCCCGCGCGGCTGCCCGGGCGTAACGGTTCGAGTTTTGATTGGGCAAGCATGACGATCCCTGGGCAGCGTCATGCATTCTGGGGAACCTGCGGCATGCGGGTTCCCCGTTTTTCGTTCGAGCGAGAAAAGCTTGAACCACGAAGGGCACGAAGGTTACACGAAGGAAGGAAAACCTTGATCTGGGAATCCTTCTTGTACCTTCGTGTCCTTCGTGGCTTATGCTCTTGTATTCTCATCACACGGGACTTCTAACTATGGATCTCAAGCACATCAGTCGTGGAATTACGGAAGGACGCGATCGCGCCGGCGCTCGCTCGATGTTCAAGGCCGTCGGATATACCGATGCCGATCTCAGCCGCCCGCTGATCGGCGTGGCCAATACCTGGATCGAAACCATGCCGTGCAACTTTCACCTGCGGCGCCTCTCGGCCAAGGTGAAGGAAGGCATTCGCGCGGCCGGCGGCACGCCGATGGAGTTCAACACCATCGCGATCTCCGACGGCGAGACCATGGGCACCGAGGGCATGCGCGCGTCGCTGGTGAGCCGCGAGGTGATTGCCGACTCGATCGAACTGGTCTGCCGCGGGCAGATGTTCGACGCGGTCGTGTGCGTGGTCGGCTGCGACAAGACGATTCCCGCCGCGGCCATGGCTCTGGCGCGCATGAATCTGCCGGGCATGGTGCTCTATGGCGGGACGATCGCCGCGGGCAGCTATCGTGGCAAAGACGTCACGATTCAGGATGTGTACGAAGCGATTGGCGCGAACGTCGCCGGAAAGATGAGCGACACCGAACTGAAGGAGCTGGAGGACGTCGCCTGCCCGGCGGCGGGAGCGTGTGGCGGTCAGTACACGGCCAACACGATGTCGACTGTGATGGAGATGATTGGCCTTTCGCCCATGGGCTTCAACAGCGTTCCCGCGATGGATCCGCAAAAAGATCAGATCTCGTTCGAGTGCGGCAAGCTCGTGATGAACGTCCTGCAGAAGGGCCTGAAGCCGCGCGACATTCTGACGCGCGAAGCGTTCGAGAACGCGATTGCCTCGGTCGCTGCTACCGGCGGATCGACCAATGCGGTGTTGCACCTGCTGGCCATCGCGCGCGAAGCCGGCGTCACTCTGGACATTGACGATTTCCAGACGGTGAGCGAGCGCACGCCGCTGCTCGCCGATCTCAAGCCTTCCGGCAGATTTGTCGCCGCTGACATGCATCGCGCCGGCGGCATCGGCCTGCTGGCGAAGCGGCTGATGAGCGGCAAGTATTTGCATGGTTCGGCAAAGACCGTCACCGGCCAGACCATTGCCGTGGAAGCCGAGAAGGCAACAGAGACTCCGAAGCAGGAAGTGATCGTGCCGCTCGACAAGCCGCTGAAGGCGACCGGCGGACTGGTGATTCTCAAAGGCAATCTCGCGCCCGAAGGATGCGTCATCAAGATCAGCGGGCACGAGCGACTGGAGCATCGCGGGCCGGCGCGCGTGTTCGAGTCCGAAGAAGACGCAATGGCCGCCGTGAAGGCCAAGAATATTCAGGCAGGTGATGTGGTTGTGATCCGCAACGAGGGCCCGAAGGGCGGCCCCGGCATGCGCGAGATGCTGGGCGTGACCGCGGCGATTGTCGGCGAAGGCCTGGGCGGCTCGGTCGCTCTTCTAACCGACGGACGCTTCAGCGGCGCAACTCGCGGCCTGATGGCGGGACACGTTGCTCCCGAAGCGGCGCTGGGCGGCCCAATCGCCGCCGTGCGCGACGGCGACATGATTCAATTCGACGTGAAGAAGCGTCTGCTGAAAGTCGAAGTCACCGATGACGTCCTGCACGAGCGCATGGCGCAGTGGAAAGCGCCACAGCCGCGCTATTCGACCGGAGTGTTTGCGAAGTACGCTGCGCTGGTTTGGTCGGCGTCGCAGGGAGCGATCACGAAGCCGCGCTAGCTGCTCCCTGTCATCTTCTTCAGCGCTTCTTCCAGATCGTCCGGCTTGAATCCAAACGGGCCAGGCTTGCTCTTGTAGGCGACGCGGTTGTTTCGATCGATCAGGTAGATGCGGTCTGGCCATCCCGTGTAGGCGCTCTCGGTCGTGTTGTCGAATCCATCAATTACGGCTGGAAATTTGATTCCGAGTTTCCGCACGCAAGATCCCGCCACCTGGCTGCGCTCGTCGTAATCACGCGGGCTGGCGAAAACGACCTTGTCCTTAAGATTGCTCTCCGTTTGCCACACGTCGCTGGGATGCGCCTCGACAATGTAGACGATCAGGAACGCCACCTGCTGGTTGTATTGGTCGTAAAGCTTGTTGAGCGCGGGAACCTCCCGCCGAAATGGTGGTCAAGTGTAGCTGCCGAAAACCAGCACCACTGGTTGCGTCGCAGTGAGTGCCGAGAGTTGCACGGTCGCGGACTTGTCGAGCTTGGTCAGAGAGAAGTCTGGCGCAGCATCGCCAGCGTGCAAATGTCCGGCGCGGGCATGCGTCCACATCGTCTCAAACGGAACCAGGAAGTACGCCACATCCGGCATGTGCTTCATGACCCGGCCGAATGTTTCCGGAGGCTGACGCATCGCCCACCAGATGAGTCCGACAAAGAGGGCGTAGAGGACTACCAGAACAATGGCCGCGCGCGGAAGAAGCTTACGCATGGAGATGAATGATACCTAAAATCCAAAATCGCGTGTCATCTTGGGCGGAGCCGATCTTCACGCGGAGCGAAGGATCCCGCGCGATGCCGTAACCGCGCTTCGCGCGGGGGCGGACGAGGCGTCCGCCCCTACACAAGCGTTCGGCTTCACAGCCTGTGTTAGATTAGTCCATCAACTCTGGGGAGCCGTCTGTTATCTGCAGAAGACGCGCAGAGGCCATCTTGGCCAAATGTTGAACGGGGACATTTCTCGTAAAAAGCGAGGGATTCGTCTGCGCAATTTGATCGCGCTCTTGGCGCTTGCCTGCCTCGAAATTCGCTGCGCTCGGCCCAGACTGCAACACCGTCAGCCTGAACTTCCCAAGCAGGATTACCTCGTCTACGTCGTCTGCGAGTCTGCCGACAAGATCGTACTGCTGCGCTTCGGGCCGAAGGGTTTGCAGATTGAAAGTCAGTCCCGCACGGGCCTCATGCCCATGGACATCAACGGGCCGCACGGGATCGCGGTGTCTCCCGACAAGCAGTACTTCTATGTATCCGAAGGCCACGGACGGCCCGAAGGGTCTGTGTGGAAGTATCGCGCCGGCAGCGACGACGTCATCAAGTACACGGGCCTGGGGATGTTCCCGGCGACCACTGACATCACGCCCGATGGCAATTTCATCTATGTCGCCAACGCCAATTTCCATGGTGACATGGTCCCTTCTTCGATCTCGGTCGTGGCCACCGATCAGATGATCGAGGTGAAGCGCATCACGACCTGCACCATGCCGCACGGATCGCGCCTCAATCACGCCGGAACCCGACACTACTCGGCTTGCATGATGGACGACATGCTGGTCGAAATCGATACCAGCAAGTTCGCTGTGTCTCGCTACTTCATGCTGGCACCTGGGAAGGAAATGGGCATGAGCGGCGCTCCGTACCCGGCAGGCGCAGATCAAAAGATGCATAACATGGCCGACCACAAGCCGGTCTGCACGCCGACCTGGGCGCAGCCTTCGAATGACGGATCCACGATTTACGTTGCGTGCAATCAATCGAACGACATCGTCGCCGTTAACACTGCAGACTGGAAGCTGGCTCGGCGTTTCCCGGCGGGCAACGGCGTCTACAACCTCGCGATGACCAAAGATGGCCGGCTGATCGCCACCAACAAGCGCGGCCAGTCCGTTTCGATCTTCGATCCGATCAGCGGCAAGGAACTGGCGAGCATTCCGACGAAGACGAAAAGTCGTGCACGGTGCCGTTGTTTCGCCCGACGACCGCTACGCGTTCATTTCGGTGGAAGGAGTCGGCGCGGAGCCCGGGACAGTCGAAGTGATCGACCTCGCCAGTCTAAAGACCGTCGCTACGGTCGATGTCGACCCGCAGGCGGCGGGTATTGATTTCTGGAAGATGGAACCGAGCAAGCAGTGACACAGGAGAGGCGCATGTTCAAGCACAATGCAGTCATCTTGGCGATTGCAGTCGCGGTCTTCTCAGTCCCAATCATCTGGTCGCAGGAAGCGGCCAAGGCGCAGGAGTCAACCACTTCGGTCGCTCCCGCAGTCGTGGAGATCACACCCAAGACGCTGGACGTTTACGTCGGCCAGAAAGTGAAATTCAGCGCAGCCGCCAAGGACGCTGCCGGCAATCCCATCGAGGCCAAGCCTTCCGTCTGGTTCGCGGCGCCATTCGATCTCGCAGGTGCGGATGAGTCTGGCGAGGTCACCTTCCATGCGCCGGGAGTCGTCACCGTCGGAGCTGTGATCGCCGGGAAGACCGGATACGCCAAGGTGAATGTTGGAACCTCGAAGATCAAGAGCCTGGAGATCGAGCCGCTGGCGCGACCGATCGTTGCGGGCAGCGCCGAACGGCTGACTGCCGTCGCGCGCACCCTGAACGGCGATCCTCGCAGTGATGCAATCATCCAGTGGACCTCAGATAAGCCCTCCATCGCCACGGTAGACGCAGCGGGACTGGTAACTGGAGTCGCTGCGGGCAGCGTCACCATCAAGGCGGCTTCGGATGAAACTACGGCCAAAGTCACGGTACAAGTCGTTCGCGATGCAGTACGGAAGTTGAGCATCAAGCCTGCGACTGCTGACGGCCGTACCGGCGATGTCGTGCACTTCGCGGCAGCCGACGGCGGAAAAGAGCCGCCCGTGCGGTGGTCAGTCACGGGAAGCGGCGCCGCGATTTATCCTGACGGGGCATTCGTCGCGGAAAAGGCCGGCACCTATGTCGTCACCGCGAGCAGCGGCCAGCACAGCGCTTCGGCGTCAGTCGTGGTCCGTCCGCGCAATGTGGAGCGAGAGGTGGAAGTCGTATCCCATGTGCCGATGCCCGATCTGCAGATGTCGGAAGAGTGGATCATCGGCCATCACGCGTACCTCGCCACGGTTGCCGACAAGCTCTTCGTCTACGACATTGCCGATCCGGCGAATCCCAAGCTGCTCGATACGCTCAAAGTCGATGCCCGCCTGATCAATGACATCAGCACAACTCCCGACGAGAAGATTGGCGTCTTCACGCGCGAGGGAGCGTCCAATCGCAAGAACGGTATCGTATTCCTCGATACCTCCGACGCCTCGCATTTAAAGGTGCTTTCGGAGTACACCGCAACGGTCAGCGGTGGCGTGCACAGCGCCTACATCGACAGTCACTACGTCTATCTCACCGACGATGCGACAGGCTCTTTGCGCATCATCGACTTTCAGGACGCGAAGCATCCCAAGGAAGTTGCGCGGTTTCAGGTGGAGAATCCCACGGTTGTCACACTCAATACCGAGATGGGATCGATGTCGAGCGGGCGCTATCTACATGACCTGCAGGTGAAGGATGGGATTGCGTATCTGGCTTACTGGCGCGATGGGCTCGTCATCCTTGACGTGGGGAACGGGATGGCTGGCGGCAGTCCGGAGAATCCCAAGCTGGTCAGCCAATACCACTTCAATCACTACGAACTCTACGGCGATGGCTGGCTGGCGGGCACGCACAGCGTGTTCCGCTACAAGAACTATCTTTTCGTCGGTGACGAGGTCTTCCCTGCCATTTTCAATCTGGCAGACCGCGATCGCATTCCGGTGCGTGCGATTTGCCACGTGATGGACATCTCCGACATCAAGCATCCCAAGGAAGTCGCGCAGTACGAAGCGCCGGAGGGCGGCTCGCACAATTTCTGGGCTGCCAACGACATGCTCTATGAGGGCTACTACAGCGGAGGGGCGCGGGTGCTGGATATCTCCGGAGAGTTGCGCGGGGATCTCTATCGCCAGGGCCGCGAGATCGCCCGCTTCTGGACGGGGGACTCGAAAGGATTCCGTCCGAACCTGCCCTTTACCTGGGGAGGTCAGCCTTGCTCGGTGACCTGCGATTCTCCTGAGTTGAATGGTCTGATTTACTTCAACGACATTCACTCGGGACTGTGGATCGCGAAGTTGGGTGCGGCCAAATTCCAGGGCTCGACGACCGCGCCTCCTGTGCGGAAATCTGAGCAGACGATTCACTAGCCACCCTGGATGGAACCTCTGTGGCACCGTGGGGAAACCATCACCACAGGGGTCACAGAGGTACACAGAGGAAATCTATCGTTTCGCTTCACCGGACAGCCGAGGCGGCTGTCGCTACGTGACTATTCCTGGCGCAGGGCGTTCATGGGCTCGATGCTGGCTGCGCGGCGGGCTGGGATGAAGCCTGCCAGCGCGGCGGACGCTGACAACACCAGAACTGCGCCCGCGAGTGTCAGCGGATCGTAGGTGCGGACTCCGTAGAGTTGGCTGCGCATCAGGCGTCCGCCGACGAGGGCCACCGGAATACCGATCGCGAGGCCCAGGGCGACCAGCAGAATTGCCCTGCGCAATACCATCACGACCACATCATGCCGGTTCGCGCCAAGAGCCATCCGCAATCCGATTTCGCCCGTGCGGCGCGCCACCGAGTATGCCGTGATCCCGTACAGCCCCACCGACGCCAGGGCGAGCGCCAGCAGTCCGAACAAGCCGGTGAGGCGGGTGATCAGGCGCTCCTGGTTAAAGTTGTCGGCGACCTGATAGTCGAGCGACTTGAAGCTGATCATCGTCAGATCGGGGTTGATGTTCGCCAAGGTGCGGCGGACCATCGATTCCAGAGATGCTGCGTCCCCGGCGTATTGCAGGGTAATGGAGTTGGGATAAAGCGAGCGGCTCTCGGCCATGAAGAACTGCCGTCCGGTTACGTTGCGGTTGAATTGCGTCATCGGGCGGAAATACATGGGGCGAACGGAGTCGCGCGGGTTGTTGTACTTGGCGTCGGCGACGATGCCAACGATTTCAAAGTTGCTCGAGTACTTCTGGTCGAAAACGCCGAAGTGGCGTCCGATGGGATCTTCCTTTGGGAAGAATTTCTTCACGAACTCCTGGTTGACGACCGCGACCATGCGTGAGGAGGCGGTGTCTTGCTCGGTAAAGCCGCGTCCGCGGATGACGGGTTGGCCGATGGTCTGGAAGAATTGCGGGCTGACGCGATCCCACGATGAGCCGTTGTGCTCCTCGGGGCCGGGTGCGGGCCGGCCTTCGACAAAGACGCTTTCTCCCCAGTTGTTGCCTTCGAGCGTGCTGTAGAGCGCCAATCCGACACTTTTCACGCCAGGCAAAGCCTTGAATTCGTCCTCGAGCCGCTGATTGACAGCTCCAATCGTTTCGAGGTTGTATCCGGCGCCCATGGGGTCGATATGGATGACGTAACGGTTTGCGGTGGTGATGCCGAAATTCTGTTTTTCGAGATTGCGCAGGGTTTGCGTCATCAAGCCGGCGCCGACGAGCAGAACCAGGGAGAGCGCACTCTGAAGAACGATCAGCGTCTTCTGTGGAAGGAGGGAGCGGTCGCCGGTGGAGCGATTCATGCCGCGCAGGGCTTCGGCGGGATCGGAGTGAGAGGAGATCCAGGCAGGCACGATGCCGAAGGCAATTCCGGTGGCGAGGGAAAGCAGGAACGCGAAGCCGAGCACGATGGGCGATGGGCTGGCGTGGATCGGCATTTGCGTAGCTTCGGGGAAGGCGAGTGTAAGAATCATGCGCGCGCCCATGTAGGCGATGGCGATTCCGATAATGCCGCCAGCGACCGAAAGAAGAACGCTTTCGGTGAGCGCCTGGCGGATCAGAGCGGACCTCTCGGCGCCGAGGGCTGTACGAATCGAAGTCTCAGCGCGGCGTGCGGTGCCGCGGGCCAGAAGAAGATTGGCGATGTTGGCACAGGCGACCAGCAGGACGAGGGCGGAAATCCAGGTCAGCAGGTGAAGGCCATCGCCTGTGTTCTGCTGGAGGTTCTGAATGCCGCCACCGCCTGGAGTGAGTACCACGTGCTGCTTGGGAATTTCCTTGTCGTTGCCGTTGAGGGTGTAGGCGGGCTGCGTGGAGAGCCATTGGCGAAGACTGGCGGAGATCTTCGCTTCTAACGCTTTCGGAGCAACTCCGGGCTTCAGGCGGCCAAGAGCATAGAGCCAGTTCGACTCCGCCACCTTCAAGAGGGTGGTCTCGCCCTCAAGTACGGGTTCGGCGTTCAGCGGAATCCAGAAGGCGGGCGGATTGTCGTTGATGCGGTCACCGAAGAATCCGGGAGGAGCAATTCCGACGATGGTCACCGGATGGCTTTGGATGAAAAACGTAGCAGCCTACCACATTGCGGTCGCCAGCGTGGGCGGCCTGCCAGGCTGCGTAGCTGATGACGGCGACAGGCGCTGCGCCGGGGAGGTCGTCGGAGGGCTGAAACATGCGTCCGGCATAGGCTCCAACGCCGAACGTTGAGAAGTAGTTGCCGGAGACGTATTCGGTACGCTCGGCCTTCGCCGTGGCATTGCCGACGCGGACGTTCATCATGTTTTGGCCGGACTGGAATGCCGCGAGTTGCTCGAATTCAGGAGTGGTGTCCTGCAAATGGCGGTAGAGATCGTAGGAGAAGAGATCGAAGTCGCCATTGTCGTTGATGAAGCCGCCGTTGACGCAGCAGTCGTCGAGGTCGCCGACGCGGTACAGGCTTGCCGGATTTGCGACCGGAAGCGACTTCAGGAGGATCGCGTGGACCAGCGTGAAGATCGCCGTGTTCGCGCCGATGCCCAGCGAGATCGTCAGGATGACCGTAGCGGCGAAGCCGGGGGACTTGGCGAACTGGCGGAGGGCAAATTTGATGTCGGACATGGTCAGGATTATGGACGGGAGAGACGGGGAAGGGGAAGCAGTGTATAGAAAGATTTGAGATTTCAGATTTTAGATTATTTCAGATTGCAGATTGAAACCAACCCGCTACAATCTCAAATCTGAAATCTACAATCTGAAATCTTTGACCACTCAACCCAAATCCTCAACCCTTCGCAAGGCCGGCCTCTTCTACCTCGTCTTCGTAATGTTCTCCTATACCACCGGCGGCCCCTTCGGCCTCGAAGACATGGTCACAACTTCAGGTCCCGGGATCACGCTCCTCTACCTGCTGATCCTTCCATTCTTCTGGTGTATTCCCGTCTCTCTGGTCTCTGCCGAACTGACGACAGCCATGCCCGTCGAAGGTGGCTTCTATCGCTGGACGCGCGCCGCCTTCGGCGATTTCTGGGGATTCCTCGCGGGTTGGTGGAACTGGTCGGCCTCGTTCCTTCTCGGTGGCGCTTACGCCGTCTTGTTCGCGGATTACTTCGTCTATTACCACCCGCAGATGACGTGGTGGCAACACTATCTACTTTCTCTCACGCTCATCGCACTCCTCACCTGGATCAACGTCCGCGGCATTCAGATGGTCGGCCAGGTCGCCACCGCGCTCGAGATCCTCATTTTCTTGCCTGTGATAACGATGGTCGTGATGGCGCTGGCGCATTGGCACCAGAATCCGTTCAAGCCGTGGCTTGTGCCCCATCAGGCGACGTTCAAAGTCTTCGGTGTCGGGCTCGCGATCGGTTTGTGGCTCTACTCGGGATACGAACAGCTTTCAACCGTCGCCGAAGAGGTAGAAAACCCCCAGAAAGCGTACCCCCGCGCCCTCGCACTGGTGGTGCCCTTATCCATTGCAGCCTACTTCCTACCCGCGTTCGCGGGGCTGGGCTCGGCAGGAAATTGGGATCAGTGGCATACCGGATTCTTCTCCGATGCTGCCCGTATCATTGGAGGTCCGAGACTTGGCTCCTGGATGGCTCTCGCCGCCATGATCGGCAGCGTCGCTCTTTTGAACAGTACGATCCTCACCACGACACGGATGCCATTCGCGATGGCCGAAGACGGATACCTCCCCGAAGTCCTGACGAGAAAGCATGCCCGCTACCGGACGCCATGGCTGGCAATCGTAGCCTCCGCTGTCATTTATGCACTTCTTGCGTGGAAAAGCCTGGGACAGCTCATCTCGGTCTATATCTGGCTGCGCTCGGCAACCACAGTGCTGACAGTACTCTCCGCGTGGAAACTGCGGCGCAGCAAGCCCGACTTGCCGCGCTCGTTTGTAGTGCCAGGCGGCGCTTTAGGAATGTTCTACGTGGTTGCCGCGCCGATCATGATGGCGATTGTGGCGCTGCTCGGAGGCAATCTCTTCGCCACCATCGGCGGCGCTATTGCGATCGTGGTAGGCCCGATCATCTACGGCCTTCTCCGACTCCGGAATCGTCCCACAAGACAGCAGTGATCTGTCAGGTGCCCGGAACGTCCGAAGGGTTTCCGTGGGGACAGCCGCCTTCGGCTGTCCGTCGAGCGCAGCTCGACACGCTGAACGGTTCGCACTCTATTCCCAGCAGCTTGTCATCCTGGGGCCCGCGCATTTCGACCGCAAAGCGTAAACGAGCCAAGCCGAAGGGTGCACTATCGATGGCAGGATGTTCCCGCACATCACAAAGAGGACTTCCCGTAGTACACTCTTCGCCATGATCCCAAGACGCCTGATTCCTGCATACGCTCTTGTTTTCATCGCCGCCATCGGCGGATTGCTCATCGCACAGACTTCTTCGAAACAGAAATCCGGAGTCCAACAACAAGATTTCGGCACGCGGGATGGGAGGCCCATCACTTTGTACACGCTTACCAACGCTCACGGTGTTGAAGTGCGCGCCATGAATTATGGGGGAATCATCGTGTCGCTTCGCGTTCCCGATCGCAAAGGGCAACTTGCCGACATCGTCCTCGGCCACGACAAGGCTGAAGGCTACATGCCGAATCCGCCCTACCTGGGAGCGATTGTCGGACGCTATGCCAACCGCATTGCCAATGGTACGTTCACGCTCGATGGCAAGACATATACGCTCCCGAAGAACGATGGACCCAATACTCTGCACGGGGGCATGACTCGGACCTTTGACAAGGTCCCATGGGAAGGCGAACCTCTCAAAGGGAAGAACAGCGTTGCGTTCACCTACCTGAGCAAAGATGGCGAGGAAGGATTCCCGGGCAATCTTAAAGTCAAAGTTACTTATACTCTGAAAGATTCGAACGAACTCGTCGTCGACTACGAGGCCACAACAGACAAAGCCACTCCGATCAACGTGAGTCAGCATAGTTATTTCAATCTGAAGGGCGAGGGAAACGGCGACATTCTGGATCATGAAATCATGATCAACGCCGATAAATTCACGCCAGTCGACAAGAACCTGATTCCTACTGGCGAACTCCGCGCGGTGAAAGGCACCCCGTTCGACTTCACCACGTCGACCAAAATTGGCGCCCGCATCGAAGATTCATATGAGCAGATGGTCCTCGGGCACGGCTACGATCACAACTTTGTTCTGAACCGCAAAGGGGCTGGGCTTAGTTTGGCTGCGCGTGTCTACGAACCGACAACGGGGCGTGTACTCGAGGTTTCAACCACTCAACCGGCGGTTCAGTTCTATACAGGCAACTTTCTTGACGGCTCGGTCACGGGCAAGGAAGGGCACGTGTACAAGCGCCGCTATGGACTCTGCCTCGAGACGCAGCACTATCCGGATTCACCGAACCATCCGGATTTCCCGAGCACGATCCTGAAGCCGGGAGAGAAGTTCCATCAGACGACGGTGTTTAAGTTTTCGGCGAAATAGGCCGCTATGGGTTGATGAAAAGGGGATGTGGCGTGGGGCCACGTCCCTATTTGTTGTTCCCTATTCGCCCTTCCACTCGCCTTGCAATGCCTTTTCAACTTGCTTCTGGTGCTCCGGCTCGAGCTTTCTTCCAGCGGACGTGAGATAGAACGTGTCGATCGCCATCTGTCCCTCGGTATCGATCAGGGCGATTTCGATGTTGCACTTCTGCTCGGACAGGCACGAGGCGATGCGGTGTAACAGCCGCGGACGGTCCTGGGCGATCACCTGCACGAGTGTCGTGGTTGCCGAGACTGGCATCGTCGAACTCGATCTTCGTCTCAACTTTCACCTTAGCGATCGCGCCCTTCTCTGAACGTTGCCGGTCCCGCAGCATTTTTTCGAGATCGGCTTCGCCGAGCATCACGCTGACGACACTGTTCTTGAATCGCGCCCACTCGGATAGATTCAATTCGAGCGTGCGAAAGCGGTCGGTGAAGTGAAAAGTGTCGACGACGACGCCAGCCGCATTCGAGAAAGCGTTGGCCTTGACAATGTTCATTCCCCAGGCAGCGAGAACACCCGAAAGAGTCGCGAACAGGAACGGGCGATCTTTCGTTACCAGCGTCAGATCGTACCAGTGCCGGCCGCGTTTCAGGTCTACCAGCACCGGGTCATTTCCGAGTTCCTCGGCCATTTGCATGTGGCGCATCACTTCTTCCGCCGTATGCACGAGGAGGTATCTTTGCGGAAATCCTTCCAGGAAAGCCTTGAATTTGCTGCCGGTAACGGGCGCGAGCGAGCGTAATCGCGCCAGCTTTTCGTCGTTGACCTCGGTGTGCACCCGCTGGTCGGCGCTGCGGTTCAGATAATTATCCGCGGCCATGTAGAGTTGCCAGACGTTCTCCGCTTTCCAGGGAGTCAGCGCCTCAGGATTCACCGCCTTGATATCCGCGTAGGTCAGCAGAGCGAGCATCTTCAAGCGCTCAGGCGTTCCCATCTTGTCTGCGAAGGCAGCAACTGTTGCGGGATCAAAAATGTCACGCCGCAGCGCTGCCGACAACTCCAGATGACTTGCGATGAGAAACAACACCTCAGCACGTTCTTTCGGATCGACATCGAGGCGGTCCATGGCTTGATTGGCAATCTCCAAACTGGCGTGCACATGATTGCCGTTCGGCACTCCTTTTCCCGTGTCGTGAAGTAGGAGAGCGAGGTAGAGCAGTTCCGGATCCTCGAGCTCGCCCAGCAATTCGGCGTAGCGCTTATCCCACTCCGATTGCGACTGCTTCAGGCGATGCAGGGATTCGATCGCGAGAAAGGAATGCTCATCCACGGTGAAGCGATGATAAAAATCGCGTACGACGAGCGAATCGATCAACTTCAACTCAGGCAGAAGCAGGGTGAGCAGCCGCAACGAGTGCATCGCTCGCAGAGCATCGGCAGCATTGGGCTGCAACAGTGTCTCCTGCAGATACAGCCAGAGTTCCGCGCCCCGGGGCGGTGTCGTGGCGAGCGCGGGAAGAGCTTGTTCGATGCGGTACTCCGTGGTGGCGCTCAGTTTCAATCCATGGTGCGCCATGAAGTGAAACAACCGCAGCAGCACCTCGGGATCCTGCAGGGCCGATGGTTGTTGCAGGAAGATAAGCCCGTCGACGACGGAGAAATCAGCCGTAGTAAGCCGGGACCGCCAACTTTGCACCTGGCGATAGAGCGCCGACCAGGCTTCAGGAATTTCTTCCAACAATTGCGTGACGGTACGCTGCACGGCGCGAGCGTGGCCGAAGTAGATTCGCATCCAATCGGCCGCTGAAAGTTCCTCGGCATCCGGCGCTCCGATTTTGCGCTCGGCCGCTGCATCCTGCGCTTCCCAGCTCAGCGTGTTGTCGTCCCGCCCGTGGCGGAAGTGAAGAAAGCATCGCGCGGACATCAAGAAATCGAGAGCGGCATCGAGCTGCTTGCGAACCGGCGGACGCAGCGAACTGGCCTCAGGCCAGTCATGCAGCTTATCCATGGCGGAAATCAGTGCGAGCCAGTTGGCGACGTTGCAGTCGCGCAGCCCACCCGGAGCCTCTTTCAGATTCGGCTCAAGGTGGTAAAGAGTCATCCCATGCTTCCCGTGGCGCTCGCGGGTCACTTCGGCCAGGCCTTGCAGCAGAACCTTGGATTCCTTCATGACCAGCTTGGGAATCACTTTGTCGTGGAGCTTGCGGAACAGGTCGCGGTCTCCCGCCAGGTAGCGGCAATCGAGCAGGGAGATGGTGAATTCAGTGTTGTTGGGATCGTAGCGCTCGCATTCGGAGAGCGTACGCGAAGCCGGACTTAACTTCAGCCTGAGGTCCCACAACTCCTGCGAGAAGCGCCGGACCGGATCTTTGAATGCTTGCTCCGCATCCCGATCATTGAAGAGGAACAGGAGATCGATATCGGAAAAAGGAAACAGCCAGCCCCGGCCAAATCCGCCGGTAGCGACGAGAGTGAAATTCGCGGGGCGAGATTCGTCGGAGGAAACAATATCGCGCCACAGCCTGGCGAGAATGTCTTCCACCATGCGTGTGCGCTGGGCCACGCAGGCGCGTCCATCTCCAGTGGCCTCAAACTCCCGCTGGATGCGTGCTGATTCGTCGCTGATAGAACCCCGGAGTTCGCCGATCAATGAGGACGCTGCCACCATGAAAGATCCACCCCGCAGCGCCTGCCGCCGGGTGGGTTGCCTTTGAATCTCGTCCCGACGAGATTCCTTTCACCGCCCAAGCGGACTCGAAGTCTACAGGGCCCCTTCCCCGCGCTCGTCATTGCGGATGCGGATGGCCTCATCGACGCGCGACAAAAAGATCTTGCCATCTCCAATTTTGCCGGTGCGTGCCGCTCCCAGAATGGCCTGCACCGCCTTCTCGACCAGGGCGTCGGCCAGGACCATCTCGAGTTTGGTCTTGGGAATGAGATCGACGCTGTACTCGCGCCCGCGGTAGACCTCTGTGTGCCCCTTCTGGCGGCCGTGACCGCGCACTTCAAGCACGGTCATGCCTTCGACACCAATTTCCTGCAACGCACTTTTGACCGCGTCCAGCTTGGAGTTTTGAATGACCGCTTCGACCTTTGTCATGATATTTGCAAGTCCTGTTTTCAAATCTACTCGCCGCCTTGAGTTCAGGGTCGTGAGACTCTGCCAAAACCCTCAAGCAGGAGTTTCCCAATAGTACCCTTCTTCTCCGTGTTGGGAGAGATCCAGGCCTTGCAGTTCGTCCTCTTCGGAAACTCGTAAGCCAATGGTCAAATCCACCAATTTCAAGATCGCGAGCGTTCCCACGATGGCGATGCCCCACGCAATAGCTACGCCGATCGCTTGATTCAGCAACTGGTGCGCATTTCCTTCAAGCAGACCGGATGCGAGAGCATTGCCCCGACTGCGGATCTTTGAAGATCGGGTTGACGGCACTCACCGCGAAAACGCCCGTCAAGAGCGCTCCCAACGTTCCACCAGCGCCGTGCACACCGAAAGCGTCGAGCGAATCGTCATAGCCGAATCTTGGCCTTGACCTTGGCTACCATCCAGTAGCAGAAAACGCCGGCGATGAGACCGATGAGCAGCGCAGGCATAGGCTTCACGAATCCCGCCGCGGGAGTGATGGCCACGAGTCCTGCCACCGAACCGGAAATTCCGCCAAGCACACTCGGCTTGCCGTTGCGGATCCATTCCGCCGCCGCCCACCCCACAGCCGCCGCGGCGGCCGCGAAATGAGTAGCTACGAATGCGCTCGTGGCCAGGCTGCCTGCTGCCAGCGCGCTGCCGGCATTGAATCCGAACCATCCCACCCATAGCAGGCATGCGCCGATAAAGCTGAGCACCACGCTGTGCGGCGGCATGGCTCTGCTTGGGGTATCCCAGCGCGTTTGCCCAAGTACAACGCGCAGACCAGCGCCGAGACTCCCGATGTGATGTGAACGACGGTGCCGCCGGCAAAATCCAGGGTCGGGAAACGCCCGCCCAGCGCGGCATTCAGGAGGCCTCCTTTGCCCCAAACCATGTGGGCCATCGGGTCATACACGATGATGGACCACAAGATCATGAACACGAGCATCGCGCTGAACTTCATGCGCTCAGCGAATGCGCCTGCGATCAAGCCCGGCGTGATGATCGCGAACATCAGCTGATACACCATGAAAGTCTGCGCCGGGATGGTGGCGGCGTAATCGGCGTCCGGCGCAGATCCTACACCGTTCAGGAAGAGGTTCTGAAAGCCTCCGATAAAGCTGTTGCCGGATCCAAACGACAGGCTATAGCTGAACAGACCCCATAAGATCGTAATCACCGCCATCAAAGCGAAGCTCTGCATCATCGTGCCGAGCACGTTCTTTTTGCGCACGAGGCCGCTGTAAAACAGGGCCAATCCCGGGCCAGTCATCAGGAGAACCAGACGCTGAGCTGGTCAGCATCCAGGCGTTGTCGGCAGAACTCTTGGCTTCGGCGGTCTGTTGCTCGAGTTTGGCCAGCCGCGCGGCGGTATCGGTCGACGGGCTTGGATTTACTCCACCGGTTTGTGCGCAGACTACTTGCGCGAATATCAGGATCAAGACAGCTGTCACCGCGGCGGCGATCAGCTTTTCTCGCATGGACACTGTAGGAATGTTCTCCCGTGGACCGGAGTCGCGTCGTTGCACACCCATTCGACGACGCCTCACTGTAACGTCCGCCATCCCTTCCCGGAAATCGAAACTATTTATCGTCCCTATCAGGTTTTGTTATTGAATTCCCGTTGCGCGCACGAATCACCTTAAAATTTTGAATTGGACATTGAGGGCGACAACTGGCTTCCCAACGGCGGAAAGTTCACAGCTCTACAGGGTTCTACCTATGGCGGCTACGGCAGAATTGGGAGACCCTTAGCGTTCCCAGATCGTTATCCGCATCGCGGGTCTCTCAGCGGAGGGCTTCGTGTCCAAGAGCAAAGCAAAAGCGGTAACTACACTTCCTGGCAGGGTCGAAAAGGTTATCCGTCCTCACCCACAAAGCGGAGAACCTGAGAAGGCGCAGATTTCGGTGGAGGGGGCGGATCACTTGTATAAAGAGATCCGGGTTCCCAATCAACTGATCGACGACAAGGGCGAGAAAGTAAAGCTGAGGCCGGGAGCCGAAGTCGACATAACCATTGAGGCTGAGCCCGCCAAGAACACAGTCGCGGCGACGGAAGACGGCAGCTAGGCCGATTCCGTAAACTGTCCTGAGTCCTTTTGCCGGGAAGAGTTTCAGACTCAGGTTCGTTGTCAGCCCCCGACAGAACGTTTAGCTCTAGGCGATTATCGGTTACGGCCTGTTGCTATACACGGACTTTCCCGACTGCTCTGCGACGACGATCCGGTTCGGCAAGAGAGAATCGACTTTGGCCTTCAGGTGAGCCGGCACGAAAAGAAATATCCGGTTGTTCCCGCTCCAATCCCGTTGCAAATCAGCATTGGTGAGATAGATCTGAGGAGCATCAGCGAAGGTCGAGCCGAACCACATCGACGTGGTCCGTCCCTCGACCAGCTTTATAGGTGTGTGCAGGTAGAACAATAGCGATGAGCCGAATGCCTGATCGCCATAGATCATGACGGAGTCTCCCGGGCGTTCTTGCGCTGCAATCTTCTGCGCCAGGTCTCTCGACGAGAGATACGGCCCGAATCTTCCCAGAGCAATGTGCGCCGCTACCAGAAACAGCGTCATACCCAGAGTCGTCACCCAGGTGGCGGCATAGTGCCGACGACAAATCCTGAGCAGGAAGGAAAAACCTGGCACCACCATCAATGTCACGGCTGCGAGCGCAGCCGGCAATCTTAGCGCTGCGAAGGACTCATAGCTGAGATCGAGCATGTGGGAAGTTGAAAGCGTGTCGGCACTCATATCGTGCTTTGCGAGCACGTTGCCGATGTCTGGCTCAAAGGGAAGATGTCGCGACTGCCATAAAAGAGTGAACAGGACTATGGCCGCCGTAACACCCACTACCGCCAGGATTCCCGAAGAAACTCTGAGCCACCCTTTTCGCACACCGCTTTGGCATTCGCTCCATTCACACCGCGCAACTCCGTCTGCGATCAGGATCAACAGCGGCAGATAGGCGGGAAAGGTGTAGTACTCCTGATTCGTGGAGATCGCGAAGAACACAAGAATGAGGCCGGCGAGAATCCAGCAAAGCAGTCGCGTGCGGGCGGAGAAGTCATCCCGCCGTTCCTTCCGGACATCGATTATGGTTCGAATAGCCGCAGGCAGATACAAACTCCAGGGAAACAGCCAAACCAGGTGCAGAGACCAGTAAAGCGCCCAAGGAAGCTTGTTGTAGTCGCGGGGATAACGCTTTCCGAGAAATCTGAGGAAATGTTCGTTGACGAAGTAGAACCAGAAGAAACCGTGACCACCCTGCCCGCCAGTATTGCGAAGGCCGGCCAGGATATGCCATGGAGCCGCAATCACCAAAAATAGCGCAAGTCCGGAAGCCAAGCGAAACTCGCGCCAGCGACGCCACTCCCCGGTGACTGCCAGGTATATGAAAGGCCGCGCCCCCCGGAAATGCGAGCGCGATCAAGCCCTTTCGTTAAAACTCCGAGCGCCATGCATGCGTATCCGGCGTACCAGCGCCATGAGCCGCCTCCAGATTCGAGAGCGGTCAAAAAGAAATACAAGGAGGCTGCGATCAGCACGCTGAGCAGCACGTCAGGAATCAGGATTCGCGTAAATAGAAAAACTCCAGCAGCCGTGTACACGAAAAGAGCGGCATAGATTCCAGCACGCTCGCCAAAGGCGCGGCGGCCCCAGACAAGTGCCAGCACGCCCAGCAGAAGTACGGAAAGCGCCATGGGCAGGCGCGTAGAAAATTCGTTGATGCCAAAAAGGTGATAGCTGGCCATGACGAGCCAATACGGCAATGGCGCTTTTTCCAGATATCGGACGCCGTTCACATGCAAGGTCACATAGTCGCCGGAAACGAACATTTCGCGGGCGGCTTCGGCGTGCGTGCTATCGGCGTCGTCGAGCAAGGGCGGAGAAAACAGGGACCCCAGAAACACCGCGGCGAAGACGACGGCCAGCATCCAGTAGGACGCGGCCCGCAAGCGCGCCGGCACGCTGGCCTGCGCTTCAGTGACTGGGACTGTGGAGGTGGCGCTCAAATAGAGTGGACCCATTCAAGGGTACCGAGGATGGACAGCGCCCGCAAGCTGAGTTAGAAGAGACCTTAATGGCTCTTCAACTCTTGTTGTCGCTCAAAGAACTTCCACTTGTCCATTCCGGCGGGTACGGCCACATCGAAGAAGCCGACCATCATCTCGTCGGAAGTCTGATCGCCCCACGTCACGGTCTTCGTGGGATCAGGATTGTGCGGGTTGTTCTTCGAATTGTCGTACCAGGCAATCGCCCGCAACTTCGTTCCCGCCTTCAGCAGGCGCGGCTCAGCCAGCCGATAACTCAGCTGCCAGTGGAAGTGATAGTTGACGCGCAGCAACACTTCCACGCTGCCGTCATCGCGCACGATGTCATATTCAAAACGTTTTCCGCGCAGGTGCATGTGCGGAAAGAGACTCAGCAGGGTCGCGTCGTTGGGAAGCGTGCCCTGAACTTCCACACGGAAAGTCATCCGCGCCGGGAGGGATGATCAGAGCGTGGTTGTTCAACTGTAGCGTGATCACTCGCTGCTTCGGCGGAGTCTTCGCAAAACACAATGCCGATGCCGGTTTGGTCCTGGTCTGCTGTGCCGTTGGTCGTGTAGTGCATTTGAAAAACCAGGTCAGAGCCTGCAGGGACGAATTTTGCCATTCCGTCGGGCCACTGATCCGGAGAACTCCCGGGTGCATAAACAAGCAGCAGATCGCTGGTCGTCTCGTGCGCCTGGCGCTGCTCCAGGGGATCTTTAAGCGTGGACGCCGTAAACGGCTCGCCAATCGGGGCATGCCGGAGCCATTGCGAATCCGGCGGGCGGATGTACACCACCGCGTGATGCACATGCGCCGCACTTCCCGGACGAAACTCCGACATCTGGACCCAGCGGTCCTCGGTGAAATGCGTGGGCACAATCTCGTAGGTGTACTCGACTTCCCCTCGCGCGGGAATCTGCACCGGCTTCGGCATCGTTACCACGACATCCGGCCGCGCAATGTTCCATCCTTCGGCCCACTGTTTTGCCGGCGGGGCGTCGTGCTCATCTCCGGCCGCGCGCGCCAGCCGCAGCCCATGCGGAAATCGCGCTGATCTGCTGCTCGGTCAACGACGGATCGTTTGCAAAATGTCCGTACCGTGGATCGGCGAACCACGGCGGCATCATCTTCGTTTGTACAGCATGTGCGATCGCACTTGCCCATGGTCGCGTTTGCTCGTAGCTAACCAGAGGCATGGGCGCGACTTCTCCCGGACGATGGCAGCTCTGGCAGTGATCCTGAAGAATGGGCAACACGTCTTTGTAGAACGTCGGCGTTGGTGCGGGCGCTGCAGCTCGCTGGAAACCGACGGTGAAGCATACGACCAGAGCGATCATTCCCAGGATCCCCGCAAACTTCGCCATAAGGCAATTCTAATTCGACCAATTCGTCTTCAACCTCCGGGCACGTTTTTCTTCCCTGCGCCAAAATGCTACATTCAAAGATTCATGTCTGCCCCAAATTCCATCTTTGTCCGCGCTTGTAAGCGTCAACCGGTCGAGCGCACTCCCGTATGGTTCATGCGCCAGGCTGGACGCTACATGCCCGAGTACCGCACGATCCGCAAGCAACATTCACTGCTCGAGATCTGCAAGAAGCCCGAGTTGGCGGCGCAAGTCACAATCGAGGCGGCAGAGATTCTCGGTGTGGATGCGGCGATCATCTTTGCTGACCTGCTGCTGCCGCTTGAGGTGATGGGGCTGCCCTTCCACTTCTCGGCGGGCGAAGGTCCCGGTAATCGAGAAACCCGTGCGCAGCAAGGAAGATATCGCGAACCTGCGCACCGATCGTGCAGCCGAACTCGGTTATGTTTCCCAAGCGGTGGCATTGGTGGCCAAGCACTTTGCCGACCGCGTGCCCGTCATTGGATTCTGCGGCGCTCCCTTCACTCTGGCCAGTTACATGATCGAAGGCGGCGGCTCCCGCAACTACGTCCATGCCAAGAAGATGATGTACAACCACGCCAGCGACTGGGACACATTGATGACCAAACTCGTGTCGGTAACGACCGAGTACTCAGCCGAGCAGGTGCGCGCTGGCGCGGATGCCATCCAGATTTTCGACAGTTGGGTCGGATGCCTGAGCGTGGAGGACTACCGGCGTTACGTTCTCCCACATGTGACCGGGATGGTGAAGAAGTTGAAGAAGAGCGGAGTGCCCATCATCTACTTCGGTACCGACAGTGCTACGCTCTTGCCCGCAATGAAAGAGACTGGAGCGGACGTGATCGGTCTCGACTGGCGCATTCCGCTGGATGAAGGCTGGGAACGCATCGATTATGACGCCGCCGTTCAGGGAAACCTCGATCCGGTCCTGCTGTTCGCGGAGTGGAAGGAATTGAGGTCGCGGGCGGAGGAAATCCTGCGCCGTGCTGACGGGCGTCCCGGCCACATTTTCAATCTCGGCCACGGGATTCTCCCTGAAACTCCGGTCGACAACGTAAAGAACCTCGCACGCTTCGTGCAGGAGTACGCGCCCTCCGGAAGCCGAAAGCCAGAAGCCGGAACTCGCCGACGATGACTCGCATCGCCATCATCGGCGGAGGCATTTCCGGTCTGGCTGCCGCCTTCGACCTGGAGCAGCGCCGCCAAACGGCGCACGATGTTGAATACGCCCTCTACGAATCCTCTTCACGACTGGGCGGCGTGCTGCGCACGGAATACATCGACGGGTGCGTGGTCGAAGCCGGGCCAGACTCATTCGTCACTGAAAAACCGTGGGCTGCCGATTTGTGCCGGTCAGTGGGGCTCGGAGACCAACTCATCGGTTCGAATGACGCTGACCGCAAGACCTACATCCTCACTCGCGGCCGCCTGGTCGAAATGCCCGACGGACTGATGTTCATGGTCCCGACGAAGATCCTGCCCACGGGGCTCTCGCCGCTTTTCTCGTGGAAGACCAAGCTGCGGATGGCACAGGAGTTGTTTCACGCTCCGCGTGCCGTCGATCACGACGAGTCGGTGGCTGACTTCGTGGAACGCCACTACGGCCGGGAGATGGTGGACCGCCTCGCCGATCCGCTGCTGTCGGGCGTTTACGGAGGCGAATCCTCCAGCCTGAGTGTGCGCGCCGTGCTCCAACGATTCGCTGAGATGGAGCGCACGCACGGTAGTCTCGGTCGCGCCATGCTCGCGGCGCGCAGGAAAATGTCCTCTGGGCCGCGAAAGCCTGCGCCTCCGCTATTCACTTCGCTCAGGAACGGCATGCAATCGCTGGCCGAGGCAATCGTGTCGCGTCTCAACCCGGCGTCTCTTCTGACCAATACGCCTGTGAAAGCGATTCAGCCTGAGTCAGGAGGCTGGACTGTTTCTCCTGGCGCTGCTGGCGCACCAGCCGAGCACTTCGACGCCGTGATTGTTGCATTGCCGGGTCCGGCTGCAGCCACGGTGCTGCGCGATGCGAGCAGTGATCTCTCCTCAGAGCTTGGCGCGATTCAATACAGCTCTTCGATCACGGTGGGTCTCGAATACGATCGCGAGGTGCGGCAGGCGCTTCCTCCCGGATTCGGATTTCTCGTTCCGCGCAGCGAAGGGAAACGCCTGCTCGCCGCGACGTTTGTACACAATAAATTTCCGCATCGCACTCCGGAAGATCGGGCGCTGCTTCGTTGCTTTTTCGCGGGGAGCAATGCCGAGAGTGTTTGGGATTTGACTGATGAGCAGATCGTTGGCATCGTCCGCGATGAACTGCAGCAGATCCTTGGCCCGCAGATCCGTGGACTGCGCGCCGAGCCGCGGTTTGCCCGCGTCTACAAGTGGAAGTCCGCGATGGCGCAGTATGGAGTCGGACATCTTGAGCGGCTTGAGAGAATTGAAACCCTGCGCAAGGCGATTCCGGGTCTGGCCCTGGCGGGGAATGCATATCGCGGAATTGGCGTTCCCGACTGCGTGCGTTCTGGACGCGATGCCGTGAAGCAGTTGCTTGCCTAGGCCGGTACCGATCTCTTTTGCGCCTGATCGCGCCTCAGGCGAGCCAATACCAGCCGGATTTCTTCGTAGGTGATTTCTGGCGGGAGCACATCTTTCAGCGGCTTTAGTCTCTCAATATTGTCAACTCCGGCACGAACGCAGGCTGCTTCGATTACAGAGTACCGGGTGCGATCGATCCACGCAGGTTGGAATTCCACCTCACCAGTTTCCACCAAAGCGGCCACTGCATTCATGACCGTGTTGAGCTGCCGCCCGCGAATCTGGGCAATCTCCTCGAGAGTTTTTCCTTCGGAAAGCAATTGGAGAGTTTCCAGGCCCGGGGCTGTCTTCTTCTGAGGCAGCGCCGACGCGCGGGCACCCCCGCTGTAGCGTTGAAGCGCTGCAAGGATCTCCTGACCATACGTCTCAGCTTTGCGCTCTCCAATGCCGGTGATGGTCAGCAACTCCGGGAATCGAGGAGGGCCGAATCCGGCAGATCTCGTCCAGCGTCGTGTCGTGCAGAACAACGTACGCGGGCATGCCTCTGGTCTTTGGCAGTGTTCCGCCGCCATTCGCGCATGTACTCTCGCAAATCGGCGTCAGGTTCGATTGCAGCACGCGGCTGTGGAGCGACTGCGACTGCTCGGTCGCACGGCGGCCCGACTTGCCGCGATGGTCATCCACTCGGGAGCGATTCCGCAGACATCGCATGCTCCACAGGAACCCCATTTCGGTGTCTCTCCAAAATGCGTGCAGATCTGCCGATGCCGGCAGTTACTGGATTCGGCAAAGTCCCGGATCTTGTGGTATCGCTGCCAGGCACGCTCGCGCTCGGCAGTATCCGTAATCTGATTCGCGAAATAGGCGAGCAGCCCAGCATCTTGTTTGCGCCACAAGCAACACGCAGTCGGCCGGATTTCCATCGCGGCCCGCACGTCCTGCCTCCTGATAAAACTGCTCGACCGACTTGGGCAGGGCCAGATGGATCACAGCCCGGACGGTAGCCTTGTTGATCCCGAGGCCGAACGCAATGGTGCCGACCAGTACGCGCACTTCATCCGACATCCACCGCTCTTGATTTCGGCGCCGCTCGTCCGCCTGCATTTTGGCGTGGTACGGAACCGCTTCGATGCCTTCGCCCGCCAGGAAGTCGACGGTTTCCTCGACTCGATTGATGGTAGGAGAGTAGACGATAACGTTCCCCTCCCGATAGTGGCGCAGCGCAGTGACAAGCAGTGATGTTTGTTCAGCGCTCTCGCACTCCCGCACCAGGTATCGCAGGTTGGGTCTGTGAAAACTTGCGATGTATTTGTCGGGATTCGCGCAAGGCGAGTTGCGCCAGGATGTCGTGACGCACGGGACGGGTCGCACTGGCGGTGAAGGCGGCGATCGGGAGGTCGGGGAGTTTCCCGCGCAAGCTGCTGAGCTGGCGATACTCCGGGCGAAATTCATGGCCCCATTCCGAGATGCAGTGCGCTTCATCAATCGCAAAAAACGCCACCGGAACATGTTGCAGCCACTCCAGCGTGTCGCCGCGCTGCAGACGTTCCGGCGAAAGATAGAGCAGACGGAAGGCGCCGCGGCGAGCCTCACGCATCACGCGGCTCTGTTCTTCGCCGCTTAAAGTGCTGTTGAGAACTGCCGCCGGAATCCCCATCTGGGCA
This sequence comes from Terriglobia bacterium, assembly GCA_963770265.1. Lineage (GTDB taxonomy): Bacteria > Acidobacteriota > Terriglobia > Terriglobales > Acidobacteriaceae > Sulfotelmatobacter. The sequence goes on from CAVYOZ010000017.1 coordinate 367,763, forward strand.
AGTTGTGCCGCCTGATCCTGCATCAGGGCAATCAGGGGAGAAATCACCACAGCGGTCTTTTCCGATATCACCGCCGGAAGTTGATAGCAGAGGGACTTACCGCCGCCGGTCGGCATGACGACACATGTGTCGCGACCGGCCAGGAGGCTGCGGACGATCCGCTCCTGTAGAGGCCGGAAGGTGCTGTAACCCCAGTAGCGGCGCAAAGGAGTGAGTAGATCCACTTCTGGGGTCATAGCCTCAGTATAGATGTGCCGCTTAAGGTTGACATGCCAGAACTCCGACTTTCTCGTCGGTTCGCTCCCAAAAAAGGACAGGCAAAGCCGGTGACGCGAATAGCCGGTGGCCGAAATCATTGGGATGGGGAGGCCCGGGTTCGCGGGTAAACTCGATCAAAAGCTGCCCAGACCAGAGCGATCACGGCAAAGCATAATAGGCTGCCCTCAGGGCCAACGGAGCCTCCGGTCAGCCAAGCTGGCCCGCGCAGGGAGGAACTCAACAGATGTCCTGGCGAAACCATTCCGCTATCAGGAACCGAATAGAAGAAGGTTTCGCCCCAGTCCCAGGCCGCATGAAATCCTATCGCAAACCACAAGCTCCCGGTGCGGCGCAGGGTTAAGCAGAAGAAAAGGCCGATGACGGCCGCGATCAGTGCGCCCGTCCAGTGCTCGCCTTTATTCCTCAGGTGCATCAGACCAAAAGCACAAGAGAGTATGACCGCCGCGGGCCAGAACCCAATTGCTCGTGTCAGCGTGAACTGCGAATACCCGCGCAGCCAAAAATCTTCAAACAGCCCTACCAATACGAAATATGCTCCCCAAAATGCCGCAAAGCGGAGCAGTCGCACTCCGTGCAGTATGACGTGACCCGGAACAAAGCCGCGTCCTACGTAGATAGCGGATACGAGCAGGCTGATTGCCAGGAAGCCCCATAATATTCCCAACCAAAACAGGCCCCCGAAGGCTTGTTTCAGCGGGAGGCCGTATGCGGTCCAGGAGCGCCGTTCGACCCGGGCCAGGATCACCGCAGGAATGATGGCGGCGACCACATTTCCGATTTCTTCCAACAACATCGACCAAAGGCCGCTGTGTCCCAGGTCCCGAATCCACGCCAGCTGCACGGCGAATTGTTGAAGTATTAGAAAGGCAATGCCATAGAACGCGAAGCCCCATCCGGGACGAAGCCCGTCAGGACCCCAAAATAGAGTATCGATGTAAGAAGGAGCCGTTGCCGCCGCGAATGCAGGACCTGGTGGGTGTGACGACGCGGATTCGTCCTTTGTTTCGATGCCTGGATCACTCATGCGTGAATCTTCGCTTTAATAGCCTCCGCCATGGTAAAACAGTCGGCTTGGCCTCATGGGCTCTTATTTCACACGCGAACGCTTTGGACGTCCTCAATTTCTTGCCGCATCGATTTTGCTGGCATTCCTGGCACAAGCGTTATGGCTGGTTCATGCCGAACTGAGCACTCCGCAAAGCATGGAAGGCGAGGAGGCCCTCCGCATCGGCGAGGGACTCAAGCAGTGGCACGGACGGGGCATAGCGGGCGCGCCATTCACAGAACCAGCCGATGATCCCTTCGTCCATCTGTCCCAAAGCAGTGAGAATGGATTCGACACCGAACACTCGCCCCTGCTCTATTTAGTCTCTGCTGCTCCCCTCCTGATTTGGCCAAGCGATCTTAGTGCCGAGTTGGCGACGTACTGGCGATGGCTTCCCAAGTTCCCGTTCCTGGCGTGCGGCGTGTTCCTGGGAGCATCGCTCTGGTACGTTGCCCGGCGCCTCTGCGGAAATACCGGCGGGTTCATCGCCCTGACGCTCTATAGCTTCTCTCCTTCGCTGATCCAGGCAGCCGCCGGTTGGCATACCGAGCCCGAGATTGTAGCCGCCTGGGGAGCATTCGGCACTATCTTCACCGCCATCGCTGTGGCCCACACGCTGTACGCCCCACGCGAAGTGGTGCTGTGGAATTGGCGACGGATCGTGCTGCTCGGAGTTTCGCTCGCGATTGCAGTCGGCTCCCAGTTCTCAATGATCATCGTCGCGCCGATGGCCCTGATTTTCCTGCTCTACGTCGCGCCGGTACGCAAGCGAGCCGGGCTTGTCATCTGGATTGCAGCGTGCGTCGTCGCACTTGTCCTCCTTTTCGGAACTTATTTCTTCCACATACGCGCGTTTTTCGAAAGCATGCGGCATGCTATTTTCTGGGGACTCACCTGGCGAGGTTTCACCGTGCTCGGCGTCTATAAACAAATAGGCGCGCAGATCGGGCGAGCGCTCTCCGTCTTCGTGATAGCACTTCCGGTCGCCCTGATCACTTACTGCCTTTGGCCGCGGTCACGGTACTTTGGCAATACGGCGCCGCTGCTGGTGGCTGTGCTGTTTGTGGTCCTGGCGATCGCCCATCCACACACCGGCGGAGCAGGATTCTTGCTTGCCGCTATTCCATTTATGTTTATCTTCGTTTCCGGAGTGCTGGCTGACCTGCTGGAGACACGTTATCGCCCCGTGATTCTCGCCTCCATCTTGGGCCTTCTGATCGCGTACGTGGCGGGAACGTTGCTGGCCCTCGCTCAAGTGCCGCGAGGCTGAAGGCTAGGAATTCAGCTGTGCACAACCGACCGTTGTTCAGCCAATCGCTGGGATAGAAAGTCCAGGTACTCTGGCATGCCCTCTCCGGTCTTGGCCGAGAGACGAAAGATCTGCATTCCAGGACGCACGGATTCGATGCTCTTTCGCGCCGCGTCCCAATCAAACTCCACAACGCCGGCCAGTTCGTTCTTGGTGATCACTGCGACGTCCGCGCTGTTGAAGATCGTCGGATACTTCTGCGGCTTGTCCTCACCCTCGGTCACCGACATCAACACCAGCCGGAGATTTTCGCCGAGGTCATAAGAGGACGGGCAGACCAGATTGCCGACATTCTCGATAAAGAGAAAATCGAGTTGGTTCAGATCCCAGTCCTCCAGCGCCTTTTGCACCATCGCTGCTTCCAGGTGGCAAAGTGTTCCCGTCGTAATCTGCTTGACCGGAGCCTTGCTGCGGGCCAGACGCGCGGCATCGTTCTCGGTTGCCAGGTCCCCGACAAGCGCAGCGACGCGGTAACCCGGTTGCAGCTGAGTCAGGGTCTTTTCGAGAAAAGTAGTCTTGCCCGAGCCGGGGCTTGAAACCAGGCTCACGACGAACACGCCCGCGGCGCGAAACTGGTCACGCAGAGCCCGCGCAATCACATCATTCTGCTTCAAAACGTTTCTACGCACTTCAACCAAGCGCGGCTCGCTCATTCCTCAACCTCCAGCGCGTAGACCTCTAATTCTTTTCCCTGAAGCACTTCCCCAGTCGGCGATGCGCAGTCCGGGCAGGTGAACGACTGCACCGACTCCAGCACTCGCCTCTCTTTGCATTGTGGACAAAACACCGCCACAGGAACTTCCTCAATCAAGAGTCGAGATCCTTCGAGAGGCGTGTCCTGGCAGGCTACCTCATACGAGAAGAGCAAGGCATCTTTCACGACCCCAGACAAGGCTCCCAGCCTGAGATGCACGGCACTCACCTGCACGTTGCGCTGCCTCGCTTCGTCCATCGCAGCTTCCACGATGCCCACGGCGATCGATAGTTCGTGCATCTTTGTGTCCCAGCGCGAACGAGCCTTACACAGCAGTGTATCGCTTCTGGAGAAACGATTTGACGATGACCCGCCGTCAGTGCGCGAAATGGATGATCAAGGATTGAGAGGTATAGGAATCAGCCTCTCCCTGAGGCATCTGGATTTCCAGCCTTCCGCTCTTGCTGAGGGTTCCGCCCTCAACGGAGGATACTTGGCCAGCGTTCCAAACCCCCAGTTCGTAGCGGCTTCCCGCGCGTCCCGAGACCTCCATCGTCAGCTGGGTTCTGGGGATATTCCACGATTCCGAAATCACACGTAAGCCTCGGCTTGCGCTTCCGAGCGCAGGCAATTCATTCGTCACCGTCAAGCCGAAGTCATTCTTTACGCGAATGGCAAGAGCGTTCGGGCCGCCATAAACAGGGAAACGAACGAGCAGGTGCTGATCGTTCTGATTCGGTTGCACTTTGAAAGCCAGAGGCCGCCCGTTCAGTTCCACGCTGACGACTTCGGTGCGCAAACTAAGGGCAGGCGAGAACTCGACCCAACAGTCGCCGGTTCCGCTCCGCTTGGCTTCGAGCGTTAGTGTGTCGGCGGTCTTCTTGTAGTGAAGATCCAGTCCCGCTTGTCCGATGCGGATGTTGCGCATCGTAAAGAAGGTCCAATCCGCCGGGAGGTGCGGCTGCCAGTGTGACTTGATGCTTTTCGGCCTCGATCTGCAAACCGAACATCCCGCGCAGAATCGGGCTGATCACCATGGCGGCCGACCAGATCTGGTGAGGAGAACTCGTGGCAAACGACTGGTTGTAGTCTCCTGACAAGCACTTCTGTGAAGTGGCCGAGAGCGCCGTCAAAGCCAAGCAAGGCGTTCGTCCGCAAATTCTCATAGGCAGGAAAGGCGCGATGGTAGCGATATTCGCCGACCGACGCCCAGCCAGTAAACAGGGGCCACACCGCGCCATAGTGATATCCCGAGCCGTCGTAGACCTTCGAACGGTTTGAGATGATCCGCATGCCCCAGTCCGTCTGGTGATCCTCGGCCGCGAGTTTCGAGATGGTCCCGTTCGCCTTGTCCGGTTCCGCTAAGCCAAACCACATAGGCACGGTCGTGAGCACACTCAACTCATCCACGCGCTGATTGTTCTGATTGACCGCAAATGCGTAATTCTTCGCCTCCGGAGACCAAAAAGCATGATCGAGCACGGTGCGGCTCTTCTCGAAGTCAGCGGCGAGTTGCTTGCTGACGTCATCCTTGCCTGCAAGTTGAGCCAGATTGGACAGCGCACGCAGCGCCTCAACTCCAAGGCCGGCCTGGTAGTACTCATTCTTGACCGGAAGCAGCGGTCCGCCTTCGACCCAGCCGTGGCCAATGCCCATATTTTGTGCCAAGCCGTTCGAATCGTAGGTCGAGCGCAGAAATTGATAAGCACGCCACAGGTTGTCCCACTTCTCGCGGGCGAAAGCCGTGTCGCCACTCTGGACCGCATAGTCGTTGACCGCAATGATGAACAGGGGTGTTGCATCGGCTGAGGCCCAGGGATAGGGAAAGTCCTTGAACCACGGAACCAGACTGGCGCTTTGCGAGATTTCGTGTGGAACCTTGCCGTCTTCCCTCTGAAACTTGCTGATGAAATCGAGTGCAGCACGGCTGGTCGCGAAGTCTCCTTCCGCGTTCAAGGCAAATGAGGTCCACTCCGAATCGCGCCCAAAGAACCAGGCAAATCCTGGGACGCTGGGACACGCCCGAGGTCCGGTAACCGGCAACGAGCCCGGTGCCAAGATAAGGATTGTTGACCACTCCTTGCACCGTACTGATGCGGGCCCAGTCGTAGGCTTGCTGCAAGCCGGCATCAGGCAAGTCGAGGCTTATCGTCTTGCTGAGATATTCTTGATAGTAGTTCGAGGAATCGCGCCCCAAGTCCGTGTACGAAGCAAGCAGGTGTTCGTATACCTTCTGAGCGTCGGCCGCTCCCGTCACGGAAGCAGCAATCACCAGAACCTTCGTGTCTTTCCCTTTTTGAGTGGTACCCAGGCGCATCGAGTTTTCATCGGACGCGGAATAGTTTGTCTGATAGGCCGTATGCGGCTCCTCGGCAGTCGGCGACCCCACAAATGCCGCGTACTTACGTGATTCCTCGCCCACGAAGAAGGCCCGCACTTTTGCGTCCCATGTCGAATAGGTGCCGCCCAGCCCTGCCGGCCATTCCAGTTGGAAATCGGGCGCAAATGCTGCTTCGATCGCCAGCGGTGTGTTCGGTCTCGACGTCCAGCAAAATCACCGCTCCAGGTTCGTGGACCGGAACGCATAGCGTCTCGCGCACACGGAATGAATCCCCGACATACAGGATCGATGCCGACTCGGGCCGAACGGTTAGCGTGCGCGCCAGGCTCTCCGCGGGGAGGGCCCGATCTCCCACATGAAACGTAAGGTGAAACTCGCGGAAGATCTTTAGCGGATAGACCCACGCCTCCAGACGACCGGTCTCGTTGCCGAACAGTCCCGCCCGAGTTCCCACCACCGGTAGAAATTCCCAAGTGCGGATCGTGCGCGTTAACTCCAAGGGTTGCCTTGTTTGGGCCTGGGACTGCGAGCAGGGAACGCATATCGCTGCCACGCAAACACACAGAATGCACATCCTCATCAACGAGCGGCGAACAGTCCTGGAATTCACTGCTGTCGTCTTTTGCATGGGGAATTTGGCTCGGCTGACGCTTGCAAACTCGCGGTTCCCTTGCATATAAGAGGGAAGGGCGAATCTTAGCACGACCAAGCGAGCCAGGTAGCGACCTCTTGTCTTCTTCACGCCGCGTCTTTCTCAGGTCACTCAGCCGTTCTGCGCTGGTTCTTTCGCTGGAAAACGTACTCGCGCTGGCGCTCCCCCGATGGTTGATGGGGAGTCCGCGACCGCAGCAGAATGTGAATCCGCAACAGAATACGAATGCCCCGAAAGAGCAGAGTGCCGATCTTGGCATCAGCTTTCTCAACGTAGCTCGCGAGTCGGGACTGAACGCAAAAACGATCTTTGGCGGAGAGCATAAGAACAAGTATCTGCTCGAAACGACCGGCTGCGGAGTGGCCTTCTACGACTACGACAACGACGGCTGGCTCGACATCTTCCTGGTGAACGGAACACGCCTCGAGGGCTTTCCCGCAGGCAGCGAGCCCACCTCGCACTTGTTCCGCAATAATCGCGACGGCACGTTCACTGACGTAACTCTGAAAGCCGGCGTCGCGCATTCGGGCTGGGGTCAGGGCTGCTGCGTCGGCGACTACGACAACGACGGGTGGGACGACCTGTTCGTCACCTACTTCGGCAAGAACGTCCTGTATCACAACAACGGCGATGGCACGTTCACCGATGTAAGCCAAAAGGCAGGCGTAGCGGGCAACGGCAAGCGCTGGAACACCGGTTGCGCCTTCGTCGACTACGACCGCGACGGCAAACTCGATCTGTTCGTCGCCAATTACATCGACATGGATCTGGCCACCGCTCCGGTTCCGGAGTCCGGTCCGTGCCTCTACAAGAGCGTCATGGTCGCCTGCGGCCCTCCCGGACTTCAGGGAGGCAAGAACATCCTCTACCACAACAATGGGGACGGCACCTTCACCGATGTTTCCGAGGCGGCCGGCATTTTCAGCGCAAATGGCACTTACGGCTTGGGTGTGCTCACCGCCGACTTCGACAACGACGGCTGGCCCGACATCTACGTCGCCGATGATTCCACCGCCAGTGCGCTTGTATCAGAACAAGAAGAACGGAAAATTCCAGGACATCGCCATCGAAGCCGGATGCGCGCTCAGTCCCGACGGCAAGCCGCAGGCCGGCATGGGCGTCTCCGCCGCCGACTACGACATGGATGGCAATCTCGACATCGTCAAGACAAACTTCGCCGGCGATACACCGTCGCTCTATCACAACCAGGGCGGCGCGAATTTCGAAGACACAACTTTCACCGCCGGACTCGGAGCGCACACGCAATTCCTGGGCTGGGGCTGCGGCTTTTTCGACATGGATAACGACGGCTGGCCCGACATTCTGATCTGCAACGGCCACGTGTATCCGGAGGTCGAGCAACTGAAGACTGAAGCCGGATATGCCCAGCGCAAGCTGCTCTACCAGAATCTGCGCAACGGCCACTTTGCAGATGTATCGTTTCAGGCCGGTCCGGGAATTTCGGAGCCGAGTCCGTCGCGAGGCGCGGCCTTCGGCGACTTTGACAACGACGGCGACATCGATATCGTGGTCAACACCGTCAACGATTATCCGCAACTCCTACGCTGCGATTCGAAACTCGCCAACAACTGGATCAAGGTTCGCACCATCGGGACCAAGTCAAATCGCAGCGGCATCGGAGCGCGTCTGACCTGCGTCACTCAGGTTCCGGGAGAATCGAAACCGCATCGGCAGATCGATGAAGTACGCAGTGGCGGCGGATATTTCTCACAGAATGATCTGCGAGTTCACTTCGGTTTAGGCAAGGCAGAGAAGGTGGATTCGCTCGAGATCCGCTGGCCGAGCGGGCAGGTCGACACCCTCAAAGACATCAAGGCCAATCAAGTGATCTATGTGAAGGAAGGCGCAGGTATCACGCGCACCATGGAATTTTCCAGGAACTCCAAAAGCGGGAAATAAAGACTGCGCTATTTCTTGGCATCAGGTTCGACCGGGGTACCTCTAGCCTTCGTTAAGCGTGTGAATCTGATCTACAGGCAAGTTGGAGAATCGCTCCGTCAGTCCGCTGGGCCAGCGAATCTCCACCCATTCGATCTTGTCCGCTTTGCCCAGCCCGAAGTGCACGCGCATGTCGCTGTTCGAGATGTAGCTTGAGCCGCTGCGCACTTCATCGACGAGAATGCGCGAACCGGCCTTCACGCGAATGCGAGCCCCAATGCCATCGCGATTCGACTTCGTTCCGACCGTGTGAATCGCGATCCAATGGTTTGCACTCTTGACCTGATTCACCAGCAGGCTTGGCGCGGCATTCATGTTGTTGATCACCGCCGACATCCTGCCATCATTCCAAAAATCGCCAACCGCCAGGCCTCGAGAAGATGCCGCCGTAGTGATGCCGGAGCCCGCCGATGCCGAGATGTCGCTGAACGTCCCATCGCCGTTGTTATGGAACAGAATTCGCGGCTCTTTGTAGCTGCTGCCCAGGTGCTGGCTGTCGACCTCCGGATAAACGTGGCCATTCACCAGCAGCAGATCGGGCCAGCCGTCGTTGTCGACATCGAGGAACATCGTTCCCCATCCCAGATATTGCGTGTAGAGGCCGAGACCAGCGGCAGAAGTTGCGTCCGTAAAGGTTCCATCACCATTGTTCTTGTAGAGCGTTGAGGTATCGTCGGAGAAATTCGTCTTGAAGATATCCAGATGACCGTCGCCGTTGTAGTCGGCGATCGTCGATCCCATCCCCGCCTGCTCGCGTCCGTCCTCGTTAAATGCCGCACCCGCTGTGACCGCGACATCGGTGAACGTCCCGTCGTGGTTGTTGTGGTAGAGAATCGCGGGTGTGCTGTCGCAGGCAATGAAGATGTCAGGCCAGCCGTCTTCGTCGAAATCGAGAGTGGAAACGCTGAACGCGTAATGACCATCGGTGCGAAGGATGCGCGCTTTCGTCGTGACGTCTTCGAACGTTCCATCGCCCCGATTGTGGTAAAGAATGTTTTTCGATCCCGCAAGCCCACGCGGTCCGCACATCACCGGAACGCCCTTCCAGAAGCACGTCGGACGGTCTCCCGGCGAAGGCGCGGTGGCGAGATCGAAATCCACATAGTTGGCAACCACCAGGTCGAGCTGGCCGTCGCGGTCGTAGTCTACGAACGCGCAGCCTGTGCCCCAGTCCTTGCCCGATCCCAGCGACTCCGGCCTTCTCGCGCAACTTCCGTGAACACTCCGTGATCGTTGTGATAAAGGCGGTTCTTGCCGTAGTAGGTGACGTAGAGGTCTTCCCAGCCGTCGTTGTCGTAGTCGCCGACGCAGACACCCTGACCCCAGCCCGTTGCCGGTCAGTGCCGGCTTTGTCGGTCACATCCGTGAACGTGCCGTCGTGATTGTTGCGATAGAGACGGTTGGTCGGAGCTTTTCCGGCAGGAAATCCGTCGAGCCGTCGTGCCGTTGACCAGGAAGATGTCGGGCCAGCCGTCGTTGTCGTAGTCGAAGATGGCGACACCGTTGCCCGTGGTCTCGATGATGTACTTCTTGGTATCGACGCCCCCAAAGACGTTCTGCGAGGTAAGGCCAGCTTTCTCGGCGATGTCGGTGAAATTCGCGATCGGGGTGGCGCAGGAGCAGCCTTGGATTGTTGAGCGCAAGCCAGCACTCCCGAGCACAGGACGAATCCGAAGGCGAATACGAACCAGAGAATGGAACGCGCCCAGACGCAAGGAATTTGAAATCGCATGGACCCCAGTTGATGTTAGGGGCGGTCTCAGCCCAGGGTCAAGCGACGCAGCTTCATTTAAGAACTGAAGCCTCTGCCACGCCGACGTACTTGTCGGCGCCGCCGTAGTAGAAGAGATATCGATCTTTCTGGCGGACCATGCCTTCGACGAACACCACGTTGGGTACCTGCCCAACTTTCTCCCATTCTTTCTCGGGAGAAAAGATAGGAGCGTCGCTTCGCCAGAGCAGCTTCCGAGGATCGTTGCGGTCGAAGATTGCGACACCAGTCCGATAGACGAGTTTGTCATCAGCCCCGTTGTAGATGAGAACGATTCCTTCTGGTGTGACGATTGGCGCCGGACCTGGTTCCGCGACCCGCGAATCAAACCTCCCGGCTCTCACAGGCAGCACGGGCGTCTGTGTAGCCTCGGTCCAGTGAAGCAGGTCCGTCGATGATGCCAGTCCCGCCTGATCCTTGCCGTCGGCGCTCGTGCCCAGGAAATACATCCAGTATTTGCCGTCGATCTTCTCGGGAACAATGGCCCCGGACTTCGTCCACTTCACATTCCAGTTTCCTTTGTTCGCCGGGATGATCACGCCCTTTCGTTCCCAGTGAATCAGGTCTTTGCTGGTTGCGAGGCAAAGCTGCGCGTCAGTCTTGTTGTACCCGGTGTAGGTCAAATAGTACGTGTCGCCGAATTGAACCAGGCGCGGGTCCTCAACGCCGCCGTCTTTTTCGTACGCCTCTGACGGGCTTAAGACCGGCTCATCTCTGCGCGTGAAATGAATGCCGTCCGTGCTCTCGCATATCCCAGCCGTGACGTGCCCTGCTTGTCCTGCGCGCGATAGAGCATGACAATCTTGTCTCCGCGCTGTACGACGGCTGGATTAAAGGTTCCCGCCGATTCCCACTCGTTCCGCGTGGAGAAATGATGGGAGACATCGCGACGACGCGCCGCCACGCGCCAAATGGCAGACCGCGCTTCCTGCCCTGATGCGATCGCAAGGGCAAGCCAGCCAGCAGCCAGAAAGCGACGAGTCTTCGGAACGGAATGCATCGCATGTCACTACATCCGCAGGCGAGTGCAACAAAAAACGGCAGGGCCGACCCCCTGCCGTCTTCGCAAATCTGTCTTGCTTCAGTTATTTCTTATTGACTGCTTTCTTGAGTTCGGCCCCAGGGGTGAACTTCGCGACTTTGCGGGCGGCAATCTTGATGGTCGCGCCGGTTTGTGGATTGCGCCCATTCCGCGCTTTTCTCTGCGACACGGAGAACGTGCCGAAGCCAATCAACGCCACGCGATCTCCTTTGCGGAGGGCAGACGTAACGCTCTCAACGGCGGTATCAATGGCGGTCGTGGCCTGCGCCTTGCTGATTTCACACGCGCCTGCGATCTTGTCAACCAGATCGGCTTTATTCATAGTTTCTCCTCGCAGGTCTCTTTCATGCCCAGCCCAGACCGGGAGGCAAAGTGGTTAGGGCTGAGTTGGGAAACCTGATCGTTTGGTATTGTCCTCCCTCTGCGGCGAATGTCAACTGTGAAAATCCGCGCCGGAAGCCTGTTTCGCACCTCCCCGGCCCGAATTGGGGCTAGAGGAGCGGCTTTTCGGACCTCTCGGGCTGGGATTTCCTCCGCCCTCCACAGGTGCTCCCTGTCCTTCACAGGATGTACACAGGCGGATCCCGGATTCCGCCTTGCGCAAAACCCGCCTCTGGGTGCAAAGTCAAAATAGAAGATTGTGTAGCGACGGTCGGCGATGAGCGAGCGTTCGAAAAAACTGCCGAATGCTGAAGAATCTCAGCTCTCAGATGAGGATGTCCAGTTGATCAAGGCCCCAGTTCAAGTTTGCCCACTATGTGAAGGCACAGGGTGGAAGACTGTTTCGGCAGGCGATGGCGGCCGCAGCGTCAACGACCGCCGCGTCACCCGCTGCGATTGCCAGTTGCGCGCGCGCGCTGATTCTTTGCTGGCCGCAGCCCGTATTCCGCGACGCTACGAGCATTGCGAACTCACGAATTACGACACCGACTTTCCCGGCGCCCATCCCTCCCTGGCCGAGGCGCATTTCGTCGCCTCTAACTTCGCCAAGAAGTGCGATCCGCGAGGCGACAAAGGCCTGTTGATCATCGGCACGATCGGCACTGGCAAGACTCACCTGGCCGTCGGAATCCTGAAGGAACTGATCCTGACCCGAGGCATTCCGTGCCTGTTCTACGACTATCGCGAACTGCTGAAGGAAATCCAGAACTCCTATAACTCCACGGTTCAGACCACGGAACTGGACGTGCTGCGCCCGGTATTTGAGACCGACGTTCTGGTTCTGGACGAACTGGGCGCGGTGAAACCGACCGAGTGGGTCTGGGATACGGTCAGCCTGATCCTGAATACGCGCTATAACAACAATCGCACCACCATCATCACGACAAATTTCGACGACCAGCCGGCAGCGGCGGTAGCCAGCTTCATTGTCCCCCGCGAGAGCCGCCACCCGCGCCGAGACGCTCGGGCGACCGTATCGGCGAACGCATGCGCTCCCGACTGCACGAGATGTGCCGCGTTGTGACGCCTGGACGGAACAGACTTCCGCCAGAAATTCCGCAGCGCCAATTTCCGCTAACTTCCTCACCACGGATCTACGCGGATTGTACGGATCAAACTCAGAAAGATCTGTTCTCACGTGTCTCCGTGCCTCCGTGGTAAAGACTTGCTTACAATGAATTAGTGCTGACTGAGCGCCTCGAATTCGCGCCTGAGCGAGACGCCGAAGTATTTTCGCCGCCGTTCCTGCCGGCCCAGCGGTCTTCCTCCTGCGCGGCGAGGATGCCAACGCCGAGCCCTACGTCAGCAAAACCGCCAACCTGCGCCGCCGCCTGCAACGCCTGCTCGGTCCCGTCGAAGAACGCACCAAGAAGCTCAACCTGCGCGATCGCGTGCGCGCTTATTGAATACACGCCGACCGGCTCCGACTTCGAATCCGGATTCCTGCTCTACCGCGTCCTGCGCGAAGCTTTTCCGAAGACCTACCAGCATCGCCTGCGCTTCCGATTCGCTCCATTCGTGAAGCTTCATCTGGAAAACGAATATCCGCGCGCCTCCATCACCACGCGACTGGGACGGCTCACCGGCCGCTCTCTCTATTACGGACCATTCGTTTCCCGCGTCGCCGCCGAAAAGTTCATGAACGATTCGCTCGATTTCTTCAAAATGCGCCGCTGCGTCGACGATCTGCATCCCGACCCCAAGTTCCCCGGCTGCATTTATTCCGAGATGAAGATGTGCCTGGCTCCGTGCTTCAAGGGCTGCACCGATGAGGAATACGACGGCGGAAGTAACACGGGTGCAGACGTATTTCGATTCGCGAGGCGACTCACTCCTGCGCCAGTTCTCGGACGAGCGCGAAGCCGCCTCGGCCAATCTGGCCTTCGAAGACGCGGCAGCAATTCACGCAAAGGTAGAGAAACTCAAGCCCGTCGTCAGCCAGCTTCCGGAGATCGTGCAGCGCCTCGACCGGCTCTCGGCGCTGATGATCCAGCCCAGTCATCTCGCCGGATCGGTCGCGTTTTTCCGAATCGACGTCCGGCCGCATCTCTGGCCCTATCCCCTTCACCATCCAGCCTGCGGAACACGCGAAATCACAGTCGATGGAGGCGCGCGTACAAGAGACGCTGCAGACATTTCCGCGTCGACAGCCCGAAGTCAGCGCTGGAAACGATGGAGCATCTGGCCTTGCTGAAGCGCTGGTTCTACCGCGGAACTCGCACCGGCGAAATCTTCTTCGCTGACGCCAAAGGCGAACTGCCCATGCGCCGCATCGTACGCGGAATCTCGCGGGTGTTTCGCGGCGAAAAACCTGAAGCGGAGGCCGTCAAGATTCTCGACTCCCACGATAAGACGCTAGCTCGAGTACGTCAGAAGTTCAGGCCAAGTGAGCGAACCACATCAGCTCTGGGTTGTTGGCGCGGCAATGTTTGGTCCGAAATGCCCAGCGCCCAAGCCGCCGCAGTATCCTCCAACCAAATGCCGCGCCGATCAAAATCGTCGCCAGCCACAATGTCACCGTCGGCAGGTAGAACAAAAAGCCAATCATCGTGGACGCGTAGCTCGCCAAGCCTTGTAGCCCATCTCGGAATGCAATCTTGATCTGATACAACGGGCGCCAGTTGAGCCCGAACACGCGCGCTTCAGTTTCCGCCCATAGCGATATCGTCATGCTCACGGTGTCGATCTGCTTAGACAACGCCTCGAACTCCGCCTGTTGCTGCTCGATGTGGCCACGTACCTCGCTCAGTTTCTCACTTACCTCGAGCGTGTCCTTCACCGTTCGCGCTTGCTTAAGTATCGAGAGGTATTGCTCCTCCTCGGCTCTCAGATTGCGAAGACTGGCAGATTGGTCGACGTACTGTCGTGTGACGTCTTGCGCCTCCACTCTCTCACTTTCGACTCTCAGTCCCAGTTTTCGAATGGCTGCACGGGCTTCTTCGAAGCGCTCCGCCGGTACGCGGATAGTCAGCGATCCGCTGCTAGCCTGCTCGCCTCCGCTGATCTGAGAGCTGACGAGGAACCCGCCAAAGCTGTCTGCCAAGGCCCGAATTCTGCTCTGCAGCCTCGGCCGGCTTCTGGACGATCATTTCGAGAGAACTGGTACGGATGGTTTTGCGGTCAGCGTCCGGCTCTTTAGAGGCGGGCAAAGACAGCGGCGCCGCGCTCATGGAGGCCATGGTTTGGTGTCCAGCGGTGATGCCTTCGGCGACGTCGTACTTATCGTGATCCATTCCCTGTTGCAGCGAGATTCGGGTTTGACGCCAGAGCCCAATGGGCTCGGAGTCGTAGGCCGCAAGTCCGGTAGCTTTGGAATTGTTTATGCCCGGTGTACGTGCAGAGGGATGGATTGCGCCAGCGTACAACGCGACAATACCTGCCGTCACCAACCACGCCGTCCTCAAGTTCTTTGAGCTTGTCCAAAACGATCTCCAACGCGGTGCCCAGGTCGTCATAACGTTGCTCCTTCGCCCAGCAACTGCTATTCGATATAGAGGTTCCGGCCGCTGGCTTTGTTCCCACTTTCCTCGTTCTGGAGAAGAACGCCATATCAGCTCATGTTTGCAGGGAATTTCAATGCACACCGCATTGACGGAACCCCGATTTCCCCTTAAGATGGCTCGCGCCCGGTTCCCCCCTAAACTGTGGCACTGAGCCCACAGACCCGTCACAATCGCCCAAAAATGATCGGCCAAACCGTCTCCCACTACCGGATTACTGAACTCCTCGGCGGCGGCGGAATGGGCGTGGTCTACAAGGCCGAGGACACCCTGCTCGGCCGCTTCGTGGCCCTCAAATTTCTTCCCGACGACGCCTCCCAGGACCCGCAGGCGCTCGAGCGTTTCCGCCGCGAGGCTCGCGCCGCTTCCGCTCTGAACCATCCCAACATCTGCACCATCCACGAAATCGGCGAGCATGACGGCCAGGCTCTTCATCGTGATGGAGTGCCTCACCGGGCAAACGCTGAAGCACCTGATCGATCGGCAGGCCGATGGAGCTGGAGCGCCTGCTGCAACTCTCGATCGAAGTCGCCGACGCACTGGATGCCGCGCACGCCAAGGGCATCGTGCACCGCGACATCAAGCCGGCGAATATCTTCGTGACCGATCGCGGGCACGCCAAGATTCTCGACTTCGGACTGGCCAAAGTCGCCCGTGCAGCGCGCCCCACCAGCGGCGATTCGCAAACGATCGCCGACGCCACCAACCTCGATCTGACCAATCCCGGCACCGCGGTCGGCACGGTCGCCTACATGTCGCCCGAGCAGTTGCGCGGCAAGGAACTCGACGGCCGCACCGATCTGTTCTCTTTCGGCGTGGTGCTCTACGAGATGGCGACGGGCGTGCTGCCTTTCCGCGGAGAGACTTCTGCTGTCGTCACCGAAGCCATTCTCAATCGCGCGCCCACCGCGCCTGTCCGGCTGAATCCGCGACCTGCCGCCCAAGCTGGAAGAAATCATCAACAAGGCGCTGGAAAAAGATCGTGACATGCGCTGCCAGACGGCGGCTGAGTTGCGCGCCGACCTGAAGCGTCTGAAGCGCACGATCGATTCTTCCCGCTCCGCCGTGGCGACTGAACCCGAGGCTGCGGCGGCATCTTCCGGCACGACCGTCGTGGCGACGTCGCCAGCAAGCGGCCGGAAAGAAATCGTCGCGGGCTGCTGGTATTCGCGATCGCGATTGATCGTCGCCGCTGGGCTTGGACTCTCGGCGGCAAACTGTTTTTCACACCGCCGCCGCTGCAGCCACCGCTCTACCGCCAGCTCACCTTCCGCCGCGGCAGCATTCGCTCGGCACGCTTCGCTCCTGACGGCCAGACAATTCTCTACAGCGCCGCATGGCAAGGAAATCCGATCGACGTATTCACCGCGCGCCCTGAAGCGCCGGAATCGCGCTCCATGGGCCTGAGCCATACGCAGCTCATGTCGGTCTCGGCCACCGCCGAAATGGCCGTGCTGCTGAACAGCAAAGCGGTTGGCGCGTGGGTCAGCATGGGGACGCTGGCCCGTGCTCCGCTCTCCGGCGGCGCTCCGCGCGAAGTGCTGGAGCAGGTGCAGTGGGCTGATTGGTCGCCCGACGGCAACAGCCTGGCCGTGGTTCGCGACATCGGCGGCCGAAACCGCCTCGAATATCCCGATCGGCAAGCCTCTCTATCAGACCGGAGGCTGGATCGGCCATCCTCGCGTTTCTCCCAAGGGAGACTTCATCGCCTTCGCCGACCATCCTCTGCAAGGGCGACGACAGCGGCTCGCTCGCGATCGTCGACATGGCCGGCAACAAGAAGCTGCTTTCCGCGCAGTGGTTCACCATTCAGGGACTGGCCTGGTCTCCGGACGGAAAGGAAATTTGGTTTACCGCCAGCAAGTCCGGAACCGATCGCACTCTCTACGCCACTTCGCTCGACGGTAAGGAGCGCATCGTCGCTCGCCTGCCCGGCGCGCTGATGCTGCTCGACATCGCGAAAGACGGCCGCGTGCTGCTGGTGCGCGCCGACTGGCGCCGCGAGTTGCTTGGCCTGTTCGCCGACGATCCCAAGCAGCACGAACTCTCCTGGCTCGACTACACCTATCCCTCCGATCTTTCCGCGGATGGCAAGACGCTGCTGTTCGATGAAGAGGGCGGCGGCGGCGCGCTCGACTATTCCAAGTCCAGCGGCCTGACCTACGCGGTTTACATTCGCAAGACGGATGGCTCGCCCGCGGTTCTGCTGGGCGAAGGCGGCGCGGTCTCGCTATCGCCCGATGGCAAGTGGGCCATCGCTCAAACTCAGGAGTCGCCCTCGCAGTTTACGCTTGCTGCCCACGCGGCGCCGGCGAACCCCGCGACCTGACCAAAGACAACATCAATCACAGCTGGGCGCACTGGTTCCCCGATGGCAAACGAATCCTGTTCGCCGCCGACGAGCCCGGCAAGGGCGTGCGCTTTATGTTTACGATATGGGCTCCGGCAAGATCCGAGCCGATCTCTCCCGAAGGCGTGAACGGTACCTCATTCGCGATCTCTCCGGATTCGCAGCAGATCGCAGGCATCGGCCCCGACAAGAAGGGCTACTTGTATCCAGCGGCGGCGGCGATCCGCGCCTGATTCCGGGACTCAATCCGGGCGAGCAGCCCATCACCTTCAGCACTGACGGCCGCGGACTCTACATCTACCAGCCAGGCGAACTGCCGGCGCAGCGTCTACCGCCTCGATGTGCAGACCGGTCAGCGCACCCTCTGGAAAGAGCTCATGCCGTACGATCCCGCCGGTGTCGAGAACATCGGCCCCATCCTCATGACGCCCGACGCCAAGACCTGCGTCTTCGGCTACCACCGCATGCTGGCGGATTTGTATCTGGTGGAAGGGCTGAAGTAGAGCCCACTCTGAGGCTCGGTGAGGCTTCACGCCAAAAGGACCGCGAAGGGCACGAGTTCAGAGGTTGCGGAAAAAGTCCGATCGCCGCGATACGGCGAATGACTGGGGCTAAAGCCCTTTTCATTTTAGCCGCTTTACACAGCGCTAAAGCGCCGCTCTTCCACGGTGCCACCGGCAATCAGGAGTTTTTCCGCAACCTCTTCACTCCTGCCGCAGAGCGATAGAAGAAGGTCAGCGCTTTAGCGCCTGAGGTTTGCTTTTTGAACGCTGGAACACTCACCGACTCTGCGCGGTCGTGACTCTAAACAGCGCACTCGCATGCGGCCGTAAACTCGCATGAACCGAGTCCAGCGCTTCGATGGGCTTGCTGGCTCCAGAGATCGCGCACTGCTGTTACCGTGCCCGGGATCTTCAGATCGCTCCACGCAATACTTACCTTTTCCGCAGCCTCTCCCAGATTGAACACCGCGACGTACCGTTCTCCGGGCCGCTGCGCTATCCGCCACCCACGCGCGAATATTCCCTCGCTCCAGCGCCTGATGCCCGCCATGGCTGTGCTGATCGACCTCGAGCACTTCTTCGTTCGTGATCAGCGCAGTCGTTGCCGCAGTCGTTGCTCGGCAGATCGCCGCCAAAGATCAACGGCGAACGAAAGATGCTCCACAGCGTCATCACGGTCTGCTGCTCGTCCGCCGTGAATTTCGTAGGCGCGCCTCCGCCTTCCACACTCGTGACGCGCAGCTTGCCCAGCGGAAGCATGTCCGCATCGGGCCAGGTGTCGTTCTTACCCACGAACTGCGCCCAGTCGCGAGTGAAGTCGAACTGCTGGCGCAGCAGCTTCCAGTCATCCCAGAAGTCGTCGGAGATGCGCCACATCTGCGCATACTTCTCGAAGAACTCGGCCTCCGAGACCGGTGCCGGCCCAGGCGAAATGCTCAACACCATCGGCCGCCCTGTCTTTCGAATCGCCGTGCTCAGCGCCTTCATCTCCGCCGGCTGGTAGAGATGGCTCCCCATATCATCGGCCTTGATGAAGTCCACTCCCCACGACGCATACAGGTCCGCAATCGAATCGTAGTACGCCTGCGATCCCGGCTTGGTCGTATCCACGCCCCACATGTCCGGATTCCAGCGGCAGCCGTTGTCTTTGTCGGCGATGTCGGCCGCGTGATAGGACGTGCCCTTGATCGGAAGATTCTTCTCGACCGCCTGGCGGGGAATGCCGCGCATGATGTGAATGCCGAACTTCAGGCCTTTGCTGTGAACGTAGTCGGCCAGCGGCTTGAAACCGGCGCCGTTCGCGGACGAGGGAAAGCGATTGACTGCGGGCATCAGCCGCCCGTACTCGTCCATCGTGAGCGGCGCGCCAGGCTTGTAGTCATGCCCCTGCGCATTCGGCTCGTACCACTGAATGTCGACGACGATGTACTTCCACCCGTATTTCGCGAGATGCTCCGCCATCCAGTCGGCGTTGGCTTTGACCTGCTCCTCGCGGACGGTCGTGCCGTAGGAATCCCAGCTGTTCCAGCCCATCGGAGGAGTGGCGCGGGAGAAGACTGTCCGAGAAGCGAACTGCTTAAACAGATGATCGTCAACAGAAAAGACGGCCGGATGTATTTCATGGTCGGAATTGTAAGCTGCCGGATGATGCGCAGGCGGAAAAGAAAATGGCGGCCGTCAAGGCCGCCATTCAGGTTTATATCCGTGTTCATCCGCGTGAATCCGCGGAGAAGAAGTTAGATGTCCAGGTTCTTCACGTCCAGCGCATTCTCTTCGATGAACTTGCGCCGCGCTTCCACGTCTTCTCCCATCAGCGTGGTGAAGATCGTCTCGCACTCGGCGATGTCCTCGAGCCTGACCGATAGCAGAGTACGCCGCTCGGGATCCATCGTCGTTTCCCAAAGCTGCGGAGCGGTCATCTCGCCCAGCCCCTTGTAGCGCTGGATCGTAAAATCCTTGCGGCCTTCGTTGATGACGTAGTCACGAAGCTCGCGAACGTTCGTCTTCTCGACAACCTCGACTTCCTTGCGCTTCGGAGTCTTGGCCGCCGCCTTCTTTTCGGCCTTGTCCTCTCCCGCAGTGGCCGTCTCGTCCTCGAGGCCGTCTCCGTTGCTCGCTGCCGGCGCCGCCTTGGCGAGCGTCTCGACAACAAACGGCGGCTCCATGTAACGGCTCGATCTGCTTGTACTTCGCAATCAGCTGCCGGCATTCCGCGCTGGACGACAGCTCCCAACTGATGACGTGTTCGGCGCCATGCTTGTTCACGAAGCTCACTTCCCACAGATTGTGCTCTTCGTCGAAGCGCGCTTCTACACTCTTGAAGCCTTCGTCCTTCTGCATCTTCTTGAGCTCTTTTTCCAGGCGCTCGATTTTTTTCGGCGGAGCCTTCTTGTCGCCTTCGAAATCCGCCCGCTTGGCAAGATCGAACTTGGGAATCAGCTCGGTGACGCGCTCGTTGCGCACGCGTTTGTCGAGCTTGTCGAAGAACCCCAGATACTCGTCGAGCACCGTCATGAACCGCGCCAGGTCTTTGCCTTCGATCTTGGCCGCGCCTTCTCCGTAGCGGATGCTAAGCCCGTCGGCCGCGCGCTTCACCATGACTTTCACGAATTCGCGCTCGTCCTTGATGTACTGCTGCGACTTGCCCTTCTTCAGCGAAAACAGCGGCGGCTGCGCGATGTAGACATTGCCGCGCTCGATCAGCGGCTTCATCTGCCGGAAGAAAAACGTCAGCAGGAGCGTTCGGATGTGAGATCCGTCTACGTCGGCGTCGGTCATCAGGATGACCTTGCCGTAGCGAAGCTTTTCGATCTCTACATCATTGTTCCCCACGCCCATGCCCAGCGCCGTAATCATGGCGCGGATTTCTTCATGAGCCAGAGCCTTGTCGATGCGTGCTTTCTCGACGTTGAGAATTTTTCCCTTGAGCGGCAGAATCGCCTGAAAACGCCGGTCGCGTCCCTGCTTCGCCGTCCCGCCTGCGGACTCGCCCTCGACCAGGAACAACTCGCAGCGGTTCGGATCGCGCTCGGAGCAATCCGCCAGCTTGCCCGGCAGTCCTCCGGAATCAAGCGCACCCTTGCGGCGCGTCAGATCGCGAGCCTTGCGGGCGGCTTCACGAGCCCGCGCAGCGTCGATCGCTTTGTTGATGATCTTCTTCGCGACCGTGGAATTCTGCTCGAAGAACGCTCCCAGCCGCTCGTTCACAAACTGCGTGACCGTCCCGGCGATATCGGAATTCAGCTTGCCCTTGGTCTGCCCTTCAAACTGCGGCTGCGACAGCTTCACGCTGATGACCGCCACCAGGCCTTCGCGAACGTCATCGCCCGTCAGGTTCTCTTTGACGTCCCTGAACAAGCCCATCTGCTGCCCGGCGTAGTTAATCGTGCGGGTCAAGCGCTGTGCGGAAGCCGGAAAGATGCGTGCCGCCATCAACCGTGTTGATGTTGTTCGCGAAGCTGAAAATCGTTTCCGAGTACGCATCGTTGTACTGCAGCCCGATTTCCATGTGGACGCCGTTGCGATCGTCCTCCATGTAGATCGGCTTGTCGTGCAGCACCTGCTTGCCGCGGTTGAGATGCTTGATAAACTCCGCGATGCCGCCGTTGTACTTGAAATCGGTGTGCTTCGGCTCGCCGGTCTTCGGATCTGTCGTCCGCTCGTCGGTGAGCGTGATCAGCAATCCCTTGTTCAGGAACGCCAACTCGCGCAGCCGCTGCGCCAGTGTGTCGTAGTTGTACTCGGTGGCGGTGAAGATGGTTTTATCCGGCACGAAGTGGACTTTCGTGCCCGTCTTCACCTTCGCCACGCCGGTCTTCTTCAGCTTGCTGGTGGGCTCGCCCTTGGAGTAGGTCTGCTGCCAGGTAGCTCCGTCGCGCCAGATTTCCAGTTCCAGTTCCTCGCTCAGCGCGTTCACGCAAGACACGCCCACGCCGTGCAATCCACCGGAGACTTTGTAGGTCGACGAATCGAACTTTCCGCCGGCATGCAACGTCGTCATGACGACCTGCGCGGCGGAAACTTTCTCGCCGTCGATCTCCATGTCGTCGACAGGAATGCCGCGGCCGTCGTCCGTCACCGTGATGGAGTTGTCGATGTGAATCGTGACTTCAATTTTCGTGGCGAATCCAGCCAGCGCCTCGTCGACGGAATTGTCGACGACTTCGTACACGAGATGGTGCAGGCCCAGTTCGCCGGTCGATCCGATGTACATCGCCGGACGCTTGCGCACCGCCTCCATGCCGCCGAGGACTTTGATCGAATCGGCGTTGTAGTCGCTGTTGCTGTTCGCGTGCCCGCCGTTAATCGGAGTCACTGTCCCGTTTTTTGTTTTGGTCTCTGTGATGGGAGTATTAATCTCTTTGGTGGCCATTCCGCTCCGCGAAAATGTCCCGAATTTTTTGTCGCTAACGCCCTGGAATTTGGCTGGAAAATTCGCCCCGATCCGACTGCTCTTGAAGCCCCGCGAACCAACTTCAAGTTATTGAAATCTAAAACACTTAGGATCGATGACGACTATAATAATTATACCACAATTCGACGTCCAAAATTGCCCTCGAATGCGTGCCGAATCGACTGAGTAACAGGCCGAATTTGAGAGGCTTACGAGCAGCACTTCGATGGCCAGCGCACAGACAATAAAATGGGCGGCCATCAGGCCGCCCATGAGGTTCAAGAAACTAACGATTGCTTATGCCGTCGCCGGCCGCTCGCCACCCTTAGCTCGTCCCGGCTGCAGGTCAGGCTTGATCACGTGCTGCACACCGTCATCCGGCTTCGACGCCGGAGGCGGCAGCGGCGGAAGTTCCTTGCCCTCGACCAGCAGCTTGATCTCGTTCGCGTCGAGAACTTCCCGCTCGATCAGCGCCCGCGCGATTTTCTCCAGCGTGTCGCGGTTGTCCGACAGGATCTGCTTGGCCGTGGTGTAGCCGTTGTTGACCAGCTTGCGCACTTCCTGATCGATCTTGATGGCCGTGTCTTCGCTGTAGTCGCGATGCTGTGCGATTTCGCGGCCCAGGAAGATCTGCTCTTCCTTCTTGCCGAAGGTCAGCGGACCAAGCTCGCTCATGCCCCATTCGCAGACCATCTTGCGCGCCATGTCGGTCGCCCGCTCGATGTCGTTGCCGGCGCCGGTGCTCATCACGTTCAGGAACATCTCTTCCGCGATGCGTCCGCCCATCAGGATGGCGATCTGCGTCTCGAGATAGTTCTTGTAGTAGTTGTGACGGTCATCCGTAGGCAGCTGCATGGTGACGCCCAACGCCATGCCGCGCGGAATGATCGTGACCTTGTGCAGAGGATCGGAGTACGGCATCTTCGCCGCCACCAGAGCATGCCCAGCCTCGTGGTAGGCCGTATTCTTCTTCTCCTCGTCGGTGAGCAGCAGCGACTTGCGCTCCACGCCCATCAGGACTTTGTCCTTGGCGAGTTCGAAGTCGTACTGCAGAACAGCCTTGCGATTCTGCCGGGCCGCCGCCAATGCAGCTTCGTTCACCATGTTGGCCAGATCGGCGCCGGAGAATCCCGGTGTCCCGCGAGCCAGCACGGAGAGATCGACATCCTCGGCCAGAGGAATCTTGCGGGTATGCACGCGCAGAATCTCTTCGCGCCCGCGCACATCCGGACGGCTCACCACAACGCGCCGGTCAAAGCGTCCGGGCCGCAGCAGCGCCGGATCGAGCACGTCGGGCCGGTTCGTCGCAGCCATCAGGATGACGCCTTCGTTCGATTCGAAGCCGTCCATCTCGACCAGCAACTGGTTCAAAGTCTGTTCGCGCTCGTCGTGTCCGCCGCCCAAGCCCGCACCGCGATGACGTCCAACGGCGTCGATTTCGTCGATGAAGATGATGCAGGGAGCATTCTTCTTGCCTTGCTCAAACAGATCGCGCACGCGGCTTGCGCCCACGCCGACAAACATTTCCACGAAATCAGATCCCGAGATCGAGAAGAACGGAACGTTCGCCTCGCCCGCGACAGCTCGCGCCAGCAGCGTCTTACCGGTTCCCGGAGGCCCTACCAGCAGCACTCCTTTCGGAATCCGTCCGCCAAGCTTCTGGAACTTCTGCGCCTCGCGCAGGAACTCGATGATCTCGCGCAGCTCTTCCTTGGCCTCTTCTACACCCGCCACGTCTTTGAACGTGACCTTCTTCTGCTGCATCGAGAGCAGCCGCGCCCGGCTCTTGCCGAACGATAGCGCCTTATTTCCGCCCGTCTGCATCTGGCGGATCATGAAAAACCACAGCGCACCCAGCAAGATCAGCGGCGCCCAGGTGCCCAGCAGCGTCAGGGGCAGGCTTCCGCTGTTGATGTCACGGAACTTGATGACCACGCCCTTGCTCTGCAGGTTCTTAAGCATGTCGGGTGTGAAATAGTTGGTCGGAGCCGTCGTGTGGAACTGGGAACCGTCGCGGTGCTTGCCGCGAACCTCCATCCCGTTGACTTCAATCTCGCGAACGTTGTTTTGATCAACGTCACCCATGAACTGCGTGACGTTTAACTCTTGATCCTTCTGGCCGTCCCGGGCGCTCTTGACTACTTTCCAAAGCAGCAGGGCAGACACCCCAATGAGCAACCAGAACAGCACAGTTTTTACCGTTGAATTCACCTAGAAACTCCTAAATGTCGACCACGTCCGCACCGCGGGGTCGCCTAACGCTATTAGATGCCCGAGGGTACACTTCGGATCGGCTAATTTCCCTGTCTTAACCCATTCTACATATTCCGGCGCAAAAACATAGGTCCAGTCAAGCATGACTTAAGTCACTGGGACTGTTTGGGTTCCAGCGCCAAGATAGGGCAAATTGCGGTTCGTCTGTTCCACCGCCCCTAAACCATATCCGACCAGAAAAGTCTCGTCCACCAGAAACCCGAAATAGTCCGGTTGCAGCGGCACGCGCCGCGCCGACTTGCCGGTCGAGCAGCGTCACCAGCTTCACCGATGCCGCCCCCCTGGCTCGCAGATCGTTCATCAGGAACTCGCTGGTCACGCCCGAGTGCACCAGCCCCTCCACCAGCAGGATGTGCTTTGCCCTGGATATCCGGCTCGTGGCTAAAGAAGATCTCCATGACATCGTTGCCGGGGCTAGCCTGTGGCCGCGTGTACTTCGGCTTGATGAACTGGCAGACCACCGGCACCTCCAAAGCCCGTACCAGATCGGCCTGGAACATGAATGCATTCTCCAGTACCGCCAGAATCTGGATGGTCTGGCCCCTGTAATCGTCGGAGATCTGCCGCGCCAGTTCCTTGACTCGCTTCTGTATCTGCTCGGCCGAAATGACTTGCCGCATCGGCTCGACTCTCGTTGCATTCATGAAGTTTGCGCGCCTCCGGCTGCTTACGACGATTCTACGTCTCCTCTACCGTGGCCCCACTTCTTTCGGCGATCAGAACTGCATCATGTCCCGGCTTCGCCCGGTATTTCGCGTGGGTGTCAAATCCCCGGACCCAGACAATCTCGTCTCCACTCACAATAACCGGCCAAAGCGCCCGATCCGGCTGCGCCACGTGACGCTCCTGCAGCAGTTCCTTGAGCTTCTTGGGGGATTTGGTGTGTGCCGGCCAAAACCGGTCTCCCGCACGCCAGTTCCGCACCCTTAACGGTCCGGGCAAGGATTCTGCGTCCAGGAGTTGATCTGGATTATACTCCGCGACCATATCAGCGGGAACGCGATGCGCTTCGATAACCGTCCCGATCTCAGCCAGAACCGCGCTTCCGGGCACGGCAAGGTCATGCTCGAAATCTCGTGGGGCCTCTCGTTCCCGCAGATCGGGAGTCACGAATAATAGCTCCTCCGTGTGTCGCACAAGCTTCCACCCGAGCGGCAAACTGAGTTCCCGGCCAGAGACCCTTCCTCGACGGCGAAGCGCAGGATCTCCTCAGCGTGCTTGAACTCCAGCGGAATACCGGCGTGCTCCCCGATGGCCTTCACCACCCGCCGCTGCACGGCGATCGGCTCGCTGAGGAACCAGGGGCGGCTGACCGAGGCATTCGCAACCAGCCATTCGGCACTATCAATTCTCGATTGCAGATCGGCATCAACGGAGGCAGAGGGCGGACCGGCCAAGAGAGAAATCTGAACAAGTCCGGGTTCCTCCCGCGCCTGCTGTACCCAGTCCGGCTCGATCCAGTGCACCGCGGTTCCCATCCAGCCGGCAACTTCGTTCTCCCAGTACTCCTCTTCGCCGCGGGCAATTTCCGCCAGCTCTGCCAGATTCTCGGCGACCGAAGGGTTGAATTCCTTCTCAAGCAAGGGAAGAACCAATTTCCGCAACCGGTTTCGCGTGAAGGCATGGTTGGAATTGGTCGAGTCTTCCCGCCAAACCTGGCCGATGTCTTTCAGGTATTGCTCCAGTTCGCACCGCCGAGTGCTGAGCAGCGGGCGCACGATTTCCCCGGAGACATCGCCGTCATCGTTCTCAACCGGAATCCGCGGATGAATCCCGCTCAGTCCCGTCACTCCCGTGCCGCGAATGACCCGCATCAGAACGGTCTCGGCCTGGTCGTCGAGAGTGTGCCCGGTGACGATCTTATCGAGCTTTGGAAGGGATACGCCTTTCAGCCGCTCCTTCGGAACCATTGTGGAAGAGCGGCCCTTCAGCGCCGCGTACAGGCGAATCAGGGAGATCGGGCTTTGGCCGCTGCGGCCCACCTTCGCCACCTTCCCCGAGCAGATATCGGAAGAATCCATACCGCAACTCCCGCGCCGCCGCCTCCACACTGACGCCTTCTCGAGTCGCATACAGGGCCACATCGTCGCTGTCGGAGAGAAACTCCAGATCGTACTCACGTGCCAGATCGGCGACGAATTGTTCGTCGGCGTCTGACTCCTCCCCGCGCAACTTGTGATTGAAATGAACGACAGAAAGAACAATCCCGAGTTCACCCCGCAACTCCAGCAGCAGTCGCAACAGCGCGACCGAATCAATGCCCCCGGAAACGGCTACGCCAACGCGGTCTCCAGCCCGCAGCAGTTCATGGCGCCGAATGTGGCTGACAAGTTGCTCCGTCAACGGATGCACGAAAACATGGTACAACCGCGGATTGGGTGGTGCCGCTGGTATCTCGAATCGAGCCAACCATCGCAGGCCGGTTTACAACTGATAAGCGTATGGCAATGCGATTCGATGAGACCGCGAGCGGAAGCGCCGTCGTGATCCCGGCTGGTGAGGAGTTCGATCTTTCGCTGCCTGAGACTCAAACGGCTGGCTATCATTGGACGCTCAAGAACAGCGGCGAACCCACATGTCGGCTGCTCCGTGAGTCTTTTCAGCCTGCCTCGGGAAAAACAGGTGGAACCGGCACCCACACCTGGCTCTTTCGAGCTGGCGTATCTGGGACCTGCTCGCTTACGTTGGAGTACGGGCGCTCATGGGAAAGCAGTTCCGAGCCGGCGCGGACCTTCGGAATGACGGTCCGCGTCCAGCCTTGAGTCCACACGCGCGCCGCTCAAATCTCAGTGCTTTTTCTTTTTCTTCCGCGTCGGCTTCTTTACACTTCCACCACCATCCTCGACCAGGCGGATCGTCCAGAAGTCGTCCGAGAGGTTGGGTTCCATGAGGTACTGATAGGGCATGGTGAAGTAGCCTTTCATACCCCAATCCGGGCCCCAGGAATTGCGGATGATGAAGCGTTGGTGTTTGTCGTCATAGCCGACCGCCATGACCGCATGACCTCCGACGACCGCTTCGCCCGGTTGCGGCATGTTCAAATGCCCGGTGTGCGCGACATGGGCACTTTCAAAGGCGTCATACACTGTGAAACCTAATACGAAGGGGTAGCCGGAAGCCAGGCATCCTTTGAACTGATTCAGCACGCGGCTGATCCGGTGATAGGAAGTCACCTGGTTCTTGGCGGCATCCGTATAAGCCTTGGCGGGAGGTTTTTCCGTAAACTTGGTGATGTCGTACGGCCAGTCGGCCTCGGGCGGAACACCCTGCTTCGCCACGACCTTGATGCCGTCACGGATCTCCGCGCCGGCATCGGAATTGACACTGTGCTCGATCACGCGCTCGTTGTAGTAGATGAACAGGCGCGAGGGAACGAAGTCACTGAGTCCTTGCTTGAGCCGCTCAAATTCGAAGGCGCCGCCGATGGCGTTGCCCGTGCAGCTGCCCAGTTGTCCCTGATCGTAGACCGCCGGGCATTGAGCCCGAAGATCCACGGCTGTCGGCAGCGCCATAATCGTCGCTGCTGGTGCCGCATAGACCAAGTCGCGCTGATCCGGTAGATCCGGCACCCATCCATAATGTCCAATGCTCATGGTTGCACTCCTGCTCGCGCGGCCCTGAAAAGGCGGCGTGTCTGATTGGAAGGTCTTGAACCGCTTTGCGGAAGGGGAAGAGGAACAACGTTAGTCCCGTTCGCCCGCGCCGTCTAGTGAATAGTGCGGTTTGTTCGGGATTCGTAACAGATTGGTGTGGAGTGTAAATCGCTGGAACGAGCGGGCGCGCCTCGGCGACGCAAAGTTGGCGCGCCCAATGTCAGACACGACACTTTCAGAGCCCAGGACTCTTGTCGGCAATCAGTTTCCCGATCTTCTCCACGAACTCCGTCGTCAGCATGTCCTCAGTCTTCTCTTTCCCCCGCGTGCGGACATTCACCTTCCCCGCCTCGGCCTCTTTGTCTCCGACGACGAGCAGGAACGGCACCTTCTGCATCGCATGCTCACGGATTTTGGCGTTCATCTTCTCGTTGCGCGCGTCGACTTCTACGCGCACGCCAATCGCCTTCAACTGCGCCGCGACTTTGTTCGCGTACTCCGCATGCCGCTCGCTGATCGGGATCATCACCGCCTGCACCGGGGACAGCCACACTGGAAACGCCCCGGCATAGTGCTCAATCAGCACGCCAAAGAATCGCTCGACTGACCCATACAGCGCGCGATGCACCATCACCGGCTGCTTCCGCGAGCCATCCTCTGCCACGTATTCCAATCCGAAGCGCTGCGGCAAGTTGAAGTCAAACTGCACGGTCGAAAGCTGCCATAGACGCCCGATTGCATCTACCAGCTTGATGTCGATCTTCGGGCCGTAGAACGCCGCTTCGCCCGGAATCGTCTTGTACTCGATCCCTCGCGCCTTGAGCACGTTTTCCAGCGATTCGGTGGCGTGAATCCACTGTTCCTCGCTGCCAACAAAATTCTTGCGATCGTCCGGATTCCACGTCGAAAGCTCCGTCTGGAACTTGTCAAACCCGAAATCCTTCAGCACATCAAGCGCGAACTCCAGGCAGTCCGCAATTTCACCCTCGATCTGCTCCGGAGTGCAGAAGATATGCGCGTCGTCCTGAGTAAACCCGCGCACGCGCAACAACCCATGCATCACCCCTGAACGCTCGTAGCGATACACCGTGCCCAGCTCCCCGAGCCGCACCGGCAGATCACGATACGACTTCAGCGAATCGCGGTAGACCAGGATGTGCCCCGGGCAGTTCATCGGTTTCAGCCGGTACTCGGCGTCATCGAGTTCCATCGCATCGAACATGTTCTGCGAGTAGTACCCCTCATGTCCCGAGGTGTAAAACAGCTGCCTTCGCGCCACATGCGGCGTGTACACCAGCGAATACCCGCGCTTGATGTACTCCTCTCGCATCCAGTCTTCCATCTCTTTGCGGATGATCCCGCCCTTGGGATGCCAGAAGATCAGTCCCGGCCCTGCCAATTCCTGAATGGAGAACAGGTCCAGTTGCTTCCCCAGCACGCGATGATCGCGCTTCTTCGTCTCCTCAACATGCTTCAGATGGTCGTCAAGCTCTTTCTTCGAGAAAAAGGACGTCCCGTAGATCCGCTGCAGTTGCGGATTCTTCTCGTCCGCCAGCCAGTACGCGCCGGCAATATTGAGCAGCTTGAACGCCTTGATCTTTCCCGTCGACGGAATGTGCGGCCCGCGGCAGAAATCAACGAACTTGCCAGTGCGGTAAATCGAAATCTTTTCATCGGGCTTGGTGAACTGCTCGATGAAATGGCACTTCATGAAGTCGCCTTCTTTCTTGAACTCCGCCAGCCCCTGATCGCGTGGCAGAAACTCGCGCGCGTAGGGAATGTTCTGCTGCACCAACTCCTGCATCTTCTTTTCGATCTTCTCGAGGTCCTCGGGCGTGAACGGAGTCGGACGATAAAAGTCGTAGAAGAACCCGGTTTCGGTCGCCGGACCGTGCCCAAGTTTGGTCTCCGGGAAGAGTTCCAGCACCGCCGCCGCCAGCAGGTGCGCCGAGGAATGCCGGTATACCTCCAGCGACTCGGGATCTTTTTCCGTCAGCAGGCGAAGATCGGTATCTTTCTCCAACGGCCGGGCAAGGTCGATCAGATCGCCATTGGTCTTCGCCACCAGCGCCGCGTCCGCCAGCCGCGGGCTGATGGACTTCGCGATGTCGAGCGCGGTCGTGCCTTTGGGTACTTCCTTTTCGCTTCCGTCCGGAAGCTTCACATGAATGCTGTCTGCCATAAGGGGAAACCTGTAGTGGTCCTGAATTCTTCAGTCTATTGGACTCGATTCCAGAGGGTCAAACCTATGGGCCAGGGTAAGCATTAGGGGAATTCAACTGGATGGTTACTCCGTTCTAGGGATGGCCCGCGCCCTCGTCTGCAATTAGTCTGCCTCGAAGAGCAGTGACTCGCCTAAATACGGAGGGCCCGATCGATGCTTTGGACAATTGCAGTATTGCTTCTGATCCTTTGGTTGTTGGGAATGGTTAGCTCCTACACGCTGGGAGGATTCATTCACATCTTGCTCGTACTCGCCATTATCACCGTCCTGATCCGCGTGATTCAGGGCAGAAGTCCGGTGGCTTGACGCGCAAGGTAGTCGGGTCCGAAACCAAGGGTGAACCTGCCCTTGAACTAATCGGAGGGAATCATGAATGAAGATCGTGCCAAAGGGAAAGTAAAAGACGTCGCCGGCCGCGTGGAACGTCAGGTCGGTGAGTGGACCGGAAACACCGACGCTCAGGCGAAAGGCACCATGAAGCAAGCGGAAGGCAAGGTACAGAACGCCTGGGGTAAAGCGAAAGACGCGATGAAGAAGAAACCTCGGAGCACGGATAATACCGTCGACAACCCAACGGACAACGAAAACGAAGAAGAGGAATCCGCAGCTCTGCGTCGAAATGCCAGTTAAACGGTAACGTTCAAGGCGGTAATACGGGAGGGCCGGTTGGCCCTCCCTTTTTTGTTTAGCTCACATCCTTGACGTGCGTCGCGATGTACCACTTGTTCCCGAACGCGTCCTTCACCCCTGCATTGCGATCGCCGTAGGGCTGATCCGTCGGCTCCTGGAACGATGTTGCTCCAGCCGCCAGCGCCTGGCGATAGACCGCCTCCATGTTCGGCACATAGAGGTAGAACATGGCTTCCATAGGCTCGTACTTGCCGTGGGCCTCACCCATCTCCAGAACGGAATCGCCGACGCTTAACGACGGCGTGATGCACAACGCCATCCGGCGAAGCATATTTCGCAACTTCCTCCGCCCCGAAAGCCCGCTTCAGGAAGCCAATCAAGGGCTCTGCCCGCCGCGGATGCAGATACGGATTCACGCTGAACAGTCCCTTGGGAACATGGCTCTCGCCCTGGGCCGTTGCGATGTACCAGAAATTCCCGGCAGCATCCTTCACCGTGCTGGAGCGCTCGCCGTACTCCTGATCGCGCGGCTCATCGACGAGCGTCGCCCCCGCCGCGACAGCTTTCTCGAGTGACGGCGTCCACATCTTCCACGTACACATGCAAGCGCGTTCGGCTGCAGCGTGCCGGGGAATTTCTTGCCCGGCAAGGCCTCCGCCCATCATCAGCGTCGTGTCCCCGATGCGCACTTCAGCATGCACTCCGGTGGGCATCACAGCTCGCATCAGTTCTTCAGCCCCGAGACCCTGCTTGGCAAACTCCAGCAACGCCAAGGCCATCCGCTGCCACCAGATATGGAGTGACCATTCGGAAGCCGCGTGGAATCGGGCTCACCCCTTTACCTGCTTCATCAGCCTTTCCGCCTTCAGGACCCTGGGTCATCCCCTTCATTCGCCGGTGCATCTCTTCCACCGACATTTCCTCTTTCACGGTGAACACGTTCCACGAATAGCCAAAAGGATCGGATAGCAGGCACGTCGCGATGTCCATAGAACTGATCCTGCGACTGGCCGCACTACTTTCATGCCCTGCGGCTACGGCGTGCTCGGCAGAATGCATCCACATCGGCGACTTCGACAACCAGCCAAACCGGCGAGTTGCCCAGTGTCTCCGCGCTGAAGCGGCCGCCTTCCGGCCATTCACCAGCCAGCATGATGCGTGAAGTCTCCAATCGCGATCTCGGCGTGCGCGATCGATGCCGCCAACCTCGAAGCGGAATGTTTCTTTCGCCCCAAAGCCTCTTGGTAGAACTCAATCGCTTTGGCGGCATCTCGGAATGTAATCTTGGAGCATGCAGATCGTGCGGAGCGGTTGCAACGGGCTCGGCAACGGTGGACATACGCTTCTTGCCTCCTAATTCGGATTTCAATCGTGCCTTGAAACTCGCACTCGGCAGATTGCGCAAGTCCGCCGCGATGCGCACCAGTGGCTCGATTTCCGCCCCCGCCTTCGTGACCCGGCCATCATTTCGCGCCAGCATCTTCTCGACAGCCTGGTTGAGCTGCTCGATCTTCTTCTGGTCGCCGCTTCCTGGATGTAGAGAGCGCTTAGGCATCGGCACCCTCCATGCGCGCCCTCAACGTGCTCAGCGCGCGAAACTGTAGCTGCTTCACTGCCCCCTCGGTCTTGCGAATTTCACTGGCAACTTCCTTGATGCTTTTCTGTTCTACGAATCTCAGTACCACCACCCGCTTCTGTTCGGCCGGAAGAGTCTCGACCAGCCGGAACAGCGTGGCCCGCCGCTCCACTTCCTCGATCTCCGTCGGACTGACCTGCGCCGATTCGATCGCCTGGTCATCCGCCAACTCTCGGCCCGATCTCTGCCAGCGGTCGGAAATCAGGTTCGCGGCAATCCGGAACAGCCAGGCCGCAAACGGAATTCCTCTCCACTCGAATCGTTTCAGGTTCGCCAGCGCCTGATGAAACACTTCGGACGTAAGGTCCTCCGACTCGGCGCGGTCCTGCACTCGTTTGACACAATAGGCATACACACGCTCAAAATTGAGCTCATAAAGGTCCGCAAAGCGAGCGGGGTCCTTCTGTGCAGCTTCGATCAGAAGCCGCTCGTCCGCTTCTTTCTTCAGAGCCTTCAACAAGTTCTCCGCGGTTTGACCTTTACATAAGCTTAAACGGTGACGTGGGCCAAAAGGTTACGCCAGGAAGAACACCGGATTTCCACAAGAAATTCCTCGCACCCCAATTGGCTGGTTCGTGAATCTAACATGCTTTCGAGCTATACACCTTTGCCACCCAAGGAGGGAACGACATGGAATCAGTCACTGGAGTATTCGACACGCGAACAGCCGCTGAGCCACGCCTACGATCAGCTGAAACAGGCCGGCATTCCCGCGGACAAGATCACGGTTCTGACTCCCGGAAGCCAGGATCACATCCAGAAGGAAATTCAGACGGTCCCCACCGATGCTTCCGAGCAACCTGGCATGGGCAACGCTATCGGTGCCTTACTGGGTGGGGGCGTCGGGATCACCGGAGGTTCGGTCTTGATGGCCCTGATCCCCGGCGTTGGCCCGATCACCGCTCTCGGATTGCTCGGCGCCGCCGTTCTAGGCGCAGCCGGAGCCACCGTCGGCGCAGCCGCAGGCGGCAAGATCGAGAAAGTCCAGCTACGAAGGCCTTCCCGAAGACGAAATCTTCCTTTATGAAGATGCACTGCGGAAAGGCCGCAGCGTGGTGATCGCCCTCGCCGAAGATGAAGCCTCTGCCGCCTCGGTTCGCGACGTGTTGAAACGGGCGGGAGCCGAGTCGGTAGATGCTGCCCGCGAACAATGGTGGACAGGGCTGCGCAGCTCCGAAGAGAGTCGCTACGCAAAATCGGGCAGAAACTTTAGCGAGGATGAAGAGTTCTTCCGTTTCGGCTTCCAGGCAGCCATGCACGCCCGCACCCGCTGTATGGAGTTCGACCAGGTTTCATCTGCAATGGATGCAGCCTTGGAAGATGTGCAAGCGCGATATCCCGGCAAGGACGTGGAAGAGCCCTTTACCCGAGGCTATCGTCGTGGCCGCGAGCATTACCAGCAGCTCTGTGATGAACAAGGCAAGGCAGCCTGATTAACGAGGCTAGCATCTCTGTCATGCTGAGCGCAGAACGAGGTCGCGTACCGCACTCGTTCGGAGTCGAAGCATCCCTGCCCAAGGCGACCACTGAAGGTAGGGATTCCTCGCTTCGCTCGGAATGACAGCCTTGGGAAGGAGTAGAGGTTTTGGCTCACACATTGCTTGAACGCCTCTAGAGCCCGGAATCTGACCGGTAATACAAATCTTCGAGAGCCTTCTGCACTTTCGCTGACAAAGCTTCCATATCCCGTATCGTCAGCCCGGCGGTCGAGATGGGCTCGCCCACCCGCATCTCCAGCGGGCGGCACTTGATGTGATAGGTATTCATCGGCAGCAGTTCGTAAGTCCCCACAAGCGCAACAGGCACAATATCCACCTGAGCCTTAATGGCGAGAAAGAATGCTCCTGGCAAGAATGGCTTGATCTCGCCATCTGGAGTCCGTCCGCCCTCGGGGTAGATCACCAGCGGCAGGCCTCCTTTCAGGCCCTTCAACGCGGCTCGAATGCTGCTGATCGAATGGGAGGGATTCTGCTGGTCAATGCAGATCTGACCCGAACGCTTCAATTGCCAGCCCACCACGGGATACGACAGCAACTCTTTCTTGAACGCGATGCGGAACTGAAACGGCAGGTTGACGTAGAGCACTGGAATATCGAGCGCCGAAGCATGATTGGCCGCATACACGTGAGGCTTGGATGTGTCGATCTTATCCAGACCGGTAACGGTGACCGGCGAAAAGATCGTTTTCATGATGAGCCACGACCAGGCGTAAGAGAACCAGTGCAGCCGACGTCCATTCCGGTCGAACAATCCCCCGGGCAGCGCCAGCAGTCCCAGTACGAACGTGTACAGCCAAATGAGAGGATCGAGGATCAGGTACGATCGCAAGCGGCTCGGCCAGCCGTACTTGCGCCCCGGTATCGCGTGAGGACTTTGTCGCGGACGAGTGATCGTCACTTCCTGCAGCCCGCCAGGTTCCACCTGCTCGCTTCCGACCTGATCGACGGATGAATTCACTTTCTGCACACTTCCATTCTAAGAAAGATTCTTGAGTCCTTACGCTCTCGTCCCCAGGAGGCCGATCACCTCGCCCACCAGATAAATCGAGCCCGTCACTACTACCACAGCCCCGGCCGTCCGCGCAGGCGCGAGCGCGATCCCATTGCCACCCTCACCTCCGGCACAGCCTCAATCTCCGCCCCGGTCCGTCTCCCGGCTTGCTGGATCTCCTCCGACGAAGCCGCCCTCGGATTCTCGGGCCGCGTAGCAATCACGCGCACAGCCAAGGGGAACAAAATCTCCGTCATCTCTGAGATTGCCTTGTCGCGCATCGCTGCGAAAACAAAAATCAGCGGACGGTCGTCATAGCGCTCTGAAAGGGCAGAGCGTAAGGCCCACGCTCCCGCTGGATTGTGCGCTACATCCAGCACGACCTCCGGCCAACCGCCGCCGGCTGGGACAACTTGAAACCGCCCCGGCCAGCGCGTCTCGCGAATTCCCCGTTCAATGCTCTCCGGAGTAATCCCGGGGAGACCCTTCTTACTCAGTTCCTCGGCCGACGCGATCGCCAGCGCAACATTCCGTAATTGATGCCGCCCAGCCAGCGGCGATTCGACAAGAATCTGCTTTCCCATCACCGCCAGTGGGTAGCGTGACCGGCATGAGTTGTTTTCCGTACTTGCCACCCGGTACTCGGTACTCGCTGGCGACACTGGCGGCACGTACTGCGACTGCACTAACGCCCACCGCGTCCAGATCGAGAATCGTATTCCCGATCACATCATTCGCTTCCGGTTGCTGCGGAAGGGTCACGACCACCCCACCCGGCCGAATAATGCCCGCCTTCTCCCGCGCGATCTCTCCCACAGTATTGCCCAGGAATTTCTGGTGATCGAGCGAAATATCGGTAATCACGCTCACCAGCGGTTCCACCACGTTCGTCGCATCCAGGCGCCCACCCATCCCGACTTCGAGCACTGCGATCGCGACTCCCTCGCTCGCGAATTGCAGGAAGGAAATCGCCGTCATCATCTCGAAAAAGCTCGGATGCCAGGGCAGCTCCCCTCCCGCCACCAGGCGCTCGGCTACTCGATCCACCTCGCCGTGCAGCCTTGCGAACTCGTCATCGCTGATTTCAACTCCATCAACGCGAATCCGTTCGTTGAGCCGCACCAGATGCGGAGACGTATACAACCCGGTCTTCAACCCCGACGCTCGCAGAATTGACGCCAGTGTGGCAGCAGTCGACCCCTTCCCGTTCGTACCCGCGATCAGCACGCTCGGAAACGTCCGTTCGGGATGCTCCAGCGCCCGCAGCAGCACCCGCATGTGCGCCAAGTCAAACTTGTGCGACGGCGTATGGGCCAGCTCGTGCCCAAGCGCAAACATGCTCGCGATTGCGTTTTCGTAGGACAAATTCAGCTCTTAGCTCTAGGCCGTTAGCTCTTGGCTTCAAAATCCTAATATCAGCTTATCAAGGTGGGAAATAAGGCCACTAAAACCTAAAAAGGATGGCGATCGCCAACAGCCCTTTTCAAATCTGAGGGAGGAGGCAAAGAGCTAACCGCTAAGAGCTTCCTTCACGCCGCCATAAAATCCAGCGCCCGCGCGATATAGGGTTTGAGCTGTTTACGCGGCACAACCGCATCCAGCATCCCGTGCTGCAGCAGAAACTCGCTCCGCTGAAAACCCGGCGGCAGTTTCTGCCGAATCGTCTGCTCGATCACCCGCGGCCCGGCGAATCCAATCAGGGCCCCCGGTTCGGCGATATTCAGGTCCCCAAGCATTGCGAACGAAGCGGTGACCCCGCCAGTCGTAGGGTCGGTCAGAAGTGAGATGTATGGCACCTTCAGGTTGTCGAGCTTGGCCAGAGCTGCGGAGATCTTAGCCAGTTGCATCAGGCTGATGACACCCTCCATCATCCGCGCGCCGCCTGAGGCGGACACAATGATGAGGGGTGTTCGGCTATCTCCGGCTCGCTCGATCGCACGGGTAA
The DNA here is from genome assembly GCA_963770265.1 of Terriglobia bacterium. GTDB lineage: Bacteria > Acidobacteriota > Terriglobia > Terriglobales > Acidobacteriaceae > Sulfotelmatobacter. Next base: position 404,834 of record CAVYOZ010000017.1, read on the forward strand.
TCGCCTCGCCGACCACCGCCCCCATGCTCCCGCCAATAAACGAGTATTCCATCACGCTGGCGATCACCGCTCGGCCCATCAACTTGCCCTGCGCATTGATTACTGCGTCGTTCAGCCCAGTGTCGTGCTGGGCCTGCTTCAAACGCCGGGAATAAGGCTTCAGGTCAACGAACTTGAGGGGGTCGGTAGAGGAAATATCCCCGTCAAAGGTTGCGTATTGGTTATCGTCGAGCAGTTGAGCCAGCCGCGTGCGCGCATCAATCCGGAAGTGCTTGTCGCACTTCGGACAGACGTTCATGTTCTCTTCCAGATCCTTCTTCCAAATGATCTGCCGGCAGCTCTCACACTTCACCCACAATCCTTCGGTGCGGACCTTCTTCTCGCCCGAGGTATCCAGCTCTCCGGATTCGCGCTTAAACCAAGCCATAAGTAAGAATTGTTGATTTAGTGATTTCTGATTGTTGATTTAAGAACATCGTGAGTTTGGATTTTCACTCAACAATCAGCAATCGAAAATCATCAATCAGTATTCGATTCCTCTCTGCGCCATCACGCCCTTCTCGTAAGCATGCTTCACCTGGCGCATCTCGGTAACCGTATCGGCAATCTCGATAATTGTCGGGTGCGCGTTACGGCCCGTCAAGATGACATGCACCATCTCAGGCTTCTTCCGAAGGCTCTCAACGACCGTGGCCGGATCGAGCATGCCGTAGCTGATCGCGTAGTTAATCTCGTCGAGGATCACCAGGTCCCATTCGCCCGACTGAATGCCGCGGTCGGCTTCAGCCCACGCTTCTTCGACCATGCGCACATCTTCCGGATCGGGCTTCTCGGCTCCCACCTTCACGAAGCCGCGGCCCATCTGCTTCATGACAAACTTGTCACCGAAAGCCTGCACCGCATCGAGCTCTCCGTAGTGCCATGAGCCCTTCAGGAACTGCAGCATTAGCACTCGCAGCCCCTGCCCGACGGCACGCAAGGCCGTACCCATGGCGGCGGTGGTCTTGCCCTTGCCAGGCCCCGTGTTAACGATGATGAGACCTCGACGAACGTCCGCCATGCTCTCTCGAAGCTTGATTCTACTAGATCGATCTCGATCCTGTGGGCATTGATCGCAGACTGCTCCAGACCGAGCCGCTTGTCCACTACTGGACACTCCTCACCGGGAGTGGACAGCTTGATGGGAGCAACCGGTGCCTTCCTGTTCATTTCTCAACTAGTTAGTTCTGCATAGGCTGGAAGTGAGCTTGCACCGAGTTAAACAAATTGGGGCCCCACAACGACTAAAAGACAAACGATTCGCCGGTCGGTTTGGTCTGTCTGGTAAGGAAGCGACTCCGAACCATGGCATGGCATGCTGGCCAGCGGCGGGTACCGAAATGATTTATCAAATCAAGAATTTTTCCACGGAACTCCTGCATCCAAAGTTGCGTAGCTCGGTCCAGCGGATCTCTGTCCCCTCGCAAACCGCGGAGGTCTCATGGTAGTTAACAAGTGTCTACCGTTTCTGTTCTGCCTTCTGGTATCCCTGCCGGTCTTGGCTGCGCAGCGCGTCTCAGTTCGTCCCAAGCCCGCCTTGGACACAGGGGATCAGGAATCCATCCGGCAAATCATCGATATGGAGCATCAGGCGCGCGAGGCCAGCCTCCGCCGCGACGTCGAATTCTCGCAGAGAAACCTCGCTGAGGACTACGTCGCCATTACCCCCCTCGGTCAGGTCACGACCAAGCAGGACACGGTCTCGGCCCGCAAAAGCGGCCAGTTAAAATATGACACCATCAACGTCACCGACATGGTTGTGCGCGTCTACGGCGACACCGCCGTCGTGACTGCCCGCGCCGATGTAAAGGGCCATCAGCTCGGTGAAGACTTCAGCGGCCCCTATCGCTACACCCGAGTCTGGGTTCGCCGTACCGGACACTGGCTGGCTGTGAGCTACCAGGCTACTGTCACCCAATAGTCGCGAAGCGGCAGCCCGCTTTCCTCTGTGTTCCCCTGTGCCCTCTGTGGTAAAGAATTGAACCCAGAGGGCTCTCCACGTGGACTGGATAAGTAAGCGTTTTGCACTTGGCGGTTACCAGAAGTTTCTAGTGGGCGCTATCTTTCTCTGCGCCGTCGTCTCACCAGCTCAAGACCACACACTATCCTCAAAGAAACGCAGCCAAATCGAGGCGGCAATCTCGAAGTTCATGGCCTCGACCCACGTGCCCGGCCTGTCGGTTGCGGTTGTCGAAGACGGGAATTATGAGTGGGCCGCAGGTTTTGGGTTCGCCGATCTGGAGAACAATGTCCCCGCCAGCGAGCACACGCTGTTCCGCCTGGCGTCGATCTCGAAGCCACTGACCGCTGTCGGGGCAATGGAGCTTTGGGAGCGTGGAAAACTGGATCTCGACGTTCCAGTCCAGAAGTACTGTCCGTCATTCCCGCAGAAACCCGCTCCCATCACGACCCGCCAGGTCATGGGACACCTCGGCGGAATTCGCCACTACAAATCGGACTCGCAAGACCCCGAGGTAGGCAATACGAGAGCACTTCGACAACCCGATCCAGGCCGGCCTCGACTTCTTCAAGAATGATCCCTTTGTCGCAGACCCCGGTTCCCAGTTTCACTACTCGACTCACGGTTACACCGTCGTGGGCTGCGTAATTGAGGGAGCGTCCGGCTCTAGCTACATCGACTATATGCGTCAGAATGTTTTCCTGCCGACTGGCATGGACCACACGCAAGCCGACGATCGCTTCGCCATCATTCCGTACCGCACTCGCTTCTACCAGAAGACAGAATCCGGCACCGTCCAGAACGCTGATTTCCTTGATTCGAGCTACAAGATTCCGGGCGGTGGATGGCTTTCCTCAGCGGAAGACATGGCGCACTTCGAAGTGGCAATTCTCAACGACAAGCTGATCAAGCGCGCCACCCGCGATGTGATGTGGACACCTGGGAAGCCCTCGGATGGCATGAAAATCGGTTATGCGCTCGGATGGGGCAACGAGGATCAGCATGGCATCGCGGTTATCGGCCACACAGGCGGCCAGCAGGGCACCAGTACAGCATTTCTGGTCGCGCCTGCCGAGCGCGCCGGGGTCGTGGTGCTCACGAATATGGAAGGCGCAAACGCACACGATTTGGCTGCCGACATTTTAAGCGTGTTGGTCGGCAAGAACACACCCGCGAAGTGAGTTCAGGAGCTGACCGTCCCCGGTTTTTCACAACGTGAGATCCGAGATCAAAGACTTCTACTTAACGCCCTTCTCCGGATTCCAGGAGCCCTGCGCCTTGCGATCAAACACAATTTGGCCGACATGATACGCATTGTGCGTACCAATGCGCGCGATCTCCGGAGCCCATTTCTCGAGCTTCTGCTCGTCCGCGGTCTCGACAAGTTTCTCTAGTTCGCTCATCACCTGGTTGAGCTGCTTAACCGTGTCGTTCCACTTCTTGGTGTCAAAGTCGTTGAAGGTCTCGTCATTGTTCCCGCTGAACTTCTTTTCCGGCTCGCCCTTGAATTTCTCCAGCTCCCGCTGATTCCAGAACAGCAGATGATAGGTGAGCTGGCCCGACCGAATGATTCCCCTTGCCATCCGTCCAAGTGGCCTGCTCGGCGGTAAGCCCGTCCACCGCTACATCGATGGGCACGAACCAGTCTTTCTGGTCGTGGGTTGTATGCAATTGCTCTAACAGGATGCTTCGCAACGTGACAGCCTTCGAGTTTTGCGCAAAGGCGGGAAACGACAACGACACAATCAGAAGCGTAACGATGGTTTTCATACGCAGAATCCTCCAGGAGAACCTTACGCCAGAATTGAACACCGAAACATCATCCGCACTCAATGCCCCGAATGATACGGATGCCCCTTCAAGATCGTAAACGCCCGGTACACCTGCTCCAGCAAAACCACTCGCGCCAGTTCGTGCGCCAGCGTCATCCTGCCCAATGAAATCACATTCTGCGCAACGGACCTCGACTCGCTACTGAATCCGTCGGCCCCACCGATTGCGAATATCAGCGGCAGCGGACTGCGCTCCTGATAGTCTCCCAGAAACTTCGCGAACTGCTCCGACGAAAATTCCATGCCCCGCGAGTCCATCAACACCAAGGTGGATTTAGTTGCGGCCTTCGCATTTTTTCCGAACTTAGTCAGCAGGTCGGCGTCGTCGCGTACGGTGATCCCTTCCACCTGCGCGTAACGTGCGATCCGCTTGAGATACTCGTCCGTGAGGGAAGCGATCGCAGGTTCCTTCGTCTTGCCGATCCACGCGATCTTGATCTTCACGGAGCCTTATTTCCTTCCAGAAGCGAGAACCACGGACGCCCCGAAGGCGATCTTCTGACCGTCAGAGCAACGGTTGACAGCCGCAGAGCCGGTATTGCAATCCCCAACTGGGCTCAGTTTGAACCTTGAAGGTCATAAGGGTAGGGACTCCGAAGAAGTCCTCATTTCAGTTCCAGGCGGACAATTCCGACGCCTACAAACTGAGAACAGAGAACTGCAACTGAGAACTGACCCCAATCAGGCTTTCAGTCTTCTCTTCTTCTTTTTTTTCGGAGCCGGTTTCGTCGCACCTTTTCGTGGACGAGGCGCCGCCTTCAGATCGGAAGGTTCAAGCCGCGTCGCCGACTTCCAAAGCCGCTCCAAATCGTAGAACTTTCGCGCCTTCTCGGAAAACACGTGCACGACGAAATCGACGTAATCGATCAGCACCCATTCCGCCTGGTTGTACCCTTCGACGTGCGTCGGCCGCAGCCCCGTCTTCTTCAGCTGCAGCTCTACTTCATCGGCAATGGCCTGTACTTGCCGCGGATTGGTCCCGCTGCACAACACAAAGTAGTCGGTAAAGGCGCCCGACCCTTTCTCCATTTCCAGGATGCTGAGTTCTTCGGCCTTCTTTTCCAGGCAGGCTTGAATGGCAGCAGTGACTTGTTTCTTGGTTTCGGTCTTCTTCATTCGCTCATCGGTCGTCGGACGTTTCGTCGCTTGCTTGACTTCAATTGTAATCGAGCTTCTTTCCCTAACCCGGCAGCTATTACTGACCGGACTTCTTGGCTTCGGCAGCGGCGCGCTCACGCAATTTCGCCATGGTTGCCGCCGAGGGATCTTTCCGCTTGCCGCTCTTGTTGCGACGCTTGGTTTTCGTGACGTAATGGTTTTGAGCCATAAAATTTGCAATCTCCTCAGTACAGTACTGTGGCGGTTCGGGACGCCTGCCCTGATTATTGACTTATGCCTGTTTGACTTATCGCCAATGGCAACATTGGAAGGGCTGGAACCATCATAACTGGTGGGAGGCGTTCGCGCTCCCAAGTTACGGGTTATTTATAGAGACCCATCTTCTTGATGTACTCCGCGACGGCCGGCTCCACAAACCGCCCCAGCGGCTTGCCCGCGCTCGCTGCCTGCCGGATTGCCGTCGCCGACGCCGGTTGATGCAAGTCTTCCAGCAGATGAATGCTAACCCCCGGCAAGACCAGGTCTCCGGTCGCAACCTGCTTCTGAAACGGCTTCGTCACTTCCGGTCGTGGCCGCAACCTTTCCGGCAATGCGTTCGCCACATCCGCCAACGAATACCCCGGGCGTCCTGCCACGATGAACTCGCACTCACGAAACAGCGCTTCCGCCTGATGCCACTTCGCAATCTCCGCAAAGGCATCCATTCCAATCAACAGAAACAACCGGTCGCTGTTCTTGAATGACTGCTTCAGGCGCCTCACCGTATCAATCGAGTAGTTCGGCTTCTCTTTCTTCCGGCTCTCTCCCTCCTCAGGCGCTTCCAGCAGCGAAGGCACAAATGCTTTCTCGTTCGCCGTGGCCAACGCCAGCATGGCAAATCGGTGAACGAAGGGTGCGAGCGGCTGTTTCTGCTTGTGAGGGGGGACGTTCGCCGGAACAAAATAGACCCGGTGCAGTTTGCAGCGCTCCATCGCAGCCCGCGCCAGTGCGACGTGCCCGCGATGCACGGGGTCGAAGGTCCCTCCAAATAGTCCAATATTCATAGCGAGGTGGCGTCAACATCCTCCCGAGGTCGATCTAGTGTGCAGATTCTGAGCATCCCTTGCAAGCCCGCTGTCATAGTGACTAACTCGTAGGCAGTGTCCGTGTGGCCAATGGACGTGCTACCCTTGTACTCTCGCCGCGACGCGATGAACTCCTGTAACTATCTTATTTTGCCAATCTGGCACTAGGATGGGCGTTATATGCGAGTAACCCTCCCCCTACTCCGCATTCCGCCTGCTCGTGCGCCCATCTTGCGGTATGGGGTAGCTGTGCTCAGCACCGCCCTGGCGCTGATTCCCACCATCCTGCTGGCTGATGTTTCCGAAAGCCGCCTCGCCCTCTTCGGCGTCGCCGTGATGGTTAGCGCCTGGTACGGTGGCTGGAAGCCCGGGGTTGTCGCTACCGCGTTCGCCCTGACCGTAAGCGCCTACTTCACGCTGGTTGGCGAACATACGCCTGACCAGTTGCGAACGGCCATCCTCCGCTTGTCCCTGTTCTTCTTTGTGGCGATGCTGATCTGCTGGCTGAACGCCGCCTTGCGCGCGGCCCAGGAGAATCTTCGCCGCTCCGAAGCGAACTTCCGCTCCCTGGTGACCAACGCGCCGTATGGCATCTGCAGCTGCGATTCCACCGGCAAGATCCTCGACGCCAATCCGGCATTCCTCGAGCTGCTCGGCCTGAGTTCTCCCAACGACGTGATCGGCCAGCACATCTTCAGCCTCTACGCTGATAGCGAGCAGTGGTTCGACCTCGCCGATTACCTGCGCTCGTCGGCTCCCTTCAAGGGGCTGACGGCAGAATGGAAGCGCAAAACCGGCACTACCGTGGTCCGGGTTTCAGGCCGCGCCGTTTCTAACGGCCGCAAAGACGGTGTCGTGTTCGAGATCTTCGCTGAAGACGTCACCGAACGCCGCGCGCTGGAACAGCAACTCCGGCAGTCGCAGAAGATGGAAGCGGTTGGACGCCTTGCCGGAGGCATTGCCCACGACTTCAACAATCTGCTGATGGTGATCTCCGGCTACTCGGAATTCCTGCTCGAGCGCCTCGGCGGCGAGCCTCACCTGCGCGGCCCGGCACAGGAAATCGCCAGCGCCTCAGAACGCGCCTCGTCGTTGACTCGCCAGCTGTTAGCCTTCAGTCGAAAGCAGATGCTGGCGCCACGGATCGTCAACCTCAACGACATCGCGACCGAGAACCTGAAAATGCTCACCCGCATGATCGGCGAGGACATCGATCTGGTCATGACCCCGGGGAAGAATCTCTGGTCCGTCCGCGCCGACGCCGGGCAGATCGAACAGGTCATCATGAACCTCGCGGTGAACGCCCGCGATGCCATGCCCTCCGGAGGCAAGCTCACCATCGAGACCGCGAACATTTCCCTCGACGAGGAATATGCCCGCGTGCACGCACCTCTGCGCGCGGGAGACTACGTCATGGTCTCGATCAGCGATACCGGCGCGGGCATGGACGCGGAAACGCAGTCGCACATCTTCGAGCCCTTCTTCACCACCAAGGGGACGAAGGGAACCGGCTTGGGCCTGTCGACGGTTTACGGAATCGTCAAGCAGAGCGGCGGATACATCTGGGTGTACAGCGAAGTGGGCCGCGGCACCACGTTCAAAATCTACCTGCCGCGCGTGCCGTCGGTCGAAGAGCCCGCCATGCATACGGTGACTGCTCCCGCTCAATTCCAGAGGGTCGAACCCGGCACAGAAACTATTTTGCTGGTGGAAGACGAGGCCAATCTGCGCTACCTCGCGCGGCAATATCTGGAGAAGCAGGGCTACAGAGTCATCGAGGCCGCGGATGGCGCGGTCGCCATGCAAATCGCGGTGGCTCATGAAGGCATCATTCACCTGCTGCTGACCGACGTCATCATGCCCGGCATGAACGGACGCGAACTGGCGCAGCGCATTTCCGAAATTCGCCCCAACGTAAAAGTGCTCTACATGTCCGGTTACACCGAAAACGTGATCGGACACAGATGGCACGCTGGACGCCGGTGTTCGCCTGCTCCAGAAACCCTTCAACCTTCGCGACCTCAAGAGCAAGGTGCGCGAAGTGCTCGATGCAACTCCAACTCCCCCGGAGGTCGTTATGTCCATGCAGTCTGCTGAACCTCAACCCACCACGCGGGCCCGGCACGCTCCGCCAGCTCGCGCGCAACGATTCCAGCTTCACTTGCCCTTACGGTATCGCCGACTCGGCGAATCCCAATGGCATGTAGGCACAACCGAGAACATCAGCCGTTCTGGATTGCTCTTCCAGAGCGACGACGACGTGCTGCAACCAAATTCTCAGTTGGAGATCAACCTGGTATTGCCCGCCGAAATTGCCGGCCTTGCCGGCACCGAAGTGGTTTGCCGCGGAGAAGTCGTGCGCACCGTGGAACGGCAGGGCGAATCAGTCAGTCCGGCACTGGCCGCACGGATTCTGCAGTATCACTTCCAACACGGCCCTCTGCCGAGGGCGTAAACTATCGCTGGGTTTTGTGGGTTTAGTTCGATCTGGGAAAGGCGGCCTGCGAGGGCCGCCTTTGATTTTCTGTGGAGACGGTCTGCTTTGTTGAACGCAAAGAAAAGCGTTACCACGAGGACACTAAGGAACACGAAGGAAACCCGAATTTCCTTCGTGATACTTCGTGTCCTTTGTGGTTTCAGCTTTGCAGTCCTATGACGCTTCTTGCTCTGTGCTCTTGAGGGTCTGCTCGCGCAATTCCTGGACTTCCTCGGCAATCGCGTACTTCAGCTCTTCGATGCCTTTGCCGGTCACCGCCGAGATCTCGTACAGCTTCAGCTTCTTTTTCTTGGCAGTACTTCTTGAGCGCGGCCAATTTGTCTTTGTTCACGACATCGATTTTCGACGCGACCATGATCATCGGCTTGTCTTCCAGATGCGCGCCAAAGCTGACCAGTTCGCCGAGGATCACTTCGACGTCTTTGGCCACATCGTCACGTCCGCTGGAATCGGAAACGTCGACCAGGTGCACCAGAAGCCGCGTGCGCTCGATGTGCCGCAGGAACTGCGTGCCCAGGCCGGCGCCGGTGTGCGCGCCCTCGATCAGGCCGGGGATATCGGCAACCACAAAGCTGATTTCGTCCCTGGCGTCGCCGACGGCGACCACGCCAAGATTCGGTTCGAGCGTAGTGAACGGATAGTCCGCAATCTTGGGCCGCGCCGAGGAAATGCGCGAGATCAAGGTAGACTTGCCGACGTTGGGATATCCGACCAGCCCCACGTCGGCGAGCAGTTTCAATTCGAGCCGGTACGTGTGCTCCTCGCCCGGTCGGCCAGCTTCATGCTCTCGCGGCGCCTGATGCACCGAGGTGGCAAACCGCGCATTGCCGCGACCACCGCGACCGCCGCGGGCAATGACGAAGCGCTGATCGGCCTTCGTAAACTCGAACGCCTTCTCGCCGGTCTCATCGTCGTACACGATCGTGCCGACAGGAACCTTGAGGATTACGTCTCCTCCCTCGCGTCCTGTTCTGTTCGAGCCTTCGCCGTGCCGGCCACGCTCAGCAGTGTGCTCAGGATTGAACCGGAAATGCACGAGCGTGTTGTGGCGCTCGCTGGACTCCATCACGACGTCGCCGCCCTTGCCGCCATCGCCGCCCGAAGGTCCGCCGCGCGGCACGAACTTCTCCCGGCGAAAGGCCATGCAGCCGTTGCCGCCGTCGCCCGCTTTGACTCGAATTTTGGCTTCATCGATGAACATTGAAAATCAGTTCCCATTTCTCAGTTCCGCTAACTGCTTACCGATGCTCGCGTCCCAGCAAAGAAAAAGCCTCGTCCCGAAGGCGAGGCTGTGTGGCGCGGGCGCCCCCGCCCGCGAATGCTTTGAACCTTAGGAACGCTACTCCAGGCCCGCTATTTCGCTTCGACGGGCTCGACCATCACGAACTTGCCCATGGATCCCTTGTCCATGAACTTGATGCGGCCCGTGATCTTGGCAAAGAGCGTGTCGTCTTTGCCGCGGCCGACATTGAGCCCAGGTTTCACGCGCGTGCCGCGCTGCCGGACGATGATGGTCCCACCGGGAACCAGTTGCCCGCCGAATGCCTTGAATCCCAGCCGCTGCGAATTCGAATCGCGGCCGTTTCGTGAAGTGCCTTGTCCCTTTTTGTGCGCCATAAGATTCTCTCGTAGTGCCGGCGTCCCGCCGGCTGTCGCGAGAGCAACCTGCCCTCGCACCATGCAGCTATTTCTTCTTCGCCGCTTTCTTCGCGGCCTTCTTGGGAGCGGCTTTCTTCTTCGCTGCCTTTTTCGCTGCCGGCTGCTTCGTGCTCTTCCGCAGCGGCCTTCACCTTCTTCGGCTTCGCTTCCTTCTTCGGCAAGATCCGGAGCCTTGAAACTCTGTCCGCCGAAAGCGATCTCCGCGATGCGGACCGACGTAAACGCCTGCCGGTGCCCGCGAAGCTTCTTGTACTGTTTCTTGCGCTTGTAGTGGAAGACGAGGATTTTTGCGCCGCGGCCTTCGCCGACGACTTCGCCGACGACGCGCGCATCCGCCTGGTTGCCGACTTGTCCTTCTTCGCCGGAAACCGCCACAACTGGAAACTCAACCTGACCGTCGGTCCCGTTGAGCTTCTCGACTCGAATCACATCGCCGGGCGCCACCCGGTACTGCTTTCCACCGGCGCGGATGACCGCGTACATACGTCTGCCTCCGTCAAATGTCGTGTGAAATCAGCCCGTGTAGGGCACCTGAAACTGGACTTACAATGCGAAACCCTTAGGCGCACACCCGCGCTGCCCGGGGCCAGCTGATTTCCTATGCTTGCTGTGTTTCCGCCCCGGCGCTTCAGCAGCCAAGGCAGGCGTCCCCAGAACGGGTCGGCGAGTACAGTCAAACTTGATTATTTTATCGTGCGTTGTGGAAATCGGTCAAACAAAATGAGGATTGCCACTATTCGCGCGTTTGTTGTTTTGCCCTGTTCTGTGCGAGAATTCCGCCGGATTTCCGGAGGAACCTTAATGCTCAAGCGCCTTACCCCAGTCTTGCTCTGCCTGCTCGTCCTCACCCTTGGCGTGGCTGCGCAAACCAAGAAGTCCGCGATGAAAAAGTCGTCCGCCGGGCCCGCTCCCGACAAAGCCTATCTGCAGAAAATTTGGGACGGCTGGGCCACTCTCGATCCAGCCAACACGGCCAAGTTTTACGCTCCCGGGCCCCACACGTTCTTCGACATCGCTCCGCTGAAATACAACAGCTGGGACGAATATGAGAAAGGCGTAAAAGGCGTTCTTGCCGGATACAAGAGCGCCAAGTTCACCGTGAACGACGACGCGGCGATCCATTCGGAGGGAGACGTGGTCTGGGCGACCGCAACGGTCAAAGACGAAATGACCAACAAGGCCGGCAAGGTCGAGATGGGGAATTTCCGCTGGACCGTCGTTTTCGAGAATGAAGACGGCAAGTGGCTGATCGTGCATGAGCACGTATCGGCGCCGTTGCAGTGAAGCAGGGATCAGGGGCTAGGGATCAGAGACTCTTGCCTAGTTCACTGGCCGCAGTTGCCTGACCTCTGGCCCCTGCGTTTCAATACGATTTCCAGAAGAAGTACACGGTCATCCCCGCGCCTACAAGCACTACGAACCAGCGGATCCAGGCCTGCGGAAGTTTCATAGCGTAGTGCGCGCCCAGGTATCCTCCTGCGATTGCGCCCACGATCATCACGATGCCGTGCCTCCAGTAGACGGCGCGCGCAATGACAAACGTCACAACGGCTACACCATTGATGACTGATCCCATGACGCTCTTCAGTGCATTCATCGCGTGAATGTCGGTCATGCCGAGTGCCGCCAGCATCGCGAGCATCACGATGCCCATGCCGCCGCCGAAGTAGCCTCCGTAAACCGCAACGCACAGCTGAAACAAAGTTGCTCCGGCCAGCGCGCGGTTGGTGGTTTCGTGCTCGATTACCGACTTACGGCCTCCGGCGAGTTTCTTGCCAAAGGCGAACAGTAACGTTGCTCCCAGTGTCAGCCACGGCAGCACGCGCATGAAGGTATGGGCTGGTGTCCGCAAAAGCAGGAAGGCGCCTGCGAGGCCGCCCATCAGGCTTGCGGCCAGTAGCGGGATCAGAACTCTGTCGGGGGATGTCGAGGCGCTTGCGATACGCGCCTCCACTGGCTGCGGCTCCTGTCCACAGCGCGATCGTGTTTGTCGCATTGGCAGGGATGGGAGGCACGCCGGTGAATAGCAGCGCCGGAAATGCGATGAAGCTGCCTCCACCGGCGACGGAGTTCAGGGCTCCGCCAAGGACTCCGGCAACGAACAGGAAGAGGATGGTTTCCAGGGTCAAGCAGTAAGGTGTACCAGAAAGGCCTCCGCACCGCCAATGGACTAACCTTTATTCGCACACCGCGTCTGATGCTGGGGCGATCTATGATCCGAATACTCGCAGTCTTATCTCTCGCGGTGGTTAGTCTTTCGCTGCTGTCCGCTCAACAGACTTCCACCACTCCACAAAATCCATGTGCCGCGCCACAACAGAAGCAGTTTGATTTCTGGGTCGGCGAATGGGATCTGACTTGGCCCGGAGAAAAGCCCGGCGAGACTGGACACGGCACCAACAGCATCAAGCGCATCATGGACGGCTGTGTGGTGCAGGAAAACTTCTCAGGCACCGATTCCATGCACCTGCGCGGCACCAGCGTATCAACTTTCGACGTGCGCTCCGGCCACTGGAAGCAGACTTGGGTGGATAACGAAGGCGGCTATCTCGATTTCGCTGGGGACTTCAATAGCGGCCAGATGATTCTGCAGCGGGAGTTCTCGCAGAAGGACGGCACGAGAATCATGCAGCGCATGGTGTGGAAGAACATCACCGCGAATGAAATGGACTGGAGTTGGGAAGCGTCTCGCGACGGTGGAAAGACCTGGCAGGTAAACTGGCCGATCCACTACAAACGCAAAAGCTGATCAACCAACACGGTTTCTGTAGCCAGTCGCAAATCCCAACGCCTTCTCCGGAACATCTCCACCTCGACGGGGTTATATCATCAGAGATCGTTGTGGGGATTATGCGCCATCCAATCATTCTGTTCGCCGCTGTCCTGATCTGCAGTGTTGCCTGGGGTCAGACCTCAACGCCATCGAACGCTCCCTCGATCAGCCAGCCATCCATGCCGGACAAGGATATGCCGGGAATGTCGCATCACGACATGTCGAACATGAAAGACATGCCGATGTCCGGCGACAAAGAGGACAGCGGCACCGGCGCCCACGTTATGCACTCGATGGAAGGCCACATGGACATGGGCCCGCACATGAAGATGACGGCTCTACGACAGCCCAAGCCGGGCGATTCGAGCACGAGCGGAGCAGATCGTAGAAGCAGGCGCGCAAGGCCTCCGAAAAATATAAGGACTACCATGCAGCGCTGGTCGACGGCTTCAAGATCTTCCATCCTGAAATTCCGCAGAAGATGTATCACTTCACCAATTACAGCTATGGCATGGAAGCTGCCTTCCATTTCAATCCGGAACATCCGACGTCGCTGCTCTACGAGAAACATGGCGATGACTACAAACTGATCGGCGTGATGTACACCGCGCCCAAGCGGCTCACGGAAGATCAGCTCGACGAGCGCATTCCTCTGAGCGTGGCGCAATGGCACGAGCACGTTAATTTCTGCGCTCCTCCGGCAGATAAGAGAAGCGAAATGCTGCAGCCCCATCCCAAGTTCGGCCTGCGGGGATCGATTACCACGCAAGAAGCGTGTGATGCGGCGGGAGGAACGTTTCGCCCTGTGATCTTTAACTGGATGGTGCATGTCTATCCGTTCGAAAAGGATCAGACAAACATCTGGTCAGTTGAGCGTCAGCACGGCGACGCCGACTGATTCATCGATATTCTTCGATTTATCTTGCAGGAGCCGCATCCAGCGGCCCGTGTACTGTTTCTCCTCACAAAACATCGGTCGCATGTTCCTCGCCCCTCGCATCGAATGCATTCAAAGTTCTGCTACCAGAAGCATTCACGCATCGTCCAATAAAACAGCAAGCAAGCGCAGCGAAGGGAACTTCAACCGAGAAAGCACGTAATTCCTGGGAGCGAGTAGATGGCCAGTTCGGGGTGATCTGGCCGAAATGCATTCAATATCGATTGCGGGGTCTGGGGATTCTCTCACACTCGGTTTGGCGGCCCAGGTGAGAAAACCCCCAATGCGGAGGCGCAGGCTTGTGGCCTTTGCGCTCAACCCCGGCGGCAGCATTGTAGGCGATTCGCGGCGAAACACAAGTGTTTTCTCGCGTTGTTCGTGAACCGGGCCGCCCTTAACCAATTCCGATCTTTCGGGAAAGAAAAAGGAGCTGCTATGAAGTTCGCGACCGTTTCGAAGAGTCTGGTAATGGGGTTGGCTCTGACGTTGGCCTCCAGCGCGTTTGCCGCCAGCAAGGCAAACCTGACCTTGAACAATCCAACCAACATCAATGGAACGAAGCTCAAGCCCGGTGACTACAAACTGGAATGGGAAGGCAGCGGTCCCAGCGTGGAAGTCAGCATCGTGCAGGGAAAGAAAGTTGTGACAAAAGTGCCCGCGAAAATTGTCGACCTGGATAAGGCCCCGAGTAACGATGCCGCCCTGCTGAAGCAAAACAGCGACGGGTCTACAACCCTCTCCGGAGCCCGCTTCCAGGGCAAGAAATTCGCCCTCGAACTCGGCGAGGCCAGCGATGGCATGCAGTCCGGTTCGAGCAAGTAGATTCTTCGGTAAAACAACAAAGGGAGCACTCGTGTGCTCCCTTTTTCACGACTGCGTGTTTTCAACTGACACCGACGATCTAGAAGCGCTTCAGTACTTCGGCACCTTCGGATCCACGCGATCCGACCAGGCGGTAATTCCTCCGGCGAGGTTGTGGACCTTGCTGAATCCTGCCTGCTGGAGGAATGCGACCGCCTTCGCGCTGCGGCCGCCCATTTTGCAGTGGACGACGATTTCGCGGCTGGAGTCGAGTTCATTCACGCGCTTCGGCAGATCGTTCAGCGGAATCAGGTATCCGCCGATGTTGCAGATCTGGTATTCGTGCGGCTCGCGCACGTCGAGCACGAAAAGGTCGTCTTTCGCATCCAGGCGCCGCTTCAGTTCTTCGACTTGGATCTCGGGAACTCCGCTGCCCACAGGCTTTTCCTCCCCACGAATGCCGCAAAACTCGTTGTAGTCTATCAGCTTCGTGACCGTGGGATGCGTGCCGCACACCGGACAGTCAGGATTCTTGCGCAGCTTCAGTTCGCGAAACTTCATGCCGAGCGCATCGACCAGCAGGAGGCGTCCGATCAGCGGTTCGCCCACTCCGAGAATCAGTTTGATGACTTCCGTCGCCTGCATCACACCGACCAGCCCGGGCAGGATTCCAAGCACACCGCCCTCGGCGCACGAAGGAACCAGTCCCGGCGGTGGCGGCTCGGGATACAAGCAGCGATAGCACGGACCATTCTCGGTGGCGAACACGCTCGCCTGTCCTTCGAAGCGGAAGATCGATCCGTAGACATTCGGTTTCCCTGTCAGCACGCAGGCATCGTTGACCAGATAGCGCGTCGGGAAGTTGTCCGTGCCGTCGGCGATGATGTCGAACTCGCGGAACAGTTCGAGCGCGTTGGCGCTGCTCAGCCTGGTGTCGAAGGTCTGCAGATTTAGGAACGGGTTGATCCCCTTCAGCTTGTCGGCCGCGGAGTCGAGCTTCTTGCGTCCAACGTCGGCAGTCGAGTGAATGATCTGCCGCTGCAGGTTGGTGTAATCCACCACGTCGAAGTCAACCAGTCCGAGCGTGCCCACACCCGCCGCAGCGAGATACAAAGCCAGGGGCGAACCCAGCCCACCAGTCCCAATACACAGCACCCGCGCGGCCTTCAGCTTCTGTTGCCCCTCCATGCCGACCTCGGGCATGATCAGGTGCCGCGAGTAGCGCAGGATTTCGTCCTTATTGAGTGTGATTGGAATCTCGGTGGTGGTGGCCATGGTGTCCTCGTTAATTCTTCCTTCGTGTACCTTCGTGCCCTTAGTGGTTAACGATTTTCTAAAGCTTAAGCCGGGGAAAAGTGCAGCGGACTACCAACAGGAAGGGCAACACATACAACAACGCGTTGTATTGGCAGGTTTCAATGCAAACGTCCGGAATTCCCCAGTCAAGCCGCGCCTCCAGCAATCGAAGGCACGATGGAGATGTTATCACCGTCTTTCAGCGCGGTCGCTTCTTTCTGCAGATACCGTATGTCTTCGTCGTTGAGGTAGAGATTGACGAAGGCCCGCAGCTTCCCTTCGTCGGTATAGAGGTGCTTGCGCAGTTCCGGATGCTGCGCCACCAGCGCGTTCATGGCCTCGCCGACAGTCGTTCCCGGCACGTCAACCGAAGCCTGCTTGCCTACATACTGCCGCAAAGGCGTAGGAATGTGAATCTTGCTCATATGACTAATGTAAGAGATGCGATGGGTAGGCGGCAAGATTCAAGGGGGGAGAGCGTAGTCCTCTGAGGGGCTGGACGGCCGGGGAGTCAATTCCAAGACATGGCGATTTAACACCAACTGCGATTGCGAACCGCATCGACGGCTTTGAGCAGGCCGACGTCATGGGGATGGAACTTGTAACTCGCAAGCTGTTCAACTATAGTTGGAACAAGTTTCAGGGGTTTCTCAATGCCATTCCGCGCATTTACCCCGTTGGTGTTCGCAGCACTGTGCCTGCTCTTAACTGCCTGCACACATAGGCCGTCTCCACCTTCGATTGGCAAACCCGCTCCCGACTTCTCCCTCGCTGACTCAAGCGGCACGCCGATCAAATTGTCTGCGTACAAGGGAAAGGTGATCCTGCTGGACTTTTGGGCAACTTGGTGTGGCGGGTGCAAGGTTGAAATCCCTTGGTACGTTGAGTTTCAAAATAAGTATCGGGATGCCGGCCTCTCGGCAATCGGAGTCTCGATGGATGCGGATGGCTGGAAATCGGTGAAGCCATTTCTGGCAGAGCACAAGCTGAATTATCCCGTCGTGATTGGGAACGACGATTTGGGAGAACAATTTGGGCTTGTGAACATGCCTCTTACCTTGCTCATTGATCGCAACGGCAACATTGCTGAGTCGCACGCTGGCGTTGTAGACAAAGATAGTTTTGAGGCGAAGATTCGTGGTCTACTTCAAGCGGGCGCTGCGAAGTAAGGAGGAACATCAAGATGAAGCACAGAATTGCTATTTGGGCTGGTGTGGGCATTCTCGTTGCGGGTTGCTGGGCACTTTATTTCGCGATGGCTAGCAAAGAAAACCCGATACCGCCGATTGTAAATACGCTGGCCCGTATAACCTGCCCCATTGCGATAGCTGGCGCCCATTTCCCAATTAGTGTCTATTGGGTTGTCGCTGTGAATGCCGCCACCTATGCGCTTGTCGGTCTAATCGTGGAGACACTACGACAAAGACTGCATCAGGCAACATAAATGAGTCACCTGTCGAGAACAGATTACACTCACAACCCCGAACACTGTTACTCAGGAAACTGACTACAAAAGCGTCGTCAAGTGTCAGCCGCACAATGCCCAAGAGCCCAAGAGCGGCCTCCTCCTGAGCCATGCAAGCCACTTATCTCGCGTGATCTCGCGCCCTAGAATCTCTCAGGGGAGAAATTCCAATGACGATTTTTGATCCAGCCAGAACCAGAGTCATCGATGCGGGCGGACCCGGTGGCGGCATTCTTCGCCTGATTGGTTTCGGAATCATCGCCTTCGTTTTGGTGATCTTGCTGTTCAGTTCGGTGACGCGCGTTGGCACGGGGCACGTAGGCGTGCTTACCCTTTTCGGCAGAGTTACCAACGAGACTCTGGGCGAAGGCATCCATCTGATCAATCCGCTGAAGACCAACAACGAAATGTCGATCCAGACGCAGACTCTCAAGGAATCGGCCAGCGTCCCCTCGAGTGAAGGGCTGATGATGAGCCTCGACACCTCGCTCATCTATCACCTCACCCCCGACCGCGCCGCCGAGGTCTTCCAGAAGATCGGGGCCGACTACGAGAACGTCGTGGTCGAGCCGACGCTGCGCTCGGCCATCCGCGAAGCTACCGCCTCGCACAGCGCCAACGCTCTTTACACCGGCGAACGCGAAATGGTGGGCAAACAGATCTTCGAACAAGTTAACGAACAACTGACCAAACGCGGTCTGACCGTGGAGAACGTTCTCTTGCGGGACATCCAGCTCCCGGCGACGCTGAAAGCGTCCATCGAGGCCAAGCAGCAGGCCGAGCAGGAAGCCCTGGCGATGAACTTCCGCCTGCAGAAAGAAACCCAGGAAGCGCAACGCAAGCGCATCGAGGCGGCCGGCGTGCGCGACTTCCAGCAGATCGTCGCGCAGGGAATCACGCCGTCGCTGCTCGAGTGGAAAGGCATCGAGGCGACGGAAAATCTGGCCAAAAGCGCAAACTCGAAAGTGGTCGTGATTGGCAACAACAAGAACGGCCTGCCGCTGATTTTGGGACAGTAGCGCGGCGAAGCCAGGTTTATGTGGGGATAGCCGCCCTCGGCTGTCCGTCGCCCGCCGGGCGACGGTTTTCGCCTGCTACCATGAAAGCCGTGCCGCCGCTGCTCGACATTCGCCATCTCAACATCGAATTCCCAGTGCAGGGAGTAGCCTCGGCCACTCGCGCGGTCGGACAGCCGATGGCGGTTGTCTCCACAACTCCTCTAAGTCTTCCAGCTGTGCGAGACCTAAGTTTTTCGATTGCTCCCGGCGAGGTTCTCGGCCTGGTCGGCGAGTCCGGCTCGGGAAAATCGGTTACGTCGCTGGCCATCATGCGTCTGCTGCCGCCCCAGGCGCGCATTTCGGGTGAGATTGTCTTCACCGCGAATGGAGCCGGATCGCGCGACTTGCCGGGCCTCGGCGATGAGTCCATGCGCCAATTGAGAGGATCGCGTATCACGATGATCTTCCAGGAACCGATGACCGCACTCAATCCTGTAATGCGCGTGGGCGATCAAATTGCCGAAGCCGTCCGAGCACACAACCCGGTTTCAAACAAAGAAGCATGGAAGCGCGCCGTCGACGCGATGAACGACGTTGCCATCCCTGACGCCGCACGACGAGCCCGCGACTATCCGCACCAGCTTTCCGGAGGAATGCGCCAGCGCGTCATGATTGCAATGGCGATCGTCAACCGCCCGCAGTTGCTGATCGCCGACGAACCGACCACCGCGCTTGACGTGACGATTCAAGCGCAGATTCTTGAATTACTCGCAGGATTGCGCAGCAAGTTCGGGCTGGCGATGCTCTTCATCTCGCATGATCTGGCGGTGGTCTCGCAGGTAGCCGATCGCGTAGCGGTGATGTACTCAGGCTGCCTGGTGGAGCTTGGTTCGAAGCGCGACATCTTTCAGTCTCCCGCACATCCGTATACGCGGGGGCTGCTGCATGCGGTGCCGGACCTCAGGACAGACCGCAATCGTCCGCTGGAGACGATTGAAGGCACCGTTCCGGCTCTGCATGCCCTGCCTCCGGGATGCGCGTTTGAACCCAGGTGCGAATACCGGATCGAGGCGTGTGCGGCGGAAATGCCTGGACTGATCGAAGTCGCAGCGGGTCACTGGGCGCGCTGCCCGGTCGTGAATCGCTAGGGAACTCGCTCCAACTGATCGCGATTCAGCCACAACAACAGCGCGAACACAGCAATCAGGACGAAGCCAGCGTAGAGCCCATAGTCGGAGTACGCCCCGAGCCACGGCTGCACAAAGTACGTCGGACCTCCGCCGAAACGAATCGGATAGGAATGCGCAGGATCGGTTCGGACAGGTGCCCAGCGCGGAATCCAGTATGCGGTCGCGATCTGCAGCAGAATATTCAACATCAGCAGACCTGCGATGACCTTTGCCCACCCGGGGGCCTTGCCTTTGAATTGCCACTTCACGCCTCGGATTCTACATCTCCCCAGCGGCGCAGATACGCGAAAGCCAAGACTCGGTCTATAATCGGCAACTTGTCCGGTGATCCGTGCGCATATTGCTGCTCAGCGACATTCACGCCAATCTGGAAGCTCTCGACGCGTCTCTGGCGGCCGCTCCGTCATTCGACACCATCGTTAACCTTGGCGACATCGTGGGCTACGGCGCGAGTCCGAATGAGGTGGCGACCCGCTCGCGCGAACTGGGAAGGACCTTCGTGCGCGGGAATCACGACAAAGCCGCAACCGGATTGATGGACCTGGACGATTTCAATCCCATGGCTGCTGCTGCCGCGATTTGGACGCGCGACACACTCACGCCGGAGAACATGCAGTGGCTGCGGGAACTGCCGCACGGGCCAGTTTCCCTGCCGGATTTTCCCGACATCCAGTTGGTCCACGGCTCGCCCAACGATGAGGACGAATACGTCGTCTCACTGGGAGATGCGCTCGCTCCCCTGATCACGCTTACCATGCCGCTGACATTCTTCGGACACACGCATCTGCAAGGAGGATTTTTCGCCAACGGGTCGTCGGCCGACGGATTCCGTCCGGAATATCGAACTGTGGGACAGGCGGAGTCTGTGGCGCTGCACCTGAAGAGCAATGCGCGGTATCTGATCAATCCGGGGTCGGTCGGGCAGCCGCGCGATGGAGACTGGCGAGCGGCATTCGCCCTGTATGACAGCGAAGCGCAGACAGTTCACTTCCACCGCACGCCCTACAATCTCAAGGCGGCGCAAGACCGGATCTTTGCGGCGAAGCTGCCGCCCCGCCTGGCTACGCGGCTGGCGGCGGGACGATGATTCCTATGCACACACCGACAGTCATTTTTCACCACAGAGGGCACAGGGGAACACAGAGGAATTAGACTCTCATCATGCCAGCGCCGCGCTCCCGCACTCTTTTTGAACATCACGACAATCCGCCTGCGCAATATCTCATCGCTCACAGCGACGGAGGGGCGCGTGGGAACCCAGGACCAGCCGGGTACGGCGTGGTCATTAAGGACGAGTCCGGGCGCAAGGTCGCCGCGCTCAGCGAGTACCTGGGCCACCAGACCAACAATTTCGCCGAGTATCAGGGACTGATTGCGGCTTTGGAGTATGCGCTGAAGCATGGGCCGAAGGCGTTAAAGGTGATCAGTGATTCGGAGTTGCTGGTCCGGCAGATCAAAGGCATTTACAAGGTCAAGAACGCGACGCTGCAGGACCTGCACGCGCGCGCGAAGGAACTGATCAAACAACTGGACTGGTTTTCGATCGGGCACGCACTGCGCGAGCACAATCAGGAAGCCGACCGTCTGGCGAATGAAGCGATGGATCGCGGCATGGGGCGGAGTGTGGCGCGTGTGGCCGCGGGCGACCCTTCGACTTCGTTCAGTGCAGGCCCGCCCGCGCGGCCATTATCGCAGGAATTAGAGGGAATAGTCCGGCAGGGGAAGGTGGAACTGGAGCATGGTAGTTTGCCGGATGGGACTCGGGTGCAGGTGCGAGTGAAGAGATAAGCTTTAGGGTGGGGACAGCCGACACCGGCTGTCGAGCCGCGAAGCGGCGTCGCTTTTCCAGCTGACAACCCAAGGGCGTCGCTCAATCAGCCGCTGACGTGTGATCGTGGATGATCTTCCAACCGTCAGGGAATTTGCGGAAGATCAGCGTGAAGCGGCCGTGCGGAGTCTTGCCGTCAGACATAGTTAATTGCCAGACGCCGCGGACGAATGCGGCGTCGGATCCGAGAACCTCTACGCGCAAGTCTGAAAAAGCCAGTTTTCCCATTTCGTGGCCCGCGCTCGCATACGTAGTGCGATACCGCTCGAGCGTGGCCTGCCATCCTTTGGATTCTTTCGCGCCCGAGAAGAACGTCAGATCGGGCGAATTCCAGTAGCCAGTCATGAAGGCGTCGAGGTCGTGGTGATTCCATGCGTCCTGCTGGCTTAGAAGGACGTGCTCGATGGCGGACTTGGGATTGTCGTTTGCAGTTTGAGCCGCCGCGAAGATCGAGAGGAAGAGGCACGTCGTCGCGAGTAATGTGCCGATTGTCTTCAATTGCGCCTCCAGGTGAGTGAATGCGTAACGATAAATGGAATCGTCCCTAGCCAAGCTTTAATGTGACTCTTCGGTAGCTGGCGCGGTATCCGGCGTATCCACTTTTTGTCCCGCGTGCGATGTGATCGGCGAGGGCTGGAAGTCGCCCACTTCTTTGCCGTTCATGGCCACGGTCATGAAGTTCGACCAGATGGGTAGAGCCGCGTGGGCGCCGGTTTCTTTTGCGCCGAGCGACCTCTTTTCGTCGAAGCCGACCCAGACCCCACACGTCATGGTTGGTGTGAATCCCACGAACCAGGCGTCGGTGAAATCGTTTGTCGTCCCAGTCTTGCCTGCCACCGGAAACGGCAACCTCGCAGCCGCGACGCCGGTGCCGTGCAGCACGACCTCGCGCAGCATCGAGGTCATGATGCGGGCGGTGCGTTGGCTGATCACGTCTTTGACTTCGGGGAAATCTTCTTCCAGCACGCGGCCTTCGTAGTCGGTGACGCGCGTGATGTAGCGCGGGCTCACGCGCACTCCGTCATTAGGAAACACGCTGTAGGCGGAGGCCTGCTCCAGCAGCGTGATTTCAGCGGAGCCCAGGGCGACCGGCAGGTACGGCGGCAGCTTCGAAGTGACGCCGAAGCGTTCGGCGTAATCGATCACGCTCTTGATGCCGACTTTGTTGGCGAGTTTCAGTGCGGGGATGTTACGCGACTGCGCCAACGCGCGGCGAAGCGTGATGATGCCCTCAAATTTCTCGTCGTAGTTGTGCGGAGTGTAGGGGCCAGACTGAGTTTCGAAGCTGACAGGCTCGTCCAGAATCGTGTCGTCGGGGCTTGCCCCGCCGTCGATCACCGTCGTGTAGACATACGGCTTGAACGATGAACCCACCTGGCGGAGAGCCTGCGTGGCGCGATCAAATTTCGAGGTATTGAAGTCGCGTCCACCGAACATGGCTTTGATCCCGCCGGTGGCGTTGTCGATCGCAATCAGGGCCGCTTGCGCGCCCGAATCTTGCTCGAGGCCGACTTTCGCAGCGCCGTTCGCGCCCAACGAAAGAATCTTGACGTAACAGATATCGCCAGTCTTCAGGATGTCGGGGAGCTTGTGCTTGGTCCACGCGACATCGGCCTGTCCCAGCGCCGCGGTATAGCGGCCGAACTTCAGTGTGGCGATTCCCGGTGCCTGCGGAAGTGACGAGGGCGTGGACGTATCCGTTGACCTCGGGTTCGTCGTCCCAGTCGGGATGCGAATACTTTTCGAGAACATCTCCCTCGGCGACAACATTTTCGAGACGCCCCTTCCAGCCGTGTCGGCGCTCGTAGGCGGCGAGGCCGTCGAGCGCCGCCTGATTGGCAGCCTTCTGGAGTTCCACGTCGAGCGAGGTATAAACCTTCAGTCCACCTTCGTGGACCTGATCGGTGCCGAACTTGCTTTCAAGGTAGCGGCGAATTTCTTCGACGAAATAGGGAGCGAGCGAGTTCGGATCGTGCGCGAGGCGCAGAGTAAGCGGAGCGGAGCGAGCGTCGTTGGCCTGCGCCGCGGTGATCTTGCCATCTTCGAGCATCGCATTGATGACCAGATTGCGACGCTTCTGGGCGCGATCGGGATGGTTAATCGGCGAATAGTAGCTGGGCCCCTTGGGAAGGCCCGCCAGCAAGCGTCGCCTCAGTCAGAGTTAACTGCTTCGCGGGCTTGCTGAAGTAAAACTCTGACGCGGCTTCGAAGCCGAACACTCCATGTCCAAGCGCAATCTGGTTGGCGTACAGAGTGAAAATCTGCGGCTTGGTGAAGCGGCGCTCGATCTGGATGGCGAGCATCGCCTCCTGCACCTTGCGCTGCCAGTGGCGATCGGGCGAAAGGAAGAGGTTGCGGGCGAGTTGCATGGTCAGCGTGGACGCGCCCTGAACTTTGCCGCCCGATTCGATGTCGCGGTAGGCGGCGCCCACGATGCGCCAGAAATTGATGCCGGAGTGTCGGTAGAAATCTTTGTCTTCGATCGAGACCAGTGCGTCGCGGAGCACGGGAGGGAAATCGTCGTAGCCGACGACCACGCGCCGCTGCAGCGCGAATGAACCGATAACCTTTCCGTGATCGTCGTAGAGTTCGGTGATGGAGCTGGGACGGTAGGCTTCGAGCGCGTCCACCTGCGGCAAGTCGGTGGTGTAGACGAGCAGCAGGCCTCCGGTTGCGCCGACCAGGATGGCAATCAGGATCAGCAGGCCGAACAGGACGCGGCCGACGAGCTTGCGCCCGCCGATTTCTACCTCGGGAAGATTTTCGTAGAGAACCTTCATGGCGCGATGAGGTCAGGATAGCACTTGGAGGAAAGCGTCGACTGTTTGAACGTGGACGGGTGGAGCGGCGAGCCGCTGCCCCGACAGCCGGCGGGGCGCCGGCGCTACTGAGTTGGAACTGCTTCCGGTGAGACTGCACCTTTGCGCTCTGCGGCAGCCACGCGGCTCAGGAAGATCGCGGAGCCCAGGTACAGGATCGCCGCGAGGATCGTGAGCGACTTCAGGCCGAACCACAGGGAGGCGGACTCCAGAAGGCCTCCGATTAAGGCTCCGAAGAGGTTCGAGCCCAAGGCACTGCCGCGGAAGCCGGCGCGAGCGAAGCTGGAAACGAAAATGATCCCGGCGAAGAACACTGGCGTGCAGAGAGCTAATGTGGCAACGATCGCGCGCAGAGACCATGACTCGAAGAACAGCTTCTGCATGGGAACGACGTACATCACCGCGAGGCTTAGGAAAAGGCCCGTAT
Source organism: Terriglobia bacterium (assembly GCA_963770265.1). Taxonomy (GTDB): domain Bacteria; phylum Acidobacteriota; class Terriglobia; order Terriglobales; family Acidobacteriaceae; genus Sulfotelmatobacter. The sequence goes on from CAVYOZ010000017.1 coordinate 429,538, forward strand.
AGGCCGCTGCGAGCGGGATTCGCGGGAATGCTGCCGTACACCAGATTGGCCCCGACAATCAGGCACAGCAGTCCAGAGACGACAACGGCATTCACCACCCACGTGGTGCCGAAGAGAAGCGCCATCTTGCTGACGATCTGGGCTTCGAGCAGCATGAATCCTGCGCCCAGCAACATGAAGTGGAAATCCAGCCGGGCGCCTTCCCCGCTGGTTTGCCGAAGGAACCATCCAAAGACCACCAGCACTGCGATCGAAACCAGAATCACGATGATGGGAAGACCGGGCTCATGCTGATAGAAGTAGGGCCAATCGTCGGTGGTGACGCGTGCGGATTCCATCGGCATATTGCCGTGAGATGCGAGATAGGCAGCGAGCGCCGGATCGGCCGTAGCTTTAGCGAGGCGCTCGGGTGATCCGGAAACGAAAAATCTGCCGGAACTGTCATAGCCCCCAATGTCGGTCTGGAACTGGATCGGATCCTGACCGAATGTGTCGTGCAACAGTTTGAACAGGCGGCCGGCGATCCAGGGATTATCAACCTGAAATTTCACGATGAAGAGGCCGTCGGGCTTGAGCAACTGCCGGGCGCGCTGCAGCGCTTCGCGCGTGTAGACGTAGTTATCGATGCGGATGTTGGTGAAGTGCGAGGTCGTGGTGTGCGAATCGAGCAACGAAAAGACGATGAGATCGAACTGGTCGTGACTGTTTTCGATGTAGCTGCGAGCGTCGTCGAGAGTGACGTGGACGCGGGGTGACTGGTAGGGATGCTCGAAGTGCAGTTCTCGACCGAGTTTCAGGATCAGCGGATCGATTTCGATGGCCTCAACTCGTCCCGCTCCATTGCGAAGGGCAGCAGCAACATCGTTGCCCATACCCGATCCCAGCACCAGCACTGAGGGTGGCGCCGGATAGAAGCGGTAGGGCATGTTGTAGGAGTTCTGGTCCAGGGGATGACGCTGAAAGGTGGCGGCGTGAGACTCGACGAACTCGGGAGAGAGATTAACGATCGTCTGATAGAGCGAATCGTTGGTGGTGAGAGAGTAGGCCTCAAGCTGACCGTTGTTGTAGACCGGATGGATAGAGAGCTTCTGATAGGGCGACCAGTAGGTCGTGGCGTTACGGTGATCAGGGATCGCGAGCAGCGCAACACAGATGAGGAACGTGACCGCAAGTGCGGTTCGAGCACGCGTGCTTGGCCAGAACACCAACAGGGCGAACAAGCCAGCCACCAGGAACCAGACCCATGGCGGCTGATGCAGGAAGCAGAGCAAGGTGAATCCGGCAATTCCGGCGAGGCTCGCCAGGACGTTCACGCTGTATGCAGCAACACCGTTGGGAGAGTTTTCCAGATACCAGCCGACGAGTTGCCCGAAGGGAATAAACGCCGTCGCAATCACAGCGAACAAAGGAACCACGAACGCGAGCGCGAGCAGCATGCCGGCCCAACTGGTGGGCAAGGCAGGCACTCCCCACACGTGGACCTCGACCGTTGCTCCCAGCAAGGCGGGCAGCGCTGAAATGGAGCGGCGCAGCGGGGAGATCGGCGCTTTCAAAATGACCGTCAGCAGCAGCAGCGGCGTGGTCATCGCCATGAGCTGCACGCGGCGGCGGCAGAGGTAGCAGCCCAGACCGAATCCCAGAAAGCACGCCACCAGGACGAAATTCTTGAAGTATGCAAAGATGCGGATCTCCGACGAGACCCAGCGGATCATCAGCATCTCCACAAACAGGCTGAGCAGGCTGATCAGGATCAATTGGCGGTAGCTGAATCCGCCAAGCTCCTGGATATCAACTTCCAGCCGGCCGGGCGTGGCTGGTGCGATTCGAAGCCGGTGAAAGAGACGATAGACGACGAAAACCGCGAGAGCAGAGATGAGTAAAAGAAATGCGAGCGAACTGAGCGATTGTCCGAGGGTCTCCATGGAATAGTTCAGCCGCGATGCAGAGACATCGGGCTGGATGTAACGATACCAGAGACGAGGCATGCAAAACGACGCTGCGACGAATGTGGCCCTCGGTTCGCGGAGAATGCCTTCGGAATCAGGCGGCGGTGATCTTGTTTCTGATATTCGGCGTTTTTCGGGGAAAGCTCGGACGGATGCCCGAGTGGAAGGACTACTGCCAGCTGCGTGCCCCGGGAATCCGACTGGATGGTCATGTAGCCACCCAATTCGCGAACGCGCTCTCGCATTCCGGCGACGCCGACGCCGGTCTTGCCAGCGCCGTCACTCACCTGGCGCAGGGTCTCGGCCGGCATGCCTTGTCCGTAGTCCTGGATTTCCAGCCGGATCTGCATTTGGCTCAAGAGCCACGCGGATATCCGCTTTCGGGCTCGAGGAGTGGCGATGGACGTTGGTCAAGGCCTCCTGCAGGGCGCGAAACAGAGCGATTTCAACATCACTGTTCAGACGGCCGAGGTCGGGAGGCAGGCTGAGGTCGACGGCAATGCCGCTGCGATCGGCGAAGCCTTCTACGAACCAGCGGGCGGCGGAACCGAAGCCGGCTTCGTCGAGCAAGGGCGGGTGAAGCAGGTGCGACACGGTGCGAGTTTCGGTGATGCAGCGGTCGACGATTTCGGAGGCCTCTGAGATCAAGGCTGGCTTGATCGCCGTTCGGACATCGACATGAGGCCGAGCTGCATTTTGAGAGCCGCCAGGTATTGACCGAGGCTGTCGTGCAGACCGCGCGCGATGCGGCGACGCTCGTCGTCCTGCAGGCTGAGGATGCGTCCGCTGAGACTTCTGGCGGCATTCTCGGCGCGCTTGCGGTCAGTGATGTCCGTGTTGATCTCCATCCAGCCGACGGGTTCGCCCGATTCGTTGCGTAACGTGGTCCAGCGGCTGGCGACGATAATGCGCCTTCCGTCGCGTGTGGAGTGGGAGAGTTCGCCCTCCCAGACTTCATGTTGTTCGATTTCCGCCAGCGGAATGGGATAAGAAGTGCGCAGCAGTTCCGCCGGATTCCGGCCGAGCGCCTCGCTGGCCGTCCAGCCGTAAAGCCTTTCCGCTCCCTTGTTCCAATAGGAGATCGCGTCTCCTGAGGTCTTTGTCTTTATAAAAATGGCGTCGTTCGCCAGATCGAGCAGCGTGGCTTTCTCGATCACTTCAGCGGTCCGCTTCTGCAGGTCGGCGGTTCGCTCGCGCACGCGCTGCTCGAGTTCCTCCTGGGCCCGGCGCAGGTCTTGCTCGGCCTTCTCCTGCTTGGCGATGCTGCGGCGCGTCGACTCACCCAACGCAATGATCACCGCGGAGAAAACCAGAAAGCCAAGGAGCCCGGAAACTTCCGGAACGTCCTTGATGAAGAAAGAATGGACAGGAGGAAGAAAAAAGTACCAGATTCCTGCGGCGCCGATGATGACGGTTACGATGGCGGGACCGAGGCCACAGTACCAGGCGGCGAATACAACCGCGAGCCACGCGGTGTGATAAGGATTGCGGTCACCGAAGAAAGGGCTGAGAAAATCACGGAGCAACAGAGAGCCCACACCCGCAAGGACGCCGAGGATGTAGCGGACCACCGTAGATGCGGTCGGAGAAAGAGAGGAAAACAGCACGGGTTTGGGAGATGTCGCGGTCACGAAAAGTGCACACCCCTGTGCAATCTACGCTGACGCTTAGCTCAAAAACGTGTAACTGAGGAATGGCTGGAGGAAAGCAACCCCATATGCCTTATCAGTAGGATATACGCTCGCGGGACGAAAGGGAATGCGCTTCGTTATCTCCGGATTCGGTTCGGCTCCATATTCCAAGGGGCTTCAGAACCGCTCTGTTGCCCTCTTCGTGGGGGCTAGGGCATGCCTATATGTAGGCAGTCGCAAGGACACTCCGCTACGCTATACTCTATCGCCTGCATAGCGATGATCACCTCCACCAAAACAGTTCCCATTCAGAAGCTTATCGAAGAATTGCGCATGCTGCCGGAGTCCGCATTTATCCCCACCGAGCCTCTACGCCAACTCCTCGCGCAGATGCCGGTCGATGTCGAGTCCCTCGCACCTTATCTCACCTGGGACCGTCAGCACTACACTCGCAATCTGATTGACCGCGCTCCATTGTATGAATTGATGGCCATTTGCTGGGAGGTAGGCCAGGCCAGTTCCGTTCATAATCATCGCGACCAGAACTGCTGGATGGCGGTTCCACTCGGCCGGCTTCACGTAGAAAACTTCCACCTTGTTCATCAGGATCTGGCGGCCGGGCGCAGCCAGTTGCAACCGCTCAACACCGTGGAGATGAACATCGCTCATCCCTGTGCAGTGGACCCCGCAGATCCCGTACATCGGGTAGTCAATCCTCGCGAGTTCAACCAGCGTGCTGTCAGTCTGCACGTGTATTCGCGGCCGTTCGACACTTGCGTCGTTTATTCGCCGGAGCAAGGCACCTGCGGCGAAATCAAACTGCATTTCACCACCGAATACGGCAAACCGAAGTAACCATCAAAAAACCGACGATCACTGACACTGCCGAGTCATCCCCGTTACCATTTACCTTTTCGGGGGAGTTCATGCGGACTGTTATCGGCTTGATGATCACTAGCCTCGTTCTTGTAGCCATGGCCTGCTTATGGGTGGAGGCACATTCGCCACACGGCGGATTCATTCAATACCCAGTCCGCGCCCATCACGGAAGATGCGCGGCAAGCGGAAACGAGCTATTCCGAAGCCCAGGACGCGAATTCGTCGGTCACCATGGCCGGACCTCTTGCGAAATACATGAGCAAGCAGGGACCCGTTGCCGTCGAGAAGGTTCAGGCTATTGCCTATAAGCCAGTCGCTTCGGATCACGTTGGTGGATCGGTTGTCGGCACCAGCATTCCAATCTTGAATGACAAGTTCCACGTGTCGGTGATCGTCGATTTACCGTTTCATGTTCCGCCGCATGCCGCCACGCCGCAATTGCGCGGAAACTTCCGCTCGTTTTTCCAGGCCGGCGGAAAGCCCACGAGCGACACTGATGCCGACGTTGAGTTTCACGTCTTGAACGATGAGGAGTTTTCCAACTTCCTGAACGGAAAGCCGAGCGAGGCGCTGTTTTCCGCCGATGCGACTCACAACCAGGAAGTAAACGCCAGTTTGCCCCCTACGCTCAACCACCCCGCCACCTATCACTTGGTGTTCCTGAACGAATCGCGCAAGAAGAAAGTTGTACAGGCAGACTTCCGCGTCGATTTCTAGCCGCGTTCGTGCGCTAAACTAGGCGGGGTGCCCCCGCGAAAAAAATCCTCGAACCCCACCCCCCAGGCGGATCCTCGTCCGGAGAAAGTTGCTTCTCCTAAGACGTCCACTTCGGCTTCTTCTAAAGGCTGTGCAGATCCCCCAAGCGGCTCGCATGGCCGCATTTACCTGATCGACACGATGTCGTTCATCTTCCGCGCCTATCACGCCATGGCGCGGCAACGGCCCATGTCGACCAAGACGGGTTTGCCCACGGCGGCCATTTACGTTTTCGTGAACATGCTGCGCAAACTGCGCGACGATTTCTCGCCCGAGTATCTCGCCGCGGTGTTCGACGTGGCCGGGCCCACGTTCCGCGATGAGCAAGCGGAGGCCGTCACCAGTGTCCGCAAGTTTGATATCAAGACACAAACCTTCACCGAGGTCGAGTACAAGGGATACAAGGCTAACCGAAAGGCCATGCCGGAAGATCTGGCGCAGCAGGTGCCGTATATCCGGCGGGCGCTTGAGGCCTATCGCATTCCCATGATTGGAGTGACACGGTTCGAGGCCGATGATGTAATCGGCACCCTGGCGCGGAAAGCCTGCCGACGCGTCCCATCCCGTCTACATCGTGTCCAGCGACAAGGACATGATGCAGCTTGTCAATGACAAGGTGCACATCCTGAATCCGCCCAAGGACAACCTCATTTGCGATGCGGCGAAGGTCGAGGAAATTCTGGGCGTGCCGCCGGAGCGTGTTATCGATGTCATGGCCCTGCGTGGCGACTCGATCGACAACATTCCCGGTGCTCCGGGAATTGGCGACAAGGGATCCGTAGAACTCATCAAGCGCTTCGGCACAGTCGAACAGGCGCTGGAACGCGCGGCTGAGGTCGAGCGGAAGACCTACCGCGAGTCGTTGCTTAACAATCGCGACACCGTCCTGTTCAGCAAAACCATGGCCACGATCGATACTAATGTGCCGATCGAACTGGACGTGAATTCCATGCGGGTGGGCGAGCCGGATCTCGAGGCCCTGCGAGCACTCTTCACCGAACTCGAATTCACCTCGCTGCTCAAGGAATTGCTGCCGGTGGTCGAAGTCAGCGAGGCACACTATTTCGAGGCCAAGTCGTCAACCGATGTTGAGAAGGTGCTTAGCGCAATTCCTGCCGGAGGCGTCCTCGCCGTTGCGGTCGAACAGGAAGAAAGGTCAGAACAGCCACAGCAGGAAGAAAAAGAAGAGGAACCGCAGGATGCCCAACTCTCGCTTATGGGCGGGGCGATGACCACAGTTCCGGTTGAAGCCGCGGCCCACCGCGTGGCAATTTCAGCCACCCCCGGATCGGCAATTGTTGTGAATCTCGTTTCTGAAGAAATTTCGGAACGACTTCTCCCCGCTCTCGCTAACGGTGAAGTGCCCAAGGCCATTCACGACTATAAGGCTGCAATCCACGCGCTGGGCCCCCTTGGAATTACGGTGGCGGGCGTTCAGCATGATCCGATGCTGTACTCCTACCTGCTCGATCCGACGTACTCGTCGCATAGCCTGGCCGACGTGGCGTTGCGCCGCTTCAACTTGAAACTGGCAGGCCAACTTGCCGAGTCTGCCGATATCACGGGAAGGTTGACCGTGGCCCTGCGCGCCGAAGTCGAGCAGGCGGGCCTCGCCAAGCTTTATAAGGAAATCGACCTACCACTCGTTCCGGTACTCGCCCGCATGGAGCAGGCTGGAGTGAAGATCGACACCGGCGCGCTGTCGAAGATGTCATCCGAACTCGAGCGCGAAATTGTTTCGAAAGAGAAAGAGATACACGAAGCCGCGGGCATGGAGTTTAACGTCGGATCGCCCAAGCAACTCGGCGACGTCCTGTTCAACCGCATGAACCTGCCCAAGCCGGTGAAATACGGCAAGGGCCGCATGATATCGACGGCGGTCGATGTACTTGAGGAACTGGCAGAGCATCACCCCATCGCGCGGATGGTGCTCGACTACCGGCAGCTTACGAAACTGAAATCCACTTACGTCGACGCCCTGCCGGCGCTGATCAGTCAGGCAACCGGACGCCTGCATACAACGTTCGGCCAGACGGGCACTGCTACGGGCCGTCTTTCGTCCGCGAATCCCAATCTGCAGAATATTCCCATTCGCACCGAACTCGGCCGCGGAATTCGCGCGGCATTTATCGCCGAACCCGGGCACGTGCTGCTCACAGCCGACTACTCGCAGATCGAATTGCGTCTGCTGGCGCATTTCTCCAGCGATCCTTTGCTGGTCGAAGCGTATCGCCGCGGAGACGATATCCACACCCTGACTGCTTCCCAGGTCTTCGACGTCCCACCCCTCATGGTCACAGCAGACCATCGCCGCCAAGCGAAGGTGGTGAACTTCGGCATCGTCTATGGCCTGTCGCCTTTCGGTCTCTCGCAGCAACTCGGCATCGCGACGACCGAAGCCAGGCAATTTATCGCCAACTATTTTGAGAAGTACGCGGGAGTAAGAAAGTTCATCGATAAAACTCTCGACGAGGCGCGCCGCGATATGAAAGTGAAGACACTCTTCGGCCGCGTGCGCCCGATTCCCGACATCAACAGCAAGAACCCCAACCAGCGCGGCTTCGCCGAGCGCACTGCCGTCAATACACCGCTCCAAGGCACGGCAGCGGACCTGATCAAGATCGCTATGATTCGCATCGACGAAGCGATTCTCGAGCGCAGCCTGAAGTCCCGAATGACGCTCCAAGTACACGACGAGCTGGTTTTCGAGGTGCCGGAAGCGGAAATCGACATCATGCGGTCCCTGGTCCGCGAGTACATGGAAAAGGTGCATGAACTCGCCGTGCCGCTGCAGGTGGAAATGGGCGTCGGGTCCAACTGGCGGGATCTGGAATAACCGCGTTTCTCTACAGCGGGCAATAGGTGTTTGTACGACAGTTCGGCACGCTCGCTGCGCTTTCCGATGGACGAATGCGTCCGTCCCTGCACGTGCGCCTATACTCCGAGCGCTTTTTGGATTTCGGCGGCGATGGCGGCGCAAACGGCCTGCATCTTTGATTCGGATTCGGCTTCTACCATCACTCGGGCCAGCGCTTCTGTGCCCGAGTAACGGACTACTACCCTGCCGCTTCCATCTAATTCTTTTTCTGCTGAAGTGATCGCGGCCTGGACTGCGGGGACCTTCGCGAACGGAACCTTCTCTTTCACTCTAACGTTCTGAATTTTCTGCGGGAACACTGTCAAGTCACTCACCAATTCGGCCAGCGGCTTGCCCGCACGCACAAGGATATCCATCAGGCGAAGCGCCGTCAGTAAGCCGTCGCCAGTGGTGGCGTCTCCGTCGAGAAAGATGATGTGGCCGGATTGCTCACCGCCGAGGATGGCGCCGGTCTTGAGCATTTCTTCGAGGACGTATTTGTCGCCGACGTTAGCGCGCAGCATGTGGATGCCGGATTTCTTGAGCGCGATTTCGAGGCCCATATTCGACATGGTGGTTGAGACTACGGTGTCGGTCTTCAGCTTGCCTTGCGCGTGCAGGTCACGGGCAGCGGCGAGAAGCACGCCATCGCCATTGACCACCCGGCCCGAGGCATCGCAGAAGAGGGCGCGGTCGGCATCGCCGTCGAAGGTGACGCCCAGGTCGAACGTCCCGGCCGAGGCGGCGACATGTTTCCCTAGCGTCTCGGGATGAAGGGCGCCGCAGTGCTCGTTGATGTTTCGTCCATCGGGGGCGATGTGGATGAACGTTGCCTGAATGCCGAGCGTGCGAAAGAGTTCGGGAGCTTCGGCAGTGGCGGCTCCGTTGGCGCAATCGACCAGGACCCGGAGTTTGCTGAGGTCGGACGTGACACTGGCTGCGAGCGACTTGATGTAAGCGTGACGGAGTTCGATCTCGCCGGGGAGCGACGGGCGTGGGACCTTCAGCGCCGTGTCATCTGGAGAGGCGGGATTCTTGAGCAGCGCGAAGATTTCTTCTTCAATCGCGAGTTCGCGGGAATCACTCAGCTTGAATCCGTCGCCGGAAAAAACTTTGATGCCGTTGTCGGTCCAGGGATTGTGGGAGGCAGAGATGACCACGCCGGCAGCCATTCCGCGCGAACGCGCGAGGAAGGCGACTCCGGGAGTGGTGATGACGCCCGCGCTGTGGACGTTGACACCTACGGCGGCCAGGCCTTCAGAGACGCGATCGGCGATCCAGCCACTGGATTCACGGGTGTCTTGCCCGATGACTGCTTTCGCCGTGGACGTCGTGCGGATGAGATCGTGGCCGAGGGCGCGTCCAATGAGATAGGTGCTTTGTGCTGTGAGCGGGAAATCGCCCGCTACGCCACGGATTCCGTCTGTTCCGAATAGTTGCCGTTGCTGGGTCATAGAAAGCTTCTAGCTCTTTGCCAGGAACAGAAGATGATATACGAGGAACCGGATCTTTTTTCAGTGCGTGGTCGCGGTGCCAGTTTTTTGAACAACTACCGTGACCCGAATCGATGTGGCTTGCTCGACCTGCACGAGGGGATCGGAGACGTAGACGTTGGTGGTGAAGACGGCACTGCCTAGAGTACCGGTGGCGTCGATGGGATCAGTGGTGGCGGCGTCAATCTTCTCGACGTGATGCCGCGGTCCAGTGATGGTGATACGAGGCGGGTCAGTGTCGACCTTGACGATCTGCTCTCCGGTGGCGAAGTTGCCGGTCACGCGCGGACGGATTTCAACCTGGCGCGTGGAACGCGTGTCAAAGGCGAGGTGCAATTGGCTGGGCACGACCTGTTTGATTTCGACATCGCGCGGGTGACGGACCTGTTGCGACGTGAGATCGAAGGTACGCTCGCCGGATTTCACTCCAGTTAGATCGATTTCCGCCTGGACTTCATTGGTCTTCAACTGGCGAATCATGCGCTCGGGGCCACGCACTCGGATTTGTGCTTCGGGAATTGATTCGGTGCTAATTTCGAGCTGATCGGGGACGTGTTGGAAGACGATTGGCGCGCGGATGGCGACTTCTGCCGGCTGCTCGTCGCGCGCGATCAGGAACCACAGGCCGGTAGCCAGCATCAGCGACAAGAACTTCAGGCTGAAGTTGTGGATGACGTAACGTTTGAAGAAGGAGATCACGCGAGTGGCTCCGTGGAACCCGAATCGGATTTTCGCTGCGGACCGGATTCCGCCAGGGGCGAGTCGAACCCGGCGTCATCCTCGGCATTGCCGGAAATCGTGGGCAGCGTGGCCGGAGTAATATGGCGGCGGAGTTCGGCGCTCAGGCGCTCTCGCAGCTGATCGACGGTGAGATCACGCTCGATCTTGCCGCCTACGGCGAAGCTGATGGCTCCGGTTTCCTCCGAGCAGATGACGGCGATTGCGTCGGTTTCTTCGGTGATGCCGATGCCGGCACGGTGTCGGGTGCCGAGTTGCGTGGAGAGTAGCGGATTCATGGAGAGCGGGAGAAAGCATGCGGCGGCGGCGACACGATCTTTTTGGATGATCACGGCGCCATCGTGCAGTGGGGCGCTGGGACGGAAGATAGTGGCGAGGAGATCGTAAGAAAGACGGGCGTCTAAAGGGACGCCGCTTTCGACGTGGGTGCGCAATCCGATTTCACGTTCGATGATGATCAAGGCACCGGTCTGGTGCTGAGAGAACAGATTCGCGGCCAGCACGATGTCGTCGTAGGAGTCACCTTCGGCCGATGAGGCACTCAGAAACGACAGGCGGCGTCCGAGGTCGGCCAGCACGTGGCGAATCTCCGACTGAAAAACCACGATCAGAGCAAAGACCACGTAGGGTAGGACGTTGCTAACCACCCAGTTCAGCGTCGTCAGTTCACCTATGCGCGCGAGATAGAAAATGCCGCCGACGACCGTGAGCCCGACGAGCATGGGAACGGCGCGTGTGCCTCGAATCATGACCAACACCTGGTAGATCAGCAGCGCGACAAGAAGGATGTCGAGCGCGATCCATGTGCCTTGCTGCCAGGATGGGATGAGCGGCGACAATCGAGTTCAGATCCTCAGTCTGGAGTTCCATTGTAATGCAGCGGAAATTGCGGGCAGGAGCGTTAGAGTTGTGGGTTACACACATGGCGCACAAAAACGATTCGGCAGCGCTAGCTCTGCTTCTTGGTTACCGCGGCGTGGATTTGGCCGTGGGCGACGCGGGCGGAGATTTCATCACCGATTTTCACCGCGTCGGCGTCCTTGAGCAGCTTGCCGTTGGAATCGAAGACGAGGGCGTATCCGCGATCGAGAATGGCGACAGGGGATAGCGATTGCAGCGCGGTTTCGAGCCGTTCGCTGCGGACGCGGTATTGCAACAGAACATTGCGCATGACAGACACCAGCGCCGTGGTGCGGCTGTCGAGCTCTTTGCGCATGCCGTTCAGGACGAGGCGAACATCGTAGTGGCGCACGGCGGAGGAAACCGTTTCCCAGCGGCGGCGAAACCTTTCGAGCAGGTTTCGTTCGGCCAGTTCCATGCGATGGGTGAGGTCGTCGAGTTTCTGCTGGCGCTGGCGGATGACTTCCATCATGCGAGCGAAAGCACCGTGTTGCGAGAGTTCGGTTAGAGCCTGGCGTCCCATGAGCAGACGGTAGCGTATGGCGCGGGTGAGGCGATCATGTAAGGCGGCGGCGTGGTCTTCGATTTCCTGGCGTGAGCGGATGACCAGTTCGGCGGCGGCCGAGGGCGTGGGGGCTCGCAGGTCCGCGACGAAGTCGATGATCGTGAAATCGGTTTCGTGACCGACCGCGGAGATTACAGGAATTGTAGAGGCGGCTACGGACCGGGCGAGGCCTTCGTTGTTGAAGGGCGCGAGATCTTCGGCGGAACCTCCGCCGCGGGCGACGATGATTACCTCGACGATCTTTTGCTGGTTGAAGAAGCGAACCCCTGCCGCGACTTCGAAAGAAGCGGCGTCGCCCTGGACCTGGGCGGGGAAGATCAGCACATTTACCGATCGATGGCGGCGCTGCAGGATATTGAGAATGTCGCGCAAGGCGGCGCCTTGCGGAGACGTGACCAGGCCGATGCGGGCGGGGAGCGAGGGAATTGGCTTCTTGCGTTCGGCGGCGAAGAGGCCTTCGGCTTCGAGCTTGGCTTTGAGTTGTTCGAATGCGAACTGCAGCGATCCGGCGCCCTTGGGTTCGATGTACTCGGCGGAAATTTGCAGTTCGCCGCGATCTTCGTAGATGGTGACGCGGCCGCGGACGACGACTTGCAGGCCGTCGGCAGGACGAAAACGAAGCAAGCGCGCCGACGAGCGGAACATCACGACTCGGATCTGGGCGTCGCCATCTTTCAGGGTGAAGTAGAGATGGCCGGACTCGGGAGCACGGAAGTTGGAGATTTCGCCTTCGACCCAGGCGTCGGAGTATTCGCGTTCGATGTGCGTGCGGACGGAGGCGACTAGGTCGCGGACTTTCCACACACGGCGCTCGGGTGGGCGGAAGGTGAAGCCGAGTTGATCGGAAAGAGACACTTAGGGGAGTGTAACGCAGGGAGACTCGCTCACCACAGAGGGCACAGTGGAACACAGAGGAAATCTGGAGCAGGTTCTGAGCTAGGTCACAGTCCCCACCCTGTCTCGCAAAATATGCGAGACAAGAGTGGGGCACCCGCTGGGACTAATTAACTTCGAAGTGGAAGACGTCGGCGATTTGGAAGTTCGCGCGATTGTAGAGGACGAGGTTGCCGCCGATAAAAACGTGGACGTGGTTCGGGGGCGGCGGAGGAAGCATGACTTCCAGTTCGTGGGGGCAGGGCTGCATTCTGGTGCGCAGACCGGGAGGAAGCGTGCCGCGGACTACGAGTTGGCGCTCCAAGCCTGGAGGCAGGCGATCGTGCTTGGCGAGGCCTGGTGGAAGATGTCTGTAGTGAGTGTGGTACCAGCCGCGGATGTCGCCGTCGCGATCGGCATAGCGTTCGTGGTCTCGTCCGTGGTTGTGTGCGTTGCCATGGTCGCGGTCGTTATGGTCGTGCCAGCGATCGTCATCGTCGCGATCGTGTTTGTCGTGGCCGTGGCCATTGCCTTGCGCGACGGCAATCGTAGTGGAAAGGGCCAGGCTTAGCAGCGCGGTGGAGCCCACCCGGAACCATGATTTGGAAAACATGAAGACCTCCTGTGATCGGAAGGGTCAGGATATGCGACGAGGCGATGGGGCAATAGATTACGGGAGGCCAACTCGGCAAACACACACTTGTGCAGATGGGCGGCCTTCTCAGAGGATCTGGCGGGAGTCGCCGACGCGGCGGGTGACTCGCTCTCGGTCGAGGTATTCGAGCAGGGGGATGGCGTACTTGCGGCTGACGCCGGTCATGTCCTTGAAAGCGGCCACATCTATGGAGGAAGACTTCGCTTTGTGGACGGCGATCTGTTGACGCAGTTGGTCGAGTGCGGAACGGTGAAAGACCAACTCGTCGGAGATTTTGATCAGCGATTTTTCCCGCAGAAGCAGAGTGACGATCTTCTGGGCGCGGGTTTTATCGATTTTGAGGCCCGCCAGGACCTCGTGGAGCGCGGGAACCTTGAGGCCCGCGGCGGCAAAGGCATCTTCGATTTTCTTCTTTGACTCCGCTTCTTCGTCTTTCATCATGACGCCGTGCCCGGGGAGGCGGACGATGTCGCCTGCGATCTCAATTTTTTGCTCGCGTGCGAGTTGCTCGATCGCCACTGCGAATACTTCCGGCGATGCTTTTCCATGTTCGCGCAATTCTTCTTTCGCCATACCCGGCGACAGCGAGTTCTTCTGGTGAAACGCGGCGACAGCCGACAGTACGAGTGCCTGAAGCGCAGTAAGCGCAACACCGTCGATAAGAGTGTCGCCCACGCGATGTACTTGCTTTTTGTTGAGGGCTGGAGCCAACGCCGCCTGGATTGACTCGCGGCGCCATCCCGTTTCAGCGACGAGTTGAGCGAGAGAGATGCCGGCACGAGTGCGGCGCTGGATGCGACGCTCTAAGACGAGAGCGCGGTCTCCCGCTGAGAGCAGTTGGAGAAAATCGGTGAGGTCGGGCTGTCGTGGATCGGAGCGGCATCGAGGACCGTTCCTCCGCCGATGGTGATCACCGGCGAGAACTGGCGGATGATGAATTTGTCGCCAGGCATGAGCAGCGCAGCAGCGGGAAGCTTAATGCGGGCGAATGCTTCGGTGCCCGGAGCGAGCTCCTTCGAATTTTGCAGCGCGAGTTCGATGACGGTTTCCATCGTGTAAGCGTGAAAGTGGACACGGCTGCGGCTGCGCAGAGGTCGCGGTGCCGACGCGAGGAGAGTCAATCGGACGTCGGCGCGGCGCGTGGTAGCAAACGTGTCGGGTGGAGCCAGCATCATGCCGCGCGTGAGGTCTTCAGTACTCACGCCAGCCAGGTTCAGCGCGGTGCGCTGGCCGGCAGCGGCGTCGTCCGCATGCTTTCCATGGACCTGCACGCCGCGGACGCGGACGCGGCGTCCGGAAGGAAAGACTTCCATCTCTTCCTCTTTGCTGATGGTGCCGAAGATCAGAGTTCCGGTGACCACCGTGCCGAATCCTTTCATGGTGAAGACGCGGTCGATGGGAAGGCGCGCGAGGGCCCGGGAATCGCGGGGCGGGATCTCGGCTGCTGCGACAACGATGGCACGCTTCAGATCGTCGAGGCCGGCGCCGGTGAGGGCGCTCACGGGGACGATGGGGGCGTCCTGCAGAAAGGTGCCGCGCAGAAATTCTTCGACTTCCAGTCGGACCACGTCGAGGGTCTCGGCATCAACCGTGTCGGACTTGGTCAGGACCGTGATGCCGCGCTGCACTCCGAGCAGTTGCAGGATGTCGAAGTGCTCGCGGGTTTGGGGCTTGATGGATTCATCGGCGGCGATGACCAGCAGAACCAGGTCGATTCCGCCGACTCCGGCGAGCATGTTGCGGACGAAGCGTTCGTGGCCGGGGACGTCGACGAATCCGATCTGCAGAGTGTCACCATCGGGCGCGGGCAAGGCCATGTGGGCGAAGCCGAGGTCGATGGTGATGCCGCGGCGTTTCTCCTCGGCGAGGCGGTCGGCGTCGATGCCGGTGAGGGCCTTGACCAGCGCGGTTTTGCCGTGGTCGATGTGACCGGCGGTGCCGATGATGATGGATTTCATCGCTTCGGCATCGTAGCAGGGTGGACGCCGGGGGCTAAAGCCCGACACCCTTTTGGGCGTCGAACGCGGCCCTGAAGGGCCGCTCTTTCAGCTGAATTGGCCGAGCTGACGAAATCTGGGCGCAACATGCCGCCTTACGCTCGTCGCGCTCGCACTGGGACGAATGTGTTCATTCCTAACCGCGGATTTATTCGCCTAGAGGCGGCTTCAAATGCGACAATAGAGGTCCTCCATGCCTACTTCTTTGACCTCTGCAGTTTCTCCGGAGACCATCCGGCAGCACGGACTTACGCCTGACGAATACGAAAAAATCAGGCAACTTCTCGGCGGACGCGAGCCCACGATCACCGAACTCGGCATCTTCAGCGTCATGTGGAGCGAGCACTGCTCGTATAAATCGTCGCGCGTGCATTTGAAGCGGCTACCGACGCGCAGCAAGCGCGTGCTGCAGGGGCCGGGGGAGAACGCAGGGATCATCGATATTGGCGATGGCTGGGCTTGCGCCTTCAAGATCGAGTCGCACAATCATCCGTCATTCATTGAGCCGTTTCAGGGGGCGACGACTGGGGTCGGCGGCATTTTGCGCGACATTTTTACGATGGGCGCGCGGCCCGTTGCGGTGATGGATTCGCTGCGGTTCGGCCCAATCACGACCCACGTAGCGACAGCCGCCTCGGCTGTCCCTACGCAAGGCGAGGTACATCGGAATCACTCCATCATGGAAGGGGTGATCAGCGGGGTCGCCTCTTACGGGAACTGCTTTGGCGTTCCGAACCTTGGGGGTGAGACGAAGTTTGAGCCGTGCTACTCGGGCAACCCGCTGGTGAATGCGTTTGCGCTGGGGCTGGTGAAGAAGAACGAAATCTTCTATGCGCGCGCGGCGGGAGAAGGCAACCCGGTGATCTACGTGGGCGCCAAAACGGGGCGCGATGGGATTCACGGCGCGACCATGGCCAGCGAGGAGTTCAGCGAGGCGTCGGAGGCGAAGCGTCCGAATGTTCAGGTGGGCGATCCGTTCCTGGAAAAGCTGCTGCTTGAGGCCTGCCTTGAGGCGATGCAGACCGGGGCGATTGTCGGCATCCAAGACATGGGCGCCGCGGGGCTGACGTGCTCGACCTGCGAAATGGGCGGGCGCGGAGGAGTTGGCATCGAGATCGAATTGGATCGCGTGCCCCAGCGCGAAACCGGTATGACTCCATACGAGATCATGCTGAGCGAATCGCAGGAGCGCATGCTTCTGGTCGCGCAAAAGGGACGAGAGGAGGAAGTGTTCCGCGTATTCGAGAAGTGGGGGCTTGATGCGGTTGAAGTTGGCAAGGTGACGACTGACAACAAGCTGCGCGTACTCGAACGCGGGAAGGTCGTGGCGGAGATTCCGAATCCGGCGCTGACTGATGAAGCGCCGCTCTACAAGCGGCCTTTGGCGCGATGGGAGCCTAAGGTTGCGCGGGAGATGCCGGAGGAAGCGCGGCAGGCGCTGAAGCCCAAATCCAGTGGGAATGCTGACGGCACGGCTGAAGCCGTGCCCTTCCACAATTCGACTCTCAAGCAGCTTCTCGCTTCGCCAAATATCTGCGGCAAGCGCTGGGTGTGGCAGCAGTATGACCACATGGTGCAGACGAATACCGTCGAGGCTCCGGGCGCGGGAGATGCGGGAGTGATTCGCATTAAGGGCACGCAGCGCGGGCTTGCCATGTCGCTCGACGGCAACGGGCGGTGGTGCTACCTGGATCCGAAGCTGGGAGCGGAGCACGCTGTCGCCGAAGCGGCACGCAAAGTGGCCTGTTCAGGCGCGACGCCGGTGGGCGCGACCAACTGTCTGAACTTCGGCAATCCAGAGAAACCGCACATCATGTGGCAGTTCTCGCAGACGATCGACGGAATCACCAAAGCTTGCGAGGAATTGGAGATTCCCATCACCGGCGGCAACGTCAGCTTTTACAACGAGACGCTGGGCGAGGGGATTTATCCGACGCCGGTGCTCGGTGTGGTGGGGATTCTGGACGATGTGCACAAGACGGTGAAGATGCACTTCGCCGCGCCGGGCCGCACGGTCGTGCTATTGCGCGGCAGCGAGGCAGGCGATATCACCGATGCGGAAACTGAGTTTGGCTCGTCGGAATACGCCAAGGAGATTTTGGGAGCGCTGTGGGGATATCCGCCGGAGCTTGATCTGGAAAAGGAAGCAGCGCTGCAGAAGGTGGTGATCGAACTGGTGCAGCGGGGACTGATCGAATCGGCACACGACTGCTCCGAGGGCGGAATCGCTGTGGCGCTGGCCGAGAAGGCGTTTCCGGCGGGAGTAGGGGTGCGCGTGAATCTGGTGTCGGCCGGGCTGTTTGCCGAATATGCACTGTTCGCCGAGGATGCAAGCAGGATCCTGGTATCTTGCGACCCCGGGAGCATGGCGCGAATCAAAGAAGTAGCGGGAAGGCACGGGATTGCGGCGGACGTGATCGGGGAAACCATTCCCGAGAAGCTGGAAATTTCATTGGACGGGAGGCCCGTGGTCTCAGCTACAGTTGCGGAGATGAATCGGGCCTACGAAGCCGCGCTAGAGGTGGCGCTCCGGACCGATCCGGAGTTGGTTGCGGCGGATTAAGCAGCTTTGCTCGCCGGACAGCCGAAGGCGGCTATCCCCACATAAGCACATAAGCTTTTGATTTTGAGCTAAGAGCTAACAGCTAAAGGCTAAGAGCTAAAAGGGCTAAATGCAGATTCCCGACAAATTTCACGATGAATGCGGTGTGGTTGCGATCTTCGCCCATCCGGAGGCGGAGAAGCTTGCTTATCTTGGGCTGCACGCGCTGCAACACCGCGGACAGGAATCGGCGGGGATCGTCACGTCGGACGGCTTGACCGCGCGCGCACATAAGGCCATGGGCTCGGTGGCCGACATCTTCACCGAAGAGGTGCTGTCGAAGCTGGGCGGGACGCTGGCGATTGGCCATACGCGGTATTCGACCGCAGGCGACTCGGCGCTACTGAATGCGCAGCCCATCCTGGTGCAGTCGAACAAGGGGGCGATCGCCGTCGCGCACAATGGGAACCTGGTGAATGCCACGCAGATTCGCGCCCGGCTGGAGAGCCAGGGGTCGATTTTCCAGACGAACAGTGATACCGAGGTCATCGTTCACCTCATCGCATTGTCGAAGGAGCACACGCTGCCGGAGGCAATGGCGGACGCACTGCGGCGGGTGGAGGGCGCGTTTTCGCTGGTGATGATGAGCAACGACCGCATCTTTGCGGTGCGAGATCCGCGTGGATTCCGACCGCTGGCCATGGGGCGCATTCCTGCTCTCGAGGGACAGAAGCGGGACACGATCGTGTTCGCCTCCGAGACTTGTGCTTTCGACCTGATCGGCGCGGAGTACGTTCGCGATGTGAAGCCGGGTGAGTTGATCATCGTCAGTGCTGAGGGAGTCAGTTCGCGGTTCTACTCGACGGCGGCGCCGCAATCGAGCTGCATCTTCGAGCACGTGTACTTCTCGCGTCCCGATAGCCTGGTTTTTGGGCGCTCGGTGCAGACCAGCCGTGAAGAGTTGGGGCGCCAGCTGGCGCGGGAAGCCGGTGTGGAGGCTGACCTTGTTGTGCCCGTTCCGGACTCGGGTGTGACGGCAGCGGTTGGCTACGCGGCGGAGAGCGGGATTCCGTTTCGCTTTGCGCTGATCCGCAATCACTACGTGGGCCGCACGTTCATCGAGCCGAGTCAGAAAGTGCGCGACTTTGGAGTAAGGCTGAAGCTGAATCCGGTGCGCTCCCTGCTCGAAGGCAAGCGGGTGGTTCTGATTGATGATTCGATTGTGCGCGGCACGACCAGCCGCAAGATTGTGCGCATGATTCGGAACGCTGGGGCGAAGGAAGTGCACATGCGCATTTCGTGTCCGCCGACAATTTCGCCGTGCTACTACGGCGTCGACACTCCATCGCGCAAGCAACTCATCGCGGCCAACAAGTCGGTCGAAGAGATTCGTGAGTACATCGGCGCGGATTCACTGGCTTATCTTTCGCTCGAGGGCCTGAAGAAGGCGTGCGGCGAGGGAGAGAAAATCTCGTATTGCTCGGCCTGTTATACGGGGAAATATCCGACCGACATTGTGGATATCGACGAGATTCAGCCTGCCGCCGTGCGGCGGTAGGTGGGTCTTAGATGTTAGGCCTTCTCGCCCGCACTACTCGCGGGATCGACTGCAGATCGGGCTTGATCTCCACTTCTTGCCAGCCTTCCAGAAGAACCTTCACTTCCTTCGCGATTGTGCCGCTTATTTCCATGATGAGCCATCCGCCGGGGCGGAGAGTTTCATGCGCCTCCCGGATAAGACGC
>CAVYOZ010000018.1:0-13456 GCA_963770265.1 Terriglobia bacterium
CACCAGATCAGAACTCTGGTGGACATTGTAGGTCTTCTCCACGTCCCGCGCCGCCTTCCGCAATTTAACCGAGACTCTAATACAGACCTTGCCGGCAGCAGGTATCCGGTACATATGGATGAAAGCTCTGGGCGGGTACCGGAAGAAGACTCTGGATGACTCCCCGAACATTGCATTACGCAACGACAGCTTCCGCAATTACTCCGACTACATGCTGACGGCTGAGTTTCCGCACGCGATGGACGAACTGATCAGGCTTGCAGAAGAAGCACCCACCGCCTACATGTGCGCGGAACGCGTCTATTTCCACTGTCATCGCATGCTGGTCTCCGACTGGCTTGTGGCGCATGGGCATGAAGTGCTGCACATCGACGGCACGGGCCCGGTCAGGCCGCACAAGCTCACGGCCGAAGCCCGCATGATTGATGGACGTTTGAGCTCCATCGCGGAGACCGGTTGCTCTGAAGTGCGGTCCCGATTCGGCGCGTGATAGCATCTCGGGCGCAAAGCGAGGAAGCAAATGATTCCGTCACTACGCTGCGCTGTTTTCATGTCCTTAACGTTGCTATGGCTTATTGCGTGTCAACAGAAGCCTCAGCCGCAGGGACGCACAGTCGAGCCCGGTGCCCCTGACGAGGGAGCAGTCGGCTTTGATATCACACCTCTTAACGCGAACGCCGGTGCGCGGAATTGGCTGGCAACCTATACAGCGGACGGAAAGACCGCAAAATTCCAAATCGAGTTTGGGGCAACAAAACTGTCGTCAGGCGTCACATTCGGCGATGGGAAGCTCATAGCGGAGCCCGGCTCTGACGCCAGCACACTTCTTCGGAGTCTAAAGAAGGCGCTCGAAGCGAAGAGCTTACCCACACATGTCAAAAGGGTCAGGGAGCTGTCGTTCAAGTACGCCATTCTCGGCGACAGACTTTCTCATGCTTCAGGGGGCGGGTTCAACGCAGAGCCTGTCGGAAATTGGACAGCTACTAAAATCTTCCTAGGGAATGGCGAAGCTGAAGTGTTTCTAAATACGAATCCGACCGTCGGCAAAGCCGAGTTCTCGATCAAGGATGCTGATTACGGCGACCAGGTTCTGGCGGAATTGGCTAAGGTATTGTGAAAGCCCGCGGCTCCTTGGGTTGCAACCGAATCTTCTCAGCTTTAGTATCGGCATAGCGTGCCCACTCCCGCAGACAATCCCAAGCTGAACCGCGAGCGCATGGTGTCGGCGGCGCCCGTCGACGACGACGCGTCGTTCGAGCTGAAACTGCGCCCGCAGCGTCTGCGCGAGTTCATCGGGCAGAACAAAGTCAAAGAAAATCTCGCGGTGGCGATCGAGGCCGCGCGCTCGCGCGGCGAAGCCACTGGACCACGTGCTGCTCTATGGGCCTCCGGGACTGGGCAAGACGACGCTGGCCAACATCATCGCCAACGAACTGGGCGCGCACTTCCAGCCGACTTCCGGCCCCACGCTGCAGATCAAGGGCGACCTGACCGCGATCATCACCAATCTGCAGGACAAGCAGGTGCTGTTCATCGATGAGGTCCATCGCCTGCAGCCGGTCGCTGGAAGAGATTGCTCTATTCGGCGCTGGAAGACTACAAACTCGACATCATCATCGGACAAGGGCCTTCGGCGCGCACGCACACGCTTGGAAGTGAAGCCGTTCACGTTCATCGGAGCCACCACCCGCGCGGGACTGATCTCCGGCTCCGCTGCGGTCGCGTTTCGGCATCGTGCTGCGGCTGGAGTTCTATACGCCACGAAGACTTGAAGGTCATCGTCGAGCGCTCGGCGGAGATTCTGGGAGTCGCCATCGATGACGCCGGCGCGATCGAGATTGCCAGCCGCTCGCCGTGGTACACCGCGAATCGCCAATCGCCTGCTGCGCCGGGTGCGCGACTACGCGCAGGTGCGCGGCGCGGGCAAGATCGACGAGCCCACGGCCCAGGCCGCGCTGGAGATGCTGGAAGTCGATCAGTACGGCTTCGACGAAGTCGACCGCCGGCTGCTGCTGACGATCATCGAGAAGTACCAGGGTGGGCCGGTGGGCGTGAACACGCTGGCGGCGTCCTGGCCGAAGAGCCGGACGCGATCGAAGAAATCTACGAGCCCTTCCTGATGCAGATCGGTTTCCTTGACCGCACTCCGCGCGGCCGCGTCGCTACGCAGCTGGCGTACGACCACTTCGGAATTACGCCCACCGTCGCCAGGCATCGTTGTTTTAGCAGGTGTTCAAGCACGACGCCGAACTTCCGCGCTGATCTGTGGAAAATTTTTCGACAGCGCGAACAACTCTCTTTTGGTGTTTTGTGAACCGCGCCCATGGTGTATCTTGCTGGATTCACCTCGTGCCTCGCGAGGAAAGCAGTGAGGGTACGTGCTTCGGAATCAGGGTCCCAGTCTTCTGCGGAAAGAGGTTGTGCAACTATTCGTACTTTTGCTGGCGACACTGCCGGTAACGGCGATCCCTGTCCGCGGATCGGCACCTCAGGCGACTGGACAATCGACTCCTCCCTCGCAGCCGGTTCCATCGCCGTCGGCGCAACTGCCGGAACCTGCTACACGCGTCCGGAGGTGCAACCTGCACCCAAGCCTGCGATTGCGCCACCCACCTCACGATTCCCCGGCTTTCGCGTGCGCCGTCCCTCGACGATTTTCTGACCATGCAGCCGCAGGGAGTCGCGCTCCAGATGGCGAAGGTGACCGGCTTCACCCAGCGCAATCCTCACGACGGCGAAGCTGTTTCCGAGCCCACCGACGCCTATCTCGGCTACGACCAGAAAAATCTCTACGTCGTGTTCGTCTGCTTCGACGATCCCAAGAAGGTGCGCGCGCGCATGTCGCGCCGCGAAGATATTTACGACGACGACCAGGTCGAGATCATGCTCGACACGTTTCACGACCGCCGCCGCGCCTACGCCTTTCAGACCACGCCGCTCGGCGTGCAATGGGACGCCATCTGGACCGAGGCCTCGCGCGAAGAGCAGACCGCCGGCCACTTCGATACTTCGTTCGACACGGTCTGGGATTCGCGCGGCAAAGTGACCGAGCCGCGGCTTCGTGGTGTGGATGGCGATCCCGTTCAAGAGCCTGCGCTTTCCGGCGACGAAGAAGCAGGAGTGGGGCGTCATTCTTTATCGCGGCATCACGCGCAAGACCGAAGATTCCTTCTGGCCGCACATTTCCTACAAGATCGAAGGCCGCCTCGGCCAGGCCGCGACGCTGCACGGGTCTGGAGGGAATTTCGCCCGGCCACAGCATCGAACTGATTCCCTACGGCGTGATGCGCGGCTTCCGCGCGCTCGACACGCGCGACTCCAGAATCCGTTATTTTCAGCAAGCCACCGCGCAGGGCGCAGCCCGGCATGGACGCGAAGTTCGTGATCCACGATCACTTCGTCGTCGACATGACGGCGAATCCCGACTTCAGCCAGGTCGAGTCGGAAGATCCGCAGATCACGGTGAACCAGCGCTACGCGGTTTACTTTCCGGAGAAGCGTCCATTCTTTCTGGAGAACGAAGATTTTTTCCGCACGCCGATGGATCTGTTGTTTACGCGCAGCATCGGCGATCCTTCGGCGGGAATCCGCCTGACCGGAAAAGACGGTCCGTATTCGGTGGGCGTGATGGCGACCGACGATCGCAGCCCGGGACTGGCCGTGCCGGACTACGATCCCGCTCTCCGGCATGCGCTCGTACTTCACCGTTGCGCGCGTGAGCCGCGACATCTTCCGGCAGTCGAGTGTCGGCGTGCTCTACACCGACTGGGAGTGCCCCACGACCGGCGAATTCAACCGCGTCGGCGGCGTCGACACCCGCCTGAAATTCAATCCCGAACTGGACGCTCGACGGGCAGGCGGTGACCAGTTCGAGCAATATTCTGGCAACTCTTCAGTCCAACCTACTCGCCGAATAACTGCGAAGCGAACTACTTATCCGTTCAGCTCGGGCAATCACGGCAACGGCAACTACTACGCCGGTCCCGCCGAGAAGCTGGAACTGCGCCACGACGGCCTGCACTTCACCTACGACGGGACCTTACAACGACATCAGCCCCGGATTTGTTTCGATTCCCGGATTCATCAATCGCGTGGACATTCGCGAGACTCAAGCAGGAAGCGGACTACCGCTTCCGTCCGAAGAAGGGCTGGATTGTCGATTGGGGCCCGTCGCTGATACTGCGCACGACTTCGACCACACCGGCCTGCGCCTCGATACGGACTACTCGTCCATACTTGGCGATGCAGGGCCGAGGACAGACCATCATCTATCTGCGCCCGTATGAGGAACTCGCGCGAGCGCCTGCGTCCGCAGGATTTTTGCTTTCTACGGCTACTCGTTTCCTGTCCACCGCCACTGCTCGGCAATCAGGACTATCACGAGCACACCAGCGGAGCGTCGATCCAGACGGGATACTTCAAGAAGGCGACGCTCATCGCCAGCTACTACTGGGGCGATGGAGTGAATTTTGTGGCCCTGCCTGCGACCCAGCGCTGCCACTCCTTATAACCAGCCGTTTCTGGCTGCGCGAAGACAACGCGCAGGCCACGCTGATCGTCCGTCCCATCAAGCCGCTGAAGATCGAGAATACGTACCTGTTCGAACGCCTGCGCGCCAGACGACGACGTGTTTCTGGCAGCGCAGGCGCAATTCCCGGCGCGGGACGCGGCATCTTCAACGACCACATCCTGCGCAGCAAGTGGAACTGGCAGTTCACGCCGCAGCTTTCGGTCCGCGTGATTCTGCAGTACAACGCGCTGCTGGCAGGAACGCCCGGCGTCGGATCTCCCTACACGTACTTGCCGACCTCGACGCCAGTTCAACGCCGACTTCCTGATCACGTACCTCGTGCATCCCGGCACCGCGATCTACGTCGGTTACAACAGCGACCTGCAGAATCTGAACGTGGTTCCGGCAACTCCCGGATCGCCGGCTACGTCACCAACACCGCCCGGGGCTACCTCAACGACAGCCGCCAGTTCTTCGTGAAAGTCAGCTATCTGTTCCGTTTCTAAAGCAGTGTAGCGGTCGAGCAATGAGCAATGATCGAATCGGTCAGCCGGTTTCAGCCCACCGAGTTCTGCTCATCGCTCGTTTGCTGAATCCTGTGGAAATCCGGTAGAATCTAATGATTCGAATCGAGGTTTAAGGTCCCATGAAAGCAGCAATTCACCCGTCTTATCACGAAGTGCGCGTACACTGCGCCTGCGGCAATACGTTTACGACCCGCTCGACACATAAGGGCGACATCGGGGTAGAAATCTGCTCGAACTGCCATCCGTTCTTCACCGGCAAGCAGAAGCTGATGGACACCGCCGGCCGCGTTGAGCGCTTCCGTCGCAAGTACGCCAAAGTTGAGACGGCGAAGAAGTAACTTCTTGCGCGACGGTTCTGTACGGATTTTCGCGGATAAACCAGAATTTAGCCCTCGCTAAGGCGGGGGCTTTTGCTTGAAGGTCGACTAGAATCCTAGAATCAAGGTTGGCAAAAATGACCTGAGAGGGGGCAAGACCTTTCCCCAGTCGAAAAGAGAGCAGCCCGCAAAAGAGAGCAGACCGTGGAAGAGTGCAGCTGTGGGAGAGGGCAGTCGTGGAAGAGCGGCCCTTCAGGGCCGCGTATAGGCGAATCAAAGTGTCGGGCTTTAGCCCCGGTCGTCGCTGCTCTCTGGAGAGCCCTTTAAGGATTATGCGGAAGTTCTGGGACAATTCGGCGGCTTCAGAGAAGGCTGACGCAATCGTGAGCGGCCCTGCCACACGCGTTGTTCCTGCGCTGCTGCAGATCGGCTCCGTCACTATCTCCCCGGCCACCGTCCTTGCGCCCATGGCGGGCGTGACCGACACCGTCTTCCGGCGCTTCATCCGCAACCTTGGCGGATGCGGCCTCATCATGACCGAGTTCACCTCGGCCGACGGCGTCCTGCGCAAGAAAGATCAGAAGGCCAAGCGTTATCTCCACTTCTACGAAGACGAACACCCCATCTCGGCGCAGCTTTTCGGCAGCGATCCCAACGTCATGGCTGAAGCCGCCCGGATGGTGGAAGGCCTCGGCTTCGATCTCGTAGACCTGAACCTTGGCTGCCCGGCGAAGAAAGTCGTGAAGTGCAACGGCGGCTCCGGCCTGCTGCGCGACCTGCCCGCGATCGGCAAGATTTTTGAATCCGTGCGCGCCGCCGTGAAGATTCCGTTCACCGTAAAATTCCGAGCCGGGTGGAACGACGAAGAGATTGTCTGCGTCGAACTGGCACGGATGGCGGAAAATTGCGGACTGGCGGCGGTTGCGCTTCACGCCCGCACCCGTGAGATGGGCTACAGCGGCAACGCCCGTTGGGAATGGATCGCCGCCGTCAAAGATGCAGTCAGGATTCCGGTGATCGGCAACGGCGACATCCGCACCCCCGAAGATGCCTGCGCCATGGTCACGCAAACTGGCTGCGACGCAGTCATGATCGGCCGGATGGCTCCGTCGAATCCCTGGATCTTCCGCCAGATCGAGCAGTACTGCGCCGCGATCACCACGGTTCGTGTAGGGGCGGACGCCTTCGTCCGCCCGGTCGAGCAAAGCTCGACGGCCGCTGCCGGCACCATCTTCTTAAGTCAAGAATCACCACGGCCTTCGGCCGCCCCGGACGAAGGCGTCCGGGGCTACACGAAGCTATACGACGAGCCTTCCGAGGCTGACCGCTACCATATGATCCGCACTTACTTCCAGATGCTAATCGAAGAGGAACTTCCCGACGCCGTCGGCAAGATGAAGCAGTTCGCCTCCTGGTTCACCCACGGAGTCCCCGGCGGCGCAGGCCTGCGCAAGGCGATCTATGAATCAAAAAGCTCACCAGAAGTTCTGGGGCGCGTCGAAGAGTTCTTTGAATCGCGCCTGACCCTGCAAGCGGTGACCAGCCGATAGTAATTTTTTCCTTAGACATGGGACGCGTACCGAACCCCCTATTCCGATCCGGTTGGAAGTGGGCGCTTGCATTCATTCTGGTCGGCGTGGCCGCGGCTTTGTGGTGGTGGCCGTCACCGCCCGTGAAGGTCGAGCTATTGCCGTTTTCCCACACTCCTCCTGCCTGGGACGGCTCCCAGCCCTGGCTGATCATCTCTCCCACTGCAGGATCCGCGTCGGTCAAGTTCAAGGCCGAGATTGCCATGGTCAAGCCGACCGTACGTCATGACACTCCAGTGAACGAGTTCGTAGTCAACCTGCGCAACGGGAATTTTAAGCTGCTGCAGACTGATCTGTTCGTCCCCGACATCATGCCTCTGTGCCTGACACGAACGTATTTTGCCTGGAATCCTGCGAGGCAAGCCTTCGGCATGGGAATGAATCATCCCTATGACATCTGCCCGACGGGAACGAGATTCCCGTACACCTTTATGGACTTGAATCTGGAGGACGGCTACAAGGTGTACATGCCTCGAATCTCCAAAGGCAACGGATATGCGGACGCCGTCTTCCGTCACGATCGTTCATCTTCGGAGTTCTTCGGAGCGCAGATTGCATGGAACGGAAATGGCTGGACGATGACGTTTCGCGACGGCCGCAAAATCTACTTTCCCGAAGCCTATTATGCAAAGAATTTCGCGCAGGGCGCGCCGATTGAGATGGTCGACGCCGAAGGGCACCGAATTCAGCTGAAACGAAACGCGAAACGCAACCTGGAAGAGCTGATTTCACCCAGTGGGCTCAGGATTCAGTTCAAGTATGACTCCGCCGACCGGATCGTGGAGGCATCGGACGGCACGGGCCACGTTCGCAAGTACGGCTACGACCACACGGGCCATCTCGACAACGTGAGCGATGGGATTCAGACCTTGTACAGATTCGAGTATGAGCGGCTGATCGGTGGAGTCGACAATGATCCATACCTGCTCACGGCAGTGCTCGACGGAAATTGGAATGTGCTGGTGAGAAACAAGTTTCTGAATGGCAGGGTCTCTAAACAAGAACTTGCCGACGGTGAGGTGTACCGGTACGAGTATCAATCGAAGGGGGCAGAGGTGATCCAGACTACCGTAACCCTGCCTTCGGGCGACAAGAAACAATTCTTCTTCCGCGATGGAATCCTCACTGACCAGAAGTAGCCTGCGTAAATCCAGAAGCCCGGAATCCAGGTTCGGTATAGTGTTGGGAAACGGTCTCTCCGTTCAACGCGAGGTACGAATGAAAGTAATCCTGCTTACACTCTGCGGTGTTCTGGTGCCATTGGGAATGGCCACGCTGTCTTATGCTGCTGCTGAGCCGCAAGTCTTCCCCACCTCTGCAGGCCCGGTCAAGATCACTCCGCTGAACCACGCCAGCACGCTGATCGAGGCGGGAGGGAAGACCGTCTACCTGGATCCTGCCAAGCCCGTGAAGTTCTCCGGTCTGCCCAAGGCGGACCTCATCCTGATCACCGACATCCACGGAGACCACATGGATCCAGACGCGATCAAGGATGCGAGCAAATCCGGCACTGAGATTATGGCTGCGCCGGCGGTGGTGCAGACTGTGACCACAGCGAAGCCGATCGCGAATGGTGAAACCAAAACCTGGCAAAGCTGGACCATTGAGGCGATCCCCGCCTACAACATCAAGCGCGGCCCCGCTCCCGGAAAGCTTTTTCACGACAAAGGGCGCGGCAACGGCTACGTGCTCACTTACGGCGGGAAGCGCTTTTACTTTTCCGGTGATACCGAAGGCGTCCCGGAAATGCGCGCGCTCAAGAATATCGACGTTGCGTTTGTGTGCATGAATCTGCCGTATACGATGCCGCCCGAAGAAGCAGCCGACGCGGTCAAAGCCTTCCATCCGAAGATCGTGATCCCCTACCACTATCGCGGATCTGATCTGGCGGTGTTTCAGAAGGCGCTGGAAGGAACCGGGATTGAGGTGCGGGTGCTGGACTGGTATCCGAAATAGGACTGCACTCGAGTTCTCTATATTCGGGAGCGCCGCGCTTGTCGTATCCGACGATTTCGTCGGCGGTTCGGTGGCCGGGAATCGGCATGGCGGCCGTGAACCCGTCAGGGCCCGGCTATCTGCTAGACTGTCGCCTTCGTTCCCTTTATGTCTGTCACAGCTCCCGTTCTTACTCCCGCGGCAACCGAGGTTGAGATCCCCGAAAGAACGCTGCTGGCAGGACTTGCGCTGACGAGCTTTGCGGCGCTGCTGCTGGAACTGGCGCTGACCCGGCTGTTTTCGGTTGTTCTCTTCTATCATTTCGCTTTTCTTGCGATCTCGATTGCACTCCTCGGTCTGGGCGCTGGAGGAGTCTTCGCGTATCTGTTGAAGAGCCGGCTGGCACGGGTTGCAACACGCACACTGGCATCGCGACTTTGCATGGCGAATGCAGCCCTGATCGTTGTGGTTCTGGAGATCGTCCTCCACGTGCCTGTCGCCCTCAATGTCTCCGGGAAGAATTTCCTTCATTTAACGCTGCTCTATCTTGCCGCGGCGGTGCCGTTCTTTCTCACCGGGCTGCTCTTCTCCGTCGTCTTCGCTCGTGAGACCACACGCATTCCGCGACTCTACGGTGCTGATCTCTGCGGAGGAGCGCTGGCGTGTCTGGCAATCGTGCCGCTTTTGAACTGGCTCGGCGGTCCAAATGCGATTCTCGTGGCTGGAATCGCATTAACCGCCGCCTCCATGGTCTGGGCCGAATCGCGTTCGTCCCGAAGGAACGCCGCCCTCCTGTGTCTCGCCTTAGTAGCGCTAACCGGCGCGAATTACTCTGGACGCCTGATTGATGTGGTCTACGCCAAAGGGATGTTTCGCGATCCGGCATGGGTCGAGTTCGCGCGCTGGAATGCGCTCTCGCGGGTCGAGGTGGACCGCCAGGGGCAGGCCAAGGCTATCGTCATTGACGCCGATGCCTCCACCTACATCATGAACGCGGATGTGAAGCAATGGCACGATACGGATTGGGAAAAGAATTTGATGGCCGCTCCTCCCGCTTTGGCCAACGTTCTGCGCCCCCACGGGGACTTTGCGATTATTGGTCCCGGAGGAGGTGTGGATGTGCTCCGTGCTGTGGCAAATGGAAGCGCCAGCGTCACCGGGATTGAGATCAATCCCATCATTGCCACGACGATCATGCGCGACCGCTATGCGGACTATGCCCAGCATCTCTATGACCGCCCGGATGTGCACATACAGGTCACCGATGGGCGCTCGTTTCTGCGGGCGAGCCCGGAGCATTTTGATGTCGTGCAAATGACCCTGGTCGATACATGGGCATCCACAGCTGCCGGAGCGTTCGCGCTCAGCGAAAACAACCTGTACACGGAGGAGGCGTTCCGCGAATATTTCGACCATCTTAAGCCGGACGGAATGATCGCCATTACGCGATGGGAATTCCGTGAGCCACGCGAAGCCTTGCGCGTGGTCGCGGTCGCCATGCAGGCGCTGCACCGTCTCGGAGTTGCTGATCCCGCCCGCAATTTCATCGTCGCTTCGCTGGGATCGCTCGATGAAGACGGCATTCCGGTTGTAGTACTCGCGAAAAAGACGCCCTTTACCTCAGCGGAAGAAGACGCGGTGGCTGAGCACTGCGAGCGTTATTCCGAACTTGACCCTCTTTATTTGCCAACCCATCCTGGGCAGAATCCGTTCTCTGAGCTGATCGCCAGCAACGATCCCCATGCGTTTGCACAAAATTATGCGTATAACGTCTCGCCCGTCAGCGACAATGCTCCGTTCTTCTTCTTCACGCTGAAGCCTGGTCAAATCCTCGGCAATGCAAGCCTGCGTCACGGCATCGACTGGAAAGTCAACCTGGGCGTTCTGGTTTTGTTTCTCGTGCTCGTGATCTCGGTGGCCGCAGTGCTGGCATTTCTGATTCTGCCACTGCTTCTGCGCGGAGCCGGCCAAGTCCGGCAGTCACCGCTTCCATTGCTTTATTTCATCGCTGTGGGACTCGGTTATATCCTCGTTGAGATCGCTTTCATACAGCGCTTTGTGCTGTTTCTCGGGCATCCGACCTATGCATTAACCGTAGTGATTTTTCTTCTGATGATTTCAAGCGGCGCAGGGAGCCTGTTCTCTCGCCGTTGGCTCCCGCGCTCGCAGATGGGATGGATTCCTCTCCTGCTCGTCCTGGCGATCCTGGCGTTTTATATATTCCTGCTCCCCGGCCGGTTGGCCGCATGGGTCGGCTTGGAGTTCGGCTATCGATTGCTTGTCAGTGGGATTCTTCTGATCCCACTGGGATTCTTGATGGGGATGCCATTTCCTACGGGCTTGCGCGTTCTTGCGGCCTCTCCCGTGCCTGAGTTTCCAGCGGAAACCGGGCAGGCCGCGAATGCCGTCGAATGGGCATGGGCGATGAATGCCGCCGCTAGCGTCCTGGGCTCGGTGTTGGCAATGGTCATTGCCATCCAATTTGGGCTCACGGTGACTTTGGCCTGCGGGGCGTTTGCCTATGTACTTGCTCTGTTCGTCATGCCCGCACTACGCGCGAAAGCAGCCTGAATGGCGCGACGATTTTGTTATGATGCTGGCGGTGGGCGTGCAGCGAGGAAAACGGACAATTTGAGCCGTTGCGGCAGCCTTTGCATCCCATCCTAACTGGCGTTATGAGGGAATCCTTTGCCTAGCCAGAAGCAGCTCAAGTGGTCGGAACTGCGCGTTGGGATCACGGTCATCGCGGCCAGTCTGACCCTTGGATTTCTTCTGTTTCTCATGTCCGGGACTTCAGGCCTGTTCACCCCGCGGATCACGGTCAAAGCCTACTTCGACAATGCAGAGGGATTGCGCGTTGGAGCGCCGGTGCGATTGAACGGGGTTGATATTGGAAACGTCACCAAGATCAGCATCGTGAGCTCCAGAGACAAACAGCTTACTCCCGTCGAAATAACGATGAAGATTAGTACCAAATACCACGACTCCCTTCACCGGGACTCCCAGGCTTCTCTCGAAACGGCTGGAGTTCTGGGCGAAACATATCTGGATATCGAAAGTTCTCAGGCCCTAGGTCCGCCCATGCAGGATGGAGACACCCTCCCCACCCAGGTGCATCCCGACTTCAACCAGGTGGTACGTGCCAGCCAGAGTACCCTGCAGAACATGGACGCGCTGCTGAAGCGCGCCGATCGCATCCTGGCATTCGCGGAAAGCGGTAAGGGATCGCTGGGAAAATTGATCTACGATCCGACTCTCTACAACCGTTTCTCCGTGACCGTGGCGGATTTTCAGAAGATCGTAGAGCAGATTGGAAACGGCGAGGGCAGCCTCGGCCGCCTTATCAGCCGTAATGATGCTTACGACAAATTCATCGGCACGCTCGACAAGATGAATGGCATCGTGGACGAAATGCAGCAGGGAAAAGGTACGGCCGGAAAGTTCCTGAAAGACCCTGCGCTCTATAACAACACGAATGACACGATCGTTAATCTCAAGAAGATCACCGAAGACATCAACGCCGGCAAAGGAACCCTCGGGAAGCTGTCGAAGGATGAAGAACTCGCCAAGAAGCTGGACACCACGCTCACGAAATTGTCAGAGCTGACAACGCAATTGGAAGCGGGACAAGGCACCGCCGGCAAGCTCTTTAAAGACGACACCCTCTACAACAACACGAACGAGATGTTGGTTGAGACGCGAACCCTGGTGAGGGCAATCCGGGAGAATCCCAAGCGGTATCTCAGCATCAAGCTGCACGTGTTCTGAGAGGTCTTGTTCAAGTCTGGGTTCCAACCTGACCAACATAGTCATGTGGTAGAATGTGATTCATGCGTACGGTAAATATCGCCACTCTGAAGGCGCACCTGAGCGCTCACATTCAGCGCGTTAGAGAGGGCGAAGAACTCGTGGTCTGCGAGCGGAATAAGCCGGTGGCGCGGATCATCCCTTGCCAGGAAGAAGACCACCCCGCATTGGAGACGGACCTGATCGCACGAGGTCTTCTCACGCCGCCCTTACGAAAGCGACCCTCCAGTTCCTGGCCCAGACCGCCGGGCAACATCTCGGATGAGATTGCTAGGCGAATATGGCAGGAAGAACGCGACGGCCGGTAAAGCCGCGCTCTGCATTCTGGGACGCCAGCGCGCTGGTTCCGCTCTGCGTTCAGCAGAGCAACACGACTCAGGCCATGTCTCTCTATAAGGTCTACGCTGCGGTCGTATGGTGGGCTACTCCAATCGAGATCGCGAGCGCATTGGCCCGGTTAGTTCGACTCAATCATCTTTTGCCGACTGACTGGGTAAAGGCCCGTGGTCTATCTTCCCGTTTAGCCAGTTCGTGGTCTGTGATTCAGCCGGCTGAAGCCGTACGAGCGAGCGCGCTGCAGATTATCGAGCACTACGACCTCCGCGCCGCCGATGCGTTGCAACTGGCGGCGGCCTTGACTTGGTGCAAAGACATGCCTCAAGGACGTGTCTTTCTCACCGCTGATCACAGGCTGCTCAACGCGGCAATGTTGCGCGGCTTTGACGCGAGGCTCGTCTAAGC
The DNA here is from genome assembly GCA_963770265.1 of Terriglobia bacterium. Lineage (GTDB taxonomy): Bacteria > Acidobacteriota > Terriglobia > Terriglobales > Acidobacteriaceae > Sulfotelmatobacter. The sequence continues at coordinate 13,427 of CAVYOZ010000018.1, forward strand.
TCAAATTCTCTCGCTCGTTAGTGCTCGCCT
>CAVYOZ010000019.1:0-192183 GCA_963770265.1 Terriglobia bacterium
TCTCAGCTCGAACACGCTGCACATTACAGCCGCAGGCAGCGGCCATGAGATTCATCTGTATCAGCCAGACCGCGTAACCCAGGGAGTGGTGCAGGCCGTGTCGGCGGTGCGTGGAAGGACTCCTCTATCTCGCCCTTGAAGACACTGGGTCTGGCTATCGGACCGATGTCTCACTCCCCAGCGACTTTGACCACAACGTCAAACAATACTCTCGGGCCGCGCCTGACTTCCTCCACGCGAATGCGCTCGTCGTTGCCGTGCTCGGTGTTGCCTTCTTCCTCGGTCGCGGTGTACGGATTGAATCCGTAGGCCACGATCCCCAGCGGCCGGTAGCGCTGGTTCTCGGTGTAGCCGCTTGTAATGTGCGGGACTACCGGCGTCCCAGGAAAATACTTCGCCGAAGCCTCGCGGATGGCCGCGAAGAGGGCATTGTCGGTCCCGGAGTAGTTGGCCACGCGGAACTCCGGCTCGAGCGGTTCGATGGTCACGTCGGGATCATTCACCACGCGACGCAGCGTCTCAAGCACGGCCTTCGGATCGCCACCGGGCAGAATGCGCACATCTAGATTAGCCCACGCTTCGGGAGGAATCACGTTGGTCTGCCCCGAGCCACCGAGCATGGTGAGCGAGATCGTGTCACGCAACAGGAAGTTCAGCGATTCGTCGCGCTCCACCTCCGCCTGAAACTTCTTGTCCTCGATGGCCTTCTTCACGTTTCGATAGTATGCTGCACGGTCCGGTGGCTCGTAGGGCGCCATGTCCCGCAAGAATTCATCCACGACCGGAAGCACTCGCAGAGGCGTCTTATAAGCCAGGATCTTGTTCAGCGCGTGCACCAGCCGGTTCGGGGCAGAGTCTGGATTCGGCCGAGATCCGTGTCCCGGCCGTCCGTGTGCCACCACGTGCAGCCAGTAGGAGGTCTTCTCGCCAACGTCCACGCCGACGTATTTGACCTTGCCGTTCTCGAGCAGATTCTCGCCGCCCTCGTTGATCAGGAACTCGGCATTCCCCAGCAGATCGCGCTGGTTCTTCGTGAACCAATCCGTCCCCTTTCCTTCGGCTTCTTCGTCCGCCACCGCGAGAAAGATCACGTCACGGTTCAAAGCCACTTTCTCTCGCTTCAGCATGACCATGACAACGAGTTGGGCCAGCCCTTCGTCTTTCATATCCTGCGCGCCGCGGCCCCATATGTAGCCGTCGCGAAGCTCTCCGCTGAATGGGGGGACTTTCCAATGGGATGCGTCGCTAGTGACCACGTCCATGTGGTTTAGCAGGATGATGGGGCGTTTTGACTCGGCCGTGCTATGCGGAATCCGCGCCCATAAGTCCCCACGGCCGGGCGCAATCTCAAAGGCCCGGTTTTCAATTCCTTCGTCGTCGAGAATCTTCTTGAAGAATCCCACTCCGCGCATTTCATTGCCGGGTGGATTGGTAGTGTCGACGCGCAGATATTGTTGCAGCCAGCTCTCGGCGAGATCGGAATACTCGCGAAGCTGCTCGTCGGAAATGCGCGAGGACGGCATTCCCGATTCCTCGGCATAGGCTAGACCGCAAAAAAGGGCCCCTATTACCAGTAACCTCGTTACCAGTAACCTCAAGAGTGCACTGCCTATGTTGCCATTCGCTCCCAAATCCCCTCCATGGTTCCGGTGCAAAATCAATGGTTTCGCCAACGACCACAGGTCGACGATTAACGACTAACGACTGCTTTCTGCACGCACTTTTTATATCAGCTTTCCCAAAATTACCCTGCGCATGCACTTGCAGCTATCCCTCTGCCGCGCCGGGTGGCTACAATACCTATAGATATCAAGCATTTAGCTCCTCAACCCTGTGGCCTGATTTGGCATCCGACATGTATTAGAACAGACGGCGCTACTGCAGTGGGGCGCCCGAGATTCCAGGCCAGGCGTAGCGTCAGCGCCGGTCGGCTCAGCGAATCTGCTGGCTTCTTTAGTTGCTCTCAGGGACGCGATCAAATTTCACGCACGCTTCAGACGTGCTGGAGTGGAGCTAAACGCTCCCCCAACTTGGAGGAAGTCACTATGAACCACCGTCTACTAATCGCCCTGCCCTTGGCCGCAGTTCTTGCTATGCCGGCCCTTGCGCAGACCACCTCGTCTGATCAGAACCAGCCTGCTGCCACCCAGCAGACGCAGTCGACGTCGAGCGACGCTGGCAACGCCACCGGCAAAGCGCCTTTGGCGGCTCCGTCGCGCGAAGGCTTCTGGGGACGCGTTAACCCGTTTGCCCGCAAAAAGTATGTACAGCGCCAGACTGAACCAATCCGCGATCGCGTAAACGAACTCGATGAGCTGACCTCTGCCAACGGCAAGCAGATCAAAGACGTCGATTCCCGCGCTACAGAGGGCATCAGACTAGCCTCGGACAAGGCGAACCAGGCCGACCAGCACGCCGTCGACGCCGGCAACAAGGCCACTGCCGCCCAGCAATCGGCGCAGCAGGTGACCGCTAAGGTGCAGACGGTCGAGACCGTGGTCAGCAACATCGACCAGTACAAGGCCTCGAACCAGACTGAAATTCGCTTCCGTTCTGGGCAAACCGAACTCAGCAAGAACGCCAAGGACGCCCTTGACCAGATGGCTGGTGCCTTGAAGGGTCAGCACGGCTACATCATTGAAGTCCAGGGATTCTCCTCGGGCAAGGGACAGGCTGCCATCACGACCTCGCAGAAGATGGCCGAATCGGTCGTGCGCTACCTGGTTCTGAACCATGAGATCCCCGTCTACCGCATCTATCTCGTCGGCATGGGCAACGCTCCTGTCGCGTCGGATGATGCTTCCAAGACCAAGCGGATCAGCGGAGGCCGCGTCGAAGTCAGCCTCCTGAAGAATGACCTGGAGCAGCTCTCGGCCAACGGAGCCGCCCCGGCCATGACCAACGATCAACAGCAGCAGCCGAAGTAAGGATTTACCAGCATCGCCTTGGGACCCAAAGGGCGCCTGGCCCACAGTCCCTCCCCCAGAAAAGCCCTCGCGCAAGCGAGGGCTTTTTGCATTGAGAATCACGCCACTTACGGACGCCTCGGCCGCCCCGAGCAAATTGCAGATTTCAGATTGTAGATTCCAGAACGCCATTCTGCGATGGCGTTATTCTGACTCCTGCAATCTGCAACCTCAAATATCTGAAATCAAAAAATCTGCAATCGAAGATCGCCGAGTCTTACGCCGCCAACGTGCCGCTTAGTGCTCCTTCCAGTTGCAGCAGTTTGCGTTTGACGTCGAGCCCGCCGCCATAGCCGCACAGAGTGCCGTCGGAGGCGATCACGCGATGGCACGGCACCACGATCGCTATGGGATTGCGGTTGTTCGCCATTCCTACGGCACGGAATCCCTGCGGACGGCCGACGGCGCGCGCAATATCGGCGTAGGTGCGTGTTTCGCCGTAAGGAATTGCCAGCAGCGCCTGCCAACATTTCAACTGAAACGGAGTTCCGCGAAGATCGAGAGGAAAGGAGAATTGGCGTCGAGTTCCGGCGAAGTATTCTTCTAATTCGATGGTATAAGAGGACATCTTGGCGGCGGAGTTCCCGAAGTGCACGGTACGCGGATTCTGAACGCAGGTCGCGCGGATTTGGACGGATGGTCTGCTGTCCGGGCAGGCGGGCGTCGAACTCCAGGGCCACCAGTCCCTTCTCGGAGGCGGCCAGGAACAAGGGGCCGACCGGCGAAGCAAGTATCGTGGAATAAAGGGTTTCCATGTGGTGAAGCTCCCTGGGATCAGTCCCGGCCAAAGTCGCCGGTGCGCATACACGATATCATGGAGTCAGCCGCGGACTGGCGATACGTCCAGAACGGATTGACAGAAACGGCCTGATGCCCCAAAGTAGTGCTGCAAATTGCTGCTTGGGAAATTTGCATTGAAAAAGACCCTCCTCATCATTTTCGCGGTTGTGCTCGCGACCGTCCTGATGGTGACGTTCGTCCGAGCCGCCGGAGAGTGGCAAACGATCGGACAGACCGAAGCGGGAGATAAGGTTTCGGTCAGCTCTGTGCGCGTACTCAAGAACAATCAGCGGTCTGCGCTGGTGCGTGTGGAGTACAAGGATCCGGCGCAACTTCCTCAGGGTGGTCCGTTTGTCGAGATGCGCGCGCGGGTGCGATTTAATTGCACGAGCGGCGTGGCGACTCCTACGACGCAATGGTTCTATACCCGCGACCACAGTGGGCGTTTCGTAGTCAGCAAGAAGGCAACCCACGACGATCAGTTCGGCAAGGCACCGGAAGGCGGGTTTGGCGAGTTGGTCAGTAAGAACGTCTGCAGCCAGACGAAGTAGGATCCTGTCCCAGAGTTTTTCACAGTCCCCGGCACATTGGTAACCTGCGAACCACTTCCAACCGATTCGCTTTGCGCATATTCTGATAGAGAAGTCGGCGGTCCTGCGCTGATCTCGACCCACCTGTATGGATTCGCTTCGATTGTATGGACTGGTTGCAGCCAGCGGCGTCACGCTGCTGGGATCGTACGCATTGCTGCGGCGGAAGCCGAAGACGCCCGACGAACTTGAGCGCCAGCGGCGCGCGCTGGCTCGAAGGGACGGGACGCATTACGGATGGGACCGTGATCGACGTGCAGGAACTTGCCGCGGCGAAGGATCATCATGCCGCAGTCATGTTGATTTATAAGTATGACGTGGCGGGAGTCTCCTACGAGTGCTCGCAGGATGTCACTTATCTACGGCATTGGATCAATCTGCATTCCTGCCGGTTGGGGCTGCATACGTCGGTGAAGTACGATCCGCAGAATCCGGGGAATTCGCTGGTGGTGTCGGAGAATTGGATGGGATTGCGACAGTAAGCGTGCGCGGGAACACCGGGGGTCTTGGACGCGGCGCTAAGCGCCGCTCTTCCACCAACACCTTCCACCGAACCGAAGCTCGGTTCTCACGCGCGCTGAAGCCTTCGACATTCCCATGTACGCGGCTCCGTTCCAAGGCCGCTCTCCACCTAGGCTATTGCCAGGTCAGGCGCATGGAGGAATTGCGCTTCTCGAATGAAACGGAGAGTGATTTCGTGTCGCCGCCCACGAATTCTGCCGACAGGCTTTTCGATAGGTCTACGGTCTGGTCGGTGGATAGGGCTCGAAAGCGAAGTACACGTTTCCCTGCCGGGACTTTCAGCGTTTCAGAGGTTACGCCTCGGACTCCACTAAAAACGACGAGTTTCTTCTGGGCTGCGCCATGCAATGGGAGCGTCAGGGACAGTTTATCGTCGACCCACACGTAAAGGGTCGCATCTTTGAATTGATGCTGCACGGCTAGTTCCAGCGTGGAGGAGGGAACCACGATCTGCTTTGCGGGGGTAGGTGAAGTTTTTGAGGGAGTCTTTTTCTTACGGCTTGCAGTGGGAACGGGAACGGAACCGGCGGCACGGGTTCGGCGTGGGCCAGCGTTTGACTCGGCAATACGGAATCAAGGTTAACCGTTGCGGCGCTGTTCGTCACCTTCACCGAGCCGCCGGATGCCGCCTCGGGCTTGTTACTGAATAGCTTCAACTGAGCAGCGACAATGACGAGCATCACCACAGTCGCGGCCCCGAGAATCAAATCCCTGATTCGCACTTTGGAAAGAATGTCTCGAACTGCCTCTCCGGCTGCTGCCACATTGGCCGCCGGATGCAACGCCCTCGTGTTACCGGTAAGGGCGGAACGTGTTCCGGTGGTTGTGGAGCTGCGGCGCGACGTCGTGGTCGAGTTGGTCTTATAGCTCTGCTGCAGGATCCGCAAGTCGTCGGCGAAATCCGCTCCGCGCTGGTATCTCTCGTTGGGATCCTTGGCCATGGCCCGCGAAATCACCACATCCAATTGCGGGGGCAGAGTCATATCGAGAGCGCAGGCGGCAATGGGCTCGCGATTGGCTACCTTGAAGCATACCGTGGTGGCGCTCGTACCCTGAAACGGAGAATGTCCCGTCACCATGGCGTAGAGAATCACTCCGAGCGAAAACAGGTCAGAGCGGCCATCCACTGATTCGCCACTCAGTTGTTCGGGAGCCATATAGGCAGGAGTACCGAGGACTCGTCCCGGGACCGTGAAGTGCGCGAGGTTTAGCTTGGCGATGCCAAAGTCTGCGATCTTGGCGTGGCCGTCCTGCGCGATCAGAATATTGGCGGGTTTGATGTCGCGGTGAACGACGCCCTGATCATGGGCATAATCGAGCGCATCGGCAATCTCTTCGGCCAGTCTCAAAGATCGCTCGAGGGGCAGCTTCTTTTCGCGGGAAAGGATTCGGTTCAGTGACTCACCCTGAACGTACTCCAAAACGATATAGGGGTCATGGTTTTCCGGATTTTCGCCGACATCGAAGACCGAGACAATTCCCGAATGGTGCAGCCGACCTGCCGCTTGCGCTTCATTCATGAAACGCAGCCGGAATTCCTTTTCTTCGTCGGGCTCCTGGCCCCAGAGGGAAACGGTCTTCAAGGCCACCAGGCGGTCAATCTGGGGGTCGCGAGCCTTGTAGACGACGCCCATAGCGCCGCGGCCGAGTTCTGAAAGGATCTCGTATCGGCCAAATTGCTTCAACTCGGGCTTTTCCATTGGACGGTCCTGACACACGATCCTTTTCTGCCACGAATGCCGGGGGAGGGTTCGTAACCATGTTAGCGCCCTGACTGCTGTGATCCTGAAGCTTGTTTAAAGCAATCCGTTACCTCGGTAACCGGGTTGAGAAGTACCAAATTGCAGCCAGCTCCCCGGCTGAACTCAATGCAGCAATCACGCTCGCCTGTGATTCTGGGCACTTCCCCATGTGACTAGGGTTTGTAGGATTCTTTGGGGGGCTTTGTAGCCGTGTCTACGCATTACGCGGAACCCGGACAGTCCATCTCTCACTACCGCCTGCTGGAGCGATTAGGTAGCGGGGGCATGGGCGTCGTTTATAAGGCGGAAGATCTGGAGTTGGGCCGCTTCGTCGCCCTAAAGTTTTTAGCGGACGACCTTGCCCATGATCCGCATGCCTACGAACGTTTCCATCGCGAGGCGCGGGCCGCATCGGCCCTGAATCATCCGAACATCTGCACGATCTACGAAGTGGGGGAGCAGCAAGGCAGCGTATTCATCGCCATGGAGTGCCTGGATGGGCATTCGTTGCGGGAACTGCTTCGCGGTGCGCCGCTTGAGTTCGACCGGGTGCTCGAACTTGCGTTGGAGATCTCCGATGCGCTTGACGCCGCTCACAGCCGAGGGATCATTCACCGCGACATCAAGCCGGGAAACATCTTTGTCACCGACCGAGGCCATGCCAAGCTGCTGGATTTTGGATTGGCCAAGCTCAACCAGGCCGAATCGCTTGGTATGACGTCGACAGCGAGCAGCAGCAAGCTTACGAGTCCAGGGACGACTCTCGGAACCGTGGCTTACATGTCTCCTGAGCAGGCGCTGGGCAAAGAAATCGACTCGCGCAGCGATCTGTTCTCGTTCGGCGTGGTCCTCTATGAGATGGCAACGGGAGCTCTGCCCTTTTCCGGAAATACGTCGGCGGCGATTTTTGATTCGATCCTGCACAAGGCTCCGGCCGCCGCCTGTGCATGTGAACCCTGCCCTGCCCCCGGAATGCGAGCGGATCATCAACACTGCACTGGAGAAGAATCCGGACGTCCGTTATCAAAGCGCCTCCGAACTGCGCGCGGACCTGAAGCGACTGAAACGAGATACGGATTCCGACAAGTTCCTTGGAGCTGACTGCCGCACTGGCCAAGCCCCGATCCCGTCGCAGGCGAAGGGGACCAAGCGGCTGGCATCAATAGTCGTTGCCGCGCTCTTTTTGTTGGTGGCGGCCATTGTGTGGCTACTCACTCCTTCCGCTCCTGTTCGCGTGAAGGGCGTGAAGCAGATCACCCGGGATGGATTCTTCAAGTCAAACCTGGTGACCGACGGCTCGAGAATTTACTTCACCCAGCTTTCGACAGAGCGCATAAAGGTAGCGCAAGTTTCGACGGCGGGCGGGGAAACACTTGCCTTGAGCACGCCTTTCCAAAATACGAACGTCTTCGATATCAATTCAGATCACTCCGCGCTGCTTGTCGCCCAATCTGCGGGCTCGGCGCCCTCGCAGTTTTGGGCTCTGCCACTACCGACCGGATCTATGCGCCGTCTTGCGGAAAGCGAGGGCAGAGAGGGTCGTTGGTCCCCTGACGGCCAACAACTTGTCTACACACGCGGAGTTGAACTGTACCTTGCCGACGCGGACGGCAGCCACAGCCGGAAGCTGAAAAGCCTTCCGGGAATACCGGGCCACGTTCGCTTCTCGCGAGACGGCCAGCGATTGCGATTCACGCTCACACCCACTGGGAAGAGCATATCTTCACTCTGGGAGATGAAGGGTGATGGCTCCGATCTGCGTCCGCTATTCCCGGGCTGGAAAGCTGACTCGATGATCTGCTGCGGCGACTGGAGTTCCGACGGCCAATACTATGCATTCGTCGTGCAGGCTCCCGCAGGTACAAAGGATTTGTGGCTGGTGCGGGAGCATCCGCATGCTCTTTTCCGAAAAAGCGAGCCCGTTCAGCTTACCTCTGGACCATTGTGGTACACAGACCCAGTCTTCGCACCGCGGGAAAAGCGCGTGTTCGTGAACGGCGTCCTGCTGCAGGCAGAGCTCGTGCGTTACGACACGGTGTCGCGCCAGATCGTGTCTTATCTTTCCGGAGTCTCGGCGGGAGAAGCCGACTTCTCGCCTGACGGGCAGTGGATCGTTTATGTGAGTTATCCGGAGTTGACGCTATGGCGGGCGCGAACCGACGGCACGCAAAAAATGCAGCTGACGTTCTGGCCGCTGTTCGCGACTCTGCCACACTGGTCGCCTGACGGAAAACAGATCGCGTTCATCGGAACGGAAGCGGGGAAGGCGTGGAAGATCTATCTGGTTTCTCCACAAGGAGGAACTCCACAGGAACTCTTGCCTCAGGACCGCCAGGAGAACGACGCGAGCTGGGCCCCGGACGGTAACCGGATCGCGTTTGGCCGCCCATCATATGGGTTGGATCTGGGTGAGCTTGAAATCCAGATATTCGATCGCACGACTCAACAGATTTCGGCGATCCCAGGCTCGCGGGGCTTGTTCAGCCCGCGTTGGTCGCCGGACGGCCGTCATTTGGTGGCGCTCTCGCCTGACTCCAGAAGCCTGATGCTGTTCGATTTCAGCACGGAGAAGTGGACGGTCTGGCTGCACACAGAGGATGGAACGATCGGCTATCCAGTGTGGGCGAAAGATGGGATCTCGGTCTACATTGAACGTTTTCATTCCGCCGAGCCCTCGGTGCATCGGCTGAGGCTAGGTGAATCCAAATCTCAGCGCTTTCTCTCCTGGAAGGATCTGCGGCGGTTCAGCGGAGTGTGGGGCGCGTGGTCGGGTATTGCGCCGGATGGAAGCGTGCTGTCCGTGCGGGATGTGAGTTCACACGAGGTTTATGCGTTGGATCTGCAGCTACCGTAAGAGCCGTCAGCCATTAACCCTAAATCTTCAGTATCAACTGCCACGCGATTTGACGACTAGAGTCGCCGTTCAAAACTAACGCTCACCGCAGCTTGGAGCGCTGCGCCACCCAAAATCGATTGCCTGATTGACTTTTTCCGCAGCCTGCTGGTGTCCCAGGACACTGGGATAGGATGCACGCAGTCGCAAATGGCTGCTGCCCGCTACGTTGGGGAACATCTCCGGCGGCGTATTCATCGTAGCCTTCTCAACCTCGGCGAGGGTTGGCAGGCATTTGGTGAGCTATCTGACGTATTCCATAGTCTTCGTGGCGGTCATCATTGGCCGGCACAACTGTTCACCGAAAACACCTAGCGCGAGTGGACATGTGCAAGAAAGCTTCAGTCGTCGACGAGCTGTCTTCCTCACGCCGAGATCAGAAAGACTGACCATACTTGTTGGTTGAAAAGGGCGGCCTACAGGCGCCGCCTCTGTAGGAGAGTGCGGCAGCTAAACTCGCCCTCTGGCCAAATGCGATATCAGCGAAACCAAAAATAGTACCAGGAAGATGATGAATAGCACCTTCGCGATACCCGCTGAAGCGACGGCCACTCCGGTGAAGCCTAAGACTCCTGCGATCAGCGCGATAACCAGGAACATCAAAGCCCAATAAAGCATATTTTCGCCTCCGTGTAGGACTTCTCAGCGAGGATTGAGCATAAAGACGCCCTGAGTGCGGCTCCATCCGCATAATGCCGTAATTGATCCGCCTGCGTGCTGTAGAGTCGCCGTGTGGAAGGAGCAGGTGCCGGTCCGTCCCAGAGGACCGGCACCCGCTTGGGGGGCGTTGTGTCGAGTAGAGATTGCAGGTTATTTCGCCCGCGCGATGCTCACAATAGGGTGAAACCTGTACTTTAGCCTAGACCAGCAAGTCCTATCTCGACGTGTTCTTCTTCGGGAAACTTCTGGCCCTCTTTACTGCCTCCTCCGGATAGAACCCTGTGCCGCCACAAGATAGCTTATCCTCGCGTTCCAATAGCAGGTGCTCGCACGGAGCACAGAAACAGAAGAAGAGGACAACAATGAGACGACTTTCTTCCACAGTGGCGAAAAGTCTGCTGATGCTGGGCATCTGCTCGCTCTTGGTCGGTGTGAGCTGGGCTGGCGATAAGGATCAATCGGACATTGCCAAGCGAATCGAAGCCTCGGCTAAAGTTCTGGACGAGGTCATGGCGACTCCCGACAAGGCGATTCCAGACAAGGTAATGAAAAATGCCCACTGCATCGCCGTGATTCCATCCATGGTCAAAATTGCGGTCGGTTTCGGCGGAAGTCACGGTAAAGGTGTAGCCACCTGTCGCACAGAGAATGGGTGGAGTGCGCCGGCACCGATAACGATCACCGGAGGCAGCTGGGGTCTGCAGTTAGGCGGACAGGCCGTTGATCTGGTTATGGTGGTTACGAACCAGCAAGGGATGGAACATTTGCTGTCAAGCAAATTCAAGCTAGGTGCTGATGCGTCCGCGGCAGCAGGGCCTGTCGGCCGTGACGCCGGAGCTGACACCGACATCAAGATGAAAGCTGAGGTGCTGACGTATTCGCGCGCACGGGGACTGTTCGCGGGAATCGATCTTAATGGAGCAGCGGTCACCCAAGATAAGGACGAGACTCGCCTTCTTTATGGCAAGTTCGCACCTTTTTCCGACATTTTAAATGGAAAAGTGCAGCCTCCAGCTGTGAGCCAACCGTTCCTGGCGGCGGTGAAGAAGTACTCGGAACAGAGTCGCGAATCCGGCCGCAACGAAAAGGAGGGTGCAACGGAAACTGTGCGAAGTAAGTGATCGCTTGACCCAAAAGAAATGAATCGGCTCGGCAGTCGGCGCGAGCCGGGCAACCAGCTAGTGACTAGCGCGGGAGTTCTAACACGGAGGTGACATGTACACGATTCTTGTTGTGATCCTGATTCTCTTGCTGCTTGGCGCATTGCCCACGTGGCCCTACAGTCGCTCTTGGGGTTATTACCCGAGCGGCGGATTGGGTCTGATCGTTATCGTGGTCATCGTTCTCCTTCTCGCCGGTCGTTTGTGACGGCCGAGTGGGCCAAGTTTTGTAAGGTTGGGCTGTGGCTAAACAATAACAATATGGTGGGAGGCATTTATCCCACCATATGTCTATTCGGCGAAAATAATCCACAAGTGTACTCTCGGTCCACTCAACCCGCTCGCGGCTAAATGCATCTATTCAAAACCAACGGTGGTGCACGTTTGAGGAGCAATCATGTCGAGCCATCAAAATTCTGCCTACAACAGCGAACAATGGTTGCGGGTGCCGGCGCGAGATTTGAGTAACAGGCGCTACTCCACTGGAACGGGACGCTCCGCCATGAAAGCTACGGCGAAAGTATCGCGTCCACCGGATCAAATCTGGGGCCAGTACAACAATTATCGGGCAAGCGGAGTGACAGTTTCTGCGATTGTCCACCTGGTGCTCATCGCATTGCTCCTGAGTGGCGTGTTTGTGAGTCATCAGATCACACAGCGAGAAACCCGGCAGACCGTAACGCTGATTGCTCCGTCTCCTGAGTCTTACGCATTGCCCGTTGCCAAGAAAGTGATCAGTGGCGGCGGAGGAGGCGGTGATCACGATCCCATTCCCGCTCCGAAAGGACGTCCTCCCAAGGCCGCTTTGCAACAGATCACACCGCCTGCCATCGTGATGAGAAATGAGAAACCGAAACTGGCTGTGCAACCGACTGTAGTAGCACCCCCGCAAGTGCATCTGGCAGAAAATCACATGCCGAATCTCGGAGTTCCTGCTGCCGCACCGGCGATGCCTGCAGCGCCACCATCCAATGGCACAGGCTCTGGAGGCGGCATAGGCTCCGGCTCCGGAGGCGGTGTCGGAGTCGGTCACGGACCTGGAGTAGGGGCGGGCAGTGGCGGTGGTTTCGGCGGCGGAGTTTACAAAGTCGGCGGAGGTATTTCAGCTCCTACAGCGGTCTCCGCTCCGGATCCCGACTACACCGAAGAAGCGCGCAGAGCAAAGAAGCAGGGCACCTGCATCTTGTGGCTGATTGTCGACTCCACGGGGCATCCGCGTGACATTCGTGTCATGCGCGGCTTGGGATTTGGGCTTGATGCTAAAGCTCTCGAAGCCGTGAGGCAATGGCGGTTTCAGCCCGCACTTAAGGATGGAAGGCCAGTCGATGTTCAGATCAGCGTCGAGGTGGAATTTCATCTGTATTGATCGCGGATTGTCAATCCGTTCGTTTCCCTACAATTCGGATTTTCTTTCAGGATCCGCCCCGGCGCGGATCCTTTTTGTTTGTATTTGCTGATTTCTTCTCGCCGAAAAATCGAAAGCCTTACAGAGTCTCCGGCAACCCTTTACAGATGTGACCCGATAGAACGAAAAGGCCTCATTCCCTACTCTGAGAACCATGTTCGCGGGGTTAGTGCGGACAAATTATTTCATGCAAGGTGTAAGGAGGCCGAACGTGGCAACTTGTGCGATTTCCGCGACAGAAGCGAATGTGATCTCCTCGACCAGCGTCAAAGGCCGTGACGACTCCCAGATCAACCTGGTAAAGCGCGCGCAGGCAGGCGACGAACAGGCATTTGCGACGCTTTTTCAGCAGCACAAGAACCGGGTGTATTCGGTTTGCCTCCTGATGACCAAGGACGTTGCGGAAGCGGAGGATCTTACGCAGGAAGCCTTTCTGCAAGTATTTCGCACAGTCGGATCTTTCCGCGGTGATGCCGCGTTCTCCACTTGGCTATACCGGGTGGCAGTCAATACTGTGCTGATGAAGCTCCGCCGGCGCAAATCGCCGCCGACAGTGTCACTCGACGAGCCAGTCCATTCTGAGTCGCCATCGCTGCATCGCGATTTTGGAAAGAATGATCCCGACTTGAGTGGCGTGGTTGATCGGATTGCATTACGCCGGGCTCTTCAGGAACTGCCGGAAGGCTGCCGCCGCATTTTCGCGCTGCACGAAGTTGAAGGCTACCAGCATCACGAAATTGCCCAGTTGCTCGACTGTTCTATCGGGAACTCGAAGTCTCAACTACACAAGGCAAAGCTGAAAATGCGCACGCTTCTCTTCCCCAAGACGAAGATCCGCCGCCGTCACGCGAAACCTGTCGCCAACGCCGGCGACGAATTCTTCGGCGTGGTCAAGCCCGCAAAGCTGTCCCGTTAGAGCTCGAACTTCACACTAGCACGCGAAAGGAACGGACTCAGTGGTAGGGGCAATAATCATCGGCGATGAGACCGCAGCAGGGGAGGATACACAGTCTCCTTCACGCGCGCGCTCGCGCCGACGCCCATGGGCCACCGTGGAAGTCTTGGGCAAGGCCCCCATTGCCAGGCTCGCCGAAAGCCTCAAGACGGAACTTTGCGACGCGGTATCAGTAATCGTGAATGACCCTCCAGACAGTCAAGATGTAAGAACACCTCACCCAGCATCGCTCGCGGATATTGCAGCGGCACGCTTTGCAGAATACAAGGCCGACGGATTCGAGACGGTCTTGGTCGTACAATGCGGTGCCTATGTGGAGCTTGATGCTGCAGAAATGCTCAGCTTCCACGGGGAACAAGGCTCAATGGTTACGCGCGCATTCGCTGACGACGGGCCGCTTGACCTGTGGATGGTGGACCCTTCGGTGTTGCCCGAGCGTACCCCGCTTATGTCTGCATTGCTCTGCACTCGGCCCGCTGTTTATCGCTCGAACGGATATGTAAATCAGTTGCGGAATGCGCGTGATTTCCGGCAACTTGTGCTCGACGGTCTTTATTCACGTTGCCGTCTTCGCCCCCAGGGGTCGGAAATCAAGCCCAGGATCTGGAACTGCGATGGAACACAGGTCGACCGTTCCGCTCGAGTGGTGGCGCCGGCGTTCATCGGACGCAACGTCCACATTTCGGCCGAGTGTCTGATCACGAGAGGAAGCAATGTTGAAAGCAACTCTCGTGTTGATTTTGGAACCGCGGTGGAAGACAGTTCCGTACTGTCAGACAGTTATGTCGGCATCGGCTTAGATCTTTCTCACTCGATTGTGGATGGACATACCCTGCTGAACCTGCGGCACAATGTAAACCTTGAGATTACTGATCCTGTAGTAATGCGAAAGAACACCGTACGTGGAGGAGACCGTCAATCGTTGGCGAGCTTTGAGAGTCGCCATATGGCACTTTCCTCCACCGAATAGACCTGGCCGTGAGGCCTGGAAAAAGAAACTAATAAGTTAAAACAAAAAGGGGTATCAGAGATGCTGACCAGCGGGCCCATCGTGGTGATGCAAGTGCCGGAGATCTTAAACGTGAAAGAAGTGCACAGTTTCATGGAGGATCTGGGACCGCTGCTCGAGTCCAATCGTCCGAGAGTTGTTCTTGACTGTTCCCAGGTGCGTTCTATGGAAAGCGCCGGCGTAGAGATGCTGTTGCGTTGTCTCGAAGAAGTGTTGAAGCGTGATGGCGATTTGAAGCTCGCAGCTCTCTCCCCGGAAGCCGAAGTGATTCTGGAACTGATGCGGGTCGCTCGGGTATTCGAAACTTTTCAAACCTGTGAGGATGCTGTGCGGAGCTTTAACGCAATTCCCGCCGACGCAGTACCCCAGGATACTCCGTGGTACGCCAACGTGTTCAACGAGCTGGGTGTGCTCAAGCAGGCGAGCTAACGGCCTTACGTAACGGTTTTCTCACTGCTGAAAGAGATAAAAGGAGATTCAGATGCAACCGCTTCATCCAAGTCTTCTTGTCGGAGTTCTGTGTGCGCTCGCTCTGAGCTGTCCCGGAAATATGCTTGCACAGAATGCATCATCCGGTACTCCGTCACAAAGCCTTAGCTCCGATCCCGCAATAACACCCGCGCCGGCCGGAGAACTGCCAGACAGTCCTGGCGCGATATGGGCGAAGGCACAGAATGCCCCTCAGCAGACTCCGCCAACGCAATCGACTAGCTCGCAATCTGATTCGCGGACGGACGACAAGCAGGATGAAAAGCTACAAAGACCCGTCGGAACCGCGGCTGCGGAGGGCCCAAGGGTAAGTGGAGTGACCGCTGCCCAGCCGGCAGGAGCGGCGATTGCTCCCGCGAAGCAGAGGCGGGTCCGCACACTCGTCCTCAAAGTGGGGGCGATCCTTGGCGCGGGCGCGGCTATCGGGACAGTCGTAGCTTTGAGCGCTGCCACGCCGAGCAAGCCGCCTGGTGCACACTAATGCTGCCATCGGTTGGAAAGCGGCAAGATCATCTCACATGAAATCACACAGGTTCAGACTTCTGAGTTTCTCCGGAATCGATGGCGCCGGAAAAAGTACACAGATTGACGCTCTTTTACTGCACCTGCAGGAGCGGGGGCATCGTTTTCAGCTATACACTTTTTGGGACGACGTTGTGGCATTTTCACAATATCGCGAACACTTGAGCCTCCGCGTATTCAAAGGCGAAAAAGGAGTGGGCAGCCCGGATCGGCCGATTGCGCGCCGTGACAAGAACGTGACCTCCTGGTATGTCGTCTTGCTTCGGCTTTTTCTTTACATATTTGACGCACTTCGATTGTCAGCAGTCGTGTCTAGCCAGGTCGCTAAAGATGTCGAGTTCGTGGTCTTTGACCGTTACATTTATGACGAGTTGGCCAACCTGCCGCTTCAGCATTGGCCGGTGCGACTCTACGTACGAGTGCTCCTGCGAATCGTTCCAAGACCAGATTCGGCTTTTCTTCTGGATGCCGATCCCGAAAAGGCAGTTTCGCGCAAGCCCGAATATCCCTTGGAATTTGTTCGCCGGAACCGGCACGCCTATCTCAGCATTGCGAATATCGCGGGAATGACTGTCCTGCCACCGTCTTCCATATCGGAGACGACCGAGGCCATCAGGAAGTCGATTGCAGGCCGTAGGAGGGATGCAGACCCCACGGTATTCCCGAGGCGCCAGGCGCTCACCGCGAACAGCGCAAAAACGCCCAGCGGTTAAAGTCCTTTCTCGTCTACAACATCTTTTCTCAAGAGCACATCGAATCTGCTGCTGCTGAGCGAAGCAGGAGGCTAATGAAGATTTGTCTAGTCACGACATTCCCTCCCAGTACCGGGGGTTTGAGCGAATACGGATTTCACATCGCGCAAGAGCTGCAGCGAAATCCTTTCCTTAGCCTTACTGTTCTTGCGGATGAACTCCCGACGGCGCATGAGGAGCCGGACGGCTTCGCAGTACAAAGGTGCTGGTCATTCGACGATCCCACCACGATCTACCGGCTGATCCGAACCATCGGGCGCTTAAAGCCCGATGTGGTCTGGTTCAATTTGTTGTTCAGCACCTTTGGTAGAAATCCATTCGTAGCTTTCAGCGGCCTTATGTCTCCCTTGCTCGCACGCTTGGGTGGACGATACACCCATGTGACTCTGCACCATCTCATGGATACCGTCGAATTGAAGGATGCAGGTGTGCGCCATGAACGCCTCTACCGCTTCGCTGGTGCTGTGGCAACGAGGATGATTCTGCTTTCGAACTCCGTCTCCGTTCTGATGCCGGGATATCGCAAGATCCTGAATGACAAATACGGCCGCGACAATGTTCATCTTCGGGCCCACGGACTGCTGGCTCGCCGCCCCGAATTTCCGGACTTTTCTCGGCGCGGAACTCCGACCCACCGCATTCTGGCCTTCGGAAAATGGGGCACCTACAAGCGACTGGAACTCATGATTGAGGCGTTCAAATTACTTGCCCCGAAGTTGCCGGAGGTCAGGCTCGTAGTTGCAGGGGGCGATCATCCCCAGGCGGCTGGGTATGTGGAGTCGGTCGAGAAGGAAAATGCTGGAAATCCTCAAATTGAATTCCGAGGATACGTCCCGGAAGATGACCTCGCCGACTTATTCCAGGGATCGAGTGTGGCGGTGATGCCGTATTCGTCGTCCACCGGTTGCAGCGGCGTAGCGCATCTGGCGTGCGCTTTTAGCGTGCCGATTGTCAGTGCTGATCTTCCGGATTTCCGGCAGATGGGCCAAAGTGAAGAATTGGCGATAGATTTCTATCCGCCAGGGGATGCTCAAGGACTCGCCGACTGCTTATATCGCATACTGAATGATCCTGACAAGCAATATGCAATGGCGACGCAGAACTTCTCTGCGGCGATTGCGCATGACCATGCCCAACGTTGTGCAGAAATATCTACGGCACTTCGAACTTCAGCAGCGAGTTCAAACGCTCAAATTTGTTTCTCGTGTCCGCCGGCTGCCTCGCTGGATCCCGTCCAAATCTCTCCTTCTTCGGCTTCTGACCCGTAATTCGCTTAGCTGGGCAAGGCGTTCGGTGGTTCTGCATACGTCATGGACCGACATGCCACCCCTCACCCTACTTCACAATAACGGTAACGGTGGTGGAAAGCTGGATCGATCCGGCATTCCCGCTAACGGTAACGGTGTAGCTGCTCGGGATGGCAGAACTCTGAGCCGTGCCGTTACTTCCGCCGCAGGAGATGGAGCCGATAACGGCAACGCCCAGAACGCCGGCCACTACCAGTTTGATCACGCGCCCGCGATCGATGTTCCCAACGAACATCACGCCCAACAGGCCGAACCCGAGCATGCAATCGGCGAGAAAGAAAGTACGAGCTTCACCGTGATTCGCGGCAGCACCCTCACCAGTGGCACTAACGGTCAGGACGGAACTGGCCGTACTCGCTCCTGGAATGACCGAACCGGGAGCGAATGAGCACTTCAAGTTGCTGGGAAGTCCGGAACAGGTGAGCGCCACGGAGCTGTTAAATGCCCCTCCCTGCGGCGTACAGGTTTACGTTGAACTGCCAGAGCTTCCCGAGGCGAGGGTTATCGTCTGCGGATTCACTTTGAGAGTCAGACTCGGATTGCTACTGCTCCCGCAGCTCAGCTTTGCTTGCACAGCTGACGACATTTGGCTGGTGATGCTGGGCTTTCCTACGGCCTGTACATAGAACGTATAAGTTCCATTCGGAATCGAATAGCTGCAGAGGTTCAGCGATCCAGCACCCGGAGACGCTTGAGCAAGAGACATGAGGTTCTTCCCGTCTTTGCTGACGAATGCGACGTAGTGATCGACCGTATTTTCATTTCCCTTGACCGTCCACCGCAGTGAATTGCCCGCAGTCGAAGCCGAAACGCTCAGGCAGTTGGAGATACCCGACTCGATCTCGGTGCCTTCTTCGTAGTCATTCCAGGTGACCAGTTGCAAAGCCGACAATTGCTTGCCCGAATTATAGAGACCATTGATTTCAGAGAAACGTCTGCAGCCACGTTTGACCGCATTGCTGGCCCATGATGCGACTCGAGCCCCAGGCCGCGAGGGTGTCGTTGAATCCCTTGTACGTCGCACCTACGGTCTGCTCGTTCCCGAGCGGAATTCCCACGTTATAGAAGCTCTTCAGATAGCCCATACCGTAGTCAGAAGTGGTCGGCATCACCCAGGAATAGCTGCCTTCACTCAAGACATGCGTGAAGCCGCTGTTGTTCTGGAACAAAAAGACGGGCTGCGTCGATAAGGAGGCGCTTACATCGTTCCAGTTGATCGAGTAGGAAAGATCAATATCGAAATTTGTGACCACAGGCCTTCCCGCCAGGGTCATGTAAGCCGGAGAAGGGAAATACGTCTGCTCGACGTATTGCAACTGGCTGATGAGAGCCTGTTGCGGCGAACAACCGGAACAGGAATTCGATTTGATCGCACCCTGGTCGACCATGATCGCAAAGGTAAAGCCGGGATGAGCTTCCGCCTCTGTCATAACCAGTTTCGTGGCCTGATCGATGCTGTTGTTGGGACCGTACCAGTCGACAATCACGCCGTCAATTCCGCGGCTGATCATATCTGTGATCTGACGATGGATTTGCTTTGCGTCACCCGAGTTGTAGCCGACGTTCATGTGGTTCGTGCCTCCGAACCACAACAATAGATGGGCATAGACCTTGGTGGTCGCGCCAGGATAGAGCAGCGTATGAATGTCGACCTTGCTAACACTGCCGGCAGCAGAGTTCCCATTGCTCTGGGCCGAAAAGCTGTTCGCTGCACTTGTGTTATTTGCCGTCTGTGCGGCCAAAGTGGTGGTGGGGACAACGGACTTCCCCGCCGCGCATACACCTGTCCAAGACAGGAGCAGGACTAGAGCACACCAATTTTTAAGACACATCTGCCCTCAGGAGCGGAGTTGCCGAGGTCTTGCGCTTGCTTTTGTTCTGGTTCCGGAGGGAGGACGCCACCCCGTGGATTCCTCCGAACCAGTCTTGAACTTTCTGGGACGTTGGGGAGGTTAAGTCGAAAACCACTATTAGAACAAGTATCGTTCGTACACCAACCTCTGGGACGGCGCAGAAATGGGACTTGTGCCCGTCGGCCCGAAGTTCAGGTGATCTCCAGCAGAAACTAGGCGGTCCTATTCATCGAACTACGGTCTCGCAACTTCACTCAGAAACCAACATCCCAGCGGCTGAATTCATCCAAGACGAGTTCCGGTTCGTTCCCGAAAGACTCTCATCAGGTGGTGCGAATGGCCTGTGTGGAAAAGTTCCGGTATTTGTCTGCTCTTTGGATCATCGTCGTCGTGTCTGTGTTTTCTGGCTGTCAGGGACTCTCGGGCAACCAATCGAATCCCGCCCTCAACGCCTCCATCAATCACATTGTTGTCATGGTGCAGGAAAACCGCTCGCTGGATTCTTATTTTGGACAGCTTCCTGCCTATTGGGCGGCGAATGGATACCCCGCGCAGCAATTCGACGGCCTTCCCGCGAACGCTTCCAATCCCAGCTTCGACGGCGCCACCACCGTCTCTGCCTTCCACCTTGCCACCGAATGCGTTGAGAATCTCAGCCCTTCGTGGAACGAAAGCCATCTCGACTGGAACCTGCACGACCCAGGCTCCAGCACGGCGACGCTGGATGGTTTTGTTTGGAATGCAGCGAACTTCGCGATGAACGAGAATACCAATGGCGCAAACCCACAATTCACAGACACGGCTGGGATTCGTGCCATGGGCTATTACGACTGGACTGATCTGCCGTATTACTACTTCATGGCCTCGAATTTTGGCACGTCAGACCGGTGGTTTGCCCCGGCATTAGACCGCACGCAGATCAATCGCATGTATCTCTATGCGGCGACTTCCCAGGGATATGCCTACCCGCCCGGAACCAACGCGGCCGACAATGCTCCGCTGACGGCGCCCACGATTTTCGATGCGATGACGAAGGCCGGAATCAGCTGGAAGGTGTACTACACCGACGATACCTGTTCTACTTCACCTCCGGAAGATTCTAAGCCGGGTCCGACAGAAGCGATCACGCCGAGTGCCTCGTCATCCAACGCGGGCGCATGCACTTACCTCACGCAGTTTGCCCCTTATGCTCCTCCGAATGCGTTGCCCGACAACGTGGTCCCGGTTTCGCAGTATCTCAGCGATGTGCAGGCTGGAACACTTCCCTCGGTGGCGTTCATCGAAACTGGATTTCTGTCGCACCGCGACGAGCATCCGAGTTCTGGCACGAATGTGCAAGTCGGTGCTGCTTACGCTGCCAGTCTGATGAACGCACTGATGTCCAGCCCCTCGTGGAAGGATTCGGTTTTTATCTTGACGCACGATGAGGCGGGTGGCTTATATGATCACGTCGCTCCGGTGCCGGCTGTGAACCCCGATGGCATCGCGCCGATCGATCTGCAGACAGGTGATCAATGCACGGCCGGAAATCATCCGAATGGACCCAACTGCAATTTCAACTTCACCGGCTATCGCCTTCCGCTGATCGTTGTTTCCCCTTTTGCCAAGAAAAACTATGTGTCCCACACCCCGGCTGACTACACTGCCATTTTGAAACTTATCGAGACTCGGTTTGATATACCGTCTCTGACCAAGCGAGATGCAGCGCAGATGGATATGACTGAGTTCTTCGACTTCCAGAATGTGCCTTGGGCAACCCCCCCGAAGCCGCCGGCACAGGCGACTGGAGGAGTTTGCAACTACCAGAACCTCGGATATCCCGGACCTTAAATAAAATAATTATCCAATTGCCGCTGGGCTGGAAGTCCTGCGTAGTTCGGACTCTTAGTGGAGCCCCGAAGTTCCGCCCAGAAGAGCGTCAGTGCGAATTGATGGTGATGTTGCGCACGACGTAGCGTTCTCCGTCGAAATCAGTTACTACTTTAACCGTCGCGCCCGGCTGCAGACTCTCATCGGGATTGATTGAAGACGACAGGTAGACCTCGTAAGTCTTGCGGTCAGTCGAGGAATTCAGGACCAGCAGTCCGGTACGCAAATCGATATGAACTACTTGCCCCGAAAACGTGTATTGCGTGCCCGGTTGCGCCAGGATGGAGATTTCCGTCGCGGTATTGCGGGCGCCTCCTTCTGAACTGAAGCTGATTGAGACTAAAGAACCGGGAACAAGGGCACTGACGGGCAGTGGGCGGCCGCTTTGAACAACCCTCGTGGAAGGATTCACTCTAACCTCCACGGGATTCGGGGACAAGGCATCACGGAGGACGAGCTCGTTTCGGTCACTTCGGAATTTGACCACTACGCCCTGGCTGGTTCCCGTCGCGCGCGCTGCTGACAGCCGTATGGTACGGGCAAACACAGAGCTGCCGTCGAGGATCGTATCCAGATAAATTCGCTCTCCCTCGCGCAAGTCAGCAGCCGTCACGGCTTTGCCGCCGCGGTAGACCTGAGTGCGCGGATCAAACAAGAAGCTCTCTTTGCCGCCTCCAAACAAACGAATGGTGACTCTGTCGCGAACCAGATCGATTCTGTCGACCGTTCCACCAACCAGAGTTGCGTTCGCCTTGGGGACAGGTGGCAACTCCGGCAGCAGTGTGAAGGGATCGACAGCTATCGAGATGTCCTCAGAATCTTCTGCGATCGAAGGTTTTCTGGGCTCAATAGCGGCGTCTGCCTTGGCCTCTGTCTTCGGTGAAATTATTGCCGACGAGGACGGTTCGTTAGCGCTCTGGGCGATAGCAGGACTCGTGAAAAGCGCGCACCCCGCTGCTATCGTGGCGCAAGAGAGTATGACGGGAATGCCAAATGCAGGTTTCACGCTGCAATTAGATGCCGATACCGGCTTTAAGGTAGTCAGGATTGGAACATGAGCCGCCCTACCCCACGGCAAACAAATCCGCTTGTTCGGCATCAAAACGTGGTCCGGCAGCACAACGCTTAACATTCTTACTCAAGGGGAAAACGTCTGCATGCGTTCCAAACGGTGGCTACTCGGGCTAGCACTGATCGCAGCAGCCGAATTGACTTCTCAGTGCGCCCATGCCGGAGATATCAAGATTACGATTCCAAGGCATAGCAAGCTCACTCCCGTTCAACGGCTAAACCGCGAAGGCGTGGAAGCAGTCCGCAAGCATAACTTATAAAAAAGCCGAGGAACTCTTCTACAAGGCGTATTTGTTCGACCCCGACGACGCGTTCACCCTGAACAATCTGGGATATATCTCGGAACTGCAAGGGCAGGTCGACCGGGCACAGCAGTTCTACTCACTGGCGGCCGAGCAATCCAGTGATGCCGTGGTTGATCTGTCGAGCAAGACTCAGTTGCGCGGTCAGCCTATGAAAGCGGCGCTGGCTGTCACAAACGAGCCTCTCCAAGTCAACCACGCCAATGTCGAGGCGGTGCGCCTTCTGCAACAAGGACGTGCGCCCGAGGCCGACCTGCTTCTCCAGGAAGTGCTCAAGAGCGATCCCAAGAACGTGTTCACGCTGAACAACATGGGAGTTGCCAAGGAAATGGAAGGAGAGCAACAGGAGGCCCTGCGATACTTCGACGAAGCCTCCAGAGCAGGTTCTGACGCAACCGCGGTGGTGACCACCAATCCCGGCTGGCGGGGACGTCAAGTCAGCCAGATGGCACAGCAGAACGCGAAGGCCTTGCGCGAACACTTGTCGCACGAGCAAGACTTGCCCGAGCAGGTCGCGGAGTTGAATCTGCGCGGTGTTTCCGCAGTGAATCGCAACGATCTGCACACCGCCGACGCAGATTTTCGGAAAGCCTACGCTCTCGATCCTGGCAATGCATTTACGCTGAACAATATCGGATACGTCGCCGAACTCGAGGGAGACCGTGAAACTGCCGAGTTCTTCTACGAGCAGGCGCGACAGGCCGGCGGAGCTGACGCAACGGTAGGTGTCGCCACCAGTCGTACAGCCGAGGGCCGGAAACTTTTCGCAGTTGCAGAGGATAACGACACGCGCGTACAGGCCAAGGTCACGCAGGAGCGCGACACGTTCCGCCGTCAACAAGGACCGGTCGCGCTGCGGCGCCGCGACAACAGCATCGTGGAAGACTCCGTGCCGGCCGCGGCCCCGGGCTCAATCCAACAAAAGCCGTAGGTTCCCTCAGGAGCCGCTTTCCAGGAAGCGCCCCAGGTCTGTCTCCGGATCGGAGAAGAGATGCCGCACGAGGTTGGTCAGGTACCGCGAAAGCGTGTTTACATTCGTCCGATACCAGCAGCAGCGAGTCATCGCAGGCGACAGGCCACAAATGAACCTGAAAGTTTCCAGGGCCGCGGGAGGCTGGGCTAGCATAGCCGCTGCCATCCGGTGATTCCCGTCCAGAATCGTTAAGGGGCTGTGAGCATCTACTCCGATCAGCAATACGGTGCGGCTGACCAGACCTTCCTGGACGGGATTGCTGATGCGGCGCAATTTGCAGAAAAACTCGTCATCGGGAGACTCTTGCCACTTCTGACGCAGGCACGTTACTACGTCGGTAATATAGAAGCTTCCTTCGGCGACCCGTCGCCACTGCGCGCGCGGAAAGAAGCGGATCCGAGCCAAGTCTTCACTAGTGAGCCTCACCTCGAACCATTGCGTGTCGTCAGGGAGTTCGCGCCACATCGCCCCGCGGCGAAGAAACAGCAGAGCTCGCCGCAGCGCGTTCTCGCGGTCACTTTGCAGATCTGGCGCTTCCACCAGACGGGTAAACTCCTGACGGTACTCCTCAAACTCAGGATGGTGAAATTCGCTGCGTAGAAACTCCGCGATCACTACTTGCTCGCTCAAAGGTCGAGCCAGCCCCAACGGAGGGTGAACTTCCAGACTTTCTGCCGGTGTAATCTCCTTGCGCAAGAGAGGCAGAGCAACGACGACAAACAACACTACCATCAGAAACAGACGCTCGTAGATGACTTGTGCAAGTGAATGGTGCAGGGCCCATATCCCCAGAATCAAGGCGCCGCTGAACGCCAATTGAACCCAGCTGGTGTTCGCGATCTTGCGCGACATCTCATAACTGATCAATACGGAACTCAGCGAGTAGATTCCGGTCGCGACCGCGTAAAGGATCAGTAACGTAGCCAGGCCGCCGGAGTTGACGACCTCAAAGTGCGCTCCAAACAGAGTCCTCCACAAGAAGCTGGGAATGGCCCAGAGGCCAAGGATCAGCATGGACAATATCAGGAAAACCATCGTCAGCGACATGAACAAGCACAGGTCGCGCCTCGCGATCGCTCGAACGGGCAGCCGCTGAAACCGGAAACATTGTGTTCACCACAGACCACGCGAACATGTTGATCAACCGTCCCACGAGGGAAACAGCAGCATAGATTCCTGCCTGCTCCGGGACGAAAAAATGGTTCATCAAAACAATATCGAAGTTGTTGATTGCGCCCTGTCCGGCGAAGAACACGATGGCTTGTACGCCCTCGCCCGATGCGATGGGAATCTTCAGTTTTGAGAAAGATGTCAGTCTGGGGTGGGGTCTGGCAAGAAAATAGGAGGAGATGACGGCGATTACGCTGGCAAGCACCGCGCCTTTAACTCCGAGGCCGACCTTGATCAGAAAGTAGGCTCCTCCAAGACGTACCAGCCCCTCCACCATGAAGTTCGCGGCTAACGAAGTGAAAGCGTGAACACCCTGGATGTAACCGCGCCGCACCCCCAAGGGAATGTAAAAAGCGGTTCCAAGAGCAAGCAGGGAAATCAACTCCTGATCGGGCAAATTCAAGTATTTCGCGAGTACCCGGTTGAACAGGAACAGGAGCAGACCGAGTCCCACGCCGGCCATCCACGACTTCAAATGCAGCGAGGAAAAGATCGCCGCCTTGTCTTCATAGGATTCATGACTCGCAACGTATTTTGCGCAGACCGCCTGGAATGACAGCGTAATCGCGGAAACCAGCATCAGCAGCGTATAGACCGCCGTCACGTGGGCGAACCCAGTCGGGCCCAACATTCGCGCCGTGACCACGTTGTAAACGAGATTGGCGACTCCCACCAGGCCCGACCCGGCAAGCATTGTCAAACTGCCTCCCAGTAGCTTCTGTCGAAGTGCCTTGGCTTGAGACTGGGCGGTGCTTGGAGGAGTGCTGCGTGACGTGTCGCGTATTCGAAACTTTCCGACAAGAGTCATGGAGTGAGCGAACCCGGTCTAGAACAGAGTGAGATGCACAACCGGAAGCACAGTGTTTCTGCTCGACCCCGGAAAATTGTAAAAGCTCTGCTGCTGCACGCCGATCGACAAACGCAGCGGGAAAGAAACCGGCGTTTCCATCGAGCCATCTTTCACGCGTCCGCGCAGAGGACGCACGTACGACACGAGGAACTGGCTCTGCACATTGTCGTACGCGTGGAAGCCGGATCCCCGGGAGATGACGGCGGAGCCCTGCACACTCCAGCGTGGAGTCGCTCGAAACTCGAAGCGCCCTCCGGGTAACAGGGCCTGCGCAATCGCATAGTGATTACCCTGTACACGCCAGGAGCGCAGATCTTCCGCAAGAACAGCAGCGGTCAGGCGGTTGCCGAATTTGTGTTGCAGGCCGGCGTAGACCGATGAATTGAAGTACTCCTCGATCCTTGGCCGGAAAAGCAAATCTCGAACCGAATATCCAGTGATCAACGAAGTACGGCCCCACGGGCGCCCGACAGTAAACTCGATGTTGGCGAAGGCATCGCGAGAATGCAGGTCTTGATCGATGAACGGGCCAGTCTCCCGCTGGGCGCTTCCGGTAAACGAGATCCAGTTGAAGAACGAACTCGTGTACACGTATAGGAACTGCCGAAACAAGTTTTGATTCATGAACACGGGAGACACGGTATCGCGGCGAACCGTGAATTGAAGCCCTCCGTTAAACGTGATCGAGTTTGTCCCGAAGTGCAGGATCGGGGTGAATCCTCCGTTGAGAATCGTGTCGTACGTATTCCGATCTTGAACTACTCCGACGCTGGGGAAGAGCAATCGTCCCGTGGTGAAGCTTTGACCCACAAATCCCGAGATCGCCGGGAGATTACCCAATTTCACTCGATAGTGGGACTCGACCAAATTCCGAAAAGAATGACGCGGCGGCGGCAATAAAGTCGGATTCGTCACATTGAGAATCCGCGCGTCCAGAGTGTAGACATTGATGTCTTCAAAAGCAGGAGCGGACACTGCCTCCGGAACGAAACTGATGTTGTCGTTGATCTGGCGACCTTCCTGCTCGGCTTCGATGTATTGAGAGGTTTCCGCCAGACCGTGATCTTCCGGTCCCGCGATGGTGCTGGCCTGCGCGAACGATGCGAGCGAATGGAGCGGGTCTTGACGCTGGCGGTAGAGATTCGCCGACGCCATCATGTAGTCGTAATCGTCGCGGAAGTCGCTTCGCTGGACCAAGACTGGCTAGAGTCGAGCCTGCTTTCTGCGTATTCCCCTCGGCAAGATAGGTATTGGTAAGACCAATGGCGACTGCGCGGTTGTTGGCTCCCGCCATTTGAGCTCTGCTGAAATACTGCTCCGCCAAATCAAAATCGTGCATGGCGAGAAACAGATTCCCCGCATCGGCGAAATCCTGCCCGTTTACCGGGGAGTCCGGGATCATCCGAGCTTCCGCAAAACCAAGTGCGATTTGGCGGCGTGCTTCATCCGCATGACCCTGGCGCAGAAAGATCTGAGCTAGTGCAAGCCGAATGCCGATTCGGTTGCCTCCCGGGACTTCCAGCGCCCGCGAGAATCGCTGCATCGCAGCGTCACGATCGCCCAAAGTCAGTAGCGCATCGCCGGTCGCGGTCAGAATCTCCAAGCGATTTCCGCCCAGACGGTCGGCCTCCTGAATATCCCGAAGCGTCTGGTCCCGCTCTCCTTGTTTCGCGTGGAGCTGCGCCATTAAGGCGTAAATCGCAGGCTCAGAGGGTGCGAGCTTCAGAGCGTCATTCAACGCGGCGATCGCCTCACCGTACTGGCGCATGCGATAGAGAACATCGGCGTAGGCCAGTTGCGTCGTTATATCTTTGGGATCTTCGGCCAACGCAGTGCGATACTCCGCCGCGGCATGCGGATAATCCACTTCCTGGCGAAATGCTTCCGCTCGCGCCAGATGCCATGGTCGCGACTTACCCAGGCTCTTCTGCGCAGCCTCCAGTTGTTTGAGCGCCGGCTTGGGCCGGTGCAACTGCAGATCGGCGTAAGCCAGTCCAAGATGAGCTTCGCCGTAGTCAGGCTGCAACTTCAACGCCGTTTGAAAATCCTTGGATGCCTTCGCCGCTTGCTTCAGGTCGTTCCATACGAAGCCGCGATTCACATATCCGGTGGCCATCTTCGGATCGAGTTCAAGAGCGCGTGTGAAGTTCTCCAGCGCGGCCTGCAAATCGCCATTGTGAACGTACACGTTACCCGCAATCAGCGGAAGGTCTTTGTCGTTGGGCAGGATCGGTTCGTATTTCTTGGCTAGTGCGAGAGCCTCATCGTAGCGGCCGAGGTAATAAAGGTCGTAGGCAAGATAATCGACTCCCTCGCGATCGTTCGGAAGCTTGGCAATGACG
This sequence comes from Terriglobia bacterium, assembly GCA_963770265.1. Lineage (GTDB taxonomy): Bacteria > Acidobacteriota > Terriglobia > Terriglobales > Acidobacteriaceae > Sulfotelmatobacter. The sequence goes on from CAVYOZ010000019.1 coordinate 28,183, forward strand.
CTTTGGCCGAGCTGAGCAGACTCTGCGTATTGTCCGCGGAAAGTAAGATACCGCTCGCGTTCACGCTGCACTTGCACGTTAGCGCTCATCTTTTCGTTCGCCCGCTCGAGCCAGCGTTGAGCCAGGTCCATATTGTGCGATTCCAGCGCGGCATTCGCGCCTCCGGCCACAATCAAGAGGATTGCTTGGCATGCGCTGATAAGCGCTTTCGTACTCGGTTTCGGCGGCGCGGAAGTTCCGCTCGGCAGTGTAGAGATCGCCCAGCGCCAGATGTGGAGCGTAGTCTTTCGGATGCGCCGCAACGGCACGGGAGAAGTACGACTCGGCCAGCTTGGTATCTCCGGCATCGCGTGCCAGGTACCCAAGACCTGACAGCGCCTGGCGATTGTTCTTGTCCAACTGCAGAACTTTCAAGAATGTCTCGCGGGCAGCAGCCTTTCTGACCCATTTTCCACTGCAGTGTTCCGAAGTTCATCAGCGAGTTCACATTGCTGGGTGCGAGAGCGAGCGCCTCTTTCAAATCGCGGTTGGCAGCATCCAGGTCTCCCGACGCAGATTCCACGGCGGCGCGCAGGCGCAGCATCTCCGGTCGAGCCGAATCTTGAAACCTGAACCTGCTGAATGGCGGCCGCAGCAGCCTGCAATTGCTGTTTTGCATTGGCATCATCCCCTTGCCGCACGTAGATCTCGTACAGATTCAGGCGCAACTCAATCGGATAAAGCGGCCCTTCTTGCACGCGCGCCGGCAAGTTGCTCAGTGCGGTCTTGTACTCCTGCTCCGCTTCGGGAAGACGATCTTCAGATTCGGCAAGAGCCGCGAGAATCGCGTGCAGACGATAGTTGTTACCATCGATCGCGCGCGCGGCGTCGAGGAAAGGCGTCGCCTCTTCCGGCTTGCCAGCATTGATGAAGGCCTGAGCAGCGCTCAGTTGGAATCCAATGTTTCCTTTCGCGGCCTTTGCGACGCGCGCGTAGAGCGTCGCAGCCTCCTGTGGGTTGCCGGCAAGTTGATAGGTGTACGCCATTTCGGCTTGCACATCGGCATTCTTGTTCGGAATCGCCTGCAAGGTCGCGATGGCCTCGTCGTATTTCCCCTGATTTCTGTATTGCTCGGCCACTGCGCGCAGAACGTCAGGATCATGCGGACCACGGCTCTTGGCTTGATTGATATAACGGGTTGCTTCGTCCGGTTGCCCGAGCCTCTCGTAGGCGTGCGCAATCAGCAAATCTCCATGGGCGGACGGTTGCACGGCGTCAGCTCGCTCGAGAAGAGTTAACGCGGTCTTCGGATCCGTGCTGAGCAGCAATTCACCCGCGAGTTGTAGAGCTGTTCGCGTCTTTAGGATTGGCTTCGATGACTCTGCGCAGCAGTTGCTCCGCTTCCTTGTCTCGACCCATCCTCGCGTAGGTCTGAGCCAATCCCGCCAGACCACGAACTGAATTAGGCTTGTTCTTCAATCCCCGGTTGTAGGCGTCCACCGACAGCGGATATTGCCGTTCAGGCGAGCCGCATATCCGAGCAAGAACCATAGTTCCGCATCCTGGGGGGCTGCATTGACGGCCTGCTGAGCGTGCGCTACGGCGCCGGCGAAAGTCGTTCCGCTTGATCGCCTCATCGGCAGCGCGTGCTTGCCGCGCGACTTCAATACCCGCACCCCAGCTGAAATCGGTACCGCTGGAACTTTGTTGGTCCGTTTTCTTGCCCGAACCGAGATCATAGGTCTGCCCTGCTCCTCTTCCCAGGAGCATCAAGACCGTAACAAGGCAAAAGCTAGTGAGCGGAAACCGGCTTTTCACGTAGTCACCACGTATACGAATGAAGTCTGGAATACTTCCCGCAAAACGTCTTCCACACGGGAAGTCCTGCGGCCTTCTTCAGATGCCACAGGAACAGTTAGGTTTGCCTTCATGCGGGACGTCGAGATCACGACGCAAGAAATCGCGCAAACCTTACGGACCCGTTACGAATCAAATTTGGCTGCCTAGCGCAGGAGTGTGTATTGAATGACACCGAACGAAAGCTACTCTCGTCCGATTCCGCTTCTAGCGATCGTGTTGGTGGCCCTGGCCGTCCACGGCCCTCTGTTACTCATGCAACTTCCGTCGGGTTCGTTTGACGCGAACTTCCACATCTTTCTCGCATCGCACTATGCGCATCACTGGTTTAATCCCTGGAACGAGAAGTGGTTCGCGGGCTTCTCGCAGACGACCTATCCACCATTGACACACCAGTGGATCGCGCTCGTCTCGAATGTCGCCGGCCTGAAAATGGCGTACATGCTCGTGCAGTTGGTTGCGGTTTTGCTGTTGCCCGTCGGGGTATTCCGCTTTGCCCGCATTTGGGTCGATGAGCGCGCCGCGTCGTATGCCGCGCTGGGCAGCATCTTTCTCGGCGCGCTCGCGTTTCTGATCTACCAGGCCGGACAATTGGCGACTATCACCTCAGCTGCCCTCTATTTGAACGCGTTGCCGTATTTCTATGAATGGTCAACCCAAGGTTCGGGACGTGCTTTGATCAAGGGCATTGCCGTGAGTCTGGCTGCCGCGGCAGCGCACCACGTGACGCTGATCTTCGGGACCGTCCTGTTTGCCGGCCCTGTGCTCTGGCTGGTCTGTATGGATGCCTTGGACGGGCGGACAAAAGGCTCGCTGCTGGCTTCGGTCTCGCGGGCAGCTCGTTTTTGCAGTTCTCGTCGGTATTGGGGTCGGAGTCGTTCTGCTGCCATATTGGATGACTTTGATCCAACATCCCATCCACCAGATCCCGATTCCGCACGACAGCCGCGCGAACTTTCTCCTCAACTCCATTACAGCGACTCAACTATTTTGTGATTCCGTACGGCGCTTTAATTCTGGCATTGCCATTCATCATCATCCGTGGCGCCTCGGTCCGAAGGCTGAGACCTCTTCTCTTCGGCTTCTGGCTCACGCTCATCTTCGGCTTGGGCGGCACGACGCCGTTGCCAAGATGGCTGCTGGGCCGTGCATTTGAAATTCTCACGTTCGAGCGTTTCACGTTCTGGGCAACACTGATGGCTATGCCGATTGTGGGTTTGTTAGCAGTCGAATTGCTTGATCGTTTCCGGTCGAAGGCTGCCGTCGCGTCTGTCGCTGGCTGCCGTCGCAACGATCGGAGCGGCACTTGCCTGGCTTACAGCGAATCCATTTCGCCCGACGGGGACTATAAACGTGAGTCCCGTCATCGCATTTCTCAACCGTGACGGCCACGACGCTTATCGTTATCTCACGCTTGGTTTGGGCAGCGAACTCGCAGCAAGTTTCCACCTATACCAACGCAAGCAGCGTCGATGGCGACTACAACTCGGCCCGACTTCTGCCTGAGATGACTCACTACGGCTCAGCTCAATTAACGAATGCCAAGTTCTATGGCTCTGCGGGTATGGCTTCCCTTCGCGCCATGCTCGAGCACGCGAATCGCTATGGACTGAAGTACGTCTTTGTGCATGACTCTTACTACGAGCCGCTTCTGACTTTTGTCGGCTGGCGCAAGACGGAGACCTTCGGCAATGGCGAGATCACCGCATGGTCGAAGGATGACGTTCCTCCCGCCCACCGCATCGACTCCGACGCTATTCCCCCTGCCTGGATGGGCTTGCTGTGGGGAACGCTTCCCATCGGAGTCAGCGTGTTGGCAATCTTCCTGGTGCTCTTTCTGCCTGCGAGACAGCAGGTGCGAAAAGCGATCGAATCGCATCAGAGAGAGTTTCGGAACCTGCGCGTGATTACGTAGCTTAAGGAAATGAAATGAAACGAGCTCTGCCAATCGTCATCCTCATCGTTGCCGGCACAGTTGTTCTCATGTTTCTTGGATTGTCCACCGGGCGATCCTACTGGAACCCTTGGAGTAGCCGCCGGAGCGGCTCTGCCTGGATTCAGCACTAGTGCTTCCACCCCCGAACAGGCTCTCAACAATTTCCTGCTCGACGTCCAACGAAGAAACTGGGATCGCGCATTTTCCAGTGTCGAACGCACCAGCGACACGCTGAATGAGCAAGGGTTCATCCAGGAATGGGTTGGTTCCAATGGCGGGTTACGCTCGTTCTCCAGTCTCGAGCGGTTCGACACGCGTCCACTTCACGCCACCAATTCCGACGCTCAAATGCGAGTGCGTTTGCACTGGAGTACTCCAGTCGGACCAGTCGAGGATGTACGCGATTTCCGCCTTGCCCACCGCGGAGATACCTGGAAAGTAATTTGGGATGAAACACCCAAGCCAAATGTGCCCGCTCAAATCGTACCGGTGAACTACCTGCGCTGGGATCTCGTTACCGGGACCGCCGGGGAGGAATGGGGATCGCACAATGTCGATGCTCCCAATGTCCGCATCGTCTCCATGAATGCAGTCGATTCCGCCGAAGGCGCCGTGGTCATGGGCGAAGTTGTGAATGAAGATACGATTCCGGCATTCGTCAATGTGAATGCCACGCTGGTCGACGCTTCAGGCAGCACCATCGATGACGAGAGCAGCTTCGACAAGATTCTTCACGTCTTGCTGCCTAAGCAAGTTACCCCGTATCGCATCGACTTCCCACACGTCAGCCTGAGCAAGGTGAAGAATGTCCGGATGGATGTGAAGGCCACACTGGTCCCGGCGTCATCGGATCCCGGTTATCGGAGTGATGAACCAGAAGCTCGAAACGGATGCGCAGGGCCACTCCGTGCTGCATGGAGAATTGCTGAACGAGAGCGGACAGACAGTCAATATCCCGCACGTAATCGCGAGTTTCTACGACAACAATGGCAAGGTTGTCTGGGTTTCCGACGGATACGTGGAGCAGGCCCTGCTTCCACAATCCACTGAGTCGTTTGCGGTTGAGATTCCACAATCCGTGGCAGGAAAGGTTCAGAACTTTCATGTCGTCGTCAATCAATACAGCCTGCAAAAGTCCTAGCGCCAGTCGCGTTCTGGCCGCTGGTATTTTCATCTGCGTGGCGATGATTGCTGTTGCACAGGATGCGCCCCTCCGTGTTCCTGCTAACGCCGTTGCGGGCCAGGGCGTGTCCATCGCAACCACGGGCAGCGGCGCGGCCACGTTCTATCTCAGTGGCCCGTCAATTTCCTTAAAGCGAGATGTCCAACTAGGACAGAACATCGACCTGACCGCAAAAGAGCTTGCAAAGTGCCGGCCGCTATGTGGCCGTCCTGTGCACCGGCGACTGCAGTAGCGCCACATTTTTTGTGGCTTCGGGCAAACCAGCCATTCTTACGTTTCTGGTACACCCTTCGCGGGCTCCAGTTGGAGTGAATGACGTAATCAGCGGCGTAGCGTTGCCATTCGACCAATTCCACAACCTGGTTCTGGCACCCGAGACGGTTCAGTTTCAATTAACCCCCAAGGGTTCTGCTGCGACATCGCGCAGTGTACCGACTCACGACGGCGTTGCCTGGTTCCGTACCGGCTCGGGAAAATCGGCTGGTGCCTTACAGATTTCGGCATCACTCAGCGACTTAGTCGCGCGTCAGAGTCGTCCAGCAGGTCGCCTCTGATCCATGCAATCTGCGAATCAAGGGACAGCGAACTGCCAAGGGAATTCTCGTCGAGACCGAACCGGTGCGCGACTGCTCAGGAAATCCAGTTCCCGACGGAACGATCGTGACATTCACCGCGAAGAACGGCCAGGACGTCAGTTTCGTGGATGCTCCGGTGAAGCAGGACGTCGCCCGAGCTACCCTCGCTGCCAAAGGTCCTGTCGTGGTCTCGGCTGCGTCGGGAGTAGCCACGGGAAATGAATTGCGCCTCGGCGGCAAGGAGTGAGATGCAAATGATCTTCTGCCCATTGAAGCACCACGCCCGGTTGAGAGTCAGCGCCACTGTTGTACTTGTGTTGTTATGCTCGCTTGGCCTTTTCGCGGCAGACAATCCTCCCCAAGTCACGCTCGATGCGAGCAAAGCCAGTCCGCGATCTGTTGAGACGCTGACTCAGCGCGCAATCATTCGCGACTACAAATTCGCTTGGACTAGTCTCGACTCCGCATTGGAATCGAATTCAGCTGGACCGCTGAATGGACTTTTTGCTGGCACCGCAAACGCCTGGCTAAGGGCGGCAATAAGCAGCCAGCAAAGCAGCGGGATCACCTCGCACTACCTGAACCAGCACCATAAACTCGATGCCGTTTTTTATGCGCCAGTAGGTGACGTGATCGAATTGCACGACACGGCCGAGTACGACTTTGAAATCCATGATGGCGGCAAGACGATCCACAATGAACATGCGATCGTGCACTATGTCGTGCTGATGACCCCCGGCGCGGACCGCTGGGTAATTCGCCAACTCCAGGCAGTCCCTCAATTTTGAATAACTTGCGGCCGCCAACCATGCCGTTTGGCGCGGCATCCTAAGTTCACCGCAGGGTGGGGAAGCTGGAGTCTTTTCTTGTCAAACAAACTGCTGGCATTGGCGATCGTGTGCTTTATGGTAGGCGCGGGCTGCACCACGCCCGGCATACATCGCGCGGTGCAGCAAAATCCCCAGGCTCCTAACGCATGGCCCAGGCTCCTCGCCGTTTACATGCCATGGTTCGGCGACCGGCAGCACATGGACGTCGGCTACGCCAGCTACGATCCCGCAGTTCTTGCGAAAGCAAATCCAACAGGCGCGACACATGGGCATCTCGGCGTTCGTCGTCGATTGGTACGGCGAGAGTGCCCCGTTCTCCGATCACAATTTCGCACTCTTGCAGGAAGCTGCAGATGAAAATCGATTTCAGGTGGCTCTGCTTTACAACGAGCCCGCGGACGATGACGCTCACGCCACGGATGGCGCAATTTCAGCGTTAGACAAAGCCTATAGATCCTACATCGGTCCCAGCGCGCCTCATCGCAGCGCTTATCTGACCTATAACGGTCGTCCCGATGATCTTTATTTTCCCGAAGCAGGGACATGTCGACTGGAATCACGTCGTCGAGCACTGCCAATCATGGGAGTCGCCTCCCATGCTGATCTACAAAGACGAACCGCCGGCGCAGTACGCGGCGGACTTTGCTGGAATGTATCGCGTGGGTCCAACCGGGACAAAAGGGGTGGACGCCAGATGGCAGCAATTGGGGCGACCAATACCTGGATAACTTTTACAAAAACATGCGCAATAAGCATCCCGACAAGATCATTGTCGGCGCTGCGTGGCCGGGATTCGATGACTCGTCTGCAAAGTGGGGTCTCAATCGCCACATGCAGAGCCGCTGCGGCCAGACGTTCGAAGACACCCTTCACTTGTACACTCGTTACTTCGACGCCGCTCATCCGCTTCCCTTCGTCATGATTGAAACCTGGAACGACTACGAGGAAGGCACGGCAGTCGAGCGTCTCAATTTTGCTAAATGCAGCCAGAACTCCTCCTCTGTTTCGGCAGGGAAATGATCTGAGACTCGCCTTGCACCAACCCACTTCCGGCGAGCCGCATCCAACTCCGGCAATTCACCATAGCTTCAAAGGGAGCCTCTCTCTAATGGAGACCGCGCACCAACCTGAGAATGACTTTCACTTTTTGTCTGAACTTGTGCTCACCGATTTCGATTCGCCGGCTTCCGCGAATCGGATCGCCGAAATTGTGCGGGATATGAATCCGGACAAATTTGAAGCTATCTTGGAGCTCGCTGCAAAGAACCATGTCGTCATTCGCGCGTTTTCACGGTTGAGCGAGGCTTCTGAAAGTGACTGGCAGGGCGGACCTCGCGGAGCGGATATCGCTTGCGATCGAGGAAGAAAATTCTCGCATCCGCCAAGCGCTTGGATTCCTCGATCGCATCTGCACCACTCTTGAACAGAACGGATGCTCCGTGACGGTGATCAAGTCGCTGGATCACTGGCCGGATCTCGGAAGTGATCTTGATTTGTACACGGACGCGGAACCGGCTCACGTGGTGGACGTAATGCGCACGAAGTTCGGGGCAAGGGTCGACGACCGGAGCTGGGGCGATCGACTGGCCAACAAATGGAACTTCGTCGTGCCCGGATTGCGCGAACTGGTCGAAGTTCATATTGGGCGGTTAGGTCAGACTGGGGAGCAAACCGCCGTAACAAAATCACTCGCTGGACGCACTCGACTGATCAATGTCGAACAATATTCGTTTCGCGTGCTGGCTCCGGAAGATCGCATCATCATCAGCACGCTGCAGCGCATGTATCGGCACTTCTACATTCGACTGTGTGACGTAATCGACAATGCGAGCCTGCTGGATTCCGAGTGCGTCGACATTACTCATCTCCATGAGTTGGGATCGGCTGCAGGGATTTGGGAGGGGATTGCCACTTATCTCACAGTCATCTCCGGCTACGTGGAATCTTTTCGAGACCGAGGTATCGCGTTACCAGCTCTGGTAACTGGATCCGCCAAGTTCGGCGTGGATCAGATCCACTATCGCCGAGGACTTCCTGCGCGTACCTATCTTGCCGCACTCATTCAATCTGTACGCCGGTGAACTCAAGACGCTTCTGATGCGGGGCGAAGTTCGCAATTCGCTCCGTCTGAGCCTGCTGCCGGGTCTGGCCACTGCGGCCGCACTCGAACTGAAGATCACCGGCAGTGATAAAGGGATTTGGTAGAAATACGCCCTCAATGCCGGTGCCTCTTTGTGAAACTCTACTGTTTTCACTGGATTGTGGCTCATCTGCTGCATCGCCTAGGTTGAGTAAAGCGATTCTGAGAGAAAAGGCGATAGAAGAAAATCAGCCGGGAGCTGTGATCGAAAGTTTGATCGATCAACGCGGTTTCTGAGTTTCGCGTTTCTGGTGTTCCGGAAGAGGCCATTTCGCTACCCGCGCGGAATTAGAGTCTTCTATCAGCGGGCGGGGAGGCTTTCGGTTGATCCGTATTCTTATTGTTGATGATAATCCGGCAGTCCGACGCTATCTGAGAGCTATCCTTGAGCAGCAAGAGAACTGGCAAGTTTGTGGAGAAGCGCGGACCGGCGGTGAGGCGCTACAGAAGGTTCTGGAGTCGCCTCCCGATCTAATCGTGCTTGACTATCAGATGCCGGATCTGAACGGGGTGGACGTTGCCAAGCAGATCTCGGCCATGCTCCCCAAGATCCCAATTCTGATGGTCACCCTGCATCTTTCCAGTCAACTGTCGGACGCCGCCCGCCAAGCCGGGGTTCGCGGGGCTTGCGCGAAGCAGGATATCGGGGCCGTCGTTGAAGCAGTCGACTTGCTGCTGCATGACCGAACCTATTTTCCGCTAACGTCTGGCGGCGTTTGATGCGGCGCTACGTTTTTCGGTGCAGAGATCGGCGAAATACAGGATTCCCTGTATTGGACCTGCGGAACCCGAACGTTAGCCTTTTGTGTTGAACATTCAGGGCGCTTCCCTCTTTGCCGAGTTGTTGCGTGGAAAATAAGCGGTTATTGGTCAGGCTGTCACATCCGTTCAGGGATAAAATGTGGCGAATCGTCTGGTCGGTCTCCCCCGAGGAACTGAATTCGAATGACAGTTCGCATTCTTGTCGTCGACGATCATCCGATTGTGAGACAGGGACTGAAAACCCTCTTGGAAGGCCACTCGGGATGGGAAGTCATTGGGGAAGCCTCTGATGGAGCCGAGGCCGTGGAGAAGGCCCGAGACTTGAGCCCTGATGTCATGGTGCTGGATGTCACCATGCCGCGGATGAATGGTTTGGAGGCTTGTCGGTTGTTGCGAAGGCAATCTCCTGAGTTGGAGATCCTGTTCGTGACGCAGCATGATTCGCCCCAGATGATGCGTGAAGCACTGGAAGCAGGTGCTCGCGGTTACGTTGTGAAGTCCAATGCAGCTCGAGATTTGCTGGCAGCGGTAGAAGCCGTAAGCCAGCATCGAGTGTTCACCGCTCTCAATGAACGAAGCTATCCGCAGGTGAGCTAGGCCTCGTCGCCTGCTTGACCAGGTCTGGGAAAGGGCAGATTTATGGCGCTGAGAATCCTTCTGGCAGACGATCATGAAATTGTGCGCAGAGGTTTGCGCGCGCTTCTCGAAAAGCACGAAGGCTGGGAAGTGTGTGGCGAGGCGAGCGACGGTCGCGAGGCAGTGGAGAAGGCTCTGCAGCTGAAACCCGACGTCGTGATTGTCGACATCGGCATGCCCAACCTGAACGGCTTGGATACGACGCGGCAGCTCCTCCAGCACGATCCTCATTTCAAGGTCATCGTGCTCACCATCACCGACTCGGATCAGGTGATCCGCGAGGCCTTGGATGCGGGTGCTCGTGGCTTTGTCCTCAAGTCCGATGCCGCGCGGGACTTGGTCTCCGCCGTCGAGGCGCTCCAAAACAAGCGGATGTTCTTCACTCCGCGAGTAAACGATCTGGTGCTGGCCGGCTTCCTGGAGAAGGGCCAGAAGGTCTCGAGAAACGAAGCGCCGAAGCTGCCAACACTAACAGCCCGCGAACGCGAGATCACGCAGTTGCTCGCCGAGGGGAACAGTTCGAAGGAAGTGGCATCTCTCTTGAACCTGAGCACCAAGACTGTGGAGACTCATCGCAGCAATATCATGCGGAAATTGAGCTTCCACTCGATTCGTGACTTGGTCGTCTACGCAATCAAGAACAACCTGATTCAGATTGAACTGCCGCCGCCGCCGAAATCCCCAACAGGACCGACGGCGGCCTGATTCGCAACCGTAGCCGATTACTTTACGGCTTCTCCTGGGTAATACCCAGTCCTGGTACGAACAGTCAGATGGCTGTGCGCCGGACCTCTCGCTTCCACTCGAATCCCTTGATACCCGGTCCCAATGTTGCCTCCGGGATTGTATGCCAGTGTGTACTGGCTTCTAATATCGTGTGCAATCGATCGGGTGATCGAGTCCACCTCGTCCACATTCTGCGGGAAGTATGCGGCTCCGCCCGTACTGGCTGCCAGGTTCTGTAGCGCTTCCCGCCCGGAGCGCGTCATTCCCTGGCTCATCAAACCAATCGCATACAGCGTTGCTCCTTTATTCGACTGCAACTTCCGCAAAGCATCCTGCAAGGTCTCACGGCTCATATTGTCTTTTCCGTCCGTGATCACGAGTAACACCTTCTTGTCCAGCCGGGGATTGTTTCGCAGATGGAAATCCGATGCTACTACGGCATCGTAGAGAGCCGTGCTTCCACGACTCGAAACCTGATGCAACGCAGTCTGAAGCAGATTCACATCGGAGGTGAAATCCTGATCCAGATAAGGAGTTTGGCTGAAGTTCACGACGAATACTTGATCTTCTGGATTGCTGGCCCGGATCAGGTTTAGTACCGCTTGATTCACCTTTGCTCGCTTGTCGCGCATGGAGCCGGAGTTATCAATGACAATCCCGATCGCCACCGGCACATCTTCTTTTCGGAAAGAAGTAATGGCTTCCGGCTGTCCATTTTGATAGACCGAAAAAGCGGTGCGATCCAGCGATGTGACCAGCCTTCCATAATCGTCGACAACGGTTGCGTGCAGTACGACCTCCTGTACTTGCTTTCTGAAAACGAATCGGCCTTGGTCTTCGGAGCTCTGAATCGGAGAAATTGACGGCTCGCCTGGTTGCTGGCTGGGTTGCGGTTGGTTCGATTCCTGCTGTGCGGACGCCGGTGGTTGGGAGGTTCGCGGCGGTAGCGCCATGGGATCGTCCTGAGCAGCTACCCAGCCGCACAGTATTGTCGCCAACGCACCTAAATGAATACTTCGCAGTAGGAATGAGCGGAGATGAAATGTGAAATCAGCACACATGCGCCGAGCCTCCCGTGAACGTTTTCAGATGCAGTTCTGAAGCTTTCGGTTAACGCATTGTGCCTAACGAGATTTGGGGACGAGCGCAATCCTTTAGGAACTACAGTGTTCGCCGTATGCGCCCGCGAAGGCAAGACCAGCGAATTTGGCAAAACTTACACAGAGTCTCAAGCCGGCTTTCGGTGTTGTTATTCGGTAGCAACAGGATAGGCGTTTGGCAGCATGTGTGCTACGAAGGAAAAAGGAGATGCTTCCAAGCGTGTGAATGACTGATTCCGAATAACTTACAGCACGGATCCGCGTTGGGTCCGTTAGTATCGGAGGTGAAAAATGCTCCGAATTCTTATCGCTGACGATCATGAAGTTGCCCGGCGCGGCATTCGCTCCCTTCTTGAGAGCCATCCCGGATGGGAAGTTTGCGCTGAGGCGAAAGACGGACGCGACGCGGTCGAGCTGGCGACGAGAATCAAGCCCGACCTGGTTTTACTGGATATCGGGATGCCGAATCTGAATGGGTTGGAAGCTGCCCGGCAAATCCTGGCAATCACGCCGAATGTGGCGATCCTGATCCTGACCATGCACGATTCGGATAACGTCATCAGAGAGGTCTTGCGCGCCGGCGCCCGCGGATTCCTCCTCAAATCCGATGCCGGTCGCGATCTGGTCGCCGCAGTGGATGCTCTCCAGAGCCAGAAAACATTCTTCACACCCCGCGTCAGCCAGATGGTGTTGGACGGTTTTCTAAACCGCGAAAAACATCCTGACGTGGCATACGATGCTGATCTTTCCGGTGACGTTCTCACCGCGCGCGAGCGCGAGGTGATCCAACTGTTGGCCGAAGGCCGGACTAGCAAGGAAGTAGCCGTAACTCTGAAGCTGAGTGTCAAAACCGCTGAGACCCATCGTACGAACCTTATGCGCAAACTGGGTCTACATTCCGTAGCCGATCTGACTCGTTATGCCGTGCGGAACGGGATTGTCCAGGTGTTCTGAGGTGAAGCAGACCCATCTGCGGTCGCGCTACCGCGAACACTCTATGGACCCAATGGTGGGGTGACGAGTAAAAAGGTGCTGACCTTCTGGGTCACGCGCTAACCCGGGACGCCGCGAGATTGGATTTCAGGGCTTCGTCTTTCGGAGATGTAAACATGGGTCGAATGACGATGCTATTCTCGTTTTGTTTGCTGCTGTTTGCGCCGGCAGCTTTTCCGCAGCAATCCAACCTTCAGACTCCGGAAGATGCTTATACAAGCCGCGATTTGATTGCGTGGTCTCAGCTGCAGAATCCACAGCCTACGCCTCAACCCTTACCACCCCAAGAAGCTCCGATACCGCAACCGGGGCAGCCTCAAGATCAACAGGCCAGGTTACCGGCCGACCCTCACAACCAGCAGGAACCCGCCCAGTCTTATACGGGAGAGATCGTAAAAGACGGAAATCGGCATCTCCTTAAAGCGGAGAACGGTACAACGTACCAGCTCGACACCGACCACGACCTTCAAGCCTATGAGAATCAGACCGTAAGGGTAGCCGGAAACCTTGATCCGGGCGCGAAATCCATCCAAGTCCAGAAAATCGACCTGTTCTCTTAACAGTCCCTGCTCCGGGCCACTAACTGCTTTACAGGATTCACCCTAGTGCCTTGAGTCCACGATGTTTGTATGTTTTACAAACTTGCCCGCGCCGTAGAAGGATTCAGACAGCCTTCCGCATAGCCCGGCTTCGGAGTTCACTCATGATCAGTAGCGGAACCGCAGCTTACGGAATGTACTCTCGCAATGTCCCCTTGCCCGAGGTTGTTTCTGCATTGAATCGGGCCGGTTACCAGAACGAGAACATCTGCATGGTTCTTTCGCCGGCTCACCCTGATGCGGGGGTATTCCATGACACGACGAACTACGTTGCAGGAGCCGGAAACGCAACGACTGCGCGCAGGATCGGCTGGTTCTCAGAATTCGGGGCAGTTGTAATTCCCACCGTCGGCGTATTCATTCGGTCTCAGGCGTTCCTGAAAGCCCTGTTCACGGAGAAGAATTCATCTTCGCTTTCACGCGGCTCTCGAACCCTGGTGGACCTCGGATTCTCTACAGACGAGGCAAAAAGGCTGGGACATCAGCTCTGCGATGTGGGTGCGCTGGTGTATGTCTCCTGCGCTGAGAATGCCAAGGCGATGAGCGCGATTGAGCTCCTTCGTCGGACCGGAGCCCAGGAAGCTGCGAGTCTAGGAGCGATCCAAGCTGCCGCAGCGGCAGCCTAGCTCGCGAACGGTCATTACGCAGATTCGATCGGAAAGACTGCACTCCGGGAAGAAATTTCTACCTTGCTCCCCTCTCAACAACACGATGCCGTTGCATGTGCGCACAGTGCTTGTTCTTTCATTTAAGAAAGAAAGTAAGTAGTTGGCTTTCATTGGGAATGGCATGACAGGTGCTGACTCCTCTATGCCAACTCTTTCCGCCGAACCGCGCATCCATGACTTGTCGCATCTCCGGGAGGTCCTCATGAAGACCAAATACGTGTGCGTCGAAATCGTCTTGCTCGGAACCGCGGTCGCCCTTGCGTTGGCCCTGCTCTTTGCCACTGTGGGAGCTGCGGCAGGAGTCGCTGTCGGTCAGGACACGCGAGTCGCACGCCCAGCAGACGCCCAGTCCTTCGAAGGGATGATTACCTGTTCTCGCTGCGGAGCAAAACATCAGCCCGCTCTTGATCGCTCGGCAAGCACTTGCGTCCGCGTCTGTGTCCATGGAGGCGCAGCTTTCGCGCTGATTCATGGCGAATCCGTCTACCTTCTCGAAGGAGATCTTGGCTCATTTAAAAAGCTGGCCGGCCAGCGCGCTCGCGTCATTGGCACGCGCACCGGGAATACCATCAGAGTTGCTTCCATAACTTCCGCGACTTGAGCCCTCTTGTTTTATTTCCACCCTGGCTGGCGCTCCGATCAAATGTACGGAGGTGCGATGAAATGAAAAATATCCTTTTTCGCCTGTTAGTAGCCGCTGCTTTAACGTTGGCGGCGTTCGCACTTTCGTCGTCGGCTCACGGTCAGCAGGCAGACAAGGACACCACACCTACGAATTCGAGACCCCAAGGACGTGCCCAGCAATCCTCCCCTTCCTCCGAGAGCCAGAGTGCAGCCTCCAGCGCGCAGACTCCTCCTGATGATAAGACCCAGGATGAACTGGCATTTACCGGACGCGTCGAACCAGAAAAGGGAGCTCTCGTCTTGAAGGATCCAATCACGCAACTAAGCTATCAACTCGACGATCAAACGCGAGCCAGGAAGTATGTCGGCAAACAGGTAAAAATCAAGGGCAAACTAGAAATGAAGAGCAACACGATCCAGATCAATAGTATCGAGCTAATCCCCTGACCTTACCGCCCACGGGTGTTGAGTGCCTACCGAATACTTTTAACGGGCAGAAATTGTGTTCCGGTTTGAAGCGTGGGAGAACGCCGCTTTGGTCAGCTTCGGTACGGCCGTGGCTCTGCTGCTCGCCCTGTCGGTGCATTTCTTCCTGCCTCGCATCGCACGGCGCTTCAGCCGAGTCGAGTAAGGACACAATCCTCGCTGAGGCTCGTGGTTACTGTGAAAAGCCCATCGGCGGAATCCTGTTCCTTATTCTCGGAATCGCTGCTCTCTCATTCCTGTCGGTTAATATGACCAAAATCAAAGGCTGCCGTTGCCGATTTCACGGCATCTGACTGGAATGCGCCCTGACAGAGACCCCTTATCGCAACGCGAGGTTCGGACGCCGGCCGAGCCATATCCCTCGCCAATTCAGGATCCTGTCGATCCACCCGAAAATCCCGATGTCCCCGTAAGGGAACCAGATCCGGAAGATCCAGGACAAATCTGATATATGGCCCGCAATTTTTCCCAATACAGGGAAGGGCTGATTGCCTCATATTCTGCGTCAGCCAATACTCTCAACAGGGAATAAGAACTGGTTTTGGAAGCGCGCCACGTTGAGCACAAGAGGGGGAGGAGATACATGGCACATTACGGCATGCTGAAAAGCACACAAATTGCCGCAGCTGGCGAAGACGTTCGTGGAGCCCATCTGTATGGCGTCAACGACGAAAAACTCGGCAAGATCGATGACGTGATCTTTGATCACTCGACCGGAGACATTCGTTACGCCGTGGTGGATACCGGCTGGTTGACAACTAAGAAGTTTCTGGTTCCCGCCGAGGCGCTGCGTGCGTCCTCGCGGCACGAAAACGACTTCGAAGCCGATCTCACGAAGCAGCAGATTGAAAGCTTTCCGCCCTACGACGAATCCGATCTGGAGACAGATACCAAATGGTCCGGTTATGAAGGAAGATATCGCGCAAAATGGGTTGCCCATCCAGTGATGCACCGCGCGGAGACCGACCGCAATGTGACTCCGACCACAAAACAGGCTAGGGGGAACCTGCAATCCGAGCAAGCAGCTGCCGAGGCGCATGGACAGCCGATAGTGCGACGAATGCAGCCCGTTTCCACGTCGACTGAAAAAGCCGATTGGGAGGCCGCATCCAGACCCACAGAACGCGCGGTCCCTGCAGGTACGGACTCCGTCGTAATCAGCAGGAACGCGGTAGGGATCGGTGGTCGCTGGGATACATTCCAAAGTCGCTTGCGCGAGCGTCGCAAGGAAGCCGTTGCGTCCTGCAGAACGTGCGCGGGCGAAGGCGCTGTCGAACGGGGATCCGAAAGCGTCGAGAACCTGCGCAAAGCTATTTAGGAATCCGGAGTGCGCCGAGGGTATTCTCCGCCGTGAACCTTCGGAGCACTTGGCGGCACCGCGAATCGAAGACACTCTCATTTTGCCGCCGCGTCTAGGATTGCATGATCGTTGGAAATCCAAATGCCGGGAAACGAACCGCGACCGCTGCGGCGGCGATATTGTTGGTGATAATTGTTATTACCGCGATAATCGCTTTTCGCAAGAGGACTGCACCTGCGAAAGAACCACCCCTTCACCCCTCGGTCGCGATTTGTGGGATCCTCTGAGACTCTCGCGCTCGGAGCACGGTCGATCGAGTCACATTCAATGACTGGAATTGTGTGAAATCTTCCACAATTGCGCCAAAGCTTTGGCCGCGTCAGACAATGCCTTCTTCTGCGTATTGGCCGAAGACTCTGCGGGGACGCGCGGTCGCTGCACGATCGGTCTACGATAGTTCGACTTTCTACCGGCCAGATCGGTCTCGTAAATATCGCGCACTGCATTCTCAAACGTGCGCTTTAGATTGACGCTCATGGTTGGAACCTGCCCTGCCGATACTTGCGCTGCTGGTTTGCTCGCCATTAGAGGGAAACTCAACTTTCCTCGTTTCTTGCACTCTAAGATGGCGGTGGAACGGCAACAATACAGCGTTGCACCAACTGCAAGCACTGCATTTACTTAGGAAATGCCAGCTGAACACTATGAATCGGGGCTCGGCACTAGAAGGCAACTACTATGCGGCGTTCACATCCGACGTCATACAGTTCCGCAACGCCCGCAGAGCGTACAGTGCGTCGTCCAGAATCTGGTCTTCCTCAATGTGGTCGGAGTCAACTCCGAACAGCTCTTTTACGCGGTTCAGAATTGCCCGCTCCGCCTCGGCAATTCGTGCGGGAATCAACTTCCGATCTGTCTCAAATAGAGCCGCCTGATACAGGCTGTGCCAGGAGACGATGGAGTCTGCCGATGAGTGGGAAGGGTGGGGAGAATGCTTTTTCATTGGGAATCCTTGCGGCGAAAGGCTTGCGCGAGCGTTTGCCGTAAGGAAAGTACCCTCACACCGTTAGCGCGGCCCATACTGTAATTGCCGTATTTTCCACATACAGGCCGGAGGAGTTTGGTGGAAGGGCGGGCGCCCTTCCACGGACTTCGGTTAAGCGGCTCGGCGGGAGGAAGTCTTCGTTCGTCTCTTTCCCTCTCCCCCTTCGCCTTCCTCTTCTTCCCGGCCCTCGCCGGCTTCTTGAGCCTGCGGATTGATCTCCTCCGCCAATTGAGTCAGCCTCTCATCGGTCTGCTTTTCTTCCTCCAGCGTTTGCTCAAGCAGGGAGACTTGTTCGTCCTCTCCGAGCAGATGGGCGAACTCCTTTGCCGTCCCATAGCCGGCGATCTCATAGTGCTCCACTCTTTGAGCAGCGCCGATTATGGCGGCATCCATCACGGCGTCCTTATAGTCTTCTTGCATGGTTTCGGCGCCTTCTTTCACCAAACCTTCCATCCCAAGACACTTCTTGCCGGCCGCCTTTTCCTCCAGCATGTCGAATATCTGCTCGAGGCGTGAGACGTGCTCAGATGTCTGCCGGAGATGCTCTTCGAAGGCCTGGCGCAATTCGGCGTTCGAAGCGTTCTTCGCCATTTTCGGCAGTGCCTTTGTCAGCTGAGTCTCCGCGTTATACAGATCCCTCAATTCGTCGATATACAGTTCCCGCAGCGAACCTTTCGGCATCGCATTCCTCCTTGGCTTGACTCCAGCGACCGAGCGGAGCATCTCGCTGGGCTTATATTCCGAAAAGTATTTTTCTGGCGCGAGCCGAACAATACCTCAGATGCTGTAGCCGACCACCTATCGGCGGGTGGTTTGCTGGTGGGAAGGCTCGTTCTGTCCGTGGTCATGGCCGAAGTCGAGCCCGAAGTGCGGTTCGGACCGTCGTACCCGTTATTTTGAACGGAATCTCGGCCCCGGCTCCGTGCTTGTGAAAAAAGGGGTCGACGGGCTTCAGCAAAATGGATTTCCATCCCGTCGTCATTTGCGAGAGCTTCGCGTCCGTCTTCAGCAAGCCGTGAAAGTCAAACGTGGCGCCATCGAGGCTATACTTCCCGGTCATATCGGCGTGAGTTCCGGGGATTCGAAAGTGCAGTAGCGAGAAGGACAGGATTCCGTCCTGCAACAAAAACTTGCCCTCCAAGTCTGTCGCCATCTCTACGTCTTCCTTGCCAATCAGCTTCGGTTCTCCGAGGCCGCGCAAGCTTAGGTTATCGATGCGCGTCTGAAGCTTTTCATTCGTGAAATGGCCAGTGGGAATGTGGAATGTGCCAGCGAGGCGCAGGCGATCTGAAATGTCGCGATCGCCGGGCGATATGTTCAACTTCGTCTTCAGCCGGATCGGACCTGTCATAATCGGTGGATCGGTCCTTACACCAAGTCTCAGAAGATCCTCGATGGCACCTTCACTCATCGCAACATCGAGATCGATTTCGTGACCATGAGGCTCTTTCACACGCACGATCTTTCCGCTGGCAGTGAAGCTGGTGCGCAAGAAATGCGCCCGAACGGGCTCCAGATAGGTGTCGCCATCAGTCCCGTCGACGATTGCATGAAAGTCTGTATGGAGGTTGACCGGATGGCCGCTGACATCCAGGCGGAAGTCGGGAGTGTCAGTCTGGCCCGTAACCTCAATCCGGCCTAACGTGCCGCCATAGCGGCCATTAGAAGTGAGAATCCCGGCAATGCCCCGGATGGGACCGAGATTGGCATGGGTAAAGGAATAATCGCCTTTAACCGCGGAGTCGCGCGGACTCAACTCGTTCAGTGGACCAAAGCTCCCTACCGAATGAATATCGCCGACCGGCTTGGGGTTAACTAGCGTTGCGTCAAAGCGCAGAGGCTGTCCCGGCCCGATGTCACTCATTCGCAGATCACTGATATCAAACTCCAGCGGCGCCTTCCCAGGTTTGTCGGTGTTGATGAGCAACTTCGTATCCGAAAATACAAAGTGCGCAACCGCAATCTTCACCTTCTGGCGGTGGAGACTGCGCATTTCGCGGCGGTCGCTCTTGGGCGGAATATTTATCGCAAGTCCGCTCACATAGACGGTATCCAACTTCATGGGCTCACGAAACAGGTTGCGCAGAGAAGTTTGGAAATGGAATTCCGAAACATTGAGCAGCGGCTGAAGGCCCGCCTGCCATGGATTGGGATCCGTCGCGCCATAGATCTGCAGTCCCTTACCGGAAACGTGAAGCCCATTCGCGATCCAAACGTGAAGCTCGCCAAGTTCCACGCGACTCTTGAAACGGGCAGACAGTGTCTCGATGACTCGACTGCGTAAGATCGGCTGTGCGCGGATGATGAAGATTGGGACGCAGATTGAAACAATCACAGCGAAGGCGAGAAGTATCCCCAGGAACCATCGCCACTGCCTGGACCGGCGCCTTCCCGGCATCGATACCACCGTCGATTCGAGGAGGTTTCTCGGTTATTGTGAAGGGAGCGACCAAGTACTGAATACATATCAGTCCGAAGAGGCAAATGGAATCAGGTATTCGCTGCACTACGTAAGACTTCGAAGCTTAGAAGCCGTACTTGGCAACGACTCGACGCTCCTTCTTTCCGATGACGGCGATGGCGGCGTGTTGTGCCGGCAACCGAAATGCTAACGGTGCTCCTGTTGCTTGATCACGAATGTTGATGGCGGCGTCCTGATCAGAATCGGAAACAATGACATACAAAACTGAATCTGCCATCACTGTCGGAAACAGCAGCACTCCGGGTGGTACTGGAGTAAGTGGGCTGAATGGCGGTGCGATACCGATCCGAGTTACAACAAAGGAATAGAGTTCAGCGGTGGATTGCAGATCCTCGGCCAGTTCAACGGGATAGACGGCCCAGT
This sequence comes from Terriglobia bacterium, assembly GCA_963770265.1. Taxonomy (GTDB): domain Bacteria; phylum Acidobacteriota; class Terriglobia; order Terriglobales; family Acidobacteriaceae; genus Sulfotelmatobacter. The sequence continues at coordinate 48,467 of CAVYOZ010000019.1, forward strand.
AGATCCGACCCTTGCCATACGAAATTTCCTTCAGCGTCGAGCCATCGTCGAAGTGGAGCGAGTCGAGCCAATTCTGCTGCTGCTGCCCGAAAGCGAGCGAGATCCGGCGTTCGCCAAGCTTCAATTCGGCATTGTGATAGACCAGCGGCTCAGCATGTCCCTTGACTCCGAGTTCGAGCACTCGATGTCTCTCCTGCCAATGCTCGTCCCGTTCGACGGGCCCTGTAATGAGCAGATTTCCTCCTGCCTCTACATACTTCACCAGTGCTGCCCAGGCAGCGTCGCCCAGCGCCTGCGGCGACGGCAAGATGACGAGCTTCGGATTGCCGAGCCGCTCGATCTGATTTTCGGCGACCACATAGACCGGCAGCCGGGCCAGGTATGCCAGCGCGCGCACGGCGCGCCGCTGCGCCTCCAGTTGGAAATCCGCCAGCACCGAATATTGCGCCGCCTGCGAGGTGACGATTGCAACCGGCGGAAGTTGAGGATCTTTAAGGTGCACTCCGAGGGAAGGAGCAAATCGGGCAAACTCCCGCAGCAGCGTCGCCTCGGGCTTTTCCGTGTAATCGGTTCGCACTGCCCCAATCGGCGTCTCGTTGCTCTCCGTCATATCGGAATTCGTATTCCAGAGCCATTCGATCGCTCCCGATCCCTGTATGAACGACGTCGCGATCTTCCGTTCAAGAAGGGCAGCCTCATTCTCCGGAGTGCGCCGCGCAATCTCGTCTAGATTCAACTCCCGCTGCAGCCCCGTTTCCTGGATGAGCATGGCTTCACCAGGCTGTTTCGCCGCGAGCGAATCCCAAAGAATGTAGTCGTTCTGCCACCAGGAGTGATTCGTCGTGAAGTCGACCGACGAGCCCCAAAATGCCGGCGAAAGGCGATCTTGGATCCCGCCTTCATCCTGACCCACCGTGACCAGCTGTTGTGAGCCAGTCGCGCGGATGGTCTCGCGCATCGTATCGCGCCCATTGCGCAAACGATTCTTGCGCAAAGAGGACGTAGTCGTTGACCCTCAGAGAGTTGATTCCCGACGTACATCCCTCGCGGGGAAAACTCCTCTTCGCTGGGAAGAGCGATCGTCCCGGCAATGGACTGCGGCGGAACATTCCACATCGCGGCCAGCTTGGCGCGATCCGGGTAGCGCTTACTCAGCCATTCGTTCCAGGCCTCCAACTCAATGCCATCGCCATTGGGGCGCATCGTCCACAAATGCTTCGAAAAACTAGGCTCATTAATAAGGTCCCAGGCGAGAAACGGCACATCGTGGAAGCGCTCGACCACGGCAGAGATCAGGGTTTGCTGTCTTCGCACGGCCGCAGGATCCAAAAATGCATTGCTGCCTCCGAGAACATCGGGCAGGAAAGCGAAGAAATTGAACTGCACCGGCAAGCCATATTTGCGCGCCGTCATCAGATAGGCTTCCAGCGTGCGCAGCGTCCGCTCATAGGGCTGCCCATTCTCATCGCAGAACTTGTCCCAGCCAGTCCACCAGCCGGTGCGGATCATGTTCAGTCCCGCATCATGAATCTGTCCGAGATCCTGATTCCACACATAAACGTTCGGATGCTCAAAGTACAGTCGCTGCACTTCGCTCGACATGTAGGTCGTACCAACCACCGCGAGCGGATGACCGTCGACTTCAAAATAGTCGTGATTGACACTCAGACGCGGACCGGATCGAAGGTAAGCTTCGTCGCGAATCCAGAATCCCGAGTGATAGATCGCACGCACCCGGTCGCCCTCCAGCAACTGCGCCTCGATAATGAACAGTCCCTTGCCCGTAGGAGGCGATAACGCGATCGGCTCTGTCGATGGGATCGTTCCAGTCACAGTGGTGCGATTCGAAGGCTCAGATTCGGGGAAGGTCGTGACCTTTACCGACAGCCCGCTCGCCGGCTGCGCTGCATGCCAATCGACTTGCAGCTCTACCGGCTCGCCGGGCAGATAGAGCGGCAACACTGGGCGCACGGCGAATTGTTCTTCACCCTCCAGCGCCCGATTCAGCAGAGACTGGATCAGTTCTTTGTTGTCGAAGAACTCGCGCCCGAGTTCCGCATTCACGAGAATCCAGCGTCCGCCGTCGAACCCGTTGCGGTCGTGATCCACCTGAATCGCGGGTGCAGACAATTTGCGGCCGTCCTTGACGCCCCATGCGAGCGTGTCCAGCCGCGCATCGAGTGAACCTGCAGCGCCGCCCCGATGGTACAAATCCACAGCACTCAGCCGGATCACCGGACTGAACGCTCGCTTCCAGGAGAACGCCGTCACTTTCAAAGTCAAGTCGGGATTGCTTTGGAATTGAAGCCCATCTGAGCCTGGAGTCTCCTGATACTGATCAATCATCAGAGGGCGAATGAACCTCACGCTGTAATCGCGCAGATGCCATCCCTGCGCATCACGATATGCCGCACGCGCAAAGGGCATTCCACCGAGCACCAGAAGATTTCCTCCGTGATCCAGAAAGCCCTTAATCGCCGGCCAACTCTCCTCTGGAAAGGCCGAGCCATAGGGAAGCACAAGGAGGCGCGACGACTGGGAGGAAAGAGCAGCGGGAAGTTGATCGGCCCCGATCTTGCTGGCGGCAGGGAACAACGCCGCAAGTTGTGGTTCTGAAGGGGCGGCGGAGTCCACAGCCGGAAATCCCGGCTCGCTGAACACCACTACATCATTCGCCTCGGTTTGTGCCAACAGGAGGGTCTTGCTGCCAATAACAACTGCAGTTAAGAGTACGAACAGAATTGCGCTGCGCATAGAAAGGACCTGCAAGAGAAGATGATTGCCGGAAACGACTGAGTCTCCGGCAACGGGAACTGATTGTCAAGGTAGAGAATCGATTTTGTAGAGGCTGGACGCGTTTCCGTCCCGGAAGAAAATGCGCAAAACAGCTCTTCGCCGATGTATGATGGCGGCGTTCCGCAATTCATAACCCCTCGAAGGGTGGAATAGAACTCATGGCGATCGCAACCCCCAATACTGGAACTCACAGCCACCGCATCCAGTCCCGGCCAAAGCTACGGCGCTCCGCTGGCCACCGTAACCACGCTGTTCTTTATGTGGGGCTTTCTCACCTGTTTGAACGACATCCTGGTTCCCCACCTGAAGCCGATTTTCGACCTGAACTACACGAAGGTGATGCTGATTCAGTTCGCCTTCTTTGGCGCCTACTTCCTGTTCTCGATCCCTTCCGCCAAAGATTATCGATTGGATTGGCTACCAGCGTTCAATGGTCGTCGGCCTGCTGATCATGGGGTTAGGTGCGTTCTTGTTCGTGCCCGCCGCCAGTGTTCCGTCATACCCATTGTTCCTCGGGGCTCTAATCGTGTTGGCAGCCGGAATCACCTGCCTTCAGGTTGCCGCCAATCCATACGTTACGGTGCTTGGGAAACCGGAAACTGCGTCGAGTCGGCTCAATCTGACCCAGGCGTTCAACTCTCTTGGGACGTTCCTCGCTCCCTTCTTCGGCGGCCTCTTCATTCTGACAGCGGCTCGAAATATTGAGGAAGTGAGAGCTCTGGCGCCAGACGCACTGCAGGCTTATCGCCTGCACGAAGCGGCGACGGTCAAGTTGCCTTATGTGGGACTGGGCATCGCGCTAGTCCTGCTGGCTATTGCGATTGGCAGTTTCAAGTTGCCAAAAATCCCGCATGCTCAACATCAGCTCGGTGAAAAGGTTAACGATTCCATCTGGAAGCATCCCAACCTGATCTTTGGCGCCATCGGGATTTTCGTCTATGTCGGCGCCGAAGTTTCGATCGGCAGCTTCCTCGTCAACTATTTCAGCCAGCCCGAAATCGGAGGCCTGACGGAAAAAGTCGCTGCCAGTTTCGTGGCCTTCTACTGGGGTGGCGCCATGGTCGGACGCTTTATCGGCTCAGCCCTCCTGCAGAAGGTGAAAACTGGAGGCCTGCTGGCAATTTGCGCGGTATGCGCCGCCGCCTTGGTAGCGGTCTCGATGCTCACCACCGGGCACCTCGCGATGTACAGCATCATTCTGGTCGGATTCTTCAACTCCATCATGTTCCCCAGCATCTTTACTCTCGGCGTGGCGGAACTCGGGCCCCTGACTGGAGATGGGTCCGGAATCATGATCATGGCGATTGTCGGAGGGGCAATCATTCCGGTAGCGCAGGGTTGGATCGCCGACCACATCGGTATTCATCACGCGTTCTTCCTGCCGGTGATTTGTTACCTGTACATTTTGTATTTCGCTTTGAGTGGCTCGAGGCCGAACAGCGAGCGTTACGCTAAGGCGTCATCGTAGCGATGCGTAAGGTCCTGCAGGCGACGTGTGTGGAATCACTGACAAACTGGGGCGGTCTGGTAGGATTGCTCGTATTCAAAAGACAATAATTAAAACGATTTAAAAAGCCCCCATGGTGCAAGTCAAGAAACCCGGCCAAAAACCCCAGGTCATCACGCTCAAAGCCGTCGCGCTGCATTTGGGACTGACCCCAGGCACTGTCTCCGCGGTCCTTAATGATTCCCCTTCCGCCCGGTCCATTCCCCAGGAGACCAAGAACCGCATCCGCGCGGCTGCCAAGGAACTCAACTATCGCCCGAACTTCTTTGCCCGCACTCTCCGCAACAAACGCACTTACACGATTGGTGTGATCGCGGAGGAAATCGGCGATTCCTACAGTTCGCCGATCATCAGCGGCATCGAGCAATATCTGCGAAAGCGCGATTACTTCTTTCTCACGGTCGTGCATCGGCACGACCAGGCTCTGTTAAGCCGGTATTCGCAGCTTCTGTCCGAGCGCGGCGTCGAGGGGATTATCACCGTCGATACTACGGTCCAGGAAGCACCCATGTTGCCCACTGTGGCGATCGCCGGTCACAGGAAACTGAAGGGCGTCACCAACATCGTTCTCGATCATGGACACGCCGCAGTTCTGGCACTGAACCACCTGAAGGATTTGCACCATGAACGTATCGCGTTCATGAAAGGGAATCCGATAAGTTCCGATGCGATGGATCGTTGGGATGCCATCTGCCGTGTGGCCGCAGAGATCGGGATCAATATTGATCCGGACCTAACCATGCAGATCGATACCGACGACCCGACGCCAATGCTGGGTTATCCGGTCACCAAGCGGCTTCTCGCGCGCGAGAAACCATTCACTGCAATCTTCGCCTATAACGATATATCCGCAATCGGGGCGATTCGCGCTCTCCAGGAACAGGGCCTACGAGTGCCGCAGGATATATCCGTTCTCGGGTTCGACGACATTCCAGGCGCGGCCTTTCATAAACCTAGCCTGACAACGGTGCGGCAACCGTTGAACCGCATGGGAGAAGTCGCTGCCCAGACCCTGCTGGATCGAATTGAGGGCAAAAAAGAATACCCTTCGGAGATGGCCATCGAGCCCGAACTAGTCGTGCGGGAATCCACGGCGAACGCACCCGGCTCCTGCTAGGATCAATACCGGCGACCTTGCGTCCGTCCGGGACATAGTCGCACCCCTTCATGCCCACCGCCGCAACGCCCACAGCGTCTGCTTCTGCCCGCGCTCTCACCTATGCCGCGTACATCTCATTCATTCCTATCGGAATTGCAACCGTCCTTCTCGGCCCGATGCTGCCGACGCTCTCGGCGCGCTGGTCATTGAACTACGCTCAGGCCGGCGCATTGTTCACCGCTCAGTATCTGGCTTCCACTTGCGCTGTGGCGCTCTCCGGAGTACTGGTATCGCGATGGGGATTCCGGTTCGCCATCAGCCTTGGAATGTCATTAATGGCCGTGGGCATGGCGTTCTTGCTTTCCGGGCCGAAGGTTTTCGGCGTTCTATGCATTGCAGCCTACGGAGGAGGACTAGGCCTCGCTGTTCCCGCAGCCAACCTACTCGTTGCCGCCGTAAATCCCTATCGCCGAAGCGCGACTCTGAATACGTTGAATTTTTTCTGGAGTACGGGTGCAGTGGCCTGTCCATTTCTGGTCGCCGCGGTGGCGAAGAGCCAGCACATTCCTCTCTTCCTGCTCTGCGTTTCGGTGTTCTCTCTTGTGGTCGTGATCGGAATCGCACTAATGCGCGGGAATTTTGTTGAGCCCTCGTCGCCTACGGACAAGAGCCCGCTTCTTCCCATGATTCGCCGCCCCTCGCGATCCCTTCTGTTTCTGGCGGTTTTGTTTTTTCTTTATGTTGGCGTGGAAAACGGGTTTGGCCAGTGGATGGCCTCGTACGTGAAAGGCCTGGGAACCATGACCCTCGCCGTGGCTCTTGCGACGCCGTCGATCTTCTATTCTTCGCTGATGGTGGGCAGATGGATTGCACCTGCACTCTTACGCTTCATCGATGAAGTCAAACTGGTTCAGGTCGGTTTACTTTTGGCTTGCGGCGGCATGGCCGGACTGATCTTTTCCCACGAATTGCCGGGCGTGGCAGCCAGCGCGTCGGCCGCCGGCCTGGGTCTTGCATCCGTCTATCCCATCACGATTTCACTCTTGTCCCGGGAGTTTGGCTCGTCGCGGATCGGATCGCTGATGTTCTTCCTATCTAACATTGGAGGAGGTCTTCTCCCTTGGATCGTTGGTATTTCATCCACCCGGTTCGGCACCTTGAAGGCTGGGTTGCTCGTTCCGCTGTTGGGATGCGTGCTGATGTACCTCTTTTATCTGCGGAACCGGACCCCATCGGCGATCGAATTGTCAGATCCGGGTACCGACCGTCCTTGCGGCTAGCCGAGCGACCCTTACAACTCGATAAAACGGAGCCAACGGCTTTGGAAGTCGCATCAGTGCCCATTCCCCCGGACCGGGCGTAAGGACAAATCGGCTGACGAATCGCACCTGATCGATGCGCCGCTCTCGCAATCGCAGCATCAGGCGAAAGTATGCGAGCGACTCCACGTCGTATATCTTTTCGTTGGAGATGTAGCTCTCGACCTCTTCCGCCAACGTTCCAGCTGCTGAGTCTTGTGGAAGATTCTCGGTGGCCGACGCGGGAAAGGTCGAGCCCAGCAGTTTTTGTGCCAGCAGTAGCGTCACGCGTTGAATCCGCACAACGCCCAGTCCGTGCGCCTGATCACAGATCCGCTTCCAGTTGAGCGTCGGCAGATTGCTGATCCGCGCCAGATCGCAAAGCCAGATCAGCCGTCCCCACACGTGCTTCGCTGCATGCAGGGCCAGCACGACGAACAGGTCCTCCGCCGCCAGCGCCTTCACCTCTAAGCCAGCAACTCTGACCGTCTGCGCACGGCCGAATAGTCCCTCGACATCAAGATCCACCGCATAGAAATGTGGCTGAATTGCCCACTGCACCTCCAGCAGATTCCTTCCCGCCGTACCGTCAAATGCGCACTCGTACCCCGACCTCAGATACGCCTCTTCCTCGTCCTCCGAAAGCCTCACATGCGGGGTATAACCAAGCTCTTCTACCGCTTCGCGGACGCGCTTCAAATCCGTCGCATGAATCAGCAGATCGATGTCCCCGGATTGGCGCAATGCAATGTCGCCGTAAACTGTCTCCGCCAAGGCCAGACCCTTGTACGGAATGAACTCGATGCCGGCCTGCGACAAGCGGTCGGCAATACGAACAAATTCACTTGAAAGAAGAAGCGCTTTGTGAAGATTTGCCTGATAACCCTGTTTCAGAGTTATCAGCGCTTCGGCAGGAACCCGATCCGCAAAACTCAAAAGGGATTGTGCAAAGAGCGGTGCACTCCGTGACGTTCCGCGAGGCTAAGGAGAGCATTCCAGTGAACTTGGGAATCCAACAGCCTGCGAATTCGAGCTGTTTTCTCTTCCGCGGGGAGTTCGGCGCACGCAGCCCGTAGCAAAGACCACTCGGTCTCAAGCGGCGCAGAAGGGCCAGGCATATTTCCGACTGGAATACTACATCTGAGAGCTGCTCAAGCAATGGCGGCTGTCGGCTGAGTTGCCGAGCTTACTGGCGCAATTCGAATTTGTATCAGATTCGCCGACGCCTGTTTCTTCGCCAGCATGTTCGCCGACGGGACTCCAGTGCGGACAAAGGATTTCTCGCAATCCTGCGATGAGGGCCCACGCATGTTGCCCTCCATAAACGCCAGCCCGGGACACCGAGTGCAACTTCCGACATGTGAGCAAGAGGTACAGGTCGTCAGGTGCCTCAGGCGGATCGAGCGCACTTCGTTCATTCGCTCCGAGTGCCGCCAAATGTCGAGAAACCGTTCCTTTCTCACATTCCCGGTGGGAAGTGGAAACTGCACGCAGGGGAACACATCGCCATACGGCGATACATAACAGGCAGTGTGCCCGGCGCTGCAAGGCAGAGCCGACAGCGCGTTTTCATCGGCAGGAGCGGCAATCGTGCAGAACTCGTCGACGTCCCCGACCAGCGCCTGATCGCGAAACACCTGGCGCAGCCCTTCCTGGTTCACTCCCAGGCTCAACACCGAACGATCGCCATCCATCATGGGTGTAATCGTCGGGTCCAGGGTGCACTCTACTCCCAGTTCCTCCGCCAGGGCCCGTACACCCTTGTAGTCTTGCAGATTCTGCACCATCAGCACGTTCGCAAAGATCACCCGCAGCCCTTGCGATTTCAGAAACCGCGCAGCGTCCAAAGACCTCTTCAATGATCCCGGCACCAGGGTGATTGCATCATGCACCTCCGGCTTGTGGGAGTAGATGCTGATCTGAATCGACTCCACGCCGATATCTCGGATTCGCGCCGCCTCGCGCTCGCGAATCATCAGCGCGTTCGTCTTGAGCTTCACGCAGAACTGGCGCTCGAACCGCGCGTATTCGAGAATCTCGAAGAAGTCTTTGCGGAGAAAAATCTCGCCGCCGCTCAGCGTCAAGATGAAGACGCCCGCGTCCGCCATCTCGTCGAGCAGATGCTTGATCTCCGACGGTCGTCATCTCGCCATGATCGTCATGGTCGAGATAACAATGAACGCACCGTTCGTTGCAGCGATAGGTGAGATCGAGTTGCACGCTGAGCGGGATATTCCGCGCCAGCGCCTTCTCGGTCATCTGTTCGAGCAATCCGCTCATTTCGAATCTCCGCGGACGATTGGCTCTTCGGAGATCTGCAGGATTCCATGGCTCGCCAGGTCCCGCGCCACAGTCTCCGCGTCACGCAATGCTTCGCCGGGCTCAACCTCAAATTCCGTGCAGATCTTTTGCCGAACGATCAGTTCGAGCGGAGTTGACCCATCGGCCGCTTGCCATAGAATGGTCGCGGTCTTATTCAGGGTAAACAGCGTCGAGTCCCGCCCCGACATGATCATCATCTCGCCGTCGAGGCTGCGCGCTGCCACTCGCGGATTGCGTGCCACATAAAGGCTACTCATTGAATCAACTCCCAAACCCGGGCATCGGGGAAAAAGGTCAGCCGCGAAACTGGCACACGGCTCGACAAACTCGAATGCCGCATGAAAGGCCGCCTGCACCAGTTCCTCATCCTCCGCGAAAAACAGCAGATTCGCAAGCAGGCCTCGCGCCGCTTCGCCCGCTGGTACCCGATCAATGCGATTTTCGCGTCCTTTGGACAACAAGTAGAGTGCGGCGATTGGAGCCGAAACATTCTCTCCGAGTTTGGCCAATTCTCCGGTGAACGGTGTGCCGAATGCAACGTACCCGTCATCGCACTTTCGTACGTACGAAATCTCGTCCGTTAGAAGCGTGACGTCCGAAGGCGCCAGCCGCGATATCGTCGTCTTCCCCGCCTCCGATACTCCGGCAAACAGGTAGGCTTTCCCGTTGCGAATTGCGCTCGCCGAGTGCAGCAGAAACCCACCCTGCTTCGCCAGCACCAGCGTGTGAACAATGCGCAGCACCGCGTCGATCGAATACGGATTCGCCGTCTGCCGAATCCATCCACGCCGCTTCGCCGGTTCCCACTCCGCCCGAAAGTCCCCGCGCGTCAGAGTCCAACGCCCGCCGCGCTGTGCAACACGCACAGGCGCATCCGGATCAGCATTACCTGGCGTCGCCATCTCAATGTCAAACTCAATCTCGGCGTTTGCTGCCGAAGTTAGATATCCGGCGTAGCGATTCTGGAGTATGCCAAGAAAGTCGCGATCGGTCGAATTCACGCGCACGGGCATGCCGCCGATTTCAATAGTCAGGCTCTGCTGCGCGACTTCGGAGATGAGTTGTGGCAAGAGACGGCTCGAATCCTAGACGGTCTTAATTGATGCCCGGCTCAGTCCGTGTACCCCGACGATCACACGGGCAGCCGTTTGCGAGCGGCGAAGCAATGTGGCGAGCGCTCGTTCTGAACGCCTCAGACTTTTCTCCGGCTCAAAACATCTTCCATTTCGCACAATGAACGAAACCTTCCCCAGGATCTCGCCGGACCTAATCGGAGCATCCACAGTCGCCATGGCGTCTCCACGCGTAAGCACTCGCGCCCTATCAGCATCGTCGGGTTTTTCAATGACGCGGTGGGCAACGAAACGGTACGCGTTACTGAACAGGACGATGTCTCCCGGTGCCACGCTGGAGCTGGTGGCGGGCTCGACCACGAGGCTATCACCGGGCCAAATGGCGGGCACCATGCTCCTGCCGCTCGCCGGCAGAACCAAGCTTGCCCGAGCGCCGAAGCACTTCTTCGGCGAGTTCGCGCGCAACCGCATGCGTCCCAGCCCGCAACTGTGACGAAGAGGTCATGAGGCGCTTTGGTGCCCAATGCAACTGCCTTGGGTCGAACTGATCTTCCCGCACGAAAGTGCCGTGGTCACGAACACCTGCTCGTGGCGAAAAGACGGCTTTTCGTACGGTTTCTTCGGCGTGGCCGCTTGCGTAGGTTCGGACGTATGGTTCATTTCCATAATGGAAGATCCTATCTAGTTCGCCTAGTTGAGCCCTGATTGTGAAGCCTGCACCGCGCATCCACCGGTGCCACCCGAACCGCACAGTTGATTGCTCTGTGTCGAAAAGTAAATCTGCGAAGCGCCTGCGGGAGTGCCGACAATGTTGTCGATGATAATCCCGCCAGTGCCGCCGGCCGCAGCCAGACTCGCGGTTGCAGGTTTTCCTGCGTTTCGCCATCTCACGTTATTGTCAACGGTAGTAGGAGCGTAGATGGTCGTGTTGCCATACGGGATGCGCGCCTGCTTTCGATGTTCCCGCCGTCGTCACCACCTGGATATTGCCGTTGCTGTCGATGATTGAGTTTGCAAGAGCGTATGCGTGGCTGGCCAGCCACGTTCCATGCGCGGCAACCTGCGGACCTTGATTGATCCATTGCACCGTAGCATCGTTCGTGGACCCGCCGACCGCTGCGTTCCAATTCGGCGGACCTAGCGCGGCCGTTCTCGATGTTCCCGCCGTCCTGCAGGTCTTCAACCTGGAAGTGCGTAGTCGAGCACCTGCTGTCCGACCGCGTAGGCATGCGACGGGAGCCAGGGCGTGTTCACGAAGTTCATCGCGCACCCGCCGGCAGCGCACGAATTGCCCGACCCGCTCGCTTTCACGCCGGCAAAGATCCATTCTGTCGTCCCACCCGTAGCATTCGGATTTGAGATGTCAGTGACTGGAGAGCATCCCGTAGTCGCGCTCGTCAATGTAGGGCCTGCCACCGGCGCCGCCATCGTGCCCGCATTGATCGGAATCTGGTACAGTCTTGGTGCCCCACCCGTGTTTCCGCACACGTACAGATTCCCCGTAGCATTCCCCGACGTGAAATACTTGGAATCGAATCCACCCTGCAAACAGAGGACTGGGGGTTGCGGAAATGCGACGCTGGCACCCACAACAACCTTGTTTCCAGTCGTGCCTGCCGCGAAGCCGGTTCCAAACTGGTAGACCGCCGTACAGGGTTGCCCGCCGCAGCTTGTCGTCCCGTCGCTCGAGGCAAAAACGTAAACCCTGCTCGTCGTCCCGTCCACGATCGGCCCGGCGACCACCCCGGCTCCGAAATCGACTTGCCCCGACGCCGTCACCACTCCCGTCGAACTCACGCGATAGAAGTATCCGCTCGTAGTCACCGATAAAGACGTTATTGGATGCAAAGTCGTAGACGGGACTGGATGTAAAAGTCGTGGCCCTACACCTGAACGGGAAATCCACCGGTCGTCACTCGCGTGGGCGTGCCTCGAAAAACGCCTGTGATCTTGTGCAGCCACCCAAGATGCGCCACCAACCCAGATGGTGTCGTGACTATAGTCGGGGAAGACGGATGAAGTTCGTGTCGTCCGTACGGAGTCCCGCCACCTATTCCTGAGAGTAATCGTTGTCATGCAAGGCGCAGTGCAGCCTCGATATGCCGCGTTGGAAACTGCCACCAGAGTCACCGGAGAGCCTGACCGTTCCGCCTGCTGCCCACTTCAGCAATCACCAGGGTCCCATGCCCTCCATTGGTCTGCACGAACGCCACTTGCTTACCGTCCCCAGAGACCGTCGGTGAGGTCAGCACCTGGCCTCCAGTGTTGAAGGCCCAATAAACCGTAGGCACGATTCCGCTGCATCCGGAATACAGATTGTCGAAAGCGACGATGCTGGCTTGCCCGGATGTTCCCAGCAATCCCGTGCTGAACACTACATAATCCGGCGTACCCCCGCTGGCGCAATTTGCCGAGGTGATCTGGAAGAAGTATTTGGCGGGGAAGACACCTGCCCCCGCATTGGCCCCATTGCCCAGGTTCACCGACCAATCCCGATGCGATGCTCCCGCAGCCGCGAACAGGCCGCGACTACTCAAGCCCACGTCGCTGGTATTCAGAGTCCTGACCAAATGATCCCGGTTCCACTGCTGCCAGTACCGCGGATCGTGCATCACAGCCGCGGCCTGGGCGTCCGTCGACGGCTGGGAAAAGATGACGTGACGGTGGCTCCAGTCCACGGGCATACCCTGCCGCGCGGGGCTGGCTGCTCGCCCCGCCAAAATCCATCCCATTACACTCAGCGTTAAAAGTCCGACACCATACCCGAGCGGTCGCGCGCCAATCCCTCTCATTATTGTTTTGACTCCATGGCTCGCCCTATCACGGCTCGCGAGATCCAAAGGTTCTGCGGGCAGCACTGCAAAGGTTTCCCGTCGCTGTATCCGTCCTGTGTCGCTAGAAAGAGTTACGCGCCGGCTCGCAGGGTCTACTCGCTATCCGCCACTCCTATATTCGCGTAGCTCATCAAAGCCGCCGGAAATTGGACGTAAGTTTCCGTCAGTTGGCTGGGTTGGCCGAGATTTTACTCTTTCTTCCCACCAGCAAGCAAACGGGTTTTGCGATGTTCTGAACCTTAATTCTGAGGCCGAGATTTTACAAGTACAACATACAATAGTCGGAATCCACTCAATTGTGACATCATCAAAGAACGACCATCCCATCGGATGCTTTGGGGGTTAGGACAAAGAATTGAACCGATACGAGACCACGGAAACTATGGACCAAGCTGTGCGCCCCAGTGAAGTCACGAGTGTCCTGACAAAAGAAGAGATTCAGCATCTAGCCGTCGAGGGCGGCCAGTCCGCAGAAATCCTCATGAACGTCGTCGCCCTTATTGCGAAGAGGTTCCGCACCGAGGTTTGCTCGGCCTATCTGCTCGAGCCGGATCGCGCCAACCTCGTTCTAGCAGCAACGGTGGGACTTCGACGCGAATGCATCGGCAATCTGCGCATGGCGGTCCACGAAGGATTGACCGGACTTGTCGCCGAGCAGGTGCAACCGGTCGCCGTCAGCCAGGTCAAGAACCATCCTCGGTTCAAGTATTTTCGTGATTTAGGCGAAGATGCTTATCAGTCTTTTCTCGGCGTACCCTTGATAGATCGCGGAATTCTTCAGGGTGTCCTCGTTGTACAGACCGTTGAAGCCCGGACCTTCGGCACCGATGAGATTCGCATGCTGTCTGAGGCCGCCTCTCAGGTCGCACCCATTGTCAGCGAAGCTCGAACTCTGGATCGCTTCATTGCTCCTTTGCAGGAGCGCTTGTGGGCTCTGGCGCGCAATCTGTGGTGGAGTTGGGATCACAACTCCGCCAGCCTGTTCCTGGATCTGGATCCTGCACGCTGGAGTGAGCTGAACCACAATCCGATTGCCCTGTTGAGCGAGATGCCGTTAGCGAAGCTTGAGACTCGTGCGACGGAACTCATGCTGCACAGCCGCGTGAATTACGCCTATCGCCGCATGCTGGAATACCTCGAGGCCGACCGCACCTGGGGGACGCAGCACGCCGGAGTCCTGCGGCCTCACCCGGTCGCCTATTTTTCCGCCGAGTTTGGATTGCACGAATCGTTGCCTATTTATTCCGGAGGCCTTGGCGTGCTGGCCGGGGATCACATCAAGAGTTCCTCAGACCTCGATATTCCTCTGGTTGGCATTGGCTTGTTTTATCCGCAAGGATATTTCCGCCAGCATCTCGATCTCAGCGGATGGCAGCGCGAGGAGTACCTCGAAACGGATGTCACTCAATTGCCCATGGAGGCCGCCATCGGAAAGGACGGCCGCCCCGTGGTCGTCTCCATCGAGACCCGAAGCGGCAGCCTGCAGGCCAAAGTCTGGAGTGTGAAAGTCGGCCGCCGCGATCTCTACCTGCTCGATTCTGACGTCGAAGGCAACGCTCCCGAGGACCGCGAACTCACTTCCCGCCTCTACGGCGGCGATCTTCGCATCCGAATCCGCCAGGAGTTATTGCTTGGGGTGGGTGGACTGCGCGCGCTAAAGGCCCTCGGAATTTCTCCCGGAGTCCTTCACCTCAATGAAGGCCACAGCGCCTTCGCCGTGCTGGAAGCGATACGCATGCGCATGGAAGATGAAGGGATCACCTTCGAAGCCGCCGTCCCACGCATTTCCCGTGAAGTCGTGTTCACGACCCACACGCCCGTTCCCGCCGGACACGACCGTTTCGGCGCCGGACTGGTCGAAGAACACATCGGCCCCTTACGCGAAGCCATTGGGCTTTCTCAGGACAGCCTCATGGGACTCGGCCGCGAGAATCCGTCGAACTCCGACGAACTTTTTTGCATGACGGTTCTGGCTCTTCGTCTTTCGCGGCGCGCCAATGCCGTCTCTGCTCTGCACGGCGAAGTCTCGCGCGCCATGTGGACCGGACTCTTCAGAGGCAAACCGGAAGACGAGATTCCGATCGGGCACATCACCAACGGCGTCCACGTCCCTTCCTGGCTCGCGCCGCAGATGTTTCGCCTCTACGATCGCCATCTCGGCACCGACTGGCACCAACGCGGCAGCGAAGCCAAGATATGGCTCGGAATCGAAAACGTCGACGACGGCGAACTCTGGGAGACTCACCTCAACCTCAAGTCGCAGCTGATCGAATTCGTTCGCAAACGCGCCGTCGAGCAGGCGGAGCGTCGCGGAGAATCGCGGGAGGTCTTGCAACGCCTTGAACGAGTATTGAGCCCTGACGCTCTGACCATCGGCTTCGCGCGCCGCTTCGCCACTTACAAGCGGGCAAATCTGATCTTGACCGACATCGAGCGCCTTGCCGCGATGGTCAACGATCCCAACCGCCCGGTTCAGTTCGTGTTCGCAGGCAAGGCCCATCCGCTCGACGAGCCGGGCAAGCGCGTGTTGCAGCAGATCGCCGATCTCATGCGCGATCCTAAATTCCGCGACAGGTTCGTCTTCGTCGAAGACTACGACATCGACGTCGGCCGCCATTTCGTGCAGGGCGTCGACGTCTGGCTCAATAATCCCCGCCGTCCGCTCGAAGCTTCCGGCACCAGCGGTCAGAAAGTGGTCCTGAACGGCGGACTGAATCTGTCCGTTCTCGATGGCTGGTGGGCGGAGGCATACGACGGTGTAAACGGCTTCGCCATCGGCAGTGGCAAGACTCACTCCAACATGAACGTTCACGACAGCCGCGACGGCGAGGATCTCATGCGCACTCTCCGCGACGAAGTGATCCCGCTCTACTACCAGCGCGACCGCGACGGCCTTCCCCGCGGCTGGATCAAGCGCATGAAGCGCACCATTCGCACCCTGGGCTGGCGCTTCAACGCCGACCGCATGGTCATGGATTACACGCTCAAATGCTACGTTCCCGCGGCAGGCGGAACGTCGAGCGATATGAGAGCGAATCCTTAGGGTCCCAAGCCTTCTCACATTCGAAAAAACTTCTCGTTTCTCCTGAAACGAAACGCTGGATTGCTGCACTACTCAAATGAGCGGTAGAAGTCAACTTTGTGTGGCGCCTTCTGCTCATACGAAATCCCGACATGGAAGGCCTTTGGCAACCGGGGGGAAGCTTGGGCACTTCAGATCGCTGGAGCCGAATGGGGAAGCGGCTCCAGCGATTTTCGGGGTTTCCGACAACAGCACCGCATGATCCTCCACTTTTTCATCTCTCGAAACATTCCAGTAGCCGTGGGTTCCAGCAGAGCACGCCGCTCTGACTACTCCTCAACAATGTGTAAATGAATGCTGACCGCAAGGCTTCGCAGAAAGTGCCGGAGACTCCCCTGCTCCTCGGAGAGGGTCGCTTAGAAAAGGTTGCTGAGCGGAACTACCGAAAGATGTTCCAGACAATCGGGAGAATGGTCGGGGCCGTTTGGCGAGCCAATGCGGTGAGGGCGAGAAGGCCCTCATAGGCCGGGCTAAACAAGGTGGGTTCTTCGGTCAGGTTCTGTAGAGAACCGCACGTCCCCCACCCGGTTTGATGGGGGACGCGGTTTTTCGCGGACCAGATTCGCTTGAGCGAATGCGCCAGAACGGTCATTGTGCACGTTCCCTGGCGTCGGAATCTCCCAGGTGACCGATTTCACGCCGGGCGCGCTTCCATCTCACCCGTGCTGTGTCGATGCTGATTCCGAGAAAGGCCGCGATCTCCGTCAGGCTGTGTCCCTGAATCTCTTTTAACAGAAACACCTCCCGATGAGCCCTGGGCAACTCTAGTGCCCTGAGGATCACGCACTGGAAAACCCCGGGCCGCTTCAGTCCTGAAACAGGTTTCCTGGTGCGTAATGAACCGGGGTGAGTCATGGATCGATCTCGATTTCTAGTGATGGTTCTCATCGCCTTCTGGGAGAATAGTGCCGCTTTCAGCGGTTTCGTTACACGCGACCTATCTGCTCCCCTTCCGTTTCGTTTGAAGTGTTAAACTAACTCCCACTCCATCACCCGCGAGGCCCATTCCTTGCTACTGCAGTCCTTTGACGAATCCTACGTCGAGCGTCTTCAGGCAGGAGACTTCCGAACGCAGGAACATTTCGTCGCTTACTTCAGCGAATTGATCCAGCTGAAACTACGCTCCCGCTTGAATTCGCCCCAAGCGATTGAAGACGTTCGTCAGGAAACCTTTACACGCGTTTTCGCTGCGCTGCATGGTGGAAAGATCCGTCAGCCGGAGCGACTCGGCGCGTTCGTGAACTCCATGTGCAACAACGTCTTACTCGAGCACTATCGGGCATCTTCGCGCGACAGTTCTCTGGACGACGAGGAGCAGCAGGACTTTCCTGCCACGAATGTAGACGTACTTGGCACCATTGCTGCCAAGCAAATGGGAGAGAAGATTCGGGAGATCTTGGAGGAGATGCCGGAACGAGATCGACGGCTGCTGCGGGAAGTTTTCCTGGAGGAACGCGACAAAGATGCAGTCTGCCGCGACTTCGGCGTCGACCGCGAATACCTGCGGGTACTGCTCCACCGGGCAAAACAATCCTTTAAGTCTTTGTATTTAAAGAATGTTGCGGCTCGGCCGCCGGGTGCGCTCGCGGTCGGAAAAAGATGAAACGATTAACCCGCGGGCCGCACTATCTGTTATGAGGGGGATCGATCATGGACCATCAAGAGGCGGTCCGACAAAACGCTACCGAGAGGTATCTTCTGGACGAACTCGATCCTGAACTCCGGGATCAATTCGAAGAGCACCTTTTCGACTGCCAGGATTGCGCACTTGACGTGCGCGCCGGCGCTATGTTCGTCGAACAGACCAAAGTGATTCTGGGTGAACCCAGTGCTGTTTCGGTGACGCGTGTTCCGGCCGCGGCTGCTGCCAAGCCTGGATGGCTTGCATGGCTGCGTCCTGCGTATGCCGTACCAGTACTCGCATTGCTGTTGGCGGTGATCGGATACCAGAACTTCGTTACTTATCCGAGACTGGTCGCAACCGTGGATCAGCCTCAGATCGGACCCTGGACTTCGGTCAACGTCAGCACTCGCGGCACAAGTGCGAATTCAGTCAGGGTGCACAAGGGAGAAGGTTTCGGGGTCCTGGTGAATCTTCCTCCGGAAGATGGATTCGCTTCCTATACAGCGGACCTGTATAATCCCGCCGGGAAGAAAGAGTGGTCGGGGCAGATTGCAACCGCCTCCCACGAAGAGACCCGGCAGGTTTACGTGCAGGGTCATAACCTCGAATCCGGAACCTACACTCTCGTCGTAAATGGCGTCACCCCAGGGGGCGAGAGCAAAGAAATCAGCCGTCATCCAATTGACGTGCAAATTCAGAACTGAAGGCTCGTCCTAGATCGGCCTGAAATTGCGAGTCGGTCGATCTGAGTCGCGGGTCTTTTTGAAAGGGCGCCGGTTTCCGCTGCACCGTCTGGGCCCATAAAAGAGCGCGGGCTTAGCCCCTGGGGGAAAGACCGCTATCACACATCATTTCGAGCCTTGATCGAGAGAACTCATGAAAGATAATCTCAGCCGTCACTATTTCCATGCGGAAGCCCACGCCTTGAGCGGAAAGCTTCAGCTTCCGTTCGAACAGCAGATCAAGAAGCAGGCCTTCGTGAAGTTGGAGGGCGAAAGCGAAAAGCTGCTTCTCGAAGGCGATCAAAGGCCACTAAGCGAGAAAAAGGCACAGGAGAACTATCTCTCGCAGCATGCCAAACCCTTCCGCCTGGAAAACATCTTTTCGTACTCTGCTGCCCACACGCAGGTGTCGGGTCACAGGAGCAAGAAAGACCCCACAGCTTTCGTTACGCTCGCCACGTCCTCGGTAGAAAATCTGAACGTTCTGAACGTGGTCACGGCTGACAGGGTTGTCGGTCAGATTTCTACGACGCATTATCCAAACGAGTATTCGCCGAAAGTCACATTTCTCGGCACCCACTTTGAGAATCTCAGAATTGCCCGCCATAAGACGGAGCCAATCCTCAACCTTGCTCTTGCTGGGGATCGCCCGACAGGGACAGAAGGCTACTATCCGACGAAGGGTACCTCCCTGATGGCCTCTGTTGAGAAGCAGTACCAGCGGCTGCGAGATGCATTCGGAAAATTGAAGTCGCAATTGGAACCGGAACATGTCGAGCGTCTGAAAACCGAGGACAGTTGGCTTTCAAAGCAGTATCATGGGTTCTCCGATTTCAACTACCAACAGCTTCAGACAGACGCCAAGGCGGCCGCCGAAAAAGACAAAGAGGCTAAGGCGCCTGTCAGCAATGGCGGCAAGTGGGATGGCGTGACATGTTCGCTGGTCGAGCACATCGAGATCGAGGACATCACAATCGAGAAGAGGGAGGGACCTCCGATAGTGATTCCTCCTCCAGCACGAAGCTTCGGCCATGTGATCCACGTCCCCGACTTCGGAACGATCTTCCTGGCCGAACTGAACGTGAACCACAATTCCTTCCATCTGACGATGATCCGCCTGGAGCTGGGCTGCATAGCGGACGGCAGCGCCCGAATCGCGACGTGCAACGTGAACGGCAAGGGCGGAAAAGGTGGCACGTAGATATCCATCTGTTGGGTCTTGCCCTCATCCTCCTAGCAGCCTGCACTCGCCGAAATGATCCACAGTCTATTCTTGACCACGCCACCCAATTTCTTCGCCACGGCGACGTCGCGAAGGCAGAATTGGAGGCGCGGACGGGTTACGAACGATTCCACGGACTGAGTGCAGAATGGGCCTGGAAGTTCCGACTATTGCAGGGGACGCGTTGGCGTGGCGTGGCGACGACAAGCGAGGTCTTAAAGCTCATGGCCTCGGAGACTGCCGGGCCACCGTCTGGGGAACTACTCGCGCGAAAGCTGCGTTTGGAAGGCCTGGCGTATGCGGGTCAGCACAGCTTCACGGAAGCGAATCAAAAGCTGGCACAAGCGGAGGACCTGTGCACAGTCTCTTTGTATCCTGTCTGTGCCGACGTCGCTGCTTGCACGTGGTGAACTGGCTATGAATCGGGGTCAGTTTGCGGAGGCAGAGCTCGCCTTTCATCAAGGTGTCGCCCGCGCTCGAACCAAGGGTGTTTCAATTCGGAAGCCAATGCATTGCTGAGCCTCGGTTGGTCTGCACTGCAGCAGGAGCATTTTGACCAATCGATGGACTGGTCCGACATTGCGTATAAACGCGCCTTAGCGATCGATGCGGAAAACATAGCCCAGACCGCGCTGGGCAATGAAGGGTGGGCCTACTACAAGCTCGGCGAACCAGAAAAGGCTCTGGGCTTGTTCATTGACGCAAGACAGCGAGCGCACAATATTGGAGCTACTACGTATGAGGTGAACTGGCTCACGACAGCCGGTTACGTCTATCTCGACGCCGATCAATACGACAAAGCCGAGCAGTACTACAAGCAAGCTCTTGAGTTAGCACAGCAAACCAATAAACAAGATGTCATCGACGCCTTGGTGTCCCTCGCTCTCGTCTCCGAGCGCAGGGCAAGCTGGATCAAGCCCGCGACTATGCCGACAAGACCATCGCCCTCGTTCCGAAGGATGGCAACCGCCTCGACGTGCTCTATCCCATGCTCGTTAAAGGCCACGTCGCTGCGCGTATGCACGACACGCAGCAGGCAGAAAAGATCTATCGCGAGATTGAGCATGACCCAAAGAGCCACGTCTTTCTGAAATGGGAGGCCGAGCACTCTCTCGCCCAGCTCTACGAAGACGAAAACCAGCCCGACGCCGCCGAGCGCGAATATCGCGCTGCACTCAACACCTTCGAAGGCGCCCGTGCTGCTCTGCACGAAGGTACGTCGCTGCCATTTCCGGCCAACGCTGCCGGCATCTACGACGATTACATCCGCTTCCTGGCCAACAGAGGGAAGACCAACGAAGCGTTACAGATTGCCGAATATCAGCGCGGACGCACACTCGCGGAAGGATTGGGAGTGCTGCAGAAGGAAGCTACCTTCAAACCAGACGCCCTGAACGCCCAGTCGATCGCCCGTAAAGTCGGCGGAACGATTCTGTTTTACTGGCTCGGCGAAAAGCAGTCTCACCTGTGGGCGATCA
Source organism: Terriglobia bacterium (assembly GCA_963770265.1). Taxonomy (GTDB): domain Bacteria; phylum Acidobacteriota; class Terriglobia; order Terriglobales; family Acidobacteriaceae; genus Sulfotelmatobacter. The sequence goes on from CAVYOZ010000019.1 coordinate 69,524, forward strand.
CGCCGCAAAAAATAGCTATCTTCACTCTGCCGCCGAAATCCGAAATCGAACCCATCGCGCAGCGTTATCGGAAAGCTCTCTCCGAGCAGCAGGAATTTCTGCAGCGAACGACGGATGACGGCGTAGCGCTCTACCACATGCTCGTCGAGCCAGTCGGCAACTTACTCCGTCCGAACGCCAAGGTCTTCATCATCCCCGACGGCAGCCTGAACACACTGAACTTCGAAACCTTATTGGTTCCGGGCTCCAGTCCGCACTACTGGATCGAAGACGTCACCATCACGGATGCCAGTTCCCTGCGCCTGCTCGCCGCCTCGCGCACTAGTCCAAAGCACACGGATAATGTGCTGCTTTTCGGAAACGCAGTCTCGCCGAACACCGACTATCCCGAATTGCGAAAAGCAGGCGGACGAGATGGAGATCATCGGAAAACATTTCCAGCCGAAACAGCAGGGAGTGTTCGCGCGCGAGCAGGCAACCCCGGCCGCTTATCTGGCGAGCAAGCCCGAGCAGTATTCCTACATCCATTTCGTCGCGCATGGAACAGCCAGCCGCATGAGCCCGCTCGATTCCGCCATCGTCCTATCGCGTTCGAATACTCAGGAAGATTCCTTCAAACTGTACGCCCGCGACATCATTCATCACCCGCTGCGGGCCCAGCTGGTCACGATCTCCACCTGCTACGGAGCAGGCTCGCGCGCCTATTCAGGCGAGGGCCTCGTCGGGCTTTCGTGGGCGTTTCTTCGCGCCGGGGCTCACAACGTGATCGGAGCCTTGTGGGAGGTCAGCGATGTCTCCACTCCCAAGCTCATGGACGAACTTTACCGACAGCTGGAAAAAGGAGAGACGCCCGATACCGCTCTCCGGAATGCCAAACTCACGCTGCTTCGATCCAGTAACGCTTTCCGTAAACCGTTCTACTGGGCGCCCTTTCAGCTCTACACGGGATCCTGACCTCATTCCGTTAACAGATTCCGCCAGAAGAAATACTGAAAAAGGCTGGCCTCTTTCCGCTTTTGAAGGAGCGCAGCTTTTCAGCCGCCCCGTCAGTACAGCAATATACGGACGGCTTCAGCCGCTGAGGGAACGGGTGGCGTAGAGCCCGTATCAATCGCCAACTAGCCCTCGGTGATACGTTTTGCGATAAATCTGCACCATAGTTCTGTTGGTCGGAAAAGCGCAGTGGCTCCCCGCTCGGCGAATCTCTCCGCACCAAACATCCAAACAATAAAACTGGAGAATTCAATGAAAAGTCTCGTCGTAGCAGTGTCAGCTTTTTCTCTAGCGCTGGGAGCCCTGGCGCAAGAAACCTCGGGAGGTGCTGGACAGCTTGAAGCACTTCAGACCAGCGAGCCCACCCCACAGGCCGGACAAATCTTTAGGCCCGAGAGCAGCAGGCCGCAACCGGGAGGTGTTCACACCACCTACGTTCTGCGTAGCAACGATGGCAGCAAGCCCCTCGTGGTGCAGAGTCCCGCCGCAATGAATCCAACCGCGCAGGGGTTGATCAGTCCACTCGCGAATGTCGAATTGGCTGAGACGCCCCAGTCCTTGGGCTGTATCTACGTTGGAAGTCCCGCCAGCGCCGGATGCATTCCCAATTACAGCTCGGGCTCCGGTGGCCCAACCGCCGCCGGTTACGGCGCGATTGCCCTGGTGGACGCCTATGACAATCCCAATGCTGCTTCTGATTTGGCTGCCTTTGACTCTTATTGGGGTCTGCTCCCGGCCCCGTTCGTGAAGGTCTATGCGAACGGCAACGGTTCTTGCAAAACTCCTCCCGCGGACGCCGGCTGGTCTGTTGAGTCGTCCATGGACATCGAGTACGCCCATGTCTTCGCCCCCAACGCCGCGATCATCCTGGTCGAGGCTTGCTCGAGTTCATGGGCTGACATGCTGTACGCCGAGCAGGTCGCCTTCAACTACATCGTTGCCCATTATCCGGCAGGCGGACAAGTCTCGAACAGCTGGCAGGGCGGTGAATTTGCCGGTCAGATCGCGGATGACTCGCTATTCGCCGACTTTACCTACAACGCAGCAACCGGCTACAAGACTCCGATTCTTGCCTTCGCCTCTTCCGGCGACGGCGGCTTTGGCGTCGGCTATCCCAGCACGAATCCATGGGTGATCTCGGCTGGTGGCACGTCCATTCTGCGTAACTCCACCACTCTCAAACTGGCTTCGGAATCCTGCTGGGGAGGCTCTGGTGGCGGTGAGAGCACGGTTGAGACCTATAAAACGGGTTGGACTGGCGGCAACACCGGTCCCTGGGCCAACTTCCAGTATCCGATCTTTGGACAGTCCAATCGCAGGACGCCTGATCTGTCGTTCGATGCAGACCCCGCTTCTGGAGCCTGGGTCTATAGCGGCTTCGGCATGGGCGGATGGGGAGTTGTCGGCGGCACAAGCCTGTCCTCTCCTGCGCTCGCCGGCATCGTGAACCGCCTGGGCAACAAGCTGGGTTCGGTTTTCCTTACCCCGGCAACCAACGGCGGCGACTGGTTCAGCACTTGGGAAAACAACATGTTGTATTCCCAGTTAGCAGCGGTGAAGGCCTACAAGTCCAACTTCTACGACGTTAAGACCGGGTCCAATGGAGTCCCGGCAGTGGCGTCGTGGGATTTCTGCACGGGAGTCGGCAGTCCGCGCGGCCCCAACGGTAAGTAAGTTATCTCTCTGTTTTGCTTTGACAAATTGCGGAGGGGTCCCACGTAAGCCGGGGCCTCTTCGCTTGTTAGGTCCAAATCCAATTCTTTTTTGGGAGGATTCATGCAATTATCGGAACTATTCCGCAAGGTTACGATGGCAGTGTTCGTTCTCGTATCCGGAACTCTCGCTCATGCGCAGGACGCCTTGAGCTTTCCCGATTTCTCAGCCACGCAAGTTCTCGAGTCGCGAAAGGCGGATGTCTCGATGAAGGTCTACCGCTCCGGGGACAGTGTGCGCGTTGAGCGGAGCGGAGCCATGTCGACGTTGTATATGCCTTCAAAGAGCAAGGTCTACAACTTGACAACCTATCCGGACCACAGCCGTCAATGTGTGGTGATGAAGCCGCAACAGGCGAAAATGCTGCCGAGCCCCCTCGAACTATTGCAAGGCTCTGACTTGAAGCGGACCGCGGTCGGCACAGAAGTTGTGGAAGGACACCCGTGCAAAATCGAGAACGTGGTGGTGAAGCGGCCCGACGGAAAAACTATCGAATCCAAGGTCTGGGAAGCGCAAGACCTGAGAGGCATTCCCGTCAAAATCGAGTCCCACATCGGAGAACTCACCCTTTCAGCGGTTTACCGCGACATCGCAATGGGGACGCCCGACCAGAACCTGTTCACAGTCCCTGAAGAGTGCACGCCCTTCGAAAACATGTGGCAAGCCGTGGAGCAAAAGACAATCAAGTAGCGAAATCCCCGCGCACCTTGAAGAACTTGAACAATTTCAAACCGCTATGAAACAAAAGAGAGCAGATTGCAATATCCATACGCCAAACCGTTCTTGGTCCGCATTACTCTGGTCGCTTACCGGTCAATAGATTACTGAAGAAATCTGGCGGAGAGCGCAGTCTGGCGCTAACATTTCTCCGCCCGAATTCCCTGCTTACAGGGAAAATAACAGGGAATTTCCGAGAGATTCCTCTCCAAAACCGCACTCCCCTCCTCTAAGTTGCACATTCTGCGAGAAGAGAGGCCACCTCGACCCAAATCGAAACAGGGAATTAACAGAGTCGTATTAGGGAAACCTGGCTTCCTCATCAGGGGCCTACGATCGGGCAATTGACGACGGTCGCGCCGACTCATCAGCCGACGAAGAGTGACTATGCCTCATGCGCCAGGCGGCGGCAGAGGCGTAAAATTCGCGGCTGAATCTACGTTGATGCTATGAATGCCCCGGCACGTCGGGCGGTAACCCGCGCCAACTATACCGTGCACTGCAGACCAGTCAGGCCCGGCACGCTTCACCCAAATCGCGGCATAGCGCTCGTCGCCGCGGGAGCCATAGACGCTGAGGCTGATCATGCGCCAGCCTTTAGGGAACAGATTGTCAAAATGGGCTTGATGATCCGCGCTGGTTCGATCGTGATACGCGAGCCAGTCCATAAATCACCTCATTCCCCTGTCGTCGAGTCCGGGGCTCATGGACCCGCGGGTAAGGGAGTAATGCGGGACATTCTACTTCATGCTCTGATCCGTCTAAGTTCGCCGAAGCAAAATGACGACGTCTCCCTGTAAAGGATGATCTGGGCACACTCTCTCGGCAGCTGCGCGGAGAAAGATTGCAGCGGCGCAAAGGGCGAGATAGGCAAGGGTGAAAGCGGGGGAAGAAGGTGGGTTAATCTGCGTTTGGAGTTAGGTCGATGGAGAAGCCGGATCATTTTCTCCCCGCGATCCATCTAATTCACTTCGCCTTCGACTCGCGACACCTATTGACGTTTCACAAGCCGGCTTGGCGTTTAATCCGGCAATGCAAACGCGACAACTTCGTCCGACGTTTTACCCCGAAAATACCCTCCCCCTCCTGCGGCAATCACTACAAATTGTTTACCGCTCTTTTTTCCCATATAGGTGACTGGCGCGGCGTGGGCACTAGCGGGCAACTCTGCCATCCAAAGTTGCTTTCCGGTTCGCGAGTCAAAAGCCCGAAAGCGATTATCTGCGGCCGCCCCGATAAATACGAGCTCGCCCGCGGTTGCGACGGAGCCCCCAAGATTTGGCGAGCCCGTTTCGCTGTTTAGTCCATCGACAACACCGAGGGGCACCTTCCAAATGATTTCGCCTTTATTGACGTCGATCGCATTCAATGTTCCCCATGGAGGCTTCTGGCATGGCCACTGGTTCTGGTCCCAGAAGCGGGCATATTCGCCACCTTTGGAGTTACGCCGGTACGATAGGGGCGACGCTGCTGCCTGCGGCTCCAATGCTCCCACGGCTCCCAACTCATTGACGTTCACGAATAAATATCCCAACTCGGGATCAAACGATCCGCCCGACCATGTTGCTCCGCCTAGTGTGCCCGGTACCACCAGCGTCTGCTTGCGCCCGTAAGGCGTGTACATAGCTCGAGTCGTCAGCGAATGAAACAATTCCTTGCAATAACGATGGGACTCTGGTGTAACCGTAGTGATGTCGGCTTCATGCAACTCTTGACGCACCAAGGCTGGCGGTTTGCTCGGAAATGGCTGCGTCGGCCAGGCTGCCTCGCCCGGCACAGTGCTTTTTGGAACCGGGCGCTCCTCCACTGGAAACAGCGGCTTTCCCGTGACCCGGTCGAAAATGAACACGAATCCCATCTTCGTAACCTGGGCAACCGCAGGGACTGATTCGCCATCGCGGCGCAGAGTGATGAGCGTCGGTTGTGCAGGCATGTCGTAATCCCAAAGGTCGTGGTGCACCATTTGGAAGTACCATACCAATCTGCCTGTCGAGGCCTGCAGCGCCACCAGTGAGTTCGCGAACAGGTTCTGGCCCTTGCGATCACCGCCATAAAAATCATACGAAGGCGACCCGATCGGCAAGAAGACCAAATCATGCTCCACGTCCACGCTCATGGTCGACCAGACATTTACGCCCGTTCTTCCCTTCCACGCTTCCTTTGTCCAAGTCTCATGTCCTGCCTCTCCAGGTCCGGGGATGGTGTGAAATGTCCATACCAACCTCCCAGTGTGAACATCAAACGCGCGTACCGCCCCGCTTGGTCCCCTGGACGGATATTCCGGTACCGCAGCTCCCACAATGACCAAGTCTTTGTAGAGCGCGGGCGGAGACGTCACGGCGTACTCCGAGTCGGGGAACTCGTCTGCTACTCCCGCACGCAGATTCACCCCACCATTTGTGCCAAAACCCTGACAAAGCTTCCCAGTCTTAGCGTCAAGGCAGATCATGCGTCCGTCGAACGTGCCGTACAGGATCCGCCGGTCATCTCCTGTTTCGTTCTGCCAGTACGCAACGCCACGGTGCTGGAAATATGTTCGCTCGACTCGACCTGCTTGCGGATCAAACTGCCAAATTTCCCGACCGGTTTCCGCCTCTAACGCGATCACTCGGTTCGATGGCGTTGACAGATAGAGAATTCCATCTACAACTACGGGTGTCGTTTCAAATGGCGCTATATGATGGCGATCCGTTTCGTTGCCGCGATTCACTTCGCCGGTGTGATATGTCCACGCGCGCCTCAGCGCGCCGACATTTTCACGGTTAATTTGCTGCAGAGAGGAGAATCTCGTACCCCCGGGATTGCCTCCGTAGAATTGCCACTCCTGCGCCCATCCGCCGCAGGGAACCAGGAAGAGGAGGAACACCGCTGCTGGTTTAGCCGCCATTGTGGACGCGTATTCTGCCACAAATTCACTGACCCGTAAAGGTAAGATCCAAGACTTGTCGTTAGCACATCAAATGTCCGGTGGAATTAGCACGTGATATGTCCGCTTTTCCGGCGGTGGGTAGGAGACCATGCGAAGCATGGACTCCTATCTCGAGTGCCGCTATGGAGCGGGCAATGAAGATACAAGAAGTAATTTTGCGGGCAATGGCGAAGAAGATCACGTGGTGGCAGGCGGCCGAGATTCTCGGTTTTAGCGACCGGCATCTGCGGCGCATACGCGAACGTTACCAAGAGTTTGGCTATGAAAGTATGTTCGACAAGCGCCGCGGGCAGCCCTCCCCCAAGCGTGTGCCCTTCGCCACAGTGGAGAAAGTGCTGGCTTTGTATCGGGAAAAGTATTTCGATTTGAACGTCCGGCATTTTCACGAGAAGTTGCGCGAGCAGCATGAGGTTGAACTTAGTTACACCTGGGTGAAGTCCGTGTTGCAAGGGGCCGGGCTGGTGGCGCGCCAGCGACAGCGTGGGGTGCATCGCAAGCGCCGGCCGCGGCGTCCCTTGGCGGGGATGCTGTTGCACATCGACGGTAGCCGTCATCAGTGGTTCCAGGACGAACGTTGGTATGACCTGATCGTGATCCTGGACGATGCCACCAGCGAGATCTATTACGCGCAGCTCACCGAGGAAGAATCGACGCTGACGGTGATGGCTGGGTTGAAGGAAGTCATCGCCCACAAAGGAGTGTTCTGTGCCTTGTACAGTGACCGGGGCAGCCATTTCTGGCTTACCCCGAAGGCTGGAGGCAAGATCGATCCCCACCGACTGACGCAAGTAGGTCGAGCCCTGCGCGAGTTGGGAGTACAGATGATTCCTGCCTATTCGCCGCAGGCGCGTGGCCGTTCCGAACGCAACTTCGGCACCTGGCAAGGACGCTTGCCGCAGGAGTTGAGGCTGCGCGGAATCGGCAGCCTGGAAGTGGCTAATCGCTTCCTGCGGGAGCACTACATGGCCGAGTTCAATCGGCGCTTCCAGGTCCCGGCGGCACAGCGTGGCAGTGCGTTTGTGCGCCGCTCCAGCCGAGATCTGGACCTGATCTTCGCGCTGCAGTTCGAACGTACGGTGAATCGCGACAACACCGTAAGCGTTCAGAATCTGTACTTGCAGATTGAACCGGTGCGCTGGCGCGCCACCCTGGCCGGCTGCACGGTCATCGTGCACCAGCACTTGGACGGAACCTTCACGATTACTCATGGCCCTCAACGTCTGGGGCATTACAGTGCGGAAGGAGTGTCTCTGGAGAAAGCAAAAATCGGCGCGCGTGGGGCTACGGCGGGAGATTAACCTAAACCGGACATTTCACTTGCTACTAAAACCGGACACTTTAATTTGCTACCAACAGGTAAGATCCAAGACTGCTCAGGGAAAGCTCTCGGCAGCTGCCGGAAAGAAGATTGCAGCGGCGCAGAAGGCACCATCAGCGGGAATACTGGTTCAAACCCGAGGTGGCGCTATGAGACTCCAATTCACAAAAGGCCGGACGCCCCGCCCCGGCAGTCAAAGCGAGGCACTAAAACAATTGTCACTCCTGGACGCGAAGTACATTCTGCTCAGCGCACCTGTTGGCTCCGGGAAATCGGAAATCGTAGTGGCCGCGGCAAGGGGAGCGGCGTCCGCGTTCATCGTCAGCCCACAGAACATCCTTCTGGAGCAGTATGCGCGGATTTTCCCGTGGATGCCGATGGTAAGAGGGCGGAAGCAACTATACCTGCAGTTGGGGCAAGATGAATTGTGCTGATGCCAGTGAGACGTATGGAAACCAGCACAGCAAGCATTGCCAAGACTACATCCCGGCGCGGGATGCGTTTTGGGCATCTCGGATTTCAGTGACTAACCTGCATTATGCGATGTTCGCTCACTGTCCCGAGGGTCATGACAGGCGGCGCAATTTGCTAGTCGTGGATGAATGTCACGGACTGGAGCCTATGCTGCTGTCGCTGTTTCACCGCCGTGTATATCGGAAAGACGCGGTGGCCATCGGGGTTAGGGTTTGACACCTCTGACGTGCAGGAAATATTCAGCGCCTTTGTGCGCCAAGACCAGAGCATGTCCGATGAGCAATTGCACACCCTTGTGCCCGACCTATCCCAGCGTGAACGCATCCGGGAACGGCGCGGCGGTTGGCGCAGGTGGATCTAAGGGACCTGAAGAACCCGTGGAACATTCGGTGTGATAATTTGCATCGAATGCCGTCCATTATTTGCACGGAACCTTGCGCCCGGTTGCTGAGCATGGCGGACCAAGTTCTTTTTATGAGCGGGACGCCCTGCTCCCCGAACAATTTCTTCCGCAATCTCGGGATAGAACCTGGAAAGGACACGGCGGTCGTTACGGTCGATTCGGATTTTCCGGTTGATGAGGGTGTGCGGATGGTTAAGAACGCGCCTTATGTCAAGACCGCGACCCTGGACACAGATATGCCCACTTTGGCTGATGGAAGCTCGCAGATTCTCCGTCATTTGCCCACGGAAAAGGGCCTGATTTCGTGCGCGTCCTACCCACTGGCGGTCAGGCTCGCCCATGCATTGCGCCCGGAATTCGGCTCCCGGTTACTGACCCACACCTCTCAGACGCGGGAGAACGCGATAGGGCAGCACCGGCGGCTAAAGGGAATCACGGCCAAGGAGCTCGCGGGTCTCCTCTGTGTGTCGGCCCTTACCGTTTATAAGTACGCAGCCGCTGGAAGAATCCCGTCATTTCGGGTGGAGGTATTGCACTCCTATCGCGGTGATCAGCGGAACCCTATGTGGCTTAGTACGGGCCTCGGTGGGGGGGTGTGCGTTGGGTGGAACGTGGGGGTGGGAATCGGTGCCTCTCCCTACTCTCTATATATGTCTCTCTATATATGTCTCTCTTTTCTCTTTCATATAATTGAGCGCTATATTGAAGTAGAGAGAGGGGTGGATTTCCACCCCGCTTTTTCGTCTTGGCCCAACGGGGGCTTAGCCAATGCGGAACCCCCTATGGAAGTACGCGGGAAATTCCTCGGGATAGCGCTCCATCAGGCTAAGAAAGTTGGAATCCAGGATGAAGATGTGCGCCCAATCGTCCGGCCCACGCACCACGCGACCGCACGCCTGCACCATCCGTGCCGCTGTCTGCCGTTCGTAGTAACCCGAATCCAGCGATTCCCGTTGGGCTCGTGCGTACGTTTCGATCCGCGAGCCGTGGCGACTTGGTTGCGAAAGATGTACTAGCGCGAATCTGGAGCGCCAAGTGGATCACTACCGGTCGCCCTGGATGGCCGCCATACGGACTTCGGGTGTATGCATAGCTATGACCCTTTCTGCGCCGCGTCGTAATGCTCTCTCGCAGCCGCCAGTGTGGCCGGTATCCAGAGGCCAGATGGACAAATTGCGCCTTTGGACGATTCAATCGTTCATCGCTTTGCTGGTGCTGGTATTGCTGGTGCATCCATCGCGGGCATTCGCGGCGAATCCTGACCTTGAGACTGTGCTGACTGGCACGCGCCAGCGTATTGAGAAATTGGACTACCGCGTGACCGGGCGACTCACACGGGTGGAAGGCAATGGCAAGCGTACGACCTACAAGTTTGTCGCCAAGGCTCACTGGTTTCCCGATGGTCTGCGTCTGCTATGCGAGATCGCGGGGCCTGGCTCAGAGAAGACGAGCCTTCTTCTGCATATGAGCGTGAGTGGACATGTGACCATCGAGGCGGTACATCCTGGCGAGAAGGCCGCTAGCTGTGTTGCCATTCGAACGGTGGAACGACCCACTCGTGGGAACAGACTTCTCCTATGAAGACATGGTGGAGAGCCAGTTCTTCTGGAAGAATCAGGAACTCCTGGCACCGGAGAAATACGGCGCACGGGATTGCTTTGTCCTTAAGAGCATGTCCGGCGCTCAGGACCGGACTTACTATGATTCGGTGACGTCGTGGATTGACCGCAGCATTTTGTTCCCTGTGCATGTGGTGAAGACGCCTCGCGGGACGGGACCGCAGAAGGAATTCGTTTACTACGGGCTGCGCCAGGTGGATGGCGCTTGGTCCGCTTCGCAAGCGGAGGCAAAGCAGCAGGGCAAGCCCGGCTCCTCGATTCTTGTAATCGAACGGGGATCGGGAAAGGCACATCTTGGACGCAAGGACTTTGATATCGGCCAGTCCAGCGCGCAAGCAGAGAAAGCGAAATAAAATCGATCGCTTCATTCAGGCTGATGCAAGGCGCTGTGCTGTCACTGGAGCATCCACGACGTTCGCCGTCATGGGACAAGCTCCTTTTCAGGCGTCGCCGTGGCCCCATATAAACCAAAGGGCCACCAATTCCAGTCGCCGGCAAGTTGCAATAGTGCCGGCCCGACAACCATCCGCACCACTGTAGCATCAATGAACACCGCCACGGCGAGCGTAAAGCCCAGCATTTGGACGACCAGAAAACTTCCCACGGTGAATGCGGTGAAGACGGCAATCATGATTGCCGCGGCGCTCGTGATGAGCCCGGCCGTCCGAGCCAGGCCCTCGATCACCGCTGATCTCTCGGATAGACCGCGCCGCCGTTCTTCGAGGACTCGGGCCACCAGGAAGACCTCATAGTCCATGCTCAATCCGAAGACGATGGCAAAGGAGAGAATCGGCACGATCGGGTATACGCTGCCGCTCGGTCCGTCGAGTCCAAAGAGTTTGCTACCGTGGCCGTCCTGAAAAACGACAACTAACGCACCGAATGAAGCGCCAACGGAGAGCAGGTTAAGCAGAATTGCTTTGACAGCTGCAAATAGAGAACGTAACCCGATCAGGAGCGCCAGCAAGCTTCCCAATACGACGCCAAGGACCACTCTTGGCATCCGCTCTTTTACCACCGAGTCATAGTCTGCGTCGAATGCAGGAACGCCGCCGACGCGCAGCACAGAGCCTGGCATGCCGGTTATCGCCGCGACATCGGAGGAACGCACCTCTCGGACCCATCGTATCTGTTGGTTGGGCGAAAGAGTGGAGGTGGGCAGCAACTCAATCAAGGTAGCTTGGCCATCGCTGCGAAGAAAACTCTTGCGGATTGCCTCGGGCACATCGTTGACAGCATCCGCAGTGTCAGACATTCCCGTGAGGGCCGGAAGAGATAGAACCTCTTCCGCTCGAGGATCGTTTTGGAAGCTCTTCGTTAAGCGACTGACAGCAAGCCAGCCGGCCGGCGAGAGCGGCGGAGACTGCGGTGGCAACTCCAGGACTACGCGGAGGGACTGCACAATACCCGACCGCCCCATGCGTTGAAGAGTGTGCAGTGCTTGCACCGACTCGGCTGCGGCGGGCAGCGAGTCATGGTCAGGAATGCCGGCAGAGATTCTCCGCGCCTGGAATGCAAGGATCAGCAGAGGAATTCCGGCGACCAGCAGAGCGGTCCAGGGCCGGCGGGTAATGATGCTGCCCCACCGCACCCATCGCTCGCTCGCCGCGCACAGGCTGTCCCGCGTTTTGAGTCGTCTGGCGGGAAGACCCACTCTGGCGGCATTGATGCGATGCCCCAGCAGACCAAGCACCCAGGGCAGAATGAATGTGCAAAGCATGACACTAAAAACGGTCACCAGCAGGCCCGCGATCCCGATGGAGCGCAGTTCGCTGATGGGCACAGTCAGCAGGGCGGAAAAGCCGATGGCAACTGTCGTGGCCGAGATGATCAGCGTTCGCCCCGCTTGCCCGGCAGCGATGTCGGCAGCGGGACCGGGATCATATCCCTCGGCCAATGCTTCGCGAAACCGGCTCACCATCAGCAATGCATAGTCGATGCCCAAGCCTAGGCCGAGCATCGTCGCCAGATTCTGCACCAGAATCGACAGCTGCAGATAATGCGCGAGTAGCGCAGCCGCACCCAGCGCCATCGAGATTGAGAGTACGCCAACTCCCAGCGGCAATAGCGCGGCCACAAGACTGCCGAAAGCCAGTAACAGAAGCAAGAGAGTTACCGGCATCGCTCGTTCCTCGGCATGGGTCACGTCATCTGCACTGACCTTGCGAAGATCGAAGGCAAGTGGCGTTTCGCCCGTAATCTCCAGTTTGATATTGGGGTATTGCGACCTAAGCTGACCTTCCATCCAGTCGGCTTTTGCCCTCAGTTTGGGGACCAAAGCTTCGACCGCCTCATCGTGTGGATCCAACCCGACGATGATCAAGGCGCCACCATTGTTTCCAGTAAATAGGGGATCTGGCAAATCCAGACTCGAGACGGCGCCCGACACTCCTGGCACACTGCGCAATGAACTGGTTAAGAAGCCCAACGCATCTGCGCTTTTGGCTGAATCCGGATCGGGAATACCACTGATCACCAGAACCAGGCGGTGGGCGTACGGAGACTGAAAACGCTGCGCCAGTTCCTGGTCAACACGTTCGGATTCTCCACCCTTGATGTGAGCAGCTGTCTCCAGGCGACGTTCGATTTTGTAGGAAAAGGGCAGCAGCGCAAGCGCCATGACAAATCCCGCCATCGCCAACCAGAATCGGCGGCGAGAGGCATCATGGCCAGTCTTCAGGCTTGGCATTGCCATGGAATATCCACTCGTTTCCTGGTACATCTGACCGCAATGAGACGACTTCGGTGATCGGGCACATCCATCATGATATACGGTCAAACTGAGTATTCATTGGGTTCGGCCTTGAGCAAGTTAACGATAGATGTGAGGAACTGTCGGTTGAGCCCTCGTCAATCGAGGAACGTGGCTGACGAAGACTTCGCAGTACGATGACCCGCCAATCACTCATCACGGATCGAATTAGGAAGCTCAACGGATTAGTAAATGATAAACGCTAGCGCTGTATCGGATGCGCCCCGTGTGGAGTGGCAGGTAGATTCGGGAGGCGTGTGGGGCGCGTCCGATACAGCTGTTTGAAGGAAGCCGCCGGTGGGGAGGCATTTATGCAAATTGAATGGTGTTGGGGTTATGAGAAAGGCTTTGGGAATAGGTGGCGGAGCTAACCAGAGGACAGGCAGGATTGGTTCGATTGTAGTTTGTGTGGGGTTGGAGCAAGAGTTCGAGCCGAGATTGGAAACGGACAGGTTGGCAGGGGGCAACAAGGGCGCACCACGGCTGTAGGTGGTGGGGACCAGCGAGTGAGCGAGATCGTAATTGGAGTTTCATGCAGCGGCTCCTGCGAGCCAGGGGGGAGAGCGGAGTTGGATCTGGGCAGGCGTAAGGTGCTCGATGACCACCATCTTTCCCCCACACTTGGGACAGCGCCAGAGAGGGCTCGAGTTCTTGGCAACAGATGATTGTTGTTCTATCTGCGATTGCGCTACCGTGCCGAGCAGTTGAAAACAAAGCGGCAGGAGAGTGGCGCGCCGCCGGTTAGCGAGGAAACCAAAGTGGCGGATGCGGACGAAGCCTTTGGGCAGCAGGTGCAACAGGAAGCGGCGCAGGAACTCATCGAGCGCTAGGGTCATTAACTCTTGCTCATTGTTGTGAGCAGAGTTGCGCCAGCGAAAGGTGACCTTCCGATCGACCAAGGAAACGAGTCGGTGGTTGGAGATGGCGACGCGATCCTTGGCGCACAGCTTTAACAGGTACTTGTCCAGCTTGAAACGACTGTCGTCCTGTTCATCTTCTTTCCATTTCAGGAAAAACTTCTCTTCCGTGCCGATGGTCCCATACCGCAGACCCCTCGGAATCGTTCCCCGCAAGAACAAGCTGGACAGTGGAAAAGAACCGTGCATTGAACTCTTGTTGCTGGTTGGAAAGACACTGGCGGATGCCGTCTCCAATCGTGATGCGGCTGTTCTTCAGTTCCAGCACGGCGATGGCGATGCCGTTCACGTACAGCACAATGTCTGGCCGCCGCTCGTGGTTGCCAAAAAGAGTCACCTCTTCGGCGATGGCGAAATCGTTCTCCTCCGGTTTCTCCCAATTGATGAGATTGATGTTGGCGGTGACCTTGCCCGCCTCAGTCTTCAGTTGCACTCCGTAGCGCAACAAGCTGTAAACGGCCTGGTTGTTGCCGTAAAGACTGCGATTGGGATTGTCTGCTTCGGTGCGCAGCTTGTGAATGGCCGCGCTGATCTGCGCGGCGCTGTATCCGTTCCTGCTCAGGTGGTTGGCGAGCAGCACTTCCTCGATATTGCTATTACCTTCCCGGTCGGTCCAGTCGCCGAGATAACGATAATGAAGTTCGTCCAGGAACAGCGCTATAACGCGGTTCTGCGTCGCGCGCTCTGGCTGACCGAGAGTGCTCATCTATGCCTTAACTAATTTGAAATTGATTTGGTTGCGATAGAACTGGATATTCGACACCATCGCCAGCGCCCTGCGGATTCTCGGATCGTCCTCCAGAGCAATGATGATTCCCTGAACGCTTTGATCCTTTTCGGCTAACATCTCCTGCACGAAACTCATGTAGCGTAACGTCTGTCCGACCACCGCATCGCTGGCGCGTCCTTTTTTCAGTTCGACCACTAGCAGTCGTTTCTTGTCTTTGCTGATGGCAAGGATGTCGAGCGGCAGCGCATTCTTCGACACGCGAATGTCAACACGACGGCAACGTACTACATCAAAACCGCCGCTGATGACGTGAAGCACGCGATGGAAAAGTTGGAAAACAACATCCCGACAACCGTCCCCCCGGTTGAGGACACCTACGGGACACCAGAAGGCGAGGAACAAGCTGCCGACCGAACGATCCAGTAGGAACGAGATGCGATGTAAGTGGTTGGGATTGAAGAAATCTGGCGGAGAGGGAGGGATTCGAACCCTCGGTACAGGTGTTAGCCCGTACAACGGTTTAGCAAACCGCCGCATTCGGCCACTCTGCCACCTCTCCGTGAGTGCGTGAATGGGCCTTTGAGCACCCGTAGTTTATCACTTCTGCCTCCAACTAGTTCGGCTTTCAGACATCGGCCAAGTTGGTTTACTCTCAGGCCCTTCCAACTAGATCGGGGTTTGCAACCGCCTTTTTAGGCTGGGTGGTATGTTCCCCATTTCCGCGATAGGGCTAAATTGGAGCCACCGCAGTAACCCACGCCGGCAGCAAGTCGCCGGTTTCCTCCGCCCGGAATAACCCGTGTGACTTTTACTGACACACCAGAGATGTGAACGAATGCGTGTATGCGAGGGCGGCTCTGATGGCCGTGCGACGATTTTCAGAGTACAAGCTTTGATTTGCCTTGGGATTCTGATTGCAGCCGCCAGTTCTTGTGGCACTGTCAAAACAAACTCCATTCGGTCGCATCACCGCAGCCGGGTTATCCCTCGACGCCGCCAGTCCCAATTACATGGTCTCCCTCGAACCCTCTGCCAGCCCGCTCGCTAAGTGCCGCCGCCCCCCCGGGTCCAACGACTTCCGGCTCACAGTCTCAGCAGTTGTGACCACATTTCTGACCGCTCTTTTGGACGAACCGTTCAACGTTTGGCTGGATGAAGTGAATCTTCTAGCCAACTGGCTCGTTGCGCTCAAAACGAAGCTATCTATTGGGTTGACTACAGGAAATGCTTTCTGCTGGTAAAGGGAATCGCGGATGCCTGCTGCAGCGCAGCCGGTTCTACGCTCTGGACCAAGGAGGCTTTTATGCCGGAAAAAGAGACTATTGAGCGTGCACGCGAGGACGCGTGGGAAGGCAAGTCCCCAAGCACTCAGGCGGGGGAGTTTGTTCGCGAGGAGATGCATCACATCCGCGAAGGTAAACACGGCGCAGCATCTACAAAACAGGCAATCGCCATCGGACTCTCGAAGGCCCGGCGCGCGGGAGTCAATCTCTCCCCGCCGCGCAGCGGTAAGACTTCCGCAAGCACCACAGAGAAAGCGGAAAGAGACTACCGCAAAGGCCAAAGCCATTCCCGGCGCAAGCCTTCAGCCACGCGTTCGAGGGCCACTTCTGAGGCCCTCAAAAAGAAGGGCCATTCTGCCGCTTCCCGCCCATCTCTCTCCAAACAAGCCCGAACTGCCGCTCGCAATCGCGGAGCCTCTTCGCGACGGAACGCTGCCAGAAAAGCAAGCCGAACCCGCAAGCAAGCAAGAGCCTAGAGCATGTTCATAATATGGCTGTCTTACGGCCTGTCTCTCAAAATGGATTTAGGAACAATTGGTTTCGGGAAGGGCGCGAGTTCACTCGTGCCATTAAGAGCTGAAACAAGATCGCCGCTTCAGCCGCTGAGGTCGGATAAAGATTGCTGGTGTGGGACAACCGCATTCGCTGTCACGCGAAGCGGAGCGAACTCGTAAGCTCCAAGCGCATTGCTGAGTACTACGCCGTCGCAAACAGCGGAACCTCCGGCGCCCGCGCACCCCACGACGCATGCTCCAGATGATGTACCCCGCATCGGATCTGATGTTTGTGACACGGCTCCGACACCGACAGGTCCATCGTGGCCAGCAGCAATCTGTTCGTGCACGTAAATGCTTCCCGCTATGGGGAGAACGATAACATCGATCTCACGCCACTGCTTCCCTGCACAAGTCACGCAGATGATATTCGCCTTCAAACGCGTCGCGACGCTGAGTGCTTGGCAGCGTCGCCGCCGATGCCGCGAACCACCGGATCCGCGTCCTCAGCGTGGTCAGTAAAAAGCCCGCCCTTGGGGATCACGCATGCGGCGTAGTCTTTCCCACTGATACG
This sequence comes from Terriglobia bacterium, assembly GCA_963770265.1. GTDB lineage: Bacteria > Acidobacteriota > Terriglobia > Terriglobales > Acidobacteriaceae > Sulfotelmatobacter. The sequence continues at coordinate 86,440 of CAVYOZ010000019.1, forward strand.
GCAAGGCCAATGAAACCAGTTGACCACGTCTAGCGATTGCGAGTGTTTTCCCAAGCATGTGGCACATCCACAAATGACCGATCGAGCGCCGAAATCGAAGAGCACCCGAGCAACCGCAGCGTCCGCTCCACATCGCCCTTAAGGATCTCCAGCGCCCGCCGGACGCCTGGCCTTCCGGCGGCCGCAAGTCCGTACGCGTATCCACGCCCGATGAGAACGGCGCGCGCGCCCAGGCAGATCGCCTTCACCATGTCACTCCCGCGCCGGATGCCGCCATCCATCAGCACTTCGATCTGCCCGTTCGCCGCCGCGACTACCTCGGGCAGCGCCCGGAGCGTGGACGACACCGAATCCAGCTGGCGCCCTCCGTGGTTCGACACAACCACGGCAGCCGCGCCTTCATCGATCGCGCGCCGCGCATCGTCGCCGATCAAAATTCCCTTCACGATGATCGGTCCCGACCAGTGTTCTCGAATCCACTTCAGGTCAGCCCACGTCACTGTGGACTCCGACAACGCCGCACCCACGTCAACCAGTTCCATCGGTCCTTTGCCCGGAATCACGATGTTCTGCAACTTGGGCACGCCGCCATCCAGCAGAAACGAAATCAGCCAGCCCGGATGCGCCAGAATGTTCGGCAGAAAGGGAATCTTCGCAAACGGAGAGCCACTCAGCAGCTCCTTCATCCCATTGCGCGGATCGCGCTCGCGCATTCCCGCTACCGGCGTATCGACTGTCATCACCAGCGCCGAATACCCCGCTTTGCGCGCCCGTTCAATCGCTGCCTCGGCCGCTTCCCGCCCGCCCAGCAGATACACCTGGTACCAGGCCGGACCCTTGGTGGCAGCCTTCACATCTTCGAGCTTGTGCCCGGAGATGGTCGACAAAATGTATCCAGTACCAAACTCGCCTGCGACGCCAGCGGCCGCAACCTCACCTTCCGGATGCATCAGACGGCTGTAGCCGACCGGCGCGAGCATGAATGGAACCGACAGCTCGTGTCCCACCACAGTTGTCGACAGTTTGCACTCAGAAACCGACACCGCTCCCCGCGGACGGAATGTCACGTCGCGAAACGCTCGGCAGTTTTCGTTGAGGGTCAGTTCAGATTCAGCGCCGCCATCCAGATAATCGAAAACCGATTTAGGGATTCGCCGCTGCGCCATCCGGCGCAAGTCTTCGATGTTCACGACCTTCGACGAGCTTAGGGATCGCGATTGAGCCGTCATCTCGTAGCGTGTTAATTACTGAGCAGCAGGGTAAGCTACTCTCACGCAATTGTCGACCCGGCGTTCGCAAAATTTCGCAACGTCAAACGGAGCGCGCCTCTCACAAATTATTTCTGTATCCAGACTCACGCAATCCGGAGATAAGGGACTAGTCGCAGCGCAGTGCGGCCACGGGATCGATGCGCGTCGCTCGGTGCGCCGGAATGTAACATGCCAGCATCGCCACCAGTCCGAGCCCCGTCGCCACAACCAAGAACGTCGCCGGATCGGTCGGCTGCACCCCGTACAACAGTTTTCTCATGAGCCGTGAAAGTAGCAGAGCTCCCGCGATGCCCGTCACCGAACCAGCCAATGCCAGCCACATCCCCTGCCGCACGACCAGCAACAGAACATCTGCCCGCGTGGCCCCCAGCGACATCCGCACGCCGATCTCATGCGTCTTCCGCGACGCCGAATAGCTGATCACTCCGTAGATCCCTACGGTGGCAAGTACCAGCGCGACCGCCGCAAAGATGGTGAGCAATCGCATCTCAAAACGCGGTTGCGCGTTGGCGTCGGCCACAACTCCATCCATGGTCACGACCTCCGAGATGGCCAGATTGCGATCGAACGACCATGCAGCCTCTTTCATCGCCGGAGCCAAAGCTGCGGGATCGCCCGCCGTCCGCGCTACCAGCGTGATGTAGGAGGAATGGTCACCCGCCTCCGATCCCGAGTCGCCCAGGAAGTCGTGATTTTGAAAGGCCGCCAGATACACTTCCGGGAATGGAGCAGCCGCCCAGTCGCCCTGCTTCGCATCCTTCGCAACGCCAATGATCGTCATCCACGCGAGCGGATTTGCCTTATCGCCATCAAACAAAATCCGCTTCCCGATTGGATCTTCGCCCGGCCAATATTTCTTTGCCGCGCGTTCATTGATGATAACCACGCCCGGCGCAGTCACACTGTCCGCCTCCAAAACATCACGCCCACGGACCAGCGGCAACCGCATCGCCTCGAAATATCCCGGCGTCACCAGGCGGTAGACGCCCCCGGGCGATTCCCCGGGACGTGGCTTCGGGCGGCCTTCAATGGCGAAGGGCCAGCCCCACAAGTCTCCGGCAAGCGGCAAGTGATTGATGCCGCCCGCAGCCTGCACTCCGGGCAGCGACCGCACCCGCTCGATCAGTTGGTGATAAAAAGCCGCGCGCCGCGCCGGATCCGCTTCTTTCGATCCCGCGACCGATACCACCATGGAAATCACATTGTGCGGATTGAATCCCGCGTCCACAGCTTGCAGCGCGGCAAACGTGCGAATCATCAGCCCGGCGCCAATCAACAACATCACGGCCAGCGCGAACTCCGAGATCACCAGCAAGCTGCGCAAACGGTTGCGGCGGATCCCTTCGCTGTTGCCGCGGCCGCTTTCCTTCAAAGTGTCATTAACGTTGACCGACGACGCCTGGAGCGCGGGCGCAAGGCCAAAGCCAATGCTGGTCAAAATGGTCGCTGAAAACAGGAACAAAGCCGTTTGCAGATCGATTGTCACCGTTTGCACGCGCGGAATGTTCGCTGGACTCATCGCAATCAGAGCGCGCGTGCGCCAACGCCGCCAAGCCAAGTCCGGCCGCGCCGCCCACGCCTCCCAGCAGGAGGCTTTCCGTCAGGAACTGGCGAATGATCCGTCCTCGTCGCGCGCCCAGCGCCGCCCGTACCGCTACTTCTTTCTGGCGCGTCGCCGCGCGTGCCAGAAGCATGTGCGCGACATTCGCGCAGGTGATCAACAGGACGAACGCCACCGCCCCAAGCAGCACCAGCAGCGGAGTCTCGATCGGGCCCACAACTTTTTCTTTTAGCGGCGTCACCACCACGTTACGATTCGTGCCCGGGTATTGCTGTTCCAGCCGTTCCGTGATCCCCGACATTTCCGCGCGTGCCTGCGTCAGCGAGACACCCTGTTTCAGCCGCCCAAAAATTCGCAGGCTGTTACCGCCGCGGTTATGTATTCTCGCGCCAAACGCATTCGGCACCCACAGCTCCGCACGCGTCGCCCAGAACGGAGCAAACTGGAATCCCTGTGGCATCACGCCGACGACCACATAACCGTTTCCATCCAACACAATCGGCTTTCCGAGCACGTCGCGGTTCCCCGAAAATCTCCTCTGCCACAATCGGTAGCTGAGGATGACTTCCCGGTCCGCTCCGTCTTTGTCCTCTCCCTCCACAAACAAACGCCCAAGTGCCGGCTCGATTCCGAGCATGTGGAACAGACTTTGTGTCACCTTCAGGCCTGCTACGTGTTCGGGAGAGTCGACGCCGGTGAGGTTCGGCGACCAGTAGTCCGCTGCGCCCATCGCCTCGAACGAACGGCTCTGGTCGCGCCAGTCGATGTAGTTCGCGACCGAAACGGGGTCTTCCCCATTCATCAGGATCGTCACCAGTCGACCGGCGTCGCGATATGCCAGCGGCCGCAGCAGCACAGCGTCCACCACGCTGAAGATCGCCGTATTCGCGCCAATGCCGAGCGCCAGCACCACCACCGTGATCACCGTGAACACAGGCGTCCGCATCAGCGTTCTCACGCCGTGCCGCACATCCTGAATCAGGATTTCAACAAAACTCACCCCCACTGCGTCCCGGCATTCCTCCTTCGTCACTTCTACCCAGCCAAACTCCAGCCGCGCCTGCCGTAACGCTTCGTGTTGCGGCACCCCGCGGCTCACAAGGTCCGCCGCGTACGCCTCAATGTGGAAGCGCATCTCATCATCCATCTCACGTTCCGTGCGGGTGCGCTGCAGCATGGCCGCGGTCCACGAGCGAAGTCGAGCCCACAGATTCATAATTCCTCCGGGGTCGCGTCCAGGATTCCGGCGATGACTTCGGTCATCTCGTTCCAGCGTTTGGATTCCGATTGCAGCCGGCGTTTCCCCGCCGCTGTGAGCCGGTAATAGCGCGCGCGCCGATTGTTCTCCGATTCTCCCCATTCACTTGCAATCCAGCCGTGATGTTCGAGCCGGTACAGCGCGGGATATAAAGATCCCTGCTGTATTTCCAGCCGCTCTTTCGAAATCTGCTGGATCCGCAACAGAATTCCATACCCGTGCAATGGGCTCAGCGAGATCGCTTTCAGAATCAGCATGTCGAGAGTACCCTGCAGAAGGTCGAGTTGTTTGTCCATCCATCCGCTTCCTAGATTGTCTAGGAATACGCCTCGCTTTCCTAGATTGTCAAGGAGAAGCAAAGAAAAACGGTAGTGGCTTCGAAGTTGGCTGGAATTTGAAGAGAGGGTCTCTTATCCGGCAGATACCTGCCGCGCGGGCGCCGGACTTTCGTCGGCAATGGCAAGCAGCCCACCGACATCCTGGATCACCACTCCCCGGTTCTGCGGATAGATCAATCCCATCTCCGTCCACTTGCACAACAGCCGGCTCACCGTGAACAGAGTCGTTCCTGTCATTTGCCCAAGTTCCTCGCAGGTAAAAGTGATGGGTAAGTTCCGGCCTGCGCAGTCATCCTGCTCCGCCAGTCGCACCAGGGTGCGAGCCAGCCGCGATGGCACCCGCAGTGTCGCCAACTCACAAAAACACTCTTGCAATATATGCAACTTGTCATTCATGGTCTGCAACACATTCCGTTGCAGCGCGGGCGAGCGAGTATAAAGGCGGCCGAAATCTTCAACCCTCCAGCTCAACACCTTGCATGGTTCAAGCGCCCGAATCGTGGACGAGTGGGTCTCGCCTGGCAACATGCCCAGGCCGCCAATCATGTCCCCAGCCCCCTGTACTCGTAGAATTACCTCGTCTCCCGTGTGACTGACCTGGCTGATTTTCACCCGTCCCCATGCCACCACCAGCACCTCGCCAGCCTCATCCCCCTCTTGCACGATCACCTGCCGGCTCGCGTATTGCCGCTGCACTGCGCTCGACACGATTTCCTGGCAGACTGCGCTCGGAAGATCCCGGAATATGGGAGCCGTCTGCCACCAACTCTGAGTCTCCCTTGTATCCAGCTCCAACGCAGTCCGTGACGCCGGGACGTCGATTGCCAGCGTCGACTCCAACAGACGATCATTTAGATCTCGTGAAACAAGCCGCCGTGAGCATTCGTGAAAATCGGCCTCTGCGGCAATCTTGAGGACATTCCCCATCTCGACACCTCCTGGCATACGCCCTTTTCGAATCCGGGTTCCGCACGTGCGTTGAGTCAGACCGCCGGGCGCAATGATCTCTACAATCTTGCGCCAGCAGCTACTCCTTCGGTGCTTCGCTTACCAATGCAGGGGGAGAACTATCAGAACCTGTGTTTTCTGAACTAAACGCGGGGCACTCAAATCCTGTGAAACGAGCAGCAGGCGCTTGCGAATTCGCCGACTGCATACGTGAAAATACCTGATCCTCTTTTCCTGACTCTGTGCTCCTGATCACGGGGCGATGTGTGCGCCGTCACGTGGTGCGCGACCGGTGTCTCTGCTGTCAACTTTCGCTGAATGAATGAAATGTCGACGGCCAGGAATGGGAAATTGGGAAGGGGTGATGAGACAAAAAAGAGGCCACGCCGAAGCGTGGCCCCATTTTCGTGCCAGTCTATTGGCCGTTACCACTCAGGGTCACCACCTGAGACCCAGTACCGGCATTGTCCCTGAACGCTCACCGTCGCCGAGTATGCGACCCTGCGCGTTGGCGTGAAGGTCACACTGATCGTGCAACTCCCGCCCACCGCTAGGCCCGTTCCCCCGATCGGACAGTTGTTCGTTTGTGCGAACCGGCCAGGATTGGTCCCTCCCAGGGAGATTCGCGTGATCACCAACGGAGCCGCCCCGGTATTCGTTACGGTTACAACCTGCGCCGCACTGGTTGTGTTGATCGGCTGCGCTCCAAACGGAATCGTAGCCGGCGTCACATCCACCGTCGGAGCAAGGGTCGTGCCCGTCAACGCCACCGAACCCGAGACTGCAGGTGCCGCCACTCGTACGGTCAGTGAGGCCGTCCGCGTGGTTGTGCTGTTCGGTGTGAACACGATGTTGACCGTGCAGCTCGCACCCGCTGCCAGCCCCGCGCCGCGAATCGGACAGTTCGTTGTCTGCCCGAAACGACCCGGGTTCGCGCCGGTGAAGCTGATGCTGGTAATGCTCAGTGCTCCCTTGCCGAGGTTGGTGATCAACACCGGCTGCGAGGCGCTCACTATGTTCAACGGCGAGCTGAACGTCAGACTCGCTGGGCTAAGCCCCAGCACCGGACCGCTCGGCGTGATAGTAAATGCCGCGGTATTGCTGGTGATCGTGTAGTTGCTCAGCGCCGCCGTCGGAGCCAGCGTGGCACTGATCGTGTAAGTGCCCACCGTCTCTCCCGGAGTCCGCGTATAGGTAGCCGTCACACCATCGGCAGGCAGAAAGCCGGTCAATGTGCCAGTCAGTACTGGATCAGGCGTACCAACAACTTTCGTCGCGGCGTTCGGCGTTACAGACGCCGGCGCCGGTGTGATCGTAAAGTTCGCCGTGTTGTAGGTGATGGTGTAGTTGCTCAGCACCGTTGGCGGAGCCAGCGTGGCAGTGATTGTGTACGAGCCCACTGTCTCGCCAGCAGTCCGCGTGTACGTTGCAGTCACGCCATCCGCAGGCACGAAGCCGGTCAGTACTCCAGTCAACCCCGGATCAGCTTGCCCATACGTCTTACCCGCCGCATTCGGAGTCACCGATGCACCCGCAGGAGTGATCTGCAAAGTCCCTGCCAGATACGTCACGGCATACTTTGGAGCGTTGAGCGTCGACGCCGAGCAGTCGATCGGATACGTTCCCACCGGGCTGGTCGATGTCGCCGTGGTCGTGCACACCTGTACAAAACCCAACGACTGTAGCGTATCGGGCGAGATCAATCCCGTCGGCGTAACCGTAAACGCCGGCAGTGCGGTCCCGTACACCATTGCCTGGTTATCCGCCGTGATCGTCAGCGGGACCTTCGTCGTCATCTGGGTTGTGGCCCAGGCAGAGACTCCGTTCGGGCTGAACGCCTGCACGCGATACCAATACGCCGCCGCCGTTCCCAGCGTATCCGTGAAGGTTACTGTCCCTCCAAACACTGGATTGGTGCTTGCCGCCAAAGTGCCGACCTTTGTCGAATTCAGGAAATCCGCATTGTCAGCTTTCTCCAGGTAGAATCCGGTTTCGCTCGCGGCGTTGTCCGTGAACGATACCGTCACCGAACCACCGAAGGAGACTGCCGTCAGGTTCGAAGGCGCTGGAGGTGCCACCTGGAACACAATGGGCCTCATCATGTCGTTCTCTTCGTGGCCCAGAAGGTGGCAGTGCCATACATACTCCCACCCGAAGTTGGTTGTGTGATTGATCCGGTCAGCTGCACCACCCGTCGCGTTTTGTAGCGACATCATCATATCGATGACATCAGCGGGCATCGTCACGTCGAGCGTGCGTATGCTGTCGGGAATCGGCCAGGGCAGATTCTGTGACATCGGTCGCAACGCCACAAAATCAATCTCCAGCGGATTCATGCGCACCGCTTCCTTCCAGCCGATTTCATTTGGATCAGCAGGCCTCGTCGTTCCATCCCATCCAAACCGGTTGATTACCTGCACGTTGAACAGATGGAAGTGGATCGTGTGCGTATCGACACCGTTATGCGTGATCTGCCAGAGCTGCGTTCCATCCCCGAGCACACCTACCGGCTGTGCCGCGACGGGCGCCGCGTCCTGCAGAATTTCGCTTGGCGGATCGATATAGCCCAGCGGGATCGTGGTTTGCGTGTTGAAGTTGGTGAACGGCAGCTCGGTCCCAAGCGTCGCGTTCATCCGTCCATAATCCAGTTCGAACAACTCCTGGATCGTCTTGTCCTGCATCGGCAACGTCACCGGCGCTGTCCCGCCTACCGGAGTAAATGTCAGCGAATGGTTCTGCAGTCTTGCAAACACGTCGGGGAACGACTGCCCGTAAGCGGCCGAGTACGCCGCCTGCGGAACGATTGGTGGCGGTTGCGATGCCTTGAATGCCCCCGGAAGCTGCGCATTCAGTGCCGCCAGGTTCGCCGGCGTTCCGGTCCCGCTGACAACGATCTGCATCATCGTCCGCGTGTTCGGTCCATATCCGGCAATGGTTGAAGGCGCTCCGCCGATTCCAGTCTGATCGGCATTGCCCGTGTAGTAGTCGTAACGCGAATCGAACGCCGGCACTGGAGCTGGCGCGTCGTTATACAGGATCAGCGTCTTGCCGGCGAACGCCGAGAAATCGGCGATCACATCCGCGCGTTCCGCCGGTCCCAGCATCAGGGATTTGCTCGCAACGTTCAGAACTGTCACGCTTCTCCGGTTGTATTCATACCCGATCGGCGTCGCCGGAATCACCACCGGCTTCGGAATAAAGCCTGCCTCGTTGCCGATCTGAATCCACGCTGGACCCGCGGTCGTCGGATCAGGCACGCCGCCGTCCCGGCCATCTGTCGGCCAGTACACTGGCCAGCCAGTCGTAGGAGCCGCTGGAACCATTTTCACTTCGCACCCAGGAGCCGCCACGCCAGTGGCGCAGGGAACGCTGGTATCCGCCACGAACAGAGACAGGTTTAGCGTACGATCATTTGCCGCATTCAGAATGCGGAACCGTACTGCACCGGCCGGTACCGTCACTGTCGGATACGCCGTGCCATTCACTACCGGAGTGTCCATGAACGCTTCCGGCAGCAACGACACTGTGGTACCCGTGACCGGATCAGGATTTCCCGGCGCCGGGAATCCCGGGCATCTCTGATTGGGAATTGCCGTTGTCGGGCACGCCACATCGCCGTGAATCAACTGGCCCGATCCCGGAGGTCCAACCACCATCGGCGGCCAGAACCACATCCCGTAATCCAAACGCCCCATCGGGTTCATGTTGCTGCCATCCGGATTATCCGGATACTGATTGGGCATGTACACGTGCGGGAACCAAAGACTTCCTTCCCCGCCCCACAAGCTCGAATCCCATGTCGGATCCTGCTGCGCTAATGTGGCCAGCGACCCAAATGCTGCAGCGCCGGTTCCCGCTGGTACGCCCGAGTCCGCGAATACCACGTCGGGCGCGCTCTCGCACATGCCTTTATTCGTGATCGTCACGCTTAACACGGCACTCGGAATGACCGAGCCAAAATCGCCGAGCGTATCTCCGATCACCGGAACGCCCGTTGGCTGAACCGAGCACGCCGTTCCCGTGGGATCGATCGTGACGGTTGTCGTTGCCGGGTTGTAGTCCTGTCCACCGGACAACATCCCGATGCTGTATAGCGGAGTCGACGCCGGATTCGGTGGAACAAACGTCTTATCCTGAATAATCAGCGGAATCTGCGTCGCAGGAATCACACCCGTGGTCACCAGCGCCGCTTCCGTCGGATCCTGCAGCAGATATCCCGCTGCCTCGCCGACATACACATTCAACCGCGTGATGCCATACGCGTGATCGTGATAGAACATCAGCCGCGCGCTCTGCTGGTTGGTGTAATAGAACGTCATCGCGCCCGGACCCGGATCATTGCTGAGTCCCGCGGGCACCGCGGTCGGCCAGCAGTTCGTGGTTACCGTCGTATCGCACTTCGCCACAGGCACAACGTTTCCATTCGAATCGAAAAACATGTCAGGAACATAAGCCGTGCTCACGCCCTTGGGATACGTAGTCGCCGAATCCCCTGCCGGCACCGTCCACTGATGCGGCGTTCCATCACTGATCCACGGAGTGTTGCCACCGTGCAAATGCAGCGTCGCGCGGTTCTCGAGATATGAACTCATTCCGTCCAGTCCCATTCCCGCACCCATCACGGTCTTGTCGACGGGGATGAAGAGATCTCCGCCGGTCCCGGTGGGAAGCAGGTTCACGAACTTGATCCGCACCGGCACGTCTTTCTGCGCAACGATCAACGGCCCCAGGTAGTGGGGTGTCATCGTTGTCGGCCCGTTCAGCTGCACATATCCACGCAGCGTCGTTGGAGGAAGGTCGGAATGCATTTGCTCCTGGTACTGCTCGACCGCGATCTCGTAGTAGTCCGAGCCAGGAAAAGTTGTCGTATCGGGCACAGCCACAGGAATTTGCTGCCCAAGATTATTCGGACTGTTGAGGCCGGGAAGCGAGTCCACAAACTTCCGGATGCCCCCGCCAATCACGGTGCCATTCACGTCCGTCTGCGGCAGTGGACTGTTCGCGAAATTCGGATACGTTCCGAAATAAAGCTGATCCAGTGTCAGCGCCGGACCCACGGGCGCGCTTACGCCCGCTCCCATCAGATTGGTCTTCACGCCCAATTGCGCTTTCGGACGAGCCACCGCTCCGCTCCGCCCTTGTTTCGCGCGCCGCTGCGCGGCTTTCGCGGCCGCAGCTTTTCTTTGCGCGTTAGTGATTTTCCTCATCTGCATCTGCGGCGCCGGGCCCATCGCAGTCATATTGTTATTTTTGCTGGCTGGTTTTTTAGCGCTTTGGGCGTAGGAGGCGGACAAGAATGAAACAAGGACTATTCCACTGATCATGAACCGCACAAACTTACTCATGTGAATTTCCTCTCCGGGAACTCAGTTCGATCGGTACTACCCTGGGGGAGGGACTGCGGAGTCAACTTCGCGGGGGGACGAAGAACTTATTCAGACTGTGCAATCCCGCCGCCAAATCCGGCATTGCCGGTTGCGGCATTCACACGTATAAGGCACTCGCCCAAACACAGGCTTTGCGCTGCAGCAAAACGAGATGCTCGTCACTCACAGTTGTGAGTGCGATCACAAATTAGGGAGATTTTCTAATCTTGGACGCAACAGAAGTTAAGAGAATTGTACGTACGTCAAGAAATCAAGCGTGATGACCCCAAAGAATTCCTGATCAGAATTGATTTTCACGTGCAGGAAAACTGAGGAACTTGCGTTGCGCCAACGACGAACGACCAACGACTGGCGACGACCCTTCAAAAATTCACCGGCAGCTTCACCACTTTTTTCTGGATCGCCCACATCACCAGCTCTGCCTTATTGTGAATTCCCAGCTTGCGCATCAGATTGAATTTATGCGCGTCCACCGTCTTGACGCTTAATCCGAGAACGCCGGCCACTGACCGCACCGTACGGCCCTCCGCCAGCAACTTCAGCACCTCGCGCTCACGCGCCGTCAACATCCGCTTCCCGGAGGACAGCTCCGCGATCGGGAAATCGTTCACCTCTGTATCTACAGCAACGAATCTCGGCGTACGTGCCGTGCCCCTGACCATCGTCACCCACTCGTCCACGGAAGTATGGCGCAACGCATACTTGGCACTACTGGACGCAGTCGGCCATGCGTCATCCTGGTTAGGACTCGGCAAGAAAACAATCCTGCTTGTAGAGGATTCCTCTAGAATTATCCGCTCCGCTTGCGCCGGGGACCCGAAGAGCGTAGAGTCTGCGATCACCACCTCGGGCTGATGCTCTAGAATTTGTCGCAATGCCTCGGCCGCATTCTCCGCCTCGGCGACCACTTCCAGGTCTGGCTCGTCTTCGAGCAGCCGCCGCAATCCTTGCCGGATCAAAGCCAGCTCGTGCGCCAGAACACACCGAGTCGTCTTATCGTTTCGGATCTGTGCGTGGGGGTACACAGTTCCTCCTACCCAGCCGGCACCCTTGGAGTGGCGCAGTCCCGTAGATGACCACGCCGAATACCGACGTTAATCCCTGTATTGTATCGCTCTCTCAGCGTTTTCTACCTGTTTTCTCGGCTATCTCCGGCGCTTTTCTTAGCGTTCTTTGCGGGTTTCCTTAGCGCTCTTCGCGGTTAAGAAACGGCGCCCGCAAAGCCCCCAAAACGCTGCGACCTACCGGGATTCCCGCCCTAATCCTGTACAATCAAGAATTTCAATGTTGCGCTACTTCACCGCCGGAGAATCCCACGGAGAGGCCCTGATCGCATTCCTCTCTGGCGTGCCCGCCGGCCTGAAAATCGATCAGCCTTTCCTTGACCGCGAACTCTGGCGCCGCCAGCAGGGATACGGCCGCGGCGGCCGCATGAAGATCGAAAGCGACACCGCGCACATCCTCTCCGGCGTCCGTCACGGCATCACCATCGGCTCTCCGATCTCCTTGCAGATCGCCAATCGCGACTGGAAAAATTGGCAGGAATCGCTCCCCGTCGGTGACGGCGATCCCGCCAAGCACAAGCGTGTCGCGTCGCCGCGCCCCGGACACGCCGACCTGGCCGGCGCTCTCAAATACAACTTCCCCGAAGCCCGCTACATTCTCGAGCGCGCCTCCGCCCGCGAATCCGCCGCCCGCGTCGCCATCGGAGCCATCGCCAAACTCTTCCTCCGCGAACTCGGTATCGAAGTCCTCAGCCACGTAGTCACCACCGGCAGCGTGAGTGTGACCGATCAGGTCGATTGGGAAAAAATCCGCGCTCTTCAAAATCAGCAGGAGATTCTCCTCAACTGCGCCGATCCCGAAACCGAGCAACGCATGAAAGAAGAGGTAGACAAGGTCCTCCGCACCGGAGATTCTCTCGGCGGCGTCTTCGAAGTCGTCGCCCACGGCGCGCCTCCTGGCCTCGGCACCTATGCTCAATGGGACGAGCGCCTCGACGCCCAGCTCGCCGCCGCCGTCATGTCCCTGCAGGCAGTCAAAGCCGTCGAGATCGGCTCCGGTGTCGCCGCTGCCTTCAGCCCCGGCTCGCAGGTTCACGATGAAATCGGCTACACCGCGAAAGACACTTTCACCGCTTTCTCGCGAACCCACAACAACGCCGGCGGCATCGAAGGCGGCATCTCCAACGGAGAAGAAATCCGCGTGCGCGGCTATCTCAAGCCGATCTCTACGTTGCGCCGCCCGTTGCAGTCCGTAGATTTCGCCAGCCGCGAGCCCGTAAAAGCCGCCTATGAACGTTCCGACGTCTGCGTGGTCCCCGCCGCCGGCGTCGCTGCCGAAGCCATGGTCGCGCTCACCCTGGCTCGCTGCGCTCTGGAAAAATTCGGCGGCGACTCGATGACCGAAACGCTCCGCAACTTCCAAGGCTACTGCCACCAACTCGAAACCTTCTGATGATCTACCCCATCGTAAAATTCGGTAACCCTGTCCTCGAAAAGCCCGCGGAGAAGGTCACCGTCTTCGACAAGGAACTCGAAAAGCTGGTCGAAGACATGTTTGAATCGATGTACGAAGCCCACGGCGTCGGCCTGGCCGCCCCGCAAATCGGCATCGCACGCCGCATCGCGGTTATCGACGTCACCTTCAAAGAAGATCCCGACGCAAAACTCGTGCTTGATCAATCCCGAGATCATTCACACCGAAGGAAAGCACACCCAAAGCGAAGGATGCCTGAGCATCCCCGACTTCCGCGAAAACGTGACGCGCCCGAACAAAGTCACGGTCCGCGCCCAGGATGTTCACGGCAAGGTTTACCAGAAAACAGGCGAAGACCTGCTAGCCCGCGCCTTCCTCCACGAGACCGATCACTTGAACGGCAAGCTCTACATCAGCCACATAAGCGCCCTGAAGCGCGACCTCATGAAACGCAAAATCCGCAAGCTCCAAAAAGCCGGAGAATGGTAGAGATTGAGTAATTGAGTAATTGGGTAATTTGAGTAATTAGCGTAATTGGGTAGTTGAAAATCGCTGACCGCAATTGTGTAATTAAAAAACCTTGACCGCGCCGTGGAAGAGCGGCCCTTCAGGGCCGCGTAATGCGCGCTAAAATGGCCGGGCTTTAGCCCCCGTGGTCGCTTTTCAATTACTCAATTACCAAATTTCCCAACTCAATGCCTCTCTCTCTCATCTTCTGCGGCACCCCGCGCTTTGCCGTCCCGTCGCTGGAGAAACTCGCCGCCGCGGGCCACCCCATCCATCTCGTCGTCACGCAACCCGACCGCCCCAAAGGCCGCGGCCTCGAACTCGTCCCCTCCCCCGTGAAACAATCCGCCCTGAAACTAAATCTCCCTATCACGCAACCCGACCGCATCAAGACGAACGAAGAATTCCGCTCCCAACTGACAAGCTTGAACCCCGACGCGATCATCGTAGTCGGCTACGGCCGCATCATCCCGCAATGGATGCTCGATCTCCCGCCCCTCGGCAATATCAATCTCCACGCCTCGTTGCTCCCGAAATATCGCGGCGCAGCCCCCATCCAGTGGGCCATCGCCAACGGCGAAACCGTAACAGGCAACACCACGATGCGCATCGATGCCGGCCTCGACACCGGCGACATCCTGCTGCAACAGGAACTCCCGATAAATCCCGAGGACACCGCCGAAACCTTGGCCCCGCGCCTGGCTGATATGGGCGCCGATCTACTAGTCGAAACGCTCCGCGGACTCGAAACCGGCTCAATCCATCCCCGGAGGCAAGACGATTCCCAAGCGAGTCTAGCCCCGATCCTGAAGAAAGAAGATGGCCTGATAGATTTCAACCGCACCGCCGAAGAAATCCTGAACCGCCTCCGCGGCTTCCAACCCTGGCCCGGCGCCTACACAAAATTCCGCGGCAAAAATCTCCAGATCCTCAAAGCACAGCCAGCAACCGAACTCGTCCCCCCGGCCGAACTGAAAGTCAATCGTAGGTCGCCTGATAGTAGGTTGCGCGAAAAACACCGCACTAGAGCTCCTTGAACTCCAGCTAGAAGGAAAAAAGCGCATCTACAGCCCAATCCTTCATCAACGGCTACCACCCAAAACAATCAGAAAAGCTGGGGATCTAATCGCCCACGTAGGGACAGCGGGCCTCGGCTGTCCCGCGAAGGCGAAGCCAAGCGCAAGTGTGGGGACGGACGCCTTCGTCCGTCCCGCGGGCGCAGCCCGCGTTCGGAACCTTGCACCAAAACCACCGCTTCCATCCTCTGTGTTTCTCTGTGCCCTCTGTGGTGAACTCATTTTCCGTACAATCGAGGAGCATGCCCCCATCCCCCGCCCGAGCCGCCGCCTTCGACATACTCCTCCGCGTCGAACGCGAATCCTCCTACGCCTCCGAACTCCTGCACTCCGACCACCTACGAGAACCTATCCACCGCCGATCACGCCCTGACCACCGAACTAGTGATGGGAGTCCTCCGCTGGCGCTCTCTTCTCGATGAAGCCATCCTCCGCGCATCCTCGATAAAGAAGCTCGACCTGGAAGTCCTCATCGCCCTCCGCCTGGCTCTCTATCAATTCCGCTATCTCGATCGCATCCCGCATCGCGCCGCACTCCACGAAAGCGTCGAACTGGTAAAACGCGCCCGCAAACGCTCCGCCGCCCCCTTCGTCAACGCCGTCCTCCGCAAACTCTCAAAAGATCCTCTGTGTTCCTCTGTGACCTCTGCATGCCCTGACGCAGGAAGGGTGGTGAGTGATTTTTCGCCGGAAGCTCTGGCCGCTGCCTACGCTCATCCAATATGGCTGGTAGAACGCTGGATGCAGCAATACGGACCTGCACTCCACCCAGCAAATCTGCATTCACGATCAAACGATTCCCGCGACAACTCTCCGCCTCCGCACGCCAGACGCAGAATCCGAACTAGCCGCAGAAGGAATCTCCCTGTCACCCGGCAGTCTCCTGTCCCAGGCCCGACGCGTCAACTCCGGCGACGTCACAAAAACGCAATCCTTCCGCAGCGCCCACGTAGTCATCCAAGACGAGGCCTCGCAACTAATCGCCGCCCTCGTCGGCGCTAACCACGAGCAAATCCTCGACTGCTGCGCCGCCCCCGGCGGCAAGACGCTAGCCATCGCCGACCAGAATCCCGACGCCACCATCACCGCCGTCGAAATCCATCCCCACCGCGCCCGCCAAATGCAAACGCGATTTCCTGCGGACCGGAAAATTCAAACGCTAGTCGCCGATGTCCGCAGTCTGCCCATTTCGCACCCCTTTGATCTAGTCCTGGCCGACGTCCCCTGCTCCGGCACCGGCACATTGGCCCGCAATCCCGAAATCAAGTGGCGCTTGCAGCCGGATGATCTCGCAGAACTCCACGACCGCCAACTAGCGATCCTCCGCTCAGCGATCGCCCACCTCGCCCCGAGCGGACGCGTGATCTATTCCACATGTTCGATGGAGAAAGAAGAAAACGAAGAGGTGGTTGAGCAGGCCCTGAAAGAGGATCCGAGCCTGCGCCTACGAGATTGCCGCGCAGAACTCGATCGCCTGCGATCGACAGGAATCCTAACCTGGCCCGACCCCGCGTCACTGACGCATGGCCCGTATCTCCGCACCATCCCCGGTATCCACCCCTGCGACGGCTTCTTCGCCGCCATCCTGGAAAGAAATTGAAACGAAGAGCGGTACAAGAACGTAAGCTCCAGCCGCGTAGCGGCGGGATGTGAAAGCCCGGTACGGCAGTGCCGGGAAGACAGGAAGTGAAACGAACCGAGTCCGCTTCAGCGGACGGTACGAGTGTCGTAACAGTGTGGGAAAGCTACCTTGCCGTTCAGTAATTTTGAAGAAAAACGATTCTAGAAAGGCCGTGCGACCAGCACGTACACGAGCACCACGATGCAAAGGCTCAACACCAGCAGCGACAACTTCTCAACCCGAAGGCTATCTTTTCCGTTGGTAGATTCCTGCGCCATACACACCCAGTCTCCACCATGAACCCGCTCTTGAAAATGGCCCCACCGTGGCTGGCACGCCAGTAACCTCTCCAAAGTCATCTCGGGCCGCTTTCCTTCGTGTACCTTCGTGCTCTTTGTGGTCCAAGATTTTGGGGTGTGCGAACCACAAAGCCACTGAGAACGTGCCTTCCAGCTCGATTCATCCACGAATTCCTGTGCTCCCGTCCCACCGATAACTATTTAGATTCCCCCCGCGAGATCCTCATCGCAATTCCGCCCTTGAACACCGGACTCTTCATCCGCTTCTCCCCGCCCGCATGCTTGAAAGTCCCCTCATCCTTCTTCTCCCCCGACACCACATCGACCCACCAAACCGCATACTCCCCCGCCGGCAAATTCAGAACTCAACTCCGTCGGACCATTCCCATCCAAATACATCGCATACTCGCCCCGCTCCGAAGAAAGCGCATGCGTCACCACTCCCCCCGCATGTTTCACCAATTCAAAATCCGGTCGCATCTCCACCAGCGGCAGCCCGTTCAAAAACTCACTCAAGATCTTCAACCGCCGCCGCAGTTCCGGACTCCCTCCACCCGGCCCATTCGGCTCCACATCGCTCCCGTCCTCATGCCCCACGGTGAACGAATAATCCAGACTGTCGAACACGCTCCCGCCCGCCAACATAAAGTTCCAAGCCTGCCGTGCGTACGCATCATCGCTCTGCCCCAGAAACCCAGTCTCGTCATACGACAGAGCCTTCCCCAACCCATAATTCAGCGTCGCCGCTTCCGGATACGCATAATGAAAATTCACCACGCTCACTCCCGGCAGCACTCCGCGCATCGCATATCGAAAGTTGCAGCAATCCTGTGCGATCAATGTGCTTGATTCGGCAGCTCCGCCTCTTCGCTCGTAATCCACTCCGCCACCCGCGCCTGCCAGTCCATCGTCGCCTCATCCGGCAAATCCACCGAATTCGGATACTGATCCCTGCCCCGTAAACAAATAAGGATTCACCACGTCCGCCAGCACCGGACGATCCGACCACGGCTCATTCGCAATCTCAAACATCACATTCGGATACGCATTCGCCTCCCGCACCACCTTCCGCACATACTTTTCCTGATACCCGAGAATGTTCCCGTTCTCCAGCGTATTCACTTTCTTCCAATCAATCGCATCCGTCCCGTTCACATTGTTCTCCCGCTTGAACGGAGACAAATTCCACTGCATCTCCCCATACTGCGAAGAGAACAATCCAATCTCCACCACGATCCCACGCCGCGCCGCCTCTCCCAAAAAATCATGCAGCCGCGAAAAATATTCCGGATTCCATTTCGCCAGATCCAGCTTGTTTCCCCCGCCCGCATATCCCGCCACATCACTCCGCGCCCAGGGAGCCACAAATTTCCCCGCCTCCGGCGCCAGATCATTCCTCCGAATCCCAAACGATTTCCCCGGCTCCTCCACATACGACCCGCCAAACATCCGTGTGTAATTCATCCCCGCAGCATCCAGCGCCGCAAGATATTTGTGATAGTCAAACTCCCCGTTGATCACCGCCCCGTAATGCTCCGCGCTGGAAACCAAAGCCACAGCCTTCCCGCGATACAAGAAAGTAATGCGGATTCTCCGGATGCAACCGAATCGGCTGCTCGTTCTGCTGTGCATGAACGGAAGCAATCGTCAACACCAACAGACACAGAAAGAGTTGCTTTATTCCACAGTTCGCGACTCTACAGTTCACGAAACACCTCCCAGCCCTTGTCATCCTGAGGCCTGAGTTTTTTGCAGGCCGAAGGACCTCTGTACTCTTTTTGCCCGTCGAGGCTGCCCAGCTTATCGCGATTCTTGTACAGGCTAAGGATTCTGATTTCCTCTGTGCTCCTCTGTGTCCTCTGTGGTGAAGCTTTTTTGCAGCCGGATGGGATTTTGATTTTCCTCTGTGTCCCTCTGTGGTGAACGTTTTTGATGTTGGAATCCCCTCACCGCGAATACTCCGTCACCTTCCCATCCACCACCGCCGCCACATACTTCTGCGTCCCCAGATCCCGCACCTGCACCACCCGCCGCCCCTCGCGCGCCAATTTCCCCCACCGGCTAGGCTTCTCCGGATTCTGCTCAATCGCCTGATACTCTCTCCCGCCCATCAGAAACCGCACCGTACGCAACCGCTGCGCCCCAGTCCGCGAGACCCGCGAAGTCCGCCCGCTCGACGACGACCTCACGCCCGCCCATCATCTGCTCAGCCACCAAACTCAATGTCGTGTGATCCAGCACGTCAATTCACCCAACTACACAGGCCTTGTCATCCTGAGCCGCGCGCTCTTTTGTGCGCCCAAAAAACCCTGCACACAATTCCGGACGCCACCTAGGTATAGGCACTTCCCAAGTCAGTGATCCCAGCCACAACCCG
Organism: Terriglobia bacterium; assembly: GCA_963770265.1. Taxonomy (GTDB): domain Bacteria; phylum Acidobacteriota; class Terriglobia; order Terriglobales; family Acidobacteriaceae; genus Sulfotelmatobacter. The sequence continues at coordinate 105,561 of CAVYOZ010000019.1, forward strand.
ACAAAATCGAATTGCCTCCTATCCGAGCTTCTTGGCCAGCAACTCATTCACGATCTGCGGGCTGGCTTGGCCTTTGGAGGCTTTCATGACCTGGCCTACGAAGAAGCCGAGCATCGTCTTCTTGCCGGCGCGATACTGTTCGAGTTGCTTCGGGTTGGCAGCGAGGATTTCGTCGATCACCTTTTCCAGAGCTGAGGTGTCGGTGGACTGCTGGGGGCGGCCTTCTTCCTCGTAGACCTGGGGGAAATCTTTGCCGCGCTCGAAGGAGAGATCGTAGAGGTCTTTGAGCATCTTGCCGGAGATCGTGCCGGATTCGACGAGATCGGCGGAGGCGGCAACGCCCTGCATGGAGATGGGCGACTGCTCGATGCCAGATTCCCTTCGCTTTCAGGCGGCCCATCAGTTCGCCTTGCACCAGGTTGGCGACGCGCTTGGCATTCTTCGCGGCTTTTGCTGCCTGCTCGAATTGGTCGGCCAGCGACTTGGAGAAGGTGAGGACCTGCGCGTCGTATTCGGTGATGCCGTATTCCTTGACCATGCGGGCGCGGCGGGCCTCGGGGAGTTCGGGCAGGGCGCGGGCGATTTCGGTCTTCCACTTTTCGTCGACTATCAGCGGGAGCAGGTCGGGCTCGGGGAAATAGCGATAGTCGTGCGCCTGTTCTTTCGAGCGCATGCCGTAGGTCTTGCCTTCGTTGGCGTTGTAGAGGCGCGTCTCTTGTGTGATCTTGCCGCCGGATTCGATGACGTCGATCTGGCGTCCGATTTCGTATTCCAGCGCTTCGCGGATGAAGCGGAAAGAATTTACGTTTTTGATTTCTGTTTTGGTGCCGAACTCTTTCTGGCCGCGGGGACGCACGCTGACGTTGGCATCGCAGCGCAGGGAGCCTTCTTCCATGTTGCAGTCGCTGACGCCGGTGTAGAGGATGATCTCTTTCAGGCGAGTCAGATATTCGTAGGCTTCGTCGGGCGTGGAGAGGTCGGGCTCGCTGACGATTTCGATCAGGGGGACGCCGGTGCGATTGAGATCGATGGCCGTTTTTTCTTCGGCATCGGGGAAACCTTCGTGCAGGCTCTTGCCGGCGTCTTCTTCGAGGTGGACGCGGGTGATGCCGATTTTCTTCTTGCCGCCTCCGAGGGAACTTCGATGAAGCCGAACTCGGCGAGTGGCTTGTCGTATTGCGAGATCTGGTATCCCTTGGGGAGATCGGGGTAGAAGTAATTCTTGCGGGCGAAGATGGAGGTCTCGTTGATGCGGCAGTTCAGGGCCATGGCTGCCAGCGTGGCGAATTCGACCGCCTTTTTGTTGAGCACGGGCAGGGCACCGGGCATTCCCAGGCAGACTGGGCAGACATTGGTGTTGGGTGGGGCGCCGAAGCGAGTCGAGCAGGAGCAGAAGATCTTGGTCGCCGTCAGGAGCTGGACGTGGACTTCCAGTCCGATGACGGGCTCGAACTTCGGGTGAGCGGCGATGGATTTCTCGGCGGTGCTGGCCATGAAGTAGAGATTATAAAGGGCTGCGCAGTAGCCGCGACTGTCGCACAAGAGCGATAACCACAAAGGGCACGAAGGTTCTACGCAACGGAAAGGCTACGGATTCTGGGGGGCGTTCACGTACTTGTCCATCGGGATCTCGAAGAACAGGAGCTCATTTCCCTTTGCGTCTGCCACTCCCGAGATGTCGATCGTGGCGTTGCGCAATGGGGAGTTGAGGTCGGAGACATCGAAGAAGAGAAATCCGGATTGCGTGGTGTGCGGCTCGACGGCGCGGGCGGCGAACTGGGAAGACTCGATCTCGTCCATTTGCTGCTTGGTGACGCCACCCTTCACCTTGCGCGGAAAAGGAAGCGGAATGTTGGTGCTGGTCTTGGCTTGCGGGTTGGAGAGGCGGCGGTAGAGATCGTCAGGATCGATGGGAGTGAGCTTGGAGCGATTGCCGGTGATCAGCTTGATTTGCATGTTGGCGATGGAGACGGGCTGATCGCCGTCGTTGGTCACGATGAAGAAGATGGGAAGGAATCCGTGCTCGGCGAAATTGATGGTGAAGATTTTGGCTTTTTCGGGATTGTCGTAGGGATCGGCGGCGATGGAGACCTTTTCGTCGCGATGAAGATCGTGGGCGGGATAGTTGAAGGCAGTCTTCGCGACCGGCTTGACGAAGCTCTTGCCCGCGATCAGCAGAGTCGGAACAAGTAAGGTGAAAACCGCAACGACGGAAATACGACGGCTCGAACGCAATGAAATGCGCTGCATGTCGCTCATTATAGAAGGCAAGTCGCCGTGCTGCCGATGGCGCGGTTTAGAATGGCTCAACTTGAGTTATCTCTTCTACAGTCTGGCCCTGGCGCTGGGAGTGCTGCTCAGCCTGCCTTTTTGGCTCTACCAGATCTTGCGTCACGGGAAGTATTGGCGCGGATTTTCCGAGCGCACGGGGAGAGTACCGGACCGGCTGAGGAGTGCCTCCGGGCAGCAGGTCATCTGGATCCATGCGGTGTCGGTTGGCGAGGTGCTGGCAGTCAGTGGGCTGGTCGGACAGATGCGTCGTCACTTCCCGCAATACCGGGTTGTGGTCTCGACTACGACCGACACAGGGCAGGATCTGGCTCGCAAGCGGTTCGGCGAGGAGAATGTCTTTTACTTCCCGATGGATTTTGCGTTCGCAATCCGGCCTTACATGCGGGCGTTGCGGCCTGAACTGGTCGTGCTCGCGGAGACTGAGTTTTGGCCGAATTTCTTGCGGATCGCGCACGGCAGCGGAGCGCGGGTTGCGGTGGTGAACGCTCGCATCTCCGATCGGTCGTGGCCGCGCTATCAGCGCTTTCGCTGGGCTTTGCGGCAGCATGCTGGCGAATGTCGATCTGTTTCTGGCGCAGACCGAACAGGACAAGGCGCGACTGGAGTCGATCGGCGCCGATGCGGGACGCGTGCACGTGTCCGGGAATTTGAAGTTCGACGTGAGTTTGCCGGCGCCACCAGCGATTGTCGAGACGCTTCGTCGTTCTTTGGCCGTGGAGGGAGCGGGGCCGGTGCTGGTGTGCGGAAGCACGGTAGAAGATGAGGAGCCTCCGTTGTTGCGGGCATTCGAGAATGTGCGAGTGAGCCATCCGCGGGCGGTGATGATTCTTGCACCGAGGCATCCGGAGCGGTTTGAGGCGGTCGCTTCCCTGCTGCAGCAGATGGGAATCCTGGCGCACCGGCGATCACGATGGCAGGGAGAGCCGCTGGCGGGCGGAGTGTTTCTGGTGGATACGATCGGCGAACTCGCTGCGCTGTACGCTCTCGCGGATGTGGCGTTTGTGGGGGGAAGCCTGGTGCCGCGCGGCGGACACAACATCATCGAACCAGCGCAGCATGGGGTGGCGATTGTCACCGGCAATCACACAGAAAACTTCCGGGACATCGTTGGACTGTTTCAGAGCCGCGACGCGGTGCGGATCGTAGGACTAGCGGAGTTGCCGCTCGTGTTGATGCACCTGCTGGATGACGACGTCGAGCGGATGGCACTGGGACGGCGCGCGAAGGAGACGATTCTTTCGCAGATGGGTGCGACGTCGCGAACACTGGAGGCATTGCAGGGCTTGGTGGCGTCGGCTGGAGGCTTCCGGGACAGCCTCGGCACGGGCGGCACACAAAGATTGAATCCACTCTCCAGCATCTACGGAGTTGCCGTGCGAGCGCGCAACGCGCTCTACGACGGCGGACGCCTGCGGGCACGGCGGCTCGAGGGACCGGTGGTCAGCGTGGGAAATCTTTCGGCAGGCGGGTCAGGCAAGACTCCATTTGTGATGCTGCTGGGGGAGTTGCTGAAAGCGCGAGGGGTGAAGTTCGATGTTCTCTCGCGAGGCTATGGGCGCAAGAGCCGGGGAGTGCTGCTGGTGGATCCGGCTGGGCTGCCGCAGCAGTTTGGGGACGAGCCATTGCTGATCGCGCGCAAGCTGCAGGTTCCGGTGATCGTGGGTGAGGATCGATACGAGGCAGGGAGCTTTGCCGAGTCCAGGTTCGGGCCACAGATGCATTTGCTGGATGACGGGTTTCAGCATCGCGCGCTGGCGCGGGATTTCGATATCGTGCTGGTCACGCCGCAGGATGCGAGCGACCGGCTGCTTCCGGCGGGGCGGCTTCGAGAGCCGTTGAGCGCTCTGCGGCGGGCGGATGCCGTGGCGCTGGCGAGTGGAGCTTCCGAGGAGTCGTTTCCGATTCAGGGGAAGCTCGTGTGGCGGGTAAAGCGCGGGATTGTTACTCAAGGCATTCCGCCGCGGCCGGTTGTCTTTTGCGGGATTGCGCGGCCGCAGAGTTTTCTTCTGCAGCTGCGGGCGGCCAACGTCGAACCAGCGGCGCAGGCGTTTTATCGCGATCATCATGCGTATCACGAGAAGGACGTAAGAGAACTGCTCGAACTCAAGCAGCGCAGCGAGGCCGGCGGATTTGTGACTACCGAGAAAGATGCGGTGAATCTGGGACCGTATTTGTCGGCGCTGGCGCCGCTGGCAGTGGTTCCAGTGCGAATGGAACTGGTTGACGCGGCTAACGCGGTAGATACTATCCTGCACAAGATAGAGGAACGGCGGCGCGGCGCATGAGAGAATCTGGGCTGCAGCCCGCGTTGAACCGTGCGCGGGCGAGAGCGTCCGCGCCACACAACGCTACCGATGAAACATCCGAAAGAAGGGGAACGGCTCCGGAAGATTGTTGAGGGGTTCCCCAACATCACGATCACGGTGCTGGGGGATCTGGTCGCTGACGAGTTCGTCTTCGGCGAGATCTCGCGCGTGTCGCGGGAGGCGCCGGTTCTGATTTTGAAGCACCGCGAGCGGACGGTCGCTCCCGGCGGCGGAGCGAACGCGGTGAACAATCTGGCGGACCTGGGAGTGAATGTGCTGCCGGTGGGCATCGTGGGCGACGATGAAGCCGGGCGGCTGTTGATCAAGTATTTCCGACATAAGCGGATCGCGGTGAGCGGCGTGCTGAAGGACAAGAGCTACACGACCGTGACGAAAACGCGGATTCTTGCGGGCATGACGCACACATCGCGGCAGCAGGTGGTGCGAGTGGACCGCGAGCCGCAGGAGGCGCCGAACAGCCATCTGACGCGCGAGTTGTATCTGGCGGCGCGGAATTATGCGCATGCTTCCGACGCGCTGCTGGTTTCCGATTACGGATATGGGGCAGCCACTCCGGCGATCGTGAGCACGCTGCGCGGGAAGGGCAAGCTGGGATCGGTGCCGATCGTGCTCGATTCGCGCTACCGCATGCTGCAGTACGAAGGCGTCACGGCGGCGACTCCGAATGAGCCTGAGGTGGAAGAGGCGCTGGGGGTTCGGATTGGACAGGACTGGAACAAAGTGCTGGCCGCGGGAGAGCAATTGATGGCGCGGATGAAGTTGCAATCGCTGGTCATCACGCGCGGGCGCGACGGCATGGCTGCGTTCAATCACAAGCACAAGCCGGTGGATATTCCGATCTATGGCTCGGACCAGGTTGCCGATGTGACGGGAGCGGGCGACACCGTGATTGCCGCGTTCACAGCAGCACTGGCTGCAGGGGCGACGACCGAAGAAGCGGCACAAATCGCCAACTACGCGGGCGGAATTGTGGTGATGAAGCGGGGCACCGCGACGGTATCCCGGGAAGAGTTGCTGCGAGCGATTGAACAAACGCCTCCGGCGACAAGACCTCATTGAGCACAAGAAACAAAATCCTGAACCGAAGCGAACTTCGCCAGCGGGTGGAGGAGTGGCGTCGCGCCGGCGAACGCATCACGCTGGCGAACGGGAATTTTGATCTGTTGCATGTGGGGCATGTGCGCTATCTGCAGGCGGCGAAAGCGCTGGGCGGGAAACTGGTCGTGGCGATCAATTCCGACGATTCTGTGCGGGCGCTGAAGGGCGAAGGCCGGCCTGTGATGCCGGAACACGAGCGCGCGGAGATTGTGGCGGCGCTGGCCGATGTCGACGCGGTTGTGATTTTTCCCGAGCTCGATGTCCGCGCCATTATTCGCGAGATTCGCCCTGACGTGCAGGCTAAGGGCACCGACTACACGGCGGATTCCGTTCCCGAGCGCGACGCGGTGGCCGAGTACGGGGGGAGAGTTGAGATCGTCGGCGATCCGAAAGATCATTCCACCAGTGAGATCCTCCGCACGCGGCTTTCTCCGAGGAAAGCTTGAGCGCAGCCGATGACGGAAGAGTCGAGCGGCTGCTCATCGTGCGCCTGAGCGCGATGGGAGATGTGATTCACACGCTTCCGGCGGCGCAGGCGTTGCGCTACGCGTTTCCGGACGCGATGATCGGGTGGCTCATCGAGGAACGATGGGCTGAACTGTTGTGCGCGCCGGGGGCGGCGAAGACGAGGTGCGCGATCGGCGCAGCGGCCGCTGGTGGACTGGGTACACACGGTCGACCTGAAGGGATGGCGCAAGTCACTTTTTGTCCCTTCACGGCGTCGAGCACGATTGCGCGGGTCTGGAACGATGTTCGAGCAGCGGACTACCAGGTCGCGATCGATTTGCAGGGAGCGATTCGATCGGCGGTGCTGGCGCGGTGGTCGGGGGCTCCTGTTGTTTATGGGGCGCGAGAGCCGCGCGAGAGTGCTGCGGCATTGTGGTACACACGGCAGACGACGGCGCGCGGGAAGCACGTGATTGAGCAAGGTCTGTCGATTGTGGAGTCGCTGGTGGGAAAGAAGTTGATTGCACCTGCAGTTGAATTTCCGCGGGATGCTGGAGCTGAGGAAAGGATTGAGCAGAAACTGCGGGAGGCCGAGATCGAGAAGTTTGCCATTCTCAATCCCGGCGCGGGTTGGGGAGCGAAGCAGTGGCCAGCGGAGCGGTACGGGCAGGTGGCGCGCGCGCTGGCAAGGTGCGGTGTGCAGTCGGTTGTGAACTACGGGCCGGGCGAAGAGGATCTTGCGCTGGCGGCCGAGACAGCCGAGCGAGGGCGCGGCTCGGGCGTTTCAGTGTTCGATCAGCGAACTGATCGCGCTCACGCGGCGGGCGAAGCTGTTTGTCGGAGGAGATACGGGGCCTCTGCATCTGGCCGCGGCGTTGAAGGTTCCCGTGGTGGCGATCTTTGGTCCGACGGATCCGGCGCGCAACGGGCCGTACGGGACGCGCAGCATCGTGCTGCGGAATCCGGCAAGTCCGACGACGCACGCACGCAATCCGCGCGCGGACGAGGCGATGCTCGCAATCGGCGTGGAAGAGGTTGTCGACGCTGCGCAGGCTTTGCTCGCCGGGAAGACCACGGAGGCTCAGCGTGGCTGAGTGGTCGCGGGTGGCGCGGAGGATTCGAGTTCCGCTGGGATTTGCGTTTGCCGTGCTGTACTTCTGGCTGGCTCGGCCTACGTGGCGATTCCTTGCGCTTGGCTCAGTGATGATTGTGCCGGGACTGCTGATTCGGGCGCTGGCTTCGGGGCATGTGCGGAAGAACGAAGCTCTGGCGACTACGGGGCCGTACGCTTACACGCGGAATCCGCTGTATCTGGGGTCGCTGCTGATCGGAATCGGGTTCGCGGTCGCGGCGCGGAGTTGGTGGGTCGGTGCGGTGCTCGTCGTGATGTTCTTTGCGATTTATGTGCCGGTGATCCGTGGCGAGGAAAGATTCTTAAGAGAGAAGTTTCCTGAGTTCGACGAGTACGCGCAGCGGGTACCGCGAATGATCCCTCGTTTTACCACAGCAGCGATCCGGGGATGATGAGGGAGGATTCTCGATGGAACTCTATCTCAAGCATCGCGAGTGGAACGCGCTGCTGGGAAGCGTGCTGTTGGCTGGCGCGCTCATCCTCAAGATGAAATTCCTTCGCTAGTTTCGTAGATTCAGCGCACGCGTTCGAACGGGTAGCCGTTCAGCAGGACGATTTTGGCTTCGCCATTGGGGGCGGTATCGATCATGCATTCGATGGCCTGGGTAAATCCGTTCTGGAAAAACAGAATCATGCTTCCTTTGTGGACTTGATATGTGCCCGAGCCGTGTTCGGGGAAATTGGGGCTGACGATATCTCCGCCCATGGTGATGTTGACGCCGTCGCCCTCGAAGGTGCCGTTCTTGTGTAAGACGATCCATTGGGAGCGCAGGCCGGCTTCCATTTTTCGGACGAAGGTGCCTTCCAGGCGCTCGCCCTCAGCGAGTTGAAAGGGAGTCCAGCGCTCGCCTTTGCCTTCGAGAGTGTTTCCCTTCTTGGCTAGATCCGTGGCGCCGCCGATGTTCCACTGAATGTGAATCGTGTCGCCGTTGTCGGTCCAGTGACCGTAGGGTGCGCCACCGACGGCTGCGGGGTTGGCGACGTCCATGGTGGCGAAGCCTTCGGCCTGGTGATGTCCGGCGAGGTTGTCGCCTTTCAAATCCGTTTTTGCGACCACCCCGTTGGCAAACAGCAACAGCAGTTGTTGAGTGGCCTGCTGGCCCCAAGTCATTGTGGTGCCCACGCCTCCGTACGACGGGCCGAATGCGTAGCCTATGAAAACGTAGGTGCCTTTGAGAGGCACATCGCGTTCCTTGGGGATGATCGCCATCGCGTGGTAGGTGAGATCGATATCGGTTTTGGGGCGCCAGCCGGAGTCTGGCTGAGCGGGCGGCATATCAGATGGAGTGGCGGGTTGTGGCGTGGTAGACAACTCGAACTTCTGAGTGGCGAGCTGCAGTACGTACTGGGTGGCGGTTACCACGCGTGGGTCGTTGTCGGCGACCGTGGGCGGGACCTGCAGGACGGGAATGGAGAGTCCTCGGGGAGAAGCGTAGCCGTAAAAGACCAAGCGCACCTTCACGCGATTCTGGTTTTCGACCTGGATGACGCGGAAGAGGATGCCTGCCTGCTCTTTAACTTCGCTGGCCTCGAGAGCTGCGGCCGGTAATCTGAGCGAGTGTGGCCGTTTGGTTCGCAAACCAAGTCTTCAGTTCCCCGATCGGGCTTCCTGGCGGAAGCAGCATAAGGGCGACGTGTGATGAAGGATTCGCGCCCGGAGAGGTGAGCACGACTGCGCCGCCCGCATTCTGCATGGTCCAGCCGGGAGGAGGAGTCAGCTGCGCAGCGGAAAATGTGGTGAACGCAAGAAGCAGACAGATTAGCCAGCCGAGTCGGCACATGAGCGAGTCTCTCAGTGGTGAAGAGATAAGACAGGAGTTGCCCCAAGGATGGGGTATTCTCCTGCGCTCTACAGAATGAGTCAAGACACAAATCCGATGCTCTTAAGTCAAAACTCCGGTCACTGGCGGATTTGAAACGTCTTTTTCGGAAACGGGTTGCGGCGCCTTGGGGACAACCTGTCCCACGCCCAGGCTGATGGGACAAGGTGACCCATCTCCTGATTTCGGGGTCGATGTAAAGACTTTGTAATGACCAGTTCGAGCCGCTGGCATTGGTTCTCACCTTGCAAGAGTTCTGTTTGCGAATCTCTCCCCAGAATAGAGCGTGACACAGATGCGAAGGAACCAGGAGTCAACTACTCCCGGAAGTCGCAATGAACGCCACAGCGTAGCTAGGGGAAGGCGCCTAAGCCTCGCGGTGGTTCTGCTGACCGGCGTCATGCTCGGACAACAGACCGTGGCCAGCCCACGCGGAATGAACGCGTCGGACAGGATTCATCCGGAAGTTGCCAGGATCATGAGCCGCTTTGCGGCGCATCCGAGCCAACAGGTGAATGTGATCGTGCAGTACAAGCAGGCTCCGAATACTGCTGTGTTCTCGCGGGCGCAGAATCTTGGCGGGAGAGTTGGGCATCATCTGGGCCTGGTCAGAGGAGCGGCCTTCACTGTGCCGGCGGGCTCGTTGCAGTCGTTAGCGAACGATCCGGAAGTGGAGTTTGTGAGTTTGGATCATCCGTTGAAGAGCATGGATGACTACACCGACGCGGCGATGAAGGTGACCGCAGCGGCGAACGCTTCGTACGACGGAACGGGAATTGGAGTTGCGGTCATCGATAGCGGTATCAACGACACTCACTCGGATCTCGGCAAAGGAAACTCTTCGCGCGTTCTCTATCATCAGGATTTCACTGGGACTACGACTTATCTGAACCGCAAGCAAGTGTGGGATCTGTACGGGCACGGGACGCACGTTGCGGGAATCATCGGCGGTAACGGGAACAAGTCGAACGGGCGGTACGCGGGAGTGGCGCCGAATGTGAACCTGATTGATTTGCGCGTGCTGGATGCAAATGGCGCCGGCAGCGATAGCGAAGTGATCGCCGCGATTCAGCAGGCTATCGCGCTGAAGAATACTTACAACATTCGAGTCATCAACTTGTCGCTGGGACGAGGAATCTTCTCCGGCTACGCGCAGGATCCGTTGTGCCAGGCAGTCGAGTCGGCGTGGAGTGCGGGAATCGTAGTCGTGGCAGCGGCGGGAAATTATGGGCGCATCAGCGTGAATGGCAGCAATGGCTACGGGACGGTGGGGGCCCCCGGAAATGATCCGCTGGTGATCACGGTTGGAGCGATGAAGGCCATGGGGACGTATTCCCGGACCGACGATCAGATCGCAAGTTATAGCTCGAAAGGCCCGACGACATACGACCATGTGGTGAAGCCCGACGTTGTGGCTCCGGGAAACCTGGTGGTGTCCACGAATTCGCGCGGGAGCACACTGGAGAATGAGTTTCCCGCCAATGACGTGGCAGGAACAACCACGGGCAAGGACTACTTCAGTCTCAGCGGTACAAGCATGGCGACTCCGGCTGTGGCTGGCGGAGTGGCTCTGATGCTGCAGCAGAACCCCAATCTGACGCCGGACCAGGTCAAGGCGCGGCTGATGAAGACCGCATACAAGACGTTTCCGGCTTCTTCGGTTGCAGTCGATCCTTCTACGGGACTGACTTATACTTCCTACCACGATCTGTTCACCGTGGGCGCGGGGTATGTGGACCTGGGTGCGGCGCTGGCCAACACAGATTTGGCGCCTGCCAGGATTGGCGCGGCTTTGTCTCCCACTGCTTACTACAACACCTCGACAGGAGCGATATCGTTGGCAAACGGCAACGGAAGCGTGAACTCGACGTCGGTGGTATGGGGATCTTCGGTTGTGTGGGGCTCGTCGGTGGTTTGGGGCGCAAACGTATCGGGCAGCTCGGTGGTCTGGGGTAGCTCGGTAGTTTGGGGCAGCAGCACATCGACGGGATTCAGTGTTGTCTGGGGATCCTCGACCGACACGGCCACCAGCGTTGTATGGGGAGCGTCTTCGGACGGGAACGCAGCGTTCTCGGCAGCCGACCTCGAACAATAAACCTCTCTTCTTCGACCATGCGTTTCTAAGGGATCGGTCAAGGTCCCGGACGCAGGCGAACTCTTGCCCATATCTGCTGCGCTGTGGAAAACTACATAGACACAATTCCATACGAAGGAAGCGCGGGCGAGATGCGCGCGCGACAACCGGCTGGCAGCCGGCGCTACCTATGACACGGACATTATTCGAAAAGATCTGGGATGCACACCTGGTGGCGACGCCAGCGGGGCGATCGCCGATTCTCTATATCGATTTGCATTTGGTGCATGAGGTGACTTCGCCGCAGGCGTTTGATGGGCTGCGAGCAGCAGGACGGAAGGTGCGGCAGCCTGCGCGCACGGTGGCGACTGTCGATCACAATGTTCCAACGGAACCGCGGGGGACTCCGATTACGGATTTGATTGCAGCGAAGCAGATTTCGGCGCTGCAGGCGAACTGCAAGGAATTCGGGGTCCGGCTGTTTGATATGGATTCACCTGAGCAGGGGATTGTGCATGTGATCGGTCCCGAACTGGGGCTGACGCAGCCGGGAATGACGATTGTGTGCGGCGACAGCCATACCTCGACGCACGGGGCGTTTGGCGCGCTGGCGTTTGGGATCGGGACGTCGGAGGTGGAGCATGTGCTGGCGACGCAGTGCCTGGCGCAGCGCAAGCCGAAGACGATGAAGATCGATGTGCGCGGACGGCTCGCTGAGGGCGTGACGGCGAAGGATCTGGCGCTGGGGATTATCGGGCAGATTGGAACTGACGGCGCGACGGGGCACGTGATCGAGTACGCGGGACCGGCGGTGCGGGCGCTCTCGATGGAAGGGCGCATGACGCTGTGCAACATGAGCATCGAGGCCGGGCGCGCGGGCGGGGATGGTGGCGCCGGATGAGACCACGATCGCTTACGTGAAAGGACGGCGATTCGCTCCGACGGGAGCGGATTGGGATAAGGCTGTGAAGTACTGGCGGAGTTTGCCGTCTGATGAAGGCGCGGCGTTCGACAAGGTGGTGGAGATCGATGCGGCGCAGCTTTGTCCGTTTGTGACATGGGGAACAAATCCGGGGATGGTGGCTCCGGTGACGGGGCGGGTGCCGGAGATTGGAGCGATGGAGGAATCTGACCGGCGGGCGGCGGAACTCGCGCTGCAGTACATGGGGCTGGAGCCGGGGAAGAGGATTCAGGATATCGGGATTGACCGCGTGTTTATTGGGTCGTGCACGAATTCGCGGATCGAGGATTTGCGGGCTGCAGCGCGTGTGGCCAGGGGGCATCGAGTGAATTCGAGGGTGCGCGCGATGGTGGTGCCGGGATCGCAGGCCGTGAAGCGGGCGGCAGAGCAGGAAGGGCTGGATCGGATTTTTCAGGATGCGGGATTTGAGTGGCGAGAGTCGGGGTGCTCGATGTGTTTGGGAATGAATCCCGATATTTTGCAGCCGGGGGAGCGGTGCGCGTCAACCAGCAACCGGAATTTCGAAGGGCGACAGGGACGCGGAGGGCGGACGCATCTGGTGAGTCCGATGATGGCGGCGGCGGCGGCGATTGACGGGGCATTTCACGGATATTCGGAATTGGAAGTTTGAGTAGTTGTGGCAGGAGCGCGGGCAAGGTAGAAGGCGCTACGGAGGATCATGCAGCCATTTACAGTGCATCGCGGGCGCGTGGCGCCGTTGGATCGGGTTAATGTCGACACCGATCAGATTATCCCCAAACAGTTTTTGAAGCGGATCGAGAAGACCGGATTCGGGCAATTCTTGTTTTATGACTGGCGTTTCGGCGCAGACGGAAAGAAGAACGCCGATTTCGTTTTGGATGAGCCGCGCTACGCAGGCGCAACGGTGCTGGTGGCCGGGAAGAATTTCGGGTGCGGGTCGTCGCGGGAGCATGCGGTGTGGGCGCTGGCGGATTTTGGATTTCGCGCGGTGATCTCGTCGTCATTCGCTGACATCTTTGCCAACAACTCGAGCAAGAACGGATTTCTTGCCGTCCTCCTGACGGAGGACGAAGTCGCGACGGTGATGAAGCGGGCGCAGGATATCGACAATTACGAGGTCACGATCGATCTGGAGAAGTGCGAGGTGCGCGACGATCAGGGATTCTGCGCCAAGTTCCCGATCGATGAATTTGTAAGACATTGTCTGCTGAATGGGTTGGATGACATCGGTCTGACGATGCAGCATGAGGCGGAGATCACGGCTTACGAGAGTCAACATCCCGCGCCCAGCTGCGCTGCGAGTTTAACGAACAGTCAAGACGAGTAAAAGTATGTAAAACCTGCGCGCCAGTATTGACCCGCCCTAGGCGCGAGGTTGATCCTATAGGGGCTCGGTTCTGCCAACTGCAGTGTAGCCACTGATTGGTGAAACTGTGGGGCGTCCTTTCGACTTCCACAGGCGCGGGCACGACGCCCGCTCGACAGCCGGCTGGTAGCCGGCGCTACCCGGGACAAACAGCGAGTTGTCGCAAACCGAGCCTTCGGTGCTTACGTCTAATACTCGGGGTTCACATCGGACTCAGCCCCAAAAGATGGTGAACGGACTAATCTTGTGAACATCATTGATTGTCATAAAAGTAAACGCGTCCCGCGCAGTTTGCAGCGCGCCGCGTTGACTACTCTTCTTGCGGCAGTTGGCGCGATTTCCCTGGGCTGCAGCAGTGCGGCTGATCCCAAATCAAGGGCACAGGCGGCGGGCCCGGTACGGGCTGTTTCGGTGGCCGTGGCTCCGGTGCAGAAGCAGGACGTCCCGGTCTATCTCTCTGGACTCGGATCGGTGACTGCGTTTAACACGGCCAACATCAAGAGCCGGGTTGACGGGCAGATCATGAAGGTGAACTTCCGCGAAGGGCAGGAAGTTCGCCAGGGTGAACTTTTGATCGAGATCGACGCGCGGCCCTTCGAGGTGCAGGTGGAACAGTTGCAGGCGCAGTTGTTCCGCGATCAGGCGCAGCTGCGGGATGCGAGGCTGAATCTGGAGCGGTATACGTCGCTGATTCCCTCGGGCAGCATCGCGCAGCAGCAGGTCGACACGCAGAAGGCGCTGGTGGATCAGCTTGATGGGACGGTGCGCAACGACCAGGCGCAGATCAACTCGGCGAAGCTGAACATCACCTATTGCCACATTACCGCTCCATTCAGCGGCAGGATTGGACTGCGGCAGGTGGATCCGGGAAACATTGTGCATGCGTCGGATGCGAATCCGATGCTGATTCTGACTCAACTTCAGCCGATTGCGGTGATCTTTACGCTGCCGGAGGATGTGCTTCCGAACGTGGCGCAGCATATGCGCCGCGGGCCTCTGGAGGTGGATGCGTTCAGCCGCGATGACCAGACGAAACTGGCAACGGGGAAATTGTTGACGATCGACAATCAGATCGATCCCACGACGGGAACGGCGAAGCTGAAAGCGGTGTTCGACAACAAAGACAGCCAGCTGTGGCCGAATCAGTTCGTGAACTCCGACCTGCTGCTCGAGACGCGCAAGAACAGCATAGTGGTGCCGACGGCGGCGATTTTGCGCGGACCACAGGGTCCATACGTATACACGGTCAATCCTGACAAGACAGTGCAGGACAAGCCGGTTACGATTGCGCTGACGCAGGGCGATGTCACGGTGGTGACGGACGGCGTCTCTCCTGGCGACACGGTGGTCACTGACGGGCAGGATAAGTTGCAAAGAGGCTCGCACATTGAGCCGCGAGGCGGTCCACCGAGCAAGAGCACGACGGCGCCGGTCACGGGAGCGGTGCAACGTCCGGCAATTGGGCCGGAAGAATCGAGGGCGCCGGAATCGGTCAGAGGACACTCGCAGTCGTCCGTCATCTGCTCGTGGAGCAAGCGACAATCCAGCTCCCGGCGACTAGGCCCCATGAATCCCTTCACGCATATTTATTCTCCGGCCGGTTGCGACCACGTTGCTGATGGTGGGCGTGCTGCTGGTGGGCTGGGTTGCGTTCATGCAGTTGCCGGTCTCGGCTCTTCCTGAAGTCGACTATCCCACGATCCAGGTAGTGACGTTTTATCCGGGAGCGGATCCGGAGGTGATGGCTTCGTCGGTGACGTCTCCACTGGAGCGGCAGTTCGGGCAGGTGCCCGGGCTAACCCAGATGACGTCGACGAGTTCATCTGGCAGCTCGGTTATCACGTTGCAGTTCGGACTCGATCAGAACATTGACGTGGAAGAGCAGCAGGTACAGGCGGCGATCAACTCAGCATCGACGTACCTGCCTGCCGACCTGCCCAATCCGCCGATCTACAACAAGGTGAACCCGGCGGACGCGCCGATATCTGACGCTGGCGCTGAGTTCCGATTCGTTGCCGCTGCCGAAGGTCGAGGACGTAGCCGACACTTCGCTGGCCCAGAAGATTTCGCAATTGCCGGGCGTGGGACTGGTTTCGATCAGCGGCGGACAGAAGCCGGCGGTGCGGATCCAGGCGAATCCGACGGCGCTGGCTTCGTACGGGCTGAGCCTGGAAGACCTGCGGGCCGCGTTGGCGCAAGCGAACGTGGATCAGGCGAAGGGCGTGATCGACGGGCAAGCGGCAGTCGTACACGATCGGGGCGAACGATCAGCTCTTTTCGAGCGAGCAATACAAGCCGATCGTGATTGCATACAGGAATGGCGCGCCGGTGCGACTGAGTGACGTGGCTAACGTCATCGACGGCACGGAGAACAATCAGCTCGCGGCGTGGATGAATCTGACGCCGGCGGTGATCGTGAATATCCAGCGGCAGCCGGGCGCAAACATCATCAGCGTGGTGGACCGCATTAAGAAGCTGCTGCCGCAGCTGCAGGCGTCACTGCCGAGCGCGGTCAAGGTGCAGATTCTTACGGATCGGACGACTACGATCCGGGCATCGGTGAAAGACGTCGAGTTCGAATTGATGCTGGCCATCGGGCTGGTTGTGATGGTCGTGTTCCTGTTCCTACGGAATCTGTCGGCAACGACGATTCCCAGCGTGGCCGTGCCGCTTTCGCTGATTGGAACGTTCGGCGTGATGTACCTGCTCGGGTACAGCCTGAACAACCTGACTCTGATGGCGCTGACGATCTCCACCGGATTTGTGGTGGATGACGCGATCGTGATGATCGAGAACATCGACCGGTTCCTGGAGGCAGGTGATTCGCCTCTGGATGCAGCGCTGAAGGGAGCGGGACAGATCGGGTTCACGATTGTCTCGCTGACCGTATCGCTGATCGCGGTGCTGATCCCGCTGCTGTTCATGGGCGACATCGTGGGCAGGCTGTTCCGGGAATTTGCGGTGACGCTGGCGGTGACGATTCTGGTTTCGGCCGGAGTGTCTTTGAGCTTGACGCCGATGATGAGCGCCAAGTTGCTCAAGCATCGCAAGCAGGGCGAGACGGGGACGCTTCTACCAAGTCACCGAGGATTATTACAACCGGATCATCGCGTTCTACGGGCGCTCGGTGAAGTGGGTGCTGAAACATCAGACGGCGACCTTGCTGGTGACGGCCGGAACGCTGGTGCTGACGCTGTTCCTGTATGTGATCGTGCCGAAGGGATTCTTCCCCGTGCAGGACACTGGCGTGATTCTGGGAGTCTCGGAGGCGCCGGATTACGTTTCGTTCGATGCCATGGCGGAGCGGCAGCAGGAACTGGCGAAAGTCATCCTGCAGGACAAGGATGTCGAGAGCTTGTCGTCATTCATCGGAGTCGATGGAACCAATGTCACTCCGAATTCGGGGCGAATTCAAATCAACTTGAAACCGTTGGATCAGCGCTCCGATGATGCTTCGGCGATCATCCGGCGGCTGCAACCGGAGCTGAACAACGGTGCAGGGGATCACGCTGTACATGCAACCGGTGCAGGACCTCACGGTAGAAGATCGGGTGAGCCGGACGCAATTTCAGTACTCGATCGAGGACGCGGATGCCAACGAACTGGCGCAGTGGACGCCAAAGCTGGTGGCAAAGCTGCAGACAATTCCTGAGTTGCGCGATGTGGCGACCGACCAACTGAATGAAGGACTTCGGACGCATATCACGATTGACCGCGATACTGCGTCGCGGCTGGGGATTTTTCCGCAGGCGATCGATAATACGCTGTACGACGCGTTTGGTCAGCGGCAGGTATCGACGATCTTCACGCAGCTGAACCAGTACCACGTCGTATTGGAAGTGCTGCCGAATTTCGCGCAGACACCCGAGAACCTGAATGACATTTACATACGGCCAAGCGTGGTCACGGCAAACGCTGGGGCCCCTACGGCGAACGGGACATCGGTCACGACCAACGGAGCGCCGGTTCCGATCTCGGCATTTACGCGGATGAGTGCCATGAACGCCTCGCTTGCTGTGAACCACCAGGGGCAGTTTCCGGTGGTGACGCTGTCGTTCAATCTGGCGCCGGGCGCGTCGCTGGGCGACGCGACAAAGGCAATCCAGCAGGCGGAGAAAGATATCGCGCTGCCGCCCAGCATTCACGCTTCATTTCAGGGCACGGCGGCGGCGTTTCAGAATTCGCTGTCCAGCGGAGCCTTACCTGATTCTGGCGGCAGTGATCACGGTGTACATCGTGTTGGGAGTTTTGTACGAGAGTTACATCCATCCGATCACGATTCTGTCGACGCTGCCTTCGGCGGGCGTCGGGGCGATTCTGGCGCTGATGATTACCGGGAACGATCTGACCGTAGTGGCGCTGATCGGAATCATTCTCCTGATCGGCATTGTGAAGAAGAACGCCATCATGATGATCGACTTCGCGCTCGAGGCGGAGCGCGAGGAACATAAGCCGCCCGAGGAGGCGATTTACCAGGCCTGCCTGCTGCGTTTCCGCCCAATCATGATGACGACGATGGCGGCGTTGCTGGGCGGGTTGCCGCTGGCACTTGGTACCGGGACGGGTGCGGAGTTGAGGCGGCCGCTCGGGATCACGATTGTCGGTGGGCTGCTGCTCAGCCAGTTGCTGACGCTGTATACGACGCCGGTGGTGTACTTGTGGTTTGACCGGTTGGCGCAGCGGTTCGCCCGGTACCGGATCGGGAACGAGATTCCGCCGGAACCGATGTCCGCGGATTAGGCTTCAGGACTAGAACGGAGTCGCAGTGATGCGAGGCACCTCAGCGGCTGAAGCCGGGTTGAAGAGCGAGTGAGCTATCGCAGCGCTGAAGGCGCTGCGCCACGCACACTCGCAATGTGAACGATGAGTATTTCAGGTCCATTTATTCGACGTCCGATTGGGACTTCGCTGATGGCGGCGGCACTGCTGCTGTCGGGAATCCTCGCTTTCAATTTTCTTCCGGTGGCGTCGCTGCCGAAGATGGATTTCCCGGTGATCAGCGTGGGAGCTGGACTGCCGGGGGCCGATCCGCAGACCATGGCGTCAGCCGTGGCAACGCCGCTGGAGCGGCAGTTTGGGCGCATTGCCGGCGTGAACCAGATGACTTCCTCGAGTCAGCTGGGCTCCACCGGAATCGCGCTGCAATTCGATCTGAATCGGAATATTGACGCTGCTGCTCGCGACGTCCAAGCTGCCATCAATGCGGCCCGGAGCCAGCTTCCCGCCAACCTGCCGAGCAATCCGGGTTACCGCAAAGTGAACCCATCGGATGCGCCCATTCTGCTGCTGGGTTTGACGTCAGATACGATGACGGTGCCGCAGATGTATGACGCAGCTGATTCGATCCTCGCGCAGAAGCTGTCGCAGGTGGAGGGAGTGGGCCAGGTTTTTGTGTGGGGCTCGTCACAGCCGGCGGTGCGCGCAGAAGTCAATCCGACTCTGTTGAACAAGCTGGGAGTCGGGCTGGATACGGTGCGGAATGCGCTGAATGCGGCGAATGCCAACCGTCCGAAAGGCAAAGTATCAAACAGCACCACGAGCAACGCACTCAGCCACTAGCGATCAGCTGTTCACGGCAGATCAATACCGCCCCTTGATTGTGGCGTATCACAATGGCGCCGCAGTGCGGCTGGGCGATGTGGCCGAGGTGACAGATTCGTTATCGGATAGTCGCAACCTGGGTTTGATCAACGGGAAGCCGGGAATCATGATGGCGATTTTCCGGCAGCCCGGAGCGAACATCATTGACACCGTAGATCGTGTGCAGTCGATGATCCCTTACCTTCAGTCATCGATTTCGCCGGCGATGAAGCTGTCGTTGTGATGGACCGGACAACTTCGGTAAGGGTGTCGGTCAAAGACATCGAACGGACACTGTTGATTTCGATCGTGCTGGTGATTCTGGTCGTGTTCGCATTTCTGCGGACTGTGCGGGCGACGATCATCCCGAGCATCTGCGGTGCCGCTTTCGCTGGTGGGCACGTTCGGGGTGATGTACCTGCTGGGGTACAGCCTGGACAATTTGTCTCTGATGGCGCTGGCCATTTCGACCGGCTTCGTGGTCGACGACGCGATCGTGGTGTTGGAGAACATCACACGCTACATCGAGCACGGCATGGGCGTGGTGCAGGCGACTTTCAAGGGCGCCTCGGAAATTGGATTCACGGTGCTGTCGATGAGCACGTCGCTGGTGGCCGTGTTCATTCCCCTGCTGATGATGGGCGGGATTGTCGGGCGATTGTTTCGCGAGTTCGCGGTCACGCTGAGTGTCGCAATCGGAGTGTCGCTGGTGGTTTCATTGACCACGACCCCGACGATGTGCGCAAAGTTCCTGCGGCCTCCGAAGAAGGACGAGAAGCACAATGTCTTTTATCGAATCAGCGAATGGATGTTCGATCGCCTGGTCGCAGACCTATACGCGGATGCTGAAAGCGGGTACTGGCGCACCAGTTGCCGGTCCTCGTCTTGACGCTAGTAATCATCGGCGTCAGCGTGTATCTCTACTATCAAGGTGCCGAAGGGTTTCTTCCCGCAGCAGGATACCGGGCGCATTGGGGGCACGGTGATCGGGGCGCAGGACATGTCGTTCCAGTCGATGACCGAGAAGATGCGGCGTTACGTCAAGATCGTGATGACGGATCCGGCGGTCGACACGATGGCGGGATTTACCGGCGGGAAGTACCGCGCTGAATCCAGGGCGGTTCTTCGTGATGCTGAAACCGCTGGAGGAACGCGGGCCATGCCAGAAACAACATTTCTGGCAGGCATGCCATTACGTGACGCGCCGACGACGTGATCAACCGTTTGCGCGGCAAGCTCGCAGTCGTACCCGGCGCGACGCTAATTCTGCAGTCGCAGCAGGAACTCACGATCGGCGGGCGGTATGGCAATGCGCAGTATCAGTACACACTGCAGAGCCCGAGCATCAGTGAGCTGAATTCGTGGGCTCCGCGGCTGTTGCAGAAGATGAGAGAACTGCCGGAGTTGCGGGACCAGAACTCCGATCAGCAGGATAAAGGCCTGCAGGCCAAGTTGGTGATCGACCGCGATACAGCGAGCCGGATGGGGATTACGCCACAGACGCTGGATAACGCTCTGTATGACGCGTTTGGGCAGCGACAGGTATCCACGATGTACCGGCCGCTGAATCAGTATCACGTGGTCATGGAGGTGGCGCCGCAATTCCAGCAGACTCCGGAAGCGCTGCAGAACATTTATTTGAAGTCGACGAACGGTGGGGCGATTCCACTCGCAGCCTTCACTCATTTTGAGCCGTCGAATACACCGCTTGGCGGTGAATCACCAGGGACAGATACCATCGGCAACGATCTCGTTCAATCTGGCGCCGGGGGTTTCGCTGGGTCAGGCGACGGCTGCGATTGAAAGTGCGGAACGCACAATCGGATTCCCGCCGACGCATCACAGCGAGTTTTCAGGGGACAGCGGCGGCTTTCCAGGATTCGCAATCGAATATGCTGATCCTGATCATCACGGCGCTGGCTGCGGTCTACATCGTGTTGGGGATACTCTACGAAAGCTATATTCATCCGATTACGATTCTTTCGACGATTCCGTCTGCAGGCGTGGGAGCATTGCTCGCGCTGCTTTTGACGCACAACGAGTTGAATGTGATTGGGATGATCGGGATCATCCTGCTGATTGGGCTGGTGAAGAAAAACGCCATCATGATGATTGACGTGGCGCTGGAAGTGGAACGCAATGAGGGGAAGAAGCCGGTGGAGGCCATTTACGATGCGTGCATCCTGCGCTTCCGGCCGATCATGATGACGACCATGGCGGCTCTGCTCGGCGGCTTGCCGCTGGCATTGGGGAGCGGAACTGGGATCAGAACTGCATCGGCCGCTCGGCATCACGATCGTGGGCGGGCTGATTGTGAGCCAGATGCTGACGCTGTTTACCACGCCGGTGGTGTATGTGTATCTGGATCGATTCAGGCTGTTCCTGAAGGGAGAGGCCGATCATGCCCTGCCGGATACGTCGGCGGGACCGGCCCGACCCAGCCCGGCGCATTAGACGCATTCCCTGCGACTCACGATACATGCGTGGGTACAACCTCGTTCGAGAAATTGCGCATCGCAGAGGAGAGAAACCCAACGGCTGCGCGCGGAACCGCTTGTCCCGTATGATAGGAATTCACGAGTAGAGCCACCTGGGAGCGACCGATGTTCAAGGCCGCCGGGCAGGCCAGCGTTCCGAATTTCGTTTTGAATAAATCCCTCGAGGAGTTACGGATGCTAAAGAAAGCAGCGGCTCTTTTGCTTGTTTGCGCAAGCATGGGCACGTGGTTGGGTTGCGGCACGACGAGCAGTCGATTTCTCTACGCGGCGATCCCGGGCGGTGCGGGTGGCGGGCAGATCGTGGCCTATCGAGAAGATCCCAATGCGGGCGTTCTGGCACAACTGGCAGGGAGTCCGATTACCGCTGGATCAGCGGTTGAGTCGCTAGCGCTTCATCCTTCGGGAAAATATCTATACGCGGCCAATTCCGGGAGTAACAACATTTCGCTGTATACGATTTCGAGCACGGGTGGGCTGACAGAGGTAACGCCGCGGACAGCTGCGGGCACGTCGCCCACACTGCTTGGTGATGGACGCATCGGGAAGCTTCTTGTATGTGGCGAACTCCGGGTCATTCGACATTTCCGTGTTTTCGATTGCGACGGATGGGACTCTGACTGAGGTGCAGCAAACGAACGGTGCGACTGCACCCATTGGTCTGTCCGCGATCAATATGGCGTTGGCGCCCTCGGGAAATTTTCTTTACGTTACCGGCCAAGGGGTGCAGGGATGGATTGAGGTATTCCCTCTGAATCAGGGTGTGGTGGGAACCCCGGTTGCAGGATCACCATTTCTGACCGGCGATAATCCCTATGGGCTGGTGATTGATTCCACTGGATCGCGTTTGTATACGGCGAACAAGCAGGACAACACCATTTCGGAATTTACGATCAATTCGGACGGGTCACTCGGGACGGTTAGCGGATCCCCGATTGGCGAGACTTACACCGGACCGGTCAGCTTGCTCATTGACAAGTCCGGCAAGTACCTCTACGTAGCGAATCAAGGATCAAGCAACCTTGCAGCCTATTCGATTGGGTCTGATGGTGGGCTGACGTTGCTCACCAATTCGCCATTCGCGACGGGGGCAGAACCCAGTTTCATCGCCGCTGATTCCAGCGGCAAGTATCTGTTCGTAGGGAATCAGACCAGCCCGGCGATTCAATCGTTCAGCCTGGATACGAGCAGTGGAGCGCTGACGTCCGTCGGATCGTACTCGGTTCCGGCGACGCCAACTTCGATCGTGATCACACCGTAACTTGATTTCTGGCTCAACTCTGCGGGCACTACTTCATGGTGCGAAAAGTGGCTTCGGCATTCCGCAGGTAGGATCTGGAGTATTATCATGTCCAGTTTCTGAACGAGCGTCGCCCAATAATTTGACGATCGTGTGACAATTGCGGCTTGCCGCAATCGAGACAATAAGAACGGCAGGGAGTGCACGAGTACAACCCGTATTCCGCGCGCGGCCATCTAACTGCTCATTCGGAAGTCCCGCGGGGTTACGGCGCTGACTCATTGCCGGGACTGGGGATTCATAAAACATGCAAATAGCCAGCGCCGCGAGCGCCTTTCCCAAGCATTACTACCCTCAGAAATTCCTGCTGGAACAACTGCAACAGTATTGGGGCGACCGTCTCAAGAACCCGCTGATGCTGGCTCGGCTGCATCGCAATGTCAGTGTGGAGGGGCGGCATCTGGCGATGCCCTATGAGAAGTATTACGACATTCACACCTGGGGAGATGCGAACAACGCATGGATTCAGGCGGCGCAGGAACTCGGCGAGCAGGCGCTGTGCCGGGCGCTGCACAATGCCGGGGTTGATAAGAGCGCACTGGGCGCAATATTTTTCGTCTCGGTCACGGGTATATGCAGTCCCTCGATTGACGCGCTGCTGGTGAATCGTATGGGGCTTCCGGCGAATATCAAGCGGATGCCTATTTTTGGACTCGGGTGCGTCGCCGGCGCCGCAGGGATTGCGCGTGCGGCGGATTATGTGCGCGCCTATCCCGAACAGGCGGCGGCTCTGGTTTCGGTGGAACTTTGCTCCTTGACTATTCAAAAAGAGAATCTCACGGTAGCCAACCTGATTTCGTCTGGGCTGTTTGCCGACGGATCGGCGGCGGTGGTTGTCACCGGGAGGGACTTGAAGGCGAATGGGCCCGAGATTGTGGCGACGCGATCGGTTTTTTATCCGCACACCGAAGAGATGATGGGTTGGCAAGTGAGTGAGAAAGGCTTCAACATTGTGCTCTCGCCGGAAGTGCCGGTGCTCATCCGTGAACACCTCGGACATGATGTGGATGCGTTTCTGGCGGATCACGGACACAAGAGAAGCGACATCGGGAGTTGGGTGCTCCACACGGGCGGACCGAAGGTTCTGGAGGCTACGGCTGCCGCGCTCGATCTGCATAATGGGCAGCTCGATGCTTCCTGGGACTGTTTGAAGAAGGTGGGGAATCTGTCGTCTGCTTCGGTGCTCGTGGTGCTGGAGGATGTGATGCGAAACCGGCGTCCGAAACCCGGCACGATAGGCATTCTGGCGGCGATGGGACCAGGATTCTGCTCGGAACTCGTACTCCTGAAGTGGTGAGGATTTCGATTTGCTGAATTCTACCGACGTTTTCGTGGTTGGGGGTGGACCCGCAGGATTGGCGATGGCGATTGCCGCGCGGAGGTGCGGACTGAGCGTGACTGTAGCTGATGGGAGGGAACCGCCGATCGACAAAGCGTGCGGGGAAGGTTTGATGCCGGACGGGCTTGCGGCATTAGAGCGGCTTGGGCTGCAGCTGCCGGTTGTGGAAGCGTATCCGTTTCGGGGCATTCGCTTTTTGAGCCGCTCTTTGTCGACCGATACTCTGTTTCCCGACGGCGGCTGCGGGCTGGCGGCGCGACGGCCAGTGCTGCATCGCGTGATGTTGGAACGTGCGGCACAGGTCGGTGCAGAATTACTCTGGGGCACGGCGGTGACCGGGATCGCCACAAACGGAGTGCAAGCCGGAAAGGATTTTATTCGTGCGCGCTGGATTATTGGGGCGGATGGATCGAACTCACGCGTGCGTCGCTGGGCGGGGCTTGAGAGCTGCTATCGGCCGCGACTTCGTTATGCGTTCCGGCGACACTACCACATCGCTCCGTGGACCGATCACATGGAAGTGCATTGGGGCAAACGCTGCCAGGGTTACGCAAGCGCCGTAAGTGACGAGCAGGTCTGCATCGCGATCGCATCGCACGATCCCAATCTACGCCTGGAAGAGGGACTGAAGGAGTTGCCGTCGCTGAGCGCGCAGCTGCAGAAGGCTGAACCGGTAACCACCGAGAGAGGAGCCATCACGGGCAATCGCCGTTTCAAGCGAGTATGTCGTGGAAATGTTGCGTTGATCGGAGATGCGGCTGGCACGGTGGATGCGATCACCGGGGAAGGTCTTGGACTGGCGTTCAGCCAGGCAGTAGCGCTGGCCGAATGCATCGCAGCAGGCGATCTGAGCCCGTATCAGAAGATTCACGATCGACTGGCCTTGCGTCCCCTGCTGATGGCGCGGCTGATGCTCACACTGGATGGACGTCCGCGACTGCAACATCGGACGCTGCAAGTGTTTCGGAAGCGCCCAGAGATCTTCCGACGACTTCTCGCCCTGCATGTTGGTGCGTTGCCACCCCAGCAACTGGTGTGGGACGGTCTGACACTCGGATGGGGGTTGATCACCGCTTAGCATGGATCGGACGTGCAGAAAGTTTCGTAGTCGAATTCTCGGGATGGCCTTGCTGCTCGCCGGCGGTGCTGTGTTGGCGACAGCGCAGGATGCTGACTATCACGTCGATCCGGGGCAGAGTTCGGTGAAGTTCTCGCTAGGCGATGTGCTCCACACCGTGCGTGGAACCTTCAAGGTGAAGCAGGGAGAACTGCAGGTCACGCCGGATGGGAAGATATCCGGGCAGATTGTGGTGGATGCCGTGAGTGGCGATAGCGGCAGCGGGATGCGCGACCGCAAGATGCATAAAGAGATCCTGGAAAGCGCGCGTTACCCGGAAATTGCCTTTCGTCCGGACCGGATCGATGGGGCCCTTGCGAGTTCCGGCAAGTCTTCTGTGTCGGTTCATGGCATGTTCAATATTCACGGAGTGGACCACGAGATCACCGCCCCGGCCCAAGTGGAGACGAGGGGGGAGCAGTGGACGGCCACGGTTCATTTCACGGTGCCCTACCAGAAGTGGGGACTGAAAAATCCCAGCACCTTGTTTCTGCGCGTCAGCGATACCGTGGAGATCGATCTGGTCGCGGCGGGCACTGTCGTGCGACATACCGCGCGTTCTGCTCAGTAGCGATCCCGCGGCGCGATTCCCTTTCCTTCGGCGCAGTCGTAAGCACGGCCAGCGGCGAGATTTTTGAATTCCTCCGTTTGTCCGCTGGGCCAATCGATCACGACGCGCTCGATACGATCGCGCTTCTCCAAGCCGAAAGTCACGGGTAGTTCTGACTGTGACAGGTAGCTTGAACCCCCCTTCACCACGCGCGATTGCTCCATGGCACCGGCGAAGATGCGAATGGTGGCGCCGATGGCATCGCGATTGGATTTCGTTCCCACGAGATGGAAACGGATGCTGTGGTTGCCGGCACAGGTGGTCGTTGCGATAGAGGTAAGCGGGGCCGTTGTTGGTAGTGATCAGCAGGTCCAGGTCGCCGTCGCGATCGAAGTCGCCATACGCAAGGCCACGACCGACTTTGGGACGGTCGAACTCTCCGCCAGCCTCGGCCGCGACCTCGCGGAAAATTCCCTTGCCGCCGTTGAGGAACAGTTGCGGCGGCTGTGCGTATCCGACATTGCCGCGAATGTTGCGAACCGTTTCGTCGATGTGCCCATTGGCAACGGCGAAGTCGAGCCATCCGTCGAGGTTGACATCAAGAAACGAGCAGCCGAAGCCGAGGCTGTTTCTGGATGCGATACCTACTCCCGACTGGGGTGCGATATCTTCAAAGCTTTTGCCGCTCATGCGATAAAGGCCGATCATCTCGTTGTCGAAGTTCGTGATGGCGACTCCCGGCGCGCCGGAGTTGTCGAAATCAGCGACGTCGACGCCCATGCCGGCGCGCGCTTTGCCTTCGCTGCTGAAGGCAATGCCTACCTCGACTGCAGCGTCTTTGAATGTACCGTTGTGCTGGTTGCGGTAAAGCTTGTTCGGCTGGGTGTCATTGGCGACGAGGAGATCAGGCCAGCCGTCTCTATTTTCATCCAATAAGGCTACGCCGAGAGATTTGGAACTGCTGTCGAAGATTCCGCTGCTGGCAGTGACATCTTCGAAGGTGCCGTTGCCGCGATTGTGAAACAGCCAGCAAGTGGCGCCGCGATACGCTTCGGGAGTGCAGTAGGATTTGTGCTTACCATCCAGGCTGCAGAAGATGTCGGTTTCCAGAGACCACTTGACGTAGTTGCAGACGAAGAGGTCGAGGAAGCCGTCGCGGTCGTAGTCGAACCAAACGGCCGACGTGCTGAAGCCCTCACGCTTGCCGAGACCCGCGGCATTGGTGACATCGACGAACGTCCCTTTGCCGGTGTTGCGGAAGAGTCGGTTCTGGCCGACAGCGGTGACGAGAATGTCGGGAAAGCCGTCGTTGTTGTAGTCGCCAACGGCAACTCCCATGCCGTAGAGTTCGACATCGAGGCCGGCGCGCGCGGTTACATCAGTGAATGTGCCGTTGCCGTTGTTGTGGTAAAGACGGAGCGCGGTGCGGGATTTCTTGTGACCGGGCCAGTCAGAACCGTTGATCAGGAGGATGTCTTGCCAGCCGTCACGATCGTAGTCGAGAAAGGCGCATCCCGAGCCGAGAGTTTCCGGCAGGAACTTGCCACCGAAAGCGCCGCTATTGTGCTGAAAATGGATACCGGCCTGGCTGGTGACGTCGGTGAGGCGAAACCCGAGTGCATTGCCGTTCGCAGATTGTGCCGCGAGGGATTGCAGCCGCAAAAGCTGCGACCACGATGCGAGTCCCGCCATGCCCTCCAGGAAATGCCTGCGATTCACGGAACGTTCACCAGCCCCGCGCGGATGGCATAGACGACGAGTTCGGCAGTCTTGTGAATGCCGAGGGTATTCATTATGTTGGCACGGTGAACGGCGACCGTATTGGCGCTCAGGTCGAGGGCCGTGGCGATCTCCTTGTTCGATTTGCCGTCCACGATCATTTGCAGGACTTCAAGTTCGCGTTGAGTGAGGGCAGCGTTACGCTCGCCGCGGAGGGCGGTCTTTTGCTCTACTTTGGGATCGAATACAGTCTCTCCGGCGGCGATTTTGCGGATTGCCGGGCCAAGCTCCAGATCCATCGCGTTTTTTAGAACGTAACCTTTAGCGCCGGCTTCGATCGCCTGCCGGACCCAAGTGCTCTCACTGTGCATGCTCAGCATAAGGACGGCTGTCTCGGGAGAGTCTTCGATAATCCGGCGCGTGGCTTCGAGTCCGTTCATGCCCGGCAAGGCGCAGTCCATGACCACCACTTGGGGATGAAGTTGTTTGGCCAGCTTGACGGATTCCTCGCCGTCTCCGGCTTCACCGACGACTTCCATATCGGACTCGTCCTCGAGCATGCGGCGGAAACCGCGGCGAACGAGGCTGTGATCATCCACCAGCAAGACTGTGATCTTCTTTTGCATAAGATTCTGCTTTCTCCCGGGGAACCGTCAAATGCACCAACGTGCCACCATCGGTGGGACGCGTAACGAAAATTTGTCCGCCCATCAATTCGGAACGCTCACGCATCGCCACCAGGCCGATGCCACGCCGGTTTGGTCCTTCAGCGAAACCCGTCCCGCGATCTCGCACCTCCAGCTCAAGCGTCCGCGACAGGAAGCGCAGCCGTACCCACGCCTGCTTCGCTCCGGAATGACGCGCGACGTTGTTCAACGCCTCCTGCAGAATGCGGTACACGTGAACACCGGCAGCACCGTCCACCGGAAACGCCTCACCCTGTTTCTCATAGGATATGGCAATTCCCGTTTGTCTTTCCACGGTGGGGATGTACCAATCGAGTGTGCTTTCAAGTCCAGCTTCCTCGAGCATCACTGGGTGCAGAGCCTGTGAAAGGGTGCGGACTTTCTCGAGGGTAGACTGGACAATTTCGAGAACCTCCTGCAGATCGGCACGCAGTGATGATCCCTCGGGGGCATGGGTCCCGGCACGCCGGAGCATCGATCCGACTGCCGTGAGGATTTGGCCAAATTCATCGTGAAGTTCGCGGGAGATGTAGCGGA
This sequence comes from Terriglobia bacterium, assembly GCA_963770265.1. GTDB lineage: Bacteria > Acidobacteriota > Terriglobia > Terriglobales > Acidobacteriaceae > Sulfotelmatobacter. The sequence goes on from CAVYOZ010000019.1 coordinate 134,383, forward strand.
GGGTGGATTCCTGAGTCGAGATCAGTTTCTGAGCAAGTTCGCTGCGGCGTTCGGAGATTTCGGCGAGGCGCCCGAACAGGCGGCGGTTCCAGCGGATCAGGGACAGGCCATTCAGCAGGATGGCGAGAAGGGTCGCGGCAAGGAAGAAGTAAACCTGGCGCTGTACACGGTCATAAATCTGGACAATTCGCTGTCCGGCTTGTTCTTCATTTTCTGTGTTCTGCACCAGGAAACGAGCTACGGCTGTGCTCAATGCTGCCTGGCGTTCCTGGAGTGAGAGCTGGATTTGCTTGCGAGCTTCTTTCTCCTGGCCAGTGCGCGCGAGGACGAAGACACGGTCAACGGCATCCCAGAACTGGGTGACGGAGCTGGTCAGAAACGCGCTTTGCTCGGGAGTACGGCTGGTGGCCGCGAATCCGGCCTCGAGGCGCATGGCATCATCGAGGTCCGTGCGGATACGTTGGAACTGCGCGGACCAGGCGGTCAGAGGATACGGTTCATCGCTGCTGGCCATGTCGCGCATGGCGACGGCAAGTAGATTCAGATCGTTCTGGATCCGGAGCAGCTGTAAAGAGTCCTTGCGATTGCGGTCGACCAAATCGGTCTGCAGTTTGCGAAGTCCAGTGACCTGCCAGGTGATGTACGCCGAGTATGCGAGAACCGCGGAAAAGGTGATAACCAGCCCCAGAACGAGGCCAATGGTCGGCGAACGGTCCGACGGAGAGGGGCGGGACACGCCCCGAGCATACAACGGCGGGATGGCGCGTGTCACAGGCAGGCGGCCCGCAGAGAGGGGCTATATGTGTGACAATGCTGCTGTAATAATGAAGCCAATGCGCTTGTCGCGGAGTCAAACAGTAGATTGAGTTCCCCAGCTAAAGAAGCCCCGAAGCCGGCGAAGATCCAGAGACTAAGGGCAGTCTTGCCGGAGGTTTGGACGCTGATGCGGCCTCGGCGTGGGCTGCTCGCCCTCGGCTTCGTGCTGATGGTGGTCAACAAGGTTGCCGGATTCGTTCTGCCCTACTCGTCGAAATTCCTGATTGATAACGTCGTTACGAAAAATCAAGTTTCGATGCTGCGGCCTTTGGTCCTGGCCGTTTTGCTGGCGACGCTTATTCAGGGCATCACGTCTTTTTCGCTGACACAATTGCTTTCCAAGGCGGCGCAGCGGCTGATTGCGGAGCTCCGCGAGGAGGTTCAGAAACACATTTCGCGGCTGCCGGTTTCCTTCTATGACGCCAACAAGTCCGGGGCGCTGGTGTCGCGCATCATGAGCGATGTGGAAGGCGTTCGTAATCTGTTGGGAACGGGGTTAGTTGATTTTGTCGGCGGTCTGGTCGCTGCAAGCATTGCCCTGGTGCTGCTACTCCGCACCAGCGCACCGTTGACGCTGATCGCTGTCGGCTCCTTGAGTTGCTTCGCATTGGTGTTGGGCCGAGCGTTCAAAACGATCCGCCCAATCTTTCGAGAGAGAGGCAAGATCACTGCCGAAGTGACTGGACGTTTGACGGAGTCGCTCGGCGGTGTCCGCGTGGTGAAGGGATATCACGCCGAAGAGCGGGAAGAGAAGACATTTGCTACCGGAGTCAAGCGACTGCTGGATAACGTAATGCGCACTTTGACAGCGACCTCGCTCATGAGTCTGTCGGCCAGCGTCCTCCTTGGGTTTGTTGGGGCAGCGACCATGTACGTGGGTGGACGCCAAATGGTAGGCCATACGTTAACTCCGGGCGGCTACATTTCCTACAACCTGTATCTCGTGTTTCTCGTCGCACCGATTCTGCAAGTGGTGTCGATCGGCACGCAGATCACGGAAGCGCTGGCGGGCTTGGAGCGGACCCAGGAAATCATGCGCGAGCGGCCCGAGGATCAGGATCCGCGGCGTTCAGCAAGCCTCAAAGACATCGTGGGTACGGTCGAGTTCCAGGATGTGAGTTTCAGTTATGACGGGACTCACGAAGTGCTGCACGATCTCTCGTTCACGGCACAGCCGGGCACGGTGACGGCGCTGGTGGGGTCGTCGGGATCTGGGAAATCTACCACCATCGGGCTGATCTCTGCGTTCTATGTACCCGCAAAGGGGGCGGTCTATGTTGATGGTGTAGATCTGAGCACTGTGAAGCTCGATTCTTTTCGGACGAGGCTCGGTGTGGTGCTGCAGGAGTCGTTCTTGTTCGACGGTACGATTCGCGAGAATGTAGCGTTCTCGCGGCCCGACGCCACGGAAGAGCAGATCATGCGGGCATGCGAGATTGCGCGGGTCGACGAATTTGCCGAAACTTTCGCCGATAAGTACGACACCGTCGTGGGCGAGCGCGGAGTGAAGCTTTCGGGCGGACAGCGGCAAAGAATCTCGATTGCGCGAGCTATTTTGGCGGAGCCACGAATTCTGATTCTCGATGAGGCAACGTCTAGCCTGGACTCGGAGTCGGAACAGCTGATCCAGCAGGGGCTCTCATACCTGATGCAGGGACGAACGACGTTCGTCATCGCGCACCGGCTGTCGACGATTCGACGAGCTGATCAGATCATGGTGATGGAGCAGGGGCAGATTGTCGAGCGGGGCACACACGCAGAGCTCTATGCAGCGCGCGGACGCTACTACGACCTGTACACGCGGCAACACGGAGTCGAGGAAAACCTGTTCCTGGCTCCGGGCGAGGGAGACGCAGTGGAAGTGGATGGAAATGGCGCGAGCGGGAAGAATGGCGACGTGAAGGCGGCAGATGCCCTGCGCGTTCTTCGAGGAGAGATACGCTAGTTGCCATGACGACCGTCCCCGCAGTTCCTGTCGCGAGTGGTACCGTTGCGATCCGCAGCGAGAATCTGTGCCGTCACTACCGCATGGGGGAAAACATCATTCGCGCGGTGGACGGCGTGTCTGTGGAGATTCACTCCGGGGAGTTTGTCGCATTGCTCGGTAGCTCCGGTTCTGGTAAGTCGTCGATGTTGAATTTAATTGCGGGACTGGATCGACCGACATCGGGAAGCGTCGTGGTTCAGGAACGCGATCTGGCGAAGCTTTCGCGGGAAGAGCTGGCCAAATACCGGCTGCACGTCGTGGGGATGGTTTTTCAGTCGTTCAACCTGATTCCCAGCATGACTGTGACGGAGAACGTGGAACTCCCCTTGCGTTTTGCGGAAGTCGATCGCAGCCGGCGAGACTCGCTCGCTCGCGAGGCTCTGGAGCGGGTTGGATTGAAGGCGCGCATGAGTCATCGACCGAGCGAGCTTTCTGGAGGCGAGCAACAGAGGACGGCGCTGGCTCGCGCGTTGATTAATCGTCCGCAGCTTTTGTTGGCCGATGAACCTACCGGAAATCTCGACAGTCATACGGGGACGGAAATCATGGATATGGTCCGTGATTTCAATCGCGAACTCGGTATGACCGTTGTGATGGTGACGCATGAGCGGGAACTGGCGGAAAGGTATGCACAGCGAATGATGTTTCTGGCAGACGGCAAACTAGTGGACGATCGTTCCAATCGTGCGTCGTCTTTCCTCGGAGCAGACGGAGGACGGGCGTGAAGTTTCCGGATCTCACCGAACTCGCGCTGCGGAATCTGCGAGAGTCTTTGTTGCGGAATTCACTGACGACAATCGGGATTTCTGTTGGTGTCGCATCCTTGGTGGCGATGCTTTCCTTAGGGACGGGTTTGCAGCAGATGCTTTCACGACGACTGGAAAAGTCAGGATTGTTTGACACGGTGTTTGTTTCATCGCGGCGAGAGTTGCGCGGTGGACGCCAGGAGGAGAGGAGTGGTCCAACTGCCGGAGAAAGCCGGGTTCTTGACGAGGAAGCGCGCGCAGAAATGGAGCGTCTGCCAAACGTGAAAGAGGTTTATCCGGATATCCGCTTCTCTACTGATCTACGGTTCGAGGATAAGCCGCATCTGACGATGATCGCCGCTCTGCCCTTGTCAGCCAAGTCCAACGACGCGTTTGACGGCATGCAGGGCAGGTTTTTCTCGTCCGACGCCGTCCCCGAAGTGATTCTGCAGAAGTCGTTCGCCGAAGAACTCTTAGGAAAGACGCCTCCGCTGGGTGCGCCTGAACCGGGCGTAGTGGAACTGGCCAAACCGCTGCTGGGTAAGGAACTCACAATGCACTATGCGCAGCGCGCCGAGAGTGCGGATCAATCGCCGGCTCCGGGGCCTGAAAAGAGAGAGAACGAACCGGCTGGCGCTTCGTACTCCGTCGTGTCGCGCGAGCAGAAACTGACGATCGTAGGGATTTCGGATCTTGATCCCGAGAGCATGCGGGGCCCGATGCGGGCCAGAGTGTTTCTTCCGCTGCGATTCGCTGAGAGTCTGCACGTAATGCAGTTGGTGGATTTACGTGAGATCTCACGGGCGGCGAGCAAACAGCCGGTATATTCATCAATCAGCGTGCGCGTGAAAGATCCATCGAGAATAGAGGGCGTGGAGGATGCGATCAAGAAAATGGGCTTCACCACGTTTTCGATTCTCGATGCGAGCCGCAGCCTGCAACAGGTTTTCAGGGTCTTGTATGCGTTTCTCGGGATTTTTGGAAGCCTGGCGTTAATCGTGGCGTCCATTGGAATCGTCAATACGCTGGTGATGGCCATTCTTGAACGACGGCGTGAAATTGGGATTATGAAGGCGATCGGAGCCAGCGACGGCGATGTAAAGAAATTGTTTTTCGCCGAGGCGGGCGCAATGGGGATTGCCGGAGGAATCATTGGCGTTGTCCTTGGTTGGGCTATCGGTCAGGTGATCAATTTTGGAACCAATATTTACCTGAAGAGCCAATCCATTCCCCCCGAGCACTTCTGGGCGGTGCCTTTGTGGCTGGTTGCGTTTGCCATCGGTTTTGCTTGTTTTGTCAGCCTAGTCTCGGGGCTCTATCCCGCCGGGCGCGCGGCGAAACTCGACCCTGTGCAGGCTCTGCGTTACGAGTAGACATGTCCCGTCTAACACGGTTCTGCTTTGTACCTTCGGCTTCCCTGTTGCTGCTCTTAGGCTACGCGAGCGCGCAAAGCCGCATTGACTGCAGCGCTCTGAACAGCCGTATTCTGAAACGCGCTGTGCGCTATTGTGTTTTCATTCCTTCCGGCTACGACACAGCGGCAACTCAGAAGCCTCCGCGTCGATATCCCGTGCTCTATTTCCTGCATGGCTTGGGGGACAACGAGCAAACGCTTTTTAATAGCGGCGGGTGGACGCTGCTGGACGATTTGCGCAATCAGCATAAGATGGGCGACTTTCTTATCGCGGCGCCGGAAGGGCGACGCAGCTTCTACATCAATTCGGCGGATGGGGCGGAACGATACAGCGACTTCTTCCTGCAAGAATTCATGCCGAGAATTGAAAGTAAGTATCGAATTCGCGGTGGGTCGGCCGGCCGGGCGATCAGCGGAATCTCGATGGGAGGGTATGGAGCGTTGCGGTTCGGGTTTGCACATCCGGAACTTTTCTCGGCTGTGAGCGCACAGAGTGCGGCCCTGATCACGGAGACTCCGCAACAGCTTGATGCGGCTTCAAATACCGGGTTCCCTCTGCTAGGTGTGCTGAGCCCAGTTTTCGGCAAGCCGATCGATGTGCGGCACTGGAGCGAGAACAATCCTTTCGTGCTGGCGAAGAGGAATGCCGTGGCCTTGCGCAAAGTCTCGATTTACTTTAACTGCGGCCAGCAAGACAACTATGGATTTGAAAAGGGAGCTGCAGAGCTGCACGCTGAGCTATCCAAGGAACGCGTGAAACACGAATACCACGCCTATCCTGGCGACCACAGCATTACGTATTTTCTTTCTCATTTCGCCGAGGTGATGGAATTTAACTCCAAGGCATTCGGATTATTGACACCGCCGTGATCTCTTCTTGCGCCTGCCGCACAAAATCGACACAAGGGGAACACAGATATGGGGTCATGTAAACTAATGAAAGCAACTACTCCTCGGATCACGAAATAACCTTTCGCTGAGAGCGCGCATACGGAGAGGTGGCCGAGTGGTTGATGGCTCCGGTCTTGAAAACCGGCATACCCGAAAGGGTATCGGGGGTTCGAATCCCTCCCTCTCCGCCATTGCTTTTGTTATCAAGTACTTGTAAGCTGGTGATACCTACACTGAGTCTGCGGGGTATACCTTTTTCGGCTGCCCCGCCAAGGAGCAGTGGGTATGACCGAGCAATGGCGCGACATCGCTGGTTACGACGGCGTTTATCAGGTCTCTGATCATGGGCAAGTCCGCAACACCCACACCAACAAGATCCTGCAGCCGACCAAGATGAAGAATGGGCGACTCTACGTCACCCTGTCCAGCAGCGGTTTCCAGCGAAAGTGCACAGTCCAGAGTCTGGTCGCCTGCTGCTTTTCTCGGGAGACTGTCCGCCACACCACGAGATCACCCATCGAGGACGGCGACTACACCCACAACGAAGCGTCCAATCTGGAGTACGTCACCCGCCGTGAGAATCAGAAGCGGTTTGTGATGAGAACCGGCGGGTACTCGGTCAATCTCACCAAACGTGTCCAAGCCGCAGACGGACTACGCTACTGCCCGGTGGCTGAGTCCGCCAATGGTCGCGTGAAACCGGACTGGTTATTGTGAATGGAAGGCAGGAAAAGCACCCCGAGGGCGCGTATTACCTGGAATGGCGCGAGAATGGAAAACGAGTGCGGCTGTCGGTGGGCAAGGACGCCACAGGACGCAGCTGCCCGGCGCCAGCGAAAAGAGGCCGAACTCAACGCCCTGAATAACGGCGTTTCCGTCCTGCCCGACAATGGCAACGGACACAGGTCGGTTGCTGCCGCTGTCGCGCAGTTCCTGGAAGAAACTGAACTCACCAAGAAACCCAAAGACCCTCGCCGCGTACACGACCGCTCTGAACTATTTCACCGAGTCCTGTCGCAAGCTCTACATGCACGAGATCGAGAGGCATGACCTGCTCAAGTTCTCGGGCTTCCTTCGAGACGAGAAGAGGCAATCCCCACGGTCCGTCTACAACAAGTTCGAAACCGTCATGACCTTTCTAAAGGCAAACGGGATTCGCGGCCTGGCTGGCAAGAACGACTGGCCCCGGTACACGGAAGAAGAACCGGAGATGTACGAACAAGAGGAACTGGACAAGCTCTTCAAAGCCTGCGACGAGGAAGAGCGGCTCTGGTACGAGTTCTTCCTGATGACGGGGATGCGGGAGCAGGAAGTGATGTACACGTACTGGTCGGACGTGAACTTCGCCGCCAGCACAGTTCGAGTCAGCCACAAGCCGGATCGTGGATGGACACCCAAGGCGTACAAGGAGCGTGAGATTCCGATCCCGGCGAAGCTGGTGAAGAAACTGAAAGCGTGGAAGGCGAAGGCGGACAAAACATGCGGCTTAGTATTTCCGACCTCTGGCTGCAATCCGAAGCTGGATTTTCTGGATTGCCTGAAAGCGTGTGCCGACCGGGCGCAGCTCGATAAGGACGACTTTTGGTTGCACAAGTTCCGGTCTACCTTCGCCACTCGTTGCTTGTGGGCAGGAGTGGATTTAAGGACAGTGCAACAATGGCTCGGTCATTCGGATATGGAATCGACGATGCGATACCTGAAGCCGTCACGCAGTGAAAAAGTGCGGGACAAGGTGAACGAGATTTTCGCCTAGCTAGTCGTGGAGAACGAGACTTAGAAGAGAACTGTGAACCTGTATCCCATTCTCGTCATATTCAACGAAGCCTAACTCTCTGAACCGCTTCATGAAGAAACTGACTCGTGACCGGGTCGTGCCGATGATTCCTGCGAGGGTTTCCTGACTGATATTGGGGATTGGAGTCTCATGCACGCCTTCCTTGCCGAAGTGAGCCATTTCGCTCTCGTTGAGAATGTGCCGATCCAACCAAGGTTCGCTCGCAATTAGTGTTCAGGTCAGGAACTCAGTCCGACCCATGCATCTCTTCGGTCACAACTTTCGATATTGAGCGCTAGGGCGATTCTGCAACCGTAGTTGGCATCCATCAATCGACTATGTCTCTCAGAAAATAATATTCGTCAATAACTTCGAGAGAGACACAAGGCGGCTCTGTCTTCGAGTCCAGTGTCCGGGCGTTCGTGGGAGACAATGCAGGGTTGTCGTCGAGAAGTTGCTGTATGCGTTCTTCAATCTGTCTCCGATCCTCATCGGTCAGCGAGTTTCTGAGCTGAGCCCGTTCCGCATTCGCTGGCCGCTGTTTTCCTCTGGCCCACTCCCGCGTTGCCCGATCATCGTGTTTGCGATCCGCGTTGATTCCAGCCTGCTGACTGCTCATCCGTTGTCGTGCTTCATCGAGTTTTGCTTTTAGAGCCTCATCCATATTGTTGCCTTTTTCCATCCGTTAGGTCTGATGCAGCACATCGGACGACCCTGCTAACCATCTCTTTATCTCTTCGACTCTTCACACTCATGCCACATCGAACTTGCGACCTCGGTACTCTTCCACGCTGACAGGGTCTCTCGCGAAGGTTGATGAAGGAGTGAAGAACTGGCATCTCGCACATGAAGCCATTACGGAACTGTGCCCGCATATCGGACGATGACGAAACCGCGATCACTGCGCCAGCGCGGAGAGGGGGTTGGGAAAAGGCGGTAATGAAATTCAAACTGTTTTGCAAGTTGGCCCTATGGTACTCCGTCTGGAAATTGAAAGCTTAATTTGCAGTTTCCTACGCACTTGGAACCGTGTGCAATTTTGATCAGACTCTGAGAGCGTCAAAAGGAATAATTTCTGGAATTCGGCCGCTGCCGCTCCAGGAGGAATTATGTGGCCCCTTTCCGATCATTCTCGACAAATGGCGCTTGAGCATTCCCAACTTCAATCGGTGATTCTACAACGCACGGCCGAACTGCAGAGCCTGTCGCAGCGGCTTCTCAAAGTGCAGGATGAGGAGAGACGCAAGTTGTCTCGTGACCTGCATGACAGCACGGGTCAAACATTGGCAGCTCTGAAAATCAGCATTTCTTTTCTTGAGGAACGCTGCAAGCAAGACCCATCCACGATGCTTCTTGCCTCCGAGGTTGCCGCCTTGGCGGATCAGGCCATCGAAGAAATTCGCACCATGTCTTACCTGCTGCACCCACCACTGCTGGATGAGGTCGGCTTTGCTTGTGCAGCGGAGTGGTACGTCGAGGGCTTCGCCAAGCGTACCGGGGTCAACGTAAAGTTGGATATCGCAACCGGTCAAGAGCGACTCCCCATCGGGATAGAGATTGCTCTTTTCCGTGTCCTCCAGGAGAGCTTGACGAATGTACATCGCCACTCTGGCGCTTCGGAGGTTAGCGTCTGCTTTTATCACCAACTGAAGAAGATAGTTCTGGAAATACGAGATGATGGATCCGGCATCCCGGCGGAGCGATTGGCTCGACTTCGCGAAACAGCAGCGGAAACGGGGGTCGGCCTGGCCGGAATGCGCGAGCGTATGAACGAATTGAACGGCAAACTGGAAATAGAATCGGATGGTCATGGAACAACTATGCGGGCCATCGTTCCACGCTCCGCAACAACTCTATCCGGTCGGCTCGGTGATCGCCAGCAAGGGATTGTATCCTCCATTCCGAGAGGCTCGCAGCCACTTCCAGCTTGCTGTATTTGCAATAGCCCAGTTCTCCTAGAGACCAGTAAGACTGATGAGTACGGGCAGGCCGTTCACGAGGAGTGCTATGTCCTCAAGCTCGGCTCAGTGCCGGAGTTTCTCAATCGACGGCGCATCCACACCGGCCTCAGCAAACAAGGATGCGATTTATCAGCCTCGCCAAGCCATGATGCCAAAGGACAGACCAAAGCATCCCGACGCGCTTGCGACTTTGCCAATGCAGCCATGGAAGCGCGTTCCCTGGCACAAGCGGCTGTGGAACGGGGACTTGGCAGCGGTTGTTACCGTCCTTGTGTTAGCTTGCTGGGTTGCCTACGGCGACCGTCACCCACTTTTGTTATTGGGACCTTTAGAGCTGCAGAGCATGGCTACCATCGAGGAGCAGGTACGCCTGCCACCCGCAAAGACGGTGCCCGCTGAAAACAGGCGCAGGTCTCAGACCATGCCAATTGCGGTGGGAGATGAGAGAACTGCCATCCCGCTCCACGGCGCGGTGCTCGTGACGAAAGTTGTTCACATCGGAGAAGATGTGACGGTACGCTATTTCACACTCAAGCCCGCACCGCATCGGGAGTTCGTCGGGCAATATCAAGTCGTTGAATGGGAGAGATGTGACGGTGCGCTATTTCGCGCCCGTCGTTCGTAGTACCAAAAATTAAGACCGAATCGATAACAAGGATCGCTGCCCGAAAGGCACACCCGTCTTGGTGTCAGAGTGCTCTCTGAGCTTCGTGCACGAGCGCGCTTATTAACTGCCAAGTACCACTAGGGGTGATCCAAAAATCCATTGAAACACTTTCTCTATCCGCGATTGTTGTTGAAATATCTCCCCTACACTCATTAACCGGGATTTTGAGCGCTGTGGCCTGTTTACAAAAATTACACGGCATCTGGTCTGAATGGAGTGCTACACTGTAGAAGTCCTTTTACACATCCCTCCGCCGTAACCCCGTTCTGGGCGTCGGTCTCTTGTGCAATCTGATAATTCCGCATCGGAGGCCACCTTATGCTGCTCAACGGCACGCAGGGCATACCCAGGGCGCAACATGAAGAAGAGTCTTCGTTGTTGCGCCGCAGAATCGGAGAAGAGTCTTCATTGTTGCGACGCAAGGTCGAGGAACTGAACAAGAATACTATCCTTTTGATCGCCGAGGCTGGGAGATTGATCCAAGGATCGAAACAGCTATCGGATCGGCTCAATTCCTTCGAAGACCCCAGCACGAAGCGGAAGGTAACCCCTATCACCGCATCAGGGTAAATGCCATTATTTGGGAGTGCTGTTCGCGACAAGAATGAGTAGACAGTCTGACCTGGTGTTTGCCACCCATCAAGCATGACACGATCGGAATGCGCTTAGGTGCACATTTTCTGCCGTGCTTCGCCGTCCATCACGGAATACGACGGGCGATGCCTCAGAGGTGTTCAGCCCCAAACTACTCTGAACGTCAATAAGGCATACGATGCATTCCCCCGAACACGTACAAAAGCAACAGAATGATCAGGACGAGCCCGAAGATTCCCACGCCTCCGCCCGTTCCCCATCTCTGATATCCGTAATAGCCACCACCACCGCCGAACGCGAGCACCAGGATAATAATGACCAAGATCAGCAACATGGGAATCTCCTTTTCTCAACTCTCCGGACTGACTCGATCTCCGAGCGCAGATCGATTGCGTGAGCATCAAATGGGCGATGGCCTCTCGCTGGATCTAACCCTGCCAAACATGCTTACCGCACCAGCAGGTTACGGTTTCGGTAGGTAGTTGCTTGGACAGGCGTCTTTTGCAGATGGGGCACGGTTTAGTCATCACGTACGTCATGGTCCTATTCCGCGGCTCAACCATTCGATGGCGGGAGCAGGTTACAGTTTAATGTTTCGTCTGACATGTAACCGACTCTATAGGTTAATGCTACCGACCTAAGTCCGACCTGTCTGGTCAAGAACGCTCACATCATGTACGCTTCGTGCCGGTAACTTTTTAGGGACGGCTTTTTGCCCGATTGTTGACGCAATTCGCCATATCACTTATAGACCCTGTGCTCGCCGGATATCGGCGTCCAATTGCCAGAACTGTGCAGTTCGGACCAGCCCGACAATTCTTTCCGAGCCTATGCTGTATTTATCGAGGCGCTCAGCCCTCGCAGCGAGGGGCAGCGCTTGCCTCTCGGAAAAAACGCTCGAATATGAGCCATATCACCAACAAGCCGATACCCAAATTGCGTAAAGCTCCCCAACCGCCCCTGGTACACGCCGGAGCGGTCCCTGAAATCAAGAGTGCGAAAACCACCACGAAAAAGTACGCTTTAACCCCGGACAGCATTTCAGCTGCGTCGGCCATGCCGGCGAGGTCTGCCGCGATGTTGATCGTATTGGCCACAAGCAGGGCCATGACGAAGACGCCGAGCAGCCAAAGTGGGAATCGCTGCTTAAAACTTCCGGCCAAACCCTGTCCTGTCACCATTCCAATTCGGCCGCACATCATCTGAACCGCGGCCATCAGCGGCCACGTCAAGAGTGCAGTCCAAAGAAGCTTGGTTCCAAGCTGTGCACCCGCGACAGAATATGTAGCAATGCCAGATGGATCATCGTCGGCAGCCCTGGTGATAACGCCAGAGCCAAGAGACATCAACAGCACTTGGATCCATCGGGCTGGCGCAAATGTCGGCACGAGAGAGTCGGGCGTAAACCGCCTACGGATCACAGCGCAAATCTAATCACAATACAGAATGGCGGGCCGTACGAATCGAGCGCTTATGTGTTCCAATCTGCTCAGACATACGTCTTCGCCACTTATACCATGAGGTGTAGCGAAGAAATGAGATGGTCGTTACAAAGGCCAGTCCAGCTTCCTCTTACAAATGAGGTTCCCACATGGAAACCGTATTGATTGTTCTTTTGGTGCTGTTTTTGCTCGGTAGCGGGAGTTGGGGATACTCTCGTTGGCGCCGCTAATCACGTCCGAGATGCACGGACTGCTCTAAAGGAAGGTGTTCATCATGGCTACAAATCTCAGCGTCTGCCATCCGGGCGATGGCATTTGGGCATTGAATCGATTGCCTGGATTAGCGGAACCTCTCTTGCACATCGACTTAGAACGAGAAATGCAGCAACTGCGGCAAGAAGACTCCTGGCAGAGGGAAACTGGGCGTAGTTCCAAAACGCTGGCGAAATATCCAGACTTCCGGATCGTCCTAATTATGATGAAGGGCGGAACGCGAATGCGTCAGCACAGAGCAGAGGGAAGGATCTCCCTCCAAGAGTTGAAGGGACAGGTCCGTATACACTTGGCCGATCGAACGGTGGATGTGTCGGCCGGTCATCTGCTGGTGCTCGACTGTGGAGTATTACACGACGTCGAAGCCTTGGAAGAGAGTGCAATGTTGCTAACCATTTCCTGGCGAAGAGAGAAGAGTGCCTCAGAATCCTTTTCATCTACTCAGCAACATTTAGACGAAGAGGCTGTGTACCGCATGGATGATGAAGGTGGCACCCCTGACGCTGCTGTGAACCAACCTGGTGAGGCAAGCCAGTCCGGTCTCGGCAGCTAGATACGATTGTAACCCGGGATTGCCTGGCGCTTGGCGTATATGCCAAACCGCCACCGTGCTTTGCCCCGATGATCGATTTGCAGAACCAAGATTCGAGTGGAGTGATTATGACTTTTCAAGTGGTGAGCCTGCTGGTGAGCGCGAGCATACCGATTGACTGCGATTTCTCGCCGGAAGATGACGGATGGAAGGGGTTCTGTAAAAGCCTGTCGGTCACGGTCCATGGCAGTAGTTTCGAAAATGCCAAAAAGAACATCGCAGCGGAATTACAAGTGCTCATCGAAAGAATCCTGCGTGAGTATCCTAAGAGAAGAGCGCGGCGAGTTGCCTGAGCGAGCGCCCATAATTGTTTTTGGGAAATGCACTACGTGAGAACCCTATAGATTCGGGTTCGGGCCCTTCGGTTATGGCTCCGGGCGGCGCATTTCTTCAATTTTATCCTTCTCTCTACAGGCTTGCAATGTACTAATAAGGTGTGAACCCGACCTGTCTAAGTGTCTGGTGTGATCAGACGACAGCCGCAATCCAGTCCTATCATGTCGGCATGGATAACCTTGATGCCCTATGTGTCCGCTAGGAGAGGCTATGTTAGGTGTGGGTGTGGTAGGAACGATCATTGTGATTCTGTTGTTACAGTGCGCCGGGAACGCATTGCGTCCAACATACTAGCAAAAGAAGGCCAGGACCCCAGAGGAGTCTAGCCAGAAAGAACTTGACAATTGAAGCGGTCGTGAGGGTCGAATGACGGTTACCCGCCGCTAACCCATGACCGCACCCCTTGAAACATAGACAGATTACCCCTACCGGCTTCTATTGGCTCGTCAACTCAGCTCACCTCTGGTAATTGACGAAATCAGGCGTGGCTGTTGAAAAACTCATTCGCCCGAAATTCGCAAACGTAAAATTGCGCTTAGACAGCCTAACAAAACCCCGCCCCTACCAGTCGCAAGAGATCGGAAAGCTGTTACCGGCAGTGCTAGGATGCTCAATCCATGAGCACTCCTTTGCTTCCCGATGCTTTGTGGAATCTGATTCAACCGCTGCTGCCGCCCTCACCGCGTAGACCCAAGGGAGGCAGACCTCGTTTGCAAGACCGTGCTTGTCTCACGGGAGTTCTGTTCGTTCTGCGCAGCGGAATACCGTGGGAGATGTTGCCGCAGGAACTGGGCTGCGGTTCGGGCATGACTTGCTGGCGGCGGCTGCGTGACTGGCAAGAGGCAGGCATCTGGCAACTGATCCACTTCGTCTTTGCTGGATTGGCTGGCGCGCTATGGGGAAATTGATTGGTCGCGGGCCGTCGTGGACGGCAGTTCGGTGCGGGCAGTTTTTGGGGGCTGCAGACGGGACCGAATCCAACCGACCGGGCCAAGCTGGGCAGCAAACGTCATCTGATCTGCGACGGTCGCGGGGTTCCCCTCGCCATTCAACTGACCGGAGCCAACCGTAACGACTCGCAGCAAGCCCTCGCACTCGTTGATGCCATCCCAAGCTTGCAGGGAGAGCGAGGACGACCGCGCCATCGTCCTGAATGCGTATTAGGCGACCGTGGTTATGACGCGGAGTCAATCCGGCAAGGTCTGCGTGCCAGACACATCATCCCTTTTCTTGCGAAGCGCAACACCGAACATGGCAGCGGACTGGGGCGATGGCGATGGGTAGTCGAACGGACCTTCGCTTGGCTGAACCAATTCCGGCGACTGCGGGTGCGCTACGAAAAGCGGGCGGACATTCACGAGGCATTCTTGTCCTTGGGGTGTGCTCTGATCTGCTGGCGCTTCCTGCGAGTCGATTGGGTGGCGGAGTGAAACTGGCTTTGTCCGCAATACATTGACCCGCCCTCGCGTCCGGCCTACTATCTGGACGACTCCGTGATCAACCAAACTCATCTCGCACTACCACATCGTCGAGAAGCTAGGCGGCGGCGGGATGGGTGTGGTCTACAAGGCCGAAGACACCTCGCTTCACCGCTTCGTCGCGCTGAAGTTCCTGCCCGAAGAGCTCGCCAAGGATCCTCTGGCGCTGGCTCGGTTTCAACGCGAAGCGCAAGCCGCTTCCGCTCTGAATCATCCAAACATCTGCACGATCTATGAAATCGGACAGGAGTATGGCAAGACATTCATCGTCATGGAGTACCTGGATGGCGTGACCTTGAAGGACATGATCTCTGGGCACCCGCTGCCTACGGAGACCCTTCTGTCCCTCGCCGTCGAAATTGCGGACGCCCTGGATGCCGCTCACACGGGCGGCATTATTCATCGCGACATCAAGCCAGCAAACATTTTTGTCACGAAGCGCGGCCACGCCAAGATCCTCGATTTTGGACTGGCGAAAATCGAGCAGCCGCGGACGACGTCCGGATCGAGTTCCGACGATGTCACAAAGACTCTCCAGGATCTAAGCACGAGTGGCAGCACGATGGGGACGGTGGCTTACATGTCTCCGGAGCAGGTTGCGGGACGACCGCTCGACCAGCGCAGCGACCTGTTCTCGTTCGGTGTTGTGCTGTACGAGATGGCTACCGGTCGCCGGCCTTTTGAACGAGCAACGCCCGGAGCGACCTGCGGAGCGATCCTGCACGAACCGGCTATTCCGCCCAGTTCCTGGAATGCAGAACTTCCGCGGCAGGTAGCAGAGATCATCGACAAAGCGTTGCAAAAGCCGGAGGAATTGCGCTATCAGCACGCTGCGGAGATTCGAGCAGATCTCAAGACGCTGAGCCGCCATCAACAGTCGGGGGCGCTCGAGGTTGAGAGCGGTGAGGCTGGGTCCACCAGCAAGTCGGTGGCGCCAATTTTGACGAACCGACTGCATCCTTCGGGGGAGGGGGCTCGCTGGTGGCAGACCTGGCGAAGCCGGATCGCGTGGACCGGGGTAGCTACAGCCCTCCTCGTACTGGGCGGTTTCTTCTTGCTACGGGGCAAGGGGCCGGCAAAGCTGGGCGAGAAGGACACCGTCGTCCTTACTGAGTTCGAAAACAAGACGCAAGATCCTGTATTCGACGACACTCTTCGACAGGCACTCACGGTCAAGCTGGAACAGTCTCCGTTTCTGAACATTCTGTCCGAGCGCAAGACTGAGCAAACGGTTCGCCTGATGGGACTCCAGGTCGATCAGCCCATTACTGGTGAAATCGCACGGGAGCTTTGCCAGCGCGTGGGAGGCAAGGTTACGCTCGCGGGATCCATTGTGAATCTCGGTGGAGAGTACGTAGTTGGTCTGACTGCCACGAATTGTGCCACCGGAGATTCGATTGCTACCCAGCAAGCGCGAGCCTCGCAAAAATCAGACGTGCTCAAGGCCTTGGACAAGGCCGCCTCGCAACTTCGCGACAAACTGGGCGAGTCACTCGCTTCGATTCAGAAATTCGATACCCCGCTTGAGGAAACCACAACCTCCTCCCTTGAAGGGCTCAAAGCCTACAGCCTCGGCCTGAAGGCGCATCGAGAAAAAGGAGACACTGCCGCGCTGCCATTCTTTCAACATGCCGTCCAGCTCGATCCAAATTTCGCGATGTCCTACCGTGCGATGTCGGGCTCGTACTACGGTCTCGGTGAGTCCGAGCAGGCGCTTCAGTCCGCCCAGAAGGCTTACGATTTGAAAGACCGCGTCTCGGCGCGGGAGCGGCTCAATATCGAGAGCAACTACTACATGATCGCGACCGGGGACCTGGTGAAGGCGTCGCAAGTGTTCGAGTTGTACGTGCAAACTTATCCTCGCGACGCTCGCGCCTACTCCAACCTGGGCTACACCGACTGGTACCTTGGACGCTACGAGAAAGCATTGGCGGAGTATCGCGAGGGGCTTCAGGTGGATCCCGACGACGTGCGCAATTACACCAACGTTGCTGGCTGCCTGATCAACATGAACCGGTTCGATGAAGCCCGCGACGTGTTACAGCAGGCGCAACAACGCAAGCTTGACGATGAGCTGCTCTGGATCAATCTCTACAGCATAGCGTTCAACAAGCGTGACGCGGAAGAGATGCATCGCCTGGTGCGGAGCGCGCCGGTCAGGCCCGGATTGACCGACACGCTTGCTCGGGCTGCAGGCGGGAACCGAAGCCTTCTACGGTCATTTGAAAAAAGCCCGCGACCTCACGACTCGCGCGCGTGAGTTTGCTCACCAGAATGACGACAACGAGACAGCCGCCGGGTACGTCTTGAGCGCTGCCACATGGGAAATCGAAACTGGCGATCGGAACAGAGGCGGTTCTCGGCGTCACCGAGGCGCTGGCGACGGCTGACGCTCGCAGTGTGCAGCCGGGGGCTGCGCTGGTCCTGGCAAGAGCGGGACAAGCACCTCGTGCCCAGGCCATTGCCGCCGACCTGAAGAAGCGTTTTCCTTTGGACACTCTGATCAACAGCCTTTGGGTGCCGACCATCGAGGCGGCGGTCGAACTCGACCGGGGGAACGGCGCCCGTGCTCTCCAATTGTTGGAAATCACGTCTCCTTATGAACGTTCTTCCGCGATGTATTTCTTTTCGGTTTATTTGCGGGGCGAGGCGTACCTTAAAACGGGGCAGGGCACTCATGCTGCTACCGAGTTCCAGAAAGTGCTGGACAACCCTGGCATCGTGGACAACTCGATCATTGGTGCACTCGCTCATTTGGGCGTCGCCCGCGCCTCCGCTCTCGATCGGAACCCTGCGAAGGCACGAGCCGCCTATCAGGACTTCTTCGCGCTCTGGAAAGACGCCGACCCCGACATCCCCATCCTGAAGGAAGCCAAAGCCGAGTATGCCAAGCTGCAGTGAGAGGAACAGAGGAACTAAGCTGCCGGGGCTGAGGTTTTGTTAGGCGCTCTAAGGACGGCACGACTTTTCTTCGGTAGCTTCTCTCACAGCCCGGGTTGCAGCTTGGCTGAAATTCTGGCGCGGAGCTGGCTTAGTACCCGGCGCTACGGACTTCCGGCGGCTGTGCGGGCCGGGCATTAGGGTGCCGTCGATTCGGACACAAGGATCATCTGGGAGGGCTCCACAAATGGGGCATTTGAAACGAATCGGGTCGTCCATAGAATCAGTTTTCCCCTACTTGGCCCTCAGAAAGATGAAGCCGAGCAATTCCTATCGGGCATTTAAGGTGATATAGGTCAAGCCCGTGATCGAAACGGCCAGGAACAACCAAGGCCACAGTTCGAGAGCGCCGTCTGAACGCCGATACTGAAGAAGGTATTTGCTTCATGGTCTCCTCATGACGTTCCCTAAATGGGACAAAAAGTCAGTTAACTACGGGGTAGTCACAGCTCGCGAACGCCGACGAATCTCTGCGTAGAGCTGGTAGAATGTCCGCACTTCAGCCTCGTTCAACAATTTTCCCGAAGCGTACGCAAGCACGCGGGCAAGCGCGTTCCCCAACTCCTCATCCGTGCAGGTCTTCAGGTTTATCATTGGCTTCGTCATTTTGTCGGGGACGGCTACGGCTGGCCCCGTTCCTGCTTATGTTTTGGGTAGCGAATCTCGCTGCAAAGCGCCGCTATCGTTGGCAGCAACGCTCGGCTTGCTTCAAGTTTGAGTACAAAAGCATCGACCAGGGTCAAAGCGTATTTGGGCACTTCGCTACCGGAAAGCAATATCACCGCCAGTTCTGGTCTCAGACGTTTTATTTCGAAGGCAACATCGCAGCCCTTCATGCCGGGCATCTCGTAATCGAGGAGCACGGCGTCGAAGTCGCACGTGGTCACAAGTCCTAGTCCCTCTCCTGCGGATGCTGCTGTGACGACAGAGTACCCAGACCTTTCGAGCAGCGCCTTTTCATAGGAGAGGATCGCTTCGTCGTCATCGATGCACAGGATGCTTTTGGGCGAGACGGGATCAGAGGGGATCAAATTGGCCTCCTGCCAACATCAGGCCCAGTGACAGCACGTGTTCCTTCCTGACGGTAAGTATGCGGCGCGCAGCCGAACAACCCGTGAGAGATAGAAGGTCTGCGCCACCCGAGAGAACCGAATTATTTGATAGCGCAATGCGCAGCGTCTCGCCACTAGGAGAATCCCTAGGAGCGAAGTCTCCACAGCCTGCTAGTCAAGGTTCGCGGAGGGCACGAAGTGGCGGGAACCGCCTGGGTTCCCGCCGAACTGGATCAGCCTGAGTTGGCGTAGCATCCCGTGGGTGTTGAAAAAGTCCCTCCCGCGAAATTCGCGCAAATAAAATTGTGCCGGGATGCCCCACAAAGGACTTTCTCAGTTTTCAGGACATTTTCTATCCCCCAAATTTTGACTGTTTGGGGGACTGGACTTTTTCAACACCCACGCCTGGTTTCAACAGTTGACTTCCGAAGACAACCTGTAAATTCTGACAGTTGCCTCGTCGAGGTCGAAAACCCTAGGCTGGGGCGCTGTCTGAGCACGGGCACGATAATACCTGCAAGGGGACGGTTAATGAGTGACACGCCCGACAAGGCCACGGATCGCTCGATTCTTCCGCTTTCCCAGCCACAGAATCCGCCAATCACCGAAATCGACGCACGCAAGGCCACTCCGCCTCCGCGCTTCGAGTTGAAACCACCGAAGGGGGCAGGGGCACCTAACGTCATCTTCATCTTGATGGACAATTTCGGGTTCGGCGACCCGGGATGCTTTGGCGGGCCGGTCGACATGCCGGCCTTCGAGCGCCTCGCCAAAGGCGGCTTGCGCTATAACAACTTCCACACTGCACCGGTCTGTTCGCCGACGCGGGTGGCCCTTCTTACAGGCCGCAACTCGCACAGCGCGAACATGGGTGGTGTGGCCGAGATGGGCACTGCGTTTCCAGGCATGAACTGTTCGCGCCCCCAATCCATCGCACCGCTGGCCGAGATACTGCGGCTCAACGGCTACGGCACTGCCATGTTTGGTAAATGCCATGAACTGCCGCCATGGGAATTGAGTGTCTCCGGGCCGATGGACCGTTGGCCTGCGCACTCTGGTTTCGACAAGTTCTATGGGTTTCTTCAGGGCGAATCCGACCTCTACTCCCCGGCCCTGTACGACGGCGTGACTCGCATCCCAACACCTCGCAATCCCGATTACCACGTCAGCACCGACATCACTGACAAGGCGATTGTCTGGGTCCGTACTCAGCAGTCGCTCACGCCGGACAAACCGTTCTTCATCTACTACGGGGCGGCGGGCACACACGACCCGCATCACGTGCCCAAGAAATGGATAGACAAATACAAAGGCAAGTTCGATCAGGGCTGGGCCAAGCTCCGCGAGGAGACGCTGGCCCGGCAGATCAAACTCGGCACAGTCCCGCCGAACACCAAGCTCGCCCCCATGCCCGAAGTGGTGAAACCATGGAGTTCACACGTTCAAGCCGGAAGAGCAACGAGTATTGGCGCGGGAGATGGAAGTCTACGCCGGCATGGGTGAGCACACAGACTATGAAATCGGTCGATTGATTCAGGCCATCGAGGATCTTGGTGAACTCGGCAACACCCTGATCGTCTGGGTCGCCGGGGACAACGGCGGGTCGCCCTTCGGTGGTCCGATTGGGTCGTTCAATCAGTTGGCTACGTTCAACGGCGTGCCCGAGACGATGGAGAACCTGCTGAAGCACATCGATGACCTGGGTGGACCGAAAGCCAGCGGACACTACGCCATGCCCTGGGGACAGGCGAGCTGCACCCCTATGGTCGGCGGGCAGGGACATGCGACGTTTTCCGCGACACGCAACGCCACCGTCATTCATTGGCCGAAGGGGATCAAGGCCAGGGGTGAAATTCGCACCCAGTTTCAGCACGTCATCGACTTGGCCCCGACGGTGCTCGAGGCCGCCGGTCTGCCAGAGCCGAAGGTGGTGAACGGCATGACCCAGAGACCCTTCGAGGGCGGTAGCCTCCTCCACACGTTCAATGACGCGAAGGCCAAGTCCCGAAACACGCAATATTTCGAATACGGCGGCAACCGCGCCATCTACCACGACGGCTGGTATGCCACCACTTTGCACAAGGCGTTCTGGGAAGCCGCGCCGCGGGCCACATTTGAAAATGACACTTGGGAGCTGTATAAGGCCGACGAAGACTTCAGCCTCGTGAACGACCTCGCTGCCAAGTATCCCGAAAGGGGTCGAAGCGCTCAAGGCGCTTTTCATGACGGAAGCGGTGAAGTACAACGTCCTGCCGCTTGATGATCGTGTTCTCGAACGTTTCAACGCGTCCATCGCCGGACGCCCCGACCTCATGGGCCCGCGAACGTCACTGACACTTTATGAAGGGATGATCGGGCTGACGGAAAACGCGTTCATCAATATGAAGAACCGCTCCTACACCATCACCGCCGAATTGGATATTCCCAAAGGCGGAGCCGAGGGCGTGATCATCGCGCACGGCGGACACACCGGAGGATGGAGCCTCTATGTGAAAAAGGGCCAGCCGAAATTCGCCTACAACTGGTTGGGGCGTGAAATGTATGAAGTGATCGCCCCGAAACGGCTTCCGCCCGGAGCCGTCACGTTGCGCTGGGAGTTCATCTACGATGGTGGCAAGATGCCCGGTGCGGGCGGGAGGGGTGACGTTTTCGTCGACGACCAGCAGGTGGCCTCAGGGCGCATCGATCGCACGAATCCGTTTTTCATCGGCACCGAGCCGGCGGACGTGGGCATGGACGATCTGACGCCCGTGACGCATGACTACGAGGCGTACGACAATAAATTCACCGGGACCATCCGCAAGGTCGTAATCGGCGTGGGACCTGTTGGCGAAGCCTTCGATCCGCCCCTTGAATGGAATGGCGTCGGGTAAGATCGCTGCCCGTCGGAGCCTTGCATCAAAACAAGTGGAGTCTTACCTCCTCATCCGGTGGTTGGCGTA
Source organism: Terriglobia bacterium (assembly GCA_963770265.1). GTDB lineage: Bacteria > Acidobacteriota > Terriglobia > Terriglobales > Acidobacteriaceae > Sulfotelmatobacter. Next base: position 156,288 of record CAVYOZ010000019.1, read on the forward strand.
ACATCGATTACACTTATCTACATCCCTCAGCCGAAAACATCAGCGAGCACGCCACCGTAACGCCAGCTTCACGCTATCTTACGCAGAGCGGGATAAATTTTCCGATAACTCCCGTACGCATTCTGCATCGTCGTCGAATCTTTCTGATCCGGCGCAATCCGCTTCGCTACCCGCACAACTGCATCGCAAGCCTGCTCCACTGACGACCACGCTCCCGCCCCCGTGCCCGCCAGAATGGCCGCCCCATACGCGGCACCTTCTTCGGCAGCGACAATCTCGACCTCTCGCCCATAAACATCCGCCTGAATCTGCCGCCACAACGGCGAGCGCGCCCCGCCCCCGCCCAGTCGAATCGAAGTCACCGGAATCTTCATCTCCTCAAAGATCGTAAACGTGTCTTTAAGACTGAACGCAACGCCTTCCATAATGGCGCGAATCACGTGCGCGCGGGTGTGCGACGCCGTCAGGCCAACCAACGCAGCCCTCGCATTCGGATCCAGATGTGGCGTACGCTCGCCCATCAGATACGGCGCCCAGAGCGCCCCTTCCGATCCCGCGGGCGCCGCTGCAGCTTCCTCGGCAAACACATCGTATGGGTCGCGCCCGTCTTTTCCATGCACTGCTCCTTGCACTGCGGGCTTCTGCACTCCCGGCGACGCCGCTCCGAAGTTGTCGCGATACCACCGCAGCGACAGTCCCGCCGCCTGCGTCACGCCCATTACGTGCCAGCGCCGCGGCACTGCTCCAATTCGTCCGCTGCGAATAAAGATAGTGGACCGATACGGCCAGGTAGTGATTCGGCTGCATCAAGCCCGCCTTGGTGACGATTCCGTGCCGGTCATGATCCGTATCGCAGGCGAACGCGATATCGAACTTGTCCTTCAGTCCGATCAACCCTTGCATCGCGTAGGGCGACGACGGATCCATGCGGATCTTGCCATCCCAATCGAGCGTCATGAATCGGAAGGTGGGATCGATCGCCTTGTTGACCACGGTCAGGTTCAGCCGATAGCGGTCGGCAATCGCCTGCCAGTAGTTCACGCCAGCGCCGCCCAGGGGATCGACGCCCAGATGCAAGCCTGCCGCGCGAATCGGATCGAAGTCCAGGACGTTCTCCAGGTCGGCGACGTAGGCGCTTCGATAGTCGTGCCGATGGGTCGTGGAAGCGTGCATCGCCTGGTCGAACGAAATGCGTCGAACGCCGCTCAAGCCCGATGCGAGGAAATCGTTGGCCTGATTCTGAATGCCGCTGGTGATGTCCGATCCCGCCGGGCCGCCGTTCGGCGGATTGTATTTGAAACCGCCATCCTCCGGCGGATTGTGCGACGGCGTGATCACGATTCCATCCGCCAGACCGGTCTTGCGATTCCGGTTGTAGGTCAGGATGGCGTGCGAAACGGCGGGCGTCGGTGTGGGATCGTCACCGGCCGAGACCATGACCTCCACGCCGTTGGCGGCCAGCACTTCCATCGCGCTGGCGAACGCGGGTTGGGAGAGCGCATGCGTATCGAAGCCGATAAATAACGGCCCGTCGATCCCCTGAGCTTTTCGATGCGCGCAGATCGCCTGGCTGATCGCGAGGATGTGCCATTCGTTGAAGGTTCGCTGACTGGATGACCCGCGATGCCCGGAGGTTCCAAATGCGACGCGCTGTTCCTTCACGCTCGGATCGGGCCGTTCGACGTAATAAGCGGTGATCAGCCGCGGGATATCGGCCAGCGTGGATGGGTCGGCAGGCTTGCCGGCCAAGGGGCTGATGCTCATCGGGCGGGCCACGTCCCCTTGGAGCGCTGGATTATGCCAGCCGCGCTCCCCGACGATGGCGTCCGCCTCGGCAGGACCCCAGGTGCCCGGAGCGTACTCATACACCGGTCCGCCGGATTGCAAGACGGGATCGACAATCCGCCAGGCTTCGTCCACGTAATCCACCCGCGCGAATCGAAATGCGTCGCCCTTCATGGCATCGCCCAGCAGCAATTCGTAGGGATCCAGCTCTTGCGGCGTCGGTTGGTGGGACATTACAAGCTCCATTGGCTGCATGCGCCATCTCGTGCTCAGCGCGGACGATCGCGCCCATGGCAATGGTGATGTCAGGATTGAGCCGAAAACGAAAATAGTTCGCAGGCGGCGTGTGGCCATCGTAAATCGGCGGCACTTGCCGGAATTTGACGAATACTTCGGTACAAGTCACCGGCAGGTTTTTGCCGGTCCGAAGATAGAACGGCACTCCCTGCCAGCGCCAGGAATTGATGAAGAGCCTCGCGGCGACAAACGTCTCCACTTTGGAATCCGGGCGCTACTCCCTTCTCGTCGTGGTAGCCCTTGAATTGTCCGCGGATGACGTCACTTTCCTGCAGCGGCCGGATCGCCTTCAGGACTTTGACCTTCTCGTCCCTCACGGTTTCGGTGTCGGTGGTGCCGGGCGGAGGTTCCATCGCCACATTCGCGAGCACCTGCAATAAATGATTTTGCATCACGTCGCGAATCGCTCCCGCCTCTTCGTAGAAGGCTCCGCGCCCCGCTACGCCGAAATTCTCAGCCATGGTGATCTGCACGCAATCCACAAAGTTGCGGTTCCACACCGGCTCGAGTATCAGATTCGAAAAGCGGAAGACCAAGCAGGTTCTGCACCGCGGGTTTTCCCAAATAGTGGTCGATGCGAAAAATATGCTTTTCGTCGAAGACCGCGTAGAGAATCTTGTTCAGTTCGGTGCGCGGTCTCCTGATTTCTGCCGAACGGCTTCTCGATGATGACCCGCGCTCCGCGAGCGCAACCTGAGGTTTCCAGTTGTTGTATCACCGGTCCGAATAGCTGCGGAGGGATCGCCAGGTAATGCACCGGATGCTGCGAATTGCCGAGCTCGGCACGCAACTGCTGGAAGGTGACAGGATCGGCATAATCGCCATCAATGTAGCGCAGCAGACTGCACAGCTTGGCGAAGGCTTCGGGATCCAGACCGCCGTGCTTCTCCAGGCTGTCTTTCGCTCTTAGCTTGAGCTGGTCCAGATTCCATCCGGCTTTCGCCACGCCGATCACTGGAACATTCAGATTGCCCCGCTTCACCATCGACTGGAGCGCGGGAAAGATCTTCTTATAGGCGAGATCGCCGGTGGCGCCGAGAAACACGAGCGCGTCGGATTTGATTTCGTCCACTGCGGATTTCCTCTCGATACTTACTACGCCGATGCCCGTTTCGCCTGCCATAGCCGAAACCCGCCGCGGAATGCGTTCGCGTTGGTTCCCAGGCGCGCTCCAGCGGGGAGTTCCTTGAGCAACTTCGCATTGCCGCCGCCGATCACGACGTAGTCGGCTCCCAGCGCTGCTTTGAGCCGGGTGACGACGTCCGTCACATGGCGTCGCCATTTTTTCTTGCCCAGGCGTTTCAGCCCATGCAATCCGATGTAGTCTTCGTACGTGCGTCCGTTCTTATAGGGAAGATGCGCCAGCTCCATCGGCTCCAGAACGCCGTCCGCGATCAGCGCGGAGCCGAGTCCGGTGCCCAAGCCGAGAAACAGCATGCGCCGCCCTTCATAACTGCCGATCGCCTGCATCGCCGCGTCATTCACCAATTTCACCGGACGACCGAAAGCCTTGCGAAAATCGAAACCGACCCACCCGCAGGCCAGGTTGTGAGGATCGCTGAGAGGCTTCCCGTTTAATACGGGGCCGGGATAGCCGATCGAGACTTTAGAGTATTCCCATTCGGCAGCCGCCTTACGTACGGCCGTGACCATTTTTCTAGGAGTCAGCTCGGGCCCGGAAGGAATTTTCACAGGCGTCCGATGGCCGGTCGCCAGAAGCTTTACGTTGGTGCCGCCGATATCGATAACCAGTATCTTCTGCTGGTTTGGCGTCATGGCTGCCCGGTTCCAGTGGTTACGGGAAGGATCTTCGCGCCCTCGCGCGCGGTCTCTCCGGGTGCGGCAAGAATAGTCGCGCCCTCGTCCACGCCTTGAAGAATTTCGACGCGATCGCCGTAGTCTCGCCCAATCGCGACCTTCTGAAGATGCACGATGCCATCGCTGTTCACCACGGCGACTTGCGCGCCATCCGAACGGACGATCAGGGCCTGAGCAGGAATCACCAGAGGAGGATTCTGAAGCGTGCTGCTCAAATCGACTTCGGCATACATGCCGGGGAACAGAGCGCCGTCGGCATTCGGCACGTCGACTTCGACCAGCATCGTCCGGCTGGCCGGATCCAGCGCGTTCGCCGTGCGCGCGACCGTGCCGCGAAATCGCCGGCCAGGAAAATTGGAAACCGTCAATTGAGCCGGCTGGCCGAGATGCACGGAGTTCGCGTTGGACTTGAGGAACATTGACGTAAGTGCGAAGAGTTCCGGTTTGCGCGATTCGGTAGAGCAGCGTGGTGCCGGTGCTCACCAGCGCGCCGACATCCACATTGCGCACTGTGATCACGCCATCGAACGGAGCCTTGACGACGCGGTAGCCTTGGACTTCCTGGAGTCGCGCGAGGTTGGCCTTGCTGGCGGACAGACTGCTGCGCTGCGCGGAAACCGCTTTTTCCAGCGCCTGCACATTGGCGTTCTGCGACGACGAGCTGCGCCTGATACTGGTCGTTTTCCTGTTGCGAAACGACGCCTTGCGCGACCAGCGTCTTCCATCGGTCCGCCGTGACGCGAGCCAGATCGCGGTTGGCCTTGCCCTGCTCCAGAGCGGCCTGCGCCTGCTCGATGGATGCCTGAGCCTGTTCGACGGCAGCTTCGGCCTGGCGGATCTGCTGATCGAGCTCCGGCGCATCGATTTCCGCCAGCGGCTGACCCGGCATGCACGCGATCGCCGATGTCCACAAAGCGGCTCTTCAGATAGCCGTCGGCGCGCGCCAGAATCGGAGCTTCGGTAACGGCCTGCAGAGTCGCCGGCAGCTTCAGTTCGCTCTGGATCGACGCGCGGCCCACCTGCATCACTTCCATGCGCGGCAGATCTTTCTCGTGTTCTTCGGCTTCCGCGCGAACCAACGCCTCGCGCCGCTGCAGCGGAATATATCCGGCGAGAAATGCTCCCGATCAGGAGCACGACAAATCCCAGGAACAGCGCGGTGATCGTCAGCCGCGAGGGCTTCCATTGATTCGTGGGGACGTGATGCGCGGCGAGGCCTCGTTGCTGCTCGCGAAGCTGGCGTTTCAGATCTCCACTCGCTGCCGTGTTGCTGTCAGTTGTCTGGCTCGTTTGGGTTCGCTCATTTCTCGAAATCCCAGTCTCCAGCGGCTTCGGTGCGCTCTTCCGTCATCCAGCCGCCGCTCCCGATCGACCGGAGGCTTGGTGCGCAGATACGTATAGAAGATCGGAACCACGAACAGCGTCGTCACGGTCGCGCCCATCAGTCCGCCGATCACGGCGCGGCCCAGCGGCGCATTCTGTTCTCCGCCTTCGCCCAGAGCGAGCGCCATGGGAAGCATGCCCAGGATCATGGCCGACGCCGTCATCAGCACGGGACGCAGACGCGCGTAACCGGCCGACAGCATGGCATCGCGCGCCCCGGGAACGGCCGCGCGTTCGTCGTTCGCGAACGTGACCATCAGGATGCTGTTGGCCGTGGCCACGCCGACGCACATGATGGAGCCCATCAGCGACGGAACGCTCAGCGTGGTTCCGGTGACAAACAGCATCCACAGGATTCCCGCGATCGCGCCCGGCAGCGCCGTCAGAATGATGAACGGATCGAGCCAGGACTGGAAGTTCACCGCCATCAGGAGATACACCAGCACCACCGCGAACACCATCCCCAGTCCGAGCCGGACGAACGACGTCTGCATCGTCTCGTACTCGCCGCGCAAGCTAAGGGTCGTGCCGCGCGGCAGATTCGTCTGTTCGTCCTTCATGATTTTCTCGAACTTCGCTGCCGACGCTGCCCAAATCGCGGCGATCGACGTTGGCGTAGACATCGAAGACCGGCGCCACGTTGTAGTGATTGATGATGACCGGACCGTAGCCGCGTTCGCACGTCGACCAGATTCGAGAGAAGCTGCGTTCCGTTGGCGATCGCTCCCGGATTTCCGTAGGCCTGCGACGCGCCGCTCGGCGAGGAGCTGACCGAGGCGTTCCCGGTCGCAGCCACGCCGCCAGCGAGCTGGTGTCGTCGTATTGACGGCGCTTGCTGGCGCGGTGATCGGCGTACGCAGCAGCTCATCCAGCGAATCGATGCGATACTGCGACGTCTGCACGCCTACGTTGTAGCTGACGCCGTTGGCCGGGTTCAGCCAGAAACTCGGAGCCACCTGATTGTTGCCGCTGAGCGAAATCAGCATGCTGCTGGTGACGTCGCGCTGCGTCAGGCCCACTTGCCCGGCCTTTACGCGATCGACGTTCAGGTTCAACTGAGGCTGGCTGAACACCTGATGGATGTGAACATCGGCCGCGCCCGGGATACGCGCGATCCGGTCTCTGAAATCGCTGCGCGATCTTGTAGTTGTTGACGCTGTCGCGTCCCACCACCTGCAAGTCGATCGGCGCGGGCAGACCGAAATTCAGAATCTGGTTGGTGATGTTGGCGGGCTCGAAGAAGAACACCATGTCCGGGAATCGCTGGTTGAGGCGCTTGCGAAGCAGGACTTCGTAGTCGCGCACCGGTCCGTGCTTTTCGCGATTCAGGGAAATCAGGATCTCGCCGTCGGTGGCCGCAATGTTCGGCACGTCGCCCTGCGCGAGACTTCCCCAGGCGTTGGGGATTCCGATGTTATCCAGGATCGTATCGATTTCCCCGGCCGGAAGAGCGTTGCGGATTTCCTGTTCTACATCGGCGAAACGAACTTCGGTTTGTTCGATGCGCGTACCCGCGGCGGCTCGCGCATGCAGCCGCAGTTGGCCGGCGTCCACGTCGGGGAAGAAGTCCTGCCCAACCAATCCGACCAGCCACAGCGAACCGAATGAAAACACCAGAAAGGCCAGCAGCACCGGCGCGCGATGCCGCAGCGAAAAGTCGAGCAGACCCAGGTAGCGGTAGCGAAGGCGTTCGAACAGATTATTCACCCCGCGATGGAGCGCTCCAGAAAATCCCCTTGCCGCCGTGTCCGCCCGCCTGGTAGACCGCTGCTTCGCTTCGGAGCAGGTGATGAACCATGGTCGGAACCAGCGTTCGCGATAACAGGTACGACGCCAGCATCGCGAACACCACGGCCATCGCCAGCGGCGTAAATAAGTATCGGGCCGTTCCCGTCAGCAGCAGCACCGGAACGAACACGATGCAAATGGACAACGTCGAAACCAGCGTCGGGACCGCGATCTGCGACGCTCCATCCAGCACCGCGCGAACCAGCGGCTTTTTCATCGCCGAGGTTGCGATGCGTATTCTCGATTTCTACCGTCGCGTCGTCCACCAGGATGCCGACGGCCAGCGCCAAGCCTCCCAGCGTCATCACGTTGATGGTTTGCCCCAGCAGGCTCAGGATGCAGATGGACATCAGAATCGACAGCGGAATCGAGATACAAACGATCAGCGTGCTGCGCCAGCTTCCCAGGAACAGCAGAATCACGGTCCCGGTGAGAAATGCCGCGATCAGCGTCTCGCGCAGAACGCCCCCGATGGCCGATCGCACAAACAGCGATTGATCTCCGAACACGGATAGCTTCAGCTCGGACGGAATCGTGGCCATCACCTTGGGCAGCGCGTTCTTCACCGCGTTGACGATGGCAAGCGTCGAAGCGTTGCCGTTGCGCGTCACCGTCAGCAAAACGCCGCGCGATCCGTTGGTGCGGACGATGTTCTGCTGCGGAACGAACCCATCGTGGACGGTGGCCACGTCTTTCATGTAGATGGTCGCGCCGTTGACCGTCTTGATCGGCAGGTTGTTGAACTCGGAAAGAACCGCCGGGCTGCTGTTCAGGTGAACCGGATACTCGATGTTGCGCGAATTTCGCGGTGCCCGCCGGCAGAATCAGATTTTGGAGATTCAGGGCGTTCGAGACATCGATCGGCGAAAGCTGTTTCGCGTACAGCTCATCCAGGTTCAGGTCCACCATGATCTGGCGGTTCTTTCCGCCAAAAGGATAGGAAACGTTGGCGCCCTGGACCGTGGCGAGCGGAGTCCGGATGAAGTTTTGCGCCAGATCGAAAATTTCCTGCTCTTTCAGCGTCTTGCTGCTCAACCCGAGCTGCAGGATGGGAACGCTGGCTGCGTCGTATTTGAGCACCTGCGGCGGAAACGTTCCCGGCGGCATGTTGCGAACCTGCACCTGGCACTGCGTCACGATCTGGGACAGCGCCAGATCTACCTGCACATTAGGATGAAAATATACCCGAACCACCGAAATGCTCTGGTAAGACTGTGATTCGATGTGCTCGATACCGATGACGTTGGATGTGAGCGCGCGCTCGAAATTGGTGACGATGCGGCTCTCCATCTCTTCCGGCGTCAGCCCGTTGTACTGCCACACGATGCTGACGATCGGGATGTCGATGTAAGGGAAGATGTCGACCGGCATGGTCGCAATGGCGACGCCGCCCAGAATGGCGATCAGCACCGCCATCACTACAAACGTGTAGGGGCGCCTCAGCGCTAACCTGACGATCCACATAGTTCTATCCCAGTTTCGGCACCGGGTGCACGGAGACGCTTACCATCGTAGCATTGCACAGTCGAATGAAATCAAAGGTTTGGGAGCTTTAATGTGCCGCGAGACCCGCTAGACTACATCCTGAGGGATCGCGAATGACTGAACCACGGCGGCATGTCCTGATCTGGGTATCGCCAGAGTTTTTGAAGTCCTCGGGAATGGTGCAGCTCTTCACCGAGGCCGGTATCTTCCTGGTTTCGAGGCGATGACCTGCGCGAATACATCCAGTCCGCCGAGGACGCCGGAGGATTCGCCATGACCGGCCGGCTCGCCGAGGCCAATCACGGAGTCGGCATCTGGATTTCACCCGAGAACCTGGCGGGACTCGAATTGATGATCCCCTGGCAATTCGTGAAGAGCGTGGTGACGGCCGAGAGTCCGCAGTCTTCCAAGGCATTCGGCCTGATGAGCGATTTCGCAAAACTCAGCGGCAAGAAGCAGCCGGATCGGAACTAACGTTTGCGGAACTAACGTTTACGAATGCCTACCTATCAGATCGATACCCAACATGCCGGAGCGCATTTCAAGGTCCGGCATATGATGATTTCGAACGTCAAAGGCGAGTTCAGCCACATCACCGGATCGGTCGAGTTCGATCCAGCGAATCTGGCGACGGCGCAGGTGCAGGCAAGCATGGACGCCGCGACGGTCAGCACCCGCGAACCCCAGCGCGATAGCCACCTGAAGAGCCGCGATTTTCTGGACGTCAATCGTTATCCGACCATCACGTTCCAATCGACGAAGGTGGTTCCGGCAGGAGAGCATGGATACGACGTTACCGGCGACCTGACCATCCGCGGCGTCACCCGATCCGTTACTCTGCACGTGGAATCGCTGACTCCCGAAATCAAGGATCCCGACGGATTCCTACAGGCGCGGCGCCAGCGCCAGCACGCGGATCGAACGCAAAGACTTCGGACTCACCTGGAATGCGGTACTCGAAAGCGGCGGATTCCTGGTGGGAGACGACGTCGATATCACCATCGACGTCGAGCTGGTGCGCAAAGAGCAATAGAGTTCGGGTGATATTCTCTGGGTATGCTCTGGAAACTCGTTTGCCTGGTTCTCACGGCAGGGTCGATCGTCGCCGTCAGCGCCCAAGTCAAGACCTTCCCGTTCACGTACACGCAGCAGGATCTCCCGAACGGACTCCGGCTGGTAACCATTCCCACCGATTCGCCGAACCTGGTTTCCATCTATGTGGTGGTCCAGACCGGGTCGCGGAATGAAGTAGAAGCCGGAAAGTCGGGCTTCGCGCATCTGTTCGAGCACATGATGTTTCGCGGCACGGCGAAGTATCCGCCCGAAAAGTACAATCAGGTGCTGCAGCGCGCCGGCGCAGCGTCGAACGCGTTCACCAGCGACGATCTGACCGCCTTCTACACGACCTTTTCGAAAGAGGATCTGCCGACGATTCTCGCCATGGAAGCCGATCGCTTCCAGACCCTGAAGTACACGCCGGAGATCTTCAAGACCGAAACCGGCGCGGTGCTGGGCGAGTACAACAAGAACAGTTCGGATCCGGAAGAAAAGCTGGACGAAGTGCTGCACGATACGGCCTTCGACCGCCACACGTATAAGCACACCACCATGGGCTTCCTGAAAGACGTGCAGGACATGCCCAACCAGTACGATTACAGCCTCAAGTTCTTCGATCGCTACTATCGGCCCGAGTACACCACCATCGTGGTGGCCGGCGATGTCGATCCGAAGAAGGTTCGCGCGCTGGTGGACCAATCCTGGGGCGACTGGAAGCGCGGCAGCTATCATCCCGATATTCCGGTGGAGCCGGCGCAGCAAGGCGCCGCGCGAGAATCATATCGACTGGCCTTCGCCGACGCTGCCGCTGATCGATATCGCGTTCCACGGTCCGGCTTATTCGGATACCGTCGAAGGACTGGGCGGCGCTGGATGCGCTGGCGACGCTGGCGTTTTCGCGCAATTCGGACCTGTACGAAAAGCTGGTCGTCCGCGAGCAGAAGGTGGATACGCTGGCCGCCAACATGGCGCAAAGCGTGGATCCGAATCTGTTGGAGGTGGAAGCGCGCGTGAAGAACGCCGAGCGATCTGCCGTACGTCCGCGCGCAGATTCTCGAGACCATCAAGCGATTTCAGGACGAGCTGGTGCCGGCTGACAAACTGGATGCCGCCAAGAATCGCGAGCGCTACGGCTTCACCATGCAGCTCGACAACAGCCAGTCCGTGGCGGCGGCGGTGGCCCGGTACGTCGCTCTGCGGCGATCGCCCGACACCATCGACAAGCTGTATTCGCGATGTATTCCCAGCTGACTCCGGAAGACATTCGAGCCGCGGCGCGAAAGTATCTCACGGAGAATAACCGGACCATCGTTACGCTGACCGGAGCAGCCGAGGGCGGTGGCAAATGAAAATCCACGCGCCGCTTGCTGGGATTGCTGCTTGCTGCTACCGGATTCGCGCAAATGAGAACAGTCACGCTGCCGAGTAAGTCGCCGCTGATCAACTTTCGGATCGTGTTTACGACCGGCGCGATGATGGATCCGGCCGATAAGCCCGGGCTTGGCCCACCTGACCGCGGCCATGCTGGCGGGCGGCGGCACCAAGGATCTGACCTATAAGCAGGTGGTGGACGCGATGTTCCCCATGGCCGCTTCGCTCGGCAGCCAGACGGATCAGGAAATGACGGTGTTCGGCGGCACCACGCACGTGGACAATCTGCCGGCTTATTACAAGCTGGTTCGAGCCATGCTGCTGGAGCCCGGGCTGGCGCGAGGACGACTTCAAGCGCATCAAGGACGACACGATCAATTCGCTGCGCGTCGGCCTGCGCGGCAACAACGACGAGGAACTGGGCAAGGAAGTCCTCTACTCAGACGCTCTATCGCGGCACTGCCTTACGGCCACTACAGCTCGGGGACGATTTCGGCGCTTCGAGAAGATGACGCTCGACGATCTGAAGCAGTTCTACAAGCAGCACTACACGCAGTCGAACCTGATCCTCGGATTGGCCGGCGGGTATCCGGCCGATTTTCTGGAGCAGATCAAGAAGGATTTCGCGGCGCTGCCGGCGAAGGACGAAACGCCGGTTCCGGCGATCAAGCCTGAGCCGATCGATCACACGCGCGCCGTGATCGTCGAAAAGAATACGCGCTCGGTGGCGTACTCGTTCGGTTTTCCGATCGACGTGAAGCGCGGCGATCCGGACTATCCCGCGCTGCTGCTGATGCAGTCCTACCTCGGCCCGCATCGCATGAGCGGCGGCCGTTTGTTCCAGCGCATCCGCGAGATTCGCGGGATCAACTACGGCGATTACGCCTACATCGAATATTTTCCGCGCGGGATGAATCTTGATGGAGCCCGTCGCCGAACCTCGCGCGCCGCAGCCAGATTTTCCAGATCTGGATTCGCCCGGTGGAGCCTCCGGCGGCGGCGTTCACGCTGCGCCTGGCGTTCTTCGAGCTGAACAAGCTGATCAAGGACGGCATCCCGGCCGGAGGATTTCAACCGCACCAAGGAATTCCTGGGCAAGTACGTCAACGTGCTCACGAAGACCAAGAACGCCGAGCTGGGCTACGCGATCGACAGCCTGTACTACGGGATTCCGGATTACAACAGCTACATCAAGAACGGAATCGCCAAGCTGACGCTCGAACAGGTGAACGCGGCGATCCGCAAGCATCTGCGCGCCGACCGGATCCAGATCGTCGCGGTGTCGGCCAACGCCGAGCAGCTCAAGCAGCAGCTGGTGGGCGCGGGGCCGACGCCGATCCAGTACAACTCGGCGAAGCCCGCCGAGATCCTGGCGGAAGACAAGACTGGTCGAAAAGCTCGACTTGGGCCTGCGCGCCGACGGACGTTCAGATCGTCCCGGTCGCCACGGTTTTCGAGTAAGCGGGTGAACTAAACCGACAGGTAGTCGGGCTGCAGCGGACCGGTGCTGTCGCCCATCTTCTCGACGTGCACGCCGACCTTGTCGAGAATCGTGACCAGCAGATTCGCCATCGGCGTGTCCTCCGGATACGCCAGGTGACGGCCGGTCTTGAACTTGCCGCCGAGCTTGCCGGCCAGCAGGCACGGCAGATCCGAATGGCGATGCAGATTGCCGTCGCCCATGCCGCCGCCGTACATGATCAGGCTGTGATCGAGCAGCGAGCCGTCGCCGTCCGGCGTCGCCTGCATCTTCTCCAGGAAGTAGTCGAGCAGCTGGACGTGATAGGTGTCGATCTTGGCTTTCTTCGACGATCAGCTCCGGGATCGTTGCGGTGATGCGAGATCAGGATGGTGCTGCTCCGGCACGCCGATATTCGGATAGGTGCGCCGCTCAGCTCGCGCGCCATGATCATGCTGAAGACGCGCGTGAGTCGGCGCGGAACGCCAGCACCTGCAGATCGAACATCAGCTTGGTGTGCTCTTCGAAGGAGTCCGGAATGTCGATCGGACGATCGGGCAGCTCGATCGATTGTGCTGCCGCTGCGCTTCCGTGTTCTGAATGCGCTGCTCGATCTCGCGAACCGAATCCAGATATTCGCTGAGCTTGGTGCGGTCGCCCGTGCCCAGCGTGCTGGCGAGGCGGCTCGACTTCTTCGCATCACCGAATCGAGAATGCTGCCGGTCTTCTTCGCACGCGCCAGCCGCTGCGCGGCGCTGCCGCCGTCGCCGAACAGGCGTTCGAAGACGACGCGCGGATGGATTCTCGGCAGGATTCGGCGTGGTCTCGATTGCGCCAGGAAACGGTGTTGACGTAGAAGCAGTCGCCGGAATCGCAGGCGCCCTGCGTGCGGAAATCGACGGTTCATCTCGATCGACGGAACCTGCGTGTCCTTGCCGATCACGCGCGCGGCGAGCTGATCCGCCGTGGTCGCCAGCCGCACTTCGACGCCGGGCCGCGTGCGGTCGTAGGCGTGCACGCCGGTCAGCCAGACCGCCGACGCGCGCGGATGATCGCCGGTGCCGTCGCCAAACGTGTCGGCTTGCAGGTGCGACAAGCCCGGTGAGCATGTTGAACTGATCCGTTCACCGGCTCGAGCGGCTTCAGGATCGGCGACAGCTCGAAGCCGCGGCCGATCGTGGCGGGCTTCCACTGATCCTGGATGACGCCGTTCGAGACGTAGATGAATCCCAGACGCGGCGTCGGCGTCGGCGGACTTCGCCGAGAGCGCCGGAATCATCGCATCCAGCATCGGCAGCGCCAGCGTGGCGCCCAGACGCCTCGCAGGAACGTTCGCCGCGGCAGTGCTTTCTTGGTGATGAACGTCATGGGTTCCTTCACTTTCGCGGCTTTCACCTGGTTCTCATCTGAAACGGAGCGCTCTTGACCACGCCCAGCACCAGCGACGCAAACGTGTAGTTGCTCGCGCGCCGCGTCGCGGACGATCTGCGCGCACCGCCGGCGCGTCGTAATACTGCACATTGCGGCCGATGCCGTACATCAGCAGCTTCTCGGCCACCGCGCCGACGAATCTCTCGGGATGGTCCAGCAGCACGCTTCTTCACGCCCGCCACGCCGTCGAACTTCGTGCCGTCCGGCAGCACGCCCGAGACGTCGATCGGCGTTGCCGGCATCGCGATCGCGCCACTTGCCGACCGCGTCGAAGTTCTCCATCGCGAAGCCGATCGGATCCATGCGCGCATGGCAGCTCGCGCAGGCCGGATTCGGCGCGATGCTGGATCATCGCTTCGCGCATCGAAAGCGTCTTCGCCGGTTTCGCGCCTTCGGTCTTCAGCGCCGGAACGTTGGGCGGCGGCGGCGGCGGCGGCGCCGCCAGCAGATTCTCCAGCACCCACTTGCCGCGCAGCACCGGCGACGTCCGCGTCGCGTACGAGGTGAGCGTCAGGATGCTGCCCTGCCCCAGCAGTCCGCCGCGCGGACTGTCCTTGCGGGAAGGTGACGCGCCGGAAATCGCTGCCCTCGCATGTTGGGAATGCCGTAGTGCTTGGCCAGCCGCTCGTTGACGAACGTGTAGTTGGCGGTCAGCAGTTCGAGCACGCTGCGATTCTCGCGCAGGATGCTGTCGAGGAACAGCTCGGTTTCGCGCTCGAAGCGCGTCGCGCAGGCCTTCGTCGAAATCGGGGAACAGGAGCACGTCCGGCTGCTTTGACGTCGATGTCGCGCAGGTACAGCCACTGCGCGGCGAAGTTGGTCACCATCGATTCGGAGCGCGGATCGGCCAGCATGCGCCGCACCTGCTGCTCGCAGAACTGCCGGGCTCCTTCAGCTTGCCCGGCGGCGGCGGCGTCCAGCAGCTCGTCGTCGGGAATGCTGCTCCACAGGAAGAACGACAGGCGCGAGGCCAGTTCCAGATCGCTGACGCGATGACGCGATCCCGGCGCCGCGTCCGGCCGGATCGCGCTCGATGCGAAACAGGAACTGCGGGCTGACCAGCAGCCGTTCGAGCGCCGCGCTGAATGCCGCGATCGAAATCCGCCTTCGGCGCGGCCGGTCGTCGTAGAACGGCAGCAGCGTCGGCGACGATCCGCATCGGTCACCGGACGCCGGTAGGCCCGGCGCGCCAGCGTCGAGAGAATCTGCTTGCGCGCAGGCCGGTTCGTCCGCGACGCGTTGCGCGGGTCGGCAGACGAAGATGCGGCGCCGGCTGGGCGTGTCGCCCGGACCCGGTTCGCGTTGTACGGACCGCTGATGGTGACGCTCGGCGAGCGCCGGCTGCGTCCCGCGGCCGCGCATCCGGGGCCGCAGCGTCTCTTCGTCCCGCGCCTCGCGTGTGCTCGACGAACGTGACGCCGACGAGCCGCGGTCCGGCCTTCACCGGCATGCGGAATTCCGATGCGGCTCGCTCCGCCGCGTCCGCCGGCCGCCCCTGCCGCCGCGCCCGCCTCTGCCGCCGCCACCGCCGATCGTGACCAGCTGCTTCCGCTCGCCGTCGACGGTGATTTCGAGCTGATGCGGCTCGCGCGCGGCGCCCGCCACGTCGACCTTGATGACGTACTCGCCGTCCAGCGGGAAAGTAGCTGCGAATCGCCAAGTCCGCCGCGCGTGCCGAACGGCAGCTCCTCCACGCGCGCGTCCTGCGGCTGCTCCGGCGGCAGGCGGTAGATGTTGACCATCACCGGCATCGTCGGGATCGCCCACCGCCAGGCGGCTGATCTTGCTGCGCCGCGTCCAGATAGCGCTCCATGGTCGTCGGCGAGACGAACAGCAGATCCGCGATGTTGTCGAAACCGCTGCTGGCGTTGTCGGCCGGCAGCAGCAAGTCGATAGTCCATCTCCTTGGGCAGCGCGTCGAGCGCGAGCAGATCGCGGATGGCGTTCTGATATTCGGTGCGGCTCAGGCGATGCAGCAGCGGCAGCTTGCCGGGTTCGGCTTCGCCAGCGCGGCGCGGTCGAGTTCCGCCTCGAAGAACGACGCCGCGGCATCGTAGGTGGCCTGATCGGGCCGCGGCGCGCCCGGCGGGCGGCATGGCCTTGGCCCGCAGCTTCCGGACGACCTTCTCCCAGAGCTCGGCGTTGGTCGGCGACGTGGCGGAAGTTCGCCGAGGTCGAGCACCAGATCCGGCGGTCTTCAGCCGCGGCGTTGTGGCAGGTGACGCAGTACTGCGTGAAGACCGCGCGCGGGAGCCGGCTGTCTGGCGCGAAGAGCCAGCCGTGCGAAAACGCCGACTAGCAGCAAATCGCCCGAGAAGTGCGCGCGAGCATACGAGCACGGACTTCATGATATCTCTGTTTGTTTGTAATATACTGATTGGGCGCGTAGGAGGACCACGATGAGATCGCCTGTTGCTCGCGTTCTTGCCGTTAGCCGGCTGCTTAATCGCGGCGCGCAGCGACGCTGCGGCTCGATCGACGCGGCCAAGAACTCGCGACGCGAAGTCGGCGCGCTCTTTGCTCGCGCAGCACGTCGACGTGAACGCCGCCGAGGCGGATGGCTCGACCGCGCTCCACTGGGCCGCCCAGCGCGACAATCTGGAAATCGTCAACCTGCTGATCGCCGCCGGCGCGAACGTCAAGGCCGCCACGCGCTACAACATCACGCCGCTCTCGCTCGCCTGCACCAACGGCAACGCGGCCATCATCGAGCGGCTGCTTGAAGGCCGGAGCCGACCCCAACAGCACCTCCGAAGAAGGCCAGACCGCGCTGATGACCGCGGCGCTCACCGGCAAGGTGGACGCCATCAAGGTGCTGCTCGCCCACGGCGCCAACGTGAACGCCGAGGAGCCCTACAAGGGCCAGACCGCGCTGATGTGGGCCGCATCGGAAGGCAATGCGGCCGCGGCCGCGATGCTGATCGAGTTCGGCGCCGACGTGCAAGGCGAAATCCAAAGGCGGATTCACGCCGCTTGCTGTTCGCCGTCCGCAATGCGCACATCGACGCGGCCAAAGTTCTGCTGGAGCACGGCGCCAACGTCAACGACGTCGCGCCGGACGGCACCAGCGCGCTGAACATGGCGGTCGTCAATGCGTATTTCGAGCTCGCGTCGGTTCTGCTGGATCACGGCGCCAATCCGAATGCGCCCGATCCGCGCGGGTCGGCGCTGCACACGCTGGCGTGGCTGCGAAAGCCCGGCGCGGATGGCGCTGCGGCGGTCGGCAATACGCCGAAGGGCCCTCCGGTGCCGACCGGCAACGTGACGGCGCTCGAGCTGGCGAAGAAGCTGCTGGAGCACGGCGCCAATCCCAACGTTCGCATCGCCTGGAAGGAAACCAGGTTCGACAAAGAAGGCGGCACGACGCGGAATCCGCCGCACATCCATCTCGGCCGGCACTACCTGAGCTATGTCGGCGCGACGCCGTTCTACGTCGCCGCGCACAACGGCGATGCGCCTCTACATGCGGCTGCTGGTCGACGCACGGCGCCGATCCGAAGATCCCGACCAAGGCCGGCATCACGCCGCTGATGGCCGCCTCCGGTCTCGACTACTGGGAAGGCGAAGCTCCCGGACCGTTCACCGGCGTCACGGAGGCGGAACGGCTGGAAGCCGTGAAGCTGGCGCTCGACCTCGGCAACGACATCAACGCGCACGCCGATTTCGGCGACTATCCGATGAACGGCGAGCCGAAGTACACGCTGCTGTACTACCCGCTGAACATGGACGATCTGCTGGACAAGGGCGTCGGCGATCCGCGCTGGAGCGGCAGCACGGCGCTGCTCGGCGCGGTGGTTTCCGGACAGCCGTCGATCGTGCAGTTCCTGGTCGATCACGGCGCGCAAGTCGATGCGAAGACCAAGCTCGGCTGGACGCCGCTGATGGTCGCCGAAGGGTGTCTTCTTCGCCAACGCCAAGAAGGAATTCCCCCCGGCTGCGGCGATCCTCAAGAAGGCGCTGTCTCGCTAGTTTGGTATCAGCCCTGACTGCGGCTGTCCCAGTGCGTGGTGGTTACGACGTTCCAACTGGGATCCGGCTGCAAAGGCCCGATATTCAGACGCTCAACAGTCGCAGCTATAGCGCTGGTCTTGGCTTCAGCTTCGTCTCCGGCGGTAACCTCGGCCTCGAGCGGAGTATCGCCCCAAACCTGCAGCCTCCACGTGGTCGCGTGCAGGTGCGTTAGCACCAGCCAGTTCGCACCAATGCGGGTTGAAAGCTTGTGCATTTCAACGAGCCCCCCGTGGCTCGTCTAACAAGATGTTGGACGTCGAATATCTTGAGCCGTTTGGCTCAAGATGATTAGGCTAGATCCACTTCCTCGGCTTGCAGACCCTTGGGTCCGCGCTTCACGACGAAGGACACCCGGGCGCCTTCATCCAAGGAGCGGTATCCGCTGGCCTGGATGGCGGAAAAATGGACGAATACGTCCTCGCCGCTCTCGCGTTGTATGAAGCCAAAACCCTTGGCTGCATTGAACCACTTCACTGTACCTGTTTCTTTCATGGTGCCTCTTCTTCGGGCTCTTGCGGCCCGGATGTATCGGATTCAGAATTGTAGCGCGAAATCACCGCAACGTGTCTGCTGCACAAAGCACGTGCTGTAGCTTCCAGGCTCTTGTCAACGGTACCACATTCAGCCGAATGGCAGGTTCGGAGTGTCAAGCCGGTCCTAGGCTTCCGAAACTACTGGCAATTTAGCCGCTTCCCAGGCTGCCAGGCCTCCGGCCATCTCGATCAGATTGGTGATCCCGTACTGGTGCAGGATGCTGGCGGCGATCGACGACCGGTAGCCGCCGGCACAATGCACGGCAATCCTGCGATTTCGGGGGATTTCGGCCATCCGCTCCTGCAGATGATTTAACGGAATGTTCACACTGCCGTCGATGTGCTTGGCGGCCCACTCGCGCGGATTCCGGATATCCAGCACCAGCGGCGCATCGGCTCCTGCCAGTCTCTTCCGCCACCATCGGAGCGCTGACACGCTCGGTCGGCCAGACCAAA
Source organism: Terriglobia bacterium (assembly GCA_963770265.1). Classification (GTDB taxonomy): domain Bacteria; phylum Acidobacteriota; class Terriglobia; order Terriglobales; family Acidobacteriaceae; genus Sulfotelmatobacter. The sequence goes on from CAVYOZ010000019.1 coordinate 175,161, forward strand.
TCCGGCCTGCTCGGAAGCGCTTCCATGCCTCCTTGCAGGTAGCCTTTCACGTGATCGAAACCGATCCGGCCCAGGCGCAGCGCCGCTTCCTGCTCGCGGGACGGCTCGGCGATGATTACGATGGGTTTCGCGCGATCGAGAACCGTGCCCGCCCACGTCGCGTATTGACCGCCGAGTCCGATGTTGATGCTGCCGGCCAGGTGACCCTTGGCGTATTCGGCGGCATCCCGGACGTCCAGAATCTGCGCGCCCAGATCGCCCATCCGAAGGACTTCGTCCAAATCGATGGGATGCAGAACCTGTTCGAGATTCTTGTCGAGGGTCGCCCGCTCGCGCGTATTCAGGATAGCGTCGTACGTGAAGTACGCCGGAGCGTCCGGTTGGTCGGCTGTGACCAGGCGAATGAATTCTTCCTTCGACATGGGCTGCAAGGCGTAGTTCAACCGCCGCTGATCCCCAAGGGACGAAACCGTGTCGGACGAAAGTTTCTTCCCGCACAGCGAGCCCGCGCCGTGTGCCGGATAAACCAGCGTCTCGTCCGGAAGCGGCAGGAGTTTATTGTGGATCGAGTCGTAGAGATGCGCGCCGAGGTCGTCGGCAGTCCACCCCAGCGAGGCGCGTAGATCGGGGCGGCCCACGTCGCCGATGAACAACGTATCGCCCGTGAGGACCGCATACGGCTTAGCCGCATCCTTCGCGAGATCGAAAACCAGAATCGAGATGGATTCGATGGTGTGGCCGGGAGTCTCCAGGATTTGCAGCCGCATCCCGGGAAAATCCAGCGTATCGCCGTCCTTCATGGCGACGAAAGCATACTCGGCCTGGGCCTGCGCGCCCAGATGGATCGTCGCGCCGCAGCGGTCGCGCAGCTCCAGGTGGCCTGCGACAAAGTCAGCGTGGAAATGCGTGAGGAACACGTGACGGATCTGCAGACCGAATGTTTCGGCGTCCTTCAGATACTGCTGGATATCGCGCTGCGGATCGACGACAATGCCCGTGGCGCTGGCCTCGTCGCCCAATAAATACGACGCGTGCGCCAGGCACCCCAGATAGTACTGTTTCAGAATCATTTCGCTCGGGCTTGCGATGCGGCCAGAGCCTGATCCAGATCCCAGAGAATATCTTCGATATCTTCCAGGCCGACCGAGAGCCGGACCAGATCCTCGGTTACACCGGCGGCTTCCTGCTGCTCGCGCGAAAGCTGCTGGTGCGTGGTCGACGACGGATGAATCACCAGGCTGCGCGCATCGCCGACGTTCGCCAGATGGCTGAAGAGCTTGAGGTTGTCGATGAACTTCTTGCCGGCCTCGAAGCCGCCTTTGATTCCGAACGAGAACACCGCGCCGCCGCCCTTCGGCGTGTACTTCTGCGCCATCTTGAAATACGGGCTGGACGGCAGCGACGGATACTTCACCCAGGTCACCAGAGTTGTGGCTTCTCCAGGTGCTTGCGCGACGGCCATGGTGTTCGACAAGATGCCGATCCATGCGCATGCCCAGCGTCTCGATTCCTTGAATGAACTGGAACGCATTGAACGGGCTCATGCAGGGACCGAGGTCGCGCAGTCCTTCCACGCGGCAGCGAATGATGAACGCGATCGCGCCGAAGACTTCGCTGAAATTCATGCCGTGATAGGCCGGCGAGGGCGTGTTGATTTGCGGATGCTTGCTCTTCGACCAGTCGAACTTGCCGCCGTCGACGATCATGCCGCCGATGGAGGTGCCGTGTCCGCCCATGAACTTGGTCAGCGAGTGGACCACGATGTCGGCGCCGTAATCGATCGGCCGGCAGACGTAGGGCGTGGCGAACGTGTTGTCGATCACCAGCGGAATGTTGGCGTCGTGCGCGATCTTGGCCACGGCTTCGATATCGAGCACGTTGCCGCGCGGGTTGCTGATGGTTTCGCCGTACAGCAGCTTGGTATTCGGCTTGATCGCCTTGCGGAAGTTTTCGGGATCGTCCGGCTCGACGAAGGTCACGTCGTAGCCGAACTTGCGAAAGCTGACGTCGAACTGCGTGTACGTGCCGCCATACAGGGTGCTGGCCGACGACCATGTGGTCGCCCGGCTCCATCAGGCTCGAAATCGCGACGAACTGAGCGGACTGGCCGCTGGCCATCGCCAGCCCCGCGACTCCGTTTTCGAGCGACGCGACGCGCTGCTCCAGCACGTCCGTGGTCGGATTCATGATGCGCGTATAGATGTTGCCGAATTGCTGCAGCCCGAACAAAGCGGCCGCATGCGCGGAGTCGTCGAACACGAAAGACGTGGTTTGGTAGATGGGTACCGCGCGCGCCTTGGTGGTCGGATCGGGCGAATAACCCGCGTGGAGAGAGCGGGTATTGAAACCTAGGGCACGGTCGATTTTGTTGTCGGACATTTCACGATCCTATCAGGGAATCGCGCAGGAATCAGATGCCGGCGTACCAGGAATAACTGCTCTCGCGGCCAATACTCTTTCAGGCTGTCGGTGACCAGTCAGACGGCTGACATGTTTGATGCTCTTATAACCAAGCTGGCGCGGGACACGCACGCGTATCGGCCCGCCGTGGCCGACGGGAAGATCGGTTCCGTTCATTCCATAAGTTATGAGCGTCTGAGGATGCAATGCATCGGCCATATCCACGCTGTCCCACCAGTCGCGCTGTACCGAGAAGTAGACGACATATTTGGCTTGGGGGAGGATCCCGACAAGGTCCAGGACGTGCGATAGAGGTACTCCGGTCCACTCGGCGATAAAGGACCAGCCCTCTTCGCAGGCCAGGTGCGTGATCTGGCTGCGTTGGGGATAGCTCTTGAGCTCGGCCAGCGAGAACGATGCGGGGCGGGCGACCATTCCTTCGACAGAGAGCCGCCAGTCGGCGAACCCGCCGGCCTCGAGGCGCTTGAAACCTTCGTCCCGAGGGGGATCGCCATTCGGGAACGGATCCTTCGAAATCAGGCTGCGAGGAAATTCGCGTGCCATCGAGTGGCGAGTCAGCAGCCGCTGGGAAGCATAGGTCAGCGTTGCGCCGGCGCCGTAGAGGCTGCCGTAATCGGGAGGGATCAGGCCGTATCGATTCGCCAGGCGAGCGGCCACCGCGAGTCCGGATACGCCCGCCGCCGCTGCCAGTCCGCCGGTGATCAGATTTGCGGCGAGAGACGTTGCTCATGAGTGCTCCTTATGTGCGGCAACGCGGCCGGTGATCATGGCTCGCATGCGGCTTCTGAATCCAGCCAGACACACCATCACGATGTGGACCAGAAGGAAGAGCACAAGAAACACGGAGACGAAGAAATGGATGGTGCGCGCGGATTGCTGGCCGCCGAACACGGTGACGACGGCTGGAATCGCGGATGCGACGGCCGGAGACATCGCCAGGCCGGTCCAGATCACCAAGGGAAAGAGCACGAAGATCACGAACAGGTACGTGAGGCGCTGAAGTACGTTGTAGGACCGGGCATCGCCGTTACTGAGGGACTTGAAACGCCACGAGAGATCGGTCCCGGAGGGCATTAAGTTTTTTCGAAAATGCCCCCTGAGCACGCCGGAGACGACGTACAGCAAGCCGGTCAATACCGCGACCCAGGCCGCCTGAAAGTGGAGATACCGGCTCCAACCATTCTGGTCGGGCAGCACGTAACTCGTAACCGGTAGGCACGGTGTCCCTCGAGGACGGGATCGGCAGGTCGAACAGCGAGGGCGTTAATACGTTGCCGGTTTCACCCCAATAGAAGCGCGGGTGAGAGATGACAATTTCAATTCCGCTGACCAGCAGGGCAAAGAAACAGAGTGCGGTGATCCAGTGCGTGACGCGAACGAGGGCAGTGTGCCGGGGCGTATCCGTGGTGGCTGCTACGGAAGTAGCAAGGTCCGGGACCCAGGCAGAATCCGCCATGCAGGTATCCTATCACCGCGCCATTTCCGATTCAGGATGTCCCTAGTGTTTGCGAGGCCGTTTCGGAACGAACGCGAGAAACCGGCGCGGGTTGTCCACCATGATGTGGTGCAGCACCTGGTCGCTCACGCCGGCTGCTTTCAGCTTCGGCACGAACACCGTCATCGTCTTCGCGTAGCCGCTCGAGGCGTCGGCCGAGAACATCAGATGGTCGGCAAAACCCGCGTCGATGAGCGCCATGACCATCGGAACCTGCTGCGCATCGTTGTTTCCGCCCTGGCGATCGAAACCGACAAACGCGCCGCGTCTGCAGATCGCTTTGTGCACATACACGTTCGCGTCCACAAGATTCCCCAGGTGTCCGATGACGACGCGATCCGGCTTTACGCCGGCGTCCTCCAGGATGTCGAGTTGTTCGAGCGCCGACTTGCCGGGAATTCCGGTGTGCGTGAAGATCGGAAGGTTGGTCGCGACGTGCGCCTTGCCGACGGCGCGGAACACCTTGCGTTCATCCGCGGTGATCTCGTCCCACGAGCCGATTTCGCCGAACGCGCCGAGAACGTCGTCGTCCGCCTGCTTGATGAGCGCCTTGACGATCTGTTCTTCGCTCATCGTGGAGATCTCTTTCGGATAAAACGGCTGCGAGTAGAATCCGCCGCCGGCGACGATCGGGACGCCGGACTTCATCGAGACCTGGCGCAGGAAGTCGATGTCGCGTCCCATGTCCGGATGTCCGGCGTCGACAATGCAGGCGATGCCTTCGCGCTCGGCTTTGGCGACTTCGGCGGACATCAGATCGACGTTGTGCATGATGTCCGGGGGCGGGGGAGCAGCTCCGCCGCCGCTTGTCCGGCACCGCCGCCACGCGCAGGAGCCGGCGGCAAACCATTCGCGGCTCGAACGGCGGCCGTGGCCGCTGCAAATTTCGCGTTGAAATCGGGACCCAGCTGCATGTGCTCATGGAACAGCGTGGCGCCGCCTGCCAGTTCCTCGGGCGCGTAGTCTTTGAGGATCGTTCGGATGATCGCGCCTTTCGGAAATGCCGGCGCCTGCGCGAATACGCTCCTCGGGAGTGCGGCGGCGGCCGCGCCGATTCCCAATACTTCGAGCGCCTGCCGGCGGGTCAAACGTTGCGAAAGAAACTTTGACATGGTGGGATTATTATAAGTCGCGGCCGCAGCTAGGCACTCGCACCTTCGACCTGCAGCAGCTTCTCCTTTCGTTCGACGCCCCAGCGGTAACCGGAGAGCGAACCGTTCGTCCGCACCACACGGTGGCACGGAATCGCCACGGCCAGGGTATTCGCGGCGCAGGCTCCGGCGACGGCACGCGTGGCGTTCGGCTGGCCCAGCTTTTGCGCGAGTTCCGAATAGGTGCAGGTCGTACCGCAGGGGATTTCGCACAGCGCTTTCCAAACCCGCTGCTGAAATGCGGTGCCTTGGACATGCAGCGGCAATTCCAACCCGACCGACGGGTTCTCCACGAAGGCAACGACCCGGGCCACCATCCGCTCGAACTGCTTATCGCCGCCGATCAACTCGGCGTTGGGAAAACGGTCCTGGAGTTCCTTCACCAACGTGTCGGGGTCGTTGCCGATCGCGATCGAACAGATGCCCAAATCCGAAGCGGCCACCAGGATCGACCCGAGCGAGCATTCGCCGACGGCGAATCGGATGGTCGCGCCATCGCCGCCGGCTTTGAACTCCGTGGGCTTCATGCCGAGTCTCTTGTTGGATTCGGCATAAAAGCGCCCGTTGGAATTGAATCCCGAATTGTAGATCGCCGATGTCACCGTCCCGCGGACGCGACAGTTCCTCGTGCATTCGTTTCGCGCGATGCGCGGTCGCATACGCTTTAGGCGTCAGGCCGGTCATCGACTTGAACATACGGTGAAAATGCCACGGGCTCATGCCGACGGCCTCAGCCAGAGCGTCCAGCGAGAGCGGTTCTTCGGCATCGACAATCAATTTGCACGCCTTGGCGACGATGGCCGCTTGTTCGCCGTGAGCTGAGGGATCGTTCGGCTTGCAGCGCTTGCAGGCACGAAATCCCGCCCGCTCGGCGTCCTTCGGCGTGGGATGAAATGCGACGTTCTCGCGACGTGCAAGTCGTGCCGGGCACGACGGACGGCAGTAGACGCCGGTGGTCTTCACGGAATAGACAAACGCATCGTCCGCATTTTTCTCCCGATGGATCACGGCCTCCCAACGCTCCCGGTCGGTGAGATAGGACTTCTCGATTTTGTTTTTCGACGGTCGGCATGACAGAAGATTAGCCGATCTCCGAATCCATCACACCCCGTTTCTTGCTTTCAAATTCAATCGCATTCGAAGGCAAGAAACGGAGTGGTTTCCGCGAGCGCCATTCCGTAAACTCGATCGCACATGATCAACATAACCCAGATCAAACGGCCACCAAGTCTCGCCCAGCGCCTCGAGTCATTCGATTGGGATGCCGTCCACGCTGAACTCGACGCATTCGGCGCCGCAGTGATCGGACCCGTACTTTCGCCGGACCAGTGCAGAACGCTCATGAACGGATATGGAGAACGATGACCTCTACCGCTCTCGCGTCGTCATGGCTCGCCACGGCTTCGGTCGAGGTGAATATAAATACTTCGCCTATCCTTTGCCTCCCGTCATTGCAGAATTGCGCGAGAGACTCTACCCATACTTAGCGGAGATCGCCAATCGCTGGAATGAGGCGATGGGCATAGACGTGCGATATCCCGCCGAACACGAAGCGTTCAGAGCCTGCTGCCATGCGTCAGACCAGACCAAGCCGACACCTTTGATCCTCAAGTACGGAGCAGGCGATTACAACTGTCTGCACCAGGATATTTACGGCGACCACGTCTTCCCGCTGCAGATCGCGGTCTTGCTGTCAAAACCTGGCGACGATTTTACCGGCGGCGAATTCACGCTCACCGAGCAACGGCCACGCATGCAGTCACGGGTCGAAGTTGCACCGCTTGCGCAGGGAATGAGTGTTATCTTTCCGGTCCATTACAGACCCATCAAAGGCACGCGCGGTACATATCGCGTGAACATGCGTCATGGCGTCAGCCGTGTTCGCCGGGGTCAACGGTTTACCTTGGGCGTGATCTTTCACGATGCGAAGTAGCCACCGTAGGCTGAAAGTACATGTATGATTTGGGATAGTGCTAAGGAGACAGCGACATGATCCGAACGCTTAAGATGACGTCTGTGATGCTGTTGGCCATCACCGCAGTGGCCAGCGCGCAATGGGACCCCTATCCGTGGAAGAGAGTGCCGCGCACCGCCGATGGCAAGGTCGATTTGAATGCGCCCGCGCAGCGCACGCCTTACGGCAAGATCGATCTGTCCGGCTTCTGGATGCCGGAGAATCCGACCAAGCACCTGCTGAACCTCGCCGCCGACCTGAAGCCGGAGGACGTGCCGCTCAAGCCGTGCGGCGCGGGACTCTCTACAATGAGCGCATCGAAAACAACGGCAAGGATCACCCCGGCGCGTCCTGTCTGCCGTCCGGCATTCCGGAAAAGGACAACATCCCCGACGGCCTCAAGCTGGTGCAGACCGAAGACCTGACGCTGCTGCTGCACGAATCCCGCACGATCTACCGGCAGATCTTCACGGACGGGCGGCCGCTCCCCAAGAATCCGCAGCCGACCTGGATGGGATATTCGATCGGCCATTGGGACAAGGACACGTTCGTGGTGGAGACGATCGGACAAAACGGCAGGACCTGGCTCGACATGCGAGGGCTGCCGGGGACCGAAGCCCTGCGCGTCACCGAACGTTTCTCCCGGCCGAAGATCGGGCACATGGACATCGACGTCACCATCGACGATCCGGAGGCGTATACCAAGCCGTGGACCGTCAAGCTGGCCTGGCGCCTGCTACCGGATACGGATCTCATCGAGAGCATCTGCGAAGAGAACAACCGGGATCCGGCGCACATGGTCGGAAAGTAACATCAGCCTAAAACTACAAGTCGGGACGCTAAATCAACCTTTATGCCCTTTCGGGCATTTTATCCCTGAAATTCTCGTCCTAATCGGACGATATGAAGAGATGTTTGTCTGTACCAGACGAACTTGTAATTCATTGAATTTCAATAGGTTGATGGAATGTTCCTTTTAAAGCGGCGGAGCGGCGAAGGGCGATCATCGGGATTCAGCGCGGCGCGGATAGGCGCCGTTATCGCAATAAATATCGCATTGTCCGCGGTTATCGGATACGCGTTCTGGCATGAGGACTGGCGTTATTCGCTCCCAACATCGTCCCCGCAAGGCTTGGTCCAACCGCCTCAGGGATCGCGTCTGGCTCTGCCGCCGGCGATCGCAGCCCTGAAGCGTAACGGACGTCCTCTGCTGATGCACTTCGCCAATCCGCAATGCCCCTGCACTCAGTTCAATCTGGATCACGTTCGAAAGCTTGAACAGACCTTCGGAGCCAAGGTGGATTTCGTGACCGTCCTGCAAAGCGAAAGCGCTCTGGATGAAGCACGCGGCGAGTTCCAGTCCATGCATCTGCGGATGCCGGTTGTGTACGACCGGGGGGCAACGATCGGGGATTGGGTGGGAGTCTATGCGACACCCCAGGCCGCGATTCTGACTGCCGACGGCGATCTGTACTTTCGCGGGAACTACAATCGTTCGCGATATTGCTCCGACGAATCGACCGAATTCGTGCGCATCGCCCTGGATGCTTTGGTAGCCAACCGGCCTCTTCCCCGCCTCCCCGCTGAGGCGACTGTCACCTACGGATGTCCCTTGCCCAGACTGACCCGGAGTGAAGCTCGAATAGCGGAGTTCCTTCCGATGAATTGGATCTCTCGATTCCGCCAGTTCGCCGATGAGTCCTTCGGCCTTTCGCCAGAGCAGGTCAGCCGGCAGATGGCGCGCGTTTATACTCGCGGCGACCGTCTGATCGGCTACTTCGTACTGGGCCACGTGATCGTCGCGATTGGTCAGGGATTCGTCTACAGCACCTGGGGCATCACGCTACCCGTCACGCTGGCGGCTGTATTGATGTTCTTTTCGAGCGCGAAGCTGCTTCCCGGTTCGCAGATCACCCGCTTTGTCGCGGGTATTGTCTTGCAGATTTTCTGCGCACTGCACATCTACCAGCTTCACGGTCTGCCGGAAATGCACTTCTACTTCTTCACGGCCCAGACCATGCTCATCGTATATGAAGACTGGAAGGCCACGTGGCCCGGCACCTTGCTGATCATCGGGCAGCACATCCTGTTCGCGCTGCTCCAGAACACCGGCTCGAATCTATACTTCTTCCCGGATTCCTATATTACGGTGCGGAAGCTGGCCTTTCATTTCGGCATCGCGCTGGTGCAGGTGGTGATCTGCAGCTACTGGGCGATCCTGCAAAGAAGGCAGCGCCTGTTTACGGCATGGCAACAAGAAGGAGCTCAAGGCCAGCCGCGAGAAGGCCGAGCAGGCCACTCAGGCTAAGAGCCAGTTCCTGGCGACCATGAGCCACGAGATACGCACGCCCATGAATGGCGTGATGGGCATGACCAGCCTGCTGATGGATACGCAACTCGATTCAGACCAGCGCGATTTCACCAACAGCATTCGTCACTCGGCCGAAGTGCTCACGTCGTTGATCAACGACATCCTCGATTTTTCGAAGATCGAAGCAGGAAACCTGGAGCTGGAATCCATCAATTACGATTTGCGCGACCTGGTCGAGACCAGCGTCGAGGTGCTGGCTCCCAAAGCCGATGAAAAAGGTATCCAGCTTCGCATCCTGATCGAGCCGGCAGTCCCGCTGGCACTGCGGGGCGATCCCGGACGGCTCCGCCAGGTTCTGGTGAACCTACTGAGCAACGCCGTGAAGTTCACCCAGGCAGGCTCTGTGGAACTCCATATGCTCGGCGCGTCCGGCGCCAGGATCTCAGAAGACAGTCCGTGCTGCGCTGTGAGATTCGAGACACCGGCATCGGAATACCGGCGGAAGTCCAATCACGGCTCTTCCAGCCGTTCACGCAGGCCGACGGCTCTACCACGCGCAAGTTCGGCGGCACCGGCCTGGGGCTTTCCATCTCCAAGCGGCTGGTCGAAAACATGGGCGGAACGATCGGAATGCAGAGCACGCCGGGCAAGGGATCCACATTTTGGGTGGAAATTCCTCGCCAGTCGAAGGAACGTTCTGGTGCTGAATTGGCGAGAGACCATCGGGAAGCGGCGCGTCCTGATTGTGGACCGGGAGGAAATCGACCGCCAGGTCCTGATGTTACACGATGAACCGCGCGGACCTGTCCTACGCCGAGGCGGAGAACCCGACCGAAGCGCTCCCGAAGCTGCTGCGGGCCGCCGAAGAGGGACAACCATTCGATTTTGTTCTGATCGATTACCATGTGCTCAAAGCGGACGAGAGTCGCGCTCGTCCGCACGATTCTCACGCATCCCGCACTGCGCGGGATCCGTCTGTTCTTGCTGACGCCCTATGGCGATCGCACATCGGCAAAGAAGCGCTCGGAGAGGGTTTTCACGGCTATCATCCCGAAGCCACTGCGCGAATCGTGCTGCTCAAAGCGCTCAGTGATTCACGGTTCCGCTTCGGCGCCGCAGGACTCGAATCCGTCCCAGGGAACGAAGCGCCAGCCGGACTGCAGGATTCTGGTGGCCGAGGACAATGCCATCAGCCAGCGGCTCATGGCCAAGGTGCTGGCCAAGATGGGACACACTGCCGATATCGTCGCCAACGGACGCGAGGCTGTCGAGGCCGTGCGCCGCGCACGGACTACGACGTTATTCTGATGGACTGCTTCATGCCCGAGATGGATGGACTGGAAGCGACCGGCGAAATCCGCCGGCTGGAAACTCCTTGCGGCGCATTCCCATCATCGCCCTGACGGCGAATGCGATGACAGGCGACAGCGGACCGGTGCCTGGAGGCCGGCATGGACGACTATCTCTCCAAGCCGATCGACCTGGCTCTTCTCCATCAGGCGATTCACCACTGGACGAAATCCGAGCCCGGCAAGCCGTCGGTCGCTCCGGAATTCTCAGAGACAACTTAGGCGGGTTTGTGCAGCAGGTCGACGATCACCTGGAACAGTTTCGATTTCACGGCGTACCGCTGCGGCGCGCGCGTGATGTATCGCACCACCACTTCCAGTCCGTTCCCGGTGGGACGCAGGTTCACGGCGGGTTTCGCGGAAAAGCTTGGGCTCCATATCGCCTGGTGACGCGTTCCCAATCCTGCGCGGCTTGTGCGGAGTCGGCTTCGGTTTCGTGCTCCACCAGCTTGCGAATCTCCTCCGCCAGCAGGTACGGATCGCCGGCGGCAGGCAAGGTCACCTCCAATTCATCCCACAGCCATTGGCCGGCGGTCGAGAAGTTGAAGTAATGGCCCTCCATCGCAAAACTGTTGGAGAAGGCCACCTGGCGGCCGGTGGGGTGCCCGGTGTCGGTCCAGTTTCCCAATTCGAGCAGCACGGTTTTCAGCAAGCCGATTTCGATGACCTCGCCGCTGACGCCGTTGATTTCCACCCAGTCGCCCACGCGAATTCCGTTCTTGCCCATCAACGTGAACCAGCCAAAGAAGGCGACGATGAAGATCCTTGAGCACCACGGTGAGCCCGGCGGTCGCCAGGCCGATGATCGTCGAGAGCTGGTTGGGCGGACCGAAAATCACCAGCAGAATGAACACCGACCGCCACCAGTTGCACGGCGACGGTGGCGATCACCTGCGCTTGATGCAGGCGCTTGCGATCCGCCTGGTGGAACAACCGGCGAATGGCGATGATCGCCAGCAATCGCCGCCAGAAGAATGGCGAGTATCTCCGCGAGAGAGCTCAGCAGTAAATGCAGCACCGCGCGCCGGCGCGTCTCGATCAAGCCGCTCCAGCTCCGGTAAACGCCGGCGAGCTGCTGGCAATCCTGGATACGCTGATCGAGCTCCGCGAGTGTCTTTCTCTGGTCTGACAGGCGACTGAGGCTTTCAATCGTTTCCGCTTCGGCGTCGGGATCGCCGGGGATGGGTTTGTTTTTCCAGCTGATTGTGCTGGCCGGCCAAAGCCGTCGCCTGCGCCGCGGCCTGCTGTTCGGCGTCGAGCAGTTGCTGATCCAGCGAGCCCAACGCGAACCACGCCCGAGCCTGCTCGATCAGGGTTGCCGTGGGGCTGGCGCTGGCGCCCTTGAGGGCCTGCGCGGTCTGATGCTCGATGGCCTCATGTTCCTTGACGGGCCTGTTCGAGGGCGGCATGCGGATCGCCGCCCTGCCGCGCCAAGTCCTGCTGGGCGTCGTCGAGTTCGTCCTGATCGAGCGCGAGTTGCGCGTTGGCGAGGTCCAGCAGGTCGGTATCCTTCGGAGTCCGCTTGTTTGGCCAGTTGCGCGACGCGGCGCTGATCCCAGGCGACCTGGGCCTTCAGTTGATTGACGCGTTCAACGAGATCCCGCAGCGGCCCAGTGGCGGGTGGACGATACGCCGCGGCCTGGCGAAGCGCGCGTCGCGAACGCCTGGTCCAGTTCGTGATCGGCCAGACGCAGCGCCTCTCGGGCGTCGTTCTGCTCGTCGCCGGTTTCCGCCAGCGCCGCCATCTGATTGGCGGTTTCCAGAAGCTGCGAGTCGACACCGGCAGTCTGGTCGTTGACCGCGCTTTGTGGCCGGTACGGCCGGACGATTGCCGGAATCGCGGGTCACGTACACCGCAACCAGACAGGCTAGCAGCAGCACGGCCAGAATCGCCGCCGGCACGGTATGGAGCCGTTTCATGCAGTAGCCTCTCTGAAGAGGATACGACATGCGGTTGTATACTCCGGTAACTGCAATGAACAGGTGCCTCAGAACTGCCGAGGATGTCGCTTTATCGTCTAATAGGATGTTTTATTGCTGACGTTTAATACAATTCCTATAGCCATTTGGGTCGGACCTCCAGACACCTAGTCTTCTGTCCAGCTAGTCCACGGTCCGCCAATACCTGATAATTTAACCGTCCTATGAAACGCTCTTCGTCAAGGAGGAAGGACGATCATGCTAACCGGAAAACGATTCAAAGTGCTTGAGTCGATCGCAGCCCTTGACGGTGCAGGTGGGAACGGTTGGGTTTCCATTCCTGCAGGAGACGATGATTGAAGTCGTATCTGGTCCCCACGGCGACGGCGATTTATTGATCGAGCTACGCTGGGAAGGCCGCTTGGTGACAATGTTCGCGAAGGAATTAGTTCGATGCGCTGAAATTAGGTATCAGAGCGCCCATAACTAGCAAACACGTCCGGGACGTAAAGAAACAAGCGACAAAGATTTTGTGGTGCGGACGAGAGGACTTGAACCTCCACGAGATTGCTCCCGCTAGCACCTCAAGCTAGTGCGTCTGCCAATTCCGCCACGACCGCATCGTGAAATCCAACTGTTAGCAGATCCGTTGGAAGTCTGACTGCAACGCTTACTGCGACTCGGCTACTTCTGCTGCGGCGGCGCGCTGGCGCTGGGTCACCGGCACGGGAATCGTCTGCGGCGCGCCTTGCTTGCCGCCTACCGACCCGGCCTGCACCGTGATCGGCACCGTGCTGCCGGCTGCCGGGGCTGCGCCGGCGCCGGAGCCTTTTGCCCGGTGACCGGGATCGCCTTCTTGAGCAGATCCGGCGTCGCGCTTGCCGCCGCGCGTCGCCAGAATCGAAAGCGTCAGCGAGGTCACCATAAACAGCGACCGCCGCGATCGTGGTGGCCTTCGAAAGCACCGTCGCCGATCCGCGCGGCCCGAATACCGTCTGCGATCCCATGCCGCCGAACGCTCCGGCCAGGTCGGCCGCCTTGCCGCTTTGCAGCAGCACCACGACCACCAGGAACAGGCACACAATTACATGAACAATGGTGATAAGAATGATCATACGGCTACCCGAGGGACTCAAATGCTCATCCTATCTTAGCACGCGCCTTACTTATACGCCGCGACCCCCGTCACCCGCTCCCCGATCACCAGCGCGTGAATATGGTCCGTGCCCTCGTAGGTCTTGACGGTTTCCAGGTTGCACATGTGGCGCATGATCGGATACTCGTCCATGATGCCGTTGGCGCCCAGCAGATCGCGCGACTGCGCGGGCGCATTCGAGCGCCATGGCCACATTGTTGCGCTTGAGCATCGAAACATGCGCCGCATCCGCCTGGCCCTGATCCTTCAGCCGGCCGACCTGCAGCGCCAGCAATTGCGCCTTGGTGATCTCCGTGATCATGTCCGCCAGCTTCTCCTGCACCAGCTGGTGCGAGGCGATCGGCCGCCCGTCGAACTGCTTGCGCAGGACGGAATAGGCGCGCGCCGTTTCATAGCAATCCATCGCCGCGCCGATCACGCCCCAGCCGATCCCGTAGCGCGCCTGCGTCAGGCAGCTCAGCGGCGGCTTTCAGCCCCTTCGCTTCCGGCAAGCATGGCGCTCTCCGGCACGCGGCAGTCGTCGAACGCCAGGCTGGACGTCACCGACGCCCGCATCGACAGCTTTCCGTGGATTTCGGACGCAGTGAATCCAGGCGTCCCGCGCTCGACCAGAAATCCGCGGATGCCGTCCTCGGCGCGAGCCCACACCACCGCCACGTCCGCCACCGAGCCGTTGGTGATCCAGGTCTTCTCGCCGCGAGAGCATCCAATCCGCCGCCGTCGCGCTCGCGCGCGCGTCAGCATGCCCGCCGGATTCGATCCGAACCCCGGCTCGGTGAGCCCGAAGCAGCCGATCGCGTCGCCGGATTGCAGTCGCGGCAGCCAGCGCTGCTTCTGCTCCTCGCTGCCGAAGGTGAGGATCGGATACATCACCAGCGCGCCCTGCACGCTGACGAAACTGCGCAGGCCGGAGTCGCCGCGCTCCAGCTCCTGCATGACCAGCCCGTACTCCACGTTGCTCATGCCGGCGCAGCCGTAGCCTTCGAGATTCGCGCCCAGGAATCCCAGGCGTCGCCATTTCGGGGATCAGCTCCTTCGGGAAGCGCGCGTCGCGAAAGCAATCGCGGATCAGCGGAAGCACGCGCTCGTCGACGAACTGCCGCGCGGTTTGCGCGGACCAGCAGTTCCTGCTCGCTGAAGAGCGAATCGATCAGCAAATAGTCGACGCCGGGGAAACGGGCCATAGCAGGCTCATTTTACCCCGGCGGCGGCCGGCCTACTGGCCGGCCGTACTACTTCTTGTGGATCAGGATATTGCCGTTGAAGGTGGTGAACTGCATCTCCGGACCGCCGCCGTTGATGGTCCCGTTGGTTCCGCGATCCAACTGGATCGCGATACGCCCGCCCTGTCTTTCGGTTGTCCTCCACTTGCGGAGGCTGGGCGTTGGATCCAGCTTCACGTCGAAGTCCGTGAACATGTCGCCGTGGTCGGTCTTCATCTTCAGGTTGGCCTTGATGCTCGGCGGGCAGCGTCACGTCGATCGTCGCCGTTCATGGTGGAAAAGCTCATGGCTTTGTCCGGCAGTCACCTGTTGAGCGACAGCCACGATCTTGCCGTTCATGGAGTGCGCCACCACGGAGCCGGAGACATTGGTGATGGTCACCTGCCCGTTCATGTTCTTGGCTTCGATCTCGCCCGAGATGTTCTCGATCGTGATGCGCGTTGCCGAGTCATGGTGTTCACGCTCACCGACGTCTGCGCCGGCACCTGAATCACCACATCCGCCTCCGCCAAAGGGAGATGCCCGCTCGATCACCCTGACGGTGTTGTTCTCTTCGGTGATCTCGAGCCCGCGCTGCTGCCGCCGATCCGGTGCATGCCCGCCGGCAGGCTCCGCTTCCCTGCGCCGCCGCGTCCGGAGCCACTCGCGCCGGTCGATTCGACGATCGCGTCCTGGCCGTCGTAGCCCCGCACCGTCACGCTGCCGAACATCGTGTCCACCACCAGCTTCCGCGGCTGCGATGGATCGCTGAACGCAACCGTCATCTGCCGTTCTGCGGCTGTCTTGCGGGCAGCGCCGCCAGCGCAGCCAACGACCGCCATGCAGCCTCAATATCAGTAATCTCTTCATTGCAGTTTCTCCAGTGCCCATTGGGCTTGTTGCCGAACTCCTTCGTTCGCTGTCTCGATTCGCCGCCAGCGTCGTCAGAACTCCGGCGCGCATTCCGTATCCTTCAAGTCCACCAGCAGATCGATCAGCGCCACCTGCACCAGCGGAGTCGTCTGCTTCGGAAGCGCCTGCACCACCGCCCGGCGCGTCTCCGGACTCGCCGCAAACCTGCGCAGCGCGTCCACCGCGGCCAGCCGGACGTTCACGTTCGTGTCATGATTCACCGCCGTCACCAGCGCGCCCAGGACTTCCCGGTCGGAAGGCTCGGCACGATACGCCCAGCTCACGCCTCTCAACCGTTCGCTCGCCGATTGCTGCTGCATCAATGACAACGCCACCAACTGCCGCATACTCGCTACCTCCTCCCTTAACTGCGATACTTCCGCGGGCGCGCTTGCCCGTTCCCGCGCACTCCGTATCCGATCCCCAGGCCCACCGCCAACAGCGCGGCCGCGGCCGCCATCTGCCACCAGGCATGACCACCATGCGGCTTACCGCGGCTCGGCCGATGCCAGCCCCTGCCGATAAGCTCCCAGCATTTCGTAGAACCGCTCGCGCACCTTGCCGCTCGGCTCTTCCAGCGGCAACAGATCCAGGCTCTGCCACAGCGCGCCGATGCGCGACACTTCGTTCCGGCACGCCTCGCACGAAGCCAGATGCGCCGCGAAATCTTCTCCCTCGCGCTTCACCCAACATTTGGATCCTTGCTTGTTCGCAGGTCATGATGCTTTTTCCTTCTCCAGCGCGAAATAGATCTGCTCCAGCGCGCGGATCGCCCGATACACGCGCACCTTCACGGTTCCCACTTCGCAGCCCAGCACTTCGGCGATGTCCTCATGCTTCATTCCCTGGAACCGGCTCAGCACCAGAATTTCGCGCTTGTCTTCGGGCAACTGGTCCATGGCGCGCCGCAACAGCGCCAGATCCTGACCGCGCGACGCGCTTTCTTCCGGCCCCGGCGACGCTGAAACCAGCTCCGCGCGCCGATCGACAAACGTATCGATATCCACCACCTGCTGCCGGCCTCTCTTCCTCACCTGATCCACTCCCGCGTTTCGCGCGATCTGATACATCCACGCCGTGAACGATTGCGCCGGATCGTAGCTGTCCGGTAGCGCAGCATGAGCAATACGTCTGAACCAAGGTCATACATAA
>CAVYOZ010000020.1:0-303410 GCA_963770265.1 Terriglobia bacterium
TGAACGAATCGACGGTGAAGAGCCCGACTATCGCCTTTCAGCGGCTAGCCATTTCGCAGGCAAGGGTTCGGATGGTAAAAACGCTGGAGCCGATGTTGACGCCATCGGTGCCGCCATCGAAGGAGTGCGCTGAGTCGTAGCGGCAGCTTACGATGCCACTTGCAACACGGAAACTGAATCGGTGGTCGTTTCGCCGCAAGTGTTTGACTTCACGCACTTCTAAATCATGACTTCGAGGTTGATCCCAAGATCGTCGGATTCCTGGATCGCGTTTTTCGTCATCCCCGGGCGGTAAATCGGAAGGAAATCCGCCGTTAATCGCCCCTCACGCCTCGACATAACCCAAAGTACCAAAGTTTTTTCTGGCCATGATTAGGTACATCCCCGTGTACTTCTGATTTCAGCTGGTTTCAGTCGATAGTCCAATGCCCACTGGTGATCTTTCACTCTCCATACTGAAACCTTAGATTCGCCTAAGGATCGGTCCGAAAGATCCTAAGAGATTACATCTTGAGGTGTTCTTGATGACAGCTCCCCCGCTGCACGGTATCAGATCCGTACTCTCTTCTCGTCGTTTGAGCACACAACCGTCAGGCCTCGCGATCATTGTTCTGATTTCATTCCTCGCTACGTCGTGTGCCACTTTGCCGCAAGGACCGACCAGTTCATCTCGCAGGCGACCCTGACTATTTCTCCCTCAACCACAATTATTGCTTCTGGCGAAACTCAGAAATTTGACGTCAGTATTCGTGGGACGAGCAACACGGCAGTCAAGTGGATTACGACTGCCGGAAAGATTTCCAGTTCTGGCGTCTTCACACCGCCCTCGGTGACTTCGACCCAAATCGCAGTTGTGAAGGCAACCAGTGTGGCCGATCCGAGCTCGGAAGCTACAGCGACGGTCACGATCACTCCGGCAGGGGCACCACCGGACCCCCAGCCTCAGCCCAAGCCCCCGTCCACTCCGACCAGTGCCGACAATCGATACTGTGGTTCCGGCGATCAGGCTCATTTTGGGTCGAGCGATGGTCCCGCTAGCTTGCCGCAAAGGTGTATCTATACCGCTCTGTCGAGCACACCGTCTGCCGGCAAAAAGAGACTGGTGCCAGCGGGTGGGGATGTGAATGGCGCGTTGGAGCGTGCCTCATGCGGTGACGTGATCCTTTTGCAGGCTGGGGCGACTTTTAAGGGGCCGGTTACTCTCCCCGCGAAGAATTGTGACGCCCAACACTGGATCACGCTTCGCACCAGCGCCCCCGACAGCAGCTTGCCCTCCGAGGGCACGCGGATTACTCCCTGCTACGCTGGGGTTGCATCTCTGCCCGGTCGGCCGATTTACAGTTGCTCAGCGGCTCAAAATGTCTTGGCTAAGATCCAAATCGTAAACGGCGCTGGTGCCATCACCGTCGCTTCGGGAGCCAACTACTATCGAATCATCGGGCTGGAGATCACTCGTCAGCGCGGTACCGGCACTGTCTACGGTCTCGTCAAAATCCTGGATACAGCGGATCACCTGATCTTTGATCGGGTTTGGATTCACGGCACAGCACTGGATGAGACAACGCGCGGAGTCTACCTGGGTGACAGCACCAACGTCGCGGTGATCGACTCATATCTCAACGATTTTCATTGCATAGCGATCACTGGTTCATGCACTGACGCCCAGGCCATCAATGGCGGCAACAGTCTTCTACCCACCGGTCCTTACAAAATCGTAAATAACTTTCTGGAAGCTGCCGCCGAAAACATACTTTGGGGCGGTGCGGGGGGTTCCACGGTACCTGCTGATATTGAAATCCGCAGGAATCACATGTTCAAACCAATATCGTGGATGCCGGGAAGCCCCAATTTCATTGGCACGAAGTTCATCGTCAAGAACCTGTTTGAGATAAAGAATGCAGAGCGCCTCCTGCTCGAAGGCAACGTGATGGAGCATAGCTGGGGAGGCTTTTCTCAGGTGGGATGGGGCATTGTGCTTACGCCGCGTGGTTCGTGGGCAGCCAATCGCGACATAACCATCCGCTATAACAAAATCAGCCACGTCGGATCCGGCTTCCAGATTTGCGCATCGCAAGATCAGCTTCTAACGGTCAGATGGTGGACTCTCTAGCTAGCGAGCGCATTAGTATTCATGATGTGACCGTGGAAGATATGAGCGCTTCTGCGTACAACGGCGCCGGAATTGGCTTCCAGATTTCCAGCGGTTTCGTGGTGAATACGCCGTTGAACAACCTTACGATCAATCATGTAACCATGCTCACCGATCCCAGCAAGACGCTGCTGATCGTCGGCGCGGACGAACGTAATCGCATGCTACCCTTCAATATTGTATTCACCAACAATATTGCGGTAGCAGGCGAGTTTTCAGTCTGGTCTATGGGCGGAGTCTATAAGGGCGCCTGTGCGAAGTCCGGACAGCCCTTAGCCACATTCAATCAATGCTGGAGTTCGTATACGGTCACTAATAATGCGATCATTAAATATCCGAGCAGTCAAGGCCCTTGGCCGAAAGGAAATTTCTTTCCGGCCGGAGACGCTGCGGTTGGATTCACGGATTTCAAGAACGCGAAGGACGGGAACTACACACTGCTTTCGTCCAGCCCCTATGCCCAATTGGCGATTCCAGACCAAACCGCCCTGGGCGCTGACATCAGCATGCTGAGCAAGAGCATTGAAGGAGTGCAATAGCGAGGCGTTGTCGCCGATACAGTGGCGTCAGCAATCTAGCCTTTATCGGAGCGATCGAGGTACGTACATTTGATCGGCGACCGCTGGTGCAGGAATCCTGCTAAGCGAAAATAACCTCTTATCTTGGGTGCCCTGCGAAAGCACATTCCAGGCTCCATTCCAGCGCTTCCACTGTCTCCCTGGAGCCAATGCGCTTAAGTCGCAGCGGATCGTCGCCTTGGCGGGCCAGGCCCACATTTGTAGTCACGGCAGTTGCATAGCCGATCTCGCGGGTGGTAGTAACAGTTCGCTCTGTCCAGTGCGGCGATAATGCTGGGCATGGATACGCAAAATGCAGCACTGGGGTTTGAAGTTCTTGCTCCAGGCGACGCTTCGACTCAATCATTTCATGACGCGCGACATCCGCATTTATGTATGCCATGTTGGGGTGAGTCATGGTGTGGGAACCAACGATGTGCCCCTGCCTTACCAAGGCCCGCATCTGGTCGTAGTTCATCATCAGGGCCCCTGAGTCAACGGGTACCTGGGTTTCAAGTTCGTTCGCCGCGCTCGCGACATACTTCTCCTGGACGGCACCGGTTAGCTGGCAACATTCGTCACAAGAACGCAGTAGCGCGCTTTCGCGCTCGTCGTTGCTGGACAGAGGCCAAATTCTGTCCGGAAGAATCGGCCCATCTTTTCTTTTTCGTGTTACGAAAGCAAAATCTTAAACGGGCCGGCCAAGGCAGCGTCCTCCGATCTACGCAGTCCACAGTTGCATAGATTGTTGCCGGGACTCCTAGTTCGTTCAACACTGGAACAGCGATCTCATAATTGTCTGTGTATCCGTCGTCAAATGTAACCACCACGGCGCGATCGGGAATCTCCCCCTTCCCGTTTACGAATTGCTCGACTTGGTCAAGGCTCGTGGGACGGAATCGCCGCGCGAGTAATTCGATCTGTTGCCGAAAAACTCTCTGAGAAAGGATAATCTCTCCCAGATAGGTTTCCTGCGAGCGTGGATTCTCCATCACAGAGTGGTACATAAGAATGGCGGCACTCGGGCCTCGCAGGCGTCCAGCCGCTTGCAGCACACCGCTCCGCACTACTGTTCTCTTTATCAGGTCCTTCATTGTCGTTTGGAGGAGCAGTTCCTTCTGTCGAACGGCGATTGTCCTCGAACCATGCTGCACAAGATGAGTTAACTGGCTTGAAACGGCTTGGCTTCGGCCGAACCGCATGTTGCCATTAAAACTGGCGGCTTGAAACTTGGCAGATCAACAGTCCGTGCAGCGATTATGTGAATCTCCTGTACAGCACACCGCGTTCCCATCCACTAGGAGGGTTCACTGTCTCCTTGGCCGCAAAACACGCCTTAAAGAAGCGCGATTCATTCATACGTGACAGCGAGCTTTTCTGAGCCGAAACCTGTATCAGCGTCGCGATCCACGCAGACGCGCAGCCACAACTCCAAATTCAGCAGCCGCCAGATGCGATTCCCATGATCGCGAGCACCGGAGCGATGTTCGGCAAAGAGACGCTTCACAATCTCCAGTCGGAAGAGCCCCCGTTCCAGAGTTCGCGGTTCCATCAGAAGGCACTCCAAATGTTCCAATTGCGGGCCCTTCAGCCAATATTCCCAAGGTGTTGGAAAACCCATCTTCTTGCGGGTCATAATTGCCTTGGGCAATAGATCCGCCATGGCGGACTTAAGAATGCATTTTCCCGCCATGCCTTTGGTGGAGTATTTTGCCGGGATCCTGGCCGTGAATTCGACGAGCGCATGGTCAAGAAAGGGCACACGGCTCTCAATAGAAGCGGCCATGCTCATCTGATCCTGCTTCATCAGCAACTCGACTAGGTATGTCTTGATGTCGGTGTAGAGCAGACGGTGTAAGAGATCGCCCTTGGAACGGTTCCAGTAGTACATGGAACCGGCATAAGCGTCGCCAGGGGACTGTCTCGCGTCTGGAGTAAGGAGTTCGTCCTGGTCGGATGCCGAAAATGCGCAGTAAAAATTATCGAAGTAAAAAGAAGGCCAGGACGCACCGTCGCGACCAAGAAACGTGTGCTCCAGCTTCCGTTTATAAACGCCAGAAATCGGACTAACTCCGATGGCGCTTCTCACCAAAGCCCGTAGTCCGGCTGGGGTGATGCTGCGGTACACACGATCCATCCGCGAGTTCAGCAGAGTCCAGGCGTAGCGCGTATAGCCCGCAAGTGTTTCGTCGCTTCCTTCGCCAGTAAGCACAACCGTGACGTGCTCCCTGGCCAGTCGAGCTACGAAATAAAGGGCCACGCTGGAGGGCCACACGATAGGTTCGTCCTCGTGCCAGATCAGACGGGGTAGAGTCTGAAAGAATTCCTCCCGGCTGAGATGAACTTCGTGATGCTTCGACCGCAAGTGCTCTGCGACCGTGCGCGCATAAGGCAGTTCGCTGAACTTTTCCTCGCCATATCCGACCGAGAAAGTCTCAATCGGGTTCTTTCGGATTTTGGTCGTGAGCGCGGCGACAGCGCTGGAATCGAGCCCCCCGCTGAGAAAAACCCCCAAGGGAACGTCACTCATCAAGTGGCTGGAAACGCACCCCTCGAGTAGTTCGCGGTATTGGGAGACGTAGTGCTCGTACGGACGATTTCCGTCGTCCGACTGGATATTGAGATCCCAGTAAGCCTCAATTTGAAGTTCGCGCTTGTCCTCGTCGAGGGTCAGGGTGTGTCCCAGGCAATAATTTCTTAATGCCGGCATACATCGTTTCTTCGCCAGCAATGTAGCCGAATGCCAGATATTCAGCGAGCGTGCTACGGTTGAATTCCGGCTTGACATTGGAATAATTCAGAATCGCTTTGATCTCGGACCCGAACAAAAATGTGTCGCCCTGGTAGCGGTAATACAGCGGCTTGATTCCCAAACGATCCCGGGCGATGAAGAGAGAACGACGAGCGCCATCCCAGATCGCGAAGGCAAACATGCCACGCAGATACTGAACGCAGTTCTTACCGTACTCTTCGTAGAGATGAACGATAGTTTCTGTGTCGCTCTGTGTCCGGTAACGGTGACCGCGGGAGATCAGATCGCTTACGAAGCTCGCTGTGGTTGTAAATCTCGCCGTTGAAGACAATCCAAATGCTGCCATCTTCGTTGCTGAGAGGCTGGTGGCCGGTCCGGATATCGATGATGCTAAGGCGGCGCATCGCCAGTCCGACATTGCGATCCACAAAAAAGCCCTCATCATCGGGTCCACGGTGAGAAATCTGGCGGTTCATGTCCGACAGGGCTTCGCGATCGATGCGCTGCATCTTATCGAAAATGAAGATCCCACAGATTCCACACATACTTACACACCCGTATCTTTCAATTCGCTGCCCGGCAGGAGCAGACCGGTTTCTGCGAAGACTCGAACTAGCGATTGCTGAAGAACAAGCTCCTCTGACGATGACGGAAAGATCTGCACTTGCGACCCAGAACCCACCACCTCAGCATAGTTCACTTGATGCCTGAAAGTGAGGACCCGATATCCGTTCGCATCCACATAGGAACCGTTGCACAAAACCAGCACGAACTTTCCAGTTTTGCGATCTTGCGACCAATAAAGAAAATCGGCATCACTGGCCCAAGTACCCGCTTTCCATGCGGCTGTCCGGGCAGCAAAGAAAAAATGGTCGCCTCGCTGAATGGTGGAATACTCAAATGCGCTCACTTCCTTGGGGACAGAATCGTTTGATCTCACCACCCGTCCAAAATCTTTTTGGGAAGTGTCAGATGCAACGAGAATTGTTGCGAAATCCGCGGGAACATCAACGACCGCACCGAAATTCACCACGCTGGCCCGCTCTCGGTGGCCATATACGGGCGACCAGTGATCCCGGCGCACGCTCTGCGACCAACCGTGATTTTCGGGAGTAAGCAGGGCAAGCGCATCCCATTGGTCGGCGAACACGATCTCCTGCGTGTTTGCAGGCAGAAGTGAAGAACTGAGATGCCATGAAATATCCAATTGATGTCGACCCTCACCCTCAACCAAATCGCGCACAAACCAGAAACAACCCTTTCTGTGAAATACGCACCGGTGGTGCATCAACGGTGAGTAGCCGTCGTGAGTTGCCTGGAATAGGTTGAATTCTCTACCCGTAATCCACTTCTCGATAGCAACGCGCGGCTGAGTTTTCCAGGAGAAAGGCCCGGCGCTCTGAGCTTGGTCGATCGCATCAATCTGCAAGGTGTTATGTGCGCCTGTCCCGCGCAAGCGCGCACGTTCACCGCTAGGACCGATGTATTCAAATGTGCCGGGATCGATCAAGAGACTTCGCCCATTTCTCACAAGGACAATGCTGAGCGCATCAGCATGGCCATGCCCTCCATTGGCCGATCCGAGAGGCCCGGCGTCAATGGTCAGTTGCTGCCCGTGATCGTCATCCGCCATCATGTAAAAGCCTGCGTCGGGCAAGCCTGTCGAAACTACAGTCGGTTCGGTGATGGGCAGCGCATCGAATTTGGCGAGGCCGTTCAGTCCCATGAGCCAAAGCGTTTCTTCCCGGGGATTCCCCGCAAGAAACTTGAAATCGCCGCGCTGGTAAAGAATCGCGCCGGTAGTTAGTGGATCCAGCATGTGCTCGGCACGGTTACGCTCGGGGGCGAACAGTCTTCCGCCATCATCATCACCGAAGTTGGGCGCGACACCAGCGCGCCCGAGCAAGAGCAGTGCATTCAGCATCCGCTGCAATGTCTCATCGAAGCTCGCCGGAACCGGTACGGCGTTAAGCTCCGCAAGAATTCGGGCATGCAGAAACATGTCAAGCGCATAAACGTGATAATACGTGGATTGTTCGAAATAGAAACCGTCGGTGCGGACCTGTTTTGCGCACTCTTTTTCGAGGATATCCCAGCCTCGCCGCCGCCATCGCGAAGCCGAGCGGAAACCTGGAAAAAGTGCACCGACTGAGAACAGCGCCAACGCCTCTCCGAGGAGATGCGTATTTGGTGAGAAATACGTGGACAGATAGTTTTCGATGTGTCTTGCGTTCAATTCGAGCGCGGCTAGCCATTGGGAGCGCAAACCCGGTGTGAACAGCTCCGCGTCCAGCAGAAGAAAGAAGGTCCAGATCCATGACAATGTGCGGAAAGCCACTTCCAGGCTGCTTGCCCAATTCATTCCGATGGGATATGGATTCTGCTCGTGCCAGTGCTTCCACTGAACGAAGATTTCATGGGCGAATCGCGCCTCACCCGTAAGCTGGAAAGCCTTGGCCAGCGTGACAAAATGCTGGTGGCGATTCAACTCCCACGTGATCTTGGAATCGCCGACTTCCTCGAAATCGAGATATCGGACCTTGAACCACGGTTTGCGAGGAGCATGCTTACCGTGCACGATGTCGCAGTGCCAGTCGATTTCCGAGCCGTAATCGAGATCCTTGTAACCGAGCAGATCGAAACGGTGGGCACAAATGTTCTCCGCTCGAACAACAATTTGCTCAACTGAGCTCGGAAGAATGTATTTCAGGGTTTCGATCAATTCTGGCAATTGCTCGGGCGAGAAATAAAAGTGGCCAAAAGGCGTCGTGAATTCGCGGTAAGAGCCCAACGCGAAATTGTTTCCGGACCGAAATCTGACAACATCTGTGCGTGCGGTTGCATATTGCCGCGAACGCTCAAACAGTTCGTGGCCACTCATCGATTTGAGGCGATCGAACGTGCGGCGGAAGGAATGGGCCATGGTTAACGGGACCTCCCTTTGTCACTCAGGAGGTCCGTGTAGAGCGCATCGACTTCTTGGACGAGTCTCTCGAAACTGAAATTCCGAACCGCGAATTCATGCCCTGCCTGGGCCAGCCGTCGGGCCAGTGAAGGTTCGGACAAGAGCTTTAATAGCGCGGCCGAGAGCGCGGCCGAATCCTCAGGTGGAACCACGATTCCTGTCACGCCATCTTGTACTAATTCGGCATTTCCTCCTACACGGCTCACGATGACCGGCAGTCCCGCCGCCATGTATTCAAGAACTGCATTGGGAAGCCCTTCCGCGCGCGATGGCAAAACTGCAATGTCGCAGGAAGCGAGTATGTCCGGAATGTCAGAGCGGCGTCCAAGGAACAGAAAATTGCGGATGACTCCCAGGTCCTGAGCCTGCTTTTCAAAACTGGATCTCTGCTCGCCGTCGCCGACCAAGACGAACTCGCGTGTCCGGGAATTGTTCGACGCACCGCGCGTGCCGACGCGATGAGCCACGGATGGCCTTTAACGTCGGTATGCATGTTTCCGACAAGTACAACCAGCTTGCCCTGGCCAGCATCTGGAAAAAGGCGAACACGATCGTTGCGGGCCGATCTGAACTTGGCGATGTCCACACCATTGTGAATTACATGCACTTTGCGGGGATCGAAACGGTCTTCCCTCACCAGAGCATCACGGATCGGAACCGCATTCGTCACGACGGCGCCGCCCAAATTCTGAATCCATTTCAGCCAAACGCGCCGCTTACCTTGATACCACTCGAAATGAGACAGGTCGCGACGGCTGGAAATAATCGCCGGAACGCCCGCCAGACGGGCCGCCGGAACTCCGATCAGATTCGACCAGAGATCGTGCGTGTGAACGATGTCGAAGCTCCTGAGAAACCAGCTCATACGCAGAAGTTGACGAAGACCGGACGGACTGTCAATTCCGTTTCGCGAACGAAATTCGCGAATGGCGATCCCAGTCCCCTGAAGGCGATCTTCAAGCGGACCCTCTCGTTTGAGACAGCCGACCGTTACCTCGTATCCTGTCGCGGGTAGCCGTCGAGCCAACTCCACGGCTTGGCTTTCTGTACCACCCACGTTGAATGAATCGATCAGGTGAAATACTCGCCGCACAACCGTGCGCGTCGGAGCCTGGTCGCAAGGTACCTGCACCTGAATCGAGCTTGAATTCCCCAGAGTCACGAGATTCCAGAATAATGCCAACGATCAAAATAGATTGCGTTACAGCAAGTGCGTGCAAAGGTCTCCGAAAATTCAGCCTACGTGATTAAATACCAGACGGGGGCAAAACAGACGACACCTGATATCCTGTATTCTGTTGATAATAAGCGATTTTATCCGGCCATTAGCGTTCGGCGCGACAGCCTGATCTGTTCGCCCGAGCATGGCCTCATTATCTCCGAAAAAGAGGGAAAGAACCACCTGCATGACTCCATCGGTAAGTGTATTTGGCCTGGGTTACGTCGGAACGGTAACCGCAGCTTGCCTCGCGCACAAAGGACACAACGTCATTGGCGTTGATCTGAGCACAACCAAGGTGGCGGCGATGGAGGCCGGACGCAGCCCCATCGTGGAACCGCGAGTCAGTGATCTGATCGCGGACGCCCACAAGGCAGGCCGTTTGCGTGCCGTTTCCGACTCAGAAGAGGCTGTTCTAAACAGCGACATTTCGTTCCTTTGTGTTGGGACGCCTAGTCTGCGGAATGGCAGACTCGATCTGGGGCACATTGAACCTGCCTGCGAGGATATTGGCAGGGTTCTGAAGACAAAGAATTCCTTTCATCTGGTGGTCGTGCGCAGCACGGTTCTGCCCGGAACCGCGGAAACGATCGTTGTGCCGGCCCTCGAAAAAACATCCGGCAAAAAGCTGGGCAACGATTTCGGCGTCTGCGTGAATCCGGAGTTCATGCGCGAAGGAACAGCCGTTGCCGATTTCCTGGAACCTTCTGTTACCGTAATCGGCGCTGCTGAAGCCACGCACAGCGCCCGCTTGCGGGAAGTTTATAAGTGGGTGCCCGGGCGTATTTTCGAGACTTCATTCCGCTCGGCGGAAATGGTGAAATACATTTGCAATGCCTGGCATGCCGTAAAGGTCTCTTTTGCCAACGAATTTGGCACTTTGGCGAAGCAACTGTCTGTGGACACCGCTGCCGTGGTCGAAATCTTCACCGCCGACACCAAGCTCAACATTTCGCCTACGTATCTGAAACCCGGGTTCGCGTTTGGCGGTTCCTGTTTGCCCAAGGACGTGAGAGCGCTGAACTATCGCGCCAAAGAACTGGATCTCAATCTTCCCTTATTTCAATCCATTCTTCCCAGCAATGAGGAACACCTCGATCGCGCCCTTGAACTGGTGCTGACGACGGGAAAGAAGAAAGTCGCCATGCTGGGATTAAGTTTCAAGGCAGCCACCGATGACTTGCGTGAGAGTCCGCAGGTCCAGCTAGTGAAACGACTCCTAGGAGAAGGCCGGCAGATCAGGATCTGGGATGATACGGTGTCGTTGGGCCGTCTGATCGGCTCCAACCGGCAGTACATTGAGGAAGAAATACCCCACATCGGCTCCTTACTTTCGAGCGACTTATCGGAAGTCCTCAAAGACGCAGACGTAGTCGTGATCGGGACGCGAGGAGTGGACCGCGATAAACTCAGCCGTTCCCTCCGACCAGATCATATTGTCATCGACCTGGTCAACCTGGAACGCGCCGCGAGGCCCGCAAGCTCAGCGGAGTACGAAGGGCTCTGCTGGTAAAACGATGCCGAGATCGACTTCGGTGCTTCGGAAGAATTGCCTCAGTCCGGACGGCGCACCCTATTCCTTCCGCAATAGGAACTGTCGAGCTGCCAGATAGGGCCTGCCTGCGATTGTTTTGACGATCTTCTTGGAATTCCAAAACAGCCACTGTTGAAGACGTGCTTGCGATTTCCCCGAAACCAGTTTCTCCGAGAGGGAGGGTGGCGTCGCCCTGAAAATGTTGAAGCGACCGACCAGAACACAGCCGAAGATATGACGAACTTCTGTCGTCGGCTCAGAGTTGAACAATACTCGCACTCCTACTGCGGCAGCGGTCTGTCCGACGAGCTTTGAGTAGTACCCCCCCGGAACTGATGCAGTGTCCACCTGCTCGCCGAGAATGTCAGACAGGATCTGAACGCTTGTAGTCCATTCCTGCAGCAGCTGCTCTCGGCTGCACTGCGACATTCTGACAGGGTGGGAAAAGGAATGGCTTCCGATGATGTGACCGTTGCTTCGGAGTTCGCGAATTTGGGAGCGAGTCAAAAACCCTCTTTCTCCAATCTTCCCTGCTGTAACGAAGAAGTGGCCGCACCAGCCATGTTCCTGCAGCAATCCCGCAATGCAAGTGGAAGCACTATCCCCCACCATCGTCAAACGTCAGCAGAAAGGGGAACGATGCAGCACTGGGCTTTAGCAGGTCGTGCGCCCGATGCGGCGCGTCGCCTCGGACGTTAGCAATCGCTCCAACGTGTGCCGCAAATTCAGCGCGGCTCAGTTTATATCGCGCAGTGCCCGGCCCCGTGAAACCGCTCGAATCCCAGTTGTTACTCTCGACTACATCATGGTACAAAAGGCAAACGACCCTCACAGAGCAGCTCTTCCTTGCGCGAGATTTCCACTGTAGGTATTTAGTCAGCCAGGGTTGCCCCCAAACGGCCGAGTCCCTGCCGCTAATGTCCGTTGGTCTGGCGGCGCCATTAAAGATCTCAACAAACTTTCGCTGGATGCTATCCAAATTCTCCAGCACAACCCGGTGCTGGATCACAATGTGAGATTCCCGTGCTTCGTCGAACGCATAGCTGTAATAGCCAAAGCATGGCCCGGTATCAATGCCCCTGTCGATTCTCAGCAACGTCATGCCGACTTTACCTGTATCACCATTGGCGAGAGCCCAAAAGCACCCATGCGCATTGCGATACTCGGGACAGATTCCTGGATGCATAACCAGTGTGCCTTTGGCCGGGATGGAGAAGATGCTCTCTTTCAAGATCACCTTGCATCGAGCCAAAACGATGTCAGGCTGCAACTGTTTGATAAACGCCTCCGTTTCCGGAGTGTTCGGACTGACGGTGTTAAGAATCTGGGTTTGCGAGGTGACGTCAGGATAGATCCGAGACTTTTTCTGCAACTCTTCGATCTCCCAGCGCTGGTCCTTGTCACGCAATAACACGGAGTAGAAGAACCGGAAGGCGAGAACATCCAAAAACCGAACTATACCCACTCGTTTCAATTCCCGACGAACACGGCGACGGAGTTGCTGCGAACCCTCCTGGATGAGAACGATCGCTGTTAAATTCGAAAAAGAGTTCAACCAACGAGCCAGAACTACTCGATCCAAGAGGGAATCGTGGTGGCAGATCAAGAGGGTCTTCATGGCTTAAGGATGCACTTGAACAATTTCAACTGTAGAAACGAAATTACCATGCATTGGTCTCCAGTTGGTAAGCGCGACAATCGAAAGCTTGTGACCGAGGCAAGCGCCAGCATATCGTCTATTAGAATAATTAGGGTGTGCCATGAGAATTCTCTGGGTCAAGGCTGGCGGGCTGGTTCCGCCCGACACTGGTGGGAAAATCCGCAGCTACAACATCCTTCGGCAATTCGCCCGCACGCATTCAGTCACGTTTTTTTCCTACTACGCCGCTCTGCCCAACGACACGCATCCGGAACTGAAGAGCATCTTCGATGGGGTTGTCTGTGTACCGCTTCAACTGCCGCCTCAGAAGAGTCCGGCCGAGAGCCTTGAGTACGGCATGCGTTTGTTTTCCTACCAGCCTTACGGCATCACGAAGTATTGCCGTCCCGAAGCCCGGAAACGACTCGGAAGCCTGCTGGAAAAAGAGTCCTACGACGTCATCGTCTGCGATTTCATTTTTGCGGCCGGAGTGATTCCGTGGAATTGCCCGATTCCCAAAGTGCTCTTTACACACAATGTCGAGGCAACGATCTGGCGTCGTCATTACGAAGTTGCAAAGAACCCTCTCTGGAAAGCGATTTCACACTGGGAATGGCGAAAAATGAATGCTGCCGAACATCGATATTTGCGTCTTGCGGACCGGGTTCTCACCGTTTCTGAAAATGATCGTGACACGTTTGCAACTTTCATCGATCCGCGAAAGATAACGGTGATTCCCACTGGCGTAGATGTCGACTATTTCCAACCGCTTCCCATAGAAGAAGTCCCGGATTCACTGGTCTTCACCGGCTCAATGGATTGGCTTCCAAACGAGGACGCGATTTTTTACTTTGTCGAAGCCATCCTTCCCTTGATCAAACAGCAACATCCATCAGTGTCTCTCGAAGTCGTGGGCCGAAACCCTTCCCGCAAAATGCAGGCTCTGCTCGAAACAGAAAAGTCGGTGCGTCTCACCGGCTGGGTCGAGGACATCCGGCCCTTCCTGGCGCGCGGCGCGGTTTGTATTGTTCCTTTGCGCATTGGCGGCGGCACGCGGCTCAAAATTTTCGAGGCCATGGCCATGGGGAAAGCAGTGGTTTCTACAGCAGTGGGCGCTGAAGGTCTGCCGGTACAGAGTGGGCAGAATATTCTCTTGGCCGACACCCCAAACGATTTTGCCGCGTCGGTAGTTTCGTTACTGCGCAATTCGTAACCAGCGCCGCCGATTGGGGGTCGCTGCCAGGAGACTGGTCGACGAAAACTACAGCTGGCCTAAGGTAGCAGAGAGTTTTTCTCGCGTTCTGCAAGACGTACTAGGCCGATGATTTTGATTTGAATCGCTGCCGCAAGTGCCCACCGAACCAACTTCCTAACCCGGCGAGCCCGGGAGAAGGATCTCTGAACCAAACATCGGCGTAACGCATACCTGGATACCACGGCACCGAAATTTTTAGTAGGGTTTGAAAGAAACCAGGATAGGGCAGAGGCCAGCCCGGAGGCGTACCGTGGAAGGTGTGTTCCAGGTGCGTAAGTTCGTTCACCAAACGGCGGCAAAGAATGCCTTTCTTGTATTCGATTTCTGGAGGGCAATTTGCCGGTCAGGAGCCACTCCACCCAGAGAAGCGGATAATTGATCCCGCACGCAATCGGGAGCGGCAGTGAACCCCAAGGTCGAGCGTTGATTTCCATGAGAACTGGCGGACCGCCATCATCCGGTCGCTTGAATTCGACCATGCAAATTCCGACCAGCCCGGCTTGCATGACCAGAGCACCGCTGGCTTCTTGGACTCCAGCCATCAGCGGAATTGACAGTTGCGCGCTGCTCCCCGATCCACGTGGATCGGTTTCCCGAACCCGCAGCCACATAAAGGGAAGGCAGACATTCGCCTCTGCCGCTAGACAAGAGAACCCAACGCCTGCTCCCTGTATGAATCGCTGAATCAGCACATCTCCGGCTTCCTTCAGCCTGTGTTCCACTTTTTTTTTCAAGTCCTCCATGGAATAGGCGTAGGCCACGGAGCCGAGGACAGCGCGGTTGCCTTTCCAACGCACGGAGAAGCGATCTTTGACTACCACTGGAAAATCCCAGTTCGCGGCGGCGCGGCCCAGGTCCTCGGTCGAGGAAACCAGAACCGTCTCCGGCACAGGTATTCGTAACTCGCGCGCCAGGCAGATGGTTCGGAACTTATCGGCAGCGACCTCGATCGCCGCATGGGGACCAAGAGCCAGACGGGACACTCCCTGGAACTGATGTCGGTTCTGCGACAGCGGTGCGATAGTAAAGTCTGTCACTGGAATGATCAGCTCGATTTCATTCTTGCGTGCAAATTGCAGCACCGTTTCGACGAAACCCGAAGCATCCTCGCTAGGAACTGGATACCTTGTGCTCAGTCGGCAGTAGCGAGACAACTCCGCGGGGGCATCGATACCGCGGTTCGAGCCCACTGCAACCCAATGCTTTGCCCGGCCTAGAGATCGCGTAATCGCCAGGGTTGCCGCGCTATGGCCATCCAGCACGAGGACTCGCGCCAATTATTCCCTCCCGTCGTCCTTCACGAGAACCGATTGAGCCGCATCGCTGTTCCGGGATACGCGCCCGGCCGCCGCAGGAATAATCTGGTGGGCTGCCTTCCGACCGGTTAGCAAAGGAGCCAGCCCGCTCAACCAGGCCTCAAATTCAACGGCGCTGCGTGCCGAGGTATCTACCAGACGGGGCAAAAGAAAAGGATTGCTTCGCCGGCTGGCCAGCCCGCTATCGCACGTCGTCGCAGAAACCACGTTCTCCATTTGCAACCAATTCAGAAATTCCGGCCTATAAACGCCGCTCGGATAGCAGAAATGGATTGCCGTTTCGCCCAGCTTTTGCAAACTGTGCCGGTTGTCTTGAATCTCCTTGCGGAACAGACGCTCTTCCAGAGGAGTACGATGGCGATGCGTATGCAGTTGGAAGTCGACTCCGGCTGCCGCCAGCTCGGCCCGCTCGGACGAATTCATTAGCTGGAATATCCGGCTCGATACTATCTCGTCATAGGAAATATCGAGAGACTTGGCCAAGGTGGCAGCCAGATCATTCTTCTGAAATCCGGTTAAGTTGCTCGCGTCTGCATCTCGAACCAATTTCCGCACGATATGCATGCGGCCACTTTCCGTTCTCAGATCCAAAGGGTCGCTGAGACCCAGTTCTTTAGGGTTGTGCAGGACGCGATCCCGCCCCTTCCACAGTAGATAAGAGCACACCAGATTAAAAACCGGCTTCTGATAATCACTGTAGTAGGTGGTTTGATACACGGTAACGGGAAATCCATAATCCCGAATGACTGGAAACGCAGCCGCGTAGAAATCGTAGCCGCCATCATCAAACGTGATCGCTACACTCTTCGGCGGCAATTCTGCGGCCTGCAGGCGCCGAAGCCCTTCTCCGAGCGGCAACACGTTGTAGCGCCCCTGTTTCAGAATCTCCAATCGCTGCCGAAGAACTTCGGGGTGCATGTACAAGCTTGGCCGCCACAAGTGCTCGTCGAAGCGAGAAACACCGTGGTAACAGAGAATCAGCAGTCGATTCTTCCGCCACTTGCTGTTCAGCACCAGGCGGAACACTCCGGACCTTCGTTGTAGGCTGTAGAAGTGCTCGTCTGATATTTCTTAACATTTGTTTGGAAGGTGACGGGAATGTGATTACAGGATGATATAGATAACCGCATCGTGCAGCACTCCACTGCAACTACATCCACAAACAACTGATGCTCAAGACTCCCGATACGCCTGGACCAATTTCCCTTCCTTGGTCAGAGGAATGTGGCTCCACCATTCCAGATCGACCTCAGTATCGCCCAAGAAGTGGGCGAGCAAACCACGAACTGTGGCTTCTCTCTCGCCGGAAAAACCATTTCCTCGAAGAAGAATCCGAAAGGTGGTTCCGTCCTTCCGCAAGATCACCTGAAACTGCGCAACTTCTTTGACTTGAAGAAAGTCATCTCCATACAAATCGCCCACCTCTTGCGCCGCCCCAGCAGTTCCAGCATTCCGCCGACTCTTCCGTGAAGCGACTCGATTGCCGTTACGCCCGACTCGTTCGAATCGCACTCCCGAAACGTGCCGCAATCCTCTACATCATAGCGAAGGAATGGAGTTCCTCGGCAAACCGTGCTGGTCCATACCAGACGGCCAATTTCTCCCGGTGCAGCCGGTCGGCCACGATCGTTCAGGATTTCCAGAAAAAGCCAGGGACGTATTACCTCCAAGTGCACGTTCGCTGAATTGACAGGCCATCACCCCGAGCTCGCGACCTCCATATCGATTGAAAAGCGGGACCTTGAAGGCGCGCCGAAAAAGTTCACTCTGCTCAGGAAACAGCATTTCGCCGCCGTTCCATGCGGCTCGTACCATGCCAGGCCGAACCTCCCTTTGTGTCTCAAGGACTCGGCGTGCAACAAATTCGAGCATGGAGGTGAACCCGTAAATGGCAACTGGGCTCCCACCGACGTTTTTGAGAACCAGATCAACGGTGTGGTCAGAAAGGTTGTAGCCGTCCACCAGGAATTCGTTCCGGAGCCGCCCGTGCAGTCGATTGCGGAAGGTGATCTCTTTTTTGACATCAGCTCAGAACCCCACACGATAATGGTGGGCATTCCTGGAGCCATCCCATGGAAATGGAACTGAAGGTGATTGATCCCAGAATGCTTCGTAACATCTGAGCGTCATGAAAAAAGTGGACGGGCTCACCCGTGGACCCGCCGGTGCAGTTTGCCTGGCCGGCAAGATTGAAACGTCGCCCAATTTCCGCCGCCGGAAAGCGGTTGCGAAGATCATTCTTAGTGATCACCGGCAGGTCCGGCCAGATGTGAAGCAAATCTTCTGGATTGTCGATGCGGGCTGCCTCTCGCCATTCAAGGAGAGCATCCGCTCGTGTCCCAAAATAACGTATCTGCCGCAGTAGTCGTTCGCCCAGCTCTCGACGCTGCTCATCGGGACGAAGCTGGGGGAAATGACTCAGGTCGGCCCAGGAGGTTGCGCTTCGCTTCAGGTATCTACGCCACCACAGGCTGCTGATTACTTGCGGAATCATGGTTTACTCGGTCACCCGAATAAACAGCGGCTTCGTGAATTCGGAGCGTACTGGAAGCCCGCCTTCCACGAGTTTCGCAATGACCTTGCCAGCCGCGGGGCGGCACAAAGGCCCGCCCTTCCAATGGAAAGACATCCGCGGCAGACTTCTCCGTTTGGGTCATCCATACACGGATGGCATTGGGCGCGAAATTAGTTAAGGGGTACTCGAAGTCTCCGAACGCCTCGCGAATTAATGGTATCTTCCTCGGGTCGAAGCCCATCAAGCGCGCGTGAATCCATTCCGCTGCTGCAACATTCAATGCACCAGTGACAAAACCACTGGGCACGGGCGTATTGCCCAAGGGGCCTTCGCCTTCGCCGCCGATAATCGCATCCGTGATTGAGATGACCGTCCGTTGCGGAGACGCGGCAAGGGAACCGTCGAGCTTCCCATAGCGCAGGATTCTCTGCAGGTCCAGACAGGTCCGCCAGATGGTATCGTTCCCATACCACGATCCCTCGAGATTCTCGTCCGCCCCGAACTTGGCCGCGATTCTCTCTGCGGTTCCAGCCATCCAGGCGAATGCCGCTTGCGGCGTGCCGGGAGGGCGGCGATTCGCAGCGTCCAGCAAGTCTTCTCGCTACCCGCTTCCATCCGGGCCGGCCGACGTAGCAGTCTCCGCCGCTTTCCGAGCCTCCCTTGCGGTGATGGGGCAAGTACTCCTTATTGCCATTGATGCCCACTAGATTCTTTAGCGTGCCCGTCACACAAGCTTTTCTGTGCGATTTCAGCTTCGGAAGATTGATCAGAACATTCGCTTCGATGACTTCTTTTGCAATCAGATATTGATGCCGGCCTGCTCCGTGGGTGCGATGCAGCAATTCCGGGTTGTACATGGTGACTCGGAACTTGGACGCGTCCTCGGCCAGCGCGTCGAGCAAGCTGTCTTGCTTAAGATCAAACAGGACAAAGTTTTCCAGACCGCGCACTCCTTCCGACCTTTGGCGCTCCAGAGAGTTGCCAGCAAGGATGGTGCGACGAAAATCGGTAATGCTAAATTGCAGCCCATGCCGACGGAGGCGATCCTCTAAACCATCAATCCCTGCCCGATTTCGCAACTCTGCGAAGTCGCATCCCTGGACGGGTGCGTCGCCAATGACCAGTTGTGCAGGGTTGGTGAGGCCGACGTACTTGGCCACCCCCTCAACGATGCTGCTATGGGTGACCAGACACTCCAGACCCGCGCCCCTCTGGTTCTCGTGAAATACCCAGTTCGGCTTAATCACAACTCTGGAACCGGTGGGAATTAAGGCTGCAAGCGGTTTCCAGCTCGATGTACCATAGCGCTCCAAATCCAAGCGCCAAGTACGAAATAACCGGTGAAGAGCAACGTCGGCTGAAGTCGTGGCCCCGCCAATCTCAGGAGAGCAGCTAGCTTCGATCGAGGATTCGTAGCTGGCTTTTATTCGTCGACCACGACTACATTATCCAAAGCATCCCCCATTTTGATGAGTGTAACGCATCCGGCGGTTGGCCAGCAGCCAAAGGTTTGAGTGCTGAAAGGAATAGATTTCAGGCTCGTGGCCTCGCGAAACGAATTTCAGGCGCGCCCCGTACCATCGACAGTGGCCTTCGCCCTTCAAAACTGACTCAGCGGTGCTCTAGGCATGGAAAAGAGTGCTAGCTGGAAGACAAGGGGATAACTTGGGGCAACAAAAATGGATGGAATCTTTTGTACGATAGACAAGGCCAAAGATGAAATGAAGAACCTACCTAGCTCAAAATTCTTCAATTCTGCGCGAGAAGAATTTGCAAAAAAACAACCCCGATTGTCACGACAAAGCACGTGTGGTCTCAGACTGGGCAATGACAAGCAAAAAGAAAATCCTTCAGATTGGCAATTACCCGCCTCCGATGTGCGGCTGGGCGATCCAGACCAAACTGGTCACCGATGAGTTGCGTCGTAGAGGCCACGTTTGCCAGGTGCTAAAAATTAACGAGAACCGACAGGTCAAGGATCCGGGCTACATCGATGTCCAGGGAGGCTTTGATTATCTCTTCAAAGTATTGCGGTACGGGTTTGCGGGCTATCGCCTGAATGTTCACGTCAACGGTCAGTCCAAAAAGGGATACTTGCTGGCTTTGATTGCCGTGTTGGTGGGCCGACTTACGTTCCATCCGGCGCAAGTCACTTTTCATGGTGGTCTGTCGCAAGACTATTTTCCGCGTCCCGACAGCGTTCGATTGCGTTTGGCCTTTGCATTACTGTTCCATCTGGCGGGCGGAATTGCTTGCGATGATAATTTTGTCAAGCAAGCAATCACGGACTATGGCGTCACAACCCAGAAAGTTGTGGCTATTGAAACGTTTTCGCCCCAATACTTGAGGTTTGATCCCGTCGCTTTGTCCGAAGAGATAGAGGAATTCCTAGAGACCCATTGGCCGGTTTTTTTTTGCTACGTTTCGTTCCGGCCCGAGTACCGGCTTTCGGTGCTGCGGGAGGCGATGTGCCGATTCCGTGGAATCCAACCCAACGCGGGGTTCATCTGGTTGGGATTCCCCGACCGAGAATTCCCGCGCGCCAAACAGTTTGTGAGTGAGTGGCCGGACGAAGAACGGCAAAGCTTGCTGCTGCTAGGCAACTTAACACACGAGAAATTTTTGACTTTACTGGGCCGCTGCTTCGCTTGCATAAGAACGCCAGCGTGCGATGGGGTTGCCGCCTCCGTTCTGGAATCTCTGTTTATGGGAATTCCAGTCGTTGCCAGCGAGAATGGGAGACGTCCGCCGGGCACCATTACCTACACGGAGTCCGATGCCGCAGATTTGTATGGCAAACTGGTTTCCCTCATCGACAATGATTCTGCCATTCGAGCCAGCCTTGAACGATTGGAGCGGAGTGATAATGTTGCCCGGATGGCGGACTGGCTTAGCGAATGAACCAACTTCGGGACGCAAGCTATCCGCACCACCAACATCAAACAGAAGTGAAACTCGCAGATCGAGTACGGTTCTCCCTCAACATTTCCAAGTGATGAAAAACCCTACGATTCGGGTGGCGCGGGACTCCTTTGCGCTGCGTTTCATCCGGGCGAGATTCCGGAAATTACTTTCGATGCTCACCGCATCCCTTCGTGAAGAAAAACCTCAGGCGTAGCACGTACGAATCACCGGCTCCAGACAGTCCGGGTGTGGCTGCTCAACCTGTATTCAGACCGGACTATACGCTGAGCGCCACTCCTCTGTGCTGGAGCCTGACTTACCAATCCAGCCATCGCGCACGTGTAACCCACCAGCATATAGGGAAAAAGTTGGTACTCTAGAGAGCCAAAACATGCTCCGACCATATAGGCCCATAGGCCAGCTCGAAGGGCTTGGCAGAACAAGCGCAACTCGGGATCTTCCTGATATGAGCGAGACTTTCTAATCGTCGAAAGGTTTTTAAGCGCTTCTCTCATGACAAGCAGAAATAGGATGAGCGCCGGGAATCCGTCCTCGGCCGCCAGTTCGCTGTAGCTGTTGTGCGCAACGATCCAACCCCGGTCCACCAAGGGAAAACATCCTGGGCCGACACCGAATAGGGGATGGGTGGCCGCGATATAGAGACTCTTTTTCAGCAGAGCCTTCCGGGCCTCGAGCGAGCCCTTGTCGCCCGAACCTTCTATATCGCCCATCACGATACTCTCAACGCGCGCCCGATAGTGCGAACTCGACAAGGCAAGGCCCAACCCAATCAACAGCGTACCAGCCACCGTCGCCACGAGATAATAGCGCTTCCCTTTGATCCCGTATTCCCAGACGCACACCGCCAGGCTCAAGATGAATGCCAGTAGACCGCTGCGGGAGTAGGTGAGGACGATGGCCACTGCCATGAAGATGAGGGCCACACCCCATATCACCTTCTTGAAGCCCTTGGCATTGAGCATGAAAGCCAAGCCAAGGGGAAAGCTGATCGCGATGTTGATCGCAAGGTCGTTAGGGTTCTCCAGGATGGCCTTTTGAATGCCATAGAGCCGGCCATCCCTTGTGTGGTGAGTCAGCACTGAGAAAAAGACCACCAGAGCGACAGCGCTTACCTGGATCCAAAGCAGTTTCCGCAGTTCTCGCAGGGTCACCACCGCCATGCTGATGAGCATGGCAACGACTACTGCTTTTGAGAACTCCGTCGACCGTGGCGAACGCGCCGCCTCTCCATAATCGCCAATGGCACGCACATCGACATCTGAAGCAGAAGTAGCCAAAGGTACTGCACCACGCGTGGAATTTTTAACCTTGCCTCCGCTCATCATGCCTGCGAACAGAGCGAGGATCGCGAAGACTCCGGTGATCTTCGCCATTGGGATGTAGGCAATACCTGGGATGAAGTCTTCCGGCCGGTAGTAATAGAGCCACGCAAACGCAACGAGTGCCCCGTAAACAACAGGACGACGAGCCTGAGCGGAGATGGAGGACTGCAGGCGGGTGGACCAACTCCGCCGCGGTACGCTGTCATTCCTCCAACGTGTCTTCCGAAATCATGGATCCGTCCTTCTTGCTCGTTCACAGCCCGCGCTCGTCCCTCACCGCCACGCCGCACGCTTTCCAGAAACGAAATTGGCCAATGCCACCGCCGCTGCCCCATTCAGCAGGACAAAAGTCCCGGCGGCATCGGCGACGCGTGCCAGAATCCCGCGCTTCGCCAGCCGCGCCAATGAAATCAGACTCAGTGCATAGAAGATCACTTGCGCGAGAAAAATCACTTTGTAAAACGGCGCCTTCAGCAGCGGCGCTAGCGACCAGTAAAGCTGCCAGCGCAACGCGGAACAGCGAGGCGCAAGAGCTTATGGCTCACAAACTCGAAACGAATGGGATTCTCCCACCCAGCAGCCACGGGGCAAATTGGACAAGCTGATAGTTGCCGCTCAGCGTGCGCACCTTCCGGGAAAACTCGCGCTCAGCCCCCAGATCTGGGGTATCCCATGCCCTCGCCCTTTCGTCGAAGACCACCCGCTTGCCCTGACGCACGATCTGCATGGGCAAATAGACGTCATCCAGAATCGTTCCTGCCGGAACGCTGGTCAGCAACTCGCGGCGAGCCGCGTAGAGTGCCCCGGTCGCGCCGACGACCGACCCTGACGCCGACTCCAACTCCCGAATTCGCTTCTCGATCCGCCAGTAAAGACCCAGCCCCTTGCCGCTCTCCCCGATCTGAGGATCGCCAAGCATCAGTTCCCCGCTGACACATCCCACGTCAGGATCGGCAAAATTCTCCGCAAAAGGCGCACGGCTGACGGCTCAATGTTCTGGCGCGCGTCCGTGAACACCACCATTTCACCCTGAGCGATATCAACGCATCATTTAGACCCGAAGCTTTGCCTTGCGGCAATTGGTTCAACACAGCTGTGAATTCGTGCGTCGCTCCCGTAGTCCCGGAGAATGCTCTCGGTCCGATCGGTGGAACCGTCCGAGACCACGACGATCTGACACCGGTCCGCAGGGTAGTCGAGCGCGAGTCAAATTCCGCAGCTTGGATCTCCAGCAATCTGCTCTTCGTTGCGCACGACCATGACAATCGACACCAGCGGAGTAACGGCGCCCCGCATTGACCGGGCGAGAACGCCAAAGCATCCGCAAGCGCAACCAGCCGGCATACCCGACGTACGTGTAGGCAATCAGCGCCGCCGCCAGCCAGAAGAAGTACCCAGGTCATGCGCCGTTCTTCCGCACCGCGGAAGGACTGCCGACAGTAATCCTTCGTTCCGACTTGACGTTCGTACTGCGATGCGTATCGTCATTTCGCGCCTCGCCCCAGCAGCACGATCTTGACGGTTTGAAACACGATCCAGAAATCCAGGCCGACGGAAGCGTTCTTGATGTAGAACAGGTCGTACTGCAGTTTCTCGCGGGCATCGTCCAGCGTGTTGCCGTACTTGTACTGAACCTGGGCCCAACCTGTAATCCCGGGCCGCACCGTGTGACGCACGCCGTAGTACGGGATCTCCTTGCTCAGCCACTCCACAAATTCGGGACGCTCGGGACGAGGCCCTACGAAGTGCATGTCTCCCTTGAGCACGCACCACAGCTGCGGAATCTCATCCAGGCGCGACGATCGCAGAAATTTGCCCACCCGCGTAATCCGCGGATCATTATCGGCGGCCCACGTCGCGCCGGTATCGGCCTCGGCATCCTGCCGCATGGTGCGGAACTTGTAGCAGTAGAACACGACTCCTCCCCGGCCAACGCGCTTCTGGCGGTAGAGAATTGGGCCCGGAGAACTGTACTTCACCGCGAGCATGACGAACGGGAGAATCGGCAACGCAAAGATGAGTCCGATCAGCGCAGCCGTAAAGTTCAGGATGCGGCGCAAGATGCGGTTGAACGCGCTGAAGCGGAACCCTTCGGCGAAGATCAGCCAGCTCGGATATAGCTGATCGACTTCGATCCGGCCGTAAATCTTCTCCAGCCACGAGGTGGCTTCTTCAACCTTCACACCCTTCAAGCGAAGATTAAGCAGTTCTTCCACGGGAAGTGTGCCACGGCGATCTGGCATAGCAACAATCACACGGTGCACGCCTCGCTCCCGGACCATGGAAATCAAGTGGGCCGCAACCGACTCTCGCGTCAGTTCGCCTTCAATGTTGCTGGTCCAGCCCACGACTTCGATCCCCAGTTCGCTTCGCTGCCGCAAACCATTCAGGAGCCGCTGCGCCCGATCTCCCGTTCCCAGTACGTACACTCTCTCGCGGAAATAGGACTGCTGCACGATCCACGAGTACGCCCTGCGCCACAAGAACAGCGTGAAGATCAAAATGATGATCCCAGTGAGCAGTGATCCATTGCCGGGAAGGAACTGGGGAAACAGAACTCCGACCGCGGAGAGCCCGAGAGCGACAAAACCCAGCACCAATAAAATCCGGAAGATCTGATCCCATTTTGCGCCCAGAAGCGACGTGTCATAGAGATCGAGCCAGTGAGAAAACAACAACACTATTCCGGTCACACCCAGAATCTTCAGGTACCCACCCTCCACATTCAGCAGAAGCCACCAGTTCTCCTGGTTCTGCAGGGTGGTCGCCAGGACAAACGACAACCAGACAATCAGGGCCTCAACCGCCAGCAGCACCAGAGCGCGCAGCGGGTAATACACTCGGAAGAGCCGGATCACTGAATTTCTCCCTAAGACTGGGTCGGGGGTACTTTCTTCTCGTACGACTCGTAGTAGTAGCGGGCGTACTCCGCTTCATCTCGATCGGTTCCGTTCAGCACGACGCCCACCAGCATCTGGTCGGGAAACTCCATGCGCGCTTTTCGCGCCACGTCGGACGGCGTCGAGTTGGAACGCACGACCATCAGCACGCCGTCGCAGGCTTTGGCCAGCACGCTGGCATCGGACACCGGAATTGCCGGAGGCGAGTCAATGATGATCCAGTCAAACACCGGTTCGACGCGCTGCAAGAGCATCTTCAGCCTGCCGCTCGCCACCATCTCCGCCGGATCCTCAATGGACTCTCCGCTTGCGATGAAGAACAATCCCTCCATGGGGCCGCGTTGAATCACCGAGACTTCATCGGCCTTTCCCAACAGGTACTCTGCGAGACCGGGGCCCTTAGGCGCGCCCAGCATCTGGTGCAAGCGTGGTCCGCGCAAATCGGCATCGATCAGCAGGGCGCGCCGGCCATGCTGCCGGACCATGACTTGGGCGAGATTCGCCGAGGTGAACGATTTGCCTTCCTTGGGAAGAGCGCTGGTCACCAGCAGCTTCTTGAGCGGCATCTTCTCCCGTATGTGATACAGGCGGGACCTCAGGGTGCGGTATTCCTCGGTTCCCTTCGCGCTGTCGTTGCCGTTCATGAAAAGCATGGTCTGCGAGTCTGGATTCCACCCTGGCTGGGAACAGCGGGCCAGCAGCGTCTCCAGACTAAACGGGCCGCCAAGGTCCGGCATCCCCAAATTAGGGGTCACACGAGCTATCTCGATGTCCTCATAGCCGGAAGCTTCGGCCACCGGAGCTGTCGTGAAGCTGGACGGAACTCCCCCTTGGGTATTGGCCCGTTCCTGCTCGGCTTTCTTCAACGCTTCATGAATTCGGCTCATAGTTTCCTTTCACGGGGGAGGTTTCTTTTTCTTCCTGACGTAAGCGGTCGGCCAGAGTCGCCAAAGAACGCAAGGCATCCACCAAGTCAAACTTATTCCCGTTGCTGCTGGGCGGCGGAGGAGCCGTCATCGCGCCAGAGGAAGTGTTGTCGCCCAGATCGAAATCGCGCGCGACCGCATCGACCACTGCGGGCTCAATCACCTTCTGCTGATCCACGAAGGCACTGACCAGGCAATGCTCGCAGAGCAGGTTGATGACGCGCGGAATGCCGGCCGAGTAGCGGTGAATCGATAGCAGCGACTCGGGAGTGAAAATCTGCTGCCCGTTCGAACCTGCGATCCGCAATCTCTGCTGGACGTAAGCTTTGGTTTCGTCAAGTGTCAAAGCGTGGGTCTTTGCGCGCAGCGTTAGACGCTGCCGCAACTGCCGGAGTTGCGGCTGCTTCAACTTTTGTTCCAGTTCAGGTTGACCCACGAGCACAATCTGGAGCAGTTTCTCGGTAAATGTCTCCAGGTTCGTGAGCATGCGAATCTCTTCCAGCACTTCCTCGGAGAGGTTTTGCGCCTCATCCACGATGAGCACCGCCGTCTCCCCGGCCCGATAACGGTCGAGCAGCCAGTTATAGAGCCGCAGCAGGACCTGGCTCTTGGCCCTGGAATCGCACGGAATCCCGAAGTCGGCCATCATGTAATCCAGAAACTGAGG
Organism: Terriglobia bacterium; assembly: GCA_963770265.1. Lineage (GTDB taxonomy): Bacteria > Acidobacteriota > Terriglobia > Terriglobales > Acidobacteriaceae > Sulfotelmatobacter. Next base: position 26,642 of record CAVYOZ010000020.1, read on the forward strand.
TACGTTCAGCCGCGAATTGAAGATGAATGCGGTAGCGACCTGCTGGAGCCGCAGCCACTCCAGAAGCTTGTTGATCAGCGTGGTCTTCCCGGTTCCCACTTCGCCGGTCAACAGCACAAAGCCTTTGCGGCTTTGAATGCCATAGGTCAGGCAGGCCAGCGCTTCCTCCGTGTGCCGCGTCAGAAACAGATAACGCGGGTCAGGATTGACGTTGAACGGATTCGCTCGTAGTCCGTAGAACTCTTTGTACATGATATTTCCCGGAGGCGATGACGCTTATGCTCTCACCACCGCACTCCCATCCTCTGGCGTCTTCTTACGCTGCCAGAACTTGAACTTGCCGTTCGTTTCCGCGGCCGTCGCCCCCACCCAGGGCACGGCAATCAAAGTGGGCAACTCGAGGACGGCCTCGGCATCACGCTCGTTGCGAATGGAGTTGTCCTTCAATTCGAGCAGAAGTGAGATTCCAGCCCCGACTGCAAGCCCGGCGGCGAGTCCGCCCAAAGCGAAGATCAGCCGATTGGGAAAGCTTGGGCTATCGGGAAGGTCGGCTGGATTGAGTGGAAACATCCGTCTCACCGACAGCCTGATTGTTCATCTTCACCGTCAGATCAGCCGAACTCTTCTTGCCCAGCAGGTCTTGGTAGCTCTTCTGGGCGTTGTCATAGTCGCGAGTCAGCAGCTTGTACTGTTCTTCCACCGCAGGGCTCAGGGAAATCTTTCCCTGATAAACGGAAATCTCCTGCTGCAAGCGTTTCTGATCGCGGGTCGCGGCGGCGATGAGTTCTCCGTATTGATGAAGCTGCAGGCGCAACTGGCGGATTTCGGGCGACTCGATCACCGAGCCTTTTTCGCTGCTGTCTTCCGTACTGTCGGAGGAGGCCTTATTGATATCGGCCAACTTCTTTTTCACGCCTTCGATATCGGCCTTGGTTTTGATCACATCGGGATGATCGTCGGTGTACTTCGACTTCAACTGAAGCAACTGCGTCTGCAAGTCGGATAGCTGCTTTTGCAGGGTTTCTGGATTGGTGGAATTTTGCGAACTCTTCCAGGCCGCCAACTGCTGAGCCAGCATCGACTCGGTGTACGTCCTGTCTTGTTGCGCGCGATTCAGTGTCTGCGTATTGGACTTCGAGTTGCGAGTTCAACCCAGTTAGGATCTTCAGATTGCTCTCTTCATCGCCCGGGAGTTGGCCCACGTACTGCTTCTTGAACTCCGCCAGCTTCGCATCCATGCCGTCGAGATTGTTCTTGGCATCTTCGATTCCGCGGTTCAGCACTTCCGACGTACCGGCAGCCGCATCAGCAATCTGTTTTGAGTTTTCATCCACCAACAACGTGGTGAGTTCATTACAGATGAGTTGGGACTCACGTGCGTTCGGAGCTGTGTATTTCACATAGAAACCGGGGAAAGGACTGGCATTCGGCTTCTTTCCTTTACCCGAGGTACCGATGCTTAGCAAATCAGACGGCACGGGCTCAACCGACATGTTCGCCCGTATCGTGTCGATCATCGCCCCGACTTCGGCTGGATTCTTCCCCGGGAAAACGCGCTGTACCAGGGGCCGCAGTTTGCTCTCGGCCAGAACCTGTTGCTGCAGCGTGGACACCCGAGCCGTTAAATCCGAGGAGACAACCGGCTGCACCATCGATTCAGGGACCTTCTGCCCCTCGATCAGGACCACGGACTGGGAGGTGTACTTGGGCGGGAACGCATACGAAATCAGATATCCCGCCAAGGGGGCCAGGAGGGCGGGAATCAGGATGATCGTCGCCCGGCGGCGCAACATCGCCGTATAGTCCTGCATGGTCAATTCACGATTTGTAATCATTTTCCTTACGTCCAATCTGGCCGCTCTCGCGCCACGCACGCGGCCGGTTCGAGTAGCCCGAAATCAGTCGATGCGAATTGGCCGGGGGGTCCAATCCAATCCAAAAGTCACTACTTGTCGATTCGAGATCCGATCGCACGGCGTACCGGATACACAGAAAGAATGGTCGAACGACAACTCGTTGAACTGGTAACTCAAGTAGCCGTGGAATTCGCGGCCAAAATGACGGTGCAATGCGACTCCGGCATAGCCGTCGTTATAGGTTGTCGCGTCATTGGCCGGACAGGCGTTCTGGGAATTTTGGGACCCGGTAATGCAGGCAATGTATCTGTTGCTGAGTCAATGGTTGCAAGCGATCGTTGTGCCTGAATCCCAGATCCGCGGACAAACTCCAGACACGCGACAAGGGATGCTCGACACCAAAGCGGACCATGTCTGTTTGAGCTCCCGCAAATAATCCACCGCCGCTGGTCATAAAACGCTCGTATCTCAGATCGAGGGAACTCTTCGAGAGCCGATAGCGGAGGCGCGCCTGGGCCGCGACTCCGATCCTTGTGTCGGGAGTCGTGCCAACCAAATGTGATCGGTGCGGACCTTCGTCGCACGCGGCCAGCACCAGCAGAAATCCATCCTGCCTGAGATGCGATGGCCGTACATACCTTGGATCACGTGCGAGTGAAAGGCCGTGCCCTGCACGGTGAAGTCGAACCCCTGATATCCGTAGACTGCCGCGATCTGCGTGTGCGGAGTGAGGATCCGGTTGTAGCCTGCCTGGGCGGAGACTTGCGAACTACCGATGAAGGAATCGCCATTAACGTCATTTCCGAAAAAGTGCGTGAATGCGTATCCCCCGGTTGCGGTGACTGCCGACTTTGGATTCAGGTTTCTCAGACAGCTCGGCCAAGCTAACATTCAGGATTCGCGGCACCAGTCCAAAAGCTCCAAGTGAATTTCCGCCCCACAAACCGCCTGGGGCATTGCCCAAACCCGCGATGCCGACGGAGCCCAGCGAACCGTAAGCGCCTCCAAAATTCCCTTCGGGAAGGTAGCTGAAGTTATCGCGCAAAGTGAGTTGGCCGCGCTTCCATTCGATCTTCTGTGCGATTCCGAGACTCTGCAGTTGCCTCCATCCGAGCCCATCTTTGTTGTAGTAGGCGACTCCGCCCATGTAATCGAGCGCCAGATCGTAGTGGCTCCACAGTCTCCTCAGCGTCAGGGTTCCCAGACCACGTGTGATGGAACCGAAGTCACTTCCACCGACCGTGTTTCCGATGTTGGTGCTCGCGGATTCACTGAATGTCGCTCCTGGCTGCAGATAGCTCAACGGAGCTGCGTGCTCCTGCAAGGACGGCAAATCCAGCCCTGAAAGCGGCGGATTCTCGTTGATGGGTGCAGGCGCATTCTCCTGCCCATACGCGGCGACGGGCTGCTGGGCCGCCTGCGAGTCAGCCGGCGCGCGCATTGTCTTGCGCCCAAACCATGCCGAGCGCGAACACCATCATGCCTGCAATTCCGATAACTTCGTCTGTTCATCCGCAGTTCCTTAAGGCACCACAATCGTGTCACCCGGCTTCAACTCGATGTTCTGTTCCGGATGGTTTCCCTTGACGACTTCCTTGTAGTTAAAGGGTATTTTCTGCTGTTTCCCGTTCTCGATGCGAAGCAGGTAGATCGCTTTGGGATTGGCGAACTGACTAAAGCCCGCCTGCGCCAACGCCTGCAGCACCGTCATGTGCGGCAGCAACGTCATTGGCCCGGTATGCAAAACCTCTCCCGTGGCAAAGACCCTTCGGCTGTTCATTCCAGTCACCACTACCGTGACCCGGGGATCTGCGATGTACTTCTTCAGCCGTTCGGTGATCTCGTCCCGTAACTGCAAAGGAGTCAGTCCCGCGGCTGTAACGTCATTGAGCAGCGGCATGGAAATCTTGCCGTCGGGACGAACCGGTAGAGTCTCGGTGAGTTCAGGCTCTTTCCACACCGAGATGTGCAGAGTGTCGTCAGCCCCAATCACATAATCCGGCGCAACGTTGGAAGCCTGCACCTCGTCGCTGGACTTCGCGCTGTTTGAACTCTCGGACTTCGTCGCAGTTGCGTGCTGCGTGCCGCTAGTCTGCGCCAGCATTGCCCTGGTTGAAAAACCCATCCACAGCAACACTGCCAGATGGATCACTTTCTTCATATACTCTCCATGCACTTACGATGCTCCATAACCTTCACATCCAATTTGCTTCAGCTTGTAGAGCAGCGCTTTATAGCTGATCTGAAGTTCCTCCGCCGCTCGCCGCCGATTCCATCGAGTGCGCGTCAGGACTTTGAGAATGAGTTCCTTCTCCGCTTCATGAGATGCTGCTTTCGAGGCGGCTTTCAATGACATCCTTCGGCCATTGCGAGCCGAAGGTGATTTCTGCAGCAGAGCGCGCAGTCCGCCCATAGCCAGATGCTCATCACCGAGCGCTACCAGGATTCTTGCCGCTGCTTCCAATTCGTGCAGGTTTCCGGGCCAGGAATAATCCTGAAAAAGGCGCCGGGTTTCTTTGCTTAAGGCTGGAATTGGGCGGCGGAATTCCTGCGCATACTTGGCGAGGAATTCCTCCGTCAGAAGCGGAATATCTTCCTTACGCTGCCGTAAAGGCGGTAAACGCAGGCACACTCCACTGATGCGGTAATAAAGATCTTCGCGCAGGCGCCGCGCTTTGACTTCGAGTTCCAGGTCCAAAGCGCTGCCACAGATGAATCTCGCCTTTACACTCTCGCGGTGGTTGCCCGCTCGCTGCGAGAGCAAGCTCTGCAGGCATGCCTGGCAATCCGCATTCAGATCTCCTAATTCCTCGAGGAAAATTGTGCCCGCGGAATCGTGATCTTCGGCCCGCAAACTTCTCGAGATCCTCAGCGCTAAGCGTGGAACACAGAATTCTCCGAAAAGGTTGCGCACTGCGCCGGGACAGGTCATGAATGCGCCGTGCAGTAGCGTGTTTGCCTGCACCGCGCTCAGCCAGTAGCAATACCGGCACGTCGCTTTGTGCGAGTTCGCGGATGACCGCTTCCACGGGCCGCATACTCGCGCTGGCACCTGCCACAAATTTTGTCATAACGCTGTCGATGGCCATTTCGCAGTTGACGGTAAGTGCCGGATCGCCCCAACTCAGGGATGGTTTGCCCATTTTTGCCCTTCCAGTGGTTTCAACAAAGTCGAACCCCAGTTGGTCTTTAGACAAAATAAGAGCAAGAGTCTCGCCGAACTTGCCAGCTGCCATCCTCCCACACACAAATTCGGAAGTAAGCCTTAATTTTCAATAACTTACACCACAAAACATATGTTCCAAAAGGGGATACTTCAGATCTCGATTACCCTCATTTTAGGCGCTGGATGGCAACTATGGGAAAAACTTTTCTCACTTGCACCAGCATCCGTCGGCGCAACAGTGCTTCAATCCCCAGACGTCCTCACAGCACTTGCAGAATAAAGTGCTTCGGAGTTTCCGTATCGTTACCGCTGTAACTCAGGGATCTGTTACCAAAGCGCGGGGAGGGTTCCTGCGTTTCAACTTCCGCCAGGAAAGACTTCAAAAGTGCTCGTTGCATAAGACTACCCTGCTGGCTTATGCTTGAGTATCCCCCGGCACCTGGCATTCCTTGGATCGTGAGCACCCTTCTGCAATCCGACCCTGCGAGTGCGCGCCGGGAATCTGGCATCGTGCCGGCCGTACCTCTGTGGCAGCTTGTGGTCCTGTCGGGAATCATCCTTTGGCTCTACCGGGCTATTCTGATCCACCTGGTTGGACAGTGGTGGCATGATCCCAATTTTTCACACGGATTTTTTGTGCCTCTCTTTTCCGCTCTGGTGATCTGGCAAGAACGCCAGAAGTTCTCCGAACTTCCGCTGCGGCCATCGTGGTCTGGCATGGCGATTGCCGCCCTCGCGATGTGCATTCTCGTGGTTGGCCAAATGGGAGCAGAGTTATTCCTTTCCCGATTCTCGCTGCTGATTCTCCTGGCTGGCCTCGTCGTTCTGTTCTGCGGATGGATGTACTTCCGGGCCCTGATGTTTCCATGGGCGTTCCTGATCCTGATGATCCCCATCCCTACGGTTGTCTTTAATCAGATCACTTTTCCGCTGCAAGTGCTGGCGTCGCGAGTCTCCGGTCTGATACTTCCTCTGCTCGGGGTGCCGGTTTTGCGGGAGGGGAACGTCATCAATCTGCCCGCCATGGCGTTGGAAGTCGCTGAAGCCTGCAGCGGCATTCGATCGCTGATGTCTCTTGTGGCCCTCGCCATCATTTACGGATATTTAATGGAGAAGCGGCTGTGGGTGCGGTGGATACTGGCTTTCGCCTCCGTTCCGATTGCGGTGGCGGCGAACAGCGTGCGGATCATCGGAACTGGTCTGCTCGTCCAGTATTGGGATCCGGAGAAAGCGGAGGGCTACTTCCATGCCTCGTGGGGATGGATCATCTTCGTCATCTCCCTGCTGATGCTGTACGCCCTGCACGGCCTGATCACTGTGAGTTTGCAGAAGGCAGGTGCAAAAGAATGACCCGGTCAACTGCGCGTTTTCTCCCCGTCGCTCTTCTGCTCATCGCCACCGCGATCTTTCTGCAGGCCCGGACTCGTGGGGAGGTGTTTCCCCCGCGCCAGGCGTTGCCGTCCTTTCCACAGCAACTCGGAAGCTGGGAGGGAACCGATGTAGCCATTGATGACGATGCCCTTAAGGTCCTGGGACCGGGCGATTTTCTCCTGCGTGTATACCGCGACGAGCAATCCACCCAGCCTCCGGTGGACCTCTTCATCGCATACTTTCCCAGCCAGCGCGCTGGGGACACGATCCATTCCCCCAAGAACTGTCTACCGGGAGCCGGCTGGTCGCCAGTGCAGTCCAGCCGCATCATGCTTTCGATGGCGAACCACGCGCCCTTTCCCGTCAACCGTTATGTGATCGCCAAGGGCGATGCCCGTCAGCTCGTTCTTTATTGGTACTGGGCACATGACCGTGGAGTTGCCAGCGAATATTGGGCCAAATATTACCTGGTCGCTGACTCGATCCGGATGAATCGCAGTGACGGCTCTCTGGTGCGGCTCAAAACCGTCATGTTACGCGGCGAGAGTACCGACGCCGCGCTGCAGCGGCTGCTCCCGTTTGCCGAACGGATCCTTCCCCAATTGGACGATTACATTCCGCGCTGATGAAAACTGATTCGCCGATTGGCCAACCGTCAGTGACTCCGGTAATTCCTGCTCACGCTTCCACTCCAGTAAGATCGACGTATTCAAAATCAGAGGTTTCGTCATTACTCTGTGTCCCTCATCGGAGAAACACTATGAGTCGTTCCTGTGTCGTGCGCCTACTGCTCCTGAGTTCCCTTCTGCTTGCCGTCAGTACCGGGTGCTCGCGCGACCCAAATGTTCGCAAGCAGAAGTTCTTTGATAGTGGGGAAAAATACTTCGCTAAGGGCAAGTACCGGGAGGCGGCGATCCAATATGCCAACGCCACGCAGATCGATTCACGATTCGCTGAGGCGCACTACAAGCTCAGCCAGGCATACTTGAAGCTCGGTGACAGCAATCGCGCCTTCCAGGAACTGAGCCGCACCGTGGAGCTCACTCCCGAAAACTATCGCGCCCATACTGATCTGGCGAACATGCTCGTCACCGTGCGCAATCCTGATGGTTCCCTTTCTTCGGATGCGTTCAAGCAAGCCAAAACTCACCTCGATCTGTTGCGCGACAAGCAACCGAACAATCCCGAAACCCACGAGGCTTGGGCCAATTATTACGCTGCCCAGAACAATCTCACGGCAGCTATACAGGAAGTACAACAGACCATCGCCCTCGATCCCAGTCGTTCAGAGTCTTATCTTCTGCTGGCTTTGCTGCAGCTTCGCTCGAATATGACCGATCAGGCAGAAGCAAGTTTCAAGAAAGCTGTCCAAGCCGATCCCAAGGCCATGAATGCTCAGTTGGCTCTCGGCGGCTTTTACCAGTCTCACAATCGCCTGACGGAGGCCGAACAGCAGTTCAGGCATGGCATTGATATCGATCCCAAGGATTCTGCGCCTCGCGCCGCCCTGGTTCGTCTTTTGATGCAGGAAGGCAAGAGAGACGAGGCGGAGTCCTTCCTGCGGCAGACCAAGAAGGACCTTGCCGATAGTCCTGAAGGGTATCGCATGCTGGGCGATTATTACTTCGCGGTCGGCGATCTGGACAAAGCGGTGGCCGAGTATTCATCTCTGCAGAGTGATCATCCCAAAGACCTTCAAGTCAAAAAGAACTACATTCAGATCCTCATTCTCAAAGACCGGCTCGATGAAGCCGGAAAGCTCAACAATGAAATCCTGAAATCCACGCCTCATGATGTGGATGCACTCGTCTATAAGGGTCAGATTCAACTTCGGCAGAATGATGCTGCGGGCGCAATCCAATCTCTGCAATCCGCGCTGCAGAGCGATTCCAACAGCGCCGTTGCCCACTACCAGCTGGGACTGGCCTATTCACGACAGCGGGACTTGCACCGCGCCGAATCGGAGTGGCGCGAAGCTGTGCGCCTTAAGCCGGATTTGACCGAGGCGCAACGGCTGATCGCCGGCGTCGAAATCAGTCGTGGCGAGGTCGATGCGGTGATGCAGACTGCAAACCAGATTATTCAGGCACAACCCTATTCCGCAGATGGTTTCCTGATTCGGAGTTTGGCCGAACTTGGCGCGTCAGAAGTACGCCGACGCTCAAAAGGATGCAGAGGAGGCGAGGAGCAGAGCGCCTCAGAGCTTCGCGCCTTACTTCCAGTTGGGTAATGTGCAACTCGCCCAGAAGCACTTCTCGGAAGCCGAGACGTTCTACCAGCAATCGCTGGATAAGGACCCGTCATCCGCCGACGCACTGAGTGGATTGATGAATACCTATGTCGCGCAGAAGCAATACGACAAGGCCATCGCTGCCGCCAATACTCAGATCGCCAAGTCCCCAAACAGCAGCAACTTCTACGATCTGCTTGGAACCGCACTGTTTGACGGCAAGAAGGACTATGCAGGAGCTGAAGCCGCGCTTCGTAAGGCAATTGCTCTCGACAAGAACAACATCGATGCCCTCGAGAAACTCGGCAAAGTGCAGATCCAGGGAGGCTCGATGGACCAGGCGCTTGCGACCTATTTGCAAGCCGCCAAAGACAATCCCAACGAAGTACGCTTTTACATTCTGGCGGGCGAACTCTACGAAGCCAAACACAACTGGGATCAGGCAAAGGCCATGTACCAGCAGGCTCTCAGCCTTTCACCCGATAATCCCCTGGCTTCCAACAATCTCGCCTACGTGCTTCTTGAGCAGGGTGGCAATGTAGACGTGGCCATGGGCATGGCCCAGGCAGCGCGCCGTGGCATGCCCAATTCGCCCAATGCCGCCGACACTCTGGGTTGGGCCTTTTACCACAAAGGAATCTATCGGTCGGCGATCAGCCAGTTCCAGGAAGCTCTGCGCCTGAACGACAAAGCCGGCGCCCCCGATGACGCCGTGCTGCACTATCACCTCGGGCTCGCCTACCAGAAGGCCAATCAGTTGTCACTCGCCCGGCAGCAGTTGGAGAAAGCTCTGAAGCTTAAACCGGATAATGCTGACGCGCGAAAGGCATTGTCGGAACTGCGCGGTTAACCGGAGGCGCTGGGAACTCCTCTCGCCATTCAACAAAAAACCCCGCCTTGCGGCGGGGCTTTTGCATGAAGTGCTGTCTTACGCTTTCAGCTTGCGCCGGATCATTCCGCCCATGGCAATCAGGCCGGTTCCAAGCAGGCTCAGAGAACCCGGCTCCGGAACGACCACGTTGGTGTCACCACTGGAGATCTTTGTGCAGCCGTTAAAGAAACCCTTGCCGGTATTGACGGTCAATTGAACCGTCACACCGACGGCCGAGAAACCTGACGTTCCCGACAGAGCTCCCGTTAAGGTGTAGTTGTGAGTTCCATTGGCGAGCGTCATCATGGTCCAGCTTACAGGGCCACTAAACGTTCCTGAGAACAGAGTGCCATTGGGAACTCCATTGCTGCCGTTGCCGGTAATGGTGAACCAGCCACCCGCAGCGAACGTTCCGCCCTGTTGCAGCGAACCGCTCGACAAGGCTCCGGTTTCAAAGCTCACGCTACCCAAGTCAGAGCCTGTGATGAGCCCCGCATTTCCGTTGACGGCTATCAAGACCGATCCGCCCAGCGAGAGTCCGCTGTTCGAGCCCGATAGAGTGCCGCCACTGTTTGTGTAGTCTATGCTGCTGCCGGCAAAAACTGCCGTAGGCAGGGCCAGTGCCAGGACAGCAAGCAGAACTAGTTTCTTCATTTTTTCTCCTAGGAGTTACTTCTCGGTCGAAACGACCTTGGATTGCACCCTTTTGAGGGATAAAACGGAAAGGCGCGACTCGTCATGTGCACCTTGGATTCCAAACGCAAGACTCTCTAACTTCACGCAGAGAGGGCCCTTACGGACCGTATCCAACGGCGATCGTAGGGAGAGGTGAAAACATCTGCGCACCAGATCAAGGGCATTCGCCGCGTCCCGCGCGGCTTTCCGGATGTGCAACTTTTTGGTACGACGAGCTGGGATCAGGGCAATGGACGGGAAACCGCGGGATCAAGCTGTCGCGCCCTGGCAAATACCTGGCTCGCCTCAGCATCGTTTCCAACGTTTTGTCACGTTCGGGAGTTTCGGCGACCTGAATTGAAAACGAGTGTAACCGAGTTGGCTGAGACTCGTGGATCGCTAATCGGCAGCGATCTCTTGTTCAGGTTCAGGGACCGCCTGCGCTGGCTGCGCCGGCTTCGGAGAACGATTCGATGGCAGACCTGCGTCCCGAATCTTGTAGAGCAATGCACGGTAGCTGATGCTCAGCGCCTTGGCCGCCTGTTTACGGTTCCAGTGATGATTCTGCAGAACCTTCAGAATCACCTTGCGCTCCAGTTCGCGCACCGCCGCCCGGGTCAGTTTCTTGAGAGAGATCTGCCCATCCACCGGAATATCTGTGTTGAAGAAATCGTTATTACGCGGCGCCAGATCAGCGGAGATTACTTCCTCGTTGCCCAGGATCACGTACCGCTTGACCAGATTCTCCAGTTCGCGGATGTTCCCCGGCCAATGATACTTCCGCAGCGTTGTCATCATGTCCGCAGAGAGAGGTTTCGCCCGGCAGTTGTATTTGCGATTGTGATACTCGAGAAAATATTCCACTAACTGGGGAATGTCCGTGGCTCGGTCACGCAGCGGAGGCAGGTGGAGATTCACAACGTTGATGCGGTAGAACAGATCGGAGCGGAATGTGCCGTTTTCGATTTCCAGTTCGAGCTTACGATTGGTCGCGCAAACTACGCGCACTTCGACTTTCTTATCTTCCTGCGCACCGATCCGGCAGAACTGCCCGTCCTGCAGAAGCTGCAGCAGCTTCGACTGCAGCGACATATCCAGCTCAGAAATTTCGTCGAGGAAAAGCGTGCCGCGGTGCGCCATCTCGACGCGGCCCGGCTTCACTCCATATGCGCCGGTGAACGCTCCCTTTTCGTAGCCAAACAACTCGCTTTCAAGCAGCGTTCCGGGAATCGCCGGACAATTTACCTTTACCCACGGCCCAGTTCGCCAGGGTGAAGCTGCGTGGATCATGCGAGCAATAATGTCTTTGCCCGTCCCACTTTCACCTTGGATCAAGACCGGCACGTTCGCGCTTGCCAGTTTGTTGAGGCGGTCGCGTACCGCTTGCATGCCCTCGGTTCGCCCAAAAACAATCGATTCGGGCGGCATCTCCCCTAGAGGCTGGACGAGTGTATTTACGCTGTTGCTGGTCATGGTGGACAATCTACCAAGTGAGGGGAGAGACTTTATCCTGCATCCAGAGAGCCAAAGCTGGCAGGCTCCGGAAGAAACCGTGGAACTCAGAGTATCTCTCTGAAAAGTATAAATTTACCAGCGAAGCCCAACAGGGCACTCCGGTAACCAAGACCTGGTGGCCAGAGTAACATTTCCAAGTCACATATGCGCAAATATTTTCACAGTCTTGAAAAGAGTTTCCTTCGGCGAGCCGGCGGTTTTTCGGAGAGGGGCAGCGGACGCGCAAACTTCAGTCCGAGAAGATAGTACCCGTCTGCAGGGGTAGTGCGAAGTGTTTTGGCGCTCAGGGTCCGAGCCGCTCGCGGCAACAGAGCCATGGCGGCGACCGGTGCGCTGGGGATCTCCAGCCGAACCTGGGCTACAGCAGGCAAAGTGCGGCGAATCGCAACAAGCATTCCGCCGGCGCTCACGTTCAGCGATGTGGCGAACTCAAGAAATTCTTTGCCCTTTCCGTCGCGACTGCGAACGAAAACGGGGATCGCCAGGGGCAGCCGGGCCCACTTCCGCCGCTCATTTCGGGACCTTGCCCCGTTCATGCAGACCTCTCCATAGCGCTCTCCCCAGGCTCCAAACTGCACCTCGGGTGCCAAATCCGACCAGAAGGTCAGGTACCTCCCGCACAAAACCGGGATCCCCGCCCGACAAAGACGGCCAACCCCACATGACAGCGGCCAATCTCAGGTGTTTTATTCGTCATATATTCGCCTTCAACAAAAACGATCTTCCGCGAAGGAACCACTGGGAAGTGCAAGCTTTTGCTACACTTGGGTAATTCCGTCGTATTTTTCATTGACAATGGATTACTGCCTGCCTTACGCTTCTTTTACTGGCACTCCGTGTTGACAGTTCGAGTGCGGCTTTTCTCTCCCCGTGTGTCAACCTGTGGTAACTCTCATGACCTCTGCCCACAAGAACACGTGTGCTTCGGACGCGGCAATGGCTACTGAGCCGACACCGCCGATCGTTCGAACCGACGCAGATGTCCCCACTCCCGAGAACCTGCTGCAGGAATACAAGGAACTGCGCGAACGCTTTCAACGCACCACCAACGCTCTTGCCTCGGCAGCGCACGATCTCAAGACGCCGTTGTCGATCCTGAATGGCTACGTCGAGCTTCTGCACAGCGAGAAGCTGGGTCCTCTCAGCGACCGTCAACGCGAAGTCCTGCAGGATATGCGCGACAGCGGCAAGCGTCTGCAGCAATTTATTCAGGATTTCTTGACTTACAGCGCGCTGGAAACTGGCGGCCTGCGCATGCAGTTCGACATGGGCAATATTAACGACTGTTTGTCGGGAGTATGCCGCCTGTGGTCGAACCGCTTTCAGCAAAAGGGGATTGCGCTGTACTTCCTCGCCAACGATAAGGTTCCGCTTTTTCCTTTCGACGCTCCCAAGCTGGAGCGCATTATTTCGAATCTGCTGGAGAATTCTTTCAAGTTCACACCGCAAGCGGGAACGGTATGGCTGCACGCCGAGCCCTATATGTGGGAGCGCCGCGCAGCATCACTGCCATCGGCTTCGGAGCGCCGGCGCCAGAATGTGAGCCATCCCAACTCGGTCAAAGTGAGCGTGTCCGATACCGGACCCGGAATTCCCGCGGAGTTTCATCTGGAAGTTTTCGACGACTTTTTCCGCCTTCCGAGCAACCAAAACCAGGACGGCATGGGCTTAGGTCTCGCGATTGCCCGCCGGCTGGTGCAAGGTATGGGCGGTAAAATATGGGTCGAGAGCGATCTGGGAGCGGGTTGTAAGTTTTCGTTTTTGATACCTTATAAACCGGCAGTCTCCGCCGCCTCCAAAGGAAAACATCGATGAAGCACACCGCCAAGATCCTGCTGGTGGACGACGAACCCGGCATGCTGCGGTACATCAAAACCCTGCTGGAGGTGGACGACTACAAAGTCGAAACCGCAACCACCGGCGAAGAGGCTCTGCAGAAAATCGACAAGGGTCTCCAACCCGATCTCGTACTGCTCGACGTCCTCATGCCCGGCATCGATGGCCTGCAGACCCTTGAGCAACTGCGGCAGAAACAGCCTGCGACCAAGGTTGTCATGTTGTCCTGCGTGAGCGATACGCGAAAAGTCGTCCAGGCGATGAAACTGGGTGCGCAGGATTACCTCACCAAGCCATTTCAGAAAGCAGAACTGGATTCCGTCATCGACCTTAGCCTCGGCCAGGGCAAGCAGTCCTTCGGTGGCGAAGTCGAGGAACTCGCTGATGACGTGTTCTTCATCGCTGCCAGCCCTGCAATGCGCAAGATCCGCTCCCAGGCAGCGCTGGTGGCCAACGTCGATATTCCTGTCCTGCTTGCTCGGTGAAAGCGGAACCGGCAAGGAAGTTCTCGCGCGCCTGATTCACAAGCTCTCACCGCGCGCGCATCGTACGTTTCTGAAAGTGAATTGTGCCGCGGTTCCCGCCGACCTGCTGGAAAGCGAATTGTTCGGATACGAACCTGGAGCCTTCACCGGCGCCACGCACGCCAAACCCGGCAAGTTCGAACTTTGCAACAAGGGAACAATCCTGCTCGACGAAATCGGCGAGATGCCGCCGCTGCTGCAGGCCAAGCTGCTTCACGTTCTGCAGGATCAGCAATTCTCCCGGCTGGGCAGCCGCTCCGTCATCAAAGTCGACGTGCGTATTCTGGCGGCGACGAACATCAACATCCCCGAAGCGCTCGCCACCAAGCGGTTGCGCGAAGATCTCTACTATCGCCTCAACGCCTTTACTCTCACCCTGCCGCCATTGCGCGATCGGCGGGAAGAAATCCCGGTTCTCCTTAAACACTCGATGACTCGCATGGCTGAGCGCTATGCCCGCTCTCCGTTGCCGCTCTCACCCAACTTGCTCCAGGCCTGCCACAATCATTCCTGGCCCGGCAATTTGCGCGAACTGAACAACTTTCTGAAGCGCTACCTGATTTTGGGGGATGAGAGCCTCGCTGTTTCCGAGCTTCTGCCGCGCAACGATGGCACGGGAGGAACACCCGGCGAGTCTTCCAGGACTAGCGATCCCGGAGGTTTGAAGTCGCTCGCCCGCTCGGCGAAAGATGAGGCGGAAGCTCTCGCCATCACTCGCGCCCTGGAACAGACCAACTGGAATCGTAAGCAGGCAGCCGCCATTCTGCAGATCAGCTACAAGGCTCTTCTCTACAAGATTCGTCAATATGGCATCGCCGAAGCGCGAGGGCACCACAAACTCTCGGCTGGAGCCTAGCGAACCTGAAGCAAGTGTAGCCCAGGACGCCTCACGTCCGGGGTTGCGCGCGAGCGCGCAATGGGGAGGCAGCGACAAGAAAAACCCACGCACCGCGCGTGGGTTTTCTTCATTCTGAATTGATTTGCGTCTACGGAACGCTGAGCCCGATCGTCTGGCTCTTGGAATCAGTTCCCGCGGCAGCCGTTACCGTGATCGTGTAATTGCCCGCTGGCGTGCCGCTGACTGGGGTCTGCGTCTTGCTGCTGCTGCACGCCGGCACAAGCAATAGCAGGGTAAACAACGTACACAGCATCAGGATCCCGAAGATCCTCCGCCGGCGACGATTACCGCCTATCACCCACCAGCGCCATCCCGGGAATCATCAGCCAGATCGCATAGAAACGTCGCGTGAAGATGCTCGCAGCCGGTGTGATGACTGGACGAGGCGTCGTATGGATGCTCAGCGTCACGGAGCTTCCACTCGCGCTTGTCAGATTCACAGGGCTGGTACTGGGACTGCAGTTGAGGCGGCTGGAAGTCCCGAGCACGAAATCGTAATGCCCGATGTGTACACGGGATGCGGAGTCAATTGCACCGTATACGTCGCCGTCTCTCCAGCCACCGGAATACTCTGGTTGCCGGGGCCGCACCAACATCGTGAAGTCTGACATCTGCGCCGGGACGGATGTCTGCGCGAGCACAATATTGCCGGGAACCGATGGCCTGTACCGTTCCGCCGTTGAAGAACACGGGTGAAGTCGCGCTCGTTCGCGGTCGGGGTCGCGGTGATGGTGAGCGTCGCGGTCGAGCCAGACTGCAGAGAAATCGGACCACAACTGATGCTCGGATTTGTAGAGCCTTGGGAGCTGCAAGTGCCCGCTCCGTTCAGGCTCCCTGAAACATTCGTGAGCTGCACCCTCGTCGCAGACAGGCTCAAATCCGCGGTGACCACGATGTTGCTCGCCAGGTCCGGCCCATTATTCGTCACCGTGTAGGTGAAGGTCGCCGGGGTTCCGGCGCTGATGTATTGCTGGTTTGTCCCCACGCTGAGTACGCCTTGAATGGACAGGCTCACCGCGGTTCCGAACTGCGTCACGAACGAATCGTATCCGCCGCCGTTGGTCGTTTGCAGCGCTTTCGCAACCTGCAAGTCCGTCGAATTCGTTTCCCCCGCCAGATAAGTATTCTGGTTCACGTCGAGCGCAATACCCGTGCCCGCATCAATGCCGACCACCGCCGAAATAGCTGGCCCACGAGGCTGTGGTCGTCTGCCCCACGGTCGCTCCCGTATTCAACCGCGCAATGAACGCGTCCTGCGTGCCGTTGAGACTGTTCTGAATCGAACTCGGAAACGGAAACACGGGGAAATTCCCATCCGTCCCGGCTGGCGGAACGAATGGCGACTGAGTCGATCCCGTGATCATTGCGCCGCTGTTCGAGTCCACGGTGATCGCGAGACCTTGTTCATCGTTTGCACCGCCCAGGTAGGAGAAGTAATTCAGAGCAATATTTGTCGTACTCGTACTGGGATTGCTCAGCCGCGCCACAAAAGCGTCGTCCGGGCCGGAGTCGTCGGCGTCGGGCACGTGACGGTTCCGCTCGCAGGAGTTGAAGGAAGATTGTTCAGGCACTTCTGGTACGGTGCAAAGCTAATGATGGCGCCGGTGTTGACGAAATCCGGAGAGTTTGTTGTCCCAACGACGTACACGTTCGCCGCCCCAGCGTCGACGGCAACGCCCAGACTCGAATCGTTCTGAGTGCCACCCAGATACGTCGACCAGATCAATTGCTGTCCCTGAGCTGCGTTGGGATTCAGCTTCGCGACAAATGCATCCGGAGCCGTCGGGTTCGCGGTGTTCGCGCACGACTGGGGATTCACAATCGTTGTCGCTGGCGGCGTGTCCAGACAGGGCTGGTACGCATTCAGGATCGGGAAGTCGGTCACGCTGCAGCCGGTACATCCCGAATATGTGAAGTTGGTCGTGCCCGTGAAATAGATGTTCAGAGTTGCGCGTCTACTGCGATGCCGCCACCCGTCGCGACAGTGGTGTCGAGTATCGAACACTCCCCCGCCGAAGTAGGTCGAGTAGGGAATGCTGGCAATTGCCCCGCGCGGTCGTGTTCACCTTGGTTACGAAGAACTGAATGGCAGGCGCCTGCGAAGTGATCTGGAACGGGAAGTGGTTTAGGCAAATTGCTGGCCGGAAATTGATCAGTGAAACTGCGGTCTCGATCGAGGTCGTCGTTCCCGTCACGTATAGATCGCCCGCCGGATCGATCGTCATGCCGCTCGCGATGTCGGTCCCGTTCCCCGACAGGTACGAGGAATACACCAACTGCGCTGAAGTCAAACGTCAGCTTCGTCACAAACACGTGCGTGCCGGCGCTCGCAGGAGTTGACTGGTACGCATTCGTTCTCAGTGGTTGGAAAATCTCCGGATGTGGTCGTCCCAGCCACAAAAGGATTGCCTGCGCCATCCACTTCGATTCCCACCGGATAATCGGTGCCGCTGCCACCAAGGTAGGTCAACTCCATCAGCTGCGCCTGTACAGAGCCCAATGGTGGCTGAATCTTGGCCACATACACATTCTGCGCACCTTGCAGCGTCCCCTGGATTGCGCCCGCAGTGACCGGAAGATTCGGAGAGGTAGTAGACCCGGCGAGGTAGATATTCAGGCTGCCGTCGACTGCTACGGAAGTGCGGTGCTCGTCGCCGGTGCCGCCGAAGTATGTCGAGAAGTTCAGGATCGGATCGATGATCAATTCCCGCGAATGGTCGTACGCTCCGACTGCGAAACCAACCCGATTCGCTGCCCGCAGCACGAATGCTCCCTCGACCGCTTGCTTCCGTCCATCGATCTCCTGATACACATTCGGCGCGTCGAAACCGGACGGTTCCGTTTTCTCCGCGGATCACCAAGGAACCATCGTTCAGTTCGAGTTTCTTCGCCCCGCTGAATTCAAGTTCGGCCTGGGAGGGATCCGACCCCGGCGCCACCTGGAAGTCATACTCCAGATGTCCGTCGTTTCCGTAAAAGACCAGGTTGATGCCGGGATAAACATTCTCGTAACGCACGCGGGCAAACTGTGGCACACCTATCCGCCACTTCGCCGGATCGTTTCCGATGAAGTAATTACTCTTCCCCGGAAGTTGATCAGCGGCACTCAGACTCGCATTGGGATTGGCTCCGGCAAGCTTCATCCGCAGGGTCTGGACCCGGCTTTCGGAACGGGGAGAAGTTGAGCGGGATTTGGAAACCAGACTCAGGATGGCCCCATCGTTTCCCAGAACCATGCTGTATCCCGAACCATGGGTTACGAATCTGGCGCTGGGGTCGGCGGGATCCAGACCGGCCTGCCCCAGATTCGGCTCGAAGATAAGCGGCAGCCCAGCCAGGATGGAATGCGCCCGGGCTTGCAGTTCTCCGCGTTCGGCTCCAGTCCAACGACCGACGCCCCCGGAGCACCTGCGCGATTGCGAACGGTCTTGCCAAAGCGGGTCCCCCACCCGAGAACAGCGCATCCGGCCCCGAGCAATACCAACCCGGCCACCAGGATGCGAACCCTTACCACGGATGTGCCCCACCAACGGCGATCTACGTTCACGCGTTCCTCCGATGCAATCAGCTCAGTTCTTGCGCTCAAGTGCTTTCGTCCAAGATCGTTTTTTGACAAACCAGTGGTGAGATGAGGGATGCACTATCTTATGCAGAGCCTCGCGCCGGCACATGTCCCCGGGCGAGCTTTGCCCGCAGCTGCTGGTCACTGGAACTGGCGGAAAAAATTAAGTAACTACTTAAACATCTGACGGATAGGCAAGTCAAGCCGACCTCCTTGAGTGACACGCCGATTTCGGCGCATCCAGAACTCTCCGAAGCAGCGTCTGGCAGCCGACAACTTCTCGCGTAGCCAGTCACACCAGAGCACAATGCAGCCTCCAAGGTCAGATGCGCGGCCTGTCCCCCAAGATTCGGGAGACTCGCGGTGCAAAAACGTGGCGTCAAGGATGCGTACTGGTACTGGTGCTCGACGCCAGAAGATGAGCGACTCGTTGTGAACCCGGCCCAGGATGCCAACTGCTCCGGCGAGGATCCTGCAGGACAACGATTGCAGTCTCCAGACCGGATGTCGTTAGTGCCCACGGAGCGCTCCGGTCGCATTCAGGATGATCCGCCGCATCTCGGCAATTCCGCAGGACTCTTGGCGAGCACGTCACTCCAGAGTTGGCAGCAGCTACCCTGCGAACTGGTAGCGCTACGGGTCCTCCGCTCTGGCGTGCGGACGGTCTCCTAAGGTCGGTAAGCTCCGATGCCGAGATTTACCGAGTCAGTTCCGAACGGCATTTTGCTGTTGCAAACTGCGAACAATTCTATAAATTGAGGGCAGCAAGTGCTCTCAGGTTTTCTGAGGATGTTGCCGTCTGCCATGTGTTGCATCAGGGACTACTCGCGGTTAGGCGGGCCATGCAAGCAAACTCACAGGAACGGCGGGCCATGCGGCGCTTCGACATGCGCCTGCCGGCGATCGTCCGATTGGACGGCGCCAATGAGTTCCACACGGAAACCCAGAATGTCAGCGCCCGCGGCGTCTTCTTCTACGTCGACCGCCCTGTAATCGCTGGAACCAAGGTCGAAGTCACCCTGACCTTTCCTCCGCACGTCACCCTCACCGATGCGGTTCGCGTCCGCTTCTCTGCCCGCGTGATTCGCGTCGAAAGCCCGCTTCCCTCCGCCCGCGTCGGCGTTGCTGCCATGATCGAAAACTACGAATTCCTCCGCTCCACCGGCAGCACTGACTTCCTCACCAGCCCTGCAGAACGAGTGGAAGGGTCAGAACTGAACCGTTTGGCGCTCAACCACTCTGTCAGAACGTAGCCGCCAGGCACCGTAAAGCACCAGAAGAACCGTCGTCTCTCCTTCGTGTCCCTTGTGGTTAAAGCCTACACTGCTTCTTGCGATGAAACTCTCGGTCGTAATGCCCGTTTACAACGAACAGGCGACGGTGCGCCGGGTAGTGGAGCGCGTCATGTCGGTCGGCCTGGAACTCGAATTGCTTTGCGTCGACGACGGGTCCAACGACGGCTCGCGCGAAATCCTGGCTGAACTCGAAAAGCAGTGGCCCCAGATGCGCGTGTTTTTGCAGCCCCACAACATGGGAAAGGGCGCGGCCCTGCGGCGCGGGATTCAGCAAGCCACCGGCGATTACGTCATCATTCAAGACGCCGACCTCGAATACGATCCCAACGATTACCGCCTCCTGCTTGCACCCCTCGAGAGCGGACAAGCCGACGTCGTCTATGGCTCGCGCTTCGTCGGCGCCGGCCCCCACCGCGTCCTCTATTTCTGGCACTCGGTCGGAAATTGGTTCCTCACGCTGCTCTCCAACATGATCACCAACCTCAACATGACCGACATGGAAACCTGCTACAAGGTTTTCCGCCGTGAGGTCATTCAGTCGATTCCGCTCGAGGAGAACCGCTTCGGCTTCGAGCCGGAAGTGACCGTGAAGATCGCCAAGCGCAATCTGCGGGTTTACGAGGTCGGCATCAGCTATTCGGGCCGCACCTATGCGGAAGGCAAGAAGATCGGATGGAAAGATGGAGTGCGCGCACTCTGGTGCCTAATCAAGTACGCGGTCAAGGAACCGCAGTCCAGAGCCTCTTAATCGTAAGCCCGCCTTGGCTGCGAAGGACATTTCAATCTGTCGTCATTCCACGACTCAAGACCTTTGTCATTCCGACCAAAGGGAGGAATCTGCTTGTGGCCGGCACCGTTGCGCTGCAGGCGACAGCAGATTCCTCAACGGCTTAACGCCGTTTCGGAATGACAAGAACTTCAGGAAACGTGAGATATTCCCGAAGAAGCAACCCGGTTTCATACCCGGTCCGGGTCGCTACTTCCCTTTGCCCAACTCGCGAAGCTCCTGCGCAGCCGGCTGAACCTGCGAGCAAGCGTACCGAGATAGAACACATGAATCACCCAGGTCGCAACGTAGGCGGCGAATAAGAATTTGACTGCGTTCATCGGGCACTCCTGCTCAAGGGAAGGCTCGCCTTCTCCGAAACTCCAGCCCCGGCCAGCGACTCCATCGCGTGTGCCTGCTCCACCTCACGACGCAATAGCTCCAACCGGAAGCGCGACCAGCACACAAGAAATCCGAAACAACAAAAATGCCAGCCAGCTAAACAGAAGCACGTGCAGCATCCGCGGATCCATCGACCCGCCGCCACCGATCACCGGCTGCGGATGCTGGGTCCGGAAGAACCAGATCGAGAGATAAACCAGAGGCACGTCGAGCGCGCCAAATACGGCCAGCGCCGCCGCCAGCATCTGCGTCTGCGCACTGTTCGAGAATCGCCGCAGCACCAGATAGCTCACGTAAATCAGCCAAAGCACGAGCGTCGAAGTGAGGCGAATGTCTCCCGGCGCCCACCAGATTCCCCACACCGGCCTTGCCCATAGCGGCCCAGTGATCAGAACGATGGTGCAAAACACGACTCCGACCTCGGCACTCGTCACGGCCAGCACATCCAGGCGGTCGCCAGGGAACAATTTGCCAACCAAAAAGTAAAGTGCCGGAATCAGCACAATCGTAGTCGCCACTGCGCTCGGCTCCATCCCGGCTGGAATCAGTCGCCGCACCGGAGGAAGAAATGGCGCCACGAGGCCCACTACGCCGATTCCAATCGCAATCCACTTGGCCGCTTTCTCAGCGGATGCGTTGGACCGCGCCAGATACCGAATCGACGCCACAAAGTTAATGAAGAACAGAAGAAATGCAGTCCACGCCGATGGCACGTGGTAGTAAATGATGCGGTAGACTTCGCCCTGCATGGCGTCTGTCGGCGCGACTACCAATGCCAGGTAGAGCGCATAGCCCAGCAGAACCACCGTCACGATCGACAGGATTGGAAAGAGTCTTTTCATTCTGCGTGCAGGATCGTTCCGAACAAGGCCAGACTAGCCGTAGTAAACACCACATCGTAGGTCAGAAGCAACACGATATAAAAGTGAGCGGAATTCTCTCCGGTAAGAATTGCACGTGGTTCCTGCGACCATCCCCAGCACCGCTGGAATCGAAATAGGAAACAGCAGTAAGGGCAGCATGATCTCGCGGTTTCGCGTGCGCAGAGACATCGCCGCGAAAAAAGTCCCATTCACCACCAGTGCCCACGTTCCCAGCAGGGCAATAGGAATGAGTTGCCACGCCGGTCCCAGCACATGCAGATTGTAAAACACGATGAACAGCGGCGTCATCAAACCTTCCAGCACGGTGACGAAAAGAAAGTTTCCGATCGATTTCGCCAGGAACAGCGCAGTTCGGCGGAGCCGGTGATACTCGGTACGCATCCAGCACCTGATTCCGCAACTCACGCGCCCACGTCTGATTCAGCGCGACCACCGCGGCGAACAGAAACGCCACCCAGACCAAACCACCAACGATATGCCGCGACTCCTCTGCCAGCGGATCGAAGGAAAACACAAAGATCACCACCACCAGCAGCGAAAAGAACAGCATGGAGTTCAGCGCGTCTTTCGAGCGCCATTCCAGCCGAATGTCCTTCACCAGCGTCGCCGACAGCACCGCCCAGAACGAGGTCATTGCGCCCGTCCGCGCTCGGCCGTGGCCGTTCGATCCGCAATCTGCCCCGCCTGCATCCACACGAATTCATCGGCAGCGCCCTCCAGCAGTATTGCCTGGTGGGTCACTACAAAAATCGTCTTGCCGGCATCGCGCATGCCCCTCAGCAGGCCAACCATCTCGCGCGCGGAATGTACATCCACATTGGAAAACGGTTCGTCCAGCAGCAGCAGTTTCGGGTCGTGCAGGATCGCCCGCGCCAGCGACATCCTTTGCCGCATACCCTGCGAGTATTGGCCCACGCCGCGAGTGAGTTCCGGATCAAGCCCAACTGCCCGAATCACTTCTTCGCATCGAGCATCCCCGTCAAGCCCGTACAAGCCCGCGAAGTAGCGCAGGTTTTCCATTCCGCTCATCTCGTCGTACAGCAGCGACGGATGTGCCATGTACCCAATCTCGCGGCACGCGTCGCGCGGGCTCTTACCGAAAATCGAAATCGTTCCCTGCGTCGGCTGGGCGAGCCCGGCTAGCGCCCGCAGCAGCGTGGTCTTCCCCGCCCCGTTATCGCCGAGAATGGCGTGGAAGCGCCCTGGATCGAATTCGGCCGACACGCCGCGCAAGGCGGCAAATCGCCCGAACTGCTTGATCACATTCCTGACTGTGATAGTCGATGCGCCTGCTGGGACACTCGCGGGAGCACTCACAGCAGGAATCTATGGATTTCGGGGACTTTTTGCAAAGGAGAGAATCGCCAGAGACAACACGTCCACCGCGCTACGAAGTCCGTGGAATCGCTTGACCGGCTCAGTTCGCGCGCTCCGGCGAACCGGTCTGCACTTGGGTCATGCTCTTGGCTGGCGCCGACGCCGGAGTTGCTCCCGGCTGCTGCGGAGCATACTTCGAAGCGCACTTGGCCTGCAGTTGCTTGGCATGGAAGACGCCGTCCCGGCCGAAGCTGCCATCAGCCAGGGCCTGTGACTCGTCCTTAAAGGTATCGGGCGGGGCTTCCGTCCCGGTGTAGTCGACCGAAACCGTCTGATCTTCCTCGACCAGCACGAACTGCACGTGCGTCCCGGTGCGCTTGATCGATCCCGGCTGCACGTTGCCCGCGACTCGCAAACGCTTGGAATACGCGCCGTCACCCATCTTGTGCAGTTCTTTGATGGTGACGTAATAGCTCTTGCTGTCCTGCACTCCCGTGTAAGCCAGATACGCCAGCAACAGCAGAATCACGACGGTTGCGCCACCGAACTTGACATACGTCTTCAATTGACTGGACATGGCAAACCCCAGAGAAAGATCTACGTATTCACTTTACGCGACCTCCACCGCCAGATCAAGGTTCCCGAAGGACCGCCGACACTGACCTTTTGCCTGGAAAGGTTTACACTCTTTTGGCCTCAATCATCCAGGTTACGCCCGGTTACCGAGGCGCAGTGTCGCTCCCGGAGGAGAAAGAATCCATGTCTGATTCGCTGCGGAAATACCGGTTACTCACTCATTTCATCGCTGATAGCCTTCCTGCTGTTGTTCCAGTTTTCGAACCCCAACCTCCTGGCTCAGGCCCGTCCCAACGCCAAGGATCTGCTGCGCCAGATGACGGTCGAAGAAAAAGTCGCCCAACTCTCCCAGCTCCCGGGCTTTCCGATCCCCGAGTTCATTCAAGCAGGTCGGAACTCCCGAAGACGTCATTCGCAAGTACGGCGCCGGCTCCGTGTTGTGGGTTTCCGACCCGAAGCAGATCAACCGCATACAGCACATCGCCGTGGATGAATCCCGACTTCACATTCCCATCCTGTTCGGGCTCGACGTGATCCACGGCTACCACACCATCTTTCCGTCGCCGATCGCCATGGCCTCTTCCTGGGATCCCAAGTTGGTCGAGTCCGCGCAAACCGTCGCCGCCCGCGAGGCCCGCGCTGCCGGCATCGCCTGGACCTTCGCCCCCATGCTCGACATCGCCCGCGACGCCCGCTGGGGACGCATGGTCGAAGGCGCCGGAGAAGATCCCTATCTCGGCGCGGCCATCGCTCGAGCACAGGTGCTGGGCTTCCAGGGAACGCAACCCGGCGCACCAGACCGCGTGCTCGCTTGCGCGAAACATTTCGCCGGATACGGCGCTGCCGACGGCGGCCGCGACTACGACTCTTCCTACATCCCCGAAGAGCAGATGTGGAATACCTACCTGGTGCCCTTCAAGGCCGCCGCCGATGCTGGTGTCGGCAGCTTCATGAGCGCCTACATGGACCTCAACGACGTCCCGGCCAGCGGCAACCGCTGGCTGCTGCATGACGTCCTGCGCGACACCTGGAAGTACAACGGCTTTGTCGTCAGCGACGCCAACGCCGTCCACAGCCTGATCACTCACGGCTATGCTCGCGACGGACAAGACGCGGCCATGAAAGCCTTCTCCGCCGGCCTCAACATGGACATGGCCAGCGGCACTTATCTCAAGTACCTGATCGCAGAAGCGAAACAGGGCCACATCTCCATGCAGCAAATCGACGACATGGTTCTCCCGATCCTCGAAGCCAAGATCAAACTCGGACTTGTTCGAGCATCCGTACGTCGATGAAGCTCGCATCCCTGAGGTGCTCAACGCTCCCGAGCATCAGGAACTCGCCCGCACCGCCGTCCAGCGCTCGGTGGTGTTGCTGCGCAACGAGCAGAACGCGCTGCCGTTGAGCAAATCCCAAATCAAATCCATCGCCGTAATCGGCCCGTTAGCCGATGCCGAAGCGGACTGTACTCGACATGTGGGGCGCAATGACGAAGCCCGGGCCCACCGTCAGCATCCTGCAGGGAATCAAGAACAAAGTCGGCGATTCCGTTCACGTGGAATTCGCGCACGGACCCAACATCCGCCGCGACATTCCCTCATTCTTCGAAAACATCCCGTTCGTCCCGGTGAAAGAACAACCAAAGCAGACTCCGGAAGAAGCACGCAAAGCCTATCGATGACGCGGTCGATCTCGCCAAGCGCAGCGATGTTGCGATTGTCGTGCTCGGCGAGATCGCTCTGATGAGCGGCGAAGCCGCTTCGCGATCTTCTCTCAAACTTTCCGGCGGACAGGAGGAACTGCTCGAAGCCGTCGTCGGCCACCGGCAAGCCGGTCGTGCTCGTGCTGGTCAACGGACGTCCGCTCGAAATCACTTGGGCCGCTGAGCACGTTCCCGCGATTCTGGAAACCTGGTATCCGGGAAGCCAGGCCGGCAACGGCATCGCCGACATTCTCTTCGGCGACGCCAATCCTGCTGGCCATCTTCCCGTCAGCTGGCCCCGCAACTCCGCCGAACTCCCGCTTTACTACAACCACAACCTCACGCAGGCTCCCGAAGACGCCCCCGGTTTCACGTCGCGCTACTGGGACGCCCTGAGCACGCCGCTTTATCCCTTCGGCTACGGCCTCAGCTACACGACTTTCTCCTACGACAATCTGAAGCTCAGCCAGTCGGAAGCAAAAGTCGGCGCAACCCTCGATGTCACCGTCGATGTGACCAACACTGGCAACCGCGCCGGAGATGCGGTGGTCCAGCTCTACATCCACCAGCGAGCCGGAAGCGCCTCGCGCCCGGTCCGGCAGCTAAAAGGATTTCAGCGCGTCACGCTGCAGCCGGCTCGAAGCAGACCCTCCACTTCAAACTGGGCCCAGACGAACTCCAGTTCTGGAGCCCCGCCCTGAAAAAGTGGGTAGTCGAGCCGGAAGCATTCGACGTCTGGGCCGGCGACAACTCCCAAGCCAAGCTCCACGCCGAATTCCGCCTGACTCAGTAACTCGAGGGACTCCGGTTGTGGGATTTTGACTTCCTCTGTGTTCCTCTGTGCCCTCTGTGGTGAAAGCTTCCCGGTGGTCTGATGCTCTCGCGACGAAGCACGATGGACCTGCGACCGAAAGTCCCCCGTCCGCTACAATGAACACTTCTCGGAGCAGAACTACTTCCCCTATGATCCATCCCTGGCACGACGTAACTCCCGGCGACAAACTCCCGCAGGAATTCGACTCCGTCATCGAGATCCCCTACGGCTCAAGCGTGAAGTACGAGCTCGACAAAACCAGCGGCCTGATCAGGCTCGACCGCGTTCTCTACTCCGCGGTCTACTATCCCGCGAATTACGGATTCATCCCGCAGACGCTCGCCGAGGACGACGACCCGCTCGACGTGCTGGTCCTCTGCCAGGAAACGGTCGTGCCGCTGACCATCATCCACGCCCGCACCATCGGCCTGATGACCATGATCGACGCCGGCAAGCAGGACCACAAGATCATCGCCGTCGCGACCGAAGATCCCGAGTTCAACTGCTACCGGGAGGCCTCAGAGATGCCTCCGCATCGCCTGATCATGCTGCGCAGATTTTTCCAGGATTACAAGCAGCTGGAAGGCAAGGCCGTCGAGGTTGACGAGATACGCCCCCCTGCAGAAGCGTACCCCATCATCCTCGACGCCTTGCATCGCTACAGCGAGCAACGCCGCAAAGGCTTCAAACCCAAATCGTAGCGTCTGCAACAGCGTAGCGCCGTCAACCTGCCGGCTGTCGCGGAGGCGTTTTGCCCCCGGCTGCGGTTCACCCCTCCGATCACCGCAACAGACAGCTCTACATTCCCTTGAACACGAAGCTGATTTCCTTCGTCTGGTTCGCCCCGATCGTCACCGTCTGGGTCGACGTTCCCAGCTTCTCGTGCCACGCCTTGATCGTGTAGGTTCCCGGCGGGAGATTGCTCAAATCGAAGCTGCCATCCTTCCCAGTCACCGCGAAGAATGGATGCTTGAACACAGCGATGTATCCCCGCATCCACGGATGCACATTGCACTTCACCGGAATGGCAACTTCCTCGCGCGCAAACGAGTCTTCCATCTTCGTTCCCGGCGGCTCCGCCTTGTTCCACTCACGATTGTTGGTCGGCACGGGATGAATGTTGTGCGAGGTTGGATCGTCGTTGACCAGTTCCAGTTTCTGATTCGCCCGCACTGCCATCACGTGCGGCTGATACATGCATCCCTTTTGCTCCACGACCACCGGCTCGCTGGGCGGATCGAACTTCTGATCTCCCAGGCCCTCCGACGACGAAGACAACCACGTTCTCCAGATCGCCCTTGGAGTCAGCCATGATTTCCTGCGCCATGAGAGGGGAGGGATGCTGCTTGGCGCAGACCGGATCGGCGGCCATGCTGATCGGCTTCGCCAGCGGAACCTTTCCCTCATAGTGGACTGTACCGCGGACGCTCGACGTGGTCGTCGGCGTGGCGCCCGCCGCGTTCACCCGATGCGGAACAGAGATGCAAATGGCCAGAGCAATCGCCACGATCGAAAACAACTTCTTCACGTTCATAAGATCACCTCAATGGAGAATCTGTTGCAGGGGGGAGTTACATTTTGAGAACGCTGATTGTGCTTGCTTCCGGATTCACCTGGGTTCCGGAACTATTTCAGTTCACTACTGCCGTGAGGGTTCCTCGCCAAATCCCTGTTGGTAGCCGGCGGCGAATGAGGCTCGGTCCTTTTCTGTGGACCACCTTCCAATCGGCGGATGCATCTGCCGCTTCGCTGCGTGTGCCAGCTTGCCCAGATACAGTCCATCTCGATAGGCGGCATCGTTGGTCAGTCGCACATCCGCACTCGGTTTTTGCCACGTCGTCACATCTCGCTGAACCAGCATCGCGCTTGTCCCCACGCAACCCATGGCCAGCACTATGTCAGAAGTCTTTGCATTGTGATCCTCCTCTGTCGCGCATCTGCCCGGACTCGTTTCTTCTCGCCCTCGAGCACACGAGTCCCGCGGCGTATGCACGTATCGCTTTCGCGTACACGTTCCCCCTCACCCGGAAAGGCATACTGATCCGGGCTCATTCGAAATTTTTCTTTCTTGACCTGGGTCCCTGGACGCCGTCGTCGGGCGTCTCGTTCATCGCGTGCGGTACCTGACAAACTTCGCGATCGTCGCGTCACAAATTAGCACTCGCCGAGATTCACTCCTTGTCCTGCGACAACAAACTCACTCTCGTTGAATCTTTTTACATTCTCTTTACAGGCTCCTAGCCGCGTCGCATCGATTCGGAAAAACTCTACTTCACTCGCTTCCGCATCCGGCTATTTCAATGGTGCGAGAGTACTCGATCTCGCAGTGACATCGTCACAGCCGAGTCAAATGAAAGTCATTTCACCGCTGACACCGTCACGCGACTGCAGACCACGGTAACGCCAGCATCCTGGCACGGCCGCGGAGACATCTTGCCTCCGCGCAAGTCGGCGTAATTCGCAACTGCTTGAATTGCTTCAGAAAAAAACACTTGACATATTGTACTAGTTCTATAGTACATTAGTGCGCGTGGGAAAGAATCCTCGAAACGGCCACTTCGCCTTCGCTCTCGATCTTCATACTGGCGTCCCGGTTTATCGCCAGCTCATCGATCAGGTGCGGGCGGGAATCGCCTCCGGCTCCCTGACGGCCGGCGATCAGCTTCCCACCGTCCGCCAGCTTGCCGTCGATCTCGCCATCAATCCCAACACCGTGATGCGCGCCTACCGCGAACTCGAACTGGGAGGCCTGCTCGAAACCCAACAGGGCACAGGAACATTCATCAGCGATAAGAAAGCCGGAAAAGAAAACGGTCGAGCGCGAACGTCAGCTCGGCCAGATGGCTGGGGAATTCGCGGCGCGCGCAGGCGCCGCCGGATTCACCCTGGAAGAATTGATCGACCGACTGCGCGAGCTTGTTGACCGCGTCCCGCACAAAGGAGATAGTCATGCCGAAATTACGAATTCAAAAGAAATTCAACGGAGTGGCGCTTTTGCTGTTCACCGTTTGCGTTCTGGCGGGAGTCGGCAATTACAGCAACCCACCAAACAGAACGCGTACGCCATCGGCAGGAGTCTGGTCGGACTCTATTTCCTGTTCGCCATCAAGATCGTGCGGCAGTGGGAGAAAGTCGCCGTGTTGCGGCTCGGCCGCTACGTCGGCCTTCGCGGGCCCGGACTCTGCCACATCGTCCCGATCGTCGAGACGCTCAGCCCCTACGTCGATCAGCGGGTCCGCGTGGCCAGCGTCTCCGCGGAGTCCACGCTCACCCGCGACACGGTGCCGGTGAACGTCGACGCCATCGTCTTCTGGATGGTCTGGAACGCGGAGAAATCCATCCTCGAGGTCGAGGACTTTCGTCGAAGCCATCACCCTCAGCGCGCAAACCGCTTTGCGCGAATCGATCGGACGCCACGAACTCGCGCAGATGATCACCGAACGCGAAACCCTGGGACGCCAACTGCAACGGATTCTCGACGAGAAGACGAATCCCTGGGGCATCACGGTGCAGTCGGTCGAGATTCGCGACGTGAAAATTCCGCAGGCGCTCGAAGACGCTATGTCACGCCAGGCGCAGGCCGAACGCGAACGCCAGGCTCGCAACATCCTCGGCCAGGCCGAAACCGAAATCGCTGATAAGTTCGCCCAAGCGGCCGCAATCTACAGAAACGATCCGACCGCCCTGCATCTGCGCGCCATGAACATGCTGTACGAAGCCATCAAGGAACGCGGCTCGATGGTGATCGTTCCATCCTCCGTAGTAGAAACCATGGGCCTGGGCGGCATGCTGGGCACCGCTGCGCTAGGCGGTGCCAAACCGTAGCGTGCCACAAATCGTAGCGCCGGCGTCCCGCCGGCTGTCGCGGGGGCATCTTGCCCCTGCACACAGCCGACGCCACTGAAAAACGCGAAGGCCCGGCATCCGGGCCAATCACAACGCAGAACGCGGCTTCAGCCGCTGAGGGCCACTGCCCTCGAAGGAGATCCTATGTCTTCGATCAACATCCAAAAGCCTAACTCGCGAATACACCTTAACCTGATCCTCACTCCACTCTTCGCAATTTTTCTGGCAACTTTCAGTCACGCCCAGCAACTCCGCCAAGGCATCAGCGTGCAGATGGCGCCCACTACTCACGCGGTCGCCTATCCCGACGCCGACAACGCCGACGCCTGGATCATCGCCCTCACCGCGGAAGGCAACTCTATTTCGGGGTGAAGCCTGTCACGCCGATCAATTAGCGGAAGAAATGAAAGCCACTCCTCGTCACCGCGACCAAAGCTCTACATCAAAGCCGACGCCCGCGCGCCCTTTGCCAATGTGGAGAGAGTGCTTGAGGCTGGACGTGAGGTCGGGTTCGAAGCGCCAGTACTGCTCACGGCGCAACCGGTACCCCCTGCATCCGGAACCGTGGTGCCTCCGAATGGACTGGAAGTGCTAGTCGGTCCGCGTTGCCCGCTGGTACGGTCGCAACCGTCGTGCAGTTGCTCAGTTCGGGGCAGCCACGGCCGTCGCTGAGGGTCAATGGTGATGAGATTTCCTGGTCTGCCCTCGAAGCCACGCTGAGGCAGCATTTCCAGAAAGGCGATGAAAAAGTCATTCTGCTGAAAGCCGACGAGCACCTTCCATTTGGGCAGGTCGTGCAGGTGATCGATACGTGCCGTGCGACGGGAGCCAAGGTCGTTGTGGACACGTCCGGACTCTAGAACCGATGCCAATGAGCTGGTGCAAAGTTATTCTTTGCACCAGCCCAGGGGTAACAGTTACCGTCGATTTGTCTGGCAGTTCGGGTGACTCAAGGTCAGGTGATGTTTCTCGTCGATAACTGGAGCATGGACCCTTCTTCTATTGCTCTTCAGGGATTGCGGCAGGCTGAGGTCCAACTCAACGCGGCAGCCGCCAGCATCGCCTCGGCCGGCTCATCCTCCCCCGACGGAGCCAACCTGGATGTCGTCGATCTCAGCGCCGAAATGGTTGCGCTGATGTCCGCTCAGTCGGCGTTCGAAGTGAATCTCGCCACGCTCAAGACTGCCGATCAGATGCAGAAAAGCCTAATCGATCTGACAGCCTGAGCCTCACCATACGTGGCAAGCGTTCTCCGCCACCATCGGCTGCCCCGCCTTGCATCCCCACGCCTTCTGGAACTCCGGCATATTCTGCACGACTCCATTCACCCGGTACTTGCCTGGCGAATGCGGGTTGGTCGTGACCTGCAGCCGCAGGTTTTCCGGACGCTGCTTCTCGCACCACACGCGCCCGAATCCCAGGAAGAAGCGCTGCTCCGGCGTGTAGCCGTCAATGCTCTGCCCTTCCTTCCCAGTCTTGTCGTCGGCGATCATGTGCTCGAGCGCCGCCAGCGCGATGCGCGCCCCGCCATTGTCTGCCGTATTTTCGCCCAGGGTGAGACGCCCGTTCAGCTTCATGTTGTCCACGGCCACAAAGCTTCGAATACTCGTCCGCCACGCAACTCACCCGCTTCTCAAACTCTTTCCCATCCGTCTCCGTCCACCAGTCCCGCAGATTCCCCTGGGGATCATACTTGCGTCCCTGATCGTCGAAGCCATGGGTCAACTCGTGCCCGATCACCAGACCGATGCCGCCGAAGTTCACCGCGTCATCCATGCTCTTGTCAAAGAACGGAGGCTGCAGAATTCCGGCGGGAAACACGATCTCGTTGTATGCCGCGCTGTAATACGCATTCACCGTCGGCGGAGTCATGCCCCACTCTTTCCGGTCCAGCGGTTTTTCGATCTTGGCGATTTGCCGCTTTGACTCGAATTCGTTGGCCCGCTCCACGTTGCCCAGCAGGTCATTCGGCTTAATCACCACCGAACTATAGTCGCGCCATGCATCCGGATATCCGATCTTGTTGCGGATCGACTGCAGTTTAACCTTCGCCTGCTTCTTGGTGTCGTCGCCCATCCACGACAGACCCTGAATATCGTCATCGAGTGATTTCTCCAGCGCATCGACCATCTTCAGCATTCGCTGCTTGCCTTCGGCCCCAAACGTCAGATCGACATAGCGCTGACCCAATGCTTCGCCGAGCGAGCCATCCACGAGATTCACGCAGCGCTTCCAGCGATCCTGGATCTGCTTCTGTCCCGTCAGCGCCTGCCGCATTTTGAAGTTGGCCTGCACGAAGGGCTCCGAGAGCCACGGTGCGGCGCCGCGCAGTGCATGCCATGCCACGTAAGTCTTGAGTGATTCCAAGGGCAGCGCCGCCACCACTCCATTCACCTGGCGGAAGAAGTCCGGCGTAACCACGTTCATCGCTGTGAAATTCGGGGCTCCCACTGCCGTAAAGTAGCGATTCAGGTTGAACTCCGGCGCCAGCGCAATGACCTCTTCCCGAGTCATTTTGTGATCGCGATTCTTCGGATCGCGCAGCTTGGTCCGCTCCATCGAGTCGGCCGCCAGTAGGGTCTCGACCATCAGCACCGTCTGCGCCGACTTCGACGCCTCCTGCGAAGTCTGGCCTGCC
Organism: Terriglobia bacterium; assembly: GCA_963770265.1. Classification (GTDB taxonomy): domain Bacteria; phylum Acidobacteriota; class Terriglobia; order Terriglobales; family Acidobacteriaceae; genus Sulfotelmatobacter. Next base: position 59,386 of record CAVYOZ010000020.1, read on the forward strand.
AGCTTGAACACCTCGGTCGCGTACTCGACCAGATGCTTTCGCATCTCAACCTTGTCCGCATCGTCTTTCACGTAGTAGTCGCGGTCCGGCAGCGATAAGCCGCCCTGGCCGATATACGCAATCACCTGGTCCGCATTATGCAAATCCGAGTTGGAATAAAAGTTGAACAAAGGATTCGGCCCGATCAGGTGCAGGTGCGCGATCTCGTCAATGAGCGCGCCCTTGTCTTTCGCGGCAGCGATGCGGTCGATCTCCGGCTTCAGCGGCGCCAGCCCCTTCGCATCCACGGCCTTCTCATCCATGCACGAGCCGTACATATCCCCGATTTTCTGATCGATCGCGTCTCGTCCCGGTCCTCCCGCAGCAGCCTTCTCCAGGATTCCCTTCTCGATCTGCAGATTGCTTTCGTCCAGTTGCGAAAAGCTTTGCCACGAGGACCGATCCGCCGGAATCTCCGAATTCTTCATCCAGTTGCCGCACGCGTATTGGTAAAAATCCACGCATGGGTCAACGCTCTTGTCGATGTTCGCGATGCTGAATTCAAGACCCGCAGAGCCTGACGGCGAAGACTGGCAGAAGGCAAAAGCACTCAGCGCCAAAAAGACAACGAGCAGCAGACGGAATGCACGCATGGGGAAGCTCTCCTTGTGAAATACCGCGAACGACAACGAGTGATTCTAAGCCCGTGTTCTCTCATCGGCAAACAAGATGACAGTCAACGCCAAACATCTGTCTCACAACACGCATGGAGACCCGTTGCATTTCCTCTGTGAACCTCTGTGCCCCCTGTGGTGAAGTCTTTATGTTCTTTGGGTCCTTAAGTTCTTTAGATCGACGAACCGCATCCTACGCCGCGCTGTCCCGACGCGTTTATAATCAAAGCTTATAGATCCCACAAAGGTTGGCCCAGTCATGACTTCCCACAACGGCACCAATGGCGGAGAATATTCCGTCCCCAAGCCCCGCGCAGAATGGATCTCCCGCCGCAAGCGCGAGAACTCCGACGGCAACTTCTCCCAGATGCACTACGCGCGCCAGGGCGTAATCACAGAGGAAATGTCCTTCATCGCCCACAAAGAGAAGCTCACGCCCGAGCTCGTCCGCGACGAGGTCGCCCGCGGACGCATGATCATCCCCGCCAACATCAACCACCCCGAACTTGAACCGATGGCGATCGGCGTGGCGAGCTTGTGCAAGATCAACGCCAACATCGGCAATTCGGCCGTCACATCGGAGATCAACGAAGAATTGAAGAAGCTGCACACCGCCGTCCACTACGGCGCCGACACGGTGATGGACCTCTCCACGGGTGGCAACATCCATGAAATCCGCGAAGCCATCCTGCGCCACTCGCCCGTCCCCATCGGTACGGTCCCGATCTACGAAGCCATCGCTCGTGTGAAGCGCGTAGAAGATCTGAATGCAGAAGTGATGTTAGAAGTGATCGAAGAGCAGGCCGCCCAAGGTGTGGACTACATGACTATCCACGCCGGCGTGTTGATTCAGTACCTTCCGCTGATTTCCAAGCGCATCACCGGCATCGTAAGCCGAGGCGGCGCTATCCTCGCTCAATGGATGGCCTACAACCACAAGCAGAATTTTCTCTATGACCGCTTCGACGATATCGTCAAGATTTTCAAGAAGTACGACGTGAGTTTCTCTCTGGGCGATGGACTCCGCCCCGGTTGCGTAGCCGATGCCAGCGACGAAGCCCAGTTCTCCGAACTGAAGACCCTGGGCGAGCTCACGAAAAAAGCCTGGCAGGAAAACGTGCAGGTCATGATCGAAGGCCCTGGCCACGTCTCCATGGACAAGATCAAAGAGCAGGTCGAAAAGGAAGTCGAACTCTGCTACGAAGCCCCGTTCTACACGCTCGGCCCGCTCGTCACAGACATCGCTCCCGGCTACGACCACATCACCAGCGCGATCGGCGCGGCCATGATCGGATGGTACGGTGCCGCTATGTTGTGCTACGTCACGCCCAAAGAACACCTCGGCTTACCGAACGAGAAAGACGTAAAAGACGGCATCATCGCCTACAAGATCTCAGCGCACGCCGCCGACATCGCCCGCGGACGCCCCGGCGCCCGCGATCGGGACGACGCCTTAAGCTACGCCCGCTACAAATTCGATTGGGAAAAACAATTCGCCTTGTCGCTCGATCCCGAGACTGCCCGCGCCATGCACGACGAAACTCTCCCCGATGACTACTACAAAGAAGCCGCCTTCTGCTCCATGTGCGGCCCCAAATTCTGCTCGATGAACTATTCCTCCAAAGTGGACGAATACAACAAACAAGTCCACGGCATCGAGAAGAAAGACTACTCAGATCTAGTGGAGAAGCTGGTAACGCTGAAGTAGCCAATGCTCACGTAGGGACAGCCGCCTCGGCTGTCCGCCGAAGCGAAGCGAGGCCGACCCCGCTCGCGATTCCTCCCTCATACTCTCCACGTAAAAATATGAAATCTCATAAATAACCCTCCCTGCACATCCCAATTTGTGTGGCAGCTTTCCAATCGCTCCCAGCGAAATCATTTCGATTCAATGCTTTAACCTATGTATAACGTTTGGACGACCAATTGCCCACTGTTGGGCACCTATGTCTATCTTTGTTATGTGATGGTTATGTGATGACTGTCCAGGTCTCCGACGACTTGAGCGTTCGGTCAAATTGTTCGACTCGCTCTTTCTTGGTGCGAGTGAATAACAGCCCGCAGGGCTGAAACCACTAGGGGGTTCAAACGACAATGATCTGCACCAGAAGTCGCGCTCTCGCATTATTGATAGCGTTTTTCGTGACCGCTTTCAGTGCCAACTACTTGCTGGGTCAAGCCACCGCTGCCGGCACGATCCAAGGCACCATCACCGATAAATCGAATGCCGTAGTTTCGGGCGCACAGGTCGTGGCTACCTTCAAGGCAACCGGGGTCACTCGTACCGCTACGACCAGCGATTCCGGTACTTACCGTTTCGATCTCGTGCAGGCCGGAACCTACGAGGTCAAAGTCACGAAGCAAGGCTTTGCCACCGTCCTTCAGAACGCCGAAGTGCAGGTCGGTCAATCGGCAACCGTGAATGTGGCTCTTAGCCCTGGAGCGGCAACTGAAGTCGTAGAAGTCTCTGCCCAGGCTGCAATCGTGGATCTCCAAAAGACCAGCGTCAGCCAGAACATAACGCCAAGCGAAGTCGAGGATCTTCCTCTTGCCGGCCGCGACGCAGCCAACCTCGCTTATTTGGCTCCCGGCGTAAAGGCCGCTGACTCGTACGATCCCACCAAGAACCGTTACGCGGTTCTTTCCGTCAACGGATCTGACGGCCGCAATATCAACACGACTATCAACGGAGTGGACAACAAAGACAACACCGTCGGTGGCGCGGTCATGCAGATGCCGCTCGAAGCCGTGCAGGAATTCCAGATCAGCACGCAGCGCTTCTCCGCAGAGAACGGACGCTCCCAGGGCGCCGCCATCAACATGATCACGAAATCCGGCACCAACCAGTACCACGGCTCGGTCTTCGGATACTTCCGTGACGCAGCCTTGCAAACGGCCCAAAAGGTTGCCAATGGGGACGGAACGTCCACATCCCAGAGTCCAGACTACAGCCGACAGTTCTTCGGTGGATCCGTTGGCGGTCCGGTCCTGAAAGACAAGCTCTTCGGTTTCTTCGCCATTGAGCGCCAACGCGAGAACCAGTCGCTGTCTGAGGCGACAACCGCCTACAATGAGCTTGTACTGGCCCAGCAGAGCGGGCTGGCTGCCGAGCCGTCTTTGTCGATTCCCGGCCCATTTCACGAGTGGCGCTATAACGGCCGCCTTGATTACACGATCAACAACAAGAACAGCGCCTATATCAGCTACAGTTCGCAGGCCAACGACAGCTTGAACGACCAATCGGGCGATACGGGCGATTTGACGGAAGGCAACTTCACCACCAACCACCTCCAGATCGCCAACTTCACGCTGAATTCTCAGTTTTCGCCGTCGCTCGTCAACCAGTTCACCTTCGGTTTCCAATATTGGAACAACCTGATCGCCAGCAAGACCAGCGCGCCGCTCGTCACCTTCCCTGATGCCTCGTTTGGAACAAATGGCAACGTTCCTCAACAGTCGTTCCAGCGTAAGTGGCAATTCAAGGATGACATCTCGAAAAGCTTCGGCAAGCACACCATCAAAGCCGGAGTTGACTACATCTATAACCCAGTTTCAGGTGGATTCTTTGAATTCAACTCAACTCTGGAAGCTGACTTCCTTGTCAATCCGAGCACGATTCTGGGTGACACTACCAAGTACCCCCAAGGCTTTGCGACGCCCGGCCTGGTCGGTAGCATGTCGTTCTCGAACGGCGATCCGTACTTCCTGGTTCCGACCAAACAGCTTGGGTTCTATGGGCAGGACGATTGGAAGGTGAACAACCGCTTGACGTTGAATTTGGGTCTGCGCTGGGACCGCGACTTCAATTGGTTCGGCTCATCTGACATTCCCCAGAGTCGCTCCTATCAGTCGCTGCTTGCCATCGCATCCGTCAACCCGATTGCGGCCTACAACACCAGGCACACAGCGCAGGACGACACCAAGGACTTCAGCCCACGCATCGGATTTGCTTATGATCTGACGGGAGCGGGCAGACACGTATTGCGCGGCGGCTTCGGCCTGTACTTCGGCAATACCTTCCAGAACGTTCCTTTGTTCATGGAGCAACTCGCGAACCCAACCATCTTCCAGACAGTATTGAGCTTGTCCACCCCAAGCGACCCGCTCCCGTGCGGCGGAACACTTGGGTCGTTCTCCTATTCGCAGGCAAACATTGCGGCCCAGGAGGCATGTTTGCCAGGCCCATCCTCGACTGCTGCGGATGGAAGCGTTGGCCGCCTCATGGACCCGAACTTCCGGAACCCGGTATCCGAGGAATTCAACGTCGGCTATTCGTGGGCTGTTAACAACAACTCGGTGTTCGAGGCCGAATACACCCACGTTCTCAGTCTGCATGAGGACAAAACGATCAACATCGACCAGAAAGTCGTAACTGGCACCGATTCGAGCGGTACTGCCTGCACCAGTCCGGGGCTGCCGGTGGGATGCAACATGAACTTCGGAAACGTCAACTTGACCCGTCCCCTGTCCGCCGATTTCACCGCAGCCGGGCAGCCGGTGCTGGCCAGTTTGCGCAGTGACCAGTCCATCAACCGGAGCCAATATGATGGAGTGAACCTGAGCTTCCGTCAGCGCATGAGCCATCATTTCTCGCTCATCGCTAACTACACATTGTCATGGTCCTATGGCTTCGATGGTGGTGGTGGCGACACTACCATCTTCCGCAACTATGCCCGCGATGGCTATCGCCCGTTTGCCTCCTACGAGTGGGGGCCGAGCACCAACGACGAGCGCCACCACATCACCGTCGCTTCGGTGGTCGATTTGCCCAAGGGATTTCAGTTCGCGCCGATCCTTCAGTTCGGCACCGCTCGTCCCTATAACCTGACCAATTCCTATAACACCATCAACGCCGGGGGCGGAACCGCTGCCGCTGTTGTGGTGCCGAACAACGACCTGAAGAACTATACCTACGGGACGGATTACATCAATACGTACGTTGCGACCGCTGTTGCAAATGGTGCTAATCCGGATGATGCAACCGCCGCCGCACAGGGGAACATAGCTACGTGCTACTATACGGCGCAATGCACGATCGCTAAATATGACCCGCTTCGTGGACAGGCGTTCTTCCAGCTGGATGCCAAGCTGGCCAAGAACTTCAAACTCGGCGAGCGGATGAATCTGCAAATCGTGGCGCAGGCCTTCAACCTCACCAATAGAGCCAACTACGGAAACAACTTCGGCAACAACATTGCCAGTTCAACGTTGGGTCACCCGACCGGGTTCTTTGCTCCCAACGCCACCTTCATCCCGCGCTCCATCTGGGGTGAATTCGGCGTCCACTTCACCTTCTAACCTGCTAACCTGGGAAGCTCATTTTGAGGGCTGGCATCGCTGCCAGCCCTTTTCCTTTTATAAAGTGCGCGGTTCGCTGTTCCACAGCCTGCCTTGGGGACCTCTCACTAGTTTCTCGCAGCACCTTTGTGAGGACGCTCACAGCCCGATGTGACATCTGCCCTTGCGCACAAAATCAAGAAAGCAGATCCTTACCAAGGCGGGAGCGGTATAACCAGGACTCAGTGGACAGGACCTAAACCCTTGCGGCTCAATATTTTACCCCTAAGCTATTGAGCCTCAAGATTTTCCCTGAGATTTCCCGCTAACTGAATGATGACAATAGACCGGGGGAGGGGGAGGGTACTCTGACACCCAACCATTTCCCAAAATGAAACTCACCCTCCCCAAGGCGCTCAATCAGTACAAACCGCCGGAGAAACCGATCAGGCGGTGACCCTTATCACGCCCTCCTGTGATTGTGCGCATCGTCCCCTCAGACGATTCCCTGTATCCAAGATCACAGGCCGTATCGGGACTGAGCGCGTCCCAAGTCAGGCGCAGGGAAAGCGACCGTGTTCAAGGACATCGAACATCTCATCCGTCTCGCCGTCGTCATCGCAATCCTGCTGGCGGTTTTCGTCTTGTTGCGCGCCGCCGTCGTCCCCAAGAGCTTCGGTGAGTACGGCCATTATCGCGGTGCAGCCATCGCCGAGATCGCCGCACGCACGCCAGCCTTCGCTGGGCACGACGTTTGCGAAGCTTGCCACACCGACGTCGTCGATCAGAAAAAACTCGGCCGTCATGCCAACGTTCCCTGCGAAGCCTGCCACGGAGCACAAGGCAAGCACGCCGACGATCCGGCTTCGGTGAAACCACAACCGCCAGACACTGCCGTCATTTGTGCGCGCTGTCACGAGGCCAACAGCGCCAAGCCCAAGGGATTCCCGCAGGTCGTCTCCGCCGATCACTCCGTAGGTCTCGCTTGCAACACCTGCCACAAGCCGCACCGCCCCAAGATCGAGGATGAGAAAGAAACCAAAGCCGCGAACACCAAGCCCGCAGGAGGCAAGAAATAATGGACATCACTCGCCGCCGCCTCCTCGTCTTGCTGCCCGCAGCCGCCGTTGCCTGGAAATACGTTCAGGCCGGAACGCCTGAGGCTTCCCCTAACTACAAAATGACCGAGCACTGGTGGGGCATGCTGATCGACATCCCCAAGTGCATCGGTTGCGGGAGTTGTGTTCGCGCCTGCTCGGAAGAGAACGACGTTCCCGATGGCTACTTCCGCACCTGGATCGAGCGTTACCACGTCGCCGACTGGAAGATCGAAAGGCCCGAGGTCGAATCGCCCGATGGCGGCAAACAGGGCTTCCCCCCGAACGAGATCAGCGACGGCAAGAACTTCTTCGTGCCCAAGCTCTGCAACCACTGCGCGGATTCTCCTTGCACCCAGGTCTGCCCCGTTGGCGCAACCTTCGTCTCTCCCGACGGCGTGGTTCTGGTCGACAAGAACTACTGCCTCGGCTGCCGCTACTGCGTGCAGGCATGCCCGTACGGATGCCGCTTCATCAATCCCAAGACCAACACGGCAGAGAAATGCTCGCTCTGCTATCACCGCATCACCAAGGGATTGACAACGGCCTGCTGCGAAGTCTGCCCCACCGGAGCGCGTCAGCTCGCCGATCTCAAGAATCCGAAGGATCCGATTCATGAGTTCCTGCGGACGCACAACGTGCAGGTCCTGAAGCCACACATGGCCACAGGCGCAAAGGTTTTCTACAACGGCATGGATGGTTCCGTGCGATGAGGCGGCCGTTGGAAGGACAGTCGCAGAAGGAACGTCGAAAGACAGCCGTAGAGGTACGTGGAAGAGCGGCCCTTTAGGGCCGCGTTAAGGATTGAGAGTTGATCGGGCTTTAGCCCGGTGTTCGCGAGAGCAGAAGGAGGCTTGTTGCAAATTCCAGTCGAAGGCTTCATGTATCCGAACGAAGTCGAGCTCCAGTGGAGCGTCCTCATCGTTCTCTATCCCTTCATCACGGGACTGGTCGCCGGCGCGTTCATCCTCGCATCGCTGGAGCGCGTCTTCCGCGTCGAAGCCGTGAAGCCGACTTACCGCCTCGCGCTGCTCACCGCCCTCGCGTTCCTGCTGGTCGCGCCGCTGCCCGTTGCAACTGCATCTCGGCCATCCCGAGCGCTCGCTCGAAATGTATCTGACGCCGCACCGCTCCTCCGCCATGGCAATGTTCGGCTTCGTCTATCTCTGGTACCTGATGGCGGTCCTGCTCCTCGAAATCTGGCTCGACTACCGTCGCGACATCGTCTTGAAATCCCAGACCTCGACCGGCGCTACACGCGTGATCTACCGGTTCCTCACGCTTTGGCTCCGACAACATCAGCGAGCGCTCCCTCCGCATCGACGATCGCGTCGGCTACATCATCACGTTCATCGGTATCCCCTCCGCCTTCCTTCTCCATGGATATGTCGGCTTCATCTTCGGATCCGTCAAAGCGAACCCGTGGTGGTCGACGCCGCTGATGCCCATCGTCTTCATCTTTTCGGCCATGGTCTCCGGCATCGCCGCCGTGATGCTGCTCTACATGCTCTCCAGCTCGCCTGCGTGGAAAACCTCTCGACATCCGCTGCCTCGACAAGATCGCGCAGTATCTTGATGTACACGTTCATCATCGACTTCAGCCTGGAGATGCTCGACCTGATCCAGCGCATCTACGAGGCCGACGAATCCTTCCGCAGTCTCGATTTCATGGTGCACACGCGGCTGTGGATGTCACAGGTCATTGTTCAGATTCTCCTCGGCACGGTGACTCCGATCGCACTGCTTGGCCTCACCCAGGTCCTGAAGCTCACCGAGACTCACTCGCAAACGAATCTACGCCCTCGCCGGATGTCTCACAGTAATCGGCATCTTCGCCATGCGCTGGAATGTTGTCATCGGCGGTCAGCTCTTCTCGAAGAGTTTCCTCGGATACACCACGTACAAGATGGCCTTCGCCACCCGAGAGGGATTATTGACGGCAATCGTGCTGATGCTGCTTCCCTTTGCCATTCTCTGGGTCTTGGTAAAACTCCTGCCGCCCTGGCCAGACGCGCGAGCCATCTCCGCCTCCGGTACAGCTCCGGCTCACGGAACCAGCTAGCCCCCTCGGGGCAGATGCGGAGCTGCACATGCCGCAAGCTGTCGACAACATCACGTTGGGCTTGGAAGAACTCAGCGAGCATGTGCGCTCACTGGAAAGCCGCATCGCTGCCCTCGAAACGCGTCTTGTCATGCCGAGCGAAGCAAGTGCTTCACGAAGCGAAGTACTTGCGGAGTCGAAGGGTCCCTGCCCCGTCGGCAACCAGTCCGCATTGGAAACTCGTTCATCAGAAACGCCTCCTGCAGCGCCCGCGTCCTCCGGCTACATGGCGAGGATTCCCTCCAGTCGAAGCACCTTCTGGAGTGGTGCCGATTCTCGGCAAGGCAGTTCTCGGAATCGCAGGCGCGTACATGTTGCGGGCGGTTGCCGAGTCGAACTCCGTCCCGAAATTGCCGGTGCTCTTCGTCGCGATTCTGTATGCCTGCATCTGGATGGTTTGGGCGGTCCGCATTCACGCTGCGAACCGCTTGGCCGGCGTAACGTACGGAATAACGTCCGTGCTGATTCTCTCGCCTCTGTTGTGGGAATCCACGGTTCGCTTCCAGGTTCTTTCGCCGGCATTGGCGGCCGCCGTGACCGTCGCGTTCGTTGTGCTCACCATCGCGCTGGCGTGGCGAAGGGACCTGCAACTGATTCCATGGATCGCGACGCTGGCATCCGTCATCACAGTACTGGCGCTCATTATCGAAACCCGTGAACTGGTTCCACTCACGGCTGCATTGCTGGCCGTAGCGCTTGTCACCGAAGCAGCCGCCTGCCTGGGACACCGTCTCACGCTGCGAGCCATTCCCGCGCTGGCTGCCGATTTCGCGGTCTGGCTGCTCGTATTTGTCCTGACATCGGACACAATTCCCGAGGGGTACCATCCGGCCGCAGGTGGCACGATCGCGACTCTGTGCTTCCTGCTTTTGGCGATCTATGGCGCCAGCATCGGAGTTCGCAGCTTCGCGTTGCGCCAGCCGATCACAATCTTCGAGATCGGCCAGGCGGTGATTGCGTTTGCGCTCGCATCCTACGGAGTCCTGAGAGCAACTCACGGTTCCACGGCGCGGCCGCTCGGAGCTTTCTTCATGCTGTTGGCTGCGTTTTGCTATTGGGGAGCTTTGTCTCGGTTCACCGATGACGCCCAGGCGCGCAATCGCCGTGTCTTTGCCACGTGGGCGGCAACGCTGCTTCTGGCCGGAACCTTTCTTCTCTTCCCGGCAAATCTACAGATCCCGTTCCTTTGTGCATCTGCGGCCGCAGCTACACTTGTGTACACGCGCACGCGCAAACTCAGTCTTGGGATGCACGCGTCTTTCTATCTGGCTGCCGCGACTGTCTTCTCAACGCTTCCGGCTTATGCCGCAGGTGCTCTAGCCGAGAATGTTCCGGGAGTTCCTGATTGGCGAGTCTGGATGGTCGCCGTCAGCGCCGCCATCGTGCTATGGGATTGGGGCGTCCACTCAACAGGATCAGGCCCGTCGCCGTCTATTGTGGGTGACGCCCGCTGCTATCGTTGGCTTCACTGCCGCCGCCCTTGCGATTGCTGCGATTGTCGGACTCGCTTCCCGTCATCTCGAGTTAGCCGCATCGAGCCTCTCCGTGATTCGCACGGTTGTGATCTGCGGCGTCGCTCTCGCCTTCGCCTTCCTTGGTTCGCGGCAAAGGCGGGTAGAGCTCGCATGGCTCGCATACGCAACTGTCGGACTGGGCACCTTCAAACTCCTCGTAGAAGACCTGCGTTTCGGAAACGCCGCCTCGCTGGTAGTCTCTCTTCTGTTCTACGGATTGATCCTGATCCTGCTCCCTCGAGTCACGAAACGTCGCGTATCCGCGTGATTGCGCCGGTGTGCACACAAAAAACGGTCGAACGATCCGTCAAAGTTCTGACATCCAACTGTCATGAACGTTCGAATTGGCACGTCAGGATGGCACTACAAGCACTGGGTCGGCCCCTTCTATCCCGCTGACATGCGACCGCCCAGAATGCTTCGCTGGTACGCCGAGCGGTTCGATACGGTTGAGATCAATAACAGCTTCTACCGCCTTCCCGCTGCAACGGCCTTTGAAACATGGTGCCGCGAAACCCCGCCTGATTTTTGCTTCGCAGTCAAGGCTAGTCGGTACATCACACACAATCGCAAGCTGAAGGATCCGGAAAGTGCCACGGAGAAGTTCATTTCGCTCGTCGAAAAGCTAGGGAGACGGCTCGGGCCGATTCTGTTTCAGCTTCCTCCGAGTTGGAAGGTAAACGCGCAAAGACTGCAAGACTTTCTCGTACGCCTTCCACATACTCACCCCTATGTCTTCGAATTTCGGAATCCAACCTGGAACATCCCGGAGGTCTATGAAGTACTGCGCCGTTACAATGCAGCATTCTGCATCTACGAACTCGCGGGCTACCAATCGCCGATCGAGATCACCGCAGATTTCACCTACGTGCGCTTACATGGTCCCGGTAATAAATATCAAGGGGACTATAGTGGAAGCACGCTTCGGACATGGGCCAAAAGAGTCGAGGACTGGAGCGGAAAACTGAAACACGTTTTCGTCTATTTCGACAACGATCAGGCAGGATTCGCACCGAAGAACGCTCTCGAGCTGAAGCGAATGCTAGGAGCGCCGGCGTCTCGTCCTCGCATCTGATCATGCTCGATTCAGCCAACCAGGATCCGGTGCACGATTTCCGCGTTCTCCCGGACTTCATCCTTGCCGCGTGGGAACATTCCCACCAGAACTCCGTCGTTCGGCTTGATGCTGCTGAAAGCCGTGCGGAAGGCCTGTTCTACACCCCGGTCGTCGACTCGGCCGGCGGCGAGAATCTTGAACGCAAAGCAAGGCTTCCGAGTCTGGCGCATCACGTTGTACATTCGCGGCGGATCGCTCTGCAGGTAGATCTCGTGTGGCATTTCCGTGATTTCGCCGTTGAGAATCTTCTTCCATTCTTCTCGGGTGCGGGTGCGGTTGTATACACAGCCGGCGTAGAAGTCGACGTCCCAGCCTTCTTCCTCAACCTGGCTGATGACTTCTGGCTTGTGCGTGCCGACTCCGACGATGATGCCCAGATCGCGCACCATCTTGCACCAGTCCCGGACTGTGCTCATCTTGCCCTGCTGGAATGCCTGATCGACCACTTCACCCTGCCGGAACATCGCGAGTGGCTTCAGAGTCTTGGCATGTTCAACCGTTGTTGCGTTGTCGTGCAGCACTTGCATGATCAGGTGCATCTGGCCGCCCTCTGCCTGGAAACGCAGCCAGTCCTGCGGCATGCGGTCAAGAGCGACATGGTTGAATGCGTTGATGCCGAAGCGCGTGGCCTGATGCATGACGGCACAAACCCGGTCCGATGTGTACCACTCCTTCATCGCGCCGGAGTAGTTGTTGTTGTAATGGGAGTATCCGCAGAACGGATTCACGCCCAGCACCATGCGGCTGATTTCGACATTGAAGAACTTCATCTTCGGAACTTGCACATCAGCGGCAGGCTCGGGTACACCCGGCGGCAGAGTGCTCGGTAACGAATGCTCTGCCAAAGGCACAGCGTGGGCATCAAGGGCAGATGCGCCCGACAGTGCGGCCGCTACAACGGCACTCGACTGTAAGAAGGTTCTTCTCGTCGGCATAATGTGATCTCCGCCTTGGAGTATTGAAGCCATGGCAAACCCTTACATAGGAGTACAAGAAGGAGGTCTGTCATGTTTATACGATTCTGGATGCAGGCGGATGTCTGTGACGGCTGTCACATTGGGGCGTGATAACGAAGTTTAAAGCTACAGAAAAACCGCGGCTCGCACTCGCTGAGGCTTCAGCGCTTCTTGCGTTTCTGCTTAGCGACCTTGGCAGCCTGCTTGCCTAAAGCAGTACGGACAGACTTGGGGAGATGCGCGATGGTTCTTTTCTTTTTTGCGGCAGCGGCGGCCTTCTTGATATTTCTTCGTGCAGCGCGTCGTTGCTTTGTACTTGCCATGGAGCCTCGCAGTTCGCGAGAGTAGATGCCGCACTCCAAACGCGGGTTGGCATTGCGCGAGCCATCCGCTTAAGGGTTTCCGCCGCCCGGAGCGGACCGCCAAGGCAACCTGGGATGATCCAATGCATCTTCAATCGCTTTCCGTATGTGCGGTGCGGCTTGGCACCCGATGTATTCGCCCAACGCCCGGTAGCTTTCGAATTGCAATTCATCGAACCACTGATCGGCTGTCGTCTGATGGGGGAAATGTGGAGTGCTGATCGCAATATCTCCATACGTCGTCCGGCAGTCTTCGAAGCGAGGGGTTAGCGACCACTGCGGTTCGCGGTGGCATGCTTGCCTTGACCAGGATGAGAATTCCAACGTCGTTACCGTCGTAATAAATCTCTCCTACGGCAAAATTCTTGGGAGACTCGCGGCTGCCCGCAGGCGGGCAGACCGAAGCGTAATCGATCTCGATCCGCACTCCGAAGTCTGTGCGCGCCTTCTCAATCAGACCCAGCAAATCGGTGAATTGGTAGGCCGAATCCGCACCTCCATCACATGCCACAATCAGCCGGCAGCGACGCCGGATGAGTTCGTACACCGCCAGATTCTCAAAGTGTCCACCATCGGAGAGATATACGTATTTCTTCTTCTGATCGCTCTGCGCAAGTAATTCTGAGAACAGGTAGCCGAGTCCCAGGGCTGGCCCCGTGCTTGCCCAAGCTTTTGCTCTGCGCGAGTTGCCCATCCACCAACCCAATCGAACATCGAACAGCGCCATGAAGAATGCGGTTGCCGGACTGGTGTGATAGCCCATGTTCGGACTCGCCGCCGCGCCAGAGATCGCCATTGCAGTGCCGAGCAAGATTCCACATTCTTGCGGGAACTTGCCTACACCGGCGACCGATCGTCCCTGTTCTGTTTTCGAATAACTTGGCTCGAAACCGTGATCGCGCGTGAAGCGCTGTTCATTCTCTCCGGGAGACCCGAGTTCATAGCCACAGTACAGCGGAGTGAAGGCAAATGATTTCGCTCTTCGCGTCGCATATCCCAGTTCCTCCCCGCCGGTGATATTCAACGCCGCATTCAGGATCGGATAAGGACCTGGGTAGTTCTTGTCCAGTGAGCACAACGAAAGGTCGTCGTCAGGATCGAACCCCGTGAAGGGTTCTGCCCTCCGCAGGGGATTCGAGGAACCCAGATAGCATCTCACGAGCCGGTTTCGGTAGAAATGATGCAGCGAAAACTCGTTGACATCGACTCGCCAGGACAGCAAGAGTCCCGCAACGAGGAATATTCCGCCAACCAGCAGCAGGCCACCGACTGATCCGCAATTGAGGAGCATCCAGTAGGCATCTTGTATCGCAGGCCAGTCCAGACCATTTCCAAAATGCCAGACGTTCGCGGCGGTCGATTCGTCAAACCACAGCCCTGTGGCCACGTGCACAACCGTGCTCGTAAGCAAGATCAGGCCCACAAGGAAAACGTAAGGGGCGACCTTCGCCAGGAGATTCAGGACTTTCGGCGAAGCAAGTGCCCTTTTGATCGCCGATCCTGTCCCGTCGTCAGTCGCGTCTCGGACTTCTGCCTTCTTGGCATTGGGGTCGTTGGCTTTTCCGCTAGTCCTTGGGCTGTCCGCTGCGGCAACCCCGAGAATGTTATGGAAAACCCAGAGCAGCGCTGCACTGATGGAGGTCTTTGGAAAGTGGAAGATCGCCCAACGGACTCCGAGCGGCGCAAAAACACAAGTGGCCGCCAGCAGGAGCCATCCGAAGGTGAGCAGGCTCAGGTACCCTCCCAGCCGCGCCCACCATTCCCGCACCACATCCATCGAACCGCGGCCCACGAGTCCAATGTGGAAAACACCCACCAACAACATAACTGCCATCAACACGCCACTGCCGAAAACCAGGACGATCCAGTCCGTGCCAGCCCAGTCAGGGAGGTTGCGCAAAAGTAAGATGTATGCGCAAAAGAGACAACCTCCCACTGCGCCCGCCACTGGCGAGCACAACACAAGAACGCGAAGCGAAACTCTGGGCTTCTGCGGCTGTCGTTGCCTCTTCCGCCGCAATCGGTGTGCCAGCGCCATGAAGGCGACGACTCCCCAAACTAACAAGTAAAACCCAGCTCCGAAAAGCGCCCACCATCCCAAGCCTGCATCGCCGAGGTCGGTTCGCTCCCATAAAGCAGAATTCAGCAACACACACGCCAGCACAAAAGGCAGCATCACCGTAGCCGTGATCTTGATTCGCTGAAACCAATTCTGCAGAATCTCGCTCGGAGGGACTTCCGCTATTACGTGAACCGCCATTGATACGCACGCAACCGACAGAACAACTGCGCCGGCGATGAGCAATGCGAAATCATTCTGGTCTTCGGTCGCCTGAATCAGCCGCAGGATCAGAGCCTGGCACAGCACCAGCACGGTTACAAAGACCATCCCGAAGATGGTCTGATTCAAGATCGTGTTGCGCATCCACGTTCCCACCATCGCCCAGGTATCCCCTGAAATCAGCCCGGCGTGCGGTGTCAGATAGTTGCTGTACAGTCGCAAGGAGTGCACGACCGGAGGCTCGCTCCGTTTGTCGGGTTCATATCTCGAAGGCGTCAGAGCTGCCTCGATGTCGGCAAAAGAACCTTTGGGCCACGTCGCCCCCGGCGGGGGATCAGTGCGGCGCTTCGTCAATGCCGCGAACCAGGAGCCGATGTAACCGCCGCCCGATACCGTGGAGAGGTAATCAAATTTGCGGAGTAGGTGATTCTGGGCTAATGCCTGCAGAATCCCGAGATTGAAGGTCGCGCTACGAATGCCGCCGCCGGAGAAAGCCAGCCCGATCAGGTTGTCCTCATGCGCTTCACCAAGCTTTTCCTCATCCTCGGCACAAGCGGCGTCGCGCAATCGGCGTGAGTCGTTGATTCGGTGGAGTTCATCCTTCAAGACTTGATCGAAAGTCGTTGCAGGTTCCAGCTTCTTTTTCTCTTTACTAGGGACGGCTTTAACGCTGGCTCGATCTTGGGAATCGGTGCTGTCCGACTTTTGGGAAGACGACATTGCGACCTCGAGTGCGCGATTAGCCCCTTGGCGGGACCCACCCTAGCAGAATCCGCGCTGCGGGAATCAGAAAAGCGGTTTTTTGTTCGGAAAATGGAACAGGCAGTTGAATATACGCCAATGGTCGGCGCTCTTGTGGCTGTTAGCTGAAGGCGGAGAGTTTCTTTTGTCGCAGACTACTGCCCTTCCAACTTGATATCTCCCACGCCGACGTGTGCGCGCAGCTCGAACTTCCCGTCGCCGTGATACTTGAGCGTCTTGCCCAGCCAGCCGCGAGTCTCGCCGTAGCCGTCGCTGTCGACATCGCCGATGCCGGTGCTCGCGTTGACCAGTCGGTAGTCGGAACGTCCGGTAGAGACGCGGATGTCGCCGACTCCCAGGTTCAGGTCCTTGTCGCCCTCAACGCTGTCGACGGTCAAATCGCCGACTTTCTGATGTATGTCGAGATGAGTATTTGCGGGAACTTCCAACTCAACATCAAATTGCGTGTTGCCGCTACCTGTCGGAGCATGGAACTCGACGGTGGCGTCGTTTCCACGAATGTTGAAATCGACGCGGGCCTGCTTCACATGGCTCTCCCGGCTCGACTTCACCGTGTACTCCAGCCGGATCTTTGCGGAATCGCCGCTCCTGATGTGCAGGTCGCCAACGCTCAGGCGTAGATGCAGGTAGCCGCCGGAGACGAACTCGCGGGCATCGGTGTGTGTCTCTTCATAGCGCCAGTCGTTCGCCGCGCACAGTGGGACAAGGAAGAAACACAACAGAAGAGCTTTGTGGAGTTGCAAAGCTTGAAGCGGAGATCGTCGAGACATGGAGCACCTCGTGGGCGCACCAGCGCCATCTCTTGGTACGCACGCTGGAGAACAATGGTTCCCGCAGAATTAACGGCCGATTGATTTGGGTGAAGATAGGACTTGAACTCAACTCCTGAGGTCGACTATGCCGTCTGAAACCAACTGAACGGCAATAGCCAGGATCAGAAATCCGAAAACTTTGTTGATGGCACCCACCGCGCTCGGTCCCAGACGGCGCACCAGTGGACCTCCCAACCAGAAGAACAGCACCACGCTCAACGCGATGGCGAAGATGCCAATCACCATCCCGACATAAGCTTCCCAGTTGTCGACATTCGCTGCGAGGGCCATGACCACGCCGATTGCGCCGGGGCCCGACATCAAGGGCATCGCCAGTGGCGTTAGAGAAATGTCTTCCTTGTCTTCAGCCTCCTGGCTTTCTTCGGGAGTAATGCGCGCATGGGAGGTCACCATGCCCCAAGCGGTATTGGCGACAATCAGTCCGCCGGCGATTTTGAGGACAGGAAGAGAGATACCGAAGAAGTGCAACACGAATCTGCCAAAGAAGAGAAATGTGACCAGGATGACGAAGACCCATATGCCTGTCTTGAGAGCGGTGCGGTAGCGGTCTCGTGGGGTCCATGATGAGGTCATAGTGAAGAAGACCGGGATCCCGCCAAAGGGATCGACGATGGGAAACAGCGCCAGGAACGTGGCGACCGTGGAGCCCGACAGGGTTCGAAGGAAATGTCCCAGTGCGTGAGCAGAGGTCATACTCTAGTGATATCCATCGAGCGTTTTCGCGGCGCGCTCCAAGTGCTGCGGTCAAGATGGCTAATTGCTGGCGAACCCGCTCGCTGTCGCCCTTATCGATGGCTTCATTCACTCCCGGGATCACCACCGCGGCGTAGCCGGTGTACTCTCCCGGCGCATAGATGGCATGGCGGAACCAGGGACGATGCGGCAACCCCTGCGGCACAAGCAGCGCCCGCTCGGTAGCCAGCAGCGCCTGGTTCAGCCGCGTAGCGTCCGCCGGTGGATTCTTCTGCTTCGCCAGGATCTTCGCTCCGGCCGACAGGAAATGGTGTGCCGCGGCGTTCACCGCATCGAAGTCGAGCGCATGATTTCCAAACTTGTCGTCGGCCCGCCTTTTTGCTGCATCAAGATAGGCAGCAACTTCTTTCGCGTACTCTTCGTAGTCATAGGGCAGGACATCGGCATTCGCCATGCGCACCGCTTCGAGCCCGAACACACGGGCCATCTGCTGTTCGTAGACGAAATCCGGATCGCCGAACTTTTTGAACCAGGCAAAGTCGTCGAACGTGGAGTGGTAAACGCCGTAGGGCCCGCTCGAACTCACGTCGCTCGAGGGAACGCCGAGATGCTGCAGGAAGGCGGTGTAATCGGATCCGCTGCCCAAGTCACCGACAGGCACATCGGATTTCACCTGCGCAGCCGGCATGCGGCGGCTTTCTCCGATCGCCTCGGCCGGCGATTGCGTTGAGGGCGTCACTTCCGGCTGTGAGGCCTTCTGCCAGGCCTCGTACACAGTGCCGCCTTTCGGACTGGGCACAACCTTGGTCACGTCGCGCAGGAATTGCTTGAGGCAGGGAACGGCAGAGGCGCCGAACTTTGCTCCCGAGACCGCGACATCCATGTTGAAATAGGCGGGAGAATTCCGCAATTCGACCTCATGCTGCTCCACCCATTCGGTGGAACCCATCAGCCCCTCTTCTTCGCCGTCCCAACTCGCGAATATAAGCGTGCGCTTGGGCTTCCAACCTGCCCGGAGCAACTCACCAACGCCGTGCACGGCTTCGAGCATGGCTGCGGTGCCGCTGTTGGGATCGACCGCGCCGTAGACCCAGGCATCGCGATGATTGCCCGCGACCACCCATTGCTCCGGCAACTCGGTGCCCTGCACGCGCCCGATCACGTCCCACAGCGTGCGGTATTGATAATCCTGCTTCAGATGCATGCGCAGTTTTGCCGGGCCGGGTCCGACGTGATAGGTAAAGGGCAGCGCCCCCTGCCACTCGCGCGGCGAATCCGGCCCGCCAAGATGTTCCAACACCGGCCAGATATCGTGATACGAGAGCGGAGTCACGGGAATTTTCGGCATCTGCGCCGAATTGTCGGGCGCGATTCTCTGCGAGTCGGGTAGCGATGGAGTCGACGCCACGCCGGGAGTAGTCGGATCGCCGGGGAATTCGAACATGTAGCCAATCGATCCGCGCTGCACGCCGGTGTCGGGACGCCACGGTCCATCGGGATATTTGTCGCCGCGGCGCCAGCCATCGTCGGCGGGATCGGAATAGATAATCATTCCCGCTGCGCCGTGTTCCTGCGCGACGAAGACTTTCACGCCGCGAAAGTTCTGGCCGTAGCGGACCAGCACGATCTTGCCGCGCACGCTGACTTTCAGCTTGTCCAGTTTCTCGAAGTCTTCCGGCGTCCCGTAATTGGCATATACGACTTCGGCCTCGACATCTCCCGAAGGAGACATGCCGCTGAACGGCATAACGACGCGGGGATCGTCCTGGTACGGATCCTTGCTGACGTGCTCGCGCGTGGGGCCGTGCATCTCGACACCGGCGGGATCGGTCATGTCAACGCTGATCTCGGCGGGATAGTTGATCCAGACTTTGTACTCGACGATTTCAGTATCGAGACCGGCTTCGCGAAACTTCCGGGCGACATAGTCTGCCGTGGCTTTGTCTTCAATGGTGCCCGCCATGTGCGGCGCCTTGGTCAGGATGCGCAGATGTTCTTCGGCAAGTTTGGAATCGGGCACGGACAGGAATTGAGTTTCGGCAGCTGTTTCCGCCGCGGCCTTGCGGAAACCAAAGATCGCAGTGTTTGAGCCCGGCAGACTACGCATTGCCAGGCAGAGTCGAAGAACCAGAGAACAGAAGAGCGGACGAGAGAAGCGCTGCGAAAAGGACTTTCATCGGTTCTGACGTGAAAGTTAGTAAGGTAGCACACGCGCCTCCCACTGCGCCGGAAGGCGCTCCGTCGCTGTAGATTCGCCTATTGTTCGCCATTGCACCAGATGCACCAATTTCACCGAATGGTGCTAGCAGCGTGTTACAATACTGGAATATGAAGCGAGCGACGATGACGTTACCGGATGATCTTGAGGAGGCGGTGGAGAAGTACGCGGAAGCCCAGAATGTGCCCTCCTGCGCTGACGGCGATCGTCCAGGCAGCCTTGCGAGAGTACCTACGGAACGCGGACTTCTGCGAGCCTTTCAGCCGTTGAAGACTGGGACCTCTGGGAAACAGCGGCCGGAGCGATGTCAGCAGGAACCATGATCTCTATCTGACGGGCATCAAGAAATGACGCGTGCAGTGCTGGCAGACACCGGTCCTCTGTATGCAGCGGTCGACGAAGGGGATGAGCACCATCTGGAGGCCCGGCGTCGAACTGGAGAACTTGAACGAGATCGTCGGGACGTCGTGATCGCCTATCCGATCCTGTTGGAGGCATATTCGCTCGTTCTTTACCGTCTGGGCGACGTTGCGGCCCACAGATGGATCACACTCGTAGCTGCGGCATCTTCATGAACCCCGATGCCCGAGGATTACGGGCGCGCCGGAGTTATCGTTCGGAACTTTCCCGGATCAGACGAATCACCCTGGTCGACGCTACCGTCGCGGCGTTGGCGTTGCGCCTTGGCCTTGAGGTGTGGACCTACGATCATCATTTTGACGTGATGCGAGTTCCTGTTTGGCGATAACGGTCGACATGAATCGACGAGGTCTTACCTAACCTGCCCCGTCCCAACGATCTCGTACTTGGATGATGTCAGTTCAGCGAGAGCAAATGGGCCGCGGCAGTGAAGTTTCTGCGTGCTGATGCCCATCTCGGCTCCGAAACCGAATTCGGCGCCGTCAGTAAAGCGAGTCGACGCATTCCAGTAGACCGCAGCGGAATCGACTTCGCGGAGGAACTTGCGCGCATTCGCCTCGTCACTGGTGACGATCGAGTCGGAGTGCCGGGTCGAGTATTTGTTGATATGCGCGATGGCATCATTCACGTCGGCGACCACCGCGATCGCCATACACAGGCGCAAGATATTCCTCGTACCACTCCTGTTCTGTCGCCGGCGAGACTGGCAGTCCGGCCGCCAGAGTCCGCGATTTGCCATCACCGCGGAGTTCCACTCCGGCATCGATCAGCTTCTTTGCGATTCGCGGAATGTATTCGGCGGCAACACGCTCGTGGACCAGCAACTTCTCGGCTGCATTGCAGACCGACGGACGCTGCGTCTTGGCATTGATCACGATGCGGTCCGCCATGTCGAAGTCCGCGGAGGCGTCGACGAAGATGTGGCAGTTCCCTGCCCCGGTTTCGATCACCGGAACCGTCGAATTCTCAGTCACGAAGGTGATCAGTCCGGCACCGCCGCGGGGGATGATGACGTCTACGAGGCCACGCGCTTTGATGAGGTCGTGCACCGTCTGACGGGTTCCTGAGTCGAGCAATTCGATCGCGCCCTCGGGAACTCCCGGAACGGCAGCCATGATCTCGACCAGACTTTGATTGCTGCGAGCCGCTTCTTTCCCGCCGCGGAGCACAATGGCATTGCCGGTCTTCAGCGCGAGAACAGCGGTATCGACAGTGACGTTCGGGCGCGATTCGTAGATGATGCCGACAACTCCGAGAGGCACGCGCACTTTGCGGATGCGCAGTCCATTCTCCTTCGTCCACTCGGCGAGCGTCTCACCGATGGGATCCGGCAGGGCCGCAACATCGCGGACGCCGCGAGCCATTTCTTTGATTCGGGGCGGCGTGAGCAGCAGGCGTTCGCGCATCGCGCCCTCGAGGCCCGAATGTTCGATATCTGCCCGATTGGCCGCGAGAATGTCTTTCTCATGCGCTTCGACTGCATCTGCAATCGCGAGCAGCAGCGCGTTCTTTTGCTCGGTCGACAATTGCGCCAGCTTCGCGGAGGCCGCGCGGGCGCGCAGCAGTTTCTCCTGCGTCGAAGCCGTGTTGGCGAGAGTGGTGGCCATCAGGTTGCCTTCCGCGGAGGAAAATAGGTTCCAATTTTGCGAGCCATCCCCTGCGTAATCGCCTGCGGATGGCGTCCGTTCACGATGGCGACGTGGACTCCGCCTTCGCTCGCCAGTTTCGCGGCGCGCAGTTTCGAAATCATGCCGCCACGGCCAAGCTTACTCTTGCCATTGCATTGCGCTTCCAACTCAGGCGTGAGCTTGCGGATGACGCGCTGAATCTTCGGCTTCTTTCGTCCGTTGGGAACGAGGAATCCATCGACATTGGTAAGCAGAAGCAGCCAGTCGGCCTTCACTGCCGTAGCCAGCAGAGAGCTGAGTTCGTCGTTATCACCGAAAGCGCCTTCGAGTTCGCGCACCGAAACGCTGTCGTTCTCGTTCACGATCGGGACGACCCCCAGGCCCAGCAACTCGGCCAGCGTGTTTTGAAGATTCCGATAGCGAACCGGCGAGGTGAAGTCGTCGCTGGAAAGCAGCAGTTGCGCGACGACCTTCTTGCCGAAAAACAAGCGCTCGTAGGTGTGCATGAGCTTGCTCTGGCCGACGGCGGCGCAGGCCTGCATGCGTGGCACATCGCTGGGACGCTTCTCGAGTTCAAGGCCCGACATGCCGGCGGCTATCGCTCCGGAGGTGACGATCAGGTATTCGTTCTTCGAGAGGTCGAACTGGTCCACCATGCCGCGCAGCAGATGGATATCGATCTGCCCACCGGGAGCAATAAGACTGGTGCCGACTTTGATGACTACGCGCATCTTGTGCTTGGCTGCTGCGGGGAGCGCGAATTTTCGCTTGCTATTCGCTGCCTTGTTGCTCCGACGTGGAGAACACGGCCTCCCGCGGGGTGGGACAACATCTCTATCCTGCCGTTAGAATGGCTTTCTTGGCAAGGTGAAAAATCCTGCCGGGTTATTGTGATGCCAGCGTCCAACGCTACCAGCCGCTTCTCCGACCGGGTCGAAAACTACATTCGTTACCGGCCGGGATATCCTCCTCAGGTGCTTGAGACTCTGAAGCAAGAGTGTGGATTGACGCCTGCCCGCGTGATCGCTGACGTCGCGTCGGGGACAGGCATCTGGACGAAGATGCTGTTGGAGAACGGGAATCCTGTGTATGCAGTCGAGCCCAACGCGGACATGCGGCAGGCGGGTGAGCGTCTGCTGGCCGGATTTCCAAAGTTCACCAGCATCGATGGGAAGGCCGAGGCGACGACCTTGCCGGACGCGAGCGTTGATTTCGTCACCGCGGCGCAAGCGGCTCACTGGTTCGATCGTGCGCGGGCGCGGCGGGAGTTCTCGCGGATCCTGAAGCCCGGCGGGTGGCTGGTGCTGCTGTGGAATGAACGCGAGGTCGATACGACTCCGTTTCTGCGCGACTATGAGCAGCTCTTATTGACCTACGGCACCGACTACGAAGAAGTGCGGCATGAGCGGACCACCGACGCGGTAAATGAATTCTTCGATCCCACGCCATACGAGGAGCGCGTGTACCCCATGCGGCAAGAATTCGACTACGCGGGGCTCGAAGGGCGGTTGCTGTCGTCGTCCTACGCTCCGGGGCCGGGACATCCAAAGCACGAACCGATGCTCCGCGAATTGCGCCGCATCTTTGAGGAGCACGCCCAGGATGGGAGCGTGGCCTTCGATTACAAGACCCGCGTCTACTTCGGACGATTGAACTGAAAGAGACGGATACATGGCTCCCGGCGACATTCTGTTTGAGACCGATCGATTCAACGTATCCGAAGTAAAGGAGCATTTCATCAATCCCTGTTGCTTCGGAGAAGACTTGGCCGAATGGCTGCGGCAAGAACTGATCAAGAGAGAAATAACAGCGAGCACACCCGGTCAAGAGGACTGGGGATGGTATCTATTCGTTACGCGAAGCACCGATCGATATTTTCTGGGTGTGGGTGGATATCGTAAAGAAGGAACGATTGGCACGAACGTTGGTCAATGGCGGATTATGGTAGTAAAGAAACGCTCATTCTGGGACAAGCTTCGAGGCAAAAATAAGATCAGTGCCACCGACTCCATCCTCTCGACGATTGAAGATATTCTTCGCGAACAGGCCGACATTCGAAACCTAAGCCGCGAGTCCAGTTCGCTCTAATCCGTTATCCGGAGAACTGATGTCTGACGAAAAATCTTTCCATATGACGCCCGACGAATTCCGCCGCCACGGCCATGCCGTGGTGGACTGGATCGCCGACTACCAGTCACGAATCGAGTCCTTTCCCGTGTTATCGCAGGTGAAGCCCGGCCAGATTCGTGCATCGCTGCCGGCGAACCCGCCGGCGCACGGCGAACCCTTCGACACGCTTCTGAAGGATGTCGAACATGTTGATTCTGCCCGGCATCACACATTGGCAATCGCCAAACTTCTTCGCCTACTTCCCAGGCAACGTCTCGGGGCCGGGAATTCTGGGTGACCTGCTTTCTTCAGGCTTGGGCGTGCAGGGAATGCTGTGGTCGACGAGTCCCGCGTGCACCGAGTTGGAAACTCATGTCATGGACTGGCTGGTGGGGATGCTCGGGCTGCCGCAGAAATTTCTCTCATCGAGCACGGGTGGTGGAGTGATTCAAGACACCGCTTCCAGCGCCGTGCTGTGCGCACTGCTGGCGGCGCGCGAGCGGGCCAGCGGCTACTCCACGAACAAGAAGGGAGGCAATGGTCGGCTTGTGGCCTATGCATCGACGCAAACGCATTCGTCACTGGAGAAGGCCGCGATGATCGCGGGAATTGGAACGGATAATCTCCGCCTGATTGAGGTCGATGAGAAGTTTGCGATGAAGCCGGATGCACTGGCACGCCAAGTCGAGGCCGACCGGACTGCGGGGCTTATTCCATGTTTTGTCTGCGCCACGGTGGGCACGACGTCTTCTAACGCGATGGATCCGGTCGCACCGATCGGAGAGATCTGCCACAAGAACAATCTCTGGCTGCACGTTGACGCGGCGATGTCGGGAACCGCGATGGTCTGCCCTGAATTCCGGCACCTACAGCATGGAGTCGAACTGGCCGACAGCTACAATTTCAACCCGCATAAATGGATGGGCGCGAACTTCGACTGCAGCTGCTTCTGGGTAGCCGATCGCAAGGCGCTGATTCAGACGTTGAGCATTTTGCCGGAGTATCTGCGCAATCAGGCCACGGAGTCGGGAGCAGTGATCGACTACCGCGACTGGCACATCCAACTGGGACGGCGATTCCGCTCACTGAAGCTGTGGTTCGTGATCCGGCACTACGGAGTTGAAGGCCTGCAGCATAACGTTCGCGAGCATGTGCGACTGGCGCAACAGTTCGCTGACTGGGTGAAAAGCGACGACCGATTCGAACTGGCCGCGCCGGTGCCGCTGAATCTAGTCTGCTTCCGGCACAAAGGTGGAGACGCGATGAATCAGGCGATCATGGACCGGCTGAATCAGAGCGGCGATCTGTTCCTAACCCATACCAAGCTGAATGGCAAGCTGACGCTGCGGTTATCGGTGGGGCAACTGAATACTAAAGCCCGGCATGTGGAGCTAGCGTGGGAGAGAGTACTTCGAGAGCTGAACAAGGAACTGGCTAGGAAATAGTCTCGTCTCAGATTTCCCAGGGGTTCACTACAGGTACTCTCGTGTCCGCAAAGTCATTCACGTTGCGAGAAACAATCGTGAAATTAAACTGAAGAGCGGTGGCCGCCAGTAAACCATCGATCACTGACAGGGTCCTTCCTTTTCGCTTTGATTCTGCCGCCAATACACCCCAGCGATCAGCAATTGCCGCGCTGACTGGTAGGACCCTACCGGAGAATCGGGCTTGCAAATCCACTTCTAACCAACTTTCGAGTTGGGAGCGACGCGCGCTTTGCGGTAGTGCCGCGATACCCTTACGAATTTCTCCCAATGTCAGGACACTCAAGTGAAGCAGGGTCTCATCAGCCACATTAAACCACTGCAGTACGCGCGGCTCGGGCTGCACGCGCGTGATCTCAGAGATGCAGTTGGTATCGAGCAGAAATCCGCTCATAGCTTCACGTCGCGTCCGGTATCGCGGTCTCGCGCCAGATTGAGATCGACGCCGACCAGCGGTGATTGCTGGAAAAAGTCAACCAAGCTTTTGGGCTGATGTAATTTTCCCAGCAGCCGCTCATATTGCTCCTCGGCCACCATGATTACGCCTTCTTTGCCCTGTCGAGTAATTCGCTGCGGGCCTTCGGTTCGGGCCCGCCGGAATACCTCACTGAAACGAGCCTTGGCGGTTTGAACCTGCCAGGGTTCAGAGGCAGAGACTGGATGGTGCGTCGAGAGCTTTGTCGCCGAACGTCGGCTGTTGTTCTGTTTCATGAGCTCAAAGGGAGGCAATTAAACTAGTCAGACTAGTCATGTTTTTAGCATCTTGAAGTACAACTGTCAAGGAGTATTGTGCAGGTAAGAGATACCGCTCAGTCCGCCGGCATCGGCGCGGTTCGCGGCTCGGCAGCGGCGATCTAACGTCGGACACGTGGCCTCGGCAGGCGTTTCGATCCACTTGCGGACTTCTGGCAGCGCCTTCCGCATCGCCACCTCGCCGACTTTGATCAAGTCTGCGGCGCGTCTTGAAGTCGTCGTAGCCGAATCCAGCCACATCAGGTTCGACGACCAGGTCAGCCGCGCTGCGCCAGAGAGAACCCATCGCATCCTGCGCGATGGCAAACGACTGTCCAATCACGTCGAATAGATGCCGCGGAGGACCGCCGTTCGACCAGGTGCCCTTCAGGTGTACCGCCAGCACGCGCTCGGCGCCCATTTCGCGGAGCGGGCGCGTGGGCACTGGATGCGACAGCATGCCGTCGACCAGGTGCCGACCGCGAATCTGAACGGGCAGGAACATGCCGGGATAGGCACAACTGGCACGGATGGGATCGACAATCGTCCCCGAGTGAAACACCACTCCTTCTCCGGTATTGAAGTCCGTTGCGGTGACTCCGAGCGGAATACGCAGATCCTCGAAAGTCTTGCACTTCAGGGTGCGAGTCAGAAAGGAAACCATGCGGTCGTTGGAGGCGAAGCCGTAACGCGAAAGAGTCCATCGCGCGAAACTGGTGAAGCGGGTGTTGCGCGCCACCTCTTCCATCTCGGCCAGCGACAATCCGCTGCAGTAGCAGGCGCCGATCAGGGCTCCGACACTGGTGCCTGTGACCACACGGATCGGAATACCTTCTTGCTCGAGGACCTTCAGAACCCCAATGTGAGCAATGCCCCGGGCGAAGCCTCCGCCCAACGCCACCCCGATGGCCGGGACGCGGGTCGCAACTGACGGGAGGACGGGCTTGCGGGAAAGTTCGCGCCCGAACGCCTGAACCGAGCGAATAATCTTCCCCAGACTTTTCACGGCGAACCCCACGTGACCTGGCGATCGACCGCCAGAGTCCCACTGACGTATAAGATGCCACAATTTGGGGCAAGGCTGTAAGGGCACTAGGGTGCCACCTGGCGTTACTCCAAGGACAGTAACCAGTTACCTTTGAGGCATCATGGCAGGTGACGAATTCCCTGTATTCCTGCTAAGTTGCCGACAGTATGGTGCGCGAGATTTCGGCGGGTGGGGTGGTTGTCCGGCACAAGGACGGTGAATGGTGGATGGCGGCAATCGAGCCGGCCGGAGACCCGTCGTCTGCACCAACTCCCGGGAAACGAGCCTCGTCCACGAAAAACAAGGCCGTGCTCTGTTTGCCAAAGGGCCTGGTGGACCCTGGAGAAAAGGCTTTGGAGGCCGCGCTGCGGGAAGTGCGCGAGGAGACGGGCATCACAGCATCTCTGGTGACCAAACTTGCCGACATCAAATACATGTACGTGCGCATCTGGGGAGACGGCCAGCGGGTCTTCAAGATCGTCAGCTTCTACCTGCTGCGTTATGAGTCAGGCCAGATCGACCACATTTCTGAATCGATGAGGATTGAGGTGGCGCGAGCCTCGTGGATCCGGCTGCAGGACGCGGCGAAACTGCTGGCCTACAAGGGCGAGAAACAGATGGCGCGACAAGCGTTGGAGTATGTGATTACGCACACCGACTTGTGACCGGTTGCTCTGGAAAAATACCCCCCGGAGCAATTACCATGGCCACGACACAGTCCCGTCGAGGCGCCGGAAAGTCATCTCTCTTGCCACTCCAGTGTTTCTCCCAAAATCCGAGTAATGGAAGCGGATTCACCGTCGAGGCCTGATCATGAAGCGCATTCATAAAGTTGCCATTCTGGGCGCCGGAACCATGGGCGCGCGTATCGCCGCGCATTTTGCCAATGCCGGCGTTCCAAGCTATTTGCTCGATATCGTCCCGCCCGATGCCGATGCGCCGGCGCGGAATAAAATCGCGGCCGCAGGACTTGATGCCGCGAAGAAATCGAAACCTGCCGCGTTCATGGACGCGTCACTCGCCCGCCTGGTGACCGTCGGCAATTTCGAAGATGATCTGAAGAAACTGGCGGAGGTCGATTGGATTATCGAGGCCGTGGTCGAGAACCTCGACATCAAGCGCAGCCTGCTGAAAAGGGTGGAGGCGATTCGCAAGCCAGGCACGATTATCACAACGAACACGAGCGGCCTGCCGGTCGGCAAGATCGCAGAGGGATTCTCAGACGACTTCCGGCGGGCCTGGTTTGGAACGCACTTCTTCAATCCGCCGCGATACATGCGGCTGCTGGAGATCATCCCCACACCAGAGGCAGACCGGGCAGCAATCGATGCCGTCTCTCATTTCTGCGACGTGCGCCTGGGTAAAGGCGTCGTCATCGCCAAGGACACGCCGAACTTCATCGGCAATCGCATTGGGACATTCTCGGTGCTGAATGTCATTCGGTTGATGCAGGAGATGGGCCTGACTATCGAAGAGGTGGACGCGCTGACCGGACAGGCCGTCGGATGGCCGAAGTCGGCGACATTCCGCACCATCGATCTGGTTGGGCTGGACATCCTTGGACACGTCGTCAGCAACATGACCGCGAACGTACACGACGAGCGCAGCGATCTGCAGTTGCCCGAGTTCTTCAAGAAGATGCTGCAGAACAAATGGCTTGGCGATAAGACCAAGGGCGGCTTCTACAAAAAGATGAAGGGCGGCGCAGGCCAGGAAGATGAGCGGCTCGCCATCGACTGGAAAACGCTGGAATACCATCCACGCCAGAAGCCGAAGTTCCCGGCGCTCGATATGGCCAAGAACATCGAGGATACGGGCCCACGGCTGCGCATGCTGCTGGGCCTTGAAGGCAGCGGCTCCGCAGAAGGGCGATAAGGCAGGAGCGTTTCTCTGGGCCGCGCTCTCCGATCTGTGGACCTATGCGGCAAATCGCGTGCCCGAGATCTCCGATTCGATTGTCGAGATCGATCGCGCGATGAAGCTCGGCTTCAACTGGGAACTGGGCCCATTTGAATTGTGGGACGCGGCGGGCGTCGAGGCCACCGTGACTCGCATGAAGAAAGAAGGAAAGCCGATAGCAGCCAATGTCGAGAAACTGCTCGCGGCGGGACAGAAGTCGTGGTATGTCGACGACGCCAAGTCACCTTCCGGCCGCAAATATTGGGATCTCGCGAGTGGAACAGCAACCGCTCGAGGTTCCGGCTGGGGTTTGGTCCGTCACCGTCGCGAAGAAATCGAACGGCGTGGTCAAGAAGAACTCGGGCGCTTCGCTGGTCGATCTTGGCGACGGCGTGGCCTGCATCGAGTTCCACAGCAAGATGAACTACGCTCGGCACCGACATCATCGGCTTGATCACGCAAACGCTCAAACCTGGCGGTCCGGGCGACAACTTCGACGCGTTTGTGATCACCAACGACGCGGCGAATTTCTCCGTCGGCGCCAACCTGATGCTGCTGCTCATGAGCGTGCAGGATGAGGAGTGGGACGATGTCGATCTTGTGATTCGCCAGTTCCAGGGGATGACGCAGGCCATCAAGTTTTCTCCCAAACCGGTGGTGTCAGCGCCGTTCGGTCTCTGCCTCGGCGGAGGCACGGAAATTTCTCTCCATGCCGCGGCACGCCAGCCGCATGCTGAACTCTACACGGGATTGGTAGAGGTTGGAGTGGGCCTGTTGCCGGGCGGTGGCGGATGCAAGGAAATGCTGCTGCGAGCCGTCGACAACGCCGCGGCCTCGAAAGGCAAGTCTTCCGGTGAAGCCCTCGCAGGCTCGGTCGAGATGTTGGAGGCCATGAAGAAGGCGTTCGAGACGATCGCGACGGCCAAAGTGGCAACGTCGGCGCACGAGGCCCGCGGATTGGGATTCTTGTCCGATTCAGACCGGATCACTATGAACCGCGAGCGTGTGCTCTCGGATGCAAAGGCTCGGGCACTCGAGTTGGCGCGTGCGGGATACGAGCCACCGACGCCGCGCACCGACATTCCAGCACCGGGCGAGAGTCTTCTAGCGGCGCTCAAGATGGGCGTGTATCTCATGCGGCAGGGCGACTTCATCACCGACTACGAGGTCAAGCTTGGCGGAAAGATCGCGGAAGTTCTCTGCGGTGGCAACGTTACCCCGGGAACACCGGTCAGCGAGCAGTACATCCTCGACCTGGAGCGCGAGGGCTTCAAATCACTCTGCGGCGAACGCAAGACGCAGGAGAGAATTCAGTACACGTTGAAAACCGGAAAGACACTGAGGAATTGAGGTTATGAATTTTTCGGCGAAGACAGCGATACGGTGTGCAACGGCCATTCTTGTCTTTGGATCGCTTCTGGCGGCGGCCCAGAAAGACGCTCCGCAGCAAGAATCTGCACCGGATGTACCCGATGCGATCGCGATACCCGAGGGTCTGCAGCCTGTGCTGTTCGTGCGCGCTTCGGGTTCGCAAATCTACACCTGCCAGGCCGACGCCGCCGGCAAGTACAGTTGGACGCTGAAGGCTCCCGACGCCGAATTGAAAGACCGGAAGGACAAAGTCATCGGACAACATTCCGCCGGACCGACCTGGAAATTGAAGGACGGCAGCGAAGTGACGGGAAACGAGAGTGCGCACGTGGATGCGCTCGACTCGGACTCGGTTCCCTGGCTGCTGGTTGATGTCGTCAGCAACTCCGGCAAGGGCGCGCTCGCGAAAGTCACGAAGATCCAGCGCGTACACACGCACGGCGGCAAACCGGGTAACGATCCTTGTGACGAATCGCACAAGGGCGCAGAGACGAAGAGCGCTTACACCGCCGACTATTACTTCTATGCTCCAGTGAAGTAAGGCATGAAGCTGTCAGTGAGCGCCGGGCATCAAATCAGAAGTCGACAGAGGAGGATTCTATGCGGGATGTAATCATTGCATCATCGGTGCGGACGCCCGTAGGCCGCGCGTTTAAGGGCACGCTCCGCGCCACGCGTCCGGACGAACTGGCTGCGGTTGCGATCAAGGGTGCTCTTGAACGCGTCCCCCAACTCGATCCGAAGGAAATCGAAGACGTCATCGTCGGCTGCGCCATGCCCGAGGCTGAGCAGGGCATGAACGTGGCCCGCATCGCTTCCCTGCGCGCGGGTCTGCCCGTCGAAGTTTCGGCGTTGACGATCAATCGGTTCTGTTCCTCCGGATTGCAGGCGATCGCCATGGCGGCGGAACGAATCATGTCGGGCGGTGCGGAAGTGATCGTCGCGGGAGGAACGGAGTCGATGTCGATGATTCCCATGGGCGGCCATAAAATTTCGCCGAATCCGTGGCTGGTCGATCACTATCCGGATGCGTATCTTTCCATGGGATTGACCGCCGAGCGACTGGCGCAGCGATTCGGCATCACGCGCGAGGCCGCGGATGAATTCTCGCTGCGCAGCCATCAGAAGGCGCTGGCCGCGATCCAGGCTGGGAAGTTCGAGGATGAAGTCGTTCCGGTGCCAGTCAGCTTCAGCACGCCCAACGGATCGAAACCGAAGCGCCAGGAGATCGTCTTCCAAGTCGATGAGGGTCCGCGCGCGGATACATCGCTGGAGGCACTGCTCGCGCTGAAGCCGGCTTTCCATGCCAAGGGCACCGTGACTGCTGGAAATTCTTCGCAGATGTCCGATGGTGCGGCTGCAGCCGTCGTGATGTCGGCCGAGCGCGCCCAAGCCTTGGGCATCAAGCCGCTGGCTCGCTACGTTTCCTTCGCGACCGCAGGGTACAAGCCGGAGGAAATGGGACTCGGGCCGGTGTTCGCGATTCCGAAGGCGTTGAAAATGGCTGGACTGAAGCTCTCGGATATCGACGTGATCGAGTTGAACGAGGCCTTCGCCGCACAGTCGTTGGCGGTGATCAAGGAAGGCGGGCTCGATCCGGAGAAGGTCAATCCCAATGGCGGAGCGATCGCGTTGGGACATCCTCTGGGATGCACGGGCGCCAAACTCACGGCAAGCGTGATCCGCGAAATGAAGCGCCGGAACGCTCGCTACGGAATGGTCACCATGTGCGTCGGCGGTGGCATGGGAGCTGCGGGAATATTCGAAAATGTCTAGGAAAAGCAGCGCTATAATTTGCAAGGAGGTTCCCATGACCTCGGCCCACCTTCTTGCTGCCGCCGTGCTCCTCTGCACTGCATGTGCCTTCTCCCAGGAACAGTCCGCTTCGGCGAATCGTCCGAACCGCACTGCCGAACCGGAAAACTCTGCGCAGGCACACCGTCTCAGAACCGTGGACGATCGTTCCAAACGAGCCAGCGGAGTTGAGGGCCGAAAGGAATAGCCTCCAACAGCCACAGATTGAGGCATTCAAAATTTACCGATCACGATCGCCCCAGACGCCCGATCCTTCAGATGGCGTCGCCTGACGGTCAACCGGGAGATGACACTGTCTGCCTCAAGATTCGCAGCTATGTGGTAGCGCGCGACAGCAAGGATTCGGATTCTGTTCATCCCGTTGGCTATTCGACGTGTCAGCCGGCGAGTCGCTACCGCCTGAGAACGACGCAGATCCAAACAGACTCGTCGGACCGCTGACATTCTTCTTTAACGCTTCTTTACTCGATCGCTACCACGAGCGATGGTGCATGGGTGTTACTGGCCGGACGTTCCTTGGCCCAACTATCATTCCCCTCACCGGCCGCATTAGAATTGCATCAGCCTTTCCGCCAGCTTTTAGAGCGGCGTTTTCATTTGGGGGATAGACAATGGCAACGACCACGGCAGTTCCAAGAACCAAGATCTCTGGCGGCAGCTTCCTGCTCGAAACCCGACGTCCCGACGAAGTTTTCACTCCTGAAGACTTCAGCGAACAGCATCAGCTCATCGGGCAAACGGCGGAGGAGTTCGCCGTCAACGAGATCGTTCCCAATATCGAGAAGATCGAACACAAGGATTTCTCTGTCACTCGTGATCTGCTGAGGAAGGCGGGCGAACTGGGCCTGAGTTCGGTGGAGATCCCCGAAGCCTACGGCGGACTGGAGATGGACAAGGTCACGGCGGCGGTGATTGCCGACCACATCGCGAAGTACGCCGGATTCGCGACCACTTGGGGCGGACACACCGGAATCGGCACTCTGCCCATCGTTTACTTCGGCACCGAAGAGCAGAAGAAGAAGTATCTGCCGCGCCTGGCTTCGGGAGAAATTGTCGGGGCCTACGCGTTGTCGGAGTCGACTTCAGGCTCGGATGCCTTGAACTGCCGCACCCGCGCGACGCTTTCTCCCGATGGCAAACACTACATTCTGAACGGCGAGAAGATGTGGATCACCAACGCCGGCTTCGCCGATCTGTTTACCGTTTTCGCCAAGATCGATGGCGAGAAAGTTCTCCGCATTTCTCGTGGAGAAGACCTTTCCAGGATTCTCGGTCGGCGCCGAAGAGCACAAGATGGGCATTCGCGGCTCGTCCACCTGCCCCATCATTCTGAACGACTGCAAAGTGCCCGGTAGAGAACCTGCTCGGGAGAAGTCGGCAAGGGGCATCTGATCGCCTTCAACATCCTGAACATCGGCCGCTTCAAGCTGGGCGCGATGTGCGTGGGCGGCGGCCGCGTCTCGCTGGAGAACGCCATCAGCTACGCCAAGCAGCGCAAGGCGTTCAACAAGGTCATTGCGGATTTCGGCCTGGTGCGCGAAAAGATCGCCAACATGGCGACGCTGCTCTTCGTGGGCGAGTCGCTGGTCTATCGCACGGTCGCGCATGATGGACGCCGCTCTCAGCGAAGTCGATAAATCCGCGGCAGACGCGGCCAAGCAGACGTTGAAGGCCATCGAGGAATACGCGGTCGAGTGCTCGATCATCAAAGTCTGGGGCTCGGAGATGATCGACTACGTCGTCGACGAGACGGTTCAGATCTACGCGGGCTATGGCTTTGTCGAGGAGTACCCCGCCGAGCGCGCCTATCGCGACGCGCGCATCAATCGCATCTTCGAAGGAACGAACGAGATCAACCGGCTGATCATCACCGGCTTCCTGCTGAAACGCGCGATGACCGGCCAGTTGCCGCTGATGCCCGCCATCAAGAAGCTGATGGATGAGGTGCTCTCGGGACCGTCCATGGGCGAAGAACTCGAAGGCGCTCTGGCCGAAGAGCGGAAGCTGGTCGCACAGGCCAAGAAGCTGGGATTGTTCGCAGCCGGATCCGCCACGCAGAAATACATGCAGGCGATCCAGGATCAGCAGGAGATCATGGGCGCGATCGCCGACATGACGATTGAGACCTATGCGATGGAATCGGCCGTATTGCGCGCGCAGAAGATCGTCGAGAGCAAGGGCGAGTCCGGCGCAGCGTTGCCGATGGCCATGACTCGCGTGTACTTGTCGCAGGCGATGGAGAAGATCGAATCCGCCGCACGCAAGGTGATTGCCGCCGTTGCCGACGGCGACATGCTGCGGACCCAGCTGGCAATTCTGCGCCGGCTCGCGAAATATGAGCCGTTCAATACGGTCGAACTGCGGCAGCAGATCGCACAGAAGATGATTGAACGCGGGAAGTACACGTTGGCGTAGCCGAGATTCTGTTGTCATCCGGAGCGAAGCGGAGACCTGCGCGCCCGCGCTGGATGACAGCCGTCCGTCTCTGTTGGCAACCAGTAAACACTCTGATACAAACATCCCATGAAAAGGAATAGCACCCTTGCACTGATCGCGCTAGCAGCCTCCTTGTCCGCTCAGTCGAAACCAGGTCCGCAACAAGATTCCGCAACCTTCGACGCCGACGGCACAGCCCACATCACTCGCGTGGTGCCGATGCCCACGACCATCAGCCCGGAGGCGCAGACCTGGCTGGAATCTCTGACTCAAAGCAACGCCCGGTCCGGAAACTCTTGCCGAGCGCCGCGCTCGTACCGACGCCTGGCGCGCGCAGGATTCCGCTGAGGCGCGGAAGCTCTATCCCGTCAATGTGGAGGAAGCGACAACTGCCGGCGTTCGCACGGACATCATCACGCCGATGACGATGCCCGCTGAGAACAAGAACCGCGTCCTGATCAACCTGCACGGCGGAGGGTTCAACTCCGATTCGGGATCGCTGATTGAAGGCGTTCCGATCTCGAATCTGGCGAAGATCAAAGTTGTGTCGGTCTACTACCGGCTCGCGCCAGAAAATCCTTTCCCTGCCGCCGTGGATGATGTCGTCGCTGTGTACAAGGAACTGCTGAAAACCTACAAGCCGCACAGCATCGGAATCTTCGGGACCTCGGCGGGCGCGATTCTGACTTGTGAAGTTACGGTGAAGCTGAAGCAACTCGGCTTACCTCTGCCGGGAGCGTTGGGAGTTTTCTCCAGCCTGGCCGACTTCAGCCGGGCCGGAGACTCGCGGCAGCTGTTCACGCTGAACGGATTCCCCGGCCAGCTGCAGCCCGTCGATCCGCAGCACTTGCCGGATAACGAATACGTAGGCGAAGACAGATCGCAAAGATCCCGTGCTTTCGCCGTCTGTTCGCCGACCTGCACGGCTGGCCGCCGAGCCTGCTGGTGACCAGCACACGCGATCTTCTGCTGAGCGACACCACGATTTTTCATCGGGCGTTGCTGCGCGCGGGCGATGAGTCGCAGTTGGTGGTGTTCGAAGCCCTGCCGCACGCCTTCTGGTATCACTTCCAACTGCCAGAGACTCGAGAAGCGCTCGAACTGATGGCCAAGTTCCTCGACGAGAAAGTTGAACGCTGAAGCTCAGCCTTATCGCTCCGGCGGGATCAGCATGTAACTGACGAATGCCACCTGCTTGCTATCCGGCGACCACGAGGGCACGTTGATCGTTCCCTGTCCGCCGAACAGCTTCGCCAGTACCGTGATCTTCTTGTCCGCCAGCGACATCAGGCGCAGCATCACATCTTTATTCTCGGGATGGCCCTTCACATCCGCACCGTACGTCAGAAACACCATCCACTGCCCGTCGGGCGAAATGTGCGGGAACCAGTTGTTCAGATCGTCGGAGAAGACCTGTTCCTGCTCGCTGCCGTCGGCTTTCATGCGCCAGATCTGCATGTGGCCGGTGCGCTCGGAATTGAAGTAGATGTACTTGCCGTCCGGCGAATACTCCGGACCATCGTCGAGGCCCTTTGCGGTCGTGAGTCGCGTCTCTTCTCCGCCTGCGGCCGGAATCGTGTAGATATCGAATTCCTCGTTGCGCTGCCCGACGAACGCCAGCGTCTTTCCGTCCGGCGACCAGCCATGCCAGTACGAAGGAGACTTCTGCGTGATGCGGCGCGGAGTGCCGCCGCCGATCGGAACGATATAGACAAGCGATTCGTGATCGCCTTGCGAGTTGTCGCTGATGGCAAGTTGTGTGGCATCGGGAGAGATGCCGTGATCGTTGTTGCAGCGATTGGCGAACCCTGTGTCGATCGCGACGGGCTTGTCGCTGCCGACCGCAAGGCGCTCAATGTGGCCCTCGCGATTGAAGAGGAAGGCGCCGCCATCGCGCGTCCAGTTGGGAGCTTCAAAACGGCCTCGCGCTAAATACGCCACCCGACGATCCGCAGAATCGATATCGACAGTCTCCAACGTGCTGTAGAGAACCGGCTCCCCGGAGGACGTCGCCGGCTGCGTCAGTTCGACATTCGAGAACACGGCCTGCTCCACCACATCTTTGTCGTGCGAGCAGACGCCGAGCCCCACATAGAAATCACCTTGCAGAGGAATGCGGAGCCATCCGCCCGCCGGTTGAACCGCCCTCTCAGAGCCGAGCGCCATGTAAACATAGTCGCCGCGCTTCACAATGCGCAGCCGCTTGGGGGCGGAAAGATTCGATTGAACCTCCCGCGTCACGGCGCCTTTTTCGTCGCGAAACTGCAGCGACGTCAGCCCACTGGCGTGCAGCGCAACATCGGCATAGACCGAATCGCCGTCCAGGCTCTGCCGCAGCATGAGCACAGCCTTCTTGTGTTCGTTCCCCGTCTTGGTCAGAAAGCTGATGTCCGCGGTCAAGCTGACATCTCCCGACATCTTCTTCCAGGCAAACTGAAACGCGTCCGCAACGGACCACATATTCTCGCCGCTGCCGCGAGATGGTGTAGGTCTTCTTCCCGGCGTCGTAGTCGACCGAACCAGAGTGCAACACGGTGCCCACGTCACCGTGACTTTCGAAGATGCCGACTGGAACAGCCGTCTGGGCCTGCATGCGTCCATGACACATGAGGATAGAAACTACAACTAGAACGAGCCATACGTACGTTCGAATCGTTGGCAAGTTGAGGCTCCTTTGGGATGACAGCAGAACGAAAGAGAGATTGTAAACCGGACCGATACCACTCAGTACTCCGATCGCAGTGCTGGTGCTCTCGATCACAATACATGTGGAATTAGTGCACTCCGCTAATTCCGTACCAGCTTACCGACTGATTCTGGTAAAACATTCGCATGAAGAAAACCACATTCTTGGCCACCCCCTGTCTCCTGATTTCGTTTTTGCTCTCGGCCGCATTTGCACAAGAAAAAACATCTCCTTCCGCCAACCTCGCGCTCACTCCTCCCATGGGCTGGAACTCGTGGAACAAGTTCGCCTGCAACGTGAGCGAGGACATGATCAAAGGTATGGCCGATGCAGTGGTGAAGTCGGGCATGAAAGATGCCGGCTACGTATACGTCAACATCGACGATTGCTGGCAGGTAAGCCGCGACGCGAATGCCAATATCGTGGTCGACCCGCAGCGCTTTCCGCACGGCATGAAAGCTCTCGGAGACTACATCCACTCGCTCGGCCTGAAGTTCGGCGTCTATTCCGACGCGGGGACGAAAACCTGTGCGGGACGTCCCGGCGGCCTCGGCCACGAGTATCAGGACGCCGTGCAATACGCGGCCTGGGGCGTCGACTACTTGAAATACGACTGGTGCCACACAAGTACCCAGGATGCCAAAGCTTCCTACGCCAACATCCGCGCGGCACTCGACGCCTCCGGACGTCCCATCGTGCTGAGCATCTGCGAATGGGGAACCGCCAAGCCGTGGCTCTGGGGCGAGGAGGTCGGCGGCAATTTGTGGCGCACAACCGGCGACATCAGTGACCGATGGGGCGGCAAGGAGAAATGGCCCGATGGCAGCTGCTGTTCGAACGGCGTGCTGGCCATCCTCGATCAGCAGGTCGGACTTCAATCCTATGCCGGGCCGGGACATTGGAACGATCCCGACATGCTCGAAGTGGGCAACGGCGGAATGACCGACACAGAGTATCGCACGCACTTCAGCTTGTGGGCAATTCTGGCCGCGCCGCTGATTGCCGGAAACGACCTGCGCAATATGCGTCCGGAGATCCACGACATCCTCACCAACAAAGAAGTCATCGCCGTGGATCAGGATCCGCTCGGACGCGAGGGACGAGCGCGTCGCCAAGAACGGAGAGCTGGAAGTCTGGGCGAAGCAGATGAAAGACGGCAGCCGCGCTGTGATCTTGCTCAATCGCGGCGACTCCGAACAGGAGATCACCGCGAATTGGGAGGATCTCGGTTACCCCAAGACGCTCAGCGCCTCGGTCCGCGATCTGTGGGAGCACAAGGATCTTGGAAAGATGACGGGGAAGTTCTCCTCCCGCGTCGCGCCTCACGGCGTGGTGATGGTCACCGTCAAACCTTAACGGCATCAACCACAAAGGGCACGAAGGTACACAAAGGAATTCACCGGGTTCCTTCGTGCACCTTCGCCTGCCCTGAGCGTAGTCGAAGGGTGTCCTTCGTGGTTCAAGGTTTTAGATTCAACTCTTAACGCAATCATTCGCGCGACTTCTTCAGCTCTTCCATCACGCTCTGGATGAGTTCCTTCGCGTCGGTCAGGTTCTTCATGATGATCTGAATATCCATGACCGGCTTGCCCGGCCAGCGCTGGCTCTGGCAGTAGACGCCATGCTGACCGACCAGCGCCATGGCATCGGTGATGGTGTCCATGGTGACGGCCAGTCGGCCGCGGGGAACGCCCATCATGGTTTCAAAGTGCTCCAATTCTTCCTGCTTCTCGTCGAATACCGGCATGCCACGATTGTAACTGCGCTGCACCGTGGAGGATAATGGGCAGCTGACAAAATCCATTTTCAACCGTCAAAGTATTTTTGTCTGTACCAGCTACTCAAAAGGAGAAACCATGCAGAAAAGAATCGCCCTCCTCGCGCTTTTCGCCTTAGTAGCCGCAACCGGCTGTTCCGCCCAGGGAGACAAATCGAAACGCCCCAGCCCGGCCGCTTCAGCCTCGTGCGACCTGGGTGGCGGCAAGACGCTCAAGACCGACTATTCCAGTCCGCGAATGAAGGGACGCAAGATTTACGGCGATCTCGTGCCGTTCGGCCAGGTCTGGCGCACTGGCGCAAATGAATCGACGACCTTTGTGACCAGCTGCCGACATCGTTGTCGGCGGAACGAATGTTCCCGCCGGCAGTTACACGATCTTCACCGTCCCCAACGCAGACAAGTGGAGCTTAGTCATCAGCAAGGGGACGGGCGAATGGGGCACTCAATACCCTGGCCAGGACAAGGATCTCGCACGCGTCGACATGAAAGTTTCGAAGCTTCCGTCGCCGGTTGAGAACTTCACGATCTCCTACGAGAAGTCCGGGAACGGCTGCACCATGAACATCGACTGGGAAACAACAAGAGCGTCAGTGGATATCAAGGCAAAGTAGCACCGACTGACTCTGGATCGATGGCTTTCTTAGCCCAATATTTGCGGATGAAATCGGGGTGCCCCACGTCTCGCCGATTTTGCGAGACGTGGGAGTTTCAATCGAAGCGAACCCCATCGACCCTCCGGAAGTCCACCTACAAAGTTCGCTTGAACAGTGGGATCGCGATACCCAACGTAACCGCCGCGAACACTCCCAGAAACAGCATGTCCCCCCACACCGCCGCCAAAGTAGTTTCCTTCAGCAGCAGGCATTTGAATCCGTCCACCGCATAAGTGAACGGATCGCACCAGGCGATCGCGCGCAACCACGGAGGAAAGGCCTGGATCGGATACACCGAGCCGCTGGGGAAAAATAGCAGCGTGTTGAGAATGCCGAACATGGCGCGCGGCACCAGCGGGTCCTCAATCCGCACCATCAGCAGGAACATCATCGTGTTCAGGGCCAAAGATGTCAGCACGATCATGATCACCAGTCCGACCATCGTTGCCGGATTGAAAATCGTTCCCACACCGGCAAGCATCGATCCGATCCCGACGATGATCGCGCCAGTCATGACGGCTTTAATCGCGCCGGCAAGATTCAATCCCAGGACAAGTTCCAGCTTCGTGATCGGCGTTACCAGGTACCCCTCGTGCACTCCGCGGGCTTTGTCGTCGATATACAGCATGCCCCCGCCGATCATGACCGAGACGAACATGGCCAGCACGAGCGAACCCGGCAACAGATATTTCATGTACTCGATATAGGGATAAAGCTCCACGATGCTCAGCGCCGTCTGCTGCAAAATGCGCGGCGACGCCGCAGGCTGGTTCAGAGCATTTGTCAGGTCGCTGAGCTCAGCCTCAACCGCCGAACTCATGAAGTTGTCGCTGTTATCGACTACCAACAC
Organism: Terriglobia bacterium; assembly: GCA_963770265.1. Lineage (GTDB taxonomy): Bacteria > Acidobacteriota > Terriglobia > Terriglobales > Acidobacteriaceae > Sulfotelmatobacter. Next base: position 100,140 of record CAVYOZ010000020.1, read on the forward strand.
AATCTGCGGATGGTTCTGCTCGTACACGCGGCGCGAAAACTGCGGCGGGATAATCACCGCGCCTTGCAGCTTGCCGTCACGCACGTCTTCGCTTGCCTGCTTGTCACTGTCATAAGGAATCGGCGTAAATGTGCGGATATTGGCGCGCACCGAATCGAATGCCTGGCGAATCCTGAGCGCCTGCGGTCCGCCATCCTGGTCGACAATCGCGATCTTGGCATCGTGAATCTTTCCGCCGAAAGCGTTGCCCAGAATGATGAGTTGCACCAGGGGGAAGATCATCGACGCCAGCATCAGCGCCGGCGAGCGAAAGAATTTGCGCATCTCCCGCTCGACAATAGCCATCATTCGATTCATAAGATCCTGAGTCCTGAGTCCCGAGCCCTGAGTCGCGAACCTGTTCGGCCTTGTTCAGCGAGTTGATCAGTCCGCTCAAGATGCGTCCTAGTTCATCGGTCGTCTGAGTCAATTTGGTCGTGGTCTCGGAGTTTAGGTATTTGCGCTGGCGCGCAATCAGAACCTGAGTTTCGATTTCGGCAAGCGACCCTCGGGCATGGCGAAGGAATCTGACGAAATCTCGATTGGAGTAGTGGGCTTTTCCTTCGGCAATATTGCTGGGGACCGAGACGGCGGCGCGACGGAGTTGGCTGACAAGACCAAATTGCTCATGTGACGGAAATCTGTCGGTGGCATCGTAGATGGCGGTCACCAGTTCCATGCCCTTCTGCCATGCAATCAAATCTTTGTAACTACTCTGACCCATATGGCTCACCTAATCGATGGGCGTTCCTCGGGACTCCGGACTCGCGACTCAGGACTCCTCACGGCTGTAGTCCCGGCCGCTGTGGCATAACGAATGCATACGCCTTCTGCAATTCATCACGAAGCTGCCGTCCAGTGTAGTGAACGAATACGTCATCGAGCGTCGTGTTTTGCACCGTGAGCGTCTTGACCTGAACGCCGCTCTGGACTGCCATTTCGACCAGTTGCGTCGTTGTTCGAGAGCCATTGCCGGTCAACACACGAAACATTCCGGCGCCCTCATGCTGCACCGAGGTCACGTCATCGAGCCCATGCAGCTTCTGCTCCCAGTCGGCGGGAGCGTTATCGAACTGGACTTCGATGACAGTCGATCCCGGCACGCTCGCCTTCAGTGCCATCGGCGTATCCAGCGCTACGAGTTTGCCGTGATCCACGATTGCAATGCGGTCGCACAACCGGTCGGCTTCATCCATGTAATGCGTGGTTATCAGGATTGTGAGCTGCCGGTGCTCTTTGATGTTGCCCAGCATCTCCCAGACGGCCACACGCGACACCGGGTCCAGGCCCGTCGTGGGTTCGTCGAGGAAGAAGATCCTGGGATGATGAACTAATCCCCGCGCAATCTCGAGGCGCCGCCGCATGCCGCCGGACAGGGTTTTCGTAGCCGCGTCGCGCCACTTCGTCAGGTCCACCAACTGCAGCAACTCGTCAATCGAGGTCTTGCGTTCCTTCGCCGGAACGTCATAGAGCTTGGCGTAGATATTCATGTTCTCTACGACGGTCAGGTCGAGGTCGCTGGTCAAAGCCTGAGGAATTACACCAATCATTCTGCGCGCAGCATTCGGTTCTTTGGCGACGTCGTGTCCGGTGATACGCGCCTTGCCGGATGTGATCGGAATGAGCGTCGTCATCATGCGAATCAGGGTCGACTTCCCTGCCCCGTTGGGCCCGAGCAGTCCGAAGATCTCCCCTTCTTTCACGCTGAACGAGACATCGTCGACTGCGGTAAAGTCTCCGAACTTCTTGACAATGTGCTCGACCTCGATGGCAGACGGCGGCCTTCGGATCGTAGACCGGCTTCTCCAGAACGTGGTTGGACGCGGCTGTGCCCGAGCTAGAGGCGTTATCCGGCTTCGAATTAGACCGTTCTGTCATGGTTGCTCCGAAGCTTTCGCGCTCTGGGCGCTCCCGTTCTTCATTTGTTCCGGCGAGACCAATACTTCCGCGGTCATTCCCGGCACGTAAGCGCCCTTGGGATTGTCGAGACGTATTTTCAGCACAATGGTCTTGATGTCGCGTTTACGCCGGCTGACGTCGCGCTGCGTGGCGTAATCTCCTTCCACACCTTTGAAGAAGACCTTGCCTCTGGTGACCGTTCCGCCGGGAAGACGCACGCGGAGCACATCGCCATAGCCAATGTGATCGGCGTAGGTTTCAGGAATTGCCGCTCGCGCCCAGGTATCGCTCAGATCCATGATCGTAACGATCGGTGCCCCAATATTTATGACTTCTCCCTGCCGGGCGGCGCGCACCGAGACGGTTCCGCTGACGGGTGCGTAGACATTGGTGTACCCCAGCCGAACTGCCATCTGATTCTTGAACGCAATCGCGTTCTTGAGGTCGGCCTCGGTGGCGGCCACGGTACTCTTGGCCGCATTCGCCTGATGGGTGCGCGCCATCGCCGCTTTCAGATCAGCCTCCGCGGCTGTGACGAGGTCCTGTTGCGCCTGCACAATGGCCTGCGCGGCCTGGAGATTGGTTTCCGCCTGGACGCGTTCCTGGTCGGAAGCAATGCCCGCCTTCGCCAGTGCAATCATCCGGCGGCTATCACTCTCGGTGCGATCGAGCGTCGCTTTCGCCTGCAGCAACTGAGCCTTCGCTGACGAGAGTTTCGCTTCCGCGTTCGCCACATCACTGGTGGTCGAGCCGGATGTCGATTCTTCCGTGTGCTGCATCTCCGCGACTTTGTGTTGCAGGCTGCTGATCGTCGCCGTGGCTGCGGCCTCTTGCGCCTGCAACTCTGAAGGATCCAGCACCGCGATTAAGTCGCCGGCCTTCACCGGCGTCCCCTCATCCACCATCAGTTTTTGTATGCGCCCTTCGACTTGCGCGCTGACGATCACCTGATTGGCGTCGACGGTACCGATCAGGACAAGGTCGCGCGAATGATCGGCGGAGAAGAAGTAGTAGGTCGCGGCTATGACGAAGATGATCCCGAGGAGGATGAAGAACCGATTGCGCGCGCTCATGAGCGTGCTCCTTGCGTGGCGTTCTGTTTAGGCTGAAACAGTGCGGCGGAAATGAAATCCAGCACCGAGGCCCGCCGTTCCGCGATTCGCTCCGGCGTCAAAGGATTGAAGCCAACGATCTTCTGCATCATGGGCGCACTGCTGAAGTAGAAGACGATCATGGCCACGATAGATTGCACGAAATGTGCGGGATTCACCGGACGAAAATATCCCTCGGCAATTCCCTGCCGCAGCAGTTCGCTGACCCGGAGAAATATGGGCTGGATGTAATTCTTAATGACCTTCTCGATGTGCGGCGATTGTCCTTCCCGCGCCCGCATCATTTCGCGCTGCATCAGTCGCGGATAGAGCTGGTTGGAAGCGATGAAATCAAAATACTTTCCGGCATACGCGAGTATCTTTTCGCGCGGCGGCAGGTCGCTATCGAGCACTTGGAACACGGCGTTCTTCAGACCGGAGAACGCATCGTCCAGTACCGCACCGTAGAGCGTTTCCTTGTCTTTGAAGTAGTAGTACAGCAGGGCTTTGTTGACACGGGCTTCGCGGGCGATGGTGTCGGTGCGGGCTCCGGCAATGCCATGCTCCGCGAATTCGAAAGCCGCCGCCTCAAGGATGGCTGCGCGGCTCTCCTCAGGCTGGCCGCGTGAACCCATGCGGCGTTGCCAGGTATTCCGTCGATGCAAAATGCGGGGCATTTCTATTAATTAACCAGTTAGTTAGATTATACTCCGCCGCCCAAAGATTCGGAAGCCTTCTTGCTCAGATGAGATTCGGGGCAAAAGATCAGCGTCCGAGCAACTTTCCTCGTGCTTTAATAAGCGTTCGGTTCCATGTTCCCAGGAGGAATCGCATGACCCGACGGCTTCTTCTTCTCGTCATTGTTTTGTTTGTTCTATTCAGCCTCTGCACTTTCGCTCAAGCACCCAAACTCGACCGCCAGGTCGCGGTCACTATCGACGATCTTCCCGCTGGCATGGCCGATCGCCTGCCTGCTGCCGACATCACGGCGATGACCACCAAATTGTTGGGAACACTGCGCGACCAGAAGATTCCCGTAGTCGGCTTTGTCAATGAAAAGAAGCTATACAAGCCCGGCGAGGTCGACGAGCGCATCAAGGCTCTGCAGATGTGGCTCGATTACGGATTCGAACTCGGCAATCACACCTTCAGCCACATGTCGCTCAACCAGAGGGAACTGAAGGATTGGGAAGACGACGTAATTCAGGGTGAGACCGTCACGCGCATGCTGCTGGCACCGCGCAAGATGAAGTTGCGATACTTCCGCCATCCTTATCTCGACACCGGCCGCGATCTGGAGACCCGACGGAAGGCGGAAGAATTCCTGACGCAGCGCGGATATCGCATCGCCCCTATCACGCTTGATGGATGGGACTGGGCGTTCGCAGGCATCTATGAAGATGCCAAGAAGCGCAATGATACCGCCATGCAGCAACAGATCGTGAAGGACTATCTGGCCTATCACGACGCGGTGTTCGCCTATTCCGAGCAGCAATCCGCCAAGCTCGTGGGTTACGAACCAAAGCAGATCCTGCTACTGCATGCAAGCAACCTGGAAGCCGATCACATTGGCGAGTTGCTCGACGTTCTGCGCAAGCGAGGCTATCGCTTCATCACGCTGCAAGAGGCCCTCGGTGATCCCGTCTACAGCCTGCCCGACACGTACGTTGGAGAAGAAGGAACAGGCTGGATCGATCACTGGGCGATTACGCAGGGCAAGATTCCGCAAGGCGCGCCGGTATTTCCGCAATGGGTTATCGATCGGTCGAAGGAACTGCGCTTGTCAACCGGACAGGTTTCGGCGGAACCGCAATACTGATCCGCTGCAACGGAGATCAACGTGCCGCGGTTAGCGCCTGGAATGTCGCCAGCGCTTTTCGGACTTTCTCTGACTGAATACCGTTCGGTTCCTCGCTAAGGTAAAACTCCAGTTCTGACATCGAATCCGCAATCTTGCTCTGTAGCTCGTAAGCCCTGGCAGCAACCAGGTGCAAGGGTGCATGGTGATTTAGTTTTGACGAATGTCCCTGGCGGCTGGTCTGAAGTGCCTGATCCAGATGATGATCAGTGAGTTGCGCGTAAGCGAGCAGAAGCAGTTCGTCTGCATTCTCGGCCGGAGCCATACTGAGGGCTTTGGTTAAGAGGGATTCCGCAGTGGAAAAGTCCTTTTCGAGAAAGCTGAGTCGGCCGAGGTTGACGTACGCTGGTGCCAAACGATCATCCAGAGAGATCGCCCGTTGTAGCGCCTCGCGCGCTAGCGCGTTGTTGCCCAAGTGGGAATAGACTGCGCCGAGGTTGTTGTATCCGGCTGCGTACCTGGGACTAGAGTGCGAGCCCTTTTTGCAGGCGTTCTGTCGCTTTCGGCCAATCCTGCTTTGCGATCAGGTGGCCTGCCTTCTCGAATTCCTTTGCGGCGTTCGATGGAACCCCGAGTTCGGTTACCGAGATGAATGATGCGTGCGCGGCCCAGGAACCCGCATCCGATTTTTCGGTATGTCGTGCCCGGACTTCCAGGTCCTGACTGACAACCGAATTGACATCAACGTCGCCTTCGTCCGCGTTCGTGGCATCTTCACCGCGAACGGTTACACGATATCGACCGACGGGAACATCGTAGAACTCCGCGATGCATTCGCCGTTCACCGAACCTTCCGCGAGGGCAAAGCCCATGGTTCCAGTGAGCACGACGCGAGTTGAGGAATCACAGGGTGCGTGATCCCCAAATGCAATCCGCACTCGCAAGCGTCGCACCACGTCATCAGATTCCCGTTGGATTTGCGCACAGCCTGTGCCGAGGAGAAGGAGAACTACCGCAATCAGGCGACCCGTCATAGACCACTCCGGAATCGCTGCCGCGCATCCTCGTTCGCTGCAACCGAGACGTCAAACTCCGCTGCCAGCGCGGCGACGATGCGAGGTCAGACGCGGCAGACAACAAATCGATAGCTCGAATTGTCATCACCAAAATATCAATTATTGAATTGTGATCTTCACACTGAACACACATCAGAAAAGCGCCTGTGCGCACGCGTGTGTAGAGACGTCTTGTAGATTTTGTAGTGGCGTGGCGACGATCGGAGAAGAGAGACGAGCAGAAACAGGAAAGGATAACAGTGAGGTGTCTCGCTGAGGTGTTCTTCTTTTCTAAGTCCGGCTTGAGTTCGAATTCGAACGAGGAGAATGCGACTACTCGACTCCTCCCGCGATCGATGGCACCAGCAGAACTTCATCGCCTTCCTGGAAGGCATACGTCTGTCCGCCCAAAAAGCGGATGTCTTCTTCGTTGACATAGATGTTCAGGAAGCGGCGAATCTGACCCTTGTCGTCGCGCAGGTGCGGCTTGAGTTCCGGAAACTTCTCGTCGAGCACTGAGAACAGCTCGCCCAGATTTGAGGCGGCGCAGGTGATCGAGCCAACTCCTTCCGTATGACGACGCAAGGCGGTCGGGATTTGCACCGTGATTGGCATGATTACGCTCCTACGGCGGCTTCTTGCGCCGCTGCGATGACGCCGGGAACTTCCTCCACATCCAGCGTCCGCTGCAGGTAGGCTTCGAACTCTGTGAGCTTCGGCGCAATTGGACGCTCCGTCTGATACACGCCGGCAAGCACATCGGTGGTCTTCAGACCATTGCCGGTGATGCACAGAACCGTGGTTTCATCAGGCAGGATGCGGTCCTGGCGATACAGCTTTCCAGCGCATCCAACGGTAACTCCACCTGCGGTCTCGGTGAAGATGCCTTCGCTCTCGGCCAGCAGGCGAATCGAGTCGACCACTTCGGGATCGCTGATGTCTTCGCTCCATCCTCCGCTGTTCTTGATCGTTCTGATCGCGTAATGTCCGTCAGCGGGATTGCCGATCGCCAGCGATCGGGCAATCGTGTTCGGCTTCTGCGGCTCGATCTCAGCACTACCTGTCTTTACGGCAGTCGAGATCGGAGAGCATCCGGTCGCCTGCGCGCCGAAGAACTTCACTTCCTTCGGCTCGACGAGACCAAGCTTGATCAACTCGTCAAATGCTTTCTTGATCTTGGTGATCAGCGATCCGCCAGCCATCGGGCAGACGATGTTGTCGGGCAAGCGCCAGCCGAGTTGTTCGGCGATTTCGAAGCCGACTGTCTTCGATCCTTCCGCGTAATACGGACGCAGGTTGACGTTCACAAATCCCCAGCGATGCTCGTCGGCGATCTGCGAACAAAGACGGTTGACCTGATCGTAGTTTCCGGCGATGCGTACGACCTTCGCGCCGAAAACATTTGTGCCGAGAATCTTCGCCGGCTCGAGATCGGAAGGAATGAAGATCCACGCCTTCAGGCCTTCGCGGGCAGCGTGCGCTGCAACGGCGTTTGCCAGGTTCCCGGTCGACGAGCACGAGACCGTGTCGAAGCCAAAGGCACGAGCTTGGGAGAGGGCTACGGCAACGACACGATCCTTGAAGCTCAACGTCGGTAGACAGACAGCATCGTTCTTGATGTACAGATTGTCAGCGGCAGCGGTACTGCTCAACTTCGCCGCGAGTTGCGGCGCGTTGAACAGCGGCGTGAAGCCAACCGGCAATCTTGGGGTGAAGCTTTGGGGGAGGGGCAACAGCTCGGAGTAGCGCCACATGTTCGGTGCCCGCTGAGAGATGCGCTCACGGCTGACAGACGCTTTCAGCGCGTCGTAGTCGTAGGCGATTTCCAGAGGAGAGAAACAGTCGTCGCAGATGGAGCGGGGCTGGTTTCCCCAAGTCCGTCCGCATTCGCGGCACCGTAGTTCGTAGTGAGACATGCGGCTACTCGCTTTCTTATTCCGTAAACTCGGAATCCTGCGAATAGCTGAAGACGAGCCGGAAAAATTGGCCATAAAAAACATATGGCCTCTTTTTCCAGGAAAAGGAAAAGAGGCTATCGGAAAGCAAATACAGCGCGCTTGCCGAATCCCATGTTCCCTGTTTCCAGGAGAGAGTTGGCACCAGTCACCCGGGATATATGATCCCGGATCGGTTGCCGTGGCGTCTCAGGGCTCGTCCCTCAGCCACTCTGCATGAAATTCAGGTCCGCTCCGAAGAGCGAACTTGTTCCCGTGATGGTATAGAACCGGCGGCCGGACGTCAAGGGAAAGTTGAGGCGAATGCATCAACCACAAAAGACGCATTTCGCTCCCTCAGGGAAGACGAATATTCACGATGGAGAAGCCAGCTTTGGTTTTTTTGAATCCTCTCCCGAAAATATTTCCGAGCCCCGATTCCCCCTCCCTCTGGGTCCAATAGAATCTATAACTTAGCGTGAAATAGTGAATTAATCTATGGGGCTCAATAACTTAGGGGCAAAATATTGAACTTAAAGGACTTACGTCCCATGGCCTGGCGGTCCTCACTGTATGGCTTCACTTTTGCCGGGCTTCGCCAATACTAGCGACGATTACCATCTCATTTGATCCATCCGCCTCAGGATAATTGCGCTATAGCTATTCATGCGTTCCGGTCGTCGCTTCAAAGGAGCCGGCAGGATTGCCGCGAGCCGGGCCGCCTGTGGGCGCCCAATATTCCGGGCTGCGGTGCCGTCGTAATAACGACACGCCGATTCCGCACCATAGACACCGGGGCCCCACTCCACCACATTGAGGTAGATCTCCAGAATGCGTCGTTTGCCGAGGACAAATTCAGCCACCGGCACCAGGGAGGCCTCTGCGCCTTTGCGGAGGATAGTGCGGTTTGTGCCGAAGAACAGATTCTTTACGAGTTGCTGCGTAATCGTGGAAGCGCCGCGCGTGCGTTCGCCTTCCAAATCCTCCTGAGCCGCGATCTGGATCTCATGCCAATCGAATCCATGGTGCTGGTAGAAATGCGTGTCTTCCGCTGCGATCACAGCGTGCTGAAGGTCAGGCGAGATTTGGCTGAGCGGAATGAACTTGTAGCGTTCGCGATATTGCGTGTGGTGAATCCAGGCCTGCAGGCGGCGCTGGATGTGCACCGCGGTTGTCGGTGGTTCGATCCACCGGAAAGCCACAAGGATCAGCGCGGCATGAGACCAAAGATAGACCAGGAGAAACAATGTGCCAACGACGAGCCGTGCGATACGGGATCGAAAGAAGCTCGACCGAATCGGGGGCTTTGCGGGTGCGTTGGCTATCTCTGGCACGTTCCAGAATAATAGCCGGACTGCCTAGGGCACATGTAGCATCTCGGCTGATCCCCAGGCGACACATCCGCGCTGTCGATGAGGCATAATGTGAGCCCAGCTCTCAGGAGGTTTTTGTGGCACTACAGAATTGGAGAGTCGCGATTCGGGTTCTCTCGCGGAGCCCCCTGTTCACCTTGACTGCGGTTGTGACGATTGCGCTGGGCATCGGGGCGAGCACTGCGATTTTCAGTGTCGCGAATGCGGTGTTGTTGCAGCCTCTTCCCTACAAAGATGCAGACCGGTTGATGTTTGCGGGAATGGAACTGCGGCAGCGGCATGTGCGGGACCTGCCGTTTTCGAACGTCGATTTCATCGACATGCGGGACGGTACGAAGCAGGCCTTCGAGGACTATGCCGGCGTGTTCACGTTCCCACAAGTCATCCTGCATGATGACGGGACTCCAGAACAGGCGCGGATTGCGATCGTAACCACGAACTTTTTCCGCATGCTGGGGGGAAGAATCCAGATCGGGCGCGACTTTTTCGATGACGATGGCGCACCACAGCCTGCGCCAGCCGCGCCGGGAGCTCCGCCGACGGCTCAAAAGCCAGCAATCGCGGTGCTCAGCTACGAATATTTTCAGCGCCGCTATGGCGCGAATGCGGCGATTCTGGGCCATCCAATGCGTTCGAGCGGCGGTCCGAGTCCAACCGTGGTGGGAGTGCTTGCTCCGAATTTCCGGCTGTATTTTCCTCCGGATGCGGGTGAAGAAGAGGCGCCGGACATATGGATCGCCAATCGTCTGGGCTACGATGTCGCCGAACGTAACTCGTTTTCCATTCGCGCCATTGGGAAATTGAAGCCTGGAGTGACACAAGAACAAGGCCGGGAAGCGGTGGAGAAAGTCGCGGCGGAGACGCGCAAGAGTGACGTGATCTCGGGGACAGCCGGGTATCACATAAGTCTGGAGCCACTGCGGCAGCACATGGTTTCCAAGGTGCAGCCGGCGATTGTGGCGCTGATGGGCGCAGCCGTTTTCCTGCTGCTCATTGCGTGCGCCAATGTGGCGAATCTTCTGCTGGTGCGTGCGTCAGTGCGGGAGCGGGAACTTGCCGTGCGCGCGGCACTCGGGGGAAATCGCTGGCGCTTGGTGGTTCCACTGCTGACGGAAGCAGCTCTACTTGCGGTTGTCGGCGCGCTCGGAGGTTTGGGACTGGCCTGGATCGGCATCCGCGTTCTGCGCGTTCTGGCCCCGGAGGATTTGCCGCGTTTGGAGACGATCCGAATCAGCACCGAGGTTCTTGGCTTCACTGCCGCTGGCGTGCCTCGGTGCAATCGGAATTTTCGGGATGCTGCCGGCCTGGCGGGCGTCGCGACCGGGAGTGGCGAATCTGTTGCGCGGCAGCGGCCGAAACGCAGGGCTGATCGGCGGAAGTGCTTTGCGGAATACCGTGGTCATGGCGGAGGTCGCGCTTTCGTTCGTGCTGCTGGTCGGATCTGGGCTTGATGTTCCGGAGCTTTTTCGAACTGCAACACATCGATCCGGGATTCGATCCGCACCGGCTATTGATCTTCCAAGTCGCGGGAACTCCGCAAAATGCCGACACGCCGGAAAAACTTGCGGTCTTCATTCGCGGGGTACACGACCGGTTGCGCGCGATTCCGGGAGTCGAGAGCGTGACAGCAGCAACCCCTTTTCCGCTGGCGGCCGCGTTTTTCCCCATCCGCTGGGGAACGGATGAAGCGCTCGCGGATGCCAGCAAATTCCAGGCGACGGACAATCAGATTGTGCTGCCGGGATACTTCGAGGCGATGAAGGTTCCACTTCTCGAGGGGCGCACGTTTACCGACGATGACAATTTGCCGGGAAGGAATTTCGTGGTGGTCGATGACATTCTCGCGAAGAAGGCATTCCACGGGCAATCGGCAGTGGGACGGCGCATTCTGATTCGTGTGCGCTCACCGCAGGCGGAGTGGGTGCAGATTATCGGCGTGGTGCGGCACCAGCGTGAGAACTCGTTGACAGAAGTGGGGCGGGAACAAGTTTATTTCACCGATGCTTTCGTGGGATCGGGCCGGGTCAATTTCTGGGCGATTCGGACACACAATGATCCGACGAATTACGGCAGCGCGGTTGGCGCAGCGGTGAAACAAGTGGATTCGCAAGTGGTGGTGAACGAGATCCAGACCGGGGACGCCCTGATCGCAAAAGCGCAATCCGGAACGCGATTTTCGTTACTGCTTATCGGAGTGTTTGCGACGATCGCTGGAGTGCTGGCCGGAGTGGGTTTGTACGGCGTGCTGGCGACCACGGTACGACACCGCACGGCGGAGATCGGCGTACGTATGGCTCTGGGAGCCGAACCGGGCAGAGTATTTCAACTGGTGGTGGCTCAGGGATTCCGTCTCAGCGCGATTGGAGTGGCGTGTGGCCTGATCGCGGCATTTGGGCTGACTCGACTGATGAAGGCGATGCTGGTGGGTGTGCGGGCGACTGACCCGGCGACTTACGGCAGCGATGGTGCTGCTGTTCTTGCTGATCGCAGCGCTGTCATCGTGGATGCCGGCGCGTCGAGCTGCGGCACTGGATCCGGCGAGGGCCTTGAGAGAGGAGTAGATTCTTCCTTCTTACCGAGAAGATTGATGAGAACGGGAGCATGGTATCGCTGCCCGGTTTCGCTTCGGACACCTCAAACGGAGGTTCGTCGTTTCCCTGAGGTGTACAATTTCTCGCACTCGGCAGAGAGTCTCGATCTCTGGGGGCACAACCGAATCGCTCGCGAGGAATGAGAATGAAGACACTTCTGGGGACGTCCGCTTCCGTATTGATGATTTCAGTCTGTCTGATCTGCAATTTCTCCGTCGCCCAACAAACCGAGTCGACAAAGCCGGCTGCCTCCCAAAGACAGGCCGCAACACCGCCCGCGCAAAAACCTGCCGAAACTACGCCAAAGCCGGAGACGCCTCCGGAGCAGAAGCCCGCGATCCGCGAAGCCCCGGCGGACAAAGAAAAAGACAAAGAAGAGCGCTACGACATGACCGAAGTCCCGCCGGTGGTGACGCATCACCAGATCACCGTTGACGGGAAGGCGCTCAAGTACACGGCTACCGCCGGACGGCTGCCCATCAAGCGCGGTGACGGCAAGATTGAAGCGGAGATGTTTTACGTCGCGTACACGCTGGATGGACAGGACGCGGCGAAGCGGCCGCTGACGTTTGCGTTCAATGGCGGGCCGGGCTCGGCTTCGATCTGGCTGCACATGGGTGCGCTTGGGCCGCGCAAAGTCGTGCTGAAGCCCGATGGATTCATGCCTCCGGCGCCGTATCACATCGAGGACAATCCCTATACCCTGCTCGACAAAAGCGATCTGGTGCTGATCGATGCGATTGGTACCGGATTCAGCCGTGCGGCTGATCCGGAGATGTTCAAGAAATTCTGGGGTGTGAAGGGCGACATCGAATCGTTCAGCGAGTTCATACGGCTTTACATCAGCCGCAACGAGCGCTGGTCGTCGCCGCTGTTCATTCTGGGCGAGAGCTACGGCACGACTCGCGCTGCCGGAATCGCCGGATATCTCGCCGACCGCGGCATCTCGTTTAACGGCATCACGCTGCTCTCGACCGTCCTGAATTTCCAGACGCTGGAAGACAATTTCACGAACGATCAGCCTTACACTTTTCTGATTCCGTCGTTCACCATGATCGCGGGCTATCATCACAAGCTGGCTGCCGATCTCGCACAGGACATGAATCGGGCGCGGCAACAGGCCGAGCAGTGGGCCTCGACTGATTACGAGCGCGCGCTCGACAAAGGAGATGCACTCACGCCGCAGGAGCGACAGAACATCATCGATCAACTCGCGCATTTTACCGGATTGAGCAAGGAAGTGATCGACGAGGCGAACCTGCGCATCAACGTGCAGAAGTTCACGCACTATCTTCTGATCGATCAGAAGCTGCGGGTGGGACGGCTCGACGGACGCTACACCGGGCCCGATCCGAATGGACTGCTCGACACTCCGTTCTACGATCCGACAGGATCGGCAACACAGCCACCGTTCACCTCGGTGTTCAACAACTATCTCCGCACGGAACTGGGATACAAAGTCGACATGCCGTACAACGTGCGCGCGCCGAGAGGCGGGCCGGGTGGTGATACGTGGGATTGGGGATCGGCGATCCAGGGATTTCCCGACACGGCGTCGGCGATGCGGCAGGCAATCGTGAAGAATCCGTATCTGAAGATCCTTGTGATGGAAGGTTATTACGATCTGGCCACGCCGTATTATGCGGCGAACTACACCGTCGATCATCTCAACCTGCCGCAGAAGTATCGCGACAACATTTCGTTTGCGACATACGATGCCGGGCATATGGTGTATCTGCCTAGCGATGGCCTGAAGAAGATGAAGGCAGATCAGGCGGCATTCATGGAAAAGGCCGGGCCGCAGTAGCTGAGAACCAGGAGGCATTCATGAGAGGCACTTATTGCTGTAGATGGGCCGTCGCGTGCGTTGTGCTTTTCTCGGGAGTCGCGTCATTGGCGCAGGACGCCTGCGAACGTCTCGCTGCGGCCAAGATTCCCAACACGACAATCTCCGTCGCGCAGACGGTTGCGGCGGGCACTTTTAACGGTCCTCCCGCGCCGTTCAGCGGTGTCGATCTCTCGTCTCTTTATAAGAGCCTTCCAGCTTTCTGCCGCGTGGTCGCTGAGGCGAAGCCAACCTCAGACTCCGATATCAAGCTCGAAGTCTGGCTCCCGGCCTCCGGCTGGAACGGCAAGCTGCAAGGGATCGGCAACGGCGGATTCGCTGGACTGATCGACACGATGCAACTCGCAATGGCGGTGAAGGCGGGATATACCGCGACTGCTACCGACGCGGGACATACGGGATCGCCGATCGATGCCGCGTGGGCGATCGGGCATCCGGAGAAGGTGGTTGACTTCGGCCATCGCGGAATTCATGAAATGACCCGCGTCGCCAAGGCCCTTATCGAGGCTTACTACTCGAAGCGCTCCGCAGCGGTCGTACTTCGCGGGATGTTCTGATGGCGGGCGTGAGGCGCTGATGGAAGCACAGCGATATCCCGAGGACTATGACGGAATCCTGGCCGGCGCTCCCGCGAACAACTGGACTCCGCTGCTCGCGACTGCCGCTTACGACACACAAGCGTTGACGTTGGATCCGGCGAGCTTCATTCCACCGGCGAAGATTCCCACGATCGCGGCGGCCGTAAACGCCGCGTGCGACGAAATGGACGGCGTGCGTGATGGAATTCTGAATGATCCGCGGCAGTGTCACTTCGATCCCGCGACGATCCAGTGCAAGGCAGAAGATTCCGACAAATGCCTGACCGCGGCGCAGGTCACGGCGCTGAAGAAACTTTATGAGGGAACACTGCGATTCCAAGGGACACGTCGTCTATCCCGGATATCTGCCCGGAGCCGAGGAGGGCCAAGGCGGCTGGGGACTGTGGATCACTGGCCCGGCTCCGGCGAAGAGTCTCATGGCATTTTTCGGCAACGGATTTTTCTCCGGCTTCGTCTACGAGAAATCCGATTGGGACTACAAAACATTCAAAGTTGATGCGGACTTGAAAGCTGCCAACGAGAAAACCGCGCAGGCTTTGAACGCCACCGATCCGGATCTGAAGCCATTCAAGGCCCGCGGCGGAAAGTTGATTCTGTATCACGGCTGGAACGACCCGGCGATCACGGCGCTGAACACGGTCAATTACTACGACAGCGTGATCAAGAAGATGGGGCAGAAGGATGTGGATTCGTTTGTGCGCCTTTACATGGCGCCAGGCGTGCAGCACTGCGGCGGCGGTCCCGGGCCGGACTCGTTCGGAGCTGTCGGTGATTTGAAGTTCGACGACCCACAGCACAGCATGGACGCCTCTTTGGAGCAATGGGTGGAGAAAGGCACGGCGCCGTCCACGATCATCGCGTCGAAGTTCGAAGGGCAGGACCGCACGCACGCGAAGATGACGCGGCCTCTGTGCCCGTATCCGCAGGCCGCGAAGTATAAGGGCAGCGGGGATACGAATGACGCAGGAAGCTTCGTCTGCGTGTCCGGAAAATGAAAACCACAGAGGACACGGAGGACGCGGAGGAAGATATTTCTATCATTTCTCTCCGCGTCCTCAGCGTCCTCTGCGGTTTTAATTTTGTTTATCGGCTGTACTGATTCTTCTTCTTGTCCTCGTGCCGCTCGATGCCGAGTTGAATCAGGCGGTCGATCAGATCGGAATATTCCAGGCCCGATGCGGCCCACAGCTTGGGATACATGCTGATCGCGGTGAAGCCCGGCATGGTGTTGATCTCGTTCAGATAAATCTTCCGCGTCTTCGGATCCATCAGGAAGTCGACGCGGGCCAAGCCCGAGCAGTCGACCGCCTTGAAGGCTTTCACGGCTAGTTCCTGCACTTTCTTCGTCTCCGCTTTCGTCAGCTTCGCCGGAATGATCAGCTGCGAGCCTTCGTCGAGATACTTGGCGTTGTAATCGTAGAACTCTTTGATGGGGACGATTTCTCCCGGCACGGAGGCCGACGGCTCGTCGTTGCCCAGCACGGAGCACTCGATTTCGCGCGCCTTCTCTTTCTTGCCTCCGACGCCCTGCTCGATGACGATCTTGCGATCGAACTTTGCGGCTTCTTCGATGGCCGGGCCGAGTTCCTTCTTGTTGTGGGCCTTGCTGATGCCGACCGACGATCCCAGATTCGCCGGCTTTACGAACACCGGGTACTTCAACTTTTCCGACCAGCTTTTCGACTCTCTTCGGATCTTTCTTCCAATCGCTGCGCAGGATCGTGACGTGCTTCACGATCGGCAGTCCGGCGGCGATGAACAGAGACTTCATGATGTCTTTGTCCATGCCGGCGGCGGAGCCGAGGACGCCGGCGCCGACGTAAGGAATGTCCGCCAGTTCGAGCAGGCCTTGAATCGTGCCGTCTTCGCCAAACGTGCCGTGCAGCACGGGAAAGATCACATCGACGTTGATGGCACGATCGGAGGCGCGGCGCAGGTGGAGACGAATCCGTCTGGAATGGAACCAGGCCACTCTGGCGATGCACCGGCTCGGGCGGCACCACGACGGCCTCGCCGCGCGCGAGCACGGCTGCCGGTTGCGTGATGATCAGGATCTCCGGCGCGCAGGTTGCGCGGCTCGAGCATGAGCTTGCCGGTCAGCAGATTCTCGGCGTGCTCGGCCGTGAGCCAGCGGCCATCCTTGGTGATGCCGATGGGCACGACTTCATATTTCTCTTTATCGATTGCGTTGAGAACCGACGCAGCCGAGAGCAGCGAGACCTCATGTTCGCCGCTGCGCCCGCCAAACAGAACCCCGACTCGAAGCTTTTCCATGACCATTCAGTGTGGACGGGGAGGCCGTTGCGCGTCAATCGCAGGGCAGATTCCTCTGTGATCCCCTGTGTCCTCTGGTGGTTAAAGATCTTGAACTCACCACAGAGGACACAGAGGATCACAGAGGAAATTCACAAAGGATCTTCTTGCCGAAGGCCGAGAGCGCCAATTCCACCGCCAGATCTGCGGTCTGATTGTGCTCGTCGATCACGGGATTCACTTCGACGATTTCAAAGCTCAGCATGCGGCCGTGATCGGCGATGATCTCCATCGCCAGATGTGCCTCGCGGTAAGTCGCGCCGCCGCGCACCGGAGTGCCCACGCCGGGCGCGTCTTCGGGATCGACCCAATCCATGTCGAGTGAGATGTGATATCCGGCGGTGCCGCGTCCCGCCATGCGGAGGGCCTCTTCCATCACGGTGCGCATGCCGCGCTCGTCGATGTCGCGCATGGTGAAGACGCCGATGCCGGTCTTCCGGACGTTCTCTTTTTCGACGGCGTCGATGTCGCGCACGCCGACGAGCACACAGTTCTCCGGCTTCACTTTCGGAGAAAAGTCGTAGATGTTCGCCAGATCCCCCGGCCACAGCCCCATCAGCGCCGCCAGCGGCATACCATGCACGTTGCCGCTCGGAGACGATTCGGGCGTGTTGATGTCGGTGTGCGCATCGATCCAGATCAGCCCGATGCGCTGGTTCTGCCGGCGATAGAACTCGGCCACACCCGAGACGGTGCCGGCAGCCATGGAGTGGTCGCCGCCCAGCGCCAGGGGAACCTTTCCGGCCTCGAGCGTCTTCAACACAAGCTCGGCGTGTTTGGTACAGGTGGCCGTGATCTCTTTCAGATACTTCGCGTTTGCGGCGCCTTCTTTCTTCTGCTCGGGAATCGCGACCGGCACGTTGCCGCCATCTTCGACTTCATGCCCGAGAGCTTCAAGGCGAGCTTCGAGGCCGGCTACGCGCACGGCTGATGGACCCATATCCACACCGCGGCGCGATTGTCCGAGGTCGAGGGGAACTCCAATGACGCGTATTTTCTTCGCTGTGATATTCGTGGAGGTCGCAGTCGTCATCATCATACGGTCTGGCTATTTACCCAAGGCATCCGGCAAACCCTTGTAGTACCGGAATCCTTCCACCGGTTTCCCCTCTTTCATTCTGACATGGCTGCGCGCATCGTCTTTCAACTGCTTGACCTCTGCCTCGGACAGATTCGCCTTGTAGTTCTTCCAGCCGGGCCCATACTGGCTGACGTATTTGGCGAAGGCGTTTACCTTCTTCTCGGCGAAATCACTGATGTCGACCCAGATGTTCTCATCGTCGTGATCGTAGTCGTTGTAGAAAAGATATTCAGGAACCATGTACTCTTTCAGCCCCTCTTGCGTGATCTGGCCTTCGAAGAGCAGGCGCCACATGGCGGCGCGGGCGGCATCGGCGGCCAGATAGGCTGCGGCGCGATGATCGGACTTGTGCCATCGCTGGTAATTTTTCCCAGGATCCCACGCCATCAACACATCGGGGCGCAGCTTCCGAATCCAGCGCACTAGATTTTCGACCACCGCTTTGCGATCTTCAAATTCGAACAGCCCGTCGTCATAGCCCAGATTGACGTAATGGTCTCGCCGGAATGCCTAGTTCCGCCAGGGCTGCCAGTTCCTCCGTGCGACGAATCTGGGCCAACTGCATTCGCGACAAGTTCGGGTCCTGGGTTCCCACATTCCCTGTCGTAAGCGTCACAACATAGACTTGATTTCCGTGCGCCTGAAGCAGGGCCAGGGTACCGTGTGACAGCGCGTCGTCATCGGCATGGGCGCCGATCAGCATGATCGTTTTCCCGGTCCACTTCTCAACTGGGACGTCAGGCGTATGCTCCGGACGCTGAGCAAGTACAGGTGCAGTGGCAAGCAAGAACAATTGAGCCATCAGGAAACTCTTCATGGAGTCATCCCGAGTCAACCGCTATCTTTCTTCGAGCGTGATGATCAGCCAACAGCTACGGGTACAGCCGGTACAGCATCCTCGGAAATGGAATCGTCTCGCGCACGTGCTCCAGCCCACAGATCCAGGCCACGACGCGCTCGATGCCCATCCCGAAACCTCCGTGCGGCACGCTGCCGAACTTGCGCAGGTCGAGATACCACTTGAACGCTTCTTCCGGCAGGCCGTGTTCGTGAATGCGCTGCAGCAGCAATTCGTGCGAGGCCATACGCTGCGAGCCGCCGATGATTTCGCCGTATCCCTCGGGCGCGAGCACGTCGACACACAACGCGAGTTCCGGTCGCTGCGGGTCCGGCTCCATGTAAAACGCCTTCACCTTCGCCGGATAGCGATGCACCATCACCGGCTTATCGAACTGCGCCGAAAGATAGGTTTCATCGGGCGAGCCGAGGTCGCCGCCCCACTCGAACTTCGATTCGAGCGCACCCTTGGCGTGGCCTTCCTGCAGATTCTTCACGGCGTCGTCATAGCTGATTCGCGGAAAAGGCGGTTCGATCTTTTCCAGTTTGGAGATATCGCGGCCAATGGTCTGCAAGTCGACGCGCCGGCGTTCCAGACATCGCTTCACGATGAAGCTGATGAGGCCCTCGGCAATTTCCATGACGTCGTCGAGAGTCGCGTAGGCCACTTCCGGTTCGACCATCCAGAATTCAGTGAGATGGCGGCGGGTCTTTGACTTCTCGGCGCGAAACGTTGGGCCGAACGAATACACCTTGCCCAGCGCCATTGCCATAGCCTCGGCATAGAGCTGTCCCGATTGCGTCAGGTACGCCTGCTCATCGAAATAATCGACGGGGAAAAGCGTGGTCGTGCCCTCGCAGGCTGCCGGAGTAATGATCGGCGGATCGGTCAGCGTGAATCCGCGTTCGTCGAAGAAGTCGCGGGCCGCCTTAATGATCTCCGCCCGCACACGAAGGATCGCCGCCTGGCGCTGCGATCGCACCCACAGGTGGCGGTGCTCCATCAGGAAGTCAGTGCCGTGTTCCTTCGGCGTGATCGGATAGGGATCGGTTTCAGGAACACGCTGCACGACCTGAACGTTGGCCACATCGAGTTCGTATCCGCCGGGCGCGCGCTTGTCGGCGCGAACTTTGCCTTCGACGATGACGCTCGATTCCTGCGTCAGCGTCTTGACCGCGTCGAACACTTCCGGAGTGACGGCATTCTTGGGAACTACACCTTGAATGATTCCTGACCCGTCGCGAAATTGCGGAAACAGCAGTTTCCCGCTTTCGCGCAGGTTGTAAAGCCAGCCGCGAATGGTGACCGTCTGGCCGTCGTGCTTGCCGATTTCGGAGATGGTGGTAACGGGTGATGGCATATGAATGAAAGTTTCAAAGTTTCAAAGTTCGAGGTTTCAAAGTGAAACGCCATGCCAGTGCCGAGTTCGTTGAAACTTTGAAACGTTGAAACCTTGAAACCTAGTTTGCTTCCAGCTTGTCGAACGTCTCCCCCAGCTTCTCGAGCGGATTCACTTTCTCGTCCTCTCCAAGTTCCAGCAGCAACGGCGGCCTCTGCGGGGCTGAGCGCAGCAACTCCACAGCTTCCTTCCAGTCGATGGTTCCCTGCCCTGGCCACAAATGCAGATCCTTATCCTTGTCGTTGTCGTGGACGTGGGTGGAGCAAATCTGGTTGCGCAGGATCTCGAAGGCCTCGCGCACCGAGCTCATCATGTGCGCGTGGCCGAAATCGAAGCAGACGCCGACATCATCGAAATGCGCATTGTGGATCATTTCCACCAGCTTGTCGGGAGTCGAAAGCTCGTTGGGAATGTTCTCCAGCAGAATCCTCACACCCAGCGGCTTGGCGAATGCCCGCAGATGCTCGATCGAGGTCATGGCCGCTTCAAATTTCTTTTCGCTGAAACTCTTCGTTCGGCGTGCCCAGGTGCTGCACCAGAAAACGGAACGGAATCTGCTCGGCAATTTCGAGCGCACGCTTGATCTCGTCCATGGCTTCGACGCGGGCGGCGCGGTCGGTGGACGCCACATTGATGGGAGGCGCGCCTGCGCGTCCCCACTCGTAATCGGCATAGAGCGGAGAGTGAACCGAGTTGAGCGGAATGCCGCTTCCCCGAAACCACTCCGCGATTTCCTTCACGTGCTGCTTGCGGTTGGCGTAGTCGAGATGCTGGCGTGCCGCAAAGATCTCGACTGCCTGCACACCGCTGCGAGCCAGCCCGTCGAGGATGCCGGGATGCAGGCGCTCTTTTACGAATAGATAGGTTGAGACTGCTCTCTGCATGCGAATCCGGATTGCAGATTGATGATTTCGATTTATGATTGTTGATTGAAAAGCCCAACGCATCGTGCCGACTTTCAATCTGCAATCTGAAATCAACAATCAACAATTGATTCACTTAGTATCCCACGGCCTTGCCACGGCTGTTGCGACCATCGGTCGCGCCCAGCCGCTCGCCGGTCTTCTCGTCGATCGCAATGCACTCGGCATCGCTCCAGTAGGGCGATACATTCTGTTCATCATCGTGCAACCCGATCTTGAACCTTGTATCCCATTTTCCCGAGCGCGTTCAATGTATCGGGCGAGAACCACTTCTCCACGTTCACCACATCGGGCAACCACTGATTGTGAAATCGCGGCGCATTCACCGCCTCCTGCAGATTCATTCCGTAGTCGACCACTCCCATCAGCACGTTCGCGACGGTCGTGATGATCTTCGAACTTCCCGGCGAGCCCAGCACCATCACCGTCTTTCCGTTGTGCACGACGATCGTCGGCGTCATCGACGACAACGGACGCTTGCCCGGCCCAATTTCATTCGCCGCGCCCTGAATCAGCCCGTCGGAATTCGGAACTCCGGGCTTCGAGGAAAAATCATCCATTTCATCGTTCAGCAGAAATCCCAGGCCGTCGGCGGTCACTCGCGATCCGAACCAGTCGTTGATCGTCGTGGTCACCGCGACCGCATTGCCTTCGGCGTCGACCACTGAATAATGAGTCGTGTGGTTCGACTCGCGCTGCGCAACCGCCGGCGGATGCGCCTGCGCATACTGCTCCAACTCGCTGAAAATCGCCGGGCGCTTCAACTCCTTGCTCGCGCTGGCGTGCTCCGGGTCAATCGATTCCCGCCATGCCGCAGCGTATTTCTTGTCCAGCAGCTGAGCCACGGGAATCTTGGCGAAATCCGGATCTCCCATAAACTCCGCCCGATCAAAAAATGCCCGCCGGAATCCCTCGACCGTGAAGTGGATCGACTGCGCCGACCGGCTCTCCATCTTCGCCAGATCGTAGCCTTCCAGAATATTCAGCGATTCAATCAGCACGGTCCCGCCGGAAGAAGGCGGAGGAGCGCTGATCACGTCATACCCGCGATAGGTCCCGTGCACCGGTTCGCGCTCTTTCACCTCATAGTGGGCCAGATCGTCGACGGTAATCAGCCCGCCGCCCTTTTGCATGGCTGCCGCCAGTTCCCGCGCCAGGGCGCCGTGATAAAAGTCGTCAGGATTCTCCGAGATCCGCTCCAGGGTGCGCGCCAGGTCGGGCTGGCGGAAAATCTCTCCCGGCTTGTAGTAGTCGCCGTTGCGCTGGAAGACGCGGCGCGATTCCGGAAATTTCGCCAGATAGCGAGTCGTGCAGATCCCGGGCCTCGTCCCAGGTCAATGCGAATCCATCTCGCGCGAGCTTGATGGCGGGCGCCATCACCTGTTTCAGCGTGAGCTTGCCAAATTTCTTCTCGGCGGAGACCATGCCGGCCACCGATCCCGGCACGCCGATCGCCTTATAGCCGTATTCACTGGCTCCCTCGATCACGTTGCCCTGCGGGTCCAGGTACATGTCGCGGGTCGCTGCCGCCGGAGCCTTCTCGCGATAGTCGAGGAAGTGAGTCTTGCCGTCGGCCATGCGAATCAGCATGAAGCCGCCGCCGCCGATGTTTCCCGCCGGCGGATGCACGACCGCCAGCGCAAATCCGGTAGCCACGGCGGCATCGACCGCGTTCCCTCCCGCCTGCAGAATCTCAACTCCCGCCTGCGATGCCAAATCGTGCACGCTCACCACCATCCCGTGCTGCGCGTGCACCGGATGCGTCGCCGCGGAGGCGCAACACACCAGGGCCAGGACCGTCAGCAGCAACAGAATCAGCAGTTTATGCGGAGATCGCATGCCAGGTTGAGGATAGCCTTGTTCAGAGGAGACTCTTGAGGCTAGCCGAGCGGGACGAGCAGAGTCAAATGTGAGACGCGGGCTTCGGCGCCAGTGTCGGCTGCCGACCGGGAGGGCTGCTCATCTCGGCAAACGAGCCAGGTTTCGGCTGCGACAACATCGCGAAAGACTCGAATTGCTCGAAAATTGTTGCCTGCAAAGACCTCAAACATTCGGGCGGCTACAAGAGTACGGACCTTACCCAACAGGGGGGTTTTCACGAGAAGGCGAGTCAAATTCCTGCGCCCGGGGCACCACCCGGAGGCGGAGTCCCATAAGTCCTAACTTAAGCAGGAGGGCCAGAGAGTTGCCTCCCGGGCTGTAACTTCCGAGTAGCGACCAACTGCTAACAGCCCCGTAAAGGGGCATCATTTGCTCGAAGTGGCCGCCAAATTGTCGCGGGACACTGGTTTTCCATGGACCCAAACCGTTACGATGCTGTCATAGGCATCCACACTGTCCAAAGGCGATTTCTTCAGCAGAATGAGATTAGCAATTTTCCCCGGCTCGATGGTTCCGAGTTGCGAATCAAGCTTGAATTCCCGTGCGTTACTGATCGTAGCGGCTCTGAAAATCTGTGCGAGAGACATTCCCGCCTTTTGAAGTTGTTGCATCTCCAAATACCCGTTCAGGCCGGGAAGATTTCCGTAGCTCGGCATCGACGGAGTGTCAGTACCAAGAAGAAAATTGGCATCTTTGCTGGCTAGGTAAGCAATTACCTGGCGCTCCCGCCTAAAAGGCCCGCGGTCGAACCCAGCTAGCATGTCTGCGTCGGGCGGCGCATTGTCTCCAGCCAATTCTTTTTTGAATGATCGGCCGCGGGCAGAATTAAACCACTCCAGCATTTGTGGGGGGACGACCTTGGAAATCGCTGGCATCTTCAGGTAGTCTGGCTCAAAACATGCGCTCTGCGCATGAGTGACTTGGGCCGTAGGTTGATAGCCAATTCTCTTTTCCACGATTTGATCGAGCAGCGCTTTGATCTGAGCTGGGAGATCGGTCCTTTGGTTGAGGTCTCCCCAGTTCCACATACCGTGGGCTAGAACGTCAACATTTCCTTCGACCCCAAACGTCTGCGCTTCAAATGAATTGGCATGAATCATGAGCACCAGGTTAGCTTCAGTTGCAGCTCTCCGGATCGCAGCCAAGACATCGGGGCTGATTACCGGCAAGTTCGCGTTTGGCCCGAAGCCTCGCTCGAAGAAGGTCTTGACGCAGATCCCGCCGGAATTCTTGACTCGCGCAACGGCAGCGGCGACCGTGTGGTACTCCGGCTTGTATCCCGGAGGAATGCTGGAGGCCTGCTTAGGATCGTAGATAAAATTTGGAGACAGGTCGAAGCGTGTTTCTGGCGGCCAAAACGACATCGGATACCCATTGGCAAGAATCAAAGCATCGCCGCAACCGTACAAGTCTGGATGCAGAGGCGCCTGCCTCATGTCCTCGAACACTGGGTGATTGACCGCTACTCCCAAATCCACAAGGGTTGTGTAGCCGTAATAAAGATAGGACCGTGGGACTTGTTTGAAATATCGTCTGACGATCTGTGGGTTGCTTGCTGCCTGATCATCACTCATCCCAGGAATCAAAGTGAGGTGGACGTGTGAGTCAATGAGGCCCGGAATGAGAAACTGTCCCCTACCCGAAACTACGGTTACGCCAGCAGGTTTCTTGGCTGCTTTACTTCTACTTCGCTCAACGCTAACGATGCGCCCATTTTCGATCAGTATGCTGCCCTTCTCGATGTGATCGAGACTCTCGGGCGAGACAATGGTGACATCAGTGATCCAGGTTCGGTCCGGCGCCTGGTTCTGGGCGGGTTGCGCAAGGGCCGCCATCGGGAGAAGCGACGCTAATGTGATGGCCAATATTTTCATCGTAAAGCTCCAACTGCCGGTCATGCTGACTCCCGATTGTCCGACGCTACGACCTTGCTGTCGAACGGCGATTCGTCACCGAAATCCGTCGCGAGTGCGGAAGAGTTCCACGAGTCGAATTCTGGTCGAGTGATGGGCAAACCGGAAGCAATTCTTTAAGATAGCTTATGGGGCGGAGTCCCGGGCTGCGCCTGGGGCATCACTCCGGGCATCTGCTACATTACTCGCAAGAACGACCTGGGGGAGTGCACCATGGACATTCACGGCGTGGCCCCGCTGCTGCAAGTCTTCGATATGCCCACGGCGCTTCATTTCTACCGCGACGTCTTGGGCTTCACCGTTTGGGCCTCCTCTGAGCCCGGGGACAACTGCAACTGGTGTGGACTCCGGTTGCACGGCGCCGAGGTGATGCTCAACACCGCCTACGAGGCAGACCAGCGCCCACCCGCTCCCGACCCGGTGCGCATCGCGGCACATGAGGACACCTGCCTGTTTTTCGGGTGCAAAGATCTCGATGCCGCTTACCGTCACTTGCTTACAAACGGGGTAGATCTGAAGGAGCCGAAAGTTGCGCCTTACGGGATGAAGCAGTTGTGGTTCAAAGACCCCGATGGATATGGTCTGTGCTTCCAGTGGCCCGCTACACAGGAAACGCACGATGCATGGGTCAAATCCTACGGGATTGAGGCGAAGACCATCGCGTAAAGATACAGATGGCAGCGCGAGCATCTCGCCCGCGCCGCCATCGGCCGAATCCGCCTCCTACGTGTTCATCTGCTTAATGACCGTGACCTTGCTGTATGCCACGCGGAAGCCCAGCCGCTCCGCATTACGCTGCGAGGTGGTTGCTCCTTGCGTGACCACCACGGCGTATTCACATCCCGCCTTGACTGCAGCGGCCATGCGCGCGCGCAGCAGAGCGGTCTGCAGGCCGCGTCCCCGGTAATCGGCCAGCGTGCCTGCCCCGCCTAGTGCGAAGACCTTGTGGTCTGCAATCACCACGCCCGTGCCGCAAGCCACCGGCTTGCCCTCGATCGTCGCCACGAACGCGAGGGCGGCCTCCATCTGATACAGCGGGGTGATGAGTCCGCCAAATGCCTCGGGTGCGCCATCGGGGAAGAACGCACTCTCGACGATAGCGCCCGCGACTTCGGCTTCTTCAGACGGATGAACGACGAATCTCGCAATGGGCCGGAGGAGATGGAAACGTCTCCTCCGGATCCAGCTTGCGATACAGCACGTTGTTCAACTCCGCAATCGCGTACCCGCGTTCCTTGAACATTTCGAAGACCTCAGGCCGATGCAGGGGAGTGAGATCGACCTGCGATGGAGCCTTGCGTTCGCGGTAGAACTGCTCGATTCGATCCACGTCGTCTTTCGTGAGCGGCTGATCGAGGCCTGCGCCTGTCGCCCTTCCGATCGGTGACCCGAGCCCGGCGAATACCATGTGACCGCCGCAAATTTCTTCCTCCGCTGCCCCAATCTCGGGCCGTGTCTGCTTGAATATTCTCGCGTAAAACACCTGCGGCATCTCCTCGCACGATTCCAGACGGCGAGCGAGTGCCTTATCTACGAATTCCATTGGAATGTCCTCTCTTGAGTTGAAGAGCACCTAGGGCTGGGGGCTCCGCGCGCACACATTTGCACACGATTCGCCCGAGAGAAGCTGAGAACCGAAATTAAAGGACGGCGGTCATAGGCAGGTAAGAAGACTAACGCGAAGTAGAGAGCTTTTCAAGGCGGCTGGAGAAAGGCTTAAACCACTAAGGACACGAAGGAGACCGCGACGCCGGAAGCCGCCTACACCTGCTGCCGCGCCTCGCCCAGCGATACCTCAACATCCAACTTCTTCTTGTTCCGGTAAATTGTGACTTTCACCGTGTCGCCGGCGCGGTGATTGTTCATCATCTGCGTAAGATCGTCCTGATCCTGGATCTTCTCGCCGTCGATCGCCACAATAAGGTCCCCGCCCAACATGATGGGAATGTTGCCCAGGTAAGCGCGCTCCGTACCGGCATGCAGACCGGCCTGATCGGCAGAGCTACCCGGTACGACCCCGATGATCAGCAATCCGTAATCGACGGGTAGGCCGATCTCCTCCGCCAGTTCGGGGTAGATGGGAACCGTACGCACACCCAACGCCGGACGCCGCACCCGCCCCAGCGTCATCAGATCGTTCAGCACTGCCTTCGCCGTGTTGATCGGAATGGCAAAACCAATGCCCGCGCTTTGATTCGAGTTCGACAGGATCATCGTGTTGATCCCGATCACTTCGCCATGCCCGTTCATGAGCGGGCCACCGGAATTGCCCGGGTTGATGGCAGCATCGGTCTGAATCGCCTCATCGATCATGGCCCCGTTCGGTTCGCGCACCGGACGAATGGAACTCACAATGCCGCGGGTCATGGTTCCCGCGAGTCCAAAGGGATTGCCAATGGCATACACCTTCTGACCCACCTGCAGATTGCGCGAATCCCCCAGCACCGATGGAACCAGTTCCGGCGCCTTGATCTGAATCACCGCCAGATCGTGCGACGGATCCGTCCCCACCACCGTCGCCTTGTACTTCTTGCGATTGTGCATGGTGACTTCCACCTGACGGGCATCGGCGATGACGTGGTAGTTGGTCAGAATGTGGCCTTCTTTGTCGATGACGAATCCCGAGCCCTGCCCCTCCTGGGGAACCAGTCCATAGAAGAAATCAAAGGTCATGGCGCGCGAAGTCACGTTTACGACCGACGGGATGTTCTTCTTATAGACGGAGATATTGTTCTGCTCTTCTCCATCGAGCGACTCTCCAGGCGCAGCTTCGGTGATCTCCACCTGATCAGGCCGGGAGAACCAATTCGACGAATGCAGTTCGCCCGCCGAATTCGAACGCCACGTGGTGAAGTAGAAGAATGCTCCGGCAATGGCCATCGCCAGGATCAAAGGCCGCACAAGTTTCATAGCTTGAATACCCCGAGGTCGGTTTCGAGTATTGACCGACCAGTTCTCAACCCTTAAGTATGAATACGTAATTCGGGAGCCGAAAGGTCCCTGAATGATTCTAAACAATCAGGGAAGGTCCGGCATGCGCTAGTCCGAGCGATGAGCGTTTGTTCAGGTTTCGCGGCGAGGACTAACTCGCTTTGGCGGGCGTCTTAATGAGCGGTTCGCAGCTTCTCCCAGACCTGCCGCACCTGCTCGCGAGTGCGCTCCAGCGCACCGGAGTTGTCGATCACATAATCGGCAGCTTTGATCTTTTCCTCGTCCGGAAGCTGGGCCGCCATCCGCCGCGCAACCTCCGCTCGCGCGGTTTCCAGATCGACTGTCTGCCGCTTCGCGAATCGCTCGGCACGCTGCTGCAGATTGCTGGTCACCACGATCAGGCGGTCAAAGCGTTTAGCCGCTCCTGCTTCGATGAGCAAGGCGGCTTCTACAATCGCCACTCCATTCGGATCCTGGAGGCTAACCGCGTGCATCCACTCCTCCTGGCTGCGAATTACAGCTGGATGAACGATCCGGTTGAGGTCCGCGACGCGGGAAGAGCTCTTGTCCGCCCCGGGAGGACCGAAAGCCGCTTCGGCCAGTTTGCCGCGGTTTACGCTTCCGTCAGCACTAAGGATTTCGCGCCCAAAGTGCCGCACTACCTCGTTGTAAACCGGCTCTCCCGGCTGCATCAGGGAATGGGCAATTCGGTCCGCTTCGACCAGGTGCGCGCCCAGCGCCACAAACATCTGCCCCACGACCGACTTCCCAGATGCAATCCCCCCTGTCAGTCCGACTTTCAGCATGGGTGTCCCAGAGAAACCTTACAAGAAAGAGAATTGTTGAATTTTGATTGTTGATTGTTGATTGTTGAATGAAGGCATAGAACGGGGTCGGTAGACTTTTTTCATTCAACAATCAAAAATCAACAATTGTTCTCCGTGACTCCGTGTCTGCGTGGTGAATATTATGCCCTCGACAGCTCCGGCACCTGGCTCCCGCGCCGCATCTTCGCCGCCTTTACCGTATTGAACATCAGCATGGCGATGGTAAGCGGCCCTACTCCGCCCGGCACCGGCGTCAGCGCTCCGGCAACTTCCGCCACTTCGGGATGCACATCGCCGATCAAGGTCGATCCCTTTTTCCGAAACGTCTCTTCCCTCTTCGCATTCCCGGCTGGGGTGCCCGAAAAGAAACGCTGAAACTCCGCGGGGTCGGTCACCGTGTTCATTCCGACATCGATCACCGCCGCCCCCGGTTTCACAAAATCCCGCGTAATCATCCCCGCCCGGCCGATCGCAGCTACCAGAATGTCCGCCCGGCGACACACGCCCGGCAGATCGTGCGTCTTCGAATGGCAAATCGTGACCGTCGCGTTCGCGTTGGTCAGCAGCATGGCCGCGGGTTTACCCACGATGTCGCTACGCCCCACGACCACGGCCTCACGTCCTGCAACCGGGATGTTGCTTCGCTTCAAAATTTCCATCACTCCGGCCGGTGTACACGGCACCAAACCCGGGCGCTGCGTCGATAGAAATCCGACATTCATGGGATGAAATCCATCGACGTCCTTGGCCGGAGAGACCGCCAGCAGCACCTTCTTCGAATCTACCTGCGGCGGCAAAGGCAGCTGTACCAGGATGCCGTCGATCTCCTCGCGCCGGTTCAAGTCTTCGATCAACTTGAGCAATTCGGCAGTGGTAATTGATTCCGGCGGAGTGAGCTGCTCGCTGTAAACGCCGACCTCCTCGCAGGCCTTCACCTTCCCGCGAACGTAGATTTCCGACGCGGGGTTATGTCCAACCAGTACCACCGCCAGCCCGGGTCGAACCCCGGCGGCCGACATGGTTCTGGCCTCCGCCGCAACTTCGGCGCGAATGTCCTGTGCGATCTTGGTTCCGTCGAGGATGAGAGCAGACATGATGGGGCTTCCGAGGTTAAATCTTACACTGTTGGAAGAAGGGGTCAGGGGTCAGGGGTCAGGGGGGGGCAGGGTCAGGGCTCAGAGAGTACGAAGCGCAAGTTGAAATCTGGCGCATCGTGCACCCCGGACCCCTAACCTCTAGTCCCTGGCCTCTGGCCCCTAGCCCCTGGCCCCTGATCCTGGTGATCCTCGCTCTGTCGTCCTGTGAGCCCCGTCACACGTCCCCTGCCCGCCGCTGTCGTACAATGCCCGAGTCATGGTTGCCAAAGACCTCCTGGAAATGCTGGTTTGTCCAGCCTGTAAACAGGCGCTCGAGTACCGCCAAAGCCCGGAAAGCCTCAAATGTCAGCAGTGCCACCGGGTCTACGCGGTAAAGGACGATATCCCCATCATGCTGGTCGATGAGGCTACGATCGAGCCTTAGCCGGTGCCGATTGCAGTTGGCGGCTGAACTCCGCGGTTCCAGGATAAGGAGGCTCGGACGTGGCTGCGCAATTCTTTTACTGCATTCAATGTCATAAGAAGTATCCGACGCACCAAAAGCTGTTTGACGCGCTCTACAACTTCTCCAAAACGGCTCCTGAGGCGTGCCCGGGCTGCGGTAGGCACCCGCGACCTACACGTCAGTCTCGACTTTCAGCTCGGCGCCGGGGACAGCGATTACAAAGTAGTCTCGGCACTCCTGCCCGACAAACTGGAATCCTGGCTCGGAGAAGAGGAGGAAGAAGTTACGTTCTATCCCTTCCTCGTTGTCCTCGAAACCAGCGAAGGCAAACAGTTCTGCTGGATGCCGTATTGGCATGTGACGGGAAAAGAGGCGCGCTACGGACAACATGCTGTCTGCCTGGAGAAGCGCCAGTTCGAGAGCCTGATGCAGCAAGTCGGCGACAAAGAGCTCGAACCAGCCTAGAGTGCCGTGGCCGTCCGAGGCCCCCCGTTGCACAGTTCCTTGGGCCGGAAGCAAACCTTTGCGCTGGCAGAGCGCCCTTCAGGCCGCCGCGTAGTCACCGAGACTGAGCCCCGATCGACCTACTGGCCGATTTCCACCACCGCCCCTGAGCGGCATCAGCCAATCCAAAATCGACACATTGTGTCAGTTTTGAGATTACCGCTGAGTACGAAGGGCACCTCAGGCCCCCTTAAGCCCTACAGGTTTTCCCGCAACTTCCGATATCCATGAGGGTTAGTAGAACTAGAGGAAATTGGGGGTGGTATACCCCAGTATTGGGGAATTACGGCACACCAATTGCATGCAACTTCAACAGGTGCCGATGAGTCTAATGGGGAAAGGTCGGAATCGGAGGTGATGACGGCCATGATGAACGAAAAGATGGTGGGTTACGACAAAGACAGGTTCACGATGACGGAGTTGGCAGCGCTCCGGAACGACTTACTCCAGGGTGGAATGGTCGATTCCTACGAGGCGGCCGAGCTGCTTCGCGTGTTCCTGATGGGCCGTGGTTATGGGGTTTGTCCCACGGCAGCGCTCGACGCAGCGGGACGTGTCGAGATGGCCGGTTGCGCCATTCCAGTCCTCCAGTACGAACTGGAGAACCTGGCCATGGTGATGTAGGGCAGCTTTCAGAGTTTCGAAGGTTTCAGAGTTTCAAGGAAACGCCCCGAACCTGAGGTTAGTAAAAACTTGAGACCCTGGAACCTTGAGGTTTTTGTTTACACCGCCGCGCAAAATTTCGCAGCGGTTGAGTCGTTAGACGCGGTGACACAAAGTTTCAAGACATTCTGGCTTGCCGATCCGAATAAGACCGACGAACCAGTTCCACAATGGGAAAGCCGGGCCAACCAGCCCGGCTTTGTGGTTTTTGTGGGATAGCTCAAACCGATCCGCCACGGGTCGGCAGCTGAACCATCCTTGCAAAGCCCGGAAACTTCCCCAGAGCCGCGGGCTCAATTATTCCGCAGCGCTACTATTGGATTAATCGAAGATGCTCGACGTGCAGGGAAGTATCCTGACGCCATCGCAACCAGCAGGAGTGCCACCGCCATACCAAGATAACTCGGCAAATCCCAAGGAGATGTGGCGAACAATAGGGAAGCAATTGCCTTGGTCACCGCGATTGCTATCACTGCTCCCAGAACGATCCCTGCGAGAGCCAAGCGCAGCGTATTTCCTAGCACCTGGCGTTGCACCCGCCCGGCAGTGGCTCCGAGCGCCATGCGAACCCCGATCTCTGGGGTTTGGCGCGTTACCGAATACGAGATCACCCCATAGATACCCAGCGTCGCCAGAACCAGGCCGAGCGCCGCAAACGTGGCCACCAGCAGCATGAAGAAGCGGCGTGGGGAGACCGCTCGATCGACAATCGTGCGGATGGGCCGGAACTCTGCCGCCGGTTGATTCGGGTTCAGTTCGCGCAGCGCTCTGAGCAGGGTTGGTGCCAGCGCCGCAGGCGGCAAACTGCTGCGGACCACCAGCTGCGCCCGCGAAGGTCCCTGCTGCGTGCACGGATAGTAAACCTGCGCACCCAGGCTGCTTTCGACGCTCTCTTCGTGCACATCATCCACCACTCCCACCACACGGTCCTGTTCATCGCCCCGCATCAGGATCTTTCCCACCGGATCCTCGCCGGGCCAGTAGCGCCGGGCCATCGACTCGTTAATGATGATCACGTGTTCGCTGTTCGGACCATCGGCCCAGGTGAAGTCGCGTCCCTGCAAGCCAATGCCCATGGCGCGAATAAATCCTGGTGTGATGACGTAGACGAGGGGCTCCGGAAGCTCCCCGGGAGCGAACACTCTACCTTTGGGCACGGGCGTGTCCCAGGAGCGATTCGGACCGAGCGGAAGATAGTCAGAGATGCCGACGGCTTGCACTCCGGGAACCGCGCTAATACGAGCTACAACCTGCTGGAAGATGGCCGCGCGCTTCGCGACGGTGGCTGCGTAGTCGGGCGCGCTGTCATCATATTCGACATTCATCGAGGCCGCGTGATCAGGCTGGAATCCCAGGTCCACCTCGAGCACTTTGGCAAAGCTACGCAGCAGCAGACCCGCGCTCACCAGCAGCACACACGCAAGGGCAATCTCGGTGACCACAAGCACACTCCGGACGCGCTCATGATGGCGGCCCAGACCCGCACCCGCGCTGGAATCCTTAAGCACAACTTGCAGATTACCGCTGGCTACGCGCAATCCAGGGAGCAGCCCAAAAATCAGCGCGGTAAAAATGGCGATAGAAACCGTCCACCAGAGCGCCTGACTGTCGATTCGCAGCGCACTCAGAAGCGGCAGGGCCAAAGATCCCTGATGAGCTAGCCACCTGATTACCGCGAGAGCCAATCCGAGCCCAACGATCGCTCCCGCTCCGGAAAGCACGAGGCTCTCCATGAGAAGCTGCCGTACGATGCGGCCACGGCCGGCGCCAAGAGCTCCGCGGACGGCAAACTCTTTCGCCCGTGCGGCGGCTCGGGCCATGAGCAGGTTTGAGAGATTCACGCCTGCGATCAGCAGAATCGTCCCTACCGCGAGCCAAAGCGCAATCAGCGAACGCCGCAGCTTGCCAGTCACATAATCCTTGAGGTGTACTGGGACCAGATCGCCTTTATACCGGCCCAGGCTCTCGGCGTACTTCACGTTGAAATACATGTTCGGAGCAACACGATTGGCATCATCGAGTGCCTGGGCAATCGTGACGCCCGGCTTCAGTCGCCCGATCAGCGTGACAATATTTCCCCACATCCGCTCTTTTTCCAGGCTGAGCGGAACGAATAGATCGACTTTCGCACCCGGAGAGAACACCGCGCCGTAATCAAAGGTTTCCGGCAACACTCCCACCACCATCACGGGCGCCCCGTTCAGTTCAATCGCCTTACCGACGATGCCAGAGTCGGAATGAAATTGACGTCTCCAGTAGGCATTGCCCAGCAGCGCGACCGGACCACCGGTGGAAGTCGGTATCGTCTCCCCAGAGCGCGCCTCCTCCGGAGTGAACAGACGTCCTATGGCCGGTTGCACTCCGAGCACCTGAAAGAAATTGCCGATCACTTCGATTCCCGTCGCGGGCACAGGCTCGCCCCTTCCGGTCAGGCGAAAATTCTCCGGGGTCGTGAAAGCCTCGTAGCCCGTGACACCCTGATAAACGCGGCTCTGATCGCGGAATTCTTCGTAAGCGTCCGACGAATAGGTCGCGCACGACCATCCGCACGAAGACGGCGGGGGCGCGATCCACACCAGTTCGTTCGACTGGGGAAACGGCAGCGGTCGCAAGAGCAGCGTGTTGACCACGCTGAACACAGCGACATTGGCGCCGATCGCAAGCGCGAGAATGAGGAGAGAAATCGCCGCGAAGCCGGGATCACGACCCAGGGTACGGAAGGTATAGCGCACATCCTGCAATAAGTCAGTCCCGTAATCTGAGAGGCGTCTGCGCCGCTCCGTCTTATGGCCAATCCGCTGTCCAATCCGTTGCACGGCTCGGCGGTCACCGAATTGACGCTCGGCTTCTTTGCGCGCCGCCTCGGGAGTCCAGCCTTGCCGGATCAGATCTTCCGTCTTGGCTTCGAGGTGAAAACCAATTTCCTCGCTCACATCAGCAGCCGGATCGGGACCAAAGAGCCGCGCGTAGCGCCGCCAGAAAGGCACAGTCGTCATCGAGCCTCCTTCGGTCCGGCAAGCTGGGTGGCAGCCAGAATCTTGGCCACCGCTTGCGCGTAGGCTTCCCAGGTTTTTACTTCGTGACGCAACTGCCGACGCCCTTCTGTCGTGAGGCGATAGAACTTCGCTTTTCGGTTGTTTTCGGAGAGTCCCCACTCAGCGGCGAGCAGTCCTTTGCTCTCGAGGCGCCAGAGAGCCGGATACAGCGTACCTTCTTCTACCAGCAAAGCATCATCACTTTGACG
Organism: Terriglobia bacterium; assembly: GCA_963770265.1. Lineage (GTDB taxonomy): Bacteria > Acidobacteriota > Terriglobia > Terriglobales > Acidobacteriaceae > Sulfotelmatobacter. The sequence continues at coordinate 134,424 of CAVYOZ010000020.1, forward strand.
CCGAATAAAGCTGGTTATTGCATACCCGTGAAGAGGTCCCCAAACCAGGGCTTTGAGGATAAGAAGATCGAGCGTACCTCGCAGAAATTCGAGCTTTGCTGTATCCATTCGCTCCCCTTGGATTTCAAGGGGAACATCTCACAGTTCTCCAGGAAACACAAGGGAAAGCCTCTGCCGCTGAGTCAGATTTTGATTTGCATAAAAAATCACAGGGACAAACAACGAAGGATGAAACGTTATGTTCCTTCCCGAGCCTCACTGGGAAATGTGGAGGCAGGTGGGAAGTACACCGTTTCTCGAACACCTGCGTATAATCACACCCCGAAGTGACCTACGCCCTTGCGCTCGATGTCGCGAAAGCAGACTATTGCCAAGGCGAAAGCGGTGTAGACGGCAATGAGCCGATAAGACCTAACTCCTTGCGGCTCAATATTTTGCCCTTAAGCTATTGAGGCCCATAGATTAACTCGCGATTTTCCGCCAAGTTGGAGATTCCAATAGTTCAAGGGGGGAGGGGGGTATACCCGCAACCATCCGTTTCCCAAAATGGGAACTCAGACGATTCTCTTAGGCTGTCGCAAAAAGCGCAGGATAGCAGTCGATTTATCTCACTCGTAGCGCAGGCTTTCCACTGGATCGAGTTGCGAAGCGCGGGTCGCCGGAACGGTCCCGAAAATCATCCCTACGACCGACGACACCAGGATGGCGATGATCGCCGACAGCCCCGAAATAGGCAGGCGGAAGTCCGTGAAGAAGCGGACTGAGTAAGGAATGGCGAGCCCGGCGACGATCCCGGCGATGCCTCCCGTTACCGAGATCACAATCGCCTCAGCCAGGAACTGGAAGCGAATCTCGCGGTTGGTCGCGCCAATCGCCTTGCGGATTCCTATCTCACGAATCCGCGACGTCACCGTTGCCAGCATGATGTTCATGATGCCGATGCCGCTCACCAGCAGCGTGACGAACGCCACCAGCATGAGGATGAGGGTCAGCGCATCGGCAATCTTGCCTGCCACTGACAGCAGTTGCGTGAGGTTCTGCACGTTGTACACCGACTCTGCGCGATGCCGCGACTGCAGCACGCGCTTGATGGCCACCGTCGCCGGCACAACGTCTTGCGGAGTCGCCGCTGAGAAGTAAATCTCGTACACCGCATTCGTCGGAGTGAAGAAGCGACTCACCGTGTACGGGATCAGCATCGTGTCTTCCTGAATCTCTGATTGGCCGAATGTGTCCACGCTCTCTTTGAACACTCCGATCACGGTGAACGGAAGGCCTCCACTCAGCTTGATGATCTGTCCGACTGCCGCCAGCGAATTTCCATACAGCCTCACCGCAAGTTTCTCTGTGACCACCCCAACCTTGTTGTGGCCGGAAGAGTCTTCCGCGTCGAAGAAGCGTCCGGCGAGCAGCTTGAGATTGCGCACGCGCGTGTACTCGGGATCGACGCCGAGAACAAGAATGTCGCTCTGCTGCCCTCCACCGATGCTAATGCGATCCACCAGCGCCACCGTCGGGGACGCCGCCACCACGCTCGGGACCTGCTCGCGCACGGCACGTACATCCTCGATGGTCATGGGATCGGGCGTTGAGTCGATGCGGTTTGAGCCGCCCTGGTACTCGGCCGAGATCATGTTGGTGCCGATCGACTGCAACTGACGCAGGATGTACTGCTTGCCGGTGAGACCGATGGTTGCGACCAGGATGACCGAGGCGGTGCCCACAGCCATGGCCAAGGCCGTGAGGGTGAACTGCAACTTGTTGCTGCAGAAAGAGTCGAAGACGAAGTTCAGGATTTCGCTGAGGCCTATCGTGATGCGGCGCGGCGCGCTAACGGTAGACGCCGTGGTAGGAGTGACGCAGGGTGGTGTCGCGGTTGCCATCTTGAGTAGTTAGATGTTAAACCTCGCTTCAAGACACCGCAATGCCGCGGCTTTGTTGTAGGCTGATCTTCGTACAGGGAACGGCACGCTATCACTTCGGGTGACCAGAATCCGTCTCGGCACATACAGAACAGGAATTTTGCTTCTGCTGCTAACCGTGGCGGCGCTGCTGACACACGGCTACCATCCCTATGCTGAGGACGCCGAGATCTATCTTCCCGGCGTGGAGCGGATTCTCAATCCCGCGCTGTTCCCCGTCGGCCAGGAGTTCTTCCGTTCGCACGCCAGCATGACGCTGTTTCCAAACCTGGTGGCCTTTTCGTTGCGTGTCACTCATTTGCCATTTGAGATCGGGTTGTTTGCGTGGCACATCGCGTCGATCTTCTTGTTGCTTCTCGCCTGCTGGCAATTGAGCGCCGTGCTCTTTGAGAGTCCGCGGGCACGATGGGGATCCGTGTGCCTGATTGCAGCGCTGTTAACGACCCCGGTTGCGGGCACCGCGCTGTACATCATGGACCAGTACTTGAATCCGCGAAACCTGGCGGCGTTTGCGGCCGTGTTTGCCGTGGCGGGAATTCTAGAGAAGAAGTATCTTCGTGCGCTCGCTTGGATTGCTTTCGCTGCATGCGTCCATCCTCTGATGTGGGTATTCCCTTTTTCATTTGGAGCGCTCTGGCTTGTCATTGAGCAGATTGAACGCCGCACTGGGTGGCGAGTTGAGGGCACAGCCGCGTTGGGCTCTCTTCTGTCTATCGGCATTCCACTCGTGCCCTCTGCTTCACCGGCCTACCACGAATCCGCGAGGATGCATGCCTACTTCTACATACAGGATTGGCAGTGGTATGAGTGGGTGGGCATCTTTGCTCCGCTCGCACTGCTGTGGTGGTTCGGGCGGATCGCGAGGGCGCGGCAGAAGCCGCTGCTGGCCCGCGCCTGCCGCGTGTTTGCCCTGTACGGGGTGATCTATTTTCTTGTGGCTCTCGCCGTGGACTTGCCGGTCTCGTTCGAAAGCCTCGCGCGGATACAGCCGCTACGCAGCCTGCATCTTCTGTATATGTTTCTGTTTGTATGTGTCGGAGGATTTCTTGGCGAGTATGTTTTGAAGGATCGCGCATGGCGATGGCTGGTTCTGTTCATTGCCCTGGGTGTTGGGATGTTCATGGCGCAGCGCTCGCTGTTTGCAGCCAGCGCGCACATCGAGTGGCCAGGGCGCGCTCCGAAGAATCCGTGGGCGCAGGCTTTCGTGTGGATTCGCGAGAACACTCCCACAGACGCGGTCTTTGCCATCGATCCTGATTACATGCGATTGCCGGGTGAGGATACGATTGGTTTCCGTTGCCTGGCGCAGCGCAGTCGCATGGCCGACACGGTCAAGGATGGCGGAGTGGTGAGCATGTTTCCTCCGCTGGCTGACGAGTGGTGGGAGCAGGTGCGGGCGCAGAGTCCGTGGAAGAATTCGCAGACCGCCGACTTCGCGCGCTTGCGCCAGAAGTATGGAGTGAGTTGGGTTGTCGTGCAGCAGCCGGGAGTGGATGGGCTGACGTGCCCGTATCAGAATGCCGCTGTGCGCGTCTGCCGACTGGAGTAGACGGCATTTATCTCATATTATCCAGGATCGATCCGACGATCCCTCCGACTACGCCGCCCTCCACCGTTTGACGCGGAGCCTCGCGGGGAAGGTATTTTTCAATCGCATGGGCGAGTTTGGCGATGGGGAGCGTCTGCAGCCAGATTCTGCCTGGACCGGTGAGAGACGCCAGGAAGATTCCGTCGCCGCCGAAGATCATGTTCTTGATGCCGGGGACCGTGGTGATCTGAAAGTTGACGCTAGCTTGAAAGGCGCCGACGTGTCCGGGATGTACTCGGAGGTTTTCTCCGGGCTGGAGATCGCGAACGACCAACTCTCCGGAGAGTTCGAGCCATGCGATGCCTTGGCCGCTGACTCTCTGCAACAGGAAGCCGTCGCCGCCGAAAATGCCGGCGCCCAGCGACTGCTGGAAGCCGACGCCGATCTGAATCTGCGGTGTGGCGCAGAGGAATCCCTGGCGGTCGATCATGTAGTCGTGCCCTGGCGAAACCTCGACGGGGACGATGTGTCCGGGGAGCTTGGTGGCGAAGGCCACTTCGCCAGGCGTGCCCAGGGCGCGGTATTCCGTCATGAAGAGTGATCCGCCGCCGGCCACGCGCTTGATGGCGCCAAAGAGCCCGCCCCCGCCGCCGAACTGGGTATGGGTCGTCATCTGGATGGAACTGCTCATCCATGAGAGCTCTCCGGCTTCGGAGATGATGGACTCGTTGGGGTCGAGGATGAATTCCAGCACAGGCATGGTGGTGCCGGTAATGCGGCTCTGCATGGCGGCCTCCTTGGAGTGAGAGTATACATGGCGAGCTTTTAGTCAGTTCTCAGTTCTCAGAGAAAGCAATGGAGACGACTTCTAGCTGTTCAGCTTGAAGTTCTGCAAGTCTCAGTTTCGCTCTGCGGTTCGCTGACCAGAAGCGCGACGGGGAAATTACGGAAGAGATCGGAGAGAGGGATGCGGGGCCTTGCATCGGGATTGACGGGCAGGCATTCGCCGGTGAATAGATTGTGATAACAGGCCACGCTATCGGTAGGGATTTCGAGGGTGGTGCCCCGCCAAATCGCCTCTTCGCACACCGTGTCGTGGCTTTCGCCCATCAACTGGGCACAGAGCCGCGGGACCGCAACAATGATCGTGCGTCCTTCATGCTGTCGCGCGAAGGCGATGACGTGTTCGGATTTCTCTCCCGTTGCGTGCAGAGGGACGTAGCTGCCCCGCTGAAACACGCGGGGTTGCTGCTGGCGAAAAGTGAGGGTCTTCCACGTAGCGTAGAGCTTGGCGGCACTGTTGCCCGGTGCGTTAATCAAATCCCGAACCAGGACCGGCAACTCGTGGGTTGAGGCGGTACCTCGCTGGAGCATTTCGAGCAGCTCTCTCCGGCGATCGTAGTCGACGGGCCGCCGATTGTCGGGATCGACCAAGTTAAATTCCAGCAATTCGTTTCCCTGGTAGATATCGGGCACTCCGGGCGATGTCAGTTTGAGAAGAGTTTGCGAGAGGCTATTGAAGGCGCCGATGCGGGCAATGCGGCGTGCGAACTCCTCGAAGTCGGCCAGGAAGCGGTTGTGAGTGGAACGATCGAGAATCGCACGGGTGAAATCTACGAGGGCACTTTCGTACTCTGAATTGGTGTTAGCCCAACTGGTGTGCTCTTTGGCTTCGCGCGCCGCTTTGAGCGCGTATTGCTCGATGCGTTCTGTGTATGTTTTCCAGCCAGCATCGTCGAGCGACTGGAAGGGCCAGGTTCCGATGAGAGTCTGGTAGAGAAGGTATTCGTCGTTTCGCGTGGGCGCGGGCTGGCCATCGATCTGGCGCTTCTTGGCACGATTCCAGTCGCGCCAGCGGCGAAGGTGGAGGAGCCAGACGTAGGGGCATCTCGGAGAGCACGTTGATGCGGGCGCGGACATCTTCGGAACGTTTGGAATCATGCGTCGAGGAAGCCAGCATCGAGTCAGGCCAGCAGGACAGCCGCTCCTGATTCGCGCGATGAAATTCCTCAACACTGGTTCCGAAGTGGCTGGGATCTCCTCCGACCTCGTTCAGAGAGACGAGGCGGTTGTAGCGATAGAACGCAGTGTCCTCCAGTCCCTTGGCCATGACTGCGGCCGTGACCTGCTGGAACTTCATGGAAAAGCGGAGAACCGCCTGCTTGTACCAAGCGGCCTCGCTGCCATAGACATCGATCAAGAGAATGCGCTGGACGAAATCGAAGACGCTCAGGTCGGCGGCGTTGCTTCTCTTCTTTGCTGCAACGATGGCTTTTTCGACGTAGCGGCGGTCTTCGTCAGACACCTCGGGGCCATTCACGTAGGTGCGATAGACGGGAAAGCTGGCGATGATTTCGCCTAGCGCACTGCGCAGACTGTTGAGGGTGAAATCGCAGGTGTAGCGACTGGCAAGAGCGATCCGGCTGAGGAGATTCGCGAGAACGTTCAGTTCACTAGCAAGTACTACTTTCAGGATAAGTTTCTTGCACTGGTAGACCGTGTCTGCGAATTCTGACGAGATGCCGGTGAAGGATCGATAAATGCGCTCCATCTTTTCGCGCGCCGACCGATCTACGAAGAGTCCGTTGACCAGGTTGGCGAATTCGTAGCCGGTTGTACCGTCGATGGGCCATGGTTTGCGCAGGCGCTCGTTGCCGGTGAGAATTTTTTCGGCAATCAGATAGGCTTCGCGGTTCTGCGGTTCCAGTTCTGTCCGCAAACGACCGCGCAATTGTTCGAAATACCTTGCCGGGTCGTAGAGGCCGTCGGGATGGTCGACGCGAAGTCCGTCGAGTTTTCCCTGGGCGACGAGTTCCAGGATCAGCTTGTGGGTCTCGTTGAAGACCTTTTCGTTCTCGGTGCGAAGGGCGGCGAGATCGTTGATATCGAAGAAGCGGCGGTAGTTGATGTCGTCGGCGGCGACACGCCATTGCGCGAAGCGGTAAGGCTGGGCCTTGATGAGTTCATGCAGCGCGTCGAAGCTACGGGGATCGTCGGGCGTGCCGTTGATCGTGGTTACATTCTCGAGGATGAATGTTTTTATTTCGTGAGATCGCGCGCACAGAGCGACCAGACGACGCTTCTGCACTTCCTTTTCACGGTTGCGCTCGACTTTCTGCTCGGACGTGGCGCCACGACGGTCCGGCAGGTGGCTGAACGCGGTGATGATGCTCTGCAGGTCCAGGAAATCTTCGTGGGTGGGGCCGACTCTTTCCTGCAGACGTTCGATCTGGAAACCCAGAATGCGCGGGTACTCCTTGGGATCGACCGGAAAGCGATGCTGAAAATAAAAGATGCTGAACTCTCCGCGCTCGGAGTCGAAGGTCAGTTTCAGATCGCCGCGCTCCAGCACGTTGCCGTACTGATCCGCAAGAACCGGTATCAGGACTTTGCCCTGAAGTTCATCCTTGATCGGGCCACCAATCGATGTCGAAGAAGTCGGCGAAATCGGAGGCCTCTCCGTTTTCGAGAACATCGAGCCACCAGACATTGTCGCTGCCCATGACGCCCATGTGATTGGGCACGATGTCGAGGATCTGGCGCATGCCGTGACGGTGCAACTCCGAGACGAAAGCTTCATAGTCGTCAGGCGTCCCTAGCTCGGGATTGAGCGAGTTGTGGTCGATGATGTCGTAGCCGTGGAGGCTTCCCGGCCGGGAGCGGAGGTAGGGCGAGGCGTAGAAGTGGCTGATTCCGAGTGCGCTGAGATAAGGAACGATTGCTGCGGCGTCACGAAAGGTGAAATGAGGATTGAGTTGCAGGCGGTAGGTGGCCGTCGGAATTTGATCGAGCCGCTTCATTGTGGGGGAACATCTTCTGCGGGTACACCGGGGAACAAAACTCCAGTTTCACGCTACATGTGATGGGAATGGTACTCCATACAGGATTCTGTGGAGTACATCGAGGAGAAGACCTGATGGTGAAGAATGCGTGTTGTGAATAGCGGCATAGCAGGGCCCATAAGAACGGGATAAACGGAGCCAGCGATTCCCTCAGGGGCTAAAGCCACGTCTCTGTTTGCATCTGACGCGGCGCTGAAGCACCGCTCTTCCACCAGGATCGCGGCTAAAGCCGAGTCCTCCCCGGACTTGAACGGCGCGTCTAAAGCCGCGCCATTTCAAGACCGCTTACGAAACAGGTTCTAACCACACCACCGACCAGGGCGGCAGCGAGCCGCTGTTCGAACGCTGCCGCGGCTTCAGGGGTGCTGGCGTAAAACGGTGGAGTTCGGTGCTCGTGTGAGATGGAGACGGTTTCGTTGCCGAGGTTGGCGCGAAGTTCCAGTCGGGCGCCATCGTCAAAAATCCATTCGACTGAGAGCTTGCGCTCCCTCCCTTCAGACACCTCGCATCTGGTTACACAGGTTGTTCCAAGATGAGGAACGACTTTGCTTTGGCGCAGCGCGAGCAATTCGCGGTACAGATTCAGCCAGTCGGCGTGAACCTTGTCTCGCAAGCTATCCCAGTTCAGCTTGGACTGCAGGTACGTGCTCTCGGCATTGGGGTCGGGGATAGACTCGCGCACGTCGGGGGAGTTGAATCTGGCGAAGCGGGCGAATTCGTTTCTTCTTCCGTTGGTGACGGCGGCGGCCAAGTCGCCGTGGAAATCACAGAAGAAAAGAAACGGTGAGGAAGCGCCAAACTCTTCACCCATGAATATCAATGGCGGAGGCGGTGCGAGGAGCAGAATCTCCACCACCGCCTTCAGGGCGCGCGGATCGGCGAGTTGGGCGATTCTTTCGCCGAAAGCGCGATTTCCGATCTGATCGTGATTCTGCAAGAAGGAAATGAAGGCAGAGGGAGGCAGGTGGCCGCTGGGTTCGCCACGATTTTCGCCGTGGTACTCGGAGTGGTCGCCTTGATAGGCGAAGCCTTCTCTCAGACAGCGGCAAAGGTAGCGGATTGGATCGGGGGCATAGTCGGAGTAGTATCCGTCAGTTTCACCGGTCAGCAGTACGTGCAGGCAGTGGTGGATATCGTCGTTCCACTGTGCGTCATACAATCGAGCGCTGCCGGCCTGGTCTCGACTCAAGTAACGGGCGGTGTTGTCGACATTTTCGACGACGAGGTGGATGAATCTTTCCGCGCCGAATCGTTCACGCACCGTTTGTGCCAGTTCGGTGAGGAAATCTGGAGTCGACTCATCGACGATCGCGTGCACGGCGTCGAGACGCAAGCCATCGAAGTTATATTCCTCGAGCCAGTAGAGCGCATTGTGGATAAAGAAATCCCGCACGACACGGCTTTCAGGCCCGTCAAAGTTGATGGCGTCTCCCCAAGGCGTGTGGTGACGATTGGTGAAGAATTGCGGCGCGTACAGGTGAAGGTAATTTCCCTCAGGTCCGAAGTGGTTATACACGACGTCGAGAAAAATCATCAGACCTTTGGCGTGGGCGGCCTGCACGAGTTGCTTGAGGTCTTCGGGACGGCCGTACGAACTGTCGGGCGCGAAGAGTAAGACGCCGTCGTATCCCCAATTTCGTGTGCCGGGAAAATCGGCGACAGGCATGAGTTCGACGGCGGTGATGCCGAGATCACGAAGATAGTCGAGCTTCTGTTCTACGCCGCGGAATGTTCCTTCGGGGCTGAAGGTTCCCACGTGCAGTTCGTAAATGACAGCTTCTTCCCAGGGGCGGCCTCGCCAATGCTCATCGTTCCACTGAAATGCAGTGGGGTCCACTACCTCGCTGGGACCGTGGACATCCTGAGGCTGAAACCGCGAAGCCGGATCGGGGACTTCAACTTTGTCGTCAATTTGAAAGCGATAGAGCGAGCCAGCCGTTGCTTCGGGAGAGATCCTCTCAAACCAGCCATTTTCGAGGGGAAGCAGAGGGTGAGTCCCTCGCCGGCCATTTTCGAGACACAGCGTAACGCGCTTAGCATTGGGCGCCCACAAACGGAAGCGCACACTGCCATTGGCGAGGACTTCGGCCCCGAAGGGCATGGCGTGCTTACGCTCCATTGCGACGATCCTGACGAATCTGGTCACGCTGACGCTCGACCAGCAGGGCCAGCGAGCGGGGCTGCAGGGGGTATTGGGTCATCGCTTCGTAGGCCGTATCGGGGCTGCGAGCGTCGTCGCGAGCCGTGTCTATCAGAGAAAGCCACGTCATGCCCGATGCGACCGAGGGCAGAGTGAATGGAACCTCCTCATGATGCGCGTTCATGAGGAGCACGAAGTTTTCGTCGGTGATGAGTTGGCCGCGTTCGTCGATTTCGTCCACCGCCGAGCCGGAAAGAAAAACACCGAGAGTCCTGGCGTGCTCCTGATTCCATTCGTCATCGGTCATCTCGCGGCCGTCAGGCCGGAGCCAGAGAATGTCCTTGACGCCCGCGCCCTTGATGCCGCGTCCCTGAAAGAAATTCCGGCGGCGAAAGACGGGATGGTTCTGGCGCAGCGCGATCAGTTTTCGGACGAAGGCAACGAGCTCTCGTTCGCTTTCGAGCTGCTCCCAATTCACCCAACTGATTTCATTGTCCTGACAGTAAGCGTTGTTGTTCCCCTGTTGCGTGCGGCCGAGTTCATCGCCGTGAAGGAGCATGGGAACGCCCTGGGATAAGAGCAGGGTTGCAAGAAAGTTTCGCTTCTGGCGCGCACGAAGAGCGTTGACGGTGGGATCGTCGGTTGGACCTTCCACGCCGCAGTTCCAACTTCGGTTGTTGTCGGTGCCGTCGCGATTGTCTTCGCCGTTGGCTTCGTTGTGCTTCTGGTTGTAGCTGACCAGATCCTGAAGCGTGAATCCGTCGTGGGCAGTGACGAAATTGATGCTGGCGTAGGGGCGGCGGCCGCTGCGCGCATAGAGATCGCTGGAGCCGGTGATGCGATAGGCGAGTTCTCCGATCTGGCCGCCATCGCCTTTCCAGTAGGAGCGGACGGCATCGCGGTAGCGGTCGTTCCATTCGGCCCAGCCGACGGGGAATTTGCCGACCTGATACCCGCCCTCGCCCAGGTCCCAGGGCTCGGCGATCAACTTCACCTGCGACAACACCGGGTCCTGATGAATGATGTCGAGGAATGCGCCGAGCTTGTCGACTTCGTGCAATTCGCGCGCCAGGGTTGCGGCAAGGTCGAAGCGGAAACCGTCGACGTGCATGTCGAGCACCCAGTAGCGGAGGCTGTCCATGATGAGTTGCAGCACACGCGGGTGGCGCATGTTGAGCGTGTTGCCGGTGCCGGTGTAGTCCATGTAGTAGCGGGGATTATCCGGGAGGGTGCGGTAGTAAACGGAATTGTCGATGCCGCGGAACGACAGCGTGGGCCCGAGTTGATTGCCTTCGGCGGTGTGGTTGTAGACGACGTCGAGGATGACTTCGATTCCGGCGGAGTGCATGGTCTTGACCATCGTCTTAAACTCGCTGATCGAGCCGGTGGCGAGGTAACGCGACATGGGAGCGAAGAAGCCGATGGTGTTGTATCCCCAATAATTGCGCAGGCCGCGTTCGATGAGCTGTGCGGTCATCGACGAAGTAATGCACGGGCATGAGTTCGATGGCAGTGACGCCGAGTTTGAGCAGATGGTCGATGACGGGAGCAGTTGCCAGTCCTGCGTAGGTTCCACGCAAGGAGCGCGGCAACTTTGGGATGTTGAATGGTGAAGCCGCGGACGTGCAGTTCGTAGATGACGCTCTTGTGCCAGGGAGTGCGGGGCGCGCGGTCGGTGCCCCAGGTAAACGCCGGATCGATGACCATGGCCTTGAGCATGCCGGGAGCGCTGTCGCGACGATCCATGGAGAGATCAGCGTTCTTGCTGCCAATGCGGTAACCGAAGTGAGAGTCGCTCCATTTCAGGTCGCCTACGATCTGCTTGGCGTAGGCATCGAGCAGAAGTTTGTTCGGGTTGAAGCGATGTCCCTTGTTCGGATCGTAGGGACCATGGACGCGGTATCCGTAGAGAAGTCCGGGGCGCGCCTCGGGCAGGTAGCAGTGCCAGACCTGGTCGGTCTGCTCCTTGATCCGCACGCGATGCAATTCGCGGCGGCCGGCCTGATCGAACAGGCAGAGTTCGACCGCTTCGGCGTGTTCGGAGAATAGAGCGAAGTTTACGCCTTCGCCGTCCCAGTTGGCCCCGAGTGGATAGGGCCTTCCGGGCCACACAATAGGTTCAGTCTGGATGACCATTCTTACCTTGACTGGGCTTGAGCACGCCCTCGTTCGTCCTGTGACTTGAAGACAGAGCGGCGCGCCGCATCTCGCCAAGTCAAGAAACGTCAAGTTGAAGATGAGTTCTGCGCGGGTAAAGTTGCTTGATTACTGGCGCATGTGCAGGGGCCGACCGCTTCCAGGCACAAGCCAGAAGCAGATTCCTCCGCCTCCGCTTCGCTCCGGCGTCGGAATGACAACAATTAAGTACGGTTGATCTCGTCGCAGCAAGTTCTCCGTCATGCTGTGACCATCTTCGCCGACCAGCTCTTTACGAATGCTCCGAAGCGGTCGAGCGCCTTGGAGAAATTGTCTCCGGCGGCGGCAAAGCCCAGGCGGAAATGCGAGGGCGCATCGAAGCAATCGCCGGGAGCCAGCAGGATTCCACGCTCGGTGGCGGCCTGGCAGAACGGGCGGTCGTTCTCTCCGCTCACCAGCCAGGGGAACGCGGTCATGCCGCCTTGCGGCGGAATCCAGCCGAGTACGTCGCGATGGTCCGCCATGAAGCGCTCGAGGAGCTTGAGGTTTCGGGTGGCGGCTTCCTGGGTCTTGCCGAGCACGACGTCACGTTTGCGGATTGCGATTTCCGAAAGAATTTCTCCGGTGGTGGTGTTGCAGATCGAGAAGTAGGCGCGCGCGTTCCAGTATTGCTGGCGGCGCTGGGCGTCGTGCTCGATCATCCATCCCGTGCGCACGCCGGCAATCGAAAATGCCTTCGACAGGTCGGCGATCACGGTGGCGTGCGGCAGGCGCGCCGCCGATTTCGTTTGCCTTCCGTGGTAGATGGGATGGTAGACCTCGTCACTCACCAGCTGGATTCCGCGCTCGGCGGTGAAGTCGTGCAGGGCTTCCATTTCGCCGTCGCCGATGGTCGCGCCCGTGGGGTTGTGCGGGCTGTTGACCAGGATGAGCTTGGTCTTCGAGTCGGCGAGCCGCTTGATCTCGTCGGGATCGATGCGGAAGCCGTTCTCGCGGCGCACGCGATAGAAGCGGGTTTCCAGGCCAAGAGATTCCGGGAGCGCCGAGAAAGTAGTGAATCCAGGCAGCGGGATGATTACGTTCGCGCCGGGCTCGGCGGCCAGCCACATCAGGGCCACGAGCGCCTCGGAGGCGCCGGTCACGATTTGGACGGCCTCTACCGGGACACCCTGCATTTCAGCGATCGCCTCACGCAGACTGTCGGCGCCGGCGGGGCGGCCGTAGACCAGGTTGTGGTTCAGGAAGCGGTGGCGCGTTTCGTCGTCGGCGAGGGCGAGGATGTCGTTTACGGTCCAGGTCGGTCCGGTGCTCGCAGCGAGGTTGAATTCTATGTCGTGTTCGTACTGGTCGAGCCAGGCATCGAGCAGGAAGGGCTTGAGTTGCATGCGAGCACCTCGAAGGAGAAGTTGGTTCCTGTTATTGATTCTGCGAGTCGGCGCACGGATGATTTTTAGTTTACGAGCGAATTTCCGGTGACAGTCTGGCCAAGACGATCGACTCCGCTTCGGAAAGGGACTTTCAGTTACGCTACACCGACTGCGAGAGGTCGTCATCTGTCACGGCATGCTCAGGTGCTTCCAGGGATGACAGCGGGGCGGAGGATTTGTTTCCACGTCGCATAGCGACGATTCCGGTGCGCACCATTTCGAGGACGCCGTAAGGACGAAGCACTTCGAGCAGCCCGTCAATCTTGTCTTCGCCACCCGTGATTTCGATGATCAGGGACTCGGGCGCAACATCCACCACCCGCGCCCGGAAAACGCTGGCCAGTTCCAACACGTGGGAGCGCGCCTCGTGGGTAGCCGCGACTTTGATCATGGCCAGATCGCGCACGATCGCCGGAGCGGTCGTGATGTTTTCCACCAGCAGCACGTTCACCAGTTTGTACAGATTGGCTTCGATGCGGCGCGCCTGATCGAGGTCGGCATCGATGGTGATGGTCATGCGCGACACCTCCGGCTTTTCCGTGCGCCCGACGGTGAGCGAGTCGATGTTGAAGGCGCGGCGGCGAAACAGCGATGCCACCCGGGTCAGCACGCCTGGCTTGTTTTCGACGTACACCACGAATGTGTTCAGCATATTAGGCCAGTCCTTTGGTTATTCGTCGGCAGCCGTCTCCACAATTGGACTGGGACGCCGGATCATCTCGTGCAAGGCGGCTCCCGCTGCAACCATCGGATAGACGGTATCTTCCTGCTCTACCTGGAAATTGATCAGCACTGGTCCATCGTGCTGGCGGGCCGATTGAACTGCGGGCACGACCTGAGCGCGCTGGGTTACGGTCGCGTTCCGAATTCCGTAGGCCTCGGCAACCTTGGCGAAATCCGGGTTCAGCAACGGGGTAGCCTGGTAGTTCCGTTCGTAGAAGAATTCCTGCCACTGCCTCACCATTCCCAGAAAGCCGTTGTTGATGATCGCAATGTTGATCTTGAGATTCTCCTGCACCACTGTCGCGAGTTCGCACATGGTCATCTGAAAGCCACCGTCTCCGACTACCACCCAGACCTCTGCCTCAGGGCGCGCGACCTTAGCTCCGATCGCAGCGGGCAGGGCAAATCCCATTGTCCCCAAGCCTCCGGAGGTGATGAGCGAACGCGGTTCCTCGTGCTTGTAGTACTGTGCCTCCCACATCTGGTGCTGGCCCACGTCGGTTACGACCACGGCGTTGCTGCCTCGTGTCTCCCGCCAAAGATCGTTGATGACGTGCGCGGCGTAGAGATGACCGCTGTCCGGCAGGTTCTGAATGTCGCGGACTGCCGAATCGCCTCTCAGCCCATCGATAAAATGCAGCCACTCACTGCGATCAAGAGATTCAATTCTCGGCAAAATTGCATGTAGGACTTCCCGCAGATCGCCAACCAACGCCACATCAACCTTCACGTTCTTATTGATCTCAGCTGGATCGATCTCGACGTGAATCTTCTTGGCATTGGGCGCATAGGTTTTCAAGGTCCCGGTGACGCGGTCGTCGAAGCGCATGCCGAGCGCGATGAGCAAGTCGGCCTCTTGAATGGTGTGGTTCACCCAGGCTTCGCCATGCATTCCCATCATGCCCAGGTTGAGCGGGTGAGAAGCGGGAAGCGCGCCCAGGCCCAGCAGAGTGAGCGCTACCGGGATGCCCGCACGCTCGGCCAGATCGCGCACTTCGCGGGTTGCACCGGAGACGATCGCACCGTGGCCTAACAGGATTACCGGACGCTTGGAGTTGTGGATCAACTCCAGCGCTTGTTCGTATTCCCTGGGAGCGGGAGAGAGATCTGGACGATATCCCGGCAATTGCGGTTTTGCGGCTTCCCAGTCGAACTCGCACGAGGACTGTTGAGCATCCTTGGTGATGTCCACGAGAACTGGGCCGGGGCGGCCCGAGCGAGCGACATAAAACGCTTCGCGCAGCGTGCGTGCCAGTTCATCGGCACGCGTTACCAGGTAATTATGCTTGGTGATGGGCAGAGTGATGCCAGTGATGTCAGTCTCCTGAAAGGCATCGGAGCCGATCAGCTTGCTTCCTACCTGACCGGTGATGCAGACGACAGGGGAAGAGTCCAACATCGCGGTGGCGATGCCGGTCACCATGTTGGTGGCGCCAGGACCGGAGGTCGCCACGGCGACACCTACCTGTCCGCCGGCGCGTGCGTAACCATCCGCCATGTGAGTGGCGCCCTGCTCATGCCGCACCAGCACGTGATGGATCTTGCTGTACTTGAGGGCGTCGTAAGCTGGCAGGATGGCGCCGCCGGGGTATCCGAAGACGTGCGTCACCCCTTCGTGCTCCAGGCATTCCCAAAGAATCTGCGCTCCAGTTTTCATCATGGTTGCAAGGTCCTCTGACTGCTGCTTCGTGCTGGTGATTGTATCCGTGCCGACCGCGCGACATCACACTCCCCAGAGATAGTCTTCCTGCTGCTCATTTTCATGCGGACCCAGCGCCATGGAAGCTGCGGCTGCCACTCGGAAAGACCGCTGCGCAAGATCGGGTAGATGGCAGACAGCATCCCCGAGTTGATGGCGGAAGCGTGTGGCGATTCTGCAGCGACGCTCCGGCGCGAACGCTCCAGTCGCAACTGCCGGATGAGTTCCAGGATGTGGCCGTCCTCGACCGTTTTCGTGGCGTCGGCCAGCGCGATGAAATGACGGTAGATGTGATCGAGTTCGTGCCGGTCCAGCCGGAAACCCAGTTCTTCGCAGCGCAGCCCGAGGGCATGGCGTCCAGAGTGTTTGCCCAGGACGAGACGCGTGCTGGGAACCCCGACGGATTGCGGAGTCATGATTTCATAGGTCAATGGGTTTTTGATCATGCCATCCTGATGGATGCCCGCTTCATGCGCGAAGGCGTTGCGGCCAATGATTGCCTTGTTGGGCTGCACCGGCACTCCCGTGATTTCGGTTAACAACTGGCTCGCTGGGAAAAGCTGTTCGCTGACAACGGCCGTGCGCTGCGGGTAGCGGTCAGGGCGGACACGCATGGCCATCACAACTTCTTCCAGCGAGGCATTGCCGGCCCGTTCTCCGATGCCATTGATTGTGCATTCTATTTGCCGTGCTCCAGCACTGACCGCTGCGAGGGAGTTTGCCACCGCAAGACCCAGGTCGTTGTGGCAGTGCACCGAAACGGTTATCTGCTCGATGCCGGGTACTTGCCGCCGAATGGTGCGAATCAGATCGGCGAACTCAGACGGGACTGCGAACCCCACAGTATCGGGAATGTTGACTGTGGTTGCACCCGCCTCGATTGTCGCTTGCAGCACCTCGCAAAGGAAATCCGGATCCGAACGGGTAGCGTCCTCCGGCGAGAATTCTACGTCTTCGCAGAGAGACTTGGCGAAGGCCACAGCGTCACGCGCCTGTTCCAGGCATTCTCGGCGTGAAAGCTTGAGCTTGTGATGCAGATGAATATCAGAGGTGGCCAGGAAGGTGTGGATACGAGGGTGGGCTGCTGCCTTGAGGGCCTGCCAGGCTCGCTCGATATCGGCGTGGCAACAGCGAGCCAGAGCGGCGATCACGGGCCGGCGAATCTCGCGGGCCACAAGCTGCACGGCGTGGAAATCGCCTTCGGAGGAAATGGGGAATCCGGCCTCGATCACATCTACGCCCAGGCGGTCAAGCTGGCGCGCCATGCGGAGTTTCTCATCGGCGGTCATGCTGCATCCCGGAGATTGCTCCCCGTCGCGCAGCGTAGTGTCGAATACCTTTACCTGTTCTGTTCCTGTCAAGTTGTTCCTCCCGGTGTACCAAGGGTCCAAAAACAACCCTTTGCCCGCAAAACGAAAAGGCCATCATCGGTTGTGGATGATGGCCCTTACTGAGAATGTCTCTTTATTATGGCTATATCATCCGACGCGTCCTAGGGGTGCAAGCACCAGGCCAAGAATGGCCACACTAAGGGCGAGTAGACGCAGTCGTACCTCGCATAGAACTCGTTTCGCGTTGGATGCTTGTGACTGCATTGTGGAAGAAATCGTTCTACGTACTTCGGGATACTCTAGAGTAGCGGCTCGGGCTCGTCAATAGTTGTATTGACGCCGCTGTATTCGAATTATCGTTGCGTGTTATCAGTTTCTTGGATAGGACTCTCGGCCAGGCCCTGCGGCAGGGGCGGATGCCATCACAGTCTCCGGTGACTTCGGTCACTGCGCTCTCCAAATGCTAGTAGTAACAAGAAAATGATCCGACTGGCGACCCAGCCGGCAGCTTGTTCTAGCGCAGGCTGCGGGAGGCGGTATTGAAGGTTTCTGAAATGGTCGCTGCCGTACTTCCCGTTCTTAGCACCCTCCTGATCAGCATGTTCTCGATCCCGGCCATCATATTCGCACTGG
Source organism: Terriglobia bacterium (assembly GCA_963770265.1). Taxonomy (GTDB): domain Bacteria; phylum Acidobacteriota; class Terriglobia; order Terriglobales; family Acidobacteriaceae; genus Sulfotelmatobacter. Next base: position 151,805 of record CAVYOZ010000020.1, read on the forward strand.
TGGTCGCGATCTGAGTCATGACAGTAGTTTGCAGGCGGAGCACGAACAGTCACGGAGACTGATTCAGAAACCAAGGTGTTGGATTATGGGTACTTTCGCATACAGCAGATGCGGGGAATGCGACGAAGAAAAGCTTTTCGACGATGGCTCTCGGTGTGCACGCTGTCTCGGTCTGAGTTGTGGACCGATTGACGGCCAAGAGAGCGAGGACAAAGCGGAAGAGTCGCATGTTTCCTTGGAACTCTTAGCAGCCGCGTAGCGGACCGACCCGGACCTTCGGAGTCGCGTTGACGCTCATTGACCCGGAATAACGAAAAGGGTATTCCGGCGAACGCTCATCATTTCAAGGAGTCAGGAGGACCCTGACCATGAAGCCTCAGACTCTCAACGACATCTTTTTTGCCATCGTGAGAAGCAAGCGGGATCGGGTGATGCTGGTTCGCGAGGCATCCCAATGGGTTCCCATCAGTTCGCAAGAACTTTACCGGAAAGTAGCGGCGATCGCGCGGGAGTTGAAGAAATGGGGCGTGAGCAAGGGAGACCGGATCGCCATCCTGAGTGAAAATCGGCCTGAGTGGGCGGTGGCGGATTTCGCGTCTCTCTTGTTGGGCGCTGTGGTTGTGCCGATCTACTCGACGCTGACAGCCCAGCAGACTGCGTACATTCTGAGCGATTCCGGAGCGAGAGTTGTTGTCGTCTCCTCGGCGAAGCAACTGGAAAAAGTACTTTCTATCAAGGATCAAACTGCCGTGGAGAAAGTGGTGGTAATGGATCCGATGGAAACGTCCAATGCAGTTTCCATGCAACGGTTGATGCACGAAGGTTCCACGGACCACGATGCCGAACTGGAAGCCCGCGCACGCATGATCACCGCTAACGATCTGGCATCGATCATCTACACCTCGGGAACTACGGGTACGTCGAAAGGCGTGCAACTCAGTCATGGCAATTTAACCTCGAACATATTGCACTCGCTTAATGAGTTTGAGATTGGGCCGGGACATATCAGTGTTTCTTTTCTGCCTTTATCGCACGTGACAGCGCGTCATGCTGATCTTGCTTTACTCCACCGCGGCGTGACCCTGGCTTATTGCCCCTTCATCGAAGATCTGCCTCAGACTCTGCTGGAGATATCTCCCACCATCTTCGTAGCGGTTCCACGGGTTTACGAGAAGATCTACGGCCAGGTGGTCCAAAAGGTTAAGGGTTTTCCCAAGAACGCGGTCTATCGTTGGGCTGTTTCCGTGGGCCGTGGCCACCGTCACAAGATTCTGGGTGGAAAAACACCGACGGCGCCTAGCTGGAAACTGGCCCACAAGCTGGTTTATTCGCAGGTGCATGCTCGAATGGGCGGCCGGGTGGAAATATTCGTCTCTGGGGGCGCGCCCCTCGGAAAGGAACTGGCAGAGTGGTACGCGAGTATTGGGATTCGCATCCACGAAGGCTATGGTCTGACCGAAACTTCGCCGGTAATAGCGATTAACACGCCCCGCGCCCACAAAGTAGGCACGGTCGGGCGTCCGTTGCTCAATGTTGAAGTCCGGATCGCGGAGGACTCGGAAATTCTGGTGCGTGGCCCTTCGATTTTTCGCGCTTACTGGAACCGGCCCGAAGAGACAAGGAACGCATTTGTGGATGGCTGGTTTAAGACCGGAGATATCGGCAATCTGGATGAAGAGGGATTTTTGTCTGTCACCGATCGAAAGAAAGATCTACTCAAAACGTCGGGCGGAAAATTCATAGCACCACAGCCAATCGAGAATTCCATCAAGCTCAATGCTTTGATTGGAACTGCTGTGGTACTCGGAGACCGAAGGAAATTTGCCTGCGCGATTATTTCTCCGCACTTTCCCCTGCTGGAAGAGTGGGCACGCGCGAACCAAGTATCCTACTCGTCCCGGAAAGAACTGGTCGCCAATCCAAAAGTTAAGGCTCTATACGAAAGTATCGTTGCCCAGGTGAATCGAGGTCTCGCTCGCTTCGAAACGTTGAAGAAAGTTCTGCTGGTAGCAGAGGAATTTACCGCAAGCGACGGCGCCCTAACTCCGACGCTGAAACTGCGCCGCAAGGTCATCGAGGAGCGCTATCGCAAGCAGATCGATGACCTATACAGGGAAGCGGAAGAAGTTTCCTCCGTCGTGTAATGCGGAATGTTGCACCAAACGTAAGAGCAGGATTACGAATCGCCGGTCGAGCCCTATGCCCCAGACTGCACAGCCAGTGCAGCTGAAGCCTCAAACTGTAGAGGCTTTTAATGCGTACATAAGCGCGGTCGAGAAGGCAGCCGAGCAGACCATGCTCGCCGCCGGTCCATTCCTCTGGTCTGATACGTGTTCCGACAGAACTCAGCAGATCCGAGCCGGGCAGGTCGTGGCGCAGTTCTGGGCCGGTCGAGGGCCTGTCAAAGTACCGGATGGTCTGATTCATGACTGGGTTGGCGCTGTCTTGATTCCGGGCAAGAGCGTCGAAGAGACGCTGGCTCTGATCCAGGATTACGATAATCACGAGAATATCTACAAGCCCGAGGTGCTTGCCTCAAGGCTGATTGCCCACCACGGCGACGACTTCCAAATTTATCTGCGCCTTCTGAAGAAGAAAGTCATAACTGTAGTACTCGATACCTACCATGACGTGCACTATCGCTCGTCTGGATCGATCACGCTGGTTGTGTCGCTCCCACACGACCCGTATTGAGGAGGTGGAGGACCCTGGGAGCCCGAAAGAGAGAGTGCTGCCGCCCGATACCGGGCATGGATTCCTGTGGCGCTTGTATTCCTACTGGCGATTCGAGGAGCGGTCCGACGGTGTATACGTCGAGTGTCGAGCGATTTCGCTGACGCGTGACGTGCCATTTGGGCTCGGATGGGCGATCGATCCGATTATCCAGAAACTTCCACGGGAGTCTTTGATCAAGACGCTGGAGGCTACGCGCAATGCGCTTCAAGCCGGGACGGGATAGTTCGTGTTGTTCGTATAAGGCTTGGCTGCATCTGCTGGGCTCGTTACGGCGAGGAAAAGAGGGCTTCCGCTTTTCGAATTGCCTTCTCGTGCAGTTCCCAGGATTGGATGGCTTTTCGACATCCTTCCCGCGCGAGGCTGGTGCTTAGTTGTCTCTCAGCTTCGTCGAAGGTGTCTTCCGCGTCCATTCTTGCACGGTACGCTGCATCGTCCGCTTCCTTGACCTTCTTGGCGCTGAGCCTGGACTGCGGGTCGATCACGCGACGGTGGCGGTCTTGTTGGAGTCTCTGAGCAACGAGTCCTTCATAGGCAGCTCTAATATCGTCGGGCCAACGGTCTTTGACCGCCTGGTTCAATTGATCAAGGGCGGCGTTGGCTTGGTCGGCGGTCTTCCGCACTCGTTTCTTTTCGCGCAGCCACTTCATCACCGACCACGACACGGCCTCGTTCATCAATGCCTTCGCAGCCTCGACCTGAGGGATCCTTTCCATCGGGAATCTCCCAAAAGCAAACAGACCATAGCCTGGGCCTCGTGAGAGTGACGGGAATCACATCTCGTATTGATGCGACGCACAGAGCGAGAGGCTTCTATTGACTATTGGGTGCTTCAACACTACATTATTGTTAATGCTGCAGTGCAGCAAATGGAGGCAATTTATGCCAACTCACACAAAAGCCCACGATGAGCACTCGCCCCTCGACATTCTGACTGAATTGGCCGTAGAAGGAACATCGAGCCTCGTAGAAGCGCAGCGCGCTCTCCTCAACCTGGCACAACAGGAGAACGACATCATCCTCAACGGAGTAAAGGAACGGATAGGCGGCTTCCTGCCAGCGGTTGCGATGACCGACCTTGTCCGGCGCAGCCTCGAGACTCTTCTCGGGATGCAGCAAGAGTTGCTGACCACCACAAGCAAGCAGACGCTGCAGTGGTTGGAGTCGGAGAAAGCTGGGAAAGGCGAGCGCGCCACTCGGATGGTCGAGTTTGCCCGCGAGGGAGTGGAGACGTTCACTCGTGCGCAGAAGAAGTTCCTCGACGTGGTCGCGCAAGAGGCGGCGAAGGCGACGAGCGGCAAGAAAGAGCACGACGTCAAGGTCGCGAAAAGGACTGAACTGGCACAACTGGCGCGCGAAGCGGGAAAGGCATTTATCGAAGCGCAGAAGAGATTACTCGATGTTATGGGTCAGCAGATGAACGTTAACCTCGATGCGACGACTCGGACCTTGGAACTGATGTCACCGTCACGGCTGGTACCGATGGCGAACCTCACCGGTGAAGGCGTGCGGAGCTTCGTTGACGCGGAAACATCGCTGATCGGGTCGCTTATCAAGCCGCCAAAGAAGGTCGCCGGCCGCGCGAAGCAGGGGCGAGGCCGTGCGGTTCGTCAGCACACGGTCGTGCCGGCGTGAGGTAGGTTGCTGTTGAGTTGTGCGCTCTCAGGCGATAACAGCTGACTTGGGTGTAAGGAAGCGGTTCAGCATCGATTGCTCCCATTGCACCCACAATCGACTCGTGTAGAGCAATGCACTGCACTGCAGTGTGAGCCAGTCGCGCGTTCCAAGCGGAGAACGGAACGCAGATCGATTGGCAAGCCAATGCTGGGCGACATGTCGCACGAGGGCGAACCCCATCGCCCTATCGGACCCAACGATGTCGCCCAGGAGCCCTTCCAGCGTAAACATGACCTTGGACAACATGATCAGCGAACCGGGGAACTTGATGCCCCTAATCGCTACACGTTCCAAAAGCCGCATTGCGTCGGCTCCGCTGGGCATGCGGGTTGGCGGCATCTCGTCGAGGAAGCTGGCCACTAACTCGCGAATCATTCGACCCCGCGGTGAAGTCACGCCGATACGACGATGACTGAGGGCCGCAATTTCGTTGCAGGTACCCACCGGGTCGCGCAAGCTGACCATCAGAAACAAGAGCGCGAGATGCCGGCGCTCCTCGCGTCCTAGCCGTTCCCTCAAAGCCCAGTCAATGATGGTCAGTTCGCCACTACTGTTGTTGTAGAGAAGGTTGCCCGCGTGGGGATCGCCGTGGAAGATCGCATCCTGCGCTGCCGCAAAGAGAGGAACTGCGACCAGGGCCTCGACAAGTTGCTCGGCTAACTTTCGTCGACCCGATACAGACAGGCGCGCCGCGGCGCTCGTTACCTTAATTCCTCGTTCCTCCGTGAGCGCCGTGATGGTCGGTGTGCACAAAGGCTGGATCACGCGCGGCACTCGAACGCCGGGAATGGATCGATAGAGAGTCCATGCTTCCAGCAGACGTCTTCTGTTCGCGAGCGAAGTTGACTTCGTGACGGAGCAAGCGCTGGACTTTTCGAAATGTGTCGGGGATGAGGTCAGCTGGAAACCCATAGGTGTGATGCTGGTCTCCGAAGTATTGGGCCAGCCCCTGGAGGTAGTCCATGTCTTCGGCGAAGTAGTCCGGGATATGAGGTTTCAGGACCTTGAAGACACCGCGCTCGCGTCGTCCGGTGTCAGGATTTCTCCAGGTAAAGCGTACGACCGCACTCACACTGGCCTCCGAGAGAATCCTCGGCGCGATTTCGACGGCGAAGCGGTTGAGCTGTGGTCCAAGGTTCTCTTGGATAATGGCGCGCACGTCTTCCGGCTTGACGTCGCGAATACCGTTCTCCAGCTTGGCTAGCGCTTTGCGCAGAGCGGGACGCAGATGCTGATTTCGCGCGATGACCTGGCCTAGTTTCTGCAAGCCGGGCACCTTGGCGATGAGCTTAAGCAGGCGGACTTCGGCTGATGTCGCCGACTGGAAGTTCGATCTGCTCGAGGAGTTTCGGAGCGAGGCGTGCCGGGGAGAGGTGCGCCACCACGAACATCATGGCGTCCCGCACCGGCGGGCGCCACTTAACGTAAGCTTCCGGAACCAGCGCCTCCACCGGGACGATCTCGTCCACGATCCATCGCGCCATCGCGTCCCGCACGGACTGTCCGGCCGGGCTTCGTAGACCGGCTTCAATGGCGCTGATTCTTTCGGCGGTTGTGCCCTTCGGCAAGAAATTCTCAAGGGCCGCGCGCAACTGGTCGGGCGCGAGCTGGCGAAAGCCCGCTGCGATGGCGGACGCATCCAGCATATGGGAGCTACCGGTTCACACTATGGTCGTCGGCGCAGGAGTCCGCAGTGACTGCCATCACCGGAAGGTTTGAAGTTCCGTGAGATAGTGTGGATGTTGTTCGGAGCAGCGAAGTCCTTGGCCACTCTAAACGAAGTGTTTTCCGCGTTGTCGGTCCGGCGCCGTTATGAAGTTTGGTTTGTTCGCATGGGATTGGCGGATGGCAGCGGCGCGTGGTGGTTCCGTTATTTGCTGATGAATCCCGGGCGCGAAGGCTGCGTCGGAAACCCGCGCGGGATGCCCGTTCAGGTTTGGGCAACATGGTTTCCGGCGGGTGGCAAGCCGCAAAGCTTCATTCAGGGATTTCCGCTGGAAGGGCTGGATCTCAGCCGCAGAAGGCAGTCTCCGTTTCACTTTCGAATTGGCGGCAACGATGTTGATGAGGATTCCTGCCGGGGAGCCCTGGAAGTTGATGGTCACACGATCTCATGGGATCTCCGTTACCGTTCCAGTTTTCGCGTGACGTTGAGCAACAAAGGCTGGATTGGTTTCTCGCGCACGCCGCACTCCGATGCACTTTTTTCCGGCCAGATCACGCTCGATGGCCGGAGCTTTGCTGGGGATCCTCTGGGGTTCGGAGTACAGGGACACAACTGTGGATACCGGCATCGCAACTTCTGGACTTGGGCTCATGCGTACTTTCCTCGGACCGGCCGAGCCGCGACCACTCTGGAGGCGTTGGTCTACGAGATGCCGTTCGGACTGGTCTTTCGCAAAGCCGTGCTCTGGCACGATGGACAGCAGCACGTCTTCCGCGGTCTGGATGAAACCGGAAGCGACCGGGAAAACATGCAGTGGAAATTTCGCACTGTTGCGCGAAATGGAATCCGCCTGGAGGCTGCGATCGACGGTAGCGGTTCGAGTCTGCATCGTCTCCCTTATATAAAGACCGATTGCTCGGGCAGTTTTGAAGTTAGGAACAACAGCCTGGCGTCCGCGTCGCTTCTGCTGGAGAGCGCGGACGGAGCGCCAGAGAGATTAGAAACGACCACCGGCGCCGTGCTGGAGATGGTTGGGTGAACTACTCGGTCGACTGAGCCGAGGCAAGGCGCTCGGCGACGACGGCGTAGGCCGCCGGGTTGAATGCCATTCCGATGTGAGTGCCTGGAACTTCCACGTCCACTTCAGGGTTCATCGTCATGCAGTAGCGCCAGTCCACGATGCCATCATGGCGCGTATAGATCGCGGTCTCGACCATCGATTCGGGAACCTTGCGCCGGAGCGAGTCCAGGAAATTGCAGGTGCATCGTCCGGTATAGCAGTCGGGCAGTACTCCGCGGCCGTGCTCTTCGAGAATCCGGAGGCGAACTGCTTCCGCAGCGTGGAGAACAGCTCGATTCGCGACCGTGCCGCGGATGGGCGCGGCGAGCGTGAGTCACAGAAGCCACGTCCTTCGGGCGTTGGCCCGCCAACGAACGGGCGATCACTCCTCCAAGGCTGTGACCGATCAGATGAATCTTGCGGCCGGTCTCAGCCAATGCCTTGTCGATCGTCTGGTTCAGTCGGCGCTGGATCAGCAGGTTCGGACACTCGGCGTTAATGCCGATGCCGGAAAAATAGGGCCGGTATCCAATGCGCCCCAGCCAGGCATGAAGTTCCGTAAGGTAGAGATCGGTGCCAAGAAAACCGGGAATGATGACGACCGCGGAGCCATCCCCACGCGGCACGCCCAGGCCGTAGTACACCGGGGTTGCGTGCAGAATGAGAATCTCAGCCCCGAACAGGGCTTCGGTCCAAAGAGAAGTGTCGGCTTCGGGGTAGCGCCGCGGAGTAGACGGACGCCGCTTCGTGGTGGAAGGACGCGCTGCTGCTTTTTTCTTTTTACGCGGCAAGTTCGTCCCTGGGTCTGCCTGGCACTCCGCGTCGAGGCGGAGACGGCAAATGCTGCACTGCAATATTGTACTGCTTTTCGTTCCTGTTCCTAATACATTTCCGCACTTGCGGATATTAGATGGGGTTACCGCCTCGTGCGAGGGCGACGCGGCCTGCGCGTTGGCTTTCCCAGCCGAGCCTCGAGTTCCGCCACCCGCTTGCGCAGGGTCTCAACTTCCGACTCGTCGGCGGCTCGCGGAGGCGCTGATGCGCCTGCGCCCAGGAACCGCTTCATCATGTCCACCGGGGACAGGATCGCGGACTGGACCTCGCTCAACCGGTTCTGTACTGCATCTTGCAGCTTCTCGTAGGTGTCAAAGGCGGATTTCAGGTACCACATGAGGAATTCCTGCCGCACCTCGTCGGACGCGATGATCAACTGCCGCAGCAGTTCGAGCGGCAGTCCCGTCGGCTTATCCTTGGCATCCTCGGTAATGATTTGCGTAAGGGTCACCCGAGTCAGGTCCTGGCCAGTTTTCGCGTCGACAACGCTGGACCTCCTTGCCGGCACGAACCAGCGCGGCCAGATCGTCGAGGTTCACGTAGCGGCTGCCCGCGGTGTCGTAGAGCCGGCGGTTCCCGTATTTCTTGATCAGAACCACGGGAAGGTTTCATGAATTCCTGCTTATGTTGCCATGCACAACCCTGCAGGATATATCTTGACATAAGTCCGCTACAGTTCGTATAGTTTAGCTGATGCTGCAATGCAGCAATCGGAGGTCCTTATATGGCCCCAGCAGTAAAGCATGAATCTCCCCGCACTCATCCGCGAGAGTCGTCGGTAGTTTCGCTACTCTCGGGTTGGGCGCAACAGGGCGCGCAGACTCTCTTCGCCACGCAACGGATCCTCATCGATCTGGCAATGCGGCAGAATGCAAGCGTAATGCACGCTATCCGGGAACAACTATCCGATCCCCTTCACTCTCCAACCGCCATCCTCAGCGAAGTTGCCGGGGACGGTTTGACGAACTTCCTCGAAGGACAGAAGGTGCTTCTCGATCTGGGCAGGGAACAGAACGAACTCCTCATGACCAGCGTTAAAGAACGCGTTGGAAACTGGCCTGCTGCCCATGCAATGACGGACCTGCTGCGGCGCAGCGTCGAAACTTTCATTGATATGCAGGAGGAGTTTCTGAAGATCGCTGGCAAGCAGACTCATACCTGGGTGGACGCCGCCAAGGCCGGCAAGCCGTACCAGCCTGAGCAGTTCGTCGGGTTGGCCCGCGAAGGCATGGAGAACTTCGTAAAAGCCCAGAAGCAATTCCTCGACGTAATCGCCGAGGAAACCGCGAAAGCAACCGGCGGGAAACACACCAACGGCGCTGGAAAGAAGATAAAGCAGACCGAGTTGTCAGAACTGGCGCGGAAGGCCACCGAGTCATTCATTGAAGCGCAAAAGCGGTTGGTTGACATCGCCGGGCGACAGGTGAATGCCAACGTGAAAACGGCAGGCAAGACCATGACACTCCTGCGGCCATTTCCGTCTCTCCCATTGAGCGAACTGACCCGGGAGGCTGTAAAGAGCTACGTCGAGGCCCAGAAGGCCTTGATGGATGTAATGGTGAAGCCTCCGAATACAGCGAAGACGGTAGGAAGGGCGGAGCGTCCCGTCAGGAAGCCGGTAAGGAAGGCGAAGGCGGCAGCGGCCGTAGCCTGACGGATTTGCAGAACATTTGCCCGCAGCCCAGCGTTGGTTTTGACGAAGAAACAGAGCCGACGAATAAGCGCCAACGTGATCTGGCCTATTGCCAGGTCACGTTGGCGATCTTGCTGCGCATTCGAGCGAAGACAGTTCGCGTTGCACCGAGGGTCGCTAATGCTCTGGCTTTGTCCGCCGAGGCAGCTTTGCATCGGCTCGACAGTGTCAATACGAAGATTCCCGTTCACTCTTAATTCGTTTCTCATGCTGAACCGAACCACACGAGTACATTTCTGAGGGAGAGCGAAGATGGCTACGCTTAGCGCAGTACCCGCCACCAAGATTGCCGGAGGCAGCTTCCTGATCGAGGAACGCAAGCCAGAGGATGTTTTCACTCCGGAAGATTTCACCGAGCAGCACTTACTCATCGCACAAACCGCAGAAGAATTCGCGAACAAAGAGATCGTGCCCAACATCGAGAAGATGGAGCACAAGGATTTCGCCGTCATCCGGGAACTGGTAAAGAAGGCAGGCGATCTCGGGTTGAGCGGGGTTGACGTTCCGGAACAATACGGCGGCATGGAACTGGACAAGGTGACTTCCGCTATCATCGCCGACCGTATAGCGAAGTACGGAGGCTTCAGCACGACTTGGGGCGCCCACACCTGCATTGGCACACTGCCCATCGTCTATTTCGGAACGGAAGAACAAAAGAAGAAGTATCTTCCCGGACTGGCCAGCGGCGAGACGGTCGGAGCTTACGCACTATCCGAATCGTCGTCAGGGTCCGATGCTCTCAATTGCCGAACTCGAGCACGTACTTTCCGCTGATGGCAAGCATTACCTGTTGAACGGCGAGAAGATGTGGATCACCAATGCAGGGTTCGCCGACCTGTTCATCATTTTCGCCAAGGTTGACGGCGAGAAGTTCACCGCATTCATCGTGGAGCGTGGGTTCCCAGGATTCTCGGTGGGTGCGGAAGAACACAAGATGGGAATCCGTGGCTCGTCCACCTGTCCACTCATCCTGAATGACTGCAAGGTGCCGGTGGAGAATGTTCTCGGTGAGATCGGCAAAGGACACCACATTGCATTCAACGTTCTGAACGTGGGCCGGTTCAAACTGGGTGCCGGATGTGTCGGCTCGGCCCGCAATTGCATCGAGAGTGCCATCGCCTATGCGAAGCAGCGCAAGGCATTCGGGAAAGTAATTGCTGATTTCGGATTGATTCGCGAAAAGCTGGCCAACATGGCGGCCGGCATTTTCACCGGAGAAGCCATGGCCTATCGCACGGTCGGCATGATGGATGCGGCCATTGCGCAGCTTGGCCCAGGACACGACGACATGGCGCCGGTTCGCAAGGTCATCGACGAATACGCGGTCGAGTGTTCGATCCTCAAGGTGTGGGGATCGGAGTTCATCAGCTATGTGGTGGACGAAGCGGTGCAGATCTACGGTGGATACGGCTTTGTGGAGGAGTACCCCGCCGAACGCAACTACCGGGATGTCCGCGTGAACCGGATCTTCGAAGGCACGAACGAGATCAACCGGTTGGTCATCACGGGATTTCTGCTGAAACGGGCCATGTCCGGGCAGCTCCCGCTAATGGCAGCGATCAAGAAACTCATGGATGAGGTGATTTCGGGAGCCACCGACGAGGGCGAGGAAGGACCGCTTGCCCAGGAGCGGAAGCTGGTTGCGGCGGCCAAGAAGATTGGGCTGTTCGCCGCTGGCATTGCGACGCAAAAGTATATGCAGGCGATCCAGGATCAGCAGGAGATCATGGGCGCGATTGCGAATATGGTCATTGAAACCTATGCCATGGAGTCAGCCGTGCTGCGCGCGCAAAAACTGGCGGCGCGGAACGGCGAGGCAGGCGCCGCACTAGCTGTTGCTATGACGCGCGTTTATATTTCAGGCGCAATGGAGAAAATTGAAAGCGCGGCGAGACTGGTCATTGCAGCGTGCGCCGAAGGAGACATGCTGCGTTCGCAGTTGGCAATTCTGCGCCGACTGTGCAAATACGAACCATTTAACACACTGGCCCTGAGGCGGACGATCGCACACAGAGTCATCGAAATGGGCAAGTACATGGTCGCATAGGTCGCGCTCGTCTTCGTGTCGACTAAGCGGGGCAGTATGGAACCGCGCAGCCATCAATCCGATCGTCAATCCGACCACCCGCAATTTGATTTCGATTTCATCGTGATCGGATCCGGCTTCGGGGGCAGTGTTTCCGCCCTTCGTCTGGCGGAAAAAGGCTATCGGGTTGCTGTGATGGAGATGGGGCGTCGCTGGACGCCCCAGTCTCTCCCGCTCACCAGTTGGTCGATTCATCGTTGGTTCTGGCGCCCGAAACTCGGTCTGCGCGGCTTCTTCAACATGCGCCTGTTCCGCCATGCCACGATCTTCCACGGCTGTGCGGTCGGCGGCGGATCGATCACTTACGCCAGCACACTGCTTCCGCCCCCAGAGAAGATTTGGGACGCAGGGTCGTGGACGGGTTTGGCAAATTGGAAGGCAGAGATGCCTCGCCATTTCCAAACCGCTTCTCGCATGCTGGGAGTCACGCAAAATAAGATCCTCGGACCTGCCGATCATCTCTTAAAGAAAGCTGCGGATGTCGCCGGCTGCGGCCATACGTTCTACCGCACCAGCGTGGGCATCTTCCAACCAGCCGAGGGAGAGCCGGGTAACAGAACCTTCCCAGATCCATTCTTCGGAGGCGAGGGGCCGCCTCGCACCACCTGCACCAGTTGTGGCGGCTGCATGATGGGTTGCCGCTATGGCGCGAAGAGCACTCTCGACATCACTTATTTGTACCTGGCGGAAAAACGCGGCGCCATGATCTTTCCAGAAACGAAGGTGGTGAACGTCAAACCGCTGGACGGCGCGAGCGATGGCAGCGTCGGTTACGAAATACGCACCGTGAAGTCCACGGCGTGGATTCGCCGCCAGCCCCACACGCTTACCTGCCGGGGTGTGGTCTTCTCGGCATCCTCGCTGGGCACCATGGAACTACTGTTCCGTCTCAAAGACACTGGTTCGTTAGGCGCCATCAGCGATCGCCTGGGCAAACACGTGCGAACCAATTCCGAGTCGCTCATCGGAGCGCGCATGCCGGGGTGCACGGAGGATCTGTCGCTAGGCATAGCGATCGGCTCCGGCATTTATATCGACGAACACACGCACATTGAAGCCGTGCGCTATCCCAGTGGCTCGGACACGATGGGCCTTCTCACCACGATTCTGACCGATGGCCGCCCCGGAGCACAGCGCATCCGGCTCTGGCTGCAGAATGTTCTGCGCTCTCTGTTGTGCCACCCGATAAAAACGGCGCGTTTGTTTTGGCCCAAGGGATGGGCGCGAGAGCACGTGATTCTCCTGTGCATGCAAGCACTGGAGGGACATATCGAGATGCGCTGGCAACGCCCCTGGTTCTGGCCATTCCGCAAGATGCTGGTCAGCCGCGGTGATAAAGTGCCGACCTACATTCCAAGGGCAAATCAGTTTGCTCGAACTGTTGCGCAAGTCGCTGGGGGTACGGCGATGAGCATTCTTCCGGAGATCCTCTTCGATGTTCCCGGCACGGCACATTGCATCGGAGGTTGCGTGATCGCAGGTTCTCCCGATCGCGGCGTGGTGGACGATCGTCACCGCGTCTTCGGCTATCGCAATATGTACATCTGCGACGGATCCGTTCTGGCGGCAAATCTCGGCGTCAACCCGAGCCTGACCATCACAGCGTTGGCGGAACGCGCGATGAGTTTCATCCCTCCCGCGGCGGAGACAACCTGGAGCGACGCAGCGCAAGCGGCACAAATCAAACGCGGACTTATCTATTAGTTATTCCGTCTAGTTATTCCGTCGGCGGCTTCCTTCGCCCGACGCGGCTCAGGATCGGCCCGAATCTTTTTGGGAGAAACAGAGAGGCGAGCCGCCACGCGCGAAATCTTCCGGCCCTTCGCGCTCCCAGACTTTGGGAATGATGAGTTCGGCGAATTCCTCGGTGATCTGCTGGAACGTTTTGTCTCCAACCGAACCTTGCGACCAGGCACGCAGCGTAGGGTTGACCCTGCCGCCGCGCAGAACTCGGGCCTTCAGGGTTTGCAGATCGTCCCATGCGCTCTCGGCGTGGACGCCTTTCGAAAGGGTCAGGGCCTGGTCGTAGCAATCGTCGCGCCGATTCGGAGTCATCAAAGAAGCGGTTGCAGTAGGTCAGTCCCTGCCAGACGTAGGCGTGGGCGAGGAGACGCCGGTTCTCGGTGTGCTTCGCCAGTTCGATGGCTTCCTGGACATAATCCTGGGCGAGGCGGGCGTGGCCGCCGGGTTCGGTGCTCTCTCCGATCCCTTCTTCTACGCGGGCGTTTTCGATCATGCACCGCAGCAATCGGCTGCGCGCCATGAGGATGTGGTCGCGCCTTTCTTCTGCGAGGTGGAAGGCCGTCTTCGCCTCCGCCTCCGCATGTTCGAGATCACCGTTGTCCAGATGGAGAAATCCGTAGTTCAAGTGCACGCTGCCCAGTCCATGATGATTCCCGTACTGCTCATAGATGGCCGCCGCTTCGCCAAGTTCAGCCAGACGCTTCCTGGCGCAGTTGTTCAAAACGACTGCGATAGTGACAGCTTGTTCTTGCCGTTGCTGAGCACCGCCGCGGGTGGCGGCCTTGCGGCGCCGTGCCGCTTCGGCATCAATCTTGCGCCTCAACTGCAGGGCGATGAGCCGCTTCACGTACGCCATGTTGTTCAGAGAGCGCGCCACATTGCGATGCTGCGGATCGCGTTTGCGGTACAGCGCGATGGCGGTGGTGAAGCTCTCGATGGCGTGCTGATAGCGTCCCTGGCGGCGGGCGATACGGCCATAGGAAGAATGAATGTTGCCCAGAGTGAGATAGTCGTCCGTCTTGCTCAGGATGGCTTCGGCCGCCTGCAGAATCTCGAGGGCCTGCTTGGCATCGCCTTTCTGAAAGAAGAGCCAGCTCTCCAGTACTCGCATGACGGCGGCCATCGGCTGGTGGCCGAGTTTCAGAGGCAAGGTCTCTGCCCTTCACCGCAAATGCCAGCGCCTGATCGTACTCGCCCTTCATGCGCAGGCAGCGGCCCTTCCAGAAATTGGCGATCGACAGCAGTTCCTGGTCGTCCGTCTCTTGTTCGAGACTCAGGACAAAATCAAAGTGCCGAATGGCTTCGTCCTTTGACTCCTCCGCCATCGCCACCATGCCCTCGGCCATGCGCAGATGCAGGTAGTCATGCAGAGGCAAGCGCGCGCGAACAGCGCTGAGAGAACCGAGCGACGATTTCCTTGACCAGGCCGGGACGTTGAAATCCGACGTCCACCCACTGGGCCAGATAGCCGGCGAACAGACGCAGCATTTTTCTTTTCGGGGTCAAACGAGGTCAGCAGGTGGCGATGTTCTTCCAGGCGCGCCATGCCGCGTCCCACGCGGCGACACACCAGATCTTCCTTGAGTTGCGCTAGAAACTCATCGGAGATCTCGGCGGAGTGGGAGCTCATCTTCCGCGCAGGCGTCTTGCCTGTTCCTAGTCGATGTAATCATAAGCCACCAGGGTCAGGAATTCTGCGAAATCCGGGCTGGTCATCATCCGCTCGAAGATCTCCGCAGCTTCCGCCATGCGGCCGCCCTTCAGCTTGTTCTTCTGCTCGGCGATGGCTTGGCGAACCATTTCTTGCGTCACGGGGCGGCCGTCGCTGAGCGAGGCGCCGTGTTTCACCCATTGCCACACCTGGGAACGGCAGATTTCGGCCGTGGCGGCGTCTTCCATCAGGTTGTAGATAGGGACGCAGCCGGAACCGCGCAGCCACGACTCCAGATACTGCAAGTCCGACGTCGATGTTCCAGCGCAGACCTTCTTCGGTGATCTTGCCTTCAGTGACGGCGAGCAGGTCGCTTGGCTGTGACCTGCACGTCGTCGCGCCGACGGCCGATCTGATTCGGCTTCTTTCATGTGCTGGTCGAACACTTCTTTGGCGATCGGCACCAGACCGGGGTGCGCGACCCAGGTGCCGTCGTGCCCGGCGTTCACTTCGCGCAGCTTGTCCTGGCGCACTTTCTCCAGCGCTTTCTCGTTGGCCGCGGGATCGTTCTTGATCGGAATCTGCGCCGCCATTCCGCCCATGGCGTGAATGCCGCGGCGGTGGCAGGTCTGGATCAGCAGTTCGACATACGACTTCAGGAAATGCTTTTCCATGGTCACGAGTGGAGCGGTCGGGCAGCACAAAGTCGGGACGGTTCCGGAACTTCTTGATGAAGCTGAAGATGTAGTCCCAGCGGCCGCAGTTCAGGCCCGAGGAGTGTTCCCGCAGTTCGTAGAGGATCTCGTCCATCTCGAAGGCGGCAAGAATCGTTTCGATCAGCACGGTGGCGCGGATCGTGCCGCGCGGGATGCCGAGTTCATCCTGCGCAAAACAGAACACGTCGTTCCACAGGCGCGCTTCCAAGATGACTCTCCAACTTGGGCAGATAGAAGTACGGCCCGGTTCCCTTGCGGATCAGCCGCTGCGCATTGTGAAAGAAGTAGAGTCCGAAGTCGAACAGCGAGCCGGAGATGGGCTTTCCATCCACCAGAAAATGTCTTTCGTCCAAATGCCAGCCGCGAGGCCGCACCATCAACGTCGCCACACGGTCGTTGAGTTGGTAGCGCTTCCCTTCCGGACTGACGAAGCTGATGGTGCCCTCGACCGCATCGCGCAGATTGGCTTGTCCCTCGAGGTTGTTCATCCAGGTGGGCGAATTCGAGTCTTCGAAATCCGCCATGAATACATTGGCGCCGGAGTTCAACGCATTGATGATCATCTTGCGGTCGACCGGGCCGGTGATCTCCACGCGCCGGTCGAGCAGGTCCGGCGGGATAGGCGCGACCGTCCATTCCGTTTCGCGGATGTGCGCTGTTTCGGGCAGGAAGTCGGGCAGATGCGCCGGCGTCGATCTGCCATCTGGCGAGTTCGCCGGCGCTCCAGCAATTCCGGCGGCGCGGCTCGAACTCGCGCGCCATGCGGGTCAGGAAAGCGGCTTGCTTCCGGGGTAAGGATCTGGGTTTCAATTTCATTGCGGTGGTCGCGATGGTGGTCATGTCCGTCATAGTACGGGCTCTCCGGGAAAGCGCGCCGCGCCGGCTGGAACAAAACGGACGACCGGGCCAAAACGGACGAGCTCGTTTGTGGTGCTTCCGGCGATGGGTTCTACTGCAACCTGACCGGCACAGACCGGCAGAGGAGACCTCAGACATGCACACTCAAAACACCCCAGAATCAACAGTGGAATACGGATCCCCGCTGGAAAGGCATCAAACGCCCGTACAGCAGCCCAGGACGTCGCCAAATTGCGAGGCTCGATCCAGGTCGAGCACACCCTGGCGCGCCTCGGCGCGGAGCGGCTCTGGTGGCTGCTGCATAACGAAACGTACGTGCCGGCTCTCGGCGCACTCACCGGCAACCAGGCAGTGCAGCAGGTGCAGGCCGGTCTGAAGGCGATCTATCTCAGTGGCTGGCAGGTCGCGGCCGACGCCAATGACTGCGGGCCAGATGTATCCGGACCAGAGCTTGTACCCGGCCGACAGCGTTCCCAACGTGGTTCGTCGCATCAACAACGCGCTGATGCGCGCCGACCAGATTCATCACCTCGACGGAAAGAACGGCGTCTACTGGATGGCTCCCATCGTGGCCGACGCCGAAGCCGGATTCGGTGGCACCCTGAACGCCTTCGAATTGATGAAGGCGATGATCGAGGCCGGGGCGGCTTGCGTGCACTTCGAAGATCAGCTGTCTTCCGCGAAGAAGTGCGGACACCTCGGCGGAAAAGTTCTGGTGCCGACCTCGGAGGCGATCCAGAAGCTGGTTGCGGCCCGCCTGGCTGCTGATGTGCTGGGCGTGCCCACGCTGATCATGGCGCGCACCGATGCCGACAGCGCTCATCTGCTGACCAGCGACATCGATCCGCGCGACCGCAAGTTCATTACCGGAGAACGGACCGCGGAAGGTTTCTTCCAGAATTCGCGGCGGACTGGAGTCGGCCATCGCACGCGGCCTTGCCTACGCTCCATATGCCGACCTGATCTGGTGTGAAACCTCGGATCCCGATCTCGAGGAAGCGCGCCGGTTTGCGGAGGCCATTCATGCCAAGTATCCGGGCAAGACTGCTGGCTTACAACTGTTCGCCCTCGTTCAATTGGAAGAAGAAGCTGGACGATGCGAACCATCGCCACCTTCCAGCGGGAACTCGCGAAGATGGGATACAAGTTCCAGTTTGTCACGCTGGCCGGATTCCATGCCCTGAACCTGAGCATGTTCGAACTGGCGCGCGGCTACAAGGACAGCGGCATGACCGCGTACTCCCGCCTGCAGGAAAAAGAATTCGCCGGGAAACCCAGTATGGATATCAGGCCGTGAAGCACCAGCGCTTCGTGGGAACCGGATACTTCGACGCGCTCACGCAGGTGATCGCCGGCGGCACGGCTTCGACTACCGCACTAGAAGGGTCGACCGAGCAGGAGCAGTTCTCAGAAATGAAGCTTCAAGCGCGCCCGAAACATGGCCCGGACGCGGCCTGCCAGCCGATCCTGGGCGAGTGCCCGTCCGTCTGTCCCGGAAATCATTCCGATGGAGGAGTCGCTCATGCCTTCGGGTGACTAAACGCTCAACAACCGACGACAAACGATTTCTCTCTACGGAGCGCCCGGGCCTGGAACACTCAGACTCGGGCGCATATTTTGCCATTCTCTTCAACCGTCCTTCAGCACGCACTGCCCATTGGCGAGCGCTGTCTCCCGAACATCCCAAACTAGAAATCGCAGGCAAGCACAGCCCTCACTTCTTCGAGTGTACGCAATCGGACAAGGGTCATTCGAGACCGTGTGACCTTCGTCACAACGCGACGTGACATGGGTTGCAGACTCGACCACCGCGGGGTTCTACTTGGGACCGAGAGTTCTATTTTGGGAAATGAGGATCGTAGGTGTGGTGCCCAGTCGGAACCCAGTCAGCTAATACCTTCGAAGCTCTTCTCACGCGCTTACGCGAATCCCACGAGGTTTCGGTTTACGAAGCAATCGAGAGACTCACACATGCAGGAGAAGCGGTGGGCTTTGACGTGCACGATCTCATCGGCATGCTCGATCGAGGCATGACCTTCGAAGAGTTGCTCGAACTCATCGAATCGAAAATGGAAAGTTCGCAGACGGCGGCGTAATCACCATCAAGGTGAGCGTGCGGCAGCGATCCGCTGCATCGTGAGGTAGGCCCATGAATGTCATGGAATGGTCAAAATCCAACGTTGACTACGGGCGCAAGCTGGTAGATTCCGCACTGGAGGGAGCACGCACAGGGGAAAGCGAATTTCTCAAAGAGGAATCGCTGACTTCGTTTCTCGGCGAGTCCGCTCGGCAAGCGCTGGCACCTGCCGCTATTGGCGCGTGTCTAGGAGCGTTGGGCGGTTACCTCGCGACCGGGCGGCGTTCCAGAACCAGAGCCCTCGTCTGTGGCTTATTGGGTGGAGCGGTCGGGTTTGGCGCTGGCGTGATTTGGGAGAGCCGGCAACTTTACCGCGAGTGTCGCTTCCAAGTCGTGGAAGAGTGTCAGCAAGACCCGCGATGAACATTGGCTTGAGAAGAATCCGATCGACTACGCGTAGAAAGACGGAGTGACGAGCGAAGCATGCCTGCACCGGCGAAAGTGAGAGAGCGCAGCGGAGGCAGCAATGATCGCGAAGCGAAGCAGTAAAGGAGCGGGTCCAGATCCCGCTTAACGCAGAAAGCCTCAGTGCGGAGCGCATTGCTTACCTGGACGGGCTGGTCCGTCAAGGCCAGAACCGCCGCTGCGGTCTTCACCCAATTCACTCAGGAAGACGTCGATCGCATCGTCAAACCGATGGTCCTCGCGGGACTGGAACAGGCACAATACCTCGCCCGCCTGGCCGTTGAAGAAACCAGGCTCGGGGTGATGGAAGACAAGGTCATCAAGAATATGGTGGCCAGCGAGTTCGTCTACAACTACATCAAGGACAAACGCACGGTTGGCATCATGCGCGAACTTCCCGAGCGCAATCTGGTGGAGATGGCCGAACCGATCGGGGTCCTCTTCTCGCTTACGCCCATTACGAACCCCACGTCCACGGTCTTGTTCAAGTGCATCATGGCCATTAAGACGCGGAATGCGGTTGTGTTCAGTCCGCACCCGAAGGCATGGCATTGTTGCGCCGAAGCCGTAAGGATCATGTACGAGACCGCATTGAAGCATGGCGCACCGGAGGGCGTGTTTAGCTGCCTGGAATCG
This sequence comes from Terriglobia bacterium, assembly GCA_963770265.1. GTDB lineage: Bacteria > Acidobacteriota > Terriglobia > Terriglobales > Acidobacteriaceae > Sulfotelmatobacter. Next base: position 171,700 of record CAVYOZ010000020.1, read on the forward strand.
CCCACTCTTCCGGACAACGCCTACCTGATGAAGCATAAAGATGTGGGCTTGATTGATGCCACTGGTGGGCCGGGCATGGTCAAGGCCGCGTACAGTTCCGGCAAGCCCGCTTTAGGTGTAGGGCCGGGAAATACGCCAGTCTATTTGGAGAAGACCGCGGACCTGAATACGGCCGTGGTCGACATCATTATTTCCAAGACCTTCGACAACGGAACCATCTGTGCTTCGGAGCAGACGGTGGTGATCGACGACGAGATTTACGACGACGTGCTGAAGAAATTCGCGGACCTGGGTGCGCACATCTGCAACGAGAAAGAGACCAAGCTGCTGGAGCGCACGGTGATCGATCCGCAAACCGGATTCATGCAGCCGATGGCGGTCGGCCAGAAGGCTACCGATATCGCGCGATTCGTCGGTCTGACGGTGAAGCCGCACACCAAGCTTCTGATTGCGCCGATTCAAGGTGTCGGCCGTGAGCATCCTCTGTCTGTCGAGAAGTTGTTCCCGGTGCTGGCGGTCTATCGAGCGAAATCGGTCGGTGAGGCGCTCAAGGTCTGTGTGGACGTGAACCATGCGGGAGGCCTTGGACATACGGCGGTCATCTTCTCGCGCAATGAGGAGATTATCCGCAAGTTCGGGGAGGTGATCAACGCGGGGCGGATCATTGTGAATTCTCCGGGATCCGTCGGCGCGCTGGGCTCGGTCTACAACGATCTTGTTCCCACTTTTTCCTTTGGATGCGGGACGGGCGGCGGCAACAGCACCACCGACAACGTAAATATCTTTCATTACCTGAACGTAAAGCGCGTGGCCCGTAGGACACAAAACCATATGTGGTTCCGAGTTCCTAATCAGATCTACTTCAACATGAACGCGGTGGAGAATCTGCGCCAGTTCCCGTCGCTCTCGACGATCATTGTTACCAATCCGAGTCTGGAGCGAATCGGCCATGTGGACATTGTCCGGCGTCACATCTGCCCTAAGACTCACGTTCATGTCCAGGTCATTCCCGATGCGGAGCCTGAGGTCAAGGTCATCCTGCAAGGAGTGGAGGCGCTCAATTTCTACAAAGCGGACCAGATCATCGCGCTGGGTGGCGGGTCGGTAATCGACGCGGCGAAGATCATGAAGCTCAAGTACGAATCGCCGGAGGCGGACCTGGAATATCTGGCCGCGCCATTTCTGGATCTGCGCAAGCGAGTGGTGCAATATCCGACGGAAAAGATTAACCGGGCGCGGTTGATTGCCATCTCGACGACCAGCGGAACGGGAAGCGAAATTACTCCATTTGCCGTGCTGATCGACAAGGAGCGCGGACGCAAGGTAACGCTCGCCGATTATTCGCTTACGTCCGGATGTGGCGATTGTCGATCCGCAGTTTGTCATGTCGATGCCAAAGGGACTGACGGCGGATACCGGCATCGACTGCCTGACCCACGCACTGGAAGCTGGAGTTTCGACTTTCGCCTCAGCCTATACCGACTCCAACGCCATGCAAGCGATTCGGCTGGTGTTCAAGTACCTGCCGATTGCCTATAAGCATCCCCACGACGAAGAGGCGCGCTGCATGATGCACAACGCCGCCTGCATTGCGGCGATGGCGTTCTCCAACGCGTCGGTGGGCTTGAATCACGCGCTGGCGCATGCCTTCGGCGCGCGCTTCGGCGTCGCGCACGGCCGCGCTAATGCACTCATGTTGCCGCACGTCATTGCGTACAACGCCGCTGTGCCCACCAAGTTCATGCCGTCGCCCTACACCAAGGGATACGTGGCGCATAAGAAGTACGCGACGGTCGCGGATTTGCTCGGTCTTGGGCGGTCATTCGGTGGATGAGAAGGTGAAGAACCTGATCAGCGGCGACGGAGCAATTGCTCGATCAACTGGAGTTTCCGCAGTCGATCGCCGAGCTGGGAATTTCAAAGGAAGAGTTTGAGCGAGCGGTGCCGGAACTGGTCAAGATTGCGTGTCGACGATCCGTCCTGGCGATCGAACCCTCGCATGCCCCTGATGAGCGAAATGGCGGAACTGTTCTGGAAGGCGTATGAGGGGCGAGGTGCTGGCCAAGGTGACTGATTCGTCGCAGGAACAAACCAAGTAGCGGATGGCGGTGCGTATGGCGATGCATTGCCGTGTTTCTGAACATCGATGAAGAGCGCGTCGTTCCTGCCCTGCAAGAGGCCGGAGAGAAGCTGGACTGCGCTCAGGGCGAAGCGATTTTGGATTTCTCTTCGGTGCGCCGGATCGATTCAAGCGCGCTGCGAGCCATGGAAGAGTTTGCCCGCATCGCCGACGAGAAGGCCGTCAAGGTCGTGTTACGCGGCGTGAACGTCGATGTCTATAAGGTGCTCAAGCTGGTGAAGCTTGACGCAGCGTTTTTCCTTCGTGAACTAGAGTGCGCTCTGGTCAGCACAACTGAAGAGGAGTACTGGCGTGCAGAACCACCAACAGAGCGACCGTCTTTCCTGGGGCGACACGGTTTTCCTGCATCTGGAGCGGGAAGGCATGCCGCTCAATGTGGCCAGCATCTGCATCTTCGAGGGTGAGGTAGCGTTCGAAGACTGCGTGCAGTTCATCGAGTCGAAGCTGCCGCTTCTGCCTCGCTATCTCAAGCGTGTTGTGCCCGCGCCGTTCGGTCTTGGGCTTCCCAGTTGGGAATACGACCCGGAGTTTGATCTGCGACGCCACGTGCACGAAGTGACGCTCAAGCACGGCACCGACACAGAACTGAAGGCCGTTGCCGCCAAACTATTTGGCTCCGTAATGGATCGGCGGCACCCGCTGTGGGACATAGCCGTTGTCCGGGGTCTGAAAGGCAATCGCACGGGAATGATTTTCCGCCTGCATCACTGTCTGGCTGATGGCATTGCGGGAGTCGGCATCCTGAGCATGCTTCTGGATGCGAGTCCGGAAGTGCCTCAGCTTGCCCAAGAAAAAGCTCAAGTTCCATGTTCCGCGGCCACTCGATCCGTTAAGTTCGCTTACGGCCGGGTTCGTAGACTCGTATTCTGACTTCGTCAAACGGATTCTCTCCGCTATGACCGATCTGCTCAGCATGGCACAGCGTGCTGCTGGGAATGGCGGAAGCTGTGGCCGGAGACGAGTTTGCGACTCTATTTCCAGAAATCACCGCGTTTACCGAGCGACTTCGCTTTAATGTGATCTACCGTGGACCGCAGAAGTTTGCCTGTACTGAGATTCCCTTGCCGGAAGTCAAGGCCATCCGACACAAGATGTGGCACCAGCGTCAATGACGTCATTCTCGCCCTGGTGACCGCGACGATCCGCCGCTACTGTGAATTGCACGGCGACCGGGTGAAAGGGAAACTGCTGCGGATCATGGTGCCCGTCAACCTGCGCGGCAGTGGCAGCACGACGGAGTTGGGGAATCGCATCTCCCTTGTTCCCGTCACCATTCCCTTGGATATTCGGCAGCCCCGAAAGTTGCTTGCCGCGGTCCACAAGCGGACCGAGTTCCTCAAGGGCGTACATGCCGCCGAGTTGGTTAGTTTGGCTGGTGGCCTGATCGGGATCTTTCCCACGTCCATGCAGGGAATGACCGGACCGCTTATCAGCCAGTTGCCGATTACACCTTTCAACATGGTCTGCACGAACGTGCCGGGACCGCAATTGCCGCTGTACCTGCTTGGCCACAAGATGCTGCATTGCTATCCGTATGTTCCGGTCGGCGGCGAAATGGCGGTCAATTGCGCCGTCCTGAGTTACAACGGCATGGTGTACTTCGGGTTCAGCGGCGATGCACATGCAGCGCCTGACCTGAGGAAGATGGAGAAATTGTTGGAGGCAAGTTTCACAGAGTTGCGAGATGCGGCCGGAATCAGGCCGCCACAAACAAAGAAAGTGCGCCGGAAGCGAAGGCCGCATCGATGGCCGCCACGCCGGCACAACCGGGCCAGCGCCATCAGTTCCAGTAGCGAGTAGCTTTTCCCCGTTCTGATTCGAAACGAGTACCAGAACCTGCGCCAACGACGTGAACAGGAGAACGCTCTCTCAGTGCTCACCGTTGCGTAGGTGCAGCAAGGTTTGGGGTGTAGACCGTGGTAGGTACCTACTTCAGCCTCGTCGATCATGGAGTGGTTGATCCCCGGCCGCAACCTGTTTCTGTCCATCCACGTCCTCGGAGTCGCTTGCTTCGCTTTACATCGTGGCGAAGCGATTGGTGCCACTGGCTCGAGCCGAGCACGATCCCCGTTTTGATCGGCCATGGACTCGGCTAGCAAGAGTTTTCAAGTTCTGGCTGGGGCAGTGGAAACATCCGCGCTACAAGTTCGCGGGGACGATGCACATCCTGATTTTCGCGGGCTTCATTCTCCTGGCGGCTCGGGCCTTCTCTCTACTGATCGTTGGCGTCTCCGAGAACTTCGTGATGCCCGGCCTTTCAGGAAGGACCGGCCAAATCTACGACATCATTACGGACTACGCAGCCACCGTCGTCTTCATCTGCATGGTAGTGGCCGCAATCCGTCGACTCGTCTTCAAGCCCGCGCGATATGCGGTTCCCACGAAGTACGGCAAAAGCCATATGGCCGATGCCGTATTCCTTCTGGGGCTGATTGCTCTTCTGATGGTAGCCGACAGCCTCTTCGCTGCCAGCAAGGCCGCTGGTCAGGCACAGCAAGGCCAACCTTTTGAGACTCTGGCTGTCCTGTCACTGCCCTGGATACTCAAGATCGTTGTTGGCTCCATGCCGTTAGCAACACTCTGGGTCCTGAATGTCACTGCGTATCTCGTACATGAAGTGACCTTTTACTTTCTGCTCTGCTATCGGCCATTCGGAATTCAGTTCCACGTGGAAACGTCGCTGTTCAGCATTTACTTCGCAAAACTGGAACGGGGGACGCTGAAGCCGGTGAGATGGGGCGTGCCCGACGAACGTCTTGATCAAGTGAAATCCTTCGGCGTGAAGACGTTCGAAGACTTCACCTGGAAGCACATGCTCGATTTCTATTCCTGCGCCGACTGCGGCCGCTGCGCCGACAATTGCCCGGCTAATGCGGCGGGACGTCCGTTAGCGCCACGATTTCTCACCATCAAGGCCCGGGACTACGCGTTTCAGCATTATCCCGTACTCGGCAAGGCCAACAATGGCAAGCCATTGATCGGCGGCATTTACTCGGAAGACGAAATATGGTCGTGCACGACTTGCGGCGCATGCGAAGAAGAATGCCCGCTGCTGGTCGAGTACATCGACAAGATCGTCGACCTGCGGCGCGGAATGATCGACGACGGCAAGGTGCCCCAATCGCTGCAGAAGCCGCTGAAGGCTCTGGAGAATCGCGGCAATCCCTACGGGAAGATGGAGAAGAAAAAGGCCGACTGGGCGAAGGCTGCAGAGTTCCAGCGAGGCTGCAGCGTCAAGATCCTCGACGGAAACAATGGCGCTGACACCTTGTACTTCGTCGACAGCATTACTTCCTACGACGACCGCATGCAGTCGATCGGGCGATCCACCTCGCAGAATCCTCAGCCATATCGGAGCAAGACTTCGGAATCCTCGGCGCAGCAGAAAAGGACAGTGGCCACGAAGTTCGGCGGTTCGGCGAAGAGATGCTCTTCATGGCCCTGCGGGATCACAACACCGACGCCATCAAGGCATCGGGAGTACAACGAATCGTTACCGCCGACCCGCATGCCTACAATGCGCTAAAACACGACTATAAGGATGTGCCCCCAGTCGAGCACATCAGCCAGGTGATCGCCCGGGAGGTGAGGGCTGGCAACGTCCAGTTCAATCGGGTCGAAAACGAAGACAAGGTCTATGCCTATCACGACCCCTGCTACCTGGGACGCCATAACCAGATCTACGACGACCCGCGCGCGGTGCTCGACGCCATTCCGGGTTTGAAGAGAGTCGAAATGAAGCGGTCGCGAGACCGGTCATTCTGCTGCGGCGGCGGTGGACTCATGCTCTTCTACGAACCCAAAGAAGAGCAGCGGATGGGTGTGCTCAGAGTCCGCATGGCTGCGGAAGCAGGGGCGAACGTGATCGTGACGGCGTGCCCGTTCTGCATGGTGAACATAGAAGATGCGATCAAGGTGGCGGGCTTGGAAGGCAAGATGTCTGCCATCGACCTGACCGAACTGGTGGACCAGCACCTGGTTCGCGAAGTCTGCCCTGAGAAAGCAAAGGAATTGGAAACTGCGACTTGTGGAGGTTGAACGTGGAAATTCTGGTTTGCGTGCGAAGAGTGCCCGATACCTCGGAGAACGAGATTGAGCTCAATGCGGCCGGGAACGATATTGAGCGCGACGAACTGGTGTACTCGGTGAATGAGGCGGACAACTACGCGGTCGAAGAGGCCCTGCAGATCCGCGATCGTGTCGGCGGCAACGTCACCGTCGTGACGGTCGGCGGCGAAGATGACGAAGAGGTCCTACGCCGTGAATTAGCGATGGGCGCGAATCAGGCCGTGCTGATCTCTGATGAGGACTTCAGCGGATCCGACGGCCGGGGCATCGCGACTGTCCTCAAGGATTTTGTGCAGAAAGGTCGCTACGACCTCATCCTGACTGGGGTCCAGGCCGACGACGGTGCTGCCCAAATCGGTGGAATGCTGGCAGCGATGCTCGACTATCCATTTGCTTCTCTTGTGAATTCCATCTCGGTCGAAGACGGGATGCTCAAAGTCAGCCGCGAGATCGAAGGTGGCAATCGGGAACTTAACGAGATCGATCTCCCGTGCGTCCTCTCCATTCAGACCGGCATCAATGAGCCGCGCTACGTCGGGATGCGCGGTATTCGGCAGGTGGCTTCCGTGCCGATCCCGACGTTAGGCGCTTCGGACCTCGGAGTTGAGAAAGCCTGCGGTCGGAGAAGTGGCCGCGAAGGTGAGGCGAGTGGACTACTTCGTTCCTGCGCCGAGCAAGGGGGCGGACATGCTGCACGGCAGCCGAGAAGAAAACGCCGACACAGTTCTTGAGTTGGTAGCAGCGAGGGGAGGGCTGAAATAATGGCTCGCATTTTTTCCTACATCGTTCATAGAGGTGGCGTCGTTGACGATTCTGCGGCGGAACTCGCAGCCGCCGCGAGAAGGATAGATCCCACCGCACCTCCCACCGCGATTGTTACCGGTTGGGGTGCAGATCTCGATACAGCGTGTAACTCGCTCCTCTCGTCTTATGGGGAGGTCTGGAAGGTAGCCAACGAAGCGCTCGGCTATCCCAACGCCGAGTTAGTCCGTCAAGCGCTGGTGAGCATTCTGCCGGCCAACGTGGTTTTGCTGGTCCCGCACGATCATTTTGGGATCGATCTGTCGCCGGGCCTTTCCATCAAGCTGAATTCAGCTTTTATTCCCGATGTGCTGGCAATTGATGGAATCGAGGGAGATTCTCTCAGAGTGGTACGACAGGAATTCGGCGGACAAGTCAGCGCTCACGTGCGTTGTGATATCTCATCGGGCGCAGTGATCAACGTCCGTCCCGGCGCATTTAAACCGGAGCAGGTCACTCCGATCTCGAGTGTGGTCATCGATAACTCCTCTGCCGTGGGCACTCTGACGGCACGACGCCGGTATATCGAGACCATCGTTGCCGAGGCAGGCGATGTGGATATCACAAAGCACAGCGTGCTGGTCTCGATCGGACGAGGCATGCAAGAGAAGGACAACGTGGTTCTTGCCGAAGAACTCGCCGAGGTGCTGGGCGCAGCGGTGAGTTGCTCGCGGCCTGTGGTCGACGCGAAGTGGATGGAGAAGTCACGTCAGGTCGGGTCGTCAGGGAAAACTGTAAAGCCAAAGGTATACCTGGCTTGCGGCATCAGTGGGGCGTTCCAGCACCTGGCCGGCATCAAAGGGAATCCCTTCCTCATCGCCATCAACAAGAATCCCAAGGCCCCCATCTTCCAGGTGGCTGATGTCGGAATTGTGGACGACGTACTGGAGTTTCTGCCGGAACTGACCAACAAAGCTCGTGAAATGCGCGGCGTAGCCGCCAAGTGAGGTCGCACTCATGCTTGCATACAAGACACTGAAACTGAGCGTGAAGTCTCTCAAAGAGTTTGCCAAGAAGCGTCTGCCCGACGATGTGCTTATCGATCTCGACGCTCGCGACGAATGTCCCATAGAAATCGTCCGCGACATGTGCAGCCCAGACAAGCTGGGCATTCAACTCCTGTTCATTCCGGAAGAGTTTGGCGGCATGGGCGGAGGCACGTTCGATGTCTACTGCATTTGTGAAGAGATGGCGCGCATCGATCTCGGGATCGCGACTTCGGTGCTGGCAACTTTTCTCGGCAGCGATCCGATCACTGTGGGCGCTACGCCTGAGCAAAAGAAGCTCTGGTTGAGCCGCATCGCAGACGAGGGATTGTTGTTCGCCTATGGCGCCACTGAACCGGAAGCCGGCAGCGATCTGGGAGCCCTTCGCACCACCGCGGATCCGGTACTGCAGGACGGACGCGTCGTCGGGTACAAGATCAACGGTAACAAACAATGGATCAGCAATGGCGGAGTGGCCAGCGCGTACACGGTATTGGCCAACACGCCGGCGGCCCAAGTTGGTTCATCGTCGAAAAAGGTGCGAAAGGTTTTACCCACGACGAGCCAGAGGACAAGCACGGCATCCGCTTGAGCAATACCGCGGCGCTTGCATTCAATGATGTCTATGTCGACGCCGACCGGCTCATCGGTGGGGTCGAAGGCCAGGGCCTGATCCAGGCTCAGGCTGTGTTCGGTTACACGCGCTTGATGGTAGCCGCATTTGGCCTGGGGGCAGGATGGGCTGCTCTGGATCGCGCAATTCCCTACTCAACCAAGCGCATTCAGGCAGGAGCGCCGCTTTCCGAAAAGCAAGGCTACACCCACAAACTGATTGTGCCGCACGTGGCACGGTTGGAAGCCGCACGTGCCTACATCGAAGAGACTGCCGAGCGGATCGACGCCGGGGAAGGCAGTCTGAACACTGAGGGCGCCATCGCGAAATACATGGCGACCGAGGCTGGCAATCAGGCGGCCGACGCCAGCATCCAGGCGCTCGGCGGTTACGGTTACACGCATGAATATCTCGTGGAGAAAATCAGCCGCGACGTGCGCATCACGACGATCTACGAAGGCACGTCCGAAATCATGGAGATGACCATTAGCCGCGACCGGTGGCAACTTCACTTGAAGACCCGCGGCCAGCACTATCACGAGCGGGCGCGCGAGTTGGAAGCTTTACATGCCCAGCATCCGAACGTAGGCGCGAATTTCGCGGCGCTGGCGCATCACGCGCTGGCTGAATTGATGGAGAAAGCACGCGTCGCCCGACTTACCCGTTATCAACACATCCTTCTGCGTTTGGGCGAGTGGATCGCTTACGCCGAGAGCGCAGGCAGTCTCGCTCGTCGCGCCGCCCGCATTGCTGAGGGAAAGTTGAACGAAAAGGCGAACCGGCGTTTTGACGCGCCAGCACTTGCGGCAGTGAGCCGAACGTTCGCCCGCGAAGCGGCACTGAGGGTCGCGGAAGAAGGCTTGCGCTGGGTAAGCGGAGCCGGCGCCGTAAGTGACTCTGAGATGTCCGCATTTGAAACAAATTTAGGTTTGCCCGCGATTCACCGTGCACAGGCGGGCTTGATTTCTGACATGGATTTTATAGCCGACGTCCTCTACGCCCGTGCAGCCAAGCCTGCACTCGCCGCATAAGTCCCAAGACGCCTGACTATCTGTCGTATGCAACCTGCCTTGGTTGCACAGGAGCGTCATCATGGAAGAGACAGCCAATCGTGCGATCGCGATTGTAGGAGCGGGAGCCATTCTGCCCGACGCCGCCAACGTGGCGGCGTTCTGGGAAAACGTAAAGAAGGGTCGTTACAGCATCACCGAGGTTGCACCGGATCGTTGGGATCCGGCGTTTTACTACGACCCCGATCCCAGCGCTCCCGACAAAACTTACTCGAAAATCGGCGGCTGGGTTCGCGAATGGACATGGGATCCGATGAAGTGGCATTTGCCGATCCCCCCGCGTGTTACCGACGCCATGGATCTGGCACAGAAGTGGGCGATCGCGGCAACGCGCGAGGCGTTGGAAGACTACGGCTACCCGAAGCGGCCGCTCGATGCGGATCGCGTCGCTGTAATCCTCGGCAACGCTATGGCCGGCGAAAGACATTATCAGACCGCGCTGCGGCTGAACTTCCCGGAATATGCGCACGAACTCGCGGAAAGCGAGAGCTTCGCGGCCCTTCCGGAGGCTGTGCGCGCGAGCATTACCCGCGAGTTGCACGACCGCATTGGCAAGCGCCTCCCACAGGTGACCGAAGACAGCATGCCCGGCGAATTGGCCAACTGCATTGCCGGACGTATCGCGAACATCTACAACTTCCACGGTCCGAACTACGTTTGCGACGCGGCATGTGCCTCAGCGATGGCGGCTATGACTGCGGCAGTAGAGGGACTGATAGAGAAAGATTTTGACGCGGTCATCACCGGGGGAATTGACCGCAACATGGGAGCGCAGACCTTCGTCAAGTTCTGCAAGATCGGCGCGCTGTCTGCGACTGGCACTCGTCCTTATGCGGAAGGCGCGGACGGCTTTGTGATGGGAGAAGGCTCCGCGATTTTCCTCCTGAAACGTTTGGCGGATGCCGAGCGCGACGGAGACAAGATTTACGCTGTGCTGCGTGGCATCGGTGCGTCAAGCGACGGCAAAGGAAAAGGAATCACCGCACCAAACCCGGTCGGTCAGAAGTTTTGCCTTGAGCGCGCCTGGCAGAATGCAGGGCTATCGCCCGCCACTGCGACCTTGATTGAGGGCCACGGTACATCCACTCGAGTGGGTGATGTGGTTGAAGCTCAGTGCATGGCGAATCTGCTCAGTAGCCAGCGTCTTCCAACCCACTCGGTGGCGCTGGGCTCGGTCAAATCGAATATCGGACACCTCAAAGGAGCAGCGGGCGCGGCCGGTGTGCTGAAAACCGCACTGGCTTTGCGAGACAAGGTGTTACCGCCTAGCGTGAATTGCGAACACCCGAGTCAGGATATCGACTTCGCCCACTCCCCGCTTTATGTCAATACTGAACTGAAACCCTGGACCGTCCCGCCCGACACTCCGCGGCGTGCTGGGGTCAGCGCCTTCGGTTTTGGAGGCACCAACTTCCATATCGTGCTCGAAGAGCACATTCCACACAAGCTGACCGGAAATGGAAAGCGATCTGTTGCTGTCGGCACGCTGCCCCAAGCTGCGATCAATGAGGTTGTCATGAACGCAAAAGAAGTTCCCGCTGTTTCAATGTCCTCTGCGTCTTTGTCCGTCTGCAAGCAACCGCTGCGCGGCGCGCTCGTCGTCGGTGCCGCCTCCGAGAGTGCGCTCTCCGAGCGTCTGCGCGCCGTAATGAAGAATGCTCAAGCCAGCAGCGTGCCTGCAAAAGCAGCACCGGCTGAAACCGACCTGCGCGCTCCCGAACGTCTGGCGATTGACTATGCCGATGCCGCGGACCTGGCGGATAAGTCAGCCAAAGCACTCAAGGCACTGGCAGCAAACCAGGCGGTCGTTTGGAAAGCGCTGCGTGCGCAAGGCATCTTTCGTGGTCAAGGACCGGCTCCCAAGGTGGCATTCCTGTATACGGGCCAAGGCTCCCAGTATGTGAATATGCTGCGAACTCTGCACGACGCTGAACCCATTGTGGCTGAAACTTTCGCCGAGGCAGATCGAGTGATGATCCCCTTGTTGGGCAAGCCACTCACCGACTTTGTATTTGTAGACCAGGCCGATCCCAACGCCGTCGCCAAGGCCGATGAAGATTTGCGGCAGACAGCGATCACTCAGCCGGCCGTGCTTGCTATCGATCTAGCACTGACCCGGTTACTGGCCGCTTATGGCATCCAGCCGGACATGACAATGGGGCACAGCCTTGGTGAATACGGAGCACTGGTCGCGTCCGGCGCTCTTCCCTTCCGGGACGCACTGGAGGCAGTAAGCGCCCGCGGTCGCGGAATGACGCAGGTTGCCGTGGCCGACAAAGGCAGGATGGCAGCCGTGTTTGCCCCGCTCAATGAGATCGAACGAATTCTGAAGACGGTCAACGGCTACGTGGTGATCGCCAACATCAACAGCGAACATCAGGCTGTGATTGGCGGAGCCAGCAATGCGGTCACGCAAGCCATGGAGGTTCTTAAGAACGCTGGCTTCGACGTTGCGGAGCTACCGGTCAGCCATGCTTTTCACACTTCGATTGTGGCGCCAGCCAGCGAACCGTTGAGGCGGGAACTGGAGCGTCTGCATCTGGAGTCACCACGCCTGCCGATCGTGGCGAACATAAACGGCGAATTCTACCCCACCGGTCCGGATGTCGTGCCTCAGATGTTGGATATTCTCGCCAGGCAGGTCGCTTCTCCCGTCCAATTCATCAAAGGCCTGCGGACACTCTATGAAGCCGGCGCACGCATCTTCGTGGAAGTCGGGCCGAAGAAGGCGCTCCAGGGTTTCGCGGAAGATGTCCTCGGCGACCGTGGCGATGTGGTTTCGCTCTTTACCAATCATCCGAAGTTCGGCGACATCGCATCGTTCAATCAGGCGCTGTGCGGCCTGTACGCAGCGGGCCTAGGCCGCGGAACTGCTGCGGTCCCGGCGGAGAAAGCAGAAGCATCCACTCCAGTTGCACTGTCCGAGTCGAACAAGTTCGTTGAGAAGCCATCCGCACCCTCCACTCAACAGGCAGCGCAAGTCAATGGCGATGATTTCGCTGAACTCGGGCGCCTCTTCGCCGAGGCTCTTGAGCGCGCGCGGAAGATTCAGGGTGAACGAGACCATGGTCCAGCGAACCCGCCAGTCGTTATCACAGGTGCGGCTCTCGGTCTGCCCGGCACAGAGCGCATCTTCGACGATGCGAACCTCGCTCGCATCCTGCGAGGCGATCAATTCATCGATCTCATTCCCACACGCCTGCGGAAGGCAATGCTCGACAAGCACATTACCCGCCTGATGAAGAGCGACAATGGCGGACCTACATTCGAAACTATCAACAATGTGGCCGATGTGATCAAGCTGGCAGGACGAGGAGGAGCGTTCGATCTGGAAACTGAATTCGGCATTTCCGCCGACCGCAAGGCGGCTCTCGACCGCGACACCCAACTGGCGATTGCCGTGGGAATCGATGCCTTGCGCGATGCCGGCATTCCACTGGTCATGCGCTACAAGACAACAAGCAAAGGCTCGCAGTTGCCGGACCGATGGGCCCTCCCTGACGCTTTGCGCGACGACACCGGCGTGATCTTCGCTTCTGCCTTTCCGGGTTGCGACTCGTTCGCGGATGAAATGTCGCGCTACTACACGGATCACTCCCGCCGCGAGCAGTTAGGGACGCTGGAAACCCTGCTTGTCCGGTCCGCTAAGGCCAATGGCGATTCCGTGCTCGAACGCGAAATTGAGCGCCGTGCCGAAGACTTGCGAGACATCATCGAGAAAGAGCCCTACGTCTTCGACCGGCGCTTTCTGCTCAGAACGCTGGCCATGGGCCATTCGCAGTTCGCCGAATTCATTGGGGCCCGCGGTCCGAACACCCAAATCAACTCTGCCTGCGCGAGCACCACGCAAGCTGTGGCGCTGGCGCAAGACTGGATCAGTGCCGGACGGTGCCGCCGCGTGATCATCGTTTCCGCGGACGATGTTACTTCCGACCATTTGATCGAATGGTTTGGTGCTGGATTCCTCGCTAGCGGTGCAGCGGCGACGGACGAGGTGGTCGAAGAAGCTGCTACCCCTTTTGATCGTCGCCGGCACGGCTTGATCGTGGGGATGGGCGCTGCAGGCCTTGTGGTCGAGAGCGCGGACTCTGCCCAGGAACGCGGAATGCAATCGATCTGCGAAGTGTTAAGCACCGCCACGGCCAATAGCGCTTTCCACGGTACGCGCCTCGATGTACAGCATATCGGCCAGGTGATGGAAGGCCTGATCGCACAAGCCGAAGCTCACAGCGGTATTTCCCGTCAGCAGATCGCGCCACACACCGTATTTGTTTCTCACGAAACCTACACTCCCGCACGCGGGGGAAGCGCCTCCGCGGAGATTCATGCGTTACGGCGGGTGTTCGGCGATGCAGCAGATCAGGTGGTGATCGCCAACACAAAGGGTATGACCGGTCACGCGATGGGGACTGGAATAGAAGATGTGCTGGCAGTTAAGGCGCTGGAAACTGGCATTGTACCGCCAGTCGCCAACTTTAAAGAGATTGATCCCGAGCTGGGCACCTTGAATTTGTCCAAGGGCGGTACGTATCCCGTCGAGTATGCGATACGCCTTGGTGCGGGTTTCGGTTCGCAAATCAGCATGACGCTGCTGCGTTGGGTCGCAACCAAAGACGGTGTCCGTCGCCGCCCCAACGCTCTGGGCTATGCCTATCGCATTGTGGATGAGGACTGCTGGAAGAACTGGCTGAGCCGAGTCGCAGGTTATCCCACAGCGGAACTGGAAGTCGTGCATCGCACGCTGCGGATACGCGATCAAGGATCCGCCGCACGAGTGGCAGACGTTGCTCAGAAATCCAACGAAGTCCGCCGTCCCACGCCTCCGAAGCCCGCGGTTCCCGTGGTCGACGTACAACATGTGCCCCCATCGAGCCCGGTCGTCGAATCGCGAGTGCAAGCGCAGACGCCTCCGCCCGCGCCGCCAGCCGCTCCGATGTCTGCTTCCCAAGGCGATCCGGTAAAGGACAGGGTATTGGCGCTGGTGGCCGAGAAGACGGGTTATCCGGTGGAAATGCTCGACCTTGATCTCGATCTTGAAGCGGACCTGGGAGTCGATACCGTAAAGCAGGCGGAAGTGATGGCCACGATCCGTGAAGCGTACGGCATCGCCCGTGACGACAAAATCAAGCTACGAGATTTTCCGACGCTCGCCCACGTGATCCGATTTGTGTACGAGAAGAAGCCGGAACTTGGTACGGCGCAAGCCGCACCAATTCCGGTCCCGGCAACAGAAGTCCCTGCGCCAAAAGTCGAGCAAGATCGCGAAGGTGAAGCGATCCGGACGGTGCCCACGGAGATGTCGGCCGACGCCGGCGATTCCGTGAAGGAACGTATCCTGGCGCTAATGGTAGAGAAGACTGGATACCCGCAAGACATGCTGGACCTGGACCTCGACCTGGAAGCGGACCTGGGCGTCGACACCGTCAAGCAAGCAGAGATGTTCGCGGCCATCCGGGAGATGTACAACATTCCGCGCGACGAGAACCGCAAGCTGCGCGACTATCCCACGCTCGCCCATGTGATCCGATTCGTGTACGAGAAGCGGCCGGACTTGGCAGGTGCACCTGTGGTGGGGCCGTCCTCACCGGTATCACCGTTGCCAGTCTCAATCACTCCGACTACGTCCGATGTGCCTGCGCATGCTTCCACGTCACTCGTGATGCCAACCGATTCCGATGATCCCATCAAGAAGAAGATTCTGCAGATCGTGGCTGAAAAGACCGGCTATCCGGAAGACATGTTGGATCTGGATCTCGACTTGGAAGCAGATCTGGGTGTTGATACGGTGAAACAGGCGGAGATGTTCGCGGCCGTGCGTGCTGCTTACAACATTCCACGTGACGAAACCCTGAAGCTGCGTGATTTTCCAACCCTGGCGCATGTGATCAAGTTTGCGCACGACGGGTCTGCGCGGGCAAAGGCCTTCGCGGTTCCTTCCCCGACACCAGCACCTGCGGAACAGAAACCTATAGCACCTACCGTTTTGGTTTCCGCCGATCCTGCGCGCGCCGTGCTCGCCAGTTTCGATGCTGCCAATCGCATTCCACGACGCGTGCCGATGGCGACCTTGCGTCCTCCGCTCACAGTTTGCAAAGCAACCGGGGTGAAACTCGATCGCACCAGCCGCGTCATACTCATGCCCGACAAGGGCGGTGTGGGCCAAGCCCTGACGGAACGCCTCCGTGCACTGGGAGTCGAAGTACTTTGCATAGAAGGCACTCCGGAGGCCGACACCCTGGCTGGCGTTTTAAAAGCGTGGACCGCAACTGGCGCAGTAAATGGAGTCTTCTGGCTGCCGGCGCTCGACAACGAAGGCGATCTACGCAAACTGGACTCTACTTCCTGGCGCGACGCGGTGCGGGTACGAGTGAAGTTGCTGTACACAACTATGCGTACCTTGTATGAGCATATGGGCCGCCCAGGCACGTTTCTCGTGACCGCGACGAAACTCGGGGGACATCACGGATATGACGACGTTGGAGCGGTGGCTCCTCTTGGCGGCGCTGTAACGGGTTTTGCCAAGACGTATAAGCGGGAACGCGCGGAATCTCTGGTGAAGGCCGTCGACTTTGAAGCGAACCGCAACCCGAACGAAGTCGCCGATCTTCTGATCGAGGAAACATTGCGCGATCCGGGAGCGGTGGAGATCGGATACACACGCGGCCAGCGCTGGAGCGTCGGTTTGCAGGAGCAACCTGCCGCTGATGGACAAGCCGGGCATGGTGCTCGACAAGAACAGCGTCTTCGTTATTACTGGCGCGGCAGGAAGCATCGTCTCCGCCATCACGGCCGATCTGGCGGCTGCATCCGGCGGCACTTTCTACTTGCTCGATCTCGTGCCGAAGCCCGATCCGGACAATCCTGATCTCAAGCGCTTCGTGAATGACAGGGAAAACCTCAAACGCGACCTGTTTGCGCGCATCCAGACTCGCGGCGAACGGGCCACTCCAGCTCTCGTCGAAAAAGAACTCGCCAGTCTCGAGCGGGCGCAAGCTGCCCAGAGCGCCATCGATGCTGTGACTGCGGCTGGCGGCACGCCACATTATTTCAGTGTCAACTTGGCAGATGCGGAGGCAGTCGCTAAGGTGATCGGCCAGGTGCGCCAGCACAGCGGTCGCATCGACGTCCTGCTGCATGCGGCGGGTATTGAGCGAAGCCACTCCCTGCCGGATAAGGATTCTCGAGAATTTGATCTGGTGTTCGACGTCAAGAGCGACGGATTCTTTAATCTGCTGCATGCAATTGGCGAGATGCCTCTTGGTGCGACAGTCGTGTTCAGCTCGATTGCCGGCCGCTTCGGCAACGCCGGACAGACTGACTACAGTTCCGCCAATGATCTGCTGTGCAAGATCACTTCGAATTTCCGTACCACCCGTCCCGCGACCCGCGGCATCGCGATCGATTGGACGGCGTGGGGCGGAATCGGTATGGCCACGCGCGGCTCGATCCCAAAGATCATGGAGCTCGCCGGAATCGACATGCTGCCGCCGGAAGCCGGCATCCCATTGATCCGTCGCGAACTCACCGCGGGAGCGACGCGCGGCGAGATTGTGATCGGCCAGCGCCTGGGCGTAATGCTGAATGAATGGGATACGACTGGTGGGCTCGACCCTGCGTCTGCAGAAGCGGAAAGCATTTACCAGACATTGGCCCCATGGTGGGAAGGGTCGCCTCCATGAGTCTTTACGACGGCTACTCCATCGAATCGACGCTGGATCCGCCGGCTCAACCATTCCTTCATGATCACCAGATTGAGGATACTCCGGTTCTGCCAGGAGTGATGGGCATCGAGGCATTTGCTGAAGCTGCTCGTGTGCTTGCTTC
This sequence comes from Terriglobia bacterium, assembly GCA_963770265.1. Taxonomy (GTDB): domain Bacteria; phylum Acidobacteriota; class Terriglobia; order Terriglobales; family Acidobacteriaceae; genus Sulfotelmatobacter. Next base: position 189,202 of record CAVYOZ010000020.1, read on the forward strand.
CCGGATGGCGAGTCGAGGCGATCGAAGATATAAGCTTCATCGCGCCCTTCAAGTTCTACAGAAGCGAACCACGCGTTATTCGGATCGAGACACAGATTCATCCGCAAGGAGAGAGGTTAGTGGCAGATTGCCGGCTGATCGGCTACCGCTCCCTGCCAAATCTAAAAGAGCCCCAAGCAACGACGCACTTCACTGCGCGTGTGCGGCTCGCGAAACAATCTGTCGAGACGCCAACTGCGAGGGCATTTGTCACGCCGGTCGGAAGCTGCGTTGAAGCGGCTGACATCTATCGCCTCTACTTCCATGGGCCCGCGTACCAGGTGCTGGAGAAGGCATGGTGGGATGGAAAGCACGTGACTGGTTTGCTGGCCAAAGGATTGCCTCCTAATCACCATCCGTCAGATTTAGAGACGGTCGTGGCGCCACGGCTGATCGAGCTTTGCTTTCAAACTGCCGGGATTTGGGAGCTTGGCATCCAGGGTCGGATGGGGCTGCCACAGCGCGTTCACCAAGTCTCCCTGTTCCATGCGCCGAACGTGGCCGATGGCCGATTGTACGCAGTGGTCACTCCTGACGAGGTTCGGGGAAGCTTCGACGCTGAAGTACTGGACGAAAAGGGAAATTGCTACCTGCGTCTCAGTGGTTATCAAACAGTGGCTCTCTCCGATGCCGTTGACAAAGAAAATCTGAAAAGCCTGCAGGCCATCATGTCAGGAGAGGCCGTTCTTGTGGCTTGACGCACGCCCCGATAGAAGCACGATTGTTTCGCAGAGACGCTCATGCAAGACGAATTCCAACGCGTTGCCATTGTGAATCGCGGAGAAGCCGCCATGCGCTTCATCCACGCGGCGCGGGAGTTCCGGGACGAGCACGGCGTGCCGTTGCGCACCATCGCGCTCTTCACAGAGCCTGACCGTCATGCCATGTTCGTCCGCGAAGCAGACGAGGCAGTGTCTCTCGGCGCCGCCCAATTTATCGACCCGGATACCCATCGACCCAAGAGTAGCTATCTCGATTACGAGCGGCTTGAACGCTCACTTGCAGACGCTCACGCGGACGCGGTTTGGGTGGGATGGGGCTTTGTTGCGGAACACGCGGCATTCGCCGATCTGTGCCGGGAGATGGGCATTGTCTTCATCGGGCCTCCCGGAGAGGTGATGCGCAGGCTTGGCGACAAGATCGCCGCGAAACGTCTGGCAGAACAGTCACAGATACCGGTCGCTCCCTGGAGTGGCGGACCTGTCGAGACTCTCGCGGACGCATGCTCTCATGCTGAGCGCTTGAGCTTTCCCCTCCTTATTAAGGCCACGGCGGGCGGAGGTGGTCGGGGAATCCGACGTGTGCAATCCATGGCACAACTGCCCCAGGCTTTTGAGAGTGCCCGGGCCGAGGCGGCCAAGGCTTTCGGAGATCCCACTGTGTACCTTGAGCAACTGGTACAGGGCGCGCGCCACGTCGAGGTGCAGATTATCGCCGATCGCTACGGGTCGACGTGGGCTCTGGGCGTGCGTGACTGCTCGATACAGCGCCGACACCAGAAAGTTTTTGAGGAATCGCCCTCCCCGGTACTTTCTCGACAGGAGGATGAGGCGATACGCGAAGCCGCGATTCGTCTGAGCAAAGCCGCCGGCTACTGCAATGCCGGCACCGTGGAGTTCCTCTACGAACCGGAGACCCACCACTTCTGGTTCATGGAGGTGAATACCCGTTTGCAGGTTGAGCATCCGGTTACCGAATGCACAACCGGACTCGACCTTGTGAAACTTCAAATTCACGTCGCGCGCGGTGGTCGTCTGGAAGGAGAGTGCCCGCGCAGCACCGGTCACGCGATTGAAGCTCGACTGAATGCAGAGGACTGCGACAGCGGTTTTGCCGCTGCTCCAGGCTTGATTGAACGCTTCCGGATTGCGACGGGTCCCGGCGTACGCGTGGACACCGGGGTAGCCGAGGGCGAAACCGTTCCGGCGGACTTCGACTCGATGATCGCCAAGATCATTGCCTATGGTCAAAACCGGGGCGAGGCGTTGTCCCGACTGCGGCGGGCGCTGCAGGATAGCGTCGTCGTCATTAGGGGTGGGGCAAGTAACAAGGCGTTTCTCCTGGAAATGCTAAGCCGCAGTGAGGTACAGAACGGGCAAGCTGACATTGGATGGCTCGACCGCGTGGCAGCGGCCGGCGATCATCTCTCTCACGAGCACGCCGATGTCGCTTTGGTGCAGGCCGCGATCGATGCCTACGATGCAGAGCTGGCTGTCGAGCAATCCCAGTTCTACGCATCCGCTGCACGTGGCCGTCCGCACGTACGGAGCGAGATTGGCCGCACTCTGGTGCTGAGCTATCGCGGGCAACTCTACTCGATAACAGACCCATCGAACGGGTCCTCAAGACTACAGAGTGGAAGTCGACGGAACGCGGATCGAGGCCCACATCGACCGCCTGGGCCAGTTCGAGTGTTGGCTCACCGCCCTCGGGCGACGCTTCCACGTTGTCTCGATCGCGCAAGGAGTGAGTTCCAGGATTGAAGTCGATGGTGTATCGCACCGGGTGGATCGAGATGACGGTGGCATAGTACATGCGCCTGCTCCGGCAGTGGTGGTTTCGATTGCGGTGAAGCCCGGAGATACGGTTGCCGTTGGAGACCCGTTGGCTGTTCTCGAAGCCATGAAAATGGAAACGCAGGTGGTCGCTTCGTTTTCCGGCAAAGTCCGAAAGGTGATGACGATGCCGAACGTGCAGGTGGATACCGGCGCCCCGCTGGTCCAAATCGAAGCCACTGGTAGCGACGATGCGATCACGTCCTGCAACCGAGTGGTGTTTGGCGCTTCTCAAAGCCCGGGCGGCTACGGAGCGGATGCTATGCCGCGTTGCCGAGAGAGCCTCAAAGAACTCCGCCAACTCATGCTGGGTTTTGACATCGACCCGGCGGGGACCCGCCAGCTTTCTGCTTGGAGAACAGATCTGCCCGGCGAACAGCGAAGAAATAAGACAGTGCGAAATCGAGATCCTCAACATCTTTGTCGACATTTGTTCACTGTTTCAGCGCGAACCGGAGGTGGATCATCACACTGCGGGGGAGGATCCCAGCGCGGAGGCCTACCTCTTCTCCTATTTGCGCATGGTCGAGACCAACGGTGAAGGACTCCCGCAGGCCTTTGTCGATGCGCTGTGTCGCGCTTTGGCTCATTACGGTGTGCGCACTCTGGATGGCTCACCCAACTTGAAGGAGACCTTGCTTTGGATCTGCAAATCACACCAGCGAATGGAGCAGCAAGCGGCATTTGTTCTGGACATCCTCGAGCACCGCCTGCGTCTGGTCAAAGCCTCGGAGCCACGGCCCAACGGAGCTTTTCGAACGCTCCTTGATCGCATGATCTCGATCACTCGTGAGCTCTATCCTTCGGTCAGCGATCTTGCCCGGGAAGTGCGCTATCGCTACTTCGATCAGCCTTTGTTTGAGCAGGCGAGAAACAAAGTGTACGAGGAAGCGGAAAACCATCTTGCATATCTGGCGGCGTATCCCGACGCTGCCGACTGCCGCGCCAGGATCCGTGCGCTGATCGATTGTCCGCAACTTCTGGCGGGCCTGTTCGCCGCGCGGTTTCCCGCTGCCGATCCCGGCCTGCGCCTCACGATGCTGGAGGTGCTCACCTCGAGGTACTACAAGATTCGGACCCTCCAGAATCCGAATGCATCGGCGGTGGACGGACATTGTTACGTCTCCGCTGAATACGACCATGAGGGCAAGCGCATTCACGTCTTCGCTGCCTACGCGGAATATCGCAGTCTTTCCACGGTGGCGAAGGCCCTGCTTCCCGTGATTGCAGAGGTGCCGGCTGACCACGATGTCGTCCTGGATTTTCACGTCTGCTCCAACGGCAAGCTGAGTGCCGCGGACACGACACAAGTGGAAGTGCAGGCTATGCTGAATCAGGTTGTCTTTCCTCGTTCGATCCGTCGCATCGTGGTGGCAGTTGCCGGTGCGAGCCAGGGTCAACGCGTGAGCGGCATGCAGCACTTTACTTATCGCCCGAGAGACGGAGGATACGAGGAGGAGACGTTTTACCGCGGAGTGCATCCGATGATGGGCAAGCGGCTGCATCTCTGGCGCCTCAGCAACTTCAAGATCGAGCGTCTGCCATCGGTCGCAGACGTCTATCTTCTCCACGCCGTCGCCCGCGACAACCCCAAAGATGAGCGTTTGTTTGCGGCGGCGGAAGTGCGCGATGTGACTCCGGTGCGCGATGACGCAGGGCGCATCGTTCAGCTGCCGCATCTGGAACGCATGTTTATGGAAGCGCTGGGGACGATCCGGTTGTTTCAGTCGCGGCGCCGGCCGCAGGATCGCTTGTATTGGAACCGCGTATTTCTGTATGTCTGGCCTCCGCTCAATCTCAAGCCTGATGAACTGACCGATATTGTGCGCAGACTTGTGCCCGAGACCGAAGGCCTGGGGCTGGAGCAGGTCGTTGTGCGCGCCCGCATTCCCAACCCCGCCACAGGGGAATTGCGTGACATGGTGGTGCGCATCTCGAGCCCGGTCGGCAGCGGCCTGCTGATCACATTCCGACCCGCCGACAAGTTGCTCCCGCTCAAACCGCTAACCGCATACGATCAGAAAGTTATTCGCGTCCGCCAGCGCGGAATGGTCTACCCGTACGAGATCATCAAGATGCTCACTCCGTCTCGGGAAGACACACGATCTGAATTTCCTCCCGGCGATTTCGTGGAGCACGATCTTGACGCCGAAGGACGACTGGTTCCGGTCAATCGTCCCTACGGTCAGAACAAGGCGAACATTATTGTTGGAGTCATCCGCAACTTCACAAACCGATATCCCGAGGGAATGACACGGGTTCTGCTGCTGGGAGACCCCAGCAAAGACTTGGGAGCACTTGCCGAAGCGGAATGCCGGCTCATCATTGGCGCTCTGGATCTAGCCGAGGAAAAGGGTGTGCCGCTGGAGTGGTTCCCGATCTCAGCCGGTGCGAAGATCTCGATGGACAGCGGCGTCGAGAACATGGACTGGATCGCCCAGGTCTTGCGCCGGCTGGTGCAGTTCACGCAAGCGGGCGGTGAAGTAAATCTCGTGATCAACGGGATTAACGTGGGGGCACAACCATACTGGAACGCCGAGGCCACCATGCTGATGCACACTCGCGGCATTCTGGTGATGACGCCGAAGGCAGCCATGGTGCTAACCGGCAAGCGCGCACTCGACTACTCGGGCGGCATTTCGGCGGAAGACAATCAAGGCATTGGTGGCTACGACCGCATCATGGGTGTGAATGGTCAGGCACAATACTGGGCACGCGACATCGACGAAGCGTGCCACATTCTCTTTCGGCACTACGAGCACACCTACATTTTGCCGGGAGAGAGGTTCCCCCGCCGGGCGGAGACAACCGATCCCATCGACCGCGACGTACAGAGTTATCCTCACAACAAGAATGGCGAGGAAGGATTCGCGCGGGTTGGGGAGATCTTGTCTAACGAGACGAATCCCGGACGGAAGAGACCCTTCGACATTCGCAAAGTAATGATGGCAACCATAGACCAGGACCACGCGCCCCTGGAGCGCTGGGCCGGGATGCGAGCGGCGGAAACTGCCGTGGTTTGGGACGCTCACCTGGGTGGATACCCGGTGTGCCTTATCGGTATCGAGTCTCGCTCAGTGCCCCGCATGGGATTTGTTCCCGCCGACGGACCGGACCAATGGTGCGCAGGCACGCTCTTTCCACAGTCTTCCAAGAAGGTGGCGCGCGCCATCAATGCTGCCAGCAATAATCGCCCGGTTGTGGTCTTGGCCAATTTGTCGGGATTTGATGGTTCGCCGGAATCGATGCGGCGGTTGCAGCTTGAGTACGGCGCAGAGATTGGCAGGGCCGTAGTGAACTTCAAGGGCCCTGTTGTGTTCTGTGTGATTTCGAGGTATCACGGCGGCGCATATGTAGTGTTCTCGCGGGCTTTGAACGATCAGCTCGAAGTGGCAGCCCTGGAGGGTACGTACGCCTCGGTTATCGGCGGGGCTCCCGCCGCGGCCGTTGTTTTCGCCGGTGAAGTTGAGGCACGAACTCGTAAAGACGAGCGACTCCAGGCTCTGAATCAGGCGATGCTTCAGGCCGACGGCGTCGAGAAAGGGCGGCTGCGCGCCCAGTGGAGTGAACTTTTCAAAGTCGTACATTCCGAAAAGTTAGGTGAAATGGCCGGCGAGTTTGACCGCATCCACAGTGTGCATCGCGCGCTCAGCGTAGGCGCGCTGAATCACATTATTCCGCCCGCGAATCTTCGCCCGTATCTCGTCGATGCGGTGGAACGTGGGATGAGAAGCGAAGAGAATGTAAAGGCGAAGGCAGAACTCGAGATCGTCGAAGCGGCCTAGTCACGGCAGAAGGGTTTGGGACAGGGTCGGGACTTGGAACGGATAGCTTCAATGAACGTCTACTGGCTGGAGCAGACCGACGCCGATGTGCCAGCAGAAAATCAATGGCTGAGCGCGGGAGAAATCCTTTTCCTTGGCCGCCTGCGCTTTGCTAGACGGCGCAACGACTGGAGGTTAGGTCGCTGGACAGCGAAACGCGCGCTAGCTGCCTGCCTTAACCTGCCAGGTGATCCTCTCGCCCTTGCGAACATAGAAATACGAGCCGCGACGTCGGGGGCACCCGAGGCATTTCTATTCAACCAAACAGCGCCGTGACGATTTCACTCAGCCACCGTGCCGGTACAGCCATGTGTGCCGTCGCGCTGTCCGGCACCGGCCTCGGCTGTGATCTGGAGCTGATCGAGCCGCGCAGCGATGCCTTCATCATCGATTACCTCACGGCCCGTGAGCAGGCACTCGTTGGAGCGAACACTCGTGGAGGAACGACCGTTGCTGGTGACTCTGCTATGGAGTGCGAAAGAGAGCGCCCTCAAGGCGCTGCACGTGGGGCTCCGGGGCGACACAACACTGCGTGGATGTTAGCCTCGGCGATTGGTTGCCGCCGCACACCGGGCACCTCTCGACAGGATCTCCCGCTCGTTCCTATGCCGGACGTTGATCCCGATGGATGGCATCCCCTGCATGTCCGTTATTCCGGTGAGCAAGCCTTCAGCGGTTGGTGGCGACACACCGACCACATGGTGCGGACTGTGGTCTCGTCTCTACCTCTGCGCTCACCGATCGGGGGAGGGGTCAGCTTCCGCCCTCCATCTGAGGTCGGTGCTTGTGGGGATATGGATGCGGGGCAGCAAGGCTAGTCGCCGAGCCAGGAACCGAAACCACGCAGAGGATCGATGTGATCGCAGATGATTTTTAGAGCTCCGATGATCGGGATGGCAAGGATGAGGCCGGGAGCTCCCCAGATCCAGGCCCAGAACAGGAGAGATAAGCTGACTGCGAGCGCATTGAGTTTAAGACGAGCCCCGACGACTCGGGGATAAATCAGATTCATGGTGATGGCGTGAATTCCGATGACGGTTACGATTACGGAGATGATCCCACCATGGTGCAAGGTGCCGGCGCCGCCGGCAAGAGGCGGCAGTAGGGCCAGGAACATCCCAAGATAAGGAATCAACGTTACGAACCCGCTGATCGCACCGATGAAGTAGAAGTACTGGATACCCAACCGCCAAAATACGAGCCCGCAAATGATCCCGCTTACCAGGCCGACTGCGAGATTGGCCAGAAGGAAACTGCGGATCATATTCGAGATCTTCGCAACGGTGCGGTGCGCCGCCAGACGGTGCTCCTTGGGAAAGAGACGCACCGAACTGACGTAGACGTGCTCTTTCGAGGCAAGCATAAAATAGACCAGGAAAGGTGCGAAACTGACAGCCATCAGGATTTCGAGAATCGTACCGCTGTTTTCAGAGATCATTTGAACGATGCCCTGCGGTTGATCAATGCGCACGGGGACCGGCTTTTCGCGGTCCTTTGGAGGCTCGACGACCGAGCGGGCCTGACTCGCCAGCGTGTCGGCGCGCGAGCGGAAATTACTCACAGTTCGGCGCAGAGTCGCGGTGTATTGCGGCAACTCATTCGCAAAATCGACGGCCCGGTTGTATGAGAAGTAGACAAGGCCAAGCGTCAGCAAGACGGCGAAGGTCACCACGACTCCTGCTCCCAACCAGCGAGGGAATCGCCAACGAACCAGCAATGCGACGGCAGGTTCGAGAACATAGGCCACCAGGATTGAAGCCAAGATGGTGACGAGAACTAGCTTCAGGAGATAGAGCAATCCGATCATCGCGATGAGCGCGGTGACGATTTGAGCGACCGTTCCGATTTTGATGGAGGCTTGGAGAACCTCGACTTCTTCGGCTGCCTGCTCGACGACTGCCGGAATTACGGGCTGTTGTGAGGCGGGGGTCTCGGTGTTCTGCAGATCAGACCCGTTGGCCACTTCCGTTTGCGTTTGACCCATGCTTCCCCTGCACATTCTTGTGGCGGGCGAGGCGCCAATCCATACCGCGCTTTCGTTAGTCCGGCGCAAAAGGAACCTGATCGACGCTGGCATTTCGCAGGGCCTTTTCGAATTAGATCTGTGCAACTCCCGATCAGCATCAGGCACCCAACGTCAAGTCAGTTTTCAAAATCGAGATTTGCGGGAGGATCGCCGGTGGCTACATGTGAAAAGTGCGGGAATGAATACGACAAATGCTTCGAAGTTGTGATTCAGGGTCGGCAGCACATATTCGACAGCTTCGAGTGTGCGATTCAGGCGGTGGCGCCGACTTGCGGACACTGCCTGTGCCGAATCATTGGTCACGGGGTGGAAGTGGGAGAGCACATATTCTGTTGTGCGCACTGCGCCGAATCCGCCGGTTTGCCGAATGCCGTACAAGACCGCGCCGCCTAGTGCCGGAGGGCCCATGAATCGCTCCAAGAATAAGGTTCGATATGCCGTGGTTGGACTTGGTCACATCGCACAAGTTGCGGTGTTACCGGCGTTCAAGACAGCGCGAAAATCCGAGCTGTACGCTCTCGTATCAGGCGATCCGGAAAAGTTGCGGAAGCTCGGCAAGAAGTACAGCCTTGAACATCTTTACCCTTACGAGGAATACAGCAGAGCCCTCTCCAATGTGGATGCGGTGTACCTGGCGCTTCCAAACCATCTGCATCGCGAGTACGCAGTTCGCGCAGCGGCCGCCGGAGTGCACGTCTTGTGCGAAAAGCCGATGGCGCCGACGACACAAGACTGCAGGGAGATGATCGAGGCCGCGAACCGGAATCATGTGAAGCTCATGGTCGCGTATCGTCTTCACTTTGAGGCGGGAAATCTCGAAGCCGTCAAGCTCACGAAAAACGGCAGGCTGGGGGATGTGCGGTTCTTCAGCTCAGAGTTTGCACAACAGGTCGCCGAGCAGAACGTTCGTATCACCGAGCCAGTTCCCCAGGGCGGCGGTCCCTTGTATGACATGGGAGTCTATTGCATCAACGCCGCGCGCTATCTGTTTCGGGCGGAGCCACTGGAGGTTTGTGCCCTCGCCGAAAGCGGTAAAGATCGACGGTTCCAGCGTGTCGAGGAGATGGTATCGGCGGTGCTACGTTTTCCGGGAGAGCGGCTGGCTACGTTTACCTGCAGTTTTGGCGCTGCCGATGTAAGTCGCTACACAGTAATGGGGAGCAAGGGCATGCTTCGGGCGGATCCTGCCTACGAATATGCGGAAGGCATTCGACTGGAAGTGACAATCGACGGCAAGAAGAGAATGAGAAGCTTCCCGAAGCGTGACCAGTTCGCGGCGGAACTGACCTACTTCTCGAATTGTATTCTGCAGGACAAGCAGCCCGAGCCGTCCGGGCTGGAGGGCCTGGCGGACGTCCGCGTCATCGAGGCCATTTATCACTCGATTCGCACGAGGAGGACGGTCGCCATCCCGCAGCTATCTGGGGAGAAGAAAAGGCCGGATGAGAGACAGGAAATTCGTCGGCCAGCGCACGAAAAACCGGAAGTCTTTCACGCGCATTCGGCCTCTCGCGAGGCCGCCTGAGCTGGACATCAAGAAAAAGCCCAGCATTTCGCTGGGCTTTGTTCATTCGCAGCGATCTAGTGCGACATGCCGCTGCCGCCGGACTTGCAGGTCTTGGAAACGTGCTTTACAGAAGTCACTTGTAATGTCTGGCCAGCGCCCGCACTGCCAGCAGCACCGCTAGGTTCTGTCGAACCCGATGCCCCAGCGCCGGCTGATCCCGACGTCCCGGTCACTTTCACTTCATGGCCGACATGCTCGCTCAGTTTCGCGGTATCGCCGCTCAGTTGATACGACATTCCATTCTTATCGGTGAGAGTAAAATTTCCACTGGCACCACTCAAGCAGCCTTCGACCGTCATTTGGCCGCCAGCACCTGTGCGCGATGTTTGCCCTGAATTGCTGGCGGAATCTTGAGTCGCCGGGCTTGTGCTGTCCTGCGCGACAGCCCAGGACAGGCCGAGCAGCAGAACGGAAAGTAGCAGGAAAAGTTGTCGCATGTTGAAGCCTCCAGATGTACTTAGTCGATTCCCAAGCTTTCGGAATGGACGCGGCCAGTTCGCCACTCCTGGAGCGCGATCGATTGACACTTGAATTGTCCTTTGGCGAACCTTAGGGGACCAATACAGGGGTTTCTGGAGAAGGTCCGATGTTTGTCCCTAGCAGGCGTTAGAACGCATTTTGTCAGGCGGCTTCGTCGTCCCGATTTCGACGGGGCACATCGTCGGGATGCCCGTATTCTTCGTGGGTGTGTGTTGGGCGTTCGGGATGGTCTGCGGCGTCTTCGCTGCCTTCAACGGCGGCAGCCTCAAGAGCCTGATCAGTGTCAGACAAATCTTCTACAGAGTCTTCGGCGGGTTCCGGTTCGGGGTCACTTCCATTTTCCTGTGCCCTCGACAATTGTGACGTAACGATCAATCGGGAGCTCGGCGATGCGCTCGACCTTGCCGCTGGGTTGCGGCCATTGTATCTCCACCCAGTCGAGCTTCGTTCTTTTCCCAATGCCCAGCACCATACGTGGGTCGTGAGACGACAGAAAACTGCCTCCGCCGACCTTCATTCGTTGTTGCTTGAGGTCTCCGGACTGATAAGTAACCCGGGCCCCAATGGCGTCGGGATTCGATTTGGTGCCAACAAGATTGACTCCGAGCCAGTGGTTCTGACTTCCAACAGCGTTGCGTAAGAGAACGGGAGCCCCGTCATTGATTGCCACAAGGACGTCGACGGCGCCATCGTTATTGAAGTCCCCAATCGCCATTCCACGAGCTGACAGGGGTTTCGCGAATACGGGGCCGCTCTGCGCACTTACGTTCTGAAAGCTTTTGCCAGTATTGCGAAAGAGCATCAGCGGCTCTTGATACTTCACTTGACTGTGTAAACTCTCAATGAGATCGTCGGGATTGCCGTTAGCGAGAAACAAGTCCAGATTCCCATCATTGTCATAGTCGAAGAAACTTCAGCCCCCATCCGCTCATCAGCCTCGTCGCCATACCGATTCCGGTGGGACCCGCCTGATCATCAAAAGTTCCGTCGTGATTGTTCTGGTAGATCGAGAAGCGCTCAAGATCGATGTTGGCTACAAACAGATCCATCCATCCATCCTGGTTAAAGTCCGCGGAATCGAGTCCCATACCGGAACGAGCCCGACCGTCATCGCTGTAAGCCACACCTGCAGCGGTGGCATTTTCTTCAAAGCGACCTTTGCCGCGGTTCATGAAAACAAAATTCGGCGCGGTGTCATTGCTGACAAATAGATCGAGCAGACCGTCGTTATTAAGGTCAGTCGCGACTACGCCCCATGCTTTCCCAAGAGAGTTGGCGATCCCGGAGGTCTTGCTGACATCGGTGAACGTGCCGTCACCATTGTTATGAAAAAGCCAACTCGGCATTGGCTTGTAGAGGCGCGGGATGCAGTAACCGTGTTTACCTTCTTCGCCCGGACCACAGGACTTATTGAGAGCCTTGGAGAACTCTACGAATTGGCAGACAAATAAGTCGAGCTTGCCATCGTTGTCGTAATCGAACCAGACAGCACTGGATGACCATCCCGGCGCAGCCACACCGGCTTTCTCGGTCACATCAGTGAACGTTCCATCCCCGTTGTTGTGATACAGGATGCTTCTTCCATATTGCGCGACGTAGATGTCGGGGAAGCCATCGCCATCGTAGTCGCCAACCGCTACTCCCTGGCCGTATCCGCCTCCGGCTACACGAGCTTTTTCGGTGACATCGGTAAAAGTACCGTCGCGATTATTGCGATAGAGGGCATTCCGCAAGGGCGGATTGGGATCATAGAAGTCACACTTGCCGCTGTTGACGAGGTAAATGTCCATCCACCCGTCATTGTCGTAATCAAGGAAGGCGCAACCCGGCCCTGTGGTTTCGGGAAGAAATCGTTCCTGAGATTTTCCAGCAGTGTGCGTCCAACGGATGCCGCTCTTCTCTGGCGGAATCTCTTCAAACGGGTAGGTCGGATCTGCGCTAGCGCGGAAGGGATAAGGGAATGCGCTGAACGCGAAGACTCCTCCCGCATTTCTGAGAAAGTCGCGACGGGAAGTTAGGAACGGAAGACGGTTTCGCTGTGCAGAGGATCTGTTCACTGCTTCTCGGGTGTGGAGACAAAAAAGTACTGACTAATTCGGATTCTGCGGCGGCGCATCTTGCGGCCCTTGTCCCGCATCACCTTTCTGCGTCATCTGACGATGAATTGCGAATTCCTTGTCTGCCTCTTCCTTGCGTCCTGCCCTTGTCAAGGCAGTCGCAAGATTGTAGTGCGCGCCTGGATTCCGTGGCTCCAGCTTGACGGCGGTCTGCAGGGGTGGAATGGCGTCAGAGAATCGCTTGGCTGACAGCAATGCGCTTCCGAGCCCGAGAAATGCATCGCCGAACCCAGCATCCAGTTGGGTGGCACGAGAAAAGTGACGGATGGCTTCGTCCCATTGACTATCCTGGCGGGCCATCTCTCCCAGCACGTATTCCGCGCCTGCATTGGAAGGATCAAGCTTGAGTTCCTCCTGGAACTCTTTCTTGGCATCCTCGCCAGCAGTCGGGCCTGCATCGGGTTTGGAGAGCAGCAGTCGCCCAAGAAGAAAATGTATCCCGGGCAAGTGGGGATTCTGAGCCAGGATGGCTTTGTACTCCTTCTCCGCTGCATCCCACTTTCCCTGTGCTTCGAGTGCTTCTGCGTTGAGCTTGTGTCCCTCGATGGAGTTTGGCGCCGTCATCGCGAGCTGCTGCGCGGCTTTGGTGGAAAGATCTGAGTAGGTGTGAACCGAAAGAAAGAGAACTTCAGGATCATTCGGGAAATTCCCGGTTCAGCATCTGCAGGAAGTCGACCGCCGCGCCCGTTTGATTGATCAGCATGGCGCAGCGCACGCCGGCAAATGCCGCTGTGCGCTTTACGGTTTTATCAGACGCCGGTTGGGAGGCCCTTTTTCAGAGCTGGCAACTGCCTCTTCGCAATGTCCGTTCTGCGCGAGTTTGATCGCGTGTTGCGCAGTTAAGGGTGCCGGTTTGGCCGCTTGGCCGAAACCTTCGGCAACCGCCAGCAACGCCACCAATAGAACTAATCCCGGGGATTTAAACATAAGAAGGGGCAGATGTTGAAACATCTGCCCCCATCATATCAGCGAGCTCAATAGTAAAGTTTGAGCGCAAACTGAATGACTCGCGGACTTGACGATGTACTGGATACACCCATCGTGGTGCCAAGGGACGAATTGGGAGTATTCAGGTTTACGTGGTTAAATGCGTTCAGGAAGTCGCCTCGGAACTGCAGCCTCACGCTCTCAGTGATTGGGAAGTTCTTCTGCAGACTCAGATCCACGTCCGCATAGCCAGGCCCGACCACCGGTCCCTGCGCCGGACAAGTTCCGAATACGTTAGCAGGATCGGTATATGGGGTTGGGTCGAACCATCGATATCCGGCGAATGCGCCGCTGCTCGGATCAAAGTACTTTTGCCTTCCGAAGGTTCTGCCTGCACCAGAGCCGCAATCCGGGCGCAAGCCGCGACTTCCTGTGCCAGCGGAGTCGCCGTCGCGAAGTTGAAGTCATACAGCGCCACCGGGAATCCGGAGTGCACTGAAACGATTGGGTTGACAGACCAGCCGCCGGCGACTGCGTTGACGACAGCATTCGATCCGCTGCCCCAGCGTTTTCCGTGACCGAATGGAATCTCGTAAACCGCGTAGGCGGACAGCACGTTCTTCGAATCGAAGAAGCAGTTCGCCCAATCCGCTCTCGGGATCGTAGAGGTTCTGATAGTACGGGTTGGCCGGAGCCGCCTGTGCGCCCCAGTTGCCGTAGTAGCCGCTGTTGTCGGTTCTGCAGCGTGAGAAGGTGTACGCCACCTGGTACTGCAAGCCGTTCGAGTAACGCTTCTGCAGCACTGCCTGAAGGGCGTGATAGTTGGAGCTTCCCGTCGAGGCGGTCCCCGAGATCTGCGAGATGTCGGACTGGAACGCCGGATTTCCCGAGAAGTAAACGCTGGGGCAGGTGGTGTCCGGTGTCGACAGGAACACAACCGGCTTCGCCAGGCAAACGCCGCTGCAGGTACGGAGTTGGGAACCATTTCATGTGATGCCATGCTGACCCACGTAGCCTACCTGTAACGTCATGGAACTGGAAAGCAGCTGCTGCCAGGTGCCGTTCCACTGATAAGTGATGGCAGGTTGCGTGTGGGGGTCCCACACGCGTACCAGGGCTGCGCCGAAGGGATCGCTCGCAGAACCAACCGGAACGATGCCGTCTCCAGTTGTGGTGGGCGGCACTGGCACTCCGCTGTAAGCGACTCGAGCCTCCTTCTTTGTAAAGGGTGGATTGACGGGCAGCCGCAAATTCGTACCGGTTCCCTCGAGGTACGACGACATGCTGAACGCCGCACGAAGGACAGATTTACCTCCGAGAAAAGCGGGCGTCCAGGCCAAGCCGACGCGAGGTTGGAAGTCACGACCGCCGTAGGTGCCGTTGTACAGTCCCGGGCTTCCGTTGCGGCAGGTAACGGGTGCTGTGCCGAGGTCCACCTTGGAGCAATTCGGAGCGATCACCTGGCCAGAAATGAGGTCGAAGTTGACCTGACGATCCTGTTCCTCGACCCATGGTGTGTGCGCCTCATAGCGTAGCCCAAGGTTGACCGTCAGGCGGTCGGTGGCTCTCCAGTCATCCTGAACGTAAGCTGCAAAGATATTGGCCCGTTGTCCCCACTCGCCCCCCGGTATGCCAATGTCATAGAGATCGGGCAGGCCAAGATAGAAATCGGCTCCTCCGTACCCGCCGGTATGCGATGATCCCGCAGGAGCATTGGACGTAAACTGCCCATTAAACTGGATTTCACCCAGCGCTCCGTTGTTGCCGGTGTAGAACGTGTTGATGCGGTCACGCCAAAACTCGAACCCGGTGTGGAAGACGTGGCGATTGTGCGTGACAACAACCGCGTCCGATGCCTGAATTACCGCGTCCTGAAATTTCTGCTCGATCCAACGGTCTCCAACGTTGGTGAGCGCACCGCTGCCAGGATTGAAATTCAGGAAAAGTAATCCCTCGCGTGCAGCATTCGCGTTCGCGATACCAAGATCAGTTCCGGCGGACGCGGCTGCAGCGCTAAACGTGGGTCCATTGTGCAATCGAACGTGGTTGATGCCGACACGTACGTCGTTCAGTAGAGTTGGGCTGAAGGTGTGGCTCCAATCAATGGCGAAGTTCTCAATCGGCGCGTCTGAAAACCCACCTGAGAGCAGGGCAAACGACTTGGTCGTCGGGTTGTGCTGCTTAGCGTGGGAATAGCGCCCGGAAATGTGATCACTAGAGCTTGCGTTGAAATCGATCTTTATGTCGTACTGGTTAGTGTTGAATGCCTGAACCTGGGTGTAAGTCGCATTATTCTGAAGACCCGCGCCAGTCGGGGATAAGTATAGCGGTGACGAGAAGAGGCTCTGAGCAACAGGATCGATTGGTTCTGTAATCACGTTGTTGGCAAAGGGCGCGTTCGCATTGAAGGGATCATAAAGCTGGTTGATGATATTCCCTTTGCTATCCCTGTCATTACAAATTCCTACCGTGAATCCGCTAGTGCAAATATCTCCAAAGTCCCCACCCCGCTCGGCAGTCGTGAAAACACCTACGTTCTTCGCGATTGCACGGGTGATCGAAGCGCTGGGACTGCCAATCGAAAAAGAAGAACAGCTTATTCTTTACAATCGGACCGCCAATCGTACCGCCGAACATGTTCCAGCGAAGTTTGTCTTTCGGGAGCGCTTGCGCCGGCCCCTTGAAACCGTTCTCCCACTTGTTCGCGTTCAAGACGTCGTTGCGGAAGAACTCCCACACGTCGCCGTGAAAGCCGTTCGTGCCGGACTTAATGGTGGCGTTGACAATGCCGCCTTCATAATTGCCGAACTCGGCGGGTGCGTTCTGGGTGATGAGGTTGAATTCCTGAATCGCGTCCGGCGCTGGCGTATAGCCCACGAGGTTATCCGAGACCTGGTTGTTGTCTACGCCGTCGAGAACGAAATTGTTGGCCTGCTCGCGGTTCCCGTTGATGTAGCGGGCGTCCGCCGCTAGCCGCCGGTGTTGTCACCGTTGTTGAAAGCTGCCGGGATCGGTAGAGACCGACCCTGGCGCCAGCAGAGTCAACTGGACATAGTTGCGCGAGGCGAGTGGAAGATTGTCGTTCGGTTGCCGCGTTGATGATGGTGTCGACCTGAGTGCGTCTCGTTTCCAGGACGGGCGCTGCGGCGGTCACTTCCACCGTTTCACTAGACCTGCCCAACTTTCATCGTAGTGTCGATACGGGCGACCTGATTCAAGTAAGGACATAAATGCCGGGTGCGACGCCACATGCAAACCCCGCCTTTTCGACCTTGCAGGTCGTATACGTGCCGACGGGAGTTGAGCGATTCGATAAAGCGCCGGAATCGTTGGTTTCCGCGGTGTACGTGAGACCGCGCTCTGCCGATGTTGCCGTAACTGTGGCGCCGGTAATCAGCGCACCACTCGGATCTGACACCGTCCCGGTGATGGAAGCCGTAACTTCCTGCCCCCAGGCGCATTGGAACATTCCGGTTGCAGCCACAAATATGGTGAGCAATACGAGAAGTGAGCAGAAAAACGCAATCGACGGTCTTCTCATCACAGAACCCTCCATCCCACGATGGGGTTATGCTATATAGCAGAATGCAATTCATCGTCAAGAGAAAAATGTCGGGAAGATGAAGTTTTTTAGTTGAAAAGCACTAGCCGAGCAAGCTAGGGCGGCGTTTTCCAACGTCCGCGATACTCCGGAGAATCGCGATGGAATGCGGCTATCCCAAGGAATAAAACATTTAAGTATACTTGTTTTGTTGGTGTTACCATTACCATAGGGCGGCAGGAATTCCACCGCGGCAGAGAACCGGTGTCTGCCATTGAGATTGCATGATTCTGTCTTCAATGGGTTGGCTCGCCGGTTTCGGCTTACGCAAATTTCTGTTGGAGCACTAGAGCACTTTGTAGTATGGTGCACCCAACGAAGGGGGAGTGTTTCATGCCACAAGTCCGGAAAAACGGACTGCCCGCGTACCGACGAATCCAGGGCACAATCGTGAAACGTCTTGAGCTGGGCCAGTTAAAGCCGGGCGACGTGGTCGACTCCGAACGGGAACTGGCGAGGATTCATGGCGTTAGCCTTATGACCGCGCGTCATGCTCTGGCCGCGTTAGAACGCGAAGGAATGGTTGTGCGCCGCCGCGGCGCAGGTACGTTCGTTGCCCCTCCGAAGATTCATTTCAACAAGCTGATGAGCTATACGGAGCAGATGTCCGGCCGCGGCCTGCACGTTACTTCGAAGCTGCTGTCTCTGGGTGTGATTGATACGGAGCAGGAGGTTGCAGCCCGTCTGGGTCTGCCCGCCTCGAGCCGCACTGATTAAGCTGGAACGGCTAAGGCTGGGCGGAGATGAACCATTTGCGATCGAGACGTGCTACCTATCCGCCGACGAATTCGCTGGTTTGACTCGAGCCCGGCTTGACCGGGTGTCGCTGTTTTCGATCCTGGAGCACGACTACGGTCTCCGAATCGCACATGCCGACGAAGAAGTCGATGCCACCACTGCCGATCCTCAAACGGCTCGGCTGTTAGGCATCTCCGCCGGGATTGGCCGTCCTGCGGATCCGGCAGGAGATCTATTCCACGAAAGGCAAGGTCGCGTTGTACGTGTTGGGGCTTTACCGATCGGACCGCCATACGTTGTTAATCCGCAGATTCCGCTAGCGACTCCCACGACCAACTTTGGAATTCGCCGCCTCGTCAGCTTCCAGATGCACTCGACCCGCAATCAATAAGTCCGGAATTACGAACTCGGTAAATCCGTCGTGTTTCACAGGAACGAGAGTCCTGCAACACTCATGTTCTGGCGTCTCATAGCGAATGACAGAGAACGATCCCTTGAGCTGCACTTGAACGCGAACTGGTTCTGCAGCGTAGTTGATGAACTCGAGCACCTTCAGCGTTCCGCCATGCACACGATAGGGTACGGCGATCGTCGTCAGACCATTCCAGAGACTCATCAGCGCATTTTGCTTCCCCAGCAGACGACGGATGTCTTGAGCAAACGTTTCGGGATCGGCCACAGGCTCTGAGAGCTCCAGTACCTTTCCATTTCCAACTGCGTAGGACACGGTGTGTTCATTCACTCGAACAGCTTCATGAGTCTGCCAGGGATACGTACCATGCGCGTCCACTACCACAACCGTCTTGCCGAGAGCGGCAAGATTGCCGATTCGCTCAAAAGCTGCGTGGTCGCCCTTTGCGAACACCACGACCACGTCGAAGCTTTCGACGTCCTCTTCTTTCAAATCGGTGGGTAGAAAAACCTTAAATGGGATATTGTGACGGGCCAGCAGATTCATGACTTCATCACTGGGGTCGAGATCATCGACCACGACTGCAACGTTGGCAACGGCTTCGAGCCCTTGGTCACTTTCATGCGCACAAAAATCGAGATAGGGCCGCACCTGCTTCCAAAATATCCTGGCTTGTGGGTCATTTTCACCGAGAGCTTTCTGCAGGTGGTCCTCCAGTTCCAGCATCAGGTCAGCATGGAAGGCACACGCCTCGGCAAGTGCCAGTGAATAATCTGCGGGAGTAATCGATTGTTGCTGCTGTCCGGAGTCTGACTCATTCCAAGAGAAGCTATAAAGCGGGAGTCGTCCGGGGTGAGATCTCTGTTGAACCTTGATGAGCGCAAGGTTCGTGTCGATCCATGGCTGGGCGGTGGGACTGGAGACTTCGAGCACCGAATCCCGCTTAATCACGAGACTGCCTCTCATTTGCGGCCGCTTGCCGTGGCGATTGAGCACTAAGAATCTGAGTTTTGGGTGGGCGGAACGTAACTGCTGAATCGCACTCTCGGCTGCGGCACGATCCGAGTCGGCAACGTCCAGAACGAGACCTGCCAAGCCACTTCTCCACTGGCGCTTTCTGCAGCCGTGGCAGCCTGCTGCAACGGCACCTCTGCATACACTCGATATCCTTTCCTGTCGGCGGCTTTCACGAAGGATGAGGTTTTGCCATCCCAAGAGACCACGAGATCACTGATGCCCAAGTCGCGTGCTGGCGGCAAGTCAGTTTGAGTCCAGCGGACTAAGACGCTGCTCCAACCAGCGGTGGAGAACAGCACAAAAAAACAAAGAATCATCCTTCGACAGACCATGCGCTTTGTAATCCAGCTTGTGAGATTAGTACTTTCTGCCGACCACAATCTGCGGTCCACCTGTCGCCATCTCCATCTGTGCGTCGCGTGCAATCCAAATCGCTGAAACGCCAGGCATACGATGGAGCAACACCTTGCCTCTCGCCGGGCCCAGCAGCAGTGAGGTCGTTGAGAGTGCGTCTGAGACTGTCCCGGTTTGAGCAATGACGCTGACCGCGAATTCCGTTCTCAGCGGTTTCCCGGTATCCGGATCGATGATATGTCCAGCCGAGTCGTCCCCTAGCAAAGATGACGCTGTTTGCTCTGAGGTGGAAACGCTTTCATCCTTGAGCATGACCTGTGGATCAATCTTGCCGGAAGGGTCTCGCAAGTGTACAAGCCATGCGCTCTGACCCGGAGGCGAACCGATCGCTAAAATCGTGCTACCGCCTGCGTTAATCAACGCATTGCGAATTCCCGCAAGAGTGTAGGACTTCCGCAGCCCGGTCGACAGCGTAACCTTTGCCAATGGCGCCTAAATCCAACTGCATGCATGAGGAGTGGAAAGTAATCTGATCCGGAGGAGTCAACTCGATCTTCTCGTATCCGACGCAAGCTCTGGCTGCCTGTTGACGCGCCAGCGATGGTGTACCTTCACCGGCGATCGCAGCTTTCCACAAATTCACCAAAGGCGCTATGGAAATATCGAATTTGCCGTCTGACAGCCTGGAAAACTGTACGGACTCTTCGACTATGCGGTACAAGTCCGACGGAACCTTTTCTGCATGAAAATGTGCGGAGCGGTTCAGGAAGCTCAGAGCGCTGTCAGTTTTGTAGTTGCTTAGCAAATTATCGACGCGAACAATCTCCTGAAATGCATTCTCCAGCGCATCCGACGCATGCTGGGATGTTTGGTCATAGGCAGCAATCTCGAAGACTGTGCCCATGATGTACTTCTTTTTGTAAACAAGAAGCTGGTTTTCTGAACTCTGAGTGCTTGAAACGACTGAGAAGAAGAAGACGATCAGCACCGCCGCCCTTTGTTTACCGCAGCGCATAAACCTCACCACTCAAGCCCGCGAGATAAATAGTCTCGCCCGCCAGCACAGGAACAGATTGGATTGCCCCCGCAAGGCCAGCTCTCCATAAGATCTTGCCGTTGGCGGTGTCCAACGCGAACGTACCGCCCGCCTGGATACACACAACCCCATCGCCGATCACGGGAGGCGCTGTGACCACCTCGCCCACCGTGGTTCTCCAACGCAACTTTCCGGTTTGAGTTTCGAGCGCGTAGAGGAAACCATCTTTGCTGCCGAAAAACGTCAAGTCATTTGAGATGGCGGGCGATGATGCAATGCCCAACCCTGTTTCGTACTTCCAGCGCACTTCCCCGCTAGTCGCACTCATCGCATAGAAGAAAAAATCTTCTGAGCCGATCAGAACCAGATCACCAACTACCGCCGGTGACGAGTCGATACCGTTGCCAGTCGACGTGCTCCACAATGTCTTCCCGGATGAGGAGTCGAGACAATATACTTTGCCGTCTCCGCAGCCCAGGTAGAGTTGGCGCTCGGTAGCGTAGATCGTTGAATAGATTCTTCCGCCAAGATCCTGAACCCATCGTGTCTTGCCGCTCGCTGCCTCAGTCGCGTAGACCCGTCCGTCTGCACTTCCAAAAAAAACAACGCCGTCTCGAATGACCGGAGATGCCCAAACTTCCGCTCCGGTCGGCAACGTCCCACAGCTTTGTTCCGTCATGCCGATTGACTGCATACACTTTGCCGTCGTCGGATCCGAAAAGAATCTGGTCTGCAAACAGTGACGGAGTGGAATGAACCTGACCGCCAGCCTGAAATTTCCATTTTGCAGTGCCTGTGGCGACATCGATGGCGTGCAGCACACCGGCCACAGAGGTGACATACAAGATGCCGCCGTCGAGAATCGGCGCCGAACGCACAGAACCGCTGGCACGAAATTGCCACACTGCCCGTTCTGGCGAGCGCGCGGGATAAGGCTTCTGCCCTCCGCTGCGGGCGTTGTCTTTGAGCAGGGTGGCCCAGTCTGCTGCAGGTTTGGAATTGCCGGTTTCGCTCATCACTAGAGAGTCAGACAGGGAGAACACGATGATCGATTTGCTTCAGGTCGGAGACACCAAGCCCGAGGTGCCCGGCCGCCGCAATGTGTCCTGGCTGGCGATAGAACAGGTTCTTCGAGGCGTCGCGATGAAATTCGTCATTGTCCGCGGTAATGCTTTTGGCATCGTGCTGCCACAACGAAGGTGCGCCCCGTTCCCGCCGCGTCTTTTCAATTGCCTCCAGTTCGATCGCGTCCATGGCGACCGGATCCGTCGCTACCAGGAGAATGCCGGGTTGATCGATAAAGTCTTGCACCTGGGTGAGCGGACCGCCGTGCCACACTTGCCGCATGCCGTCCATGATATGCAGCACAGACTTTGACCGTAAGGGTTCGACCGTGCACATCAGCCCGATCAATGGGTTCGTGAAGGAATACGGTGCACGATGCGTACGCGCCACATTGTTGAAGGTGCCGTAAGCGAGGTTCTTGAGAGCTCCAGTGACACCGGAAGCCGAGTGGTCCTTCATCGTCGGCACGTTGATGATCTTGGTCACTTCGTGAACGACAATGCTCGCCATATACGAGCGAGTTTCCCACTCTCCAAAAAAATTGGCGTCACAATAGACATTCGATTCGTAACCGCCACCACTCGCGAAGGCATGCTGAATGCCTACGATTCGAACCCCGGCAGGCAGCAGCGCTTGATAGCTGCCGACGTCAATCTCGTAGGCGTACCGGTCGTACACAATGATGTTCCGGGCAGGAACTCCGAGCGACTGAACCGAGCTGATGATCTCGCGAACAATCTCGGGAGACGAACAACATGCCGGCGCGCCCGACGGGTTGATCTTGATTCCGACAACATCGCTCGGCTGAATAAACTTCGACCATGCCTCGCGTGCGGACATCTCACCTGTCAGTTCTTTCATTGCCCGCTCGAGCATACGACCCACAATGGGTTGCGAAACACGATTGCGGACTATGGCGCTCGCCTCGCGGACCTCGATGACTCGCGCGGGAAACAGGCCTGGCATGCCGAGCGGTGACGGTTTGTAGTCGGCAAGCCCGTGGAGTTCGATGGGCGGCACGGCAGTCGGAGCAGATTCGGCCCGGATCATCGGATCCAGCCCCTGCATCAGCAGCGAAGCGCTTCCAATGCATCCGGCCTTCACGAAAGTACGACGATCCATACGTGGGTTTCCTGATCTGTATCTAATCCTGTCCAATGAAGAAAAACGCGATCAGATTACGCTAGCGGTGATCTTCTTACAACTTTGCATGACCTTGACTCAGCAGGAATGGTGACAATCTCACTTCCACTGAGTACACTTTCGCTTCAACAGACAGAGAGGCCTATGAAGAACTGGATCAAGATCACGCCCGCAATAATTGCAGTGCTCGCAATCGCCCTCGGATCTCCTGTCGTTGCGTTTGCCCAAACGACGCGCTACGACCTGCTGTTGAAGGGCGGCCATGTGATTGACCCTGCCAATCACATCGATGAAGTAAGAGATGTCGGCGTTCTCCAGGGTAAGATCGCTGCCGTCGAGAAAAACATTCCGGCTGACCAGGCCAGGAAGGTTGTGGATGTCTCGAGTCTCTATGTAACGCCCGGGCTCATTGATATTCACTATCATGTAGGTCATGGCGGAGCGCCGCTAAACTGGTTCGCGCCCGACGCGCGAGCGCATGCTTTGCCACTCGGAATTCCGGCCGATCTGGCGTTGCAGTCCGGTGTGACCACCATCGTAGATGCCGGCACCTCCGGTGCGGAGACGTTCCTCCAGGAAAAGGAAGAAGTCATTGACCGCGCCAGAGTGCGCGTGTTGGCTTTCCTGAACATCGTGGCTAGTGGCATGAACGGTGGGCTTGAGCAAAGTCTGGACCAGATGGATGTAAAGCTTTGTGTCGACACCATTAAGAAATATCCCGACCTCATTGTGGGAGTAAAAACTGCCCACTACTGGACCGGTGGGGCGTGGGATGCGGAACACGTGCCCTGGGCTGCGGTTGACCGCGCCATTGAATGCGGCATTCTCACGAATAGTCCGGTCATGTTCGATTTCTGGCCGCGACCGGAAAGAACATACGAGGATCTGATCCTGAAAAAAATGCGGCCAGGCGACATTCACACGCACGTCTTCGCTCAGCAATTTCCCATTATTCTTCCCGATGGCAAAATCAATCCCGCCCTGGCGCAGGCCCGTGCCCGTGGCGTCATCTTCGACGTGGGACATGGGGCCGGCAGCTTCTGGTTTCGCAATGCAGTTCCGGCTCAGAAACAGGGATTCATCCCCGATTCCATCTCTACCGATTTGCACATGGGCGACTACTTGACTGTCAGCATGAACAATGTGATGTCGAAATTCCTGGCCATGGGAGTGCCGCTGGAGGATGTCGTTCGCCGGTCCACCGTCAATCCGGCAAAGGAGATTCACCGGCCGGACCTGGGCACATTGTCGATCGGCCAGGATGCGGATATTGCCGTGCTGGAACTGACGCAAGGCCACTTCAGTTACATTGATTGCGGCGTCGCCAAAATGGATGCCAATGTACGATTGTTGGCCCGCATGACGATCCGAGCGGGACGCATTTCGTACGATCCTTCCGGACTCAGCATGGTTGAGTGGGAAAAAGCGCGTCCGCAGTATTTCACAATTCCCGATCGCGGTGAGTCGTTGCCAGCCAGAGCAGACGATTACCCACGGGACTGAATTCTGTGGCGCCAGTCGTTGTTGAAGGGGGCCAAATATGAGACAGATGAGTCGGCGAAAGCTCCTGCATAATGGAGCGCAAGCGGTTCTCGCGGGAAGCGCAGCACTTTCTGGAATTCCACGTCTAGAGGCTCAGGGATCAGCCAAGTCGACGCCTAAAGCCGTGGACTATTACCAGAAACTCGGCGTGACTCCCTTCATCAACGCGGCCGGCACCTACACGGTCCTTTCGGCTTCCACTATGCCGGACGAGGTGCGGGCGGCTATCGAACTCGCCGCGAGACATCCAGTAAATCTCAATGAACTGATCGAAGCGTCAGGTGCATATCTGGCCAAGCAACTTCGTTGTGAAGCCGCTCTCGTTACTTCCGGCGCTGCCGCGGCGCTCGTGGTGGGAACGGCAGCATGCATCACCATGGGAAATGAGACAGCCCATTCTGGACATTCCAACGGACATGTCTCAGCTTAAGAATGAAGTCATCGTTCAAAAAGGTCATCGCTACGGATATGACCACGCCCTTCGCAATTGCGGCATTCTCTTTGTGGAGGTGGAGACTCTTGAGCAATACGAACAGGCGTTCACTGAGCGTACAGTAATGGCCCATTTTTTCAACGCAGGCACCGGAAACATCAGCCGCGAAGATTGGGTGCGCGTGGCCCACAAGCATGGAGTGCCCTGTTTCAACGACGCTGCCGCCGATGTCCCGCCGATTTCCAATCTGTGGAACTACACCCAGATGGGCTTCGATCTTGTGACCTTTTCTGGAGGAAAAGGCCTTCGCGGACCGCAGTGTACTGGCTTGTTGTTAGGCAGAAAAGACCTGATCGAAGCGGCCAGGAAAAACAACTCGCCCAACTCCAATACTGTCGGCCGCGGAATGAAAGTAGCGAAGGAGGAAATTGTGGGTTTGGTCGCTGCTGTGGACTGGTTCCTTAAGCAGGATGATGCCGCTATCGAAGCTCAGTGCCGGCAGCGGGCTGATCGTATTGCCAAGCACCTGGGCGCGATTCCAACAGTGCAGACTCAGATCTTCGTTCCCGAAGTTGCGAATCACGTTCCGCACCTTCTCATTACTTACGACCAGAATCGAATCAAGATCACAGGCGCGGAGGTCATGCACAAGATGCGGGAAGGCAAGCCGCGAATTGAACTGAATCCATCCACCGGAGGCGCTCCCGCAAGCGCGGGACTGCCGGGTGGACCGAACACGATTGTCGTCGGGGTTTGGATGTTGCAGCCGGGAGAAGACCTGGTGGTTGCAAAGCGTTTACGAGAAGTCCTGCAAGAAGCAATCAAGCCCTGACGGAGATCAGTTTCGCTCATCGAACGTGCCTCACGGCTGTCGTCCTGGAAGATGCTGCAGCTCCGACTGATCCTTTCCTCTACAGCAAAATCATTGATTTTTCGTCGTAGTCATCCGTCCGGCGAAAACTTAAGCTCGCCCCAAATGAGGCCGATCCAACGGAACGAATTCGTTAACTCGCATTCCTCGGGACATGCTGAACTTCCCAATTGCGTTCTATTTCCTGCTCCAGTAGTTCTTGCGGAGACTGGTTCTGGGTTGCGTACCAGTCGCGCAGACACGCCAGTCCGTCGCGCAGCTTGACTGTAGTTTTGAAGTTCAGGAGTTCTTTGGCTTTGGAACTGTCAGAGAGCAGGCGCACAACGTCGCCGGGGCGGGGTTCCGTAAACAAGATCTGTGCGTCGTTGCGGCCAAGTACTTCTGCGATCATCTTCGCTAACAATTGGATCTCAATTTCTTTTTCGTTGCCCAGATTCAGGGTGTGCCCCACCGATGCGTCAGACACACCAGCCGCCAGAATGCCGGCTGCGGTGTCGCTGACGAAGGTGAAGTCGCGAGTCTGTTTGCCATCACCAAAAATAACCATGGGCCTGCCCGCCAGACATCGCAACATGAACCTGGGAATTACTTCTCCGCTATCGCCTTCATGGTGGCAGCGGGGTCCGTAGGCATTGAAAGGACGCAGCACGACGGTTGGATAGCCGAAGGTGTGCCAGAAGGCACGTGCGTAGGCTTCTCCCGCAAGTTTGGAGGCGCCATAAACCGTGCAGGGCCATGTCGGATGATCCTCTGCGATAGGCGTTGTATGTACCATTCCGTACACCTCGGAGGTAGAGATGTACACAAACCGTTTGACCTTCTGCGTCATCGCAATCTCTAAGAGTCCCAACGTAGCGGTCGCGTTGACCTCCTGGTTTTCCATTGGTGAGTGAAGTGAATGCCGCACGCCCAGGCAAGCGAGATGGAACACGACGTCCACGTCTCGGAACAGAGAGGTCATCGATTCCTGATCGCGGATATCCGTGACCGCGAGTTCGACGTTCTTCGCAAGCACGCCCTCAAGATTTTCACGCTTTCCGTTCACCAGATTATCAACAATGAGAACGTCGAAGCCACGAGCCGCCAACTGCCGGACTACCTCAGAGCCGATGAATCCGGCGCCCCTGTTACCAGAACTCGCTGTTTCGACAATTGAATCACCCCGCCGAGAAGATTAGAAAAGTGGGAATGATGATTTTACCAAAGCGAGTCACGATCGAACGGATCCTTGTGAAGCGGCGGCAAACTCTCGATAGGCCGGCCTGATTTCACGGTGGACGCCCGTGCGACTGCGTCGCTGGGGGCCGCGTTTCTGCGAAACGAGGCCTGCGCAAGGATTGACTGAGGTCGCAACCGAGAGAGAAGCGCAGGGCTGGATGGCGGCGGGCAGCTATGTGTCACTTTCTTGCGATAGTGGGCCGTGCCTAGGCTCAGCCATCTGTCAGTCCTTCAGCACCTCTCAGCTCATTTTGATGGCTTCCGGCGCACTTGCTTTGCCAATGCCCTCCTATTCCCTGCAGGCTTGGCGTCAGTAGAGATTCAATCGGAAACTTGTGAGAGTGTGTCGGTTCGTGGTTAGCTGGCAAAGTGCAACGGATTCCATCCCACGTCGCATTGCACAGATTCAAGCACCTTTCCACGATTTTCTCCAGTTGCTCAATTTCCTGATCCAAGCGCATCGCCATTTGATCTTCCCCTTTGCTGTCGAATCAATGAGAACATCAGCCATTCCATTGATGCGACGGTTACTGCACTATGAGCCGAACCGTTGATGTGCGAATTAGCACTCCCGATGTTGCGGGTACAGTCGTCGTAGATCCCCTTTTCCGAGCGCTGGTAGCCAGCGAAAGAAGAAATAGTCGGCGCTATACGGGACTCGCATTTGCTTTTCGCCTGACCAAAAGCTACAGGCGTCGGGATGCGAAGTAACGAAACAAAGCCAAAGAAAAGCCAAAGAATCAGAACTCGCCTTACGGCAAGGCGGAGACTCGGGCTGATTAGTCTCCCCCTGCTACCGCGCAATGTTGGCTCGCTGACCAAGGATGTGGTTCATTTGCTTTTTTCCCAATCGAAACTTCGTGAGGGTGGCCAGTCCGCTCACAGCAAGGTTCTTCCTTTCTGGTTTCTAGATGTGTGGACCGATGATCTTCCACGAGTCGGTGCAGATGCTTGCGGGCATCGCATGCTTCCACTAGAATCTCGCCTAATCGCCGCCAGAGCGCCGGCCCAAGTGCGAGCGAGGTCGTGCC
The DNA here is from genome assembly GCA_963770265.1 of Terriglobia bacterium. GTDB lineage: Bacteria > Acidobacteriota > Terriglobia > Terriglobales > Acidobacteriaceae > Sulfotelmatobacter. Next base: position 217,198 of record CAVYOZ010000020.1, read on the forward strand.
ACCCGAAATCGTCATTAGCGGCTCAAAAAGGACTTCTCGCCTGAGCAGAAGGACTGTTGGTTAGTGCTAATTACCCATTGTGCCGCAAGGAGGGGCCTTGACTAGGATCGGCTGCGCCGCTCTGCTGTTCCTTTCTCTCCTGAAAATACCTGTAGTCGTTGCCCAGAGTGATCCGAATCTGATCCGGCTGACGGAATCGTTTGCGCATCCTCCGGATGACTCGCGGATTTTGGTGCGCTGGTGGTGGTTCGGACCTGCGGTCACAAAGTCCGAAATCAAGCGGGAGCTAGAGGAGATGAAGGCAGCAGGGATTGGAGGCGTCGAGATCGCCACGTTATACCCACTTGCTTTGGACGATCCTCAAACCGACTTTCACAATTTTGCGTTCGTATCAGACGAACACATCGAGGCCCTGCGCTTCGCGGCCGAGGAAGCTGAAAGGCTGGGCCTGCGTGTGGACATCACTCTCGGCAGCGGCTGGCCTTTTGGCGGCCCGCATATTCCAGTAACCCAGGCAGCGGGAGCCCTGCGCGTTGAGAGCGTTGAAATCCCCGCTGGCTCGAAGTCGATTGCAGTACCGGGCATGACGACCGGTGAACGCCTCGAGGCAGTTTTCCTGGCGTCTGGTCCACGTAATGCTCTGGCGCTCCGCGACGCAAGACAGATCCAAAGTCCGGTCGTCGAAAATGGTCGTTTGCAGATCTCTCCCGGAACTGAGTGCTCCCGGTGTGGCGGTTTTCTTCATCTCCAGTCGGACCGGAATGACGGTGAAACGTCCGGCGATCGGCGCGGAGGGATTTGTCCTGGATCACTATGACCAGACTGCGATTGAGTCGCACCTTCACGCTGTCGGAGATCGCTTGATGGAAGCGTTCAGTGACCATCCTCCGTATGCGGTATTTAGTGACAGCCTGGAGGACTACGGATCCGATTGGACTCCCGATTTCTTGAAAGAATTTCAGCAGCGACGAGGGTACGACCTGACTCCGCATTTACTGGCTCTGATTGGTGATGCAGGTCGGGAGACGGCAGCAATCCGTCACGATTGGGGAAAGACGCTGACTGAACTCGCCAACGATCACTACCTGAAGCCGCTGCATGCGTGGGCAACTCAGCACCACACACTGCTGCGCTCACAAACGTATGGATATCCCCCCGTCACGTTGTCGAGTAATCAATATGAGGATCTTCCTGAAGGAGAGGGGAAGGCAACTCTATTGATGTGGCGACAGTTCTCGGACACGCGCTGGGCAGCTTCTGCAGGCCATTTGTTTGGCAAGCCTGTCATTTCCTCAGAAACGTGGACGTGGCTGCATTCCCCCGCGTTTCGCGCAACTCCGCTCGACATGAAGGTAGAAGCCGATCTGCATTTTCTTCAAGGCATAAATCAGTTGGTGGGGCACGGCTGGCCTTACTCGCCAAAGACCGCCGGGGAGCCCGGATGGCGGATGTATGCGGCTGGCGCCTTTAACTCCCATAACCCATGGTGGTTCGTCATGCCGGACCTGGCAGCGTATCTCCAGCGAGTGAGTTTCGCGCTGCGACAAGGCAAGCCAGCCAACGATGTGGCGCTGCTGTTGCCCAACGACGATGCTTGGGCGAGTTTCACGGTGAATGGTCATTGTCGTCATCAGTAACAACTCAAGCTGGTTTCAACACTCGCGGCAGAGACGTAAGCATTGACGAGTCAATGGGAGAGTTGCTGGGCAACAATGTGATCCCGCAGATTCTCGACGCTGGATTTAACCTGGATTTCATCGATGGGGATGCGATCGATTCCATCGGTATTTCGTATCCAGTTCTGATCTTGCCCGGTGTTGAACGGTTGCCCCTGGCCACGTACCAAAAGATCGAACAATACGCATTACATGGCGGCATTGTCATCGCAACGCGCCGTTTGCCTTCCACTGCGCCGGGATTTTTGAATCGAGAGGCAGAGGGGCAGCAAATACTGACTACGTCTCAGCGTCTGTTCCGTTCAAAGGATGCGCCCGGCCACTTTGTCGAAGATGAAAGCCGACTCGGAAGTACGATCTCAACTTACCTCAAGCCGGATGTAGTCTTCTCCCCCAAAGCTCCGGACATCGGATTTATTCACCGCAAACTGGATGTCGGGGATTTGTACTTCATAGCGAACACAGCCAATCGTGAGATTCGCGTAACGGCGAGATTCCGTGACAACGCGAAATATGCTGAATCGTGGGATCCATTCACCGGGCAGGTTTCGGTTCAGGCGAACGCGGATGACAGCGATCTTCGTCTGCTGCCCTACGAGTCTCGGCTGATTTTGATAACGAATCTTCCCATCGAGTCGCCTCGAACGATCGCGAATTCCGATTCAGCTGTTGATTCTCATTCTCGGAGACATTGATCTCTCTTCCGACTGGGACCTGACTTTCAGCGAAACGAATCAGACAACCCATATGCCAACTCTTCACTCGTGGAGCGAGGAAGAGCCCTTCAGATACTATTCCGGACGAGTCACATACAAAAAAGTCATCGAGTTGCCAGCAGATGTGAAATCCGGAACTTCTGCCGTATTGGATTTCGGTGATGGTACACCGTTGCCGAAGCCTGATCCTTTGCCGACGTTTAATCTGCGTGCCTTTCTAGAGGGACCGGTGCGTGAAGCGGCCGAGGTCTACGTTAACGGTCAGCGTGCCGGTGTTGTGTGGCATCCACCGTATACCCTCGAGCTGAGTTCACTGCTGAAGCCGGGAACGAACGAATTAAGTATCATCGTAGGCAATACGGCCATCAATTCGCTAGCCGCAAGTGCGCTTCCGGACTATCGACTGCTGAACGATCGCTACGGGCAGCGGTTCGTCCCACAAGGAATGGAGAATCTGCAACCTCTGGCTTCGGGTCTGATGGGCGGTCTGCGACTCAGGCTGATTCCGCGCCGGTAGGTCCGAGAGACGATGAATTCACATTGTTCCCCGTGCGGAAGACGTCAATTTGTCTCCTCATGTCACGCCCAGCCGCGACGGGGCCTGATTTATCTGCCACTATTGGCCGACAAGGTGGGTAAACGGGGGAATGTACGCCTGCAGGAAAACGACAAGGCCGACCAGGCACGCCAACGCGATACTGTGCCAGAAAACGTAACGCAGGATCTCACCCTCGTGTCCATACCATTCGGTGGCTGTACTGGCCACCACGATGCTCTGGGCATCGATCATCTTGCCCATGACGCCGCCGGCGCTGTTCGCTGAAGCCATCAGGACGGAAGAAACCCCTGTTTGCTGAGCCGAAATTTTCTGCAGGCTGCCGAACAGCACGTTCGACGACGTGTCAGAGCCGGTCAGCGCCACGCCCAACCAGCCCAACAACGTCCCGAAGAACGGGTACAGGTATCCGGTTCGGGCAAACGCGAGACCCATGGTAGCGTCGACTCCCGAGTAACGAGTAAGGAAGCCCGAGTGAGAGCATGGCCGCGATCGTCATGAGTGAGAAGCGTAGGTGCCAGACGGTCTGCCACCACATGGCCACCATCTTGGAAAGCGACAACCCCATGATGAAAGCGGATATGGTCGCTGCGACCAGGATTCCCGAACCGGTTGCCGAGAGCCAGTTTAGGCCGAACACGGCGGCTTCAGCCGCAGGCTTTGCCACGACTGGAGGAACGCGCTGCACCATCTTGTTGAGACCGGTCACAGGAATTTGCGGGTTGGTGATCACGCTCGGTGGTGTGTGCCAGGTGCTCATGGAGGGGAATACCTTTTCCGGAGCATTCATGATTTTCTTACCGGTTGTTGTACCCCAACAGAAGACCAGGACACTAAGAACGAGCCATGGGAGCCACGCGCGGACGACCTGTTCGCGGCTGTAGCCGTGGACCCCGCGAGCAGCGAGCGGCCCGCTTTCCTGATGTGCCTCGTGTCCCCAAATCTTCTTGGGTTGCCAGATTTTGAGAAACGCGATGAGACAGATCATCGAGCACAGGGACGCGACGATGTCCGTCAACCATGGCCCGTGGTAATTGGAAACTAGGTATTGCGGGATGCCAAAGCTCACCCCGGCCACCGCGATGGCCGGCCAGATTTCCATCATCCCCTTGAATCCGGCATACGCCCAGACGAGCCAGAACGGCACCAGCACCGAAAAAAATGGCAGGATGCGACCGACCTGCGCGCCCAGAACAACTTCGCTGTAGCCGGTGACTGCGCCGAGAGCGATGATGGGCGTGCCAAGCGCACCAAAGGCCACTGGTGCGGTGTTGGCGATCAGCGACAGCCCCGATGCCTGCAGCGGCCGGAATCCGAGACCGATCAGAATTGTGGCGGTCACCGCAACTGGTGTTCCGAACCCTGCTGCGCCTTCAAAAAAAGCGCCGAACGAGAAAGCGATCAACAACAACTGCAACCGTGTGTCTTGGGTAATGCCGGTGATGCTTTCCTGCAGCACTTTGAAACGACCGGTCACCACTGTCATCCGATAGAGGAAAATTACGTTCAGGATTATCCATCCGATTGGGAACAAACCATAGCAGGCGCCATAGATGGCAGTGATGCTTGCCATTTTGACCGGCATGTGAAACAAGGCAGTAGCAATGACGATTGCCGTGACCAGTCCTAGAAACGCCGAATAGTGAGCCTTCATGCGAAAGATCGCAAGCGTTCCGAGGAGCACAACCACGGGTAGCGCGGCGCAAATAGTTGATAGCCACCAGTGGCCGAAGGGGTCGTAGCCCTGCGCCCAGATCTCGGAAGAACCGGTCCACGCGAGCACCACGATTGCGAGCGTGATTAAGGACATCAGAATGCCCGGAAGCCGTGCCCCACGTTCAGGAGTTGGCGTAGCTGGTTTGGCGTGAGAAGTGAATGGGCTCGCAGTTCCAGCCATGTTTGACTCGAGGGGAGCGTTTCAGCAGTTGATCGTCGCACGCTCGCGTACAAGCTCACGTTCGGAGGGCAGCGCTTCGCCGCTGAAACTCCAGTGTCGTTGGGACCCCCGACGCCAATTGTACTGTCAGTTCTTCAGACCGCCTAGTGGCCTGTCGCAGTGAGTTCGTTACTGCGGACGCGGCGGGTGGGGTCGGAGTACTTCCACTGGATGGGCCGAGCGTTGGCGGAGTAGGCGTTGATATAGCGGCGAAGTTTGCGAGCTAAGTCGGAAACCGAGGTGAAGATGCCGCGCGCCATGACCTCGCGTTCGATCTTGGCCTAGCCTTTGCCGATACCCTTCGTAAGACACAAAGAAGAAGGTCTTATCTTTAGTAATTGGACCGCCGAAAGTTCCGCCGAATTGGTTGAGGCGAAACGGCGGCTGCACCGGATTCAGGTTGTCGATGGGCTGCCTTGCATCGAAGACATCGTTGCGGAAGAACTCAAATACGCTACCGTGAAAAGCATTTGTTCCGGAGGTTGAGGTGACCGCGAGTTGGCCACCCCCGGTGGCCCCCTCCTCGGCGGTCGCAAGCAATGGATCGACGCGAAATTCCTGGATCGTGCCAAGCGGAATTGCCAGACGCACATAAGGCTGCTGTGCCTGATTGATGACGTTTGTCGCGTCAATGCCATCGTAGGTGAAATTGTTATCGTCGCGGCCGCGTCCTGCGAACCGCACGGAGCGTTGGTTGCTGCCTCCCGTGTCGATCGCTGCAGGAACAAGCGTCGTCAAGTTCGCCCAGTTCCTCCCGTTCAAAGGAAGTTCCTCGACCTGCTCACTCTCGATCACGACGCCGAGCGAGTTGGTCGTCTGATCCAAAACAGGCTCGTTCCACGGCACTTCGACGTGTTCTTTTGCTCCACCGACTTTTAGCGACACATTCAGTGTCCGAGTGGTTGCAAGTTGCTCAAATACCTTCGCGAACGTCAGCGGCTGAAATCCGTCATGCCTGAACGTCACTGTGTAGAGACCCACCGGCAACTCCGGGATCTCGTAAGTCCCCCTTCCAGAACGTAACAGTCGTGCGCCGAAGTCCGGTGGAGTCCTGGACAGCAGCTACCTCGACTCCAGGCAGAACGCGTCCGGTCGGATCTGTGACAGTACCGTTCAGAGCGCTGCGGTCGACTTGTGCAAGACACGCACCGGCAAATGCAAAGGCGAGGCAGAATCCAGTCAGAATTCCGTGACTTCTCGACAATAGTGCAGCGTACAGTGTTGATAGTTTCTCCTCGCTCCCGTGCTGCATACGCACTCCTCCTGATTGGCTGTCCAAGTCCCGAGTTAGTCACTTGGCTCGAGCGGCTACTTAGCTTTGCTCGTCGCGGACCGAAGTTCCTGGTGCGTTCCGAAGAAGATGGAAGCGTAGGCGAGTTTTGTTAACCGCACGTAACAACCACATTAAACTATAAGAAAAAGTGTCGACGTGATGATTATTATTAGAAATACTACTATCGACGGTACTACTACTGGCGATTATTGAACCGGACTACAAGTCACCACTCTGCGGCATTGTTGAACGTTCTGTTAAATCTGCGTGGCGACGGTTGACCCCCAGCCTTTCTAGTCATAAATTTGGCATGTCCGCAGAAAGGCGGCTGAGGTTGACTTACGTTATGGAAGACCTATCTTCTTTTTCCAATACGTCTCTCCGAGCACAGCTCGGACCCCTCGAACAAAAAGTGCTCGATGCCGTTTGGTCGTTGGGAACGGCGACGGTGCGCGAAATCGTGCGCGGCGGAAAGCTGTGGCAAACCTATCCCACGATCATGACGACCATGGACCGTCTCTTCAAAAAAGGACTTCTCAATCGCGTTCCGGATGGGCGGGCATTCCGTTACTCCCCAAAATACAGCCCCGAAGAGTTGGAGCGTGCAGAGGCCATTAGCGGAATTCGACGTTTTTTGGGTTCACAGAACGTATCGTTGCACCTTTCCTATCTAGTGCAAGCAGTCGGTGCGCAAGATGGGCGATTGCTGGACGAATTGCAGTCCCTGGTTGAGCGGCAAAGAGCTGCTCTCAGGAAGGATAAGCCATGATCTTTGTCTTACGTGCAATCATGGTTTCCCTTGCATTTTTTGCGCTTCTGTACAGCCTCCTGTCTCTGTTGCTCGTGCTGACGTGGCGGGGCCTGCGTTTCTGCCACCTCCAGAAGCACATTGCCGCCCGCAGTTTCTTCAGGCTGCGTGTGATCCCGTTTGGGATCTCAGCGGCCGTCTCCCTCTTTCTAACCCTGCCGTCCTTTCTGCTGCTCGAAAGGCACTCACTGGATGAGGACCTCGGTACGTTCGTGCTCAGTGGGTGTGCAGTGCTGATTCTCGGCATGGGCATCTATCGCGTGTTGGCCGCAGAGGTACGGACTCGTCGGGTCGTTTCAGCGTGTTTGGAAGGTGCGATCGGCGTGGAACGCAAAGCGGTCACTCCCACAATCATTTTGTCTCAGAGCATTCCCCCGGTGATGCTGGTTGGCATTCGGGTGCCACGAATTCTGATTTCCGCATCGGCGTGCAAAGTGCTGAGCGATGGAGAACTCCGGGCAGCCGTGCGTCACGAGACGGCACACTTTCGAACTCGCGACAATCTGAAAAAGGCAATTCTTAGTTGTCTTCCTTTCCCGGGCATGGCAGGCCTGGAAGAAGCGTGGCAGGAAGCATCCGAATTGGCGGCTGACGATGGCGCGGTGTCCAGCCGCGATGAGGCGCTGGACCTGGCGGCGGCGCTGATCAAGCTAGCCCGCCATTTTCCCGGTCAAGCCATACCTGACTTGGCAACGGGGCTGGTAAGTGCCGTCGGCTCAGTCACTAGTCGAGTCGAGCGTCTTGTGGCGTGGAAGGAATCTTCTGCCGCGAGTCCGAATGGTTGGCGCTATGTCATCGCTGTGGCAGTCATTGCCTTCTTCGGCTTAGCAGCCAAGATTGGGCCCGCGCTGGTCTTGGTCCACTCCCTTACGGAGCGACTTGTGCCCTGATCCGTGATGCATCACTCGTTAACGCTTCTTCAGTTCATGAAGGACGTCTGCGCTGGCGATTCCGATGGCCACGCTACAGTTTCCACGCTAGGTTCGTGATATGTCCCAGTCTCCAAACCCAGCCGCGCCGCAGCAGGTGGCGCCTCTGCTTGCGTTGGCCACCAAGTTGCTCAGGGCCGGGCGACCAGCCGATGCGATCGCGCCGTTGCGCGATGCGGCGCTGCTGGAGCCGTTCAATTCCATCATCCAGCACGATCTCGGCCTCGCCTGCCTCGAGGTCGGCCGCGTACCGGATGCCATCGCGGCATTGCAGCGGGCCGTCGCCAGCAACCCGCGCTACACCGATGCATATTTCCGCCTGGGAATCGCCTTGGAGAAGCTGGGCGACATCGGCGGGGCAATCGTTGCGTACGACCGCGCCACTCAGCTGCTCCCGTCGCTGACTGAGGCGTGGTTCCGCGCCGGCGCCCTGGTCTACACACTGGGCCATCGCGACGAGGCGATCGGCTGTTTCCGCCGCGCGGCGGCGACCGGAGGTAAGACCAGCTTCGGCCGCCTTGGCAAGGCGCGGGCGCTGCTGATCGAGGATCGCAATCAGGAAGCCGAACAGGTGCTGCGACAGACGCTGGCGCTCGATCCGGAGAACGCCATGGCGCATGATCTGCTGGGCAATCTGCTCTCTGAGTTCGGCCGTTTCGACGAGGCCCGCGAATGCTTCGAACGCGCGATCGCGATCGCGCCGCTGCTGGCGGGAAGCTACTACGATCTGGTCCGGTGTCGCCCCGTCACGAGCGATGACGACGGTCTGCTGCAACGGATGGAAGCCGCCCTGGCCACGCCGGGGCTGGAAGCGGCGCAACGCCTGCGGCTTCACCTCGCGATCGGCAAGGCGGCGGACGATCTTGGCGACTACGCCTTGGCCATGCAGCATTTCGACGCCGCAGACGACGTGCGCCGGGGCTCTGCGTCGTTCGACTCGGCCGCGTTCTCCATCGAGATCGACCGCCTGATTGCCCGCTGCACGCCCGAATTGATCGCGCGGGCGCCCGAACTCGGCAGCAGCGATGCGACGCCGGTGCTGATCATCGGCATGCCGCGGTCCGGCACAACTCTCGTCGAGCAGATCGTCTCCATGCATCCCGAGGTCGGGGCCGGCGGCGAGTTGAATTTCTGGAACGAGCGCGGGGCGGCGTGGCACCGCTCCGGCGCGGCCGGGAACGAGACGCCGTTCCTCGCCAAGGCGGCGGCAGACTATCTCGGCGTGCTGCGCGCGATCGCGCCGACGGCGGCGCGAGTGACCGACAAGATGCCGTTCAACTTCCTCTGGGCCGGGCTGATCCACCTGGCATTCCCGCGCGCAATCATCATCCATTGCCGCCGCGCTGCAGTCGACACGGCGCTGTCGATCCATCAAACTCATTTCCATCCGAGCCTGGCGTTTCCGACCGGAGGCGCCGAACTGGTCGCGTATTTCCGCAGCTACCAGCGGCTCATCGACCATTGGCGGAGCGTGCTGCCGGCGGATCGCTTCATCGAGGTCGATTACGAGGAACTGACCCGCGCGCCCGAACCAGTGATCCGGCGGATCATCGCGGCCTGCGGCCTGACGTGGCACGACGCGTGCCTGCGCCCCGAATCCAATCCGCGGGCTGTGAAGACCCCCAGCAAGTGGCAGACCCGGCAGCCGATCTATCGCACCTCCGTCGCGCGCTGGCGACGCTACGAACCCTGGCTGGGGCCCCTGCGCGCGCTCGTCGACGACGAGGTCGGAACCGGACGCGGGTATCGCCCGATCGTGATTGGGCTTAAGCCCGCCTCACCCGAAAGACACGAAGCAACCTCCACGAAACAGACTCTGCTTGACGTGAAACTGCGCGCGTCACGATCCGCGCGAAATAATAGATGTAACAGAAAGTTCACATGATCGTCATCAAGCCGTCACAGATCGTCTGTTTAATTTGGCCACTACGATTTACATGGGGCGTCGGTTGTATTTCCACTCGGATGTCGCACGGCCGATCCCGGTTGCGTGATGAAGAAAATCCAAGGAGGAGGAACGGTACATGTCTCGAAAAACGTCTCGAAAAATGTTTCGAGATAAATCTCGAAATAAATCTCGGATCAACCGTCTGCGTCCGCTCGCCGGCCTGCTGGCGGCGGGGCTGAGCCTTCCGGGGCTCGCCGCTGCGCAGTCCAAGCCGTACCCGACCTACGTCACCGGCCCGCAGCCGAACGGCTCGTGGGTCGTCGGCGATGGCCAGGTCATCACCCCAGCCGGCACCCAAGTCGATCTCGGCATCCGGGTCCGCGCGAAGGCCATCGCGCTGAACCCCAATCGCCACAATCACACCGCCGCCGTCCTCACCCTGGGCGCGTCGGAGGCCGTCGAGGTGTTCGACACCAACACCGGCGTTGTCCTGCAGAACTACATCGCGCTCGGACAGGATTCGAGCGGCAGCTATAGCGGCATCGCCTATTCGGCGGACGGCAAGTACCTGGTGTTCAGCCAGGACAGCAGCAATGTCACCATCGCCAAGGTCACTGACGAGGGCTTGCTGGAAGACGACGCCCAGGTCAGCGTGCCGCCGAACAATTCCTTCATCACCTGCTTTCCGAACAGCCCTATGGGCGCTTATGCCAGACCCTGCGGCACGTTCTATACTCCGAGCACTTCTTATCCCGGCGGCGTCGCGTTCTCAAAGGATGGCAAGAGCGCCTACGCCCTGCTGAACCAGAACGATACGCTCACCAAGATCGACCTGACCGCGAAGCCGCCGAAGCAGGGTGCAGCAGATCCGCGTCGGCAACGCGCCGCACAGCATCGTGATCAACAGCGACGGCACGACCGCCTACGTCAGCAACGAGGGTGGCCGGGCCGCTACGCGAGGCGGACTTCCAGATCTACTCCGCCGGCACTGAAATCGTCGCCGACCCGGTGGTTGGCGCCGCGATCACCGGTACCGTTTCTGTGGTTGATCTGACCTCGATGAAGGTCACCGCTACCATCTCGACCGGTCTGCACCCGACCGGGATGGCGTTCTACGGACGGTCCCTGTTGGTCGCCAATACCTATAGCGACAGCATCTCGGTGATCGACACGGCCACCAACCAGGTGATGCGGACGATCGACCTTGGGCTGCCGATCGGAGTACCCGGCGAAGGCAAACCGGCCTATGGCGCCGCGCCGAACTCGATCGCCGTCGATGGCAAGAAAGGCATTGCCTACGTCGCGCTTTACAATGCCAACGCGATCGCGGTGGTCGACCTCAGCAAGACGCGCGACGAATCCCGTCATGGGCATGATCCCGGTAGCCTATGCGCCGAGCTCGGTCGTGCTGGACGAGGCCAATAACGCGCTCATCGTTGCCAACGACAAGGGCATCGGCACGCGCTATTCGTTCGAGACCGACTACGGCGTCAGCGGCTACAACACCCACCAGGACAATGGCACCGTCAGCATCGTCCCCGTGCCGGATAGCGGGACCCTGGCAGGCGATGACGAGCGCAGGTTTTCCAGAACAACCACTGGGATCTGACGCAAAATATCAAGTCTGCCTCCGGTGGCAGCCCGCATGACCAAGCCGGTCGCAATCCCGGCGAAGATCGGCGATCCGTCGCTGATCAAGCACGTGTTCCTGATCATCCGTGAAAACCGCACCTATGATCAGATCCTGGGCGACGTGGCCGCCGGCAATGGCGACCCCTCGTTGGCGGTGTTCGGCGGCAAGGATCACGCCGAACGCGCACAAACTGGTGAAGCGCTTCCCTCTCTTCGACAATTTCTACGACCCGAGCCGCCAGTCGGCTGACGGTCACCAGTGGATCACCGAGGCCATGGCGCCCTACGCCGACGACATCCAGTCGCCTGACTGGAACCGCAGCTATCCAGGCGGGAACGCCGGCGATGCACTCGCCTATCAGAACAAGGGCTTCCTGTTCTCGGAAGCGGCGGCCGCCGGTCTGCCGGTGAAGATCTACGGCGAATACGTCGAGTACGATACGTTCCTACAGCCGAACGGGTCGACCGACGAGCCGAGCTGGAGCGACTTTTACGCCGACGCGAAGAAGTTCGAGGCTGGGCTCGAGAGCGACGCTGTACTATCAGAACACGATCCAGGCACACTCCTCTGTCCCGGCCGTGTCTAACCACCTCATCAAGAACTTCCCGATATTCGATCTGGGCATTCCCGACCAGTTCCGCGTCGATCTGTGGGTGCAGGACTTCAAGAAGGACGTCAAGGCCGGTACGGTGCCCGCGTTGAGCATCCTGTGGATCATGGACGACCACACCGGCGGCCCGCCGACCCCGGACGCCCAACAGGCCGATAACGACTTGGCCGTTGGGCGCATTATCGACTACATCAGCCACAGCAACGTGTGGTCCACGTCGGCGATCTTCATCGAGGAAGACGACGCGCAGAACGGCGTCGACCACGTCGACGGTCATCGCAGCCCAGGCTATATCGTCAGCCCATACGCCGTGCAGGACGGACCCACCGACCACACCTACTACACGCAGGTCAACATGACTCGGACGATCGAGCAAATCCTCGGTCTGCCGCCCATGAACCAGTTCGACCTCGTGGCGTCGCCGATGAGGACGGCTTTCGTCAAGGGCACGCCGCCCGCGGACAACTTCAAGCCGTGGACGCACGTGCCGAACCAGGTCCCGCTGGACGAGGGCGTTACAGCGAGCGCAGCCGACCCACAACGGACAGCCCTCAGGTCAAGGCCCTGAGGGAGGCTTGGCTCCAGAAGAAGGCGGAGATCTTCGCCGGCAAACTGACCAAGCCCGACTCCGAAGACCCGGACACCGTCAACCATCTGAACTGGTACCTGTCCACCGGGTTTAAGCGGCCCTATCCCGGCGAGAAGACGGTTCGCCCCCCGAGCGACTTCAACAACCCGGCACCCGCTGGTGAAGACGCGGACGACTAAAACACGTTCCGACTACAACCACCCTCTCCCCGATTAACCGGGGAGAGGGTGGTCTTTTGTTCACCACTTAAAAGCTCTAGAGCAATGCGGCCCTTCCTGTTCGCGACGGACTTCGGTGAAGCTTCCTTGCGTGCCGCTAAAGGAGGGTTCTGTTTGGCACACTGCCGGAGATGTCATGCAGATGCGAGAGCATACTCGCATGGCCAGCCTCCGGCGGCTCGAGCAATTGATGACGCAGCATGCCGAACTGGCGGTCAAACCTGAATTCATGATCGAGTTCGGCTTCCCTGGCGAAAAGATCCTACAAGCGGCCAACACTCTCAAAGTCGATGCCACCATTATGGGTTTGCATCACTCAACCCATCCCGCTACGGCCTCCCACATGCCGTCGCTACTGCGTATGAAGTCGTGTGCGGCGCAGGCTGCCCCGTCTTGACGGTGAGGTACTGAGGCAGAAACGCGTAATAGGGATTTACTGGCGTCCGGACAGCTCCGCTCGGACACGCTGAGCGATATCAGGCCGACCGTGCATTCGAACAGATCGTCGGGAACATTGCCGAACAACGAGCCACTCCGATGCAGAACGCTCGGCTTCGTCAGATTGACCATAGTCAGCATCAAGAGCGCCCGCTGAATTTTCATAGCTTCCCCCACCAAGCAGACATTCCACGATACTCCCCTCCGCCGGGTGACGGTTCGATCGCATCTGCCTATAATTTGTAAACAGCTTTCCGCCTTGAGCCGTTATGAAGCTTGCAGCAGTGCCTTTCATTTTCGCGGCATCGATTTTGGCCTACCCGACGCCACAAATCGATACCCTAGCTCTCAAATCCCAGCAGGCTAAGCAACTGATGGCCGAAGGGCATTTCCAGCAGGCGATTTCGTTGTACCGCGAATTGAATAAGGCGGTGCCCAACAATCCGGGTTTGAAGTTGAACCTGGGCATGGCCCTGCACTTGGCCGGCAAAAAACGGGAAGCCATCCCGGAATTGGAACAGGCGGTGAAACTAGATCCGGAGATGGCGCCGGCTTGGCTTTTCCTCGGGACCACGCGTCTGCAGTTGGGCGAGACGGTGGCGGCTGTCAAGCCGCTCAGGACCGTCCTCGAACTCCAACCGGAGCAGCAGCAGGCTCGCCAGATGCTCGCAGGTGCACTGCTTTCCCTCGACCGAGTGGAAGAAGCGACAGTGGAATACCACAGGCTCACAGGCGAGGACCCGGAGAATGCCCAGGCTTGGTACGGCCTCGGACGCTCTTACGAATCGCTTTCGAGCAGGACTTTCGAAAAATTGCAAAGATCCGCTCCGGAGTCGGCGTACGTGCTTTCATTGCTGGCGGAGGCCCGCCTGCGCGAGCAGCAATTCTCCAGCGCCTTCTTCCTTTATCGCCTTGCGCTGGAGCGCATGCCTACCTTGCGTGGCCTGCACAGCGGCTTGGCAGAGATTTATCGGCGAACCGGACACTCTGAATGGGCAGAAACCGAAGAACAGCGGGAAGCCAAGCTGCCATTTCTTGATTGCCACTCTGCGACGCCAGAGTGTCAGTTTAGGACGAGAAACTATGACGAGTTGATCGCGGCCGCAAAGTCGGCAAATACGCCTGAATCTTTCTACTGGATGACGCGCGCCTACAATGAATTGGCACTGAATGCATTCGACCGGCTCGGTCAGTTGCCGCCTTCTGCGGAGCTGCATGAACTAAAAGCTCATATTTACAACAGCCAGAAGAAATACAGTGAGGCCGCCAGCGAGTGGCAGAAAGCCGCTGCAGCTCTCGCCCAATGATACGCAGGTCAAGAAAGAGCTAGCCATCAGTCTGAAGCTCGGCGAAAACTACAGCCAGGCTTTGCCGCTGTTTCAGGAACTTCTACAGCAGCAGCCCAACTCAGCTGAACTGAACTACCTTCTGGGAGATACTTTGCTGGACCTCCAGCGACCAGTCGAGGCCATCCCATTGCTGAAGCAGGCCGCAACTAGGGATCCGAAATCTCTGGCGGTTCACAAAGCACTGGCACGGTCCGAACTAGCCACCGGGAAGACCCTGGACGCAATTCCCCACCTTAAGGTAGCGCTGGCCAGCGATGAAGACGGCACGCTCCACTATCAGCTGGCACAGGCTTACCGAGCAACTGGCCAGATCGAGCTCGCCAACAAAATGCTTAAAGAATATCAGTCGCTGCAGCGCTCCGCGGCAGCCCAGGCCGAGGCGGCCAAGCAGGATACTGAGATCACGGCTCCGTGACCAGGAGCCACGCTTTTCCGATTACTTGGTCGGCTCGCGCACTTCGAGTATTTGGTTGGTCGTGATATCCCGTAGTACTTGAACAGTCCCACTGGGCCAGCGAATTTCGATTCGCTCTATCCTTTCCAGCTTGCCGGTTCCGAAGTGGACGCTGGAGGGGCTGGAAGAAGCGTATCCCACAGCCGTGGTTACGTGATTGAACTGATCGCCCAGCTTGATCTTGGCTCCGATGCCGTCACGGTTGCTACGAGTGCCGGTCAGTTTCAGTACAAGCCAGTGATTAGAGTCAGGGCTCACGTTCTGCCAGAGTTCGGCAGGCTCACCGAGTGCACTGACCACAATGTCGATTTTTCCGTCATTGTCAAAATCCGCGAAAGCAGAACCACGATGGGCGCGCGCGAGGCTAAAACCCGCGTCCGATGATACGTCGCGGAATGTTCCGTTGCCCAGGTTGGCGAAGATACTGTTCGGTTGCTTGTAATGAGTGGACTGGAACAGATCAATCAAGTCATTGACGTCGGAGTTGGCGGTGAACAGATCTTTCCAGCCATCATTATTAAAATCGAAAAATCCATTGCTCCATCCGCTGCGTGTAGTCGAGAGCTGGCCTAGTTGGCTACCGTGGGTTGCGTCCAGAAACGAACCCTTGCCCATGTTGCGAAACAGAGGGAAAGTCTCGCCGGCTAGTGCCGTCACATTGATGTCGCAAAGCCCGTCATTGTTGAAATCGCGAAAATCCGCTCCCATGCTGGCTATTGGCGCACCGTTGTTGGTTAATGCGACGCCGGCTTCGAGAGCTACCTCTTCGAATGTTCCGTTGCCTCGATTCCGGAACAAGAAGTTCGGCAAGTTATCATTGGTCACGAAAACATCGGTGAAACCATCGTTGTCGTAGTCTGCGAAAGCGAGACTCATACCTCTGCCAATGTGTTCTGCGATGCCAGCCTCTTTGCTGACATCTTCGAACGTCCCGTCACGACGATTGCGATAGAGTGTGTTGGGCAGTCCCTCGAAATATTTCGGATGGCAGTAGACACGCAAGTTGCGCTCACGGTCACCACAGTAGCGATCGAACTCGGGAGTCCAGTGGGCGTAGTTGACGACGAACAAGTCCAACCAGCCATCGTTATCGAAGTCGAACCAGCCGGCGGCCACAGACCACTTGTCGCTCTTGATTCCCGCTTTTTCCGTCACATCTTCGAATTTTCCGTTGCCCAGATTGCGATAGAGAATGTTGCGATAAACGCCGGCCACGAACAAATCCGTATGCCCGTCATTGTTGTAATCAGCGGCGGCCGCGCCCATGGAATAGCCTGCACCCGCGACACCAGCCTCTAACGTGACGTCCGTAAATTTCATTCCACCGTCATTACGGTAAAGCCGATTGAAAAACTTCGGAGAGTCCTTTTCGAGGCTCGGAATTGCCGCGCCGTTGGTGAAGAAGATATCCACCTTGCCGTCGTTGTTGTAATCGAAAGCCGCCACTCCTCCCGCCATGGTTTCGATCATGTGCTTGCGTGGAGTCGGATTGTTCTGAAGCACAAAATCGAGTCCGGCTTGCTCGGCGACTTCACGAAAACGAATCGGAGAAAGCGCGGATGGCAACTTCAGATCGGCTTTTCGTCTCGACTGGGGAACTAAAAGGCCGCAGGCTGCGGCCAGGAAGTCTCTTCGAGAAACCATCGAGAAGGATCGGCCCACGTGGAGATTATTTCCGGAGTTCGTGAAAGCGTCTAGCTGGTGATGCCTGCCTTCACTCAGCCCCTACCCAGAAGTAAGCGGTCGATGCGCTGGCTCACGTCGCGGAGATACGATTCGTTGCCCCCATCAAGCTCGGTGATCACGCTGCCCGAATAACCAATGTCAGCAAAGGCTTGCCGCACTGCGCTCCAATCCACATCGCCGTCACCAAGATTCACCCAAGCGTATCCATCTTCCTTGCGTTTGAAATCCTTGAGGTGAACCTTCACGATCCGTTTCCCAAGCGTGTGAATCCAGTCCTGTGGATAGCCATACAACACAACATTCCCTACATCGAACCAGGCTTTTATCCAGGGGCTCTGGAATTCGTCGATGTACTTCGCCATCTCGAGAGGGCTGAGCAGGAATTTGTTCCAGACCTCCTCGATCGCGATAGTCACTTTGAGCTCTTCCGCGAGCGGAATCAAGGTTCGGATTTGTTTTTGCGACCGCTGCCATGCGTCGTGATAAGAAGTCCTGGCGTCGACCACTGCAGGAACCAGCAAAACCGCGTCTGACCCCCAAAGCTTGGCGTTGTGGAGAGAAGTGCGCATTCCTGCAAGACTCTTCTCCACCGCCTCACGGTCGCTCGAGGACAGGGGATACTTCCAATGGTCCATATTCATCACTGAGTCGATGCGGATGCCCGCCGAATCCGCGGCCTTCTTGATCTCTTCAGCTTTCCCTGCGTCTGCTTCTGTAGGCACTTGCACGACCTCAAATCCGACGTCTCGCGCCAGTTTGAAGCGGTCCCCGTAGCTGAGCTTCTCCGGCAACATGTCAAAGACCAGACCCTTTTTGATGGAAAGGGCCGATGGGGAAACCGGGGCTGCATCGACTGACCCAGTCGATAGCGAGCGGCCCTGTGCCGCGACGCTAAGACCTGCTGCGCACACAGTAGTGACCGAGGATTTCAGAAATTCGCGACGTGAAGGATGACGCATCTGCACCTCAGCGTAGCTTGTTCAAATCAATCTTTGGATCCCACACTTCCTTGGACTTCAAGGTTTCATCCCAAGTCACCTCACGGCCCGTATAGGCCGCGGTGCGCGCCATCATGCATGACAGCGCGGATTCCGCACCCTTCGCCGCCTGGTTGTGAAAATTGCCGCTTGTGATGCTCTCCACGAACGCCTTCTTCTTTTCCTGATCGGCAAGTTCCAGGTTGGAAGTGAAATTTCCGGTTACGGAAAAAGCCTGTGGCTCGGTTCCCGGCTTTGTAGAAAGAGGGTATTGCCACGGTTCGTCACCCCAGATACCCAGCGGCCCAGTGTAGGGAGATTGTGAGGTGCCTTTTGTGCCGAAAAAGCGCTCGGTCACATCCCACCAGCCTTTCGCAAATTGAGTTGAGCTGAACGTCACGTCAACGTTATTGGGATAGTGGAAGATCACGTTGTAATTTCCGTAGACATCGCCATCATTCGCCGGACGCCCCTGGCGTCCTCCGGTCGCGGAAGCTTTCATCGGATGGTCTTTGAGAATCCAGTTGCAGATGTCGATCACGTGGATGTTCTGTTCCACGATGATGTCACCCGAGAGCGTCCGATCGTAAACCCAGTTGCGCAGTCGCCGCTCGACAGGCGACGCGTTGGGCCATGCTGGCCTATCGATGTAGCCCGTCAGGTAATGAGCCTCGCCGCAAATAATGTTGCCGAGAGCCCCATTGTGAATACGGTTCACCAGTTCTACAAACGGAGGGCAATCGCGGATCTGAAATCCCACATCAAGACTCAGCTTGTTGTCGGCACGTTTGCCAATTTCGATGACCTTGAGTGCGCCCGGAACATCGACAGCCACCGGCTTCTCGAGATAAACATGTTTCTTGGCGGCGACGACGGCCTCCAGGTGTTGCGGATGGTAGTAGGGCGGAGTAGCTATGACGATGGCATCCACTTCCTTGGAGCCTGCAATCTTCTGGTAGGCATCGGGCCCGACAAAAAGCTGTGAAGCGTCCAGAGCGGCGTAGCCTTTACCCTGTTGCATCTCGTCGAAATGCTTGCGTGCGATGTCCAGTTGGTCCTGGAACATGTCGCCCAGCGCAACCACGCGCGCGCCGCCGGTATCGACAAGGTTTGTCGCATCCTCGGTCCCGCGGCCACCGCAACCCAGCAAACCTACGCGGACAGCCGAATTGGCAGCGGTGCCGCGCACCAGGCTGGGCTTGATGAACATCGCACCGGCTCATTCCCGCTGCTACCGCGATAAATTTTCGCCGGGTCACTTCATTTGACAGAAATCGGCTTCTCTGGATCGCTTGGCATGTGCCCTCCGAAACTATCCGATCAATTTTTCTAAGTACATTTTCGCCGCGCGAACGTCTTCGAGTTGTTGCGGCCCGGAAATTTCGCGCTCGATGGTTACCGCGCCGCGATAATTGAGCTGCTTCAACCGCTCGATAATACGAGGAAAATCCACTTTGCCTTTGCCGATGGCAACTTCCTCCCCAAGTTGCTTGGGGTTCGTCGGCCACATGCCGTCTTTGGCATGAATCCCTTGCACGTAAGGGCCGAGCAGTTCAATGGCATCGACAGGATTCGCCTTGCCGTAGAGAATCAGGTTGGCGAGATCGAAGTTAACGCCCTGATTGTCCACCCCGACATCACCCATCGCACGCACGAGCGTGATGGGAGTCTCCTGGCCGGTCTCGTAGCGGAAGTTCTGCCCGTTGCGCTTGCAATAGGTAGCAACCTCTCGAATCGCTGCCACGGTTTCCTGTATACACGGGATCATTCGGATTTTCGGGAATAAATCCGCAGTGCGTCTGCACGGCCGAGTATGCCGCACTGCTTGGCGAAATCTGAGGCTTTCTTGATATGCGCAATGCGGGCTGCGCGCGTGGCTTTGGGAACCAGGCCGATCGTCAGGGGCCCTTGATAAAAGTCCCACACTTCTTTTCCCGGTCCACCCACCACAAGCGATGTCGCCTCAATCTGATATTTCTCGAGCGACTGGCGCAGCCGGTCGACCAGATTCATTTCGAATTCGTCCACGAAGATCTGGGTCGTCGGCATACCAAGTTCGTGGACCTTGGCGAGGGCGGCATCAGGATCTTTGCCGATGTCTATGATCAGCCCGAGTCGCAGCGGCTTTTTGCCCTCATCGGCCGCGATAGCTGGGATGGAATCTTGCTGTTTCGGAAAATGCAGGCCGCGCATGAGACACTCGCTGTTTGCCAGCGCAGCGCGCCGCTAAGCCCACGCTTACCGCCAGAGCGCCGCCAGAAGATTGCAGAAATTTTCGTCGATTCAATTTCGTCATGGTGCCGAATGGCAAAGCTCAGTGTAAACGCAGCCGGTGATGCGGCTCCTTCTAATTCTCCTTGATCTCAATTTCTTTCCAGCGCATCTTCACACCGCCGCCCGTGTGAATCTGCAACGCGATTACGCCATCGGTGAATTTGGGCGAAGGGTCGGTATAGTCCACAACCTTCACGCCATTCAGATGAGTAACAATGTGAGCGCCTTGCACCGAGACTTCGAGGTCATTCCATTCGCCCGGCTTGAGCGCATTTTCGCCTTCCGCTGTCGGCATCGCTACCCAACCACGTCCGCCGCTTTCGTACAGCCCGCCAGTATGCTTGCCCTTGCCAGGATCGACCTCCACTTGCATGCCCTCGATGTCGGGGCCATGCTCCGGGTCGATGCCCGTGATTCGAGAATGAACAAAGACACCGCTGTTTCCTTCCGCCTCGCCCTTGAACTTGAGGCGCAAATCAAAATTCCCATACGTCTTTTCGGTGGTTAAGTAACCGTACTTGTTCGCTGTGCTTTCGCAGAGAATCGTGCCCTGATCGACGACCCATTTTTCGTCGCCATTCTTCTTCCAGCCGGAGAGATCTTTGCCGTTGAACAGAGCAGTCCATCCTGATCCTCGCCTGGCTCGGCAGCGGCGAGCGCCAATAGCAACACCACGGCGAAACTGCATCGCTTCATCGTCGAGTTTCTCCTGAGAAGCAAATAATAACCCCCGGAGGCACGCTTTGCGTGCTCCCGGGGGCTGATTCTCCACTCAGAATGCCAATCGTAGTCCGAACCGGAACTGGCGTTCGTCATTTTTGGCACTGGTGATCGTCAGGAAATTACCACTCGTGATGTCGCCACTGGGATTGAGAAAGTGTGGTGCGTTGAAGAGGTTGGCGGCATCCGCACGAAACTGCAATTCCACCCGCTCGGTGATTTTAAACGTGCGGAACAGGCTGAAGTCGAAATTTACAGAGCCCGGTCCTCGCAGGCTATTGCGGCCAACGTTACCGTACCTGACGTCCGTCACGGGCACGAACGCACTTGGGTCGTAGAAGGGATTTCCAGACCCAACTCCGCCAAGTTTGTGTGCAGGACCGACCTGGTCGGGTGTCTGGGTTTGATCCACGGCGTTCAATGAAGCGCCGGATGCGGTTAACTGGAATGGTTGGCCAGAAACGGCGCTAAAGATACCGCTGGTTTGCCATCCACCAGGATCTTGGCCGCGGCCCCTGAATTGGCCCACTGCTTTCCCTGGGCCAAGAGGTAGCTCGTAGATATAGGACATCTGGAAGATTTGTGGTGTGTTGTAGCCGGCCGGTGCTCGATTCTTTCGCAGAATATTGGGATCGTTCCAATTGAGGCCAGCCCAGCCATCGTCATCGGTCCAATTGATGGCTTTCGACCACGTGTACGCTCCCTTGACCATGAAACCATTCTTGAATTGACGGTTGAGGGAGGCCTGCAGCGCATGATAATTCGCACTGAGGAAGCCCTGCCAGTACAGGGTACTGGCGGTTCGATCGCCCGGACTAAGGGCGTCTCCAAACTGCGGTTGTTGTAAGGCTGTCCCGCCTGTCCAGTACCCGGCAACGATGCGTTCACGTCCAAGTCGCCAAACTGGTGAACGGTCTGCGTACCGACATAGCCCACTGACCCTAGGAAATTCCCGGGAAGCTTGCCCTCCACGATCAAGTTCCAGGATTCGATATACCCGCGCTTCAACTCGCCGGGCCCCACGCTGCGCTCCAGAGCTTGAGCAGGGAGAGGAATTGTGCCGCTGCTGATGTCAGGACAGCAAATCGGCGGAATACCAACCGGGATTGGCTCCACTCGGAAGCGGAGTTGCCAGCGGAGAGAAGGATCCCGCCGGCGCAAAACTGTTCACTCCGGCAAAGTTTGACCCGACCGTGAACGGATAGAAGCCTCGCAGCGGTCTGGCGAGCGGAAGCGGATCTACGGTGATCCCAAAACCGCTGCGCACGACCATCTTGTCGCTCACTTGATATGCCAATCCGACGCGAGGGGCAAAGAGCTTCTTGCTGGTAGTGACTCCAAGATGCTCGGGATTCCCGCCAATCCCACCCAGCAGCACATTACCGGTGATGAAGTCGTAAGCGATCGAATTTGGCGACGCTATCGCGCGTCATCAGCGGATAGTATTCGTAACGCAAACCCAGGTTGGCGGTGAGCTTGTTGCGTAACGCGATAGCGGTCTCCAACGAACCAGCCGAACTGCCACTCCTTCGCAGTGGCTTTGATAAATTGATCGCTCTTGCCCAACCCACCTACTACCGTTCCGCCAGGCAGGCCCAGCAAAAACTGCGCCCAGGCGTTGAACTGATTGGGCAGCTTCTCCGCCGTTCAACGCTGTCGCGCCACCATCAAAATCAAATTCGCCTCGCGGCCCGGATCCCAACTCCGGCTGCCAATGGTTCAGGTGGTGATGAATGATATCGATCCCGGCGCTAATCTGGTGCTTGCCCTTGGACCACCGCACATTGTGGGAAGTGGTGAAGCTCCAGTCATTGCGGAATGCCGGATTCCAGCCCTCAGGGTTGCCGATGTTGGCGAAACCGGAAACGGCAAAGAAGGGGAACCCGCTGCTGCGCAGGTCCGAACCGTTGTTGGTTCCCGGAAGCCCCAGCACATCCGACCCGATGTTAGTTCCGTAATCCGGTGTCTTGCCGTATTCGCTCATGCGCGTAAAGCCTACGTTCCCGTCTACGACCAGCGTAGGCGAAAGGGTCAGCGTGTGGCCCACCGTAACGAGCTGCACAAACGAATGGAAATCGCCCAGGCCGCCGTCGCAAGCGCAGTCGCCAATCGCCTGACCCAGGCTCGGCACGCCATGAAATACGGACTTCATGGCGCTGTACTTGACGAAGATGCTGTGGTTTGTGGTGCGATTCCAATCAACCTTGCCATCGAAGTTGTTGCGATTCAGGCGTTGCGTGGCTGAAAAGAAGTAGTTGTCGATATCGCCGGCTCCTGGCACGTTTGGTGGAGGAAGCAGGGCAATGATCTGCGCCGAAATCGGGTTAATCGGAATGGCTGCTTGATTAGGAAATGGCGTCCGTCCACTGCCATCAGCAGCCCCTGTAGTGGGATCATAGATTACGGTTGGAGTGCGTAAGGCCGGTGAAATCTCCATTGCGAAGCGCCTGCGTCGGCACCGTAACCTGACCAGTGTTTCGGTTATCTCGTTCGAAGGTGCCATCCCAGCTTCCAAAAAAGAACAGTTTGTCCTTCTTGATCGGGCCACCGAAGGTCCCGCCCATATCGTTCAGGATGCTGGTGCCTTTCTTGGGCTGAACCGCTGGCGTTTCGAAGTACTGTCTGGCCCTCAGCGCTTGGTCCTGATGGTATTCAAATAAGACCCCGTGGAACTGATTCGAGCCTGATTTGGTGATAACGGTAATGGCCGCGCCGCCTGTCATCCCCTGCTCAGGATCGAAATTGTTGGTGGAGACGTTCACTTCCTGAATTGTCTCCGCTGGGGGCACATAGACCGTGTGGTGCGGCAGCCAGACGAATACGTCGGCCGCGCCATCGACGCGGGTGTTGTTGTTGTTGCGGTTCGTACCATTGATGTTGGTGGTCAGGGCCCGTTCTGGCGTGTCCGCAATCGCATTTTGGAATTGTCCCGGGGTCGCTCCAGGCACCAGGTTGATCAGCGTCTGATAATTCCGATACTGATTGAGTGGCATCTCCTGGATTGCCTTCTCCGTGAGCTCCGTGTGAACGTCGGTCTTTTCGGTTTGGAGCGTTACCGCGTCCGCCTCCACGCGTGATCTTCTCGGATACCGCACCGACCTGTAGATTGAAGTTGGTATTGGTCACCACGTTCGCGCCAACGGTTACATCTGTCTGGGTCAGCGGCTTGAACCCGCTTGCTGTGACAGTGATGTCGTAGGTGCCCGGGGACAGGTCCGTAAGGGTGTAGTGGCCGCTTCCATCCACATCTGTTTCTCTCACCACGCCCGTGCCCTTGTTGACCGAGGAAACATGTGCCTTTGGCACAGTTGCACCGCTCTGGTCAGTCACTGTTCCGCTCACCGAACCGAAAAGTACTTGAGCGTTAGCAGTCTGGACGAATCCCAAAAGCGAGAAACCCAAGGCCCCCACTGCCAGCAGAACCACAGATTTATTTCTTAGCATCGCCCCTGACCTCCTTTATGCCGATGAACAAGCCGAGCAGCTTGCTGCTCGCGCAACTGCCTCTACAACTCTTCTAGTCAGTTAACGGTGGCAGGCCAGGCACTTGGACGAAGGGCGGAAAAACATCACCTAACGGAAATCTTCTCGGAAAGGACCCCATTAATAAGTTGGGGCAACGCTACCAATCTGGGGAAATCGTTGTCAAGAACTTTCGATACCTTTCGAGACAGTTTCGAGTTAACCTGACAATCTTGGATCGTGTCTGGCCGCCACGTCGGATCAAAGCGGGTTGATTCAGAGCGCCCGAAGAATCGCAGAATTCTCTGACAGAAGTGTGTCGGTTTGAACTCTAGTCATGAATGACACGGCCCGTGCCTTGGCGAATTTGGACTATTCGATCCGCTTCCAATTTATCCCACGACTCCCGTTCCCCACTGGGCCACTGGACGATTAGAGCTTCGATCTTCGCATCCTCTCCCAATCCGAAATGCACCCGGACGTCGTTAGCACTCAAGTAGCTGGAGTCTGTGTGAACACGACGCAACAACTTGCGTCCTCGCTGCCGAAGTTCCACTTTGGCGCCCATCGCAAAGCGATTTCCCTGTGTTGCCTGCAGACTAACCAGGAGCCAGTGATTACGATTGAGAGAACGATTTTCGTTCAGCAGGAGCCGCACTGGACCGTTGTTATTGGCGACCACAATGTCTACGGCTCCGTCATTGTCGATGTCGCCGAATGCAGCGCCCCGACTCACCTCAGGCAAGGCAAAGGCGGGCCCGGCAGCGGCGGTCATGTCTCGAAACTTCTTCCCGTCTCCCTCGTTGTGAAACAGCAAATTAGGCTGACCAAACGGGTAGGAAGTCCCCCGCAAGGACTCGATCCGGTTCACTGCGCCATTCGCAATAAACAGGTCTAAACGTCCGTCGTTGTCGTAATCAAACCACTCCGTGCCGAACCCGGTGTAAGGAAACGTTGGCAAGAACAGGCCAAGTTCCGTGGAAGCATCACGAAAATTCCCCTGGCCATCGTTGATGTACAAGTTGGTGCCTTCGCTGGTCAGATTGGTCTTTAAGATATCCTCATCCCCGTCGCCGTCGAAGTCCGCCGCTGTAACGCCCATGCCCGCCTGGGGTAATCCATCCGGACTCAATGCCGCACCCGAGAGGGCACCCCGTTCCTTGAACATCCCGTTTTTCTGGTTGATCCACAGATGGGCGGCAGCTCCGTCGTTAGCTACGTAAATGTCGGGCCAGCCATCGCCATTGAAGTCGGCACAGACAATGCCCAGCCCCGGCCCCATCGCCGTGCCGATTCCCGCCGCTGCAGTGACATCTTCAAAAGTGCCATCGCCTCGATTATGAAATAGGCGGGCGGGTACCGGCTGATACATCTTCGGGGTACAGTAATCCCGCTCTCCCGTTGAAGCGAAACATTGCCGGTTGCCCTTAACCGTGAAATCCAGGTAATTCGCAACAAAAAGGTCGAGACGACCGTCGCGATCATAATCGACCCACGCCGCTCCCGTGCTCCAGCGAGGATCATCGACACCGGCTTTCGCTGTCACATCGGTGAATGTTCCATCTCGGTTGTTGTGATACAGCACGTTGCGCCCAAAATTTGTGACGTAGAGGTCTTGAAAGCCATCATTGTCGTAGTCTCCGACCGCGACCCCCATTCCGTACCCGATGTGTCCTACGCCGGCTTGTTCGGTGACATCTACGAACTGCAGCTTCCCAGTTTCGCTGAGCAGGTTGCGGAACAGACGATTTCCCGGTTTCCATCCGGGTGGCGGCGGAAATTTCGAGTGACGTGGATCTTGCGCTGCGTCGAAGGTCGAACCTTGAATCAGATAAACGTCGAGGTCACCATCGTTGTCGTAGTCGAATAAAGCGACACCGGGGCCCATGATTTCGGGCATGTAGTACTCTCCGGTTGCTCCTGTGAAATGGTGGAACTTCAGTCCAACCTCCGCGGCAACTTCACGGAAGAGTGGGATCTGAGGATTTTCAAGAAGATTGGCGAACAGACGCTTTCCACCAATCAGTCCCATCAATAGGGTCTGTAGGAAGTCACGGCGGGCAAAGCTGAATGGTTGAAACGTGCTTACCGAGGCCCCCTTCCCCTTGTTCACTGCGCTGCGCTCGCCGCCCTCTAAGGCATGCAGATCGCGATCAATGCTGGCCAGAAGATCCGACTGTCCTCGCGCCGCAGCGCCCTGGCGGGCACGGCGAATGTAGCGCAAAGCACTCTGCCGGTCTCCCGAACGAGCGAAAGCCGCGCCCAGGGCATAAAGGTACCGCGGAGTTTTTTCATCTTCCGGCTCAATGGTCTTCTCGAGCTCGGCTATTCCTTCGTGGTATTTTTTCTGGTTCACCAATATGCGACCAAGATTGAAGTGCGCCTGGCGGTCACTCGGTTTGTTTTCAATGGCCCTCTGATATTCAGCCGCTGCTTCCAAAAGCAGGCCCTTCCGTTCGAGGAGATATCCGAGATTATTGTGAGCGTCGGCATAGTATGGATTGATATCAATCGTCTTTCGAAAAGCATCTTCTGACCCCTGATATTTTTCGGCACTCAACAGAAGTACTCCGTAGTTATAGTAGGACTCAGCCGAACCTGGATCGAGTTGGGTGGCAGCGCGATAGTGCTGCTCGGCCTTCTCGAATTGTCCCAGTTCCCCGTACAACTTGATCAGATTAATATGCGCTTGCACCAGGTTGCGGTCGATGGCTAGCGCTTTTTCATGAGCCGCGGCGGATTCTTCCCTTCTACCCTGCCGCTCGAGATCGATTCCCACCTGCACTTGAAATATTGCACTCCGGTTGAGAGCACGCACTTCAGTCAGCAATTGGTCATTCGCCGCAGGGGCGTCCGTTTTATGCTCTTCAAACAGACGAAGCTGTTCTTCAGCTTTCTCTGTCTCGCCGAGAGCGCGATAGGTTAGTGCCAGAGCGTAATGAGCTGCTCCAAAAGCCGGAAACTCTGCAAGCGCCTTGTTGTATGCTTGGGCAGCCGCGACATAGTCATGGCGACTGGCATTGATCCGACCCAGTCCATAGTAAGCGTCAGGATTGTCGGGATCTTGCTTAACAACCTCGTTATAGAGTTGTTGGCTGCCTTCCCAGTCGGCGGAGGCAAGAAGACAGTTCGCGAGGTGCAATTTCGCGGGAACGTAGTCTGGATCGATACGCAGAGCGAGACGAAGATTTGAGGCAGCCTGTTCGCACTGTCCCTGCTCGGCTTCGACGAGTCCCAGATAGTAAGTCCAGCGAAACTCGTCGGGAGCAAGGTCGGCCGCATATTGGTAATACTTGATTGCTTCGCGGAGCAAGCTGTACGTCTGAAGGATCATACCCAAGGTTCCGCTCGCCTTAGCCTCCTTCGGGTGAGTCCGGGCGTAGTCGTAAGCTTCCTGGATCTGCTCTCTCATGGCTCCCGAGAAACTGTCGACGGCTAGCCGAGGCAATTCCGGAGCTTTCTTACTGCTTTGAGCTCCGGATAGGCAAGGAGCGAATGCAAGCAACTGCAAAAAGACGATCAAAACCGCGGTTTTCCTCATCAACTCTGGGGCGATGGCGACTCGGCCGTTTCTCTCCTTGTCCTGCATCACCTTTCTGCCTCAGCTGACCCAGCGCGGTCCCAAAAATTATAATGCGCGCCCGGATGCAGCGCCGGTCTGTGAAGGCAGCATCGCTCCTTAGTGGACAATAGGCCCGAAAGAAAATGCACGAAGTCCGCATCCAGTTCGATAGCAATGAAAGGTTGCTCTGCTTAGCTGCTGTGTGTATATTCCCGCAACCGTTGTAGCCGCCGAATACGAGCACCCGCGATGCCTACCCTCGTTCTAGTTCCGGCCTGCGCTTACCAGTTTTTGTGTTGGACACCGGAGGACTTTGTAGTATGGTGCACGTCTTGAACCCAGTTCATGACGCAACTTTGCAAAAACGGACACCCCGCTAACAAGAAGATTCAGGGCACGATTCTCAAGCGCCTTGAGTCGGGGCAATTGCAACCGGAATGGGACCGCCACACCCTTTTTATCCGGACATTCCGTTAGCTCCAGCTCGTTTCCGAGCTGGAAAGGAGAAATTCATGGGCTCTCGAATCTCACGTCGACGCTTTTTGAGAGCAGCTGGCGGGGCCGCGACAGCAATGCACCTGCGTTCCATTGGCGAGCCGGCAAGCGAAGAATTTCGGTTCGACGAACGCTCCACGACTCTCGCCAACGATAGTGATCGGATAGTGGATATGCATGTCCACTTCGAAGAGAACAATCCCAATTTCATTCATGATCTGGTGACGCTGGCGGAGCGGATCAATCTGACAGCATGTGTGCTTACTCCGTACTCTCATCGTGTGGAGGTGGCAGAGGCGGCGAAGCAGTATCCAAAAAAGATTGTGCCATTCGGCTTTGTCGACTTAGATGCCGCTGACGTTCTGGTTCAAGTGAAGGATTTTCATGCGCTGGGTTATCGTGGCTTGGGCGAACTGGAATTCGTAAGAAAACCCTACATTGATGCTTCGTATCTGCCGGTTTACGAACTCGCGAACCAGTACGGCTGGGTACTGATGTTTCACACCGGCATTGTTTTGCGTCGTACGGTGGATCAACCGGAGAACGTGGCCTCCCACCGGATGCGGGCGTTTTATCTGGAGGAGATTGCGCGACGTTTTCCGAAATTGACGGTAGTCGGAGCTCACTGCGGTAATCCCGAATATGAGTGGGCCGCAGAAGTTGCGCGTTGGAACCCGAACGTCTTCTTCGACCTTAGTGGTTCCACATTGACCAAGATGAGCAGTCGGTTGGAGGAATTTAAGAAATTTTTCTGGTGGTCCGGCCAAGGGGAATGGAAAACGGCAACACCAGCTAACGATCAAAGTGCGTTTGTGAAACTGGTATTCGGATCCGACAGCGGCCTCGATGGAATTGAACGCGTGGTCAGTCAATATCGGGCTCTCTTCAAATCCTGCGATGTGCCTGCCAGCACACAGCAGATGATCATGGGTCGGACACTGGCTGCCATACTTCGACTGTGAAGAATCAAGGCTGCGGGACCGCCAACTAAACTCCTACTCGGCCCGTAAAGCTTCGATTGGCTGAATAGAAGCGGCCCGTATCGCCGGAAGCAAGCTCGCTGCGCCGGCGCAGAGCAACAGAGCGGCCGCCGGCAGCAGAAGAGACAGAGGATCGATGGCGCCCACCTGATAAAGTCGGGATTTCAGCAACCAGCCAATGATCAATGCGACCGGCAGACCCATTACAAGCCCGAGGAGAGTTTGTGCGAATGCGGCTTGAAGAACAAAGCGCGCAATCTGCGGCCGGTCGGCCCCGATCGCCATGCGCACGCCGATCTCGGGGGTACGGCACGCCACGTTGTAGGCAGTGACGCCATACAAGCCAACCGATGCGAGAATCAGCGACAGCACACCAAACAACCCGCTGAGTCGCACAAGAAGGCGCTGCTCATCGAAGTTGACGTCGATCTGCTGCTGTAAAGGCTGGATGCTGACAATTGCGAAGTTCGGATCGACATCCCGGAACACGTCCCGGACCTCGTGGTCAAGCCGCCCCGGATTGCCATCGATCCACAGCTGCGCTCCGGTAATGAAATGGCTCCACTTTTCGTTGTCTCTCGCGGAAGCATCGGTGTAGTCGGAATGCTGGGCAAGTGGTGCAAACACCATGGGCTGCGGCGCCTCTTCGGGATTCACGTACTTGGCATCCCGGACAACGCCGATAATTTCGAAATCCTTGCTGTTGGCGGGACTAGAGAAGCCGAAGACTTTGCCGAGCGGATCGACGCCTGGGAAGTACTGGCGCACGAATGATTGATTGACGATGGCGACCTGTCGCGACGTTGCATTATCCGCTTCCGTGAATTCGCGCCCTTCGAGCAGTTGCTGCCCGATGGTGCCGAAGTATCTCGGGCTCACACGGTCCCACAGCACTTTGCGCGAGCCGTCGGTGCTGGGCATCCCTTCTCCCGGTTTGACCACGAGCTGGTCCCAATGTGCCGTGAACGGGGAGTAAAGCGCCAGGCTGGCGCTGCGCACGCCGGGCAAGCGTTCCAGAGCCTCCTGCAGTTCGCGGTAGAGCAGATTCAGATGCTCGTGACTGTAAGCCGCCAGGGGCTCCTCCATGCGCAGGGCGATGCGGTTTTGTGCAGTGAACCCGAAATCCTGCCGCTCGATATTGAGCAGGCTTCGGGTTAACAGGCTTGCGCCCGCCAGCAGGCTGACCGAGGCTGCCACTTGCAGCACGACAAGCATTTGGCGCAGATGCGGCTGGCTGTCTGCGCCCCCACGCCCCGCGCCGCGCATCGCATCAATGGGATTGGTGCGTGCCAGCAGCCACGCCGGCACCGTACCGAAACAGACACCGCTCAGCAGCGCCGCGGCCGCACAGAATCCCAGCATCGGCCACGACAGTCCCACATGCATCGCGATCCCGTTCGCGGGGCCGAAGGCAAGCAATACCACGAGGTGGGTTCCCGCAACCGCCAGAAACACGCCCGCGATTCCGCCCAAAAGGGCAAGAACAAGACTCTCTGTGAGCGCCTGCCGGATCAGCCGAGTCCCGGAAGCACCGAGCGCACTCTGGATGGACACCTGCGCCCGGCGCGTCATACCTCGGGCAAGCAGCAGGTTCGCCACATTCGCACAGGCAATCAACAGAACCATCGTGCACACGGCGAGTAGAATCTTCAAGCTCCTGCCGTACTCGTCGCCCAGTGCGCCGACCCCGGTCGCAGCCCGGGCGATTTCGATCCTCTGCTGCGGAAGTTGTTGTTCCAGTTCCCCCCGGTGATTCGGCATCATGTCGGCATCGGAAACGAGCCAGTGCCGCAGCAAGGAGGTCAGTTCCGATGAGGAGCCCGTAAGCTGTGCTCCCGGCCGCAACCGGCCGATCACGCGAAGCCATGCGCTCGAGTGAACGAGGTTGTAGGAGGCTTCCGCGTCCGTTAGATACTCGGTTTGAAGAGGTATCCACAGAGAGGGCGGAGTTCTGCTCATCGTGTCGCCGTAAAAGCTAGGCGGCGTGATGCCCACTACTTTGAAGTTGAAACCCTCGAAAGTGAAGTTGGCATTCACCACCGAGAGATCGCCCCCGAAGTCATCCTGCCAAGTGCGATAACTCATCACAGCCACTGGCGCGGAGTTCCTCTCGTCGTCGGCAAATGTAAAGAGCCGTCCGGCAAACGGCTGAACGCCCAGCGTCTGAAAATAATTGCCGCTTACGTATTCGCCCAGCAGCGCCTGAGCTTGCCCTACGTGGCTGCCGTAACGCACGCTGAGGATGTGCGGCTCGGCCTGGAACGCTGCGACCTGCTCGAACTGCGGAGTGGAGCGGCGCAAACGCTGATAAAAGTCATAGGAGAAGATGCCCCATTCACCTTGCGGGTCGTTCGAATAGCAGCAGGTCTTTCCGGTTCCGATGCGGTAGAGGCTGCCGGGATCGGGGACGGGAAGCGACTTCAGCATCACGGTGTAAATCAGCGAGAAGATCGCCGTGGTGGCGCCGATACCGAGCCCTAAAGTAAGCACGACGGTGATCGTGAATAGCGGCGCAAGGCGAATGTGGCGCAGGGAGTAGCGAACATCGGCGAGCACTGAAGAGCTCATTACAACATCGTAGATCTTCGTTTTTCTGAACAATCAAGCGCCTATTAGTGCCGATCCACGTTACCAACCCGGACGCGAAACTTGCCGGGAAGCCGCGTCAAGAGCTTGCACGCGATTTACCCCGAGTGGGTTGACATGCGAAACAGGCAGTCCGCCAACCTTTGTAGTACTCCAGAAATCGAGACAGTCGGTCATCTATAAACCGCGTAAATAGCGCTGCGCGCGCGCACACGTCAAAGAAACGCCGGGACGGGCCGATTGCCCATTTTAAACGACTTGTTTCTTGGCTGTGTCCAATAGAGCCTGCGCCGTGTTCCGGTCCGGCTGGCTCTTGGTTTGCGCCTGATTGATCGCTTCCCCTTGGCTGACGACAGCCGAGCGGTGCCGGACCCGCACGCGCTGGCGATTCCAGATGCTCGGTGAACGGAAAGACCGGCGGTTGTCGCTGCCTCTTTCGCAGCCTTGATTTCGTGGAGTTGATTTGAATTGAAAGAAACCAACAAAAGGAGGACTCTTATGAGTCTTACAGCAAGATACTCTCAGCGATCACCCGACTGCAGGTGGTTGCTCGGCGTATGAGATAAGCGAGTTCCCGCATTGACCGCTCCGCGTCGGCGATGGTCTACGAACCCCGGGGTGATGCACGCGCAAAAATTTTATGCAGACGCTGACGGCGCTTCCGCATCCGGACGCTTGCTAAGCATCGTCGCAGCTTTTCCTGGTCTTAATTGTGCATGCGGTGATGGGTCGCCCTTACCCGTTGGAGCCATTCCCCTGCGGCGGTCGAAGACGTACTCTCGATCTCAGCGGCCCTGGTCAGCTTTGGATCACGGTTGATTGCCTTTGCGCAACGATATGAAGCAGCAGGATGGAATACTGGCACAAAACTACTGCAACTACGCTAATGGAACCGGGTTCTAGTTCGAAGGGGTGCACTTTGGAAACGCCAGCAGTCCGAGTTCTCGTCGTCGATGATTACGAACCGTTTCGACGATTCGTCTGTTCCACTCTGGAAAAGAGGCCAGAATTGCAAATCGTCGGGGAAGCTTCAGACGGCATAGAAGCGGTTCGGAAAGCCGAAGAACTGCAACCGGACCTGATAGTGCTCGACATTGGGCTCCCAAAACTGAATGGGATCGAAGCGGCTCGACGAATTCAAAAGCTGTCTCCCCAGGGCAAAATACTCTTCCTGAGTCAGGAATCTTCCGCCGATGTAGTGCAAGAAGCTCTGCGCTCGGGCGGCTCGGGCTACATTCTCAAGCTGCATGCTGCGAACGATTTATTGACTGCTGTGGAAACGGTTCGACAGGGCGGGCAGTTTATCGGTGACGGATTATCGGGTCACCGTTTTACCGATACCACGGACACGCAGCATCGACGGCATGATGAGGCTCTGCCATCGCTGGCATCGAAAACAAGGCCAGGCACCCGCAACCACGAGGTTCACTTCTATTCTGATGACGAAGCGTTTCTGGTTGGCTTTACCCGTTTTATCGAAGCCGTACTGTTGGTCGGGAATGCAGTTATCGTGGTCGCGACTGAAGTACACAGGAAGGGCCTGCGTCAGAGACTGCTGGAACGAGGCGTGAGTCTTGCCGCAGCCATTGATGAGGGACGCTATACGGCTTTAGATGTTACAGAAACGTTGTCAACCTTCATGGTTAATGGTCTGCCCGACCCCATTCGATTCCGCAAAGTCACGAGCGATCTTGTGGCGGCGGCTGCCAAAGCCGCTAAGGGGGAGCCTCCCCGTGTTGCGGCTTGTGGTGAATGTGCACCAGTCTTGTGGGCGCAGGGTAAGACGGATGGGGCGATCCAACTCGAACGCCTCTGGGACGCGATTGGTCAGACGTGCGACGTCGATATTCTGTGCGGGTACGGAGTGAACTTTCAACGCGGACCGGAAGGCGAAGGCTACGAGAGAATCTGCGCCGAGCACTCAGTCGTTTGTACCCTGTGAACGAGTTCGAGACGCTTTGCGTCTCAGCACCGCTCGCTCTTGAAGCTGGATCAATTCCCCGACCTCCCGCAATGGGAAGCCGAGTCCCTGCACTTGCTGGATGAAGCGAAGTCGCTCGACGGTGCCGTCTCCGCATAACCGAACCGACCTGCGCTGCGAACCGCCTTGGGCAAGAGCCTGCGCTTCTCGTAGAATCGGATCGCGCCTACAGTTGGGGATGTGCGCTTCGCGACCTCGCCGATCTGCAGCGCCGCGCTCTCAGTTTGTTGATTGGTCCCCATGACAGAATCATACAATCTGGAGTGCAGTCCAGAGTCAACAGAAATGGGGACGGATGGCGACCATTGGCCTTTCTAAGCTGGTCGATAAGCTTCAGCAATACTATGGTGCTCCTGCGCCACCGCCCTCGACTGACCCGTTGGAGCTAATCATTTGGGAGAACATCGCGTATCTAGCGAGTGACAAGCGTCGAGCTGAAGCGTTCGCTATTCTCAAGAGAACCATCGGTACACGCCCCGACCAGATTCTTGCTGCTCAGCACTCCGCTTTGGCAGCTATCGGCAAGGCAGGCATACTCCCTGATGTAAGCGCAGAAAAACTGCTCACTATTGCCAAGATCGCGTATGAGGAGTTCGACAGCGACTTGTGTTCGGCTCTCAAGAAACCGCTTGCGCAAGCAAAAAAGGCTTTGAAGAAATTCCCCGGCATCGGTGATCCCGGTGCGGAAAAAATACTCTTGTTCACTCGCTCTCACCCGATGATGGCACTCGAATCGAATGGGTTGCGGGTGTTATGTCGAGTGGGGTTTGCCGAGGAGCACAGGAATTATTCAGCGACATACCGCTTGGCTCAGGATGCGATCTGTGGACAACTCCCCAGAGACTACGATTCGCTGATCCGGGCACATCAGTTGCTCAGGCAGCACGGTCAAGAACTGTGCAAGCGGTCAAAGCCGCGCTGCACCGAATGTCCGGTCAGAGATAGCTGCAATTACGGTCGGAAGGTTTGACTAGCCGTTTGCCAAGGGGGCAGGGTGTGCCCGGTGAGGGAAGCGAATGGAGTATTTGATCGGCTTGATACTGTCTTTGGCTGTGGCTGGCTTTGCGGCCGTCATTGGCTTTGACCGCGAGCGTGCCTTTTATCGAACCGTGCTGATCGTCATCGCCTCCTGAGGAACAGAGCGTAAATATAGGCGGTCAAGCGCATCAGGAACGACAACAAACTCCATATTGCTGCCAAAGCCTAAACCACGGGCTATGTGCGAGCATTTCGTCGTGCCTTCGATTGGCAGCAGAGATGTCGCTTGCGCTGAGTGGCCTAATATCCGGCGCTTCGAACATTTCCTGTAACTGCTCAATCTCGTCAATGATGCGTTCAACGTCCATGCGTCACAATCATCTAAGAGAAGGCGCGGAGAGATTCCATGATGCCGTTGATTCCGTCGCCCGGAAGTCCGAAAATAACTTCCGCGCCCCAGTCCAATAGCGTTTCCATAATACATCGGCCGCTGTCATAAGAACTCCTCCGTGCGAAATCAGAATCGTCGGTTGTCGTAATTCTGATGCAATCCGAATTGTGAGGAGACGGTCGAAATCAACCGCAAGCTGGACGTAACTCTGAGGACTGGCCTTGATGTAAACCGCACCAAAAATAAAAATCTCTGCTGGAGTGCGCGACTTCAGGACCTTTGCAACCGCTTTTCCGTTTTGGATATCAGCGAACTGCCCTTGACTCAGGCCGATGGAATCCCTGAAGTAGTCTTTTATAGTTCGGCGCTGGTTTGAGAGGCAGCAGAGAGGAGAGCCAGCCTCCAAAATCGCGAGCATGAAAACAATGGCAGGATTCCTTGTCATGGAACGCCTCCTGTCCCATACCCTCAACCGGCGGAGTAATCGAGAATTGTTTCCCGCAACATCTGCAGTACCACAAGCGTGAATGACAGCGCAACCGGACCAATGAACAGGCCCATGACGCCGAACGCCTGTACGCCACCGAGCAGAGCAAAGAATACTGCCAAGGTGCTCAAGTTTGCTCGTTGGCTGATTACGTACGGCCGGATCGCATTGTCCGCCTGCGCCACCACTCCGGCGCCCCAGACCAGTAAAATCAGAGCTTTTATCCAATGTCCACTGATGACTAGAATGATCGCGGCAGGCGCCCAGACAGCCGAAGATCCGATTATTGGAACCAGTGAAAACAGCGCCGTGACCATACCCCACAAGGCGGGCGAAGGCAGCCCTAGCACCCAGAAACCAAGAGTCGTAAGGGCGCCTTGTGCAGCACCCACCGCCAGCACGCCATACACGTTAGCGACGATGGAATTGCTGATTCCCGTGAACAGTCGCTCCACCTGGCTACGCGTCAGAGGCAGGACCTCCGCTACACGTTCCTTCGTCGTCGCGCCTTCGCGAAAAAGAAAGAACAACGTGAAAAATGCAATCACGGCGGTGGCGACGAAAGAAACGAAGTTGCCGACAACTTGTGCTCCCCAGGAAAACAAGTACCGGCTGACCTGCTGCAGCCAACGCAAAGCCGTACCACGCAAATCAAGATGGGACAGATCTACGTAATGTCCCGCCCAGCTAAGCAGACGCTCCATCGCATGCATCACGTATGGGTTCCAACCGCCCTGTTCCGTGCTCCGCTCGCTCAGCAATTGGTACAGCGCGCTCGTTTCCCGGCTGATAACGATTCCCAGTCCGACGACCGGAGCGACGAAAGCAAGGATGACCAGAACGGTAGAAAGAAGTGCCGCAGCATTAGGCTTTCGAATGCGTGCCTGGATGCACGTGTGAATGGGGTAGAAAAGGATCGCGAGCATGACGGCCAGGAATATGGGGCTGAGAAAGGGCCTGATGATCAAAAAACAGAAGTAGAGCGCGATCGCCGCCAGAACTAATAAAAAGAGAGCGGTCGCTACCTGCTTCCTTTCCATTGGCCTACCTGCCGTCTGATGAGAGTCTCAGCGTACCACGACCGCCGAATGTCTTAGAGGACGCGAGCATGCTCCATCCCAAGAGCGCTGAACCAGCACGCTAGCCCCAGGTCCAGCCAACACAGGAGATCACAAAGGCTGGCAGCTTGAACATAGTTGGTCAATAATCGCCGCCATCGCGCCGATCAGGAAGTGCTCTTCGCGCCTACCGCGAATCGCGTCGGATCACGGGCTAGCCGGAGGTCATGGTTCGGACAGTGGCCGCCGGAAGAAGCCCGTGAACAGCTGAAACCCACTACGGTGTCCGCGTTGCCCATGACCGGAACGGTTCGACTGACATTCCAAGAGTCGCTGCGTCGGTCGCCCAAACCACAAATCTTCTGCTCTCTCTCTCTCTCTCTCTCCCCAGTGTGCAAGGAGTGTGCCGTGCACGGAAAAAGGAGAAGGCGTCGCAAGATGGCTCCCGCAGAGGGGTCTGTGATCGCGGGGACGACGAGTACCCGACATTGTTACGCGGAAAGTCGGTGCCAACGCTCGTGGAAGTCTGAGGGTTTCGCCATCTACCGGACGGACTACATGTTTAGACGGAAACACGGAGACGGGTGGTCCGGTATTGCGTGGGTGTTTCGTCATTCATCTTCTTGAAAATGCGGCAGAAATAGGCGACATCACTGTAGCCGCAAGTGCCGGCGATCTCTTTGAGGGTCAGCCGGTAATTGTGCAACATGAACTTCGCGCGATTGATGCGCACTGAATTCAAGTAGTCGCGGAAGCTGGTCTGTCCTTCATGGCGAAAGAGACGCGACACATGGTTTGGGGCGAGACCGAAGTGGTCAGCAACGCTCTCCCGGCTGATGTTCGTCTGAAAATTCTCCTGCATGTAGAGGCAAATCGATTCGTAGGTGCGGTTGGCCTTGCGCGATTTGCCCAAGGGGTTTCTCATGAGTTTCAGGCACCAATGAAGCAACGATTCTGTGAGCAGGCGCGAAAAAGCAGCATTGCCGGGTTCGTCAGTCAGCGTGCTTAGGATGCTTTGAGTCAATGCGTCTTGGGCGCCGTGAACGTGGGTCTTGATTGCGCTTACCGCACTCTTTGGCCGGCCGTCATGTCGGGCCAGACTGATGCCGATATGCTTTGCCCCGAACAGGAACGTCAGCACCTCGAGCGGCCTCGCCCTCGACCATTCTGGCTTGTCCCAGGCGTCGCCGGGAACAAACAGCACATCGCCGCGGACCAGGCGGATCGTGCTGACTAATCCATCCTGCGCAACCTGCACCGAGTGAGATCCGGCTACCGGAACGGAAAGGCGCGGAAAATGTGTCACGTATGCAAGAACAGGAGGAGGCACGCTGTGCTCAGCAAAATAAACGCGCCGGAAGCGCATCCGGCGAATGAGCCTTTTCATGGTAGCGATAACGATCTGCTTGGCGCGATCCTGCGGAGGTGTGGCTGTAAGATGACGCTGCGACACAGAATGTTACATTAGTTCAATAAATGTTTGCTGTCCATGGTTGGCAACGGTCAATCCGCTCGTGGATACTGCAATCGCAACATGACACTTCGCCTACGAGGTTCGTTTGAACCTCCGTCTCACATGAATGGAATACCGTTCTTAGGAATGGCGTTCCGGCTGGTTTGGTGGGTTCCGTAAACCTGGAGGTTGACATGCCCGGGCGAAGCCGCGGTTTTCTGCCTTTAATTCTGTGGGTTGCATTCCTGATTGCCTTAACCGTTCTCCCTGCACTCTCGCAGTCGGACTTGGGGACGATTTCCGGGTTTGTCCGCGATCCCTCAGGTGCTGCTATTCCGAATGCCAGGGTCACGGTGCGGAACCAGAGCGGCATCGAGCGATCCGTAACTACCAATGACTCGGGCTTTTACACCATCACCAATATCCCCGCTGGCTTTTACGCCCTTAACACCCAAGCACCAGGCTTTCAGAAGTACCAATCGAACGACAACAAGCTCGACCCCAGCGGGCATTTGACGATCAATGTGCCGTTGGTGGTGGGTGCAGCGACCGAAACCGTGCAAGTGACGGCCAACGTGGCGACCTTGCAAACCGAATCGGCTTCGGTGCAGCAGCTGGTTACGCGCCAGCAAATCGATTCTCTGGAGTTGAATGGCCGGAATCCAGTCGGACTGGCGGCACTGGTACCCGGCGCTCGGTCCGGAACCCTTGCCAGCCTGACTTTCAATTTCAGTCAGGGCCCGGCCAATTTCAACGGATCGCGCAACCCGGAAAACCTGATTACCTTCGATGGCGCCCCGGCTACGCGGACGCGCTCCAATGGCACCAGCCTGGGGGCCGCCGACGTGGACTCCACCCAGGAAGTACAAATCCTGACGGCAAGTTACGCTCCGGAGTACGGGCGCACTTCCGGGGCCCAGGTTCGCATCACCACCAAGGCCGGCACCAGCCAGTTTCACGGGGCCGCTTACGAGTACCTGCGCAACAACGCCTTCAACGCGAACACCTGGGCCCGCAACTCCAACCCTGCGACTTCATTCACCGCGCCGTTGCAATACAACCAGTTCGGCTACAACATTGGCGGGCCGTTGTATATTCCAGGCAAATTCAACACGGCCAAGAACAAGGTCTTCTTCTACTGGGGCGAGGAATGGGTCAAATACCACTTCGTCGAGTCCGGTTCGTCCCTCGGGGGCGCAGGGCTGCTGCTGGTCCCCTCCGCAAAGATGAGGCAGGGAGACTTCAGTGAACTGCTGGATCCCAGCAATCCCTATTCGCACAAAGTACAGCCCATCAAAGACCCGCAGTCGCCCGCGGCGTGTACCGCGCCGGGCGACAGTGGATGTTTCCCTGGAAACATCATTCCGGCCGACCGGCTAAGCCCGAATGGCATCGGCATCCTGAATGCGTGGCCGGTACCCAACCTCACCGACTTCATCAGCGGGGGCAATTGGTTCGCGGCAAAACTCCACACTTTCGATCAGCGTAAGGACACCCTCGCAGTTGATGTGAACGCGACCGACAAGCACCGTTTTCGCTTCCGCTTCACGAACTACACGTACCTGGAATACCAGCCGCTGGACGGCAACACCGATCGCACTCCTAAGTTCTTCAATCGGCCCAACAAGACCAGTTCGCTCGACTACGTGTGGACCATCAGTCCCAGCAAAGTCAATGAAGCTTTGATTACCGCCAGCGAAGACGTGGTGAAGATCCCGGTTGATACGCAGAACTTTTTCGATCGCTCACACGCGTGCGACGGTTCCGTGGTGCCGTGCAGCCTCGACTATCCCTACATATTTCCCGACGGGAAGGAGATTCCCAGCCGAATTCCGACAGTGAATATGGCCCCATTCTCGCAGCTCAGCGGCGGACCTTACCCCTCGCACTCTTCTGGTCCGATCTATACCGCGTCCGACAGCTTCACCTGGGTAAAGCGAAACCACACATTCAAATTCGGGTTCATGTTTGAACGGTCGGGAGAGAACGACAATGATGAGATCAACGTTCAGGCTTGCCCCACCTGCACCAACAACCAGAACGGCCAATTCCTGTTCACTGACAAACGGAGTTCAGGTACAGGCGTTGCCGTCGCCAACGCCGCGCTGGGTCTGTTCGATACTTACTCCGAAATCGGCCACCGCGCCTACACCATTTTCCGCTCCAACATGTATGAGGCCTTCGCTCAAGACTCCTGGAAGATCAGCCACAAGCTGACCATGAACTATGGAGCGCGATACACCGTCATCGTTCCTTACCATGCGGAGTGGGGAAACATGACCCTGTTCGATCCCCGGTTCTACGATCCCGCCCAAGCCGTAACTGTCGATCCCGCGACTGGTCTTATCACAGGGTCCCCCAGCATCGATCAGCGATACAACGGAATGGTCATTCCCGGCAGCGGATTCCCCTCGTCGGCTGCCGCGCACGTCCCGGAGGCCACGTCGGGTCTGTACGACGGCTTGTTCCATGGCGTTCCCAATCACTACTCGGACATCCAATGGGGCGATATACAACCCCGGCTGGGTATCGCTTATCAACTCGACAATAAGACCGTGGTTCGCGCCGGCGCGGGACGCTTTATTACCCGTTTGGGTGTGAGCGACTCCATATTTCTCGGCGGGAATCCGCCCTTCCAGCCGAACGCCAGCGTGAGCAACGGCGCGGCAGATGATCCGGGCGCTGGCGGAGCAGCAGCGATTCCTCTGGTGGTGACGACGCAGAGCAAAAACTTCAGGAACCCGGAATCCTGGAACTGGAATTTCACGGTCGAGCGCGAAATGTTCTGGAAATCGATTCTCAGCGTGGGTTACGTTGGGCGCCGTGGCCTGCACCTGCAGCGCGAGGCCGATATCAACCAGCCAACTACGGAGACGGTCGCCGCGAATCCGGGAGTCAACATCAATGCCCTGCGGCCATTTCTCGGCTTCGGCTCCATCCGGCAAACCGACAATGTCGCCAGTTCGCGCTATCACTCCTTGCAAGTCGCCTGGAATCGCAGGTTTACTGGCGGGCTCATGTTCGGCGTTTCCTACACTCTGTCAAAGAGCGAAGACGATGGCTCAAACCAGCGTGACGTCGTCCCTGACACCTACGATACGAGCATGCTGTGGGGGCCGTCCGAGTTCGACGCTCGCCACATCGTGGTCATCAACTTTCTTTACGCCCTGCCTTTCTTCAAAGACCACACGAAACTGACCGGGAAACTCCTGGGAGGCTGGCAGATCAGCGGCATCACGCAATTCCAGACGGGCTTGCCGTGCAGCATCGCGGCGGCGACCGATTATGCCGGTGTCGGCCTTGACTCCAACTTCGGATGCGGCGTGAACGGACAGTACTGGGTGGTAAACGGTCATCCCAAAATCATTGGCACCTTTGGGCCAAACGGGCAATGGTTCTCGACCACGAATTCCGACGGCTCCCCTATCTTTACCCCTCCTGCTGCGGGTACGTTCAATACCCAGCGGGTTCGAAACCTCATCTATCAGCCCGGATATCAAAACTGGAACCTGGGACTCTTCAAGGAATTTCCGATTAGCGAGCGCATGGGGTTCCAATTCCGTGCCGAAGCCTTCAACTTTATCAACCATCCAAACTGGTGCGGCGGCAGCGGGTGCAGCGGCACAACCAACATCGGGCTCGACGCCAATAACCTCAATACGTTTGGGAAAGTCCTGACCAAGGGAGGTGGCGTTGGCGGCGGCGAGCGCAATCTGCAGCTCTCGTTGCGGTTCTATTTCTAGTGATTTCGGGACTGGTTCGCGTTAAATCTGCTTGCTCTAGGCAGCGTACCCGGCGTGAAATCCGGCTGCGCGGTATGCCTCAAGCAATTCCGGTAAACCCTTTTCCTCTGGCGCCTATCTTATTCTCGCGCTGGCTCTCAACCAGATGCGTGCCCCGTGTGTTTTGCTTCCGCCTGGAAAGGACTACCTCAGGCACAGCATCGCCTTTTCGGTTGGGAGTCGAACCAAAGCAAGGGAGAGGCCGGATGAAAATCGTTGCTGTTACCGCATGTCCCACCGGAATCGCTCATACCTACATGGCCGCCGAGCAATTGGAGAAAACCGCGAAGTCTCTCGGGCACCAGATCAAAGTCGAGACGCAAGGAGCTCTGGGAATTGAGAACGAACTGGTAGAAAAAGAGATACGTCAGGCGCAGGTGGCCATTTTCGCCATTGACACAGAGATCGAGAATCGCGGACGTTTCGAGAAAGTCAGAGTGATCGAGGTGCCGGTCCAGGAAGCCATCCAGAATCCTATATCGGTCTTCAGGAGAATCCAATCGCCGCTGCTGTGAGCCCGATTCCACATTCAACTCCCTATCCTTGATGAGGGGGCGATTACAGTGGGGCCGACCCGTGTACAGTTCCGCGGGCTTTCGCTCGAAACTTTGTTGGAAGTAACGTAGTTTGCTACTCAATTCATTCCCGGTCGTCCATGGAGAAGCACCACATGCGAGCAATGTCGCGGCAGTTGCTGGGTTTATTTCTGTGCGCAAGTCTGTGGCTGAACATCGCCGCCGCCCAGGCGGCAAAATCGTCCTCCTCGGAGGAGAAGAAGGCGTCGTCAGGTGCCAAATCCGTCGATTTGACGAAACAACCGACGTTGTATGTGGTTGGCTACGCCCATCTGGACACGGAATGGCGATGGGAGTATCCGCAGATCATCGGGGAATATCTAAGCAAGACGCTGCGGAATAATTTTGCTCTGGTCGACAAGTATCCGCATTACATCTTCAATTTCACCGGCGCGAACCGCTATCGCCTGATGAAGGAGTATTATCCGGCCGACTTCGCGAAGCTCAAACAATACGTGGCGGCGGGCCGATGGTTTCCTGCGGGTTCCTCGATGGAGGAAGGCGACGTGAATTCGCCGAACGCGGAATCGATCTTTCGGCAGATTCTCTATGGCAACAACTTCTTTCGCCGCGAATTCGGCACCGCCAGCTCCGAGTACATGTTGCCTGATTGCTTTGGTTTCCCGGCTTCCTTGCCGAGCATCTTGCATCACGCGGGAATCAAAGGCTTCTCCACACAAAAACTCTCTGCCGACTGGCAACCGGCGCCTCATGTAGGCGGTCCGGACTCGCCGGAAAAGACCCCGGAGGGCATCCCCTTCAACGTCGGAATCTGGGAAGGCACTGACGGCAGTTCGGTGATCGCGGCGTTGAATCCGCTGACTTACGGCAGCCAGGTGACCTATGACATCAGCAAGACTCCGCCTCCGCCGCTTCCGCCGGATCCCAGGTTCACGCCGCAGCAGAACTCGTTTCGAACCAGGCCGAGGAAGATTGGGTCAAGCGGATCCAGATCAACGGTGACCTGACGGGCATCAGAACTGACTATCACTATGTCGGCACGGGCGACATAGGCGGCGCCCCAACCGAGTCGTCGGTGAAACTGATGGAAGCCATTGTGACCAGGGGCAAAGCGTCGCTCCCCCAGCCGCCCTCGAAACCGGCAGAGTGGGAGTCCGAGCAGGAGCCTGGAGAGTCCCGTTCCCCTGCGGTGCAAGTGGGCGATGGACCGATTCATGTTGTCTGGTCGAAAGCCGATCAGATGTTCAATGACATCCTGCAATGCTGCCGTACTGATCGAATGCCGCGCTACAAAGGCGATCTGGAGCTTATCAATCATTCGGCCGGTTCGATTACCTCTGAGGCCTATCAAAAGCGCTGGATGCGCAAAAACGAAGTGCTGGCGGACGCAGCGGAGAAAGCATCCCTGGCGGCTGCCTGGCTCGGCGGGCAGCGCTATCCGCTGGAGCGATTGAATGCCGCATGGACGCTGGTGATGGGCGGACAGTTTCACGATCTGCTGCCCGGCACTGCCACGCCAAAGGCGTTCGAATTTGCGTGGAATGACGAAGTCATCGCGATGAATCAGTTCGCCGGCGTGCTCACCAGCGCGACTGACGCGGTGGCATCCGCC
This sequence comes from Terriglobia bacterium, assembly GCA_963770265.1. GTDB lineage: Bacteria > Acidobacteriota > Terriglobia > Terriglobales > Acidobacteriaceae > Sulfotelmatobacter. Next base: position 261,291 of record CAVYOZ010000020.1, read on the forward strand.
ATTGAACACTCGCACTCGCGGCATTCCGATTGTGGTTTACAACCCGTTGAACATTGAGCGCGAGGACATCGTCGAAGCGCACATCCAGTTTCGCGATGGAACTCCACGATCGGTTCGGGTTACCGGTCCGGATGGAGAGGAAGTGCCGTCGCAAATCTCGGGCGAGAACAACGGAACGGCAAGAGTTCTGTTTCTAGCCCGCGTGCCTTCGGTCGGCTACGCCGTCTACGATGTGCGAGCCAGGAGCGGCCCAAAGCTGCTCAATCAGAATTGAAGGTGTCGGAATCTCTGCTCGAGAACGCTCGCTACAGAGTGGAACTTGACCAGAATGGAGACGTGGCCCAGTATCTTCGACAAGAAGATCAATCGCGAACTGCTGTCGGCGCCTATTCGCCTGGCAATCTCCACCGACAATCCAGAACACTGGCCGGCGTGGAACATGGACTTTGAAGATGAGCAGCGCGCGCCGCAAAGCGTATGTGAGCGGTCCGGCAAAGATCAGCGTGACCGAGAACGGCCCCGTCCGCGTCGCAGTCCAGGTGGAACAGGGATACCGAAGGCTCCCAGTTTGTGCAAACCATTCGACTATCCGCCGGCGATGCCGGCAATCGGGTTGAGTTCGCCAACCTGATCGATTGGAAAACGAAGGGCACGAACTTGAAAGCCGTATTTCCGCTCGCTGCGGCCAACAAGGTGGCAACCTACAACTGGGATGTCGGAACAATTCAGCGTCCGACTGAAGATGAGCGCCAGTTCGAGGTTGCTTCCCACCAATGGATCGACCTGACCGACCAGAGCGGCTGATTATGGCGCAACAGTCCTGACCGATTGCAAGAACGCCTCGGACAAGCCGAACGACAGTACGCTGCGTTTGACGCTGGTGCGAACGCCCGGAACCCGCGGTGGCTACCCCGACCAGGGAACGCAGGACATGGGTCATCATGACATCCTGTTCGGGCTCTCGGGACACAGCGGCGATTGGCGCGCCGGGCAAACAGATTGGCAGGCGTACCGGCTCAACGCTCCCCTCTTAGCCTTCGAGAGCACGAAACATTCGGGCGCGCTCGGGAAGCAATTTTCCTTTGTGCGAGTGAGCAACAGCAGGATACGCATGCTGGCGCTAAAAAAAGCGGAACAGAACGACGAAATCGTCGCGCGTGTCGTCGAGATCGATGGCAAGCCGGCGAGCAGTGTTCACATCGCCTTTGCGTCTCCCGTGGTAGCGGCCAGGGAGATCGACGCGCAAGAACGGCCGTTAGGTCCTGCCAAGGTTCAAGCCGGGGAGGTAGTTGCGGCGTTCAGCGCATATCAGCCACGCAGCTTTGCTATAAAGCTCGGCCCGGCGACGGCCAAAGTGGCGGTCCCGGATTTTGCCACGGTAAAGCTGCCCTACGATGTTTCCGTGGCCAGTCTGGATAACAGACCTGCGACTGGCTGCTTTGACTGCTCTTTCGACCGGCCAACCGCGCCCCAAGGCAAAGGTTTGCCGGCGGAAATGTTGCCGCGCAGGCTCGATTACGCTGGGCTGACCTTTGACCTTGCTCCCGCAGGCTCCGGCAAGCCGGATGCCGTTACCGCGATTGGCCAGACAATCCAATTGCCACCAGGGAAGTTCAACCGGCTCTATCTTCTGGCCGCCGCCGCAAACGGAGACCACGAGGCCGAATTCAGAATTGGAGATAAGGCAGTCAACCTGAACGTGCAGGAATGGACAGGATTTGTCGGGCAATGGGATGACAGGATGTGGAAGCGCGCAGAGGAAACTATTCCGGCGCGCCCCGGCGCGCCCCCACCGCGCAACCGGCCCCAGGTCCGATGGAATGAATATGCCGAGATGGTAGGCATTCGGCCTGGATTCATCAAGCGTGCCGACATTGCGTGGTTCGCTTCACATCGTCACGATGCTGATGCCAGCAATGAGCCATACGCTTATTCCTATTTGTTTGCGTATGCGATTGACGTCCCGCCGGGCGCGGCGACTCTCACACTACCTTCAAACCACAACATTCGCATCCTTGCCGCAACGGTGGCAAACGAGAAGCAACAGGCATGGCCCGCACAGCCCCTCTACGACGTGCTCGATCATAACGCCGGGAACCAGGAGCATCAGTAAATTATCGAGAGCGGCCGATCCTGTGGATGAAGGCACCTACCTGTGCTCGCTCGGGCAGATGTGTCAAAGTCGTTGACAAATTGTCAAAGGAGGTAAACGTATGAGTTCCTATGTGCTTGGTTTTCAGGACATCGACAAAACAAAAATCATGGTTGTTGGGGGTAAAGGCGCGAACCTGGGGGAACTCTCCAAGATTGAAGGAATACGCGTACCAGATGGCTTTTGTATTTCTACTGAAGCCTTTAAGAGAATCATTGGGGAAACGCCGTCGATTAACGAATTACTTGATCAGTTATCGCTTCTAAAGGTGGAAGACCGGAATAAAATCAGTGAGCTTAGCGGTGAGATTCGCAGGCTCATCGAAGGGATAGCCATCCCTGAAGACATTCATGAAGAGATCACCCGCCATCTCTCCAGGCTTGGAGAAGAAAATGCCTATGCAGTACGATCCAGCGCAACTGCAGAGGATTTACCGACGGCCTCCTTTGCGGGCCAGCAGGATACGTATTTGAACATTATTGGGAAGGAGGCAATCCTAAAGCACATCAGCAAGTGCTGGGCATCGCTATTTACCGAGAGGGCAGTCATCTACCGCATTCAAAACGGCTTCGATCACCGCAAAGTCCACCTGGCTGTGGTTGTGCAGAAGATGATCTTCCCGCAGGCGGCAGGAATTTTGTTTACTGCCGATCCCGTCACTTCCAACAGGAAGGTGTCGTCCATTGATGCCAGCTTCGGCCTTGGTGAGGCCTTGGTCTCCGGCCTGGTGAATGCTGATATCTATAAAGTGCGTAACGGCAAGGTTATCGATAAGAAGATATCCACCAAGAAGCTGGCTATTTTGCCTTAAAAGATGGCGGCACGAAAGAACAGGAGATTGAGCCTGAGCGGCAGAATAGGCAAGCGCTGACGGATGAGCAGATTTTGCAGCTCGAGCACATGGGCAGAAAGATCGAAGAACATTTCGGCCACCCCCAGGACATCGAATGGTGCTTGGTTGATGACACGTTTTATATTGTCCAGAGCCGGCCGATCACCACTTTATTCCCAATCCCTGAAGCAAACGATCAGGAAAATCACGTCTATGTATCTGTCGGCCATCAACAGATGATGACCGACCCCATGAAACCATTGGGATTGTCGTTCTTCCAGTTAACAGCCGCTCGACCCATGTATAAAGCTGGTGGAAGGTTGTTTGTTGATATTACACAAGATCTGGCTTCACCTGCTAGAAGAGACATCATCGTCAATGTCTTGGGAAAATCCGATCCGCTCATCAAAGACGCACTGATGACCATCTTGGAGCGAGGAGATTTTATAAAATCGTTACCGGATGACATAAAAGAACAGAGTTCCAGTAAAAGCAATCAAGGCGCGTCGCCTGCTGGTTTTCAAACACTAAACGACTACGATCCCCAAATCGTTTCTGATTTGATCAAGAGCAGTCAAGCATCGATAGAAGAGTTAAAACAAAACATCCAAACAAAATCAGGATCGGATCTCTTTGACTTTATCCTGGAAGACATCCAGCAATTAAGGAAGAGCATATCTGACTCACAAAGTTTTGGCGTGATTATGACTGCCATGAATGCTTCATCATGGATCAATGAAAAAATGATGGATTGGTTAGGTGAAAAAAATGTAGCAGACACGCTTTCTCAATCTGTACCCAACAATATCACTTCGGAAATGGGTCTGGAGCTATTGGATGTCGCAGATGTGATTCGTCCTTATCCGGAAGTAATTGATTACTTGCAACATGTAAGAGATGACAGCTTCTTGGATGAACTGGTTCAGTTTGATGGTGGACAGGAATCCCGAGACGCCATCTATGCTTATCTCAACAAATACGGAATGCGATGTGCCGGAGAAATCGATATTACCAGACCTCGTTGGAGCGAAAAACCAACGACACTTGTCCCGATGATTCTCGGCAATATCAAAAACTTTGAGCCTAATGCCAGCCATCTGAAATTTGAGCAAGGACGACAGGAGGCTTTGAACAAAGAGCAAGAGTTATTAGAACGATTGAAGCAATTGCCGGATGGTGAACAAAAAGCCAAAGAAACAAAACGGATGATCAGCCTGGTCCGGAATTTCAGCGGTTATCGTGAATATCCAAAATACGGCATCGTCAGTCGCTACTTCGTTTATAAGCAGGCTTTACTGAAAGAAGCCGAACGACTCGTACAAGCCAACGTGATTCATGAAAAGGAAGATATATACTACCTCACCTTTGAGGAACTTCACGAAGTCGTACGCACCAATGAACTGGATTACCAGATCATCAGCAAGCGAAAAGACGAGTACAAATCATATGAAAAACTAACTCCGCCACGTGTCATCACGTCGGATGGCGAAATCGTCGCCGGTGAGTACAAACGAGAAAATCTCCCAGCCGACGCCATCGTTGGTCTTCCTGTTTCGTCCGGAGTGATAGAGGGACGCGCACGTGTCATCTTGAACCTGGAAGATGCTGTTCTGGAAGATGGCGATATCTTGGTCACCTCCTTTACGGACCCTAGCTGGACACCGTTGTTTGTATCCATCAAAGGCCTGGTCACCGAAGTTGGTGGACTGATGACCCATGGAGCAGTCATCGCACGTGAATATGGCTTACCAGCAGTTGTCGGAGTAGAAAATGCTACCAAGCTGATTAAGGATGGGCAACGAATTCGCGTGCATGGAACAGAAGGGTATGTAGAGATCCTATAACGCAGAAATATAATAGAGGCGATTGCTATGTCGATCGCTCCCTCTATTCTATTGCACTCGTCCCCGCGGGCAGGCTTCAGTTAGCTTTCCGGTCCGTCGTACCGGAGGCTTTATCAGAGACCTGATGTCGGCCAGGTCACAGTTCCCAGCGGACTCGTCGCATCAGGTTTGAAAATCTGTCATCAGTGCGCAATCTGTCGAAAAAATGGTCGACTTTCGGAAAGCGTTTTCCACTTTACGTTCAGTATTTGTATGGCTCCGTGCCGGCCACAATGTTCCAGCCGTCGCCTGGGTTGTAATCTGCCATAGCTAGAGCGAGTTCGCCCGTCTTTTCGCCCAAGTCTTTTTGCTGGACGGCACCGTCCCTGCCTATGATGAAGGTCATGATTCCCGAATTCCTGTATTCGGAAGGATAGGCCAGTATGGCAAAACCGCCTGTCATCTTTCCGTTCGCGATGTAATCCTTGACCCCGCCTGGAGCTTTGTCGCCTTGTTTGGTCAGGATCTTGAAGAGGTAGCCGTTGAAAGGCTGTGGCTTGTCGCCGGTATTCGTGTAACCAACAGTCTTGGCAAAGTCGCCAAGCTGGCCGAGAGGGCTAGGAGTTTGACCATCTTGAGCATTCCAATACAGTCCGTTGTTCTTGCCTTCGTCGCTCACGATCTTCTGAGCAAACTGCTTCACGTTCTCACCATCGTGAGTTTGGGTGAAGTATTGCCGCTGAGCATCGGCGAGAGCAGCGCAGGCAGCGATTGCGGTCAACTCGCCCTTGCCGATTCGCCGGGCCAGGATTTCGTCCTTGCCGGCTGCAGTGTCGAATGCCCACTGGCCTGAAGAATTTCGCGCTAAGGGAATTGGAAAGGGATAGTTGTCGGCGCCAATGTAAAGGACCTCGCCGCCTGCCTTGATCTCGCGCCAGCGATTCATTTGCGCGTATGCGGCAACGTAGTCTTGCAGGGCGTCCTTGTCCTTCACAGGATCTCCGGAGAACAGGACGTCCTTGGCGTCTGGACCAAAGATCGCCAGTAACGCGCCCTGGTCGCCAGATTTGGCGGCCTCAAGAAACGCCGCCCCGGCTTCAGTCGGCGACGCAAAGGTCTCTTGAGCAGCTTCGGATGTGTTCGGCTTGTTACATGAGGCCAGCGAGATCGTCAGCGCGAACAGTGCCGCAGTGGCTAGACTCGTCATTCGAAGGTTGTGTTTGCAAGTGAAGTGAGACATACGGCTTCCTCCAAGACTGTTTGCTTGCGATGGACCTCAGCGACGAAAACCGCCCCCACCGAAGGAGTGGCCGCCGCCACCACCGCCGAAGCGGCCGCCACTGAAACCGCTGGAGCCCATGCTGCCCCATCCGCGACCGCTCTCCGCTCTCGAAGACCATCCGCTCGAGCCACCAAATCCACCGGAGTGCCCGTTCATGCCGCTAAACGCGGTTGATTTTCCGCCGCCGCTCGAATTGTCGTGCTGTGCCCAGGAATTGGAACCTGACGAACGATTGGCGTTGAGATTCTGAGTGCTCTGCCGGTTGACGTTTACAGTGTTGCCGCTCACGTTCTTGTTGTAGGTGTTGCCGCCGTGATAGTTGTTGTAGTTGTTCCCGGAATGGTTATAGGCATTATTGTAGCCGTAGCTATTGTGATAGCCGCCGTTGTAGTAACCGCCGTGCCAGGCTGAATTACCGTAGTATCCTCCACCGTGATAAATGACCGCGGTGCCGTGCCAGCCGCAATTCCAACTGCTGTATCCCCATCCACAACATCCGCCGCTCATCATTGCTCCAACCGCAATTCCAGCGCCGAACGAAAGCATGCTGGCGGCTACCATATCGCCCGTGGAGTATACGGGAGCAACATAGCCAGGAATAACGTAGGGATATCCGTAAATCACTGCCGGATTGTATTGAGGAACGTAGACGATTTGCGGGCTCGCCGACTGAATTACGATGGTCTGCGGCGTCTGTTGCACGACCTTAATCTGAGAACTGGACTGCAGATTGCCTTTTGCTTTGGCTTGCGCACGTAGGGTCTGAATCGCTGTCATTACCTCAGCCTGCTGATTGTGATAGGCCTCTCCCAACGAGGAAGTCCAGCTGAGATTCTTCGCCATGTTATCGAGTACCGAGGCAAATTGGGTGAGCGCCTTGACGCTGGGATCCCACGATTGCTGGTCAACGGCCTGCATCAGGGAGCTTCCGGTCAGACTCTTATTCTGCTGCAGCCAATAACTGGCAACTGCGACCTGGTCGGGAAACGTCGAGGCCGCGAGAATCTGCGCCACCAGCGCATCTGGATACAGTGCGATGGGCGCAACCAACGCCTGAAGCTCGCTCGCATTCATCGGAACAGTTTCTGTCGGATTCCCAATGTCATTTGTTGGCTCTGAACCCGCACCTTGGAAACCGTACAGGAGTTGTGGTGTGCTAACGAGAATGAAACTCAGTATTATCGATAGGATTTTCTTGGCATCATTTGAGTTCATATGACTACTCCAAACTTCGTGTCGCTCGCCGGTAGTTGTCATTTCCGGGGAGGAAAATGTCGAATCTGTGACCGAAGGAATCCCACGCTGCCTCGTAATCGGATCCATCGCGTAAGTTCACTCTGCCTCCTTCTTTGTTAACGAGGACAAATGCACCACGGCAGCAGCGGCTGTGAGTTTCACCTCGTCATTGTCGTCCTTCAGCCCAGCCGCTAATTCCGGCAATACAGTTGGATGACCGCGCCGCGCCAGAGCGTCATAGGCGGCGGCCCTCACCAGCCAGTGTGTGTCGGCGGTTGCGGCAACCAAAGCTTTTTCGGTACGAGCATCGGGATCCTTGGCAAGAATCCTGATGGACGTTGCTTTTAGAATCGGCCCCTTCTCCTCACTGGCATGAATGACGTTAAAGGCCCGCAGCCCAATCCCTCCAAAGGGCACGAATCCCATGCCCTGCTCAAACGCCATCTCTTCCATCTGCTTGGGATTTTTCAAAAGATCGTTCAATTGTTTCTCCTCGTCCCCTACAAGGCTTTCGCCCGTCTTGCGCTGCCCGGTAAGCACGGCGTAGTAAACGCTGTATCCCTTTTCCTCCCCAAGCTCGAGCAGCGCTTTGGCTGCGGCCATGAGAACAGCGCCTTCTTTGTCGCTCTTTGCCGCAGCCACCAATGCCGGAACTGCACTCTTGGATCGCATTGCACCAAGCGACAGCGCGGCAGCCCCGCGTACTTCCGATTCTTTATCCTGCAAGCCCTTTTCGGCCATAGCCACGGCTTTAGCGTTGCCGGGGATCAACTGCAGCACGCGCATAGTAGCTGCACGGTGATCCGTGCTATTGTTCGCGGCCCCGGTCTGTAGGATGGTCCAGGCTTCATCGGCCGGCCCTTGACCCAATGCTGCTGCCGTCGAGACCAGCAATAACGGGGCCCATCCAAGAACCCTGACGATTCCTCTCAGAATGTTCGAGTCTGATCTCTTGTAACCCTCCATCGATTTCTCCTGGTTGTCCCATGCAAACGCAGCCTGAAGGCGTTAGCCACTTTCACCCGCTTACCCGCCGATCACGATATTCACTTGCCGCCCGTGACGATGAGTTCAGCATTCGCGGTGTCGCACATTCCGTAGACGGCTCCTGATCGGCAAGCTCCAGCGGAATATTTGAAGCATCCGGGCCTCTTCGCTACTACTGAAACGGAACGGTCAGAACCCCCGATGATGGCTCCAGCCGGATCAAACGGAGATGATGGACCGACATCGACAACAAAGCCGTTTTCCTTCTCGGTGCTGATCCACTTTACCGTTGTGCCAACCTTCACGCAGAAAAGAGAATTACCTTTAGCGTTCGGAATGCTGGGGGTGGAGGATGCAGAATCCGACGTCCTTTTCACATCAACCATGCAGGGACTGGAAGCAGATCCACACGTGTTGGCAGCGGTGCACAATTGTGCCGGATTTACTTCCGAGCAAGCATACTTGCTGTTATTTGACTGAGCGGCCACGTTGCTCAGCAGCACAGGCAGGGCTAGAAACAACAAAGTGCACGCAATTGCGAGGTTTCGATATCTTCTCATAGTTGTCCTCACGATTCGACGCTTACGGTCTACATCATCCGCGGCGGGCTCCGGTCACGTCGATCAGAATGTTCTACGAACACCGTTGTAAAGCCTGGACCGCACTCGTTAATTGACGCCGGGCGTTCCTTTCCAGTCGAGGATGTCAACTAGTTTCCACGGGTTCTCTCGCAAATCCCATTGCAGCTCTCCTTGGCTGTCGAGGACGAGCTGGGCCGCCGGGTACAACACGCCAGTGCTCTTACTCTTGTCCTGGTCATTGATCTCGATGATGCCGGCGGTTAGATTGAACGACTGAGATTGGGTGTCATAATACGCTTCACCGAACCTGATCCAACGATTGGTCACAAAGACGATCTTTCGTCCAGTCGGCGTAGGAATCATCTTGATATAGGCGCAGTCGTTGCCGAGTGTGCCAGTGATCTCGACGTGGCCCACTGCCTTCATTCTCTGCAGCGCGTTTACCAGTCCCTGGTTCTGGGCCTTCTGGTACGCCTGGATGAGTATTTGTTTGTCCGCTGGAGTCGAGAACTCATAGATGTTTAGCGTCACGCCAATGTTTGCTCCCATTTGGGTGCCGGTGCCGAACGCTGTGGCATCGATCGTTTCATTCTTGTCTCTCGCGATACCTGTAAGGCTACAAGTCATCAGTACGCCCATCAGAAGTGTGCCGCCAATGGGCATCTTTGCGATCTTCATTTGTCCCTTCATGGTTTGCTCCGATCTAATGGATGTGAAGCGTGTTAATGATTCAGGAGGCCGCGCCCAAGCGACCGGACTTCTGGACATTGCCCTGTTACGCCGCTGCGTCAGCCAGAATGCGAAGTCCAAATCCGTATCGCTATCCGGCCTTGTACCGCGGCGGCATGCTTGGGTCACAGCTTGAGTGAGGCGTTTTGCCCAGTTGGCCCGCAACACTTCGCCGCGATGAAACTTTTGCATCGCCTCTGCGGCTAGGTCAACTGTTACTAGTAACAGTCGGACTAGATCGTCTTCGTGTGAGGATCCGCTACGGGCGCAGCGTGATCCTCTCAACTTTAACCACCGCGAGCACGCCGGACTCAATCGGAAAGCCTAGCGCCAATGAGAACAGATACAGTGTGAACGGGGACTCTGACTAATACGAGCAGCACAAGGCTTAGATGAAGGCTAACCATATAGGGGAGATTTCCTCCCTTACTGGTCGCCCTTATGCGCTGCGGCGGTGCGGCCGGTGAGGCTAGCAGGATTGCTGGTCCGATCGCCACGGCCGGTATACGCTTCAGCCACAGAATGATGCCAAGCACGGCCAATGGGACCAGCAAGAGATCGCAGTCTGGTTGCGGGTTAACATCCGCACTCCAGACCGGCGATCTAAGTTGACTACGCGCTCCTCTTCAATTCGTGAACATTAGGTTGGTAAGATCCCGCAACGTTCCGAAAAGCGACGTTGAACCGGTTCCAGACATTGATCTGAGTAATGGCCAAGGTCAGGTTCACCAGTTCCTTGTCGGTGAAATGTTTGTTCGCCTCCTTGTACACTTCATCTGTCACGCGGCCTTCGGCGATTCGTGTCACTGCCTCTGTCCATGCCAGGGCAGCCCGCTCACGATCGCTATAGAACGGAGCGTCCCACCACGCGCTGACTTCGTACAACCGCTGCTCGGTTTCTCCCAAAGCTCGCGCGTCTTTGGTGTGCATGTCGATACACCAAGCGCAGCCGTTGATTTGGGAAGCCCGAAGATAGACCAGATTCAGCAGAGTGGGTTCCAGGCCGGAATGATTATTGATGTAAGCAGAAACTTGCAGCACAGCTTTGAGAGCGTCGGGGGCAACTTTATCTAATTCCAAACGTGGATGCATGATGTTTTCTCCTTCTGAATGCAAAAGCATTCTGGTTATGGATTAAGAGTGAGAAGTGATTTGTCTATTGTCGATATCTAAATGGATGACGCGGACGCGGGAGAGACTCGGGAAAATGTCACGAAAAATTACCCCTATTCGTCGCGGTGGACCGTTTCCATCGAGAACGGCCTGCAGACGGCTATATATTCCGCACTGTCGGTGGCCGGCGTGGAATATTGGACCACATGAGGTTAGCAGGCGATCAGATGTCGACGGCCCTCGGACACCTCGAACTGCGTCACCGGGCCGTTCGGGCAGCTGCCGGCGGGCTGCCCGAAGGCTTCACCTTCGCGCGCCTTCTCGCTCGCTCATCTGTGTCGCGTGCCTTTCATTACGGTTCTCCTCTCCTGGGTTTGGGGAGAACTCACATTCCAGATGGTCCAGTTTTCGGGGGCTGGGTCAACTTCATTTAAACTGCCTTTTTGGGCTGTTGTACAAGAATTATGGAGTGTCCTCAGGAGAGAGCGGTTGAACTCAACTAAAGATGCGCTTTGGTATAAGGACGCGATCATATATCAGGTTCACGTCCGCACGTTTCACGACAGCAACGGCGATGGCATTGGTGATTTTCTCGGGCTTGAAAAGAAGCTCGATTACCTCGAGGAACTAGGGGTCAGCGCGATATGGCTCATGCCGTTTTTCCCGTCGCCCCTTCGTGATGACGGCTACGACATTGCCGATTACGACTCGGTCCATCCCAGCTACGGGACACTGGAGGATTTCCGCAAGGTTCTCGACTCCGCTCATCGGCGCGGTATCCGGGTCATCATCGAAATGGTGCTGAACCACACCTCCGATCAACATCCGTGGTTTCAGGAGGCGCGAAGTTCGCAGGATAATCCCCGCCGCGACTGGTACGTATGGAGCGACACTGACACCCGGTACAAAGACACCCGAATCATCTTTCTCGATACTGAGAAGTCCAACTGGGCATGGGATCCAACTTCGAAATCTTTTTATTGGCATCGCTTTTTCAGTCACCAGCCCGATCTCAACTATGACAATCCTGCCGTGCGGGAGCAGATGTGGAACGTGATGAAGTTCTGGCTGGAAATGGGGGTCGATGGCTTCCGGCTGGACGCGGTGCCGTATCTGGTCGAACGCGAAGGCACAAATTGTGAGAACTTGCCGGAGACCCACGCGATCATCAAAGAACTGCGGCGAAGGCTGGATGAACAGTTCCCCGGAAGAATGCTTCTAGCGGAAGCCAACCAGTGGCCTGCGGACCTTCGTCCATATTTCGGGGACTCCGACGAATTTCATATGGCGTTTCATTTTCCGCTGATGCCGCGGATGTTCATGGGGCTTAAGCTCGAAGACCGCAAGCCCATCACAGAAATTCTGCAGCAAACTCCGGAGATCCCGCCCTCCTGCCAGTGGTCCCTATTTCTGCGTAACCACGACGAGTTAACCCTGGAAATGGTCACTGACATTGAACGCGACTACATGTACGACATGTACGCCCAGGACAAAACGATGCGGCTGAACCTGGGAATTCGGAGGAGACTCGCTCCATTATTGAACAATGACCGTCGGCGGATCGAGTTGATGAACGCGATGCTGATGTCGTTGCCCGGCACTCCCATCATCTATTACGGAGATGAAATTGGAATGGGCGACAATATAAGCCTGGGCGATCGCAACGGAGTTCGTACGCCCATGCAGTGGACTGGAGGATGGAACGCTGGTTTTTCAACGGCAGAACCGGAAAAGCTATATGCTCCGCTTATTCATGATCCGGTGTATGGGTATCCCGCCGTAAATGTCGCAGCGCAAAGAGAGAGTGAACATTCTCTGTTTCATTGGATGCGGCGCATCATCGCAATTCGGAAATCCAGCGCAGTGTTCGGCAGGGGATCGATTGAATTTCTCTATCCGGCGAATCACAGAATACTGGCTTACTTGCGGCGGCTCGGCAATGAGACTGTCCTGATCGTCAACAATCTTTCGAGTGCTGCACAACCTGTCGAACTGGATTTGCGGCGTTACAAGGGAAATGTCCTGATCGAGATGTTCGGCAATAATCTCTTTCCCCGCGTCGGCGAGCTGCCTTATCTGCTAACGCTGGGGCCCTACCAGTCGTACTGGTTCCGGTTCCGACGGGTGTAGGCAAACGCGAACGATGAAGCAACGTCGAATGCTGGAGATTCAGCAGAACCACACGGAATTCTGAAGTGGAAGACGGAAATTTTCTTTCGGATGATTTTCTCCGCCAGCTGATCAACGTTGGCGAGGTGGATATTCTTGTCGGTCTGCCCACCCATAACAACGCCAAGACTGTGGATTCAATCGTCCACACGATTCGAGATGGCATCCTCCGCAGTTTTCCCCGTGAGCGGGTGGTCATCATCAATGCCGACGGAGGATCACGCGACGGCACTCCCGAACTGATCACCGGCGTTTCCATCGATGATGTGCGTCCGAGCCTCCAGTGTGTACGCACTCCGTACCCTGCATGCGATAAGCACAAAATATGCCAGCACCCCGCATAGCGGAGTTGCATTGCGGACGATTTTGGCGGCGGCCGAACTGCTCCGAGCCAAGGCTTGTATCGTGATATCTCCTGACTCCGAAAGTATCACTCCTGAATGGATCTCAAATCTTATTCGCCCGGTGTATTACGACGGCTTCGATCTCGTCTCGCCCGCCTACCGCAGGCACAAGTTTGATGGACTATTGATGACGAACCTGTTGTACCCGATGATTCGCGCGCTCTATGGCGCAAAGATCCGCGAAGCCTACATGCCTGAGTTTGGATTTTCCGGTCGCCTCGGAAGCCAATTCCTTGGCCAGAATCGTTGGGACGATGGAATCGGCGAAGACGGGACAGAACTCCGCTTGACCCTGGCTGCAGTCACAGGCGGATTCCGCATCTGCCAGTCCTTTCTCGGAAAGAAGGATCCTGTCGAACGGCGCGCCGCTGATTTGATTCCCGCTTTGCGGCAATTCCGTTGGTGTGTTGTTCTCCGCTTTAGAGCCCGACTTCAACGTGTGGAGCACGGTTTCTGGTTCTCAGGAGGTGCCCACAATCGGAACCGACCCGGAAATAGTTCTGGATCCCTTGCGGGTAAATCGGAAACGCCTGCGGGATATGTTCGTTAAGGGAGTGTCAGAATTGGAATCCGTCTTTCAGACGATTCTCTCTCCTTCCACGCTAGCGGAGCTTAAGCGGATCGCCGGCTTGCGCGAAGAGGAGTTTCGTTACTCTGCGGAATTGTGGGTCAGGACCGTATATGAGTTTGCCGCGGCTTATCAGAAATCGGTGATCAATCGGGATCACATTATTCAAGCGCTTGCACCGCTCTTTCGCGGGAGAGTGTTCACGTTCGTCGTCGAGAACCGCAACGGATCCGCGAGTGACGTCGAGAATAATATCGAAGGCTTGTGCCTTGAGTTCGAACGATTGAAACCATATCTGCTGGAGATCTGGAAATCGAAAAAGTGAGGCTACTATGCGGGAAATGATCATCAGCGAACTGACTCAGGCCGTGCATGACCTCGCCAGAGGTTTCGCCCACTTCCTTCCTCGTCTCATCGTAATGCTGATCCTCGCATTCGTTGGGTGGCTGATCGCATACGTGGTCAAAGTAACTTCTGCGCAGCATTCTCCGGCTCATCAAGTTCGACCGCCTGTCAGAGAATGCAGGCGCTTCTCAACTGCTTACCAAGGCCGCGCTCCCTTCGGCCACAGAGGTGTTGAGCCGGTTCGTCTTCTGGCTCACCTGGCTTGGCTTCATCCTGCTGGGGGTGAACGTCCTGGGAATCCTGGGCCTGCAGGAGCAAATCGCGAGATTTTTCCTGTTCCTTCCGCGCCTGTTCGCGGCGGTGCTGATCTTGTTCTTCGGTATGCTTGCGGCCGGCTTTTCTGCTCGCGCTGCTCTGCTGGCGGCAGTGAATGCAAATGTTCCTTCCCCACGCCTGCTGAGCCTTGCTGTCCGCAGCATGATTATGGTTTTCGTATTGTCGATCGTCTTTGAAGCAGCTCGGCTTGGCGGAACAGACCATGCTGGTTGCGTTCGGAATTGCTTTCGGAGCCCTGATGCTTGGTTTGGCCATCGCATTCGGCATGGGCGGCAGGGATCTGGCACGCCGTTTCCTGGAGGAGAAGTTTGTTCGTACCAGAGAAGGACCGGGACGAAGACGAACTTTCGCCCTTATAGGACAATCTTCTGCTGCCATATGGCAATTCCTAGCGGAGGTCAGGCTTCTTCTTTAGTAGATCAGATAGAGATGTCCGGGTGAACCACACCACTTGTGGGTTCTGTCGTTGTGACTGATTCAGAGCGATCAGATCGAGCACGACATTAGCAGCATGGTCCGGATGGCGCGCAGTGATAATTTCTTCCGCCAGTATGCCGCAGAAGGTGAGTGCGGTCTCTGCTTCGTGGTCATAGTGCAGGACGTATCTGACATTGCATTCCGAGCATTTGACAGGATGACTTTCATCACAGCAGAGTCCTTGCTTCGACGGAATCGCGTCGTCTCGGACCGCCTCGGCATGCATGGCGCCAATTATCCCACGCCACTCGCATGAAGGCCAGACGCCGGAGACTTCAACGGTCGTACAGAAGTGTTAGCGCTAATAATTTTTCACGAATTTCCTTCGTCAGACTATTCGCCTTGTAGCGCCACTTCCAGTTTCCGCTCACAGTGCCAGGCAAGTTCATTCGGGCTTCGCTGCCCAGACCTAATACATCCTGCAAGGGAACGATGGCAGTGTTTGCTACGGAGGCCAGGACGGCACGAATGAATACCCAATTGACCTCCTCATTCTTGAAATCCGAGATATTTACGGGTGAAATCGTGTTCCTCGCGAATGTCCTCTTCGGTTCGAGTGCTTTCGCCCACTCCTGAACTTGTCCACCACCCCAGGGTGGTGTCGTTGTCGTGTCCGCCCGTGTACGCAACCAGTTCACGAGAATAGTTGTGCGGACGGAAGCTGGGACCTTGTGGATCTTTTCCGAAGGCAAACTGCAGAAGGCTCATTCCCGGAAACCCAAAAGCATTGCGAAGCGCCTCTACACCTGGAGTAATCACACCGAGATTTTCGGCAACAAATGGTAGTTCTTTCAATTCAGCTTGCAAAACTCGAAAAAACTCTGCACCTGGCCCTTCTACCCACTTTCCTCCGGCGGCCGTCGAAGCTGTAGCTGGAACCTCCCAGTAAGCTTCGAAACCGCGAAAGTGATCCAGTCTCACAAGATCAAACATTCCAAGGGATGCCCGGCAGCGATCAATCCACCAACGGTGACCGGAAGACGCAGAAACATCCCACCGATAAAGAGGGTTGCCCCAAAGTTGACCTGTGGCGCTGAAATAATCGGGTGGAACGCCCGCAACGGCAGTGGGCTGCCCTCGCTCATCCAGGCGAAACAACTCCGGATGAGCCCACACATCAGCGCTGTCGTGAGCGACGTAGATCGGGATGTCGCCCATGATGCTGATGCCGTGACGACTGACAGAGATCTCTTACCTTTTCCCACTGCCGGAAGAATTCGAATTGGACAAACCTGTGAAACTCCAACTCGGACGACAATTCGTTCTGCCATTCCTTCAGAACGGCGGGATCCCGGTGACGAATTCCCGCGTCCCAATGGATCCAGGCCGCGTCGTTGTAGACTTTCTTGCATGCCATGAAGAGCGCATAATCTTCCAGCCATTCCCTGCCATTCTGGCAAAAGCTATCGAAGGCACGACGGTCGGCCTCGGTTCTGTCTGCAAAGAAAGCACGAGCGGCTTTGTGAAGGAGCTTTTGTTTGAAGGCGATTACTTGGTCGTACGCCACGTGCTCGTCCGGAAAATCCGGCGCATTGGCCAAGGTCGGCGCCCGATAGAAGTCCCTCCTCACGAAGAGCTGCCAGATTTATGAACAGCGGATTTCCGGCAAATGCCGAAAAGCATTGATAAGGAGAATCGCCGTATCCGGTGGGGTTCAGCGGCAAGACCTGCCAGATTTTCTGCCCTGACCCGGCCAGAAATTCGATGAACTCATAAGCGGATTCTCCTAAATCGCCAATACCGTGGCCGCCGGGCAAGGACGTGACATGGAGAAGGATTCCACTGCGGCGGGGGAAAATCACCCGATTAACGTAATGCTTCCGATGGAGCCACGCAATAGGGAGGTGAACTGAATCGCGCTGGACGTTCACTGGAATTGTGCCAACCCAAAGTGCGATAGTATGGCGCGAGAGAGCCCGAGGGGGAGTCACCATGACTTGGTTTCTTGCTATGACACTCATCTTTGCAGGATTTTTAACGCCGCTTTCCGCCGCTCCTGCACCTTCATCGGCTGGCTTGCTGCTAGTCGCGAACAAAGGCGACCAGACTCTTGCCCTCGCCGACCCTGATAGCGGGCGGCAGGTTGCGACCATTGTGGAGGGAGGTGTTACTGGACATGAAGTTGTCGCCTCTCCCGATGGCAAGAAGGCATTCGTGCCCATCTACGGCAACTCTGGAGTCGGTATGCCCGGCACGGACGGAAGCACAATCGCTGTGATCGATCTCGGCGAACATAAGCTGATTCACACAGTCGATTTTGGGCGCGGTGTCAGGCCCCATTGCGCCGTGTTCGGTCCCAAAGACGGTCTGCTGTATGTCACCACCGAGCTAGACAAATCCGTAACGATCATCGATCCCCATTCCCTAAAAATTGTCGGGAGCGTTCCGACCGGGCAGGCAGAATCTCACATGCTGGCGATCAGTCCGGATGGCAGCAAGGGCTACACTGCGAATGTGGGTCCCGGAACAGTATCCGTTCTCGACCTGGCAGGACGAAAAACCCTCGCGGTAATTCCCGTCGCCGGACACGTGCAGCGCATCTCGCTTTCTCCTGACGGGCACTGGGCGTTTACTTCCGACACAGAGAAACCCCGGCTGGCGGTAATCGATACCGCAACGAATAAGATTGATCGCTGGACCACATTGCCCGCCACGGGTTACGGGAGCGCCCCCACAGCGGACGGGAAATGGCTGCTAGTTGCAATTCCGAGCACGAATGAAGTTGCAGTGGTCGATGTGGCGTCCATGCGGGTAGTGCGGACGATTAAAGTGCCACCTTCCCCTCAGGAGGTGCTAGTACGACCAGATGGTAAGGTGGCTTACGTTTCCTGCTCCGCTAGCCACCAGATTGCTGCGATCCGGATCAACGATTGGAGTGTGAAGCTGATCGAAGCCGGACCCGGGGCGGATGGTCTCGCATGGGCGAAGTGATTTTCGGCTATGCGGCAACGTTCCCAGAGTTGGCCGGAACGGTCTGTGTCCCTGCGGCTCAGGCAAGAAATACAAGCGTGCTGCGGCGGGGCGGCCGTGAATTGAAATACATGCAGCCCCGTCATGTCACGATGTGGCCGAGATCGCCGGATGACAATCGTGCGCGTTGAATTCCTTTAGGCTTTCGGATAAGTTCTCATGCGGTTGGGTCTCATAACCACACATCCTACATCTGACCTTTCCTGGACGTCACAGTGCGTTCTTGAGAATCTGGCGTTGCTTTCTGTAGTCGTCTGCTCAGACGCGACGCTCTCGGTCGGTTTTTCGCAGTGGCTTCCTGCGCGAAAAGCCACCGAGAGGGAAGAATCGCGAAGATTAGCAGCGAGGCTGCAAATCGAGTCCGAATTGCCATGGTTTTAACCTCCCAATTCGTCGGCTGAGTCTGCTCTCTGACGGGAGTCGCTCCCACTGCGCGTCACCGTTACTTCTCCTGCTGAACGACAATGTCGTCGAAAGCAAACAAGAATGACCAAGGCAGGTGCCTTTGCAAACCCGTCGAGGCTGAACGCTCCTAGGGGCTCGGTGCCAACTCGACCCAAGTCGTCTCCGTGCCCAAAGGCACAATCCACGCATCTCGCTCGGACGCCAGCGCCTTGACCGGCTGATAGGCCCCGTTCTTCACCTGACCTGGCCGCTCAATGTGCAGGCGCGCTGCAGGCGTAAATGGCGTGGCCGCATCAAGACCCACCCGCACGACACCGGTTTTGGAGTTAACCTCGATCTTCTCGAAATTGCCCGCGTCAAGCGTGAGCCACAGACCTAACGAAGCCACGTAAACCCGCGTTCGGAAGGAATCCAAAGGAGTGACCTTGACGATATCTCCTTCCGTCTTGAGATTGCCGCCAAACGCCAGCCAGCCGAACTCGGGATGCCGCACGATGTAAGTTGCAGTATTCCACGCATGGCCGAAAAAATTGGGTCCGTTGTCGCCGGAAAGTGGATCGGGCTTGAGCATGTCAGGAAAAGAGTGGAACGCCGGAGAGAGGAAACCCTCCTGGTCAATGTCTGTCAGCGCGCCCATAGTGCCACCGTACCCTACCCGTAGTAGGTAGAAGTCATCGGGATGCTCGCGATATTCCGATAAGAGTGGAATCGCGTTGATGCCGGAGCCGTAGTGATGCAACTGTCTCTCGATCCGGCCGTATTTTGCCGCGAAGATGAAATCCCAATAGCGGCGGGCGCTTCCGTTGTATCCCCAGTGCGGGATCGTAGGGTCGTATCCCAGAATTGCATCGAGTGTTACTTCAGCCTTGTCGTCGTAGCCGAAGTGTTTTGTCCACGCATAGACTTCTTCCTGGCCGGTCGAGTCCCAGGGCATCTCGCTGCCAAAGGGGTAAGCCTGGGCTTTCCAATGGTCAGCGCGCTCACGCATTTTTGATTCGAGTGCGTCGGCCTGGGTATTCATGCCTTCGCGCTTCAGGTCAGCGAAGATCTGAAGGAAGATATCTCCCTCCATCTGACCGAACTCGGCGTAGCCCGAGGCGAACTTCGTCATTGCCATTGCCGTTTCGTACGCGTGCGAGAGATACCAGTCCCAAGGATGATTCGTGACGAGCCCCTGGTTGTTGCGGGCGAGATGGTAAAGGACCCAGTACGCGGCCGCAACGTGGGGGTAGTTGAACGAGCGGTCGACCGCTTCCGATGCCTGCTTGCTCCAACTGGTCCAGCTCTTCCAATTCAGATCGCCGCGATAATAATCCCGCGGCAGTTGGTCGGGTTGGTAGTAGAAGAGACTCTTGCGCACACCGTACTGGTTTGGACCTTCCTTGAACTGTAGGCTGCCCCAAACAACGCCATCGACGAATTGCTGCAGCTTGTCGACTTCCTCTTTGTTTGGTTGGCCGAGCTCCTTCATGGCCGCAGCCAGCCAGGAACCGGCGCCACCTTCGTCGCTGAGTCCCGCGATCCAGACGCGGCTGTCCTGCAACACGATCTGATTGAGTTCACGGTCATAGGACATCACCGAAGGGTTGCGATGGAAAGGATCGCTGGGGTCGGTGAACCATTGCGTAGTCGTGAGAAAGTGGCCCATGTCGGACACGGCTTCCGCCGCCGGCTTGGTTACGAAGTAGCTTATCCCCTGCACGGAACCGTCTGCGTAGGTGATAGACAAGCGAGCGCGTCCCCAGGTCTTGGCTTTGAGAGTGTATGACTGCCAGCCTGCGGCGGGTGACGCGTCGCGGCTGATCGTGATTGCTCCTTGGGGCTCGACCGTGATCGACTTCACGCTCTTCGCATACTTCAAAAACAGCCGTCCGTCGAGGTTGGTCGGTAGAACGTAACCGGGAATGCCGACGGCAACCGGGCGTTCGGCGTCCGCTATAGTCTTCTCGATGTTGCGAATCGACTCCGACAGCAGGAACTTGAGACCATAGGTCTTTGACTCGCTTGGGGCGAGAGTCAGGCTGGTAGGCGGATTCCACGGTTGGGCCTTTTTCCATTCGTTGCCGGTGTAAGCCTGGCTGTGGATCATCCACTCATAAAAACCTTCAAAGGTGATGCCGCGTGGAGTTGGATCTATGAAAACGGGACTCGCACCCCAACGGTCTGCCCGATCTAGGATCGGATTGTAAGCTTCGAAGGGAGTCTTGCCTTCAGGGACCACGAGTAATACTGGACCACGCCCGCTCAATCGGGTCACTTGCAGGTAACCGGCGTCTTCTCCTATGTATGGGTCGTAGAAGGAGCATTTCGCGTGCGCGTCCTCCAGCGATCGCTCATTGAGCACGTTGTTGAAGATCATCGGGATGCCCAAGGCCCCGATTTGAACTGTGCTCGTCGATTTGTTCTTAAGTGTGAATCGCAAAACGAGCTTGCCACTTTCCAACTCCCACGTTCGTGTGATCCCCAGCGGCAGATCAGAGGGCAGAGCGGGAGTCAGGTCGGCGGCGGCTAGCACGTTTCTGGACGTCGGCAACACTGTTACGGGATTGCGAGCAGCGGCTGTGGAGTAGTTCTTCCAACCGCCTGAATTCCCAGTTCGCAAACGCAGGGTGATATCTCCGAGATGAAAATGGCCATCCTTCGAACGCTCGATCAGCAGATCACCGGGTGTGAAATCGAAATTGCTTGCGCCTTTCGGCTTTAGGGCGGCTACGGTCTGCGAGGACCGGACCAGAGTGAACGTAAACTCGGGAATGTCGAAGTCCACAGTGCCCTGGCTCAGCATGGGGCCTGGGGTTGGAGGTTGCTTTTTCTTTTGCTCTTGGGCAGCAGACTGAGGCGACGTCGCAAACAGCCCCAACGCGAGGCAACACAAGCACAGCGTACGAGGCAGTCGGAGACAATAGCGGGTCTTCACAATTTTGGACCTTTCCGGATCGCTTTCACGATTTGCGGCAATCTTGCCTAAGAACGCCGCCCGGTCACGCCCCGAAAAGCGTTGGTAGACATGGAAAGATTCCGCCGCAAGACGGACGGCGAGTTCCACTTCTTCCGGACAGACCGAAATAAAGGCCGGTCGCAAACGTTGGCCCGTAGTGGGGTCGGTGGTATATATCGCCTCACCCCTACCCGCGGCTTTCCGAAACCCGATTAGAGATCGACCTGAAAGGTTTGCCACGGACACGCGCGTTTATTTTCGATTCGGCAAAGTATAGCTGACCGCCGACTGCCGGGGCTGGCGCAGATACAGCAATTGCTCGAATACGGTAAGCGAGTCCTCTGCCTTGGCCCAGCCGCGCGGCGTCCATTCCACCTGGAACTGCCCTGTTTGCTCCAGCGTAAATTGATTGGTCTGCCCATACAGCGAGGCAAGGCCACGCGCGGCACGATTCGCCAGCATGATCCAGACCAGCTCCCTGGCAGCTCAAAAGCCCGTGTGAAGCCATGACTCTACGCGGAGCTTAAGCCGTCGATTGGGCTGTATGTCTTGATGGTTTCTGTCTAGCCCGGGTTCAACCCTTTTCTGGCATTTCTTCTGCGGCACTTCCCTTTCGGTTCTCCATGATTCCCTCTCTATCTGCCGCTCGAGTCTTCCGAGGCGCTTCTCGATTTCCATTTTCTCGAGCACCCGCAGCTGCAAGTACATCAGAGGGGCCAGGCCTGCGGCGATCCGGAGATGAAGCTTGCCGGCGTAGACATCGGCAATCAGTCGGGCGACGGTGTCTCGGATGGCCATTGCGTTGTCCAGGCCGGGCAGCGAATCCAGTCCGACACGAAGATGACCATTCTTCTTCCCCCCAATCCGGCCCAATTCCACGGCCTTGTTGGGATTGGCATGAAAGAAACACAATCCGCCCTCGGTGGCCGCGGGCTGCTTAAGCCTCTCCAGCCGTTTTCGGGCGTCCCCGACATGGTTTCGGTCCGTGACGAGAACTCCGTCGGGGACAAAGACGCCCCTTGGTCGCGCACCTTTTCTCCTCAGGACCGGTCACCAGTGCTGATCTGATCGAGCGGTGGGTTCGTTTCGCAGAACTGTTCCACCGCGTCGCTCGAGAACGAAGAAGGCTGATTGTTGCTTGCAATTGCAGGGTCGCTGGCTCCGATGAGGCGCCCGTGCGCTAGCGTGGAGCCGCTGCCGACACCGTGCGACAAGTCCCACGGTCCCTCTCGTCCGTCCGTCAACCCTTCCTCGAGAGCGTTGAGGTTGACATCGATATTGATCGGCGCTGGAACGGCTTCCCCGTTGCGGCGACGCTGTAAGCGTTCAAGTTCATTCATAGCCTGTAGCAATTGACGGTGAATCGTGTTCGCGTATCGTCCCATGCGATCGGCGACGACAATGAATTGATTGCGCGAGCGCGCGAATTCCGCCTCGTATCCATAGGCGATGTGCAGGCGCCAGTACGCCATCGCAATCTTTTCGACAAGGATTTCTTCGAGTGCGTTTCCCGGATTCAGGTCGCGGCTGTAAATTCTCGAGCAATAGCGTATAGGTCTGCCCGTCGTTATCGTTCAACACAACCAAACGTTGCGACAGCACGCCATGCTTGAGAGCGTTCCAAGGTGAACTGCATTTCGTGAAAACACTCAAAGGCGTCCTCGCCAAGCAACAAAGGAAAGAGGATGCCTTTTGCTCAAATCCGTGAGGCCGCTGCCGAGGCTGCGCGCGTTCATGAGGGCACCCGGTGAGCAAGCGAAGACTGGTCGACACGAATCTGGTTGTGCAATATCTCTACAAGACCTCGACAAGCATGCCAGAGCAGCGACCATGCTGTTTAGTTACTTGCGACCGCGCTTGACCATCCTCCCGTAAATATGGGAGCATGACGTACATGAAGACCACGCTAGAGATTCCCGATGCCATCTTTCGTCGAGCCAAGTCGGTCGCTGCCGAGCGAGGGATTCCGCTCCGGGAGTTGGTGACGGAAGCGGTGAAAGAGAAGCTGGCCCACAACCGCGGGCCTTCCGACCAACCCTGGATGACGGCTTTCGGCAAACTTCGCCGTCTGCGCAAGGATACGGCCAGAATCAATCGCATTATAGAAGAAGAATTCGAGCATGTTGAAGCTGAGGACCGGCTGTGATTTTGGACACCAACGGACTGTCGGCCCTAGCCGAGGGTGAACCTGGGCTGGAACCCCTTCTGCGCAGAGCAGCGCAAGTTGCCATTCCTGTCATTGTTCTGGGTGAATACCGGTACGGGATTTCACAGTCTCGCAACCACGTTCAGTATGAACAATGGCTGGCCGAGTATTTGCCGAGCTTTCGCATTCTCGACGTCGATGAACGGACCACCATCTCCTATAGTTCCGTTCGCAGAGAGCTCAAGAAGGCGGGAACTCCCATCCCTTCGAATGACGTTTGGATTGCAGCATTATGCCGCCAACATTCCCTACCTCTGCTGAGTCGCGACCGTCATTTCGACGCTGTTTCCGGAATCATAAGGCTCGACTGGTAGGAATTCGCTAGCCGTGGCTTCCTGCACTAGTTCAGGGACCCCCGTCGATCGCTCTGTGACATTTCCCTTATCGACTATCCCTACGCAGGAGCAGTTACTCTCCCGAGAGCGCGAGATCGAACATCTGAAGCTTGCTTTTGTCAAGCTGCATCGCATGCTGCATCGCATGCAGTTTGGACGGAAATCGGAAAAGCTGCAGCGCCAGATTGAGCAGTTAGAGTTTCGGTTGGAGGAGCTGGAGTCGAACCGCAGCGAAAAGGAACCCGAAGCGCCCAAAACCGGCTCCCGTCATATCCGCTTCGACCTCGAGGGCGGCGAAACCCGCGCGCCGCTGATTTCGACAGCCGAGCCGACAATCAGATGAACTGTATCGCTTAAGAGGCCATTCGGCGCAACCGAATCGGTCGTCGATTATATCGGCGGTGGCGGAATTCAGCGTTTGAGAATCGAACCATAGATTTCCGAATGGCAAAACTCAAACCTTCGGGGCGGCTAGAATACACGTGACCGCCTTTTCCGTCATATGCCACTAAAAGGTGCTGAATCCTTGCGAAGCTATCGATGGTTTGGTCCCGACGATCTGCGCTCGTTTGGTCACCGTTCGCGTGCCGCTTCCATGGGGCTTGTTCACGCAGACTATTCGGGCAAGCCAGTCATCGCAATCATCAACACGTGGAGTGATGCCAACCCGTGCCATAGCCATCTGCGCGAGCGCGCGGAAGATGTAAAACGTGGCGTGTGGCAGGCCGGCGGCTTTCCCATGGAAATGCCGGCCATAAGTCTGGGTGAGACCTTTCA
Source organism: Terriglobia bacterium (assembly GCA_963770265.1). Lineage (GTDB taxonomy): Bacteria > Acidobacteriota > Terriglobia > Terriglobales > Acidobacteriaceae > Sulfotelmatobacter. The sequence goes on from CAVYOZ010000020.1 coordinate 285,956, forward strand.
AAAACCGACCACCATGATGTACCGTAACTTTCTAGCAATGGAGACCGAGGAACTACTCCGCTCCTATCCGGTGGACGGCTGTGTGCTTCTCGGAGGCTGTGACAAGAACACACCGGCGTTGTTGATGGGCGCCATCAGCATGAATCTGCCCTCGATTTTTGTTCCTGCCGGCCCGATGTTACGAGGAAACTGGCGGGGCCGGATTTTGGGCAGTGGCGCAGACGTGATGAAGTATTGGACCGAGCGCCGTGCCGGCACCATCGGTTGCCAGGAATGGGCAGAAATCGAAGAGGGTGTTGCGCGCTCAGCCGGAACCTGTATGACAATGGGGACCGCTTCAACGATGACGAGCGTGGCTGAAGCGTTGGGATTTTCCCTGCCGGGGGCGAGTTCGATTCCTGCCGTCGACGCCAATCACCCTAAGATGGCTAATGTTGCCGGACGCCGAATTGTTGAAATGGTGTGGGAGGATCTGAAGCCACGAGACATATTGACTCCGGCATCTTTCAAAAACGCAATTGCGACCGTGCTCGCCCTGGGCGGATCGACCAACGCTGTGATTCACATGATTGCACTAGCTGGGCGGGCAGGAATTAAGGTGACCCTCGACGATTTTCAGCAGTTGTCGGAAACGACCCCGGTGCTGGCGAATGTGCGACCGAGCGGCGAATACCTCATGGAAGATTTTTTCTATGCGGGAGGACTTCCGGCGCTTCTAAACGCACTCTCTCCCCATTTAGATCTCAACGCCCAGACTGTAACCGGTAAGACGCTGGACCAGAATGTCAGCGACGCGCAGATCTATAACACCGATGTGATCCGCACACGTGAGAATCCCGTTTTTTCTTCCGGAGGGCTTGTAGTCTTGTACGGCAATCTGGCCCCTAACGGCGCGGTCATCAAGGCCGTAGCTGCCGATCCAAAGCTGATGAAACATTCCGGCCGCGCGATTGTCTTTGACAGCTACGATGAGATGAATACGAGAATTGATGACCCAGACCTGGATGTAGACGAGAGCTGCGTTCTGGTTCTGCGCAACGCGGGACCCAAAGGAGGTCCAGGGATGCCAGAATGGGGAAACCTCCCCATCCCGAAAAAACTTCTCAAGGCAGGCGTACGCGATATGGTGCGAATCTCGGACTGCAGAATGAGCGGAACGAACTACGGCACTTGTGTTCTGCACGTAGCCCCAGAATCGTTCGTCGGCGGACCACTCGCCCTGCTACGGGAAGGCGATGTTATCGAACTCGACGTAGCACTTCGCCGGCTAAACATGTGTGTCAGCGAGGCGGAACTCGCCCGTCGGCAAGATGCATGGCGTCCACAAAACGAAATTTACCCGCGTGGGTATGGAAAACTCTTTATGCAACACATCAAACAAGCGCATGAGGGCTGCGACTTTGATTTCCTCGAAGGAACCGCGCCCATCCCTGAACCTGAGATCCACTGACACAGATCAGGCAGTTCAAGTTCGAATGTCTCGCTTCCGGACGCGAACCAGAAGCATCAGAATCGCTGAGATTAGGAAGCTACCAACCAGAAACGCAAAGACCCGCGCTGAAGGAGTGCGTGCGCGACAGCAAATACCCGACAATGAATGGGCCAACGAACCCGCCGAGATTTCCTACAGAGTTGATGAGTCCAATTGAGGCAGCGGCGGCTGACTCGGCCAGAAATTCGGTCGGGATAGGCCAGAAGGCCGGGTGGAAGCCGAAGTACGCGCCACCTACTCCCACGAAGAACAGCAACGAAAGAAGGACACTCGATCCCATGTGGATTGCCACAAAAAGAAACATTGCGCTTAGCAGAAGAGGAATCGCCGCGTGCCAACGGCGTTCACGGGTTCGATCGGAGTGCCAACCATTGAACTGCTGAACCAGGAATCCGGCGATGTAGGGCAGGGCAGCTAGCAGCGTCACCTTAGCGTCGCTTTCGCCGGACAGGCGTTTTAGAAAGCTCGGCAGCCAGAATCCAATGCCGTAGTTTCCGGTAGCAGCGAAAAAATAGCACATCGTAAGAAGAATCACATCGCGTTGACGAAGCGCTTGCCAGATCGTATACGACTGCACTTTCTGCTTGGATTCTTTTTCTTCGCTCAGTGTGGAGGTGATCCAATTCCGCTCGTCAGCATTCAGCCAGTGCGCCTGTCGCGGCCAGTCCGTGAGATAGAGGAGAGCAACAATGCCGAGTAGAATTGCAGGAATTCCTTCGAGGACGAACAGCCAGCGCCATCCACGAAGGCCAAGCCAGGAGAGCCCGAGCAACAAACCGGCAAGTGGCGACCCAATTACATACGAGAGGGGCATTGCGGCATAAAAAGCGGCGACGGCCTTGGCGCGGTCTATCGCACGAAACCAATGTGTGAGATACACAATTACCGCAGGAAAGAATCCTGCTTCCGCAGCGCCAACCAGAAAACGGACAACGTAGAATTGACGTGCGGAATGGATGAAAGCGAGTAGGACCGTGAGTATCCCCCACGAGATCATGATGCGGGCAATCCACCGTCGCGCACTCCAGCGTTCTGCGATCAATGCGCCCGGGATTTCTAGCAGGAAGTAACCAAAGAAAAAAATACCTGCGCCGACGCCGATGGCCCGATCGCTTAATCCCAAATCTCGCGGCATTTGAAGCGCCGCTGCGCCAACGTTCATTCGGTCCAAAAACGCAATCACATACAAAACGAAAAGAAATGGCAGCAGACGCCGTGCTATGCGTCGGCTAGTACGTTGCGCAAAAATCGCCGCATCTGAATCTGGAATCGCCAGGTCGTGGTTTGGCGAAATGCCGCTCGGCTGCTGCAATGCCATTCCTCTCTACACTCCTAAACTGGAGTTATGAGATACGTCCGCTATTTGGGTTTCGTGAGCCGTTGGGCAATTGCCTCGCCCAGTTCCGCAGTTGATGAAGATCCACCGATATCCGGTGTGCGAACTGCCGATTCGGCAAGAGTCTTGGCAATCGCGTCCTCGATAGCGTCAGCGGCCTCGGATGCTCCGAGATGTCTCAACATGAGCGCACCGGACCAAATCTGGCCGATGGGATTGGCGATGCCTTTGCCGGCAATATCGGGTGCGGAACCGTGGACTGGTTCGAACATGGAGGGGTACTCCCTTTCGGGATTAAGATTTGCGGAAGGAGCCATGCCAATAGAACCTGCCACGGCTGGCCCAAGATCAGAGAGAATATCACCGAAGAGATTCGAGCCGACGACAACATCGAACCAGTCCGGATGCCGCACAAAATGCGCTGTCAAGATGTCGATGTGATACTGGTCAGTTCGCACGTCGGGATATTCAGCACTTATCGTACGAAAACGTTCATCCCAAAATGGCATGGTGTGGATGATGCCATTCGATTTCGTAGCGGAAGTTAAATGCTTCTTTCTGCTCCGCGCCAGATTGAAGGCGAAACGAAGTACGCGGTCCACTCCTGTTCGGGTGAAGACTGTCTGCTGAACTACTGTTTCCTGTTCTGTTCCTTCATAGATCCGGCCACCGATGTTGGAGTATTCTCCCTCATTATTTTCGCGGACGATGGTGAAGTCGATGTCGGCGGGTTTCCTGTTTTTGAGTGGGGTTTCGATTCCTTCGAACAACCGGACCGGCCGCAAGTTGACGTATTGCTGAAAGGCGCGGCGAATAGGAATCAACACTCCCCAAAGAGAGATATGATCCGGCACGTCGGGGCGTCCGACTGCCCCAAGATATATCGCATCAAATTTACGAAGTTGGCTGAGGCCATCGGCTGGCATCATCTTGCCTGATGCCAGATAAGTTTCACAGCTCCAGTCAAATGAATGCCATTCGAACCTGAACCCGAAGTGAGTGCCGGCAGCTTCGAGCACACGAATGCCTTCCGGCACAACTTCACGGCCAATGCCGTCACCGGCGATTACTGCGATCGCGAAAGTTTTCAGACCGACTCACCCCCGTAGCATCGATGCTTAGTTGGCTAAGCTCTTGATCATGTTGTCTCAGTTGACTTGGCTCTACAGCCACAGTAATAAATTACCACTGAGACAATCATGCATCGCGCTCCCCCCGACACACCAAGTGCCACCGTCGTTCAGACGAAACTGAAACTGTCCGCCCAAGCACCCGTAACCAGTGATCTCCAGGAGTCTCCGGATTTCTGATCGTAACCGCCTTCATCGTAACCGCCTTCCATGAGAAGGCCCGAACCATTCTGCGGCAGTTTGACAACGGTTGCGTGGAAGCCTAGGATTGAAGTTGAGCGAGCTACCATTTCTTACTCTTTCAGGTCCTCTGAACTAAGTCAGCCCATCTGAAGTTTTTTCCTCTTAGCTTTCCCCAGAAGGAGGAACTACGTTATGACACTATTGACCCGTTGGGATCCGCGTCCGTGATTTGGCCAGCATGCAAAACCGCGTAAACCGTTTTGTCCGTGAGTCGTATAGCCCGGAAGGCCCAGAAGAGGCTTTGACGACCACCAACTTCGCACCGCCGGTGGACATCTACGAAGACGAGCACAACATTACCCTGAAGATGGAAGTCCCGGGCATCGACGAAAAAGACATTGATGTCCGCATCGAGAACAACACCCTCACCGTCCATGGCGAGCGCAAGATCGAGAAGGAAGAGAAAGAGGAGAACTTCCGTCGCGTCGAGCGCCAGTACGGAAGCTTCACCCGATCGTTCACGCTCCCCAGTTCGGTGGATTCGGGGCAAGTGAGCGCCAACTATGACAAGGGCATGCTGAAGATTAGCCTTGCTAAGAAGGCCGAAGCCAAGCCCAAGCAGATCAAGGTGAATGTTGGCAGCGAGAAGGTCCTCGAAGCCAAGGTTCACGGCAAGGCCGCCTAGAGCCAGTAGCCAGTGAGAGAAATGGGAGGTGGCGTTCGACGCCTCCCATTTGTTTGTCCCCCGAGTGAAGCGGGAAAATCATGAAAAACATCAAATTTGTTGTGAGATTAAACCGCGGCGGTTCTCTCGTCCCCGAATACGTGCAGCGGATTGATGGAATCCAGTGCAGATGACAACCAACCGCAAGCGTGCACTGATTATGGGAAAATTCACGGCCGAAGACGCTGCCAAGTCCATGCAACATCCCGGTTGCAACCCGGAGTTAGTGCCCGTAGAGGTTAGTGCCTAGTTTTCGTGGCAAGAATCGTTAGTTGTTGAAACATCCCCATTGAGCTCATTGACGACTTTGAAGGCTAAGTCGTGTCCTCGCTGCTACAGGCAGATAGGCACTACAAGTTTTGACAGTTGGCCTGATTCGCCAGCACGCCTCTAAGCTACGCCCCTCAGGTTGTTAACCTTTCACTCTTGGGACCCCTCGTCAAAACCCGCTTTTGGCGAGGGTTTTTTGGCAGTTGGCGAAATATCGCGATTGCATTCATCGTTAGTGGCGATGAGTGCTCCAGGGCAACGACATTTGACTTGTGCCGTGCGATGTTGGAATCGGCTCAGTCCGGTCCTCCCCCACCTGCTGAGGGGGTGCGTACCGCGAGGCACGCTGCTACTCCAGGTAACCGGGCTGAGCCGTGGTCGCGGTCAACTGGGTGAAGTCGAGGGGTGGCGCGACAGTTTAGGTGAAGCCTAGCCGAGACCGGTCCTTTCGTTTGCCGGTGCCTCAATAGCTTCCCCATGCCTCGTTTCCACACCCCCGCTTATCGAACCGGACAGGCGGAGTTACCGCATCCGGCTCTCGGAAAAGACACACCATGTTCCGTGTGGCGCCGTCTGCAACTTCTGAACACAAACCTGGGGCTGCTAGACTCATCGTCAATCCCCATGTCCTTCGTTGCTTGTTGCGTCCGTCTTTAACTGAGGTCCCTTCCCTCGGCCGGAGTTACCCGGCTTCTTCGGTAGTACGGACCTCTCCGCCACCCCAAACGGCCCGGCCTGGCTCTCGCGAGTTGCCAGTTGATCGCGAACAGCGATCACCGCTGGGGCTTCCCGTGTTGCGCCTGATCCCCTGTGTCTGCATGCTGTCGCCACTACCCCGGCAGGTCCGAGAGACTTAATCGCTCATTACTAATCCCTCGACCTCGGCCTTCCCCAAATTTCGGATGGGTCGGCTCCTGCATTATGGTTTTCGGGGCCTGCTCAGCGTTCACTCACGTTACGGCCTGCAGACTCGCCAAGTCGCCTAGCGACCCTCTACACCGGAGGCTCCGACGGCTTTGTTACCTCCACCGCCGCTCCGATTGTTACCGGGTGGAGCGATCCAGTTCCCGGGCGGGTTTGTCTCCCGCTGTGGACCAGCGCCTTTTCACGGCGCACCGAAAAATCGCCATTACGCTCAAATCCCCCCGGCAGGGGGTTTTGAGTGCTATGGCCTTCCATGAGAAGGCCGGTCGGAGTCAAGACAAATCTCTTTTCATTTTGTCAGGCAAGCTTTTTTCTTCTCGCCTTTTCTTTCTCGCCCGCCGAGTGGCCACTGTCGCCATGCTTCCATCCGCACTCTCGAGGAGCGATTGGTTTCGCTCGGTGCATGTTGGGCGTTCTCCATTAACGCAGTCACCGGAACTCGGCTTTGGGCTTTTGTCTTTTCTCTTCCTGGAACGGTTTTGTTTTTACGCGGCTGCGGCTACTGTCGTTCGGCTGCTGTTGTGTAACGGTTCGTACACTTCTCCGCTTACCCACAGGTGATGCAGCAACACTGCCAACTTTCTCGCAGTCGCCACGATGGCTCGTTTCTTGCCGTTTCTCCCTCCCCGCTCTGCTAGTTTCAGGCCCCAGCGCCTGAGATCGCAGTCCACGCCGAACGGACCCAGAATGTGCTGCGCTCCTTGCACCAACAACGTCCGCAGATAGGGATCGCCCTCTTTGCTGATGTGCAGCTGCGGTTCGCTCTGACCAGAGTTTCTGCGTCCTGGCTGCAGTCCCAGATAGCAGCCCACGTCGCGGCTCTTGCGAAAGCGATGCGGATCTTCCAGCGTCAGCAAGAAGGTCAGCGCGATCAGCGTGCCTACGCCCTTGATCTGCTTCAGCAGCGCCACCTGCGGATAACTCTGCTGGGCCAGATTCTCGATGCGCTCGTTGTATTCCACGATGCGCTCGCTCAGCGACTCCATTGCGTTCAATAGGGGTTCCAGTGCGACTTGCAGTTCTGGACTCAAGCTTTCGGCTTTCTCCGGATTCAGGTTCCGCACGTTGCATCCGCGCAGCCGCTCGCCGTAGCTCTTCGCCAGTCCACGAGCCGTGTTGACCAGCCCCGTCCGGGCGCGCACCAGCCCTGCCCGTGCCCGAATCATCATCAGATCGGCTTGTGCCTGCGCGCTGCGATGCTTCACCGGATACAGCAACTCGGGATCGATCCGCGCCAGCCGCGCCAGGGTCTGCGCATCCAGACGATCGTCTTGCTTGCGGCTCTCCCCGATCAGCCGTACCTTGCGCGCATTCGCCACGATCACTTCATGCCCCAACTCCTGAGCAAGCGACTGATCCAGGGCGAATGCGTCCCGATTTCCAGTGCGATCCGACTGCGCGGCATCGCGCCGAAGACTTCCTGCAACGCTTTCGCATTCGTGCGCACGCGCTGCTCCCGTTGTATCTGGCCGGATTCGTCCAGCACGCAGTACCAACAGTTGCGATCTCCCAGATCCAATCCGATGGTTAGTTTCTGCTGCGAAATATTCCTGCTCTGCGCTGCTGCTCTGGTGCTAACCTTCTTCATTGCCGGTCTCCTTTGATTGATCTGTGCTTTCAAGCACGTCGATACCTTGGGAGCGTACACCGCATCCCGCCGGAGACCGGCCTTCTCCCTCGAAAACAGCTGCGGAGGTGGTGGGTTAAGGAGTTGCAAGCGGCTCTAGAGTTACTTTGTGGCCGAGTTGTTCGAGCCGCTTCACCAAGTACCGCTTTAGACCGTCGGAGTGAATGCGATCGAAGTAGTTTCCGCCAAGATCGTCATAGTTGCTCTGGTTTTTCTGCAAGTGGTAGCCAATGACTATGAGGGTGTGTGCCACCGCGAGGATGGCTCTTTTCTTGCCGCGTCTTGCCGCTAAGCGTCTGAACTGCGAGGACAAGTAAGTGTTTTTGGTTCGCGCAGCAGCCCAGGCGCACTGACAAGCCATGCGGCACAACCAGGGGCTCCCTTGACGAGTTGTACCGCGCAAACGCTTGCCGGCGCTTTCGTGATTGCCAGGGCATAGCGCGGCCCAACTGGCCAGATGCTCAGCGGTTGGAAACTGCGCCATGTTGTCCCCTATTTCGGCTAGAAGAGCCCAGGCTGCCACTCGATCGATCCCCGGTATTGTGTCCCAGCGCGCAACCGCTTGCGCCAGGTCCGGTCGTTGTTGGCCGAGGTCCTCCAGGCGTTCGTCGAGCACTGCGATTTCGTGTTCCACAAACTGTATTTGATCCAGTAAACGCCGCAGCAGAAAGCGATGATGGGAACGGATCTTTCCTTCGAGAGCAAGTCGTAATTGCGGAATCTTCACGCGCAGATGACCCAAGGCGAGGGAGGCGAGGTGCTCGGGATGATCTTCACCGGTGATGATGTCCTCCAGCATTGCCCGTCCACTCTTGCCCAGAACGTTGGTCGCCACGCTCGCCAGTTTTAGGTTGGCGTCTTCCAGCACCTTCTGAATTCGACTGCTGATGCGCGAAGCTTCCTGGGACAGACTGGCCCGCATTCTGGTCAGGTCGCGTAGATCGCGAATGATTTCGCAGGGTACATAGCTGGCCCGCAGAAGACCATACTGCAGCAACTGCGCAATCCATTCCGCATCCTTCTGGTCGGTCTTGCGACCCGGCACATTCTTGATGTGCTGCGCATTCGCCAAAACTACCGTGAACTGTCTCTCTAGAATGTTCCAAACTGGCTTCCAGTAAACCCCGCTGGATTCCATCGCTACCTGAGTCCCACCGAACTGCCGTAGCCATTCGGCAAGCTCACGCAGATCTTGGGTCATCGCCCCCAAGCGACGCTGGTGTTTCTGCACGCGTCCCGCTTCCCACAGCAAAATGCAAGCAGAAATCGAGCTCTTATGTACATCCAAACCGCAACATCTCGGATGCAGCACGTCCATGACTACACCTCCTTGACGTGTGATCCAGGACGCGCCGATAGGGTGAATCTCCCTCGCGTGCTCTCCCCTCACGAGGAGGCTACAGTCCGTTGTGCCAAAGCGCGTCCCGGGTCAAACTCATCCTCGGGCTCTCAAGCACCAGTAAGGTCGAAGACCTCTGGACCACACGCCTCGGCACAGCATACTGCCAGCAAACTACGTTTTCATTGATCGTTGTGACGCTGTGCGCCATGCAGAACTCATCCCATCTGGTTTCGCCAGTTGGGCCGCTACTCAAAACGGGCCTGTATGATTGGCCCTCAGAAAATGAAGCCGAGCAATTCCTCATCGGGCGGCATTCAAGGCCATGTAGGCGAAGCCCGTGATCGAAACGGCAATGAACAAGTAAGGCCACAGTCCGAGAGCGCGTCTCAAACCCGATACTGATGACGGTGTTTCCGTGGGTCTCTGCATCACACCCCCTAAATGGGACAAAGTATCAGTTCCTGAGTAATGGCTTCGCACGGCCAAGCTGCGACTTAGAGGTGCCGATCGAGCAGTGCAACAGTTCGGCGATCTCGCGATGCTGATACCCGTGAACTTCATGAAGACCAAAGATCTTTTTGTAACCTGCAGGAAGTGTCTGGATCGCCCTGTGTAGTGAGATGCGGTCGATGGCACCCGAGAGATTCAGATCACATTTTCCAAGTTCGTGAAGTAGCGATGGCGAATCCGACGACATCGGCGCGTCGAGCGAAAGCATGGGATGATCAGTTTGGCCACAAAGCAATCACTAGGTCCTAGTGTCCGATCTGAGTTCCGATAACCTCCCCTGAGACGATGATTTCTACGCGGCGGTTCATCTGACGTCCCTCAATTGTGTCGTTGCTGGCGATTGGACTCTTGATGCCAAGACCCTGAGCCGATAGAGAGCCGGAATCCAGCCCTTGGTTGATGAGGTAGTCGCGCACAGTGTTGGCGCGCTGCTCAGACAGCGCCTGATTGGCTGCGGCGCTCCCAGTGTTGTCGCTATGGCCCTCGATGGTCAAACGCAGAGAGGGATAGTTCAGGACGATGCCCGAGAGCTTTGCCAGGGTTTCACGCGCTTGGGGCCGGAGATTCGCCTTGCCAGAATCGAACGATACGTCACCCAAATCAACGACAAGTCCTCGAGGAGTATCGGTAGTAGGTAGAACACGATTAAATTGCTGGAGTAATTTGACACGCACTTCCTGCTTCTGCTGCTCTGTCTGTTCCGTAGCCTTTTTCTGGGCCTGAGATGCTATCTGTTCCTCATCCAATCTCTTCTGAGCCTCCTTAGCCTTCTCCGCCTCAGCTGCTTCCGATGCTGCCTGTCTCTTACACTCCTCACACCTAGCAAGTTCTTCCTTCTCCTTCTGAACCTCCATAGCAGCCCGTTCCTCATCAGCTTTCTTCTTAGCCTCAGCAGCTGCCTTCGCACCTCTTGTTCCGAACGTATACGCAACACCGATACCTAACCGTATTCGACTCTGTCCTTCGTCAGCGAAGTGGGTACGTAAGAAGTCGAGCTTGAATCGACCCACCCAATGGGGTGATAGCCGGTAGTCCACTCCTCCTCCAATCATCCACGAGAAGGCATTGTCCGAAGATGACTGGCTAATACTCTGCGACGGTTCTGAAAGGCTGGAGCCCAGATGAGAATAGCCAATCTCCATTTCGGCGAAGGGCCACAATCGTGGAAGAAACGTCTTCTTGTCTTTGAGTAGACCTGCGAAAGATATCCGAGGACCAAAGATAAAGTTTTGCAGATGGCTTTTGGAGACGATCGTTCCTGATTGGGTCAACGCAAACGATCCCAGTTGCGAAGTGTCCCATGCGCTATCGTAGTCCACACCAATCGCAACCCTGTCAGTAAACCACATCGCTGCTGCAGCATTGAAGCCATCGACTCCACCGTCACCCGAAATATGTGCATACCCACCGCTAACTTCTATGCTCCTCTGTGCAGACGCAATTAGTGGGACTGCCAGCAGCAAAAGTAGGAGCATGCGTAGATTTTTCATAATCTCGCTTTCGGTTAAGGTTCATCGGGCCGTTACGCGGATCTTGCAAAGATCTGCGCGGGTTCACACGCTGATTACTCGTGGTTCCGGAGAGAACCGAGGCTCTGGGCCGTTTCCCACGCCCTTACTTTCTGTTGAGCCTCATCACCGAGCCCCAGATTTGCGTGGATTGCGATTACATGCACAATATCTGATGCCCGTCCGGCCTTGGCAACTAGGAAAATTCCTAGTCGGGTGCGTCGGATTCCGAGATGGCCCAGAGCCATAGCGCAAGGACTGTCGTTGACGTAAAATCCCCATTACGCTCAAAACCCCTCGATGAGCGCTAACGACCTTATTGAACCCCCTTCGGGGGATGAATCAAATGATAAGGGATTTTGAATCCGAGAGCGTAATGCAACTTCTCTTTGAACTCGCCAGAGAACTCCGCAGGGAACAGATAAGTCTCAAGATCGGTCATGTATTTCATTCGCACATTGTCTTTGATTTTCTCAACGTGATTAAGATCGACACACGGCTCCATGTAATTGCAGCCTAGCCTCTTTAATCGTTGAAATGCTTCATGGTCAGTCATGGTGCAAGAAATCGCGCATGCGAATATCATGTCTCGCATTTCGCTCAGGCACAAAACGAAAACAGCAGTACCGCAAACCAAAGTGTCGATTGACGTAACATCTCTATTACACTCATCTACCCTGAGGAAAAGTGTTTCCTTTGGCTCACTTGTGAAATCGCCTGATAACGATACTTACGCGGAACCAGCGTCGGGGTGCTGCATCGGATTGTGCACTGATATCTTCCCTCTGGTACGATTCAGCCGGGAGGGCAAGTCCGTGGCCAAACTTGTACTCATCAAAACTGCGCCGAACGATACCTACATCAACCCCGATCACGTGGTCTGTATTGAGGCCGTGGGGGAAGGATCTAGGATCACAATGACTGACGGGAGAGACTTTACCACTCCCGAAGATAAGGACAGCGTCGCGATGCACCTCTCGGAATAGCGTTAGCCGACCCCCCCGCGCACAACTCCGCCTCATTTTTTCGCTAGGTTCGCCCCCGACTAGAGTGTTGGGTCCGACGAACTGCCCCTTCGGTACCATGCGCTCAGGGTGGAGCTGAATCCATCTGCCTCCAAGCGCAAAAACACCGGAAAGGATTGCTGCGACGACGAGCACGGCTGACATTCTACCCGGCAACGGGGGTCCAGAAATAAGTCAGTTGCCGAAATATCGCCATTGCACTCATCACCCTACCAAAGAGCGCGAGCAGGAGGCCGTGGCGACAGTCGCCTGAGTCAGGACTGCTGGTTACTTTCAAGAACGTAGGTAATCGCGCATGATGACTATTGAGCCATTTACTGTGAAGGGCAGCCTCGCTATCTTCCTTTCAGTTGTTGCTCGGCGCACCAACCTCGAGTGAGGGGCGTGTCTGTAGTTTTCGGGGGAGGGCTACACGATCCGCTCCTCAACTCGAGAATCTTCCATGCGCCATTCGATTGTGACGCCGGTTTCCCCAACTGGGTGGAGTCGAGAAGAGGCGCAGTGACGTTAGCCTCCCGGTGGCGATGGGTCAGGTTTTCACCTGGCCGCCTCAGTCCGGTTTGACGTGGTTCTGTTTCCTCTTCCCGCTCATCGAACTGGACAGGCACATTTCGTGCATCCAGCTCTCGGAGAAAGGTTCACGGTGTTGCCCACGGAAAACTGGCAGTTCGGTGAGTAAGCCGAATCAGACCAAACGTATCGTGCAGGAACTGGTCGGAGTACCGCTTGCTACCTGCTCCCTTCCGTTGATGTTTGGCGCGCAGCCACTGGCGAAGCCGTCGGCGAGTGTGTGCTTCCACTGCACGGTAAGCTTGGCTGACAGGACCCAAGCAGAAGTAGTTGGCCCATCCGATGATTTGTCGGTTGAGCTGTTCTACCAACTGCTCGGCCGTCTGCTGAGTTTGGCTTCGTCGGGTCGCCTCGCTGAGCGCCCGACAGATGCGTTGTACCCGTTTCTTGGACGGAGTCGTGCCTAAGTAGGCTCGCCCTGTCCTCGGCGAGTAGCAGCGACCAAACGTATATCCCAGAAAGTCAAACTTCTCTTCCGGCAGCTTGCAGACCCGCGTCTTCGTTTCGTTCATCGTCAACTTCAGCTTCGTCATCATGTTCCGCATCGTGACAAGAGCATCCGTGGCTTTGTTACGACAGCAGATCACAAGGTCATCAGCATAATTAACGATGTACGCTTTCAGACGCTTCTCGTGCCCCAACTTCTTCCAGCCGAGCACGAACCGACGCATGTACAGATTACTCAGCAGCGGGCTGATCGGAGACCCTTGCGGCGTGCCCCGACCATTATCCCGATTCTGTGTGCTTCGATGCTTGTTTCCGCGCTCATCCGTTTCTTCGACCGGAGCTTCCAGCCACATCTTGATCAGATGGAGCATGTTCCTGTCGACCACCCGGCGAGCTACCGACTTTAGAAGCTCGGCGTGCGGCAGAGTGTCGAAGTACGAGCTGAGATCTGCGTCTACGATTTCTCCATGGCCAGTGTTGATCAGCTTATGGACGTGTCTTACTGCGTCCAGTGCGCTGCGGTCTTTCCGGTAGGCATACTGCTCTGGCGGTAGATCGGTCTCGAAGATTGGTTCGAGCACCAAAACTGCTGCCATTTCCGCTGTCCGATCCCGGATAGCGGGTACTCCTAACGGACGCTGTTTCCCATCCGGCTTCGGTATATAGACGCGCCGCACAGGAAGTGGTTGATAGGTTCGGCTCTTCAGCTCTTGCGCCAGTTCGTCCAACCATCGCTCCTTGCCGTACGCCTCGATGTCCTCGAACGTTTGTCCGTCGACTCCTGCTGCTCCACCATTGGCTTTGCAGCATTCGTAGGCGAAAGCTAGAACGTCCTTGCGATACACCTTGTCATACAGCGCATAGAAACGAAACTTGGGCGCTTCCTTCGCTTTGTCGTGCAACGCCGTCTGCAACTTCTGAACACTTTCTGGGGTTGTTAGGTTCAACGCCAATCCCTCCGTCTTCGTCGCTTCTTGCGTTTCCTTTCAACTAAGGCCCCTTTCCTCCACCGGCATTACCCGGCTTCATCGGTCGTACGGGCCTCTCCGCCACCCCAGACGGCCCAGCCTTTCTCTCGCGAGTTGCCAGTTGATCGCGACTGCGATCACCGTTGGGGCTTCCCGTGTTGTGTCTGATCCCCTATGTCTGCATGCTGTCGCCACTACCCCGGCAGGTTCGAGAGACGAAATCGCTCGGTGCTCATCCCTCGTCGTCGGCCTTCCCCAAATTTCGAGTGGGTCGGCTCCTGCATTATCGTTTTCGAGGCTTGCTCAGCGTTTACTCGCGTTACGGCCTGCAGACTCGCCAAGTCGCCTATGCGACCCTCTACACCGGAGGCCTCGGCGGCTTTGTCACCTCCACCGCCGCTCCGATTGCTACCGGGTGGAGCGATCCAGTTCCCGGGCGGGTCTTTCTCTCCCGCTGTGGATCAACACCTTTTCACGGCGCACCGAAACATCCCGATTACGCTCAAATCCCCTCAATGAGCGTTAAGGTCCTGTTAGCGTCAGTTGACAGTGACCGCGCTACAATCCAACACCATGCGGATATGGGAAGCCTCGTGGCTGGATTTTATTGGTCTGGCACTCGCCCTTTCGTTTCTGGAGGCGGCGATTTGGGGTGTGGGAGCCACCAAAGGCCATCACTGGAGGGTTGGCCCACGGTTCAGGCCCATCCTAGCGAAATTCGGAGGACGGCGGATTTCAGAGCCCGGTCAATGAGATTTCACTAATAAAATGACGGCATGATAGACCTTGATAATCGAGTTGCTCTCGTGACCGGAGCCAGTCGTGGAATCGGAGCCGGAATTGCCATCGCATTGGCTAGGACTGGTGCCAATGTTGCGGTGAACTATCGTGAAAGAGCCGATGCCGCGAAAGCAGTCTGTGGTGAGATCAATGGGATCGGACGAAAAGCAGTCGCGGTTCAGGCGGACGTTTCACGCGCCGCCGACGTAAAGCGCATGATCCGAGAAGTTGAAGGCTCACTCGGCAGTATCGACATTCTCGTCAACAATGCTGCCATCGCCCATCCTCGCAAGTTTGAAGACATCACTGAAGAAGAGTGGGAAGAGATATTCGCGGTCAATCTGAAATCTGTCTTCTTGGTCACTCAGGGGGTGATCGGCGGAATGCGCCAGCGAAAGTGGGGTCGGATCGTCAATCTTTCTTCGGTCGCCGCACAGACGGGCGGGGCTGTAGGAGCGCACTACGCTGCATCGAAGGCCGGAATCATCGGGCTGACACACTCCTGCGCCTCCTCATACGTGCGGGACGGCATCATCGTAAATGCCATCGCTCCTGCCCTGGTTGAGACAGAGATGGTGACCAGCAATCCGAACGCGAGTCCAGCCCTGATCCCGATGGGACATTTCGGCAAAGTGGATGACGTGGCCTCGGTAGCTGTGATGCTGGCAATGAACGAGTACGTGACGGGTCAGACGCTCTCAGTGAATGGGGGCTGGTACATGAGCTAAGGCCGTCGAACGAGCGAGATGCCGATGATGGGGCTTACAGTGCCCTCGCCAGGGTCAACTTGTGAAAGGGTCATGGGAAGGTTGGTGAGTAGTGAAATTCCTACGCCGCGTCGTTGGTGGGAATTGACAAACCTTTTTTGCCGGGACGGCGCACCCATTTTCTGATGCGATTCAGGAGTTTGAAACATTGGCGTTGGTTGCCGGCATCTGTCCATGACGGACCGTAAGCGCAGGGCAGTTTCAATGTGTCGAGGATCATCCAAACGTCTGCATTACTCAAGGGCTCAGCAGCAAGCAGCAACAGCCCACCGATGAGGCGGTAGATTTCCGGCTTCTCATTCCAGTCAGCCGGACGCCATGCTAATGCTCGTAGCCGAGCATGATCTTCTCGCTGCTTCTTGTTCCACTCGTCTCTATGGGCGTGCTGGAAATCCCGCATGGTTTTCCGTTTACGTTGCAGCAGGCACTCCGGCCTTGCGCATGTCCGCTGATCAAACCGTTTGGGAAAAAACAGCCGCTTGCAGATCACGCAGCGCTTCTTAGGCCGCTGCGCGATAGCTTGGGCTCGAAGTCTTTTCATCCGCAGCTGGGAAACCTTCACCCGGCATTGTTTGCTTCCGCAGGTCGTCTGCTTATCGGCCCGGGGCCTATACTCTTTGTCGCAGATCACGCAGCGCCTTGAAGCAGGTCGCAGCCGCCGTGCTTCTCTTTCAGCTGCTCGATCCCTGATCCGATTGTTGTTCAATTCTTTTTGGCACTGCTCCTTGCCGCAGGTGATCTGGTTGCTGTGCTGCGGAGTGAACAGCTCGCCACAGTTCACGCAGGGCTTTGGAGCCAGCTGAGGATTCAGCTGGCGGCGAGCATCTTTCGCAGCCGCCTGCATCATCTGCTTGAAGCGTGCACGGTGGCATTCTTTGCGCCCACAGGTTACTTGTAGCCGATCAAAGCTAAAGCCACGCGGGACATATGACTGGCCGCAGATCACGCAGGATTTCTGGGAGTGCGATTTAGGCTGAGCGGATGCTAATTTTTCGGTGGCCATTGCGCCTCCGCTGTAGGCGAGGTGGTTTCAGCCGCTGCTCTGCTCCGAGTGTGCCGACGGCGGCTCTTTCTTTGCGTGAGAAAATTATATGCACCAGCACAAGCGAATCGCGGCAGATTTCCACAACCAACCTGCACACAATTGACAGTTGCGGCCAGCTTAGGATCGTGCCAGGAAATGCGGCGATGCTAGATGCTTGCACGAAGGGGAAATCCAGCATCGAAACAAATTCGGGTCCGGCGAATCTGACCTCGCCGGGCCCGGCTTCTTTGAGAAAGGAATTGCCCCTCTCGATGGGGCTTTCCTCTATGACGAAAAGTCTCAGCTGCCAAAACTGCCGTGCACGATGCCATCGGTTCGGAACACGGTCAGCCAGTTTTTCTTCACACAAGATTGCGACCATGTTCTTGATGAAAAAATCCTGATGCTCTCTTGAAACTTCAACCGTGGCGTCCCAGCGATCCCAGATTGCCGCAGACGGCCCCTTCCGCACAAAAATTGACCGACACCCAGATTCACCGTTGTCACTACGGGCACAGACCAGAGCTGCGCTCGCATGATGGTATAGGGATCAGCGAACACGTATTCACCGTAAGTCGGTTTCGTGAGATACGCTTTTCACAGATCAGTCGGGGTGCATCAGCACTGCATCCGGCTTGTAGCCGCTGACCTCGACCTGATTGCGAGCACGGTCCAGAGTATCCAGCATGGTGTCGCCAGCCAGACCTCCAGAATATGCAGTCGAGTTCAGGATCAACCCGGATAAATTCTGTCCGGGTCCATCGCCCCCGAGAAGGGCGCCCGGCCTGAGGATTTTGGGTCGGGTGTTCCTTGAGCCGGTTAACTGTC
>CAVYOZ010000021.1:0-154941 GCA_963770265.1 Terriglobia bacterium
ATACAGAACCTGTCCGCGAGGCGCGGGTTGTTCGGTAGTTACTTAGTTTCCGCCAGTCCTCGGCGCTCTCTGCGGGTTTCTCAGCGACCTCTGCGGTTAAGCTTGAACCGCTGAGATCGCAGAGGATTCGCGCGGAGGGCGCCAGAGAAAATCCCGCAGAATTGAGGTACTTCCGATGTTCAGCGGCGAGGCGTTTTCAAACGTTCCGCGTTACAATATTCGAAACTCAAGGGGAATTCTGATGACGCGTGGCCTGTTTCGCAGCAAGATTGTCCATCGCAGCCTCACGGTAGTGTTCCTTTTTCTGGTGACTCTGAGCGTCTCGGCGCAGTGGTCGTCACCGCAGGAAGAGGGCGGCGTTCCCGCCTACAATGCGGCGCCTCCGCCGAAGGGCACCAAGCTGCCTCCGATCCTCGGCAAGTCTGAACTGTGGGGCGCCGACGCGCAGTATTCGTACCAGACGCACGCCTACGAACTGGCGGCCAAGATTCCCACCGTGCTCCATCAGCAACCCTGCTACTGCTACTGCGACCGCATGGGTCACAACAGCCTGCATAGCTGCTTTGAGAACACGCACGGCGCGCAGTGCGCAACCTGTTTGAAGGAGCTTTATTACTCATACCAGCAGCACCAGAAGGGCAAGACGGCCACCCAGATCCGCGCCGGAATACTCAAGGGCGAGTGGAAGCAGCTCGATCTGCAGACGGCCGGATCGATTAATTAGTCGCCGAGTTGTGAGCAATCTAGCCGTATTGGATTGCGCCTTATTCTTGCGACTCACTGAACTCGGAACCATGGCTGCCGTTGCCCTCCACCCACTCTTTGAGTGATACTTGAGTGCTCAGGTAACAAGCGCACTTGCAAGGAGTTCGCCATCACAAAGAGCACAGGAAGAGTCTTACACATGGCTCAGAAAGCTGCCCCCACCAAGAAGACGGTCACCGAAGACCCGCGTTATGTGCAGGCCCTGCAAAGCTACGAAACCGGCCTGCGCGCAATGCAGGAGCACAAGTTCGAGAAGGCCAAGCCACATTTTCAGAAGGTCCTCACGGGACCCAGCAAAGAGCTGATCGACCGGGCAACGGTTCATATCAACATCTGCAACCAGCACCTGGAGCGCCCCTCCGCCAGCCAGTTCAAGACGTCGGAAGAACACTTCGACTACGCCGTCTCGCTGATGAATGTCGGCGACTACGTGGGTGCGCGCGAGCATCTGGACAAGTTGCTCAAGCAGAATCCCAAGGCCGACTACGTGATCTATGGCCTGGCGGCGCTCGAGTGCCTCACCGGTCACGTCGAAGATTCACTCCGTCACCTCGATGAAGCTCTCCACCTAAATGCCCAACTGCGCTTCCAGGCGCGAAACGATTCGGACTTCCAGAATCTGGCCGAGGATCCGCGTTTCACCGAGCTGCTCTATCCGGATCCCGGCGCTGACCTGGAATCTGACGATTCCATTGGCGAAGAGGAACCGGTCTAGCCCGAGTGCGAGGACGGCCCTGATGGAAACCAAGACGGCGGGGTCCGCAACACGGGAGAGAACCGCCCGGACCGCGGACTTGCGCGTCGTGGCCATCGGCGGCGGGACGGGACTCTCCACGCTGCTGAAGGGGTTGAAGCGCTTCGTCACGACTCCGGCCGAGATTCCTGCCGCGCGTCGCGAGGCGCCCGTAATCCGTGATCTCTCTGCGGTGGTGACGGTCAGCGACGACGGCGGTTCGAGCGGGCGGCTGCGCAAAGAACTCAACATGCTGCCGCCGGGCGACATCCGCAACTGCATCGTGGCCCTGAGCGAAGACGAGGCTCTGCTCTCGAAACTCTTCCGGCATCGCTTTGACAAAGGTTCGGGGCTGGAAGGTCACAGCTTCGGCAATCTTTTTCTGGCTGCGCTGACATCGCTGACTTCGGATTTCTCCGAGGCGGTGCGGCTTTCTTCCGAGATTCTGCTCACGCGCGGCCACATCTTTCCCGCAACGACGTCGAACATCGAACTGGAAGCGTTGATGGAAGATGGCACGCGCGTCCGCGGCGAAACCAAGATCACCGCCAGTAAAGGGCGAATCCGGGAACTGTTCCTCGTTCCTCCGGATGTCGAGCCGATGCCACAGACGCTGGAAGCGATCGCCAGCGCCGACCTGATCACGATTGGACCGGGATCGCTTTTCACCAGCCTGATTCCGAATCTTCTGGTGAAAGGAATCTCGCAAGCCATCGTCGAATCGAAGGCCACGAAGGTTTACATCTGCAATCTGATGACGCAGGCCAACGAGAGCCTGGGACTGACGGCGGCGGACCATATCCGCGCCTTGAACAGGCATGCGCAATGCCAGATTTTCGACTACGCACTGCTCAACCGCACTCCGGTATCTAATGAAATGAAAGCGAAGTACGCGCTGGAAGGCGCCTGCCAGATCGTCAATGACCTCGAGGCGATCGAAGCCATGGGAGTGATTCCGGTTCTCGGAGACTACCTGGAGGAAGCCGGGTGGCGCGCCACAACTTCACGCGAGCTGCCCACGACGTGCTGGAACTGGCGATGCAAACGCCGAGCGGCAGATTCGCGAGACCTTCCCTGGAAAATCGGTAGCTCCTTTTTCTCTCTGTGTTCTCCGCGGGCGTTTCTCTGCGCACTCCGCGGTCAAAGCTTTAACGCAGAGAACGCTGAGGACCTCGCGGGATCGCCGAGCAAGGCCTTCAATTCCCTTTTCTTGGAGACTTCCTGTATCGTATTCCGTCGCCTTGCTGAATCTTCCTTACGTTTCAAGGGTCCACTTATGCGCCTTTTCATTGGCTCTCCTGCTGCTCGCCATATCGGGTAATGTCGCCGCGCAGGCTGCTCCGGAGAAGGGTGGACATGAAGTCCAGATCTGGGCAGGCGGCGGACACTCCGTGAGCGGCGGGCGTGGCAACACAGGAGTTTTCAACGCCGGCTTGCGTTACGGATGGGTTCTCACCGACCTGCATCTTCCGGGATTTCTGCGCGGCCG
The DNA here is from genome assembly GCA_963770265.1 of Terriglobia bacterium. Classification (GTDB taxonomy): domain Bacteria; phylum Acidobacteriota; class Terriglobia; order Terriglobales; family Acidobacteriaceae; genus Sulfotelmatobacter. The sequence continues at coordinate 2,988 of CAVYOZ010000021.1, forward strand.
TTTTGAGTACGCGGTCGACGCTGTTCCCGTATTTCTTGCCTTCCAACCCACAAACACCGCTTACGGCGTCGGCTTCGATCCGCTGGGGTTGAAGTGGAATTTTCAACGCCACGGACGCATTTCACCGTATCTGGAACTCACCGGCGGAGTGCTGTTCACGAACCATGACGTTCCCACCGGCACCAACACAGTCAACTTCATGGATCAGGCGGCGCTGGGCATGCACATCCTCGGCGCGAAGCATAACGTCAGCCTCGAACTGCGCTACCTGCATATCTCGAACGCGGGGCTGGCGACGCCGAATCCGGGAATCAATACCGTGCAGGTGCGGCTCGGAATCGGAAGATTCTTCGGACGACACAACTAGTCCCTCGCCGCGTGGATTTCACCAAGATAGACTCCCCTGCTCTCAGCAAATTATTGAACTCCCCTTGCTAACCGAGAGGAGCGGAGTCTAGTCTAACTCGGTAACCGAGAGGAGACTGGGGTGAGCAAGCCTTCCGATCTGGTCCAGGGGACACTGGACATGCTGATCCTAAAAATAGTGGCGTTAGAACCGCTGAACGGGTGGGCGATTAGCCAGCGCCTCCAACAGATTTCCCGTGATGTTCTGGGAGTCAGTGACGGGTCTCTGTATCCTGCGCTGCACAAACTGGAACGGCGGGGCTGGATCACCGCGGAGTGGAAGTCGAGTGGAAACAATCGTCGTGCGAAGTTCTATTCCCTGACGCGGCTCGGGCGGAAGCAACTGGAAAAAGAGACGGCAAACTGGAACCGGATCTCGACGGCGATTTCCGGCATTGTGAAGCTTAAGGAGGCGTGAGCATGGGCTTCCAACAATGGTTTTATTCCCTAACTGTGCGTTGGCGCGACCGCTTTCGCCGCAAACAGGTGGATCAGGAACTGAGAGACGAGTTGCGCGACCACCTTGAGCAGCAAATTCAGGTCAATGTTGAGAAAGGAATGTCGATGGAGGACGCTCGCTACGCAGCCTTGCGGGCGCTGGGTGGAGTTACGCAGATCGAACAGCAGTGCCGCGACGCGCGCGGCCACAGCTTTATCGAGAATGCCATCCAGGACTTACGCTATGGATTCCGTCAACTGTTGCGCAGTCCGGGATTTTCTATTCTCACAATTTTGTGCCTGACCCTGGGCATCGGCGCGAATGCTGCGGTGTTCAGTTGGGCCGAAGGAATCTTATTTCGTCCCTACCCGGCGGTCACTCACCAGGAGCGGTTGCTCGCTCTGGCCGGAACTGCGCGCGGAGAGCCCGGAGGGACGCCAACTTCGTGGCCGGACTTCCTCGATCTGCAGAGAAACTGCACACTGTGCGACGCGGTTTTCGTGACCAAAATTACCGGCACCACGCTAAGTATCGGGGACCACGCTGAAGTCGCTACCGGCAGCATCGTCTCGGCGAATTATTTCGATGCGATCGGCGTCCACCCCATTCTCGGGCGCGGCTTCGAACCTGGGGAAGATGTAGGCAACAATTCCCATGCCGTCGTGGTGATCAGCTATGACCTCTGGCAGAAGCGGTTTAAAGGTGACCCGCAAATCGTTGGCAAGATGCAGCGGCTCAATAATGTCCCGCACACCATCATTGGGGTAACGCCGGAAGGCTTTTATGGAACTTTCGTGGGCTGGGCGATGAATTTTTGGGTCCCGGCCTCGATGGAAGAAACTTTCGAAAGCGGCGGATACAAACTCGAAGACCGCGACGCGCGGTGGATCGAAGGTTATGTGCGGCTGAAGCCCGGGGTCACCCGCGCGCAGGCACAAGATGAAGTCACGGCGATTGCCACACGACTGGAGGCCAACTACCCAGCCACGAACCGGGGACGCAATATCAAGCTATGGCCACTCTGGCAAACGCCATTCAATAATGCGCGTACTCTGCTGCCCACACTCCAGATCATGATGGCGGTGGTGGCGTTTGTTCTTCTCATCGCCTGCGCCAATGTCGGCAACTTGCTGCTGGTGAGGTCATTCGCGCGGCGCCATGAAATGAGCGTTCGCATGGCCATCGGCGCCAACGGCGGCCGACTGTTAAAGCAACTTCTCACGGAAGGCTTGATCCTGGCGGCGTTCGGTGCAGCCGGCGGACTCCTGGTGGCGTACTGGTGCCGGCATGCACTCGCGCTGTTGTTCCCCCGGCGCTCGGGAACGGCGATGTACCTTCCCGGCCAAATCGATTGGCATGTGATGCTGCTCAGCACCGGCATTTGCCTTATGGCCACGCTGGTTCTCGGGCTGGTTCCTGCGTTTCAGGCACGCGGCATCGATCTTGCCGGCGCCTTGAAGGCGGAATCTTCGAATGTAACCACTGCTCGCAGAAGAGCGTGGATGCGCTCGGGCTTGGTCGTGTTCCAGGTTTGCCTGAGTTTTATTTTGTTGGCCGGATCCGTGCTATTGCTCGAGAGTCTCGAAAAGATCCGAACCACCAGCCCGGGCTTTTCCACGCGCAGGGTGGTGGAGACGAGTGTGTCTCTGGTGGCAGCGGGATATGACGTTCAGAGAGCCAAGACTTTTCAGGACGAACTGATTGATCGTGTCAGGGCCATGCCCGGAGTGGAGTCCGCCGCGTACGCCCGAGTGACGCCGCTGGGCTATGGTTCATTCTCCTCGACGCCGATTGCTGTGGACGGCTATCAACCTTCACCGGAGGAGCAACCTTCGGTTGATTACAACCAAGTCGGTCCGGCCTACTTTGCGACGTTGGGCATCCCTCTAACCTCGGGTCGCGAATTCACTCGCGCGGACGACGAAAACGCGCCCCTGGTCGCGATCGTGAATCGGACCATGAAGGCGCGGTACTGGGGAGACCAGGATCCCATCGGACGGCGCCTGCAGGTGAAAGGCAAGTGGGCGCGAGTCATCGGCGTGGCTGCGGACTCCAAATACGAGAGCATCCGAGAGGATGCAAAGCCATTCTTTTATGTGCCCCTTTTGCAGGATTTCGTCCGAGGGCCGGCTTTGAATATCCGGACAACTGAACCTCTGCAGAGTATTTCGGCCGCCCTGCTCCGGGAAGTCCATGCCTTGGACGCGAACCTTGCCCTTTACGAGACGATTACACTTCAGGAACAGGTTGATCGCTCAACCTCGGCACAACTTGTGGCCGTAACCCTGGTTTCGATCCTGGCAGGATTGGCGGTTCTGCTCGCCGCAGTCGGCCTCTATGGGGTGATGTCTTACGCGGTGGCGCAGAGTATGCGCGAGCTCGGGCTGCGTATAGCCCTGGGCGCGGGCCCAGCCGATCTGCTTCGTCTCGTCATTTCGCGTGGCCTGAGGTTAACCGCAGGCGGCGTCTTCCTTGGCCTCCTTGCAGGACTTGCACTGACGCGATTACTCGGAAGGCTACTCTACAATGTCAGCCCGTACGACCCGCGGGCATTCGGGGCGGCGTTGGCGGTAATGACCATCACCACAGTCGCAGCTTGTTTCTTTCCTGGATGGCGTGCTACCCGTGCCGATCCCGCTCGTGTCTTGCGAGATTGATCCTTTCATGCGCAGAGGCTGCTGCCAATTATCGGGGTCTTAAGTTGAGGCGACGGCCGCATGCTATCCGGCTGCTGACAATCCACCAGCAATCGTAATTAGGCGGTCGGCGGAGCGACGAGCCTTTTTGGAGTTCTCACGCTGCGCCCGTCTGAGTCCCTGAGTTGATATTGTGATTCACGCGGAAGAAATTGGCGGGATCGTATTTCTTCTTGATAGCGACCAGGCGCTGCAAGTTCGGACCAAATGCTGTCTTGATGACATCTTCTGATTCGACGTCGAGCGCAGAAAGCAGGTGTGCGTTCTCCGAGAAAGGCCGTAGTATTTCTTCGCCAGATCGAGCCCAGTCGCGATGAATGTTCGTCTGCGCCGGATCGGTCCACTGCGCAAGGAATAAGATATCCCACGGCAGATTGCGGTGCGGAAATGCGGTGGCTTCACTCGCCACCCGGCCTGCAGCGCCGCCATAGTATTCGAGAGCAACAAGGGAAAGAGGCGACTGGAGCCGGTTGGCGTGCTCGACAATCGCAGAGATCGCATCGTCTGATAATTCCCTTTGCAGCGTGGACTTCCAATAATTGTGATTCCCGTCCGGGAATGATGGACCAAGCAGCGACTGCATAGCGGGAAAAGGCATGGCCTGGATGCCATCGACCATCGGGCTACCAAACTTGCGCAGAGGTTGCAGGACGCGTTCCCCATCGGCAACGTCGCCGCAATAACAAGGGATCACTCCCACCAGCGGAGAACCGTCCGGACCGTGAAGCAGAGCGGCGTAGGCCGTGAGTTCGTCCGGAGCGGACGCTATGTAATCACGGAAGTGGCGGATCACGTCAAAGGCCATCTGACGAGGGTAGAGTAGAAGGCCGCCCAAGACCGTCGAAACCGCACGGGCCTGGAACTCGAAAGAAGTTACAATGCCGAAATTTCCGCCTCCGCCGCGGAGCGCCCAGAAGAGATCGTCGTTCTCAGAAGCACTGGCAGTGAGCACTCTGCCGTCGGCTGTGACCATCTGCGCAGACAACAAGTTGTCGATGGACATCCCGTATTTACGTATCAGCCAGCCAACACCACCCCCGAGGGTCAGGCCACCAATACCAGTCTTGGGCACTATGCCGCAGGGGACTGCAAGCCCGAAGACATGCGTTTCTCTATCAATATCACCCAGCGTCGCTCCGCCCTGAACTCGGACTCTTGCGGTCACGTTATCTACAAAGACGGATCTCATTCGCGAGAGATCGATCACCAGACCATCTTCACAGAGTGCGCGGCCACCTACGTTGTGCCCGCCGCCACGAATCGCCGTCAGCAGATGGTTCGACCTTCCGAAATTGACCGCTTCAATCACGTCAGCCACGCCAGAGCAACGAGCGATCACCCTGGGATGTTTGCTGACGCTTGCATTCCATATCTGACGGGCCTCGTTGTAGCCAACGTCTGGTGGCTCGAAAACCTCACCGTGAAATGCAGATCGGAACGATTTGATATCAATGGCGGACATTGGGGCAGAATTGTACTCCATCAGCAGCGAATGTGATGGCGTCCGGACATATTCATTACCTTTTCCGAAAATTTAATCAAATATTTTCGGCCAATCTTCATACGCGGCGAACCTCCGCGGCTTAGCTATCGGACACCCTCCTCAATCACGGCGACTCCCCACGCGGGCAGAGCGATCGTGCCATTCTGCGACACAGCTTCGCCGGAAAGCAGGTCCTTCCCCGGCGGGAAAGCATAGGTCATCCGAGCCGGATCAGCCGAATAGTTCAGGAGGTAATGAACTGGGTGCCCATCGGCCAGCGTGCCGCTCCGCATAATCGTCGGGAAGTGGAGCTCTTGCTGTCGTCCCCAGAGACCGGCCCGTTTGACACTTTCTTCCACGATCTTCTCGATGAGCGCGTCGCTTGGCATGAAGCCAACGTAGGTGACCTCGCCCTTGCCGTAGTTGTTGCGGACGATAGCTGCGTATTTGCCCCAGACCGGATGGTGGTAGCGAGCGACGATGGTAGCTGTCGTGGGTGTCAGCAACTCCATCCACCAGCGTGCGATATTGTCAGCCGCGCCGACGTGGTATGGATCATTCTCGAGCGTAACGCCAGCGGGGATGGTGAACTGGTTGTATTGCACGCCGGCGGCCTCCGCGATCAGCCCCGGCTGGGTGGTGGAGCGCACCCTCACATTCTCATCGGAGAACCCGCTCTTGAAGGTATAGAGCAGGTGACCTCCCGCCTTGGCAAAGTCGTTCAGGCGCTCGATCTCCGCGTCCGACGCGGCGTAAAGCGCGGGAACAAGGATGAGCTTGTAGGCTGACAGATCTGTCGTTGAAGGATCAACGAAATCCACTTCTGCGTTCATTCGGTACAGTGCGTCATAGAAGGGGCGAAGGACATCGTTATAGGTGGTGGTCGAGGTCCAGCCGAACTTGAAGGAATTGAACGCGGTCAGTGCCCGGTTGCTGACGTAGATTGCGATGCGATTGTGCTTCCGCATGTTCGCCAGCTGCGGACCCAGCCGGGCAAGATCTTTTCCGATCGAGCCAGCCTCGTCGTAGGTGGGGTTGGGCTTGAAATCCTGACTGAGCAGACCGCGCCAGTAGGTTTCTATTGCATTCGCCGTCGTTCCCCAGTGCCAGTACTCGACCATCTGGGCGCCGGACGCAAGATGACTGAACGCCTGAAGCCGAAGCTGGCCGGGATAGGGCGTCCACTCGGGAAAGCCCTGCGCCTCCGTCTCGATGACGAGATAATTCTGACCGCGGCGCATCGACCGCGCCAGATCGCCGCCGAAAGCGATCTCGGCGCCGGTGAGGTGATCCTGTGTGGGGTGATAGATATCGATGCCCGCCACATCGAGCGCGCGTGCCGCCGCGAAGTGATCGACCGCGGGCTGGATTCCGTAGGAGTACCCCCGCCAGTCGAGATCGAAGTTTTGCGTCACGAACTGGCCCTTCCGCGCATGATCGCGAACCAGCGCCGCCTGCCACGCGAGATAGTCGGTCACCAGGCCTCGCTGGAACTCAGCGAAGGCAGAGAGAGACGCTGGCGTTGATAGAGCCATTCACGGACGGGAAGTCTGCCCAGTCGTTGACGCGGTTGCTCCAGTAGTCAAGACCGAACTCCTTGTTCAGGGCGGCGAGATCGGGGAAGCGCTGGCGCATGTACTTCACAAAGGCGGCCTGAACGTTGGGGCCGCTGGTCTCGTAGGCCTTGGTCTCATTGTCCAGTTGGTAGCCGATGACCGAGGGATGATCCTTGACATGGTCGACGAGAGCGACAATTACCCGCTGCGCAGCGTCGCGAAAAGCGGGATTCGTGATGTCCATGTTCTGGCGGCGGCCGTATTCGGCAGGCCCACTGGGAGTGATAACGAGAACGTCCGGGTGTTGCCGCGCGAGCCATGTGGGAATGGCATAGGTCGGTGTTCCCACGATGACCTTAATCCCCGCCTTGTCCATGGCGTCGAGTACGCGATCGACGTGGCTGAAGTCGAAGACGCCCGGCTTCGGTTCCAAAGTGCCCCACGTGGACTCGGCGATGCGCACGACGGTGATACCGGTCGCCTTCATCATGCGGACGTCTTCATCGAGACGATCCGACGGGGCGTACTCCTCGTAATAGGCAGCACCGAAGAGGATCGTCTGCTGACCCTCGAGAGACTGTCCGATGGCTTGGAACGCGTTCGTTATGGAAAAAATGGCGAAAACACCGACTTGTAGCAGCCGACGTTCACTCATGAAAATTACCTGCACCTGGAACTCGATGCCCTTGTCTTATTGAGGTGCTCATGCCCTGATAAGGTACGCCACTCTCGACGCAACGAGAAGTCATAGCGCGAGTCGGCTCGCGGGAGTCTTTCCGCCGGGAGACATCGCGAACAATTGCGGGCCTTGCCGAGCAGGGCACCTGAGTTGCGGCTCTGGCGTGAGCCAGCTATCCTCATCCGTTATGTCTACGCTCGTCGAATGTGTGCCGAATTTCTCGGAAGGCCGCGACCCGGCCAAAGTTGACGCCATTGTCGACGCCATGAAGATGCCCGGCGTCTACCTGCTCGATCGCGAGATGGATGCCGATCACAACCGCTGCGTCATCACTTTGGTCGGAGAACGAGAAGCCATTCAGGAGGCTGCGATTCGCGGCGTCGGTAAGGCCGCCGAGTTGATCGATCTCAACGTTCACTCGGGCGCACATCCGCGGATGGGAGCCGCCGACGTGGTTCCCTTTATTCCCATTGACGGCGTCACCATCGAAGACTGCGTTGCCATGGCGAACCATGTCGGCGAGGAGATCTGGAAGCGGTATCAGATTCCGGTGTATCTGTACGAGTCGGCAGCGAGACTCCCGGAACGCCAGGGTCTGGAGAACATCCGGCGCGGACAGTTTGAGGGGATTCGCGCCGAGATTGCGACCAATCCCGCGCGACGACCTGACATTGGCGAGCCACGTGTGCATCCAACGGCTGGTGCGACCGTTGTTGGGGCGCGCAAGTTTCTCATCGCCTACAACGTGTTTTTGAACACTCCAGATGTTGATATCGCAAAGAAGATCGCCAAGACTGTTCGCTTTTCCAGCGGCGGACTTCGTTTCGTCAAAGGTGCGGGATTCCTGGTGCGCGGACAGGCACAGGTGTCGATGAACCTGACCGACTTCGAGCAGACGCCCATCCACCGCGTGTTCGAGATGGTCAAGCGCGAGGCCGCCCGCTACGGCGTCATGCCTGTCTCGAGCGAAATCGTCGGCCTGATCCCGAAGAAGGCGCTGGAGGAAGCCGCCGAGTGGTTTCTTCAAGTCGAGAACTTCGACTCGTCATTGATTCTGGAGAATCGCCTGGCTGCCGTGATGGGCGGCAAGATGGCGGTGGGAGGCCTGCGCGCCGGAGTTGAGCCCTTCGTTGAGCAGTTGGCGGCTCCGACAGCTACACCTGGCGGAGGCAGCGCGTCGGCTGCCGCCGGAGCGATGGCAGCCGGTCTGGCAACCATGGTCGCGTCGATGTCTCGGGGCAAGAAGGCGTACCTGCAATATGAGTCTCAGCTCAGCGCCGCGATCGCGACGCTCGGCCCGCTGCGCGAGGAACTGAAGGCCTCGATCGACGCCGACGCCGAGTCTTACAACTTGGTGATGAAGGCTTACAAAGCGGCAAAGTCAGCTGCGATGAGAAATCCGGCGAGGCCATGATCGAAGCCGCATTGAAAGAGGCCACGGCCGTCCCGCTTAACGTAGCGGAGAAGTCCTATCAGATCGCGCAGCTGGCAAAATCGCTGGAGCCGATCACGAACCCGAACATGAAATCCGATCTTACGACCGCTTCGGCCATGGCGACGGCGGCCATCACCGGCGCGCTGGCGAACGTCGAGATCAATCTGGCCTCGATCAAAGATCAGGCTTTTGCGGACCAGGTCCGCCAGCGAATCTCAAAGATTCATTCCTAAACCGCCTAAAATTCCGGAAATATTTTTGCTCTGGCTCCGAGTGGAAACCAGTTTGTTTGGGTTTGTTTATCGCAAATCCGTAACCACCCCAGGCAATCACGAGGTCTCCCATGGGCCGAACCGCTTTGCTCTACGTGCTTCTATTGGGATCAGCCTGTGCAGCTATGCTTCTTGGAGCGAATGGCTGCAGCGGCAAATTCTTCCAGAATCCGTTCGGATCCTCCAAAATCCAGCACGTCGTCATCGTCTTCCAGGAAAACCGGACTCCCGACAATCTGTTTCAAGATCCGGTGCTGATTTCTGCCGGCGCGGATATCGCCAGCAGCGGGCTTAGTTCCTCCGGTCAGGTGATTCCGTTGACTCCCGAGTCTCTGGGTGTCAACTACGACCTGAGTCACGCCCATTCGGCTTTCGTGGCGCAATACGATGGCGGAAAGATGGACGGAGCCGACCTGGTGCCGACGGTTTGCTATGTGGCGCCCTGCCCATCGGATCCTCAGTACTTCTACGTCCAAGGCTCAGATGTGCAACCGTATTTTCAAATGGCCGAGCAATACACATTCGGCGATCGCATGTTCCAGACGAACGAGGGACCAAGCTTCCCCGCCCATCAGTTCATCATTTCGGGAACCTCTGCACCGACCGCAACAAGCAATCTTTTCGTAGCGGAGAACACGACCGGCGGCACCGGCTGCGCGGCGCCTCCCACGGCCTTGGTCTCTGTGGTGGATCCTCAAGGGAACGAATCGAGCACGATTTACCCGTGCACGGACCATCCGACGCTGACCGACCAGCTCAACGCCAAGGATCTGTCTGGCGCTATTACACTCCCGGTCCCAACTCGATTTGGACCGGTCCGAACGCCATTGAGCACATGTGCGGTCCGAACGCTCCGCCTCCGAACGGCACGGCCTGCATCGGTTCTGACTGGGTCAACCACGTCGTGATTTACAACAAGCAGAGTCCCGCCCCCATCCTCACCGATATCGCCAACGATCAATTGCCGGCGGTGAGCTGGGTCGTACCCGCTGGCAAGAATTCCGATCACCCGGGATCTTCGCTCGGCATCGGCGGCCCCTCATGGGTGGCTTCGATCGTGAATGCGATCGGCAATAGCTCCTATTGGGCGAATACCGCGATCATCGTGACGTGGGACGATTGGGGAGGATGGTACGACCATGTGCCGCCTCCGCAAGTCATCGAGGACGGCAGCAGTTGGGGATCCGGTTACGTTTATGGGTTCCGCGTGCCCTTGCTCGTGATTTCCCCATACGCCAAGGCGGCATACATTTCTCATGTCAATCCACGACTTTGGCAGCATTCTCCATTTCATGGAGGAGAATTTCGGTCTTTCCTCGCTCGGGTATGCCGATGCCCGCGCCGACGACCTCTCCGACTGCTTCAACTTCAACCAAACTCCGTTGGACTTTCGCACTATCAATGCGCCTTTGAGTGCGAGCCATTTTCTGAACGATAGGACTCCGCCGGACGATCCAGACGATGACTAGCACCGCCGGAGGCCAGTCAATCCGGGAGACGCCATTCATAGAGGCGCGTCCAAATGGTCAACGGTCGCTGTACTTTTGTTCACTTCGACCGGAATGCAAGTAAAATAGAATAAATCGATCTATAAAACGACAAGGTCTGATCGTGCATCCAAGTAAGGGTGCGCAATCCTGATCATCTTCTGACTCGAGGCGTTATGAGACTTGTGAGGGTTTGTCTGGCTTCTGTGCTCCTGGTAAGCATGGCCTATGCTATGCCGCTGAACTCTTCGGCCCGCTCCTGCGTTCCGGCCGATCTGCTCCAATTGATCTCGGTGGACTACCGTGCCCTCAAAGATTCCCCGACGGCCATGCAGTTGAAGCAGCAACTTATGCCCGATAACATCAAGCAGTTTGAAGCGGCGCTGAAGGGCATTGGCCTCGACCCCGAGAAAGACGTCGACACTCTCACCTTCGCCTCGTTCCGCTCGGGCAAGCAGGGCGTCAAGACGGTTGGAGTCGCGGCCGGACCGTTCAACATGAAGGCCGTGCTGAAGAAGATGAAGCTGCAGAAGTACGTGCCCAAGAAGTACAACAACAGCGATATCTACCCGATGGACGGCGGCTTGGTAATGAGCTTCCTGGACGACAGCACGCTGCTGTTCGGCGATGCCACCTCCATCCGCGTGGCGTTGAATACGCGGGATGGTCAGATTCTGGGCATGGATACGAACGGCACCATGGCCGACATGATGACCAGCGTCGATTCCGCTCCTGTCTGGAGCATCCTTGACCAGCAGGGCACGCAGAACGCACTGCACTCGGCGATGGGCGACGCCTCCAAGATCGCTGACTACGACTCGATCAAGAAGCGCCTTATGGGCTCCCACTATTCGATGAGCTTCAATAGTGGAGTGAACTTCGACATGACGGTCGTCACCTCCGACTCCACAACAGCCTCCACCGTCTCTTCCCTGCTCAAAGGCTACATGCTTTACAAGAAAGTAAGCGCCACTCCGGCGGAGAAAGTTGCGGTGGAGAACACGGCTGTCGATTCCGACGGTGAAAAGGTTCAAGTGCGTTTCAAGGCCAACGACCAGCAATTCCAGTCGCTGATGCACTCGGAATTGTTCGCGGCCGTGACCCACTAAGGAAATCGAACGCCGAAACAGCAAAGGCCGATTCGCGATGCGAATCGGCCTTTGCACGTTAGAGCATCAAGGATGCCGAGATGTACTCCCGGCACTAGGGATTCCCCTAGTTGTGATGACATCAAGTCATGCCCTAGCGTTGCTTTACTTGGAGGTAGATATGCGTTTCGTGCGATTCTCGTTAGTGACTGCTTTCGTTCTCTGCGTATCGGCAGCATCCCAGGCGCAAGAAGGCGAGTATAGCAAGTACTTGTTCAATATCGGCGGGGGCATCTCGTTTCCTCAGGGAGACTTGGGCCAGTTCATCAATGATGGCGGGAATTTTGTCCTCGGCGGTGGCTATAATTTCTCGAAGCACATCGGCGTGGATAGCGAATTCATGTATCAAGACTTACCCGTGAACTCCGCCACCAAGCAGGCGCTAAGCACGAGTGGCGCCCAGGCTCGGCAATATGCGTGGACATTCAATCCCATCATCCACTTTCCGCTTGGACACAAGGCAGGCGGCTATCTGATTGGTGGTGGCGGCTGGTACCACCGATCCGGTGAAACCACAACGCCCGGCGTGGGTGTCGTCTGTGATCCGTATTGGTCCTGGTGGTACGGATGCGCGATTGGAAGCGTGCAAGTCGTAACAGGGTCGCAGAGTGCCAACGCATTCGGCGGCAACATCGGTGGAGGCTTTACCTATCGTCTCGGCGAGAGCCATGCCAAGCTCTACGCAGAGGTCCGGTATCACTATGCTTCTTACAACAAGGTTGCCACCCAGGTGCTTCCACTTACGTTTGGCGTCCGCTGGTAAGAGGCGCGGCTGATCTGGCGAGAACTGCGATCATCGTCGATAAGGCGCGGGTATTGAAAAATAAGACTCGCAAAACTCACTGTTGCTAACAGCGTTTACACTCAAGTTCCCGTCGCCGGAGATATAACGCCAGCTGGCGGGCTATGGAGAGGACTGCGAACCGTCGCTGCGTGTTACTCCATCGTCATTTTCGCATCGACGTCCATAGAACATGAGCTGGAATGGCTGGGTGTGGGAGGACTATGCGGCACCGCTGAATCCATCCCCTTCCCAAAAAATAAATGAGCAGCTTCTGAGCACTTTCTACTGGAATCCTCATTTCTTCCTCTTCTCCCGCGCCCAGCCTTCTTTCACGACTTGCCGCCCGCGGCCGACGGCCAGAGCGTCCTCCGGAACGTCGTCGGTGATGCAGGATGCCGCTCCGACGTACGCGCCCTTGCCAATGCGCACCGGCGCCACCAGCGTGCTGTCACTGCCAATGAAAACGTCGTCGTCGATGATGGTCTTGTGCTTGTGGACGCCGTCGTAGTTACAGGTGATGGTACCAGCCCCAATGTTTACGCCGGTGCCGATCTCCGCGTCGCCAAGGTACGTGAGATGATTCGCCTTCGATCCCTTCCCCAGCTTGATCTTTTTGGTCTCAACGAAGTTACCGACGTGAGCACCTTCGCCGATCTCGCTTCCTGGACGAAGATGCGAATACGGCCCGATGATCGCTCCCGGCCCAATCTGCGCGCCCTCCATGATGGACCCCGGGCGCACTGTAACTCCGTCTCCGATTTCAGAATCGCGAATTACGCAGTAGGAACGCACGCGGCTGTTGCTGCCGATCTTTGTTTTGCCGAGCAGTTGCACGTAGGGCTCGATTACGGTATCAGGTGCGATTTCGACGTCGGCGTCGATTACGCAAGTCGCGGGATAAAAGATCGTCACGCCATCAACCATCAACTGCCGGCACTTGGCGAGCCGCATCTGCTGATCGATGTCGGCCAGCTCGGCCCGAGTATTGCCGCCTAACACTTCGCTTGGAGTTGCCGTCTTGAATGCGGTCACACGCCGGCGCGCTTTTCGGAACACAGCAGCCATGTCGGTCAGGTAATACTCCTGGTGCGCGTTGTCGGTAGAAAGGTCACCAATGCGCGAGTAAAGCTCCTTCACATCGAAAACGTAGAAACCGGAATTGATCTCCCGAATCTTCTTCTGCGCGGGGCTGGCGGATTTTTCCTCGACGATGCCCAGCACCTCTGCGCTTTTCGCGCTCTTGCGAAGGACGCGGCCGTATCCGGTTGGATTCTCCAGCTCCGCACTCAGCAGCGTCATCGCCGCCCGCTGTTGCAGGTGAAAATCCCGCAACTGTCCGATCGTCTGCGGAGAGATCATCGGAGCGTCGCCGGAGAGGACAATCACCATGGTCATATGCCGCCAGCGCTTCTTGCGCCACCATGAGGGCGTGGCCGGTGCCGCGCTGCTCGGCCTGCAACACGAAGTTGACGCCGGTGTGCTGCATGGCCGCGCGCACTCGCTCCGCCTCGTGCCCGATGATGGCGTAGACGTCCGACGCAGGTACCAGGCGCACCGCCGCGCGAATGACATGCTCCAGCAGAGGCTTGCCGCCAACTTCATGTAAAACTTTAGGAAGTTGCGATTTCAGCCTGGTTCCCTTGCCCGCAGCCATGATGGCGATCGCCAGCCGGGGAGGAGCCTCCGACGGCGCTTTTGCCGATCGCGCTGAGAATGGCTTCGAGGAACGGGAAGACCTGACTTTCGATTTGTTCATCTCGAACTCAATATACCTTGCGACTGGGGCAATGGCTATTTCCGGCACGGTCGCCTACAATCTTGCCGGCGCGGCGCCGATGCCACACGGTGACCGCGAACTTTTATCGGAGAGAGAGAATGCCGAAATATGTGATTGAGCGTGACATTCCGAACATCGGGAGTGTCACTCCAGACCAGGTCATCGCCATCTCGCAGAAATCCTGCAGTGTGTTGAACGACCTTGGTCCGAAGATTCAGTGGCTCCACAGCTACGTCACGAACGACAAGATCTATTGCGTCTACATCGCTCCCAATGAGGAGATGGTGCGCGAACATGCCCGCCAGGGCGGATTCCCGGCGAATCGGGTCTCCGAAGTGAAGCTGATGATCGATCCAACATCAGCTGAGGCCTAGGTCACAAGCCGAGTCCCCCGTCGACCGCCAGGATCTGGCCGGTAATGAACTGGGGGGCGGTGGCAAAGAACAAGACGGCGGCGGCAATTTCTTCGCCGCGCCCATTGCGCTGCATCGGCGTCTGTTTGGCCATGCGGCGCATGAAGGCTGCCGCGGACTTCTCCCCCAGATCGATCATGCCCGGGCGCTATCGCGTTCACCGCAATTTCCGGCGCCAGCGCCTTGGCCATCACTTTCGTCAGCATGTGCAGCGCTGCCTTCGACGAGCAATAGTGCGCGTGCGTCGCCCACGGCCGCAGCCCGCCGAGCGATCCCATGTTGATGATCTTCGCCTCGATCTTCCCTGCACTTTTCCCGCGGTCGCGCCGCATCCACTTCAGGGCTTCGCGGGAAACCAGAAACGGCCCGCGCGTGTTGGACGCGAAGATCGCATCCCACTGCCGGACGGTCAGCTTCTCGAACTCTGCGGTCTCGTAGTTGGCTGCGTTGTTGACCAGAATGTCGATGCGCCCCAGTTCGCGGCCGGCTTCTTTCATCATGGCGCGGACACTGGCTTCGTCCGTCACATCACACCGCAGGGCGAAGGCGCGAACACCGAGGCCACACAGATCGACGACGGTCTCTCGCGCCTCGCGTGCCGAATTGCGGAAGGTGATGGCCACATCAGCTCCTGCTTCAGCGAGAGCCAGCGCCGACGCCCGGCCCAGCCGCCGTGCCGCTCCGGTGATAAGCGCCGTTTTCCCGCGAAGAGGCTTTTCTGTCGTGCGTCTGCATGCGTGGATTCTACCGCCCTACTATAGCCATTGGCGGGACGGGACACCATAACGTTATTGTGGGTCCTTGCTCCCTTTGCTCTGGAAACCAGCCATTTCTCGCGCTAAAATCCTTCCGGCATGCCAGATCCTCGTAACGTCATCGTATATTCGCGCAAGGGATGCCATCTTTGCGAAGTGGTGAAGGAGAGTCTCGCCAAACTCTCCCGCCGCGGAGGATTTACCTGGCACGAAATCGATGTCGACACCGACCACGAACTCCGCCGCCAGTTCAACGATGAAGTTCCTGTCGTCTTCATCGATGGCCGCAAGGCCTTCAAGTATCACATGAACGAGCAGGAATTCCTCCGGAAGCTCGCCAGCTAGCCGGATTTCACCACCGTATATCCTGACACACACGTGTCGCGCGTGACACGCGAGCCATCGCGTCTTCTCCGTAACTTCCACTCTGCTCAACGCCTCGATCGCGGCATCCGCCCTGCAATTGCTCTGTCAGTTGCTTCGTTCACAGGAGGAACACTTTGCTGCGCCAAATTCTCGCACTCGCGTTTATTTTCCTCTGCACCACCATTGCCTGGATGATTCTCGGCTCGACCATTTTCTCGCGCACCTACGGCGCCAACCAGCAACTGCAGGGCCACGTGTCTTCGACATGGGGCACCTCGCAGGAGCAGTCTCCGCCAACCGCGCACTACACCGTGACTGAACCGACCAGTTCCACGACCGTAGAGAACGGGAAGATCGTTGTGCACAACGACAAGATCGAGCGCCGGATCCCGCTCTCGCTCGAGTCCAGCCGCATTCGCGTGAAGATCGATCTCGACCCCCGCCAGAAAGGACTGCTGTGGTACAGCACGTATGCGGTCGACTTCGGTGGAGACTATGTTTTTCGCAACGACACTGTAGCCCAGAACGTTCGTTCCGCCTGAATTTCCCGCGCAGAAGGCGATCTACGACGGACTGGAGATGAAGATCAACGACCAAATGTTCCGCTCTCCACCGACGAGCAAGGCACGGTGGTAGGCCACGTTCCGCCGCAATCGACGCGAAGCTGCACGTTGCCTATCGCTCGCAGGGTCTCGACTCCTGGCGCTATCACCTCGGCGACGGCATCGCTCAGGCGCGCGATTTTCAACTGGTCATGCAGACCAATTTTCGCGATATCGACTTTGCCGACGACACGCTCTCTCCCACCGCGAAGCTGCTCACTGACGGAGGCTGGCAGCTCACCTGGCAATATTCCAACCTCGTCTCCGGTTTTCAGATTGGAATGACCATGCCTGAGAAACTGCAGCCCGGACCGCTGGCCGGAGAAATCAGCTACGCCGCGCCAGTCTCGCTGTTCTTCTTTTTCTTCCTGATGTTCATCATTACCACGCTGCGCGACATCGATCTCCATCCCATGAACTACTTCTTCCTGGCCACCGCGTTCTTCGCGTTTCACCTGTTGCTGGCATACCTGGTGGACCACATCTCAATCCACGCGGCTATGGCGATCTCCTCGGTGGTTTCTGTTCTGCTGGTCGTCAGCTACCTGAGGCTGGTGGTGGGAATGCGCTTCGCGGCGCTGGAGGCCGGAACCGCGCAATTGATTTACCTCGTGCTGTTTTCCTATGCATTCTTCTGGAGAGGCTTCACGGGCCTTTCGATCACGATCATCGCCATCATCACGCTGTTCGTGGTGATGCAAGCCACGGGGCGCATTCGCTGGTCAGAGCGCTTTGCGGCGCGATCGCGCAAGCCGATGCCGAACACGCTGTAGCGCCATGAAGCGAGAAAAGCTTTAACCGCGAAGGTACACGAAGAATTTTCAGGATTTCCTTTGTGTACCTTCGTGTCCTTCGTGGTTAAAGCTCTTGTATTCTCATCACATTACTAAATCAGGACGCGCCACGTTTTCCCGTTCGCATGGCCGTGTTTTCCGCTACAATCCCTCCCGGCATGTTGCGTACGCAACTTTACGCTGACCCGCAGAACCTTTTCCTTCACGATCTGGTGCTCGAGTCCTGCCGCCGGAATGCGGCGAAAACCGCGATTGTCGACTCCTCCTGCGGGCGCCGCATCAGCTACGCCGAATACGGAGAAATCGTCGAGTGTCTGGCACGCGGCCTAGTCGCCGCCGGCGTCAAGCCGGGAGATGTGGTCGCCATATTTCTGTGCAACTCCTGGGAATTCTGCGCGGCTTTTCATGCCACCCAGCTCGCAGGAGCCATCCCCACGCTGCTCAATCCCACCTATCGCGAACGCGAGGTGCGGTATCAACTGGAAAACTCGGGAGCGGTCCTGTTGATCACCGATGCCGGAAATATTGCTGGAATCAATCTCGGCGGATTGCCGAATCTGCAACGCGTCTACACGACCCGAACCGCAGCGGCGGCCACCGAACCTTTCGCGAATCTGCTCAAGCCGGTGTCCGCGGCAGTGATCCAGACCGCAGGCTTCTTCGCAGCAGACCCTCGCCGCTCTTCCATACTCCAGCGGCACAACCGGACTTCCCAAGGGCGTCATGCTCTCGCACTACAACCTGGTGGCCAATATCTATCAATTGCTGGGCCCCAATGCGACTGCGCTCAATGCCGCCGACAATATCCTGTGCTGCCTGCCGCTGTATCACATCTATGGCTTGAACGTGATGCTCAATCCCGCGCTCGTGCTGGGCGCGAAGCTGGTGCTGATGCCGCGCTTCCACGTGGAGCAACTCACGGCGCTGATGATCGAGGAAGCCATCACTATGATGCCTCTCGTACCGCCTGCCATTAACGCGCTCTGCCAGGCCGCCGAAGCCGGACAGTTCCCGCGCGAGCATCAAGTGACCTGGGTCAAGTCCGGAGCAGCGCCGCTCGCCCCTGATCTTCCCCGCCGCTTCACGGCGCTGACCAACATTCTCGTGTGCCAGGGATACGGCATGACCGAAGCCTCTCCGGTCACGCATGTCGGATTCCTGGATCCCGCGCTTTATCGACCGGATTCGATCGGACAGCCCCTCGCACAAACCGATTGTCGGGTGCTGGCGCAATCTGACATTGATCCCGCAGATAGACCGGATGACCTGACCGAAGCGCCATCGGGCCTGCCCGGAGAACTGGTCATGCGAGGACCGCAGTTCATGCTGGGTTACTGGAAGGAGCCGGAAGCTACGGCTGCAGTGTTGCGCGATGGATGGTATTGGTCCGGAGATGTCGTCACGCGCGATCGTGAAGGCTTCTATCGCGTGGTGGATCGCCGGAAAGAGATGATCAAGTACAAGGGATTCGCGGTCGCGCCGGCCGAAGTCGAAGCGGTGCTGCTCGAGCATCCCGCGGTGAAAGAGTGCGGAGTCGTGGGCCGTCGATGCGATGAGGCAGGCGAGATTCCGGTTGCATTCGTCGCGCTGCGAGACGGATTCGTCGAAAGCGGCAAACTCCAGGAGGAACTGCGCTCGTTCGTGGCCGACCGCCTCACGCACTACAAGCAGCCGCGCGAGGTGCACTTCCTCGACGCGGTTCCCAAAACCGCGTCGGGAAAAATTCTGCGACGGGAACTCCGCAAGCAGTTGGCTTGATCTGCAGAGAAGTGGAAAGCATTTTTCCAATCCCATCGTTCATTCTGTCGTTTACCCGACCAAACGCCCAGTCTGAAGCCCATTCTGGGCGATTTGCTTTTCGCGATTGTGTGCAAGTCTTTCCTGATGCAAGCACACAAGATGAACTTGTGGGCCCTTGACCATAACTTGTACAAGGTCTAAATTTCCCCGCAATGTTGTCCCGTTCTTTCCTCATCCGAGGATAGAAATCCACTTGGGGCTCCCATCACTCCCAGAGCGCTGTTCGTTCGCGGTGGGGCACGGGACCGGTTTCGTTGTGGCCGGCTCGGAGCTTGATCAGAACAGCGGATAGACCCCGCGCCGCTTCGCAAAATGTGCCCGTACTCTCAAGGCACAAGTGTGTCCATCCCCAGGAGGTTGTCCCATGAAGTGTCGAAAGCTCTCCCCTGTCGCTTTCTGCGTTGCAACGGTTCTCCTCGCGAGTTTGGATCTCTCCGCACAGAACGATCCCGGACCACGTCCCGGCCCAGCGGCCGCAGGTGGCTTTTTCCCAACCCTGAACAGCAACGAGCAGGCGCTGTTCAATCAAGCATCGCAAGTACTGCAGGAAATCGATTCCGTCTCCGGCACGATCGGGGGTGAGTCGGGCTCCGGCCTCGGTCCCACCTTCAACGGCAACAGTTGTACGCAATGTCACGCGCAACCTGCTCCCGGCGGAAGCAGTCCGGGACAGAACAGCCCGCAGAATCCGGTTACAAACCCACAGATTGCGCTCGCCACGCTGCACGGCGCGTCGAACACACGTTCCATCGTTCATCACCGCCAATGGCCCGATGCTGGAAGCGCGATTCGTCAGGAATCCGAATGGCACACCGGACGGCGGCGTGCACGATCTCTACACCATCCAGGGCCGTTCGGATGCTCCGGGTTGCACTCTCGCGCAGCCCGACTTCGACACGGCTGTAGCGCAAGACAACGTGATCTTCCGCATTCCCACGCCCCTGTTCGGACTCGGTTTGGTTGAAGCGACTTCCGACCAGGCCCTGATCGACAACCTCCACGCCACTGCCTCTGCCCGTGGCGGCGCTCGGGATTGCGGGCTCCTTCAACACCAGCGGAAACGATGGCAGCATCACGCGTTTCGGCTGGAAGGCGCAGAACAAGTCTCTGTTGATTTTCTCGGGCGAGGCTTACAACGTCGAGATGGGCGTCTCGAACGAGTTGTTTCCCAACGAGCGCAGCGCCGTCCCAGGCTGCATCTTCAACAACAGTCTGGAGGATTTGACGCACGCCGTGAACGAAGGCGGCAGTAATACCGGTACCGCGTCTGAGATGTCATCGGATGCGAATAACTTCGCGCTGTTCGCCCGGATGTCGGCGCCGCCGACTCCAGCGGCGTCGAACTCCTCGACCTTGAACGGAGCGGCTCTGTTCTCGTCAATCGGCTGCTCTCTTTGCCACACGCCAACGCTCACGACTGGCCAATCGCCCTACACAGGCATGTCCAACGTGACCTACAACCCGTATTCGGATTTTGCGCTGCACAAGATGGGCATCGACCTGCAGGATGGCATCGCGCAGGGCGCTGCTAAAGGAAACCAGTTCCGCACCGCTCCGCTGTGGGGACTCGGCCAGCGGCTGTTCTTCCTGCACGATGGCCGCACCACCTCCTTGATCCAGGCCATTCAGGCGCACAGCAGCAGCGGCTCTGAGGCGATCAAAGTCATCAACAATTACAACAAGTTGAAGGCTTTACAAAAGCAAGACTTGCTGAACTTCCTGCGATCGCTGTAGCGGGGAGCTTTGTCCCAGGCGAATCGCGGAGGATCGCTGTACCTCCGCGATTCGCATTTGTCGCTAGTCGGCAGGCGACGGAAAGTTAGTCTCGAAGAGTGTCTAATCCGTGGAACTTCCAGTTCCCTGCTTGCGTATCTTCCAATCAGAAAGTGAAGTTGAACTCACGCATCCGGGCTAAGCAAAACCGGAAGGAGATACGAAGATGGAAGGACTCACCGGCTTCGCAGCAGTTGTAATGCTCTTCGCCATACCCATGGCAGTGGTTGGAATGTATACGTTTTACCGCGTGCGCAAACTGCGCACCGACGAGCGTCTGGCCGCGATGGCGCGCGGCGTTGAGATCCCCATGCAAGCGGAACTTTCCGAATCAGCCAAGTCGCGCCGTGCAGGAATTCTGCTGGTCGCAGGTGCGGTCGGCTACATGATGGCCTTCACCATCGTCGCGCGGTACGAGCCTGATGCCATGATCGCAGCCGCTTTCGGCGCCATCCCGTTTACGCTCGGCTTGGGATATTTCCTGGACTCAGCGCTAATCCGCCGCGACGCCCACGCGTCTTAGTGTAATTTGTGTCGGGATTCGCGAACCTGCGAATACGTCGATAAAACGGTGACAAAAACGAAGCGGGTGCCCCACTTCTCCCTGCCTTTGGGAGAAGTGGGGTTTTTGACTTTGAAGTGAATCGGACTCTACTCCCCGGTCAGGAACTTGTACTGCCTCTCATTCAGCGGCACGACGCTAAGCCGGCCCTGCCGCACCAGCGGAGACTCCGAAAAAACATCGCTGGCTTTCACATCGGCAAGCGAAACGGGCTTAGCGATCGCCTTCCCGACCTTAATCTTCACCTGCGGATTCCGCGCGTCCGAAGCATCTACAGAAATCACGCTCGCGGTTCCCACCGCGCTCTTCTCGTCCCCGGTGTGATAAATGACAAGACGATCCCCCGGCTTCATTCGCGCCATATTCTTCAGGGCCACGGGATTCGACACTCCGTCCCAAGTAGTGGTCTTCTCGCGCTCGAGGTCGGCAAAGGAATAAGTGGAGGGCTCAGTTTTGAGTAGATAGTCCATAAGTCTGAATTTCAGATTGTAGATTTCAGATTGCCGATTGAGGAACTCTGAGTTCAATCTGCAATCTGAAATCTAACATCTGCAATCCCCGCTCAGTTCGGCTTCTTGTCTTTCTGCTCCGCCGGCGGCGCATCCTGCTTCGGCGCAGCGTTCGGATCGTTGGGGCGATCGTCATACACCGAGAATTGCCCTTGCGGCCGCTTCAACTTGATGGTGATCTCGGTCTTCGGTTTCTCTATGTCGAAGTCTTCTCCGTACGTCTGAAAGCCATGCGCCAGAACCTGCACCCGCAGCACTCCATAAGGAATTCCGTCAAAGTCGCACTTGCCTTCCGGACTGGTTTTCAATTCCAATCCGCCGCGGGCCTGCTTTCCCTTTGTGGACACAGGGTGCATGATCACGGCCGCGTTGCGCACCGGTTTTCCGTTATCGTCTTTAATCACCACGAAATAGAGCCACGAGGTCGGCTCCTCGTCTTTGTCTTTCTGCCCAAGAACCGGCGCCGCGCTCGCAAGCACGCCAAGCAGGACTACCGCCCCAACCAGATACTTGTTCATGCGGTCATTTTATTAGGCCGCGCAAGCGCTGTCACCTGTGTCGGAGCAGTGCCCTTTCTCCGCGCAATCTGCGGGTTTCCTCGGCGCGCTCTGCGGTAAAAAAGCTTGAACCGCAGAGAGCGCGGAGTTCGGCCGAGTCTCTACTCTTTTACAATTGCTGACGTGAAGACCTGGGACGTCATCGTTATCGGCGGAGGCATCATTGGCCTCTCGCTCTCGATCACACTGCGGAAGCGAGGTGCGTCCGTATTGGTGGTCGAGCGCGGAGAACCCGGCCGCGAAGCCTCTCACGCCGCCGGAGGCATGCTGGTCGATTGCCTGCTCGAAACTTCTCCGGCGCTTCAGTCTTTAGCCATGGCGAGCGCCCGCATGTATCCCGAGTTTGCGCATGAACTCGAAGTGGAATCCGGAATGAAGGTCGACTTGAGCGATTTCGGTACCATTCTCGTACTCTCGCACGAGCAACTTCAGGCGAGCATCCGAATTTGCAGCCGGCAACGTCCTGCCGGGCGATTTGGATGACATGGAACCGGCGCTCGTCTCTACCAAGGCTAATGCCGTCTATTTGAGGGAGCGCAGTATCGATCCGCGCGCCCTTACCGCCGCCGCGCTAAAAACTGCGAAAGCCCGTGGTGTGGACTTCTCCTCCAGAGATCCCGTCACCACGGTCGACGAGACCGACGGCCGAGTCACTGGCGTCACCACGGCAAAGACGTCGTTCCTCGCTCCTAAAATCGTCAACTGTGCCGGGGCATGGTCGGGACAGATCGGCCCGCATGCCTTTCCCGACGCGCCCTGTCAAAGGCCAGATGCTCTGCCTGGTGATGCCTCCGCGGAATCTGCTCAAGCATGTAGTCCGGACGCCCGAGGTCTATCTCATCCCGCGCAGCGATGGCCGCTTGCTGGTCGGCGCCACCGTCGAAGAGGCCGGATTCGACAAGCGCACCGATCCCGACACCATCCAGCGTTTGCATCGTGCCGCACTCAAGCTCGTTCCGAAACTTGCGGACGCGAAGATTCTCGAAGACTGGGCCGGGCTCCGTCCTGGAACGCCAGATAACCTCCCGATCCTGGGCGCGACCCCGACTGCCGGGTACTACGTCGCCACCGGCCATTTCCGCGACGGCATCTTGCTCGCTCCGATCACCGCCCAAGTCATGGCCGACGTGATCGAGGGACGCACGCCTGAGCACGATCTGACACCCTTCTCGCCCTCGCGCTTTTAGTTCCGATCTTTCATACTCCGTGTACTGGAGAAGTGCTAATATCTCAGTGCCGTTTTTGGGCCCAAACGAGATTAATTCCAGCTTCCAGCGGAGGAACCCATTATGGATAACGGCTTCGACATCGCCTTCAAACTGCTTCCACCCGACCTGCAGATGAAACTCTGGGTCCTGGCGCTCGATGCCAACACCGGCAAGGTGAGCATCGCCTTCAAGCCAGGCACTTTTGCCACAAGTCTGACCTACAACTACGGGGGAAATGTGGAGGCTTCGCTCAGTGTCCGCCGCGATTTTTCGACAACGGTGGGCGTCAATCCCTCCACCGGAAACGTCGATTTAGGAATGGTTTTTCGCGGATTCAACTTCGGAACGTCCGCCAACTTTACGCAGAAATCGATCGGTACTGAATCTTAGCTACGGATGCGAAGCTTCTCCCATTTCCGTCGGAACTCTCGAGTGTCTTCGATGCAGCGGCGGGTGGGCTGCAAAGCATGACGAAAGACATCAGTGCAGCACCCAACAACCCGCTCGCCTGGTACAAGATCCACAGCGACGACGTAGCCACCATGAGCAAGGCCGTCACGCACGGGACAGCAGATTGCCAAGACGCGGGAATCCTTTTCCGATAGTTTTGGCGCCGGATTGCGCCTCAATTACACCCAGCAGTCTGGGTTCACGATCTATGGCGGTGCACAGTTTAAGTTCTGATATATCGGCGGCGCCAATTGCTGATCGCTATCTGGTTCTCCAGGCCGCGTACTGGCGCCGCCGCATCCCGCATGGCTATGCCTGAGAGGCCCTCTGTGAACCTCTGTGCCCTCTGTGGTGAATGAACTCCCGCGCCGCGCTATACTGATTCGTTTCCTCGGAGCCCAGGCCTCGCAATCCCGCCGTGCCCGCCGAGATTCAGATTGTCCAAATACGAAAGGACTCACCATGGCCTCTCCCGCAGTCGATTTTGCCCGCAGTAACCAGCAGCGTTTTCTAAACGAACTCAAAGATCTTCTTCGCATTCCCAGCGTCAGCACTCTCGAAGAACACAAGCCCGACATCCAGAAAGCCGCCGACTATGTGGCCAACGAACTCCGCCGCATCGGCATGGAAAACGTCGAGGTCATCCCGACCAAGGGACATCCGCTCATTTACGCCGACTGGCTCCACGCGAGCGGCAAGCCGACGGTTCTGATGTATGCGCACTACGATGTCCAGCCCGCCGAGCCGCTCGACGAATGGCACAGCCCGCCGTTTGAGCCGACCGAGCGCAACAACAACATCTACGCCCGCGGCGCCGTCGACGACAAAGGCCAGCTCTGGATGGAAGTGAAAGCCCTCGAAGCCCTCATGCAAGCCGGCGGCGGCAAGCTTCCGATCAACGTGAAAATCATCTTCGAAGGCGAAGAAGAAGTCGGCGGAGAATCGATTGCCGAATACATCCGCAAGCAGAAAGCCAAGCTGAAAGCCGATTTCGCGCTGGTCTGCGATACCGAACTCTTCGCTCCCGATCTTCCGACGTTGTGCGTCGGGCTGCGCGGGCTGGTCTACACCGAAATCGAAGCCTACGGCGCCAAGACCGATCTGCACTCCGGCATGTACGGAGGCGCTGCTCCGAATCCCTTCTTCGCGCTGATCGAGATGATCAGCAAGATGAAGGACTCGAAGGGCAAGGTTCTGATTCCGGGCTTCTACAAAGGCGTGAAGGCTCCGACCGCGGCCGAACTTAAAGCCTGGAAGCGGCTGCCCTTCAACGAGGAGCACTACCGCAAGACCGAAGTCGGATCGAAGGTCCTCACCGGCGAGCCCGGCTATTCGGTTCTCTATCGCACCTGGGCACGTCCGACGCTCGAAGTACACGGCATGCCCGGAGGCTTCGTCGCCGATGGCGCCAAGACCGTGATTCCCGCGAAAGCCAAGGCCAAAGTCTCGATGCGCATGGTCCCCAACCAGGATCCGGACGACATCCTGAAGAAGTACCTGGCGTTCATTAAGAAGAACACGCCGAAGGGCATCGAGACGAAAGTGAAAGTGTGGAGCAAAGGTCCGGCCTGCGTGGTCAGCACCGACAACAAGTACATCGAGGCCGCCACCGCAAGCGCTGCACGACACCTTCAAGAAAGACACGGTGTTCATCCGCAGCGGCGGCTCGATTCCCATCGTCACCGACTTCCAGGACGTGCTGAAGATTCCCAGCGTGATGATGGGCTTCGGCCTTCCCGACGACAATCTGCACGCGCCCAACGAGAAGTTCCACATCCCGAACTTCTACCGCGGGATCGAGACGATCTGTCGGTTCTTCGAGAAACTGGGCTAGCAGAAATCAACTCGGAACATGTGGGGACAGCCGCCTTCGGCTGTGCCACCGAGCGGTCAGCCATGACCCGCGCTCTTGGCGGTGCTAAAATCGGTCTGTGAAGTCGCGCAAATTTACAGTCATCATCGAGCGGGTTTGTCGGAACGGGGCGCGGGTGTCAAACCCAAGCGCAGATCGAATGATCCCTGATCGAGCTCCGCTGGAACGATAGGCGGCAAGGCAACTCGCACTTATCCTACCGTGCCGCAAATGTCGGCATGCCGGACGAACTGGATCGGCTCTGCCTCTTGAATTCGAGCGTCAATCCCAGTCCACGTCCCCGGCTTCGTCGAGCGGGCTGCCCACCAGCGTCGTTGCGCCTCGTCGAAGCGCTTCGGGATCGCGCGAAGCAAGCCAGTACATATATCCAGCACCAGCCATGAGAATCGCTGCGAAGCAGTAGGGAGTGATGTTGTAAGGCCAGGATGGAACCGGATACACGGTGACGAAGAAAACCGGGACCAGCGCAAGAGTTCCCATCCATGGGACAACGGCGTGGCGCCAAACGCTGAAGTGCTGTGGAAGTTCGCGGCGAACATAAGCCGTCAGCGCAAGGTTCGCCATCGCGTACAGCACAATCGCGGCCAGTGTCGCGATAGTGCCCAGGAAATTGAAGATGTCCACCGGCCGCAGCAGCAGTCCAACGAGCAAGACTGGCACCAGCCCGCATACTTGCAGGAACGCGATGGCGAAGGTGGGAGTGCGGTGGACCGGGTGAATTCTGCCGAAAGCGGCCGGAAGCGTCCCGGTCTGCCCCATGGTGTACATCACGCGGGAAGCTGCATTGGTGCAGGCTAGACCTACGCCAATCGCGCTGTTGATGATGGCCAGAACAACCAGCCACCAGGCGGCTCCCCAAAGCTTGTGGCCGAGTGCGTAGTAGGGATTCTCGTCGGAAGCGAAGGCGGCCATGTTCCCCGTTCCCCAGCCGATCGCGCTGGCGTAGGACGTGAATACGTAGAAAACGCCGATCGCCAGCAACGACAGCATCACTGCCCAGGCCACAAATCTGCCGGGACGCCGCGCTTCTTGCGCGAGCGGAGCCGGAGCCTCGAACCCGCTGAGCGCAAGCACCGAGAAGACCATGCCCGCAAGGATTCCGTGGTAGTGATGCGGCGAGAGCATGGGCCGCAGAGGCGCGGTGTAACTCGACCCCGGTCCGGGATGCCTCAGAAACGTGATCGCCAGTGCCAGCATGATCAGCATTTCCGCGCCGCCTAGCAGGGCGGTAGTGTGCAAAGAAAGCTGTACGCCGTAATAAGTGAAGAACCAGATGACAGCGAAGGTCGCCACGGCGATCAGCCACCAAGGCACGCGGACCCCAAACCCGCTTTGTAACGTGTCGGAGAGAAGGTATCCGAGAAAGCCGCTGGAGGCGGCGGGGCCGAGAATGTCGTAGATGAGATAACTCCAGGTCGCGATGAAGCCGACACGGCTTCCCAAGCCCCGTGTGGCGAACGAATAGTATCCCCCGCTCGAGGGCATGTAACGCGAGAACTCTGAAACCGTGTTTGCAATAAACAGGCAGACGATCGTGGTCAGCAGGAACGAGATTGGCATCGCCGGACCGGCTTTGAGCGCGATGATCGGGAAAGTGAACACCACGTTGGTCGCGGGCGCGATATGAGTAATCCCATGGAAAATCAGTTCGGGGAGACCGAGAGAATTGCGGCGCAGTTGCGCACCGGCAGGCTTATCTTTAACCTCAGAGCTACGCAATTGGCACTCCCGCGTGGCCGCTCGACCACCTGTCACTCATGGAGACCCCCAGTGAGGGTGCCCCACTCTTGCCTTCTTGGCAAGGGTTCTGGCATGGTCGCCTCCACCGGAGCCATCAAGGGTAACCAATTTCATTTCCTCACGTCTGTAGGAATGGCTTACTCTATATCGCCATGCGACGTCCCGCTCTGCTGCTCATGCTTTTTGCCCTGGCCTGTTTTTCGCAAGAGGCCATTCGTGTCAACGTCAATCTCGTCAATGTGTCGTTCTCGATACGAGATTCGCGTGGGGCGCTCGTCGACAATCTAACTAAGGACGATTTCGAGGTGCTTGAGGATGCGGTTCCTCAAAAGATTGCCTTCTTTTCCCGCAGTTCCGATGTGCCGCTGACTCTCGGATTAATTGTGGATGCCAGCGGCAGCCAGGAGCATTACTCCAAGCAGCACAAGCACGACCTGGAAGTTTTCCTGCAAAACGTCCTTGGACCCAAAGACCGCGCCT
Organism: Terriglobia bacterium; assembly: GCA_963770265.1. Lineage (GTDB taxonomy): Bacteria > Acidobacteriota > Terriglobia > Terriglobales > Acidobacteriaceae > Sulfotelmatobacter. The sequence continues at coordinate 31,031 of CAVYOZ010000021.1, forward strand.
TCATGCTGTGCTTCGGCAACCATCTGCGCCTGGTCAGCGACTTCACCCAATCGAGCGCCGAAATTCTCGATGGACTCAATCGCTTCGAGCACGATGACAAGCATTTCCCGGAACTGGGTCCGAGAGAGTCGCGCGACCTCGGCACGGCTTTTTACGACTCGATCTTCTACTCAGTCGAAAAACTGGCGAATGAGAAAGGACGGCGGGCCCTCCTCATCTTCAGCGACGGCGAAGATAACTCCAGCTCTCACGACATGATGACGATCATTGAAGCTGCACAGAGCTCGAACGTCATGCTGTTCCCCATCCGCTATACGCAAAAGGAGCACGGCAGGCTCACGGCTCGGAATAAGTACGGGATCCGAGTGATGGATCGCATCGCAAAGGAAACGGGTGGCGTCGTTTTTGACGCAGATGTCGTCGACCCGCACACTTACTTCCATCAAATCGGCGAAGAGCTGCATAGCTCCTATGAACTGGCCTACTATCCGACCAATCCCATCAAAGACGACACTTTCCGCAAGATCGTCATCCGGCCTAAGCAGGATGGACTCAAGCTGCGCACGAAGACCGGGTACTTTTCGCGATAGACGCGTGCCTTTGCAGTTCCCGTCGGCAAATTGGGCGACCGCTACGGCAGCCAAGAGCGTCACCGCAAAGGTGTTTCTGGGTTTCCTTCGTGAACCTTAGTGTCCTTCGTGGTTATTGCCTTTTGGCCCTTCCCTTCACCCCGACGTCGACTCACTGCGAAATCCGGGTTTGTGAAACACTGAGCACGTTCAGGTGTGGCCTCGCCTGATGGAGTGTGGATTATGCGAAAAATTCGGTACATCGTAGCGATGAGCGTGGATGGCTACATTGCCGGCCCGAATGGAGAAATAGACTGGATTGTCACCGACCCGGAAGTCGATTTTGCCGCCATCTGGGCGCAATTCGACACTGCGCTCATGGGCAGGCGAACGTATGAAGTTGGCAGCAAGAGGCTCGGGGAGAAGGCGTTCGCGGGAGTCACCAGCATCGTTTTCTCGCGGACGATGAAGCCGAGGATCACCCGCGAGTAACCGTCGTCTCCGAGTTAAAGGCAGATTGGGTGCAAGCCCTGAAGAGTCAGAGCGGGAAGGACATCTGGTTATTTGGCGGGAGCGAACTATTTCGGGCCTTTCTCGATTGCGGTCTCGTGGACCGCATCGAGGTGAGTGTGATCCCGGTGTTGCTGGGCAACGGCGTTCCGCTGCTCCCTCCTCCTTACACTCCCACAAAACTGACATTGGTCAGCAGCAAGCTGTACCGCTCGGGTAGGGTGTCGTTGGCGTACGAAGTGCTGCGTTAGTCGACGGATCACGAAAAACGCGATCTCCTTCCAAGCAGCTTTTTCCACACCCTCTTGTGACATCTGACCTTGCGTTCACAGGCGCGTTCGCGCAATCATCGTCGAGGCCGTGACGGTGCGCAGAAGCGCAGAGGCGTCCCGTTTTGGAACTCTGTTCTTCCATCCGGGCTCTAAGTTCTTTGAAACCAAGATTTTGCCTCTAAGTGATTGTGCCTCAAGAATTAATTTTCCATTTCCGGCTAAGTCGATGATTCCAGTAGACCAGGGGGAGGGGGTACCCCGGGCGCCGAAAGCGCGAGTCCCGTTTCGGGAAATTCGAATCCAAACAAATTGGAGATTCCGCTGTCCATCTGATTTGTTCAGCCTCAATTACTTACTCCCAGCAAGCTCTTGCGTCTTCGAGATAAAGCCCCTTTCCATAGCCTCTCATTTAATCCCGCTCACCCCTTTGCCGATAGCTCTTCTCAGGAGTGCTATCGATGCCGCTATGGGTTTGGATTGCGTTGGGAACGCTGACCGTCCTGGTGATCGGCCAGGAACTGCGGTGTACAAGGCCCACCGCGAGTTCCACAAGAAAGACGAGATCTTCCAGGCCGTGACGGAAAACGCAGCCGACATGATTGCCTTGGTCGACGTTAAGGGACGGCGCTTGTACAACAGCCCCGCATACAAACGAGTGCTCGGATACTCTCCGGCGGAGTTGAGCGAGACATCATCGTTCGAGCAGATTCATCCTGACGACCGCATGCGAGTGCTCGAAGCGGCGCGGGAAGCGCGCGAGAGCGGAGTCGGCAGCGGCTCGAGTACCGCATCAAGCACAAGGACGGAAGCTGGCGCGTCCTGGAGTCGGTGGCCAGCACCATCCGCGATGCGAAAGGCGCAGTGGCGAAGCTGGTGATCGTGAATCGTGACATCACCGAGCGCAAGCGCGCCGAACAGCAACTGGAGTACAACCTGTTCCACGATCTGCTGACCGGATTGCCCAACCGGCGCATGTTTATGGACCGCTTGCAGAGCGCATTTGCGCGGGTGCGCCGCGAGACTGGACGAAGCTATGCCCTGCTGCTGGTGAATGTGGATCATTTCAAGGTCTTCAACGAAACTATGGGGACCAAAGCCGGCGATCACATCTTGACCGAGATTGCGCGCCGTCTTTCGGTGGAAATGCGGCAGGATGACCCGGCTGCGCGAGATCGCGCCACAGTGGTCAAGGACGCGTCGCTGTTCCGTTTGGGTGGAGATGAATTCACAGTTCTGCTGGAGACGGTCGGCGATCCGAGCGACGCAATGCGCATCGCCCGGCGGCTGCAAGGCTCGGTGGCTGCGCCCTTCTCCATCGAATCGCGCGAGGTGCGCGGCTCGACCAGCGTGGGAATTGCGCTCACCACGGCCGCGCATACGCGCCCGGAAGACGTTTTGAAAGACGCCGATGTGGCGATGCGGCGGGCCAAGGCAATGGGCGGTTCACGCTGCGAAGTCTTTGACGAGGCAATGCACACACGCGCCGTCGGACGCCTAAAGCTCGAAGGCGACCTGCGCACGGCGCTCACCGAGAGGCAGTTTCGCATCCACTATCAGCCGGTTCTGCAACTCAACACGCGGCAAATCGTGAGCTTTGAGGCCCTGCTGCGTTGGGAACATCCGACGCAGGGATTGATTTCGCCCTACCGGTTCATCGATGCAGCGGAAGATACCGGCATTCTAGTGTCGATTGGACATTGGCTGATGGTGCAGGCGTGCGGCAACTGCGGGAGTGGGAGGTCAACGACCGCTCGGGATCACCGATGAACGTCACCGTCAACGTTTCGGCCCGGCAGTTTGCAGACGCGCGGCTGGCAAGTGACATTCAGGATGCGCTGCAGCAGACCGGCGTCGATCCTTCTCGGCTGCAACTGGAGATGACGGAGAAGATCGCGTCGGCTGATCCCAAGCTGACCGTGACCGTGCTGTCACATCTGAAGCATCTTGGAATCGGGACGGTACTGGATGATTTCGGGACTGGATCGACGTCCCTGATCGGGCTGACGCAGTTTCCCGTGGATGCGCTGAAGATTGACCGCTCGCTGATTCGGGAGATGCAGACTGACCGCAGCGCGTCGGACATCGTGGAGTTGATCATCCTGCTGGCGCACAAGATGAATCTGAAGGTGATCGCCGAAGGCATCGAGACGCCGCGGCAATTGGAACGACTGGTCGAGTTGGGATGCGAGTACGGTCAGGGATATTTCTTCTCGCAGCCCATGGAAGCCAAAGCAGCATTGATCTTCATGCGGCAGCAGTTAGTATCGGCGAGGAAGAGCGGCGCGGGCGCTGGGTAAACCGTTACTCCTCGCAACTTCGCGTAAAACTCCACGAAGTCGTACGGTCCCTCGCGCGCAAAAGCAGCGCACTCAGGATGACAATCATTTAGAGTGTGCCAAATTCAGCGGCTACCGTTTCCGGGGGAGACTACACGGCCGTATTCTGTGGCGCGGCTTAGGCGGTCGAACATGCGCCAGGTTTCGAGCGAGACTTTCGTGATGGCTTCTTCGCCCTCGCGTTCGTTGCGCAGGAACCCAGTCATCACGCAGATCACGTAAGGGCGGCCCTCGACAAAGACGATGCCGGAGTCATTGCGGACGGCTTCCAGTTCCCCGGGTTTGTTGGCAACTTTGAGGTCCGGCGGAAGGTCGCGGGGGATGAATGACTTTTTGTTCGTGCTGAGCATTTTGAAGAAGTCTTCGGTCGACTCTTTGTTCAGCAGCTTGCCGTGATAAATGGCGTCGAGCAGGGTCATCATTTCGTGCGGGGTAGAGATGTTTTCGCGGCCTTGCCTGGCGGCTTCGAGGTCCATCATCTTGCGTCGCAGCCGAGTGTGCGTCAGGCCGAGAGAGTCGAGCATGGCATTCACGTTGGGCATGCCGACGCGATCGATTAGGACGTTGGTGGCGGAGTTGTCGCTGACCGCGACCATCATGGTGGCGAGATCGCGCAGGGTGACGCGGGTAACGCCGGGTGTGAGGCCGTTCATGATGTCGCTGTCGGGAACCAGGTCGGAAGATTGCACGGTGTAGAGACTCAGTGAGCTTGAGCTTGCCCTGCTGGGCTTGCAAATAGAGGTTGGCTAGCACAGTGATCTTGATCGAGCTGGCCTGGGCAAAGACCTCGTCTTCGCGGAGGAAATAGTGATCGCCTGTGCGTCAAGTCCTCGATCGCAACTCCCATGACGCCGTCGAGGCTCAGGTCGACCTGCTCGATCTTTGATTCCAGTTTCTGCCATAGAACTTTTTGCTTAGGCGAAGAAGTGCTTTGGGCGATGCATGTCGATAAGAGTAAGAGAAAACCAAGAAGACATTTCATGGTCTGGGCTCCGAAGGCAGACGATTGTAGCAGGGCGAGGAAGCCGACTAATGTCCCGCCCAAAAGGTGACTTAGGTCCTCTAAGATTTCTGCCGTACTTGCCGATCAGAAGACTGAGAGACCATGAATACTTCCGCCAAAACCGCTCCGGCCGAGAAACCAGGCTCCTGTCTGGCACGGCAGCCGATTCTCAACAAAGACGAAAAAGTGCTGGGTTATGAACTGTTGTTCGGCGAGAACCTCGGGGAGGACCGGTTCAATTCCAATCCTGAGGGCGGCACTCGCAGCATCATCGACACCCTGAATGTCATGGGCCTGGATGTGGTCTGTGATGGACGGCTGGCATTCATCAAGTGCACACACGAGATGTTGTTGAAGGATTTCTTCCTGTTGCTGCCCGCAGAAAAAACGGTGATCGAGATCCAGGAGAGTGTTCCCGTCGACGACGCGGTAGTCGCTGCTTGCGACCGTCTCAAACTCGCAGGCTACCGGATTGCGCTCGACAATTTTGTGCCGGGGGATCCGCGTGAGGGCATGCTTCCTTACGCCGACTATCTCAAGGTTGATATCCTGCGGGCGACGCAGCAGCAGTGCACGGCGCTCGGGCGCTACGGAGGGAATTGCTGCCTGCTGGCGGAGAAAGTGGAAACCCGGCTCCAATTCCTTTCGGCGCTGAAGGATGGGTTCACGCTGTTTCAGGGATACTTTTTTCGGCATCCGGAACGTATGCGGGCTCGGCACATTCCTGCGAACCAGGCCAGCCAGTTGCGACTGCTGAAGGCCATCTCGGCGCCCGAAGTGGATCTGGACGCGGTGGAAGAACTTATTAAACAGGATGCGTCCCTGTGCTACCGGTTGCTGCGCTACTTAAACTCGCCGATGCTGGGCATATCGAACACGGTGCAATCCGTGCGTCACGGCATTCGGCTGCTGGGAGTACGAGAGCTGGTTCGGTGGATACGAATGGCGACCACGCTGATTATGGGCCAGGAAAAATGCTCCGACCTGGTGCTCGGCGTCGCTGGTGCGGGCGCGCTTCTGCGAACTGATTGCGCCCAAGGTGAACCACGGTTCCTGCGATCTGTTTCTCATCGGAATGTTCTCTCTGATGGACGCGATCCTGGAAGTCCCGATGGGCGTAGTAATCGAAGGGCTTGCGTTCGATGACGAGACCAGAACCGAACTGCTGGGAATGAAGACGGGGAAGCCCACCGCTCTTTCGCCCATTTACGATCTGATGGTGTCGCGCGAGACGGGAGAGTGGGATGTCGTCGCGCGCCACGCTAAAAAACTCAACTTATCGCTGGCGTTTGTGAACCGGGCATTTAACGAAGCGGTTGCTTGGGCTCACCAGATGACGACGGCTGCTCCGCGCGAACCGCAATAATGACGTCGCTGGCAAACTGGCTGGCGGCGCGCCATAGGAAGTACCAGCTTTCTCGCTATCTCATCCCTATCGCTCGCTCTGCTCGCTCAGGGGACAGCCGAGGCGGCTGTCCCCACACACCCTATTTAGCCTTCGATTTTTGCCTCGCGCAGCTGTTTTACTGCGGTCTCAGAGGTGACGGGAGAGTAGTACACCTCTTTAAAAGTGTACGACTTAGCCTTGGAGGGTACCACGGGCATTATCTCAATGTGCCAGTGATAGTCGTCGTCGATCGTCTTCCAGTAGCCCAGATTCTTCGAGGGATGCAGGCTGCTCGGCGAGGTGTGCAGCACCAGATGAAAGTCTTCAGTGACCGCGCGAACCCGCTGCAGGGTCCGCCGCAAGAGCGCAGCCAGATTCGTTCGCAGGCCCGGCTTGTTCAGGCCTGTGCGCTCGAAAGAGGAATCGTGATTCCGCGGCAGGATCCAGGTTTCGTAGGGCACGCGCGGGGCGTAGGGACCAAGGGCGAGATAGTCGCCGCGCACCTCGATGACGCGCAGGGCTTGGCGCTCTTCCTGCTGAATGATGTCGCAGAACACGCAGCGCTCTTTGCCGACGAAGTATTCGCGGCCGGCGCGGAGCTCGTAGAGAACGCGTCGGGGAACGAACAAGGTTGCGGTGAGTTGCGACGTGGGATGGCTGAACTCCTGTCCGGCGTTCTTGCCGTAGTCCTTGAACAGGCTGACATACTTAATGCGCGGATCGCGCTTGAGGTCGAGGATGCGTTCGGCCGCGAGACGGAGGAAGTGAGCGATTTCCTCGTCGCTGGCGTTCCAGAGATGGCGATCGTGATTCGGATTCTCCACGAGCACTTCATGCGCGCCGACGGAGTGCATGCGATCGTAGAGCCCGTCACCGCGGCGTCCGGGCTCGCCTTCGATGTGATAGAGAGGCCTCGGGTGCACAACGGAACGCGCGGACCAGGATGGGCCGGGAGTATTGGGAGTCTTCGCGATGACGTGCAAACTGGAATCGGAGCAGAAAGGGCACGGCGCGTCGAGACGCGATCCGGCGTCGCCGGGATCGTCGCCGGTCATGACCCACGAGCGCGTGATGGGATCTTTGCGAAGTTCCATGTGAATAGGAAAGGAGAACACCAGGAGAGAAGTGCCGTCAACTGGGAATTGCACGCGGAGTTTCCCACACGACACATGCGAAATCACGGAGAAGGTTAATGCGGCGCTTTGTTATAATCCGCCGAAGCCCGTTTAGATGACCGAGCCGTCCACTCCGCTGATGCGGCAGTATGCTGCCGTCAAGAAAGAACATCCGACCGCGCTTTTGTTCTTCCGTTTGGGCGATTTCTACGAACTCTTCTTTGATGACGCCATCGTGGCGTCGAAGGAACTGCAGATCACGCTGACTTCCCGCAACAAGGAAAAAGGAATTGCAGTGCCGATGTGCGGCGTGCCGTATCACGCGGCCGAGGGATATATCGGGAAGTTGATCCGGCGCGGGTTCAAGGTTGCGATCTGTGAGCAGATGGAAGATCCGCGGCTGGCGAAGAAGTTGGTGCGGCGGGAAGTGACGCGGGTCGTCACGCCGGGGACGGCGGCGGATTCGTCGCTGGGATCGGAGGAGAATAACTTTCTGGCGGCGCTGGCGCAGGTGGGGGATTGCGTGGGATTTGCGGCTTTGGATTTGTCTACCGGGGAGTTTCGAGCTACGGAGTTTTCTGGGGAAAACGCGATGCGGCGGGTGCAGGAGGAGTTGGAGCAGTTGCGGCCTAAGGAGTTGCTGTTTGGGTCGGCGGCTCCGTTGTTTGAACGGACTGATGCCCGGCCGCTCGGCTTCGCCGTCGCGGGACAGCCGAGGCGGCTGTCGCTACATGGTCCGGCTCTTACCGAGACTCCGCTGGAGGATTGGATCTTTTCGCCGGATCATGCGCTGCCTTTGCTCGAGAATCATTTTGGCGTGTTGTCGCTGGAGGGATTTGGGCTGGCCGGGAGGACTGCGGCGGCTTCGGCGGCGGGAGCGATCCTTTATTACGTGCGCTCGACGCAGCGCGGGTCGCTGGATCACGTCGATCGGATTGGCTGGTACGAGCGGCAGAATTGCCTGGTGCTCGATGCGGTCACGGTTCGCAACCTGGAGTTGATCGAGCCGTTGTTCGCCGGAACCGATGCTGGAGTGACTCTGTTCCGCTCAATCGATGCGGCCGTGACTCCCATGGGCAAGCGGCTGCTGCGAGCCTGGCTGCTGCGTCCGTCGCTGGATTTGGGCGGAGATCAATGCGCGGCTGGATGCGGTCGAGGCGGGAGTGAAGGACATCATCGCGCGCGAGGAGTTGCGGCGGGCGCTGGATGGCGTGCTGGATCTGGAGCGACTGCTGAGCCGGGTCACGCTGGAGACGGCGAATCCGCGGGACGTGCTCGCGCTGGCGGCGTCGCTGAGGAAAATTCCTGCGATCAAGGGAGCGGTTGCGCGTCTTGCGGCTGCGCGATTGCAGGTGCTGCATGCGGCACTCGATGAATTGAGCGATCTGCGCGAACGAATCGAGACGACGATTGTGCCTGAGCCGCCGCTGAACTTTGCCGATGGCGGAGTGATTGCAGCCGGCGTGGATCACGATCTCGATGAACTGCGGGAACTTTCGCGCAACAGCAAGGCGGTGCTGGCGCAGATTGAGCAGCGGGAGCGCGGGCGGACGGGGATTTCCTCGCTGAAGGTGAAATTCAATTCCGTATTCGGTTATTACATCGAAATATCGAAGTCGAATCTGCATCTGGTACCGCAGGACTACGACCGCAAGCAGACGCTGGTCGGGGCGGAGCGGTTTACCACTCCTGAGTTGAAGGAGTACGAGGCGAAGATTCTCGACGCGCAGGAGAAGATTGTCGAGATCGAGCGGCGGCTGTTCACGGAGTTGCGGACGGCGATTGCGGCGGAGGCGAAGCGAATCCGGCAGACGGCGTTGGCACTGGCGGAAGTGGATGTGCTGGGGTCGCTGGCGCATATTGCGGCGCTGCGGAATTACTGCCGGCCGCAGTTTGTCGACGGTTCCGGAGAGATGGAGATTATCGAGGGGCGGCATCCGGTGATCGAGCAGCAGGAATTGGCCGGAGGCAGCTGATCGGTTCGTCCCGAACGATCTTTATCTGAACGACACGACGCATAACATTCTGCTGCTGACCGGGCCGAACATGGGCGGCAAGTCGACGTATCTGCGGCAGACGGCGTTGATCGTGATTCTGGCGCAGATGGGATCGTTTGTTCCGGCACGGTCGGCGAAGCTGAGTGTTGTGGATCGCGTGTTCACGCGCATTGGGGCGAGCGACAATCTGGCGCGCGGGCGCTCGACGTTCATGGTCGAGATGACGGAGACGGCGGCGATTCTGCATACGGCGACGGCGCGGTCGTTAATTCTGCTGGATGAAGTGGGGCGCGGCACGTCGACTTACGATGGACTGGCGATCGCGTGGGCGGCGGTGGAGTATCTGCATGCGCGGGTGCGGGCGAAGACTCTGTTCGCGACGCATTATTTCGAGTTGACTGAGTTGGCCGAGCAGCTTGAGGGCGTGAAGAATTATCACGTGTCGGTGAAAGAGACGGGCGGCGGGATCGTGTTCCTGCGCAAGGTCGAGCCCGGGGCGGCGGATCGCAGCTACGGAATTGAAGTCGCGAAGCTGGCTGGGTTGCCGAATGAAGTGGTGGAGCGGGCGCGCGAGGTGCTGGTGCAGCATGAGTTCGCAGAGCAGCAGGCGACGGCGCATCTGTCGCCGGGGGCGAGTCCTCCGGCGGCGCAGTTGACGATCTTCACGCCGCTGTCGCAGCCGGTGCTGGAGAAGCTGCGGGAGGTGGATTTGAACCGGTTGACGCCGCTGGAGGCATTGAATTTGCTGGCGGAGTTGAAGAAGGAAATCTAACCACAGAGGACACAGAGGTTCACAGGAGGGCTTCTCTGGCGCGAGCGCTCGGACAATTACTGATTGTCGGTTTCGATGGCGACGAGATGACTCCACGGCTCGCTTCCCTGCTGAAGCGACTGCAGCCGGCCGGTGTCATCCTGTTTGCGCGGAACATCACAGAGCCCGGAGCAGACGTGGCGTCTGCTGCGCGAGTGCCAGAAGTGTGTTGAGACGCCGCTGTTTACCTGCGTTGACCTCGAAGGCGGAAGCGTGGATCGGTTTCGCGATGTGCTTGGGCCTGCTCCTTCGGCGGCGGATGTGTTTGCGGCCGACGATCCCAGGCTGTTTCGCAGACACGGGCAGATCATCGGAGAAAACTGCCGCGCCCTGGGATTCAATGTCGATTTCGCTCCTGTGCTTGATCTGGCATTCGAAACCTCGCGCAGCGTAATGGGTTCGCGAGTGGTCTCGGCCGATCCGGACGAGACCGTGGCGTATGCGCGCGAGTTTCTCGCGGGGCTCAAGGCCGCCAAGGTTCTGGGATGCGGCAAACATTTTCCCGGGACTCGGCGAGGGCAAGCTCGATAGTCATCATGAATTGCCGGTGATCGAGAAATCATTGAAGCAACTCTGGGCCGAGGATCTCGTTCCCTACCGGATGCTGCGGCGGCAGTTTCCCTTCGTGATGGTGTCTCACGCGGCGTATCCGCAAGTCACGAAGACGAAGACTCCCGCCTCGCTTTCGAAGATTTGGATCACCGACATTCTGAAGAAGCGGATCGGATACCGCGGCCTGGTGGTGTCGGACGATCTGGAGATGGGTGGAGTATTGTCGGCGGCGCCGGTGGGCGAGGCGGCGGTGGAGTTCGTGCGGGCGGGCGGGGATCTGTGCCTGGTCTGTCATCGCGAAGATCGCGTCCTTGAGGCGCATGAGGCTTTGATCAAGGCCGCCGAACGCGACAAGAAATTCGCGAAGCGTGTGGCGGAGTCTTCGCGGCGGGTGCTTGCCTTCAAGAAGAAAGTGCGGGAAGAGTCTGACGACCTGCGAAGATCTCCCTCAGCAGCAACTCGTAGAGAGATTGACGCGCAATCTGTGGGAGTTTGGTGAACAGGTGCGGCTCGGTCCCTTGAGCCGAAGAGAAGATCGCGGCGGCGGGGATGAGCAAGAGCGGGATGATCGTCGCCGGGGTGATGAGCGGGACTTCGGCGGATGGGATCGATGTTGCGCTGGTGCGGATCGGCGACCCTAAGGCCCGCGGGCGAGTCGCCCGCGGCCACACGATCCAGCTTATTGGCCACATGCAGTTCCCGTATGCGGCCAACGTTCGCGCCAGCATACTTGCGGCGATGAATGCCGATCGGGCCAGCGTCGCCGATCTCGCCCGGCTCAATTTTCTGCTGGGCGAGCTTTACGCCGACGCGGTGCTCGCGACGCAGCGGAGATTCCGAGTAAAAGCGGATCTCATCGGATGCCATGGGCAGACTCTTTATCATCAAGGGAATGCGGAGCGTTTCTTGGGCCGCAAGATTTCCACGACCTGGCAGACGGGTGAGGGCGCTGTCATTGCCGCGCGAGTGGGCGTGCCGGTGGTGTCGGATTTCCGTCCTGCCGATCTCGCTGCTGGCGGCAAGGGCGCGCCTCTGGTCCCCTATCTGGATTATCTTGTGGTTTCGCGATGCGCGAATTGGACGGATTGTGCAGAACATCGGAGGAATCGCGAATTTGACGGCGATTCCGGCGGGCGCGCGTTCTGAAGATGTTGTGGCGTTCGATACCGGGCCCGGCAACATGGTGATCGATGCGGTTACGCAGAGATTGTTTGGGAAGCCGTTCGATCGTGACGGGATAATCGCGTCTGCAGGAGAGGTGATCGAACCGGTGCTGAGCACGAATTCTGCGGACAGTCGTTCTTTCGGGCGAAACCTCCGAAGACGGCGGGACGCGAGGAGTTTGGGCGGGAGTTTGTGGCGGAGTTTCTGCGACTCGTGCCAGGGAGTGCGCAAGCAGGATGTCGTTGCGACGGCTACGGCGTTGACTGCACGGTCGATTGCGGAGGCGATTGCTCGTTTTGTCATGAAACGCATTCCCACGTCTCGCAAAGTCGACGAGACGTGGGGCACCCGCACGTTTTCGCGAAATGATTCTTTCCGGTGGCGGGGCGCGGAATGCCACGCTGGTTGCGCATGCTCGCCGAACTACTGGCGCCTCTGGGAATTGTCGTGCGGTTCTCGGACGAGTTTGGGCTGCCTTCTGAGGCGAAGGAGGCGGTGGCGTTCGCGGTGCTGGCTTACGAGACTTGGAACCGGCGGGCTTCGAATGTGCCGTCGGCGACGGGGGCGAGACGGGCGGCGGTGTTGGGGAAGATTTCGTATGTCTAGCGCAGGCGTCAGGCGTCAGGCCTCAGGCATCGGAAGTCAGGCGGAGCATTGCGAAGCGCGGCAAGTTGCCGGCGAACGGCGACACTCATCGCTGGACTTGTCTGCGTGCTCTTCTTTGTCCTTCTCTTCCCTGCTCTTTCTTGCTCCAGCAAGCCTGATGCCAATACGCTGGTCATGCTGATTGAGTCGAGTCCGACGAATCTGGATCCGCGGGTGGGGATCGATGCGCAGTCGGAGAGAATCGACAACCTGATCTTCGACGATCTGCTGTCGCGCGGCGACGATCTGAATGTGGCGCCAGGACTTGGCGGAGCGCTGGGAAGTCCCAGATCCGCTGACTTATGTTTTCCATCTGCACACAGGGGTGAAGTTTCACGATGGACGTCCGCTCACGTCGCGCGACGTAAAGTGGACTTTCGATTCGCTTCTGCAGGGCAAGATTCGCAGCACGAAGGCCGCGGTTTACAAGTATGTCGATCACATCGACGCACCAGACGAAAACACGGTCATCTTCCGCATGAAAGAACCCGACGCGACGCTGCTCTGGAATCTCTCCGACGGGGCGATGGGGATCGTGCCCTATGGCAGCGGCGACGAGATCACGCAGCATCCGATCGGGTCGGGGCCATTCAAGTTCGTCAGCGCCGAGACCGATCGAGAAGTGGTCATTGAACGGAACGATGAGTACTGGGGAGGTACGCCTAAGCTGGCGCGCGTGCGTTTTGCGGTTGTGCCGGACGAGACGACCGAGGCTCTGGAGTTGCGCAAGGGGAGCGGCGACATCGCGATCAACTCGCTTACGCCCGACACGGTGGTTACGCTGCAACGGAATCCCAACCTCAGCGTGGAGCACGGTGGCGGAACGCGGCTGGCGTATCTGGGATTCAATCTGCGCGATCCGATTCTGAAAGATGTGCGCGTGCGGCAGGCGATTGCGTATGCGCTCGACCGGCGGCCGATGATCGAGTACCTGTGGCGCGGCCTGGCACAACCGGCACGCAGCGTGTTGCCGGTGCAGAGTTGGGCTTACAACGGCGACGTGCCGCCGTACGAGCATGATCCGGAGAAGGCGAAACGGATCCTCGATGCCGCAGGATATCCGGCGCAGAACGGCGTGCGGTTTCACATCACGATGAAGACTTCGACCGATGCCAACACGCGGTTGATGGTCGCGGTGATGCAGCAGCAGTTGCGCGATGTCGGAATCGTGCTCGATATCCGCAGCTTCGAGTTCGCAACGTTCTTTTCCGACGTACAGCATGGCGCGTTTCAGATGTACGGGCTGCGCTGGATCGGCGGGAACGAAGATCCGGATATCTTTGAATATGCGTTTCACTCTTCGAAGTTTCCGCCGAATGGGGCGAACCGCGACTACTACTCCAATCCGAAGGTCGACGCGCTGATCGACAAGGCACGGCGCGAGATCGATCCAAAGGTGCGCAAGCCGCTGTATGCCGAGGTGCAGAGCATTCTGGCGGAGGACTTGCCGTACATCAATCTGTGGTACCTCGACAATGTCATGGTGCATACGAACCGGGTGCGGAACCTGCGGCTGAATCCGGCGGGAAATTTCGATTTCTTGCGGACGGCGGAACTCAATTCTTCCTCCAATTGAGCCGCAATCCAAAGAGTGGGAGATCCTGCTGCGAGCCGATCCAGAGCGGAAAGACATCCTGCACCCGGGAGAATTGTCGGACACAGAAGGTCGCAACTATGAAGTGCGCCAGCTTACGGGATGTACTTCTCCTCGAACCACCGTGGTATTCACGCTCGCTGACCTGGCCGCCAGACAAAAGCCCGGAACACAGTGGACAGACGTGTACGTGATTGATGCCTGGGGCTCGGTGCTGGACCTGCCGAAGTTACCTCACTGATTCTGATAACTCTTCTGAAGCCCGCCGCGCTTCGCGCTGGCGGGACAGCCGAGGCGGCTGTCTCTCCGTGGTCCCTTTCGCGCGTGTTACCATCGAATTTCAGGCATCTTTATGCGTATTCTTTTCATTGGCGACATTTTCGGGCGGCCGGGACGGGCGATTGTCAAAGACAGGCTGCCGGGGATCGTGCGCGAGCGCGGCATCGATCTGATTATTGCGAACGGCGAGAATTCCGCGGCTGGTTTCGGCATCACTCCGGCACTCGCGGAGGAATTGTTCGAGTTGAACATCGACGTCATTACCACGGGGAATCACATCTGGGACAAACGCGAGATCGTCGACTATTTCCAGATGGTTGAGGGAAACGGACACGGGCCGGCGCGCCGCGTGTTGCGGCCGGCGAATTATCCCGCCGACATGCCCGGATCGGGTTTGTATGAAGGCATGAAAGGCAAAGTGCCGTATGCCGTAATCAACCTGCAGGGGCGCGTGTTCATGGCCTCGAACGATGATCCGTTCCGCGTCGCCGATCAGCTTTTGCAAAAGATCAAGGCCAAGGTGATTCTGGTTGACATGCATGCCGAGGCTACGTCCGAGAAGATTTCGCTGGGCTGGTATCTGGATGGAAGGGTAACGGCAGTGGTGGGCACGCATACCCATGTACCCACGGCTGATGAACGGGTGCTGCCGAAAGGAACGGCGTATATCACCGACGTGGGAATGAGCGGGCCCTATGACGGCGTGATCGGGGTGAAGAAGGAACTGGTTGTGGGGAAGTTCCTGAATGGAATGCCGGTGCGCTTTGAGCCGGCCACCGGCGACGTGCGCCTGTGCGCCGTGGTTATCGAGTGTGACGAGCATACCGGCAAGGCGCAAAGGATCGAGCGGTTGATGGTGACGTAGCGCGTCTCTCCCCGCGGATTTTCGGCCTCTGGCAACAAGACGTAGCCAGCTACGTCTCTACGAGGCCTATTCCCGCAAGAGACGGCTTCCTTTACGTTCTTGGGTTGTGACCGGAGGTACTACGGACCTACCGGTCACTCATCAGGGGACGGAAGCACGATAAAATCAGGAGCAATGCTTTCTAAGCTGTCCATTTTGGCGGCGGGGTTACTGGCCGCGACGATTGGAGTGTCGTTCGCGCTGGCTGACGAACCCTCGCCTGCACCTCCGACGATTTGCCGCAATGGAGTTCCGGGCGGAGTCAGTTGCTTCGCGACCAAGAAGGACCTCAAGGACGCGCAGGAAGCCTTCAAGCGGGGCATCAAGCTGCACAAAAATCAGCGGTTTGAGGAGGCCCTCGCACAGTTCGATGAAGCGACGCGGCTGGTTCCACAGAATCGGGAGTATCTGACTGCGCGCGAAGTACTGCGATCGAAGCTGGTCTTCGATCACATTCAGCGCGGGAACGCTCTGCTGCTGGAGGATGCGCGCATGCGGGCTGCCGCCGAATTCCGCGCGGCACTTGATCTGGATCCAGAAAACCAGTTTGCCCAGGAACGGTTGCAGGAGGCTACTCAGCAGTTTTCGCCGGCCTTGCCGAAAAAGGTGGCCGGGCGCTGGGAAGAGTCCGAGGAGATCCATCTGGAGCCAAGCAACGACGTGGCCACGTTCCATTTCAGCGGTGATGCGAAGTCGCTGTTTACGCGAATTGGCCGCCGCTTACAAGATCACGTTGCAGCTAGACGACTCGGTGCAGGCACGCCAGGTACGCTTCAACGTGGACAATGTCGATTTTTTCACGGCGCTGAAGCTGGCCTGCAAGGTGAGCAAGACCATGTGGGCGGCTCTCGCGCCTCACCAGATGCTGATCCTCGCCGACAATGCGGAGAACCACAGGCAATACGACCGCATGTCCCTGCGGAGATTCATCCTGCCGCCGCATTCGACGCCGCAGGAAGCAACCGACATGGTGAATACCATGCGGCAGATTTTCGATCTGCGCTACCTGAGTTCCGGGCAAACGGCGAACACCGTGGAGGTGCGGGGACCACAGCGGGCGGTCGAAGCCTGCGCCAGGCTGATGGAGCAGTTCGGTAATCCCAAGCCGCAGGTGATGATCGATGTGCGCGTGTACCAGATCAGTCACATGCTGACGCGCAACATTGGCGTGCACATTCCGAATACGTTCAATCTGTACAACATTCCGGCATATGCGCTGGCGGGGCTGGGCGGGCAGAACATACAGGATCTGATCAACCAGTTGATTGCTTCGGGCGGGATTAACCAGGCAGGAAGCACCTCGCTCGCCGGATTGCTCTCGCAGTTGACCGGGCAGCAGAATTCGATCTTCAGCCAGCCGCTGGCGACGTTCGGAGGCGGCCTGACATTCATGGGGCTGAGCCTTGATAAATTCGCCGCACAACTTTCCTTGAATGAATCGTGGGTGCGCAGCCTCGACGATGTCTCGATGCGCGCCGGCCAGGGAACGGATGCAACCTTTCATCTGGGGCAGCGGTATCCAATTTTGAATGCCAGCTACGCACCCATCTTCAACTCGCCGCAGATTTCCCAGGTGCTGGGAAATCAGACTTATATTCCGCCGATTCCTTCCGTCAGCTACGAGGATCTTGGATTGAATTTGAAAGCCAAGCCGACCGTTCACGGTGATGGCACGGTCAGCCTGCAGCTTGAACTGCAGGTGCGCTCGCTCACTGGGCAATCCGAAAACGGAGTACCGGTGATTTCGAATCGCGAATACAAGGCCAGCATCAACCTGAAGGATGGCGAGCCTGCCTTCGTTGCCGGCGAAATTTCCAATAATGACATGCGGTCGATGAGCGGGATCCCCGGGCTTGGCTTCGTTCCCGGGCTCAACATGGCGATGGTCAGCAACACCCGGCAGGAAGACTATGACGAGTTGATGATCGCCATCACGCCGCACGTGATCTCGAACTTCGACCGCGGCACGAGCGAGATCTGGCTGAGCGAGAGGTAGAAAAGCAGGCGTCGGGCTAGCTCGGGCTTCCAATCAACTTTCAACTCACGATTCCTGATCGCCCAACACGAGCGGCGGACCGCTGCTTTACTTCGCTTCTTTTGCGGCGAAATCGACCAGGCTTTTGTAGACCTCTGACAGGCGGTTATCGAAGCTGCCGATTTTGCGCCCGTTGATGAAGACCGTGGGTGTGCCGCTCACGTCGACTTTCTTGCCAAGAGCGATGGAGGCATCGATGCGCGACTTGGTTTCCGGTTGCGCGGCGCAAGCGGCAATCTCAGAGCCCTTGACGCCCGCGCCATCGGCCAGCGCGGTGAGTTTCTCGTCGGCGTTCTCGGCCGTAATTTCCGCCTGCTTTTCATAGGTCGTCGAGACAAACTTCCAGAAAGCGTCGTTCGAGGCGCGGCCGACGCAGTCGGCGTATGCAGCACCCTTGGCAGCCCAGTTATGCATTTCCAGCGGGAAGTTCTGAAAGACGAAACGAGCCTGCGGTTCGGCCGCAACCAGTGCCTCGATCGTGGGCTGAGCCGCCTTGCACGCGGGACATTGCAGATCCCCGAACTCCACGATGGTCACTGGGGCCTCTTTGGGGCCGCGAGATGGGCCGGTGATTCCCTTGTCCAAAGCCTTCTTGGCAGGATCAAATGGCTTGGCGCCGAAAGGAATAACGTCGCCAACCAGAGCGTGCTCACCATCGGGCGAGACGTAGAAGCGCGACAGTTGCTGGCCCTGCTGAGCTGGCAAGCACGACCGTGACCTCAGCTAGTCCCTCAATCGGAGAAGGCTTGATGCTGGAGATCTTCCAGGTCATGTCGGATTGATAGCCAAACTGTTCGTGGAGGAACGACTCCACGGTCGCTTCCGAGGGAAGATTGGCGGTGGCGTGGGTTCCGAGTTTCTCGGCGGGCTTGGGTGCAGGTTTAGTTTTCTCTGAAGCCTGGCCAAGAACGAGGGTGCCGGTGAGCACAGAAGAAGAACGGAAATCGTGTTAGGCAGAACGCGCATGGGTTCCTTTCGCATTAGAAATGCATGAATCTCGTAGCAACTCGGCGACTCACTAGAATACGTCAGATTCGCAGCTCATACTTCCGACTTCGCGGCGATGGGAATACGGCGCCCGTAGCCAAACGCCTTGGGAGAAATCTTGAGCCCAGGGGCGGCCTGCTGGCGCTTGTACTCGGCGCGATCGACCATTCGGATCACGCGGCGGACGGTCTCGATGTCAATGCCGCGGTCGGAGGCGATGCGTTCTGCCGGCATGCGAATCTTCCACGTAATCTTCCAGGACGGCATCGAGAACTTCGTAGGGCGGCAGCGAGTCGCTGTCTTTCTGGTCGGGCCGCAACTCCGCTGAGGGCGGCTTTTCGATCGAGGCCCGCGGAATCACGGCGCGCCGCGAATTCACGTATTCGGCCAACCCGTAGACCAGGGTTTTCGGCACGTCGGAGATGACGGCCAAGCCACCGACCATGTCGCCGTAGAGCGTGCAGTAGCCGACGCCGAGTTCGCTCTTATTGCCGGTCGAGAGCACAATCGCGCCGAACTTGTTGGACAGCGCCATCAGCAAAGTGCCGCGAGCGCGGGACTGTATGTTCTCTTCCGTGACGTCTTCTTTCAGTCCGGCGAACACATCCCGTAAAGTCTGGCGATAAGCCTCGTAGGCTGGATTGATCGAAAGCAATTCGAAGCGGATACCGAGATTCTTCGCGAGAGAGCGGGCATCGTCGATGGAACCCTGGGACGAGTAGGGCCCGGGCATGCCGACACCGATGACGTTCTCTGGACCGACGGCATCGGCGGCGATGACAGCCGTCAGAGCGGAATCGATTCCGCCGCTAAGGCCGATGATGGCTTTCTGGAATCCGCACTTGCGGATGTAATCGCGCGTGCCCAGCACCAGGGCGGAATAGGCGCTGGCTTCATCCCCCGGGATCTGTTCGTGCATCTCGCCGGTGAGATCCTGGGAATCGAAATAGATCAGGTCTTCTTCGAAAGAGCGTCCCTGCGCGATCACCTTGCCTTCGCGATCGAGCACGATGCTTGAGCCGTCGAAGACCAGGCTGTCGTTGCCGCCGACCTGATTCACGAGCGCGACAGGAACTTTGTGCTGGCGGGCGATGCTGGCCAGCATGTCGCGGCGAAATTCGCGCTTGCCGATCCAGAAGGGCGAGGCGGAGATGTTGAGCACAAAATTTCCACCCTCACGAACGAGCGATTCGACCGGATCAACGGTGTAGAGGCGCTTGGTCCAGAATTGCTTGTCGTTCCAGGCGTCCTCGCAAATGGTAAGCGCCATGCGGTTGCCGCAGAAGGGGAAGAGTTGCTGGCTTTTCGCAGGTGCGAAATTGCGCATTTCGTCGAAGACGTCGTAGGTCGGCAGCAGCATCTTCGACTGGATGAAGGCAATCTTGCCGTCCATGAGCAGGGCGGCGGAGTTCATCACTGACTTGCCGGTGTCGGAATCGGCGGGAGTCACGAGGCCGCAGATGACGGCAATGCCCGTGGTGGCAGCGGCAATGCGCTCGGCCGACTCGCGATTGCGTGCGACGAAGACAGGGCGCTCAACCAGATCGCGCGGAGGATAGCCACAAACCGACAATTCAGGAAACAGGATCAGTCCGGCGCCGGCTGACTTGGCGCGTTGGGCGAAGTCAATGATCTTGGACGCGTTGCCGGAGAAGTCTCCGACCGTCGGATTGATCTGTCCGAGCGCAATCTTCACAGGTTCAGTTTAAAGCCTGCAGCCACGAGCGCGCGAGAAGCTGTTTTGAAGGCAGGTTCTCGCGCGCGAGGTGAAACCTGCAGCAAGCCTGCTACAATATCGATTTTGCATACAATCGGAGGTAATGTTAATGTCCCTGCACAGGCAGTCGGTGCGGCCGTGTCTTCCATTTCAGTATTTTCCTAGGAATTCTTGCTTTCCTTCTTCCCCTCGCCACTGCTCAATCGAGCAAGTCCCATCCCTGGATGAATACCAGTTTGTCTCCCGACGAGCGTGCGTCCATGGTGGTCAAAGAGATGACGCTCGACGAGAAGATTTCGATGTTGCATGGCACCGGCATGGTCGGGCTGGGCCCGATGAGTCCGCTTGCGGTTCACTCCAACGGCGGGCGCGGGCTATGTGGTGGAGATTCCACGGCTGGGAATTCCGGCGATCCAGATGTCGGACGCGGCTTATGGCGTGCGCGTCAGCGGCGAGAACGGACGCTACTCGACGGCGCTGCCGGCCTGCATCGCCGGCGCTGCGAGTTGGGACCTGGAGGGCGGATTCGAGTACGGCGCGTTGATCGGACGCGAACTGCGGGCGCAGGGCTACAACATGTCTCTGGGCGGAGGAGTCAATCTCGACCCGCGAACCGCGCAATGGGCGCACGTTTGAATACATGGGAGAAGATCCCGTGCTGGCCGGAACGATGGTGGCCTCGGTGATCCGGGGAACTCAGGCTCAGCACGTGATCGGCGACATCAAGCACTACGCGCTCAACGATCAGGAAAGCGGACGCAACGCCGTAAACGTGAACATCGACAAGCGCGCCGCGCGGGAGAGCGACCTGCTGGCCTTCGAAATCGGAATTGAGCAAGGCAATCCCGGGGCGGTGATGTGTTCCTATAACCGCGTCAATGGCGACTATGCCTGCGAAAACAAATATCTGCTCACCGACGTTCTGAAGAAAGATTGGAACTTCAAAGGATTCGTGCTCACCGACTGGGGAGGGACCCACAGCTCGGCCAAGGCCTCTGCCGCCGGACTCGATCATGAAGAGCCGGGTTGGCATTTCTTCGGAGACGAATTGAAGAAGGCCGTCGAATCCGGCAAAGTGCCGCAGACTGAGATTGATGATCACGTACACCGCATTCTGCGGGCGATGTTTGCCACGGGTGTGGTTGACGATCCGGTGGAAAAGAGCGTGGTCGACGTGCTGGGGGGACTTGAAGTCGCGCGCAAGCTGGAGGAGCAGGGCATCGTTCTGCTGAAGAATGAAAAATCGCAGCTTCCTCTGGATGCGTCGAAGGTCCGCAGCATCGCCGTGATCGGGCCGCACGCCGATGTTGGCATGATCTCGGGCGGTGGTTCGGCACAGGTCGATCCTCCGGTCGGAAACGCGATCCTGCCGCCGGGCAAAGGACAAACCAGGTGGATGGAGCCGGTCTGGTTCCCGACTTCTCCGCTGAAGTCTATTCGCGCGAAGGTACCGGGCGCAAAAGTGCAGTTCGATTCGGGCGCCGATCCAGCAACGGCCGCAGCCCTGGCCAAGAACCTCGGATGTGGCGATCATCTTTGCCTATCAGTGGGAGAGCGAGAGCATGGATCTGCAAAGCCTCGCGCTTCCCGAGCACCAGGATGACTTGATCGCGAAGGTTGCCGCCGCGAATCCGCATACCGTGGTCGTCGTGGAAAGCGGCGGTCCGGTCACAATGCCGTGGGTCGATAAAGTGAGCGCGATTCTGGAAGCGTGGTTCGCGGGCAGCAGCGGATCGGACGCTGTGGCGAACGTCCTGTTCGGAGACGTCAATCCGAGCGGAAAGCTTCCCCTGACATTTCCGCGGAGCGAAGCCGATTTACCGCATCCGACAATCGTGCAGCCTCCGCCGGAATCGATACCCAACTACATGCGGCGGGACATTTGGGAGCAGATCGCTACCGGACTGGCACCCTTCCAGGTCACCTACGACGAAGGAGTAAAGGTCGGCTACAAGTGGTACGACGCGGAGAAGAAGCCGGTGCTCTTCCCCTTCGGATATGGACTCTCTTACACGACGTACGCGTACTCGAATCTGAAAGTCACCCCGGGGAAGAATCCGCAGGTGACATTCACCGTGAAGAACACCGGCAGCCGCGATGGCGCTGAAGTTGCCGAGATATACGCGTCGCTGCCTGCGGCGGCGTCGGAGCCTCCGAAGCGGCTGGTGGGCTTCAGCAAAGTGTGGCTCAAGGCCGGCGAGAGTAAGGAAGTTTCGATCGAGGTTAACCCGAAATATCTGTCGATCTTCAACGTCGAACAGAACGGTTGGCAACTGATCCCGGGAGAGTACAGCTTCATGGTGGGTGGATCGTCGCAGAGCTTGCCATTGAAGCAGTCGGTGACCTTGAATTAGGAAGCAAAGGCGCGATCAGGAAGAAGCGGCCGCTAACGAGCACCTTCGGTGAGCGGCCATTTCTTTTGCGGCTGCCAGCACCTCTGGTACTACGGCGTCAATGTCGGCATCTTTCGTGCGGTGGTTGACGATACATGCTCTCAGACAGAACTTCCCTGCTAGTGTGGCATTGGAGAGATAGACGCGTCCGCGTTTCTGAGTACGCTGCAGGATCGAGGCGTTTAGCTGATTCAGTGCGGTGTCAGATGTTCCCCTTGCCCCACGATAGCGGAAACACACTGCGCTGAGTTCCCCGGTGCCCATTAACTCCAGCAGAGGTTCTGCTCGATCGCGTCGGCGAGGCGGCGCGCGTGCACCAGGTCCTTTCGGATCGACTCGCGAAATGCGGCCAGCCCGTGATAGCGAATCGAGAGCCAGAGCTTCAGGGCGCGAAATCTGCCGCGACAGTTCCAGGGATTCTTCGAAGAAGGCGAATCCCTCGATGGGATCTGCGCTCAATGCGCGCGTGTAGTCGCCGCTGTGGGAGAAGGCTTTCTGTGCCGCTTCCGACGAGCGGTAGAGCAGGCAGCCGCAATCCAGCGGCTGATAGAGCCACTTGTGTGGGTCGAGCGAGATCGAGTCGGCGAGTTCGAGGCCTTCGAAGCTGCCGCGCTCTGCAATCGCGGCGAGCGCGCCGTAGGCGCCGTCGATGTGAAACCACGCGCCATTACGGTGCGCGATGTCGGCGATCTTTGCGAGCGGATCGATAGCGCCAGTGTTGACCGTTCCGGCCGACGCCACCACGGCCAGCGGAATCCTGCCCGCAGCTTTGTCCTTTGCGATGTGGCGCTCGAGTTCGGCGGTATCCATGCGCAGCGACGAATCCGTGGGAATCAACCGCAGATTGTCGCGACCGATGCCGAGCAAGGCCACGCTCTTGGAAATGGACATGTGAACTTCCTGGGAGGCGTAGACTACGGCGGGCGTCGTGACTCCTCGCTCATTGGCGGGCGCGATGGCCTCGCGAGCCATCGCCAGCCCCATCAGATTCGCGGCCGACCCGCCGCCCGTGAGATAGCCTCGAAACTCTGGACAACCAATGGCCTGTGACAGCCAGTGGACTACGGTCTTTTCGATCATCACGGCGGCAGGGCCTGAGCGCCAGGCGGTCACGTTCTGGTTCAGCACGCTGGCCATGAGATCGGCGGTCGCAGCAACGGGCTCGCCCGATCCCAGCACGTAGCCGAAGAAGCGGCCATTCGGCGCGCGCGACGCACGAAGGACTTCCGGCAGGTCGTCGAACGCGGCTTCACCGATTCCCTGCTCTGGCAAGGTCGCATCGAAAAGACGGAGCGATGCTCTCGCCTGTTATCGCTGGCGCTACTGGCATGGAGTCCACATGGTCGAGATAGTCCGCTGCCAATTGTGCGACGCGTTCGGCCAGGTGGCGAAACTGGCTCGAGGAAATCTCCAATGGATTCATGGGATCACTCGCCGCCAGCGGGGATCACCTTGTGCTTGGGCGCGGGAACGGGCGCTGCACCCTTCCGGTCTTGCCACAACACCCGATTGAGGCGCGCGGCGCCCGCGGCATCGGGGCGGGAGAAATCCATCTTCGAGGAAACCTTGGCGCCCGGCGAGTCGCGCTTGTTCGTTTCGTAGATCAGTCCGTTCTTCAGGTTGCGATAATCCGCCTTGTAGGGCTGCTGATCACCCGGACCTGAAAAGAGCCCGCTCATCACGGGCGCATAGGCGTCGTTCTGATTCATCGGAGGCAGGCCCAGCAGCGACTCCATCGTGTGAACCATGTTGACCGTGGTGTAGAAGCGATGCTCGACGTAGGGCTTGGCAGCGGATCCTGGCGAATACTTGCTGACGACGAAAGCGATCGAGCGATGCGCGTCGACGTGGTCGGCGCCATCCTGCGCGTCGTCTTCGAGGACGAAGATTGCGGTGTCGTCCCAGTAGGGGCTGTGCGAGACGGCATCGACGACCCGACCGAGCGCGAGGTCGTTGTCGGCTACATTGGCTGCGGGGCGCGCGCGGTCAGGGCGCGTGCCTCCGGTGTGATCGTCGGGAAGATAGAGAAGAATGAATGACGGCAGCTCGAGATCCGGGCCCTCGTGCGACTCGCGCGCACGAACGTAGGCCCCGAATTCATTCAGGAACTCGTCGGCGCGGAGTTGGTCGGGATAGTCGGTATTGAAGTCGGGAAAGAGCGGATCGAAGTGATCGCGGAGCACGGCCTTTGTCGGCTTGACTCCGCTGAACAGCGGAACGGGCCACGGCCACGGACTGACGCCTCCGTGCGGATTGCCTACGTTTGGCGGCAGCGTGCCTCCCTGCTGCACTTCGGTGCGCGGGCATTTTGATTCCTGTCCCGAAGGAGTTCCCTGCTTGGGACTCCACGCCTTGCGCTTCTCGTTGCACCACAGGGCGTTCACGAATTCGCCGTAGATGCGGAAGCTCACGTGACTGCGCGCCAGGTTGTCCCATATGAATCCGGTGGAGGGATCGTCGACGTCCGGCAGGTTGTGATCGAGCGGAAACTCGTCGGCGTTTTGTCCCTGGAAATCGTAGGTGCGCTCTTTGCCGCGATAGGCGATTTGCCAGGTCTTTTCGTTGTAATCGGAGGTGATGGCGGCGGTCGACCAGACGTGGCCGTCGCCGGAGACTTCCCCGCTGTCGTAGAAGTTGTCGAGCACGCCGAACTGCAGCGCGAGCTTGTGCTCGTTCGGCGTGATGTCTTCGCCGTACATGGTGAGCGAAGGATCGCCGTCTCCGACCTTCAGGTCGCCGAGAATCTGATCGAAGGTGCGGTTCTCTTTGAGGACGTAGATCACGTGCTTGATGGGATTCTGTCCACTGGCGAAGGTGATGGTTCCGGGATCGTTGTGGAGAAGGTTGTCGTGCTCCACCATCTGGGTATACTGCGGGAGCTTTTCGAGGGTCGCGGGAATGTTGAGGCGCGCAATCGATCCTTTAAGCAGCGTGGGAATGTAGGGATGCTCTTTGTGCTTGGTCTCGTAAACCGTCTTGCCCATGTCTTTGTTGGCGCGCGTGCCTTCGCCCTTGGCGGTGGCGATGAGGAGATCGTCGCCGTGAACGGCGAGGGCGGACGGGATACCAGTCGGTGGGGATGAAACCGAGGCCCCAAGAGACGAGTGTCAGGGGCACGGCCGTTGAGCATGTCCGAGGTGTCGAAGACAACGACGGCATCGAGCGAGGCAGTCCGCGGCGAACAGGCGCTTACCATCGCTTGACTGAGCTAACGCGATCGGATAACTCCCAGCGGGCTCCTGCTCGCCCATCGATGTGCGCATGAAGCCAAATGGCATCCCAGTTTCCGTTGCCACTTCCGCAACTTGGTCGAGGTTCGACAGTGCAACATACAACGTTTTTTCGTTTGGACTCAGCAGCATCGCTGTCGGATGCGAACCCGGTGCGAGGGGATCCTCTGGCTGCTTGAGCTTGATCCGGCGCGAAACTTTTCCACTCGTCAGGTCCAGTTCCGCCACTTCCGAGGTGTTCCACAAGCTGCACCACGCTCGGCGACCATCGCGTGTGGCGACGCATGTGTACGGATAGGACGCCGGCACGAGATTGCTCGTGCTCAGGTCGAACGTCTGCAATATTTTCCCGCTCGCTGGATCGAGCAGCACCACGTTATCCGAAAGATTGTTCGCGACCAGAAGCTTGTCGTGACCCCATCTGCGATCAGCGCCATTCCCGCCGGATATGGAATCGCCATGTGCGGCGGCGCCTTCAGACCAACGGCCAGTTTCTTTCCCGTCGACAAAGGCTGCAGCGGAATCGGAATGAATCGCTCGGGCGCTACCTTTCCCGCAGAGAAACTGTAGACCGCGATGCCATTGCCCGTGTCGCCCGGCCTCGCGCCCGTTGGATCGGTCAGCGAACCGACCGAGGCGTAGAGATGCTTTCCGTCGGAACTGAAGGCCAGACCAATGAAGTAGCTCTGGTGCGCTTCAGTCGCTGAAGCGCGAATCGGGAAAATCGGTGATCTGATTGGTGTCCAGATTCAGAATGGAGATCGACTGGCGCGCCATAGCGTTTCCTGCGTGCCGTAGCCGTCGTTCAGCAGCGCGGCGTAGTGGCCGTCGGGACTGAGGACCATCGTCGCGGGAAAGCTGTTGGTGCTGCCGATGCGGCCGGGCGCGGGAACGGTCAGCATTTTGCTCGTGGGGAGCATGATGGGCGGGCGATCGTTTGCGGGAGTTTGTGCGTGCAGCATGAAGAGCGCTAGATCAGGCAGGCAAGAACAAGAGCACGAATGAAGTCAGGAATCACAAGTCCTCCGCGATGGCGTTCAGGATAATGCGAGGAGACGAAGAAGGAAAGCGGAACACTGGGGCTGAAGCCTCAGATCCGATCTGCGGCACTGCATAAACGCGGCCCTGGAAGGGCCGCTCTTCCACAGTGACGCCAGCGGCATCGTTCAAGCCGACTGGAACAGCTGACAACAGCAGTGTCGATCAGGCCGGCTTCAGGCATCAGCATCGGCAACAGCAGCGCCCTAGCGTCGGATAGCGATGCGCTCGTGCTCACAGCTGGGAAGCTCTTCGCTTGGCTGACCGCCCTACAGCCCGGAGGCTCGAGATGTCGGCCGAACAGAGTCTGCCGGGTGTCGATTCTTCCGGGTGAACGTTGTGGCGGACGTCGGAACCCTGCACCCAGAAGATGACGTCTTCGGCGATGTTGGTAGCGTGGTCGGCGACGCGCTCCAGATTGCGGGCGACGAGCAGGGCGTCGAGCGCCTGGCGCACGACGTCTGGACGCTCGTTCATCGTCTTGACGAGCTGGATGAAGGCATCATCGCGCATGCGATCGATGACGTTGTCCATCTCGAGGACGGCCTGGGCGAGTTCAACTTTTCCTTCAATGAACGACTCCAAGCGCGCGGCGAACCATCGCACTTACCGCGGTTCCCATGCGCGCGATGTCAACCGGCAGGTCGGCCGGCGGAAGATCGACCATGTCCATGACGCGCTCGGCGATGTTGACGGCCTGATCGCCGACGCGCTCCAGATCGGAGTTGATCTTGGTGACCGCCAGAATGAAGCGCAGATCGACGGCCATGGGCTGCTGCATGGCGAGCAGGTCGAAGGCGATCTTCGTCGATTTCGCGCTCGGCCGTGTTGATCAGGCTCTCGCCTTCCAACACCATCTGGCAGCGGGTGAGGTCGCGCTCGACGTAGGCCTGACGAGCGCGGTCGACGGCCTGCTCCGCCAGTCCTCCCATGCGAAGCAACCGTTGCCGCAGATCGTCGAGCCCTTGCTGAAAACGCGTACGCATTGATGCGAACCTTTCTATCCGAATCTGCCGGTGATGTAGTCTTCCGTCTTTTTATCGGACGGCTTGGTGAAAATCTTCTCCGTCTTGTCGAACTCGATCATCTTGCCCAGCAGGAAGAACCCGGTAAACTCTGCGACTCGGGCAGCCTGCTGCATGTTGTGCGTCACAATTACGATGGTATACCGCTCTTTGAGTTGAAAGATCAACTCTTCGATTTTTCCGGTCGAGATCGGATCCAGAGCCGAGCAAGGCTCGTCCATCAGAAGAACTTCCGGCTCGACCGCGAGCGCCCGCGCAATGCAGAGACGCTGCTGCTGGCCGCCGGAGAGGCTGGCTCCGGATTTCTTGTGCAGATGATCTTTGGCTTCTTCCCAGAGCGCGGAGACTTCGAGCGATCGCTGCACGATTTCATCCAGCTTGCTGCCGGTCGCGGAATCCGTTGAGCTTCAGTCCGGAGGCCACGTTGTCATAAATCGACATCGTGGGAAACGGATTGGGCTTCTGGAACACCATGCCGACGCGGCGGCGAAGCTGCGTTGGCGAAGTTCCGTTGTACGCATCGATTTCGCCGATGCGAACCCGTCCCTCGACGCGGGCTTCCGGGATCGTCTCGTGCATGCGATTGATGCAGCGGATGAACGTTGACTTGCCGCAGCCGGAGGGACCAATCAGGGCCGTGGCATGATTGGCAGCCACCTTCAGATTGATGTCGTACAGAGCCTGGCCTTTGCCGTACCAGGCATTCAGGTTCTCGACTTGAATTCCAACGCCCATAGATTATGCCGTTCCGAACGAGCCTCGGCGAACCACATAGCGCACCGCCGCGACGGATGTCACAATGAGAACAATCAGCACGAACGATCCTGCCCAAGCCTGCCGATGCCAATCATCATACGGAGAATTCGCGTACACGTAAATCTGCAGGGGCAAGGCGGCGGTCGGCTGGTCAAAGCGCAGATTCCAGAAACGTGTTGCCCAGAGCAGTGAAAAGCAGCGGAGCAGTTTCGCCGGCGATGCGGGCGAAGGCCAGCATGATTCCGGTAATCACGCCGGACGTCGCGGTGCGCAGGACGATGGATAGAGTCGTGCGCCAGCGCGGAACACCGAGTCCATAAGCGGCTTCCCGCAAGCGCCTGTGGTACCAGCAGCAGCATCTCTTCGGTGGTGCGGGTGATGGTTGGGACCATCATGATCGCCAGTGCCAGTCCGCCGGCGAGCGCGGAGAATCCACGACCCCGAACCAGGATCGACCACGCGACGATGCCAATCACAATGGAAGGCACTCCGTTGAGGACGTCGGCGGTGAAGCGAATCGCGCTGCCCAACCGATTGCGGCCAAACTCGGCCAGGTAGATGCCTGCTCCGATTCCGAAGGGGACGCCGACCAGGCTGGCAATTCCAAGGATCAACACCGATCCCACGATCGCGTTGGCCATGCCGCCGCCCGCTTCTCCCACCGGCTTGGGAGTTTGGGTAAGGAACGCCCAGTTAATGGATCCGACGCCGCGGTAAACGAGGTAGCCAAAGATGGCAACCAGCGGAGCCAACACCAGCAGCACGGTCAGAACTGCCGCGCCGGTCATGACATGATCGGTGATGCGACGGCGCAAACTGATCGGCTGCACTGGAGCTTGAGCCGGAGGCGGTGGTCATTGGCTCAGACATTTCCCCTCGCAGGCTGGCCGCGGGTTACAGTCCAGACCAGCAACTGGGCCAGGGCATTCACGATAATCGTGACCAGAAACAGAGCCAGGCCAATCTCAACCAGGGCTGACAGATAGATGTCGCCGGTGGCCTCGCTGAATTCATTGGCCAGCACGCTGGCCATGGTGTATCCGGGCGCGAACAAGGACTTGGCGATCTCTGGCCGGTTTCCGATCACCATGGTGACGGCCATGGTTTCTCCGAGCGCTCGGCCCAGACCAAGAATGATTCCACCGACAATTCCGGCGCGCGCGTTGCGCAGCACGCCCGACTCGAATCATTTCCCAGCGCGTGGCTCCCAAGGCCAGGACTCCCTCGCGCTGATGCTGGGGCACGACCATGAGCACTTCGCGGGTGATCGAGGAAATGATCGGAATGATCATGATCGCCAGAATGATTCCCGCCGCCAGCATGCCGATACCGTAGGGAGGACCTTCGAAGAGCCCGGTCCATCCCAGCGTTTTCGCAAGAAAGGGCTGAACATACCCGCTCAAGAGGGGCACGAGCACGAATATTGCCCACAATCCGTAAATGACGCTGGGAATCGCGGCCAGCAATTCCACAAAGAACGAAAGCGGACCGCGCAGAGCCTTCGGACACATCTCGGTGGTGAACACAGCCACGCCGACGGAGAGCGGTACCGCGATGACCAAGCGCTACAAAGCGATGAAACCAGCGTGCCGTAGATGAAAGGCAAAGCGCCAAACTGCTCGCTGACCGGATTCCAATCGCTGCCCGGCGAAGAACTTGAAGCCAAACGCGTGCCAGGTAAGGCGCGAACCGGACATCAGTTCGTAAACGATCAGGAAAAGCACGCCCAAGACCGCCAGACCGCAGGCAGTCATCGCCGATTTGAAGACACGATCGGCGCCTTCGCCGCCCGAAGCTCCGCAGCAACGGCGTCCGCTGCACCGCGTCGGATGTAACTTTCGTAGCTGCAACGGGTTGCGGACCGGGCATATCAGGCCGTGGGAATGCAGGATTGGCCATCGACCCTACCCTAGCAGACGGTTGTTACAAAGGTGTTAAAATAGGCGTCGCTTTTTCTAAGTACCCGGCGCGTTCCCGCAGATTGATTTTTGATCTGCGCCGGATGGGGCCAATCCTCACACTCTCAATCGAGCTATGGCGATTTCCGCGGAGCGCGGCAAATCCATCTTCCGAAAGACGGAGAAGGAACTCCTCCGGCTCTCCTCGGGGCATCGAGCCGACGCGGTGCACGGTTTCCGCACCACCACGCGGCGATTGCAGACCCTTCTGGAGCAACTTGTCGCGGACAACGATCGCAAGCACAAAAAGCTCCTGAAGATGTTGAACCGGATCCGCAAGTCCGCGGGAAAGGTGCGCGACATCGATGTGCAACTCGAAGCTCTGCGCAGTTTGAAAGTTCACCAGGAACCGCGGCGCAAGACGCAGTTGATGCAAAGCCTGATCGAGCTTCGCGCGCAACATGAAAGGAAGCTGCGCAAGCTGCTGAAGAAGCAGGATATTCGGGACATACGAAAGCGGCTGAGGCGGGCCGGGGACTCGGTGCGTCTCGATTCGAGCAAAGACCCGTTATCGGTTGCCAGGCAGATGCTCCGCACGCGTGCCAGTTCCAAAGGGACCGGCGGATGAGGAAACACTTCATCGCTATCGGCTGGTTGTGAAGCGCGCGCGCTACGCTGCCGAGTTCGCGCCGAAATCGCCGGAGACCAACAAGTTCCTGGCAGAGCTGAAGCGGATGCAGGATGCTCTGGGAAACTGGCATGACTGGCTGACGCTGACTCACACGGCAGTGGAGCGCCTGGGTGATGTCAACCAGTCTTCACTAGTAGCGGTGCTACACAACGTGACGCGGGGAAAGTTTCGGCACGCGGTGAGTGCCGTTATGGCGGCCAAGACCGAATCCCATGCCGCTCGACCCGATGCTTTGCGAATTGCAGACCCCTCGAAGATCCGCCAGGAAAGACACCGCGATCGAGAAGCGAAGCGGCGCGGCAGCCTGAACTCAGATTCCGCCAAGAATTTTTCAAAGTCCGCGTTCCTCCTGCATGTAAACTGTGGGGCTTCCCATGCCCACATTCGCCGCAGTCGACATCGGGTCCAACTCCGTACGCCTAAAGATTGCACGGCTGCAAGCGGGCCGCTTGCGTCCCTTGCACGAGGATCGCGAAGTCACCCGTCTTGGTGAAGGAGTGTTCAGTTCCGGATTTCTCACTCCAGAGTCGATGGCCGAGACGGTGAAGGTTCTGCGCCGTTTTCACCGGACCACGCAGCAGATCGTCACCGATAACGTGCGGGTGGTGGCCACCAGCGCGCTGCGCGACGCCCGCAATTCCCAGGCATTTCTCGAATGGGTGCGCTCGGCTACCGGATGGCGAGTGGAGATCGTCTCCGGCGTGGAAGAAGCACGCCTCATACATCTCGGATTGATCTCGGGTACCCGCATCGACCGCCTTCCGACGCTGATGATGGATCTTGGCGGCGGAAGCTGTGAGCTGACCGTGTCGCACCGCGGACACATTCGCGACGCCGTCAGCCTTCCGCTGGGCGCGGTTCGCCTGACCAACGAATTTCTGCCGCACGATCCGGCACGCAAGGGGGAACTCAAACGTCTGCGTGGCTTTGTGACGCGTGAAGTCAATCGAATTGTCACGCGCATTGGAGCGGCACGTGTGCGAAATGTCATCGCGACGTCAGGCACGGCTGCGGCGCTGGCAGCCGTGGCGAGCCACCTGCGGCAGGGAAGGAACCGGCAAAGAATGCTGGTTTCGCGCGCCGAGATGAGTCGGATTGCGCAACGCCTGTCACGGCTTCCGGTGGCGGAACGTCGCAAGATCGAAGGAATCGGTCCGCGGCGCGCCGAGATTATCGTGGCCGGGGCCGTCGTGTACCACGAACTGCTGGATCGCCTTCGGCTGAAAGGCTTTCGCTATTCGCCGCTCGGCCTGCGGGATGGAGTTCTGGCGCAGATGGCCGCCGATTATGATCGCAGCACGCGCTCAGGGAAGCAGATCGAGTCGGAGCGCTGGGAATCGATTCTCAAGGCGGTCGATCACTATCGCATCGACCGCAAGCACGCGATGGATGTGCGCGAGGCCGCCACTTCCCTGTTCTCCACGTTGCGATCCGTTCACCGCTTGCCGCCGGAATATGGGGAATGGCTCTCGGCGGCGGCGATGTTGTACGAAGTAGGCGACTACGTGAATCGAAGCGGCCACCACCGGCACACCTACTACATCATCTCGAATTCCGAGATTCTGGGATACACGCCGCAGCAGCGGCGCATAATCGCGGCCATTGCCCGGTATCTGGGGAAGTCGCGACCGGTGGTCGAAGATGTGCCCATGAAAGTCATCGACAGTGTCGACCGTCCAGACGTGCAAAAGGCGATTGTGCTGCTGCGAATGGCGCGGGCGCTCAACCTGAGCCGGAGCCGCGCCGTGGAGAAGGTGCGCGTCCGGGTGCGCGCCGCCGACGTGAAGCTGACACTGGTACCGCGGCGACGCATGGGGATGGACCTGGAGCTGTGGGCGCTTGAAAAAGAGCGCGATTATTTCCGGGAAGTCTTCGGACGGGAGCTTTCTACTGCGGCGTCGTAGAGAGTACGCAATACTTTCGGCGTCAGGCACCACTGCAACGTTCCCGAGGTGCGGCGCATTTCGACCTTTGCCACCGCTCCTTTTTTAAGTTCCACCGACGCTTCGCAACCTGAGTCACTGATCACCGAGCCCAGGAACTGGCTCAGGTTCGGATTGTGGCCCACAACCATGATGGCTTCCTGCCGCGAGTACTTTTCCAGGATCTTGCGGAAGTCGGCCAGTCCCGCCTCTGGGCGCAGTCCGGGGTCGGTTTGCAGCTTGCCTTCGTAGCCCAACTCATTTCCGACCAGTGCCGCGGTTTGCGTGCAGCGTTTCAGCGGGCTGGAGACGATTACGTCCACCTGGACGTCTAGCGCTGCCAGGGCGCGGCCGATGTAGCCGCACTGCTCGATGCCCTCTTTGTCGAGAGCGCGCTTCTCATCTTTTTTGGGATTGGCCAAATGCTCGCCGGCGCTGGCGTGGCGCAAAAAGTAAAGGATCATATTTCCTTATCGTACCCTACCGGCTAGGGCCCTGCGTTTGCCGGGGGCATCGGGCGCGGGAAACGCGGCAGGGGCTTTGCCTTCAGCGACGGTCATCAGAAAGTCCTGCGCACTGAATGCCGCGGCTCCGATCGGCTGGCGGCGATTTCGCTTCCCATGGATGGGCTGCCAGGCGCGGATATAGCTGGCATCAGGGAGCAGGATTCGTGCCTTGCGGTTGTCTGCGAGATAGGCATCGAGAATTTCATGGCGAACGCGGTTGCGGAGCATCTCGTCGCGCAGCGGCACCAGCACTTCGACGCGCTCGTAGAGATTGCGAGGCATCCAGTCGGCGCTGCCAATATAGATTTCCTCTTCGCCGCCGTTCGCAAAATAATAAATCCGGCTGTGTTCGAGGAATCGCCCGACGATGCTGCGCACTCGAATATTCTCGCTCACGCCGCGCACGCCGGGACGCAGCGCGCAAATGCCGCGCACGATCAGATCAATCTGGACTCCAGCCTGCGACGCGCGATAGAGCGTCTGGATCACATTCTTATCGAGCAGCGCATTCATCTTGGCGATGATGCGCGCCGGATTTCCCTGCCGCGCATGCTCGGCCTCGCGGTCGATCAGCGCGATGGTCTTCTCCGCCAGATCGAGGGGAGCAGACCAGCAGCGGCTCATAGCTGGGATTCTCGGCGTAGGCGGTCAGAAAACTGAAGACGTCGTGCACGGAGCGAGTGATTTCTGGATTGGCGGTGAACAAACTCAGATCGGTGTAGATGCGCGCGGTGGTTGCGTTGTAGTTGCCGGTTCCGATGTGGCAGTAGCTGCGCGTCACTCCGTCGGGATCGCGCCGGACCAGCAGCGACAGCTTGCAGTGCGTCTTCAGTCCGACCAGGCCGTGGAAGACCTGCACGCCGGCGTCTTCCAGGTCGCGCGCCCAGCGGATGTTCGAGGCCTCATCGAAACGCGCTTTCAATTCGATGACCGCGGTGACTTCCTTGCGCGAAGCCGCTTCAATGAGTGCGGGGACAATCAGGGAATGCTCGCTGGTGCGGTACAGCGTTTGCTTGATCGATAGAACATTCTCATCTTCGGCGGCCGACTCGATGAAGGAAACCACTGCATCGTACGAGTCGAACGGGTGATGCAGAAGGATGTCGTGCCCACGCAGCTCTTCGAACAGATCCTTCGATTTCGAGGTCAAACGAAGTTCGCGTGGCGAGAAGCTGCGGTATTTGAGATCGGCCCGCTTCACCTGCTCATAAATATTGAAGAGACGCACGAGATTCACGGGCCCGTTGACCGGAAACACCTGCCAGGGATCGAGTTCAAAAACGGTGCGCAGCCGCTCGATGATCTCGGGGTCTGCGTCGGCCTCGATCTCCATGCGAACGGCGTCGCCCTTGCGGCGATTATGCAGTTCAGTGCGGACCGATTCCAGCAGGCTGCGCGCCTCTTCTTCCGCCAGATACAGATTGCTGTTGCGGGTAACACGGAAAGGCGCGGAAGAAACAATGTCGTAGCCGTGATACATGCGCACGGCGTGATGAGCCACCAGATCCGCCAGGAAGATGAAGTCGACGGTGTCGGTCGAGGGCAGGCGGATCAGTCGCGGCAACACACGCGGAACCGATACCACACCCGTATAGGTTAGCGCTGAACGACGACGGCGGCGCAGCAGGAAAGCCACGCACAACGCCTTATTGATTACCCGCGGGAACGGATGCGCAGGATCGACCGTGACCGGCGTCAGCAGCGGGTCCAGTTCCCTTTCGCAATATTCGTTCACAAAGCGCAGCGCCTCGGAATCCAATTCATGCAGACCCAGCACGCGGATTCCGTTTTCCGCGAGCGCGGGACGCAGCCGCGAATTCCAGCAGTCGTACTGGTCGTCGACAAACTCGTGCGTGAGCTTGGCAAGAATGTCGCGTTTTGCGGTGAGAGTCAGGCCGTCCGGTCCGGATTCGTTGTAGCCGTCTTCGATCTGCTGCATCATGGCGGCCACCCGGACTTCAAAGAACTCGTCGAGGTTGCTGGCGCTGATGGAAAGGAATTTCAGCCGCTCGAGCAGCGGATTGCCCTCGTCTTCGGCTTCCTCGAGCACACGGCGATTAAACCCGAGCCATGACGTATCGCGGTTGAGGAAATACTGTGGGTTGTCGAGCGAGATGCGAGCCATGGGACGATTACGGGTTGATTCCGATCGGGTGGCCGCCAGCGCAAGCTTCCCGTCTCACGCTGCGGGACCAATAGTATAAAGCATTATCCCGGTGGTGGCGGTAGGGGAATTCCAGACTGGCACCTTCGCTTCAAACCAAGAAAATCGGCACTCGGAATTCTCCGAGTGCCGAGGTAATTAAAGCCGCGATGGACACCAGTCTACGGCAGGTAGTAACGGAACGAGGTGAAGACCATGTTATCCACGGCCTTGGGTGAAATGCCCCCGCTTCCCGACCACGCGCTCCTCGTAAAGTAGGAGTACTGAATTCCCCAGCGGAGGCCGCCTTTAGGTCCCTGGATCAACCTATCCCAGAACCCAACGGTGCCCTCCATGATCAGACGAGTGTCTCCCGCGCAGGTACCTCCGCCGGAAGGAGTGAGCTGGTTCGACGGCGGATTCTCCGTGCTGCAACCCGAGTTATTGGCGAATAGCGAGCCGTATCCACCGAGTTGGTTTAGTTTGAACGTGGTCGTGGTGGTTGCGGGGATCGCCGGAGTGGTAGGGGATCGCCGGCGTTTTAGTGATCGAAATGCTGTTGTAGCCCTGATAGGCCGTGCGCCACCCGTACTCTCCGCCGAAGTAAGCATAGATATCCAGTTTGGAATTGGGGTGGAACTCCAATTCCCCAAGCGCATGGGCCGTGCGGATCAGGGCTTGGGTACCATCGGGACGGAGCGTTATATCGGCGAGCTGGGCGCTGCCGTAGCGGCCGATTCCGTCTCCTGCCGCTCCCTGAATGGCGAAATCCAACTTCTTCGCCACCACGGGAACGCGTATGTTTGCTCCGACGCCGCCGCCGCTTCGTGTGTCGTTGTACGCTCCCACCGAACTTGACGTGGTAGAACCGTTGACACCGCAAGCAATCGTCGTCGGCGTTGCCGGAGGATTCGTATCGGTGGCATTCGTGCCGACCACGGCGCATGGATAGACTCGGTTGCGGAACGTGCTGAAAATGCCGAACACTTCGTAATGGCCCCACCCGGGATCTGCCACTGCCTTGACGATGAAGTCAGGCGTCTTGTTGAAGGAATATCCGGTGGTGTCGACGAAGTTAAACAAGCCGCCGCCAGCACCAGGACCGTCGACGAAGGCGTTGCCGATGGTGCTAACCGTTGCAGATCGCTAGGTTAGTTGTTGAAACGCTCGAAAAGCCCCGTCCGCCGATGGTTGCTTGCGGCCCTTCCACGGCAAGGCCAAGAGCGAATTTGCCACCGAAGTCCTTGACCACCCGGAAGCCGTACTGCCGCGCCCAGCTGAACCCAACTTGGTACTGCGAGTCAATGGTCATGGGCAGGACTTCTGTTCGGTTTGTGATTCCCTTTCTGGTTTCCGTCGCCAACGACCACTGCTGACCGCCTGTAAAAATCCACCCACTGTGAAGTGCGGCTTGCGCGTACAGAATCCGCTGGCGAAACACGTAGCTGTTGCTCTGTCGATTGTTGGAAGTGACGCCTGTTCCAAGAAAGTCACCTTCCCAGTACCCGGTAAGTTTGGCGCTGCCAACGTTGCTTTCAGCAAGCAAGGAAAGGCGGCTCTGACGGGCGGTGAAGTTACTTTCATTAATGTGAGCCAGTGCATTCGCCTGATATGGAATGCTATTGAACGGCGTGTTGATGTCCGAAGCATTAGCCCGTTGGCGGGTAACCGTTTCTGCCGCTATGAAACCGCCCGGCGTAAGCGTCACGCCTTTGAAACGAATGGCTGTCGGAGGCTCGGACATGCTCTTCTGAGTCTCTTGCAGATTGACGGCGGTGTTGGCTACCGCGCCTTGCAGGTCGGTCACATTGGTCTTCAACTCGGTCACCGCGGCCTGCTGCTGCGTAGCAGTCGTTTGAGCGGCGTCGGCTTTTCCGGCGGCATCGGTGGCAGCGGTCTGCGCCTGCTGGACAACCTGGTCCTTGCGCCGCAGTTCGTCGCGCAGTTCCTGGAGTTGCTGTTGTTGCTGGGCCAGCGCGGCCTGCTGCGACGCGATTGCGTCCTTGAGTGCCTGCACGTCAGCAGCGGTAATGGTGGCGGCCGCCGGCGCCTTCTTTTTCTTCGTGGTCTTTGGCGTGGTGGTTTGTGCAACTAGTCCCGTCGCCAGCAATAACATCGCACAGAATGTCCATGCGGACTTCATTTCTCTTCTTCTCCTTTTCGTTTCGTCGACGAATAGTCCCTGGTATGGCTTATTACTTGACCAGCTTGATAGTTTCTTTTTCTTTGGCAACCACGTTATCCGGCAACGGCGCATAGGCTAGGGCGGTGGTCATCGTCTGGCCCTCCGTGACCATCCAGTTCAGAAAATCAGCCAGAATCTTGCCGTTGGCCGGATTCTTCGCCTGCTGCGGAATCAGAAGCCAGGTAAAGCTGGAGATGGGATAAGCGTCTTTTCCCGGAGAATTAGTGATCGAGACCCGGAAGTCCGCCGGCATCTTCGGAGCAGAGGCTGCCGCGGCGGTTACGCTTTCCAAAGAAGCCTTCACGAACGTCCCCGCCGAATTCCTCACACTCCCATAGGGAATTTTGTTCTGCACGGCGTAAATCAATTCAACGTATCCGATCGATCCAGACATCTGGCGGATCAACCCAGATACACCTTCGTTCCCCTTGGCGCCCAGTCCGACGGGCCATTTGACCGAGGTGTCGGCCCCCACGGAAGTCTTCCACTCCGGGCTCACCTTCGAGAGATAGTCAGTCCAGATGAAACTGGTTCCACTGCCGTCGGAGCGGTGAGCCACGATGATTTCTTTGTCGGGAAAACTGATGTCAGGATTCGCCGCGGTGAGTGCCTTGTCATTCCAACGTGCGATCTTGCCGAGGAAGATTCCGGCCAGGGCCTCAGGAGTAAACTTCACTTCCCCAGTCACGCCCGGAATGTTGTACGCCGGGACGACTGCACCGAGCACCGTGGGAAGATTGAGTATCTTGACCTTGGAGTCCTGCAGTTGCTTATCGGTCATCGGCATGTCACTGGCGCCGAAATCCACGGTGCCAGCGGTGACCTGGCGAATTCCGCCGCCGCTGCCAATCGACTGGTAGTTGATCGCAACACCGGAATGAGACTTCGCATACTCGCTGAACCACTTCGAGTAAATGGGATAAGGAAAAGTGGCGCCGGCCCCGTTAAGCTGGGTTTGGCCGAAAACTGGCAGCGCCAACAGGACACACACGACCAGAAGCACAAGTTTGCGCATCGCTAAATAATTCCTCCTTTGTAGTTATATGGACTGGTTCTATCGACGCAGTGTTAAAGGATGGTTACAAACGAGTGAATTTCTGATGAATGACCGCGGGGCAGAAATGGAGTTCGGTTCGAGACACGGATTTTCGTGGGAC
This sequence comes from Terriglobia bacterium, assembly GCA_963770265.1. GTDB lineage: Bacteria > Acidobacteriota > Terriglobia > Terriglobales > Acidobacteriaceae > Sulfotelmatobacter. The sequence goes on from CAVYOZ010000021.1 coordinate 69,852, forward strand.
GTTTGTGTAACCCGGAGATCAGTGAGCGGCGCGCAGGTGTGCGATTTCGCGAGGAAATAATGTGTTGCCGGGAAATTCGCGCTGCAATCCCGAAAGCAATTCCAGGGCTCGCGGCCGGTCCTTCTCGCGCACATAGGCAATGGCCAGAAGGATGCGGGCGAACGGCGCGAGATAATGGCCATGCTCAGCTGTGGTGTGGAGGTCGGCGATTCCACCCTGCTTGTCCGCGGGAAGACCTTTCATGCGCAGAATCCAGCGCACAGGTGCGGCCATACTGCCGATGATGTACTTGCTGAAGCCGGTGGCGAGCAGCGCATCGTAACAGTTGTTGCACACGGCGAGCAACTGCTGCGCAGATGCGGAAGCCTGCTTGGTGAAGTGCAACGAGTCTAAGTTCCGTTTCTCAACTAGTGCAGCGTAGTCGGCCTGCAATCCCGAAGAGAGAGTCATGGCAAATAAAGCGTCGCGGTCTTTGGGATCCTTCTCCAGTTTGGCATGCGCCAGCGTCTCGGAACGCGTGATCGCATTCTGAAAACGATCGCGCAGGGCCGGGTCGGGAGTCAGCTTGGGGCGGTTGTCGAACGCTGCATCGTTCTCGTAGAACTGCGCTTCCAGAACTCCCAGACGGTTGAACTCAGAGAACAGGAATCCTGCCGCTTCGCTGGCCGGCCCCATGGGATCGTCAGGATGCATCCGCTGCCAAGCCGAGAAGTCTTCCTGCGCTCCGCCAAAATTGAGGTTGTAGAGTCCTGTAAATCCGCGATCGAGCGCAGAGACAGCGCTGGGTCCCGGAATGTCCTCCGCAAACACATTCGGGCAGAGGGCGCAGCACGCACCGAACACTGCCGCCAAGACCCAACCCCGTGCATCTATTGGCTTACGCATGTTCCCCGCGCTGATCTATTATCTTTCAACTCCGTTTGCTTGCAATCAAACGCCGTCTGGTACGTAACTATTTCGATTCTCAGCTAGCAGAAAGAGCCGCCTCGATTTGTAAATGTTATGTCAAATCGCTCCGGCGGTTGGTTTATTTTCGAGGGACTAAAACTCATGCCTGAAACTCGCTATGCGCCCGGATGGCCGGGCATTCCACCACGCTGGACCTCAAGCGCCAAAACCGGCGTCGGCACGGCGCTCAACCAGCACAGCAAAGTCTGGTTCACGCTGAGCCACGGCATTCTGAACGAAGTCTACTTCCCCCGTGTGGATCAGGCCTGCACTCGCGACATGGGATTCATCGTGACCGATGGACACGAATTCTTCTCCGAGGAAAAGCGGCATTGCACGTTTGAGAACCATCCCTGTGAGCCCGGCATTCCAGCGTACCAGTTGACCAACACCGAGATATCCGGGCGATACCGAATTCACAAAGAGGTACTCACCGATCCCTATCGCAACGTGGTGCTGCAGAAGGTTCGTTTTGAGCCGTTGCAGGGTGCGCTTTCCGACTACCGGTTGTTTGCCCTGCTCTCTCCGCATCTCGCGAATTGCGGATACGGCAACACAGGCTGGATCGGCGAATACAAAGGCTACCCCATGTTTTTTGCCGAGCACGGTGGTGCCACCCTGAGCCTGGCGTCGTCGGTGCCGTGGAAGAAAATGTCCGTCGGATTTGTCGGCACCTCCGACGGCTGGCAGGATATCTCGCAGCATTTCCAAATGGAATGGGAATACACGCACGCCGAGAACGGCAACATCGCATGCACGGCAGAGATCGATCTTGCGGCGTGCAACGGTGAATTCGTCTTGGCGCTGGGCTTCGGCGCGATCTGGACTGAGGCGGGGCAGCAAGCGCGATCAAGCCTGTTCGAAGATTACGGCGAGGTGCGGGCCCACTATGTCTCGCAGTGGAGGAACTGGCACGAGAAACTGCTCATGCTTGACAATCCGCGGCGGCAGAATGATTTGTATCGTTCGTCGACGGCTGTATTGCGCACCCACGAGTCGAAAGATTTTCTGGGCGGGATCATTGCCAGCCTTTCGATCCCGTGGGGCTTCAACAAAGGCGACGAAGATCTCGGTGGATATCATCTCGTCTGGCCGCGCGATCTGGTCGAAACCGCAGGCGCGCTGCTGGCGGCTGGAGCGGTACAGGATGCGGCGCGAGTGCTGCGATACCTCGAAGCCACGCAGGAGTCCGACGGCAATTGGGCGCAGAACCTGTGGCTCGATGGGCGTCCGTATTGGAGCGGCGTTCAGATGGATGAGACAGCCTTCCCCATCCTTCTGATCGATCTGATGCGGCGCGAGGCGCCCGAGGCTCTAGGCAAACTCGATCGCTGGTGGCCAATGGTGCGCAAGGCGGTCACCTTCATCATTCGCAATGGGCCCGTCACCCAGCAGGATCGCTGGGAAGAGGACGCCGGATATTCTCCATTCACACTGGCTGCTGAGATTTCCGCTTTACTGGCCGGGGCAGAGATTGCCGATCTGACGGGCCACGCCGACCAGGCGCAGTCGATGCGCGACGCTGCCGACGCATGGAATGACAACATCGAGCGCTGGACTTATGCCAACGGCGGCGACCTGGCGCAACAGCTCGGGATCTCAGGATATTACGTACGCATCGCTCCGCCGGATGCCGATGGCGCGGCTTCGCCGACCCAGGGATTCGTTCCCATCAAGAACAAACCACCGGGACAGGACGGAGAGCGCGCATATCACATCATCAGCCCCGATGCGCTGGCCCTGGTGCGTTTCGGCCTCCGGGCGCCGGATGATCCACGGATTATCAATACGCTTCGCGCAATCGATGCGCTGCTCGCCGTCGAACTGCCGCAGGGCCCGTGCTGGTATCGCTACAACGGCGACGGCTACGGCGAACACAAGGACGGGTCAGCCTTTGATGGAACCGGAATCGGGCGTCCGTGGCCGCTCCTGGCGGGTGAACGGGCGCACTACGCGTTGGCGGGCGGACACCGGGATGAGGCCGAGGCCATGCTTACTGTGATGGAGAATTCCACCGCGGGCAGCAGTCGTTTGCTGCCCGAACAAGTCTGGGATGCGGCTGACATTCCGGCCCTGGAGTTGTTTCGCGGAAAACCTACCGGTTCGGCTTGCCCGCTGGTCTGGGCGCATTCCGAGTACATCAAGCTGCGGCGCTCGATCCGCGACGGCAAGATCTTCGACCAGCCGCCGCAAACGGTGCAGCGATATCTGAAGGAAAAGCACGTCCGGCAGATCTTCGGCTGGAGGTTCAACAACAAGACGCGCAGCGTGCCGCGCAATAAAACTCTGCGGATCGTGCTGCTGTCACCGGGCCGCGTGCGTTGGAGCATCGACAACTGGAAGACCGCACACGACACCGATGCGCGCGACACCGGACTGGGTATCCACGTGCTGGATCTGCCGACCGCTTCCCTGCCGGCAGGAGGCGAGGCGGTATTCACTTTCTTCTGGCCAAATGAGAATCGCTGGGAGGGGACGGACTACCGGGTTGAGGTAGAAGCAGGCTAGATACGACTCGAGTCGCACCTAGCCTGTTACCTATTGCTCGCCCTGAAGCCCGGGATTTCCGACGCTGAGCCTACATCTTGTCGTAGACAATACTCAACGCTTTCGGCTGTCCGGTTTCGTGAATCGTGAGGGTCAGTGTCTTACCATCCGGAGAGACTTCGAATTTCGTGTGATCCATTACCTGGCCCTTCACTTTGTCGGTAACGTCCAAGGTGTGCGGACTCACGCGCTTGCCTGAGGACGTAGAGCCCGGCGCCACGTTCGGACCTTTCTCTTCGTAATCCTTGCCATCGAACTTCATGCTGATCGTGTCCTGATAGGCAGGAGTATTGAACGTCAAACCGTCACCCTCGTAGGGCGCAATATCCCACTCATCCGGCGAAGTGAATTTCACGTCCGTACTCTCCCACGTGCCGGCCCAGCTGGAACCGCCGCTTACTTTCTTCAACACGACGTTGAAATCTGAGGTTGTACCGTCTGGCTTGGTTTCCGTTCCCTTGATGGTCTGTGTCTTTCCCCCGTCCGAAAGAGTGTGGGTCATCGAACTGAGGACTTTGCCATCTTTCTTGATCACCATCTTCCAGTCGTTCGGTCCGTCCGGGGCGATCGATATGGTTCTTCCGAAGTGGACTGGCTGATCGGTACCGTCGGCAGTAATCGTGTCGGACACATCGCCGGAGGTCCATTTGTACTTGTTGCCGCCGAGATCCTCAATTTTCGACTGCTCGCCGGCAAACTTGCTCTTCTCCAGGTTCAGTTTCCATTTCCCGCAAAAAGGATCGTCCGTGGCCCAGAGCGTGCCTGCGAGCAAGCACGCAACACCGAGTGAAACATAGAATCGTTTCATGGTCGTTCCTCCGGCGCGGGATTATAGACCTAAGTTTGGGAATAACAAGGGGGAAATACAGGAGATCGCGGAAAACCCGACTTTGGCGGGGATGCGAGAGCGATTGCATCAACGCGAGCGGGTGTCTACTCAGTTTGACAGTGCGGACATGGTCGCGCACGCGACGAGCTAATTTATGGGTGACCTAAGGGGCACGCCGAAAGGCCATGCCCCAAAACAGCTCAGATTTCTGCGCTCACGAAGCACAACTCGACTACCGTGCAGTCGTCACTCAGCGGATTGCCCGCGCAAAACTCCGTAACCGCCGAAAAAATTCCCTCCAGCGTCGGTGACTTGGAAGCTGCTGCTTCCAGGCGGAAGTCTTCGAAGAACTCTCCCATCGCGTTTTCTGCTTCGGTGACACCGTCGGTCACGAGGATGAAGCGGTCGCCGGACTTCATCTGACAGGTCGCGCTTTCGAACGTGGCATCGGCGAGTAGCCCCACCGGGACATTCCCGTGCGTTGGACGAATGACCTCCCCGGCGCACACCAGCAGCGGCGGGACGTGGCCGCAGTTCACGTATTCGAGTTCGCCATCGCGGCGCAAGCGGACGAGCAAGAGTGTTGCGTATTTTTCGCCACCCATCTTCTCGCTGAAGAACCTGTTTACTGCAGTCACCACGTCCAGCAACGACATTCCCGCAGTCAAATGGGAATAGATCATCCCTTGCAGCGTCGAAGCCATGATTGCTGCTGAAACTCCCTTTCCACTGACGTCGGCTAACACCACGGCCAGACCGTCTTTTGTGTTGACTGCGTCGTAAAAATCTCCCCCAATTTCTTTACACTGCAGGTTCCTGGGTCGAATCTTCGCATAGGGGACCTCGGGAATCTTCACCTGCATGAGCCGCTGCTGAATGCTGGCTGCGATGGTGAGCTCCTGCTGGTAGCGACGGGCTTCTTCTTCTGCCTGCACGAGCCGCGCATTTTCGATGAGCGACGCAGCTTCTGTCGCGATCGCGTGCAGGATGTCCCGGCTTATGTCGCTGATGTCGCGCGAGGCGAAACGGGAATCGACGTAGAGAACACCCATGGCTTGCGCGGCGATTCCTGGCGCCGGAGTCTGCGCGTCGCGGGTCTGCTGCAGTTGCAGCTTGCGCAGCGGAATGCAAACCACCGTACGCAGATCGTAGGCCACAATGCTCTGCCGTCCGGAAAGATCGAGCGACTGGCTGGTGTCAGTCAGCAGGAATTCAGAATTCGACCGCATCGACTCTTCCAGAATCGAATGCGAAATGGTCTTGTCGTCGAGCAACGGCTCTTTCTTGGCATTGCGCCCCGCCTTGAGACTGAGTTTGCCGTCTTCGTCTTTCAGGAAAACGTAAGCCCGCTCGGCCTTGGTCAGTTCCAAGGTCACATCGAGCATCGTGATCAGAATCTCATCGAGAACGCCCGCCGTATTTAGCTTACGCGCGGCTTCGAGGAACAGGCGCAGCGTCTCCAGTTCCGTGGTCTCAGGCTTGATCCCGCCGATAACCGAGATCTGGCTCAGGAATTCGCGGGCCGTGTTGGAAGTCGCGTGCGCAGGATTGAACAAAATGTAGGCCGAATCCCGCGCGCCGAATTCCATGCGATCGCCACGCTCCAACTTCTGCCGCTGGATGCGTTCCCCATTTACGAAGGTGCCGTGCTTGCTGCCCAGGTCCTCGATGAAGAATTCCTGGCCCTCCTGCATGATCTGGGCGTGGTCGCGCGAGACTCGGGGATCGGCGATTACCAGGTCCTTATCCACCTTGCGGCCGACGGTAAACGGAGTGCGATTCAGAACGATGTTCTTCTGCTCGCTGCCCTGCACAAACACGAGCGCAGGAAACACTCCGGAGCCGGAGCTGTGATGGCTTTGGCTGATTGTATTGAGGGCCATGAACGGTCGCCCGGCGGTCGTTCCCCGCGATCGCCGCCGAGTCTGAATTCCGTCAACAGACTACTCTGCCGCCGCGCCATGCCGCAAGCCGCGTGGATCAGGGTAGTGAGCCAGTTACGCTGCCGACCTTTCGTCCGACACAGCGCTCACTGCAATGCGGGTCGAGCCTGGTCGACCAAGACACTTCTGGAGACCAGCAACAATGCGTAGACCATGATGGGGATTGCGAAGCTGGGATAGAACGGCAGTCCCCAGGCTTTCTGAACCGTCGGGCCTGGCAGGAACGCCAGCGCGGCCACCAGGCAGGCTGCAGCAAAAAATGGCCAGCCCACCGAGAGCGCCGTCACCGAACAAAAGAACCGCGAGAGGCGGCTCTTCTGCCACAGTTCGCGTTTCGCGCGCACTGCCATCATCGCTCCCGGCAGTAGCAGGAGCTGGTTGTAGGGCGCGAACATCGGGATGACCAGCAAAGTCGTGGCCAGAACGAAACACAGCGACCATTGGAAGGCGGGCGATTCCTCACTGTCCCTCCGGTTCCGCCAGGCGAAGATGAGCGCCATGCCGACCAACAACACCGAGGTGATCCGCCCCCACATGGGCGAGAGCATCACGTCGAGCACCGAATTCCCGCCTCCTGTGTAGCGGTAGTAATCCTTCATAGCTGTGCGAAATTCCGTGATCCAGCCGGGGAGCAGAAGCTCTCCGGCAGCCACCAAGGCAAACGCGGTAATAGCGAGACTCCACAGAACGCGTTGCCTCGCCCGCCAATCTCCAAGCACCCAGATTGACAACCACAGAATCAGCAGGAACACGAGTTGGGGCTTGATCGTTGCCAGAGCCAGCAACAGGCCAGCCAGAACAAATTGACGGCGCGCTAGCGCGTTCATCGACCCGGCAACCAGCGCGGCGACCAGCAATGTCAATTGCTGCAGCTTCAACCCTTGGATCGCAGGAAAGCAACCCAAGGTGAGCAGAGATCCAGATGATCATGGCGGTGCTCGAAACTCGCCATCTCAGCGTGCGCAGCCACAATGGAATCGAGACGGCCGTCAGAATCGCGAACAGCCCGAAGAATAATGTATGAACCGTGCCAAACGGCAGCGTCACCGTAGGTGCCAGCATCAGTACGACGTAGACTGGATAAGCGAAACCCTGCTGGTCCCTGGGATCACCGGGACGCGTGGGATCGAGCAGGCGACCGTAATAGCCGATTTGGATTTCGCGAGTAATGTCGGCGCCATACGGATCTCGGTGGTGCAGCAACAACTCCCGCGCGCCCAGCCAGCGTGGATAGAGATCCGAGAGATTGCCTCGAGGGCTTTGCCTCATCGGGCCTTGATTTTTCTGGTAGGGGATGAGGACGTGCTGGACATAGAGCCACATACCCGTGGCCATGAGCATTGCCAGCAGCAAGCGAAAAGCGCCTCTACGCAATGTCGTCCTCGACCTGCACACGCTCCTGAAGACGCTGAGCGAATTGCTCCATGTTACAACTTATTGTGTCTATGCCTGCGCGGCGAACACGTTTGCTGCTTTCGTCGAGCTTCGGTTTGTTCGCCGGGGTTTTCTGCTGGTATCTGATGCGCCATCTTCATCAGGGTGCAGCGGACTTCACATGGGCGATCCGCGCCGCGAGCGACCTGCTGGAAAACCGCAATCCATATGCGACTCCTGGTCAACTCTATCCCTTGCCGGCGGCCCTTTTCGGATTGCCATTTGTCCACACAAGACCGGAAATTGCAGCTGGTGTGTTCTACGGATTAAGCTCTGCGCTATTAACCTTCGGGATCACTCGTCACGGATATCGCCACATTTTGATTTTCCTAGCTTACCCATATTGGGCGGGCATGCTCGCGGTCCAATGGATACCTCTCATTATGGCGAGCACATTCTTCTGGTGGCTCACGCCAGTAACCCTCGCTAAGCCGCAGGTTGGACTGCCGCTGGCGTTGACCCAGGGTGTCCGCAACAGTGCCCTCGCGTGCCTGGGGGTGATCGTCCTTAGTGTCCTGGTGATGCCCCACTGGTTCACGCTTTGGCTCGAACACAGCCGGGCGTATGTGCGTTTCGTCCCGCTCTTCGTGCTGCCGGGACCGCTGTTGGGTGCGGCTCTAATGCGTTATCGCAATCGCGATGCATGGCTCTTGTTCCTGGCGGCATGTATGCCTCAGCGATGGTTCTATGATCCTTTTTTCTTGTGGCTCATTCCGAAAACCCGGCGACAAATTGTCTTCACGGCAGGTTTGAGTTGGATTCCCGGAATCTGGAGGTGGTACCACACTTCGTACACCATCACGGAAGTGGGCCGCTTGACAGTGTTGTGCTTCTACTTGCCGATGCTTGTGCTCGTACTGTTGCAGCGGACACGGCAAGATATTCCGCAAAACACAGAAGCACGATTGAAAACAGATTCTGATGCGAAAACTGAAGTGTCAGCAGTAGGTACAGCGGACTCAGAAACATGAGCCCCACAATAAATTTAAATCCGCGACTTGCTTCTCGCAAAGCCTCCAGTACTCGGTCAAGCGCGAGCAGGAGCGGCAGCAGGAGAAAGCTCATATCGTGGCTATATCCGTGATAGCCGACCAAATAACTTGCCACCAGACAGACTGAAAAGCCGCAATCCCAACTTCTCGTGTCGCGCAAGTCAAGCGGCTCCCACTGACGAGATGCCCAGACGATTAAGCAGATGGAGGTTACCAGCAGCGTGATTTCGACCCAGTGCGATGAAGGATTCATCCCTTTCCAGCCCGCAAACAGGCCGCGCACGTTCGGCATATTCGACGGTTCGATAACACCCGCGGCCTGCTGACGATTGATCTGCCAGGCAAAGCGAGGGTAATAAAGCAGTTCCCTTCCCCCCACCACTGTCCACGAGATCGCTGTCTCGATCACGGCAGTCACGAAGATCCCGGTCAACGCTCGCCATCGGCGATGGAGGAGCAGGATAAAGGCAAAAGGCAGAACGAGGTGAAACTTGAAAAGCCCCAGCCCGAGGTACGCTCCAGCCTGCAAATCTTTGCTGCGCCGCATAGAGGAATAAGCGAGACAGTACAACGCCAGTAGGAGGATAGAATCCTGACCCTGCAGTAGCGCATAGGTGATGGGGAAAAAAGCCAGCGGAGCCAGAATCAAAAGCCCGCGAAAATGGACAAGCAGCGTTGGTAGGTGCGAGCGTACATGAAATACGCTCCCTGCCAGAATCAACAAATTCAGCAAGACCCAAAGACGGTACGCGGAAAAATAAGCAAGATAAGTCATAGCCACATAGAAAGTGGCTTCGAATGGGGGATGGTTGTAGGGCAGGTATCCGCCACGAGCGACAGCCGCAGGCGCAAGCTCTCGCTCGATCTCAGCTTGCAGTTCGCCACTATACAGAGCGCGACCTTCGCCGCGGCGCAGCATCAGTCCTGCTGTGTAAAAGATTCTAAAATCGGAAGATCCGGAGACGAGTTGTGACCGCAGAATCCAGAAAAGCGCTCCGTGGATGACAACCATGCCCAGACAGAACGAAGTCAGGGCAAAGCGAAGTCTTAAAGGATTCCGCATTCTGGGGAGCGCAACTGATTTTAGCTTAACCGTCCGGCAAGTCGACCCCGTTTGGACCCCAGACCGTGCCTTGCCGGTTACTGACGATTCGCCCAAGATATGCAAGAATTTGTCACTTTTCGCCCAGTTGCAGGTTATTATTAGCCTGTCGAGTGGTGGCGCGATTCGCGCAGGAGTCCCAGCCTGGGCTCGAATAACCATTCCCGATCGACCATTCAAATAAGGCGGCTAGGAGAAACGGACAATGTTCAAAGAGCATGCGCTCAAGCTGTGGTCTGAGCAGGACGGGCAGGACATCGCTGAGTACGCGGTGATGCTGGCGGTGATACTCGTGATTGTCGTTGGGACCATCCGTTTGATCGGGTCGAACGCCAATAACGTGTTCTCCAACGTAGCCAGCTCGATACATTAAGCTGAATTGACAAAAGTCAGGGAAGAGGTACAGTTCACCAGCCAGGGGTGGCGGCTGTAGGGGTCCGTCCCAGGAAAAAGTATGAATCGCACACGTTTGTTGTTGATTGGAGTTTTGGCGTTGGCTGCTGGGCTGCTTGCGGCTGTCTACGTCTACAAGAATCTGCAGCCGAAAAGCGCGACGGCTGCGGACACGGCGGAAGTCATGGTCGCGGCGAACGATCTCCAGGTCGGAGCCAGGGTTGAGGATCACGACATCAAAATCATCCGTATTCAGAGTACCGACATGCCGCCCGGAGCGCCGCGGAAGAAAGCCGATGTGGTGGGGCATGGGGTCATCGTTCCCATGTTGAAAGGTGATTTCATTCTTCCCAACCGGCTCGCGGGTGAGAATGCCGGGTCTGGACTTCCTGCGCTGATTCCGCCCGGCATGCGCGCCGTCTCGGTGCGCGTGAACGAAATTGTTTCGGTCGCCGGATTCGTAACTGCCGGCACACGCGTCGATGTTCTTCTGACCGGAGCGCCGAATGGCTCGGGCGAGCAGCAAACTACTACGGTTTTGCAGAACGTGGCAGTGCTGGCCTCAGGGCATACTCTCGAACGGACTTCGAGCGGTGAGGCGCAGAACACCGCCGTCATCACACTACTGGTCACGCCTGATGATGCTCAGCGCTTAACCCTTGCGAGCAGCGAAGGGCATATTCAGTTGGCACTGCGCAACCCACTCGATATCAAACAGGACGATGTGCCGGCGTCCAATTCACGAGGCCTGTACCGCGGGCTACCCGCTCCGGCGGCCGTGCGCGTGCCCATTCGTCATGTTGTTCCGACCCACATAGATACGGCCTCCCCCCGCCAACACCGGCGTCAGCGTTGAGGTTTACCAGGGCGATAAGAAGCCTGACGTGGTCAAATGCACAGAAGAGGGCTGCGGATCCAAGTGATGCGGAAGGGGCCCACTCTGAAAGTCGCCTTGATCGACTGGAAGTTTCCTCACACGGAGACCCATCGGAACATGAACGTTTGCAATGCTCTGCTCGGGACGCTGCTGCTGGCGGTCACGTCATTTGTGCCGGCTTATTCCGAAATCATCCAGCAATCCGACAGCGGAGCACAGGCCCAGGGCCCACCTCCGAGCGGCACGCAGACGGCAACCCTGCCGGCCCAAAACCAGGCAGCACAGAGTTCAGCGCCCCTGCGCGTCATGGTCGGCAAGTCGCTGCTGATCAATACGACCGAGCGTTTGAGACGCATCTCCCTGACGGATCCCGCGATTGCCTGGGCTCAAGTGATCACCCCAACGCAGATTCTGGTTCACGGCAGGTCCCCGGGCGAAATCTCTCTGCTGATTTGGGATGAATCGGAACGCTCGCGCAGCTTCGATCTGCGCGTGGACGTGGATGTCAGCGCCTGCGCGGAAGAGGAACATCGCGTGTTCCCCGATGAGCAGATTACGATCACGCCTTCGCGAGCAGCGATCGTGCTGTCGGGTCACGTCTCCACCGAAGATGTCGCCAAGCGCGCTGGAGAACTGGCCAGCGCCTATTCGCCCAAAGTTGTGAACGTGTTGACCTTCGGCCCGGTGGGCGCGCAGGAAGTCCTGCTGCAAGTGAAGTTCGCGGAAGTCGACCGCACCGCCCTCACGCAGTTGGGAGTGAATTTCATTTCTACCGGCGCCGGAAATACGATCGGCACTATCACGACCGGACAGTTCGGCGGCTTCGGCCCCCAACAATTGGGGCAGAACAACGGTGGAGGCGGAACGACCACCAGCGGCGAAACGCTCAACAACGTCTTGAACCTGTTCCTGTTCCGTCCCGACATCAACTTCGGCGCGGTAATCCAGGCGCTGCAGACGAAGAATCTTCTGCAGATTCTCGCCGAGCCTAATCTGATTGCGGTGAACGGCAAGGAAGCCAGCTTCCTCGCCGGCGGCCAGTTCCCTTTCCCGATCGTGCAGCCCGGCGCTGGCTTCACTGCGGTGACGATTTCGTTCAAGGAATTCGGTGTGAGGTTGCAGTTCACCCCCGTTATTACGCCAAACGGCTACATTCACTTGAAGGTCGCGCCCGAAGTCAGCACACTGGATTTCGCGAATGCCCTGACCATTTCGGGGTTCACCGTGCCCGCGCTGAGTACTCGCCGGGCAGAAACAGAGTTCGAACTGCAGGATGGCCAGAGTTTCGTCATTGCAGGATTGATGGACAATCGGGTCACCGACATTTACAACAAGATTCCGGGGCTGGGCGATATCCCGATTCTGGGAAATTTCTTTCGCAGCAAGAGCCTGCAGAAGAACAATTCCGAACTCATGGTGCTATGCACTGTGAAGCGGATTTCTCCCAGCAACGAACCGGCTGCGGGACCGGCTTTGCCGAAACCTTATCTGGATCCGGCGAAGTTCGACAAGAGCAACAAGTAGTTTGGGGACACGAGATTCTCGTGTGATAGCAGGGTTCTCATGCCAGAGCTGTCAGTCGTCATTGTCGCGACCGATAACGAACAGCGCGCTCTGCTGCAGGTGCTGGTCGATGGCACCAGCGTGGCGCGGACGGTGCAGACTTGCACCAATTTCCCGGTGGCGGGCGCTGATCCGGTGACGCGTCGGGTGCGGGCCGCAAATCCCGATGTGACCTTGGTCGACATTCCAGCCGATAACTCGCAATTCGCTCTACGCGCGATTGAACTTCTGCATCAGGAGGTGCCCGAAAGCGCGATTTTTGCCATCGGCAACCTCAACCAGCCGCAGGTAATCGTCAACGCCATGCGAGCCGGCGCGCGCGAATTCATCGAGCGACCTACCAACACGACGGACCTACTGGAAGCGTTCGTCCGGCTGACAACGGCCCAACGCCGAAGTCGCCAGGAGGGATTGCGCGGCAAAGTTTTCTCCGTGATCAACGCCAAGGGTGGCAATGGCGCGACCACGGTAGCCGTCAATCTGGCGCTGGCTCTGCAATCCGCTTACGGGCAGACCGCGCTTGTTGATCTCGCGCCGCTCGGCCACGCGGCGTTGCATATGAACTTGAAGCCGGCGTTCACGGTGGCCGATGCGACCCGCAACCTGCACCGCATGGACTCGTCCCTGCTCGAGAGCTTCATGACGCGCCACAGCGGGGGGTTACAGCTGTTAGCTGGAACGAATATCCCAGCTGCGATCGACCCATCCACCGCCGAGTTTGTTCGCCTGTTCGACATGCTGGTGACGCACTACCGCTACGTGGTCGTCGATTCTTCTTCGCGTTTCGATGCTGCCACCAGGCTCATCGCCAGTCTTTCAGAAAGCGTGCTTTTGGTGGCCTGCAGCGATGTCGCTTCACTTTGGAGCGCTGCCAGAGTTCAGCAGTATATGGGAGAGACCGGCAGTCGGGAGCGGGTTCGCCTGATTTTGAACCGCTTCCGCAAGGTTCCGGGATTCAGCGAGGCCGATGCTGAGGCGGCAGTTGGCGCCAAGGTGTTGTGGCGGGTGCCGAATCAGTATTTCGCCATTTCCAGCGCTATCGATCGCGGAACGCCGGTGATGGATCAGCGGAATTCCGAAATCGCCCGCTGCTTCGCCGGATTAGCACAGGAATTAACCCGCAACGATGCTGACGTAAAACGCGCAGCATGGTCGTTGTTTAAGTCGGTGTAGAGTTAAGGTGCCATGGCAAATCTTCAATCCTTCGAGCGGACCGATATCCAGCAGGTAAAGGCCGACCTGCACCGAAAAGTTCTCGACCGTCTCGACCTGGAAAAACTGGGGAAAACTTCCGGTGATTCGGCGCGCGACGAAGTGCTGGTCGTCATACGCTCCGTGGTTAACGGCGAAGTCGTGCCCCTCAGCTTCGCCGAACGCGAGCGGCTTTCGCGCGAAATCCTCGACGAAATCTTCGGCCTTGGCCCGCTGGAACAGTTGCTTAAAGATCCCAACATCTCCGACATTCTGGTCAACCGCTACGACCGTGTCTACGTCGAGAAAGCCGGGAAGCTCGAACTGACCACGTTGTCCTTCAAAGACAATATCCACCTGATGCAGATTATCGAGCGTATCGTTTCCCGGGTGGGCCGTCGTGTCGATGAATCGTCGCCGATGGTAGACGCGCGCCTGACCGACGGCTCTCGTGTGAATGCGATCATTCCGCCGCTGGCCATCGACGGACCTTGCCTATCCATTCGCCGTTTCGGGCGCGACCCAGTCACGGCCCGCCAGATGATCGAAAACCAGACCCTGACCGAGTCGATGCTGGAGTTGCTCTCGTCCATGGTGAAGGGCCGGTTGAACATATTGGTCTCGGGTGGAACCGGCGCCGGGAAAACGACACTGCTCAATGTGCTCTCCGGCTATATTCCCAACTCCGACCGTATTGTCACCATTGAGGACGCTGCCGAACTGCAGTTGAAGCAGGAGCACGTGGTACGCCTGGAAACGCGCCCGCCCAACATTGAAGGTAAGGGTGCCGTGCGCCAGAGGCAGCTCGTCATCAACAGTTTGCGTATGCGTCCCGACCGCATCGTGGTGGGCGAGGTGCGCGGCGAGGAAGCCTTCGACATGCTTCAGGCTATGAACACGGGCCACGAAGGATCACTCACCACGGTGCACGCGAACTCTCCTCGCGATGCCATGGCCCGTGTCGAAAACATGGTGTCGATGGCCAACCTGAATATTCCCGAGCGGGCAGTGCGCCATCAGATTGCCTCCGCGGTTCATGCGGTGGTTCAGATTGCGCGCCTTTCTGACGGCACTCGCAAAGTGATCACCGTCTCCGAGATCACAGGGATGGACACCGAAAGCATCGCTATGCAGGACATCTTCACGTTTGATCGCACCGGCATCGACGAAAATGGCAAGGTCCGAGGCATGTTCCGTGCCACGGGCATCCGTCCGCAATTTGCCGAGCGCTTGGCGACCTCTGGAGCGCGCTTGCGCCCCGCCCTGTTTGAATCGAAGGCTGAGGTGTAGATTTCCGATATGGCAGCGAAACTCATGGCGCTCGCGGTTCTGGTGATGGTTGCGCTGGCGACGTTCGCCATGGCGTGGCTATTTGACCGGCGCAACTCGCGCGCCCGCATCATCAAAGATCGATTGGCCGCGGAGCGCAAAGCGCCGGAGCGCGCCCCCGAAGAAGAAGAACACGCTCTTCTGCGCGACGAGCAACTCAGCCAGATCCCGGCTCTCGACACCCTGCTGCGGCGTTCCACGCGGGTCTCCGACTTGCAAAAGACGCTGGCGCAGGCGGACATCTCCATCCGCGCTGGCAATTTCCTGGGACTCTCCGCTTTGACCGGAGTGGCGGCCACGATCCTCGCATATGTCCTCAGCAAGCGCGTAGAGGTGGCCTGGATCGCGTTGCTGGTCGGCTTTGTGCTGCCCTACTCGTACGCCTCGATCCGGCGCAACAAGCGCTTCGAAAAATTCGAGGAACTTTTTCCGGAAGCCATCGATACTCTTGCCCGCGCCGTCCGCGCCGGACACGCTTTCACCACAGCACTCGAGATGATTACGGCGGAGGTCTCCGAACCGGTCTCCGGAGAATTCCGCCAGCTGTACGAAGAGCAGAAATTCGGCATGCCGGTGCGGGATGCGCTTCTGAATTTGACCGACCGAATGCCGCTGGTCGACGTGAAATTCTTTGTCACCGCGGTGATGCTGCAGCGCGAAACCGGCGGCAATCTGGCGGAGATTCTGGACAATCTGTCCTACGTGATTCGGGAGCGCTTCAAGATTCAGCGGCAGGTGCGCGTGTACACCGCCCAGGGCCGGCTCACCATGGCGTTGCTGATGGGCATGCCGCCCATCATTGTCACCACCATGTTGCTGCTCAACCCCAGCTTCATTCGTCCGTTATTTTCCGATCCCATCGGCCATTTTTTACTGGTCGCGGGAATCACTTTGCAGACGATTGGATATTTCGTAATCCGCAAGATCATCCGGATTCAGGTGTAGCCCAGTTATGACGCCGTTTTTGGCCCTCGTTATCGTCGTATTCCTGACCGTCGTGGCGGCGGTATTCGCTTTTGGCGCGGCCATGGTTACACCCAGTTCGATGCTGGGCGCACGTCTGCGCGCCTTAGGCAGCCAGCAGCCGCGCCAGGCCGAGAACAAACCGGCGATTCGCGAACGCATCGAGCAAGCCCTCGACCCGCTCAGCAAGGCGATCCCCCTTTCCCCGGCTGACGTGTCCCGCACCCGCGCCTGGCTGATCCAGGCTGGCTTCCGCGACGCCATCGATGTCAACTATTACTTCGGCGCCCGTGTCTTAACGGCGGCAATTGGATTCCTGGCGATTGCGCTTTCGATGGGATTCGACAATCCTGCCCTGCTGATCGGCATCACGGCGCTGGGATTTCTGCTGCCGCGCTTCATCCTGAAGCGCATGATTCGCGACCGGCAGAATCGCATTCGGCTCGGACTGCCTGACGCGCTCGACCTCACCGTGATCTGCGTCGAGGCCGGCCTGGCGCTCGATCAGGCGCTGATGCGCGTGGGCCAGGATCTTCATCACGCTCACCCCGATTTGAGCGACGAATTCCACTTTGTAAACCTCGAGATGCGGGCGGGCAAGCCCCGCGCCGAGGCGCTGCGTAATCTCGTGGATCGAACAGGTGTTGACGATATCCGATCCCTGGTTGGTACACTCATCCAGACGGATCGGTTCGGCACGAGCGTGGCTCAGGCCCTCCGGGTGCATTCCGACTCTCTCCGCACGGAACGCAGGCAGCGCGCCGAAGAGCAAGCAGCAAAAACCACGATCAAGATGGTTCCCCCGCTGGTGATCTTTGTTCTACCGTCGATTATCTTCGTCACGATCGGTCCTGCCGTCATCGAGCTCATTCGGCAGCTGGGACCGGTTTCGGGCGGCCGGTAGCGAGATCCCAAACTTTTAGGACACGGGACACAAATGCCGTTTTTCCCCGCTGATGGGCAGGCATTCAATCGCACGCGCCAGGCGCATCTCGCCACGGCTCTCGCCGTCGCCGACACGCACTGGACGCGTCTGCGAGGATTGCTCGGCCTCGGCACCAATGACTTCCGTAACGGCTCGGGACTCTGGATCGTCCCCTGCCATGGCGTTCATACTCTCGGCATGGGTTTTCCGATTGATGTGCTCTATCTGGATCGTGGACTGACGGTTGTAAGCATCCAATCTGAGGTGCGGCCCTGGCGTTTCACCCCGGTGCTGCGGCAAGCCGCATCAGTACTGGAACTCCCGTGTGGCACGGCGGTCAAAACAAAAACTGCCGTGGGCGATACAATTGAGATAACCCTCCCCAAGGATTGCAATCAGCTTCCCGCATGAGCCCGACTCTCGAACTCGAGCAAGCGGTCGCGACCCGCGACGCAACCCCGAAGTTGCTCGTCAAATGGTCCTCGCCGTGGAAAGAGTTCATCGGCTCCATCAAGCCTGCACTGACTCGCTCGGAAGCGCGGCTGGCGGGGGAAGCCCCGTTTGGTCTGGTTCCCTTGCGGATCATGATCCCTTCGTATGTGCTTGGAGGCGTTCCTGATCCTGTCCGCCATTTTTGTCAAGGTGAAGATCGACGAACTGCGACCGTATGTCGCGCCGGCGATCTCAAGCCATGACGTGATCTATTACAGCGGTGACGAACTCCCACGCACCCAGGATCTTGGCGGTGCTGAAGCAGGGCGCACCGGCGAAGCCGGCGGCGAAGAGGCACACCACCGCACACAAACCATCAAGGTGTCGCGCGGCGGTTCGCTTGCGCCCACGGTCGTCGATGCGCCGAACGTGAAGTTGCCTTCTTCGCGCGATGCCGTGGCAAACCTGTTGGCGATCAGGCCTGATCCCGGTCCGCCTCCGGCTGAAGGCCTGCGCTCGACCCGCTCCGCGCCAAATCTGACCGCAACACTGGTCGCGCCTGCTCCGAACGTCATTCGCGATTACACGCGGAATGGAATCCGGCTTGATCCGGTGATCGCTCCCGCGCCCTCAGTGACGCGCGATCGGCCTCTGACGGCACCCAGTCTCAATAGCACGCTGGTTGCGCCTGCGCCCAATGTCTCGAGCAATCACACATTGGTCGCCCCCGCGCTGGCACCGGCGGTGATTCCTCCCGCGCCTACGGTATCGCGCGATCATCCTCTGGTTGCGCCGTCTCTGGATGCGTCCATCGCGCCACCGGCCGAGAATGTCCGGCGCGACCCCTTCCGCACCGCACCAGCGCTGGCCGCCAACGTGTCCCCGCCTGCCCCTGCCACGGTGAGCCGCCAGGTTTCCTCGGCACCAATTCAAGCGATGGATCCCGTCGTGGTTCCGCCACCGGTTTCCGCACCGGAACGAGCGAGTGCGCGCAGTTCCAAGCTCAACATGCCCGCCCCAGCTGTAGTCGCACCTCCACCTTCGACCGAAGTCACCTCCGACGTGCGCCGACTGGCCAGCGGAAGCGCTCCCGATCCCTCGAAAGCCGTTGCGCCTCCCCCACCGTCGCCCTCTGCCAGTGGAACGTTTATGAGCAGCTTGATCGGCAAGATCTTCGGCCCCACAGAAGTAGTCGCACCTCCGCCGACCTCAGTGAACGCGAAGGGGGCCAGCAGCGCATCGCGGCCCACGCTGGCCGACAACGTTGCGCCTCCGCCAGCTTCCGTTAGCTCAGATGGCGGCGGCAGCCCGCACGGTAATCGCAACGGTGCCGGCGCTTCGTTAACGCCGAATGTTGTAGCTCCGCCTCCTTCAGTTGGTTTGAATGGAGGCACGGGAGCTCCGTCCCGCGCAGCCGCCGCGCCCTATGTTGGAAATCCCAGCGTTGTTCCGCCGCCTCCCGCGCTAGCGGGAGCGGGCGGCGGGAATGGAAAGACGGGCGGCGGCGCCGGAGCAACCGGCGGACGTCTGC
The DNA here is from genome assembly GCA_963770265.1 of Terriglobia bacterium. Taxonomy (GTDB): domain Bacteria; phylum Acidobacteriota; class Terriglobia; order Terriglobales; family Acidobacteriaceae; genus Sulfotelmatobacter. Next base: position 88,851 of record CAVYOZ010000021.1, read on the forward strand.
TGGCCGATAACGTCGTACCTCCGCCTCCTTCGATTGGGGGGGGAACCAGTGCAGCGGGCTCAGGTCTGGGCCGCAAGGGATCTGCCCTGGGAGCGCCTCTCGATACGGGATCAGCGCTGACACCCCCCACGAACGGCGGCAGCGGCAAAGATGCCGGCACTGTGATGTCGAGCCAGCCGGGCTCGAAGCTCGGCGTGCCACCCGACCCGAAACCTGGATCGCTCGCCATGTCGCCGGGTGGCGGCGACAAGCCCGGCTTGGGCGGCGCGGGCGGAGGCAACAGCATTGGGCGCGGCGCTGGCCCAGGCAGCGGAATGACGGGTACGGGCACCGGCGCAGGCAAGAGCGGTGAGGGGCACGGCTCCGATCCAAACGCTCATGGCGGTATCTCTCCTGCGAACGGTCCGGGCGGCGCAGGCAACGCTCCTTCCGGCAACCCTCCGGTACCTGGCGTGGATATCAGCGGAGGCAAGGGGATTGTCACGCTCCCCAGCTTCGGCTCGGATCCGTCCGGCAACGATCCAGCAACTCCAGGCCACCGCACATCGATCAAACAAAACACGCAGACGTTCGGCGTGGATGTCGTGAGCTCTGCAAATTCCGCGGGAGCCTTCGAGCCATACAAGAATATTCTGCATGGCGAGAATCTCCTGCACGGCGAGAAACACACGACCTATATCGATACAACGATCGGCGTCGTCGTGATGGAATATGCCGACGAATCGGACACCACCCGCTCCTTCGGCGGACCCTTAGTTTCTCCCGCTGCCCTCAACAGCGATCTTCCCGAAGGCTTGCCCCATGGACGCATGCTGATTGCGTGCACGTTGGATGCTTCCGGCAACATCAAGAACCCGCGCGTGCTCGATCCCGGCCCGGCTCAAATGACCGCCAAGGTGCTGGCCGCCCTTCGCACTTGGAAATTTCAACCCGCCATGCGAAACAACCGGCCGGTAGAGGTCACTGCCATCCTCGGCTTCGGCATCGACACCAACGACCATTTCTAGCGCAGCGAGAGAGGAACCCACGAGACGATAGCGGCGCCGATGTCATCGCAACTGCCTCCTCCGCAACTTTGTAGTCTCATACACCTAAAGCTGAACCACGAAGGACATGAAGTACCACGAAGGCCTAGTTTCGGCTTTCCTTCGTGAACCTTCGTGTCCTTTGGGTTAAAGCAATTTATCGCGCTACTTCGCGCTTCGTCTGGCTCGACGCCGCAACGGCGGAACGATGCCCTTCTCCGGAACTTCTCTTTCAATCTTGTCCGACAGCTTGTGCAATGGCTTGTCATGCGCAGAAGAAAGCTGCCGACCTGATGCGGCCACGTTGAGCCCAGTCGCTGTATACATGGCTTCTTTGAAGGTGGGCGTCCCGCCGAAACTCACGATATTCTTTTGCGCAACGGCGAACACGCCATGCGGCACTCCGTTCACAAACGCGGTTGCGATGTAGTCGCCAACCATCACTCCATTCTGCGAATTCGGCAGCCAACTCAGCGGCATCGGAGCAGCAGTCAGCGTTGCCGGAGTGTTCCAGGTCGCGCCGCCACTGGCCGAGGAGATGTATCCCACGAAAAGCTGACACGTCGAAGCAGTGCAGTTGCTTTGCGGGTAGTAGTAATAATGCACCGCAACGTGGACGCTCGCTCCCGAGGTCGCCGGATCGATGCCAATCCCCGGAATGAAATGATCGACGGTGCTCGAAGTGTCATCGATCGGAATGCGCGTGACTGCGCTCCAGTTCACACCGTCTGCGGATGTGCTGTAAACAAGGTCGTTGGTAGTACATTTCGTGCGGAAGCGGCAGTCTTCCCAGACGGTCCAGACTGTTCCTCCGCTATCGACAGCGGCGGAAGGCAGAGGCCCACTGCGGATTCCTCCCGCATCGGCGTGGAACTGAATGTTCGAGATCGTGACGGGTGCCGTCCAACTCGCTCCGCCGTTCGTGGAAACGAACGCTTCCATGAGAGGACTTTGAGTTGCCTCAATCGGCACGACGACATTTCCGTTCGGCTGCACTAGTGGCTGTCCGCCAATCCCGCCGGCGGAGTTCACCGTCGGCGTCGCCGCACCCCACGTCAGCCCGCCGTCGGTGGATGTGCTCATCAGGATCTCGAGGTTGTTGAAGGGATCGTCCCACTCGACGTAGCAGTTGCCGTAGTGCGGGCTGTTCGGCCACGAGTCGCACGCAATCCAGTTCTTGTCGGAACTCACCGAAGCGGGATCAACGCTAACCGGGTTTCCCCAGGTTAATCCTCCATCGGTGGAGCGGTTGACCACAACCGCCGGTGTTGGCGACGTGTTCGACAAGGGCAGCGACGCAATCATCCAGACGTTGTGCTTCGCATCGTAGGCGACTGCCGGATCGCTGGCCGCGTCATAAGGGCCGCTTCCCTCCCCTTTGGTGAGGCCCGGCAACGGACCGTGCGTCCAGGTCGCGCCGCCATCAGTTGAGGTGGCCCAGCCAATATCGGTCGCGCCCCCAGGAGCGATTCTTCCAACCTGGAACGCCGCGACCATGGTCGTACCATTCGCCAGCAGATGCGGCTCGACTTCAGTCGAATGCTGACCGGGAGCAACGGTGAACGGATCGGAGCTGACCTTGATCAGGTTCGGACCTACAGGATCACCCGGTTGGGTCGAGGTAGAAGACGAAGACCCCCCGCAGGCGGACAGTGCAAGTATGAACGCAAAGACGGCGCACAGAGCCCATCCGTGGGGACATAAGACTGATTTGGTCATACGATCGGTGCAGAGCCTCTGGGACTGCTCTCATGATCTGCGGAATTGGATGCGGGCACAATTGCATTTAGTGGTCCGCAGCGCGATCTCTGCCCTCCGGCTCATGGCTTCGGGTAAACACGATGGCGGCATCGTCGGAATAAACAGGCTTCCATTCCGGCGTCGTGCCAAGGACCGCGGCCAGCGCTCCGCTTCTCGGCAGCACAAGCCAGCTAGAACGCCATTTGAAGAAATCGTCCCAGCCCGGTTCCACATGCATCATCGTCAAATACGATCGCAGGAATGGCTCGCCATAGAAGTCATGCCGGTCGTCGATCACAACCGCGTTTTTCGGATAGAGGCGATAAATCAGGTACCCACCCCAGTAGTCGGGAGCGAGTACGGGACCGCGTACACCGTTCCGTTCGAGAAAGCTGACGGCATCGACGGGCATTCTGCGAGCGTCAAAGTGTGCGTCCATCAAAGGTGTTGAGCCGAGCCGCCCGCCGTTGAGTGCGATGATCAACGTCGCAACAGTAGCGACTGCCGGCCATAGATGACCGCGCATGCTGGAATCAACAACACCCATTCTCCGCACCAAGCCTTTGGCGCCGAGAGAAGGAATCAGTAGTCCGGCGATCGCCGCCAGGAAGATGGAGGAGACTGGGATGTTGCGCGACGAATATAGCGCTGCATAGACGGCGAAAAGCGCGAGCAGAATCTGGCTCAGCTTGAGACGGCTTCCGCGGGCAGCGAGCGCTGCAATCGCAATCAGCACAAGGACAAGAAAGCATCTCTGCGCAATTCCGTGGAAGTTGGGCGACTGGAACTCGTCGATGTGGTCCATGAAGAAACGGTTGGAGAGATAGGAATAGATGTGCGCGTGCAGATGCCAACCATACGGATTCACCAAACTCGCGACGGCTGATGCAAAACCCACAAGCGTCAATTGGCGCACCCGTTTCCCTGCTGCGATTTTCTCCAGCGATTCCTCAATTCGCGATTCCTTCAGCCGCAGCCACGTCCACATCGATCCTACCCAGAAAATTCCCAGGAGCACGAAGCCGAGCAGAAAGCCTCCGTGGACATTCGCCCAGATCAGCATCAGAAGGGGCAACAGCCACAGAGGCCGGCCGCGAGCGTGCTCCGCAGATTCCGCTGAGTCGAGGATCCAGTACCACGCGAGAACGAACAACCAGCTCAGCACATGCGGACGAGTCAGAAAGTGGATCGTAGATGCCGACATAGCAAGAAGCGCCAGCAGCAATGCAGTCAGGAGGCTCGTGCCTCGAGCGACGAGAAGCCGGAACATCCCAGCAAACACTGCGGCGATGACGACAGCCGTGAACCAGACCACTCCATTCAGACCGGCAGAGAGTTCCAGGCGGCCCACGATGACGTCATACAGCCACTCCCAGGCGATCCAAGGCTTCCGGATTTGCGAAGAGAAGGGATCGACGCGCGGAATCGTGTGGGTCTCGAGAATTAACTGCCCGGTGCGAATATGCCACCCGATACCTGCATCTCCGAGCAACTTCACGGATAGCGGGGTAAATACCAACGAGGCCAGCAGCGCGACGAAAATCAGGTCCGCCACGGATGGCATCAGCCAGCGCAGTAACGAGTTATCCCGGGTACCCGCGGACGAAGAACTTCTGGAACCGTCTGCCATCGCGTGAATCTTATAGATGTAGGGCCGCAGCAGCAAGATGACGGAGCAACAAGATGACAGACAAGCCTCGAATTGTAATTGTCGGCGCCGGTTTCGGCGGTCTGAACGCCGCGCGCGCCCTGGCCAAGGCCGCGGTGCAGATCACTGTGGTTGATCGGAAGAATTTCCACACCTTCCAGCCCCTCCTCTATCAGGTCGCGACCGCCGGGCTTTCCCCGGGCGAGATCGCGGAGCCCATCCGCTCCATTCTTCGCTCGCATAGGAATGTCGAAGTCCTGATGAGTGAAGTAACTGGGTTCGACCTGGAGCGACGGGTCGTTGAGACGCCCGACCTGCAAATTCCCTATGACTACCTGATCGTGGCGGCTGGCGTGACCCACTCTTATTTTGGCCACGAAGATTGGGAAGTATTCGCTCCCGGCCTGAAGACGATTGAAGACGCTCTGGAAATCCGCCGCCGAGTGTTGCTGGCCTTCGAACTGGCGGAGCGGCAGGCTGCCGCTGGAGAGACCGAGTCGCCTTTGAATTTCGTAGTCATCGGCGGAGGTGCGACCGGCGTGGAACTGGCGGGGACGCTTGCTGAGATCAGCCGCTATGCCCTGGCGCATGACTTCCGCTCCATCGATCCGGCGCGCACGCACATTCTGCTGATCGAAGGCGGACCTCGGCTGCTTCCCGCATTCCCCGAAGATCTTTCGCGCAGCGCCGAGGAGCAACTCCGCGGGCTCGGCGTCGAAGTTCGGACTTCTGCCATGGTGACTCAGGTCGAGGCGGGCGCGGTTCACCTGGGTGAAACGCGGGTTCCGGCAACGGTCGTTCTTTGGGCCGCGGGGGTAGCCGCCTCTCCCCTTGGGAAGAAGCTGAGCGTTGCCGTTGATCGTGCCGGAAGAGTGCCCGTGAATCCTGACTTAAGCCTTCCGGGACATGCGGAAGTATTCGTGATCGGCGATCTGGCCGCAGCAAAGGACGAGCGAGGCAAACCGCTGCCAGGCGTTGCCCCGGTTGCCATCCAGCAGGGAAAGTTCGTAGCGAAGTTGATCCGTGAGGAAGTGAGACTTGCCACCCGTCTGAACACTCGTCCCCAATTCCACTACTGGGACAAAGGCAGTCTCGCCACCATCGGCCGAGCCGCAGCCGTCGCACAGTTCGGAAAGATTCACATCTCCGGATTCATTGCCTGGCTGTCGTGGCTCTTCATACATATCCTGTTCCTGATCGGCTTCCGCAATCGCCTGCTGGTGTTCATCCAGTGGGCTTGGTCATATGTCACCTACGAGCGTGGCGCCCGGCTGATCACGGGCAGCACGTATCTGCCGGGATGGACTCCGCCGACACCGGCCTCGACGGTTACTTCCGCGCGGCAACCTGCGCAAGAAATTCACTCCGGCACACCGAAATAGGTAGACAATATTGTTGAGCGCCCCTGTTACCGGGATTTCGGCGCCTGGAAGGCTATGAAGAAATCTGCCATCTTTAGCGCGGTTGGTTGCTTTGTTCTGCTTGTTATCTGCTCCTCGTCTGCGTCGGCTGAGGTTCTCAAGATCGTTGTAAACGACACGATTCAGCCCATCAGCGCGGAATATATCGCGCGCGCCATCGAAGAAGCTGCGCGCCGGAACGACCAAGCTCTATTGATCGAGATGAATACTCCGGGAGGCTTGGTCAGCTCGACCCGGGAGATCATGGAGAAAATTTCTACCTCGTCGGTTCCGGTGATCGTTTATGTAACGCCAACGGGCGGGCACGCAGGCTCGGCGGGAATTTTCATTCTTGAGTCAGCCGATATTGCTGCTATGGCACCTGGCACGGCAGCTGGTGCCGCGCATCCTGTGGTGCTGATTGGTCCGGTGCAACTCAAGCCCGACGAGGAGATGAACCGCAAGATCGAGAACGATGCCGCTGCTCTCATACGCTCAATCGCCTCAAAGCGCGGCCGCAATATCGAGTCCGCGGAAGGCGCGGTGCGCGAGTCGAAGTCATTTACTGAGCAGGAGGCGCTGGCCCAGCACTTGATCGACTATGTCGCCTCAAGCCCTGAAGACCTGTTTCGCCAGATAAACGGAAAGCCGTTCAAGCGATTCAACGGCGAGTCTGCGACGCTGGATCTCGAAGGACAACCGATCGTACCTTTCAATATGACGTTGAAAGAGCGAATCCTTGACGCCCTTATGGAACCCGACCTGGCGTTCCTGCTTCTCGCTATCGGAGCCCTTGCCCTCTACATCGAGTTCAATCATCCGGGCGCAGTCATTCCGGGGACGGTGGGTGTCGTATTCATTCTGGTCGCCGCATTCGCGCTCAATCTGCTGCCGACCCGCTTTGCCGCGCTTGGCCTGATTCTCGGCGCATTCGTTTTGTTCGCTGCGGAAGCCAAGTTCGTTTCTCATGGAGTGCTGACGGCAGGAGGCATCGTCCTGCTCACGCTGGGCGGGCTTCTTCTGGTCGACGCGCCGATTCCGGAAATGCGCGTGCATCTGGCCACCGCGCTGGCGGTGAGCGTTCCGCTAGGGATTATCACCGCGTTCCTGATGAGCATTGCTCTCAAGGCTCGGCGCAACAAAGTTGTCACCGGAGAACAAGGACTGGTTGGCGAAACCGGCGTTGCGCAGACCGCGCTTTCGCCGCAGGGAAAAGTCTTCGTGCACGGGGAACTTTGGGATGCGGTCGCGCCGTCTCCGCTTCCGATCGGACAGCTGGTAGTCGTGCGCAAGGTTGACGGCCTGACGCTGCAGGTAGACCCGCTGGCAGTTCCGTCGCAGACTCCCGAGCATCACGCACTGGCGTAATTCACCACAGAGGGGTTCCTCTGTGATCCCCTGTGCCCTCTGTGGTGAGTCTATCTACTTCAGATTGAACAGCGCATTCACGTGCGCCGTAACAGTCACGGTCTGGGGCGTAAAGTCTTCCGTCGGGGCGGGAGTTGCTGCATTGGGCGCGGCAGCAGCCATGGCGCGAGCCATCCGCGGCATCACGATTCGCGGATTCTCAAAGGTATCGACGGATGCGTAGGAAAGATCACCCAAGGTTCTTCCGCTGGCACGGGCCACGGTTTCAGCGGAGTTTCGCGCGCGCCGGTAGGCGTCTTCCACCGCGTGGTTCTTCGCCTCGTCCATGTTTTCGAGAGTGTAGTTCAGCGTTTGGGTCTCACTGACGTTGGCTTCGGCGAGCTGCTGCGTAATCGGGCCGATCTTGGAAAAGTCTTTCAGTTTGAGCGTGACGTCGGTCGTGACGCGATAGCCGATAACGCGCTGCTTGGGCTTCCACTCGTACATGGGTTGAACGGAAAGGAATCCAACTGTGGCGAGCTTTGTATCCAGACCATTGGCGCGCAGCACCGGCCGGACCTGATCGACATTCTTCGATGCTCGCTGATACGCCGCCTGGGGGTTGTCATCCTGCACCGAGACGTTCATCTGAATCTGTGCGGTGTCAGGAGCGGCTTCGAATTTCCCGTCAGCGCCAACGTAGACGCTGTTGGGCTGCGCGGTGACCGCGGGATGCTCCTGCGCGAATGTTCCGATGGACAGAATGAGAATGGCGGCAAGAACGAATGCAAATTTCATAGCGTTCCTCATGCAGGGGATTATCGGACATGGGAGCGAATTCCCCAAACCGTCCCTATAGAAGAACGCCAGCTAGGACCGATCTTGCGAGTTGCAGGGAGTAGTGCTACTCCGTTAGGGGATCATCAAATTGCGATCCAGCCGGATTTCGAGTGCCGTTCCCTTGTCGAGCACAAGGTCGTGCCCGGACTCGAAGGCCGTGTACGCCGAGTTCGCAGCGCCGTTGCCGGCTCCAGTGGCTGCTCCTTTCTTGCCTCCTGAATGCATTCCTTCCGCCGCGCCTTCGCCCGCCCCAATCACCACGGCTTCAGCGATCTCTTCCTTCGTCATTCCCTTGCGGCCGATTTCTCCCTCTTCTCCAATCTGCTTCAGCCCGTGTTCTCCGGGAACGCCGGTCACGGTCGCGATCAGAGGTAGCCATCCGTGCGCCGTTTCGATCTCGTCAAAGCTCAGCAGCAGCCGAGTGTGCAGGCCCGGTTCAACTGCGCTGACGTGGCCTTTGATCTTGCGTCCGACCCCAATCGTCATTCCATTGGACGCCATAAGAGGCTCGGCCAGGCGAGCGTGGAAATGATCGCCGGACTTCACGGTGTGCGTGTCCAGGCGATCAGTCAACTGGATCAAAACCGTCGTGCCCTGCACAACCGCGTTGGGCGGAACCGGAGGCGCGTCTTGCCCGATGATCGTCGCGCAGAATGCGATCAGCAAAGCGGCAATCAGACCTGTGACTCGCAGAATGCGATTGGACATAGGAATCCCCCTCTCGACTGAACCTCGCTACGCGAATTGGATGCGAAGGAACCTGGGATTACTGCCTGCGGATAAGACGAGCGTTTGCTATGTTTTACGACTGAGGCGCCGAATCAGGACCAGCAACAGCGAGGACATCGATGGCCAAGGGCGAAGAGTGCGTCCGGGCAACCGTGGTCGGCGGAGAGTTTCCCTTTGCCGGTGACATTCCGACCGCGCAGTTCTTGCCAGCCTGTTTCGCGCGATTCAGGCCGCGATCGGCCATCGTCAGTACTTCCTCATAACTCACGGCGCGCGGATCGTCGGGAAACCAGGGAAACGCCGCCCAGCCCATGGAACAAGTCCGTCGCATGGTCTGCGCCCGACGGCCCCACCAGCGAAGGGCGTGTCGGCAACTGCCGAGAGCACGCGCTGGGCGAGCAACTCGGCCTCGCTGCGATCGGTGTAGCGGGAAACGATCAGAAACTCTTCCCCGCCCCAGCGCACGAGCACGTCGGAGTGACGGATCGAAGAACTCAGGCGGCGCGCCATCTCGACCAGTACGGCGTCGCCGACGTCATGACCGTACTGATCGTTCACTTCCTTGAAGTTGTCGGCATCGATCAGATAGAAGACCAGGTCGCGCGTGTGCGGGTCGTGATTGTCGGCGTGAGAGCGCAGGGCCTGTCCCACGTCGGCTTCGATGGTCGCCGAAAAATATCGCCGGTTGCGAAGTCCGGTCAGCGGATCGGTAAGCGAAGCCTCCTGCAGCACGACGTTGGTGCGGCTTAACTCTCGGTTCAGGCGGCGATGCTGGATGAAGATTAGAAACACCATCACGAATATGGTGGCGAGCGTGACCAGCACACGGAAGTGTGAGGCCTTGTGCGGAAGCCGCGGATCGAGCAGCGCAACCAGGGCAATGATGGGCAACGAGAGAACAGCCATCATCGCCACGTCTTGCCATCCACGACCCGTAGGATTCCTCTCCCGCGGTCTCCGGCGTCGCGGTTAGTCCGTGACCAGCGAGCGCCACGCCTGCATAAATCGCAAACGATCCGCAATAGGAAATGTCGTACCAACTGCCGGTGTAATAGACGCCCCTGCGCAAGAGCGCGATTGATCAGGAAAAATGCGATGGCATTGAAAATTGCCGCACCGCAGAACCAGGCGTAAAAACTCTTCCACGCCCCGCGGCTTTCCCGCCAGAACAAGAGCAAGACTCCAATCATCAGAATCGATCCCGCTTCGGAGAGGAGATCAAAGTTGCGGCTGTAGTTGGCCACGTTCGGCGAAGGATACTGCCAGCACACGACGAACGAGACATAGAGATCAAGCCACCAGAGCACCAGGAGGAGGAAGTCCAGCAGTCCGAGCCGTACGCTCGGCGACGACGGCTGCCGGTGTGGCCGCAGCAGCAGCCCCGCCACCATCGGCGCGCCGGCCAGGAAAAGCAAAGCGTCGGCCGGATACATGTCCGGGAGCCTTCGCCGCAGCACAAGATCCCAGACATCCCAAACCAGCTGATCGGCCAGCCAGAGCGCCCAGCCCGCGGCCTGCAGCATCCAGAACCACCGCACCCGGCCTTTCGCAGCGAGGCCGTTCCAGGTAAAAGCCAGCATGGCGCAAACGATCAGCAATGTGCCGAACGTGTCGCTCACAACGGCGACCGCCATACCTCGCGGCAGCAGCAGACAGCCCGCCGTGAGCAGCGCGATGCACAGCACCGTAACCCACAAAAGAAGTTTTAAATGATTGCGGCCCTGCACCTTCCCCACCTTCGCGAGCTGATTAGCCCTTGGCCCCCTCGGAATATGCGGCGCGGAACCTTTGACCGTCGATCTCTTTGCGCAGTTCTTCCCAAATCTTGTCCGGCATTTCCAGGAACACTTTTACGATCTCCGGATCAAACTGGCGCCCAGCCAACTTCTCGATTTCCTCACGCGCCACCTGCAGTGATTGTGCAGCGCCGGTAGGGACGGTCCGAGGTGATCGCATCAAACGTGTCGGCCACCGAAAAGATTCGAGCCCCGAGGGGAATTTCCTCTCCCTTCAAGCCGCGAGGATAGCCGGTCACCGTCGAACCACTCCTGATGCGAATAGACGATCTCCGCAAGCTTCCGCCAGGAACGGAATCTTCTTGACGATCTGGTAGCCCTTGTAAGCAGTGCTCTTTCATGATGAGCATTTCGTCTGGCGTCAAGCTTGCCCGGCTTGTTCAGAATCTTGTCGGGAATGGCCATCTTGCCGATGTCGTGCAGGAAAGCTCCGCGAGCGATGACGGCGATCTGTTCGCGGGGCAGCCCCATGGCCTGGGCAATCGCAATGGTGAAGGCGGTCACGCGCCGGGAATGGCCTTCGGTCTCACGATCTTTCAGATCGAGCGCATCGCCCAAAGCTTCCAGCGTGATGTCATAGGAGCGCTCCAGATCGCGCAGCGTCGGCCTGCAGTTGCTCGGTGCGCGCCTTGACCAGCGATTCCAGATTCGTCTGATAGTTCCGGTTTTCCACCTTCAGCCGCCGGTTCTCGAGCGCCCGGCTGACGGTGTTGAGCAGTTGTTCGCGCTCGAACGGCTTCAGCAGGTAGTCGTAGGCGCCGTTGCGGATGGCGGCCAGCGCAACCGAAATGTCGTGCACGGCGGTAACCATCACAACCGGCATGTCGGGGTATTTTTCCTTGGTGCGCTCCAGCAGCCCGATGCCGTCCAGGTCGGCCATCATCAGGTCGGAAAGCATCAGCTCGAACTCTTCGCCGGAGGTCAGAACGGCGAGCGCCTCCATGCCGGAACCCGCTTGTTTACAGGCATATCCGGCGGTGCCCAGCATGGACGCGACGATTTCCCGAATCGGCTCTTCGTCGTCAACTACAAGAATTCGGTCTGGCATGGTATACACGAAAGTCTATCGGCGATTGTACCCTTTCGGCGAGATTCCGAAAGTAATCATTGAGGGTCCGGAAACTCCATCGAGATTCCGGCCCACCATGATATTCAGAGACGAGGACTCCGTACGCTCGCAACGCGATGAGCGCTTCCCTCTTATCGATCTGGAACTCGGCTGGCAAGGCTGGGATTGGCCCGGCCCACAGCGGCGGAATGGACGCTGCTGATTCTGCTGGGCGCGTCGGTGCTCGCGCTGCGCGCGTTCCGCGAGAACTATTTCAAAGTCTGGGTTCTGGGCTGGACGGCACTTCGTCGTTTCGCGCTTCTCCGAGCATTGCTTCGCGGCCAAGAATTCCAGCGCCGTTCGATCATGGTAGTCGTGCAGGCCACGTTTGTGCTCGCCGTCGGCCTTCTGGCCGGAGCCGTTCTGCTCTATGCGCGCATTCGCGATCTGATCATTCCCTTGATGGTGATCACGCCGGTGCTGGTCGGTTTCGCCGGCGCCCGCGTGCTGCTGTGGTCGGAATCGCTTCCGCTGCGCTTCGCGCTGGAAGTCGGCTATCGGGTGGTCTTGCTGATCGCGGCGATTGCCCTGTTGCGCGCGCGTCGTGGTCGCTGGCATGCCTCGGCCTGGCTGCTGGCGTTGTGCCTGCTGGCACTTCATCTTGCCTGGGCCCCATTCACCGAGCAAGTTCCGGCCGCGGCGCTGATCGCGGCTGAAATTGCGCTGCCCATCACCATGTTGCTGCTCGTGCTCGGCGAAATGCGCGCCCGGACCCGCCGCCTGCAAGCCCTGCAGTCGGTGACGGACAGTATCGCCAGCGCCCAGCAATACGGGAGTGTCGTGCAGTGCGCCGTCGAAGAACTGCAGCGCTCTCCAGCGTACGCGCATGCTGGTTCCGTCTGGTCGAAGGCGGCCATCTCGTCGCGACTCATGCGGCCGGTCTTTCGGCGGAGTTTCTGCGCGACGCCGGCTTTGCCCAGATTACCGACGACGTTTCGAAACTCTGGGAGAAGCGTGCTCCCAAGGTGGAGAAAGCGGATAAAGCGGCACTGAGCCCGCCGAGTGCCTCTCGGTTGAGAAGATTCGCCAGCTTGTGATCGTGCCGGTCGTGGGCAATAAAGCGCCGGTCGGTCTGCTGATGATCGGCCATTCCAGCAGCCGCCAGTGGACTCCCGACGAACTCGAGTTCCTGCAAAGCTGCGCGCGGCAAATCGCCCTTGCCGTCGAAAACTTCCGCCTGCTCGAGCAGGTGCTGCGTTCGCAGCGCCAGTGGATGAATACCTTCGACTCCATCCACGATGTCATCCTCGCCCACGACTCCGACTACCGGATCATCAAGGCGAACCAGGTATTGCTCGAACAGATCGGCCAGGCCCCGGCCGACGTCGTCGGCAGCACCTGCGAGTCGGCCTTGCCGCACACCTACGGCGAGTGGACTGGCTGTCCGTACTGCGCCATGGGCGGCGACGAGGAATTCACGGAGGGAGCCGACCCCTGCTTCGGCGGATTCTCGGTTGTCTCGACCTCTTCTTACACCGATCAGGGGACGCAGCAAAAAGGAACGATTCACGTTGTCCGCGACATCACCGACCGCCGCTCGGCGGAAGAACGTTACCGCCTGCTGTTTGAGCAGGTGCAGGAGGGCGTCTACGTCGCTGATCCAGCGGGACGGCTTATCGACTGCAACGACGCATTCGTGCACATGCTCGGCTACAGCAATCGCGACGAGTTGCTGGTGCTGAATCTGGACAAGGAAATCTGCGTCGACGCCAGGCAGCGCGACGCCTTCCGCCAGGAAATCGAGAGCTCACAATTACGTTCGCAACTTCGAAGTCACGCTCCGCCGCCGCGATGGCACGCTGCTGCTGGCGATCGAGAGCAGCTTCGCCACGCGCGATGCGACGGGCGCGGTGGAACGCTATCAGGGATTCGTTCTCGACATGACCGAGAAGCGGCGCGCCGAAGACGAGATGCAGCGCCGCAATCGCGAACTGAATGCGCTGAACGCGATGGCTGTGGTGGCAGCGCAATCGTTCGACCTGGACGAAATCCTCAACCTCACCTTGCGGCAGGTGGTCACTCTGTTTGGCGCCGAGAGCGGAACGGTCTATCTCTCCGACATCGACAGCCCGACCTATCGCCGCCGCGCCGCCTGGGGACCGCGCAGCCGCGATAAGGGACGTCCTGTCAGAAATTTCCTTCGCCGAGGGCTTCGGCGACCTGGTGATGCGCTCGCGCGCCGAGGTGGTTACGGCCGAGTATCTACCGCACCTGCCGCCGAAGCGTGGCCGAGTTCCTGCGCTCCGATTCCGACCGCTCCTGGATCTGGGTGCTGTTCTGGGCCAAGGATGCACCGGTCGGCCTGATGGGATTATGCAGCCATCTGGGATATCAGTATTCGTCGAACGACGAGAACCTGCTGGTCGCCATCAGCCGGCAACTGGCCACTACGATCGAGAAGGTCCGGCTCTATGAAGAGACCTGCCGCGCCTATGAAGACCTGCGCAAGACGCAGGAGCAGTTGCTGCAGAGCGAGAAGATGTCGGCTGTCGGTCAGCTTATCGCGGGCGTGGCGCACGAACTGAACAATCCGCTGACGGCCATTCTCGGCTACGCCCAGCTGCTCGAGACCGAAGGCCTCAATCCGCGTGCGCAGGATTTCGTCACCAAACTATTCAAGCAGGCGCAGCGCACGCATCGCGTCGTGCAGAATCTGCTCTCCTTCGCCCGGCAGCGCAAGCCGCAGCGGGACGAAGTCGACATTCGCAAGGTGCTCGAAGAGACCCTCACGCTGCGCGATTACGATCTCAAGAGCAACAACATCCAGGTGCAGAGCGAACTGCCCTCCGAGCCTGCGATGGTGGTCGCCGACCCGCATCAGATCGAGCAGGTCTTCCTGAACATCATCAACAACGCCGTCGACGCGATTCTCGAGACCGGGCCACCGGGCAGCCTGAAGATTCGCATTGCCTCGCAGAACGGCCACGTCTGCGACGCAGTTCATCGACGATGGCGCTGGAATCAAAGATCCAAAGCGCATTTTCGATCCCTTCTACACCACCAAGAGCGTCGGCAAGGGCACGGGCCTCGGACTGAGCATCTGCTACGGGATCGTGAAGGAACACGGCGGGGATATCCAGGCCAGCAACAATCACGGAAGGCGGCGCGATGATCGAAGTGAAGCTGCCCGCCGCGGTCGCTACCGCACCGCAACCCGAGGCCGTCAAGCCCTCGCCCCGCCTGCACGAGGGCGCTGTCAGCGGACGCGTGCTGCTGGTCGAGGAAGAAGAAGCCGTTCTTGAGTTCGAGCGCGACGTGCTCACTGGCGCCGGCGCTTCGGTCGTGACGGCCAAGAACGCTGAGGACGTGAAGACTCGCCTGCTTTCCGAGCCCTTTGACGCCGTCATCATGAGCGGAAAAATGGCGGACCAGTGGAACGCCAAAGAATCCTATCCATGGCTCAAAGAAAATTGCCCGGGCATGGAAGACTCACGTTCTCTACACGTTCTCCAACAGCGTCGAACCCGGCGACGGACGCACCTTCCTGCAGGAAAACAGCATTCCCTACCTTGTGAAACCCTTCGAAGTGGCCGAACTGATCAGCCAGGCGCGCAAGCTGCTGCAGAAGGCACAGGCGGCAGGAGCGGGCGCGGACTAGCGGCTGTTTCCGAATTCCCGGCTAGCGACTGAAACCATCATTTTCAGTTATTGAACCGGGAATCGTTTATGAAGTACGTTCACATCGCGAGGTAAATGGGGAGTGCCGCGGCTAATAACAATAATCACAAAACCAGTATGCATTCTCGCAATCTCACTTCCGCTCGCTCTCATAGCAGAATTCGTAGCCCTCGAGGGTACTCTCGGGATAAGCCTTCCTTTAAATCACGGATCCGCCGTTTCCAGTTACGAGATTCGGGAGACCGGGATGGAGACTCACTTCATTACAAGAAACAGCCGATTCACCATTGTTGATCTCTGGAGTAAACACGGGACTGCACGCCAAGCGCTGGTGTTGCGCGAGTCGTTCCGCAGGGATATCGGCAGGATGGAATCGAAGGCGATCGCTCGACCGTGAAGGTAGAAGCACGGATGGCAAAGCAGTGAGGGGAGCTTCGAAGAGGCGGGCGAGGAGGGAAAGGCTCTTGCTCAGCTTTACCAAGTCACTAAGTTCGGCTGTTGCGGTGCGCCGAACAACTACACGTACTTTTCCTCCGAGACGGGACGAAACTCCGCACCACACATGCAGAGCTGAACAGAGATGAGTTCGCCGGTCTTGACGCAGTCGCTCTATTACTAGTGTTTCCCAATAGTTAAAGGCTCGTACGGGACCGTCCAACCCCGAAAACGCACAGCCATCCACACCCTTCCTCCGTCTCCCTTTGCGTTAGACTACCCACATGTCCCATGTCCCAATTCGTCCACCTGCACCTGCACACCGACTACTCCCTGCTCGATGGCGCTTGTGACGTCGAAAAACTCTGCGAGCATGTAAGCAAGCTGGGCATGCCCGCCGTGGCCATGACCGACCACGGCAATATTTTTGGCACCGTCCACTTCGTGAATGCGGCATACAAGCACGGCGTGAAGCCGATCGTCGGCTGCGAACTCTACGTCTGCAAGAAGGACGACCACCGCGCCGCCCCCGAAGGCGACACCTACAACCACCTGCTGGTGCTGGCCGAAAACGAAGAGGGATACCGCAACCTGGTCAAGATCACCTCTGAGGCCTCGCTGCACGGCTTCTACTACAAGCCGCGCGTCAGCAAGAAGTTTCTGGCCGAGCACTCCCGCGGCCTGATCGGACTCTCCGGATGCCTGAAGGGCGAAGTCGCCGAGCGCCTGATGGAGAACAACTACGACGCAGCCCGGGCGGCCGCCGGAACCTTCGCCGACATCTTCGGCAAAGAGAATTTCTTTCTCGAAATTCAGGACCAGGGCCTGGAGATGGAGCACCGCATCCATCCCGGGCCTGTTCAAGCTGGAAAAAGATCTCGGCCTGCCGCTCGTCGCCACCAACGACAGCCACTATCTCTGCGAGGACGACGCCCACGCGCAGGACGTGATGGTCTGCATTCAGACCGGGCAAGTCGATTCGCGACACGGCGCGCATGAAGTTCGAGGGCACGCAGTTCTTCGTCAAGAACGCTGACGAGATGTACCGCGTCTTCAAGGATTCGCCCGACGTCCTCACGCGCACGCTCGACATCGCCGAGCGCTGCAGCCTGCGCCTCGAAAAAGTCGCGAACCCGTTCCCGCAGTTCGAAGTCCCGCCGGCTACACGATCGACAGCTACTTCGTGCACGTCACGCGCGAGGGCTTCGCCCGCCGGCTGGAGACTGCTGCGTCCGCTGCAGCGAGCAAGGCAAGCTGAAGCACTCGATCACCGACTACGAGCAGCGGCTGGAGCGCGAACTCGCCATCATCCAGCAGATGAAGTTTCCCGGTTATTTCCTTATTGTCTGGGACTTCATCCGCTACGCGAAGGAGCGTGGCATTCCTGTCGGGCCGGGCCGCGGATCGGCCGCCGGATCGCTTGTCTCGTACGCGCTTGGCATCACCGACATTGACCCGCTGCAGCACGAATTGCTGTTCGAGCGCTTTCTGAATCCCGAGCGCGTGTCGATGCCTGATATCGACATCGATTTCTGCATGAACCGGCGCGGCGAGGTCATCGACTACGTCACGCAGAAATATGGCCGCGACAACGTCGCGCAGATCATCACCTTCGGCACCATGGCCGCCAAGGCCGCGATCAAAGACGTAGGCCGCGCCATGGACATCCCTTACGCCGACGTCGACCGCATCGCCAAGATGGTCCCGACCCAGCTGAACATCACGCTGGAGCAGGCCATTGAAGACTCCCCGCAGCTGCGCGAGGCGATCGAAAAAGACGGCCAGATTCGGGAGCTGTTCGAGACCGCGAAGAAGCTGGAAGGCCTGGTGCGCAATTCCGGCGTGCACGCCGCCGGAGTCGTGATCTCTCCGCGCCCGCTCACCGATCTCGTCCCGCTGCACCGCACCAAGAACGACGAAATCGTGACCGCCTTCGACATGGTCGCCATCGAGAAGATGGGCCTGTTGAAGATGGACTTCCTCGGCCTGACGACGCTCACGATTCTCACCGATGCGCTGAAGTTGATTGAGCAGACGCGCGGCACGCCGCTTACGCTCGAACAGATTCCGCTCGCAGGATAGCGAAACCTACGAGAAGGTCTTCCACAAGGGACTGACCTCCGGCGTCTTCCAGTTTGAATCGCACGGCATGCGCGACGTGCTGCGCAAGTATCAGCCGAACTCGATCGAAGACCTCACCGCTCTGAACGCGCTCTACCGTCCCGGCCCGATTCAGGGCGGCATGATCGACGACTTCGTCGACCGCAAGCACGGGCGCAAGAAGGTCGAATACGAACTGCCCGAGTTGCAGGAAATCCTGCAGGAAACGCTGGGCGTGATCGTGTATCAGGAGCAGGTGATGCAGATCGCCAACCGGCTCGCCGGATACTCGCTCGGTGAAGCCGACCTGCTCCGCCGCGCCATGGGCAAGAAGAAGGCCGAAGAGATGGCGCAGCAGCGCGAGCGCTTCGTCGAAGGCGCCGCGCAGCGAAAGTATCCGCCCAAGAAGATCGAGAAGATTTTCGACCTGATGGCGCAGTTCGCCGGATACGGCTTCAACAAATCGCACTCCGCGGCCTACGCGCTGCTCGCCTATCACACGGCGTATCTGAAGACGCACTATCCGGTCGAGTTCATGGCGGCGCTGCTGACCTCGGTGACCGGCTCAACCGACGACGTGGTCAAGTACATCAACGAATGCCGCGAGATGGGCATTGCGGTCGAAGCGCCGGATATCAACGTCTCCGACGCGAACTTCACTCCGCACGGCGAAAGCATCCGCTTCGGCCTGGCCGCGGTGAAGAACGTCGGCGGCAACGCCATCGAGTCGATCGTGGCCGCGCGAAAGAAACTCGGCCGCTTCAAATCGATTTTCGAATTCTGCGAGAATGTTGACCTTCGCCTGCTCAACAAGCGCGTGCTCGAGTCGCTGATCAAGAGCGGCGCCATGGATTCTCTCGGCCGCCGTGCCCAACTGATGGCCGTTCTCGACAAGGCCATGGAGCAGGCGCAGAAAACTCAGCGCGATGCCGAATCCGGCCAGCACGGCCTGTTTGGCGTGTTCCAGCAGGAAGAACCGGAGACTCCAAACGATCGCCTGCCCAACATCCCCGACTGGGACGAGCACACGCGCCTCTCCGCCGAAAAAGAAATCCTCGGATTCTTCATCACCGGACATCCGCTGGAGAAATACAAAGACAAGCTGCAGGATCTGCAGGCGCTGAGCGTGGAAGAACTCGCTGCGATGACGAAGTCCACCGGCAAGGACGAGACCATCGTCACGGCCGGCATCATCAGCAACGTGCGCGTGCTGAAATCGAAGAAGGGTGACTTCTACGCGCAGGCCAACCTCGAAGACATGTCCGGATCGATCGACATGATCGTCTTCCCCGAGGCCTACAAACGCATCGGCGAGAAGGTGAAGCTCGAAGTTCCGGTGCTGGTCAAGGCCGGGATGCGCATCGAAGAAGGCGCGAATCCCAAGATCACCGCCGCTGAGATCATGCCGCTCGAAGACGCCAAGGTTCCCCTGCCCCGCGCCATTCGCGTTCGGATTCCGCTCGAATCCTCCGCCGAGGCCACAATCGACAGCCTGCACACTCTGTTTACGGAGCGCAAAGGTGAGGCCAAAGTGTTGTTTGACGTGGAACGCCAAGGTGATTTCATGGTCGTGATGGAGGCGGAAGGCTATAATGTGGTTCCAGACCGTAATTTCATCGCCCGGGTCGAACAGCTGTGCGGGCGCGGCAGCGTCCGCATCATCAGCTAGATCAGCTGGTGCAAGGCCGCTTTGAAAGGGCGCGGCTTCAGCCGCGCCGTTAAGGTCACGAACAATAGAGGCGCCTTTAGGCGCTAACTCTGTCGACAATGGCAGCCACGGAAAAAGCACAGCAGGAACTGGAACAGATCGAGCGGCAGGTCGCCGAGATGGAAGCCGGCGAAACTGACGACGCGACCCGCCGCCAGATTGCGAAACTGCAGGACCGCATCGACACCCTTCGCCGCGAGATGAACGCGCCGCCCACCGCCTGGCAAAAGACCGAACTGGCGCGGCATCCGCAGCGCCCGCAGTCGCTCGACTACATCGAGCGCATCTTCACCGACTTCAGCGAGATTCACGGCGACCGCGGCTTTGGCGACGACGCCGCCATCGTCTGCGGCATGGCCCGTTTCCACGGCGAAGAAGTGCTCGTCGTCGGCACGCAAAAGGGCCGCGACATGAAGCAGCGCGTCTTCCGCAACTTCGGCACGCCGCATCCGGAGGGCTATCGCAAGGCGATTCGCGTCATGCAGGTCGCCGAGAAGTTCCACCGTCCGATTTTCACGCTGGTCGATACCGACGGCGCCTATCCCGGCATCCACGCCGAAGAGCGCGGACAGGCCGAAGCCATCGCCTACAACCTGCGCGAGATGGCGCGACTGGAAGTGCCGATCATCGCCACCGTCATTGGCGTAGGTGGCAGCGGCGGCGCTTTGGCCATTGCCGTCGCCGATCGCGTGCTGATGATGGAGAACTCCATCTACTCGGTGATCTCGCCCGAAGGCTGCGCCGCCATCATGTGGCGCGATGCCAGCAAGAAAGAACTGGCGGCCGAGGCCATGCGCATCACCGCAACCGATCTGAGCGAACTGGGCTGCATCGACGACATTGTTCCCGAGCCCGAAGGCGGAGCGCATCGCGACCATGAGGCCGCCGCGAACCTGCTCGATGCCAGTCTGCAGAAGCATTTCGCCGAATTGAAGAAGGTCCCTCCCGCCGAATTGGTCGCATCACGATATAATAAGTTCCGGACCATCGCCCAGTTCTTCAAGACCGAATCGTGAGTTCGTGGACTTTCCCCTCGTTTCGAAATCAGGTTCGTCCCGGCTCCGGACGGGCGATTGGCCGCGACTGAGCGGTCAATGCGCGCCGTATAATTGAAATGTTTCCTTCTCCGCAATCCATAAGCATGGGCAATCGGGTTCCGCCCGCTGATTGAAAAGGAAGGTGTTGGGATGGCCACAACGGATGTCGTGCCCCGGGAATCCGCCGGCGGCATGAGCAAGCAGCGCATCGTCAACGACATGAGCATTCAGGTCGCGACGGTGAACGGCTCCGGTTCGCAAAGTTCAAATACGGTTCTGTTGCGCAGCATTTTTCAGATGGGCGTGCCCGTCTCCGGCAAGAATATGTTCCCGTCGAACATCGCGGGACTGCCCACCTGGTACACGATTCGCGCCAACAAGAACGGCTACATCGGGCGCAAGAAGGAAATCGACTTCCTGGTCGCGATGAATCCAGAGACGGCGACCGAAGATACGATGTCGCTGGCGCCTGGCGCGTCGGTGCTCTACGACGAGCCTCTCGCACTGCACAAGCTGCGCAACGATCTGATCTTCTACTCCGTTCCCTACGACAAGATCGTCGCCGCAGGTTTGCCCCGAGGCCAAGCTGCGCAAGCTGGTCAAGAACATGGTGTACGTCGGCGTGGTGGCCAGCCTGCTGACCATCGACATGGGCGAGGTGGAGAAGGCCATCCGCAAGCAGTTCGCGAAGAAAGTGAAGGCCGCCAATCTGAACCTGGCAGCGGCGCAGGCCGGATTCGACTACGCCAAGGCGAATCTGGAAAAGCGCGGCGTCTTCTACATCGAGCGCATGGACAAGACCGCGGGCAAGATCATCATCGACGGCAACTCCGCCGCCGCGCTCGGCTGCATGTTCGCGGGATGCACGGTCGTCACCTGGTATCCGATCACGCCATCTTCGTCGCTCGTCGAAACGATGATCGAGTACATGAAGGAATACCGCATCGGCCCCGACGGCAAGGCGACGTTCGCCATCGTGCAGGCCGAAGACGAACTGGCCGCGATCGGCATGGTCATCGGCGCAGGCTGGGCGGGCGCGCGCAGCATGACGGCGACCGCCGGCCCTGGCATCTCGCTCATGGCGGAGTTCGCCGGCTTGGCCTACTACGTCGAAGTCCCGGGCGTGATCTGGGACATCCAGCGCGTCGGCCCGTCCACCGGCCTTCCCACGCGGACTTCGCAAGGCGATATTCTTTCGACTGCCTTCCTCTCGCACGGCGACACGAAGCACATCATGCTGATTCCCTGCTCGGTCGAAGAATGCTTCACCATGGCGACCGAGGCCTTCAATCTCGCGGAGCAATTCCAGACGCTGGTGTTTGTCATGTCCGATCTCGATCTCGGCATGAACAACTGGATGTCCGACCCGTTCCCGTATCCGACGACGCCGATCAAGCGCGGCAAGGTGCTCGAGCAAGGAAGACCTCGACCGCCTCGGCGGATTCGCGCGCTACAAAGACGTCGACGGCGACGGCATTGGCTACCGCACGCTGCCGGGCACCTCTCATCCCGCAGCGGCTTATTTCGCACGCGGCAGCGGCCACAACGAAAAGGCTCAGTACAGCGAGCGCGCCGACGACTTCGAGAACAACATGGAGCGGCTGAACCGCAAGTTCGAAACTGCGCGTTCGTTCGTTCCACGGCCGGAGATCACAAAAGGCAACAACGCAAAGATCGGCATCATCGGCTACGGCACGTCGCACTGGGGCATCACCGAGAGCCGCGATCAGCTGCGCGACGAGTACAGCATCGAGACCGATTATCTGCGGCTCCGCGCCTATCCCTTCACCCGCGAGGTGCACGAGTTCGTCGAGCAGCACGAGCATGTGTATGTCGTCGAGCAGAATCGCGACGCGCAGATGCTCAGCCTGCTCAAGCTCGATCTGAAGCCCGAACTGACGCCGCGCCTGCGCAGCATCGCCCACATCACCGGACTGCCGCTCGATGCGCGGTCCATCACCGACGAACTGACCAGCATGGAGGGCAAGTAGATGGGAACCACCACCGTTGAGCCCGGCGCAGCCACACCCGGGCCAAAGACCAACCGCATCGGCCTCACCGTCATCGACTACAAGGGCGGCAAGACCACGCTGTGCGCGGGATGCGGCCACAACGCCATCTCCGAGCGCATTATCGAAGCCATGTACGAGATGGGCGTTGAGCCCGAATATGTGATCAAGCCCAGCGGCATCGGCTGCTCGTCGAAGACACCGGCGTATTTCCTGAGCCGCTCGCACAGCTTCAACGCCGTGCACGGACGCATGCCTTCGGTCGCTACCGGTGCGCTGCTCGCCAATCGTAAGCTCGTCTGCATCGGCGTCAGCGGCGACGGCGACACGGCGTCGATCGGCATCGGCCAGTTCGTTCACCTCATGCGCCGCAATCTGCCGATCATCTACATCATCGAAGACAACGGCGTCTACGGTCTCACCAAGGGCCAGTTCTCCGCGACCGCCGATCTCGGCTCGAAGCTGAAGACCGGCGTGGTCAATGATCTTCCTCCGATCGACACCTGCGCGCTCGCGATCCAACTCGGCGCGACACTCGTCGGACGCTCCTTCTCCGGTGACAAGCGCCAGCTCAGCGCCATGCTGAAGGCCGCCATCGCCCACAAGGGCACGGTCATGCTCGACGTGGTTTCTCCCTGCGTCACCTTCAACGATCACGAGGGCTCGACCAAGTCCTACAAGTACGTGAAGGAGCACGAAGAGACGCTGCAGGATGTGAGCTTCGTCCCGCACTTCGAGGACATCAATGTGGAATACGATCCGGGCTCGACCATCCAGGTCACGATGCACGACGGGTCGCGTCTGCATCTGCGCAAGCTGGAAGAGGACTACGATCCGACCGACAAGATCCGCGCGATCACCCGCCTGACCGAAGCCCACGACAAGGGCGAGGTGCTGACAGGCGTGTTCTACGTCAATCCCGAGGCGCCGAATTTCATCGACATGCTGAACGTGGTCGACCAGCCATTGGCGACGCTGCCCGACTCGATGACGCGTCCGGCGAAGGAAGTGCTCGACGCTTGCATGGAAGAGCTGCGCTAGCTTCTTTCCCCAAGAAAACAGGGCCTCGCATTGAGGCCCCTTCATTTGAATTACAGATCGATTACGCGGTCTTTCAACTTCGGACTCCCCGCTGTGCTCGGGGTTCTCGCCTGGCTCAGGGAAATCAGTATCCGCATCCTTCAGCATCGGATCCTGATCCCGATGTCCAAGCTGCTGCTGCAAGCCGATGTTTCCCGGAGTCTTATGATTCTCCGTCTCGGTCGCGCCCTTCGCTGTATCCTGGTCAACCTTCGTCTCAGCCATGAGTCCACCTTCTTACAATGAATGAGGAGCCGTGGAGATGACTGCAGGACCACCCCTCAAACGTGAGTCTATTCCAGCCCGGTCTCGAATAGTATAGTTTCTCGAAGGAAAGGTTGTCGTGAGCCAATGAAATGGATTCTATTGTTCCTGACGACGTTGTGTTTGTTGAGCGCTTTTGCGACTGGCGGATGTGAGTCATGCCTCGCTGGAGCCGGTGAAGCACCGGGATCGTCATCAGCACGCCCAGCACCATGCTCACCGGGCCGGGAAGCATCACGCGCGACACCGGCACTACCGATCAGTTTAGCGTTCGAAAGCAGAGCTAGGACGGTCGGCCCGAGCTGCTCACTCCGGCCTTGCGCAGCCGCTCCCGCGCCTGCAGCGCTTCCGGCGAGTGCGGGTATCGCTGGATCAAATGCCGCAGTTCGCTTACGCCTTCATCCTGCTTGCCCAGTTCGAGCAGCGCGAATCCCTTTTTCAACTGCGCTGAAGCGGCTTTATTTCCGCTGGGAAAATTCTGCAGTACCTGATCGTAGCTCTGCACCGCCTGCTGATAGTTTGCCTGCTTGAACTGCAGCTCGCCCAGATAGTAATAGGAATTTCCCGCGAGATCGGTGTTGGGATAGAACTTGATGTAATCGGAAAATTCCTGCGTGGCCAGATCGTTCTTGCCGCCGTTATAGTCGCGCAGCCCGTTGTTGTAGAGCACGTCGGGCGGCGGCGCCGATGCCAATTGCTGCTGCTGCGCTTGTTGCGTCGCCTGATTCGCGGCAAAGCTCTGCTGCGTCGCCTGCATGTCTTCCAGCTGTTTGGTCGACCTTCGCCAGGCGCACCTTGATCTCGTCCATGGTGTCGTTCGAGCGCCTGGATCTGGCCGGAGAGCTGTTCGGTCTTTGATCCGTCGTCGCCCTGCTGCTTCTGCAGGGTCGTCTGCAGCGTGTTCAACGCGCCGGCCACTTTGTTTACCGCATCGGTATCCTTCTCGACAAGGTTCTTCATGACGCCCATGCGCTCGTCGAAGCTGCGCTGCATGGCGGTCATCTGCTCCTGCAGTTGCTGCACCTGCGTCTGCAACTGGACCATTTCCTTGTTCACTCCGAAGGCCGGAGCCACGCCCAACCAAAGGATCAGAAATACCGCCACAAGCGCCGAAATACGGTGTGTTTTCATAGCATGTTTCCCTGGATACTCATTCTTAGATGCTTTGATTGTCCCACAAGGCTGGGGGGATTCGACATCCGAAAGGGTCGTGGGAACCGGAAGATTCAATGGGGCGAGGCAACCGCGGCACTAATTTCGGCTCGGCGCAGGTCACGGGCACAACGTCAGAGCGAGAAAGGGGGACGCCGTAAGCGTCCCCCGCGGTCCCGGCTACTTCTGATACACCAGATGCCCGCGACGATTCTGCTGCCAGCAGGCTTCGTTGCTCTCGGTGCAGAACGGCTTTTCTTTGCCGTAGCTGATCGTCTTGATGCGGCTGGCATTGATTCCCAGCCGTAGTCAGAGCGTTCTTCACCGCGCTGGCGCGCTGGTCGCCCAGGGCCAGGTTGTAGTCGGTCGATCCACGCTCGTCGCAGTGTCCCTCGATCGTGATGTTCACATTCGCGTGCTGACCGAGGAACTGCGCATCGGCCTGAATTGACGCCTGCTGATCACCGCGGATGTCCGACTTGTCGTAGTCGAAGTAGACGTCCTTCACATTCTGGCTGAACAAGTCTTCGTCACTGACCGTGGGAGTCGGCGGCGGAGGTGGCGGAGGCGGCTGCGACACTGTCAACCGGGCCGTGGCTTCCTGCGTTCCGCCCGCTCCCTTCGCGGTGAGGTGATAGGTGGTCGAATCGGTCGGCGACACGCTTTGCGACCCGTTGGGCTGCACCGCGCCAATGCCGTCAATCGACACGTCGGTGGCATTGCTGGTCTGCCACGTTAGTGACGCAGACTGGCCGGCCTGAATGGTTGCCGGAGCCACCGAGATGGAGGCCGTCGGAGCCGGTGGCGGCGGTGGAGGTGGTGGCGGCGGCGGAGCAACTTTCTTCTTGCACGCACCGAGCATCAGGAGAGCGCTAAGAGCACATATCAGCACGAACCACTTCATACTTGATTGCTTCACTTGGTTCCTCCTACGACCCCAAAGGGCCAGACGAAGTTATGTACTATTTCCAACTCCAATTGGGCTGCGTGTTACGCCCGGTAAAAGTTAACTGCTGAATTTTTGTCCCGTCTGCCAGCATGCTCCAGATCTGCAGACTTCCGGACCGGTTCGACTGAAACACTATATGCCGTCCGTCGGGTGACCACGAGGGAAAATCGTTCTTCCCGCCATCATGCGTGAGCTGGACCCACTGCTTGCTGGCAATGTCCATCAGGTACAGATCGAGCGCCCCGGGATCTCCCGGCCCATACTTGCGGACCCAGGCAAAGGTCAGGAACTGCCCGTTGGGCGACCAGTTCGGCGACACGGCATATCCCTGGTCGGTCATGCGCTGCTGGTTCGTGCCGTCGGCCTCCATCGTGTAAATCTGCGGCAGGCCGGTGCGTCCGCTTACAAATGATAGCTGCGCGTTGGTCTTGCGATTCCACACCGGGGAAACATCCGGCCCCTTGTCGGTTGTCAACCGGTGTGGATTTCCACCCGAGGCGTCGGCCACATAAATTTCCGAATCGCCCGCGCGTGACGACGAAAACGCCATCTTCGTCCCGTCTGCCGACCACGCCGGCGAGAGGTTCGTTCCGCCAAAATGCGGAAAGCCCACTGCCCGGTTCAGCTCGAGGGAGTACATCATTATCTCCCAGCCGGTCTTCGTCAGTGCGCTGAAAGCGAGCCGCGACCCGTCGGGCGAAATCCGCGGCGAGAGCGCGATCGAGCCCAGATGCGTAACCTGGTGCTGGTTCGAGCCGTCGTAATCCATCGCCCAGATTTCCTTGTGCCCGGTCCGGTCGCTCACGAAATAAATCTGCGGTTTCGGCGATGCCCTGAATGCCGCCGCCCAGCCGGAAGATGATCTCGTCGGCGAATTTGTGCGCCATGACGCGCGCCGCCGCATCGCTGGCCGCGTCGGCGTACTGTTTGCCGAGAACCTGCGGCGACTGGATGTTCTTGACGTCAAAGAGCCATCCTTGCACGGTCAGCTTCCCGCCCGCGACGCCCAGGTTTCCAAATGCCAGCATCGCCGCATTCGGAGGAGGCGCGTTCCACGCCATGAAGTTCACCTCCGGCGGCTGCCCAGGAACCTGCAGCGGGTAAAAGCTCTTCGACACTAGCTCGACTACGCCGGATACATCGAGATCGTTCCAAAGCGTGTCGTTGAAGGTCTTGAGCAGCGCGGCATTCGCCGGATCATTGGTGGAGGGCTTGAAGTCGGCGACCGCCAGGCGAACTTTTTCCACGCCCAGGCCGGTGCCGGTCTTGACCCAATCCTGCGCGTCGGAGAATGCAGGCACGACAACACACACAAGGGCCAGAATGATTGCATGCACTGAGGCTTCCATTTTGTTAGTCGGTTTTAGCGGAACCTGATCTGGCAGGGTCGTCCATTCGCTTCCGAAGGAAAGAATTTGTGTATGACAATATCGTATCCCGATCTGTTCTACTTCCCAAGGATTTATCTTCGTGAAGGCCTTTTCTCATTCCACTTTTCCCATTTTGCACCCACTTACGCTGCAATCGTTACCAGACGTACCGCGTTAATTACGGCTCAGAGGTACACAAGCTCACTTCTTGTAGTCGAACCAGAACTCGACAGAAACCTTGTTGCCTGAGTACTCCGGAGGCAGCGGACCGAACGTATCGATGCGCTGCACCGCGCGCTGGCGCCGACTGATCAAGCGAGGGCACGTCACTCGATTGCTCCACCCGCACATTGCTCGGGTGCCCGTCCCGCGAAATGTCGAAGATGATGTAGACGCGTTGCGCGTTGGTGATCCGCGGATCTACTTCATATTTCATCCAGTTTTCCGAAATTCGTCTTTGGATGCCCATGCACGTACCAGGCAAAGCGCGTCCCAAAATCGCCCCCTGCGCCCGTGACTCCGAATCCACCCTTTGCACCCGCTGCGCTGAAAGTTCCATACGGGCCGCTCACCGGCCCGCCCTCGCCGAACGCGACCTGATTTTCCTCGGGTTCCGGCGCGGCTTGCGGATTCGCCTTCGACTCGGTAATCTGTTTCTTCTTCGGCTTGATCTTCTTGTTCTTGCCCTGGATCTCGATCGCGTCGGGTTCTTTTTCTTCGATCTTCGGCTGCGATTGCGTAATCCCTTTCGACTCGTTGGCCAGCACATTCTGCGTCGGCGAGGGATTCGCTGGAAGCGGCACTGTGCTTACCAGGGTCGCGCCGATGGCTTCCCCACCTCCGCCCGCGCCCCACGTGTCACCGCTGCCTCGGGTTACAAAGGCTGAATAGACGAATAAAGCAACCGTAATTCCGACGTGCACCCCCGCCGACCACGCCAGCGCGCGTCCCCAGCGGTCGTGCTCGAAATAGATCTCAGCGCTTGCCGGCATTTGTATCCATGGGTTGGGTCACAATACTCACGTTGGCGAATCCCGCCTGTTTCACCGCGTCCATCACGGTCGCGAAAGCACCGAAAGGAACATTCTCATCGGCGCGCACGAAAATCGACTGATGCCGCGGATCGCGAATCTTCTGCCGCAACCGGTTCCCGATCTCGTTGACGTTGATGGGATCGTTTCCCAGAAACACGCGCTGATCCTTATTGATGGAGATGACCAGTTTCTCTTCGGTGATCTCTTTCACGGTTTTCGTTTTCGGCACCGCGACGTCAATGCCTGACTGCAGCACCGGAGCCGTCACCATGAAAATGATCAGCAGCACCAGCACCACATCGACCAGCGGAGTGATGTTGATGTCGGCGAGAGCGGTCTGCGTTCGTCCGTTGGAAGCTCGTGAACGCCATCAGCGCCTCGCATCCGCAGCCACTGCGGCGGAACTCTGCGGCTGGTTATGCTCGACCGCATTCATGAACTCGAGCGAGAAGTCGTCGCAGCGTGCGGCGAATTCGCGGATCGAAGCACCGATCAGGTTGTAGGCGATGACGGCGGGAATGGCGGCAGCCAATCCGGCTGCAGTAGTGATAAGGGCCTCAGAAATACCGGGGGCTACTGCACGCAGAGTCGCTGCGCCCGCGGTTCCGAGCCCGTGAAATGCGTCAATGATGCCCCACACCGTGCCAAACAATCCGATAAACGGCGTCGCTGCAGCCGTAATCGCCAGCCACGGCACATTGCGCTCGAGCCGCGTGATCTCCTCCGATGAGCCGATCTGCATGCCGCGCTGGATCGAGAGCACGCTCCGCAGTCCGCCCGAAGACGCCACCTGACGGCGGTACTCCTCGTAGCCGCCTTCAAACACGCCCACCAGCGGGCTGGGCTTGAACTGATCGGCCACCGCGGCAATATCCTGCAGACGCTGCGCCTTGCGAAACGCGCGCACAAAGCGCCCGCTCTGTCCTTTGGCCCGCTGCAGCAGGCTCCATTTGGTGAGGATGATCGCCCAGGAGATCAGGCTGAATGCGAGCAGCGTAAGCAAGACCAGCTTCGCTACCGCGCCCGTGTTGGAAAGCATGTCGACGATTTCGCCGCCGACGAAGAGTGCAAGCAAGGGGAAAAAATGCATCGGGTTTTGGAGAACGCCAGCCTTTTATTATAGATGAATGGCACGCCTAACTCTTCCACGCGAACCCGATCCGCCAACCGGAAGTTCATGCCGCGATAGTGCCCAAATACGCGGAGAGCGCACGCGAGGCCCGGTTGCCATTCCGCGCCAGGCGTAGCAGCCGGGGCCAGAGCCAGGGCCTGATCGCCGCGTACCCGGCGAGGCGTCCTTCTGAAAACTTCCCTTCGGCGCCCACAAAACGCTCCATCGCGGGAAACTCGAAATCCATTTCATCCGAAATAGCCTTCACGACGGTGAACTCTTTACCTCGCGCCTCAGCCGAGCGGGCCACGGCGGAAGCCTCCATGTCCACCGTTCCTGCCCCGAACGATTCGCGCAACTTGCTCTTCTGAGCCGGGCTGGCGACTGATCCGAAACTGACCAGCACCCCATCGCCACCTTCGACCACTATTCTGCTGCCATCGCCTGCATTGATCACCGTGTTCGGCCGGATCACGTCCCCAACTTTCAGTTTGGGATCGAGAGCCCCGGCGAAACCGGCCGAGCAGACGATCTTGGGATCGAAGATTGCAATCACAGCTTCTGAGGCTCTGCGCGCGGCGGCGGCGCCAATTCCGCCGCAAACCAGCACAACGTCACCGTTTTCGAAAAACCGGAAGCGTCGCCCGTCGTGCTCTTTCTCGGTCGCGCGCCAACTCTTCACCAGCGGTCTAACCTCGCGCTCCAAGGCGGCCACGATCGCGATTCTAGGCATATCCGTTGGCCCGGAACCATTCCACCGCCCGCTGCAGCGCGCTATCGACCGGCACGATCTTCCATCCCAATTCGCGCTCGGCCTTGGCGGAACTGGCAAACATCTTCTTCTTGCCCATGCGCACCGTGTCGACGGTCGCGCGCGGTTCGCGCCGCAGCAGCAGGCCGGTGACTGCCTCGTCGACAACTCCAGCAGCGAAGGCAAAGATGTAAGGCAACTTGATTTTCGGCGATGGCAGTCCGGTGATGTGGCCGAGTTTATCGAGAATCTGTTTTAGCGTCAGATCTTCCCCACCAAGTATGTAGCGCTCCCCGGTTCTGCCCTTTTCGAGCGCTGCGACGTGCCCCCGTGCGCACTCTCTTACGTCGACGAGGTTGAGCCCGGTCTCGACGTAGGCGGGAAATTTTCGCTTCAGAAAATCGACGACGATCCGCCCGGTCGGGGTCGGCTTCACATCTTGCTCGCCGATGGGAGTCGTCGGGTTCACGGTCACCACCTGCATCCCGCTGCGCCCGGCTTCCAGCGCGACCTGTTCCGCCATGAACTTCGACCGCTTGTAGTGTCCAATCATGTCGGCGAGAGAAACCGGCGAGTCTTCGTCGGCCGGATGCCCATCGCTCGTAAATCCAACTGTCGCCACGCTCGAGGTATACACCACACGCCGCACGCCGATTCTTCCGTCGCGGCTTCGAGCAACGCCCGGGTCCCTTCCACATTGGACCGGTACATTTCGTTGGGATCCCGCACCCAGAGCCGGTAGTCAGCCGCCACGTGAAAGACCGTGTCGCAGCCCGACATCGCTTTTTCGAGAGACGCAGCATCGCGGAGATCGCCAGTCGCGGTCTCAGCCTTCAGTCCCTCAAGGTTTTTCGGATTGCTGGTAGGACGAACGAGGAGACGCAGGTCGGCGCCTTGATCGGCAAGAACGCGCGCGACATGGGAGCCAAGAAATCCGGTGGCGCCAGTGACAAAGGCTTTCAAAGTTTGTCTCAGTTCTCAGTTCGGTTGCACGATTCCCAGGGACTGCCCATCCGCATCCTACTTGCTGGCGTAGTGGGCTGCTCCGAGAAAATGCAGTGAGACATATGGCTCATCACCCACCACCCAACTGTCGTGACCGGGAGGTCCAGGCGGAATGTAAAAAAGCATTCCCGCGCGCAGTTCGTGGATCGTGCCGTCTTCCATGGCCGCCGTAGCACAGCCGGATAAGACCATTCCGACATGCTCCACGTTGCAGCGCGATGCACCCACGGCGGGTCCGACATGCAGTGACCACTTCCATCCGGGTTGATAGGTGGCGCGCCCGATCGTCATTCCGCCGATGTGAACGACTTCGAACTTTCCTTTCTCGAATGTTCGAACCTCATCGGGCTCCTCAAAACGTTTTAGAATTGTCTCCATTATCGGCATAGAAACCATCTTCGATAGAAATTGAGGACCGGCCGGCAAGGCCAGTTTCGGTTCGCGGCGCAGAACTAAGAACTAGTTTCCGTTCTTCTCCATCACCTTCGCATACGTCGTCAGCGCAAGCAACGGGAAGTACTGACGGTACAGGTGATACATCAGGTAGAACACGCGCGGGAACCCGGTTCCGGTGTAGAACTTCTCATCCCACGAGCCATCTTTCGTCTGCGTGCGCATCAGGTACGCAACGGCGCGCGCCACCGAATCGCTGCGCGTATCGCCCGCGGCGAGCAGGCCCAGGATCGCCCACGCCGTCTGGGACGGTGTGCTGTCGCCTTGTCCGCGCAGAGTGGGGTCATCGTACGAGCCCACGGTCTCGCCCCATCCGCCGTCGGAGTTCTGGACCATGCGCAGCCACTCTGCGCCCTGCTGGATGCACGGCTCATGCAGGTCCATGCCGATCGCTTCCAGCCCGCGCAACACCAGCGCCGTGCCGTAGATGTAGTTCACGCCCCAGCGACCGAACCAGCTTCCATCCGGTTCCTGCTCGCTTCGGATGAACTTGATCGCTCTCTTCACCGCCGGATTGTTCTTGTCGTACCCGTAGGTGGCGAGCATCTCCAGAATGCGTCCGGTGATGTCGACCGTCGGCGGATCGAGCATGGCGTTGTGATCGGCAAACGGGATGTACTGGAAAATCATCCGATCGTTGTCTTTGTCGAACGACGCCCAGCCGCCGTTCTTGCACTGCATCGAGAAGATCCAGTCGATCGCCCGTTGCACCGACTCCCGCTGGTAGCGCCCGTTGGGATGTTCTACTCGGCTCAGGGCTAGGCAAACCATCGCGCTATCATCGACATCGGGGTAAAACTCGTTGTTAAACTCGAAGTACCAGCCGCCCGGCTGTCCATCCTTGTTCTTCACCTTCCAGTCGCCGACGTTGCGCACCTGCTTCTGCAGGATCCAGTCGGCGCACTTCACCATCCGCGGATCATTGGCCGGTACTCCCGACTCGCCAAGCGCGAACAATGCATACGCCGTGTCCCACACCGGAGACATGCAAGGCTGCATCCGGAAGGTCTCTTCCTCTTCGATCCCGAGCTTCTCGAACTCATCCATCGCGCGGATGACCTGCGGATCGTCGAGGGAATAGCCCAGGCAGCGCAGCGCGATGATGGCATTCATCATCGAGGGGTAGATTGCACCCAGCCCATCGCTCATCTCGAAGCGCTCGAGCATCCACTTCTCGGCGCTCTTCAGCGCGATCGAGCGCAGAGGCCGCACATGCACGCGCTCAAACCAGTGCGTGACGCGGTCGATGACCAGGAAAAAATTCCGCCAGGAGACGATCTTCTTCGCCCAATGCAGATGCATCCGGGATTTATGCATGCCGCCGACGAACAATTCCTCGACGCCCATCTCGCGGGGAATTTTCTTAAAGGGCTTCTTGGCGTAGCAGATGGAAAGCGGCACCAGGATGGCGCGCGACCACGAGGAAATCTCGTAGATATTGAACCAGAACCAGTTGGGAAACAGCACAATCTCGGGCGGAATCGCCGGAACGGCGTCGTAGTCGTACTGCCCGAAGAAGCACAGATAGATCTTCGTGAACGTGTTGACCTCGGTGACGCCACCCATCTGCAGAATCTTCTTGCGCGCGCGTTCCAGCGCGGGGTGCTCTGCCGGGTACCCAGCCAGCTTTAGCCCGAAGTATGCCTTCACCGAGGCGCTGATATTCGACGGTCCTCCAATGTAGATGCTCCATCCGCCGTCTTCATTCTGATGGCGCAGAATCCAGTTTGCCGCCTTCTGAAAGCGCTCCGGATTTCCCGTCCCAAGCAGCGTGTGGAGCAGAATGTAGTCCGATTCGAGAGTCGTGTCGGCCTCGAGTTCCCCACACCAGTACCCTTGTTCGGTCTGCTGCGAGAAGAGGTACTTCCGCGCCGCCGCGATCGCCGCGTTGACGTGCGCTCCCAGTTCTTCGATTTTGCCGAAACGAAGCTGCGGATTCGAACCAGGAAGAGCTTCTGCTAAGTGGGAATCGGGGGAGTCGTTATCCATTCATTCACTCCAACATCTTCGAATACCGTTTCGTAGAGACGTAGGTTGCTACGTCTCTTCTGGCCACGAGCAAAACTGCCTACGCCGGCAGAGACGTTGCAGCAACGTCACTACAAATTAATTCGCCGGAGCCGCCGCAATCGCTTCAACAATCTCGGGCGGCAATCCGAAGCGCACGTTTTCGGGCATCACTTCCAGTTCCTGCACGTTGCTGAAGCCCTTGCCGCGCAGGAACGTGATCGTTTCTTCGACCAGATGCTCCGGAGCCGACGCCCCAGCCGTCAACGCGATGGTCTTCACGCCTTTCAACCAGCCCATCTCAATGTCGTTGCAACTGTCGATGAGATGAGCATTTGTGCCCAGGTTGCGCGCCACCTCGACCAGTCGGTTGGAGTTCGAACTGTTCTCCGAACCCACGACTAACAGCAAATCTGAGTCGGAAGCGACTTGCTTCACCGCGACCTGCCGGTTCTCGGTCGCATAGCAGATATCCTGCGCCGCCGGCCCCTTGATGTCGGGGAACTTCTGCTTCAGTGCCGCAATAATGTCTTTCGTCTCATCGAGGCTAAGCGTCGTCTGCGTCAGATAAGCCACCCGTTTCGGATCCGGCACATCGAGCGACGCCACCTGCTCCGGCGATCCCACCACCTGAGTTACGAGCGGAGCCTCGCCTAAAGTTCCAATTACCTCGTCGTGATCTCGATGGCCGATCAGAATCAGCGAATAGCCTTCCTTGGCGAACTTCACGGCTTCGACGTGGACCTTGGTCACCAGCGGACAAGTCGCATCGATCACGCGCAGTCCGCGCTTGGCGCTGTGCTCGCGCACCTCGGGTGACACCCCGTGCGCGCTATAAATAATCCGCTCGCCGTTGGGCACCTCGTCTTCGCTGTCGACGAAGATCGCTCCCTTGCCGCGCAGTTCCTCTACCACAAAGCTGTTGTGGACGATCTCTTTGCGCACATAGATCGGCGGCCCAAAGGCCTCCAGCGCGATGCGCACCACGTCGATGGCACGGACCACGCCCGCGCAGAATCCCCGCGGCTTCAGCAGCAGCAAGGTCTTTCCGTCAGTATTTTCTGGATTTCCAGCCACGATATTGGCTTCTCCCCAAATTTCCGTTTGTCATCACTGCGCGACTTGGCGCCGTAGAACCCGGGCATCCCGGCTTTAATACCGTTTAGATGCAGAACCACCACATTCCCTGACTTATAGGGTACACGAACCCCATTGTGGTGGTGATAAAAAGGCTACCGGAAAGAACCGGTATGGTCAACGTAAGGGATAGAAACGGCAAGGATTAGCAGCGAATGGAGAATTCCGGCATGCCAATGGAACACTTAATCCGCCAGAAATGTGCGGCATTGCCAGCTTCGAATCGCAACTTCCATTCAGAGACCTGAACGCCGATTCTCCGCCGCCACCCACATCTGCTCGGCAAACTGACTCACCCGCCGCAACTCCAACTCAGGAACGGTCCGGTTGTAGATCTCTTCCGGCGTTCCTGCAGCGGAGACCTGCAGCAGCAAACCTGCCTTCCGATAGAACTCGATCAGAGGCGCGGTGCTGCGATCGTAAGCCTCCAGGCGGACCTTGATCGACTCCGGCCGGTCGTCTTCGCGCTGAAACAGCGCGCCATCACAACGATCGCAGCGCCCTTCGACTTTCGGAGGCCGTTCCGTGATGTGATAGACAGCTTTGCACTTCTCACACGTTCTGCGGCCTGCCAGACGGGCCACGATCTCGCTGGTGGGCAGTTCGTAATTGACCACGGCAGTCAACCCCAGTCCGTCCTTGTCCATAAACTGCTTCAGCGAAACCGCTTGCGCCAATGTCCGCGGGAATCCGTCGAGGATGAAGCCTCCAGCGCAGTGCAGGCATTCTCCGCGTTCCTGAACCATTTCCCACACGGTCGTGTCGGGCACAAGTTCGCCGCGGCGCATGTATACCACGGCCTCCTTCATGGCAGGGCTTAGCTCGCCGTCGCTCCGCCTTGTCGCCGCGCGGAAAACATCACCGGTCGATAGATGGCAGGCCAGCAAGCGCTGGTTCAGCAGGTCGGCCTGGGTGCCCTTGCCAACGCCGGGTGCGCCCAGCAGGACGATTCTCCAGGGTAGAAATTGGCCGTTCGGGACGGTTTCGCACCGGCCGGAAGGACCTTGCAGCCAGGCAGCGCGGGAGGGCTTATTGGGGACAGTCATGGGCTGACTGTAGGGCGGCCCGCAACGGCCTGCTGTGATAGGAATCACACCCCACCGCGCCTGTGAGCACATATGGCACCTTATGGCCCGGTCGTGCCCCCGCCTCCCCGCCCCGTGCCATTGTTGTTCCGGGCAGATTATTGCACCATGATTGCGACTTCTCGCAGACTCCCAGGTCAGCGAACAAACAAAATGATGGAATTAAGCCAAAGACGGATCGTAGCGCCCCGTGCTCCAATCGCCGCGGGTAGTCAGCAATCCCGGCTGGTGATCGCGCTGGTTCTGTTGCTGGTTGCGCTGTCCGCCGTCCTGATCAAGGACCGCCAGTTCTGGTTCGGTTCCGAATCGACCATCGTTGATGCCGACTACGTCCAGCCGACGGCAGCGCCACAGGCTGCGCCACAGGTTACGACCCAGACTGCGACCCCAGGCTCCGACGAAGCCCGCTGTAACGCCTACAACTCCCGCTCCAGCCCGCGCGGCTAAGAAGCAGGTTGCCGCCGCCATCCCCTCGACGCAGCCGAAACCAGCCGATGCTCCAGCGGTAGTCACCAACCGCACCGTGCTGCCTCCGCTGGACGTCGAAGTGATCGCCGGCGACGCACACCACAAGGTGCATCCGGGAAGCAACGCCAAGAAGCTCGACCTGGCGCAGCCGGCAACGTCCGTAGCGCGGCAAACCGCTCCCGTCGCGGCTCCAGCCACGAATGCGGCTCAGCGTGAGCGCCTGGCCGAAGCCATCCCGCCGTCCTACCCGCCGCTGGCGCAGCATATGAATGTGCAGGGATCGGTTGTCCTGCAGGCTCTGATCGCAGCCGACGGAACCATCGAGAACCTGCACGTGATGAGCGGCCCCGCAATCCTGGCCAGCGCAGCGCAGCAGGCGGTCCGCGAATGGCGCTTCAAGCCGGTCTTTCAAAATGGCATGGCCGTCGAAACCAAGGCGACGATCACGGTCAACTTCACCATCCGAGTGGCCGACAGCGCAGCCAACACCACCCTGGCCGAGAACAGCGACGTTCTTATCACCCAGTAGTAAGATTCCCAGCCCTCAGACCTGACCTTCAAGCGATTAGCAATGAGCGATGAGCAGTGAGCGCCTCGGGGTTTACTCATTGCCACTGCTCATAGCTCATCGCTGCAGCGATTACGCGTTCGCCTTAATCATCTGCTCAGCGTGCTTGCGCGACGTTTCGGTGAGTTTGGCGCCGCTGAGCATGCGGGCCACTTCCTCGGTACGTTCTTCGCCGGTCACCGGACGAATGCTGGTCCGCGTACGACCGCCATGTTCTTTCTTTTCGATCACAAAATGCTGATCGCCGAAGGTAGCGATCTGCGGCAGATGGGTCACGCAAAGCACCTGATTCGATCGGGCTAGCGACTTCAGTTTCTTGCCCACCGCCTCGGCCGCCCGTCCGCCAATCCCCGTATCGATCTCATCAAAAACCAGAGTCTTCTGGCCACTCGACCCTCGTCTCTGGGTGCCCCACTTTTCGCCGGTTTTGCGAGAGGTGGGATTCTCTGCCTCCACGCTGGCCTTCAACGCCAGCATCACCCGCGACAGTTCCCCGCCGGATGCAATGTGCTCCAGTTGCCGCATCGGCTCGCCCGGATTGGTCGAAATCATGTACACGACTTGGTCGATCCCCGACGCCGTCCAGTCCCGCTCTTCTTCCGATGTCGTCTTCTGAATGCGAAATGCCGACTTCATCGCCAGATCGTTGATCTCGGCCTCGACGAGTTTCTCCAACTTGCGCGCAGCGTCGGCTCGCTTCTTCGAGAGCGTCCTGGCAGCCTTCAGATACTCGTTCGCCGCCTTCGCCAACTCACCCCGCAGTTGCCGCAGGATTTCGTCCTTGTTCTC
The DNA here is from genome assembly GCA_963770265.1 of Terriglobia bacterium. Lineage (GTDB taxonomy): Bacteria > Acidobacteriota > Terriglobia > Terriglobales > Acidobacteriaceae > Sulfotelmatobacter. The sequence goes on from CAVYOZ010000021.1 coordinate 126,614, forward strand.
GACCTCGGCAAGCTTGCGCGAAACTTCCGCGCCAAATTGAATCACCTCGTCCAGCGTTGTCCCGTACTTTCGCTTCAGCCGATCGAGCAGCGCCAGCCGGTCTTCCACCTGCGCGAGATGCTCCGGCGAAGCCTGAATTCCACCGGCGTAATCCCGCAGCGTGACACCCACGTCCTCGACGCTGATGCGCGCCTGTTCGAGCGCGGCCAGCGCCTCCTGAAACTTGGGCTCGTAGCGCGCCAGTTCCTCGACCTGCTTCTGCGCCCCACGCAGCGAGGTCGCCGTCGAACCATTGCCTTCATAGAGCAGATCAAAGGCATTCATCGCCGCGTTGTAGATCTTCTCGGCGTTGGCGAGCACGCGCTTCTCGCCTTCCAGACGCTCGTCTTCGCCGCTCTGCAGCCGGGCCTCTTCAATCTCGCGTTTCTGGAAGGTCCACAGGTCAACCAGCCGCAGCTTGTCCTGCTCGCCGCGCTCCAGTTCTTCGATGCGAGTCCGAATCTGCTTCCACGCGGCATAGGCGTCCGCGACAGGATCGATCTGGCTGCCCGCGAATGTGTCGAGCAATTCCAGCCGCGCCGGCCCGTCAAACGAGAGGATGGATTCGTTTTGTGCGTGGATGATTGCCAGATGAGGCGCCAGCAGTTTCAGCACGGAAACGGTGGCTGGCTGATTGTTGACGAACACTCGTCCCTTGCCGCCAGCCGCAATCTCGCGCCGCAGAATCAGCGAGCCGTCGTCGGACTCATCCAGTCCGTTGGCATCGAGAATCTTCTCCAGCGCCTTCTCGGCCGCGCCCTCCGCCTCGAAGACAGCGGCGATCACAGCGCGCTCGGCCCCAGCCCGGATCACGTCGGTCGAAGCCTTTTCGCCCAGAAGCAGCGCGAGCGCATCAATCAGGATCGACTTCCCCGCCCCGGTTTCGCCGGTCAGCAGGTTCAATCCAGCGCCAAACTCCACGACCAGGTTGTCGATGACCGCGTAGTTCTCGAGCCGAAGTTCAGTCAGCACAAGACTAGTTCCCTGAGAGCGTAAGTTAGCGCAGCATAGCATGAAAGCGTGAGCGCCGCGCGATGACGTCCGGCGCTACGTTTGCACCAAACTCCTTGCTATCATCATCTAAGATTCTTTCCATGGCCATTGCCGGGCAGTACTCGGTCGAAACCGATTCACAGTCCATCCCAGCAACAATGCAGGCCGCGGTCTACCGCGGCGTCAACGACGTCCGCCTCGAAACCGTCCCTGTGCCCGAAGATCGGCCCCGGCGAAATGCTCGTCCGCGTCCACTCCTGCGGCGTTTGCGGCACCGACCTCAAGAAGATTTCCACCGGATCGCATTCCGCACCGCGCATCTTCGGACACGAAACTTCCGGAGTCGTCGCCGCGGTCGGCAAAGGCGTCACCGATTACCGACCCGGCGACCGCGTCATGGTCTTCCACCACATTCCTTGCCGCGAGTGTTTCTATTGCCAGCAACAAGACCTTCGCCCAGTGCGCGACGTACAAGAAAGTTGGCTGCACGGCAGGATTCGAGCCTTCGGGCGGAGGTTTTGCCGAATACGTCCGCGTGATGGACTGGATCGTTCGGTACGGCACCGTACGCATCCCCGACGAAACTTCCTTCGAGCAGGCGTGTTTCGTCGAACCGGTGAATACCTGCATGAAGGGCGTGAACGCCCTGAATCTGCGCCCGGCGAGACCGTGCTGACCATCGGCCAGGGTCCCATCGGCATCATATTGAGCGTATTGGCCGAAACGGGCCGGGGCCACCTTAATTACTTCCGATTTGTATCCCGAGAGGCTTAAAATAGGAGCAAGTTTCGGACTAGACCATTACAATTGAAGCTTCGCGGACAAATGTAGTCGAGCGCGTCCGCGAATTGACCGAGGGACGTGGCGCCGATGCAGTCATTCTGGCAGTCGGCGGGAATTCCCTGATTCGTACTGCGATGGATGCGGCCCGTCCAGGTGGCCGGATTTTGCTATTTGCGCAGACACAGCACGGGGAGGCAGTGATCGATCCTGCCGCCATTTGTGTCGATGAGAAGACTCTAGTGGGGTCCTACAGTGCATCGATCGACTTGCAGGAAGAGTCGGTTCGCTTTGTCATGAATCGCGAGATGGATCTGGAACGGCTGATCAGCCACCGCTTCCCGCTGTCCGAGAGCACGGAAGCGCTCGATCTGGCCGCTCATCCGCAGCCCTCGTCCATGAAAGTTGTGATTCAGCCCGGTAGTTCGTGGGAAGGAACTCAGCAGTGAACGGAAAAATGACGGCTGCCGTCCTGTACGGCAAAGAAGACCTCAAGATTGAAAAAGTACCCATCCCGCGCGTCGGCGATGGCGAGGTTCTGGTCAAAGTCCAGGTCGCCCTGACCTGCGGCACCGATCTCAAGGTGTACCAGCGCGGCTACCACGCGCGCATGATCGTGCCTCCTGCGCTGTTCGGCCACGAACTGGCCGGAGTGATCGAAGAAGTCGGCGCCGGCGTCAACGGCTTCAAGAAGGGCATGCGCGTCGTCGCGCTGAACTCCGCGCCCTGCCAGATGTGCTTCTACTGCTCCAAGCATCAGGAAAATCTCTGCGAAGATCTTCTCTTCAACAACGGCGCTTATGCGGAATACATCCGCGTGCCGCGCCGCATCGTCGAAGCGAACATGCTGGTGATTCCGCCGAACGTGAGCTTCGAAGATGCCGCGATGACCGAGCCTCTCGCCTGCGTGCTTCGCGGTCTGCATGAAACCGGCGTCGAGATCGGCGACACCGTCGCCATCCTCGGCGGCGGCCCCATCGGCCTGATGTTCGTCCAGGTCGCCCGCGCCATCGGCTGCAACGTTATCTCCGTCGTCAAGCGCGACGGGCAGGTCGAAGCCGCCCGCCAGATGGGCGCTCACGAGATCATTCAGACCACCAAGGCGGCGAACGTCGTGGATGCCGTCCGCGCGCTTTCACCGCAAAAGCGCGGCTGCGATGTCGTGATCGAAGCGGTCGGCAAGCCGGAAGCCTGGGAGTGGGCCGTCGACATGGTCCGCAAGGGCGGCACCGTCAACTTCTTCGGCGGATGCGCCAGCGGAACCAAGGTGCAGCTCGAGACCAATCGCCTGCACTACTCGGAAATCACGCTGAAAGCCACGTTCCACCACACGCCGGAAACGGTGCGCCGGGCCTTCGGTTTGATCGCCGCCAAGAAGATTCGTCCGACCGACTACATCACCGGTGAGGCGCCCCTGTCGCGCCTGCAGCAGGTCCTCCGCCACATGCTGAACCGTGGAGGCGATATCAAGACGGCCATCATCCCCGGACACTGAGAACAATTGACGATTGTTGAATTTTGATTGTTGATTGAGACACCACAATCGCGAAGTCACATGAGCTCTTATTCAACAATCATCAATCAACAATCAACAATGCTTTTTCTCCCGTGAACCAGACCGCTACTCACAATTCGGCTGCCCTAGGATGGTCGCGCCTGCCCGCCGCGTACGCCATTCCGGCCACGGCGCCTTCGCTCGCCGAAGCCCGCGAATACTGCGCTCGTCTGGCTCGCACCCATTACGAGAATTTCTCGGTCGCCAGCTGGTTTCTTCCCCGCCGCCTGCGCCAGCATTTCTTCAACGTTTACGCCTATTGCCGTATCTCTGACGATCTCGGCGACGAAGTTGGAGACACCGCCGCATCGCTCGAACTCCTCGACCAGTGGCAGCGCGAACTCGACGCCTGCTACGACGGCTCGCCGAAACATCCGGTGTTCGTCGCGCTGGCAGAAACCGTCCGCCAGTTCGACATTCCCAAGCACGAATTCTCCGATCTGCTGACCGCCTTCCGCCAGGACCAGACGATCACGCGCTTCGAAACCTTCAACGACGTTCTGGCGTACTGCCACTACTCGGCGAATCCGGTCGGCCATCTGGTTCTCTATCTCTGCGGATACCGCGACGCCGAGCGCCAGCAACTCTCCGACTTCACCTGCACCGCGCTGCAGCTCGCCAACTTCTGGCAGGACGTCAGCGTCGATTACGCCAAAGGCCGGATCTATCTGCCGCTCGAAGATCTTCGCCGCTTCGGTGTAACCGAAGATGACATTGCGCGCAACCAGAACACTCCGGCATTCTGCGACGATGATGAAGTTCGAAGTCGAGCGCGCCCGCGACTGGTTCCGGCAGGGCCTGCCGCTCGTCGGCAAGGTCGATCGCGAACTCGCCATCGATCTCGATCTCTTCAGCCGCGGCGGCATGGAAATCCTGAACGCCATCGAGAAGCAGAATTATGCTGTGCTCGGCAATCGACCAGCGATTTCGAAATCGCGCAAGCTGGCCCTGGTCGCCCACGCCGCTCTCGCCAAGATGTTCGGACTCTCGGGAGGCTCGCGATGAGCGCCGGCACACAGCCGGTCCCCATGCCGTGGACGCCCGCTCCGCCGCAGCTCGTCATGGCGTATTCCGTGTGTAAGGGCATCACGCGCGTGGCGGCGAAGAATTTCTATTATGCGTTTCTCGTCCTCCCCCGCCGCAAGCGCGAAGCCCTGTGCGCAGTCTACGCCTTCATGCGGCGCTGCGACGACATCACCGATGACCCCCGGCTCAGTCCTGTCGAGCGCCGCCAGCAGCTCGACGCCTGGCTCGACGCACTGCATCGCGCTCAGCAAGGCAATCCCACCGACGACGCGATCTTGCTGGCGCTGACCGACGCTCAGCGCCGCTACGCAATCCCCGCCGGCCTGCTCGACGAACTCGCACACGGCACCGCCATGGACGTGGAAGAAGCCGAGGCGTCGATGCAAACCGGCTCCGGCGTCATCCACTACAGGACGTTTGAGGATCTCCGCCTCTACTGCTATCGCGTGGCGTCGGTTGTGGGACTGGTCTGCATCCACGTATTCGGCTACCGCGATCCCGCCGCCGAGCCTCTCGCCGAACGTTGCGGCCTTGCCTTCCAGCTCACCAACATCATTCGCGATGTGAAAGAAGACGCAGGTCTGGGCCGCGTGTACCTGCCCGAAGAAGATCTGGCGAAATTCAGTCTGACGCTGTCGGATGTACTCGCGGTCTCGGACCCCGCGCGCCTTCGCCCAGTGCTGGCGCTCGAAGCCGACCGCGCCCGTGAGTTCTACGCGTCCGGCGACGAGCTGATTTCCTACATTTCCGAAGACAGCCAGCCGGCGCTCTGGGTTCTGATCAACATCTACCGCGCCCTGCTCGAGAAGATCGCGCTGAAGCAGTATGACGTCTTCACCACGAGAGTCGCGCTCAGCCGATGGGAAAAGCTGCGCATCCTGGGGAAAGGCTTCTTGAGACGCCTCACGTAGTCATTGCATTTCAGATTGTAGATTTCAGATTTAAGATCGATGGAAGACTCTGCAATCTTCCATTCTGCAATCAACAATCCGAAATCTACATTCTGAAATCGTAAGTCGACTCATGACCCAATCCCAACCCACAGTCGCCATCGCCGGAGGCGGCCTCGCCGGACTCGCCGCCGCCTGCGCCTTGTCTGACGCGGGATTTCGAGTCACGCTCTTCGAGAAGCGTCCTTTCCTCGGCGGTCGCGCCTCGTCCTACGAGCATCCCGGGACCGGAGAAGTCGTCGACAACTGCCAGCACGTCCTCTTCCGCGTCTGCACGAACCTGGTTAAGTTCTACGAGCACATCGGCGTCGCCGATCAGATTCGCTGGTTCGATCAGATGAATTTCGTCGAGCCCGGCGGGCGCATCTCGGTGATGAAGTCTTCCCCGCTCCCCGCGCCGTTGCACACCGCGCCTTCATTCCTGCGTTTCCCTTTCCTGAGCGTCGACCGACAAGCTGGCGATCACGCGCGCGCTGGTCCCATTGACGCTGACGGTGCAACCCGACAACGGACAATCATTCCAGCAATGGCTCGATGCGCACGGCCAAACGAAGAATGCCGTCGCGCGCTTCTGGCATCCCATCCTGATCAGCGCTCTCAGCGAGGAACTCGACCGTATTTCCGTCTCCGCCGCGGCCCAGGTCGTGCGCGAATCCATGAAGACCCCCGCCGCGCGCCACATGGGCGTGCCCACTCTCCCGCTCACCGACCTGTACAACGCCGCGGGCGATTACGTTCGCACGCACGGCGGGACGCTCCATTTCCGCTGTCCCAGTGGAGAGCTTCGCCGCTGACGCCTCGCAGGTCCGAGTGCGCATGCGGGGCAGCAACTCAGCAAGCGAGCGGACGAAACTTTCGACTATCTCGTCCTCGCGCTTCCCTTCGATGCTCTCGAGTCTCTTCTGCCCGCGGGCGCGGAGAGCAGCCCGATTCGCGAGCAGATCTCCCACTTCGAGAACTCGCCCATCACCGGCATCCATCTCTGGTTCGACCGCCAGATCTCCGATCTCGATCACGCGGTCCTGCTCGACCGCACCATCCAGTGGATGTTCCACAAATCCCGCCTGCAGCCGATGCGGACTCAAACTAGACGGGAACGGGAAAGGCGCGACCTTGTTCGTGCCGTTAAGGCGCCCAATCAGAATGGGGCTTTAGCCCCTGAGGGGGGCAGCTACATCGAACTGGTCGTCAGTTCGTCGAAAACTCTGATCGACAAATCCCGCGCCGAAATCGTCGACCTCGCTCTGAGCGAGGTTCGCGAATTCTTTCCCGCCGCGCGCGACTGCAAATCTGGTCAAATCCACCGTGATCAAGGAAGTCAACGCGACTTACTCGCCGCGTCCCGGCATCGACGCCCATCGGCCCACTCCAGTCACTCCCTGGCCGCGCGTGTTCCTCGCCGGCGACTGGACCGCCACCGGATGGCCCGCCACCATGGAAGGCGCCGTCCGCAGCGGATACCTCGCCGCCGAAGCCCTGGCCGACGCCTCCGGAACCAAAGGTACGCGGTTCCTCTCTCCCGACATGCCCGCCAGCGGCTTCATGCGGCTCTTCGTGAAATAGGTTCCCGTTCGCGCTGGCGTCATAGAAGTCCACTATCAGCAGTTTTGAAAGGGCGCGGCTTCGAGCCGCGCCATCGAAGCCCAAAGTAAGCGGGCTTTCAGCCCTTGGGGGAAAGCCGGGTCGGGAATCCGATTTGCGAGGCTCGTTGAAGTAACTAAACTCCTTCCCTCGATTGCCGATACAGATGGCATGGACGGGCGCTACATTGAGCCGACGGAAGGTGATGTGGGCGGTGGCCGAGATCACCTGGGAGGACGACGGTGGTACGTCCTTTCGTGTACCCGCCATCCTGGAAGACACCTCCCGGTCGGGGGCATGCATCCGCGTCAAGCGACCAGTCACCATCGGATCGCGGCTCACAATCAAGTGGCATCGCGAGCAGTTCTCAGGCGATAGCCCGGAATTGCCGCAGGGATGGCGGAGATTTCTTGTTAGGTGTGCGACGCGAGGCGGACATCGTCTCCGCCGCGAAGTCAGCCGGCCACCGGGCAGTTCCCGACGCCAAAGCAGGAAACGCTGCGGAAAATCCCGCCGAAGCCAAACCCGCGAACTGCGGCACCCTCCGCAAACAGCGTTGCCGGCGCCAGTCCGTTTGCCCGAGCCCGCGCACACAGCGCCACGAACCAGTACAGCCCGCCCAGTCGCATCCGCTATCACGTCGGGCGTTCACGGGTGTTGTTGAGACTTCATCCCCCGCGTCCGCAGAGGGAAATTCACAATCAGGGCACGTCCCCTCGTCCCGAAAGGAAAGTTATGCAACCCAAAACGATCTTTCCGCATTTCTGGCGCCGTAAGCAGGACGAAGACGCGCCCGCAAAATCCAGTATGACGGAGGCTCCAGTGAACAAGCCCAGCACGCAAGAACCAACCCCGAGCGGCCCGCGCGGCGAGTTGCTCACCTATGAGGACATCTACCGCGCCGTCGGAATCATGAGCCCAGGGTCCGGTTACGGAATCCACAAGGTCGTCGACATGATGAACAACGATCGCATTCGAGACCTGTCCCGGGACGCCAAGCGCGCCTCCGTGCTCATGGCGCTCGATGCCGCCGGTATCTCCGCCGACGAGTTGCTCACCGACGCCAGCCCGCCGCCAGAATGCGCTGAACTCCTACGAGACTGCCCAGAGCAAGCAACTGGAGGACTTCGAAGCCCGCAAGGCGAAGGAGAACGCGCGTATCGAAGAAGAGATGGAAAAAATCCGGGCGCACTACGCCCAGCGCGTGCAGGCTAATCTCGATCAGGTGGCGAAAGAAAAAGAAGCGCTGCGCAACTGGCAGATGGCCATGCAGCACGAAACACAGCGCATCGCCGAGGTCATCGAACTTTGCGGCAAGCAGCAGGCGCCCGAGCGCAGCAGCAACGCAATGGCCGCGGCTGCCGCAGCCGGCAGCTCAGAGAAATCGGTACCCGCACCCGCCGATGCCTCAAACACCACCCGGCCCACACTGCTTAGCGGAACTAAGGTGTAGTTGCCTTCACTCTCCGGCAGGCGACGAGCAGATGCGTCCACGGCTCGTCGTCTAAGCGGCTGATTTGAACGACGGGATGTCCACTGGTGGTGTCGTGAATGAATTGACCATCGCCAATGTACATCCCTGTATGCGTGATCTGTTTCTCGGAAGAGCCGAAAAACAGCAGATCACCCGCCTGCAGATTCTTGCGCTCGATGCGGGCCACTCCGCTCCACGCCGCCTGCTGATCCGCATCGCGCGGCATATTGATCCCGCGGGCCCGCACCAGCATCTGCGTAAACCCGGCGCAGTCGAATCCATAGCTTGACCGCCCGCCCCACAGATACGGTAACCCCAGAAATCGTTTGGCCAGTTCGATCGATTCCGGAATCGTCAGCGGCTTCGGCTCGGCGACTACATCGCTGGCTTGAATCCACGCCAGGGTCTGCCCTGCAAGGCGGACGTGCAGCCATCCTTCGTGGCTTTCTTCGGTGACCTTTGCTCGTTCCCTTGCCGGACCCCTTCGGGTCGCCAGGAACGACTTCCAGTTTCGCCTCAAACGGAATTGTCACCACCGGCTTATGTTTGGTGACGTCGGGCTCGGCGTAGATATTGGCGAACAGGCTCTCGACTTGAACGGTAGGCCCGGCCGTGGCGTACCCGTCGCCAGTTAATATGATTCGCAGATAACGGCTGGGAGTCCATCCTCGGTAGTGGTCCGCAGTTTCGATCCTCGACCACTCGCCCCGCGACTCCAGCAATTTCACATTGCTGCCGTAAATCGCCTGCGAAACGACATCGGCCTTCTCGGTGGGTTTCGAATACATGTTGGCCACAGGCACGACGACCACTTGCATGCCGTTCTTGGCAAACGCTGAAAATGAAAAAACAGTCAGGAGGACAACGTGCGCACAAGATAACCACCGTTGACGGTTCATGGAGTTCAGGGTGAGACGCTACAGCATACAACGCGCCGCGCTCCCCAAAAAACAAAGGAGAGCAGCGAAGCTTATTAGTTGCCAATTTTTGTTTGGGAGTAGAACCGGTAGGTGTATTTCCACGTGAAATCGTGGCCCGGCGGAATCTTGATTGCGATGTACGGCTCGGGCGCCACTACCGTCCGCACCGCCCACACGCCTAGGTTGGCCAGCGGTTGATCGGCGGTGATCACGACCCCCGCGCCAGTACTCTTGTTCTCCACGCGGATCTCATAGTCCGCCGCAGTCTCACCAAATCCTCGGAATTCGCCGTAAAACGTATCGTTCCCTCTCAGTTCTTTCGGGAACACAAGCTGCTTCCCGCGGATCTCGGCCAACGGGTCCATCGCCTTGGTTGGCTTGAGCGAAAACGGAAATGTAACCTCGATGGCTGGCCCGGCTCCCTGGTGATCGATGACCATGAAATTGTGATCGTACACCTGCGTCTCAATCGCCTTCGCGCCTCGATTCACCAGATGGTGCTCAATGGTCATCACAGGCTCGTTCTTCAGCAATCGAATCGTCTTCGTGTACTCGTAACCATATCCCGAGCCGCAATCCGTCTGCTGCGTGAATTCGATCCAGTCAGGTCCGCTTTTTAGCGACCGTTTCCCACCATTCACAATCGGATAGTTGACATAGGAACTGTACGGCGCATTGTCGAGCTTGCGCAGCGCCCCGACGCCGATCTTGCAAAACGTCTCGCCCGGCTTGGCTTCGGCGTATCCGAGAGCAGATTCATTCGCTCCAATGAACTCCTCGACCGGACCACTAGCCGCGCTCGCGATTCCCGCAACCACCGGATCTCCAATCACTACGTCAGACACCGCCGGATCAAACTTCTCGAAAAACGGTCCGAAGTAGCCGTGGCCCTTGTACTCGAGGCTGGCCATCACGCCGGCCCAGTCAAACCGCATGCCGCGGTAGAAGCCCTTCTCCGCGTCCGGCAAGTAAATCCGGGCACGCAGCACTCCATTCGAGATTTCAGTTTGAGGGTACGGCCCAGGATAGGTTTGCGCTGTCATGAGAGTGCCCGCAAGAAAGCATCCGCCGACGAAGTTAATCTTGCTTAGCATCGGAAAAGCATACGCTCAACTGCGATTGTCTGTGAGTAGACTGACTCTATTGGCACCGCAGCGCAATCATCGGATCAATCCGCAGCGCTCGTCTTGCCGGTAAGTAGCTAGCCAACATGGCCACTGCGATCAGGAAGACCGCGGCCCCAGCAAATGTCAACGGATCAGTCGGGCTCACACCGACCAGCATGCTGCGGAAGAATCGAAATGCCACGACCGCCCCCACAATTCCGAGCAACAGTCCGGGAAGCGTCAGCAGTACACTCTCGCGCGTCACCATCTGCACCACGTTGAAGCGGCTCGCGCCCAGGGCCATCCGCACTCCGATCTCCTGCGTGCGCTGGCTGATTGCGTAACTCATCACGCTGTACAGCCCGATTGCCGCCAGGAACAGGCAGAGCGTCGCCGTCGCGGTCAGCAGGGTGGCAGCCACTTTTTGCGGATAGAGCGAATAGCCAACCGCATCCTCCAGACGGACGGAATGGAAGAACGCGTCCTGATTCATCGCCAGCGCTTCCCGGCGAAGATCGGGAATTACAGCCATGGGATCGCCCGCAGTTTTTATCAGGATCGAAAAGTTCAGTCCCGGCGCGAACACTTGCTGGAACGGCACATAGAAATATGGGATCGGCGCCTGCATCGGTGTGTCGTACTTGCTGTCCTTCACCTCGGCGACGATGGTCACGTTCGCGCCCGAGATATGAACGGTCCGGCCGACCGGGGTTGCGTCGCCGAAAAAGTGCCGGGCGAAAGTCTCGTTCACGATCATGACTGCGGGCGCTCCCGCTTCGTCGCGCTCGGTAAAATCGCGACCCTCAAGCATGCGGATGCCCATGAAATCGAAATATCCCGGCGGCACGGTGGCACGATGGATCAACATCTGTTCGGCGGGCGCAGGCACGTAACCTTCCACCACAAGTTGATCTTCCGGACTCGTACCCGGCGAAGTCAGCGGAACGAAATCCGAATAGGTTACGCCCATGACTCCGGGCACCGCCTCCATGCGTTCGCGCAGCCGACGGCACAAGCTCCGTTGTTCCGCCGCCGTGTATCCCGCATTCGACAGGTAGAACTGCGAGACCGAAACATTCCTGGTGTTAAACCCGGGCTCGATGCGGCTGGCATTGCCGAAACTGCGCAGGAACAATCCCGCGCTGATCAGGGCCACCATCGCCAGAGCCACTTCGATTCCGACCAGAAGCCCTCGCAACCGGTGCGCGCGAGTCCCGCCAATCCCGCTGCGCCCGCCTTCGTTCAGCGTCTGGCTCAAGTTCCCACGAATCGAAAGCAGCGCCGGAATCAACCCCGCCGCCACTGTGACCACCACGACAACCAGCAGCGTGAACCCGAGTGTCGAAAGACTCAGACCTCCGCGCAGATCGAAGGGAAAATCCACTCTTGGCAGCAGCCGGTTCAGCGACCTTTCCATCCACACCACCAGAAGAACACTGAGCGCCGCTCCGCCCGTCACCAGCAGGAATGTTTCGGTCATCAATTGCCGGATGATCCGGATGCGCCCCGCCCCAAAAGCAAGCCTCAGACCAAATTCCTTTTGACGAGTCACCGCTCGCGACAGCAGCAGGTTGGCAACGTTCGCGCAAACGATAATCAACAGGAGCGCGCATACGGCCATCAAGATCTGCAGTGGCTTCAGCAACACTCCTTGAGCGCCCAGGTGCCCCGCCCACACCGGCACCACGATCGCATCCACTCCTCGGTTTGTATCCGGATACTGCGCGGCCAGCCTCTTCGCCAGCGCGCTGATTTCCCCTCGCGCCTGCTCCAGTGTTACACCCGGCTTGAGCCGCACGATCGTCGAAGTCAGGTCGCGGCATCCCCGGTAGGTAAATACCGGTCCCGTGCCCATATCCTCGGCCATCGAGATCGGCATCCACACGTCATACACCAGGCCAACGGTGCTGCCGCGAAAATCAGGAGGAGCAACTCCAATGATGGTCAACTGATGCCGGTTCAGCCGGATTTCTTTTCCCAACACGTTACGGTCGCCGTGGAAGCGGTTCTGCCACATCCGGTAGCTGATGACGGCCACCGGAAACGCGCCCAGCTTGTCCGCCCCTTCTTCCGGAAGAAAGGTGCGGCCAAGAATAGGTTTCACTCTCAGCAAGTCAAAATAATTTGCTGACACAAGTTCCGCCCACGCCCGGTCTGCATTGCCCTCCAATCCGAGCGTGAGAGGCGTAAATCTCCCTATCGCCATCTCGGAAACAAGCTTCAGGTTGTCGCGGTAGTCGCGATAGTCCAGATAGGAGGTCGCGACCAGATGTTCGCCGCTGAGAGTCACCGTTTCGATGAGAGCCAGCCCGCTGGTGTCAGTGACTCCGGGATACGGATGCAGCAGCACGCTATCGATCCAACTGAACACAGTAGCGTTGACTGCGATGCCGAGCGCCAGCGTGAACATCGCCACCAGCGCAAACTTCGGGTTCGAAGTAAAGAACCTGGCACTGAACCGGATATCCTGCAGGAATGTCTCCAGGATACGAGGCAAGAATGACCGAGGCGTTTTTGTGGTTTTCATCAGAACTCGCGATCTGCCCTGAGGGTGGAACAGCGCTGTTGCGGCTGGGTCGCCTCTCAGACAAGAAACCCGAAGCCTACAGGCTCAACTTATCCAGATTACTGGTCGAAAAACAGCTTGGCTGTGACCTTCATCACTTTTCTTGGCTGGCGGCAGAACATTGGCCTGAGCAAAGTCTGTTGACCATGCTCAATTCGCAGGATTATTCGAGAGAATCTGCTTTGCTGGGCTCTTAACCTGGGCTGGTGGAACCAGCGGAAACACCTGGCTTACAAGGAATTTACAGCTCAATTACAGGCTTTTTGCCGCCATGTCTCTTTCACTGGAGTTAAATGTTTGTAGGCACGGGCTCCCCACGGCTCTGTGGCGCAAGGCAGAGCTTTCATGGCAAGCGCATTTGTACTATCAATAAAGGGGAGTGAAGATGTTGATTGTGATGGGATCGACGGGAAACCGTACAATGCAGAACAAGGCCGCGTCCAGCTTTACCTCGGTGCACGACGAGTATGGGACTCCATCGGGGCGCACACGTCTGGTCGATATTCTTTCTGAGTTGCACAATCTCCTGGAAGAGTATTCGCCGTCCTGGTACACCGAGGAACACCATCGTAAAGTCGAATCCGCCCTGCACCCAAGAAAGAAACACTGACCGGCGCCCCCTGCTAGCCGTCGTTTCACACTTTGAGCTTGTAGCCCATGCCCGGCACGGTAAGGATCAGTTCCGGGTGCTTGGGATCTTTCTCCAGTTTCTGCCGCAGACTCGCAATGTGCACGTCGACTGTGCGTGTGAATGTACCGTCTTCGTAGCCCCAGACCTGCTGCAGCAGTTCGCTTCTCGAAAGCGTCGCACCGGGATGTTCCATGAAGTGCCGCAATAGCTGGAACTCCCGCGCGGAGAGCGGAACTTCTCTGCCGTCCCGAGTCACCTCTGTCGCTCGAACATCCATCCGCAACGGCCCCAACTGCAAAACGGTATGAGTTGGACGCCCTGGCGCACGCCGCAACAGAGCCTCGACGCGGGCCATCAACTCCAGCGTGTCAAATGGTTTGGTGACGTAGTCGTCGGCGCCGAGTTTCAACCCGATCACTTTGTCGGCCGTCTGATCGCGCGCGGTCAGCAGCAGGATCGGAGTCGCGAGGCCGGCAATCCGTACGTCGCGGCATACGTCGAGCCCACTGCGATTGGGCAAGCATGATGTCAAGAATGATCAAATCAAACGGCAGACTGGTCGCCTTGTTCAGCCCCTCGTCACCGTCGACGGCGAAGTCCACCGCGTAGCCTTCACTGCGAAGCCGGTCGCTTAAGGTCATTCGCAGTCCTTCTTCGTCTTCGACCAGCAGAATGCTTTCGTTCATGATTGCCGCTATTGTCCTTCCCACAGCTTCACTGGGTTCACCGAGTTCTTCCAATGGCAAATGCAGAGTAAACGTACTTCCCACTCCAACTTCGCTGGTCACCGAGATTCGGCCGCCCATGGCTTCCGCCAAACTCTTCGCGATGGGCAATCCCAATCCCGTTCCGTGAATCTGGCCGGCAACGGCCGCCGGGCTGCGATAAAACGGCTCAAAAATCTGATGCAGTTCCGAACGTTCAATTCCCTTCCCGCGGTCCTGCACGCTGATGCGGATCTCAGGATGGTCCCGACCTCCTTCTTCGCTGGCGCGAATTGCGATCCAGCGGTCCTGGTCGCCGTACTTCAGAGCATTGGTAATCAGGTTCTGCAGGCATTGCGAAAGCGCCAGCAGATCGCCCAATATCTTCGGCAAATCCGGGCTGACGTGTTGCTCCAGAGTGAATCCCGCCTTGCGAATCAGTTCCGCCGTACCCGTCACCGCGGCGTCGACCACGTCAGAGACGGCCAGCGGTTGCAGCATGTAGCGCCCTTTGCCGTCCTGGGTCGAAACGAAAAGGATGACCTGGTTGACCAATCCATTGATCTGGCGCGACTGGTTGCGGATCACTGCTCCGTATTTTGCCAACTGCTCCTTCCCGCTCACAACCCCGTCCGCAATATTGTCGACCGCGGAACACAAAACCGCCAGCGGAGTCCGCAATTCGTGCGAGACCGATGCCGCGAAATCCATTTGCATCCTCGCCATGCGCATCGTGCTGGCCATCTTGTCCTTCTGCAGCACCCAAACGAAAATGCCCGCGATCAGAACCGTTACGCCAAGAACGGTGACCAACCGCGTCACCGTTCGATTTGCTAGTGCCGCCACATTCGCCAGCCGCTGCGATGCCTGCTCGTCATAGAGACGCTGCGTCTCCTCCAAGTCCCGCCGCACCCGGTCGAAGAACGGCACTCCCTGCGCCAAGTCGTAGGAAACGGCTTCTTTAATGCTGCCTTCCAGAATCGACGCCAATACTTCGTTGCGCGCAGCGAGATATGCCTTCCAATCCTGTTGCAGGCGATTGCCCAGCTCGACCTCTTGCGGCAGTTGTGCCTGTTGCAGATATTCCGCGATCCCTGCTGTCACCCGAGCGTCCGCCTCACGCGACTGCGTGGCGTACTCCACCTGAAGATTGCTGTCATTCGTGGTCAGAGCGTATAGAGTGGAGCGCCGGGTCTCCTGCGCGTCATACTGCAGGTTTCCGATGCGGCGCAAGCCCAGCACCGATGAGGCATACATCCTCTGCACTTCGTTGTTCGCAGAACGAACGTCGCGGATCACGAAGCGCACCACACCGGCTTCCAGCCCGATCAGTAACAGCAAGAACACCGCTGAACTGTAGCGCGCCAGGAATGCCGGACTCCTCCCCACTCGCGGGGTAAAGGTCGCTGCTCCTTCATGAGTCGTGAGTTGGGTGCGGTCGCTCATCCTACCTCTCGGAACGTTCCGCGATCTTCAACGAATACTCGGCATCGCTGGGAAGATGCCCATCGATGCGAATGACTTTGACGGAGTCGTCCACGTCCTCGGGGCGCAGGTACCCGATGGCTCCCGGCACGTTGAACACAAACTTGCGCACGCCCACGGGGCTCGACAGGGTCTTGGGTGAGACCAGCACTTCTCCCGTCAGCAGTCCCTGCAGATAGCGGCGACGCAAGTCTGACTCGCTCATGCGGCAGACATCGCGGAGCAGCGTGTCCCGCTCGGGCTGTCCCGGTTCCATCATGACCAGCGTGATTCTTCGCCCGTTGGCCCAATGGCTGCGCTCTCCCAGAAACACGGCTCGCAGTTCCGCCATCGACAGGTTCTCGATGGGATTCTCGCGGTTCACGATGATGGCCAGGCTCTCCTTCAGGACGCGCTGCTTGCACGCGCGACTCCGGCATCGGCTCCACCAGAGCAGCCGTCGCCAGGATCACCACCATGATGGCAGGGTAGCGGATCATCGTTTCCCCGTCAGAACGTGAATCCCACTTGCGCCTGAAGTCCCTGCACTGCGGGCTGGTTCCGCAGGGACGTGTAGTCATACTGCATCTTCAGCGCCACCGATTCGCTGGCATCATAGCGCAAGCCTACTGAGGGTCCCGCATTCAATCCCACATCCGGAAAAATCGGTTCATTCGGGCTGGCATTGATGTACTGGTAGCGGAAGTACGGTCGGTACGACCCGAACCTTCGCGAAATCTGGCTGTACCACCCCGGCGTGTCATAGGTGTGGCCGCCTTCTGGCGTGTTCCGCACCACCAAAGCCTCGTTGAGCCACTCAAAGGTCGGCGTGCGAGTAGACCGCGTGCGCTGCGAGGATAGTCTCGCCAACGGCAGGCCTCCCGATGGGAACCAACAAATCCCGATAGACCGAGAATCCTACTTGCAGTCCGGGCACCTTGGTGGGTCGCGCGAACAACTCGAAATTCACTGCTTTGTGGTTCGTATCGGAGGTGACGTTCTGGACCGGCTCCTCGAACAGCGGCGCGCGCGATTCTCTACCGTTCCCCACCTCAGCAACGTAGTGCAATCCAAGCGAGCCAGAAGGGATGCGTCCGTACGCTTCTACTCCCACATTGTGGATCGGTAAGATGCCGCCTTGATCCTCAAACGCAAACAGGAACGGCCTTCCGGTCGTTGTCTGCAGCCATGTGCTGTGGTGAAAAGCCGTGTTGTAGTAACCGATCGCCGTGTGATAGCGGCCCGCTGAGAGGTTGAAATACTCATTCTGCGAATAGGTGAGCAGATACCGTTCTACATCCACGCCAAAGGAATTCGCGGTTCCCCGGGGTACACCGTAAATGTTCTCAGGTCCAGCCTCGAACACAATTTCACTCAGGAACTTGAACTTGTCGGAAATGTCGGAGGTCACAAAAAGGTTGAGTTGGCCGAGCGTAAAGGCAGTCTTATCCCCCGGCAGGCCTGCCGGATGATAGTTATCACCGTGGAATGTAACGTCGCCGAATCCTCGAACGCGCAACAGCGTCTTGCTCACGTCCATACGCTCGGATTCAGCATGCTCGGAAGGCTCCGGCTCGTGCTCCTGTGCAGCCGCTTGCGATGGCCCGTGAGTCGGAGCCTCGGCAGCCAGCTGCCGCACTTCGACCTTAGCCGTCTCTGGCGCGGCAGGATGCTGGGCCGCCTCCAGCTGCTGCACTCGGGCCTCCAGTTGATCGATTCGCTTCAGCAGCGCTTGCATGGCCGCCTGGTCCACGGTCACCGTCTGACCGGACTGCGCCCGCATCAGATTCGGGCTGATCAGAAATCCGGCGAGCGCCAGCCACAGCGCACGTCCGCGCACATAATGAATCAGGAAACCTCTGGAGAAACCCATCACACCCTCCTTCATCGAATCCTTCCCCCAAAATGAATTCACACCACTGCGGCAGCGCGCATCCCGCGCATTTCGGCGCAGATCACGCCTGCTCCTAGTCCGTCACTCTCGACTCTTTTCCGGCCATCAAAATCCTGGGACCGTTGGACCGGCGACAGACAGATCCGTCTGCCCAAGGGGGAGGAGAAAATAGCTAAACCTACCTTATTTTTCAAGGAGTTTCAACTGAGGGGAACAAAGTAATACAGCATGCCACCAGCCTCTTCGTCACGATTGAACGGGCTGTGGAAACAATCGATCAGGCAATCGATTTCGGGTGGCGCGCGAGAGTTTTTCCGCAGGCTGTGAAGCTATGCCCTTCTCGGTCCCCGCAACTATGAAACAGGTTTAGCCGCGGGCGACGCATGTGAAAGCCCAACACGGAGGAGTTGGGTCAGGGGGAACAAGTGCGCGGGTCCGCAACGACACATCCGCTCGCGCACACTCACCAGGACTAAGGTCCGACTACTTCTGCTTCTTCTCCCACTCCTCCCGCGACATCGCCTTGACCGGCTCCAGGCTCTTGCCCTGAAGGCTCGTATTCAGCGACTGCACTCCCGCGCCGGTGATGGACTCAAACTGGCTCGCGGCCTCGTCCAGCTTCTTCTGAAAAACCGCCGTGCTGTCAATCTGAGATTGCGTCGGACGTCCGCAGTAACCATTCACTCCGCCATATAGCTCACCGAGTTTTTCACGCAGCTTCTTCTCGCCCGTGATCATCCCGCCCTCTTTCACCGACACCAGCGTAGAGCGGAAATCCTCGAGTTTCTGGACCAGACCGTTGATCTGATCCTTCAAGCCACTGTCGCTCGCGCTTGCCGCGCGCTGCCGTGCCTGGTCGCGCAGGTCGTTCGTCGCATCCACGATGAACGTCAGCTGCCCAAGCATGTTATAGAGTTCCATGACCGTTTTGTGCTGCAACGCACGATCCGCCGCTGTGCTCTTCGAGCGCGGATCGGGCACCAGTTTGATCTCCGAGGAATACGTGTCCTTACCCTTGGTCACATTGACGGTGTACGTTCCCTCCTGCACCTGCGGTCCAAGCATGGCAAACTCGTTTTCCACCAGTCCGGCCGCGGGAGGCATCTTCGGGGGCTTGGCGCGCTCGGGCCACGCCACACGGTTCAGCCCCTTTCGCTTATCCCCCTGAATCGATGTGAGCAGATTTCCCTTATCATCAGAAACGTCGACTTTCAAATCGCCGAAGATGTGGCGCTTCTTCTGGTAATAGACGATAGAGGCTGCTTCCGGCAGGGTACGCCCAACGAATTCAGAGTCGCCATCGAATCTCTGCTCACTCGCCGCCAGCGTCAACACCGACGGACGCGATGGCAGCATCGCAAAATCCTTGGCGAGGATCTCGGGCGTGAGCGCGCGAATCGGCGTCAGATCGTCCAGGATGTAAATGCCGCGGCCATGCGTCGCCACCAGCAGATCAGACTCGCGCGGATGAATGGCCAGATCGCGCACCGCCACGTTCGGCAAACTCCCTTTGAACTGCGCCCAGTGCGCCCCGCCGTCAATGGACAGGAAAAGTCCAAACTCAGTTCCGACGAACAAGAGGTTTTTGTTGACGAGATCTTCCCTTACCACGTGCGCATAGCCATTCAGTTCTGACGTGGAGAGCGAAGTCCATGTCTTCCCATAATCCGGGGTGCGGTAAACGTAGGTCTTCATGTCTCCGCCGGCATGGCCGTCAAACGTCGCGTACGCCACCGCCGGATCGAAATGGCTAGCTTCAATGGTTGACACCCACGTATTCGCCGGCAGCCCGGGAATGTTCTTCACCACGTTCGTCCAGTGCTTGCCACCGTCGCGCGTGATTTGCACATTGCCGTCGTCGGTCCCGGCCCATATGACATTCGCGTCCTTCGGAGATTCCGCGATCGTATAGATAGTTTCGTATTTCTCGGCGTCGGAGTTGTCGATGGTTAGGCCGCCGGAGTTTTCCTGATGCTGTCGCGCCGGATCGTTGGTCGTCAGGTCTGGCGAGATGCGGTCCCATGATTCTCCGTGATCTCGCGAACGAAACAGGAACTGCGCGCCGAGATAGATCGTTCCCGGCTGATTCGGGCTCAAATGAATCGGAGAATTCCAGTTAAAGCGAAAGTCCGGTTCACCCGGCCGTGGCAGTGGCTTGATGTCCTTCGCTTCGCCCGTCGACTTGCGGAAGCGAGAAATCATCGCCCCTTGGTATTCGACATACGCGTAGTCAGGATCGGCAGGGTCGGAGAACGCCCAAAAGCCATCGCCCATGCCAATCACCCTCCAATGCCGGTTGGCGATGACCCCCGGCGCACGGGATGGCCCCATCCACGTACCGTTATCTTGCAACCCGCCGTAGACGTTGTACGGGTCGGCCATGTCGAAGCTCACGTGATAAAACTGCGAAACCGGCAGGTTCGCGAGGAATCGCCAATGAGTCGCCTGATCAAGCGACTGGTACACGCCGCCATCCGTGCCCACCAGCAACTGGTCGGGGTTCTCTGGATTGATCCACAGCGCGTGCATGTCGCCATGCACGCCTGCCCCCGTCTCACCCTCGCTCATGGAAAATGCGGCGCTGAAACTCTTGCCGCCGTCTTCGCTCACGGTCAGGAAAAATCCGGGCTTGTACACGCGATCGGGATTCTTGGGATCGACCGCCAGCCGCGCAAAGTAAAACGGACGCCCGCTGACGTTGAACGAACTGTTGGCTTCGGTCCAGCTGTCGCCCGCGTCGTCAGAGCGGAACAGGGCGGTGTGATTCTTGGCCTCGACCACGGCGTACACACGCGAAGTCTTACTAGCTGCGATGCCGATCCCAATCCGCCCCAGATCCCCCTCGGGCAGCCCCTTGCGTAGTTCGTGCCACGTCGCGCCGCCATCTGTGGTCTTGAATAATCCGCTTCCCGGACCGCCCGACCGGAAATTGTGTGGCTCGCGCCGCACGTCCCACATGGCGGCGTAGAGGACGTCTGCATCCTGCGGGTCCATGGCCATCTCCGCGCAGCCGGTGCTGTCATTGCGATAAAGGATCTTGTTCCACGTCTTCCCGCCGTCTGTGGTTTTGAAGACGCCGCGTTCTGTGTTCGAATTCCAGAGGTGTCCAAGAGCGCATGCGTAAACCGTGTTGCTCTCCTTGGGATGAACGATGATGCGGCTGACGTGCTCGGAGTCAGGCAGACCCACGGCCTCCCAATTTTCCCCGCCGTCGCGCGAGCGATACACGCCAGTTCCGACCGAAACGCTGTTGCGCACCCACGATTCGCCCGTGCCCACCCACACCGTCTTAGAATTCTGCGGATCAATCGCAATCGATCCGATCGAAAGCGAAGACTGCTTGTCGAAGATGGGCTTGAACGTGGTGCCGCTATCGACCGACTTCCACACTCCGCCGCTCGCCGAGCCGACGTAAATCGTCAGCCGCCCTCCCTCGCGAATAGCGGCGATGTCGGCAATGCGGCCGCCCATCGCGGCCGGACCAATGGCGCGAATCGGCAGTCCGCTGATCGTGTCCGAATCGACCGTGACGTCCTGCGCTGTCAGGGGAAGGGCGAAAAATAAGAGGCAAACAACCGGCAACACATGCAAACGATTGCTCATGATCACCTCACAAGGAAACCGAACAGCTCGACTTTCGACTTTTCTCACTAAACGGATCTGAAAGGTGCCCCACCCTTGTCTCCACGTTCTTGCGGAGACAGGGTGGGGATTTCCACTTTCTTTAAACGCGCCGCCCCCGACGCGAACCATTCGACCGCAAATCTCCGCCTTGCTAGTTCTTGGAGGAATCCGTCTTTGGCGCATCCGCCTTAGGTGCAGCTGGTTTGGGAGCAGCGGCCGGCATCTTGAATATGGAGTCGTCCGCCGGAACATTCAGCTCAACGTTGGTGATGGTGAGCTTCTGCTTCTGATCGCTTCCCTTGACTCCGCTCTCCACGGCGAATGGGAACATGATTCCGTTGACTGCCTTGTAGTCGCCGATCGCCGATTCAACCTCTTGTTCCGTGCCTCGGATCGTGCGCTTGGTTACTTCCTTAATCTCGAGGAACGAGTCGGAGTCGATGTAGATCGTTTGCACGTCGCCATTCTTCAGCGTGACCTTCAGCTTGTAGGCGTCGGTGCCTTCGATCTTCTCTTTGCCCTGCAACTCCACCTGATGTCCCTTGCTCTTGTAGTCCACCAGCGGACCATCCAGATCGGCCATCTCCTCGGTTTCTTTCGACTCGTCCGCCGACATCAGTTCCGGATCCTTCTTCCCCATGAACGGCATGATCTGCCACGCATTCTTGCCGTCGAAGGCCTGCACTGCGGTCAATCCCTGCACGGTGAATTCCAGGCGCGCCAGAGCGGGCCGTTTCTGGATCAGCACGCCGGGAGCTTCCATCCCCGGCCCCATCGACATGGTCGCGGTGGACTTGATCGTCTGCACGCTCTTCAGCTTCTCCGCCCCGCCGCGAGCCTGAACGTTCTTCGCAATAATTTCATCCACGCTTTGGGCCAACAGGCAAGGAGCCAGCACTACCAAAGCAATCAACGACACACACACTTTTTTGATCATCAGTAATCTCCTGGGATTTCTGGTACCCGCCCTCTGAAGTCGAGTTATTGTACACTCGCGGCTTTACGACAGAGACTATGCGAAGATAGGGCGCGAGGCGCAAACTTGGTACTCGCAACGGACGATCGCCGCAAACGATGGGACGCCAGGCTCCTCCGCGTCAAAGAATTGACAGAACTCCACAAGCCCATCGCACCGGCCTTGACCTTCTATCGTTTGGTATTGGAGTTTCAGGCCGAGATCTCATCTCGGTCCACTCGGGTGATCAGTCCGGATGTCCCCCTGCGCGCGCAAATCGACGTGTCCACTGTCGTCTGCGAAATGCCCTCGCTTCTATCCCTCAGCGCGCATCACGGGCCCGAACGGCTGCGTGACGCAGCCAATCAGTGGAGGTCCTTCGGAGAGCAGAAGTGGATTCAGGCAACCCAGTCGGTACTCGACGCCGTTGGTCCGGCGTTCGCGAGCCCGGATGATTTCTTCACGCGCGCATGCCTCCAACCGGTCGCCGAAAATCTTCAACTCCAACTCGCGCAGGATACCTACACCGGCAACGCCGTCTGTCCGGCATGTGCAGGCTTGCCGCAGATGGCTGTTCTTCACCCCGAAGGCGACGCGGCTGGGCGCTGGCTGCTCTGCTCGTTTTGCCTGCGCGAATGGCCTTTTCGCCGACTCATCTGTCCCTGGTGCCGGGAAGAAGACAAAGAAAAGCTGCCTCGCTTTTCATCCGACGAGTGGGCCGCGGTTCACATCGAGGCGTGCGACACCTGCCGTCGCTATCTTAAGGCCATCGACATGACGGTCGACGGTCTGGCCGTTCCCCTGATCGACGAGGCTGCATTCTCGGTACTCGATGTGTGGACAATCGATCGCGGCTACGCCAAGGTCGCCCCAAACCTGATGGGATTTTAACCTGGCATTAACATTCGGCTCCTCATTCCGGTTGACACCCGCTCTTTGTCGGTGTACTTTTTCGTGCAACTTACGGGTTTACCCGAACAGCAGGAAGTGCATCCTAGGTGTTGTCCAGTAAGCCGGGGGACATCTTCATGGACCTTTCACGCCGTTCCTTCCTGAAGACCGGAGTAGCGGGCGCCGTCGGGCTCTCAGCCCTCGGTTTCGACCTGCAGCCGCTGCAGGCCCAGTCTTCCACTCTCAAGATTTCCCGCACCACGCAGACGCGCAGCACCTGTCCATATTGCTCAGTGAGCTGCGGCATCATCATCCACACCATTGGTGATGGCGCGAAGAACGTCACTCCACAAGTGGTTCACGTCGAGGGCGATCCCGATCATCCCATCAACCGCGGGACCCTTTGTCCAAAGGGCGCGTCCCTGTTGCAGGACATCGTCAACGATCGCCGCCTGCTGAAGCCGCAGGTGCGCCGCCCCGGCTCTGATCATTGGGAAGACATTTCCTGGGATCAGGCAATCGATGAAATCGCCACGCGAACCAAGGAACTGCGCGACGCGACTTTCATGGAGACCGACAAAAACGGCAAAGCCGTGAATCGCCTCGAGAGTCTTGCCTTTGCCGGCGGATGTACCGATACCAACGAGTTCAATTACCTTGTTGTGAAGTCAATGCGTTCGATGGGGGTGACGTGCCTGGAAAACCAGGCACGTGTTTGACACGGCCCCACGGTCTCCAGTTTGGGGCCAACATTCGGACGCGGGGCGATGACCAACGGCTGGGTCGACATCAAGAACGCCGACATGATGTTGATCATGGGCGGGAATCCAGCCGAGAACCATCCCTGCGGATTCAAGTGGGTGGTTGAAGCCAAGCGCAACCGCAACGCGAAGATCATTGTCGTCGATCCGCGCTTCACACGCACCGCCACACAGGCGGACCAATTCCTTCAAATCCGCGCCGGATCCGACATCGCCTTTCTCGGCGGGATGATCAACTTTGCCATTCAGAACAAACGCTACAACGAGGAATATCTCGTCAACTACACCAACGCCGCGTTCGTCGTGAAAGATGGTTTCAAACTGCCCGAAGATGGCCTCTACTCCGGCTTCGATCAGAATGCCAAGACCTATGACAAGACCACCTGGAACTATGAAGAGGGTGGGGCAGTTTCGGGGGCGGGAACCGCGTTACATTCGGTCGCTTCGCATGAGCAGAGCGGCAGCACCGCCCACAGCGCTGAGGGTCAGGGATATCAGGCACAAGGTCCGGCAGGTGCAAAAGGCATGGGCGGGGGACCGGTCCCTCCACCCATGTTGCCGCCGAACGTGGCTTACGACCTTTCCCTGCAGAATCCCCGCTGCGTCTTCCAACTGCTGAAGCAGCAATACTCGCGCTACACGCCAGAGATGGTTGAGCGCATCACCGGCATTCCAAAAGACCAGGCGCTCAAGGCGTGGGACACCTTCACCTCCATTCGCCAGAACGGCGACATGAAGAAGGCCGGCACCATCATTTACGCCGTCGGCTGGACGCAGCACTCTTCCGGCACTCAAACGATCCGCACGGCTGCGATGATTCAATTGCTGCTCGGAAATGTGGGACGCGCCGGCGGCGGCGTCAACGCTTTGCGCGGGCACTCCAACATTCAAGGCGCGACCGACATGGCCGGCGTCTTTGACATTCTGCCCGGCTATCTCAAGATGCCGACGCCCGCCGACACGGACTTGAAGGCTTATCTCACTCGCACCACGCCCAAGGCCTCGAAACCAAAAGAGTGGGATTCCTTCAACTACTGGTCGAATACACCGGCATTCACCGTGTCGTTCCTCAAGGCACTCTACGGCGACGCGGCCACCAAAGAGAATGACTTCGCTTTCAACTGGCTCCCCAAGATCGACCGCAAGTACTCCTGGGCGGAGATCTGGGATGACATGTACAACGGCAAAGTCAAAGGCATGCTGGCGTTCGGCATGAACGGCGTCATGATCGGGCCGAATGGGAAAAAGAACATCGAGGCATTGAAGAAAGCAGATTTCCTGGTCGTCTGCGAAATCTATCCCGACGAAACCAGCGAATTCTGGCGTGCGCCGGGCACCACGCCCGACGACATGAAGAAGATCAATACGACGGTTTACCGGCTGCCTGGCGCGGGCTTCGCCGAGAAGGACGGCACATTCGTCAATTCGGCGCGCTGGCTGCAGTGGAAGTGGGCCGCGGTTCCGCCTCCCGGAGATTGCAGGCTCGATCAGGAAATTCTGGCGCGCATCTTTTTGAAGGTCCGCGAGAAATATCAGAAGGACGGCGGCAAGTTCGCCGATCCCATCCTGAAACTCTCATGGAGCTACACGAATCCATACAATCCGTCCCTCGCCGAAGTCGCGAAGGAACTCAACGGCAAAGCCCTGGCCGACGTCACCGATCAGAAGACCAACACCACGATCAAAGCTGACCAGCAGCTTCCCGGCTTCGCATTCTTACGGGACGACGGCTCCACCATGTCAGGCAATTGGCTCTACTGCGGCTCATGGACCGAAGCCGGAGCTCTGACCCAGCGTCGTGACCCTGGCGATCCTTCCGGGCTCGGAATCCATCCCAACTGGGCCTGGTCCTGGCCAATGAATCGCCGCGTGCTGTACAACCGCGCTTCATGTGATTTGAATGGCAAGCCTTGGGATCCCGACCGCAAACAAGTCTGGTGGAGCGAAGCGAAGCAGAAATGGGCCGGCAACGACGTTCCTGATTTCAAAGCCGACTCCGACCCCAAGACCCATATGGGTCCATTCATCATGAATCCGGAAGGCGTCGGACGTTTGTTTGTGCCCATCGGCGCCGTCGCCGATGGTCCCTTCCCCGAGCATTACGAACCGACCGAAAGCCCAATCGCAAATCCATTGCATCCGAATCAGTCCAACAATCCGATTGCCAAGAGATTCAAGTCGGACATGGACAAATACGGAACCGTCGAGCAGGGATTCAACATCATCTGCACCACGTATCGCCTTACCGAACACTATCACTACTGGACTAAGAACAATCCCATGAACGTGCAGCTGGTGCCCGAGCCGTTCGTGGAGATTCCTGCCGAACTCGCCGACGAGATGGGCCTGCGCGGCGGAGAGACAGTAAAGGTCACCAGCGCCCGCGCGGAGTACATCGCAAAAGCGATGGTGACGAAGCGCATCAAGGGCATGATGATCGATGGCAAGAAAACTTACCAGATCGGCATTCCCATTCACTGGGGATTCCGCGGCATCGCGGAAGATGCAGGCAAGACCGCGAAGACGCCTGTCAACTATCTCTCCCCGGCGGTGATCGACCCCAACGCCTACACACCAGAGTTCAAAGGCTTCCTCGTGAAGCTGGAGAAGAGTCTGAGGAGCGCCTGAGATGAGCGATCGCAAGACGCTGCAAGTTCAGAGAATCTCGGGCCATCCCGGCCCAGTCCCTGGCGCAGGAACCCAGCGCCAGGAAATACTCTGCAAGCTGATCGATACGACAACGTGCATCGGCTGCAAGGCCTGCGAAGTCGCCTGCGTGGAATGGAACGACATGCCGTTCCAGCCCACCATGTTCGACAACACCTACCAGACCATGCCCGACACCAGTTGGAACTACTGGAACCTGATCAAGTTCAACGAGGTCAGCTCCGACGACGGATCGTTCCAGTGGCTGATGCGCAAGCATCAGTGCATGCACTGTGCCGACCCCGGCTGCCTCGCCGCGTGTCCAGCCGATGGCGCAATCGTGCAATACAGCAACGGCATTGTCGATTTCGAAGAGGCCAACTGCATCGGCTGCGAGTTCTGCGTCTCCGGTTGTCCCTTCAACGTTCCCAAGTTCAATCCGTCCACGAAGAAAGTCTATAAATGCACGTTGTGCTCGGATCGAGTCGGTCAGGGCCTGGAGCCGGCCTGCATCAAATCGTGTCCGACGGGGTGCCTCCATTTCGGCACGAAGGAGGACATGCTGCAGCTCGCCAACAAACGCGTGACACAACTGCAGCAGCACGCCGGACTCAAAGACGCCGGCGTATACGATCCACAGACCATTGGTGGGACCTCAGTCGTTTACATCCTGCACGACGCAACGAATCCGGAAAAATACGGCGGATTGCCGAAAAATCCCCGCATCCCCCTCAGTTTTACCCTCTGGAAAAACTGGTTTAAGCCAATCGGGCTCATCGCGTCCATGATGGCGTTCGCCGGGGTCATCCTGCACTACGTCACCGAAGGACCACGAAGAGTACAACCTCAACCCCCGGTGCGAGAAATCGACGGCGGTGAGGCAAGGAAGGAAGAGAAGGAAAACTAGATGGCCACTCCAGCGAAAAGCATCGCGCGCGGCCCCGACCACTTCATCAACCGGATTGGCCTGACCGTCGTGTATGTCGGAGAACTTTTGCGCCATCGCGCCTACACGCGTTTTCTGCACTGGGCCTACGGAATTTTCTTCTTCCTGGCGCTGGTCTCCGGCTTCGGCATTTACATGCCATGGATCTTCCGCTGGTTCACTCCCCTGTTCGGCGGCGGCGCCATGACGCGCTTGCTGCATCCGTGGTTCGGACTGGGATTCGTGTTCTTCTTCGGCCTTCAGGCTTTGAATTGGTTGACCCCGATGGCATGGGGACCCGGCGATACCCGATGGATGAAGCGCCTCAAAAGCTACGTGACACACCGCGACAGCATTGAGCCTCCCGACGTAGGCTTCTTCAACGCCGGCCAGAAGGCGATGTTCTGGGAAATCGTCGGCGGCTGCATCGCCTACCTGATCACAGGCATCATTATGTGGTTCCCGGAGATATTCAGTCGCTGGCTCGTCGCCGTCAGTTATGTCATTCACGACATCTCGGCGTTGATCATGCTGGCAGGCATCTTCATTCACATTTACCTCAGCACCATCGGCGAGCCCGGCACGATGCAGGCCATGACCCGCGGCACGGTCAGCGAGGCCTGGGCTTGGACTCATCACCCCGCCTGGTACAAGGACGTCACCGGCCGCGACCCGCAACAGGCGCTGGAGGAAGCCCGCCGAAAACTCAGCGCGACGCCCGGCAACTCGGGGAACTGAGCAAGTTTCTCTGCCCCTTATCTCTTCAAGTTAGGGAGAACCGAGCAACCGATCGGAAGGAAAGTTGGCTGCCCCCCAGGGATTCGAACCCCGATAACCTGCTCC
>CAVYOZ010000022.1:0-124317 GCA_963770265.1 Terriglobia bacterium
CGCTAACAACGTCGCTGGCTACCTGCGCCGCCATAGAGATAGGCAAGAACTCACGATCAACGATCCGGCGAAAGAACGCTTCATGACCACCTCCACCGTTCGCACAAAACGGAATAAGACCTACGTTAGAACGCCGGAACCCCCTGATCCTGCACTTTCCCGACACCGAAACCCGACTATTAGTTTCCACGAACCGCGGCAACAAACTTCCCCACCGCTTCAATCACCTTCTCGGGCTGATCCCGCTGCGGAGAGTGCTGGCAATCCTCGAGCACCAGCACCTCCACCGGCCCGCCGCTTTGCCTCCGGATCGCCTCCACTTGGGCCATCGTCCCGTACTGATCATCCAGTCCCTGAATCACCAGCACCGGGCAGCTAATCCGCGGCAGATACTCCTCGATGTTCCAGCTCCGAAACTGTGGATGCAGCCAGATATCATTCCATCCCCAAAACGTCTGCGCTGCTTCCCGATGATGGCGCGCCAGCTTTTCCGGCAGATTCGTAGTCTCGAACTTCGCCTTCGCCTCGGCAATGCTCGCCACGGTGAGGTCCTCGACGAACACGTGCGGAGCCAGTAGCACCAGGCCGCGCACCCGATCATGGACCCCCGCATAGATGATCGCGATCGAGCCGCCATCACTGTGTCCCACCAGAATCGGATTCTCGATCTTCAATTGAGAGAGCAGTTCCGGCAGCGATTGCAATGCCTCATCATGCATGTACCGCACAGTCCGAGGCTCTTTCAGCAAATCGGAATTGCCGGATCCGTAACGCGAGTAAACCGTCACCGGACATCCCGTAGCCTCAGCAACGCGCGCCGGAAAGTCCTTCCAGAGCGAAACCGAGCCCAAGCCTTCATGAAGAAACACGAGCTCTGGCGCATTCTCCCGGGCGCCGTGGATCCGCACCACTTCCAGCCTGTGGCCACAAACGTCGAGCGTAAGAGTTTGTATCGGCAATGAAAGAGTTCTCATGAGGTGCTTTCCTCAGCCATCTCAGAAAAGTATCACCACGACCTTAGCGGCCAAAGGGTTTATCGCAAAAAGTGCAAAAGCACTAACGATGATGCAGGAATCTCCCAAACTGACCAGCGACCCCCTGCATCGAACCTGTAAGATATCGTAAGCTATAGGGTAAGGAGAGATTCGTGCGCTGCGCTCGCTGCGGCAATGAGAACTCGGAGCAGAACCGCTTCTGCGGCATGTGCGGAGCGTCGCTATTGGCGGCTTCGGCACCCAAGTCTGCGGAATCCCAGCCCGTCCCGGTTGCCGCTTCCCCGAGCACCGCCCAAGTTGTCGCCGGACCCTCGCAGGACTCACCTCGCTCCGTTGTGGAAAGACCGTCTTCGATCAGTGGACCATCTTTTCTAGGTTTGAGCGATCCTGTGTCCAGCAAATCTGTTCCGCGCAAACGCGCGAGCTTGAGCATCGATCCGCACTCCGGGGCAGGTTCCAACCTCGATTATCTGCTCGACGAGGAAGAACCGCAGCATCACTGGGGCATCGGCAAAATCCTGCTGATCCTCATCGCGCTCGCTTTGGCCGTTGGTTTTGGCTACCTGCGGTTCAAGAATCAGGGGCTCGCGTGGCTTAACGGCTTGAAGAAGCCTGCAGCTGTGGCACAGAATTCCCCGACGCCCGATGCGGCAACCGAACCCGCATCGTCTCCCAGCATCACGGCCGATCCTCAACCCACGCCGCAGACGATTGCAGCCTCGCCGCCGCAACCTGCAACAGCCGCTCCCGCCAATGCACCGACAGGCAACTCGGCAGCGGGTGCCGCGCCAGCGACCTCGAGCCCGGACAATCCCCCGTCGACAGATACTCCGAAGCCAACAGACGCTGCCCCTCCAACCGCAGATGCGGACAAGGCCCCGGACAAGGCCACTTCGCCGCCAGGCAAAGATTCCTCGGCAGACAAAGATTCGTCCACCGCAAAAGACACGTCGCCCGATACTCCCACTGCTGCGACCAAGCCTGTGGAGAAGCCGAAGCCTGCGCCCAAAGCCCCGGCCCCAAAGCCGAGCGCGGCAAGCCGGCCGGCTGCGACCTACGATCCCGTCACCGAGGCTCAGAAGTATCTCTACGGACGTGGCTCCCCTCAGGATTGCGAGCGCGGTCTGCGCCTGTTGAGGCCGGCCGCGAATCAAGCCAACCCGAAAGCCATGATCGAAATGGGGGCGCTCTATTCGGCCGGACTGTGCACCCCCCACGACCTTCCGACGGCGTATCGCTGGTTCGCGCTCGCGCTGCGCAAAGACCCCGAAAACACGGCGGTTCAAGCGGATTTGCGGAAGCTGTGGGGAGAGATGACGCAGCCGGAACGCCAGCTGGCCATTAAGCTCACTCAATAACAGCGCCCTTTCCGAGCTTATTCGTAGCGCAGGCTCTCGATGGGGTCCAGGCGGGCAGCGTGAACGGCCGGAACCATCCCGCTGATAATGCCTACCAGACTCAGAATGATGGTTGCCACCACCAGGCTGCTAACGTTGATGTGGAGGTGAATGTCTCCCGCCTGAAGATTGTCGCCGAAGGCGCTCATCAGTGGCAGGGCCCCGACGGCCCACGAAATGACGTAGGCGATTGCAATTCCGCCAAGGCCTCCGGCGAACGTGATGGCCAAGGCTTCGGCGAGAAATTGGAAGAGGATGTGGCCCTTGTGGGCGCCCAGGGCCTTCTCGATGCCGATCTCCCGGGTACGCTGTTGCACCGACACCAGCATGATATTCATCAGGCCGATGCCTCCAATGCCGAGGGTGAGTGCGCCGATGAACGCCAGCAGGATCTTTAGCCCCGTGCTGACGACGCTGAATTCTTCGAAATCCTGCTTGAAATCTGCGATGAATACCGCCCGCCGGTCATCCGCGCGAAAGTTGTGGTGTCCGGCAAGAACCGAGCGCACGACGCGCGCCAGTTGCTCGTGGTTGTCGCCCTCGTAGTCCATGAAGATGCCGCTGATGTATCTGGTATCGTAGAGATCCCCCATGGTGCTGAAGGGAATCGCCAACAGCGTGTTGTCGTTGTTGTCCCCGCCCTGAACCTTGCGCTGATAAACACCCACGACTTCAAAACTGAGCCCGTTGATGCGGATGGATTTGCCCAGAGGCGGCTCGCCGGAGAATAGCCTCCTCCGGGCCTCGTCGCCGATCACCACCACGCGCGACCGCTGAAATTGGTCTTCTTCGCTGAGAGCTCGCCCGGTTGCAACCGAGAAGCCACGGATGCGGTCGTAAACGGGATAGACGCCGGTCAGAAACAGATTGGTGAACGTACGCGTGTCGTGCTGAATGGTGACGTTCCGCTTGTCGAAGATGGGCGTTACACCCTTGACCATGGGCACTTCGTTGCGGATGTAATCGACATCTGCAATCTGCAGGCGGATTTCACTTCCCGCTTTGGCGCCTCCAGCCTGCAGCGAGGTGCGGCCGGGAAAGGCTCCGATCACGTCAGTTCCCCACGAGCTGAAGATGATGCCGATCGCCCGCTCGAAGCCCGATCCGAATGCCAACAGGATCACCACCGTAGCGATTCCCCATGCCATGCCGAGCATGGTGAGCGCGGTTCGACGCCGGTTGTGACGCATCGCGCCGACAGCTTCCTTCAATAGATCACTGGTCATACTTACTCCTGACGTAACGCTTCGACCGGCTCGAGCATGGCGGCTTTGCGAGCCGGATAGAGGCCTGCGGTAATGCCGGCCAGCGCTAACGAGAGCACGGCGCCGATGGCGGAAACCGGCACGATTCGCGGTGTGTCGAAACCCTGCGGGAGGTTCACCCCAGAAAGCAATCGCATGATGACCAGAGCACCAGTCACTCCGAGCGCGCCGCTGAGCAGCGTGAGGAACGCACCTTCCAGGAAGAATTGGAACAATATGTTGCGGTTCGTGGCGCCCAGTGCCTTTCGCAGGCCGATTTCGCGCGTGCGCTCACTGACCGCCACGAGCATGATGTTGATGATCCCGATCGCGCCGAGGGCCAGCGTAACCAGTCCGACGCCTCCCAGAAACCAATCCATCGCGGTAAATATCTTGCCCATAGTTTTCTGGTTCTTTATCGTGTCCCACTCTTCCCATGCGTCCTTGTCTTTGGGATCGAAGCCGCCGTGGTTGCGAGCGACAATGGCATGGAGTTCGTCTTTGGCAGCTTCATTTTCATCGAATGTGCGCGGCTGATAATTGATGAACGAAATCGCATTGCCCTCTTTCGAATTGTCGCCCTTGAGTGGGAAGAGTTCGCGCATAGTGCTAAACGGGACAAAGATGCGAATGTTGGTGGAGTTCTGTTCTTCGTTCCCGATCATCGATAGCATGCCGATGACCTGGAAGCGCACTCCATTGAGCAGGATGGAGTTGCCGACGGCCGGGCGTCCAGGGAAGAGGTTACGCGTCATTTCCCTGCCGAGAATGCATACCCGGCGGCGCTGATCATTGTCCTCGTCGTTGATCCAGCGTCCGACTTCAAGAGGAATGGTTCGCACCTTGTTGTAGATCGAGGGAACACCGGACACCTGGCCGTTGGTGCTGGTGTAGTCGCTGACGGCGCGAATGTCGTCGCGCGCGATGACCGGCGAGATGTTCAGCGCGAGCTTGGATTCGTTCTTGATGTCGCGGTAGTCGTCATAAGTCAGGTTGAACCACTTCATGGAACTGAAGCTGCCGGTGACAGCAGGAGCCCGTCCTCCCCAGAAGAAGATGATGTTCTTGCCGAAGGTTTCGAGTTGGCGGCGATTGCCGTTGCGGAAGCCTTCTCCCACGCCGGCGAGGAGTAGAAGCGATCCTACACCCCAGGCGATGCCAAACATGGTCAGGAAGGAGCGCAGCTTGTGTGCCCACAGCGTGCGCAGAGTCTGCCCGAAAATATCCAGCAGCATGCGCATTTTCCACCTCGCAATCGGTTGGGAGAGAAAAACCTTGCCTGCTGTCGACCCGTGTAGCTATGCAATTCGACTATCGCCGACAGCAATGGTTAGCGCAGATGGTTGGAAGAAAAATGGCTCGCGGGATGAATTAGGTTTCGGGTAGCACATTTGAGGATCCTTCGGGAACACATGCAACAACTGACAGTTGTTTAATTCAGGCTGATTCCCTAAGCCCGGGGGCGCACTCTGGGCGACAACCCTGACTTGGAATTCAGGTCGAGAACGACATTCATCGCGTCAGCAGCTGCAGAAAAGTCGGTCAGGCTATCGATTTTGGGTGGCGCTTCGCAACTTTCGGAAAAATGGTTTGGAGGACCAAGGAGCAAACCCCAGCGGCTGAAAGCCGCTCTGATTATGCGTCGAGTTACGGCGCGAGTAAAAAGAGGTTGCGGAAAAAGTCCGATCGCCGCGATAGGCGACCAACTGGGGCTGAAGCCCACCGTTGATTCTGCGTGCTTTACGCGGCGCTAAAGCGCCGCTCTTCCACGGTACCACCGACATTCAGGAGTTTTTCCGCAACCTCTAAAACTCGTGCCCTTCCCAAACCCTGCGCGAATCAAAGTTTTTTCGCAAGTTGTTCCGCGCTGCGACACCCGCTTTGTTTTTGAGAGGCGGCGTCAGGGCTGAGGTCGAGATGTCGGTCGTAAGTGAGTTTTTCCGCAGCCTGCTTAGATTTCTGTCTGCCGCGATTAGCGCGCCGAAAACTTTTCGATCTTTACACCAAGAGCAATCCGCTTACACTGGAAGGAGACACATGCTCCGTGGGCGTTCTTCCATTCTCGTTTCCCTCTTCTTCCTAGCGACCCTCGCGTATCCACAGTCGACCCAAGACACTTCTCCTCCCACACAACGTTCCATGGGAAGCCGCAAGCATTATGTCGGCCTGTCGAATTTTGGGGAGGTCACGCCAAACCTGTACCGTGGAGGCCAACCCGGCGCTGACGGTCTAAAGGCCTTGAAGAAAATGGGAGTGTCGATCGTTGTCGATATGCGCGGAGGCCACAGTGAACACGAGAAGCGGGCCGTCGAGGAACTCGGCATGGAATACGTTTCCATCCCGTGGCATTGCCCCTTCCCGTCCGACGAGCCCTTCGTGAAGTTTTTGAAGGTGATCGAGGAGAATCCTGGCAAGAAGGTCTTCGTGCACTGTCGCCTCGGCGACGACCGCACCGGCATGGCGATCGCCTCCTACCGCATGGCCGAAGAAGGGTGGTCCGCCGACGAGGCCATGAAAGAAATGGAACTCTTCGGCTTCGGCGGAATTCACCGCGTGATCTGCCCCGCTCTGGCGCACTACGAGAAAGAGTTTCCCCAGCACCTGAAGACAAATCCCGCCTTCAAGGACCTACAGGCTGGCAAGAAATAAGCCACGGATCTTCACGGATTCTCACGGATCAGAGTTTTTCATCCGTGGAAATCCGCGTGATCCGTGGCGAAGAAGTTCGACGGTCCCTAAACTTCGTCCTGCTCCTTCAACCTCGCGATCACGGTGAAATCCTCCAGCGTGGTCGTGTCGCCCTTGACTTCGCCGTTGGTCGCCAATTCGCGCAGCAATCGCCGCATGATCTTCCCGCTGCGCGTCTTCGGCAGCGTGTCCGTGAAGCGAATATCATCCGGCTTCGCCAGCGCCCCGATCTCCTTCGCCACCCACTTCCGCAACTCTTCCTTCAATTCGTTCGTAGGCTGTCTTCCCTGCTCGAGCGTGACGAACGCCGAGATCGCCTGCCCCTTCAGTTCATCCGGACGCCCCACCACCGCCGCTTCCGCCACCGCATCGTGCGCCACCAGCGCCGACTCCACTTCCATCGTGCTCAGCCGATGCCCGCTGACGTTCAGCACGTCATCCACGCGCCCCATGATCCAGAAATATCCGTCTTTATCTTTGCGCGCGCCGTCGCCCGTGAAGTACATCCCGGGAATCTGCGACCAGTAATTCTTCACATACCGATCGGGATCTCCATACACCGTCCGCAGCATCCCTGGCCACGGCCGCTTCAGCACCAGAAATCCTCCCGATCCCTCCGGCACCGGCTTGCCTTCCATGGTCACGATCTCCGGCACCACTCCCGGGAACGGCCGCGTCGCCGATCCCGGCTTCGTCGCAATCGCACCCGGAAGCGGCGTCATCATGATGTGCCCCGTCTCCGTCTGCCACCAGGTATCCACAATCGGGCAGCGGTTCCCGCCAATCGTCTCGCGATACCACATCCACGCCTCAGGATTGATCGGCTCACCGACCGTCCCCAGCAGCCGCAGGCTCGACATGTCGTGCTTCTTCGGCCACTCATCGCCCCACTTGATGAAGGTGCGAATCGCCGTCGGCGCCGTGTAGAACACATTCACCTTGTGCCGCTCGATGATCGACCAGAACCGATCCGGCTCGGGAAAATTCGGCGCGCCTTCATACATCAGGCTCGTCGCGCCATTCTGCAGCGGCCCGTACACGATGTAGCTGTGCCCCGTGACCCATCCAATATCCGCCGTGCACCAGTACGTGTCTTCATCCTTCAAATCGAAAACCAACTTCGTGGTCAGATACGTTCCCACGGAATATCCGCCCGTCGTGTGCACGACGCCCTTCGGCTTCCCGGTCGTTCCCGAGGTGTACAGAATGTACAGCGGATGCTCCGCATCCAGCGGCTCCGCCGGACACACATCCGACGCCTTCGCCATCAGCTCGTGCCACCAGTGATCGCGCCCGGCCTGCATGTTGATCGGCGTTCCCGTGCGCTTGTAGACGACCACGTGCTTCACCGACGGACACGACTTCAACGCCTCTTCCACCGCCGGAAACAACTTCACCTCCGCGCCGCGCCGGTACGATCCATCCTGCGTGATCACCGCCGACGCCTGCGAGTCGTGAATGCGATCGATCAGCGCGTTCGACGAGAATCCGCCAAACACCACCGTGTGCGGCGCTCCAATCCGCGCGCACGCCAGCATCGCAATCGGCAACTCCGGCGTCATGCCCATGTAAATCGCTACCCGGTCGCCCTTCTTCACGCCCAGCGACTTCAGCACATTGGCGAACTTCTGCACTTCGCGATGCAGTTGCTGATACGTCAGCATCCGAACTTCGCCCGGCTCGCTCTCCCAGATGATCGCCGCCTTGTTCTTCCGCCACGTCGACACGTGCCGGTCCAGGCAGTTGTACGACAGGTTGATCTGCCCGCCCACAAACCACTTCGCCCACGGACAATTCCACTCCAGCACCTTGTCCCACTTCTTGAACCAGTGCAGTTCGTTGGCCACGCGCGACCAGAACGTGTCCGGATCGTCCACCGACTCCTTGTAGAGCCGCTCGTACTCGTCCAGGCTCTTGACGTGCGCCTGCTGCGAGAACTCCGCCGGCGGCTCAAACTTCCGCTGCTCCTGCAGGATGGAATCAATGTTGGTGGATTGGGGATTGATGACTGCTTTATCGGCCATGAGAAGAACCTCAACGCGGAGGAATTTTTTCGCGCCCGGCCATTCCAGGCGCGAATTCGCAGAAGTTTATTCTACACACGGATCGGTTTTCCTTAGTGAACCCTCGTGCCCTTTGTGGTTGAAGCATTTTGGATCTGTAGTCTGTCACTGGTCCAGAAATCGCGCCCGCTCGCCTTCACCAGGGACAGGGCACGTCTCATACCGCCCAAAGATGCGGTAGCGATGCCGCGCGATCCAGTCGTAACCCCAGTCCCGAACCCGCCGCGGCACCCACTTTAGGAACCACGCCCCAGCCCGCCATAATCCACCTATCTCTCGCAGCACGAACACAACCGCGTCCGACCGCGCCAGCAGCGACTCATCGGCGCCGCCACCATTCACAACCACGTAGACAGTATCGAGGTCCGCGACTTTCACTCCGTGCCGCCTCAGCACGCCTATCGCGAACTCGCTCTGCAGCGACGCAAACCGAAACGTCTTCTTCGCATCACGCCGCAGGACGACCTGCACACCTCGATTGCACAGCCCGCAAACGCCATCGTATAAAAGGAGTGCGTTGCCCACAGCTTGACTCTAGCATCACGGTCCTCCCCCTATCGCCAACGCTACGACTGCACAAACAAAAATGCGCCGGAGGATCTCCGGCGCATCGGAAGGCGGCGATTCTTCAATACGCTGAGGACGCCTTCTCCCCAGCCAGGTCCTTCGAAGTCATGTCGAACGTCAGCATAAAACCGTTCGTTCCCTTGAATTCGTACGCCTTCGCGCCCTCTTTGTAGGTTTCCAGTTCGTTGGGCATCATCACGAAACCGTCGTTGCGCGGCGTGCCCCAGTACTTGACGTTGGTGAGAACCGCTGGTTCGTTCGTTATTCCCGGGAACCGTTTCAGTTTGATCTCGGCTGTCTTGCCGCCATTCAAGGTCGCATGAGCCTGGTTTTTGTCGAAGGTCCAGGTATCGATATCACCCTCAGCGGTCTGAAACGACTTCCACTTCACCGGGAACACGTGCCCCAGAATATCGCCCAACGCCTGCCGCTGCTCGGCACTCGTACCTTTGTCAAACGTCGCCACGGCCCAATCCATCTGACCCTGCGAGAAGTCCCCGCCGAGATCGCCGCTCAGCCAGAACTTGGCGCCCGCAAGGTCGACATTTCCGTAATGTCCCTTGTTGACTTTGTAGGCGTTGTTGAACTTGCAAAAGTGCTCGGTTTTGCCGTTCTCGTGATGTCCGGCCGGATGCGCGTTGAAATAGCACATGCAGAAGTGTGGACAACTGCACGCTTCGATGGCGGTAGCGTTGATCGCCCAATCCTTGGCGGGCGAAGAAGAATGACCCGCGCTGACGGTCAACAGCGCGACAGCAATGAGCAATGCCGTTCTGTGCATAGAGCACCCCCTTAGCGCGGAAGTATGCACCCTCGACAGTCACGCTGCAACAGGTAGTTTGATCATCATCTACTTTGATGATGGTCCGGGCGAATCTCCCTCGCGACCTCGGCAGGCACCTCGTAAGGATCTCCCCGGAACAAGCGCCATTCCGCCATTCCATGATTTTCAAGCAACACCACTCCGCAACCGCGAATCGAACCCGCAGCCTACTGTGAGGACCTTCCCATGGACGAATCCGCAGTGAACGAAATTCTCGAAGAACTTGTGTCGTCGCTCGAACCGCTTGAAGCTCAAAGCACCGCGATTCTCCACTTCCTCAAAGCCAAAGGCATTGCTACCGACGAAGATCTTGCGCCCTTCCTCGAACAGGCGACAAACGCCAGCAACGTCCGCTGGCGCGCCTTCCGCCTGAGAACCGCGGCCCTGATCTCATCGGCAATGAAAGCTCCCGAAAAGGAGCCCCAGCGGCAGAAGGAGCAGCCAGCCAAACCCCAAGCGACTGAAGCCGCCTCCGGCAGACAGAAGGATGACCAGCAACCGGCGAAGCCGACTCCCGAAGCTTCCGCCGCAGTCAATGAGGAAAAATCCGGCCAGAGAAAAAATAACGCTCCCAAGGAGCAGCAGAACGAGGCCGCCTAGCGAACCGATGCTTTGCGCCTTGTTCTGCGGATTACAATTTTCCCAGGAGGCATGCCATGCATCTCCGTAAATTTCCGTGGTTCGTGCTCGCCACCTCCATCCTTGCGTGGGCCGCATCCGCAAATCTGAATGTGCAGATTAAGGAATACGACGTGCCCACTCCGAAATCGCGCCCGCATGATCCCGCGCTCGCACCCGACGGCTCGCTATGGTACACGGGTCAGGGCGCCAACAAGCTCGGACGCCTCGACCCCCAAACTGGCGCATTCAAGGAATACCCGCTGAAGACCGCCGGTTCCGGGCCGCACGGTCTGGTCGCCGACAAGGACGGCAACATCTGGTTCACGGCGATCTCCGGCGGATACGTCGGCAAGCTCGATCCCAAGTCCGGCGAGATCACAGAATATCGCCCGTCCGACGGAGCTGAAATCGATCCCCACACGCCCGTCTTCGATCACGATGGCATTCTCTGGTTCACCAACGAAGAGACGAATTACATCGGCCGTCTCGATCCGAAGACCGGCAAGATGACGCTCGTGAAAGCGCCGACGGCGCATGCCGTGCCCTACGGCATCGTCATCCTGAAGAACAACACTCCGTTCTTTTGCGAGTTTGGGACCAACAAGCTAGGCGTCGCTAGATCCAAGACCGATGACGATCCACGAGTACACACTGCCCAACGCCGAGCGCGCGTCCACGGCGTCTCGCGCTCGCCCCCGATGGATCGGTCTTCTACACGGACTTATGCCCGTGGATATCTGGGCCACTTCGATCCCGCGTCCGGAAAATTGCTCAAGGAGTGGCCGTCGCCCGGAGGATCGGGCTCGGAGCCCTACGGAATCGCCGTCACCAGTGATGGCGAAGTCTGGTATAGCGAGTCCGGTGTCACGCCGAATACGCTGGTCAGGTTCGATCCAAAATCAGAGACATTCGGCGCCAGGCCAGATTCCTTCCGGCGGCGGCACGGTTCGCAACATGGTAGCTACGCCGGACCGGCGGCTTTATCTCGCCTGCAGCGGAGTGAACAAGGTAGCGGTGGTCGAGACGGGACAGTAGCACTCCTGAAAGAACGGCTAGAGATCAGTGACTCGGCTGAGATCGTCCGCGCGAGCACTATTCATACCGCAGCGCCGTCATCGGATCGACGCGCGCTGCATACCGCGCCGGCAGCCCACACGCGACCGCCGACACCACCAGCAGCAAGACTGTCCCCGCCAGCAGGATCAACGGATCACGCGCATTCCCCTGCGCCCACTTCTGCACCACGGTGTTTAGCGCAATCGCCAGCACGAGCCCGGCCACAATCCCGCTCCCCACGCTCACCACCGTCGATGCGAACACGATCCGCAGCACATGTCCCCGTCTCGCGCCCAGCGCCATGCGAATGCCAAACTCATTCGTCCGCTGCACCACGCTGTACGACACCACGCTGTATAAGCCCCACCGCCGCCAAAGCCAGCGCAAGCCCGGCAAACACCGCAAAGATCCACGCCACCAAATGCTCCTGCTGCCAGGCCTGATCGTCCGCGATCCACGATTCCAGATCCTCCACCTCGCTGAACGTTTGCTGCTCGGGATTCACCGCTGCCAGCTGCTTCTGGATCGCATGCAGCAGCGTCAGCGGCGCCACTTCCGATCTCACCAGAATCTGCGTCCACGGCCTCATGTTCAAGGTGTAAGGCACAAAAATCGCTGGCTTGATCGGTTCCTGCAGCCCATCATTCTTCGCGTCTTCCACCACGCCCACAATCTGCAGCCAGGAATCCGCCACTTTCGGTGCCGACACATTCTGGGGCGGACGATCCTCAATCCCCGGCACCTTCACCGAGTGTCCCACAGCGCTGCCATGCGGAAAGTACCGCTGCGCCAGGGTCCGGTTGATGACCGCCACAAACGCGCCTCGGTGATTCTCGGTCTCGTCCCATACCCTTCCCTCCAGGAGTTGTATCCGCAGTGCCGCAAAATATCCCGGATCGACCAGGTTGAACGAGTCCCATCTGCTCTTCCGTCGCCGGCTGCCCGAGAATTTCGAAGCGCATAATGTCGCCGTTATGCGGAGGCGTAGCGTTGCTGGAGATCGCCGCCACCGTCACACCCGGAGTCTCCGCCACCTTCGCCCGCAGCTGCTCAAAGTAGGCGGCGCGCGCGCTCCACGTCGTGTACGTATTCTCGTGCAGCGGAATTCCCACCGACATCACGTTGTGCGGATCGTATCCCAGCCGCATATGCAGCAGCCGTACAAATCCTTCCATCGCCGATCCAGCCCCGGCCAGAAGCAACAGCGTCAGCGCAATCTGTCCGCCGATCAGCACGTCGTACGTTTTGCGCCCATGCACGCTTCCCAGCACTCGCCGCGCGCTCGCCTGCATCATCTGCCCGACCTTCGTCCGCGACAGCCGCAGCGCCGGCCCCAACCCGAACAGAATTCCCGTAGCCAGCGCCACCGCGATGCAGAACAGAAGCACCGGCAGGTTGATGTTGATCACGACCTCCGGCGCAAACGCATACCGCGGCAGCACGGCCTTCATGCCCGCCAGAATTCCATACGCAGCCGCAACGCCCAGTCCCGCGCCCATGGTCGCGAGCAGCAGCGACTTCGGTCAGCAGTTGCCGCACGATCCGCCGCCGCTGCGCTCCGATCGCAGTTCTCACGGCCAACTCATGTTGCCGCGCCGTCCCCCGCGCCAGCAGCAGAATTGACACATTCCCGCACCCGATCGCCAGCAGCAGCGCCACCGCCCCGAACAGCAGATACAGCGTCCCGCTGATCCCCCGGCGCACCCACGCATTCAAGTCCTCCACCTGCACCTTGAAGTGCTCAGGAAAATGTTTCGGCAGGTCCCGCGCAAACTGCTCCAGCACCGGCTGCAGTGCCGCGTTCGCCATGTCGTGCGTGACTCCGGCTTCAGCCGCAGGTTGACAACGCAATTCGAGCCCAGGATCCGCCGACAGCTTCAGCGGCCGATACACGTCGGCGCTGTACCAGGTAAATCGCGGCGCCGCCACGCCCACGATCAGATAATCCTTCCGATCCAGTTGCAGCGTCTTCCCCACCGCATCCGGATTCCCCAGGAAATGCTTCTGCCAGAACTTGTAGCCAATCACGACCACCGGCTGCGGATCCTCTCCGTCGATTGCGTCCGACGGCAGCAATCCGCGTCCCAGCACCGGAGGCACGCCCAGATCCCTGAAGCCGGTCGAGATCAAGCCCACCACGTTCACGTTCTCCGGAACATCGTGGCCCGGTCAGCGTCATGGCGTGGAAATCCATCGCCAGCACGTTCTCGACTACGCTCAACTGCCGCACCTGCTGGATCTGCGGTCCATTCAGGTTGCCCCAATCCTCATCGCCCGCTTTGCTCGCCAGCGTCAAGCCGCACGATCCGGTCCGCATTCGGATACGGGATACGGATTCATCAGCGCCGCATAGATCACGCTGAACACCGCCGTAGTCGCACCAATCCCCAGCGCCAGCGAAATCAGCGCCGTCAGTGTGAATCCCGGATTCTTGATGAATTGCCGCAGTGAATAGCGAATATCCTGAAGCAAGATCTGCATGGCTCACTCCTGCAAGGGACGGAAATGTTTATGTGGGGACAGCCGCCCTCGGCTGTCCGCCGAGCGTAGGCTCGGCTTGTTTGGCGTTTAGACGCCCCGGTTCTCCCTTCGTGACCCTTCGTGCCCTTCGTCGTTCTTGCCTTTTTTATAACCTAACGCCCAAAAACGACCCAAAAACAAAAATGGCGCAAAGCCCAAGGGCCTGCGCCACTAATTTCTACTCTACTACTTTCAGAATATCAAATCGAAAGGGGTAAACCGGAAAGGTTTTAGAAAATATTTCCTGCCTGACAATGAACACCTTACCTCAAAAACCTCTTCGAAAGGGTCTTGACAAGATTTCCCCGACCGAGACTCTACCCCGCCAGCAGCGCCACTCCACCCGCTACCAGCACCGCGGCAATCCAACGCCTCCGGTCAACCTTCTCGTGCAGGAAGATCTTCGCCGCAAACGCATTCCCGATGAACGTCAGCGAGGCCGCCGCCGGCGCCACCAGGCTCACATCTCCCCACGACAAGGCGAACAGCAGGCTGAAGAATGCCACCGCCATCGCGGCCACACCCAGAAAGAAGTTGGAGTTCGACAGCACACGCCCAACCACCGTCCACAACCCCAGACCGCTTCACGATCGCGTGCACGTCGCCCACCTGCTTCATGGCTCGCGCAATCAGAATGTCGCCCACGACCGAGAAGAAGACGACGACCAGAATCCCGCTCCAG
Source organism: Terriglobia bacterium (assembly GCA_963770265.1). Classification (GTDB taxonomy): domain Bacteria; phylum Acidobacteriota; class Terriglobia; order Terriglobales; family Acidobacteriaceae; genus Sulfotelmatobacter. The sequence goes on from CAVYOZ010000022.1 coordinate 14,657, forward strand.
GTGTAGAGGTGCCTCATCGCTCGGCTCCCGTGAATCGGCATCGGGTGCCCCACTTCTCCCCGGTTTTGGGAGAAGTGGGTCTTGCGGACGCACCTCGTGCTGATGCGCTGTCAACGCCGGACCTCCCGCCACAAAGCCGACTCCGCCCGGAGATCAGCGCAATTCCCAGCCAGCGCAGCGGGCTCACCTGCTCATGCAGCGCGAACTTCGCCACCAGCGCCAGCAAAACATATCCCAATGACGTCGCGGGCAAGACGTACGTCAGATCGGCCCACGAGAGCGCATTCATGTAGGAAGCAAAGAAGGCCAGCAGCAGTAGAATCCCCACAGCGACCCAAGGGTTCAGAATCGCCAGCACCACGCCTTGCAGATGATGGATGGAAATGCTTCCCGTCTGCTTCATCCCATGCGAGAGCATGGAGTCGCCCGCCGCTGCAAAGACGGTAACTCCAGCCAGAACAAGATACTTGCGGAAGGTCAAAACACGTTCTCAATCGCGAAGAAAGTGAAGCGCAGATTCCAGATCGCACACTCTGTAAATCTGAAATCTGCAATCGACAACGGTCAGTCTGAAATCAATCCGTCATCCCGACCGCGCTCGCCGGTCTGGCCGCGGCTGCCTGAGCGTGCTGCTTCACCAGTTTGTTGCGCGCCGAGCGCAGCTTCCAGAAGCTCTTCGCTTCTTTATACAGCCGCTTGCGCTCGTAGCTGTCAAACACCGCCTTCCTCAAGATGCGGTACACGGCTTTCGGACGGAAATAATATTCGTCATAGAACCGGTGAACGGCGCTGAGGATGTCGTCGGCGGGCAGCCCCGGATACTGGATGTGCGCCAACTGGTGTCCGCCCTCGTCGACCATCTTGGCCTCGCCGACGATGAATCCGTTCTTCACCACGTGGTCGTAGAGCTCGGTTCCTGGATAGGCATGCGCCACCGAAACCTGAATGGTCTCGACATCGAGTTCCTTCGCGAACGCGATCGTGTTGTTGATGGTTTCGTGCGTCTCGCCGGGCAATCCCAGAATGAAGTCGCCGTGAACGACCAGGCCGAGCTTGTGGCAGTCTTTCGTGAACTGACGCGCCCGTTCGACGGTCGCGCCCTTCTTGATGTTCTTCAGGATCTGCTGGTCGCCCGACTCATAGCCCACAATCAGCAGCCGGCATCCCGCTTCCTTCATGGCCTTCAGCGTCTCGTAGTCGGTCGTCACGCGGGATGTGCAAGACCAGGTCAACCCCAGCGGTTTCAGCTTGGCGCAGAGTTCGATGGTGCGCGCCTTCTGAATGTTGAAGGTATCGTCGTCGAAGAAAAATTCCTTCACGTCCGGCCAGAGTTCCTTGGCCTGGGCCATCTCGCGCGCCACGTCATCGGTCGAGCGCTTCCGCCACGGATGTCCGCTCAACGTCTGCGGCCACAGGCAGAACGTGCACTGCGCCGGGCACCCGCGCGTGGTGTACAGCGACACGAACGGATGCAGCAGGAACGGCACGTTGTACCGGGTCACGTCGAGATCGCGCTTGTAGATCTCGGTGACGTGCGGCAGCGAATCCAGATCCTGAATCTGCGGCGCATCCGGATTGTGCACGATCTTGCCGTCTTTCAAAAACGAAATGCCCGGAATCTCCGCCAGCGGCTTGCCCTTGGCGTAGTCCACGACGGAGTAGTCGAACTCTTTGCGGCAAACGAAATCGATCTCTGGACAGTCCCGCAAAGATTTCTCCGGCAGCACGGTCACGTGCGGTCCTACGAAAGCAATCTTGATGTTCGGATTCGCGGCCTTAATCGCCTTCGCCAGCACGGATGTCCCCCGGAAATCCCGGCGTCGACGTGAACAGCACCAGGAACTCGTAGTCCTTGGCGATCTGGATCGTCTCATCGCCCGTCACGTGATGCGGCGGCGCATCCAGCAGACGCGCTCCCTCCAGCATGCCCGCCGGGTAAGCGAGCCATACCGGATACCAATAGCTTTCGATTTCGCGGGTGGCGGGCCAACGAGAGCCGGCGCCCCCGTCGAAGTTTTCAAACGAAGGAGGATTTAAGAACAGTGTTTTTAAAGGCATAGGTTATCGATGTACCATTATTTTAGCATCCAGACAGGGTCCCGCTCCGGCGACCCGGTACTGCCGCAGGTTCCCCACTGTCTTCCAGATCCGGTCTAAGTCCTTGATTTCAAATGTATCGGGTTCGGGATGAAAAGCAAATGCTGCAGGGGCGAATGGCCCTTTCCTGCAGCGAACGGCGAGAAAACGCCGTAAGCGGGTACTGCGGAAATGGACCTTACTGGCCCTGGTTCACTGCCGGGACGCGGAATGCGACTCCGCGATCGTCATTCGCCTTTTCCGTGGCAGCCACGTCCAGATCGGCCAAAGGAATTTTCTTCGTGCGCTGCCCCGAAAAACTCCAGAGCGTCGTTCCTACGATGGCGTAATTGCTGACCTCTTCCTTATGCTGATCGCGAAACACGAGCACCGTCGCGGGGACGGGATCCTGAGGCTGGCTGGCATTGCTCGGCGCGGATTGTCGTCCAGAAGAACGCGGAGCATACGCATCGTCGTCTGCCGTCAGCCTCTTCCTGACGTAACATCCGCTGCTCCTCGAGATTCTGCCGGTTCCACTCATGGGCTATCTCGTACTGGCGATAGTAGTCTTCGTCGAAGCGGCGATCTTCGTCCTCCCACGTCGACCACACCGGACTATAGTAGGAGCCCCAGTAAGAGCCCCACCACGGATACCAACCGCCGCCCCAGACCCCGGCCCAGCATCCGCTGCCGAAGCAGTTATTGCGGAACCCAGAGTTGTGAAACTGGTGGTGGTGAAAACCATTGTGCAGAAAAGGACCGTGGGAAGAACCGTGATTGAAGGAATGGGTGTGACCGCTAGAGAACCCGGCGCCGGAGCGCATGCCACCAGAATGCATGCCGCTGAAGGAGTGCCCGCCGCCCATATGCCCGCCGCCAGCGTGCCCGGCGAAACCGCCGCTGCATCCCGCCGCCAGCATGGCCCCCCCCGCCGTGCCCGCCGCCCCGCTGCGCCCACACGGGTACAGCCAGCAGAAGCGCGAACGCCGCGATGGAGATCAGGCGACGCATATCGCCCCTATTATAGCTCCATTCCAGAGGCGTGGGGGATTTTCCGAGCGCCATCGAAGATTCGTCTTAAGCGGCGGGGCAGCCTGAGTCCTGCCCTAGACAGCGGGTCGCCTTGCTCTCGGGCTTACCGAGGCGCGATCTCGGTCAGCGCCCACTCAATTCGATCCACTTCCTCACGAATCACGCGGATCGCCTGTTGATTGCGCGGGTAGGGCACGGGTGTGATTGCTTCCACCGCGTGACGAATTTTGTAATTGCGATCCCGTATCAACTTGATTCTTGCCAGGGTCTCCGTTCGGTATTGGTAAATCCTTCTAGCCAGTTTCGTCGTGATCCAAGCGAACGTTAACCCGAACAGCATCTCGATGGGAAGGCGATCGGTGGCTCCATCGAAATCGAGGAACAGAACTCGATACACGGCTTCGCCCAGACCGAGTGAAGCGAATATCACTACCATCCCAATCAAGCCAAGCGTCAGGCGCCCATTGGGTTGAAGTCTCCCAATCAATTGCTCCGCGCTAAAGCCTTGTGTGAATGCCATTACTCCCCCATGTGGTGTGAGATGGGCTGACGTCTTAACTATAATTATGCCGAGTCGTTTGGTCCATACCGTCGATTCGATTTTGATCAGAAAGCCCTGGAACTCAGGGCAAAACTGACAGGCACGGCGGAAATTATCTGAGGCTTGCAGGATTGATCACGAGTCGCGAGCTATCGGCACGTTGTCGGATCAGGAAAGGAGACGATCGAGGAGAATCGGCGAAGTTTTGCAAACCTCGCCGATTCAAATGAGATTGGGCGGAGTGTACCAGACACTGTACGTCAGAAGACCTCAGTCTTCATCTGTGTGGCGAGGTTGAAAAAAGTTTTGATTGAGTTGTTTCGCCACCCGGTGCCCGAGCTTGAATCCCTCGTCTAGCGAATGCCGATAGTGAAACCCGGCGTAAATGCGCGCCCAGTAGGCTTCCGTTTCCAATTGGCCGACGTTGTAGTACGTGTGAGTCGTATGGGTGGCAGCGCTGTTTACAGAGAATTTCACATTAGGCGTGCCAAAGAAATTCTCCAACGTCTTGGCTATCGCGCCGGTGGCACACCCATGAGCAGCGGGGAATTCCGGATGGGGCGGGGTTGATGCGAGCGGGAGCCAAGTGGGATCAGCTTCGGTCTCCGGATTCCCGTCTATATCGCCGTTTGGAATTGCAGTTACTGGACGCCAGAAGCTGAAGTGATACTTGGCGTTAAAACAACCAATACCTCCATCCGTGAAGGCTACCGATAGCATTGCAAGCAATCTAGCGGATTTTGAGAGGTTGAGATGGCGATCAAGCGCCAACTGATTGAAGGCGCCAAAATAGGTGGCCACTGGATTCGCCGTCCAGAACAAAGCGATTTCTGTTTGTGCAGCTGTCCGTACGCTGCTGTTTACCGCTCCCAGTAGTTTGACTTCATTGTACTCGCGAGCCCATTGCTGGCTCCCCAAATCTGGCGGACCGTTCTCCGGCAGGAACTGGGAAGCGCTCTTCATGGTGAAAGGAACCATCTGCCCGAACCATGGCGTCGCTGGCGGTGCAAACGCTGGCGGAGTGGGTATCCAGACTCCAGGTTCAGGAGAGGCAGGGTATGTATAGGGAACGTCCGCACCTCTTCCATCACCGGTCCGCAAGGCCATGATTCTCGCGGCTGCAGTTTGCCCGACCGCAATGCCGCTTGCCTTCGCTTGACCATCAGGGATGGCGGCAATCGCAGCATCGTATTGGGCTTGCAGGGCCGCCGCTTGGGCGGGAAAGTAGTTCAGCAAGGTTTGGTAAGCTGCCGAAATCGCGGCTGCCTCCTTTGAGGCATCTCTGGGGCCGTGGAATTTGGGTCCGTACTGCTGATATCGCCGGTCTATTGCGTTCACCGCGTCGTACATGGCGAGATTAACGTAGGTGAGATATATCTGCGTCCCGGGGGTCGTTAGCGCAGTACTCAGGGCGATTTGATTCCAGTCGACAACCGGGTTCGAAGCCGAGGCTAACTGCGTTAAGCCGATTGCCAAAGCCGCGATCAGAGTCGATAAACGGAGCGAAATTGTTTCATGTGTAACTCCTAAGTAGATTTGTGCCACCGAGTTTCTTGGCCCAAGCTAGTTATTCGCATTTCTGGCAGCGGCATGGGAATCCCAAGTCGCAGTTCGAAATTCTGGCTTTTAGTGTGTTTGTTTTTACCCACACTTGCGATTCATACAGGACAGTTTTGCGCTATTGCGGTAGAACACGCAATCCCGTGGCACCCACGCTTTTGTCCATCGGATGTCACCGGCTAAGTCGCTCGAGCAGAGGGAGTTATCGGCCGTTCTCCCGCAGTTTGAACTCTGACATCACCCCTCAAGGAGTACACTCGGTCATCAGATGGAGCTGGGCATGGGTACCTCCGCAGGGCGGATTTTGCGATTCGGTTCCTTCGAAGCGAATGTGCGAGCGGGGGAGTTGCGTAAGCAGCGGCCTCAAGGTCAGGCTTCAAGATCAGCCCTTTCAGATTCTCGTCATGCTTTTGGAACGACCTGGGGAATTGGTCACACGCCAGGAGATTCATCAGAAGCTTTGGCCAGCCGATACGTTCGTTGGCTTCGACCACGGTCTTAACAATGCCATCAATCGCCTGCGTGAGGCGCTGGGCGACTCCGCCGAGACACCACGGTTCATCGAGACCTTACCGAGAAAGGGCTACCGTTTCATTGCTCTGGTTACTGGGGACGGGCAACTGGCTGAGGCTGAGTATCCGGCGGCCGCCACCCCGGTTGTTGAGACTGGCCCTATCGACCCAAGATGGAATGCCCGGCCACGATTTCTCGTCACAATTCTCGTCTCCTGTTTTGCGCTAGCACTTGCTGGGATGGTGTATCTCGGCTGGCGCCGAATGCGCGCTGTTCGCCCGTCTCCAAGTTCGGGATACGTGATGTTGGCCGTGCTCCCTTTTCAAAACCTTAGCGGAGACCCAAGTCAGGACTACTTCAGTGACGGCTTGACCGAAGAGATGATTGGTCAGCTAGGAGCACTAAGTCCGGACCAACTTGGGGTTATCGCGCGCACCACAACGATGGCCTACAAGCATACGTCGAAGAGCGTGAAACAGATTGGAGGCGAATTGGGCGTCGGCTATGTTCTCGAGAGCAGCGTTCGGCGCGATGGGAACCAGATACGGATCAGCGTGCAACTTATCCGGGTGCATGACCAATTGCATGTGTGGGCACGCAGCTACGACCGGCACATCAGCCATTCCATCGAATTGCAGAAAGAGGTGGCACAGGCGGTAGCGGAACAGATCGAAGTAAAACTGAGCCCGAGTTACAAAGACCGTACGAACCCGCATCATCTCGACGCACAGGCAAACGAAGCCTATCTGCGGGGGAGGTACTTCTGGAACCAATTTACGCCGGAAGGATACCGGAAAGCGATTAGCTACTTCCAGCAAGCCATCGAGCGAGACCCGAATTTCGCAGAAGCCTATTCTGGACTAGCGGACTCTTATAATTTCCTTGTAGTGACGGATTCCATCCCGGCGAGTGAGGGACATCTAAAGGCATTGGAGGCGGCGCGCCGGGCCGTATCCTTGGGTGTCAATCTGGCGGAGCCACATGCTTCGCTCGCCGTGGCGCTGGGTCGATCGGAATGGAACTGGTCTGGCGCCGAGGATGAGTACAAGCGAGCCATCGCCCTGAATCCCAGTTACTCGATGGCGCACCGCTTCTATGCCTCTAATCTTGGCATAACTGGACATCACCACGAAGCATGGCAACAAATAAACGAGGCCATGCGGCTGGATCCTCTATCTCTGCCTAATAATGCGGAAGCAGTTCGAACTCTCTACTACGCCCGCAACTATGATCAAGCGATCTGGCAGGGTCAAAAGGCACTGCAGCTAGATCCCAACTACGCCAGGACTCACTTTTGGCTAGGGCGAGTTTATTCGCAGAAGGGAATGCACAGAGAAGCCATTGTGGCGTCGGAGAAAATACTCGCAGCAATGCCCGACAGTACACTCGGGCTGACAGAAATGGCATATAGTCTCGCCGTCGCGGGCCGGCGAAAAGAGGCGCGTCAGATTCTACGTCGTTTGGAGGAGAGGTCTGTGAGAGCTTTTGTGCCCGCGTACAACTTGGCCGTGATTAACATCGCACTCGACGACAAAGAAACAGCTATGAGGTACATGCAACAGGCCTATAAGAACCGCGATTGGGCGATGTTGGTTCTCGCCGAGGAACCACGCCTGGACCCACTGCGGAGAGACCCTCGATTTCAGGAGATATTAGCCAAACTCAAATTTCCGTGAAGTAGCCGTTTGCCCGCCCGTCACCTTGCGAAATCGGACTGAATCGGGCCCAATTTTGGTCGGGTTTGCTGTGCGACGTCAGAATCGAACACTAGAGCCAGCGAATAACAGGGACTTTAGTTAGTTAGCGCTAGCGATTCTCTTCCCCTGCCCCGTGCTTCTGCTTGCAGATCTTGCAGTAGGTCGGCGGCAGCGTATTGTCGACGCGGTGCTTTATCGGCGGCACGGTTCGCAGATACGCATACATCGCTTTCAAGTCGTCGTCCGTCAAGTTCTTGAATTCGCCGAACGGCATGATGGAGTTGAGCTTGCGCGCCCCGACGTATCCGGTGCGCATCGCGGTGACGAACGTCTGCTCCGAGTAATAGCTGATGCCCGACGCGTCCGGTGTGATGTTGGCGCTTACGACCGAACCCCAGGGGCCGGGCAGGGATTCTCCGCCTGCATATGGCAACTTGTCGACCGTATTGTGACACCCGCATCCCAGCGTGAGCATGTACTTGCCACGAGCAAGCGGGCCTGCTCCGGGACTCGCGACTGGCGTTGTCACCGGCTCAGGAGCGCTACGCACCAGGAAATTCACAGGAAACTTGATTTTCGATGCCGCTAGAGGATTAGGCACGGGCGGCAACGAACGCAGGAATACGATGACCGACGCCAGGTCTTCATCAGAGAGATTCTTGTACAGCGAGTACGGCATAAGCGGAAAGATCGTGCTGCCGTCATGTTTGATGCCTTCGCGAATGGCGCGTGACAGTTCATCGTCGCTCCACCGACCAGCCCCCGAGTCGACATCCGGAGTCAGATTGGGGGCAAAGAGCGTTCCGGGAACGCCGGGCAGCGTGAAGTCCTGCCCTGCCAGTTCCATTCCAGCAATCTTTGGTGCGCCGTGCTGCGACCAGTCCGAGGGTGTATGGCAACTTTCGCAGCCGAGTAGTCCCTGCACCAAATAACGTCCGCGCGCCAGGCGCTCCGGAGTGCGCTCAAACTGCCTACTGGTTGTCGCGCGCACTCTGGGACCGATGAACGGACGCCAGCCGATCGTGAATGTGAGCCCCACCGCGGACAGCACCAGCAAGGTGGCACCACAAAAAAGCAGAATTCTCCCTGGTCTCGTCAACTCCGTTTCGCTCCAGTACGTTGGTGTGGACGGCTGCGTACATGGCTCCCGCCCCGAGAAAGCCGCTGGCGATGATAGCAGCAGCGATCACGCAGAAGAAATGTAAGGTGAGGTGGAATGTTCAAGCCTTCGTTCGTGTACCTTCGTGGTTAGAAAAGGCATTCACCACAAAGGTCACGAAGGTACACGAAGGAAAGCACACCTAGTGGATCACGTGATTCGTGCGCAGCTGCATCTTTACCGCGACCGACAGGCGACGGATGCCCTCACGAATCTGCTCCGGCTGGGAGTGCGAGAAGTTCAACCGCATGTGGCGACCGCCCTCGGGATCGTTGTTCGGATAGAAGCAGTCTCCGGCTACAAACGCTACGTTTTCGGCGAGCGCTGCCCGCAGCAGAGCCTGCGCGTCGGTGCCCTCCGGCATCGTTACCCAGAGGAACAGGCCTCCCTTGGGATGCGTCCATGTGACTTCGTGCGGGAAATACTCGCGCAGGGCTTGCAGCATCGCATCGCGCCGCTCGCGATAGACCTGCCGGATGAGCTTGACGTGCTGGTCAAGGAAGCCATCGCGCGCGACTTCGTACGCGACGTATTGATTGAAGGTGGAAGTATGCAGGTCGGCAGCCTGCTTCAGCTGCACCAGTTTGCTGATGACGTCTTCGGGCGCAACGATCCACGCCAGCCGGATTCCTGGCGCCAGCGTCTTCGAGAACGTGCTCAGGTAGATGACGTTGCCGAGGGTGAATCCGTTGTCGCGGCGGACGTTCTCCCGATCGAGCACCACCAGCGGCGCGATGTGTTCACCTTCGTAACGCAACTGGCCGTAGGGATCGTCTTCGATGATCGGAATGCCGTACTTGTCGGCCAGCAGGATAAGTTGCTGACGGCGTCCCTCCGACAACGTGACGCCCGAGGGATTCTGGAAGTTCGGCAGAACGTACATGAATTTCGGCCCCGCGCGCAGGCTGGGATCGAGTTGTTCAGTCAGCAATCCGTCCTCGTCGACGGGCACAGGAACGTACTGCGCGCCGTAGACGTTGAACGCCTGCAGCGCGCCCAGATACGTCGGCGCCTCGACCAGGATGCGGTCTCCGCGGTTGATGAGCAGCTTGCCGATGAGGTCCAGCGCCTGCTGCGAGCCGGAGGTAATCAGAACGTTGTCGGCAGTGGCCAGAATTCGATAGCGCTGCATGTTGCGCGCGATCATCTCGCGCAGCGGCTGATAGCCTTCGGTCGTCCCGTACTGCAGAGCCTGGGCGCCGTGCTCGGAGAGAACTTTGTGGCACGCCTCTTCGAAGCGCTGGACCGGAAAAACGTCGGGAGCCGGCAGTCCGCCGCCGAAGGAGATGATCTCCGGCCGCTGCGTGACTTTCAGAAGCTCACGGATGGCGGAACTCTTAATTCCCAGCGTGCGCTGCGCGTACCGCGACTTCCAGAGTGTGGACATGGGCTCTCCTGAAGACTGCTTACCATTAGATGCCACTCAGCGCAGGTTTCAAGGTTTCCAAAGTTTCAAGGTTTCAAAGACCAAGTCTACGCCGAGGCTCTTACGGTCTTACTTTGAAACTCTGAAACTTTGAAACTTTGAAACCTTCCTTTCAGTCCTCTCCTACCAATTCCGGTTCGACCGACACGTGCACATGTGGATGCGTGTAGGTGTCCCGTTCTCTTGTGCGTCGACGACGGCAATGGCGGCCACATTCACTACCTCTTCTACGGTTGCCGTGCGTTGCAGCACGTGGACCGGGCGGCTCATGCCCATCAGGATCGGCCCGATCAGTTCTCCGCCGCCGACCTTTGCCGCCAGCTTGCAGGCCAGGTTCGCCGAGGCCAGGTCGGGGAAGATGAGCACGTTGGCGCCGCCTTTCAGACGAACTGAAGGGATACAGCTCTTCGATCAGTTCCGGCGACAGGGCCTCGTCGGCCATGATCTCGCCGTCGACGATCAGCGTGGGATCGGCGTACTTGATCAGCTCCACGGCCTTGCGCACCTTGGTGCAGATCGGATGATCGACTCCGCCGAAGCTGGAGAACGACAGCATGGCCACCCGCGGCGTCAAGATCGAAGCGCCGCGCCATGTGGGCGGTGCAGAGCGCGATCTCGACCAGGTCTTCAGCCGTTGGCTCGATGTTCACGCTGGTATCGGCCAGGAAGAAGACTTCGCCCTTGCGCGTGATGACGGCGTAGCAGCCCGAAACGCGGTGCAGGCCCTCGCGCATGCGCACGATCTGCAGAGCCGGACGAATCGTATCCGGGAAATGCTGCGTTACGCCGGAAACGAGCGCGTCGGCATCGCCCATGCGCACCATCATCGAGCCGAAGACGTTGCGGTTGTTGATGAGCGTCTCAGCCTCCTGCAGGGTGACACCGCGCCGCTGTCGCAGCCGGAACAATTCCAGAACATAGGGTTCGCGATGATCGGAAGTGGAGGGATCGACGATCTGCATGCCTTCAAGATTCACTCCGAGGTCGCGGGCGCGAGCCTGAATCTTGGTCGCATCGCCCAGCAGAATCGGCTTTCCGATGGCCTCTTCGACCAGCGCATGGCAGGCGCGAAGGATTTTCTCGTTGTCGCCTTCGGGGAACACGACCTGCTTCGGATTGGCCTGGGCTTTGTGAATCATGGTGCGCGAGACTTCGTAGGCCTTGCCCAGCCTGCACTCCAGCTGTGCGCGGTAGTTGTCGAGATCCACCGGTTCCTGCGCCACGCCGCTGCGCATGGCGGCTTCGGCTACGGCCGAGGCCTCCCACATCAGCACGCGCGGATCGAATGGTTTCGGGATCAGATACTCGCGACCGAACTGCAGGCGTGACACGCCATAGGCGCGGCAGACGGAATCCGGAACGTCTTCCTTCGCCAGAGTCGCCAGTGCGCGTGTGGCCGCCAGCTTCATCTCTTCGTTGATCGCGGTGGCCCGCACGTCGAGGGCTCCGCGGAAGATAAAGGGGAATCCCAGAACGTTGTTGACCTGGTTGGGATAGTCCGACCGGCCGGTGGCGATGATGACGTCGGGGCGGCTGGCCTTGGCCTCCTCGTAGGTGATTTCAGGATCGGGATTCGCCATGGCGAAGACGATCGGATCGGGCGCCATGGAACGGATCATGTCGCGGTTGATCGCGCCTTTGACGGAAAGGCCAGCGAAGACATCGGCTCCGACCATGGCCTCGGCGAGCGTGCGCAGTTCGGTTTCCTGTGCGAAGCGCTCTTTGTACTTGTTCATGCCTTCCTTGCGGCCGTGATAGACGACGCCTTTGGTGTCGCAGAGGATGATGTTTTCCTGCTTCACACCCAGGCGGACGTAGTGCTCGGCGCAGGCGATCCCGGCCGCTCCGGCGCCGTTGAAGACCACGCGCACTTTGCTGATGTCTTTGCCGACGACTTCCAGCGCATTCATCAGCGCCGCGCCCGAGATGATGGCCGTCCCATGCTGGTCGTCGTGGAACACGGGAATCTTCATCGTCGCGCGCAGGGTCTCCTCGATCTGGAAGCAGTCGGGCGCTTTAATGTCCTCGAGATTGATGCCGCCAAACGTGGGCTCGAGCAGCTGGCACAGCTTGATGATCTCTTCGGGATCGTGGGAATTCACCTCGATATCGAAGACATCGACATCGGCGAAGCGCTTGAAGAGCACGGCCTTCCCTTCCATGACGGGCTTGCCGGCGAGGGCTCCGATGTCTCCCAGTCCGAGCACCGCGGTTCCGTTGCTGAGCACCGCCACCAGGTTGCCGCGGCCGGTGTACTTGAACGCGTCGTGCGGATTCTTCTGGATCTCCAGACACGGCTCGGCTACTCCGGGCGTATAGGCCAGGCTCAGGTCGCGTTGTGTTCGACAGGGCTTTGTCGGTGTGATTTCAATCTTTCCCGGGCGCGGCCCATTGTGATAATCGAGGGCCTGCTGCTTGCTGATTAACATGATTGCCTCCGTACTATGAATCGCGTCCGCGCTGTTTGTATCCGGGCAGCAGCGTCGTGGCGCCTGTGATGCGAAGGTTTCAAGGTTTCAAGTTTCAAAGCTTCGAGTTGCAACGTTCATTGAAACTTTGAAACCTTCGAAACCTTGAAACCTTATTCCTTCGGGCTACGCCGCCACATGGGCACGCACGGATTCCAGCTATGAACATCTTTCTGGAAATCACGTCCGGCCTGGGTAGCGCCCACGCCGCTCAACTCATCGACCGGAGATTTCAGCAGTTCGGCGATGTATTTCTCGATCTGCTCGCGAATGCGAGGCTCCTTCAGCGCAGCCAAAAGATCCGGCCTCTCAATGTGGGTGAACCCGCCGCACAGCGGGCACTTTACGACATCATCATTGACCATGGTCACCCTCGATTTTTAGGGAATCGGCAAAGAACGGTGCGACTCCGCACTGCGGTCCTTGCTTATCCATTACAGGACGTTGATGGTCGTCCGACAGTGACAAGCGTCGCGGGAGTTTGTGATTGGGATCACACAAAGGATTTGCGAAATTGCAATGCTCGGAGCCAGGACGATGAGCGTAATGGGAGATTTTTCAACAGTTGCGGCCAACCTGGCTATTCCCGAAATTCTTCAATCAGGAAAGCTCGCGAGAGCGCCTTTTGCGGAAGTTCAGCTCCCGCACGCAAATGCCGGAGGCAGTAGATAAAGAAAGGAACAGCCGCTGCTGCGATTAGAAGCAAAAGGTCCATTGCCGTGCCCAAATCCATTGGAGCATTTCCGTAGCTGAACGAGCGTTTCTCACCCACATGACTCGAAGGCATTAGCAGAGGTGTGTCGTCCTTTTGGAATTGAGAGTCAAGAACTGATTGCTCTCATAACTTCGTACTGGATGACCTCGTCGGGACTGTACCCGAAAGGTGTTAAACTTCGGCCACCATGGCAGTTCCGGTGTCAGGCAATTCCTCATCCCGAATCATCCGTTTCAGCACGTTCGAGGTCAATCTCCACTCCGGGGAACTGCGCCGGCGGGGACAGAAGGTAAAGCTTCAGGAACAGCCGTTTCAAGTGTTGGCCGCGCTGCTTGAACGGCCGGGAGTAGTTGTCACCCGAGAGGAACTGCGCAGCAAACTCTGGCCGGCGGACACCTTCGTCGACTTCGATCATAGCCTGAATGCCGCCATCCGGAGGTTGCGCGATGCGCTGGGCGAATCGGCGGAGACGCCCATATTCGTTGAGACAGTCGCTCGCCGAGGTTACCGCTTCATCGCTCCAGTCGACGGTGGCTCCGATGCCGGAATCGGAATCGTGACCGATCCGGAGAGAAGTAGATCATTTTTTCGGCGCCCCTGGTTTGCCATCGTTTTCGTTTCGGCACTCGGATTAACGGCTTGCGCTCTTGCTCTGTCTTTTCTACTCTACCGGCGTTCGATCAAACCCAAGGGAGCTCAAGCGACTGTGGCCCCAGCCGTCACCAACGTGGGCGAAAAATTTACCCCAAGTCTCTCGCCGGACGGCCAGCATTTGGCGTTTGCTTGGAACGGTGGCGTTGGCCCTCATTTTAATTTATATGTGAAGGTCGCCGGGACTGAGGAATCGCTACGGCTGACGAAGCAGCCGTCAATCGACTTTAACCCGAGTTGGTCGCCCGATGGCCGCTACATTGCATTCTGTCGCATTCAAGAAGGCGAGACCGGCATCTACATCATCCCCACATTGGGTGGTGCCGAGCGCAGAGTCCGCAAGACTCTTTGGGAGGAACAAGACTTCTACGAAATCTTCTGGTCAGCAAGCCGCCTCTCGTGGTCACCCGACGGGAAGTCGCTTGCGTTTTCTGACCGTGCATCTCTTGACGAGCCTGCCTTTTCTATCTTTCTGCTATCGATCGATTCGCTGGAGGTTCACAGACTGACTTCGCCCTTGCGTTCCAAGGGTGATTTCAAACCGGCCTCCTCCCCCGCATTGGCCTTTGTCAGTCTGCGTTCGAGGGGTGATTTCAATCCTGCATTCTCGCCTGATGGTCAAACCTTGGCCTTCACCAGAGTTTCGCACGGAGTCCAGTCAATCTACACGGTGCCCGTCTCAGGAGGAGACGAGCGGAGTCGTATCTCAGGTGGCACATACAACTGGGGTCTGGCATGGACTCCAGACGGTCGCGACATCGTTTTCGCAAGGGCTGGTTGGCTCGCAGAGGACGGTTGGCTTTGGAAGATACCGCTTGGTGGCGGTGAGCCGGAACGATTGGAGTTCGGTCAAGGGGGAGTCCAACCCGCGATCCGAGGGAACCGGTTAGTGTATGTACGTCAGATGGCGAATCTCAACATCTGGAGGAGGAAGCTTAGTTCATTGCACTCGGCCGGTTCTCCCGAAAAGTTCATATCTTCAACCCGGTTCGAGAGTGGTCCTCAGTTCTCGCCTGATGGAAGTAAAATTGCGTTCGAGTCTACCCGTAGTGGCCCTTACGAAGTTTGGATGTGTCGGAGCGACGGCAGTGGCCTCGTTCAGCTAACCCACTTTAACTCTCATACTGGAACTCCACGGTGGTCGCCCGATGGAAAACAGATTGCCTTCGATTCTCGCGCTGCCGGCAATGCAGACATTTATGTCGTCGATTCCGGGGGCGGCCCGCCTCGCAGGCTGACCAGTGAACCCTCAGGTGAAGTCGTGGCAAGTTGGTCGCGGGATGGGCGTTGGCTGTATTTCGCCTCAGATCGCACCGGCAATTGGGAAGTGTGGAAGATGCCGTCAATCGGTGGATCCGCGGTGCAAGTGACGCGTCACGGCGGATTTGCTGCGTTCGAATCGTCCGACGGCCGTTACCTGTACTATGCGAAAGGTCTGGCGGTTCCCGGATTGTGGCGCGCTCCGGCGAGCGGTGGCGAAGAGATCGAAGTCATACACACACTAGAAGCCGGTTACTACGGCTATTGGGCCGTGGTCGAGAATGGCATTTATTACCTCGACACCACGGCCAAGCCAAGCATCGCTTTCTTCAACGCCACGACCCATCGCAGTACGCGAGTGTTCGATCTGGAAAACCTTCCAGCCAGACAGGCACCAGGATTGGCCGTCTCTCAGGACAAAGGAACAATCCTTTACACACAATTGGATGCGCTAAGTAGTGAAGTCATTCTGGTGGACAACTTTCGATAGGCTGACCCGGTCCCGGCGTACACGGTCGCGGACGAGCCAAGGCCGCAGCAGGCGCTTTGCCGCCAGGCAACCTCTCTACATCTCTTAGCGGCTGATGAAATTTCAGCAACTGTTTCTGCCGACGCACTCGCCGTGCTGGAAACCTTGCCGATCGCATTGCGAGAGGATGACGGCAAACAGGAAGTAATCCCATAACGGGGAAAGCCAGGCCGGGAGAGGGCGTCTGGATAGTTTACGTAACCGGCCATCGCGCTCAAACTCCCCGTCGCCGGGGAAGATGAGTTACGCCAACTGGGTACTCACTCCAGCACGTAGCGGAACCTAAGGGCGGTATACTTCGCGGCAAGGGAGACTTACGTGACCACGGATCGGCAACTCGTCTCTGAGCGCTTTCCTCGCTCTTCGCAATACCACCCGGACTGGGTTCTCGCCAGCGCCAGTGGCGGGGCCAATGCACTGTGGCTGACAGAGTGGCTCACGTCCGAACTGGACCTGCGGTCGGGCATGAAAGTGTTGGACCTCGGCTGCGGGCGAGCATCGTCGTCAATTTTTCTGCGGCGGGAGTTCGGGGTGCAGGTCTGGGCTACCGACCTTTGGTTTAGTGCTGCGGAGAATATCCAGCGCGTCCGGGATGCAGGCGTCGAGGATGGAGTGTTTCCGCTGAGTGCCGATGCGCGGTCGCTCCCTTTTGCCCCGGACTTTTTCGATGCCATTGTCTGTGTAGACGCCATCTGTTATTTCGGGACCGACGACTTGTACCTGAACTATCTCGCTCGGTTCGTGAAGCCAGACGGCCCGGTGGGAATTGCGGGTGCCGGGCTGATCCGGGAGATCGAAGGTTCCCCGCCCGATCATCTAGGCGACTGGTGGACCCATGACCTCTGGTGCCTGCATTCGGCAGCCTGGTGGCGGCGGCATTGGGAGCGAACAGGCATCATGGACATCGACGTTGCCGACACGATGCCCAATGGCTGGCAAGTATGGTTGGACTGGCAGAAGGCGGTGGCGCCTGACAATGCAGCGGAAATCAAAGCTCTTGAAGCTGATCGCGGCATCTGCCTCGGCTATGTTCGGCTCGTTGGTCGCCGCAATCGTCAGGCGAAGTTGACAGACCCCATCGTGTCCTTACCAGCGCAGTACACGAAGAAGCCTTTGCTGCGGCGCGAGGAGTGACGATCTATTCAATAACGTTTCTCTGTGACTCCAGTTAACCCAAAAGCATATCCGCGAATCTCGACTTCTGTTGGTCAATTGTGGTCAACAAGCCTTAGCGCGCATTGACCCGGCCCACGTTCATTCGAAGTCTTCCGTGATCCTGGGCACTCGCTACCGTGATTGGGAATCCCTGCTCTACAAAAGTAATCGCGTGAACGTTTACGTCGATTCCCCTTCCCTGTTAACATCATTGGTTTACCAATCCATCGGAAACGAATTCTGTATCACGCCTTCATAAATCTACGGAGGAAACATGGCAATTAAAGTTGGAATCAACGGTTTCGGACGCATTGGACGCAACGTGCTGCGCGCTTCGCTCAAGGATCCGAACCTGGACTTCGTCGCAGTCAACGATTTGACCGATCCGAAGACTCTGGCTCACCTGCTCAAGTACGACTCGGTGCTGGGCAACCTGCCGAATCAGGTCTCGGCCGGGCCGGACAGCATTACGGTCGACGGCAAGACCATCAAGGTCTTCAAAGAGAAAGATCCCGCCGCCCTGCCCTGGGAGTCCGTGGGCGCGCAGGTGGTGATCGAATCGACCGGACGCTTCACCGATGCCAATGACGCCAAGAAACACCTGCGCGGGCCGGTGAAGAAAGTCATCATCTCGGCTCCGGCAAAGAATGAAGACGTCACGGTGGTGCTGGGCGTAAATCACGAGAAGTACGATGCCGCGAAGCACCACATCATTTCGAACGCGTCGTGCACCACGAACTGCCTGGCGCCGGTGGCGAAGGTGATTCAGGATGAATTCAAGATCGTTAGCGGCACCATGACGACGATTCACTCCTACACCAACGACCAGGTCATTCTCGACTTCCCGCACAAGGATCTGCGGCGCGCGCGCGCGGCTGCCTTGTCGATGATTCCGACCTCGACCGGAGCGGCGAAGGCGCTGAAGCTGGTGATTCCGGAACTCGGCGGCAAGATCGACGGATTCTCCATGCGCGTGCCGACGCCCAACGTTTCGGTGGTCGACTTCGTGGTGTGGGTCGAAAAGAAGACAACCAAGGACGAAGTGAATGCGGCGCTGAAGAAGGCGTCCGAATCCGGACCGTTGAAGGGATATCTGGGTTACGAAGAGCACGAACTGGTGTCGTCGGACTTCAAGGGCGACTCGCGCTCTTCGATCGTGGATGCGCCCTGTACGATGGTGGTCGGCGGCAACTGCGTGAAGGTGATCTCCTGGTACGACAACGAGTGGGGATACTCCTGCCGCGTGCGCGACCTGATCAACTACATCGCCAGCAAGGGCCTGTAACGAACTGCGGACCCACCCTAGCCGCAAAAAACGCGGCTAGGATGGGGCACCCGCTGCTACCGCTTCCATATCGAGGAACGACCAGCCATGTCCAAGCTTTCGATTCGTGATCTCCCGCTGAATGGCAACCGTATCTTCATGCGCGTCGATTTCAATGTGCCGCTCGAAGACGGCCGCGTCATGGACGATACCCGCATCCGCGAGACTCTTCCCACGCATCGAGTACGCGCTGCGGCACGGGGCGCGGTTGATTCTTGCCTCACACCTCGGCCGGCCGAAAGGCAAGCCCAATCCGAAGATGAGCCTGAAGACCGTGGCCGAGCGGCTGCGCATGCTGCTCGACAAAGAACTGGCACGCGGCGAAAACGTCGGCTTCTGTCCCGAATGCGTGGGGCCCGAGGCCGAAGAAGTCGCCACGCAACTGGAAAAAGGACAGACGCTGCTGTTGGAGAATCTTCGATTCCACGCGGAAGAGGAAGCGAACGACCCGAAAGTTCGCGCGGCAGCTGGCGAATCTCGCCGAGTACTACGTGAATGACGCCTTCGGCTCGGCGCACCGAGCGCACGCTTCGACCGAGGGCATCACGCATTTCATGAAGCAGTGCGCCGCCGGACTGCTCATGGAGAAGGAATTGAAATATCTCGGCAAGGCCCTGGCAGCATCCGGAAGCGCCGTTCGTGGCGATTCTGGGCGGCGCCAAGGTCAGCGACAAGATCGGCGTCATCCAGAACCTTCTGACCAAGGTCAACGTGCTGATCATCGGCGGCGGCATGGCTTACACGTTCCTCAAGGCGCAGGGCCAGGAGATCGGCAAGTCGCTGCTCGAGGCCGACAAGGTCGACCTCGCCAAAGCAACTCCTTGCCGAGGCGAAGAAGCGGAACGTGAAGCTGCTCTTGCCGGTCGATCACGTCGTTGCCATGAAACCCGAGGCCAATGCTGTCGTGCAACAGATCGGCGAAGGCCAGTCGATTCCTGCCGACAAGATGGCGCTCGACATCGGTCCGAAGACGATCGAACTGTTCTCGGAGGAAGTATCCGACGCGCGGACGATCGTGTGGAACGGGCCCATGGGCGTCTTCGAAGTGCCGGGATTTTCGAAGGGCACGTTCAAGATCGCGCACGCGGTCGCGGATAATGGCGGCGCGATCTCGATTGTCGGCGGCGGCGACTCGGTGGCTGCCGTGAAGGCGGCAAACGTCGCGGACAAGATCACGCACATCTCCACCGGAGGCGGCGCGTCGCTCGAGTTCCTGGAAGGACGGAAGCTGCCGGGCGTCGAGGCGCTCACGGACAAGAAATAGGGCAAGTTAGAGGCGATCGAGAGTCAGCCGGTCAGGTACGCCTGCGAAGTATTTCTGCAGTGCCCGGTGGAAGATATCGTCATCACGAGATACTTGAGCAAACAGGGTCATGGACGATCTGAATTTTATGTCGTCCGGTGTCCCGAAGATGTCTGTAGCCGAGCGGCCGTTCACATTGAGAACTGACTGCGTGCATTCTTTGAGACGAGGGCCAAGGACTGGATGCTGAAGATACGCCTGGGCTTCGTCGCGGGACGAGATGGCATATTCGATCGAGGTCGGGCTTCGTCCCAAGCCTCTGATCTGTGGAAAGATGAACCACATCCAGTGCCCCATCTTGGTTCCGGCCTGCAATTCCGACAGTACTCGCTTGAAGATCGAGTCCTGGGCAATCACAAAACGCTCCAGATTGTATGAATCAGATGAACGGTTAGAACGTGAGGTGTACATGAACCCTCTCGGCAGATGAATCTATCGCAAATGGCGACACCTGAATAGAAGATCAAGCCCAAAACTAATAGCAAAAGGCGAACTCATGAGAAAAAAAGTAATGGCTGCCAACTGGAAGATGTATAAGACCCCCGACCAGTCTCGCGACTTCTTCCGTGACTTCCTTCCGCTCGTTGCCGGACACACGCGCGACGAGATCGTCGTCTGCCCGTCGTTCCTGAATATTCCCGCGGCTTTGGACGCGGCAAAAGGATCGAACGTAGCGATCGGCGCGCAGAACGTGCACTGGAAGGAAGAAGGCGCCTTTACCGGCGAGACCTCAGTTGGCCAGTTGCTGGCGTGGGGAGTAAATAACGTGATCATCGGACACTCGGAGCGCCGGCAGTACTTCGGCGAGACCGACGACACGGTGAACCTCCGGCTGAAAACCGCGCTGGAAGCCGGTTTCACACCGATCTGCTGTGTCGGCGAGGTGCTCGAAGAGCGCGAGGCCGGGATGACCGACGATGTTCTGCGCCGTCAGTGCGTGCGCGCGTTCCACGCTATTTCGGCGAAGAAGGCTGCCAAACTGGTTGTCGCCTACGAACCGGTGTGGGCGATCGGCACCGGCAAGACCGCGACTCCGGAAATTGCCGCCGAAGCACATGCGGTCATCCGCAAGGAGGCCACCGCGATCTTCGGGGAAGCCTTCGCCAATCAATTGCGGATTCTCTACGGCGGTTCGGTCAAGCCGGACAACGTGTCTTCGCTGATGGCGCAGGAAGAGATTGACGGCGCGCTCGTGGGCGGAGCCTCGCTCGATCCGAAGTCGTTTACGTCGATTGTGAAGTACTAGGCCAGCTTGTCCGACTTTGCGTCTCCTGCGTCTTTCGCTCCTACGGAGCTTGCTCAATTTTAGCTTGCTACCCACGGCTTACGCCGAGGGCTGCATTCCTACGCCGCTCCGCAGCTGACATCGAATCTAGCGCGCGCACGAGGCGGGCTAGTCCAGGCACATTGGCTTCCACCTGCGTCGCACAGGGCGATGGTCGGCACCCAGCATTCTTTCTGGGGTAGACTTGCCCCATGATTCGTCGGATCGCGCCTTTGTTCTTCACCATGGATATTCCCGGCACCCTTGCCTATTACGAAGCTAAGCTTGGCTTCAAGTGTTTGGGCACGTGGGAGGACCCGCCGGTTTACGCCATCGTTGCGCGCGACCAGCAGGCGATTCACTTCCGCTGTGCCGAACCTCCCACAGCCAACCCCAACAAATATTCGGACGAACTGCTCGACGCGTACGTATTCATCGAAGATGCGGACGCGCTTTACGCAGAATATGCAGCTCGAGGGGTGGAATTCACGCGCGGACTTGCCAACATGCCATGGCACTCGCGTGAGTTTGTGGTGAAGGATTGCGATGGCCGCCTGCTAGCCTTCGGCGCGAACTTGTAGTCGAGTTTCACTGGCGGAAGGAAATATGTTCTACCTCGCAAATCTGCGCACACTCAGGGCGATCGGCAAACCAACGAAGAACATATGAATCAGGATTCCCTGAACCAGCGCTCCATACTGAAATGGCCCCTTGGAATGGTATGCCGACAGCGGTAGCACGATCAGGTTCATCACCAGAAATACTGCGATCCCATAAAACAGACCACAGACAACTGGAGACTCAGCGAGGAACCTCAGCCTGCGACTGACAGCGTAATACACGGCAGCCGCCGAAATCGCAATGAAGAAGTGCAACGCCAGACCCAATATCCAAGTGGCGGTGCCGCCCTGGAATGCGCTCCGTCCGAGCAAACCGCCGGCGATCCCTCGCGGCATGCCCCAACCGAATGAATAGAACGCCGCCGCTGCGTCAAGCGTCCCAGCAATGAGACCGCCGACCAGGATTGCAGGCAGAGCCTTTGACGTCTGCGACATTTTTCGCCTCCTCGTTCGTGGCTTTCGGTTTCAGTCAACAGGCCAACAGGCCGTTCCTGCAGTGACGACTCGATCAACGAGATCTCGCATATTCACATTCTTCGTCATTTCTCCGCCGTTGAATCACTAAGTCAACTTCACCTCCGGAATTCGCTGAAAACGAAATCATGGTCTTTTCGGTTGGCGTGGCAGCCAGCACAGGCTGCTTGCCGCTCGGCCGTTAAGATACCATTGGTCTGGACGCCACCTGGAAAACTCATAAAGTCCCAGCCGCCGGTTTTGGGACAGTGCCCGCCCCGTTTCACCATCACATCAACGCGGCGCGTCGACCCTTCTATGGTGTTGCCCGCGATCTCCTTGGTTTCGAGCAAGTCATAAACAATCACGGAGCCGTCGGGAAATTTGCCAGTATCATAGCCCGCAAGGGCCTTTTCGTTCGCGTAAATGTGGTGGATTCCCCCTTCGGTTGCAAAGGCCGCGCTTTGGGGCCCGACCAGAACACTCTTGACGTGGGCCCACTTGCGGAACTCCTTAGGAAACTGAGCTGGCTCGTCGAGCTGCGCCCAGAGGGAGAAACTCCCGGCGAAGACTGCGGCTGCAAGCAGCATCAGCATGGATTTTTTCATCTCTCACCTCCGTCCAGGAGGCAGTTTGTGGCATATGCAATGCCTGCGAAAAGCGGATTTTGACTAACCGGCGAAATGCTGTGACGAATTGGATGACGGAAGGTCAGAATGGATTGTCGATCAAAGCTCTCAGCCGGCTCGAATAGGTTCGCCCGGATTGCAGGCGTGCTCCGTCTTTCAGGATGATTACGTACTCTCCGTGCACGCCAGTCTGCAGGTTTTTGATCCGGTGAAGGTTGATGATGATAGAACGGTGAATACGAAGGAAAGTCTCCGGATCAAGAGATTTCTCGAGAGAGTTCATCGTCACATGGAGCAGGTGTCTCACTCCGCCAGCGTGCAGTTCGACATAATTCTCGGCGGCTTCTATCCAATCCACATCTTCGACATCCACGAAGACAGTCTTGCCTCCTGATCGCACCGCCAGGCGCTTCACATAAGTCCGAGGCGACGCTATCGTTTCGAGCAGGCCAATGATTTGCCGGTTCGAATCCGCTGCCGCGCTCGAACGGATACGGCTTTTGGCGCGCCCCAACGCCTGGACGAAACGTTCTTCGATCACCGGTTTGAGGAGGTAATCAAGCGCATTGATTTCAAATGCCTGAATTGCGTACTGGTCATGCGCGGTGACGAACACCACCGGTGGCATATGTTCTGCGCCAATTTTCCGAACCACCTCGAATCCATCCATCTCCGGCATCTGCACATCCAGAAACACGAGATCAGGGCTGGACTCTCGAATCGCCGCGACTGCCTCGCGTCCGTCTCTGGATTCGCGAATTGCTGAAACTTCGGGATCCCTGGAGAGCAGCACCCGTAAGCCTTCCCGCGCCAGCGGTTCGTCATCCACGATCAGGGTTGTCAGAGCCATCAGGTTCTCGCAATTTCGGGATGGGACTGATGGAAAGGAATATTCATGGTTACGACTACCCCACCACGATCGCAATTCTCGATTTCCAATTTCGCGTCGTGGCCGTAAAGCTGTTGCAGCCGTGCCCGCGTGTTCGCCAGACCGATGCCCTCGTCCTCAGACGAGTCACTGGGCGGAAGCCCAGGTCCATCGTCCTGCACCCGAAGTTCCACCGTGCCATTGATCTTCGACGCGCTGATCAGAATGCGGCCGGCGGAGGAGCTTCGTCCGATGCCATGGCGAATGGCGTTTTCTACGATGGGCTGCAAGATCAGTTGCGGCACCGACGCTTCCTGCGTCGCTGGATCCGCCGACACCTCGACCCGCAACCGGTCCGGGAAGCGCACCTGTTCAATGGCCAGGTAAAGCTGCAAATACTCCAGTTCGCGGCGGAGAGAAACCTCCTGGGCGTCAACGTCCTCCAACACACCCCGCAAAAGATCGCTCAGGTGCCCAAGCATCTGTTCCGCGTCCTTGCCCTTCTGCTGGCGCACTAGCACCGTGATGGCATTCAGAGTGTTAAACAGGAAATGTGGTTGGAGCTGCATCTTCAGCGCATTTAATCGAGCACTCATCAGTTGCGACTGTAGCTCGGACGCCCGCAGCTCGAATTTCAGCACTTCCCGCGAGCGTTCCTGGTACCTGCGATAGTAGAGGACTCCCCACTGCACCCCAAACACCATCCAGTAATTCAAAACGCCGCCGTGAAAGCCCCTGACCAGCAACAGCTCAAGAGTTCCACGAAAGTCCTTCATCACTAGGGGAAACAGGTGCAAGCGTGAATACAGCGCGCTTTCCAGACTCAGCTCGAAAGCAGAGAACGCTGCGCTTAGCAAAAGATGGAGAGCGATCCGCGGCAACCAATTGCGACGCTCGACAGGAAACTGCCGGCCGAGCCATAGCATGGCAGGGGTCAGAAGGGCCCAAATATAAACTCCGGAGAGCCACGCCAGTAAGTAATGCCACCAGGGAGTTGGGTCATGCCAGACAATCCTTTGCGCGAGACCCTGGCTGAAATAAAAGAGGCCCAACACTGTCCACAGCAGAAAATACAGAGGATAGTTTCGCAGATCGCGTTTGAACCCATTCTCCATCGCGCTGTAGCTTATCTTAAACCTGACCCGTTTCATTCCTCTGGATTGGCGCACAGCCGCCGTATCGCAATCTCTTTGACGGAAGCGTTATATCGAAGCTCTGCTCGAGCACGGGCGACTCAGAAACAATTACGCATCAAGTTAGCGCCCACGAGTAGACGCTCGAGTTGATGAAACGTCAGTGATTTATCTATGCGCGCTTGCGTCCGATGGCCATCATGTGGGAACTTGCGCCCAGGACCGACGGTTCGCGCTCCATTTTTCGGACTGCCGTCAGCAGGCGGTCGCGCTGGATGGGGTCGGCCCACAGGCGATCGAAATCGCGAGCCAGCCAGCCGGGGCCTTCGATCGGCAGTACCTCCAGGACTTGAAATCCCGCGGCTAGAAATTCTCGCGACAATTCGCCGGGCCGATGGAAGAAAGCGTCGGTGAAATACAGCGGGTTTGCGGTGGGATTGCGATGCTGGCCGTCTTCGAGGTCGCGGTCAAGGATAGGGGCAAACTGGGGATCATCGAAAAATCCGTGAGTCAACGAGTCCAGCAAGGACGCGAAGTGACTGATGCCTACACCCCAGACCAGACCTCCGGGACGCAGCACGCGGTACGCCTCGCGCAGGCAGGTGACGCGATCTTCCCTTTCGACGAGATGATAAAGAGGGCCGAGCAAGAGCACCGCGTCGGCTGAGTTGTCGGCGTGCGGCAGGTGACGGGCATCACCGACCTCAGCGGATGCGAGCGGAGACTCCGGTTGCTCGCTTGAAGCGGCGCGCGCTCGCTCCAAATGTTTCGGTACGGGATCGATCAGATGGACTTGATATCCGCGGGCTGCGAGCCAGCACGCGTACACGCCAGAGCCTCCGCCGGCGTCGATGATCGTTCCGGGAGCAGGCGGCAGATAGCGCAAGATCAGTTCCTGCGTGCGCGCATGCTCGAGCCGAAACCAACCCGTCTGCAGACGCGACGCCTCGTCGGCATCGCGGTAGAAACGGGCAATTCGATCGACGGAATCCTCAGTCATAGCAGAAGCGCAGTCCGCGGCTTGCTCAGGCGAATGCTGGCTCAGCGGGATTCGCAAGCCGAGGGAGGTCTGCACGCTCCCCTACAGGCGACAGCGCGGAGACTGCGCTCGATAATACATCGAGGAAGCCTTCTACCTCTGGTCGAGTGTTGAACCGTCCCAGGCTTACGCGGATGAGGCCGCGCGCTCTTACGGCGAACGTCGCCGAAATCGTCGGATTCGACGCCGCAGGGTTATGGCCTGTGTGCCACTGTTATGTGTCGTGGCGGAGCCCCTCGGTTGAGTCCCAGAAAATCGATGAATCATAACACTTAATACTTGTTTTAAGGCACTCAAAAGTGGTAGTGTCCCGACCAATCAAATACGTCCGGATCCAGCTTTAACAGCTTTCCGGGCGCTGGGGTCTCTTCTTCATAGTCGAATTGCGGGCCTTTTGCCATTTAGGCAGTCGATAACAGAATGTTTCGAACTGTTGTGGCAGGAATACTGATCGCTCAGGAGGTAACTGCAATGAGTGTTCGCTTCCCCAGGTTCACATCGTTTTTCGCGACTTTCACCTGTTTGCTGTGTGCTTCGGCGCTCTGGCTCGGCAGCGTAAGGCCGGCAGTTGCGCAAGCGACCTCGACCGGCACAATTGCTGGCGTTGTCACCGACCAGACCGGCGCAGTTGTGAATGGCGCAACGGTCATGCTGACCGATAAGGCCACCGCGGCAACTCACAGCGTGACGACGAATGAGGCGGGACGGTACGTCTTGACTAACATCGAACCCGGCACCTATGAAGTCAGTGTAACGAAGCAGGGATTCTCCACGACCAGAACACAAACCAAGGTGACCGTCGGCACAGCGATGACGCTAAACCTGTCGCTGCAGGTTGGAGGCGGGAATGTCGTGGTGGAAGTCACGGCAACCAGTACAGAATTGCAGACCATGAACGCGACGATCGGCAACACGGTCACGGCCATTGCCCTTGATAACCTGCCGAGTCTTAACCGAGACGTCAGCACGTTCGTGGAACTGCAGCCCGGAGTGAGTCCTGACGGCAGCGTTGCGGGCGCAGTCGTCGACCAGAGCAGTTTCATGCTCGATGGCGGAAACAACACCAACGACATGGACGGCAGCATGAGCGTCTACACCTCCACATTCGCGGGCGATCCGACGGGGGGTATTTCAAATCAGAGTTTTGCGGTCGCGGGAGGACCGACCGGCGTGATGCCGACTCCTGCCGATAGCGTAGAGGAGTTTAAGGTCAACAGCGCCGGCCAAACCGCGGATTTCAACAGTTCCGCTGGAGCCGAAGTGCAGGTTGTCACGCGTCGGGGTACTAACACGTACCACGGCAGCGCGTACGAGTACTACCTGGACAACAACTGGTCAGCGAATACCTGGGACAACAATCTTACGGGTACGCCCGTTGCCAACTGGCACCGCAGCCGGTTCGGAGCGCGCTTCGGCGGAACGTTGTTGCCGGAACTACTGGGCGGCAAGACTTATATCTTTGCGAACTACGAGGGTTACCGGTGGCCGAATTCGGAGACCTTCGAGAGGATCGTGCCCTCGGCGACGATGCGTCAGGGCCAGCTTATCTTCGGGGGCATTACCTACGATCTAAACACGAACGCCAATTGCACCGCGGCTAACGGATTCACTTCCAACGTCTGCGATCCGCGCGGGGTCGGGATCAACCCGCTGGTCCAACAGATGTGGAACCAGTACCTGCCCCTTCCCAATGAGGTCAATGGCGACTGCGGTCAAAGCCGCTGCGACATGGAGAATGGCGTGGGAAACATCGGCGGGCTTCAAAGCAAATCTGGCTCTGCCGCAAACGAGCAATTTCTTTGTCGCCCGCCTCGACCACGACTTTAGCGACAAGTGGCACTTCACGTCCAGCTATCGTTATTTCAAACTGAAGATTGCCACCGATGATCAGGTCGATATCGGGGGCTTTTTCCCGGGCCACCAATTAGGCGTTCCCGCCTCTTTATCCCAGGCACCGCAGCTGCCCTGGTACCTTGTAGCAGGAGTAACGACCAACATCAGCTCGAATACCACCAACAACTTCCACTACAGCTTCCTGCGCAACTGGTGGTCCTGGAGCCGACAGGGGGACACGATCCAGATTGACGGCCTCGGAGGAGCCCTGGAGCCGCTAGGTGAATCAAAACTGCAAAACCTCAGTCCTTACAACGTCAACACCCAGCAAACGCGCACACGATTCTGGGATGGACACGACCAGATGTTCCGTGATGACGTCAGCACACTGCATGGGAAACATCTGTTCCAGTTCGGAGGCACGTATCAGCACAACTTCAACTGGCATCAGCGCACCGACAACGGCGGCGGTATCAACTACCAACCCGTCTATCAGCTGTCAACCACTTCGGGCGCTGGAAATGGCATTGACATGGCGGGATTTGTTCCGAATGGCGTCTCTGCCGCTAGTTGGGGCCGCGACTACGCTGCGACTCTCGGGCTGGTTTCCATTGCGCAGATCGCGTACACACGGAGTGGCTCGAATCTCGCACTGAATCCGCCGCTCACGCCAGCTTCCGATCGGAGCACCATACCTTTCTACAACGTGTATTTCAGCGATACGTGGCACATGAAGCCGACGTTTACACTGACCTACGGTCTCGGCTGGACGCTGGAGATGCCTCCGACGGAAGAGGAAGGCAAACAGATCGAATTCGTGGATCAGGCAAATCAGCTTGTGGATACGGTGTCGTACCTGCGCTCGCGGGAAAAGGCGGCACTGCAGGGCGAGGTTTACAACCCGATCGTCGGCTTCAATCTGGTGGGCAACACGGAAGATGGAAGGAAGTATCCTTACAATCCTTACTACGGTTCGTTCAGCCCCCGCGTGGCTGCGGCATGGAATCCTCACTTCGATAGCGATTCCTGGGCCGGCAAGGTGTTCGGCTCGCAAGACACTGTGATTCGCGGCGGCTACGGCAGAATCTACGGACGTCTGAACGGAGTGGATCTGGTGCTGGTGCCGCTCCTGGGTACGGGCCTCATTCAGCCGGTACAGTGTATCGGGGCGGTAACAACCGGCGAATGTAAGGGCAACAGCGGGGCTAACCCTGCCACCGCCTTCCGTGTAGGCGTCGACGGTATGAATGCGCCATTGCCGGAAGCTCTCCCCACATTGCCTCAGCCACTTTACCCCGGCATCAACGGAATCGCGGCTGGCGCCGGTGAAGGACTGGACCCGCATTTCCGGCCGAACGTGGTGGACTCCTTCAACTTCACGATCCAGCGGCAGTTGCATAAGGGCATGACGATGGAACTGGGCTATATCGGTCGGCGCATTCAACACGAGTACCAGCCGATTAACGTCAACGCTGTGCCTTATATGATGACCCTTGGCGGACAGAGATTCGACAACGCTTACGCCCAGGTGGCACTGCAATACTGTGGCGGTATCGCGGGCTTGGCTGGTTCGAACTGTGCCCAGAACGCAGGCGCTGTGACTCGCCCAACCGTTCTTCGAGACGGCATTGGCGGGGACGGGCTACTGCGCTCCCGGAACTTGCACGGCGGCGATGGTGGTCGCAAGGAAGGCGCTAACATCGCCGGTCAGAATGTCTGGAGTCTTTGGAGTGATCTGGACCAGGGCGGAATTGGGGGCGCATCGGATGGCACCACCAATCCGGGGTTCTACTTCCCGCGCAGCATGATGAACACCGCTTCTTCCCGGCCTAGCTCCTTGTCCTGGCGCGACCGACCCAACGCCCTGTGGTGCGAGCGGTCAGCTCACCAGCGGCGTGGGAATGAATGCCAGTATCGGGCACGGCAATTACAACGGAGCTTTCGTGTCCTTCAAAATGAGCGACTGGCACGGCCTGACGACCCAGTCCAACTTCACCTGGTCCAAGACGCTAAGCACGGGCGCCGTCGTGCAAGCGACCAGCGCAGCAACGGCGGCGGATCCTTACAATTTGGATTTCGCTTATGGATTGGCGGGATTCGACCGGAAGTTCGTCTATAACCTCTTCTTCGTCTACAACCCACCCTTCTACAAGAGTCAGCAGGGGATACTGGGCCATGTTCTCGGGGGATGGACGTTTGCGCCAATCTTCACCGCCGGAACCGGTCTGCCGATTACGCTTGGACACGCTAAATGGCGGTGGTCAAGCATTCGGTGAGGCCGACTCCTCAAACTTCTTCGCAAACGGAAACTCGGAAAATGCTATTCCGATTGGGCACATCAGCACCGGCGTCCACAAGACAGCGGGGCAGTTACCAAATCTTTTTGCTGATCCCAACGCTGCGTATAACCAGTTCCGGCAGCCGATTCTTGGCTTGGATACCAAGGACGGCGGATGGGGCGTGATTCGCGGCTTGGGCTACTGGAGCATGGATCTGAGCTTGCGGAAGAATATCAAAATCACCGAGAGGTTCAATTTCGAATTCCAGATGGTGACCGTAAACCTGTTTAACCATCCGGTGTTCTTTGACCCGGGACCGGGCGATTATCTTGATACGAGCTCCGGTCCTGACGGTTTCGGCACGCTGCCTGGCCAGGGCAACACGCCAAGAACCATGGAATTCGGGCTGCGCCTTAGCTTCTAAGGCACTCCCAAACTCACGAAGCCGGGAGCAATGCTCCCGGCTTTTTTATTTAGCAATGGCTGGGCGTCCGAGTACCGAATTCGCGCTTTCCGCGACTGTCTGTCCGAGAATTGTCCGGCGAAAAAGAAGAAAGCCGGGGGGAGTAAGAGTTCGCCCAGCGATCAGTGTGCTCAGTGAGGGTAAGGGCTCGGAACAACGCGGGACTGACCAGCGGTGGATTCTTCACTTATTGTTTGGCGGGAATTTATTAAGCAGCTTGGAGATCGCCTTCTCGACTCTTTTCAGGCTGTCGTTCTTGTGCTCAATATCCAACTTCTGCGATACCGTGCCGCTCCATACTATCTTGTGCGAATTCAGGTCAACAAATGTCAACATCAAATTCCCTTCCGGAACGTAAGGCGCCGAACGGAGATTGTCTGGTCCTGCGGCTCCCGTCCACATAGTCGCATTTATAGAAATCGGGGCGCCACTGTAGGTGGGCAGGAAGGGAGTTCCGGCCGCGGCATTTATACCGAGATCCATTCCGCCGGTACAAATCAAAATTAAATCTCCGCCAGAGTCAGACGCCTCGAAGTGTTTCGCCTTCAGTTCGTTGTAAATCGCACCCATCACAGTCGAGTAAAGCAGGGGCTTTGTGGGCTGCATGGTAGGTTTGGGAATGCTGTAGCTCTTGTATCGCGAGAAGTCGATGGTCTTGTCGTATCCGACTTCCACTTTCTGACCGAACGCCGGATAAACGACAGCAATCAGGAGTAACGACATCCAGAGTTGCCGATGATGATTCTTTCCAGACATACGATTCCGCCTCCGCAGCCCACCTTGGCCGTAGTGCCGACAGAACAGTTTTGAAACGAAAGAATATCTCGACACTTTCAGCCAATCATTATTGTCGAGAGTTGCCAGGTTCTTGGGCACTGTCAAAAATACCAGCTCGCTTAACCTCGGACCGGCTCATCCACTGCCGAGCGCGGGCGGACGCCTGATCGAGATCGGAGCCTCGACTGCGCAGTCGTCATTGTTTGAGAATCTTCTGTCCTAAGCCTAGACGATAGTGCCTCTTTTTTATAATCAGCGACCTAGGCGACGCCGATTGCCGCAACCCGAGAAGCAATCGTAGGGGTTTGGACGATTTCGTTAGAGCTGTCAGTTCTGCCAGTTATCGCTTAAGCCTATGCGCTCCTAGACTACGTAGTCTGCTGAACCTGGCCTCGGCACGGATCAGGCGATGCGACGACTCAGCGATGCATACAACGTCCCATTCGGAGAAGCCGGACTTTTCCCTGGTCTCGGGAGGACTACTCTTCCGTGCGTATCGGCGAACCCATCTGTCGGGTGCCGCACTGGAGTGGCTCGAACGTCGAGCCCTGGTGCTCACGTTATTAGCATGGTTGCCGCTACTGTTTCTATCGATACTCGAGGGTTACGGCTTTGGGGGAGCGATCCAGATCCCTTTCGTTAGGGACATCGAGGCGCACGTTCGATTCTTGATCGCGCTGCCCTTGCTGATCGGTGCCGAGGTTACAGTTCATCATCGTATTGGCCCTGCGGTTCGAAAGTTCATGGAAAATCATATTGTGGCCGAGGCAGACTCGCCTAAATTGGTTGCGGCGATCATTTCCGCGCAACGGGTGCGCGACTCGTTCGCAGCAGAACTGCTTCTCCTCGTCCTGGTCTACACCATGGGACTCTGGGTCTGGCGAAGCCATATCGCGCTGGGAGCGGCCACGTGGTATGCGCGACCACAAGGCGGACATTTGCGCCTCACGTTAGCCGGCTACTGGAATGCCTACGTTAGCATTCCCATTTTTCAATTCATTTTATTGCGCTGGTATCTGCGTCTAATAGTCTGGTTCCGGTTTCTATGGCAGGTTTCGCGCTTGAATCTGCAGCTCAGTGCTGCTCACCCCGATTTGGCGGGTGGACTCGGCTTTCTTGGCAAGAGTTCCTACGGGTTCAGTCCGGTGCTTTTCGCGCAGGGAGCATTGCTGTCGGGTCTGATCGCCAGTCGTGTGCTGTATGGCGGACAAACCTTGCGGTCGTTCCAGGTGGAAGCTGTCGGATACTTACTTTTCTTCCTCCTGGTCATCCTCGGCCCTTTGGTGATGTTCTCGCCGCAGCTTCTACGTGCCGAACTCGAGGGCCGATCGAAATATGGATTGCTGGCCAACCGATATGTTTCCGAGTTCGAAGAGAAGTGGTTACGCAACGGCGCCGCAGAAACAAGCGAACTGCTCGGCACCGCAGACCTCCAGTCACTGGCGGACTTGGCAAACAGCTACGCCGTAGTGCGTAGCATGCGCGTGGTTCCCTTTGGAATCGATGATGTCATTCGGCTGGCTGCTGCAACCGCGGCGCCACTGCTACCTTTGGCGCTAACGATCTTGTCGCCTGCAGAATTGCTGAGTGGCTTCGTCAGGATCTTTTTTTGAGGAATCGACAAGGAGCCAATTGTTTCGGCGGATCCCAACCGCGCCGGTCATCGGTCGCACGTACTACGAAATCAAATGTTACTGCCGCGAATTTCTCTGCGGAGTGTCCGATCGGAGATGGTTTGTCGCTGCCATGGCCCTGCGCTCGTCTGTTGTGCGTACCGCATTCCGAAGTCGGGCGCTGCTCCAATGGGGGAACAACAAATTACGCATCTTCAACCTCGCATGGCGAAGTTGCGACTTAGAGCTGCCGACGGAGCAGTGCAACAGTTCGGCGATCTCGCGATGCTGGTACCCGTGGACTTCATAGAGACCAAAGACTTTTCTGCAACGTCCAGGAAGTGCCTGGATCGCCCGATGTAGTGTGATGCGGTCGATGGCGCCCGAGAGACTGGGATCACGTTCGCCAAATTCGTGCTGTAGCGACGGCGAATCCGACAACGCCGGCGCGTCGAGCGAAAGCATGGGCGGGGATTTGTGGCGGCGACGTTTCATTAACACCGTGTTTACCGCAACGCGGTACAGCCACGACGAGAAAGCCGAGTCTCCACGGAAGGTTCCGACTTTCTCAAACACCTGAAGGAAAGCTTCCTGGGTCATATCTTCTGCTTCAGCAGCGTCTCCCGTCATCCTCATGCAAACTGAGTAAACCGACCTTCTATGCAACTGAAAAAGCGCAGCAAAAGCCTCTTCGTCTCCTCGCTGTGCGCGCAGGACCAGCGTCTGTTCGTTTGTAACTCGTTCGCTCTTCTCAGGGGCGATCGAGTTCGTCGCTATTGCGGAAATCGTGCAGGTCGCCACTGGAGTATCCTCAATCGTTCTGTTCGGCTTGTGACTGCTGTTTTACGGATCGCGCGGTGCACCCTGGAGTCCTATCGCCGAGTGGTCATTGGCGCCTTTCCGAGATCGCAATACACCCTTGACGATGTTCAGTCCCCGGCGGTTGAGGTAGTCGAGCGCGCCTGCGGGCAGTTTCGAGTTGTTGGCTTCACGGCACATTGATCAACAGATGAAACTCACCACGTAGGCGTTCTCAGCACAAGTCCGGGCCTCGCATCCGTCCAACTTCTCAAGATTTCTCATCCTTTGCGAGTGTATGTCGTTTCTGCGCTTACTCACTGATGCGATGGTGAGTTGGGAGTGGCTTTGTTCAGCCATTGGGCGTCGCTCAGGCTCCATCCCCCACCCAGCGCCTTGTAAAGCGCAACTAGTGCCGTCTTCCGATCGAGGTCGTATACAACAAGCGCAGTCTGCGCCGGGAACAAGTTCAGCTTTGCATCAATCACTTCAAAATAGTTTGCAAGGCCGCTGTCGTAGCGCAAGTTCGAAAGCCGGACTGAATCCTGATAGGCATTCACCGAGCGGCTCTCCTCCCTCAGCGACAGTGCAAGCTTCTGATGCGCTGCCAGTGCGGTCGACACCTCACCGAATGCCTGCGTTACCGACTTCTCATAGAACCGCTGGGCTTGCTCGCGCTGTGCCAGCGTCGTGCGATACTGGCTCTTGATACGCCCACCGTTGAACAGCGGTCCAGCCAAGGCGGCGCCTGCCGACCATGTCGCACCAGAGCTGACCAGCCCTGAAAGTTGAGGGCTCACGCCGCCGAGCAATCCTGTCAGATTGAGCACCGGAAAGAAATTAGCCTTGGCAACGCCCACCGAGGCG
The DNA here is from genome assembly GCA_963770265.1 of Terriglobia bacterium. Lineage (GTDB taxonomy): Bacteria > Acidobacteriota > Terriglobia > Terriglobales > Acidobacteriaceae > Sulfotelmatobacter. The sequence continues at coordinate 48,702 of CAVYOZ010000022.1, forward strand.
TTGGCCGCTATGAGCTGCTGCTCTGCCTGGCGAAGATCCGGCCGTCGCTCCAACAAGGTCGAGGGCAACCCAGATGGGACTACGTCCAGGTCATTCTGATCTGCGAGTGAACTGCCACGCTGAATTGGTCCGGGATTCTTGCCGAGCAGCAGACTGAGCTGATTCTCTTTCGCTGTGATCTGCCGTTCGAGATCCGGGACCTGCGCCAGCACGTTAGCCAGCGCTGCTTGGGCACGCGATGTTTCCAGACCCGATGCCGCTCCGCCCTGCTCCTTCTTGCTAAAGAGGTCGTAAGTCTCCTGAAAGCTCTGGCCCGTTTCCTTCGTAATGTCGAGCTGCACGTCCAGCGCGCGGAGTTCGAAGTAAGCCTGCGCTACGTCCGCGACCAGACTCAACCAGACTCCGCGCTGTACATCCTCGGAAGCGAAAAATAATGCCCGTTGCTGCTCATTCAATTTGCGGATCCGGCCCCATAAATCCAGTTCCCAAGATAGGTCGAAGTTATATGCGTAATAAACATGGTTGGGCACGACTCGTGATTTCGCGCCCGCAATGCCGCCACCGTAGCCGATCTGCGGGAAGTAAACGGACTTCGCCACGCCCGCCTGTGCCCGAGCCTCTTCGACACGTGCTGCGGCCGTTGCCACATCGTAGTTGTTCTTCAAGGCTTCGCGGATCAGATCCTGCAAAACAGGGTCCTTGAAGATCTCCCACCAGGGCGTATCAGCAAGCGAACTCGATTGTGGATTTACTTCGGTGTAGTACTTGTCCGGAGGTTGAATCACCGGACGTTTGTACTTTGGTCCTACTACGCAGCCCCCAAGCCCCAAGAGCAGGAATAGGAGAAGAATGGTCTTTCGCATTAGGCTGCTCCTCCTATCACGTGCTCGGCGGGAGAAGGCTCCAAGACGGGTTGCTTCTTCTTAGTGATGCGCCCCACCAGAACGTACAATACTGGCACGAGGAAGACGCCCAGCAAGGTCGCCGCCGACATACCGACGACAACCGAAGTCCCTAGCACCTTGCGGCCGATGGCGCCTGCACCTTTCGCCGTCCAGAGCGGGACGCAACCCAGGATGAAAGCGAATGAAGTCATCAGAATCGGCCGCAATCGGAGGCGGGCTCCTTCCAGGGCGGCCTCCACAAAGTCCTTCCCCTTCTTGCGCTCCAACACGGCAAACTCAACGATCAAAATGGCATTCTTCGCGGTGAGCCCGATTAGCATCACCAGGCCGATCTGAGCAAAGATGTTGTTGTCGAACTTACGCAACATCAGTCCTGCAAAGGCGCCAAATACGGCCACGGGCGTCGACAGCAGAACGCTGAAGGGCAGAGACCAACTCTCATAGAGCGCAGCCAGGATGAGAAAGACGAACACCAGCGACATACCGAAGACCATCGCCTGGCCGCCAGCAGCCTTTTTTTCCTGGTACGACATATCGCTCCAGGCATAGCCCATATTGCTGGGCAACACTTGTGCGGTGACTTCTTCCATCGCGGCCATTGCCTGTCCGGAGCTGTATCCGCTGGCAGGAGAACCGTTGATCTGGATGGTGCGGTATAAGTTGAAGCGGTTGGTATATTCGGGTCCGGAAACACGCCGAATCGTAACCAGCGAACCCAACGGCGTCATCTCGCCCTTAGAATTGCGCACGTAGAAGTTGTTGATCTGGTCAGAGCTGTTTCGGTATTGGGGTTCTGCCTGCAGATAGACCTTCCACTGCCTGCCAAATCGATTGAACTGATTGACGTAGGCACCGCCCAGAAAGGACTGCAGCGTCTGGTACACATCGGCGAATTGCAGACCCTGTTTCAGGACGCGGTCCTGATCGACGTCGATGTAGAGCTGGGGGACCGAAGGCCGGAAGGTGGTGACGGTGGAGGCCACCTCAGGCCGCTTGCGCGCGGCCTGGGTCAGTTTCTCCAAGTTGTCAAACAGCTGTTCGACGGTTGCGCCGCTACGATCCTGCAACATGAAGGTGAAGCCGCCGGCTGTGCCCAGTCCTGGAATCGCGGGCGGACCGAAGGCGAATCCAACGGCCTCTGGAATCTCCTTGGCCATCCTCAAGTTCAAAGCCCGCATGAGCCCAGCCGCGGACAACTCATCGCTGTGGCGCTCCTCCCAGGGATCAAGCTGCAGGAAATAGAAACCGGTGTAGGAAGCGGACGTATTTGAAAGAAGGCTGAAGCCCGCGATCGCATCGTACCCCTGGATCCCATGGGTGTGAGCGAGGATGTCATCCATCTTGCGCATGACCGCGTCCGTGCGTTGCAGGGAAGCGGCATCTGGCAGTTGCAATTGAACGAATGCGTAACCCTGATCTTCTTCGGGGATAAAGCTCTTTGGCAAGCTCTTGCCCATCAGTCCAGCAACCACCGACAGAGCAATGAGTAGCGCCATTGCGAGGCCCATCCGTCGAATCAGAACATGGCTCCAGGAAACGTAGTGGCCGGTGACTTTTTCGAAGCTGCGGTTGAACCAGCCGAAGAATCGTCCCAACAGCCCTTTGGATTTCTTGCGCGGTCGAAGCAACATGGCAGACAAAGCTGGAGAAAGCGTCAGAGCATTGAAGGCAGAGATCAGAACCGAGATGGCGATGGTGACCGCGAACTGCTGGTTGAGTAATCCGGAAATGCCGCCCATGAAGGCCATCGGTACAAAAACCGAGGCGAGAATCAGGGCGATTCCGATCACCGGGCTGGTTACTTCCTCCATTGCCTTGACTGTCGCCTCTTTCGGCGACATGCCATGCTCGATGTTGTGTTCGACGGCCTCGACCACGACGATTGCATCATCCACGACGAGGCCGATGGCCAGGATCAACCCGAACAGAGAGAGCGTGTTGATGGTGAAACCCAGCATCGGGAAAACAGCGAAGGTTCCGATGAGAGAGACCGGGACGGCAATGAGGGGAATGAGCGTCGCGCGCCAACCCTGCAGGAAGAGAAAAACCACGATGATGACCAGAACAATCGCTTCCCCCAAAGTCGTCACGATTTCTTTCATGCCCTCGGTGATGGGCAAGGTCGTGTCCATCGAAACCTTGTACTCAAGACCCTGGGGAAATCGCGTCTTGAGGTCATCCATCTGCAACTTGACCTGATTGGCCACGGCCAACGCGTTGGAGCCCGGCGCCTGATAGACGGCGATAATGACCGCGGGCTTGCCGTTGAAGCGTCCAATCTGCTGGTAAACCAGGGAGCCCAGTTCGATGCGTGCGACGTCTTTCAGACGCACGACGGAGCCGTCGTTATTCTGGCGCACAATGACGTTGCCAAACTCTTCCGCCTTGATCAGGCGGCCCGGAGCACGCACGGAGTATGTGAACTGCTGTCCCTTTGGCGCGGGCTCGCCGCCGATCTGACCCGCGGGGTTAACGGCGCTCTGTTGCTGCACGGCATTGTTCAAGTCGGAGACGGTGAGGCCCAGCTTCGTAAGTTGATCGGGCTTCACCCAAATGCGCATGGCATAGTCAGCGGTGCCGAAGTTTGTCACCTGACCAACGCCAGGCACGCGAAGCAAGGCGTCGTTGATGTTGATCGTCGCGTAGTTTCCCAGGAATTGACTGTCGAAAGTGCCGTTGGGTGAGTAAACCGACAGGACTAGCAAGGGAAGTCCCATCGACTTCTTCACGGTCACACCGTACTGGTTGACGGAGGTGGGAAGGTTGGGGCTGGCTTGCGAAACCCGGTTCTGCGTGTTCACCTGATCAATGTCGACGTTGGTGCCGACATCGTAGGTCACTTTCAGAGTCATGGTTCCGTCGTTGGCGTTGGTGGACATCATATAAAGCATGTTGTCCACGCCGTTCATCTGCTGCTCGAGCGGCGTTGCGACCGACTGTTCGATCGTGAGTGCATCGGCGCCGGTGTAGGTGGAAGTGACGTTGACTTGGGGGGGAACGATATCCGGCAACATCGCGGTCGGCAACTTGGACATTGCAACGAGCCCTGCAATTACGGTGAGAACAGCAATCACGATGGCGACGATCGGGCGGTTGATGAAAAACTTGGCCATGGCTACTCTCCACCGTGGACTGCGTTAGCCTGGGTGTCCTTAAAGGCACTGGGCGCTACCGTCATGCCATCGCGCAGGCGCTGCAGGCCATCGACAACGACTTTGTCTTGCAGTTGCAGTCCGGATTCGATTACCCACATGTCGCCGAACAGCGGTCCGGTCTTTACGGCGCGAATCGTGACCTTGTTCTCGGCATCAACCACTCCGACCTGGTAGATCCCCTGCAACTCTGCAACCGCTCGCTGCGGAATCAGGAGGGCGTTCTTTCGTACTTCGGTTTTCGAGCGTATGCGGGCATACTGTCCGGGACGAAGAATATTTGTAGGATTCGGAAATTCAGCGCGGACCTGAATCGTACCGGTTCGCGAGTCAACTTCTCGATTCACGAGGAGTGACCGACCCCGCTGCGGGTAAACGGTTCCGTCCCCCAGAATCAACTCCAAGTTTTCTCCGCGCCCTGTTTTTTCGCGAGAGAAGCGCAGGTAGTCCTGCTCGGCAATGCTGAAGTCAACGTAGACTGGATTCACCGCCGACACCGTCGACATTACCGTGGTCGGCGTCATCAGGTCGCCAACCCCGACTTTGGCGATTCCCGCAATTCCGGAGATAGGAGAAACAACCGTTGCCCAAGTGAGGTCGAGCTCTGCATTGTCCAATACAGCTTGTGCCCCCGCGACCTGGGCGGTACCCGCCTTCTGCATGCTCGTTGCTTTGTCAAGTTCGGCCTGACTTACTGCCTTCTGCTGCACCAATGGTGTATACCGCTTTACATCAATCTCCGCCTGCGACAGGGCGGCCTTCGCCTCTTCGAGTTTGCCCTTTGCCTGTTCGACCGCGGCTTGTGACTGGCGATCGTCCAGATGGAACATCGGCTGTCCCTTCTCTACGAAAGATCCCTCGCTGTAGAGTTTGGTCAGCAAGAAGCCGTCGACCTTGGGCCGAATGTCGGCATCGACGTTGCCCACCATCGTTCCCACCCACTCTTGATATACGGGGACATCCTTCTGCAAGACCGACGCCACGGTGACTCCCGGAGGAGGCGGCGCGGCTGGCGGCTTACTCGAAGAACACCCGTTGCACACGACGACGGCCAGGAATACAAGGCTGGAGAGCCGAGAGTAAATTCTTAGTTGTTGCCACACGACCTGCCTCCTCGACGTGCAAACTCTTCGGACCTCGCGAAATGACCGGTTGCACTATCTACAGAAATGCGAGGACGAAGCCCATCGCCAGTGTGACGGTGGAAAACAATCGCATCCGACCAACAGAAAAGTCCGCTAGCCGATTTGCAATTCCACAGCGATCTACAGGTCCGGAAATAAACTCGGACGGCTTGATGCTACGAAGGGCTAACTGCTACCGCAACTGGGGAAATCCCTAGTAGGGCGAGACCGCACGAAGCGGCGCAAGCGTCAGAACGACACAAAACGGCATTGTCATCAAGCCAATGACCTTGCCGCTTTGCGCTGTGGTAGTCGTCGCGTTTCGCACGGACGTCTGAAGATCAGTACTTCTCAGGAATGAAGTGTCTCGATTTCAAAGGAGCTTGATCGTCGTATTCGCCATGCGACTTTCGCAGAGGTAGTGTCACCTTTTCCCGTGGCACCTTTCCATAGGGGATCAGGCTCAAGAAGTGCGAAATGCAGTTAAGCCGCGCGGCCTTCTTGTTGTCAGAGCGCACGATGTGCCAGGGAGCATGCTTAGTGTCTGTCGCCTTCATCATCAGGTCGCGTGCTTCCGAGTATTCGTACCAGCGGCGGTAAGATTCCAAGTCCATCGGGCTCAGTTTCCACTGTCGCAGTGGGTCCTTGATGCGTGCCTCGAAACGGCGCTCTTGCTCTTTCTGGCCTACTTCCATCCAGTACTTGATCAGGATTGTCCCACCCTCTACGATGTACTTCTCTATCGCCGGACAAAGCTCAAGGAAACGCCGATGCTGTTCCTTGGTGCAGAAACCCATTACGTATTCCACTCCCGCACGGTTGTACCAACTCCGGTCAAAAATAACGATCTCGCCGGCTGCGGGAAAGTTTTTCATATAACGCTGCATATACATCTGAGTCTTTTCCCGGTCGGATGGAGCAGGCAAGGCCACGACACGGAAAACACGGGGACTCACGCGTTCCGTAAGGGCACGAATGGTGCCTCCCTTGCCGGCGGCGTCGCGTCCTTCGAACACAACGATGATGCGCAAGCCTCGGTATTTCACCCAGTCCTGCAGTTTGCATAATTGCACCTGGAGGCGGTCAATTTCCGCTTCGTATTCTTTGCGACCCAGGCCCTTCTTCTTATCGTCCTTCTTGTCCTTGCTCTGCTTGTTGGCCATTGCGAGTCACTCTCTCTTTCCGCCGTGTATCTAAGATTTGCCGCGCACTTCTCGTTCTACGGCGGAATTCTCACTGGCGAACAATGCTAGTTTCTGTCTCTTGCCTCCTCAACTGGGGAAATCCCTAGCTCCCGGCAATGGCAGGACTCTTCAATTCATGGACCGATCAGGCGACGATAATGGCTGAAGATCGGATTAGTTAAAGTGGGACGAGTAGATGAGGATGAGGGTAGAACGAGTCACAGATATTGCTCTAACGCGGCTGGCCTGAGCGGCGTGCATGTCGAGAGTCGTCTCTTCATCGACAAAATGTCAACCCACGAGAGACCACTAGTTCGTTCGCGTAATTTCTACCAGGGCTCCATTCGGCGGGAGGCCATCTCAGTCGTGGTGGCGTCGTTTGACGCGCAATTGTGCCAGTGAGCGAACCAGAGAGGCATTGACCGAAGCGACTTCTTCGGAGGAAAGTTTTTCGCGGAGGCGAGCAGCCGCGCGTTGACGTGCTTCTTCAGCTGCCGCTTCGTCGATGTTTTGCGCAGCTATAGCCATATTCGTCACAATGGCAACGCTCTTACCCGTGATTTCTACGAGGCCCTCACCTACTGCCATGACCTCCTTGTGTTCGTTCTTGTGCACGATCAACTCACCCGGCATCAACTGCGTCATTAGGCGAACGTGGTGCGGAAGAATCCCCATCCGCCCCTCCACGCCTGACAGGATGACCATATCCACGTCATCGGAGTAAGCCTTTCCTGTCGGCGTCACAATTTCCAGTTTGAGTGTGTCGGCCATTTTGTCTCTGTCTCGAGTCAGGGCTGCAGAGTAGTCAATCTTCAGCCCTGTCTGACTTCCTCAATTGCGCCCTTCATGTAAAAGTTGGCTTCCGGCACTTCGTCGTGTTTGCCTTCCAGAATTTCTTTGAAGCCACGAACCGTGTCTGCCACGGGAACCTGCTTGCCCTCGCGGCCCGTAAAAACCTGCGCCACACTGAACGGCTGGCTCAGAAAGCGCTGAATCTTGCGCGCCCGGAAAACGGTTAACTTATCGTCGGGTGAAAGCTCATCCATGCCGAGAATTGCAATAATGTCCTGCAGATCTTTGTAGCGCTGAAGAACCTTCTGCACTCCACGTGCTACTTCGTAGTGTTCCTTGCCTACGATTTCTGGTGCTAGTGCGCGAGAGGTTGAGGCGAGGGGATCCACCGCAGGATAGATGCCCAGTTCCGCAATCGAACGCTCCAATACGATCGTGGCGTCCAAGTGAGCGAACGTGGTAGCCGGTGCTGGATCAGTCAGGTCGTCGGCCGGAACATATACCGCTTGGAAAGAAGTGATCGAGCCCTTCTTGGTAGAGGTGATGCGCTCCTGGAGAGCCCCCATCTCGGCGGCGAGGGTGGGCTGATATCCGACGGCGCTGGCCGTGCGCCCAAGCAAGGCTGAGACTTCGGAGCCGGCTTGCGAGAAGCGGAAAATGTTGTCGATAAAGAGCAGCACATCTTGATTCTTCTCGTCGCGAAAGTATTCTGTGATGGCTAGACCGGCCAGCGCAACGCGAAGGCGGGCACCTGGCGGTTCATTCATCTGCCCATAGACCAAGGCAATCTTGGAGTCGCTCAGCTTCTCCTGCTTGATGACTCCCGCCGTTGACATTTCGTGATAGAGATCATTCCCCTCGCGGGTTCGTTCCCCTACTCCCGCGAATACCGAGACGCCGCCATGGAGCTTGGCGATGTTGTTGATCAGTTCCATGATTACGACTGTCTTGCCCACGCCGGCGCCACCGAACGCCCCCACTTTCCCACCCTTAAAGAACGGGCAGATCAAATCGATGACCTTGATGCCTGTGGCAAGCACCTGCGGAGACGTGGATTGTTCCACCAGAGGTGGCGGCTGGCGATGGATGGGATAGCGTTTTTCCGCCATAACTGGCCCGCGGTCATCCACTGGGCTTCCGGTCACATCGAGCACTCGGCCCATGACACCCTCGCCGACCGGAACAGATATAGGCCCACCGGTATCTGATGACCTTGAAGCCGCGTTTAATGCCCTCGGTCCCCGACATTGAGATAGTCCGGACCCACTTATCGCCAAGATGCTGTTGCACTTCTAGCGTCATCTTGGCAGGCTGGTTCTGGACCTTATAGTCAACGGTTAAAGCGTTGTAGATCGCGGGCAGAGCGTCTTGAAACTCGACGTCTACGATTGCGCCGGAGACTCTAACAATTGTGCCTGTGTTCATCTCATACCTGCTTTTGAATGCGTCGTTTCCAAAAATGATTTCAACTCAACCGGCCTGGCCGCCGGCGATTTCCAGCAACTCCTTGGTGATGTTGCCTTGGCGCAGCTTGTTATATTCAAGATTCAAATCCGTAATCAGGCTCTCGGCATTGTCGGTTGCGTTTTTCATCGACACCATGCGGGCGCTTTGCTCACTGGCCTTGGCATTCAGCAAGACCTGATAGATGTAAATATCCAGATAGTGCGAAAGGAGATAGCCCAAAACGGCCTCCGGGTTGGGCTCAAACAAGGACTCGGTGGTGTCGACCGCCAGGTTCTCTTCAGGTTCCGCTCCCGGGATCTTCAGTGCTTTGATTTCTCCAACCGGCAGGAATTCAATGGAGAGAGGTTCCTGGCTGAGCGTGTTGATGAAACGCGTAGCAACAATCTGGACCTGATCCACTTCCTCTCTAAGGAAAAGATCCCGGGCAAACGCGGCAATCGCCCTCGCTTCGAGAAACTGCGGGTGTGTCGGCGTAGGCAAATTCGGCTACCAGCTGCCGCCGAGTGCGAGCGATAAACTGCGCGGCCTTACGTCCGGCGGTGATGAAAACCGTTGATTGGGGATCGAACTCGCTGGCCAAGCGGAACAGATTGCTGTTTAGCGACCCGCATAATCCTTTGTCCGCAGCGATCAGGATCACCGCGCGCTTGCGGACAGGACGCACAGCCAGCAGCGGATGGCTGAAATCGCGCATGCGCGTCGTCGCTTGTCGCTGGATGCGGTACAACAGTTGCACGAAGGGGCGGCCTGCGAGGGCAGCATCTTGGGCTTTGCGCATCTTCGACGCAGCGACCATTTGCATCGCCTTGGTGATCTGAGCCGTACCACCGACCGACTTGATCCTCCGTCGTAAGTCGCGCGGGCTGTTCATTTCCAGGTCCCTTTGAACTGATCGGCTGCAGCTTTCAACTCGGCAGTCAAGGCATCACTCGAGGCCCCTTGCTTGATGATTTGTTTGAGCAGTTCGGGCTTGCGGGTAGCTCAGGAAGTCCGTCAGTCCGGCTTGGTAATCTTTGATCCGGTCTACGGCCACATCGTCCATGTACCCATTTTGGACAACCCAGAGGACAGCCACTTGGATCTCGACTGGAATCGGGCTGTATTGTGGCTGTTTGAAGATCTCGATGATGCGCTTGCCGCGGCCGATTTGCGCCAACGTCTTCGCATCCAGCTCCGAGCCGAATTGCGCGAACGCGGCCAGTTCTCGAAATTGAGCGAGATCGCCCTTGAGTTGACCAGCAACTTGTTTCATCGCTTTCAACTGCGCTGCTGAACCGACCCTGGAAACCGAGAGGCCAACCGAAATAGCCGGACGCACTCCCTGGTAGAACAAATCCGTTTCCAGATAAATCTGGCCGTCCGTGATCGAGATGACGTTGGTCGGAATGTAGGCGGAGACGTCACCCGCCTGCGTTTCAATGATGGGCAGGGCAGTGAGCGAACCGTTCCCATACTTCTCCCCGACACGTGCTGCCCGCTCGAGCAATCGGCTGTGGAGGTAGAACACGTCGCCTGGATACGCTTCACGACCCGAAGGCCGCTTCAGCACAAGGGAAACCTGCCGGTAGGCCACCGCATGCTTCGACAAATCGTCGAAGACGATCAACGCGTCCATGCCGTTGTCCATGAACCACTCGCCCATCGCCGCCCCTGCAAATGGCGCCAGGTACTGGTTGGTGGCTGAATCGGAAGCCGGGGATGCAACGATGATGGTGTAGGGCATCGCTCCGGCTTCTTCGAGAACGGTGATGATCCGGGCGACACTGGATTGCTTTTGACCGATTGCAACGTAGATGCAATAGAGCGGGCGATACTCTTTGTCGCCAGCGGCCTCAGCCGTTTGTTGAGGCGAGCTTGGCTGATGATGGTGTCAATACAAATAGCGGTCTTGCCCGTCGAGCGGTCTCCAATGATCAATTCGCGTTGGCCACGGCCGATCGGAATCATGGCGTCGATCGGCATGATTCCGGTTTGCACCGGCTGGCTGACAGGACGACGTCGGAGGATGCCGGGAGCCGTTTTCTCGACCGGATAGGCGACTTCACTTTTCACGGGACCCTTACCGTCTATGGGCTCGCCGAGCGTGTTCACGACGCGGCCCAAGCAGGCCCTTGCCGACGGGAACCTGCAAGAGCTTCCCGGTGGTGCGGACCTCATCACCCTCTTCAAGTTGTGTGTAGTCGCCTAGAATGATCACGCCAACTTCGGTTTCGTCGAGGTCCAAGAGCAAGCCCAGTGATGCCGTGACCGAGGTCTAGCATCTCGTTGAGCATTGCATCACTGAGGCCTTCAACTTTGGCGACGCCGTCGGCGATTTCACGGATGACGCCGACATTCTGCTTGGCTGGCGTTGCCTTAGCTCCCGCGATCTGAGCTTCAATTTCCTGCAGTAGGTCTGCCATATATGGTTCACCCAAACTTGCTCACTACGATCGTCATCCGGATCGGTCAGATCTGCGACCTTTCAGTCTCCGCGGTGTGATTCAAAATCGCTCTTTCCAATAAGGCCAACCCGCATCGCACGCTGCCGTCATAGACATCGCTGCCCACCTGTATCCGGGTACCGCCGATCAGAGTCGGATTGTCGGAGAAAACAGCGCTTATACCGGGACCGTACGCATTCTTTAGACCAGCTTCGACGCCGGCTCGAACATCAGCGGGTAACGGGATGGCGCTCTCGACGTTGGCTGTATGCCGGGCGAAGTCGAGCTTCACTAACCGCTGGAACCTCGCCAGCAGCGCCAGGTAACCGCGGCGCCTGGATTGGACCATTGTCTGCACGACTTGGCGAACACGGCCCTCATCCAACATTCCATTGACGAGACACAAACGGTAAAGCTGCTTGGCCTGACGCCGGATCTGTTTTGTCGTTTTCATACTGGCTATCCAGATTGACTGCTATGCCACTAGTTGTTTTGCCGTTTCCTCGGCTAGACGCCGCTGATCTTCGGCCGTCAAAATCTTGCCGGTGACATTGGCGGTAGTCTGCACAACTAACCGTCCCACCTCACGCTTGAGGTCGCCCAGCATCCGTTCGTGATCCTGCGCAGCCGCCTCACGCGACTTGACTATGATCTGTTCGGCAGCAGCGATGGCCTTTTGCGTCTCCTGCTCTTGCACCCGGGCGGCCGCGGCACGGGCTTCTTCGATCAGCTTGGTCGCCTCGAAAGTTGGCTTGTATCAGCATTTCCTGGTGTCGAGCCTCAGTCCGGGCTAATTCGGCGGTTATCTTCTCGGTGTTGAGTTGCTCCTTGCGCGATTTGCTGCCGCCGCTCTTCCAGCATGTTGAGGACGGGCTTGTAGGCAAAACGGTGAAGAAGAACGCAGACAATTGAGAAGCTTATGATCTGGGCAAGCAGATGAGACCAGTCCACACCGAAGGTCCTGCGCAATCTCTTCGACCTTCCCTCCGTCTTCGATCGTCGCCAGTAAAACCAGAGCATTCATGTTTGTCCTCTCAACCGGTGGGAGCATGAGTTCCTCCGCAACCGTTTGTTCATGAGTCCTTCCTCCCTATTTCACAAGGAACAGTGCATAGAATACGATCGCTTCAGCGAAGGCAATCGCGAGGATGGACTGGACCAGAATCTTTGTGGAAGCGTCAGGATTGCGTCCCACGGCTTCCGAGGCTTTCATGCCGATTAAACCCACGCCAAGAGCGGCGCCTAGTGCCGCCAAGCCAACATGCAGGCTTCCGTTCATAAGTTTTTCCCTTTTCTTTCCCGCCGGCTTGATCCTGTGATTGCACTCGGTCAAGCCGGCGAAGTTCGTCACTTCAATCGTGCGCGACCGCCGGTTCCTTTGCCTCATGCTGGCAAATCAGCATCGTGAAGACAGCGGTTAATAACATGAAGACCAGCGCCTGAACCAAGCCCACTAGTAACTCGAGCAGGTAAAACGGAATCGGCAGCAACCAGCCGAAGCCAGGGACCATCTTGGACATGGCTTCCAACAGATTCTCCCCGGCAAATATGTTGCCGTAGAGACGAAAACTCAGAGAGACGGGACGGAACAAGATTGATATGATTTCCAGGCAGCCGGCCACGAAGAACACGAAGATCATCAGCAGCTTTAGCAGACCCGTGGTTTCACCTTTTGGAGCGAATAGTTCCTTAAGAAATCCTATCGGGCCGACTTCCTGGAGCGCCCAGATGATCCAGAATGCGAAGAACACCAAGGCCATCGCGAGCGTCATGTTGACATCAGCATTGACGCCGCGAAACAAGGGCTGGTCGATCGCAAAACCATGAGAAGTTCGATGCCCCCACCCGATACTCCCGACGCCGGGAAAGAGGCCCATCCAATTCGTGGCTAGGATAAAAATGAAAATCGTGGCAAAAAACCAGAATGTCCGTTTGACCAGATGTGGCCCAATGATTCCTTCCAGAAAGCTATATAAACTCTCGACGAGCCACTCAAAGAAGTTCTGGAGTCCTCCTGGAACGGACTTCATGTTCCGGGTTGCGAGGTGAGCCAAAAGCGATAAGGCCCAGGGCCACGATCCAGGTGACAACAATAGAGTTTGTGATCGAGAAATTAGCAAAACGGACGATCTCTTCCGCCTTTTGCGATAGACCGTGTTCCTTCTTTCGGGGGTCCGCAGTTGGTTCCGCCTGAGACGACATCGCGGAGACTGATCCGCAAGTCTCCATCTGCCGCCAAGGTAACGCTGGCACTTAAGCTTAGAAACGCGGCGACAAGAAGCAGTGGCAGCCAACTTGATTTTGAACGTAAGCAAGCAGTCGACACGGCTCATTGTCCAAACGGCCGAGACGCAAGTTGAGGCAGTCGTTTGCGCGCTCGTCGGTATGGGCCGCCTCGAGTCGCCTGATTTGGTTGACCGAATTCACAGTTGCTTCTCCAAGATCAACCTCTTGCCGGCCTCTTGATAGCCGATCGAGGAGAAATACAGCGCACGGTCGAAAAACTGATTGAGCGAGCGCAGTAGTTGGAGACCTCCCCAGAACTCAACAGGTTCTTCGAGCAAACATTCTTCCTGCATGTACTCCCACAAATGTTCCTTGGCTATGCAAACAGCCCAAAAGAGGTCGCTGAATGGGATGCCTTGCTGAGCTCGTCCGCTGTCCAAGAGCAACGTAGCGCTCCTCTATGCTTCGACTCGGTTTCGGTTGACAGCCAGGCAGTTAAGTCTGAATAGATATCCAATGCGTATTGCTTGTGTTCGTCGACAGGCACTTTGGCCAACAACTCCCGACACCTGTTTGAGGCTCTGATTTTACGGAGCACTGCCTCGGACATGCGCCCAGCGTTGGCTTTCATGTGTTCGACCAACTTAAGAGCGCGCATCCATTCTCCTTTTCTTAGGTTTGTCTAAGTGAACGCCATGTCCACTATTGGTTTCACGCATCTGCTTAACAATCCCAGTGCGTGGTTATCGCATTACCAGCGCCGCGTGATACGCCTCTTCTTGTATCGGCGATTGGCTCATGTTCCCCGAATTTGTCCATCGTTTCTACTAGGGATATCCCTAGGTTTAGAGTTCATTCATTCGAGAGGTGGAGCAGAAAGCTGAACTCAGCGAATAACAATTGGCCGCAGATGCGGCGCCCCGACGGATTTATCGCCGGTTTCCCCGCGATTCTTCACGTGCCGACTCCCAATCTGGACGGCACACGATACCGAATTGCCAAGCCCTAGGGATTTCCCCAGTTGAGAGATAAGCGAGACAAGACATAGCATTCTTGCGAAAAAGGCGTATTGCGCTTTGGACACTGGAAGCCAGCCGGGCTAGGCGGTTGCAGTCCCCTCCATCTGTGTGTCTCGGGGTGATTAACATTTCCTACCCGGACTTTCCGGAGAAGATGGAGAGGACCGGTGAGACTCCGACCGGAACTGATCGGTTGAGCGACGGATCTTCTCGCGAGTCGAGTTCATGAATCAGTCATCAACGGAGACCGTGGCGCACGACAGTCGCGACGATAAGAAGACTGCGCATATCGCAACCCGAAAGTCCAGTCACCCACTCGAACCGATAGAAACGATCTCCGAGATCTGGTTCGGGCTGGTCATGGTCCTCACTTTCACCTGCTCGATCAGTGTCAACGGCGCAGGCCGCGAGGAAGTTCGGACTTTGCTAATCGGCGCCGTCGGCTGCAATCTGGCGTGGGGCATCATTGACGGATTCATGCACCTTGTTGGTTGTTTTGTCGAGAGAGGTACGGCAATCGCAAAGCTGCGCGCCGTGCGCCATAACTCCAACTTGGGTGCAGTCCATCAGGTCATTGCCGACGCGCTGCCTCCTGTGCTCGCATCTGTTTTGTCGCCCGTGGAATTCGAGGTAATGCGTCAGAAATTGAATCAATTGCCGCCGCCACCGAGGCGCTCCACCCTTACGGCGAAGGATTGGTTGGGTGCCGCAGTTGTATTCCTGGCCGTGTTCCTGTCCACGTTTCCTGTCGCGATTCCGTTTCTTTTCATCAGCAATGTCAGGTTTGCACTTCGTTTGTCGAACGCAGTTGCTGTCGTGATGTTGTTTTTGACCGGGTACGGATTCGGGGTCTATGCGGATCATCATCCCTGGAGAATGGGGTTTGCGGTCGCTATTCTAGGAAGCCTACTCGTGGGGATCGCGGTAGTGCTTGGAGGATGAAATTCGCGCCACAGTCCGTGATGTTCGCGCTGGTGGTTCTTCTCGCCAGCCCAGTGCTGGCCCAGACGACAAGCGATGCGGACTCCAGCTCAGATACGGCGCCTGCACACCCGTGGGCGTTCTCCCTGGTCACGTCCGGCTACCTGGTGCCGGATGACCAATCGTACGCGAGTCCCACCTTCACCGCGGATCATCGATGGCTCCATCTTGAAGCGCGCTACAACTACGAATATCAACGGACGGGTTCATTGTGGGCCGGCTACAACTTTGGCGTCGGCAACAAATTCGTTCTCGAAGTTACGCCGATGCTCGGCGCTGTCTTCGGAAATACGACAGGGATCGCACCCGGCTGCAGTATCTCTCTCACCTACAAGCGAGTTGCACTGTCCGCGCAGAGTGAATACGTATTTAATACGGACAATCGAGCAAGCAATTTCTTCTACACTTGGAACGAACTGACCTACTCACCGACAGACTGGTTCCACGCCGGTCTGGTGGCGCAACGGACAAGAGCCTATCAGACCAACCTCGATGTGCAACGCGGGTTCTCAGTGGGACTGGCTCACAAGAAAATGGATTTCACGACATATATATTCAATGCAGGCTGGACCGATCCTACCGTCGTGCTCGTCCTTGGCTTCACATTTTGATTTGCGTCGCGATGAGGTGCCTAAATAGGACCGTTTACTGTCGCTTGATGATCACCGCGGTCAGGTCATCTTGCTGCTTGCTCCCAGTAGAGAAGGTCTTGACGGCGTCGTAGAGTCGCGCAATGATTTCCGAAGGAACCAGGTCTCGCGAGGCACGAAGCGATTCTTCTGCCCGGTGCACACCGAAATCTTCCCCAAGATTGTTTTCCCACTCGAAGAAGCCGTCCGTTGCTAGCAGGACCATGTCTCCTGGATGCAGTTGCATGCACGAAGGAGGATCGGAAGTGAAAGTGGGAAGTAGTCCCAATGGAAGTGCATGCGCATTGAGCTGTGTGAATCGGTCATCGGAGCGGGAATAAACCAGGATGGGGCCGTGACCGGCGGAGAGGATTTCGATATCGGGAGACCCGGGCCGGCAGGACGTAGCAACGAAGGTCACGAATCTCCCAGGTGTGAGATCAGCAGAGAGCGCCTGGTGGATATGTTCTAGAGCCGCCGGAAGATCCTGCGTTACGCTGAAGTTGCTTCGCGCATACGCGTGGCAGACGGCTGC
The DNA here is from genome assembly GCA_963770265.1 of Terriglobia bacterium. Classification (GTDB taxonomy): domain Bacteria; phylum Acidobacteriota; class Terriglobia; order Terriglobales; family Acidobacteriaceae; genus Sulfotelmatobacter. The sequence continues at coordinate 65,139 of CAVYOZ010000022.1, forward strand.
AAGTAATGCAGGGCCTACGCCGTGACCAGTGACATCGGCAAGGCTGACGACCAGCTTTCCGTCGGGCATGGTCTTCCAATCGAAGTAGTCGCCGCCGGTATCGTCGGCCGATTGGTTCCAGCCGGCAATGTTGAATCCATCAATTTGAGGTTGGTCCCGGGGAAGAAGTGACTGCTGGATGGAACGCGCAACCTGCAGATCGTGTTCGAGGATTTCGAGTTTCTGCTTAGTTTCCGCCTCCCGAAGAGCTGCTTGAACATGCCGACGTATCTGCCCTGCGACTGCGCCTGCAACGATTCCACCGATAAGAAGAGTAATCGCATTCAGTGTGACAGTGCTCTGTGCGACAGGAGCTGCGGTACCCGGCACTGGAGGCCGCCAACCGAGGTATAAAGCAGCGCATAGATATGTGAGACTGGCAACAATGCCGGACAAGACTGCGATCCAAAGGCTTAGCCGCAGCGTCGACAGAATAATAAAGATAAAGAAGACGGGGACCGCTGGACTGGCCAGTGGTCGATACAGGACCTCAACTTGTTGGCTGGTTAGAAAGGCGAGTGCCCATGCCGGTATTGATGTCTCCAAAATCGTGCTTAGGATCCAGAACCGCGATGGCAGACTGACTTCCGCTTTCAGGGTGCTATCTACTTTACGCAGCGTCCACAATTCGTAACCGATAATGATGAATGCCAGCAGGTAGCTCCACACCGAGGAGGTAGGCTCAGCGGCGGTGCGAACTACAAATACGCGCACTGTCGTCACAATAATAAAGATGCCAATAAAGCCCAAAACAGCAAAGATGCGGAGACGTTCACTCCGGAGTTCAGCGTCCTCGAACGCGGTCGACTTGAATTGCTCTTGGCTCATCAGGAAAACTCCAAATCGTAGCCACTCCAGTTGGCGCGTCCAGCGAACTGCTCCTCGCTCAAATTCAAGGCTTTTGAAAGATGCTCTAGCTTAAGGCTGTAGTATTGGCCCGACACCTTGGACAAATCGGGCTCGCTTCCCGCGGGAAGTACTTCCTTGGGCAAGATGGGCACTTCGGCTGTTCTTCCTCAGACCTTGTTGTTAAACGTCAACGTGTCGGCTCATATCTGAGCCAGCAGATCGACTCCACGCAAATACTCCACCGTGTTGGCTCCGTTGGGTAGGGTATATATAAGACAACGTAGTTCGTGTTGCCGACCTGAAGAGTCACGTCATACCTGGGCGGCATCGCGGGCATGTTTTCCGGGAGCGTCCACATGAGTCGTAACGGCACTGATTGTGCCTTTCTGCCATTGCGACGAAGACGTTTTTGCAAACGCGAAGGCACTCGCCCCGACAACTAAGGCGAGAGTGATGAGTCTACGCATGCTGATGCCTCCGGTAGCGGATGCATAAAGAGACAGACTCCACACTTCGTCGTGCTCACTTGAACCGAATGGACGGGTTCTTCACCATCCCTCGTCTGCGTACTGTGCTCGTTTGAGACGATGGTCATTGTCAATGCACACTCCCCGCATAGCCAGAACCACTCGGCATCGTAACCGTGTTTGTGGAAATCCGCGCCATGCGTCATAGTCTGTGAGTTCGGTCCAAAAACAAAGAGCCTGCCCGCGCGAAGGTATCGAAAAGTCGTTGTGCAAGATGGATTCGCACACTTGGACAGCATTCCGTCACCTTCCGACACCAATATTCTGCGTCCTCGCGAACCAACGTTAACTGTCAGATTTGAGAATTCAGTTTGCGGCTTTCGCACACTCAGTCATCTACGTGGACACCTACCTCGGTTCACCCGCTAGTACCCTGGGCCAAGACTGGCTCTACTTCTACAATATCCTCATTTTCTCGTGGATGACGCAGGCTGCCACACTCGAACAAGTTAAAGTTCCAGGGCCCAAGTTCTACGTACAGCCCAGGTCCGAGCATTTCGTCTCCGTCTCGGTCATAAGTAGCTCCCGAGAACGCATCACTCAGGCGCCAGGTTCTTCCAGCCAGTTCGCGCCAGGGCATATGCACCCGAGCTTGAACCGTGTGGCCGCTAAGATTGACGATAATGAGGTAGCGATCGTCATCTTTCACCCACGTCCACGCCACAAGGTTCTGAAAGCTTGAGTTGTCAGGCCAACCCGTGCGCTCGCAAAGGGACCATTGACCTTCACGAAAAGCGGGCCTGTCGATGGCTTGTAGAAGGGTCGTGTAAAAGGCTTGCATTTCGTGATTTGACGCCTCGTGGGGGCGTCTGCCCAGAAAAACGGGGGGCCTTATTTTTCGTCCCACGAACTGTCCTTCATGCAATAGTCGGGCTCCGGGTAACGTGGTCATTGTGACCGCCGCAGCGCGCTCCTTCTCCGGTGAGAATGTCGCGGCTGCGCGCGGTTCGTCGTGGTTCTCGATGAAACGCAAGAGCTTCTGCTGGTAAGTAAGATCCGCGCAGAGATGAAGGCGGATATCCTCCCCACTGGAGTGCTCCAGCCGATCATAGAGCTTCTTGTCGTAGCAAAAGTCGAAGCCCTGCTGTTGCAACTCCCATTCCAAATCCCAATACGCCTCAGCGATGAAGAGGAAATCCGGATGCTCTTTCTTGATGGTCGGGATCACATCCTTCCAGTACTCCGTTGCTGGCCGCTGACCCGCGCGGCTGCCCCAAGTCCGCTCAAAGATCGGATTCAGCAAAAGCATCGCCATATCGCACCGGATGCCGTCGCATTGATTCGCGATACTTGAGATAGTTTCAATCACGGCTTGTCGAAGCCCCGGCTGAAAGGCATTCAGTTGCAGAACGTCCGGCCACGCTGGAAAATATGGATCCCTCCCACACGCGTACACGCCTCCGTCCAGACTAATAAAGGATGTTGGGTCGGTCCTGGCATCGTCGAAGTTTCCCCGAACGAAGTATTCGGGGTGCTCAGTGACCCAGGGATGGTCGGGTGCCACATGGTTCGGTACGAAATCGAGGAGCAGGTTCATGCCCCGCTTCGCGAGTTCCTTCCGCGCCGCGGCAAGCCCGGCAGGGCCGCCCAGGTGTTGGTCAACCACGTACCGCCGCACGCAATAGGGCGATCCCACATTGTCTTGCGGTTGGAAGTCGGGAAGAGCCCTGCGGAAATCGCTCAGCAGATTCTCGTTCCGATTCGCAACCGCGATGCCAGCTGGACTTCGTTCCCAGACACCCATCAACCACACGGCGTCGAAGCCGTAGTTAGCGATGGCATCCCATTCCGCCGAGGGTACGCAGCTTAAGTCGACCGAGGTTCCGGCTTTCTGGCTGAGATCAGAAAGCCAGACCCACGTGTCGATTTCATAGAGGGTTGGATATCTAGGCCACCTGGGCATGTTCGTGCTCCTGCGTCTCTTTCTTAGCAAATGCTTCCGCTCTGCCACCTGCAAGGAGTTGCTCTCCATCAATCCGGCCGAAGAGCTCAATCATTTTGCTGACAACACCGGTCCAGCCAGTCTGGTGGCTCGCACCCAGGCCAGCGCCGTTGTCTCCGTGGAAGTACTCGTAAAAGAGGATCAAATCCTTCCAATGAGGATCGGTCTGGAATTTGTCGGTGCCTCCGTATACCGGTCGCCGACCGGCGTTGTCACGTACAAAGATTTTTGTCAACCGATTGGTAATCTCGCGCGCCACTTCAAACAGGTTCATCAGCTTGCCTGAACCGGTGGGGCATTCGATCTTGAAGTTGTCGCCGTAATAGAGATAGAAATTCAGCAGTGCCCGGATGAGGAGCGTATTCACCGGCATCCAGATCGGTCCCCGCCAGTTGGAGTTGCCGCCGAACATGCCGGTATTCGACTCGGCCGGCAGGTAGTCCACTCGGTACTCCTGGCCGCCTACGTTGAAGACATACGGGTGCTGCTCGTGGAACTTGGAGAGCGAGCGGATGCCGTAGGGGCTCAGGAACTCATTCTCGTCGAGCATCTTCGTAAGGATCCTGCGGAGCCGCTCCGGGTTGACCAGAGCGAGAATTCCTCGCTCCCCGATCCCGAGGTGACCCGGTCCCGTGGGGTGCATGGTCTCAAACAGTTCGGGTATCCGGCGCAAGCGTTCCGTTATCGCAGCCATCGCCAGCGGAACGCGCTCCCGTTGCCTCTTGTCTATGACTGTGGTGGCGCACAAGGGCAAGAGTCCCACCATGGAGCGAACCTTGAGCCGCGTGGCGCTGCCATCGGGAAGCCGCAGAAGATCGTAGTAGAAACCGTCCTCCTCGTCCCACATGCCGTCCTGACCGGGCCGGTTCATGCCCCTGGCGATGTAGGAGAAGTGCTCGGCGAACTTCGGCAGCATGTCCTCGTAGGTGGGGTCGTGGACAGTGAGCTCGAACGCGAGTTCCAGCATGTTCTGGCTGAACAGCGCCATCCATGCTGTGCCGTCCGCTTGCTCCAGATGGCCGCCGGTGGGAAGCGGGAGCGCTCCGGTCGAAGATGCCGATGTTGTCGAGGCCGAGGAAGCCGCCCTCGAAAACATTCTTGCCGAAGCGGTCCTTGCGGTTCACCCACCAGGTGAAGTTCAGCAGCAGCTTGTTGAACGCCAACTTGAGGAAATCCACGTCGACTTCGCCGCGCAAGGCCTGCTCGATGCGGTGCAGAAAGAGAGTGGCAAAGGCGTGGACCGGAGGGTTCACGTCGCTGAAGTTCCACTCGTAGGCAGGCATCTGGCCGTTGGGGTGCAGGTAGGCGGCGCGGAGCATCAACCCCATCTGGTCTTTGGCGAAGTCGGGGTCTACGATCGAGAGCGGGAGCGTGTGGAAAGCCAGGTCCCAGGCCGCGTACCAGGGGTACTCCCACTTGTCGGGCATGGAGATGATGTCCTCGTTCAGCATGTGGTACCAGTCTGAGTTCCGGGAATTTCGATATCCGGTATGGAGTGGGTTGGAATGGTGCTCGTCGAGCCAGTTGTCTCCGTCGAAGAAGAAGAACTGCTTGCTCCAGAGCATGCCGGCGAGGGCCTGGCGCATCACCCTAGCGGCGTCGTCGCTCACAGATGGTGGCGTGACTGACTTGTAAAACTCATCCGCCTCACGAAGCCGGTCAGCGAAGACTTCATCAAATTGCTTTCCGAAAGGTTTGCCCTTCTGTTCCAGAGAATTGTTGGAGAGCCGCAGGCGAATCACTTTGGTCTGCCCAGGGCCTACATTGATCCGGTAGTGCGCCGCGACCTTGGTGCCCTTCTTATCAGGGTTCACCGCGCCCTGGTTGCCCTGCACCACGCAGTCGTTGATGCCGTCCTTGACGTGTGGACTCTCGTTCTTCTGGCCGAAAAGCCGTTCATGGTTTGTCTCGTTCTCGGTAAAGAGCAGCGGTACCTCGCCTTCGCAGGAAAGGATTAATTCTCCCAGCAGCGGATGCGCGGCCGCAACCGTAGTCGTGCCCGCAGTTGCCTTGATCTGTTGGAGGTTCGGTTTCTTAGAGGCCCTATTTGATTCGGCAATCCACGACGACCAGTCGTTTCGGAACCATAATGTCGGCAACAGATGTAGTTCTGCCGCCTCCGGACCGCGGTTGGCGGCGGTGATTCGCACCAGGATGTCTTCCGGGCCGTCTTTGGCATATTCCACGAAGATGTCGAAGTACCGGTCGTCCTTGAAGACGCCGGTGTCGAGGAGCTCATACTCCATGTCGTTCTTGGAACGACGTCGGTTCGTCTCAACCAGATCAGAGTACGGAAATGCCGCCTGCGGGTACTTGTAGAGGTACTTCATGTAGGAATGCGTCGGCGTGCTGTCGAGGTAGAAGTAGTATTCCTTCACGTCCTCGCCGTGGTTGCCCTCGCTATTCGTGAGGCCGAAGAGCCGCTCCTTCAGGATAGGATCCTTCCCATTCCAGAGGGCCAGCGCGAAGCACAGGTGCTGCTTGTCATCGGAAATACCGGCGATGCCGTCCTCGCCCCAGCGGTATGCGCGCGAACGCGCCTGATCGTGGGTGAAGAAATTCCAGGCGTCACCCCCTTCGCTGTAGTCCTCGCGGACCGTGCCCCACTGGCGCTCACTAAGGTATGGGCCCCACTTTTTCCAGGGGATTTTGTTTGTACGAGTTTCTTCAAGCCTTAGTGTTTCCAGATTCATTCGCATATCCAGCCTCCTTGAAGTGCTTCGTTCGCGCGCTATTGAACTGATGTTCAAGTTACAATCAGGAACCATCTTGGACTGCGGCCCTGCGACTGACTGGCCAAACTGTGGTGTCCTGGTCCGGCAGAGACCGGGTAGACGAACAAAGCAGAGTCTTCAACCGGCCAGAGCTCAGTTTCTAGAGACCACCGTAGACTTGACACAGAGGTCTGGACAACTAGGGAAATCCCTAAAAATGCCGCAAGCGATAGGAAGAGTTGGGCGGCGTGCCTGCGCGATATCTTCACGGAGCGCGTCGCACCGTATTCCGGCGAATTGCGAGCCTACTTCCCCACAACATCAAGTCAGCGGGTCAAACCTAGGGTGTTATTAGCGAAGCCAGCGCAAGGAGGGAGCAAGTCCTCCGTGGACCCCGCGAGTCCTCGCCGAGTGCGAGACAGAGCGGTTTCTTTAACGTGGATCGACTGAGTACTCCGCCTGTCAGAAATGACAGTTCCCCAGTAGCCCAAAAACAATTCTTCTAAGGTGTATTTCTGCTCTGCGCCTACAAGGACATCTTGCTTGAAAATCTATGAAACGCATGGCTCCATGCCGACGCTTCCCCTCGACAATTTATCTCTTCACTCGATCTGCGTTGCGTTGTCTCGTTGTGGCTGCGCTGGTGCTGATTTATTTCGCTCCTGCTTCCCAGGGAAAGGTCAAGAAGTACGTTCTGATGATCAACGCGCAATCGCATCCTGGTCCGTTGCTCGTGACGAATGCGATCCTTTCTGCGCTGCACTCAGATCCACGATTCGACGTTGAACTCTATTGGGAGAATCTGGACGATGACATATCGAATGCGCGGCGGAGCGAACTGCAAGATTCTATTGTCAAAAAGCACCGCAACCACAAGTGCGACCTGATTGTGCTGATGGGGGACCCGCTGCCCCTGTTGGCAGATCCTTCTAAGAAGTTTTATCCCGATATTCCGATCCTGTTTTGCTGCAGTTTTCCTGGCCAAATTGACCCACGGAGCACCGGTTCCCAATCCACAGGTTCGTGGTTCCAATTGAACCCCGCGGAGACACTGGATGCTGCCGTTCGTTTGCTGCCGAACACACGCCACGTGTTCGTAATCGCGGGCCAGTCCAGATATGATCGCGGTCTCACGGCGCTCGTGAAAGCGGGGCTTACTTTCTACCGGACTGGGTTCGACATCACATATCTGACCGACCTTTCAATGGACGAATTGCAGGAAAGGTTGAAGCAGCTTCCGAGCAATTCCATTGTTTTGTACGTTTCCTTCTTCAAGGACGCACAAGGGCGTAACTTCCTCAATGTGACCGAGGCCCTTCCCATGATTATGGCGGCTTCGAACGCTCCAGTCTTTGGGGTGTCCGACACTTATGTCGGGCACGGAATTGTCGGCGGGTTCGTGGTCAGCTTCGAAGAACAAGGCAGGATTGCGGCCCGAAATGTTCTCGAGATCTTAGGAGGAAAGGCGGCGCAGGACATTCCTATTGTGTATGCTCCGAGTGTTTACATGTTCGACTGGCGCGAGTTGCGGCGATGGAACATGGACGAGCGCAAGCTTCCGGCCGCAAGTACCGTTGTTTTCCGCGAGACGACAGCTTGGGAACGGCACAAGTGGAGCGTCTTCACGGGATTGCTGTTCCTCGCGGGGTTGATCTTGGCGATCGCTCGCCTCCTGTTCGAGCGAAAGCAGCTTCGATCTGCGCGCGAAGCTCAGCATCAATTGAGCGGCATGCTGATCAACGCCCAGGAAGCAGAGCGAAGGAGGCTGGCTGCCGAACTTCATGATGACTTCAGCCAAAGGCTGGCAATGGTGGCTCTCGGTCTCGGTACCGCTGCCCAGATCATTCCCAATTCACCCCAGGAAGCGAACCGTCAACTGCAAAACCTTTCGAACCAGGTCAGCGACATTGGCGGGGACCTTCACACCCTGTCGCATCGCCTGCATTCAGCTTCTCTGGAAAGCCTGGGGCTTGCGCCGACTGTGGGCGCGTTTTGCAAAGAGTTTTCCGCGCAACAAGGCGTCAAGGTTGAGTTCACCCATAATCGCATTCCTCGGAAGATCGACCAGGAGGTTGGTCTTTGTGTGTTTCGGATCGTGCAGGAAGGTCTTCGGAACATGAAAAAACATAGCGGCGCAGCCAGCGCACAAGTCTCTCTACAAATGATCGGAAACTCGATTCATTTGCGCATCAGCGATCATGGTGTGGGTTTCGATCCCAAGGACCTCACGATGAAAGAAGGACTGGGTGTGCGGAGCATGGCGGAACGCGCACACTTGCTGGGTGGGAACTTCGAGATCCGATCAGTGGCGGGAAGGGGAACCGTCATCGACGTCCGAGCGCCGCTGGAACGACAATCAGCACAAGCGATTGCCTGAGGGCGACAAGAAAGCCTGGTAGGCGCGCGCGACCTATGAAACTCTTCGTCGCGCGTAAACGATATCGGGATCGATCGAGATGCGCCCCTTCTTGATGGCGAACAAGACAAGGCCTGCGTTACTTTTCACATCGAACTCCGTCACGATCTGGTGTTGATGAAACTCGACCGTTTTTGGACTCAGATTCAGACGTGCTGCGATCTCTTTCAGGCCAGGTCGACCACATGATCCTGTGATCTTGGGTACTTTTAACACTATTCTCCTCCGAGCACTCCGGCAACCGAAACTTACCGCCTTGGAGATTGACGCGGATTCAGCTATCAGTGGACCCACCGGAAAGGCAAGCCAGAGTCAGCAAAGGAACACCCTTGCTGTGTACTTTTCCGAAATCCGCTTTTTCGCTCCGGAGCGCAGCCAGAGCTAGGGATTCCCCTAGTTCTTTTGGCTGCCCGAAGTACCTATCCTCAGGATGAATTTTTATGGGGTCATCTCGTGAATCGTCCACGTGTTCTACTCGCTGACGACAATGAGCAAGTTGTGGAAGGGGTTGCGAAGCATCTGGCTTCATCGTTCGACGTCGTGGGTATTGCCCACGACGGGCAAGATCTGATTTCGAAGGCACTCCGCCTTGTGCCGGATGTGATTGTCGCCGACATCACCATGCCGATCATTACGGGGGTCGAAGCAATCCGTCAACTTCAAGGAACTGGTCTGGCCTCGAGGTTTGTGTTTCTTACGATTCACAGCGAAGACGAATTCCTTCAAGCCTGCTTCGAAGAAGGAGCCATGGGCTACGTTGTTAAGTCGCATATGAACGACGATCTTATTCCTGCCATCCATTCAGCACTGGCGGGGAGGCGATTTGTCTCTCCCGCTCTTTCGATACCGGCCGCCCGTCATGCTCCGAGTTCATGATCGAATCTTGTACGCTTCTGCCATTGCAATGCGGACCCTTATTGGGTTCTCAGTCTTTCTCTTTGGCATCTTGGGAAGTGCATGGGGACAGACCACGGACGGAGTACCCTTGGCCGCTGTGGACCTGGTTCACGGTCAGGACGCAGAAGTTGCGTGGACTCTCGATCCCGCTTCGGCCGGCAAGAAGACCCACACCTACTGTTGCTTGAACGTCTCTCCGGATTTGTTCACCGCATCACTCGCGGACCCAGATTCGGCAACCAGCCCTCCACCGACTCAAGTTCTGCCCTGCCTGAAGGTTCCATTCAGCCGGTCCCGGTAACGAACTTTGTGAAGGCCGAGAATCCGCAACCGAGCGTGCAGTTGCGATCACTCATGCAGAACACACTTCTGTTTCTCGGAGTCATGCACACGTTTCGCGTCGGCACCGAGCAGGGTACGCGCGACGCCTTGGGGAACAATCCCTTCAGCGGATACCTGAACGCTGTGGGTGCCCTGCACGGCTGGTCAGACGGAGACGGTTACTACGAAAACTATCTCGGGCATCCCATCACGGGAGCCGTATCCGGCTACATTTGGCTGCACAATGATCCTCGCTATCACTACGTAGAGTTCGGACGAAGTCGCGATTATTGGGTTAGCCGGCTTCGGGCCTATGCTTATGCTTGGGCTCTCAGCGCGGCATTTGAGGTGGGCCCGGTCAGCGAGGCGTCCATCGGGCAGATCCAGCGATATTGCTGCGCCTACGGTTTCGTCGACCATGTAATTACGCCAAATGGTGGGCTGGTATGGATAGTCGCGGGAGACGCGGCCGACAAATACGTGGTACGGAAAATCGAGGACCGCACCAGAAACCGGCTCGCCCGCGTCCTGGCGCGCGGTGTCCTGAATCCTCCGCTAAGCTTCGCGAATATGATGGCCTTCAAGGTGCCGTGGCACCGTGAGAATCGCCCGGGCATACACGAATATAACGGAGAGCTGTACCCCAAGCCGGAATACCTGAATGTTGGGACGATCGAGAAGTCTACCGTCCCTCGATTTGAGATATCCGCCACGGTGCCATTCTTCATGCGGTCCGGAAATACATCTTGTGTGGGCGGCGGTGGGACGGGTGGGTTTCGCGTTGCCCCGTCATGGCAATGGACTGTCGAGGTCGGCGGTTGTTCCATCGCCGGGAGTCTACCGAGGAACTGGAGCGGAGACTCCCTGACTTTTTCAATGGGTCCGCAGTGGATCCGCCATTCGACAAGCCGCTGGACCCCATACCTGCATTTTCGGATCGGCGGCCAGAAGGTCACACAAGAGTACACGAATCCGACACTCAAACAGCAAATACTCAGCGCCCTCTCACCGACGAAATCCGCTAGCACCGTGTATTGGGACTACACGACTCTATACGAAACGACCGGGCCGTCTTTATCTATCGGTGGCGGCGTTGATCTCAGACTGAACCCGGCCGTGGCAGTGCGGTTAGGAAGTGTGGACTACGTTCACTCCTGGTTGAACAAACTCAATGGGACAGATTTAACACACGGCACCCGGGTGAGCACGGGACTCGTGTTACGAATCGGGACTTGGTGAAGGCCGTTGTCACGTCCATTTTTTATTTCATGTTTTCGCGAACCTGCAGCAACAATTGATCACTCGCCTCGAGTCGGATCAGACCTGCTCGTGGGTACTCAACGTCAAGTATGACGTACACGACAATTACCGTAATGACACTGAAACAGAGAATGTGGATCCAGCTCCGGTGTTGGCCGATCGCCATTCGATAGCCGGCCAGCAGGGAGCATGAAGACCAAGGCTGAACAGAAGCCAATAGACGATCCTTGGAGGGTGAACTTGCAGCGCCATGGTGCGTGTGGTAGTGATGTCGATCATGTTGTTTAGCGCGGGAAGCAGGAGCTTGCCTGCATCGGGATGGGAATTCGGGAGGAGTGTGGCCGCCACCGCATCACTCCAAATCTCTTCCTGGATCTTCTTGGATTTGGCCATCTCCTTTTCTGCTGCTTGCATGTTCGGCAGCCGACGATAAGTCTCCAATCGAGAATCAACATAATGACGGAACAACTCTTGTAGTTCGGACTGCGCCTGTTGGGGCACCAGTGCAAGCCGCAAATATGCCGTCTCGATGGTATTGACCTCTTCGGCGATCAACATTCGCTTCTCATTAAATCGAGATGCCGCCCCCGAAAAGCCGAATGCCATCACTAATCCAAACAGGGCGAACACCGCTCCCTCGATTGTGCCCAAACTGCCGCGCTCGCCCTCCGACTCTTTCGGACGACGCCTAATGCCAAGATGACGCCCTGTTTCGAGCAGGATCATCATGCCGCTGAAAAGCAACACAACAAAAAGTAAAGGGGAAATGGGAGGTTCCATTAAACGTGCTCCTTGCTGTGCCTAGAGAAGCTCAAGCATTCTCTGGCCCGAACCCTTCTAGCATCAGGCTGACAACCTTTGAAACTGTCAGACTTGTCAGTTTGCTTTTCGGTGCAGGTTTGTTACCTTCTTCTGCCTCCACCACCGCGCGCTCCTCCACCCGTCGAGCCGCTGAAGTTCTGAGTGCGCTGCTGCCCTACAGAGCGTGCCTGTTGTTGCTGTTGGAGATTAGGCTGGGTTTTGGATGTAGACTTCCACCCGTCGCCGCTGTTCTGGGACCAATTCCCGGTCTGCCGGTTATAGCGATACACTTCGCCATCTTTTCCTGCGTAAATATTGTTGGAGCCGGCCGCGACGCCGGCACCCGTGTTGGTGTTGTACGCGAAACCACCGCGCCCAGCAGCTCCTTCCCCACTGTAAATGTTGCCCGCGTATCCAGCACCGCCGCCAGCTACAATTCCGGTTTGCGGATTGTAGCCCACGGCCCCACGTCCTGCGACGGTGTTGCCAGTGTAGATGTTGGTATTGGTGCCGCGGCCAGCTACGCCTACGGTGCCGCGCTGTGTGTTTTGGATAGCGGTGCGGCTTGCCCCACCGTAGTTTCCGCTGTAGGGATTCGCCCAGGCAGCACCGGTACTTGCATATGCAGCATTACCCCAGCGGCCGTATACGTTCGCGCTGGCATAGCCTCCGTACCCGTAGCCCCAAGCGGGTCCCCAGCAGCAGGGTCCGTAGTATCCCCATGGCCCCCACCACGGATAATAATAAGGATAGCCATAGGTGTAGCCAACACCTATCGTGATGCTCCATCCCGTCCCCGAACTCCACGTAGAGGCCACGCCTACGCCGTAAGTGTAAGGAGCTCCGTACCAGTAGTTGCCGACATAGGGCGGATAGTAAAAGCCCGTGCCGTAAACGACCGTACTTGTACTCGAAGATACGACGGTGCCGTAATAACCTGGAGTATAGCCTAAGTACACAACATCAGGCGTGGAGCGGTATACCTTCACATAGGTGATGTAATGCAAAGAGGAACTGGGAGGAATCGAGTAGATCGCTGCGGGTACTGAGGTTGCCACAGCCCACGGCCCAATCGGTGCCGCACCCACGAACCAGACTGCATTCTCGACAGCATAGTAGCTCTTGTCATCTACTCGGATGACTGGGGTACTGGTATTTACCGCATACTGCAGGTTTGTGCCCTCTATATTCTTGAACTGGGGATCGCCATCGTACTTAACCATCAAGTGAGCTTCGCTGCGAGTTATTGTGGCTGTCTGCGGAATGGCATTCGCGATAAGCGCTTCTTTGGCAGGCCCGGTTCCCGGGACCGATACTAAGACTCCAGCTTTGGGACTGCTTTCGGGAATGTGCGCAAACTTCTCAGGCAGATTTTTTTCATCAACAAACTCCCAAGGACCACTTTCCAGCGATTTCGATCGGAACCATCGTCCCGCCAGAAGGATGTAATAGTCGAGGCTGCTGGTATCCCGAAGAATGTTGGCGCTCGTGTTCTTGACGTACTCGAGTGTGGTGTTCGGGAATGAGCTCAAATTGTGGTGGGCCTTCTGTGACCACCAACTCACCGGGGCCCACACTTATATAAATCGCCGGGATCTTCCCGTCTTTCTTCGCCTGCTTCAGTGAGGGCACGGCGGTGCCTTCCGGCGCTTTTGCCTGCTGTCGTTCCCGGATGCCCTTGGTGATTTCCTTCATATCATCAGGAATCTTCGAAGCGTAAGTCCACGGACCGGCAGTGAGGTCGGGAGCCTGTAGCCAGCCATCCATCACATTCAGGTAGTATTCGTTCTTCGCCGTATCGAGCAAGATCGTGGCTTGAGTGTTCAGCATCAGTTTCATAGCGGTTCCACCGACATCCCTATACCGAGGGGGCCCGTCGATGAGTACGAGCAAGGAAGTCGTGGTAGTAAAGATGATCGTAGGAGGATCGTTGTTCACCGGCAGTGCCTCGACCCCGGCTTGCTCGGAATCGCTAGCCCCCAACGAAGCCTCCAATCGGTCCAGAGCTATCACCTTGGCCGTTTTCGGCAGCTTGGCCTGCAGGAAGACCTGATATTCAGCCTCCTTAGTTTCCATCGTTGGGAACTTAACTTTGGTGATTCTGAAGTCGTCCAACGTCACCTGGCGGTTCACTTTGTCGACCTCGGTTCGGGCAGTGAACCAAAGGACTCCATATTTGGTCGTTTTATTAGTCGTGCTCATCACCGAAAGGGCTGCATAGGCGCGGACTTCATCACCCTTCCAAGTTTCCACTTGTGGCTGATACATGGAGATTGTTTCGTCTCCTCGTGTGGCCTTGCGAGGCCATGCTTCGTCGACTCGCTTGGCCGTGCCGGTGGCACCGGAAGAAGCGTTGGGAGTTGGGATGTTCGGTTGACGGACGACTGAACGAGGGAGCATCCGGCAAAGACTGTTGTGGCTGTGGATGATCTGGCAACGAGGTCTGCGCACGCAAAGGGAGAATAAGACATGCACACAATAACAGCACAGCAAGTGGCGACTATCATTCTATAACGCATGGGCACCCCATTCATCTTTACTGGAGTCATGATGAGCGACTCTTATGTATAACCGTTTACATACATCGCAGTTATTCACTATACGGCAGCATGATCACTCGTTGCTACTTCAGCCCAAATGTCCAGCTGAGCCCAGAACTGGTTCCGTAATCGCTACCAGAAAAGCCTGTAGGCGGCCGGCTGTCCCAGTTGTCATAGAACGATACATTCCACGACAAGTTGCTAATTAGTTTTATGTAATAGGTCGCGTTCGTATTGAAACGAACGCGGCCAGGTTCGGAGAGGGCCGGAAACAATGTCGCGGTTACATTAAGGTTGGTCTTACTAAACCGAAAGGCACTGATGTCTGCGGAGATTACAGCGGCTATAAGGTTTTGTGTGTTTGCCGGGACGACGGAGGCCTGGTAATTCGTGCCCTGCCAAGAGAGACCACCGAGCAACGAGATCTTGCTTCGATTGGTGTCCTTGAAGTAACGTCCGAGGCCACCACCGGCTGTGGTTTGTAGCGTGATGCCCTGTGCCGAGCTTTGCAGGAGACTGCCTAAGCCCGCGTAGAAGTACTTGTTCCATGGCAACAGATGTTTAGCACCGAGGCCTAACGAATTGCGTGTGGAGGCGCTGGTGCCGGTGCTCGAGGACAGGTTGGAATTCAAGTCAGCCTCCGCCGACCAGCGTTCGCGCAGGTATACCGTCTGTGAGCCAAGGGTATATTGTGTCGAGTTGTTGCCTTTGGAGTAGATCACTCCAAAACTTAGCTCGCCGTTAAATCGCCGCCAGAATTTGTCAGACGTTTCAACAATTGAGACGATCTGCGGGCTGTCGAACACCACTTTCTTCCCTGAGGCTTCCGCCCCCGGGATCTCCACGATCTGAATCTGCACTGGCCGTCCAGCGGCTGTTTCGGCAGTGTTGAGCTTTCCCGTGTAGACAGAGCCGTCTTCCGTCTTCACGATGAACAACTCATTGCTTTCCACTCGAGCCACCTTCGACCATTCAACCGAGGCTGTACCGTCGATGTAATCGAAACTGACGTACAGCACTCCGGCGTCGAGTCCCTTAATCTGGCACGTCATGCGGTCACCATTCGTCATGACGAGCACGTCGGTTTTATCTCGGGCGAGGAGAGGAGTTGTGAAAACAAGGACGCCGATAAGTAGGATTATTCGAATGTTCATAGCGGCTCCAAGTTCAAGGGCGCAGTTGTAGCTTCAAGCAACGCTGGATAGTCATCCGCCAGCATTACCCGTCGTCGGGTTACAGTTCGACTCCGTTAGAGCAGAGCGATGCCCATCTCGGGGCGCAACGCCGAAGCCGTTTCGGCCAGGAGCTATTCCTAGGACAGCGTGGGAATTTTCGCCACTGGGGAAATCCCTAGTACACAACAACCGTTCTCAGAACGTCCTGCAAGTGAACTGGCAGTACACCGGTGAGGCGGAGCCATCCAACTACGAGGCGTGTCTAAAGGTCTATTACTAATGAACAGGAGTGCTGCAGTGATCGCTACCCTTCGACTCGATGCTGTGACAAACGCTCATAGGGATTTCCCTAGTTGTCCACTCCTCGACTCAAAACTAGAGTTGTAGTGAGAAAACATGCTTTCGGGCGCCGCCGGAACCTCAGGATTTCTTTCCTCGTAGGCCTGCCCTAAGACATGATCAACGTCTTGTGCGACGCGGATAAGCCGTCCGTTTAAGGAAGACGATTCTCTCACCTACGAGCAGCGTGAAGTGCTTGCAGAGTGCTGACCGCAGAAGACGAGACAGCCGCTAATCCTGTGGGAGTGAAGAGCGGAAGAGGTGCAAACCATGGAATTACTGAAATTGAGGCTGCCGTTCGGGACTGTCCGCGACCTATTGGCGGTGCTCTGCTCAGTTGTTCTGGTGGCAGGCGACCCGTCACTGTACGCGCGGCATCGACGCAGGATGCTGCGTCGCAGAAACAGGAGGCCCCAAAGATTCCGAATGATCAGCTCGATTCGCTGGTCGCGCCCATCGCGCTATACCCCGACCCTCTTCTCGCTCAGGTGCTTGCCGCGTCCACTTATCCTCTGGAAATCATTCAGCTCCAGCAGTGGATGCAGCAACACAAAGACCTGAAGGACAAGGCCCTCGTCGATGCCGTTAAGAAGCAAGACTGGGACCCCAGCGTTCAGGCTATGGCCCCGCTGCCCGAGGCGGTGAAACAGCTTTCAGAGAACATCAAGTGGACCACGGATCTGGGCAACGCCTTTCTGGCGCAGCAGGCTGACGTGATGGATGCAGTGCAACGTATGCGCGGGAAGGCCAAAGATGCCGGGAACTTGAAATCCACTGATCAGCAAAAGGTGGAAACGAAGGTGGTGGAGAGCAAGACGGTGGTCGTGATTGAGCAGGCCAACCCGCAAGTCGTGTACGTTCCCAGTTATAACCCCGTGGTCGTTTACGGCCCGCCAGTCTACCCTTATCCGCCAATTGCATATCCTCCGCCAGGGTATTACGCGGCAGGAATGGCTATATCGTTCGGTATCGGGATAGCAATGGGAGCTGCTTGGGGCGGAGGCTGGGGGTATGGTTGCGGATGGCACGGTGGCAACAATAACATCACAATCAACAACAACAACAATTTCGTAAACAACTCGAACCGCGTGAACAATTCGAACCGCACAAATGTGAGCAACCGGCAAGCTGCCGGTGGCGGCAACAACTGGCAACACAACCCGCAGCATCGGGGCGGCGCGCCCTATTCCGACCGGTCCACTGCAAATAAGTACGGCGGCACCGCCCGGGGAGATTCCGTGGCTGACCGACAGGCGAATGGGCGACAGAACCAAGGTCAAGGTCAAAGGGGCGGCGGCCAGGCGGGCACCATGGATCGAGGAACTGGAGGTCGACAACAATCAGGCGATCGGGGCGGCGCGGGTCGCCAACAGGCAGGCACGACGGATCGAGGCGGAGGAGGTGCGGACCGCGTGGGCGACCGACAAGTTTCCAATTCGCCGAGTGGGTCGAATAAGAGCGCGTTCGGCGGCGCCTCGAGCGGAACGAGCGGAGGAGCGGCCCGCTCCAGCAGCCAGCGCGGATCTTCCAGCATGGGAGGCTCCCGGAGCGGAGGATCGAGGAGCGGGGGAGGGGGCGGGGGCGGCGGACGGCGGAGGTAGGCCATGACTAAGGAAAAACATATGACATCCAACCAATCGACTCCCATCGCAAAGAATGTCTTTCTGGGCGTGTTGGTCGTCGCCCTTTCCTGCGCTTTGTCCCTTCGTTCACTCGCACAGACGCAATCGACGGCCGACTCTACGAAGTCCTCTCAAAAGGCATTTGCTAACCCCGAGCAAGCAGCCGACGTTTTGATCGAGGCAGCAGGTCAATTTGATGTGTCGGCGCTCATACAAATATTCGGCCCCGCAGGCACGGATTTTGTGGCCAGTGCCGATCCGGTGGCGGACAAAAAAGTCTCCGTTGCCTTCGCCGCCAAGGCTCACGAGAAGAAGTCGGTGGAGATTGACCCCAAGAATCCCAATCGCGCCATCCTCGTAGTGGGCACTGAGGAGTGGCCATTCCCGATCCCTATAGTGAAGAGAACCGGGAAGTGGTACTTCGACACCAAGGCCGGCCACCAGGAGATACTCGCGCGGCGAATCGGAGCTAATGAACTGGATGCCATCACCATCTGCCGCGGCTATGCGGAGGCTCAGTTGGAATACGCTTCCGAGATCCACGACAACTCGGTGGTGTTCCAGTACGCACAGAGGGTCATCAGCACTCCCGGAAAACACGACGGGTTAGCCTGGCAGGATTCGGACGGAGGTTGGGACGGCCCGGTGGGTGATGCGGTCGCGAACGCAATAGAGGAAGGCTATCGACAGAAAAAGCCTTTCCATGGCTACTATTTCAGGCTTCTGAAAGGACAGGGACCCGCAGCGCGCCTGGGCACGCTGGATTATTTCATCGAAGGCGTGATGATTGGCGGCTTCGCCATAGTTGCCTGGCCCGCCGACTATGAGGTCACGGGCGTGCAGACTTTCATTGTCAGCTACGACGGTGTCGTCTACCAGAAGGACCTGGGTCCGGATACGTCAAAGATTGCTTCGGCGATGGAACGTTATAATCCGGACAAGACATGGCATAGCACCAGCGACGACTGGTAGACCTACAAAGGGCGTTCACATAAGTGTTTGATTCAACTGGTGAGAGACGAGCAGCCTTTCAATGTCGAGTGTCTTGTTCGCAAGAGGTAGCTCACCGCGTCCCACTCTTACTTCAATCAGCTGCAACCTCTTCTATGCCACGTAGCTTCGCCAGGAGCCATTCCCTTGCGCATCGACTGAAAACTAATTCATTCTTAGGCATCGCAAAGTCGGTATCACATTGCGGGCAATAAACTGCCGCCGCTTACGGATCGGCGCGTTTAAGGTCGCTAATCTGTAGGCAAATGCCAACGTATCGCAATCCGGAACGGAGTGAATTCGAAACGCAACAGTTCTATCTGAGGTTGCGGCTGTGCGCTGAGATAAAAGGCACATCGATCGTTTTCTTAGCCAATGCTATGTGTCTCCGATTCCGACGCTTATACCACAGCAGTACATTTCGATAATGCCATATCCGCCCGACCAGCCGAAATCGACCGCTACCCATCCTAGGGATTCGCCTAGTGGTGAAGATCTGCGTATCGCAGTATGAATACTTCTGAGCTTCGAACGGCCGTTAATGCAGCGCCATGCTGCAGACTGCTGCCCACGCCACGTCTCGGGAGTCAAGAGCGAAACTCCGATTGGAGTGAAATATGCGAGTCTCCAAATTAAAGGTCGGGAGCATTCTTGCTCTGGTGATCGAACTGGCGCCTCTGCAACGTCTCCACGCTCAGGATGATTGCGGCGAAGTATGCAAAATCAACAGTAACCTGGCCATGGTGCTCAACATTCCTGTCAGTTCGACCGCGCAGGTCACCGGCATCGGATGGGGTGCGACAGGTGGAGTCGGCTACAACTTCAACTCGCGCAACGCAATCATCGGCGAGTTCTTGTGGAACAGGATGTATCCCTCCGGCGGAGTGTTGCTACCGCTCCAAGCGACCGCTTCAGAGTCCAACACCCTCAATGGGAACAGCAACCTGTATGCACTCACTGGAAATTACCGCTACGAATTGCTTGGCCGGAGGCTCGGCACTTATTTCATTGGCGGCGGAGGTTGGTATTTTCGCAAAAATTGGCTCTCCCGTGACGTTACGGCCGAATCTGGCATCGTTTGCACTCCGGCCTGGCTCTGGTGGGGATTTACGTGCACGTCGGGAACTGTAACTGCCAATCAGACATTGGCAACCTCCACCACAAACGCATGGGGCGTGAACGCTGGCATAGGGTTCACGTTAAGAGTTGGTGAAGCTCCGTACCGACTCTATACGGAGGCGCGCTATCACTATGCCCCGACCAAGAACGTTAGCACGCAGTTTGTCGCAGTGACCGTAGGAATCCGGTACTGAAGAAGCGATTCCACAGCGCTTTCGTCTTTAAGGTTGGTGTGGACGGTTGAGCTATTTGGGTAGAAAGACGATCCCAAAGGGCGGGCCTATTTGAGGAATATTCATGGTGTGCACTTGACCATGAAAGAAACCATCGTGAAAGGAAGATCAAGGAGGATGACATGGCGTCACCACCGGAGACCGTCCCCACCCTAGTTGTGATCAAGGCGGTCGCGATAGTGGGATCAGCATTGACCACGGTGTTCGTTCTCGCACTTTTCGGTGCAAAGAGGAAATAATTCCCCGTACGAGCGCACATAGTGTGCGGCGCATGGCGGAGCAAATGATATGAATCTTCCGCTTCCTGTGCTTGACTGGCTAAGGCGCTACGACCGAAACTGGCTGCGGGGTGACCTTGTCGCTGGCATTACACTCGCTGCCTACCTTCTGCCTGCCGGGCTAGGGGACGCCTCGCTGGCCAACCTGCCTCCGCAAGCGGGCCTCTACGCGTGCTTGTTTGGCGGGCTGGTCTTCTGGCTGTTCTGCAGTTCGCGGTACACGGCCATCACCGTCACCTCCGCGATATCCCTGCTCGTCGGCGCCTCGCTGGGCGAAATTGCTGGAGGCGACACGACCCGATTCAGTGCGTTGGCGGCGGGCACGGCTTTGCTGGTAGCACTCATCGCCTTCGTCGCCTGGGCGGTCAAGGCGGGCTCGATCATCAACTTCATCTCCGAGAGCGTGATGGTCGGGTTCAAGTGCGGCGTGGCGCTCTTCCTCGCGAGCACGCAGTTGCCCAAGCTCTTTGGCATCCACGGTGCTCACGGCAATTTCTGGGTGAACACCGGCTACTTCCTCCAGCACCTACGCGAGACCAACGCGACCTCACTCGCAATTGGTAGCGCCGCGCTGGCGATGCTCGTGCTCGGGAAGATTTTCCTCAAGAACAAACCTGTGGCGTTGTTCGTCGTGGTGGGCGCGATTGTGGCTTCCGGCTTGCTCGGTCTCGACGCCCGCGGAGTGAAGCTGCTGGGCGAGGTGCCGCAAGGGTTGCCGGACTTCGGCCTTCCCGCGATTCACTGGTCCGACGCGAACGAGTTGTTGCCCCTGGCGTTCGCATGTTTTCTACTAGGCGCAGTGGAGACAGCCGCGATTGGCCGCACCTTCGCCGCGAAGTACGGCGGTCGGCTGGATGCCAACCAGGAATTTCTTGCGCTCGCCGCGTCCAACCTCGCCGCAGGACTGGGCCGTGGTTTCCCGGTTAGCGGCGGGATGTCGCAATCGCTCGTCAATGAAGGAGGGGGGGCGCGCACGCCGCTGTCGGGCGGTATCGCGGCAGGATTCATGCTAGTGGTGGTGCTTTTCTTCTCGCACCTGCTTCGTGCTCTTCCCCAGCCCGTTTTGGCGGCGGTGGTGTTGGTCGCGGTGACCGGTCTCTTTAATGTTTCCGCCCTCAAGCACCTCTGGCGCGGCGACCGCCCTGAGTTCGTCGTGGCCATAGCAGCCATCATCGGCGTACTAGGCCAAGGGCTGCTGCGCGGCGTGATGATCGGCGCGATCATCTCGCTGGTGTTATTGATCCGTCGCGCTTCGCGACCCCATGTCGCCCTTCTCGGACGGATTCCCGGCACGCGTCGTTTTTCCGATCGCGAGCGGAATCCGAACAATGAGCTGATTCCCGGCGTGCTGATCTTCCGGCCCGAGTCCGGTCTCGTATATTTCAACATGGACCATGTGCGCGACACGATTATGGATCGGGTACGCGCTGAAGCTGTATCGCCTCAGCTCGTAGTGCTGGACCTTTCCGCTGCGCCCCATGTGGACATGCACAGCGCACACATGCTGGCGAGTTTGGCCGAAGAACTGACCACTGCTGGCCGGCGTGTTCAAGTTGTCGAAGCGCGTTCATCCGTGCGCGAACGGTTGCGCAACGAGGGAGTAGATGTGCGGCTCGGAGGAATTGACCGGTTCACCTCCGTAGCCGACGCCTTAGAGGCCTTTCAAGAAAAGACCATTGTGTGAAGACTTCCATGCGCCCTGCGTGGGATTTCTCATCAGCCAGTTGAAGTGAGTGGGTTTTGTTGTCTTACATCGTTCTGCTGCGAGGGGGCGTTCGTAATCAGATCAACTGTTTTGGAGGGTTGGCGCAAGCGATTGGTCCTTCGTGGAAGCAAATGCTATGGCTGGCATGAGAAGCATCCTTCACCTGCTTTGGGAAATCATTTGTCCCTACGAGATACGTTGGGCACTGAACAGATAAGCGGCGGAAGGTTACAGGAGAGTGAGATGACGGATTCGATAAATCTAAACGCTTGTTGCTAGTTAGGGATTTGCCTAGTTGTGCAGGCATCGAGTGAACCCTAGGATCGTTTACAGATACGGCAAGCTGATTTGGGAACTCGAAGAGGAAGATGGATAGCACGCCAGGAATGGTCACAAAGGCCATTGTGTTCGGAGCCATACTCCTTGGGTCGCATGGTAAGAAATCGAAGTTATTCGGCTTGCGGTTTTTCCTGAAGGAAGGATTCGATGAAGAAGCAAATCATACAGACGATCCTGCTCACCGGCCTGCTGTGCGCATCGGCTCTTGGGCAAAGGGTCGAGATCTATGGGGGAGCCCAATTCGAGCATCTCCAGTCGAGCTATAACGCCGTGGGGTGGAACGGCTCGTTGACGGGAAACTTCAAACACGTCCTGGGAATTACAGGTGACTTCAGTGGTGTGTACAAATCACATCCAGTCAGTTCTTCGGTTTACACCTATACAGTTGGTCCCGTCCTCACCGCACGCCTACCAGTAGTTCAGCCCTTTGTGCACGCGTTGTTCGGTGGCGCCACCATTTCGGGTGGAGGCGTGAGCGACAACGCGTTTGCCATGCTCTTTGGTGGCGGCTTAGACATCGGGTTTCGGAAAGGCATCGGATTTCGTCTGGTACAGGCAGATTGGCTTATGACCAAGTTCAACAACCAAACCCAGAACAGTCAGGGCAGGGTTTCGGCCGGCATTGTTATTAAGTTCTGACGGTTATGTCTCAACACAAGGGTCCGGGAGGAAACCGGAGAGGATGCTCTCTTCTCGAGTCGTCTCTGCTTGGACCGAAGCCTCGCCGTCGCATTTCAGCGCGTGCCTCCGAAGAGTCCGAACGGATTGTCCTATGAAAACCGTCAAGCCGATCCATCCGTTTAACTGGAAATTGTAGTTGATTTGAATCCATGCAATAGGGATACTCGCAATGCGTCACGCTCGCCCCGACGGTCCTCAAACTGACCGGTGAGAAGGCGCTCATGTACAACCCGGACGACCTGTAACAAATACCAGTTTCATCGCGATCCCAGCCGTGTGATGCTGCTTCATCTGTGGAACTAGATTTCACGAGGGGTTCATGACGACGCCAGAGCTTGCGATCGAGTTGGAAGGTCAGCCCACGCGCACGCCTGAGTCAGATGCCTTCGTTTTTTTCGGAGCAACCGGAGATCTTCCTTACAAAAGGATCTTCCCTGCCCTGCACAATGTGGCTGGCATGACCTGAAATGACGTCCGCTTGCTTTTGGGTTGTTGACCCTCCGTTCAAAAATTCCCTCGGTGACACACAGAGGGGAAGAGATTGGTTGAGGTGAAATGTGAATAAGAATCCAGAAGTCGCCAGACTGGAAGAAGCCCGTGTCGCTAACACACCATGGAGGAAGTGGGGACCCTACCTTAGCGAGCGGCAGTGGGGCACGGTTCGTGAGGACTACAGCAACGACGGAAATGCCTGGGACTATTTCAGTCATGACCAGGCGCGGTCGCGGGCGTATCACTGGGGTGAGGACGGCCTTGCCGGCATCAGTGATGAGAAGCAGTTCCTGTGTTTCAGTCTGGCTGTATGGAACGGCAAAGATCCAATACTCAAGGAGCGCCTCTTCGGTCTAACGAACAGCGAGAGCAATCACGGCGAGGATGTCAAAGAGTATTACTTCTACCTCGACAGTACGCCAACTCATTCGTACATGAAGTATTTGTACAAATATCCGCAGGCCGCCTACCCCTACTGGGATCTGGTCTCTACCAGCAAAGGCCGTAATCGTGGAGACATGGAATACGAACTTCTGGACACTGGAATCTTCGACACGGATCGCTACTTCGATGTTTTTGTCGAATATGCCAAGCAGACACCCGAGGACATCTTGATTCAGATCAGCGTATCCAATCGCGGGCCGGAGCCAGCTACGTTACACGTTCTGCCCACTCTCTTGTTTCGCAACACATGGACGTGGTGGCCGGATACGCCGAAGCCGTCCTTGAAGAAGATCGCGAATAAGAATGGCGCTTCGATCGCAGCGTCACACACCAAACTGGGCGACCGTTATCTGTATTGCGAAAAGGACACACCGCTGCTGTTCACCGAGAATGAGACGAACAATGAGCGGATCTTCGGCACGCCCAGTGCCAGCCCTTACGTAAAAGATGGAATTAACAACTATGTGGTTCATGGGGCGAAGGCGGCGATCAATCCTGAGCAAACGGGAACAAAGGCTGCAGCCCACCACACAGTCAACGTCGACGCAGGCCAAACAGCTACGATCCGGCTACGACTCAGTGACCTCGCACCTGCCGCGATGGGCGATCCCTTCAAGCGCTTTGCTGACATTATGCGGGCTCGTCAGATTGAGGCAGACGAGTTTTATCGCGCCATCACTCCGGAAAGTGTCAGCAAGGATCAGGCGCTCGTCATGCGACAGGCACTCGCCGGAATGCTGTGGAGCAAGCAGTTTTTTGGTTTCGATCTCCACAAGTGGCTTCTGGAGCATGGCGTCGATTCGATGAAGCCCGGCCAGAAGTCGATGCGGAACAGCGATTGGTTTCACATGATGAACGAGCACGTCATTTCGATGCCGGACAAGTGGGAGTATCCGTGGTACGCGGCGTGGGACTTGGCGTTTCATACCATTGCGCTGTCGACGGTCGACGTGGATTTCGCGAAAGAGCAGCTCGACTTGATGCTGCAGGTGTCCTTCCTGCATCCGACGGGTCAGATCCCGGCCTACGAATGGAACTTCGGCGACGTGAATCCGCCAGTCCACGCCTGGGCCACGATCTTCCTGTATCGGACCGAGCAGGCACTCAAGGGCGAAGGAGATCTGGAGTTCCTCAAGCGCTCTTTTGGAAAGCTGCTGCTGAACTTCAGTTGGTGGGTGAACCGCAAAGATCGCTTTGGCAAGAATCTCTTTGAGGGCGGCTTCCTCGGACTCGACAACATTGGTGTCTTCGACCGCAGCGCTCCGCTGCCCACCGGTGGCCACCTCGAGCAGGCAGACGGCACTGCTTGGGTGTCCTTGTTCTGCCAGAACATGCTCGAGATCAGCGTCGAGCTGGCCGCCCACGACCCCTATTTCGAAGACATGGCCGCGAAATTTGCTGACCATTTCCTTCTTATCGCGCACGCCATGAATCAGATGGGTGATGGTGGTATGTGGGACGAAGAAGATGGGTTCTACTACGACGTTCTGCGCCTTCCCGACGGTAGTGCGACGCGTCTCAAGGTCCGCTCCATGGTTGGCTTGTTGCCCCTTTGTGCCACCACGGTGATTGAACCCTGGCAGCGGGAACGGGTACCCCGCGTGGCGGAAATTCTGAATGAACGCTTGCGACGCATGCCCGAACTGCGTGAGAGCATTCATCCAACCGGGCCGGGACATCTCGGCTATGGCGAACGCGGCATCGCTGCGCTGGTGAACCCAGTACGGTTGCGCCGAATTCTGACTCGCATGCTCGACGAGAACGAATTCCTGAGCCCTTACGGTATTCGGGCGCTCTCCCGCTACCATGATGAGCATCCCTATATCTTCAACGTGGGCGGCCAGGAATATCGGGTGAATTATCTTCCAGCCGAGTCCGACACAGGCATGTTCGGGGGCAACTCCAATTGGCGTGGTCCAGTGTGGATGCCGGTAAACGCGCTGCTCATTCGCTCCCTGATGTCCTATTACCTCTATTACGGAGACAACTTCAAGATTGAGTGTCCGACTGGCTCGGGCAACTTGATGAACCTGTTTGAGGTGGCCCGTGAAATTGCCAATCGCCTGACCCGAATCTTCCTGCGAGATCAAGTCGGGCCGGCGGCCGGTCTACGGGGCTACGGAGAAATTCCAGACCGATCCTTATTGGAAGGACTACATCCTGTTCTACGAGTACTTCCACGGAGATAACGGCGCGGGTCTGGGAGCAAGCCACCAGACCGGCTGGACGGGCGTCGTGGCGAAACTGATCGAACTCTTTGGTCGGTTGGACGGAGCCCAGATTCTCAAAACCGGCAAGGCCGGAGCATTTGCCAAACAAGAACCGGCACGGGATAAGCTCGTCGCTTGATGGAATGCGACGCCGTGAAGGAAAACTAACTAAGGATACGCTTACCACGAGTGTGAAGTGCAGGTCATCGTGAAGTTGGATGAATCGACCAGGAATCGCAGAGAGTTGTTGCGCCGGACCCGCGGTCTCAGCGTAGCTGTCGCTATTTTCATATTGGTTGCCTCAGCTGCCTATTCGCAGGCTCAACTTCCGACAGGGGCGGCGCCTCCGCCAGCCAAACTAGAGCCCGCACCGGTCGATCCTCTCGGACGGGAAACTCCGCGTAGCGCGATGATGGGCTTGCTGAAATACGAAGAGCGGAGAGACTACGAAAACGCCGCAAGTTACTTTCAACCGCCCCTAGGGCGAAACCCAAACCTGACACAACGAGCCAAGGAATTTCGAGCGCTGCAGCGAAACTTAAGAATAAGTATCGCCATGTTGAGCGATGATCCCAACGGCACGATCGAACCCGGACTTCCGCCTGGCCAAATACGTGCCGGCGTGGTGACGGCAGGTGAAACGAATGGGGACGTTATCCTGGTGCGGGTTGATGATCCGTCTTCTGGCAAAATTTGGCTGATTTCGAAAGAGACGGTTGCGAATATCCCAGCGCTGTACGCCCAAATCGAAAGCGAAGCGCCGACGCCAGTCGATCGGATCATGCCTGCCGCACTCACTGGTCGGCCGCTATTGGGGATGTCACTGGCGAAATGGCTCGGGTGGCTGCTTTCGATTCCGATCGCATGGTTGTTGACTTTGCTGTTGACGCTTGTCCTGACCGCGCCAGTGCGGATCCGGAGCAAACTTCGAAATCTTCCGTTCAGGCCGATCTTGGAGACCCAGGCTTGGCCTGCCGCTCAAGTGCATCATTGCGATCCTGATCCATAGCGTTTTCGTCTACTTGCTTGAGCCGCCACTTTTGTATCGCGTCTACTACTTTCGTTTCATCGCGACCCTCTTAGTGGGATGCCTCGTATGGCTCCTAGCGACGATTACTGACCGAGGCTTCGAACATGCGGTCAACCGACGCCCGAAGCGCAACAAAAGGGTGGGGAGTCGATCCTCATCGTGATGCAGCGCCTCACGCACATCGTTCTGGTCATCATCGCTTTGCTGGTTGGACTGGCTCTATTTGGGATTAACGTAACGACGACGCTGGCTGGCCTTGGCATCGGAGGCTTGGCGATCGCCTTGGCCGCGCAGAAATCACTTGAAAACCTCATCGGTGGCGTCTCGTTGCTGATGGACAAGGCGGTGCAGGTCGGTGACTTCTGCCAAATCGGCAATGAGCTTGGTACGGTGGAAGATATCGGGCTCCGCTCTCTCAAGCTGCGAACGCTCGATCAGAATCTGTCAATCGTTCCGAACGGATCGCTCGCGCAAATGCAGTTCCAAAACATGGCTCGCCGCAGCAAATTGCTCATCAACCAAACCTTTTCTCTGCGCATTGAAACAAAAGTCGAACAACTAAGGTTTGTGCTGGATCGCGTGCAGAGTATGCTCGACCAGCATCCCGCCATCGAACCCCAGAGCTGTAGAGTCCGAGTAACAAGTTTTGTCGGCGCCGCATTCCAGCTTGAGCTGTTCGCCTATGGCCAGATTGGCGATTGGAAGCAATTCACTGCAATCCGCCAGGATGTGATCTTGAAGATCGCCGAAATCGTCGAGGCTTCCGGTACCCGGTTTGCAGCGCCCACGCAACTGACGTACCTGTCCAGAGACGCGGGCCTCGATGTCGAGAAAACAACTAACGCTGTGCGTCGTGCGACCGAACTCCGAGCCAGCGACATCTTCAGATTCCCTGGGGAGGCCCGGACCGGCACGAAATAATCGCCCTTCAACCCCTGGCGAGGCAATTACGATCGGCAGTCTGTCCCTGACCGGAGTGGCTGGTCATTGCATAGGCATGATCGAGATGCGGATGTCTGCGCGGGTCGAGTTCGACCCTGCGGGAGTACACGGACCCCTTTACGTTGCAGTATGTCGCCGGACACGATAACATTAAGACCACGATGCGCTATGTACACCCGCGGGAGGCTGCGGTCCACAAGCTGTTTGTTGCGGCTCGCGGACTTGCGCGACCGGAAGAGCGCATCGCGTGCGCGAAGTCGGTGCAAAATCCGGTGCAGTTGGAAATGCCCTCACCGCGACGAACTTGCTAAGCTATTGATTACAGGTAATTTACAAAGTGCGGAAGTGGTGGAACTGGCAGACACACCATCTTGAGGGGGTGGCGCCGAAAGGCGTGGGGGTTCAAATCCCCCCTTCCGCACCATAAACTTGCCTCCGAAAATGCGAGCGAATCTGGTTCAAGCTGCTCGTTTCGCCGTCGAACTCAGGAAGAATCAAAACTTATGATTTACGTCGTCACCACTGTTCACATCCTGGTCTGTTTCTTCATCATCGTCGTCGTACTGCTGCAGAGCGGCAAGAGCGGCGACATTTCCGCGGCTTTCGGCGGACAAGGAAGCCAGACCGCGTTCGGCCCGCGAGGAGCGGCCAGCGCCCTTTCCAGGGCCACCACGTGGTCGGCGGTGGCGTTCATGGTCACTTCCATCACCCTGGCGGTGTATTCCAGCAGACATCAGCGCCGCATCAGGTTCCGTTCTGCAGGGGGTCAAGTCGCAGCCGGTGAAAGACGCAGCCGCTGCTCCATCGCCTGCGCCGACCAATCCACCTGCTCAGCAGAAAAAGCTTAGTCGTTTCCGCGAAATCCGCGGAGAAACCTCTGTTACAGGCTTCGCTGTAATTGTCTTTGCCTGTAGGAGGTTGTACCATCTGAAGTGACGCTTTCATCAGGAGGTACTATGTCGGATCGTGATGGTAATAGCTTCGTATGGTTTCTGGCGGGACTTGGGATTGGGAGCACTGGCAGGAGTTCTTTATGCGCCGCGTTCTGGCGCCGAGACGCGTGAAGTCCTGCGGGCGCGCGCCGAGGAAGGCCGTGAGTACGTACGCAATCGCGCGCAGGAAGCGCGGGATCAGGCTCAACAGTGGGCCGACCGTGGCCGCGAGGTGGTGAATCAGCAGAAGGAGCAGTTCCGCGCTGCGTATGAAGCCGGACGCCAGGCGTATCACGAAGCGACGACGGAAACGGGAGCCACGAAGAATCTGTAGTTCTTATCGCGCCGGCTGCTTCCTTCGTGCGCGCTCGGTCGGTTGCCGGAGGAATTCTATGGACAAAATGTCGTTGTTTGTCGCTTTGACGGGAGTTGCGGTCCTGTCTGCAGGCCGGTGTTCTGCTGGCGATGTACCTCGCCATGCGCAAGAGCAGCCAGCGCATGGAAGAACTGGCCGACGACGTGAAGACGAAGGTCATGCCCACCGTCGTGCGAGGCGCAGGCGATGCATCACCGCGCTGCGCCCCAAAGTTGAGGTACATCGTCGAGAACCTCGGCGAGACCACGACGATTTGCGCGTCGAGGTGCAGCGCGTGGATGCGACCGTCAATGACGCGGTCGACCGGGCGCGCCTGCAGATCATCCGCGCTGACGAGTTGCTGAGCCGCACGCTGGACCGCGTGGAACAAACTTCCGACATGGTTCACAAGACGGTGGTCTCGCCGGTGCAGCAGCTCTCCGGTCTGGTGCAGGGGATCACGACCGGGCTGGAGTTTCTCTTCGGCGGCCGCAACCGCAGGAATGGCGGCAGCCGCGAGGAGCGGCGACCGGTGCCGCAGGACGAGATGTTTATCTAAGCGGTCTAGGCTGGGCTCACGTTTCAGCCGACGTCTGTTGCCGCGTCGATCTATTCATGAGAAATCATTGGACTACCACTACCCTGCTCCGCGCAGGGCTTTTTATTCTCTTTAGCCTGTCCGCTTTGCGCGCAAGAGAAGATCGTCTGGAGCGATCAGGAGAAGCCGATCGTGGAGCAGATCCGCGGCCTGCGAAAGCTCGACGACACGGTGCGCGCGCGCACGACAAAAGATCTGGCCGCGCAGATTCGGCAGCTTGCCAGTGGTTCCGAACAAGCTGCAACTGGCGGGCGCTTTGGCTAATCTTTCGACCGAAGGAGACTTCGGGCGCGACACTCTGCAGGAGGTCACCACGACGCTGGCGTCAGGCGTTGCGCGAACAGCCTCCCGCGGGCAAGCCGGGCGAGCCTGATGACCTGTATGTGGAACTGGCATCGCTGGTGCGCTACGAGCATATGCAGGCGGAGTCAGACAATCCTCAGTTCCGGAAGCGATGCGCACGACTGGAGGCCGATGACGCCAAGCGCCAGAAGGCAGACTTTACGCTTTCGGATCTGCAGGGAAAGTCCTGGCATCTGCGAGAACTGAAGGGCAAGGTCGTGCTGGTAAATTTCTGGGCGACGTGGTGCCCGCCGTGCCGCAAGGAGATGCCGGATCTTGCAGGCGCTCTACGACAAGTACAAAGATCAGGGATTCGTGGTGCTTTCGATCTCCGATGAAGAGGCCGCGAAGGTTACTCCGTTCATCGCGGAGCGGAAGATCAGCTATCCGGTCCTGCTCGATCCGGGACGCAAGGTGAACGAAGCGTTCGTGGTGGAAGGGATTCCGAAGAGCTTCGTTTACGATCGCGAAGGCAAACTGGTGGCGCAGTCGATCGACATGCGCACGCGCAGCCAGTTTCAGCAGATGCTGGCCCAGGCGGGGCTGCAGATGATTTGTGTAGGAGACGGACGCCTTCGTCCGTCCCGCGAGCGAAGCGAGCGTGGGGGTGATGGATTAGCGTGCGGTATGCCGATTGCACTTACCAGTCAGCGGTCTTGCTTGCGCGCTGCGCGCAACCCCGGACGAAGGCGTCCGGGGCTACATGGGGAATCATTCTTGGGGAGATGTTATGCGTTATCTTGTACGAGCCCGCGTTAAACCCGGTCGCGAAGGCGATCTGCTGGAGGCAATCGAAAATGAGACCCTCGGCCGAGGATCAGTGGCCGAGGGCGAATATCTGCGCAACATGAAGGATGCACGACTTTGCCCGGACCAGACGGCACGTTGGGTCGAGGTTTGTTACTGTCCGACACCACTGCAGGAAGAGCGTCCGTACTGGGAAGAGTACTTCGACCTGACGCGCGTACAGGACGCGCATGATCGGCGCAAGTGCCGCGACGAGAATGGGACGGAGCCTTGGGCGTGCAGTGATTGCGACTGCACGGCAAGGCTCGAGGAGAGGCTCAAGGAAACTGGAACGCCATTTCTGAAGACCTTGCGCTCGGTCCCGGCGGGAAACAACGACTGCCGTACCGGATGCCAGCCGGACGGGCTACCCAACGGTCTGACGTCATCCGTAACAAACGGCAGGAAATCGGCTTAAGGTAGAATTGTGTCAGTACGTCGCTGTCGGAGTTCCTATGAAAAGACTCGCTGCCACTTGCGTTTTAGGCCTCTGCTGCTTAGGCTTCAGCGTTGCGCTGTCCGCAAAGACGAACAATCCCTGCTGTACCGCGAAGACCCCGCAGCGCGCAAGACTCCAGAA
Organism: Terriglobia bacterium; assembly: GCA_963770265.1. Taxonomy (GTDB): domain Bacteria; phylum Acidobacteriota; class Terriglobia; order Terriglobales; family Acidobacteriaceae; genus Sulfotelmatobacter. The sequence continues at coordinate 96,637 of CAVYOZ010000022.1, forward strand.
GAAGCAAGCAAAAAGCCATGAAGAAAGCACATGAAGAAGCAGAAGAAGGCGCAGGACAAGATGTACAGGGAAAGTGCAGAAGAAAACTCACTATCCGAAGCACAACTACTCAATCAAATAGTTCGCGGCACTCTTCGCCCTTCTTTCATCTGGCCATTCTCTGCATTTCTGCTTCAGCTGATCCAGCCGCCGCCGACTACCACATCTCCGTCGTAGAAAACCGCCGCCTGGCCTGGCGTGATGGCGCGCTGCGGCTCGTCGAAGGTGACCAGGATTTCGTCTGCGCCCGAGCGCTCGATCATGGCCGCGGCGGGCTCGTGGCGATGGCGAATCTTGACCGCTACACGCATCGGCTCGCGCAGATCCTCGACCGAGATCAGGTTCACTCGCTTCGCGCGCAGCGTGCGCGAGTAGAGATGCTCGTCGCCGCCGACAATCACCTGCTTGTTCGCGCCGCTGATCTGGATCACGTAGAGCGGCGATCCGGTGGCGACGCCGAGTCCCTTGCGCTGGCCGACGGTGAAGTTGTGAATTCCGCTGTGCTCGCCGATGACTTCGCCGATCGTGGTGACCAGTTCGCCGGCAGTGTCGGGCAGGCTCTCGCCCTGCTCGGCGAGATAGGCATCGATGAAGCGCTTGTAGTCGCCGCCGGGGACGAAGCAGATTTCCTGCGAGTCCGGCTTCTCAGCGATCGCCAGCCCATGCTTACGGGCGAGTTCGCGGACCTCGGGCTTGGTCATGTCGCCGAGCGGGAACAGCGTGCGGCTGAGTTGCTCCTGCGTCAGTCCGAAGAGGAAGTAGGTCTGATCCTTGCTGTGGTCAGCCGGACGCTTCAGCAGCCAGCGGCCTCGGGCCTCGTCGTACGCGACGCGGGCGTAGTGACCGGTGGCTACGCGCTCTGCGCCAATCTGCTGGGCAACAATCAGAAGCTGATCAAACTTCAAGTGATTGTTGCAGAGGCTGCACGGGATCGGCGTGCGTCCGGAAAGGTACTCTTCGACGAACGGCCGAACCACGTCGCGCTCGAAGCGCTCCTCGTGATTGACCACGTAGTACGGGATGCCGATCTGCTGGGCGACGCGGCGCGCGTCGTAGACGTCGTCGAGCGAGCAGCAGCGTCCCTGCACGGACTCGGGCATGCCCTCGTGGCCGGCGAGGCGACGCTGGTTCCAGAGTTGCATCGTCAGGCCGATGACGTCGTGGCCCTCGGCGCGCAGCATGGCCGCGACGGTGGAGGAATCCACACCGCCCGACATGGCTACGGCGATGGTGTCGGTCAGCTTCTAGCTCGTGGCTAGCTCCTGATCGACTTGCCACTTACGCGGCCTAAGGGCCGCTTCCACGGTTCTGCGGCATCGACCGCTCATGTGCGAATGCAATGCTAACTGCTAAGTGCTAACTGCTTGCTTCTTGTACATCGGCGAGATCGCCCGCAGGCGCGCCACCGTTTCCGGCACCAGCGCCAACGCAAAATCGATTTCCGCTTCCGTCGTTTGCTTGCCCAGGCTGAAGCGGATGCTGGCTCGCGCCTGATCGGCCGCAGGCCCATCGCGATCAGCACGTGCGACGGCTCGATCGCTCCGGACGAACAGGCCGCACCCGTGGAAACTGCCAGTCCTTTTAGATCGAGCGCAATCACCAGGGATTCACCTTCGATGTGGTCGAAATGAATGTTCGTCGTGTTGGGGACGCGCGGAGCGCCCTCGCCGTTCACGCCGCGCCTCATCCACTTGCGCGAGAATTCCCTGCTCCAGGCGATCGCGCAGCGCGGCCATCTTCTTGTCGTCGCCACGATCGAAGCCCTGCTTCGCCAGTTCTGCAGCCTTGCCCAGACCGACGATTCCGGGGACATTTTCCGTGCCGGCGCGCCGCGAGCGCTCGTGACGGCCGCCATGGAACAGCGGCTGGATGCGAGTTCCCTTCCGCACGTAGAGCGCGCCCACTCCCTGCGGCGCGTGAATCTTGTGTCCGGAGATCGAGAGCGCATCGCATCCGATCTGCCGTACATCGATCGGAACCTTCGCGGCGGCCTGCACCGCGTCGGTGTGGAAAAGAACGCTCGGCCTCGGCGGCAATCTTCCCGATCTCTTCGACTGGCTGCAGCACTCCGGTCTCGTTGTTCGCCATCATGATCGAGATCAGCTTTGTATTCGGGCGAAGCGCACGCCGCACATCGTCGGGATCGACCAGGCCGCGGCCATCGACCGGCAAGAATGGTCACTTCGCAGCCGAGTCTTCTCCAGGTGCTTGCAGGCATGCAGAACCGCGTGGTGCTCGATGCTCGACGTGATGACGTGATCGCCCGCTGCGACCCATCCGGCAACGGCGAGGTTGTCGCTCTCGGTGCCGCCGCTGGTGAAGACGATTTCGGACGCGCGGCAGCCGAGCAACTCCGCCACCGATTCGCGCGCGTCCTCGACCGCCGCCCGCGTCTCCTGTCCATGATGATGGATGGACGAGGCATTGCCGAAGCGCTCCCCGAAGTAGGGGCGCATGGCCTCGAACACCTCGGGCAGAACCGGGGTGGTGGCGTTGTTGTCGAGGTAAACGCGATGCATACAGAACCCGCTTCTATTCTACGGGATTGCGTAAGTTTACCGACGCATTGCGCTGTAGAGACGTAGCTTGCAGCGTCTTGCCGGCGGCGATTCCGAATGTGGCTAGAGAGACGTTGCAAGCAACGTCTCTACGTGCTGGCGCTGGTCGATGCTGGCACGTAACGTGTGCGTCGGGGATATTCCGGCCCAAGGTACTCCGCGCGCGGGCGGATCAGGCGGTTGTCGTCGAGTTGCTCGATGACGTGGGCGGCCCAGCCGCTGATGCGGGAGACGGCGAAGATCGGAGTGAACAGGTCGACGTCGATGCCCAGCGTGTGATAGGTCGACGCCGAGTAGAAGTCGACGTTGGCGTTCAGCTTCTTGTCGGCCTTCACGAATTCTTCGATCTTGTGCGAGATCTCGAACCACTTGGCCTGTCCGCTGGAGTTGCCCAGATCGCGCGACATGACGCGCAGGTGCGTGGCGCGCGGATCTTCGGTGTGATAGACGCGATGTCCGAAGCCGGGAATCTTCTTCTTCTGCGCCAGCATGCCCTTGACGTAGTCGACGGGATCGGCGCCCGATTCGTCGATCGCTTCGAGAATGCGAAACACCGCCTCGTTGGCTCCGCCGTGCAGCGGACCTTTCAGCGCGCCGATCGCCGAGGTGATGGCCGAGTGCATGTCTGACAGTGTCGCGGCCGTAACACGCGCGGCAAAGGTCGAGGCGTTCAGCTCGTGGTCGGCGTGAAGAATCAGCGCGATATCGAGCGCGCGCTCAGCGGTTGCCGAAGGATGCTTGCCGTTCAGCATCAGCAGGAAATTCGCGGCGTGAGACAGCGAACGATCGGGCTCGACCACCGGCTTTCCCTTGCGGATGCGGTCGTAGGCAGCGACGATCATCGCGATCTGCGAGGTCAGGCGGATCGCCTTGTCCACGTTCGCTTTGCGGTCGTTGTTCTTCTCCTGCGGATCGTAGAACGACAGCGCCGAAACGGCGGTGCGCAGCACGTCCATGGGCAAGGCATGCCGCGGCGCATTGCGCAGCATCGTAATGATCGATGCATCCAGCTTGCGCTCTTCGGCCAGGCGCTCGTGCAGCTCGCGCAACTCCTGGCGCGTCGGCAGCTTGCCGAACCACAGCAGGTAGCAGGTCTCCTCAAAATTCGAGTGGTCGGCCAGTTCGTGGATGTCGATGCCGCGATAGGCGAGCACGCCGCGATCGCCGTCGATGTAGCAGATCTTGGAGTTGGTGGCAACGACTCCCTCGAGCCCTTTGGGAGCATGAGTTGTAGTCACGCTGGACATTCGGTTCTCGCTTGACTGGATTTTGCGTTGCCGGACCGCGCGAGGAGGGACGCGGGATGCAACCTTTTCTTATACCTGAAACGTTTCTGAAGATTCCAACCACCCTCGGTAATCGCAGTAATCATCAGGCTCCGTCAAATCATTAGATGCGCGATTTCAGGGACTTTTGCCTTGATTTCATGTCGGGAATGTCGCGGTCAGTCCCGCTCGGATCGGCCGGCGACTTGCGTTCAAGAACTTGACCTCTGCGTCGCAAGAAAATTCGGCTGCAGAACGGCACGAAGTGGATCTGAAATCGAGCTAGCTTTGCCAGTTTTGCCAGCGGCGTTTCGCGCAGCGTATAGTTAAAGGTTCGCTCGAAGTATTCCGCGGCATCTGTCCGCGTTCTTCATACTCCTCATGGAGGAATCATCCTAAATGAAACGATTCTTTTCGCTTGTGCTCGCGTGCGCCTTCGTGTGCTCTACGCTTGCGCTGTCGCCGACGAAGGCATGTGGCTCTACAACGAGCCTCCCAAAGACAAGATCAAAGCCAAGTATGGTTTCGAACGTCACGCAGCAGTGGCTGGATCACGTGCGGCTGTCGTCGGTGCGCTTCAACAACGGCGGCTCGGGATCGTTCGTCTCTCCGGACGGACTGACCTTCACCAACCATCACGTGGGCGCGGGTTGCGTGCAGCAGCTTTCGACCGAAGGCCACGACTACATCAAGACCGGCTTCTACGCCAAGACGCAGGCGGAGGAGGCGAAGTGCCCGAATCTCGAATTGAACCAGCTGGTCGGCATTGAGGACGTGACGGACAAAATCAACGCGGCGTGAAGCCGGGGATGTCGGCGGCGGAAGCCGGAACGGCCCAGCGCGCAGCCATGTCACAGGTCGAGAAAGACTGCGCCACCAGCACCGGGCTGCGCTGCGACGTGGTGACCTTCTACTCCGGGCAGGTCTACAACCTTTACAAGTACAAAAAGTACACCGATGTGCGGCTGGTGTTCGCGCCGGAATTCGATATCGCCTTCTTCGGCGGCGATCCCGACAACTTCACCTATCCGCGCTACGATCTGGACATTACCTTCTTCCGCGTCTACGAAAATGACAAGCCGGCGCACCTCGACAACTATCTGAAGTGGTCGCCGACCGGCGTGAAGGACGGCGATCTGATCTTCGTCTCCGGACATCCGGGCAACACTGGACGCCTGCTCACCATGGCTCAATTGGAGTTCCTGCGCGATTTCCAGTATCCGGTCGGCTCTGAAAGTGTACGCGCGGCGCATTGCGCTGCTGCAGGATTTCAGCAAGCAATCGGAAGAGAACGCCCGCGATTGCGAAGGAAGAGATTTTCGGCCTGCAGAATTCGCAGAAGGCGATTACCGGATATCAGTCCGGACTGCTCGACAAAACGATCATGGATCAGAAGGCCGCCGATGAAGCGAAGCTGCGCGCATCATTCAAAGCCGATCCCAAGAATGCGGGCGTGGCTGATCCGTGGGAAGAGATCGCGCAGGCGATCAAGACGCAACAAGCGATCTTTCCGAACCTGACCTATCTGGAGCGGATGCGCGCGTTTCCCCTCGCACCTGGCGCAGATTGCCCGCACTCTGGTGCGTGCGGCGGACGAAAAGCCGAAACCGAATCCCGGATCGAATGCGCGAGTTCCGCGACTCTGCCCTGCCTTCGCTCGAGCAGCAACTCTTCTCGACGGAGCCGATCTACAAGAATCTCGAGACCGCCCTGCTCGCCGACGGGCTTAGCGAGATGCAAGACGTCTCTGGGCAAGGACAATCCGGAAGTACAGAAGGTGCTGCAAGGAAAAACTCCCGCCGATGCGGCGAAGGATATGATTGCGAATACGAAGCTCGACGATGTGGCCGTTCGCAAGCAGTTGTATGAAGGCGGAAAGGCAGCCATCGATGCGAGCACCGATCCGCTGATCGTGGTGATGCGATCCATCGATCCGCGATGCCCGCGCTGCACGCCGAGAGTTCGAGGACAAGGTCGACTCTGTGGTCCGACGCGACGGCAGTGCGATCGCCAAGGCACGCTTCGCGCAGAGCGGATTCACCCAGCCTCCGGATGCGACGTTTACGCTTCGCTTGAGTTATGGAGTGGTGAAGGGATATCAGGAGAATGGAAAAGCGATTCCCTTTGCCACGACCGATGGGCGGCGCCTACGAGCATGCCGCAGAACACGGTAGCCAGCCGCCGTACAACTTGCCGGAAAGTTGGATCAAGTCGAAAGACAAGCTGGATCTGAAGACGCCGTTCAACTTTGTTTCGACGGCGGACATCATCGGAGGCAACTCCGGATCTCCGACGGTGAACAAGAACGGCGAGGTCGTCGGAATTATCTTCGACGGCAACATCGAGTCGCTGCCGTGGAACTTTGCTTACAGCGACACGCAGGCACGCGCGGTTTCCGTGGATTCTCGCGGCATTCAGGAAGCGCTGCGCAAGATCTACGGAGCCACTGCGCTGGCGGATGAACTGATGGGCAAGAAGGCTGCCGGGGCCGCGGCAGGAAAGTAGAGTCAACTCTGACTTCGACTGAAAGCCCGCGTCTCGAGCGCGGGCTTTTTGTCTTGCGGTGAATCATTACGCGGGCCAGATGGTCAGTGCGGTCTTGGTCAGAATCTGCTCTTGCACCGGACTGCGGCAAGCGGCAGCGCACGGAATTCGTCGAGGTTCTTCTTGATGTCGGGAACACCCGGCCCGGGCCAGTCCGTGCCGAACAGCGTCTTGTGCGCGATCTCCTCCAGCCGCGGAAAATATTTCAGCAGCGTCTTTCGGCGGGATGCCGCTGATGTCGAGATAGACATTGGGATGTCGCCGCACCAGAAAGAACGCGGTTTGCATCCAGAGCGGACGGCCGCCGTGGGCCAGCAGGATCTTCAGCTTGGGAAAATCCACGGCGACGTCGTCGACGTAAATCGGATCGCCATACTTGTTTCGCGCACCCGGGAAAATCGACGTGCCGGTGTGAAACATCACTGGCACGCCATTGGCCTCGGCGGCGCGGTAGATGATTTCCAGTTCCTTCGCACCGCTCAGGTAGTCATTCGGAAATAGCAACTGGTGCGGCGGATGAATCTTGATCATCTGCAGGCCCAGCCGCAGGATCTGCTCGACATCCGCCAGGACATTCGTGGTATGCCGCGGATGCAGGCTGCCGCACGAGAGCAGGCGCTTGGGATCTTCCTTCACGTAGTCGGCAACAAATTGATTGACGCCGCTGGTGAAGCCGATCACCTCCGGGCGCCACGTAGTTGATCAGCATGGCGCGGTCGATGCCGCTCGCGTCCAGGAACTTGAGGAACGCCTTCGGCGAGCGGCAGAATTCGACGATCTGATCGAAGTTCGGGCGCTTCTGCTTCATGAGCTCCAGCGCGTGGGGCTTGAACATCTCCATCGGCTGGATATGGATGTGGCAGTCGGTGATCATTCGTCGTGAGGCGCTTCGGCTCTCAGCGCTGCATTCTATCAGTCCGCGGGCTAGGTCGCCGGACAGGGCACGAACGACGACCAATCAATTCCCTGCTGAAATGCTTCGTCCGGCTCAAACGTCGTTTTTGAAGGTGAAGGCAAACTGCGTGGGCCCGTGCTTCTCGAGATGCGCCAGACGTTTGGTCGCTTCGTCCATGCCGGGACGATGTCCCGCCGGCACCCACCACAGGGCGGTGTACAGCACCGGAGAACCTCTCGAACCACGCTTCTCTTTGCCGGAGGAGTTCGGCGTGAGCTGTCTTGTAAACGTAATGGCGCAGGGCTGCAATGCTGACTCCCACACGGACATGTTGATCAGAATCCGGTCGTCTTCGGGATAAGGCCGAAAGTAGGTCGCATTGCCGACGGGCGTTTGCAGCCGCCAGACGAAACCGGGACTGCGATCAGCGAGCGCGTTGATCTCGTCAAGCCGCGCGACGAAGCCGGCCATGAGCGGGTCTTCAACCGGAGCTTTCACTCGACCGATGTTGACCTGCGCGACGTGATAGACGGGCATAGCGTTCTGCTCCTGTCAGCGACTAGTTTTTGATTCACCTGGGCCGCCGCCAGCACCGCCCGCTTGGTGAATACGCGAATCATCTCGCGACGATACTCCGGAGTGAGGGCGGAAGTTGTCAACGGCTTGCTAATTTTCGCGGCCAGGTCACCGGCGGCTTCGGCAAGGGCTTCGTCGACTGACTTTGCCGGCGAGCAATTCCGACGCTCCTTTCACCAGTAGCGGCGCAGGGTTCACAGCGGTAATTCCGATGCGCGCATCGGCGATATGTCCGTTCGAGCGCTTCATCACGACCGCGACTCCGGCCAGCGGATAGTCAATCGATCCGCGGACGCGCAGCTTGCGGTAGACACCGCGATATCCGGCGGACGATGCGGGCAGGAAGACACGGGTGACGAGTTCGTTCGGCTGTAGCTTGCGGTAGATGTCACCGAGACCGGTATAGAAGTCAGCGAGAGGAATACGGCGCGCTCCGTCCGGCGCTTGCGATTTCGATTTCTGCATTCAGACAGAGCAGGGCCGGAGGAGTATCGCCGGAAAACGCCGCCCAGCATTTCGTTCCACCCGGAGCGACGTGGCAAAGATCGCCGTCTTTCTTGATGCAGAATCCGCAGCCCTTGCGCCAGGTAAGCGACTGGTTGTACCAGAGGCAGCGCGTGTCGAGGCAGATGTTGCCGCCGATCGTGCCCATGTTGCGCAGCACCGGAGACGCGACGGTGCCGGCCGCTTCGGTCAACACGGGATAGTGCTCGCGCAGAAGGTCGGAGCGCTCGATCGCACGGATCGTGGTCAGCGCGCCGATCTCAACGCCGCCGTCGGCTTGAGGCCTGATGCCGCGCAACTCGCTGACTCCCGCGCAGGTCGAGCACATATTCCGGCTCGAACAGCTTCTGCCGCATGGAGGGGATTAGGTCGGTGCCTCCGGCGAGCACGCGAACGCTGTCGCCATATTTCGCAAGGTGGTCGACCGCTTCGGCGACGGACTTCGGGGCCGCAGCAGTTTGAATTGCGGCAGACTCAATCCGCACCTCCGGCGAAGCGACTCGCTGACGAGACGGATCGAGCGGATGACGTTCCGGGCCCTTGCCTTTGAACCACAGCGAGCCACCGTGCTCGCGGAAGCGCGTGGGCGAGGTCGGATCAACACCCTCGGTCAGGTTCAATCGCTTTCGCATTCTTCTTGGCGCGCAACGCTGCCAACACTCGCTCGGGCGTGAAGGGCGATTCGTGCAGACGAATGCCGACCGCGTCGTAGATCGCATTCGCAATCGCCGGGATGGTCGCGGCCAGCGATCCCTCGCTGCATTCCTTCGCGCCGAACGGGCCCTCGGGATCGATGCTCTCGACGATGATCGGTTCGACCTCGGGCGACTCTACCGACGACGGGCTGCGGTATTCGAGCAGCCCGGGGTTCATCAGCATGCCATCTTTCCAGACCATCTCTTCGGTGAGGGCCTGGCCCATTCCCATCCACACGGAGCCGATGATCTGTCCTTCGACGGAAACGGGATTGAGCGCGCGACCGCAATCGTGCGCGGCCCAGACTTTGTGCACGGTGACTTCGCCGGTCTCTTCGTCGACGCTGACCTCGGCGACCTGCGCGGAATAGGAGTACGCCGGCGATGGGCCCACGCCGGCGCCTTTGTGCTTGCCGCCGCGGGCTTCGGGCGGAGGCGCGTAGGAACCGGTGCCGGTGAGCGCGCCGTGGAAATCGATGGCGGCAACCACCGCTTCTTCGAAGGTCATCTGATCTTTCGGGCCTTCGTCTTTGCGCTTCTGCTGCAGCGATCCGCGGAGGATTTGGCCCTCGACTCGGCCTGACACCGTTGCCGCCGCGCTCTGGCTCGGCTCGGACGGCCGAAGGCGGCCGTCCCCACATGAGCCTCTCTCTTCACGACCACATCATCGCGAAAGACTAAGCTCTCCGACGCGCAGTTCATCTTCTTGGCCGCAGCAGCTGCGATCAGCTTCTTCACTTCTGTCGCAGCGCGCAGCGTCGCGTTTCCCGCCATGAACGTCACGCGGCTGGAGTAAGAACCGATGTCGATCGGAGTCAGGTCGGTATCGGCGGCAATGACCCGCACGCGAGACAAGCGAGCATCCCAGGACTTCGGCCGCGATTTGCGCCGTCATCGTGTCCGATCCCTGGCCGATTTCTGAAGCACCGGTGTAGACCACGACTCCGCCGTCGCGATCGATCTTGATGTTCACGGTCGAGTGCGGCATGTCGGAGCGAATGATCGAGTTGGCCGCGCCGCTGACGTAGTGGCTGCAGGCGATGCCGAGGCCGCGTCCTTTGGGCAGTTTGCCCTTGCGCTCTTTCCAGCCCGAGCGCTCGACGATCTTCTCGATGCACTCCGGCAGTCCGTAGCTCTGCACCCGCAGGCCGTTCACCGTGATGCAGGGCGGCTGCAGCAGATTGCGGCGGCGAATTTCGGCGGGATCCATTCCAATCTTCGCGGCGAGTTCGTCTAGTTGCGATTCGAAGGCGAAGCGAACGTTCACCGTGCCGTGTCCGCGCATGGCGCCGCAGGCGGGCTTGTTGGTGAGCACGCGGTAGCCGTCGTATTGAATGTTCGGAATGTCGTAGAGCGCGCCCAGCAGCGCGCCGGAATACAGAATCGTGACCACGCCGTAGGAGCAGTAGGCGCCGCCATCCTGCACGACGCGGGCTTTCACGGCCGTGATGCGGCCGTCGTTCTTCACGCCGGTCTTCAGGTCGATGATGGTGCGCGGGCGTCCGCGATGCGCCCAGAAGACTTCTTCGCGCGTGTAGGTGATCTTGACCGGAGCTTGCGCTTTGCGCGCCGCGACGGCCGCGATGATCTCGATGCGGAATGACTTCGCTCTTGCCGCCAAATCCGCCGCCCACCAGCGGCTTGATCACGCGAATCTGCGCCATCGGCATTTCGAGCACGAGCGACAGCTTGTGCTGCAGGTAGTACGGGACCTGCGTCGAGGACCAGACGGTGAGGCGTCCGGGCTTGCCGGTGTGCGGATCGATTTCGAACGACGCCAGCGTGGAGTGCGGCTCCATGGCGGCGTGCGTGACTTCGTTGGCGATGAAGCGCGCTTCGGCCACCTGATCGGCTTCGGCAAATCCCTTTTCCGGATCGCCGAAGACGTGGTGATAATCCTTTTCGAGATTGTTCGGCTTGTTGTCGTGGATCAGATCCGTCTGCGGCCTTCATCGACTCTTCGGGATCGAAGTAGGCCGGCAGAACTTCGTAGTCGACGTCGATCAGTTCGAGCGCCTTTTCGGCGATCGCTTCTGAGGTTGCGACCACGCAGGCCACGTTGTCACCGACATAGCGGACTTTGTCGAGCGCGAGCGCATGCTCGTCGTGACCGACGGGAAGAATGCCGTAGGGATTCGGCGCATCTTTGCCGACGACGACGGCGACCACTCCTTCGAGTTGCTCGGCGCGGCTGGTGTCGATGCGCTTGATGCGCGCGTGCGGATAGGGCGAATGCAGAATCTTGCCGACCAGCATGCCGGGGACGCTGAGGTCGTCGGTGTACTTGCCGGCGCCGGTGGTCTTTTCGGCGGCGTCGACCATGGCGGTGGGTTTGCCGATGATGGAGAAGTCGGTCGCTCAGTCGCTTGTCCTTGAGTCGTTGGCGCGTCAGTCTCGTTACTCGCTGCTTGCGTCACTGCAGAACTGTCTCCGCTGCGATCGCCGCGCGGATGGCCTCATACATCTGGTTGTATCCGGTGCAGCGGCACAGGTTGCTGCTCAGCGCGGCGCGAACATCTGCTTCGCGATGGATCGGGATTCTCCGCCAGCAGCGATTTCACCGTCATGATGAATCCCGGCGTGCAGTACCCGCACTGCGCGCCGCCCCAGTCGCCGTAGGCTTTCTGAATCGCCGCCAGACTCCCGTGCTCGCTCACGCCTTCGATCGTGGTGATCTCCTGGCCTTCGCAACTGGCCGCAAGCAGCGTGCACGACATCATCGCCACGCCGTCGACCAGCACGGTGCAAGCCCCGCAGGACGAGTCGTCGCAGCCGCGCTTCGAGCCCGTGAGTTGCAGTTGCTGCCGCAGGACGTCGAGCAGCAGCGCACTCGGCTCGATCGCCACCTCGTGGGTGCGACCGTTGACGCGAAGTTCGATGAGTTCTTTTTTCATGAGCTGTCAGCTATGAGCTTTGAGCCATGAGCTGAGGCTCTGATCTGCTAAGCTGCACAGCTCATGGCTCGATAGCTTTCTTCAGTACACCGGCACTTTCTCATCCACGCGCCGCGACCAGGCATCGATGCCGCCGCGCATGGACTGCGCCTTCTCGAATCCCTGCTGCCGCAGCCATACCGTCACATTCATCGAACGCACGCCGTGATGGCAGACCACCACGATGTGATCCTCCGGATCAAGTTCCTGATGCGCCCGCGACGGCACGTCGCCCATCGGGCATCAGCTTGGCGCCGGAGATCTTTGCCGTTTCAAACTCCCACGGCTCGCGCACATCGAGCAGCGTGAATGTCTCGCCGGCGTCGAGCTTGCCCTTTCACTTCTTCGGCTGTGATCTCGTAATCCATATCGATGCCGTTATCGTCCCGTCCACTTCGGCGCACGCTTCTCCATGAAGGCGCGGATACCCTCGTGCGCATCGGCCGTCTTCATCAGGTCTTCGAAATAGATCTTCTCCGCGCGGGCCAGGCCCTTGTCGAAGTGGATCGAATCCCACGCATAGAGAGCCTTCTTGGTGACCGCGAGCGCGGCCGGGCTCAGTTGGAGAAGATTGCCGACGCATTCCTCGACAGCGGATTTGGGATCGCCGGCGACGGCCGCGCGTCGCCAGGCCAATCTGCGCCGCTTCCCTGCCGCTGATGGTGCGGCCGGTCAGTATCAGCTCAGCCGCGCGCTTTTGTCCTACGATCGCCGCCAGCGCCGCGCACGCCACCGGCGGATAGCAGCCCAGCTTGATCTCGGGAAATCCCCACTGCGCATCTTCGGTCGTGTAGACCATGTCGCAGACCATCGCCAGTTCCGCGCCACCGCCGAGACAGTGTCCGTGCACCGCTGCGATCGTGACCTTCTTCGTCGCCACCAGAGCGCGAATTACGCCGTGAAACTTGGCCAGCATCTCCTCGACTTTGTCCGGAGTATGCGCGGCAACATCCACGCCTGCCGAGAAAGCCTTTCCTTCTCCGGCAGAACACAACGATCGCAGATATCGGGCCGCGCCTCGATCTCCGCCAGAACCTGCGCCAGTTCCTCCATCATCGGAATGTCGATCACGTTCAGCGGCAGGATGACGCAGTTCGATGCGCGCGACCGGAGGCTGTCGATCTTCAGCGGTGAGCCGCTCCGAGTATCCGAAGCTGCTAGAGCTCGCGCCCATTTGCCTCTGTGTTCCTCTGTGCCCTCAGTGGTGAAGCGTTTCTTTCTTTACAGAGTTAATCGCCGACTTGCGCACTTCTCCGATCGATGGCCAGCGGATCGCGCGCGCCAGTCTTCTCCGCAATCCACTTCTTCTCGGTTTCGATGATGTCGAGCAGCAGCTTCTTGTCTGCCGCGGATCGGCATGTACTCCTTCAGATGCTCTTCGTATGCGCGATCATCGAGCGGTTCGCCCGTCTGCGCGTGGAACTTCTGATTGGCCCATCGCCCGATGAACCGGTTGAACTTGATATCCGGCGCATACAGTTTCGGCTCGCCCGGCTTCAGAGAATTGTTGAAGCGCTCGATCAGTCCCGCAACTTCGTCGCGATAGAGATGGCGGTTGTAATCGTTCAGATCGTCGAGATCCGCAGCCTTGTCGTTCTTCGGTTCGTCGTAGCGGCCCTTGATGCCCCACACGTACGCCCAGTGCGCCGATGAAGAGTGATCGGTGCCAAACAGATCGTAAGAGCTCGAGATCCACTTGTTGAGATATTTCTGGATCAGCCAGCGCGGGAATGACGCCAGCTTCCACGATGCGCCGCAGGCCGTCATTGCCCGTGCCCATGTGGAAGGCTTCTTCGCGCAGCATGTACGACATCGAGCGGCCGAGCGGCGCGAAGGCCGAGTACTTCAGCATCTGCAACTGGAACTTGCCGTCGCGATCGACGAAGTCGGTGTAGGTGAAGAAGTCCATCCAGTTGTCGACGTCGACGTTGAACGCACCGAGCAGACGCTTGTTCTCGAAGGCGCGGCGCTCGAGCATCTTTTGCGCTTCGACTTTGCCCGAGTAACCGAAGTGATCGACCAGCAGCGCGCACATCTGCCAGCCGTGGCGCATCTCTTCGATCATGACGCGCGTGATGGCGCGGCGATCCCAGTCGGTCGGCGCGTTCTCGAGCAGATTGCGCTGCTGCTCGACGCTGGCGAACTCGGTGTCGCCCTGGTAGACGATCATGTTCATCAGCGCGTCGCGCATCTGCTGCGTGGGAATCTGGCGCAGGTTCTCCCACTTGCGGCGGCCCTTGTAATGGCCGAACTCGATGTCTTCGGTTTCGATCGCGCCGTAGAGCGTGTCGAAGTGGAAGGCCTCGATGTCGTCGGTGTTGACGCCGATTTCCTTGCGCCAGTCGTTGAACAGGCCGATCCAGTCACTGAATGTTCCGATTTTTGCTACTTTGCCCGGCATAATTCAAAACCTCTCTCACCACAGAGGACACAGAGGAACACTGGGGAAATCTCTGTGCTCCTCTGTGACCTCTGTGGTGATGCTTTTCATCCCATGTTCAGCCAAACTGTTTTCAGTTCCGTGTAGTGCTCGATCGCGTGCGCGCCCAGTTCGCGGCCGAAGCCGGAACTCTTGTATCCGCCGAACGGCAGCGCCGCGTCCATCAATCCGTAGGTGTTGATCCACACGGTGCCCGCCTTCAGCCGCCGGGACACCGTGTGAGCTTTCTTCACGTCACGCGTCCAGACGGCGGCCGCCAGGCCATACGGATTGTTGTTGGCCCGTTCGATCACCTCGTCGACGTCGTCGAATGTCAGCACCGACAGCACCGGGCCGAAGATTTCTTCCTGCGCGATCTTCATGTCGTTCTTCACGTCGCCGAAGATCGTGGGCTCGATGAAGAATCCTTTGTCGCCATTCGACCGACGACGCGATTTCCGCCGGCCACCAGCTTCGCTCCCTCGCTCTTGCCAGCTTCGATGAAGCCCAGCACGGTCTTCATCTGCTCCTGGCTGACAATCGCTCCGAGACGCGTCTTCGGATCGAGCGGATCGGCCGGGCGCATCTTCGAAGCGCGCGCCACCAACTTCTCGGTGAATTCGTCCTGCAATTTGCTTTCGACGAACAGTCGCGATCCGGCGTTGCAGACTTCGCCTTTGCCGTAGAAGATGCCGTTGATCGCGCCTTTCACGGCGTTGTCGATATCGGCGTCGGCAGAACACGATGTTGGGCGACTTGCCGCCGAGTTCCAGCGTGACGCGCTTCAGCGTGTCGGCCGCGCCGCGCATGATTTCCTTGCCGACAGCGGTCGATCCGGTGAATGCGATCTTGTCGATCCCGGGATGCGCGACAATGGCCTTACCCGTCTCCGGCCCGCCGGTCAGGATGTTGATCACTCCTGCCGGAAAACCCGCTTCGATCGCCAGTTCTCCGAGCTTCAACGTCGGTCAGCGGAGTCTGTTCGGCGGGCTTCAGCACCACCGTGTTGCCGCACGCCAGCGCTGGACCCAGCTTCCAGGACGCCAGCAACAGCGGGAAATTCCAGGGGACGATCAGGCCGACGACGCCGACCGGTTCGCGCAGCGTGTAGGTGAATGCCGTCTCGAATGTGTTGACGGTCTCGCCGTGGATCTTGGTCGCCAGTCCCGCGTAGTAGCGCAGGACGTCGATGACCATCGGCATATCGACGTAGCGCGATTCGAAGATCGGCTTGCCGTTGTCGAGAGTTTCGAGTTCGGCGAGTTCGTCGATGTTCTTTTCGACCAGGTCGGCGAGTTTCCAGATCAGGCGTCCGCGCTCGCTGGCCGACAGCTTGCGCCACGGGCCGTTGCGGTCTTCGAAGGCCCGGCGCGCGGCTTCGACGGCGCGGTCGACGTCCGCGGGCGAGGCTTCGGCAACTTGGGTCAACACTTCTTCCGTCGCCGGATTGATGGTGTCGAATTTCTTCGAGCCATCGACCCATTGGCCGTCGATCAGCAGCCGGCCGGGTTTGATGTTTACTTTTGTCGCTGCAAGCATTCCCTATCATTCCCTCACGCCGGGCCTCGCCGGCGGGACGGACGAAGGCGCCCGTCCCTACACAACCGTCAGCTACTTCGCTTTGAAAATTGCCGGACGCTTCTCCACGTACGCGGCCAGGCCTTCCTTCGCGTCTTCGCTCTGGAAGAGCAACTGCTGGTTCTCGCGCTCGACCGCCAGCGCGGACTCCATCGGAATCTCCCAGCCGGTCTGCACCGCGCGCTTGATGCGTCCCACGGCCTTCGCCGCCTTGTTCGGCGGGCAGAACTGGCGGGCGTACTCCATGATGTTTTCCATGAAGCCGTCGCGCTCGAAGATGTCGTTGACGATGCCGAGTTCCTGCGCCTCTTCGAACGAGAACGTGTTGCCGGTGACCATCAACTCGATCGCCTTGCTCTTCCCGACCAGCCGCGAAAGCCGTTGCGTGCCGCCGGTTCCCGGCAGAACGCCAAGATTCACTTCGGGCAGTCCGATCTTGCCGGCATCCTTGCGCGCGATGCGAATGTCGGCGGCCATCGCGATTTCCAGGCCTCCGCCGACGCAGTGGCCGTTGATCGCGGCGATCACGAGCTTCGGCGTGTGCTCCAGGCGCAGCAGCATTTCGTTGGCGTGCAGGCAGAAGTAATACTTGAAGGTCGGGTCGACGCTGGAGAGCATCTTGATGTTCGCGCCCGCGGAGAAGAACTTGTCGCCTGCACCGGTCAGCACGATCACGTAGACGTCGTTGTCCATGCGCGCCTTCAGGATCGCATCGTCGAGCTGGCGGTTCATCTCGTAGGTGTAGGTGTTCGCCGGTGGATCGCACATCTCGATGACGGCGACGCCGCCGTCGGTGCGGTAGTTGACTAGCTGTTTGGTGGTTTCGCCGGTTGCCGGTTGCATTGTCGTCGCCATGTCAACGTCACTCCTTGATCACTGAAGTTTCGGCCACTCAACGGCTGAGCCCAGAATTGTCTTTTCGAGCGAGCCATGGCCTGAAGCCGCATGCCCTTTCAGACGCCTCACCTTTCCTTGCGGCCTTGCTCGCCATCACGCCGCGCAGAAAGATATCTCCCATTTCGCCCGCAATCGATTCCGCATCCGCATCCACTCGCGGATTGTGCCAGGTGTAAATCCAGTTCATCATGCCGAACAGGCTGAGCACCGCGAGGCGAGTCGAGAACTGCAGGCCGCGATCGCGCTTCAACTCATCGAGCAGGCCCACGCAGATCCGGTAATACTCACGCTTGATGGCGGCAACTTCCGCGCCGAAGCCGTTCTTCAGCACCTCGTCCTCGTGTGAGAGGACCTTCATCGCCGCCTGGTTGGCCAGAAAGTATTCGAGATGATTGAGGATAAAAATGCGAATGCGCTCTTCCGGATCGGACACGCCCTCGAGCCGCGTCTTCAGCCGCTGCACGATCGTGGCGAATGTGTGCTTCTGGATCAGATAGAGCAGCCGCTCTTTGGATTCGAAGTAGTAGTAGAGGCCGGCGAGCGACATACCGCTCTCGCGCGAGAGATCGCGCATGGAGGCGCCTTCGTATCCCTTCTCGCAGAAAACTTCGGTGGCGTGCGTAAGGATCTCGGCCAGCCGCCGGTCGTAGCGGGTTTCCGGAACGGGCGGCGCAGGCGCGGTGACGGCGCGCGGACACTCGTCTTGCTGTGGAAGGACTCCCCATAATCCTCTCAAGCAGATTAATTCGAACGTTCGTTCGAACAAAGTATACTCCGGTGTGATCCTAATCACAACTCGTCATTCACTATTTTGATTTCCGGCGCTTATTCGCTGCTTCGTAGGCTGTGCCGAGCCAGTCCAGCGCCAGATGCAGGTCGGCGTCGCACGCGAGTTCGAAGGTGAACCAGCGGGTATTGTTTTGATCGATACTGCCAATGCGAGGATCCTTCTCCAGTCGTGCTTTGATCCGATCTTTCGCATCGTCGATGCGGAAGGCGAGGAGATTTCCATTTCCAAAACTGCGCGTGCGCGGGAGGCATCCCAAAGATGTTGTCGCCGCGGTACAAGGCGTTAAAGCCGAAGAACGATCGCGACGGTGGCACGCGGCCACTCGGCTGCCTCGACTGCCAGCGCCGCAGACCAGGCCTTCATCTGGTCGGAAACGGGCGGTAACTTCTGCTGGGAGGTTTTACTCTTCACACGAAACCCTAGTTTCGGATATCCGCCAGCAATTGTTCGATCTCGGATTTCAGCATCTGCCGTCAACGGCAGGAATGGCAGGCGCGCTGGGCCGCCGTAGTAGCCGTTGAAATCCATGCCGTACTTGAATCCCGGGAACACCGAGATCGCCCAACTCGCTGCGCAGCCTTCGCGATCCGTTCCTGCTTGAGGCGGGCGAGTTCTGCGTCGCCCTCCTTCCATGCGGCGTAGATTTCGTAGCAGGCGGTCGGAGCCGGGCAGGCGAAGGCGAGGATGGCTCCGACGGCACCGGCATCCAGCGATGGATGCAGCTTGTGAGCGGCACCGACCAGCACCTGGAATCCGACTTCCTTCTGGCGAGTCTTCATCTTGCCGACCACCGTCACCGCGGATGAGGACGGCTTCGTCTCCTTTGACTCCCGACGAGAGCTCCGACCTGCACCAATTCGCCGCCATTCGGCAGATTCGGCGCCGGTCGCTGCAGCCAGCATGCGCGGCGTGACAGCATCGAATGTTTCGGTCACGGTCGCGCTCCGCTTAATGTGTCGCGTTCCTTCCACCATCTTGCGGACTTTCTCGACATCGCCGCTGGATTCCTTGATCCCAATCAGATTGGGATGTTCCGCGAGTTCGATCATGACTTCGGCAGGGATGTCGTATCCGGTGGCTTGCGGGAAAGTTGTAGACGATGACCGGGATAGGCGAGTGGTCGGCCACCGTGCGATAAAACGCGAGAATGTTCGCCGGCGCCATCTGCTTCTTGTAATAGTGCGGCGTGCGCACCATGGCGACGTCGTAGCCGAGTTCGGCGGCGTATTCGGTGAGACGCAGAGTCTCGATGGCGGACTCGATACCGGTGCCAGCGATCAGGACCTTGTTCGGCGCGGCGGCCTCGCGGGCGCACTTGAACACATCGCGCTTCTCCTGATCGGAGAGCATGATCGCCTCGCCGGTCGATCCAAGCACGACGATGCCTGCGACCGGAGTCCGCGAGTAGCGCTCGACATTGGATTCGAGCTTCTTGTAGTAGACGTTGCCGTCGGGATAGAACGGCGTGGTGATGGGCGGAAAAATGCCGTGAAGAAGCATAACACTAAGTCTACTGCAACCATACAAGCGCAAACCACAAAGGACACGAAGTATCACGAAGGAGCCAGGGTTTTCCTTCGTGACCCTTAGTGCCCTTCGTGGTTATAGCCTTTTGGCTTGCGGTTACCGATTGACAGCGCGCTCCGCATGCAACTGCTGCAGCGCATGCACGTTGACTTCTCCGCGCTGCAGGGCGGCAGATGCCTTCAGCTGCGGCCCGAGCGGCGGCCAGCGTGGTGATCGTCGGAATGCGTGCCGTCACCGCGGCGCGGCGGATCGCCTTCTCGTCGAACCAGGGCTCCTGGCCGGTCGGCGTGTTGATCACAAGCTGGATGCGCTGGCCCTTGATGAAGTCGACGACGTTGGGGCGGCCTTCTTTCACTTTGTAGACGCGCTCGACGTTCATGCCGGCGGCTTCGATCACGTCGGCGGTGCCGGCGGTGGCGACCAGCTTGAATCCCATGTCGACGAACTTGCGGGCGACAGGCGCCACGTGCAGCTTGTCGTGATCGGTGACGCTGATGAAGACCGCGCCCTGCGTCGGCAGCTTCTGGCCGGCGGCGAGTTGCGCCTTGGCAAAGGCTTCGCCGAAGTTGTCGGCGACGCCCATGACTTCGCCGGTGGACTTCATCTCGGGGCCAAGCACGGTGTCGACGCCGGGGAACTTGCTCCACGGAAATACCGGCGACTTCACGTAGTAGTAGTTGCCGGTGTCGAGATCGGCGCGGCGCTCGATGAACTCCGGCAGAAATTCGCGCAGCTTGCGGCCGGTCATCAGGCGCGCCGCAATCTTCGCCATCGGAACGCCGGTCGCCTTCGAAACGTAGGGCACGGTGCGCGAGGCGCGCGGGTTCACTTCGAGCACGTAGACCTTGCCGCCTTCCGATCCATTGCCCGTGGAGTGGCCGTTGCCGCGCGGGATGGCGAACTGAATGTTCATCAGGCCGACGACCTTCAGCGCCTGCGCCAGCTTGAAGGTGTACTCGCGCATGCGCTCAAGCAGCTGCTGCGGAATATCGACCGCGGGCAGCACGCAGGACGAATCGCCGGAGTGAATGCCGGCTTCTTCGATGTGCTGCATGATTCCGCCGATCACGACGTCTTCGCCGTCGGAGAGCGCGTCGACGTCGACTTCGATCGCGTCTTCGAGGAAGTGATCGATCAGCACCGGGCGGTCGTGCGAGTACTCGACCGCTTCCTTCATGTAGCGGACGATCGACTGCTCGTCGTAGGCGATCACCATGGCGCGCCCGCCGAGCACGTAGGAAGGCCGCACCAGCACGGGATAGCCGATGCGGTTTGCGCCCTCGACCGCTTCTTCGATCGAAGTCGCCATCACGCCAGGAGCCTGCGGAATCTGCAAGTCTTCGAGCAGCTTGTTGAACTGCTTGCGATCTTCGGCGAGATCGATCGATTCGGGCGACGTGCCGATGATCTTGACGCCCGCTTCTTTCAGCGGAAGCGCGAGATTCAGCGGCGTCTGTCCGCCGAACTGCACGATCACGCCGACATCGGCGCCCTTTGAGGTTTCGTGCTGGTAGATCGCCCAGACATCTTCGAACGTCAGCGGCTCGAAGTAGAGGCGGTCGCTGGTGTCGTAGTCGGTCGAGACGGTCTCGGGATTGCAGTTGATCATGATCGTCTCGTAGCCGTCGTCGCGCAGCGCGAACGAGGCGTGGCAGCAGCAGTAGTCGAACTCAATTCCCTGCCCGATGCGATTCGGCCCGCTGCCGAGGATGATGACTTTCTTCTTGTCGGTCGGCGCCGCTTCGTCTTCGTCTTCGTAGGTCGAGTAGAGGTACGGCGTGAAGCTTTCGAACTCGGCGGCGCAGGTGTCGACGCGCTTGTAGACCGGCATCACGCCATGCTTCTTGCGCAGGTGCCGGACCTTTTCCTGGCCTTCGAGCCGCCAGACCTGCGCCAGGCGGCCGTCGGAGAAGCCCATGCGCTTGGAATCGCGCAGCACTTCCGGCGGGATCGACTCCATCGGATGCTTTTCCAACTCAAGCTGCTGGTCGTTGATTTCCTTGAGCTGGTAGAGGAACCACGGGTCCATCGAGGTCATCTTCGCGATCTGCTTGACCGTGTGTCCCTGGCGCAGCGCGTAGCGCACGTAGGCGAGGCGCTCAGGATGCGGCGTGACCAGGCGCTGCGTCAGAATCTTGGGCTCGATCTTGTCGGAGCCGACTCTCTTGCCGGTGTCGAGCGAGCGGATGCCCTTCATCAGCGCTTCTTTGAAGGTGCGGCCGATGGCCATGACTTCGCCGACCGACTTCATCTGCGGGCCGAGCGTGTCGTCGGCGCCGGGGAATTTCTCAAACTGCCACTTCGGAATCTTCACGACCACGTAGTCGAGCGTCGGCTCGAAGCACGCCGGAGTCTTGCGCGTGATGTCGTTGCGAATCTCGTCGAGCGTGTAGCCGACGGCGAGTTTGGCGGCAATCTTCGCGATCGGGAATCCGGTGGCCTTCGAGGCCAGCGCCGACGATCGCGAGACGCGCGGGTTCATCTCGATGACGACCATGCGCCCGGTCTCGGGATTCACGCCGAACTGAATGTTCGATCCGCCGGTGTCGACGCCGATCTCGCGGATCACGGCGATCGAGGCGTCGCGCATCGCCTGATATTCGCGGTCGGTGAGCGTCTGCGCCGGGGCGACCGTGATCGAGTCGCCGGTGTGCACGCCCATGGGATCGAAGTTCTCGATCGAGCAGATGATGATGACGTTGTCGGCGGTGTCGCGCATCACCTCGAGCTCGTATTCCTTCCAGCCGAGCACGGATTCTTCGATCAGCGCTTCGTGGACGGGAGAGAGATCGAGACCGCGGGCCAGCACTTCGCCGAGTTCTTCGCGGTTGTAGGCGATGCCGCCGCCGGTGCCGCCGAGCGTGAACGACGGGCGAACGATGACCGGGAATCCGATCTTGCCCGCGAACTCGATTCCGTCTTTCGTGTTGTTGACCAGCGCCGACTTGGGAACGTCGAGGCCGATGCGTCTGCATCGCGTCTTTGAAGAAGAGGCGGTCTTCGGCCTTCTTGATGGCGGCGACGTTCGCGCCGATCAGAGTCGCGTTGTACTTCTCGAGGACGCCGCCGTCGGAAAGTTCGATCGCGAGGTTCAGCGCGGTCTGTCCGCCAACGGTGGGCAGCACGGCGAATCCGGCGCCGGGAGACATCTCGCGCTCGATGCGGATGATCTCTTCCAGATATTCGAGCGTGAGCGGCTCGATGTAGGTGCGGTCGGCCGACTCCGGGTCGGTCATGATGGTCGCCGGGTTCGAGTTGGCCAGCACCACTTCGTAGCCCTCAGACTTGAGCGCCTTGCAGGCCTGCGTGCCGGAGTAGTCGAACTCCGCCGACTGCCCGATGACGATGGGCCCGGAGCCGAGGATGAGGATCTTCGAGATGTCAGTGCGTTTAGGCATTTAAAAGTGGTCAACCGACTATCGTCGTGCACACAATAAGGCGGTCTCTCACCTCTTCCACTCCTCCATCATCTTCGTGAACTCCTTGAACAGATAATGCGAGTCATGCGGCCCCGGCGCGGCTTCCGGGTGATACTGCACGCTGAACAGCGGCATGTTCCGGTGGCGCAGGCCTTCGAGCGTGTCGTCGTTCAGGTTCATGTGCGTCAATTCGACTTCGCTCTGCGCCAGCGAATCCGGATCGACGGCGAAGTTATGGTTGTGCGCGGTGATCTCGATCTTTCCGGTCTGCAGATGCTTCACCGGATGATTCCCGCCGTGGTGGCCGAACTTCAGCTTGAAGGTCTTCCCGCCCAGCGCGATGCCCGTCAGCTGATGCCCCAGGCAGATGCCGAAGATCGGCTGCCGTCCCATCAGCCTGCGGATGGAATCGACCGCGTACGTGCACGGCTCGGGATCGCCCGGGCCGTTCGACAGGAAGACTCCATCCGGCTTCAGCGCGAGCACATCTTCCGCCGGAGTCTGCGCCGGGACGACCGTCACCTTGCATCCCTCGCCGCGCAGCTTGCGCAGGATGTTCTGCTTGATGCCGAAGTCGTAGGCGACCACGTGGAATCGCGGCGGCTCGTCTTTCACTCCGACCACCGCCACCGGCTCGTGCGAGCGCTCGCCCACTTCCCACACGTACGACCGCTTCGTGCTGACTTCTTTCGCCAGGTCGGTGCCGTCCATCTTCGGAATCGAGCGCGCCTTGGCGACCAGCTTCTCGGTATCGCTCTCGAGCGTCGAGACCACGCCGCGCATCACGCCGTGGTCGCGCAGGTGCCGCACCAGCGCGCGCGTGTCGATATCCGACAGCACCGGCACCTTGAACTGCTCCAGATATTCTTCGGCCACCTGCTGCGAGCGCCAGTTCGAGCTGACGCGCGAGAACTCGCGCACGATCAGGCCCTCGATCCACGGACGCGTGGCCTCGTTATCGTCCTGGTTGGTGCCGTAATTTCCGATTTCTGGATTGGTCAGAACGACGATCTGTCCGGAGTAGGAAGGGTCGGTGAAAATTTCCTGGTATCCGGTGATGGAAGTATTAAAAACGACTTCGCCGTAGCATTCGCCTTTGGCGCCGTAGCCTTTGCCTCGGAAGACTCTGCCGTCTTCCAGCGCAAGGATAGCCTGCATTCTCGCTCCGGGGAGTGGATTTTATGAATTTTAGCAGGGATTTTCGCGGGGTGAAAGAGGAGAAGGGTGATTCGCGCATAAAATCTGAGGAAAAATCGGATTTGAGTTATCGATGCTTCCGATCCCGCGCCGGCAGCGGCGGCAAGATGCCGCCACCCTTCGACTTCGCTCAGGGCAGGCTAGCCGCTTGGGAGGCGGTGCTACGCCGGCCCAAGCTGAGAGAGATGTAGTTACCGGACGCGCCCCACCTTATCCATGGGCCAATAGCCGAAGACAGCTTTCCCGTAGATGAGGCTCTGAACGACCGGGCCAAAGCTGCGGCTGTCCTCCGACATGGAGCGGTGATCGCCCAGGACATAGTAGGAATTCGCGGGGACCACAACCTCTGGATAGGTGCGGGAATCGGTGTATTCCGGCGGGACATAGGTCTCGACCAGCGCCTCGCCGTTCACATAGACCTGCCCGGCATCGATGCGAATGCGATCTCCGGCCATGCCGATCACGCGCTTGATGTAGCTTTTCGAGGGATCGTAGGGATAGCGAAAGACCACGATGTCGCCGCGTTCGATCGGCTCCAGGCGGTAGACGAACTTGTTGACGAAGATGCGCTCCTGGTCGACCAGAGAGGGCATCATGCTGGTGCCCTCGACCTTCACCGGCTGATAGAGAAAGATGATGATGAACGCCGAGATAGCGAGTGAAATGACGAGATCGCGCAGCCAGACACCGAATCCCGAGCTCACTCGAATTGGCGGCGCGGCGGGAACAGGCGCGACAACGACCTGCGATGGGGACGTGGCAATCCCCGCCTCGCCCGCGGAACCTGGATCTGCGGAACCTGGATCTGTAGAGTTACCCGCCATCGCTGCCCTATTGTATACAGAAAAAGATATTGCAAACACGCAAGTTACTGTCTTTTCAAGGACCATAACATTTAAAGGATTTCACGAATTGCCGATACCCTAGCACAAAGTAGCACAGTTTTGCCGCAAGCCGCCAGATATACAGGGCTACACAGTAGCACAGTTTTTTCGAGGTATGATCCCGGCGCACGGGGATCGGGGCGCAGGGGGAATGCACGCTCGCTCCGGTTATGCTTGGGGCCATCAGTGCCATGACCCAACAACATGCAGCACGTCAGCGGACGACATCATTTAGCGTAGGAATCACGCCCACACCAACAAACAGAGCGCAGATAGAGCGCACAAAAACGGCGATTATGAGTATTGCGAAAACAGTTTATAGGTTTGGGTGTCGTCAACTCCGCCCATGTTGCAAACGGCCTCAATTCGCTTGGTAGAACCGGACTTGGGTGCATCAATCGCCATGACGCTCCCCTCTTTGAAGTTGATGCTTAGCTGGTTTGTCATACACTTGGCGGAGCTGTCCTCAGCGATGATTCCATTTGCGTCCCACCGGACTACCGTGTAATACATCGGGGAGACGTCCGGCTCTCCGTCTACTATGTTAGCTGTCGCCTCCAAGCATTCGCCACGGCTCTTACTGCATTCAATCCTTACAGCGTGTTTAAACGCCAGCTCATCTCCGGGTCTGCCGGTGGTCGCTTTCCATTTCCCCACGGCAACGGTAGCCCCGTTTCCGATGGTGTAAAAAACGGGCTTAGCTTGGCCGGTGGCCTCTAGGACTACAGCGAAGAGCAAGGCTCCCAAAATTGCCGTTTCATGAGTAACTCCGTAAGGTCACAAGACAGAGCCATTGTGCCGGGGCGCTGACCCACACGGAAAGTTACTGTGGTCACAAAAGACAGCCTCTGCCCGAGAGGCGTCGAAGCTAGGAGATCAAAAGATCCACTCGGGGAAACGGACGCCATAGCGGGCAAGCTTGCCCCCGTCCAACTCGCCAAAATACCTCCACCCAGAGGCCATCCCCGGCCTAAACACATCGCCCAGGACGGTGCTCGATCTTCAATTGGACTTTGGCTTGGTTGATTGCTCCTTACGTCCAACACGCTATGTAGCTGTTGCAGCAACTCAGCTAGTTTTTGATTGTTCTTCTCTTCGGCAATCCGTTGGCATAGGGCGGTCAAACGCTCGCGTTCGCCAGGAGTCATCCGAACCTCCAAGAACGTGTGGCGTAATGTGTGCAAACCCCGGAGCATCCACGGTGTTGCACGGAATTATGTATCCAGACCCGGCATCACACAATAGAACCATCGCTGGATTTCCCCCTCCGGCTTTTACCCTATGCTCGACCCGCCCTCCCGGCCTAAACATCAACATCGCCCGCAATGCGCCGTTGCGTTGCACCGCCCTTCAGCTTGGCTTTGGTTTGGTCGGCTTCTCTAGGCGTTGCCCTTTGCCCTCCAACAGGTCATTCAGCGCCTCCAGCAGCTCCATGAATTCTTGATGGTCCTGCTCTTCGGCGATCCGTCGGCATAGGGCGGTCATGCGCTCGCGCTCATCCGGGGTCATAATGGACCTCCGGAAGCAAACACGGCCGCGCACCAGGTTGCGGTTGGCCCGGATTATGGACCCCCCCCAGGCATCGCACAATAGGAATCCCATGACAGGATTTTCCTCGCGTTTTGTACCTATATGCTGACCCACCTCTTCGGCCTAAACATCGCTCAAATCGCCTCTAATGCGGGAATGGCACGGAAGCGGCACGGGAGAGGCGAGGCTTTCTTCGAGCCCTATCGAAGGATTGCGCGAGCTCGACCCGGCGACTCCAGACTCGAACGCCTGACCTCTACCGTGTCAAGGTCATGTGCAACGGTAACTGATTGAAATTCGACGGCACTGGCAGCCACCTTTGGCGTTGTAAGGAACTCTCAGGAACTGGTATTGGACCCTAATCGGACCCAGATTTTACGCCGAGATGATGACGTCTGCCTCCCGGTTTTGAAGATCACCTACGGTGTTCTGGCTGGTTATGAAAATTCTCTGCTCTACTTGATTCTTCCAGGGCTTACCAGAACGGAGTTCCGACGGGTTTTGATCGATCTCGACCTGTTATGAACGTGGAACTATCACGTTTCTATCACAGCAGCTCCCGTGCACGAGTACAGACCGATCGCTTAGAATCGCGCTGCGCCAACTCAAACTTCCCACAAGCCGACTTGAACTCAGCCGCGTTGCGGCGGACGCATGCGCGTGTCGCTGACCCGACGGTAGAGATGATCTGAGCTAGTTTGTGTCGCAGAGGAGGAACTCTCTGTGACCCATCTACGCCAGATCATGATTGAGGAACTACGGCGCCGCAACTACGCCGAGTCCACCATCCACGCTTACATCCAGACGGTCGAACATTTCAGTCGGCACTTCCATCGTTCACCCGATCAGGCTTGGTCCCGAGCACATTCGCGAGTATCAGGCCGCGTTGTTCACGCGGTGGAAACTGGCCCCGAATACTGTGACGCAGCGGTTGGCAGCCTTACGTTTCTTCTATGTTCAGGTGTTGAAGCGAGGCTGGAGTGTGGCCGAGACACCGTATCCGAAGAGATCCTGCGTCTGCCACAAGTTCTCAGCCAGGAAGAAGTCGCACGTCTGATTGACGCGGCAGAGTCTCCCTTCCATCGCATCCTGCTGATGACGCTCTATGCCACGGGCGCGCGTCGCGCAGAAGTGGCGCACCTCAAGATCAGCGACATCGACAGCCAGCGGATGGTCATTCATATTCGGGGCGGCAAGGGACGCAAGGACCGCGATGTCATGCTCAGCCCGAAGTTACTCGATGCCCTTCGGGATCTACTGGCCGACTCCGGCGCAAGCCCGCGACGCCGTTTCCGGCAACCGATGGCGTACGGCGAGTCATCCTGTCTCCACCAAGGTTCTCTGGAACGCCTGTCAGCAGGCCGCCGAACGCGCCGGTCTTGAGCACAAGCGCATCCATCCCCATACCCTGCGCCACTGCTTTGCCACTCA
>CAVYOZ010000023.1:0-47855 GCA_963770265.1 Terriglobia bacterium
TTCGCACAGCTTCGCGACCGCGAACGCCGCGCAGGGCGCACGGGCAGCCTCTTCTTCTGGCGTGACCGGACCCGCGAAGTGGACTTTGTGGTGGATGCTGGCGGACGCCTGGAACTGTTTGAAGCGAAGTGGACGGAACTGCCAGATGCCGGCGATGCGGTGAATCTCGACTTTGTACGCAACGTTATCGGCAAATCACGGGTGGCCTCTGGGGCAGTCGTGTGCCGCGCATCGAACGGCTTTCCGCTTCCGAATGGATTTCGCGCGCTAGGTGTGACCGAACTCAGATGAACTCGCCCTGGGGTATGACAGGAAAATCTGACATTCCCGGGATAGAGGGACGATAAGCCGAGGCCGCTGAGGTCTGTGTCAAGGCCGGGCAAAGCCCGCCGCGCAGCGCGGTCGCAGAGCCTTGACACAGACCGGGCCTAGGTTACGCTCTGGCTATCCGGGCATGTCGTCTCGCAATTGCAACACTAGATCCCAAGACCTAAACCCTGAGCAATCTCATTCTTCTGAGCTGTCTGTGATTCTATCTTTTGCGCTGCCGGCTCTTGCTGAATTGCGGGGGAATGGGACACGTCGCGACTGAGTTCCTGTTCCAGCGTCGACGCATTATTCGTATAAATTTGGGCCTCATAGCGTCCACGTGAGACCGAGACATAGGCATACGACAGTTCAGCAGATCTTTTGCGCCCAACTCGGTGTCCACGTGGATCGGAACACGGTCGGCAGTCACTGGCGGAAACGCAGCCTTCAGCTCTTCCGGGACATCATCATCTTGATGCGCGATACCGGCATGCGGAACGAAAGAGAGCTTTACCGGATGCGCATCGAGAACCTGGATTGGGAAAGCCGCGTGATCTTCGTGCCTGACAGCAAGACTGAAGAGGGAAGGAGACGCGTGCCGATGAGCAATCGCGTCTTTGACTTTCTTAAACAGCGGTGTGAAGGAAGGCACGCAGGGTGGGTTTTCCCATCGAAGCGCGCCAAGTGTGCTCACCTCACCACAATGGCGAAGAGATTTCAGGAAGCCAGAGTCAAGGCTGGGCTACCCGAAGATCTTGTCCTCTATTGTGGGCGACATGATTACGGCACCCGGATTCTGAAGAGAACCGGAAACCTGGCTGCCGTCATGAGAACCATGGGCCACAAGGATGTGAAGACTGCGATGCAGTATCAGCATCCCGAGCTAGAGATCGTGCGCGCTGCGCTCGATCAGGACACAGCAGTACGAGAAACGGGCGTAGCCGGAGGATTGCAGCAACTTACGGCACACCTGGGAAAGATCAGTCGATCTCCGGTAAGCGATTGAAAAGATGGTGAGCGCGGAAGGAATCGAACCTTCAACCTACTGATTAAGAGTCAGTTGCTCTGCCAATTGAGCTACGCGCCCACGGTGGGGTCTGGCGGGAAAGAACAAACCAAAATTATAACATTCAATTCTCACTCTCGCGGCAAGCTCGTACCTTGGCACTGTGCTGTTTTTAAGTTTCACGGTAGTTCCTCCGCCAATGTGGAGAGCAACTGCGGCTGAAAGCAACAACAAATCTGCAAAATTAAAAACGGGCCGCTAGCCGGACTGCCACGCACCAGCGTTTCGTCGCTCCAACTGTGCCGCCGTGATCCCTGCATCACCATTCCCCGGTTTCTTAGCGTGTTCGTAGCGACATATTGTAGGCGAACAAAAAGCGAATATGCTAATCTCGCTCTTATGGCACGCCGCCCAGATCCCGGAAAGAAAGAAGAGATTTGGACCAGCGAGGATTTGAAAGAGATCATGCGCAACCTTTCGCTTCTCAGCGAACATGGCGTGCGCGAATTCTACGAACGTGCATACCGCGAATGCCGCATTATCAATAGCCAGACCTTCCCGCCGGCTCGCGCCGTGCAAGAACTGGTGCAGGCTTGGAAGCAGCTTCGAAAGTGGCGCAGGCCGTAACCGC
The DNA here is from genome assembly GCA_963770265.1 of Terriglobia bacterium. Taxonomy (GTDB): domain Bacteria; phylum Acidobacteriota; class Terriglobia; order Terriglobales; family Acidobacteriaceae; genus Sulfotelmatobacter. The sequence goes on from CAVYOZ010000023.1 coordinate 1,947, forward strand.
TTTCGCCGGCCGAAATGCAGACGCGACTGGAGTCAGCGCAGATTCGACAGCAATCCAGACCTTTCGGCCTGCACCGCTACCCGATGCCCAGTTGCCGCTGAATTTGCTCGAGAGGCACGCCTTTGGTTTCCGGAACCATCGTCCGTACCCACAGCAACTGCAGCATCATCATGCCAGCGAAGAACGAAAAAATGTAACCTGGCGGAAACACCGTGACCATCTTCGGAAAGAGTGTGGTGAGCAGGGCGGCGAAAATCCAGTGAGTGGAACTGCCGAGCGTCTGCCCTTCCGCTCGATGCCGATTAGGAAAGATCTCGGAGATGAACACCCAGATGACGGCGCCTTGCCCGATCGCATGGGCCGCGATGAACGCGAAGATGCACGCTGGAACGATCTCGTAGTGCCGGGTAAAGAAAGCCCATGCCACCAGACCAAGCGAGATGATGTAACCGAAAGAGCCGATGTAGAGAAGCGTGCGCCGCCCCAGTCGGTCGATCAGCCACAGGCCGACAAAGGTGAACACGAGATTGGTGATGCCGATGCCGATCGATTGCAGGAGCGCTGCCTTCGCGCCGAGGCCCGTCAGTTCGAAGATCCGCGGAGCAAAGTACAGGATCGCATTGATTCCCGAGAGCTGGTTGAAGAATGCGATCAGGAATGCCAGCAGGATTGGCTTGCGAAGCCGCCGGGTCCAGAATTGCCCCGAAGAAACTTGTTCGGTCGAGGCTGCCATGATTTCATCGGCCTGCCTCGCAATCTCGGCTTTGGAAATCTCCGGTTCGATTTGCTGCAACACGTCGAGGGCTGCATCCCGATCGCCCTTCTTGCTGAGCAGCCAGCGCGGACTTTCCGGAAGGCCAAGGCAGAGCACGGCATAGAGCAATGAGGGGAAGGCCGCGACCCCAAGCATCCATCGCCACGCGTTCGGCCCAATACCGGCGAGCAGAGCGTTCGACACGAAGGCGACCAATATCCCGAAAACAATGTTGAACTGGAACATCCCGGCGAGTCGCCCGCGATGTTGCGGAGGCGCGATCTCGGAGATATACATCGGCGCGACGACCGTCGAGATGCCGATCCCGAGTCCGCCAATTACGCGTGCAGCGATGAAAACCCAGACGTCGGAAGCGAGCGCTGAGCCCGCCGCGCCGAGCAGATAGAGAACTCCGATCCAGAGCAGCGTCGCCTTGCGCCCGAAGCGGTCTGCCGGCCACCCACCAATCAACGATCCCACAACCGTGCCGTACAGGGCCGACGCCATCGCAATGCCATGCAGGTTGTCGCTCAGCCCCCACAGGGTTTGAATGGTTTTTTCCGCGCCGGAGATGACGACTGTATCGAAGCCGAATAGAAATCCGGCCAGCGCCGAGGTCAGCGACCAGAAGAAGATGCGAGCGTTCATAGAAGGACGGCGCAGCTTACCACAAAATCGGTCCGAATCCCGGGAGATTAACCACGAAGGAGACTAAGTTTGACGAAGCCGTCTTAGCTGGGTTTCCTTAGTGAACCTTCGTGTACTTCGTGGTTTATGCCTTGAGGTTGGACTGTTCTACTCAGTCCTTCACCAGCGGATATCCTTTTTCCCGCCAATCCCGAATCCCGCCGTCCATCGAAATCACATTGGTGTAGCCCATCTTCTGTAGATTGTCGGCAGCCAGTGCCGAGCGAAAGCCGCCGCCACAGTAAAGAATCATTTCCGCGTTTAATTCTGGAACGCGCGCCTCAATGTCGCGCTCGATGATCCCCTTCCCCAGGTGAATCGCGCCGGGCAGATGGTCCTTGGCGTACTCACTCTCCTCGCGCACGTCGATCAGGATGAACTTGTCACCGTGATCCATCCTCTTCTTTATTTCATTCACATTCGTTTCGCGAACCCGGGTCTTGGCGTCGTCGACAATTTTCAGAAAGCGGGGTGGATGTTGGTGAGCCATAAAATCTCCTTTGCAGGATATGGTAGCAAGGAGTCCCAGGTCTCCACCGGTCGTGTGGGGACGGCCGCCTTCGGCCGTCCAGCCGCGCAGCGGCGCTCGTTCTTCGGGTAGCATGGAGCCGTGCCTCAGAATGACGCTCGCAAAATCGGCTTGGCTCGCGCGCTTTCGAAGTTGGGACACTGCTCACGCTCGCAGGCTGCCACCCTGATTCGCGCCGGCCGCGTCACTCTGAACGGGGCCACTCGGCGCGACCCAGAATCCCCAGTGCGCGTCGAGCGCGATCGCATCGCGGTTAATGGCAGCATGATTGAAGCCGCGAAAAACGTTTACGTGATGATGAATAAACCTCGCGGGATAGTGACCACGGCTTCCGACGAGAAGGGTCGCGATACAGTCTATTCATTGTTTGCCGATCGTGGAGAATCGCTCCCCTGGCTCGCTCCCGTCGGCCGTCTTGATAAAGCGAGCGAAGGCCTGCTGCTGCTGACCAACGACTCCGAATGGGGAGCCCGCATCGCTGCCCCCGAAACCCATTTGCCAAAGACCTATCACGTCCAGGTCAGTGCGATTGTGAACGAAGAGATGCTCCGGACAATCGAGCGCGGCGTGAGACTAGATGACGGAGAGTTGCTGCGAGCGGCCCGCTGCCGTCTTCTCCGCTCCGGCGAGAAAAACTGCTGGCTCGAGATCACGCTGCACGAGGGCAAGAACCGCCAGATTCGCCGCACGCTAGAGGCACTCCAAATCGGAGTGCTTCGGCTAATACGCGTTTCAATCGGTCCCCTGCAACTCGGAACCCTCGCCAAAGGGGATCACCGGCAACTGACAACAGAAGAGAAGGCCGCTCTCGATCGCTCAACGCTCAAAGGCTAGGTTCGAAAGTTGCGGCTCTTGGCGAGTTCATCGCGATAGTTTTTGTTTGAGTCTTAGGAAATAGTCCTCAAAATAGATTCTGGACAGGTATGCCACCGCGACTGCGGTGCCGCATGCAACCGCGAATCGAAGGAGGAGTAAATCGGAACGTTCGCTCGTGAGTAGGAACGAAGGAGCATATGTCCGACATAGGCGATCGTACAGGCGAAAAGCTAGCAGGTGAATTAAATAGAGACCATAACTGATGAAGCCGAGAAACTGAAGCCAGCCAATATTGACCAACGCACGCCAGCGGCTTGTTCCAATCAACAAGAAGAGGAGCAGTATGCCCGTGAATATTACGTGAATTACAGTGTATTGCAAGGCCGCACCTAGCAGACGATCTCGCGTCATGATGCCGAAAGGTCCACCCAAGAGAACCGCCATTGTACCCAGAACAATCGTGAGACCGCTCAGCGCCCAAAGCTGTGATCTTGAGAGAGTGCCGCGGACCAGCACTGCCAGCACACTGCCGAAAGCGAGACCATCTGCAACAAGCCACGTAAACGAGCCCAATCCAGTCACATGGCCTCCGTGGAAGGCCAATGCGCGCAACACAGCAGTTAAGGCGCAGATAAGAGTAGCCACAACTCCAACCTGGCGGCGCGATAGATACCGGACGACCAGCGGCCAGACAAGGTAGTAATGTTCTTCTACCGCCAACGACCACAAAGGCCCGTAGTCCTCGGCGACACCAAACAATGTAGTGACATTCGCGAGATAAATAAAACAAAGGCCCAGATAGGTCCAGCTAGGGTGTCCGACAATGGCGAGCAGGACTAGCAAGGCGTAATAGGCAGGCAGGATTCGCAATGCCCGTCGGGTATAGAAATTTGCGAAGTAACGCGGAGACCCTTTCGAATCGAGTAGGATTCCCGTAATTAGAAAGCCTGACAAAACAAAAAAGAGGTTCACGCCTAGCCAGCCGGGCTGAGTCAGCTGAATCAGTCGCATGGTGAGACCCTTAAAATGCAAATGGCTGGTTGACGAGTAGATGCCGTGAAGGAATACCACTCCGAGAATGGCCACACCGCGAAGGGTGTCCAATTCGGGCATACGAGGACGCAAGAGAGACCTTGGAGTGGCAGTACAGTCACGAGGTGAGGTTGTACGCGATTGCAGCGGCAAGTCAGGCACTCTTCACTTCTCTCCACAGCTTGCTCGGCCATTCCCGATCCAGACCAGGGCGCTCGAATCAACAAAAAGAAATCCCCGCGCAAATAGCATCGCAATCGGCAAAATCATACAGGACTGAATGCCATAGTAAACTCAAAAGTTCTAACCAGATGGAGCGACGCCGTGAGGTGTTGCGAGTGCGACCCAAGAGAACGATGTCCGCGAGTGAGACCGCAAACCACAGACGAGAAATCTAGAGAGTTTGAACTCCAGACAATCTTTAACGTGCGAAGTTTTCAGGTTCTGATCCCAACACTCCATGGTTACCTTCAGGGAATAGAATGACGGATCTAACCTTCTTATCCACCGTCGAGATGAGCCGTCAGGTTGGCGGGCGCGTAATCTCTCCGGTAGAACTCGCCGACGCGCATCTCGCGAAAATCGAGCGGCTGAATTCGAAGTTGAATGCCTTCGTGCACGTGAATCCCGAGCTCGTCCGCCAGCAAGCGCGAGAATCCGAAGCCGCCTTGATGAACGACCAGGTTCTGGGGCCATTGCACGGTGTTCCCATCAGCATCAAGAGCTCGATCGATGTTGCTGGCCTGAAATGCGAAGCCGGCACGCGCCTTCGCGCCGGGTTCGTCGCCACGCACGATGCTCCCCTGGTCGAGCGGCTTAAGAACGCCGGGGCGGTGATCCTCGGCGTGACTAACACGCCAGAGTTGCTCATGGCCTGGGAGACCGACAACCTGCTCTACGGCCGCACCAATTCACCTTGGGATCTGAACCGTACTCCGGGCGGATCAAGCGGAGGTGAGTCGGCGGCCATTGCATCGGGAATGTCCGCCGGAGGCGTCGGCAGCGATGGCGGCGGATCGATTCGCGTCCCCGCACACTTCTGCGGAATTTGCGGCCTCAAACCGACTCCCGGCCGCATCCCTTCGACCGGGCATTTTCCGCCATCAGGCGGGCCATTCGCATTGTTGGGTGTGGTCGGTCCCATGGCACGCACTGTTGCTGATCTCAAGATTCTGTTCGAAGTCATGCAAGGTCCCGATGACGGCGACACTTGCGCTGCGCCAGTCCCACTCCGCTGGCCGAAAGACGACGAACTCAAGCGACTGCGCATTGGCTACTTCGAAGACGATGGCCGCACGCCCGTGGACCCGGAAATTCGCAAGGCAGTTCGCACTGCCGCCGAAGCTTTGAGCCGCGCCGGATTTCAGGTCGAGCCATTTCGTCCCGAAGGCTTGGAAGAAGCCCGTCTTCTCTGGAAGAAGTTTTTCGTCAAGACTGGCGGCATGCTCATCGGCCCAATGTTCGCCGGCCGCGAGCAGGATGCAGGTCCAATCCTGAAGCAATTCCTAGAGTGGTCGGCGGCTGAGCCAAGCCTGTCCGGCCAGGCAGTGATCGACGCATGGATCCGGCGTGACACATTGCGCGCGAGTTTCCTCGAACAGATGCGCAAGTATCCAATTCTCCTCTGTCCACCCGCCGCTATCCCTGCCTTCCGCCACGGCGAGCGCAGTTGGACGATCGACGGTAAAGCCGTCGAGTATCTCGACGCCTGGAGTTACACCGAGTGGTTCAACTTGCTCGGCAATCCCGGCGCGGTCATTCCGGTCAGCCAAACGTCCGAAGGGTTGCCCGTCGGCGTACAGATCGTCGGCCGACTCTGGGAGGAAGAACAGGTTCTGTCAGTGGCCTTCGTACTGGAAAGGGAACTCGGACCTGGAAAAAGGCCGCCAATTCGCTAACGTTCGCGGGTAACAGGCGCCTATGTAGGGACAGCTGCCTCGGCTGTCCGGCAGGCCGGGTGTATCGGAACCGCAGGTTTTTCAATTTCTCTTAGCCAACAATTCAGAGTCCTCTAAAGATTATGCCTCGGTCTTCCGATAGTAATTCCCAGGACGAGTCGATCTCGCCCTCGGTGACGTGTGAAATGCTGCCTAAGGTTCTGATTGCTGACGATTCTCGTTTTCAGCGGCAGATGCTCGCCTCGTGCTTGCCGCCGAAAAAGTTCGAGATCATCTTTGCAGTGGACGCCTTGCAGACGTGGATGATGGCACTTCGCTCAACTCCCGACCTCATTCTCCTCGACATCAATATGCCAGGCGGCACGGGGATTGAAGTGCTCAAGCGCCTCCGGGTCTCCAATAAGACCCAGCAGATTCCAGTGATCGTGGTCAGCGGCGACGAACACCCCACAACCGAGGCGCTGGCGCGAGAACTCGGCGCCCTTGATTTCCTCCACAAGCCTGTCGACCAGCAGAAGCTCGTCGATGCTGTCGATCGTGTGTTCGGCATTCACTCCGACGCATCGTAGCTGCTTCCTCAACTTGATCATTCCCGCGTTCGTTACCCGCGAAAGAAGTCGCTTGGTTGGTCTAGTATTTTTGTATTATTCCGCCGTTCCAGACGACTGTATAAGTTTGAGTGGCGCGAAAGCTTCGGTCATTGTGGGGCCGAGGCCGGGAACATTCTCCCGTCGCAGTCGCCATTCGCGAAATGCCAAATTCCGGGAAAAGAAGCGATCGAATTCTGTTTTGGCTCCTAGCTTTTCTGGCCATCTCCGCCGCCTACCTCTACACATTTCCCCAGGCGAACATCTTCTATGCCGTCGTTGTCCTCCTGCATGCTGCCGGAGGCGTGCTCGCCGCGATATTCCTGGTTCCGATGCTGTTTCGTCTTCTGCGCTCCGGCACCATCGCGGCGCGAGCAGGCTGGCTGCTGATTGCTGCCGGTACAGTCGTTGGACTGATCCTTATTAAGACCGGCACGCCACGGACGGAATGGAACAAGCTCTATCTCCACATTGCGCTCTCGCTGGCGGGATTGGCTCTGCTGATCGCCGGATGGCTGAGCGCGCGTGCCGCCTCCGAACCGGGTCCCATCGGATCAAGATTGGCCGCTGGCGCCGTCCGCGTCGCGCTCTGCCTGGGCGTGCTCGCCGTGATTGGATACGGCGCGCGTTACGTTCGCGGCAGTTGGGAGACGCGCAACCGCATTCAGAATCCCGCCATGCCGCCCGACGACATGAATGGCGAGGGCGACGGTCCCGAAGGCTCGTTCTTCCCCAGTTCGGCGCAGGTCTACGGCAAGCAGAAAATTCCCAGCAAGTTCTTCATGGAGTCCGATTCCTGCAAGCGCTGCCACGAAGACATCTACAACCAGTGGTTCAGCTCGGCGCACCACTTCTCTTCGTTCAACAATCAGTGGTACCGCAAATCGATCGAGTACATGCAGGACACGATCGGCACCAAGCCCTCGAAATGGTGCGGCGGATGCCACGATCCCGCGGTGCTCTACGCCGGCATGATGGACACACCCATCAAGCAGATCGTGCATCGTCCCGAGGCGCAGGCCGGACTCGGCTGCATGATGTGCCACTCCATCGCCAACGTGAAGAGCACGATGGGCCAGGCGGATTTTTATCTCGAATATCCCAAGCTGCACGAACTCGCCGCGACCAAGAATCCGATCGCGCGCGAGCTGCATGATTTCCTGATCAAGCTGAATCCCGAGCCGCACCGTCGCGTGTTCCTGAAGCCTTTCATGCGCGATCAGACGGCGGAGTTCTGCTCGTCCTGCCACAAGGTCCATCTCGACGTTCCGGTGAATCACTACCGCTGGTTCCGCGGATTCAACGAGTACGACAACTGGCAGGCTAGCGGAGTTTCCGGACAGGGCGCGCGCTCGTTCTACTATCCGCCGAAGCCGCAGCAGTGCGCCGATTGCCACATGCCGGCTGAAGCCTCGAAGGACATGGGCAACATCAACGGCTTTGTGCACTCGCATCGCTTTCCCGGCAGCTAACACGGCGGTGCCGACGGCGAATGAAGATGCCGGCTCAGCTTAAGCTGACGGAAGACTTCCTGAAGAACGGCTCGCTGACGGTCGACATCTTCGCCTTATCTCCAGCGCAGGCTCCATTGAAGCCCGGCGCGGCCACGCAATCTGATCTTTCAACTACTTTCGCGGTCGGCGAAGAAGCCGAAAGCAAAGTCGCTGCCGCCGGAGGCGAGGCGGTTCCGGTTACAGCTCCGCTCAACCGAGTGCAGCCTGCCGTTGCGCCGCGGCGACACTGTGCGTGTCGACGTAGTCGTGCGCACGAAAAAAGTCGGTCATTTCTTCCCCGGCGGCACCGTCGATGCCTACGACACCTGGCTCGAACTGAAGGGCACCGACGACAAAGGCCAGACGATTTTCTGGAGCGGCATGGTCGAAGACAACGGGCACGGTCCGGTGGAGAAAGGCGCTCACTTCTACCGCTCCTTGCAGATCGATGCTCACGGCAATCCCATCAACAAACGCAACGCCTGGGCCACGCGCGCGGTGGTTTATGTGCGTCTGATTCCACCGGGCGCGGCTGACACCGTGCACTACCGCATGCACATTCCCGGAGAACGCCGGCAACAAGATCACGCTGCATGCCCGTCTCTGCTACCGCAAGTTCGCGTGGTATGGCACGCAGGAAGCCTTTGCCGGAGTGCCCGATCCGACCAAGCCCGACGCAGTTTCTCCAGACTACGACGATCGCCCGACTCTGTTCACCGGCGTCGTTGAGCGGAGTCTCGGCGAAGCAAGAGAAGATTCCCGACCTGCCCATCGTTCCCGTTGCCGAAGACGAAGTCACGCTTCCCGTGGTCGCGCACAACGCGCCCGCACCCGCGCCGAAGACGATCGTCCGCAAAGAAGAGTGGCAGCGCTGGAACGACTACGGCATCGGACTATTCCTGCAAGGAGACCTGAAGGCCGCCGCCGCCGCTTTCGAGAAAGTCACGGAAGCCGATCCCAACAATCCCGACGGCTGGGTCAATATCGGACGCTGCGCCGTGCAGGAAGGTGACATGGCGCGTGCCCGCACCGTGCTGGAAAAGGCACTGGCGCTCTCTCCCAATCTTGCGCGCGCGAACTTCTTCTACGCGAAAGTTCTGCGCTCCGACGGCAACTACGATGGCGCTGCGTCGCGACTGCGAAGCGTGCTGGCGCAATATCCGCGCGATCGCGTTGCCCTGAATGATCTGGGACGCGTTCTGTTCCTGCAGCGCAAGTATGACGAGGCCGTAAAGATTCTGCAATCCGTGCTGGAAATCGATCCCGAAGACCTGCAGGCGCACTACAACCTGATGCTCTGCTACAACGGCCTGGGCAACGAGAAGCTCGCGAAGGAACATCAGGCCCGCTACATGCGCTTCAAAGCCGACGAGTCGTCACAGGCCATCACCGGCCCCTACCGCCAGCTTCATCCCGAAGACAACAACGAGCGCCAGTCAGTCCACGAGCATGTTTCAGTGCCGCTCTGAGCACAAATCACGTAGGGACAGCCGCCTCGGCTGTCCGGCGAAGCGAAGCGAGCCGGCAGTCGAAGGCATCGTGCCGGGGCTTCCCGAGTAAATGCACGGTATACAAAACCGAATTCACCACCGAGCCACAGAGACACGGAGAAATCTTTCGGTTTTTCCTCTCAAGACTCCTCCGTGCCTCCGTGTCTCCGTGGTTGACTCGCATTTTGTCTTGCCGCGACCGCCCAAGCGCAGATCCAATTCCGCGACATCACCGCCCAGGCTGGCATCCACTTCACCCACAACAACGGCGCCTTCGGCAAGAAGTGGCTGCCAGAGACCATGGGCCCGGGCTGCGCCTTCATTGACTACGACAACGACGGATATCCCGACATCATCCTGATCAATGGTGAGGATTTCCCGGGACATCCCCACGCCGGCGCGACCACGCTGAAGCTCTACCACAACAATCACGACGGCACCTTCACTGACGTCACGCGCAAGGCCGGACTCGCCATTCCCATGTACGGATTCGGCGTAGCGGTTGGCGACTACGACAACGACGGCTTTGATGACGTCTTCATCTCAGCCTTCGGCCAGAGTCATCTCTTCCACAACAACGGCAACGGCACCTTCACCGAAGTGACGAAAGCCGCCGGCATGTGGGGCCCGAATGAATTCTCGACCAGCGCCGCTTGGGTTGACTACGATCGCGACGGCAAACTTGACCTCGTCGTAGCGAATTACGTCCAGTGGAGCGAGCAAGGCGATCTCTACTGCACCATCGACGGCGCGCACAAATCGTATTGCACTCCCGAGTCGTACAAGGGCACGTCTGTGCGCCTCTGGCACAACCTTGGCGCAGGAAAATTCGAAGACGCCACGCAAAAAGCCGGACTCGGAGATCCGACCTCGAAGAGCCTCGGCATCGCCATCCTCGATGCCAACGTCGACGGCTGGCCCGACATCCTGATCGCCAACGACACGCAGCCCAACAAGCTCTATGTGAACAAGAAGAACGGCACATTCGAAGAACGCGGTGTCGCTGCCGGAATCGGCTTCAGCGAAGATGGCGTCGCCCGCGCCGGCATGGGCGCCGACGCCGCCGACTATGACCGCAGCGGCTATGCCAGCCTGATCATCAGCAACTTCGCCAACCAGATGGTTTCGCTCTACCACAACGAGGGCAACGGCCTGTTCGTCGACGAAGCTCCGCAATCCGAGATCGGCCGCGGCACGCTGGTCACGCTCGGCTTCGGCTGCTTCTTTTTCGACTACGACAACGACGGCTGGCCCGACATCTTCGTCGCCGACGGCCACATTGAAAACGAAATCGAGCGCGTGCAGAAGCGCGTCAGCTACGCCGAGCCTCCGCACCTGTTTCGCAATCTGGGTGGCGGAAAGTTTACCGAGGTCACCGCGCAGATGGGCAAGGCTTTCGCCGCCCCGAAAGTCGCGCGCTCTGCGGCGTACGCCGACATCGACAACGACGGCTTCCCCGACATCCTGCTCACCACAAACGCCGGGCCCGCATACCTGTTCCACAACGAAGGCGGCACCAATCACAGCCTGCGGATCAAGCTAGTCGGCACAAAGTCGAACCGCGACGGTATCGGCGCAGTAGTGCGCATGATATCCGGCACCGACAAGCAGTGGAAGATGCTCCGCTCCGGCTCCAGTTATCTGTCGCAGAGCGAACTGGTGCTGACGTTCGGTCTGGGCTCACAAACCAAGGCGGATGCAATCGAGATTCAGTGGCCCAGCGGCCAGATCGACAAGCTGTCGAATGTCAATGCCGGCCAAACGGTGACGGTGCAGGAAGGGAAGGGAATCGTTGCGAATCGGGCGTACGGCCGCATCAGTTCGAGCAGCAGCTATGCACGAAAATAGATTCTTGGAAATGTCATCCTGAGCGTAGGTATTGAGTTCGCGAATGCAACCGCAATGCCGGAGTAAAAAGATCCCTGCCGCTTGAAACTGAACGGCGGTAGCTGATGCAGATATTGATATGAGTCAAAGAACCCGGAACTTCAAGTTTAGGGGAAATACGCAGGGATCCTTCGGCTCCGTTTGCCCGCGTCTCCGCGCGGCCAAACTGCGCTCGGGAAGACAGTCGAGCGTGTTTCCTCTGTGTTCCTCTGTGCCCTCTGTGGTTAAATCTTTAGCGGAATGAATCTCAAAATTGCTGCCGCTCTTTCCGCCGCAATTCTAGCGGCCTTCGGTCTTCTTGTCCCCGCGTCCCAGCCCGATCCCATCGAAGCCGCCCGCCACAACAATCTCGGCAGCGCCTACATGAACCAGCAGCTCTTCGAAAAGGGACTGAAAGAATTTCAGCAGGCGCGTCGCGGCCGATCCCAAGTTCGCAATCGCGCGCCTGAACGAAGGCGTCGCCTACCTGAACCTGCAGAAAGTCGACGAAGCCAAGGCCGCGCTCGAAGACGCTCTCAAGCAGGACCCGAAGAATCCGAACGCGTGGTACAGCCTCGGCCTGCTGGCGAAAAACACCGGCGACGCGCAGGCCGCGATCGATGCTTTCAAGCACGTCACCGAGATCGATCCCAACGACGCCGACACCTGGTATTTCCTCGGCACAGCCTACGTGCAGGCCAAGCAGTTTCCGCAGGCCATCGATGCCTTCGAGCACGCGCTGAAAATCAATCCTCTGCACGCCTCGGCCGAATTCGGTCTCTCCCGCGCCTACCAGCAATCCTCCGACACCGACCACGCCCGCGAGCACCTGAAGCGCTTCCAGTACATCACGCAAAACAAAATCGGCGCGCCCATGAGCCTGGCCTACGGCGAGCAGGGCCAGTACTCGCGCGCGGTGGAATCGCCGCAAGCGCAACTGAAGCCGCCACCGCAGATCAAGGTGCAGTTTGTGGATGTGACGAAGGAAGCTGGTTGGTGTTCAATCCGGCGCCAGCCAGTCCGAACTCCTACAAGGGTTTCCCGAACTACCTTGGCGCTGGGGCGTGTTTTCTCGATTACGACAATGACGGCAATCTGACCTTCTAGTGGTGGACAACGGCGTTCGCGGCGCAATGTCGCTGTACCACAATCTGGGCGGTGGCAAATTTAAGGATGTTACCGATGGCAAGCCATTGAGGTCGGAACCAGCGCGTCGAATGCAATTGGCTGCACATTGGCGATTACGACAACGATGGTTTTGCGGATCTGGCAGTTACCTCGACAACGGGCGTCAAGCTTCTTCACAACGAGAAAAATGGAAGATTCAAGTGGACCGATTTCGGCGCGCAGGGCGTCGGAATCGGGAGCGGCAAACAAGCCTCATCAGCTGAAGAAAAAAATGCTCCCGCGCCCTCGATCGAGATAACTCGTGGGACTTCCCATCCACCGATCTCATTACTCCCAACGGCGCCTCTCGCAGTCACTTTCATTGACTATGACCACGATGGAGACCTTGATCTATACGTGACTGAGCCAGTTCTCGTGGAGCAAGGTCCTGAAGGGCAGAAGTTGGACGAAGCGTACGGCCACAGTGCGCTCTGGCGGAACAACGGCGATGGGACATTCACGGACGTCACCGATTCAACAGGACTTGCGGGTCCTCTCCGCAGCATTGCAGCGATCGGAACCGACTACAACAATGATCGTGCCGTGGATGTTCTGGTCACTGGCGGACGAACGAGTCGGCACTTTTCGAAAATCCACGAGAGAGGGCAAATTTCCGCGAACGCAAGCGACCTGACGTCATCCATGCCCAGCAAGACGAATGGCGTAGCTGCAGTGGATTTCGATCACGACGGCTGGATGGATCTCGCATTCACGCAAATGGGCGCTCCTGGCCTCACCCTCTGGCGCAACAATCACGGCAAAATCCTTCGAGCAAGTGAAAGCTCCCCGAAACCAACTGGGTCCGCGCCTACGGCGTCGCCGCCTTCGACTACGACAACGACGGCTGGGTCGACCTCGTCGCCGTCGGCGAAACGAAAGACGGCAAGGGCGAAGTCCGCCTCTTCCGCAATCTCGGCCCCGACGGATTCAAAGACGTCACCACCGACGTCGGCCTCGACAAGATTCAGCTCGAAAGATCCGCGCGCCATCATCACCGGCGACTACGACAACGACGGCGCCACCGACCTGCTCATCACGCAGAATCACGGCCCCGCCGTGCTCCTGCGCAACGAGGGTGCGACACAGAATCACTGGCTGAAGCTCTCGCTCAAGGGACTGAACGACAACAAGTCCGCCATCGGAACGAAGGTCGAAGTCTTCTCCGGCGGCAACCGCCAGAAATTCGAAATCTACGGATCGAACGGCTATCTCGGCCAGAACTCCACCGACATCGTCGTCGGCCTCGGCCAGTCGAAAGAAGCCGACATCGTCCGCATGCTCTGGCCCACCGGCGTGCTGCAGGACGAAATCCAGATCGCCGGCGACAAGCGCCAGGAATTCCTCGAGATCGACCGCCGCGGCAGTTCCTGTCCCACGCTCTTCGCCTGGAACGGCGAGCGCTACGAGTTCGTCGCCGACATGCTCGGCGCCGCAGTCGTCGGCCACTGGATCGGCCCCAACCAGCGCGACATCCCGCGCCCGGTCGAGTACATCAAGATTCCGACGGGCTGGTTCACGAGAAGGATCGAGTCCTCACGTCTCGCAAAGCCAGCGAGACCTGCGGCACCCCATGAATGACAGGCATCGACAAACTGGGGGTGCCCGACGCCTCGCCGATGCTGCGAGCAGCGCGGAACGACCGAATCCTGAGCTTCCGCTTCATGGAGCCGCTCGAAGAAGCCGTCTACCTCGATCAGGTGCGGCTGCTGGCGGTCGATCATCCCGCAGATCTCGACGTGTATCCCAACGAATACTTCGCCTCGAACCCGCCGTATCCGGAATTCAAAGTCGTCGTCAGCCGCGACGCGCGCCCGCCCGCCGGAGCCTGGGACGAGCACGGCCACAACGTTCTGCCCGATCTGCTCGCGCACCGTTTCTTCGGCGATTTCGAGTTGACCCAGTTCGCGGGATTCGCCAAGCCGCACACCCTCACGCTCGATTTGGGCGAGCCTTATAAAGGCGGTCCGCTCTGGCTGCTGATGCATGGCGAAATCGAATACTTCACCGCCAACAGCATGTACGCCGCCTCGCAGTCCAAACTCGAGCCGATCGCACCCTACGTCGAAGCACTGAGCGCGGACGGAAACTGGAAGCGCGTCATGGACGACATGGGATTCCCCGCCGGCGGCCCGCGCACGATGACTGCCGATCTCACCGGCAAACTCCCGCACGGCACGCAGAAGATTCGCATCACCACGAATCTGCAAATCTACTGGGACAGCATTCTGATCGACCGCACACCGCAAGCAGCCAGTGCCGGATGCAGTACTCCCGTCTGACTCCCGTTCCTCTCCTCCACGCCGACCTCGAGTTCCACGGCTATCCCTACAAGATCGAAGGCACGCCACCCGGCAACGTGCAGTACATCTACGAGAAGACCAGCGCCACCGGCCCCTACACGCGTCCGCAGGGAACCTACACGCGCTACGGCGACGTGCTCCCGTTGCTCACCGCGACCGACGACAAACTGGCCGTCTTCGGCTCCGGCGACGAAGTCCGCCTCGACTTCGATCCGTCGAAACTTCCCGCGCTCCCGCACGGCTGGGTGCGCGACTATTTCTTCGCCGCCAACGGCTACGAAAAAGACATGGACTTCTACGCCGCCGAAGGCAACTACGTCGCTCCGCTGCCGTTCCTCAGCATGGGCGAGTATCCCTATACGCCGAAGAAGTCTTTCCCGCTCGACGACGCGCACGTGAACTATCTGCTCGAATACAACACGCGCCACATGTCAGGCAACGAGCAGCGCGGATACTGGTTCGACTACGGGACAGGTCTCCACTGACCATTCCGCGTGCTTCGAAACTCTCGTCGATGTCATCCTGAAACTCGGCGAAGCCGCGTTGAGGGACCGTACGACAGCGTCCGTTGTGGATGCGGTCGAGGGGGTTTGCCGAGGCCGCAGACATCGCGAGAACTCATCCGCCCCGGTGGAACGGACGATCCTTCGTACGCTTCCTCCGAGTCTTCCGCGCTAGGCAGAATGAGATCTCGATGAGGGGCGCAGGAAAACAACCGTATGGCCTACGGAATCGTTTTAATATTGACATTTCCGCCCCGTCCCATAATCCAATAGCCGTTCTCATGGAAACCTCCACCGCCGCACCTGCTGCCGTTCCACGTCTGCGCCGCACGCTCACGCTTTGGGACCTGATCTTCTACGGGATCGTCCTCATTCAGCCCATCGCGCCGGTGCCGCTCTATGGCGTCGCGCAGAAGCTTTCCGACGGACACTTCGTCACCATCATCCTGATCGCGCTCTTCGCCATGCTGATCACCGCCGTCAGCTACGGACGCATGGGCGCGCTCTACCCGACGGCGGGTTCGGCCTACACCTACGTCGGCAAGGGACTGAATCCGCATCTCGGCTTTCTCGCCGGATGGGCGATGATCCTCGACTACCTGCTGCAGCCGCTGATCAACACCGTCTGGATCGCGACCGCCCTGCACGAGCGCTACGTGCATCAGGTCCCATTCGTAGTCTGGGCTGCGATCATCGTGGGCATCATGACCGTCCTGAATCTGGCGGGCGTGAAGTCTTCCTCCAACGCGAACAAGGTTCTGCTGGCCGTCATGTCGGTCGTGGTCGCTGTTCTTCGTCGTGCTGGCGATCAAGTTTCTGTACGGCGGGCAAGGATGGGCGGGACTGTTCTCCCTGCAACCGCTTCTACGATCCCAAGACATTCAACTCTCACAAGATACTGACAGCGACCTCATTCGCGGCCCTGACCTACATCGGTTTCGACGGCGTGACCACGCTGGCCGAAGACGTGGAGAATCCCAAGCGCAACGTTCTGCTGGCGGTGGTGCTGACCTGCATCTTTGCCGGCGTGTGCAGCGGGATCGAAGCTTACCTGGGCGCGCGCGTGTGGCCCGACTGGCGCTCGTTTCCGAATCTCGAGACCGCGTTCATGGATATCTGCAGCCGCGTCGGCGGCGCAGCTGCTGTTCAATGCGATGGGCTTCATCCTGATTGTCGCGGCCTTCGGCAGCGGACTGACCGGCACGCTCGGCGCCGCCCGCCTGCTGTTCGGCATGGGCCGGGACGGCGTGCTGCCGAAGAAGTTCTTCGGCCAGCTGAAGCCCGGCAGCAGCACGCCCGACCAACAACATTCTGCTCATCGGCGGCTTGGCGTTTCTCGGCGCCGTGCTTCTGAACTACATCGGCAGCGCGTACCAGCACGCTGGCGAGCTGCTGAACTTCGGAGCGTTCCTCGCATTCATGGGAGTGAATCTTGCCTGCTTCTGGCAGTTCTCGGTCAGGCGACAGCAGGGCTATCAGACGAAGTTTCTGACCGATACGCTGCTCCCGCTCATCGGTTTCTTGTTCTGCCTGCTTGATCTGGGTCAACCTGAACATCGTTGCCAAGACGGTCGGCGGCATCTGGTTCGCGATCGGAATCCTCTACGTCGGCTACAAGACGAACTGGTTCCGCTCCGCCCCGGTGATGATCGACTTCAGCGACCAGTAGAAACCGGCTGGTCTTAAGATCGTGCCGAGCCGTTCTCGAAGTATCGACGCGGCGTTGTCCCCAGCGCTTTTCGGAACATCGCGATGAACGCGCTCGGAGTGCTGTAGCCGGCCTCCAGCGCGGCGCTGGCTGATCTTCTCTCCGGCGGCCAGCAAGTTGCAGAGATCGCATCAGGCGCATCTGTTGTCTGCCACTTTCCCAGCGACATCCGCGTCTCCTGCTGGAACAGTCTTTCGATGGTTCGCTTGCTCGCCCCAGCTTGTTTGCACGCCCAGGCCAAAGAACGGGACTTGTCGGCTGTTTCCTTGCAGCGCAGCCGCGACGCGGGCCGCCGCGGATCGGACGGGCTAGGCAGCTGTAAGGGAACGGCCTGCACAGTTTCAAGCTGATCGATCAAAACGTCGATCAGGTGCGCGTGGGTTTTCGATCTGCGGCTCAGCTTTCCCACGGTGCAGAGATGAACGATCAGTTGCTGCAGCAGAGGAGAAACGTTCACCACGCAACACGCCCGAGGAAGCTGTCGTACCATACGCGGACGCAAGTAGATCGTCCGCATCGATACCGCGCCCGAGATGAGAACGCTATGGGGAGTTCGAGCCGGTATCCAGACCGCTCGCTGGGCCGGAACGACCCACGTTCCGGCGGCTGGTGCGGACGGTCATCACGCCCTGGCAGGCGTAAACCAGCTGATCCTCTGGATGCATATGCTCCGGGATCGAAGTGGCCGTGACCGAGCTCGAACGCCAGCGCAGTGACCGGCGAAGGCAGCCTGGGGCAGACATGGACGGCCTGTCGCTTTTTCGACATTCATTGTCACAATAGCGTAATGACGCAGACCATGCAACAGCGTACGCTCTTTGCCTCGCGGTTCGACATTCCAGAGAGGAGATCAATCATGCTGGGGTCAACGAACATCGTCGCATTTGTTCCGATCAAGGATTCGGAAAAGGCTCGTGCTTTCTACGAGGGTGTTCTGGGTTTGCGCTTCGTGAAAGACGACGGATTCGCGCTCGTCTTCGAAGCCAACGGAATCATGGTGCGGGCCGCGAAGATGAAAGACTTCACGCCGGCGCAGTTCACCGTGCTGGGATGGCAGGTTTCAGGAATCGAAGATGTGGTGCGGGCGCTCGCCGCAAAAAGGCGTTCACTTCGAGATTTTCGGATTCTTCAAGCAGGACGAACTGGGAATCTGGACCGCGCCGACCGGCGACAAAGTCGCGTGGTTCAAAGACCCCGACGGAAACATCCTCTCGGTTTCGCAGCACGTGCTAGATGGGTGACGCGGAATCGGGTAATTGGGCAGCCTGAGAACCGAAAATGCACTCACGTCCGCTGAGCGGTTTGCA
Source organism: Terriglobia bacterium (assembly GCA_963770265.1). Lineage (GTDB taxonomy): Bacteria > Acidobacteriota > Terriglobia > Terriglobales > Acidobacteriaceae > Sulfotelmatobacter. Next base: position 20,084 of record CAVYOZ010000023.1, read on the forward strand.
AAATTTACCGCAATTGCCAGATTACCCAATTACTCAAATGCCTCTCTACTCCACGTTCCAGCCGCTGACTTCCACCGCAGCTTTCGCCGTGCCCAATTCGCTCGCGCGGTACGTAGCGGTGATCTCGCGCTTCTCTCCGGGGAGCAGCGAAATGTAGTTGTCCTCCCAAACGACCGGCAGGATTTCTTCTCCCTTGGCGCCCTTGTCGACTTTCAGCCGCACAAAGAACGCCAGGCTCTTGCTGGGATTCTCCAGCGTCACGTGCGTGATTGCATCTTCGCCTTTGCGCTCGGTGCGGTCGGTGACTTTCAGCTTGACCTTGGGCAGTTGCGAGATCGCGGTAAAGTCCGCATACGATGCCGTCGGCGTCATCCACCAGTTGGATTTCGCCCAGTCGAGCGTTTCCGGCTTGGTCGAGAGCCAGTAGAAATTCGATCCCACCAGCTTTCCAGCTCGAGTCTTCCAGCTTCAGCACGAGGAAATAGGTGTTGCTCAACCCGGAGACGTCGGGCAGCGTGAAAATTCTTCGCCGTGCTGTCGGCCGCGGCATCGACCGGATTCTCCTGCGAGAACTTCTCCGTCGCGTCGAGGTTGTAGATCTTAGTGGTCAGCTTCAGACCCTTGACGTCGGTGTACTGGCTGCTGACCACCCAGATCGCGTGATCGTCATAGCCGTAAATCGGATGCAGCGCTTCCATCGCGCGCTTGGCGCCGAAGTATCCGCCGCCGGGACGCAGGTAGTAGTCATACAGATGCCAGATCATCGAAGGCCATGCGTTGTTCAGCATCCACTGAATCACGCCCGTGGCCTGATACTTGTTGCGGCTGTACGCCTCGTACATGGCGCGCACGCCTTCGTAGGTCTGCATCTGCGACTTGATGGCGAAGTCGTCCACGTTGTCCGACTTGCCGTAGCGATTCGCCAGAGCCTCGCTGAACACGTTGATGGTTTTGAATTCGCCGCCGCCCGCGTGATAGTTCCACACGTCGTCGATCGGCCACATGTGATCCTTGCCGACCATCGCGCGAATACTCTCGACCGGCGGAACCGCAGGCCCCATGCTGGTTTCGGTATTGAAGCCGTAAGCACCGCCGCAGCCCCCGGGATTGCACAGCTTGCGCCCGGGTTGGCCCTCAGGAGTGTCCACCTGCCAGTAGCTGGGCGCGACGTATTCATAGGGCCCGCTCATCTTGGCGCCGCTGTCGCCGGTCACGCTCGTCTTCTTTCCGGTCGCCGACGAGACCACCGGATTCGGCCACAGCAATTCCTTCTCGATGTCGAGATACATCTGCTCCACATCCGGCGGCGGAGGATTGTCGCTGCCGTTCAGCCACATCACCAGGCTGGGATGGCTGCGCAGCCGATAGATCTGATCGCGCAGCGACTGCTTGGCGATTTCAAAGTCCTGCGGCTGCCAGCGCGGCCAGCGCTCCCAGAAGTCGCAGCAGCACCATCCCGCCATCACCAGGATGCCCTGGCGGTCGGCCAGATCTGATAGAACTCCTCGGTCTCGAGTTTGCCTTCGAGGCGTACGGTGTTCAGCCCCATGTCCTTCACGTAGCGGAATTCGTCCTGCAGCCGCTGCGAGTTCTCGCGCAGCATCATGTCCGGAGTCCAGCCGCCGCCGCGAATCAGAATGTTCTTGCCGTTGATGTGAAAGGCGCGTCCGCCGACGGAGTTGAGGTCCGAGGTGATTTCGCGAATGCCAAACTCGGAGCTCGATCTGATCGCTGACCGCGCCGTTGACTTCGAATTCCATGGTCAGCTTGTACAGGTTCGGCGTCCCCATCTGCGCCGGCCACCACAGCCGCGGATTCGAGAAGACCAGCTGCGAAAACTTGTCGGGAGTGAAGGTGACGTCCTTGGACTCGTTGGCCGCGAGTTCCACGTCCTGCTCGAAGGTGACGTTCTCGATCTGGCCTTTGAGCTTGCCCTTCACCGGCTTGATCGGTTCCGTTCTTCACCTGCGCCGTCACGGTGAGCTGCGCACTGTCGTTGGCCGGCGGATTCAGCTTCGAGACCACCGTTGGATAGCGCAGCGCGACCGGCCCGCTGGTGGTCAGGTAGACTTCGCGCCACAGTCCCATATTCTTGTCGGGCGGCGCCGGATTCCAATCGACGAACGTGATGGCGAGATCGTGTTCGGTAGGAGCAAAGGCCTGCACCGCCAGCACGTTTTCCGCACCGGGCTTTGCCGACGAAGTGATGTTGAATTCGTACGTCCGCCAGGCTCCGGCCACGTCGTCCGATTTCGCAATCTGCTTCCCGTTCAGAAAAATGTTGGCGCGGTAGTTGATCCCGTTGAACTTCAGCCAGATGGTCTTTCCCTTGTAGGCTGCTGGAACTGTGAACGCCTTGCGATACCACCACGACACTGCGTAAGGACTGTCGGACGCCATCGCGATGTTTGAGAAATTGCCGCCAATGGGATAGTTCACACCGGGGAAGCTTCGCAGGTTCATTCCGGAGAAAGGATCCGGCTAGAGTTTTGTCCTTCACCAGCGCCGCCACCACGGTGCTCGGAATGGTTGCCGCATGCCATCCCTTGGGAGCAAAGCTGGGACTCGAGATGACCTCTCCCTTGGCCTCGACTTTGGCCGAAGTCTGCAGGGCCCATCCTTCGCGCGAGCATCAGCTTCGTTTCCGTGTCGTGCTTGGCCGCGGGTGCGGCCGGGGTTTTCTGCTGCGCGGACAGGAACGAACTCAATATGAACTGCGTCAGAATGAAGAAAATCAAAGATAGCGGCTTGCCGGGTTTCATGGGGCTCCTTTGCAGGTGCGCGTCGTGACTGGGCACAGAGACTCTTGGAAAAGTGCCGAAGAAAGGGATAACACTTCTATTAATTCGTTTCAATAGCGGATTTTTCGAAGGCTGTGGATAGCGCGCACTCGAGCGCTTGGGCCATCGCCGGATCTTGGAAAACGAGGCACGTCTGGCCGGTGATTTCTCCCCAGCGTCATAGTTTATAATTAAAAATTCGCCTGTCTACTCTGGAGTGATAAGAACATGATTCGCTTTCTGCAAAAGTCTGGCCAGACCACGAAGTATATCCTCGGAGGTCTTCTGCTGATCATCTGCGCTTCGATGGTCATCACGCTGATTCCGGGAGGCTTGGGAGGCGACGTCTTTGGCAACACTCCCGGCAAGGGCATTGTCGCCAAAGTCGACGGCAACGACATTTCCGCCGACGACGTGCGCACCACGGCCAAGCAGATGCTGCAGCAGCAGATGCCGCAGGGCAGCACCGCCAACATGAGCATGTTGCTGCCCTTCTTTTCCCAGCGCGCCGCCGAGCAATTGATTACCCGCCAGGCACTGCTCAGCGAAGCTGCCCGCATGGGACTGCGCGTGAGTCCGGAGGAGGTGAAAGAAGAACTGCAGCATGGACGTTATGCCGCGACCTTTTTCCCGGGCGGCACGTTCATCGGCGAACAGGAATACGAGGACATGCTGACCCGGGCGAATCTGACGCCCGCGAAGTTTGAAGAGTCCGTCGGCCATGACATTCTCCTGACCAAACTCCAGGCGCTGATCTCAGGAACCGCCAGCGTGAGCGAAGCCGAGATTCACGAGCAGTTCGTCAAGCAGAATACGAAGGTCAAGTTCGACTATGCAGTGTTGAAGCAGGACGACATCAAGAAAGGCCTGCACCCGACGGATAGCGAGTTGAAGGCCTACTATGAAAGCCACCTTTCCAGCTACGCGAATTCGATTCCCGAAAAGCGCAAGATAAAGTACGCGGTGATCGACACCAACAAGGTCGAGAGCGGCATCACAGTCACCCAGGATGATCTGCAGAGCTACTACCAGCAGCATCGCGATGCTTACCGCGTGCCGGAGCAGGTGAAGGTCAGCCACATCCTGATCAAGACGCCTTTGCCCGGTCCTGACGGCAAGGTCGACGAGAAGGGCGTGGCGGAAGCGCAGCGTCGCGCCGAGGATCTGCTGAAGCAGTTGAAGAGCGGCGCGAAGATGGAAGACATCGCAAAGAAATATTCAGAGGATCCAGGCAGCGCGAAAGAGGGCGGATCGCTCGGCTGGATCGGACGCGGACAGACCGTGCCTGAATTCGAGAAGACGGCGTTCTCGCTCCCCAAGGGCCAGATCAGCGATCTGGTCAAGAGCAGCTACGGCTTCCACATTATCCGCGTTGACGACAAGCAGGATGCGCATATGAAGTCGCTCGACGAGGTGAAAGCCGAAATCGAGCCGGCCCTCAAGCATCAAAAAGCGCAGCAGCTTGGCGCAGCGCCAGGCCGAAGCTCTGCTGAAGGACGCTCGTACCCAGCGGGTCTGGACGCGAGCCGCCGCCAAGCAAAACGTCCCGGTCATTACCTCGGACTTCTTCGCCCGCCGCGACATGTTGCCGGGTCTGGGGCCGTCCCCGCAGTTCATGGAAGCCGTCTTTGCGGCTCAGGAAAAAGCTCCACCGGACATGGCTCCGACGTCACAAGGAACCGCGGTCTATGAGTTGCTGGCCATCAAGCCGCCGGCAACGCCGACCTTTGAAGAAATCCGCAGCCGCATCGAGGATGAATTCAAGACCGAGCAATCGAGGACGCTGCTGACGCAAAAGGCTCAGGAACTCTCCGATCGCGCCAAGGCTGCCCATGATCTGAAGAAGGCCGCCAAAGAACTGGGCGCCACGATGAAGACCAGTGACCAAGTCCTCCCCGATGGTCAGGTGCCAGAGGTGGGTTCGATGTCTGGGCAGGCTGCGGTGGCGTTCACCATGAAGCCGGGAGAGATCAGCGGGCCGATCAGCAGTGGCAGTGATGCAGCGGTGCTTCAGATCCTCGAAAACCAGCAACCCACCGACGCGGATTTTGCCGCCAAGCGCGATCAGATTCGCGATTCTGTGCTGCAAGGCAAGCAGCAGGAGCGCTTCGGTCTGTTTGTATCGAACCTCGTCGATGAGATGACGAAGTCCGGCAAGATCAAGAGGAACCAGGAAGAGCTCAAAGCGCTTACCCGCGCCGCCAGCGAGTCCGGAATGTAGCGGCGGGTCATGTCCTTTGCGCGTGCCGGTGGCATCTTACTGCATCCAACGTCGCTGCCTTCGCGCGGAGGAGTCGGCGATTTCGGCCCTGCTGCGTATCGCTTTGTAGACTTTCTCGCGTCCGCCCGCCAGGGTATCTGGCAGGTCCTGCCTCTGGGGCCGCTGGGCTACGGAAATTCGCCGTATTCTTCGACCTCCGCCTTCGCCGGGAATCCGCTGCTGATCAGTCTCGAACGGCTGGCCGACCATGGCTGGATCGACCGCGGACAACTTGATGCACTTTCGCCCGCATTCGGGCGCAGTCGAGTACGATCACGTCTTCGCGCAAAAGCTTCCCCTGCTGTTTGAAGCGGCGCACCGCTTTCTGAAGTCAGCTTCCCACGAGGCTCTTGGTCGCTTCGAAGCTTTTCGCGCAGAAAATGCCTGGTGGCTCGACGATTTTGTCCTGTTCGACTCTCTGCGCGCCCGCCACAAGCTCGAACCCTGGAATCAATGGCCGCGAGAAATTGCTTCTCGCGCAACTTCCGCTTTGGAAAAGGCCCGGGAAGATCTGGCCGATGACATCCGGGTGCGCAGCGCCTTGCAGTTCGCATTCTATGAGCAGTGGCGCGCGTTGCGCCGATACTGTGCGGAGCGTGCCATCCGCATCGTGGGCGATGTTGCCATTTTTGTGAACCACGACAGCGCCGATGTCTGGACTCATCCCGAACTCTTCCGCCTCGATCACAACCTGGAGCCGGAAGTCGTGGCGGGAGTTCCTCCCGATTTCTTCAGCAAAACCGGACAGCGCTGGGGAAATCCGCTCTATCGCTGGGATGTCATGAAGCAGCGAGGCTATCAGTGGTGGATACAGCGCCTGCGCTGGGCAACGCAGCATTGCGACTACATCCGCCTCGATCACTTCCGTGGGTTCGATCAGTTCTGGGAGATTCCTGCAGCCGACCCGACTGCCGTCAATGGCCGCTGGGTCGATGGTCCGCGCGACGATCTGTTCCTCAAACTGCGCGAGGCCTTGGGTGGGTTGCCCTTCTTTGCCGAAGACCTCGGGTACATCACGCCGGAAGTGCACGCCTTGCGGGATCGGCTGCAAATGCCAGGGATGTCGGTTCTGCAATTCGGTTTCGGTGATGAAGGTGCGCATATGTATCTGCCGCATCGGGCCGCGGGAAAAGTTATTTACACCGGAACGCATGACAACGACACCGTGGTTGGCTGGTGGAACTCTGGCGCCGCCGAGCACGAGCGCCGCAACGCCGAAGCCTACTTGGGACGCTGCGACGATGGGATCAACTGGGCCTTCATTCGCGCGGCTCAAATTTCACCGGGCTGCCTTAGCGTTGTTCCCCTGCAGGACGTTCTCGGACTGGGCAGCGAAGCCCGCATGAATACTCCCAGTCTTTACGGCGGTAACTGGCGCTGGCGCTTTCAAGAGAACCAGTTAAACGGCGAACTGGCGGCAAAGCTGGCGCTACTCGCGGAGGTGAGCGACCGTCTCCCGAAGCCCTTCGCGGCCGATTCAAACAACACCTTCTTTGCGTGATTGGTCATTTCAGCCGCGAAGCGGCGCAAGAATAAAGTCCACGGCGCAAGCCGTGGGTAGCCAGTGGAGAATAAGCCAGCTCCGAAGGAGCGTAAGAATCGCAGCGTCAGGCTATTCAGACCGTCGGCTTCAATCCCCGGCTGGCGCGCATGGCGCAGCCGCTCGCCCAGATTGCTGCTTCCTTCCCCGCCACAGACCTTTTTCCGGTCGTACCGCTCCTCCTGATCAAAGTTGGCGGAGGCCTTGGCTTACGTCCATCGTTCTTCTATTATTAGGAACGCAGTGGTACATCCTGTTTAACGTCATCGCTGGTGCTATCGCGATCCCGACGGACCTGAAGGAGTGCTGCTCGGTTTTCCGGCTCAAAGGGATCGAGCGCTGGAAAAAGTTGATCCTGCCAGGCATCTTTCCCTACCTGGTTACTGGCTTGGTGACGGCATCGGGCGGCGCATGGAATGCGAGCATCGTAGCCGAGTACTTCCACTTCAAAGGCCACATCTACACGACGGCCGGCCTTGGAGCCACCATCAGCCAGGCTACCGACGGCGGCAATTTCGACCTGCTCCTCGCCGCTACTATCCTCATGGCCGCTACGGTTGTGACCATCAACCGGCTCGTTTGGCGCAGGCTCTACGCACTAGCCGAGACGCGTTACTGCCTGGAAACCTGACAGGATCCCTTCTCAGCTGTGATGTGGTTGGGTACTACTGGTTACCTTCGCATTTCTTAGTTCGTAGTTTTCCTTCGTGTTACTTCGTGTCCTTCGTGGTTCCCGCTTTTATTTCATCAGATTTTAACCTGCTCTTCATACCTTCGAAACGCGTTTTCGATATGGATATAGCATGCCATTCAACCATCTGCAGACGAGTGAGGCGCAGGGAGAAGTGTTATCCCGTGTCGCGCAGTTTCCCGGCCTGGCCGGAAAGTTGGCGCCGGTCGGCAAAGTGAGAGATCTGTACCGGCGGGTGCAGCGTTCGCCGGAAGGCTTTTGTCTGGAAAATCTTCTCGCCGAAATGCGGATAGATCTCCAGATCCACCCAGCGGACCGCGCCCGCATTCCAGCAACTGGACCAGTAGTCGTGGTGGCCAATCATCCGTACGGCGTGCTCGACGGGGCTCTGCTCACCGTTCTTCTCGCTGGCGTGCGCCCCGACGTTAAGGTGCTCACTAATTTGGTACTCGGAGACATTCCCGAGCTACAGCGTAACTGCATTTTCGTCGATCCCTTCCAGACCGATCACTCTGTCGAGTCCAATCGCAAGGCGATCCGGGAGGCGCTGGCCTGGCTTCAGCAGGGGGGCATGCTCGCCATTTTTCCCGCGGGCGAAGTATCGCAATTTCTCATGCCCGCTGCGCACGTGGCCGACCCCGAGTGGAACGATACCGCGGTGCGTCTCATCCGTCGCACCGGGGCCACGGCACTGCCGGTCTACTTCTGTGGACACAATGGTGTCGGATTCCAGTTGCTCGGCATGATCCATCCCAAGCTGCGTACCGCCTTCCTTCTGCAGGAATTTCTCAAGCAGGAAGGCAAGACCGTGGAAGTGCGGGTGGGAAGCCCGGTTCCAGCCGACGCGCTCAACGCGGTGGGAAGCGATCGCGAAGCCATCGAGTACCTTCGCTGGCGTACGTATTTGCTGGCTCGCCGGAGACAGGCTGAAACCTCCTGGCCCATGGCGCTTCGTTCCAGGTTGGCATCCAAAATTCGAGAACCGATTGCTGCGCCAATTCACGAAGCCTCGCTGGCTGAGGAAATCCAGACGTTATCGGGCGGGCGATGCCTCGCCGAGAACGCGGAATTCTCCGTGCATCTTGGAACGGCGGCCCACATCCCGCAACTTCTACTGGAAATTGGACGTCTGCGAGAGTTGACCTTCCGCCGCGCCGGAGAGGGCACGGGTAAGAGCCGTGACCTCGACTCGTTCGATGACTATTATTGGCATGTTCTGCTCTGGAACAAATCCAGGCGCGAACTTGTGGGAGCTTATCGCGCTGGCAATACAGCCGAGATTCTCGGGGAGCGCGGCATGGCGGGACTCTACACCAGCACTCTGTTCCGCTACGATAGCCGGTTGTTTCACAAACTGGGCCCCGCTCTGGAGTTAGGACGTTCCTTCGTGCGTCCCGAGTATCAGCGGCAATACGCTCCGCTGCTGTTGCTGTGGAAGGGTATTGCCCGCCTGATCGCGATGCGCCCCGAGATACCAATTCTCTTCGGAGCGGTCAGCATCAGCAACGACTACAACGAAGCCTCGCGCGAGATGATCTACCGCTTCTTCCAGTCACGCATGCAAGACGACAGCGTGGCAGGTCTGATCGAGCCACGCCGCCCATTCCGTCCCGGGCTGTTGCACCGCTGGGATTGCCGCGCCATGTGCCGCGCTTTGCGCGACCTCGACGAACTCTCTGAACCGATTACCGACGTCGAAGCTGACGGCAAAGGTCTCCCCATCCTCCTGCGGCAGTATGCCAAGATCGGCGGCAGACTGCTCGGCTTCAATGTCGACCACAAATTCTCGAATGTCCTCGACGGCCTCGTGGTAGTGGATCTACGCCAAACCGATCCTGCCGTTCTGGAGCGCTACATGGGACGCGACGCAGTGCAGGCATTCCGAAAGATTCACCGCGTCCCCGCAACAATCTAGGCCGCGTTAGCAAACCGCACGATTTCATTGCCGCGAGGCCTTGTCACCGGAGAGTCCGACGGTATGGTTCGGACGGGTCCCAGCCGCAAAGCGGCGGCATCTGAAGGCCCGGCACGGAAGTGGGGGTTAGCGAAATAAAATTGCGCAGGTCCCGGAGGAGTCTGTGTCGTAACTTCTTGGTATGCCAAAAAGTGGAACAGAATTGTTCTTCACAGCCGCGAAGCGGCGCAAGAATAAAGCCCACAGCGCGAGCTGTGGGTTGCAAGATGGAAAATGACCGAGCCCCAAAGGGGCGTAAGAATAGCTACGACACAAACTCGGGGGGCACCGCATCTACACCGGCAGTCTAGCGCTCTTTCTTCGCAGGTAAAGCGCAAGCCTGCTCAGCATCCTTGAGCGTTTCGTCCAATCTTTGTCCCATCCGCGCGAGTTCTTCGGCGTTCATCACTTCCTGCAATCGTTCGAACACCTGCCTCTCTTCCTTCCGGATGTGTGCCGAAAGCCGCTGCGCGAACTCAACGACCTCCGCGGCAGACATACTCTCTGCCTCCGCCCTCGCGAAACGTTCCCGCAGCCACACATGCTCGGAAAGCAATTCGTCCACTAACAAATTCAATTCCGCGAACGTACGTGCGCGGGGAAACACGAACTGCTCTTCCGCCGCGAAATGAACCCGGATCTCGGCGCGGAAATGTTGCGCGATTTCCCCTTGCCACGCCGCCAAGTCTGACTCCGGGATCGGTGACGCCCGGTCGATGCGCACACACAAAGCGAGGGCGTGCTGGTGCTGTCGAGAAAGTGGAACCAGATTCTTATCGCGCAGCATGAGATTATGAATTTGCCGTTGCCAAACTAGGTCCGGCCGAACTGGATGCGGCGATCTCACCCTCAGTCGGTTCGGCCGCCGGACGCACGGTCAGCCAATCCGTCCGCACACGCTCCCATTCCTGAATCAGCATCCCATTGGCTTCGAAGAAGCTGCGAATGCGGTAGCGCTCCCAGCCAGCGACTTCCTCGAGGATCGGCGCCAGCACTGCCAGCGCGCTCGTGCTGAGCACGGTCCGTTTCGCAATCTGCGAAACATGACGTGATTCGGAAACAGCGATGGTCAGCCCATCGCGTGCATTGATGTGCAGCATCACGTGAATGTCGGAACTCCCGTCGCCCGTATAGATAACATGATCCGGACCTGCAACCTGCTGCAGCAGCAAGTCGTCGAGCACCGCCACTTTGCCGTAACCCGCCGTGGCGCGAATGATCGTGTCGATTTCCCCCGAAGCCTTGTAGCGAAATTCGGTTCCGTAAATGTGATCGACTGGAACAATGTCTTCCAATGCCGACTGGACGATCTCGACGGGCGCAGCCGAGAGCACGTAGAAGTCGAACTGGTGTCCGTCGATGCCCGAGGCAAGAAGTTCATACAAAAGCTTGATGTCGCTCTTCAAGCGAATCCGCTTGCCAACCTCGCGCAGGTGCTCCTTGCGCACCTTCGCCTTGAACTCCGGATCGTGCAGCAGCAGATAAGCCAGTTCCGCGCCTTGCTGCACCAGATTAATCTTGGCCATGCCCTTCGACTTGCGCTCGAACTCTTCCGTGGGAATGCCGACCAACTCGGCGAGAACATAGCCGGAGTCGTTGAAGGTGAGCGTCTGGTCGAAATCGCTTGCGAAAATGTAACGTCTCAAAGCCGTGTCTGCCATATGCGTATTCGATTCGGTGCACCCACGCATGCACCATTAAAAGAATTGATGGCGATTATATGCTCGTTGTTTCATTAGTTTACGAACGATTCTTGCGAACTATCAGCGGGGAGGAAATCACCAAGTGAGTACCAACTCAGATGGTTATTATGTGATTACGGGCGGACCGGGATCAGGAAAGACGTCCCTCATCGAAGCTCTCCGGTCGCGCGGCTACGCCTGCTCAGGCGAAGCTGGGCGCGCAATTATTCAGGATCAGATGGCGATTGACGGTCGTGCTCTGCCCTGGCGCGACCCACTCCTGTTTGCCGAACTGATGCTTTCTATGGATATGCGATCGTATCGCCTCGCAGAAAAGAGTGCCGCCCCGGTGTTCTTTGATCGAGGCATTCCCGATGTACTAGCGTATTTGCGTCTCATGAATATTCCTGTGCCCGAGCACATGCATAACGCCGCCAGAACTTCTTCCTACAACCGTAACGTTTTCATCGCCCCGCCGTGGCGAGAGATCTTTCACCAGGATCTGGAACGCAAGCAGGACTTCGACGAGGCGATCCGCACTTACCAGGCGCTAGTCGCCACATACACAGCTCTTGGTCATGAACTCGTCGAGATTCCACGCCTTCCGTTGGACGATCGGGTCAGCTTCATTCTCAGTCGCGTTAGCGCCCCCTCTTCCTAGTGGTCCGGAGGTTCCCTAAATCCCGGCGCATGTCCAAAGAAGTTATAAGGTTTTCCCTTCGTGTACCTTCGTGCCCTTTGTGGTTGAAGCTTTGGAAAGTCCCCCCATTCGAAACCTGCCTTTACTAAATCCCACACGACGTCCAAAATAGAGGGTCCGACTACAAATTCGATTTACTAAAGAGGATCCTCATGGCAGTAGCAACGGGTGAACTGATTCGAGCAATGAACTACGTGGAAGACATCACGGCGACTCTTCGCCGCATTTGCATTTATATTCCCGCCATGAGCCCCGACGAGCGCAAACGCCTTGCCGAAACCATGCGCGGAGCGGCCGCCCAAGTCAACGCCGCCATCGCCGACCTCGAAAAGGTGGAGAAGTAGGTGCCTGGGGTCCAGACGATTGCGGTCATCGGCGCCGGCATTATGGGGCGCGGCATCGCACATGCTGCCGCACTTGGAGGATACCGCACCATACTCGAAGATTTGCTTCCCAACGCTCTACGCAAGGCGGAGACGGAAATCCGCGCCAATCTCGACCAAGGCGGTGGAACTGAACAAGGTCACCGCCTCTGCTGCCGATGCCGCTTTCCGCCGCCTTGAATATGCTGGCTCGGTGGAGGAAGCCGCGCGGGAAGCTGATCTAGTCATTGAAGCCGTCCCGGAGGAGATGGAGTCGAAGATCGAAATCTTCACCCTGCTTGACAAGATCTGCCGGCCCACGACGATCCTGGCCTCGAATACGTCTTCGCTCAGCGTGACTGAGATCGCCAGCGTCACCTACCGCGCAAAAAACTGCGTCGGTATGCACTTCTTCAATCCGGTGCACAAGATGAAGCTGCTCGAAATCGTGCGCGCTCTCGAGACTGATGAAGACACTCTCGCCACTGCCGTCGAGGTTGGCAAGCGCATGGGAAAAGAAGTGGTCGTGATCAAGGAAAGCCCCGGTTTCATCACCAGCCGCATCAACGCCATGATCGGCAATGAAGCTTTCTACATGCTGCAGGAGGGAATCGCGTCAGCTGCCGACATTGACAAAGCCCTTAAGCTGGGACTGAATCATCCCATGGGCCCTTTCGAGTTGGTCGATCTGGTAGGCCTCGACACGCGCCTCAGCATCCTCGACTATCTTCACAAATCGCTGGGAGAAAAATACCGCCCCGCGCCACTGCTCGTGCAATACGTCAAAGCAGGAAGACTAGGCCGCAAATCAGGACGTGGTGTCTACGAGTATCCGGAAGCTAACGGAACATAATTTACGCCCTGGGACGAGATTCTCGAAACAAGCCTCTTCGGGCAGGATCCTTTGTCCATGCCCGCAGTTCTGTGGAAGAGCGGCCCTTCAAGGGCCGCGTTCGCGTCCTCCAAACTATTGGGGCTTTTAGCCCCTGAGATCCTCCGGCCCTCTCGCCCTCCTCAGAAGCTGAACCTCGCCTGCAGTTGTATCGTCCGGCTGCCAAGCGCGGCCCCCGCGACTCCGAAATCCGAGTTCACTTGTGTGACGGCGCCTGTCGGATCAACCGTGCCCAGGGCCGAATCGATAGTGGCCACATTGATGTTGGTTGTGTTGAACAGATTGTAGATATCGGCGCGTACCTCGAATCTTGCGCTTTCACCCAGTACGCGATTCCTTGGTAGCCCGAACGCTTTCGACAGACTCACATCCAGGTCTTTATACCCAGGCCCATTCAAACTGTTGCGATGAATTCCCGGCCCCGGCGCGGGAGCCGTCGCCGGAAAAGACGGCCCGGCGGCAAACGTTGGAGGCAGGAAGTATCTTGTCCCATCCCCACCGAAATTTGGGTTGTTATTCTGTTGAAATCGATTGTTGTCTGTGCTCGTGCCAAAGCCCGAAACGACCGCCGAGGGCCGCAGCTGCCCGTAGCCGCTGTTCTGATAGTAAAAATTCGTGCTCGCGTTATAGAACGGATCCCACGGAAATCCGGAATGCCAGTTCCAGATTCCGCTCAATGACCATCCGCCCGCGACCTTCTCGATCCAGTTGTGGCTTCCATGGAAAAATACCGGCTGCCACAATCCGAAAAGTTTGAACGCGTTCCGCACGTCGTAGTTGGAGCGGCCATAAGCGTTCGTAGGATTGTACGGATACGGATCTTGATAGTACGGCCCCGACAGTTCATCCATGGAACGCGCCCAGGTGTAAGTCGCCGTCGCCTGGAAACTGTGTGAGAAGTTGTGACTGAGCGTGGCCACCATCGCATTGTAGTTCCCGTTTCCGATGTTTCCCCAGAAGTTGACCGTATTCACGAGCGGATTCATCGCGAATCCACGAGCCACGCCTATTGCATTCCAGTTGGAATGCGCGAACAAATGCCGAGTCTGATTTCCCAGATATCCCAAAGTGAAGATCAGGTTTGGCGTCACTTGATTCTGAACATCGAGGGAGTAGTGATAATTCGCGATTGTTTTCGGATCGCCCTGGAATCCCGTAAGCACCTGGTTGCCGGATGCAGGAAGATTTTCCGGCGTAAGCGTTGAGATTGCCGCCGGATTCGGCGCGTATCCGAAGATCGAGTTAAGGTCGCCCGCTGTCTCGTAAAGAATTCCCGTGCCGCTGCAACTCGGGTTGGTCGTGTACGGGAAATCGCAGTGGAAGAACGGCTTCGACGCGTTCGGCGGATTGCCGTGAAGCGTTCGCCGTAATCGCGATTTCGTTCTGGTTGTAGTTGATCCCGAATCCGCCACGCACCACCACCTTGTTCTGCCAACGGTTCGGCGACCACGCGAATCCGACAACCGGTCCAAAATTCGTTTTCTGCGGCGTGTACAAGTTGCCTCCGATGCGAATATGCAGTCCGTCCAGCGGATTCGGGCCGCCTCCGAAGAACATCACGTCCTGATTGTTTTGCTTGTTGTACAGCGCGTCGAAGTACGACCAGCGCAGTCCCAGGTTGAGCGTCAACGTAGGCGTCACCTTGAAGTCATCCTGCGCGAACACTCCCCAGAGATTCTCGCGATCATCCTGCCGGTTGGCGAACGGAACGCCGGTGCGGAAGTCGAATTGCCCGCCGAAATTTCCTCCCTCGCCATACGGCGCGTCGTTCGCGAAGTCCCAGATATTGTGGAAACCGAATCCCGGCCGCGCGGCATAAATCACTTCGTTCAGGTAGTGCAGACGCGTGAGGTCGCCTCCTACGCGGATGCTGTGCCGCCCTATAATTTTCGTCAGAACATCTGAGTACGTATAGGTCCATTGATTCAGGATGCTCGGCCCCGGAGGCCCGAAGTATTGAACTGTCGCCGCACTCGTGTTGGCCGCAGTTCCGCCGATCGTATCGATCGACGTCGCTGGCAGCCCGAACGGCTCTTGCGGATTGCTGTCTACCTCATTCCAGCGCCATCCCGCAGCGTTCACGCGAGCCTCATTCAGCAGCGTCGCTGAAATCGTTCGGTTCCAGATCGCCGTATAAGCATTGTTGGTTTGCGAGTGATGCCACAGATTCGCCGACCGCACCGGCCCGTTGAAGTTGGTGATGCTGACCGGCACATAGTAGATCGTGAAAGTGATGCGATCCTTCTGCGTCACATTGGCATCGACGCGTCCGGTGTACTGCATCTGCGACGTATTCGTCGGATTCACGGTATTGAAAAACGCGATATCAGGGACAAGATCAAGGCCGCCTCCTACTCCGGGAGCGCCCGGATTTCCGCCATACGTCAGATCCTGCATCCCGAGCCCTGTCTTAATCGGCGAGCCGATGTCGAGCCCTCCCGCCACCGTGTTACAGTTCGTTCCTTCCGTAAGTCCGATCGATGCGCACGTTCGCTGGATCATGCTGTTGGACGAAACCGCATTCCCCGGAAACGAAAGATACTGGGCCGCAACGCTGCCGGGCGTTGCTGCTGAGCTATCGAACTGAGACGTTTCATACCAGCCCTGAGCCGTAGTCGAGGCAGAGAAAGGGCTAGTTTCCCAGTTAAAAAATGCGAAAATCTTGTTTTTCCAGATCGGACCCCCGAGACTTCCTCCATATTGGTTGAAACGGCCCTCGTCGCGATTAAGTCCTCGTTCCGCGGGCGTGCCCGGGTTATTCGACCCCAGGCCGTTCCATGCCTGATATGCGTTCAGCCCCGGCCGTGACGCTTTGAAAAATGCGCTGCCATGAAACTGGTTGCTCCCTCCTTTGGTGATGACCTGAATTTGCGCACCGCTGAAGCGCCCGTTCTGCGCGTCGTAACTGTTGGAAACCACTTTCATCGTTTCTACCGAGTCTTCGCTAGGAGTGATCACCGATGTGCCACCCCACACCGCGCTCACTGTGCTGATTCCATCGATGTTGATACTGTTGTGCTCGTATTGCCCTCCGGCACTTTGAACCTGCGGACCATTCTCGGTCGCGAAAATCCCGCCCGAGCCACCGGGAGTTCCGCCGGGTCCTTGATTCCCGGGCAGATTGAACGCCCCACCCCCGGATTGCTGCGAAGCATCGCCAAATGTCCCCGGCGCAAGCTGGGCCAGTTGGAATATGTCGCGATTGAACGACGGCATATGCTGAATCTGATTGCTGCTGACGGTCCCGCTGACCGTTGCGGTCTCGGTGTCGAGCGTCTGCGTGGTGCCCGAGACCGTCACCGTCTGTTGCACCTCCCCTACCTCGAGCTGAATGTCGAGAGCATTAAGCTGCTCAGGGATGATCTGGACGTGATCCAGCACTCTCCTCTTAAAGCCCGGATGTTCCGCGGAAAGTGAATACGGCGCGGGTCCCAGGGCGTTGAACTGATAAATCCCGTTCCCATCAGATTTCGCCACCATCCTCTGATTGGTAGCCGTGTTGGTCAGGGTCACGGTCGCATCAGGGACGGCCGCTCCTTGCGAGTCGGTGACGGTCCCGCGAAGCGAAGCCCGGAACTGCGCATTGGCCAGGACCGAACAAAATGAAATGAAAACGAGCAACGACAGCGCACGGGTGAAAGACAGGGACCGGCTCATAATGCCTCCTTGCGGCTACTTGGTTCGCGTCGCGTTTGAAATGATCTACAGCTGTATGGCGGTAAACTTCTCCCAGAGAACTGAATTAGTGGGTTGAACTTGCGGAATGTGTCTGAGCGGAGGAGTAAAACTCATTCCAGTTAGTCCGGGGGAATATCTTCGCGCGAGTGAGTTGGTTGCCAACGTTCGCGAATTGGTTGTCTCCAGAGGAGTGTAAGGCCCCCGAAAAATCTCGGGACAGCCGGCCGTCCAGCCGCGCAAGCGGCGAAAGACTTTTTTCACGGGACAGACTCCCTACCCGAGTCGCTGAGGAGGCATAGAGAGAACCAAACATGTCGGCAAATGCCGATTGTTATGTCTAGACTCGGAACGCGCGGATCTCACAACCTCTCGTACAGCCGTCCATTGCGCATCTGCCCCGCAATCTCCGCCGTCCTGATCGTGTGCGTCAACTCTTGATGCCAGCCCTTGTCGCGCCACATCCCCACAAACTGTGGACCACAGAAGTTGCTGGTCGCAATCACCAGCCACTGCCCCGTCCACGCCGCCCGCTGAGTTCCAAGCGCGCACAGATCCTTCACCCAATCCCATTTCAGCAGCGGCCAGTCCTTGTAATCGACAATCCCCCAGCACTCAGTCGTGATCAGCGGCATCTTCATCGTGTGTGAAACCGCAGCATGCCGGTCAATCGTCTGCAACAGTGCCTTCTGCCAGTATTCCGGCCGTGCCCGATAAATGTCTTCCGCTTTGAGGCTCAGGTTCGTATACCCCTTGGCATCGAATCGTTCGTAGCTATATTCGGCGAGCTTGTAGAACTCACCGTCGTTCTGCTGCACCATCCATATATGAGGATCGAGCAGGTCGAAGTCGCTTAGATCCTGCTCGAGATAATTTTCGGGCCGGTCCTCCGCGCAGGAAAACAGCAGCGGCATCTGCGGATATTTCGCCCGCACCAGAGCGATCGCCTTGTGCATGTAGTCGAGTGATGCTGGCTTATTCCAGTCACCATACGTCAAGTGAGGTTTGACGAAGGGCGCCCAGTCATCGCCGGGCCACTCATTGCACAAATCGGTATAGAGAATGGAATCGATGTGCCCAGCTTCCACAATGAGGTCAAGCGTCTTGATCCAGTTTGCGGCCATCACCTCGGGCCCGGTGATAGTCATCCGCGTGTCGGCATCATCCTTCCGATACCACGTCGAAAGCCCGACCATGATTCCGCGTTCGCGGCACTTGCCGAGAAAATCAAAGAGCGCCGGCAGCACCACGATGCGGTTCACATCCGGCGATCCCCACAGTTGCGTATTCCACTCTGGCCAGATCGTCCAGGTCTTATGCGGATCGGCAGCCAGCAAATGGGGAAACGGATCGATGCGCACCGCATCGTACCCGCGCACTACCAACTCATCGAGCGCCTGATCCCAGTCCTCGTAGCCTGCCCCAGGCCACCGCCGCTCAATCCACGAAAACTCCCACATGGTAATCGCCCGCGGATGCTTGTTTGCCGTCGGCGCCGTCTCAACAGTGATGGGATGTTCCTGAGTAGACATCGCCGATGCCAGCGGTTTAGTCACGCCACTGGAAACCAGGGCGGCCGTGGCCGCTCCACGTAGAAACTTTCGGCGATTCATCGTGGTTCTCCGGAACGCAGGCACGGCGTTGATTGGGTAAACGACGCCTTTTACACGCGCTTGCAAAAAGCGTCAAGGTATTTATTGAACCCCGGCGCGTCGTCCCAGAACGCTCCGTGTCCCGCATTCGCCACCAACTGCACTTCCGCGTGAGGCATCAACGCCTTGTGCTGCTCGACTGCGGCGCGCTTGACCACCGCATCCAGTGCGCCATGCGTAATCAGTACTGGTTTTCGTATCTTTGGCAGAAGGTCGTCGTTGCTGAAAGAGCGCGAGAACAGCGCCTGACGAACATAAGGCGGCACGGAGGCGTTGTATCCCAGCATGCGGTATAGCTCCGAGCCCGAAAGTTCCTGGGCGAAACAAAGGCCCAGCAAGCCCTTCAATCCGCGGACACTCGCCTCTGCATCCGTGGAAAGCAAGTCTCCCAAGATCCCGAGAAACTCCGGGGTAAGGACCGACATCGCATCGTCGCTGCCCAGCTTTGTGACTGCACCGATGAACTGCAGGCCACCGATTCGGTCCTCGCCGTAGTGCCGAATGTAGTCAAGAAAAACGAGCGGGCCGTAGGACCAGCCGGAGAGCACTGGATGATCAAGCTTCAAGGTTTGGATCACCCCGTTCACATCGTCTGCCCACAGCTTCGAGTCGCTATACCCTTCGCGCGGCTTCTCCGAGAGACCATGGCCTCGCATATCCATTGCCAGTAGCCGGTAATCCCGAGCAAGGGTCGAATCCATCTGACGGCTCCATTGCAGCCAACACTGCGACGTACCATGAATAAACAGGATCGGACGACCCTGCGGATTTCCCTGTTCCACAACATTTAGCTGAACCCCACCACCACCTGCGATTTTGTGAGCCTTCATCGAGTCCTCCTTTTGCGAGACGCGCTCGCGGCAGATCTGGAGAACGTAGGAATGCCAGACCGCCTGAAGTATAAATCGCAATCGAGGGTCCGGACCCGACATGTTTGGCTCGACGAAGCCCAAAAAAAAGGCCGCCGCTGAGAGTTCCTCTCCCCCGTTGCTCGCCGATCTCTCGCAAGCTGCAGAAAAAGAGCAAGCTGCGGAAAAAGTCGATCAGACAATCGATTTTGTGTGGCGCAGCGCTTCAGAGCTTCCGAAAAAACTCTGATTCGCGCGTGATTTGGGAAGGGCACGAGTTTTAGAGATTGCGGAAAAACTCAGCACGAGTTTTAGAGATTGCGGAAAAACTCCTGAATGCCGGTGGTACCGTGGAAGAGCGGCGCTTTAGCGCCGCGTAAAGCGCGCAGAATCAACAGTGGGCTTCAGCCCCAGTGGGCGCCTTATCGCCGCGACCGGAGTTTTTCCGCAACCTGCTATCGCCGTCATCCCAGCTTGAGCGAAATAAAGATTGTTCGCCAACTGCGCTCTCAGGCAAACGAGTCAGACGGATCCTTCTGATTTATCTCTTGGACAAGGGGATGTCCATATCCATCTCCTGCCCCGACGCAAGCCGAAGGGGAGGGACGGGTGTTTGTGAACCGTAATCTGGGGACATGACCATCACCATCAGGGTCACGTCCTTTCCAGCCGGTATCAACGTGCGGTATTTTCCAGTGACCATTAGGGAATGGCTGTTTCCGTCCTCATCCATGAAAACCAATTTCGCCTTCAAGGGCAAGCCGGAATTAGCATCGACCACCCGACCAGCGAGAACGGCAGCCCTGTTTGCCAGGGTCATACTGGTTGTCGAAGATGGATGATCTTTGGTTAGTTCAACAGTTGGTGGCTCAAGTTTCGGGTCTGCATAGAAGTTGTCGGACGGGTCAGGATAACCGCCAGACCCTTTCTTGGCATACAGCTTGTATGCTCCCAACGCGAAGCCACCGCGAAAGTCGAACCCTCCTGCACCATCAGCAGTGATCGAGCGAGGGCCAATATTCTCGAAACTGATGTCCTTTGGAACGGCGTAAACAGTCGCCCCGGGCACGAGGCTTCCGTTCGCATCAGTGACGCTACCTTTGATTTCTCCCGACGTTTTCTCTTTGGTTTGAGAGTAGGCCACACCGGTTGTGGTGATTAAAGCGAGGGCAAGGAAGAACTTCATAGCAGCCTCCCCAGTTTGCGATTGGGGCCCCAAATTAGTTGAAGTAAACAGCCTTTGCGCTCCAAACCCTGCCGGGGGATTTGAGGGTAATCGAATATTACGCCAACCCACGGGTTGACGCGCCCCTGTAGTTCTGTGGTCTTGTTGGGTGACCGATTTTCTGCTTGCCTGCTTTACGGCTTTCCGTTCAAGCTCGGCGAAATGATGTTGGGTTCGACCCCCACTGTCAGTATTGACAGTTTCCAGTTCTTGTACACGAGGTAAGACTGCAAATTGAGCGGCTGAGCACTTGTTGTTTGCTCAGGTGACTGGCAATTGGGAGAGGCTGATTCCGGATGACAGACCTAGACATTTACACAGATGAGGAACTGGGGCAGGCGATGGCTCACGTGCTCGCGCATGCTCGCGGAGAGGTTCTGAATGACGCCGAAGTACAGAAATTCTGGCAGCTCCACCAAGAGATGCTGCGTCGTCGTCCGCCATCAGAAACCGCCGCGTAACCGGCGAATTATTAACTGGTGCAAGCAGGCGATTTTCACTCAAAAACCCCGGTCACAGGGTGTTGCCCTGTAACAACTGACAGGCTTCACTTCCGGAAACAACGGTAAGCTGACTGCGTGATTAGCCATTTTCCGTTTTTGCGTTCAACTGCACCGAGCCTCTCGCGTCGGATTCGAAGTGCGACTGGCAAATCGAAGGAGTCGTTCATGGAGACTGTCCGGCAGAATATGCCCCGCCCCCGCATCCTGATCGCTGATGACCACGCGCTATTTCTGGAAGCGCTGAAATGTTTTCTGGAAAAGAGTTACGTTGTAACCGGAACGGTGACAGATGGCCGCTCGCTGATTACTGAGGCCATCAGGGTCAAGCCTGACATAATTATCGTCGACGTAGGCATGCCGCTTCTGAATGGGTTAGACGCCGCACGCCGTATCCGGGAGCAGCTTCCGAGCGTTCGAATCGTATTCCTCACGATGCAGGAAGATGCCAACCTGGCGGCCGCTGCGATAGAACTGGGTCACGCGGCTTTCGTGCTCAAGCATTCGGCATCTGGTGAGTTGGTGACGGCCATCGAGCAGGTCTGGCGTGGAAAGTCCTATGTTTCTCCGAAGCTCCGCTCCCAAGATTGGGTAGAGCAACGAACCCACGTCAAGCAATTCTCAAAAGCCTTGACGACTCGTCAACGCGATATTGTGCAGTTGTTCGCGGAAGGCTATAGCCTGAAAGAGATCGCAGCGCGTCTGGATCTGAGTCCAAAAACGGTCGAGTTTCACAAACATCAGATCATGGCAGAGTTCGATGTGAAAAATAACGCTAGCCTTGTCTTGTTTGCCGTCAAGAAGGGGCTTATCTCGATCGACAAAGATATTCTTTACGGCGAGCGAAGGGTTTCATAAAGCAGAGGGGTGCGCCGCTTCTGGCGCAGGCGGGTAAGTGTCGCGAACGCATGACACTCCCACCGACATGCCGGGAAACTGACCTCCTGCCCCTCAACTCCCAAGCAGCCTCTTGTGTTCGGCTTTTTCTTTGCGGACGAAATGAAGGTACGCGCCGACACTTAGGAAATTGATCAACACCGCGACCACGTTCCATGCGATCACCGGTCGCGAAAGAATCAACAAGCCGTAGTAAACCCATAGAACCTGAAAGGCACCCATGATTGCCGTCATCCTTGGGTTCATGCCAGCACTTGACCGTCGCCTGAGCATCGCAACCAAGTCCGGCACAGCGGCAAAGGTCGTTCCAAACCCCGCCACAATGCCGACGACGTCTGACCGGTGAAACTTGGGGTCGAGTAAGCTCGGCGTGTCGTGTGGAACGAGGTCTTGACAGCCACAGAGCGTGATCAGGCTCAGGAAAGAAACCGCGAGATAGTGAATGACACGTCTCGATTCCATTTGGACCTCCATCTTTCTGCTGGGAGATTCGTCCGGGGAAGGAACAGACACCAGCAGGCGCGACACTCGGATATCCCAATCGATTTTCGCGCTCTGAGGTTCAGTTGAAACCTGTCAATTCTGTCAGCGAAAGGCTGGCTGCTCAACGCTCAACACCGGTGAAGACCGTCGTGCCCAAGATTGAAGAACGGCAACTCGTCGGACAGAACAAGCGCTCGTTTGATCGTCTTCTATCAAAGATATTTGACGAAACCAGCCATTACACTCAGATCTCTGTTCCGGGCATTTTGAGTGTAACGGGGATGTTTGTGCGCCGGGATAAACCGGCATGAAGCAGAGGAGGAAGAAGCCTCACGAGAAAGGAGTAGCGATCCACTCGGACTCAAGTCTTGCGCTGCAACCGCGAGGGACCCAGCGAAGCGTAGATAGTAGATAGAGGATAGGCGGGGTGGGCCATTGAGCCCCGAAAACATACAACCCGGACGCCGACGCGGTTAACATGCGCGGAAGGCAACATGGACGGGAGCGATAACGCGAGTTCCTGTTCAGTCCGGCTGGTCGAAGACCCCACGGCACGCCTAGAGACTTCATGCACGAGAACCGGGAGACCTCGAAGACACCTGCTATCCAAACAGACAGCAGGTCGGCGGCCGAACGCTCAGGCCGCACGGCCCGCGTGCACGTCTGCGAGGGGTCACACCGCGGCATAGTACCGATGAATCATTCGAACAAAGACGGAGCATCGTCGGCGGAGAATGAGGAGGGAAGGCTGCGGCTCAAGGAGAACACTCTCCCATTCGACACGTACCCGACTCAGAGCGGGACTGCGCGTGCCCACGGGTGGGCGAGTGTGCGGACAAGGGATAGTTTGGCCGCCATCTATCTGAGAGAAGGACCGGATGCGCTAGTGAGCGCTCGTCCGGGTCCGTGCGGGGGGCGCCGGGCAACCGGTGTCCCTACCGCGATCGCCATATAGCGGTTTTCACGCTGCGGCTCGATTGGAGCTCTCCAAGGCTGGATTATCGGGGGATGAAGAGTCTTGATTGCACGCTCGGATCAGCCGATAAACGCCCATTCTGTGACGTAGCCAGCGCAACAGCACCGTATCGGCCATTAGACGGGAGGTTAGTTCCTCGGGCGTCAACCGTTGCCACTGCTTTTCGATTGCGAGGGTGCTTCTTTTTGTGTCATCCGTCTCCAGAGTACGACTCTCCACAAAGCCATTTTCGATTCGGTAGTCCACTGCTGGAGAACCATTGCCTGGATCAATGCGAAGCCTGTTGAATGCGAGCATACGAAGCCTCCCAAGGAAGGTATTTTCCGCCTCGCGATTGTTGTGTACCGCACAAATTAGATCAGCGAGGGTCTTTGGCTTGAAATACCGCAAATCCTGTACGGCCCGAATGGCGTAGGCCGCCGCAACAACCAGGTCGATGAGTGTTAAGGCGATTTTTCTCCATCTAGCCGAATGGTTGTGATTAGGGCAGCTTCCTGGAAACGTGTTTCTTGAATCCTTACCACGATGCGGTCACCTTCAACCCTTGCCCACGAGACAAGCAATTGCGAGATCAGTCACGAAGATCAGGCACAGTGTTAGGCGAAATCTTGACACGTCTGTGACGTACAGGTGACAAAACGCCTGTTCGTCCCAGATAGGGTGATTTTGTTTTCCTCATCACGATACATCCGCTAACTCCCGGCTCGCTAACGGGAGGGCGGGGACACATTCAAGACAATGGAGAAAATTAAAGAATGAGTACTGTGCAAGCACCCGCTATTGATATGGACAAACTGAACGCCTTCATCGGCCAATTTGTTACCGACCTCGGAGCAGCAGTTCATACCGGCATGGTCGTCATTGGGGAAAAGTTGGGGCTGTACAAAGCCCTTGTCGGGGCCCCCTTGAGTTCGGCACAACTTGCCGCCAAGACGAAGACCGATGAGCGTTATTTGCGCGAGTGGCTGGCGTCACAAGCTGCAGGAGGCTACATCACCTACGACGAAAAGACTGACAAGTTCAGCCTGACTGAGGAACAAGCATTCACGTTGGCGAATGAAGACAGTCCGGCATATCTGCCCGGCGCATTTGAACTAGCCTTGGGCTCCCTCGCTGCGGTTCCACGCATCGCGGAAGCCTTCCGTACTGGCGACGGTATGGGTTGGCATGAACACGTCGACGGCGTTTTCCACGGTTGTGAGAAGTTCTTTCGTCCAGGCTACGCCGCTAATCTCGTAAGCTCATGGATTCCCGCTTTGAGCGATGTCAAAGAGAAACTGGAGGCAGGGGGGCGAGTGGCCGATGTCGGCTGCGGCAAAGGGGCTTCCACAATATTGCTGGCAAAAGCATTCCCCAAATCTCGATTCTTCGGATTCGACTACCATGACAAGTCGATTGAAGCGGCCCGCGAGTCCGCGAAGCGTAACGGGGTCGCCGACCGCGTCACCTTTGAGGTGGCGAAAGCCAAAGTGTTTCCTGGCAGAGATTACGACTTGGTGGCCGTCTTCGATTGCTTGCATGACATGGGCGACCCGACTGGGGCGGCTGCGCACGTCCGGCAATCTTTGGCCAAGGATGGCACGTGGATGATTGTAGAGCCCTTTGCCAATGACCAGTTGAAGGACAATCTGAATCCCGTAGGACGAGTCTACTATTCTTTTTCAACGCTTCTGTGCACGCCCTGCTCCCGATCGCAGGAAGTCGGTTTGTGCTTAGGTGCGCAGGCGGGTGAGGCAAGAATTCGGGATGTTGTGGTCTCGGCCGGGTTCAACCGTTTCCGCCGTGCTACGGAAACACCGTTTAACATAGTCTACGAAGCTCGACCGTAATTTAAGTCGGCCAGCGAGTGAATGGAAGCGTAAGCTGCCTTGAAATTCAGTCAGCTCGCACCGCAAGGAGTCAGAGCCAATTGGCTACAAAATGCTATCCGTAGAGATGGGGAAATCATGCTCTGTCCGGAACAGGCAAGAAATACCGGGGGTTCTTCGTGGAGGTGCGGTATGGCAATTGCCTGCCCTGTTGATCTGAACACTGCCGCCTTGCGATCCGAGATCTCCACCATCTATGGACGGGTGGCATCAGAACCCGATGGCGAATTCCATTTTCATCGCGGACCCGCCTATGCTGCTGGATTCCTCGGCTATGGTGTCGACGAGCTCGCCGCCCTCCCATCAGATTGTACGGCCTCCTTCGCCGGAGTCGGCAATCCTCTGGCGATCGGCCAGATTCACACCGGAGAAACGGTTCTCGATATCGGCTGTGGCGCAGGCATGGATCTGTTGCTCGCGGCCGGGCGTACCGGTCCGGCTGGACATGCCATCGGCGTTGACATGACCGACGCCATGATCGAGCGGGCGCGGAAATCGGCCACCGAGGCCGGGCTGTCTCAGGTCGAAATCCGAAAAGGCGATGCCACGTCCCTGCCGGTCGCTGATGATAGCGTCGACGTCGTCATCTCGAACGGAGTCCTCAACCTGGTTCCCGAAAAGGAACGCGGATTCGCCAAAGTCATCCATCGGGATCAAAAAGCGAACTTGTTTCGGCTTCCTTTCGGGGTTTCGATGACTACTCGGAGCAGTTGCTTGTTCTTGGCGTCGAAAGGCTTGAGACGGGTGGGGTCTGCGAGCCCATTCTTTTTGCTCATTCTGACTCCGATCTGTACTGCAACGTGGATGCCTTGCGGGAGAGGAAGGTTTGTTGCCTTCGCAAAACATTCAGAACAGCGGCGGGAGTAGACTATTCGGTATGCGCAAGCGCGTTTTCACGCCGACTCCGCTGGGTATTCGACCTCACGACGAAGGCTGGCTAGACCTCGACAGTGTAGCAATGGTCGAGGTTACGTCGGAGGAGAAGGAATATCCCGTCGAGTTGGCGCGGGTCTCAGGAGAAGTGCGGGGCTGGCGTGCCGCCGCTTCTGGCGCTCAAACCATTCGGCTGATTTTCGATGAGCCGCAAAGACTCAGACGCATCTCGCTCGTCTTCGAAGAAAGCGAGACAGAGCGTACCCAAGAGTTCGTGTTGCGATGGTCTCCAGATGGCGGGCGCTCATTTCGAGAAATCGTGCGCCAGCAGTGGAATTTTAGTCCCCCTGATACCATACGCGAGGTCGAAGAATATCGCGTTGAACTTTCCGACGTCATGGTTCTCGAATTGGTCATTGTGCCTGACATCAGTCGAGGAGCGGCTCGAGCCTCGCTCAAGAGTCTGCGCGTGTCTTGACCCGTCGCAATCCACAACTCTCGCAGTTACGTCACTGATGTTTGTTTGACCGGTTGCTGGTGCGTACTAGATGATGGAAAAGGATGGACACGGAACAGACTATTGCCGAAATCGAGTCGTTGGAGCGCATCTTCGCGGGTCCCCGACACGAGACCTCTGACCGCAAGCGACCTCTCGGCAGCGAATCGGCGGCACGATGAGAAGCAAGCCAACAGCCCGTGGTTTCGGCTCTGGCAGCGGTACGGCGTTTGTTGCCGCTCCCAGTCACCATTACTCCGATTAGGCGAAGTCGAGAGCTAAACCTCTCAGAAATCGAAAGCTCGCTGACCTCTGCCAACGATTTCGCAGTCGCCGCCTGCGGCAGCTTCCTCGACGACCCGCTGGGAGATCTTAACAATGGCATCAGCACCTAGTCTTTGGACGTAACTCCTCGCTGTTCGGATTGATCTGGATGATTAGTGTGAAAAGAGTTCACAGTGACGGAGACATTGAGAAGCTGCCGTCACGCGAGCAATGAGGGGACGCGGGCGGGCAGGATTGCTGCCCCCTACTCTATTTCTTGGGCTGTGTATCGGACTTGTCCTGCTTCTGTGCGGGTATCGCTCCCTGCTGCTCGCTCGTGGGAGGAACGACGCCCTTAATCCGCATGTAGGTGGTGAGATTTCCAGATAGTGTTCCATGTTGTGTATATTGTTGAAGTTTAGTGCGCCTAGCTTCGGCGTATCTGTTCCGAACAACTTCACTATTTGACTTCCAGACGAGTCCGTCATGGAGTCATAAACTTTGTCGCAATAGGCGAAGCCATCTTTGAGTGCGGCTACGAGATCGGCTTTGGAGGTCTTGGTCTTCTCTATTTTCAGGTCAGGATTCTTCTGCCAGACGCCGTGGAGCAGAATAAATACTGGGCATCGGCGATATGTCCGATGATCTGTCCGTAGCTGCGGACTGTATCCACTGGCTTGAACGTGTAATTTTCTTCAGGCATTTTTTCGGCAGAGCGGAGCAGAACGCCCTTCTGGAAACCGTAGACGCGCTTCGTGAACGCGCTTAGCGGATTGTCGGAGGGCGGCTTTTCCTGAGCAAAGGCGGGTAGAGCAAGAAGACATAGCAGGATGATGGGCAGAAGTGTTCGCATGGCTTCTCCTTTTCGACTGGCATGCAAGGGTAGCAGAATACTCGAAAAGTCTTGTTAAAGGACAGGAATGCCCGCCGAATCAAAGAACTTCTTGATCTGGGGCCAATATTTTCTGACGATGTAGTCCGTGCTGACGTGTCCGCCGCGCCGGAGGGATTTCAGTGTGACTCCGGTGACACCAAAATAGCCCTGCATTCGCTGCGTTGAGGCACACCTCTCGCGCATTTCTGCGATTGCAGGGTCGGGATTCATAAGTTCGATTGGACGAAAGACTGCTTATAATCCCAAACTGCGAGCGCCG
>CAVYOZ010000024.1:0-532120 GCA_963770265.1 Terriglobia bacterium
GACAGCGTGGATTGAAGGTGTTTGTGGAAGTTGAAGATGGAGCGGCCGTCATCGAGGCAGCCAGTTCGGAGCCTTCGCCGCTGGGTGCTGTTATCAGCACGCAGGAGAGAGCGCAGGTGCGGGATACCATCGCACGCTTGCCGGAGAACTATCGCGTGCCGCTGGTCCTCCGCTATTACGGCGAGCTGAGTTATGACGAAATCGCACAGGAGTTGAGCCTGCAGAGGAACTATGTGGCGGCGCTGATATTTCGGGCCAAGCAGGAGCTACGCCGGAGACTGGCCCCCAGGAGCAAGTGATCATGGAATGTTATTCGGAACAGACTTGCGCCCTCGCTGTGGACGGCGAACTCGCGCCGGACGAGGCGCAACGCCTGCGGGACCACCTGGTCACGTGCCGGCGCTGCCGGGATCTGGTGGACGCATTACGCGCTGAGAACCGCGTTCTGAGCGAAAGTCTGCAGGAGCTTCCAGAAGAAGCAGCCAGCCCAGCGGGCTTCTCCCATCTGCGTAGATCCCGGGTGTGGGGCGACCTGGCGGTGCTGGCTGCCGTGCTGGCGCTAGGTTCGATCGGTTTGATTTGGTTCAACGAACTGAGTATTCCGGCGGCGCTGGACTGGTTCAATCCCTTCAGTGCAAGCGGCCGCACAAACCTGCTCTTCAGCCTTTTTGACCACTTTCCAACCGGAGGTACTGCCATGCTGACTGACTATGCTGCTGTCGTGGGATTTCTTTCTCTGCTGTTGCTGTTGGTGGGCGGCGCACTGCTGTTGGGACGAGGGCGGCTGCGCCAGCCTGGCCTGCGCCTGCTGATCGTGCTGATTGCGTTGTCGTTGCCCAGCTTTGCCCTCGAACGGCGTCACAGCGACTTCGTCACCGTGGCGGCGAACGAGACTGTGGACGACACACTCTTGGCCGCCGGCAACACTGTGCGCATCGAAGGCGTGGTCAATGGGGACCTCCTGGCTTTTGGCCGCACCGTGGAAGTACGCGGCACCGTCAAGGGCGACCTGGTGAGTCTTGCCAAGAGAACTGTGGTCAGCGGAACCGTAGAAGGCCGTATCTACACCTTCTCGGAGTCGCTCGACTTGGACGGGCTATTGGGACATAACCTCTACGGATTTGCGCAAAACTTGCGTGTGAACGACCGCGGGCGCGTAGGTGAAGGTATCTTGGCTGCCGCCGGCGACGTTACCATCGAGGGCGAGGTGAAGCGCAGTGTGGACCTCTTGACCAGTGGCAATGCCGATGTGAGCGGCAGTATCGGTCGCGACCTAAATATGTCCGGAGATGAGCCTAACGCTGACAAACACTGCACGGGTCGGCGGTAACCTGAACGCTCACTTGCGCCAGCTGAAAGAAGCGCACATCGCCGACGGAGCGACCATTACGGGCAAACGTGACATCCAGGTGAAGGTGAGGCAGAGCCAATTCACGCGCCCCAGATTCTACTTCCACCAAGCCGTCTGGTTCGCTGCCGCCATGCTGGTGGGATGGCTCGGCCTACTTCTGTTTCCCGGCTTCTTCCGTGCCACGACTCAGGCGGTGGGCTCAGGCTGGCTCAGCCTCGGGCTGGGACTTGCGGCTCTGGCGGGTGTGCCGGTGGTCATGGTCGTGGCAGCCATCACGTTGATTGGCATCCCGATTTCGCTCATGTTGTTCGCCGTGTATCTGGCTGCGATCTACCTGGCGAAGATATGGGTTGGAGCCTTCCTGGGGCGGATGCTTCTGAAACCCTCGGAAGCCACGAAGGGCGATTGGATGCTCGGACTCTTGGTGGGCCTCTTGATCCTCACTATCGTTGGGTTCATCCCGTATCTTGGCGGGTTGGTCCACATGGGTGTGGTTTGCCTGGGCTTGGGAGCTTTTGCCGGGCAGCTTTATCGGAGTTCTCGACCGGTAATAACGGCCTGAAGGGGTCGGCAGGGCGAGTTCACTTCACAGGTCGATGAGCTGAGGAGAAAACCGACCCTCAGATCGTCAGTTGAAGCTGCGGTACGGGCGGCCGCGAAAACTGCGGACCTCCTTCGAGGGCTTCGAGCCAGGAACGGATGGCCACACTAAGTGGCGTAACCACAACGCCCGCAAAGGCCTCTGGATATCCGTCCAGACAGAGCAGGAGATCGCAGCAAGGAAATGGTTCCCGCGCAGAAATGGTTCCCGCGCAGTTACGCTGAAGATGGTAGAACGCAGCAGCTACCTGGCTCAGCCCCTGCAGGAAAAGTCTTTTCCGGCTCTTGTGCCGCGAGCCATACTGATTCCCAGTGTTCGTGCGCTTCAAAGAACGCGCAATGAAAGCAGCGCAGACCTGCGAATAAGTTTCCTTGAGTCCAATCGAGTGGGGTACACGGAAGCATGAGCGATGTCGGGTCGCGTCGAACCTCACCAAAACTGAGGTGCGCCAAGGCTCGCGCACGATGCCGGAGCCTCGGTCGTGCGGCCAGCCTGTCCGTTCGGAGTCACAGTGAAAGTTGGGGGCAACTGTTGAAATATCGCCTTTGCTTAGTCAGGTTAAGCTGCCCCATTGAGCGAGAAACAAATGGGAGGCGAGATAAACCGCCTCCCATTTCTCTTGCTTGTTACTGGCTCTAGGCGGCCTTGCCGTGAACCTTCCCTTCGAAGGTCTTCTCGCTACCAACATTCACCTTGATCTGCTTGGGCTTGGCCTCGGCCTTCTTAGCCAAGCTGAGCTTCAGGACGCCCTTGTCATAGTGTGCGCTCACTTGCCCTGTATCTACCGAACTGGGGAGCGTGAAGGAGCGGGTGAAGCTTCCATACTGCCGCTCGACGCGACGGAAGTTCTCCTCTTTCTCTTCCTTCTCGATCTTGCGCTCGCCATGGACGGTAAGAGTGGTGTTCTCGATGCGGACGTCAATGTCTTTTTCGTCGATGCCCGGGACTTCCATCTTCACTGTAATGGTGTGCTCGTCTTCGTAGATGTCCACCGGCGGCGCAAAGCTGGTGGTGTTTAGCACTTCTTCTGGGGCTTCGGGGCTATACGACTCACGAACAAAGCGGTTTATGCGGTTTTGCATGGTGGCAAAGTCACGGAGAGGATCCCAACGGGTCAATTGTGTCATAACGCAGTTCCTCCTTCAGAGGGAAGCTAAGAGGAAAAACTTCAGATGGGCTGACTTAGTTCAGAGGACCTGAAAGAGTAAGAAGAGAAAGCTCGCTCAGTTACAATGTTAGGCCTCTGCGCAACGGTTGTCAAACTGTGTAGCCAGGGTCCGGCGCCTCGTACTGATCGGGAATACGGCACGCCAAAGACTGAGAACTGGGACAGCGGGAGAGTTGAATGTCGCCAGCCTGACCGACACTAACCCATCCCTTCCCTCGAGATCAGCGCATAATGCGCCTTCAGGTCGGCTGCGGAAACACGAATGCTGCGGGACGACGGTAAGCAGCAGAGGAAGAGTGCGCGATTTTGACCATCTTTTTGGGTGCCTTCGTTCCATGATGGAAATTGCAGGAAACTACCGCAGCGGAGCTACAAAGTTTGAAGCCGTTCGCAGCCTGCGTCTCAGGGAAGGAATGATGAGATGCACTCTTGGTTGAAGACGTACCACACAGTGGCGTCGCCCTTGGTGGTCAGACTGGTAAGCGGCCTCGCAACCGTCGTAGGGACGATCATTCTGCTCGGATCGAGCGCCCTCCCCCAATTGGACTCCGTGAGGCTCGAAATGTCGGCCGTCGACTTGGCACGGAAGGTCGTCTGCAATGAATTGAAAGTCCAAAACGAGGAGCAAAGCCACTGGATGTACCGGCTCGAAAAGGCGGAGTCCGGGAGGAAACAGATTAAGAAAATCCTCGAGACGAAGAATGGTTCTCTTAGTCAACTTCTTTCGATTGATGGCCACCCACTTAACGCCCAACAACTCCTGAAAGAGAACCAGCGCATACAGAGGCTCGTCAGCCATCCGGATGAGCAGCGGAAATTGCAGCAGGCGAGCAACAAGAAAGCAGAGCAAGGGGCCCGTTTGTTCAGGATACTGCCTGACGTATTTGTGTTCAGCTATGCCAGTCGTCAAGGCGATCTCGTGACACTCAACTTCAGACCCAGCCCGACTTTTCAGCCGCCTTCGCTTGAGGCCCAGGTTTTCCACGGCATGGAAGGTGAGATGACGGTCGATACCAAGCAAGAGAGGTTGGTAGCGCTCAATGGCCATCTCATGGAGGATGTGAAATTCGGAGGCGGACTGTTAGGACACCTGAACCGAGGAAGCACATTTGAGGTTGGGCAAACGGAAGTTATACCGGGACACTGGGAGATGACTGCCCTGCATGTGGACATGAAAGGCAAAGCTCTGCTCTTCAAGACAATCGGAGTACAAGTGACCGAGAACCACAGCGACTTCCATCGAGTGCCGGATGACCTGACACTTGAGGAAGCCGCGGACATTCTCGGCCGGCAGACAGTGATAGCAGATAACCGCTAGAACGTTGCGAGAGCATGCTGGGGCCACGTACGCATTTGACGCGAGACACTTGCCCTTCCGCGTGCGACGTGACAACAGCTACGCCGCCGACGCCCGCATGGCGTTCATGTAGCTGTCCATCGATTGGGTCAACTGCGCATCCACTTCGTCCGCGATAGTCATGACATCGGGTAAAAGCAGGCTGAAGTCCAGAAAGCTCAAATTGCTCTGCAACGTGCCGAACAGGGTCACCTGGAGTATCCGTGATTCGTGCACCAGCATCGCGGGAGTGTAGCCTTGGAGATATCGCAACTTGCCATGAGCGATCGCGGCCACCGAAGAGGCGGCATCTCTGTCCTTTGTGGTCGCACTGGGCTTGCTCAGGCGGATAACCAAGTCTTCGACCAGTTTCGAAAGATGTCCGGTACGCTCCTCGTCGCTGAGCTGAACGCAGTTGAGTTCTTGACTCTGTCTTGCCCGGACCAACCAGTCTTCGACGACACTGGCAATACAGCGCTGCAATATCTCAGCCACCCTCTCCTTTTTCATCTGGACGGTAGGTTTGCGGTTAAGCATTTTTTCTCGGACCAGGTCCGCGAGCTTCCCAACCGCGAACGGTTTCACGATGATTTCATCCGCCTCAAGCAGGATTGCGGCCATGGCACTCTGCACGTCGGGGTAGCCGCTCACTAGCAGTGTTAGCGCATTGGGTTGGGAATGCCGCATTGCGGTAACAACTGTAAATCCGTCGCCCGGGTTGGGCATGTGCAGATCCGTGATGAGCACATCGAAGCTCTCAGTGGCGATATGTCTTAGAGCATCTGTCACGCGGGCAGCGGAGATTACCTTAAACCCTTTGTGTTCAAGGGTCACAGTCATCATGTCGCGAACGGCATCGTCATCATCCACAAGCAGGATCTTGTGGACAGCGGGGAGTTCGGCCGGAGTCATACAGCACCGCCTCTCGTCACGAACAATATGAGTGTCACTTAGGTTCATTTTCGGAAATGTATAAAAGTGAACAGTCATTGAAATCGTTAATGAGGTACGTTATTGCAAGTGTATGTTCGACGCGGTCATGGGTTAGCGGGTGGGTCACCCATTGCTCGACCCTCACGACCGCGCAACAGTAACGCATTTGCCACGCTTCAGGCCTGACTCATTTGAGCCCGGCATTTCTGTGCGCTGCGAGACGAAGTCTCGACCCGCCGCCTGATCGGACCGCGTCAGCGCCGATACTCTTCACCTTGGATTCCAGTCGCTTAGATGAGTTAGCCGATTCAACCTCTGTTCGTAACGGGGAATTTACTGAAACACTTCGCAACTGATCTTTCTTGCTCAGATTCCGAAGTCACCGAAATGAGAGTGTTCGTCGCCCCACCCCGATCCTTTTGCCACTGCGGGCGGCTCTTCAACAATAACGAACCATGTGTCCAGGTTCCTAGTACACATCTCCCATGCCGCCATGGCTGCCCGCGGCAGCGCCCTGCTTCTCTTCTTTCCCCGTGATCAATTCGCACTTTCAATCAAAGGAGTGTTCACGCATGGCTACAAAGTTTACTCCGCTCCACGACCGCATTCTGGCCCGCGCCGTGGGCCTTGAGCGGCTTAGAACATTGCGGGATATCATCCGAGACTGGAGATACGGATGGCGGAAATAGAACTCCTTTGCCGAAAAACATATAGCCCGTCTTGCGGAACGAATTATCCGGGTTCAATCTTACCCAACCGGCACTGGCCATTCTGCTCAATAACGCTCACTTTGTTGCGTGAACAACGAATGTTCACACGGAAAGAATGTCAGGGTAGAGCAATGGGAATAGTCCACAGATACCACGCGTCAATCTCCTCCCGTCCACGGCCCTCCCCACAGGATGATGAGAACCGAAGATATCATCTGCGGCTTTCAAATTGATCCTGGTCTACAGATTTTTAGGGTACCGCAGCCGGCCGAGCCTTAGGAGAAGCATGCACGGGTGAGGAAGGCCAGCGCTTTGCCATGGCAGTGCAGAGCGGACAGCCCTCAGAACAGGGCTGGGAACCCTTGCGACGCTTCGCGTGGGGAGACTGTTGACACTCCACCCCTGAAAGGGTACACGTTTGCAAACATTCGGCTGCCGATGTGAAATTGCCCCGATCCAGTGAGTTAACCCGTTCCCGTTTTCATGTGCCAACTATCGCCGCCAGGGCGCAGTCAGCGTTCTGTGGGCCAGTCATGAAAAAACGCTGCGAAGAGCGCGAGGCCAACGGGCCAAGGTTGCTTTGTTCTTACCTAAAGCGCTGCAATAACGCGAATACCCTCCGCTTTCGCGGCTGTCAAGGGTCTCGATCGCTGGCGCGACTCGCTGCGCTCGCCCTATGACAGCGACTACGCTACGGGTGTGTTCCTAAATATGAGAAGCATGCGCTTCCCTGGGAGAGTGTCATCCGAGATTGTTATGGAAGGACATCAAGTTTCAAGCTTCGCTGTGTGCCTTCGTTTTCTAATGGAGGAGTTCGGCAATCGGGCAATGGGCTCCGTCACAGGTCGAGCGAAGCGAGCCGTAGGGAAACCTTGACGGGTTCCTTGCCCGATTGCATCGTGTTCCCTAGAGCGAAGGCCCGTATTGGCTGTGGCAGGTAGTAGGGTGTCTTCCGCAGTTCGACCTAGTCACGCCTTTTGTTCTGACTGATGCAGTCGCTTCATGCAAATTCAGGAATGGCTGGACAGAATCCAACGCCCAGATGGAACCAAGCTGAAGATCAAGAATGTGCTATCCGCGATCTTCTCCCATGGAGTCCGTTGGGAACTGGTCGAGCGCAACCCCGTCTGCGGTCAAGGAGGGAGTCCGGGCCATCGGTGCTTCGACCGGCGTTCGTCAAAGCAACAGAGTTTCAATCCGACGTGTGATTCTTGCTCCGGATGTCGTTCGTCAAACTCTGGAGCAACTGCCGCTGCGAGAAGCAACAATGGCGCTCGTAGATGCAGTCACGGCTCTCCGGGCATCGGAGCTGATCGCTCTGAAGTGGAAGCATGTCGGGTGGGACATAGGGATCCTTCATTCCGAATTCGCATTGGTCGAAGGCGAACTGAAGGAAACCAAGAGCAGGAACAACCCCCTGCCTTTAGCGGAGCCTGTCCTGCAAGTACTTCATCTCTGGCGCGAGCACACGCCTATCGCTCGGACGAAGATTGGATTTTTGCCAGTCCGCACTATGGTGGCAAAACTCCGTACACCTACCAGATCCTTTTCCGGCGTCACATCCGTCCCCTAATGGAGAAAATCTCTGGAATCAAGAGCAGCAAAGAAGCACCGATTGGATGGCACACACTACGCCGCTCGCTTGCGACATTGCTAGTCTCAAACGGGGAGAATGTGAAAGTCGCGAAATCGCAGCTTCGTCACACAACCCCAAAGATTACCCTGGAGCTCTACGCGCAAGCGGTTTCAGCCGATCAACAGGAAGCTCACAAGAGGGTCGTACAGATGGTCCTTCCCGCGAGATTCCCGGAGAGGTTGAAGGAGAGAAGTGCCACTGCGACGGCTTAAGGAGTCGATTCTCATTTGTTCTGGGTGTCCGGGGGGTGCCCAGAATCAATCCTGCCGAAATCAGCTAAGTGCTGTGAAATCTTGGTGAGCGCGGCAGGACTCGAACCTGCGACCCATGCCTTAAAAGGGCATTGCTCTACCAACTGAGCTACGCGCCCACAATGTTTTAATGTAACACACCGAATTGCGCGCCGCGTCGCTGTTACCGCGCCAGTACAACCGCGGAAAATTTCCGGCACGCCTCTAGAAATTTATCTTGCACCTCCACATCGCGAGCGGATGGTTCAGGCGCGTGACGCCGCATGTGATAGAGATATTCCCCTGTCACCTTCGCCGCCGGATCATCACTGACCGCCAACCACACCTGCGTGCGATGCCCCTGGTCCAGATCGTCCGTGGCTGCGGAACCTCCCATCTTCGTCGCCACCCAGCCAGGCTCGACTGCATTCGACAAGACGTCTGGCCACAATCGTGCCACGGCAAATGCCAGAAGAACGTCGTGCAGTTTGGTATCCGAATACGCCTGCTGTCCTTGCCAGGGACGCGCTTCCCAGGCCAAGTCCTTCAAACTCGCATCTCCGTGGTGATGCAACATGGAACTCAGATACACGAGCCGTTTCGGCCTCTGAATCAGCGCAGTAAGAATGTAGGGGGCCAGCGTGTTGACCGCAAAGACATGGGGCAGTCCGTCTTCCGTTGCGACGCGCCGCGGCTCGCGGTAACCAACCCCTGCATTGTGAATCACTGCATCGAAGGCACCGAGAGCATTCACCTGGTCGGCAACACCGCGTGTCTGCCGGATGCTGCTTAGGTCCCCAATCACAACCGACTCCGCGTCCGGAATCGCCGCCATGGCTTCTTTTCCTCGCGCCTCATGGCGCGCGTGCAGGACAACTTGATGACCTTGCTCGGCCAACAGTTGCGCGGCCATCTTGCCCAAACCATCGGATGATCCAGTAATAAAGACACGTGCCATCTCGACCCTCTTCGCTCCAAGGTGGATGCTGATATCGGGATTCGAGATGCAACTGACGCGCCGGCGATCTCAACCGGTTCTTAACGACGATCCTCCCACCAGAAATTCGTCCATCCACCCCAAAATCAACTTTCGCATCTCCGGCAGTTCGACGTGCTGACAATCGAATAGCTCGATACGGCAATCTGACTCTTTGCCATGCTCACGATATAGCGGCAGAAGATAGTCCCGTATCTTCTCGACCCCGGCAGGAGGCGTAAGGGGATCGCGGCGACCGTTCACGCTGAGGTGAGGTCGAGGCACAATTAGCTCGTTGATCTCGGCTGTCTGGAAGTGCTTCAGCAGCGATGGCACGTAGTAGTAGATTCCGTGCTCCTTCAGTCCATGGGTTTTGATGAGTTCGTCGTAGTCGGTCAGACAGCAAATATCCATACACGCACTGACTCTCGGATCAAGCGCCGCAAGCCACCAGGCTTTGGTCGCACCCATCGACATTCCCATCGCTCCGAGCCTCTTGCTGTCCACCTCGGGTCGGTTCGCTAGATAATCAAGGGCGCGGAATTCGTCGAACATCATCATTCCGTAGAGCACTTGCCCTTTCCAGAGCATGAGCTTGAAAGCATTCTGCTCGCCCTCTCCGCCGTTGGAGTCGTGCTTCCGTTCCCCAAAGCACCAGCTGTCGATGGCCAGCGTAACGAAACCCTTTTCCACGCAAACCGGAGCATAAGCAGGCTGCGCTTCCACTCCAGTCAGCAGCTGTTCTTTGCCGAGGTCATACATTCCTGCGTGCCAGTGGATATAGAGCAAGCCTGGAGCGCGGGTTTTACGCTTGTGCGGAATCAGCAACAAAGCCGGGACGGGCTCCAATCCATTCAGATCGAGGACCAGACGCTCCAGCGTGTAGCCGTCATGCTCCTCCTTCTTTATAAGTTTGGTCGGCCCGGGCTTGTGTTGCCAGGGAAGGTCTCCGAGCAGGCCCCATAGCTCTTTGCGGCGCTTCTGCTGATACGCAGCAAACGACGCTCCCGTTGGCGTGGAGGTTCCATTTTTGTGAAAAGCATTCGAGCTGGAGGTGGCGCTCGAGGCAACCAACATTGCCGACGTCTGCAGAAATTCCCGTCTGCTCGATGAATTGCTTGGCGGCTTCATAATCTCCTCCGCAGCAACGTAGTCTACCGAGAGAACCTGCAAACAGAAAGGCCGTCCTTGCGGACGGCCTCACATCTACAGCACAATTTCTCCCCGGATCAGGACTGAACTCGCAATAAAATCTGATGCGGCGACTTTCAACCACCGGGCAGTTTCTTGGAGTCGAAAATCGGGACTCAATTCAGCCGCGTCTTTCCGTTTTAGAGAATTCTCTCGTGGGTGTACCCGGCCGATTCCAGAGCCGCCAGCAGTTCGGTAATGTGCTCAGGCCCGCGCGTCTCCATCGTGATGTCGATCGCCGTATCGCCGAGGTTGACTCCGTGGTAGGCCCGGTCGTACGAGGTCTCCACAATATTCGCCCGATGATCCGCCAGAATTCCGGTGAGCCTGTGCAAGGCGCCGGGATAGTCCGGAAGGTGAACCCGCAGCCGCACCAGCCTTCCGTCTTTCACCAGGCCGCGCTCGATGATGCGCGAGAGCAATGTCACATCGATGTTGCCGCCGCACACCAGCACCGCCACTCGCTTGTCGCTGCAGCGGCAGTTTGCGATTGAGCACCGCCGCAATCGCCGCCGCCCCCGCCCCTTCGGCCAGCGTCTTTTCGCGCTCCAGCAGCAGCAGAATTGCGTTGGCAATCTCTTCTTCTTCGACAGTGACGATGTCGTCGACGTACTTCTGCACCAGCGGCAGCGTCCGTTCTCCCGCACGGCGCACCGCGATTCCATCGGCAATGGTCTTGGCCGATTCAAGCGTCACTGGCTTTCCCTGCGCCACTGCGGCTTTCATCGACGGAATCCGTGCCGGCTGCACACCGTACACCTTCACCTTGGAATTCGTTTCCTTCACCGCGCAGGCGATGCCGCCGATCAGCCCGCCTCCCCCGATCGGAGAAACGATAACTTCGATGTCCGGATGCTGCGAGAGTATCTCCAGGCCCAGCGTTCCCTGCCCTGCAATCACGGCATCGTCGTCGAAGGCGTGAATCAGAGTCAGATGATCCTGTTCGCTCAGCTCGATGGCCTTGCCATACGCCTCGTCATAGTTCGGCGCCATACAGCACAACGTCGGCGCCGTACGCACGCGTCGCCGAAACCTTGGTGAGTGGCGTGGGCAGCGGCATCACGATTCGCGCCCGGATTCCGTGCCGTCCCGCGTGATACGACACGCCCTGCGCATGATTGCCCGCCGAAGCCGCAATCACGCCGTGGGCGCGCTCCTCACTGGTCAGCGTGAGCAGTTTATTCAGCGCCCCGCGCTCCTTGAACGCACCGGTGCGCTGCTGGTTGTCGAGCTTAAGAAAGATGGAATTCTGCGTCAGCCCGGAAAATGTCTCGGAATGCGTGCACGGTGAAACGCGTATGTCTGCACGAATCCTGCTGAGTGCGGAATGGATATCCGAGAGTTGGATCATCGCTGCGGGAAATAGGTGCGGTCGCTAGAACCGCCAGAACGCTCCGCCACCGACGAAGTAGTTATGCTGGCGGGTGTTGCCCGTCGGAGCCAGCGGAAAATCGGGCTGGCCCGCCCAGAAGTCGCGCACCTCCCCGCGAATGCTCAGCTTTGCGCCAGACTTTCACATCGAGTCCGAAACCAGCCTCAATCACCGCACTGGTCGTAGACTTTCCAGGGTTCGTCCCACCATAGATCAACTGGTCGTTCTGGCTGATGTGTCCGAAGCCAGCTCCAAAGCTGATCCATGGAGAAACCGCGGTCGTGGGAAAAAGATTTACTCGCGCCGCAGGCGTGATGAACAATTTCTTGAGGTCCGAAGGCACCACCGAGTGCCCGTATTCGCCGGCATTCAGATCCACGTCCCAGTTGTAGACGAACAAGCCTTCGGCGGAGACTGAGTAGATCGGCGTTACCCAGAAACGGCGCGCGTATTCGCCTTGAATCGTAAGGCCCTTACCGCTGTGAATGATGGGATCGAAATAGGTCGCGTTCTGAATGCCCTGATCGCTGATGAAGGTGCGTCCGAGAAGTCCGCCGACTTCGTTCTTCTCGTCCTGTGCAACCGCCGAGATCGCAAAGATCGTCGCCACAGCCAGCACTGCAACGCAAAACCGTTTGCCAGACATTTCCCCTCCAGCGAGGTTCCCTATCCTAAATTGTTACGGCGGTAAGACATAGCCTAGCACGATCAAGCCGGTTTTGGACCCCGGGAGAACTAATCTTTCTGGTTCAAATCCTGTGGAAGATTGGGTGTACTCCGCGACCTCTGCGGACTTCTCAGCGTTCTTTGCGGTTCAAGTTTTGAGTCTCCGCACACTCCTTGCAACGCTCTCCCAACTCAACGAGCCTTCTGTCTGATGTTAAAATAGAAAGATTGCATGCCAGTAACAAGACCTCACTGTCAGCGGTTCCCCCGAGTTGAAAAAGAAGAAATCTCCGGAGAATACGCCATCAACCGCCGAATCCCGCCCGCAAAAAGTGGGATTCGTCAGCCTCGGCTGTCCCAAGAATCTCGTCGATAGCGAGGTCATGATGGGCATGCTGGCCCGCGCCGGCGCCGAACTCACCCGCCGCGCCGAAGACGCCGACATCATCGTGGTCAACACCTGCTCGTTCATCGACAGCGCCCAGCAGGAATCGGTCAACACGATTCTCGAGATGGCGGGACACAAGACCGCAGGCCGCGCGAAAAAACTGGTGGTCGCCGGATGCCTGGTCGAGCGCTTTCGCGACCAGATTCGCAAAGACATCCCCGAAGTCGACGCCGTCGTCGGCACTGGCGAGTTGGTCAACATTCTCTCGGCGACCGGCATCGCGCCGGCACAGCCGCAGCCGAATTCTCCGTTCGTCGTGCTGAACTCGCGGCCCGAAGGCGATGCCCGCGCCGCGCAGGGACGATTCTCCCGCGAATCCTGGGACGGCGCGATCGCCGATCTGCCCAACTATCTCTACGACGAAGACACGCCGCGCATTCTCGCCACGCCGCGCCACATGGCCTACATCAAGATCGCCGAGGGCTGCGATCATCCCTGCACGTTCTGCATCATTCCGCAGTTGCGCGGCCAGTTCCGCTCGCGCCGCTTCGAATCGGTGATCGCCGAAGCC
This sequence comes from Terriglobia bacterium, assembly GCA_963770265.1. Lineage (GTDB taxonomy): Bacteria > Acidobacteriota > Terriglobia > Terriglobales > Acidobacteriaceae > Sulfotelmatobacter. Next base: position 13,130 of record CAVYOZ010000024.1, read on the forward strand.
GAACGCCTGGCGCAGTCCGGCGTCCGCGAAATTACGCTGATCGGCCAGGACACGACCTGCTACGGCGAAGACTTCGGCCTGAAAGACGGCCTCGCGCTCTTGCTCGAAAAACTTGCCGGCGATTGAAGACCTGCGCTGGGTCCGCTTCCTCTACGCCTATCCCAACAAGATCACCGGCAAGCTGCTGGAAACGATCGCCGCCCACGAGAAGATCTGCTCCTACATGGATGTTCCCTCTGCAGCACGCCTCCGCCTCGGTTCTGAAGCGCATGAAGCGCGGCGGCGGCGCCGACGTTTTCCTGAAGTCGATTGAAAAGATGCGCCGCGTCATCCCCGATCTCACGTTGCGCACGTCGTTCATCGTCGGCTTCCCCGGCGAGACCGAAAAAGAATTCGAAGAACTCTGCGACTTCGTGCGCGAGGCCCAGTTCGACTGGATGGGCGCCTTCTCGCTACTCCGATCAGGACGGCGCGCGCGCCTACGATCTTGAGAAGAAGCTCTCGCCGCGCGAAATCGAACGCCGCCGCAAGCATCTGATGTCGATCCAGCGCCAGATCAGCAAAAAGAAGAAGAAAGCGCTGGTCGGCCGCGAATTCGATCTCCTGCTCGAGGGCGAGTCCGAAGAAACCGAACTGCTGCTCGAAGGCCGCACTCCCATGCACGCTCCCGAAATCGACGGCAAGGTCTTCGTCAACGAGTTCCCCGAAGAACTCGACCCCGAAACCTGGCCAGTTCTACCGCTGCGAGATCACCGAAGCCCACGACTACGATCTGGTGGCAAAGATCGTCTGAGCGATGCGTTTTTTCAATCTGCAATCTGAAATCTTCCTTCTACAATAGATAAGCCCATGCCCCGCAAGCGCACCGTCAAAGCTCCGCTGCCCGATCTGCAAGAAAGCCGGTGAAAAGCACCGACGCCGACTTCCCTTTCTGCAGCGACCGCTGCCGCATGATCGATCTCGGCAAATGGTCCAGCGGCGACTACGTGATTTCGTCGCCCGTTAAGGATGCCGAAGAACTGATCCAGGACGGAGACCCGGAAGATCCGGACACGAGACAGGTAGATGGCCGAATCTGGCACGGTGCCCCTGCCGCGCCCCCTCTGGGCGACCCTCACCGCCACCTTCTTCGGCATCGGCCACATGCACCCGGGCCCGGTACCTGGGGATCGGCCGCAACCGTGCTCCTGTGGGCCGCACTCGCCCACGCTCTGCCACTTCCCTTTCGCACACCCGTGCTGATCGCCCTTGCGGTCGTCGTCACCCTGGTCGGCATTCCCGCCGCAACCCACGTTGCCCGTGCCGCGGCCAAGAAAGATCCCAGCTTCGTCGTGATTGACGAAGTTGCCGGCCAACTCATCTCGCTCATCGCCGTTCCGCTCGCGTGGAAAACTTTTCTCGCCGGTTTTATACTTTTTAGAGTCTTCGACATCCTCAAGCCGCCTCCCGTTCGACAACTGGAACGACTTCCAGAAGGCACCGGGATCGTGCTCGACGACGTCGCGGCCGGAATATACGCTCTAGCAGTAATGCAACTTCTCCTTCACCTGGGTCTACTAAGATAGGTTGAAAGGGCACGGCTTCAGCCGTGCCGTTCGGCCCAAGAATCTGGGCTTTAGCCCTGAGGGAACGCGCTTTACTGTTCGTTGAACTCGGTACTCGTCCATGGGATTTTCTGATCGCATCCTCGGCAAGAAAGAGCAGCAACGGTAGTCCCCACATCGAATCGGTGGCGCCATCGGCAGCGCTGGCCGGGGGCGAACTGCGCATCACCGGTTCCGGCCTGCGCCCGCCGCAACTGGCGCGCCCCAAGGTCACGTTCGGCGACTACGAAGGAGCCATCGTGGTCAGCTCCGACGGATTTGTGGTCACTCGCGTCCCCGAAGGCGCCACCTCCGGCCCGGTTGTGGTCGCGACCGACGGACACGTCAGCAATCCGCAGACGGTGAAGGTCGCAGTCCCGATCGCCGAGAATCTTCATCCCGTCACCAATCCCGCGATCGATGCCGAAGGCAACATCTACGTCACGTTCTCCGGATCGCGCGGCCAGAAGGTCCCGGTCTCGATCTTCAAGATCGACACCAACTACAACGTGAAGCCGTTCGTCTCCGAGATGATGAACCCCACGTCCATCGCCTTCGACCGCCAGGGACAGATGTACGTTTCCTCGCGCTTCGACGGCGCGGTCTACCGAGTCGCCCCGAACGGCACCATGACCACTTACGCCGAGGGCATGGGAGTCGCGACCGGCATCGCCTTCGATCGCGAAGAGAGTCTTTACGTCGGCGATCGCAACGGCACCATTTTCAAGATTGCGCGCGACCAGCAGGTCTTCGTCTTCGCCACGCTCGAAATGAGCGTCTCGGCGTATCACCTGGCGTTCGGCCCGCAAGGAGATCTCTTCGTCACCGGCCCCAACGACCGCGTCTTCAAGATCGATCCCAGCGGCACCGTCAGCACCTTCTATAAAGGGCTCGGACGACCGCAAGGATTGGCTTTTGACGTGGACGGCAATCTCTACGTCGCAGCCTCGCTCTCCGGCACGCGCGGCATCGTCAAGCATCACGCCGGACGGCAAAGCCAGGCTGGAAGTCTCAGGCCAGGGACTGGTCGGTCTGGCGTTCGCCCCCGGACGCAGCGTGGTTCTGGCCACCACGAGCGCCGTTCATCATCTTTCCTGGAATATCCAGGGTCTGCGTCTCGTCCCTGAATGATTCCCAATCCCTCTGCGTCCTCCGCGTCCTCCGCGGTTTTCATTTAAACTCGATAACGCGTGAACGCCGAAATCATCGCGGTGGGTTCCGAGATGCTCACTCCCCACCGCATCGACACCAACTCGCTCTACCTGACCGAGCAACTCAACCTGCTCGGCGTCGATGTAATTTTCAAGAGCATCGTCGGAGACAATCTTCGTCACCTGGTTGCCGCCGCACAGCACGGCCTTTTCCGCTCCGACATTCTCATCTTCAGCGGCGGACTCGGCCCCACCGAAGACGACCTGACCCGCGAAGCCGTTGCCGAAGCACTTGGCGTCGCCCTCCGTCGCGATCCCGAGATTCTTGCCAGGTTGGAGAAGCGCTTCGCCGACCGCGGCTGGAAGATGACACCCAACAACGCCAAACAGGCCGACGTCATCGAAGGCGCGACCGTCCTCCCCAATCCGAACGGCACCGCCTCCGGGCAGTGGCTCAGCGGACAATTCGACGGACGCGAGCGCATCATGATCCTGCTGCCCGGCCCTCCGCACGAGATGAAAGCGCTCTTCGAAAGCGAGGTTCGCGAGCGTCTGCGCGCCAAGGTTCCGCCGGCACATTTGTTCACCCGTACACTGAAGGTCGCGATGCTGGGCGAGTCGGCGGTCGACGCCCGTGTCGCTCCCATTTACAAGCGCTACTCCGACGTCGAAACCACAATCCTCGCCGGCGCCGGAGAAATCGAACTGCACTTCAAAACCAGCGCTGCCACGCTCGAGGCTGCGCAAGCGCGTGCCGACGAAGTCGCCGGCCTGGTGGAGGACGAACTCGACGACGCCGTCTATTCGCGCGATGGCCAATCGCTCGAGCAGATCGTCGGCTACTGGCTACAAATGCGCAACGCCACTCTGGCCGTCGCCGAATCCTGCACCGGCGGATTGCTCGCCGAGCGCATCACTTCGATCGCCGGGAGCTCGCGCTATTTCCTCGGTGGCGCCGTCGTCTACTCCAACGCCATGAAGACCGAATTCGCCGGCGTCCCCGCCGACATGATCGAACGCCACGGAGCCGTCAGCCGCGAAGTCGCAGCCGCTCTGGCCGAGGGCATCCGCTATCGCTGCGAATCGACGCTCGGGATGGGAATCACCGGCGTCGCCGGCCCTGGCGGAGGTTCTCCCGAAAAACCGGTAGGCCTGGTCTTTCACGCCGTAGCCAGTGACTCGGGAACAGAAGTGATCCAGCGCAACTTCCCCGGCGATCGCAAACGCATCCGCCGCTTCGCGTCGACGATGGCGCTGGATATGGTGAGAAGGAAATTGATGTAAAGAAGCGATGAGCTGTGAGCAGTGAGCAATGAGCTTCGAACAAAAAGCTCTTGCTCATAGCTCATTGCTCACAGCTCATCGCTTGTTTTATGCGCCTCTTCATCGCACTCGACATCGACGACGCCATCCGCGAGCGCATCGCCCGTTTCGTCGATGGAGTCCGCAACTTCGCTCCTGATGCGCGCTGGATGAAACCGGAGTCGCTTCATGTAACGCTGAAATTCATCGGCGAGCAGCCGGATGCTGCCGTCGAAAAGATCAAGAAGGAACTGGCTACGATTTCGGCTGGCACTACCGAGATCAAATTCAGCGGCTATGGATTTTTTCCGACGGCAAAATCAGCGCGTGTCTTCTGGATCGGCATGGAAGCTGGCCCTGCACTCGCGAAACTTGCAGCCGCAATCGACGACAAGATGGCCTCTCTCGGAATTGCAAAAGAAGACCGAGCATTCAGCCCGCATCTCACCCTGGCGCGCGGCGCCGGAGGCTCCGGGTCTCCGCGCTGGCGCAAGGGAGACGGCCCGAATCGCGCTTTTTCAACATCTGCAGGAAAAGCTCTCCGCGCTTCCCGCCCCCGAGTTTGGTACCATGACTCCCCGCGAGTTCTTTCTGTACCAGAGCCAACTCTCGCCGAAAGGATCGAAGTACACGAAGCTGGCTAGATTCGAACTGCAGCCCTAGGATGCCTTCACGAATTAGCAACTTAAGACTTGCGATCTCGGATTGCAGACTTCTGGGAACTCGACTTCTATGCAATCCGAAATCTGCAATCTCCAGCACCTATGTCCCGCTTTGTTCTCATTCTCGCCGCCGCCTACCTCCTGGGCTCCATCCCCTTCGGCTATCTCCTGGTCCAGATCTTCCGCGGCGAAGATGTCCGCCACAGCGGCAGCGGCAACATCGGCGCGACAAATGTCTCGCGAAAATCGCCTGCACTCGGTGTCCTAACCTTAATCCTCGACGCCGCCAAAGGATTCTTTGCTGTTCAACTCACAGCAACATTTTCCGGCGTGGCCGATCCCGCGTTTTCCCGCCTGATGGCCGCCGCCGCACTGCTTGCGATCACGGGACACATGTTCCCCCTCTGGCTTCGATTTCGCGGCGGCAAGGGCGTCGCCACCGCTCTCGGCGCATTCTTACGTTTCGCTCCTCTCGCGGTCAGCGTTGCCGTTATTATCTTCGTAGTGGTCGTGCTCATCTCGCGCCGCATTTCGCTCGGATCGATCGTGACTGCCGCGTTTTTTCCAGCCACGGTGTGGAGTCTAAAGCTGGCGAGAGATCCCGCTGTTCTAGCGTTGATCGGGGTCGCTTCTTTGCTGATCATCGCCCGTCACTACAAAAACATTCTTCGACTGATGTCGGGGCAAGAGCCGCGATTCTCGCTGAGGCGGAAATGAGGACGCGGAAATGAGCCAGATCGCCATCATCGGCGGAGGCGCATGGGGCACGGGCCTCGCCATCGTGCTCGGGCCGCAAGGGAACACATCGCGTTCGCCTCTGGGCGCACGAGGTCGATGTCTGCGAATCGATCAACCGCCATCACGTGAACGAAAGATTTCTGCCGGGTCGCAGCCTCCCGGACTCAGTGTCAGCCAGTAACGATCTCGGCGTCGTTCTCGAGGGCGCGCAAATCATCGTCAGCGTGATGCCATCGCAGCATTGCCGCGCCCTGTTCGACCGCATGCGCCCGCTCATTGCGCCAGCGAACGCTCATCGTCAGCGCCACAAAAGGGCTGGAAGAAGGATCTCTCCTGCGCATGACTGAAGTGATCGCCGACGTTCTCAAGCGCGACGACGATCTCCCACCACTCGTCGGCGCGCTCAGCGGCCCATCCTTCGCCCAGGAAGTCGCTCGCGGCGATCCGACGGCGATCACCGTCGCCTCGCAGAGTCCCGATCTGCTACGCACAGTCCAGCAGGAATTCAGCGATGCCAGCTTTCGCGTCTACACCAACAGCGACGTAGTCGGCGTCGAACTGGGCGGCGCGCTGAAAAACATCATCGCCATCGCCGCCGGAATCTGCGACGGACTCGGCCTCGGCCACAACTCCGTCGCGGCCCTAATCACCCGCGGCCTCGCCGAGATGACACGCCTGGTCGTCGCCTGCGGCGGCCGCTCCGAAACCATGGCCGGACTCGCCGGCCTTGGCGACCTGGTCCTCACGTGCACCGGCGGCCTGTCGCGCAATCGCAGCGTCGGCGTCGAACTCGGACGCGGCAAGAAACTGCCCGAAATTATTGCCGGCATGCACGGCATGGTCGCCGAAGGAGTCTTCACGACGACCGCCGCAGTCGGCCTCGCTCACGCGCGCAAAGTGGAGATGCCGATCACCGAGCAGATGCACGCCATCCTGCACGAAGGAAAATCTCCGAAAGAAGCCATCCAGGAACTAATGATGCGCACCGGCAAGAGCGAAACCACCAGCTAAGATTTCCTTCGTGCACCTTCGTGTCCTTAGTGGTTAAAGATTTTGGCGGAATCCGGCCAATCACATCTCCGTCGTGCCTCCGCGTGTTAATCTCTACGGTTTTCAGGATCTTCCGGGAGGCTTCGATGCGTCTGAGCACAATCGTCGTCGCCATAATCTCGCTTTTCTGCAGCAACGCTTCAGCCCAATCCAAAACCGTCGCCGAGCGCCTCGGCTATCCCCGCGACTCCAAACTTCTCATCATCCACGCCGACGACCTTGCCGTCGCTCACTCGGAAGACGCCGCCAGCTTCGACGCACTCGACAAGCACGCCGCCACTTCCGCCAGCATCATGGTTCCCTGCCCCTGGCTCACCGAGGTTGCCGCTTACGCTAAAGCGCATCCCGACGCCGACCTCGGCCTGCACCTCACGCTCACCGCCGAATGGAAGACCGACCGCTGGGGCCCGGTCGAATCCAAAGACAAAGTCCCCAGCCTGCTCGATCCTGACGGATACCTCTGGCCCGAAGTCGCTCCCGCCGTGCAGCACATCAAGGCCGACGACGCCGAGCGCGAAATCCGCGCGCAAGTCGAACACGCCATCGCCATGGGAATCCATCCCACGCACCTCGACAGCCACATGGGCGTGCTCTTCGCGCGGCCCGATCTGATGGCCGTGTACGTGAAAGTAGCTCATGACTACAAGCTGCCGTTCCTGGGAATGCTCACTCCCGACGTCCCGCCCAACGTGAAGTCTTTATTTTCGGAGAACGACATTCTCCTGGACTCAGTCGTCATCGCCAATCCAAGCGTCCAGCCCGCAAACTGGAAGGACTTCTATCTCGATGCGATCAAGAACCTGAAGCCCGGCCTGACGGAAATCATCGTCCACCTCGCCCACGATGACGCCGAATCGCAAGCCGTGATGGTCGACCATCCCGACTACGGCGCAGCCTGGCGCCAGCGCGACTACGACGTCATCACCAGCCCAGACTTAAAGAAGGCGATAGACGACAATCACGTAAACCTGATTCGATGGAGTGACCTGAAGAAGCTCCAGAACCAGTAGCGCTGGCGTCCTCGTCGGCTGACGCGGGGCTCCTAGCTCGCCGCACCCGTCCAACGCGCAACGGTGTCTACTCACTCCGGTGCCTCCCGGCACCTCTCCTCAGGTACTTTCGTAACCCCGCAAACCCCGCACCTATCGCTCGATTCCACTCATTCCCCGATAAAATTTAATAGATACCGTTGAATCCGCCGCCACTTCGCCTACGGCGTCTGCGACGAGTGAAGGGAGAGACTTGTCCTCGACTGCTTCCAACCACGCCCGCATCCCGATCCTGTACCTCATCCTCGGGGTGCTGTTGGCGATCAGCATCATTCCGATGTATTTCTACTCGTCGCAGGTGGAAAGCGCCAACGGCGAACGCCTGAAGACGAATGAGATGATGCTGCAGAACACGGTCACGCGCTCGCTGGCCGACGATCTTTCCCAGCACGAACGCTCGCTCCGCATGATGCTTGCCAATCTGTCCTCCGCGATCCAGGTGGCCTCCGGCGGCGACATCGGCGACAAAAACATCGAAGCCCCCGAACTGCGCGCCCTGCTCGAAAATTTTGTCTCCTCCTCCGATGAGATCGCCTACGCTACTCTGTTGAACTCCGAGGCCAAGGGCATCCGCGCCGGACGTATCTCGCCTGACGCCTTTCTGCAGCGCGAACTCGAGCGTGCTTACGCCGCCGCCCGCGATGGCCGCGTCTATAACGGACAGGCGCTGGTCGTCGGCGAGGGCAAGAACGCCCGCACGGTTTTCCTGGTTAGCACCCCGGTGCAATACGGCCCGCGTTTTCTCGGAATGATTGCATCGGTCGTCGATCTGCAATTCCTGATTCGCCGCTTGCGCGAAGTCAGCGGCGGCGGTCTTACACCCTACGTCGTCGATGCCCAGGGACGTCTCGTCGCCGCGGCCACTCCCGAATTCGCCACCGGCCAGGACATGAAGAATCTCGACATCGTCCGCAACTTTGTCGAGGCCGGAAACAAGGCACAGTTCGCCGAGACCCGCGAATTCAGTATGACCGCCGGCTCCGAGCGCATAGACATGCTCGGCACCTATAGCCCCGTCACATCGCTCGACTGGGCCGTCATCGTGCAAAAGCCGCTCCGCGAAGCCTATCGCGACGTTTACGAGATGCAGCGCACGGCCCGCCTGCTGGCGATTGCGGCTGTCCTGTTGAGCATCTTCGTCAGCATCATTGCCGCGCGCCGCATCACCAACCCTCTGCAAGTGCTCACCCAATCCAGCCGCGCGCTCGCCAAGGGAGATTTCTCCCAACGCGTGCATCTCTGGAGCCGCACCGAAATCGGCGAACTCGCCCAGACTTTTAACACCATGTCGGAAGAACTCGAACGCTTCGTCGAAGATCTGAAACGCGCTGCCGAAGAGAATCGCGCGCTGTTCATGGGCTCCATCCAGATGCTCGCCGGCGCCGTCGACGAAAAAGATCCTTACACCCGCGGCCACTCCGACCGCGTCACGCGCTACTCCCTGATGATCGCCAAAGAAATGGACCTGCCCGCTGCGTTCATGGAGATTCTGCAGGTTTCCGCACAACTCCACGACGTGGGCAAGATCGGGATTGAAGATCACATCCTGAAAAAGCCCGGCGCGCTGACCGAAGAAGAATTCGAAGTAATGAAGACTCACACGACCAAGGGCGCCAACATTCTGCGCCCCGTCACGCAGTTGGCCGAAATGCTCCCGGGCATCGAGTTGCACCACGAAGCGCTCGACGGCCGCGGATATCCCTACGGCCTGAAGGGCGATCAGATTCCGCTTCTCGCGCGCGTCATTGCCGTCGCCGACACCTTCGACGCGCTGACCACGAACCGTCCGTACCAGCAGGCGCACACGCCCGACCAGGCCTTGCAGATCATCAAGAATCTCGCCGGCAAGCGCCTCGACCCTGCCGCCGTCGCGGCCCTGCTCGCGGTTTACGAGCGCGGGCGAAATCAAGATCCAGCGGTTCACGATCAAGCGCCCGGTCTTGGCTCCGCAACCTCAACCAACTGCTCCCGCGGTACCCGCCGCCGCCCCGCAAGATCCCGCACCATTAGAACGAACCCGAGTGTAGCGCCGGCATCCTGCCGGCTGTCGTGCGGCCGCCCGCGCTCTCGCCACGAAGGATAAAGGCGTATCCCTCCAGCGCATCTCACTCCTAGGCATTTGTTCTCTCTCAATCGGCACTCTCTAGCGCGTTATAATGGCGCGACACATGTCCCTGGCCCCTGGCACCAAGCTTGGTCAATATGAAATCCTCGGACCTCTCGGCGCCGGCAGTATGGGCGAAGTCTACCGCGCTCGAGATGCCCGCCTGAATCGCGATGTCGCCATCAAAGTCCTACCAAGCTAGTATCTGCCGAACCTGACCGATTGCAGCGCTTCGAGATCGAGGCCAAGGCCGCCGCGGCGCTGAGCCACCCCAATATTCTTTCCGTCTTTCAAATGGGAACTCACGACGGAGCACCTTACCTCGTAACTGAGCTTCTGGAAGGAAAGACCCTCGCTGAAAGCCTGAGGCGCGGTCCCCTGCCCTTGCGTCAGGCGATCCAATTTGCGGTGCAGATCGCTCACGGGTTGGCCGCAGCGCACGAAAAAGGCATCGTGCATCGCGACCTCAAGCCGGAGAACCTTTTCGTCACCAAAGACGGACGCGTCAAGATTCTCGATTTCGGTCTGGCCAAAGTCGCCCCCTTGCCGCAGACGCCCACGCATCTGGCAATCACCATCACCCGCCATGGCGTCGCGATGGGCACAGTGGGTTATATGTCCCCTGAGCAGGTCCGCGGACAGGTGACCGACCATCGCACCGATATCTTTGCCTTCGGCGCAATCCTTTATGAGATGGTTATGGGCCAACGGACTTTTCAGAGAGCCACCGAGGCCGACACCGTCAGCGCCATTCTCAACGAAGAGCCTCCGCCTATCTCGCAACTCTCCCCTGATATGCCGTTGGCCTTGGAGCGCGTGATTCGCCGCTGCATCGAAAAGAATCCGGAGCAGCGGTTTCATTCCGCGTCCGATCTTGCCTTCGCACTTGAGGCGTTATCCGATCCGGCATGGATGATGAGCGGCGCTCATGCCGTCCCTGTCGAGCCACCCAAGCCACACCGGCTTTTATCTACAGCCACCGCTGTCCTGCTTCTCCTGCTCGGCGGCTTGCTCACATATCTCTGGCTCCAGGCCATCACAGGGGCCCAGCGTTGCAAATTATGTTCAACTCACCCACGACGGCCGGCCCAAGTCGCTGATCGGAACCGATGGCGCGCGGCTTTATCTTGCGATGGGGGTGGGAAGTTCCGCCAGCTTCTCGCTTCGCGGGATCGCGGAATTGTCGATCTCCGGCGGGTTGCCGAAGAAGATCGATGTTGCGACTTCTGCCGACATGGTTCCGCTCGGCCTTTCGCCCGACGCCTCGGAACTTTTGCTTATCGAAGGCCAGGGCGCTCCTCCCAAAGGACCGCTGAGCAGCGTCCCGGTTCTTGGCGGATCTCCGCGCAGAATCGGTGAAGTCATCGCCGAAACTGCCGCATGGTCTCCCGATGGAAAACTCCTGGCTTATACCAATCTGGGTGACTTGTTTCTTGCTAAAGCCGATGGCAGCGAGCCTCGAAAGCTGATCAGCGTCAACGGAGACATTCGCAACATCACCTGGTCGCCCGACAGCTCGCACCTGCGGTTCGATTCCTCGGAGACCGCAGGAACCGTGGGTCTGCAAGTCGAACGCGAAGTTTCAGTCGATGGCACTGGCCTCCATCCGCTGCTGCCTGGCTGGCATAATCCTCCCGACGAGTGCTGCGGCAAGTGGACTCCTGACGGAAAGTACTTCGTCTTCCAGTCTCAAGGCCAGATCTGGGCCCTTCCGAAGAGCACCGGAATCTTCCAGTCGTCTCCGCAGCCGATCGCCTTAACGGCGAGCCCGATGACGCTATCGTCGCCGCTTCCCAGCAAAGACGGCAAGAAGCTGTTTGTTATCGGCCGCACCTACCGCGGCGAGCTTGTCCGTTACGATTCGAGGACGTCTCGATTCGCACCTTTTCTTGGTGGCATGTCCGCCGAGTATGTCGACTTTTCCAAAGACGGCAAGTGGATAACGTACACGTCCTATCCCGAAGGCACGCTCTGGCGCAGCCGGATTGACGGCTCGGAACGTCTCCAGCTTACGTTCCCGCCCATTTCGCCTGTTCTTCCGCGCTGGTCGCCTGACGGAAAGACCATCCTCTTCTTCCAGTTCGCTCAGGGAGCCGACAAGCCTGCAAGGATCTATGAGGTCTCTCCCGATGGCGGGAGCCCCCGCCTTCTGCTGCCTGAGGACTCCAAACAGCAACTCGATCCCAACTGGTCACCCGACGGCAGCAAGATCATCTTCTCTGGCGAATCGAACAATCCCTCATCGACCATTCGCATTCTCGACGTCTCCACCCACCAGCTTTCCACGCTACCCGCCTCTGACGGCCTGTATTCACCGCGCTGGTCCCCTGACGGCCGCTATATTTCGGCATTCTCCACCGACTCGCAAACCCTGCTGTTGTTCGATCCCGAAACGCGCAAGTGGACGGAACTGGCGAAAGGCTCTCTGGGCTGGCTGAGTTGGTCACATGACGGACAATATGTCTACGTACTGGATTACCGCCAGAAAAGTGCGGTGATAAGAGTACGGGTCAGCGATGGCAAGCTTGAGCAAATCGCCGACGTGAGAGACTTCCCGGCCGCTGGCCGTTACGGTGGGGCTTTGGCTCTGACTCCCGACGACGAGCCGCTCCTGCTCCATGACACCGGAACACAAGATGTTTACTCGGTAGACTGGCAGTCACGATAGGACTCAAGGACACGAAGGAAGAACGAGAGAGGTTTCCTTCGTGTACCTTCGTGCCCTTCGTGGTGATTGCCTTTTACCGCGCAACTCTACAGCGCGGCCACCCGCCGCTGCATTAGAAGGAAATACAGCGCCACCAGGATCAGCAGGAATCCGTTCACTCCTAACACCACGGGCGCGGTGTAGACCGGCACCAGCCATCCCGAGACCAGGTTCCCGATGGGCATGCCGCCGCGAAACGCGAAGTTGTACACGCTCATCACCCGCCCGCGCATTTCGTTGGTCACGTTCAATTGCACCAGCGACGTCACGGTCGCGAAGACCGCCATCATCGATGCGCCGACCAGAATCAGCATGGCGTAACTGACGGGCAGAAATTTCGAGAGCGAAAATCCCGCAATGCCCGCCCCCAGCAAAATCAGCATGCTCAGCGCGAATCGCCCTTTCTTCGATATGTTCCCCAGACTCGCCACGCCCAGCGATCCGAAAATTGATCCCACTCCCATCAGCGACAGCAGGTTTCCATACGTCTCCGGGCCGCGATGGAAAATGTCCTTCACGAACACCGGGATATACGTCCGCATCGGCATGCTCAGGAACGTCATCGAGAAAGCGAGAACGATGAGCGCCACCATCGCCCCCTGATGCCAGATGAAGTGAATTCCCTGCTTCAGGCTCTTGTACATCGATTCGCCGGACTTCTCCGGCAGATAGCGAGCCGAGATGATCGACAAGGAGATGACCGGAGCCAGGAACGAAAGCGCGTTCAATCCGAAGCACCATTTCTCTCCGAGACGAGCCAGCGTGATCCCCGCCAGCGCAGGACCGACCGTCACCGCCAGATTGAATTGAATCGAGTTGAGTGCGATGGCATTGGGCATGTCCTCGCGATCGACCAGCGTCGGAATCAGCGCCTGATACGCAGGCCCGCCAAAGGCCTGGGCGAAACCCGAAGCGAACGATAGACAGAGAATTGGCCAGACGTGCGTCAGTCCGAAGGTCACGAGAATCGTCAGGGTGGCAGCGCTCGCCATCTGGACGTATTGCGATACAAGCAGGATCTTGCGACGCTCCGTGCGATCGGCGACCACTCCGCCGATCAGGGAGAATAGAAAGATCGGAATCCCTGCCAGGAATTGATCGAGAGCCAGCAGGAATGCAGAATGGCTTAAACGGTAGATGAGCCATCCCTGTGCGACGATCTGCATCCAGGTGCCAATGCTGGACATGCAGGCGCCGATCCACATGAGACGGAAGTCGCGATATTGAAATGCCTTGAAGACTCGGCGAAACGTCGACGTCTGCATTGGGTCGGGAGCGGCCACGGGTTCAGATCTATATCTTCGCACGAGGCGAGGTCAGCAAGACTCAGATGCCCGTCAAGCCCGCACGTTGCGTTTTCTTTCAAAAGGTAACGCGCCATCCTGGCGACTGTCGCGGCGGCGCCTCGCCGCCGCATCCCGATGCAGCTGGACGCATCGGTGAGCACAATTTTGTCGGTAGAGCGTAACAGGAGCAAGTGGCGTCACACTCAAAAATGCGCCAGCGATGTTTGATTCAAGGCAGCCTTGACAATCGTCCCAGCGTAAGCATTGTCTATTTCGGCTGGCGTGCTGAAGCTCATTCCGCGCCGCCAACCCGCCGGAGCCTCAGGATGGACTCCGCTTAGAACCACCCACCCGCGTCCGGATGTCCCTTCCACGATGGCCGGCGTTCCGTCCGGATACTTACCCACAACCGCACCCCAGCCGGTAAACTGCGGGCCGTCCTCCCAATACTGCTCCATCGTTGGCGCCCCAGCCACAGCAATCGCCACCGCAGCCTTGCGGATGCCCTTTTCTTCGGCCGAGTAGAAGCCGAACCTCACACCCGAAGTCAGATTCAATCCGTTGTAATAGCTGGAATTCCCCGCAAGAAAACCACCCGCACAGATTCCAAGGTAATTCAACCCATTCTGCACCGCGTTGTGAATGTTCGCGGCCGTGCTCGAACTCAGACTCCTGCCGATGTCAATGAAATTTCCGCCCGGAATGATCAACAAACGATATCCGCGGAGCTGCGACTCACCCATCTCATTCAATCGCAACGAATTCGCCGTCGAATAGCTGAGGTGATTATTGTTCAAGATTGTTTCGATAGCCGCGACATCGTTAGGAGAAGCTCCAGTTCCGTTGAACAGTAGAACCGGGGGGACGTCGCGCTCTGCCGCAGGCGAGTCGTTCATGCCCTTCGCAGCGGTGTCCCCTTTGTCGACGTGGATCCCGCAGATGGTAAAGGAACTCGAAGTAAGAGCAAGAAAAGCGATCGCGAGTACCCTACACAGAATCTTCGTCCTCACACGCGAAACACGAGAGCACCCCGCGTTATTGAAACAAGATCGAGTCATGGACCGTCGCTCGGAGACTTCAGCATGCTGCAGTTGGCATCTGGTTCAGTTGCTACAAGAACTGAGTTCCGACGATTGTTCCGTCGGCATGCGCGTCACCGGCGGCTTCGAAGAATCATAAACGATCACTGCAAAAGCGCGCCGAGGTTCGGTTCCAGTTGCGACCAGGCGCATCGTAACGCCCGTAGGGACAACTAACGTGTCCCCCTTCTTCATCCGAAAGGCCTTCTCTTTGGTTTCCAGGCATTGCTCGCCATCTACGGTATAAAAGGCTTCGACCCCTGAGTGGAAATGGACCCTCGAAGTCATGCCGCCGGGAATATACGCAGAGATCACCAGCATCGAGTAGGAAGTCGCTTCCGGCAAGGGCGACAATTTCACTTGCGCCACATGTTGTCCCCCATGGTGATCCTCGCTTTCGGTTCCCACGGACATCAGCCACCAGAAGCCATGTGCATTGAAGGCTATGCTCGACGGCCCAATGCCCGCCCGTGCGGTCTCGGCTGATTCAAAACGATCAATGTGCCAGAAGACAGGTTCTTTCAGATCGGCAGGCAAGAGCTTCTTCTCGACGATGCTGCACCCAATCTCCCCGCGACGCTCCGGTGAATTCTCAACGCAGAGCGGTTCTTCCTGTAGCACTTGTGCCAGCGCAGTCCCCTGAATGGCCAGGATCAGGACGGCGCCTGCCACAATTCCGCTCTTCCTTACGGTCATGGATCAGAATTATGCACGATTCTGGCCACTAGCTGCTAATGCAGATTACGTGAACCTCGCAAACCGTTGCGCCGCGTGGCGCTCACGTCCGCCGGCTCATCGAGGCGCCCTGATCCCGCGCCCCTGCGGCAGCTTGCCCATTACCAACCCTGACCATAAAAGACAAGGAGCAGCAAGCCGAGCTTGCTGCCCCTTTATTATGCTTGCTCCTCAGCCGAGGCTGTTATTGGTTGAGTGGGTTGAAGGTCAGGACTCCTGCTTCGGTGTCGGAGCAAACGCCAGCCGGGTCAACACGAACCACTGCATCTTCCTCAGCGCAAAACCCGCGAAGGCCAGTCTGGTTGATCGTGATCGGCACCGCCTTCACGGTGTAGCCGACGTTGACTGTGCCGGCCTTTGTGCCACCACCGGTGTTGAATAAATAGCCGCTCTTGCCGCTGCCACCCGGGTTGCCGTTGTTGGCAAGCACGGCGTCAATCAAGCAAGCCGTGTTTTGTCCAGGTGTGCAGGCCGCGCCAATCGCGCCACCGAGGCTCACGAGATCCGGCGAGTAGCCAACTGTCGGATACGTGGAGTTGTAGGTGACTTCAGCACTGTTGATGGTACGGATCGATGCCACAGCCGACGACTCATTGGCCGCCATGCGGGCACGAAGTAAGTTAGGAATCGCAATTGCCGCGATGATCAGGATAATGGCCACGACAATCAACAGCTCGATGAGCGAGAACCCTCTTTGTTTCTTCATTTTACCTTCCCTTAGTTATTGTTAACATCTTATCCACTGCTTTGACCCGTGTCCTCACTGGCCGGCTCGGCCTCATATGGCTCACTCGGTCACTAACTGTCCCGCACGTCGCTCACCAATGCTACTCACGCCACGACCTCGTCCCCATTTACCATAAGTGCTTTCTTTTGCTAATGGGTGCTAGCTCTATTGTAAGTATGTCGATGCTTCACTTTGTCACGATGGCGAGAATTGATAGTCCAGCGACAAATATTGTTAGTGGACTACTGCTCGGACCACACATCATCACCGACCATGGAGCGTGATCTAGGTCACGGTGACTAGACTCACCGAGGTGTGTAACTGCGATCACACGTCGCTCCTGGGAGCAGCTCGCGCGCCCGTGGCCTCTCAGTCAAACGCATCTCACCGACTTAAGGAATGCATCTCCTTGCGGCCCCCATTGCTTTGCGGAAAGCGAAAGGAGCAGCGAACTCGCGTTCGCTGCTCCCTGGCTTGTACCCTTCCCGAAATGTACTTCACCAAATCGTTGCTTACTGGTTGAGCGGGTTGAACGTCAAGACGCCCGCTTCAGTGTCGGAGCAAACGCCAGCCGGGTCAACGCGAACTACTGCATCTTCCTCAGAGCAGAAACCACGAAGGCCAGTCTGGTTGATCGTGATCGGCACTGCCTTCACGGTGTAGCCGACGTTGACGCCACCAGCCTTGGTGCCGGCGCCAGTGGTGAACAGGTAGCCGCTCTTGCCGCTGCCAAGCGGGTTGCCATTGCTGGCCAGCACTGAATCGATCAAGCAAGCCGTGGCCTGTGCAGGAACGCAAGCCGCGCCAATCGGTCCACCCAACGCCAGTAGGTTTGCGGCGAAGCCGACCGTCGGATAGGTCGAGTTGTAGGTAATTTCAGCTGTGTTGACGGTTCGGATCGAAGCGACGGCAGACGACTCGTTGGCCGCCATGCGCGCGCGCAGCAAGTTTGGAATGGCAATGGCTGCGATGATAAGAATGATGGCTACGACAATCAGCAACTCAATCAACGAAAAGCCCTTTTGTTTAGACATTTAGTGTTATCCTCTCCTCGTCTCTCGTCATAACTATCGAGATAATCACTTAAAGAACTCTAACTATCTCTGGCGACATTGCTTGCATCTGCTAGACCACTGGCTATGTGCGGGTGGGTGCGTTATAAGTCATGTGTTTATCACGTAGTTACATATGATGTAAGTTTAGTGTGATCGTAATCACCTAGCACCTGTGACATAAATCGACATCTCACCGACAAATGCTGTCAGCGTTCTCTTGACGACACTGGCGTGATGATCAGCTTTGGTGTGATTGAAGTCACACTGATACTAGCTTTCCACTCATGGGGCGGCGTTGGACTTTCGTTTCGTCTATGCCGCTGCGTTCCGGTGCGTGTTGTGACTGGCGTCACTGAACAGGGCGTCCAACTGGCCTATTCTGTGACTGCACGCAGTTCTGTTACCCCGTCATTCTTTTTTTTCTGCCCTTATAGCGACAGAGGAGACTGGGTTCTAGGGGGTGACCACCCTCGGTTGCCCCCGCGTGCCTCTATATCGAACTTATTCGACTCCAACCGGACTTCTCATCGAAAGGCCTCGCCTTGGGAACTTTTCTTACGCCACTCGAACGCGCACCCGGCCCTCCTTCCTGAAGTGTTCGCCGCCGGGCGGGCTGTACGAACGGGACGGTTCTCACACACACTGCTTCAAGGCGCGCCGCTAAGTTCCACAACAGGACTCTTGCCGCTTGCCGCTGGGTCACGGAATCCATATTGCGTCGACTTTATTCGTGCATTTCCGGACACCGCACCACACATCTCTTTCCCCTTTTGACCCAAGGCTTTAGGCCGTTTGAGAAACAGGGCTTTCACGAAAGTAACCACCCGCCGGCCGCAAAGTGGCATCACAATAAGGCAATGCAGGCGGCTTCCAGATCCGTTACTGCCGCGCTCTGCGCGCTCGCTCTGAGTGGCGCGGGCATGTCACGCGCCCAGGAAGCGAACCTCAATTCGCCTTCTGCAGTGAAACGCCGGCACGCACCTGCAAATCGCACGAGTCTGAGCAGTCACGAGCGTTCCTCAGTGATCGCCGTAGCGCTGCGCTCTAAAAAGGCTAGTCATCCAGGACGCGACTGCTCGCACCTCGTGCACGCTATCTATGAGCGCGCCGGATTTCCCTATCCGTATGCGGATTCCGATGATCTGTATGACGGTGTTCCAGAATTCCGCCCAGTGTCGCATCCGGAACCGGCCGATCTGGTCGTCTGGCACGGACATGTAGGGATTGTGATTCGCCCCTCAGGACACAAGTTCCTTAGCCTGTTGAGCACGGGGCCCCGAATTGACGATTACCAGAGCCGCTACTGGAAAAGCCGCGGGCAGCCGCGCTTTTATCGCTACGTCAAGCGCGATTCCTGAGTCGGCGGCTCTCTCCACATTCACACGTTAGTACGATGGTAGGACTCTGTACCGAGGCACTTGCCGCCAAAACGCAACTCGATGTTCCTACCGGTGCTATACTAAAAGGAAATCTTACACATCCCTCCGTTGGACCCGGTTCTGGGCATCGGTCTCTTGTGCAATTCAACAATCCAACAATTCACACGGAGGCCATCATGCCCCTGCATTCAAATTTGGCTCGGAGTAATAGATTCTTTCCTTGCTCAATCTGCAACGAGTCTGTAGAACTTGAAACTGCAAAGGTAGATGAGATCGGGAATCCGATTCATGAAGAGTGCTATGTGCAGAGAGTCAGTCTGAAGAAGTCGATTAGACCGCCTCCCGGAGCATCGGATGCGGATGACAACGACAATCCTCTTTCACGAGCGATTGTCACGTTTCTTGACTCTGCAAATACCCACGCGATCATAAACTCTTGCCGTGTATGCGGATCACGTTTGGAATACCGAAAATTGACATTCTTCTATGCGGGGCGAAGTTGGGAAATCCAGATTGCTACCTGCCCCGATTGCATTGACACTGATCCACTCCCGCCACATGACGCCTAAGAGACGGATTAGCACTCTTCATCTTTAATCGGGCGCTCTCTTTGGTGTTTCGCAATCACAGGATTCGACAGGGTTTTCCAGCAAACAGCCCCGCCCTGTCTCTCCGGTTCGCGAGACAGCGACGGGGCACCCGAACGAGTTCGGGATCTCAGGCGGTTGCAGGATGTCTGGTCATCCAGTTTTTCGCGGGGACGCCTCTGGGAAGAATTTCCAGATAAATCACCGCGTAGTGGAACGCTACCCCCGCAGCCGTAACCGTCGCCAGCGTGAGCGCGAATTCAGTCCACTTGGGAACGTAATAGAAACCGGAGGTCGCCTGGAACGCTGTGATCGACACATTCAGGCGATTGGCCATGAATCCCATCACGACCAGCGCACAGGTGCCGTACAGCGCATTCGGATTGTTGCGCACCTTCGACTGGCTCAGGAGGAATACCGGGGCGATGACAAACATAGCGATTTCAAACCAGAACAGAAGGCTCTCCTCGCGCCACTTGAACATATACCCGGCGCCACCGTGCGTGACCAGATCGATGCCCCGCAATAGCGCGTAGATGTAGAGCATGGGCGCGATGATCTGGCTCATCTCCGACAGCACGCGGGGATCAACTCGCGCGTTCAATGAACGATTACAGAGATACACGGCCATGATCGTGGCCGCCAATCCCGCCGGCACCGCCGACAGATAAAACAGCGTGGGTAGATACGGGCTGTACCAGAGCGGATCGACCTTGCCCTTCGCCAGCAGGTAGAGCCCGCCGAGGAAGGATTGATGGAGCGAAGACAGGATGGCGCCGATCATGACCAGCGCGATCAGAAGATGATGGTGCCACTTCAGGTAGAGCTCGCGCAGCCGCACCCAGGGAATCTTCTCGACCAGCGAAGGAGAAAATTCGAGAGAGAGAACCGTGGTGTAGAGCATCACGCACCACGAAACCTCGAAAAGCACCGAGCGCCGGTTCCACATCACGATCGGATGCCAGATTCTCCAGGGCAGGCCAAGTTCGTACATCATGCCCACGATCACTGTGAGATATCCGAGGAACGACAGCAGCACTGCGGCGCGGACTACTGGACGGTAACGCTCGAATCCGAGCAGATACACGGCCGCGGCGATCGCGAAACCGCCTGCGGAAATACCGACTCCGCAGAGTGTGCCCAGGCCAACCCACAAGCCCCAAGGCTGCGAGTCGACCAGATTGGTGGATCGCTCAAAGCCCAGCGCAAAACGCGCGTAGGCCGCATAAGCTCCTGCGAGAAATATGACGGCGACAACCGTACGCCAGAAAGTAAGTTTAGGAAGCCGAGAATTAGACATGATGCGGATCCTTTCCCTTGCCTGACCGTAGCCGCTTCTTCGGCCTCGGCAAGCGCCACGAGTTTCCTGCGGTTGGTGATCCAGTAGAGTCCGGCGAGCAGTCCGCCACCCACCGTGACCACGGTCGGGATATCCCCCAGAGCGTTCGCGGTGAGAACCGGCATCGGCTGCGACTCGACGGTGGTGGTAAACCCCAATTTTTCAAAAGGAACGTCGGAGATGAAGAAGACCGACGTGCCTCCCACTTCCTCACTGCCATAGATATGCTTCACGTACTTGGAATCGAGAAGAATGCGCTTCTGCGCTTCTTCCAGAATTTCATCGCGCCAGCCGACGATCGAAGCTTGCACCGGACAGGCTTCGACGCAGGCCGGAGGCTGTCCTTGCGCTTGGCGCGCGTAGCACATGTCGCACTTGGTGACGAAGGGCGCGAGCTTCGACCACTGATACCGCGGCACGTTGAACGGACAGGCCACGAGGCAGTAGCGGCACCCGATGCACTTCGACGATTCGTAGGTGACCGGACCGAGTTCGGTTTTCTTGAGGGCTCCGACCAGGCACGCCGACGCGCACGCCGGGTCCTGGCAGTTCATGCACATCCGCCGCACGAAGCGGTCGCCATGCTCTTCGACGATGGTGAACGCGGTCGTGGAGAGCTTGGGCTCGGGGTCCTGCGGAAAACCGTGGAGTTGTTTGCAGGCCGCCTCGCAACTCAGACAGCCGATGCACTTGGTGATGTCGATCAGGATTGCTTTGGTCTTGGGCATTCCATTTCTCCTTCGTCCCGCGCCGTTCAGTTGAGGAAGAAGTCGGTGATGATCCTCTGGCGCAGCTCCGCGGGAACGCGCTGCAGAAGACCGCTGACAGGAACTCCGCCGTCTTGCGCGAGGGCCGGATTGAGTTTCGCGACCTCGGCATTGAGGCGGGTCTGGTTGTAGTGCATCCAGGGAGCGACCATGGACGCCTGCATGAGATTGCGCTGGTTGGTGTTGAAGTCCGGCGCCTTGAGCGTGGCGATCCATCCGTCTTTGTAAGGATCGCGCAGGGCGAGCACCGGATTCTTGATGACATCGTCGTTGACATGAGTGACAACGCCCTCGATCGGCGAGACCAGGTCGAACGAGAATCCGTCGCCGTAGATGGTCATGAGTCTCTGGCCCTGTCGAACCCAGCGGTCCGGTTTCGCCACTTCGATCCGCTCGATTTTTCCGATCAGATCAGCGGTGAAAGAGTCGAGTCCGACACGGGCGTCGTCATGCCCCTCGCGCAGCACCCAGGTGTGACCAGGATGAAAGCAGTAATGCTGAGGAATGGCAAACCCGGCTTGCTTGGTCATCACCGGCGCCGGCGGTGGGAGCGAGGGATGCGCGGCTACGGGCAACGCCTGCGCTGGACGGAACCAGAGATAGTTGACGGAGACGACGACGAGGAAGGTCAGCAATACGAAAAGTATGGACATGATGCCCTCGGTGTAGCGGAGTCGCCCATTTCGGATCAGGCGACCGCCACTAAACAGAGAGCACGTCAGTAACAATTTGTACGTACTCTGCAACTCATTGATTAGAAACGGATCATTACCATCGAGACCTCTTGGCGCAGACGTGCGTGACCACTGCATTTTGCAAATCGCAGCTGCGTTTTGCAGCGTTGAAATGATGAGGTGGTCAGACCAGCCGATTGATGGCTACGGCCAGTCGTGCACCGGACGAACTACGCTCCAACTGCAGAGCAAAGTTTTCGTGCAAAGACCCGAACGGGAGTCTCCGATTCTGGAGTCTTCGGCCCAAGGATTCTTGCCCTTCTGACTGCTAGATTTGCCAGCGTATCGTCCCCGGCGGACGGATAGCATTCTGGATGACGACGCAGAGAAAGACCCTCGTTGCCGCAAATTATTCGGATGCTCTTCTCGAGGACTCTCCATCTTATGTCTCGACACCTTGCGCCCCAGAAGTGTGACGCGTCCACAACGACCAGATCGAAAAGCTTGCCCCTAATTCTTCTCGTTGGAGTGTTTCTGCTGGTCACGAACTTTTCGTCGGGGCAGGCAACGGCGCCGATGGAGTAGGTTTCCGGTCTCGGACCTTCCTGCTCCAGTTTTGTTCGCGAGGATTACCCGAACAGCTCTGCCCCCCATTTTCAATTCGCAGCTAAGCCTGGAGCACTTGCAGTTTCCGATCTACTCGCGCACCACGCTACCTGAAATCCATCCTGCCCTCGAGCAACCCTCCAAAAGCAACAAACTCGTTCAGTACCGATTCACGACTGCTGTCCCACGCTCTTGGGCAATAGGAACAGTTGGATGGGGAGCTTTGCCAGCAACGCCGCGCCGTTAGCCCCTGCATATGGCGCGACTTCTTATCAAAAACACCATAAGCCCTCCCGCCAGCACCGAGCAATACGTCCGTCACATTCCGACCGCAGGCCCAGTGGTCATGAGGATCTACCAGGAAGCGAAATCCCATCCCCGTTTCACGAAGGTGGTATCGATGTTTCGCCCGGATCCATGATCGTTCGCTATGTTCACCGCGCAACTATCCTGATTCCGGCTTCGATGACTGAGGAATCGATGCAGAATGGAAAACTGCGCCCACGAGTGACTTAGGCACGTCATCATTCCCGCGCTGCGCCTTCTGGCCTTCTAGCTCAGGACCGGTTCTTTCTTGAGTCGACGCAGCAGTGACGTTGGGTGGATGCCCAGAATTTTGGCGGCCTGAGTCTTGTTGTTTCCGGTCGCGGCGAGAACTTTGCGGATGTAGTCCTCTTCTAATTCCCGCAGGCTCACCAGGAAGTCGCCCCCGGGCTCTCCGTCGTTGGGCGGAATTTCGCAAGTGGGTCGAATTCTTCGACTCGCGAATTTCCTCGGGTAGCGAGATTGCGTCGATGTTGCCTTCCGGAGCGAGGATCATCGTGCGCTCGACCACGTTTTTCAATTCGCGGATGTTGCCCGGCCAGGAATAATTCATGATCAACTCGGCGGCTTCAGGCGTGAATCCCAGAAAGTTCTTCTTCAGTTCCTCATTGAAGCGCTGCACCATATCGAGCGCAAGCGGCATAATGTCTTCCCTTCTCTCACGCAGTGGCGGAATGAAGAGCGGCACAACGTTGAGGCGGTAGAAGAGATCTTCGCGGAAGCGTCCCTGGGCCACAGCTTCTTTCAGATTCGTATTCGTGGCGGTGACCAGGCGGACATCGACCTTGATCGACTTGGTGCCTCCGAGGCGCAGGAACGTTCCCTCTTCCAGCACGCGCAGCAGTTTGGCCTGCACGCTGGGCGACATGTTGCCGATCTCGTCGAGAAAGAGCGTCCCGCCGTGGGCGCGCTCCAGCAGCCCCTCTTTTCGGCGGCGTGCATCGGTGAACGCGCCGGGTTCGAAGCCGAATAATTCACTCTCGAGCGAGCGCATCGGGCAGAGTGGCGCAATTGAGTTCGAGCAGCGGCTGATTCGCCCGCGGACTGGAGTAGTGAATCGCCCGCGCCAGCACTCCCTTCCCTGTCCCGCTCTCGCCTTGAATCAGGATCGTGGTGTGATCGGTCTCGGCAGCCTTGCGCGCCACTTCGAGCATGCTGCGCATGGCGGGATTCTGCGTGACCACCCGCCCGAAATCGTATTGCCCCTTGGCGGTCTCAACCGTGTCGCGCACTCGAACCCGCAATGACAGCATCTCCGAAGCTCGTTTCAGCGTCGTGGTCAAGGTCAGTCAAGTGGAACGGCTTGATCAGATAGTCGTAAGCGCCGAGTTTCATGGCTTCAACCGCCCGATCCACCATGTGATAGGCGCTCATCATCACCACGATGCACGCCGGCATTGGCAGCCTTGATCTGGCGGAGAACTTCGACGCCATCGATCCCGGGCAGCACAATGTCGAGCAGAACAAGATCTGGCTTCTCGTCTTCAAAGATCTGCAGCGCTTCTTCACCCGAGGCGGCGGTCAGTATCTCGAAGCCTTCGGCGGTCAGCCCGCGGCTGATGGTACGCAGCGTCAGGTCTTCATCATCGACGATTAGGACGGAGTAGGCCATGGCTATTGAATGATTACCTCGCTGCTCTTCGCGCCATCGACGTGCACAGCTTCCGCCTGGCGAAGAGGAAGTGTGATGGTCACGGTCGTACCGCAGTTCGGCGCGCTCTCGACTTGAATCTCGCCCTCATGGCTGCGCACGTAGGTCTGGCTGATGCTCAGCCCCAGGCCGGTTCCCTTCCCGCGCTTGGTCGTGAAGAACGGCTCAAATACGTGAGGCAGCACGTCGGGCGGAATGCCGCAACCGGTATCGACAATGCGGATCTCCACGCTTTCGGAGGACGGCACTCGCTCGGCAAATACCGTGATGCGTCCTCCTTCGGGAGTGGCCTGCGCAGCATTCAACAAGCAGGTTCATCAGCACCTGCGACAGCTGGTTGGCATCCACGCGGATGTTCGGCAGGTCGGTGGGCACCCGGTTTTCGAGGATGCGTCCGTGCAGCATGGGCTGATGCTGCAGAAAGGCGAGCGTCTCCGCAGACCAGGCGGTGCAGGTTGAGCTTGCTCAGGATCAGTGGGCTCGGCCGCGCGTAATTCATCAGGCTGCGCAGCGTCACAGAGATGCGCCGGGCGGCCTCGATGCATTGCTCGATCTCATGCCGCCCCTCGGGCAGGGTATTCTTCAGTTCCAATTCGAGGTGAGAAAGAATCCCGAGCAGCGGATTGTTGATTTCGTGCGCGGCTCCGAGCGCGAGTTGCGTCAGCGCAGCGTATTTTTCGTACTCCGCGAGTTTGGCCTGAAACTGGCTCTTTTCCTTGCTGAGCTTGCCTTCTTCGGAGAAGCGCAGGAAGAGTTCCTGCAACGCGGAATCGCGTTCCTTCTCCCGCTGTCGTATGACCGCCTGAAGTTCTTCGAGTTCCTCGTCGCAGGCTCTCGCGCTCGTGATGCTGCGCCCGGCAGAATCCAAGAAGCAGCGCCAGCGCTACCACCAGAAAAGGAAGTACGTAGAGGGCAAACAACGCTAAGCCCCCCTTTCCAGAGATGGTTGGGCGGGGGGAAAGTCAGGCAGTGGCGCTCGATCTGGGCCCAAAATGAGCGAATCGCAGCCTCCCACCTGCTCGATTCGCGTAGATTCCTCACCAACCTTTATAGGCCGAAGAAGCATCTCGGGCTGTGATTTGCATCACGAGAACACGTGTTCGGAATTGTGTCGGGGAGGACGGGCGGCCTGCAACAGCCGGCGCTGATTCAGACGCTATCGTGGATGCAGCGTGCAGACTTTTAGAACTAATTTGTCCGACTCTTTGGCGGCTTCTTTTGCATGCGGAAGTAGCAGTCAACGTGGACACTCTGACCTGACTTGAGAAGCACAGGCGGATGTCCCCGGAGAGGCAGGTCGCACAGGGCGCACGTGCGCTCCACCCGCTTTTTGTGATTCGCCACGGGCGGGTGTGAGATAGATGTGAATTTCAGATTGCCGTCGGCGGACATGGCTACTCCTGCGAAATCCAGCGCGCGGGCTACATAGGCGGCGGTGACTTGGAAAGCCAGAGTAATTACAAAGAGACTGCAGGGAAATCGGGTGAATCCGGTAGATGCACTTGCGGCGCTGTTTCCGACCACATCGCTGTGTGATCCTGATCACAGAGAGCCTTGTTCGGGCCGTCTAAGATGAATTTCAGGGAATGGCGAAGAGACTCAGGGCGGGGATCTTGGGGTACGGACGCATGGGTCGAGCCTTTGTCGCTGCCATGCAGCAGAAGCGAACTTTGGGAAGTCTCCGCGGTGTACGACATCAGCCGGCCGCTCGTCAGCTCGCCGCCAGCAACATCCCCAGTGCCACTATCTTACGAAGCTCCCGATCCTATTTTTGCTCGATCCCATCCATCGATGTGGTTGGCCTGTTCACTCTGGCCGACGCACGCCCGCAGCAAATCCGCCAGCGCTGTCGCCACCGCAAGCATGTGCTCGCCGAAAAGCCAATCGCCGCCGACGTCGCCACGGAATGGCAGCTGGTGCGTGAGATCGAGGCCAGCGATCGTTTCGTCGCGGTCAACCTGTTTCAACCGAAATGCGTGGTATCACAAAGATATCCAACGCTTCATCAGCGCGAGGGCCAGATCGGCGATCTGGCGATCATCCGCATCTGCCACATGACGCCCGGCCACATGCCCAGGAAGGCCACGATCCGGAAGGTCCCCCGTTTCATGACTGCGGCATGCATTATGTCGACGTCGCCCGCTGGTACGCCAACAGCGAATACGAGACCTGGCATGCGCAAGGTATTCGCATGTGGGACCACAAGGATCCCTGGTGGGTGCAGGTACACGGGACGTTTTCCAACGGAGTTGTCTTCGACATCACCCAGGGCTTCGTCTACGGGCACCTGGCCAAAGCAACAGCCGCACAACTGCTACGTGGACGTAATTGGGACCAAGGGCGTCGCCCGCATGCGGCATGACTTTTCGAATGGCCACGGTTGAATTCTATGGCGTCGGCGAAACCGTGCCAAAGACCGCGCCGTTCAACGACAAGAAACTTGATGTAATGGTCGATGTCTTTGCCCGTTCTGTGATTCGCCGGCAAGAATCTGGGATTTCCCGCAGGCCCGCGACAGCGTGATTGCTTCGGAAGTCAGTTGGGCGATGCTCAATGACGCCATCGCCAATCAGCCCGCCAGTGAGAGGAAAGCCGGAAGAAATGCAGCAGATTCTCGAGCATCGCCGCAATCTGGTCGACGGCTTCGGATTGCCGGTGAAGACCCAGGAACTGCTCGACGGCTCGCTGGTGTCGAGCTGACTTCCACAGGTATAATGCAGAGTTTTTAAAGCGCTCTGTGTTCGAGCCCCGGTCCGCGGCCCTTTCCTTGCGCGGATCACACAGAGTAGAGGCTCATGCGTCCGCTGCGTGCGCTGATCATCCCCAGAGTGGCGACTTTGGGGTGTCATTGACCTGACTAAATAGGGGGTTTGCCGTGGTGTGCCGGTACTTGGCCGACGTTCGTTCTGAAGGAGGATTCTTGAGACTTTTACCCCGCGACGAGAAGTTCTTCGAGTTGTTCGCGGAGCTTTCTGGCTACCTGACGGAAGGGGCAAAGTTGTTGCGCAGCATCCTGGAGGATCCTCACGACTTGGGAATGCGGGTCGAAGCAGGTCCAGGCCATCGAACACAAGGCGGACCGGACCACCCACGCCATCATCACCAAGCTCAATCAGAGCTTTATCACGCCATTTGATCGCGAAGACATTCACCGGCTGGCTTCATCGCTGGACGACGTGCTCGACTACACCAACGCGGCGGCGCACCGGCTGGTGCTTTACAAAATCACCCAGCCCGCCACCGGCGGCCGCGGAACTGGCCGGCTTGATCGTGTCTGCAAAGCGAGGAACTGGCGCGCGGCGTTTCCGTGCTCGAGAAAAACGGCACGGTGCTGAAGCACTGTGACGAGGTCAACCGCCTGGAAGATGAGGCCGACCACGTGAGCCGGCGGGCGATCGCCGCGCTGTTCGACAGCGAGAAGGATCCTATCCAGCTCATCAAGTTCAAGGAATTGTATGAGGTACTGGAAATGGCCACGGATAAGGCGGAGGATGCCGCCAACGTGCTGGAAGCAATCGTGTTGAAAAGCGCGTAGTCCGTTCCGAACTCACGGAGACGATACCCACTTCCCCCATGCATCGCTGACGTTCTGCTGGTCCTGATCACAATTCTGGTCGCGCTGATTTTCGACTTCGTGAACGGATTTCACGATTCGGCGAACAGCATTGCCACCGTAGTTTCGACGCGCGTGCTGTCTCCGCGGCTGGGCGGTCGTGTGGGCTGCGATCGTTTAATTTTCTGGCGGCTTTTTTCCTGGGAACTGCCGTCGCCAAGACCATCGGCAGTGGCATGATCCGGCTGGAGTTCGTCGATCAGCACGTGGTGCTGGCGGGACTGTTCGGGGCGATCGTCTGGGATCTGCTGACCTGGTGGTGGGGGCTGCCGACCTCGTCGTCGCACGCCCTGATCGGAGGCTATGCCGGAGCGGCGATGGCGCAGAGCGGCGATGCGTTACGGACTTGCGGCCATGCCCAATGTCATTATTGCGCATGGCTGGACCAAGACTCTGGTTTTCATCGTCGTCGCGCCCCTGATGGGGCTGGTGCTGGGATTCATCTTCATGCTCTCGGTGTACTGGATCTTCCGGCGTTCGGCACCGCAGCCGGTCGATCGATTGTTCCGCCGCCTGCAATTGCTCTCGGCCGCCGCCTACAGCCTGGGTCATGGCGCGAACGATGCGCAGAAGACCATGGGCATCATCGCGGGCGCGCTGTACACGGGCGGATTCATGACCAGGTCGGACATGCTGGGAAGTTGGGGACGCCTGCATTGGCCAATCATTCTCGTCCGCCCATGCGGCCATCGCTGCAGGCACGTATTTCGGCGGATGGCGCATCGTCAAAACCATGGGCCAGAAGATCACCAAACTGAAGCCCGTCGGCGGCTTCTGCGCCGAAACGGCGGGCGCACTGACACTGTTTGGGACGGCCTTGGCCGGAATTCCCGTCAGCACCACTCACACGATTACGGGAGCCATTGTCGGCGTGGGAGCGGTGCATCGTTTGTCGGCGGTGCGATGGGGCGTGGCGGGCCGCATCATCTGGGCATGGATCTTCACCATTCCGGCTTCAGCCGTCATCGCCGCAGTAACCTGCGCCCTCATGAACAAGCTTTCCTGAAGCCCTGCGGCCCACCGAAAGAGGTCGAAAATGGGTGCCCCCAAATTCTCGCGTCTTTCCCGAGAAGCGGACTTTCGACAAAGCGAAGTCGAAGGGTTTGGACTTTCGACTTTCTTACGGCTCGCGGATCGAACTCGGCACGCCCGCTTTGCGGGCCTCCTCCTGCATATCCTCTAACTTCTGCTTAGCTTCGTCCACAGCCTTCTGCTTGTCGGCAGATTTGCTGCTTGTACTGGGCGTCCTGCTTATCCCAATCAGCTGAGTTGCGCAGCCGGGTGCCGACGTCACCGTACATGGCCGCCGCGCGAATCTGATATTCACGCTGCAGCACGTCAAGTTCACGCTGCAGCAAGTCGATCGTTTTTTGTTGCGAAGCAAGCTTGTCGCCCCACTGTTTCCAGGCGGCCTCTTTCGCAGCCTGATCCATCTTGCTGGTATCCGCTGGAGGTGCGCCGGCCTCGGACTTCGGTTGACTTCCCGAAGCAGCGTTGGCGGTCTCCGCCGGCTTCGATTCGGCAGCGGCGGCCTCAGGCGCTGGTGTCGTGGCATTCCCCACAACAGAGAGTTTGTCTTCCTTAGGCAGGTTGTCGTTATCAAAAACCTTGGTTTTCGGCTTGGCGTCAGGTTCTTTTCGGACTTGGCGGGCGTAAGCGCCCAGCGATGGTTCCGCTGGTGACGCCTGCGGGTTGGACGCGGTTTGAGCCTGCAACCCGCCGTTAAGGCCAGCCACACTGAGGAAAAGCGCGATCGCGATTGCTAACGCTGCGGTATGTTTCATGGTCCCCACCTCTTCTTCCTGAACTTGAGTCTTCTCCAGGGCATTCTGCCCGTCGAACGTTAAGGCCCTATCTTGATCCGGCAGACGACGCGCCTGCCTTTGGCTTCGTCGTCAAAAATCCACCGATGGTCCGGTCCAGTTGCGCTGCCTCATGAGCGATATCCGTTGCGATTTCTTTCGCCATCTCCGGATCACGGTTGTTCGCCAGCTGCTGCGCATAGCCAGAGATCGTGGTCAGCGACGTGCGCAACTGCAGCGCCATCTCCGCAGAGATCTCCCCCTGCAGTTCCTGCTGCCGACGGATATTTTCCAGTTCCGTCAGATCGTTGATCAGGCAGGTAACTCCGAGCAGGTTGCCGTCGGTCGCCGGAACTTGCGAAATCGTCATCGAGAAAAACCGTTTCTCTCCAGCCGGAGTCTTGTAGTCAGCTTCGACTTGCCGCCGTTTAATGCCTTCACGCAGCACCGTGTGAATCTCAGCGGCAATTCCGGTCGCTTGCCCTTCGGTTTCATCCGAAAAAACGCCGGCAATTGATTTCGCGCCGTAAACCTCGGCGCTACGGAAAATGTCTTCCGCGCTCATGCCGGTCGTCGACGCGAATCCCAGAATCGCTTTGGCCGCCGGATTCGCCGTCTTCACCAGCCCGTTTGCTCCGAACACCAGCACCCCGCACGAAAGATTCGAGAGCACCGCATGGCTGAAGTTTTCACTGACGCGCGCCCGCTGCTGCTCCGCCTGCGACTGCACCAGCAATTCGTATTTCTGCTGTTTCAACTGCTGGATCACCGTGTTGTACAGGTGCAGCGGCAAGGTATCGACCGAGGTAGCAGTTCCCTCCGGGATATCGCATTCGTCGGCGATGCGCTTGCGCATCCGCCGCATCAGAAACAAAGCCAGAAAGAAGGCAAACCCAGCGCAGAACAACACGATGGCCGCGCGCAGAAACACCGGACTCGCCAGAATCTTCAGAAGAACCTCCCGTACCAGTGCAGAAACCGGTCTCCGAAGAACAGCGCTACCAGCGCCATGCTGCCAAGGAAGACACCAAACGGCATCTGATAATTGCGGTAGACCACCTGTGCCGACTGCCAGGCCCGCCGCCGGGCTGCTGCCGCATCGCGAGAAGCGCTTGGCGAAACGACGCGTCCGCTTCAGCCACACGATCAACACTGTGGTCAGCCCGAACACCGATCCCGCCAGCGACGCCGTGAAGATCGTCAATACCGTAAGCTTGACACCCAGAAACGCGCCCACCATCGCCATCAACTTCACGTCGCCGAACCCCATGCCTTCGGCACCACGCCAGCGCAGATAGATCGCACCCGCGCCGTAGATGAACGCAGCTCCCACGCCGGCTCCCAGCAAGGAATCGAGCAACGAGAACAGCCTCGAGGAAATGTCTCCGCTGAACGGCAGGTTCATTATGCCCGGAAGAAATTGCGATACCAGATCGTTCACCGGAACGAACAAGCTGAAGACGACACCCAGCGCCAGTCCCGGCAGCGTCAACTTGTCGGGCAACAGCTTGGTTTCTGCGTCGGTGAAGATCAGCCCCAGCAGCAGGAATCCAAACGTGCAGTATTTCAACGTGGAGAGCGTGGTTCCGAAATACCAATAGCAAATGAGAAACAGCACGCCCGTCAGCAGTTCGACGATCAAGTACCGCGGCGAGATCTTCGCCTTGCAGTGCCGGCATCGGCCGCCGAGAATCAGCCAGCTCAGCACCGGCATGTTGTCGTAAAGCGCGATGCCCTTCTTGCACTTGGGACAGGCCGAGCGCGGCGTCACGACAGAAATCCCCAGCGGCAGCCGGTAGATACACACATTCAGAAAGCTGCCGAAGGCCAGCCCGAGGACAAAAATCGCCGCTGCAAGAACAGGATCCACGTAGTCTCGAAACGCGCTCCCAGAAGCGGCTTAAACCACGCGCAAGCCTCTCCCGAAGAACGCAGAATTTCTCAGTTCCTGGTTGGATTATAAGTCGACCACTCGGGTGAGGACTAAGGTACTGAAGTCACTGGCCAAGCGGCCAAGGGCCAGTAAGCCATTGACCATCTGGATCTTACACTTCCAGCCAAGAAGAAAAGGGCAGATGGGATCAGCTCGTCGGAGTCGGCTCCTGGTCGGTGATAACCACGAAAGGCCACGAAAGAAAGGGCCTTCCTTCGTGAACCTTCGTGTCCTTCGTGGTTCAAGCTTTTTGCCCAATGTCAGCCGAAGCCTGATGCCGAATGCCTAAAGCGTCGAATCCTACTTTGCCTGCAGAGTCCCGACGTAGTCCGACCAGATTCGTAATCCGTTGCTGCACCTGAGCCTCATGCCCTTGACTGATACTCGAAAACAGAGGTCCCCAGACCGGCATATCCTGACTGCCGTGGGAAGCAGTAGTCGCCTGCCCGCGAATGACGGCCGCCACGTGCTGCGTCGGATACTTTCCGCCACTCTTCTTTGCCAGAGCAGTAATGTCGGTTGGCGGGGTCTTCATCGCCGAAGCAGCTGGACCGCCGCCCTTGCCATCTTTTCCGTGGCAAACGGCGCAATAGCTGTTGAACATCTCTTTGCCCGAGGTCGGCGAGGCATTGGTGATCGGAACATGCTTCACAGTCGGAGCATTTTGAGTCTGGGGTTGCCTGCTGCGCGATGGCGAGGGTTAACAACATCGCCAGAGCTACGGCCACACTGATGAATTTCATTACACGCATAACGATTCCTCCAGGGCTTTAACGCCCGTACAGCCACAACAGCGCAGTCTAGGCGCGCCCTAATGAGAGGAAAGTGATTGAAATCACAAGCGAGTGTGATGGGTGGAGCTGAAAAGTAAACTTCCCGCCAGCTATGCGGGAGTGTTGGGGGGACAGACGCCATCGCCCGTCCAGCGAGCAGAAGCAAGCGGCCCCTGGGCAGGCCCCGCGACCGCAGTTCGCACAATTGACTGCCTTCACGGAAACACAAAGTGCAGCAGCTCACCTTCGAGCGCGACAGCCGCCGCATCCCGCTCCGGAAAGTGTCCCGCCCACCGCTCCCAGTCAGCCCGCACCAGGCGCGTCTGTGCGATCGGATTCTCGATCCACCCCTCGACTGTTTCCTCGCGTCGATACACTGAGAACGCACGGACGTTCGCCGGAATCGCCTCCGACTTCCACTCGAATAAGCTGGCCGCCAGCGCTTCCGTCACGGATTCGCTAGGATCCAAGCTGAAAATCCATTCCCCGCGCGTCGTTTGCAGATACGAGATTCCCGGGCTCGCCCTTAGAATCCTTGCTCCATACTCCCGCGCCACCTCGCTGGTTCCGTCGCTAGAGTCATGATCGATGATCAGGATCTCATCGCATGGGAACAGCATCTCCAGCGCCCTTCCCAACCGCAGGGCGTCATTGTGTGTGTGCAGCAGCGCCGTGATGGTAGCCATGCCCTGCCACAAAGTTTACGCGAATCGCGCGAGAGTTTGGATAGTGAACCCCTTAAACCACAAAGGACACGAAGGAACACGAAGGAAATGTTTCCTTCGTGAACCTTCGTGTCCTTCGTGGTTGGTGATCACCAGCCGACGAGGCCGTCGTGAAAATCAGAGTCGTACGATACAGTCGCGCTCATCGTCACCAACTCAGCCGGACTACTGCTGACCGGATAGCTTCTCCCGATTGCTGTCGGCCGTCGGTGCCTGAACAACCGTGATCGGCTGCTGCAACGTGAAGTTCAGTACCGTCTCGGACGGCAGTTTGATTTGCTGGCTCTTGGTGGCAGCCTGCACCCCGCCCCCGACTCCGGCTCCAGCCGCTGCCCCGATCGCCGCTCCTTTGCCGCCTCCGGCAATGGCCCCGATGATGCCGCCGATCGCCGCGCCGGCGCCGACCTTCTCGGCGGTATTCTTTCCGCGAGAACTGCCTTGCTTCTTGTATTGATCTGTCTGCAGGTTATACGTCCTGCCGGCCGAAGTCAGGCTGTCGAGCTGCATCACCACCGATGACTGCCCGGCAAACTTCCCTGCGCTCTTAACCTCTACCAGGTGCCCGACCAGTTCCACTCCCGCCGGAACCGCCTCTTCGCCGTCAGACGTCAGCGGCGCATTTAACGTCGCATGAAACGTGTCCCCGGTCTGATTCTTCTCGCTGTCGATGGGATCGATCAGCCGCACCGTCAGCTGCGTTCCTTGATCGATGATCACCTTCTTGGCAGCGGGAGGTGGCGGAGGCGGCTCCTGGACAGTAGCCGTATTCCCGGCGGGAGGCGCCATGCTGTCGTTCGAAGCCTGCTGCGGAGTGCTGTCGCCGTTGCCCTGCGCACCGCCTCCGGAGTCATCCGCTGATTTGCGGCTTGCTCCGGAATCATGCCGGGCCTTGCTGGATTTCGAAGTCTTGGCTGCTTTGCTCGTGCTGGGTGGGGGGATGTTGTCCGAAGGTGCGCTGGCCGCAGGAGGCGTCGCTGCCGGCGGAGCCATTTCCGCAACCGCGCTCGGCTTCCCGACATTGCTGACTTCCAGATTGTTGATCACGGTCTTGACGCCGGCGATACTCGCAGCCTGTTTCCCCGCCGCTTCGCGTTGCGCGTCGTTGTCCACAGTGCCCGAAAGTGTCACCACGCCGCCGTCGGCTTTCACCGAAAGCTGCTTCGCTCCCAACCCGGAATCCTGACTGAACTTGTCTTGAATCTCGCTGGATATCTTGGCGTCGTCCGCTTTCTTCGCGCAGCCGAGTCCAATTCCCAGAACAATGGCAAGTAAGAAACTGACAATATGCGGAGAATGTCTTTTCATACACTCGACTCCCGACACCGATCGCTCAGAAAGCGTCTGTGTCCCCTTCAGTTTAGATGCATCGAGGCTTCTATGCAGGTGCCAAATACCGGAACGTTACCCCAGCCAGCAGCCGCTGTGGTTCGTAAGGTTCCTTCGTGTACCTTCGTGTCCTTTGTGGTTGATTGACTGTGCCGGCCGCGTATGCCCAAGCGCCATAGTGATTTGAGGTAGTGGTAGGCGCGGCAGGACTCGAACCTGCGACCCTCTGCTTAGAAGGCAGATGCTCTATCCACCTGAGCTACGCGCCCACATCATTAATGGTAGCACTACAGACTAGCAAGTCTTAAGGACGGTTGGCAGCTTGGAATGCCCCGAGGTGGTTGGATATTCCGGTGAGTGCTTGCAGCGCCGCGTCAATGCGGGCGCGTCCCGCTGAAACGGTTCACTCGCTGGTCTCACTATTCTGAAGAATGCCCAACGCAACGGCCAGAGCGGTTCGGACCAGCGTTTCCGGAGTCCCCAATGTCTTGCAAAGTGTGGATTTGGAACTATCAAGGAACGAAGACTGCATTTGGCCACGCCTCCATGGAAGTCTATGGCGGTGATCCTCACGGCACCTACTACATAAGCTGGTGGCCGAATTGCTCGGCTGCTGGCGGGAAAAAGGAAGAGTATTTCGGCATGTGCGAACCTAAGCGCAGCCGGACGTTCGCCAAAGATATCGAGTCTGAGTTCGACAACCGGCCGGATAGGCACGTCTTGCTCGACGGCCTTGACGATACCAAAATGAAGGCTTTTTGGGATGACTTAACCACAGATCATCGCGCCAAATGGTCCGCCTCAACCACCAACTGCGCAGCCGTTGTTATGACCGCACTACGAGCCGGAGGAGCTGACCGGTACTTCAGCTTTTTCGATGATGTCGTGTTTGACGTGTTTCATACGAACTGGTGGACATGGACGCCGGACTCGGCCCATTCTTACGCGGTTGAGCTTGCAAAAAAGCTGCGTGAAGCCGGCAAAATGCCGTAGCGTTGAGAATTGGGATTAGATCCCACGAACCGCGGAGTTTTGCGAGTGAACCCTAGTGGATGAACTTGTAGTCGACGATCGACGCCGCCAGCCCGACGTTGCCCTCTTCCGGCTCCGGCGCGTCTTTCGCGCGCATCACGCGGCCCTGGCACACGACGTTCGAGTTCTTCTGTCCGGAGATCTCTTCCGGCATCTCGAACACCATTTCAATCAGCGCGTTCACCGGCAGCCCTTGAGGCCCGACGAACAGCACACCGCTCTGGCTGATGTTCTCGATGATCCCCTCATACCAGGAACTGGTCTTATTGACGCGATAGCGTAGAGGGATATCGAGCTTCAAACGGCGGGCACGCGGCACCCATGACGGACGCTTCTCCCGCAGATGGCTCCGCCGGATCCCGGTCTCGGGTTTGGCATGCTCCACGCGCTCGATCCGGCGCATTGTCGCCCAGTCATACTTGTATTCCGCGGCGCACAGCAGGCAAACCTGGTAGTAGTTTCCGTCGGCACCACGGCGCGGCCAGGAGAACTCGTGGGAGCAGCGCCCAAGCATAAACACATCCATGAGTTTTTGCGGCATGAGAGTCTACTTCCGGGTCAACGAACAGCCGGACGCAGGCCCATCATCCCCCGAACAACTAACTTTGGGTAGGTTACTTTCGTGCAGGTGGCGCGCCCGGGCAGCCCAACGGGGTCTAAATCGCTGAACTCCACTGGTTTCCTTCGTGGACCTTCGTGTCCTTAGTGGTTAAAGGTTTTGCAACCTGGTCGAAGCGGTATCATCACCCCCATGGAACCCGACCTCTCCGCGTTCATCCTGGCAGGCGGCAAGAGCACGCGCATGGGCACCGACAAAGCCTTCGTCCTGCTCGAAGGACGCACCCTGCTAGCCCGCATGCTCGATCTCGCGCGCCAAATTACTTCCAATGTCCACATCGTGGGCGATCCCGCAAAGTTCGCGCCCTTCGCCCCAACCATCGAAGACATCTTCCCCGGCTGCGGCCCGCTCGCAGGCATCCATGCCGCCTTACGCTCCTCGCTCACGGATCTGAATGTCGTCCTCGCCGTAGACGTTCCGTTCGTCTCGCTCGCCCTGCTTAGCTACCTAATCTCCCGCGCAAAGAACTCAGATGCCAACGTGACCCTCGCCCGCGCCGCCGGAGGCTTCCAGCCCCTCTGCGCCGTCTACCGCCGCTCGTTCGCTGATGCCGCGGAAGATGCCCTGCGTGCCGGCCACTACAAGATTGACGCACTCTTCGCGCAGACAAGCACACAAGTGATCGAAGAAGCCGAACTCGAAGCCGCCGGCTTCTCCCCGAGAATCTTCCGCAATGTGAATACTCCGAAAGAATTGGCTGAAGCCCACGAGTAACCATGCGGGCCTCAACGAAACGTACATGAGGGCGTCTCTCGCCTGCGCCGTGCTGAACTACGCCGCTAGCCTACGGCTTTATGAGCTGCCGCCGACCATCTTTGTCAGTGAGCGCCAACGAAGGGTCGCCTCCTTTCGCGCTCAGCACAATGTAAGTGGGATCAATGCCTCCGCCGAGATCGAGTCCCGAGCCTTGCTCAGACGTCTCGATCTTGACCGACGGCCGCCCGTCCGGACGAATCAGCCGAAAAAGAACCGCCTCTGGATAGGACTTGCCGTCGTGCGCAACCGAGCCATCAGCCTTGCGTGCGGGGCCTGCCGGCACAATCTGGATGGATGCTCGGACTTTGCCCGCCTCATCAACGATTTCTAGCGCGCGGGCTCGAAGCACCGTCGCCGGGCTACTTGCCTCGACCGGCCGCATCTGGTTCAACACCACGAAAATCAGGATCCCGAGATTGAACACTGTGAGGGCAGTCAGTACGCGCTGATTCTTCATAAGCACTTCTCCCTGCGGACTAGTCCATGACTCCGTCGACCAATACTCGCGTTTGCGGCGATGGCTGCGCTTGGCGCAACACTTCGCAGACGCGGCAAACGAGTAGTTCAGATAGAAAGTTTCCCATATGCATTTGCATTCGCGCTAGGAATGGCGATAGTGCGGCTAGTTTGGGCGCATTGATGTACTGCTCGGCATCGCGTTGTGGCCTACAACCCCAGGGCCTTCACCTGCTCCTCGCTTTCGTAACCCAGCCAGTGTGCCACTTCATGCCACACCACCCGCTTCACTTCACCCCGCAAATCTCCCCTCGAACATCGCAGAATGGGCCCGCGAAAAACAAAGATCAGTTCGGGAGCATACGGCACCTGGGCGAACGACCGTTTCGTCCTGAATGTGCCGCTGTACAACCCCAACAACTCAGTTCCCCGCCGCCATTTCCTTCTCTTCGATATGTCCTTCAATACGTCCGCCGGAGGCTCGTCCACCACTTGAATGCCGGGGAAATCTGGCAAGTCTCTGATCTTCTTTGGCAGGGTACTATATGCCCACTCCACAATCTCCTCAAAGCTTTCGGAACTTGTGGTGTCGGCCATGAGCCAACTTTACCACCAGGACAAGCCGCGAGACGCACGACACCGCAGCTCAGGAGTGAACATCCAGCGTGAAAGAAGCGATACGGAAGTAAGCAGAGTTTCCGGTTCTTCCGATCCGGACAACAACTTGGTTCAGATACGGCGTCTGGATCGGATTGTTATCTGAACATATGCGAGGAACAGCCCAGCCCGCTCCCGCGAGAGTGGCAATCCATAACACGACCGCACACATTCTGGCCGCGATCCCGAACTTCTCTTCAATGACTGCCGTATGCGCGCAAATGTCGCCGATGCGTTGCCGCACGTCGGAGCAAGCTGCCACTGCAGTCCCCACCAGATAAAAGCCAAGGCCGTCGACGATCCGCAGAAGATTGCGAACTGCGCACGCAGCTAAGGCGCCACGTTGCGTCGTGCGCACAACTCGGATTCCCACCAGAACCTTACCCAGCGTGGCCCCACACGCCGCTTCCAGCAGCCAGCCATACAGGAAGAGTATCGTTGCGTTCAGGGCTATCGCAATCACCAGCGAAGCGGCTGTCAGCTGCAATTCGTTCCCATCGAACGTACTCCATCGCATGAAGACCCACGCATCCACGATCGCGAACAGGCCGAACAGCAGAGTCAAATCGAGGGCAAAAGCGATGAATCTATCGCCGAGCCTCGCGAAACGGTATTGTCCTCTGGTACGAGCGTGAGCGGAAGAAGGGGTGGTCGTGCTGGTAACGGTGGGCGCGGGCTTCGTCAGCCCGATTTCCTCCAACAGATACTGGCCCGAAGGAATTGCTCCACCACAGCGCTTGCAATGCTTTGCGTGCGAGTTGACCTGGCCGTGGCAATGCGGACATTCCATATTCTGTGAAGGCCCTCGCCGTCAGTTCTTCAAGAATACGCCCGCATTGGCTCTACCCCGTATCACCGAAGGACACCGGTCAAACGGCCATTGTCCGGTTGGAAACCGCGGAGAGGGAGTAGTTCGGGGAGTTTGGGTGTAGCGACCGTGATGCAGGAAAAGTCAGCTATGGAAGCGTGCCGACCGCAACGGTATTCGTCCGCATGTGAATCTGCATGCCCTCCTCACCCTTTTGTCCCTTTACTAATGTCGCTTTCTGCGATCCCAACCTGTTCGCGATGTAATCTCTCGCCGCATCGTTGTTAGCCCCGAACGACGTATATACGTAGGTGATCTTCGACGCGATCTTATCCGCCAGGGCCTTGTAGAAGTCCGGCACAATGGAGTGAGATTTCTTGGTCACGCCCATCCAGATGTCGACCAGGTAGATCGACGAGAACAGGTCGGTACTTTTTGCGTTCAGCAGGCCCATCCCAGGCTTATAGCCTCCCGAAAACAGATAAAGGACCTGCCGCGACGGCGTAAGACTCTGCACCTCGAGTTTGCTCATCAGCGCGTCATAGGACTTGTTGCCGTCCACGTCACTGTTGAGCGCGACGAAGATGTGGAAACGATCCTGATGCCCTTCATGTAGTTCCACATATACACGCCACTCTGCACTCCACCCACCGTGATGCCGCCAAACACCACCAGAAGGGGCGCTGTCGCGTCGGTCGCCATGGAAAGCTTTCCGAAGCCAGAAATTTCAACAGTACCGCCCATGTCGACTCTTGCCATTCTCCAGGATCCGGTTTCCTGGCGCGACGTTGTACGACCACTTGTCGATTCCCGGCACTGGGAACCATCCCATGCCATTCCCGCCTCACCAATCGACCACGCGGATTATACGCTCTGATGAGAATTGACTGACCGAGCGACCCCATTGGTTGAGTATTCGCCCTGAGATTGTCCTCAGGGTTTCCCTGTATGTTCGATATCCGACAATCTGATTACATTGCTATACGCCACTGCTTGTCTGGATCCAGCTCGCCCAGGAATCGGCTTGCCCAAACGTGTACTCATAGCAGATGACAACGAGTCAGTACGCCGGGTGATTCGGTCGTTCATCGATCAGCAACCAGGCGTAGAAGTCTGTGCCGTTACACGGGATGGAATCGAAACGGCAGAGACGGCCATCTCACTCAGACCCGACCTGCTTATCGTCGACGTGCTGATGCCGGGGCTGAACGGAATCGAAGTCACTAGTGTCGTCAAGAACTACCTCCCAACCGCTAAGATCGTGTTGTTCACCATGTATGACGACGCGATCAGAGCCCTCGCGCCCGTAATGGGCGCCAACGCTCTGCTGACCAAATCCGACGGCATCTCGGCTCTCCTTCGAACCGTCCGAACCATGTTGAGCGACAAACTGAAGAGCATCGAACAGACTCTCACCCATGCGGTGCACAAGAGAGAGGTTGACCCGGTTCATCTCGAATCGCTCACCCGCAGGCTGGGTGTCCCATTGACCCGCTGCAGTCGCGATCTCAAGTATCTGTGGGCCAACCAGCATTATGCCAACTGGTTGCAGAGACCGTTGGAAAAGGTTATTGGCCGCCCAATTCTGGACGTCCTGGGAAAGGACGCCTTCGAATCACTTCGTCATCGCTTCGAACAGGCGCTGAGCGGAGAGGCTGTAACCTACCAGGCCGAGGCGAAGTACGAGACCATCGGCCGCCGCTGCATTTCCGCCGCGTATCAGCCCACGTTCCAGATCGATGGAACTCCCGACGGCTGGCTGGCCTTCGTGGACGACGTTACTCATAGCGTCGCCGACGAACCCAACAGCGCTGACCCTGGTTCTGGTACCCATCTGCAGCAACCTGCGCAAGAACCGGCGTAACCCATCCGCTCGTTGTGCCTCTAGCAAGACTCCACCAGGGCCGCAATCGATCTGACTATTGGTTGACCCCAACACGTCTCTTAGCCGGATCGCCCAAATCTGATAAGTTTATGAGGATTGGAGCCGAGCGAGAGCTGGAAGCTCATTGCTCGTAGCTCATTGCTCATGGCCCCCTACATCGAATTCCGAGACGTCTCCAAGGCTTTTGGCGACAACGTCGTGCTGGACCACGTCAGCTTCGATGTGTTGGTCGGCGAGACCGTCTGCATCCTGGGACGCAGCGGCGTAGGCAAGTCCGTCTCCCTGCATCACATCATGGGATTCCTCAAGCCTGACTCCGGCCGCGTCATCGTCGCCGGTGAAGACATCACCGACTACACCGAAGAGCAGCTCGAACTCATCCGCAAGAAGGTCACCATGGTGTTTCAGAACGGAGCCCTCTTCGACTCACTCACTGTCGGTGAAAATGTTGCATTCCCGCTGCGCGAAAATCAGGATCTCAACGAAGAACAGATCTTCCAGATCGTCGATGGCCTGCTGCAGATGGTCGGCGTGCAACAGATGCGCGATCAGTTGCCTTCGGACTTATCGACTGGGATGAAGCGTTCCGTGGCCATTGCCCGCGCCCTGGCCGCGCGCCCCGAATGCGTACTCTACGACGAGCCCACGACGATGGTTGATCCCCTCATGGCGCAACTGCTCGGGGACCTGATCAAGCGCCTGAAGATTCAACTCAACCTGACCAGCATCGTAGTCACTCACGACATGCGCCTGGCCAAGAAACTTGCCGATAGGGTCGTCTTCCTGCACGAAGGCAAAGCGATTTTCTTCGGCCCCTACACAGAAATGGAGAAGTCCCCCGAGCCGATCATCCACGAATTCCTGGAATTAGATGAACTGAAGCTGGAAGCGTGAAAACAGGGGTCAGGGGTCAGAGATGAGGGTCCAGTCAGATTTTTCCGATCTCTGGCCCCTGATCCCTGACCCCTGCGTTTCAAAACCCCTGCTCCACCAGATCCTCGATCGTCAGCGAACTCTGCGACGACTCTCCCTTCATCATCTTCTCGACGTACTTCGCAATGAGGTCGGCTTCCAGGTTCACCGGATCGCCCGGCTTCAGCGAATGCAGGTTCGTCATTTCAACCGTATGCGGAATGATCGCAACAATGCAGCGATTCTTCTCGAGCTTCGCCACGGTCAGGCTGATGCCTTCGATCGAAATCGATCCTTTATAAACGGTGTACTTCTCCACCTCGTCGGGAAGTTCGATGTTCAGCCACCAGTTCTCCGAGTCGCCGATCCGGTCGAAGGAAATTAACTTGCCCACGCCGTCCACGTGTCCCTGGACAACATGCCCGCCAAAGCGCCCGTCGGCCTTCATGGGAAGTTCCAGGTTCACCAGCGCGCTCTCGTGAATGCGCGAAAACGAAGTGCGGACCCAAGTCTCAGGAGCCAGGTCGGCGCAAAACGATCCAGGTTTGATGTCGAGCGCCGTAAGGCAAACTCCACTCACCGCCACGCTGGCGCCGGTGCCCAGTTCCTTCGGTGTTTTTTCAGCAGCGATGGTGATCCGCCGGTTCTCCCCGCGTTGCTCGATCTTAGTTATGCGACCAACTTCTTCCACAATGCCGGTAAACATGAGGCCCTCCGAATGAACGGAACATTCTATACCTTGCAAACAAGGGGTCAGGGGCTAGAGATCAGAGACCAGAAATCCAGATGACGCCATTGTCTCCGCACCCTGACCCCTATTCCCTGAACACTGACCCCTGTTTCACTCTCCATACGGATCCCTAACATACCCCTCCACCGCGAAGTCCTCCCCAAACCGGTGCAGATGCAAGTGCTTCACCTGCGCGGCCTGACTCATGTGGCGGAATCCCGCTCCCGCTGCGAACGGGACCGACCCCGTCCCGGCTAGAATCTTCGGCGCGTAGTAGAGGAAAACTTTGTCCACGACATTTGCCGCCAGCGCCGCCCAGTTCACCGTCGCGCCGCCTTCTACCATCAGGCTCGTGATTTCCAACTCCCCCAGCCTGCGCAGAATCGCGGGAAGGTCGGGACGCCCATCCATCTCGATCATGGGTACTTTCTCGATGCGGACGCCCAGCCTTTCCAGTTCAACTTTCTTCCCCTCGTCCGCCGTAGAACAGAACACGAGCACATCATTCCTCCGTTCAGCCACGACGCTCTTCACCAGCCGCGAGTCGAGCGGTAACCGCAGCCGCGAATCAAGAATGACCCGCAACAACGGACGCCGGCGTGGCCTTCCGCTGCGGTCCGTCAGCAGAGGATTATCCGACAGAATCGTTCCCGCGCCCACCATCAGCGCGTCATGCTGATGCCGCAATTCCTGCACATGCGCGCGCGCCACTTCGCTCGTCACCCAGCCCCCGGCGGGCATCCCCTCCGCGCGCTCGATCTCCTCGGCCGGCGGCGGCGCGATCTTGCCATCGAGCGTCATCGCCGCTTTCAACGTTACCAGCGGTGTTCCATGCCGCGTGTACCGCGCAAACGCCTCATTCAGCCGCCGAGCCTGCTCCTCCATGCGCCCAACTTCTACATGCACACCCGCCGCGCGCAACTGTTCGAACCCACGTCCACTGACTTTCGGATTCGGATCGGCCATCGACGCCACCACGCGATGGATGCCCGCTTTGATCAGCGCATCGGTGCAGGGAGGTGTCCGTCCCTGATGCGCATGCGGCTCAAGATTGACGTAAAGCGTCCCGCCGCGAGCCTTTGTCCCAGCCTGCTCCAGCGCCAGGATCTCCGCGTGCTTCACACCGTCGTAGGTGTACGTCCCGCTCCCAACGACGTCCCCGCGCGAGTCGGTGATTACCGCGCCAACATACGGATTCGGCGAGGCAAGCCCTATCCCAGCTCGCGCCAGTTCCAGTGCGCGATGCAGATGCTGTTCGTCAGAGGAGTGCGCCGACATTCAGGGAAGAAATCTAACGTGTGCCATCACGACCACAGTTGTCATCCGGAGCGGACGCTAACCACGATTCCCCTTCGTGTACCTTCGTGTCCTTCGTGGTTCAAGCTTTTGCCCTTCTATTCAAACAACGAATCCACAAACTCCTTAGGATCGAACGGCAACAAATCCCCCGCCTTCTCTCCCACTCCCACATACCGCACGGGCAATCCAAGCTCTCGGCAAATCGCCACCACCACGCCACCCTTCGCGGTCCCATCCAGCTTGGTCAGAACAATCCCAGTCACCCCTGCCGCCTGTGTAAACAACCGCGCCTGCTGCAGCCCATTCTGCCCTGTAGTCGCGTCCATTACCAGCAGC
Source organism: Terriglobia bacterium (assembly GCA_963770265.1). Classification (GTDB taxonomy): domain Bacteria; phylum Acidobacteriota; class Terriglobia; order Terriglobales; family Acidobacteriaceae; genus Sulfotelmatobacter. Next base: position 57,347 of record CAVYOZ010000024.1, read on the forward strand.
GTTTCATGCGGCGCGCCGGGAATAATCCGCTGCGCCGTCCGCCTCATCTTCTCCAGTTCCGCCATTAAACTCGTCTTCGTATGCAGCCGCCCGGCCGTATCGACGACAACGTAATCCGTCTTCCTCGCGACCGCAGCCTGCAGTGCATCGAACAAAACCGCCGCCGGATCCCCGCCCGGCTTCGTCTTGATCACTTCCGTTCCGGTGCGCTCTCCCCAGATTTCCAGTTGCTCGATCGCCGCCGCGCGAAACGTGTCCGCGGCACACAGCAGCACATTTTTCCCCTGCGCGCGAAACACCTGCGCGAGCTTGCCGATCGTCGTGGTCTTGCCCGTCCCATTGACGCCCACGACGAGAATGACCTCCGGCGTCCCCTCGACTTTATTCACCGGACGCGAATTCGCCGCATTGAGAATTGCGAGCAGTTCTTCCTTCAACAAACGCTTCAATTCCTCGACGTCCTTGATCTGCTTGCGGTCGGCCTTCTCCCGCAGTTTGCCCAAAACCTCCTGCGTGGTCGTCGAACCCAGGTCCGCCCCAATCAACGTGGCCTCAAGGTCATCCAGCGTGTTGCGATCGATCTCCTTGCCGATCGAAACGATGTCGTCGATCCGCTCCGCGAGGTTCTCCCGCGTGCGCGTGACCGCCTGCTTCATGCGGTCTAGAAAACTCGGTTTCTGCTCTTCCTCAAGACTGCCAAATAAAGTCTGGATCATAAAAGGCCTAAGGCCCGATTATACGGGCACCCCGACCCCTAGGTGGCGCAGCACCTTTAGCGCTGCGGTAGGCCCCGCTTCAGCTGGCGGAAACTTTTAGCGCTGCGATAAGTGCTGCCCATTCTGAACCGGCTTTAGCCGCTGAGGTGCACCGCCCCGCTCCGCATTCGCCGTCCAAAAGACGGTTGCAGAAAAAAAAGCGCTGGAGGAATCCTCCAGCGCTTCTTCATGCAGAATGACCCAGGGTCTCGGGCGTCTTACTTCACCATGATCTTATTGGTGCTCGGGTCCAGGGTGCCCTGAACGCGAACGCGTTTGCCATCGAATTTCTTCACTTCGTCCTGATGATCGATGTCATAGGTCTTACCCGAATCGTCTTTCAGAACGTACTTGTCTCCCTGCTTTACAACCGTACCGGAGAAGGTCTGCGTTCCGGCAGCCGCTCCGCTGTCGGCCGCAGATCCCTGCGCCCCTGACTCCGGCGTGCGGCTGCTCGGAGGAGGAGCCGTATCCGGACTCTGCTGGCTTGACGGAGTCTGCGTGTCCGGCGTCGATTGCGGAGGCGGAGGTGTCGTGTCCGGCGACGAAGGTTGCTGCGCTTGCCGATCCGGCGTCGTCGATGGTGTGTTCTGTGCCTGCAGCGCGCTACCCCAGCAAATCATGGCAAACGCCAAGGTCGCGAGAAAGGAAAGAGTCTGAATCCGTGTTTTCACAAAAATCCTCCAGTAGCCAGTGCGGCTCTTAGGCAGGAGTTGTTGCAAGCGCCCTGCCATGAAGCCGCGACGAACCCCGCCGTCGCCGATTGATTGTTGTATCTGAAAGAGATAGCCGTGAGGCTCAGGAAGAATCGCAGACAAGTGTGGGCTAACTTTCCGTGGCCGCTACAGAGAATGCCGTAGACGAAAAATATTGCTTCTGGTCAGTTGTGACACTGCTCAGAGCATTTCCTGCTCACTTGCGCAAATTCTTCCCAAAGAAAAGAGCCGCGACCGAAGTCGCAGCTCAAATTCCCAAAAACCCAAATGCGAGTTGATTGAAAGTTCAGTCGCGCCACACGGAATTTTCAATCAACAATCAGCAATCAGAAATCAACAATGGGGGTTCTAAAACCGCTAGTGTCTTCCGCCGCCGCCGCCACCGTGCCCACCATGGCCACCGCCGTGACGCCCTCCGCCACCGCCACCGCCGCCGCGTCCACCGCGGCCGCGACGACCACCACCGCCACCGCCGCCACCAGGACGTCCTCCGCGGCCGCCACGATCTCCGCCACGATCCCCACCGCGATCGCCACTATGCGGACGATCTCCGCCGCCCACATGCGGCGCGCCTTCACGATTGAAGTTCGGCTCCTCCGGATCATCCGGAAAATCGCCGCCGCCCTCGATCACCAGCGTGCCCGTCGGAACCGGTTCGCCTTCGGCGACCGGAGCAACTGCCGCCGCTTCCCCACCGCCCGACGCCGCCATCTTCGCGCGCTGCTCTTTCAGAATCGCTTTGCGCGAGAGCCGTATGCGGTTGCCTTCCACCGCCAGCACCTTCACCAGCACCTGATCGCCTTCTTTCAGTTCGTCGCGAACATCGGCAATGCGATGCTCGGCCACTTCGCTGATGTGCAGCAAGCCTTCGGTGCCCGGAATGATTTCGACGAACGCGCCGAAATCCGCCAGCCGCGTGACTTTCCCGAGGTAGGTCTTCCCTACTTCCGCCGTCGCCGTGATGTCGCCGATAATCTGCAGCGCCTTCGCCGCCGACGCCTGATCGCTCGACGCAACTTTCACCAGTCCGGAATCTTCCACATCGATCTTCACTCCGGTCTGCTCGACGATCGACCGGATCATCTTTCCGCCCGGCCCGATCAGATCGCGAATCTTGTCCGTCGGAATCTGCACGGTGTAGAAGCGCGGCGCGAAGTCAGAGATCTTCTCGCGTGCGCCGAGATCACTTCCTCCATCTTGCCGAGGATGTGCATCCTTCCCCGCTGTGCCTGGGCCAGCGCCTCGCGCATGATCTGCGAGGTGATGCCCGACACTTTGATATCCATCTGCAGCGCCGTAATTCCGTCCCTCGTTCCGGCAACTTTGAAGTCCATGTCGCCGTAGTGATCTTCCGCACCCGCGATGTCGGTCAGGATGGCGTACTCGTCGCCTTCCTTCACCAGTCCCATCGCCACACCGGCGACCGGAGCCTTCAACGGAACGCCAGCATCCATCAGCGACAGCGAAGCCCCGCAGACGGTCGCCATCGACGACGACCCGTTCGACTCCAGAATGTCCGAGACCACGCGCATGGCGTAAGGCCACTTCTCTTCGGTCGGAAGCACTGCCGAAACCGCCCGCTCAGCCAGCGCTCCGTGCCCAATCTCACGCCGTCCCGCCCCACGCAGAAATGCCACTTCTCCAACCGAAAACGGCGGAAAGTTATAGTGCAGCATGAAGCGTTTCTTGGCTTCGCCTTCGAAGCCTTCCAGGCGCTGCATGTCGTCGCTGGTGCCGAGCGTCGTCGTCACCAGGGCCTGGGTTTCGCCGCGGGTGAAGATGGCGCTGCCGTGGGTACGCGGCAGGACTCCGGCTTCGATCCAGATGTCGCGGATCTCGATCGAACGCCCGTCCATCCGGACGTCGCTTCTGATGCGTCACCTGATCGCGGAAGATGCGCTCGCGCAGCGTCTCGTAATAATGATCGAGCTTCTTCTTGGCGTCTTCGTCGTCTTCGGGAAGCTCGGCCTCGAGCTTCTTCTTCAGTTCTTTGACCAGCGTGTAGCTTGTCGCCTTCGGATGCTTCTTGGTATCGAGCGCGTCAGCGAGTTCCGCGCCGATGCGCTTCTTCAGGTCGTTGTAGTACGCGTCGTCGAACGCCGGAGGCTCAACCTTGCGCTTCGGCTTGCCGACCTTGTCGCGCAGTCTCGTTGATCGCCTTGCAGATCTTCTTGATCTCGGTGTGCCCGAACTCGATCGCGTCGACAACCGTCTCTTCCTTCACTTCCTTCGCGCCCGACTCGATCATCACGATGCCTTCGGCCGTGCCGACGACCATGATGTTGAGCAGGCTCTCGCGCATTTCGTTGTAGGTGGGATTGACGATGAACTGTCCGTTGACCAGGCCGACGCGCACCGCGCCGATCGGTCCGAGGAACGGAATGTCGGAGACATGCAGCGCAGCCGACGCGCCGTTAATGCCGCACGACATCGGGATCGTTCTCGCTGTCGGCGGAGAGCACGAACGCGATGACCTGCGTCTCGCACTTGAATCCTTCGGCGAACATGGGACGAATCGGCCGATCGATCTGCCGGCTGGTGAGCACTTCGTTCTCACTCATGCGTCCTTCGCGCTTGATGAAGCCTCCGGGGAAACGTCCGCCGGCGTAGGTGTATTCGCGGTAGTCGACGGTGAGCGGGAAAAAGTCGATGCCCTCGCGCGGGTCGGGATTGGCGGTGGCGGTGGCGAGCACGACGTTTTCTCCGAGCCGGACGACGACGGATCCGTGGGCCTGCTTGGCTAGTTTTCCTGTTTCGAATGAGATGGTTTTGCCGCCGGCGAGAGTGACTGTAACTGTCGTTGGTTCTGGTTTCATTAGATGTCCTTTGGAGTGCGTGAGCAGTGAGCGATGAGCAGCGAGCAATGCCGGGTGCCCAGCCTGTCGCGCTTTTGCGAAGTTGCGGATTGACTTCCGGTCCAGTTGGACAAAAGTCAAAGGCCCCACGCTCTTGTCGCAGAACGGAGACACGATGGTGCACCCCTGCAATGGGTGCTCTGGAGAGTTCGCTTGCGCTTGAAAAACGCACGTGTGGAGAGTTCCTCGATGCTAGCCGTCTCACCAGAGACGGTGCTCAGAAATAGGGGCGAAGGTTTCAAGGCTTTCGCAGGTTTCAGAGTTTCAAGGATGTTGACTTTGAAACCTGTGAAACTTTGCCACCTTGAAGGGACCCCAGGTCAAGTCTTCTACTTGCGGATGCCGAGCTTGCCGATCACGGTCTTATAGCGCTCGGTATCGTATTTCTTGAGGTAGTCGAGCAAGCTACGGCGCTTGCTGACCAGCATGAGAAGTCCGCGGCGCGAGCCGTGGTCTTTCTGGTGCGTCTTGAAGTGCTCCGTCAACTGGCCAATGCGTTCGCTAAGCAAAGCGATCTGGACTTCTGGGCTCCCGGTGTCGCTTGCGTGGGTTCCGTACTGGTCAATGAGGGATTTCTTTTGCTCTCTGGCTAACACTAAACTGGTGCACTCCTGTTCTTAATCGATTGTCTATGTGACGTTTATGAGGATATCACGGGCGGATTGCGGACCGTAAAGAAGACCAATGTGGAAAGCAGCCGGTGTAAGAACAGCCAATGTGGGGCCGGCCGCTTAGGCCAAAGCCAACTTACAGCCTTTCCCTTTTTACACAACCGAATTTACGTCACCCCGCAATCCAATCGTGCTTCGAACCCTGCAAATCACCTTGACGAACCCCTCCGACCTGCGTCTAACTAACAACAGGCAATACCGGGACTGATGGGGAAATCTTCATGTTTTGGCAACTGAATCCCGCAACCGCACGCCGCCAGCGTCGTCTTCGCGTCGTCTCGGTCGCTCTCCATGCGGCGATTCTCGCGTGGATGCTCCACGCCCCCGAGCCCAGGCTCCTGACTCCCACCTCTGTTGCTCTCGGTCAGAATGGCACATCCGTCACCCGGCTGTACTGGTCGAGCAAGAATCCCGACGACAGCACTCATAGCTCTTCCGATCTCGCCACCGAGCGTTACAAACATCAGCGCCTCGGACAAAAGCTGACTTGGAAAGCTCCCCTGCAACAGTCGAAACTGTCGGCACCCCAGACGCCGGTCGCTCGCGCCGAACAGCAAGACAAGTCGGAAACCCAGACGCTCTCCGCCCTTGGACACGGCGCGCAGGCGGGACTTCCCTACGGAACGCTAACCCGCGGTCAGCTCTACGGCGACGAGATCCGCCCCGCACTCCCCGTCGCGACCTCCGACCCGGTCGTCTACCCGTGGCAACTGCCCACCGCCCCTGGGAACGAAGTCATTGAAATCACCATCGACGAGCGCGGAGAAATCGTCAGCAAGACAGTGCTGCAAAGCCTGGGCCCGGAGATCGACTCGAAGTGCCTCGCGGCTCTCGAAAATTGGCACTTCCATCCCGCCACGCGCAACGGCTCTCCCATTCCCTCCAAGCAAGATGCCATCTTTCCCTTCCGCGCTCGCGGCTGATCCTGCCGCGCCGCCCTCACCCGCTATAATGAGGGAGTGAGCGAAAACGCAGTCGAGCAGGTCGCCTCCGCCGAGTTCCCCACGCGCTGGGGCAAATTTCGCATTTACGGTTTCCGCGGACATTCCGAGGGCAAAGTTGACCGCCGCATCGAAGAGGCCGTTGCCCTCGTCATGGGCGATGTGAAGTCCCGCCCGCCCCTGGTCCGTGTCCACTCGCAGTGCCTCACCGGAGACGTCTTCCACTCGCTGCGCTGTGACTGCCGCCAGCAGCTCGAACTTTCTCTGTCGATGATCTCCGAGGAAGGCGCTGGCATCCTGATTTACGAACAGCAAGAAGGCCGCGGCATCGGCCTGATGGCCAAGCTGCAAGCCTACGAATTACAGGACGCTGGCCTGGACACCGTGGAGGCCAACGAACGCCTCGGCTTCAAGGCCGACCAACGCGACTTCACACTTCCTGGAGAGATCCTAAAAGCTCTGGGCGTCACAAAGGTGCGCTTGCTCTCCAACAATCCCGACAAGGTCGAAGCCCTGGAAAGCTCCGGCGTCCACGTCGTTGAGCGCGTTCCCTGCGAGGTCACTCCCAGCCCGCACGCCGAAGAATATCTCCGGACCAAGAAAGAAAAGCTCGGCCACCTGTTCACTTCCGGCTAGTGATCTGCATCGGATCCGAGAGCGCAGACGATCAACCCTAATTCAGCCGCGTAGCGGCGGCATGTGAAAGCCCGGGCACGGAAGTGCCGGGAAAGCATGCACACAAATGCGCGAGTCCCGTCAGGGACGACACCGTTCTTCCGACACTATCGCCGGCGTTCTCGAAATCACCCGCCTTCGAGAAGCCGCCGGAGGGATGCCTTGTTTTTCGCCGGCAGATACTCCAGCGCGGCACGCGCCAGAGCCCCATAAACCTGCCGCGGAACGCCCGCCGATCGCAGCACTTCCAGATGCCGCCGCACGGTCTCCACATCTCCGCGAACAATCGGCCCGCTGAACCCAGCCGCGGCCCCGAACGTCCCGTAATTCCTCACCGTCTGCAGCAATATCGGAAGCATGCGCTGCCTTGCCGCTTTCTTTGTTACGCCGCCGAACCCCGCCACCTGCTCGGTGGTCGCCAGCAGAGCTGTCAGCAGCGGCGAAGCAAAGGTTCCCCACGCGTGATACGCATTCTTTTCTTTCCGACTGATGGCATAGGACTCGCCTCCCAGGTCGCGCACGATGCCTCGCGCACCCCGCGCCGCCGCCGGATCGCCCTCAATCGCAAACGACACTCCGGCAAGCGAGGGCCGCGATCCCTGAACAAAGGTCATCAACGGATGCACCGAAGCCACGGCGGCTCCCTTTCTCCGAAGCGGTTCCAAGGTTTCGCTGCCGAGCGCTCCGCTCGAGTGAAACACAATTTTCCCTTGCCCTTGAAATCTTTCAGCCAGCGATGACGCGACGCGCGCAATCTCACTGTCAGGCACGCAGAGCCACAGAACCCGCGCCTTCACGTCTTCTGCGATCAGAACGGCCCTCGATCGCACTTGCCTGGCCAACCGCCTCGCCCGCGTGAGTGACTCTCCCCTTCGCGCAATCACCGATTCAATACGATAGCCAGCCTCTCGCAGCGCAAGAGCCAACGCCGTCCCCAGATTTCCCGCGCCCACAATCGCGATGCTCGGCTTCCCCGCCATGCCGGGCAGCATAGCAGAAGCCGCGGGCGTACGGCGTCGCTGCAGCCACCGTGCTTTATAGTGATGGCATGGCCAAAATTTCTTCTCGGAGCAAACCTCGCCCATCGCGATCTAAAGGCCGCCTCGTCTCCTCTCGCACCGTGTATCGCGGTCCGGTTTTTTGGGTGACCACCGATCACGTCATCGAACCCGGCGGCATTAAGGTTCGCCGCGATCTCATCCATCACTCGGGTTCCATTGTCGTGCTCGCGGTCGACGACACAGGAAAGGTCCCTCTCGTTCTCCTCGAACGCCAATATCGCCATGCCGCGAATGACTACCTCTGGGAACTCCCGGCCGGCCGCATCGATGCCGGTGAGACCGAACTGCACGCCGCCAAGCGGGAACTGATCGAAGAAACCGGATACCGCGCCGACCGCTGGCGCCGCATTCTGAAGTTCTACGCCAGCCCCGGATTCGTCGCCGAAACCATGGCCGTCTATCTCGCCACCGGCCTGCATGCCGGAGAAGCCGAACCCGAGGACGATGAAGTGATCTACAAGCGCATGCTTTCGTTGCCGGCTGTCGTAAAAATGGTGATGAAGGGCACCATCCGCGATGCCAAAACCATCTCGTCAGTGCTTTGGCTCGATCACGTCTTGAATCACGGCAAAGGCAAATTATGAGGATTCAGAGAAGCTAAATCATCCACCACGAAGGACAGGAAGGATTTTCCGGAAATTGGTTTCCTTCGTGCGCCTTCGTGTCCTTCGTGGTGGATGGGTTCTGCCGTCGCTTTGTTGCAAGCGAGATCGTTTTTGTTGCATGCAATCTCCTAGCACGACTCGCGCCCGCCTTTGACACACTCTTCTTGACAGCCTAACCCTACAGCTACAAAATGCATCTTAGTGACTGCGGGCACGTCCTCGGGCCCCCTCACAGAGGGCGTGCAGAAAAGGGGCTCTTTGTGGAACGCATGAAAGGAACCGTGAAGTGGTTCAATAACGCGAAGGGATACGGGTTTATCGGTCGCGCAGATGGGCCCGACGTATTTGTTCATTACAGCGCGATTTCCTCCGAGGGTTACAAAAGCCTGCAGGAAGGCGATCAGGTAGAGTTCGAAATCGCCGAGGGCCAGAAAGGTCCGCAAGCGGCAAATGTTGTGAAAGCGCAGTAGGTAGGGCGCCTCAAAGGCTCTTTCCGCTCCCCGTCGGACGCTCACCGCCAGTTCCCTCTCAGCAGTGTTGGGTCGTTCAACTCTCTGCGGCGCACGGCAGAAGTGTCCGCTGGCGCGCCTCGGCCCATCTTTGGTTTATCTTTAGTGCGTGGACAACAAGGCCATTGCCAACATCCTCTTCGAAACCGCCGACCTGCTCGAGATCGACGGGCAGGATTCCTTCCGCATCCGCTCCTACCGCAACGCCGCACAGGCGATCGAGAATCACTCGCACCAGATCAAAGACATCATCAGCGATCCTAAACAGGTGCTGGCTATTCCCGGCATCGGCAAGGGCATGCTCACCAACCTGCAGGAACTCTTCAGCACAGGAAAACTCGCTGTCCAAGCTGAATTGCTTGCCAAATACCATCCCTCGATGCTGCAGCTGCTCAAGATTCAAGGCCTCGGCCCGAAAACAATTGCGCTGATCTGGAGCGCCTACAAGGTCAGCGACGTCGATGGCGTCGAAAAACTCGCGCGCGAAGGAAAAATACGCGAACTCCCCCGCATGGGCGAGAAGCATGAAGCCAAGCTCCTCAAAGCCATCGAGGACTATCGCCGCATCGGCGGACGTTTCCTCATCGACGCTGCCGAGATCGAGTGCGAAAAACTCACCGCCTACATCGAGAAGTTCCAGGGCATCGACAAGATCACGCCCGCCGGATCCCTGCGCCGCGGCCGCGACACCGTGGGCGATCTCGACATCCTGGTCACCGGCAAATCCTGCTGCACCGAGTCCGGACGCCAGGAGGCCATCGACTACGTCGCGAAATATCCACCGATCATGGACGTGATTGCCCGCGGCGACAACAAAATCAGCTTTCACCTGCGCGGCGGCATGCAGGTCGATGTACGCCTGCTCCCGCCCGATTCCTTCGGCGCCGCCATGCAATACTTCACCGGATCGAAGGCGCACAACGTCGCCCTCCGCCAGCGCGCGCTCAAGATGGGATACACGCTCAACGAATACAGCCTGGCCACACTCGAAGGCGAGAAACCGGTCGCAGGGAAAACAGAAGAAGAAATTTACGCCAAGCTGAAACTCGACTACATCCCGCCCGAAATGCGCGAGAACCTCGGCGAGATCGACCTCGCGCAAAATCACGCACTGCCCCAGTTGATCACGCAAAAAGATCTGCAGGGCGATGTCCACATGCACACCGTCGAAACCGACGGCCGCAACACCATCGAGGAGATGGCCGAGGCCGCCAGGGAGCGCGGCTACAAATACATGGCCATCACCGACCACTCCAAGAATCTCGCTTTTGCCAACGGCCTCGATGACAAGCGCGCCGTCGAACACATCGCCCGCATTCGCGCAGCCGGCAAAAAGATCGACGGCATCACCATCTTCGCCGGCATCGAAGTCGACATCCTCGCCGACGGCGAACTCGATCTCTCCGACGACGTCCTTGCCCAAATGGACATCGTCATCGCCAGCGTGCACTCGGTCTTCAATCAGGAACCGGCCAAGATGACCGACCGCCTCCTGAAAGCAATCAGCAATCCGAACACGTCAGTCATCGGACACCCCACCGGCCGGCTCCTGCTGCGTCGCGACTCCTACGGCTTCGACATGCACGCCGTGCTGAGCGCCGCTGCACAGCACAAAGTCGCCATGGAATTGAACGCCTATCCCGACCGCCTCGACCTCAACGACGCCAATCTTCGCCAGGCCAAGCAACACGGCGTGAAGATCGTCATCAACACCGACGCCCACCATACCTCGCACATGGACAAGATCCGCTTCGGAGTCCTCCAAGCCCGCCGCGCCTGGCTGACAAAAGACGACGTCCTGAACACGCTCCCGAAAGACAAGTTCGCCAAAGCCATGAAGCACGCCTGGTAGCGTAAGTCTTACGACGCCCAGCCGCGTAGCGGCGACAGAGTGCAGCCCACGGCGCAAGCCGTGGGTGACGGGCGGGAATGGAACAAGCTCCGAAGGAGCGAAAGAAAGGCTACGACACAGACTCCGTCGAGACGGAAACATTTCATCGCCAGACGCCCGGCATTCAGATGTGTCGCCCGAACTCGCCGCGAGCGTAGAATCGCCGGTAAGGATAATCCCATGTCGAATCCCCCCTCTACACCCTCCACTCCAAAACCACCGGCCGCGCCCTCCGGCCCCACCATCAACATCGGCGAAGAATTCGGCACCGCCAAGAAGAGTCTTCCCTCGGGCAAGATCCTGGTCATCGCCGTCATCGTGCTTGGCATTGTCGTCGCCTTCGTCTCGTTTCTGAAGCGCGCCAAGCCGCAAGCCTCCGGCACGCTCGACAACGTCGTTGCTGTGGAGATTCCCGGACAGGACTCCACCATGGTCGCGCTCACCTTCACCATTCACAACTCGAGCGACAAAATCCTTTACGTGCACAACTTGCAGGCTTCGGTTAAGGCGCCCAACGGAGACTCCACTGTCGACGCCGTTTCCGCCGTCGACTTCGACCGCTACTTCCAGGCCTTCCCCACGCTGAAGAACGGCTCGCAGCCCGCCCTCACGCCCGAGACCAAAATCCAGCCCGGAGAAACCACGGCTCGCACCATCATCGTCGCCTTCCCCATCACTCTCGACGCTTTCAACCACCGTCAGGTCCTGGCTGCAGTCATCTGGCCCTACGACCAAACCGTCCCCGTCGTGCTCAGCAAGTAGAGACCATCCATCATCGGTTGCTGGAAAAAGTCATAGTGGAAAGTGCTTCGGTTCAGTAGATCTTTGTTGGACGAGATCTTACTGGAAGGGATCTTGGTGGAAGAGGCCTTGGTGGAAGAGGTCATGGTGGAAGAGCGGCGCTTTAGCGCCGCGTCAGACGCCAACAAGATGCGGGCTTCAGCCCCTGAGGGCCGTCAATTTGCCCCATCACTCATTTACGACATACTTCGAGCCCTTGCGCGAAACCGCCGGATGCGTTTCTATATCGGGATGACCCGATTCGATCTTCTCTGCCTATTCGTCTGTTCCCTTGCTTTCTTCGTTTCCGCCAACGCATCCGCGGCAGAGCCGCAAAAAGGCAAATATCTTTTCTACGTCGGCACCTACACGGAAAGCGGCAGCAAGAGCAAAGGCATCTACGCCTATCGCTACGACGCTGCGACGCAGGAAATTACGTCTCTCGGACTCGCTGCTGAAACCACGAACCCCTCATGGGTCGCCCTTCACCCGAACGGACGTTTTCTCTACGCCGTCAATGAAGTTCAGAATTACAAGGGCCCCAACAGCGGAGGCGTAAGCGCGTTCTCCATCGATCGCGCAACCGGCAAGCTGACTTTCCTGAATGAGGTCGCGTCGCGCGGCGCCGACCCTTGCTACATCATCGTTGACGACTCGGGCAAGTACGTGCTCGTCGCGAACTACACGGGCGGCAACATCGCGACGTTTCCGATATCCGCGGACGGCAAGCTCGGAGAGGCATCAGCCTTCATCCAGCACACCGGCCACGGTTTGAATCCGAAGCGCCAGGAGGCCGCGCATGCGCACTCCATCGATCTCTCACCCGACGAGCGCTTCGCGTTCGTCGATGATCTCGGCCTCGACCAGCTGTTGGTCTACAAATTCGACAAGTCGAAGGGATCACTCAAGCCCAACAATCCACCGTTCGCCAAGCTCGACGCCGGCGCTGGCCCTCGCCATTTCGCCCTGCATCCTTCGGGACAATTCGGCTACGTGGTCTCCGAACTTGCATCCACGGTCACGGCCTTCTCCGTTCAACTGAAGACGGGAATGCTCCATCGTTTGCAAACCGTCTCGACCCTGCCCGACGATTTCAAGGGCGAGAACGATGACGCCGAAATTCGCATTCATCCTTCCGGCAAGTTCCTCTACGCCTCCAACCGAGGTCACGACAGCATCACCGTGTTCGCCATCGACCCGGCAAAAGGCACGCTGACCGTGGTCGAGCACGCATCGACGCAAGGCAAGACCCCGCGCAGCTTTGAAATCGATCCCACCGGCACTCTGCTCTTCGCCGAGAATCAAAATTCCGACAGCATCGTCCTCTTCCGCATCGACGAAAAAACCGGCAAGCTCACTCCCACGGGAAAGATCCTGGAAGTAGGCCAACCGGTCTGCGTGAAGTTCCTGAAGATAGACTGATTGATTCGTAGAGACGTAGCTTGCTGCGTCTCTGCCTGCGTCTCAAATGGCGGCTCGGGAAGGACCCCTACTCCTTCTTCTGAATAATCCTTCTCCGCCGCACCAGATGCGTATTCGCATCCGGCTTGATCTCGTCATACTTCAAACAAGAGATCGACCCATCCACTTCCAGCACCGCCAGCGCCACCTGATCGCAGCTGTTGATCCCATGTTCCCGCAGCGCCCGATGCAATTCATCCATGCTGACGCGTTCTCGCACCATGTGTGACTGGATGATCTTGCCGTCATGCACCAGCAGAGAGGGCTCCCCTTCGATCAACCGCCGAATCCGCCGGTTCGAGCCCGAAACGCCAGCGACGCCGTAATTCAGAACCAGCAGCGTGCAAGCGGCCACCGCGCCGCCCATCAGCGACGTGTCAGGCCCGGTCATCGCATTCTGAACGGAGTTCGACAGCAGGAGCAGCAGCGTGAGATCGAACGGGGTCATTTGTCCGACCTCGCGCTTGCCGCTTAAACGCACACCAATCAGCACCAACAGATAAATGATCCCCGTGCGCAGCACGATCTGCATCAGAACGTGCCCGCCCGGAAAGAACATTCCACTCAATTTCAGTTCCCCGAGGTCTGAGTCGCCGTCACCGGCACCGGCGCGCCCTTCGGCGTGCTGAGATATCCCGTCGCCTTATCTTTCTCCACCGTCCAGATCACCAGCTCAAACAGCATGTGATCGCGTCCGGAATAAAACTGAATCGGCTCGGAGACATTGCGATCCTTCTTCTCGATCGTCTTGTCGTCAGACGTGACGTTCAGCGTGAACTTGCCCTTCTTGTAGTCCGTCTTCCTGAGCTGCAGGCTGACCGTCGACACCGGCTGTGGCTTGGCACCCTTCAGCAATGTGAACTCGTAATAATTGCGGTCGCCCCTGTGCTTCAACGCCTCAAGATCCGACCGAGTCGTCGCAATCAGTCCGCTCTGCACCCCAAGGTCGCCCACTGCACTCGACAGCTTTGCCTTGGTCGCTTCCAGATCGGCCTTCGTGCTGGCAACATCCGTCTTTACTCCGCCCACATCGGTCTTCACTCCGGCGATGTCCCCGCTCACCGCGGTGATCTGCGCCTTCTGTTCTTGTTCCAGACGGGCTGCCGCAGCTCTCTGCTCGGCCTGCAACTGGGCGGTGCGCTGCGCCAATTCCTTCTTTGTCATACCGGCCTGCTGCGCCAGCGCTTCTCCCTCAGCTTCGGCGGTTTGCATGCGATTCTGCAGCTCTTTCACTTGCGCCTGGCTGCCGGCCAGATCAGCCGTCAGTTTTTCGATCGCCAAATGCGTGTTGTAGTGAGCGTACCCGGCCCCTGCCACGACCAGCAGGGCCACGATCAGCAGAATCCATTTCCCGGCGTTCGAGCTACTCTCTCCGTGAATCTGTTCGCCCTCATCGGCCATACACTTCCTCCTATAGAAAACAAAAGAATAGATTGCAGGGATATCTAATTGTTCAGCAGTACACCCGAAGTGTCAATTGCCTCGTAAGATGCAAACCGCCCAGTCAAGTGATGTATTAACGGAGGATCTTAGCCTCCTCGGCGACCTCCGCGGGTTTCTCAGCGATCTCCTTGGTCTAAGACTTTACGTCCGTCAGCTGCAGGCTACTCTCCGATCCCTAGCGCTGCACCCGCAAGGCGTCTTGCAGAACCGGATCAGGATTCCGCCGGATCGCCTCCGCCTCCGCTCCCAGCCGCTTCTCCAGCTGTTGCCGAGCTCCCGCCACGGTTGCCGAGAGTCCCGACTTCGGCAGCGACTGTACTAATCGTTCGGATTTCACCATACAGGCATACGCCATCTTCGGGGGAAATCCAGACTCCTCTAGAAAGCGTCCATATGCGAACCAGTCTACTGCGCTCGCCCCCTTGTCTCCCTCGGCATCGTCCAATTCCAACGCGCGCCGATACAGCCGGAGCGCCTGATTCACCTGCCCCGCCTTCCCCAGCAACTGCGCCTCGTTCACATCCGCCATACTCTCCAGCCTTGCCTGCCCCGTCTGTTGCGCCAGCCTTTCCGCCATCTGATACGACTTCACCGCGGCCTCCGGCTGCGACGACTCGACCTGGCACTCCGCCATCCGCAGCACAATCCCAATCAGCACATCCGGCGCCGGTCGGCCTTCCGGTTGCTGCGCAATCTTGTCGAGGAAACTCCGATAGTGCACGGCGGCGCTTTGCGCCTTGCCCTCGCGATCCAGTTCGTGTGCCAGGTACAAATGCGCCACCGACTGATTGGAGTCCGCCTTCAGCGCCCGCTCCCAGTCGGCGAGCGCCTCGTCCTCGTGCCCGCGCTGCAGCTCCAGTAGTCCTCGATCGACCAGCAGATTCGCATCCTTCGGCGCATACTTCAGCGAAGCCTCGGTCAGCGTAAACGCCTCGTCGAAACGCTTCTGGCCGAGAAGAAACTTCAGCAGCGCCTGCCGCGGAGCCGGATCCGCCGGGTTCGCCGCAATCGCTCGCTTCCACGCCGCCTCCGCCTCCTGTGAGTTCCCAACCTCCAATTGCTTGCGCCCCAGCCGCATCTGCAATTGGCTGTCAAATGAGTCCAGCGCCGCTGCCCGTTTCAAATCGCTCAAATCGTCGCTATGCAAAGAGAGATAATGTCTCGCCTGATCGACTGTTCCCCACATCAGCAGCAGCAACGCCGCGCAGACTCGCAACCGCACGGGTCCAACACTGGCTCCCGTAACCCACCGCCAGGCCGCCTCGAACCGGCCACCTGCGCCGGCCATCGCGCTCGCCACCCGCTCCTTCGAATTCAGCAGCAGCGCCGCAATGCGCCCATCGCGCAGCTTCCAGATGGCGCCATCCAGAATGAAATGATGCAGGTTCACCAGCGAAGTGAAGATCAGAAAGCTGGTACTGAAGTCATGATGCAGCACCCGGCTCGCGAGCCAGGGCCCCGGCACAAACAATGCAATCCCGCCCACAATCAGCACACCGAAATACGCCAGCGGACGCCAATTCCGCTCTGCCTTCGCCTCATCTCCCGACGCCTCGCGTCGCGCATAGTAACTCGTGATCCACAGATACTGCGCCGAATGCATCACCGCCAGCACGCCGGAACTGTACCTCGTTTGCGGAATCTCCAGGCGTCTGAGCAGCGCAATCGCCGCCGGCACCACGAACCATAAAACCTGCGACGAGAACAAAGTGAGCGAAGGAAGCAATCGGCGCCATCCCGTCTGCCGCGCCAGCCGCACCAGTCCATACCCCGACAGCGCCACAAACCCCGCTCCCAGCACCCACTGCTCCCATCGGCTGACGGTGGCGGGAATTCCCAGCGAAATAAACAGCGAATCCGTCGAATGCCCTGTATGAAACCCGAGAAACAACATCAGATACGACGCGATGAACGCCCCGTACAATGCCTGCCGTGTTCCTTTATCCGGATCCGCCCCCGCCCGCCGCGCGAACATCATGAACAACCCGTAGTTCTGGCCGCTGTAGTGCCACGGACTCCAGGTGATGTAAATCGTAAAAAGCCAAGGCAGCAACTGCACCCAGAAATGCGAGAGCAGCAATGTCAGAAGGATTAGCGCGGTGGTGTGCACCGTGAAGATGCGGTACTTTTGGAAATCCTCCGCGCGGTGATAGGCGCGATAGATCGTCGCCATGTAATGCGGATAATTAAAGAACAAAGCCAGCGCGTAGAACGCCACCGCCCAGGCCCGCGTATTCGAGGCGATCGTCCAGTACGACACCAGCAGTAGCGGCGTCGACCACGCCCCGCACCCCACAATCAGATCAACCCACGGATTGTAGATCCATGCGATCGCCGGCCGTTCCGTATGTCGTAGGGATTTGTGCATCAGACTGTAGCTGCGCTAACTCGAAAGACTCAGCCACAACTTCGCACTCGCAGGACATCATGCGTCTGCGTTTCATTTCATCTGTGTGGCTTGATTAGAATTATAGGTGGCTAGGCCGCACCCAGTAGTGTCTGCGAGTGTGCGCAAACAGTAACGAAAGTAATCGCCCAGACACAGCGGGTGCCCCACCCTTGTCTCCGCGTTTTTTGGCGGAGACAGGGTGGGGGTTTTGACTTGCCTTCCCATTTAGTGCCTGTAGGATTTTCGAATCGAGAAAGCCCACTCCCTTGAGTCCGTGCTCGCATTAGCAAACGGTTAGTTCGCGATGACGCAACGGCGCTCTCTTCTTCACCGCCATCAACTCCATCGCCTTTTGCGCAATGTGCTCCGCACTCACTTCGAATTCTTTGATCAACTCCCAGGGAGCTCCCGAATCTCCAAACCGATCCTTCACCCCGATCGCCCCCGTAATCACCGGCACTCCATAAAGCTCTGTGCTCTCCGTCAAAATCCCGCTCACGCGCCAGGCCAGCGCCCCAATCTGATGCTCCTCGGCGGTGACCACAACCCCGGTCTCAAGCCCTGCCCGCACAATCGCCTCCGCATCGATCGGCTTCACCGTATGCACGTTGATCACGCGCGTTTCATATCCAAACTCTTTCTTCAGGATGAACGCCGCCCGCATCGCCTCGGGAACCATAGGCCCGCACGCAATGATGCTCAGGTCTTCCCCTTCCGCCTTGTACTCCGCCGCTAGCACAGTCGAAAACGCCTCCTTGAAATCCGCCCCTTCCTGCCGCAGGCGGATCACATTCGCTTTCCCGAATACAAACGGAGTCTCTTCATCTGTGACGATCGGTGTCGCCTCGCGTGCAAACCGGATATATTTCGGCCCGACATGCTGCAGCAGCAGATAGTCCGTCGCCTTGCGCGTCTCCACCAGGTCGCACGGCACCACCACCGACATATTCGGCAACCCCTGCATGGCGAACAGGTCTTCCAGCGCCTGATGCGTCGCTCCATCCGGACCCACCGATACTCCTCCGTGCGCTCCCGCGATCATCACGTTGAAATTCCCATAACACACTGAAGTCCGAATCTGATCCAGGTTGCGCGCGGCCGCAAACGTCGCATACGTACCCAGCACCGGCAGCTTCCCTTCCCGCGCCAGTCCTGCCGCAGCCGCCGTCGCCGACTGTTCCGCAATCCCCATGCTCAGCCAGCGTTCTTTCCGCTCCGGTTTCCCGGCATAGAAATCACTGATCGTGATCGACCCGGAAATATCCAGCCCCAGGCACACCACCCGCGGATCATCTCCATTCGCCGCCAGCGATTGCCCAAAGCCCTTGCGCGTCGGCTCCATCTTCGCTTTCATCCCATCGCCGACATTCCACCAGTAATCGCGCGTGAACTTCGGCATCTTCGCATCGAGCTTGCGATCAACCTCCGCCTGGTACTGCTTCGCCCGATCGAGCAACTTCTCCAGCGGAATCTTGTCCGCTACCTCCAACTCATCCAGCGCTTTGATCAGTTCTTCGTAATTCGGCGTCTTTCCATGCCACCCCGCCTGGTCTTCCATGAAGCTGACGCCTTTGCCCTTCACCGTATCGGCGAGAATTAACGCCGGGCGGCCTTTCACGGTACGCGCCTGCTCCAGTGCGTCGACAACTTGCCGCATGTCGTGGCCATCAATCCGCAGAACATCCCACCCGAACGCACCGTACTTCGCCGCGAGAGGCTCGACCCGCATCACCTCCTCGACGCGCCCATCAATCTGCAGCCGATTGCAATCGATAATCCCGATCACGTTATCGAGCTCGTAGTGCCCGGCCTCCATCGCGGCTTCCCATACTTGCCCTTCCTGCTGCTCGCCGTCTCCCATGATGCAGAAAACCTTGTGCCGCTTGTGATCGAGCCGCGCCGCCAGTGCCATGCCCACCGCAATGCTCAGCCCCTGCCCCAGCGATCCCGTCGAGACCTCCACGCCCGGCAACTTCAGCCAATGCGGATGCCCCTGAAACGGCGAACTCAGCTTGCGCAATGTGACCACATCCTCAACCGGGCAGAATCCGGCAAACGCCAATCCCAGATACAGGCTCGGCGCCTTGTGCCCCGTCGACCAGATAATCCGGTCGCGGTCGGCCCAGTTCGGATTCTTCGGATCATGGTTGGCAATCTTCAGATACAGCGCCGCCGTAATATCCATGATCGAAAGCGTGCCCCCCGCATGCCCCGATCCCGCCGCATGCAGCGCCACCAGGTCATAGCCGCGCATCAGATCGGCAGTTTCAATCAGTTGTTCGATGGAATATTCCCGGACGATTTTTCCGGTCGCGGAATCGGTCAAAGCCATGGCTTTCTCCCTCGAATGACGGACTTAGGCTAGACACAAGACGGCACAGAGCGTGCTCTTGTAGAGGCTATCGAGGGATAGACAACTCCGGCGGTGATTGCAGTCACATCACAAGGTGAGCAAGGTTGTGTAGGGACGGACGCCTCGTCCGTCCCGGTCGCGAATCGACCGTTGCGCCCGCCACGAATTTTTCGGCCTATCACACAATTGAGGGCAGCGAAGATCTCTCTTCGCATTTGAAGATGTCCCAAGCTATAGGGAGACTATTCAAACTTCCACCGCGTAGACTTGCTCTGAAAATACTTCTCCCACATCGCAAACACCACGCGCGGGCGCACCGCAAACACTGGCTCTTTCATCGATAAGATGTCGTCCTTCATCGTCGACATATCGAACTTGTACTTCCGTTCGTAAGCCGGCAGCATTTTTCGACGCGCCGCAACATCGGCGATCTCGGCAACGCCCTCCACAATAATCGCCTCAGCGGCGTTCTCTGAGCCGACAATGCAATTCGGATTCTCCGCCAGATTCCGCGCCTTCCGCGACTTGCTTCCCGTCGAGAACAGAAATCGTCCATCCTGCCACATCCCCCAGACCACCATCGTGTGCGGCGACCCGTCAGGCTTGACGGTAGTAATCCAGTAGTTATGCGATTTCTTCAGCCGCTGTTCAGCCCAAGCCCAAGGCAGCAGTCCTTTCTTGCTCTCAGGAAACCCGTACCCCGCCGCCTGCGGCCGACTAGCCTTGGGAGTACGAGAACTCCGCGCAGTCTTCTTGGTTGCCATGCAGTCCCCCGAACCCAATCGGATAAGCGCCTGTGCCCCTCTGTGTCCTCTGTGGTGAGCCGGTTTTGGCCAAATGCTAATTGCTGAGCTACAGGTTCTTCCCAGTCCACTGCTCAATCCGCTCCAGCGCCCCTTGCAGATTCTCCAGCGAATTCGCCACGCTGAACCGCAGATACCCTTCCCCAAACGCCCCAAACGCCGTCCCCGACAGCGCGGCCACTCCCGCCTGCTCCAGCAGCGCATCCGCCAGCGGCTTCGATTTCCATCCCGTCGCCGTGACGTTCGGAAATACGTAGAACGCTCCCTTAGGCATCCTGCACGAAAATCCTTTGATCTTATTCATCCCCGCCACAAACACGTCCCGCCGCCGCTGAAACTCGTCCCGCATATGCTCCACCGAGCTCTGATCCCCGCGGATCGCCTCAATCCCGGCCACCTGCGTAAAGCTCGCCGTGCACGAGTTCGAATTCGTCATCAGCCGCGTCATATGCGCCGCCAGGTCGGCCCTCATGACGCCGTAGCCCATCCGCCATCCCGTCATCGCGTAGGTCTTTGAGAATCCGTCGAGCAGAATCGTCCGCTCCTGCATTCCCGGCACCGACATGATCGAGAAATGCTGCCCGCCGTCGAACAGCAGCCGGCTGTAAATCTCATCCGACAAGATCATAATGTTGCGATCGCCGATGACCTTAGCGATCTGCTCAATGTCTCGCCGCTCCAGCACCCCGCCCGTAGGATTCTGCGGCGAATTGATAATGACTAGCTTCGTCCGCTCGCTGATCAACGATTTCAGTTCGTCCACGTCCAGCGAGAAATCGCGCTCCTCACGCAGCGCAATCGGCACCGCCCGCCCGCCCACATAGTTGATCATCGATTCATAAATCGGGAATCCGGGATTCGGATAGATGACCTCATCCCCTTCATCAACCAGCGCCAGAATGCTGAAGAAAATAATCGGCTTTCCGCCGGGAACGACCACGACTTCATCGCTTGCGACTTTTACCCCTCGCGTACGGCTGACATACTCCGCCAGCGCCTGCCGCAGGTCCGGCAGCCCCGCCGAGGGTCCATAATGCGTCCATCCGCTGTGCAGGGCATCCACTGCAGCCTCGACCACGTTGGCCGGAGTGTCAAAATCCGGCTCCCCAATCTCCAGATGAATGATGCTTCGTCCCTGCCGCTCGAGTGCTCGTGCCTTGTTCAGAACCTCGAAGGCAGTTTCGGTCCCCAGCCGCGACATCCGCCGCGCAAGCTGCAATTCATGTTGTGTTGGGATGGCTCTCTCCATGGCGGGAAAACTCCTGAAGCACGCAAACGGTTTATTATACGCTCGACGGCAACGCCCTCGACATGGTCGCCGTACCCCAAAAGCGCCGGCCTTCTCATCCCATCCGATTGCGAAAGCAGAAGGTTGTGCCCCGAAGGGCATTTGAAGTTGCGAGAGCAGCAGCTTCTGCCGGAGGGTACTTGAAGTTGCGAAAGCAGAAGGTTGTGCCGCGGAGGGGCGTTTGAAGATAGCCCGGCGCTTCTAGCGCCAGGAAAAGTCGGAACGTGATCCGCGTCCTGTAGGGACGCCTGACAATAGCCCGGCGTTTCCAACGCCGGGTTGCGGGAAGGCGTCCGACCGCGTCCCGGAGGGACGCTTGACGTTCTCACGCACACACTTCAGCCGCACCGCCCCGAGCCACCAACAATGGGCTTTAGCCGCTGAGCTGCAGACTCAATCCGGAAGCCGCATTTTCGAAACACTCTGAGCGGGTGCGCGAAACCAGAGGCTCAACATGCAAATCGATCTTCATGGATATCATCCGGCAGAAATAGTGTGGAACGGTGTGCTTGCGAAAATTGTGGAGCAAGCCTGGGAGATGGGAGAACGAGAACTGATTCTGATCCACGGACACGGCCGCAACCGAGGCATCACGCCAGGCTTCGTCAACACCAACACAGGGTTCTTTGGCCTGCAAATAAGAAGTGCCTTGCGGCATGACAAGAATTTGCGCCGATGGATTCACCACACAACCCTGGACTGCAGCGACCCAGGTCTTACCAGTGTGTCCTTGAAGCCCAACCGCTCTCCCAACCGAACGTCGTTTGATTTGAAACTGCTGCCCGATTAGCAGTTGACGAACAACTCCCATTACACTTGAGTGCAATCGCCCTGTGGCTGATGTCATAACGACGTCGGCCCTACAACGGACCGAGTAGACTTTGCGGACGTCGTTATGACAACAGCCACCCCTTTACGTCACTCACGGGGCAGCGGCGGTTTTAGGCGATATTTCGCCCGATGGAAGCGTGGACCTGTGACGGTCTTACGGGCACGGTGTTCTGAATGCTGTGATATCGAGCCTCAGCTTTAAGTCTCGCCGCCTGGTGCGCGTCTCCTTGGTGCATATGACAAGGTCGGAATGTACTCACTTGAGCTTCGCAGCCGCAGTTTTCGAATGCGATGATGGTTCCGTCGCGGTCCTTTCGGAACTTCACGCGGTTGTATTTCATTCTTTGGAAGCGTGTTCTAACTGCTGGGCCATCAAGTTGGCTTGCGTTTAGCGGCGAGTGGAAACCGAAAGATGAGGAATTCAACAGCAAAGTCAGAACCCCGGATTGCGCTGGAAAACGTTAATCGCATAGTCCTCCGAACGTCCAACCTGATCAAGAAGTTTGAAAACCGGAGAGGTAACTAAAGTAACGTCGAACTCGCGGCCTTTTGAACTGCCTTCTTCTCCCCCTTGTTCGCGCTCGCGGCGCTTCTGTCCGAGGCAAATTCTTCGGAAAGCTTCGGGACTGAGTGTGTCTCGCTCCTGTGCGGGCCTGCCGGCTTCTTAATCCATACAAGCAGCAGGTTTGGAAGGCATTTTATTCAAAGTCCACAACGTGAGTGGCTTAAAATCCCATCGCACTCACAATCCCTGGCTGGCGGCGAAGAAACAGCGCAAACTTGTGCTGACCGCCCCGTGATTTCGACAGGTAGAACTTTGGCCACTGCGGCACGAGGCGCAGTACGGACTAACGCGAGTTGCCTTCGCAGCCCGCGAACTTGACGAGGTCCTTTTGTGCTCCCTGATTCCTCAATCCGTGTGATCCGCTTGGTCGCGGACCATCAGGTAATGAGGATCCGACGGGTAATATGCCCGTTGCTTTCCCAGTAGGTCCTCTTGCTGGCGAGGAAGGGATCGTCCGGCGCGGGCTGGATGTTGCCGTCAACATCGAATGCCCGCGACGTGATCTCGTGCTCGCCGGGGCTGGCGTCCCCCAGTCGAACGTCCAAAACCTCCAGGCGTAGCCATGCGACCTCTTCCTGCGTGGCGGAGGACCGTAGAGCCTCGCCGCGCTCCAGGGCCCGTGGTCGATTTGGACCTCCACCGCCGCGATCGGCGCGCCCCAGGCGGCGCCCTTGATGGTGTACCGGAAGTCGCGACGCGTGACTTTGGCTGGTGCCGACTTGAGGCGGTCGTGGCTCACGGTGGTGAACGTCCAGACAGTCTCGCCGTCGCGCTGCTGCTCTCGGATGCTGACATAGTCCCGCGCCATGAAACCGACCCGCGTAGCGGTGGTCCATCACCTCTATGCGCGTCAGCCACTTGACATTGGCTACGCCGTACCAGCCCGGTGCGATCAGGCGCACGGGGAAGCCGTTCGCTCGGGGGCAGTGGCTCACCGTTCATTTCGTAGCACAGCAGGTTGTCGCGGTTGAGCGCTTCCTCGAGAGACATGCTGCGGGCGAACTGTTCAGTGATCGTCAGATCGAGTCCGCCTTCGGCATCGGGCTCGACTGCTCCCGTCTGGCCACCACTGACGATCCCCGAGTTGTCGCGGATTGTCACCGTGCCGCGATCGGCCCCCCAGAAGACCACTTCGGTGCCCTGCTCCAGGACACCCGCTTCCTCCAATAGCGGGGCCAGTCGCGTGCCCGCCC
This sequence comes from Terriglobia bacterium, assembly GCA_963770265.1. Taxonomy (GTDB): domain Bacteria; phylum Acidobacteriota; class Terriglobia; order Terriglobales; family Acidobacteriaceae; genus Sulfotelmatobacter. Next base: position 81,132 of record CAVYOZ010000024.1, read on the forward strand.
AGCGGGCATTGCCGATGCCGCCGATGAAGAAGTCCAGTCCGGTCCCGGTGTTGCCCGAGCACTCCAAGTGTGAAGTCCACCTCGCGGCGCGGGCGGGCTTTAAGGTCGGCCAGCGTCAGGGACTGGGGACGGGCGACCAGGCCTGCGATGCCTACTCGCCACGTTGCCTCATTAAGGCCGTCTGGTTGGCCGTAGTGGTTGACAAAGAAGAAGTTTTCCGAGGGTGTCCGCCAGGAGTCGAGCTCCTCCCACTTCAGCAGGTTGCCCACGTTATCCGGGAAGGGGCTCTCGGCGGCTGGTCGAGCCACGGAATGACCTCCTCGTCAGAATGACCCAAGCCTTGCGGCGTGTCAGATTGGTCGTCATCCCCGTCCCCCTCGCCGGAATGACCGGGAAAGGCGTGCGCTGGGCCTGCCACCCGCAGCACCGTCAGCCCCGCCAAGGCACCCCCGCCCTTCAGCAAAGAGCGCCGGGAGATTTCTTGAGCTCCAGAGTGACTCTCTCCACGGACCGTTGCTCATTTTCCGTCGCGTTGTTTCGCCTGTCAGACGACGAATCCGTCATCCCCGGCGTCTTCATTTTGTTTGTCCTCTCGTTTTCAAACATGACAATCCTCCTCAACTCTCGACTCCAACGGGGCCATTTTTGAAACTTAGGTTGCGTGTCTGTACGGCCCAGGACGGCTGGAGCCCTGCGTCTAACAGGCCGCAAGACAATTCAAGACACAAAGCTGTAGAGTCGCGAGAGTGGGACTAGCAGAGGAGAGAACAGAAGAGTTCGTGAAAAGTGCGAGAGTCAGTCAACCGCGCTTCGTAGACCGGCCAAATTCTGCTGACATCGGTGCTTCGCGGCTGCGCAAATATTCTTGGCACAAGTGCTACGACCGACTTCTCGATCTTCCCATGAGGAAGCAGCCTTCTCGACTATGATCTCATTGATTGGAGTGTTGGCTTCGTCGAAAGGTGTTTCTGAAATATCTGCCCTTGGCACCATTACCAGCGCGACCATGAAGATGAGGCACGCGCTCATGAGTCGAGTTACCCTAGCCTGGTGGAGGAACATGACCTCTGTACCTGATTGTTCCTAAGAAAGCCTTCTGTCAGACGAAGCGCGGCTAGTTTGTCTTCTGCGTCTTGAATTCGATATCGGGAGAAATTGTTCGCCTCAGGGGGTGCTGCGGCTCCGAGCGGGGGGAAACAGCTCTTCAGAGAGGCGACTGGGCGGAAGTTTGATCCTCAGGGACGAAGAAGTCAAGAGGAAAACTATGGCGCTGTCGGTAGCACATGATATGTCCGGTTGAGATAGCAAGTGATATGTCCGCTTTGCGGGCGGTGAGGATGGGAGACCATGCGGAGCATGGAAGCTTATCCGAGGGCCGCGATGGAGCGGGCGATGAAAGTACAGGACGTGATGTTGCAGGCGATGGCGAAGAAGATCACGTGGTGGCAGGCGGCGGAGATTCTGGGCATCAGCGACCGGCACATGCGGCGCTGGCGAGAGCGTTACGTGGAAGAAGGCTACAACGGGTTGCTGGACCGGCGGCGGGGCCAGCCCTCGCGTCGGCGGGTGCCGGTGGCGACGGTGGAGAAAGTGTTCGCGTTGTACCGGGAAAAGTATTTCGATCTGAACGTGCAGCACTTTCACGAGAAGTTGCAGGCCGAGCACGGGATCGAACTGAGTTACACCTGGGTGAAGCAGGCGTTGCAGGGAGCGGGCCTGGTGGGGCGCGGACGCAAGCGCGGGGCGCATCGCAAGCGGCGGGAGCGGCGGCCGTTGCCGGGGATGCTGTTGCATATCGACGGCAGCCGCCACCAGTGGTTTCAGGACGAACGCTGGTACGACCTGATCGTGATTCTGGACGATGCCACCAGCGAGATTTACTACGCGCAACTGGTGGAGGAGGAATCGACGGCGACGGTGATGGCAGGACTGCGGGAAGTGATCGAGCGCAAAGGCGTGTTCTGCGCGCTGTACAGCGATCGGGGCAGCCATTTCTGGCTGACGCCGAAGGTGGGCGGCAAGGTGGACTACCATCGCCGCACGCAAGTGGGGCGGGCGTTGCAGGAGTTGGGAGTACAGATGATCCCAGCCTACTCGCCGGAAGCGCGTGGGCGGAGCGAGCGCACCTTCTCGACCTGGCAGGGCCGCTTGCCGCAGGAGTTGCGGCTGCGCCAGACTGGGGACGCTGCAGGCGGCGAACCGGTTTCTGCGGGAAGAATACATCGCCGAGTTCAATCGCCGTTTTCAGGTCGCGCCCAGGCAACGGGGCAATGCTTTTGTGCCCTGCCGGAATCGTGACTTGGAACGGATTTTCTCGCTGCAGTTCGAACGCAGCGTGAATCGCGACAACACGGTGAGCTTTCAGAATCTGAGCTTGCAGATCGAGCGGGTGCGCTGGCGTGCGACGTTGGCCGGTTGCCAGGTGGTGGTGCATCAACACCTGAATGGAACCTTGAGTCTCACCTATGGGCCGCACTGCTTGGGACGATACACGGGGCAGGGCGCGGCCTTGGCGGCGACGGAAATGTCGGCGCGACGGGCTGTGGAAAAGACGCGGGGTGGAAAAGTCATAAAGCCGACTTTCCCACCCCGCTTGGAAATCCCGCAAACCCCGCGGGATTCCCACTTTCCCACAGCCCCGACTGCTGCTGTTGGTTAACTGGAACCGGACATATCATGTGCTACGAAAAGCGGACATTTTAACTTGCTACCGACAGAGGAAAACTATGGCGCAAGGACGCACTAATTGAGCAGCGGCGCGAAGATCATTCCGATCGGACCCATATCTCGCATCTTGGCATACGACGACTTCGACATCTCTCGGGCCTTGGCGGTGTGACAGAAGAAAGCGTTCAGCGGATTGAACGGCGCCTCGATGTTAGACAGGGTTTTGGCAAGCCCCGGATTCTCGGCGGCAAATTTCTCGACCTTTTCAAAGGCGTTTCCGCTGACCTGAAAGAAGGCCAGCGAGCCCTGCAGATTCTTATCCATTTCCATGAAACCGGTGTGCGAGGAGCGCAAGAGCCCTTTCTTGAGCTCCGAGTTGTAGATGTTCTCGACGAGGACGGCAAAGAATTCCTCGTCGTTGTCGTACATTGCGAGCCCCTTCACGGCGGCGGTCCCTAGCTTGAGCTTCAGGGAAGCTATGCGCGCCCCATGCACCAATTCGTGCAGCAGAACCTCGTCTTCTGACGGAGTGTACTGAGAACGTGGTTCGTAGTACTTCTGGCAGGCGCCTCCCTTGGCGTACATACCCGGTGTAAAGTTGATCTTTCCCCGTAAGAAGAGGAGGTGAGTGCCTGCCACGGCGTTGACCGCCTTAATCGCCCTGTTCAACTGAAACTGTTTGAAATCCACTTCGTCAGCGTCTGCCTTGGCGCATTGGGCAGGGTCGATCACGTTCGGCACGATACGCACCACGCGGTGGTGCCAACGGATGGTATTGAGCACCGCCCGGCCAACCTTGGAGTGGCTGATTTTCATGAGGATCGTGCGGACTCCGTTCTCGTAGGCATCCGGGGACATCGGCGGGTTTTTGGAATCGAGAAGAGAGCTGGAATCGATCCAGATCCCGAACTGCGATTCGAACGGCATGCGACCTCCTCCGTCAAGCCCCAGACAGCAATCATTCGTTGACCCTGGGAAAGATCGAGATCACTTGCGAATTGCTGCTCTAGCTTGCCAGCCCCACATCGGGCTCTGCTTGTATAAGCGGAAACGGAGAGCAAAAGGCGACAAGATTCAGACAAAATTAAAGGGGCGGTTATCGAAGTCGTCAAGCGTGGTTTCGCCTACGAAACGGCTTTCCTCTGTGAACCTCTGTGTCCTCTGTGGTGAGTGATCTAAGACGTGCATTCTTCCGAGCCCTTCCGTTTCTTCTGTTTCTTCTGTTGGTAGCAAATTAAAGTGTCCGGTTTTAGTAGCAAGTGAAATGTCCGGTTTAGGTTAATCTCCCGCCGTCGCCGAGGCTGTGGGAAAGTGGGAATCCCGCGCATTTTGCGGGATTTCCAAGCAAGGCGGGAAAGTCGGTTTTGTGACTTTTCCACCTTGCGTCTTTTCCACAGCCCCACGCGCGCCGATTTTTGCTTTCTCCAGAGACACTCCTTCCGCACTGTAATGCCCCAGACGTTGAGGGCCATGAGTAATCGTGAAGGTTCCGTCCAAGTGCTGGTGCACGATGACCGTGCAGCCGGCCAGGGTGGCGCGCCAGCGCACCGGTTCAATCTGCAAGTACAGATTCTGAACGCTTACGGTGTTGTCGCGATTCACCGTACGTTCGAACTGCAGCGCGAAGATCAGGTCCAGATCTCGGCTGGAGCGGCGCACAAACGCACTGCCACGCTGTGCCGCCGGGACCTGGAAGCGCCGATTGAACTCGGCCATGTAGTGCTCCCGCAGGAAGCGATTAGCCACTTCCAGGCTGCCGATTCCGCGCAGCCTCAACTCCTGCGGCAAGCGTCCTTGCCAGGTGCCGAAGTTGCGTTCGGAACGGCCACGCGCCTGCGGCGAATAGGCAGGAATCATCTGTACTCCCAACTCGCGCAGGGCTCGACCTACTTGCGTCAGTCGGTGGGGATCGATCTTGCCTCCAGCCTTCGGGGTAAGCCAGAAATGGCTGCCCCGGTCACTGTACAAGGCACAGAACACTCCTTTGTGGGCGATGACTTCCTTCAACCCAGCCATCACCGTCAGCGTCGATTCTTCCTCGGTGAGCTGCGCGTAATAGATCTCGCTGGTGGCATCGTCCAGGATCACGATCAGGTCATACCAACGTTCGTCCTGGAACCACTGATGACGGCTACCGTCGATGTGCAACAGCATCCCCGCCAAGGGACGCCGCGGCCGGCGCTTGCGATGCACCCCACGCTGTCGCTGGCGCGCCACCAGCCCGGCCCCTTGCAACACGGACTTCACCCAGGTGTAACTAAGTTCAACCTCATGCTGCTCGCGCAACTTCTCGTGAAAATGCCGGACGTTCAAATCGAAATACTTTTCCCGATACAAAGCCAGCACTTTCTCCACTGTGGCGAAGGGCACACGCTTGGGGAGGGCTGCCCGCGGCGCTTGTCGAACATACTTTCATAGCCAAACTCTTGGTAACGTTCGCGTATGCGCCGCAGATGCCGGTCACTAAAACCGAGAATCTCGGCCGCCTGCCACCACGTGATCTTCTTCGCCATTGCCCGCAAAATTACTTCTTGTATCTTCATTGCCCGCTCCATAGCGGCACTCGAGTAGGAGTCCATGCTTCGCATGGTCTCCTACCCACCGCCGGAAAAGCGGACATATCACGTGCTAATTCCACCGGACATTTGATGTGCTAACGACACTTTCTTCTGTTTCTTCTTGACTGCGAAGTTTTCCGGTGTCACAATTCGCGGCAAATCGTACGGGGGGCGGGTCATGTCGTTCTTCTGACTTCCATGCTCCCCGGTGGGCCTTAGGCTTATCTCGGGTAACGAACCAAGGATCACAGATCTCAAGCTTGACTCTGGAGGGAGCCATGCAAACCCCTTCTCTAGCATTTGCTCAGCATCTATCTCGAAGATCTTTCCTCCGAACCTCAGTCGGGGCCGTGGCCGCCGTCGGAACTGCAGTCGGAGCTGCTTTTCCACCCTCGGCCCTTGCCGAACACAGGCACCACCACGCCGACCCTCTGCCCATCCCCGGCGGCACGCCCGCGCTAGGCGGCGCCTTTCACGTCTATGGTCCGGGCGCGCCGGGTCTCGATCCTCCCGACTCCGAACCCATTACCATCACCGATTTCCGGGGATTCGCTGGCTTGGCGTACATCAGCGGCACCGTCGTGCGCACGCAACTCACCACTGGTGAGACCGCCACACTGCCCTTCCTGGGCTCGGATATGCGCTTCATGCAGGGCATTTACCGTGGAGCCGATGGCAAAGCCCGCCAGGGCACCTTCGCGTTTATATGAATCGATGTGTATGAGCCCGGTCCGGGCAATCAGATTAACGACTTCAACCCCGGCATCGCACCCAGCGGACTGTTCTGGACTACCGCGATTTCACCCGAAGATGTCGACGTCGACTTCGAGGAAGGTTCGGCTTCGATGCGCGTCCACAAGGTGGCCGTCACGGATTTTCACGACATCGGCAACGCGCTGTTTGGCGGCGGAGCTCCGCCCACACCCGCAATTGTCACTTTCCATGTGCGCTGGTCGGGTGTCCAGGAACGGCTGCGGATCAGGAACGTGGATCAGGATTTCACCGGCAAATTCATTCGCAACCAAGCGCAAATGGAGTGGTCCGCAACAACGGAAGAATTTAGCTTCGCTTCAGCACCAGCGAACTCGTCTTCCAGCTCCTTTGCCGAACTTGGCCACATGCGCAATGGATCGTTCTTCAAGAGCGAGTGATCCGTCGGCTGCGGAAGCATACCTCGCGAGAACAAGAATATTGGAATGGAGACTGGTGTGAACAATATCCGCCAGTCGTCAAGCGTGGTTCCGCGCACGAAACGCGTTTCCTCTGTGAACCTCTGTGTCCTCTGTGGTGAGTGATCTAAGACGTGCATGTGTTCCGAGCAAGTTGTTCCCCAACTCATGTTCCTGAGAAAATGTCCCGATTCTTTCCGCATCGCGAACTCAATTCTGCCCCAAGAGGAATCGTATGGATGGTATCGCCCAGTTCAAAGAAGCACAAAAAGAAGGCTGGAAGAATTTCGCTCCGATGGAGACTATCACCACTCCGGCCGCGGCGCGCCTGGCGCGCTTCGCCGGAATCATTTCCGGCATGCGCATCCTGGACGTAGGCTGCGGCACCGGCGTCGTCGCCATCACCGCCGCGCGTCTGGGAGCCCGCGTCGATGCCATTGACCTCACCCCTCAGCTTCTGGAGCGCGCCCGCGAAAACGCGAGCATCGCGAAGGTCGAAATCGATTTCCTCGAAGCTGACGCCGAGCAACTTCCCTTCCGCGACAGCGAATTCGACGCCGTCGTCAGCCAGTTCGCGCACATGTTCGCTCCTCGCCCCGAAGTCGCAATCGCCCAGATGCTCCGCGTTCTCCGTCCCGGCGGCACCATCGCCTTCTCCACTTGGCCCCCGGAACTGCTGGTCGGCCGCACCATACAGCTCGCGTCTCGCTACATACCCCCGCCGCCCCCCGGAGTCTCTCCACCGATAACTTGGGGCGATCCCCAAGTAGTCACCCAGCGCCTGGGCAGCGCGGTCACCGACATCGTTTTCGACCGCGACAGCCTCCTCGTCCCCGCGCTCACTCCGCAGCACTTTCGGATGGTGATCGAACGCTCGGCCGGTCCCAACACCAAAATGGTGCAGGCGCTTGCCGCGTCCCAGCCCGAGCGCCTCGAGGCCTATCGCGCCGAGTTCGATGCCATCGTCGCGCACTACATGAGGGACAACCTCATCCGGCAGGACTATCTGCTCACACGCGCCCGTAAACTCTGAATCGCTACAATCAGTTCTTGACCGGAGAAATTTATGCCTTCCTACCTCGAAGAACTCTATGCCCATCAGGAGTGGGCCGACGCTCAACACTGGCACGCCTTCGAAGCGCATCCTCCCGCTCTCGCAGACAAAGCCATCCGCGAGCGTCTGCACCACATTCATTTGGTGCAGCATGGTTTCTTGTGGGTGACGAGTCCGTCGCGGCCGGAGTTCGCCGTCGGAAAACTAGAAGACTTCCCTTCCATGGCGGATCTCAAGAAGTACGGCCAGGACGGTCTGTTGCATCTGAGTGAATTCGTAAAGTCTCTCGACCCCGCGCTCGCCGAAGAAATCATCGAGGTCCCCTGGTTCCGTCCCCCGGCGAAGATTTCCATCCGCCAGGCCCTGACCCAGGCCGCCATGCACAGCCACTATCACCGTGGCCAGAACGCCACCCGCCTGCGTGAATTGGGCGGCGTCCCCCCGATGACTGACTTCATTGCTTGGCTGCACAAAGGACAGCCACCGGCTCAATGGGACTAGGCCGGTTTCCTCGTGTGAACCTCTGTGGTGAGTTTCTTATTCCGAGACGCTGTGCTCTTCGTTCTGCGAGCGCAGAACGCGATCCACCGAGTACGGCGCCCGCCGGCTGGGCTCGTGATAATGCCGGACCTGCATCTCCCCCAGCAGCCCGATCGCCAGCAGGTTCAGCCCGCCCAGCAACAGGCCCAGAGCCGCCATCATGAGCGGCCCGTGCGAGGCCATAATCGGCACGTGACGCAGGAATTTCTCTACGCCCAGCCAGGCCACGATCGCGCTGCCGCCGAAGATGCTCAGCATCCCGAAGGTGCCGAAGAAATGCAGCGGACGCGACAGATACTTCAGCAGGAACCGGATGGTCAGCAGATCGAAGAACACGCGGAACGTCCGCGTGATCCCGTAGTGTGACGCGCCGCGCTCCCGGTTCACATTCTTGATCGGCACTTCGCAAATCGTCGCGCCGTGCCACGACGCCAGCGCCGGAATGAACCGGTGCAATTCGCCATACAGCGGCACCTGCTCCAGGATGTCGCGCCGGTAGGCCTTGAATGTCGTACCAAAATCGTGAATGTCAACGCCGCTGATCTTCGCCATCATCCAGTTGGCGATGCGCGACGGAATCCGCCGCATCCAGTAGTTGTCGACGCGATTCTTGCGCCACCCGCTGACTATGTCGTAACCCGCCGCGACCTTCTCCAGGAACAGCGGAATGTCGTTGGGATCGTGCTGCAGATCGCCGTCCATGGCGATGATGTACTCGCCGCGCGCATGATCGAAACCCGCCGCCAGTCCCGCCGTCTGTCCGAAGTTCCGCCGCAGCTTGACTACGGTCACGCGGCTGTCGACCGCCGCGATCTCGCGCAGCATGGCGAACGTGTGGTCGCTCGACCCGTCGTCGACGAGAACGATTTCGAAGCTCTCGCCATGAGCTTCCATGACCACCTTCAGCCGGTCGTAGAGGTCGGTGACGTTCTCTTCTTCGTTATGTAAAGGGACGACGATGGAGTATTTGGGCACAGTTTATTGATTATAAACGAGCACTCGATGTTTCGAGTGTCAACCTTTCGTAAAGAGGTTCCCGACAGTAACTTCCCGTTGTCATCTCCTCCACGAACGGGAAAGGCACGACTTGAGTCGTGCCGCTAACCAAAACATCGCAAAAAGGCCCACGGCCGAAACCGTGGGCCTCGTGAAAACAGAGACATCAGTTGGAGTCTTCGCGCCGCTTCAGCGTCGGACGGTCATCATCGTCCTTCTTCCCGTCCTCGGACTTGTCGCTCGGATTCGAAGTCCGGCGCAAACTCGGCTTCGACGAGTCCTTCTGGTCGAGCAGCTTGTGCTTGTTCTCCAGCGCCGCCAGCCGCGCCTTCACCTCGTCAAACTCCGAGGTGGTCACGACGTATTGCTGCTTCGCCGGAAGAATCTTGCGAATCTCGTCCTGCGATTTCGCAATGCGGTCCGCGCTCTGCGGATGCGTATCGAACGCCTTGGCCAGCGTCCCGGGCTTCTTCTTCTCCATCGCCTGCACTTTTTCGAAGAAGGAGACGAACGCCGACGGATCGTATCCCGACCGGTACATGTACTCGATGCCCAGGTAATCCGCCTCGGCCTCGAATCCGCGGGAGAACTTCAGAATGCCGAACACCCCGGCAAGTCCTGCCGCCTCATAGCCTGCATACCCGATTCCGCCGCCGATAAAAATGAATGGGATCGACGCCATCTGCAGCAACGAGGCGCGTGTCTGTTCGCGGGCCGCGTGACAGGCCGCCACGTGCGCGATCTCGTGCGCCATCACGCCGGCAACTTCCGCCTCTTCATCGGCCGCCAGGATCAACCCGGAGTTCACGTAGAAGAACCCGCCCGGTAGCGCCATCGCATTGACGACGTCGGAGTCGATCACCTTGATCGTGAACGGAACTTGCGCGTCGGAATTGCGTACCAGATTCTGCCCAATGCGGTTGACGTATTCCGTCACCACCGGATCGTTGACCAGTTTGACCTGAGACTCAATCTGCTGGGCGAACGAGCGGCCCATCGCCACCTGTTTTTCGACGCTGTACCAGTTGCCCACGCCGCGGCCGCAACCCACATTGCGGTTGCCGACGGCGTCGACGTCGGTCTTGCCGCCGTCGTGCTTGATCTGGCTGTCGTCCTGCGTCGGTAGCGCTGCGGGAGCCCTCTTCGGCGCGTTCTGGATATCGCTCGCTTTTGGCTGCCCGTCATCCGGGTCGGTGCTCGGAGGAGGCTTCTGCGGCGACTGGCTCGGCGGAGCCTGCGTTTGCGGAGTTTGGGACGGCGGAGTCTGGGTCGTAGGTTGATTCTGCGGATCTTGTCCAGTCGTTTGTGCCACCATCCACGGTGCCGCGCCAAACGCCGCCAGTGCCAGCGCGCCTGCCAGCCATCTGAGCTTCATAGGGGGTACTCCTTAACGTCGATTATACGCCCGGTCCAGGGACACCAAGCCCTTATTGTGAGGCCTGTAACTTAGACGCTTCCAGTCACCTTCGGGTTATCCGGCGTTGCTCGTGTAGGGACGGACGCCTTCGTTCCGTCCCGCGCCTCGGTTGTCCGGCGGCGCACATATATCGGAGCAGCCAGTTTTTCAGTCGCCAGGCTGTTCTCTCAGTTACTACTTTTTTGCGATCTTCTTGTCGAGCACTGAAACCAGGGACTGACCTTCAGTGGAAGGCTTCACGCTGTTTGCCCTCACGATGTCGGTCGCGGTCAGAGTCTTACTGTACAGGCGGTAATTCGCGTCATTGTCAGGTTCCACCGTTGCGCCTCCCAGCGAGACGCCAGCGAATACTCCTTTAGCCCGCCCGTAGGTCAGAATGTCGACGTCGGTTGCAGCGGCCGCGGTCGCACCTGGACCTGCCGCTGCTGTCGCATCCGATCCCATCTTGGTCTTGCCGTTCAGAACCTGATCCACCACTTTCGGATTCATGAGCAGGAGGACGAAATCAGTGGACGAGCCACCGACCTGCAGACCAACGCTGGCGCCACCGACGGAATACATGGCAGGTGCGGACCACTTGCCCTTGAAGCTTTCACCAGTACGGCAGAGCAAAGGACCGCGTCCGCCGCTCCCGCCCACACCAAAGCCGAACTTCTTCACGTTCGGCAGGATGAGCACGCAATTAGCCTTCGACAACAAGTCCGGCGGGATGCTCTTGCTGTCGACCAGTCCCTGCAACACGAGGTTGGCGTGGCGAAGCGTGTCTTCGTCTTTCTGCTTGTCAGCAGCAAACGAAGGGACAACCAGCAGCATCGCTATCAATGTGAGGAAGCAAGCCAAAGCCTTCCCCGTAATCCGCTGACTCATTTCTTCAGACACACTTCGTAGCATGGCCTTTCTCCTTATCCTTAGCTTCTTACCCAGCATCTGACAGAGATTCGCGGTTTGGGAACTGTCAAAACGTACAGGGGCCGGACCTTCAACGTGGGGTGGGTGGGCCATCCACCGTTGTTCGTGTAGGGACGGACGTCTTCGTCCGTCCCGCGAACGCAGCGAGCGTTGCAGGTCGACCGAAAGCACCACCCCCATGCAGAAAAGATGGACCATGTAGGGACAGCGCCTCGGCTGTCCGGCGGCCAGGGTGTGTCGGGCCGCAGAATTTCTTTCGCCCCTTCGGGGCTTGAGCCTCCTTTCTCGACGTCACCCACGCCTTGCGGCGTGGGCTGCAATCTTGCGCTCCTTCGGAGCTGGGTTCACCGGGGCTGGCGGCTTGCGTGGAGTGGGATTGGCTTCGGAGTTCCCAGCCTTCGAAAATCGCGAAGGCTGGGGCAGCCTTTGTGGGGGTGCTTGGGTCTGCGGAATCTTTTTGAAGTCGTGCGGTGGGACTTCGGCGGATGCGGACGTTACGACTTTGGCATTCGTGGGTGCGGCGGCGCGGGGGCACGGTCGCTTCGCGACCGGGACGGACGAAGGCGTCCGTCCCTACACAATCTTTTGCCACACGGGCTTCGGAGTCCGTCCCTACACTTGGGCTTGGCTTCGCCTTCGCGGCTTGGGCTTCGCGGGCCAGGACGCGGGCGCCTTCTTCCGAGTATTCCCAGAAGTGCGGGTTGGTCGGTTCGACTGGTTTGTAGGGGATTGCTGAGACTGCGGGGAGTTCGGATTCCATCGCGATCTCTTCTTGCTCGGCTGTGGGCGGGGCGTAGTTGGGGACTTGGGTGACTGCGTCTTTGTCGTGGATGCCGAACTTTACGCGGGCGGCGTTTTTTACGGCGATGTGGAGGGCGCGGATGATTAATGTGGCGCGTTTGACGTCGATGGTGTTGCGCATCAGGGCGTTGATGACTTCCATCAGGGCATACTGGATGGACTCTTCGTCTTCGATGATGGCGATGGGGTGGAGGCGCGATTGTTGGGGACGGCGGACGCCGCGGTGGGCGTTCTGGTGGAAGTAGCAGAATTGCTCTCCGCGGAGAGCGGGGGAGTCGCAACGGACTCCGGTGACCTTGATATGAGTGCAGCTGTGATCGTTGGACATGTCGTTTACCTTTGCGAGAATTTTTTGATAGTGGGGCCGTAAAATCCTGGCTTCATTCGAGTTAGGGGCAGGGCCAGGATGAAGTCTGCGTAAAATCTTGGAAACTCAGGGGTTGCGAGTAAAATCTTGCGGATTAAGGAGTTAACGGAGTTTTTAGGGAGAGTGGGCAGTTTCGAATCGGGAATCCAAGGGGCGAAGAACTCACCACAGGGGGCACGGAGGGGCACAGGGGACTGCTTTGGTTTTGCACATTCGGCGTCGGGCGGCAGGTGTCGCCTTGGAGCTTGTGAGTCCGGTGGGGGAACTTGCCTGGGACCTTGGTCGTGCATAGTCCCAGAATTGCTCAGGTAGATTTCTCAGTAAAGGTTAGATGTCACAAGAAAAAAATAAATATGGGGGGTGGGCTGTGGAAAACTTTGGGCGCAGCGGCCAGGCTTAAGAGTGTGCGTGAGAACTGGTGTCGTCCCTACGGGACTCGCGCATTTGTTCCACTTCACCCGGCACTTCCGTGCCGGGCTTTCACATGCCGCCGCTACGCGGCTGGAGTTTCGGTGGTGCTTGTTCCACCGTTTGCCTTCAACGGTAGTTCTCACGCAGTCTCTTTAAGGCCGCGGTGCTTGGGCGCTTGATCGGGACGACTGTAATCGGGACGATTGTAAGAGGTTGCGGAAAAACTCCGATCACGGAGATAGGCGACCACTGGGGCATAAGAGTGTGCGTGAGAACTGGTGTCGTCCCTACGGGACTCGCGCATTTGTTCCACTTCACCCGGCACTTCCGTGCCGGGCTTTCACATGCCGCCGCTACGCGGCTGGAGTTTCGGTGGTGCTTGTTCCACCGCTTGCCTTCAACGGTAGTTCTCACACAGTCTCTGAAACCTACTGTTGATTCTGCGCGGTTTACGCGGCGCTAAAGCGCCACGCTTCCACGGGTACCAGCGGCATTCAGTAGTTTTTCCGCGACCTCTGTACGTCGTGCTCTTCTGCACGTCGTGCCTTCCCGGTTGAACACGAAAAAACCTGGAAGCTGCGGGGCTGATGAGCACTTGCAGGGACAGGCAGGCGGACGTTAGCATCGAGTCATGGCGCGATGCCGTTCAGTGATGGTGTTGGGTTTGCTCGCCGTTTGGCTGGCGATACCCGCACTCGCGTGCCTGCCAAATTCGCAGATGACAGCTGCGGAGATGGCGTGCTGCAAGAAGATGGCAGGCGACTGCCAGATGGGAAGCGGGCAGCATCCGTGCTGCAGGACGATCGCGAATCGACCGCAGCCGGTGGCAGCGACCCAGCCGACACCGCAGATCCTGCCTTCCGTCGCCGTAATTGCTGACGTTGTGATGGGCCCTGTCCCGTCGACCCTGGCCGCACCTGCAGAGGCGCATGTGAACCTGGGTTTACCTCCTCCCGCCCCGCCCGGCCTTCATTCCATTCTCAGAATCTGAACTCTGCGTTTTTGCTTCACACGCAAGGTACTGCCGACGTGTGTCAGTGACATCGCGGAGGAAAATGTGAGACGTGCATTGCTGTTGGTTGTTCTTGGGCTGCCGCTGTTTGCATCGGCGTCCGCCCACGGTCCTGTCTTCGGGCTTGCCACGCCTACGAATTCGCAAGGTGAGTGGAGCTTCGATGCGGGGATCTTCGGGCGGAATAATGCTCTCGGTTCGCAGGCGTCGGTGCGGGCTCTGCTCGCCTACGGCTTCACGCCGCACCTGACAGTTTCCTTTACGCTTCCCGCCGTCGTGGGCGATGCGCGGCTCCCGCCCACAAGGATCCAGCCGGGGAGCGATTTTGATTCCACGGTGTCGTGGCGGTTCCAGCATAGAGCAACGAAGGTTGGCACGCGCTTCGAGAGCACAGCCTTCGCTGGTCTCGCCGTTCCGGGGCCACAGTCGGAATTCGTGGGAATCGCTCATACGAGCAACGTTCCGGGCACGATGGTTGGCGCTGTCACGGGCATGGCGTCATTGAGCAATTACATCTGGCTGGGAAGCACCTTCACGAAATTCTACGAGCACAACGGAGACAAGCGTCCTGACGTGCTCGACTACAGTCTGGTGTACGGCTATCGTCCAGCAAAGTGGCGGAGACCTCCGGACAAATGGGATTGGAGGCTGTTTGGTGAATTGGTTGGCGAGCGTTCCAACCGATTCCTGCAGGCCAACGTTCCCGTCGCCAACACGCAAGCTCACCAGGTCTTCGTCGGACCGACCGCGCTGGGAATTTTTCACAACTACACGGTCAGCTTCGGCGCGCAGTTTCCGGTGTATCAAAACGTCGGATCGAGTTTTCCGAAGGAACACGTTCGCTTCGCGGTGAACTTCAGCTATCTGCTTTTCCGGCACGGACACCAACACTAGGAGATTTATGAGAAAACTGTTTGGTCTACTCGCGTCGTTTCTGATTCTCGCCTCGTCTGCCTCGGCTGAGATCAAGGCCATCGACATCAAGATTTTCGGCATGGATTGAGAGGTGTGTGCACACGCCGTGCGCGTGTCGTTGAAATCAGTCTCTGGTGTCGACTCGGTGGAGGTCAGTCTCACGAAGGGACTGGCGGCGGTGAAGATGAAACCGGGCAACACCGCTACGCTTAAGCAACTGAACGACGCTATTGCCACGAACGGATTCACGATGAAGGATTCGACGGCAACGGTCGCGGGAACGGTGGTCATTACAGAAGGCAAGGCGACCCTGCGGATTTCGGGTTCGAACGAAGTACTGCAACTGGCGCCTGAGTCTGGTGTGACTGTGACCGCGGCCTCGGGCAAGGCTGTCGTGGTGGAAGGCACGATTCCCGAAGGGGTGAAAGGCAAGGCGCCCAATTCCCTCCGGTACCACTCGATGACGGAAGAGAGGTGAAAATGAAGACTGTCGCAACGGGCAAACGGTCTGCCGTGCTGAACTATTTTTCGCTGTTCACGTCGCTCAGCACGCTGATGTGTTGTGCGCTGCCTTCGCTGCTGGTGCTGTTCGGGCTGGGTACGTCGGTGGCGTCGATGCTGTCGTTCATGCCGTGGCTGGTGACGCTGTCGCGGCACAAGCAGTGGACGTTCGCAGTGTCGGGCGCGCTGATTGCGCTGAGCTTCGTGAACATGTATTACATCGCGCCCCGAATTCGCGCGAAGCAATGCGGCGCGGACGACCCGTCCGCGTGTGAGGAGGCGAGCAAGCTCAGCAGGGTTCTGCTTTGGGTGTCAGCAGCGATTTACGGTGTCGGGATGTTCGTCGCCTACGCGCTCGGGCCAATCTTGACGCGATTGGACAATGCCTGATTGCCGCAATCCTGAACACGTGGCGCGGAAGTTTCGTCCTGGTGAATTTCGTTCGCCTAGGGCAGGCCCTACGGGACTTATTCCATGTTATAGGTCGGGCATGCGAACATTCATCGTGAGAATTCAGTGAGTCGTTATGGGGTCCGTTGAGGGCTACGCTCTCCCACCTGCTTCGCTCAGGATGACAATTAACATCTAAAGGCTTGCGGCCCGATACACCTGGGTTGACGGATCCTTCGCCTGCGCGCAGGGCAGGCTTACTAAGCGTCCGCCTTACACAATCTCGGTTCGGATGCGACCCCGTTACGGAATGAAGGGAGAGGTCCGACGCCTGACGCCGCGTTTCATCTGCCCGCGTGGTATAACGTTCGCGACGTCAGGAGGTCCCCTGTGCTCGACCGCCGTCACTTTCTCTCTACCGCCGCAACCGGCGTTGCCGCCTCACTGGCCCTGCGCGGAAGTCTCTTCGCTCAACTCGGGAAGACCCCGCCCCTGCCCGATCACTCTCTGCTCGATAAGAACGAAGACGCGTATTGGGCCGAAATGCGCAAGCAGTTTCTCATCCCGGAAGACGAGGTTTATCTGAACAACGGCACCGTGGGCTCGAGCCCTGCGCCGGTGCTGCGCGCGATTTTCGACGGCTACACGACAACCGAGAAGATGGACCAGCAGGATCCCGAGGACTATCCCATCTGGGGATACGCCGCCTGGAACGAGTTTCGCGATCCGCTGGCGGAGTTCGTCGGTTGCAAGCGCGACGAGATCGCGCTGCTGCGCAACGCGACCGAGGCGAACAGCTACATCGCCAACGGACTCGATATGAAGGCTGGCGATGAAGTGCTGATGACCGATCAGGAGCATCCCGGAGGCGAGCATCCCTGGGACCTGAAGGCCAAGCGCTCGGGCATCGTGATCAAAAAGATCACGCTTCCCCGCCCCGTGAAAGATGCTGCGCAAGTGCTCAACCTGTTCAATGACGCGATCACGCCGCGCACGCGGGTGATGTTCTTCAGCCACATCACGACGTTCTCTGGAGTAGTGCTGCCGGCAAAGGAACTGGCGGACTTGGCGCGCAGCAAGGGAATTCTGTCCGCCGTCGATGGCGCGCACGTACCGGGGATGATGCGGCTGAACGTGCACGATCTCGGGTGCGACATGTATTCCTCGAGCCCGCACAAGTGGCTGATGGCGCCCAAGGGCTCAGGATTTCTCTACGTGCGCGATGAAGTCATCGACCGGCTGTGGAACACGATCGCCACCGAAGGCTGGGACGATGTAAAGATTCGCGCCGAACGTTTCCAGCGGATTGGCAGTTCGAACGTGCCGGCGTTGTGGGGACTGCGCGCCTCGATCAAGCTCGCAAATGACATTGGGATGGATCGAATTGAGAAGCGTCATCGCATGCTCGCCGACTACATTCTCGCCGAGATGCAGAAGCGCGGCGCGGAGTCGTGGACGTCGCCCGATGTGGCTTTGCGTTGCGCGATTGTCAGTGTGAACGTTCCTCCGGTCCAACGCGGCGATCTCGAGAACTGGCTGTGGAAGACGCAGAAGATCCGCATCCGCGGCGGAGATCCGCACAAGCTGCGGCTGTCGACGCCGTACTACCTGCAGAAGAAAGACATTGAACGGTTCCTGGCGGGGTTTGATGAGTATCGGAAACTGAAAGGAGTGTAGGTGTTCCGAATCGCGCTACCACATCGAACGGATGAGAGGGCTGCTGAGCATCCTTTCGTCCTGCGTGATAAGAGTCAGCCCATAAGCACGGGCAGTGGCGCCGATCAATTGGTCCCCGGGGTCTTTCGGGTAGGTTTCTGGAAACGACGTACTCAAATCCGCGATCTCCGCCGTGATCTCCAACACCTTCACTCCAGTATCGTCCAGTATGTTGCGAATGGAGTTTTCTATGGATGCCCGTACCCCGAAGGCGGTTCCCTCGGAATAGGAGCGCCAGTTCCCAAAGAGTGATCGAAGCAATCGCACAGCTGCGATCGTGCTGCGCCTTGCGAATTTCCCGATCGGCGGCCCGCGACAGTCGCTTTGGGTCAGTGACCATCCACACCAAAACGTGTGTGTCCAGAAGGATCACTTCAACGCCTCCCAATCCTCCCATGGCACCACGGGAGACACGATGTCTCCAAGTATTTCGATCTTCCCAGCCAGACGTCCGGGAACCCACTCAGACGGAATTGGTCCGCTGGAACGAGCTTGGCCACCGGTTTGCCGCGTTTCGTGATGACGACCGGGGTTCGTGTCGATCTCACCTCATCCATCACCTGCAGACACTTAGCCTTGAACTCGCCGGCAGCCATGGTCTTCATATAGTCACCTCTATATGACCATGGTCATTATAGCATGCTCAGCCTCGATTTGTGAGACCTCAGTCGTAGTACTCCAGGCCCAAGTGCGTGATCAGTTCTTCGCCCTTCAGGTGGCGCAGCGTGTTCTTCAGCTTCATCAACTGGATGAACAGGTCGTGCTCGGGATAGAGGCCCGGCACCGTCATCGGGGACTTGAAATAGAAGCTGAGCCACTCCTGGATGCCAAGGCCTTTGCAGCTCGGAGCAGCGCTGGGCCAGGTCGAGGAACAGCACCAGGTCGAGCACGATGGGCGCGGCCAGGATCGAGTCGCGGCAGAGGAAGTCGACTTTGATCTGCATGGGATAGCCGAGCCATCCGAAGATGTCGATGTTGTCCCAGCCTTCTTTGTTGTCGCCGCGCGGCGGGTAATAGTTGATGCGGACCTTGTGGAATATGTTCCCGTAGAGTTCGGGATAGAGGCCGGGCTGCAGGATGTGCTCGAGCACGCCCAGCTTCGATTCTTCCTTGGTCTTGAACGAACCGGGATCGTCGAGCACTTCGCCGTCGCGATTGCCGAGGATGTTGGTGGAGTACCATCCGCTGAGGCCGAGCAGGCGGGCTTTGAAGGCAGGCGCGAGGACGGTCTTCATCAGTGTCTGGCCGGTCTTGAAGTCCTTGCCGCAGATGGGGGCTTCGTGCTTGCGGGAGAGTTCGAGCATCACGGGCAAGTCGACGGTGAGGTTGGGCGCGCCATTGGCGAAGGGCACGCCTTCCATCAGCGAGGCGTAGGCGTAGATCATCGAGGGCGCGATCATCTCGTCGTTCTCGCGCAGCGCCTTCTCGAATGCTTTCAGCGACTGGTGCGCTTCGGTGGGCTCAATGTAGGACTCGGTCGAGCCGCACCACATCGTAATCAGGCGGCTGGCGCCGCTCGACTTCTTGAATTCGCGGATGTCGTCGCGCAACTGCTCGGCGAGATCCATCTTCGATTTGCCCTTCTTCACGTTGGGGCCGTCGATCTTCTTCACGTAGTTGTGATCGAAGACGGCGGAGCGGGGCGTGATCGAGGACAGGAAGGGCTTCAGCTGATCGAGCAGCCGCTGATCGAGCACGCCGGCGTTGCGACGCGGCATCGTACATGTTGTCTTCGAAGATGTCCCAGCCGGTGAAGACCAGGTCGTCGAGTCCGGCGAGAGGGACAAACTCCTTCACTTTCGGAGAGCGGCCGTCGGTGCGCTTGCCCAGGCGGACGGTGCCCATCTGCGTGAGCGATCCGATGGGCTTGGCGAGGCCCTTGCGGATGGCTTCGACGCCGGCGACGAATGTCGTCGCGACCGCGCCCATGCCGGGGATCATGACGCCGAGCTTGCCCTTGGCGGGCTCGACTGTGCCAGTTTCTGGCTTAGGCTGGGAGCGTTTTCCGCCACCCGTTCGGGCGGCCAGTTTCATCTCGCGGCTGGCGCGTTCGGCGTGCGCCAGGGCGGTCTCGCGGTGCTCGTGTTCGCGGGCTGCCGGGGCATTGGAGAACTGCTTGCGATGACGGCGGCCGTCGGCGTCCCACCAGTCGGCCATGAATACTCCTGCTTTCTTCTGATACATGAGTCCCTTTTCTGGTGACGGTGGCTTGTCACCGCCACCGTCACCTTATGAACTGGTCATGGTCTCATGAGCGGGGCGGGTTTGGCAAATTGGTACGGGTCGGACATCCTCACGCTAAGAGCATGAACCACAAAGCACACGAAGGTTCACGAAGGAAACCTCTACGGTTGGTTCCTCCTTCGTTCCTCGTGTCCTTTGTGGTTGCCGCTTTTTATTTCTGTAAGGCTTTGCGCGTTGCGTCCAGCGTGAACCGCAGCGACTCCCGCGGGATGCTGTTGACGAAGGGGCCGATCATCCAGGCCAGGCCCGTGGGAATGTCCCGCGTCAGGGAAACCGCTTCGCACTCGACCAATACGCCCTCGTCGACCTGCTCGAAGGCCCAGTACGAGTTCAGACGCCACATGAAGCCGTGGTCGTGCCCGGGGGCGAGGGCGCGCTCGTCGGGCGTTCCGGGATCGGCGATCTCGCTGACCTTTGTACTCCGCGAGAAGCTGTACTGGTGCGCGGCGTCGAGGCGGCCGTAGTGCACGTTGTATTCGGTATCGAGCACCACCGTCACGACTTTTTTCTTGCGGAGGCGCATGAAGACCTGAAAGTCGTCCCCTTGATGTGAGACCAGGCGCGACTGCACAACGTCGGGCGAGTAGTAGCGGGTCGAGTGATCGTAATCCTGGATCAGGGTCAGCACCTGGGCAACCGTCACCTTGGGAATCAACACCGTACCGACCCAGTCGTGGATCAAACCGCCGGGAACCTCTGAAGGGGTCTCGCCGTGTTTCTCAATGACGATCTCGCCTGGTTGCAGACGCGCCATCGCGTGCGCGCGCTGTGGTGCGGGGAGGGCATCAATCCTCAAGAACGAAGCGCTCTTTTCTCGGTCTTTTGTGATCCGGGCTTCTGCCGTAGTGATGTAGTGATCGAATGCGTCGGTGGTCTGCTTCTGCTGGGCGAAGCCGGCTTGTAGCGACAAGATAAACATCAATTGAATCGTTGCGGCTCTCGTTCTCAACATTGTCTTCCTCGGGCGGCAGCATGACACCGCTGACGCGCGAGATCAATAGGTCCGGTCACGGTTGCAGGTCATTTGCTCATCATTCGTTAAGTTGTCAATAAGTGGAGACTTGCGACCTGATCTCATCCTGTTGCGCACATGAGTGTGGGAGTCGCGTCGTTTCATTGTGGAGCAACTCGACACGACGTCACTGCAATACCGAATCTGTGCTGATCCCTGCCATTAATTCTTTGAATTGGACTGCTGCAGCACTGCTGCTGCATAGTGGAATCACTTCGCGTCCCAGCTAAGTTTGCCGGCCCCAGCGGAGTCGCTGATTGCATGCCAGCCAAGATCGCGGCATCGACAATCTCCTGACCCTGTCGTTCTCCACTACAGCCTGAGCCCATGCGATCCGCGTGACGTACCTGTGTCTCTAGCGGACAGCGTGCTCATCAGACTTGCCCTCGTATGCAGGGCAGAATGGAGATTCCATGACCACAATTCGCAAATTTGTTTACGCCGCAGTGCTGGCACTGAGTACCATGAGCCTCACGACCGGCCTGGCTGCCGCGCAGGAACCGGCGCACGGTAAATTCACACTTACCCACAACGTTAACTGGGGCAATGCGGTGGTGCCGGCGGGAGACTACGAGTTCTCCTACGATCCCTACCAGACCTCGGCGGTGCTAACCCTGACCAAGCTCAGCGGCACTCGAACCGGATTCATGCTGCTGATTACGAACTCCGAGGGCAGCAAGCCTTCGGATTCGAACCAGCTTCTGCTGGAAACCATCGGCGACGGTAGCTATGTCTCGACAATGCAGATCGCCGAGTGCGGCATGACCTTGCACTTCAACGTGCCTTCGCGTTTGCTGAAGCAGATGGCGAAGGCGGCTCCGAGCGTGGCGACGACCGGACAATAATGTAGCCGTAAGAAAGGGAGGGCGGATATTCACGGTATCCGCTCTTTTATAGACCGGGAACGAAACGGTTGTGGTCCGCTAAGACCGACTTGAAGTGTAGGTAAAAGTGTCTTCACGGCTCATATCGAGAGCGAAGATTCTCGTGCGCCACAGGGCTTCGCAAGCCCTCCCCAAGGGGGGATAAATATAATGGCGATTTTTCGCCAACAATTCACCGTGCCGCTACGCGAGGAACTCAACAGCGCCTGTTTCGAGGTTATACATTGCGCCTGCAATCTTGATGCTGCCGGCGGATTCGAGATCCCGTAACACAGGGCTCCTTTGGCGAACGTTGGCGATAGTCATAACAACGTTCTCTCGTGCTACAGCGTCTACGAATGCGTAGTTCTTGGAGGAGCGCTCCCCCGTATAACGAGTGGCTTCAATAGCCGGACGGATCTTCGATAACAAAGCCGTGAGATTGCCAAGCTCTACCCCATCAATGACTCCCTTGATAGCGCCACAGCTGGTGTGGCCCATGACAAGCACGACTTTCGAGCCTGCCACCTTGCAAGCGAATTCCATGCTGCCCAATACGTCCTCGTCAGCAACGTTGCCTGCCACACGACCGCTAAAGATATCGCCGATACCAAAGTCGAGAATCAATTCGGCGGGTGCTCGCGAGTCAACACAGCTAAAGACAATCGCGGCAGGATACTGTCCCTTCGCAGTCGCCTTAACCTCGCTCATGAGATCGCGATGCTGCGGATTGCCCGACCGGAAGCGTTCGTTGCCAGCTTTCATGTGCTGGATGACTTCGTCCGGCGTCATCTTGTCACGCTGCTCTTTGGTGAGGTCTGCGTGGGCCAACACACTTCCCAGGCTTGCCTCTACTGCCCCGACAGCGGTCGCAACGCCGACAGCCTTGCAAAAGGCCCGGCGGTCAAATCGATCTCTTCCATCGCTTAATTGTGAACTGTGCATGGCCACACTCCTTTGGACATTGATCTATCGGCGCGGCCGCTGGGAGAAGCGGCATGGCTGATGTACTAACGGACTTTCCTCTGAGGATAGGTAGGGAGCAGAGACTTGGGACACTGTCAGAAAGTACAGTGACGAAAACAAGGCCTTTACAACTCAAGTGCCCCGCGCAGGGCGAGATTGTTAGAGATGGCGATTTTTCACCAGCTATGCCGCTCACCCGTACTGGTAGAAGTACCAGTTGCGGATCGAATTAGCCCGAGAGAGCCTGTCGTAGGTGGGGTTGTGCAACGTGCTGAATCGGCTGCAGGAGATTCCCATGTCAAATCATAGCGCTAACCTTTCTAGAAGCATTCTTCCCATTCCGTCCCAGACGCACACCGGTCTTACAACGTATGACGCCAAAGATCCCAATACGAAGTTTCCCCCGATCGAGCCTCTGCGCCCACCCAAAGGCGCACCCAACGTACTGATCATCCTGCTCGACGACGTGGGCTTCGCGGCATCCAGCGCCTTCGGTGGACCGTGTCAGACGCCGAACTTTGAGAAGCTTGCTTCCAATGGTCTGAAGTACAACCGCTTCCACACTACGGCTCTCTGCTCGCCGACGCGGCAAGCGATGCTCACGGGGCGCAACCATCATTCGGTTGGGATGGGTGGCATTACGGAAATCGCTACCTCTGCGCCTGGCTACAGCTCCGATATTGCCCAAGGACAAAGCGCCGTTGCCGATGACCCTCAAGTTAAACGGTTACTCGACGGCGCAGTTCGGGAAGTGCCACGAAGTGCCGGCCTGGCAGACCAGCCCGCTGGGTCCATTCGACCAGTGGCCAACAGGCGGAGGAGGATTCGAATATTTCTATGGATTTATCGGTGGCGAGACCAACCAGTGGGACCCCGCGATCTACGAAGGCACCACGCCAGTGGAACAGCCCAAGACTGCAGAGGAAGGTTATCACTTTACCGAGGACATGACCGACAAAGCCATTGCCTGGGTGCGGCAGCAGAAAGCGCTGATGCCGGACAAGCCGTTCTTCGTGTATTTCGCACCCGGCGCTTGTCATGCGCCGCATCACGTGCCCAAAGAGTGGGCGGACAAATACAAGGGCAAGTTCGACCAGGGGTGGGACAAACTACGCGAGGAGATTTTGGCGCGGCAGAAGAAGCTGGGCGTGATTCCGCAGAATGCCGAGTTGACCAAGCGACCCAAGGAGATTCAGGCCTGGGATGAAGTTGACCCGAAAATGAAGCCGGTGCTGGCACGCGAGATGGAAGTGTACGCTGGGTTCTTGGAGCACACCGATCACCACATAGGGCGGCTGATCGACACCCTCAAGGACCTCCAGATTCTCGACGACACCTTGATCTACGTAATCATCGGCGACAACGGCGCCTCGGCCGAAGGTACTCCGAACGGAACGTTTAACGAGATGCTGATGCTCAACGGAATCACTGGCATCGAGACCCCAGAATTCCTGATGGAACGGATCGACAAGTTCGGCAGCCCAGAGGCTTATAACCATTACGCGGTAGGCTGGGCACACGCCACGGACACGCCCTATCAATGGACCAAGCAGGTGGCCTCGCATTGGGGCGGCACGCGCAACGGGACCATCGTCCACTGGCCAAAGGGCATCAAGGCGAGAGGCGGAGATTCGTTCGCAGTTCTGCCACGTGATCGACGTCGCCCCAACCGTGCTGGAAGTCGCCGGGCTACCGGAGCCGACGATCGTCAACAGCGTGCAGCAGGCTCCCATGGAAGGCGTCAGCATGGCGTACTCGTTCGACGACGGCAAGGCTGCAGAGCGGCACGATCTTCAGTATTTTGAGATGTTCTGCAACCGGGGAATCTACCACAAGGGATGGAGCGCAGTGACCCGGCACTCGACGCCTTGGATACCGACCGCCAAGCTGCCGCCTTTGACGATGACGTCTGGGAGCTTTACGACGGCAACACGGACTGGACCCAAGCGCACGATCTCGCGAAAGAGATGCCGGAGAAGCTGCACGAACTGCAGCGGCTATGGTTGATCGAAGCGACCAAGTACAACGTGCTGCCGCTCGACGACCGTAGGGTCGAGCGTTTCAATGCTGATCTGGCTGGTCGGCCACAGCTCGTCAAGGGCAACTCGCAACTGCTCTTTAGCGGGATGGGAAGGTTGAGCGAGAACAGCGTTGTGGTGATGAAGAACAAGTCGTTTTCGATCACGGCCGAGGTAGAGGTGCCAGCGAAAGGAGCCGAAGGCGTCATCATTCACCAGGGTGGAGCGTTCGGTGGCATGAGTCTCTACGCCAAGGCCGGAAAAGCAAAGTTCGCCTACAACTTCTTCGGTCTCCAGACCTTTACCACGGAGGCGAGCCAGGCAATCCCAGCCGGTAAGCACCAGGTGAGAATGGAATTTGCCTACGATGGCGGCGGCCTCGGCAAGGGCGGCAACGTCACCCTTTACTACGACGGCAAGAAGGTCGGTGAAGGCCGCGTTGACCGCACGGTTCCGATGGCGTTTTCCGCAGATGAGACGACCGATGTCGGCCGCGATACCGGTACACCGGTCAGCTCAGACTACACCCGCAATACCAGCGTCTTTAACGGGAAGGTCAACTGGGTGCAGATCGACCTGGGCAAGGACGACCACGATACAGTTCATCAGTCCGGAGGAAAGGCTGAGCCTAGCCATGACCAGGCAGTAACTAACTGCCATTCTTCCTCACTCAAGGAGCTATCCGGAAGTCAACACAGCGGGTAGACGCTCTAGCTTTAGGGGTGTGTTCGTCACAAACTGCGACACACGCGCCGATCTCTTTTGCATATCCCAACACCTGGGTTGCGACATTTGCACATTCAGGCCAGTCGCAAAAATATTCTGTGATCTGCTCTTCGTGGCCGTCTGCAGTCATGATACCGGTCTTAATCGTTATCTGAGGAATAAAGCGGCCCTCCGTGTTGCTATTCTTGCGAATGAGATCCTTCCTGCACAAGTAACGCTTGGGCAGTCCGCATTTGGGCTCGAAGTAACATCCGGACGTTGTAACCCAGGTTCGGAGGCAAGGGTGAGAGTGCTACAAGTCAGATGATTCTTGACGGTAGCTGATGTACACAGGCGCCTTAACGCCCAAATTTCGACTTCTTTCGATTCACTTCACATCCGAGCGTTCGTCACTGCTACCGCAGTCGAGGGATCGAATTACCCTTAGCGTGGGCTCAGTGCCGCACCGCGACCGATGCGGCTGGGACTGCTAGCACGAGAAACGGGGGTGCAGATTGAAGAATAAACTACGCTCAGGATTCGGCAGGCAACAGAGTCAAGTCGATGGGGGGTCGCTGTTGGTTGGCGCTGAGCACGTATCGCTCTATTGCTTCGTGAAGTTCTTCTGCAACGATGTCAATGACAACGGGATTCTTGGCCCTCAAGAGTTGGGCGCACAACTCCCGGATTCGCTGATCGTTAGTCACCCGACAAGACTCTAGTGAACCGTTTAACCTGCTGGTATACAGGAAACCATGTAGGGCCCCGGTTGGGGGCGTAAACCACCAAAGGAATCCAGATTACCGATTCGAGGGTTTTGAACGTAATAGAGATGTTTCGCCAACTAGTTCGACGCTGGGCTGCGAAGCGAACGCAAAAGTTGCGCAGGTTACTTTTCTCGTAGCGGAAGTTTACAAACCTCCATTCTCCTTGATCGAATCTCAGTTCAGGTGTGACTTTCGCAAATTGAGCGGAAATCAGAAAAGAGCGTCTTCCGTCGAGGTCAACAGAAAGCAGGTACAGCCGGTTTCACTCCACACACGATGATCGACGCTGCCCGCCTCGCTGTGGATGAAATCGCCGGGATACAGTGTTCGATCATCAACCTTCAGTATGCCGTGAAGAAGATGCAGTTCTTCGATGCCCGCATGCCTGTGTCCTGGATAATCGGTTCCGGGATCAAGCCGGACCAACATGCTCACGCTATCGTTTTCCGCGTTCCTAGCGAGTATCTTGACGTGGATACCTGGTGCCGCTTCTTCCCACTCTGGTTTAGCCGGTGCATCCAACGGAGGTACTAACGGCTGAATACCCCCTTCGCTGGCGATTCGCTTCGCCAGCCGGACCCATAGCGATTCCGCGGGGCGCAACACATCGGTGGGCCAGCCGACAAACGACCGGACAATAGGCCGGAGCGTCTCGATTTCCTGGCGGCAATCCTCGCATGACGAGATTTGAGATTCAACCGAAGCCATCTCCTTCGGAGAAAGCACCTGCAATACAAACAGGAACAATAGATCCAGATGTTCTTGACTGTGCACGCCCGGCTGTTGAGTTCATACCCTTTCAACTTCCTTTTAGCGCTTCTCGGAGTTTTCCCAGTCCAGAGCGGATTCGCGTCTTCACGGTTCCGAGCGGTTGATTCAACCTCATTGACGTTTGTTCATACGTCAATTCAGAGAAAAATGCTGTTTCGATCGCCTTTCGTTCTTCTGGAGTGAGGACCTCGAGCGCATTCCGCAACAGGCGGCTCTGCTCCTCAAACAAACAGGCTTGTTGAGGATCAACAATGTCCGTTGTGGGACGTAAGCTGTGCGGATATGTGTTTACTCTTTTTTTTCTCTGATCGAACCGCAGGCGATCAATCGCCCTGCTGCGCGCCTGATTCATGATCCAGCCGACGACCGATCCGTTAGCAGGATCATAGCTCGAGGCTCTCCGCCACACTTCATAGAAGACATCGAGCGTGACTTCTTCGGCAGTTTCTCGATTCATGATTATCCGCACGATCAACGTGAAAACGATTCGATGCGTTCGCTCGTAAAGGCAATATAATGCTCGCTGATCACCGCTGGCGATGGCTCGGACGAGCTGTAACCACTCGTCCTCGGATACGCGAACCTTTGACTTATCGGCACAGAGAATATCCCCGAGCGTCTTGGTAAGCGGCGCACTCACACCAGAATTGTGCCCGGCGCAATTCTGCCAGTCAAGAGGCCGGAAAACGATCCAAGGACTTAATCCTCTCAGGCTTGCGCCTACACCAGAATAAAACGCCAAAAGTCTGCCGCCGGATTTGGAAATACGAATCGTGACTCCAGCGCCGAAAAAATATTGTGTGCTGGGTACAAATCCAAAATCTGATCGTTGACGTTTATTCAGGACAAATGTTGCTTGGGCTACACGGCGAGCTCCTCCCACAACTCTACGTGCGTTGCGACAATTGCAGCGATGAAAGGCTGAGTAGACTATGTTTGCCAGTGTCGAGTGCCCCTGCTCTTCGAACAATCAGCGCAAACTGAACGCTGAACTTGCCCTTCACTTCCCGGGACCTAAGGGCTTGGACAAGCCTATCGTATTGGCGTTTCCCGAGGTTTTGGTATGTTTGGATTGTGGATTTGCGGTATTCGCATTAGCGGATGCCCCTCTTAAAGAACTTGGCCAGGCCTACACGGATGATGACCTTGCTAGTGCTGACAACTTGGAGGGTGCGGACGCATGACACCTGAAGAACGCGATAGGATGTACGCCCTTTGCATGCTGATTCAGAACGAGAAAGACCCGAAAAAGTTCAATCGCCTGGTTGAGGAACTAGACCGCCTGTTGAGCATGAAGCGCGAGTGCATCCAGGCTTCAGAAAGGCAGTCTTAGGGGAGTGTAGGAATTTCAAGACCTAAGCCGCTTGATGCCGCCCTCGATGACGCCTTGCACAGGCGGATTAGTTCCGAGTCCCACAAAATGATCAGGCATTCCTCTCCTTGACGAAATCTGCAGAGTGGTTGTTCTGGCGGCGCGTGATCGACCAGAAGTCTCGTTTGACAACCCCTTTTGCTCCGATTTCGTAAGGCCCTTTTTGCTTCGTTAGGCTCGGGGCTGGGCCCGCCTTGTCCGATTTCGGACAGCCGATTCCGTGAGTGCACAGCCCGGAGTGCTGCCCGCGCTTCGCGAGGTTCCGCGTTAGCGGCTGTGAAATCAACAACCTGTATGGCATCCAGCGATGGCCCTGAGTATGCAATGGATACAGGCATGAGCGCGCGATCCATCCAAGAAACAAACGCGGTCAGGCCGTCCGGCAGCGGCCGGGTTCTGATCGCCGACGATCAGCAGCACATCCTGTTCGCGCTGCAGATGCTGTTGAACGGGTCGGGCTTCTCGACCGAAACCGTCACGCATCCCGCCCGCGTTTTGCATGCGCTGGAGAGCGAGTCGTTCGACGCGGTCCTGATGGACCTGAACTACACGCGCGACACCATCGGAGGCGCAGAGGGACTGGAACTGGTTTCGAAGATTCGTTCCATGGACAGCGTGGTTCCGGTCGTGGTGATGACCGCATGGAGCAGCGTGGACCTGGCAGTCGAAGCGATGCGGCGCGGCGCTTCCGATTTCGTGCAGAAACCCTGGGAGAATCGCGACTTGCTGCACAAGCTGGAGCAGCAACTCTCTCTGGCTCGGGAGCAGCGGCAGAAGCAGCGGCTGCATGAGGAAGAACTTCGCGAGGCACGGGAGATTCAGGACAGCCTCCTTCCGAAAAAGCTGCCCGAGATCGCCGGCTACGAGATTGCGGCCGACACCCGGCCGCTGCGCTTCGTCGGCGGAGATTACTACAGCGTCGTGCGGATCGACGATCGGCAAACGGCTGTGTGCATCGCGGATGTCGCGGGCAAGGGCATGCCCGCGGCCCTACTGATGTCGAGCTTGCAGGCCGCGCTGCAACCGCTGATCGGTCAGAATCTGCCGCCCGCTGAATTGTGTCACCGGCTCAATCGCATTCTGTGCGATCTGACTCCGGTGGGAAAATTCATTTCATTCTTCTACGGGGTGCTCGACAGTTTCGCCAATCGGCTGACGTATTGCAACGCCGGTCATAATCCGCCACTGTTGATTCGGGCGGACGGCACATCGACGGAGTTGCACGCGGAAGGCGCGGTTTTAGGACAGTTTCCCAGCTGGCTTTATCAGCAAAGCGAGTTGCAGATGAGCAGCGGGGATCGGCTGCTGCTCTTCACCGATGGCTTAGTCGAGGCTTGCAATCAAGACGAAGAATTCTTTGGAGAGCAGAACCTGATCGGCATCGCGCGGGAGCATTCGAAATCGAGCGCCGACGGATTGCTGGGGCTCTTGATGCACGCAGCCTCCCAACATTGCGGCGAGCATTTTCAGGACGATGCCAGCCTGATTGTGGTGAAGGCACTGGAGGCTATCTCACAATGAATCGAAAGCCTTCGACGTCCCTAAGGGCTAAAGCCCGCGTCTTTGCGGCGTAAGCGGCACGGCTAAAAGCCGTGCCCTTCCCAAAACCAGGTACGGAGGACTTAGCTTTGTTGACCCGCAATGCGAATGAGGATAAGGAAACAGAGCCAGATCGGACGCGTAAACCGTCTTACGTCGACGGCACCTGCGAATTTCCGCGGACGTCATCGCTGAGCACGATCGCTTCGGCGATTTCCTTCATTGGCTTACGCTTCTGACGGCTCTGGCGCTGGATGGCCAAATAGGCCTGCTCTTCATTCAGACCCAGGTCGCGCTGCAGGATTCCCTTGGCGCGTTCGACGATTTTTCTGGTCTGCAGTTGCTCGGTCAGCGTGGAGTTAGCCTCTTCGAGGCGCGCCAGTTCAATTTCGGCGCCGACCAGAAATCCTACGGTGGAGATCATGCGAATTTCGCGGCGGCGGTACACGTGATGCTGGCGGTGCTGCAGGTTGATGACGCCGACGACGCGTCCCCTGCACATCAGGGGCACGGACAGGAAGGCTTCATAACTGTCTTCGGGAAGTTCGTGAAAAAACTGGAAACGCGGGTCCTGCGCGGCTTTCTCCGGAATAGCGACTGGTTCGCTGATGCTCCGCAACCCATCCGGTAATTCCCTGCCCGACGCGCAGTTTCAGGCGATCGACCACATCGGGATGCGGATTCTTGGACGCCCGCAAGACGAGTTCGTCACCTTCGAGCACATAGATCGAGGCAGGAATCGCACTTCACGAGCGCGGTGGCAAAATCAACAACCCGGTCCAAAACTTCATGAAATCCATCTGCTGCATTCAGACGGAGAGTGATTTCATGCAGTACATCTACGTGTGAATCTTCAACTGCCAAAGAGGAGTCCATGACAAACATTATCGATTTGGCAGAGACGATGTCTAATTCCAAATTTTGATCGCGCGGATAAAGGAATTTCTTGAGAATTGTTACCAAGGTTTAACATCGCGCGAGGGTGTACGCGCATCGCGAAGGCCGTGAGACGAGAACGAGCCGTCCCTCGAGCGAACCGCTTCGCCGCCGAACGTTCTACTTCGCCGGAACTGCCAGGAACCAGATCAGCAATCCGAACAGAATCAGCGCACCAAGAACTGAAAACAGCGTGTGCATGGGATGGAACTGAAACAGCGGATTGCGCGGTAATCGATGCCTTGTCGCCAGCATGAGACCTCCTGTAAGGGCGCGCTTTCGCGAAGGCAACAGACAGCTTGCTTCTGTTATTGTCCCACTTTCCAGCGCGGCGTTCCAGTAGTTAGGCAATACCGAGTAGTGCTCACTGAGTTGCCAGGAACATCCTTTTTGCATTTTCGGGCAATGATTCCGTTTGAAAGCGGTAGCTGGGCGCCAAGGGCTTTTCCACAGGGGCTAAAAGCCCCGGTCATGTTTTGAATCCGACGCGGCGCTAAAGCGCCGCTCTTCCACTAAGACTCTCGACTAGAACTCTATGCGGCGCGGCTGAAGCCGCGCTTTTTCAGCCGTTCGTGAGACAGGGTCTCGGCACTCCGTGCCAGTTAGTCACGCCACTCAGTCCTTGTGATACACCATTTCTATGCCTGACAAGATCGCCGTCATCACCGGAAGTTCGAGCGGCTTTGGGCTTCTCACGTCGATCGAATTGGCAAAGGCGGGATACCGCGTCGTTGCCACCATGCGCGATCTGAGTCGCCGCGCAAAGCTTGACCAGGCCGTCGCCGCTGCGGGCGTCACCGATAAGATCGACATCCGCGAGCTTGACGTCACGCGCTTCCCGGCGGTCGCCACTGTTGTAGACACCGTGGTGCGCGATTACGGACGCATCGACGTGCTGGTCAACAATGCCGGGTTCGCCGTAGCCGGTTTCGCTGAAGATATCAAGCTTGAAGAACTGCGCCTGCAACTGGAAACTAACTTCTTCGGCGCGGTAGCTATGACCAAGGCTGTGTTGCCCACGATGCGGAAGCAGCGCTCCGGGCACATCATCCAGATCTCGTCGATCAGTGGATTGCAGGGCTCTGCGACCGTCAGCAGCTATGCCGCGTCCAAGCACGCGCTGGAGGGGTGGAGCGAGTCGCTGCGCCTGGAAGTGAAGGCGCTCGGGATTCAAGTTGTGCTGGTCGAGCCCGGAGCGTTCGACACGGGCATCTGGACGCAGGGCGCGCGCATGGGGGAGGAGTCGAAGAAAAGCACTTCTCCGAACTTCGAACGCAGCCTGCGGATGCGCGAGGTGATTCAGAAGATTCCGAAAGCCGATCCGGGTGTGGTCGCCCGGGCCATCGTGGGCATCGCGCAGAATCCTAACCCCAAGCTGCGATATCTGGTCGGGCGTGACGCGAAGATCCAGCTGGCGCTGAAGCGTGTTCTGCCTTGGAAGGCTTACGAGAAGATGATTGCGAACTTTCTGAAGCTTGATAAGAGCTAGAACCACGAAGGACACCCTTCGACTTCGCTCAGGGCAGGCTAAGGGCACGCACGAAAGGCGCGAATTCCTTTGTGTTCCTTCGTGTCCTTTGTGGTTAATGCTTACGGTTTGTCGAGATCGACGATCCTGATTGGAAGGTCCCAGTGGGCGTCGAGGATCTCGAAGCGGCGCTGCTCTTCGCGCGTGTACGTTTCCTGATCGGGCCAGAGCTGCTTCTTGATCGCATCTTCATCGAAGGCTTCGTTAGCAACCGTCGCGTTCTTGAAGACTATGGTCACGCGGAAATCCCAGCGACCGTCTTCGGTGGTGTGATAGCGCGGCTGGTCCATCCAGACCTTCAGCATGCGTCCCATCTCGACTTCTTTCTTCAAGAGCGGATAGTGATTCTTCTTGAAGAGCTTGAGGAATTCGTCGGCGTGTCCCCACTTGGCTTTGTAGTAGTACTCGGCGACGAAAGGCTTGTCAGAAGCCGATTGTGCAAGACCAGCAACTGGGAAGAGAAAAGTGGCGAACAAAAGAGCGGCCAGCAAGCGGCGAGTCATGGAATCTCCTTTGAGTGAGTGCTTCTGCTTTTACATCAGGCGTCGCCTGGGAGCAAGTACCGAAACGCGGGTAGGGGTTCTTCGACTCGGCTCAGAATGACAATACTTCTACTGACGGCTAACGGCTGACGGCTGAGAGCTCATCCGATTCTTCCAGTGGCTCCAGACAAACCAGATTGCGGCGGCAACGATGATTACTCCAATCACGGCATCGAATTTGTGGAAGTACTTGCCGAGTTCGCGCCAGTTCTCGCCGAGTTTCAAACCAAGCCAAGCCAGGCCCAAGCACCACGGCCAAGATCCCAGGAAGGTGTAGAGGTGGAAGCGGCCTCGCGGCATGCGTGCGATTCCAGCGGGCAGAGCGATGAACGTCCGGATCACCGGCAGCAGGCGGGCGATGAAAACGGCCAGGTATCCCCAGCGTGCGAAGAAGCGGTCAGCCCAATCGAGTTCACGGCGGCCCATCAGGATCCAGCGTCCGTAGCGCTCCACCAGTGGTCGGCCGCCATAGGCGCCGATCTCGTAGGCGACAAGCGAGCCCAGGTTGCAGCCGATCGCCCCCACGGTCGCGGCCCAGAAGAGGTTGAACTTGCCTTGGAATACCAGGTATCCCGCAAAGGGCATGATCAATTCCGAAGGCAACGGGATGCAGGCGGATTCAATGGCCATCAAAATGGCGATGCCGGCATAGCCAGTCGCGGCAATGATTTTGCTGATGAAGACGAACAGGATGGCGAGGATGTTTTCGGTCACGAATCAGTTCTCAGTTGTCAGTTCTAGTTCTCGGTTAAAAGCGCTGTGGACTGATGAGAACGAAGAAGTGGTGGTTGCCTTTCAAGTGTAGCGGAAAACTCCGTAGAGTGGGCCGGGCACCCACAAGCTGTCATCACGGACGCGATAAGTAGTCAGAGCGTTCCTCAGGGGCTAAAAGAGTGTGCGTGAGAACGGGTGTCGTCCCTACGGGACTCGCCTCTGTTTTCCACTTCACCCGGCACTTCCGTGCCGGGCTTTCACATGCCGCCGCTACGCGGCTGGAGTTTTGGTGGTTCTTGCTCCACCGCTTGCCCTCAACGCTAGTTCTCACGCACTCTCTAAAAACCCGCGTGTTTTGCGGCCCTGTACGGCACGGCTGAAGCCGTGCCCTTCCCAAAACCATCCCCTGAACGGCAACGACTGAACAGGCTGCGGAAAAACTCGATCCACCGCGAAAGGGTGACCACACCGGCTAAAGCCGCATTGATTTTGTGTTTTACGCGGCGCTAAAGCGCCGCTCTTCCACGGTACCGCCCGCATTCTCCAGTTTTTCCGCAGCCTGTTGAAGCCGTGCCTTACTCAAAGCATTGGTTCCGAGAACGTTCCTTCACGGAAACATTCTTCACCAAAATATTTGTGAGAGTAGCTTAAGAGGCGTGAAGACTATTGCTCAGAACGAACCTTCTTGCGTGAAAGCGTATCCGGGAAGCGTGGCGCCCTGCGGGCCTTTCGAGACCTTCACGCGCACGGTCGGCGCTTCGGGAGCCGTGATGCCTGCCGGACGCAGCATGGCGTACTGGCTGAAGACTTCGTTGTAGACCTTGGTGACGAGGTAGTCCTGACCGTCGGTGTCGCTGCGCCACACCTGCCCGAGTTGGATGGAATTGACTGCCACGGTATCCGTCCTGACATGGAGTAATCCCAGAGTACCGAGGTGCGTGCGGGGCGTCAATTGCCAGGCAGGTTACCGAGGGCCATGCGCGGGCATGCCGATTTGCGATTGGGGAGTGCCAATTGGAAATCAGTCCGCGTGGATTGCTATGATGGGCGCTCATCGAACTGGAAAGGAATCTTCATGGCTCGTGGAGTTGTTCCCCGCCAACCGGCCCGCACCGGGCGCCAAGACAAAGTGCGTGTGGCGCGGGCGGTCTCGCCCGCGAAATCGAAGCAAAGGGCCGCGGGTCGAATCAAGGGCGTGCCAAAGATTGCCAAGGCTTCAGTGTCCGGCGAAAAAAGTGTGGCGAAGGCCGGCAAAGCTGGCAAAAGCTACAATCCGATTGCGCCCGAGCGCGTTGCAGAAATTCTGAAGCACCTGAACGAAATGTATCCTGACGTGACCTGTGCTCTGACGCACGCCACCGCGTGGGAACTTCTGGTCGCGACGATCCTCTCGGCGCAATCGACCGACGTAAACGTGAACCGCGTGACACCGGAGCTTTTTCGGAAATATCCCACCGTCGAAGCCTTCGCCGCGCTCACCCCTGAACTACTCGAGCCCGACGTGCGTTCGACCGGATTCTTCCGCAACAAGTCGAAGTCGGTCGTGGGTGCCGCCAAGAAGATCGTGGCCGAGTTTGGCGGACAAGTTCCGGAAGACATCGACAAATTGCTCACGTTACCCGGCGTGGCGAGAAAAACCGCAAACGTCGTGCTGGGCACTTGGTTCAAGAAAGCTGAGGGCGTGGTGGTCGACACGCACGTGCACCGCATCTCGCGGCGACTGGAACTGACGAAAGAGAATGAGCCGCAGAAGATCGAGCTGGATCTGATCAAGATCATCCCGCGGGACCGCTGGATTTTGTTCTCGCACCAGGTCATCTGGCACGGACGGAAATTGTGCTTCGCGCGCAAGCCGAAGTGTGCGGAATGCGCACTCGAGAACATCTGCCACGCGGCGGACAAGAGTTGGAGCACCGTGGACGTGCATAAGGGAGCTAAAGCATAATCACTTTCCACTCCTGTATAATGGTCACTGGGGTGACCACATGAGAATCAGTTCCGTACGGGAGTTTCGCGATCGCGCCACGAGCCTGCTTCGCTCCGACGATCCCATCCTGGTCACCCGCCGCGGCCGTATCGCCGGCGTCTTCCTTCCCTGGCGGGAAGCCACACTGCCGGTTGACCTCAAGCGCGAACTCTTCGCGATGCTGACGGCCGACATCGCGCGCCAGCTCAAGAAGAAGAAGGTGACGGAGGCGGAGGTTCTCGGCGACTTTGCCCGGTGGCGAAAGGAACGCCGTGCGGCTCGCCGCGGACGCTAACGTACTCCTCGCAGCTGTCCTCGGAGGCCGGGCAGGGCTCGTCCTGACCCACCCCAAGATTGAACACGTCCTCACCACGGAAGCGAATCTCGCCGAAGTCGAGGAATACGCGCTCCTTTTGGCCCAGAAGAAGCGTTTGCGTGGCGATTTGGTCTTATTGGCGGTCGCTTCGTTACCGATCACCGTAATGGAGCCCGCCGACTATTCCAAGAGCCTACCGGAAGCGATGCGCAGAATTGGCCGTCGCGATCCGGACGATGCGGACCTTCTGGCTCTCGCGCTTCATCACAAGATTCCTATCTGGTCGAATGACCGTGATTTTGAAAAGCTGCGTGTCGAACTGTTCACAACTGAGGATCTGTTGCGGCATCTTGGCATCATCAAATGATTGCCGTCACTGCTCTGCTAGACTGTCGCTTTCATCGATGTGAGGTCCACGGCCCCATGCGCGCCTTTGTCCGCTTTGCTATCTTCATCTTCATGAGCACTGTTGTCGCAGAAAGTTTTGCCCAGACCCTGACTGCACCGAAGGCGATTACCGATCCCAAGCAGATATCGTCGAAGCCCAATGCTCAGGTGGAACCGCGCAGCTTGACGATCGAGAAGCTGTACATGACGCGGCAGATTGGGCGGCCGACGTGGTCGCCGGATGGAAAGAGCATTGCGTTCATTTCCAACATGAGCGGGCGGAACAATCTGTGGGTCGTTCCGGCTGAGGGAGGCTTCCCTACCCAGCTCACGGTCAGCGATCAGCGGCAGACTTCGCCTACGTGGTCGCCCGACGGGAAGTGGATCGCTTATCAATCGGACTACGACGGAGACGAGCAGTGGGACATTTTTCTCGTCTCACCGAAAACCGGGCAGGTTGTAAACATCACGCAGACGCGTGAGATTGCGGAGACGGGTCCAGCGTGGTCGCCGGACGGGCGCTATCTAGCGTACGAGGTGAAGCCTAAGACCTCGGCGGCCGTCGAGATCGACATCTACGACATGGTCATGCGTGAGGTGAAACACCTCACGACGAATACGGCGCAGGACAAGCGCAATGCGAATCCTATCTGGTCGAAAGATGGTAAGTACATCGTCTATACGCAGGAGCAGGCGAAGGGGACGGACTCGAACGTTTTCGTTGCAGATGTGGCGACTGCAACGAGTGGGCTACTGACTCCGCACGAGGGAGAGGAACTCTATTTCGCGAACGATATCGCACCGGACGGGAAGAGGGCCCTGCTAACTTCGAACGCGGCCAATGGATATGAGAATGTCGCTCTCGCAGATGTAGCAACGAAGAAAATAAGCTGGCTAACCAAAGACAAGTGGGAAACCCGCGCCCACGAATTTTCCCCGGATGGCAAGCACGTCACCTTCAGCGCCAACGTAGACGGCAACGAAGATATCTACCTCTACGATCTCGCTAGCGGTAAATCGACTTCGCTTCCGATTCCTAAAGGCGTGAATGAGCCGGCGGGCGGCCATTCCGCCTTCAGCGCCGATGGCTCGCGGCTTCTCTATTATCACAACGGGCCGACCGCGCCCGGCGATCTATGGGTCTATCACCTCGCCAGCGGCAAGTCGCAGCAGATCACGCATTCCCTCGTGGGCGGGATTCGCTCGGAGGACATGGTCGAGCCCTACCTGGTGCACTATCCGAGTCGCGACGGCAAGTGGACGATCTCCGCCTTTCTCTACGTGCCTTTCAACATGGCGCGCAACGGGCAGAACGCGGCCATCGTGTACATCCACGGCGGGCCGACCGCGCAGACCATGAATTCCTTCAACCGCTTCGTGCAGTTCGCGGCGAATCAGGGATACATGGTGCTCGCTCCCAACTACCGCGGCTCGACCGGCTATGGCAAGGAATTTCAGCAGGCGAATCTGTTCGACATGGGCGGAGGGGATCTGCAGGATGTGCTGGCCGGCGTCGACTGGATCAAGCAGACTGGGCATCTCGATCCAAAGAAGATCGCCGTCATGGGCGGAAGTTATGGCGGGTATCTCAGCATGATGGCCGTTACCAAAGCACCGGAGGTCTGGGCCGCGGGCGTTCCCATCGTGCCCTTCGTGAACTGGTTCACCGAAATCGAGAATGAAGATCCGGTGCTGCGCGAGGGAGATCTTGCCACCATGGGTGATCCTGTCAAGAACAAGGCGCTATACGAAGAGCGCTCGCCCATCAACTTCATCGATCAGATCAAAGCTCCATTGCTGCTGCTGGCGGGCGGACACGATCCGCGTTGTCCCAAGTCCGAGACTCAACAGGTCGTCGACGCCATTAAAAAGCGCGGGGGGACCGTCGACTACAAAATCTACGACAACGAGGGCCACGGCTTTGCCCGCGTCGAGAATCAGATCGATGCCTACAAGCGCGTCGCAGATTTTCTGCTGGCGCATGTAGTTCCCGCCGACTGCGGTTGTTCGCTCAACGAGTAGCGTGAGCGGATTTCACACTCCGCAGAGAACGCGGAGCAAGGCTACGCCGCTAGTGAACGCAGGCGGGGGGGATTAGTCCCTCTCATTCGTTACTTTGGTCACAACTCCTCGTTTTTCACAGCTCGAATACAGCGAAATTCGTATAAACTCCGTCCACCGCACGAAACCAAATCCTTCCTGAAAGACCGTCGTGCATCTGTGTCGTGCCGACGGAGCAAGCGCAAGAAATAAACTGAGGGGCGTTTTTTCATGATATTGCACAAGGTGGGGAGAAGTGTGCTCGCTGCCGCTGCACTGGTGTGCATCGCCGCGGGAGCATGGGCGCAAGTTCCAATATCCAAACACGTCGTGCTCGTGATCAACGAGAACAGCACATACAACGAGGTCGTGGCGAACATGCCCTGGCTCATCGGCCAGGGCAATACCCACGGCCACGCCACAAACTATCACTCTGACAACGGGGGATCGCTGCTTGACTATCTGTGGCTCGCGTCGGGGAGCTGCCATTCGAAGGCGAACTGCACGCTGCCTTCGGGCACGCACGATTTCAACTGCAGCGGAAACGATTGCTATTATCCCGGGACCGCCACGACAGATCCCATTACTGACGACAACATTTTCCGTGAAATGAATAATCACGGCATTTCGTGGAAGGTGTACGCGCAATCGTACGCCGCGGCCGGAGGAACTCCCACCACCCCAGACCATCACAACGGCACGGCCTACTATCGACGCCACAACGGCGCCACGTGGTACAGCGACATCCTGAGCAACACCAACGGATCGGCGAAGCGCATCGTCGATCTCTCGCAGCTGACGACCGATCTGAACAACAATGCCCTCCCCCGCTTCATGATCATCGTTCCTGACGGGCATCATGACGGGCATGATTGCCCGGTCGGGATGTCGAGCTGCACCACTGGCCAGAAGCTGGCGGCTGTTGACGCATTTCTGAGCAGGACCGTAGGCCCCATTCTCGCCACTCCGGACTTCCAGCCGGGAGGCACCGGATTGGCGATCGTCACTTTCGATGAGTGCGGAGAGGGGACTAACGGCGGCTGCGGTGCATCGGTCTACACCGCGCTGATCGGCCCGAGAGTCAAGCCACACAAGGTTTCCGCAACGCTGTACAAACACGAGCACACGCTGCGGACCATGCTCGATGCTCTTGGAATCAGGAAGTATCCCGGGGCTGCGGCTAACGCCTACGCCATGTCGGATTTCTTCAGCACTGGCGGAATTAAGCCGACGGTCATTGTCAGCTCTCCCGTAAACAGCTCGACGATGACCGCCCCAGTGCCGATCCAGGCGTCGGCCTCCCCCAGCCCAGGCCATTCCATTGCAGGATGGTGGATCTATGTGGACAACGTTGGCGTATATAAGACTGGCGCAGTCTCGTCGATCCAGCCCAATGTCAGCATGCACACAGGAACGCATCAGGTCGTCGTACGCGCCTGGGATTCTTCCGGAAACTTCGGCGACCAGACGCTTACCCTCACCGTGAATGCCATAAAACCTTCGGTGCAGATTTCCACTCCTTCGAACAACGCAACGGTCGGTTCACCGGTGAATCTGCGAGCATCGGCGTCGCCTTCCAGCGGACAAACGATCACGGGATGGCGGGTCTACGTGGATGGCAAAGCAAGCTACAGCGGCGGAGCGAGTAGCTCAGTCAACGCCAGTCTGAAGATGTCGACTGGCCCGCACAGAGTGCTCGTACGCGCGTGGGATTCGTCGGGGAACTACGGCGATCACGCGATCTCCGTGATCACTCCCTAGGGCTTGCGGCGGTGAAGAGCTCCGCCTTCACCGCCGTCTGTCCTCGGGCAAGTCAAAACCAGGGGAGCTTAGGCTTTCGACTTCCCACGTCTCGCAACAGCGGCGAGGCGTAGGCCCCCCCTGCTGCAGTAGCCGTCTCTCTCCGCGCGGCTACTGCAGCCAGATTCCCTACTGCTGGCTGTTGTTGTTCCTGATCGATCCGT
Source organism: Terriglobia bacterium (assembly GCA_963770265.1). Lineage (GTDB taxonomy): Bacteria > Acidobacteriota > Terriglobia > Terriglobales > Acidobacteriaceae > Sulfotelmatobacter. The sequence continues at coordinate 121,205 of CAVYOZ010000024.1, forward strand.
TTATTGCAGGATGCTCGCCGCTGGATGGATTTTGAGAGTGAAGTTGAGGCAGCGCTTGGTCGCTGTCGCTGCGCGGTTGAGGCCGACTTCCATGATGCTCTCGCGCACCGCGGGATCGTAGCGGAAGGTTTTGGTGCGGCGGATGAAATAGATCGTGAGACCTCAGGGTCTAAAGAGTGTGCGTGAGAGCGGGTGTCGTCCCTACGGGACTCGCGTATGTTTTCCACTTCACCCGGCACTTCCGTGCCGGGCTTTCACATGCCGCCGCTACGCGGCTGGAGTCTTGGTGGTTCTTGCACCACCGCTTGGCCGCAAAGCTAGTTCTCACGCACTCCACCGCTTGCCCGCAAAGCTAGTTCTCACGCACTCTCTACAGGCCCTAATCTTTTTGTCATATTACGCGGCCCTAAAGGGCCGCTCATCCACGACGCCGCCATCATCCTTGACGTTGCCATCGCCCACGGCGCTCACTGCACCAGCGCCGCCTCTACCGGCGTCACGTAATCAGGGAAAGGAGGACGAAATAACGTCAGCGGTGCGGTACTTCCCGGCCGATCCGCGCACGAGCGGGCAAGTTCGTACGGCTGGGCTGCACTTTTAGGACTCCAGGGTCAGTCCGCCGGTTCGTCCAATCAGAATTGTCTATAGAGCGATTTGGAAAACAGGAATCGTAGCCGGTTTACGGGTTGAAGCACTAATTCGGGGCTGCCACGTTTGTGACTCGTGCCGGGTGCTCATTTCTCACGGCTGCGCCGGCGGCGTTGGAAAGGTTGACGGGTAGATGCCCTGGGATCGGAATCTCCCCAAAAAGTGCTTTCGCCACGCTGATCTCCGAGACCGTCGCATTCGAGAATGTGCAGATGTAGCTCTGAATCGTGGGGAAATCGTCGGTGAGGTAGGGAGTTCCCATGGCGAGAACTGCTGTTTTCTCGGCCGCGCGGGCAAGGATGCTGGACAATAACTTCGCAGTTGCGTCGGGCAGAGAGGCGGAATTCTTCTGGCCACGTGCGACCGTCCTGGTTCGCGCCGCAGAAGGGACGACATACACGGCCACGACAACCTGCTGCGCCCGATCCGCTGCCAGCAACACTTCATCCGATCGGGCCGCGGCGACGCGAGGATCTACGTACACTACGGTCGCATTCGGCGCTCGCTTCCGTATCTGACGCTCCAGCACGCGTCCGTCTCCGCATGCGCACGTTGTCGCAGAGAATAATGACCAGCAGGGCAGGCTCTGTTTTGGCCCGTTGATACGCAACGCGCAGACTCTTGTCGGGTCGGGCGTCGTCCCAGCGGAAACACCTTGCCGTTGTCACGCACCAGGGTAATGGATGCATCCGAGATGCGTTGACCGGCCGCAATACTCTGGGGATTGCCCACCAGCCTGGGGATCGCTGCCACATCCACTACACGAGTCTTTCTCGAGACCTAGCGAGGCTTTCGCGCGCAAGATTTTGAGGACGGACGCATCGAGCCGTTCTTGCGCAATCTCTCCCGTGTGGACCGCGTCCAACATTGCGCGGTAGCACGCATCCAGATCGTAGGGCATGGTGAGCACATCGTTTCCCGCCTTGAAGGCATCGACGGCCACGCGCCCGGGGTTCTTGGCATAGAGACCAACCAGGCCGGCCATATCCAAGGCATCGGTCACGACAATGCCCTTGAAGCCGAGTTGATTCTTCAGCAGACCTGTGACGATTACCGGCGAGGTCGTAGCCACGCGGCTGCGGTCGGGATCGAGCGCAAGCACTCGCACGTGCCCCGTCATGACAGCGTCGACTCCCGCTCCAATCGCCTTCTGGAACGGTGGCAGATCGACTGCATGAAGGCTGGCCAAATCGTCGTCCACGATCGGCACGGCCACGTGCGAGTCGGTTGCGGTATTGCCGTGACCGGGAAAGTGCTTGGCGGTGGTCAGCATTCCGTTGGCCCGTGCGCCGCGGATATAGGCTGCCACCAGATCGCCTACCTGCTCCGGATTCGCGCCGAAGGCCCGTGTTCCGATGATTGGATTGGCAGGGTTGGAATTTACGTCGGCGACGGGAAACAGGTTCCAGTGCACGCCCAGCGCCCGGCTTTCCTGCGCCGTGATGCGGCCGAACTCTTCGGCGTAAGCCAGGTTCCCGGCAGCGCCAAAAGCCATCGCGTGCGGAAAGACGGTCGTTCCAAAAAGATGCGCCGGCAGGACGCCTCGCTCAAAATCCCCCGCGACCAGGAGCGGCAGCTTCGACTCCTCCTGGAGCTGGTTGAGCAGCGTAATGACCTCATAGCGCCGGCTAATATCTCGTTTGCGACCTTGCGGCGGCGCTGACATGGCCACCGACCCGATGTGATATCTGCGAATATTATTGCGGAGCTCGAAGTAGCTGGGACTCCGCCCGTTGAAGTATTCCACCCGCAGGCGGATCATGAAGAGCTGCCCGACCTTCTCTTCGAGGGAAAGGCTCTTTAGAGTTTTCTCCGCCCAGCCATCATCACCGCGTTCAACGGGAAGCGCGGGTGCCGATTTGGATTGTGCCCGCGGCTGAGCAGCCGACCCCGAGAGGGTCAACACCGCGAGAAGCAAGGCCAGATAACGAAGCATTGTCAAGGTACGAGCATACCGCAGGATTCCAAGGGTACGACCCAGAGTTGAACACAATTTCCAATCAAAGGCACGTGTCCGGAAGTACCTACATGTGGATCCTTATTGACATCACGGGAGATCGATGCCGCCAATTTCGGGGTTTTGGGCAGTCGGAAGCAATCCGCTCAAGCTGCTGAGGCAGTGGCGGCAAGATCTCGCCAGCCTTCGACCCCGCTCAGGGCAAGCTAGCCGGCAGGATGCCGGCGCTACGGAATCCAGCTACTGCTTCTGGCCCGAGGTGAATACGGTCCACGGGCCCGCTTTCATGTCCCGCAGTAACGGCTTCTGCCAGGAATACTCCGGATGGTGCTCCAGGAACGGCTCGGCCAGGAAGTCCGCACCGCAGGGATGCCCGGCCCGGGCCACGAAGCTCATCTTCGCCGCCATGGCGCTGTCGGCTGCTTTGCCCTGCACGGCGCCACCGGGATTGTAGGCATCCCACGCCCACTCTTTGATCCCTCGCGATGAAGTATCAACGTGGCCACACAGCCCGCGCTCGTTCGCCTGATCTTTCTTCTCGTAAGAATCGACGTGATCCGAGAGGAACTGCTGCGCCATGGTCACATCAATCTTGCCCTTCGCCTGCTTCATCAATTCTTCCCAGCGGGCATGGCGAGCGTTCGGCGACGATGAAGCATCGTTGGGATCGAAGGTCGTCTCTTCTTTGATCACCTTCGGATCGCGGGCGAAGTTCGAGCTTACGAAGTAGCCGTCTTTCGTGCGCCATAGCGGCGTATTCTTCAACCCCAACTCCAGGTACGCGATCTCTCCCGTCTTGCGGTCGCCAATCAGCCAGTCGTTCGCGTATCCGCCGTTGTTCCCTTCTTTCATGATGCGCACGTAGTCGTCAATGCTGTTGGCGTACTGCAGTGCCTTGCGGGCGCGCATGAATTCCGGCTTACCGTTGGGATCCCATCCCTCGAATTGGGTGATGGTGGTTTCGGTGATCATCATGCCGGCCGCGTTCACGCCGAAGTCGTCGTCGCTGGCGATCACCCCGGGAAAACCATCCATCAGGATGCGGTTGCCATGCTCCGGCTGGATGTCGAAGATGATCACCCAGCGCTCGCCTGCCAGATAGCTCGTCCAATTATTGTGAGCGATGACGATCTGGTGATCCTTCGTCATGCTGCCGGTCGCGATGAACGCGCTGCAATTTCCCGGCGCCGCCAGCTTCGGATTCTTCGCCGACTTGTTCTGCTTGTTCAGCCAGGGCAGATAGTAATCCGGCACTTCTTCAAAGGCGTTGAGCGCGACGATGTCCCACACGTCCAGATCGACGCCGTGCGCTTTCACGCCATCGGCAATGCCCTGCAACTCCTGCTGGTACTCGGCATCGATGTGCGGCCAGAGCATCTGGTGCGCGGTGGTGCGGAAGAATTCCCAATCGTGCTGTGACTGATGCGTGTCGAAGAGTTTGATGGCCTCGAAGGCGTCCTGGATTTCGGAGGCAAGCAAGTATCCGTGCTGATAGCCGATGTCTGCGGGCGAGCCTTCCAGATGAACGTAGGTCCATCCGCCTTGCTGGAAGCGATACGACTTTGTCGAGTCGCGGATTGGGAGGAGTGGCGGCCACAGCCGCGCAAGTCAGCAAGGATACGACGCCAAGGAAAAATCCACGACGCAACAATCTGTTCCCCATGATCGCCTCAGTATGGCTGTTGTGATTGCCGCAACATTCTAGCTGATATCTGTGCAGCTTAGGCCATACAAAGGCGTTGTCATTCCGAGCGTAGCGAGGAATCTGCTTTCACTGCAGTCACGATGCTGCACGGACAGCAGATTCCTCGCGGCTGCGCCGCTCGGAATGACAACGTTTCTACGGCTAGCTGGTCTACGGCTAGCTGGGTCACCTAAAATCAGATATTCGTCCGCTGCTCGGGATGGCGGCTGAGATACCAGCACGGCTGCATCCCCGCATGTGGAAACAGAGCGTGCACGCAGGTCTCAGGCGCCGGTGGATCGAAGATGAACTGCGTCTTCCCGTTCTTCTGCAACACGGCGTAAGAATGAGTGACCACGACTGAGCCGTAGGGATTCCGGTTCGCAGCCACGCGCAGGCGGAACAGACCTAAGTCGACCACGAAGGTCAAGATCGCCGTCGACAGAGTGAAGAGAAGAATCCCGAGGAAGATTCGCCTGATCTGTTCCCTGAGCTTGGCCGCCGTCAGCGCCACGAGGCCAGATTATAAGCCGAACTTCAACGACTTCCTGTATGCTCCGTTGACAATTCGCTTTCCGACAGGCAAACTACCGCATTCGCCGGGAATCGCATCTGGCGAGCGTCTGGAGACGGGATTGCGGGCTTTTCTTCCCTCCCAGGCCGTATACTCATTCACTTCGTTCATGGCCATGACCGAGCAACGGGTGTCTTATACGCTCGACTCCTCGTTGGAGACGATTGACAGCGCCGAAGATAAAGCCACCCGTATTGCCACCGAATTGGGCTTTGCCGAAGACGAAGTCATGCAGATTTCCATGGCGGTGCGCGAAGGCGCGGTCAACGCCGTGCTGCACGGCAATGCTTATGCCCCCGACAAGAAAGTGATCCTCGCCTTCGAGCGCACCGGCAGTGAATTAGTCATCACCATTCGCGACCAGGGCAAAGGGATGGATCTGAGCAAGATTCCCAACCCGCTGGCGCCGGAGAATCTGCTCAAAACTTCCGGGCGCGGAATTTTTCTGATGCGCTCGTTTATGGATGTAGTCGAAATTCGCCCGTCCTCGACGGGCACCGAACTCAAACTCATTAAGCACGTCCACGGGCCAACCGCGGGCGGCAAGGAGGCTTCCCAGTGACAATGAAGGTTGGTAGTCGGCAGGTCGATGGAGTCAGCATTGTGGACTGCAGCGGTCGCATCACGCTCGGCGAAGGCAGCGTCATCCTTCGCGACACGGTCCGCGACCTGCTCTCGAAGGGCAACAAGAAGATCGTTCTGAATCTGCAGGACGTCAATTACATCGACAGCTCGGGCATTGGCGAATTGGTCAGCGCCTTCACCACCACCAAGAATCAGGGTGGCGAACTGAAGCTGCTGAACCTCACCAAGAAGGTCAACGATCTGCTCCAGATCACCAAGCTCTACACGGTTTTCGACGTGAAAGACGACGAAGCTTCCGCCGTCAAATCCTTCAAGTAAGACTTTAACTCTGATGGGCTCCCATTTCTCGCGTCGGTGCGGGCGCGAGAAGTGGGACGCCCGGAATTGTTGATTGCTGATTTTTGATTGTTGATTGAAACCCTGCCCGGGAAGGTTCGTCGCAACCTGTCGAATTCCGCAGTTCCATTAAGGAACCATCCCGAAAATAATTCCTGCCGTATCACAGACTCTGCGTCCGCTCGATTCCTACAATTGGCACATGCTCGTCTGGAATGCAGCGGTCAAAGATGCACGTGCAGCTACAACGGGTCATGTGGGGACAGCCGCCCTCGGCTGTCCGGTTGGGCTACGCTTGGCAGCGCGCTCCCATGCTTTCCGCCGCATTACGAATCATGTCGCGCTCCTGCTGTTCCTCTTCGCGGCCCCCTGTTCCGCCCGCGCCGCCGACTGCATCCCCATCCACGAAGCCGGACAGCACATTGGAGAAACGAAATGCGTAACGGGTAAAGTCATCCGCGTTAAAGCCGGAACCAAAGGCGTCCACTTCCTGGACTTCTGTGAAGATGCCATGTCCTGCCCCTTCACGGTCGTCGTCTTCGCTAATGATCTGAAAGATGTGGGCGACGTCGCCAGACTCGCCGGACGAACCATCGAAATTCGCGGAGCCGTTAAAGCCTACGACGGGCGCCCCGAAATCATCCTGAGCCGCATCAGCCAGATCGAAGGCGGCGCGGCCATGATCCCCCCGCTGCCGAAGAGCTATGACGTGGAGAACCGCGGCCACTTCAGCGCCGGACGCCTGAGGCCATCGAAGAAGCCCACGAAGACGAAGGCTAAACCGAACCCCACCGCGACTTTCGGCAATGATGTGGAAGGGGACAGCCCGCAGTAGGACACGTCATCCGTATTCTCGTAGCGTAGACTGCAGCTTCGCGTACTCGGCTTTGGCTTGGTTCAGGACGGGGATGTCCGGGTCGACGTCTTTCCAAAGCGCGAGGAAGCGATTTTGAGTGCTAAGGCCTGGTTACGACACTGGTTACGACACTGATTCAGCTTCTGGCCACCGCAACAGGGTTCTTTGCAGGACGGTTGGGGCCGGAAGGATCAGCCGACCCCAGTTTTCCTTCATTCGCAATCGTGGTGCAGCAGGCTAGGAGCAGGCGGGCCTGCGATGCACGGAATTGCACTCAGGTATTCGTATATAGCACGGAGGTCATGGTTAGTCATGTTGTGATAGATGGGCCATGGCATTATTTGAAGAAGAGCGCCGTCGAACGGGGGCGGCAGACATGTTCCGTCGGGGGCACCAGTGCAGGTTGGATGGAGGTGATCCATGTCGACTCCCGTCCGAATGATTTGGCGAAACTGCGAAAACGTGTCGCCGCCTGCGGGACGTCCGGTTTTGTCTGGTGTCAAATTGCGGGAGATGATGTGTGGAAACGGACCTGGCCCGGGGAAGGGACCAAAATCCCTGCCGCCACCCAAGTACGTCGCAGGATTGACCTTCGTCGGCTGGCCAAAGTATGGGTTGCCGTTTGGAGCGAATTCGGTATCAGGGCCGGCACTGTGACAACCATTGCAGTCGCCCTGTGCGTTGACAATGTAGCTGCCGAGTCCCACGAGTGCGCGGTTTTTTCCGTCCAGATTCAGCGGTACCGGTGCTATTTCGAAGCCCTTTCGAATCTCCGATTCTTCGTCTTTCCGATCATTGTCATCACCAGCTGCCTGTCCCTTCGGGGAGAGGGTCGAGATCCCCATAAGAATGGCTACCGCTAGTGCTGCGGACGATCCTGTGGCCTTGAGAAATTGGCGTAATCTCATCTCAGTCCTCCTATACTTTTCATGAATTTATCTTTTGCGGGAGACGGGGACCTCTCGGCTCAAACCAGGTTTCCTTGGCCGACTCGTCCAGCGTTCCTTTTGTCTTCCGCGCTTTCGTTGTCATTCTCTGCCGCTTTCTGAGTCGCCCTTCGAGCGCTTTTGCATTGACCGCAAAGAATGTAGCCAGCGAGAAATAAAAAGCGGTGAGTTACCACTCTTTACCAGCCCCACAAGGCCGCCGATCAGTATGAGCTTTCACTTTTGCACGCGATCTGCGACCCATCTACTGGCAACCCGGAGTCACTGATGATGCGGCAATCCGAGGAAGAAAAATGGTCAATTTTGTACAGTCACTCGGATGGTTGGTGAAACATCCCCATTCCACTCCATCATCTCTTTGGACGCTGCGAATCAGCGCGGTACTTTGAAACGAAACTGTCGTCTTAATCACTACTGTCTTACGGAGCTCACTTCTGAAAAGGAGTAACAGATGAGCGTCTACGTTGTTTTCTTCGGCGGATGGAAAGCTTCTAAAATCGAGATGGAACTCTGGCTGGCCAGCGCCAATAACGTCTGCGGTGGGGACGTAGTGTATGACGCATTCCCCTACCCGGACGGCGCGGGGTCCGGTGATACAGACGCCGTCAACGGCTTCAAACAGTTCGATACGGCGATCAAGAAAATCGAAGGCTCCGGCGCTGATACTACATACATTGTTGGCCATTCGAGCGGCTGCGCGATTGCGAACGAGGTGAACTCGCGTATCAAAGGGGACCACAGTCATATCACGCTGGTGGACCTCGACGGGTTTGCGCCCTCCCCCGATCAAATTAAAAAGTCAAGCCTTCAAGTCTGGTCTGCTGAAGGCGCCAAGGGCGGCAAATCATTGCACCACGACGACTGGGGTCGGTACAGCAGCCAACTCCAGGTGTACACAGCAGCTAGCGCCACGAACAAGTGGTCGCTTCATTTCTCCCTGGTTAACACCGCTGCGACCGACGCCATTAAGAGCAGTTCTAACGAGGACTTAAAGAAGGGCTACGCCGGGTGCATCGCGAACCTGTGTTGGCTCAGATAGATTGGAATCCAACTAAGTGAGACTTGGATAGCCTCCGATAAGCCATCGACTCCGTCAGGCCGCCGACTCCTCCCTGCCCACCAAGCAGACGGCCAAGGCGAGGCAGAGTCGTAGATGTGACCGCGCGGGCTTACGTGCACGATTGTAGCGTTATAAAGAAGACTGTTGAGACATCCCGATTACGCTCATTGAGCGGACGACAATTCACTTTTCACACCAGCGAGCCATCCTGGCGCATGATGAAGTCGCCCGTCAGTGGCTTGTACGCCCTCCACCCACCATCATCGGCGGCGACAATCAATCGGATGTCTGCGCCTTTCTTGCTGTCCCAAAACGCTTGAATTTCGAGTTGATATGGTTTGCCATCTTCGCCGACCAGTTCCTTCGTTTCCACCCTCCCAATCAAAGCGGAGAGGTCTGCGTAGGAAAGTTCTTGAAGGCGGCGCAGTTCGGCATCAATTAACGCATACGCAACCTGCTCATTCATGCGATCATTTTCGCTCGTGCGGTCAACTGTTGCAAAATCTCAATTACGCTCAAAACCGCTTAATAAACGCTAACGCTGGATTTCAACAACTAGACTTCTTTTAGTGATTTTCGGTTCGCTGGATTGCATCCCGGTAATGATTCTCATCTGCTCGAAGGTCCTGCATCTGCATTGAATACTCAATTTGTCCTCGGTTTGCGATACAGTCAACCAGAGATCTAAACGAAAGGTCTTCATATGAATCGGTCCCGCAAGGTGATTGTCCTCGTCATGCTGATTGTGCTGGCCGTCGGCCTGGCAGGTGCGTTTATGACTCGCGGGGTGATGGCATATCTTCCGTTTCTGCAGGCCAGGAAGGGGGACTGGACGGGGGCCTATGTGCCACTTGGAATTGTGGATCAACGGTCTTGGCAGACAGCGGCGACTCTGGCGGCCTTGGCACAGTCGTCAGAGGAGAGGAAGTTCGCCCGGGATGCCGAGCGTCTTGCGGATCACGAAGTCGACCAGGCGTTCTCGCAGTCACTCAGGCAGGCAAGCCTTGCAAAACCAAATCTAAGCGGTAAGGCATTGGCATTGCAGCAAAGGGTCAACGAACTTCAGCAGACCACCAAGAACGATGAGGCTCGAATCGCGGCTCTTAGTGGCGGGCGGGCACGAAATCAGCAGCTGCAGTTTCTAACGCCAGCGACTTGGAGATTGCCAAGGCGCAACTTGGTCTCGACCAGGCCGAGTTGGCCGATTCGGTCGAAGACCTCGCCCGCGAAAGCGGCGATCAGAGAGTCAAGCTTCAGCAGGAACTAGCGGCGCGCCAAGCCGCCATGAAGCGATATAGGGAGAACGTCTCCCAGGACGACGGGCAGACAGCTGTTGCATCAGCCGAACAGTACAAGACGTTCGCCCAGCAGCTATCCACATGGCGTTCGCTGCGCAACAGGAAGGAATTGCTTGCGCAGGCGCAGCAGTTGGCCAAGGCCGACGTTGCCGCGCTTACCGGCGATGAGGAAAGGATGAAGGGAGAGGCCACTGCCCTTGAGGCGAAAGCTCCTGGAGAGTCACCTTCGGAACGAATCGAGCGGCTGCAACGATTAAGCGCTCAGCAAAGCATGCTGAGCATACTCCATGATCGTCTGGGAGCACACCAGGAGCTGGCGGGTCTGTACGGGCGATGGGGAGAGCAAGTCGAGTTACAGCAAAAGATCGTGATTCACCTGATATTGCAGTCTCTGGCGTGGCTTGCGACGATCTGTATTTTGGTGATCCTGACGGGCTGGGGTCTCCAACTGGCATTGGAGAGGATGGTTCACGATGCTCGTCAGAAGCAGACGTTGAAAACAGTTCTAAATCTGGGAACGCAACTGGTCGGCCTCTTATTAATTCTACTGATCATCTTCGGTGTACCACAGCAGATGCCAACGATCCTCGGGCTGGTGACAGCAGGACTGACCGTGGTCTTCCAGGATTTCATCCTGGCATTCTGTGGTTGGTTTGTTCTGATGGGGCGAAACGGAGTGAGGGTCAGGGACTGGGTAGAGATTGATGGTGTCGGAGGCGAGGTGGTACAGCTCGGGCTGTTCCGCACCTGGCTGCTCGAGACGGGAAACTGGACTGCCCACGGCCATCCGACGGGAAGAAGAGTCTCGTTTTTGAACGGCTATGCCATACGTGGCAAGTATTTCAACTTCTCCACTGTAGGACAGTGGATGTGGGATGAGATTAAGGTAGGCGTTCCTCCAGGCACGGGTATTCATCCCCTTCTCAAGGGGATTTACGAAGGGACAGTGAAAATTACGGAAGCGGATGCGCAAATGGCGGAAGCGGAATGGAAGAGGGTGACGCACGAAGAGGGCGCGCCACAGTTTAGCGCCATGCCGTCGGTCAATCTTAGGCCGGCGGGAGCCGGAGTTGACATTGTGATTCGGTACATCACACGTGCCGGAGTGAGAGTTGAAACCCGAAATCATCTGTTTGCGATGATCGTTGATCTGATGCAAGGTGGGTCGAAAGAGGATAGGAAACCTGCCTGACGCCATCCGGTTCCAGGCGGACCGCCCACTACAGGTTTGCGTACTCGGCTTTGGTCGGCGTTTTTCCAAAGCGCGAGGAAGCGATTTTGAGTGCTATCGCCCTGGTTTCGCCAGTTAAGTGAAACGGATAGAGTGCTCCGTCCACGAGCGTAAATTGTTCAGGCGTGAAGAGTGATTTGATCGAAGTCGTTTTTGGACGCGGCGACTGTTGCCCTGATTGCAACTGCGACGCATTGGTCGATAAGCGCAAAAGGGCACATTCAAGCGCAGCGGGACAAAAGTTCGAACCATTCACAGAAGCACACAATGCTGGACCGGACGACTGCTACTTCATCCACGGCAGCACTCTACCCTCGCCGTGATCCATAAATGGGGTGGGCGCCGTATCGACTCAAAGCGCGGGCACTTCTAGTCTTCTCGCATCTGCAGTTCGCCGGGATTGATCCCTGTAAGCGGGCCAGCAGTAATAAGAGGATAAATATGCGTGCCCTGATTCTGGCCTGCTCCGTCCTATTTGTGTCACCATTCGTCGCGTTTTCAGCCGAAGGCCAGGAAGATACTTCGTCTTCCCAGCCTACCGATCACAATGCCGTAGAAGGCACTGTCGTGTCCTCGACCCGAAATACTCTGGTCGTGCGCACCGACGACAACCAATACCAGCTATTCACATACGACCATGGCGCAGTACGGCCAGCATCGCTCGTGCCAGGCGCACGCGCACGGGTTATCGCCGGGCCTGCCGATGAGAACGGCACCAGAGTCGCCAGCAACGTCACCGTGGTTTCGGCGCCCTCCGGCGCGTCAGTCGACAAGGGCGCTCAGGCTGCTCCCGTGCCCGAGAAGGTTCGCGATATTGAGAGCGACATCAAACGCGAGAGCCGGCGCTGGCGCGTAGGCGTGCGTGCGGGAGCGGCATTTGACCCCGAACTCTTTACCTTTGGCGTTCAATCGCAGATAGGCCCGATTTTGCATCCAAGAGTATTCTTCCGGCCCAATGCCGAGTTCGCCTTTGGAGAAGTCACCGACCTAATAGCTTTGAACTTCGAGGCGGTGTATCGATTCTCGGCCGCGAATCGAACAGGAAATTGGACGCCCTACGTCGGCGGCGGACCGGCAATGATTTTCATCCACCAGAATTTCGAGTTAGGGCGACAAATTGACTTTGGAAACTTCGATTACGAAACCGGCCTGAATGTCCTGGCAGGAATGCAATCCCGCAAAGGCACCTTTGTCGAACTGAAGACCAGCTTGTACTCGGGGCCTGCACCCAAACTTCGCTTGATTTTCGGCTATAACTTCTGAGCCTGTGTGCAGTGTTCATCGGACGTGGCGAATGAATCAGCGTGTGATCGGCGACCCGGAACCCGGGGTTGGCTCGTAGCTGACGCTAACTCCCCTTTCACTCATCGTCACGGCACAGAGTTTTTGAGCGTAAACGCCGGTTACATCAACTATATCGCGACTGCATCAACTATCCCGAACGCTGATGACGCGTACATCGCAAACCACGAACTCATTTGAACTCCGAATGCAAAATAGGAAGGCGGAAAACCTCCGGAATCTGTTGGGGATCGCGTTAACCACGCCACTATAGAGCAATGAAACCGTGGCTGCTCCTCCCCCTGCTAGCTCTTTTCAGCGTTCAATGCCTGGCAAACATTAAGATCACCACTACCAGGGTTCCGAACGGCACCGTCAACACTGCCTATTCCGCGGCCATCAAGGCCGACAACGGTTGCACTCCTTACAAATGGACAATCGTATCCGGCACACTACCTACCGGCATTACCGCGAAGGCGTCCAGCAACACGACGTCCTTCAACCTCACCGGAAAACCGACCAAAGCGGTTACCGATTCTTTCGTCGTAAAAGCCACCGGCTGCGGCGGAGGGGTCTCGCAGGCGTCCTTCAAAATCGTCATCCAGGCCGGGGCAATGCATGTCGTCAACTTGGACTGGAACGCTTCCACCTCGAAGGATGTCGTCGGTTACAACGTCTATCGCAGTCCCGATGCCACGACCTGGAAGAAAATCAACGTCAGCTTGATTGGTCCGACGCTTTACACCGATTCCACTGTGGCCAATGGCTCGACCTATTACTATGCAGCGACAGCAATCGACGTAAAGGGCAAGGAAAGCACCAAGACGCCCCCCATCAAAGCGGTTGTTCCCTAACTCTGCGCGAGGCGCTGTGTTCACGGTTTAGTAGCGGGCCACTGCCGGCTTGTTTGACAGTGATACCCGTTCATGAATGGCGTGGAGTGCATCGCATTCGGTGTCTGACCTGCTAACTGTCGCAAAATCTTTATTAAACTCATCTTCCCTTGGGGCTTTCACACCATCCCCTTGCGCAACTCCTCCAGCGGATACTTCGTCCCTCGCCACACGATGCCGTCGTTCCACAGCGTGAGGAACATCGAGCGCAGCAGCGTGTAGATGAACATCGCCGTGCTCACCGGATGCAGCAGGAAGTAATACGGCGGCACCGACGAGCGCCATGACATCCCGATGTAGATCAGGAGAATCGATCCGAGGGCGACCGCAAACGGCAGGCGTGCCCATCCGTGGGCGAGCCAGAGCCCGAGAAATGGTCCGAGATTAATGAACGCCAGGCCAAACGCTGAGAGCAGCGTGCGCCACGATTGAAACGAGAGCACGGCAAAGAAATTCTTGGTGAGATTGTTGACGATTCCGAACGCTCCGTGCGCCCAGCGAATTGAAATCAGATCGCCGCCGAAAACGTTGCGCTGCGCGAATCCCGCTTTCTTGACGACCTTGCCCAGCTTCATGTCGTCGAGCACTTCCATGCGCAGCGCCTCGTAGGTCCCGACGGCGTCGTACACGCGCCGCCGCACCAGGTTGAACGCGCCCACGCCCATGTGATCGTCAGTGCTCGGGTCGGCGACTTTCCACGGACGATGCCCGAACATGAACATCGTCTGGAAAAATGCGATCATCATGTACTCGCCGGGCCGCTTCATGATCATCTGGGGAAACAGCACAACGTGATCGGCAGGCTCGGCCTCGGCGTAGGCGAGCGCCCGCCGCAGAGAATCGGGCTTGAAGAGGACGTCGGCGTCGGTGAAAAGCAGCCAGTCGCCCGTAGCCTGATTCGCCGCCGTCCACATGGCATGCGTCTTGCCCAGCCATCCGGGAGGCAATTCTGTGTGATGAATGACGCGCGAAGCGAGGGTGCCCACGTCCCAGTTCTCGCGACTTTGTGCGAGAAGTGGGGACCATTTTGACTTCAACCCGCTCCATAATCTCGCCCGTGCGATCAGTCGAGCGGTCATTCACCGCGATCACTTCATAGTTGTCGTAATCGAGCGCCAGCAGAGTCCGAAGCGCCTGCTCAATGGTCTCTTCCTCATTGCGAGCAGGAACGATGATGGAAACGCGAGGATTGCCCGAGGGCGAAACCGGATTCCGGTCCCACTCGGGCCGGGACACATCCGCGACGGAAGGCATGCCCAGCGCGGCATCCACAATGCGGGAAAACCAGGCCAGCGCCAGAATGGCTCCCGCGATCCAATAAAAGTAAGTCATTCGGCGTACTTCGTAATCCTTCGTGCCCTTAGTGGTGGACGCTTTTGGTATCGTCTACCGCTACGGCCGGCGCAAATCGCATCCCGTAGAACAGTATGGCAGAAGAAATCCCCATGGCGATCGACCGGCAGCACAAACGCCGCCTGCAGTGAGCGCCGGTCGGCGACCCAGCCCATCATGGTCGGCGAAGGCACATCACCCAGAATGTGAATGATGAAGATATTGATGGCGATCGCGGTGGCGCGAATGTGCGCACCCACAGAGTTGATGACTGCGGCGTTCAGGGGCGCGGTGTTGAGCAGCAGGAAAAACGCCGCCACGCCGATCGCCGGGATCATCAGCTTCCCTTTCGAGAATAGCGCCACGATCATCACGGGCACGCCCAGCGCCATGCTCACCGCTGAAACGAAGTAATACGCGCTCTTCATTCGCGGCAGTAAGATAATCGCCGAGCCAGCCGCCTGTCAAAGCGGCAAGAATTCCGTCGATCACAATGATGATGCCAAACATCAAATTCGCCGACTCCAGCGTGTAGTGACGTTCGCGTATTCAGGAACTGCGGCATCCATACCTGAATGCCGCCGAGACAGTAGGTCATGAAGGCCATTCCCAGGGTGGCAGTCAGAAACGCCGGATTGTGCAGTAGAACCAGAGTCACGCGGTAGAGCTTTCTCAAGTAAAGGAGAATAATCACGAAGAATTCCTTCACCAGGCCGCCTTTGAACCCTTCGGGCAGAAGATCTCCCGACTCAGCATCCTTCATCGAATCGAATTGGCCTCGAGGCGGCTCCTTGAGAAACAAAACCACCAGAGCCAACAGGAATCCTGGAGCGGCGGCAATGTAGAACGGGAAGCGCCAGCCATGATGCGGGGCAAGATATCCGCCGAGCAAATATCCCGCGGCCGAACCCACAGGAATCGCCAGATAGAACACGCCGAGAATCCGCCCACGCACGTTCTCATGGAACAGGTCGGCGACGAAGGTGGGCGCGATCGTCACGAATGTTGCCTCGCCCACTCCAACCAGCGTGTGGCGCACGAGAAGCTCGGTGTAAGTGTGCGTGACTGCGGTCAGGAGCGTGAGCCCGCTCCAGAAAATCGCTCCCAGCACGATGATGAGCTTGCGGGAGTAGCGATCGGCAAGCGGCCCGACGAATGGCGCCGCGATCATGTAGAAGCCCAGAAATGCGCTGGTCAGAAGCCCGATCTTTTCTTTCGAGACGTGAAACTCTGCCTGCACCAGCGGCTGCACCGCGAACAGCACATTGCGGTCCGCGTAGTTGAGCAGATTCAGCGCCGTCAGGACAATCAGCGCGGTGCGCGGTTGGAGATCGTTCTGAGACACGCGTCGAGCGAATATAACATGAGAACCTCACGCGCACAGACGGCACGAAAACCTTGAACCACGAAGGACACGAAGGTACACGAAGGAAACCAAACCGCGAATTCCCTCGTGATCCTTCGTGTCCTTTGTGGTTATTGCTTTTTCGGCCGCGGCCAGCGCGCCACGATCGTCGTCGAGATTCCGCCCCGCGGACGAAATTCTCCTCGCACCTCGGCCCACACCGGCTTCGCCCACTTCACCACATCTTCGAGGACCTGGTTGACGACGTTCTCCTGAAAGATCCCCAGATTGCGGTAGCTCTGCAGATATTCCTTCAGCGACTTCAGTTCCAGGCAATGCTTGTCGGGCATGTACTGGATCTTGAGCGCTCCAAAATCCGGCAGCCCGGTTTTCGGACACACTGACGTGAACTCGGGATCATCAACAACGATTTCGTATCCTGGAAACTGGTTCGGCCAGGTCTCAATCTCGGGAAACTTGGCATTCGAGGCCGGCAGCGGCGTGCTCCGGCGTGTAGCGAGGCGATTTCGGCATTTTTCTATTGTAGCGGCAGTATTCTTAGGGACGCAGCTTGCCATGACTCCTTCGGCAGCAGCCACGAATCCCGGCGACAAGCCACGAGCCTGACTTCCTGCAGCCGCGGCCCTCGCCCCAGCATCCAATGTAGTAACCGTGCCTGAAGCGCTTGCCTGTTCTGTCGCGGCCTCTGGAATGGTAAATTACTCCTTACAGAAATTCCTGCCGCACTCTGAAAGACAACAGGTTGGCGTTGACTGAACAATTCGCACACACCGTCCCGAAGGCGGTGGATATGGATCGCCTCCGCACTCATTCTGCTTCTCCCCATACTCTATTCCTATCTGCACCAGACTCCGCTGAAGGTACACGCGGTCACGGTGAAGCGCGGATCGATCCGCAGCCTGGTCTCCACCAACGGCAAGGTTGAGCCCGTCCAGAACTTCGAAGCGCACGCGCCGATTGCAACTACGGTAAAACGTCTTCTGGTAAAGGAAGGCGATCACGTGCGCAAAGGCCAATTGCTGCTGGAGCTGGATGATTCCGATATCCGCAGCCAGGCCGCCCGCGCCCAGGCGCAGATCAAGACCGCGCAGGCCAATCATCGCGCGCTACGAAAAACAGCGGCACGCAGGAGGAAGTGATCACCCTGAGCACGCAACTGATCAAAGCCCGCAGCGCCCGTGACCTCGCCCAGCGCAGTCTCGACGCATACCGCCGTCTGCAGCAGCAAGGCGCCGCATCTCCCGGCGAAGTTCGTCACGCGGAAGAAACCCTGCAAGGCGCCCAGGCCGACGTGAACATGCTCGAGCAAAAGCAGAAGGACCGCTACTCTCCGCCGGAGATCGCCCGCACTGAGGCCCAGGCCGCTGAGGCGCAGGCCGCCTACGACGGCGCCGTAGACGCGCTGAGCAAATCCAGCGTGCGCGCTCCTTTCGACGGGATGGTCTATTCCCTTCCCGTAAAGCAGGGCGCATTCGTGCAGACCGGCGACCTGCTGCTGCAGGAAGCCGATCTTTCGAAGATACTGGTGCGCGCCTTTGTCGATGAACCGGACATCGGCCGCCTGCAGATCGGCGCAGAACGTCGAGGTCACCTGGGACGCCGTCCCGGGCCGCATCTGGACCGGCACTGTTAGCAGCGTGCCCGCCACGGTCAAGCCGCGCGGCAACCGCAACGTCGGCGAGACCACCTGCCTGATCGACAATCAGGATTTGCGCCTGCTACCCAACATCAATCTCGGCGTGACCATTGTCGCCGCCGAGCACAACAACGTCCTCACGCTGCAGCGCGACGCCATGCACATCGACGACACCCATCCGTACGTTTTTCAAATGGTGGACGATCACATCAAGCGCCAGAGTATTCAGTTCTCGCTGCAGAACCTGACTCGCGTCGAAATTACTTCCGGCCTGTCCGAAGGTGACCGCGTGGCGTTACCGGCCGACGAGTTGAAACCGCTCTTCGATGGCGCGTCTGTGAAGGTCGTGCCCTAATCTATGCGAGCGGAACCTTCTGATCCTTTCCCGTGCGGCCGCTATACTTCCTGTTGACGGGCGTTGCTCTCGCGGCATCCCCCCAGGATCTGCTCGCCTCCGGACACGTCGATGAAGCGATGCAGGTTCTAGAGCAGCAAGTGCGGCAATCGCCCAATGACGCTGCCGGTCTACAACCTGCTCTGCCGCGCCTATTTCATGATGGAAGAGTGGGACCGCGGGATCGCCAACTGCGAACGCGCCCGCAATCTCGATCCGCAAAACAGCTTTCTACTATGTCTGGCTCGGGCGCATTTATGGCGAGAAGGCGGACCATGCCGGATTTCTTTCCGCCGCGGGATTGGCTAAGAAGAGTCGCATCGCTTTCGAACGTGCCGTCGAACTGGATCCGCGAAATTGGGAAGCCCGCAAAGATCTCGCTGAATTCTATTTCTCGGCTCCTGGGATTGTGGGCGGCGGAAAGGACAAAGCGCGCGAGCAGGCCGAGGCGATTCGTGCTCTTAATCCCGCGGCGGCCAACTGGGTGGATGGCACAAATCGCCGAGAAAAACAAAGACTACGGCTGCGGCCGAGCGCGAATACCGCGCCGCCATCGCAGCCAGTCATTCGGGCGTTTGGGCATGGACAGAGCTCGCCATCTTCTTTCGTCACGTCAACCGGCTTGACGATATGGAGAAGGCGCTGCACGAGGTCGAGACCGCACCTGTGGATCATCATGAGGCCCTGCTGGACGCCGCCAGCTTGCTGATGCGTACCGGCCGCGATCCCGCGCTGGGCATTCGCCTGCTGCGCCGTTACTTCTCGGTTGGTACCGGTGGAAGAAGGCCCCGCCTTCAAAGCACACGAATACTGGGGCCAGTTACTCGAAAGGCAGGGCGACCACCGCGGCGCTGCGCAGGAATACCGCGCCGCCCTTGCGCTCTTCCACAACTACCGCCGCGCTCAGGAAGACCTGACCCGAGTCGAGCACTGAAGATCGAATCCTCCTGGTGCCCCGCGCTGGCCGCGTTCTTGCGGCCACGATGAGAGTACTGGTCGTTCAATTCCAATCGAAAACTGGCATGCTCTTGTCATTCCGCATTTAGAATTTCCCTTGCATCCAACTTGTTCATACGACTCTCACTGCTGAAAGGGACGCAATGAAACCTTCGAGCCGCGGTGTGTCTGATCCTGCTCTGGACTCTTGCAATCGTTCTTCTACCCGCATCATTGCTGGCCGAACCTGTTCCGCTCAGGCGCGTCGTCGAGCTTGCCTTGTCTCACGCCACCGGTGCGGGGATCGCAGCCGCCGATGAACAGCGCGCAGCCGCCGCATATCGCGAACTGCGCGACAGCTACATCCCGCAGCTCTCGACCGGCGCGGGACTGGGATACTCGTACGGATTTCCCTCTATCTCTGGAAGGATCGGCTCCGTCGCTGTTCAACGTCAACGCTCAGTCCGCGCTGCTGAACCCGTCGCTACGCCAGTTTCTAAAGGCAGCCAAGGTCGAGTCGTCGGTCGCATCTTTGAAGAGAAAAGATCAGCGCAATCAGATCATTCAGGACGCCGCCCTGAGCTATGCGGAATTGGCGAAGTGGGAGCAGCGTCTGGCGAAGTCTGCAGGACACCGCAGGCTGACGCCAACAAGATGCGAAGCCGCGGTAGCCCAGCGCGTCAAAGAAGGCGTCGACAGCGAAATCGAAGGAACCAAGGCGCGCCTCTCTGCGGCACGCGTTCGCCTGCGCATTGCCGAAGCGCAGGGCGCGGCTGACGTGCTTCGGGAGCATCTTTCCAAGCTGACCGGGCTAGCCGCCGCAGACATTCAAACCGATCCTGACTCAATTCCCGCAGCCGCCGGCGCCTGTCACAGCGGACGATGCGCCGAAGGCGGCGGCCGACTCCAGTCCCGCGGTGCAGGCCTCTGTGGAACACGCCCGCGCACAATATCTGCGCGCGCAGGGAGAGCATCGGGCCCTGTGGCCGAGCGTGGATTTCGCTGCGCAGTATGCGCTGCTCTCCAAGTTCAATAATTTCGAGAACTATTACATTCCCTCGAAACCCTGCACCGTGGGCGGCGTTTCGGTGTTGTGCGTGACCGAATGCTTTCCAGCAGAACAATGCCACCGTCGGCGTAAGCATCCGCTTCCCGCTGTTCAATGCCTCACAACGCGCTCGCGCGCAGACCGCCGATGCCGACGCGCTCAAAGCCAGCAAGCAGGCCGAAGCCGCAAAAAATCAGGTTTCGGAAGAGACGTTGCGCCTGCAGCGTTCCGTCGCGCAGTTGCAGGCGGCGCGCGATGTCGCCGAACTCGAAGCTGAAATCGCGCAGAAGAATCTGACGGCTATCCAAACGCGCATCGATGCGGGAACCGCCAATCTGCACGATCTCGACGATGCGCGCTCGCAGGTGAGCGAGCGCTTCATCACGCTGCAGGATGTGACGTTCGAATTACAGCGCGCCCAGTTAGGCCTGCTGCGCTCCACCGGAGATTTGGAAAAATGGGCGCTGGGAGAGTAGCGCCGCGCACCGCGCAGGCACTCGCCAAACCCGTTGTCATCCTGAGCGGAGTTTTCGTCTGCCTTAAGCGGACGATAACGGAGTCGAAGGATCCCTACTTGCTCAACGATGCTTGCGGGCGACTTGCTCGTATATAGAGATAAACTCCTCAGTCAGGGCCAGCACTACGGCTGCATAGGGATCCTTCGGGCTTCGCTCAGGATGACAACGCCGAATTTCTACAGCTTCCCGCGCAGCATCTTCACGACCTGCCGGATCGCCTTCTCATTCCGCCGATACCATCGCCACTGCCCATGCTTCGTTGCGTCAACCAGTCCGGCCTTGGTCAAAATCGCCATGTGATGCGAGATCGTCGGCTGCGAAAGATGAATCCGCTCTTCGATGTCTCCGCCGCAAAGCAGGAGGTTTGCAAATGCTTGGGGCCGGCGTCTTGCTCTCGACGCCTTCTTTCAAGACCAGCAGAATGCGCCGCCGGGTAGGATCGGCAATGGCGTGAAGCGACGCGATCAAGAGAAGTCTCAGAGGACATGAGAACTACAGATATCGCGAAAATCGATGGGTGTCAATGTACAAACTACTTCTTCAGAATCGGGCTGTAGCCATCCCCGATCAGCTCGTGTGCGCATCGCCTCGGCTTCCTTGACGTCGGCGAAGGGCCCAAGCTGCACGCGAAACAGCTTGTCGGTGGTCGCTTGCGACGCCACAAATGCCGGATACTCTTTCTTCTTGAGCGCATCGACCAGCGCGTCCGCATCTTCCTGCTTGCTGACGGCGGCCACCTGCACGAAGTATCCCGGAGGTCGGCAGCGCGTGGCGGAATCGTTGGGATTCGCCGCCGGAGTTGAAGCGGGCAGCGGTCGTGTGCGAATTGGTTGCAGCAGGCCGACGTGTCGGTCTTCGTATCAGCGGGCGGCGTCAGTTCCGGGTTCGCATCTTTCTGCTCGACCGCCTTGTAGAAGGTCATCGGCGGGGCAGGTTGGCTGTCGATGCGCCGCTCGCTTTGCTCGTGTTCGAGGAAGTCTGCGGAGTAGCGCGCGCTCGCGGCCGTGACCGCCGGCTCCGACTTTCGTCCCAGCGAATATCCCAGCGCAAAAAACAGTGCGCAGACGCCAACCAGTCCGAAAAACAGCACCAGCAGCTTGCCGGTCCCCAGTGTTATTTCTGTATCTTCTGACGAAGCCATAATTCAACCCCCAATCCGGGCGCAACCATGACCACGACCGCCGCGCTTGCGCGCTGGCGGGACGGGCGAAGGCGCCCGTCGCCACACGAGCAATTACGCCGTCTTCGCCGGCGTTGTCATCCGTCTTGCCCAGCATCTTCTGAATCCCCGAGAAGAAGTCCACCGGCACCGGGAATACCACTGTCGTATTCTTCTCGACGCCGATTTCGGTCAGCGTCTGCAGATAGCGCAACTGCACGCTGACCGGCTCGCTCGAGAGCAGATGCGCCGCATCGACCAGTCGCTGCGCTGCCGAGAACTCGCCTTCGGCGTGAATGATCTTCGACCGCTTCTCGCGCTCGGCCTCGGCCTGCTTGGCCATGGCGCGCAGCATCGACTCCGGCATATCGACCTGCTTGACTTCGACGTTGGTCACCTTCACGCCCCAGGGCGACGTGTGCGTGTCGAGAATGCTCTGCAGCCGCAGATTGATCTTGTCGCGATGCGCCAGCAGTTCGTCCAGTTCCTGTTCGCCCAGGACCGAGCGCAACGTGGTCTGCGCAAACTGCGACGTCTGGTAAACGTAATTCGAAACTTCGACGACCGCTTTGCGCGGCTCA
Organism: Terriglobia bacterium; assembly: GCA_963770265.1. Classification (GTDB taxonomy): domain Bacteria; phylum Acidobacteriota; class Terriglobia; order Terriglobales; family Acidobacteriaceae; genus Sulfotelmatobacter. The sequence continues at coordinate 143,525 of CAVYOZ010000024.1, forward strand.
ATCACGCGCAGGAAGATAACGGCATTCACCTTCAGCGTGACGTTATCGCGCGTGATGATGTCCTGCGGCGGAACTTCGAGCGCTTCCTGCCGCAGTGACACCCGCACGATGCGGTCGATCGGCGCGAACACCAGAATCACTCCCGGACCCTTGGCCGCCGGCAACAAGCGGCCCGAGGCGGAAGATCACGCCGCGTTCGTACTCCGCGAGAATCTTGATGGAACTGAGAAGGTAGATGACAACGATGACGGCGATGATCGTTCCAAAACCAAAGCCAAATGCTTCCACAAGCGCCTCCCACGATCGGGCCAGCTTCACCCCTATCGCGGATTGTATAGCAGCCGCGCGGGCCCGGAGAGCAAATTGCGAATGCGAAAGTTGCTTGGCTTGATGCGGGAGAGAGTGCTTGCCAGCCCGAGCATCTAACGGCATTGTCATCCTGAGCGGCGCAAGTTTGCGGGCGCGAAGGTCCGCATGACGGAACCTAGCGTAGAGCTGCGGAAAAGCGTTCATCCGAACCGTAGAAGCGCACCTACAGATGACTAGTGATTGCAGCGCCTACTGCGCCTTCGCCACTGAATCCGGCTGGCGTCGACCTTCACGTCGCGCTGAATCTCCATCTCGAGCGAGGTGCCGACTTCGAGCTTCACTTCCGGACCATGCTTCAGCAGCGCCCAGGCCACGCCGCCTGCAATCCCGGCCAGGCCGCCATACCGCGCGCCGTTGAACCCTCCGGCCGCAGCGCCGCCAATGCTGCCCACCGTGCCGCCGACCGCCGCGCCTTTGGCCGCGTCTTCAATCCGCTTGCTCGTGTCTTTGTCCTGCTGGATCGTGCCTTCCGCGTCTTTCACACCCTTGTCGTCGGCTCCGGGCGTGTTTTCGATCGAACCGGGCAGCATCACCGTGTAGCCGCTGGGATAAATCATCGACGTGAAGTGAATCAGCAGCTCGGCGCGCTTCTTCGAGCGGCCCGCATGCTCGGTGTGCATGATCTTGCCCTGGATGTAAGTTCCGGCAGGAATCAGAATGTGATCGTTCAGCACGAAGGGAAACGCTGTCTCGGCGTACACCGGATCGCCCTCGCGCGCGTTCTTGGTGGAGATGGCCTGCTTGAGCAGCAGGGGGACTTTGGTTCCAGAGGGGATCACGGCCACATTGGGATCGGGCGCCTGTTCCATGCTGGCGCCAGCCGGAGCCGAAGTCATCTCGGTGCTCTTGTCGCTTGGCGCTGTGTTGGCCGCGGGGGGCAACTTGGGCCTCGTCTGGTCCGTCGACTGCCCAAACGCTATTCCCGAGACCAGCAGCACTGTCAAAATCATGCGCATCCCGCACCTCCAGGCATCGGTGTATGCCCCCAAGCTTACTACGGCTTTAGCCGCTAGGATGCAGGATTACGAGCCCGGAGTTATCCGGCTTGACGCAGCGGGCCGCCCCCGCCCGCGGCTTTTCCAGACAGCAACGAGACTTGCAGGGAGCCAGAAGGTGTTACCACGACTCCAGGTAGTAGCGCGGCGCCCGCAAGCCCGAGTCGCCTGTTTTTGACGTCGCCGATTGCTTCAGCAGGCCCGTTACTTCCTGATCGAGTGCGTGGAGTTCTTCCGCGCCGAGGCTGGTAAACCGAAACGGCTGCAGATAGCCCACGCCGCCGCGCATGGGAAACATCACCTCAGCAGTGGCTCGCACACCGCCGGAACTCAGGTAAATGGTCAAATCCACCCAGGCGCGCTCTTCCAGGAAGATCGCAAGGTCCAACAATCCCCCGGTGATGGAGAGTTGCCGTAGGGTGGCGGGAATTTGTCTCCCGTTCTCGAGGCGAATCACAGCCGAGATGGTCCCGTGAAGACTAACCCGTGGAGCCCGTCTGGGCAGGCCGGCGTTGAAAAAAATGAGTCATTGCGCATTCCTGTTTCGGTTAGCGCACAGCACGACTGCTCGCCCAGGCCGACTGCCAGGGCTAGCGCGAGAGACTCCCGCTGTGCAATTCGTGTTGGACGGCGGCCACGAGCAGGCGGTTCGTCCGGTGCATCGTCTTCCAGTCGTATTCGTAAGCTGTTCCGCAAGCCAGGCATATTTGATAATGACGTCCGTTGTCGTCGATGCGCGGCCACGAGAAACGGTGCGTGCAACCTTGGCGAAGAAGCAACTTCAAGAATTTCACGAGCTCACCTGATTCCGGTTCTTCCATTGATCGAGCCAACGGGAGAAAAAAGGTTTGTGTTGATCGCCCAGCAAGCCTTGCAGCTTGGACAAAAGAATGTTCGGTGGTTGCGACTTGGTCAAGAACGAGTCCACTGCGCGCAGCTTGCTCTTGGGCAGCGGCCCGTAGGCAGATAGAAGCATGATCGGGACATGCGAGTTGATGCGCTTTATCTTCTCGGCTACCACGTCCCCGTTCATCCCGGGCATCTGGTAGTCGACGACCACGGCATCCACGTTGCGCGAGCGAAACACCTTCAGCCCTTCGTCTCCGCCGCTGGCTTCCAGAACCTCGTAGCCGTTCTTTTCGAGCAACATCTTCCGCGCGATGAGCCCGTTCCAGTGGTCGTCAATGCAGAGAATTGTCGCCTTGGCTCGTGACATGACTTCCAGGATTCCCCATCAGGCCAGAGTGGATTCGTCCAACGGCGTCACTTCCCGGCCAGGAAGATGCGACTGCTGAACTACGAAGTGGTGGGCAAGTAGATTCTGAATGCGGCAGCAGGGATTTTCAAATTACGAATGGTCACTTCGGGAACAGTTACCCTGTCAATTTCAGAAGCGCCAGGACGGGTGCTGCCGCGGGAAACTTGCTCGACCCCGATACAGCTTCTAAGATGCTGGTAGCATCCGTCCGTAAGAGGCTGCCGTATGGATCGGTTTCGGCTATCGCACATTCTACTCTGCGGATTGATCTCACCGATTCTTGTAACGTCGTTCGCCGCGACGCAAAACCGCGATGCCGCTGCGCAAGTACTTTCTGCGCCTTGTCAAAAGTGGCTTGACGAGGACGTGCGCTACCTCATCAGCGACGAGGAACGAGCCAAATTTAAAGGACTGAAGACCGACCAGCAGCGGGATCAGTTTGTGGAAGATTTCTGGGAGCGTCGCAACCCGATCCCCGGTTCGGAGGAAAACAAGTTCAAGGAAGAGCACTACCGGCGCATCGCCTATACTAACGAGCATTTTGCTGCCAATGTCCCCGGATGGAAGACCGACCGTGGACGTACCTACATCCGGTACGGTGCACCGGACCAGATTGAGCAGCATTTTTCAGCGGCGGGTTCAAAGAAGGCGAGCGACCTTTTTGGAGTCGGCGCGATCCCATACGACTGGGAGCTCTGGCACTATCGATATATCGAGGGTATCGGTAAAGACGTGATGTTCGAGTTCGTGGATACGTGCGGCTGCGGACGATTTGAAATGCCCATTACGAAGGAAGCTCCGAACAAATACAAGCCCAGATAACCGTTTGTCCCGCGTTACGCTTTAGGTCTCACTTGTAAATCAAATACTTCTCCCTGCACCTTGCCGAACTTCTGCCAGCTCATCCATCCAGTCCTGCGCGATGCGGCGCGGGTCCTGGCCGGCCGCCAGCGCGTCGTACGCGCTCTGGTTCACCAGCAGTCCCTGCATCTTTTCGATTTTGAAATCGGCCGCGTAGAGCTTGCGCAGCGCGGCGGCCAGCTCGATGCCCAACTCGGGAGCATCGAAGCCGTTGCGATCGGTGATGACAATGTTCACTCCCTGGCACGCTTGTCCGCTGTAGTTGCTCGACGTGGGAGTGAACGTCATCGGCACGAATCGCACTCCCGCAATGCCGCGCGTGTTCAGATAAGCCGCCAGTTCTTTGCTCTTCATCCACGGCGCGCCGACCAGTTCAAATGGAGTGTCCGTTCCGCGACCGACCGAAACGTTCGTGCCCTCGATCAGCGCCACGCCCGGATACAGCGCCGCCTCGGTCACGCTGCGCAAATTCGGCGACGGATTCACCCACTCGAGCCCGGTCGAATCGAACCAGTCACCGCGCTGCCATCCGTCCATGGGAACGACAGTCAGCTTCGCATTGATGCCGCGCTCGGCATTGAACATTTTCGCCAGCTCGCCCATCGTCATCCCGTGACGCACAGGCACGGTCCAATAGTTGGTGAAGCTCTCGTGCCCCGGATCGGCTGGTGGACCCTGCACAAACGAACCCGTAATCGGATTCGGACGGTCGAGCACGATCATCTCAATCCCCGCCTTGGCCGCGGATTCCAGGAAATATCCCAGCGTGGTTTCGTAGGTGTAGAAGCGCACGCCCGCGTCTTGAATGTCGAAGACGATTGCATCCAGGCTGCGCAGTACCTCCGGCGGAGGACGCCGCGCCGCATCGCTCCCGCCGTATACGCTGTACACCGGCACGCCGGTCGCCGCGTCTTTCGAGTTGTTGATATCGGTAGTGTCGAGCGTGCCCGTGACGCCATGCTCGGGACTGAAGATGGCATCGAGCGAAACTCCTGGCGCCGCCGCGAGCACATCGATCGTGCGCTTGCCGGATGCGTCCAGCCCCGTCTGATTTGTGACCAACCCGATATGCTTCTTCGCTTCCGGCGCCGAGCCCGCTGGAGGCTTCAGCACGTCGAAACCGTGCTCCTCGAGCACATCAATGCCGTTCTTCACCGTGCCGTTGCGCGCGCTCATGCGTCGCGCCGCGCTAAAGGCTTCGTTGTAGCCCGTAATGCTCTTCCAGCGCAGCGCCTCTTTTTCGTCGGCGGTCAGGGACAGCGCGGCCGCGACTTCAGTCGCCACCTTCACGCGCAGCCCGACAGCGTTTCCCTTCCCCCGCGGATGCACCGCATTGGTCAGCAGAATGACGTAGGCGTGTGTGGTCGGATCGATCCAGATCGATGTACCGGTGAATCCCGTGTGCCCATAACGATCCCACCGGGAAAAGGTCGCCGCGGTTGGACGAAAACGGAGAATCAATGTCCCATCCAAACCCGCGCAGCACGGGCGCAGACGGAGGCTGTTCGGGCGACGTCATCTTCTGCACGGCCTCTGATGACAAGATTCCATCGCCGCCGTCGAGCAGCGCCTGCGTAAATTTCGCCAGATCGTCTCCTGTCGAAAACAGTCCCGCATGCCCGGCCACGCCGCCCATGCGCCGCGCCGTGGGATCGTGCACCACGCCGCGCAGCATTTTATCCTTCTCGTCGTACTGTGTCGGCGCGATTTTCGGCCGCCACACCGCCGGAGGTTCAAAGCGGGTATGCGTCATCTTGAGCGGCGTAAAGATGTGTTGCGCTGTGTAGGCGTCGAGGCTCTCACCCGAAACTTTCTCGACCAGCGCTCCAAGCATAATGAAGTTGATATCGCTGTAGACAAAACCCGAACCCGGCGTCGTCTCCGGCGGCATGACACAAGCCAACTGATAAGCCGTCTGCTTCCCTTCCCAGGCGGCGCCGAGATCGAGATCAGGCGCAAGCCCGGAATAGTGCGTCAGCAGCTGACGTATGGTGATGTCCTCTTTCCCGTTCTGCGCAAACTCCGGAATATATTTCGCGACCGGATCATTCATCCGCACCTTGCCCAGTTCCATCAGTTGCATCACCGCCGTGGTGGTCGCGACCACCTTGGTAAGCGAGGCCAGGTCGAAGATCGTGTCGAGCGTCATGAGTTCGCGCTTCGGCTCGAGCGAGCGATGGCCATAGGCCTTTCGATAAATGACTTTGCCATTGTGCCCAACGACAAGCACGGCGCCGGGAATATTGTTGTCGGCGATCGCCTGCTGGATGACGGCATCGACCGCGCTGAGTTTCACGGGATTCGAAGCTGCCGCCGAGGCCGAGGTAGATGCAGCCGCGGTCTGGTCCGGTGCGAGGAGCCCAGAGGGATTGCTTTCTTCGGCTTGAAGAGCGGGAGCACACAGTGCGATAGAGAGCGATGCACACAAAACGATGATGAACAAGGCGCAATCGCGCTGTCCGCGTGTGCGGGCGAAACAAAATTGGGGCATCGAGTTGACCCTGAAAGAATGGATGGTTTGACTTTACACAACCCGGCGGCAAGCCTCAACAAACGCAGGTAATCGCGCGGATGCCTCTTTCTTTGGCTGGACGCTTTACCGTGCTTAGCCAACTCTGCTATAACCCGCGAGAGTCAGAATTATTCAAGCGAGCACGCAGATTCCCAACGACGCAACAACTTTAGCCCGCTGCTTCGAACATCAGGACCAGCAATTCTCGTCCGCGTTTTCCGTTCTGCGCGAGGCGATCGCCCGGCGTGCTTTTCCGGCAGCCTCTCTTGCCGTGACCCACTCCGGCAAACTGGTAGCCCTGAAATCGTTCGGGAAGTTTGTGTACGAAGAAGACCTGGAGGGTACACCTTCCTGGTTGGGTCCTTCACGACAGGGCAAGGGTATTGATGTTGAGGTCGGCACGCTGTTCGATCTGGCGTCGGTCACCAAGGCTGTCGCAACGACAACTGTGGCCATGATCCTGTACGAACGGGGCCTGCTCGAACTTGAGGCTCCGGTGTCAGGCACAATCCCGGAATTTCTGAACGACGATCCGCGGCGACGCGACGTTACGTTTCGCATGCTGCTGGCACATTCTTCGGGGCTGCCGGCGTACGAAAAGCTTTTTTTGAAGGCTAGGGGTCGAGACGACCTGCTGCAGCGAGCATTTGCCACGCCGCTGTCGGCTGATCCCGGCAGGCGCGCGGAGTACAGCGACATCGGATTCATTATCCTTGGCGTTGCGCTGGAGCGCATCGCTGGAGAATCGCTGGACACATTCTGTCAGCGTGAGATCTTCGGCCGATTGGGCATGTCGAACACGACGTTCAACCCGCCCGCAGAGCTTCGGCCGAACATACCGCCTACCGCGGATGAACGCGAGGCGGGCGGCCCGGCACAGTCAACGACTGGTCCGGCAAAGGAGCGCAGCACCTTCCGCATGCGCGTCATTCAAGGGGAAGTGCAAGACGAGAATGCTTTCGTGCTTGGAGGCGTGGCGGGACATGCGGGGCTGTTCTCCACTGCCGAAGACGTAGCTCGCTTCGCCCACGTGCTGCTCTCGGGAGGAAGGCCTATCCTGCGGCCTGAGACGATTCCCTTGTTCACGCGACGCGAGGGTACTCCTGCTGGAACTTCGCGCGCGCTGGGGTGGGACACGCCATCTGCTCCTTCGCAATCGGGCTCGCATTTTGGAATTCACTCGTACGGCCACCTTGGATATACCGGAACGTCGCTGTGGATCGATCCGGATCGGCAGCTGTCGATCACGCTGCTTACCAACCGCACATGGCCTGACTGCTCGAATCAGGCAATAAGGCAAGTGAGACCCAGTATCCATGATGCGATCGTGGAGGGAGTGGCCAGTAACCGCGGTGATCGCTGAGAAATCCGCCGAGTTCGCGGAGCAGATAGAAGGCAGCAAGCCCCTTCAGCGCAGAGAAGCAGTGCGATACACTGTCCTGCTCCCCAATTGTTCCGGCGAGCGTCCCAGCTTTCTTGAAAGGCGCACGACTTGACCCGATCCCGGCCCCAGAAGTCTGACCTCAGGCAGCTCCCGACCGAACAAATTCTGAGTAGCGCGGCGAATCTCGATCAGATGTCGTCGCTTGAAATCGTGCAGCTTATCAATGCCGAGGATGCTACCGTAGCGGCTGCCGTGCGGCGCGCCCTGCCGCAGATTGCCCGAGCGATTGATGTCGTGGCCGACGGACTGCGGCATGGCGGACGCCTGATCTACGTCGGCGCGGGCACCAGCGGACGGCTGGGCGCGCTCGACGCATCGGAAATTCCGCCGACGTTCAACACCAGTCTGCGGACGGTGCAGTACATCATGGCGGGGGGATCAAGGGCGCTGGGGGCATCCACTGAGGCGAGCGAGGATAACTCGATGCTCGCGGTAGCGGAGATGAAGAAACGCAGACCGGGCAAGCATGATGTCGTGCTGGGTATTGCAACCAGCGGTCGCACTCCATTCACCATCGCCGCGGTTGAATATGCGCGCAGACGCGGAGCCCACACCATCGCCCTTACCTGCAACCGCGATTCACCCCTGGAACGGGCGGCTGATTTCGCGATCGTCACCGAAGTGGGCCCCGAGGTTCTCGCCGGATCGTCGCGCATGAAAGCGGGCACCGCGCACAAGATGGTCCTGAACATGATTTCGACGGGGGCGATGACGAGGCTGGGCTACGTCTACGGCACCCTGATGGTGAATGTGTGGACGAAGAATGAAAAGCTGGTGCAGCGCGCCGTTCGCATCGTGGAGCAGGCTACTGGCACAGATCATGAAACCGCCGCTCGCGCACTGAAAGACAGCGGCAATCGCACGCCGGTGGCGGTCGTGATGCTGGCGGCGGGCGTCGCGCGGCCGAAAGCGGCGGCTGCACTGAAAAAAAGCAAGGGGCACGTGCGGCAGGCCATCGCTCTGGCGCGGTCGTAAGTGCATCAGTCGCCTTCGGTCGCCTTCTTCGCAACGGAGAGCAAGTACTTCTCGACCTCTTTTCGACCTGCGTAATTTGCCCATCCTGCGGGCGTCCCGCCAAACAGGATATCTTTCACATCCAAATTCGCGCCACGTTCCACGAGGAGCTTGACCACATCCAGATGCCCGTTTCCGGCGGCCTGGTGTAACGGTGTCGAGTGAGAATGCCCGCCGACGGGATTGAATCGATTCGGATCTTCACCGGCATCGAGCAATATCCGTACGATCTCCGAGAGCCCGTATTGTGAGGCGAGGGCGAGCGCCAGATGACGTTCTTCCGGATTCGCCTTTGGAAGCAAGCGGCCGACTTCTTCCGTGCGACCCAACGCCGCGGCCAACGGCAGAGTCATTCGAACGCCGCGCGCCACCAGCGCACCGACCGCCTCCATTTCGAAGAGAATGGCCGCCACCTGGGCGGCGCTATCCGGATCCGCTCCGCGGTCGCACAGAAGATCGATCAGCGGAATCTGCATACTACATTCCCGGGGCACGCTGCCGGTTGCCACCAGCATCAGAGTCTCATCGAGTGAAGATTGCTCCACTCCCGCGTCCAAAATAACTTTCGCTACATCCAAAATGTTCTTGGGTAGGGTCCCGTGTCGCACCGGGTTCTCGGCCACGAATTCCAGCAGTGTGGGATTCCGGAAGTAATTCCCTCCTTCGAAAACAACGCGCTGGCGGCTCAGGTTTGGGTGCTGTTTGAGATGCTCACGCAAACCGTTCGCATCGCCCGCATCGATCAGTTCAACCGCGCGGCGGAAAGTAGCGTCTTCAATCCGTTCGTGATGCGCCAGGCTGAGTTTATCGCTGGGTTTCGGCTGCTCAATGCGGCGCTTCAGCCTGGTCCAACTCGAATATCCGTACTCGCGGGCAATCGCAAGTTGAGCATCGCTCAGACTCAGCTGGGCTGCGAAAATCGCCGCATCCGAGGCGTTGGCCCACCGCGGATGAAACTCCCGGATCCGCTGGGCTGCGGCCGCGTTGTGCGCAGCATGTTCCTTCAGCAAGTCTTTCGCCTGGTATTTGAGATGTTGGAGATCGGGATTGTCGGGAAGAGGTCTTACGGGCATGCGAACTTCCTTTCGTGGGCCCGAGGTCCGCATAGTTCCGGGCAGAAAGTCAGTTCGTGATCTGGATTGTCGAAAGCAAGGTGGACTTCTGTCCTTTCCGCGGACCGGCAGCGCCCTTCTGCGCTCCGCAGATCGTACCATAATCCGCACATTCCGAATCGATGTCCGCGGCGGCAATCTCACGACCTTCAGTGGACCGAAGGAATCGCTTCAATCGCGACTGCAGTTGACTCATCTCCCTTAGGCGTAAGCAACGGCCATCCTTTCATGAGCACATAGTCCAGCCACGCACCCGCAACCTGCGAAGTCAGCACTGCAGCGACGACTAGTGTCGTGTAAAACAGAGGGCTGATGATTCCTGCATCGAAGGCCACGCTGGCCAGCACGATCCCGGGTCCGCCCCTCGCGTTCGTCGTGATCGCAAGGTTGATCAGATCCAAGCCACGGAATCCGGCAAAACGCCCCGCCGACGCCACCGACAGAATCTTGACGGCACAGCTTCCCACAAGGAACGCCGCAATCATCCCCAGTGAGACGCCACGAATCAAGTCCAGTTTGAGCCCGACAATCGCGAAGTACACGGGGATAAGCACGGCAAATGAGAATTTCCCGATCGCATCCAGCGCTTCGGCGAAGATTCTGCGCTTCTTGTGAACCACCGCAAAGCCCGCCAGAAATGCGGCAAAGACGAGGCTGACGTCCAGTGCTCCCGCCACCACGCAATACCCAAGCATTACCGACATTGCGTACCCGACCGGAGAGTGCCGCGCAAAAATGTTGTATCTGGATTTATTGAGCCGCTTCACTATGCGCGGAAACAGTGTCAATCCCAGACCGAAGAAACCGACGGTGGCCAACAAGTGGTAGAACATCTGCCGTGGGTTCACAGCGGATTTTCCCGCCAGCGCCGTGGCCACAGCCAGGGCAAGCCAGAGAATAATGTCCTCCAGCACCGCCACACCGAGCACCAGCCGCGCAAAGCGGGTGTGCAGGATATTGAGGTCCGAAAATATCTTCGACACCACCGGCACCGACGTCACAGCCACGCCGACCGCCAGAATGATCATGAGTGACGCCCGGTTACCATTGGGACCAGCAAGCGAGGGTCGTACTAACCACGGTCCGAGAACCAGCGCCAGTACGAATGGAATCCCAGTGCCCACGATCGTGAGCCAGCCCACTTCCCGCCGCTCTTCGCGTGTGAACAATTGCTGGGTTTCCGCCCCGGAGAGAAACATCAGCAGCAAGAGTCCCAGCCAGCTGACAAAATTAAGAACGTTGGCCTGCCGGTCGGTGGCGCTCGTGATCCACGAGAGGGCCGAGAGTCGTCCGAAAACCGCGGGGCCCAGTACTACACCGGCAAGGATCTCGCCGACCACTTTGGGTTGGCGCAGCTTTGAAAAGGCGTATCCGAGCACCTGCGCCAGAGCCATCAGCAGCAGGAGAAGAAGCAGAATTGACGTAAGATCAGAGTTCGACAAGTTTGGCCGTGCGCTTGGATGCCAAGCAACCCACCGGGGTTTGCCGCACCCACCGCCGTCACTCGGGACTGCAGGATTCCCCCGCGCTTTCCGCGGTGGGCGCTGTATATCCGTGTCAACCCTGCCGTACTTGTCCTCTCGTTCCAATCCAGTCAACAATTCCTTGCCACAAGTCCCGTTACAATCAAAACGAAGGAATCGTTCATGGATAAGTTCGTCATCCGCGGCGGAGAACCGCTGCTGGGCACCGTACGCGTAAGCGGGGCAAAAAATGCTGCCCTTCCCTGCATGGCCGCCGCGCTGCTTACGGATCAGCCGGTCATTCTTGAAAATATTCCGCAGGTCCGCGACATCCAGACCACGCGCAACCTGCTGGCGGCGATGGGTGCCGAAGTTGAACTCGGTTACGGACGCGCGCATCATCGCACCACCATTCAATGCGAGAATCTCGCCACGCCTGAGGCGTCGTATGAGTTAGTGAAAACCATGCGAGCGTCAACACTCGTGCTTGGCCCGTTGGTCGCACGCTGCGGACGCGCCAGGGTTTCGCTTCCCGGAGGATGCGCGATCGGAGCGCGTCCGATTGACCTTCACATCAAGGGACTGGAACAACTCGGGGCAAAGATCACGCAGGAGCACGGCTACATTGAAGCAACGGCGGATCGCCTCAAGGGAGCGGAGATCGTCTTCGACAAAATCACGGTGACGGGCACGGAAGACCTGCTGATGGCCGCGACCTTGGCGGATGGGGAAACGATCCTGCAGAACTGTGCGCGCGAGCCGGAAGTTGCCGACCTCGCCGACCTGCTCAACAAGATGGGAGCGAAGATCGAAGGCGCGGGCTCGCCCACGATTCGCGTAAAGGGCGTGAGCAAGCTGAAGGGCGCGAAGCACAGGATCATCCCGGACCGCATCGAGGCGGGAACGTTCATCATCGCGGCTGCGATGACCGGTGGCGATCTGAACATTGCAGGCTGCGAGCCGTCGCATCTCGACGCACTGCTCAGCAAGCTGCACGAAGTAGGAGTGAAGACGAAGGCTTCAGCCGATGCGGTCCGCGTAATGGGCGACAATCCGCCGACCGCCGCCGACATGACGACCGAAGAGTATCCCGGCTTCCCCACCGATTGCCAGGCGCAATACATGGCGCTGGTCACGCAGGCTGAGGGGACGTCGGTCATCACCGAGAACATTTTCGAGAACCGATTCATGCACGCGCAGGAACTGTTACGCATGGGAGCGAACATCAAGATCGAAGGTCGGCGAGCGGTGGTGCGCGGGAAGACGCCGCTGAGTGCCGCAGCGGTGCTGGCCAGCGATCTGAGAGCCTCGGCATCGCTGGTGTTGGCAGCGATGGTTGCCGATGGCGAGACCATCATCGACCGCGTGTATCACATCGACCGCGGCTACGAGCATATTGAGGAGAAGCTGAAGGGAGTGGGCGCGCAGATCCGGCGTATCGGCGAGATGTTCCCCAAGAAGGCCGTCGCGGCGAAGTGATCGCTGTGGAATGTGCGCGGGTGCCCCAGCCCGCGAAAACCTTAACGAGTACTATCGCGATGTTACGTCAGGACTCGCCTGATTCGTTCCTACTTCCTCCAAAGGCCTCGGCAGGAGGGAGTTGGTTTGTAGACGGGACTTCAGTCCTGACTTGGCTTGGAGGGATGACCTGCCCCGGCTTTCGTTCACGTAAGAATACGGCAAGTCTCCGCTGCTCCCTCTCCGGTTTGAGGCGGGATCGACGAGCGCGAGGGGCAAGGGGGAGGCGTCTTGGGCGAGTTGTCCTAATCCTTGCTCTTTAAGCGAATTCGAGTCACTGAACAGGGAGCATTGACCTGGAGTACCGAGAGTTCCGCATAGTCGCTGTAACCAGGTGTGTCTGTCGAAAAACTCCTGCGAGCGAAGCCACACCTTAATTTCGTCAGTTATCGATGGCAGGCATTCGGCGCTACAATTCTCAGCATGATTAGGGGCGTCCTGCTGGGTGCGATGTTCGGGCTGGCTACGATCTACGGCGTTGGTCAGACCGCAGCCGGAATCCATCTGGTTGATGTCCGGTTTAGGGGTGACACGCATCTGGAAGGTGTGGACCTGGGGAAATGTGCTGCTGATCTTGAGTCGCGACTGTACGAGGGGCCGGAATGGCTGAGTCACATCTCGAACCGTGTACGACTCCAGTGCTTGCAAGACAATGGTTATTTTAAGGCGGTGCTTAAGCCATCTAGCAGGCAACTGCCAGACAAGCATGGAACACATCAGTTCGTTATCACATTCGACATCCTTGCAGGACCGCAATATCGCACTGGTCAGGTAGGCTTCAGGAACAATCACGTTTTTTCTGAAGAGGAGCTTCGCTCGATGTTCAAGGTGGCGTCCGGCGACGTCTTCAACCCCGCGAAGATCCGGCAAGGGCTCGATCAGATGCACAGCGCCTATGTAGCGCGGCGATACCTGGATTTCACCTCGGTTCCAGATGCGACCATTGACGATGTGCATCACGTCATCGGGCTCGTTATTGCCTGCGAGGAAGGCAAGCAGTTCCCCTAAGTTCACTCCTGACCGTTGATAAATCCTAATAGCGCTCATCCTCCCCCTGCCTGATTTCGACAATTCCGAGTTGGTCGCAGAATCGCGGATGTGGGAGGATTCCATGTTGCAGCTACTCCCGTTATTCGCTCTATCCGCCCGAACGTTCTTTACCCGGGCTCGGCAGGCCGGCCTTCAGTGACGATGTCGATGACGACCACGCCAGCCTTCTCTCCGGTCTGGACGTAACGATAGGCATCGGCGATCGCGGCGAGAGGATATCTGCGATCGATGACAGGAACGAATCGGCCCGCTTCGATCTTGTCTCTCAGATCGTTCACGAACGCCTGCCCGCTTCCCCGCTTCGCCAGGGGAACGACGACCCGCCCGCTTCCCGTGACCTTCGACCAGAGCACGAACAGCAGATTCTGCGACCAGGGGCCGCGATCCGTCGTCGCGAAGACGCCCCCGGGCTTGAGCAATCGCCGCCATCGGCGGATGCCCAGCTTTCCCACCGCGTCCAGCACGAAGTCGAAGCTGCGGCCAAGCTGGTCGAATGCGTCGGTGGTATAGTCGACCGCCAGGTCGGCTCCCAGCGATCGGGCCAGTCCGAGGTGGCGGCCCGCCACGACCGCGGTAACCTCGGCGCCGCGATATTTGGCGAGTTGAAGCGCTGCCGTGCCGATCGCGCCGGATGCGCCGTAGATCAGGATCCTGTGGCCGGGTTTCAGGCCGAAATGCTCGATGGTCGGATTCGCGTAAAAGGCGCCTTCGCAGACGACAGCCTGATCGAAGCGCAGATTCGACGGCATGTGCGCGATCGGCCCGGTTTCGGGCATGCAGAAATATTCCGCCTGGGCGCCGTCATTCCTGGACGGGCACATTCCGAAAACGCGGTCTCCGGGCTTGAACAGGCTGGCCGCCGCGCCAACGGCTTCGACTGTTCCGGCGAAATCCATGCCGAGGATGTTTCGTCGCGATCGCCCGGCGCCGGTCAGCAGCCGGATGAGTGTCGGGTGAAGGAGTTCGCCGCAATCGGTCCTGTTGACCGTCGCGGCATGGACCCGGACCAGCACCTCGTCCGGTCCGGGCACCGGCGCCGGGACGTCGCGTACCTCGATCACGCCGGGTGACCCATAACGCGCGATTGTGGCTGCCTTCATCGGCCCTCCAATATATCGTGCGCAGGCTCGCGGGCCTGTGATCCTATGCTAGCCGTGACGCGCCGCCACGCCAACTCGGACCCCAGTGCGAACGTCGGTATTCCGCAACCCGGATCGAACACAGACACGAAACGGGACTTTTTCAACAGCCGCAGGCGATTACGCTCCTCGACCTGTCCAACATACTTTCCTCTTCGGTAAGAAGCGCTGCCACGAAAGCCTGATAACCGCTACTCCCGCGTCAAGCTCTGAATGATCTCCCGATGCTGTGGAAAGGCCGCGACCAGTTCCCCCCGCTTCCCCATCTCAAAATCTTCGAACTCAAACCCCGGAGCCACCGTGCATCCCACCAGCCCAAACGAGTCCCAATTCGCCACGTGGGAGGCGAACCAGTACCCAGCCGGCACTACTGCTTGAAGCGTCTGCCCCACGTCCAGCGCGCTGCCTAGAAAAATCGTCGAATGCTTTCCGCTGAGATCGATCACATGCACCAGAAGCGGCGACCCCGCATAGAAGTGCCACATCTCATCCGACCGCAGCCGGTGAAACGCTGAAAAGTTCCTGCCCTCCAGCAGAAAGTAAATCGCCGTCGAAGCTGCCCGTGGTCCGCCAAATCCCGTGGGTAGCGCCTGCTGTGCGATCGTCATCTCAGACCGATACGTCTGCCGAAAATATCCGCCTTCCGGATGCGGCTCCAGCCGCAGCCGCTTCACCCAGTACGCAGCGTCATTCTTTTCCAACATCTCTCCTCCCGCAATCATCCGCAAAAATCGCCATGGACCGGCCTCATTTCCCAGAATTCCCCGAAACGTTTTCGCCCCTTCCCGCACTATCCAGAATAAGAGGTATTACCTATGTCTGTCGGGCCAATCGATCCTGCTCACGAACTCGACACTGCCTGGATTATCGCTTTTTGGTTAGCGGTCCAAGGAGGCGATCCCAGACCCGAAGTAGTCGCCGCTCAAGCCGTCGCCGCACTGGCCCACTATGTCAACGGAACGGGACACCCATTTTTCGGCTTTGAAGTATTGAAAGCGCAGTTCGGAAGACTCGGAGTTACCGTCACCGAACGCACTAAGCAGGATCTTCAATCCTCCGCGCCTCAGCTCCAGAAGACAGACGATGGCGAAGCGCGCGAGTTTCGAATTCACAATTATTGTTTCAAGTTTGAAGGATCGACCAACTGCACTGAACTACCCATCCTCACCCATTTGCGAACTGCGGCCTGAAGCGCGAGTGGGCTCCCATCTGCAGGACTCCTGCCTTACGCGGAGCGCCCCCACCCTTGCATCCTCGGCAAGGGTGGGACCGAAATCTTTCAGCGCGGCTTTCGCTGCTACTTCTTCACCAAGAGCCCCAGCGCCGGCAATAGCGTCGTGACCCCAGCTTCGCTCCAAAGATCAGTGTCCTTCAGCCATTTCCAGCGAGGGCCACGAGTGTCACTCCCCGGACACCTCCTTTCAGTTAGAATGTTGCCGCACTAGAAAAATCTACGTAGGCCATGTCAGGAAGGATGCCATGAAAACGGCGAGCCTTGCCCCGCGATGCGCTGCGGAAAAAAGAGGGCTGTTGTCGCACTTAGAGAGCACGCGAAATTCCGGCCGCGTCAGTTCCATGGGGGTTGCTGCAATTCTGATTGTGCTGTCGCTGCTGGCGGCTTGCTCGTCGGACTCGAACAAGCCGGCCGAACCCGCGAAGCCGGAAGTCAAGGGCCCGGAGCTCTTAACGGCGCGTTCGGCATTTCAAAAGCTGTACGTCGCCGCGCGCGGCTGGAATCCGGATGCGCGCCCGTACCGGATCGATTCGGTAGCGACCAGCGATGGTAATGGGCACGACGGAAAATGGGCGGTATGGCGCGGTGGCTTCGCTTCGCCGACGCACCGCGCGGCCAAAGGTTATACCTGGTCCGGAAGCGCCGCCGATGGCGCGCCATCGCGCGGCATCAATCCGGGAACCGAGGACAGCTACAATCCGACCAATGCCTCCATGCAAACATGGGACATCCAGTTCCTAAAAATCGACTCTGACCAGGCTCTGGCCACGGCACAGAAACACGGCGGCGACAAGATTCTGGAAAAGGCTCCGGACACGCCCGTGATTTATGTCTGCGACTGGAACCACAACACGAATCAGCTGATCTGGCACGTTATCTTTGGCGCAAATCGGGAAAGTTCGAAGCTGACCGTGTCCGTCGACGCATCCACGGGCGAGTTCATCCGGGTAGAAAAGTAGAACTTCAGCGAAACCGGATGCCCCGCGACGGCTCTAGCGGCTGGAGTCTTCGGCGCGTTTGAGTTGAACCTCAAGCAACGTGAAGAACTTGTAGAGGGCCTGCGAGGACGTAATAGCTTTTTTCAAAGTACTGCGCTCGCCGAAGGTGACGATGTCTTCCGGGGAATACTGGAGGCGAACGCGATCTGCGGCGCAGTGAGCGCTTAGGATTTCGATTCCCGCGGCGGCCACGTCGGCCTTAAGGCGGGCAATGTAAACTTGCTTTGGACTTCCGGACTGCATTCTGCAACATCTCCTTTTTTGTCGAAATTTTCGGAGAGCACGCAGGTGGGTCCCGGGATTCATTGGGAGGACTGCCGTTCAGGAACCCAGCGGGACCCACCATGCGAGATCGTTCGTTCCGCTTGATGGATTAAGTATACAACGTTAACAATACAGCGTGGAAGTAATAAGTTACCAAAATTTGCTGGAGGCAACGTGCCGCGTCATCCGGATCCCGAGCTGGAAAAGCGAATCTTGACGGCGGCGTCGCGGCTGTGGGCCCGCGGCGGAGAAAAGAAGCTGACCATGCGCGCAATCGCGAGCGCGGCGGAGACAACTACGCCCACGGTCTATGAACGCTACCGCGACCGGGCCGACATTCTGCGCGCGCTGCGACTGCAGACGCGGCGGGAACTGTTTGCCGCCCTGAATCCGACCCGAACACTGACGGACGCGGTTCAGGCGTACCTGGAGTTTGCGCTAGGCAACACACACGAGTACGAGGTTTTGTTTGATGGCGTGGGACGGCCTCCTTCGCTCTATGAGCCGTGGCCGTCGTTCAACCTTATGCGCCAGCGTCTGGCGGAGCAACTGGGTGGTACGCCGCGCCAGCACAATCGCCTGATGCTGGCGATCTGGTCGCTCATGCATGGAACTGCCATGTTAATTATCCGCGGTGGGTTCGACGGAGCGCTGCGCAGGCAGGCGGTACACGCCTGCGTGGATACGGTCGAGGCGATTGTTCGAGCGGCAGCGCGGCCGAAGTCCTTCGTGCATTCCGGTCCGAAGTGGCCAGCGAATCTGGTTCTGGGTGAAGCGGAGCGCAGTTCGGTGGGTAATGGCGCTCGGAAAGAAAAGACAGCGCGAGCAGGTAAGCGCCGCTGACGAGAATTCGGCCTGCGAGTTGCGCAGGGCCCGGATTTCCGACTTTCATTTTCAAGACAGCGCTCTAGTTTGGTTTCACGCTGGCGGCCGGACTCTTTAGCCGCTCGATGGCCTTCTTTGCTTCCGCGGCTTCGGGGCCGTAGGGAAGAATCCTTAGATAGCTTTCGTACTCGCTGAGCGCATCGTCTGGACGATTCATCTTCTCCAGGCAGATCGCGAGCTTGTAAGTGGCAATAGCGTCGTTGTTTTTGTAGAGAAGCGCCTCGCGGTAGCGACTTTCGGCGCCAGCGTAGTTCTTGCGCTTGAAGTAGTAATCGCCAACTTCAACGTCCTTAGCCGCCTTGTGCGGGTCCCAGGGATGGAACTCCATGGTATCGCCGCCGCCGGCTGAGCCTTCGTCGGTCAGAATGTCGGAGCTCTTGGGATGTTCCTTCGTGTCGTCCGGAGGCGGGCTCAAATCGATCTGGGTGTCCTTGCTGGAACTGTTGCCGGCATCGTCACCGAGAGACGCGGCATTCACGCTGTCGGAACGCGGAGGCGCGAGGTTGGAATTGTGCGACGGCGACTTGTCCGACGACCTGTTGGAATCGGCCTTTTGCGGCTTGGCGGGGGCCGAAGGAGACGAGTTCTGCGACACCGCGATGCCAACGCCGAGCAGCAACATCATTATCAAACTGCGCATATCTCTATATGTTAACTTCCTTCGTGCGTCTTGCGGAATGCCTCCAGACAGCGGCGCGAGGTTTCTAACTCGGAATACCGGCTGCCTTCCTGCTCGATGAGATAGTATTCCACTCCGCCACCGTTCTCGGCGGCCTGGAAGATCGACTTCCAGTCGGCCTTCCCTTCCCCAAACAGCGTCTTGTAGCCGACGGCGGGGTCAGCAGACCAGTCTTTACAATGGATGGAGCGAATGCGTCCGGGGTTGGCTCGGATCCATGCAACGGGATCGGCACCGGCTTCCAGACACGTGCCCACGTCGAGTTGCAGCATGACTTCGGGCTTGGTATTCGCGGCGAGAATCTCGATTGGGCGCTTCCCTTCCACCGGTTTCCATTCGGCGTCGTGATTGTGGTAGCCGACTTTGAGTCCGGCGGGTGCGAGTTTTTCCGACGCGGCATTCAATTTTCCGGCCAGTTCCTTCCATCCATCGAGAGTCGGCTTGGGATCGCTCCAGGCCTGCACGACGTACTTCGCGCCGAGGATCAGGTTGAGAGCTTTGGTGTGTTCGATCTTAGCCGCGCTGAAATTGTCTTCGTCGTTGTGCGTGGAGAGACAGCGGATGCTGAGGTCGTCCATCAACTTGCGCATGTCTTTCGCCTGCGCCTCGGACCAGCTGAAGTAGGGACCGTAGAACTCGACTACCTGGTATCCCATCTGAGCAACTGCGCGGACGGTGCCTTGCGGATCTTTCTGCAGCGCGTCGCGTACGGAATAGAGTTCGAGGCCAACCGGAATGGATTTCGACGAGGCCAGGCCAGAGGCGATTCCGCGAAAAGCCCACGGCAATGCCGCTGACATGGCCAGAAATGACCGCCGGGAGATGTTGAAGTATGGCATGGCTGAAATATTACGCCTGCGAGGCAAAGGAGAGCGTTCCGGAAGGGAGTCAGTTTGAAAAAATCTAATGTCTCGCAAATCAGATTTGCAGTAGCGTTCCCAGGAGGATGAGAACTCGCTTTACCACTTCGGGTGGAGCGGTGTCTTTGGGCTTTGCATTACGGACTCGCCAATCAAGGCATCTCACTTGATCAGCCAGCACTATTCCGCCATCAGGCATTTCTACTTCAAACGGATATCCCTTCTTTTTTGTGGTCATAGCACAGGCCACTACCAGGCTGGTCTTTTCGTTGTATGAAGAAGGGGAAAGGACCAATGCTGGGCGCTTTCCGGCTTCCTCGTGACCAACGGTGGGGTCCAGGTCTATCCAGATCACGTCACCGGAGTCTGGAACCCAATCTTTGGCTACCACGCCTCATTCCCCACCGGCTTACCCCAATTGATTTCGTTGTGCAGGTTTTCCGGCGTGATTCGCTCCACCAACTGGTCAAGCGTGGGGCGCTCAATGGACTTGATCGCGACCTTGCCAGGTGCTTCGACCTGCATAATCAATTTGTCGCCCTCCGCCAGTTGGGCCTCATCCGCGACATTCTTCGGGATACGAACAGCTAAACTGTTCCCCCAGCGCACCATCTGTGCCTGTGCGGTTGCCATACGACTGCTCCTTCGCGTGGGTGAATTTTGTCGGCCACTCACGTATATACATTGTATATACCTTAAGGGCGCACGCTAGCAAGTGCAATCACATCCGGTTATCAATGAACAAGTAATGATCCTAGAATCAATCAGTTATATGTAGAACCTGAAGTAATTACAATCTTGCAGAAACACTCAGCGAGGAAAGAGCTTGGTCAGCCTCTCGGACAAGGTAAGGACGGCCTGGTTCAATGCGGGAAGCCCGGGTGTGTCGAAATCGAGGTCGAGACTCTCCAGATCGCGTGCCACGTCTTTGACAAGCTGCGTGGTCATCTCGACCCTTTGGCGCATGACTTCGTTCATGAGCTGATAGGGATCGTTCCCTTTGCCTTGACTCTCAAGCCATCGCTGGACGGCGGCGCTGGCCTGCCGCGCGCGCTCGGAGGCAACGCGGAAATCCATGAGAACTTTCACATTGATCATTCCGGTTTTGACGGAGTCTTGCAGCTCTTTCAGTTCGTCATTGGTCTTTTTCAGACGAGAGGAGAGCTCTGGGTCCTGCTGTGGTTTGGAAGCCATGCCTGCGAAGTCCTTTCGCGCCCACACGCCCCGAGAGTGCGCGACGCTGTTCCTTCAGCGTAGTTCCCTGCGCCCTCGATTGTCGATCTTACTTCGGTCACTAGACTCGTCTCATCATCCTCCAGTCCCAACCCCGACGTGATTCGGCGAGGAACTGAAGCCAAGGCATTTTCCCGAGAGGCATCGGCGGCTTGATTGACCTACAGTGCGGCGAAGAGTGCTGCATGCGCCTGATATTCCGTGGTCAAAGACCAAAGTAACTGGAAAAAACGTGACGGCCCGGTATTCTGGACTTGCCTTTCCCAGGCTCGCAATCATGCGTATTTCTGCGGGTTTGCGAGGCTCTCGCCACCAGACAAATGGAACTGCCGACGCCGCCAGAGAACTCACCCGAACCGCAGCAGCGCACTCCCGAGCGAGAAGCATCCGCTGGAAGCGTGTCGCTCTTCCTGCGTTTGTGGAGCTACGGTGCTCCGACGACGCCGCCGAGTGGATTGATTCTGGGGCAGGAGGCGGAGATCAGCGGGCTGATCCAAGAGATCATCCGCGATGGAAATGGGAGCATTGCGAGTCGGCAGCCGGAACTTTGGTCGGCTAACTTTGAGGATGCGTGGCACGCTCTCTCGACCGCGAAAATACTACAGCAGCGTTTTCTGACGTTCCATCGAGAAACCGAGCCGCAGCAGGTGGTTCCTTCCATTCTGATCTACCCCACAGACGGCGACAAACGCACCGGGCCTGACGGGGCCCTTCCCGAGGACATGCTGGCGAATGTGACCTCGGCGCAGATTCTCATCGCCGAGAGCATCTACGAACTCATGAAGGGCGCGCCCGGCTTACGGTTCAATCCCAAACCGGTGCGGAAGGCCGGGGAGACGTTCGGCCCCGAAGGCATCTACGAGATGCTCTGGACCGACGAGTCGACCTACGGGCATCTGCGGCAGGCGGGCCGGGCAAGTCTGAAGAGCCTGGGCCGCTACCACATCCAGGAGGAGTTGGGGCATGGCGCGATGGGGGCGGTCTACAAGGCGCATGACGAACTCATCGGACGGACTGTTGCCCTTAAAACCATTGCGATCGATCGCAACGCTCCCGACCGTGACGAACTAATCGAGCGGCTTAAGCAGGAAGCCAAGGCGGCGGGAGGACTCGATCACCCCAACATCATCACGATTTATGACGTTGGTCAGGAAGACGACACCGTTTATCTCAGCATGCAGCATGTGAAAGGGGTCACACTGGCCTCATTGCTGGCCGACGTGGGAGTGCCATCACTGGCAACGTTCCTTTCGTGGGCCGACCAGATTTGCGCAGCGGTCGGATTTGCGCATGCCAGCGGCGTGATCCATCGCGACCTGAAGCCCGCGAATCTGATGGTGACCGATGAGGGCGTGAT
Organism: Terriglobia bacterium; assembly: GCA_963770265.1. Taxonomy (GTDB): domain Bacteria; phylum Acidobacteriota; class Terriglobia; order Terriglobales; family Acidobacteriaceae; genus Sulfotelmatobacter. The sequence continues at coordinate 165,770 of CAVYOZ010000024.1, forward strand.
CAAGGTGCTCGATTTCGGAATCGCAAAACTCGAAAACACCTCGCTCACGCAGACGGGGCTCGTGGTGGGGACACCGAGCTACATGGCTCCCGAGCAATTGGCCGGCAAGAAGGTCGATCAGCGCGCCGACATTTTCTCGCTGGGGTCCGTCTTCTACGAATTCGTGACTCGAGAGAGACCTTTTCACGGCGATGTGACGACCATCATGTACAAGATCGTGCACGAAGATCCGGTGGCGCCATCGCTGATCAATCCGGCGGTCCCGGGCGGGATTGACGCTGTGATCCGGAAAGCGCTGGCCAAGGAACCAAAAGAGCGATTCCAGACGTGCGAGGAGATGCGGGCGGCGTTCGCCGAGCAGGCGGCACGAATGAATGTGCGCCCGGCCGCAGTAGGTCCGGCGGCGGTCAAGGCAAAACCACAGCAAGAGCCTGCGCTGCCAAGCTTCCTGTTGACGGAGCCGCCCCCGAAGCGGCGCAGCGTGTGGCCGATCGTGTTCCTGCTGCTGTTTATCGGCACCGGAGCCTGGGCTTTCTACGTCCACACGACGACAGGCTCTTACCCTGCTTTCATTAACACCCTGACGGGCGGCGCGCGCCAATTGCCGCAGACGCTGCGAGATCTCAAGCCTGCGCCATCGGCAGGGCAGGACAAGGCGACTTCCGCAGAGCAAAGCAATCAAAGCGGCACTAAGAACGATGCTGACTCTTCGGCAAACGCTCCTGGGGCGCCGGCAGGCACACCGAATCCTGCATCGGGAACGGTCCCGCAAGCGGCGCCCGATGATTCTGGCGAAGCAACACCTTCATCGACAGGATCTTCCGACGGGCAACCGAGCAGTCCGGCCGACGGCGCTGGCGCACCTGTGACGACGAGTCAGGCTCCCGCACAAACAACGGCTCCAAAATCTGGAACCGTGCCATCTGCCGCGGTAAGCGGCGGCGCGTCAAACGAGGCTGCGGACAACGTTGAAAAATCGCCTTTCTCTCCGGCTGGAAAAGATGGCCAGGTGAACTCAACGCTCGCGATGCAAACGCCAAAGAAGTCCCGCCAAACTGCCCCGACTGTCGACGGGTTTACCAGGAAGAATATTCCCGAACTGCTGCGGGTGGCGGATATCGCCGCACGGCGTGGCGACTATCGCCTGGCGTCCTACGACTACAACCTCATCCTCAAGCTCGACCACAGCAATGCCAGGGCGCGCATCGGACTGCGTCTGATCCAGTCCGCCGATCGGCTCCGCTGAGATACACTCCTACCGTCAATCTCCACAGCATTCGCGGTAGACTAAGGATGGTCTGGGGTCCCGCTCAAAAATCTCTGCAGCTGAAGAACCCCAAGCTCGAGTGCCGATGAATCCAAGAGTCGCAGCCATCATAGTAGCGGCGTCATTTTTCAGCGTGCCGTTTGTGTTCGCCCATCACGGCCTGGCTCGGTTCGATACCACGCACATCGTAACCATGCAGGGCACCATCACCAGATTCGAATGGATCAACCCGCACGCCTACGTGTATGCCGACATCCCCGACCAGCACGGCAAAACGGTGAACTGGAAGCTGGAGTGCGGCAGCCTGGGAATGCTGAGCCGGTTTGGCTGGAGCCCGGACGTGGTCAAGCACGGTGACAAAGTCACGGTCTACGGATTTGTGGCCAAGGACGGTTCGCCCTACATGGCTTTGCAGAAGATCGATCTCCCGAACGGCAAGTCGCTGCCGGGGGAGCCCTAGTCCCTGTCATGCTGGAATTCTGCCAATGGCTGGACCAAACCTCAGTGGGCGCTGCCATCCGCCAGTCGCTCTGGCTTTTTCCGGCCATCGAGACCGTGCATCTGCTGGGCATGGCGGCTCTGGTGGGGACCATCACAGTCCTCGACTTGCGGTTGCTCGGATGGGCGATGCCGCGGCAGCGCGTCTCACAAGTGGCGGCGCGACTTGCTTCCTTGGGCATGGCTTGGTTTTGGCGTGCAGGTCGTTACCGGCGTGCTGCTGTTTTCCTCAGAAGCGGTGAAAATCTACGGCAACCCCGCGTTTCGATTGAAAATGCTGCTGCTGTTGTGTGCGGGAATCCAGGCACTGATCTTTCAGATCGTGGTTCACCGGAAACTGCCGGCCTGGGATGAGCGCCCCTCACTGCCTGTCGTGGCGAAGGTGATGGGCATGATCTCCATCCTGTTGTGGGTAGCGATTGTTACTGCGGGACGGTTCATCGGATTCATCTAGTCATTCATGTCGACTCTGCGAGAGTCGCTCGTCGCCCACTGCTCATTGCTCATTGCTCAAAAAAAGCAGGCCGCTCAGGGGGAGGCGCGAGCGGCCTGGTTGGCGAAGTCCTCCGGGGAGGAGGGTAAACTTGTGCCGTCGTTACATCGACGGATTGTTCTGGCCCGTGGTCGGCGTTGAAGCCGGAGTGCTGCCGCCCACGGTGTTGGTCATCAGGCGGACATCGACGCGGCGGTTGTCGGCGCGGCCAGTCGAGGTCTTGTTCGTCTCCATCGGCTTGTCCTTGCCGAGGCCGATCACATAAATCTTGTGCGCGGGCACGTTGTACTTGGTGGCCAGGTACTGGATCACCGAGTTGGCGCGGCGCTGGCTCAGATCGTAGTTGTAATCCGCCGGTCCGACCGAGTCCGTTCCGCCTTCCAAAGCGATGATGTAGCCCTTGGTCGACGCGATGCTGGAGGCAAGCTGATCGAGCGCTTCCTTCGCCTTCGGCGTCAGGTTGTCTTTGTTGAAACCGAACTTCACAGAGGTCTCGGCGACCGCGTGATAGTTGTCGAGATTGGCGACCGTGTTGGTCAGCACGCCGACGCGCCCGTTGGCGGCGTCAGCCATCTGCTGCGCCTGGCCGGCGTTTTGTGCGGCGCTCTGCGCCTTCTGCTCGACTTCGTCGGTCTTGGCGTTCACGGCCTGGATGCCGGCCTGTGCGCGGGCGTCGACGTCTTTAATGTCGCGCGTGTTCTTCGCGGTGAGGTCGTCGAGTTCGTTGGTCTTGTTGATCAGCGGCGTCGTCTGGCTTTTGACATAGTTCTTGCTGGCGCAGCCGACGGTGGCCACCATGCTGGCTGCCAGGCAAATCACTAACGAAGTGCGGTTCATAGGGTGAGGCTCCTTGTGTCCAATCTCTTTCTTGCGCTTCGGGTTTCCCCGCGCGCAATCCACTATCTTGAGGCCCGGGAAAGACTTACGGCAGTACAAGTCCCAATTCCCACTTCTGCACGGTTCATGCCAGTTTTCGGAACTCGAACCACGCCCACGTTAAGTATATACCTTTTCAATGGCTTGCGACATGGACGTGGGCGGTCTTACCGCTGTACCCAGTTACCCTTAGCAACGCAAAGCCCACACCATGAATGGAAAATTTATACGGTGACACTCAGGTTGCGTCAGGCGGGGTGGGCATAAGAGGGAATCGCTTCTCGCTTGTTTCGCCGATAAACCCCGAAGCCCTTGCGCGAAGACACGTCAAGAGCCCCCCGCGGATTGCGCCCAGGTGACGAAGAAAGCGCTGCTTTCCGCGGCTCGCCTTAGCGCTTTCGAGTTGCTGGCGAATCAGGCGTCCCACAGGGATCCCAGTCTGGCGCGAGGTTTCTTTCAACCAATCCAACAGTTCTCAGTGTGAGACGTATTCGTCAACGTACGACGCATTATCGTAGAAGTGTAACACGCGAGCGTTGCAATGCAGGCGAGAGCCTCACTTCCAGATGCCCGTGATCGGTGCCGCTTCGCGATCATTCGCCGTCAGCGGCTCGAGGCCGAAATTGTCTTCAATCGTGCGCAGAACGCTGTAGTGCGTGTAGCGCTTGCCGAGGACGGCCGGATCCTGCTGGTTTGCGGGTTTCACCATGTCGCCCAGAAATACGGTGTAGACGCGGTTGTCCTCGTTTCCGCCCGATTCGTCGAAGGTCACGACGACCAGCGTGCCCTTCCGCAGTTTCTCAGGGAAGGTTTCGTCCAGAAACTTCTTCACCCATGCGCCCGCAACCTGCGCGGTCGTGTCGTGCCCGTCGTGATTCATGTTCGGAGTGTAGAAGGAATAGGCGACCAGCCCCTTCTTCGCGTCCTGGACGAAGAAGTTGTCGGCCTTGCGCCGAGTCGACCGCGGATCACGCGGTCGCACCACTTCTCCTGGACTTCGCGGAAGCTGAGAAATGGCACGTGGCGCCGCACATAGTTGCCTCGCTTGTCGGCGACGTGCTGGCCCGAGATGTTCCACGGGCAAGTGCCGGCAGGCAATTCCTCCGCATACTGTTTGAAGTCGAGTCCAGCTGCGATCAGGCGGTCGGCGATGGTTTTGTGCGCCGGAGTCGTTGGGAAAGTTCACCTGCTTGTCGCCCAGAAAGCTTCCCCGACGGTGAAGTGCCGAAATCCGTGCCGGCAATCATCGCCAGATAGTTCGGATACGAGGGATGAAACAGGGCGTGAAAGTTCGTGAAACTGGCGCCCTGGGCGGCGAGAGCCGTGAGATTCGGATCTTGCATGGCGCGTTCGTAGTCCGTGTTCTCGAGCACGATGATGCAGCGACGCGGTCGAAATGGTGAGCCTTGGCACGAGCGGCGGCACGGGCCGCTTCTTCCTGCTTGCCCTGCTTCCGATTTGGTGACCGCGGGCTGAGCGACTGGTTCGGGGACGCGGGAGTGATGCTCTGCCCGATCGGCGCGATTCGCTGCGGACACACGACAGCGAGGCAGAGATCGTAGCAGCCTGGAGTCGAGGCATCGGACAAGGCTATCCGGGACGACACGATCGTGGGGCTCATCTGCCCTTTTTGTAGCACAATGCTCGCACTTCCCATCCAATAGAATAAGTACACCGCTCGCGCCATGGATCTGCAGGCCAAAATCCGCACTATTCCGACCGAACCCGGCGTGTATCTCTACAAGAACGCCGAGGGCGACGTCATCTACGTCGGCAAGGCCAAGAACCTGCGCAGCCGCGTGTCGAGCTACTTTCACGAAGGCCGCTGGGAAGACGCCAAGACCGGAACGCTGGTGCGCGAGGCCGTCGACGTCGACTACATCGTCGTCGCCAACAACAAAGAGGCGCTCGCGCTCGAGAACAATCTGATCAAGCAGCGCAAGCCGCGCTTCAACATCCTGCTGCGCGATGATAAGACGTATCCCTACGTGAAGCTGACGCTTGGGCGAGCGCTGGCCGCGCGTGTACGTGACGCGGCGCCTGCGCAAAGACGGCAGCGCTTACTACGGCCCGTACTTCCCTGCCAATCTCGCCTATCGCATCGTCGATCTGATCCACCGCAATTTTCTGATTCCGTCGTGCAAGGTCGACCTGACCCGATTTCATCCGCGCCCGTGTCTGCAGTACTACATCAAGCGCTGCCTGGGCCCGTGCGTGAAAGACCTGACCACGCCCGAGATCTATCAGGAGGCGGTGCGCGACGTGAAGATGTTTCTGGAAGGCCGTCCGACCGATCTCGCCCGGTCCCTGCGATCGCGCATGGAGCAGGCTGCCGCAGCGCAGGAATACGAACGCGCGGCGCGCTATCGCGATCTGATTTCGACCGTCGAGCAGTTGCAGGAGCGCCAGCGCATCGCCGCCGCCGAAGGCGACGACGCCGACGTCTTCGGCTATCACTACGAGAACGGCATGCTGGCGGTGAATCTGTTTCACATGCGCGGCGGCAAGATGGTCGACCGCCGCGAATTCTTCTGGGAAGACCTGCCGGAGTTCGCGTCGAGCACAGACCTCGAAGCTTCCCCGGAACATGTGGGGACAGCCGCCTTCGGCTGTCCGGGCGAGCAAAGCTCGCCAGCGCAGTTAGCCGACAGCACCGATACCGCTCGAAGGAAACCCCAGCCGAGCTTCGCTCGGCACGGACGGCCGAAGGCGGCCGTCCCCACATGAGCTGCAGAACCAGACGCATTTCATCCCGGCGAGTTCTTCTCCGCCCTGCTCAAGCAGCTCTACATCGGCCAGCCTTACGTTCCGCGGAATCTCTACGTCCCCGTCGACTTCGAAGATCGCGAAGAACTCGAAGACCTGCTCTCCGAGCAAGACGCGGGCGGGCGCTCGCGCCTCGCGCGTGCACATCCTCGTCCCGCAGCGCGGAGACAAGCGCTCGCTGATCGATCTCGCCGGCAACAACGCCAAGCAGTCCTACGATCAGCGCTTCCGCGTGCTGAAGCCGAATGCGCGGAAGATTCAGGAGGAATTGCAGGAGGCGATCGGCCTGCCCGAACTGCCGAAGCGCATCGAGTGCTTCGACATTTCGCACATCCAGGGCGCCGAGACCGTCGCCTCGATGGTCGTCTGGGAAGACGGCAAGATGAAGAAGTCGGACTACCGCAAGTTCATCATCCGCACCGTGGAAGGCGTCGACGACTTCGCCTCCATGCGCGAAGTCGTCACGCGGCGCTACAAGCGACTGCAGGACGAGAAGAAGGCGATGCCGAGCCTGGTGCTGATTGACGGCGGACTCGGACAGTTGCACGCCGCCGCCGAAGCGCTGGAAAAACTGGAGATCATCAACCAGCCTCTGGCCGCGATCGCCAAGCGCGAAGAGATTCTGTACGTGTACGGACAGGAGAAAGATCCGATCGCGCTCGATCATCATTCTCCGGTGCTGCACCTGATTCAGATGATCCGCGACGAAGCCCATCGCTTTGCCGTGACCTTCCACCGCAAGCGGCGGCAGATTCGCGATCGCTCAACGGAATTACTGGAAATTCCCGGCGTGGGCGCGAGCACGTCGCGGCGACTGCTCGAACACTTCGGCAGCGTGCAGGCGGTGAAGCAGGCGGACTCGGCAGCGCTGTCGGCCGTCGTCACCCGCGTGCAGGCCGAGGCCATTCGGAATCACTTCCACAAGTGAATCCCGGGGCGGTAAGATTCGTATCCATAGCACTAGCGCCACATGGAAAACAACAAGCCTGAAAAGCACATCGTCTCCGCGTCGGCAACCATTCCCGCCCGCCGCGAACGCGTCTATTCCCTGATCGCCAACTACAACGACGGCCATCCGCGGATTCTCCCCAGGCAGTTCTCGAGTCTGGTCGTCGAGCAGGGCGGAGTCGGCGCGGGCACGATCATTCGGTTTCAGATGAGCGTGTTCGGAAAGAAGCAGACGTTCCGCGCAGCCATCACCGAGCCGGATCCGGGACGCGTTCTGGTCGAGACCTATCTGGACGCGAATGGTGCGGTGACAACCTTCACGGTGAATCCCGGCGCGGCGCCTGCCGATTCGCACGTGACCATCTCAACCGAACTTCCTGTGCAGAAGCGGCTTCCTGGGAAAGATCGAGCGAACGCTTGACTACACTGCTGCTGCGCCCCATGTACGTCAAAGAACTGGAGAACCTGGCGCGCGTCGCGACCGGACCTTTTGCCGGCTGACGGCCCTTGAAGAGCGATAACCACGAAGGACACAAAGGTACACGAAGAAAAGTCCAGGCTTTCCTTCGTGCAACCTTCGTGTCCTTTGTGGTTAACGCTTTTCCCGCGCTACACTAGCGCCCATCCCTATGAAACGAACCTTCGCTTGATCTGGATAGTCCTTCGTTCTCGGACTTGCCGCGGCTTGGCCCAGAATACAGCCAGCCCTGACATGGCAACGGCGCAGGAAAAGCATCTGCGCAACGTGCATCAACTGACATTCGGTGGCTCCAACGCCGAAGCCTACTTCTCCGCCGACGGCAAGAAACTGATCTATCAGTCCTCTCATGGCGACGTGAAGTGCGACCAGATCTTCATCATGAACATTGACGGCAGCGACCAGCACATGGTCTCGACCGGCAAAGGACGCACCACGTGCAGCTATTTCTATCCTGACGGCAAGAAGATTCTCTACGCCTCGACGCATCTGGCGAGCCCGGAGTGCCCGCCGCGTCCGGATTTTTCGAAGGGTTATGTCTGGGCGGTATATGCGGGATATGACATCTTCACCGCGAATCCCGACGGCTCGAATCTGAAGCAATTGACCAACACGCCGGGATACGACGCCGAGGCGACGATCACGCTCGACGGCAAGAAGATCACGTTCACTTCCGTGCGCAACGGCGACCTCGATATCTACACGATGGATGCCGACGGCAAGAACGTGAAGCAACTCACGCACGAACTCGGCTACGACGGCGGGCCGACGTTTTCTCCCGATGGCAAGTGGATTGTCTACCGCGCCTATCACCCGCAAACGGAGAAGGACATCGCCGACTACAAGGAACTGCTGGCGCAGAACCTGATCCGGCCGACGTCGCTCGAGATCATGCTGATGAAGGCCGACGGCAGCGACAAGAAGCAGATTACGAATCTCGGCGCAGCGAGTTTCGGTCCGGCGTTCACCGCGGACGGAAAGAAGATCATCTTTTCATCGAATTACGATCCGGAAACGCATGCCACGGGCGGTGAGGGCAATTTCGAATTGTGGATGATGAATCCGGATGGCAGCGGGTTGGAGCGCATCACCTACAGCGATGGCTTCGACGGTTTCCCGATGTTTTCGCCCGGATGGCAAGAAACTGGTCTGGGCATCGAATCGCAATGGCAAGGCCCCGCACGAGACGAATATCTTCATCGGAGATTGGGTTCCGTAGCAACGCTCTTCACGAATGTCATCCTGAGCGAAGCAGCAAGCGCGAAAGCGCTTGCTGCGCAGTCGAAGGATCCCTTTAACAAGCAATGCTCCGACAGAATTGTATCCCTGTCTCTTCTGACACCGGATGGCTGAATCGGATCAGCGGGCAGTCGCTTCTGACCCGGCGGAACGCAGTCTCCACGCCAGCCACGCCACGCACGCCAGCATCCCGCACCATCCCAGAATCCGGACCACCAGCGCGATCTTCGTGTCGTAGTCGAGAACGCCCAGGCTGGAGAAGATTGCGTGGAAATCGTGCTCCACAAAATCCGGATCGCCCGTCGTGACCAGCGGCAACTCCTGCGCACGTGCATCCGCCATGTACGTCGCGGTGTAGAGCCAGTTCTCAAAGAAGAAAAACAGACAGAAGACGAACCCGTACGTTTGCCGCTGCGTGAAGAAATATGCTGCGAGCAGAAATGGCACCAGCCATTGCAGCAGCGTGCCTCCCCAGAGTCCGAGCGTAGGGCCGAACCATCCGAACAGATTGTGGCCGCCTTCGTGAACCACTAAATTCGCCGAATCGATGAACAGGAATCCGCCATGCGCCGAGAAAGCATAGGCGAGGAATCCGGCATAGAAGACGAGCCACGCAATCACCGCCGGGCGCGAAACCGGCTTCCATGGCTCTTCCAGAATTGATTGCAGATACTCGAGCATCGTCGGATGTAGTTATCTTAGGCAACCGGCGCGCGCGCGGCAGGTTACGAACGTGTGGCCCGTCGCAGCCTGCGGCATTTTCTTGTAGAGTGAAGGATCATGAAACTGCGGCATTGGATCACGGCGATCGTGTTGCTGCTGCTGGTGGCGGCGACTGTCGCCGGACTGCTGTGGACGCGCGAGTTGCCCGCCGCCGAGCGACGAAGCGGCTGCTACTCCCGGCCACAGACTTCTGGGACGCAAAGCTCCCGCTCCGCAGCGCCAACTCGTGGACCTGCGTCCCCTGCAGACTGCGCACCGCATGGCAGCATCTGGCGGGCACTCAGGAAGAGCAGGCGCTGGCGCATGAAGCCGAGAAGGTCGGGGACCACGAAGTCGATCTCGCCTTCTACGACGCGCTGCGCCGCGTGCAGGAAACTCCTCGCCAAGCTTTCTCCCGAAGCCAAGGAAATTGCCGATCGCAAGGCCAAGGCCGAGCAAGCCGTCAAGGACGATCAGGAAAACATCAAGCTGCTGACCCGCAAGCTCGCGGCCGCGCCAGAGGCTGCAGAAAGACAATCTCGAAGACCAGATCGACGTCGCCAAAGCGCAACTCGAACTCGATCAGGACGAATTGGACGACGCATCCGAGGATCTGGAGCAGGCCGGCGGCGATCCTGAGTCGAAGATCAAGCGCCTGCAGGAGCAGCACGAAACCGGCGATCACAATCCGCGCGGCCGTCGGCTCCGCCGTCAATCCGCACGAGCAGGATTACAAGGCGCACACGCTTGCTGGCCGTCGCGCGCGCCTGGCAGGCTCTTCGCGAGAAGAAAGCCCAACTGGAAGAGCGCGCTCGACGAAACCCGCGACAAACAGCAGCGCTTAACCCAACGACACGACAGCGGTCGAGGCGCAGGTCAAGAAAGAAGAGCAAGATCGCACAGCGGCCAAACAACAGGCCAAAGAATTCCCGAGCAGTGGCAAGGCCGCCAGCCGCGAGGAATCAAAGGCCACATCAAAGGCGGCTCTCGATTCGCTGAAGCAATACACGCGCGATCAGAAGAATCTCGCGGACCTCGGCCGGCGCGTGCAGGACGAGCAGGATCTCGGCGGACATCTATGCCAACTGGATTGCGCTGGTCGAGACCCGCCAGCGCGCCGCTCTGCACAGCATGATCGAGGGCGCGCTCTGGATTCTGCTCGCTTGTGATCGCCGTGTATGTCGCCAACCGCATTATCGAGCGTCTGTTCACCGGCATGACCGCGGAAAACAAGCGTGTCGACACTTTGCGGATCCGTCGTCAAGTTCGCGGCGCAGGCTGTAGGCGCGCTCGTGATCCTGTTCATCATTTTCGGAATGCCCACGCAGACCACCACCGTGCTCGGCCTGGCCGGCGCCGGACTCACTGTGGCGATGAAGGACTTCATCGTCGCCTTCTTCGGCTGGTTCATTCTCATGGGGCGCAACGGCATCCGCGTCGGCGACTGGGTCGAGATCAACGGCGTCGGCGGAGAAGTCGTCGAAGTCGGCCTGCTGAAGACCGTTCTGCTCGAAACCGGCAACTGGACCGACTCCAGCCATCCCACCGGCCGCCGCGTCTCGTTCGTGAACAGCTTCGCTATCGAAGGACACTTCTTCAACTTCACCACTTCGGGCCAGTGGATGTGGGACGAACTGAGTATGCTGATTCCTCCCGAGCCAGGATCCGTATCCCGTCATCGATAGCATTCAGAAGCTGGTCGAGCAGGAAACAGCGAAGAATGCCGGCAAGGCCGAGGCCGAGTGGCACGAGACGACGACAAAGTATCGTGCCAAGACCCTGTCGGCAGTGCCGGGAATCAATGTGCAGCCGACAGCAGCCGGGATCGAAGTACGGATTCGCTACATCACGCGAGCGTACGAGCGTCACGAGGCCCGGAAGCGCTTGTACGAGGCGGTGGTCGAGATGCTGCACGGCAAGCGGGAAATGGTGAAAGCGTAGTTTTTCCTTCGTGTACCTTCGTGTCCTTAGTGGTTAAGGGGTTTCCCTGCACGCTGACCTCATCTCCGAGAGAATGGGTGCGCTGATCGTCACCGGCGCCAGCCGCGGAATTGGCGCGGCGATCGCCCGGCTGGCGGCCGCGCGCGGATACGCCGTTGCGGTGAATTTCAGTAGCGGCGAGACCGAGGCAAACAAAGTCGCGGCGGATATTGTGGCCGCGGGCGGCCATGCGATCCCTATCCACGCCGACGTCTCCAGTGAAGATCAAATTCTCACGCTCTTCCAAACTGCCGAGCGGGAACTGGGTCCCATCAAGGCTCTGGTGAACAATGCGGGTGTCACTGGCGGATTCGCGCGAGTAGAGAATGTGACGGCAGAGGCGATCGAGAAGACATTCGCGGTCAACGTCACGGGAGCGATGCTCTGTGCGCGCGAGGCGGTGCGCCGCATGTCGACAAAACGAGGTGGATCCGGCGGGGCAATCGTAAACATCTCTTCTATTGCCGCGCGCACCGGCGCAGCCGGTGAGTGGGTCCACTACGCGGCGTCGAAGGGCGCGATCGACAGCTTCACCGTCGGCCTCGCGCGCGAGGTGGCGACCGAAGGCATCCGGGTCAACGCCGTGAAGCCCGGACTCGTCGATACCGAAATCCACGCCGCGAATGGCGAACCCGGCCGACTGCAGCGGCTCATGCCGATCCATTCCTATGAACCGCGCTGGAAAGCCCGAAGAAATCGCCGAAGGAGTTCTCTGGCTGCTGTCGCCAGCCGCATCGTATGTCACCGGCGCGATTCTCGAAATCGGCGGCGGCCGCTGAACGGTCCCCCAAGTCCTGATACTGCACCACAATCATCTTTGAAAGAACGCAGCACAAAGCTGCGCCGCTCAGTACCCAACAAATACGGGCTTCAGCCCCATGACGGCTAACTTAAGAATTGGTTACGAATAGCCCGTCACCCGCTCAATTAGCTTGAGCGATCAACCGTGGATGCGAAAGCGCCTGCGTTCGTTGATGGACACTTGGTAATTCCGTTCTTTTCTGTTGCTTTCCCAAAGGACAATGGTAGTCTTTGTGGGGAACCAACATGACTCCTTCGATGAAGCAGAAAACAGATGTACAACAGGGAACGTTGGCTCTGATGGTGCTAAAGACACTCGATGTTCTTGGGCCATTGCACGGATACGGAATTGCGAAGCGCATCGAACAAATCAGTGGCGATTTGCTTTCGGTCAACCAGGGCACGCTGTACCCGGTGCTGCTGCGGCTCGAGCAGGAGGGAGCGATCGAGTCAAGTTGGGGCGCGTCGGAGAACAACCGTCGTGCGCGTTATTATCGTCTGACGCGGGAAGGCAGGCGACAGCTACAGGCTGAAGTGCGGGATTGGCGTCAGACAACCGAGATCATTGCTCGGTTTCTAAAGGCGAAAGCGGAGCAACTGTCATGAGAGTTCTGTGGCGTTTGTGGAAACGCATGCGTAACTTCGCGATGAGGCGGAACGACGAGCCGCGGCTCCGGGAGGAGATGGAGCAGCACCTTGCGCTACAGACAGAGGAGAATATCCGTGCGGGCATGAAGCCGGAAGAAGCTCGGCGGCAGGCGGTACTGAAGTTCGGGCCGGCGGAGGCGATTCAGGAGAGCTACCATGCCGAAGCAGGACTCCCGCTGATCGAACGCCTGCTCCAAGATGTGCGTTACGCGCTCCGCCGATTGCGCAGAGCTCCAGTGTTCACTGTCACGGCTACTTTGACGCTCGCTCTGGGAATTGGTGCGACTACCTCGATCTTTACTCTCGTGCATGCCGTTCTGCTCAAATCACTTCCGGTATCGAAGCCGGATCAACTCGTTCGTCTCGGGAAAGAAGCCGATTGCTGCGTCCAAGGCGGATACTTTCGGGACAAGGATTATTCCCTTGTGTCTTACGAGCTGTATACGCATTTTCGGGACAAGACGAAGGGCTTTGAAGAAATGGCTGCCTTCCAGGCTGACGGCAACTTTCTCGCGGTTCGGCGTGTGCACGACGCGCGTGCGGCCGAGAGCTACTTTGGTGAATTCGTGTCTGGCAATTATTTCGCGATGTTTGGCGTGAGCGCTTATGCGGGACGGGCGCTGACCATGTCGGATGACGAATTTGGTGCAGCGCCCGCAGCGATCATGAGCTATCGCGTTTGGCAGCAGACATATGGACTCGATCCATCGGTGATAGGCAGCGAATTCAACATCAATGGCAAGCCATTCACTGTCGTCGGGGTAACGCCACCTGGCTTCTTTGGCGACACGTTGAAGTCCATGGCACCCGATTTTTTCTTGCCTCTTGCCACCGAACCTCTCATTCAGGGCAATAGCTCGCTTTTGAAGCATGCGGATGCCGGTTGGTTAGAGATCATCGGGCGCATACAGCCGGGCGCCGACGTTCGATCGATCGAGGCGCAGATGCGGGTGGAACTACATCAATGGCTGCGCTCGCACTTAAGCGAAATGTACGCAGATGCGGCATTGGATATCCCAAAACAAATGCTTTACCTGAGTCCGGGCGGGGCCGGCATCACAGGCATGCGCCAGCAGTACGAGGACTGGCTGCGGATCTTGATGATCGTCTCGGGCTTTGTGCTGCTGATCGTTTGCGCGAACGTTGCGAACTTAACGCTTGTGCGCAGCCTGGAGAGGCGCCAACAGATGGCATTGAGTATGGCGTTGGGCGCGCAGCCGATGCGTCTTGTCCGAGGGGCTTTGACGGAAAGCCTTGTGCTTTCCTTACTGGGAGGTGCTTTGGGTCTCGCCGTTGCGTTTGCCGCGACGTGCTTGATACTGCGTTTCGCATTCGAAACGATGACCGCCGTGCCAATCAGTGCCTCGCCCTCCATACCCGTCTTGCTATTCGCGTTTGGAATCTCGCTCATAACCGGAGTCGCATTCGGAATCGCTCCGGCGTGGATGGCGACGCGCGCAGATCCAGTCGATGCACTTCGAGGTGCTAACCGGTCGACGCGTCGGGTCGGCTCACTACCACGCAAAACACTCGTCGTTCTCCAAGTGGCGCTTTCGCTGGTGCTGCTTTCCGCCGGGGGATTGCTTACTGCGGCCTTGCGCAACATTGAGCATCAGGATTTTGGTTTCGAACTGGATGGGCGTACCGTAGTCCACATCGATCCGGTGCTTGCGGGTTACAAGCCGGAGCAACTCGAGTCACTGTACCGCCGGATTCATGATTCGTTTGCGAATATTCCCGGTGTCGCCTCGGTCGCTTGCGTCCAATACTCACCGATGAGCGGCGATAGCTGGAGCGAGCCAATCTCAGTGGAAGGCAAAGAAGAATTCGGGCGAAACGCTGATACTGAGGCAGGGTGGGCGCGCGTTGTGCCGGGATTCTTTGAAGTGATAGGCGATCGGATCCTAAAAGGACGTCCAATTGAGGAGCGGGACACTGCTGGAGCCCAGCACGTCGCGGTAATTAATGAAGCCTTTGCGCGAAAGTTCTTCAAGAATGAGGACCCGATTGGGAAGCATTTCGGGCAAGGCAGGATCGAATATGCAAACAACTATGAGATAGTCGGCGTGGCGAGGGATGCAAGATATCTCAGGTACAATCTCGAAAAGCCTGTAGGTCCTTTTTTCTTCTTACCAAACACGCAGTCTACCAGCTATCGAGATCCCTTTGCCGTATCCACTGACGTCCGGTCCCATTACCTGCACGATATCGTGATTCGCATGAGACCAGGTGCGACGTTGTCTGAATCGCTGGCGCGCCAGGCGCTCGCGTCAGTGGATCCCAATCTTGCCATCGTACGCATGCAGACGCTGAGCGAGCAGGTGGCGAATACTTTCAGCCAGCAAAGATTGATCTCCCGGCTCACTTCGCTGTTTGGCATCCTGGCTCTGGTTCTTGCGTCGATTGGGATCTACGGAGTGACCGCCTACAACCTTGCTAGTCGAACGAGCGAGATCGGAATGCGTGTGGCTCTGGGAGCCGATCGTAGCGATATATTTGCCCTGATTTTGCGAGGGTCCTTTCTTTTAGTCGCATTCGGACTGATGTTTGGCCTGCCACTAGCGTTGGGGGTCGGTAGATTCTTGGGCAGTCAACTCTATGGACTCAACCAATTCGATCCGACAGTCCTTGCGACAGCAGGAGTCACAATGGCGTTATCGGGCCTTTTTGCCGCGTTCGTTCCAGCGTACAAGGGAAGTTCGATCTCACCGATCCAAGCACTGCGATCCGAATGAGCTTTTGCCGCGGGGGCTCTTCCATCTCTAATGCATTCAGCTACATTCACGAGAGCACCACCGAGTACTAATCCTCGCCCACTTCTCTTTCCTTCCGCAGCTGACTCTTGATCCTCTCCGGCAACCTCGACGTATACAGAATATCCTGCAGCTGCCCTGCCGGAATCCGGCGCGCAAATTCGAGTGCCTTGGCGAACGGCGTATGCGCATTCCGCAGGAGCGCTACTTGCACTTCATGCCGCACCGACCATTTTGGATGATGGCTCACCGCCGCAACAAACGCCGGATTAGCCGTGGAACGCTGCAATGCTTTGACGACGGCAGCTTCGGTCAGGCGAGCATTCTCCAGCGCCGGCTGCCACACCTGGGATTCCTTGTCGAGCAGCAGGGCTCCGGCAACCAATGTCGAGGACCGTCGAGCGAGCGAGATGCGCTCTCCCAGCGTGATCGATGTCAGGCGAGAAAGTAGTAACTCGTCGGCGACCCGCTTCAGATCGGCGGCCGCGGCGGGCGTCAGCGCGAACTTCATCAGTTCAAGTGTGTAAAGTTCGCGAATGATGCGCAGCGCAATGCGGCGCGGTGTGCGTGGATGAGACGCCACCGCAATACGCACTTTGCGGGACTTCATCACTGCCGCGTTCCGGCTGACCTGCTCGATTACATTCGAAGGGAGGTCCTGATTCTTAAGCTGGGCCAGAGCGAGGTCTTCGGTGAGAGCAGAGGTCGACTCAGACTGCACTTCAGCAGTCGGCGGCAGGCTCAACGTTCGGTCGATTTGGAGTTCGTCCGGCATCGTCGGCAAGAGCCCGGCGGACAGCCGAAGGCCGCAGTCCCCCACATGCTGTCCCACATCAAGAATCTAATCTCGCTGCAGTGCCGCCTTGCGCGCCATGCGCAAGGCCCCTTCCACCGGCTCCACCACCTGCCGCATCACGCGCGTACGAGGTGCGAGCGTCTGCAGTTCATTGTAAAAAGCTTCGCGCACGACCGCCGCATGACGAAAGACGCCGCCGATCATGGCCACCGGGACGGGAGCCTGGTCGTCCTCGTGGAACAACCTGCGGATCACGACGTTCGAAACCTCGGCCAGTTCCCTGCCCGCTCTATTCAGGACTTCCCGAGCGAGTTCATCCTGGCTGGCGACGACGCCGCGAAACAGGGCTGCAAAATCCGGCGGCGGAACTGAGTTGGCCGCGCGCGCCAGATCGGAGAGAGTGGAAACTCCCCAGGCTTTGCACAACGCCTGTGCGAGGCCGGAGGACGCTGCACTCTCGCCCTCACGATCGCTGGTGCGCAGAACCACGCTGACCGCGGCGCGTCCAATCCAGTGCGCTGAACCTTCATCGCCAATTTCAAATCCCCAACCTCCAGCGCGGACGGCCTTTCCAGATTTATCTCGACCGTATGCAATCGAGCCTGTACCCGCGATGACGATGACGCCGGGTTCGTCGCCGAAAGCGGCCTGCAAAGCAATTTCCATATCACCGACAACATCGATGGGCGTCGGAAGAATCTGCGCGAGGATGCCGTGAACCATAGCCGCCAATTCCGGACGAGCCGCACCCGATCCACCAATGCACGTGCGCGCCACCCGCTCAGGCGTGATGCCCGAAGCCGCGCACGCCTGATGCACCGCCTGATGCAGGGACTTCCGCGCCTGCGCCTCGCCAACACGCACGACGTTGCTGGGACCGGCGGTGGCAGCAGCGAGCACGCGGGTCTCGTCGCCCGCGGCGCACGTCGTCTTGGTTCCTCCACCGTCAATGCCAAGGTAGTAGGGCACGAATTTATTTCTAACACAGAAGAGTTCTCAGTTCTCGGTTGCCAGCGGTATCCGAGTTGTGGCTGGCGGCAATGCCCTCTGAGCCGTATGATCCGGCTGAGACTTTGAGGCGGAAGGTCGTTTGATTTTCCTTGGTGTACCTTCGTGTCCTTTGTGGTTGAGGATCTAACCCCCGCATGGGCCTGAACAAACTCGATTTTGCGATCATCGCTCTCTATCTGGCAGGCATCACTCTGTTCGGCTTGCGCTTCCGCAAAAAGCAGCGGACGCTACGCGACTACTTTCTGGCCGGCCGCGACATTCCATGGTGGGCCATCGCGCTCTCCATCGTGGCGGCTGAGACGAGCACGCTGACGATCATCAGCATCCCAGGCCTGGCGTACGACACCAATCTCACATTCCTGCAGGTAATCCTGGGATACCTGCTCGGGCGCATCGTCATCAGCTTTCTGCTGCTGCCGCATTACTTCCGCGGCGATCTCTATACCGCCTACGAATTGATCGAGCGCCGCTTTGGACGCGGCCTTCGATCGCTGACCGCGGGACTGTTTCTGCTGACGCGCGCCGCCGCCGAGGGCGTACGCATCTATGCTGTCTCGATCGTCGTGTCGATCGCCTTGGGGACGGGAGAAGTCGCGTCGATTGCGATCATCACCGCCTTGACGCTGATCTACACATTCGAAGGCGGGCTGGCTGCCGTGATCTGGACCGACGTGGTGCAAACGGTGATCTACGTCGGCGGCACGCTGATTGGCCTGGTCACCATCCTTCACCTTGTGCCCGGCGGCTGGACCGCCATTCATTCCGCGGCGGCCGCGGCGGGCAAGTTTCAGATATTCGACTTCCGCGCAGACTTCGCCATCCCTTACACGTTCTGGGCGGGGGTAATCGGTGGAACGTTTTTCACGACTGCGAGCCACGGCACCGACCAACTGATCGTGCAGCGATTGCTCGCGGCGCGCGGGCAGAAGCAATCCGCGACGGCGCTCGTTTCGAGCGGTCTGGCCATCCTGTTTCAGTTTGCACTCTTTCTGACCGTCGGCGTCATGCTGTGGGCGTACTACCGCGTGCCTTCGGCAACGTTCGGACGGGCGGACCGGATTTATCCCACATTTATCGTCAGCCGAATGCCCCACGGAGTCTCAGGACTGCTGATCGCGGCTGTCCTGGCCGCAGCGATGTCAAACCTCAGCGCGGCGCTGAATTCGCTATCCTCGAGCGCGATCATGGATTTTTATGCCCGCCTGCGCCCGCAGGCTGATGAAAGAAAGAAAATGCAACTCTCGCGGCTCGCGACCTTGCTGTGGGCCTTGGTCCTGTTTGGGCTGGCAGTAATCGCTCTTCACAAGGCGGGCCGGGTGGTCGAAGTCGGGTTGCAGATCGCCTCCGTGGCCTACGGCGCACTCCTGGGCGCGTTCTTACTGGGCGTGCTCACGCGGAGAGCGAACCAAACGGGCGCGATGGTCGGAATGGTCTGCGGCTTCGGGATCGAACTCTACTTATGGCGAGGCACTAAAGTGCCTTGGACCTGGTGGGTGATGATCGGGACCTGCGCGACGTTCACGGTCGGATGGCTGGCAAGCATCATTACAACCCGCGTCACAACCCCCGTCGTCCCCACTCAAAAATGAAGCCCCCTCGCCTCGGCGAGGGGGCTTTCGTACAATTTCACTGCGCGGTCTAAGCCGTGCGCCGCATCGGCCGGTCCGTCTTCGAGAAATCGGCGCTGGCTTCACCCGTGGACGAAACGTCCTCGGCTCCGGTCCGCTCCAGAACCTCCTTGGCCCGCTTGGTCCAAGTCGAGTCATCGGAGTGCACGGAGAGCAGAATGCCACCTTCCTTGACGCGTCCCTCATAGCGCTTGGCTTCGTACTCGGGAATTCCCATGCCAATCATCGCACCGGTCATGCCGCCGATAGCACCGCCGGCGCCGGCTCCAGCGAGGGCAGCCATGATCGGGCCCGCCGCGATGAATGGTCCTAGCCCGGGAATTGCCAGCGCGCCGATTCCCGCCAGCCATCCCAAGCCGCCACCCAGAACTGCTCCTGTGGTCGCTCCGGTCGCTGCTCCTTCGGGAGCTTTCGTGTTTTTCTCGTGCGCGAAGTCTTTGGTCCCCTCGTTCTCCGCAAACAGCACGGAAATGTCGGTGTTCCGAAATCCTTCTTGCCGCAGCGTATTAACCGCGTTCTCTACATCCGCGCGGCTCCGATAGATGCCGAATACTGCCGTGTTCTTACCTGCCATAAAATCTTCTCCTTTTGCTAAATAAGAAATGAATGTCCTTTTGCTAGCGCCTTCGCGGATTCTTACTTCCCGCCAGCAACCTCGAGTTGGCTCTGAATCTTCTGCGAGCCTCCCGCAACTTCCGCGGCTTTCTGTTCGATCGCCATCTTCTCTTCTTCGCTCTTCACCGGGCCCTTCAACGTAACCATCCCTCCCTGCGAAATGATCTTGACGTTATGCCCATAGGTGGAAAGTGACTTGTCTTGCATGATGGCGCGCCGGATCTGCCGTGTCAGTTCGCGGTCTGTCTGGTTTTCTTTTTGCTGATCGGCGGTATCGGCGCCATTTTTGTCGCGCTGATTCGTCTTCGTGTTGTCGGGTGCTGTGGGCTGCGCACCCTGCTGAGTTCCGGAGTCCTGTGCCCACAGCCCCAGGGTCAAAAGCAATACTGCTGGCAACAACAATTTGCATGTAGTTTTCATGAGTACCTCGGATCGAAGGGACAGATTCTGACCACGTAAATCGAGACTACGGCCGCCCGACGTGAGGGCAAATCGAGCAAAACCCTTAGGCTATACAAGACATCACGGTATCGGCATGGCGTCTGGACGCGAATCCTCGCTTCTCCTCCCGATTCTTACGGCTTTCATCCCCTTTTCGTCCGACGCTTCCGCCGGGCTCGCCAAACTCCCCGTCCCGCGCCCGATTTGGCATGTTTCCGCCAAAGGGAACGTCGCTGGTTACCGAAGGTCAAGAGCCGTTGACACGTTTACCCCCTGTCCTATCTCTCGTATTTTTAAGTCTCCAAGCTCCCGGCGTCTCCCCGACCGGGTCCCAATGGAGAGAAATTGCATGGCGACGGCTTACCGCGGATTTCAATTAGGACTGCTGCCCGAACCCAAGGTCAACAAGAAGGCCGTCGCAACGGCTTACGCCATAGTTGCGCTGCTGCTGCTCATCGTCATCAATTTAGAGCTGTTGATGCCGGAGAGGCTGCAGCTCTCGCAGTATCACGTGACGGAAATCATTCCCATGCCGTCGCTGCGTCCCGAGCCGCGGCCAATCCAGCCGAAGCCACAGGTGCACGCCAAGCTGCTGCCGGCAGTCAAGATTCCGGTATTCGAGCAGCCCAAGCTGCTCGTGCCGCACGAGATTCGGCGTGAACTTCCGCAGCAGCCGGTCGAGGCGCCGAAGATAGTGGTGAATCAATTTGCCGCGCCCCAACTTAAGATGACATCCGGCGGAGCGCGTCCGCAGCTTCTGCATACCGGCGAGTTCGCTTCCACGGGAAGTTCGCAGACGCCGACAGTGAACGCTCCTATTCAAAAAGTGCAGACCGGGGGCTTCGGGGATCCCAACGGATTGCCGGGCACCGGCAAGCAGGGCGCGAAGCTGTACGCTGCCCCCATGGGATCGTTTGACATGCCCGCTGGTCCCGGACAGGGCAACGGCTCCGGCGGTGCCAAAGGAATTAAAGGTACGGTTGCCAGTGCCGATTTTGGTAGTGGCGTCGCCACTCCCGGAAAAGGTGACGGCCGCAGCAACGGAAAGGGCGGAGTCGCGACCGGCGGCTTCGGATCGCAGGAAGTCGCGCACGACGGCCCGAAGGTCGCGCAAGTCCAAACCGGTCCCGCGACCACTCCGGTGGAAATCACCTACAAGCCGAATCCGGTCTACACGCAGGAAGCGCGCGTCCTGAAGCTGGAAGGCGAAGTCCTTCTGGAAGTCAACTTCTCGGCGAATGGCACCCTGCACGTGAATAAGGTAGTCCGCGGCCTGGGCCACGGCCTGGATGAAGCCGCCGTTGCCGCCGCCAACAAGATCCGTTTCAAACCAGCTCTGCGTTACAGCCAGCCGGTCGATTCCACGGCGGTCGTTCACGTGATGTTCCAGCTGGCGTACTAAGAGAATTTTGGCGAAGTAACTTTGGCAGTGAGGCATTGAACGAACTTGGGTTACAAGAACTTGGAGAAAAGAGTCATGCGCACTTCGAATTGGATTCTCACCGCGGCCCTGCTGGTTTCGATCAGCGCTGCCGCTCAACAGGCGACCGACTCGCAAGCGCCCACGCAGTCACCCGCGACCGCTGCGGCGCAGACGGCACAACCGTCGCAGCAAGCCGCTCCGGCTCCGGACCAGCAGCAGCCCGCGCAGGCATCACCTGAGCCGGCGCCCGCCGCGAACATCGCGCCTCCGGCGACTGTGCCGGCTCCGACCACCATGGACCAGGTCGTCAACCTCTTCATTGAGCGCGAGCATGGACTGATCAAGGTGCTCTCGAACCGCACGCCCGTGGTCGAGACCTATCTGCAGAACCTGACCGCCGATCCCCAGCTTGGCCCCGTGCCCAGCCAGGATCACTACTTCCTCGGCCGTCTCGATATGGGCGAAAACATCGACCGCAAGGACTACCTGAAGGAAGAAGAGAAGAGCATGCAGTCGCGGCTGCTCGGCGGCTTCCAGAAGCTCTACAAGGTCCAGTATCAGCCCATGGGCTTCTCCTGGATGGTCTATGCCGACCGCACCGACTTCGACCGCGAGCACTACGATTTCCGTTATGTCCGCCGCGAATTCCTCGGCGACGTGCGCTGCCTGGTATTCGACGTCACTCCGAAGCCGAAGTCCGGCCGCGGACGATTTCTCGGACGCCTCTGGGTAGAAGATCAGGGCTTCAACATCGTGCGCCTGAACGGAACCTACTATCCGGCGCCGCGCAATTCCTACTTCTTCCACATGGATAGCTGGCGCTTGAACCTCATCCCAGGCTACTGGGTGCCTTCGTTCATCTACAGCGAAGAAGGCGACTTCAGCGCAGGCGTGAAGAGCAAAGTGGCTTTCAAAGCTCAGACCCGCATCTGGGGATATGACCTGAAGAAGGGCGGCAAAGACGACGAGTTGACCAACATCCGTGTCGACTCAGTGCAAGACAGCAGCGCCACCGCGCAGGACGCTTCTCCGCTGCAGGCCGAGCGCGTATGGCAGCAGCAGGCGGAAGACAACGTTGTTGAGCGTCTGACCTCGGCGGGCTTGCTCGCTCCTGAGGGCGACGTCGACCGCATTCTCCAGACCGTCGTTAACAACCTCGAAGTCACCAACAACATCGATCTGCCGCGCCCGGTTCGCACGCGCGTGCTGCTCACTGCGCCGCTGGAAACGTTCAGCGTCGGCAACACCATCGTTATCAGCCGTGGTTTGGTAGACGTCCTTCCCGACGAGGCCAGCCTTGCGGCCGTGCTCTCGCATGAACTCGCGCACATCGTTCTCGGACACAATCTGGGATCGAAGTACGCCTTCAACGACCGCATGCTGTTCTCTGACGACGCGACTTATCAGAACCTCGGCTTCAAGCACATTCCTGAAGAAGAGACTGCGGCCGACAAGAAGGCCGTCGATTTCCTGAAGAACTCACCCTACGCGCAGAAACTCGACAACGTGGGCCTGTTCCTCAAGGCGCTGCAACAACGCGCTCTAAGCCTGAACGCGCTGCTCACCACGCACCTGGGCAACCCGCTGGCAGAAGCCGGACAGGTCAGCCGCCTGTCGGCTCTCTCGACGCAGGGTCCGGCGCTCGACAACAACAAGCTTGACCAGATCGCGGCTCTGCCGCTGGGCGGACGCGTGAAGGTCAATCCCTGGGACGACAAGGCGGAAATGGTGAAGACGGCTCCGGTCGCCATCACCTCGGCGCGTGACAAGATGCCGTTCGAAGTCACGCCCTTCTTCCCGCGCCTGTCGCGCTATGGTGGCAACGCTGCGCCCGCCGCTGCGCCCACCACCGCCGCGAACGGCACAACGAACCCGGGGAACTAAAACGGAACATGTGGGACAGCCGCCTTCGGCTGTCCCGCGAAGCGCAGCGAGCGGCTCCTTGTAGGCCACGTCGAGAGACGCCACCCCTGATTGTCACTCCAAGTTGAGGTAAGACGCAGGCCGGGATCCGGAATACTCTTCCGGGATACCCGGCCTGAGTTCTATCTGAACCCCTCCCGTCGCGATGAAAACTGAACTCTTTCTCGCCAGTCGTCCTGGGCGCAGATAAGTCCTGAAGCTGCTCGCCGATCACGGCAGATTCCCTGGTAAGCATCGGCAACCGTAGCGCGTGGCAACTTGCCGGCGCCTCTCGGCACGTAAGGCTTATGCGCCTGATCCGCTCCTTCTGCTGGCGGCTCAGTCTGCGAGGGAGCGGCCCCGATTGACTGCTGCCCCTGTGATGAATCCGTCAGAGAATCGCAAAAAATGGGCTGCAAACCTTTGGGGCTCAAGACTTTACCCCTAAGTCATTGAGGCGCAAGATTTAATTCGACAATTTCCGCTAAATTGCTGATTCCATTGGATCACAAAGGAGGGGGGAGAGGAGGGAGGTACCAGATGGTTAACCCGTTCCAAAACGGGAAACACCAAATCGAAACCCGCCGGGCTGGAGCAGGATTGCCCAGGTGGAACTTTTCGAGTCGTAATGCCAGGTCGTCGGACTATCGTCCCTAGCGCAGAAGCCATTGATGTACGCGAGCCGTAGCGATTGCGGGACTTTCAAATGTGTGGCCGGTTTCCGCCATCTCCTTGCGCAGGATCTTCAGGGCAATATGCGCGAAGTGACCGACCAGCACACCTCCGCGAATGAAATGGTTCAGTTCGTCGAAAGTCTTCGAGATGTTCTCTGCATCTTTAACGTCCCCGGAACGGATTCGGTGAATGACAATACTCTCGGCTGGAATCTCAACTTCAGAGACCACCGATCGTAGGATCGTTGTCCGATAAAGCCAAAAGCGCTTTTCACGAACCCAAAACGCTAGATCAGGCATCTCAAGAGACACAGTTATGACCACCCTACAGTCAGGGTCTACCTTACGAGCGGGCAATCTTGCGCGCGGATGGTGGCGCATTCTCAATGGGCATGTTCCGCTGATGTCGATTGAGATCACGCGTGAGTGTCCACTGAGTTGTCCTGGCTGTTATGCCTATGGTGACAGCCATCTCGGCGGCGAAAAAACGCTGCGGGATCTGAGCGACTTGCGCGGGGATGCGCTGGTCGAAGGCGTGCTAAACCTGGTGCGCCGGCATAAACCGGCACATGTATCGCTGGTCGGTGGTGAGCCGCTTGTCCGGCATCGCGAGTTGTCGAGCATCATTCCCCAGCTGAACGCGATGGGCGTCTTCTCGATGGTCGTAACGAGTGCCGTGATTCCGATCCCACAAGAATGGATGGCGATTCCACGGTTGCGCGTCGCCGTTTCTGTCGACGGTCTCCCTGAACATCACGATGAGCGGCGCAAGCCCGCGACCTATGAGCGCATTCTCAAGAACATTGAGGGGCGCTCGATCAATGTGCATTGGGTGATTACGCGTCCCATGCTGTCGCGAAGCTCGTATCTGGAGGAGTACGTCGCGTTCTGGAATGAGCGACCGGAAGTGGATCACATCTGGGTGAGCCTCTACAGCCCTCAGATCGGCGAGGAGAGCCCGGAACGTCTGAGGCCCGAGGACCGGGA
The DNA here is from genome assembly GCA_963770265.1 of Terriglobia bacterium. Classification (GTDB taxonomy): domain Bacteria; phylum Acidobacteriota; class Terriglobia; order Terriglobales; family Acidobacteriaceae; genus Sulfotelmatobacter. Next base: position 190,696 of record CAVYOZ010000024.1, read on the forward strand.
GCGGATTGCGGCAGAGTTGCCCGCGCTGGGAAAGTCTTATCCGAAGTTACTCTTGCCCGAGGGCATGGCACGTGCGTTCGTGAAACCTCCTGAGAGTCCGGAGCGCTGCCTGTTTTCGAAAATGTCGCTGAACTTCTCGGCAGACTTACAGACGCATGTTGAACCGTGCGTTTTCGGCGGAACGCCCGACTGCAGTCAGTGCGGGTGCAGTATCAGCAGCGCGCTGCATTGGATTCGAGATATCAAAGTCGCGGGACCGGTAAGTGTTGGGCATTTGGTGCAGAGCTCGCTGGCTGTCGGCTCGGTGATACAGAAGGTCAGGGGAGATGACGGCGCACCGGATCGCTGGAAAAAAGGAACGCGATTGGTGGCATCGGCGCCGGCTCTGGTGCAGATTCAGGCCCGGGAAGAGAGCCAGGGTTAGTTCAAAGAATTTCTGCGTTCGTGCACTTCCCTTCACGATTGATTTGTCTTCGCGTCCCGTGCTTCTGGACACGTGCTATTGCGAGTCTTTGCGATTGCTTTTGCCGGGCAGGCTGGCAGGGTTTTCGTGGGTGCGTTCGCGGAAGCTGCCGCGCAGGCCGGAGGCGAGGCCGACGCTGGACTCGCCGAACTTGTCGCGCAGTTTGTCGGCAGCGGAGAGGGCATCTTTCCAGCGCTGCTGGCGATTGCCTTCCAAGAGATCGATTTGGGCGGCTTGAGTCGTGAACGATGACGCGTGCACACCGAGCAGGCGGACTTGCACTCCCTTCTTCCAATTCTTGCGGAACAGGGCACGAATGTGCTCGAAGATCTCGGTATCGAGTTGTGTGGGATTCGGCAGTGAGTGAGCACGCGTTATCGTTGTGAAATCTTTGTAACGGAGTTTGAGCTGCACCGTACGGGCGTGGAAATTGGATTCGCGCAAGCGGCGTCCAACCATCTCGCAGAGACGCATCAGCGTGGATTCGAGTTGTGCCTGATTCGCGGTGTCTTCGTTGTAGGTGTGTTCGTGGCTGATGGACTTGGCGTCGTGCTCGGCGGCAACTTCGCTATCGAACCATCCGCCGGCGTCCTCACCGCGGGCTTTGCCGGCGAGCGCCAATCCCCATTTTCCGAAGCGCTCTTCCAGTTCGCCTTCTTCCAGCCTGGCCAGGTCGCCGACCTTCTTGATGCCAAGCGCGTGAAGATGGCTCTCCATGACTTTGCCTACGCCGGGAATTTCGCGGACGTCGAGTGGAGCGAGAAATTTCGCCTCTTCGCCGGTCAGGATCCAGAGAACGCCGTTGGGCTTGGCCTGTCCGGAGGAAACCTTCGCGATAAGACGCGAGCCGCCGATTCCGACCGAGCAGTTCAGTCCGGTCTCGGCCTTCATGCGTTGATGCAGATTGTGCGCGGCTTTGAGCGGAGGACCGTGGAGGCGTTCGGTTCCGGTCATATCAAGATACGCCTCGTCGATGGAAGCCATCTCGACCTGCGGGGTAAAGCTGCCGAGGACTCCGTAGACTTTTTCGGAGCACTCGCGATATCGCTCGGGATGTCCGTCGACAAAGATGGCGTGCGGACATTGCTTGGCCGCAGTGCGAAGCGGCATGGCGGAGTGGACACCGAATTTGCGGGCTTCGTAGGACGCGGCAGAGACAACGCCGCGCTCGTCGCGCTGTCCGCCGACGACGACCGCCTTCCCCTTTAAAGATGGGTCATAGAGTTCTTCCACCGAGACGAAGAAAGCGTCCATGTCGACGTGGAAGATGGTGCGCGTGAGTCCAGGCTGGTGCGCTGCGGCCATGCTGGGGAAATTCTAGCAGCCGGGAACATGGTCCGGCGCCTCGCTGCGCGTCGGCGGACAGCCGAGGCGGCTGTCCCTACGTGGGCCGTTCACACACAAGCACTGTCCGGTTCTGAACACCGGGAATCGTCGATGCACACTCAGCGACTGTTAGTCTTCTCGCAAGTCGCTGAGCCTGCACGAGAAAGTAACTGCGAAGTTTGGACAACGGTGTGCTGCGAACCGTAGTGGGTTTTCTTTGACGGGAGTCGAGATCAGGCGGCTTGCGGTGATGGAAATTCAACAGATCATGTCGAAACCAAATTCCTGAGCGAGATTGATCATGACGACACTCACGCAGGACGTGCGCTACGCACTGCGGCAATTGCGCAAGACCCCGGGCTTCACCGCTACCGTGATGCTCACGCTGGCTCTGGGAATTGGAGCGAATGCCGCCATCTTTACACTGGTCAATTCTTTGTTGTTGCGGAACCTGCCTGTGGCTGATCCGAAGATGCTGGTGCGGCTTGGCGATACGAACAATTGCTGCGTGAATTCCGGGACCAGTGACAGCGGGAATTTTTCGCTGTTTTCAACCGACTCGTATGACGAATTGAGGAAGAGCACGCCGGAGTTTGAAGAATTGGCGGCGATGCAGGCGGGTTTCGGATACCGGCCGGTCACGGTGCGGCGGGATGGACCATCGACTCAGGCGTCCTCGGTGATGGGCGAGTTCGTTTCGGGTAACTACTTCCGCACATTTGGGCTGCAGCCGCGGGCGGGACGCTTGCTGATGGATGCCGACGATACCAAGGGCGCACCCATGACAGCAGTCATGAGCTACCAGACCTGGCAGCGCGACTACGCGGGCGATGCCTCCGTAATCGGTGGCACGTTCTGGGTGAATACCAAGCCAGTGACAGTGGTGGGTATTGCGCCGGAAGGTTTCTATGGCGACGGATGACGAGCACTCCGCCAGATTTTTATCTGCCGATCGAATCGGTGAGCCTTGCTGGCGAATGTCTCTTACGTCCACGAACCAGGCGTGCAATGGCTCTACATCGTAGGACGTCTGAAGCCTCGGGTGGAAATGAAATCACTGCAAGAAAAAGTGAGCGCGGTGCTACGACAGGCGCTTGCACCCACCAAGGACTATTCATCCGAGAAGGGAAAGGGGTTGCTGGCGAAGGTTCATGTCGTGCTGACTCCTGCGGGCGCGGGCATTCAGGCCATGCAGGAGCAATATTCGTCTCAACTGCATTTGCTGATGTGGATCGCCGGATTGGTGCTGTTGATCGCCTGCGCCAATATCGCAAATCTGCTCCTGGTGCGCGGAATGGGACGGCGCACAGAGTTATCGGTGCGCACGGCGCTGGGAGCAAAACGCACAAGGATCATTCGGCAACTGCTGACGGAAAGTGTTGTGTTATCGATCATGGGGGGAATCGCAGGGCTGGTTGTCGCCTTTGCCGGCGCGCAGATGCTGTTGAGGCTGGCGTTTCCGGACGCGCAGAACCTCCCCATGCAGGCAAGCCCCTCGCTCCCGGTCGTGGGATTCGCATGCGGACTGTCACTACTGACTGGCGTTCTTTTCGGCGTGGCGCCGGCATGGCTTGCGGCGCGGGCAGAACCGGCTGACGCGCTGCGTAGTGGAGCACGAACGACGGCGAGCGGCGCCTCGCGGCTACAGCGAGGCCTTGTAGTCCTGCAGGCAGCTCTGTCACTGGTATTGCTGATTGGTGCGGGATTATTTTCGCAAAGCCTGAGTAAACTGCAGCACACAGACCTGAAGCTGGATGCACGGAACCGCTATGTCGTGCACATCAATCCCCAGGGCGCGGGATACTCGACGAATCAATTGGAGGCGCTGTACCGGAACATGGAGCAGGCATTTCATGCGCTGCCGGGAGTCGAGAAGGTTGGGATCACCACCTATACACCTATGGAAGACGACAACTGGAGTGAAGGTCTTCAGGTCCAGGGACAGCCAGACCAGGATAAGAACGCGTCCTGGGTCAAGGCGAATGCCGAGTTTTTCGATTCCGTGGGCACGCATGTCGTAATGGGGCGCGGGATCGGCCCTCAGGACACTTCCGTGAGATCAGCCGTCGCAGTGGTGAACCAAGCGTTTGTGAAAGAGTTCTTCAAGGACGGAAGCAATCCGATTGGTCAGCATTTTGGGTCAGCGGGGCCGACTTCGCCCGGAGACTTCGAGATCGTCGGCGTAGTGGAGGACACGGCCTACACCAGCGTGTACTGGAAGAACCACAGTATGTTTTTTGTTCCCATAATGCAGCGGCCGGCAAGTGAGAAACAGCCGATTGAGAAGGACACCTCGTTGTACGCCGGAGCGCTCGTGCTGCAAACGGCGCGGCCGATGGACGACATGGAGAGACTCGCGCGGTCCACGCTGGCCAGTATCAATCCCAACCTGGCTGTCGTGAAGTTCCAGACGCTGGATCAGCAGATTGCCGATCGCTTTACGCAGGAGCGGATGGTGGCGCGACTGACGGCCCTGTTTGGCGGACTGGCCCTATTGCTGGCAACGATCGGGCTTTACGGAGTGACCGCATTTACGGTCGCGCGGCGGACTTCCGAGATTGGGATTCGCATGGCGCTCGGGGCGGAACGGCGGCGTGTGATTGCCATGGTGATGCGAGGAGCCGTTGTTCAGATCGTCATCGGGCTGTGCATAGGAATCCCGGTCGCATTGGTGTGCGTCCGCTTTGTGAAGGCGCAACTGTACGAGATCACGAGCGCGGATCCGCCTATCGTAGGGGGAGCGATTTTGACGCTGGGGATTGCAGCCTTCATCGCCGGGATTATTCCGGCGCAGCGCGCGGCGTCGATTGATCCGGTGCAGGCGCTGAGGGCGGAATAAACGCCGACCTCTGTGGTAGAGGCCTCGCTTCGCTTCGGCGGACAGCCGAGGCGGCTGTCCCTACGCAGGCCATCTACACCAACACCTTTTCTTGTGCCGCAGGGGTGCCGCGCATCAGGCGGACTTTCTCGTAGATCTTGCCGTATTCGCGCGCGCTGGCGTTCCAGGAAAAATCTTTGTTCATGCCGTTGCGCATGAGGACCTGCCACGACGTCTGGTCGCGGTAGGCTTGCAGGGCTTCTTTGATCGTCAGCAGCAGCGACTCGCCGTTGTATTCGGTGAACTTGAAGCCGGTGCCTTTGCCGGTGCGGGCGTCCCAGGGTTCGATGGTGTCGTCGAGGCCGCCGGTGGCGCGGACGATGGGAACGGTGCCGTACTTCAGGCTGTAGATCTGGTTCAGGCCGCAGGGTTCGTAGCGCGACGGCATCAGGAACATGTCGGCGCCGGCTTCGATCTTGTGGGCTATGGCGTTGTCGTACGCGACCTTGACGGCGATCTTGTTGGGGAACTGTTTGTTGAGGCGCTGAAACATCTCTTCGTAGGCCTTGTCGCCGGCGCCGAGAGCGACGATGATCATCTCTTCGCGGGCCAGGCGGTCGGCGATCTGCGCGATCAGGTCGAATCCCTTCTGCGCGGCGAAGCGGGAGACGATTCCGATGACCGGAAGTTTCGGGTCGGCGTTGGCGACGCCGAAAGCGGCAAGCAGATCCTGCTTGTCTTTGGCTTTGCCGGAGAGATCCTGCGGAGAATACTTCGCGACGATGAACTTGTCGGTCTGCGGGCTCCACTCGTCGTAGTCGACGCCGTTGAGAATGCCCGTCACGGTGGAGGCGCGGTCGCGCAGCACGCCTTCCAGGCCGAATCCGTATTCGGCGGTCTGGATTTCCTGGCTGTATTTCTTGCTGACGGTGGTGATGTAGTCGGAGTAAGTCAGCGCGCCTTTCAGGAAATTCACCTGGCCGAAGAATTCCATCTTCGACATGGTGAAGAGATCCCACGGGAGCATGAGCAAGGGCAGAGTCTCGGGCGGGAACAGGCCCTGGTAGCCCATGTTGTGGATGGTGAAGACCGTGCCCACTTCCTTGAAAGCTGGGTCGTCGGCGTAGACGGTGCGCAGCAGGACTGGAATCAGGGCCGACTGCCAGTCGTGGCAGTGAAACACATGCGGCGCGCCGAGAATTTTCGAGGCTTCCAGCACGGCGCGGGAGAATAAGGCAAAGCGCTCGGCGTTATCGGGATAGTCTCCGGCGGGCGTGCCATAGAGGGCATCACGATCGAAATAGGGAGGATATTCGACAAAGTAAAAACGAACGCCGCCCTGAACGCCTCCGGAAACGACCGAAGGAAAGCGATACTCATCGTCGAAGGGCACGGTGATGCTGCGGACGACCGTGGCGGGATCGGCAAGTTTGGTTTGCCGATAACGCGGGAGATAGACGCTGACCTGATGCCCGAGTGCGGCGAGAGCGCGGGGCAGGGCGCCCACAACGTCGGCCAGGCCGCCGGTCTTGGAAAAAGGGACGCCTTCAGAAGCAGCGAATGCGATATTCATGAGTGCGGAACCTCCTCAGGGACGCGCGTGATCGGGCGCGATATGATGAAATATAAGCAAGTCTCAGGGCCGGGGTTCGAACTACCTTAAGATGCCAAATGTCGACTTGCCAGTCTACTTCCGCGAGGAAAGGAGGGTCAACGTGCCAAGAGCAATTTCTACGCGCCGTCCGAAAGCTAAGCCTAAATTGGGACAACATTTTTTGACGAGCGAAGATGTGGCGGTGCGGATTGTGGATGCACTTGGGGACGTCTCGGAATCGACGGTGCTGGAAATCGGGCCCGGGCGCGGGATTCTGACTTCCCTGCTGGCCAGGCGCACACCTCGGCTGATCGCTGTGGAACTGGATCGCGTGCTGGCGGCGCAGTTGCGGTTGAAGTTCGGGATGTCGCGGAATGTGGAGATCCTTGAAGCGGACGTACTGGCGATCGATTTCGATTCCCTGTTCGGGCCTAAGCCCGGGCTCGGCCGGCCGGGTATGGAGTTCAAGCCGCAGCCGGTCCGAGTGGTTGGCAATCTTCCTTATTACATAACATCGGACATTCTGCTGCGGCTGTTTGAGTTCTCCAAATATTTCGAGAGCATTGTGATCATGGTGCAGCGGGAAGTCGCGGACAGGATTGCGGCTGAACCGGGAGGCAGCGAGTACGGCTTGCTTTCGGCGACGGCACAGCTTTATGCCCGCGTGGAGAAGCTGTTCACGGTGCCGCCGGGGGCATTCTCTCCTCCGCCGAAGGTGCATTCGGCGGTATTGCGGCTGACGATCGATCCGCAGCAGGAAAAGTTGGGAGTGGCCGGAGATGGATTTATCGATTTCCTGCGGCTTTCGTTTGGTCAGAAGCGCAAGACGCTGTGGAACAATCTCCGGGAGAAGTACGAAGAAGCGGGGTTGAAGCGTGCGCTGGCCGAAGCCAAGGTGAAGCCGACGGCGCGGGCGGAGACGTTGAGCCTGGAGGAGAGTGCGGCGGTGTATCGAGCCTTGCGTAAGCCGGCAGCATGGCTCGTAAGCTATCAGTCAGGCGACCACGGGGGCTAAAGCCCCACAAATTAGGCTGCTAGCGCGGCGCTAAAGCGCCGCTCTTCCACGTGAGCCGCTACGCAGCGTCGCGAGCAAACCACGCGTTGCGGTCTTTCCTGGTGCGGCCATCTACGAGTCGCTGGCTCACCGAAGGAGGGCCTATGACGAGCACGATCCTTCGCCATCCCGCCGTCGCGGGACGTTTTTATCCGGGAGATCCTGACGACCTGCGTGCGGAAGCGCTGGGATATCTCTCGCAATCAATTTCGAGCACTGCGACTGCGACAAAGGCCATCGGCTGTATCGCGCCCCACGCCGGGTACATGTATTCGGGACACGTCGCGGGCGCGGTGTTCGGGCAGATCGAAATTCCCGCGGCTTTGCGTGGTGATGTGTCCGAACCACACGGGCATGGGTCAGGCTCTGGCGATGATGAGCGAAGGCTCGTGGGAGACGCCGTTGGGCGAAGTTCCGATCGATAGCTGAGTTTGCGCATGCGTTGCAGCAACGATTCCCTGCTCTGCAAAACGATCCGGCGGCGCATCGGGCCGAGCACGCGGCAGAAGTCGAACTTCCTTTTCTGCAGTTGAAGCAGCCGAATCTGCGGATCGTACCGATCGCTCTCGGCACCGGGCAGTTCGAAGTGCTCGAGCAATTGGGGTTGGCGTTGGCGGATGTCATGGCGCGGCAGAGAGATCCGGTGCTGATTGTCGCCTCGAGCGACATGAACCACTATGAGTCGGACGTGGTGACGCGCGCGAAGGATCATCGCGCGATCGAGAGAATTCTCACCTTGGATGCGCGCGGGCTGTTCGATGTGGTGACGCAGCAGAACATCAGCATGTGCGGCTTCGGGCCGGCGGTGGCGATGCTGACGGCGGCGCGACAGCTGGGAGCGAAGTCGGCGGAGTTGGTGAAGTATGCGACTTCCGGCGATGTTTCGGGGGATCGAGAGATGGTTGTGGGGTATGCGGGCGTGATTGTGCGTAGAGCCGGGGCTAAAGCCCAACTGAGTTGTGTTGCTTGACGCGGCCCTGAAGGGCCGCTCTTCCACGTTCTTCCGAAGAGAGCGGCGTGTCACTGCAAGGCCTCTCGGCTTCGCCTCGCGGGACGGACGAAGGCGTCCGTCCCTACACGTGGCGCGCTCGGCTTCGCCTTCGCTGGACAGCCGAAGGCGGCTGTCCCCACATATTCTTTCGGTCGCCCGCGTGTTCCGCCAAAAAGATACGGGCTTCACTTTCGTGAAGCCCGTCTGTCAATCCAAAACGAAGGCTCTACTTGTGGGGAGCACCGGGCCGCCGCTGGCAGTGTGGCCCGCAGGAGCGCTGTGTCCCACCGAAGATGGCATGGAACTACTCCGCGCTGGAGCGTACCCCGGTGATGAGGTCCGCCCGGAGACGAACCGCCTGGGGATCGAGGTCTGTTGGGTGAGCTTGCCGAAAACTGCGGAGCGGGACGCACTTCGGCGGAACCAGTCTTCGCCACCTGATGATTCAGGTGATTGAGATTGTTGACCGAGCCGCGCGGAATCCCCATGCCGGCCGAACCCGCATTCAGTGCGGGAAGCCATCATCGGCGACGTGGGTGCAACTCTTCCCTACCGTGACGGTCTTCACCGTGCCCGTTGCTGGGGGCGTGAGAGCAGTGACGCGGGTCAATGTGGTCGGGGTATAGCGCGGAACGTTGACCCAAGAGTTCCACATGCCGGGCTGCCACATCCAGCCCATAGCCGGGGACGAACATCCAGTTGCCGTAGCGGTACGGCATCCAGCCCCATGGATAGGCGGACGCGAACATGTAGCCGTAGCCGGGATAGAAGCCCCAGGCACCGTTCATGAAGGGATCCCAGCCCACGCCGGTGAAGTACGGCTGCCACATCGTGCCGTAGCCGGGTACGTTCTGGTAGGCACCGTAGTAGTTCAGGTCGCTGACGCCGTAGCCGTACGGTAGCAAGTTATTGTTCTTCGCGTACTGATCGTGGTAGGAGGTCGCTTCCTTGTCCCACGAGTCAAGGGGCGCCTCTTGGATCTTGTTTGAGAGGCTGGACTTGTCGTTGTCGGCGACATCGAAGGTGGCGGTCTTCTTCTTCTCGACCGCGAGCTTGCCGGACGGGCCTTCGACATCGACATCGCCCTTGAATACCGCGAGATCGGCAACCTGAGCGGAGGTGTCGACGCGGAAGTGAGCGGAGCGGTTCAGCGAAATTGTCTCGTGCGAGAAATTCAGCGAGACGTCGTCCTTGCCCAGCCAGTTGACGTACGCCATGCCCTGCACGAGGTTGATCTCGGAGATGCGCTTGCCCGAGTCACTCAGTCCAAGCTTGCTGAATTGGACCGTGGTGTTGGGAGTCAGGCGCATGGAGCTGCCATCTTCGAACTCCACTTCGGCGCGGCCGTCGGTCTCCGGTACGCAGTTGGGTGCCCTGCGTGATGGGCAGGTTGACGAAAGCTTCTTCAAATCCCAGGCCGGTGTTCTTGTCGATCTGAACGGAACCCTGAACGTCGCTAAGGCGAACGATGCGAGCTTGCGAGTCGGCGAGAGCGGGCAGCGCAAGGAGCACGCAAGCTGCGGCCGCAAGCAGAACGAAAGTAATCCTGGACGGAGAAGGTGAAGGCATAGCAACCTCCAGAGACGTGTAGCTATTAGAACACGGTTTTGCGTAAGGAGTTGTAAAAGTTAGGTCTCCTGGATTCCCAAGGCACGATGGCCGAATGGGCCTTGGACCTGAGGACATCAGGCCAAAGGTCAATCGTCCCACGCTACGCGGGATCACTTTCCGGGCGGGAGCGGTTTCATTTCCATGATGCGGAGAGCGCGGGCGCGAACCACGTTGATCACGGAGGCGTCGTCGTAAATATGCTGTAACACGGGAGTTACAGCCTGCAACTCGGCCAGGTCACCGCGTTTGGCCTGGTCTTCCATGCGCTTCAGTTCGTCGTCGAGGGCGAGCTTCTGATAGCGGTGGAAGTAGGTGAGGCGGCGGCCGAATTCCAGAGTCGCCGCCACGCTTTGAAACAGGGTCGTTAGCTGCTGCACGGCCGGCTGCTGGCGAATAATTGTAATCGGCCGACGAGTTCCGCTGTCCGTCTTTGTAGACGAGTTTCTTGGCGCCGGTGAAGGCCAGCTTCTTATTGCCGGAGTCGACCTTGCCGGAGAAGTAGTGGGCTTGAGCAGCAAGCTCGAAGATGCGAGCGCGGGTGGCGTCGGAGAATGTGAAATCCGTCTGGTAGTCGTCGCGGACGTCGGAGTCGGCGGAAATCTTCCCCGAGGATTCGTAGTGCGCGTGGCCGTCGGACTGCAACTGCGATGGAATAGTGCTCGGGGCTGGAGTTGGGGAAATCGAGAGAGAAGGTGATCGTGGCCGGGTCGGCGGCGTTACATAAGGCGATCGAGAGCAGGAGAAACAAGGCGAGTGACGGCCAACGTTGCAAAAAACGAGTTCGAATTACCGCGGTATTGAATTTCCGAAGATCCCTGACGGTCATAGGACAGACCTAGAGATTATGCCAAATAATCCGCTATCGGGTCGTGTCGGCGAAGATCCATAACCACTAAGGACACTAAGGTCCACGAAGGAAAACCGGCTATGTTTGTGCCTTGGGTCCACCTACCGTGCGACGGCGCGCTGCCGTTCGAGCGTTCCGGCCGTGTGCAGATGACAGATCGCGATGGCCAGGGCGTCGGAGGCGTCGAGTGTTTCCGGGGGTTCAGGAAGTTCGAGCAGACGCATCACCATATGCTGGACTTGCTGCTTCTCGGCGCGTCCGTAACCGACGACGGAGGATTTAATGGTGAGGGGCGAGTATTCGGAGACTTGGAGCCCGGCGGAGGAAGCGGCCAGCATGGCTACGCCCCTGACCTGCCCCAGCTTCAAGGCCGACTTCACGTTGAGGGCGTAGAAGACGTCTTCGATCGCGACCTCGTCGGGCTGATGCTCGGAGATGATTGCCCCGAGATGCATGTAGATACGAGAGAGGCGAGTGGGCAGCTTTTCCCGCGGCGATAGCTTGATGGCGCCGCAGGTCAGGCAGGAGAGCTTTCCCGTGGGATGCATTTCAACGACACCGTACCCGGTGTATTCGCCGCCGCAGTCAATTCCTAGGACTCGCATGGGAGCCACTAGTTTATCGCGGAAAGGGTGGGAGTCCTAGGGGCGTGCAGCGGGCAAAATAACTGCCTGTCGGGGCGCAGTCTTTTCGCGCGGACGCCGAATGTGCCTGTCATATTTGACAGTACTCGGAGGGAACATCCGGTGTCATGGTTGGACGGTGAACTCGGATTTACTGGCTAATGACGGAAGGACTCACCCCATGCGATTACCTCTCCTTTGCTTATTAGCGGTCGCCGTTCTTCCGTCGCTGAGCCGAGCGCAGGCTCCTGTTTTCGCGATTACTCCAGAAGAAAGCTCAATCAAGTTCTATGTTAAGGCATCGGTTCGCCTCGTTGGTACGTTCAACAAGTGGGACGCCACTCTAACATTTGCGACTCCCGACGTAACTACAGGCGTTTTGGACATCAAGATTCAGGCAGACAGCGTGAATACCGGAAGCGGAATGAAGGATGGCAAGTTGAAGAGCAAAGATTTCTTCGACGTTAAGCAGGATCCGCTGATCACCTTTCTATCAAAGAAGATCGTACAGACCGGTCCTGAGACTTTTGAGGTTGACGGTGACTTTACGATCCGTGGAGTCTCCAAGCCCGAGACGCTGCTGCTAACTATTTCCGGGAAAGGGACAGGCACTGGCGAGGCTAAAGGAACAATGGCTTTCGATCGCAAGGACTACGGCATGAATAAAGGCATACCCTTTGTCACGATCGCCGACCGCATCGAAGTGACTGTCGACCTCAAGGGAAAGCGAGTCAGCGGGCCTCCGCTGGTCTTTAAGCAATAGGCAGCTTTCAAACTTTGCCCTGCCCAGCGCTGCCACGACACGAAGATCTGCTTCCCTGAGCCGCCGCATCAACGTCTCTGTTACTCACAGGTGGTTATCTGCATTCCTTCTTACTCACCAGGCCCAAGCGTAGGCATCAACCCTCGGATCGGCGCCGGCGCTGAGTACGCCTGTGTTGGCATCGATGACTATGGCACCATTCGATCCGAGCGACCATGGCGGCCTCACATGCAGCTTATGACCTTTGGCGATGAGCGCTTGACGGGTCGCGTCGGGGATGCGCGCCTCTACCGACATGTCTCCGGGATACATGGTGTGCGGGAAGGGCGATGCCGGGAAGCTGCGCGAGGACCAGCGCGGGGCTTCGATCGCCTGCTGGATGTTCATGCCGAAATCGATCATGTTGATCAGCGTCTGCATGGTGCGCATGACCTGATCGTCGCCGCCAGGGCTGCCGAGGATCGCGTACGGCTGGTCGTCTTTCATTACGAGTGTGCTCTGTAGGGTGCTGCGCGGGCGTTTCTCGGGCTCGAGGGCATTGGCTTCGCCGCGGACCAGCGAGTAATAGTCGCCGCGGCAATTGAAGAGAATGCCGGTGTCGCCCATGACCACGCCGGTACCGAACAACTCGTGCAGGCTAGGCTCGAAACTGACCATATTGTGGTCTTTGTCGACGACGGCTATGTAGCTGGTGTCGCCATTGTGGCTGGCGCTACCCTCGAGAACCTCGTGCACGGGGCGATCAAGATTGGCTGCACTAGCAGTGGGTGTGCCCGGACGCAGTTCCAGCGAGGCTTTGGCGGGATCGATCAGCTTGCGGCGTTCGCGGGCGTAGTCCTTCGAGAGCAGGCCGTCATAGGGAATCTTGATGAAGTCCATGTCGCCGAGATATTTCTCGCGATCTCCCATGGCAAGTTTTACGGCTTCGATGCTGGTGTGGAGGAATTCGGGGCTATTGTGGCCGAGTGCTCTCAAGTCATAGCCTTCGAGCAGATTGAGCGCGATGAGTTCCGTCGGTCCTTGGCTAGCGGATGGATTTTTGTAAACCTGGTATCCGCGATAGTTCGTCGAGACTGGCGTCTCGACCTTGGCGGTGTATTCCGCAAAATCTTCGTAGCGGAAAAGGCCGCCGTTAGATTCGGAGAATGTTGCCAGGTCGTGGGCAATGTCGCCTTTGTAGAAACGATCGCGGGCTGCTTTGAGCGCTTCGTGGCGGCCTTTGGGTGCGTTTGACTTCTCGGCTTCGACCAGCTTTCTCAAAGTGCGCGCCAGGTCGGGGTTCTTGAGAATTTCACCGGCTTTCGGGGCCCGTCCATTCGGTAGGTAGACTTTGACCGTCGTCGGGTACTTCAGAATCTTCTTCGACTCGGCGATGTAAGAAGCGCCGCGCTCACTCAGGGGAAATCCGTTTTCGGCGAGATCGATGGCGGGTTGCAGCACCTGCTCGAAGTTCATCGTGCCCCAGCGATCGAGCAGGATGTACCAGGCGTCAACGACGCCGGGGATGCCTCCGGAGAGCAGGCCATCGCTCTCGGGGATCTTGCCTCCGTTGTTCTTCTCGTACCATTCAATCGTGGCTAGTTTGGGAGCGCGCGGCTCGGCGTTGATGGAATAGACGTTCTTCTCGCGAGAGTCGTAGACCAGCAACACAGCATCACTGCCGACGCCGTTGAGTGAAAAGTCCGTCACCGCCAATGCGGCCTGGCCAGCGACGGCCGCGTCGAATGCGTTACCTCCAGCGTCGAGAATTCGTCGGGCGGTTTCGGTGGCCTCGGCTTTCATGGAGGCGACGGCGGCATGGCGTCCGCGAATGACGGGGCGCATGGTTTGTGTGGAATTGGTTTGGGGAGACAGGGCGGGCACCAGAGGCAGGAATATGACGGTCGCAATTCCGAGGATTGATCGAGATGACATTGGAAGCTTGCTCCTTATTGAACTGAATTAGACAAAAGTGAGCCGAACTAGACAGGCTCCTCGTGTCCTGAGCCCGAAAACCTCGGGGGCTAAAGTGATTGCGTGAGAACGGGTGCTGTCCCTACGGGACTCGGGCTTTTCTCCCACGCCACCCGGCACTTCCGTGCCGGGCTATCACATACCGCCGCTACGCGGCTGAAGTCCGGTCGTTCTTGCTCCATTGCTCACCCACAAATCTCGTTCTCACGCAGGCACTGAAGCCCTTCTCTCAAGGGCGCAGCTTCGGCCGGCTGAGGCCGCGCCCTTTCAAAGCGGGATACTTCTTCAACCCACGTCTGACTTAGGACACTAGCAGCAACGTGGCTTCGGCGCCCCGGTTTCCCGCTCACGCCAGAACGCTGCATAGGCGGCAGGTGAGGAAACCATTTGAGTACGCTGCAGGAAGCGAGTATAAGCGGACTCGTCGAAGATCTCCCGCAGTGTGCAAACTAGAATCCGGATTGTCTTTTTAAAGCGGGTCGTGTTAATGCGGGTCATGCGCGCTCCTCGGTCAGGCGTGTCATCACGAACGGGGTTTCCTTGATTCGAGCCTCTTTGCGGCCAGTGAGGACTCCGAGCCACTGGCGTACGGATTCGATCAGCACAAGGGCGACCATCACCAGTAGAAGCGCAGTCACAGCCGCATCCAGACGATTGTTGAAGATCAGGCGGGCGGTGGCGGTGGTTGCGGGGCCGGCAGCGAGCGCGTGCGCCTGCGCCAAGAATCCGACGCGCGGATTGGGATCCAGAATCTTGTGCCACGATGCAGTAAACGTTACGGCGACCAGCCACACAAGAGGCACGAGTGTAACCGCCGCATACTTTGCCCGATGCATTTTGATGATGATCGTAGTCGCCACACACAGCGCGACCGTCGCCAGCAACTGATTTGCAATTCCGAATAAGGGCCAGAGCGAATTGATCCCGCCTAACGGGTCCTTCACGCCTTGCCAAAGAAAGTATCCCCAGGCCGCTACGATCAGGGCGCTCGTGAAAATAATCGATGGATACCAACTGGTACGGCCCAGAGGTTTGTAGATGTGGCCGAGGGCGTCCTGGATCATGAAGCGAGCAACGCGGGTGCCGGCGTCGAGAATCGTCAGGATGAACAGGGCTTCAAACATCACCGCGAAGTGGTACCAGAGAGCCATCACTGTCCCGCCACCCAAGGTCTGGGAAAAAATGTGCGCCATGCCCACGGCGAATGCGGGAGCGCCGCCAGTGCGATTGAAGAGAGTTTGCTCTCCCACCGCATGCGCAAGGGCCTGCATATCGGCGGCGGTCACCGGGAATCCCCAGTTGCTGATGGTCGTTGTGGCGGCGACTGCGGTTTGTCCAACGATACCGGCAGGACTATTGATCGCGAAATACACTCCGGGCTGCAGTACGCAGGCCGCAATGATCGCCATGATCGCGACCGCCGATTCGGCCATCATGGCGCCGTATCCGACGATGCGCGTCTCGGTTTCGCGAGCGATGAGTTTGGGAGTAGTTCCGCTGGAGATCAGGGAATGAAATCCGCTGATCGCTCCGCAGGCGATGGTGATGAAAGCGAAGGGAAATATCTTTCCTGCGAAAACGGGGCCGGTGCCATCGACGAAGCGCGTGAAGGCCGGCATGTGGAGCGTGGG
Source organism: Terriglobia bacterium (assembly GCA_963770265.1). Classification (GTDB taxonomy): domain Bacteria; phylum Acidobacteriota; class Terriglobia; order Terriglobales; family Acidobacteriaceae; genus Sulfotelmatobacter. The sequence continues at coordinate 206,370 of CAVYOZ010000024.1, forward strand.
ATGGATGGCAACGATGCCGATGCCGAGCAGGCCGATCGTCCCCAGCTTCACAAAGGTGCTCAGGTAGTCGCGCGGAGCTAATAGCAGCCAGACTGGGACAACGGACGCCGCGAAGGCATAGATGATGATCGAGATGGCAAGTGCCTGCGCACTGAGGGTGAATACCTGCGCCGGTGCCGGATGTTGCGAGATCCACTGTCCTCCCCAGATCGCGAGGAGCACGAGTACGAAGCCGAGGACGGAAACCTCGAGCACCTTGCCGGGACGGATGCGTCGCAGGTAGATGCCCATTAGGAGCGCGATGGGGATTGTCATGGCGATCGTGAAAGTTCCCCAGGGACTGTCTTTCAGGGCGTTCACCACGACGAGAGCTACGACGGCCAGGAGAATGATCAGGATGGCAATCACAGCGGCGTAGGCGACGATGCCTCCGACGGCCCCGGTTTCCTCCTTGGCCATCTCGGTGAGGGATTTGCCATCGCGACGGACGGAGAACAGGAGAATCACGAAATCCTGCACACATCCGGCGAAGACTGCTCCCGCCAGCACCCAGAGCGTTCCGGGAAGGTATCCGAATTGCGCAGCGAGCACTGGACCGACCAGAGGGCCGGGGCCCGCGATGGCGGCGAAGTGGTGTCCGAAGACGACCCACTTGTTGGTGACCAGAAAGTCGCGGCCGTTCTCCAGGCGTTCGGCGGGTGTGGCGCGGAGGGCATCGACGGCGAGAATCCTGGCTGCGATGAACTTGCTGTAGAAGCGATATCCCAGGGCGTAACAGCAGGTAGCAGCGACGACCAGCCAGAGGGCATTGATCGGCTCGGAGCGGTGCATGGCAACCACAGCAGTCGCTCCTGCTGCGAGCAACGAGACTACACTCCACACGAGAATCGATAGAGGCCTATTCATACCGTCGAGCATTGTGTCGAATCCGCGGGCCGAGTGCAATGCCTGATGCGAAAGCGGCCAGGAAGGAGATGCCTGATCGATTTTCTTCGATGTGTTCTTGGTTTGAGACCCATTCGTTTAGTGTTACTCTATCTGCTCCGAAAGGCTGCGATCCCGTGTTTTGGGCCGTTTTATCAGCCCCTGCACCCGGGATGCATTCCGAGGACTCATCCTGAACTCATAACCACGAGGGAGCACACGATGAAGGTTGGGATATTAACGGGTGGCGGAGATTGCCCGGGACTAAATGCGGTAATCCGGGCCGTGGTTCGCAAAGGAATTTTCCATTACGACGATGAATTTGTGGGATTTATGGAGGGCTGGCGGGGATTGATCGAGAACCAGAGTATGGCGCTCAATCTGGATTCGGTAAGCGGGATTCTGCCGCGTGGTGGCACGATTCTGCGAACGTCGCGGACCAATCCTTCCAAGCGCCCGGATGGCTTTGACCGCTGCATGGCGACGATCGCCGCGCACAAGATTGATGCCCTGATTGCCATCGGCGGGGACGATACGCTTTCGGTCGCGCAGAAACTGCACGAGAAAGGCGTCAACGTCGTTGGCGTGCCGAAGACAATCGACAACGACCTGGGCGGGACGGACTACACCTTCGGATTCGACACGGCGTGCAACATCGTGTGCGATGCGATTGACCGGGTTCACACCACTGCGGAAGCACACAATCGCGTGATGGTAGTGGAAGTGATGGGACGCGATGCGGGCTGGATCGCGCTGTACAGCGGGATTGCCGGCGGCGCCGATGTGATCCTGATACCTGAACGGCCGTTTGATGTCGACAAAGTCGCCGAGTCGATTCGCCAGCGGCACGGGCGCGGACGGTACTTCTCTATTGTGGTCGTGGCGGAGGGAGCGAAATTCGCCACCGGCGCGGGTGCTCCGGTGGTCCAAGACATGGGGAAGGATGAGTTCGGGCACGCCAAGCTGGGGGGCATTGCAAACATTCTTGCGCGCGAAATTGAGAATCGCACCAAGTTCGAGACGCGGGCTGTGGTGCTCGGGCACATTCAGCGCGGTGGTTCTCCTACGGCGTTTGATCGCGTGCTGGCGACGCGCTATGGGTTGGGTGCGATCGATATGGTGCATCGCGGCGAGTTTGGATGCATGGCGGCGCTGCGGTCGAACAAGATCGTCTCGATCACACTGAAAGAGGCGATCTCGAAGAATCGCGTTGTGGATGACGAGGTGATCCAGATCGCGGACGGGTTGTTTGAAGAGATCGGCACAAGGGTGGCCAGCAAATAAGTCTAGATGTCAGGCCTCCCCCGCTTTCGGCGGGTGGAGGCCTATTTTTGTTTGAGCCTGAGCTGAAGACATGGGATTTGAATCGATGAAAGCTTGGGCGTGGCTTTTAGGCGGAGTTGTGGCATGCGCGATCAGTTGGACCTACATGCACCGCATCCTGCTGCCGTGGGAACACTACATCGACGTGGAGCGCAGGACCAGTTAAGGAGGCAATGGGCGATCTTTATCCGCGTTGGGTGGGCACGCGCGAGCTCCTGCTGCATGGCTTGAATCCGTACGGAGCTGAAGTGAGCCACAAGATCCAGATCGGGTTTCTATGGCCATCCGATCGAGCAGAGCTACGACAAGCCTCAGTTCGAGATCGTCGATGAGCAGCGGTTCGCGTATCCGGTGTACGTCGTGTTCCTGCTGGCACCCACGATTCACATTGACTTCGCGAAACTGCAGGCCTGGGCACCAGTGCTGTTCGGGTGCTGACTGCGATCAGCGTTTGGCTGTGGCTTGCGGTGTTGCGCTGGCGGCCGCCGCCGTGGCTGACGATCACACTCGTGCTGCTTGTGGTCAGCAGTCCGCAAGATTGCGCAGGGATTGCGACTGCGTCAGATCGGACTATTCGCGGCCTTCCTGTTGACGCCTGGCGACTTGGTGCGTCACACGCAATCGGCTATTCGCTGCCGGCGCTTTGCTGGCTGTGGCCACAATCAAGCCGCAGATGGTATCGCTGTGTCTGGTCTGGTTCTTCATTTGGAGCCTGGGCGACTGGAAAAAGCGCTGGCCGCTGGTTGGGGGATTTGTCGTGGCTTTGGGATTGCTGGCGGGAGCCGGTGAGATTCTTGTTCCGGGCTGGGTGCGCTTCTTCCTCGAAGGAGTAGAAGCGTATCGGAAATATTTCCCTACTACATCCCCCGTGCGATTGATTCTGGGAAATTGGATTGGAGGGATCCTGTCGGTCACGGGAGTGATGGTGTTGTTCAGTTACGCCTGGCAGTCGACGTAAGGCCGCGGCAGAATCACCCGAATTCGTGCAGGTGCTGAGTCTGTTCTTTATCGCTAGCCTGCTGCTGTTGCCTTTGCTGACTCCTTACAACCAGGTGCTTTTGCTCCTTCCGGTATTGCATATTGGTTCGCGATTGGAGACTGTTGCCGCGGTGGGGTCGGGTCGGATTTTCTGTGCTCATCGCATGGCCTTTCGTAGCCTCAGTGGCTCTGCTTGGCGCATCCGCCACAACTGAATTCCCTGCAGCGAACTCCGTTGCTGCCTTCGGTGTTGCTGCTTCTCACACCCTTCCTGGTCTTCTGGCTGATGTTCACACGCTCGCAACGAGTCACCTAAATCTCTCGTCTTCAGGTCCCGTGGATGAGGCCGCTTCGGTATGATGAAGCGGCAAAATGAACCTGGATCGCTGGCTCACGTCGAAACGCCTTCGCGCGCACGGACTGCTGCTCGCGCTGACCATCTGGACGGTCTTCATCTGGACGATTGCGACTCCGACTCTCCGCGACCGGAACGGAAATCTGAAAGGCACAGATTTTCTGCATTTCTACACGCTTGGAATCGCTCGCGATTGATCATCGCGGCGGTGAATTGTATGACATTGACGCCCAGTCTGCGCTGGCAGCGCAACGCGTTCCCAGTGCTGCGGGCATCCGCTACCTGCCGCTTTATCCGCCGCAGGTTTCGCTTGTATTTGCGCCGCTGGCGCATCTCTCTTATGGCTGGGCGCTCGCCTTGTGGTGGTTCTTCACGGCGCTGATCTACTGCGCTTGTTGCTATGGGATATGGCGATTATGTCCGAACCTGAAGGATTTCGGCGGGACTGTTGCTCTAGCCGCGATCGCCTTCCCTGGCTTCTTTCATCTGATTGCCTGGGGTCAAACCAGCGCGCTGGCTCTTGCCTGCTTCACTGCGGGCTTTCTTCTTACTTGCGCGATAAGCGGGAATTCGCGGCCGGACTCGCTCTTGGATGCCTTGTTTTCAAACCTCAGTTAGGACTGGCGGCAGCTGTCGTGTTCATTTTCACTGGAAGATGGAGAGCTCGTGGCCGGTGCAGCACTTTCAGCGGCGGCACAAATCGCGGCGGGGATTCGCTTATTACGGCGGCGATCCATTTCGTTCCTGGCTAAGAACGTTGTGGCATGTGCCCGCCCTGATTCCTTCATTTGAACCGAGACCGTATCAGACGCACTGCTTGCGGACATTCTGGTCGATGCTGGTGCCGTGGAGCGGAGTGTCATTTGCGCTTTATTTCATCAGCGCGGCTATCGTTCTAGCTTGGACGATCACGATCTGGAGACGCCAGGAACTTTTGCCATTGAAGTACTCGGCCCTACTGCTGGCGACCGTGCTGGTTTCGCCGCATCTCACCGTTTACGATCTGGTGATCCTGGCGCCGGCGATTCTTTTACTAACTGACTGGCTGATCTCTCACCCCGTGGCTCAGCAAGGAATCGGGACTCTTCTCTACCTGGTATGCGTTCTTCCGCTGCTGGGGCCTGCCACGCGCTGGATTCATATTCAGCTGTCGGTAGTCGCGATGGGAGCGCTTCTGTTCTTACTATGGCAGCTTAGGGAGAGCGGCGATTCCACGCATCAAAACCGTGCGAAGCAAGAAGCTTAGCTCAAACAGTAAAGCGCGGGTTTCCCATGCTGTTGAACGGCATGGCTGGAGCCGCGCCCTTTTAAAGAGCACCATAACTTCCCATGAACTCGGGGACTATTTCTTGCCGAACAGAAATGAGAGCGCATCCGGGAAACGTCGGGCCCAGGCGGATTCGTGGTGAGTGGCGCCCTCGTCGATCATCAGGCGGAAGCGGCGATCGTCCAGGCCCGCGCGGCGGAAAATGCCAGCGAGTTCGCGGACGTCGTCGACCATGCTTCGGTTCCGATCTTCGCGTCCCGCTTCAGCGGTTCCGGTCGCCAGAAAGATCCGCTCGGGCCACTGCTTGATGGTGCGGCTGTCTTTGATCATCTGTCGATTCGATGCCCACAGAGACGGACTCTCGATCAGCAGTCTGCCAAACCAGCCTGGATGCACAGCCGCGGTATAGAGGGAGATTAACGCGCCCAGAGACGATCCGCCGAGGCCAGTGTTCTCCGGTCCGGAGGCGACTCGATAATTTCGCGCAACAAACGGCATAACTTCTTTCATCAGGAAGTTGGGGTAGCGATTGCCCTGCACGCGCAGCATCATCGGACTGAGCGAGCGATGCGGCATGTACTCGCGGAATCGGTCTTTGCCGGCGTTGTCGATGCCCGACGATGATCATGGGCGGCACCTGCCCCTCGCGAATCAGGCGTTCGGCAGTCTCGTCGACCTGCCACTCCACACCGGTGAAGGAGGTGGAAGGCTCAAAAAGATTCTGGCCATCGTTGAGGTATAGGACGGGATAGCGCCGTACGGAATTCTCGCTGTCGTCGTAACCTGGAGGCAGCCAGACGCGCAGAAATCTTGTGTTGCGGAAGAAACGGCTGCGGAACTCGTGCAGGCGCAGATCACCCGTCGCCGCCTCCACGCGAATGACGCCGGGAGCGACACCGGAACCGCTGATTTCAGTTTTCTGGGTTTCTTCCATCCAGGAAAAGTGCTTTCTTAGAATACAACGGCGGAGCGCTTCATGCCCTCGCGCTTCGCAGCTTTCACGATGGCGGCCAACACTGTGATCAGAAAGATCAGCGCCTGCGAAGCCACGCATAAGATGCACCAGGTCTTCAGTTCGTAGGCTTCGATGTAGGTCAGGTACAAAGCAAAACATAATCCCGCAAGGGAGGCTGCCAGCAGGCGGTTTGGCGTCTCGGCACGGGATTTCGAGAACGTGGACAAGAAGAATAGCGCTGCGTATCCGAGCACGCCGATTGCGGCTACAGGAATTCCTTGCACCTCCGAATATTCGCTGCGGTTCACGATGTCGCAGTTGAATTTCTGACTAAAGTCGCAGAACTCGGTGGCCGATTTCGCGTAGTGCCGCTGAAGAGAAACCGCGGAGACGACCATGCCGGCGAACGACAGGATCGCAATGAGCACGAACCACATTCGATTACTCGCCGCCAATTCGCTCACGGCAGGCTGCACCCGGTCTTCTGGCTCAACTCCTCCAAGGACAGCACGCCTTCTTTCGGCGGATCCGACGCCAAACTGCCAACTGGGGAACAGCTTGACTCCGGCAGCCTTGCAGGCTGGCGTTAACTCATGCGGATCGTTTTCGCTCGCACACTCGACGTAAGGCACGTAGTGAAACGAGGAACCGAACTCGCGCTTCTGTTCGACGCAGTGCGGACACCAGTAGAGGCCATACATCTTGGCATTCTTGGTGGCAATGCACTTGGCAAAGGAATCGTATTTGTGATTCTTGTAATACCGGCCGGCGAGATATGCGCCGGCAAGGAGGGTCAGAATGATGACGTAGAGAAGCACCTTCTTCGTCTTGCTGCCGTCGCTTTGGCGTGCTTGCTTGCCGCTTTCGTCTCTCTTCGGACATGATTCATTTCTTATATCACGGCAATCAGGCGACTACGTTCAGCGCTTTCGGCAGTACATCGAGCTCTTCGCAGTGCAAAGACAACACTTCGCCATCGACCATGACGTCGACCGGAGCGTCGAGTTTGAACTCCACGCGCGACACCGCTTTGCGTTCTGCCAGGGGATGTTGGATGTGAGTTCCGTCGTAGAGGCCGGGGAGGTTGCGGATCAGGCCGAGCCTTCCAATCGGTCCCCAGCGGACGTATTCCACCAAGCCATCGTCGACCTCAGCTTTGGGCGCAATCATCATGGTGCCGCCGGTGAACTTGCTGTTGTTGAAAGTGACGAACAGGCAGCGGCGATCGTCGAAGACTTCCTGGCCTTCGACGCGCACCGGAAAAGGGCGGCGGTTGAATCGTGCCAGCGTCAGAAAGATCGAGGTGAAGTATCCCAGCTCTCCCCATCCGCTGAAACGGCGGGCGCGAAGCGTGGCGACATCCGCCGAGAAGCCCATACTGAGCAGGTTGATGTAGTAGATCGACGCCGGTGCGGTGGCGCATTCGCATCACGTCACAGGCACGGCTTTTGTTGGCGATCAGAGATTCGATGGCGTGCTCGACGCCGCGGTCGCTGAAATCGCGGAGAAAGGAGTTGCCGGTACCTAGAGGCAGGAAAGCCAGGGTTGGGGGCTCGTTGCCGATGGCCTGCGGAAACAGGCCATTCACGACTTCGTAGGAGGTGCCATCGCCGCCGACGGCGATGAAATGGCGGACGCCACGGCTGTAGGCATCGCGCGCGATTTCGGTCGCCTGTCCTGGAGAGCGAGTTGTGGCGACTTTGACTTCGAGACCGGCGTCGCGGAGGCGTTTGAGCGCTGGGCCGAGCAGCTTTGCGCTCCGCCCGCCTCCCGCCGCGGGATTCACGATGGCTAGATAGGTTTGCCCCAAGTGTTTAATCCAGTAGAAAAGTTAGTCGTGGCTCCCGCTGGTGCGGCAAGATGCCGCACCGACAGCCGGCGGGACGCCGGCGCTACAACTGCGCCACTGCACTTCTCTCTACTGCTTTGCCGATCTCTTCGGCCAGGACCTGCCTCTTGATCTTCATCGACGCGGTGCGGGGAAAATCTTTGTCCCAGACGAGATACCCGCTGACTCGCTTGAAGTCGGGCAGCTTGCGGTTGCGGGCTGAGATGTCTTCCTGCAGAAGCACTGTCGAATTTCTGGTTCTGCTCCAGACGCAGAATGAGTATCAGCGCTTCGCTGCCCAGTTCCTTTCTCGGCCAGATATAGTTCGTCGCGAATACGCGAGTATTCTTTCACCGGCAGACCGTCGAACACAGTTTCGATGTCTTCGGGATAGATGTTCTTTCCACCCTCGGTCACGATCATGTTCTTCTTGCGGCCGAACAATTGCAGATGGCCGTGGGCGTCGAACCGGCCCAGATCACCGGTGAGCAGCCAGCCGTCGACGATCGTCTCCAGCGTGAGTTCGGGATCGTCGAGGTAGTGCGACATCACGGTCTTGCTCCGGGCCGCCACTTCGCCGATTCCCTCAGCGTCGGGATTCAAGATGCGCAAGTCGACTCCCGGAAGCGGCTTGCCTACCGTGTCAGCGCGGAATGGCTTCAGATCGTTGAGCGTCAGCGCAGTGCCCGCTTCAGTAAGGCCATAGCCATTCACCACCGGAATGCCGAGATCGTAGAAGAACTGCATGGTCGATGGCTCCATGAAGGCGCCGCCCGTGATCAAGGCCAGCAGTTCGCCGCCAAATCCGCGGTGAATATTGCCCAGCAGCATGCGGCTGAGCTTGACGTTTGGGCGTCGACGGGTCAGCGCGCGATTCACGGCGATCATCGAATTCAGAAGAGCCCGTTTCCATGACGGGAGTTCGTCGAACTTGGCACGCAGGCCGCGCTCCAGATTCTTCAGAATCATGGGGACCAGTGCAACGTACGTAATGCGGTAGCGGACAAAGGCATCGCGGACGTACTCGGGACGCAGAGTGCGCAGATGAACAACGCACGCTCCGCACACGAACGGACCGATGAAGCCCACCATGAAATCAATGGCGTGATTCGTGGGCAGAATGCTCAGATACCGCACGCCCGGCCAGAACGGGTACCACGCGGTGAGCGAGCGGCATTGCTCCAGGTAGTTTTCGTGCGTGAGGACACAACCTTTGGGGCGGCCTCCGGTTCCAGAGGAGTAAACGATGCAGGCGACATCGTCTTTCTGGCGCATGACGAAGTCGGGCGCGCCTTTGCGTTTGAAGTCCTCCCAGCGAAAGGCGCCCGCGAGATCCGCGCCCAGCGGGGCTTCTGTAACGAGGACGATTTTGGTTCCGATGTTCTGAAACCCGGGATCTGCCATGATCGCGCGCCAGAGGTGGTATTCGACAACCAGAACTTTGGCTTTCGAGTGCGCGAGGAGTTGCAGATGTTCGGTAGCCGTGAGCTTATAGTCGAGCGGAACCACAACGCCGCCGCAGTAGAAAATGGCATATGCCGAGATCAGCCACTTCGACTGATTCGTCATGATGATGGCGGCGCGATCGTTAGGATCGAAATCGGCATCCTCCAGAGCCCGGGCGAGCGGAAGGGCAACTTCCTTGAAATCGGAGTAGGTCAGGCGGAGTTTTTCGCGGTCGCGCTCGGCTTCGATGAGACACACTTCTTTGGAGAAGCGGTCGAGAGCATCACGAAGGGCCGCGCCGAGGCATGTGTATTGACGGAGATCGAGCATTACGAAGTTGCTGACTCTAGATTGTAGATTGCCGATCGAACAACCGCAGACCGGGTTTTGAGCGGTGTTCCCTACCCATCAACAAGAGAAATCAGCGATTGAGTTCTAAAGGCGAACCTGAATCTTGCCGGCAAGCGTGCGAAAGTCGGTCACTCCTTGCAATTCGTAATCCGGCAATTCCACCCGGAAGTGGTTCTCCAGCTTCGTGAGCAAATCGAGCGCCTGCAGGCTATCGATGCCCAGCGTCTTAAAGAAATCGTCGTCCGGGGAGAGTTTCTCACGCGGCACCTTGAAATGCGCCGCGGCGAGTGTGAGGATCTCGTCCAGAGTTTTTTCAGCAGTTGGCATAAGCAGTCATTCTAATTCAGTTTCGCTCAAGGCAAATAGGGCTGGGCATTCGTGCTTTCCACGAACTTCTTCAGGCCGGCCTGCACAGCCGGACGAGAGAAAAGCTCGCAGAAGATATCGATCTCACGCTTCAGTTCGTCATGAGGAATCGGCTTGATGAACTGCTTGGCAGTCGCGGCCGTGTGACGATCGAATTTCGCCAGTTGTGCGGCGGTGGCGCGAGCCGCACGTAGAGCTTCTCCTTCAGCAACCACCTGGCTCACCAGCCCGATCTGTTGCGCCTTTGTCGTATTGAAACTCCGCCCGGTCAGCAGGAGATCGCGCACAACAGCATTGCCGATATCGCGCTTCAGGCGAGGGATTCCGCCGAATCCGGGAATCAGACCCAGTCGCAGTTCGGGGAAGGCAAAACGAGCCGTTTTGTCGGCGATGATCAGATCGCAAGCCAGAGCCAGTTCGAACCCTCCGCCGAACGTGACGCCGTGTACTGCCGCAATCGTGGTCATGGGAGCAGCGTCGATCACGTTGAGCGCGCGGTGAATGCGCTCCAGAAAGTCCCGCACACCCTGGACCGCTTCTTTTATCGGCATCGACTGGGAACGCCCATACAATTCACGGAGATCGGCGCCGGCGCAGAATCCGCATTTCAGATCGCTGTAGATGATGACCGCGTGTACCGGTTGCGTCAGTGCTTGCAGTGCTGCGGAAAACGATTCCAGTTCAGTGAGCGAGACCGAACCGATTTCGTTGCAGGGCTTACGGTGCAGGGCCAGTTCGATAAGACCGTCTTTGTACTCGAACGACATCGCCTCGCCTTTGCGACTCAGCCCCATACTCATGCGGTCTTTACCGTCTGGTACATGTCGTCGATTTCGTTCTTCATGCGTGCTGAGATGAGGTCCCGCTTCAGTTTGCCGTTCGCGGTGAGCATGCCGTTGTCGATGGAGAATGGCTCCGTTCGTATGACGAAAGCGCGTATCTGTTTATAGTGCGGGAGCTGCAGGTTGACCGCGTCGAGAGCGGCTTGCACCTGTTCCCTGTTCACGTTGCCGGTCACGATGGCCGAGAGATATCCGCGGCCGTTGCCGACGACGACAACCTGCTGCGCGCCCGGCAGATGCTTCGCAACTTCGTCTTCTATGGTTTCCGGCGCGATCTTGTGGCCGGAGCCTAGCACGATCAGATTCTTGATGCGACCGACGATTTTCCACGTGCCCGTTTCGTCTAATTCCCCCTGATCGCCGGTGCGAAACCAGCCGTCGCGCAGCACGTCGGCTGTTTGCTGCGGGCGGTTCCAATAGCCTGGAAAAACATTCGGCCCTCTGACGATGATTTCTCCGTTGTCGGCCAGCCTCATTTCGATTCCGGGGATCGCTGGACCAACGTGCCCGGGCATCGGATTCTTCGGATCGTCCATGGTGCAGATGCCGGTCGTCTCGGTCAAGCCATAGACTTGCAGCACGGGAATGCCCAAGCATGCGGAAGTAGTCTTGCGTTTCGGGAGTCAGCGGAGCCGAGCCGCAGATCAGGGCCTTCAGATTCTCGCCCACCATTTTCTTGCGAATCGTGGGAAAGACCAGCGCATTCGCGAACCAGAGCCAAAACGAATCACCGGTTTGCGTCTTGCCCTTGCGTGACCATGCCGCCTTGGGCTCGTGAGTAGATGGTTTGTGCGATGCCGCCCTTCTGCGCGATCTGCTCGTCGACAGCTCGCGCGCATGCGCTCGAGCAACTGCGGGACGTTGAGAAAATAATGGGGAGCGACGGCAGGCATGTCGCTCGCGATCTTCGTCAGATCGGTGTTCAGGGTAACGAGGCTTCCTCGCAGCATGAACGTCAGAACTGCAATCCACGATGCGCAGAAACTGAACGGCAGGTAGTGGAAGATGCGGTCTTGCCCTGTGCGGCCGCCCATCAACTCGTCAAGGCGCGCCGAGGTACAGCCGAGCATGAAGCCGACGTTGGCCGCGGTCAGCACGACCCCCTTGGCTTCTCCCGATGTGCCCGAGGTGTAGATGATCGTCACCGGATCTTCGTCGCGTACCTGAGGGCGATCCAGCGAGACTCCGTCTAGCTCCCGCGAAGATTTCATCGAACAGCGGAAGCGGCGGGGCCTGGGACCAGGCCTGCTGAATTCCGTCGCGAAGCGTCGCGTCACCGCAGCAGACCAGGGCTGGCGTGCTGTCTTTCATCATCGCAACCAGTTCAGCGGGAGCCTGTCGGAAATAGAGCGGAACCACGATCAGGCCCTCGGCCATGGCCGCCAGGTCCATCGCGATCCAGCGAATGCCGTTGGCCGCCAAGATGCCGCAGCGGTCGCCTTTCTTCAGGCCCTTCGACGCAAGAAACGTCCGCGCCTTGCGGACCAATTCCAGCAACTCGGGCCCGGTTACGCCGGTGAACTGACCGTCGCGGATCTCCTGCAGGACCCGGACATCGGGCGCAGCTTTGAGTTGCGAGAAGATGTCTCCAACGAAGGGCATCTGGTTCTGGGACCAGGGACAACTAACTGTAGGCGGATACCAACTGCCGCAGCGACTCGTTCATGGGCGGCAGGTAATCCTCCCAACTCCACCCGCCAGTGCGCGTCGGGAATTCGGGATAGCGCCGCTGGACTTCCTCTTCGAAGAACACTCCCATCTGCGCCATGACTTTCAGATTCTTCACGACCGTGCGTGCGATGCCATCGGAGATACGCTCGCCTTCGCGTAGCCAGCACATTCAGAGCGGCCAGGAGCTTCGGTTCGAGATCAGGATCGTCCACGGTCATCAGCAGTTCCTGATGTCCGCGTTCGCGCATCAGGTTGCGGATGCGTTCGTCCATGGTGATTCCGGCCGACGGAACGAGCGCGGGCATTGACGTCACGATCCCGTGATAGCGAGAAGAAGCCATCATGTGGCAGGAGCGCAGAATGCTGACCAGTTCGTACATGTTGTACTGATCGGAGGTCAGAACCGGAACTCCGCCGAGTCTTTCGGAAATGCGATTGGCGGGACGCGCATCGAGCCGTTCGGTCGCAACCAGAATCACGAATACGTTGCGCTGTTTGCGGAACGCATCGACGGCATTGGCGATCGAAGTCAGATAATGCTGGTAGGCGCGATCAGCCGCCGGTCCGGAGTTGTGGAAGTAGACGGTCCGGTAGTGACTGTCTTTGTAAGCCCCGGCAAGGCTGTGCAGCGCATATTTCGCGACTGACGCTTTCACCGGCCATTCGAATGGATTGATCGGGCAGACGACCAGCACCGGAGTCTTACCGTCCCACCCAACCTGCCGCAAGACGCTTTGGCCGTACTCCGCAGGCTTCGGCTCGAATGTCCACGCGGTATCGGTTCCGAGTTGTGTAGGAACTCCCAACTCGCTCAGGATGGTGCGCGATTCTTCGTTTCGCGTGATGACCAGCGAATTCTTGCAGTAGCGGGCGCACATCTTCGCGACCAGCGGGTCCATGTGGCCGGCTTCGGCGCCGTAGCCGACCGAGAGCTTGTTTTCGACCGCCGCGATTCCCAAGGAGCCGATCATCATCGTGGTCAGAGCATTGGCGAACTTGCTCTTGAACATCGAGCCTTCGCAAGCGACCACGCCATGGTGCCGGGGGACTTCGTCCGACAGAAACGGCGGAAAGATATCGGGCAGATGAACTTGCCTGCGTGCCTTCGAAATAGCCCTTGGAGAACTCGAAGTTCTGGCTCATCACGCTGAACTCGACGCGCTCAGCGCCCAGGATGTGCCGGATCTGGCGCAGCATCTCTTCCACGCGCACATCCGATCCCATGTTGCGGGTGCCGTTGTATCCGGCAAAGAGGAGTTTCAGTTGTTCCGCCGGGTTGCCATGGCTTATGGCCACCGAGCATCCACCGAGCCTTGGCGCGCTCGATGTTGGCGCTGACCCACGCTTCCAGGATTGCATCCATCATGCGGCGGTACCTCCTCGAGCCGCAGGCCAGGGCTGATATTTGTATTCGAAGTTGTTCTCGCGGCTGAATTTCAGCAAGGGAAAGCTGTACTGCGAAAACGGAACCGGCCGGCGGCCGAGTTCGGAGGTCACGCGCGTGTTGTCGAACACGGTATTCCAGACGAGATACGGCATGAAGACTTTCATCAGCGATGCGCCGTGACCCGAGCGGGCCCTTTCGGTTCGAAAGGAACTTGACCGAGCCGGCGAAAGGCTTCTCGGTGAAAGGGAGAAATACAGGGCGGCGCTTCTGCTGCGCGTCGGCGAGAGCCGTGGTCAGTTCGCGAAAGGTCTGCGACGACGTGCCCGACGAAAGATGATAGGTGTCGTACTTCGGCTGATCTTTCAGGTGCAGGGCGGCAATCGCGTCGGCGACGAAATCCACGTTGACGATGTCGATTTTGTCATTCGGCCGGAACGGCAGTGCTGGCAAGCCCGCCAGGAACACGAACGCCTTGACCATGTCGAACTGAGTGGTCTCTGCATGGCGGCTGTCGCCGAGAACGATGCTGGGGCGGAAGATCGTCTTCGGCGTGTCCGGGAGCAGAACGCGAGTCATGTGTTCGCAAAATTTCTTGGTGCGGGCGTAGGGATCGTAGTCGGAGCGATCCCATTCGATCGACCTATCTTCGGTGACCACTTCGTTGCTGCGCTTCCCTGCTACCGCCACGGTGCTGACTTCGCTGAAGCGCCGCAGGCCGTGATAATGCTCGGCGTGGCGAGCCAGCGTCAACACTTCCAGCGTGCCCCGCAGATTCACGTTGAGACAGCTCTTTTCGGACTTGCGGTTCAGCGACGCCGCGCAGTGAATCACCGAATCCGTCGTATGCACCAGGCGATCGTATTCGTCGCGCCCCAAGCCGAAGCCGGGAGACGTCAGATCTCCGCAGAAGATTCGCACTTTCGTCTGGAGGTAGTCGAAGAAGGCCGGGAACGGAAGATGCAATTGCAGGGCGCGCCACAGGCGCAGCTGGGCCTCCTGAGGATCGCGCGCGCGCACCAGCAGGTTCAGCGAGGCGCCGTAGCCCTGTAGAAGATTGGCGGCGACATGTGCGCCGATGTATCCGGTCGATCCGGTCAGGAATATCGCCACGTTGCTCCGTTAGTCCCAGTCTTGATGGTGTCTACGTTTGCGGGCGCAAGTTGAAAGGTGCGCGGAGGCCGCGGTTCCAGCGGCCGGCCTTCAATCAGAGGATACGTCCAGCGGCGCAGCGCCGGGATGTGAATGTTGATCCAGTACTCCCACCAGTCGAGCGAACGTGTGTCGTAACTGAATTGGTCGCGCTCTTCGGGGACGAGCGCGAAGGAGAGCTTCTCGATGTTCTCCGCGGTGAAATCGTGTTCGTTGAGCAGAATGAATGGCTCGAACAGTTCGATCAATTTTTCCACGCGTTCGAGGCTGCGTTCCGTCTTCACCAGCGGCGCTCGTTTCAGCGGCAGCGGCGACATGACGCGCTGAATCGACTTCACGATCGCCTTCTGCGCCGGGGCGGACATGCGGTTGTAACGCTCTTTGGAAACCGGGATCGCGTCGAAGCGCAGCCGCAGCCAGGACTCCAGTCCCTCTTGCGCGCGGTAGTGCTTGCGATGTGCCAGCGAGGTCAATTCGATGGAGCGGCCCATATCGCACGGGTTCGTTACCGAAGTCGCCAACTGATAGAGCGGCTCATGACGCCGCTCCATGACCGCGGCGGCGATCAGGGTCATTCCCGCGCAGACCGCATCCACGGGAATGATGTCGAGACGCTTGCTCTCCTTCGAGGGCAGCTGGCGGAAATATGTCCCCAATAAATAAGAGAGCGATGCCGAGGTGTTGATGCCCTCGTTCCAGCCCACGAAGGGTTTCGCAACCGACGTTTCCACGATGGCCGGACGCACAAGTGCCACCGGCAGTCCGGCGCCGTGCTTGATGATCAGGGACTCTGCGAGGCTCTTGGAGAGCGTATAGGTATTGGGCCAGCCGAGTTCCTTGGCGCGACGCGTACCGGCCTCGGTCAGATAGGTCTTCAGCCAGCGGACGCGGCCCTTGCGGATCTGGTTCTCGAGAGCCGCACCCTGCAGATTCTTGGCGGCATGTTCCTTGGACTGCGCCTGCATCCGCAGACCGGAGGTGACTTCTTCGCTCTCGGCCCGCTGCTCGGCCTGGCGGACCACCTCATGCAAGGAGCGCCATTCCTGTTCGGCGTCGAAGTCGGCGAGGCCGCGCGGATTGTAGTTGGGAATCAGCTTTTCGCTGACCCGGCCATCCTGTTCGCCGGCCACGTAGCAGGTGGAAAGATGTAGAAGCCCGGCATGGTCGGAGCCCCGAACGAAGTCGAGGACGTTGAGAGGCGCGTCGGTATTCGTGGCAAGAGCGTCGCGGAGGTCGGGATTAAAATCGGTCAGGCCTGAGCTGTTGACGATCAGGTCCAGATTCTTTTGCAAGGAGCGAGCGATTTCAGGGCTCAGGCCAAGCCCGGGCTGGGTGACATCGCCTTCCACCACTTCGACCTTTTCGCGCAGGAATTCGGGCAGGCGGTCGCCGTGGCGTTCAAAGAGCGGATCGAACACCGGCGAGTCTTCGATCATCTTCTCGAAGCGGCGTTCGCCGGGATTCGACTTCTGGCGGCGAATCAGCAAATAGATTCGCTGCACTTCCGGCAAGTCCAGCAGCGTGTTGGCCAACCAGACTTTGCCGATGAACCCGGTCACGCCGATCAGCATGATCTGCTTGTCCGCAAAGGCACGGCGCACCGAAAATCCCGGAGTTGGTTTGTGCCCATCGAAGTGAACGACCGGGCGCGCCGATGTTCGGATTTTGGCGTTGCGCGGGAGTTACCGCAGCGCGCAATTCTTCCAAAGTGATGTCGAGATGGCGGGCCAGCGTTTTGGGAGCGCGGCGGCCGTCGGGCATGTTCTCGCGGAACGGAGCAAAAGCGCCGCGGGGACGAATCACTGGATCAAGCAATCGGCCGGTGGCGGTGCCGTCGCGAAATTCCAGGCGGTTGGCGACGATGCGCTTGACTCCGAGGTGCTGCGCCAGCGGACGCATCATGTGCTCGAGCGCCTGGCTGACCAGAACCACGTCGGCGCCGGATTCCACAAGCTCTTGCACTGCCCGAACACCTTCTGGCTTCAGGCGAGGCTTGAGCTTGTACTCAAAATACTCTTCTCCCAAAAGGTCCAGACGGTCGCGGGTTACGCCGCGCAGGACTGTGTGGACGACACGGGTGGCGAACTTGCGGTTGGCGGAATAAAGAATGGGGCGCAGCACGGCCATCAGAAAGATGAGGCCCCGACGCCGGAAGCGCTCGGCGAAGGTCTGCGCATTCCAGGTGAAGAACGCCACCGGCCTGACCACGGTCAGGTCCAGCAAGCTGCCCTCAACCCGCCAGTAGACGGTGGGGGCCGTACTGGAGTTGTGGTTTGACGATTCCAAAATTCTCTTAAGGCCTCAAAAGACGGCGGTTTAATCCCCGAACGAAACTCTCATTGTAAACAATCGCGCCGATGGAGCGAAGGGGAAGCGATGAGAATGTGTGTTTACCGGTCTGGTGGCCTGGGCTGAACGAGCAATAACCACGAAGGGCACTAAGGTTCACGAAGAAAAGCCGCAGGCTAATTCTTTCCTTCGTTACTTCGTGTCCTTTGTGGTTAATGATCCCCCGGCTGCTGCAAACGGTTCTCGCGACCCACAATCAGGGCGACGATTCCGCTGAGGGCTACCGTTGCCGCGATTGCCAGCAGGCCTCCTTTGAATCCGCCATTCGCGGTGCGAAATTTACCGATGATATCGGGGCCAAAGTAGCCGCCGAGATTGGCCAGCGAGTTGATGACTGCAATCCCCGCGGCTGCCGAGAGCCCGGACATGCGCGAGGTCGCCATAGCCCAGAAGGGGCCGCACATCGCCTCTGCAAAAGCCATGCCCAGGGCGAGCCCGGTGACGACAACCAGGGTCGAGTTGCCATATGCCGCGATCACCATTCCCGCAGCCGCGGTAAACGCCGGAATGGCTGTGTGCCAACGGCGCTCCCCGGCGCGGTCGGAGCGAATTCCTACGAGAACCATTACCACAACCGTGATTAGAAACGGCAGTACGGCAATAGCGCCGGTCCAGAAATAACTCAGTCCCGAGAATGAGCGGATCACGCTTGGGAGCCACAGCGTGACCCCATACATGGTGGTGGAGACGCCGAAGTAGACCATCGAAAGCAACCAGATCCTTGGGCTGATGAGGACTTTCCAGAAATCGCCCTGAGAGACCGTTGCTTCCGAACGCTGCTCAGCTGCAAGTTTTGCGAGCAGCCACTCTTTTTCATCGCTCTTTAACCAATGTGCTTCGTGGGGATGATCGGCGAGTGTCCAGAAGACGGCTGCGCCAAAGAGGATAGCGGGCAGGCCTTCGATGAGGAACATCCACTGCCATCCCGCCATTCCACCCTTATGGAGGCCGAGCAGAGCACCGGAAATAGGGCTGCCCACGACCCCAGCCAGCGGGTTGGCGGTCATAAACCACGCCACAGCCCGGGCGCGTGCACTGGCCGGGAACCAGCGCTTCATATAAAGGATCATGCCAGGAAAGAAACCGGCCTCGGCGGCGCCCAGAAGAAAGCGCATGGTGTAGAAGCTGATCGGGCCGCGGATGAAGATCATCAGGCAGGAGATCACGCCCCACGTGATCATCAGGACGGAAATCCAGCGGCGGACGCCGAATTTCTCCAGCACCAGGTTGCTGGGAAGCTGGAAGAGGAAGTAGCCGGCGAAAAAGATTCCTGCGGCTCGGCCATAGACGCGGTCGCTAAGGCCGAGTTGCTCCCGCATCTGGAGGACGCCGAAACTGACGTTGATGCGGTCAAGGTAGGCAATGATGTAGAGGAGGAACAGGAACGGCATCAGGCGCCACATCAACCGGGAGACGACGGCGGGTTCGAGGCGGTTGGACGTGGTTTCCAAATGCAGTTTTCCGATCACCCAGAAGTTCGAAGTGCTTACGGCGACTTTTCAGCGACCCGCGGGGTGCCAGCATTCTACTCTACGGGGAGAGCTTTCCTTATCTGGGCGACGATTTGCTGGGGCGTGTCATTGATTTCTACCGTGATTGCTGTTTCAGGCTCTTCCAGATCTGCCAGTTGGCTGACAAGGATCGATTCTCCGGCGAAGTGTCCGTGGCGCGAGCGCAAGCGATCAGCGATCAAGGCAGCACTTCCCTTGAGGTAAACAAGCCGGACTTGCGGACCCAGGCATAGTTTCGCGCGATAGGCGCGCTTGAGCGCGGAACAGGCCAAGACCACGTTCTTGCCATCAGCGATCCAGCGGACGATCGCGTCTCTCAAGTGGTCAAGCCAAGGTTCACGATCTGCATCGGTGAGAGCGATGCCGTGACGAATTTTCTCTACATTTGATTCGGGATGAAAGTCATCCGCATCGGCAAACTCCCAGCCAAGCTGCGAAGCGAGCAGTTTGCCCACGGTCGTCTTCCCCGCGCCTACGACTCCCATGACGATCACGATCATGGCCGTGGCTACTTCTTGGGATACTTCTTCTCGTTGCCGGTGCGCGCATTTGTGAGGGTGAAGGCACCGTCGGATTCGGCGGTGACCTTGAAGAACTTCCCTTCGCAGTTCTCCTTTAGGTTGGCGATGTGGTCGGGATCCATGTTGTGATCTCGGTCCGACTCAGCCGCGTAATGGAGTTGCCAGAGATCCTGCAGTCCGGGCGCGTCGTGAACGATCTGCCAAGCGGCCGGGCTGGCTCCCTTGCGAGCGCCGTTATCGATCACGGCGACCCGAGGGTGCAGCGCCCAGACCAACGCCTTTGGGTTCGACTGCTCAGCACCATGGTGAGTTACGAGGAACAGATCGACCGTTCCAAGAAGATTGTTGGGGCAGGCCAGCTCCAGTTCCTTCTTCTTGGTGAGGTCGCCAAGGTCGAGGAAGCGGAATTGGCCGTACGCGATCAGAACGCCCACCGAACGGGCATTCTCGGTAGCATCCTCCGAGGCTGACGGTTCCGACTTGCAATACGAGTTAGCCTCTCCCGCGCCGGCCAATGGGGCCGTGATGTGCTCTCCTGCGGCACTCAGGACTCGAACCTCGATCCCTTTGAGGGGAAGCTTCCAGCCCGGCTTGACGACAACATGGGCATGGCCGGCGATCGCTTTCTCGTAAGCTGCATAGTCGGCACGCGTAACCTGCGAGTCTTCCAGATTTGGCCCGTGATCGACGAAGGTTCCGACCTTGATGCCGTCCACCAACCCGGGGACTCCGCCCACGTGGTCGCGGTGATAGTGCGTGATCAGAACATAGTCGATCTGCTGCAAGCCTGCCTGATGAGCTGCAGCCAGGATGCGATCGGCGTCGCGACCTTCATTCCCGGGCCACCCGGCGTCGATGAGCAGAGATTCGCCGGAGGGGCTTACTACGAGCGTCGCCTGCCCGCCTTCGACGTCGATGAAGTAGATCTGCATCGGCTTGGGAGCGGGCGCGGCGCGAGCAGGGCGAGGCAACAGAACGATAGAAGCGCAGAGAACTGCGATCAGAAATTGACGCATCGGGGCACCGGATTATTGCGAGGAATTATGACACGGGGAGCGGCTTAATCGCAGAAATGTTCTGAAGGGAAACCAAATGCACTAACCACAAAGGGCACGAAGGTACACGAAGAAAAACCTAGGTCTGTTCTTCCTTCGTGTGCCTTCGTGTCCTTTGTGGTTCCTGCTTTTTGGCTGGGACTACCACTCGTTCGCGGAATGTTCCGCGTTCTTGTCGTTCGTCCGATTTCGCTTTCTGTAGGCGAGCACGGTAATTCCCACGGACATAAACATCGGAGGAACGATCAAAACCAGAATCCCGGTGCGCAGCCCCTGAATGAAGCGGTGCCCGGCGCCGGCAGCCTGGGTGTAGCAAAGCGCGCAGCTTTGCGCATGAGCGGCGGCGTTCGATGCCAATACAACCGCGCCCACCAGCGCAGCTTTGGCGCGAAGGGCAAGTTTGAATCCTGGATACGGCATAACGACTCCTTATTTCGCGAACGGCTTCATCACGGCCAGCCGGAAACTATCGGCCCAAATCATGTTCATCATGACCAACACAAACAAGGTGCCGGGGATCAACGCCAGGCGCAGCGTCGGCTTCTCGTCGCGGAGGTGCATGAAGAACATCACCGCGAGATAAGCTTGGATTACCGCCAGCAACAGCATGCGCCATAGGGATGGTCCCATTGCCATCGCGGCGATTACTTGCACGATGGCGATCAATAGAATTGCGACATAAACAAGGTAAGTGGGAGTCATGCTGCTCGATGCCGATGTCTGGTTCATGGCCGATCTCCTTTGTTCCTTATCATCAAGCACTTACCGTTTCATATTCAACAAGTAAATCAAGGGCACGACGAACATCCAAACCAGGTCCACGAAGTGCCAATAGAGCGCCCAGATCTCGATGTGCCGGGCTGCGTAGCGTCCTGCTCGGTAGCTCAGGCCAACAACGGTTAACGCAATCACGCCTGCAACCACGTGCGCCATGTGCAGTCCGGTTATGGAAAAGAACGCGGCGCCGAACATAGGAGCGCCCCACGGGTTCTGGAACAGGCGCGCGCCCTGGCCAATCAAACTCAGCCATTCCCGGATGTGCAGCAGGGTGAACAGAATCCCTCCGGCAGCGGTAATCATGGTCCATCGAAATGCTCCGGCGCGATCTTCGGACTGTGCCGCCTTCACCGCAAGCAGAATGGTCAGGCTCGTACTGACCAGGATGAAGGTCATGAGCAGGGAGTTCCAGATGCTTGCCCGTTCAAAGACCTGAGGCCAGTCGGCGGCCGAGTTTCGGAGAAAGCCGTAGGCGAATAGCATCGCGCCGAAGGTGCAGGCGTCGGAGATGATGAACAGCCACATCACGAGTTTGCTTGATGGAATAGCAAAGGGACTCTCTTCCATCACGCCCGTGGCATGCGCGCCAGAACTGTGTGCTGGGGCTACGCTCTCTATCGCGAGCTCGGCCTGACTCATGGTGCCTCCGTTGAATTGACCTACAGCTTCAACCACAGAATGAACAGCAGGTAGACCCACAGCACCCCCATGAAATGCCAGTAATAAGAGGTGGCATCCATGGTGCTGCGGCGCAACGGACTGGTTGCGCTGCGAAACTTCAACATCACTCGGCTCAGGCCCCCCAGCCCGCCCAGCACGTGAACCCCGTGCACGCCGGTCAGAACGTAGAAGAAGGAACTGTTGGGATTCGTCGGGAGGTAGAGGCCTTCAGACCTTAGCCTCAGCCAGGCGAAATACTGGCCCACGACAAACACTAGCCCTAGCAGCATGGTCGCGTTGAGCCACAGCATCGGTGCCAAGCGGGAACTCTCATGCCCTCGCATGAAAGCCGCAACGCGATGACGCGCTCGCTCCAGGGTGACGCTGCTCAACACCAGAGCGAGCGTGTTGAACCAGAGGATGGGGGGCAGACTGATGTGCGTCCAGTCGGAGTAGCCGCTTCCTTCGCGCACGTAGAGGGCGCTGGTCAGGGCAGCGAAAGACATGGCGATCGCAGCCAGTCCGACCCATATGCCGGTGCGGGTTGGTTCGCCGGAGGGATCTCTTACCAGGCGCAAAGTGCCGCCCTCTGGCGCCAGGTTTCGAAAGCCTCCTCCGGATCCGCCTTGGCTCTCCCGCGGCTGTTCTCGCTCAACTGCGGCGTGCGGCGGTTGCAGAATCGTTGCCATGATTACTCCATTTCGTAGTGCGTTTATGATGCGGCTCCTACTTGTTCCGGCGAGGTTTGCATCACGTAGTCCCCTGTCGAACTCTTTACCCCGTATTGATAAGGATCGTGGTGAACGACTGGA
Source organism: Terriglobia bacterium (assembly GCA_963770265.1). Taxonomy (GTDB): domain Bacteria; phylum Acidobacteriota; class Terriglobia; order Terriglobales; family Acidobacteriaceae; genus Sulfotelmatobacter. The sequence continues at coordinate 228,897 of CAVYOZ010000024.1, forward strand.
TGCTGTCCGCCAAAGTTGTCGAACGGAGGAGGAGATGACGGGGTCGACCACTCCAGCGAGGTGCACTCCCACGGATTCGGCGAAGCCTTCGGACCTTTAAAGCGGCTATAAGCCAGATTGGCGATGAAGATCAACTGCGCTGCTCCGGTGAACAATGCCGCGTACGTGATGAACTTGTGCACTGGGATCAGGGGCACCAGGAAGTCGTCCTGAAAGGCTGAATATCGCCGGACGTTTCCTGCCAGCCCCAGGTAGTGGAAGGGCATGAAGATGGCATAGGTGCCGATGAGGGTAAGGAAGAAGTGCCAGCGTCCCAACGTCTCATTCATCATGTGGCCGGTCATTTTGGGGAACCAGAAATAGGTCCCGGCAAAGACTGCCCATAATGGCCGCCACGCCCATCACCATGTGGAAGTGGCCCACCACAAAATAGGTCGCATGGAGATAGATATCGATGGAAGGTTGCGCCAGGAAGAATCCGCTGACCCCACCGCTGACGAACATCGAGATAAATCCCAGGCAGAACAGCGAGGCGCTGTTGATGCGCAGGTTCGATCCATAGAGGCTGCCCAGCCAGATCAGCGTCATGATGGTTGCGGGAATCGTGATCATCAGCGTTGGGAACGAGAACACCAGCGACGAGAATGGATTCATGCCGCTGACGAACATGTGATGTCCCCAGACCATGTAGCTGAGGAAGCCGATGGCCATCATGCAGTAGATGACGACTCTGTGGCTCAACATGTCCTTGCGCATGTTGCAGATGAGGATGTGGCTGACGATCCCGATCGCCGGCAGGATCGCGATGTACACCTCGGGATGTCCGAAGAACCAGAACAGGTGCTGCCATAGCAGCGGAGATCCGCCCTGGTGCGGCTGAATATGATCGGCAACGTTGAGGCCTGCGGGAATGAAGAAGCTTGTGCCCGCAACGCGATCCAAGATCAACAGCAAGCAAGCCGGCATCAGAACGGCAAAAGCAAGAAGAGCGATGCAGGACGTGATGAACCATGCCCAGGTGACGATTGGCATGCGGGAGAGAGTCATGCCCTTCGTGCGGAGATCCAGCGTCGTTGCGATGAAGTTCAGAGATCCCAACAACGACGCAATACAAAAGACGAAGATCGAAATTCCCCAGAGACTCTGGCCGATTGCCTGACCCGGCCCGGCGTCCTACCGACCGCGCTGAGCGGCGCGTAACCGGTCCATCCGGAAAGGGGTGGCCCGTCACCCACGAAGAATGCGGAAATCAAAATGCAGAAGGCCACGAACGTCGTCCAGAACGACATCATGTTGAAGCGAGGGAAGGCCATGTCTTCGGCGCCGATCTGGATCGGGAGAAAGTAGTTGCCGAAAGCAGCGAACGGAGCGTTGGTGAGCACGAAGAACACCATCAGCGTGCCGTGCATGGTCATCAACTGCAGGTAGTACTCGGGAGTGACGACGCCTCCCGGTGCTCCCACTTTCGCGAGCGAGCCCAGGCCGGGGATTGGCGCATTCGGCCAGACCAGATGAACGCGCATGATCCACGACAGCACCATGCCGATCACCACAGCGACCAACGCAAGCGCGTAGTACTGCAAGCCGATGATCTTGTGGTCAAGGCTGAAGACATACTTGCGGATGAAGCTCGTGGGTGCTCCGTGAACTGCTGCGTGTCCTGACATGTCCGACATGGCCTTTACCTCGCGATGGAGTGGCACTCGCGTCCCAGCATTGCCGCCGGGAACGGCAGAAACTAGTTGGATTGCGACTTCAACCACTTATCGAAATCTTCCTGCGACATCACGGTCAAATAGGACTTCATGTTGTAGTGCCCGAGGCCGCAGAGCTGCGTACAAACGATTTCGTACTTGCCCACCTTGGTCGCGGTGAAATGTACCGCGAGATCGAGCCCAGGCACGAAGTCCTGCTGGATGCGCAATTCGCGGACGTAGAAAGAATGTCCGACATCCTTGGCGTGCATCATGAGATTGATTTCTTTGTTCACGGGAACGACGAGTTCTCCGGACGTGATGTCGTCGCGCGCTGGTATATCGTTCTCCGGATCAAGGCCGAAGAAGTTCGAGTTCCCTTCATCAATCTTGTCGGGATGGATCTGCCCGAATTTACCGTCTGGACCGGGATAGCGGAAGTAGAAGGCAAACTGTCCGGCCTGAGCCTGCACCTGCAACGCGTCGGAGGCTGCGGGTTTGAAATACACCATGCCCCACGCCTTCGATCCCACCATGCCGAGAGCCAGGACCTCCGCGCCGACGAACAGAAAAGCGACGATCACCATCGCGGTCGCGCCGCCCGGGAAGTTCTTCGTCGCGCCTGCCTTGCGGTTGGCAAACTGCCACACGAACAATCCCAGCACAAGCTGCGCGGCGAGGAAGGATATGCCAGCCTCCATCATGGTGACTGACGAGCTGCTCGTCAATCGCCTTTCCGTGCGTCGAAATGTCCTCGGGCGGGGTCACGCTCGCGCCCAGGAATGTATGACTGATGATGGGAACTGCCGATGCCAATGCAATGATCACAATCAGCACAGCAAATATCTTGCCGCCCATGTTCCCTCGCTCGCCCGGCGATACGGGCTATTCGACGCAGAGTCTGCCCACCCCCCGAAGCATTCGGAGGTCGACAGCCCGCGAGATTCGCTCTTTAGTATGCTTTCGCTTTGAAACTGAAGTCGACTGACTTGGTTTCGTTGCCGGTGACAGTCACATCCTGAGTTTGGGTTCCGTAGTCCTCATGCCAGGCGGTGATGGTGTACTTTCCCGGCGGCAGGTTCGGCAGAGTAAATGCCCCGCCGTCGCCGGTGATGGCGTAGTGATTCGTCTTGAGTACGGCAAACCATCCGTGCATCCAGGGATGAATCTGGCACTTCACCGAAATGAATTCGGGATTGTCGAACTTCTGCACGATGGGCGGAGAGCCCGGCGGCTGCGACTTGTTCCACTCCGGGTTCGTCTTCGCCATGGGATGGATATTGTGAGAGGTTTGGTCGCCATTCACCACGTGCAACTCTTGCCCGGTGTGCAGCGCGATAACGTGAGGAATGTACTGGCAACCCTTCTGCGTGAAGGTTACAGCCTGAGCCGGAGCGCTGGCATCGTCTGCGCCAGCGGATATGTAGACAACAACGTTTTCCAGGGTATTGTTGGCGCCGGTCACCACGGTTTCGGTGGTGATCGGAGTCGGATGCTGCTTCTCGCAACTCGGCTCCTTGGCCATGCTGATGGGCTTCTGTTTAACGGGTGTTCCGGTATAATGTCACTTTGCCGCTGATCGTGCCGGCGAACATCAATGCCGGGCACAGGATCACAATTGCCACGGCAATGCAGGGGTTGCTCGTACGCATTTGTAGCCTCCTGGGCTCAAACTTCCAATGTGATCTCTAGTTGCCGCCTCCCGCGGCTCCGTTCGACGGCTGACTGGCCGGGGCCTCCGACGGCTTCTCCACATAGGGTGGAATCTTCCCGCCCGCCGCTTTCAGCACGTCGTTTTCCTTGCTGTGACGGTGCACCTGAAGAGTGCGCAGGAAGTGCACCAGGTCCCACGCGTCATTGGGTTGAATGGTGTCGGCGAACGACGGCATGGGAGTGCCATCGACGCCGGTCATGAAGATCTTGAAGATATCCTGATTGGTGGAACCGCATTTGAAGCGGGAATCGTCTCTGCCACTCGAGAAGTCGTAGGGACGAATCGGCTGATCCTTGCTGTCGGTCAGCGTCGCCGCCGACGGACCGTCTCCCTTTCCTTCCGGACCGTGGCACTTCCAGCATTCCAGCTTTGTAAATAGAGCCTTGCCGTGAGCAATGCTTTCGATCGTCACCGGAGGCTCGGCTGGAATCTTGATGGGCTCCCCCGCCTTTTCTTTTTCCCAACGCGGCGAGAAAGTCTTGATGTACGCGACCAGATCGGCACGCTGCTGATCGCTAGAAGCTGTTCCAGACCGGCATATTGGAATTCGGTCACGCCGCGTCCGATCGTGTTGAACAGATCTTGATCGGTGGGCAGTGTGCCGGTCGGAGTGGAGCGGCATTTGAATGTGGCGATGGTGAAATCGCGGGGCTTGGGATCCAGCCACGGAGCGTTCTCGCCATTGCCATCACCCAGGTCGCCGTGGCAGCCAGCGCAGTAGCGGCGGTAGTTCATCTTGGCATCCTTGGCGTGCCCGGTGACGTTGCCGATGTGACTCTCCATGGGTTTTAGCGGCTGCGCCGGGTGCGGCCCAACGTCGGGCGCATCCTGAGCTGAGACAGGAAGGATGCACAACGCTCCGAGAGCGAGGCAGCCAAAAGCGATTCGAAACTTCCATTGTTTCAAGTTTTTCATCGTCGGTATCCTCGTTTCCTCAGAAAGCGAAATCAAAGCCCAGCATAATGCTGTTGCTGCTCAGGTCGGTCCCATCTGGCGCGGTGCCCCGCTGCCGGATCCATGAGTACTCGTTGTGGAAGGCGAATCCAGCCCGGCTGGTCATGAACGGGTTATAGCGATAGCCGAACACGTAGTTATCGATGTCACCCAGGTTCGACGGCATCACGGGAAGCGCTTGCTGCGACATTCGAACCCACTCGGAGCGCTGGAAGATGGTGAACTGCGGGTTCCAGACGAAGTGTGTTTCGACGAACGCGCCGTTCCAGGTCGGATTACGCGCTCCTGCCGGCAGGGTGGCTCCGACGGTGTTGTTGTTGGCCGGATCGCAGGTTCCAGTGATGATGTCGCCATAGCATGCTCCGAACCAGGCATCATCCGATCCGTGCTGGGTAAAGACCTGGAAGTCGAGGTGCGGACCAAGATAGAACAGCCCTTCGAATCCAACCCGGCTAAAGCTCTTGTTGCCGGTTCCCGAACCAGGAATCGGGACTCCCACACTCGTGAGATACGTGGTCGGGGCGACGCCGACCATCGCGTATCCGCCGACGCGCTGCACGCCGAGTTTTCCAGCGCTGAAAGCTTGGCTGCCCGCGAAGAACGCCGAGTAGGAGTTCTGCCCATAGGGCACGTCCACGTTTCCATCCGTCGAACTGAACACGGCCGCTGACAATCGCGTGCGGTCATTGAACGAGTGACCCATCCATTCGACGCCGAGTTGGTTGTCTCCCAGTTGGCCGAAGATGTTGCCATCGTTGACCGGAATGAAATGGAACAACTGATAGGCGCCGCCGCTTGCCGACAGGGTCAGCGTGCGCTTTTCCGAGATGAAGCTGTCCAGTTCGAACTTCCCGACTTTCACGTTGAGCCAGGGACTGTGGAACAGGTTGTCGAAGCGGACGTTCGCCGCTTCGAAGTGGAAGGACGCCGGTCTCGTCGGAGGAAGGAACCAGCAGGAAGGAGATATTCTTCTCCAGCGTGCCGCCGGTCAGAATATCCAGTCCGCCAAGATTGAAACCGGTGGTCGCCAGGCTGGCCACACCGGTGGCCGTATCGGCGGCGATTTTGTTGGTGCTCTCCCGGCTCCAGAACGGCGTCATGCGCATCGTGATCGGCCAGTACCCCGGGTTCTGCCAGATCGGGGCATCTTTGTCATTCATCAACTGGTAGCCGTTGTCTTTGAATTTCTGGCCGAAGTACGTGAGCATGGGCCAGGATTCGTGGCAGGCAGAACAACGAAGACCATACTTGCGAGCGAAGGCTGGAAGAGCATTCGCTGGTTGGCTGATGGCTAAGAGGAGAAAGACGATCCCAAGAACGGCTGCTGGAAAAGACTTTCCCACGCAAGCATTTCCGGTGCGAGAAGACTGCATCCCCATGTGCATGAGCACTCCTCAAGCGATTCTGATTTTCACTAATTCTGCAGTCCCACAAAATGCTAAGGCAAGAATTGCGGCGTAACGGTGCGGAACCCCTCCACAGCCGGAACGCGTCCCAGAGGACCTAAACCGATTTTCTGGCTAAGGTCATACCACTTGACCGGGGCGAATCCTACTACGGACTTAAAACAAGTTGCAAGAAGAAATTTTACATTTTTTTTACATTGTTGTTTGCTGCGCTTGGCCCGAGAAATCAAAATCATGTGCATTCGAGTTGACAGCGAAGAGCAGACTTGAGACTCTTGCCGAGCGAGGAGGCGGTCTGTGGAAAAGTCTGGCTCTTATTTTCCAACTGTTGCAAACGCTGGGATTTGCCGTCGGCGACTGAGCGGCAGCGCTGCAGCAATGGTCCGCCGGATGGCTTTGGCGTTTTGGGTTGCGGCGTGCGTTTCGACCCTTGCAGCGCGTGAAAAAGACACTCTCCAGTACGGAGCGGGGTTCATCGTCAACCTTCCGTTTCCCGAGGGCGAGGTCTCTCAAGTGGTTCAGGATATTGTACAGAACGGAACTATCCGAGGTACCAAGGAGTACAACACGGAGGAATTTATCTCGGGGGCTGAGGCGGCCACTTCCACGCGCGTGTTCCCCGCCTGGACCGAGGGCGGAAAGGTTTTTTACAAAGTTCGCTTCAAGGCGCTGGATCCGCGAAATTTTAAAAACAGTGCAGACGTTGGAACTCTGGCTGTCCGCTACGTGGTGCAGGCCCAGGACGAAAAGCATACCGTGCTTCGCATCGACGCGCGCTTCGTCGATGATTCCCGCCACGTGGCTCATGCCTCGAATGGTTCGGTTGAAAGCGCGGAATACAAAGACATCCACGATCATCTTGACTCACTCGAGTTGATGAAGAGCGAGGCTGCCGAGGCCGAGAAGACAAGGCAGGAATCGTCTTCCAGGAAACAGCAGGTCTCGTTGAAGGACGAATCCGGCGAGACCTCGTCCCGGCTCCGCGCCGGCACCCAACCCAGCCAGCCGCCTCCAAAGCCGCCGGAGAGCGTAGAGCCAACTACCCCGGTGAGTCTTGAACAGCGCGTACACGACCTCAAGCAACAGGTTGAGAGAGTCGTGAAGGCGCCCGGAGCACCTCTTAAGTCTGCGCCGTTTCATACTGCGAGCACGCTGCAGGCGCTTCCCAGCGGCACTGAGGTTCTGATCGTGATCACGACGCCCTATTGGTTCGGGGTAGAGACTCACGACGGCCAGCATGGATGGGTTCTGCGCGACGAGTTGGAGATGCTGCCGTGAAGACCCGATTGAGCGCTCGTGACTGCGTCCGCGCACTCTGCGGATGCGCGGTGATTCTTTCCGCCATCGTTGTGTGGACGCAGTCAAATTCGCCCGAAAGAACGTTTCCGCAATCCAAAGCAGCGATTGAGAAAGCGCTCAAGGCGATGCAGGCCAACATGGCCGGGCGCCTGCCGGTCGTCGAGGGATTCGCCAAGCCGGAAGAGCGTCCGCTGGATCGTTACCAGCGCGCCTACTATCAGGCGACCGCCGAAGTCGTTCCGATTCCGTCCGGCGGTTCCCTGGTGAGGATCAAGGCAAAAGTCACAGCCTGGTACTCCGATCCATCACCGTCGCACTCCGGGTACCAGTTGCTCACTTCCAACGGGCGACTGGAAGCGGACCTGTTGGATCAACTCGCGGAACAACTTGCCGCCACTGGTTCTGAGAAAGCGGTCGACCAGCGCAACTGCGGAAAGCGGCTCGCCGAAGGCGTCCAAGGAAGAGCAACTGTCTGCCCCGGAACCTGCACGGAAATTCCCTGAAACGAATGGCTCGGTCTCTTCGTCGTTGAAGGAATGGGCGGCTTCGCCTCCCGCCGCGGACAAGTCTACAGAGTCGTCCTCGAAACCCGATACTCGTTGAAGGCCGAAGCTGAGAACCTTGAGGAGATTCTGAAGAATACGGCTCATCCCAAGAATCTCGTGGCCGTCAAAAAATCGGGCACTCCGGTCGTTTCTACTCCGAGCCTGACGGCCAAACCGCAGTTTCTTGCCAGCCTGCACGACGAATTCGAATTGCTCGACTTCAACGCCGATTGGGTTCACGTTCGCATCTCAGGCCTGTCGCGAGGATGGATCTGGCGCAACAGCGTCGAGATGCCGGAGGGCATTTCCGATACCGCGGCATCCAGCACTCGTCGCGCGCAATGCGGCAGCCGATCTGTTTCACGTGGTTCGCGAGGAGACCGCGCCCTTCCCCGGAGATTGGGAACCCCTTCGCGGAAAAAACGTAAAGATCATTTCCGTCCAGAAGGTCGACGAAGCGGAGAAAAATGCCGGATCCAAAGAACGGTTGGAGTACGCCAAGTTTCTGCTGGAGAAGAGTTACACCGAAATCGCGGAGAAGAAGTCAGAACTCGCCGGTGTCGTTGTGGTGTTCGACTCCGCCGATGGCGGGATGATCGGTGCGACTCTATCGGTTCTTCAGCAATGGAAGGCGGGCACATTGACGGATTCGGCTTTGTGGCATAAATGCTTTTTCGATCCGCCGGAGGTGTTCGACTCGAATGGTTCTTCAGGCGGTCAGTAACGCGTTCGGCGCGCTTGACATCCGATGTGATAGCCTGAACGGGCAGTGGGGTTTTCGTTTTCGCTTGACTTTGGAAAATTATCAGAGTACCTATGCTTTCCTTGAGCCGTTCCGGATGGGGTCCGGACGGTCTTGTTTGGCAAACAGCTTTCCCGAATGACACGGCCTAACTCATGAGCTCGATGATCCTGCCTCTCACCGGTTTCCGCACACGGGCAACTTCCCTTTTCCGCGACTATGCCGAATTGACCAAGCTGCGGGTCACCAGCTTGATCGTGATGACCGCGTGGTGCGGCTATTTCTTCGGCGCGCACAAGGCAGGAGAATCGTGGCTTAGCTTTGGGCTATTGCACGCTCTGCTCGGAATTGGACTGGTCTCCAGCGGCACGGCGGCGCTGAATGAAGTGATGGAACACGATGTCGACGGTCACATGCGGCGCACCGCTCTGCGCCCGATTCCAGCCGGACGCATGAGCCTGGCTCACGCGATGATCGTCGGCTTGCTGATGTCGATCGGCGGGTCTTTTTACCTGGCGATCTTCACCAATCCTTTAACCGGACTGCTCACCTTCCTGACATCAGTGGTCTACCTCGTGGCCTACACTCCATTGAAGCGTGTTTCCCCGATTTGCACTTTCGTGGGCGCTTTTCCGGGCGCAATGCCCGGCGTTCTTGGCTGGACGGCGGTTCGCGGCAGCTGGAATGGGGAACTTTGGTCCTGTTCGCCATCCTTTTCGTGTGGCAGTTCCCGCACTTTTTCTCGATCGCATGGCTATATCGTGAGGATTATGAGAAAGGTGGAATCAAGATGCTGCCGGTCGTGGAAGAGGACGGACGCTCGACGGCCCGCCGCATTCTCGTCTATTCGGTTGCTCTCATCCCAATCAGCCTTCTGCCCAGTTTCATGGGCATGGCGGGAAAGATTTATCTGGTGGGAGCATTGGTCCTGGGATTCGCCATGCTTTACTTCGGGATTCGCCTTGCCTTCCTCAACCTTCCTTTGGCTAGCGGCGCGTTCGAAAATGCGCGCGCGGCATGTCCTGCAGGCTAGCGTGATTTATCTTCCTCTGCTCTTTGCCCTGATGATGGGCAACTCTGTCCGGCCGTGACCGAACTCTTCACGGCGAATGTAACTTCTAGCTATTCTTCTGGTCGGCCTCTTGAGAGACTGACTGTCGTGTTCAGAACCGATCCGTTCAGCCGGAACATTGCTCAAGTCTAACTTCTAAAGGCACGAATCTCTGCTGAGCCGTCGTAAAATGCTGCGAGGCTGAAACCTTGAAGCTGACCGAAGATCCGCACCGCAGACTGAATGCGCTCACCAACGAATGGGTGCTGGTTTCACCGCATCGCGCCACGCGTCCCTGGCAGGGAGAAGTCGCCGAAGCTTCAGACCGGGACCGAACCGGCGTACGATCCCACCTGCTATCTGTGTCCGGGAAACGCTCGCGTGGGAGGCGTTCGGAATCCCGCGTACACATCGACCTTTGTTTTCGACAACGACTTCGCCGCCCTAAAGCCTGGAACGGAGCGCGAGCGCCTCGACGTGGAAGGACTCGGGCTGCTGGTGGCGCAGGGAGAGCCGGGCATTTGCCGGGTGATCTGTTTTTCTCCGCGCCACGACCTTACGTTGGCCACCATGACGTCCGGAGCAGATCGAGCCTGTCGTTCACACATGGATGGAACAGTTCCGCGAATTGGGCGGCCTAGAGACGATCAACCATGTGCAGATCTTCGAAAACCGCGGCGCCATGATGGGAGCGAGCAATCCCCATCCGCACTGTCAGATCTGGGCGACGTCTTCGATTCCCGTCGAGCCCGCGAAAGAACTGGCCGCTCAAAGCGCGTACTGGCGGGCGAAGCAGCGCTGCCTTCTTTGCGACTACATTGCCGTCGAACAGCGCCAGCAGGAGCGCCTGCTCTTTGAGAATGACGGATTCATCGGCCATGGTGCCTTTCTGGGCGGTTTGGCCATTTGAGATTCTGGTGTGCAGCCGACGCCACATGGGAAGCATGAACGATTTCACGCCAGAGGACGCGCGTCTTCTCAGCGATATGCTGCACCGCGTCACCTCAACCTACGACAAGGTATTCGGAGTTCCCTTCCCCTATTCGATGGGCTTCCACCAAAGCCCGACCGATGGCGGCGAACATCCCGAATGGCATTTTCATGCGCATTTCTATCCGCCGCTGCTGCGATCGGCAACCATCCGGAAATTTATGGTGGGATTTGAAATGCTGGGGAATGCCCAGCGCGACATCACCCCTGAGATCGTAGCTGCGCGCCTGAGAGAATTGTCAGGCGCATAGCCGACGCGACCTGACTCATATACTCTTGACGTAAGTTGATAACAATTGGATCCATACTTATGAGAACTGCAAAACGCTTCGCACTCTTGTTCCTGTTCGCAGTTTGTCTATTCTCCACTCACGCATTTGCGCAGTGGAGTTCCATCGCACCCGGCCGGCTCATCAGTGCGGAGGATCTTGTAAAGATGCTGCAGTCCGGCAAAGACAAACCGCTAATGCTCCAGGTCGGATCTCACATGTTGTTTCTGCAGGCCCACATTCCCGGCTCTGAGTATGCGGGCGCTGCCGCGACCGAAGCGGGTCTGCAACAGTTGCGCAAGCGGGTCGAGTCTCTGCCCCGCAACAAGTTCATCGTTCTTTATTGCGGATGCTGTCCGTGGAACCACTGCCCCAACGTCAAACCCGCAGACGACGCCTTGCACGCCATGGGCTTTACCAACGTGAAGGTGCTTGTACATCGCCGACAATTTCGGAACCAACTGGGTGGATAAGGGCTATCCGACGGCGAAGGGAGAGTAGCGCTGCGACCGGGAATAAAGTCGGCCCTTATCGTTTTAGCCGCAGCCGCCGCGGTGGGCGTCGGTGTTTACTCCTACAGACACTCGCAGGGGTCACAGCCCACCTCGGCCAGTGCAAAGCAGCATCGGCCGGCGCCGGATTTTACCCTGCCTCTGATTGATGGCGGACAACTCCAGTTATCTTCCTATCGGGGCAAAGTCGTCCTGCTGGATTTCTGGGCCACCTGGTGCGTTCCTTGCCGCGAAGAGACTCCGCACTTTGTGGAATTGCAGAAGAAGTACGGCGACCACGGACTCCAGATCATCGGCGTCTCGATGGACGACAGCCCCGATCCGGTCCACCCTTTCTATCAGCAGTTCCACATGAACTACCCCGTCGTGATGGGAACCGCTGACGTCGGCTCAGCTTACGGGGGAGTTCTCGGACTGCCTATCGCTTTCCTGATCGACCGCGAGGGACGGATCTACGCCAAGCACATGGGCGCGACGGACGCTGCCGTGTTCGAGAAGGACATTACTACCCTGTTGCCGGCCCGTTAGAGTCGCAGTATTCTTCCCATTCAGCAACTTACATCAAGCGAGTCTGCGCCTCGGCAATCGTTCTTGTTGTCCAATCACAGACCCCTGTGATTCCAATCGCGGCCTGGCGCCAGGCCGAAGCTTAGCCTCAATGGTTCCCCTCGGACACCGGTATGCGAGAGACCGTCAAGCGCCTTTGGCCGGAGATCGACTGGATTCAAGATCCCCAATTGCGTGAACAAGTTACACAAACCTGGATCAAGGCGCTGGAGCGCAGTCCGCTGAAGCCCGACGACCTGAACCAGATTCCCTTCACGCTTCTCGTCCCCAACTGCCCGATCACTTTCATGGAGCACAAGCGCTGCGTGGTGCACATCGCCCGCGACAGCGCCAAGGCCATGCAGTCGTTCATGGGCCGCGCCTTGCCGATCGACCTCGACACCGTGATCGCAGGGGCGATCCTGGCCGACGTCGGCAAGTTGCTGGAATACGAACTGGGCCCAGACGGCAAGAGCCGCCAGAGCGAGCGCGGAGAAGCTCTGCGGCATCCGTTCACGGGAGTTGCGCTGGCGCTCGAATGCGGGGTTCCAGATTCTGTGTGCCACATCATTGCAGCCCACGCCGCTGAAGGCGATCTGGTCAAGCGAACCACCGAAGCTTTCATCGTGCATCACGCCGACTTCATGGCGTTCCTGCCGTTCAAGAATCCGAAAAACATCAAGGTGAAACCTGAGTAAGGAGCGAACTTTGCCCACCACAAATCCAATCACTCCTCCGAAGGAAACCGTAACCGCGAAGATGTCGCGCTGGGCGGCGAGTCTGCAATACAAAGACCTCTCCGCCGATGCCATCTACCAGGCAAAGCGATTCCTGCTCGATTCCCTCGGATGCGCGCTGGGCGGCTATCAGCAGCACGACGTAAAGATCGCGCTCGACGTTCTCGACGAGATTGCCGCCATCGGGCATGCAACCGTCATCGGGACCGGCCGGCGGATCGATCCCGTATCGGCATCTCTCGCCAATGCGCTGATGATCCGCTGCATGGATTACAACGACATCTATTGGAAGCAGGATCCTTCGCATCCCTCCGACATTTTTCCCGCGGCGATTGCGTGCTGCGAGCGTGCCGGCGGCAACGGGAAGGAATTGATCGTCGGTCTGGTGCTCGGCCATGAGTTCGAGATGCGGCTGTGCGAAGCGGCATTCCCCGGCATCCGCGAGCGCGGATGGCATCACGCCACGCTGACCGCATTCGTCTCGCCCATCGTCGCCGGGCGGGCCTTGCATCTGCCATGGGAGCAGATTCAGCACGCCATCGGCATTTCCGCCAGCCGGCACTGCACGCTGGGCGCAGTCACGGCGGGCAAGCTGACCATGATGAAGAACACGGTCGATCCCATGGCCACGCAGAGCGGAGTGTTCGCGGCATTGCTGGCCGAGAAGGGCTACTCCGGTCCCGAGCATGTGATCGACGGCAAGGAAGGACTGGCTCACGTCTTCAAGCCGGAATGGAAGCTTGATCTGCTGACCGATGGTCTGGGCGACTCTTGGCGCATCACGCAATGCGGGATGAAGGCCTTCCCCACAGAGGCCCTGACGCATACCCCGATTTCGGCTGTGCTCGATCTGGTCAAGAGCAACGATCTGCAGCCGGATGACGTGGAGAAAGTCCAGATCCGCTCGCTGGCACGCGCCGCCGACATTCTCTCCGATCCCAGCAAGTACGATCCGCACACAAAAGAGACGGCGGATCACTCGCTTCCTTATGTCATCGCCGCCGCATTGGTCGACCGCCAGGTCACTCCCGCGCAGTTCACGATGGAAAAGATCATGGACCCGAAGATTCGGGAGCAATTGAACAAAGTCGAAGTCGTCGCAGATCCAGAAATCGAGAAAGTATTTCCAGCTCTTACAGAGGGTCATTGTGCAAATTCAAACCAGAGATGGACGCTCGTTCCAAAAACAACTTGATTTTCCGAAAGGTGATCCGCGGAATCCGCTAACGGATCAGGAGATCGAAGAGAAATTCGCCGCGCTCGCCGAAGGCGTGCTCTCGGCCCCAGCCCAGAAGAAACTGAAAGAAGCGGTCTGGAGCCTGGAGCGCGTCGGCTCGGTCAGCGACCTCATGGCGCTCATGGAGTCTGATGTTCGCAAAGCGAAGCCCGTGAAGGTCAACAGCAAGGCGCGCTCGCGAGGCAAGGTTCTGAAGAATCGCAGATCAGTGCTCGCCAAGCACCGCAAGCCGTCGTAGTCGCACCGATGCTAAGGAGCTTCATGGCTCAAACGATTGTCGAAAAGATCGCCCAAGCTCATCTCGCCGATGGCCCGAAACGCCCGTTGCGTGCTGGCGACTTCGTCTCCATCCGACCGTTCCACGTCATGACCCACGACAACACATCGGCCGTGATGAGCAAGTTCAAGTCGATCGGTGCAAAACGAATCTTCGACCCGAAACAACTCGTCTTCGCCCTCGATCACGACATTCAGAATCGAGACGAGGCCAACCTGAAGAAGTACCGCTCGATCGAAGCTTTTGCGAAAGAGCACGGAGTCGATTTCTATCCTGCCGGTTCGGGCATCGGCCATCAGCTCATGATCGAGCGCGGATACGTCGTGCCCGGCTCATTCGTGGTCGCTTCGGACTCTCACTCCAACATGTATGGCGCCTTGGGTGCGGTCGGCACTCCGATCGTTCGCACGGACGCCGCCGCCGTGTGGGCCACGGGAGAATTCTGGTGGCAGATTCCGCGCACCATCCAGGTCGTGCTCGAAGGCAAACTGCCCGAAGGCGTGAGCGGTAAGGACGTCATCATCACTCTTTGCGGACTCTACAACCACGACGAGGCTCTCAACGCCGCCGTGGAATTCTCCGGACCCGGCGTAGCCAGCCTCCCGATGGACGCCCGTTTCTCGATCTCCAACATGAGCACCGAATGGGGACCGATCGTCGGTTGGTTCCCTGTCGATGAAGTCACCATTCGATACCTGCGCCGCACACGCGAGCGTCTGCTCGAACAGGGAGTTGAGCGCTTCACGGAAGCCGACATTGAACGCTGGAGCAGTGACTCCTCCGCAGCCTGATCCCGACGCGGACTACTGCCGCTCGCATCGTGCTCGACCTCAGCCAGGTCACGCCTCACGTTTCCGGCCCGGACACTGTGCAGACCATGCAGTCTCTGGCGAAGATTGAGAAGAAGCGCATTGCAATCCAAAAAGCCTATCTGCTTTCCTGCGTGAACTCGCGCATCGACGATCTCGAAGCCGCGGCATGGGTGCTATGTGGGAAGAAGGTGGCGCCGGGCGTGAAGCTCTATGTCGGCGCAGCCAGCGCCTGGACACAACAGGAAGCCGAGAAGCGCGGCGTCTGGCAGGCGCTGCTCGCGGCTGGAGCGATTCCCCTTCCGCCGAGTTGCGGACCCTGCATCGGACTCGGCACCGGATTGCTGGAAAAAGGCGAGGTCGGCATCTCCGCCACCAACCGCAATTTCAAAGGCCGCATGGGATCGCGCGAGGCACAGTGCTATCTCGCCAGTCCCGAAGTCGTCGCTGCCTCTGCCATTGCCGGATACATCACCGGACCTCGTCAGTTCCAGGATCGTGCACCGGCTCGACGGTACGAAGAATTCGCAACCAATGGCCACTCTGCCGAGCGCGTCGAGATTCTGCCCGGATTCCCCGAGCGGGTCGAGGGCCGCCTGGTGTTCATGACCGCAGGACAACGTCAACACCGACGCCATCTACGGCAAGGACTATACCTATCGCGACGACATGACGCCCGAGATGATGGCGCGCGTCGTGATGGAGAACTACGATCCGCAGTTCGCGCTTCGCACGCACGCGGGAGACGTAATCGTCGGTGGGTTCAACTTCGGCACCGGATCGAGCCGCGAGCAGGCCGTCACCTGCCTGAAGGCGAAAGGCATTCCGCTGATCATCGCCGCGAGTTTCTCGCAGACGTACTTGCGCAATGCCTATAACAACGGATTCTTGTGCATCGAGGTTCCGGCGCTGATCAAGCGGCTTCGCGAACAGTTCGCGGGCGAGATCGCAGCCAAAGAGAAAACGATCATTCCCGGCGAGAAACTCGACATCGATTTCACCATCAGCACCGTCACGTGGCGCGGCGAACATTTCGTCTTTCCTCCGCTTGGCACCGTTCCGCAGTCGCTGGTCATCGCCGGCGGTGCGGAAAACGTGGTCGCCAAGAAGTTGGGACTCGACGCGCAAAGAACATCCAGAGATCGTCGGCATATCAGGAGACTGAGCAATCATGGCAAAACACACGGTCGTCACCATGCCCGGAGATGGAATCGGCAATCAGGTTCTTCCCGAGGCGTTGCGCAGTTCTCAAGGCAGTTGAATTCGACGCGGAATACGTCCATGCCGATATTGGCTGGGACTGCTGGTGCCGCGAGGGCAATGCCCTCCCGCAGCGCACGGTCGATCTGCTGGCCAAGCACAAGCTTGGACTCTTCGGAGCGATTACCTCAAAGCCAAAGAAACAGGCTGAAGCCGAACTCAGCTCCGGAACTCCGCGGCAAGGGCTATTCCTATTTCAGCCCGATTGTCACCATGCGGCAGCGCTTCAATCTCGACACCTGCATCCGGCCCTGCATCTCGTTTCCGGGCAATCCGCTGAACTTCATTCGCAAGCGGCCGGATGGAGGCTTCGAAGAACCTTTGGTGAACGTTGTCGTGTTCCGACAGAACACCGAAGGCCTCTACGCCGGAGTCGAGTGGACGAATCCGCCGGAGCAGGTTCGCGCCGCACTCGCCACGCATTCCAAATTCAAGCCGTTCGCATCGGTTCCCGGCGCGGACCTGGCGATCTCTGTGCGCATCATCACCCGCAATGCCGCGCGCAAGATCTGCAAAGCCGCATTCGAGTGGGCGAAGAAGTACGGCTACAAGTCGGTCACCATCTGCGAGAAGCCGAACGTCCTGCGCGAGACCTCCGGAATGATGGAAGACGAAGCCAAGGCCGTGTCCAAGGAGTACCCGGGCATCGCTCTGTGGTCGACCAACATCGACGCCCAGACCATGTGGCTGACCAAGAATCCGGAGGAGTACGGCGTCGTCGTCGCCTCGAACTTGTTCGGCGACGTAATCTCTGACGCCTTCGCCGGCCTGATCGGCGGCCTCGGCTTTGCCGCGTCCGGCAACATCGGGGACGAGGTCGCAGTCTTCGAACCTACCCATGGCTCCGCGCCCAAGTACGCCGAACTCAATCCGCCGATCGTGAATCCGATTGCGATGTTCCTGTCGGCAGTCATGATGCTTGAGCACGTGGGCGAAGTCGAAAAGGCCCGCCGCATCCGCGACGCCATTGCCGCCGTCGTCAAGGAAGGCAAAGTCCGCACCTACGACATGATGCGAATTCCTGGAGGCGCAGATGCCATCCGCCAGGGCGCGGCCAGCACTCTGCAGATGACCGATGCGGTCGTGGCAAAACTTGATGAGCAGCGCTCTGCCGCTGAGTGAAGCACCAGAACTGGCTGGATCCATCAGACATCGCTAGAAGCGAGGATCGATATGACTGTTGCAGCGTCAATGCAAGCTGGCGAGGCGGGTCACTGTGGCGCCGACATCCGCTCTGATCTTCGTGTGCAAATCGAACCTCGCGAGCGAGGCGGCATTCAAATTGAAATTGAATCTCGCGTGCAAACTTATTATGGCGAATCCATCCGCCGGCAGGCCGAAGAGGTGCTCGAAGCTCTCGGAGTTGCGCGATGCGCGTGTGGAGATTCACGACGAGGGCGCTCTGCCCTTCGTCATCGCCGCGCGCATCGAAGCCGCAGCGCGGCGCGCCGGACTGGGCGAGGGCACACGCGTTCTTCCTGACCGCCTCGCGCTTCCCGAACCGTCACCCCGCGATCGCATGCGGCGCTCGCGACTCTACGTTCCCGGGCAGCGAGCCCAAGTATTTCATCAATGCTGCACTGCACGGCTCCGACGGAATCATCCTTGATCTCGAAGACTCGGTCCACGTGAGCGAGAAAGACGCCGCGCGTCTGCTGGTCCGCAACGCGCTTCGTGCCGTCGATTTCCTTGGTTGCGAGCGCATGGTGCGCATCAACCAGATTCCCCTCGGCCTCGAGGACCTGGATGAGATTGTCCCCGAATCCCCCGACCTGATTCTGATTCCGAAAGTCGAGAGCTCAGAACAAATCATGGAAGCCGACCGTCGCATCGCGGAGATCAAATCCAATTACGGCATAACCCGGCCCATCTGGCTGATGCCCATTCTCGAATCGGCGCTCGGAATCGAAAACGCCTTTTCGATCGCGAAGGCCAGCCCGCAAATCGTCGCGCTCACGATCGGTCTCGAGGACTACACGGCTGACCTCGGCGTGGTGAAGACTCTGGCGGGCAGTGAGTCCCTTTATGCCCGGCAGCGGGTGGTCAACGCTGCGCGCGCTGCCGGCGTGCAGGCCATCGATTCCGTATTCGGAGATGTCGGCGATCTGGAGGGCTTGCGGACCTGGGCGCTGAACTCGCGTGCACTGGGCTTCGAAGGCATGGGATGCGTGCACCCAACGCAAATTCCCGTGATTCACGAAGCATTCGCTCCCTCAGCGGCCGAGATCGAACGCGCGCGCAAGATTGTAACTGCCTACGACGAGGCACAGGAAAAAGGCCTTGGCGGTGGTCAGCCTCGGCTCGAAGATGATCGATCCGCCGGTCGTACAACGCGCCCTGAAACTGATGGCGCGGGCCAAAGCGATGGGTCTGGTGCCATAGGCGAGATCCAGAGCCTTTGCAGGAGTGTTCATGGCAATCCTTGAGAAGACAGAAATAATCGTAAACGCCGCTGGACGATTCGTTCCGGAGTCAGTGAATGGTCGCCCGCAGACTGCTTACATGGGCGTCGGCAGGTATCAGCCCATCGGCAGAAAAGCGGCGCCCCCGATCCGCACCGCTGCCGACTACCCCGCCAACGGCGACAAGCGCGTCGCAAACCTCGAGACCGCTCTGCGCAAGTGCGGCCTGCGCGACGGCATGGTCATCTCCTCGCATCATCATCTCCGCGACGGCGACCGCGTGGCGCTGATGGCGCTCGAAGCTGCGTCGTTGATCGGAGTGAAAGATCTGACCTGGTTCCCCAGCGCATCCTTCCCTTCACAAAAGAGCGCGATCGCACTGATGGAAGCCGGCGTCATCGATCACATTGAAGGCAGCATGAACGGCCCGCTCGGCGACTACTGCACGCAAGGCAAGATGCGCGGCATGGGCGTGCTGCGGTCGCACGGAGGACGCTGGCAGGCGATTCAGGACGGCGAGGTCCACATCGACGTCGCGGTGATCGCCGCGCCGACGGCGGACCCCTTCGGCAACTGCGACGGCTCGCACGGCAAGTCCGCCTGCGGATCGCTCGGCTTCGCTCTCGCGGATTCCATCTACGCCGACCATGTCATCGTCGTCACCGACAATCTGGTTCCCTTTCCCTGCATCCCGTGGCAAATTCAGGGCAACAACGTCGATTACGTTGTGGAAGTGGACTCGATCGGCGATCCCGCGAAGATCGTTTCCGGAACTACCCAGATCACGCGCTCCCCAGACCGCCTGCGCATCGCCGAATTCATTGCACGATTCCTGCGCGATGCCGGAATCATGCGCAACGGCTTCTCCTTCCAGGCAGGCTCGGGCGGAATCGCGCTGGCGTTCGTCAGCTATCTCAAGCAGATGATGAAGCAGGCCGGGGTGAAGGCTCGCTTCGTGCGTGGTGGTTCGACCAAGTACCTGGTCGAATTACTCGAAGAAGGTCTCACCGACTACATCCTCGACGGACAGACTTTTGATCTCGATGGCGTGCGCTCGATCGGCAGCAATCCGCGGCACGTCGCGACTTCGCCGTTTACTTCGTACAACTACCACGGCAAAGGCAATTTCGCATCGATGGTGGATGCCGTCGTTCTCGGCGCAACCGAAGTCGACACGAACTTCAACGCCAACGTGGTCACCCACTCCGATGGCCGCCTGCTGCACGGCATTGGCGGATGGCAGAATTGCCTCGCCTCCGGATGCACGATCCTCGCAGTGCCCTCGTTCCGCGACCGCATTCCGGTCATCGTCGATGAAGTCACCACGCTGTGCGGGCCGGGAGAATTGATCGATGTCGTCGCCACCGAGCGCGGCATCGCGATCAATCCCAGGCGTCAGGACTTGATCGATGCCGTGAAAGGATCGACCTTGCCGATTCGACCGATTGAGGACATCAAGAAAGAGGTCGAGCGCATCTGCGGAGGAAAGCCGCGCCGTCCACAGCGCAGCGACAGGCCAGTAGCGGTCGTCAAGTGGGTGGACGGAACCGTGCTCGACACGGTCTGGCAAGTCGTGTGATCACATCGCAGCGGCGTACATGCGGTGAAAGGCGTGGACTCGGTCGCACTGATCAGGGTGCCGTCAAGGTCATACGTCCATCCGTGATATCCGCAGCGAAACACTTGCGCGACCCGCAACCTTCCGCAGGAGGACCGGCGCGGTGCCGGCATACGTTATAGAAGCCTCTCAGCTTCCCGTCCGATCCGCGCACACACAGTAAAGGCTCTCCAGCCAGTTCCGTTGTGAAGTAGTCGCCGGGCTTGGCGACCTGGCTGAGGTGTCCAACAACTTGCCAGGTTCGCGAGAAGATCTTTTCTTTCTCCGCAGCGAATATTTTCGGATCGGTGTAGAGAACAGACGGGAGGGTCCACGCCTCCTCAATCTTGCTCTCCACGCGAAAGGTGTCAGCAGTGATTTCCATGATCAGCCCAGGGAACGGCGCCGCAACATTCTACGGCATAACGAGTCGTCGTTTCGGCCATTCCCGATGCGAGACGGCCTCAATTCCGGATTGACACGAATTGTCAGTTCCCGCGACGGATTTTGCCAGAGATTGGCCGTTCAGGCATGAGCCAATGCCACCGAAGTTTGCCCCATAACTGAAAACAAAGCTCTTCTCCAAAAGGTACCTAGAACGAAGGTAACTGGCGGCTTTGGCGAGGCAGATGCAAACATCAGGACGGCTGCGATGTTCGCAGAGACTTTAAAAACAGAACTTAACGAGGGGAAAAATCGAGATGCGGAAACAGAAGGGTTTCTCACTAATCGAGCTGCTGATCGTGGTGGCAATCATCCTGATCATCGCAGCGATCGCGATTCCGAACTTGCTTCGCGCCCGTATGGCGGCCAACGAGTCGTCTGCTGTCGCTTCGCTCCGTACTGTCAACACGGCTGAAGTTACCTACAACTCGACCTATCCGACGGTCGGCTTTTCGGCGAACCTGGTGAGCTTGGGCGGCGCGATCGGCGCGGCTTGCGTGCCTGCACAGGCCACAGCTTGCTTGATTGACTCCGTGCTTGCCAACAACGGCAACCCGGCTGGCAGCGGAAAGAGCGGCTACCTGTTCACGACCGGCGCTGGCACAGTGGCTGGTGGCGTCAACGTTGGCTACACCGTGAAAGCGGTGCCGATCACGATCAACCAGACTGGTCTTCGTGGTTTCTGCGCTGAGGAAGATGCAGTGGTTCGCGTCGACCCGGCTGGCGTTTGCTCCACCACTGAAGCGGGCATCCTGACCTTCAACCCGCTCAACCAGTAAGCAACAGTTTGGCGAAGTACCTGGGGGAGGGTACAAGCCACGGAGCAGCGAACGCAAGTTCGCTGCTCTTTTGTTTTTTTGCTCAATCATCGTTCGACTGGTGAGCCCCAGTTCCTCAATCGCTCACTTCGCTTGGATGACAGAAATTGTCGGAACTCCCAATTCACGACAGCGCAACCCTGCAGATACTCTTCCATTCTTCACCAGAACTTACCGAAAATGAATGACTTAGCACTCTACGGCGGTTTCGCGTTTGGCACTGCAAGTGCCACTGAAATAGTCGGAAGGATTCTTCGGGGCAAATTGATGCGAAAACAACATGGTTTTTCACTGATTGAGCTTCTGATCGTAGTGGCAATCATCCTGATCATTGCGGCGATCGCCATTCCGAATCTTCTGCGCGCCCGCATGGCGGCCAATGAATCTTCGGCCGTCTCCTCGCTGCGCACCATCAACACAGGAGAGATCACCTATCAGAGCACGTATCCCACGGTCGGCTACGCTGCGGCTCTGGTGAATCTCGGCGGCCCTCTGGGAGCGGCCTGCGTTCCTGGCCAGGCCACCGCTTGCGTGATTGACTCCGTGCTTGCCAACAACGGCAACCCGGCGGGCAGCGGCAAGAGCGGGTACTCATTCACGACAGGTGCAGGGACGGTCGGGTCGGGCGTCAATGTCGGTTACACGATTCTGGCCAGGCCTCTGATCCTCAATGAGACGGGCGTACGTGCCTTTTGCGCGGAGCAAGATGCGGTTGTGCGAGTCGACCCAGCCGGGGTGTGTTCCAACACTGAAGCCGGGATCCTGACGTTTAACCCTCTCAATCAGTAGCGGCAAGGTTTGGATTTGCAGGCGAAGTACCTCGGGGAAGGGTACATAGCCACGGAGCAGCGAGCGAGAGTTCGCTGCTCTTTCCTTTTCGTGGTCACGGTCTCTTTCCAGCACGAATCCTGATGTTCACCCGCAAGAGCTGGTCGTTCGCGCGTTCTTTGTCTGTGCCCCCACTAAAGTGGGGGCAGGACCCACACTTTTCGGCCGCAAAACCGCCCGGCGAAAGGTTACAATAACGCGTTGCGCCTTGCTGGGCGCGGAAAGTGGCCTGTTACATCCGAACGGTAGGGTTAAAAATCCGGCTGAGAGTTGAGCCAGGAAATCGATGGCAGGCTGAAAACATCCCAGGGAAAAAATGCGAAAACAAAAAGGCTTTTCACTGATCGAGTTGCTGATTGTGGTGGCGATCATTCTGATCATTGCCGCTATAGCCATTCCGAACCTTCTACGGGCGCGCATGGCCGCCAACGAGTCGTCTGCCGTGGCATCCATCCGCACCGTCACCACGGGAGAAATCACGTACCAGAGCACGTATCCGACCGTGGGCTATGCTGCGGCTCTGGTGAATCTGGGCGGCCCTCTCGGTGCGGCTTGCATTCCCAGCCAGAACACCGGATGCCTGATCGACTCGGTGCTGGCTAACAACGGCAATCCCGCCGGCAGCGGCAAGAGCGGTTACAGATTTGTCTCGGGAGCGGGAACGGTCGCAGGCGGCGTTAACATCGGGTACACGATTCAGGCCGCGCCGATCACTGTGAACCAAACCGGCATACGCGCCTTCTGCGCCGAAGAAGATGCTGTGATCCGGGTCGATCCCGCGGGCATCTGCTCGAATACGGAAGCCGGGATTCAGACTTTCAATCCGCTGAATCAGTAATCTTCGATCGCGATCCGAAGCAGGCGGGAGCGGCAGATAGGAAGGCCGCTCCTGCTTGTCTTTTTTCCTTCCCTGCTCCGAGCTCTCGTCCCGCCGAAGGTACTAGTTACCAAGGTTCCAGCCCCGAGACCCAGGTTGGTAAAACAACTGCAAGATAATCTCTGGCCCCCGCCCCCGAGGTCGATTCGCGTTCGCAGGAGAGTTTCATGCGTTCGAAAAAGGGATTCTCGCTCATCGAACTTCTGATCGTGGTGGCGATCATTCTGATCATTGCTGCGATCGCAATTCCAAGCCTGCTGCAGGCCCGGATGGCAGCTCATGAATCGTCCGCGGCTGGGTGTTTGAGCGCGACGAGGAGTGCTGAGGCTGCCTATTACACGGCCTACCCCAGCGTTGGCTATTCGCCCGACATTGCCTCGCTCGGAGGTCCGCCTCCCTGCACTCCGTCGGCCACCACGGCTTGTCTCATTGACAGCGGCCTGTCCTCGGCCATTCCCGGAAGCGCGGGCAAGGGCGGATACTTCTTTCTGGCTACGGGAGTTCAGACCGGAGGAGCCACGATCAACACTGCGTACGTGATCGGTGCCGCACCGATGATCGTACATTCGTCCGGCAATCGTGATTTCTGCTCGACGAACGACGGCGTCCTTCGCTCACAGATGGGAAACCCTGGTGACGTGCCGGTAAACAATCTCCCCGCCTGCATCGCCTTTCCGGTGGCTCAGTGATGCGGAGAGTAAGTCTCATATCAAACTGAGAATCGTCGTCAGTAAGGTTTTCCTGGTTTGGCCATATCGAATCTCGCCCCCTCTCTTTGGGACAAGATGTGACCCTCGTAACTGAACGCAGGGCTTCGGGCTCCGTAGGATTGCTTATAATCTTCTCGAAGTCACTCTCCAGTCGGCGCGTAAACAATGGCTGCTATCGAAATCCTCGGCCTGGAAAAGACCTACATGGTGGGCTTCTGGCGCAAACGTCCGAAGCGCGCACTGCAACCGCTTCATCTGACGGTGGAAGACGGAGAAATCTTCGGTTTTCTCGGCCCTAACGGCGCCGGAAAGACTACAACGCTGAAGATGCTCATGGGGTTGGTTTTTCCCACCGCCGGAACGGCTCGAATCCTGGGCAAAGACTGGACCGATCCCGAGGTCAAGGCGCAGATTGGCTTTCTTCCGGAGCAGCCGTATTTTTACGACTATTTGACCGCGCACGAACTGCTCGAGTACTACGGGCAGCTTTCGGGGGTTCCTGCCAGGGATCGAAAGAACCGGGTCGAGGAAGTGCTCCAGCGAGTCGGACTAACTGACATCAAGGGCATACAGTTGCGTAAGTTCTCGAAAGGCATGCTGCAGCGTGCAGGAATTGCGCAGGCCATTCTGCACAATCCCAAGCTCGTTTTCCTGGATGAGCCGATGTCCGGCCTCGATCCTCTTGGCCGGCGGGACGTTCGCGACCTGATTCAGCAGTTGCAGCAAGAAGGAAAGACGGTCTTTTTCTCGACGCACATTCTTTCCGACGCCGAAGCCCTTTGTGATCGGGTGGCGATCATCAACAAAGGGGAATTGCGCGGCGTGGGAGCGGTGGAAGAGCTAACCAAGTCGGTGCAAGGCAAGGTCGAATTGGTCTGGGAAGGAACACAAGTCCCCGCCTCCATGAAGGCTTTGGGCGCCGAATTCCATGTGACCGGCGATACTGTGCGCGCCGTAATTGCAGAAAACCAGCAGGACACGGCGATCGACGCACTTCGCCGGGAACGCCTGCGTCTGATTTCCATCACCCCGTTGCGCACGTCGCTGGAATCTTACTTCGTCGAGAAATTGCAGCATTCTCAAACCACTGCGGGGACCTCGACATGAACGCGCGTATTGTCTCACATCGCTTCTAATACGTTTCGCGAAGCAGTTCGCGACCGCGTTCTCTACAACCTGATCGCATTCGCCGTGCTGATTTCTGCCGCGGCTATTTTCATCGGACAGATCTCAATCGAGATCGAGCGGTTAGTGGTCATCAACCTCGGGCTGACCGCGGTGTCGCTGTTCGGCGTGGTCATTGCCATTTTCGTCGGAATCGGATTGGTCTCGAAAGAGATCGAGAAGCGCACGCTTTACACGGTGCTCTCGCGACCGGTTCGGCGTTGGGAGTTCATCGTCGGAAAGTTTTTTGGGCTGGCGGGAACGCTGGTCGTAAATACGTTCTTCATGGCGTTAGGAGTCTTCGGGGCCCTGCTCTATGTCGCTCACAGATTCTCGGCGGCCGATTCCTCGATTTTCATCGCCCTTTACTTCATCATTCTTGAATTCCTGATCATCTGCGCATTGGCGCTACTGTTCTCATCGTTCTCGTCTCCATTGCTGTCGGCGGTATTCGCATTCTCGCTCTTCGTCATCGGCAGCTTCGCCGATGATCTCCGCGGATTCGCGACGCTGACCCATGGCCTGACCCGTTGGATTGCCACCGGCGCCGCTTACCTGGTTCCCAACTTCTCCGCCTTGAACGTGATCAGCGCGGTCGCCCACCAGCAACCGATCAGTTGGCAACTCGTACTGCAGAATACGTTGTACACGGTGTTCTATGCGGCGATGGCGTTGAGCGGGGCAGTTCTCATCTTCGACCGCAGGGATTTGAAATGAGTTCGCGGAAACGTACTACGCTGGTTGCCGGAACTTGCCTGGTCGTCTCACTGGCCGCCAGCGTACTCCTGCTGCAGAACATCGATCGAATTCGGCCCCGCGATATCGCTGATGATGCCCTGTACATCAGTTCTCCGAAAATGGTGCAGCGCGCCAGCCTTGGCTTTAACGGATTGATGGCTTGTATCTACTGGACGCGCACCGTGCAATACTTCGGCCATCGTCACTTCAATCGCGAACGGACTTACAACGAGCTTGCGCCTCTGCTCGAAATCACGGCGGCGCTCGACCCCCATCTTTTACCTGCGTATCAGTTTGGCGCCAGCTTTCTCGCCCCAGCACCGCCGAATGGTGCAGGACAGCCGGAGCGCGCCGTCCGGTTGATGCAATACGGTATCGAGCATAACCCCGGCAACTGGAGGCTCTACTACGATCTGGGCTTCGTCTACTACACCGAACTACACGACTTACAAAAAGGCCGGGGAGGTCTTCGACGAGGGTTCGAGGGTTCCGGGTGCGCATCCCTTCATGAAGATCCTGGCGGCAAATATGGCTGAGCACGCGCAGGATTTCAACACTGCTCGTCTGCTGTGGAGCGCCGCCTACGAGTCGAGCCAGGAATCGAACATCCGGCAGAACGCCCTCGAGCACTTGCGATCGATTCAGGTCGATGAAGATGTGACCAATCTTCAGAACGCCGTCACCCGGTTTGTCGAGGCCAATGGACGCGTTCCTACCAGCCTCTGGGAAGTCGTCAACGCTGAGCATTGGCGTGGCCTTCCCGTTGACCCGGACGGCAACCCGTACGAACTATCACTGTGACGGACTGGTGCTAGTGGCGAACCCTGACGATTTTCTGTTCATCACGAAGGGCATGCCCCCACACTACAAACGGGGCGCCCCAAAGTTCCACGTAAAAGACTAAGCTGTCGCTCTTCTGCTCAATAAATGTGTAGGAGCGGGCGCAGAAGCCTGCCCTGTGCGCAGTCGAAGGGTCCGCTCCGCGAGCGCAGCGAGCGTGCAACTGGAGACCAGGAGTTGTCTCACGACTTTCTGGGACAATGTTTTCCCATGCCCTCGACACCGCCACCTGAAATCTTCTCTGCCGCCCGCAGGTACTGGAGTGATTGCGTCGGCCGTTCCGGCGTGATTCGCGGTTCGTGGGATTTTCTCGCGACGCTATGGGAGTTCCTTCGCGACTCTACACCTTCGAGCTTGCGCTCGCGTTTTGGCGACGCCGACTACGACTGGGATTACCGGGTGAATACCACCAGCGGAGCGGTGGGCTGGCGGGATCGCTTGCTTGGCGTCTTCAACTCGCCCTATCAACCCACCGAACGTGAACTGTTCCACGAAATGATGGATGCGCTCGCGCAACTCGCAAGGATCAATTTCAACGACTTCACGTTCATCGATCTCGGTTCCGGCAAGGGACGGACTCTGCTCATGGCGTCGGATTATCCCTTCCGCCGCATCGTGGGAGTTGAACTCCTCCCATCACTAAACCAGATCGCGCAGCAGAATCTGGCGCAGTATCACAGTGCGTCGCAGAAGTGTTTCGCAATGGAGTCCATCTGCGCCGATGCAACCACATTCACGCTACCGGAAGGCCCCTCTTGTAATCTACCTGTTCAACCCGTTCCCGGAATCAGGGCTGCGGCGGGCCCTCGCGAACCTGGAAGAATCTCTGGACGAAGATCCTCGTCCGATTTATGTGGTCTACCACAATCCTCAACTGGAGACGGTCTTGACCAAGACTGGCCGCCTAGAACGGATTGCCGGGACACACCAGTACTCCATCTTCACAGCCGCAAGCTGAGATCAGAAGGAGAACCCGACCCCCCCGTAGATGAGGTTGCTCTTCCAGTTGTAGAGGTTATTTGGATTCCCCTGATCGGGCACGAACTTGAAATAGCGGTTCTCGTATGTCGCCTTCGCGTACCATATGCCGAACGTGTACCCAACGCTTCCTTGGACAAAGTAGCCGTGATCCAGATGCGGATTAGGCAGTGGGTTTGAAGAATGCCTGCGGAAGCGCGGCGAAAACTCCGGTGCGCCCTGGGCCTCAATCCACGCACGTTTATTGCTCAGGAAGTTATATCTGAGAACCAGCGGAAGCTCGAGCAACTCCATATCGTCGCGAGCAAAGAACTGATTGTTCACTTTGGACGTGGGAAGAACGATCTTCCGGACCTGAACATTGAACCCGATGGACAGGTCACCAGCCTTAAACCGCGGTCCTCCAAACAACGCATACTCCCGAGCGTGATTAGCGGTATCGCTGGGCAGGCGGATCTCGCCGCCGGCCACGATGCTAGGGCGGCTCTGCTTTGCGTTGCTTTGGATGACGGTCAACTGGCCGTCAATGCCGAACTCTAAACCGCTGACCGAAGACAGTGAGTCGAACTTATCCGATGTCTGCCCAATATCAATTCCAAAGGTTCCTCGTTGACAATAGGCCGGAACCGAAGCCAATACGATCAAACACACGCGCACCAGGTGCGTCTTGCAGCGCTTCATCCCTGCATTTCCTCCCTTTTGGGAAAAGTGAACGCTTCCGCATATACAAGACAGACAGCCGCTAGTTCTTCAAACCTTCAATTCTATCTTTGAAACTTGATTCTATCTGTGGGATGCAGGAGATGGGGGAATCGTTTTGTGAATGGAGCACAATGCGGGGATTGGTCCTCGGGGACCAGGAGTGCGGTTCACAGGGGCGGGCGAACCAGCTCGTGGAAAGTAAAACCAGGTTGGCGAAGCTTGAGAACTACGATCCTTGCTTTTCGAGAACGAGCTCCGCCTTCTTCGCCGTCACTTTCTGCTTGCGGTAGGCACGGGCGATGTCGCCCAGTGACACCGGCTCAGAAACCGGGCCGAACTCCCACAAGGGACGCTCTCCTTGAGCATAGGAGTATGCATCCGAAGCTGCGCCGACGAGCGAATGCTCGCAAGCCATCGGAGTGAGCGAAGCGTGCTGAGGATGGTCGACGATCTGGATCGGCGTCACCTGATTCGACAAAGCAGAGGCTTGACCAAAGGCAGCGGCCGAGCAAAGAATCACGGCTAGGACAATTAGCGGTTTCATAGGTTTTCTAGTGCACAATCCATTTCCCGATACAGCAACCAGAATACCAACCAGAAGCTCTTCATTTTCTGTAGATTACAGGTTATTCTTGAGGCGACACGCAAGACTTTTCACATTTCGCAAACCCGCATTTTCCCTCGAGTTGCCTGCTGCGCTCTACTCGGTGTATGGTTCCCGCTGAACGCCCAGTTTAGAGCAAAGCATGCGCGCATTCGCCTACGCAGTCCATCACGCACGATGCCGCCTCGGATATGGGGCAATACGGATTCTGATCGCCTACGCTCTCGTTGGCTTTGCTCGGGCGCAGACCAACTGTGCCGACGGAGACGGTGTACTCGACAACAGTCCCCTGAAAGGGACGACGGCGCAAGAGTTGATCCAGAAGTTTGCCGCACAGGAGACCAAGGTCAGAGACGCAAGATCCCACTACACCTACACCCAAGACGTGCTGGTGCAGACGCTGAACGGCACTTCGGTCGATGGCCAGTTCCACGAAATCACCAACATTTCATACGACGACAAAAGCAAGCGAATCGAAAACGTCACCTTTTCGGAAGTGTCAACGCTTCAGGGAGTACAGCTCTCCGCTCAAGACGCGGACGACGTCCGCGTATTCATGCAATGGATACTGACCACAGATCAATTGCCGGACTACAAGGTCACCTACGCGGGCCAGCAGCATGTCGACGATCTCGACACCTACGTCTTTCATGTTGAACCTGTGAAGGAGGAGAAGAACAAACGCTATTTCCAGGGACGCGTATGGGTCGACAATCGCGACTTGCAGGTGGTGAAGCTATGCGGGAAGAGTGTACCCGAGCAAATTCAACGTAAGAAAAAAGATCCAATTGAGGTTCGTCCCACCTTTGTCGGATACCGGCAACTGGTGGACGGCTACTGGTTCCCGGCGTACGCGCGAGTGGATGACACGCTTCGTTTCGGAGTGCAATCGATTCATTTGCGTGAGATCGTCAAGTTCAAGGAGTATAAGCGACGAGAACCGTCTGCCGCTGCGGTATCAAAACCGTAAAGGCATATCCTGCTCGGAAATCAGAACAACGCTTGAACCAAGATTTCAGGTATGCTGTACTGCACTTATGGCTGAAGAGAGAGAAAAGAACCGCGCTAAAGACATCGTCCTCTGGATCATCACGGTCGCCTTGGTGGCTCTGGCGATCTTCTGGTACCAGAAACCGAGATAGTCTTGGCGGAAATCGTTAGCATTCATCGTCACCTTTTCGAACCCGCTGTGGGCTTCGTCCGCATCCTTGCGCCAGAAGATAACGGCTCTCTCAGTTGGTCTTAGGCCCTCCCATTACTCTTGCCGATTTGAAACGTGATTTAATTCCGCCAACTCGTTTACAAAAACAGAACAAAACTCAGATTTAAAAAATTTGAACACGGACTGGCGTTCTACTAGCGATTAGCAAACTCTGCACCGGGCCTGAACGGGAACTGGATCTTCTGCCTATCCAGATGGGGTCTCATCCCTGCCGGGTTCGCCTGCGTCAATCAGAAGCAAACTCCCAAGGAGAAAAATCGAATCATGCCTAGAAGAAGTTGTGCCTCCCTCAGTTCGATCACTGTTCTGTCTCTGCTGACATGCCTGGGTCTGATCGGAAGCGCGCTTGCCCAAGATGCGCCAGTCGAGAAGCCCCGTGCCCGGTATGCCGTCATGCCTCCGCACCTTCATCCGGCCGTTGCCCCTCCCCCAGCTTCTCTCAAGAGCTGGAATGGCTCATTCACCTACAGCGGGACGAAGTACACCTACAACATGGTCGGCGCCGCGCCCTCGACGAACACCACCGCGACCATCCCTACCTACATCATTCCCGTGAAAATCACGATCACGAATCGAAATGGGACGAAAACCACATTTGATCCGTCGCACGTGCTCTCGAACGGGAAAACGGTCACCAACAACACGTTGCAATCCCCGCTTTTCGACGCGACTACGACCTACGTGCAGGGCGGAGTCAACGTCGGGACCACACAATATATCGATGCCTACCAACGCGCGAACTTCTGGGGCACAGTTTCTACGCATCCCAACTCGCACCTGCTCCTGAGCCCGACGGTGCTCGCTGAGCAGAGTCTGAGCCCATCACGCACCTACGGCAAGACGGGTAGCCCGTTCGGCTTTACTGCGGCAGAAGTGGACATCAACTGGTTTGACTCGCAGGTTCCAACGATCCTTAGCAAATTGGGAATTCAGCCCAACCAGTTTCCCATCTTCCTGCTTTACAACACCTACCTGACCGAGGGAGGCTGCTGCATCGGCGGATACCATAGCTCGGAAGGCAGCATCAGCAACCCTCAGGCGTATGCCGAGGCTACCTACGTCGACCACGTCGGCGCATTTTCGCAGGATGTATCTGCGCTTTCGCATGAAATTGGCGAGTGGGCTGACGATCCGCTGACTGTGAACTACAACGGAAACAATACGCCCTGCGGCATCTTGGAAAATGGCGATCCCGAAGAGGGATTCTCGAATTACGGGGCCATTCCCTATTCGCTGCATGGGTTCACCTACAACCTTCAGGACCTGGTCACGCTTCCCTACTTCGGGGCCCCGGTCACTACGTCCGTAAATCACTGGTTCAGCTTCCAGGGGAATTCGTCGCTGTTCGTCTGCTCGAACGGATCATAGATCGCGGTTGTTCCTCCATCGCAAGCCCGCCTCGAAGGGCGGGCTTTTTCTTTGCCCGGCCGAAAGGCCCGCGTCTCTACCGCCGCACGCTGGAGATCGATACCACTCTAGGGTTTCCGCGCTTCATCGGGTAAGATACTTCGGCTGCAAGAAACGGGGCGTACAGCCGTGAGTCTCCGCAATCGATTCTGATGAATCGCGAATATCACAAAGGCTACAGCCAGGAATTGCACCGCGATATGGAGGCGCTCGTCTTCGGGCATGCCGGGATGCCTCTTCTCGTATTCCCCACCTCGATGGGAAAGTTCTTTGAATATGAGGACCGGGGCATGATCAGTGCGCTCGCGCCCAAGATCGAGCGCGGCGAGATTCAGGTGTTCTGCCCCGATTGCGTCGATACCGAAAGCTGGTACAACAAGGGCGTCCATCCGCGAGTGCGAGTGATGCGGCATTTACAGTACGAGCGCTATCTATTGCACGAATTCCTGCCGTTTATCCGCTGGAAGAACCAGGCATGGCAGTTGGGGGTGACGGGCTGCAGCTTCGGTGGATACCATTGCGTGAATTTTGCGCTGAAACATCCCGACATCGTGACCCATTGCGTTAGCATGAGCGGCGCGTTCGATATCCATCAGTTTCTTGATGGGTATTACGACGACGATTGCTACTTCAACAATCCACCAGACTTCGTGCCCAATCTGACCGACGACTGGTTCTTGAGCCGATACCGGCAGATGAAGATCGTTCTAGGTTCGGCGGATTGGGACATTTGTCTGGATGCAAACATAAAATTCTCTGCAATCCTGAACGGCAAAGCGATTCCGCATTGGTTGGACATCTGGAATGACAACTCGAAGCATGATTGGCCGCTGTGGCTGAGGATGGCGGGGAAGTATTTCTGATTCTATTCGTAGAGACGTAGCTCGCCACGTCTCTTTTGTCCACGAGCAAGAGACGTTGCAACAACGTCCACGGAGTGAGTAATGAAGAAGATCGGCATTTTATTCGGCATGGAGAACACCTTCCCGCCCGCGGTGGTGAAGCAGATCAACTCGATGAAGGTCGACGGCGTCACGGCGGAGTTTGTGAGGATCGGCGGCATCCGCATGGACGAGCCAAAGCAATACGACGTCATCATCGATCGCATCTCGCAGGACATTCAGTTCTATCGCGCCTACCTTAAAAACGCGGCCTTGCACGGAACGATCGTCGTGAACAATCCATTCTGGTGGACTGCCGACGACAAATTCTTCAACTACTCTCTCGCTCACAAAATGGGCGTGGCGATTCCGCCGACGGTGATCCTGCCGCACAACAAGCATCCCGAAGGCACTACCGAGCAGTCGATGCGCAACTTGATCTTCCCGCTGAACTGGCAAGAGATCTTTGAGTACGTCGGCTTCCCTGCCTTCCTGAAGCCCTATTCGGGGGGCGGCTGGAAGCACGTCTACAAAGTCCATTCTCCGGAAGAGTTCTTCCATCACTACAACCAGACCGGGGACCTGTGCATGACATTGCAGCGCGGCGTCGAGTTTGACGAGTATTACCGCTGCTATGTGGTGGGACAGGAGAAGGTCCACATCATGAAGTACGACCCCAAGGCGCCTTTTCATGAGCGCTATGTGAAGGGGAATCCGCCGCCATCCTCACCGACATTGCGCGACCGGATCGAGAAAGACGCGCTCGCTCTTTGCCGTGCATTGGGTTATGACCTCAACACTGTGGAGTTTGCGGTCGAAGAAGGTGTGCCCTATGCGATCGATTTTTTGAACCCTGCGCCGGATGCCGAGGTAACCTCCGTCGGCCAGGAAAATTTCGACTGGATTGTGAATGCGGTCGCAGAGATGGCGGTCAAGATGGCGCAAAGCGGGGAGAGTCCGGTGAAGGAGTTGCGGTGGGAGGAATTCCTGGCGGGGCCGGCAGAGCCTTCGCCAACGTCTGCCGTGCGGAAGAAGTTCAAGGCATAGGGTGTGGACGATCCAAACAGAAAGCGATTCCTCTTGGGCGCCTCGCTGGCTTGGGCGCCGTGGGTTCCAACTCTCATTGGTCTGGGCTATGCGTTCCGCGGAATCTCGAACTCGAAGGCGACAGGGCTTGCAGCCGTAGCGGGCGGCGTGGCTGAGTCATTCATAATCTGGGGCATCGCAACGATGATCACCAGTCAAGTCGCTGCGATCGTCTGGCTCTCGCGTAGTTTTTCACACGAACACCCGGTCCGCGGCCTGGTTTCTGGTCTTTCAATCTGTTTGAGCTTACTTATGCTTGTGCTCACTTGCCTCTTGATATGGTTTGCTTGGATTCAGGCTAGGCACTGAACCAGAATCGCAGTCGTTTTGCCGACGGCAGAAAAAGCGGTCACAGTCCTATGATGAAAGCTAAGGCTTCCGCCAAGACGGTGGACGAATATCTGGCTGGCACCCCGGAGCCAGCTCGCAGCACGCTGAAGCATATTCGAGCCGTCATCAAGTCTGTCGTTCCGAAAGAGACGACCGAAGTAATCAGCTACCGTATCCCGATGTTCAAGTACAAAGGAATGCTTGTCGGCTATGCGGCCTTCGCCAAGCACTGCAGCCTCTTCCCCACCGGGTCCGGCGTAATCGAGAGATTCGCAAAGGAACTGAAGCCCTACCGCACTTCGAAGGGCACGATTCAATTCCCTTCAGGCAAGCCTCTCCCCGACGCCCTGCTGAAGAAAATCGTTAAGCAGCGGATTAAGGAAAACCGCGAATGGGACTGATGGATTATGCCCATGACGCCTTTTCGGTCATTGCTATACTGTTGTGGCCTAGTCTCCCCCATCGGCCCAAGTTGGGGTATTCGGAAGCAAAGCACATCCTGAACTGAACTTGCGGGCAACAAGGCCCGCGTCACACTTTCTTATGTTGCCGACGTTCACCATCGGAATCGAAGAAGAGTATCAGACCATAGATCCGGTCACTCGCGATCTGCGCTCGCACATTCACGCCGAAATCCTGGAGAAGGGAAAAATGATTCTTCAGGAGCGGGTGAAGGCGGAGATGCACCAGTCCGTGGTCGAGGTGGGAACGAACGTCTGCAAGAACATCAAAGAGGCGAAGACCGAATTACGCACGCTGCGACGCAATATTATCCGGCTGGCGGGAGAAAATGGGCTGAAGCTGGCGTCAGTGGCGACGCATCCGTTTTCTGACTGGCGGACGCAGGAGATTCATCCCGACGAGCGCTACAAGAACATCGTCGAAGACATGCAATTGGTTGCGCGTGCCAACCTGATCTTCGGCTTGCATGTTCACATCGGAATCGACGATCGCGAGACCGCGATCCACATGATGAATCATGCGCGCTATTTCTTGCCGCATATCCTCGCGCTCTCGACGAATTCGCCTTTCTGGCTGGGAATGAACACCGGCCTGAAATCCTACCGCTGCAAAGTGTTCGACAAGTTTCCGCGCACGAATATTCCCGATTACTTTCCTAGCTGGGGCGAGTACGAAAATTTCATCAAGCTGCTGATCAAGACCAACTGCATCGATAACGCCAAGAAGATCTGGTGGGACATCCGGCCGCATCCATTCTTCAACACGATCGAGTTCCGCGTCTGCGACATTCCCGATGCGCGCCGATGAGACCATCGCGATCGCCGCACTGATTCAGGCGACGGTAGCGAAGCTGTACAAGCTCTATACAGCGAATCAGGGATTCCGCCTCTATCGCCGCGCCTTGATCATGGAAAACAAGTGGCGCGCCGCGCGCTACGGACTCGACGGCAAGCTGATCGATTTCGGCAAGCAGAAAGAGGTTCCCGCGCGCGACCTGATACACGAATACCTGGAATTCATCGACGACGTGGTGGACGAACTGGATTCGCGCGAGGAACTGGAGTACATCCACAAGATTCTTGAGAATGGGCAGCGGCGCGGACCGGCAACTGCGCGTCTTCCAAGAGACTGGGGATCTGAAGAAAGTAGTCGACTACATCATTGAAGAGACGGAAGCCGGCCTGGCAGAGAGTGAAGAGCCGGCAGCCGTGACGAAAGCAGGGTAATGAGCACTTCTGTACGTCCTGATCACATCAATCTGAACCAACTTCCCTTTGACCCCGAATTCACCCCCGGGGCTCGCAATGCGGTAAATGTCTGCCTGCGCATTCAGCCGAGCGAGCGTGTCTGTGTGATCACCGACGATGCGACGCTGGAGATCGCGGCCGCGATCGTGGCAGAACTCGAAAAGCTCGGCGCACCGTATCGCGCATGGGTTCTGGAAGAACTGGCCGACCGTCCGCTGATTGATCTGCCCGCGCGAGATTCTTGCAGACCTCGAACAAAGCCAGGTGTCGATCTTTGCGGTACAGGCACAGCGCAACGAGTTGCGCTCGCGCATTCAGATGACTGACGTCGTGAACCGGCGCAAGATCCGTCATGCGCACATGGTCAACATCAACCGCCAGATCATGCTGGAAGGCATGCGCGCCGATTTTCAGCGCGTCGACCGCTTGAGCCAGAAGGTCGTCGAAATGGTGCGCAAAGCCTCGACAGATTCGCGCCACGACCGCGGCCGGCACCGACCTTACGGCCGATTTGAATCCGAACTACAAGTGGCTCAAGACCAGCGGCATTATCTCTCCCGAAAAGTGGGGCAATCTTCCCGGCGGCGAGATCTTTACGACTCCTGGAGAAGTGAACGGGACTTTCGTCATCGACGGAGTCGTCGGCGATTATCTGTGCGCCAAGTTCGGCAACCTGCGCGACAATCCCCTGACCATCCACGTGAAGGGCAATCGCCTGACCGAGGCCCATTCCGAACAATCGTGAACTGGAAGACGACTTCTGGAAGTACACGCACACCGACGCCAACAGCGATCGCGTCGGCGAGTTCGCCATCGGCACGAACATCGATCTGAAAGATGTCATCGGACATATCCTGCAGGATGAAAAATATCCCGGCGTGCACATCGCCTTCGGAAATCCCTACGGCGCACACACCGGCGCGGATTGGGATTCGACGACGCACATCGACGTAGTCGGGCGGAAGTTCAACATCTGGGTCGATGACCAGCAGATCATGCGCGAGGGGAAGTTCTTAGTGGAGGCGTAACCTGTGCCCGTTTCGGAAAGTAAGGAGACTTCATCGTCGAGACTGCTGCAACGGGCTTATGCGGCCTTCAATGCCCGCGACATCGACGGCGCGTTGGCCACCATGAGACCTGACGTTGTGTGGCCGAACGGAATGGAAGGCGGCACCGTCCACGGTCACGAGGGTGTCCGCGCTTACTGGACGCGCCAGTGGGGTATGGTCGATCCGCACGTCGAACCGAAGACCTTCGACGTCGACTCGGCCGGCAGAATTGTTGTTGGCGTCCACCAGGTTGTGCGTGATCTATCCGGCAAAGTGCTGCTGGATCGAATGGTCGAGCACGTCTACACGTTAAAAGATGGACTGATCCAAAACATGGACATTCGCGAGTAGGCCGTTCCATACTGCCTCACTATGATTCCTTCGCTGCGCAGGCAGTTCAATCACAACTTCACCCCAGAAAAATACCAGACATTTCTGCGGCGCATTGATGAAGATCTGCGGGACGCATGTCCAGTTCCGCCTCTCAGAGACGCCGTGTTTCTTCCCGAAGGAATTGATCGATCGCATGGCGCGCGACGGCGACGACCTTGATCCGCCAGCTGGTCGACAATCCGCAGTATCGCGCGAAGTCGGACGAGGCCGTTCCCGCGGAGTTCAACGTACCGAATGAACCTCCGCATCCGATGTTCGTGCAGGTCGATTTCGGACTGGTCCGCGATGCGGCGGCCAGTTGCACCCCAAGCTGGTCGAACTGCAGGCCTTCCCTTCCCTCTACGCCTACCAGGGACCGTTGGCCGAGGCCTACATCGACGTGTACGGCCTGAAGCCGGACATCCGGCCCGGCTGAGGTAACTTACTGAGCGGGCTTGAAACCAGCTCGTACCGCGAGCTTCTGCGGCGCGCAATCGTCGGCTCGCACGATCCCGAAAATGTGATCCTGATGGAAATCGATCCGGCCCACCAGAAAACACTGCCTGACTTCCTTCTCACCGAAAAAATGCTGGGCGTGCGCGCCGTCGATATTGTCGACATCAAGAAGGAAGGCTCGCGCCTTTATTACGAACGCGACGGCAAGCGCATTCCGATCAAGCGCATCTATAACCGCGCCATCGTCGATGAACTGGAACGCAAGAACGTTAAACTCGCTTTCGACTGGCGCGATGATCTTGACGTCGAGTGGGCGGGACATCCCAACTGGTATTTCCGCATCAGCAAGTTCTCCATCCCTTATCTGAAGCATGAGTCGGTGCCAAAAACATGGTTCCTCGACCAACTCAAGGAGATCCCCTCCGATCTCGAGAATTACGCCCTGAAGCCGCTTTACTCGTTCGCGGGTCTGGGCGTAATCATCGCGCCGAAGAAAGAGGACATCACGGCCATTCCAGCCGACAAGCGTCCCTACTACATTCTGCAGGAGCGTCTGAATTTCGAGCCGGTGATTGAAACTCCTTTCGGCGCCACGAAAGCAGAAGTGCGGGTCATGTATATCTGGCTGGAAGAACTGAAGCCGGTGATGACGATCATCCGCATGGGCCGCGGACTGATGATGGGCGTTGATCACAACAAGAACATGGAATGGGTCGGCGCCTCGGCGGGCTTGTATATGGAGTGAATGCCTCAACCCATTAACCACCAAAGACACGAAGGTGCACGAAAGAAGCCTTTCTGGAATCCTTCGTGTAACTTCGTGTCCTTGGTGGTTGATGATTTACAATGCGACCCCCCGATTTCAAGCAACGCTACTTCAGCTTCACAAACAGCAGCACGAAGATCGCCCAGATTCCCACGGTCATGGGAAACTGCACCACGGCGGCATCCCGCATCGCGCCCCCTCTGGGCAGCGCAAATGTCAGCAACATCATTGCAAGAGCAGTCAGAATTCCAACAAGGAACTTGCCTTTGGCATTCATTGTCGTCTCGACCTTTTCGCCTTTCTTTTCGTCCCCGCGAAAAGCCGTACCAATTCAGATAGCTGGCGATTGTACACCGTTTTCGCGCTGTCCACGCCGGCAGCTTCCAGACGCCGGCTCACCAGAATCCCACCGGCTAGCAGAACCATCGCCGAAGCCACTCCGATAGCGATCCATCCCCAATGCTGCGCCGGATGCCGCAGCACCCGCAGGAAGTGCCGCCCGTAGTGTCCGGCGACGAAGGCTATTGTGAAATATCTCGCGCAGCGACAAACTGTGACAATTGCTAGAAATCTTCCGAGTGGATAGTCTCCCGCACCAGCAGCCGCGAAAAACAGAGAGGTCGGAGAGGGCAGCGGAATCGCCGTGGAAGCAATCAAGCGTCCCCGTGCCCCAATGCTGAAACAGTTTCAGGAATTTCGAGAGCTTGCCCTGCTTGAATTTCTTGTCCAGGTAAGCCGAGCCAGCCGTTCGCGCCAGACGGAAAGTCAGGTATGCACCAACCACCGATCCCGCGGTCGCCGCAGCAGCATACTCCCACCACAACGGCCGATGACTTGCCGCAAGCACAGCGGTGAGGATATCGGGGCCACCAAATGTAGGGAGTGGAGAGCTATCGAGGATTGCCAGAAAGAAAAGGCCTGCCGCCCCCAGATGCCGCAACGTCGTGAGCAGCGTCGGATGGCTGCGCGGTTTATGAATCGGGGCGAGCAGGCTCAACATGCCTGCACTATATCAATTCGCCTCGAAATGATCCGCCAAGGCTAACTGATCTTCTTTACGATCTGTGGTCTCAAGTTCCTTACCGTTCGGCCGCTTGACATACATCTTGTCGCCTTTTAGCCGGACCGGAACCGACGCACCTACACCGAATTCGCCCGGGACGTACCCATCCGCCAACTCTGGGTGGTACTCACCCACATACTGCACGCCGTTGACCCTGACGATAATGGCAGCGCGCCGGTCTCGCTTCGCAGCTTGCTCCATGATCTCATGCTCGGCTTGTGTCCAGTTCTCCACGTCACGGCCGGGTGTCCGGCCGCTTTGAATGTAAATTTCTTCGGCACGGCGGCGGATGGCTTCATGCAAATCTGCCGCAAAAACACGAATCGGCGAGTCGCGTAAGTGCTCGGTTTCCACGGTGAGACTTCTCCTTGCTGGACCCTTCTTCGCTGGAATGCTGAAGGTCCAACTCCCATGTTAGTCCTTCCAAACCATGCTGGCAGCTCGGGCATCAAACCAAGGGACGTAGCGGAAGCCAATTTCAGGAAAGTTGAACCGCTGTTCCAAAAGGGAGCGCTTCGTCCGAAACCCAACTGTTCTCATGTCTTGCAGCAATTCTCGAACATCGCAGTTGACCGGAATCGGCGAGCGGCCTAACATTACCGCGACCATCGCCGGGCAGCGTCCAACGCTCATATGATCGGCCAGCAAGTATCCCACTACCGAATCCTCGGCAAGCTCGGGGGCGGAGGTATGGGTGTGGTCTA
This sequence comes from Terriglobia bacterium, assembly GCA_963770265.1. Classification (GTDB taxonomy): domain Bacteria; phylum Acidobacteriota; class Terriglobia; order Terriglobales; family Acidobacteriaceae; genus Sulfotelmatobacter. The sequence continues at coordinate 268,686 of CAVYOZ010000024.1, forward strand.
TGAGGCCGAGGACCTTAAACTGGGGCGGCACGTCGCGCTGAAGTTCATCCCTGAAAATCTCGCCGGCGACCCCAAGTCTCTGGAGCGATTCACCCGCGAGGCCCGAGCCGCTTCTCTGCTCAATCATCCCAACATCTGCACCATTCACGGGATCGAAGACAACAACGGCCACCCCTTTATCGTGATGGAGAGGCTCGAGGGTGAGAGCCTGAAGCAGCACATCGCCGGCCATCCCATGCCTGTCGACAAGGTGCTCGACGTGGCCGTCCAGGTAGCCGACGCCCTGATGGCCTCTCACGCCAAGAACATCGTCCACCGCGACATCAAACCGGCGAACATCTTCCTGACCCCGACCGGGCAGGTGAAAGTGCTCGACTTCGGGCTGGCCAAACTTGTCCACAACCTCGGGACTGAAGACGATGCCGGCGCCGATAATTCGCTGACCGCGGTCGGCGTGATCCCCGGCACTGCCGTCTACATGTCACCGGAACAGGCACGCAGCGAGACCGTTGATGCGCGCAGCGACCTGTTCTCCTTCGGCGTCGTGCTCTACGAGATGTCCACGGGCAAGAAGCCCTTCACCGGCGCGAATTCGCTGGTCACACTGGACGCGGTGCTGCATGCCAAGCCCGACACCTCCGCGCGATCTGAATCCGAAGATTCCAATCGAACTGGAAGGCATCATCGGCAAGGCGATGGAGAAGGACCGCAACCATCGTTACCAGAGCGCCGCGGAGATGAAGTCGGACCTGGCGCTGCTCAAGCGCGAGAGCGAGTCCGGCCAGATAAAGAGCGGAACAAATACTGCCAGATTGCGCGCGCCGCTACGAAGACCTTCGGCCGCAACACACGCCTGCAAACCTATCTGCTGATTGGAACCGCAGCGTTGCTGGTGACTGTGCTCGCGGCGGTGGGTGCCTGGTGGTACAAGCATCGCGAACTCGCCAACGCGGAGCAGCGAAATGCCATCGCGGTCCTGCCGCTGCAGAACATGAATGGCGATTTCAACGTCGACTACCTCCGATTTGCTCTCGCCGACGAACTCACCAGCGTGCTCACCTATTCACGGACGCTAGAAGTCCGCCCATCATCGGTGAGTCGGAAGTATGTCGCTCTCGATCTCGATCCGAAGAAGGTCGGGCAGGAGATGCGGGTGGGACGGATATTAACCGGCTCCTTCCGCAAGCAAGGCGACCAGCTACTGGTCACCTTGGAGGCCATCGACGTTCCCACCGACCGCCTGCTCTGGCAGACGACCGTCACCGAAAAAGCCGAGAACCTGATTGGCTTGCAGGAACAATTGACCACCCAGGTCCAGCACGGCTTGCTGCCAATTTTGGGCGGCGCCGGAGGTGCAGTCGAAGCCGCTGCGTCTCGCCCGAAGAATCAGCAGGCGTATGACTTCTATCTGCGCAGCGTTGCCGTGCCCCACGATCCCGCCCCGAACAAAGAAGCCATCAAGATGCTGGAGTGGGCCGTCGGTATCGATCCAACCTACGCTCCAGCCTGGGAAGCCTTAGGCCAGCGGTACTACTTCGACTCAACTTACGGCGGCGGCGGCGAAGAGATGTTCCAGCGGTCGAATTCGGCCTACGAACGAGCGACCTCCCTCGATCCGAACCGAGTCATGGCCGCCAGCAGCCTGATCACCAATCGCGTGGAGCGCGGCGAACTTCGCGCGTGCCTACGACGCCGCCACAGATCTCGTGAGGCGCCGTCCGCAGAGCGCCGACGCTCACTTCGCCCTGGCTTACGTCCTGCGCTATGCAGGCATCCTCGACCAGTCGACGCAGGAATGCAATGCGGCCCGGCAACTCGATCCCGGCAACTTCTTCTTCCGCTCCTGCGCATGGTCGTTCCTTGAAATGGGCAAGACCGATCGCGCCATGGATTTCGTGCATCTCGATGCCGGATCGGAGTGGGCCGCGTGGGTCACGCCATACATCTATCTGGCGGAGGGCAATGTTGGCCGAAGCGCACAACGCAGCCAAGAATATGGGCAAGGCCGCCTCGTATCATCGCGAGTTGATGGAGGCCTGCACGGCAACGCCTCGTCCCGCGGATCTCGCTAAAATCGTGCGCGACAACGAAGCGTCGGTGATGATGGAGCCGGACGCTGAAGCCTGGTACCACGTCGGCGCACTCATGGCAGCCTGCGGTCAGAATGAACCGGCGCTTCGTCTGCTGAAGGCCGCCGTGCAGCAGAACTATTGCGCTTACGGGGCGTTGTTAGACGATCCTCTGCTCAAAGACCTGCGCAAGGAAACCGCCTTCAACCAGGTGCTTACGCAGGCGAGCAATTGCCAGGCAATGTTGAAGGAAGGCCGTCAGTAAGCACATTTCACGATGGGAAACTTCACCCGACGGACGCTTCTGCAGTCCTCAGTCATAGGCTTGGCTGCGTCCCGAATTCCGCTGCAAGCGGCCGTGGCCTCCGGGATCGCCCGCAAGGGTCGCATTCGCCAGTCGGTCTGCCAGTGGTGCTACCGGCAGATGTCAATCGACCAGTTGGCGCAGTCTGCGGCGAGCATCGGCCTGCAAGGGGTCGATCTTCTGCAACCGGACGACTATGAGGTCCCGCGACGCTACGGTCTGATCTGCACTATGGGATACGCGGGCGGCGGAGAGATCAACAAGGCCATGAACCGCACCGAGAATCACGCTGCGATTGAGCAGGCTTTTCGCACGAACATTCCCCGCGCGGCGAAGGCTGGCGTTCCCAATGTCATTACGTTCTCGGGCAACCGCGCCGGCCTTTCCGATGAGGAAGGCGCGCGCAACACGATTGCCGGGCTGAATCGCGTCAAGAAGATTGCGGAAGATCATGGCGTCACCATCTGCCTGGAGTTGCTCAACAGCAAACGGGACCACCACGACTATATGTGCGATCACACGGCCTGGGGAGTGCGCGTGCTGCAGGAAGTCAACTCGCCCAACGTGAAGCTGCTTTACGACATCTACCACATGCAGATTATGGAAGGCGATCTGATCGAGACAATCCGCGAGAACATTCAGTGGATTGGACATTTTCACACCGGCGGCGTTCCCGGCCGCCATGAATTAAACGGCACCCAGGAAATTCAGTGGGACGCGGTAATGCGAGCCATTGCCGACTCGGGCTTCCGCGGCTACGTCGCTCACGAATTCATGCCCACAGGAGACCCGCTGGCTTCGCTGAAAAGTGCTGCCGATTTGTGCGACGTCTGAGTCGCCGGCTAACCGCCACCTTCCCCGGCGAGTCTAAGGAAATGTGAAACTACAGCTGAAAGAATTTGCGTCGGAGCGGGGGTAGGCCCCATCCTTGTAACGTGAGACATTCCGGACCCGTCAGCCTGCTGCGGCGATCTCCCCGCAGCGTTCCTGCTAATCTTCAGAGCTTGCACCTTTCCGGGTTCAAGCTCGTTTGCCTGCTCATCATCTTCGCTCTGACCGCACCAGCTCAGGCCCCATCCGCCGCGAGCGGCAAAGAAAGTCCGAAACACTTCGCCTCTGCCTCGGCGATTGCTGAAAGATTCGCGCAGCCTCCCGGTCTGCTGTATCAGGGCGTGCCCGCCGACATCCCTCAAGACGAAGGTGTTGCCGGATTACGCCTCGAACTTCTGCGCCTCGGCACCACCGCCCGGCTGATGCAGGTGGTGGCTCATCCCGACGACGAAGACGGCGGCCTGCTGACACTTCAGGCCCGCGGCCACGGCGTAAGCACGCTGCTGATGACGCTGAATCGCGGCGAGGGCGGACAGAACAAGGTTGGCAGCAACCTGTCCGACGTTCTCGGCGTGCTGCGAACGGAAGAACTTCTCGCCTCCGACCAGCATTACGGTGTGCAGGACCGATTCTCGCGCGTCGCCGATTTCGGATTCTCGAAGAACCCCGATGAAACTTTCGCCAAGTGGGGCGGTCATGACGTCGCTCTCGCGGACATGGTTCGCGTCATTCGGACGTTTCGTCCCGACGTGCTGGTTGCACGCTTTTCGGGGACCGAACGTGATGGTCATGGAAACCACCAGGCATCGGGCATTCTGACGAAGGAGGCGTTCCACGCTGCAGCCGATCCCAAGCGTTTTCCCGAACAGATCGCGCAAGGCCTGGAGCCGTGGCAGCCCAAGAAGCTCTACATCGGCAACGTCTGCCCGTGGGGTTCAACGACGTGCCCTGACCCGGACTGGACCGTGAAGTTCAACACCGGCGAGCGCAACCCAGAACTGGGGATGTCCTACGTACAGTTCGCGATGAAGGGCCTGCGGCATCAGCTTTCACAAGGCGCAGCCAACTGGACCGTCGACGACGGCGACCGATTCACCTTCTACCGGCGCGTGGACTCCGTCTTGCCCGAACAGAAAGCTGGACACGAGCAGGATTTCTTCGACGGAATCGACACTTCCTGGCAGGCGCTTACCTCGCGATTCGACATGTCGGAAGCCAAGCTCCCCGGCGTTCGATCCCAACTGGCGGAGATCGCAAAGCTGGTCGCCGATGCATCGAAAGCAGCCAGTGGTACCGATCCGTCGATGTCGGCTCAGCCTCTGACGAAACTTGTAGCGCAATTGACCCGGCTGAGCAGCGAAATCAACGCCAGCAGCTTGCCCCCGGCACCAAGCTCGATTTGCTGACGCGCATCGCCGAGAAACAGCAGCAGGCCGAAACCGCTCTGAATCTGGCCCTTGGCGTCACACTCGCTGCGAACGTCTCTTCCAACGAGGGCCTCAATGCCGGCGTTCCCAAGGAAGACGACGCGTTGACCACCGTCTCTCCCGGAGAGGAGTTCATGGTCGGCGTTACTCTGCACAACGGCTCGAAGCTGCCGTTGACGATTGATCACATCAAGCTCGAAGTGCCCGCGGGATGGAACACGATTAACGGCAAGACGCGGCCCGAGACGGTTGCTCCCGGCAAAGACCTTCACGCCGACTTCCGTCTGCGCGTGCCGAAAGACACCGCCTACACGCGTCCTTACTGGCATCGCGATGATCCCGATACCGACAGCATCCATCACGTCGACAACGAGGAATACGCGACACTTCCCTTTCCCCCTCCTTCCCTGCAGGCACGCGTCGAATACTCCGTAGGCGACGCAAAAGAAGGTCGCACACGAAATGGCATCGCCGTTCCGGTGGTTACTCCCTTCGTCGACGACGCCGGGAAACAGCGGTCGCGCCCGCTTGCCGTCGTACCCGCCTTTTCTGTGGCGCTTGAGCCCGGCACGCAGGTGATTTCCACGCACAACGGAAAGACCACCACCGTTACCGTCGGCGTGACCAGTGATCTCACTCGCAACGTGCGCGGCGATTTGCGCTTGGAACTGCCAGACGGCTGGCGCTCCGAACCCGCCCAGTCGGCCGTGAACTTCACACATCGCGGAGAAAAGCAGGAAATCCAGTTCAAAGTCTTTCCCGCAGGATTGCAGCAAGGCCGCGCCACGATCCGCGCCGTCCTCGAATCGGAAGGCGAGAAATACAGCGAGGGCTACACGCTGGTCGCGCGCGAAGATCTCGGCAGCTTCTACTACTATCAACCGGCGCGGCAGCGGGTCAGCATCGTGGATGTGCAGGTTCCCCACGACCTGAAAGTCGGCTACATCATGGGCGCCGGAGACGACATTCCGACCATGCTCAAGCAGGTTGGGATGAACGTCACCATGATTCCTGCCGAGCATCTTGCGACCGAAGACCTGAGCAAATTTGGAACGATCGTCCTCGGCATCCGCGCCTACGACACGCAGAAAGACGTCGTTACGAATAACAAGAAACTGCTGGATTTCGTCGAAGCCGGCGGAACTCTCGTCGTGCAATACAACACCACCGCCGGAGACTTCAGCGGCAAATTCGCGCCGTATCCGGCGGACTTGAGCCGCGCTCGCGTGTCAGTCGAAGAAGCTCCCGTCGACATCCTCGCCCCGCAGGACTCGATCTTCCATTACCCGAACACCATCACTCAGGACGATTTCAACGGATGGGTCCAGGAGCGCGGGCTCTACTTCATGAGCAAGTGGGACGATCACTTCACGCCGCTGCTGGCCTGTCACGATCCCGGAGAAGAACCGCAGAAGGGCGGCCTGTTGCGGGCGCAATACGGCAAGGGGACCTACATCTACACCGGATATGCGTTCTTCCGCCAGCTCCCCGCCGGCGTTCCAGGAGCGGTGCGCCTCTTCGTCAATATTCTCAGCGCAGGAAAGCAGTGACGAGAGACGGGTCCAAGGCCTGGAAGAACTGTATCTAGGTAAGAAGCAATCAGCCGTAGAGACGTAGCTTGCTACGTCTTTCTTCTTCGTGGTGAGAAGACGTTGCAAGCAACGTCTCTACGAATATGGAATCTCCAGCACAAACATCTTCGAGCTCTCCAACCCTCATCCGCGGCATGGGCCTGTGGAGCGCCACCGCGATGAACATGATCGACATGATCGGCGTGGGGCCGTTCATCACCATGCCCCTCGTCATTGCGGCCATGGGCGGCCCACAGGCCCTGCTGGGTTGGATCGCAGGCGCGTTGCTCGCTGTCTGTGACGGACTCGTAACGGCCGAATTGGGAGCGGCTCTGCCGATGTCCGGCGGATCGTACCGCTACCTCCGCGAAATATACGGTCCCCAGAAATGGGGACGCCTGATTTCCTTCCTGTTCATCTGGCAGGTGTCGTTCAGCGCTCCACTCTCAATTGCCACCGGCTGCATCGGCCTGGCAGGCTACGCGGCATACTACTGGCCGGAACTCGATACCGTGTACGCTCATCACGACGCGGCGCTGCACTTGCCGTGGGCAGGCATCCTGCAAGTGAGCTGGATTGTAACTCCCGGAACCGCGGTCGCGGTTGTCATCTGTTTCTTGACGGTGTTTCTGCTGTACCGGCAGATCACGGTGATCGGGCGCATGTCCAAAGTGCTGTGGTTCGCAGTGATGGGAACGATCCTCTGGATCATCTTCGCCGGACTCACTCACTTCAATGCCGCGCGCGTCTTCGATTTCCCCCCCGGCGCATTTACGCTCTCGCACCATTTCTGGAACGGGCTCAGCCTGGCCCTGCTGGTTGCGGCCTACGATTACTGGGGATACTACAACGTTTGTTTTCTTGGCGACGAGATCGAAGACCCCGGAAAGAATATTCCCCGCGCCCTGCTGCTTTCCATTCTGCTCGTGGCCTGTCTATATCTAATGATGAACCTGTGCATTCTGGCCGTGGTGCCCTGGCGCGAGATGATGACCGCCGGACAGAACAACACCGGATTGTATGTTGTGTCGTTGTTCATGCAGAGGATTTATGGAAGCTGGGCGGCCAGGCTCGTCACAGGGCTCGTGATCGCTACGGCGTTTGCGTCCGTTTTTTCGCTCATGCTGGGTTACTCGCGGGTTCCATACGCGGCGGCGAAGGACGGCAACTACTTCCGGGCCTTTGCCAAAGTGCATCCGGTGCATCGCTTTCCGCACATTTCCCTGCTGGCGCTCGGAGTCGTGGCGGCAGCCTTCTGTTTTCTGCGGCTCAAGGACGCGATCGCCGCGCTGGTCGTCATCCGCCTGATTCTGCAATTCCTGGTGCAGGCGGTGGGTTCCATTGTGCTCAGGATCCGCCGTCCGGACCTTCCCCGGCCCTTTCGCATGTGGTTGTATCCGTTACCGGCGTTACTGGCGAGCGCTGGATTTCTTTTCATATTGTTCAAACGGGAAAACTGGCAGAAGGAAATGCGCTATGCGGTTGTGATCCTTCTGTCGGGAGTTCTCATTTACATGATTCGAGCCTGGAAGGATTCGGAGTGGCCGTTTCGTGGAACGGCCCTGTCGCGTAAAGCGCTCTAAGCCAGTGAGATCTCAGAGGCACAGAGGAAGCACAGTTGGCGGATCACATCTCAATTCCCGCGGTAGGAATCCAGCACGCGCCCGGACTCGGCTTGGGGGCCACTCCGCGAGCCTTTGTTTCGCTCCCTGTGGATCGCCGCCGTCGTTTCTTACACCGGCACTTGGATGCAGAACGTCGGCGCCGGCTGGCTGATGACCCAGCTCACCACTTCTCCTCTGATGGTGGGCCTGGTGCAAGCCGCCGCCGCAGTTCCGGTTTTTCTTGTCGTGCTTCCGGCAGGCGCCCTGGCCGACATGGTCGACCGCCGCAGGCTTCTTCTATTCACGCAGGGCTGGATGGTCTTTGCGGCCGCAGCTCTGGGCATCCTGACGCTGGTCAGGCGCGGTGAATCCATGGGTTCTGCTTGTGTTCACCTTCCTGATGGGCGTGGGCGCTGTGATGAATGATCCCGCATGGCAGGCAATCACGCCCGAAGTTGTGTCGCCGGCCCGCTACGCCTCCGCCGTCGCATTGAACTCGGCGGGATTCAACGTGGCACGTGCCGCCGGTCCCGCTCTCGGCGGTATTGTGGTGGCTGCCGCCGGATCCGGATGGTCTTTCCTGCTGAATGCCGCGTCATTCTTCGGAGTGATCTTGTTCTTGTACACGTGGAAACGTACGCCCCATGCGCCGCAGCCGACTCGGCGGATCAGCGCGGCCATCGCAGAGGGCTTCCGCTACGTGCAGGGCGCACCTCAGGTGAGATCGGTTCTCATCCGCACAGGCGCCTTCAGTCATCGGCGCGAGTTCCCTGCTGGCGCTGCTTCCGGTCGTTTGCCAGCCACACGGCGCGCAGGGATACGGATTCCTGCTGACCTGCTTCGGACTCGGAGCGCTCGCCGGAGCGGCCGTTCTCCCCGACTGACGTCTGCAATATTCGGTCGACGGCCTCGTCGCAGGCGCGACGATCGTATTCGCGATGATGACTTTCGCCGCCGGACAAGTCCATATCTTTGAATGGCTGTGTCTGGTATTGTTTACGGCTGGAGCCGCCTGGATCGGCATTCTGGCGTGCTTCAATGTGGTGGCTCAGACCATGTGCCCGTCGTGGATGCGGGCGCGGGCGCTCTCGATGTACCTGCTGGTTCTGCAAGGAGGCATGGCGATCGGCAGCGCCTTATGGGGAGCGGTGGCGGCGCGTCAGGGTGTTCCGGAAGCACTCGCATGGTCGGCGCTGGCGATGGTGGTTGGACTTTCTACGATCCGTCGCCATCGGCTGACCGCGGCAGAACTGGAGATGGCTCCGGCGGTTGTACAGAGACTAACAGGGGGAATTATGAAAGCAAAAGTGACAGTAATTGCTTTTTTGCTGATCGCGAGTATGGCTGCCCAAGCCGCCAAGCCGAAGGAAGAGCGTCGCACTGTCACCCAGGTCCTCGACCGCACCGTCTACAACATGGAGCAGGAGTTCGTTCCCGCGGCCGAAGCCATGCCAGAAGATAAGTTCGGATTCGCCCCGACCAACGGCGAATTCAAAGGCGTTCGCACATTCGCCCAACAGATCAAGCATGTCGCCGCCGTGAACTACGAACTCGGCGCGGCCCTCTTGGAAGAGAAGCCACCTGTAGAACTCAACGGCGAGGCGGGCCCGGCATCGATCGCATCGAAAGCTGACATTCTGAAGTATCTGAAGGACTCCTTCGCATACGTCCACAAGGCCATCGCGACCATCAACGAAACGAATCTCACGGATACGGTGAGGAGTCCTTTTGGTGAAGGGAAGGTCACACGCCTGGGACTTGCATGCGTTGTTTCCTGGCACGCTTACGATCACTACGGTCAGATGGTGGAATATCTCCGCATGAACGGAATCATCCCTCCGGCCAGCCGGTAGCGCCGGCGTTCGCGAGGCCGTCCCGGTCTCGCGCTCCGATTGAATACAAACGTCTCCATTGTTGCTATCATTCAGCGCATCGCATGGGCATCGACTGGCAGACATTCCGCCTGACTCTGCAGCTCGCGTTCACCGTCTCGCTCATTCTGCTGCTGATTGGTCTACCCATCGCTTACTGGATCGCCTTCTCGCGCTGGCGATGGAAGTTTCTGCTGGAAGCTGTCATAGCATTGCCGATCGTGCTTCCCCCAACGGTGTTGGGATTCTATGTGCTGGTCGCTCTCGGGCCCTCGCAGCCCGTTAGGCCGTTGGTGGATCGCGCTCACCGGGCACACCCTTGCATTCACCTTTACCGGCCTGGTCATCGGCTCGATTCTCTACAGCCTTCCTTTCGCGGTGCAGCCATTCGCCGCATCGTTTTCAGCGGTCGATAAGAAACTGATCTCCGCGTCGGCCACGCTGGGCGCCTCCCCACTGCGCACGTTTCTCCGCGTAATCGCCCCACTCTCCGCTCCCGGGCTCATCACCGGTGTGGCTTTGTCTTTCGCCCACACGATGGGCGAATTCGGCGTCGTGCTGATGGTCGGCGGAAACATCCCGGGAATCACACGCACGGTCTCAATCGATATCTATGATCGCGTGCAGTCCTCCGACTACGCGGGAGCGAATCAGACAGCATTGGTCCTGCTGGTCGTCTGTTTCGCGCTGCTGGCGCTGGTTTACGGGCTAAATCGTCGGGCTTGGGTCATCCATCCCATAAAATAGACGGCAATGAGCGACATCCGCACTGCGGTCGAAGTAGCCGCGACCTCGCGCAGCATTCCGACCGCCGAGTGCTGCTTTTTTGCACGCGAAATTTCAAAAGCGCCTCCAATCACGCGGCAACGAATTTCTTCTGGACGTCGCCTTGGACGCGCCGCCTGGCTTCACCATCCTTTTCGGCGCATCTGGAGCCGGCAAGACCACGCTGCTCGATTGCCTCGCAGGACTCACCACGCCCGACTCAGGACGCATCTCGCTCGGCGATCGAGTCCTGTTCGACTCGTCCGTTCGGGTTAACGTGCCGACCGCGCAACGGCGCGTGGGTTACGTGTTTCAGAGTCTGGCGTTGTTCCCGCACATGACCGTGGAGCGGAACGTGGGTTACGGCCTGGCGCATCTTCCGCCAGCGGAACGCTCTCGCCGTACAACGTCGTTGCTTGAAGCATTCCGGATCGCCGATCTTACCCGCCGCAAGGCGCGTGACATTTCCGGCGGAGAAAGCCAGCGCGTCGCCCTGGCACGGACGTTGGTGACTGATCCCGAATTCCTGCTGCTTGACGAGCCTCTGGCCGCGCTCGACGCACCCACAAAGACAAAGATCATTGACGATCTGCGCGAGTGGAATCGCGCCCACAACATCCCGATCCTCTATGTCACTCACAGCCGGGAAGAAGTTTTCGCCCTGGGCGAGCGACTGATCGTGTTGGACGCCGGACGCATCGTTGCTCAGGGCACGCCACACGAGGTGCTGAGCGCGCCTTACAGGAGACGGTCGCGCAGTTGGCCGGCTTCGAGAATGTTTTCGACGCCGTCGTGGAAGCAGTCCGTCCCGAGCGCGGCACCATGACTTGCCGCATCGCAGGAGACGCCGGCGGAGTTCTCCTCGAAACTCCGCTGGTGCGCGGCGGCGTGGGGTCAGCGCTTCGCATCGGGATTCGCGCCGGAGACATCCTGCTGGCGACTTCCCCGCCGGTTGGTCTGAGCGCCCGCAATGTAATACCCGGGCCGCATTCAATCGCTTGAGCAGCGTGATGTGATCGTCTCCGCCCGTGTGAAGTGCCGGGTCGAGATGGAAGTTCACCTCACGCTGGCCGCGCGCGATTCGCTGGAACTTGCGCCGGGCAAGGAAGTGTGGCTGGTGATCAAGACCCACTCGTGCCATCTGATGCAGAAATAGGAGCGACACTTTCAGATCTGCAATCATGTCGAACACTGCCCTGATCATCGGGGAACGGCACGGTGTCGCCATCAACCAGGCAGTACGACGCGATTGGAAGTAAGGGCTACCGAACTTCGGCACGCTGCTTAAAGGCGTGAGTCGTACGCGGCGGTCCTAACGACGCGCATTCGAATCTCCCTTCTCCATCTCGATCACCGCGACCCACTGCCCCTTGCGCTCCTTCGAGAAAACAATGCGCCCACCCAGGATTCGCGCCGCCGCTCCAGGCGGCAAGTCTCGTTCATACCCAAAGAATCGCCGCTTCAGTTCCGTCCACCCCTGCCATCGTTCGAGCAGAGGATGTGCAGGCTCGTACTTCGTGGAGAACACCAGCGCAACATCAAAGTTTGAGCGGAACTCCGCCGCCGAGAGAACCTGTTCCAGCGAGAAATCTTCGATGCGCACGACCTGCATGGGTCTGCGTCATATAGCCCAGCCACGGACGCGTCAGTTCATCCGAGGCCGGCCAGGCCGTCAGCACGTGCGCCATCGGATAGCGCGCTTCGAGAAATCGTTCCGCATCTTCGTGCAGCAGGACGTAATCGCGATAGGCCAGATTGTCTTCTGGAGAGAATCCGTACGGTGGATTCCAGAACCACGCCGCCACAAAAGCGATGGCAACGATCGCGATCGCGGCGGTCCAATATCGCAGCCGCCGTCGCAGCGTGGAAACCGCCAGAATGATCACCAGCGGGACCGCGGAAAGCAAATACCGCGCCAGCACCGCGCCGCCGATCAGCGCCATCGCGACCACGTAGGCAGCGATGACGACAAAGAAAAGCGCCTGCACCGGAATCGAAATGCGCGGCCGCTCGACGTCCCCATCCTTAACTGGGCGGCAGCAGCATCGCCAGCAACATTCCGCCCGTCAGCAGCCACAGGTGCATGTAGCCAAAGGTCTGCCACAGTCGCAGTATCAGCGCCAGCACAAACCGCAGTGGATTCAGCGTAGCGGCTACGTTGTATCGAAAGAACTCAGGGTTGCCGAAAACGTACCCCGTGCGCGAATAGTGATAGCAATACCAGGCAGCAAGCGGCAGAAGAGGAGCCAGAAGCGCGAGAACTCGCTTTCGATCGGATTCTGGTTCAGGCACCTGCCACAACCCTCGCAGCCTTTCGCTCTTCTGCGCAAAACGTCCCATCAATTCCCACGCCACCAGCGCGAGTGGCGCAAGAATCGCAGTCTCCTTCGCCAGCGCTGCGAGTGAAAACCAGAAGGCCGCCGCTCTCCATCGACGTTCGATAAAGGCCAGCAGACCCCAGAGTGTCAGTCCGGCGGCCGCCAAATCCACCTGCGCCAACGAACTCTGCGCAAAGAAAACCGGATACATCCCCGTACACACGGTCGCACCAATCGCGACCTGCGTATTGGCCACGCTTTCAGCCAGCCGAAATACTCCCAGCAGGGAAAACGCCGCGATCACAAGCATCGCCGAGCGGGCCACCGCGGGAGCATAGCCAAAGCACTTCCACCACAACGCAATCCACGCCAGCACCAGCGGCGGATGCGCATTCGAAACGGTAGTGTGAGGAATCAGGCTTCCGCTCAGAAGCAGATCTCGCGCGGCGGGAACGTAATAACCAGCTTCATCCCAGAAATAGGGCAATTGCAGCAGAGGTGCGTGCAGCAGAAAGACAGCGACAAAAATCACCACAAATACCAGGGCAGGATGCCGGCTCGATCGCATGGGCGAAGTCATTCTACCCGTAGAGACGTTGCTTGCAACGTCTCTCTGGCCACGCCTCGTCTCTCGCTTCGGTCCGGGTGACGTACGCAGAGACGTAGCAAGCTACGTCTCTACGATGGGCTCTAGTGCACCGGGCCCGGCGGCGTCATCCGCGGGTCGAGTTTGATCTCGCCAAACGCGCCTTCATAGCTGGCAACATTCTGCTGCAGCAGCCCCAGCAACGCCTTCGCCTGCTGCGGGCTCAAATAAATCCCCTGGAAATTCCGGATTTCGACCTGCGTCTCGGTTTGCTGCTGCAAGGTACCGAAGATCAGAAAGAAGTCCCAGATGTTCACCCGCATCTGCACGCTGTTCGCGTAATTCTCGCGGTACGACGGGTCATTGATCAACTTCACGTTGGGTTGTGTCGGATTATTCATGGCTGGAAGTGTAAACGACTTTGGCTGCAGAAAGCAGGATCGTGGTGGCGTCAGTGACAAAAAGTGTCAGCAGATTGATTGTTTGCGGCGGGTAACAGGCGATCCAACGTTACCCCAAGACCATCCGCCGACGCTAGATACTCAGTCAAAACAAAGTACTTACAGGATTTCACTCGGTTACTTTGGGAAGTGCCTGATGGCGTCGAAAATGCGATACAGTCAGTGTTTGCCCCCGCGAACGCGGGCCCATGCGGAACATCTATGACCCAAAATAACGATCAGGCGATGATGGAAGAAATTGTCCTTCCCGAGCATCTGCTTCCCCTTGGATCAGTCCTGGGCCAGGGAGTGTCGGCGCTCGACTTGTGTATGGTGCTTGCCAAGATTTTCCGCGTGCAGTACACCGAGGTTGCCTTGCTGCGCCTCGAGGGTGGATTGCTGCGCTTTGTCTTTCCCGAATACCTGCGCACCACGGGCGCGATTCCGCTGTCCAGCAAAGCGGTGGCGGCGCATACGGCTCTCAGCAAGAAGCCGGAGATCTTCAACAACTTCGCCCGCGTGAAACACGCCAGCATCTTCGAAACGATCAAGCCCGAGGACAACGAGAGAGGCCGCGACGCCAGCTCCCATTCAGAAGCTGATGTCGGTACCGATCATGGATCGGGACTCGGCGGTGGTCGGTGTGATTCAGATTTCGCGCAAAGCGCTTGATCCAAAATTTGCGCAGGACTTCAGCCGCGAAGACTTGCACGACCTGGAACTGGCCGCAGGATTGTTGGCCACTGCTCCCGCGTTAATGGCGAACTAGTCTGGCCGAAGACTACATGGGACGCCTCGCCAGGCGTCCCGTTTCCTTTCCACCGCGATTCTAGCGCGCCGATTTCGAAAACACCCGCAGGTCCGCTCCCGTCATCTCCTTCGGTTCGTCAACTCCCAACATGCCGAGCATAGTCGGCGAGATGTCCCGCAGCGATCCATTCGGCTTCAGCGTGAACTGCTTCGCATTTTCCGCAACCACGATGAAGGGCACCGGATTTGTCGTGTGCGCCGTGTGTGGACCTCCGGTCGCGGGATCAATCATCATCTCGGCATTCCCGTGATCGGCGGTGATCAGCATCGCGCCGCCTTTTGCGCGAACCGCCGCTTCGATCCGGCCCAGGCACGCATCCACGGTTTCGACCGCCTTGACCGTGGGCTCGATCTTGCCCGAGTGCCCAACCATGTCGGCATTGGCGAAGTTCACGATGACCACATCGAACGTGCCGTCTTCGGTGGCCTTCACCACCGCGTCGGCGATGCCTGAGGCACTCATCTCCGGCTTCAGATCGTAGGTCGCCACCTTGGGCGACTGCACCATCACGCGGTCTTCCCCGGGAAATGGCTGCTCAACTCCGCCGTTGAAAAAGTACGTCACATGCGCGTACTTCTCGGTCTCGGCTACGCGCAGGTTGCGCATGTTCAACCCGCCCATCACGTTGGCCAGGATGTTGGCCATCGACTCCGGCGGAATCACCACCGGCAGGCTGAAGTTCTTGTCGTACTGCGTCATGCAGACGTAGTGCAGATTCTTCGGCACGCGATCGCGCGGAATCGTGGCATCGAGATCAGCCGCTCCGGGCAGATCGCTGCCGCCTTTTTCGTTGAGTCCGCTGTTGCGCGTGAGCGCTCGCGTAATCTGCCGAACGCGATCCGCGCGGAAATTGAAACAGATGCAGGAGTCGTCGTCGCGAATCGTGGCCAGAGCCTGCCCACGGCTGTCGGTGCAGACGAATGGGATCACAAATTCGTCGGTCACTCCCTTGTTGTAGGACTCCTTCATTCCCTGCACCGGATCGGTCTGCTTGCCGCCCTCGGCGTCGGCGAACACCATCGCGTTGTACGCCTTGGCGATTCGCTCCCAGCGGCGGTCGCGATCCATGGCGTAGTAACGGCCATTGACCGTCGCGATCTTGCCGCAGTTGTACTCACGCATCTTCTGCTGCAATTGCTCGAGATATCCCGCGCCATTGGTGGGCAGTGTGTCGCGCCCGTCCATGAACGCGTGCACGAAGACGCGCTCCAGCCCGTTCTGCTTCGCCATCTTCAGCAGCGCATAAAGATGCGCCTGCTGCGAATGCACGCCTCCGTCGGAGATCAGCCCAAACAGGTGCAGCCGCCGCTCTCCGGTGCGCGCATGCTTCATGGCATCGAGCAGCACCGGATGCGAGAACAATTCCCCGTTCTGGATCATCAGGTCGATGCGCGTGATGTCCATGTGAACAATGCGCCCTGCCCCGATGTTGAGGTGACCAACCTCGCTGTTGCCCATCTGTCCTTCGGGAAGTCCGACGTACGGCCCGCTGGTATGAATGAGCGTGTTGGGATACTCCCGCAGCAGGCGGTCGTAAGTAGGTTTGTGCGCGAGAGCGATGGCGTTGGCTTTGGTTTCGGCCCGATATCCCCAGCCGTCAAGAATGATAAGAACGAGCGGTTTAGGACGAGACATAAATAAGCTTCCAGCTCCTGGCTTCTAGCTCTAGCGCAAAAGATCGCTGCGAATCTGCGCCTAGGCAACGGATCGTTGCAATCTTCCTGGAACGACACACCCTCTCTTCAATTCTTCACGGCATCGGGCTTGACCGTATGGTCTTGTTTCTTCTCCTGCAACTGTTCCTTTACCATCTTTTCAATCTGGGAATTGGCATCGGCCATCATCTGCCGCAGGTGTGGCTGCATGGCTTGCATGCCTTCCGTGGTCATTGCCGGCATCTCCTTCAATATCTTCTGACCGGTAGGGGTTGAGTAGAACGCCAACCATGGCGTTCACGTCCGACTTGTTGAGATGTTTCTGGTAAACCGGGATCATATCGTCGAGCAATCCCTCGACTGAAATTCCCTTCAGCACTTCATCGGAGATCGCATCAATCTTGGCGATGTCCTCCTCGCGTCACGCTGCGGTTCACTCTTTTTGATCTGCTCGTGCTCCATGGATCGAATCTGCTGGGACACCTGTTGCATGATCAGCTTCATCTGATTGCGAATCTGCATAACATCGAACAGCTTTCGAATGTCTTCGGCAGTGGCCGGAATTTCAGAGACAGTCGCAGCCCCCGCCTGACCCAGCAATCGCGATGCAGGTCAGACACAGTAAGATCGCAAACACAACCGTGCGGAACTTCATACTCACTCCTCAACCTCGATTTATCCGCGGTAATTCAGTGCCGCCAGCCCCAAGAACCTTGCCGTTCCTCCCAACTCCTGCTCAATCCGCAGCAGTTGGTTGTACTTCGCAATGCGATCCGTGCGCGAAGCCGATCCTGTCTTGATCTGCCCGGCGCCAGTGGCAACAGCCAGATCGGCGATGAACGTGTCCTCCGTCTCGCCCGAGCGATGCGAGATCACCGACGTATACCCATTCCGCCGCGCCAGGTCGATCGCATCGAGCGTCTCGCTGACCGTGCCGATCTGATTGACCTTGATCAGAATCGAATTCGCGACGCCCTTGTCGATGCCCTCTTGCAGGAACTGAACGTTGGTCACGAACAGATCATCGCCGACCAACTGGATCTTCCCGCCGATCTCCTTGGTCAGATTCTGCCATCCGTCCCAGTCGTTCTCGGCCAGACCGTCCTCGAGCGACACGATCGGATAATCATTCACCCACTTCGCCCAGAACTTCACCATTTCGTCGGAACTCTTTGCTCGACTTGTCCGACTTCTTGAACACGTATTTCCCGTCCTGATAGAACTCGCTGGCCGCCGGATCGAGCGCAATCGCAATCTCCTCTCCCGGCTTGTATCCGGCCTTGGTGATCGCCTCCAAGCACAACTTCGATCGCCTCAACGTTCGACTTCACCGACGGAGCGAATCCGCCTTCGTCGCCGACGGCGGTGTTGTAGCCACGCTTCTTCAGCACTCCCTTCAGCGTGTGAAAGACTTCCACGCCCCAGCGCAGCGCTTCTGAAAACGTGGGCGCACCCACTGGCATGACCATGAACTCCTGAAAGTCGACGTTGTTGTCGGCATGCGCCCCGCCGTTCAGGATGTTCATCATCGGAGTAGGCAGTGTGTTGGCGCCAGCGCCGCCGAGATAGCGATATAGCGGAATATCCAGGCTATACGCCGACGCCCGCGCAGCCGCCATCGAAACTGCCAGAATCGCGTTCGCACCCAGACGCCCTTTGTTCTCGGTGCCGTCCAGTTCGATCATCCTGGCGTCCAGTCCGCGCTGATCGAATCCGTCCCAGTTCGCCAGCGCCTCGGCGATCTCGCCATTGACGTTCTCGACGGCCTTCAGCACTCCTTTGCCTACGAAGCGGTTCGTATCGTCGTCGCGCAGTTCGACCGCTTCGTGCTCGCCCGTGGACGCGCCGCTGGGGACAATGGCCCGGCCCATGGAGCCATCCGCCAGGAAAACTTCTGCTTCGACCGTGGGATTGCCGCGTGAATCCAGAACTTCTCGCGCGTGAATGCCTGCAATATTCGACATTGATGTATTTTCCTCGACTTTATGATTTCGATAACGCTATCCGGATCCTGGCTCTAGTTGGGCGATCACCGTTAAAAGCTGTCCTGCGCCCGGACGTAGCCGACGCCGGTATAGTTTTCGTCACACTGTTGGTGAAACCCACGATTATATCGGATGGACATCACCGCAATGTGACGGCGAACACAATCATCCGCGCGATTTCCACATTGGGACCTTGTCCATTCGGCCATCTCCTCTGCCTCTTATCTCCGCTGGTTCCCCATGTACTGTCCGCCGCTTGTCCCCCCGCCATACCTGGACTACAGTCAAAGTGAAGATTCGGACTTTGGAGGTACCCATGAAGACGTGGATGCTACTGCCCTGCTCGCTGCTGGCGACGATGCTGGCAGCCCAGACGCCAGTCCCGGTTCCTGCCGGAACAGCTTTGATGGTTCGCCTCGACACCACTCTCGCCACATTTAGCAACAAAGTCGGCGATCCCTTCCACGCCAGCATCACGCAGCCAGTGGTCGTCAACGGCCAAACCGTAATTCCCGTCGGCGCCACCGTCGAAGGCCGCGTCACCAAGGTGAGCGAGCCGCGCCGCATCTCGGGCAAGCCCACGATCGGCATCCTCCCCGAAGCCGTGATCCTTCCCACCGGTGAACGCTATTACCTCGACGCCACGCTGACGGACACGAATGTCAAAGGCAGTGATGTGAATCGGGAAGGCCAGTTCAAGGGTTCAGGACACAGTCGCGGCGACACCATTGAACAAGGTGCCGGCACCGCCGGTGGCATGCTCGTCGGTGGATTGATCGGCGGCCCTCCGGGAATCCTGATCGGCGGCGCTGTCGGCGCCGGCGCGACCACGGGTCACTGGCTCGTCAAGCATCGTTCCGCCGTCATACCTGCCGGTACCGAACTGACGCTGGAACTGAATCGTCCGATGACGACGACTCCGCCCATGGCAACACCAGCGGTCACCGCTTCAGCGCCAAGTGGCGGCAGCAAGTAACCGATAACTCGGAACTAAGAAAGAAGGAACCGGACGGCCACTCCGTCCGGCTTTCTTTTCGGCTATCTCTGATCTCTGGTCCCTGAGCCTTGGCTGCTACGCTCCGAACAGCAACTCCCCTTCGCTGACCACCTGCAGCTCAATCCATCCCTCCAGCGGCAAGCGAATCCACCGGCAGCCGGTTCTGCCACAGACTGAATCGCAATCGTAGCTTGCTGGTCGCTGCAACCGGGGCGCCGGATTTCTTCTCCACGGTCTTCTCCGATCCGGCGGAAGGAACCGCCAAAAGCCAGTTCAGCGGCAACTTGAATTCGAAGTTCCGCAAAAGCGCGACTTTTACATGCTCGTCCGGCTGAGCGGAGGACGCCAGCACTCGCTCCGCGCCACCGTTCTCAATCCTCCATTCCTTCAGCCGGCCCTCGCTCGCAGAGGCATCCACTCGCAGCGTGCGCCGCGGACGCGGTTCGCCGCTGGCCCACGACTCCACGTTCACCACGATCTCAAAATCGGCAACAGGAACTTTTTCGGCAAAATCCAGGCGCCCATAAAGACAGGTAGCGTCGATCCCTGCATACACCGAATCCAGCAGGAACTGCTTTCCGTGCATGGCTCCGGCGCGATGATCGGCTGTATAAACGGCAGCGCCCATCCATTCGAAATACCGCACTTTGTCGCCCATCACTCGCGGATGGATGTACGCCGTCTGCGGCACGAACGACGGCCGCACCTCCGCCCCGGTGATGGGCTGCGCCAGGTAATCCGGCGGCGTCGCACCCAGCGCCTGATATACGTTCGATAGATGCTTGCGGTAGAGTTCGTCGAAATCGCGGTCGTTCGCCGAGTGATGTTCCGGCCCGTACCACCAGTTCCAGTCGCTGCCCTCGGCGATCAGAATCTCGTCGAAGGCCAGCTTGCGCTGTGCCTCGGTTGCGCGCGCCGCATTCTGCGCGTAGTACTCGCGGGCGTGATGCAGATAATCCCAGGCGCGGTTATCCTCGGGCGCTCCGATCCACACGTTGAAGTTCGCATTGATCCACGAGCCCGGCGTCAGCGACGTCATCTTTCCGAAGTCTTTGTGGCGCGCAATCGCCTCTGAGATCGTCACCGCTTCCAGTCCCGGTTCCCGCTGCAGTCCGTCGTAGAACCGGCGCAGAAACTCGCGCCCCGATTTCGGATAGTATTCCCACGCATTCTCGCCATCGAGAATGATCGACACGACGGCATCTCGCCCCTTCTCCAGGACCGGCCTGGCCGCCTCTTTGATATTGCTGATCAGGTGCCGCGCCGCATCGGCCGGAGGCATACCCGAATACACGAATCCGATCAGATCCGAAATCGTGTGATCGCGAAACACCAGGTGCATCGCGGTCGAGCCATTCTCGTAGCGATGAATGTTGTAGAGCTTCTCCGCCAGATGCGCCGGAAGCCGCCCGCTTCCATCGCGCGCAAAGAATACTCCGGTGCTGCGGCCCAGCACCCCTTCATCGGTGGCCATCCACTGCACGCCAAGGTTGCTGTGCGATCGCCAACACTTCTTCGGATACGCTCCCCTCCGACGGCCATATTCCCTTCGGACGCACGCCAAAGACTTTCTCGTGCAGGTCGAGACCTCTAACCAGTTGCTCGCGCGCGTCTTCCGGATGGCGATATCGGTTTTGCGGCAGCGGCAATCCCGGGCGACGAGATCGCTCCCGCGCTCGTGTCGCACACCAGCGGCAGAATCGGGTGATAGAACGGTGTTGCCGATATTTCGATGGAACCCTTCTTCGCAGCCTCGGCATGCGCCGGCAGCACCCGGCCCAGCAACTCCCGCTCCCGCGCAATCACAAACTTCTGATCGTCCAGCGAGTAGTTGTGTCCTTTCTTGACCAGCGCCGCGATATCTTTCTCTTCCAGAAAGAATTCGTCAAACCATGCGATCTGCGAAAGCACCTGAAGGTCGGTGAAATCCTGCGGCTGGAAATATCGTTCCGCCCGCTCCGGATGATCCCCGTGCTCGCGAAACCGCTCCCACAACTCGCGATAGCGCGGATAACGCCCGATCAAATTCTGCGGATTCGCCTGAAACAGGTATTGCAGTGCAAACCGGCGCTCTTCATCCGAAAGATCCTTGGCAGGCTTGGCTGCGACATCCAGGAACGGATCTTGCGCCGTCCCGGCAACATAATCCTGAATCTGCACCATGAGCGACGGCACAAGATTGAAGTTCTGATGAACCTTGGGAAACTCATCCAGCAACTTCACCATGCCGTAATAGTCTTTGAGCGCGTGCAGACGGGTCCACGGCAGGCGATACTCGCCCGTAACCAGGTCTTTGTAAAAAGGCTGGTGCTGATGCCAAAGAAGGATGACCCGCAAGGAGGGCATGGCTGGAGCAGTCAGTCTAGCACGCAGGTTTTCTGGACAAGAACCTGTCCCGAGTGCAATCAGTGCACAGGAGGCAGGCCACCATCAATCACAGCAATATTTGGGAACGGCCCTGCGGGTCGCCGATAGCATTCAGATAGGAACCGTCAGAGGCTGGCCAATTGCCATTGAAAGGACCGAAATTCAGCCATCCTGCGAAAATCTCGATCCTTGGCGGTGATCACAAGAATGCCTAGTCTTGATGCACTCGTCGCGATCAACGCATCGTTCGTGAGGCGCCCCCGCCCCACTTGTTCATAGCCGTGCTTCGCCGCGAACCGAGCAAGCAAGGTGCCCGCGTCACTCCAGTCTTTTAGATTCGGCACCAAGATCGCGTCCAATACCTTCAAACTCCCGCTCTAGTCGTTGCACAGCACGATGCGCGCGGTCGCCCGCTCCAGCATAGAGTTCCTCCAGCACAACAGCGCTGACCCATAGGGGAGACTCCGCGTTCACACGCCGAAGGGTCAGCACCGCATCGTCGCCCCGGCGTAGAGAATCAACGTAGATGGAAGTATCAAACAGGGCGCCTTTCATTAGTCATCCAGATTTCCGTACACGTCCTTGATCTCCACGCCGCTCCTAATGAAGTTCTCGTTCGCCTCGGTCGCCAAGCGGTTTTTTTCATGTTCCGAGATCGCAAAGTCCAGGGCACGCTCAATCGCCTCCGTCTCCGTTTTAGCCTTAAAGACCTTTTGCGCGCGTTTGATCTTGATGGAGTCCAATTGAAAGTGTTTGTGAACTCGATTTCGTGCGGTCCCCATGTGGATCTCCTGTCAAATTCGAGCTTACCACGCATGTACACTAATACGACAGATATGTACATCACCCCGGCAGCATCACACTCTCCCACTCGCCGACGGGGCCTCTCGATCCGGTCGTGCGAAATCATCTTCTTCTCTGTAAACTAAGAGCCCATTGACAACGCCATGAGCCCTGAATCCACTCTCACCACCCCGCAGCTTCTCACCGATCACGACCTCTACCTTTTCAACGAGGGCAGCCACTACCGGATGTACGACAAGATGGGCGCCCATCTCGTCACTCACGATGGCCAGTCCGGCGCCGTCTTCAGCGTTTGGGCCCCAAACGCGCGTTCCGTTTCTGTTGTCGGCAGCTTCAACGGATGGGATCCCAAGACGCATAAACTCGGCCCACGAGGTTCCTCGGGCATCTGGGAGGGCTTCATGCCCGGCGCGAGCCACGGCGCGCTCTACAAATTCCACATCGAGTCACAGCGTCACGGATACCGCGTCGACAAAGCCGATCCCATCGGTCTGCTGCACGAAAAGCCGCCTCGCACCGCCTCAGTCATATGGGATCTGAACTATGAATGGAATGATAACGAGTGGATGCAGAAGCGCGCCGAGCGCAATTCCCTGCGCGCGCCGCAATCGATTTACGAAGTCCACCTCGGCTCGTGGATGCGCGTTCCAGAAGAACACAACCGCCCCCTCACCTATCGCGAGACCGCACCTCGCCTCGCCCAATACGTCGGCCAGATGGGCTTCACCCACGTCGAGTTCCTGCCCGTCATGGAGCATCCCTTCTACGGCTCCTGGGGATACCAGACGACTGGATACTTCGCCCCCACGTCACGCTACGGCACACCGCAGGATTTCATGTACCTGGTCGACTACCTGCACCAGCACGGCATTGGCGTCATTCTCGACTGGGTTCCTTCGCACTTCCCTTCCGACGGACACGGCCTCGCCTATTTCGACGGCACGCATCTCTACGAACACGCCGACTCACGCCAGGGATTCCATCCCGACTGGAAGACGCACATCTTCAACTATGGCCGCGCCGAAGTCCGCAGCTTCCTGATGTCGAGTGCGATGTTCTGGTTCGACAAGTACCATGTCGACGGCCTCCGCGTGGATGCCGTCGCTTCCATGCTCTATCTCGATTATTCGCGCAAAGAGGGCGAGTGGATCCCCAACAAATTCGGGGGCCGCGAAAATCTCGAAGCTATCGACTTCCTGCGCCGCTTCAACCAGGAAGCCTACAAAGAGCATCCCGACATTCAAACTACAGCCGAGGAGTCGACGAGTTGGCCGATGGTGTCAAAACCGGTTTATATCGGCGGCCTCGGCTTCGGCGAGAAGTGGGACATGGGCTGGATGCACGACACGCTGAAGTATTTCCAGAACGATCCCATCCACCGCAGGTATCACCACAACCTGCTCACCTTCCGCATGTTGTATTCCTGGCATGAAAATTTTGTGCTGCCGCTGTCGCACGATGAAGTGGTGCACGGCAAAGGATCGCTGATCGGCAAGATGCCCGGCGACGAATGGCAGAAATTCGCCAACCTGCGTCTGCTCTACGGCTATATGTATGCGCAGTCCGGCAAGAAGCTACTCTTCATGGGCTGCGAGTTCGGGCAGGTGCGCGAGTGGGCGCACGACAGTAGCCTGGAATGGCACGTGTTGCAGTATCAGGTCCATCGCGGAGTTCAAGCTTGGATGGAGCAGTTAAACCGCTTCTATCGCAGCGAACCCGCCATGCACGTACTCGATAACAATCCGGCCGGATTCGAATGGGTCGACGCCAACGACAACGCCACCAGCACGATTTCCCTTCTTCGGAAAAGCGAGAATCCGCGAGACACCGTGCTGGTCGTATGCAACTTCACCCCTGTACCACGCATCGGGTATCGCGTTGGAGTCCCCCACGGCGGCTACTGGCGCGAGATGCTCAACAGCGACGCCCGCGAATATGCCGGCAGCGGTATCGGCAACATGGGAGGCGTTCACGCTGACGAAAGCCCCGTGCACGGCCGCCCGTTCTCGCTGAAGCTGACATTGCCACCGCTAGCGGCCTTATTCTTTAAGGCGGCATAATCACGTAGAGACGCCGGAGCTCATGGGAGACGGCCGCTGTAGCCTGCCCTGATTTGTGCATGGTCCTACGGTCCACCAAAGCGAAATGAAACTGGGTGCCCCACTTCTGGCCGAGGTTGCCAGAAGTGGGAGTTTCGAAGAGCGAAGTCGAAGGGGCCGTCTCGCGAAGCGAACCCGGGCTGCACACTGATGGGAATTAATCTCTGACCCTCTGTGCCCTCTGTGGTGAAGCCGTTCGAGTCCGCGCCGGTATGCAAGTAAACGTACCCGCCAGACTCCGTAGCGCCGGCTGCCGGCTGTCGCGCGGACTCCTAACCCCCGCGCTCCCCTTACGTCATCACCCAGCGGATCATCCCGTGCTATCCTCGCCTTCAGTGGTCTACCATGCGGATTCTCACCCGCTACATACTGGCCGAAGTCACGGCGCACTCTCTCATCGGTGTCGCCATCTTTACCTTCGTCCTTTTCACCCGGGACCTCGGCCATATTCTCGAACTGGTGGTCCGTGCCAGCGCCCCGCTTCCCAGCGTGCTCGAAATCTTCTCCTTCACCATCCCTCTAGCCTTCACCTACACGCTGCCCATGAGTGTTCTGGTTGGAATCCTCATCGGCCTCAGCCGTCTCGCCGCCGATAGCGAAATCACCGCTATGCGCGCCAGCGGCCTGGGGGTATGGAGCTTCCTCCGGATACTCTCGATTTTCGTCCTCGGCGCCTGGCTTCTGGCCCTGGTAAATGGTGTGTATGTCGCTCCCCGCGCGCAAGCTGCCCTCGGACACCTCGAAGACCGCCTAAAAGGCTCGCAAGTCTCTTTCGAAATCCAGCCGCGCGTCTTCTATGAAGGATTTCCCAAGATCGTTGTCTACGTCCAGGACGTCAAGAGCGCACAAGGTGCGGCCGTGTGGAAGGGCGTCTTCATGGCCGATCTCACCGACGCCGCCAACCCTCGCATCACTCTGGCCAAAGAGGGCGTCGTCATTAGCGAGGGCACCGACCGCCTCCATCTCCACTTGGTCGACGGCTCGGAGCACGAGACCGATCCCAAAGATCCCGATCATTATCAAATCTCGACCTTCGAGCAGACCGATATTCCCATCGAATTGCCTTCCGCAGAAAACAGGGCAGAAGAATCGCAGCCCGCGGGCGAGATGGATACCCAGACGCTGCACCAGAAAGCCATCGGCCCTGATCCCATCTCCGCGCGCTGGTACTCGATCGAATTCCATCGCCGGTTCGCGCTGCCGACCGCCTGCCTTGTGCTGGCTCTTGTGGGAATCCCTCTGGGACTCTCTTCGAAAAAGAGCGGCAAGTCCGGCGGGTTCGTCCTCACCATCCTGCTGGTGTTCGCTTACTACGTGGTTTCGCTGATCGGAGTCTCGCTGGCTCGGCAGGGACGTATCTCGCCATGGTTCGGCGCGTGGCTCGCCGATCTGGTGTTCCTGGGCCTCGCAGTGTTTCTGCTGCTTCGCGCCGAAAAGCGGCCCTTTGAACTTGCCTCGTTCCGCTTGTCGAGGCCAAAGGATTCCGCGCGGCTCAACGACGTCGGCCGCAGCCGCCGCGAGAACGCCTTCGAGCGTGCCTCCACTCGCCGCCGTGTCTTCAGCGCCAGCTTCCCCACACTGCTTGACGACTACGTACTTCGCGACTTCTTCGTACACCTGGGGATGATCCTGTCCACTTTCACCGTACTGGTGCTCGTATTCACTCTCTTCGAGTTGCTGGGCGATATCCTGCGGAACAAGGTTCCCACTCTAGTCGTCGCTGAATATTTGCTGAACGTTACGCCCTATTTGCTTTACAACGTGGCGCCCCTGGTTATGCTGCTGGCCGTTCTTGTGACGTTCGGCTTGATGGAGCGATCCAACGAAATCACTGCAATCAAGGCGACTGGAACCAGCATCTACCGCATTGTTGCTCCGGTGATTGCCGCAGCAGCGGTACTGGCTACTACACTTTTCCTCGCCGACCAATTCTATCTGCCCCATACCAACAAGCGGCAGGAAGCCCTCCACAACCAGATCAAAGGCAGGCCTGCTCAGACCTATCTCCGCCCCGACCGCAAATGGATTTTCGGCCAGAACAACGACATCTACTACTACCAGTTGTTCGATCCGGATCGCGATCAATTCGGTAACATCAGCGTATTTCAGCTCGACAAGGCGAGCTTCACCATTACCCGCCGCATCCATGCCGACCGCGCCCATTGGGCTGACAATCTCAACCGATGGGTCTATGAGCAAGGCTGGGACCGCTCCCTCAACGTTTCAGCGATCGCGAACTATCGCCCCTTCGAGGTGGCTACCTTCCCCGAACTGCACGAGACCCCGGGATACTTTAAGAAGGAAGTGAAGCAGTACAACGAAATGAACTACACCGAACTGCGTAGCTACATTCGCGATCTACAGCAAAGCGGCTTCGATGTTGTCCGCCTGAGGATGCAACTGCATGAGAAGCTCTCGTACCCGCTCATCACTCTGATCGTCGCGATCCTTGCGATTCCATTTTCTCTGTCGACGGGGAAAAAGGGGGCGATCACCGGCGTCGCTGTGGGCATCGGCGTCGTCGTCTTCTATATCGTGGTCACGCGATTCTTCGAAGCGATGGGAAACCAGAGCCTTCTGCCCGCCGCGCTGGCGGCATGGGCCCCTGATCTGCTGTTTGTTCTAGTCGGTGGATACCTGATTCTGAAGGTGCCGACGTAAAGCAGGGGGAAGGGATCAGGGGCCAGTGAGCTCGATCTGGTCCACTTGCTGCTGTATTCGCAAACGCGAACGAATTTGAACTGACCTCTGACCCCTAGCCTCTGACCCCTGATCTTCTCCTTCACTTCACTGCTACGCCAAAGGGATAGTTGCCCGTCTCAATCGTAGGCAGCACCGACAGAGCGCCAGTCGCAGGTATAATGGAATACTGCGAGACCGACGCCGACCCGTGATTCGTCACAAACATCCAGTTGTCATCGCCGCGAATGGCGATTGATTTCGGCTCCGTACCCGTCGCAACCGTCGCCGGGTTAAGGGGCGTCAAACTCCCGGACACCGGACTGATCTTAAAGCCTGAAAGTGTGTTCGAAAGCGTCCCCACGACGTAAACATTATTGCCGTAGGGGTCGACCACCAGCGGCCCTAATCCGTTCGCGCTGCCCGATGAGGAAAAAGGGGACCCAGAAACCTCCAACAGCTTCCCATTGGCAAAGGGACAAACGCCGTTGGCAATGACCGTCGTACAAATTGTGTAAGCATTGATTTTGTTATGCAAATTCCCGCTGACGTATACAAATCGGTCGCACGGATCCACCGCCACCCCCACTGGAACAGCGTCGGTAGGAAACGAGGGTATCGCCGTGAGACCTGTCGGAGGTGTCAGCACACCAGTCGATGTATCAACTTGAAACTCGAACAATTGATAGCCCACCGTGTCGACCGCATAGAGAAACTCCGAGGTGGGTGGAGGGTTGCCAGGCACCGAACACACCGAGTTTTGCGTACCGTTGATCCCGATGCCCGGAAAGACAGTCGGTGTTGCGGCAACACTCACAAAGTCGTTGGTGACTTGCGGCACCGTGCTCGCGGGCGTAGTGACAAAAAATGGAGAGCCCGTCACTTCGGTCAAACTTCCGCCGCTTCCTATCGCCAGAACGGAAACGGAACCCGGGACACTCTGATTCGAACTGTCTGTCGTGGCACGATTCGCAACGAACAGAAACTTTCCCGGAGCGTCGATCGACAACGTGCTCGGATTGACCGAAACAGTCTCGGTATTTGGCGGTGGGACACCTGTTTTTATCACGGTCGGAGAGTTCGGCGTGACAAGGCTACCGACTGGCGCCATCGTCCCGTCGGATTTGATCTGAAACACCGCGATGCCCTGCGCCGTATTAGGGCATTGGCTGTCTGCATTGATGATTACGTATGCATATTGCCCCGCCGGATCCACTACCATCGACGACGGCGACCCATTCAAAAGGCACGTCTTGTCTCCCGTATCATTGGTCGAATTGGCTATTGACGATACGTGCCCGCTATTCAGATTGAAGCTGAAAGTCTGGATCACATCCGATCCCTGATTTCCCACCAGCACCAGCCCATTGGACGACGAGTCGTATTTGCTCCCGCAAGCCACCAGCAGCGCTACTGAAATCAACCCCACTAACCCGAGCAACAGAAATCGTTTCGACATTCTCTCGTTCGTCTCCATGTTGAGGTGAACTTTGCGCGAGCGCACGCACCCGCCCGCTGCCCGGGCGTCTGTAGTCTGAAATGCAGGAATTCTCAATCTACTTGTGTATCAGGAATGCGCGGGAAGAGCAATCTCCCCGCCCGGTTGGTTGGAACCGTGGACACGCCGGGAGTTGCCTGCTTGCATCAGATTGGGGGGCTTTGGAGATTCAAGGCCAGAGCTATCCAAGCGTCCAGTCATCTTGAAGCGGCGGCTCTTGCCGCGATTGATGCAGTTTTCTGCCTTGTCTTCCTTCGTTATGCTTGTTCGACAGCGGACATCGGCTCAGTCTGCTCCCGGATCCGTGCTCCGTCCGCAATCAACGGCAGGCGAATTTCAACCACTAGCCCTTTTCCGTCTCGATTGTAAGCCGCAACTTTTCCCCCGTGGAATCGCACTGCCCGCTCAGTGATCGCCAGTCCGAGCCCCACTCCTCCGGTCTGGCGCTCACGCGCGTCATCGAGCCGATAGAAGGGCTCGAACAGTTTCGCCAATGCCTCCGATGGAACCCCGGGCCCGGAGTCGCTCACCCGCAATATAGCTTCATATGCTCCGGCCTTCGCTTCGCTCGCGAGTTCCACACCGACCGACGTTCCTTCCTGCGTGTACCGGATGGCATTTCGCACGACGTTCTCAACCGCACTGTGCAGCAGCGACGCATTGCCCCGCACCTTCCAGTCGCCCTCCGGAATCGATACATTCACGTGACAGTGCCGCGCCTGCGCTTCAAACTCCGCATCTTCAGTCACGCTCAACACAATCTCGTCCAGCGGCACTGGAGTCTGTGGCACGATTTGTTCTCCATCCTCCAGCCGCGCCAGCGTGAGAATCCTGCCGATCAGCTCATTCAGTCGGCTCGCCTCCAGTTCGATACGGTCGAGCATGTCGGTGCTCTCCACGCCCGCCCGCTGCCTGGCCAATCCCAGTGCCACGTTCAGACGCGCCAGGGGCGAGCGCAATTCATGCGAGATGTCGTTCAGCAGCCGCGATTGCGCCTTCAGCAGGGTTTCAATCCGGTCTGCCATGGCGTCAAAGTCGCGCATCAACCCGGCAACTTCATCGCGCCGCATGCTCGCCGGTGCTCCGGTTCGAGCTGTCAGGTCTCCCGCCGCCAACTGCCGCGCCGCCGTTCGCAGACGTACGATCGGTTTGGTCAGGAACCAGGCGAGCAGATAACAAACCAGCCCGGACGTGACCACTCCGATGATCAGGCCCGTGAACGGTACTCCCCTGGGCCCGATGAAAACTCTCGGGCCCGGTGGAAGCCCCAGCACAACCGTGTAGCGATGCTTACCATCTGACGACGCACGCGAGTCTCGCTGCACCGGCGGCGCGGGAAACAGGAAGCCGTCATGCGGACTTCGCGGCCCCCCCGCGGCCACCCGCATCGCCCAGTCCGGCGCGGGACGCTTCGAAAGCTCGTCCCCATGCTCGTCAAAGAGATAGGCCCGCACATGCTGGGTGTGGTCGAGATTCTCCAAGTAGTTGTGGAGTCCCTCGTCCCCATGCTCTTCGTAAGCACTCACCGCATCGTTCAGAACGGAGGTCCGCAAAGCCTCCCAGGTTGAACTGCGAGGCCGAAAAACAATCGTCACCAGGATCGCCAGTATCACGAACAGCGCCTGCGCGATCCAGAACGACAAAAAGATTCGCCAAAATAGACTCTTCATGGATGCACTTGTAAACCCGACCTCACCTGTCGAACCTCAGGCCTTTAGCCCGCAAACGCTGAGGGCCAGACGGAGCTCTCAGGTCCGATGACTGATGCCCGACGCCTGACGCCTCGCTTCAAACCTTAGCCTTCTCCCGCGGACGCGCAAAAATATACCCCACCCCGCGCACCGTTTTGATGTGCTCGTCGTTCTCCGTGTCGCCCAGTTTTTTGCGGACCTTGCTGACGTGCATGTCGATACTGCGGTCAAACGGCGAGAATTTCCGGCTCAGCACCGCATTCACCAGCCTCTCGCGCGGCACCACGCGCCCCGCCTCGCGCAACAGCACTTCCAGCAGGTTAAACTCCACCGATGTCAGATCAACCGGCTTCCCTTCCAGACGAACGGTCCGCGTCGCCGGATCCAGTTCCACATCACCGACGGTCACCGTTTCAGGAGCCGCGGGCGCACCGCCATCGCCTCGCGTCCTCCGCAGCACCGCCCGAATACGTGCTACCAGTTCCCGCGGATTAAACGGCTTGGGCAGATAATCGTCCGCGCCGATCTCCAGCCCCACGATCCGGTCAACATCTTCTCCGCGCGCTGTCAGCAGCAACACCGGCAATCGTGAAGTTGCGCGGATTCTCCGCAGCACTTCAAATCCATTGATCCCCGGCAACATCACGTCGAGCACAGCCAGCAAGTACTCTCCCGCCGTGGCTTTTTTCAGTCCACTCTCGCCGTCGTGCACGCACTCGGTTGTGAATCCTTCAGCGCGCAGATATTCCCCGACGAGGTGACAGAGTTCTACATCGTCATCGATAACAAGAATGCGTTCCATTGCACTTTAATTGTGCACCTGCAAACCCATGACAGTGGTAAAGAATTGTCAACCGTAGTCCAGGCGTAGAGCAGCTACCGGCCAGTTGTCGCGCGGACATCCTGTCCGCCCGCGGGAACATCCGCAACCACGTCCATGAGCCTAAGCGGCTCTGCGCCGTTACAAAACTTTACTCCGGTTGACCGACTTTTTACCGCTTTTCTCCGGCAACTCGTGTTTCCATCAATGTACGCAATGTCCCGGACATCCGGACGAAACAGAGGAGTTACTCATGAAATCGATTCGTTTTCGCTTGCTGATTGCCGCTCCTGGCAGTTCTGATGGGCTCAGTAATTGCCAAGTCCCAGACTACCGACGACGCACCGCCGCCCCCGATGCACCGCCATGGCATGGGTATGGGCATGGAAGGTCACAGGATGGGCTTCTTCGCCGCAGAAGCTCAATCTCACCGATGACCAGAAGACGCAAATGAAGGCCATTCACGAGAAAGAGCATTCGAATATGAAGGCCCTTCACCAGCAGGAGCGCCAGATCGACCAGCAGCTTCGCCAGTACGTCGAGGGCACCTTCGACGAGGCCAAGGTTGCAGCCCTAGCCGCGCAGAAGGCTCAGGTTCAAGCCGCTCTCACCGTGCAGGAGACTCGCGTTCACAATGAACTGTACCAACTGCTGACTGCGGACCAGAAGACCCAGCTCAAGCAGATGGAGGCCAGTCACGAAGCGCGCATGCAGAAGCACATGAATCAGGAAGCGCCTGCTCCTCCCGAGCAGTAGTCCATCGGTGAACTCTCTGTCAGGGACCAGGAGTTCGTCTCGTCGGCGCGAGGCTGCTTTTCAGGCGGCCTCGCGCACCGGAGGATATTGAATCATGATGAGCGATTCCCTTTTTTCCGATGCCGGCTGGTTTTTCTTCGCGGTCTGGAGCATCGCGGTAACCACAGTCAGCATCATGGCATTTGGTCGCGACCTGCTCCCCTCGAAAGTCGCAAATTCTCCCGTGCGGAGCGCTTCCTCCACTCAGGTTCCACGGCCAAACTGACACATATCGCATCGGCATGGCATAAGCCGACGGATTGGAAATGTGCGGACAGCCGCCTTCGGCTGTCCCCCGGCGCAGCCGGGCTGATTTCCTACCTGACCTTGCTTACCGAATCTGCGTTCCATCCGGCAGAAACATCGGGTATCCGTCCCAGGGTTGGGCCATCCCGATCTGTTCCGCCGCAGCGTTGCGATTGTAGGGAAACAGGAAGCCGCCGAAGCGAAGATGGAGCATCGGATCATCCGGATGGCGTGCGATCGCCCACTGATACTCGGCCACCGTGTCGTTCGGATTCTCGTTCGGAGGCTGTGCGCCCCATCCAAAGTGGAAGAGTTGTTCCGAGTGATTCAACTGATTCGTGAAGGGAGCCTTCTGCAACCGGCCGAACATCTCGTTGGCCAGTCGCCAGCGATCATATCCGGTAAGCGCCAGCAACCGATCACACTCCGCTTCCGACGGAGGCTCAGACGTCTGAGTTCCTTGCGGAAGGCTGGGCGCAATCTCCGCGAACATCGCCCGCGCCAACAGGTAGTTACCTTCCGGCGTCATGTGTACATGTTCATAAATCAGATCCGTGCCGATGATCCCGTCTTGTGCGGCGTCCGATAGAATCTTCTCCGCGTCCACCAGCGCCACTCGGGTTGCCGCCGCCACCGAGCGGTTGATCTCGTTGATCTCGCTGTCGGCACGAAAGCGGAGGGCATCGAGATCCCGGGCGCGCAAGAAATGTTTCCGGGCAGCTTTGTAATCTCCCAACCCCCAAGTGTCCCGCGCCATGCGGAACTCGAGTTCGGCGTATTCGTCATCGATGGCGGCCGCCGCCTGATACTGCTTCAGCGCCTCCGTCGGAGAATTCGCCGCATCCAGATCACTTCCCTGCTGCACCAAAGCTGACCATTTCTTCAGATCGTCCTGGTTCAGATTTTTGCGGTGCAGCGACGCAAACGGAGCACAGTCCTTCAAGTTCGTGGCTACAGTCGAAACGACAACCTTCGCGCCTGCTGCTTGCGCGACCCCGATCGTGTCCCGCAGATTCACTTCGTAATTGGCGTACGCTTGCCGCATCAGCGGCGAATGCGCCGGCACTTGCTGATCCAGAAACATCTCCATGCCGTGCCATTCGCGTTTCTTGGTCCCCAGCTTCGTGATCAATTGGCCAATGCGAGTCGAGCGGAAGAGAATGCTACTTCGAACCACAGGCATACTCATGCCACCCGAAGTCAGCATCGTGCCGGGACCATACGGTCCCACCACCTCGTTATTCCCCGAATAGATGATGAACAAATCTGGCTTTTGATCGGCCAGCCCGCCCGCAATCCGCAACACCACGTGCGAGTTGATCGCGACGCTGCCGGTATTCACCACCTCGAATTTCATCGAGGGAAACCGCTCCCGCAGCATGACTTCCAGATAACGGCTGAATCCGTATGCGCTGTCGGGATCTCCCATCGCCGCCGACTCACCCAGCACGAAAATTCGATATGTGCCCGGCGGCTTCGTCGCCGGAATGGAATACAGTCGCGGTGTCTGTACCATCCCCGCCGGAAAGTAGGGAGTCGCGAAGAACAGGTTGTAACAGTAGGCGGGACTTCCCTTCACCGTGCACGGAACCAAGAGGCTGGTGCTGAACCCAACACCCGCCATTCTCAGAGCGCCTTCGACCAGGGCGAGCACCACCACAGGCAAAAGAATGGCGGCGGCAACTTGCAGAATCCAGCGGCGACGCTTTGCAGGCTTAGCCCTCACCACTTGCGTCTCTGCTTCCACACCGGCACTCTTAACCTGTGTATTCACGTTTTACTTCGCCGCCTCGCTTCCCGGCTTCATGGTCAGGTGTTGTTCAGCCTGAGCGATCAACTTCTCCACCCGATCCCGCTGGGTGTAGTCCGGATGAGCTTCCAACAACCGCTTCCACAACACAATCGCCCCATTCAAATCCATCTTGTCCTGCCATTTCACCATGCCTTCGTTGAACAGCGCGTTGGCGTGCTTCCCGTCGATCTTGAGAACAGCATCGTACTCCTGGATCGCACGGTCAGGCTGTCCCATCAGGTGATAGGCGGTTGCCATATCGGTGCGAACGTCCGTCGCTTTTGGATCGATCTTCAGCGAATTCTCGTAGTACTTCACCGCCTCGGGATATTGCTGCGCATCGTAGTAGAGATTCCCAATCTGATAGAGGAGCGCTGCGTTCTTCGAATCGCTCTCCAGTTGCTGCAGCAAAGGTTGCGCCTGTGTGTCTGCCATGTGGCGCAACTCTTCCGCAGTAGGTTGTGGCGCACCGCTCATTGGCGAAGGACCTGTCGCCGTTTGCGCCATTCCCCCGGCGCGAACCTGCGTCGCAGCATTGTTCGACGGGGCAGAACCCCGCACGAGATACCCAACCGCCACCCCGACCAGCAGGCAAATGACCGAGAGCACATACGCTTGCGTGCTAGTCCACTGCCCCACACCAGGTTCCTTGCCTTCCATGACAGATCTCCTTTTTCCCAATCCACAGACAACCGCATTCTGCCGTGACCTTCGCCGACAGGGTGTGATTGAAATCACACTCAGCCGTGCGTCCGCGAATCGCATACGCGTGCGGTTTCCGAACTCGATGTTTGCTCTCGTGTTGCTTTTGAAAGGGCGCGGCGTTTTGCCGCGCCGTAACACCGCCACCGAAAACGCGCCTTTAGGCGCTGAGGGCGGACACCTCAGCTTGCGAGACTGCGACAGGCCTGGTGATCGCCCTGGGTGATAAGCCGCTGACGGCGGGAAATCCCCCACGTCTGGGCTTCTGAGAAATCCGCCGAAACTGCGGTCATTGGCCGTAATCCACTGACTATACGCACCTTGCAGCCGGGCGCCGCGGAGGTCTGTTGGCATTCGACGTGCATCTGCAGCATATGGCTGTCTCTGCATTTTCGTCCAACACCGCAGCCGGTTTTCTGGAACCCAGTGAGGAGACCATCGCAGTGAGCGACCAAGATTCGAAGTTTTGGAGCAGTGCTCAAACCTACACCATGGCGGTGATCTGCATGATTCTGGGCATTGCCGCCGGTTACCTGCTTCACGCACCCGCGGTGGCGAGTCCCACACCGTCAATCAGCGAGGTCTCGGCACCCGCCTCGCCGGCCGCTGCCGCGCCGCAAATGCCCTCAGCCGTCGACATGAAGCGCATGGCCGACAAGCAGGTTGCGCCCTTGATGGCCGACTTGGAAAAGCATCCGAATGACCCCGACCTCCTCGCTAAGATCGCTCGTGCTTACATGGCCGCCCAGCAGTTCCAGAGCGCTCAGCAGTACTACGAGAAATCCATTGCGGCAAGGCCCAAAGTAGATGCACTCAACGAACTCGCGTTCGTTTACGTCAAGCTAGGCGACTTGGACCGCGGCATCGCAACGCTCAACGAGGCCCTGGCCATCGACCCCAAAAATCCTCAGGTCCTCTTCAATCTCGGCTACTTCGAGTGGAAGGGCAAAGCCGACCCGAAAGCCGCGATCGCCGCCTGGCAGGCTTTTCTGAAAGCCGATCCGAATAGCCCGAAGAAAGCCCAGGTCGAGCAGATGTTGGCGCAGGCAAAAAAGCATCTGGCCATCCCTGCCGGCACGAAGACCGAAAAGCCCGCGATGTAACAGCCCATTCGAAGTTAGAGCGCCGTTGAGCTAATCCTCTCCTCAGTGGTATTCGGAAAGGAGTAGGACTTGTTTCTTGCATACTTTCAAAAGGGCGCGAACTTTAGGCCCAAAGGAAACGCTGACTTTACCCTCATGGTTCACTTGTGAGATAGCTTCTAGCATGACGAATCCCCTCCGAATCAGCGGGACACCGATGAACATCCCGAGGCACGTCCGGCGATGAGCCTGGCGCGCGACCTGATCGCCCTGTCCCGGCTCCGCCTGCTCCGGTTACTAGCTCTGACGGCTTTGATCGTCGGGGTGGGCATCGAGTGCTTCCTCACCAAGCTCTCAGTCCTCGATCCCGATATGTGGTGGCATCTCAGCGTGGGCGACTGGATCGTCCAGAATCGATCGTTTCCGCATAACGGAATCTTCTCGCACACCGCCGCAACTCGCCCCTGGATGGCTTACAGCTGGGGATACGAAGTCTTACTCTCTCGTGCTTACGGCTGGTTCAGTTTCATTGGGATGGGAACGTTTGGCACTCTGCTCACCATTGGGGTCGCACTGGCAATCTTTCGCATGCTATACCGCATTTCCGGACGCTTCTGGGCAGCTTGGGCCCTGTCGGTAGTCGTCTACGCTGCGTTCCTGTTCAACATTGCCCCCCGACCGGTTTTCTTCTCCGTAATACTGTTCACCATCACCCTGACGTTCCTGTTCGAGGCGCAACGCAACGGGAGCATGCAATCGCTATATTGGCTGCCACTCGTTTTCCTAATCTGGGCAAATATCCACATTCAGTTCATCTACGGACTCGCCGTTGTGGGCCTGTTCGCGGGAGTAAATCTCGCTGCAGCGGATCGCGATGCGATTGCGGATCCATCCACATTCCCTGCCGCCTCCGACACTCCCTGCCCTTCCGCCATTCGCCGTTCTGGCCTGCTGCATTCTCGCGTCCTGCATAGGACCGTACTCCTACCACCTCTACTACGAGGCGTTTGTCATCTCGCAATCGAAGATCATGTACAAGATCATCCGCGAGTTGCAGGCGCTGAGCTTCCAGTATTTCAACCAGTATCTCGAGTTGTTATTGGCGGTCGGCGCCTACTTTGCCATTGGATGGAAGAAGAAGATCGATCCATTCAAGTTTGCCCTTCTGATCTTTGCCACGGTCTTCGCGTTCCGCACCTGGCGCGACGCGTGGTTTATCTGCGTCGTCGCAGCGGCCATCATCGCAGATTTCCCCGCCTCCAAAGAAGAACGCGATCCTCCTCTCCGACTCTCCGGCTGGGCCATTGTGACCGGCGCCAGCATCGTGTTGCTGCTGGCCAGTGTGCGCAGCACCGATTTCACCACGCGCGGCCTCGACCGTGCCATCAGCGGCGAATATCCGGTCGACGCCGTGAATTTCCTGCGCCGCAATCCCGTCGGCGGCCCGCTCTACAACAGCTTCGACTGGGGCGGATTCCTCATCTTCTACATGCCCCAGTATCCCGTCTCAATCGACGGACGCACCGACCTCTACGGCGACGCGATGGACGAACATTACTACTCCACGCAGGAGGCGGATGCATCTTACGTGGACGACCCGGTTTTGAATGAAGCGGGAGTTGTACTCCTGAAGAAGAAGCTCCCAATCGCCACGCACCTGCTGCTCGATCGCCGCTTCCGGCTGATTTATCGCGATGATCTCGCGGTAGTGTTCGCCCGCAATTGGTAACGAAAAGCTACAACCACAAAGCGCAGGAAGGTACACGAAGGAATTCCATGTTTCCCTTCGTGTACCTTAGTGTCCTTAGTGGTTATCGATTTTGATCTTTTAGCGGCGCGAACACGTCGGCAAGTTCGTCGCTGTACACAAGCCGATACTGCGAACTCAACGCGGGTAGATGTCTCAGCGCCTTAGCCATCGCTGACTTCCGCTCCAACAGCAGTGTGCCGGCGCGAGCAACCATGGGATCGGAATCCAAACGCTCCTTCCCGCCAACCACGTCGAAATACTTTTTCAGCATGTCGTCGCCATAAAGTTCCACGCGGCTGTCCACCACCACCGGATACTCCGGCAAATACCAGGTCAGAAAACTTCCCCACGAGTACTCATTAAACAGCGGCTTTGACAGCTGTGTTCGAAGCGATGTAGTCGCACGCCTTAACAGGAAAGGTCTGACCAATGCGATTCATCAGCGCATTGCGATCTGGCAGGCGAACCGTGGCGACAACCAGCACCAATGCCGTCGCCGCAGCAACCACGCCCCATTTCCAGCCACGCCCCCTCGTGTTTGGTGACTCATTCTCCCGAGGCTCCACGAAAGAAGCCGTCGAAAGCACTGCGATCGCCGGCAGCAGCGCCAGCCAGGCATCGCGTTGAATGCGAAACGCGACCGCGGTCCCCGCAAGAAGCATGAACAGCTCGAACAGTTCCAGAGAGCGCCGCCGTCCGAGAGCCAGAGAACGCAAACATCACCAGCAGCATCAGTAGGTAATCCTGCGGCCGGCGGAAGCTCATCGAGGCCATCTCGGCAAAATGTTCAAACGCCACATCACTGTAGAGCGTTCTGAAAACGGCTGGTAACAAACGAAATCCGTAAGGCGTCGCAAACGTCGCCAGAAAGGACGCAGCGCTGATTGCGCTCACCTGAATCAGAGGCAGCGGTACGATCCGCCGGCTCAACCAGTTCACATCCATGCTTCTCAACCAGTGTTCGATGAGCGAAGCGATCAGGAACACTGCGAGCATCACCAATCCCGCTCCGAACTGAACGTGCAGATTGGCCCAGACACAGAACAACGGCGGCAGGAACCAGAGCCTGCGTGCCGACCCCGATTGCGCGGCTGCTCACCAGCAGCCGCAGTTCGATGGCAAAGAAAAGAATGGAAAACACATACGGCAGCGGCTGCAGCCCCGAAAGCACGTACTGCGCCAGGGCCGAAAGCGCAACGGCCTTCCAGAAGTCTCCGCGGCGCGAGTAGGCCAGCAGGAATGTTCCGGCCGCGATTGCCGCCTTCAGCAGCATCAGCAACATCGGAATCGCGCGCAAACCGAAAAACTTGTAAGCAACTCCCAACAGTAAATCGAAAGCCCAGCTCGAATCATTCCACGCCAGATTCGAATATTGCGAGAACAGCCCAGTATGGGGAATCGCCCGGTTCTCGAGAATCCAGCTCCCCGTGCGTAGATGTACCCAGACCTCGGGTCGCGTGAAAGCAGACAGATGGCTTGGACTCATAAATAGCCGCCGCGGAAAACAGCACAACCAGCACCACAATCCACGACCGCGCGTCGGGCCTGCGACCCAGATGCTTCGCGATCCGGTCGCGCCACGACAATAGGATTGGCTGATGAATTCAAGCGGACATTCTAGTGGACTGCTTTGAAAGGCCCCAGGTGTGCTCGTCCACTTCTACCGTTGCAACCCGGAACTCCGCATCACGACGCCTTTCGCCGCAGCGGCCGAACTGTGCGTGTGATTGTGGCACACCAGCGAGCAAGTGTTGCTACCCCGATCATAGGAAAGCAGGTTTCCATTGGGCGCCACGACGTTAACATCGAAATTGACCAGCCGTTCGCCGGTAACATTGGCAGTTCCCGCTTGCATCCCGTGTGCCGTGTGGCAAACCGAGCAACTGAAGCCGTCGTTGATATGCAAGGGAGTGCTGCGGCCAGCTGGTGTTGTTGTTGACCTGGTTCACCAGATCGTGGCACTTGCCGCACATCGCGTACGGGCCGTTCACGCTGAAGTCCGGAGTCGGGTACAAATTCGTGATCGCCTGCCCCGGCGCCGGCGCCAGGGCGAACTCGTAACGTCGCTCCAGCAAGTGAGTCCACTTCGATCCGTGCGGACCGTTGGGACCCGTCCCGCCAAACTCGCGGTTGTCATCGGCGTTATGGCAGTCCGTGCAATAAATCCGCGTTCCCATCACCCGGCTCGGCGTCTTCCCGTCCAGGTTCAGCATGTTAGGTAGCAAGCTTGGCTGGGCCAGCGCGCTGCTGCGGTCGTGCATCACAGGATGGCTAGAGGCTGCCGTGGTTGTCATCTGCGGAATCAGATTTAGCGGATCGGTTCCCGTGAATCGCGCGCACCGGCATATAACCAAATATCGCCAGCACCTGTTTGCCCTGTGCTGCTGCCGTGACAACGCAGGCAGTTCTCAAACTGGTTGACCGCCGGAG
The DNA here is from genome assembly GCA_963770265.1 of Terriglobia bacterium. Taxonomy (GTDB): domain Bacteria; phylum Acidobacteriota; class Terriglobia; order Terriglobales; family Acidobacteriaceae; genus Sulfotelmatobacter. The sequence goes on from CAVYOZ010000024.1 coordinate 308,675, forward strand.
TCAGCACTGTCGTCCCGTCCGTCGAACTGATTCCGACCGAGCCAGCTTGCGACGGCCGAACGACCGGAGGCAGAGGCGACGAGAATGAGGTCGCCTGCTTGACGCGTGCGGGCTATGGCAGTCCACGCATGTCGCATGCCGGTTATTGTTGACCAGCGCAGTCTCTCCCGTATCATGCGTGTTGATCCCGGACGGATACGGATGCGCAATCTTGGAGAACTCCGCATATACGTTCGGGATCGCCGGAGAGATGTTCGTCCCGCCGTTGTGACAGGTCATGCAGTTCTGCGTCGAGGAATCGAGGTTCGCTATGGGCGGTTGCGGACCACGCAGCAGCCGCGGCCCTGCGGCCGAGTTATGGGGCATGTGGCACGACAGGCACGCGTTCTGCCCAACCGTCGCGTAGCTGCCCAACATCGGGGCATTCGCTATCGCGTTCCCAGCAGTCGCGTGAATGCTTCCCGACCACTGTGCCAACGGATTGCTCTGCCCATTGACCGTGCGCGGGTTCACTTCGTGGCAAGACAGGCACAACTGTCCCGCTGGAACTATCCCGCACCAGGAAGTTCTTCGAAACCGTATCGATCATCTGTGCATGCGGCGAATGGCAACTCGTACACTCCACATCGTTGTTGATTAGCTTGACCGGCCTGCAGCGGGTCTGCCGTGGTGTGGCCGGTAGATAACGACTGCACCAGGTCCGGCGCGTCGACCAGCGGCGTCTTCAGGCTGAACGGATGCGAACCCTGCAGATCGCTCCCGAACTTGTCCGCCGGATACATGTTGCCGGTCATCTGGATCTGCCCGAAAGGCTGCGTCTGCCCCACCGCAACGGTCCCATCGTGGCAGCTCAGGCAGAGGCTGCTGTCGCCGCCGAGCATCGGCTGCAGGCTCGTGTTATGCAGGGTGGTGCTGGTGTAGCTCTTGTAGACCTGCGTGGAAAGAGTCTGGCTCCACAATGCTCCATTGGGATTCTGCACCCCGGAGTGCGGCACGTGGCAATACAAACAAGGATCCAATGCGCCTTTCACGGGCGACGATCCACCCAGGGACAAGTTATGCGAACCCAGCACGTCGCCGGAGATCTGCGCCTGGCACATAGTGCCAAGGGCGAAGACCGCGAGAGTCAGGAAGAGCCTTTTCATTGTTGGTTCTCCCTGCGCTCTCTTCGGTAATCCGAAATAGCGGAATACCTGGATCCGCCGGTTGTAGGAATCCACCACGAAGATACGGTCGTCATGATCGATGAACAATCCCGCCGGTAACTGGAATTCCCCAACTCCCGTGCCCCGTGTGCCGAAGTAGTACAGCAATCTACCCTGCTGGTCGAACACCTGCACCACGCCCCACAGGCCATCGACCACATAAAGATGCCCCTCGGAGTCGACTCCGATTCCTTTGGGACGGTACATCGTTCCGCTGCTGTCTCCCACTCTTCCGACCGCGGTCTCGAATTCTCCCGAGCGATTGAGGAATTGCACGCGGAAGTTCATAGCGTCCACGACAAAGAGGTTCTGATCGCGCACCAGCACCTCCGTCGGCAGGTTGAACTCGAGATCGCCGTTCCCTCTCTTCCCAATCGTCTGTAGAACGGAGCCGTTCATGTCCATCACAAAAATCTTGTCGCGCAGTGTGTCCGTGATGTAGATCCGCTGCGCCGCTGAATCGACCGCAATCCCGGTCGGCCGCTTGAAGTAGCCTTCCCCGCCTTTCAGGCTGCCAATGGTGCGCCGGAACTTCCCGCTCGGTTCAAACACGAAAATCTTCCCCGCCTCCGAGTCGGTCACATAGATGTTGTCCTGGGCATCGAGCGCAACGCACTGCGGAGAATGCATGGATTCTCTGCCCTTGTCTCTGCGTTCGAGGAACTTGTACTTGTGATTTTCGAAGTCGAAGATGTGAACGCCGTTCGCTCCCGGATCGGTTACCACGGCCCGCCCCCGCGAGTCCACAGCGATGCTGTAGGGCCGCATCAGATGCGGATGGTCCGGCTCCCCCGCGACCACATCCACCAGTTTGGTGAAGAAGCCGCGCTTCCCTTCGACTTCTTTTTCAGAGCTGAAGCTGCGCTCGAAATGCAGCTTGCGTCCACCTTCCAGCAGCAGGTCCGGTGGCGGGGGCTCGGCAGGTTTTTCCTTTTTCGCCTTCGCGGCTGAAAGCGGAACTACCAGCAGAAAACCGATACACGCCACCCGCACCCCGATGTACGCGGTCCGTGTCATCGCGAGCCTCAGAAGAAGTTGAACCATCTCGAGAGCCCGATGTAGTAAGTTGTCACGTCGAGGGGGGGCGTTCCTGGTGTTCCCACCGATTGCCGCAGGCGCGTATACCCGCCGTTCAAAAAAATCTTTCGCACTCTGTACTGCATGACGGCGTTCATCAGTGTGTTATTCGCCAAGATGCTCTGCGCAGGATTGATTGTGCTGCCGTTCGATTTCGCAAACCCAAAGCTCAGTGAAAGCCGCTTTGTCGGCGTCGTCCCCGCACTGAGCCCCCACCCTTTCGAATTGTACGTAGTAAATATCTGCTCCGGAAGGACCCCAGGAGGCAAGGTGGGCGGAATCGGCACAAGTCCGTTCGGCGTAAAAATCGCCAAACCATCGGACTTGTTGTAATACGCGTTGAATGAATTGCCGCGGAAGATGAATCCTGTCCAGATCCGTTCGGCGCTGCTGCTCGTACCCGAATTGGCGCTGAGCCCGCTATGCGCCCCACTGTATCCCGCCATAAAGTATTTGCGCTCTCCGATTCGCCGCCGGATGCTCGCCAGATAGCTATACGATGACGTTGTATAGATCAGTATGTAGGTTTGTACATTCTGCGAGTAACTGAAATTCCCGCTAACATCCCATCCCAACAGCTTGCGGTCGTAGTTCAGGTTCCCCACAAATCCAAGTCCGGTATTTTGCGCCTGTTGCGTGGTATCGACCGCTCCTACGGAGAACGACAGACCCTTGAGAATCGTACGTCCGATGTTGAAATTCGCGCTGCCGCCAAATTGGGTAGCCGAGTACGTCCGGCCCAGGAAACTTTGCTGCTGATGGTTTACTTCCCAGCTTACGCCCAAACAGTTGAATATCTGGTAGAAGACATTCGATCCGACCACGGTAGAGTGGAACGTCTGTGCCGTGCTAACGTTTACGGCCGTCCCGCTATTCAGCAGCGGTTGCGGAATCACGCCCAGAAGGCTGTCGTTATAGTTGGCGAAGAAATTCGTCGCCAGCTTCTGCGTGGGATGGAATGATGCATTGCCGTTCACGGTGCTTGTGGAGCCTGAATTCTTGGCTGTGTAAGAATCTTCGTAGTTATAGCCATAGCCCAGATGGTTATAGCTGACCGAAAAGCCTCCCGACAACGGTAGCGCATGCTGCACCGTGCCGCCATAGCTGTTGCTGGAACTGTTGGTCGTCACCGGCAAGGAACCCACTTGCAGCACCTCACCGTAGGTCGCATTCATCGTCCGGTGTAGGAACTGCCCTGTCATGTTGAAGCCATCCCACTTGTAAGTGGAAAGCAGGTTCAACGTCCGATCTTTTTCTGAATTCTCCCCGGATTCTCCCAGAATATTGTTGGTGTTCTTGCCCATCGCATAACTTGCGGAAAGGGTCGGCAGCCCCGGCACAAGAGCACTCCAGCCAATCCCCAGAGTTTGCGAATTCGTGTGCTGCGCCAGGCCAAGATCGGATCCCGGAACATTGAACGCACTGGTCCCGTTCAAGATCCTGTTATACGAGAAGGAACCGGGAAAATGCGTGCCGTTGAACAGATTCACATTCGAGGTCACGCCGGTTGTATTCGTCAGCGATCCGAAGACGGAGTCCGACTGCACACGGTTGTAAAAGGGATCTACATTGAAGTTGAGGAAATTGGGGCTGTAGTAATTGCCCGTCAACTGGCCATTCCCCGCAAAGCCCATCGCGTGATCCGACTGCCCCTGATTCATTCCTCCTGCATAGTTGAACCCGACGTTGCCGTTCAGGTTCATGCGGAGATTATCGCCGACCTGCATTTGCGCCGCCGCGGGTATGGCCAAAACGAAAATACCCGCCAGAGCGCACCCCCCCACTCGATTTCTTGCTCGTACCGCCCACATTGCCCACCTGATTTCTGCTCCCCATGAACCCACGCGCGAATCGTCCTATCGCCGCGTTGGCCAGTTGGTTCACAGGACCTCAATCTTCGCTGTCTTTCTCAACTTCTTGTTCAGTCCTGCCCGAAGCTGCTCGGTCTTCTGCTTCTGCAGATCCGTCATCAGGTTCGCCTTGACCTCTCGAAATGGCGCAATGCCGGCTGCTGTGTGCGAATTCAGGCGAAACAGCGTGTAGGCCGGACCCAGTTGGATGAGATCGCTCACCTGTCCCGGTTTCATCGCCAGCGCCGCTTTCACGATCGGCGGAGGAAGCTTGTCTTTCTCCACGGCCTTGCGATCGCCCATGTTCACGTGCCAGTCGTCTTCCGATATCTTTTCCGCCAGCAATCCGAACTCCCGGTAACGTCTTCGCGGCCTTCGCCTGTTTCAGCGCGCTCTCCGCTTTCTTGCGCGCCTCCTCCTGCATGTCAGGCGTCGGATTCGGAGGTGGAATGATCGAAATCGACTGAATACTGAACAACTCCGGACGCTCAAATTTCTTCGGATTAGCCTTGTAGTAGGCCAGTGCCGCCGCTTCACTTACCCGCGCCCTGTCGCGCACTTCCGTATTCAGCATGTCTTCGATCAGCAGCGAGCGGCGGATCTTTTCGCGCATCAGCTGCCTGGAGCCATGCACTTCGCTCTGCATCACCTGATTGAATTCCTGCTCGCTGGCGAATTGTTTGCGGAATTCCGCCTCCGCTTGCTTCAATCGCTCCGGAGCCACAGCCCGCTTCTGCCGCAGCGCATCCTGATACAGCAACTCCTCGAAGATGATCATTTCGAGGGCGCCCTTGCGCATCTCGGGCTCCATATCTTTTGGAAGGCCGTTGTGAATCTTCGCGTAAGGAAAGATCGTTTCGATCTCGCGCATCAGATCGCGATCCGTCAGAATGGCTCCATTTACCCGCGCGACCGGATTGCCTGATCCCGGCGGCAGAGCCCGAACTGGCGTTACCACGCCGGAAGCCGCCCCCGCGGTCGCAGGCGAAGCCAGCGTCGGAGCATGCGAGGCGACAACTTGCGCTCCGCAACTTAATGCCACCCACAGCATCCCGGCGCCAATCACCGTTCGTCTGTGCCCCATTTGAAACCTCATCGCATTCCCCTTCCTTCCAGCCTGAGAAAAGCGGGGGAGAGAAATCTCCTCTCCCCCAGGTTCACAAATTAGAACTGCGTCTTCACCGTGGTCACACCGTAGTTCTCGTTCGCTTCGCCGAAGTGGCATTGACGGCAGAATTGCGTTGCAGACGAGGCCATAGTCGGGCTGTTGTTGCCAGAGCCCGGGTTGAAAGGTGCGTTGATGAAGAAGTAGGTCGGGTAAGTTCCGCCCGCGATGGCAGCAGTGGTCTGCTTGCCCCGCGGAGCCTGGTAGATGTACATCACATGCTGGTTGTGGCACGTGGTGCACGTAAGGAACGCATCGCCCGGATTCGTGTCGCCCTTGGGAATCGAGACGCCCCAACCCCACGGGCTGCCCGCCAGCGACGGATAGCCGTAGTTGGCTACGAAGCTCGTATAGGCCGCCGAATTCGGAGCGATGTTGGTGATGCCGTTGACCGCGTCAACCGTGATGGTTGTCGGGCTGGTGGTGGTATTGTTCGTCCACACGCGGGCTGCGCCCAAAGTGGCTTGCGTTCCCACCGGGTGGTCGTTGCCGTAGCCGGACTGGTTGCCGTTGCCGCTATCGTTGCCGAGCAGCGTCGGGATTGGACGGGTGCCGTAGGCGGTGGCGGGCAGAAGGTTCATTCTCTGCTCCCACGACTGGCCGTTCATCATCTGGCCTTTTGCCACAACACCGTCATGGCAGGCTAGGCACATGGTGATCTGGCGCATTTCGTCCTCCTGCGTGCTGTAAGCGGCCGCCTCGCCTGGCAGAGCTTCCACGAAGCCGCCGCCAAACGTGATGGAGTAGCCCAACAGAGGAGTTACGTCCTGTCCGAACAGTGCATTGCTGCCGCTCAGAGGATCATTGAAAGGCTACTGCATTGGTGGCTGCGTTGCCGCCACCGCCCGCTGCGCCGCTGTGCGGGGCATGGCAGCCTGCGCAACCGCGGCCGCCGTTCTGGTGAGCTCCGAGAATATCAGCACCGACCAATCCCGAGCCCGACGTGTAGGTCTGCGCCGCTGCCATCCCGGCAGCGATCACGACCACGAGGAAGACGAAGAATAGCTTTTTCATAAATCTGACAACCTCCTGTTTGTAACAGCTGTTACAGCCACCTCTACAGCTAGCTCACTATTGCTTTGCTGCCCGGAGCCGATTCGCACCGGCCCCGGTTTTTGGCCATCCGCGGAACGACCAAAACTTATTGCGGCTTGGTAGCCGTTGAATTCGTGTTCGGCGCAGTGGCGGCAGCGTCCGCGGCTGCTGGCTTGCTTCCCTGCGCTCTTTTCTTGTCCACTTCCGCGTGGCGCTGCTTGATCTGCTCCCGCGCCTCGTCGTCGGTGAAGTAGCGAAACATCTGCACGCGCCCGGGATACTGCTCGGACGCAAACATCCGGTTGTTCTTGTCGATATACAGGCCAGCCAGTGCCCGGAACTGCCCCGGGAACAATCCGTGCCCGCCCATCCACATCAGGAACTGACCTTCGGGCGTGTAGCACTGCAGGATGTCCATGTACGGCATCCGCGACCCAGACATGCCCGTCCGCATCAATGGCGATTCCCTTCGGCCGCGAGAACGTTCCTGGACGGTCGCCGGCTTTGCCCCATGCGCGAATGAAATTGCCGTCCGCGTCGAAGACCTCCACGCGGTTGTTGTACATGTCTGTAACGTAGAGATTGCCGTCCGCATCGACCGCCACATTGGTGGGCACCGAGAACTGGCCCGGCGCCGTAAGGGTGTGCTTCTTGCCCGCAGTCCCTATCTTCCGGATCAGCGTCAGCTTGTCGGCGTCATAGACCAGCACCTGATCGAGCGCCGGGTCGGCGACGTAGAGGAATCGGTTCTCGTTGTCGATCGCCATACCGCCCGGATCGACCACGCCTTCTGAAATCGAGCCTTCTACCTTGTGGTTCTTGTCGAACACCACGATGTGGTGCAGCTTGGTATCCGAGACGAACAGCCGGTCGGAGTCGTCGATGGCCAGCCCGATGATGTCGCCGAAGTGCGCGTCCCGCCCGTGCTTGATCATCTGCAGCTCTTTGGTCTCGGTGTTGAAGATGAAAATCGCTCCGACTTTTCCGTCCGCGATGTAAATGCTTCCTTTCGAATCGACAGCCAATCCGTAGGGCGTCCACAGCGCGAACAGTGGCTTTTCCATCTGCCTTTGCTGCTCGGTTTCGCCGCCAGCCATACGGTCCATCCACGAACTTTTTTTCTTGTCCGCCAGTGGCGCGTACTTGTCGCAGCAGAAGTAATTCAGGTACTTGACCCGGGTTGGAGCGGGCGGATTCGGCCAAACCAGCTTGGAGTAATCGATCTTGTCGAGAACGTTCGTGCTGGGCTTTGCCGCTTCTTCCTTCTTTTTCTTTCCGGCGTAGATCGGCGTCGTCGCCACGCTGAGCCAGAAAATCAACCCGGCCAGCATCACGGCAAACCGAATTTTCGTCGCAGGCGTTTTCATTTCGTCTTTCCGCCTTGGGGTTGTGTGACCTGAGGCTGCGCCCCTTGCGCCTGCGGGCCCTTTCCTTGCGTCATATTCGCGTGGCAAGTCATGCAGAACGCCATATCGTTCGCCTGATCCTTCACCAGCATTCCCTGATTGGCGCCCGAGTGCGACTGATGGCACGTGAGGCAATTAATCGGTTTCAGCACATGATTCATGTTCGAGGGGTCGACGATGTCGATTACCGGATGCCGCTCGACCGGGTGGCCGTGCCCGTACTGCAGCGGCAGCAGGATCACTTTCTTGAAGTAGTCTTCGGGCAATTTCACTTTGCCGTCGAAGATCGTGACCAGATGCTCGCTCTCCAGCTTCTGCGGATTGGGTTCAGGCCCATGGCACTCCAGGCAGAGCTTGTTGGGCGTGGCGGCGCGCAGCAGGTGGGCATTGTCACCGCCGTGCGCTTCGTGGCAGGTCGCGCAACCTTGGTCGAATGCAGGCTGGTGCAGCACTGCTTTCTTCATCTGCTCAGCCTGATCGCTGTGGCAAGTAAGGCACGCTTTTACCGGATCGGGTTGCAGGAATCCCGGCGACTTTCCGGCGTGCGGGTTATGGCACGCTACACAGTCGCCCTGCGCGCCTGGATGCTGGACCTTCGCCGCTTCGATCTTCTTCGCCTGATCCTCGTGGCACGTCAGGCAGAGCGCCCGCGAGTCGCTGTTGGTCAGAACGACTTTTCCGTCCGCCGAAGGCTGATGGCAGCTGTCGCACATCTTGCTCTCGAACGGAACATGCAGGAACGTCTGCATCAGCTTCGGTTTCGCCGACTGGTGCGGGTTGTGGCACTGCAGGCAGTTGGCGGTCGCGAACGGCTGATTGTTATGCGCCTTCTGCAGGCCGGCATCCTTGGTGTCGTGGCACTCCACGCACAGCGCCGGAACATCTTTCTTCAGGTGCGCTTCGAATTCGATCTTTCCCCGCTCGCCGTTCTTGTGCGTCAGGTGGCAGGTCTCGCAGCCCATGTCGAGGGCGGCGTGTCGGCTGCCGTCCTTCGGAACATTCAGCCCAGTGTTGTGGCAGCGCAGGCAGAGGTTCTCTTCCTGCGTCGTGCCGGACATCGCTTTCACAAGTTGAACGGGATTGTCCGACTGATGCGGATCATGGCACTTCACACAATCGCGTACCGCCGGAGGATGGATCGTCTGCCCAGCCTGCACCTTCTTCTCGTCGTGGCAGCTGAGGCAGAGCGCCTGGGTCGTCGAGGTGATCAGCTTGACCCGGGTGACGTCGCGGCTGACCCTGACTTCGTGGCAGCTCAGGCACCCGGTCGCGATCGCCGAGTGAACTGCTTTCCCTTTGCTCTTATCTTCGTGGCACTCCAGACATTTCGCCGAGTCCACGTTCTTTTCGAGGGGAACCGGGTGAGTCTTTGCCAAAGCGGGGGAGACTGCCAGAACCAGCAGGCAGGCAATCCGCAGGAAGTTGGGGAGGGCTCGACCGCTGCTTGCCGCTGACATTGCGCTTCGACTTGGTAGCTCGTGGACCATGCCACCCTGTGATTTGCACGACCGTGCCCGTATTTCTGCTAGGAGCGAGGAAAAATGATTAGAACTGCAACTATCTGGAACAGAACGAGTTCGCCGACCTCGGCTCGAGTGTGGCGATTCTCCACAAGTCCCATGCTCCGACGGAAATGGGCCTTCTCCCACACCGGGACTGGTGAAATCGCGCACGCTCTAACCTGCTGTTTTGTGACTGAGATCACATGGTTTGCAGTGGGTGAAATCGCAGGCGATGAAGGGTGGTAGATGAGTGTTATGCCTCATTCTCGACCCTGCCCAAATCGGCGCGTTTTGCTACAACTCCTTAATAGAGAAGCGTTTGAGGAAGTTTTTCCGAGTTGGCGCAGTACGTGCATTGCGACCAAGTGAGGAAGAAGAACGTCATGGCTCCTTCACTTGGCTCCGCGGCCCGCAGCATCTGGAAGACTCTGAGTTCGATCAAGACCGGCGTCGTGCTGATCATCCTGGTTGTTATCTTCGCCGCCGCTGGCACCGTCATTCTGCAGCGGCCGATGACCGAGCCGGACGAAATAGCGCGCGCCTACTCCCCGGCCATGCTGCGCTTCCTCGATGCCACCGGCCTCACCGACGTCTATCACACGCCCTGGTTCGTGGGCCTCATGCTGCTGGTGAGCCTCAGCTATCATCGCTGCCTCGGTCCAGCGCTTCCCCAACGCCTGGCGTTACTTCGCGCGTCCGTACAAGAGTCCCGACGAGCGCTTCCGCAAAGCACATCCGATCCAGGCGCATCTCGCCATCACCGATGAGGAACAAGGACTGGGCGCCGCCGAACGCGCCTTCCGTCACATGCACTTGAAATCGGAACGCATCGTGCGTCCTGATCGCTTCTCTCTGTTCGCCGAACGCAATCGCATCTCCGAGATGGCGGTCTACATCGTCCACACCAGCCTGCTGCTGATCTTCCTCGGCACCATCGTCGACGGACTCTACGGCTGGCGCGGCTACCTGATGCTCACGCCGGGCACGGCTGGCAATCAGGTTGAGATGAAGAATGGCGCGACACGCTCGCTGCCCTTCTCCATCCGCTGCGACGGCACCGGCGAAGAGACTTACACCGACGGCACCCCGAAGCGCTGGTGGTCAAAGCTGGCGGTGGTGAATGACGGACGCGAGGTCTCCAGCAAAGAGATTGTGGTCAACGATCCATTGGTCTATCAGGGAGTGCGTTTCTATCAGGCCAGCTATGGACGCACCGGCAAACTCGATCGTCTCGTCCTCAATGCGGTTCCGAAAAACGGCGCTGGCCAGGTACAGGAAATTGCTCTAGGTCAGAATCAGATTGTCTCCCTGGACGCTGACACGAAAGTTCAAGTCGCGGAGTTCATCCCCGACTTCGTCGTGCAGGATGGGCACGTCTATGCGCGCAGCAATGACGTCGTCAATCCCGCGGTGCACCTGATCGTCACCTCGGAGAAGAACGAGAAAGTTGTGAACTTCTGGCTGCCGGAAATTCCCGGCGTGGCCGAGAATGCATCCTCCCCCTATAACTTCGAACCGAAAGACCTGAAGACAGGCGTCTTCACCGGCCTGGAAGTCTCGCACGAACCCGGCCAATGGGCGGTGTGGACCGGGGTTGTGTTGATGGCGATCGGCCTGACATTTGTCTTCTACGTCGTCCACGTGCGTTTCTGGGTGGTTCCCGTGCAAGATGCCAGCGGCAACCTGGCGCTGTGGATCGGAGGGTCGGCGAACCGCAATCGCGACGCCTTCGAGCAAACCTTCAAACGATTGGTCGAGCAGATTGAGAAAGAACTGAAACCGAAATTCGAGGAGGCCGCAGAAAAGCCAGCCGCGACACTCCCGAGAACCACGACTGCCGGAAGGTGAGTTCCGGCAGATCGAAAAGATTACCCAAGGAAAGGAAGCCAGTCTATGGCCCGAGCAACAGTCGAACAGCATCCCGCGACCGGAATGACTTTGGTCGTCATGGTGGGATTGAGCATCGCATTCCTGCTGTTCATCGCTTTTCTGAATGTCGTCAAGAGCGGAGACATCCTGAGTGAAGCCAACCTGCTCTACGCCGCGCTCGTCTTCTACGCGGGAGCAGGCGCGTTGTATCTAGGCTTCGGAGTCACCGGAACGGAGTCTTACATCAAGTTTGCGTCTCTGGCCACCTGGGCCGGCCTCATCGCTAACACGGCAGCGGTGGCGCACCGCTGGTACGAGGCCGGCCATCCCCCATTCGCCAGCTTGTACGAAATGCTGCTGAGTTTCGTATGGACACTGGCCGCTCTCACCCTGATCGCCGAAAAGCGCTACGCAGTAAAGGTAATCGGCACGGTCACCATGCCGGTGGCCATCGTCGGCGTGGTGCTGATGCAACTTTTGCGCAGCGACGTCCGCCCGCTCGTCCCGGCGCTGCAGTCGACCTGGCTGCATGTGCACGTCACGCTGGCCATGCTCGCCTATGCCGCCTGCGCTCTGAGCTTTGCCCTGGCGATGATGTTCCTCATCCAGGACAAACTGAATACCGAAAACTTTCTGGCCGCGACCAGTGTTTTCACCGTTGGCATCTACGCCGCTATCCTCACGCGCTTTGAAGGCTTAGGCGGATTCAACGTGATCGCGTGGGACGCCGAAAACAAGTCTGAAGTCTTCCTCGCCAAGAACGTCCGCTTGTTCGTCACCATTCCCGATCTCGGTTGGCTGATGCTGCTGGTGTTCGCGGCTGTCATCGCGCCTTTGACACTGTACATCCTCGCGCGGGTACGCAAGAACGACGCCTTGCTGTCGATCGCCAATCGCGCAGTCTTCATCAGCATCCTGCTGCAGTCGCTGGCGCTGGTGTTTTTCGTGATCCGCGTCCGTGAAGGCCAGTATCCTTCGCTCGATGCCGATGGTCTCTATTCAACCAACCTGGCCGCTAGCCCGTTCATTCTGTCCGCACTGGTGGCGGGAATTTTCGCGAATCTGCTTTACCTGCTGCTGCTGTGGAGGCGCGAAGATCTCGAGCGTCTGCTGCCCGACGCCGATACGCTCGACCGCATCACCTACAAAACGATTTGCATTGCCTTCCCCCTGCTCACCCTGATGATCGCCGCCGGCGCCTACTGGGCCAACCGGGCTTGGGGTTCCTATTGGAATTGGGATCCCAAGGAGACGTGGGCGGCGATTACCTGGCTGGTGTATGCCGGCTATCTGCATATGCGCATTACCCGCGGGTGGCGTGGCCGGCGCGCCGCGTACTTCGCCATCCTCGGATTCGGAGTTGTCATGTTCACATTCTTCGGAGTGACGTACCTGCTTAACGGATTGCATTCGTATGCTTGATGTCGCGAGACAACCAATGACGAACCCAGGGTTGCGCGCAGAACCAGATCCGGCTCCAGATTCTCCAAGAGCGCGGACCAGTTCGTTCAGCACCGGCGATGCTACCGACTCGGGGCTGATGGCGCAGAGGTCGGCGTCGATGGCGGAACAGGTGGCGGTCAAGCCGAGGATCCTGAATTACCGTGGCTGCGCATCAACTGGGAAATCAAAGCGCTGGTACCGATCGCCTGCGTCCTGTTGGGCGGAATGCTGCTCTTCCTGCTCGCCACACTTTCCTGGCGCGATCCCCACCGCCATCTTGTGCTTCTCGTTGCCGGAGCGGGCGCAGTCGCCATCTGCGGCGCCCTGCTCGTCGTTCTCACCTACACCGTGCAGCGCCCGATGGTCGAACTGCAGCAGAAGATTGCTCAACTGGGTGGAGGCGATCTGAGTGTTTCGGTCAGTTTCGCGCATCGCAACGACGAAATCGGCGATCTTGGCCGCAACTTCAACCAGATGGTTCAGCAACTCCGCGAGAGCCGTGAGGAAATCGAGCGCCTGCATCGCACCCAGATGTCGCGCGCCGAGCATTTCGCGACGCTCGGCGAAGTGGCCACCGGACTGGCTCACGAAATCCGCAATCCCGCTCGCCGGGATCGCCGGCGTGATCGAAATCATCGGCCGCGATCTGCCTGGGTCCAGCCCGGCCCGAGCCGTAGTCAAAGACGTTCGCCAGGAAATCGCCCGCATCAATCACATCGTCACCGACCTGCTGCAGACGGCGCGCCCGCATCCGCCAAAGGTCCGAAAGAGCGATCTGAACACCACGGTGGAACATGCCGTCATGCTCGGCCGCCAGCAGGCCATGGCGAAAGGAATCGAGATCGCTCTGCACAAAGATACATCCCTGCCGGAGGTCGAGCACGACAGCGATCAGATTCACCAGGTGCTGCTCAATCTTTTGCTCAACGCGCAGCAGGCAATCGATTCCAAAGGAAAAATCGAAGTCGCCGTGGAGCGCAAGGGATCGAACGCAGTAGTCGAAGTGAAAGACAACGGCCGCGGCATCGCTCCCGAGCACCTGCCCAACATCTTCCGCCCGTTCTATACCACAAAAGGCGACGGCACCGGCCTCGGCCTCTCTCTCGCCCGCCGCATCGTCGAAGACCACCACGGCCGCATCGACGTCACCAGCACCGTGGGCAAGGGCACGACATTCGCGGTGGTGTTGCCGCTGCAGCGCACCGTGACGCAGACTGCCGCTCCTTAAGTTACTGACTGAAGATGGAAGGCGTACCGTCCGGCGCCTTCTTCTTTTGGAATCCGTCTACAAAAGCGGGAGGCGCCTTGCCATGGTGATTGCCGAGCATCCATTCGAGCCGCTTTTGGAGATCTGATTTCTGCAGTTCCCCTAAGACGCGAGCTATGAGATGGCCATCCGCGTCGAAGAATGCTGTAGCCGGAATCGCTTCCCCGAGTTGCAGTCTTTGCATCTCATCGGTAGTGGCACCCAGCCAACAGCGGAAACGGAATCTTGTTCTGTCTCGGCAAATGGCTGGATGAGCGGTTGACTCTTCTCGTCGTCAACCGACGCTCCGAGCACTACTGACACCCTTGTCTTGATACTTCTCTTGGATCTCTACCAGTACAGGCATCTCGTGTTGGCAAGGAACACACCATGGTGGCCCAGAAATTCAGGACTACGATCTTGCCCTTGTACTGGCTGATTTCCTGGGTGTTCCCGTGCAAATCGCGCAATGCGAGTTGCGGAGCGTCGTCTCCGCCGAACCCCGGTGTTCCAATCAAGAGCAACAGAACGATTGCAAGTGCCAAGTGTCGTCTTTTCTGCATTACCCACTTGCACAAGCATCGCTCAGAATGAACGCGCATATCCGACCAGGAGTAAGTAGTCGGCAAAGGCAGCGTCTCCGGCTTTCCCTTGCATCTGGTCGGGAACGCTGCGCGCATTCCGCGCGAGTTCGAGTTTCCCGGAGAAGACGCCATCATACGAAAGGAGGGATCGAGGCTGATCATCGAGCCTGCACCTCCGAAATCGCTCCTCGCCGTTTTGAAAACGCTCAAGCCGATCGACGAGGAACTGCCACCTATTCCTGATCCTTTGCCTGAGCCCGTTGATTTGTAACGCGCTACTTGCTCGATACAAATATCGTCTCGACCTTCTCCGAAACCCAGAGGGGCGCGTCGCTCAGCGTATCCGAAGAATCGGCGAATCGAAGGTTTGCACCAGATCATAGTGGCTGCGGCAATTGCGATTCGGGATCGTCAAGAAAGGCTCAGCCCAACTTTCACGTCAACTGGAAGCCGTTTTAGGAGCAATGGAAGTCTTGTCATTTGAAACACCCGCGGATAAGACCTAAGGAATAATTCGCACGCGCCTTGAGGGGTCCAGGCGACCGATCGGCGCAAACGATCCACTGATTGCCGCTAACGGCGGTAGCGATCGGCTAAGCTTTCAGTGACCGCGGACGAGAAGGCTCTCGCGTAGACTTCGCCTTCTCGGTAGAATAAGTGCTGCGACAACGGCCACTCAGGCGGTAGCGCTCGGCTACAGGCTTGTCAGTGACAACGAACGCGAATTCTAAGGCGTAGAACGCCATCATCTGGAAAATTGGCGGCGATAACCCACCGGACCATGCGTGCCCTCCGCCTCCCTTCCGTAGTAAGCTAAATCAATGCCCGTCGAGAAGATTCTGGTGGTTGACGACGAGCGCCTGGTTCGTTGGTCGCTTCGCCAGAAATGTGAAGAGTGGGGGTATCAAGTCACCGAGGCCGCTGCGGGAGAACCCGGCCTGCGCCTCGCGCAACAGGAGTCTCCCGATCTGGTTCTGCTCGACGTCCGCATGCCCGACATGAACGGGATCCAGGTGCTGGAGCAGATCAAGAAAGCCGCCGACGCTCCGCCCGTCATCATGATCACGGCCGATCCCCAGCTGGATGACGTCAAGAACGCAATTAAACTCGGGGCTTACGATTTCGTCGGTAAACCACTCGATTTCGAGGAGTTGCGCGTCACCATCCAGAATGCGCTCGAGGCCACGCGACTCCGCACCGAGGTCCAGTCGCTGCGCGGCGAGGTTCGCCGCCACACCGGATATCACGAGGTCGTCGCCGTCTCGCCGAAGAGCGCCGAACTGATGAGTTTCGTGCAGAAAGTGGCGGAGAGCGAAGCCACTACCATCTTGATTCAGGGCGAGAGCGGTACCGGCAAGGATCTCATCGCCAAGACGATTCACTACGAGAGTTCCCGCCAGAACGGGCCTTTCGTGGCCATCAACTGCTCGGCCATCCCCGAGACCCTGATGGAGGCCGAACTCTTCGGCCACGAGAAGGGCGCATTCACCGACGCCAAGGCGATGAAGAAGGGCCTGTTTGAATCGGCCCACGGCGGCACGCTCTTCCTCGACGAAATTGGCGAGCTCTCGCCGCTCCTGCAAGCGAAGCTTCTGCGCGTGCTCGAAGACCAGGTGATCCGGCGCGTCGGAGGCGTGCGCGACATGCAGGTCGACGTGCGCGTCGTCGCCGCCTCCAATCGCGATCTGGAGAAAGCCGTCCGCGAAAGCCACTTCCGGCAGGATCTTTACTACCGCCTGGCAATCATCGCCATCTTCATTCCGCCGCTGCGCGAACGCACTGAGGATATTCTGCCGCTGGTCGATTTCTTCATCAACTGGTACAACCGCAAGTTCAAGAAATCGGTCCGCGGCATCAGTCAGGAGACGCGTCGCCTGCTGCTGGCCCACAACTGGCCGGGCAATGTGCGCGAACTCAAGAACTCCATCGAGCGCGCGATGATTCTTGAGGATGAATCGATCTTGCGTCCCATTTACCTGCCCTTCGCCGTTGGACAAGCCGCGCGCAGTGGTCTGACGGCATTCGAGGCGAGCAGCTCCTCGGGCACCGATGGCGGCGGCAAACCCCTCCCCAACGGCCGCGTGCTCCCGCGCCTGTACATCCCGGAAGAAGGAACGTCGCTCGAAGAAGTCGAGCGTGCCATGGTCGAACTCGCCATGCGCCAGGCGAATAACAATCAGACCCACGCCGCCCGCTTGCTCGACATCAGCCGCGACGCGTTGCGCTACAAACTCAAGAAGTTCGAACTGGTGACGGCTGGTGAGGACGAAGCGGCCGACTCTGTGCCGTCAGAGAACGCTTCGGGTTAAAATCCGTCCTAAGCTGCTTCGCAGTTCCTTCGTACTATCTGCACCCTGCCATTACTTGGCGGACATTAAAAAGGGGCCTCCTTGCGGAAGCCCTTTGCGCCCAGTTATGTAATGTATGAAGTGGCGCGAAGCTGTATAAATCCTATCCCCTTGCAGCATGCTCTTTTGCTTTGGCGATGTACTGCTCGACCTTCTGTTTCTGCGGATAGTCGGGATTTGTCTTCAGCAGCTTCTGCCACGCTTCGACCGCACCCTTCGCATCAGCTTTTCCTTGCCATTTGACCCAGCCCAGATTGAACAGCGTCTGGGGATGCTCCGGCTTGTACTTCAAAGATGTCTCCATTTCCGCGAGCGCCTTATCTGCGTTCCCCGTGTACCAGTACGCCGTACCCAGGTCAGTGCGCACGTCGGGATTCTCCGGATGAATTGCCAGCGCCCTCTCGTAGTACTGGATCGCATTCGGAAACTGCTGCCCGTCGTAGTAGAGGTCGCCGAGTTTCACCAGAGCATCGTAGTCAGCCGGATTCCTGTTCACCGCCTCCAGAAGCGGCGCGACGGACTGTTGCAACGCGGCCTGCGCTTGGGTGTTTTCCACCTGAACGCCAGTGCTCTGCGGGACCGCCGCAACCTGCGGCACGGAAGATGCCGATCCGCGAAACAGATATCCCAAAGCGACTCCCAGCACCAGGCAGAATGAAGCCAGCACATAGGCCTTCGCGCTGGTCCATGCGGCTGGCATGCCGGGCTCAGTAATTGATGGCAACGGCTGTTTGTTTTTTTCGCTCATCTTCTTCCTTCTTGGATCTGGTGCCGGCAAGCGCCTGCTGCGGCGATTCCAGGTGAAACAGGCGCGCGACGGCCTTCGTCATCTGCTCCTGTTCCTCCTTCTCCGGAAGATCCTTTAGTTCGCGAGCCAGGGAGCCGGCAATCTTATGGATAACTTGTGATGTGATTGCGTGAAGCAGTTGATCCTGCTCCCTGGTAAAAGGCCCGCGCTCTGCGATGAAGGATTCCAGTTCTTGCCGGCAAATCTCATCCAGCCGCAGGCGTAGTGCCACGGCTGTGGGGGCGATCGTCTGCTCCTGCATTCGAATGCGGAAGGCTTGCACCTCGGCGGCCACAATCTTCTCGATCTCCGATAGCGCGGGCGTACGATCGGCAGCAGGTCGAACCACAGTGCGCTCCAGCCCATCGAGGTCATATAGCAGAACACCATCCACGCGTCGCACTTCCGGATCGATGTCCCGTGGCAAATTGATGTCGAGAATGAGCAGCGCCACGCGATTGCGCTCCGCCGCAATTCGCTCCGCTTCCTCGCGGGTCAGCACGTAATGCGGGCACCCACTTGCGCTGATCACAATGTCGGCCTTCAGGAGGCAACCCCAGCGGTCCGTCTGGGTCGCGACCTTGGCACCCAGTTTTCGGGCAGTCTCCTGCGCCGCCAGTGGATTTTGATCAATGACAACCAGCGGCCCGGCGCCACTTTCCAGCATCGACCGCGCGGAATTCTCCACCGCTGTTCCCGTTCCGAGCAGAAGGACTCTGCGTCCTTCGAGTGATCCGAAAACTTGCCTGGCAAGATCCCGAGCCATGGTGGCAAGGCAAGCGGAAGTTTCGCCGATCTGTTTCTCCTTACGAATCTTCTCTGCGACGCGAAGCGCCTGCTCCACCAGCGTGTTCAAAGATCGCCCCGTCGTGCCCACGGTGCGCGCCTGTTCCCAGGCCCCTGTCAGGTTCGTGACGACGTCGGGACCGCACGACATTTGGCAATCGAGACCGCAGGCAAGGCGGAAAACATGAGTCAGGACGGCCTCGTCCAGCAACCGGTAAAAGTGCTCCCACTCGCTCAGCTTCAGGCCGTGTTCGTTGCTCAGGTATTGAAGAACAGAATTGGCGGCCAGAGTCGGCTCACCCGCCCAAACCAGGAATTCCGTGCGGCAACGTGTGGAGAGGACCAGCGCTTCTTCCACGCCTTCGGCATTCTTCAGCTTGCGCAGAACTTCGTACCGGCGGTTCTCGCCGATCCAGAATCGCTCTCTCATGGCTAAAGGTGCGGTGCGGT
This sequence comes from Terriglobia bacterium, assembly GCA_963770265.1. Taxonomy (GTDB): domain Bacteria; phylum Acidobacteriota; class Terriglobia; order Terriglobales; family Acidobacteriaceae; genus Sulfotelmatobacter. The sequence goes on from CAVYOZ010000024.1 coordinate 327,428, forward strand.
GGTTCAGCCCGATGACCATGAGCGTTGGTTCCAAGATGAACACCTCGGCGCAAGTTGCAACCTTAGAATCGCAAGCGCCGTGCCAAATGTGTTTCAGCCGGAGGAACTGTTGCAATTGTTTGTTTTCAAGGATTTCCGCTGGTTTGTGCGGCCGAATGACTGTTCAATTTCGCATCAGTGCGGCATATCACGCGGCAGCTGGAGTTTTTTGGCGCGATCCCCCGCGCCTTCAGCGAGTTAGAGGCCGACCGCGATCACGACCGGACGTGACTGCAATCACTGACCATCTGCGCCCCTGCATGGAAACTGCTAGACGTTCGGGGTATTCATCGAGTCTTGAGGCTGGTCCGCGCACTTCGTTCCTGGACAAAGCTGGCAAGACATTTGCAAGAAGGAAAAGCAATCATGAAAATAACGAAGCTCGTCATTCTCATAGTGATGATCGCACTTGCGTTGTTCCTGATTCTGCCCAATCTGTCATGGGCGCAGGATGCCGCGACCGTGTACAAAACCAAATGCGCTGCCTGCCACGGTGCCGACCTGGGTGGGAAGCCGGCCGCAAAGATTCCCAGCCTGGTTTCCGACGATGCCAAGAAGCTATCTGAGGCCGACCTGACCGACGCCATCGCTAACGGCGGCAAAGACAAGAAAGCATCGCATGCGTTCGCCAATAAGGGCGTCACGCCGGACCAGATCAAGATGATCGTCACTTATATTCGCGACGCGCAGAAGAAGTAGAAGAACATTTCAGCGAGATTGCTGTTCCCTGATGCGAGGTCGCGCGTGCCGGCAGGCAGGCGTGACCACGGGAGAGTGAGTGATCCGCTCGCCGGCATGATCTGGCACATCGTCGGACTGCCGGATTTCCTCTCCGTACGCGCGGGACAGCCAGCCCGGGTCTGGGTGCTCACCCCCAGACCCGGGTTCTTGTTTGCGGCGCCCGCAACCGCAAACAGGGCCCCGTATGGATAAGCGCGAGACACGCAGGCTGATACCGCCAACGTTGCATACGCGGTGGAAGGCAGCAGCGCATGAAACATCCAGTCCTCGACCACGGGCGGCTCTTACTTGTTGGGTTGGGGGCTCTTATCGCTGGCAGATTTCTGGTTCGCGCTGCCAGCCGGCTGAGCGGTCTTGCCGCTGGCCTGACCCGTGGCGAGATCCCGCGGACTCTTCACGTCCGAACTCGCACCAGTGGCTGCCACATCGGCCTTCCCATCACCATTGACGTCTCCAGCGGCCACTCGCACAGTCGTCTTCCCGAGGCTGGCCTTGGTGGGCGATTCGCGAAGTGCCTGATCCTCCGAAGTCACCGTCATCGGCTTATGCATGCGCTTCCCGGAAGCTTGCCCCGTCGCCGCATCGCGCGGGCTTGTTACCTCGTGCGAACTCGGAGCCGGGCTCGGAGTCGCAGACTTCTGCTGGCTGCCATCCGACTGCGCAACCGCCACTGCCGACAGACACGCAAACCCCACAAGCAGAATCTTCCTGTTCATTTTGGATTCCTTTCAGTTTTGTGTGCAAACAGCGCCGTAGACTGACTGCCTGCTGAGTCGAGGCAGCGCGGCGTAATTCCCCAAGATTCAACGATCTTCGACTCTCAAAGCACACATCGCAAGTTACCAACGTGCAGATCGCCAGTCCGAAACGTCGCACACCCAGAGAAGCCCTTTCTCCCTGAGCCGTTTGCAGGGACACGGGGAACAAGACTTGCTACGGGCCACTAGAAATGGGGGTGTTCCACCCTCACTTCCCCGCCGCGTGATGGTCATAACTCAGCACCCGCGTCACCTTCCACGCCCCGTCCTTGTACTGCCACAGATGCACAAACTTCCCTTCCCCGTCCGCAACCTCCGGATGTCCAGGATGATGAAACCGGTGCACTCCCATCTCGATCGCGCCGTAGCCTTTCATGTAGTAAATCTGCAAGCTGCCGGCGACCAGTTCGCGCGTTGTCGTCGCGCAAATGTTCTTCTTCACTGACTCAACCAGCGCCGCCCGCCCCAGCGTGACGCCTCCCTGATCGTGATAGAACTCCACATTCTCGTCGACAAATGACCCAAACTTCTGCAGATCACATTTGTTGTAGGCGTCGAATAGCTCCGCATCGAGCGCGGTAATTGCTTTGTTCAATTCCTCTTGATTCTGAATCTTGTCCAGCGCCGGCACGCTCTGCGCGTCACAAAAGGGAACCCAGCAAACCGCCGTAAAGATGACAGCCGATGGAGAGCGCAACGTCGGACCATAGAGACCTCACTCGGAAAGGGATGGTAATGCAAAGGTAAGTACGTCACCGCCGAAGAGAACGTTCCGCAGCTAGGACTAGACCTGTACCGAAGCGTGAGCATGGCGTCTCCGACTGTCGGTCCCGGAGAAGTCTGTGTCGTAGCTTTTTATGGTTGCAAAAAGTGGAACGGAGCTGTTCTTCACAGCCGCGAATCCGCGCAGAATAAAGCCCGCGGCGCAGCCGTGGGTACCGTGGGGTAGCAAAGGGGAAATGACCGAGCCCCAAAGGCGCGGAAGAATAGCTACGACACAGACTCCGGAGGGAGTCCCTATCGTAGCCCGCCAGTTCACTGGCCGGACCGCGGCTCCCAAAACCATTTGCGTCCTGGAGGGACGCTTGAAACCCAGTGCATCCTACTTGACCGGCTCTTCGGCTGACGAATTCGATTCCTGGGATGAAGGCTCATCGTGGCCCATGTGGAACAGCGCGGCCTGGGCTTCGGCGGCGGCGCGGAGTTCGTCCTGCTCATGTTGGCTGCCGGGCTCGGGCTTGTCCTGTTTTCTCTGGGTCCGGCGCTCAGCTTTGTCTCGTTGTCTCTGCTGTCGCGTTTGCTCTTTCTGACGCTTGGTAAATGTCGATCTGCCTCGTGGCATACTCATCCCCCGTTAGTTGGTTCTTCGTAGTCGCCGGCACGTTCGCTCACCGGCCGCCCGCAGTTTCGCGGGGCTTCCTAATCACAGCGGAAATTACCAGCGCGGCTCGCGTCGTTCGCGTGCATGCCCGCGATCTCGTCCGCCCCCTCCGCCTCCGCCAAAGCGTTGCCCGCCTTTCGGACGATCCGCCTTCGGCTTGGCTTCGTTGATGGTCAACGTCCGTCCGCCAAGGTCGGTTCCGTTAAGGGCTGCGATGGCCTTATCCGCCTCAGTCGCGTTCGTCATTTCCACAAATCCGAAACCGCGGGAGCGGCCCGTCTCCCGGTCCGTGACCAGCGTAACTTTCTCCACCGCTCCGTGCGGCTCGAAAACATTACGCAGTTCCGATTCCGTGGTGCTGTGGGGCAGATTGCCAACGTAGAGATTCTTCATTGCATTTCCTCTCTGAGTAAATCGTCTAAGGTTGTCAGTGGTGCGATGCTCTTGGCAGGCCGTCCCTCCAAATCCCGTGGGGGCACCGGCCGGTCCTGCATCGCTCGGCTGCGGGCATTGCAAGCGGCGCGCACGGCGGAGATTCGCCGCGACGCCTCCAGGATGCCCCAGCGCTGAGTCAGATCCTTCATCCCGTCGGAAATTGCAGCTCTCACGTCGGCCAGCATCACCGGGTGGTCTGCACTCTGCGGGTACGCGTCATCCTCAAGAGGTGCGTCGGCCAGATAGCCTGGCTCGCCGACCAGAAACGCTAGGCGCTGCCGGGGCGTCGCGGAGCGAAGGTCTTCGCAGAACTTGTCCCGATGCCCATGTCCTTTTTCCAGATTGATCAGGACGAGATCATACAGATTCGCTCGCCACCAGGAGCGTGCCTCAGGAATGTCCGCTGCGCAATCGACCTCCATGCCCAGCTTCCGCATCACCTCGGCGCGCAGATCGCGCTTGGAAGAATGCGCATCCACCAGAAGCACTTTCTTCTTCTTGTCGGCGGCGACCCTGTCGGTGACCGCAATGTTCGCCGCGAGCGGCTTACCTGCGAACGGAAAAGTTCCGAAAGTCTGGCTCATTCCGACACCTTCAGCATCTTCCCACCCGACGGAGCCTCGCCAGATTTCGCGTGCCTCCCGGTGTGGCTGAGCAACGCTTGCGTTCGCTTCCGTCGCGCGATCTTCTGCTTGCGCTCGCGATGATATCTCGACTTATCACCATTCCGTGCGGACATAATCGACTCCTGTTCTTTTATGTGAGAAACGAACCGCTGGAAGATCACAACTCTCCAGGCGGCGACGGAACCCGAGCCCCGTCAAAATACACGCCTTCGACGGGGCCTGCTGGCGATAATGGAATAGCGCGATTGGCTCAGGTGGAATCGTTGGAACAAAACAGAACGCCTCTCGATCTCTCAATCGCGAAGGCGCAAACTGCGTGGCGTATCTTCGAGGTTAAGTATTCTCAGTATATCCTGTTTGAGAGACTTTCGACGGAAGCGTCACAGACTCCGTTGATCGACTCATCCTGAGCGTAGCCGTTTTTCGGGCGCAGCAAAGGATCTCGCGCGTGCTGAAGTATGGCATAGCAAATTTCACGTAAGATCCCTCCGTCAATTGAACTGCGCTGTCGTTTGGGACGACGTCTGCGGGAAGACCACCATCATCCAACTCGCGCTCAGGAATCGAATTCCATTGCTAATTCGCTGCATTCCGCGTAGCATAAATGTGTGCGTTAGACCGAATCGGTCTTGAGCAGTTCTCGCCTCAACAGCTAGTAACCTGCGCAAGTTTCTTCCGAATCCCTCCAGCGTAACTATCACAAAGGAACAAGAGTACAAAACACATATGGAACAAGGAACAGTAAAGTGGTTCAATGACGCCAAGGGCTACGGCTTTATCAGCCGCCAGTCGGGCGAAGACGTTTTCGTGCATTTCTCGGCCATCCAGGCGGGCGGTTTCAAGAGCCTGCAAGAAGGCCAGACGGTGCAATTCAATGTCACCAAGGGCCCCAAGGGCTTGCAGGCCGAAAACGTCCAGGCTCTCTAAGCCGACGAATTCTGCGGAGAGGCGATATCCTCGGACATCGCCTCTTCTCTTTTGGACGTGCTTCCTGAGCGTGGATTTGTTGATTCCCTTGCAAACGGATTCCTTCTGACACACGACGACACCAGCGCCACGTACGCCATTATCCTGCACAACGTCCGAACCTACCGTTCCGCTGGAGTGATCGCCGTCGTTCGCGGCCGCCAGAGAGCTGAATCCACACTCAAGGCTTTTCAGGAATCTCAAAGCTCCACCGATCATCACGAAGGCTGGCGCTACTTCTTCGAGAAAACCGACGTGGCCGCCGGCACCGATCCCGCCGAAGCCACCAAACTCCGCCAGGCCGAACTCGAACTTCGCGAGTCGAAAGCCCCGCCAGACAACGCCGATTCGAACTCTCGCAAGTGATTGCCTGTAAGCCGCCGGCCCCAACGACAGAGTTCCGGAACCGGCTCGAAGCCGCGCCCTTTCAAGACTCGCTCACTACTAAATAGGAAGATCTCTAAGTACGGACTGACAGAATCGCATCGTCCAATTCATCTGCGGTGCAGACGTTGGGCTTTCCGAATGCCAATCGTTCGAAGAAGTGGCCGGCTTCTTCCGGGAAATCGCGGAAGGTCGGAGGAGCGATCTCGTCCGAAGCACCCACAGTATCCCGGACCCAATGCACCGCTTCGTGCAGCAGCGTGGTCGTGATGCGGTGCGCATTTCTGATCCGGTCGCCGGGAGAGCCGAACTCATATCCGTCCCACCAGACTTGAATGATTTCCAGCTGGTTGACGCCCAACAACGTATTGTGGAAGCCGCAGGCATCGACCGCCTGGCCGTCGGCGACGGCCTGCCCACTCGCGCTCACCACCACCAGCGGATCGACTGCCCATTTCAGGCACTGCAACGCGACCGTTTTGGCCTTGGATTTCTTCGGTTGATCGTCCGCCGTGCATGCTCGCAAAAAGGCCTCAAGCACTTTCGGTTGTCCCTTTACGCGGGTCTCCAGGTGCTGAATCAACTTCACGCACTCCGGATACTTCTGCATTTCAGATTTATACATTCGCAAGACTGAAGTTCCTCCTCAGTCGAGCACAGTAGCAACATCGATCGTGCAGTTTGTCAAAGATTCGTCACGGAGTTGTCAGCAATCTGTTTGACTTCTGTCTGGGCGTTCATGACATTGGTTGCCCCAGCCTTCGCCGTTTTCGAAGGCTGGGCATGCGTGCTGATGGCAGCGGGAGACTCTGAGGTCGAGTGATTCAGCGCGACGCCCGAGGGGTAAATCCTCCAGATCTCAGCAGCATCGTGCCCACCCTTCGAACACCGCGAAGCGTGGGGCAACCGAAGTTTGGAAGGACCGCCCCTCGCCTCAACTCTCCAAGTCGACTCCCATCATCCACCAAGCCTCCCGAAATTTCTCAAACTTCGATCTCCTCCTCCTGCTCTTCGGAAACAATTTCATCGCTTTATATTTCCGGAATTCCTCCACCGGAAACAGATACCACGCCCCCACCGGCACCACATAAGCCGCCAGCACGTCGATCTCATCCGCCCCGTACACCCGCGAACTATTTCCGTGCGCATGAAATGTATACCCTCCATACTCCCCAGCCCGATGCGCCGACTTCACCTGCACCCGCAGCAGCCTCTTCCCCGTGTCCACGATCAAGTCATACCGCGAACTCTCCCCCCAAGGCTTGGATACCCGCAACCCCAACGTCGCTGCAACGACCAGAAATGCCGCCTCCGCCATCTCCCCCCGCTGCTTCCGCGTCAGCTTCTTCCGCGAGTCCCAGACACCCCATCCAATTCCTTCCCATAGTCCGTTTGTCATTCCGACCGTAGGAGCCCGCTTCATCCGTTTGTCATTCCGAAGGCGCAGCCGAGGAATCCGCTTCTCCCCGCCCGCCGGGTGCCCCACTTCTCGCCTCTTTTGCGAGAAGTGGGGATTTTCGCTTCCCACCATCCCCACTCCATCCATCACCAACTCCACTCCCATACATCACCCCTGAATCTCCCTGATCCAAACCGAAGACCCCTCTCTTTTCAGATCTCCACCGATATTACAAACAAGCCCCACTCACCCCCGGCGCGAAAGCCAGTGGACGCTCTACAGCCATCAAGTTGTCAAAGATCGATTTTCACTCTGTCATTTCGAGCGAAGCGGAATTGCCCGCGCAGCGGGCAATTCGCAAAGTCGAGAAACCTTGCGTTTGGTTTCCCGAATCCGCCCAAACAAAAGCCCCCACCGGACCTGAGTCCGTGGAGGCCAAACCACAAAGATACCTACTTTAATTTCTCAAATTACTCAAAGGAAGTCCGTGCCCCCAATCACACCAAAAGGTGACCAAAAACACGCCCCCCGCGACCGACATAGGAACAAACGCTCCGTGAGATCACATCTTTCTCCCTGGGATTGTGCTAGATGAGAAACTGCGACGCTTCCGGTGATGCTCATGCTTCCACGTGAGGCGAGCTGCGTCGAACGGATCCGGAGCCGGCGCAATAGTGTACGTTTGAGGGCAATCATGGCTGAGCTGACACGAAGTGAATTTATGAAGTGCTGTGCCGTGGGCGCGTGTTCGTGTTCTCTTGTCGGGCTGTCAACGACCGAAACAGGAGTCGCGCAGTCTGTCAACTCTGAGGTCGACGCACTGAAAGCACAGCGCGAGGCCATCCGGATACGCTATGCGAAATTGCTTGGCATACTGGACGAAGAAGTCGACCAACCCACCAGAAAGCGCATCTTTGAACGGCTGGGGCGCGCCTGTGCCGACCAGTTCCGCGCCATCACCTATGACAAGTACAAGAATGACATTCGCGGATTTCTGGCCGCGATTCAGGCACCAAGCGGATGGGTCGAAAAAGCTGAATACAACGAAAAAACGGGCACCATTCGGATCTTCGACCGGTCGAAGAACTGTACCTGTCCACTGGTCGAAAAAGGACTCACCCCATCCGACCAGTGCGAGTGCACTTTGGGTTGGCAGAAACAAACCTATTCAGCCATCCTGGGGAGGCCTGTCGAAGCGATACTGGAAGAGTCGATCCTGCGCGGCAGCAACCGCTGCGTGTTTCGCATTCAGGTCATTTAGCCTCCCCGACGCCGTTGTCATTCCAAGGGCAAAGCCGACCGCTTGTCATTCCGAGGGCGAAGCCGAGGAATCTGCTTTCTGCCGGGAGTCCATCCCCAACACTCACTCGCGGGTGGCCTGCCCTGTCTCCTTGCTTGTTCTTTGCTGATCCCTACCCTTTTGCAAAATGCGCAAAGGATGCCACCTCGCCTCGAAAGTGTGGTATGAAGGAGCAACGGGCGCGTGTCACCACTTATTCTTTCCTGAAGGGGAATATCGACATGGGTACCCCCAGCTTCGCAAAGACAGCCAGTTTTCCCGCGGATAGGGTCTATTACACAGCCGGCAAAACGCTCTGGAAGATGGACGTCAAGGAATGGGCTTTCGCAACGGTGGATGCCGCCGACGTCGATCCCGGGCTCGACATTGGATCGAACAACCCGACCGTTGTTCCGGGGTTCTTCGATAAGTCCGTCAAGCGCATCACGTACACTGCGTTAGCGCCCTCCAGCAACGGAGGGTCAGTACGTTTCTACGCCAACAGCACAGGCGTCACGTTCGTGAACTTCTTCCGCCCTCCTATGTTCGACAAAGTCGGCGGGCTCCTGCAGGTACATATCATTGAGCGGCGGGGCGCGACTGCCGATGACGTCCAGCTGACGAAGCTGAACGGCAAATCCTTCGCGATCAACGCTCCTGACACCAAAACCTACACGATGGACAAGACGGTAATTTCAGCGGCCACGGAGGCGTCTGATGAGGGCGTTTTCGACAAGGTGGAACCCGGAACAAACCACGTCGTCATCTCGAGCCATGGCACGCTAGAGAGCAAAAACGCGACCAATATCTGTCTGTGGTCCGCTGGCCAGGGCAACAGTTTCAGGATAAATAACGGGAACGTCGAGTCGGTCTTCAAGGTCCTGAAGGGAAGGGTTGCCGACAACTGCGTGATCTGGATCGGCGGATGCACGATGGCGCAAAACGACCCCTGGTGCAAAGCGGCCGCGAAGGCAGCCGGATGCCACTTAGTTGCACCCATGAATTACACGACCATCCGGAAATTTCCGAACTTCAGTATCGACCTGCTCGACCGGTCACTGGGACCGAAGGTGTTCCCTCCGGACGGAGGCGCGCCGATCGGCGTTAACGACTTCTGCAGCCGGCAGGGCGAGTTTTGGTTCGTGGTTCCCCCGTAGAGCGCGGCATTCAGAAACAGCGTTAGCGTCCGGAGGCCGGTGGCCAATCCTTTCGCGCTAGCGCAGCTCAGGATGGCCCATCCTTTGCGTTTCTTGTGTTCAGTCTCATGACATCCTTTACAAAACGTCCGGGGACATCCTTTACACTCCCGCGCGCACCGCGGAGTTCCGTACTTGCTGACCGCACGCCCTCAGCGCTCCCCGCTCGCCGATCCCTCCGTCACTTCCCTCAAGATCTCCCGAATATGCACCGCCGCGCAATCCACATGCGGGAAATCCGTGTTGTCCTCATTGAACAGCAGCGCCAGATCAGTTCCCGCCAGCAGAATCGCATCCACCGCGTCGCGGCTCACGACGCGATGCGCGAGAGCGGTGAGCTTCTCGTGCTTCTCTGCTGAAGCCTCGCCCATCGCCGCCAGCTCAACGTACGTCTTGTGAATCAGGCTCACTTCGTCCGGCGCCGGACGGATGACTTCAACACCGTTCAGCGCGCCGAACAAATCGGACTCGATCACGAAGCGCGTGCCGAAGATGGCCACCCGCCGGGCCTTGCGCGCCGCCAGTTCCCGGTTCAGAGGATCGATCAGCGACACGATGGGCAGCGCAGAAGTTGCGGCGAGTTCCTTCGCACAATACAGAGGAGTGATCGCCGGGATCACCGCCATCTCGGCCCCGGCCGCTTTCATCCGCCGGATGTAGCCATTCAAATACTCGGCCAGACCGGTGCGATCGTGGGCCTCGACATACGCAAAGACACGCGGCGTCTGGGCATGGGTGATTACGATGTCGAGAGCGAAGCCCAGCTTCTCGCATCCGCGGGCCAGGTTTTCGTAGTAATAAACGGTTGCGCCTACACCTAAGCCACCCACAAGACCCAGGCAGTGAGATTTGTTCATGAACAGAGACTAAAGCAAGTCGATGTGTTGGCGCTTCTCTCTCTCCCTACATCTAGCTTGCTCGGCGGGACGGACGAGGCGTCCGTCCCTACACAAGCGAAAGCCCCGCCTTACGGCGGGGCTTTGGTTCAAGCTAAAAGCTAAGAGCTAAGAGCTCGAAGCTGTGTTTAGTACATGTCTCCCATGCCGCCGCCGTGTCCGCCGGGTGCCGGAGCTTCCTTCTTTTCCGGAATCTCCGCGACCAGGGCTTCGGTGGTCAGCATCAGGCTGGCGATCGAGCCGGCATTCTGCAGAGCGGTGCGCACGACCTTCGTCGGATCGAGCACTCCGGCCTTGACCAGGTCCTCGTACTCGTTCGAGAAGGCGTTGAAGCCGTAGTTCGGTTCCTTCGAGTCGAGCACCTTGCCCAGGATCACTGCACCTTCTTCGCCGGCGTTCTCGACGATCTGGCGCAGAGGTTCGGTGATGGCGCGCTTCACGATGTTGATGCCGATCTGCTCATCGCCGTCGGCCTTCACCTTGTCGAGCGAAGCCGCGCAACGAGCCAGAGCCACGCCGCCGCCGGGGACGATTCCCTCTTCCACGGCCGCGCGCGTCGCATGCATCGCGTCTTCCACGCGGGCTTTCTTTTCCTTCATTTCGGTTTCGGTTGCGGCGCCGACTTTGATCACGGCCACGCCACCGACCAGCTTCGCCAACCGCTCTTGCAGCTTCTCGCGGTCGTAGTCGCTGGTGGTCTTGTCGACCTGGCTGCGAATTTCCTTCACGCGGCCTTCGATCTCAGCGTGCTTGCCCTTGCCCTCGACAACGGTCGTGTTGTCCTTGTCGATGGTGATCTTCTTGGCCTGGCCGAGGTCGGAGATCTGTACGTTCTCGAGCTTAATGCCGAGATCTTCGGTGATGGCCTTGCCGCCGGTCAGGATCGCGATGTCCTGCAGCATCGCCTTGCGGCGATCGCCGAATCCAGGAGCCTTCACGGCCGCGACTTGCAGCGTGCCACGCAGCTTGTTGACGACGAGGGTGGCGAGCGCTTCGCCTTCCACGTCTTCTGCGATGATGAGCAGCGGCTTGCCGCTCTTCGCAATCTGCTCGAGCAGCGGGAGCAGGTCCTTCATCGAGCTGATCTTCTTTTCGTTGATCAGGATGTAGGCGTTCTCGAGGGCAACTTCCATCCGCTCGGGATCAGTCACGAAGTAGGGCGAGAGATATCCGCGATCGAACTGCATGCCCTCGACGACTTCCAGCTGAGTCTCCAGCGTCTTCGACTCTTCCACCGTGATGACGCCGTCCTTGCCAACCTTCTTCATGGCCTCAGCAATGATCTTGCCAATGGTCTCGTCGTTGTTAGCGGAGATAGTGCCGACCTGCGCGATCATTTCGCCGGTTACGGGCTTGCTGAGTTTGTCCAGTTCGCCGGGGAGGCGGTTGCCTTCTTTGTCGAGCTTGCCGGCGATGACGGTTACGGCTTTCTCGATGCCGCGCTTCAGGGCCATGGGATTGGCACCGGCGGCTACGGTCTTGACGCCTTCGCGGTAGATGGCCTGGGCGAGGACGGTTGCGGTGGTGGTGCCGTCGCCGGCGACGTCAGAGGTCTTGCTGAGCAACTTCGCGGACCATCTGGGCGCCCATGTTCTCGAGGCCGTCGCGGAGTTCGATTTCCTTTGCTACGGTGACGCCGTCTTTGGTGATGGTCGGCGAACCGAATTTCTTTTCGATGACTACGTTGCGACCCTTGGGGCCGAGGGTGACCTTCACGGCATCGGCCAGAAGGTTGACGCCGCGGAGGATCGCCTGACGGGATTCTTCTCCGTGAACGATTTGCTTTGCCATTGTTTCAATCTCCTTATGAATTTCTTTGAGCATGAGCTTTGAGCTGCGAGCTATGAGCAAAAGCTTCTAGCTGCCAGCTCCTAGCTCAAGTTTGCGGCTCCTGAACTCCGTTCGCCGCTAGACGTAGCAAGCTACGTCTCTACTAATGGTTACTTCTTGCTTCCGGCTAGTTCCTTCTTTGAGCCAGCAGTAGTGCCGGTCAGGACGCCGAGGACTTCGTCTTCCTTCATGATGATGAACTCTTCGCCGTCGATCTTGATTTCGGTGCCGGAGTACTTGCCGAACAGGATGCGGTCGCCTTCGTGGACGGCCAGCGGGAAGGTCTTGCCTTCGTCGTTGGTGCGGCCTTTGCCGGTGGAGATGACTTCGCCCTCCTGCGGCTTGTCTTTGGCCGAGTCGGGAATGATGATGCCGCCGCGAGTGGTGGTAGCTTCTTCCACACGACGCACCAGAATGCGGTCATGGAGCGGTGCAAACTTTGCCATGGTTAAACTCCTTTCAAGTAGTTGGAAGTTGATGTGCTGCGATTGAATCTCTGTAACCCTATGATTTGGTTGGTTTAGGCGGTGCTGTTAGCACTAATGCCTGTCGAGTGCTAATTCTAAGGAAGTAAGCAGCGTCTTGTCAAGGCCCCGCGCGACGTCCGGGCTTTCAAAGCCCTACTGCGTCGGCCCTGCTTCCTTCGTCTGATCGCAAAGCCCGGTGGTCGGTTGGGTGGCGAGCACTTGCGTCCACGGCTGGCCGTTGGGGGCGTTCAGCATTGCCGGCGTCGTGAAGTCGAAGAACTCGCTCATATCGCGCGAGGGATCTTGCCAGTAGGCGTCGCGCGCGGTGAGCGGAGCGACAATGCCGAACTGTTTCTCGATGAAGGCCAGAATCGCCGTGTAGTCGCGCGGAGTATGCGAGACGAAGTTCGGTTTCGCGTACGGCGAGATCACGAACAGCGGTACGCGGAATCCGGTCAGGTTGAAGGTCCCTCCGAGTTTTCCAACCGTGCAGTATGCCGGGGAACCATTGTTCGGATCGGGGCATTGTCCGGGGGCGTCGGTATCCGGCGGCGGAACCATGAAGGGCGGAACGTGATCGTAGAGGCCTCCGCCTTCGTCGTAGCTGAGAATGAATACGGAATCCTGCCAGGCATCGCTCTTCATCAACGCGGAGATGATCGACTGCACATAAGCTGCGCCGGTTTGCACGTTGTTGTCGGGATGCTCGTCGAGCCCGCTGGCACCCGAAGGGCTATCGATGAAGATGACTTGCGGCAGGGCCTGATCGGGATCGCACGGTCCACCACTGCAGGTACCGGCGAGGCGGTTCATCAGATCGCTATCAGGAAATACCTTCCCTTGTATCGCGGGATCGAAGAAGTCGGCGAAGTTCGCCAGGAAGACACCGTCATGGTAGTAGTACAACCAGCTTACGTTCGCGGCATTCATCGCGCGGAAGATGGTTTGCGCCGAATACTGAGGATGTCCGGAGGAACCGTCGGGATACTCGTGACCGAAGGATGTTGCAGCCATGAGGTACATGCGGTTGGGAACTGTGTTGGCGAGGACGGGCGAGTACCAGGCGTCACTGGTGGGGAAGAATGTGGCGAGATCGTAATAGTAAGGAATGTCCTGCTGGTTGTAGTAACCGAGAGCGCGGGTTCCGTTGGGATCGTATTGTCTGGGGGACTGAAGTCGTGGTATCGAGAAATCCCGCCATCCCGAAATCAGCGTTAGTGAAGGCGGACGTGGTGACCCAGGCTCCATCGCCGCCGTTGAGCGATACGTCGTGATGGCTCTCGTCCCATGCGGGGCTCAGATTCTCGGTGCACATCGTTGTCTCATGGAACGGCTGAACCTTCGCGCCAGTGTGGGAATTGGTGAGAGTAACCGTGGGATTGAATGCGTCGATAGTTTGCGTATCGGTAATGCCGAACTGGGCGAGCCGCGTGGGACGATAGGCGCCGAGTTGTCCCAGGTACATGTCGAATGAGCGGTTTTCCTGCAGCAGGAAGAAGATGTGCTTGATCACGCCGGTCACGGTGCTCACCGTAACGCTGGCCGTTTGCGTAATGGGAGTGCCGTCGCTAGCGGTCGCGGTTGCGGTGTATGTGGTGGTTGCGGTCGGAGTAACTGTCGCAGTGCCTTGCTTGGGCGTGCACGGATTGCATACGGAGTTGCCCGACGCATCAGTGAGCGTGAATGCGGTAGCGGTGCCGCCTGTGATTTGCCACGAGAGCGTGGAGCTTTGCCCGGATGTGATGGTGCTTGGGGAGGCTGTGAGGCTAAGCATAAATGGAACGGTAACGGTGACAGTTTGCGGCCCGGCAGCACCCGCAGGACCGGTTGCGGTGATCGAATAAGTTGTCGTCGCGCTCACAGGTATCGTTGCCGAGCCAGAGGTGGGGAGTGGACCGGAATCATCTCCAACCGGGATGGTGGGAGTGATGGTGACCGAGGTGGCGTTGGTCGTCGCCCAAGTGAGCGTGGTGGTTTGTCCGGTGCTGACCTCAGCGGGATTGGCGGTGAATTGCGTAATCTGCGGAGGCACGTTCGTCGCGACCTGAACCGTGGCGGTCTGCGGCGGGCTGGCACCGCCCGGTCCGGAAGCAACGGCGGTGTAGGTTGTGGTCTGCGTGGGCGAGTCCTGCGCGGTGCCGGACATCTGCGAGCCGCTTACGACGGTGCGACCGTCCGATGTGGTGATGGTGACCGACGTCGCATTGACGGCTTGCCAGTTCAGCGTGACACTCTGCCCGCTGCTGATTGAACCGGTGCTCGCCGAGAAAGTGATGGTTGGAGCAGCCTTCTTGTCGCTACTCGCACAGGACGAGGAGCCCCAGATGGCAGTGATCAGAGCCGCGCACGAAATCCACCGAACCGCTTGTTGATTCATTGAGAGTGTCTTGTCCCCCCAGGGAGACGGTGCGGAAATCAGATGCCAGACGGGGCGCGGGCGGTTGCCGCTCAGGTACAGCCTGGCGTGAGCACTTACATCCCCCGCTAAGAGCAATCACCACAAAGGACACGAAGGCACACGAAGGAAATCCAAACCGCGAATTTCGTGCATTTTGAGTCATTCGTTTTTGCCTGCCAATCAGGCTGCCTGCGGTGTCCATACTTCCGTGACCATACGTTACTTCAGGGTGACTTTTTCCAAATGCAAGTTTTGTGGACAGGCACGTTCTCACGATGCCCGACATTAGCGAGGTGGACGATGAAACGGATGCTGGTGGCTGCGATCGGTTTGGGGTTCATGGTTATGGGTACGGTGAGTTGTTCGCACGAGTCTGGCGGCGGCATCTCAACGAAAGTTCCGACGGTTCACGCGGCGAATCCTGTAAAGGAAGCGGCGAAGACGATGGCGGCATTCCATTCTGATGCGGAACTGTCACGCTATCTGCACGAGGTGGCGGAGAAACAGCGGCATGTGATGCGCATGCAGAGCGTGGCCGTTAACGGTTCCCTTCCCGCTCCCGCACCTCCGGCGAAAGAAGCTAAGGCCTCCGCTGGCGCCGACAAAGACGAATCCATTACCAACGTCCAGCACGCGGGTGTGGACGAAGGTGGAATCGTCAAGGCGCATGGAAATTATCTGGTGGTGCTGCGGCGCGGGCGTTTGTTCACGGTATCGATCGAAGATGGCGATTTGCGGCCTACTTCGGTGGTGGACGCATTCGGGCCAGACATCAATCCCAGCGCCACGTGGTACGACGAAATGCTGGTCTCGAAAAACACGATTGTCGTGATCGGATACAGCTATGAGCGCGGAGGCACGGAAGTTGGCCTATTCCGCATCGACGATGCGGGCAAGCTGACGTACCGGTCAACGTATCACCTGCGTTCGAACGATTACTACTCGTCGCGCAACTATGCCAGCCGGCTGATCGGCAGCAAGCTGATTTTCTATTCGCCGCTGTATGTGAATCCGGGCGCGGAGGATCCATTCGGTGAGTTTCCGGCGGTGCGCAAGTGGCACAAAGGAGCGAGCCCCAGCGAGTTCAAGCGGATCGTGCCTGCGACTCAGGTGTACAAGCCGGAGTATGCCCTCGACTACGACTACAGCGTGGCGCTGCACACGGTGACAGTTTGCGATCTCGCGAGCGGCGACTTCGACTGCAAGGCGACGTCGGTGATTGGGCCTTCGGGGCGCGTGTTCTATGTGTCACCGCATGCGGTCTATATCTGGGTGACGAGTTGGACGTACGGCGAGAAAGAGGCGCACACGAAGTCGATGGTGTATCGCATGCCGCTCGACGGATCGGCGCCGAGTGCGCTGCGAGTTTCAGGAAGTCCGGTGGATCAGTTCTCGTTCCTGGAGAGCGGAGACGGTTTCCTGAATGTGCTGGTGAGATCGGACGGCGCGGGCGACGGCATGTGGAGAGCGGAAGCAACGGGCGGAGGTGCGGCGCTGATGCGAGTTTCGGTCGACAGCTTTACCGACGGAAGCGCAGAAGTTCCGGCGGCGAGTTATCGCAAGCTGCCGGCGCCTGACGGATATGCGTTCCAGAACCGGTTTGTCGGCGATTACCTGTTGTATGGAGCGGGCAGCGGTTGGGGAAATCCGCAGACGGCCAACCGCTCGCGGCTGTACGCGGTGCGGTGGGCGAACGGCGATGTGCATCCGGTAATTCTGGAACACGGTGTGGATCGGATCGAGGCCATGGGATCGGATGCGGTCGTAGTGGGGTCGGATGGAAAGGATCTGCACTTTACAGCGGTGCGCCTTGGCGATGTGCCGTCGGCGGTGGACGATTACGTGGAGAAGGGCGCATCGCAGGGGGAGTTGCGCAGTCATGGATTCTTCTACAAGCCGGAGGACGAGGACTCAGGAATGCTTGGGTTGCCGATCAGCGTGCCGGGGCGCGCTGGATACCGGCATCTGTTCGAGAATTCAGCGGCGATTGTGTTCTTGAAGAATGACGCGTTGCACTTCGAAGAACTCGGTCAGCTTGGTGCGCAGCCAGAGAACGCGAAAGACGACGGATGCCGCGCGTCGTGCGTGGACTGGTATGGCAATTCGCAGCCGTTGTTTCTGCGCGGGCGGATTATTGCCCTGCTGGGATATGAGATGGTCGAGGGAAGCATGGAGCGCGGGAGGATCCGCGAGATGCGGCGGGTGAACTATGCCTCGCCGGAAGAGAGAGTGTCGCGGCGGTGATGATCCGTTTATCTGTTCTTTCCGCCCCCTCGGGGCTGACGGGATTTCGAAAAACCCACCCACGGCTTACGCCGTGGGCTTTATTCTTTCGCCCCTTCGGGGCCTCTGATGCGCACTGCAGGGAATGTCGCGCGTCAACAACACCTAGTGTTTCGGAGGGCTCACATTACAGCAATGTGCTGTAAGCGTTCTGTGAATCTTCCGAATATTCACCGTTTGCGATATGGGCTTTCATAGTCCGCGATCCGCAAAATGCGATTCGCGAATCCACAACAATTGGTGTTGAATTGTGAGCCTTCCCTCCCACGCTGGCTTAGCCTTCACTTGTTATCCCAACAACCTGCGGCACTTGGTTTGCAAATCACAATCCTGAACAAATTCCGCGCATCGACTGTTTTGCTTCTGGGTGGGGGCGATGCTGGCGGCAAATTTTGTGTTCAGGAGAGCTGTGATGAAGGTCTGCAATGGACTGTTTCGTGTGTTGCTGGCGATCGGAGTGCTGGTGGTGAGCGTGTTGGTCCCGAACATTCTTGTAGCGCAAGAAGTGGCATCGCTCACTGGCGTGGTGACGGATCAGACAGGCGCTGTGGTCGGCGGAGTCTCCGTAAAGCTGGTGGACAAGAAGACCAACACGACCTATCAGACGCAGACTAATGAGCTGGGATCGTACACGTTCACCAAGCTGCTGCCGGGTCCCGGCTACAAGTTGATGTTCTCGAAGGATGGGTTCCGGTCGAGCACGGTGGAGAACATTTACCTGGGCGTGGACGCGACGCATACCCAGAATGTACAGCTCGCGATTGGGCAGAGCACAGAGACCGTGGAAGTGAATGGCTCGGGATCGCAGGTGTCGCTGGATACGACGGACACGACTGTGAGTTCGACGCTCAATATGAACATGGTGCACGAATTGCCACTGGTCGTTCGCGACAATCCGCTGGGGCTCTTGGTGTATTCCCCTGGCGTGACGTCAGCTCCCGGCGGTGATGACAACACGCTGGGCAGCCGAGACGGAGCAGTCACCGGGTCGCGTGGAGACCAGAGTAATTACACGCTTGATGGGATGGATACCAATGATTTCGGGACAGGACAGGCGTTCGCGATGGTCGGCGAGGCTCCGGTGGACTCGGTGCAGGAGATGCGGACGGAGACGGCCAATCCATTATCGGCCGAGGGACGCGGCAGCGGCGCGCAGGTGCAGTTGGTGACGAAGAGCGGGACGAACTCCTGGCATGGATCGGCCTACGAGTACAACCGGACGGCGGCGACCACCGCCAACGACTTTTTTAATAAGCGGCAGACGCCCGATCATTGCCCGGCCGCAGCTGACGCGAAATCAATTCGGCGCCAGCCTGGGCGGGCCGGCAATCAAAGACAAGCTTTTCTTCTTCTTCAACTATGAGGGGCGGAGAGATGCGCGCGAGGATCTGGTCACTTCGATTGTGCCACTGGATTCATTCCGGGCGGGGAATATTGCGTACATCAATAACGGGAATGACGCCAGCGGGAATAAATGCACTTTCCAGGCCCGGATTAACACGGCACCGGAATGCATCAGCACCATCCCGGGATTCGGCCCGGGCTCGCAAAATTCTCCTACAGCACAATTCCTGGACCCCCAGAACATCGGGCCCGATCAAGCCTTCCTGGACTTTCTCACCGGGCGTTATCCGCATGCCAACGACCTGACGGGCGGGGACGGCGTGAACACGGGAGCCTTCCGTTGGAACGCTCCCCTGCACTACGGGAGTAACGATTACGTATCGCGTATCGATTACAACCTCAATAGCAAGATGAAACTGTTCGGCCGCGTCAGCATCTTCCGAAGGACAAGCGGCGACGACGTGAATTTTACCTCGGCGCAGGTGTTCCCCGGCGATCCGGTCACCAACGCGATCATCGATCACAGCTGGTCGTTCGTCATCGGACACACATGGACGATCAGCAATACGAAGGTGAATCAGTTCAACTTCGGGGAGACGAGGTCGATCCTGGATTTTCCCGTGCTGTTTAACCCGACAGGAACGACGCAGTACACGACGTTCATGCCGAACGCCACTGGCATAGCTCAGCTAGACTCACCATTCGCGAGCGGCTCGAGCCAGAAGCGGACCATTCCGATTCCGGTTTTCAAGGATGATTTCAACTATGTGCGGGGCAAACACATTATTCAGGTGGGAGGTACGTTCAAGCCAATCAAGGACAGCAGTACTCTGGTGAGTGATTTCAACAATGTGACGATTGGACTTGGGGGACCGCTCACCAGCCTGAATTACGGCGTTCCGCCGGATCAGGTTCCCCAGCAAGTTCCGGTGGATCTCCTGCATAGCATCGACCCGGATACGGGACAGCCCGTCCCGAGTGGGACCGCTTTGCGCACCTTCAGTGAGGCCTACGCGTTCTCGCTGGGCAGGATCTCGAACGTCGACAGCACCTTCAACAACGCCCATGATCTGCAGCCTCTGCCTCAGGGAACCGGTCACAATCGCAACTACCGCTATAACGAGATTGAGCTGTATGCGCAGGACACATGGAAGATGCGCAGTGATTTGACGATGACGTACGGATTGCGCTGGCAGTACTACTCAGTGCCGTACGAGATCAACGGATTTGAGACGACGCCGAATATTGACTTTGCGACCATGTATAACGTGCGCGCCAAGGCGGCAGCTGCGGGCATCAACGGAGACGATGTGGTGCCTACGGTGCTTTACAACTTCGGGGGAAAGGCGAATCATGCGCCGGGATATTACCATCCCGACTGGCGCGACTTTGCTCCGCGCCTCAGCTTCGCCTACAACCCCTCGTTCACGAATGGGTTCCTGAACAAGTTGCTGGGAGACCGCAAGACGGTCATTCGGGCTGGGGCGGGAATCGTGCACGACCACACTATTCTGTCGGCGATCAACTTCTTCAACGACCAAACTTCGTTTGTGTTTGGGCAGACGGTTCCGACTGTATTCACCGGCGGACTGGCAAGCGACCCGCGGTTTCAGGGAGTTGGACAACTGCCGACACTGAATCAGCCGCAAGCGGCGTCGGTTCCCTTCACCCCCTATCTGGCGAATGGTGGACCGTACAAGTTCTTCGGGCTGGTTGGGAATCAGCCGGAATATGCAATCGATCCGAATTACCGGACGCCGTATTCCGAAATGTTCACATTCGGCATACAACGCGAATTGCCGGGGAATTTTCTGGTAGAGGCGACTTACTTCGGGCGGTTCGGACACCGACTGCTGTCGCGTGGGGACGCGGGGCAGGTGGTGGATTATGTGGATCCGGCATCAGGTCAGCATCTGGTGGATCAGTTCACGCAGTTGTCGCTGGCATCGCGCGCTGGGAATCAGCCCGCGGGGACGGCGTTCTGGGAGAATGTGATCAATCCGACACTCAACGCGAACTATGGAGGGAGTTGCGAGGATTTTGGATTTGCGAGTTGCGCCGATCTCGTAAACAACTTCTTTAATCCGCTGCCAGCCATCGGTGACATGGGCGACACGTTTGCCGCCTTATATACCGGGATTGGCGCAGGGCCTATGATCCCGTCAAACGTGGGGCTCGATCCCCAATTTGCCAGCCAGTTGTATTTCGGCAATAAGAGCTACTCGAATTACAACGGGTTGCTGACCAGCCTGCATAAGAAGATGTCGCATGGCCTGCAGTTCGACGTCAATTACACGTACTCGCATTCGATCGATAACAGCTCGACCATTGCGAATAACGCCACGGGAACGAATGCAACCGGCGGATATGGCGGGTTTCTGTGCGATGCGATTCAGTTGCGGTCGTGCCGGGGGAATTCAGACTTTGACATCACCCACCTGATCAGTGCAGACGGAATCTACGACCTGCCGCTTGGGAAGGGACGTCTAGTGGGGCGGAATGCGTCAGGATGGCTGAACCAGATCATCGGCGGGTGGCAGGTGGCGTTCTTGAATCAGTGGCATACCGGCTTTGCCTTTACGACGGTGTCGGAGGCATTTCCTGTGAGCTTTAACGCAAACAGTCCGGCAGTGTTTATCGGAAAGCAGTCTGACATTCGGGTGCGCGTGCATAACGACACCAACACCGGACAGATTCAACTGTTTGCCGATCCCGCAGCGGCGGCCAGCGCGTTTACGGGGCCGATCGGGCTGCAAGGTCCGACGCGGAACAACCTGCGCGGTGCCGCGGTTCTCGAATACAGACTTGTCGCTGAACAAGCATTTCCAGTTGCACGAAACGTATGCGCTAGAGTTCCGGGCCGAGGCGTACAACGCGTTCAACCAGGTGAACTTCTCGCTGCCGATCGGAAGCGTGGCGGACATCAATAACCAGGGTACGTTCGGCGTGATCAATTCGGACGCTGGCGCTCGAGTGATGCAGTTCAGCTTGCGGTTTGATTTCTAGGAAATCTTTGGGGGAAGGACTGGGGGCCGGTCGCGAGACCGACCCTTTTTGCTTGCGCTGCACCAGACGGCTTGGAGCCGAATCTATGTAAATACTTGTGACTGGAAGAGGGAGTCGCGGAAAGTAGAATTCGAATCATCAAGGGGGGAACTTGCAAGCTATGCACTGTCTGCGCTGCAGGCGCGAGATTGAGATGGGGGACAAGTCGGTTGCGGTGTATATGTTTGCACAAACTGTGGGAGTGAGGCCGCGGCAGAAATCGACGGCGCAGCGCGTTTGCTTTTGTCCACAATGCGCGGTGTCGCTGGCAATGGGACTGCCGCCGGACGGCGCGCTGAATATGGCCGCGTGGGAGATGATCCGGGATCTGGTCAGCGCAGAGCCTTCCCTGAATGAGGCGGCTTGGGAGGGTTTGCGGGGGATTGTGGGACTGCTGGGGACGGGGAAAGAGGAAGCCTCGGCGGGCGGGTGCGGAGGGCTGGATAGAATCGTTTCGCCTACGCGGAAGAAATCATTCCATCACTTTTGTTATCCAGCGGCACCCTGAAGACTAGGTCTCCCGCCGGGACCGATTTTTCCAATCCTTCGGGATCGGCCGTGGGCCGCTCGCTTCGCTTCGCGGGACAGGCGAGGCGCCTGTCGCTCCGAATGCGACGCTACTGAGCTTTCGTGTCGGCGTCTTTCTTTTTGGCGAAGGCGCGGACGTAGTTGACCAGGTCCCAGGCTTCTTCGGTTTTGACGCGGGGGCCTTCGGCGGGCATGTCGTTGTGGCCGTTCTTGATGATGTAGAAAACCTCGCCGTCGGTGCGGTCCTTCAGCGTGTCAGGATTGCTGAAGTCCATCATTGTGAGCTTCATTTCCTTGGCAGTTTCGCCTTTGCCGTCGCCGTTTTTCCCGTGACACATTTCGCAATCGAGAGTCCACCACCTTTTGGCGCGGCCGGCGGACTCGGGCGACGGCTTCACCGGGTTCTGCTGTTTGGCGGCTTCGACGGGGATGGCGGCGTAAGATCCCGAGTTTTTGTCCAGTTGCGTTGGTAGAAGATTGCTGCGGCGTCAGAACAGAGGCAGTAACGAGCAAAAAAGCCGGAAGAACCAGTGCAAATCTGTACACAGGAACCTCCTTCACATTAGAAGTGGATTACTGCAAAGAATAGCGCTGCCACTGGATACCGCTGTGATTAGAATCACAGCCGGGTGTGCGGCGGGAGAGAGCGTGTTTGCAGGACAAACGAGGGTCGGTGCACTTTGGATGAAAGGGGCAAGGTCAGGCAGGAATCGACGCGGCAGCATCTTTAAGAGCCGACTCGATGCCGGCAGCATTGGGAACGCCTCCCTGGGCCATGTCTTTGCTGCCGCCGCCGCGGCCATCCAGTTTCGACATCGTTTGTTTCATCAGCGCGCCCATGTCGTAGGGCTGTCCGGCGGATTGCGCGAAGACTAACGATGGTTGCGGCGATGTGGTGGCCAGCGAGAGCTACGACATTCGATGCCCGGCGAGTCAACTTCTGGGCGAGCAGCTTCAGGAAATTCATGTCGCGGTCCGCGAAGGTGCGGACTACGAGTTTGCGGCCGTCGGATTCGGGAGTTTCGGCCAGAAGCGCGGCGGCTTGGGCTTCGGCGAGTTCTTCCTGCGATTGCTCGCGTTGCTTGCGGAGGGAACGGATTTCGTCGAGCGATTTGCGGGCCTGCTGCGGAACGTCGTAGATGTGGGCGGAGAAAAGTCGCGGCAGCTTCGGTGAGCGTGGTGAAGTCGCGGCGAGCGGTGGCAACGGCGCGTTGTCCGGCAACGAATTCGACGCGCCATCCCTGGCGGACTTTTTCGGTTTTGCGCAGTAGGACGCAACCGATCTGTCCGGTCTGATTGACGTGAGTGCCGCCGCAGGCGCTGAGGTCGAAGTCGCGGATATCGATGAGACGGAGTTCGTCGCGTTCGGCGGGCGGGAGTTTGCGCAGGCCCAGCTTCCCTGCTTCTTCGCGAGTGACGAAGCGAATATCGACCGCACGATTCTCCAGGATGATTTCGTTGGCGAGGCGCTCGGCGGCTTCGATTTGATCTTTGGAGAGTGTCGGGGTGTCGAGGTCGATCGAGCAGTAGTCGTCGCCCATGTGGAAGGAGACGGTCGGAATGTTGAAGAGGCGGACGAAGGCGGCGGAGAGGACATGCTGTCCGGTGTGCTGCTGCATGTGGTCGCGGCGGCGGGTGGCGTCGATCTGGCCGCGGATTTTGGCTCCCGGCTTGCAGGGACTTTGGCGGGGCTTCAAGATAGTGGACGATGCGGCCGTCTTCGGTGTCGGCGACTTCGGTGACTTTGAGCTTTTCGTTTTCGGTTGAGATCACGCCGGTGTCGAAGATCTGTCCGCCGCTGGTGGGATAGAAGGCGGTGCGGTCGAGGATCAGGGCGGGCCTGGGATTTTCTTGCACTTCACGGACTTCGGCTTCGAAGTCGTAGAGGAAGGAGTCGTGGATAGTAGAGGCGGTCGGTCATGGGCTCGGAGACTATTTCACCACAGAGGACACAGAGGAGCACAGAGGGGCGCTACCGGTGAAGCGTAGGGATCCTTCGACTGCGCTCAGGATGTACTGACGATGAAAGAATCCGTTTTCAGTACGGGCCGATGATGCCGCCGATTTGGCGGGCGGCTGGTTTCGCGGATTGGGCCGGCTTAGCGGGCGTGGGTGCCCGCTCCACACCGGCATCCAGCACATCCAGATATTTCAGGCCGGTGCCGGTGTTGAAGAGGACTACCGTGTCTTCAGGCTTGAAGAAGCCGCTGGCGCGGAGTTTGCGGTAGGCCACCAGGCATGCTGCGCCTTCGGGGGCGGCGAAGATTCCTTCTACTTTCGCCCAGTGGCGGGTGGCTTCCAGGATTTCTTCGTCCGTCGCGCTGACCGCTGTGCCTTTGCTCTTCTTTAGTATGTCGAGGATCAGATAGTCGCCGTACGGCTTGGGAACGCGCAGGCCGGAGGCTAACGTCGCGGCGTTGGTCCACATTTCGGAGGAAGGCTTACCTTCATCCCATGCTTTAACAATCGGCGCGCATCCTGCTGATTGAACGACGATCATCTTGGGGCGCTCGGAGCCGATCCAGCCCAGGGCTTCCATTTCTTCGAAGGCCTTCCACATGCCGAGCAGGCCGACGCCGCCGCCGGTGGGATAGATGATGCCTTGCGGCATGCGCCAGCCGAGTTGTTCGGCGACTTCGTATCCCATGGTCTTTTTGCCTTCGACGCGGTAGGGCTCCTTCGTGGTGCTCACGTCGAACCAGCCGTCTTTTTTCCAGGAATCGGAGTCTTTCAGCTCGGCGACTTTCTTCGCGCAATCGCTGATCAGGCCGTCGACCAGCGTGACGTTGCGCGCCGTAGTAGTCGCATTCGATGCGATTGGCCGCGGGGACATCTTTGGGCATGAAGATGTGGGCTTCGACGCCCGGCGGCGGCAGAGTAGGCGGCGAGGGCTCCGGCGGCGTTGCCGGCCGAGGGGATGGCCAGTTTCTTCAGGCCGAAGTGGCGTGCCATGGTGACGGCGGCGGAGAGGCCTCGGGCTTTGAAGGATCCGGTGGGGTTGAGGCCTTCGTCCTTGATGTAGACGTTGGGATACTCGCGGCTGGGAAGCATCGGAGTAAAGCCTTCGCCGAGAGAGACGGGATTGGCTTCGGGAAGGACGGCGTCGTAGCGCCACATGGTGGGGGCGCGCAGGGCCAGGCGAGCGGAAGAGAACGAGCGTTTGATCGCGGCGAGATCGTAGCGGGCGTAGAGGATTCCGGCGTCTTTGGGACAGACGGATTGCGGACGGTCGGCGGGATAGTGCTCGCCGCAGCGGGTGCATTCGAGATGCGTCAGCATGACTGGCGAGTTTAGCAGAGACGCGCAGACGCAGTTCTCAGCCGTTGTTCGTTCGTCGCTGGCCGTTTGGTGTTTGTCGGATCGTCTACGGCTTCAGAGTGTGATCTTCGTCTTTCGTGGCGATGGCGGCTTTGAAGCCCCGGATGCTTTCGCCCAGGCCTCTGCCTAGTTCTGGGAGTTTCTTGGGGCCGAATACTAGGAGGGCTATGCCAGCTATGACTAATACGTGCATCGGTTGAAACAGGCCTTCGAACATGGGTTCTCCTTTAGTGCGTGCTTGCCATCCATTCATTTAACTCATATGCCTTCCGAAATATTCCCACGCTTCTTCTAAGGCCGCGTGGGCAGCACGCTCCCCTTCGCTGCGCTCAGGGTCACGGGGCGGACGAAGGCGTCCGCCCCTACACAAGCGTTTTAGCGACGGGCGTTGTCTGCGTCTTCGGCCAGGTCACGCAGGAGTTCCGTGAATTGGTTCGATTGGCCGATGAACAGGCCGTCTGCTGTCAGTGCGTTCAGCGCACCCATGGCGGCGCCAGCGGTTTCCGTCGGACGAATGATGGAGCACGGAGGAAACTGGCGGCTGAGGAACGTTGTCGGCTCGGGCATGATCAGGTTGGTCTGGAAATCTTCGCCACCAAACGGTGGGGAGTTGAGATCCGGGAACGTGACCGAAACGCCGGTTACGGGGTCGACCGCCGAGAGCGGAAGTGCGTTGCCTGCTTTGTCCTGCCACGTCTGGAAGTGGCAGATCTCGGTGCCGCCGATGCTGAGCAGGATGCGCAGGACTTCTACATTTCTCGCGCGCTGAGCCAGCATCGCATACAAGCTGGTTCCTCCCTGTTCGATCCAGGGAAAGTGAAATCCTGCGGTGTAGCCGACTGCCTGTATGAAATTGGAATCGTTGGTGTCGGCATCGGTTCGTGGAATTGCAGTGTGCTTGCCGACCGCCAGCGTGGGAATGGCGTTGCGGAATTTGTCGCCGAGGTCGGGATTGCCTCTGCGGCTGCGGTAACGGGTCCAGAAATCGGTGTGAACCGTGAGTTGCGTGAGATTCGTCAGACGGCCAAAGGACTTATTGGATCCGGTCGCCTGGCTCGAGGGCAGTGTGCGGAAAGCGTCAAGATTGACGGTGTCCGCGCCTTTGGACGCAAGGTAGGCGTTCAGGAAGACTTCGTGACTCAGTTCGTCTTCGGTGTTGTCGGAGATGTACTGGTTCATATCTTCGTCGAGTTGTAGGACGGCGTTGGTGTAAGGGGTGTTTCCGCCGGTGGCATGCGAGGGATATCCGGGAATCAGCTGGCTGGCTAGCTTCGAGACCTCGCCGTCCTGGACGCCGGCGAGTTCGTTGTACTGCAGCCAGATGTCACTCTCGATGATTTCGGCGGCGGCGACGAAACGCAGAATAGCGGCGTCGCCCTTGCTGAGCGAGCCATTTTTTTCTTGGCGAAGGCAGGGACACCTTTGGTAAGGAGGGCTGCGCCAGCGGTGGCTGCGGCTCCGGCCACCATCGTGTTTCTTAGGAACGAGCGCCGATTGGATCGACTGACTGGCTTGGTCTCGGTTGAAGATTGGTCTGCAACTGGGATTGAGCGCGCTACTTCGTTGCTCATGACTTCTACACTCCGAAGTTACTCAGTTGAATTCCGCGATTTCTGCAGGGAGTCGAGTCACGGTAAGGGCAGCGTAAGACTAGCTCTTCGTGGGCTTGTCATGAGTGAGTCCAGGGTTTGTAAAAGGTTGGTCGCGAGCCGGCTCACTTCACGGTTCGATTGGGCGAACTGTGGCGAATTCGCAGGGTTCAGACTGCGGCGAGGGCGTGCAGGCGTTCAAGGAAAGCATGAGAATCGAGGTGGATACCATTCATCGGAATGGCAGCGGCTACACGGAAAACCGCATCATCAAGAGTTGTTCCGTGCTGCCATTCTGCGAGCAAGCCTTGCCTGTAGAGAGAACGCAGTTGGGTGTGGCGCAGCCATACGGCGGGCAAGTTCGCCGTGGGACTGCAGGCGCGGGCGGTCATCTCGATGCTGATCACTCCATCTTTGCCGCAATAGCGCTTGGCTCTTTCTACGCACAATTCGTGAAGAGCCTTCAGATCGTGCTCATCGACCGGCGGGATGGCGGCGCCTTCTTCTGCTGCCTTGATGAATGCCCGAAAAGACTTAAGTAATTCCGCCTGCCGATCTGACACTGGTTAAACCTCCATCCGGATCGCCTCTTGCACCCGCTCAAAGAGTTTACCGCTCAGGCTTCCGCTGGGAACGTGATTGAAAGCACAACCGCAGCATTCTTGGGCAAACGACTGATCTTTCTGACTTCGCGCGGGCGGGCACCTTGAGGTAGTATCAAGTGCTCAGCCGTGGCACAGGAGATAGTTAATGGGAAAGTTCCTTTTCGGGTTGATCCTCGGGTTAGTGTTGGTTCCAGTTCTTGTATACATGTATTTCTCGATGGGAACTGCGCCGGTAGCGACTTCGGCGCCGCCGATGCCGTTTGAGAAGACGTTGGCGCGCATGGCGCTGCACGCGCGACTGGACAAAGAGGTTCCCAAGACAGTACCGATTGCCGCCGACGACGCTGCATACGCGGCGGGCGCCCAGGTCTATAAAGAGCATTGCGCGGTGTGCCACGGATTGCCTGGGCAGCCGCAGACAGCGATCGCCAGTGGGATGTTTCCGAAGCCTCCGAAGCTGATGGAGGGGAAAGGCGTGACGGACGATCCTCCGGGAGAGACGTATTGGAAAGTGTCGGGAGGAATTCGGATGACGGGGATGCCGGGATTCGAGAAGACGCTCTCGACGACGCAGATGTGGCAGGTGAGCTTGTTGTGTGCGAATGCGGATAAGCTTGCCGGCAGCGGCGAAAGACAGTTTGGCGGGAGTTGCGCGGCTACGGCGATCGCGGCGCACGCGGCGAAGAAGTAGACAAGAGTGGTCGAGTTTCAAGCGTGCCTCCGGCACGCGCATTGGTTTGCGGAACCCGGCTTGGAAACGGGGCTACTCTCGGCGTTCCTAAGAAACGCAGTGCCAGTGATCCATGGGTGTTCCCTGAGGCTTCGTCAGAATCTTCACCGCGTGCTCAAGTACAGCCGTATCTGAGCACATCTCAGTCCACATGCTATAGTGCGTTTTCGCCATGAGATCATTCTTGTTTTTCGCCTTTTCGTGGTGGGCGATCGCGCTTCGGATCGTGGCCATAATCCACTTCATCCGGCGGCGGCCGAATTTCTTTTGGATCTGGGTCATTCTGTTTCATTGGGTAGGGGCGCTGATTTATATCGCGGTGGAGGTGATTCCGGACGCGGGGCTGCTGCGGAGTTCGTTTCAGGTGTTTCCGCGGCGGAGGAGGATACAGGAACTGGAGCGGACGATCCTCGACAATCCTTCGGCGGGGAACTACGAGGAACTCGGGTTGCTGTATCTGGATGACGGGAATTTTGCCCGGGCCCGCGCGTGCTACGACCGCGCCATCTCGTCGCGGACCGATCATCCGGATCCGTTTTATCGGCGCGGAATCGCTGAGGTCGAGCTGGGAGACTTCGCTGCCGCGGTGCCCGACCTTGAAAGGGCGGTGACGTCTGATGCTGATTACGACTTTCATCGGGCCAAGGGCCTGCTGGCCTGGGCGTATGCGCAGACCGGGCAAATCGACAAGGCGGATGCGATGTTTCGCGAGGCGACGCGGATTTCGACTCTGTCGGAGACGTATTTCCACTATGCGTTGTATCTAGAGTCGCAGGGACGGAACGCGGAAGCCCGCATCTGGGCGCAGAGAATTCTGGAGAAGAAACCGACGATGCCGGGATATCTGCGGCGGCGGGAGCGGCCGTGGTTTCGGAAGGCTAGCGGGCTGTTGGGGAGGTTGCCGGCGCAGGGTGGCTAAAGCTGCCTGGGAAATGTTCGTAAACATATTTACAGGCGCTGGATCGACCTCGGATCCAGCGCTTTTTTCCGTCCGGCACGTGAAGTCAATCAGTAAAGGGACGATCTTACGTTAACAACCAGCCGGCCGATGACCCCATAAGCCCTTAGCGGTGAAAACGCGGTTTTGCCCAAGTGCAGAAATGAAGGAACCGTCCGCTTTATCGCGGTGTCTCTACACGAAAGAAATAAACAGGAGGGTTTTATGAAGGCTTCTCTTTTCTTCCGACTCTTCGTAGCGCTGGTCTTGCTGGCGGCGCTCTCATGGACGATACAGGCACAGAAAACCGGGGCCGACGTAAGCTTGGCTTCCTTTGCAGGCACGTGGAAAGGAATCTGCCAGGATGGTAATCCGTTCGTCATTCTGAGCATTACAGTTAGCGGAAGGGACCTGATAGGCGATATCAGTATCGCCAACATGCACGGTGAAGACGGTCAGTGCGAGGCTATCATCGATGCTCCAAGTCCGCAGCATGCCATGAAGATCAGCGGTGCAAGAGTGGAAGGCGGAATTCTTAGTTTCCAGGGTTCAGAGAAAGCACGATTCGAGATGTCGCTCTCGGGTGCGCAAACTGCCAAGTTGAAATTCCTCAACACACCTGTTGAAGATAAGCCCTGGCAACTCCTGAAGTCTCCCGCTAAACCAGATTGAGATCGAGACTTGAAGCTGACACTACGAAGAACGTACCCAGACTTTACGCCCCGGGGCTAAATTGTTTCGCTGCTCCGCGGCTGGATTGAGGTAGAATCGGGTCCACCCTTCTCCGAGGAAACACGCACGATCACGTGTCCAGCGCAAAGATGAGCCGCGAGCGGGTGGTACCATGAAGCGTGGTGACGCTGTCCAACATCCGCCTGCTGGCGACCGATATCGACGGGACGCTGCTGAATCCACAGTTCCAGATTTCTGAGGGTGATCTGACCGCCCTGCGGCGGCGGGAGCGGGCGTGGTTTCGGAAGGCAAGAGGGCTGTTGGATAGGCGAGCGGCGTAGGGTGACTAAAGCAGTCCTCATGTTTCTTGGACATGTATAAGGAGCGACCACCGTGTCAGGATCGACTGAATCGCAAGGATCCTTTCTTTCCCGTCGCGGCTTCTTTCGCTGGGCCAGTTCCCTGGCCGCGGCCCTGGGCGCGGCGCCTCTGCTTCCCCTCGCCAAGGCTGTTTCATCGCCGGCGGCATCTTCAGATGGTGAGGACTACTATGCGAAGCTTGAGGTCCCGACGATTATCAACGCGGCCGGCACCTATACCACGCTTACCGCCGCCTGCATGCCCCCGGAGGTTCTAGCTGCAGTACAGAAGGCTGCGCTTCATCCTGTGCGTTTGCACGATCTGCAGCGCAAGGCAGGCGAGTACATAGCGCGTCGCCTCCAGTGCGAGGGGGCGATTGTGACTTCGGGGGCTTCGGGAGCCATCAGCCTGGCGACTGCCGCGTGCCTGCAGTATGCAAACAACATCAACATTTTGGACATGCCGCAGGCGATTGACGGGATGAAGAATCAGGTCATCGTGCAGCGTGCTCACCGCTATGAGTATGACCGCGCTATGTATCTCTGTGGGGCGCGGGTGGCCGAGGTGGTCACGCTCGAAGACTATAGGCGCGCGTGCGGCGCCGGCAACGCGGTGATGACGAATTTTTTCAACGCTGCGGAGGACGAGGATGGGATCGCCGCCAGCGCACAGATTGGTCGGGAAGAGTGGCTGCGGGTGGCGCACGAGTACAAGATTCCCTGCCACCTGGATGCAGCCGCGGACATGCCTCCGATCTCGAATCTATGGAAGTACACTGGCATGGGCTTCGATCTTGTGGCCTTTTCCGGGGGCAAGGGAATGCGCGGTCCGCAAAACGCGGGCCTGCTGCTTGGCCGGAAGATCCTGACGGACTTGGCCCATGCCAACAATAATCCCGGAGACGGAATCGGCCGCGGCATGAAGGTGGCGAAGGAACAGATTGTGGGCATGGTAGCGGCGGTCGACTGGGTTCTCTCGCACACGGAAGAGTCGATGCGAGGCGACTACCAGAAGCGGGTCGATCTCATCGCCAGTGCCGTGACGGGCATCCGCTCGGTCAGGACGGAGACGGTGATTCCAAAGATCGCCAACCATGTTCCACATCTGCTCATACGCTTCGACCCGGCAGTCACCGGCGTAACCACTGGTCAGATCGTCGAAGTTTTGCGCACGGGGACGCCTTCGATTGAATTGAACCCGAATACCGGCCAAAAGCCCAACCAAGGCATCCCGGCGGATGCAAACACGCTCGTGGTTGGGGTCTGGATGTTGCAGCCCGGTGAAGATACGATCGTGGCCCAGCGAATTCGCGCGGCCCTCACGAAAAAGGCCTGACACTCAGTCCCTAGTCATCGGGTAATGAGTGAAATTCGGATCTATCAACAGTTGTCCCATGTACATCCAATTCCGGGCAGCCGTACACTAGGCGCATGCATGGAGATAGACGCGCTGGAATCGGCGACCTATTCTTGGTCACGGTATTGATGTGCGTGCATTGTTCGATGTGGGGCCAGGGCAAATCCCCCGCGACCAGTGCTAAATGCTTTCGCCCTCGTCCCATTTGTGGGGTGTGAATCTGACGGTCAAGTCGGTCCGGTCAAAGCTCCCTCTGGACGAAGCAAGACGATGGCAATCCCCGCAGAAGTAGCTCAACGCCTCGCCTACTACAAAGCGCAAGAAGGAGTCGGAGTCCTTGCTCCAAAGGGCTGGCGCTGCATCGGGACATACGGTTCAAATGGCGCGACCCTTTACGTAAGTCCCGACGCAGTCAATGCCGCTGACTTGTTTTCGGCAAGTTGGAAAGGCTTTTCAGGACCGGTGATTCAGATTTCTTCCGTGGACGGGGACACGTCAGGGCTGTTTGAGGTTGCTAAGACCATTGCTCGCGTGTTTCCCGCACACAGAGCGTTCGTTGAGGGCGTGATTGCAGAGGGAATCGAGCCCGCAAGCTCGTTTCCTTATGGTCCCTATCCAGCAGACACGCTGAGGTATCGACGCGAGAACATCGTAGAATTTCGGACGCCCGCGCGTGACGGAAGGGCTTGGCACCGCCTCCCGCCTACAGAAGAACGACAGTCCCATCTGTGGAGTAGCGATTCTGTTCGGAGAGGAGCCGAGGCTCCTTCAGCTATCGGTACGGCTTCCTTCGGAAACCAGCGACCTTGCCCAATTGATAGTTGAGCAAACTGAGCCAGAGGCAGCGCGTCTCGGAAATTGACGACGAAGCCGGATGAGTGACGCTATCAGGCCACTGCACTCAAATTCTCCGGTCCCACGTGATGAAGATCACAAGAGGAAATTGTCAGTGCTGCAACAGCCACAGGTCCAGCGTGTCGGCTAGATGCGGAATTTCAAGGTTTCTGAGTTGTTCCTGAACTGGGTGCTGAGTCAAGTGCACAGCGCAAAGATGAGCCGCGAGCGGGTGGTACCATGAAGCGTGGTGACGCTTTCCAACATCCGCCTGCTGGCGACCGATATCGACGGGACGCTGCTGAATCCACAATTCCAGATTTCTGAGGGCGATCTGACCGCCCTGCGGCGGGCGCATGCGGCCGGGATTGAGATCGTGCTGGTGACAGGCCGGCGGCATACTTTCGCGCTGCCGATCGCGAAACAGCTTGGATTCGATCTGTGGCTGATCAGTTCGAATGGGGCGGTGACGCGGTCGCTGAGCGGGGAGACTTTTCATCGGGACATGATGCCGGCCGAGACCTGCCGCAAGTTGTGCGGGGCGATGCAAGAGTTCCGGGGAAATACCGTTCTGACCTTTGACCAAGAGACCAAGGGCGCGATTGTGCTCGAGAGGATGGATGAACTCGGGCGCGAGCATCCGGCGCTGGCTCGAGAAGAACATGGAGTACATCGAGTTCGTGGTTCCGATCGAGAAGGCGCTGGTTACGGATCCGGTGCAGGCCATGTTCTGCGGAACCATGGTGCGGATGAGCTGCGGCCCTGCGGGCCCTGGAACAGGCGGGAATGGACGGGTATGGTAACCGTGCTGCGGACGGAGTATCCGGAGCGGGATCTGTCGATGATCGACGTGCTGAATGCGGGGTGCTCGAAGGGGCATGCCCTGGAGCGCTGGGCGGCTTACCGGGGTTACCGGCGCGAAGAGGTCATGGCCGTCGGTGACAACCATAATGACGTGGAGATGCTTGAGTTTGCCGGGCATCCGGTTATCATGGGGAATGCGTGTGAGGAGCTGCGGGCCCGGGGATGGCGGGTGACACGCGGGAACCACGAATGCGGGGTGGCGGCGGCGGTGGAGTTGGCGTTGGGGCAGACCGTCGTTGGGCGTTAGTTCGTTAGCGTTGCCGTCCAGGGACTGGCAGCTCTTTCCAGAGTTTTCGAATGAAGGTTCGCTTATCACAATCCGTTGCGTGGATCGTCGCGCTCGTGATGGCAGCACTTCCCTGCTTTGCGGGTGAAGTTGCGGTGCTGAAGAATGGGTTCGCCATCAAGCATGAGCGGCGGGAGATCGTCGGCGAGTTGACGCGGCTTGTATGTGAGCGCGGATGGATCGAGTTTCGTGGATGTGCCGACGGATGAGATTGAGCACTTTGAGGCGGCGCCCGAGGAACCTGCCGAGAATCCGCCCTTCCGCACAAAACGCGAAGGATGTGGCCAACCCAGTCTCGTTCGGCCCGCCAGACTTCTGCATTTCCTGCGCGGCCGGTGACTGATCTTTCGCAAGTTGTGAATGAGGCGAGCGGGCGGTACCGGCTGGATCCGGATCTTGTGAACAGCGTGATCAAGGCGGAGAGCGGGTTCAATGTGCAGGCGGTGTCGCCGAAGGGCGCGCAGGGCCTGATGCAGCTGATGCCGGGAACGGCTTCACAACTGGGAGTGCCGAATGCCTTCGATCCGCAGGCGAATGTTGAAGGCGGGACCAGATATCTGCGAGAGTTGCTGGAACGGTACAACTTCGACCTGGTGAAGGCGCTGGCAGCGTACAACGCGGGACCGCAGCGGGTGGAACAGTTTGGCGGAGTGCCTCCTTATTACGAGACCCGGGCGTACGTCGCGCGGATCGTGAAGGACTTCAACAAGAAGAAGATCGCGCAGGGGAAGGCGGCGGCCCCGCAGAACAAAGTTGCACAAAAGAAAAGCGTCGAGAGCAAGCGAACTGCAGCCGCGAAGAACAATTCACAGAGCGCTGGTACTGGTACGACTAACCTGGCCTCGACGCAAGGCAAGTAGGTCTCATTCCGTAGTTCCCTTCCGCAGTCTTCCAGTTTCACTCACTTGCTCCGCATCTGACGGGTTTGACCGTGGTGGCGCGGTCGTTTACCTTTGAGTGGCCGTTTCCCACTTCGCGTTGCGGGACCGCGGCGCGGAGCTTCCCCCTTCATGGATAAGAAGCGAATTCTGGCCAGCGTGGTGGTGTTCTGCATCCTGGCAGTTCTGATTTATCTGCAGTACCGGCACTGGCGAACCTTTGATTGGGGCACGTTCTGGAGCCAGACCCATCGCATCAAGAAGTGGCATGTTTTGCACGGGATCGCGCTGATCTATCTTCGCGTACGTCGTGCGGGCGATTCGCTGGAAGATCTTCTTGAAGCCGGTGCGACCACAGACCAAGCTGAGCGAACTGGTCTCGCCGACACTGATTGGCTTCGCTGGTCTGGCGCTGTTGGGGCGGGCCGGAGAATTCATTCGTCCGTATCTGATTGCGCGGCGCACGGGTCTTCCCTTCTCTTCCCAGCTTGCGGTCTGGGCGGTGGAACGCATCTTTGACATTGGAGCGTTCGCGGTTCTGATGGCGCTGGCGATTTTTCTGCCGAGCGCGCTGCCAGTCCATTCCGCATCCGGAGTATTACCAGCGCTTTCGCGAGGCGGGATTTTTTCTGATTGCATTCGTGCTGGCGACGACGGCGGCCGCGGTAGTCATTGGCCGGAACGGAGAGGCGGCGGCACGCTGGGTAGAACAGCGGTTCGCTCATCTGTCGTCGAATTTGGGGCACAAGCTGGCGACAGAAAGTGCGTGAGTTCGGAATGGGGCTCAACACGATTCACGGGCCGGTGTCGCTGTTCTGGCTGAGCGTGGTCTCTGTGGGAATGTGGTACATGATTGCACTGGCGTACCAGGAAGTAACGCATTCCTACGGGGTCGATGCGCTGGACGATTCCGGTTTCGCAACTTGTTGATTCTGATCTTCGCCAGCATGCTGGGATCGATGCTGCAACTGCCGGCCGTCGGCGGCGGCTCGCAGATGGCGACGATCGCGATGCTGTCGAGCGTGTTTGATGTGCCCCCGGAGATGGCCGCGAGTTGCGGAATTCTGTTGTGGCTGGTGACGTTTGCGGCCGTCGTGCCGCTGGGACTGTTGCTGGCGCATCGGGAGAGACTGTCGCTGCGCAAGCTGTCGGTGGAGAGCCATCACGCCGAGAAATCGGAGGATTCGTGATCGGTTCGCCTAATTTCGCCAGGTCTGATTCATTAACCTCATTGACCTGCACTACGCAACTCGAAACAAAACAGCTAGACAACGACAGTGTACGCCGAGCCCAACTCTGGCAGGAGCCCACATGCAAGCACGACGCATTGACCCGGCTAACGGGGCATGAGAAACTGTGTCGTAGGCGCTTTTTCATGACCCGTTGTCGTCCAACACGGGCCTCTCACCGACTCTGGCCGTTCGGAGCGATCTTGGTTGTATTGGTGTCAGCCGCTCCGGCTTACTGCCAATTGTACGATCCGTTCAACTTGGGCGGCAATAAACCCAGCGAGAATGCGCGGTTACGAGAATCACGGCGGCGCGATGTTGCTGATCACCGTCTATTCCGAGAGTACGAAGACCAAGCTCGATCGGCAGTCCCTGGTGAAGCTAACCAATCAGTCAACTCAAACGGTGAGCTGGCAAACGACGACAGACGAATCGGAAGTCACGTTCGGCGACGTACCGTTCGGACACTATGACATCGAGGTAAGTGCTGTCGGCTACTCACAGGCCACAAAGAGTTCCAGGCGATGACCGCAGTCGGGCCCGTGAAACTAGAGATCATCCTGCAGAAGGATCCAACGGCGGTGCAGCTGAACTTCGAGGACGGAGCGATGCCGCCGAAGGCGCGAAAGGAGACCAAGCACGGGGTTTCAGCGCTGAAGTCCGGGCAAGTGGGACGAGGCGAACAAGCGGTTGGGTGTGGCGTACAAGTTAGCGCCAGAAAATCCCGGATGTGAATTTCCTGCTGGGATATCTCTACTTTCAGAAGAAAGATTTCGTACGAGCCGCGGATTTTCTCGGCAATGCTATCGAATCTGAATCCGAAACAACGTGCAGGCACTGACGTTGTTGGGCCGGCTGAGCCTGCAGCAGGAAGATTACGGCAGGGCTGTTTCGAATCTGGAGAAGGCGGTGCTGGTGGATTCGGATTACTGGGTCGCGCACGACCTGCTGGCGGCTTCGTATTTGAAGGAGCGGAAGTTTGACAAAGCGCGCGACGAGGCTCAGCTCGCCATCAGCAAAGGTAAGGGGGAAGCGACCGCGTCGCAGTTGGTTTTGGGGCAAGCACTTGTCAATCTCGGTCAGAGGCAGGAAGGTATACAGGCTCTCAAGGATTTCGTGGCCGCCGCTCCGAAGAATCCGAGCGTGCCACAGGTCAAGGCGCTGATCGCGCAACTGGAAGCGGCACCTGCGCCTGCGAGTACAACCGCGGTGAACGTTTCGCTGCCAGCCCCACAGATCGACGGGAGTAGATCCGCTGATCGCTGCGGCCGAACCAACTTTTTCTGTGCGGCCCTGGCAGCCTCCAGCGATTGACCAGAACAAACCGTCTGTGGCGGCGAGTGTGAGTTGTCCGGCAGACATCGTTGAGAAGACGGGCACCCGGGTCGAGGAATTCGTAGATGACGTATCACGCATCGCGGCGATCGAACATCTGTTGCACGAGCAACTCGATGAGATGGGCGATGCGCTCACCAAGGAAACGCGCACGTTCAACTATGTCGCTGCTTTCGCGGAGTCGAAGCAGGGCTCGATCGCGGTGGACGAATACCGGCAGGAGCACCTTGGGCTGGCCGACTTTCCGGATCAGATCTCGAGCAGCGGATTCACGACGCTGGCGCTGGTCTTTCACCCGAAAATGCGGGAAAGCTTCGAAATGGTGTGCGAAGGACTCGGGGAGTTACGGGGTCAACCAACCTGGCTGGTCCACTTCAAGCAACGGGACGATCGTCCGGCACAGATGCACGACTACCGAGTGGGGGGCGAGCTTGTATTCGCTGAGGCTGAAGGGGCGGGCCTGGATTACCGCGGACAAGTTCCAGATTGTGCGGATTGAGTCAGAATTGGTGAGTCCGGTGCCTCAGATTCGCTTGGCTGGCGAACATCAAGTTGTCGAGTACGGCCCCGTGCCGTTCGCAAAGAAGAAGGTGGAACTCTGGCTTCCGCAGAGTGCGGAAATCTATCTGGACTTCCGCCGGCATCGCTACTACCGCAAACACAGCTTTGATCATTACATGCTCTTCGCCGTCGACGCGGACGAAAAGCGCAAAGCTCCGGCAGCCCAGCCTGCCGAAAACAACAATCCGCAGCCGAACTGAGATCCCTCTACAGTGGCCGCATCGTCCTGATTTCCGACAATTGAAGGTAGAGGCCTCGGGGCAGGTCGAACTGTCGACCAAGGGTTTACGAATGCATCGCGCTAAAGCGATGCTGGGAGTAGTCAATCAGTTACGATCATGTGTACTCGAATAGGAGTTGTGGCAGACCCGTCTTTAACGACGCCTGAACTGACACCTCCGTCGCGTAGGCTTCAAAATGCTAGCGCGGCAAACCAAGCGCTTCACGCAATATCTTTTGTACCCATTCGTAATCGTACATGTCTTCTTTTCTTGCTTGAATCTGACAGGCAATTCTCAGCTCCCGATCGAAGGGACGTAAATTCCAACCATCCACTTTCTTCTTTTCGTCCGTTCGGGAGTGTCAGGCATTTATTGCCTCGGTCGCTGTGCGAAGAAAATCCCTGATTTCGGGTATCAAGTCCGTCATTTGCCTGCATTCTAACGCTCGGCCCAATCCCGACCCCGGAGTAGTAAGCGTCGGCCAGACCGCACCCTCAACAGGAAGCAGAAGAGGACCGAGCCAACTACTAGGCTAGGTTTTACGTGGCTCGGTGTCGTTGCGCTGTAGCAAAAAACCCACATCTCAACCTTAGGTAATTTCCATGAGAAGCAATCGTCGGATGCCAGGCAATCTTCCACCCATCCGAACGTAAGCAGTAACGCAAGCCTGCTCCATCAAAACCGTTGGCGAAGATGCAAAGGCGGCTATGCAGAAATTCGAAAATGGCTTAACCGACAACCCCGGGTGACATCCGCCCGTGTCCTTCAGATGAAGAGTGGCAGAGGTTACTTTCGCGGAGTCTTCGGGATAGGAGTGGGGGCCCCGGGCAGAGTCGAACTGCCGACCAACGGTTTAGGAAACCGCTGCTCTATCCATCTGAGCTACGGGGCCAAAGAGCAAGCTAATTATCTCACGCGGATTTCGAGTTCCCGCGGAGGCCCGGTGGCGAGAGGTCGTACTGATAGCGACTGCGTTCTGAATGCAAGAATCTGAGACAGGAATTCCTTACTCTCGGGTTCGAATCGATTCACCCATGGTTCGATGAAAAGATGGCGTGGCGCGCGATAGCCGGAACGGATTGGCGCAATTTGTCGAGTTATTTTTCGCTGTCGGGTATAGCACTTTGGGCAGTTTTCATGGCTGCTGGGCTACAATTCGGAGTGCAATTCACGAAAACATTCATCGTGAGGCGGGTTGGTTCACGCTCCCGTGCTGCGGGTGTGACACAACAACATATGATGGCTCAAATGGCGACCAGCACTCCGTCGGTTCTCGATGACAAGAAAGTTTTTTACAACCGCTTTCTTCTGATCGTCGCTGGCCTCGGAGGACTGCTTTATGGCGTCGACGTCGGCATTATTGCGGGCGCACTGCCGTATCTGGAAGCGACCTCGGGGCTGAACCGCAGCGAACTTTCCATCGTCGTCGCCGCCGTTTTGCTGGGCAGTGTGTTCTCGACACTTTTCGCGGGATTGCTTGCCGACTGGATGGGGCGGAAAGCACTGATGGCGATCAGCGGTGTGATGTTTGTCGTCAGCATCCCCGATGATTGCGCTGGCGCACGGCTACACCCCTCTCGTTTTCGGCCGATTGTTGCAAGGAACGAGCGCTGGACTCATCGGCGTCGTGGTCCCGCTTTATCTCGCCGAATGCCTCACGGCGGCACACCGTGGCAAAGGGCACCGGAATTTTTCAATGGCTGCTCACGGCCGGTATTGCGATCGCGGCGCTGATCGGATTGCTCTTCAGTTTTCGCCTCGATCACATCACTAAGCTCGGCGATCCCGCCGCAATCTTGGCATTCAAGAATGCCGCGTGGCGCGGGATCTTTTGGGTGTCGCTGCCGCCGGGAATTCTGTTCGTGATCGGCAGCCTCATGCTGTCGGAGTCTCCCCGCTGGCTTTTGCGGCGTGGAAAGAAGGAGGCGGCGTATACAGCACTGCTCCGTTCCCGCACCACCGAGCAAGCTGACCTCGAACTTAAAGAGATGCAGGAACTTGACCGCTTCGGAGAATTCGAAGGATGCCTCGGGCGCGAAGATGAGAGATTCGCTGCTCCGGCGAAAATACGTAATCCCCTTCGTGCTCGCCTGCATCATTCTCGCCTGCAATCAGACGCACCGGGATCAATTCGATCATCGCCTATAACACCAACATTCTTCTTCAGAGCGGGCTCTCCGATCTGGCCGCACAT
The DNA here is from genome assembly GCA_963770265.1 of Terriglobia bacterium. GTDB lineage: Bacteria > Acidobacteriota > Terriglobia > Terriglobales > Acidobacteriaceae > Sulfotelmatobacter. The sequence goes on from CAVYOZ010000024.1 coordinate 367,392, forward strand.
GTTGGCTACGTTATCTTCACCTTTGTGAACTTCTTCGTGACTCTCGTCGGAGTGGCGTTGGTCGACCGCAAAGGCCGCAAGTTTCTGCTGGGCATCGGCACGGCGGGAATCATTTTGGCGATGCTGTTTACCGGCATTCTGTTTCGCCGGACTGAGAGGCTGGGTGTCGATTCCAGGGCTGCAGTGCAGTCGATGGTCGCGCCGGACCAGACTGCCCGACTTGGTTTACAACCAGGAACTGGCTGCAAAGCTTGTTGCAGACAACTGGAGGCAGCTCCATCGCAACCGGGGCTCCGACCTCGCTGGTGGTGATCTACTCCTACGGAGATTTTCGAACCGCGAGCCAAGCAGTGCGCTCTGACGATCCGGCGGCGAAGCCCATCGAAATCACCCGTGAAAGTTGCGTCCCGGCGAATAAGATTGTCGCGTTTTTCTCGAATCCGTTCGGAGACCTCGATGCGGCGCGTCAAGCTCCGCTTGCGGATTGAGAATGCTTTGATTACTCCAGTTCCCTCCGACGAAGAACGGCTGGATTGTAGCCGTAGCTCTGTTTGTTTTCATGGCATTTTTCGCGATGGGGCCGGGAGTCTGCGTGTGGCTGGCACTTTCGGAACTGATGCCGACGCGGATTCGATCGAATGGAATGAGCATTGCGCTGGTGCTCAATCAGGCGGTTTCGACCACGATTGCGGCCATCTTTCTGCCCACGGTCGGAAAGTATGGGTATTCGACGATGTTCTTCGGGTTCGCGGCCTGCACGGTGATTTACTTCGTGACCGCGACTTGGTTCCTGCCGGAGACGAAGGGGAAAACGCTGGAGGAGATTGAGGCGCACTTCGAGGGAAGCGGCCGCGAAAGCGTAGGGCAAGCCGAGCAGCTGTGCGGGCCAGGACTTGTCGGCTGAGTCGAGCGCCCCGCGACAGCCGGCGGGGACGCCGACGCTACTTTGGAGCATCATTTAGTCTTATCTTAAGTCGTAACTTTCATCATCATGACCACTGACAAAGACCGGAAACCTTCCAGCGACAACTTTGCTCACGCGATGCGGCGGGAGATTTACGAGCAGCCTGACGCGATTGCGCGGACGATCGAGAAGCATCTCAAGGACGACATCATTTTCCCGGGCGAACTGCACCCCATCGAGGGCGCGCTGCTGACGTTCGAGAAGCTGATCATCGCCGCCAGCGGATCGAGCCGGCACGCGGGGTTGGCCGGCGAAATCATGATCGAGGATCTTTCCGGCGTTGCCGTCGATGTCGAATATGCAAGCGAGTATTGCTACCGCTCGACGCACGCCGCCGTCGATCCGATCGTGATCGTGATTACGCAGTCGGGCGAAACAGCCGACACGCTTGCGGCTCAGCGCGAGGCGCTGACGCGGGGAATAAAGACCATTGCGATCTCGAACATGCCGGACACAACCATCGTTCGCGAGGCCGGCGCGGCCCTCATTACGGGAGCCGGGCCCGAGCGATCGATTCCAGCGACGAAGAGTTTTACTACCCAGGTCACGATTCTCTATCTGATGGCGCTTTTTCTCGCGCGTAAGCGCGGACGCATGACCTCGGAGGTCACGCGATCGTACCTGAAGCGTTTGCTGCAACTGCCTGAGGCAATCGAGAAGAATCTTTCCGCCTGGGATCGCCTCGCGGAAGAATTCGGGAGAGTGCACTTTCAAGGCGGAGAAGTTCCTGTATCTCGGACGCGGCGTGCATTATGCCATCGCGCGCGAGGGAGCACTGAAGCTGAAGGAAATCTCGTACGCGCACGCGGAAGGATATCCCGTGGGAGAATTGAAGCACGGTCCCAACGCACTGGTAGACGAAAAGCTCCCCGTGGTGGTGCTGGCGACTTGTGATCGCCGCGATCCCGATTCTGTCTTGCGATACCGCCGCACACTCGACGTCATGAAAGAAGTACGGTCGCGGCGCGGACAGCTGGTGACAGTTGCAACCGAGGGCGACCAGGATGTTGCGGCGATTGCCGATCAGGTGTTCTATGTTCCGGCCGCCCCAGAGCTCCTGCTGCCGATTCTGGAAGTCATTCCTCTGCAGCTGTTCGCCTACTACGTCGCTGTGAAGAAGGGATACGACGTTGACCATCCGCGGAATCTGGTGAAGGCGGTTGTGACGGAGTAACCCAGAAACAGATTCACCAAAAAGCGTCGACAGCGTCTCGATGGTCAGCCGAAGAGGGCTGCCGCTATGGCATCGGCTTCGACGGGCTGGCGGGATCGTCATCGTGACATAAACCCAAGCACGCAATCGTCCCGGCAACGCCTCCAGCCAGGATTTTGGCCCACATTGAATTCATCAAGGCGCCCAAAGCCTGGCGTGGAGTCCGCCTCTCAGATAGGCGCCACCACACTTTTCTTCGCGGGACTTCTGTTCGCCCTCGCGGACCAGATCGCGGCTCGAGCGGGATGGATTCTTGGCTTCCTGCGGCTTCTTCGATCGAGCGTCGATGTAGACATCATTCTTAGCGGCGTTGACCGTTACTTTACCGTCCAAATCCGAGACGTCGTACTGCGTCCGTTCCGATACGTTGACTGGAGTCACCGTCAAACAGCCCACACGCACTCGCAACCCTCGCGTGGTATTCACTGACACGTTGCCGTGATCGAGGACCAGTTCGTCACTTTCGAACTGCACCATGGTTTCGGGACCGATATCGGCGGCGGAACCTGTAATTTCGAGCCTCGCCACGACGCTCTTAGGAGTTTCGATCAGGTCGTCGGGGAACAGCGCGATCGACTCGGGAGAGGGATTCTTGTTTACGAGAACGCCGGCGCCACTACTGCGCAACAGGGCTGCGGCATTCTCTTGTGCGAAAAGCGACACTGGAAGAATGACGGCCATGGGAATACAGACGAGATGGCACCATCTCAACAAGAAACGCCCCAAACTTTTCCGCACGAACTGCTGTTATGAGCTTAGCGTCGAAATTTGGGATCGACTATTAGCTAGCCGGGTGCGCCTGCAGCGGTTGGCATTTGACGTGATTGCGATCGTCCGAACATCTAAGCACGGGCGAAATCTATGTATCCACTGCGTACATCGGCGCGGATGAGCTTGGCTTTGAGTTTATCGCCCACGTCGAGACCCTGCGCGCCCTGGGCGAGCAGTCCCTCAACGTGGGGCTGCAGAACGCGGACGAAGGTGCCATGATCAGTGGCACCGGTGACGATCGCGTCGAAGACTTCGCCGATGCGGTGCTGCATGGCGACGGCCGCCAGGCGCTTGGACATCTCGCGTTCCACTTTTCGAGCCGCGTCTTCTTTTTGCGTGCAGTTGGAAGCGATGGCGGTCAACTCGTCGTCGGAATAGGGATTCGGCTTGGCCCGCAAGCATTGCTTTGATCAGTCGTTGCGTGACCACGTCAGCGAAGCGGCGGTTCGGCGCGGTGGAGTGCGTGTAGTCCTGTACTGCCAGGCCAAAGTGACCGGGAGCGGTATCGCCCGCGCGCTCCAGAACGTACTCACCAGGACCGATGAGTTTGATGACGGCAAGGGAGAGGTCGGCAAAATGATCGGGATCGGCAGCCTTGCGCCGCAGCAGGAAATCGTTCAGGGCTTTAGAGTCGGGTTGCGCGGGAAGCGTTTCGCCCTTGGTGGCTGCGAGTTGCACAATGCGATCCCAGCGCTTGGGCGTGCGCACGATGCGGCGCAATGACGAGACGTTTTCCAGCAGGCGGGCTACGACTCCGTTCGCGGCCACCATGAAGTCTTCGATCAACTCGGTGGCATGGTTCTTCTGCTGTTTCACGACGTCGACCACCTTATCGTTGAGCACGAGCGGATGCACTTCGTCGGTCTGCAGGTTGAGAGCGCCGTTCTGGAAGCGGTGGTTCTTGAGCTTCTGCGCGACTTCGCTCTGCAATTTCAGCTGATCTTGTAGCTCCGTCGATGCGGCGACCTTGGGCGGAGGCGCAGCGGTTCCCTCCAGCCAGGCTCCTACGGAGTTGTACTGGAGTTGAGCCTTGTTTCGAACCAGGGCTCGATAAACGTCGGAAGACTTGAGGTTGCCCGCGGAGTCAACCACGAATTCAATGACGATGCCGAGGCGGTCCTGGTTTTCGAGCAGCGAAGTGATGCCGGTCGAAAGCTCCTCGGGCAGCATGGGGAAGTTTCGAATCCCGGTATAAACGGTCGTTGTTTCCCGGGCGGCATGTTGATCGATCGGAGTCAGTTTCGGCACGAAAGCATCGATCTCGGCGATGCCAATCATGACTTTGACTTCACCATTGGATGCACGTTCAGCAACCTCGATCTGATCCAAATCACGCGAAGTGTCGTTGTCAATCGAAGACCAAAGAAGGTTGCGCATGTCGCGGACATCGCGAGGCGGGGAAACTCACCGACTGCTTCCCGAGACTCAGGAGCTGCGCCTGGACCGGCGCAGGGAAATCCGGCTCGAAGCCGTGCTGCTGCATGATTTCTTTTGCTGTAGCTTGTAGGTCCAAGTGCGACGGATTCGCGTCTTGCATGGGTCCTCATGCGAATGGAAGTGGGTTTCAGGCTAACATGAACGGAGACTCTTCCGCGTTAACACACTGCGTGTGCTGGAGAATCGACATGCACAGGTTACGTTATGGTCTTGCGTTTGCAATTTGCTGGATGTTGGTATTAGTGAGTCTCTGTTCTTCACAGGAGAAAGCCATGGGAGACAAGCCCGGTGCGACATCGCCGGAGCAAGCGACGCGCGCGACGATCGATCGTTTCAACGAGGCGTTCAATCGCCACGACGCTGACGCGTTGGCGGCACTTTTGACCGACGACACAGTATTCGAGGACACCTCGCCCGCGCCGGACGGGCGTCGTATTCGAGGGAAAGCAGGCGGTCGTGGAGTTTTGGCGAGCGTGGTTCGAGCGGAATGCAGACGCTCGATTCGAAGCCGAAGATGTCATCGTGAGCGGCAATCGAGCTACAGTTTTGTGGGTCTATCACAAGATGCGCAATGGCCAGCCGTGGCACCTGCGTGGAGTCGACGTGTTCACAGTAAAAGACGGGAAGGTCGCCGCGAAGTTCGCCTATGTGAAGGGCTAAGGCCGAGCCAACAGTTTTGCGGCTGGCGAAGACCTTCGCGAACATGGTGAGCTATCCCCTCAGACGAATGACATCCGAATTAGTAAAAACACGGGCGGCAGCTTCGCCTGTGGGATTTCCAGTACGCAGCAACATCTCCAAGAGATATTTCGTATCCGCGTTCCTGAAGAGCTAAAGCAGCGGTACTTCCTGTCACGCCCACATCCAATATGCTTGCGGGTAAGTTGGCGGGCATTGGAGCACCAGTAAGTTCTATGACGCTGGATCCGGCCGCGGATGCGGTGGTTTCCGCCGGGAGCCGGAGGTGTGAGCTGACTGGCAACAAAATTCATATACCAAGCCGTTTGGTCCGGACTCATGCTCGGCGGTTCAACGCGTCGCGCCACGACTTCATCGGGTTTGTGCTCGCCCCAGTAGACATTGTCGAGATATACGACGGTTTCAAGCGGAGCAAAAGCGGGCGGCTCAGTAGGAGTCGGAACCGCACTCGTACCTGCCAGGGTCTCCCCGCTGAGGGACATGGACGGAGTGGCAATTGGACGGAGCAGCATCGGATTTCCGATCGTGACGAGGTATTGTGGTCCAACGGAAAAGTTCGTGTCTTGCGCGACAGAGAATCCAGCCAGAACCAGGAGCGGGAGAAGCACGCGGTGAAGGCGCATATCTACCTCCTACAGCCGAAACTTATGCCCGGCAATTATGAACCCACGCGGCACGATTTGCCATAGGGTTGCGGCCAAAATCCGCTTCCGGAGCGGCATTCGGGGTTAGTGTGAGCCGGTGAGCGCGCTTCGCCTCTCGCGACGATTCTGCAAGAATGACGTAGAGCATGTAGCAGACGATCGCCAGGTTCCCGATAAGCAGAGCGCAGCGCCAGAAGGTAATTCCTCGAAAAAGCTCCCGAACTTCCAGCGGCAGCAGAAGGGCTCCTGAAACCAATGCGACCCATTCGGCCCAGGTTCTTGCCCTCCACAGCCCATAGGCTTCCGTGAATCTCAGGGCAGCGTAGGCGAAGGCGATGCTCGCCGCGGCCCAGAGGCGGGCGTCGGTGACGCTGTCGGCGAAGTCGAGAAATATTTGCGCCGAACGCCGGTCCGTACTGATACGAAGCCGGGTCAGCAGGCTTTCGGCGATGAGCCAGGCGTCTTTGTGGACAAGCGCAAGAGCGCAGATGCCCATCACCACCACGAACACGCCTTTGAAGAACTCCAGGGCGGCTACGGCTCGCAGCACGCGCCGCTGATTGCGATGAGGATCAGTTTTCTTTCCGTTCTGGCGCATGAACGCTGACGAGTGCAAAGATGCAGAGTATCACGGCCGGTCGCAGTCGCCCAGAAGCGGCGCCAGTTTATCGCCAATGTTTCGACTTACCTCAGTAACTGGATGACGCACCGGGGACATGTCACGATCACGGCGAGGAAATCATTCATGCGAAGAGTTGTTAGTGTGCTCGCCGTCGCAGCGATTTGCAGCTCGGCATTGTCTGGTCAGGAGGCTTCGACTCCGCAGACAGCGCGGCAAGCGCTACTCGAAATGTTCTTCAGCAAGACACCGGGGACTTTTGTTAAGCACCTTCCGGCCGTGACGCGCGCCGCTCTCGAGAAATCAGGGGCACTGGCAAATCTGCAGCAGTATTCGCTATTAGCGAGCCAGCTGCAAACGCAAGGAACGAACTTTCAGACCTTCGAAACCGGCTCGGTGCTTTTGTCGGGTGAGGATCCGAAGACCGGCCAGAAGCTGGAAGTGACGGTGGAGAACGACGCTCTGCGCGGGGATCAGGACGATATCGAACTGTCGTTCCAGACTTACAAAAATGGTGAGGCGCAACGTACTCCTTTCATGCCGCGCATGACCTTCACGATGAAGCAGGAAGCTCGGGTGTGGAAGCTGAATGAGATTTCGGTTACAGTCCGCTTGCCGCTGGCGGATCCGGATTTGCTGAAAGCGCTGACCGAGAACATGAAGGCTCGGGAGAGCGCGAATGCTTCCGTTACTCCTCACACACAAGTCACCACTTCAGCGGCAGGAAGCGACGCGCAGGTGATCGCGGCCATGCGGACGATTCTAACGGCGGAGATCACCTACGCGACCAGTTATCCCAGAGTCGGCTACACCTGCACGCTGTCGGATCTCGATGGCTTCGGAGGCGGCGAACCGAACGAGCATCAGGCGATGCTGATCAATAGCGGACTGGCCAGCGGGAAGCGGTTCGGATTTGTGTTTACGCTTTCTGGCTGTGGAGGGGCGCCCGCTACGAGCTTCCACTTGTCGGCGGCGCCGAACGCAAACACCTTCGGTCGAAAAACATTCTGCGCGGATCAGTCGGGGACGATTCGATCATCGGACGACGGGAACCCGGCTACCTGCTTCGCCAGCGGGACGCCGGTTCAATAGAAAAGCATCACCACAGAGGACACAGAGGAACACAGAGGTTCTTCAGCCCTTCTTCTGGCGGATGGCGGCACCGCAATTCTTCGACGATTTCCTGCGAGGCTTTGATCGCCGCGGCGTGCTGATTCACGTTGAATGAGATGGCTCCGACACGAGCGTGACCGCCTCCGCCGTAGCGCTCACAGATACGCGCAAGGTTCACTTCAGGCTCCTGCGGCGCCCAGGGATTCGATCCCACAGAAACCTTCACACGAAAGCTGCTCTTGCTGAGCCCGACGCTGTACACCGACTCAGGATGCAGGTAATAGGGGATGAACTTGTTGTAGCCCTCGAGATCGTGATCGGTCACGTCGAAGAAGATCGTGCCGTCCTTGCACTCGGTGCGCTCCTTCAGAATTCCAATCGAAAGCTCGTGACGCTTGAGCAGCGGCGGCAAGCAGCGGTGCGACGAACGGTTCCTGCAGAATCTCGCCCAACGACTTGCTTGCGAGCAGAGGAATCAGATTCGGCACGAAGCCGTGATCGGGAGCTGACTCGATCACCATGGTGAGCTTCATCGCGGGAGCTTCCATCTCGACGGCGGTCTTCGCATCCGGATAAAGAGCTCCATCGATCACGTCGGTCCAGTGCACGAGATCGGCGACGGGCGCGGGATCAAAGCCGAAGCGCTGCTGCGCAATCATGGCGATAAAACTGGTGCAGGACTTGAAGGCCGGATCGTAGAACTTGCGGTTGCTCTGGTCCTGCTCGAAGTGCTCGGCATCCGAGGGAGTCAGGAATGCGCTCTCGTGATGATCGAACCACCAGGTAATCTTGGGGGAACTGGAGTACTTGAAATCGACGATCGCATTTTCGTCGCCGTCGAATTGCTTTTCATCAAACAACGCGCCGGCACGGTGGACCAGTCCGGTGAATTCGAAATCGACGTCGCCGCGGATGCGCTCACGATAGAAACGAGAGAACAGCGCGGCCGAAGAAGCTCCGTCAAAACACTTGTCGTGATAGAAAACCCGGACTCGCAATGAATTCCCCGATCCTTCGAGATTCCCGCGCGCGAGCATCTAGCAAGGGATAACTCACGACGCAGGTAAAAGCTAATAGGATTGACAGCTTAGGGGACGAAAGTCAAGAGGCGGGGACCGAAATAGGAACACTGATCGCTACGAACGCCGATCCGAAGCGAAGCGTTCGTGCCCTCGGATTGATGAGACCTACATGGCGTTCGCTTGCTTTTCCGCCAAGTCGCCGATCACCGGCAGCTTGTACATTTGCCCCTGGTTTGCCTTGAGCAGCAGGACGATCCAGAGAATGAATCCGCCAAGGCTGACTAGAAGGTGCAGTGGAAAAGTGATCAGAGCCAGGAATGGCACGATGGTGAAGATGGAAAGACCGATGTGAAGGATGATCAGCGCCGCGGCGAAGAACAGGCACTGGAATGCGTGGAAGCGGATGAATCGATTCCGGTTGTAAGGCTCCATCACCAGAAAAATAATCGCAGGAATGATCGTGATGTAGGCCAGCATCCCGGCAACGTTGTCGGCCATGCCCTGAGCTGGAGCGGACGCCGTGGCAGCAGGAGCAGCCGGTATGCGACCGGCGCAGGCGGCGCAGGTAGTGGTTCCGTCGGCGATCTGTGCGCCACACATGTTGCAAAAAGCCATAGGTGCCCTCCGAGATAATGTGGGACCGGATGCCAGACAGACTACGAGGTTCCGCTCCCAAGCGGTGTCGCGGCAAAGTATCAAAAAAACACGTACCAAAGCAATCGCCAATTTGAGCCATCAAATGAGACTACGCTAAGCCGGAATACTGCTCGGCCAGATCGCCGATCACAGGAAGCGCAAATCTCTCGCCCTGAAAGGCTTTTGCCAGGAGAACGATCCACGTGAAGACTGCGGCCAGCGCGACGATCATCACCAGGAGCACTGCCAGCAACGGACCGACCGCGGGAATGAAAAGCAAGGCAAGACTGGCCATCCTGAGAAGAACTGCCACGACCACGCTGGCGAGCCAGAACAGCAGACACTGCACCGAATGGAAGCGCACAAAGGGATTTCTTCGGTAAGGTTCGAGCAGAAGAAAAACGAGCGCTGGCAGAAAAGTGACGTAAGCGAAAGCGCCCGCGAAGTTCTCACGCAAGATACCCAGTTTCTGCTTAGACGCTGATTCGATCTGCATGGAACGGCCACAGCCGGGGCAGAAGGCCGCGGAATCGGGCATCTGGGCGGCACAGTCCGGGCATGACTTCAGGCTGACTGCGGTCTCTTCCATCGCGGGCAACATACCAGACCGACGCGCCGGGGACAAATGGGAGGGAACCAATGTAGCGCATTGACGGAGGCGATTGCGAAGAGTATGTTTCGTGCAAATTTTGATGTGTCGCCGCCTTAGCGCGGCGGGAGGATGAATGAGCACGTTCTGCATGCGTTGCGGCAACAGTATGAACGCCGAAGATCAGTTCTGCCGAGTGTGCGGAGCGCCGGCATCTGCACTTGCAGCACCCACGAGCGTGCCGCCAATGGTTCCCGCGGCTCCAGCGCAGACCAGTGGAAAGGCCATTGCCAGCCTGGTCTGCGGGCTGCTCTTTTTCGTACCCTTCGCGTTTGTCGCGGCCGTCATTTTCGGCCATCTCGGCTTGTCAGAGATTAAAAGAAGCGCCGGACGACTGAAAGGAGACGGTCTCGCCATCGCTGGATTAGTCCTCGGCTACATGTGGGTGGTGAGCATTCCAATTGTTCTGATCATCGCCGCGATTGCGATTCCGAACCTGTTGCGAGCGCGCATGGCCGCCAATGAGTCGTCGGCCGTGGCTTCGGTTCGCACCATAGTCACCGCGCAAATGTCGTACTCGGCGTCTCATCCTGAGTCCGGGTACGCGTGTTCACTCTCTGCGCTGAGCGACTCACAGATGATCGACAGCGGCCTGGCGAGCGGACAGAAGAACGGATACCGATTCGAGATCACAGGATGCGAAGCGGAGCCTACGGGTGGGGCTAACAAGAAGTACCAGGTAGTGGCATATCCGATTACGGCGAATCAGACGGGGATTCGTGCATTCTGCTCGGATGAATCCGCCGTGATTAAGCAGCACTCCGGAGGATCGGCGCAAAACTGTTTGGAGAGTGGCGTTGTGTTGCAATGAGACTTCATTGCCAGGAGGAAAGAAATGTTTTGTCCGCAATGCGGGGCGAGTAACGCAGATAACTCTGCGGTCTGCGTTCAGTGTGGAAGAAATCTGCAGGCCGTAGTCCCACCGGCTCCCATCCAGACGCCCGGAGTCGTTCTTCCTCCCGGCGCCACGATCCAGAACTATCTTGTCTTCGCGATCTTGAGCACGGTTCTTTGCTGCCCTGCCACGGGGATTCCAGCCATCATTTATGCGGCTCAGGTCAATGGCAAACTGCAGGCCGGCGACCTTGCCGGAGCAAAAACCGCATCCAACAACGCGAAGATGTGGTGCTGGATTTCATTTGGCATTGGACTCGCGGGAACCGTGCTCTGGCTCCTCCTTATGATGCTTGGCATCTTGAGCGGACTTCATCGGAGTTAACATGCACAGTCTGGTAGAGACTGCGCAACCATCGGATGCTGGCGGCGATGTTCTTGTTAGGCGGCGCCGCGATCGTCTTGCTGCGCGTCTTCGACCCGGCGACCTCGGGCGTCTTTCCGCCCTGTCCCGTGCGCTATTTGACGGGACTCTATTGTCCTGGATGCGGATCGTTGCGTGCCATGCACGCGCTGCTTCATGGGGAACTTGGGCGGGCGTGGGCTATGAATCCGCTGATGATTGTGACGCTGCCCTTCGTCACTTACGGGTTAGTCTCCGAAGCGCTGCTCGAACTGCGCGGAAGCCGCTTGCCGGAGGTGATGCTTCCCGCAAGCTGGATTCGCGCCTTTTGCGTTGTGGTCGTTTTGTACGCCGTCGCGAGAAATCTTCCGCTCTATCCCTTCGACTTGTTGGCGCCGGGAGCGATGCTGCATCTCTGATGAAGCTTCTGGCCAAGGGAGAATCCCGGTGAGTTCGTTTTGCCTCGGTTGCGGCAACAGCCTAATGCAGGACTGCTTCACGACTGGAACGGAGTTGTCGGCGCAGGAAGTCAATCGTCCGCAAGCCCGCCGAAGTAGGACAGGAAAGCTTCTTCACGCACGCTGCGCGTCGTTCTTCTTGCGGCACTCTTCGCAAATCCCGTAGATCTGAAACGTGTGCCGGGTGGTCAGGTAATGATATTTGCGGCCGATTTCCAGCTCCAGCTGGCTGACTTCCGGGGAAAAGAACTCTACTGAGCTGCCGCAATCGGTGCACACCATGTGGTGATGGCTGCGACGGTTGTATTGATGCTCGTAACGGGCGATGCCATCGTGGAAGGCGACTTCGCTGGCCAAGCCGCATTCGGCCAGTAATTTCAAAGTGCGGTAAACCGTGGTGTAGCCGATGCCGGCGTCCTTCTTTTGGACCAGACGGTGAAGCTCGTCGGTCGAGAGATGGTCGCGGGTTTCCAGAAACGTGCGCAGGATGGTGTCGCGCTGGGCAGTCTGCTTCAAGCCTACTCCTTTCAGATGGCGGTGGAGGATTTCCTGGGCCTCGCGAACCATCTGGCGGGAAAGGGTGGGCTGATCGTCAATGCGCTTCTGCAGCATGGGCAGCGATTCAGAATACCATCCAGGCATATTGAAAATGAAATTCATTTTCAGCATGGCCCGGGCCGCGCGCTGGAATACAATCAGAGATTCCTTATGAGCACGATGGCAGAAATCCGGACCCCTACCGCCCGCCGTCTCCCCGTACTTCGCGTTCTTCTCTGGCTGTTGCTGGCGGTGCTTCTGCTGGTGGCTTGCGCAGCCGGCTACGCCTATTACGTTGCCCACTCTGCCCTGCCCCAGTTGGATGGACAGCTACAGGTTATCAGGTCTCTCCGCACCGGTAACGGTGACGCGAGACTCGCACGGTGTGCCGACCATCGAGGCGGCGACGCTGGAAGATCTTTTCTTCGCCCAAGGCTACGTGACGGCGCAGGATCGGCTGTGGGAGATGGACGTGATGCGCCGTTTCGCGGGCGGCGAACTCTCGGAGGTATTGGGTTAAGACACGCTCAAGCCGCGATCGGGAGCAGAAGATTCTTGGCCTGCGCGCAGCCGCGAGGAAGTCGCTGGAGATGGCCAGCCCGCGCGATCGAGGTTTCTTTGAAGCCTACGCGCGCGGGGTGAACGCCTACATCGGCACGCACGGCAGGCGGCTGCCTATCGAATTCCGGATCCTCGGCTATGCCCCCAAGCCGTGGACCCCCGAGGATTCGGTCGTGATCGCCAACCAGATGGTGAAGGATCTGAATTATCACTACTTCTACGACGCGCTCGCGCGGGAGAAGATCCTGGCCAAGCTCGGACCGGAACTCACCGCGGATTTGTATGTGAACCGGTCGTGGCATGATCGTCCGCCTACAGTCATGCGCGAGGACGTGAATGCACCGGACAACAATCCGGGCGATTCCGACGACGACGACGAGGACGACTCTCCGGATACCTCGGTGACACAGAATCGAATTCCAATCGAGCGCATCGGCGAATCTTGCCATCTCAAGACTTGCCGGTGAACGGATCGAACGACTGGGTCGTTTCCGGGGCGCACACGGTTACGGGAAAACCGCTGCTGTCGAACGATATGCATCTCGGCCACCAGATGCCGAACCTGTGGTATGAAGCGCATCTGCACTGCTGGCACGTTCGATGTGGCGGGCGTGACGCTGCCCGGAATGCCGTTACGTCATTGTAGGTCACAACCAGCGCGTGGCCTGGGGATTCACCAACGTTGGCCCAACTGTGACCGACGTTTACATCGAGAACTTCAACGATCAGGGCGCGTATCAGACACCCAAGGGATGGGTGCAGCCTGAGCACCGGGCGGAGGTCATTCACGTTAAGGGCAAGCCAGACGTAAACCTCGACGTTAAGATTACCCGCCATGGGCCGGTTATCACGGAACTGGTGCCGGGAGAAACGCGGCCGCTGGCGCTGCGCTGGACGCTCTACGATGGGCTGCGGATACCATTCTTCGATGTGAATGCGTCACAGAACTGGGAGGAATTCACGAAGGCATTCTCGCAACTGGACGCCCCCGGCCAGAACGTGGTGTACGCTGACGTGGATGGAAACATCGGATATCACGCGACGGGGAAAGTCCCGATTCGTGCCTCGGGCGATGGCAGCCTGCCGGTTTCCGGCGCCGATGATGCGCACGAGTGGACGTCGTACATTCCGTTCGACAAGCTGCCCAACATCTACAATCCGCCATCGGGAATCATCGCCACGGCGAACGGGAGAATCTACTCCGGACGGCTATCCGAATTCGGTAAGCATGGAGTGGGAGGCGCCCTGGCGCACGGCGCGGATTTATCACGTGCTCGAGTCGGGAAGAAAATTCTCCCCCGCGGACATGCTCGCCCTGCAGACGGACATTCACTCGGACCCAACCCTGTTTGCCGCGGAGCGTTTGGTTTACGCGGTAGATCACGCCACGAAGCCCTCCGCGCGCGCCAAGCAGGCCGCGGACTTGATGCGCGTCTGGGACGGCCGCATGCTGGCTACCTCGGCAGCACCCACGATCGCGGAAAATGCAATCGGCGAACTGCGCCGCCTGCTTCTCGAACCGAAATTGGGAACAGCTCCTCCGCATACACGCAAGGATGCCGATTCCGAACTTTATCGAGAAACTCAGAAGAGCGTCACTGACTGGAAGACCTATTCGTGGCTGCAGAGGTCGGTGTGGATGGAGAACATCCTGCTGCATCGGCCCAAGCGTTGGCTGCCGGACAAATATCCGAACTACGACGAATTGCTGACCGCAGCCGTCGAAGCTGCGGTGAACGATCCGCAGCGCGCCCAAAGACCTGGCTTCGTGGCGCTGGGGTCGCGTTCAATGCCGTGGAGATCCAGCATCCGATCCTGGGAAAGATTCCGTTGATCAAGTACTGGTCTGGACCCGGCGTGAAGGAGCAATCGGGCAGCGGATACACCGTCAAGGCGGTGACGACATTTCACGGGCCTTCGGAGCGGTTCACGGCGAATCTTGCCGATCTTGACCAGTCGACTTTGAATACCGTGACTGGACAAGGCGGCAACTTCCTGAGCCCGTACTATATGGACCAGTGGAAGGCGTGGTACGAAGGCACGACGTTCACGTTGCCCTTCAGCGCGAAAGCGGTGCGAGCCGCGAAAGAGCACCAACTTACACTTGAGCCCACGAAGTGAAGACGGCGGAGTTCTGAAGTGAGCAGGACTTGCCGGGAATTAGCTTATATGTGATAGCCAGTACTTGACCTTGTACACCACGCTGTCGGATGTGGTCGCTACTGTCAGGCCGTAACAGGGTTCTTCAGCAAGGGCTGAAGGGCGAACAAACGGCGCAAAGTTGTGTAACGGCCTGATAGCGTCAGTCATGGAGATGCAATAATGTTGCGGGTGCAAACTGTGTCCGTTCCTGAAAACGTCGAAATGTTGATCCCGTGGCGCATCATCACCGATACGTCAGAAAAAAGTGCCGAGGTGCTCACTGCCGAGTTGTTTTCTGAACTGGTTCCGAAACATGTCTTGTACGGATTGACGGCAAGGGCCGTATCGGCTCGAATCGACCGTGATGACGTGTTGTTCGAGATTGAGGGCGCTGATATGGCACTCGCAGTTGTTCACCTGACTTGGCGAAAAGAATCCGACCCGCGTTGGCCTACAACAAGACTCTTCGCCAGTTGGGAACAGTGGGTCCGTGACGAAATGCTTCCCGCCCATCAGGAATACTCGTCCTGAGGGGGTTTTGAGTGTACCGGCCTGTTATCGTCAACGATCAATCACGCGCCTAAGTAGCAAAAAGTGAGCAATTGTGAACAGTCGCGCACGATTGCCAAGGCGTATGGTCCGCACGGGTAGTGTGGGGTTCTTAAAGACTTAACACGCCGCCTAGAAAAATCTGGAGGCACCATGAGATTCTGCAACTCTCCGTTTCTGCTGGCACTCGCTCTGATCGTGTCGTCGCCTTTGATGTCCCACGCCAGCGCCCGTGCCCATGTGGTCGGACCCTCGTCGTTCGATCGAGATGGGCAACCCGCCGACACGTTCTCCATTCTGCTGGAGGGGCCTTATACGCCAGTAGTACATGGCCCCGATTTGGGACTGACCACGGTGGACCTCAGCGATGGTTCGTTCAGCACAACAAAGATCTTCGCTGTCAGCGGGCTTCCCGAAGATGTCATCGGACATGGGAATGGTCATGCGAAGAAAGCGATCGGAAACTTTTATGTACAGTTCGCTGGCAGTTCCGTCGCCTACGACCTCCCCGGGGGCGCGATAGCGATGGTTTTCACTCGCGTGGATCTTAAACCTGTGCCGGACGGGCAGGGTGGGACGTACCTTATAGGAACTGCCGACCTAGACATAACGGAGGCGACTGGGATTTATGCGTCCTTTGTCGGCGGTCATAACGAGATGGTGGATATACTGCATCAATTACCTGACGGCAGTTTCGTTGAACACTGCATCTGCATTATCCGTCGCAAAGTGTGACGTCGGGATCGTTAAGGTTCCAGGCCGACAAGCGTAAAACATGACCTTGTTGAAAACCTAGCCTCAGGGGAATTTTTGCGCGTTACTTTAGCAGAATGACGAGCGTGAGGCGCAAGCCCCTAACCGAACCTGATCCCGCGCCTTTGTGGCTGCCTCAATACGATTACTGTTGAAACGTCCCCATTTCGCTCATTGACCGAGGTTTTAGGGGCAGAAGTTCGATGCGGTCTTGCTGTTTGTGAGAATGCGAGAGAATCGTGCACTGTGTTTCTAGCAGGGGGAAAGGCAGCTCATTCGACTCGCTCACTTGAGAAGCGCAATTTCGAATTCAATTTTCACTTCGTCCTTCACCTTTACAGTCCCACCGGCGACTGTGACCGGTGTAATTCCGAAGTCGGTCTGCTTTAGACTCGCTGATCCTCGGTAGCGCTCGTCTTTGAGAGTCACCTCGACAGCAATTGGCCGATCCTTGCCGTGCAATGCCAAGTTCCCGTGTACGATCCAATGGTCTGGACCTTTCGATTCCACAGAAGTAGATTGAAAACGAATCTCTGGGAAGTGACTGACATCGAGAACCTGGATGCTGTTCATCGTGTCCTGAATTTGAGTTCGGGTTCCTTCTGCGACCTCAGGGTCTAATACCTGGAGCTTTCGAGCGTCCACACGCAACTCGACGGATGGAGTACCTGACTCCTTCACTTCGCCGGATTGAATCGGAGCCTGAATTTCGTGATTGTGCGCAAAGGCAGAAAGGAGACCGCTCTTGTACACGTGTACTGTTACCGTGGAATGAATCCCGTCAATCTTTCGCGACTCCAAGAACGCCGGCTGCGATCTGAGAAAGACAGATCGATCCAAGCACGAACGTCAATGCGGTGCATCCGATTCGGTTCATTGTTACTCGACTCCTAAGGGTTCCTTGCGTCGGGACTGGAACGGATCAACACCACGGGAGTGATTATGCTATCTGGGTGGACGTAATTGGCGAAATATCTCGCGATTGCACTCATTGACCCTTGACCCGAGGCGTCTTCGAGTCTAATCGCCTGACCTCGCTGAAACGCCAGTTTTTCGTATTTCCCTGCGCCTCCAAACGACCGGCGCGTATAAGAATCTCAATGTGCTTGGAGATTGCTTCGCACCCTTCATCTCCGCTAGGTAAATCTCCACCCATCGCATCAGCAACCTTAGCAATGACCATGGCAACTTTCGTCCAATGGTCCCCAACAGCGAAAATAATAGCGTCCTCAATTCGCGAGGTGTTCATAGACTCATTTTGCCCGTAGACCGTCAGTTGGCGAAACTATCGCGATTGCACTCAAAATCCCCGGATTCGGATGTAGGTTTGTGTCCGACGCGTGGAGCCTTCTCAACCCTGTCCCCACCGTCGAGTTCGAACTATTACAGCTTATGACAAGTCACGCGCGCGTCTGCGCGGCACGTTCCATTGCGCTGCACAGCTTTCGCATGCCCTCGGGGATGCCACTCTCCAGTGCCGGGCCGAATGTCTTCGCGAAAGTATCGGCCTGTTCGCCCTCCAAGGTGCAGCGCTGAGTAATTCTTGTACCTTGCACGGTTTCTTCAAACGTCCAGTCGAATCGACCCACGGCGCCGGGCAGGGGAAACTCGATTGAGGCTTTACCAGCGTGTGCTTCGGCAATTCTCCATTCGATGCGGCCGGAACTCTTGCTGTTCGTGACGCCTCTCGCGCCTGCGGCAAACGGCCCGTCTATGTCAACCGAGTCTACGTCCGCGTCGAGTGCCCAATGGCTCACTTGGGTCCAGAAGTTCCAGGCAAATTCCGCAGTCACACTGCAGTCGATGGTGTGCTGGAATGTCCAGGCGGGCTCATGGAGGGGCATGGCTACCTCCGTCTAGAAGAAGTCGATAGCCTTCACGTCGCCCACAAAACCCACGATGTCGATGGTTCCCTGCGGCACGAAATCGTTGATCAAAAGGATGTCTTTCGTGGTGTCGTAGACGCGAAGCTGGCCGCCCTCGGCCACATATTCGACGTTGCGGGTGGTGAAACCTTGCAGGCCGGTTACGTCTCCGTTATCCGGCGGAATGACAACTGATCCGTTTGCAGATGTTGTAAATCGACAGGCATCCGCGTATTTCGTCGCCCGTCGGATTGTTGACGTTGCCAATGTTGGTGCAGCGGCGCGAGCCAACGAATAGCCTGGCCATTCGTGGTCATGTCCATGCGGTCGTGATAGCCGTCGGTGATAGCGGCACTGCTGGTGACCTGCATCGAGCTCAGATCGACGACGTCGAGGGTTCCGCAATTCGTTGCTGCAGTGTTCTGCGAGGAGGGACAAGGATTGTTTGCAGGGGTGCCCGCCACGTACAGCGTGGAACCATTCAGCAGTGCCATGGTGGCGGCGTCGACCGTGACCGTCTGGGTGATGGACAGGCTTCCGAGATCGAAGATCGCGACGCTGGCGGGAGCCGGACTCCCGTTGGGCAAGGTGCCGCCGCACTCGAAACCGCAGTTCAAGATGTAAGCGGTAGTTCCATTGATGATGGCGTTGACCGGCCGACTCAAGCGGGAATCCTGCACAATGGTGCACACCGGGTTCGGAGGATTGGTGTAGCAACTGGTATCGACCGGCGGGACTGCAGCATCCTGGGAACAGAACCGTCACGGCATCGGAATCCGGGCTGAAGACCAGCAACTGAGTTCCCTGCGAGTTCGACACGACGGTTTGGGCATTGCTGGCCGCAATGGTGGTAAGCGAGCCGGTAGAGAAGTTCAGAACCTCGACCGCACCAAGAAACGCAAAACCATTCACGACTGCGGTCGGAACGGCGGCATATCCGGTCGGGTCAGTCGTGGGAACCACCATGCTCGAAGTCGGGCCCGGGAGAGGCACGCCGTTTCCAACGGAAGACTGTCCTTGGCCGTATTCACCGCAAAAACGGTGTTTGTGCTCGAGTCGAACGTCGCCACAATATTCCGGGTCGGGGATAGAACGATCAAACCCGGGGAGTTTCCACCGTTCAGCGGGGAGACGCGCGGGATAGTGTCGTTCTGTCCGTTGATGATCACCAGTCGCCCCGCCGGCGCAACCCCCTGTGACGCGAGAACCCGGTTGGGCAAGTCTCGGCGTGCTGCTCGACGATGCCCCCACACGAGATGAAGTTCAGGCTGGCGCACAATCCCACCACCACGATCAGAATGCGTTTCGTCAAACGGCAGGCTCCTAAGAACATGAAAAAGGTAGATTTAACTGTGAAATCGTGGATTATAACAGACCCGAACCGCGCCTTCCGGCCGCCGTGAGCAGTAAAGCGCGGCCATGCGCACTTGCTCTGCCTCGGGATGCGCGAAACCGGCTTCATCCTGTATTCTCAGCAATCATGGCAGCGGTTGACTTTCTATCCCGGATCAAGCAGTCCCCCGTGTTGTGCGACGGAGCAATGGGCACTCTGCTGTACGCCAAGGGCATTTTCATCAACCGGTCTTACGACGAACTGAATCTTTCGCAGCCCGACCTGATTCGCGGCATCCACCACGATTATCTGCAGGCCGGAGCCGAAATCATTGAAACCAACACGTTTGGCGCGAATTCATTTCGCCTGGCCCGGCACAGCCTGGCTGACAAAGTACGGGACGTCAACCGCGCCGGGGCGCGCCTCGCTCGAGAAGCCGCCAAAAGCTTCGATGTGTGGGTTGCGGGATCGGTTGGCCCGCTGGGAACCAGGATTGAACCTCTCGGCAAAACTTCGTTCCAGGAGGCTCGCGACGCCTTCCGTCAGCAGATCGAGGCGCTCGTAGAAGGCGGCGTCGATTTGCTGATTCTGGAGACGTTCGGATACCTGGAGGAAATCCATCAGGCCATTCTGGCGGCACGAGAGGTGGCGCCTTCGCTGCCGCTGGTCGCGCAGGTGACGATCGACGAAGACGGCAACTGCCTTGACGGCTCCGATCCGGAGACGTTCGCTCCCAAACTGGCAGAGTGGGGAGCCGATGTCATCGGCTGCAACTGCAGCGTGGGGCCGGTGGCGATGCTGGATGCGATCGAGCGCGTCCGTGCGGCGACTTCCCTTCCTCTGGCAGCACAACCCAATGCCGGAATTCCGCGCTCGGTGGACGGTAGAAATATCTATCTGTGCTCTCCCGAGTACATGGCCAGCTACGCGCGCAAATTCGTCGCCGCCGGGGTTCGGGTGGTCGGCGGATGCTGCGGCACCACGCCCGACCACATTCGAGTCATGAAGTCCGCTCTGCGAGCGGGCGAGGCTCGGGGAAAAACGACTTCCGCACATGCAAGTGGCGGACCTGCACCGAAGGCAATTCCGGCTGTTCCGCTCGAGAAACGGTCTCCGTTAGGCGCAAAGCTGGCTCGCGGTGAGTTTGTAACCATGGTCGAGATCGTGCCGCCCAAGGGAACCGACATCAGCAAAGAAGTCGAGGGCGCACGCTTCTTGAAGTCGGTCGGTGTGGATGCGGTCAATATTCCGGACAGTCCGCGAGCGTCGGCTCGCATGAGCAACCAGGCGCTCTCGCTGCTGATCCAGCGCGAAGTTGGCATCGACGCCATCCTGCACTACACGTGCCGCGACCGGAACGTGCTGTGCATCCAGAGCGATTTGCTGGGCGCGGCCGCGGTCGGAATCAGAAATCTGATCTGCATCACGGGCGATCCGCCGAAGATGGGCAACTATCCCGATGCGACGGCGGTCTTCGATGTGGATGCGATCGGTCTGGTGAACATCGTCCGCAGCTTGAATCAGGGACTCGACCTCGGAGGAAATCCGATTGGAACTGGAACTGGATTTGTGATCGGCGTGGGCGCGAACCCCGGGCTCACGGATCTGGACGAGGAGATCCGACGCTTTGAATACAAGGTCGAGGCCGGCGCGGAATACGCGGTGACTCAGCCGGTGTTCGATCTTGCGCTTGCTGGAGAATTTCCTGAAGCGCATTGAGCATTGCCGGATTCCGGTGGTGGCCGGAATCTGGCCGCTCGTGAGCGTGCGCAACGCGGAGTTCATGAAGAACGAACTGCGAGTCTCCGTGCCCGATTCAATTCTGGAGCGCATGGCGCGCGCGCAGAATCCGGAGGCGGCGAGAGCGGAAGGTGTCGCGATTGCTCGCGAGATGCTAATTGCCGCACGGCAGATGGTCCAGGGAGCGCAGATCAGCGCGCCGATGGGACGATACAGCTCGGCGGTGGACGTACTGGAAGCGCTCGGCACCCAGCCAGCGGCTTCAGTGTAAGTCTTCGTCTATTGTATCCATCAAGAGATAATTGAACGCATTTAACATATCGATCTTGCACTCTTAACTCCGCTACTGGCGCGGCTTTTACAAAGCTCTTACAAACCCTGCCGATGTTGCGCAGTTCCATATCGGAACATTACACTCGCATTTTTTTTGATGCATTCCACAAAAAAGACTGGACACTTCCACCAAATAGTTGCATTACAATAGAGACACGGAGCGAAACCCCGTTGGCTAAGTTTGAAGAGTGTCTCCAGCGACTGGAAAAGATAGTTCAGGAACTGGAGAAGGGAGAGGTTCCCCTGGAAAAGTCTCTGACGCTCTTCGAAGAAGGAATGCAGCTTTCTTCCGCCTGCCGGAAGGAACTGGAGCAGGCGGAAGGCAAAGTAGAAATCCTGCTGAAGAAGAACGGGAAACTCCAGGCCGAACCATTCGAGCCGTCGGCAGAGAAGGCATCCAATCGCCGGTAAGCTGCCGCGACTCGAGAATCCAATAGCTGTCTGTGGAGTTGTGGTTTTCCCAGCCACCCCGCAGCCCTAGTCGAGCGTTGGCAACCAGCCGTTGACGACGATTGAAGATCGGGGGATGTAATATGGCTCAAAACGTACTGGTACTTGAGAAAGATCCGCGAGTGGCGCGTTCACTGGCCGGTGGACTTCACCCTCATTTTTCCGTGGATGTAACTGGCTCCCGCGAGGAATTGCGGGACAAGGTGGAACGAAATCAACCCGAGGCCGTAGTTCTCAACATCGAGTACTGGCGGCTCACTGACGTCGAGAGTCTGCATCGAGACTTTCCGAAACTGCCCATCGTCTGCACCCACCGCATTCCTGATGAAGAGATGTGGATGGCGGCCCTGGAAGCGGGCGCCAGCGACGTGTGCCCCACGGATGACGTGGGCAACGTGCTGACCTCGGTGCTGCGGAGCACTGCTCTGTCGCGCACCGCCGCAGCTTAATTCTATCGCTGTGCATGAGGACGCCCGCGGGCGTCCTTTTTGTTTTCGTGCTACGGGCCGAGCATCGCGGCATATCGCCGCCCTGCTTGTTATACTGCCACGTCATGTTGAAGGAAACTCTGCTGGAAGGACAGCAACTGGCCGACGCCGCGCTCGACCGGCTTATCCCGCTCGAGACCCAGCATCCGGTTTCCATCCACAAAGCCATGCGGCACAGCGTATTCGCTGGTGGCAAGCGGCTGCGCCCAATTTTGTGCATGGAAGCGGGCCGGATGGTCGCGGGTTCGCTTCCCGCAGGGATCGAGGAGCTCGGCGCCGCGCTGGAAATGCTGCACACCTACTCGCTGATTCATGACGACCTCCCCGCCCTCGACAACGATGACCTGCGCCGCGGCCGTCCGACGTGCCACAAAGCATTTGGCGAGGCGATCGCGATCCTTGCCGGGGACGCGCTGCAGACCCAGGCCTACGAAGTGCTGTCGCGGCTGAAATGTTCCGCCGGAGGCGCGGGTTCGGATTATCGAGGAGATTGCTCACGGCACCGGCACGGTTGACGGCATGATCGGCGGGCAGGTGGTCGACCTCGAGGCGGAACACACGAAGCCGACCGCCGAGATGCTGGAGTACATACATCGTTCGAAGACGGCAGCGCTGATCACGGCGAGCCTGGTCAGCGGCGGTTTATACGCCGAGGCAAAGCAGAGCGAAGTAGCCAAGCTGCGCGCCTTCGGGATGGGGATCGGACTGGCTTTTCAGATTGTCGACGACGTGCTCGACGTGACCCAGACTTCCGAGCAACTGGGCAAGACAGCCGGCAAGGATACGGCTTCGGAGAAAGCGACCTATCCCGCGTTGTTCGGTATCGAGGCCTCCGTGCGTAAGGCAGATGCATTGGTCAACGATGCATTCTCGGAGCTGGAAAGTTTCGGCGAGCGCGCGGAAACGCTGAAGGAACTGGCGCGGTTTCTGGTGGAGCGGAAGAAGTGAAGAATAGATTTTAGATCAGAAGATTGCAGACTACAGATCCAGTCCGAAGATCAATCTGAAATCTGAAATCGTCAATCTGAAATCTGAATTTGCCTTCCTTCGTGTCCTTTGTGGTTTAATGATTTTGACGGCGATGGAGTTCGCCATAACCGCCTGAACGGCTGATAACTCCTACAGAATTGAAATCTATTTTGTAGGAGACTCCCGCTTGAAAGACTTCCTCACCATATCCGTCGCCGCCATCCTCGGCGCCAACCTCCGATACCTGCTGAGCCGCGTTGCCGCGCGCGAGTTCGGCGCCGTATTCCCCTACGGCACGCTGATTATCAACGTTCTGGGGAGCTTCATCGTAGGGCTGTTCGTGATCTGGACGACGGAGCGCGTGCTGGTCGATCCCCGCTGGCGGCTTCTGGTAGTAGTCGGCTTCTGCGGATCGTTCACCACATTTTCGAGCTATGCGTTTGAGACCGTGTCGTTCTTTGAGCAAGGCCAGTGGGGACTGATGCTCGCGAACATCTTCGGCAATAACCTGCTCTGCCTGGCCGGAGCCGTGGCTGGCATGGCGCTCGCGCGAGCGCTCTGAATATGCCTTCCCCACCGACACTCGAAACCGAGAGGCTGCTGATTCGTCCTTACCGCGAGGCCGATATTCCGGAACTCCTGCCTCTGATCGGCACCCGCGAAGTCGCAGCCACCACATTGCGCATCGCCCATCCTTATACCGAGCAGGACGCGCGGGCTTTTCTCGAACTCGCGAAAGAGCCGGACAAGCTTTGGCTGGCCATCACCCTCCGCGCGGACGGGCGACAGATTGGCGGGATCGGCCTGCGCATCGAGCCGCAACATCAGCATGCCGAACTGGGCTACTGGCTGGGCGTTCCCTACTGGGGTCGGGGCTACGCAACCGAGGCTGCGCGCGAAGTGCTGCGCTACGGATTTGAAGACCTAAGGCTGCACCGTATTTTCGCCTCGCATTTCAAGCACAATCCTGCGTCCGGAAATGCTCTTGAAGAAGCTTGGCATGCGCTATGAAGGGCTGCCAGCGCGAACATCTGCGCAAGTGGGATCAGTTTGTGGATTCGGAGCTCTACGGCATCTTGCGGCGGGAATGGCAGATTTCTGGAGAAGATCGCGAGTAAAATGCCAGATGCGATGGCGGTGCAAGTCACAATCTATTTGAATGAAGGTGACCAGTGGCATCACCGGCCGCTGCACATGGAGATTCTCGCGTATCTGCGCAGGGAGAATGTCTACGCGGCCACGGCGATCCATTGTGTCGCTGGATTTCTGGGACGGCATCAGGTCGAGAGCGCGCACCTGGTCGAAGCGGGAGGCAAGCTGCCGGTGATCATTATCTTCGTCGATACGGATGAGCACGTGAATCGCGTGCTGCCCACGCTGAAGGAAATGGCGGCGCACCGGCTGATCGTGCGGGAGAACGTGGTGCTGGAGCAGGGCAATCTCGACTAAGATGACTTCCCTCCCGCAGGGCCAATCTCTCGATATTCTGGCTATCGCCGCGCACCGCGATGACGTGGAGCAGACCTGCGGCGGCACTCTGCTCAAAGCAGCGCAGCGCGGACAGACGAACGGGCATTCTCGATCTCACTCGCGGAGAAATGGGCACGCGCGGCACGGCCGAAGATCGCGAGCGCGAGGCGAACGACGCCGCGAAGATTCTCGGCGTGCATGGCGACGCGCCCTCGACATCCCTGACGGTCGTGTCGAGAACACGTGGGAGAATCGGCTGAAAGTCGCCAGCGTGATTCGCGAGACCCGGCCGCGCGTGGTGATTCTGCCTTATTGGAAGGGGCGGCATCCGGATCATTACACCGCTTCGATTCTGGGATATGAAGCTTGCTTTCTGGCGGGGCTGGCAAAACTAGGGACTACTGGTCAGGGACTAGGTAGCCAGTACGCGGCACACATGCAGATTTCTGCCCTGCCCCCTCATCGACCGTTCAAGATCATCTACGCCACTCTTTACTACGACATTCGGCCCACCTTCGTGGTCGATATCAGCGATCAGTTCGAAGAGAAGTTCGCCTCCATCCTCGCCTACAAATCGCAATTCGGCGATCAGGAAGCCGGCAAGGATCATCTTCCCTGCCCATCAGGAGATCCGCGCCCGCGTGGACGCCATGGCCCGCTTCTACGGCATGCTTGGGGGCGTGACCTACGGCGAGCCCTTCCTGCAAAAAGAAGTCGGCCTGGTCGACGACCTCTTGGCGATTCCGGTCAAATCCATTTAGCATGGCTGAACTCGATTTCTGAAAGGAAGGCTATCAACTATGCATCGTTTCGCATTCGTTCTCACGGTTGTTCTGGCGATGGCGGCTGCCGCGGCAGCGCAGGCTGGTACCTGGCAGATCGATCCCAATCATTCCGCGGCGCAGTTCTCGGTGCGGCACCTCGGCGTATCAACCGTGCGCGGAGCTTTCATGAAGGTGACCGGCTCAGCGCAAATACGATCCGGCGGACCCCACCAAGGATTCTACGGAGGTGACGATCGACGCGAGTTCGGTGGACACGCGCGTGCAGATGCGCGACAACGATCTGCGCAGCCCCAATTTCCTTGACGTCCAGAAATTTCCCACGATCACCTTCCAATCCAAGCAAACGAAGTCGGCCGGGGCTGGAAAGCTGCAGATCATTGGTGACCTGACGATTCACGGCGTGACCAAGGAAGTCACGCTCGATGTAGACGGCCCTTCCGCTCCCATCAAAGATCCCTGGGGCAACCAGCGCATCGGCGCATCGGCTTCGACGAAGATCAATCGCAAGGATTTCGGCGTCAATGGCGCGCCGGGAGTCGTGGGAGACGAGATCACCATTACGATCGACACAGAACTAATTCAGCCACCCGCTAAATAGAGTAGACTTGGCGGCACGCCACTGAAGGTCTCGATTCTGGGTACCGTCTTTGGGGAGGCAGGTATGCGGAGTAGTTCGAGATTCAGTTCCCTCTTCTTCACTCTAGGTTCGATCGTAGTCCTGGCTTCGCCTGTGGCGAAGGCCGCTGTCACCGTGTCGCCAGCGCGTGCCGCTCGTGGTGATCAGCACGCAGACGCAGCAGTTCACCGCTTCGGTGAGCGGCGCGACTTGGAGCGTGGACAACATCGTCGGGGGAAACTCGACGGTCGGCACCATCACCGCTACCGGTCTCTACACTCCACCCGCAAAGGCGGGAACTCACACGATCACCGCCAGCAGCGGCGGTTCATCGGGATCAGCAACGGTTTACGTCACGGATCTCAAAGGAATTTTCACGTATCACAACGACAACGCGCGCGACGGCATAAACACCCGAGAATTTGCCTTGTCGAGTTCGACCGTCGCCACCTCGACCTTCGGGAAGCTTTTCTCTTGCGCAGTGGACGGCGCGGTTTACGCGCAACCGCTGTGGATGAGGGGCGTGAGCATCGCCGGCGGCACGCACAATGTAATTGTCGTGGCCACCCAGCACGACAGCGTGTATGTGTTCGACGCGGACGCGAATCCCTGCGTGACCTACTGGCATGTGAACCTGCTCGACACCTTGCACGGCGGCTCGTCGGGCGAGGCTCCCGTCACATGGAACGACGTGGGCTACTGTTACGGCGACATATATCCTGAGGCTGGAGTCACGGGTACTCCCGTCATCGATGCGACGACGAAGACGATTTACGTAGTGAGTGCGTCGGAGAGCAATGCGAGGAATTCCGGCAACTGCATTGGAGCTTCAGGCAATTTCTATCACCGTTTGCACGCCTTGGATGTGGCCACAGGCAGCGAGAAGTACAACGCGCCGGTGACGATTGCCGCCTCCGTTCCGGGAACTGGCGACGGGTCGGTGAACGGGATGGTCTCGTTCGACTCGCAACACCACCACCACCGCTCGGGTCTGGCGGAGGCTGGCGGGAAAATCTACGTGGCGTTTGCCGCCCATGAAGACGCTACCCCGTATCACGGTTGGGTGATCGCCTACAAAGCCATCAACGTACAGCAGCAGATGGCGGTGTTCAACACGACGCCGAATGGAATCAATGGCGCCGATGGGGGAATCTGGGCCGGAGGCAGCGCGCCGGCGGTCGACACCGGTGGGGACATCTACGTTTCGACTGGAAATGGAGTGTTCGACGAACTGCCGCCACCGCCGAATGACGATTATGGCGACAGCATCCTGCGCCTGCATTACGTGACGGGCAGCACTCTCAATGGCGTGAACTTGAGTATTTCCGGCTATTTCACGCCTTACGATCAATTGGCTCTCTCGCAATCCGACAGCGACCTGGGATCGGGCGGTGTGGTGCTGTTCCCGAATCAGACGGGTTCCGGACCGAAATCCTTGCTGACTGAAGTCGGCAAGGAAGGTGTGGTCTACCTCATTGACCGGAACAATATGGGCCAGTACAACTCCTCGAACAATAACCAGATCGTGCAGAGTTTCACTGGACCGACCCTACGGTCTGTGGGGTGTGCCCGCTCTCTGGCACAACAATCTTTACGTCGGCGGCCAGTACGATGCCGTCCGTCAGTTCACCTTCAATCCCACGACCGAACTGTTCAACACCACGGTGGCTTCACAGACATCATCGGCCTTTGGATATCCGGGCGCGATTCCATCGGTTTCCTCGCAGACATCAGCCCACGGAATCGTGTGGGCCATTGATTCCAGCCTGTACGGGTATGCGAATCCGAATACGGGAGTGAATTGCTCGGTGGTGCCGCTGCCTGCAGCTTGTTCCGGGCCTGCTATCTTGCATGCCTACAATGCGACTCAATCTGGCCCAGGAATACTGGAACAGCACGCAAGCGGCTAACAATCGCGATCGTGCGGGAAACGCGGTCAAGTTCGTTCCGCCGACCGTCGCCAACGGAAAAGTCTACGTCGGCACGCGCACCGAAGTGGACGTGTACGGACTTCTGGGCAACTGACGCTTTCTATTTCTTCAGCGCCACGGCGAGTCCATCGCGGATGGGCAGGATGGTCGTGTAGAACTCTTTCGAGTCCTGCAGCTTTCGATTGAACTCCACAATCGCCTTGGTGCGCGAATCGGTGGGATTTTTCTCGGCGACCCGGCCGCTCCACAGAACGTTATCGGTGATGAATAGCCCACCCTTCCGCAGGCGCGGGGCGACAAGGCGCAACACGCGCGGATAATCGTCTTTGTCGACATCATTGAAAATGATGTCGAACTCCTGCTTCTGTTCGGAGAGTACTTCCAGCGCATCTCCGGTGTGCAGCGTGATCCTGTTGGAAATGCCTGCGCGCGCGAAGTAGCCCCGTGCACGCTCGGCATTCTTGGCATCGCCGTCGGTGTAGATGACGCGCCCGTTCTCGCCCACAGCCTGCGCCCACCAGATCGTCGAATAGCCGATCGCCGAGCCCAGTTCGAAGACCGTGCGCGCGTTGATCATCAACGCCAGTTGCTGCAATACGCGCGCCACCGCGGGACCGACAATGGGAACGTTATGTTTGGTCGCGTACTCTTCCATTTCGACGAGCACGTCGTCCCGCTTGGGCAGCATGGAGTAGAGATAGTCGTCCACCGGTCCCGCTGTCGTCATGTCGTAGTGGCGCCAACTGGGGCGCGAGCTCTTCTTGCTTGAAGTCACACTCTTCCCTTTCTGTGAGAGGCCGACTGTGCGTCGTTCATCCGCCGATCGTCTGACCCGGTTTCATCTCCAGAACTTCCACGCCGGGCACCAGCTTCTGCAATTCGCCCGGTCGTCCTACGAGCACCGGGAAGGTTCCGAAATGCATTGGGATCACCGTCTTCGGCTTGAGAAGATTACACGCGTACGCGGCTTCCCGCGGGCCCATGGTGTAGTGATCGCCGATGGGCAGCATCACGATCTCAGGCCCATACAGGTCGCGAATGATGGCCATGTCGCCGAAGACGTTGGTATCGCCCGCGTGATAAATCTTCTGACCGCCTGGAAACTCGATGACGTAGCCGACGGCTTCGCCGCCGTAGATCATCTGGTCGCCGTCCTGAATGCCGCACGAATGATCGGCGTGGACCATGGTCACTTTGATGTCGCCGACCGTTTGCGTTCCACCCTTATTCATTTCGGCGATCTGCTTGGCGCCCTTCTTTCCAAGCCAGCGGGCCAACTCGGGGATACCGACGACAATCGGATTGTGCTTTTTGCAAATCTCCACGGCGTCGCCGATGTGGTCGCCATGGCCATGGGTGCAGAGCAGGATGTCGACCTTCTTCACGTTCTTCTCGGAATCCGGGCACATGGGATTGTTCATTACCCAGGGATCGATGATGACAGTCTTGCCTGCGGGGGTTTCAATGCGGAAGGTTGCGTGGCCTAACCAGGTGAGTTTGAATGCCTTTCAAATTCATGTCGCTACTAGCTCCTCACTTTAACAGTTAGCGTAGTGCGTCAAAAAGATCGACATTTATGAGTCGCCGGTTTCCTCTGTGATCCTCTGTGCCCTCCGTGGTTAAAGCCTTTGACTTCTACGCCCGACACCACGAATCACACCCATCAAGGTCGCAATATTTAACGATCACTATTTTCGACAACCTACAGTTAGCGCCCGGCGATTCGCATCAGCTCTGTTTTTGTGATTTCGAGCGCGTATACGGCTTGCCGAATGCGAAGTGCTGAGTGCTGACGGCTTTTCTAGTTTATTATGAAACCCCATGCCAGAACTGAAGGTGCTGATTTCGCGGCAGGACATCGCGAAACGTGTGAGCGAATTAGGTGCGCAGATCTCGAAAGACTTCGCGGGCCAATCGGTCATCCTCGTGGGAGTTCTGAAGGGCGCCGCGATTTTCTTGTCTGACCTGGCGCGTCACTTCGAACTGGACGCCACCTTCGACTTCATCGGAGTCTCCAGCTACGGCAACCGTCCTACGCCCACGCAGGAACTCAAGAGCGGTTGGGATTCGACCGGCGAAGTGAAATTGACGAAAGACGTCGATCAGACCATCAAAGACAAGAACATCATCCTGGTCGAAGATATTCTCGACACCGGGCTCACAATGAGTTACCTGAAGCGAATGCTGCAGGCGAGGCAGCCGAAATCGTTGAAAGTTGCCGCATTGCTCGACAAACCGTCCCGCCGGAAACTTCCGTTGGAAGGCGATTACGTGGGCTTCAAAATTCCGGATGAATTTGTCGTGGGTTACGGCCTCGATTATGCCGAGAGGTACCGCAATCTTTCGGATATCTGCGTTGTGCCGCGCGAGTAGAAACGCCGGTTCAACGCGCAGCAACATCTTTAAGCTAAGCCCGAAGCCGGGCGCGGCTGCTATCATTACGATCGATGGGTTCAGTCATCTCCAAGCCGGATCGCTTGCCGTTCGAGTCATTGCTGCTCGACGTGGCCGACGTGTTGGCGACATCGCTGGACCTCGACACCACCCTGCGCCGCGTCGCAGAAGTCGTCCGCAAGGTCATCGATTACGAAATCTTCGCCATTCTTTTGCTCAACGAAAAGACGCAGGAGTTGCGCGTCCGCTTTCAGATCGGATATCCGCCGGAGTTCGCCGAACGCACCAGGATCAAAGTCGGCCAAGGCGTCACCGGCATCGCAGCGCAGTCGCGTCAGCCTGTGTTAATCAATGACGTGCGAGAGGATCCTCGCTACATCGAGGGTGTCCCGAATGTATGTTCGGAACTGGCCATTCCGCTGATCACCAAGAACCGGGTAATCGGAGTCATCGACATCGAGGCGCGCGAGCCCGGCGCCTTCAGCGAGGAACACGTCCGCATTCTCACCCTCGTTGCCTCGCGGATGGCGGCGGGCATCGAAAATGCCCAGCTCTATACCAGGACGACCAAGCAGGCGCGCATCCTGCTTTTGTTGAATGAGATCGCGCGCGAGCTCACATCGATCCTGAATCTCGACGAATTGCTCGGACGCGTCGCCGAACTCGTCCGCCGGTTGATTGACTACCAGATGTTCAGCATCCTGCTGCTCGACTCTACCGGGGAACAGTTGCAGCACCGTTTCTCGCTGCGCTTCAACGAGAACATCCACCTCAAACACGAGATTCCCCTTGGACGCGGTCTGGTGGGCTATGCAGCGCAGAACAAACAAGCAGTCCTGGTTCCCGATGTGACGAAGGATCCTCGCTACGTGGAGGCGAATCCCGAAACACGCTCGGAACTGGCTGTTCCTCTGATCTACAAGAGCAAAGTGGTGGGCGTGCTCGACCTGGAGCACACGCGGCGCGGCTTCTTCACGGAAGAGCATCAGCGCACCATGAGCACTCTGGCCGCGCAGATTGCCATTGCCCTCGAGAATGCCCGGCTCTATGAAGAGATCGAGCGGCAAGAACGCAGGCTGGAGCGCGATCTGTCCCTTGCCCGCGAATTGCAGGGCCGATTGCTGCCGCAGTCAAGCCCGAAATTGGCGCATCTCGACGTCGCCGCGAAATTCGTGCCGGCCCGCACCATTGGCGGCGATCTTTACGACTTCATTCCGTATTCCATGTCGCGGCTCGGCATTGTAATCGGCGATGTGAGCGGCAAGGGTGCGCCCGCCGCCATCTACGCGGCGCTGGTGAGTGGAATTATCCGGTCCCATGCTCCGATCGAACCTGCGCCCTCGGAAATGCTGTCGGCCGTCAACTTGTCGCTCGCGGAGCGGCGCATCGAGGCGCAATTCGTGTCGATCATCTATGCGGTTTGGGACGACGCGCAGCGCACCTTGACGGTTTCCAACTCTGGTCTGCCCCGGCCCATTTACTGCCACGGCGGCAAGAATGAGGTGATCGAAGCCACCGGCCTGCCGTTGGGCCTTTTCGACGAGGCCGAGTACGACGAATTCCACTTCCGCATGAAGCCGGGTGACATGTTCGTCTTCTTCAGCGACGGCATCCTTGACGCGCGCAACCGCAAAGGAGAACTTTTCGGCAGAGGGCGGGTCGAGAAGATCGTTTCGGAATGCAGCGGGAATTCCGCAGCTTCGGTGGTCGAGTCGCTGTTCAAGGCCGTCGCCGAGCACTCGGCCGGAGTGGAAACTTTCGACGATCAGACCGTGGTCGCGATCCGGGTACACGGCTCGACCCACAGCTCCGCCAAGAAGAAATGACCTCCCGCAATCAGAATCTTCCCGGGCGGCCACCGGGATTCGCCTATCAGCAGACCAGGCGCGGACTCTTGCGTACGAAGGGTCCACTCGTGCTGCAATGCGAAGACATTCCCCTACCCAAACTCGCCGAGAAATTCGGTACGCCGCTGTACGTGTATTCCACTGAGACCATCGCCGAACGCCACTACGCCTTCGATCGCGCCTTTCGCGATATTCCCCACACAATCTGCTATTCCGTCAAAGCCAATTCCAATTTAAGCATTCTGCGCCTGCTGGCAAAGAAAGGATGCGGTTTTGATGTTGTCTCGGGCGGCGAACTTGAACGTGTACTGACCGCCGAACGACGGGCCGCAAAGAAGGTAGTCTTTTCAGGCGTCGGCAAGACCCGTCGAAGAACTCACAGCCGCATTGAAGGCTCGCATTCTCCTGTTCAACATCGAGAGTGAATCGGAACTGTGGACTCTGGCGGAGTGCGCCGGACGCCTTCGCGCTACCGCTCCCATCGCGCTGCGCGTGAACCCCGACGTCGCTGCGGAAACGCATCCATACATTTCCACGGGACTGCACAAGCACAAGTTCGGAGTTCCCATCAGCGAAGCCCGGGCTTTGTACGCGAAAGCCGTCAGGGGTGCGGTATCTCAGAGTTCGTGGAGTAAGCGTACACATCGGCTCGCAGATCACCGATGCCGGACCTTTCGGAGAAGCGATGTCGCGTGTGGCAGAGCTTGTCCGCGAATTGCGCGCGCGACGGTCACACAATCGACTACGTCGATGCCGGTGGCGGGCTCGGCATCTCCTACGATCAGCCGAATGCCGCGACATTTCCCGACCAGGTTGCAGCGTACGCCGCCGCTCTTGTCAGCGCCGCTGCGGCGAATTGGATATACATTTGTTGCTCGAACCGGGTCGATCCATCGTCGGCCCCGCGGGCGTGTTGCTGACTTCGATCGTTTACAAGAAGTCGAATAACGGAAAGAAATTTCTGATCGTCGATGCAGCCATGAACGATCTGATCCGCCCGGCCCTCTACGGCGCTTATCACGAGATCGTTCCGGTTACGCTGCACGCGGACCCACTCGCAAAGTCAGAGACTGCGGATATTGTCGGGCCAGTCTGCGAAACCGGGAGACTTTTTCGCGCGAGATCGAACACTGCCCATCGTGGAAGAGGGCGACCTGCTCGCGATTCTCGACGCCGGAGCGTATGGAATGGTGCTGGCTTCAAACTACAACACGCGGCCTCGCCCAGCCGAGGTGCTGGTTTCAGGCAAGTCTGTAAAGGTCATTCGGCGCCGAGAGAAAGTATCGGACCTGCTGCGCCCGAGCTTTAACCCGATCCTCTGAGCTCGGGCCGTTCTCCCCATTTCAACTTGCTGCGCAGAACCTGAAAGAAGTTCGATCCGGTGCGAAACAGATTGACGGTATGCTCGGATCGCCGGCATCGCACGCGGTCGCCGTCGCATCAGATCGAGGCCGGGCTGCCCGTCCAGGCTGAGGTAAGCCACTTCCTCTTCACTGCGCAGCAGAATCTCGATCTGGGAGGAGTCGGGCACCACCAGCGGCCGGTGGGTGAGCGAGTGCGGTGCCACCGGCGTGACCAACAGAGCACTGACGGTGGGCATGAGCACCGGCCCGCCTGCGGAAAGTGAATAGGCAGTCGATCCGGTTGGAGTGGCGACGATCATGCCGTCAGCGCGATAGCTGGAAACAAAGACGCCATCGATATACAGGTCGTAAGTGTTGAGCCGTGCCAGAGCGGTCTTGTTAACGACCGCATCGTTAAAGACCAGGTAACTCCCGCGCACCTCGTCGCCGCGCAGCAGCGTGCATTCCATCAGAGCACGGTGCTCGACTTTGGCCCGGCCTTGCGCAATCGCATCCAGCATCGTATAGAGCGATTGCAGGGGAACTTCGGTGAGAAATCCGAGTGAGCCGAGATTCACGCCGAGCAGGGGCACATCGATCGGCAGCCGTGGCTCTCGCTGCCGAGAGCAGAGTGCCATCGCCGCCCAGCACGATGACAAGATCGAGTGGCCTCGATCCCAGCTGCGAGCGAGGCACCGACTCCTTCCCGGCGGCATACTCCGACGGTCTCCAGATCGGTTATCACTTCGTAGCCGTGCTCGCCGAGCCAGCGGAGAAGACCCGGCACGATCTGCGCAACTTCGGGACGATCTGGACGCGAAATGATCGCTGCGGTTTTACTCGGGGATTGCGGCTTGCCGGTTGCCATGATGAAAGGTGATTGTACCGAAAGTCGCGCTTGCCGTACAGGAAGCTGCGACCAAGGTTAGAAACACGCGTAAAGAAGGAATTCCCGGTTCCCTTCCGCTCCGAGGATCGGCGAATCGATACTGTCGGTCTTTGTCGCGCCCAGCGCAGTCAGAGCGGCCCTGACCTTCTCCAACGAAGCCAGCTGTGCGTCTGCGTCGCGAACAATGCCTCCCTTCCCAACATGTTCGCGGCCCGCTTCAAACTGAGGCTTCACCAGCACGACAATCTGTCCTCGCCGATCGGCACGGCGAAAGCAGCGGTAATAACAGCGGGAAGGATCAGCGTCGCAGAGATGAACGAAACATCCATCGGCGATAAACTCCACAGACTCGCCCAGCGTTTCGCGCGTTAGATAACGGGCATTGGTTTTTTCAAGCAAGCGCACTCGCGAATCCTGACGCAACTTGAAATCCATTTGGCCGTAGCCAGTATCGATGGCGATCACTCGCGCGGCGCCGTGCTGCAAGCAGACAGTCGGTGAATCCGCCGGTGGACGCGCCCACATCAAGACAAGTCTTTCCATCCACATCGATGTTCCAGTGCTCCAGGGCGCGCTCCAGTTTCAGTCCGCCGCGGCTCACGTACTTCAGATCTTCTCCAAGCAGACGAATCGAGGAGGCTTCATCAATTTGTGCGCCGGCTTTTTCGATCTTCTGTTCGTCGACGAGCACTTTGCCGGCGAGAATCATCGCCTGTGCTCGCTCGCGCGAGGCGACGAGTCCGCGATCCACCATGAGTTTTGTCGAGTCTGGATTTCACGAAATCTCAGTCGGCGGCTCTACCACGAAAGTGCCAGCACTCACTCCAGTGCAATCTGTTGAAGCATCTCTCAGTGAATCACTTACGAAGTTACTTTGCCCCTTTTGCACAGAATTTTCCACGAACATGTTGAAAACTTCGGTCGGCTAAGTGCCTTGGCAAAAGAAAAGCCGCCCACGCATGGGCGGCCTGAATTCTCATTGAAAAGAAGATTTATCCCGCAACTTCTTCGAGCAACTTCTGGTCGATATCGAAGTTGGCGTGGACGTTCTGCACGTCGTCATGTTCTTCGAGCGCTTCCATCAGGCGAATCATGGTCGACGCCTGCTGTCCTTCGAGCTTGATGTAGGTATCGGGAATCATGCTCACACTCGACGAAGCAGGCTCGATACCAGCCCTCTTCAGGGCCTCGACCATGCCTTCATAGGCGGAAGCCGCAGTCAGGATTTCCCAGTTCTCGCCATCGTCAATGGGCTCATCCTCGCCGTTCGCTTCGATGATGATATTCATCAGATCGTCCGCTTTGGCCGCCGACTTGGGGATGATGATGTCGCCTTTTTTGTGGAACATATACGCGACCGCACCCGCTGAAGCCATGTTGCCGCCGTTTTTCCCGAAGACGTGACGAATTTCGCTGACGGTGCGGTTGCGATTGTCGGTATTGATGTCGAGCAGGATCGCAACTCCGCCGGGACCGTAGCCCTCGAGACTAAACTCTTCGTAGGTAGCGCCGGGGAGTTCGCCGGTACCGCGCTGGATGGCCCGCTTGATGTTATCGGCAGGCATATTTTCGGCCTTGGCTGCCAGAATGGCAGTCCGCAGGCGCGGGTTGGAATCAGGATCGCCTCCGCCGTTCTTCGCGGCGATGCTGATTTCCTTAATGAGGCGGGTGAAAATCTTGCCGCGCTTGGCGTCAAGCGCGCCCTTCTTGTGCTTAATTGTGGCCCATTTGGAATGGCCGGACATGGTTCGACCTCGTATTTAAAGAACTTGGATGGCGCAGGATTCGCCTTTAGAGGAGATCACGGAGTTGCCTCAGTAAGCAAGCCTCGATCGGAATGCAGGCGAACCAAAATTATAGCACGACCAACCAAACAAGTCTTCACACCTTCGGAGGCTTGATCTTATAGCCTTGCGGAATCTGAAACACCGAGGGATGCGGGTCATCCGTGGAAACGGGCTTGCAGTAAGTCGTTTGCTCCCCTGCGGATGTGGTCACTTTCGTGAGCACGGGCGCCTTCAGCTTCACGCTGGTCCAGACCTCAGTCACGCTGGGCACGGGCGGCAGCTTTGGAGCTTTCGGCGGAGCAGGTGCGCCGGGTGGCTTCGGCGCGCCAGGCGCGCTTGCTGGGGAGCGCCGGGCATCTTGACTTGCGGCATCTCGGGCTTCGCAGGAGGTGAAAACGGCGGCAGAGTAAACCGTTTGCCCTCCACTTCATGGCCCTCGATCATCGACTTGCCCAAATCTTCTACTTTTACCTGTGGAGCCTGCCCTGGGGCTGCCGGAACCTGCGCAGAACCAGGCAGCGCACTTCCGGAAGCAGCGGGCGCCATCGGGACAATCGTCGCCTCCTTCTTCACGTGATCCAGCAAGATGGTCTTCTGTGAAGCCGGGTCGGTAATGACGCTGGTAGAGGGCGTATCGAGGCGAAACTTTCCGTCACTTGCTCGCCACATCCGCGATGCAGATTGTGCCGGCGGCCCGCCTCCGGCCGGCTGCGTCTTGGTCGCACAGTCGGAACAGAAAGGGGCGCAGGTGGCGGTGTCGGTTCGTGACCCATAGCGGCGATCAGTTTAGCACGCAGCCGGCAAGACCTTGCCCGTTGCGCAAGACTCCGAAGCTATTGACGCGTGAAAGCTGCTCCCCCTACCATTCCAAGTTACAGCAAACGGGACCTTTCATGATCGGGCAGTTAATCGGGCACTATCGAGTGCTCGAGAAAATCGGTGCAGGGGGCATGGGAGAAGTCTTTCGGGCACGCGACGAAAGACTTGGACGGGATGTCGCCCTGAAGCTGATTCGGCCCGCCTCCAGCGACAATCCGGAACATCTCCGCCGCTTCGAACTGGAAGCTCGTGCGGCCGCAGCCCTCAACCATCCCAACATTGTTGCGATCTATGACGTGGGTTTCGAAGGGACGACTCCCTACATCGTTCAGGAACTGCTCGAAGGCAAGACGCTGCGCCTACGGCTCGGCGAAGGACCCATCCCAATTCGCCAAGGCAGCCGGATACGCCGTCCAGATCGCTCAAGGACTGAGCGCCGCCCACGCCCGCAACATCGTGCACCGCGATCTGAAGCCGGAGAATTTGTTTCTCACAAACGACGATCGCATCAAGATTCTCGACTTCGGAGTAGCCAAGCTTCAACCCCCTCCTGAGGATCATCGCTCCGTCGAAAACCTTACGACCGTCACCAAACATGGCGCAGTCATCGGCACCGTCGCCTACATGTCTCCCGAGCAGCTCCGAGGAAAGACGGTCGACCACCGCAGCGACATCTTCAGCTTTGGCGCGATTCTCTACGAGATGCTGTCAGGCAAGCGTGCCTTTCACGGTGAGACCGAAGTCGACACCATGACGGCCGTACTGCGCGAAGAACCTGCCGATGCAAATCTGGAGCAAGCTGCGATCCCGACGCCGTATCAGGACATCGTCCACCACTGCCTTGAGAAGGAGCCGGAGAATCGCTTTCAGTCGGCCAAAGATCTGGTATTTGCGCTGCAAACTGTCTCCGGTTCTTCACCCGTCAGGGTCTCAACACCTGCAAACGAGTGAAGACGACTTCGCTTCCCTGGGCGGTGGCCGGAGTACTGGCACTGGCCACTTTAATCCTGGGCCTGGCCCAATTGCTTCGCGTCCCGAACGCGCCTCCCGGCTATCGTCGGCTGACGTTCGAAGCCGGCACGATCTATTCGGCACGGTTCGCTCCGGATGGACAGTCCATCGTTTACGGAGCTGCATGGAACAACAAGCCGGTGCAGCTCTTCACCACCGTCGGCAATTCATTGCTTTCGCAACCGCTGGAGTTCACCGACGCCATCTTGCTGGGCATCTCGCGCAATAACGAGCTGGCGCTGGTCGTTGGCGGTACGCATACAGGACAGCTCGAAACTACCAACGGCATGCTGGCCAATGCCCCGCTGGCCGGCGGAGCTCCAAGAGAACTGCTCTCCGATGTCCGTTGGGCCGACTGGGACGAAACAGGCAGCCTGGCCGTCGTTCACTACGTAGAAGGTCAGAGCCGCCTCGAGTATCCCATCGGCAAGGTGCTTTACCAGAGTGGCGGGTGGATCAGCAACATTCGTATCTCGCCGCATGGGGACCTGATCGCTTTCATGGATCATCCCGCACTCTGGGACGATCGCGGTGTCGTCTCAGTGGTCGATTTGTCGGGACATGTTCGCACGCTGTGCGCAGGTTGGGAATCCGAGAGCGGCCTGGCGTGGCGGCCTGACGGCAAGGAAATCTGGTTTACCGCAGCTGCGAAGGGCAACAACCTGAATCTGATGGCGGTGAATCTCTCGGGCAAGATTCGACCGTTGCTGGATGTTCCCATGGGAGTCGTATTACAGGACATCTCATCGGATGGCCGCGCTCTTGTTGCTCTCACCTCCAGTCGCCTGGGCATGGGCTTCACACGCCTGGGCGACAAAGAGGACGTAGACCTCTCCTGGCACGACTGGAATTCTGCGCGAGATATTTCTGCTGATGGGAAATCTGTCCTGTTCGAAGATGCCAGCGAAGCTGCCGGACCAAACTATGCCGTGGTGATCCGGCCTGTGGATGGCGGACGCCCGATACGGTTAGGCGACGGCAGCTCCGGCAGTTTATCTCCCGATGGAAAATGGGCAGCCTCTGTGTCGATCAGTGAGCCGGCCGAAATTACGTTGCTTCCGGTCGGTCCCGGACAGCCGCGTACGATTCAGGTGACTGGACTTCAACACGTGCACGGCGGTTGGGCCCGCTTTCTGCCGGATGGTCAGCACCTCGCCGTCAGCGGGGATGAAACTGGTCACGCAGCCAGATGCTACGTCGTGAACCTTTCCAACGGACGCGCAAAAGCGGTGACACCGGAAGGTATCGTCTGCGGCCCAATCTCTCCTGACGGCCGCATGATCATTGGCAAAGGGGACACTGGAGGAATATCCGCCTATCCAACGGACGGTGGTGCACCAAAGTTACTCGTTGCCAAGAAGACCAACTTCAATCCGGTGCAATGGTCTGAGGACGGCTCTTCGCTGTACGGCTATCATGCCGGAGAGTTCCCGAGCAAGGTCTACGCCTGAATCTCGCCACCGGCAAGGAAACTCCACTTCAGGAGCTAAAACCAGGATCTCCCGCCGGCGTCGTCATGATCGCGCCGGTTGTAGTGAGCCGCGACGGCAAGAGTTTCGCGTACAGCTACAATCAGACCCTTTCGGTCCTCTACCTCGTCTCCGGACTGCACTAGTCCGAGGCGCCTAGTCCAGCGATCCCGTAAAATCTGCCCCTACGTAGTGGAAGAAAATTGACGTCGACGTTTGACCTTCCCCCAGCTTCGAACGGTAATGCGGCAAGCGCGTTCCGCGATAGGCCAGTCCGTCTCCCAATGCCTGGTACACGGTAACCTTACCCGTTGGAGTATCCAAAGAGATCGGCCACGGTGTGGCAAGCGCGGGCTCCGGCGAGAAATCCAGGCACAAGGTAATGCTGAACTCGCATTGCTCCCGGTCAACGTGCTTCTTCAGTTCCGCGCCGCTCGTATACGAGGCCATATACACATAAGACGGCTTGATCGGCTCCCCAGCTACGGCACTGAATGGGATCGCGATCTGCCGGTGAAAGAATCGCGCGACCGGATCATTGTAGGCAACGTAGCGGCGTGAACTCTGGCCATCCCCAAGCGGAATCGCCCCAGTACGGATCCGATAACGATAGTAGCGACGCAGAGCCGCAATGTGAAACGGATGGATCAGGCCATGAAGCGGCGCGTATCCCTTCTTTCGGAATAACTCCGCCGCCCTTCCCATCGCCTCTTCCCGCTCCACACGTTGTCGAGCGATCGAATCCGCGCAAACCAGAATTCCAGCGCTCTCCAGCATGGATCGCGCAGACGCAGGCATCGAATCCGGAATCGGCTCCTCAACTCGCAACCCCCGTACCAGGGACTCCAGTTTCGGTCCCAACCAGAACGGAATTAGCGCACGGGTACTCGCGTCGCGCAGCCACGCGATGGTTCCTTGTAATGCGAACGCCGACAAAATTTCCCTCTGCGATGCCAACTCCTCCGGCAATTCCTCTCCTACATAGAGCCTGCACTCCGGATTCAAAAAGAGTTCGCGACCGGCCTGCTGCGAGTTTGCTGCCAAAGCCGGTCGCGGCACCAGGTGCAACGGCAACTCGTCGAGCAGGCAGTAGAAGCGGTCCGGAGGGAATGTCGCGGAGTGCGTCTGCCGCGACACTCCCCCCATAAGCCCCGCCATCCATTCCAGCCAAGCCGAGTTGTTTATCGACGAAGCCATCCGTTCAGGGTGAAGCGGCTGTCGGCGAAGAGTTGAGACGGGCACTTCACCGGAGTAATTTCATGCAGCTGTTCGCACGGGAAAAAGACGATCTGATTCTGCCGAGGAACAATCGTCTGATAGCTCCCATCGCTGACGTAATCGCCGTCCTGCAGGTGCGCGTCGTGAATGCGAAGCTCCCCGCCTTCGAATTGACGCGGTTCGCGATGGAAGAAGTACACGAATGTGAGGTGCCGGTAGGCGACGCCCTCACTTCCGTTGTCGTTATGGAAGCGGAAGAAATCGCCATCGTTGCTGGCCGTGATTTGAGCTTCCACACCCGCAATGGTGAATTCCTCCATCCCGAGTCTGTCCAGCACCTGTGGCAACACAGACTTGATGCGGGCGAGAATCATGTCCTGCTGTTCGCCCAACTCCATCAGCACGCGAGAGCGCCGGAAGTCATCGTTGATCACACCCTTTTCCACGCTGGGCGAGTAGACTTCGCTGGTCTGAAAGTCCGCCTCATGTTCCAAAGTGAAGCGAGTCAGTTCCTCCAGCTCCTGCGGCGACAGGAATTCGTCGAGAACAACGCAGTTCGCCCGCAGCACTTCAGGACGTTCTGCGGCTGCGACACTGCTTCCAGTGACCACCTTCCGGGTGATGCGCGCCTCCGGGATGCTGCGGTTGCGGCGCGGGCGACGGCGCCGTCGGCGAAGTGCCCGGGACTCTCATTGGCTGAGGGGTTCCGGGGTGTTGCGGTTGCGGACCCGGTGGCGTCGGCGTGCCAAGCGTGCTCAACGGCCTATCAGCGGGACTTGGTTTGCTTTCGATCCCCCGTTAGCTCAGTCCGCCCGCCGGCAGCCTCGGCCGCGGGCAATGAGCTGCTCTCGATGATTCGTTCGACGATGCTGCCGCCCAGCACCGAGAACGCGCGCTGCGCCACGGTCTCGCCAATAGCCGACGCAATCACCGCTCTTACCGCCTCATGCGTCTCGGGATTGGCGCTCGCCGCGGCCTTGGCATGTTGCAACAGGTTCGCAACCAGCGCGCGCTCTTGCGCGCTCAGGATGCGCTCATCTCTCATTAGTGTTTCGGAAAAGGAATCGAGAATCTGCTTCGGTGTCATTGAAGACACGCCTCCCTGCGTGTGCTTTGCGAAAAGTCAGGTCTGTAACGGGGCCCGAGGGGAAGCAGCGATGACGATATACCGAAAGGCTGTTGATCGCCAAGAATTTTTTTGAGCGGAGAGGAATATCGACGAAGGAAGTGAACAGGAACCAGTTCTCCTTCGTGTACCTTCGTGCTGAGCGTAGTCGAAGGGTGCCCTTTGTGGTTAACGCATTGATTATCGCGAAACCAGAGCGCCCGACCATCGACTGGAAGATCTTGACCCCGTCCACTCCGCCCAACTCCGGCTCCGCCGAGCGCTCCGGATGAGGCATCATGCCCAGCACGTTGCGGCCAGGACTGCAGATTCCTGCGATATTATCCAGCGATCCGTTGGGATTGGCCGCTGTGGTAGTCGCACCTGAGGGTTCGCAATACCGAAACACAATTCGATTCTCGCGCTGCAGTTCTTCGAGCGTGTCCTGATCGCAGAAGTAGTTCCCTTCCATATGCCCGATGGGAATGGTCAATACTTCCCCGCCAGCGCAGGTGTTCGTGTACGGAGTGTCGACACTCTCCACCCGCACCTGGACTGGCTTGCAGACATACTTCAGGCCGACATTGCGCATGAGCGCGCCCGGCAGCAACCCTGACTCGCAAAGGATCTGGAAGCCGTTGCAGATGCCAAGAACCAGCCCACCAGACTCAGCAAACTTGCGCACCGATTCCATCACCGGCGAAAACTTGGCGATCGCTCCCGTCCGCAAGTAGTCCCCAAAGGCGAAGCCCCCCGGCACGATGACGGCGTCGCAATTCTCCAGATCGTGGGACTCATGCCATAGGAACGTAACTGGCTGCTTGGCGACGTGCTGGATGGTCCAGTAGGCATCGTGGTCGCAGTTGGAACCAGGAAAGATGATGACGCCAAATTTCATGGATGCCTCAGTTGCTTGGAATAAATTTAGTCTAGCACGCCTATTAGTGGGACTTTAACAAGAACCCAAAGAAGTACTCGGAAAGGAGGTTTGTTACGAAACTCGTTCACTGAACGACGCGGTGGTACAGAGT
This sequence comes from Terriglobia bacterium, assembly GCA_963770265.1. Lineage (GTDB taxonomy): Bacteria > Acidobacteriota > Terriglobia > Terriglobales > Acidobacteriaceae > Sulfotelmatobacter. The sequence goes on from CAVYOZ010000024.1 coordinate 410,289, forward strand.
CCTCCAGCCGCGTAGCGGCGGGATGTGAAAGCCCGGCACGCAGCGCCGGGTAGTCGGAAGTGGACCAATCGAGTCCGCTTTAGCGGACGGCACTGGGTTTCGTAACAGCCTCAAAGGCCCGGGTTTGGTCCTGAAACATCGCGGGGCGTCGGATTTGGAGTGTGATCGTCGCCACAGACAGAAAGCCGGCTCTGTGTTTCTATTTCGCTTCGATTTTCTTGACAGGTGCGGGATGTAATTGTATTGTCTCGACCAATAAGTTCGACGGTTTGCTCAGCCGTTAGCAAGCCCTGCAGAGCTACTCCGGCCCTCCCTTCCCCTTCAGGCTGGCGGGTTCTACAGCGAACCAGAACGCCACAGGTGAGAACTGCCATGTCTACGCGTAGGGGCTCTGGTCTTCTCTTATTTGCCACCCATCTCTTTCTGATCGCCACCCTGTCGACTTCCCTTTGGTCGATCAGCTTTCAGCCTGTCTCCCCGGAAGAGTTGAAAATGACCACCGAACCGAAGGCCCCGGGAGCGCCCGCCATCATTCTGTTCCGGGAGGTCGATCGCGACGATCGCGGCTATACCGCGCATGAAGATGTTTACTTCAGAATCAAGATCTTGACGGAAGAAGGACGCAAGTATGCCGATATCGAGATCCCTTTCTTCAAGGGTGAAGGCAACATCGTCAACATCCATGCGCGCACCATCAAGCCCGACGGCACAATTGTCGATTTCAACGGCAAGGCGTTCGATAAGTCGATCGTGAAGGCCCGGGGACTGAAGTACATGGCGAAGACCTTCACCATGCCCGATGTTCAGGTGGGAAGCATTCTTGAGTATTACTACACCGAGAATCTGCGGAATATCGTCTTCGACTCGCACTGGATTCTCAGCAACGAGCTATTCACGAAGAAAGCGAAGTTCACTCTGAACCCCTACAACAGCAACTACATATCGATTAACCTTCGCTGGACGTGGAACCTGCTGCCGCCCGGAACTGCCCAACCGGCTCAAGCGCCCAATCACATAATCTCGCTGGAAGCAGCCGACATCCCGGCTTTTCAGACGGAGGACTACATGCCTCCGGAAAATGAGCTGAAATCCCGCGTGGATTTTATCTACAGCGAGGACGACATTCGAAAGAGATCCTGACAAGTACTGGAAGAAACTGGGTAAAAAGCGCAATGACCAGATGGAAAGCTTCATCGGCAAGCACAAAGCCATGGAGCAGGCGGTAGCCAGCATCGTTTCACCCAGCGATTCCCCGGAAGTGAAGTTGCAGAAGATCTACGCCCGGGTACAACAGATCCGCAACACCACCTATGAGCAGGAAAAGACGGAGCAGGAGCAAAAACGAAGCAAGGAAAAAGAACCCGACAACGTCGAGGCGATCTGGAAGAAACAGTATGGCAATGGCAGCGGATCTGACCTGGCTTTTCCTCGCCCTCGCCCGAGCCGCCGGATTCGAGGCCTCCGGCATGTGGGTTGCCGACCGTCGCAACTACTTCTTCTACACTAACACCATGGACGGACGCCGGCTGGATGCAAATGTCGTCGTCGTAAAGCTCAACGGAAAGGATGTCTTCTTTGATCCCGGTGCTGAATTCACTACCGTTCGGCATGCTGCCCTGGGTCGAAACCGGGGTCCAGGGACTGAAGCTCGATAAAGACGGCGGAACCTGGGCCCAACTCCTGTTCCGGCCAGCTCTGACTCCGGCATCCAGCGCAAAGCCGAACTGAAGCTGAGTGACACCGGCGAGCTTGAAGGCAAACTGGTGGTCACCTACACGGGACTGGAGGCTTCCCAGCGCCGCGTGGACCAGCGCTTCGCCGATGACGCTGAGCACAAGAAGTTCCTCGAGGATGAAGTCAAAGAAGCCATTCCCATCGTCTGCGACGTCGAACTCACGAACCAGCCGGATTGGAAGAATTCCGCTTCGCCGTTGGTCGCGGAATACACCTTGAAGGTGCCCGGCTGGGTTTCCGGAGCCGGGCGCCGCGCGCTTTTGCCGGTGGGACTGTTCAGCGCCCCCGAAAAACACCTCTTCGATCACGCCGAATCGCGTACATCCGATCTATTTCGAATTCCCGTTCCAACGGTCGGACGATATCACCATCGATCTGCCTTTGGGCTGGCAAATCTCCAGCGTGCCCGAACCGCAGAAGCTCGACGCCAAGCGATCACCTACAAGCTCGAAGCCAAGAACGAAAAGGGAGCGTTGCACCTGAACCGGGTCCTGAATGTCGATTTGTGCTGCTTCCGCAGGATAAATTACGACACGCTGCGAAAAGTTTTTCAGATCGTGAGGACTGTCGATGAACAACAAGTCGCATTGTCGCCTGGCACATCGACTGGCGGCAACTGATATGAAGAACTCCTGCAGTCACTGCTGTTCGCTGCCCTCTGCGTGCTCACCCTGGCGCGTCCGGCCCATCGCCGGCGACGCTCCGCAATGGATGCACGCCGTGGTATCGGCTCCCCTTCCAGTTCACGATGAGAAGACGGACGCGGTGCTGTTGTACTCGGAGCGAAGCGTCAACGTGCAGTCGGTGGACAAGATCAAAACGCACGTCCGCGTCGTGTATAAGATCCTCCGCCCAAGCGGGCGCGATTATGGCATCGCAGCCGTTTCGTTTAATGCCCACCGAAAGATCACTGGGTTGCGCGGCTGGTGCATTCCCGCCCAGGGCAAAGATTATGAAGTCAAAGACAAAGAGGCCATTGAAGTCTCTCTTCCCAAGATTGCAGGCAGTGAACTGATCTCCGATGTGAAAGACAAGCTGCTGCAGATTCCCGCCGCCGATCCCGGCAATATCGTCGGCTACGAGTACGAGGAAGAAGAGCAGCCCATGGTGTTGCAGACGGTGTGGACCTTCCAGCGCGAAATTCCCGGCCGTGAACTCCATTTCTCTCTACAACTCCCCGCCGGATGGGAATACAAGGCATCGTGGATCAACTACGCCGAAGTGAAACCCACCCAGAGCGGGAATCAGTGGGAATGGGTACTCAATGACATCAAGGCAATTCGGAGGGAAGCCGAGATGCCCCCGATTGAAGGCGTCGCCGGCCAGCTGGCTATTTCATTTTTTCCTCCCGGCGGAGCATCCACCAACGGGTTCAGCAGTTGGCCGGAGATGGGCAAGTGGTATCTGAACCTGACCAGTGGCCGTCGCGATGCGTCTCCGCAAATCACCCAGCAGGTCACTACTCTGACGGCATCGGCCAAGACTCAACTGGAAAAAATGAAGGCCGTCGCTCATTTTGTGCAGCACGATATTCGATATGTTGCCATTGAACTGGGCATCGGCGGCTGGCAGCCCCACCCGGCATCAGAAGTTTTCACTCATCATTACGGCGACTGCAAGGATAAAGCGACCCTGATGAGTTCGATGCTGAGCCAGATTGGAGTCGAGTCATTCTATGTGCTCATCAACGTGGAACGCGGTGCGATATTCCCCGAGACCCCTGCCAGGATTGGCTTCAATCACGCAATTATCGCGATGAAAATGCCGGCGGGCCTCTCCGACCCGTCGCTGGTCGCCACCGTTCAGCATCCCCGACTTGGTACGCTTCTCTACTTCGATCCCACGAACGAACTGACGCCGTTCGGAGAAATCGGAGGCTACCTGCAGCAGAACTACGGCTTGCTCGTAACCACGGAGGGTGGCGAACTCGTCGAACTGCCGAAACAGGCGCCCTCCATGAACAGTATCGTGAGGTCGGGAAACCTGACGCTTGATCTCAACGGTACATTGAAGGGGGAAGTGACCGAGACCCGCATGGGAGATCGCGCCTGGTCCGAGCGCGAGCGCCTGCGAACCGTAACCAAAGATACCGACAAGATCAAACCGATCGAAGATCTGCTGGCCGGATCACTGTCGCTGTTCCGGATCACCAAGGCCAGCATCACGAATCTCAATCAGACCGACCAGCCTTTTGGTTTCAACTACACCTTCGAGGCCCAAGGTTATGCCAAAAATGCCGGCGGCCTGATCCTGGTTCGTCCGCGCGTCCTGGGAGTTAAGACCAGCGGCGTGTTGGAGACGAAGGAGCCCAGCAAGTTCCCCATTGAATTCGAGGGTCCCTCTCGCGACACCGACACCTTCGAGATCACGATCCCCGCTGGACTAGTTGTCGACGATATGCCTCCACCCGTCGACGCCGATTACGGCTTCGCCAGCTATCACTCGAAGACCGAAGTGAAGGGCAATATCATCCACTACAGCCGCACCTTCGAGGTGAAGGAGCTCAGCGTGCCAGTCGCCAAAGCCGACGAACTGAAAAAGTTCTACCGCCTGATCGCCGGCGACGAGCGCAACACAGTGGTCTTGAAGGCAGGAGCAAAGTAAACGTGCCGGCCGGCGGCCCACTCAAGCCCGGTTTTGGCTTGAGTGGGGTAGTTCAGGCGGCGTTAACCTTGGAAACCCAACTGACAGAAGGCGCGCTCTCACCGTTGCTCCAGAAGGGCGCAGAATCACAGCCCGGTATGATCTCGGTCATTGCGCGCGATCTCGCGAGAGTAGATCATAGCCAAGGCGAAAGCGGTGTAAGCAAATATCAACCAACAGGATCTAAGTCCTTGTGGCTCAAGATTTTACCCCTAAGCTGTTGAGCCCCATAGATTACTTTGAGATTTTCCGCTAACTGCATGATCCCAATAGACCGGGGGGAGGGGGAGGGTACCCCGAATTCCACCGGTTTCCCAAAATGAAACTCCGCTTCTCGCTCCTCTATCATCGCAAAGAGGTGCCGAAAACCGGCGAACATGCCGTGATGCGGCTATTGATCAGGTTCTTCTGAGATCGCGCTCGCCTTCTTGGCTTCGGCCGCCTTTAGGGACACAGCGGACGGAATGGACTCCTGCCTCGCAGGTTCTGTCACAAGCGGTTTCACGCTGCTGACGTATGTCTCCGGCGGATAGCCCTTGGCCTGCACAATGGCCCAGTGCCATTCTTCCCCTGGATCGAGTTCCAGATTCAGCGGCGCGCTGAAGACCGCATTGGACCACGGCAGCGCCGCAGCCCTCATCCGGTAGATCACTGTGACGTCTGGCCTCTTCTCGGGACGAACCTGCTGAAAAGCGTCGGCTTCCATCTCCCGTGTTAACGGCGGTGTCGCTATCCGCAGAAGCGGAACTCGCGCCATCCTGGTTCCAAGGCACGACGCCCGTTCTGGCTTTCTTGACCACCGTAAATGCCACAGCAAGCTCGCTCAAATGCCACTGCGTGCCGTTGAACACCGGAACGGACAACGCATCCCCTTCCACCACGGCCTTCCCTTCGATCTTCGCCATTTCTCCGGGCGGAAGATCCATCTGGCCATACTGGCTGGAGAGCAGGGTTTTCACGTTCGCCGTGAACGCTAGGCTGCAGGTCACGTCGGGTGCCGACACCTGAAAACCTCGGCTGTCGCCTGACATTAGAAACCGGAGTCCCGAGTCGACGCGGTGGTGACTGTCGGCCTGCTGCATGACCTGCGGCAGATTGTCGTCGTCGATGACAGGTTTCGCCGGAGGAGTCTTCTTGCGCAAGTTGCGGGCAACATCCCCCAACGGCATCTGGTCAGGATCGTCCTGCGCCGTCGCCCGGATCGCCCCAAGAGGCGCCAGCAGAACGACCATCAGAAGCAGCCGAATTCCGAAGAGTCGAAACATGAACGCGCACGGGACCGCTCCCGGGGACTTCGGGATCAAAGGAGACAGTCTCTAGCGCAATTGTATGGAGAGCAGGATGAAACAGGGATGATACCGGCAAACGTTGGTAACAGTACCAAGGGGGGAAGCGGGGCGCGCGCGCGTGGACGAAATGGAGGCGCAACGGGTGCGCGCGCCCGAGCTTTCGAGAACCTTTCTACAAAAGGCCCTGTGACCGAAAACGGGTAACGGGGTCTACGACTGGCATTGCCTGCCGCCGGAAAATCCAACGGGCCACCGCAAAGCCTATTGCCGCATAGCACAGATGCATCATTCGCATATCACGCCCCCCAATTCGGCTGTTTCGTTCACCTCAAGGGGAGGAACCTCACCAACTCTATCGGCACAATAGCAGCGGGCCTGAGGATGGAACAGGGCACAACGGTGCTATCAGCGTGGCACGGAAGTAATAGGGGTAATCCGAGTAGTACTGCCTCGAGCAAGGAGCGGCTTTCACAGCGCCGGTCTCAGAGCCTGGATTCTTTCGTGTTTGCTCCAAATAAGAATGTCATCTGAGCTGCGTCTTATGCGGCGAAGGACCCCTATGCAATTCGCTGGCAGCACCGGCGCAGCCAGGGAGTTCATAAGTCCTTCGCGGCACAGAACGCCGCGAAGGATGACACTGCAAGGGAATACTCAATTTCCTGACCTGCTTATCAATGTGCTGCAACCGGCTCCTCGGCAGCCCTCCCCGCCGGCGGCACCATCACCGTCGACAAGCTGCCTTCCGCCGTCAGCTTCTGAAATGCCGCCAGATCCCGCCGCTGCAGGTCCTCCCACTTTGCCAGCAGTTCCCCGCTCTGCCGCTTCAGCTTCTCCAGTTGCCGCTGCTCGGCCTCGGTCGGCGCCGCATCGGCTGATCCTGCATCCATCGCCAGGAACGCCAGCTTGGCATCCAGTTGCGGAGGATACGCCAGCGAATCTTCATTGGCGCTGATGTCCAGATTCACAATGTCATCCCGAACCGCAACCAGCTTCTTCTCCAGGTCGTCAGCCGCCGCCACGATGTTCTTCGCGCTGGCATTCTCCGGCAACCGCCGCTTCAACCCAGACAGCTGTCCACGCACATCCTGTATCTGGTTGACCGCGTCGTACACGCGGCTCAGTTCATCTCGCGTCTCGATGAGCAGATTGAATTGCGCTTCGAGATCGGCCTGGCTGACCTTCACTCGCGGATCAAGCTTCAAATCGAAGTCCGCGGTCTGGCTCTGCCCGCCCACCGTCAGCCGCACCTGATAATGTCCCGGCACCGCCACCGGTCCCCGCGCGCCGGATCCGTACTCCCAGAGGTAGTAGCCGGGCACACGATGCGCTTCTTCGTAACGCAGATCCCACACGAAGCGATTCAGCCCCGCGTCCGGCTTCAGCTGCTTCTCCGGCTTCTTGTCGTCCGGATCGAGAGGCTCCTCCAGCGGTTCGTACTCCGTGCTGGAGTACTTGCGAATCACTTTGCCCGATGCATCCAGAATCTCGATCTTGGCCTCCGTGTCTTTCTTGGGGGCATCCTTGAGGAAGTAATAGATCACCGCCCCTGCCGGCGGATTCTGTCCCGTCCGCTTCGACGGACGCCGTTCTCCTCCCGCTCCTGCCTGTATGCGGTACGCCGTCGCCGGCTTGTACAGGAACGCATCTTTTGCAGCGACGTCATCGCTGTACTGCCGCAGCGGACTCAAATCATCCAGAATCCAGAACGCCCGCCCGTGCGTCGCGACCACCAGATCGTTGTCCTTAACCACCAGGTCGTGAATCGGGGTCGTCGGCAGATTCAGCTTCAACAGCTGCCAGTTCGCCCCGTCGTTGAACGACACGAAAATTCCGGTTTCAGTTCCGGCGTAAAGCAGGCCCTTCTTCTTGGGATCCTCCCGCACCACCCGAACGAAAGTCGTCTCCGGAATCCCGTTCCCCAGCTTGGTCCAGGTCTTGCCGTAATCGCTGGTCTTGTAGATGTACGGCTTCAAATCGTCGAACTGATGCCGATCGACCGCCACATACGCCGTCCCCGCATCAAACGCCGACGCATCGATCTGGCTGACGCGGCTCCACTCCGGCATATCTTTCGGAGTGACGTTCGTCCAGGTCTTGCCTTCGTCCTGCGTAAGCTGGATCAGGCCATCATCCGTTCCCACCCACAGCAATCCCTTCTTCAGTGGCGACTCCGCCAGCGCGAAGATCGTGTCGTAATACTCCGTCCCCGAGTCATCGAGCGTGATATCGCCGCCCGAGACCTTCTGCTTGCTCTTGTCATTGCGCGTCAGGTCGGGACTGATCGCCTGCCAGTGCACGCCGCCGTCGGTCGTCTTGAACAGCACCTCGCCCGCGTGATAGAGCGTTTCCGGATCATGCAGAGAAATCATGACCGGAGCCGTCCACTGGAAGCGGTGTTCCAGATTGGCCGCACCGTGAGCGTCAGAGAGTTCGGGCTGCTCGGTGATCGATTTCACCTGCCCGATGCTGCCGGTCGAAGCGCGTGATGTTTCCCTGATAGTCCGCCGCGTAAACAATATTCGGATCGGGCGGGTACGGCGCAATGTAGCCTGCCTCACCGCCACCCACGTCATACCAGTCGCTGCGGCTGATCGAGCCGTCGTCGCTGCGGCTGACGATGGCAACGGTTCCCGAATCCTGTTGCGGCCCGTAAACGCGGTAAGGAGTCGCCGTGTCAGTGGTCACGTGATAGAACTGCGCGGTCGGCTGGTTGTCCTGTGGCGTCCAGTTCTTCCCGCCGTCGAGCGTGACTGTGACTCCGCCATCGTTCGAGGCGATCATGCGCTTCGTGTTCGCCGGATCAATCCACAATCCGTGATTGTCGCCATGAGGAACTTTAACCTTGTTGAACAGATGCCCGCCATCGGTGGACTTGTAGGCGTCCACATCCATGATGTAGAGCACGTTCTCGTCGCGCGGGTCGGCGATCACGTGCATGTAGTACCACGGCCGCTGCCACAGGCTATGGCTGGCGTTCACCAATTGCCACGATTCGCCGCCGTCGTCAGACCGGTACAGTCCACCGTCGGGATTGTGGGCCTCGATCAGCGCGTACACGCGATCAGAATTCGCGGCCACGGCCACTCCGATCTTTCCGTACGGTCCTTTCGGAAGCCCGTGCTCTTCGAGACGCTTCCAGGTCGTGCCGCCATCGTTGGACCGATAGATGCCGCTCCCCGGCCCGCCACTGGCCATGCTCCACGACGTGCGCCGCGCCTGCCACAACGCAGCAAAGAGAATGTTGGGATTATGCGGATCGAAAGCCACGTCGATTCCACCGGTATTCTCGTCCTTATAGAGGACCTTCTCCCAGGTCTTACCGCCGTCAGTCGTGCGGAAAATGCCGCGCTCCGTGTTCGGCCCAAATGGATGTCCCAGCGCCGCCACGAATGCAATGTCAGGATTCGTCGGATTGATGATGACCTTGCCGATGGCGCGCGAATCCTTCAGGCCCACATTCTTCCACGTCTTGCCGCCGTCGAGAGTCTTGTAGACCCCGTCGCCGTGCGAGATGTTGCCGCGAATGCAGGCTTCCCCGGTCCCCACGTAGACGACATTGTGATTCGAGTTCGCCACCGCGATGCTGCCAATCGCCGACGTCCCCTCTTTGTCGAATACCGACGACCAGGTCATGGCGCCGTCGCGTCGACTTCCAGACTCCGCCGCCGGTCGCTCCAAAGTAATAGGTCGTAGGATCCCCCGGAATGCCCGCGGCCGTCAGCGATCGCCCTCCACGAAACGGCCCGATCATCCGGTACTTCATTCCCTTGAAAGCTTTCTCCTCCGGCTTGGACTCTTCCTTATCTGTATCGCTCTCACTCGAGGCAGCAGCACTCTGCGCCGTCGGAGCATTCTGCGCCGGTTGCGCTGACTTGGCGGCCTTGGACTGCCGCTCCGGCTTGGTCTGCGCGTTCGCTGCGATAAAGCAAAAAGTCGTGAGGAAAAGAGCAAGGATCAACCGTGCAGCCGATGACGCACTGCAACGAATGCTGTGTGCACCCATGGTCAGGTAATCTCCCGGGGAAGTTGTGAACAATGCCCTCTATGGTAATCCGTCGACGGCGCGATGCAAAGCTTGGACCCGCAGTCACATGACATGACAAGGTTCAATGTGGGGACGGCCGCCTCGGCTGTCCGAGCGCAGCGAGCCCGGAGGATACACCCTGCCGTGTCCTCCAGTCATCCTAGGCGGCAGCAGGTTGTCGGTAGCACATGATATGTCCGGTTGAGATAGCAAGTGATATGTCCGCTTTGCGGGCGGTGAGGATGGGAGACCATGCGGAGCATGGAAGCTTATCCGAGGGCCGCGATGGAGCGGGCGATGAAAGTACAGGACGTGATGTTGCAGGCGATGGCGAAGAAGATCACGTGGTGGCAGGCGGCGGAGATTCTGGGCATCAGCGACCGGCACATGCGGCGCTGGCGAGAGCGTTACGTGGAAGAAGGCTACAACGGGTTGCTGGACCGGCGGCGGGGCCAGCCCTCGCGTCGGCGGGTGCCGGTGGCGACGGTGGAGAAAGTGTTCGCGTTGTACCGGGAAAAGTATTTCGATCTGAACGTGCAGCACTTTCACGAGAAGTTGCAGGCCGAGCACGGGATCGAACTGAGTTACACCTGGGTGAAGCAGGCGTTGCAGGGAGCGGGCCTGGTGGGGCGCGGACGCAAGCGCGGGGCGCATCGCAAGCGGCGGGAGCGGCGGCCGTTGCCGGGGATGCTGTTGCATATCGACGGCAGCCGCCACCAGTGGTTTCAGGACGAACGCTGGTACGACCTGATCGTGATTCTGGACGATGCCACCAGCGAGATTTACTACGCGCAACTGGTGGAGGAGGGATCGACGGCGACGGTGATGGCAGGACTGCGGGAAGTGATCGAGCGCAAAGGCGTGTTCTGCGCGCTGTACAGCGATCGGGGCAGCCATTTCTGGCTGACGCCGAAGGTGGGCGGCAAGGTGGACTACCATCGCCGCACGCAAGTGGGGCGGGCGTTGCAGGAGTTGGGAGTACAGATGATCCCAGCCTACTCGCCGGAAGCGCGTGGGCGGAGCGAGCGCACCTTCTCGACCTGGCAGGGCCGCTTGCCGCAGGAGTTGCGGCTGCGCCAACTGGGGACGCTGCAGGCGGCGAACCGGTTTCTGCGGGAAGAATACATCGCCGAGTTCAATCGCCGTTTTCAGGTCGCGCCCAGGCAACGGGGCAATGCTTTTGTGCCCTGCCGGAATCGTGACTTGGAACGGATTTTCTCGCTGCAGTTCGAACGCAGCGTGAATCGCGACAACACGGTGAGCTTTCAGAATCTGAGCTTGCAGATCGAGCGGGTGCGCTGGCGTGCGACGTTGGCCGGTTGCCAGGTGGTGGTGCATCAACACCTGAATGGAACCTTGAGTCTCACCTATGGGCCGCACTGCTTGGGACGATACACGGGGCAGGGCGCGGCCTTGGCGGCGACGGAAATGTCGGCGCGACGGGCTGTGGAAAAGACGCGGGGTGGAAAAGTCATAAAGCCGACTTTCCCACCCCGCTTGGAAATCCCGCAAACCCCGCGGGATTCCCACTTTCCCACAGCCCCGACTGCTGCTGTTGGTTAACTGGAACCGGACATATCATGTGCTACGAAAAGCGGACATTTTAACTTGCTACCGACACCTAGGCGGCAGCAGGTGAGGAGGTCTCTGGAGTGGAAGTCAAATCCGGCTGCGATGAGGTCTCAGAAACGGGCAGACGCGCGATTATTTTTGTACCCGTACGATCGGAGCTGATTTCCAAAGTTCCGCCCAGTTGCCTGACCCTTTCTTTCATCCCCGTAATTCCCACGCCAGCGCCACCAGCGGACGTCATGCGATCCAACTTCTCAGTCGGAATGCCCTTGCCCTTATCTTCCACCTCAATCACAACCTCGTGGTTGGAGCGATGTAGGCGAATTTTCGCCGTCTGACTTCCAGAATGCCGGTGGATGTTGGTGAGGCATTCCTGCACGAGTCGGAAAACTGCAGTCTCCATCTCGCGCGGCATCCGGCCGAAATCATCGGGACAGTCAAGATTCACGTCGATCTTGCTCCGCTGCGCAAACCCATCGGCATACCAACTGAGAGCCGAAGATAGGCCCGCTTCATCGAGCAATGGGGGATGAAGCAAATGAGAAATCGTGCGGACTTCCTTGTTCATCTCCCGAACCAGATCATCGCTGTCGGTGAGCGTGGACATGGTCGTTGTCAGGCGATCGATGTCGGCTCGCACTCTCGAAAGATTCATGCCAAGGGCTGCCAACATCTGGCCAATGCTGTCGTGCAGTTCGCGAGCGATGCGACGCCTTTCCTCGTCTTGCAATTCAAGCAGACGAGTAGTGAGCCTGCGTAGCTTCTGGTTCGCTGCATCGAGTTCTGAGGTTCGTTCCTGGACGCGATCTTCGAGTTCTCCTTGTGCGTTTCGCAGCCTTTCGTTTTCGCGACGACGCACTTCTCCCAAAATTACGATCAGTGCGGAAGTGAACAGAAACGCAAGGAGACCAGCCGATTGAGCTAGGTCGGGGACTGACAGTGAATGTTTAGGAATCGGCCAGTACATCGTTCCACCGATCACGAGGACGATCGTGATGAGGGATGGTCCGACTCCGACAATACCAGGCTACAAAAGCAACCACCGGGGTAAGAACGAGGAACGTCAAGTTATCGCCGACAAACGCATTCAGCCAGCGGCAAGCCAGGAGGAAGACCAATGTCAGGGCGATCGCGACAATGTAACGGATGGCAACACTTCGCGGCGTTCGGGCGGAGAGAGCAACACCGGGCAGCATAGTCCTACCTTCACACTCCTGAGGAGAGGATCACACCGAAAAGCAGGACGAAGTAGGCAAATCGATCATAACAGGACGCAATCATCACGCAAACAGCGTTTCTGTCATGGTGTCCTGGAAGTTAGGACACGATCTACTTCTGTTCCTGGGTTGCCAGGGAACATCTCAAGCACCCGCCGGAGGCATTGGCGCAGAAACCACGGGTAAGCCGTTGGACTCACCCGTGGGGTCTTTGTGTGAACAACCGGCCTCCGGAACTTCAGGCAGCTCTTTCAGCTACCTTCTGCCCGGTCCAGGTGTGAACATCGAATGTACGGACGTTCGGTTCAGTTTGGAGCAGGTGCCGCAGGGACTCGTGAATGTTCCTGTACTGCTCGCGGTGATAACGCTCAGCGTCCTCCTTCGTGTTCCAGAAGCTGAGAGCGAGCACTCTGATCAGGCTCTGCCTCCGAGTTGAGGATGATTTCATCCGCGAAGCCATTCTGTTTCTTGAGAATGGGCACGCCTTTTTCATTGATAGCGTTGCAGAGTTCTTTCGCTTTTCCGGGTTTGCTGGTGAGTTCGACTAGACGTGTAAACATCTGCTTGCTCCTTTCGTCGGTTAGTGGGTGAAAGGAACCGCCGGGGGCGCAGCGACGGAGCAATTTGTCTGTATGAGTCCAACCGTACTCCTCGTCGGAGTCGCGGTCAATTGTCTGGAATAGCTGCTTGACTTCTGCTCCAGCGACCCCTTCCTTCCTGCTGAAAACTGCTGAAATTGAAATGACTTGCGCTCGGCTGGTTGGTTCCTGGAGCAATTCTGGGGTGTGTACGGTATGGTACAGTAAGCCGGCTCCCGCCAAACTATTGCTCATGATATCCAAGGTGCCGCTTCGCCGAAGCTTCGCCAAAAAGGAAGGCACCATGGAAATGAATCGCGTCGAAGAACTGCGGGCCGAACTTAATCAGTTGCTCCAGAAGCAGAGCGAGGTTCTGGAATCACGAATCTTTGGAGGAGCAACAGACACTGAACTCCTCGAATACGAGCTTAGGCAGGAAATCATCCATGAAATCTGTAATCAACTCGCCAATTCCCTCTGAGGATAGGCTAGCCCCGGGCTGATTGATACCCGAGTAGTTCCAGGATCGCCATGAAGTGAGCCCGTCCCCACGTGTTTGTTTGCGAAGCGTGGGACGCATCGGACCGTATATTGAGGCTTTCGCAACGCGGGTCCTATCTTGCTTCGAGCGCGTCCCGGTCCCACTTACCCGTCGTTGCTCCCGCTTCATACGTGCTCTGGAGAAACTCCAGCAATGCCGCGCTGGGTGAGGAAGCGCTCCTCACCTGGTCGTACATCAACAGATACTCGCCCACACCCGAGTGATAGAACGCGCTGGCGGGCCGAACCTTTTGTTCTGCGAATCCGGACGGAGCGGGCGCGGCGTAGCAATAGAAACGCGGCTTCCTTGATTTCACCGCCGCCGGGCCACCATCCCGCGCTGATCACCTCGTGCGAATACGCTTCCTGCATGATCTTGCGCAGGACCGGATCAGGATCGTTGCGCTCGGGCGCGCGCCGTCCCGAAAAACGCGTGATCGCCAGATCAAAGCTGCCCCAGAAAAAATGCACCGGACTGGATTTCCCCACGAAGCGCGAACGGAAGACTTGGAACACTTCGTCCACCGACAGCAGAATTCGCCACAAGCGCCGGACATATTCGCCATCGTAGGCAGCGTGCACCTTGTCCTCGTCGAAAGGGATGGGATCGGCCACTTCCACCGGCAGCTTCCAGATCTTCACGTCGATGCCCAGCGAGCGCAGCGTGGACATCAGTTCGTGATAGAAATCGGCCACCGAACGTGGAGCGAGAGCGACGGACGCGGTGCGCGGATCCGTGGTGCGAATGATCAGCTTGCTCTCGACGAAATCGAACTCCATGTCGAAGTGCCGATTTCCGTAAGGAATGATCGAAGTGCTGAGCCCGCGCGAACTGACATAGAGCGGCACGTTCCACCAGTGGTTCACTCTCGGGGTCAGTTCAAGGCGAATCTTGCCGACGATCTGGGTCCACATGTGCAGGGTGGCATAGGTCTCTTGCCAGTCAGCGAGCCGAAATGCCGGCCAGCACTCTGGCAAGTCCGGGGAAGAGGCAGGGTGTGCCTTGGTCATCGAACGCTCCTTGGATCGTCCAGCAGTTTCTCAGTTCGGCGGACTGTCGGCATGCGTGAAAAACATTCGAGGCGACGAGGAATCCGTTTCCCTGCTGTAAACTTCCCGCGATTTCGCAACCCACTCCCGAGGAGCCCGCCCGCCATGCGTCTGCACGTCTCGATTCGGACTCTCGGAGCTGCCATCGTTCATCCTGACTCTTGCCGTCTTCATGCTGCGCCGTGTCGTCCGTTGCTCAAGACAAGAAAGAGGACAAGAGCCAGGAAAAGTCCGACCGGCTGACTGCGATGGACGTTTTCAACTTGCAGTACGCCGGCGATCCGCAGATTTCGCCCGACGGAAAGCGCATCGTCTACGTGCGGCAGTTCAGCGACGTGATGAACGACAAGCGGCGAGTCGAACCTGTGGATGATCAGCGTCGATGGTAGCGACAATCGGGCGCTGACCAACGGGAACTACAGCGACAGTTCGCCGCGCTGGTCGCCGGACGGAACGCGCATCGCGTACATCTCCGACCGCGACGGCAAGCCGCAGATCTACGTGCGCTGGATGGACAACGGGCAGACGGCGGAATTGACGAATCTGGAGAACGCTCCGTCGGAACTCGTGTGGTCTCCGGACGGCAAGCTGATTTCGTTTTCCATGCTGGTTCCGTCGGAGCCAGCGAAGATTGCGAATCTGCCGAAGGCTCCCGAAGGCGCGAAATGGGCGGATCCGCCGAAGGCGTACGACCGGCTTGTCTATCGTTTCAACGGCCGCGGATATCTGAAGTCCGGCTTCATGCAGCGCTTCGTGGTGTCGGCCGACGGTGGAGCGCCTCGCCAGTTGACCAGCGGCAACTTCCCCTATGGAGGCTTTGAAGGTGCGTTTGGCGGAGGCCGCGCGGCTTGGACTCCGGATGGAAAGTATCTGATCTTCTCGGCGAACCTGCATCCTGATTACGAATATGATCCGCTGAACACCGAGATCTACGAGTTGTCGCTTGCCGACGGAACCGTGAAGCCCCTGACCAGCCGCAAAGGTCCGGACAACTCTCCCGCGGTGTCGCCCGATGGCAAGACTATCGCGTACGTGGGCTTCGATGATCGCTACCAGGGTCATCAGACTACGCATCTTTATTTGATGAACCGCGACGGCAGCAATCCGCACATCGCGACGCCGCAACTGGATCGCGATGTCGAGGAACCGAGATGGGCGCTGGATGGCAGCGGCGTCTACTTCATGTACGACGACCAGGGTGACACGAAATTCGCTTTCTACTCGCTGGACGGAAAAGTCAAAGATCTTGCGACGCATCTGGGCAGCGGCGGCTCGAGCTATTCGGGCGGCGCTTCATTCACGGTGGCAAAGAATGGAGCGTTCGCAGTGTCCTACGACACGCCCTCAGACGCGGGCGATATCGCCGTCGGATCCACATCGGACTCGAAGACGCGCGTGCTCACCGCGATGAACCAGCAACTGTTCATGCAGAAGAAGCTGGGCGCGGTGGAGGAATTCTGGTTCGAATCGTCGGTCGACAAACGCAAGGTGGAAGGATGGATCGTCAAGCCGCCGGATTTCGATCCGGCGAAGAAGTATCCGCTGATCCTGGAGATTCACGGCGGCCCGTTTGCCAATTACGGAGACCGCTTCGACACCAACAAGCAGATCTGGGCAGCCAAGGGATACGTGGTGCTGTACATCAATCCGCGCGGCAGCACGAGTTATGGGGAGGAGTTCGCGAACCTGATTCACCACGCGTATCCCGGCGACGACTTTTACGATTTGAATTCCGGTGTGGATGCGGTGATCGCGAAGGGCTACATCGACCCCGACAATCTGTTTGTCACCGGCGGCTCAGGCGGAGGCGTGCTCACGTGCTGGATGATTGACCGCACGACTCGCTTCCGTGCGGCGGCGAGTTTGTATCCGGTCATCAACTGGTACAGTTGGGCGCTCACGTCGGATCTGCCGTCGTTCGGGACGCTGTATTGGTTTTCTGGGCCGCCGTGGGAGAAGTCGGATGAGTATGTGAAGCGGTCCGTGCTCTCTTACGTGGACAAGGTTACGACGCCGACGTTATTGGCAACCGGTGAAGACGATTTCCGCACGCCGATCTCGGAGGCCGAGCAATATTATGCCGCGCTGAAGCTGCGCAAGGTGGAATCGGTGCTGGTGCGGTTTCCGGGCGAGCCGCACGGGATGAGTGCGCGGCCGAGCCACCAGATTGCGAAGATTCTTTACGTTTCGGACTGGTTCGATCAGCACAAGAAGAAGTAGGCAGTCACCTCCTCTGGGTGCGTGGGCATTCAAGCTCTGAACGAAGACGCCGATAGATGCGTTGGGAGGAGCATTATGCCTCGACGCGCGGTTGGCATCTTCGTGTTCTGTCTATGGGCCGCAGGGCTTGCAGCGCAGGACCTGGAGAGCCTGCAGGTGCACGGTTTTGTCACCCAGGGATTTCTGTTCAGTTCCAACAACAATTACCTGACCATGAAGTCCAGTTCGGGAAGCCTGCAGTGGACTGAAGGCGGGGTAAGCCTGAATGACTCGTTCTCGGAGAAGCTGCGGGTTGGAATTCAACTCCATATGTACCACATGGGGGAGATTGGCGGCCCGAATGTGCTGGTCGATTGGGTATCGGGAGACTACAAGATCAACGACCAACTGGGAGTCCGTGCCGGCAAGGTCAAGGTTCCGCTGGGACTGTTCAACGACTCGCAGGACGTGGACTCGCTGTTTTTGTGGACGCTGCTGCCGCAGGCGAATTATCCGGATGACAACCGCGACTTCGATCTCGCAGTCCTGGGAGGCGAAGTCTACGGGTGGGTCTCTCTGGGCCGCAGTGGCAGGCTGCACGGCCGCGGGTATGTGGGAGAAAACCGTCTGGATGCTAATGGCGGATACATGCGCAATTTGGCGGAGTATGGATTCACGTTTCCGGATCCTCCGAGTGGAAAAGCTTTCGGCGGCGACATGCGCTGGGAGACTCCCTGGAAGGGACTGACGTTTGGCGCCAGTGTCGAATCCCAGGGACTGGACGGCGGCGGTCCCGAGGGCACGCTGCACATGGCGCCCGCGTTCATTACGGCCTACTACGCAGAGTGGACTAAGGGTAAGTGGCACATTGCCGGAGAATATTGGCGCGTCCCGTTCATTCTTAACCTGCAAGCAGGAACAGAGTCGTTCACGGTGCCCATCGATCAGCGGTCGTGGTACCCGATGGTGAGCTATCAACTGACGAAGAGGCTGCAGGTGGGCACCTACTACAGCCACTACCTCAACAAAGCGGTGCGACGTCTCGCAGCCGGAGAACTACTCAAAGGACTGGGCTCTCTCTGGACGTTACGACTTCAACTCGAATTTCTACGCCAAAGTGGAGACGCACTTTCTTCACGGAACTGGTATTGGCTACTACGCCGCGAGCAATCCCGACGGATTGAAACCCAAGTCCGTATTGCTGGCCGCGCGGGTTGGCTTCACCTTCTAGGAGGCGCAATGAGAGTAAAAGGAGCAATCCATCGTTGCCATGCTGGGGATAGCGATCATCCTGTTTGGCACTCTGCTGCGCGCCCAGGACGTGATGATTGTGGTCAACCGGGGATCGTCGGTTTCGCAGATTACGGAAGCGCAACTGCGCGACATTTTCACCGGCACGCGATCTCGATTCGATGACGGCGCTCGCGCCATCCCGGTGCTGCTGAAAGGCGGTCCGGCGCACGAAGTGTTTTTGCACCGTCACCTTCGAGAAACTCCCGACGAGTTTCGTGCCCGCTGGCGCAAGGCCGTATTCACCGGACAGGGCTCCATGCCCAAGGAGTTTGCTTCAGAAGCGGCAGTGCTCGACTACGTCGCGGTGACTCCGGGAGCGATCGGCTACGTCAGCCGGGTAAAAGACCCCGAAGCAGTTAAGGCATTGACCGTCTATGACCGGAAGTGAAGGTCCCGCAGCTTACTGCGCGAGGTGATGACATCGACAATAGCGGTCACCAGGCCAGGGATGGTGAACTCCCTGGCCGCGATGTCCACCGGAAGGCCGAGTTCTGCGGAGCGTGGCGGACGTGACCGGACCGATGGAGGCGATCTGCACTCCGTCGAGCAGGCTCGATTTGTGCCGTGTGCCGAGCAGTTCCACGAAATTCTTCACGGTTGACGAACTGGTGAAGGTCACAACATTGGGACGCTTCTTCGGATTTTTGAGCGCGGCTTGCAGGCGGCGGCGTGAACTTTCCGGGACTACGGTTTCGTAGGCTTCAACGACATCGACGTGAGCTCCGGCTTTGCGCAGTTCGCGCGGGATGACGTCGCGCGCGACCTTGGCGCGGACCAGCAGCACGCGCTTTCCTTTTACTTTGCTTTTCAGACTGCGGACCACGGATTCGGCGACGTATTCCTTGGGCATGACGTCGACCTTCACGCCGCGTTGTTCGATGGCTTTCTTTGTGGCAGGGCCGATGGCGGCGATGCGGAGTCCGCGGGACTCAGGGGCTAAAGCCCGTGACTTTCTTGCGCGCTGAACGCGGCGCTGAAGGGCCGCTCTTCCACGGTACTCGGCTACGGGATGTCCCGTGACTGGCCCAGATGTTCTGCAATTTTTCGATCCGCGATCCCACATGGCTTCGACGCCGTTCACGCTGGTCAGGATCAGCCAGTCGTAGGTGTTGAGATTCTTCAGTGCGGAATCGAGCGGGCGGAAGGAACGCGGCTTGCGGATTTCGATGAAGGGGATTTCGAGAACCTCGCGCGCCGCGCTTGCGGAGTTCGGCGGAGAGGGCTCCGGCTTGATGGCGGGCGCGGCCGACGAGGACGCGGATGCCCTGGAGTGGCCGGTTCGTCGATGAGGCTGGTTTTCTCATGGTTAGCCTGCGCGGGCGAGTCCCCTTCGACTGACGCTCAGGGCAGGTCCGCGCCAACAGGATTCATTGATCCTTTTTTGTTCCAAGTCCATGTTCGCACATCAGGCGGGCGGTGCCGGAGACTGCCGTATCGGACGCGCCGGCTCAGGGAGTCGATGACGTGCTGTTGCTCGTTTCTTGTGCGGTTCTGGCTCAGCTTGAACTTGGCTTCGAGCTTGGTGACAGCGATTTCGAATCCGACGATGTGGCCGAGCATGCGCTGGCGGTAGGCCTCACTGAGGCTGGCCCACTGTTCGCTCGTAGGCAGCGTCGAAGGTGGGGATGAGATCGTGAAGCATGTTCAGCAGCTGCTCTGGCTCGGAATACGTACGTGGCATTGCCGTAGATGTGTACTGCGCCGTAGTTCCACGTGGGGACGGCTTCGCGGGTATCGTAATTCGACGGGCGAGATGTAGGCGTGCGGACCGTGGAAGATCATCAGGCACGCCGGATTGTTTTGCAGATATCGCCAGTGCGGGTTGGCCTTGGCGACATGACCGCGGATGGTGAGTTGATCTCCCGATTCGCGAATCACGACCGGGACGTGCGTGGCGAATGGACCGTCGTCGGTGTTGGAGACGAGGATGGCGAACGGGTTGGCGCGCATGAACGCCAGCGCAGTGGCGCGGTCTTCGATGCGGAAGTGTTCGGGGATGTACACGCTTCCTTCTCCTCCTCACGCTTCAAAAGCGGTCACCACAGAGGTCACAGAGGATCGTCACTGTGCGCCTCTGTGCCCTCTGTGGTGAAGATGTCTTAATGCCCGACCTACTCGGCTTCTTTCTTGCGTACGTACAGCAACTTCTCCACTTCGGCGATCACGGTTCCCTGCTCGTCTTTCACTTCTACTTTGAATGTGGGCTCGTATTTCGGCAAGGTCTTCAGCTTCTCACGAATGTCGTCGAGTTGGGCGTCGGTGAGCCGGAATTCGGCGCGGACCGTGCCCCTGCCTGGCCTGCGGTAACGGATGCTGGCTGCCTTGTCCCAGACGATGTAGTCGCGGCCGAGATTTGCCATCAGCATGAGCATATAGAAAGCGTCGGTCATGGCAAAGAGCGATCCGCCGAAGTGGGTGCCGACGTAGTTGGCGTTCCACCAGCGAAGTTTCATCTCGACGTCGACGGCTTTCATGTCGGGTGCGATGCGCTTCACGCGGATGCCGGCACCGAGGAAGGGCGGCCAGAGGTTGATCCAGCGACGGAGGGCGTGCGCACTCGAGCCGCCCAGCAGCTTTAGCAGGACGTTGCGAGTCATGCCCTTGGTGAACCTTCGTGGCCTTGGTGGTTCATGCCTTTCGGAGTTTTAGATGAGATCAAGGCTGTGGAGGAACCGCCAGCCCGCGCCCGTAGACGGCCTCGAGGATGGCGTCGCCGCCGCGTTTCAACAGCGACGCGCCGGCTTCGTTGCCGAGCTTTTCGGGATCGTCCCCGTCGCGGGAGTCGCGGAGGACCTTGGAGCCGTCGGGATCGGCGACGATCGATTCCAGATGCAGCTTGCCATTCGTCATTTCGGCAAAGGCGCCGATGGGGACCTGGCAGCCTCCGCCGAGGCTGTTGAGCAGGGCGCGCTCGCAGGTTGTTGCGGCGCGGGCGTCGGGATCGTTGAGGAAGCTTAGCGAGTTGGCGCGTTTTCGCGTCGCCTTCTCGGATTTCGATGCCGAGCGCTCCCTGTCCGGCGGCGGGGCACATGATTTCGGCGGGGATGATTTGCTTGACCAGTTCCGTTTTGCCGAGGCGCTTCAGGCCGGCCGCGGCGAGAATGATGGCGTCGTATTCTCCCTGCTCGAGCTTGCGCAGGCGGGTGTCGACGTTGCCGCGCAGGGGATGAATGTCGAGATCGGGGCGGATGGCTTTGAGTTGCGCCTGGCGGCGCAGGCTGGAGGTACCGACGCGCGCGCCTTGCGGCAGGTCTTCAATCTTCGCGTAGTGGCGCGAGCAGAAGGCGTCGCGCGGGTCTTGGCGCTCGGTGATCGCGGCGATTTCGAATCCAGCGGGAAGTTCGGTGGGGAGATCTTTCAGCGAGTGGACGGCGAGATCGACGCGTCCGGCGGCGAGGGCTTCTTCGATTTCCTTGGTGAACATGCCCTTGGTGCCGACCTTGGCGAGGGCGACGTCGGTGATTTTGTCGCCGGTGGTGTGGATGATTTCGATTTCGACCTCGTGTCCGCGGGCGCGCAGGAGGGCGGAGATGTGGTTGGCCTGCCAGAGGGCAAGTTGCGAGCCGCGGGAGCCGATGCGGAGTTTAATGGGGTTGCCGTTGGAGGTCATTGTTTTGTCGTACGCGCAGCAAGAGTGACTTCCCTACGGGACTCGTATTCCTTTTGCTCTTCTACCCGGCGCTTCCGTGCCGGGCTTCACATTCCGCCGCTTCGCGGCTGGATGACGGGACGTTGTTCGGAATTGTGCTCAGCGAAGAAGCGGACCGCGGTACGGAAATACCTCTCGCTGCTTTCGGTCGCACCGGTGCTGCAGGGATCCTTCGACTCCGTCTGGCGAATCGCTTCGCTCTTCGCCAGACTCCGCTCAGGATGACAAGGCTTTAGGGCTTCATTCCAGGGCAGAAGATCGCTCGGGGCCGACATCACTGGCGCGTCCCCACTTCGTCTTTCTTCGCTGACGGGCTCGGCTGGCGCATCCTTGGGCTTCACCTGCAGATTGAACAGGCGCTGCACTACGTCCACCACGGTCGTCGCTTCTGATTCTTTCGCCGCGCTCTTCAGCGTGGTGATCGGGGTATGCATCACTTTGTTGATGATGCCGCGCGTTAACGCTTCGATCGCGATCTCCTGTTCCGGCGTCAGCTGGCCCATTCTTCCGCGGACGCGGTCGATTTCGGCCTGGCGGATTGTTTCCAGATGATCTTGCAGGCTCACGATGGTCGGGACCACGTCGAGCGTGCTGATGCGGGCTTCGAATTTTTCGACTTCGCTGGCGATGATGGCTTCGGCGCGCTCGGCTTCTTTGCGGCGGTCGGCAACGTGACTCGATACCGCCTGCTGCAGGTCGTCGATGTCGTAGGCAAAGATGCCGTCGAGCTTGGCCATCTCGGGCGAGACGTCGCGAGGGACCGCGATGTCGATGAAGAACATCGGACGGTTCTTGCGGCGGGCAAGGAATTGTTCGCCGTGTTCGCGGCGGAAGATGGCGTGGGGCGCGCCGGTCGAGGTAATCACGATGTCGGCGCGGTCGCAGGTCGCGTAGAGATCGTCGAACTTGATGGCTTGTCCGTTGAACTTCTGCGCGAGTCCGATGGCGCGATCATAGGTGCGGTTGGCGACGAAGATCGAGGCGCATCCGTGGGCCATCAGGTGGCGGGCGGCAAGTTCGCTCATCTTGCCGGCGCCGACGATGAAAACGTTTTTCCCGTGCAGAGATCCGAAGATTTTTTTGGCTAATTCAACGGCGACTGAAGCGATCGACACCGAAGATGATCCGACTGCGGTCTCGCTGCGCACGCGCTTGGCGACGGCGAAGGCGCGGCTGAAGAGCTGGTCGAGTTGTCCGCGAACGGCGCCCACGGCACGGGCGGTGGCGTAGGCTTCCTTCACCTGGCCGAGAATCTGCGCTTCGCCGACCACCATCGAATCCAGGCTCGAAGCTACGCGGAAGATATGCCGCACCGCGTCTTTCTCGCGAAATTCGTAGAGATGCGGATCCAGGTTGTCGGCGTCGAGGTGGAAGTGGTCGTGCAGGAATCCGCGAAGATCGGCATGGCCGTTCACCGTGTGGGTGACGATCTCGACGCGATTGCAGGTCGAGATCACCATGCCTTCTTCGATTCCGGGATAGGCGGTCAGCTCGCGGCAGGTATCGGGCAGGCGCGATTCGGGGATCGCCAGCCGCTCGCGGACTTCGAGCGGCGCGCTCTTGTGATTCAAGCCGATGAGCTGGTATCTCATGAGGTCCCGAACCTGTGCATCGCCGAGAAATAGTTCGCCGCCCAGGCGGCCAGCGCGGCCACGAAGGCGAATGTTGCCAGAAAGGCGGCGCGGCGCCCGCGCCATCCGGAGTTCCAGCGGGTGAAGACCATCACCATGTAGACGGCCCACATCAGTACCGAAAGAAGAATCTTGGGATCAAGAAAATCTACGCGCCCGATCGTCGGCGCGGTGATGGCGACGACCGACCCGGTAATCAGGCCGAGCGTCATGAACGGGAAGCCCAGCAGCAGCGAGCGATAGCCGATCTGATCGATGACTTCCAGCGCCGGCAGGAAGGCGATCAGGCTCGTCGGCTTCTTGGCTTTCAGGCGACGCTCCTGCAGCAGATAGAGCAGGCTCGCGCCGAAGCTGACCAGCAACGCAGCGTAGCCGGTGAAGATCAGCATGATGTGAGCGATGAGCCATCCCTTATGCGAGACGAATTGCGTGAGCAGGACTGGCTGTTCGTCGAGTGCCGCGACGAAGGTCAGGAAGAACACGACAGGAAATACGACGACTCCGGGCGAAGTGGTTTTGTAGATGGTGTAGATGATCATGAAGAAAGCCATCGACAAGAAGGCCAGAAGCGATTCGCTGTTATGAACCGACGCCCATACGATTTGCCCGGAGAGGAAGAGCTCAGTCAAAGAAACGAAATGGAAGACCATGCCCATGGTGGCGGCGTGGAGAGCGACGCGGCTGAAGAGATCACTGGTGCGGGTCAGCGCCACGAAGGCGTAGACCAAGCCCACGAAATAGCACCCCAGCGCAAAACGCAGCCAAAGCAGTGACATGCAGTTCTCAGTTCTCAGTTCCCAGTTCCCGTGTCAGCAAACCCCGTGCCGGTGAAACCCGGGAAGCTCAAGAAAAATCAGAGTTTCTTGAGTTTACCCCAAATCCTGCGGGGTTCAGCACCTCGCAAGTACTACGTCTTCGATTGTCCGGACGGATGGGGCTAAGGCCAACACAGATGGTCACTTAGGTGTGTGATTAGGATCACAGACTGGCAGCCCAAAGAGCCTTCACCACAAAGGACACAAAGGTACACGAAGGAACCCCTAGGTTTTCCTTCGTGTACCTTCGTGCCCTTCGTGGTTAGTGCCTCGAAGCGCTATCCGCGACCTGCTTGAGATGCCGCTACTTCGGCTTGGGAAGCGCATGAGGATTCGGCATGCCCTCCGGGATCGCGGTGTGACCGGCACCCATCGAGCCCATATCGCCGGGGGCGAAGCAAGTCACGCGTCCGCTGGACGCCAGGCGCAGTTCCGAGGGGCAGGCGCCGCTGCTGACCCCTCCCCCTTCCGAGTGCGCAGTGAAAAGCTTGCCGTCGGCGGTGCCGGCGACGCCGACAGCCATTCCGGGCATATCGTAGGCAATATAGAACGGACGTTTTGCCTTGCCGGCCTGAAGGGCGCAGTCGGCGGCTCCCTTCGATTGTGCTTCCGGGGCGTGGAGGTCGAGGCGTCCGCAATTCGTAGCGGAGTTTCCAGCGTACTCCTGCAACTTGAGCTGCACGGCGTCGGGCGGCTTAGCGGGAGTTGCGCTCGGGGACGACGAGGTCTGAGCGGTGTTCGGCTTGTTGCTGCAGGCCGCTAACCCGAGGAGTAAGGCTAAAAGCAGGAGGTTTTTCATAGAAATGGAATTGTAAATCCTCAGGCAAGCGGGGGAAGGTTGCGGAAGTGCCATTTGGATACACCGACCTTTCGACAACAACGCCCCAGCGGCAGCTCTTCCGCAGTGGACTCTCTTGCCGCTCGGCTTCGCCTTCGCTGGACAGCCGAGGCGGCTGTCCCCACATGAGCTGTGGCGACATCAGCTTTAATGCTTCCCGGTCAGCTTTCTAATCAGGTCCGCTTCTGCTTGGCGGTACGGAGTGCCGTCGGAGCGCAGGACTTCGTGGAACCACACTGGAGGTTCGTGGAGCACGTAGGGATGCTGCCATGACTCCCAGGGATAATAGGTTTGCGTCTTCCCGGCTACGAATCCCCAGTTAATGGCTCCGACTTTTTCTTCCTTCGCAATAGGCAGGATTGCGTCGAAGGTGCTCCCGGCGGGGCGGGCCATGAACTCCGTGCAGATGAGCGGCCGATGGAATCGTTTGAGCCAGGCGATCTCGTCCCTGAATGACTCGGGCCAGCTGTAGTTGTGGAAGGTGATAACGTCGGACTCGCGCAGCTGGATGCGCTCGATTTCGTCCTGAGCGTTCTCGTCCTTCGAGACGTCGATGTCCCAGACACCGCTGGTGAGCGGCTGAGAGGGATTTGCTTCGCGGGCCCATGTGAAAGCCTGCGGCAACAGTGCGATGACGCGAGCCATTTTTACGGAACGTTCCAATTCTGTTCCAGCATAGTCGCCGCCGCCGTAGGAGCCGGGCTCGTTCCAGATGTCCCAGCCGAGGATGCGGTCGTCTTTGGCAAAGGCTCCGACAACGCCCATCACATAGGCTTTGAGACGCGGGACCTGCGCGGGATCGGCGAGGGCCTTGGCGCCGGGGCTCTGCATCCATCCGGAGTTGTGTACGCCCGCGATGGGAGCGTGCTGCGGGCCGAGTTGCGGAGCGGGATCCCAGCAGGAATCAAACAGCACGAGCAGTGGCCGGATGTGGTGGTGGGCGGCGATCGACAGAAACTGGTCGAGGCGCTTCTGGAAGCCGGCGGCGTCCTGCTGCCAGAGCAGGTCATGAAGGAAGACGCGCATCGTGTTCATGCCGAGGGATTCGGCCCAGCCGAGTTCCTTGTCGATCTGGGCGGGATCGAAGGTGTCCTGCTGCCACATCTCGAGTTCGTTGATCGCGGACTTCGGTGTGTAGTTGCTGCCCACGAGCCACGGTTGCCGGGCATACCAGTCGTTGGCTTTTTGCTCGGACCAGCGGGAAGCCTGGGCCGAGGCAATGCAGGAGATAAACAGTAAAGCGAAAAATGCGGCGACGAATTTTGATATGAGATATTTCACGGGAGGCTCCGCCAGAAGTTATACCACCAGCGTCAGCGCAATCGAGAGCCCTAGGGCTAAAGCCCGTCTTAAGATTGCTACTAACGCGGCCCTGAAGGGCCGCTCTTCCACCAAAGTCGGTGCAGGAATCACTCCACACCCAAACTCGAGAGGGCCTCTTCGAGCAGAACCGAGTCGATGCTCAGCCTGCGTCCGTTAGCCTTGACGTCTTCCAGTTCATCAAATGCGCGGAACAGGCGCAGCTTGGCGGCGGCGTACTGTTCGGCATCATTCAAGGCGCGGCCGTGCGCCTTGCTCCACTCCGCCAACGGGCCTTGAGGCAAGAAGATGCTGACGGAATAAGTCAGCTTGCGGTCGGAGGTGACATCGAAAACAAACTCTGTGGCGGGGGCTTCGGGATCATCCGGCAAGGCCGCGCGCTTGCCTACGAAGTAATACTGGTACACGTAGCCCTGCGCGCCGGTATAGGTCTTCAGTCGGCGAACCGTCATCCGGACATTATGGAACGGCGGTGGCTTCCCTGTCGCGGACAAGAAAAAGCGTTCACCACTAAGGACACTAAGGTACACGAAGGAAATCTCTGGGTTTCCTTCGTGGTCCTTCGTGTCCTTCGTGGTTGATGATTTTGAAGCGCTTCATCCGAGACAAATTCTTCAAAGAAGAATATTGTGTGAGGCGCACGTCCATTTCACTCCGGAGACAGTCCTTATGCTGAATCGAAGAAGCTTTCTGAAAGTCGCAGGCACGGCAACCGCAGCTTCCGCTCTCGGAGTCAAGACACACGCGCTTGAAGGTGCTGCCGCTGGAGCTCGCGGCGCCGGTCGCCGCCAACGATCACATCCAGCTGGCCCTGATCGGAGCAGGGATTCAAGGGCAAGGAGACACCAGGACCGCAGTGCAGGTCCCCGGCGTGAAGCTCGTTGCCGTGGCCGATTGTTACAACGGCCGACTGGAACACAGCAAGGAACTCTGGGGCAACGATATTTTCACCACGCGCGACTACAAGGAAATCCTGGCGCGCAAAGATGTCGACGCGGTGATCATCGGAACGCCCGATCATTGGCACAAGCAGATTGCCGTCGATGCCATGAAAGCCGGCAAGGACGTTTATTGCGAGAAGCCGATGATCCACGCCCATGCCGAAGGGCCGGAGATGATCGAGACGGCTCGCTCGACCAACCGCATCCTGCAGGTCGGAAGCCAGAGAGTCAGCTCCATCATTTATGCCAAGACCAAAGAGTTGCTCGCTTCCGGGGCCATCGGCCAGCTCAACATGGTTAGCGCACACTGGGACCGCAACTCATCGATGGGCGCCTGGAACTACACGGTTCCTCTCGACGCCTCGCCCGAAACCTGCGATTGGGACCGCTTCCTGGGAACTGCTCCAAGAATTCCCTTCAACTCCGAGCATTTCTTCCAGTGGCGAAAATGGAAAGCCTACGGCACCGGAGTCGCGGGCGATCTCTTCGTCCACCTGTTCAGCGGAACGCATTTCATTACCGGCAGCAACGGCCCCACACGGGCGATGGCGACCGGCGGGCTGCGCTTCTGGAAAGACGGCCGCGACGCCTATGACGTGTTGCTGGGCCTGTTCGACTATCCGCAAGGATTCAACCTCAGCCTGCGCGTGAACTTTGTCGATGGCGGCGAGGAGAGCGAGGGCCTGGTCTTCACCGGTTCAGAAGGCACCCTGGAGATTGCGTTCAATTCGGTCAGCGTGAGCCGCACGCCACGCGAGAAGGAGCCCGGCCTGATGATCGGGACCTACACCGATGCCATGCAGAAACGGATTCGCGACGCCTATCACGAGAAGTATCCATCGTCGCATCCGGCGGGGCCGCCGGCTGTCGCGACCGAGAAATATGTCGCGCCCGAGGGATATCGCGACAGCTACGACCACTTCAACAATTTCTTCAGTGCGGTTCGCTCACGCCAAGCCCGTCGTCGAAGACGCGGTGTTCGGGTATCGCGCTGCAGGAGCCGCTTTGCTCAGCAATCTGAGTATTGAGCGCGGGGCCGTGGTGAAGTGGGATCCGGAGGCGATGAAGCTCGCGTGAGGTCAGATCAGACCTACCCACAGGTCGATCAAAACTCCCATCGGGGGAGGGCGAACAGACGGCGCAAACTTGTGCCATCGCTGTTTTCGTCAGTTACGTACAGGAAAGCACAGAAGTCACTGGCAATCACGTCCGATCACGCACCTGTTCTCGACAATAGGCGAAATGTTTATGCAATCTCTTCACGCGGCGTTAAGACTATAGCTCCGTCTACAGGAGCACCTGTCACGAGAACTCTCAATTCCCTCTCAGGAACGCTGAAGTCCGCATAACCGCATTCCAAGCAGACACGCAATTTCGGGAAGGTCCATACGATCGGCTTTTGCAGACCCTCTATTCCGGGGAAATGGATTGCAACCTCACCGTTGAACTCTCGGTGATTTTCGCAAGCACACTTGTTGCAAACCATGACTACAACCTCCACTTTAGAAATCGATTCTCCTGAGAAAGCCGAGAGAGATCTGCGCCCGTGGTCACCGTTCCGCGGGATGACCAACACGGAAGTGTCATGAAATGACAGGCCCAGAGCACCGTGTCCTAATATCTCTGGTTCGGCCTCGCCTTGACCTAACTTAAATGTTAGAGCCAAGCGTTTTTGTTTGAACCAGTGAATCCCGCCAGGAATACCGTCCAGGCGCTACGCGGCGGTTCCTGATGACGCACCTCGCCGCAGAATCTCTTCATAGAGCTGCCAAAATCTCTCCACCTCGGCGTCGTTCAGCACTTCACCACGAGCCAGCGCGAGCACGCGAGCCAGAGCCTGCTTCAACTCCTCATCTGTGTAATCAGCTGGGTCTGTCGTTGGATTTGTCACATGCTCCCTCCTGGGCAGCGTAGAAGTCCCCATTGCACTTAAGTGGCCCTCTGCATCGCGATGCTGCAACTTGGAAAAGGCGCTCAGTTCAAGCCGATAGACCAAGACCTTCAACTTGGAAGGCAACCAGACTTTTTCAACACCCACTCCCGATTACACAAATCGACCGAGCAAATGGGTTTCAGGCGCTGCGTGCGCTCTCTTAATTTCTGGCCATGGACTGCGTTGTGCTTCGACAGCGATTTGAAGCTGATGAACAGGCGCTGGGGCGATTTAGTGACACTTTGGACGGGGTAACGCGGCGATTCTAAACAGAGCGACTATCGCAGCGCCAGGCCCTGCGCCACCCAAATCAGAATAGTTCGCGTTGTATTTCATTGCGCTCGGCGGCTGCTTGCGCTAGCCTTATTCTGCTCTCGCGATACTCCCACCTCTCTTTCCCTCTCCACCTGAATTTTGTCGATCTGCTGCAATGCCTGTGCAATACAACGCGGTGTCTTCTAACCCCACACTATATATAGTGTTATATTGCTTGACGCCGCCCGAATTTCGTCGGTACAGTAGCTTAACTTTGTGCTCGCCCTATCCAGCCAGGGGCGAGACGAGCGACTGCGCAAAGTGCGCATGCAACAAATCCGGCGGAGGAGGAATCCGTCTGGTAAACAGGTGCGCTCGCATACGAAAATCCCCACTTCTGGCAAAACCGGCGAGAAATGGGGCACCCGATTCACTGGCAACTGACCACTGGCCACTGGAGTTGATGCTTTGCTCAAACTGAAGAGGCTTCAGATTCTCGGGTTCAAGTCGTTCTGTGACCGCACGGAACTCAAGTTCCATGGCGACGGCATCGCTGCCATCATCGGCCCGAACGGCTGCGGCAAGTCGAATATCTCCGACGCCATCTCGTGGGTGCTGGGCGAGCAGTCGGCCAAGACGCTGCGCGGCGCGCGCATGGAAGACGTGATCTTCGCCGGCACGCGCGACCGCAAGCCCACCGGCATGGCCGAAGTCTCGCTGACGCTGATCGATCCCGAGGTCTATAGCGGGGCCGACGCGAACGCCGCCACCGAAATCGACATTCAGGACGACATGCCCGCGCCGGCGGAAGCTCACGTCACCGACGACTGGGACGAAGCGTCGATCCGCTCGCGCGCCGCAGCCGACACCGAGCAGGCCGTCGAAGACGCGCAGCCCGGCAAGACCGAAGAAGTCGAAGTCCCGCGCTCGAAGATCAACACGATAGCAGTCGCGTTCCCCGACGATGAACCGATCTTCGCGCTGCCAGCGCACAATGTCACCGCTCCGCCCGCCAACGCAGCGATGGGAACCGTTGCGCCGCACGTCGTGCTCAAGATTCGCCGTCGCAAGTTCAACCAGCAGCAGTTCCACCACGGCGAGATCGTGGTCACGCGCCGCCTGTTCCGCTCCGGCGACAGCGAATACCTGCTGAACGGCAAGCTCTGCCGCCTGCGCGACATTCAGGAACTCTTCATGGGCACCGGGCTTGGACCCGAGTCCTACGCTCTGATCGAGCAGGGACGCATCGGGCAGATCCTGAGCAGCCGCCCCACCGATCGCCGCGCCATTCTCGAAGAGGCCGCCGGCATCACCAAGTTCAAGACGAAGAAGCGCCTCGCCGAAGCGCGCCTCGAAGACGCCAAGCTCAACCTGGCGCGCGTGAACGACATTTTCGAAGAAGTCACGCGGCAGATGAATTCTCTGAAGCGCCAGGCTTCGAAGGCCGAGCGCTATGCGCGCCTGCGCGACGAGATGCGCGCCAAGCTGCGCGTGGTGCTGGCCAGCAAGTTCGCCGCAATCGAACAGGAGAGCGCCGAAATCGATGCGCAGCTCAACCGCCTGGCCGACGAGATGCGGCACCGGTCCGAGGAAGTGCAGCAACTCGAAGCCGAGCACGCTGAGCGCACGCAGCGCGGATACTCCATCGAAACCGAATTGCGCGAGAACCGCGACCGCATCAGCCAGATCGCGCTCGAGATCGACCGCGCCCACGCTCGCCGCCGCCACAACGAAGAACGCTGCGCCGAGTTGCTGGTTCGATCGGCTTCGGCCGAAGCGGAGTTGGCGCAAGCGCGCCACCGTCTCACGGCGCTCGAATCGGAACGCGATGCCAACCGCCAGATTCTCGAATCCGCCGCCGCCGATCTCGCCGCCGCCCAGAGCGACCTTGCGCTCTGCCAGCAGGACGCCGCCGCAGCCGCAGCCAGTCTCGCCGAAATCGAGCGCCAGCAGGAAGAATCGCGCGTCGCCATTTTCGACACGGTTTCGTCCGCCTCGCATCTGCGCAATCAGCTCGCGCAGGCCGAGGAGCGCCTCGCCGGAGCCGATCGCGAGGCCCGCCGCCTCGAGGCCGAAATCGCGACGGCCAACACTCAGGTCGAAGCCTTCGGCGGACAGCGCGGCCAGCTTGCGCTGGAGTTCGAATCCGTCACGCAGCGAGCGGCTGGAATCAGCGAAGAGATCGGCCAAGTCCGCCGCCTGATCGAATCGAAAAAGCTCGCGGAAACTCAGGCCAAAACGAATCTCGACGTGCTGCGCGCCGAGTACGCTACCGCGCTCGGCAAGAAGGGATCGCTCGAAGCGGTCATCGCCGAGCACGGATACTCCACGGAGT
Source organism: Terriglobia bacterium (assembly GCA_963770265.1). Lineage (GTDB taxonomy): Bacteria > Acidobacteriota > Terriglobia > Terriglobales > Acidobacteriaceae > Sulfotelmatobacter. Next base: position 442,145 of record CAVYOZ010000024.1, read on the forward strand.
CCGTTCGCCGCCTGTTTCAGTCCGGCGTCATGCAGAGCGGCCTCGCTCCGGTAGGCGTGCTCGCTGACTTCCTCGAAGTCGAACCGCGGTACGAGCGCGTAGTCGAAGATTTCCTGCGCGACGAACTGAACTACATCGTCGTGAAGTCGTGGGACGCCGCCGACGAAGGCCTGCGCATGTTGCGCACCGACGTCGACGGACGCGCCACGTTCCTCGTTCATCCCGAGGACTCGCAGGCGAAGTTCTCGTTCGTGCTCGACGAAGCCGCCCACTGCGCGCCCCCCACCGCTCAGATCGTTCCCCTGAAGAACTCCATTCGCGTGCTTAACGGCTTCGGACGTTCTCTGGAAGTGATTCTTCCCAAGCTTCGCGACGGCTACATCGTTCCCGAGTCTGAGGTTGCGCGCAGATCTTGCGCTCGAAAATCCCGACGCCTTCTTCCTTTCGCAGTCCGGCGAGTGCTTCCACAACGTCACCGTCACCGGCGGCAAACAGCGCGCCGAAGGCCCGCTCTCGATGAAGCGCGAGCTGCGCGACGTGCTTCGCCAGCTCGATGATCTTGAGCGTGCCCTGCGCGAAGAAGAAACTCGAGTCCTGACGCTGGGCCGGGAAATCACTGAACTCACTTCCCTGCTCGAACGCCTCGAAGGCGAAAAGCGCGAGGCCGAGCATCAGGCGATGACGTCGCGCCACATGCTGCAGCAGCTCGATTCGGAAATGACTCGCGTCAGTGAGCGGCTGAATGTGGCGAAGCTTGAAATGGGCCGACTGGCAGCCGAACGCGCCGAACAGGAAGGCATTCTGTGCGCCCGCCAGTCTGAGATCGAAGTGCTGGAACTAAGGCGCGCTGAACTCGAACAGATCCTTGCGGCTGGCCAGGAATCGCTGGCGGCTCTGAGGCTCCGCCGTGAGGAATCGGCGCAGACAACTTCGCAACATGCTGCGCGCGTCGCCACACTCGAAGAGCGTCATCGCTCGGCCGCCGGAGTTCTGCAGCGCATCGAGTCACTGTTCGCGGACATGGAGCAGCGCGTACAGACGCTCGCTTCGCAGATCGAAGGCGCGGCTGCCGAAAAGCTGCAGCGTGAGGCCGAGAACGAACAACTGGCGCAACAGGCCACGGATCTCGAAGCCGAGCGCAACGCCGCCCAGACTCGCGAAGGCCTGCTGCAATTCGAAACCGAACAACTCCGCGCCCGTCTGGCCGAAATCGACGAACTGCTTCATGGCAGCCGGCAATTGCTCGATCAGGCGCGCGATCGCCGCGGCGAGCTGTCGGCTACCGCAGCCAAGTTGCAGTCCGACGCGCAGTACATGTCGGAGACCTGCCTCAATGAACTGGGCGTCGAGCGCGCCGCGTTGATGGCCGACACCACGCTTCCGATCGTCTCCGGCGACGAACTCGCGAACGAAGATCAGCTCTACCGCGACATGCGCTCGAAGCTCGAAGCCATGGGCCCGGTCAACATGATGGCGCTCGAGGAATACAAAGAAACGGCCGAGCGTCACGGATTCCTCGACACGCAGCGCAAGGACCTGATCTCCTCGATCGAGAACACGACCGCGACGATCAAAGAGATCGATCAGATCTCGCGGCAGAAGTTCGAAGAGGCATTCACCAAGATCAACGAGAACTTCCAGGCCACGTTCAAGAAGCTCTTCGGCGGCGGCCACGCCTTCATGAAGCTGACCGACGAAGAGAACAGCGCCGAGAGCGGCATCGACGTCGTCGCCTCACCTCCGGGCAAGCGCCTGCAGAGCGTGCTGCTGCTCTCCGGCGGAGAAAAGGCGCTGACCGCGCTCGCCTTGCTGGTCGGCATCTTCCAGTACGCGCCCAGCCCGTTCTGCATCCTCGACGAAGTCGACGCCCCGCTCGACGAAGCCAACGTCGGACGCTTCACCGAACTGGTCAAAGAGATGAGCGTGCAGACCCAGTTCGTGCTCATCACCCACAGCAAGAAGACGATGAGCATCGCGCCGGTACTGTACGGAGTAACGATGCAGGAACCCGGAGTATCGAAGCTGGTGTCGGTGCGCTTCGGAGCGCAGTAGGCGGCATGGCCACCTGAGCCATCGAGAGGAATCTTGAACCACAAAGGACACTAAGGTACACGAAGGAGATTTTGGGTTCGCAATCCTTCGTGTAACTTCGTGACCTTCGTGGTTTATGTTTTTTTTCCTACCAGACGGCAATCGAGTCCAATAAAAAGCCCCGGTGGCTGACCACCAAGGGCTTTTTGACGTTCGGTTTTATCTAGCGCAAGCTGTTCGTCAGCGGTGTCGCCCCAGCATCGAGCGTGCTCAGTGGATCCAGTCCAAAGCGCTCTTCGATCGTCTTGAGAATCGAGAGCGTGTCGTACTGCGTGTGGTCCACAAAACCGCGCTTGGCCAACGGGCCGATGATGATTGCCGGAACGCGCGAACCATCGCCCCAGATGCCGGTGACTGGCGGGCTCACGTGATCCCAACGGCCGCCGTGTTCGTCATACGTGACGATGATGAGCGTGTCTTCCCAGTAGTCGCTGTGTTTCACGGCGTTCACAAGATCGGCAACGTGCTGCTGACCCTGCAACAGGCCGGCGTATCCGGGATGCTCGTTGTCCGGTCCCAGCGGCTTGATAAAGGCGACTGCAGGCAGGCGTTCCTTCTTCAGATCTGCGAAGAAGTTGTTCTCATCCTGCAGGTGTGCCGCCGACACCGGATTGCGAGCACCATTCTTGAATGGAGCGTAGTTGTCATAATAGGCAAAGGCTTGGTGGTGCCATTGGAAGAGGGGATCGACGGGCGCGTTCGGCGGAACGACGCCGTTGTTGGCGGGGTTGCTGACCGTGCTGGCCAGGGCATTATCCCAGCCTCCGGAGTACCACTTCCAGCTGACGTGCTTCGCGCTGAGGCGGTCGCCGATATTCGGAATGAAAGGGCGGGTCGTATCGGAGGGATCGCTGTCATTCAGGGTCGGCAACAATGATGCGCTGACCGCGGAGAAAACGGGGACCAGGTTCGTGGAGAAAATCGTGTTCACAGCGTAGTTCTTGTCAAACGTCGCTCCTGGAACGGTGAACGACACGCCGCCAATGGGAGTGATGGTGCCATCGTGCACGATCTTGCCGGTCGTGGGGTCCACCAGGAGTTGCCCGTCTGTATCCAGGACCGCCTGCAAAGATACTGGCGCGTTGGGATACACCGGAGCCGCGGCAGAAACCAGGAACTGGTGGTTCAGGAATGATCCACCAAAAGCCGCGTGGAAGAAGTTATCCGCCATGGTGTATTTCTTAGCCAGCAGTCCTTCAGGCATGTTGGTCGCGTCAAAGTAGCTCATCGTCAAGCCGGGATTGTCGCTCCAGGTGACAAACCAATCCATGGCACCGTGATCGATTTGCGACTGCTCATGCCAGTAGCGGTGAACCAGGTCGCCTGTGGTGTCGGTGGGCTGCAGAGACGAGTTCTGCAGAACGTCGTAGGGAAGAAGCGTATTGAGTCCGGCTGTAAAGCGCGTGTCGATCGCCCCGGCGTTGATCGGGGGCGGCGGTGTGGTCAGGGAGAGGGATCCGGATACCAGGCTGAACGGCAGCCCTACTTGCCCGCTGAGAGGTTGGTCGAAGCGGTCCGTCTGATTCAGAGATGCGGCCGAGGATTGCGCCAGGCCGCTGGCTCCCGGGAACAAGCCATATAAAGAGTCGAAGCTCCAGTTCTCCTGATAGATCACGACGATGTGCTTGATGCGGCGTAGCTTGGAGTCACGCCGCGGCTCCTCGCCAAGAGCGTTGGCGGAGACCAGACAAAGGGAAATGGCAAGCAAAACTACGCTCCACGGCGCGCGCCGGAAGCCCTTCGGTGCGGAGTACTTTTCCATACAACTGCCTCCTGTTGTGTTTGGGGTGACTCGAGCAGGGTGGTGAGTCCGTCAGCAGGAAGGGTATGGACACTGTGTTACACGAGCATTTCGCGTATATGAATATCCTGTAAAATCCGCAGGGATCTGCGGAAAACTCTCCCGCGGCCGGCGGCGCGCGGAATGCTGCAAAGTCGGACGACCAGTGGCACCTGAGCCTGAGTAATCCATTTCGGAGTGCTTACTGCACTCCAGTCCCTGAGGGGAGATTCCGGAAGTCAAACCGCACGGTGTTGGAACCGCCGGGCGGACCTTAGCCCGAACCCTAGTGATAATTTTTTGATAAGGAGTCGAGAATAGTGCTCCTCCTGACCGGCAGCCGAAACGACCTTGACCGGATCTTTCCAGGTTATCCACTCCCATCCTCAGCTTTTCCACAAACGCTCCCCACGGAAGCTCGCGCTGGACAAGCGTTCTCGCGATCCGCTTTACTGTCAACGCTTTTCCTCGGAGCTGAGAGCGCCGCTGCCCTCTATGGTGTGACGAGAATCGTTGACATTTTTTTCTGACCAGCTAGAATACGCCTCGCCTCTAACCTGTAAAATTTCATCATGAGCCCCGAACTACTCGATTCCGTCCTTATCCGTACAAATTTCCCCGATCTCAACCTGAAGGCCAGCGGCAAGGTCCGCGACGTTTACGACATAGACGAAAAGCAGCTTCTATTCGTAGCCAGCGACCGCATTTCGGCCTTCGACTACGTGCTGGCCACAGGCATTCCGCACAAGGGCCGCGTTCTGAATCAGATTTCGCTGTTCTGGTTCGACTTTCTGGCCGATGTGGTGCCCAACCACCTGATCACTGCCGACGTCGACAAGTTTCCCGACTCGGCACGCAAGTATGCCGACCAGCTCCGCGGACGCTCCATGCTGGTGCGGCGCGCTGAAATCTTCCCGGTCGAGTGCATCGTGCGCGGCTACATCTCGGGATCTGGCTGGAAGGAGTACAAGGCGACGGGCAAGGTTTCCGGCATTGACGCTTCCTGCCGGCCTGAAGGAATCCGATGCGCTGCCCGAGCCAATCTTCACGCCCTCGACGAAGGCGACCTCCGGTCATGATGAGAACATTTCTTTCGACCAGATGTGCAAGATTGTCGGCGTCGAAACGGCGAGCCATTTGCGCGACCTGACGCTGCGCGTTTACAAGAAGGCCGCAGCCTACGCGCGCCAGCGCGGCATCATCATCGCCGACACCAAGTTCGAGTTTGGACGCACTGCCCAAGGCATCACGCTGGCGGATGAAGTCCTCACTCCCGACTCATCCCGCTTCTGGCCTGCCGACAAGTACGCTCCCGGACGGGCGCAGGATTCGTACGACAAGCAGTATGTCCGCGACTACCTCGAGCAAATTCACTGGAACAAGCAGCCGCCCGCTCCGGCACTTCCGCCGGACGTGGCGCGCCGCACCAGCGAAAAGTACCTCGAAGCATATTCCCAGCTTACAGGGCGCAAGCTGGATGTGTGACCAGGGACGGCATTCGGTTTTACCCGAGCACGACGTATGACCTTGAGCGTCATCGATTGGATCATTTGCGCGCTCGTGCTGTTCAGTGTGATCACCGCCGCCATGCAGGGCTTCTTTTCCGAAGCCCTCACGACGGCTGGATTGATCATCGGTTACATCGTGGCTGCGTGGCAGTACCATCACCTCGCAGAGTGGCTGGAAAGTTTTTTGAAGAACCCGTGGTTGGCTGAGATTCTCGGCTTCCTGATTATCTTCTTTGCCATCGTGCTCCTGTTCGGCTTAGCGGCCAGGGTTGCGCGCTGGATTATGAAAGAGGCCGGGCTCAGCAGTTTTGACCGTTTCCTTGGCGCAGTCTTAGGGCTGGTCAGGGGCGGGCTGATGGTGGCAGTGATCCTGATGGGAATGACGGCGTTTGAGCCGGCGTCAAAGCTGCTTCAGAATTCGCAACTGGCGCCCGTATTTTCTGGTGGTGGGGCGCGCAGCGATCTGGCTGGCTCCTTCGGAATTGCGGATGCGTTTCTATCAGGGACTCGGTTTGCTCCATCAGGCTCCCCAGAAGTTGGGTGGCTCGCCTGCTTCTCCGCCGAAATAGGCTGCGGTGCAGTACAACAAATTCCTGGATAGAGAGAGACTCATCGTGAAAGATCAACTGGAAGCACTTGTCCTGCAAATGTACCGCAGCAATATTCTCTACTCCGAAGGCGTGCGGGAATTCAAGAAACGCTTCATCCTGACGGTTCTTCAGGAAAACCGGGGGAACCAATGCCGCGCGGCCCGCGAACTGGGCATGCACCGCAATACCCTGAGCCGCACCATCGCCGAACTTAAGATTGATGTCCGCCAGTTGCGCGATGGCGTGAAGCGTCCGCCCCGCAGCGCCCGCCCGGTCTCCATGGAAAAGAAGATCGTTCGTTAGTCTCACCTGCAAAAAGTTAAGGCAGCCCTTTCGGGCTGCCTTTTCTTGCGTTCTTCTGCTCGCCGGTTACTGTGCCGCTGGCTTCTTGCGCACCGGCGCTTTGCTGCGTCGGAGTCGTGGCAGCCGGCTTTGCATTCAGTAATCGTCCCTTTTCCATCACCATCATGAACGGGTTCGGGGTGTAGGAGGCTGGCTCGCCCTGGAAATCGAACGGCGCGCCGTCTTTCGGGATCAGCTTCACCGGAACCTTGTCTTCGAACTTCAGCGTGATGTCCGGCTTCTTCGCATCGATGTCATCCGAGCTGCCGGCGATCATGAACTGGTCCGGCGCCGTGCTGATGACGGTGCCGTTCATCTGCACGGCCTTGCCCTTGATCGCATTCCAGACCGCGTCCTGATCTTCCTGGCTGCCATTGGTCAGGACGAACTCCCACTGCGCGAAATCCATCTTGTCCGCCGGTGTCTTCTGGACCATGTCGTGCGCCTGCTCGGCGGGAGTAGGCGCGGGCTTGATTCGGCAATCTGCGGTGCCGTTCGCCTTCGCCGCTGCCAACAGCTCAGCCCAACCATCGTCGCCGCCGTGGAACTTCATGTACTGCGAGCGCGCATACTTTTCGATCCCAGCCTTGTTCTGCGCGGGAGCCACCGCAGCTGCGCGGGCCGCAAACCAGATCCCATTCTGAGAGTCCGGCGGGGTCTGGATTCAGATAAGCCAGGGCCAGCGGATACACCACACTGAAGTCGGTGGGATTCGCATCCGACCACTGGCTTCAGCGCGGTAATACAGCCGGCGATAGTCCTTGTTCTGGCACGTCGGCGATACCAATCGCCGACTGGAAGATGCTGGTCATCTGCTTCTTCATATCCGGCTTCGAGATCTCGGGATCGGTGACCTTGGGCCAGCAGCCCATACCCTGCTCGCCGTATTTCTTCGCGTCCGCCAAGCAGCTGCAGCGCGTTGGGATCGCCGCCCTGGGCGCGGATGCGGTCAAAATAAGCCAGCAACGCCAGTGCGCGCATGTTGCACGGATCGGCCGCGACCAGCTTCGTGGCCGTGTCCGTCGTCTTCTGCATGTTTCTCGCCTGCTGGTAGGCTCCCATCAGCAGTTCGAGCGCCTGATTCTTCATCACGCTGTTGGGATACTGCGTGAGAAACGCTTCCAGACCGCTGATCTTGGCGTTCGTATCCTTCTGCTGCACGGCTGCGACGTACGCGTTGTACTCGGCGGGATCTTTAATGACCGGGCCCTGCGCCTGGCCCTGGGCGGCTGCGCCCGGTTGTCCCTGAGCTGGCTGCGCAGCATCCTGTGCCACTGCGACTACCGCTACCCCAAGCACAACCGCAAGCAGAATCTTTTTCATCAGTATGGCTCCTTGAAATCTCGGGAAATGGCTATTCTGGGATCGTTTTCTACTACTTCAAGACTGCATTCCGACTGGACCGCAATGCGTTCGGATCCTGCTTTGGAATGCCCGGGCTTCCTGGCAGGGGCCCCGGGAGTGAAGGGGCTGACCCGATTGGAGCGATGAGGCGGCTGACCCTTTTCCCGGCTGGCCGGATTATAAGTACCTCTCCTGCCGAAGGCAAGCGAGTTCCCATTCGTCCTCCCCTTTATTGTTAAGATGCGCAGAGCGGAGAACGTGGATGTTCCCCGGTCCGCGCTCCGCATCCCCACGAACGTGCCAGGAGGAACTAGTGGTATGGACACCAGACAGCCCCTTGCCGGACAAGTGGCAGTCGTCACCGGAGCAGGCCGCGGCATCGGCGCAGCCATCGCCCGCAAACTCGCCGCACTCGGCGCCACCGCCGTTCTGCTCGGGCGCACCAAATCCTCTCTGGACGAAACGGCCCGAGCCATCGTCGATGCTGGCGGCAAGACCGAGGTCATTCCCTGCGACGTCACCGTACTGCATCAGCTCGAATACGCTGCTACCCGCGTTGATAGCACCTTCGGCCGCCTCGACATACTGGTAAATAATGCAGGTGTCGGCGGATTCAACGATCCGCTGCACAATCTCGCCGCCGGAAGACTGGGACCGCATCCTCAACACCAATCTGCGCGGCGTCTACTACGCGATCCGCACGTTTGCTCCGATCATGATTCGCGCCTACTCCGGACACATCATCAACATCTCGTCTCTCGCTGGAAAAAATGCTCTGCCCAACGGCGCCGCCTATGCCGCATCCAAGTGGGGACTGAATGGATTGACGTATTCGGTCGCGGAAGAATTGCGCGCGCACAATGTGCGTGCGTCGGTGATTTGCCCGGGCTCGGTCGATACCGAACTCAGTCCGCATGCGGGGAAAGATCCCAACAAGATGCTGCAGTCGGAAGACGTTGCGCACGCCGTGGCGATGCTGGTGACGCAGGCTCCGCAGTCGTTTATCAGCGAGATTTTGTTGAGGCCGACGCAGAAACCTTAAGACGGTCAGGCGCTCGGGCGTCAGACCTCCGCAAGTTCGGAAGACAAGAACTGTGGGGACTGCCGCCTTCGGCTGTCGCGCGGTCTGAGTCGCTGACGCTCGGTCTCTCTACTTCTTGAACAGATTCTCAAACGCCGCCCGCGCGTCGTTCGGCTTCAGACTCGCCGGAGTCGATGTTTCCTTCTCGCGCGTCACGCGAATCTCGTACAGCGTGCAATCATTGCGCGCATCCTTTTTCGCGATCCGCTCTTTGACCGGCTGCATGCACTCGAAGCGGCTGCCGGGATCGAAATACGTGCACTGCTTGCACGAGTGCAGTTCGAAGCCGCATTTCGGACATTGGCCTTCGCCCGAACTGGCCGTTCCCTGCAGCACGGTTCCGCACTGCGCGCATCGCGAGACCGCGCGCGTCCCCGGCAGATTCACCGGCCGCGGACCCAGCGCGTGGTCCCAACGCGGCGGACCGCTCTTGCGCTCCGGTGGCGCCTTGCGCGTCGTCTCCTGACGACGCGGTTCTCGATCATTGTCCTGATATCCAGGTTGACGGTATTTTGCCAAAAGAAACCTCCCCAAGCAGTGTGCCCGTATTGTCCACCCGACGCGTGCCGCGCGGCAAGTCCTCGCAATCGTAGCGCGAGGGCGGCGCCTCGCCTTTGAGGAGCAACAACAACTCTGGCCACGGATCAAGACGGATTTTCACGGATCGACCTCAAATCTCTCTCGTTTCTTTGATCCGTGGAAATCTGTGCGAATCCGTGGCAAGGCTTTTCACTTGCAACTCGGTACTCGCTACAATACTCAGATGATCCACGAAATTCTCCCGGTCGGCCCGCTGCAGTGCAACTGCTCGATCATCGGCGACGAGACTACGCGCGAAGCGATGGTGATCGATCCGGGCGATGAAATTGAAGACATCCTGGCCCTTGTGCGCAAGCACAACCTGCAAGTGAAGCAGATCGTCATCACCCACGCGCACATCGACCACGTCGGCGGAGCGATGAAGCTCCGCGCCGCCACTGGCGCTCCGATCCTGCTCAACCAGAACGACTATGCCCTGCTGAAGATGCTCGACGTGCAAGCCGCGTGGATCGGTGTGCCCGCACCGGGCAAAGTCGAAATCGATCGCAGCGTCACCACCGGAGAAACCGTCTCCGCCGGATCGCACACCGCCCAGATCCTGCACACACCCGGTCACACCGAGGGCAGCATTTGCCTCTACTTCGAGGCCGACAAGAAACTCATTGCCGGAGACACGCTCTTCGCCGGATCGATCGGCCGCACCGATCTCCCGGGCGGATCGACGCAGAAGATCATGCGCTCGCTGCACGACACGGTGCTGGCGCTGCCGGATGAAACGGTAGTCGTCCCCGGCCACGGCGAGCTGACCACGATTGGCGAGGAGCGGGAGAGCAATCCGTTTCTTGTCAAACGCTGACGACGTAGAGCCTTGTCATCCCCGGCCAGTTGCACAGTTCTTCGCGGCAAAGAATGCCGCCCAGGATGACAAACCTAAGGTTCTTGCTGGACCCGTCAGCCCAAAACGGAAATGTGGGTGGCATTCTGTGACGGCCACCACGATCTCCACCGCTTCCATTCTGCTATAGTGAACCCCTACAGAGGAGCTCCGATATGGCTGGAAAGAGTCTGAACCGGGTTCAACTGATCGGCAATCTGGGCAAGGATCCCGAAGTCAAATACACGCCTCAGGGCACGCCCGTAGCGAAGATCACCATCGCCACCAATGAGCGTTTCAAGGACAAGGCCGGCGAGTGGCAGGATCGCACCGAGTGGCACAACGTCGTGCTCTGGCAGCGTCTGGCCGAAATCGCGGGAGAGTATCTGAAGAAGGGCGGCAAGGTCTACATCGAGGGACGCCTGCAAACGCGCTCCTGGGACGACAAGCAGACCGGCCAGAAGAAATACATGACGGAAGTTGTGGCCAGCGATCTGATCCTGCTCGGTGGACGCGGCGAAGGCGGAGGTGGCGGAGACTTCGCCGGCAGTTCGCGCGGATCGTCGGCGGGCGGCAACAACTTCGACCAGCGCGTTCCCGAACCCGAGCCAGCTGCATCGGGTCCGATTACCGACGAAGATATTCCGTTCTGATAGCCCTTGCGGGACATTGATTGTAGCGCCGGCGCCCCGCCCGCGCTGCCTGTGCGTATGAGTGCTCACACGCACAGCGAGCCTGCGGCTCGCGGACGGCCGAAGGCGGCCGTCCCCACATAATCTCACTCCATGCGCAATCTTTTAGTCCCCGTCGCCGGTATCGACCGCCACCAACTCCAGGTGCTGCAGCAGCGGACTCGAATCCGCCACAAACTCCACGTGCCCGCATCGCGGGCATGACAGAATCGCGTGTCCCGTGCCCGGAGTCAGGCTGGCGCGCATCAACTGATAGCGCTGCAGCTTCTGCTCGCAGCGCAGACAGCACACGGTTTTACTGTAGGGATCGGTAGAGACACCGCCCGGCGTCTCAATGGCTGGTTTCATGGTGTTCCTCGAAGGTGGCGCAGCCCACACGGGCTGCCCCACAAATAGTGCATCGAGTGTACCACGCAGCAATCGTGCGCCACTCCACGACATCGCGCCGAAGGTAGCCTCTGCAAAAGCAAGCGGCCAGATCTCTGAGCTCTGGCCGCGTACACACGATAATGTCGAATTGTTATTCCTAACTCTGAGGCAATGTGAACTTCACCGTAACCCGTGCCTGGCTCTCAATCGCTTGCCCGTTCGCCGACTCCGGCTGGTAACGCCACTGCTTGACGGCATCGATTGCCGACTGGGTCAGCAAGGGATCTCCGGAAACCACTGCGACCGTTCCCCACCGCACCGTCACCCAACACCTGAACATCGAGCACGACCGGACCCTGAACGTGGCGCGCCTTCGCTTCCGCCGGATACTGGGGTTCCACTCTGTGAATCAGAGAGCGCTCGGCCTGATCGCTCGCCGGAGGCTGTCCCGCGCCTGACGGAGAGCGGTAAACGACCTTTCCATTTTCCGTGACGATAAGGCCGCCGGTCGGAGCCACTCGTCCGGCAGTGGGTGTCTTCGTAATGGACGCGGTACCTGTCCCTTCGGGAGCGGCGCTCGAGTCCTGAGCGGCTGCATTCTGCGACGTTGCGGGGATTGTCTCGGAATTGGGAGAAGCTTTTGCCGACACACTGGTCCTTGCGTGCGCACCAGTTTTCGTAAACTCTGCCGCCCTCCGCCATCCGATCACCAATCCGAGCGCAACTGCCGTGGCGATGACGAGAACGACGAGAACAGTGCCCCAGAGATCGAATCCTTGACGTGGCTCGGCTTCCCCGGCGAAGACTTCTTCGGCCTTCCTCGGCCTGGACTGGCTCAAGGATTGCCTCGACTCTGGATTGGCTCGGTTTTGATCTCCTCAGCTACGGACTGCAATTCAGAATTCTCCACGGGCGCCGAGAGGCCCGCTTCGGCCTCGCGATTGCTTTCTGCGATTCTTCCAGCGAGTACCTGCAACGCGCTGAACTCGCGCTTGCCGAAGGCATTGGGCCAGGCGGAGAACACCTGAATGACTCCAATGAGTTTCTGTCCATCGACCAGCGGCGCCATCAGCATCGAGCGGACGCCCAACAGCCGGCATGTCTCCGCATTGACTCGCGTGTCGGTCTCTGTATCCCGGCACTGCTGTATCTCGCCGGTACTGACGCATGCGCCGGCCAGACCCGATGTGGCATCGACTCGCACGCCCAGGTCAGGAGCGTTCTCGCCAGAGGTGGCCCGGCAGGTGAGTTCTCCATCGCGAAAAAGCGCGATCGCCGCTCCCGTGGCTCCGGTCGCATTGCGAGCCTGCTCGACCACATCATTGAGAACGAGATCAAGGGCAAGGTCGACCGATAGCGCTCCACCGCCGTGGGCGGCCAGCGTCTGCGCGACCTGAGCTAGACTGGGAGGTTCCGAAAGAAGAGCGGTGGCGTTGCCGGACGGCTCCTGATCCCCCAATTGCATACCCTCTTTGTCACGTCCGCCTGCACCCTGGGATCCTGAGTCATACCGAAGCCAAACCGTTAGTACTTCTGGACAATGACTATTATCGGGCGGGTTTTGGGGGGATTTCAAGAAAAGCCTGACCAGCCGCCCGTGAAACTGTTTGGAGCATGACGCGAATCTGGAGAGATGTCAATGATTATGCGCAAAGACAGTCAATGGGTCCGCTGAACCCGTAGGCAGTGGCGGAATTCCCATTTTCGGCTTTCTCCAAACGAATCATCGACTTTTCCACTGCTCGAACCTTGGCCGCGCAATAGAATTCAGTAGAATCGATCTGCAGCTTTCACGTGCGCGAGTTTGGATCGAGACCGAGTTCAGGTTTTCAAGGGATAAACCGATGCGGATTGCCGTGGTGGGTTCGGGATACGTGGGATTGGTGGCGGGCGCTTGCTTTGCTGACCTCGGACACGAGGTCATTCTGGTGGATAACGACCAGGGAAAATTAGCGGCCCTGCGTAACGGCCAGGTGCCGATTCACGAGAAGTTCCTGCCCGAACTTCTGACCCGCAATCGCGGGACTCGGCTGCAGTTTTCCGACGATTTGAAGGAAGCAGTACGCGTGAGCACGGCCATCTTTGTGGCCGTTGGCACTCCGCCGACCGAAAGCGGCGAGGCCGATCTGTCCTACGTGGAATCGGTGGCGCGCGAAATCTCCGGTGCCATCGACGACTACAAAGTCATCGTCGAGAAGAGCACCGTGCCGGTCTATACCAGCGAGTGGATCCGCCGGATTATCCTGCGCAACGGCACCGACCCGGAATTGTTCGACGTCGCTTCGAACCCGGAGTTTCTGCGCGAGGGCACCGCAGTCACCGATTTTCTTTTCCCTGATCGAATTGTGATCGGCTGCGACAGTTCGCGCTCAGCCGAGGTGCTGCGCGAAATCTACGCTCCTCTCACCGACGGCAGCTATTACCAGCGCACGGAGGCTATTCCGCAGCCCGATCGTGCTTCGATCCCGCCTTCTCTGATTGTGACCAGCACCAAGAGCGCGGAATTGATCAAGCACGCCTGCAACGCTTTCCTGGCGATGAAGATTTCTTTCATCAATGCCGTAGCCTCGGTGTGCGAGTCGGTCGGCGCGAATGTGAACCAGGTGGTGCATGGGATCGGCACCGACACCCGCATCGGCCCGCGATTCCTGAATCCCGGAATTGGCTACGGCGGATCGTGTTTCCCCAAAGACGTAATGGCGTTTCGCGCGGTCGCTCGCGAGCACGGCTACGACTTCCGCCTGCTCGATGAGGTCATGCACATTAATGAAGACCAACGTCATCGTTTCTTGCGGAAGGTAAACAGCGCGCTATGGACCCTGCGCGGCAAGCACCTTGCCGTGCTTGGCCTGGCATTCAAGGGCGGCACCGATGACATTCGCGAATCGCCCGCCATCGCCATCGTGCAATCGTTGCTGCAGCAAGGCAGCAAGGTCACGGCTTATGATCCGGCTGGCATGGAACGCGCTCGCGAGGTGCTCGGCGAGCAGATCGCCTACGCCAAGTCCTCCTGCGAAGCGGCACACAATGCCGACGCGTTGCTCATCCTCACCGAATGGGAGGAGTTCGCGAACCTCGATCTCAGCCGCATTCGCCAGGAACTCAAGTACCCGATCGTGATCGACGGCCGCAACCTGTATGATCCCGAAGTCATGGCGGCTCAAGGATTCACATATTACAGTGTGGGCCGCGCGGCCTCGCATCCCGACGGAGTGCCGGCCGCTGTCCTGAAGAACGGCAAGAAAGCATGAGTCAAGGTCGCGCTCTCATCACTGGCGGCGCCGGTTTTCTCGGATCGCATCTCGCAGACGCCCTGCTCGCCGAAGGCTGGAATGTGGTGGTCGTCGACAATCTGCTTACCGGCCGCCGCGCGAATCTGACTCATTTAAGCAACGAACCGCGCTTCGAGTTCGTCGAGAAAGATATCTGCCAACCCTTCGACGTGGGGAAGGTCGACTATGTTTTCCACTTCGCCAGCCCCGCCAGTCCGGAGGATTATCATGCGCACGGCATCGAGACGCTGCAGGTCGGTTCGATTGGCACGTTCCACGCGCTCGAAGTCGCGCGCAAGTATGGCGCGAAATATCTCGTCTCCTCGACGTCTGAGTGCTACGGCGATCCGCTCGAGCATCCGCAGAAAGAAACGTACTGGGGACACGTGAATCCTGTCGGCCCGCGGTCGGTCTACGACGAAGCCAAGCGCTTCACCGAAGCGGCCACGGTGGCGTACCGCCGCTACCACAACGTTGACGTTCGCATTGCGCGCATCTTCAACACCTACGGCCCGCGCATGCAGATCCGCGATGGCCGCGTGGTTCCCAACTTCATGCGCCAGGCCCTCAACGGCGAAGATCTCACCGTATATGGCGACGGCAACCAGACCCGAAGCTTCTGCTATGTAAGCGATGAAATCGACGGCTTCCTGCGTCTGGCGAAGTCTGACGAGCACCTGCCCGTCAACATCGGCAACCCCAACGAGTTCACGATTCTGGAGTGCGCGCAGTTGGTGTTGAAGGTTACCGGATCGAAGAGCCGGATCCGTTATGAACCGCTGCCGCAAGATGATCCCAAGCAGCGCCGCCCGGACATCACGAAAGCCCGCCAACTGCTGGGATGGGAACCGAAGATCGATTTAGAGGCGGGGCTGCGGCTTTCCCTGGAGTACTTCAAGAAGGCCGTTGCGGAGGACACGACGGCAGCACGCTAACCGGCATTGTCCTGCGTGGCGACGAACTCCGTCAGCTTCTTTAGGTTCGCCTGTTCTTCCTTCGTCTTGAGTTCGAACGCCACTCCCATGCCGTAGCCGGGATGCGACGCTTGCACGCTTCCACGCAGCCGCAGCTTAAGATCGTAGGTTCGTACCAGGATTTCAACCGAAGATCCTTGCGGAAAAGGCAACGGGATCTCGAGATAGCAACCGCCGGAACTCAGGTCGGTCAGGCAGCAGTGGTTTGGAACAGACGTTCCAGTGCGATAGACCTCTGCGCCGATACGGCAGTTGTAACGAGTCTGCGCGCGCCGGTTGTCGGGATCAGCGACGGTCGCAGTCGCGCCCGCCGGCGGAGCGACCTCCTCCGCGACGGCGGTTTCCCCATCACGGGGAGTCCACTCTCTCGAGATCACTGACATTCCCAGCGGCTCTTCCATCTCCACTGTGACATCGTTGACATCGAAAAATTCCTGCTTCTCTTCCTCTTTCGGAAGGTGCACGCCTAGAAATTCGTCCAAGAGCTTGCGCGAGGTTTTGGGAACGTCGACGAACTGGACACCGGCGCTTCCGTTCCAGTCCTGCCAGACCACCTGGCCGGATAGCCGCACACTCACGGTCTGCCCCGGAAGTTTGAATTGAAAATAGACCTTGCTGGTGGGCGGAAGCTTCTTCCCGAACAACACCGCCATGCCGCCCGGCGCGAGGTTGACCAGCGTGGCTTTTTCCTGCTGGACATTGGCGTAGTCAACGGTGGCATGAGTATGCACAACCGCGCGCGCATTCTTGCGCTTTTCTTTGCGCATCACCGCGCGGGCTGCGCGCAGGCTGCTCAACGCCCGCTCATACGCGACAGGCTTGTAGAGAACGAAGTTCACGCCCAGGGAGAACAACTCTCGAATACTCTCCTGCGAGGGCACGACCGCCACGGCAAGCGTCGCGTCATTCAGCCGCGATGTGCGGGTCTCCCGCAGCAGAGAGCGAACTTCCGCGCTCGACTGGCCGTCGACGATGATCGCGTCAAACCGTTCCTGGGCGGCGCGAATCGACGCGCGCGCGAAATCCGGACAGGACTCGACCCGAATGCTGAGTTCTTTCAAGACGCGGCTCAGAACTTCGGCTGCCGCCTTGTCCGTGCAGACTAGTAGGGCAGTTAAAGTCATACGTGCCAACCATCGTAGGTGCCGTCAGTTTCGCAAACAAGTTACCGCAGTCACTCACGCCGCATTCCCCCGAGGCCTCTCTTATCGTTAACTCGCACGCTTTCAATCAGTGACCCCGGTAACCAGCCCTGATCTCGAAAGGACAGTAGCCGTCTATTGGCCGCTCGTGCTTTGACGCGCTGCATCCGCGTTCCTAGGATGATGGATGACGCGATGAAGGAGCGCGACCGCCCTGCTGTTTGTGAGCGGGACGCGATCCGCCCCCATCTTGGCGTTCTTGAACGGGAGAGGGCGTTTCCGGAATCCGGCATCTCCTTCCCGAGAAGACCTTATATGACAACCAAGCGACAGCGCGGATTCTCGCTACTTGAAATGATGATCACGGTGGCGATTGGATTGACCCTGGCCGGCATCACCTTCATCGCCCTGATGCCGATGTTCAAACGGAATCACGTCGATCTGGCTTATGACACGACGCTGATGGTGTTGCGGAACACGCGCCACCTGGCGATCACTCAGAGCCATCAGTATTTCGTGAACTTCAACCCTGCGGGTTTCCCCGCCGGCACGATGCAGGTCACCTACCAACCTCCGGCCGTTGGGGGAGGCGCATTGCCGCCGATTCAACAGGTAGCCACCTATACGCTGCCACCTGATATCAGCTTCGCCGTCATGGCGGGGTTCCCGGCCAGTTCCCCCGACAGCTTCGGCTCCGGAGTTACTGCCATCGATTTCGGCCAGGGTCTTGGCGCCGGAAACATGAACTACGTTTGCTTCATGCCCGACGGTTCCTCGCGGGACAGTCTAGGCAACTACAACAGCGGCGTCGTCTATCTCTCCCGTACCGCTGACCCCAATCCCTACAACTCACGTTCGGTTACGGTGTGGGGAGCGACAGGCCGGATCAAAGGATGGCGTCTTTACCAGCAGGCCGGCGCTCCTATTTGGGTACAACAATGATGCAAAACAAATTCAAGACATCGCTTCCACGCAAAGCTGACGAGGGCTTCACGCTGATCGAAGTCATGATCGCCATCGTGGTCATGGCAGTTGGCCTGCTCGCCGTCATCGCTTCGTTCGCAACCGCCATCTCCGCCACCCAATCGGCCGAAGAAGACCTGATTGCGCGCCAAAAAGTGCTTGAAGCCATGGAGAGCATTTACACCGCGCGAAACGCGCAGCAGATTCCGTTCGCGTCGGTGGCCAATGTATCGGCTGGCGGCATATTCCTGGATGGAGCACAGCTGCTCAAGTGCGCCGGTCCCGATGGCCTGGTGGGAACCGCTGATGATGTCACCTGCACAACACAAGCCGGGGCAAACTGCCCGGGCAATGGCGCCGAGTGCATGGTGCTTCCCGGCCCGGACGGCATTCTCGGGACGGGCGACGACGTCACCATGAGCCTGGGCAACTTCACGCGCACAATTTCTGTGACTCCGGTGCTGCTGGCCAATGGAAACGTCAACAACAACATGATGGCCATCAGCATCACGATCAGTTACACCAAAGCTGGACTCCCTGCCCGTTCGTTTAGCGCCAACGGGCTGATTTCGGCCTATCACTAGACCGTGGAACGAGGACTCTGAACTATGCGAATGATGAAATCGCAACGTGGTTTCAGCTTGCTGGAATTGCTGGTGGCCTCCTCCATCGGTTTGACCGTCATTATGGTGATGACCAGCCTGTTCAAGACGGGCATGGATGCCACCATGCGAGTCACGCAGCGCGCTGAGACGCAACAGAATATGCGCGCGGCCATCGAACTGATGACCAAGGATTTGAGCATGGCGGGAGCGGGCCTGCCTTCCGGCGGATTGCAGCTCACCACAACCGGAGGACTATCGAAATACGCCTGCAATCAGGCCGGCACCTGCTATATCACCGGCGACACTTATCCGAATAACGGGGCGGGAACTCCCAACTATATGTATCCCCTGATCCCGGGCTTCGGCGTCGGCGTGCAAAATGGCGCGGTGATCCCGGCCGCTCCCGGGCAGGTGAACAGCAGCATCACCGCGGTTTACTGCGACTATAACTTCCCGTTGACGAACTTCAACTTTACGTTTCCCAATGCGACGACTGGCAGCGTAGCGGTGATCAACGCCGGCCGTGAATCCCAACAACATTCTTGCTCCCGGGGGTCTGCAGATCGGCGACGTCCTGCTGGTCAGCGTGGCCACGCCGGGCAACGGCAAAACCGCGGCCGGAACGGCGATGGTGCAAAACGCCGTCGTGGCAGCGGAAATTACCGGCATCCCGAACAACGCCACCATCAATTTCGCCACCGGCGACGCGCTCAACATGAATCAGACGGCAGGATCGAATAACCTGTCGGCGGTATCGGCAGCCATTGCCGCGGCAGTAGCCGCAGGCTCGGTTCCGCAGACCAGCGTCTGCCGTCTTCAGATCGTGTCTTACTTCCTGCAGGTTCCGCCCGCTGGCGGCACCGTACAGAACCCGCGCCTGATGCGCCAGGTCAACGGCCTCAACGCAGTGCCCGTCGCTGACAACATCATCAACCTGCAATTCACCTACGACATCATCGATAACGCCACCGGACTTATCGTCGCCAATCAGCAGAATCCGATCGGAGCGGGCCAATCCCCCAACCTGATTCAGAAAGTCAATATCTGGGTGATGGGCGCGAGCCCGACCACAAGCGGCAACAAGTCACAAAACATGTACTTGGCGACCTCGGTTTCGACCAGAGACATGACGTTCTGCAACTCGTACAGCTATAGCACTACTTCGTGCCAATGAACCCGGGGAGAAGAAAGGGAGGACCGAGGGAATGAGTCACAAAAATTCACGAGGCTTCACTCTGATTGCAGCTCTGCTGCTGACCATTCTGTTGTCAGGAGTGGCCGTCGGGCTGCTCTACATGGTCAGTAATGAGGCCCGTATGGGCGGCAATGACCTTGAGGGAAACCTCGCGTACTACGGCGCCGAGGCGGGTATTGAGAACCTGACCTCACAGATCTCGCAGCTCTATCAGACTTCGCAGGCCCCGAACTCGGCAGCCCTCAATGCTCTCGTCTCTCCCGCCAATTACCCCACCGCGGTCTCGGGCGCGAACATCACCTACATGAACTATGTTGAGAGCATTACCTGGCCACCCACCAGGACGGACGGCACGCCTTGCCCGAATGCTCCGGATCCCTGTGGATCGTGGGATATCGTCGGATCGGGCCCCGATCAGGGCATGGTCGCTACCCTCATCCCATTCACTCTGCAGGTCACCGCAAGCCGTCGGGCCGGCAGCGGACAAGTTTCGACCTACTCCACGGCGGCCGCCACCGGCGCATCCGTCAACTTAACGCGAACCGTGGAAGTCGCTCTGCTTCCGGCGTTTGAATTCGGTATCTTCTGCGACGGCGATTGCGATTACTTCGCTGGCCCGAACTTTAACTTTGGTGGCCGTGTTCACACCAACGGCAACCTGTTCCTTGCGTCGGGCAGCAAACTTACTTTCACCGACAAGATTGCCGCCGTGGGACAAGTCATTACCGACCAGCTCGAGAATGGCCACCCAACGGCGGCCGGCTACACCGGAATCCCCTACGTACCCAACGCCGGCGGCGGATGTCCTGGTGCTCCGGGCAGTGGTCCAGCGGCGAATTGTCTCGCTGTGCCAGCAGGCAGCTGGACTGGCGGATTTCCTCCCTCCGGCGGTGCCAATCCGGGGTGGGTCGGCATTTCCAAGTCCACCTTCAACGGCTTCATTGAAAACGGACTCACCGGCGCCACCAAGTTGCAACTGCCCTTCGTGCAGTCCTCGAACGTCGGCGCCATCGACATCGTGCGCAGGCCGCAAGCTGGCGACACACCACTTCTCAGCAATTCCCGCCTTTATACCCAGGCGGAAATCCGCATTCTGCTGGCCGACAACATTAACGATCTGCATCCTGAGCGCAACGGCGGCGCCCAAATCGACGGCGAGGACGTGCGACTCGGTCCGGTCGGTGAGGCTGGCGCGGCAGTGCTGAATGCGACCGCCAATATGTATTACGCCACGGCCCAGAAAGCCACCGGCAACTGGACCGCAGTTGCTCCGACCCTATGCAACAACGGCGACGCTACATGGCCCTTGCTGGGCCAAGTCACGGCAGCTGCCACAGGCGGGGTTGTTTGCAACGGCACCTGGCTGCGGGTCGAATACCTCGACAATGCGGGCGTGTGGCATGGTGTCACTAACGAATGGCTGGGCTACGGCTTCGGCCGCGGCTACAATCGTCCGCCAACCGCCCCTTCGGGCGTGGCGGCCGCATGTCCCTTGGCGGGAAACCCCGCGGGACAGTGTTCGAACCCCATCAGCCCTGCGATCCTGATCTTGCAGCAACTCCAGACCGGCAAGACCGTCGCGCAGGCGAAGGGTGCCGGCACGTCCACGAACTGGCTGCCCATCAACTTCTATGACGCTCGCGAGGGCGAACCGCGCGACACACGCGCGGGCGGAACTGCGGCCACTTGCAGCCCCAACGGTGTCATGAACGTGGTCGAGTTGGATGCGGGCAACCTGTGGCTGTGGTTGCAGGGCACAGCGCCCTATGCTGCCGGCAGCGGCAAGAACGTCAACTTCGCCAAAGACAACGGCTACATCCTCTACTTCTCCGACCATCGCGGCATGGTGCCGGATCCTTCCCCCACCGGCAATGGACTCTATAACCGCATGACCGGAATGTCCGGTCTGGAGGACGCGGTCAACGCGGGCTCCTCGCCTGGCGTGCCCGACGCCGCCCTTGAGGCGAAGGTCTACTACACCTACTCCCCGGAAGATGTGAACGCTGACAAGGTCCTCGACAATTGGGGAGGCAAGTATCTGGGCGCGGGCTTCGGTCTCGCGGCCGGTGTCGCGAACATGTCGCAGGCCTACTACATCCCCGGCACTACAGCCGGCATCGCGAATTGCTCTACCACCGGACAGTGGAACATGGTCACAGGACCGCGGCACGCTCTGCGTTTAGTGGACGGCGGCATGGATGCTGCGGGCGTCAGCTACCTTCCGCATGCCGTTCCTCCCGCTACTGGTTACGGATTCACAGTGGCTTCCGAGGAACCGGTCTATGTTTACGGCGACTACAATAGTGGTTCCGCTGATCCGTTCTTCCCGACCAGCGGCGCGACCGCCAATACTCCGCATTCCGCGGCCGCTATCATCGCGGACTCGGTGACACTGCTCTCCAATCCGCCCGCTGGAAACACGTTGCCGGTCGCCAATACTGGCTGGACGGACCTGCAGAGCCTGAGCTTTCCCGGGGGACATGAACAGCCGCCCCGGCAACACCAGCTACTACCGGATGGCCATCGCCGCCGGCAAGAGCGTTCCGTTCCCCCAACCCAACTGGGGAGGTCAGGACTTTGGCACTGACGGCGGAATGCACAACTTCCTGCGTTACCTGGAAAACCGCGGCGCCAATGGCGCCACGGTGAACTACTCCGGATCGATGATCAGCATGTACTACTCGCAATACAACACCGGAAACTTCAAGTGTTGTACTGCGGTGTACGGCGCTCCGGTCCGTAACTACTTCTTCGACACCCAATTCCTGAACCCGGCGAACCTGCCTCCAGGCACGCCGATGTTCCAGGACGTCGTCAGCCTCAGCTATCACCAGAACTTCACACCGCAGTAAACGAACGAGTTGAAGCAAGGTGCCCCGGTCTTTCCCCGCAAGGGAGAACAAGACCGGGGCATTTTTCTTTCGGGGTCAGGGGTCAGAGATCAGGGGCAGGGGTCAGGGGTCAGAAACTCAGTTTCGAGTTTTCTGGCCTCTGGCCTCTAATCCCTGGCCCCTGATCAGTAATAGTTTCGAACTATCCCTCACTCGCATATGATTCGTTAGAATTCCATCCCGTCGAGTCGTGGGGACTCGGCGCTGTCCTCTTTCATGACCACATCCAACTCTCGCACGCGCTCGCTGTGGATTGCCCTCGCCAGCTTTGCCCTGGTCGGCTTTGGCGCATTCATGTTCCCTGCTTTCATCATTCGCCCATTTCGCTATCAGCATCCGCGAACGCTCTTGTGGGCGATGGCACTCCGCCAGCGCTCTCCAATCATCACTTTGCTCTGTGCGATCGCTTCGCTTCTCTTGATCGCGATGCTGTGGCGAAACTCGAGTAAGTGGAGAAAAGCGGTGCTGTCGCTCGCAGCCATTGCGGTCACATTCTCCGCGGTGATGTCGCGCCTGAATTATTTCGAGTGGATGTTCCATCCCGTCGACAGCGCGAAATTCGACGCTGAATCTTCCAGCAAGCTGGCCGCCGACGAAATGATTCTGGCGGTCCGCTACGGGGTCGACGCTCGCGCCTACCCGATCCGCGAGATGGCCTACCACCACATCCTCAACGACGTCGTCGGTGGAGTGCCGATCGCCGTCACCTATTGAACGCTCTGTCACACGGGTCTGGTCTGGACCCGCACAGTGAACGGCAGGGCGCTGCACTTTTATCTCGCCGGCATCAACAATCAGAATTTCCTGATGCGCGACAAGGAGACCGGCACATGGTGGCAGCAGATCACCGGCAAAGCCATCTACGGTCCGCTGAAGGGCGCATCCCTCGAACTCGTTCCTTACGACGAACTCACGTTTGGCGAGTGGAGGTCCGAAGTGTCGGGCGGGCAGGTCCTCGCCGAAGTGCCGAAGTATGCGAAGAAATATGAGAGTGACTGGGAACCCGAGATCCTCAAACTTCCCGTCGTAATCAGCTTCCCCGGCACAGAATTGAAATCTCGCGACGTTGTAGTCGGACTCGAACTCAGTGGCGTGAGTCGCGCTTATCCGTGGGACACGCTCTTGAAGCAATCACCCGTGATGGATCATGTCGGCGGCACTCCACTGCTGGTTGCAGTCGCACCCGACAAGAAATCCTTCCGCGTCTTCATCAGCCGCATCGACGGCAAGGATGCGGAGTTCTTCCTGAAGGCTGAATCGGAGGACGAGGCGGACGCCGGAAAATCATCGAAGAAGATCGAGACGCCCCTCGACGAGAAGAAAAGTAGCGCCGGCGTCTCGCCGGCTGTCGCGGGGGCTGCCAGCCCCGCCGTCCCGCAGCCAGCCCAAGCCCCAGCTAAGTCCGACCCGCCGGCAAAACCGTGGCTGCTTCTCGACACCGCCACTGCCAGCGAATGGAACTTCCAGGGCTGTGCCGTCTCGGGCCCGGCACAAGGCAAATGCCTCGATCGCGTCTCCGCTTTGAAGGACTACTGGTTCGACTGGCGGAACTACCATCCCGAAACGACGATCTACAAACACTAGCCCGGGATTGAGTTCACTCGGGCAATCCCATGCGCCGCATCAGATCGGCATACCGCGGATCGGATCGAATCGGATCCAGCGTCGGGTAACGAATACAGAGGATCAGTTCGATTTCCTGGTTGGCGTAAGCCTTCTCGAGGTACTGGAAAGCCTTGTTGCGATCGCCGGTGGACGAGGCATTCAGCGCGAGCCAGGTCGAAGCTTCAGTTCTGCCCGAAAATCCTGCTTCTGCCAGTTCGTGATAACCCTTCGCATCTGGACTCCACGAGCCCGGCTTTGACACGAATTTCTGCAGTTCGCTGACGGCATTCGCGAAATCGCCCGTGCGCCGCATACAACTGCGCCAGCTTGTGATGAGCGGGCGGGAAGTTCGGATCACTCTGCAGTACCTTCTGGAATGCGGCCAGGGCCTCCGGATAGCGATGCGCATCCATCAGCGTGGCCGCGTAGTTCGTATTCATGATGGGAGAAAGCGGATCCAGCGACAGAGCTACGCGGAACTCCTGGAAAGCTTCGTCGAAACGCTTCTCCGGCACTAGCAAGGTAAAGGCGTAGAAGTAATGCGCAGCGGCGCTATTGGGATTCAGTTCGAGAGCTCGTTTGAACTCCTTCTCGGCCTCGCGCCATTTATAGGAGAACGTTAGCGCATCGGCCCGCGCCAGCGTGCGCCTCTGCCAGGGAGTCATCGAGTTCGAGCGCCTTTCGCGTCGCTTCGTCGGCCAGCATCCCGGCCTGTGTGAGGTGATGCCAGCAGTAGTAGCTCGGTATCACGTTGTAGTATCAGCCAGCCCGGTGTAGGCGAGCGCGTAGTTCGGATCGGCAGCAATCGCCTGCTGGAACAGATCGATGCTCTTCTTCAGGCCCTCCGGCGTGCGTCCGTACCACAGTTGCCGGCCTTCCAGGTAGAGACGATACGCTTCCGGATTGTTCGTACCAGCGCTGCCCAGGCGTCGTTGTTCGCCCGCATTCGTCTGCAGCCGCAAGCGTTTCGCGACGTCGCGCGTGATGTCACTTTGCACCTCTGGTGATGTCCGCCGCTTTGCGCACATAGTGCGCGCCCCAGAGTTCGGATCCGTCCGACGTGTTGACCAGGTCCGCCTGCACGCTGACTTCGTCGCCATGCTGCGCGATGCGTCCCATTAGCAGAGCGCTCACCTGCAGCGTCTGCCCGATTTTCTGCGGATCCTCCTGGTTTCCCTTGAAGCGGAACGACTGTGCTTCTCGCCATGACTTTGAGATCAGGCAACTGCGAGAGGGCGCTGATCAGGCTTTCGGTAAGCCCATCACTCAAATACTCATTGCCCGGATCGCCGGTGGCGTTCACGAACGGCAACACTGCGACCGAGTCGATCTTGCTGGTCTGCGACTTGCCGCGAAGGAAGTACGCTGCGAGAATTGCCGCCCCGATCAGCACCAGCACGGATAAGTGCCGCAGCCACATACTTTCGAGTCGAGGCCGCGTGGACCGAACCGGAACGAGTGGAGGTCGCGGGTGAAAGTCTCGCTGCCGAGGCGCCTGAGATTCGCCCAGAATCCAGATCACGCTTCAGCCGCGCCAGATCCGAGCGCATCTCAGCCGCGCTCTGATAGCGCAGATTGCGATCCTTCTCCAGCGCCTTGCTGATGATGCGCTCCAGGTCCGCTGGCACATCCGGATTCAGGCGCACCGCGGGCGCGGGAGCAGCGTCCAAAATCGACTTGAAAATCTCTGCCGTACTGTCGCCTCGAAACGGCCAGTGCCCCGGTCGTCATCTCATAGAGCACAGCGCCGAAAGAAAACAGATCACTGCGGGCATCCAGCTCCTTCGCCCGCGCCTGCTCGGGTGACATATACGCCACAGTTCCCAGCGTCGAACCCGGACTGGTCAACTGCTGCGCCTCGAGGCTGCGTGTCTGAGTGTTCTCCGAAGCGCTGCCCGGGCCCGTGCTCTCCACCTTCGCCAAGTCCGAAATCAAGAATCTTCGCGTGCCCACGTTCGGTAACGAAGATGTTGGCCGGCTTGATGTCGCGGTGCACAATGCCCTTGGCATGCGCCGCGTCCAGCGCGTCGGCAACTTCGATCGCCAGCGCAACCAGCGTCTCGTTGTCCAACGGATGCCCCGCCACCCGGTGCTTGAGCGTCGTCCCCTCGAGAAACTCCATCGCGATAAACGACCGCTCATCGTCCTTGCCGATTTCGTAAATGGTGCAGATGTTGGGATGGTTCAGCGCCGACGCGGCCTTAGCCTCCCGTCGAAAGCGTTCCAGCGCCTGCGAATCTCTCGCCAAGTCGTCGGGCAGAAACTTCAGCGCGACGAACCGTCCCAGTTCCAGGTCCTCGGCCTTGTAGACGACACCCATCCCGCCTCCACCGAGCTTTTCGAGAATGCGGTAGTGCGAGATGGTTTGTCCGATCATGATTTCTCCGAGCCAGTGCAATCGGCCATGGTAGGTTGGTCAGAGAGCCAAGTCAACGCGTTGGACAATCCTGGTAAATCGATCGCCGGTATTCTCCGCGCTCTCCGCGAATCCCCTGCGTTCTCGCGTTTAAGTGGTTTTCCCCATCGCGTCCCCTCCGAGGTCACGCTGTCTCCAGCAATGACTCCTCCTCTTCGTCTAAACTCTCCAGAGCGAGAAGGGAGATATCGCGTGTCTACGATTCGAGCCATCTTCTGGGATGTCGGCGGCGTTCTGCTTACCAATGCCTGGGATCACACCCAGCGAGCGCAGGCGCTTAAGCATTTTCAAATGGAGCAGGACGAAGACGAGTTCCACAACCGCCATGAGATGGTCGTATCCTCCTTCGAACGCGGCAAAATCAACCTTGACGAGTACCTGGACCGCACGGTGTTCTATTGCCCACGCCCATTCACCCGCGACGCCTTTCGCGATTACATGTTTTCTCTCTCCCAGCCCTTTCCTGACGTTCTTGAGTTCGCTCAATCCCTCACCAACTCCGGCAAGTACTTCATGGGGACCATCAACAATGAATCGCGCGAACTGAACTACTACCGGATCGACAAGTTCGGCTTGCGCAAGATTTTCCGCCTGTTCATCAGTTCGTGCTTCGTCGGCCTGCGCAAGCCCGAGAGTGGGATTTATCGCTTAGCTCTTGAGGTGACGCAAATCCCCGCCGAGGAATGCTGCTTCATCGATGACCGCGCCCTCAACCTGGAATGCGCCGCCAAGCTCGGCATGCACGCGATAGAGATGGATTCACTGGATCAGTTGAAAGGAGATTTGCAGAAGTTAGGAGTGAGAAAGTGAAGACAGGTTTCAAAGTTTCAATGTTTCAAGGTTTCAACAAAACCTTGTATTTGAAAAGCAAACAAAAGGCTGGGCCGCCTCAGGCATACTTTGAAACCTTGAAACTCTGAAACCTTGAAACCTTACTTCCTCGGCACGTTCGTCTTCACTGCCGGCTCCAGCAGGCACATCGGATTCCAGCGTGGTCAGTGTCAGATCGCTCGACCAGCAATCGGCGACGAGTTTCCATTCCCCATTCGGCTGTCTCTGCAGCACCCACAGATATTTTCCACGCTCCTCGCGGCGTTTGCCCGTCGAGCCCGGAATCAGCGCCTTGCACCGTCCCGCCTCGTAGGCAAGCTCGCCGACCACATCCACGCGCAGCGGCTCGATCTCCACCTCGCCGAGCCCGGCATCGAGCGCGCCAAAGAAAAACTCGCGCACCGCTGCGGCCCCGCGAATGGCAGGATAGTTCGAACGCAGCACCAGTGCGTCGGGGCTGTAAAGCTCGAGCAGATCATCGAGATGTTTGGTATTGCAGGCCAGCACCCACTCCTGCGTAATGGCACGCACTGCAGCCTCGGCCCGGCTTAAATCCCCGCGGAGCGATGCTGCCGTGAACCGCAGCTTTTCGTCTCGCGCGGCGTCCCGTGCGGGATCACGCGCCGCTTCAATCGCCCGCGGATATGCCCCTTCCGGCGAGCCCGGGAAGTAATGATGGTGGTAGTGATGATGATAGTGGTGCGTCTCGTTCCCTGTCGGACGCGAACGTGGCTGGCCTCTCTGGCTCAGAAAACATCTCCGGTGGAAGGGCGATCGCACCCGCCGGCTCGGCCTGTCGACGCAGCGATGGCCCCGACACCGCCGTCTCGGCATCCTCGACGGAAATGCCGCACTTGCCACAGAACTTGTTGCCTTCGCGGTTCTGATAACCGCAGATCCTGCACGCGACAATTCTCGAATCGGTCGTCAAATCCTGCGACACGTCAGCCGTCGCATCTTCTGCGTCCGCTTCGGCAGCCAGCCGCTGTACCGCCTCCATGGCGGCCGCGATCGCCTCCGCACTCGGCTTTTCACGCCGCATCTCGGGCTGTATCCGCCGGTAAGTGTCCTGCAACTCAGCGCCGGTCACGGGCGTATCCAGTGGCAGGGCGGACGGCGTCGGATTTTTCTCTTTCTTGTCCACGGAATGCCCACACCTTTGAAGGAATTCTAGCGCAGTGGCCCGCGCACTGCTATCGGCTGGAAAACTCGACTTTGCCCTCGGTTTCAGTCGGCACGCCGTTGCACGTTGCCGGACGATATCTCCACGTGCGCACGGTCTGCAGAACGCGCCGGTCTCCCGCCAGTCCCGCGCTCTCAAGTATCAGCGGGCTGTGCACTCGGCCGTCTGTGCCAATGATGAAGCTGACTTTGACTTTGCGTCCGTTCGCTGCCGTCGTGAAGAGCGGATCGGGCGTCGTCAGCGCCTGTGGCGGCTCTACCGCCGCACAAGCCGGACGCGAGCTGATATGCGGAACGTCGATGTACTGAGCCGCCCGTCGCAGCGACCTCGACACTTGCCGATCACGCTGCTCCAGAGTCGCCGAGTGCACATCCGTTACCGAAGCGCTCCCGCCCGACAACACAGGAAGAACCATCAACACGATCGCAGGCCAGATGCGACAAACCATGGATCCTCACCCAGTCCTTTAGGAGGAGCAGTATAATCCAACCCTTTGCTATCGCAAATTTGCAGCCAGTCATGGTCTGCATAACGCTCATTAAATCAATGGTTTACAGTCGCATCTTGCACTTCTTCTTGGGCTTTGTGAAATCGGTTGCGCACAGTGACCATTCCCTCGGGCGAGGGCTCAGACGTTAGGCGACCTTTTCACCGTGATGAATGTGATCTCAGGCGGGCAATTCCAACGAATAGGAATCTCGACAGTACCGATTCCTGCGTTGGTGTACAGCGTCAGTTCTCGGATCTTAAACAAGCCCCAGACATATTTCTTCGCCAACTCCGGCAGGTAGAGCGGACGCATAAACGGGATTCTGATCTGGCCTCCATGAGTGTGACCCGAAAGTTGCAGGTCCACGGGATATCCCGCGACGTAGTCAGCATAATCAGGCTCGTGCGCCATCAGCACAACCGCTTCGTC
Organism: Terriglobia bacterium; assembly: GCA_963770265.1. Classification (GTDB taxonomy): domain Bacteria; phylum Acidobacteriota; class Terriglobia; order Terriglobales; family Acidobacteriaceae; genus Sulfotelmatobacter. The sequence goes on from CAVYOZ010000024.1 coordinate 471,352, forward strand.
GCTCGGAATCCCGTGCAATGCTCCGGACAGATCGGCAGTGCCGGCCAGCACATCGTCCACTCCGCCGAGCCAGAAGCGTGCCCCATCTTTTTCGATCGTGACCGACTGGTTCGACAGCGTCGGAATGCCCACGGCGTGGAGCGCATTCGTGACCCGGTCGGCATCGGCGAAGACGTCATGATTCCCCAGCACGGACCAGACTCCATGGGGAGCCTTCAACTTCTGCAACATCTGCGCGCAGGGCTCGGCATCGGCCGCAGCCTTCGCTGGAATTTCCGAACCAGGGCACGGAAACGAAGTCTCCAGTGAGCGCGATCAGGTCCGGATGAAGTCCGTTCACGACCTCAACTGCCGATCGGATCGGATGCACGGAGAAATATGGATCGTAATGAAAGTCGCTGAGCAGCGCGATGGTGAAGCCGTCCAGCCGGCTAGGCCAGCGCCGCAAGGCAATCTCTTTGCGAATCAGCCGCGGACGGTTGGGCTCGATCAGCGTAGAGTCGACGGCAATGGCCGCTATTCCAACAGCCGCTGCCCTTTTGATGAACTTACGTCGGTTGATCGGAGGAAAAGCCAATCGTTCTCGAGCCTGACGCAGCCGAGCCTACTCCACTCGCCTGCCTGTTCAGAATAACCTGCGGCCAGAACGAAGTGTAATAGTCGCCGATGTTCGCCACTAGCCTCAGTGCCAGGCTTTGCTAGCAGCTAAGCGCTAGTTTAGTACTTCAAACAGATCGACATTTATGAGTCGCCGGTTTCCTCTGTGATCCTCTGTGCCCTCCGTGGTGAAAGCCTTCGCCTTCCTCGCCCGACACCACGAATCATGCCCATCAGGTCGCTATATTTAACGATCACTATTTCCGACGCGCAAACTAGCAGTGACGATCTCTCTTCAGAAGCTGAACGTAGCCTGCAAATCGATCCTTCGCACCGCCCCGCTCGTCGAGAACGGCCCTCCTTGCAGACCGTTCGGCACGTCGAAGAATGACGATCCCAGAATGCCGCTCGGATTCGCCAGATTCACCTTGTTGAACACATTGCGCACGTTCACACCCAGCGTCAGGTTGTAACGGCGGTCGGTGCTCGGCCCGCTCATCGCCGCCTGGACCGCCTCCGAAGAGTGGCCCACGCGGTCCTCCACCGCCGCGGGCTCCGCCTCCCCCTCCGCCCGGTCCCCCAGGTCCGCCCTGGGCCTGCACGTTATTTCCCTTTATCTTCCTTCCCAGCCCAAACGTCTTCGTCAGCCGGAGATTCAGTGTGACGTGCGTCGGGCCGGCTGCATAGTTGATCGGAAGCAGCGGCACTCCAACGGCCCCAGCCGCATCAAATGTCCCCAACGGCGTGCAGTAAATACTTCCCACCGGAGGTCCGTTCGGACAGGTCGTCCGGCTCACCAGTCCCGGACGATCATTGAAGATCGAATCGCCGTTCAGATCATCCGGCGCCGTGATGTTGTAGGGCGATCCCGGAATTCGCCACCAGAAACGGACTCAGCCGGATTAGATAAGGAAAAGCCAGGCTTCCGCCAAAGAATAACCGGTGCCGCGTATCGAACATCGCTCGCCCATAGTCCTGGCTGATGTTGTAGGAATTCGACGCGAAGTTCGACACACCCGAGGCGTCGCTGTTCGCATAATTCAGCGTGTAGAAGCCGAACAACTGCAGCTTCGATCCGACCCGCACGTTGCTGTTCACGATCAAGCTGGTTCTGCCGGAATTTGGCCTCGGAAATGTACTGGTAAATGTTGCCCTCGTTCGGATTCGGAGGAAGGCCGGTGTCCGGCAGCGGAGCATTCGCATTGATCGTGGCGAATTGATCGAAGCCGCGCGAGTTCAGGTACGTCACCGACACCGTCGCCGACTTCGTGACCTGCCGCTCTACGCTCACCGCAGTCTGCAGTGTGTACGGCGCGTGCAGCCTCGGACTGACTTGATAAACTGTGGGAGTTGCGACCGTGGCGGAAAGATCGCAATTCGTAGCTACCGGAAAACAGGTCGGATTGTCGATTACGAACTGCTGCTGCACCACTCCATTCACGCGCTCCGCCTGCAGAATCTGCTCTGACTGAAAGCGGTCGTAGAAGATCCCAAATCCGCCGCGAATGACGACTTTGGGCGGTGCGCTCTTGCCTCCCACGCCCCATGCGAATCCGATGCGCGGCGCCCAGTCGGCGCGGTCATGAATGTCGTTCTGCGTCTCGAAGCGCAATCCGTAACTCAACGTGATATTCGGCCGCACGCGCCAATCGTCCTGCAGGTAGAGACCCGGCATCGTACGTCGTGAGGTTCGTAGTCGGGGTGCCGGTCGTGATGTTCAACTGGTTCGGCGTAGGCGTAGGATTGGTCGCCGCAGGGCACGCTGGCGGCGGCGTCACCTGTAAGGAGCACTCCACCGCTTGATACTGATCCAGTGACGAAAATGTAAACGTTCCGTTGAAACTCGACGTGGAGTAACTGTCGGTCTGCAGTGCGCGCACCCGCGCTCCAAACTTCATGGTGTGATTACCGTGGATCACCGATGTGTAGTTCTGCACCTCGTAGTGATTCTCACGGTCGTTAATTGTCCCCTGATTGTTACCGCCGCCTCCAAACGCGCCGCGCACGTTGATGGTGGGATCGGTGCTGACCGGACTCTGGCTGCTGTTCTCGCGCAGGTACTGGAACCTCGTCTCGTTCACAACCTTCGCACCATAAACCTGCGTGTCGCCAATCTGAAAGGTTTGTTCGGTCGAAATATCGTTGTAACCCTGCGAGGGCAGCGTGAATTGCCCAACCCCGTTGTTGTCCTCCTCGTCGCGGAAGTACTGATAGCGCGCGGTCAGCGTATTGTTCTTGTTAATCGCGTAGTCGAACCGCGGGCTGATATTGGTGCGGTAACGCGGATTCGGTACCGATTGGTTAATGGTTACCTGATTCAGATTCTCGTCGAGGGTCTCCGCGTTGATGGCCGCAAGATCATCAATATTGCGGCGCTCCGCATTGAAGAAAAACGAGGCCGATTTGCCCAGCGGCCCGCCGATGTTGCCGCTGTATTGCGTTGAATCGTAGCCCTCCTCGGTTCCCGCAAACCGGCTGTGCGAATTGAACGCCGAAGAGTTCCCCAGCACAAAAAATTGACCATGGAATTTATCGGTTCCGGGTTTGGTGAAGATCTCGATCCGTCCGTAACCCAGTTTGTCGTATTCAGAGGAAAACGGATTCTGGTTGATGCGAATCTCACGGATGGATGCCTTCGGCGGAAGCTGGCCCGCGGTGAATCCATCGATATACATCTGCCCGCCGTTCGGCCCGGCGGAAGGCCCGGCCAGCGCCTGCAAGTCCGACAACAACTCGTCCGGATCGTCCGGCAGAGCTTCGAGTTCTTTCCCTGAAAGCGTGATCGCGCCCGCATTGTTGTTGGGATTCACGTCGATGGTCGGCGCATTCTCAGATACCTGCACCTTCTGCGTCTCGACTTCAATGATCATGGCCACGTTGAGCCGCAGCGGTTGATCGGCAATCACAACATTGTCGTTTTCGAAGAGAGTGAAGCCGGTTGCGGCCACCGTCAGCGTGTACTTGCCTGCCGGCAGGCTCTTGAACTCGTACATTCCCTGCCCATTACTCTGGACGACGATCGGCGAGCCCGCAGCCGGAGTCATAATGACGCTGGCGCCCGGAAATCGCCGCACCCGAAGGATCGGTCACCTGCCCGCGCAACGCTCCCGCCGCCTGCTGCGCGAACGACGGAAGCACGCAAAGCAACATCAACAGAACTATGAATGCGGAACGCAGATAGTACTCAACCTTCATATCCATCTTTCCATTTCTGATGAACAGGGATTACAAAATACTCGAGCGCGCTATTGCGATGCATCGCCTCCGGGAGCGCCTCCGCCCAGGTTCCACGGCGTCAGCATCATGGCCGAACTCCCGCTGGGCGCAGCTTGCAGGATCGGCTCCACCCCGCTCAGCAGCGTGATCGCCGTATGCGGACTGCGTCGGCCGTGCCCTCGGTCGCCAGGATGATCACCGCGTCTCCTTTTTGCAGATTCATATCCGCCAACGTAGTAGACGGCATCCGGCTTAACATTCGCTGAATATCAGGCGGCCCGCCGGAACGCATGCCCACCACCGTTGCCGCCTCCCGACCACGTGCTGCCCGCGGGCGAAGGAGCCTGGCCGTTTCCAGGAGCGGCAGGCTTTGCGCCTGCCTTGCGAACCGCCGGCGGCTCCGGCGTCCCCAGTCGGCATCATGCCTTTCAGACACATGGCAAACATCTGCGCCATCTCCGCCGGAATCTTATGAAGCTGCGAATCGGCGCTGATCTTCACCTGCACGGTCTTCTTGCTGGCCAGGTCCTGAACGTTGAGCATTCCCGAGCTGGCGTCGACCGACTTCACCGTCGCTGCGTATTGTGGAAACACTCCCGCATAAATCTCTTCCGCCGATATTTCGGTGCCTTCCGGAGTTCTTGTTTCCGCGTGCCCGAAGCTGATCGCCCGGATGAATTTCAGCCAGGCTGCTGGGCTTAGCATCTTCCGGCTTGGCCGAGTCCGGCGCATAGCGATGCACCACAGTGTCTTTCGTCGTACGGACCACGACCGTCTTCTTCGCCGTCAGACTCGGAATCGAAAGGGTGACCGTTCCGGCCGCGGCATCCACCGACTCAACCAGCCCGCCCAGGCCACGCTTCTGCCAGTCCTGGCGAATCTGATCGGTCACCGCGGCAACCGCCGCCTGCGTAATCACGATGACCTCAAGCGCGGCGATGGAATTGCCGTCCGCGGATCCCGATCCCCGCACGCGGATCATGTCGCCCACATGCAGGTCTTGCGCCTGCAGCGGCGTCGCGTTCTTCAGATCCTTGTCGCCGGGCGCCAGACGCAGAATCCGTGCCGTAGGTTGCAGGGTCACGGAAACCTCCGAACCCGACGTGGGCGTTAGTGTCAGCGCGTTACCGTTAATCGCTTTGATTGTGCCGATGCGCTTGGCGGTCGCCGCTTGAGCCTCCGTCGACTGCGCCAGAGCAGCTTGCGTCAATACGACCTCACCGGTCACAGCAAGCGCAACCACAACAATCATCAATAATGCCGTGTTCTTTTCTTTCATGCTCCCACCATTACTGTACATCGTGAAAACTGTCGCAAGTCCATGATTTACAAAGTTTTACCCAATACAAAACAAGCATTACAAATGGGCGCAGGCACCCCAAAACGCAGCTCGCACCCACACTGCTAATAGACGATGCGTCAACCCACCGCTACGATTTTCTCAGCGAGTGTTTTTCGAAATTGGGCGTCAGGATGCGTGTGTCCACCATACGTTCGTGTTTGTGCTGGGTAATTTCAGCACTCCTGCCACTGTCGTCAATGGGGCAGGCGTTGCCGGAAAAATCCGGCGGAGCCATTCTCCATACCCAGGGAGGAGTGTGGGTGAATGGTTACGAGGCTCACGATTCCTCGGCCGTGTTTCCGGGAGACGTCCTCGAGACCAAGTCCGGGTCTTCCGCCAATCTGAGTCTCGACGGATCGACCGTCCTGATCGCACCCGAGTCGGTCTCGAAGTTTCAAGGCGACCTGCTGGAACTTGATCACGGAGGCGTTTCCGTTGTCACCTCGAAGAGTTTCAAAGTGCGAGTGAACTGCATCCTGGTCGTGCCAGTGCTCAATGATTGGACGCAGTACGTCGTCACCGATCTGAATGGAACCGTTCAGGTAGCGGCACGGAAGTTGGACGTGAACGTGAATCACGAGCGTGGACGCGGCAAGGAAGCGCCGGACGCCCAGCCCTCGCAGCAACAATCCTCCGTGCACGAAGGCGAACAGAAAAGCTATGACGAGTCGGGAGTCTGCGGCGCTGCCGCCGCTCCCACCTCTGCAATGCACGGAGTCAGCCCAAAGTGGATCGCCGCGGGCGCGGCGGGAGCAGGAATCCTGATCTGGCTCCTGATTCACGGCGGCGGGTCCAAGCCGCAAGTCAGCCCCGCAGAGCCTTAGCCCGCGGCACTCAGCCCCAATACTGCATTAATGTCCTCTGAGCGCTCATTTGCCCCGCCCTGCTCACTGAAGTGGGCCAAAGATCTCCACCCAGTTTGCGGCGGCCACGATCACGCGCCCGCCGAAAACAATTGGGACTCCAAATCCGATGCCTGTACCCATTGCATCCCGGTCACCGCCCATATTGCTGTTCCACAATTCAGAGGCCACACTTGTCGCATCATAGGCATGCAGAATGCCCTGCCCCGATACGGACTTTTCGTAGGCCCATACAATTCCATTCTGGTTGCCATTCGCCGAGACCACAGTGTTTCCTCCTCGTAGTCCATAGGCCGAGGGCGAGGTCGCAACGGGAGTCGGGTTCAGCAGTCCATCCTGAAATTGATATTGCTTCAATTGCATGTTCGAAGCTGCCGCATAGAGATTTCCATTCCAATAGGAGGCATTTCCGTACAAGCGGTTCCAAGTCGGCCCTTCCGCCACATCGGCGGTAATCGCGTCAGAGCACGTGTTCGCCCCAACCATAAATTCCTGCGGAATCTGATTGTCTCCTCCGGCGTTGAACTTGCCCAAGGTGTCCGTATTCACTAGAAACAACCGACCCTCTTTGCTATATGCCGCTGCCAACTTCCGTCCATTGGTGAAATCCGTGGGCAACAGCGCTACGCCTCCCGAACCGAGCTCCAGATCGTGAAGATCAATACAAGCCGCGTTGGATGGCGTGAACGAGTCCACCACTTGGAAGCTATTCCCACTCAGCTTCAGTTTCAGCAAACTGTCGCCGTAGTTATTGCCTCCCTGATCGGCATTGAAGCTGCCGTCCGCTGCATTGAGATAAATGTTCCCGTCACCATCCACGGCGGGAGCTGCTCCTCCCTGCCAGAACGCTCCTCCACCTCCGTAGTCCGAAGGTCCACTCGCCGAATCTATTGACTGAGCCTGCGTCGTTGGATTAAATACAGCAATTTGCTGCAGGGTCGAAGGATCGAATGCCATTAACCATCCGTGATAAACGCCCCAGTCGGAGAATGATCCCCACCCTGCCAGGATTGCCCCATTTACTTTGGTCAGCCCAGGACGCTGGTTTTGATTCGACGGATCAAACGCAATCTGTCCATTCACGCTCCCCTTGCCGTCGCCGGGCACGCTGGCCGTGATCTGCACGCTTCCCGGCCCAAAGTCCTTTCCAGTGCGCACGTCCAGCGCTCGCAGCCATTGCTCTGGCACACCGTTGCGGGCGATGGCGGTGACGAAGTAAAGAACTCCCGTCGCGGCGTCAATGTAGGGAGTACCAGTAATCCCGACCTCGCCACCCAGGGTGGTGCGGCCTCCGAACATGTCGGCCATTGTGGTGACTCCGCTGGCCGGATCGACGTAGTGTCGTTCCCACAAAGGCCCGCCCCCGGGATTTCCCGCATCGATGGCGTAGACGCTATCGTGCTCTGTCGCGACGATGATGACGTCGTGTGTTGCACCATCCCCCAGATCCAAAGCCGAAACGAACAGCGGTTGCGCCATCACGATCCCGTCAGCTTGAAAACTCGCAACCCGTCCGAACTGATTTACATTCACATTGGCTGGTGTCAGCGTCGTTTCGGCCGCATAAAGCCCGCTCTCGGAGGAATCTCCCTTCCACATCAAAACGCCCGTGAGCTGGGGATCGGATGGCGGGTTCACTGGAGGGGGCTGGTTCGCTGCGGGGGGAGCTGATTCGTTCCCTGGCAACTTAGAACGAATAACGCGATGAGTAGCAAAATGAACGAATGTATGAGCCGCGGCAGGCGACCATTGTCCATGAGATCTTCCATCTTGCGTGATCTTGAGCGCATCTTGCGGGATCTTGAGCGGCAATTCGATGTACAGCGCCTACTGGATGGTTGTACCAAAGCCTAAACCGATCCCCTGAGATCCCCCAAGGGGCCGGGTTCAGCGGCACTCTACGGAACGTCAAAGGCTTTGTAACGCACTAGAATTCCAATACTTCGACGAATTTCTCTTAAAGTCTGTCACATGTTTGTAGCCTGTCGTCTTGCATCTCTAGACTTAGAACTTCCCAGTACTCGCGAATGAAATTTCCTGTAGGTCGAATACTGCCCTTCTGGTATTCTCCCTTCAATTCTTCACCGTCTCAGCGTGGCGTGGAATTCCCAGTCCAATTTCGGTTGGATATTTCCCCGTTGTTTCGCTGCAAGGGCGTTGCAGAATGGCGGCGCTAGCTACTTCTTCTTTTTGGCGGTACACCCTTGCGCTCCCGCACAGGGATAGCTTCGCGCACGGTTCGCTGTCGCAAGTCGCACGCAAATAAAACATTCGGAGAAGTGTAAATGCAAAGGTGTGCCCTATTCGTATCTGCCCTGGTTCTGTTGATTCCCGCAGCGTGGGCCGCAGTCAATGTCAGTTCGCCCGGCAGCGGCTCTACCGTTCAATCTCCTGTTCATTTCAGTGCTAGCGCGGGCGGCACATCTTGTTCGACAGGTGTCGCATCGATGGGCATCTACACAGCGCCGGGCGTTCTTGCCTACGTCGTCAAGGGGACGACACTGAGCACCGATCTTTCGCTTAGCGCAGGGACCTACAACGCTACGGTCCAGCAATGGGACCGCTGTGGTGGTTCGTCAAAAACTGCGATCACGATTAAAGTCGTCAGCAGCAGTGCCAAAACCTTCTACAATCTGGAATCGAGCAAGGGATGGAAAGGCTACGGTGAACTGCCGCCGAAATACGACATTTGCAGCTCGTGTTCCGGCGTCACCTGGGGTTTAACGCAGGGAGTGTCGTCTCCTGCCATGGATGGAAAATCCGCGAGGTTCTTGATCGGCGGATCGACGCCCTACGCGGACGTCCTATGGAACAACCACCTGATCGGCGATGGGACGTCGCAAGGCATGCCGGACACCAGTCACACCATCGTCCCCAACGTTCACGACTTCATCTACGACACGTACTTCTTCAGTTACGATCTCCTCAATTCCGAAAACATTGAGTTCGATATCGGTCAGTTCTTCAACGGCATGGGCTTCATGTACGGAACGCAATGCGAAGTGACGAACGGCGAAGTGTGGGATGTCTGGGATCCGGCGAACCACAAATGGATCAAGACAAGCATCCCCTGCAAGCCGAACCGGAATGCCTGGAATCACGTCATTATCAAGATGGAACGTACCTCCGACAACAAGGTGCTATACAAATCGTTCACTCTCAATGGCGTGACTCATGACCTGAACTGGAAGTATTCGCACTTCTCTGTTCCCAGCGGATGGCATGGCATCGTCATCAACTTCCAACTCGACGGCAACTACAAGCTGTGGGACTACAGCGTCTACCTCGACAAGCTGAACCTCACATATTACTGATCGCGGTTCTGCACACCGTGCGCTCACTCGTTCGCGCTTCCATGCGAAGGAGTGAGCGTTCTCGACAGACCGCCATAAACGCCGCCCGCGATCCGCGCATCCAACTGCCGCATGTTCCGCTTCATGATTTCCCTACTTCTTGCGGCAACGTTCTGTGGCGCACAGAACGCAAACAATCCCGTCTCCTGCGAACTCTCCAACAACACCAGTGCAAGCCCGCGCTACCGCGGCGGCAAGGCCAATGCTGCACCGTTAAACGTAAGCAAGGTCCCGATTCGCTCGCTTCTCTACGAAGGTTCGAACACCCGTATTTTCACCCGCTACATGCCCTGGTTCGGCGATCCCAAACACCGCGATGTCGGCTACCGCTCCGATAATCGTGAGCAGATGAGCCGTCAGGTCGCCGACATGATCAGCCGCGGAATTCAGGGAGCCATTGTCGATTGGTACGGTCCCAACTCAGGATCGAAGAACGAGAGCACTCTCCTGCTAATGAAAGAAGCCGAGCAACAGAACTTTGAATTCGCCGTTTCCGAAGACGCCGGAGCGCTCGGAGAGTGTGAGAAGCACGGCTGCAATGTAACCGATCAACTGATTCATGACCTGAACTACGCGGCAGAACATTTTGAAAACTCACCCGCCTATATTCGCTTCGACGAGCATCCGGCAATCTTCTTCTTTGGCTTGGAAAAATACTCGATCGACTGGAAGCGCGTACGCCGCAGCCTCCCGCTGAATCCGTTGTTCTTCTTTCGCAACTCGGGCTCGTTTGCCAACAATGATGCTGATGGAGCTTATTCATGGATCGCTCCCGAAACTGCCAGTTCATCGGACCCAATGGCAATGCAATATCTCGAGCGCTTCTACTCCAAGGCGCAGCAGTCGAGCAAAATCGCCATGGGTTCGGCGTACAAGGGTTTCGACGACGCTGACGCAAGCTGGGGCAAGGGCCGCATGATTGATCAGCGCTGTGGTCAGACCTGGCTATCAACCTTCGAGGTCGCGGGCCGTTCTTATTCTGCCAGCCATCAGTTGCCAGCGTTGATCATCCCTACTTGGAACGATTACGAAGAAGGCACAGAAATAGAAACCGGGATCGATAACTGCGTAGAGGTAAAAGGATCAATCCGTGATGGAAAGACTCTCGTGTGGAACATCTCCGGCCGTGAAAATACCATCGATCACATTTCTGTTCTCCAGCAGAAATCGTCGGAGTGGAGCGAAATCGGCAAGTTTCCGCCGGCGCAGCATTCTGTCACACTGCACGATCTGCATGTCTCGGCAGAAACTGCGAACTTCTGCGTGGTGGCAGTCGGCAAGCCGTCCATGCTGAATCATTCCTCCGGCGCGATCACTGTTGTTCAAAAATAGACTGGAAAGGGTGGGACCCCTCCCGTGCCCGGTCCATTGGAATCATCGAGTTAGGGGAAAATCTAGAAGTAATCTATGGGGCTCAATGACTTAGGGGCAAAGTCTTCAGCCATAAGGAGTTAAGTCTTGTCGCCCGATTCCTGCGTATACCGCTTTCGCCTTGGCTAGGATCTGCTTTGTTGACTTTGGAGCGCAAGGGCGGAGATCACATGGGGCTGTGATTTCCGTCCCCCAAGTTTCTTCGAGCCCGAACCGGTCATGGTTGGGTTCTAACCCTGTACCGCACTTTCCCCCATCGCGCTCGAAGCCGCCGGACCTGCGGCGAATCTCTCCACGCGATTCCCCACCGGGCTCGACTGCTGGTTCGCGTAGTATGCATTCGCCCCGAGAATCACGAGCGCCGTTAACAGCGCAATCCATAAGGCTAGCGTCGTGGGTGCGCTGATATCCCCAGCACTGGCAGGAATCAGGGTCACCAATTTGTTGATCTGATCGGCGACTCCGGTAATTAATTTGTGCAAGCCCGCGCCGCTTGACCCGATGTTCCCGGTTGTGATGCCGCCCAGAAACACGGTCAAATGCGACTGAATCTGCGGCGCCAGGAACTTGCCCAGGACTTTGGCAACAACCGCTCCAGAGAAAACCCCCAGGACCATCAGCGGCATGTAATGATATTTCGTCGCAATCGCCGTTCCTCCGAGCAATAGCAAAACGGCAACGATCAGCGGACCAATGATCACGGCCCGGTTGGCCGGCGAGATGTTGCTCCACCTCGGACATCGCTTCCCCAGCACATCGAACACTGTGATGTACATATACGCCCCCACTCATCGGCAGCCCGCAGAGCATCTGCGCAGCCCCGTCACTTTAATTCCTGCCTAATAGTGCTGTGGAAAAGCCGGGCGTTTCTTTTTTGCGGAGAAATAAGAGGTGAGGGTGGCCCACTCAAGCCCACCTTTGGCTTGAGTGGGGATTCCGGACTATTCCGGGCGGGTGGCCCACCCTCTCAGACTTTGTTCTTTCTTCCCGTTTCGAAACTGTGGGTGCCCCGTCCCTTCGACGACGCTCAGGGCAGGCTCTTGCGTTTTTTGCAAGGGCGGGTACGATGCTGCCGATACCATGGGGGTGTCTATGCTCAGCGGCTTGCATCACACCTATGGCGCGCGCGCACCATCTGCACTTTATCACCTGTTCTTGCTATCGGCGATTGCCTTTTCTCCGTTCCGCGAGGGCTCGTGATCGCTTCCTCGTGATTCTCGAACAGACGCGTCGGCGCTACCGTTTTGTCGTAGTCGGCTATGTCGTGATGCCGGAACATGTGCATCTCCTGATCACCGAACCTGATGTGGGGCGTCCTTCGACGGTAATGCAGGTACTAAAGCAGCGTACCGCGCGGGCGTTGTTGCCAAAGAGAGGACATCGTGATCGGCGGCAGCGCAAGTTATTTGGCGAAGAACCGCAGAGGGCGTTCTGGCAGGCGCGTTTCTATGATTTCAATGTGTGGACTGCGAAGAAGCGGGTGGAGAAGTTGCGCTATATGCATCGCAATCCGGTGAAACGCGGGCTGGTGGAATCACCAGAGCAGTGGCGGTGGAGCAGTTATCGGCGCTATCTGTTGGGAGAAGTAGGTTTGGTGCAAGTGAATGTGGGATGGGGAGAGATTTCGTTTCGTGATCGAGTGGCTTGAGGGTGTTACGTAAAATCTCTTGCTGTCGGCGCTCGTGGTACCCGCCCTTCGAAAAGCGCGAAGAGCGGGGCACCCACAGTCTTGGTTGTGTCGACAAGATCAAAGGCCGGGCCACCCGTCGATTGCACTTATTGACCCTGCGCGATCAGCCTGCTGGTGCAGTAAAAATACAGACAGCTTTTGTCGGCATTGACACGACTTAAACGTGACACTTCGGCCTCCGCGTCCGATTGCGAGGTGAGAACCTTCACTACGGTGATTTTTTGCGTCGGATCGGTCTGGTCAATTGGCGTGTCGACCCGCACTATCGGATAGACATGCGGGTACTTGGAATGGGGTCCGTCGCGCGCTCCTTGCATTCCGTGAGTCTAGGCCATGGGTGCCCAGAACGCCAGATTGTTGAAGTATCGCGATTACGCTCAAAATGCCCGGAACAGAGATTCTGAGTGTAATGGGCCTGACTACGTCAGTTGAAATTGGCATCGCGACAGATGACGATACGGAAAGCAATCCGGCAACGACGATCAGAATCTTGAGTCGGAGTTTCGGGTGCTCTTGCTCACCGTGGGCATAGTTCGAGACAAAGGGCCCGACTCATAAACCTACCTTATCAGCGGGCGAGCAATTTTCAAATCGCGGTGCGCCCTCCGTCGACCGCGAGTTTTGCGCCGTGAATGAAACTGGAACGATCCGTCGCCAGGAAAACGATGGCCTCGGCAATCTCGTCTGCCATAGCCGGACGGCCCGCCGGCGCCTGAGCGGCTAGTTGCTCGAGGCCCTTCCCCATTGAGTCCGTGCCTTCAGTGCGCGTAGGTCCAGGGCTCACGGCATTGACGCGGACACCACTCGGGCCATATTCAGCCGCCCACGCTTTGGTCAGGAGATTGATGGCGGCCTTGCTTGACCCATAGAGGCTCATGCCGGATGCTCCGTAATCGGCAACCATGGTCGATACATTCACGATGGCGCCTTTGCCTCTCTTCGCCATCAGCGGAGCAAGTTCCGCAACCAGGAAGTACGGCGCCTTGACGTTGACCGAATACACACTGTCGAACGCTTCCTCCGTCATTTCATGAGTTGGACCGAACGGGAAGATCCCCGCGTTGTTGATCAAAATATCGACCTGGCCGTTTCCGAGTTCGACCGCCCTTCTCGCCGCTGCGCGCGCGCTTGACGCATCTCGAAGGTCAGAAGGAATAAAATCTGCTTTCCCCCCTACGGCGCGGATTTCAGCAACCGTCTTCTCGCCACGCTCCACGTTGCGGCCAACCACCAGGACATGGATACCAAGCTGCGCCAGTTTATTAGCCGCCGCCCGGCCAATACCGCTAGTTCCTCCTGTAATAAGTGCTGTCGAGCCATTGATACTCATTTGCGATTCCCCTTTCAGTTTTGGTCCTGAAGACTATTGTTTAGGAGATATTGATGCCTGGTCCCGGACATTCGAACCGGAATCGTTCTGAACGCGGAACCGATAGATACCTCGCGGGGAGCTTCCGCGAATGACACATCAGCACGAGATGTTGGCGAAAAATCTCTACACTCATCATCCCTCGCGACCGGGTGGGGCTGGCCCAGCCTTTCCGGATCAGCCTTCCTTACGAGGTTGCCCCACCCTTCCCGCGCTTTTTGCGGGAGGGTGGGCTCTCACCACGAGCACGGCGCCCATTTGTTCTCGCCTTCGCGCAGTCCATTGCGATTCGATCTCGACACTCCCTTCCATCCCTGTTGCATAGTGAACAAAGCTGCTCCATTTCCAATCCTCTGGCCTTTCCACCAGTCCTCGCTTTACCGGATTGCGATGGATGTAGCGCAACTTCTCGATGCGTTTCGCCTCGCTCCACACGGGAAAATCGTAATAACGAACCTGCCAAAAGCGCGGGAGATGGTTCGCGCGCAGCTTTTGTGATGTGATCTGCTTGAGCATCTGTATCACCACGGATAATTTCGACCGTTCCGGTTCGCTGATTAGCAGGTGCACGTGCTCCGGCATCACGACGTAACCGGTGATGCAGCAGCCATACCACACGCGGACTCGCTCGAGTTCTGCCTCGAAGGTCTGTTTCGCTGCGAACCTATCGAGCAGCGGCATCCGGCGATAGCAACTGAACGTGATGAAATGCAGGCAGCGCTGGTCTTGATACCGGACTGGTTTGACATGCATTCATGCCGATTGTAATCGGCGCGGAAGGCCCACCCTCCCGCAAAAACGCGGGAAGGGTGGGGCAACCCCCATTTTGGGAATTTAAAGCGTGTCATGATCCTGGGCAGGAATTTATGAAAAGGTGGGCCAGCCCTCCCGACTGTCGGGGAGTCGATCCCCTATCTCTCCCCCGTCCGCTTCTTACCCTCCACCATTACTCTTCTCAATATCCCGTTCATTCGCGTCTGGTAACCCGGACCTTTGGACTTGAACCAGTCGACCACTTCGGTATCCACGCGCAACGAGATCCTTCGCTTGCGTGGACGGTTCCACCGCGCCTCTGCGCCCCCTTCCTCCTCCGCCAGCAACAACAGGTCGTCCTCAACCGATGCTCGCAGCTCGATAACTTTCCTACGCCGCGACCGCCCCTTTCGCCGCTTTGCTTTCTTGGTCTTAGGTGTCATGACACAATCGTATACCCTTTACTGTCACGACGTTACGTTCCTGCAGGAACATGGGCCACCCACGATAGAGAAATTCCCTGACAGACTGCGAACACGGATCAGGGATAGGGATCCTTCGACTCCGCAGGTGGGTTCGCTTCGCTCTCCCACCTGCTGCGCTCAGGATGACAACTCACTAAGTCGCGACAAACGCGTGCTTACTAAATTGCAGATGTCAGAATAAGAAAGGCCGCCCGCAGGCGGCCTTTTGGGCTAGTTTGCTAGCGGTTTAGTCTCCTGCCACCGGCTCGGCAATTTCTGGCTTCGGAGTAGGTGCGCCATTGCCATTACCGTTGCCGTTCGGCTTGCCCAGTGCGCCCAGCGGGATGAAGCCATCCTGCGACTGCACCGGCTTCTCTTTCAGAACGACTTCGCGATACAGCGAGGCCATGCGGGCGTTGTACGCTTCGTCGTTCTTCTGCGGACCGCGCGCCTCGGTTTCCTTCTGCTTCGCGTCCCGCGCCCGTGTCTTTTCCTCGCGCGCAGTCTTGGCGATACCCAGCTTATCCAGATCGTGCTGCAGTTCGTTGGTAACCAGATCTTCGCGCAGCTTTAGATATTCGGTGGCGGTCTCCTGCTTATCCATCTTGACTTTCTTGCCGCCGGCGAAAATCTCATGACGCCCGTGCTCTTCGTACCACTTGGTGAGCGTGGCCGTCATGTGCATCTTCTCGATGATGTTCCGCCATCCCACGCCCGTGTTGTAGGCGCAGAACGAAATCTCGCCTTCCTGCGTCGCGTACGGAATGATGCACTGCTCGGTGCGCCGGAAGTCGTAGTTGAACAGATCCTGGAACCACATGCCCGCGATGAACAGGAAGTTCCAGCGGTCGTTCGTGCGCCGCTTCATCACGTCGTCAATGGTGCGGTCCGGACCAACCTTGCCGTAGTTCTTTCCGGTCACGTGATAGTTCTTGTCGAACTTCTTCAGCAGGTCCATCAACTTGAAGTGCGTCGGCGACTGGTACGGATCGTAATTCTTCATCAGGCACAGCGCCATGCCAACACCCGTCCAGAATTTCCCGCGCGACGCATCGTTGACTTTCGCGATGTCTTTCGCGAGCTGGTCGCCGTGCAGGAAAGCCGTGACGGGCACAGCTTCCTTCGTTTCTTTATCGATCATCACGGCCATGCCAGTCCCGCAATTCGGATGGCATCCGCAAGAGAGTTGGCCCCAGTCGTTGTTGGCGTCTTGAGCGTGCATCAGGTCGGCCCAGTCGCTGAACGTTCCCATGAAGCTGATGGGGAACCAGTCGCGGGCCGGCTCGCCCAGACCGGTCTGATTCTTCACGTCGTGCGCCAGATGGCTCAGCGTGTAGCGCTGCGCCTGGCGGCGTTCGTCGGTCACGGCTTCGTCGCGGCCGGTAAACGAAACTGGCTGGAACGACAGGAAGCTGATCGTCTTGGGATTGTCGAGCGCGAACTTGATGATGCGTCCGACCTGCTCGTTGTTGATGCCGTTGACGATCGTGATGACGGGAACGATTTCGCATCCCGCCTTGTGCAGGTTCTCGATCGCCTTCAGCTTCACGTCGAACAGGTTGCCGACCATGCGGTGCGCGTTGGCCGCGTTGCCGATGCCGTCGAATTGCAGGTAGGCATAGCGCATGCCGGCTTCGACTGCCTGCTGCGCAAATTCAAAGCTCTTCGCGAATTCAATTCCGTTGGTCGCCGCCTGCACGGAGTTGTATCCGACTTTGCGGGCGTAGCGAACTGCATCGAGGAAGTAGGGCGACAACGTCGGCTCGCCACCGGAGAACTGCACCGACATCTGGCGGCGCGGCTTGATGGTGATCGCGTTGTCGAGCATCGTCTTGATTTCTTCCCACGTCAGTTCGTGGACGAAGCCGACCTGGTTCGCGTCCATGAAGCAGGGATCGCACATCATGTTGCAGCGGTTGGTCAGATCGATGGTCAGCACGGAGCCGCGGCCATACTTCACGGTCGACGATCCGTGATGATGCAGGTGCTCGTCGTTGTGCGCCACGATGTCGCGGCCGGGGAAAACGTCTTCCAGGTGCTTCGAGAACTCGGTGTCGATCGACATCACGTCTTCGAAGTGGCCGTGCTTGGGGCAATCCTTGACCATCAGGATCTTGCCGTCGCGCTCGATGATGGTGCGCTTTGATCTCGCCGACCTTCTCGTTCATCAGCACTTCGTGCGGCAGGTGGCCGTCAAGAATCTGCTGGCGGATTTCCGGAACACACTTGGGGCAGAGAGAATCCGTGCTGCGAGGCCAGCCGAGCGGGGGCTTGGTCTTCTCGTACGACTTGAGCAGCGGCTTGTCGGACCACTTGGGAGTCGGCGACGGGTTCGGGTTGATGCGGTTCATACGATCGAACACAACCCACGTGGCCTTAGCGGCGGCGACTGCGACCTTCTCAACGTACTTAATCGGCTTGCGCATGATTGCTATCGGCTCCTGACGTTTTTGGCTCTGAGCTGGGCTCTGAGCTTCGAGCTTGCTTTTCATTCGGATAGCACAACGGCCTTACCGCCTAGTGCTATCCCTCAGACTGCGTTACTCTTTGGCCTTCGCTTCGGATGAACCTGAGACCACCATCACCCAAAAACTGTGGCTCCCGGGAATACCTGAAGACCCAACCGCTTACGACGGTTGCGGCCTGTTACACGTGTCCTGGGTATTTGTCTGAACCTATCCTATGGGAAGGGCGGGAAATCCCCATGAACATCCCAACGAACGGTGCAAAATCGGGGTTTAGCGGGGATTGGCGGGATTAGACGGAGGTAAGTTATTGAAAGTAAAGGAGGGCGGTCTGCGCGAACGCCGTTTCTTGGCTTCTACGGATTTGCCCAGTCTTGCCAGGCGAGCCCCTTGACCCGCGAAAACTCAGACACATTCGCGGTGACCAGCGTCAGGCTATGCCGCAGCGCCTGCGCAGCCATCAGAAGATCATACGCGCCGATGGGTTTGCCCGATGCCTCAAGTGATGCGCGCAGTGTTCCGGCGATGCGAGCATCGGCGTCTTCGAATGGCAGCACAAGGATCGGCCCCGAAAGAAAGGCTTCCAGGCGTCTGCTATTGAAATCCTGTCGCGTGCTTTTGCCCACACCATACCAGAGTTCAAACACCGCAATGGACGACGTCAGCACATGGTCGCCTCGGGCAGTCGCCTTCTGCATCCGGACGCGAACCGCAGCGGGTCGCCCGTTGATCAGGGCGATGCAGGCATTCGTATCCAGCAGGTAGTCCACTAAAAAATCTTTCGCTTGGGCGTGGCGGGCTGGCTTGGCTCCCTCCTTCGGTGGAACTGGGAAACAGCTTGTGCTCCCTCCTTTGGTGGAAGCTGGGAAAGCCGAAGCCTAACCCCAGCGCGGTTGCTCATCCAGACTGATGCCCAGAGCCGTCTTGGCCACGACTTCATGGGTCAGGAACGAGTTCGGAGGATGAATTCGCCCGAGCCGCGCATCACGGATGATGCGCTCGTAACCTAAGGAGCGAAAGATTCCCGCCCCTCCGCAGACTTCCAGTCCCTGATCCACCACGCGCCAAGCGCCTTCGACGGCGCGGTACTTAGCCGAAAAAATCTTCATCGGCCACTGCGCCCCATGATCAACGCCTTGCGACCATTCGCGCGCAACCGTGTCGAGGTGCGGCCCGATGGATTCCAGTTCGATGACCATCTCGGCAATCGCGTGCTGGACCTCAGGGTGATAAGCCATCGAACGGGTGAGAGCCATCGATGTCTTGCTTTTTGCGGAGGTGACGGCATGGTCGAGGGCTTTCCTGGCGAGCCCGTAATAGACGTTCGCGAATCCCATCATGGCCCAGGCCATCACTGAGAGCACGAACGCATCGAGTCCCGCCGCACCCGGCGCCACAACCCGGGCCACATAGCGATCGGGAACAAATGCATTCTCGACTATGGTGTCATCGCTGCGCGTGGCACGCATGCCGAGAACATCCCAGGTCTGCTTCACCGTGTACCCGGCGGTGTTGCGCGGCAGGAAGGCATGAACGACCTTCGGCTGCGTCGGGTCACTCATATCCATCCCGTGCAATCCGAAGCGCGTCCACACGGGTGTGAGGCTGCCGAACATTTTTCGACCAGTGAATCGGTATCCACCGTCGACACGTTCTGCTTTGGCAGTCGAGAGGAGAACCGGCACATCGTTTCCGCTTTCGGCGTGGCCTGCGGCGAAAACCTCGCCCGCGGCTGCATCTTTCAGGATCCACTCCAGTGAACTGTCTCCGCGGCGCCATAGGTCCGCCGCAACACCGACCCAGTAGAGGTGCATATTGAGGGCAAGGGCTGTGGCCGGCGCGTGGTAGGCTAACCGGCGCTGCTCTCGACATACCTCAGCCAGCGACATCCCGGCTCCCCCGAACTTTGCCGGTAGCGGTATGAGCAGATATTTCGCCGCGCGCAGTTCCTCGAAATCTTCTTCGAAGAACCGGTTTTCCCGGTCATAGCCGGCGGCTCGCGACGCAAATCGCGCCAGCATTTCCTCGGTGAGAACAGAGTTCACGGGCGTTGATTCGTTTGAATTGCAATGTTGAGGGGAACGACCATTCCCGCTGATGTTCTCCTCGATTGCGGTCGTCTTCGTGACTGTTTCCATGATGATTCTCCTCTAGTCTCCGGAAGATTGAACAGGCTGCGGTTCAGCGCCGGAACCCGGTGCTGAGATCTGAGTTACGCTATTCTTCCGCGCAAAACGCACGGGCAGAATCGACGGAACTTGCTGCTTATATCTGCGATACGCGTCCCCGTACCCCCGGATCAAGTCGCGTTCCTCGAGTTGAATTGCAATCAAAATGTAAGCGGTGGTTGCGACAGCGAACACGAGATGGGCGATGGTCATCCGCGGCGTCGCCCAGAAGATGCACAACCAGCTGAAATAAATCGGATGACGCATCAACCGGTAGAGACCAGGCGTGCGGAACGCCAGGCTTGTGTATTCCTGTCCCCTGAAGTGGAGGTACACCTGGCGCAGCCCGAACAGGTCGAAGTGATTGATCAGGAATGTTGCGATCAGCAGCAGCATCCACCCGGCGGCATACACCCAGAAGATCGCCATGCGCCCCAGTTCATTGTCGACCTGCCAGACCAGTCCGCCGATCGGCCGCCATTGCCAGAATAAAAGGATCAGAGCGACGCTGGAGAACAGAACGTACGTGCTGCGCTCAACTGCAGGCGGTACGATCCGCGTCCAGGCACGCTTAAACCACGACCGCGCCATGATGCTGTGCTGCAAGGCAAACAACGCGAGCAGGCCGGCATTGATCGCCAGGGCCCCCACGATCGATCCTTCCACCCCGGAATCGATGGTCCGGGTCACGCCAAAATCCCCCAGGAACGCTATGGCATAGAGAAAAGTGGCAAAGAATACGAGATAGCAGAAGATCCCGTAGAGCAGGGTTGAGATCCGTCCAATCATTCGTGAACTCCTCTTTGAGCCCGGCGTTTGGCCTATAATCGGTCCAAATTTGATTTCCGGGCTGCTTGCACCCTAGTGGAGGCCCTGGCAACTAGTAACGAAGGAAAGCCAAAGAAACTCCAAAAGAATGGGTGAGGCTGGGCTTAGGCTGCGAGGCCGGGAGACTTGGGGCTCCCTGCATGACCAATACTGAAACCACAAAGAACACCGCCAGTTACCGCTTCGGCGACTTCATTCTCGAACCCGAGCGTGCCTCGTTAATACGAGCGGGCCGGGAAATCAAGCTGCGCCCCAAGGTCTTCGACGCTTTGCGGTACCTCATCGAAAACCGGGGGCGCCTGGTTCCCAAGGAGGAGTTAATTCAGACTCTTTGGTCGGAAGCCTTCGTCACCGATGACTCGCTGGTGCAGTGCATGGTGGAACTGCGCCGCGCGCTCGACGACCGTTCCCAGGAGATTCTGAAAACAGTTCCCCGCCGCGGCTACATCTTTGCCGCGACGGTCACAACCGATCAGGAGGGAGGTGCTTCTGGCCCTGCTACGACGACTTCCCTCCCCCAAAACATTCAGGGGGATTATCGGCTGCCGGTTGCGCGCACTCCGTTGGTCGGTCGCGAGCGCGAACTTGAGGCCGTCCAGCAACTGCTGCGCGACCCGGCGGTTCGGATGGTGACGCTTACCGGTGCCGGTGGATCGGGCAAGACGCGGCTTGGGATGGAACTGTGCCGCGAGTTAGTGGGCGTCTTTGAGGCCCGCGTATTTTTCGTGGCTCTGGGCTCGATTAGCGATCCTTCCATGGTTCCGGAGGCGATCGCCGAATCGGTTGGCATTCGCGAGACAGGAGGCCGGCCGTCCCTTGATCATCTCAAGGACTATCTTCGCGAATGCGAGCCATCGGCGGTGCTGCTGCTTCTCGACAACATGGAACACATTCTGGCAGCCTCGGCGTTCGTGGTCGAACTGATCGAAGCTTCTCGATCGCTGAAGGTACTGGTCACGAGCCGGGCGCCTCTGCGGGTCTATGGCGAATATGAGTTTCCGGTTCCGCCCCTGGCGCTGCCGGACCTTCGTCATTTGAATTCCCTCCGAGCTCTGGCGGAGAACCCATCCATCACGTTGTTCGCCCAGCGGGCGCAGGCGGTCAATCCCGATTTTCAACTCACGGCAGAAAATGCTCCGATTGTGGCGGAGATTTGCTCGCGAGTAGACGGCCTTCCCCTAGCCATAGAACTTGCTGCGGCCCGCGTCAAAATGCTGCCGCTCAGCGGAATCCTGGCGCGCCTCAAGAGCCGTCTACACCTTCTGACCGCCGGGGCTCGCGATCTTCCTGAGCGGCAACAGACGCTGCGCAACACGATCGACTGGAGCTTCGACCTATTGACCGAGGCGGAACAGAAACTCTTGAGCCGGCTGAGTGTTTTCTGGGGCGGATGCACGCTGGAAGGGGCCGAGGCGGTCTGCAACACGAAAGATGACCTTGGCGCCGAAATTTTTGAACTGATGTCCTCTCTTGTCGATAAGAGCCTGATCCAACAGCGGCAACAGAACGATGAGGAACCTCGGTTTCGCATGCTGGAGACCATCCGCGAGTATTCGCTCGAACGGCTGCAGCAAAGCGGCGAAGAGGCTTCCACCAAGCGGGCGCACGCCGCATATTGCCTGGTTCTGGCCGAGGAAGGCAATCCACAGTTGAACGAACCCGAGCGCGCCGCGTGGCTGATGCGCTGCGACATTGAACACGATGATTTTCGGGCTGCCCTCGACTTTCTCTTCCACACTCGCGATCTGGATTGGGGATTCCGCTTGTGCACTGCCCTGTTTCGGTTCTGGGACATGCGCGAACACTCCGCCGAGGGACGAGCCCGAGTCGAACAGTTCCTCGAACTTGCCGGAGCGAACTATACGCGGGAGCGCGCCAAATCCTGCTTGTTCCTGACAGCATTCACTACCGCGCAGGGCGATTTCCCGGCTGCCGCCTATTTTTCGGAACTGGGGCGCTCGCTGTTCGAGGAGCTCAATGATCCGTGGGGAATTGCACTATCGTGGAACGCATCCGCAATCGCGGCGCGTGATCAAGGAGACTACATCAGCGCGCAGAGCAACATTGAGAAGAGCCTGACGTTTTGGCGCACGAGTCGGCGACCGTGTTGCGATCGCACGCTGTCTGCACAACCTCGCAAACGTCTCGAAAATCAGCGGTGATCACGCCCGCGCTCGCATGGCACTTACTGAAGCCATGCAGATTTTTCAGGAGCTCGGCGATGACAGTGGAGCCGCGTGGGCCCTCAACCAGCACGGCGACGTAGCCAGGGAGCAGGGAGATCTTCCGGGCGCACGAGCACTGTACGAGCGCGCGCTCTTTACGTTTCGGAGCACGGGAGACCGATGGGGGCAGGCTCGCTCGCTGGCTGATCTGGGCATCATTGCCTGCGAATTGGGCGAGCATTCCTCCGCGTTTGCCAACTTCCGCGAAAGCCTGGATATCTTCACGAGGCTGGAGCATCGACGCGGGATTGCCCGCGTATTGGAAGGGCTGGCCTGTCATGCACGGGCCAAGGGGGACGCCCGTCGAGCCATCTCGGTCGCGGCCGCCGCATCTCATCTGCGGCAACTGGTAAGCGCTCCACTTCCGCCAGCCGAACAATCGAAACTCGATCAGAAACTATTGGGAGCATGGGAGCAACTCGGCGAACCGGAAGGAAAGAAAGCCTGGACAGAAGGCTACGCTATGACGATGGAGAATGCGATCCGCTATGCACTAGCGGACTGACGGCATACTGTAAGGTTCTTGGGATCGATCATCCTTCGCACGGCGGACACGCGATTCGCAGGAATGTTGGCCCTGCGGGCATGTTCCCGGATCGTCTCTTCATCCGGGGCGAGATAAACGCAGTAGACTTTGTCTTCCGTGACGTAGCTATGGAGCCATTGAATCTGCGGCCCTATATCCTTGAGGCTTTGCAGGGAACGGAGAGACACCTCTCGGATCTGCGCCTCGGACAACGACCCGGCACCCGGAATTTCGCGCTCGATGACAAACTGCGGCATGACCGAATTAGTCTACACTACCGGCGGTGATCATCAAGATCAGACCTGCCGGTAAGGTCTTTGGCAGAAATCAGACCTATAGAAATCGCCAGATCCCGGACTCTGGCCAATTCACCCTTGGGACTGCAACCGCCTGCTTCTTCGTATCCCAAGACGGCGTAATAGATCGCCCGGTCGAAGAACTGGTTCAGCAAGCGCTGTAACTCGAGTTCACCGTAAAGCGCCACTACGTTGTCCGCCAGGGACTGATGCCGATGGAACACAATACTTGTATCTGGCACTAAAGCAGTTCCAAAACGGGAATCGTGAGTCCTCCTGTCGAGGCGTTTGGCAAAACCGCCCATCCCTCAGGCCACATCAACACCACGGGCACACTAGTTTCAGGGCATCCAGTACGTATTAAATTGTACGTATTCGGGCATTACGGCGAGGTCCATTCGGGCGCGCCCTTGCATTCGCAAATGACGCCTAATTTTCTCCCCAGGAAGGGGGTGACAACTCCCCAACGAGCAGCTTACAATTCCTGAAGGAGTTCCCCCAGGAACTTGCCCCCATGGTTCCCTTCCCGTCGGCGTGACGGCGGTCAGTGGTGATCGACGCGCCGGGGCGAGTCACGGTGACAACTTGCTGACACAATTCCATGCGCTTCGCCTAGCTGTCCTGGTGTCTTTATTATCGGCACCTGTCTGGGCGGCAGACGCGAAACCGGACGTCAAGAACCTGGCGGCCGCAGTCGATGCGCATTACAACCATCTGCGCTCCCTGGAGGCCGAATTTACCGAGGTCTACCGGGGGTCGGGCATGGACCGCACAGAGTCGGGCACGCTGTGGCTGAAAAAACCCGGCAAGATGCGCTGGGAATACCGTTCTCCCAGGGAGAAGCTCTTTGTGAGCAACGGGAAAGATGCGTGGTTTTACGTCCCGGACGACCGTCAGGCTCGCAAGGAAGCGGCTAAGAAGCTGGAGGATGCTCGGTCTCCACTTGCATTCTTGCTGGGTAAGACAAAGCTGCAGAAGGAGTTACGCGGACTCTCCGTAGCCCCTGATATCGAGCCTTTGGAAGCCGGGAATACCATGCTGCGGGGGGTGCCCACGGCCTTGGCAGATCAGGTAAGCGAGATCATCCTGGAGATCACGCCCGAGAGCAGGATTGTTCGCCTGATCGTGCAGGGAGTGGATGGAGCGTCGACCGAATATCGCTTTACAGATCAGAAGGAGGATGTGGCGATCGCCGACGGACGGTTCGATTTCCGGGCTCCGGCAGGCATCGAGATCGTGGAGGGAGAGTTGGGGCAATAGGCTGGGCAGGTTACTTGCGGTACCTCACAGGGGAGCTTTGGGGTGGGTCGACGGCTTAGAATGGTAGACTGAGCGGTAGGATTCTGGGTCGGCAATTCCCTGAAAAACAAGGGCAAATGGCGGAATTCGTAGTCAAAATCGCGGACGACCGCGGGCGCGTCCACCAACACATCGAGCAAGGATACTCGGAAGCCGAGGTGCGCGACCGCTTCTCATCCCAGGGATACCTTGTCTATTGGGTCAAGCCGCAGGGCATGATGGCCGGCGGCTTCTCGCTGCGGCGGCGCAGGAAGCTGAAGCAGGACACGTTTCTGGTGTTCAACCAGCAGTTTCTGACCCTGATCCGCGCCGGGCTGCCGATCCTGAACTCGCTCGAACTGCTGATCAAGCGGCAGAAAGATCTGCAACTCAAGACCGATTCTGGAGAACGTCCGCGAGCGGGTCAAGGGCGGAGAGTTGCTGTCGGACGCCTTCGCGGCCCAGGGGATTGTTCCCAAGATCTATACGACGACGCTGATGGCCGGCGAGAAGAGCGGCAACATCGACGAGGTGTTGGCGCGTTACATCAGTTTTCAGCGACTGGCGATGACCTTCCGCAAGAAGTTGTTCGTCTCGCTCATTTACCCCACCCTGCTGGTCTCAGTCGTGCTGATCATGGTGACGTTCCTGTTCACCTACGTCGTACCCAAGTTCGCAGATCTTTTTAATAGCCTTGATGCAAAGCTGCCTGAGATCACGGTGTTCATGCTGAGCGTCGGGGTGAACGCGCAAAAATATGCCCCGTTCATATTGGTGGGTCTGGTGGTTGGCGGCATCGTTTTGTGGAAGTGGAAGGATACGGATCGCGGTGCGGACCGGATTGATCGGGTGATTCTGAGCATTCCGCTGCTCGGGGAGATTCGGATCAAGCATCAGGTCGCGAGTTTCTCGCGGATGCTCTCTACCCTGCTGTCGGGCGGCTTGCCGCTGGTCCCGGCGATGGAAACCGCCGGTTCCGCGATGAGCAGCCGGCGCATCTTAAAAGGTGTGATGCGGGCTGGCGTCCGGGTGAGAGAAGGTCAGGGACTGGCGCCAAGCCTGGAAGAGCAGAAGATTTTCCCCGAACTGGCGGTGGAGATGATCGAGGTGGGCGAATCCACGGGTGCGCTGCCTCAGATGTTGAACTCCGTTGCCGAGTTCTACGAGGAAGACGTGCAGACGGCGCTGGGAGCGTCCATGGCGCTGATCGAGCCGATCATCCTCATTATCATGGCAATTTTCGTAGGCGGCGTGCTGATTTCGTTGTATTTGCCGATCTTTACCCTTGGGAGTGCATTGAGTTGGAAACGATGAGCCGCGATAACTCACCACTAAGGATGGGGGCGGTTAGCGGTCAGGATTAAGTAAATGGCAACAGCAGATAAGAAATCAATCTTCGTAGGCGGCGGCAACGGCGGGCCGATCAGCCCGACTGGCAATCCTGTCACGGATCTGGAGCGGGCGCAGGACGTGGCGCGGCGCTACCGCTGCGAGTTCATCGATCTCAGCGGGTTTGAGCTGCATCACGAGCTCTTCAAGAAGATCCCGGTTGAGCTGATGTTCCGCTACAACTTCGTGCCGCTGGAAGAGACCGGGGACGGCAAGCTCGCGATCGCGATCGCCGACCCCAGCCAGCTGATGATGATCGACGAGATCAGCCTGCTGCTGAAGCAGCGCATCATCACCAAGGTTTCGACGCTCAAGCAGATCTCCGACATCCTGAAGAAGACCGAGCAGTCGCAGCGCGTGCTCGAGGAGGCCAGCGAAGGCTTCCAGATTATCCGCGAAGATGAGAACACCGGCGCGGAAGAGACGCTGAGCATCGACAAGCTGACGGCGACGGGCGATACCAGCCCGATCATCCGCCTGGTCGATACCACGATTTTTACCGCGCTGCAAAGGCGCGCTTCCGACATTCACATCGAGACGCGCGACGACTCTGTCGTGATCAAGTTCCGTATTGACGGCGTGCTCACGCAGGCCATGCCGCCGATCGGCAAAGAGCATCATTCGACCGTGATCTCGCGTATCAAGGTCATGAGCGAGCTCGATATTTCCGAGCGGCGCGTGCCGCAGGACGGCCGCTTCCGGGTGAAGTACAACGGGCGCGCCATCGACTTCCGCGTATCGATCATGCCCTCGATTCACGGTGAAGACGCCGTGCTCCGCGTGCTCGATAAAGAGTCGATGAGCGAGAAGTTCCGCACGCTCACGCTGGACGTGGTTGGGTTTGACGAAGACGACCTGCGCCGCTTCCGGCGCTACATCAAAGAGCCCTACGGCATGGTGCTGGTCACGGGGCCGACCGGTAGCGGCAAGACGACGACGCTTTACGCCGCGGTCAACGAGATCAAGACGGACGAAGACAAGATCATCACCATTGAAGACCCGGTCGAGTATCAGCTGCGCGGCATCACGCAGATTCCGGTGAACGAGAAGAAGGGCCTGACGTTTGCCCGCGGATTGCGATCGATCTTGCGTCACGACCCGGACAAGATCATGGTCGGCGAAATCCGTGACGCCGAAACCGCGCAGATCGCGATTCAGTCCGCACTGACCGGCCACCTGGTGTTCACCACGGTCCACGCCAACAACGTGGTCGACGTGATCGGACGGTTCCTGAACATGGGCGTCGAGCCTTACAACTTTGTTTCGGCGCTGAACTGCATCCTGGCGCAACGACTGGTCCGACTGATTTGCGACTCGTGCCGGACTGAGGTGCACTACGCGCCCGAGGTTCTGGAGGCCAGCGGCCTCGATCCGGCGCAGTGGGGCAAGGTTCCGCTGTACGAAGGTCCGGGCTGCATTGAATGCGCGGGCACGGGATTCCGCGGTCGAACCGCGATTCACGAATTGCTGGATTTGAGCGACCGCATCCGCGAGATGATTCTCGCCAAGAAGCCGACGTCGGAGATCCGGCGGGCGGCGCGCGAGGAAGGCATGCGCTTCCTGCGCGAGTCGGCGCTGGATAAGGTGCGGCTGGGAATGACCACGCTGAAGGAGATCAACAAGGTCACGTTTATTGAGGCGATGCGATAAGGAGGTTTCAAAGTTTCAAGGTTTCAAGCGTTTCAAAGTCGGGGACTCGCGGAGTGCTCAGAAATCCTTCGCTGTCCCGACCTGCTAGCTGCTCAGCGATGAAACTCTGAAACCTTGAAACCTTGAAACCTTACGAAGTGCTCTTTCAGCTATTGCATTTTCTGACGAGAAAGTTTCTGATTTATAGAGGTATCTTTCAAGGGCGTACTCGGGAATGAGTTCAACTACAAATGCAGCCAAGCCCAAGTTGGCTTGCGAGATTTCCGCAGACCGGGTTCTGGCCGGGCGCGTCATCGACAATGGTGGCGGGTTGGAAGCCTGCGCCGCGCAAGAACTCGCGCCGGGCAGCGTGGTTCCCGACCTGGTCGAGAACAATCTGCGGCAGCGCAGTGTCGTCCGCGAGGGGATTGAAAGCGCCCTGGGCGGCGTGGCGGGACGGTCAAAGGACGTGATCGCGATCGTCCCTGATGCGGCGGTGCGCGTCATGCTGGTCGAGTTCGATACTCTGCCGTCCGATCACGAAGAGGCGCTCGGAGTGGTGCGTTTTCGGCTGAAGAAGTCCCTTCCCTTTGACGTGGAGAAGGCGAAGGTTTCCTATCACTCGCAGAAAATTGGCGATGAAGTAAAGGTCGTGGCCGCTGTGGCGCTGGGCAGCGTCATTGAGGATTACGAGGCGGCGTTCCGCGATGCCGGGTTCAGCCCGGGAATCGTGTTGCCTTCGACGCTGGCGGCCCTGGGCGCGGCGGACGGCAAGAAGCCGACGATGGTCATCAAGGTCGACGCGCACACCACCAGCATCGCGATTTTGAATGAAGATCAGTTGCAGCTGTTCCGCACGCTGGAGAATGCGCGCGGCGTGACGATCAATGGCGAGCAACTGGCGGAGGAAGTCTATCCGTCGATCGTGTTCTTTCAGGACACGTATCATCTGAACATCGAGCGGATTTACGTGGCAGGATTGCCGGAGTCGGGCGGTGCGGCTGCGGCACTGCGCACACAAACCGGAGCCGATGTGCAGGAACTGGTGTCATCGGCGCAGTTGGGAGCCAGTGCCGGTGGCTCAGTGCCACGGTGGAGAATGGCAGGAGTGGTGGGAGCGTTGATTTCTTAGTGGCAGGGCTCAGGGCCCAGTCGATTAGCTCGAGCCGGACAACTGAGCCGCTAGTCGCTACATGACCGCTGATTTGATTTATGCGTATTGATATCAATCTCGCGAGCCAGCCGTACGAGGATGCGCGGCAGTTCTGGATGCGCTGGGGCACGGCCCTGGGCATACTCGGACTGCTGACGCTCGTTCTGCTGGTGCTCGATATCACCGGATTTGTGGATGCGCACCGGGACCGGGTCGCGATGGGGCAGAAGCGGGCGCTGATCGCTGACCGCGACCGCTTGCGCGCCGAGGCCGACAGGATTCTGAATCGGCCCGAGAATCGCACGACTCGCGACCAGTCCCGATATCTGAATGAACTGATCGAACGGAAAGCGTTCTCGTGGACACGGGTGCTGGAGAATCTGGAGAAAGTGATGCCACCCCGGGTGCATCTGGTCTCGATCAGCCCGCAACTGGACGAGGATAACGAACTCGCTCTGAAGATGACGGTGGCGGGCGACTCGCGGGATCGGGCCATCGAATTGTCAAAGCGCATGGAAGAATCGCGCCGGTTTGTGCAGACCGCTATCATCCGCGAAACCCACGTGGAATCGCAGACGGGCGACACGGAACAAATTGAAATGGCGGCGATTTACATTCCCGAGCCGGCCAATGAACCCGCTGCGGCACAGCTGCGAAACCGGCCAGCGACGCAAAAACAAAGACAGCACCGTCGAAACCGATCGCCGAAGAAAGGGGTCAAACGCTGATGCCCGATCTACGGCAAACCCGGAAGAAACTGAAGCTGACGCTGGCAGTGCTGGCGAGGAGTGGATTTACTGGCGGCTATCCTGTATTTCTCGCCCGCTGGTGGGCTCTGCCGAATCGCGGCGGATGGAACTGAACCAGCTTCAGGCTGAACTGACGGCTAAGACGCGGCAGGTGGCACCACTGAAGGATTTGCCCGAGAAGGTGGAGATCGCCAAAGGCCAGATCTCCGATTTTTACAATCACCGGTTTGCCTCGCAGAACTCACAGATTTACACCGAGTTGGGCAAGGTGGAGGCCGCAAACGGCGTGAAGATTGATCAGGTGCGGTACAAGCCCGCGGACACCACGAGCAACGGCTTGTTGCCGATCGAGATGGAAGCTGATCTGTCAGGGAGTTACACTTCGTTGGCGCACTTTATCAATGCGATCGAGCGCGACGAGATGTTTTTCGTCATCAATAGCGTGACTCTGGGCGGCGAACCGCAGGGTGCGGTGAAGTTAAGCGTGAAACTTGAGGCGTACTTGAAGGTAGGAACGTAGTGCAACTGGGACTCGAAAACAAGAAGCAGATGACGTGGGCGATCGCCCTCGGGGTCCTGGCGCTGATCGTGTGCGCGTATGAACTGATCCCGCTGTTCAGCGGATCATCCACGCCTGATTCGAGCGCGCAGGCGGCTTCCTCGGTTGTGCCTCGTCCCGCAGCTTCGAAACCTGGTACGAAAGGGACAACCAAGCCAGGCAAGAAGCCAGCGGGCGAGAATCTCGATCCGACCTTGCGTCTGGATTTGTTGGCCAGCAGCGAAAAGACACAGTACGAGGGCGCCGGGCGGAATATTTTTGTATCGCAGCCGAGATGAAGTAGTGATTCAACAGCCGGTTGCTTCGGCAGTCACCGATCCTGGTCCACCGGCTTATGTTCCCCCGGTAGTGGCGCCTCCGCCACCGATTCCGTTGAAGTTCTACGGCTTCGCCAATTCGCCCGGCGAACCGAAAAAAGTTTTCCTGAAGAATGGGGATGATGTCTTCGTTGCAGGTGAGGGCGAGATCGTGGACCGCCGCTACAAGGTGATCCGGATTTCGGCCACCTCGGTTGAGATTCAGGACATGGTGTACAGCGGTCCGGCGCAGTCGATTGCGCTCACGCAAGGCGGATAAGGATTTGAGTAATTGAAATTTGGTAATTGGGTAATTTAGGCCCGACGGCGTCTCAATTACTCAATTACCAAATTTCTCAATCGCTCAATATTTTCGATGTCTTTTCGATCACAAACACGGCACGCCCGTCGGAACGGTGAGCAGGGTTACGTCCTGCTCACATTGCTGCTGATCATTGCGGTAATGGGCATCGTGGCGGCGACGATGGTGACCTCGATTACGTTCGATATCAAGCGCGACCGCGAAGAAGAGATGATCCACCGCGGCGTGCAGTATTCGCGGGCGATTCGTGCCTACTACAAAAAATTCGGCCGCTATCCGGCCACGATCGAGAATCTGGAAAACACAAACCAGATGCGGTTTCTGCGCAAGCGGTATAAAGACCCGATCACCGGTAAGGATTTCAAGCTGTTGCACTTCGGCGAAGCGAAGATGGGGCTGACCATAGGCGGGGGAATAATCCCCGGGGCGAGCACGCATCGGGTCCAATGGAAAGTTGACTGCCGGCGGCCTCTCGAGTTCCAGCTTTGGAAATTCGAATTCGTTCGGCCAGAATGCGCAGGCGGGTCAAAAAAGCCCGCCCGATTCCTCGCAGACGTGATGCGAACGGCTCGCAGACCGTTTCTTCAGACGGCACCAACGATGCCGGGCGATCAGAGTTCTTCGGACCAACCGGCGCAGACGTTTGGCGGCTTGCCGATTGTGGGAGTGGCCAGCACGAGCAAAGATCCGACCATCCGGGAATTCGACAAGAAGAAGAAATACAACGAGTGGCAGTTCTTGTATGACCCGACCCTGGATCGCGGCATGCTGATTACGACTCCGTATCAGCCGCAACTGCAAATGTTCGGTACGGGTCCGCAGAACCTCAATGGTCCGGGACAGAGCCCGACACCGGGTTTGGGAACGTCAGCACCGGGAACCGCTGGAAGCCCCGGCGTGACGAACCCAACCACCTCGGGCAGTCCCCCCCAGCCCACAGATACGCCGGTGCAGCAGTAGTACACGAATATGAAAAGGCCTCGTCTCTGCGACGAGGCCTTTTTGATTCCTTCGAAAATGCTGCCGCACTACTACGTGGCGGACAGCCGAAGCCGGCTGTCCCTGCCTTGAACGCCTACACACTAAACGACGATCCGCAGCCGCAGGTGCTCTTCACGTTCGGGTTTTCGAATTTGAAGCCGGCGCCTTCGAGCGTCTCGACGTAGTCGACGATGCAGCCGTTGAGATACATGACTGAAGTGGCGTCGACGAATACCTTGAGGCCGTCCATGTCGAAGGTCTTGTCCATCATTCCGGCGCCATTCTCAAACTGCATGGAGTAGGAGAAGCCGGAGCATCCGCCGCCCACCACTCCGATGCGCAAGCCGGCGGGCACGGGGTTCTGCTGTGCCATGATTTCTTTCACCTTGGCGACGGCGTTGGCGGTCAGGTTAACGGGCGCTTTCTTGGTGACTTCGGGGACGGTTGTTGTGGCCATTCGTATCTCCTTGGCTTTAAAGCTGTTTGATTATAGCAAATTCACCTACCCCACTGCCGAGCAAGGTCCGGGGTAAGCAATCATCTACCTGATTTGGATGCGGATTGCAAGCGGGAAGTCGCACTGTTCCGGTTCTGTAACAGGCGTTTTCAACAGGGATTAAATCATCGCCGGGGGCTTGCCAACGGGGCTATAATCGTGCCGTTAAGGCCTTCCCCGGGACTGGTGCGGGGTTCCGCGCACCCCCGATCAGCAAGTGGAAAGCCGCTGTGGTGTGGGTCGACTCTGCCGAGGTGGCTTATGACGCCAATTGAAATCGTCGGGGGTCTATTCGGACTCTTCGCCGTTGGTCTGATCGTCCTGCTCATCTACAAGAGCACTCTCACGATGCACGAGGACGATCAGCTGTTCCTGGATGACGCCAATTCCCACATGCAGGAAGAGCAGACGGAACTGTTAACGAAAGTGAGCAAGCTGACGACTCCCGATGCGTGTGTTCAGCATCGGCTCCGGAGTGTTTCTGCTCGCGTTCCTGGCGCTGCTGATCTATCAGAAGCTGAACGAAGTGCAGTGATCGTCAGTTGGCGGAGCGTCGAAAGGCGGCGACCTCCGCAGCGCATGCACCCCGTCGTGGGGCTCATCTTTGCCTGTTAGCGGACGCAGGCAAGGGGCCGCCGAGTTATGGTCTTCGTCCTTTCCGTGTCATCCAGTCATCTCGCGGGCCCGCTCGAAGCGGAGTTGGCGAGTAAGCCTGCGAATATGCTCGACGCGCCTCTCCATAACAATTCTTGGTTTTCCAGGTCGATATACCGGCGGAGAAGCCACCAGATGATTTGCAAGTCGTAAACTGTTTACCGATCTAACGGGTTCTTAGAACAGTTTGTGATTGGCGAAGTCACAATAAAGATCTAACGGGCGGGCAACGTCGCAACACAACAGACATTCCTAAAGGCGGGAGTACCTAGAAATGTCGACAGCTCCTGCGGAAGTGACTCCCGAGCCTGCATCTCCTGAGGAGCAGCCGGGACCACAGCCGAAATATACGTCGGATGACGAGCATCCGACTCGGTGGCGGGTTTGGATTCTGCTCATCGCCGTTGTGATCGGCGTCGGCGCGGTTCTAATCATCGCGCTGCGCGGCAAGCATCCTTCAGGGAATCGGGCCCTTCCATCACTCTCACCAAATGTCGGGGAAGTTTTGCGTCTCAAAGGCACGACGGAAGCGGTGCAGGCGCGTGCCATCCTCGCTCCCGTTGCTCGAGGGACAACAGGTCCCGACTCTCACCATCATTCGCCTGGCTGCGGCCGGCACTCGAGTGAAAGTAGGGGACCCGCTGGCGGAATTTGATCGCCAGGTGCAAATGCGCGACTTCGTTGACAAGCAGGCGGAGTATCGCAAGCTGGTGGCTCAGGTGGCGGAGGAGCAGGCGAAGGAAGCCGCTGCGCGCGCCAAAGACGAGACTGAACTGAAGCAGGCGGAAAACAACCTCCGCAAGACGGAACTGGAGACCCAGAAAGCCGAGATTGTCTCGAAGATTGACGCCGAGAAAAATCAGGAAAATCTGGAGGAAGCCAGGGCTACTTACGACCAGCTGCGTGAAACATTTGACTTGAAGCGGAAGGCAGCGCAGGCGGCAATTCGCATTCTTGAAATTCAGCGCGACCGCACGCAGCAAACGATGATGCACGCGCAGTCGAATGCGGAACTGATGCAGGTCCGCTCCCCGATCGACGGCGTCGTCGTGCTCAATACGATCTGGAAACAAGGGACGATGGGCGAGGTTCAGGAAGGCGACCAGGTTGAAGCCCGGTACGCCATTCATGCAGGTGGTGAACCCCGCGACCATGCAGGTTCGTGTCCTCGCAAATCAGCAGGACTTCCCTCACCTGCGCATCGGACAACCTGGAAAGGTCAGGCTGGATGCGTATCCGGAGTTGGTGTTTCAGGCCAAGGTGGACCAACTCGCCCCCATCGGTGAGCACGGGAGTTTTTCGGAGAAGATTCGGGTCTTTGCCGTCATAGTTTCGATCGAAGGGAACGATCCCAAATTGATGCCCGATCTTTCGGCGGCGGTGGATGTGGACGTCGGCGGCGAGCACCACGCGGCGCATTCTGCCGGGAGTACGGGGGCAGGATCCCCATGAGAAAACGCATCCGGGAACTCTGGCTCCGGCGAAAAGTTGCGCTCATTTCCGTTCTGCATCCTCGCCGGGAGCGGAGTGGTATTGGGGGCGGTGCGCCTTAGCAGGCGCGCGCCAACAGTTCCTACCTATCGACGTGAAGCGTGGCGAATTTCTTGATTCGCAGCAGTTCCGCGGCGAAGTGAAAGCTCTGAAGTCGGTCACTATCAGCGCTCCCGCGGAAGCGGGCGATCTGCAGATCATCAAACTCGCGGATCGAAGGTGCCGCAGTCAAGCAGGGCGACGTCGTCGTGGAGTTCGACAAAACCAAGACGGAACAGGACCTGGCGCAGTACCGGTCGGCACTTAAGTCGGCCCAGGCCACGATTGAACAGGCCCGCGCTCAAGCCAGGCTGGCGGAGGAAGAAGACAAGACAGCCGTTCTAAAGGCGCACTTCGACGTAGAAGCGGCCCGCCTGGAAGCCAGCAAGCAGGAAATCGTCTCCAGGATTGAAGGAGAAGAGGCCAAGCTGAAGCTGGCCGATGCCGAGCAGAAACTGCGAGAGGCAGAAGCCAAACAGAAATCCGATCAGGCTTTGCACAAAGCGACCATCGAATCAACGGAGCAGGCGAGCGCGAAGGCGAAGTATGACGTCGAGCGTGCGGAACGTGCGCTCGCGCAAATGAGTGTGCGCGCCCCATCCGCGGGCACTGTCAGCATTCTGCAGCACTGGGCGGGCTCAAACATGGCAGTGTACCGGACGGGAGATAAAGCGTGGCCAGGAGCCGCCGATCGCCGAGTTGCCCGACGCTTCCACGCTGCGCATCTCCACGCGCGTCGATGAAACGGAGCGCGGACGTCTTGCCTTGAAGCTACCCGTCTCGGTGCAACTCAATGCCATTCCGGACCGCCAGTTCACCGGACACATCGAACACATCAGCGAAATCGCGAGTCTCGATTTCTCGGGTGGGTGGCCGATCACCCGCAATTTCACTTTGGAGATTCTTCTCGATCAGACCGACTCACGGTTCAAGCCAGGCATCACCGGTCAGGTAACGGTTGTTGTGGACCACGTGTCCAATGCGATCAGCATTCCGGCGCAGGCCATGTTTCAGAAATCGGGGCAGAATGTCGCTTACGTGTGGTCAGGATCCCAGTTCGAGGAGCGGGAGATCGAAATCAGCGAGAAGAAGCGGAGACAAGATAATGATCGCCAAGGGCCTGCGCGAGGGAGAACAAGTTGCTCTCCGCGACCCGACGGTGAGAGAGTGATAGCGAATCGATGAAAGCGCGCCGAAAAATCATCGTGGACTGTTGCAGTCGTGATCCTCTGCGCCGCAGGGGGACTGGTCGCAGCAGTCCGCCGGGCGGCGCCTGCGGCAAGCTCCGACGAAATTCCCACCACCAAGGTAAAGCGTGGCGACCTGGAGATGAACGTCGTTGCTACGCGGTGAACTAAGGGCCAGCCACACAGAAGTGATGACCGCTCCGCCTATCGGAGGAGGCTCCCTCGAAATCACGCATCTGCTGCACACCGGAACCGTGGTTAAGAAGGGTGATCTGGTGATGGAATTCGACCCCAGCGAACAGCGCTACAAGCTGGACCAGAACCGATCCGAGTTATTGCAGGCCGAACAGGAGATTACCAAGGCAAAGGCCGACGCGGCGGTTACGGCGGCACAGGATAGAGTTGCTCTGCTAAAGGCTCGGTTCGATGTGAGGCGCGCGCGAATTGGAGGTGCAGAAGAACGAACTGGTCAGCACGATTGACGCACGCAAGAACGACCTCGCGCTTGAAGGCGCACAGCGTGTCTTGGCCGAGCTTGAACAGGACATCAACTCGCGCAACGCTTCCGGTCAGGCCGCCATCGCGCTCGCAGAAGAGAAGCGTAACAAAGCTAAGCTGGCGATGGATCAGGCACAGGGGAACATCGTGAAGATGCGAGTCTCCGCTCCCATGGACGGACTGGTTGCGCTGGAGAAGAACGAACGCGCTGCAGGTGGCCTCTTCTTCGGTGGCATGACGTTGCCCGAATACCGACAGGGCGATCAAGGTCGACCCGGGCAGCAACGTGGGGCAGGTCATCGATCCCAAAGAAATGGAATTGGCGGCCAAGGTGGGAGAACTCGATCGCAACAACATCAAAGAAGGACAGTCCGTCGATATCACGCTCGACGCCTTTCCCGGCAGCACGTTGCAGGGCACCGTGAAGTCCCTCGGCGGCATGAATCAACGCAGATTTTGGGAAGCCGACACATCCGCAAAATTCGACATCACCATCGCACTCAATGGTAAAGATTCACGCCTGCGCCCGGGACTTACGGCGCAGGTCGTAATTCACGGCGATCCTCGAAAGAACGTGCCCTATCTGCCACGACAGGCTGTGATGTCAAAAGACAGCAAGCACGTGGTGTACGTAAGAACGGAAGCAGCTTTGAGCCGCGTGAGGTGAAGATCGTCGCCCAAAACGAGAGCCGAGCGGCCAGTCGAGGGAATTTCCCCTGGAAGTGAGATTGCAATGGTCGATCCAACGGCCCCCAACAGGCGGCCAGTTCCGACTTCTGCTTCGGCTTCACCCGCCGGCGGAGGAGGACAGCCCTAATGTCGTCCCTGTCTTCGATCACTCCAACTCGCGTACTGCGGACGTCCCAGCAGTGGCTCCCGGACTTGCAGTTAGGGCTGCAAAATCTCTTGCTGCACCGGCTGCGATCTCTCCTGACCATGTTGGGGATGATTTTTGGCGTTGCGGCTGTGGTTTCCATGCTCTCGATCGGGGCTGGCGCACGACAGAGAGTGATGGCCTTCATCGAGCAGATGGGCGTTCACAACCTCATCGTTGAAGCCAAAGAAACTATGGACTGGCAGGCGCCCGGAAGGTCCGAAAGATTTCGCCCGGGCTCACTTTCCAGGACTATCGGGTGATTCGTGACGACGTCGGCGATATCGTTGCCGCTACACCGCGCAAGCGGATGACGCCCACCAAGACTATCCCCAAGTCGCAGCAGGATCCGCCAACGGTCTATGGCGTGGATCCGATCTATCAGAAGATCGCCGGTCTGCACGTCCTGGAAGGAAGATTCTTCACCGATGACGAGGAAACGCCGGGCTGCCCCAGTTTGTGTATTGGGTGCCGCAGCGCGTTCAGGTTTGTTCGGCAGCGACCGCGGTTATCGGACAATATATTAAAGCGAATGAGCAATGGTTCCGTGTCGTTGGCGTGGTTTCGCCGCAACTCAGCTCCCAAACGGAAGTGGCGGGCATGCCCACGCAGGATCTCAACAACATTCTGTACGTTCCCCTGAACTCAGCCATCTTGCGGCTGGAAGACTCGTACAGTGATCGTCGCGACGAGATCGACGGCATCTACCTCAACATCCGCAAGAGCGCGGACATGAGTTCGGTCGCACAGGTTGTGCGCGCGATTCTCGATTCGTCGCATCACTCCGCCGGTGATTTCAGCGTGATCGTTCCCGCCGAGTTGCTGGCCGAGCAAAGGCGAACGGAGCGGCTGTTCAACGCGGTCATGGTGGCGATCGCCTCCATTTCCCTTCTTGTGGGCGGCATCGGCATCATGAATATCATGCTGGCGAGCATCCTTGAGCGTACGCGAGAGATTGGCGTGCGGCGTGCTGTGGGCGCGCGCCAGCGGGACATCATCCGCCAGTTCGTGGTCGAGGCCGTCCTGATTTCTTTCATGGGCGGAAGCTTCGGCATCGTGTTCGGCTTCATCATGTCGCGGCTGATCGCATGGCTCGCAGGATGGTCAACGATCGTCACGGCAAGTTCGATCCTGCTGGCATTCCTGGTTTCGATCACAGTTGGATTGGTGTTTGGGATTTACCCTGCAGTCAAGGCGGCCCGCCTCGATCCAGTCGAAGCGATTCGCTACGAGTAGGCGGGCTTCGTTCCTCAAGGTACGAGTCAAAACAAATCCTGGAGGAGTGAGGAATGAGGCATTCTCAGCTTGTGCTGGTCGCTTGTCTGCTGATGGTCTGCTAATCTGCCGAATGTCGGGCACAAAAGGATGAAGAGCTATGGCGCTCTGATGACGCCTCAAGTTCGGTCTGACAAGCTTGGCGCTGCCTGAGCACCTGCGAACCTATGTCGTCGATGGCAAGTTGCGCCTCAGCCTGCGGGATGCGGTCGTGGTTACACTCGAAAACAACAGTCAGGTACGCGTACAGGGGACGCAGATAGAAGCCTCGAAGTTTTCCCTGCTGGGAGCGCACTCTCCGTTTGATCCTGCCGTCACGAGTTCTTACAACCTGTCGAGCAATGCAGCGTCGCCGTTTACTCAATTCCAGGGGACAGGCGGGCTAAACATCAACATCAAAGACACGACGCGATCATTTGCAGGTCGCCTATTCTCAGACTTTCGAAACCGGCACGAACGTGCAGGCAGGATTTTCCACTATCAAGTATTCGTCCAACTACTTCTCATTTCTTTACAACCCCTACATCGCGTCGTCTCTCAACTTTCAATTCACTCAGCCGCTATTGCGTAATGGTTGGCTCTTCGCCAATCAGGCTCCTCTGGTGATTGCACGCCGTGATGTGCAGCAGTCGCGGGCCAATTTTGCAGCCGACGTCAACAACAGTATCCTGCAAGCAGTGACCCAGTACTGGGCGGTGGTTCAGGCGCGCGGCAATCTGGAGGTTGCGCGCTCGTCCATGGAAGCGGCGGAAGCAACCTACAAGCGCGATAAGCGAGCGCTGGAATTGGGTGCGCTGCCTCCTCTGGACATCTATCGTTCCGAGTCGCAGGTAGCGTCCCGTCGCGTGCAGGTGATCCAGAGTGAATACGCGCTAAAGCAGGCAGAAGACGAACTGCGATTAACCCTCGGCGCGGATCAGGATCCGTATCTGCAGGCGCTCGATCTGGAACTGACGGAGAACCCCGATCCGGAGGGTGAGTTGCTGTCGATCGACACAGGGGCTGCGCTGCAGAGAGCGCTGACGAAGCGGCCCGAGTTTGATGCGGCTCGCGCGGCCCTGGCCAACGACGAGACGCGAATCCGTTTGGCGCACAACCACCTCCTGCCTCAGCTTGATCTCCAGGGCAATTACGCAAGCAACGGCGTCGGAGGGACGTCTCTGAACAGCGCTAACCAGCCCGTCTCGACTTCCTCGCTCAGCCAGCTTTTTGGATTTGGGTATCCAACGTATACGGCGCAATTGTCTCTGAATCTGCCGTTGCGTAACCGCGCGGCCAAGGCAGAGTTGGGGACCGCCCTGGTGTCACGTCGAAGCGATTTATACACCCAACGTCGGTTGCAGGAGCAGATCACGCTTGATGTCAGCAATGCCGTGCATCAACTCGAACAAGCGAAACTGAGCATCGTCGCGGGCAAGGAAGCGCTGGACTTGGCGAAGAAGACGATGGCCGCCGAGCAACGCAAGTACGAGTTGGGCTCGGGAACGATCTTTCTGGTGCTCGAAGCGCAGACCGAAGTCGCAGCCGCCGAGCAAAGCCTGTTGCAGGCGGAAGTCGGTTATCAATTGGCGCTGGCCGCTGTCGATCATGCGACTGGAGAGTTGTTGGAGCCGTATCACGTGCAGATTGCCGAGCTGACAAAATAGTGCGAGAGGTTCAAGCGCTTTTCGTCTTTCACTTCTCCCGTCGCGCAAACGAAACCGCGCGCTTCAGTTCGGACGTCAGATCGTCATCGCCGGTGGCGACTGGATCGGCTTGCCCGATTCCCTTCCCATCCACTCATTCAACTCTTGCGCCGTGGTGCTTACGAAGCGGCCCTGCCGCTGAAGAGGCATCCCCTCTGAAGCCCACCTTTGCACAACGGAAGTGGGTTCGCCCAGGAAGGCTGCGATCTGTTGCCAGCCTTTGAGTTCATTCGATTCTGTGCTTGCCTTCGGTTTCGACGACTTCGATTTGCGCGCCATACCGGCCTCCGACATCGTTTGGATGCATCCGGAAGGCACAAAGTCAATGCAACCAGCCGCAGCCACACGTTACAATGACATCACTGCCTGGTTACATGCGTGCGAAAGTGGCGGAATTGGCAGACGCACCAGACTTAGGATCTGGCGGGTAAAACCGTGGGGGTTCGAGTCCCCCCTTTCGCACCAACACTCCAGAAATACTTCGACCGCTCCCCTTCTTCAGATTTTAATCGCATCCAACGGTGCGCGACGGAAGCGCAACATCGCGTCCTTCTGCTGCCGGATGCCTTCAGGAAGATGATCAGGATTGCGGGCGGATTCTTACGGCGCGGGCGTTTGAGCAGCGCGTCCCTGCTGGGCCTGCAGTTGTTGGCGCTGCTGATACAGTCGCTGCATGTTCTGCTCCATCTGTGAGAGCGTCGTTCCTCCCCCACTTGACGCTCCACTGGAGCCATTGGCGGGAACTGTTCCGGGCTGCTCTGCGGCCGTCAAGGTTGCCGTCCCGGTGGGGGAGTTGGAATCGGTGGCGTCGGCGGTGGTCGCAGGTTGAGTGTCGGCCTGTGGGTTCGTCGCAGCAGCGTCCGTTTCTGCGGTGGTCTGCTCAGCAGAGGGTTCTTCTGCAGTCGGTGTTTCCGCGGCAGTCGATGAACTGTCATCTCTCGCGTTAGAGTGAGCCACCTCGAAATCGCGCTTGCCGGGCGCGGCATAACCGGGCATGAGGCGTACCTTCCGATCGGTGCCAGTGTTCCCTGCCACGGTGTCATCGCTCTTGTCGCTCTTGTCGCTACTGCGTGCAGTCAGAATGACTTTGCCTAGAGCTGTCTCGTCGTCTTCCGCGGATTGGATTACGTAGTTGAAATCGGTTCCATACAACAACGAAGAGAGCACCTCGCGAATCGGCGCGGGGCCCAAGTGAATGGCAATTCGCTCCGCCCTGGTGCTGCCCGGCATCTCAATCGAAGCGCCGGTACGAGATCGAATTCCGAGCAGAATATCGGCAAGTGAAGAGTTCTCCGCATCGATCGTGAGGAGTTTGCCGTCCCATGAAATGACGGGCGGATGCGAGGGATTCTGCGTGGGCGGAAGCACGACTGGTTCCGGTGGAGGAGGAGTTGCAGGTTCGGCGGCAGGCAGATTGGATACGGTAGGGGAGGGCTTCTTGGCCTGCGGCGACTGCCCGGACTGGGCGGCGACGGAAACTCTCGGAATGAGGAAGCTCGATCCGAGCACGAGCAGAAGCGCGGCAGACTTGGGCCGGAAAATTCCTCTACGGCAACCAAGCCAACTCGCGAACCCGAAACGGAGAACCTCGGCCACCCCTTGACCCCTCTCACGGCTCAGCGCCCGCCACGGCTGCAGGAATAACGCTTCCCCAAGAGCCGCACACTGGGAAGGTAGTCTAGCATGGTCCCTGCACCGCGACTACTTCACTTTTACCAGCGAATGCCGCCGCCCAATTTGTTGAAGAACAAACGGCTGCGCGTCAAAAAGTCTTTATTTACGGCGTAAAAAAAACCGGCTTCTCTTTGCGCTAGCGCAAAGAAGGCCCCTGCTGGATGAGGCATCGTAGATCGACTGTGGGATTGCCTTGGGGTCCGAATTCACCCCAGGCGTGACATTATTCTCATTCTCGTTATCCGCGAGTTCCCCTTCCCCGCTCGCGATCTAGCAACTACAGCTCGGGCGATGTGGGAGTCTTAGCTCTCTGTTCTCCTGAATACTTTCAGGCATGACTGGAAGTGGTTTGATTTCAGCCATTTTCCGGGTATTGGCGACGGGGCAGGAATGAAGGACTCGAATTTTTCGCCGCAATCGATCGGCGTGACGTCTAAACAGCGTTCGTTCCAGGATCCTCCGACCGATCAGTTCGACGTATCAGTGCCGAGTCTTTTTCTTCCGGAAGCACTTTCGTATCCAGTCCCCCAACATTTTGCAGATCCCAGGCGGCTTCGTATCCCAAGCGAAGCTATTGCAAGCAGGTTGGCGTAGCACGAGACAGGGAACAACGAATTCCCTGCGAGTTGAACAGGGGGAGTAAAACATGGGTCAAGCGGCAATAGTGGGAGCTGTATTTCCCTCCGCGGATCGAGTCGTCCGGCATATGTCGATCACTCCAGCAGCCCAGGAGCGCTCGGCAGTTCCCGGAGTCACCAGCATCCTGAAACGGCGAGTGGATTCGGTACAACGCTTCGAAGCTTTTTCGGAAATACCGAGTTCCGATTGCGCCACGATCGTAGCCGACGCACAGGAAATGCATTTCCAGCGCCATTCCACCATCTTCTCTGAAGGAAGTCCGGCAACTCGGGTGGCTCTATTGCTGTCCGGTTGCATGAAGGTCACCCAAGGCAGAGCTCAGGGACAGGAAGTCATCCTGCGGCTTAACGGCCCGGGGGACCTGCTCGGCAAATTGGGGAATCAAGCCCGAGCGAACCACTCATACACGACTTACACAGTTCAGCCAGCGGTGGCTCTAGTGTGGGAAACGGATAAGTTCGAAGAGGCAGTGAATCGGTTTCCGCTTCTGCGTCGAAACATCGCGAGCATCCTCGAGCAGCAGCTGAACGAGCTGGAGATTCGCTATCGCGAAGTCTCCACGGAAAAGGTGTC
Organism: Terriglobia bacterium; assembly: GCA_963770265.1. Classification (GTDB taxonomy): domain Bacteria; phylum Acidobacteriota; class Terriglobia; order Terriglobales; family Acidobacteriaceae; genus Sulfotelmatobacter. Next base: position 514,319 of record CAVYOZ010000024.1, read on the forward strand.
GTCGCGGCTGAGCAATCTTCTGGTTCGGCTGGTGAGTCAGGTCGGAAAGCGAATTGACGGTTGCGTCGAGATCGCGCTGTCGCGGCGCGAATTAGCCCAATTGACAGGGACGACACTGTTCACCGTCAGCCGGCTGCTTTGCCAGTGGGAGGCACAAGGGTTTGTTAGCGCGAGACGCGAGGTTGTACTGGTGCATGATGTGCCAGCTCTTCTGGAGCTGTCTTGCGAGGAATAGCTAACGAGTTCACTCAGGAGTGGAGGAAAATGGTTCTGCGAAATAGCTCGATTGCGCTGCTGTTCTTAACGCTGGGACTACCCGTATTTGCCCAGTCGGATGCAACTACCCAGGACAGTCCCGCTGCGGATCGACCGGTCTACCATCGCGCGCGGGTTCAGACTCCGTGCTGGAAGCAGGCAGGTATGACTCCGGACATGGTGAACCGGCGTTGGCACATCGAGGATGAGCAGAAGGTGAAGATCGCAAGAGTCTGCACGGAGCCCTCAACCTCAGCGCAGCAGAAGCACGACAAGATTGACCAGATTCATGCCGACACCGACCACGCCATCGCACAACTAATTCCTACCCAGGAACTCAAAGCCTTTAACAAATGCCAGGCAGAAGCTGGATCAACGTCGTCCGAAAACCGCGGGGCAGAAAGAGCTCGGTCCATGTGGCGGCACGATCCCAGCTTCGGTGGCCGCCGACGGAACGCCAGCACCCGAGCATCGTCACACCAACGCTCCGACCAACCAATAGATAGAACGCAGCGGTTTCCCGGGACCGGATCGGAGGTTGCCGGGCCGGTAGCGGCTATAGCTACGAGTTTTAAATGGCCGCTACCTCGCAAGCTCAGCAGACTCACCCGGCGCACAACCAGATTCATATCCAAACGGCGCCTGCCCTCGCCAAGGGAATCACAGCGTTTAACAGATGCCACGCAGGCTTGCATCAGCGTCGTCCGAAAGCCGCCAGGCAAAGCAATTCTGGCCATATAGCGGCGCTATCACACATTCGGTGGCCGCCGAGGGAACGACGGCAGCCCGAGCATGGTCACACGAATGCTGAATAACCAAGAGAAAGCATGACAGCGGTTTCCCTAAAAGGATTGGAACTTCGAAGGCACAAACTATAGCTGCAAGCTTACAAGACTGCTGTCTCTCAGATCAGCAGACTCAGCCGGCTCAACGATCAGCGCCGGCTCGGCCGTCCTTCTGATCGACCGCTGCCGCCACACGGCATAGATGGCCGGGTAGACGAGCAGTTCGAGAAGGAAAGAAGTGAAGATCCCGCCGACCATCGGCGCCGCGATCCGCTTCATGACTTCAGAACCGGTGCCTGTGCTCCAGAGGATCGGCAGCAACCCCACGCACATCGTGGCGAAGGTCATGAACTTGGGGCGCAACCGCTTGGCGGCTCCCTGTACGATCGCTTCCGTCAAGTCCGCGAGATTACGAAGGCGGCCCTGACGCATCGCTTCTTCGTAAGCCAGGTCGAGGTAGAGAAGCATATACACGCCAGTCTCGGCGTCGATGCCCAGCAAGGCGATCAGGCCCACCCAGACGCCCACACTCATGTTGTAGCCGGCGAGGTAGAGAAAGAAGACGGCACCCACGGCGGAGAACGGCACCGCCAACAGGATGATCATCGTCTTCACAGCCGAGCGCGTATTGGCGTACAGGAGAAGAACTACGAGCACCAGCGTGAGGGGCACAATCCGCGTCAGCCGATGCTTCACGCGCGTCATGGCTTCGTACTGTCCCGCCCAGGAGAAAGAGTAGCCGGGCTGAAGCTTAAGTTGGTCGCGCAGCAGGGCGCCCGCTTCTGCGATGTAGCCCGCGGGATCACGGTCGGCGAGATCGACGTACACATAACCGGTCAGCATTCCATTCTCGTCGCGGATCATCGCAGGACCGCTGCTGGCGTGAATCTCAGCCAATTCGCCCAAAGCGATCTGCTGCTGGCCGGCAGGAACGAGGACTCGCTGCAGCGATCCCAGATCGCTGCGGAAGTCTCTCATGTACCGGACGTTGACCGGATAGCGTTCCCGACCTCGAACGGCAGTGGTGACGTCTTCGCCGCCGATCGCATTCTCAACGGCGAGTTGCGCGTCTTCGATGCTCAATCCGTAGCGCGCCAGTCGTTCACGGTTCCACTGGAAATCCAAAAAGTAGCCGGTGCCTGTACGCTCGGCGAAAACCGCGCGAGTGCCCTTCACGCGACCGAGGATGGACTCGACGCGCGATCCAATCTGCTCGATCGTTCCCAGGTCTGCGCCTGAGATTTTCAGTCCGACGGGAGTGCGCATCCCGGTCGTCAGCATGTCGATGCGGCCCCTGACCGGCATCGTCCAGGAATTCGTGACACCCGGCACCTTTAAGCTTTCATCCAAAAGCCGCACAAGCTCAGTGGATGAAATCGTGTCGGGAGTGAGATGGCGCAGCACCGGTTTCACGAACTCCGGGGCCCACGAGGAGTACCAGGTGTCGACGTGCCGCCACTCCGATCGGGGTTTAAGGACGATCACGGTCTCCAGCATGGAGAGAGGTGCCGGATCGGTAGAAGTTTCGGCTCGGCCAGCCTTCCCCAGCACCCGATCGACTTCCGGAAATCGCGCAAGTATCCGGTCGGTGGTTTGCAACAATTGCTGAGCCTGGCTGATGGAGATGCCGGGCATGGTGGAAGGCATGTACAGGATGACGCCTTCATCGAGCGGCGGCATGAATTCCGAACCCAGCTGCAGGAAGACCGGAATGGCAAGCACATACCAGCGCCACCGCACCAGAGATCACAGCCCACTTCCGGCGCAGGGTCCAGCGCACAACCGGCTCGTAGAGCGCGCATCATCCAGCGGCTGACGACGTGGTCCTCTTCCGAGCGGATTTTTCCTACGAGCAGCGCGTTGGCAACCCGGCAGAGCCATGCCGGACGAAAATCAAACCGATCGACCCGAGCCAGCAAGAGGCGCAACGCGGGGTCGAGCGTGATCGCCATACCCGCCGCAATCAGCATCGCGAGAGTCTTGGTGTAGGCGAGCGGCTTGAACATGCGCCCTTCCTGCGCTTCCAGCGTCAGCACAGGCAGGAAACTGATGGCGATGACCAGCAATGCAAAAAACGTAGGACCCGCAACCTCTTTGACGGCGGCGAGTATCACCGCGCGATAGTCCCCGCGCCGTCCTCCCTTTTCCCAGAGCTCGAGCTTCTTGTGAGTCTGCTCGACAACCACAATCGATGCGTCCACCAGCTCGCTGAAAGCGATTGCCACACCCGGCCAGAGACATGATGTTGAGCGTTGATGCCGAGATAGCGGAATGGAATGAACGATGCCAGCACCACCACTGGCATGGTGACGATCGGAATCGCCGCGCTGGGAAAATGCCAGAGGAAGATCAGGATGATCAGGACGACGGTGACGATGACCTGAAAGATGGTCGAATTCATGTTGCTGATCGCGCGATGAATGAACTCCGAGCGATCATAGACGGGAACGATCTTTACGCCTTCGGGAAGAGCCGGAGTCACGTCGGCGATCTTCTGCTTCACCCGGTCAATCACCGCCAGAGCGTTCTCACCGCTCCGCATGACAACGATTCCGGAAACAACTTCGCCCTTGCCATCCAGATCCGCTACACCGCGTCTCAATTCCGGACCTTCGACCACCTGGCCCACATCCTTGATGCGGATCGGAGTTCCGTCGGCGCTTGCCTCGAGGACGATGTTGCCAAACTCTTCGAGCGTAGTCGCATAGCCACGGCCGCGAACCATGTACTCTGTCCCGCCGAACTCGAGCAGGCGTCCGCCGGCTTCTTCATTACCGCTGCGCACCGCCTCTACGACTCGTCGAATCGGTATGCCATAGGCCTGCAGCCGGTTGGGATCGACATTGACCTGGAATTGCCGCGTATATCCGCCGACAGGAGCGACCTCGGCCACGCCCGGCACCGAGCGCAGGTAATACCGGAGATACCAATCTTGATAGGAGCGCAAATCCGCGAGGCTGTGCTTCCCGGAGGTGTCGACCAGCGCGTATTGATAGACCCAGCCGAGGGCGGTGGCATCGGGTCCAATCTCAGCCTTCACACCTTCCGGCAAGTGCGACTGCACGCTGGACAAATATTCCAGCGTCCTCGAGCGGGCCCAGTACAGATCGGTGCCATCTTCAAAGATTACGTAGACGTAGGAATAGCCGAAATCCGAGACTCCGCGCACGGTCTTGACCTTGGGCGCACCGACCATCGCAGTGACGATCGGATAGGTCACTTGATCCTCGATGATGTCGGGGCTGCGATCCCATCGCGAGTAAATGATGACTTGCGTCTCGCTCAGGTCCGGCATGGCATCGAGGGGCAACGCTTGCATCGACCACCAGCCGCCAATGCACGCCAATGCCGCGCAGGCCAGCACCAGTGAATTTGTGCTGCACGGAGAAATCGATGATGCGGTTAATCATGAATGGGGCCCAGAAGGATTTGCAGCGATGTAATGTTCCGGCTTCTCACTGAATTTCCGCTTGCAGCGATCGGAGCAGAAATAGTAGGTGACTCCGTCACGAGTGATGGTGTGGCCTTCCGCGACGGCTTTGGCTGGATCGATCGTCATGCCGCAGGCCGCGTCTTTCACTGTGTTTGCACTGACTGCGGTGCCCGTGTTGGACTTCGGCGGAAGCTTTGGCTGGGGCTGTTCCTTCGGCGCCGATTGCACGGATTTCAGCCGGCTCTCGGAATCCACCAGGAAGGTTCCCGCGCTCACAACCCGTTCGCCTTCGCTTAATCCCTTCAACAATCTGTACGCGATCGCCAAAGCGCCATCCCACTTGCACGTTGCGCGGCTCAAAGACGCCATGGGACCGTTCGACGAAGACCCGCTGCTCTCGTCCTGAATCAATGACTGCATCGACTGGAACCGTCAGTCCCGCTGGTCTCGCGATCGGCAACTCGACGTCCACGAACATGTCCGGCCGCAGAACGAAGCCGGGATTCTCGGCTTCCAAGCGAAGTTTCAGCGTCCGCGTGGCGGGATCCACCTGCGGAAGCACATTGCTCACCCGCGCGGTCAAGGCCTTCCCTTCCCCCGACTAACACGACGCGCACTGCAGTTCCCGGACGAAAATGCTGCGCTTCGTTTCCGAGAATATCGGCCACGATCCAAACGCGGCTCAGGTCGGCAATCCGGTAGAACTCGGTGGAGTGCTCGAAATGCTGTCCGGGAGAGATGTTCCTGGCGAGCACAAACCCGTCAACCGGTGAAACGACGTTGATGCTCTCGGGAAGAAGCCGGGTTTCGGCCATCTCCTGAATCTGCGCGTCACTCATCCCAAGATTGCGCAGGCGGTCGGTGTAGCCTTGCACGCTGCTCGACCCCTGCTTCGATACCGCCCCGGGAAACGGCACCGTGCGCGAGCCATCTTTGCCGTTTGCGCCGGGTACTCCCGCGGTCGCTGCCAGGAATCCGGAAGCGACGGCGAGTATGTCTCCGCCATAGTAGGTTGCCAGTTTTTGATTCTTCTTGACGAGTTCTCCCGGAGAATCGTTGAACGTCTCGCGGATAAAGCCTTCCATGCCGGCGTTGAGCCTGTACACCCGCGTATCTTCGGGAACCACGCGGCCGAGCACACGCACGTTCTCAGTCCCGGATGACCGTTCGACGGCGGAAACGCGAATCCCGAAAAGCTGCTGTTTCTCGGCATCGATGCCGACCATCCCTGGCGGTATTGGAGCAGCAGAACTGCCGGACGCGGCGATCGATTCAGCGTAGACCGGCTCCAGTTGCATGCCGCAATCCGGAGCTACTCCGGCGTGATCCGATTTGTAATCGGGATGCATGGGATCGACCCAATAGAGCACGCGGCGGGCACTCGTCGGCCGCCGTCGTCCGGAATGCGGGCATGCTTCCGTCCCACCACGTACGACACGAGCATCAGAAGTCCAATCAGGATTCCAGCTCAGGACTTTTTTCATTGCATTATGCCTCTACCACAGAGCTACATCACTCTGGCCTTATTTCAGCTAGTTTGGAGACGAGGACGCGGGCGCCTGCGCGGCTGGAGGAGCCGGCGCCGCTGCCGGCTGCGGCCGCGAGTCGTGCTGCGACTGCAGGTGCATTGCTCTGACCGGTCTGCTCCCGCCGGCCGCGTTGGACTCGCGTCTGCGCTTGCGCGTTCTTCGCCGCCACCGCGGCTTTCTCCTGCGCTTGCTTGTACATTGCAGCCCGACGCGCTTCGAGATCTTCCCTCGCGGGTGGCAGCCCGTACTTGCTCGTACTGCTTGTCCAGATCTGCCAGCATCAACCCCCACATCTCGAGGTTGGCCTTGGCCATCGGATCCTTTGCAGCACTTGCCGAAGTCTTGGCTTGCATCTGCTTCAACAGCGAATGCATTTTGGTGAGCGTGGTCCCCATTTCCTCCATGCGCTGGTTCGCCGCGACTTCTGGCTCGCGAATTGGCGGCAAGTCCCCCCGCGTTGCTGGTGGCGACCACTTGTCGCGAATTGACACGGGACTGGCTGACCGCGCGGCAGGCCGCCACTCTGGGCCCACGTAGTGCTGTCAAAACCAGAACGGCAGCTGTACTTCGAAGCATCATCTCGATCTCCTTGGCTACGACAAGGTTACTCACAAATCTTCTTCAGGTACTCGCCCCTGGCGGCGATCGCGTTCAACCATCCAGGAAAACGAATTCGTTCGATGCAGGTAAGTGGGGGAGGGCTCAGCGCTTAACGCGGCATTGCGAATTTCGAATCGTCCAGCTTCGGATTCGAGACGATCTCTTCGATCTCGATCTTCTCCGTGTCCTTCACTCCCTCGACTGCCGTCTCATCAGATAGGGCATCATCAGTCCGTTCACCGATCGATAGTCACGAAGGTAGATCGCGACCGGATGATACTTACCGTCCAGACGGCGCGGCGTACCTTCAACCTTGACTTCAAGGAAACTCTCGGCATCCACCCAGACGTGGCGAGCGTAACCGTTCTTGTCGGTCACTTTCAGGTTGTACGCGTTCCGGCCCTCGACTTGCTCGACGCCCGCCAGTTCGACCTTCGAGCCTTTGGCTGCGTAATCGATCAGCAATCCGTCAGATCGCGTCTGTGGCGGCCGACTTCAATTCGTCGGGGGTGAAGTTCTCGACCTCGTGACGGTTCAGGAAGGGCCGCAACTTCCAGCCTTGCGTGCCGTTGTACACCTGGACCGCGGTCTGGCCGTTGAATTGGATCTCGAGACGCTTCTTACGCCCGCGTTCCAGATCCATCACGAATGGAAGCTGACCTGCTCAGCCGGCTCTGGGGCGACCACCTGCACCCCCTTCTTAGCGGTCGGGATGACAAGCGCGTCCGGTTATTTCCTCCGGCATCCATCTTGCCCTTCATCTTCGAGCGTCTGTACGCGCACGCCAGGCAGAGAATCCACCGCGCGCCGCTACATTCTTCTCGACGATCTCGCTCCGCGGTCAGCGAGGAGCAGTCGCCTTGGTCTCGGTCCGGAACCCGCCATCACCAGCGGCAAACAGGCAAACACCATAGCTGCGCAGCACAAAATTCTGCTTCTCATCTGAGAATCCCCTTTTTCAAGATTTGTACTTCTTGGCTTCGAATCTCTCTGAACGCGATTCGATTTGGAGGAGGTACAGCTAGTCGACTACAAGTCCGTCCGCGCGAAATTTTCCGATCACCACACTGACCCGGTCTCCGCGCTTGACATATCCGCCCTTGTTCGAGAACAACATCCAATACGTTCTTCCCGCTTCCGGGTGCGCTGCGTTTGACGCAGCTTCCCGACTTTGTCCATCTGCGGCACCACCAGTTTCACGTGCGCTCGCTCGTCGATCAGGGCGGGCTCAATTTTCTTGTCATTGAGCATCTTCGCCTTCTCCGGATCGAGCACCTGGTAGGTGAACCGAATCACTTCGCCGGCTTCGGCCGACTTCACCGAGAGTCCGTCAATTCCCCAGACCAGCCGGTAATAGGTGCCCGCTCGTCCCGCAAACCGCTCTGGACGATAGTGCTGTGCGGGAGCGGGCTTGGCGGCTTGCTGTCGTCGACGACTGGCGATGCTGGGGCGGACCGATCTCGTTGTTTCGTGGAGGCTGGGAGCGGCGCTCTGCGCCAAACAGAGCGCCGCACAGCAGAACGCTGCAGAAAATGGCTGGCCTAATTCATGGGGTTTTCTCTGCTGCGGGGAGGAGTACCAGTGTACCACAGGAAAGAAGTTGTAAACCATAAAAAAACCGGACATCCAGCTGGTTTTCTGGATGCCCGGTCTTGGTGCTTAGCCAGGTTAGTTTGCCGGGAATGTCGCACCGTTCTGCGTGCAGTCGCAATCCCTGTACCTGTTGACTGTGACCTGCCGTTTGCCGTCGCGGTGTTCGTTTCGGGAGTAACTGCACGTTGATCGAGCAATTGCCACCCGGGTGAGATCACGTACCAGCTTGCGCAAGTGCCGCCGCGTGATCGAGAACGTCCCGTCCACCGTACCACTGACCTTTGCAATTGTCGGAGCAGCCGTGAAGGTGAACGGGCCGGCGTTGCACCCGTCGCGGTATTGCTGACGGTAATGATACCGGTCTTCGTGCCGGTGCTCCCGGTCTTTAATGCCGGGCTGGAGCGGAGACCGTCAACGCGTTGCCCCCGGTACCGTGAACGTCAGGGTTCCGGTGTTTCCGCCTGGCACCACAACCGTGACTTGTGTGCCCACTACCGAGTGCTGCCCCGGCGGGATGATGAAGGTTGCCGTGATCTGAGTATCGCTGACCACGAGTGAAGCTGCCGCGTGACTGTGATACCGCCGCCGCGTAAAGTTGAGCCGCTGGTGGCGGCGGTGAAGCCGCTGCCGGTCAGGGTTACCGGCACCGCCGTCCCGCGATTTCCGGTAGTTGGGACTGATCGAGTAGACAATACCGGCGGCAACGATCGTTGAACGTCACGGCGTTGCTGGTGCCGCCTGGCGTCGTGACGGTCACGTTCCTCGCCGTCGAGCTGCGGTCGCCGAGATCGTGAACGTTGCGGTAACCGTAGTGTCGTTGACCACCGTCGATGTTGCTAACGGTGACCCGGTACCGCGCGACGTTCACTGCGCTCGCACCGGTCAGGCCCGTACCGGTGAGAGTGACGGTGAAGTCGGTTACCACCGGAGATGCTGAGCGTCGGGGAGATCGGAGTCAGGGCCGGGTACAGCCGCAGCGCACCAGTGAATTCGATCGCACCGATATCAACCGCGTTGTTGGTCTTCCTCAGATTGCCGAAGAAGTCCGTACGCCGGTGCCGCAGCGTAGGTCGTGGCCGAGCTGGCCGACGTGATGTAATCAACGACCGGCGAACCGTTGCTGGCGCGTAGTTGCCAAGACCGCGTTCCGTCATGGGGTTGCGTCAGTCGGCCAGCGGACCCCAACTGATGTTGATCCAGTTGTTGCCCTCGTCCACCGTTGCGGCTGGAGTCAGGTTGAAGATGGGTTCGGCAAGCGTTGCGTCCGTTGGTACCCGGAGGTACCTGGTAACCGAGGTCCCGAACTCCGGCGGCACTCGCGAGCCATTGCAGTACTGGCTCACCACCTGCGGGTTGGCGGCCAGTGTTGGCCCGGAACCCGTCCTACGCCGTATAATCCGCGAGCGTCGGTCAGCAGCGAGTACATCGGGGTGAGAGTCACGCCGGACTGTGGTTGCTCGGTCCGGTGTCGCCGCGTACACCGATGTCCCAGTAGCTGGCGGTCGGGCAGGCGCCGGGCCTCCGGTGATGATGACCCTAGGCCGTCTGGATCGTCCGTCAGGTGGGCTGGCTCGGCGCCGTCCAGTGAACGCGTTGAACAGCGCGACCGTGTTCTGCTGGTCAGTCGTTCCCGTGCCGAGGGCGCCCACACCGATGTAGAACGAGCGGTTCTGCTAGATCACGTCGTTCGCCGGATACGGAACCGGTCTCTGGCACGATCCGGTTGGATCCAGCGGTTCCAGTGATTCGGCGGACAAGTGATGGTCGCAGGCAGGTTTGCCGCCAGCACCGCGCTGTTGGTGACGCTGACCAGGCCAGCGACCTGCGGGCACGGACGTGAGCCGTTGTTGGAGTGCAGTTGCGTTCCCTGGCTGCTGGCCAAGGGAGCGACCAGCGTGTTGAAGAGCACGCCCGAAGAGGCGGTGGTATCGTTAGACATGATCGTGTTGTTGATGATGTTCACGTTCAACGCATCCAGCAGCGAGATGCCAGCGCCGTCCCAGCCGGCAACGTTGTTGGCAATGATGTTGTTGGTGATGGTGACCGTGTTCCAGCGGCAACCGGACAGACTCGCCAGTGCAATGCGCGGCGAGCGGGTCGCTGTTCGAAGGACTGCCCCGTGCGGGAAGTTACGACGTCCGTGCCGTTGACGTCCTGCAACCGCATACCGCCGCCGCTGCCGCTGTCGGCAGAGTTGCCCATGATGAGGTTAGCGTCGATCACCAGGCCCGGACCAATTCCGTCGCTCGGCCCAATCGTGGACGGATCAGCGACGCAATCTTGGTCGTGTGGTGGCACCGCAGGTCGGATCCGGGTCGGGGGCACCCATGATCAGCAGGCCGCCACCGTTGGTCGGAATCGTCGGGTTGGTGCTCTGGTTGAACAGGATCGTGTTGTGCGGGATATTGCCGTTCTTGCTGAACCCGATGTGAGCAACGCCGCCGCCGTCACCGGTGCTCAGGTTGCCGCACACCCAGTTGTAGTTGAAATTGTAGTAGTCGGCGCCGTTGCAGAGGCTGACACCGCCTGCTCCCGCCGGAGTGGACGAGAACAACTCATCACCGGTGGAGGAGTTCAGCGTGATGTCGTTGTTGTGGACGTTGACGTTCGTAGTTGTAGCAGTACGGCAGGGCGAGGTTCGTGACGTTGCTGGTCTCGCACGAGCCTGGAGGAACGGTGTCGGCATCCCCCGCGAGCGGTACGTCAACGATGTTCTCCTTGGCCGACGGTGATGCCACCCGACAGCGTTCCGGTATTGTTGTGAATCCGGTTGTTGGCAATCTGGATCTGATGTCCCCAGGCATGGACGAAGATGCCGCCACCGCCCTGGGAGCTGTTCGGTGATACTCAATCCGTCGATGCTCGACGGATTGCAATAGAAGTTGGTCGGGATACGGATTCGATTGCGGTGCCTCTGGCGGCCGAAAGAAGCGTGGTGCTTGTGCCGGGAGAAGGCAGACTCGGTCGGCTGCCACTGCCGTACGGATCCGCGGAACCGGCGGGAATCCACACCCTTGCCCAGAACCGTGATCGCAGCCCCTTCATACGCGCCCATCAGACTAGGCTCTTGCAACTGCTCCGCCAGGTTGCCGTTGACAGAAGTATCCCAACCCAGGATTCCTTCCATCGGTACCCGATCTACGATCATGCCCGGAAATTCGGGTCCGCCTGAAGCGCAGTCCAACCGATCCGCAGCCTGGTTATCGCCCGGGTTGGGTCGACCGTCTGGCGTCAAGCCAAAGAGACAGACGACGTGTTTGCGCCACGGATCCAGCTTGCCCGCAGGCTGAGTGTTGGCATTGATGATGCTGGAGGCGGCTCCGACACCTTGCAGCCGGACCGGCTTCCACATCAGCAGCATTTCGTTGTACTTACCGGCTGGCACGATGATCATGTCGCCGGGCTTGGCAGTGTCAATCGCGTTCTGGATGGTCTGTCCGGCGGCGAGCACGGTCGGCGTCTTTCCGCCGATCGTGACCGTCACGGCGTCGACCGACTGCTTGCCATTGGCCGCAGTGATGAGCAACTGGCCGCACTGTGCGGTTGACGCCTGGGGCGCTGTACAGCGCCTGTTGCTGGACGGCGCAATCCGGCACGCCGCTCGGCACGAGTCACCGTGTGATAAGCGTGTCGCTCCAGCTTGTGACCGTCGCTGTTTGCGCCACCAATCGTCGACGCTCTGCCGGTGTCCCTGCGGTACGCGCCGAAGCCATAGTGCCGCGTAACCGTCTTCTGGTTGAAGGGAGCCGTTGAGGCCGCCGGTCCGGAGTAAGCGTTGTTCGTCACCACCTGGTCACCCAGGGCAGTTGATCGTCAGCGTGTGACCTGCTGCGCTGACCCAAGGTCCGGCAACTCCGTCGCCATCCGGTTACGGAGCGACGGCCGGCGTCGCATCCGGATACGCGCAGTCCGGGTTGTTGTAGCCCGCGCCTGCGAATGCCGACGTCGGCACGACCGGCGTATCGAAGTACCCGGTCTGGCCAGGCATGAACGGCAGTTCATAGCAGAACTGGCTGTAGCCTGGCTGGAACAACGGATCCGGAGCGGCATCGGAGCCCCGGATCGTTCATGCAAGCCACCATCATCGTGGGGCCATAGCCGGTCGGGTTCGGCGGGTTGACTTCCCACGTCGAGTAGGTCAGGCCGTTGTAGGCGCCCCACTCATCGGAGTAGATGCGCGCGATTTCGTTGCCGGACCAGTCCTTGATCGACACGGGCAGGTACGCCGGGGCGAACTTCTCGCCGAACTGCGGAGAGAACGGATCGAATTCCGCCGTGAAGTCGTCGGTGATCACGCCCGTGAAGTGAGCGGCGACGTGGGTCGAGGTGAAGATGTAGAACTTCGCCAGCGCCGACGTCTGTTCCTCGAGCGTGACTTCCTTGCGGTCGCACAGGTTGCGAGTCGCGCCCGCGAACGGCGAGACTTCCGCCGAACCGCGGGAACAGGCTGATGAAGTCGGGCACCGTACGCGCGTGCGCCGACGCAGGGCCAGAAGGTCTCCACGCTGCCCGTGTCGCCTTCGTGGCTGGGCAGGGTGGACTGCGGCCCAGGTCTGCTGGTCGGGTTCTGGCGGTTGCTAGCGTTGTAGAGTGAGCGCGACCTCGGCCTGGTCGGGCAGGATGAAGATGTTGCCCAGCCCGGCGAACTGCTGCGTGACCGGCGCAATGTAGTTGTCGCCGATCAGGATGTTCTTGTCTTCTTCCTTCACCAGTTCGTAGCCCGGCGGCACGATCGACTTCCACCACGTACTTGCCCGGCAGGCAGCATGGGGGTGCCGCGCGGTAACGAGTCGGTCGGTGTCGGGATTCGGCGACGCAAACCGTCAGGTGCAGTTCGTTCCCGCCGGCTTTCCGGTCGCCGGATTCGAGGCTGGTCACGCTGGGGAAGCGTGTACGTGCCGTCGTACGGGGCAGGCTGCACCTGGTTCCAGTTGTGCATGCCGTCATAGCACTTGTACTGGGAGTTGTACGGAAGCGCGTGTAAGCGCGGTGTGCCGCCGTTGGGAGTTGTACCAGTCGAGGTACGTTCGGCTGATCTTTCAAACCGTAAGAAGAAGACGATCGGTCCGCCGATCTGACCTGGGCAGTTCATGTTGGGATATGCCATCCGACCGGAAGCCCTGCGCCCAGTCGTCGAAGCTGCTGGTCTCGGTGTGGTCGACCAGACGTGAGGTCGGGGTGCCGTCGGCAGCCACGCCCTCCTTGTAGAGGTTGACGCGGACATGCGGGACCAACGGCTCCCAGCTGAGTTGCAGCAGCAGCTGCGGATCGTCGAATGGGCGCGTCGAAGCGTACACGACGTGTCCGTGGATGCCGCCGTTCTCGCCGGCCGCGAACGGCTTCTTGCCGAATTCGAGGAACGAGTTCTGTCCCGCGAATCCCTGCCAGCCATAGGAACCGAACCAGGAGGCGGATCGATGCGGCCGGTGGAATGGTTCGTAGGCGACTCGGGCTCGGCGTGCCAGCGCGAACAATCCGCGGAAGTCGGAGCAATCCGCACCTTCGGCGCAGTAGACCGCGCCCGGCACGCGACAGGTCAGCCGGCAGCGGAGTTCGTCTCGTAAGTGTTGGCCAAGTTCGCCGCAAGCTGGAGTTTCCGCACGGCGTTGCCGTGCGCCGTGGACCGCAGGCCGCCGTGCCGTCGGTCGGACCGCCCGCGTCGTAGACCACGTGAGCTCCCGTGGTCTTGTAGCGCGTGGAATCGGTCTCGATCACGTACCAGTTGAACAGCGGGAACACCTCGTTGAAGCCGGCATTGCCGTTCAGGTCGGTGTTGTTGAAGTTGGAGAAGCTGCCGTCGCGGAAGCGGATGTTGGTCGCCACCAGCGCCAGCCCGGCTCGTTCGTTTCGACCATCCTTGGAGACGCCGTTACCGTTCTGGTCGAAGAAGGTGCTTGGTGTAGATGTTCGGCTGCCACTGGTGAGTCGCAATCTCGCCCAGATCCAGATTGCGTTGGTGCGTCTGGCCAGTCCGACAGGCATCGAAATACCGTCCACAACCTGTCGTTCCACTGGTCGAAGATCGGTGAGTCTTCCAGTTACCGTCGGGCATGCCCGGTAGAGTCGAAGTTCCCATCGCTATCGCACTTGGTGAATGCGAAGTCTTCGCCGTCCGGATCACCCAGGCTCACGTAGCACTGCGTAAAGGAGAAGCTTCGCGCGTGCCGCTGCCGTAGAGCCGCTCATCCGGCGTGCGGCTCATGCGTTCGGTGGTGACAAGGCCTGTCACGGTGTTGGTGCAAGTCTGCCGGTGACGGAGTCGGCCGTCGCAGACAACCGGCATGCGGTCATTGATGATCGTCGGGTTGGCGAAGCCGATCGACACGTGGTATCCGGCCGGTCCGAACTCCTGGAAGAAGCTCGGCTCGCCGATTCGCAGGAACGAATCGTGGGCCTTCTGGCCGTCCAGCGTATTGGTCTGCAGCCACTCTTCGCCCCGCGCGATCCGGTCGGCGCCGGGCGTGGCCACCACGCCGTACCGTGCCCGGCATCAGGTTGGCGATCACGGCCTGCCCGGCCAGCGGGGACAACGTCACGCCGTCCGATTCGTATTTCGGACAGGTCACGATCGTGCCGGTGATGCCCGCCTTGATGCCATTCGCCGGTCGTCGTGCACCGATGCGGCGTGAGATCGGCGAAAATCGGGCACGCGTCGAGTTGCGTGGCCGGATCGATCGTTCCCGCCAGGCTGTTCGACCAGCGGCATGTTGAACATGTCGTAGGTCATCTGCCCGGTCGCATCACCGGTGCCGCCGGCATCGTCAAACAGGGTGATGTTGAAGCCGCCGAGACCCGGCTCGTTGGGCGAGAGCACGTCGATGCCGCCGCCGCCGTCCTGCTCGCCGTTCAGCGGGAAGTCGTCCTCGAACACGAACACCGACAGCTTCGCCGGCGGGTAGGGATCGGCTGCGTCAGACGTGACCGGTGACGGAGCCGAGTACTGGACCGAGCTTAGCGCCGACCGGCGCGCCACCCATGCCGTGGCCGCAGCTTCCAGTTCGTGGCACCGGCGCCGTTCGTGCAGTCGGCGCGCCAGGTTCCGGCGGTAAATGGATTGCCCGCGTCGCCCGGCAGCACCGAGATGTAGTAGCGCTTGGTCGGATCCAGATGGACCTGGCTCGGGTCGAGCGGCGTCGCCCGTTGCCAGCGGTCATCGGCCGGCAGACGCCGTTACCGATGTCGCAGACGCGACGTGGTCGCTGACCGCCGCACGGTCTGGCCCGATTCGCACGACAACGGCCCGGTGCAGCCCGTGGCAACCAGCGGCATGTAGCTGGTGTGGAAGTTGGTGCCAAAGGTCGGAAGCGATGGTGATCGTGCGCAGCCGCCGGAGCGGGTTGGTCGTGGTTGGGATCGACATAGAAGGTACGGTCCTCCTCGATGACCCAGCGATAGTCGGTGATCGGCGTCTTTGGTCGCTGGCCGTCCAGAACCGTCACGGCGAGACCGGTGGCCGCCGGGAAGACGAGCGTCACGGTCGCCGTGGCGCTGCTGACCGTTCCCTGTGAGTTCTGCGCCGTGTAGGTGAAGGTGTAGGTGCCCGCGCGCGGTCACCGAGGCGTTGAATCCGCCATTCGGATCCACGGACAGCGTCAGCCCGACCGAGCGGAACCACGCCGGCGTTCACGCTCAGCGGATAACCCGCGCGTCCTTATCGAACGCCAGGATACCGGGGGCTTGATGCTCAGGATCTTGGAGACACGTCGAGGTGACGGAGTCAGTTGGTGCCACTGATGCCAGTGCCGGCTTCGAGACTCGCAGCGCAGCGCGAGGGTCACCGTGGCGCACGCCGGCACCGTCGGTGGCACCGTTGCCGCAATAGGTGAACGAGTCGGTGGGGCGCCGGATGTAGGTAAAGGTACCGTCCGGATTCAGACGTCAGGACCGTGGACTGGTGGCACGCTCACCTTGACGGCGAGACGTTGACGTCGTTGGCGATCACGCCCTTGGCCGGGATCTGACACGGTCACGGGTGCTGACCCGCCGAGGAAGTATGATTGTAGGATCCGCGGCGGCCTTGCCGCGGCTGCAGCGCCGCGGCGCGGCGGGAAGCTCCGCCGCATTGATGCTGATGTAGGCCAGCATGCCGGCGTCGCGCGCAGTCGCATTGCCGGACAGGCTCAACTCGCGGTCGAAGATCGGCAGGGCCGTCACGGCGGTCGGCGCGTTGATCATCACGTCGTAGGTCTTGCCCGCGGCCATGAATACTTCGCTCTGCACTCGCGGCACGCCGGGCAGCACGTTGCCGTCTTCGGCGATCAGTGAGAATCCGGCAGGCGACGCGTCGGAAGGTCAGCCCGGTCTGCGATCCGACGATCGAGGGGACGTGCATGCGCAGGCCCGCATTCACCAGGCGGACCAGCACGTTCCCGCCGCCGGCAGCCGGGGGCGGTAGGCCGCCAAGAGCGAGGCCGAAGGATCGTCTTGTCGAATGCGACCGCCGTTGACCAGGTAGTACGAGCGGGGTGTAGTTGACCGCCGGCGGATAGCAGGCGGCCGCTCCATTCGAGCATGCGGCCAAAGCAGTTCCCAGAGCCAGCGAAGCCTGAGCCTGAGCGTTTCCTGCGATCGAGACCGAAGGGTCGGAGTTGTAGCCATTGCCTCCGGTAACCAGCGTTAACCCCGTTACCTGACGGAAAGTCGGGCTGTTCGAATCAGTATCAATGTCCGCAGTCGCCGTCGCCCGAACGCAGGTCGTGGTGTTGATAACGCAGGGCGGCGCTGCGATCGTTACAGTGGGCGCCGCAGAGTACCCGCTCCCTGGGTTGTAGAGGTTGGACAACGAAACCACCGGACCCGCCTTCAGGTTCATCGAGTAGATAGCCGACTCTGTGAATCCGGGAGTGTTCACCGCGGTATTGACGGCCCGGTTCTGAGACGGGTCGATTTCACTGAGCAGGAGGGCGAGGTCGGCGTTGTAGTTCACGCAGGATAGGCAACGCCTGCGGTCTCCGTGCTGCCGCTCGCTGTAGGAGCTTGCGTCACCACCACGATTCCATAAAGACCCATGGGTCCCTGAATCGAGGGATGCGTGCCCGACTCGAGCAGATACGTGCCGGGCCGAGGAGCCGTCCAGGTCAGCGACGCCGGGGTTCCTACCACGACCTCCGTCGAGAAGGACTGAACGCGCGGTCCCTGCGGCGGCGGATTGAATTCCGGGCCGCTATTGGTAATCGGCCAGCTCGGAGGTTGAGAAATGTGCTGCGGACTCGGCACCGCCGTGGCCGATGTCCCCAGGCCGCCGCCCAGCTGACCCACAATCGTCAGCGACGTGGGAATGTTGTTCCCGGCGATCGTGAGATTGTTGGTCAGGTTGATCTGCAGAGCCTGGCCTGTGGGGACGGTGATGATCACCGGTGACCAACCCGTGTTGAGCGGATTGGTATTCAGTTTGCCGCACGTCGCGGTTGAGAGCGCCACGGGCGCGCCGCAACTGTAGCCCCACATGGGCACGGACGAGCCGTCGGGCAGAGTCAATGTGGTCGCCCCCCAGCGCTCAGATTGACCGCCTGCTGGGCGAGAGCCGTCCCCGCCCCAAGGAGGAGAACAAGTGTGACACAGAAAACAGTCTTAAGGTTCATTTTGACGAAGTGGGATTGCATTGCTC
>CAVYOZ010000025.1:0-1273113 GCA_963770265.1 Terriglobia bacterium
GAAGACGAGAAGAAACGTTATCCGCGTAGAGTGTGGGGTTTCTGCGCTCGTTCACGCAACTCCTGGCGCGACTGCCTCTCGTTTTGCTGGCAGAAGCGCTAACAGGACGACTCCGATCACAAGGAATACGATCACATCAGCAAAGTTCCTGTGGACGCCGTGAATCCACGCTTCCACGGTTTGAATAGCCATCACCGCGCCATGGGAGATGTTCCACCAAGCTGCTAGAGCAATCATCGAGCGATGCTCAGATGGTCTCCTTGCGGCCATGAGTAGAAAGACCCCGACCGGAATAAAGAAGCTCAGAAACATCGGTTCGGATCTCGTTCTTCCGCTCCAAAAGCCAGCTGGAATGCCGCAGATCCATATATAGAAAATAAATTATGGGCCAGATTCAACAGCCCCACGATCACCAGGACGATCTGTGTTAGGCGTTCTCTTTTCACATTGACCTCATTATTTGAGCGACCAGTTACGACGTGCGGACAGTCTCAACCCCTGACCAAGTCCACGCCTTCCAGATGATGACCGAGGTGCATACCGTTTCGATCGTCCCGAAGAAAATGTACGATGCAAACATATGCTCGTGCCAGGCACCGCTGGCCAAAGGGTAAACGAATTGCATCGAAATGACGGCTAAAGTCTCAATGGCACCCGCGATGATATTCGCCAGCCGGTTCGCTCTAAACGGAAGCAGTCGAGACGCCAGAATCATGGCGATGGGTATTTCCATCAAGACCGCTGAACCCAGCAGAGCCCATTGTGGGAGATGTGGGGCTGGATCTTGCGAGCCAACAATATCGAACAGGGCAAGCACGTCCGCATACAGGTAGTTGAGTAACGCGAAGAGCCACAATTGAGACAACCGCTCCTTTGTGTCATGCATGTCAACCTCCTACGAAAGAGCAATGCAGGATCTGAGTTGCGCTCCTGCGCTCTGTACTGTGCATTTGAGCACTTTGGGAAATACGGGCGAGAACATCAAAAGGATGCAAGGTACGAGGGAGTCTCCGAAAATTTCTGTGATTGAGTACCTGGCAACACCAATCTAGCAACTGCATCTCTTGCGTCTTTTTTGGGCACTCATCCGTATTACGAGTATGGTGGGGACGACCGCACTATCGCTGGAGGGGCTTGTGGCAGTGGATGCGGATGTGGTCCGGCTTCGCCGAGGCGACCTGAACGCTCTCTCGGAACTGATTACCCGGTACCAGAATCGGCTGTATCGGTACCTGCTGCGCATCGTGCGGCAGCCCGCCGAGGCGGAAGACCTGTTCCAGCAAACATGGTTGAGAGTGGTCGAGAAGATTCGTTCCTTTGATGCAAGCCGCAATTTCGACGCCTGGCTGTTCACGCTGGCGCGCAACCTGGCGATCGATCATTTGCGCCGGATTCGTCCGCAGAGCCTGGACGAGCCGCTCGCAAACAGCTGGCATAGCGAAACCGTGGCGGACCGGATTCCGTGTAAAGACCACACGCCGCTCGATCACGCGCTCGCGGCCGAGCGCCGAACGGAGATCAGCGAAGCGATGGCGGGGCTGCCGATGATGTATCGCGAAGTCCTCACACTGCGGTTTGAGGATGAGATGAAGATTGAGGAAATCGCGCAGGTTACAGCGGTTCCGGTATCAACGGTGAAGTCGCGGCTGCGACGTTCGCTGGAACAATTGCGTTACGCGCTCGAAGCGCGGTATCCCGGAGGTACATGGCAATGAGCGAGCACGACAAGATTCGAGAACTGCTGGCGCTGGCCGCAGCCGACGCGCTGACGAGCGCGGAAGAAAAGCAGGTTGCGGAGCATGTGCGGTCTTGCATCGCCTGCTCGAACGAATTGGAGGCTTGGCGGCCGATTGCGAGCGAACTCCGCCGATTGCCGACGCCGCAGCCTTCTTCGTGGCTGGTGCAGGCCACGCTGGCGCGTGCGGAGGCGAAGCTCACCGAACAGGCCGAGCACGATTGGAACCGCCGCGTAATGATTGTTGTTCGTGGCGTTTGCGTGGCTGCTGACGATTGCGAGCTGGCCGGTTTTCCACTTTGTGAGCGGACGTTTCGGGAGCTTGCTCGGGCCGCAGTTCAGCCATACGTGGATCAGTTTTGCCGCGTTCACCGCGCTAGGGTGGCTCGCGGGAGGGGTGGCCGCAGTGATGCTGGCAATCCGGCAGCGCGGCGAAAGGAGGCTGGCATGAGCCGCTTCACAAAGGAATTGCGCGTGATTCCAAAGGCAGCGTGGATCGTTGCATGGTTCGCCTATTTGTGCATCACGGTGCCGTTGTTCTTCTTCGTCGCACCAACGGATCCGGAGATGGGCAAATGGCCGCGCTGGGGACAAGCGCTGCTCATTTACGGATTTTTCCTGCTCGAGGTGGCTTGGGTTGCGCTGATCGGATACATCTACGGCGATGCGAAGCGGCGGCAGATGCGGTACGTAATGTGGACGCTGCTGGCGATCTTCATTCCCAATGCGATTGGGATGATCTTGTACTTCATTCTCCGCGACCCTCTGCCGAAGCACGTGCCCCGGCTGCGGGCATGTCGAAAAGGCAAAATTCCCATTCTGTCCGCACTGCGGCACTTTGCTGCAGCCAACGTGCCCGAAATGTGATAAGCCCGTTGAGCCCACTTGGGCGAATTGCGCGTATTGCGGACAGCAACTGCCCGAGCCGGCGACGCGAGCTACACAAAATCCCTCTGTGGCGACGTGACGCCGTGCGCCTTCGCGATTTGCGGTCCGAGATTGACTGGGATCGGGGAACATTCTCCGAGGCGTGCGCCGCCAAAACCCGCAGATGCGATAGCTTACACTCAAACTCACATGCTCAACCGGGGACCAGGCGTATACCACGAGTTCAGCAAGTATCACGGTACGGACCCTGCTTTCACAACGGCTGCTACGCACACTCAACCCCACGAAGCTCTGGCAACCGAAAAACGAACAATTGCGAAGTACCGTCAACGGCGTCACGGCGACCGGAAGCGAAGTCGCTTATTTCGAGCGCGCAAACCCTTGTTTGGAACCGTCACCCTGGATCGAACCGGACTGTCCTCACGCACTGGTGCGAGCACAATACTGTTTAATGACCCCCATCTTTTGGCCGGGTCAGCAAGCCTGGGGGACTGCCGACTCTCCGGCGGCGGCTTCATGGAAAACACCCTGTGCGCCTGGTGCAAAAGCAAACCCCACGCCAACCCTGTCCACGGTTAGGCCGGGCTACCGGCCGTTTCTTCGCCAAAACACCGCAGGCCGCCTAAACTAGGCGCAGATGGAACGACACCCAGGTCAAAAAATCTATTGTGCGCTGGCTCAAAACATTGCACGGCACGACGCCTACGAAATTCCACCCCCATCGGCGTACCGCACCGCGATCGGCTCGGTGTGGGCCGCAGCCCGAGTGGCAAACCGGAAACCGTCATTGGCGAAGGTGATCTCACGCGACGGCGTGAGCAGCACAACATTTGAGTAACCCTAAATTAGGCCGCCCTCATCAAATCGAGGATCCATCGGCATCCATCGGCCATCCCCTGGTAGGCGATCCCTGTACGGCTTAACCGGCATCAGCCGCTGGACGAAATCTCCCCGGCCTGGTCGCGCTGGCGATGGAGGTCATGTCCTGACACGCCCGATTTCGTGAAAATTCCACCACCCCATCACCGGCGAGACAAACGAATCTTGAGGCAGTTGCCGTCTCGATTCTCATTGCATCAGTAGTTCATGGCGGGTGGGCCCACCCAGTTTTTTCCGGTCACAACTGTGAACGACGTCGCTGGTTGTCGGGCCTGTAATAACCAAATTAGGACAGCGACATTTCTTGTAGTCACGCTGGCGATGTTTCGTCTGACGTCGGCTGAAGCGTTGAGCGACAGGCGAGCATGAGCCGCTGCTGCAATCCCTACGACCACGCTCGAGCGGCGTCGGGTTCATCAGAGACGCTTGGACTGCACAGTTGCTGTCCGGCAACGCATCTGGCTTGTTGCCAACCTTGATTTGAAAGGGGACACGGGCGGGTGGCCCATTCGAGCCCGGTGCCTTGAGTGCGGCAGTTCGACTGCTGCAAAAAGTCTCCCCGCCGCTCGTTCGCGTTTCCGTGCCGTCCATTCCGACTTCGATTTCCACCCGTCCTTCAAAGCCGGTTGTGTAGTGGCGAAAACTGCTCCACTCCAGGTCTTGGGGATGTTCACACAACCCCCGCCTCACAGGGTTGCAATGAATATAACGTAGCTTTTCCACAAACTGCGGGTAATTTCGAATATCGAAATCGTAATACCGTTTTTGCCAGAAATGTTCTGCTTTTCCGATCAAACGCCGCGATACTCCTTTTTCGCCTGCGCTAGCTCCGTAACAACTGCGGCAAGTTTATCGAGTATCTGGTTCCAGCCCTCCATTTGACCGCTATTTTTCGCGCTCTCCATGGGTTCATTTCCAATGAAGGTGAGTTTCGTCTGGCCGTTTCCGAGATCCTCAAAGATGGTCACGTCGTACGCACCGTCTATGGCCTCATGTTCTATTCCTAATTGCGCAGGCTCAACCTTGTTTCCCTTCGAGTCCGAAAAGTACATCAAGGAAACGATCTTCTCGTGCAGAACAATCTCGTGGTATTCAACCGCATTCCAGAACTCCTGCCCATCCGGCGTCTTCATGCAGCAGAGAAATTTTCCTCCAACGCGAAAATCCATCTGGCAAACGGGCGCAGTAAAGCCCTTCGGTCCCCACCACTGCATCACGTACTTCGGGTCTGTCCACGCCTTCCAAACCAACTCGCGTGGGGCATCAAAAACTCTTGTAACGACCATCCGCTCAATTTCGTTAACCGTGTTTTTTGTCATCTCTGACCTCCTCTTTCTTCATTTGATTTACAACTACATCCAGTTTGTCGAAACTCTCTTCCCAGAATCGGCGATAGCTAATCGCCCAGTCGCTGACTGTCTTGATCGCCTCTGGCCTAAGCGTGCACACACTCTCTCGTCCACGCTTCGTCTTGATCACAATCCGCGCCCGCACCAGGTAGGCAATATGTTTTGAAATCATCTGCTGCGAGAGTGCAAACGGTTCCGTCAATCCATGCACAGAGGCAGGCCCATGGGAGAGTCGTTCGATCATTGCCCGCCGGGTTGGATCAGACAAAGCCGCAAACGTTGTACCTAATTTATCCACAACCATATGGTAGTGGATTATCTGTCAATGTCAAGTGTGAATTTTGCGATCCCTGATTTCTGTTCACTGATCCCAGTTGGCTCGCTACGACAATCGCGACGAGTGCGAAATCGCCGAGTCACTCATCGACCCTGATTGGTAATGGGAAGTCGGCTTTCAGGAAGTAATCGATTCCTCCTGAATCACGGACAAACCTTCAATAATCCAACGTGCCAGCATTGGCCGGCAAGTTTCTGGCCCAGGCTACACTGGAGAGGCACCGTGCCGCGAGTTGCTCCTTCAAAATGATCTCTTTCGCAAACATCAATGAGCAGTATGGCAAGCAGTTGCTCTTCGTGGATGCTTCGTTTCAGTTGAATCCCGGCGAAAAAGTTGGACTGGTCGTTTGCGAACAATTCGTCCGGAATCACGGATCCCGGCGCTGCCGGGACGGCATATTTCAGTCACAAGCCACGATCGTGTGGGGCGCTCAGGTCGGCGATGATTCTTCGCACCACTTCTTCGACAGCACGCTGTACTTCGGGAGAGATCTCGGCTCCGAGTTCGAATTGCCGTCCCTCGATTCCGTAGACCCGGAGCCGCGTTGGAAGCTGATCCAGAACGTGAGCCAAGTTCGATGGCTTCTGCGACACCGAGGCCATGGGTCGAAGCAGTTGTTCTGATGGAAGCCAGCTGGTGCCGGCCGTCCCACACCTGCACCGTGCCGCACGGGCGCACCGGTCACCACCGCGTCGACCACGATCACATCGTCGGCACCCTTCCAGGCCTCGATGAGATCCGCAGCTTCGCCGACTGCGCATGTCCGCTTCTATGCCAAGCTCCCGCAGTCGCTCCGCGACCAGGATTCCGGCGCCGTCGTCGCTTCGCTGCCGATTCCCGCAGCCAATGATGAGCATGCTTCAGTCCTCGACGTCTTCGCGCTCCACCACGACCCTCAGAAAGTGGGTGGCGCAGGAAATGCACGGGTCGTAACTCCGGATCGCCTGCTCGCATTTCCAGGTCGCTTCTTCGAGGGGCCAAGCCACCAACTGCGCCGCATACTCGCGAAGATCATCTTCGATGCGTTTCTGGTTCTGCGAGGTCGGCGGCACGATCTTGGCGGTGACGATCAGCCCGTTTTCGTCCAGGGCGTAGCGGTGATAAAGAATGCCGCGGGGTGCCTCAGTGATCGCCTGACCCACACCTATCCGGTTGGGGGCCTCGACTCGTGGTGCGGCAGGAGGCTCGTATTCGTGAATGACGCGCAACGCCTCCGCACAAGCGAAGACGAGTTCGACCGCGCGGACCACGATGCTTCGGAAAATATTCTTTACGGGCGGTTGTAGGCCCACATCGAGCGCCGCCTTGCGTGCCACCTCGGGCAGCTTGTCGAAATTCAAGTTGAACCGCGCCAGCGGCCCTACGAGATACGAGCCTCTTCCTCGCACCACGGAGTGCAAGGCATTCGAGTGCTTGACATGCGACTCGACAAAGTGATCTTCGTATTCGGCGGCGTCGATATCCAGACCGCGATTCGACACCAGTCGTCCTTCGTTGAACGGATACTCGTCCGCATGACGAAGCGCTACAAACTCGTAGTCCTGCTCGAAGTCTGGGAACTTCAAACCAGCAGTCCAGCGCACGGTCTCCAGCGAGGCTTCGAGAGCCCATTCCAGATCGTCCACCAAATCGCGCAGTTGTTGCTTGGTGGGCGTCTTGTAGAAACCTCCGACCGCCGCGGAGATGGGATGGATCTCACGTCCGCCAAGCAATTGCACAATCCGATTGCCAATCTTCTTCAGCCGGAGCGCTTTTTCGACCACGGCTCGGTGATCTCGCGGCCATGGCGATCGACGTCCTGGTAGCCGAGGAAATCGGGCGCGTGCAACATGTAGACATGCAGGGTGTGACTCTCGATCCACTCGCCGCAGTAAAAGAGACGACGAAGCAGGCGAACCGCAGGGTCGATCCGGACTCCCAGAGCCCGTTCGATCGCGTGCACGGCACTCATCTGGTAAGCGATGGGGCAGATGCCGCAGATCCGGGCAGTGATGTCGGGAGCTTCGGAGAAATGACGACCGCGAAGGAAGGCCTCAAAGAACCGGGGCGGCTCGTAGATCTTGAGCTTCACATCGGCTACGCGTTCACCCACGAGCTTGATGTAAAGGGAGCCTTCGCCTTCCACGCGGGCCAGCGTGTCGACACGAATGGTTCTCGTTCCGCGTCCGGTCATGTCCGCTCACACTCCTCGCTGGCCTTGCGGAACTGCCACGCCCAGGCATTGAATCCACGGAACGCACGTGCCATCTGAGTCGTCCGACTGTCCCAGAATCCGGAACTGGCTCGTGAGCGATGCCGTATTCGGGAGTCTCCATGGGTCCATAGCAACCGTAGCAGCCACGGTCGTAGCGTGGGCACAGCGCTCCGCATCCCGCCTGAGTCACCGGACCAAGGCAAGGGACCCCGCGCGCCACCGAGATACACACATTCGCCTTGCGCTTGCACTCGATGCACACGCTGTAGGAGGGAATGTTCGGCTTGCGCCCGGCCAGCGTCGCGGTGATCAGTTCGATGAGTTGGTATTTGTTGATCGGGCAGCCGCGCAGTTCGAAAGTCGACTGGCACGTGCTCGGCAATCGGCGTCGAGAGCTTCAGCGTGCTGATGAACTGCGGTGTCGCGTACACCACCCGGATGAACTCATCGACATCCTTCCAGTTACGCAAAGCCTGAATGCCGCCCGCAGTCGCGCAGGCTCCGATCGTGATCAGAGTCTTGCACTGCCGTCGGCACTTCCTGGATGCGCTGGGCATCTTGATGACGTGGTGATCGATCCTTCGACCAGGCCGATGTCATATGGACCTTTCGACATCGCGCGTGTGGCTTCAGGAAAATAGGCGATGTCCACTGCCCCGGCAATGCCGAGCAGTTCATCTTCCGCGTCCAGCAGGCTTAATTGACAGCCGTCGCACGAAGCGAATTTGAAGACACCGATCTTCTTGGCTTGGGCTTTGGCTTGGCTGCAGATTTAGAGCTCATACTTCTCCAGTAACGTCCGGATCTGCTCGTAGCGGAAAACTGGCCCGTCTTTGCAGATGAAGTGTGGTCCATACTGGCAATGGCCACAGAAACCGACGGCGCACTTCATGTTCCGTTCCATCGAGAGGTAGATGTCGTCGCGGCTAGGCCGTGGGTTTCCAGTTCGCGCGTGACGAAGCGCATCATGATCTCTGGACCGCAGACCATGGCGACCGAACGATGCCGGCTGCAGGCGCGCAGTACTTGAACAACGTCGTGACTACGCCGACGTGGCCCCGCCAGCTCAAGCCGCCATAGTCGACTGTGACCAGCACCTGAGTCTCGCGGTTGCGAGCCCAGGTCGCCAGTTCCTTGCGATACAGCAGGTCGCGCGGACTGCGCGCGCCATAGAGCACCACCAGGCGCCCATAGTCTTTCCGATTGCTGCAAGACTGTGATAAATCACGGGTCGCAACGGCGCCAGCCCGATCCCGCCAGCCACGACGATGACGTCCCGTCCGCGCGCGGCCTCTACCGGCCAGCCTGCCCCGAACGGGCCTCGTACACCCACGCTGTCGCCCACTTCCTGACTCACCAGCGCATGAGTTGCCTGGCCGACTGAACGCACGGTGTAGACCAGGCGGTCGTGCAAGGCTGGGTCGCCACTGATCGAGATGGGCAACTCGCCCACTCCAAACACCCACAGCATGCTGAACTGTCCGGGCTGGAATGCACTTCCGTTCACCTGCGTTCTCGGGCTCGAGCCTCAGGGTAAACGTGTCCGGCGTCTCCTTGGCCACCTCTCGCACCGAGTACGGCTGCGGAAGCATCGGATCGGTTGTGATTGCGGTCGCCATGGTCATCACCTGACTGCGTATACGTCGAGCAACTGCAAGCGTGTCGCCTCCAGCCGTCTGCTCCATGATCTGGGCAAATCGCTTCAAAACCTCGTAGCCGAGATCGTGGTTCTCCTCGCACTTCGTTCGCAAACACTTTCCGTCGAGCGCAATGGCGCGCACGTCATCGACAGCGCGCGCGTGGAATTTCCATTGAAAGGGTGGCAACAGCCACGACCACCCCAGGATTTCCCCCACGCTCAAGGTCGAAACGATGATCGGCTTGTGCTGCGGCGCCAGAACCTCCGACGGCCACCTTCCCCTCCCGAATCAGGTAAAAGGTGTTGGCCGGGTCGCCCTTCCCTGAGAATGTAGGTGCCGGCTTTGAACCGCACGTTGGAGGCACAGCTCACCATCAGATTCGTGAAGCCGTCGTCGAGACCGACGAAGAACGGGATGCTCCGCAATGATGCGTTCAAGGGTTTCCATTCTTGCCTCCTTCCCGAATAGCCCGGACCTCTTCGGTGATGTCGATGCCCACCGGGCACCAGGTTATGCAACGACCGCAGCCAACACATCCCGAACTGCCGAACTGGTCGATCCACGAGGCCAGCTTGTGGGTCATCCACTGGCGATAGCGTGCTTTGGCGGAGGTTCGGACGCTGCCTCCGTGGATATAGGAAAAGCTTTGTGTGAAGCAGGAATCCCAGCGGCGCCAGCGCTCGGCGTGATCTCCGGTAATGTCAGTCACGTCTTCCACAGAGGTGCAGAAGCAGGTGGGGCAGACCATGGTGCAGTTGGCACACGTCAGGCAACGGCTGGCCACGTTGTCCCAGCGCGGATGCTCGAAGTTCTCGTAGAGAAGCTCTTTGATTCCAGTGGTGTCGATGCTGCGCACCTGCTGGCGCGCCGCCGCTTCCACCCTCGCTCCGGCTTCCTGGCAGATCTTCTGCGGTAGCTGGAACCGTTTCCAACTCGAGCGAGCATCTCGGCGCCGCGATCGCTACCCGCTTCTACCAGGAAGCGATGTCCCTTCGGGCCCAAGCGAGTTCTGTTAGAACAAGGTCAAAGCCACCTGACACCTGCGGCCCCGTTCCCATCGACGCACAGAAACATGTTGCCGCCGCCTGCGTGCATTGCACAGCGATGATGAACGCACCACGACGGTGCTGGTCGTAGATCGGATCACGGTATTTGTCTCCGAGCAGCACGCGATCTTGCACGGCGATCGCCGCCAGTTCGCATGCTCGAACTCCCAGGAACGCATGTGGACGTTCGGGCTTTGCTCTCATTGTTCAGGATTCGGAACGTCTCACCCTGGCGCTCGGCCGACCAGAGTCGGACGTCCGCCGGATGCAGGTACTTCTTCCAGCTCTGTGGTCCCACTGCGTATCCGAAAAAGGCATCATCTTCGCGGCGCTTCAGACGATAACGCCCGGGTTCCTGTTCGTCGGTCCATCCAGCAGGCAGATCCTCGACTGACTCAACGTTGTCATAGACGATCGCCCCGTCACGCAGCCGGGGACCGATGACTTCATAGCCCTTGCGCACCAACGCCTCAATCAGCTTCCCCAACTGGTCTGCGCCTAGGATATGCTCCGATCGCTGAGCCACGCGATCCTCCGCATTTTCACGAGTCGCCAACAAGCCTCCGGCGGCAACAAGTTAAGACTACTCCTTTTTTGCCCCCGTTCTTAGCGTGGCGCGCGCCCTGCACGTTACGCTTGCTGCGCATTTCCCGCTGAAAGGCTGGCGTAGTTTTCAGTTCGGCCATTCAGCCTGTCTGGGGACAGTGGTGCAGTGGATCAATCGAAGCCAGAGGATTCTTAACGACCTTCGCCCGCTGCGACGGCTCTTGTTCGAGGAGCGAGGAACGACTCCAAGCAACTCTTCATTCCCGGCGGAGCGTGTCGGCAGGATCTTGTAGCGAGGTAATTAGAAGCTCCGAAGGGAGAGGCCAAAGTTTTACTAACTGGTTACAGCGCATCGACATTTCTTAACACTCTGTCGGTTACTTTTGGCAACTGCACAACGATGCAAAGGATGGGGACATTGCCTCTGGGGGAGGGTTGGTGTCCCTAATACACATCAACGAGTGCCATGATCCAGGAATTGAGTAGGGACAATTGCGAAGACTTTGTCCGGCAGAAACGAGTAGCGGCTGTGCATTTCGACGCTGATTGGGATTTCGGTTACAGGCCGATTGCTCGTCGCAGGAGTGAGTGACGCGTCGGACGTGTTAGGGGAACATGTGAATTTTGGTGAAGTTGACTGGGATCGCGAAGTCGAACTCGTGAAGTCGCTTCGAGTTCTCAATGCGCCAACAGTTCAAACATAAGAAAGGTTGCTATGGCGTGGGAGTACAAAGGCAACATCCGCACTCCAGGGCCCCTCGGAACTGTTCTTGGCGGCTTCGGAGGACGCATTCCAGGTCCGTTGCGATTCGGACACGAAGACGTCAAGGGTTCGCCGACCAAGGCGGCAAGAACGTTCCCGATGCCACCACCCGCCGGGGGAAGTTCCACCATTATTCGCGCTCGCGCGGTAGATTGGGCTCTCTCCAAAGGTTCCCCTATCCCCGAGGATGTGCAGCAAGGTGAATTGGCGGTTTGTCCAATCGCGGCAATCGCGGCAGCTCTGGCGCATACGGCCAGGGGTAAACGTCGCCTCGATTCCATGATCACCGAGTACAGCGGCACTTCCGTCAAGACGACGTTCTCTACAGAGATATTGGACTCGCTTTCCTCTAAGACCAAAGACGATCCCGACTATCGCCCCCCGCAGAAAGAAATTGTTTCAAAGCGTTACTTCAGCGTGACCCTCGATTCGAAAGTGGAAGTGAGCGATGTGTTCTACATCAAATACACCGATGGAACAGACGTGAACATGGTCTACATGGGATCACCGAAGGAAGCACTATGGCCCTGTGTGATCGAAAAGGCCTTTGCGACAAAAATCGGGAGTTACGAGGATCTCGACGACGACACGAAGCACACCGTCAACGAATTCTGGGGGATTCTGGTGGGATCCAAACCGCAAGTGTTACTCATCGATGATGAGACTGACCTCGGCAAGATCAGCACCCTCGCAAAGGCCGCGCCACAAACGCCCACAATCGGTGCTTCGAAAGACGACGCCAAAGCCGTGCTGTTTCACCACGGCTTTGCCGTTCTTGGGCTGAAGGGTTCCGACATTGAGCTTTACGATCCCCATGGAAAGCGACTCACAGTGTCTTTGGCAACATTTCGGAAGAATTTTCAGGCCATCTTTTCCGGTATGCCGAGATAGAGGGATTCCACCGTCTAGGTAAACGCGGGGACAAATGCGACGATTACTGGTTTTTCATGGACTGAGCGACCTGGGCATGCAATCGCTATAGTTGACGCAAATCAGCCATTTCCCTTCGGACTTTCTCAATTCCGGCTAACGTGCAGCGCGGGCGTCTCAGTTCACCTTAGCCCGCCGCCCGCATTTCTTATACAACGTCGCCCAGATTGTCATCCCGATTGTGCCTGAGCAAAGAATCGCATCGTACCTCGGTGGTTCCAAAAACCCTTCTGGTGGCGGCCAGAACCCATTGATTTTGCAGTGTCGAAATGGCGGATTGTGCGCTTTCCGAAAAGACTTGGTTTTGGAATCCCGACCCCAGCTTCCACATAGCTAAAAATCGGGGGAATTCATGGCGACAAAAGGGAATTCGTCAGGAGAGGCAAGACTCCGTGCCCGGCTATTCCAAGAAAAGACCTAGAATTTCCTATCGGCGATGCCTCAATCGGCTGTACGAGGGGTTCCTTTTCCCTGGAGCGCAGTCTCTAGTTTCTTTAACGTGGCCAAGGAGTATGCAGCGGCGTCGCGTTCCTCAATGTCAGTTGTTGACTCGAGCAATTCACCGAGGCGGTCCATGACAGCCTTTTTAGCTTCTTTGACACGCTCTGAAAACTCATCGGTGGGGTATGTCTACGAGTCCGGCTTCCGAAAGTAGGCTCCAAACCTGTTGTTTCCCAGATTGATAAGTTTTGCCCATGATACAGAGTTCGTAGACCAGATTGGCATCATCTAGAACCGCCAGGCGCGGATGCGTCACGGTGTGGCTGGCAAACTCGTGCCCACGGTTTGCTAAAGAACGCAGCTCATCCCAGGTGACCTTGTTGCCGTCCTCGGGGGGCTTTTCGCGCTGATTGCTCAGTATGAAAGCACCTGTTCGCACCTTTTCGTACGCCTCGTCCAACACACGATAGGCCTGGTCCACATTCTTGCCCTTGTCGTAGAGCTTCTCCAGCGCGGGTATGGAACTCGAGCGTTCCTTCGTAACCAAAAAGCCAATCGCCGATGCGCGTTCGAAAAAGTTGTCTCTATTTGTCGGAATACGCCCCGTTTCTCCTCGATGATTGCTTTCGTCGGGCGACCGACGAACGTGCCGTGGTACCGCGAGCCTGGGATGTTTCCTGTGATGATGAGAAAGTGGCAGGAAAGCCGAAGCTATCCATGATCGGGACGGCTACGCGGAACTGATTCACCGATCCGTCGTCATACGTGAGCGAGACTGCTCCGTTCTTGCCGGATTGCCATTTTGTAATTTCCTTCTTACCGACTTGGCTGACGACGAAACGTGAGGAAGAAATCATCATCCCAGTCACAGCGACTACAACGATTGCCCACTTCATCGCACCTCCTCAACCTTCACCAGTAGTTGGGTACTCAGTGTCGTGTTTCGGCGGATTATAGAGGATCTGCAGCAGTTGGAGAGTTGTCGCAATGCGGGAGTAATCCAGGTAAAGCCTTTGTGTTGGTCAACTTCCCGTTAAGTCGGCAAACCTTCCGTTACGGGATTACGTAAGAGTAGCCTGTCACTTGGGAACAGCATTCGCTCCAGTCGTGAATTATTCGGGACGGCGCGCCAATATGTCCTAGGCGGGAATTCCATTGCGTACACAACCAGGGTAGCTTGCATTGGGTAAGCCGCGTGTTTCCCGCAACCAGCACTCGTATTGGCCCAGTCGCGTTTCGATCTCCAATTCGATCTGCTTTCTGCGGAGCAGATCGTCGCGGTAGCGCTTCAGGAAATAATCAATGGTTTCAACCCGAATCTTGATGGAGGCGACTGGCTTGTTTTCGTCCAAGTCCTTGAAACAGAAGTAAGGTGTGCCGGACTGCTCCACGATGCGCTCCACGACTGTGTAGACCGGCGCATCATGGCCGCATTTGAAGCTCGAAATCTCCAGAGCCACCAGGTTAGGATGGCGTGCTGTGAATTTGGCGGCCCATACTTTCATGTTGCTGCTGGCCGCGGTGGCTGTTTTCCAGACGTCGGAAATGTCCAGTGGATGGCTGATGATGCCGGCGCGCACTTCATCACCAAAAAGGCGCTCCAGCAGATCTTCGTCCAGCGGGAGTGTGTTTTGGGAAAACACCGGATACCCGCGCTTCTGGAATTCTTCCAGGATGCCGTGGTTCAGACCGGGATCATGGTGATAGGGCCGCGCGAGCATCACAAGCCCCAGCCGATTCTCCCGCTCTAACGTGTCGAGGACGTCACGGGCGCGCCTTCGGATGGAGGATTCGTACTCGTGCCAGGCTTTGTATCCTTCTTCGATTGCCCGCTCGTTTTCTTCTTCCGACACGCCTAGCACCTGCTGCCAGCACTGCAGCATCTGCCGCGCGAATAGCTTGCGGTCCGAGAGGTTCACCATCGGGTGCAGGAAACCGATGTTGTGCTGGGCAAAGACGTCGATTTCCTTTGTGTATGCTGCTTCGACCGTTTCGGGAGTTACCGCGGCGGTCGGGCATGCGTTGCAGGCGCGAGTTCTCACCAGAGGTGAGCACAATACGTCGAACATGGGTAGAAAAATGCAATCGAGCGGCTTGTGGATATGCTTCGTATAAATCAGGTTGTGGAAGTGCGCGATGGTGATTTTCGACGGGAAACAGGGATCAATCGAGCCCCGGCTGGAACCCGCGCGGTACATCTCATTGGTGGTAAAGTCGGAGTAAACGATATTTTCTGACGGCACCCCCAGGCTTACGAGGTACCCGCTGAACAACGGTGCATACGCATACATATTGAGTACCCGCGGGATTCCGATGCGCAGGTTCGCACGACCATTCATCAGCTTGATGCGCTCGCGGACGGACTTTCGCCAAGAGGCGGGCGGAATCGGATCAGTAACCGAAGCCGAACTCCGTGCTTTCCAAACCTCTCGCGCTGCGATGTCAACCAAGTTGGGATGCGTGGACTTGATCGCATCCAGGGCTACCTTGATTTCGCGCATGCTGTCCAGGTCTTCCACAACACCTTTCTCGCAACTGGCGATGATCATGCGTTGCTCGCCTGCCCGTAACGGCACCTTGGACTGGAATGGCGACAGGCCTTGTTCTGTGGGGCCGCCGGTTTGGACGTCC
Organism: Terriglobia bacterium; assembly: GCA_963770265.1. GTDB lineage: Bacteria > Acidobacteriota > Terriglobia > Terriglobales > Acidobacteriaceae > Sulfotelmatobacter. The sequence goes on from CAVYOZ010000025.1 coordinate 15,380, forward strand.
ACATAGGTGCGCAAGCACGTGTTCTTGCAGAAGTGGCAACGCGTGTCTTCGTTGCGCGCAGTGTGATAGGTGATTCTGGCGACTGCGTCCAGTCCGATGAATGTAGTGCGCCGGTCGTTCTGCCACAGGCGCATGGCTTCTACGCCGGCCCCGATGGCGCCGGCTTCGGCGCAGTGCTGGTGGACGATGATCTCGGGCCTTCGCCCTGAACCCCGGAAGCTGGCTTCGATGAAGTCGGCCTCGGCCTTCACGACCGCCAGATTGTTTTGCGTGCCCCCTTGCAGGATGAAGCGCGTGCCCAGTTTGGCCACATTCGGCACGTTTGCGACGTACTGAAAAATATTCTTCGGAAGTACGGCAGCCAAGCCAGCCAATATCTCTTCCGCGCGCCAGCCCTGCCGCTGGAAATTCACGATGTCCGATTGCAAAAACACGGCGCAGCCATAGCCAAAGACCGGCATCGCATCGGCCGAGAATGCCTTGTTAGCGTATTCTTCCATCGGTATACCGAATCCCTCGGCGGTGGATTGGAGAAAGTAGCCGTTGCCTGCCGAACATTGCGTGTTCAGACGGAAATCCTTGATTCGTCCGTCATGCAGGACAATGATCTTGATGTCCTGCCCGCCCACATCCACGATACAGTGAGGGTCGCGATAAGAACGCAGCGCCGACTGAGTATGCGCTACGGTCTCGACAAGCGCGACGTCCGCGTGCAGCACATCATGCAGGATGTCCTTGGCATAGCCGGTCGTGCCGACACCCAGCACTTCGAGATCGCGCGCCCTGCGACTCCACTTGGTGGAGAAGAGATTCAAATAGCTGTTTCGTGTCTTCGATGGGATTCCCTGGGAAAGCTGGTAGGCCTTGCAGAGCAAATCTCCGCTTTCCGACAACAGGACCGCTTTGGTCGAGGTGGAACCGCCGTCCAAGCCGATGAACGCGCCAACCCTTTCTCCCGGATGGAAAGTTGCCGGGGCGAAGGGCAGGCGGGCATGCGTCGCCTGAAACTCCTGCAGTTCAGCAGCGGAGGCCCAAAGTCCGCAACTGCGCGCTTCCGCCTTTTCTTTTTGCCTACCCTCGCGAAGGAAGTGTTCAAGACACTCGGTTCCCAAATAGCGGCCAACGCCGTCGTCCTCCCCCTTGCCGAACTCCACAGCGCCAATCGCAGCGAAGTAAAGCGCATCGGCAGGCACCTTGATGAGATCTTCCGGACTGGCGCCCTCGGCAAGTTCGACTCCGCGCTCCTTCCAGACTTGCGGAATGTTGTATTGCCACGCCTCCCGCATTCCGCGAATAAAACTATTCGGCCCACCCAATAGCAAAACGTGCGGCCGCAGCGTATGTCCCCGCGCGAGGACCGTCAGATTTTGTAGAACGATGGCGTCGAACAGCGAAGCCATCAGTTGATCAGCCGGAACGCCTTGTTTCTGCAGGCTGTTGATGTCGGTTTCGGCAAATACGCCGCATTTGCCGGCCACATGGTGCAGCTTGATGCCGTTGTAGCCCTGTTCGCCGAGCTGCTCATAAGGGATCTTCAGCTTGGCTACAATCTTGTCGATAACCGCGCCGGTTCCACCCGCGCACTTATCGTTCATGGTGGGAATCTTTCTCTTGCGCCCGTTCTTGGCGTCCTCCTTAAATATGATGATCTTCGCGTCCTGTCCTCCAAGCTCTACGACTGAATTCACTTCTGGATTCAGCTTTTCTACGGCCAGTGAGACGGCGTTAACCTCCTGCACGAATTTCGCGCCGATCAGCCCGGCGAGCGAGTTGCCACCCGACCCGGTGATGAACACGCGGCAGTTATCGGGAGTGATTCCGACCTCACTTTCCATGCTGCGCAGGAAAGCAAGCAATTTTTCCGGCTGGCGGGTTTCGTGACGCTGGTAATCGCGCCACACGATCTGGTCTCTGCACACGTCTACCACCACGGCTTTCACAGTGGTGGAACCAACATCCAAACCGATCCGGTAGGCGTTGCCATTGTCGCTCATACCAGTTTGCGCCCCCTGGTGCCGGGCCTATGCGCCCTTCTGTTCATGAGGTCAGATACGTGCAATACGAAATTGGCGGCCACGCCTGCCACATCGGGGCTGCGCGGAACCCGGTAAAGGCGGCTACACAACTCCGCGTGATGTGCGACGTAGTCCCGAATATCCTCCAGGCGCCGCCCTGTACTCTCCAGGCAGCGATCGAATTCGGCCTTGGCTTTGGCCTTTGCTTCACCGAGCGCCATCTGCACCCGGCTGTGGGCGTTGATTTCGCCTTCGCCGGCGGTCTCGATAGGCAGGAAGATCATTTCGCGGAAACCTGCTGATCACCGTCGATTGCACGCCATCCGACTGCGACGACGGCATGCAGCCGAACGGCTTCAGGGCGAGCACCATATGGCACAGGTGATGGACCGTGTAGTAGACATTCTTCCCCACCTCCAGGTGACCTTCGCCGCCACGTGCCAGCGAGTGATAGAAGGGGTGGGCCAGCTTCGCTAGCTGCCGTTGCGGGGGCAATGGATGAGCAATGTGGCCCAACCTCTCCACAACTCGCACATATTGGCGAGCCCAGATTCGCTCAGCGAGGCTGAGTAACAGCCATTTCTTGCGGAAGGGCCAATCATTCTGCAGTCGCTTTTTCAATTTCCACAAGCCTGGCTGTGGATAGGGAGCATCGAGGCCCTTGCGATTACTCGCGTTGGCTTTTGCCTGATGCATCAGATACATGATCCAGTTGCCGACCGAATCGGCCATGACGTGGGCACCCTCGCGTTCGAGGAAGGCAAACATATTGAAGTTGCCGTCCCCCTCGGTGAGTTGCGCCCAGAATTCGCCGGTGATCTTGACGATCGGCTTGACGCGAAGCCGATCTACTCCGATCTGACCGATGAGCTCCCGACAATGGTGCAGGACATCACGGTAGGCACGGCCGTACAGGTGCTCGCGAACCTTGCCCAACGTGTTAAGGGTGTCTTTCGCTTTCTTCTTCTGCGCGAGGCGCGAACTCAGCCACACCGGAGCCCGCTCCAGAATCTCAAAGCGTGGTTTCTCGCGGAGAAACGTGCTTAGCGTGTCTATGATCTCGGTAAAAGCGCGGTCGGCTTGACCGGCAACCATCTCGTAGGGACGGATATGGTGAAGCATCTCATTGGTGATGTCGCCCAGATTGAGCGCGTTCAGCATGCCCATGCCGAAATCGACTGTGAATTTCAGTCCGGGCTCGTCGGTCTTGGCTTTGAGTCCATCATTTTGCGAAAACAACAGTACGCGGAACCCGCCAAATCCGGCGTTGTCCAGCGCCATCCGGTACTCGGATTCGTACATCCCGAAGCGGCAGGGCCCGCACGACCCGGACGTAAAGAAGACGTAGTTATCCAGGATCTCCTGCTTAGAAATCCCCCGTGCTTCGAGCCCCCGCAGGTACCGGATCAGATTGCCTACCGTGAAATATGTGGGATTGCATTGTGTCGGGTTACCGAACTCCCGTCCCAAGTGATACGCGGGAAGATTCGGATTTGGGAGGATTTCGCAGCGGTAGCCGCTCCCGTGAAAAACCGCCTGGATAAGTTTCTCGTGCCTCCAAGTGAGCCCGCCAAAGAGGATGGTGACCCGCTCGCGCTCCTCCCCTGTGAAGGGCCGTTCCACCGGGCGGCGAAAGTGGCGTACCTGCGGTTTCGCCAACCCGGCCGCTTGCTCTAATCGTTCTCGTTCCGCGAGAAGCTGGGAAGCAATATCTTCTTCGTGGATGATCCCGTTGTCCATGCGATCTTCGCCGGAGCTCGTGGTGTTGCGTGACATCGCCTAACAAGACCTCCAAATGGGAAACCGACCCGGCAGCGTGAGGCAGCGGGTTCATCCAGCACTTAGGAAACAATCCTCGGGATCAATGCGGAGCCTAAAACAACTATCCTTGCCATGCTTTCCACCTCGCTGTGACTGGGATCACATCTAGGTGTGACACGCGAGGTAGACTGGCTAGAGGATACGGTCAATCTGGCTAGGTAAAACCTCCCTATCTAAGCGGACATACGGCATCGAGTATTATGTAGACGACGTAGACGTAATGCTGTATAAAACGGTTCGATTGTGATGAGTCGATTCTCGAAAAGACCCTAGCCCCGAAGCCGACTTCTGGCCGGCGTCGTTAAGACTCCGTCACGGGCTTCACTTCCGACTTGCCCGTAGCTCGGGAGGAATATCCTGCTAGCCTTGTACAGTCTCCTGACGTCAGTTTTGTCAGTTATCGGGGCCGCACGAGCGCTCTTAAACTAGTCAGTGTTCAGTGTATGGCCGGTTAAGCGGAACCCCGCCGAGGTCCGCAGCTGCGTTCAATTCTCATCGACCGCACGAACTAAATGACACGGCGTAAAATAGTTGGATCCAATCTCGCAACAACAAGGGGGAGAAATGGCACTCGCCCAAAAGTCTGGCAAGAAGCAATCGTCCGCAGAACGAAGATTCTTTGACCGCCTGACCCTTGGCTCGATTGGGATGGGAGTGATCTTCGCCTCACTAGGCCTTGGAGAAGCCGTGTATCGATTTGCATTCCTCGACTTCGATGGAGCAACCGATCGTCTTCCCATCGAGATGTTGTTCGGGTTAGCGTTCGCTTGGGTGACTACGAGTCTAGCTAGAAGGTTCTACCAGAAGCGCAAGGAGACCTCCGAGAGAATCAAGTTCATTCGGGATCGCAACTACAGAATTCGTCACGCAGTCGAAGCGATCAAGCTCGTACCATTCCCGACCGATCATCAAGCGATCCGGGTGATTCGAGAAGAGGTAGATCGAATTGAATGGGCGCTGACCGAGATCGCACCTCGATAGGTGGGACGGATGCGTTCGCGGAAAATTAGGGTGCTAGGACACGACTCTAAGACCGGGTGCGCTGGGTCCGTGCGCCGGCCCCGAAAACGGAATGGCCTTCTTGTCATTCCTCCACCCTTCCGGTAAGTCTCCGTTATCGGGCCGCAAGTGCTTCCAATAGTTCGGTCGCAGGGATGCAATCATCTCCCTGCGGTTCTTGGTTACGAGCGGCTTGCCCACATAAATCTTGCCGATCTTTTGTAGAATTCCTTCCGGCGCTATTCCTGCGAACATCATGAGCGGCCAAGTGAAGTTAGGTCCGTTGAGTTTGCGCAGGCGGTAAAGCCACATGAACAAAGCTCCAGTGCGCCAGGCTAATGGGCCCCACCAGCTGTACTGCCCGGGGCGCAGGTTGTGCTTCCAGCACTTCATCATGAGTTGCCACTGCAACGGAGTGAGCTGGCGGGTCTGGGTTACACCGGTCTGATGCTCCATACGGGTGTCGTGCAGAGGCGTGAAGATCGACGGTACTAGAAACGCAAACAGTTCACGGCGCTCCATTTCGTAGACGAGATCGAGCGAGTCCCGGACGTCCTGATCGGTTTCACCCGGGTTGCCAACCATGAGAGTCATCATGGGGAACCAGTTGTTCTGGTTGGCAACGCGGAGGCCTTCGAGGACGACGCTGGGCCAATCGTCAATCGAAAATGGAATGGCCTTGCTGGGCATGATCTGCCGCGCCATGCGCACCGAGCCGGTTTCAAGTCCAATCAACGGAACCAGCACCTTCTTCTGCGGATGGGCGCTGAGACGCGGGAGATGAATCGGACTCTTGGGGAGCAGTTTCTCGGAAAGTTGCCGGATCAAAATCGGGTCTACGACAAAAGGCGCCATGGTGCAGTGACTGAGCAGATGTTGTTCCACTCCCGGCGTGTCGACGATCTCGGTGTAGAGGTCCACGAGCGCTTCGCGGTTAGGAAAGAAGAAGGGTGTGTCGGTGTGGATTTGGCCCCAGATGAACATGTCCTCGGTGGCGAGGGAGATCAGTTTGTTGCCCTGCCGCACGTTGGCACGAACTGCGTCCATGATTCGCACTTTGGGCATATCGATTTGCGGATTCAAGTCGGGCACACAAAACTGGCACCGGCGACCGCACCCGGTGGTCATCTCCACAACTCCGAAGGTCGTCCGCTTATCGGGGAACAGGATGGCATCACGCGACGTGGGGTGTGCCAAGTTGACTTCCCGCGGCAGTGCTTCACCCGCGATCGCCTTGCGGAACAGCGCCAAGGTATCAGTGGACTCGCTGCGGCCTTCTGCGACGCAGTCAATGCCCAGCTCTTCGAAAGCGTGTGTTTGCCGAATCTGCCAGCCACCCGAACCGCCTACGACCACTTGAAAACCCTTGCGGTACGGGTTGGAATTGATCTTGTCGAACATCAGGCGCGTGTAAATCGAATTGAGAGGTTCCTTCGACGACCCGTAAATAGAGGTGTACACACCGGCGGCAAATGTGACGCCGAGCGGATTGTGTGTGGAAACGGCTACGACGCACGTATTGGGTCCAATGAATTTGTCCAGGTCGTCAGGAAAGCACGCCACTACCGCGTCGATGCTATATTCTCGCAGGATGGATTTCTCGAGGACGCGCAGACCAGCCGGCATATATCGCGCGGAGCCGTCGTCGTTGCGCTCCACCTCGCGCCATTTTGGATACTTCTTGTTGAGAACAACCTCCAGCCATTGGGGTATCGAGGCTAACGCCATCTGGATGAAGAAACCGGCGTGATCAATCGATTCGGTCAACGGGGCCGTCAAAACGATCAGCTTGCCGCCGTTAGCCGGTGCGTGAGGTGCTAAACCAACGCCGTTTCCAAAAAGTGCATTATGACGGACGTCGTCCTTCTCGGTGGGTGGTTGCACAAAAACGATTCCTCCGCCTGTTCAGGGCAGCGTTGCGGACCAAGTCTGCGTTGGTACGGAATTATACCTTCCAGTCCCTTTCGCGTGGAACGCCTCAGATACAACCTTCGCTAAAGTAGTTGTGCCTTATGGTCGGTTAACCGGAAGCTATCCAGAAACGGGCTTCGAGGAAGTCGGCCGGATTGGTACCGAGAAGTCTTAGTGCTGTATCTGAAGCGCCCACGAGTGGAAAGGTGTCCGCTGAGGTGCTCTGGACGGGCGCTTCAGATACAGCGACTTGAAGGAAGCCTGATTGGGAGCTATGGGTTTTGAATGGGGGTTTGGTGGGATGACACCGCCAGCGCCGCGTCGGGAGAGCGATCAATGGTGACGTCGACGCTGGCTCGGCCGAGGCCGGTGCGGAGATTTGGCCGATGTTTTCTACTGTTGTCGACGAAGGTGAACAGAACTGATAGCAACGAGGCGTAGAACGACCTCGTGCTAGAGCACGTGGATGTGGCGACTTCGGGCTGGGGCTTCATGCGGCACCTGTGCAGAGAGCCGGAGGTGCGCGGAGTTGGATCTGGGCGGCGGTAAACCTTTCGACGAGTTTCATCTCTCCGCCGCAGTACGGACACTTCCAGAAGGTTGGGTCTCGCGGTTGGTTCGGCGCCGGCTCTGACCTGGGCGCGCGCACCTGTAGTTTCAGTAACTGGGCGCAGAGTGGCAGGAGGTGGGCGCGGCGGCGATTGGCGAGGAAGCCGAAGTTGCGGATACGCACGAAGCCGCGGGGAAGCAGGTGCAGGAGGAAGCGGCGCAGGAACTCATCGACGGGCAGAGTCATCAGCCGCTTCTGGTTGCCGTGAGCCGAGTCTCGCCAACGGAAGGTAACGTTGCCCTCGGCCAGAGCCACCAGCCTATGGTTGGAAATGGCGACGCGATGAGTGTAGGCGCCGAGATAGCGCAGCACATGTTCTGGCCCGCCGAAAGGCCACTTAGAGTAGACAACCCAGTCGTTGCGGAACAGGATGCGGAGCCAAGCTGTGAAGGCGTGTGGTTCTCGAAGAGGCAAGAGGCTGCCGTGGAACTGGAGCGCGTCGGCATGAAAGGCGCGCCTGAGTCCGGCGACAAACTTGCCGCGGAAGACACGGCTGAGCACTTTGACGGGAAGAAAGAAGGAGCGGTGTGAGGAGATCCAGCGGAAGTGATCGGGAGCGAGACCGCCGGCGGCGAGCACGCAATGAACATGGGGGTGATGTTGCAGTCGCTGGTCCCAGGTATGGAGCACGCTGAAGAAGCCGATCTCTGCGCCAAGGTGGCGGGGATCGCGGGCGATCTCCAGTAGAGTTGCAGCACTGGCGCGAAACAGCAGGTTGTAGATCAGCCGTTTGTTCTGCAAGGCGAGCGGAGCCAGTTCCCGCGGCAGCGTGAAGACAACGTGCACATAGCTGGTGGGCAACAACTCCCGTTCCCGTGCCTGGAGCCATCGCAGACGCGCGTTTCCCTGACACTTGGGGCAGTGCCGGTTGCGACAGCTAATGGTGAGCTCACCATTACGTGTCTTATGGGGAGTTTTTTCTAATGGGGAGTGGCGCGCCGGAATCTGCGCAGGGCGGGCTTGTCGGACCCGGTTGGGCGGGATGCGACTCCCCATAAATTCAGGGGCTTTGCTAGGTTGATGCGGCCATTTATGGCCAATGCTCAACAAGGAGAGCCCATGCTCGAAAAATACTTCTCCGCGCCCAAGACGCTACGACGCTTGCGGAGTGGAATCAGTGGACCGCACGTAGACGCGTTCGCAGATGACCTCGAACGCGACGGATACGCCGCAGCCAGCGCCGTTCGATACATTCGAGCCGCTGCCCACCTCGGCTGCTACCTTCAGCGGAGAGGTGGCGTTCTGGCAGATATCGATTTCAGCACGCTTCATGCTTTTGTTGGGCATCTTCGTCGTTGCCGGTGCCCTCACTTCAAGCGCGCAAAGATCGCCTTTCACGCGCGTTTTGGAGTAAAGCTTTTCCATCAACGCCTGGTTGGCTGCGGGATCTGCCCGAGTGAACCAGTTCGGAACGAGAACGCAGATCCAGCTCTGGTCACTGCCTTCCTCGATTGGTTTCAAAGGCATCGCGGGGCGAAGCCGCCAACGCTTCGGCTTTACGCTCGCGGCGCTGCGGAGTTGCTCCAGGCCCTCGGCGAGGATGTCGGTCAATGGACTGCAGACGGACTGCGCACGCCGTACGTAACTTTCTTCTACGACGTGCCAGCGAATGTGGAGCTCCAACCACACAGAAGTTGATTACTTCCCTGCGGGCGTTTTTGCGGTATCTCAACTTCCGTGGCGAATCTCGCGACGATCTCGCCCTCGCGATTCCCGCTGTCGCTCACTGGCGACTGGCCAAGCTTCCACGCTGTCTATCTTCAGAAGAAGTGAACCGTCTGATCGCAGCCTGTGATGGTTCAGATCCCGGACGTCTTCGTGACCGTGCGATTGTGCTCCTATTGGTGCGGCTAGGATTGCGCGCGGGAGATGTGGCGCAGCTGCGTCTTAAGGACATCGACTGGAATCGTGGCACGCTGCAGGTGATCGGGAAAGGACGATACCAGGTGCGGTTGCCGCTTCCGCAGGATGTGGGCGACGCGATGCTCCGTTATCTGGAACGGCGGCCCAAGCTTAGCGATACCGATCACGTGTTTGTTCGAAGCATCGCCCCTTATCGATCCTTTGCCTCAGGGGATGGTGTCTCGTCCGTCGTCAAACACGCTCTCCAACGCGCCAGCATCGAAGTCCCCGACAAAGGTGCGCACCTGCTGCGTCACACCGCGGCCACAGAGATGTTGCGGAATGGGGTTCCCCTGGAGCAGGCCGGCCTCGTGCTTCGTCACCGCAGCATCGACATGACCGCCTACTACGCCAAGGCGGATGTGGCGCTACTGAAACAGATTGCTCAGCCGTGGCCAGAGGTGAATCGATGATCAAGGCCATTGAAACCTACCTTGCCACGCGACGCACAGTCGGCTTCACTCTGAGCAACGCAGAATATCTCCTGCGCAGTTTTGCAAGCTTTGCGACCAATCAAAAGCAAACCCACATCCGCACAGCCACCGCCATCCAATGGGCAAGCCAGGCCAGATCGGTCGCGCAACGACATGTCCGCTACCAGACCGTGTATCTCCTTGCTCAGTACCTCTGCGTAGAAGACTCCCGGCACGAATCGCCACCGACAAACTACTTCGGCTATCGGAAGGTGCGTCGCGTTCCGCACATCTATTCCTGCGACGAGATCGAGAGCCTTGTCCGCGCCGCCAAGAGGCTTCCATCATTCAACTCGTTGCGGTCCGAAACCTACGCAACACTCATTAGCCTGTTAGCAGCAACCGGGCTGCGAATCGCGGAGGCGTTGCATCTGCTGGTCTCCGACATCACCGCCGACGGTTTACTGATTCGCAAAACCAAGTTCCAGAAGACCCGTTTAGTGCCGTTGCACGACACAGTAGCGACAGGGCTCGCTCACTACTTGACGCATCGCCAAGACATGAGGAGTGGTGGCAACCATGTTTTTGTTTCAGACGACGGGCAACCCCTCGTCTACTGGAAAGTTCACAGCGTGTTCCGGACTCTGCTGAAATCCGCAGGGATCACGCCCTCCCGCGGTCGATGGCCTCGTATTCATGAGCTTCGTCATACCTTTGCAGTTCGGGCACTGGAGTTGTCTCCAACTGGCCGGCAACGAATCGGACAGCACATGTTGGCCTTGGCTACCTATCTGGGTCACGTCAATATCAACTCTACCTACTGGTACCTGGAAACCACGCCTGAGCTTTTGCGCGACATCGCTGTCGTCACCGAAAACTTTGCGCAGGGAGGACAGCCATGACTCCTCTCGCACCCCACATAGAAGCCTTCTTCCGTGAGCATCTTGTTCGCCACCGAGGTGTCAGCCCCCATACTTGCGACTCCTACGCCTACAGCTTCCAGGCCCTGTTCGAGTTCGCATCCCGGAAGCTTAGAGTGGCGCCATCAGCTCTCATGCTGGAGCAGTTAGACGCATCGCTGATCAGTTCGTTCCTCGAACATCTGGAGACGGTACGTGGCAACTCCGCGGAGACACGAAATATCCGTTTGGCCGCCATCCGCTCGTTCTTCCGGTTTCTGCAACACCATGAACCAGCCGCCGTCGGACAGGTTCGCCGCGTTTTGGCGATCCCCTTCAAGAAAACCGACCATCGTCTGGTGCCATATCTGGCCCAGGAAGAAATGCAGGCCCTGCTCAATGCTCCCGATCCATCCACGCGAATGGGAGTTCGAGATCGGGCCATATTGCACCTGGCAGTTTGCGCGGGACTCCGAGTCTCCGAACTGACAGGTTTGCGCACCGACGATGTCGCACCCCAGTCAGCGAGTATCCGCGTGCGAGGCAAGGGCCGCCGCGAACGCGCGCTGCCTCTTTGGAAGACGACGGCTGCGGCACTCCGCGCTTGGTTGGCCATTCGCGGAGCGGTCGCATCCCCTGAGCTCTTTGTAAACGCTCGCGGTACACCCTTCAGTCGATGGGGAGTTGCATACGTTCTGCGGCGTCACACCGAAACCGCGGACCGCAAATGCTTAACGCTACGCGGCAAACAAGTCTCGCCCCACGTGCTTCGGCATACCTGCGCAATGATCGTACTGCAAGCAACAAAAGACATTCGAAAAGTTTCTCTGTGGTTGGGGCATAGTGATCTGACCACTACCGAAGTCTACGTTCGGGCCGATCCAACTGAGAAGCTGGAGGCCATCGAGGCGGTCGTGCCGCCAAGCCTTCGCAAGGGCAAGTTCCAGCCGCCTGATAAACTGCTCGCCTTTCTGAAGGCCGCGTCTTAATGGAGAGTCGAAAGGGCGTGGCCTCGTGTACGGTGCGCCCTTTTTGCTGTTCCACTCCCCATTAGAAAAAACTCCCCATAATGCACGAGTTGTAAGAGATGGCAGAATGTCCGCAGTCCGAGCACTGATCACGATGTCCACCCAGCGCGGCGGTGCGGCAACGAGCAATGGCCAGCAAAATCTTCTGATGCTGCCACGTGATCCAGCGGCGACTGCGCTCAACAAACGACTGACCTGCACAGCGAACGATGTCGGCCACCTCCAGAGGAGGCCGGTTCATGCGCTCTGCGTCGGCTCTCCTTCTCCTCGAATCGGGAGTGCATCCAACGGACTGCCGGTGGCGCTGAGATGCCGCCGTGAGAGATGCAGGTAGATCGTCGTCTCCTCAAGGTCACGGTGACCGAGCAGCATCTGGATGGTGCGCAGGTCGGCGCCGGCTTCGAGCAGATGAGTGGCAAAGCAGTGGCGCAGGGTATGGGGATGGATGCGCTTGTGCTCAAGACCGGCGCGTTCGGCGGCCTGCTGACAGGCGTTCCAGAGAACCTTGGTGGAGACAGGATGACTCGCCGTACGCCATCGGTTGCCGGGAAACAGCCAGTCGGCGGGCTTGCGCCGAAGTCCGCGCCAGTAGATGCGAAGGGCATCGAGTAACTTCGGGCTGAGCATGACATCGCGGTCCTTGCGTCCCTTGCCGCCCCGAATATGAATGACCATCCGCTGGCTGTCGATGTCGCTGATCTTGAGGTGCGCCACTTCTGCGCGACGCGCGCCCGTGGCATAGAGCGTCATCAGCAGGATGCGATGGAAGGGAGACTCTGCCGCGTCAATCAGACGTGCGACTTCTTCCTGGCTGAGAACTTGTGGCAGACGCAGGATCTTCTTCGGATACGGTGTCTCGGCCACACTCCAGCCTCGCTTCAACACCTGAACATAGAAGAAACGTAAGGCTGCCAACCGCTGCGTCACAGTATTCGGGGCCAGTTTCCACCGCGTGAACAACGCGGCCTGATACTCGCGAATGTGCTCGGGACCAAGCTGATCGGGTGAACGATGGAAGTGCCGACTGAAATGTTCGACCGTCTGGATGTAAGCGTGGATGGTGGACTCGGCGTAGTTGCGGCGCCGTAGTTCCTCAATCATGATCTGGCGTAGATGGGTCACAGAGAGTTCCTCCTCTGCGACACAAACTAGCTCAGATCATCTCTACCGTCGGGTCAGCGACACGCGCATGCGTCCGCCGCAACGCGGCTTAGTTCAAGTCGGCTTCGAGGAAGTGCACGGCCTGATTCCAGTCAAGTCATGAGGGCCTGAAACCGTTGCCCCGATACCAATCTCTCGTCTAAGCCCTTTGGGATCAAATGCCGGAGTAGAGTGCAGTATTCTCCGGTAGGCATAGCGTCCGGAACGCACTCTCCTCGCATAAGTTCCCAGAAGCCCGTTTGCACTAGTGTTTCTGGACCGCAAGACGAGGCAGCAAAGCGGGGGAATATTTGCATTTGCAGATATGACGCGAATGTGCGAGAACTGAGCAGTACGATTTCCTGCTTGTTGGCCGCCGGAGTCGATTCCAGTTCCACGGGCCCATCGGGAAGACCCCGTCTGTAACCTCACTCGCAGTTTCATCAGACAAGAACCGTGTGCAGCTTGCGACTGACTTTCAAAGGGTCAGAGAAATTTATGAGGATTGCGATGCGTGGTGCATTCGTGCTGAGGCTTGCTCGAGTCCTGACGGCAGTGATTGTGTCCGTGGTTCCGGTTTGCGCGCAGTGGACAACCCCGACGATTGACGGAAACATTGCCTCAGGCGAATACGGAAGCAACAACTCGCTTGCGAATGCCGGCAATACCGGCCAGACCTGGTATATGACGTGGGACGCGACCAACCTGGGATTGTGATGACCGAAAACGTGCTACGGCACGCAGAGCAGTATTACGAAGAGCATGGCGAGTACACGTCGGCGATTGGCCAGATCACGCTGGAAGCAGCCAAGCTCGTAGGCCGGCCGATTTTCTTCGCGATGACCATCATCATTCTGGCTTTCGTCCCTGTGTTTGCACTTACCGGCATGGAAGGCAAGATGTTTCACCCGCTGGCGTTCACCAAAACCTTCGCCATGGTGTGCTCCACCCTAATCGCGGTCACTCTGGTGCCGGTGCTCTGCACCTTCCTGATCCGCGGAAAACTGCATCGTGAGGACGCAAATCCCGTGATGCACGGTCTGCGAATGATTTACAAACCGGCACTCGACTGGGCCTTAAAGCACAGGATCATGACGCTGAGTGCGGCAGTTGTAATCTTTGCGTCGGCGCTCTGGCTGGCAACTACGATCGGCTCCGAGTTTATGCCGCCGCTCGATGAAGAGACTGCGCTGTTCATGCCCATTACCGATCCCAGTATTTCCCTCACCAAGGCAACCGAGATTCTTCGCTGGCAGGACAAGATCATTGCCCAAGACCCGCTCGTGTTGAGCGTTGTTGGCAAAATCGGTCGCGCGGAAAGTGCCATCGACCCAGCGCCAGTGAACATGACGGAAACCGTCATCAACTTCAAACCCAAAGACAAATGGCCGGCTGGCACGACTAAGGAAACGATCCTGCAAAGGCTGGATGAGAAGATGCGTATACCGGGCGTGACTAACATCTGGACCCAGCCGATCCGTAACCGCATCGACATGCTTTCTACCGGAATCCGCACCCAGGTGGGAGTGAAAGTTTTTGGCAACGACCTCGCGACCATCGAGCAAAAGGAAACTGAGATTGAACGTGCTCTGCGCCCCGTTCCTGGTGTCGCTGATCTCTATTCTGAGCGCATCACTGGCGCGCCGTACCTCGAAATAAAAGTAAACCGCGAAGCCGCCGCCCGCTATGGAATCAACGTTGGGGACGTGCAGGACGTAATCGAGACTGCAATTGGGGGCAAGAACCTCACGACCGCCATTGACGGCCGTCAACGTCTGCCCGTGCGGGTGCGCTACGCCGCGGATTTCCGCCAGGACCCCGAAGAGTTGCGCAATAACGTGTTGGTCACGGCCAGCAACGGAGCGCAAATTCCACTGGGACAAGTCGCCGACCTAGGCGTGGTGATGGGACCCTCCATGATCAGCAGCGAAAACGGGCTGCTGCGAGGCAGCGTATTGATGAACGTGCGCGGGCGCGACGTGGGCGGGTTCGTGGACGAGGCGCAGCGCGCTGTCGCCCGCGAGGTGAAAATGCCGCCCGGCTATTACATCGAGTGGAGCGGGCAATACGAAAATGAGATTAGTGCAAAGAAACGGCTCGAACTCGTCATTCCAGTCGTGTTCCTGATCATCTTTCTGTTGCTCTACAAAACCTACAACTCGTTCAAAGAAGCTTCGCACGTGATCCTCGCTGTACCTTTTGCATTGAGCGGGGGAGTATTCCTCCTGAAGCTGCTGGGGTACAACTTCTCGGTTGCCGTGTGGGTGGGCTTCATTGCCCTGTTCGGGACCGCGGTGCAGACCGGCGTGGTGATGGTGATCTATCTGGAGGAGGCAGTGGAACGAAAGCGCGCCGCAATGGGCGAACTCACCGTACAAGGTTTGCGCGAAGCTGTGATGGAGGGTGCGCTTCTGCGTTTGCGTCCTAAAATCATGACCGTATCCACGGTTGTGGCTGGCCTGTTACCCATCATGTGGTCTACGCGCACCGGAGCCGAAGTGATGAAGCCGCTCGCAACCCCCGTGCTCGGAGGCATGGTCAGCTCTCTGTTGCACGTGCTGATTGTGACTCCCGTGATCTTCACCTGGCTGCGAGAAAGAGAACTGTTGAGAAAGAAAACGGTACCCGCAGCCTAACCCTCAAGACAACATTTTGCAGACACTGTCTACAAGATCGCCCTCGCGCCGACGACGTTTGGAAAATCCTGCTCCAGCCTTTTAGATATCCTCGAAGAGCCACCCCACCTCAAGCCAGCTGAGAACAAATTGCTCTGACTACTTTTCAAACTAGGAGCGCTGGGAACCGGGGCAGGCGCAAGCGGAAGCCGTCGGTGCAATTTCCTCGAAAGCAGTTGCGAGGCCTATTCGTCGGCTCTAGCAGTTGAACCCGTTGTTCTACATCTGTTATGAATATAACGTACAGCAATGAGCGTTACTAAACAGAACGAAGCCAACCCTCCTTGGCTACTCCTGGTGTTTAGTTTGGCGCGAAAGGGGGCCAGCCTCAGGGTCACGGTTTGGCGAAAGCTGCAGCGGCATGGAGCATTGGCACTCGGGAACTCTGGCTACTTTCTCCCGAACTCTGATGAGAACCGGGAACGATTCGAATGGTTGGCAACGGCGGTACGAACCGAGGGTGGCGACGCTTCTGTTCTTGAAGTGCAATCCATCGATAATTGCTCCTTCGAGCAGATGAAGCAGCGGTTTTCCGATGCCCGTGCCGAAGACTATCGGAAGTTGCTGAAGGAACTTCGAAGCCCGGCTACCGCAAACCAATCGCCGCGGATCACACGTCTCCGGCAGCGCTTCCAGGATATTGTCTCCATCGACTTCTTCGGCAGTCCGCTTCGTGAACAGGCCGAACGCGCCTTGAATGCCCTGCAAACATCCAGAACAAAATCAGCCGCCCCTGAAATTGGCAAAGTCTCGCCTTCCGAATATCGAAACCGCGTATGGGTCACACGGCCGCGTCCGGGTGTGGACCGAGTGACCTCGGCATGGTTGATTCGGAAGTTTATTGACCAGAAGGCCAAATTCGCTTTTGCCCCCGAGGACAAAAAACCAGCCAATGCCGTCCCGTTCGACATGTACGAAGGTGGGTTTGGGCATCGTGGAGAGGACTGTACTTTTGAGACGCTGCTCAAGGTGTTTCACATTCGCGACAAGAAGGTTCTGGTCATGGCGGAAGTGGTTCATGATGCGGACCTCTTCGACGAGAAATTTGGTAGGAAAGAAGGCTTCGGAATCGACGAAGTGATGAAGGGTTGGGCCAGAGAGGGTTTGAGTGATCAGGAACTCCTCAAGCGAGGAATGCAACTGGCTGAGGGTCTCTACAAATCGCTCCGCTGATTTTTCGATCGAAGGACTGCGCTTACTGGCTGGAGCGCAAAATCAAAAACGAAGGATGGTTGCTCTTATGAAACTACGAACACTGATTCTTTCTCTTCTGCTGTCTTGCCCCATGATGCTCGCGGCGCAGGGTTTGGATACGGCCAAAATTGACGAAGCGATGGGCCGCTCGGGACAAAAGACCGGTGATGTCTACCGGTTGGGCTTTCCTCGAACAGATCTCCATGTCTCAGTTGCCGGGGTTGAGATTAAGCCCGGATTGGCACTCGGCTCTTGGGCAGCGTTCGCTGGAAGAGACAACGAAGCAATGGTCATGGGCGACCTGGTTCTGTTGGAGAACGAACTCACACCGGTCATGAAGAAGTTGCGCGCAGCGGGATTCGAAATCACTGCCGTCCACAACCATGTTTTGAATGAATCCCCCCGTGTCATCTACATGCATTACATAGGCCACGGAAAGGCCCTTGAGCTGGCGAAGTCCTTGCACGGTGGGCTGGCGGAGTCGAAGACACCGCTCGATAAGCCAGCGCCGCCAGCACCTGCCGGGGAACCTCCAGCATTTGTGAAAACCATCGAAGACGCCTTAGGCACGAAAGGGCGTTTTGCCGGAGGCGTGCTCTCCTTCGGGATTGCTCGCGCCGCAGCGATCACTGATCATGGAATGACGCTGACCCCGCCACAGGGCGTCGCCGAGGCCATTAACTTCCAAGAAGCCGGCACGGGCAAAGTTGCTACGACGGGTGACTTTGTATTGACGGCGGAGGAGGTCAATCCTGTAATCTCCGCTCTCGAAGAACACGACATCGCAGTAACGGCACTGCACAGCCACATGCTTACAGAACAACCTCGTCTGTTCTTCATGCACTTCTGGGCTGTGGCTAGCACGGAATCGGTAGCTGCGGGAATCAAAGCAGCATTGAGCCATGTTGCTGTGAAGTAGTCAAAGTGCAATGGCGAGGTACGCGATGCCAAGAAGTGTTCTATTTCTCACGACCGTTTTCCTTCTGGGAACGGGTACTCTGGTATTCGGCCAGGCAGGCTTGACGCTGAAGAAAATTACTGCGTTCGATTTGCCTGGCCCAGCCGGAAAACGCTTCGACTATCTCACGATTGATGAGGACGATCACTACCTGATCTCCGCGCACCTCGCAGCAGACCAGACCTACGTGATCGACTTGCGCACAAACCGTGTCGTTGCGGTCATAACCAACACACCGGGTGCCGAAGGCGTTGAATATGTGTCTGAGCTCAAAAGGTTCTACACCTCAAACGCACATGACGACACTATTGGAGTTGTTGACCTGAAGCAGATGAAGGTCGTCAAGAAACTCAAGACTGAAGCCAAGCCGGATGGCAGCACCTACGCCCCTCCCTTTCATAAGCTCTACGTCTCGGACGAACAGGGCAAAGCGGAAGCCATCGTTGACGTGCAGAAAGACGAGATTGTAGGCACACTGCATTTCGACAGTGAAACCGGAATGCCGCAATACGATCCCATCGCCCGCAAGGTATATGTCAACCTGCAAGACCAGAACATCTTCGCGATTATCGATCCGGCGACTGACAAAGTTGTAGGTCGATATTCCGTCGGGCAGTGCAAGGGAAACCACGGAATGACGCTTGACCCGGAGCATCATCGTGCGTTTCTCGCGTGCGAAGAGAACAACCTGATGGCGGTCTTTGATCTGGACAAGCACGCTGCAATCGCCTTTTTGCCTGTCGCCGATGGACCCGATGTGATCAAGTTTGATCCTGGTCTTGGCCGTATTTATGTCGCGTGTTACAGCGGCGCCCTTTCCGTTTTCCATCAGGATGATCCAGACCACTACCGCAAGCTGGAAGATTTTCGTGTCCAGCATGCGGTCCATAGCCTCGCCGTTGATCCGAAAACTCATCGCGTTTACACCCCCGAACAAGAGGAAGATGGAAAACCGGTCGCACGAATGGTGGTTTACGAAGCCGTAACGGGTCATTAGCAGCGCTCTGGGAGCAAGTTCATGAAGTGGATTACTCGTGAAAACATTAAAGTTGATCGGGTCGCCTGCCCTTGGTTGATCCGGCGCTTCATCGACCCCCAAGCTGAATTTCTGTTCGTTAGCGAAAGCCAACTGCTCGAAACGGCATCGCGTGAAAATGCAATTCCTTTCGACGCACCGCGGCTTTCAGACGTGAAATTGAATCATCGTGGAGAGCGTTGTTCTTTCGAAGCGATAGTTGAGGACTATCACCTCCAAGCGCCGGGGCTCGAACGTCTCGCGCTAATCGTCCGCTCTGCGGACATCAAGGGCCAGGAACAAATTGCAGTCGAAGGGATCGGACTGAGGGCTATCGCTCAAGGTTTTGCCGCTCTAGGCCTTTCCGATGAAGAACGACTAGTACGGCAATTTCCAGTTTACGACGCACTCTACGAGTACGCGCGTCATGCGCCGTGACTGCACCCGTTTCAAAAGACCTCCTCATTATTAATGCAGCGGCATTCCTGCGTTCGTTCACTTTCGGGCTTACCGGCGTAGTTCTCGGGATCTACCTGTTCCGTGCGGGTCTTTCTTCGTTCAATATTGGCATGGTTGTGGCCGGCGGCCTGGTTGGGTCAGCTCTGGCAACGATCGGCGTTACGGCAAAGGCAGACCAGGTAGGACGCAGGCGCATCCTGGTGATGCTTTCGATCCTGGGTGCCATCGGCTCTCTTGCCCTCGCCTTCACCCCCGCTGTTCCGGTTCTCCTCGCCATGGCCTTTGTAGGAATGTTGAATGGAACTGGGACGGACCGCTCGGCCGCATTCACTCTTGAGCAAGCAATTATTCCCGGACTCGTGCCGGACGCGTCGAGGACCTGGGCCCTCGCCTGGTACAACGTTGTCCTCGACACGGCAGGTTCGCTGGGAGCACTGGCTGCAGGTCTGCCCCTACTCCTGCAACATTGGCTAGCCCTTCCCGCTGCTCGCCTCGTATCGCACAGTCTTTCTTGGATGCGCCTTCCTAGGAGTAGTTGGAGCTATCCTTTATCCCTTCGCCTCGGTAGCAGTCGAGGTTTCAAAATCAGCGACGGAGGCTATCCCTCATAACGTTTCGCCAGCAACGAAAAAGGTCGTCACGAGATTAGCAGGACTGTTTTCCCTTGATGCGTTCGGCGGCGGGTTTCTGACGGATGCACTCGTGGCTTATTGGTTTTTTCGCCGCTTTGGAATAGCAGAAGAGAGCCTAGGACTTCTCTTCTTTGCGGTGCACCTTCTGAACGCTGCCTCTCATCTGGGGGCAGCGTGGTTGGCACGCCGCATCGGGCTCGTGAACACCATGGTGTTTACTCACCTGCCTTCCAGCTTGTTCCTGATCGCTGCTGCATTCGCACCTTCTTTGAAAGTCGCAGTGGTACTGTTTCTGTGTCGCGAAGCACTCGTGGAAATGGACGTGCCTACGCGCCAGTCCTACATCGCAGCTGTGGTACAGCCGAACGAGCGGACCTTTGCCAGCGGCATCGCGAATCTAGCCCGCAATGTTTTCTGGGCCGTGGGGTCATCCGTTGCAGGATTTCTAATGCAAAACGTGGCTTTTTCGGCTCCCTTGGTGATCGGCGGCGGGGCCAAGATCAGCTACGACCTACTCTTGTATCGTGCCTTTCGAAAGCTGAAACCACCGGAAGAGCAGTCGACATAGTCATGCTCAGGCGAGACAAACAGCAACCCGAAGCCGTCAAGCTAGCGCGAGATTCTCGATGTCCCCGACGACACCGACGGCATTGGGCGTTGTGTGCGCTGTTGGCCATGGCGACCCTGGCAAGCGCTCGTTCAGACGATGGACCCGTTGTAAAAGTTTCCTCCACTTCATCCGCTTCCATAACACTCGACGGCCTATTGAACGAACCGGCTTGGCGAGATGCGCCAGTAATGAAACTCACCCAGCAGGCGCCAAAGCCGGGACAGCCGACACCGTATGAAACTCAAGTCCAGGTAATCGTCACCAACGACCGGATCTATTTTGGTTTTACATGTAAAGACCCGGACCCTCGCCACATCGCCATCCACACCATGCGACGCGATGGCGATCTGACGGGTGATGACACCGTCAGCATTGTGCTGGACACTTACGGGGACCGTCGTACTGGATACTTCTTCCAGATCAATGCAGCCGGGACACGCGTCGATGGTTTGATTTCAACTGCCGACAGTGTCTCGCTCGACTGGGATGGAATTTGGGACGCGCGCACCGCGAGGACACCCGATGGTTGGTCGGCAGAAATTGTTATTCCATCACGCACCTTGAGCTTCACGCCCGGCCTCAACGATTGGGGTCTGAATTTGGAGCGATTCGTTCCTCGCGAGCGGCTGTGGCTACGCTGGGCATCGCCGACATTAGATTCGTTTCTATACGATTTAAGCCGCGCGGGCCGCTTGTCTGGAGTTGGAGAAGTTCGACAGGGGAAGGGTCTGGAAATTACTCCGTACGCAATCGGGAAGACTAAGCAATTCTATGGTGCCGGGTCATCGCGATCATGGCAGGGAGCAGTCGGCGGCGAAGTCACCTGGAAGATAACTCCGCAACTGGTGACTGTGTTTACGGCTAACACCGACTTTGCAGAAACCGAAGTTGATACGCGGCAGATCAATCTCACTCGCTTTCCGCTTTTCTTCCCTGAGAAACGCTCCTTCTTTCTCGAAGGTGCCAATCAATACGACTTCGGCTTGGGTCTCGCACGCCAGGATTCGCCGTTGTTCATCCCGTTCTTCAGCCGAAACGTAGGGTTGCTCGATGGCGCCCAGATTCCGATCGACGCCGGCGTCAAGCTCAATGGGCGCGTTGGGAAATGGAACCTCGGTATCCTGGATGTACAGACGCGCGAAACAATCGTGTCCGACCAGGTCGTACAGGATCTTGGCTTGTCCTCAGGCGTGGTGCCTGGCACGAATCTGTTCGCCGGTCGCATCTCCTACGACTTCAACGAAAACCTCAGGGTCGGAACAATTTTGACTCACGGTGATCCCGAAGCACGGCGCAACAATACGCTCGCGGGCATCGACGCAGTCTGGCGCACTTCAAAGTTCCTCAGCAACAAGAACCTGCAGTTTGGCGCGTGGACTGCTACCACTCAAGGTGACGTTGGCCCAGGCAGCAAAGTCGGTTGGGGACTCAGTGCCGACTACCCAAACGACCTCTTGGATTGCAATGCCAGCGTGAACCAGTTTGGTATCGCGCTGGAGTCTCTGCTTGGATTTCTTCCCCGGCCTGGCACGCGTCGCACCGATGCCTTCTGCGCTTACCAACCTCGCCCTTCCAAAGACGGTCCCTTTCGTTGGATTCGCCAGGAGTTCTTTGAGAACGAATACGTTCGATACACCGATCCTCAAGGCATTCTCGAGTCCTGGGAGTATTTCATGGCACCAATCAATGTCCGGTTCGAGACCGGCGACCGCTTTGAGTTCAACTGGAATCCGCACGGCGAAATCTTGCTGGCTCCTTTTGCAATCGCTCCCGGCGTTGTCATCCCTCCAGGCTCGTACGAGTTCACGCGTTACCGTCTCGAAGCGCAGACCAGCAGTCACCGTCCACTGCAGTTTGGAAATACCACTTGGTTCGGCTCTTTCTACGATGGCCACCTGACGCAATGGCAAAACTATCTGAAGTGGACGTCTCCAAAAGGCCGAGTGCAACTGGAAGCCGATGTCGAGAATGACTTCGGGCACCTTCCCCAAGGCAACTTCGTGCAACGTCTGTGGCAATTGCAAGGTGCCTACGCCTGGAGCCCCAATCTGGTACTCAGCAGCTTCATTCAATACGACACCGAATCACAAAACGTGGGCACAAATACACGCTTGCGATGGACCATCAAACCGGGCAATGACCTGTTCATTGTCTGGAACCGCGGATGGCAGCGATTGATCTTAAGTCCGAACGAGACCAGCATCGTGCCACAAAGTGATGTCATCGCCGTTAAGCTACGCTGGACATTTCGCAGGTAGCATCATTCCGGACGAGGAATTCAACGATGTAATTCAACTCGGAATTGCCAGAACTCATGCGCGGTGCAGCAGGAACCCCGCTGCCGCCGCGCAAGCGATCAAGATCGGCTCCGGCACCTTCCAGCGGATAAGGACCCCAAAGGTGACGACCGCAATCATCAACGTTGCCACGTCGTAGATTGAGCGTCGCGCAAGTACGATCACGGCTCCGGCGATGGCCCCAGTTGCTGCCGCGGTTACACCTCGAACGAATGCATTCAGCTGGGGATTTTTGGCCCAACGTTTGTAGGATGGTGCAAGCAACACCACAACTAGATAGACAGGGATGAAAATTCCTACCGCTGCTGCCGTTGCCCCGGATATGCCGGCAACAAGGTACCCAATGAAGGCAACCGTAATAACGACAGGCCCCGGCGTAATCATTGCGACCGCGACGGCATCCACGAATTGCCGTTCAGTGAGCCAGTGATGCTCTTGCACTACTCCCCCGTAGAGAAATGGCACCACCGCCAGCCCGCTGCCGAAAACAAACAGTCCTGCCTTAGCGAAATAGAGAAAGATACCGAATAGCCCCGTTGCGGATAGTGTTGGCAGCGTGAAAAGCCCGATGCTAGGCCTCACCCTCTCGACCTGTGCTTTTGTGGGCATCGCTTTGATCAAAAGCGCGACCACACCCGCCACTAGGAAAAGCCACACGATCTCTCGCGAAGTCCATGCTGTCGTGACGGCTAGAACGACGAATATCCCCCAGAGGAGTTTGTCCTTGCCTAGCGTTAATTTCGTCAGCTTGTAGGCCGACCGCGCGATGATCGCGATTACGGACGCTCCGATTCCGTAAAAGATCGCCTGCATCCAACTCAGGCCACCGTAGCGCACATATGCGGCGGACAAAGCCAGGACCATCAAGAATGAAGGTAGGACAAACGCGATCGCGACAGCGGTGGCACCAAGAATTCCGTTGCGGACGTAGCCGAGATAAATTGCTAATTGCGCTGCCAACGGTCCAGGCGCCAACTGCGCTAACGCCAGACCCTCGACATAGTCTTGTTTGCTGATCCAGTGACGATCGTCGACCAAGTCCTGCTGCATGTGGCCCGCGAGCGCAATCGGACCGCCAAAACCAAATGTACCCAAACGCAGGAAGTATCCGACAAAGCGACCAAGCGAGACCTCCACGAGTTCCGGCGGCGATGTCTTGTGCGAAATGGTCTCTTCAATCATGTTTTCCTCTGGCGTCTGTCTCGGCATTTAATCTGTTTTATCACCTAGATCGTTATATGCATCTCACGACATGTTATGCATATAACACGTACACAGTGCAAATGCCAACCAGAGGCTCCCTGGATGTTGAAGACCACTATTTGCGTTCAGCTCATCTCGGACACGCATCCTTGCACGTAGTCGCTATACGAACAACAAGCTGGTGAAAGCGATTTCTGGTGTGCCCAGGATTACTCGACTGGAATCCGTGCTGAATCTTCGCAAGTTAGAGGCTTATGGATTCTTCAGACAGTGTCTGTAGAATTCTTCCCCTGGCAAAACGCTGAAGAATACTTTCATTAGGACAGCATTTTGCAGACACCGTCTGCAAAATCGCCCGCGAAACGTGAGAGCCTTTGCACGGGTTCACGGTCCGGTTTGCGCCCGGTTTTAGCCTTAACGGCACGCACATGGGCCTTGCAAAACTGCATCTCACTCATTCCAAAGACGAAAGAGGTTTGTGAGAGTGGGTTAGGGTGGGTTAATAAATCTATGTAACTTATGTATTTTCAATAACTTGGCGGAGAGAGTGGGATTCGAACCCACGTTACCCTTTCGAGTAAACACGCTTTCCAAGCGTGCGCCTTCAGCCACTCGGCCATCTCTCCGGCGTGAATCGATTGGGAAGGAACGACTCCGAATCAAGTCGTGACATCCGCGAAACACCCGCGAATCCTTGATGCTTTTCAATTCTATGGGTGAAGTTGCGCATCGCCGCAACTCCAATGGAGGAACCCGACTCAGGACTTAGGACGATTTCTCAGGAGAATTCCCAGCGACGGATGGAGCACTCGGCACCGAAGCACTTCCCGCGGATGCTCCCGCGGCAGCAGCGTTCGCTGCACCATTGCTCGGGGCAGCGCTCTGGGCGGAACTGGGCAGCGCAGGCACTTTTGCATTGTCGACCACGTGATGATTCAAACAGTACAGGGCCAATTCCAGGCGATCGGCCACTCCCAGTTTGTCATACACTTTGCGCAGATAATTCTTTACCACTTGTTCCGTCGTCCCCACGCGCAGCGCAATTTCCTTGTTCTTCATGCCCTGCGTTACGCAGGAAACGATCAGAGTCTCTTTGGGCGTGAGTTGCACTTTCGGACGCGATCCAGAGGCGCGGCTGTTCTGGTTGCGATACGCCGACATCACCCAATGAATCGCCTGGCTATCGAGCCAGGTTTCGCCGGCCACGACTTTCCGCAGGCAATCCACCATTAATTCCGGTTCCACTTCCCGCGAAACGATCCCATGCGCGCCGCGGCGGAACAGGTCCAGAGTCAACTCCTCATCTGGACCAGGCGTGACGACTACAATTTTCAGCTTCGGACTCTGCCGCAGCAATTCGGCGACTGACTCCACCGGATTCGGTGCCAGCGCCGATTCGAAGATCAGAACGTCGGTGGAAAATTTCGCTACCGCCGATTGCGTTTGCGCCAGGGTCTCGGCCTGCCCCACCACCCGGATGTCGTCTTCCAGCGCGAAGATCTTCCGCAAGCCGGCGCGGAAAATGGCCTGTGTGTCGGCCACAATCACGCGGACGAACTGGCCCTGCCCAGCGTCCTCGCCTGCCCCGAAATTTTCTTCCACGCCAACCGGATTGGTAGCCATTCGTCCCTTGGTTTACGCCCGTTCGAAGTGATATTCGTCAATCACGACGCCGACGCCGCGCCGTCCGCGGTCATCGAAACTGCGCACCACTCGGCCTCGGCAATCGATCTGCACGTTCTGCCGCGCACCCAGCACATCAGCGGGCAGCAGAATCGTGAAATCCACAATCGATCCCACCGGCACATCCCGATCCATCGCGAACAGCACGCCGTTCGCCGAGATGTTCTCCGTTAGAGCGGTGTACGCTGTTCCTTCCGTCTTCACCGACGCAGAAAGATGAAGCGGAAATCGCGGCGCGCTCTGCAAATCTTCATACGGTGCGGCATTCATCTGCGCTTCCATCATCGGTGCTGTGCCTTCGGTTGCCATCTCAACTCAAGGGCAGCGTACACCTCACGCACAGGCCAAACAAAGTTACCGAAGTCATGGAACAACCGGAGCTAACTGCTTTTCTTTGAATGGATTAGACGATAATTCAGAGTGCAGACTGGAGCCTGTAAACAGCCTGTCGGATGCGGTTATTTACGGGTGAAAATAGGAAGCACTCCGGTAACTCGCGGACGAGACAAACGGGAAGAAATATCAGGGGGAAATGGGACTCCATCTCACGCAGGCTTGACTGAGAAGACTCGCGCAAACGGCTAAAGCTCGACCCCGTGCATGGCCTCGCCCTCGCGAACCAGTCCGTCGTCGCCAAAAACCAGGAACTCAACGGAACGCATTCGCTTTCCGTCAATCTCAGCGACGTAGACGATTCCCATTCGATCTCCGTCGCTTATCACGTAATCCAGAGTGAAGCGGATTGTTTGAATTCGACTGATGGCTTTGGTCCAGTACTCTCTAAGACGGGACTTTCCTTCGATCCTGGCTGAACCCACAATCGCTTTGGCCCGAGGTGACGTGAACACTACGTTCTCGCTGAAATGGGCCAGCACCGCCTCCACATCTTTATGATTCCAGTCGGAAATCCAGCGATCGGCGAAAGCCCGGGCGTCAATCCTCAAAGTCACGTTCGGTCCCCTATCAGAACTTCGTCACTTCGGTGAAGTTGAATTCCTTCACTTTCATCGCCGGCACCACCATGTCGAACGATTCCTCACCGCAAGACCTCACCGGCACGCTCATCGCTTCGACATTGGAAAGCATATGAATCAGGCTCTCGTTAAATCGGAAGTTGCGCACTCCGCCCTGCAGTCGTCCGTTCTCCACCAGAAAGGTGCCATCGCGAGTCATTCCGGTCAGCATCTTTTCGAAAGGTTCGACCTCGCGGATGTACCAGAGCCGCGTGACCAGGATTCCCCGCTCCGTTGACGCAATCATCTGCTCAATCGTTTGCGGATCACCTGGCGGCGCGAACACGATATTCAGCGGCATCTCTCCCATCTCGTTGGGCAACGCGAAACCGTGTCCGGTCGCCTCAATCGGCCCGACTTTGTCGCTGATACTCCGGACTTGCTTCATTCTTTCGGCGGTCGCACGGGCATAGACCACGCGCTTCACCACTCCGTTCTCCACCAGCGGGATTGTCTTCCGGAGTCACTGCCTTCTCCGTCGAACGGAGATCCAGATTGCAGCGGATGCGCGACATCGTCAACGATCGTGATGTTGTCTCCGAACAACCTGGTTCCGATTCGCCCCGTTAGAAACGACCGCTGATCGAGAATCGCCATGCCCGAATAGTCCCAGAACATGAATCCCACGATGTCGAGCACCGCCGCAGGTTCCAGGATCACCGTGTACTTCCCGGCCGGAATCTCCCGTGGGACGCGCGGAATCGACGGCCTTCTGCGCGGCTGTCTCGGCCAGTCTCAAGGGATCGAGATTCGCCACATCCGGCGAATTCGCCTTCTGCCACCCCGAGGAATCGGCCGCCAGCATGGTGATCGAAACTTCCGCCGAAGTCTGCGTATGCCAGCGGCTCAGCCCGCGCGAATTGAAGATTCCTTCAAACGATTCTCCGCTGGAGTAGACGCCCGCAGTCGTGAGCTTGTGCCGGTCTGCCACGCCGACGATCTTCCTGACGCCCTCAGCGCGCAACTCGGGAGTGATCGCCGCAGTCTGTTCGAAGTACCGGGAAGGGACGACTCGGGTAGACTTGTGTGGGGACGGGCGCCCCGCCCGTCCCGCCCGCCTCGCGGGCGTCAGGCATCGGCAACAGATCCGGATCCGGATGCTGCACCTTCGCCAGCGACTCCGAACTCTTCACCACCTGCCGCAGGCTCTCGTCATCGAACTTGTTGGTAGTCGCCCGCGCTGTCCTCCCGCCAAACACGGTGCGCACCGACACGACATGATTCTCTTCCGCCACATTCTGATGAATGGTGTTATTGGCAAACCGCGTCAGCGCAAACTTGCCGCCAGAGAAGAGAACTTCAACCTCATCGGCGCGTCGAGAGCTTCCGGATGCGGTCGAAGATATCGCCGGCTTGTTCCTTAGTCAGCATTCAGACTTCGTAGTAGTTCTCCGTGCCTCTGTGACTCCGTGGTGAATTAATTCCCCTTGAAAGCGCTCCCCACCTTAATCCTTCGAAATCTCGCCGGCGCCGCTCCATGCCCCGTTCCCATCACCTGCTGCGGCTGTCCCTTCCCGCAATTCGGCGTGCCCCACAGCGTCCACTCGTCGCGCGAGCAGATCGCGTCCAGCGAATTCCAGAACTCCGTCGTGATCCCCGAATACGACGGATTCTTCACCATCCGCACGCGCTTTCCATTCTTGATCTCCCACCCGATCTCGCAGCCGAACTGAAAGTTGTAGCGCTTGTCGTCAATCGACCACGATCGATTCGTCTGCATCAGAATCCCGTGATCCGTAGCCGCAATCAGTTGTTCCAGGCTCAGCGGCTTTTCTCCCGGCAGCAAGCTGATGTTCGTCATGCGGATCATCGGCAGCCGGTTCCATCCTTCCGCACGCATCGTCCCGCCCGAACGAGTCTCCCCGATCGTGTGCGCAGTTTCCCGCGAACTCAGGTATCCCGTGAACAATCCATTCGTGATGATCGGCGTACACTGCGCCGCCACACCCTCATCGTCAAATCCGAACGTGCCCAGCCCCGGACCATGCTCCTGCCGCGCATCTGCGACCACGTTCACCAGATCACTGCCGTATCGCAGCGTGCGCAGCTTATCCAGCGTCAGGAAAGAAGTCCCGGCAAAGTTCGCCTCCATGCCCAGCACGCGATCCAGTTCGATCGGATGGCCAACCGATTCGTGAATCTGCAACCCAAGCTGCGAGCTATCCAGAATGATGTCGAACTTTCCCTCCGGGCACTGATCCGCTTTATGCAGCGCGACCGCCTCTTCCGCAATGCGACGCGCATTCTCCACCAGCTTCAATTCTTCGATCAGTTCATATCCCTTGTTCTGCCACTGCCCGCCAAACGAATTCGGATACGAACGCTTCTGAATCTCGTTCCCCGCAAATGCATAGGCTGCATACCCGGCACCGGTGGAAAGCTTCGTCTGATGAATGTCGGCCCCTTCGGACGACGCAAACCACTGCTCTTCCCGGCTGAAGTTCAGATTCGTCTCGGCCAGCGTGATCCCCGCCACCGATCTCAATTCAGCATCGATTCTCAACAGCAGTTCGATGTTCTGTTCCACCGAGACGTAGCAAACGGATCGATCTTGTAAGGCGTACTCCACTCCGCGACCGCAGGCTTCTCGAGGCGCCAGCCGAACGTCTTCCCGCTTCACCCGCGCTGATGCCCTCGCGATCTCGACGGCCCGCGCCGCGGTGGCTTCCACCGCGCCCCGCCCCAATTCCGCCGACGCTGCAAATCCCCAGGCACCGTCGACAATTACGCGCACATTCATCCCCACCGATTCCGCATCCGACGCGCTTCCTACCTTCCCGTTCTTGGTAGTCAGCGCCCGGCTCCGCTGCGCGATCACCCGCACATCGGCGTAGGTCGCCCCTCGCGACGCCGCGGCGTTCAAAGCCCAGTTGGCAACATGTTTCATGCGAAGGATTTCAATCTAACACATGCCCGAGGCGACCTTTGGACGCCCATGAGACAGCAGCCACCCTGTCGCCCCACACACATTCCCCTGTGATTCTGAGCACTGTCTACAAGACTCTTCCGCCGTCCAATAGACGCGGATGCCACTTCCCAAAGCGAACCGCGCCACCGTTGTCTGCACTAAGAAGGAGCATCACGTCCATGAAGCCTTATATCTCATGAGCCCAGCACTTCATCGTCCACATCTGAAATCGACGTTAGCCCAACCGCCACTCAATCCAGCGCCGACACCCAGGCCAGCAAGAAAGCCGATCTGGCAGGCCCCGGCATCGGCGACTATGTGGAACTGGAGAAGATTCTGCCTCAGGACTACCACCCTCTTCTAACTCCCAAAGAAACGCAAAAAGCAATTTTCCACCTGCGGCGTTATATCGAAGACAATCTATGTAAAGAACTCGGCCTGATGATGGTCCAGGTCCCGCTGATCGTCGACGTCGAAAGCGGCGTCAATGACATGCTCGACCGCGACGGCTCCCGTACGCCCATCCAGTTCCACATCTCCAACGACCGCAACAAGAATCCCATCGACGCCCAGGTCGTTCAGGCCGCGACCAAGTGGAAGCGCGTCGCCCTCAAGCAGTTCAACTGCCGTCCCGGCGAAGGTATCTGCACCGACATGCGCGCTGTCCGCAAAGACTACTTCCTCGATCACGATCATTCCGCCTATGTCGACCAGTGGGATTGGGAACGAACCATCACCGCCGAACAGCGCAATCTGGAGTTTCTGAAATCCATCGTGCGCAAGATCTGGAAAGTCCTCGTCGGCGCCGAGAAGTTCGCGCAGGAAATGTTTCCCGAACTGCGCAACCCCGTTATCCCGATCTGCCGGAAGAGCTCACGTTCCTGCACGCCGAAGAGCTCCTGGCCATGTACCCCGACCTGCCGCGCAAGCGCCGCGAAACGGTCGATTCTGCAGAAATATCCGGCTGTCTTCATCATCGGTATCGGCTGGCCGCTCAAAGACGGCTACCCGCACGAGATGCGCGCCGCCGACTACGACGACTGGATCACCGACACCAGCACGCAGACCAACCGCGACACCCATGGCCTCAACGGCGACATCCTGGTCTGGAACCACGTCACCCAGCGCCGTCATGAACTAAGCTCGATGGGCATTCGGGTCAACGCCGAAACGTTGCGGAAGCAGTTAGAGATGTCGAATCTGCTCGACAATCTCAAATTCCCCTATCACCAGGGAATCATCAACAACGTTCTTCCGCTCTCGGTCGGCGGCGGCATCGGCCAATCCCGCACCCTGATGCTCCTCCTGCGCAAAGCGCATCTAGGAGAAGTCAGCGTAACGGTGTGGCCAAAGATCCTGAAGGAGATGTGCGCGAAGAAAAATATCATCGTGCTGGAATAAGAAGCTTCTACGAAATGATGGGGCGACGCTACCAACTGCATCGTGTGGAAGAGCGGCGCCTTAGCGCCGCGTTCAGCCTCGTCTCGGACAGTTCCTATGCTACAGGGAACCTCCCGCGAATCCCGAAGCGGGACTGTTACAGAAATATCGATTGTCTGAAGTGACCTGAATCATGGGTTAAGAGGTGGCGATTCACTACTCTCGGTGATGAGGCAGACGTTCATCCAGTCTCAGCCCAAGGCCCACCGGGCTGAAACAATTTAGCCCAGCGCTTAAGCGCTGGGTGCGCGCCCAATCCAGATTTCGCCAGTCCCGGAGGGACGGCACATGTCACACTCGTATTCCAGCAACCGTGTCCACGTGATCTTCAGCACAAAAGAACGCCGGCCCTGCATCCAAGACGATTTCCAACCGAACCTCTGGGCCTACATGGCAGGGATCGCCCACAACCAAGGCTTTGAAGCCATCATCATCGGTGGCGTCAGGGATCACGTTCATGCCCTTCTGCTGCTACCACCCGCGATGCCACTGGCTAAAGCGGTCCAATTCCTCAAAGGAAGCTCTTCAAAATGGATCAATGAAGCGAAAGGAGATTTCGCCTGGCAGGAAGGTTACGGCGCGTTCAGCGTCAGCGCGTCACAAACACCAGATGTCGTGCGTTACATAGCAAATCAACACGCCCATCATGAAGGGGAAAGTTATGAAGAGGAATTTCTTCAGTTCTTGAAAAAATACAGGGTCGCGTACGATCCCGCTCACGTGCTGGGCTAGCTGTGTCGTCCCTCCGGGACTCGTTCTCTTGGCAACTCCCACCCAGCGCTAAAGCGCTGGGCTAATTTGTTTCGTCCCTCAGGAGGACGGCGCTCAGAATATGTCGACGGCGTAGCATGCGCCTCCTCCAACGCCTTCTTCACCGCCAGCAATTCCTTCAACACCCCCCGCAGCTTGGTCGACTCCAGCGCATTGGCCCCATCCGACTTTGCTTCTTTCGGATTGTCGTGCACTTCCATGAAGACGCCATCCACGCCAGCCGCCACTGCCGCCCTCGCCAGCACCGGGATAAACTCCGGCTGCCCGCCGCTCACTGCCGGGCCTCTGTCGTCCGCCTGCGAAGAAGGCAACTGCACCGAGTGCGTCGCATCGAACACGACCGGCGCAAATTTCCGCATGATCGCCAGCGACCGCATGTCAACCACCAGATTGTTATAGCCAAAGCTCGCCCCGCGCTCGGTCAAAAACACTTGTGCGTTTCCCGCCTCGCGGCACTTCTCGACCGCATGCCGCATGTCCCAGGGCGCGACGAACTGCCCTTTCTTGATGTTGACCACTCGTCCGCTCAACGCCGCCGCCACGACAAGATCCGTCTGCCGGCTGAGGAACGCCGGAACCTGCAGCACATCCACCACTTCGGCGACCTTCGCAACGTCCGCCGTCTCGTGCACGTCGGTCAACACAGGCAGGTTTAGTTCGTTCTTGATCTTCTTCAGAATTCGCAACCCTTCCTTCAACCCCGGCCCACGGAAGCTTCGAATCGACGTGCGGTTCGCCTTGTCGTAACTCGCCTTGAAGATGAACGGAAATTCGAGCGACTTCGTCACGCCCTTGATGATCTCCGCCATGCGGATCGCGTGCTCCTCACTCTCAATCACGCACGGTCCCGCAATCAGAAAGAGATCACCCGACCCAATGTGGATATCGCCGACTTGAAAGGAAGTGGTCATGCCAAAACGATCTCACCACGGAGACACGGAGCCACAGAGAAACTCCTAGTCATTCCTCCGTGTCTCCGTGACTCCGTGGTGAAAATCCTATCGCCCCGCGACTCGCTCCGGCCGGTGGAACATCTCCACCTCGACCGTTTCTTTTTCGGCTTTCCGCTTCTGCCCGTACTCGTACGCCGCTCCTACAAACGTTCGGAACAGCGGATGCGGCTCGAGCGGCTTCGACTTGAACTCCGGATGGAACTGGCACCCGATAAAGTGCGGATGATCCGGCAACTCCACCATCTCCACGTAAGTTCCGTCCGGCGTCGATCCGGAAATGCGCAGGCCGGCCGCAACCATCGGCTCTTCGTATTCGCGATTGAATTCGTAACGATGCCGGTGCCGCTCGCTGATCTCGAGCGTCCCATAAATCTTGTGCGCCAGGGTATTCGGCTCGATCTTGCAAGTCCACGCCCCCAGCCGCATCGTTCCGCCCAACTCCTCCACCCCGCGCAACTCGCGCAACTTATAAATCACCCGGTGCGGCGTCGCCGGATCAAACTCGCTCGAATTCGCTTCTTCCAGCCCAACCACATTCCGCGCGAACTCGATGCACGCCGTCTGCATCCCCAGGCAAATGCCAAAGTACGGAACTTTCTTCTCGCGCGCATACCGGATCGCAATCAGCATCCCCTCAATGCCGCGTTTGCCAAATCCCCCGGGAACCAGAATTCCGTCATAACCTTCCAGCTGCGCCTCGTAGCTCTTGTCGCCGGTCTCCAGCCCCTCCGCCTCAATCCAGTTCAGCTGCAGCTTCAGGTTGTGCGCCAGCGCGCCGTGAACCAGCGCCTCTTTCAGCGACTTGTACGAATCTTCGTACTCCACATACTTCCCGACGATCCCGATCGTCACCGTATCCTTCGGGTTGTACACGCGGTGGACAATGTCCTCCCACTTCGACGAGATCGCGATCTTTAGCTTCGATATGCAGATTCTTCAGCACCAGCGTGTCGACATTCTCATTCGCGAACACCAGCGGGCACTTCGTACACCGACGCCACATCCTTCGCCGTGATCACCGCCTCTTCCGGAACGTTGCAGAAGAGCGCAATCTTCGACTTCATCTCCTTCGCCAGGAAACGGTCCGTGCGGCAAAGCAAAATGTCCGGCTGAATTCCGATGCTCAGCAGTTCCTTCACCGAGTGCTGCGTCGGCTTGGTTTTCAACTCCTGCGCCGCGGCGATAAACGGCACCAGCGTCACGTGCACAAACAATGTATGCTCGCGCCCCAATTCCTGCCGCATCTGCCGGATCGCTTCCATGAACGGCAACGACTCGATGTCGCCCACCGTGCCGCCGATCTCCACGATCGCGACGTCCACTTCCTGCGCCACCTTCTTCATCGCCGCCTTGATCTCGTTGGTGACGTGCGGAATCACCTGCACCGTCTTCCCCAGATAATCGCCGCGCCGCTCCTTGGCGATGATCTGCTCGTAGAGCCGCCCGGTCGTCCAGTTGTTATCGCGAGAAAGCTTGGCGTGCGTGAAGCGCTCGTAGTGCCCGAGGTCGAGATCGGTCTCCGCGCCGTCGTCGGTCACGAAAACTTCGCCGTGCTGAAACGGCGACATCGTCCCCGGATCGACATTCAGATACGGATCGAACTTCATCAGGTTGACTTTGATCCCGCGGCTCTCCAGCAGGCATCCGATCGAAGCCGCGGCCAGTCCCTTGCCGAGTGAAGACACAACTCCGCCTGTCACAAAGATGTACTTCGCTGGCATCTCTTCCTCGCTTTAAATTGTTTTTGGAAAATTGTGCAGGTGGCGTGCACGATCAATTATGGCAGAAAACCCCTGTGGAAAGAAACGGAAGAAATTGACTTTCGCAAGATTTCCTCCGCGTGTCCTTCGTGCCCTCAGTGGTTCAAGCTCCTATTTTGCTCGGACGTGAGCTCGACCTCGTTGACTATCTCCCCTCAGTCGGCGAGAATAAATGAGGTCACCAGCACCAGAACAGTAGTGTCCCCAACAAGTGGGCCTGTGGCGCAGCTGGGAGCGCGCTTCCATGGCATGGAAGAGGTCGTCGGTTCGATCCCGACCAGGTCCACCAAATCCCTTCACAAGTTAGAACGGGCCAGCGGCCGCACCTTCGGCGTTTGCGTCATTCAGACCGCGCCCTTTCCCAACCCTTTCACGCAGCATCATCCGATGATTGTGTTACATCGTGTTCCATAGGTTTGATTGATTGGTTTGCCTGTTCGTTTAACTGCTCAAGGCGCCTTCGCATATCCAGCCCCCAGCATTCGAGAGCAGCACAGTGTGCGCAATCCAGGCGATGTATCCCCAGGAAAGTCAATGCTGCGCAAAACCCACTTTTCAACGAGGCCAATTGTCTCCTTGTCCGGGCCCTGACTGGCGAGCGCCATTCGTATTCCTCGCCACGAATGCCTTTTCTAAGCACGCCCGTCCAGCTCTCCCCGCCAGGACGGGCGTGCCTTGTCCTACTCGATCACCAGCGGACGCATCATGTCGTGTTCTTCATGCTCGAGGATGTGGCAGTGCCAGACGTACTCTTTTCCACCAGTCCTCGGACTCACCGCATTGCGCATGGCTGCGGTCGGCAAGTTCGGCAAGTTGAACTGCATGATGACAGTCGCGATTTCACCCGGGTTCACGCGCACCGTGTCCTTCCACCCGATTTCATTCGCATCAGGCGGCATGGGCGTGACCCGCAGGGCTCCAGTTCCCAGGATCGCCGGTGAAAGCCTGCCGCTGAATCAGTTGCACGTTCACAAGGTGGAAGTGGATGGGATGAGTGTCGCCGGTGAGATTCATGATCTGCCACACTTCGGTCGAGCCGGCCTTCGGGTTTTCGGTTAGTCTTCGCCAGGTATGGCAAGCCCCAGGTGGGAAGTCCCTGATTGTTCACGCCGTTTTGCTCGAGAGTTCCCATGGTCTGGATTAAACGTCCAAACTCATCGAAGTCCTCATTGAGCGTTAGCGTCCGATTGGCCACTCCCACGAATGGAAACGCCGGCACTGACGGATCGCCATTGTTGAACAGCAGCCCAGGTTGGTTTCCGGTGAGGAAGTTTGTTCTGAGCTGCACGTTGAGTTGCGCCAGCCACGATGGAGTTGAAACCGTATCCCCATTGCCAGCGGTTACGACAATCTTCAGCAGCGTCCGGGTGTTGGGCCCGTGACCCAGGGCGGTGGATGGTGCTCCGCCACTGGCAGTCTGGTCCGGACATCCGGTGAAGTAGTCGTACCGCGAATCTCCGCCGGGGAACGGCGCCGGAGCATCGTTATAGAGGATGAAGCTGGAGCCCGCTGTGACGCCGTTGAAGTCAATGACTACGTCGGCGCGCTCGGCGGGAGCAAGCAACAGGTTGAACGGGCCGTCCGCGTTGGCGGTAGTTTCATCCGATGGATTGACGAGCGGAATCGGGGTCTTGTTGTCATGGATCGCAACAGCGGGCAGGAATCCTCCTTCTGTTCCTACCTGATACATGACTGGACCCGGAGTGCCTACTCGCGCTTCGCCCGCATTCGCCTGGTCCTCGGCATAGAGGTTCAGGTGATAGAAACGAGCCTGTGAGCCGTTGAGCAACCGGAATCTCATACGCTTCGGTGGAACGCTGACTTTCGGATAAATGCCGCCATTGATAACGATCGTGTCGAAGAACGCCTCCGGGATCGCACTGACGGGCGGCAGTGGCCCTGTTCCTTGCGAAGGCGGATCAACAGTCGGACCCCAATCCCAACGGCCCTTTGGATTGGGACCCTTGAGGAAGTCGTTCACCTCATAGTCGTGCGGATACCAGAGGCTTCCCGGGTCGCCCCATCGCCAGGTAGGATCCTGCCGGAAAATGTTTCGTGGAACGAACCCCTTGTCCTGAATCACAAGCGGAATCCCGACCAGATCAGGCAGAAGGCCGGAACTGACCAGCCCGGTCTCAAAGTCGTCGATGATGATGTACGCGGAAGCGATTCCGGCATAAGCGTTGAGGCGCGTGATTCCGATAGCGTGATCGTGGTACCACACAAATCGTGCGCTTTGATCGTTGGGATAGTAATAGCTTCCGGTACCTGGCAACACAGGGAAGCCCGGCACGTTCATGAAACTCGATCCGTGTCTTCCCAGCGGCGTGAACCATTGAAACGGAGTTCCGTCACTGAACCATGGCGTGAGCCCACCGTGCAGATGAGTCGCGATGCGATTGGTGGGAAGGTCGCCCACCATGAGTCCGTTGGGACCGGCCATCATCGTTGGATCGACGGGGAGAATGTGCCGTTCCGGCATCAAATTGGTCACCGTCAGGAGTACGGGTGTACCGCGTTTGGCAACGATGGCTCCCGCCAGATATTTCTGATCAAACTTAAACAAGTCGGTGTATCCGAAGAAACTCGTCTTTCCCGGAAGGTCGGGGTGCATCAGTTCGCTAAACTTGCCGACTGCAACGTTGTAAACGTCGGTGGCTTTTCCTGCAAAGTTTACGGAGTGTTTGGTCGCCAGCGGTATGTACTGGCCGATCTCATTCTTGGCGGCCGGCCCGAGTCCGGGCACGGAAGTAACGAACTTGCGCAGATTTGTGGGGCTCTGGGCAAAAGCCCAGGCTCGTCCCTTACCAAGGGCTGGGTACAACGCCATTCCTGCACCGGCCACAGCGGCCTTCTTCAGAAAGTCCCGTCGGTTATTAGGCATAAATTCTCCAGAGCGAATCGAGTAACTGCGAAACACACGTATCCTGTCTCATCGCAAGCACATCTGCGGGAGTCGGGCGAACTGGTAATCAGATTGACGCAGCGAGGAGTGCTTGACGAAGTGGCACTCTCTGCTGCTCAACAACCATCACGCGCACCGGTTGTGCAGAGCAACCTTCCAAGAAACAGTGCACGAACCATGTGTCGTTCTTCCAATTGTCGCGAAAAACACGTACACACCTATTCCGTCACGTACATTGCAGGGGGGAGTTACGGGGCCTGAACCTCATCGCACTGCAGCAGTAGATTGGCCTA
Organism: Terriglobia bacterium; assembly: GCA_963770265.1. Classification (GTDB taxonomy): domain Bacteria; phylum Acidobacteriota; class Terriglobia; order Terriglobales; family Acidobacteriaceae; genus Sulfotelmatobacter. Next base: position 52,887 of record CAVYOZ010000025.1, read on the forward strand.
CCGGACTGCTACAGTGCTGTGATTGCTTGTACAGGAAGAGGCGAGCACAGAACCGTGATCGTCGCCACTGAGGCCAGTGACGCCGATCACTTTCCGCTATCCGTGACCCGCTGACGGGCGAACCACAAATACACCGGTATCCCAAGAAGAATCACCACCACTCCGCCAATCGAATCCCGCAGATTGCTCGCGAACGTGTAGCACAGCAACACAGCCGCCGTCCCGATGAATATCGCCGGAACAAACGGATACCCGATCGTACGGTATGGCCTCACTGCATCCGGTTCGCGCTTGCGAAATACGAAGATCGTGCTCGCCGCCACCATGTAGAACAGCCACTCGGCGAAAATGGCCAGCGAAAACAATTCCCGGAAAGCGCCCCCGACGACAATCAGCAAGATCGCCACCAGCGCCCTGAATGACAAGCGCCAGAGCGGGCGTGTGAAATTTCGGATGAACCTCGCCCAACGCTTTGAAAAAATATCCGTCCCGCGCAACCGCGAAGGGCACGCGCCCGCCGCTCATCACCGTGCCGTTCAGGGTCGCCAACATCGAGATCATCATTCCGATCGAGACCAGAACGATTCCCAGGTGTCCCAACGCCGCTTCACTCGCGGCCGCAGCGGGCACTGCCGCATGTGCAATGGCCGCCGCCGGCAGAGCGTATTGAATCCCTGCGTTCAACCCCATGTAGAGTACGGCCACAACTCCGACGCCCAGAATCAGCGCGAGAGGAATGTTCTTCTCCGGCCGCTGTATCTCTTCGCTCACCATGTTCAAATCGTTCCAGCCGTCGTACGCCCACAAGGCCGCGACCAGGGCAGCCATGAACCCGCTCATGCCGCCCGTGGCTCCGGCAAAACTCGTCCCGAAATTGCTCCACGAACCGGAAGCCGCAGTCAAAGCGATGACCGCAATGGCCACGATCATCCCCACCTTAAGCACTGTGAATGCCAACTGGAACCCGCCAGCCTTGCGAATTCCGATGTAGTTCAGCCCCGTGATGAACACGTTCGCCGCAATCGCCACCAGATGACCGTAGGTGATGACGAGGACACGGCTCGAAGTGATATGAAACGAGAACAGCGTCTCTGGCAGGAAGTGAAATGCCGAAAATGTTCCCAGCACTCGCACGAGCCCGGCGGTAACGCTCGCGATGGAAGCCGGCTTCGCAATCAAGAACCAGGTCCAGCCATAAAGAAATGCGGGCAGCGGGCCGTACGCATCCCGCACATACACATACTCACCGCCGGCATAAGGCCGCACCGATCCCAATTCGGCATACGTCAAAGCGCCGAAGAAAGAAAGCAGCCCTCCAACGATCCACGCCAGATAAACCAGCCCCGCCGACCCCACCGCCTGCATCATCTCCGCAGGCACGAGAAAGATGCCGCTCCCGATAATCGTGCCGGCCACAATCGATGTCGCATGCCAGCGTTCAGCCACGAACAGTTCCAGCCTGCACTTGGATCAACTGCAGGAGCTTGCGGCTTCGTCACTCGGTTCGCAGAGGCTAGAGGTTGACGGAGCGTTTGCAGCGCCATGGCGTGCAAGTTGCCCCGTCCGGATGTCTCAATCGGCGTCCCATCCGCAACGGCCTCCAGATCTTCAATCTCCTATCCGTACGGCGATGCATCCATCCGTCCAATCCTCGCCGGTGCGAAGCGCCGACCCATCCATACCCATTCGGCAATCCGTGACGAACACGCCCCAGCGGAAACCCTTCGCCTCGCCGCCGCAGATCCGCGCATTCGGATACGAAATGTGAAGCGCTTGTGAAATTGGCTGTGCGCATTCCGCGAATCGGAAGTTCCCCCGGAGTCTTGTGATCTCCCTGCCGCGTCTTCGGCCCCGCGGATCGCCACCCAGCGCCACCTTGTAAGACTTGATGACCTTCCCGTCGCTCAGCAATTGCAGCGTGCGCTCTTTCTTCAGCACCACACTCGATCCGCATGCAAGGGCTTCCCGCCGTCTGCGCCACCACGATCCCGCACAGCATCCAAGCAGTAAGCACCCGGATTCGCATGCCCGGATTATAGCCAGCCCCCCGCCGCCAAATGCTACGCTGAAGGAGTGAAGGTTCCCCACTTCTCGCGGACAGCAACACTCATGTGGCGACAGCCGCCTCGGCTGTCCCGCGAAGGCGAAGCCGAGCGGCCCCGACCACGGAAGCTTTCTCCCCTTGCTCGCACTCAGCTTCTTTTTCTTTCGTCTGCCTCTCACGCATGCCCTCCCTTGGACCGTCCACTCCCAACCCACCCGCCTCCTAAACGGCGCTCCCGTCCTATTCCAGGTAAAGCCGCCCGACAAAGCTAGATTCCCTCACCGGCACTTGGCTCGGCCACGAACTCACCTTCAGCTACAACCCATCCACCAAGATCTGGTTCGCCCTGGCAGGTGTCAGCTTCGAGACAAAGCCCGGCAAGTACACGCTCGAACTCACCGGCGAGAGCGCAACGACAAAAGCGCCGCTGAAATTCAGCCAGCACGTTTCACGGTCGCCCGCGCACAGTATCCCGAAGATCAAAGTTCGAACTCTCCGTCGAAAAGAAATTCACCGAGCCCAGTCCCGAGCAGCAAGCCAGATCGCCGAGTCGGTGAAGGTCAAGCAGGATTATCTCGGCCGCGTCACTCCCGACCGCGAATGGAATGGAAACTTCGCCGCCCCCGTCGATGCCGCCACCTCCGACGTCTTCGGCTCTCGGCGCATCTTCAACGGCGTCGCGCAGCGACCGCATCAAGGCCTCGACTACCGCGTCCCCACAGGAACGCCCGTCGCCGCCATGAACGACGGCACCATCCTGCTCGCCCGCTTTCTATATTTCGAAGGAAATTGTGTGGTGATCGATCACGGCCAGGGACTTCTGACGCTGTATTTTCATCTGTCGGAACTGAAGGTGAAGGAAGGAGACTCCGTGAAACGCGGCCAGGAAATCGGCCTCAGCGGAGGCACCGGCCGCGCCACCGGCCCTCATCTTCACGTCGCCGTCCGCTGGCAAGGCACCTATCTCGACCCCGCCCGCCTGCTGCAACTATCTCTTCCGTAAAAAGTCATTGTCATCCTGAGCCGCAGCTTTTAGCGGCGAAGGACCGATGCAACGCCTCGCAAGTTCCTCGGAACGTGCGAGCGCTCCCTACGCCGCTCCCCCCGACAACCGTCCCCGCCCGCGCAGCGCCTGATTCAACTCATCCTTCAATCCCAGATTCCGAATCAACCGGTGCAGATAATTCGGATGCACTCCCAGAATTCGCCGCCGCTTCCACATAATTCCCGCCAGTCTGCTCCACCGCATCCAGAATCAACTGCTTCTTTGTTCCTTCACGCTGCGTGATACTTCCCCTCGGTAATCTCTTCCGGCGCACTCTGCTCCAGCAACGACTCCGGCAGATCCTCCAGCAAAACCATGTCCGACGATCCCATCACCAGCGCGCGCTCAATCGCGTTTTCCAGTTCGCGCACATTCCCCGGCCACTCGTAGTTGACCAGCGCGGCCATCGCCTCGCGCGAAATCGGTTTCGCTTTCACGCGGCACCGCATCGCATGTTTCTGCACAAAATGCCGCGTCAGCATCGGAATATCTTCCCGCCGCTCGCGCAGCGGAGGCATGGTCATCTTCACCACCGCCAGCCGGTAATAAAGATCCTGGCGGAATTCTCCCTTCCGCACCGCATCTTCCAAATCGCGATTCGTCGCCGCGATCAGCCGGATATTGACCTTGATCGGATGCGTCCCGCCCACCCGCTCGAACTCCCGCTCCTGCAAAACCCGCAGCAGCTTCACCTGTAGCGTGGGAGCCAGTTCTCCGATCTCGTCCAGAAACACCACTCCGCCATCGGCAACTTCCAGCCGCCCTTTCTTCTGCGTTGCCGCCCCGGTGAACGCGCCCCGTTCATGCCCGAACAGATCGTCCTCCAGAAGTGTCTCGGGAATGGCCGCGCAGTTGATCGCCACGAACGGCTTGCTCGCCCGCGGGCTGTTCCGATGCAGCGCCTTCGCCACCAGTTCCTTTCCCGTTCCGCTCTCGCCTTCGATCAGAACCGTCGAATCCGTCGGCGACACTCGCGCCAGGAACTGGAAAATCTCCTTCATCCGCGCGCCTTCTCCCACCAGGCTCTGATCCTGCCGGATCTCCGTCGTGAGCCGCTGATTCTCCTGTTCCAGCCATTGCAGCCGGCGCGCATTGTCCAGCGCCACCGCCGAAACTCCCGCCACTCCCGCCATCAGTTGCAGATGCTCTTCATGGAAACGGTTCGCCGCATTGGTGCTGTCGAGATAAATGCATCCGATCATCCGCTGAAAGACGCTCAGCGGAACGCATACCAGCGACCGGACATTCGAAGCCACCAGGCTCTCTACGTCGCGAAAGTTCCCGGTCGACGACACGTCCACGCCCAGGATCGCAACATTTTCTTTGATCGCCTTCCGCGCAATAGTACGGCTCACTCGCACCAGTTGCGGCTGTCCGCCCTGCCGCGTTCGCGCGTACAGCGAGTTGAATTCCTGGCCATCGCCGTCGGATAGCAGAATCGCGCCTCGTCCCGCCGGTACGACTTCGAAGATCAAGTCGAGTAATTGCGCCTGCAATTCTTCCAGGTCGCGGATCGCATGCACCACCCGGCTGATCTTCAGCAGCGCATTCAGATTCCGGCCCACCTGCGAGGTCGCCGGAAGCTCCTTCAGCAAGCGGTCCGGCTGCAGGTACACCGCTTCCTTGGGATGAATCAGCCGGGTCTCTGCCATCGGCTGCCCGTCGTCGAACTCAACCTGGCTCGCCGATGCCGCTCGATCTTCTTCCTCCACCAGAAACAGAAACAGCGAGTCGCCGGTCGCGATCTCATCCCCGTGATGCAGAAACTGCTCCTTCACCGGAGTGCCATTCACCAGCGTTCCGTTCCGGCTCTCCAGATCCTTGATCGAAAAGCGCCCATCCTCTTCGCGGCGCAGCAGGCAATGTTTTCGGGAAACGGACGGATCAATAATCGCCACCACATTAGCCGGATCGCGGCCAATCGTGGCTTCTCCGTCGGGCAACGGAATGGTCAGGTCTTTCGAGGGTCCTGCAATCACCAGTAGTCTGGGCCGCAATCAGGTCTCCCAAGGGGTGCAGAAACTTCTATCACAGCCCGGCCCGAATTGCATGACTCACGTTCACCTTTTTCAATATCCGAACAGTTAGTCCCTCTATCTATTCGGATAGCGATACTCATAGATTCGTCCGACCTGACCACTTATGCAGAAATGATTTCCCATCGCTAAACCATTGTAAAAATTGGATTTCCGACGTGAACGACAAAAAGCGAAGGCCGCCCAACTAACTGGAACACGGATTGCTCATTAGAAAGGTGCGGATGCTCGGCAAAAGCGATGGGGGAAGCGCTTTCAAGAAGTTCTAGCCGGGATATCGCCAAATCAGAGGCTCGGGGGACCCCCTCATCGAGCCTCTGATTTTTTGCTGCCAAAGCGACACGTCCCGTCCGGCTATGTTCCCACCGAACTTCGACTCACACCTTAGCTGGCGTCTTTCAGCTTCTTCATCGCGGCCTCGTACATTGCCGTTCTGTTGCTCAGGTTGGCGGGGACGTTCTGCAAGACGATCTCCCAATTGGCGATTGCGTTCTTCTTGTCGCCTAAGGCCGTGTAGCCGCGAGCCAGTCCCAGCGAAGTCCAGAATTTGTCTTGCGGATGCTGCTGCTGGTTGAAGGCGAATACTTTCATGGCTTTGTCCTTCTTGTCGTTGCGAAGCAGCCCCATGCCATAGGCATAGACGGAGTAGGCGTCAGTTCCGGGCAAATGCATTGCTTTCTGCATCACGGTATCCGCTTCGGATTCGCGTCCCAGGGCGACTAACACGGCGGCTTTGGTGGAGAGCGTGGAAAAATCTTCGTGCCCGATGGTGGCACCGCGGAACGGCCCGTCGATCGCCTTGTCGGCCCAGATCAGCGCTTCCTCAAGATTGATCTTGTTGTCAGCGCAGAATTGCGCGGCGGTCTGCCAGTCCTGGTAGTTGAACCCCGCCCATGACTGGAGGTCCTGGCGCATCTTCGCGACATAAAGCCCATTCACATTGGGGACTTCAATCTTGAATGGTATGCGTTTCTTCTCCCACTGCAGGTAAGCCACTGCGGAATCCGGAAGGCGCTCGTCAAACCCGTAGGTCAGGAATTCGGTGAAGGGTGCGTCCTGCGGCGTCACCGGCACACGCAGAACATCGTCCTTGGGATCGTATTGGAAACTTCCCCAGCCCAGCTGATTGGAGAAAATCCACTGCCACGGCCCGGTCTGTTCCACGTCGAGGAAGAGCGCGTAGGTTCCGGCTTTCAGGTCTTTGCCTTCGACCTTCACGTCGTTGGAGAAGGTGATGGATGTGCTCTCGTTTGCTCCGGCACGCCAGGGCGCGCCTTTCGTTGGCCCGAAGCCCTCGTCAACGAAGCCGTAGTGAACCAACTCGCCCCAGATGTGTCCGGTGCGATCGTTGTTGGCTGGGTTGTGAACCTTGGGACTGTGGTAGTCGATGGAAATTTTGACGGGTCCGATCCACTGCGAGACTTCCGCATGCTCATTGTCTCCGTTGGGAGGCGTGGATAGCTCCGAGGTTTCCTGACCAGGAACCGTTATCGAAAACATCAGAAACATAACTGCTGCGGCGAGTGCGGATTTCACAGGGGCCTCCTATCCATAGCTCGGGAGCATCGACACATAAGATTGAGTTGGTCCTAATCCAGCGAAGGGAGCCGGCACGGTGCGATCCAACGTGCTGATGGTAGTTTTAGACTCCAATGAAAAAGAAGGGTTAGCCGCAGATGCTGGCAGGCTAGCACTGCAAGCCTGGAAATCTGAAATGCCCCGATGGAAACACCGCTTAAGGTAGCTTATGGCTCTTAGACCCCGTGCTACCCCACCGCCTCGCTGACCACCTGATTCGATTCCGCCACCACCGCCACCCCATCCCGATAACTCACCGTCCTGCCCGAGATCGCCGGCACCCTCTCACCCGGAACCAGGATTCCCACCAGATTCAACGGATCCGCCGCCGACAATGTCATCGTCTCGCCGCTCAACGGAAGGCTGCGCATCGCCCGCACCGACTCCACCGCCACCGGCAGCGCGAACTGCTCGCCCAGGAATCCATCCACAAATCTTCCTCCGCGAATCTCTCCGCGATCTTCCAGCCGCCGGAAAGCCATCAGCAACTCGCGCCAGGAAGGCAGATTCGCTTCTCGCGCCAGCAAATCGCGAATCACAATCCCATAACGCCGCAGCAGCATCCAGCACGCTGCCTCCACGGCTCGCGGACGCTCGACCGCCGCATCCGCATGCAGCAGCGCCCATCGCCCCGCGCTGTGCCGCGGACGCAAGCTACGCCCGCTTCCCTGTCCCGCCCGCCGCTTCGGATCAATCAGCGACCGCAGATTATCGAACCCGTCGGCCGTCACCACCCCGGCCGCGACCAACTCCCACAGCGCAGTCTCAATCTCCGCTTTCAATTTGCCTGTCCCGCGCACGATATCGGCAAAGAACGAAGCCCCGCGCTGCTTCAGGAATTCCAGCACCAGTTGTGCGCCATGGCTCAATCCGCTGCCTCCCGGGTGCCCCACTTCTCCCTGGTTTTGGGAGAAGTGGGGATTTTGGCTGAGACCCATCCAATCCGCTTCTTCGCGCACGAAAAACGTAATCGGAGCCACGCTGGTAGGAATGACTCGCCGCTGCCGAGGCGCAGACCCGTCGGAAGGCCCGCCAGTCTCCAGCGTCGCCGGATGCGGCGACAACCGCCCCCATCCCACTGCACCCGTCAGGCAAAGCTGATCCAACCATTTCGGATCGTAATCCGTCACCCGCCGCGCCAACACTTGCCGCTCCCACGCATTCGCCGGAATTTCAAATCCCTGCAACTGCTGCAACACTTCCAGCGTCCCGCGCTCGCCCGCAGCCTGCGATCCCGGAGCCACATGCTGCCACCGCAACAACCACCGCATGAACTGCGCCGCCGTAACCGGCTCAATCTGCTTCCGCAGCATCCCCACGGTCAGCCGGTGAATCCGCGCCAGCAGCCGGCGCTCACACCACTCAATCTCAGATTCTTGCAGAAGAAGATGTAGGCGCCGAAGAGGAATATGTGGGGACAGCCGCCTTCGGCTGCCCGCTGGCGGTCCGGTCGAGCGAAGCTCGACAGCTTCGTGTGGACGCGGGCGACTCGCCCGCGTCGCTGCATCGGTAAACTTCCCGCGCAGAACGGTGCCGGAAGCCTCCATCCGCAGCAGCCCCTTCTCAATATCCGAAGCCGGAAGCCCAAGCAAATCCCCAAGCTGCGAAGCAGTAGTAGGCCCAACTGCCGACATCCATCCCATCACCAGAGCTCAGCAACGCCTCATCGCGCGAAACATCTCCTGTCTCCACGTCAGCCAGACTCTGCTCAAACCGAGCCGCAGGAAACAGCGCCTGAAACGATCGCGCCCGCTCCGCCGCCACCCAATACCGCCGTCCGTCCACAGATAGCAATCCCAGCCCGTCCTTGAGTTCACCAGTCTCTCGAAATACCGCTCCCAGTCGCCACGCTCGTGTAGGAGCGGTCGCCTTCAGTCACGGAATCCTGCCGAGCTGACGGCTAGACGGCCGACGCCTGCCACGCTGCCTCCGGCAGCGCCACCAGCGTATGCAGCACATCATGCAACTCATCCGCATCCCGCACATCCGGCCAAGCCTCGCTCCGCACCTGCGCAATCGCCCCCGGATCAAGCCCGCCCACTTCCTCCAGCACCGACTCCGGCAGCACTCGCCGCATCTCGACCGCCCGCGCCCGCCGCTCCTCCAGCGGCGCATCGTCCAGATACGCATACGGATTCGCATTCAAAATCTCATGCGAAAACTGCGACGGCACCGGCGTATCGACTGCCAGCACGCGAATCTCTCCCGACGCCATCCCGCGCAACACGCTCTTCAGTCCTTCAACATCCATCGCCTCGGTGAGCACATCTTTCATCACTTCGCCCACCAGCGGATGATCCGGAATCTTCCGTTCACCTTCAATATTCTCGAAGCACGCCGCCGCATCCGGAAACACCGACGCCAGCAGATCGTCCGACCGCATCCGCTGAATCTGCGCCGGAACTTTCTTGCCATTCTGAAAACGCAGCAGCGCCAGCGCCCGGTTCGCATCCCACCGCCAGCGCGTGCCAAAGATCGGAGAATCCAGCGCCGCCTGCTCCAGAATCGGCTGCACCGTCTCGGCATTCAGGAAATGAAAAACATCTCCGAGCGGAAAACTGTGCTGCTCCGCCAACGCGATGTTCAGCCCGTTGTCGGTAGCCGCCGCCTGCAACTCAAAATTGAATCCCACGCAAAATCGCTTGCGCAGCGACAATCCCCAGGCCTTGTTGATCCTCCCGCCAAACGGCGCATGGATCACCAACTGCATCCCGCCGCCCTCATCAAAGAATCGCTCCGCGATAATCGTCTTCTGCGTCGGCACCGCGCCCAGCACCACGCGCCCCTGCAGGATGTACTCGATCGCCTGCTCCGCCCCGGAATCATCCAGCCCGCATTCTTCCTTCAGCCACGAAACTGCCGCAGCGACTTCCGGCTGCGTCGCCGAAAATCCCACCGGCGAAGTCCGCGGCAGCATCTCGCTGATCTTCTGCCGCAACTCTCCCACATGCTCCGACAATTCCTCCGTCCGCGCCGGAGCCTCTCCTCTCCAGAACGGCACGCTGGGCGGCGCTCCATGCGCATCATGCACCAGCATCCGCCCGTTATTGGTCTCAATGCGGTGAATGATCCACGACGAATTCCCCAGCAGCATGATGTCGCCGCGATTGCTCTCGACCGCGAAGTCCTCATCGACCGTGCCCACCACAGCACCATCCGGCTCAGCCACGACGGTATACAGAGAATTGTCAGGAATCGCTCCGCCGCTGGTGATCGCCGCCAGCCGCGCCCCCCGCCGCGCCCGCAATCTTCTTGTTCACCCGATCGCGATGGATGTAAGCCCCATACCGCCCGCGCCGCGCCGCAATCCCCTCGGACAGCATCTCGAGAATCGAATCAAACGTCTCGCGCGAAAGATTCCGATACGGATAAGCCCGTTGTCACCAGAGCAAACAAGTTCGTCCTCATCCCATCCCTCGGAAGTGTTCGGCTCGGATCCGTCGGAGCCCGAAGTCTGACGCGAGTCGCGGGTGCCCCACTTCTGGCCGGTTTGCCAGAAGTGGGACTTTCGACAGCGTGTCCGGAAGCTGGCTCGTGTGCCTGCGACCGAACTTTCGCGTCCTCTCGCCGAGCCGCGCGATGCACTGGCCCCTCCGCCGCGCACGCCGCCACAATCTGCTGCGCCAGCACATCCAGCGGCGCCTCCGGAATCATCAACCGGTCCAGATCCCCCAGCTTGATCGCCCGCACCAGCGCCGCCAATTCCATCAAATCATCGCGAGTCGTCGCAAAGAATCTCCCCTTCGGCACCGCCCCGCGCCAGTGCCCCGACCGCCCCACTCGCTGCAGCGCCACCGCAATCGCCCGCGGAGAATTGATCTGCACCACCAGATCCACAAACCCCACATCAATTCCCAACTCCAGCGATGCCGTCGCCACCAGCACCCGAACCTGCCCTTCTTTCAGCTTCCTCTCCGCCGCCAACCGCAGCTTGCGCGACAAGCGAACCATGATGCGCCGCAACGTTCTCTTCCCCGATCCGCTCGCCCAACTGATGCGCAATCCGCTCCGCCATCCGCCGCGTATTCACAAACACCAGCGTCGACCGATGCTGCCTCACCAACTCCACCAGCCGGTCGTAAATCGTGTCCCACATCTCGTTCGACGCCACAGGCCCCAACGGCATCGGCGGAACTTCAACCGCCAGATCCAACTTCCTCTTGTGCCCCACATCCACCACGACGGGATCGGGTCGCCCAGTGCCCGTCAGGAAATGCGCCACTTCCTCAATCGGCTTCTGCGTCGCCGACAGCCCAATCCGCACCAATCGGGAATTCTTCGCCCTTTCCTGACGCGCACGCGACGTGGAATCTCTTTCATTTGTCATTCCGAGGAGCGAATGCGACGAGGAATCTGCTGTCAGCGCCTCCAGCCTCTCCAGCGACAGCGCCAGATGCGCCCCCCGCTTGTCGTCCGCCACCGCATGAATCTCGTCAACAATCACCGTCTCCACATCGCGCAAAATCGCCCGGCTCTTCTCCGATGTCAGCAGGATGTACAGCGACTCCGGCGTCGTCACCAGAATATGCGGAGGCCTCTTCAGCATCGCCCGCCGCTCCGGCTGCAGCGTGTCGCCCGTGCGCACCGCGGTGCGAATTTCGGGCATCAGCAACCCACGCTCCCCGGCGAGCGCAAGAATCTCCCCCAGCGGAATCTCCAAATTTTTCTGGATGTCGTTTCCCAGCGCTTTCAGCGGAGAGACGTAGAGGACTTCAGTCCGATCCGACAGATGCCCAGCCAGCGCCTTGCGCACCAGCCGGTCAATGCAGGCCAGAAACGCGGCAAGAGTTTTGCCCGACCCGGTGGGCGCCGAAATCAGCGTAGTCCGCCCGGCCAGAATGTGCGGCCACCCCTGCTCCTGCGGCTCCGTCGGAGTTCCAAACCGCGAGACAAACCACTCCGCCACCAGAGGATGCGCCCAGGCCAGCGAGGAAGGAAGGGACTGCATCGGAATATTTTAGTCCGAAAGCTGATTTTCGCCAAGCATTCGCCTGCGAGATCGCGGAATTGGCGGTCGCAATTGCGGAAAAACTCAAAGGTTTTGATACTCAAATGGAAACAAAACCTTGGCGGAGCTGCCGGAGATAGCGGGCGCAAACACGCAAAACGCCGCGCTGCACTTGAGTTCCCGATGGTTCTACTCCCGCGCATTTGAACCGGTGATTCTATCCAGAGGGGCATCGCAAGCTCGGCATGGAGCCTCAACTGCAACACGGGACCGTTCTGCGTAATTATTTTTCTTCTCGGTGTAGCAATTTCTCAAGAGTGCCCGGGCAAGCGCGCAAAAGCTAAGAATTTCACGCAGTCTCCGCTCTGGCAAACCATGTGCAACACCCCATGCAACCTCCGTCGAGCAATCGGTTCGTCCCAAGAAGCGGAACCTGTCTCGTCGAATCACTAGTTCATCCGGGGAATCATTGTTTGTCAGATTTCAGGGCCCTTTTTCTATTCTGCTTCGTTGTATCTCGGGATGTATTGCGTTCGCTCAGCACGTCTCGCTCGATACTCCTCTGCATAGCCCGCACGGCAGCAAGCTCAAGATCTCGTGCCAGGAGTGTCACTCCACTCAAGAGTGGAAGCCGCTGCGCGCCAAACTCGAATTCAACCATTCGAAAACTAAGTTTCCGCTGCGTGGCCGGCACACGGAAGTGCAATGTGTCGATTGCCACCAGGATCTTGATTTCAGCAACGCCTCAGTAAAGTGCCAGGACTGCCACGCAGATCTGCATCGCCGCAAGAATGGCGCGGAGTGTGAACTCTGCCACAACCCCAACGGCTGGCAGGTTTCCATTCACAACATCAATGAGCATCAGGATCGATTCCCTCTGATCGGCGCTCATGCAGCCGTAGACTGCTACTCCTGTCACAAGGTCGGCACGGTCGGCCAGTTCAACCGCTTCGGGCTCTCCACCGAATGCGTGAGTTGTCACATGACGGCGTTTCGCAAGACCAGCGCCCCCAACCATAAGGCAATGGGATATCTCCACGGATTGTCGACAGTGCCACCTCTCGATGGATAGCTGGTACGGGGCCGTTTCAGTTCGCGGGGCCATCGGCAAATGATCCTCGATTCGAAGCAGCCGGAGTTGAATCTCGATCCCAAGCGGGAATCGTGGAATAACCATCCGGATCAATCGGGATTCAGCCGCGGAGCGGCGGCATGTGAAGGACCGGCACGTACTGCCGGGTAGTCGGAAGTGGGACCGATCGAGTCCGCTAGCGGACGGCACGAGCTTCGTTCCAGACTCGGCAATGCCGGGTGAAGTGAAACAAACGCGCGAGGTTCCGTCGGAACAACACTCGCGCTTGTAAGTTCAAGCAATCACACATTCTTGAGAGTGAGCAATGAATCGCAGACTATACATCTATCGCTATATCTATCTCTTGTTCGTCATCGCCAGCGTAGCTGCATATGCGGCTTCGAATCAGCCTGCTGTGATCAGTAACGTGCGGGTCGCGACGGAAGGCGACAAAGTATCCGTCGAAGTCGATCTCTCAGACTCCATTACTCCGACCCTGACGTTCGCGAAGAATCCAGATCGACTCATCGCCGACTTTCCTAACGTCTCTCCCAAGCAGTGGGTGCAGCACATCGCGGTAGGCAAGAATGGCGTCGCGAGAGTGCGGATTGGACTGAACCATGCCAGTCCGCCTGTCACTCGCGTCGTCGTCGATCTCGACTCACTCCACCCGTTTACCGTCGAAGCCTCTGATCGAAAAGTGTTGTTGAACATCCTTCCTGCATCGGCGAAACGGCCCGATGCGGAAACAAAGGCGTCCAACCCGGCAGAAAAGGAAAATGCAACGACGAACATAGCAGAGGTCTCACCCACAATTAGTGCCGAGTCGAACTTCGCCCCCGCGGTCGAAGCGGCCCCTGCACAACCGCGCGCGTTACTCCCGGCCAGAGCCACGTTCAAAATCAAAGGGATTGCGGCAGACTCGGTCTACATCGATGGCGGGTCGAACTCAGGTCTGCAGGTCGGCATGAGGTTAATCGTTCGTGACCCGGGCGCACGCTCGAACCAGAGCACGCCGGACCGTGACGCTTTTGTGGCTGAACTTGCGTATTCTCGCGGTCGCGACCACATCGGCGGTCGCGGAGGTGCGAGAGGCCAAACGCGCCGTCAGACGCGGCGACTTGGCCGTGCTCACTCCGGAAGACGCCCAGACTGCGCGCACCACGAGAACAACCAATGCCCTTGCAGCCGTTCACATGCCGGTCAAGACGATCATGCCGATCGAACCCGACACCAGGCCGCAGCCCACGCTCGAAACTTCTTCCGGAAGCCGCATTCAAGGGCGTATCGGCGTCGACTACAGCAGCATCACCAGCACCGGCTCCACTCCCGGGACAAGCACACAGCGCGGCATTTCCTTCCAGAGCGACATGACCAACATTCTCGGGACGCACTGGAATCTGCAGGGTTACTGGCGCGGTCGAGTCAATCGCCATTCGCAGTTCCAGGAACCAACCATCGAGGACACGCTCAACAAGACCTACACCATGCAGCTTTACTACGACAATCCGGATTCCCCCTGGGTCGCCGGCTTCGGCCGCCTCTATCTTCCCTGGGCAGTGAGCCTCGACACGATTGATGGCGGATACTTCGGCCGCAAGCTCAACAGTCATGTGACGACCGGCATTTTTGGCGGCTCGACTCCCGATCTCACTTCGTGGGATTACGCACCCGACCATCGCATCGCCGGCTCTTTCGTCAATTTCACCGGCGGCAGCTACGATTCCTTCCACTTCAGCAGCACCAGCGGCCTGGCGCTCAGCACGTTAGACTGGAAGCTCGATCGTCCCTATCTGTTCTTCGAGAACGAAGCCTCCTTCAAGAACTCGATCTCGGTCTATCACTCGCTCATTGCCGACGACCCGCGCGGCGTCACCACCAATGGCATTCGTCCCGGCAAAGGCATCAGTCGCAGCTATCTCACGATTCATCTTCAGCCGAGCCACCGGCTCTACTTCGACATCTATCACAACTATTTCCGCGACGTGCCCACCGCGGCGACAACGATCGTGGGCACCGGATTAGTCGACAAGCTCCTGTTCCAGGGAGTAAACGTCGGAGTTCACGTCGAACCCATCCGCCACATCATGCTCTACACCACCCTGGGCCAAAGCGAGAAAACCGGAGACGAACACGAAACCTGGAATCAGATGTACGGGATCACCTGGAGCGAGATCCTGCACACGGGCATGCGCGCCGACTTTCATTATTCCAAGTTCGACGGCAATTTCGGCCGCGGCTCTTACCGAACGCTGTTCGCTCTCCCGTCAGCTCACCAATCACGCCTTCTGGAACCTGCAACTCGGCAGTCAGGATCTGATTTCGCCCTTCACCGCCAACGGCCAGTCCCGGTTCGCGGCTCTTTCCATGGATCTGAACCTGGGAAAGCATTCCTACCTTCAGAGCGGCTACACGTTTGTGAACGGTGCAGCGATGAATTATCACCAGTGGTACACGAGCCTGGGCTTTCGATTCGACCACGGCCAACCCGACGCCGGCGAACCCCGCTTGATGCCGAAGTAGAACGCGAGCGGCTTTCCTTCGTGTACCTTGGCGTGCCTTAGCGGTTATCGCCTTTGATCTTCGTTCAGAGCGGCATTCGTCCGTTCTGCCGGCTGCTAGAATGGCCGCGATGCCCAAGAAACTCTCCGCTCAAGCCCGCGCCCGCAAAATCAAACTCCTGCTCTTCGACGTCGACGGCGTCCTCACCGACGGCAAGCTCTTCATCTTCCCTGCCCGACCGGCGACAAAGCGTTCTCGACAAATCCGCCGAACACGGCGGCCAGGGGTTCGGCTCCACAGCCATCCTGATCGAAGCCAAAGGATTCCACGCCCACGACGGCGTCGTCGATCTCCCTGGCGCGCCTCGGCGGCATCAAGCGGACTCATCACCAGCGCTACTCCGAAACCGTCGCCCTCCGCGCCCGCGATCTGAAACTCGAATTCGTCCGCCAGGGCAATCAGGACAAAGCGACTGCCTTCAAGGAAATCGTCAAAGAGGCTGGAATCTCGCTCGACGAAGCCGCCTTCGTCGGCGACGACGTCATCGATCTCCCCGCCATGCGCGCCGGCAGGTCTGGCCATCGCCGTCAAGAACGCCCGCGCCGAGGTGAAGCAAGAAGCGCACTACGTCACTCCCCACGCCGGAGGCGAAGGCGCCCTGCGCGACGCCGTAGAGTTCATCCTCAAAGCCCAGGGCAAATGGAAGAAGAGTGTGGAAGCCTACATCGGCGAGCGCGGCCCCACCGTCCAGTGAAAATGAAAACCGCAGAGGACGCCAAGGACGCAGAGGATTGAAGAAAGCACAAAATCCCTCCGCGTACTCAGCGTCCTCTGCGGTTTTGGTTTGGTTTGGCTAAAGCTGAGAAGCTGACGGCTAAAGAAAAAACCCACCGGAAAGCTTGCTTGGGGCGTGCTCGGGTCAGCGTTCCGGTGGGCTACCGTTTCTCCTTACTCACCCTGTTGTTTTCAGGAGTATGTAGAAAAATTAAACACCGTAACCGGAAGAAGTTCCGTCTATTTTTGTAAATCTTTGTAAAACTCATCCGCGAGCCGCATTTCTTCTCACAATCCTTACATCAGCGCATAAACATTCCCATCCGCGCTCCCAAAGTACACTTCATTTCCAACCACCACCGGCGCTCCCAGGATCGACCCCATGCTCATCACCCGATCAACTCCCGCCACCATGTCATCGTAGAAATCGGAACGAAAAATCTTCTCCTGGTTGGGAGTTCCATCCGGATTCGTGTAGGTCGGCCCGTGCTGCTTCATCCCATCGGTTTCGAAGGTCCAAGCCGGGCTGTAGCTGGCCAAGTCGATCGCGACCAGCTTTCCCTGAGTCGATCCGACGTACATCGTTCCTCCTGCAATCGCCGGGGACGAATACAAGTACCAGTGATTCAGCGTGGTTGAGTGCAGCACCGCCCCAGTCTTGGCGTCGGCCTCCATAACCAGGCTCGTATCGGAGGTATCGAAATACACCTTACCGTCCTTCACCGCCGGAGACGAAATTACCCACGATCCGTTTCCGGAGAACGCCCACTTCTTCTCACCCGTGTGCGCGTCCAGCGCGTACAAGTGCGAATCCCGGCATCCGAAATAGACCATCCCATCCGCCACCGCTGCCGATGACTGAATCCCGACCTGGTTATGGATCTCCTCATCCTCTCCCGTCTTGAATCGCCACTTCTCCTGCCCAGTCGCAGCATCGAGCGCATAGAAATAGCTATCCCAGCTCCCGATAAACAATGTCCCATCCGCGATCGCCGGAGACGCATGCACCACGTCTCCAGTCTTGAACTTCCATTTCAGCGCGCCCGCCTCAGTACTCAGCGCATAAATATTGCCGTCCCCGCTTCCGAAGTAAACTGCGCCATTCCACACCACGGGTGACGAAAGAAAACAATCGAACGGATCGGGCATCGTTTCGGCCGCAGGCTGCACGCCGTGCAGATGTTTGCCCGCAAACCGCCGCTCCCCACCGGTCTTGAACTTCCATTTCAGCTTGCCCGCTCGCTGCATCCACCGCGTAGAAGTTCCCGTCGTAGGCCCCGAAGTAGACGATCCCATTCGATACCGCCGCCGACGATGGCACCCGGCTATGCACTGCCAACTTCCATTTTTCCTTGCCCGACGCCGCATCCACCGCATAGAAATTCCCATCGTCGCTGCCGATGTAGACCGTTCCATCCACAACAGCCGGAGACGCTATCACCATCCCGCCCGTGTGGAAACTCCACTTCATCCGGCTGAACTTCGGAACTCCAGTTCCCTGGTACACGCCGCTGTGCTGCGCATTCCCCCGAAACATCGCCGCATCCTGACACGCGCCCACGCAAACAGGCAGACAAAATGACACCGATGACCAGCCATGGAAGTCGCATGTTGTGTTGATTCCCCCTCCGCCTTAGACGAGGCGAAGTAATTTCGGTGAGATGACACGATTGAGTAATTGGGAGAATTGGGAAATTGGGTAATTTGCAACCCAACCCTTTTCGCGCTTCGTTCAATGACTCAATGACTAAATTCCCCAATTACTCAATCTCTTCTACTCCGGCAGCCCCGGCGTTTTCGCCGCCATCAATTCCGTAAATCTCTTATCCTTGCGCAGCTCCGCGAACTCCTCATCCTTGTACACGTTCTTGAAGTCCTTGTACCCGTCTTCCATCGCCTTGCGCAGATACTCCAGCGACCGGTCCGAGTAGCCCATCCTTGGCGTAGAGTTTCGCCACCGTGTAGTCATAGCGCGCGCGATCCTCCGGCCTCGGCACCTGGGCCTGCACCCCCTGCCGTGAACTCCGCTCGAACACGTCAGGATCAAGCTCGAGCGCCCGCCGATACGCTTCCGCCGACTTCTCAAAGTCCTTCTTCGCAAACAGTGCCGCGCCTAGATTGCTGTAAAACGAAGCCGCGCTATCGTCCAACTCGATCGCCTTGTGATATTGCTTGATCGCCGCCCCGTATTTCTTTTCCTCGTAGTACGCGACGCCAAGGTTGTTGTAGGGATCCGGCATACTTGCGGTCGGCCTTGATGGCCTGCTGGCAGCTCTTCTGCCCATCGTGCCAGCGCGTCATCACCAGCTGCGTCCGGCAAATCTTATTGAGGATCTTCGCCTGGCCACTCCCGGTGATCTTCCTCAGCGCCGCCCGATAGTAATCAATGGCGTCGAAATACAGCTTCTGCCCATGCAATTCGTCGCCACGCGTCTCCAGATCGAAGACCGTCGCATCCGGCGAAGGCGGATCGATCGTCCGGAGCAAAGGAGGCTTGACTTGCACCGGATCGGCGTGCGAAACCTGCGCCCACGAAACCGACGCCAAAGCGAAGATACAAGCAGTGAGGAGAGAAACGGGAACTTTCGGGTAGAGTGCCATCGGCCACCCCCAAGTCGTGCACCTATTCTGGCACAGTTAGCGCCGCCCAGCGAGGATTTTGACGGGTTCCTAACCGTTAAGCGCCGACGCCTGACGCCTAACGCCCGACGCTCCCTAGTGCGGCCCACTGTCCGGTGGTTTAGACACCGGAGCCGAGCTTTTGTCATCCTTAAACATCCCGGCAATCTTGCCGAAGAAGCCCTTTTTCTTCTTGGGCTCCTGCTGGGCATTCGGATCCTGCCCTGCCTGCGCCGGCATCACCGGCTTATCTCCCCCGAACATCTTGGTAAGGAAGCCTTTAAGTCCCTGCTGCGCCTCGCACGTATCCCGCGGCTCGGTCCCCGCCACAAACGCCGAAGTATAGTTGTCCGTGCAATTTGGCGTCGCCAGCCGGTTCGTGGCCTTGTCCAGTTGCACGTCCACCACGCCCGATGGCTGCGAGAATGCCCTCATATCCGAATACATGGGCAGTGTCGCCGCCTTCTTCATGAACTCCGCCCAGATCGGCGCCGCCGTCATCGCTCCGCTCAGCCGCAGGTCGCTGTAGTCGTCATACCCCACCCACACGATGCACAGCAGATTCGACGTGTACCCCGCGAACCACCCATCGTGCGAACTCCCGGTCTTCCCCGCCGCCGGAGGCGTAAATCCGCGCAGCCGCACCGCTGTATATCCCAGCCCGTTGTTGATCACGCCCTCCATCATGTTGGTCATGACGTAGGCAATCCGCGGATCCATGACCGGCTTCTGATCCGTGTTGTAGTTCGCGATCACGTCGCCCTTGCTGGTCCGCACCGAGCGCAGCATGATCGGCGACAGCCGGTTCCCGCTATTCCCAAAAACCGTGTACGCCCCCGCCATATCCAGCGGCGACGCGTCATACGATCCCAGCGCCATCGCCGGAGTCGCTTTCACCGATGCGATCCCCGCCGACCGCGCCAGGTCCGCCACCTTGTCGTAGCCGACTTGTTCCGCGACCTTCACCGTCGCGTTGTTCAGCGACATGGCCAGCGCGTACCGCAGCGTCACTTCCCCGTGGTATTCCTCTTTGTAGTTGCGCGGCTCGTAGATCGAATCGCCATACGCAAAGGTCGACGCCTCATCCACCACCGTCGACGCCGGAGTAATCACGTTCGGCGATCCATCCAGCGCCGTATTCATCGCCGCCGCATACACGAACGGCTTGAAGATCGATCCCGTCGGACGCTTCGCCACCGCGTGATTCAACTGGCTCCATCCGTAGTCGCGCCCGCCCACCAGCGCCAGTACCGCCCCCGTATGCGGATCGAGCGCCACCAGCGCGACCTGCGCCTGCGGCCCGGGTACCACCTTCGT
Organism: Terriglobia bacterium; assembly: GCA_963770265.1. Lineage (GTDB taxonomy): Bacteria > Acidobacteriota > Terriglobia > Terriglobales > Acidobacteriaceae > Sulfotelmatobacter. Next base: position 72,822 of record CAVYOZ010000025.1, read on the forward strand.
CTCAAATTTCTTCCCGACCTTTACCTTCTTAGTCCGCAGCTTCTTGACCTGCTCATCCACCAGCTTGATGCCCATTTCGACCGACTGCGCCGCAGCCTTCTGCAGGTCCGGATCGAGCGTCGTGTAAATGCGATAGGACGAGTCATTCAACTCGTTGTCGCTGAATTTGCCGATGAGCTGCTCGCGCACCATGTCGACAAAATACGGAGCGTCGCTCGCCTCCACGTTCGGAGGCGCCAACTTCAACGGAGTCGCCTTCGCCTTGTCCGCCTGCTCGCGGGTGATGGCGTGGGTCTCCACCATCGTCTCCAGCACCAGATTGCGCCGCTCCATCGCGCGCTCCGGATGCCGGTATGGCGACAGGAAACTCGGCCGCTGAATCAGTCCCGCCAGCAGCGCCGCCTCAGGCAGCGTGATGTCCTTCAGGTCTTTATTGAAATAGGCTTTCGACGCCTCCGCGAACCCGCTGATCGCAAACGACCCGCGCTGCCCCAGATCTACCCAGTTCGCATAGAACTCGAAAATCTGCTGCTTCGAGAACTTGTGCTCCAGTTCCTCGGCGATCAGCATCTCCGTCAGCTTGCGCTTGATCGTCTTCTCCGGAGTCAGGAAGAACCCGCGCGAAAGCTGCATCGTGATCGTCGACCCGCCCTGGTCGTGCCGCCCGCGCATCATGTCGATCCATGCCGCTTCGCATCATGCGCAAATAGTTCACGCCGCTGTGCTCGAAAAACCGCCGGTCCTCGATCGCCAGCACCGCCTGCACCATCACCGGGGGGATCTCGTCGTACTTCACCAGCTCGCGCTTCGACCGCTGCTCCGCGTCGAACAGCGCGGTCACCAGTTGCGGCTCCAGTTCATACGCCGAAAGCTCGGTGCCCCGACTCATGATCTGCGAGACCTGGCCGTCTTCAATTGTGATCTTCGCCGGCTCCGGCGCGTGATACGACTCCGACCCGGGCGTGATCTCGATCCCGCCCTTCACCAGCCGGAACGTCCCCAGATTCGAATCGCCGTCTTTGTCGGAGTACCCCGCTCGCCGCAGTTCCGCCGCGATCTGCTTGGCGTCGATCTTTTCGCCGTCTCGTACCACCCGCGGCAGCGCATAAATTTTGGCCGAGTTGGCGAACACCGGCGTCCGGAATCGCTTCTCGATGATCCGGTCGTACTTGATATAGAAGTAGGAAAAGACGATGGTGAACGACACCGCCAGCACCAGAAACGCCACCAGCGCCGCCCGCAACACCGGATCGCGCGGCAGCCCGCGGATCGTCTTCGCTCCGCCGTCTTCCCCACCAGTCTTCGGAATTCTGATCTTAATGGCCACAGTCTCGACTCACACCCGGATTCTATTCAGACGATCCCCGCCGCAAAAAGGTTTGAAGCGGTCTCGTTCGCGTCCTCAGATTCCTTGTTATTCCAACGCCTGAGCATCAAAAAAGTCCTGTCATTCCGACGCCCGAGGACAATTCAAAATCTTGTCATTCCGACGCGCGAGCGTAGCGAGCCAGGAGGAATCTGCTTTCCGTCCCGGCCACGTACCCGCGCTTCCGGCACACAAATCCCTGCGACGAATATAGAGGCGGTTCCCATATTGTACGCCCGCGCCCCCAAACGAAAAGAGACCCGCAGTACATGCGGGTCTCCAAAGCGTCGAGACTCCCGAAACTACTGCGTGTCGAAAGGCTGCCAGGCTCCTGCGGCCCATCCCACGCTGGCAAGTGGCGCGGCCAGGGAGGAACTGGCACTCACGTCGAATCCAAACAGACTAGAGTGATCCAGGCTCGTGCCTTCGACCACAAAGAGGTATTTCCCGGCCGGATCGAATTCCGCTGACAAGCCCTCGATGCTGAACGGCGACCCCGCAACCGCGGTTAGGGAACCTGTGGTCAGGTCGAGCGAAGCCCCTTCGACTGCGCCACTGAAGTCGACGGAATAAACGAGATTCCCACCAGCGTTCGGCTGAACCGCCACCAACGCTGGGGTGTCCGTCGTGGGTAATCCCGTTCCTACCTCCGTCAGCGCACCGGTCGACGAATTAATACTCATGACGTGAAGATTGTTATCGGTGTTGGAGGTGTTGGCGCTGGTGCCGATCATGAACGTTCCGGACGCTTCCCCCTGCATCTGCTGCAGGGTCATCGGGACAGCCGGGCTCAAAGTCGTACTGCTTATGTTGAAGACCGCAACTTGGGTGGTCGCCAGCCCGACGATGTTGCTGATGTAGAGAAACTTTCCTTGTCCGTCCACCGCCAGGTTATATGGCCTGAATCCGGAGGGCAGCTGAATAATGGTCGGGGTACTACTCAACACTCCAGTACTACCGATCTGATATACATCAACTTGTTCGCCATTCTGATCCAGCACAAACAACAGCGTGCCTGCCGGATTCGCGACCATTGCCTGCGTTCCCGCCCCGGTGTTCGTAAACAAGTACAAAGCCGCCAAGGGGGAGCCGCTGATATCGGTAATCGTTCCGTTCCCGTTGAGCGTCCATCCGAAGATAAGCCCAGCCCCACTGTACGCGGAATACATAAACTTCCCGCCCGCCACCACCATCCAATCGCCCGGGTATGTTGTTCGTCCCGGGTGTGGAGACCGTTCCAAAGCCCGGAGTGATCGAGATCGTCTTGGCGGTCGGATCCAGAACTTCTCCCTGAATTCCGCCCGCATCCGCGATCAAAAGATACGTGCCCTTCGTGGTACCGCCGTTGCCCTGGTTCAGCCCGCCGCTGCCCGACGAGCAACTCGACGCCCCAAACGTTGTCCCGCAGTTGTAATGGCCGCAGCCGACCAGCCACATTTCCGCCAGCATCACGATCGCTACCAACAGCGCCCGAACCTTCATCGTCATGAACCGCCTCCACTTCAAAATGCGCACACGCCCTGCGAATCCGGTTTCCGATTCGCGCTCAAACTTCTCTTTGAGGAATCTCTGGGCAGCGCCCCGCAGGAGCGCGCAAAAACTCCGATCCCACGCCGATCCTAGGTCCCGCGTAATGTAGTGACAAGGTTACGAACGTCATTGCCCGCCCCCAAAGTGACCTGCATGGCCGTATAAGCCCGGGCGCCCTAAGTGTAGCCCCGCGGAACGCGCCGCCAGGCCGATCCGCGCTGGGCCCATCGGCGCGATATCTTTCAAATCGTCTTTGAGTTCGATCTTGGCCGACTCACAGGCAGCAATCTGCCACCCGTGTTCACCATCAAAGCAAACACGGCCAGACCGAAGATGATTTTGATGGTCCGCGCAAGAACGCATTCAGCTTTCGCTAAATGCTAAGTGCTAATTGCTAAGTGCTGCTTTCCTACAGCTGTCGATTTCCGCTGGAAGGTGTGAAATGTAGTGCGAAGGCATATCCCGGCAGAGTTATCGGCACGCTGTAGTCTGCCGCCACATACACCGCCGGCGCGCCCGGCGTGCCGATCCGCTGCACCGTGACCTGCTCCGGGGCCAGTGTGATGTCATGCTCCCGCGCCTTCTTCATCACGGCGTCAATGAGATCCTGGTCGGTCTGGTGCGGATTCGCCCCGCCCACCATCGCGATGTTCCGCAGATCGTCCTGGAACGAGTAGTTCGTCAGCTCCGGCGGAATGATCTGAAACCCGCAGTAGACCACGCGCGATGATCGCCAGAAACCCGATAAGTGCCTTAACTGTTCCCATGTCCCACAATCTGCCCAGCAGGACCGGGAAATGAGTTCATCCCGCCCGCCGGAGCACTCCCTGAAAATATTCCACTATCGCGGAAATCGTAACATCGCGCACCTCGCGAGTCTCGCGCAAAACGACTTCCACAGTACCTTCGGTAACCTTCTTTCCCACAGTGATTCTAAAAGGGATACCGACCAGATCCGCGTCCTTGAACTTCACTCCCGGCCGCTCATCCCGATCATCCAGAACCACGTCGAACCCGGCAGCCTCCAGACGCTTGGCGATGTCCTCCGCCGCCGTTCTTCACCGCCTCATCCTTCACGTTGACCGGAGCCACCACAATCTCAAACGGAGCAATCGACGCCGGCAGCCAGAACCCATCGTTGTCATTCCCCTGTTCCACCGCCGCCGTCAGGATGCGCTCGATCCCAATCCCATAGCACCCCATGATCGGCATGACTTCTTTGCCGTTCTTGTCGAGCACCCGCAGCCCCATCGACTCCGAATACCGGTACCCCAGCTTGAAGATGTGCCCGACCTCCACCGCCGTATCGATCCGCAAAGGCTTCCCGCAATTCGGACAAGCCTCTCCCGCCGTCACCGCCCGCAGATCGGCATACGCCGTCGGATGAAAATCCTTCCCCGGCGTCAGATTCTTCAGGTGGTAGTCCTCTTTGTTCGCACCCGCAATCAGATTCGTTCGTCCCTCCAGCGCCTTGTCGACCAGCAGCACAGGCTTGCCGTCATCCTTCTTCAAATCCCGAGCCCACTCAATTCCCATCGGCCCCAGATAACCCGCCGGAGACTTGAACAGCGCCTTGATCTCCCCCTCCTCCATCGGCCGCGTCGCCGTCGCGACCGTGGCGTTGAGCTTCGCTTCGTTCAGCTGATGATCCCCACGCATCAGCACCACAATCGCGCGCGACTTTTTCTTGCCTCTTCTCGTCCACCTCATCCGCCATGTAGCGCCAGCGTCTTGATCTTGTTCTTCGGCGACACTCCCAGAAACTTCGCGACGTCCTCGATCGTCTTCTGCCCCGGCGTGTGCACCTCCAGCGGCTTGCCGTCGCCCTCGGGCGCAAGATCTCCCCACGCTTCCAGCTTCGAAGTCGCCTTCTCCATGTTCGCCGCGTAGTTGCACCCATCGCAGCTCACAATCTGATCTTCCCCCGCCGGAGTCCGCACCATGAACTCGTGCGATTCCTTCCCGCCCATCGCCCCCGAGTCCGCCTCCACCACCATGTACTTCAACCCGCAGCGGTCAAAAATCCGGCAGTAGGTCTCGTAATGCTTCTTGTAGGAAACATCCAGCCCCGCCGCATCGATGTCGAACGAATATGCGTCCTTCATCATGAACTGCCGCACCCGCAGCAGCCCCGACCTCGGCCGCGGCTCATCGCGAAACTTCGGCGCAATCTGATACCAGATCTGCGGCAGCTGCTTGTAACTGCGCAATTCCTTCAGCGCAATCGAAGTCATGACCTCTTCTTCGGTCATCCCCAGGCACATGTCCGCGCCTTTGCGGTCTTTCAGCCGAAACAGGTTGTCGCCCATCAGCGCCCCACCGCCCGGAGGCCTCCCAAATCTCCCGCGGATGCAGCGCCGGCAAATAAAACTCCTGCCCGATCCGGTCCATCTCTTCGCGAACAATGGCCATGATCTTGTTGAACGACCGGTTCCCCAAATAAAGATAGGAGTAAATCCCCGCCGCGAGCTGCCGGATGTATCCCGCCCGCACCAGAAATTTATGCGAAGCGACTTCGGCATCCGCCGGCGCCTCGCGCAATGTAGGAATAAACAACTGTGACCAACGATGCATAGTTAAGTTCTCGATTGAACGAAGAATCCTAGATTGTAAATGATTGCCGCGGCAGGACACATGTGTGGACAGCCGCCTTCGGCTGTCCACCCGGAGCGCAGTCGAGCGGGGAATTGAGCGGTTCACTTGACGACGGCACGACGCTCAGGGATTTTGCGCTAAACTAGGAATGCCATGCCAAAGGCCCATTATCGTTTCAACATCATGCTGCGTCCGGAGCCCGAGGGCGGCTACACCGCACTCGTTCCAGCGCTGCCGGGGTGCGTCACCTATGGGCGCACACTGAAAGAAGCTCAGGAGATGGCCAAGGACGCGATCTCCGGATACATCGCCAGCCTTCGCAAACACAACGAACCCGTACCCACCGACGAGAAACGCTGCTCGCCTCGCTGGATCTCGAGTACGCACGCTGACTAAGCCTGATTCTCACATCAGGGGTTGTGCCGCACGACACACATGTCATAGACCTTGAGCGAGTTTTCCACGTTTCCGCAGTGCCTACTGTTACTGCTGGTTTTTGTAGGTTTCGCGCTTGGTATAACAGCAGGTGATGCCGAAGCTTCCGCCATCAAGCCGCGTCAGGTCATTCGCTTTCTCGGGCAGAACGGCTTCGTGCTCGACCATACGTCTGGCAGCCATTACATCTACTACCATCCAGCTTCGCGCTGTCGTGCGGTCGTTCCACAGCACAATCGCGATCTTCCCAAAGGCACTCTGATGTCGTTGTTGAGGGAAGCAGGCTTCACTCGCGAGGAACTGATCGACTTCCTGATCTAGTGTAGGTGGTTGCGACAAAAGGAAAACCCACCAATTTCCTTTGAAATTTTTAATGCAATAGGGTCGCTCGATTGCCCTGACTGAAGCGGCCGCTGACACAAGTGTCCATACGTCGCGGTCTACGGAGCAATCATGAAACACGGAATTCGTTCCGCTTTGGTCTTGGTTCTTCTCGGTTTCGTGTTCGCCACAACACCGGCGAGTTGCCAGGAGACAGATCCTCCTTCTCTGGAGGCAACCAATGCCACTCTTCCCAATGCGCCCTCGACTACCCAGGCGACTACGTGCACGCAGAATAACAAGCCGTGCCCAGACTGGGTGCATAAGCTGATTGGACAATACCCGCCTTTGCGCGACTCGGAACCGCAACTCGAACGCGACGCCTCCACAGTGCACTTCTGGACATACCGAGGCTGGCAAGACCCGCCGCTCCGAAGCAACAAACAAGTTTTCCGTTCGAAGCTTTTTATCGCAACACACGTTGGGGGAGCGATTGCGATGATCGTGGCCTGCCGCTCAAAAACCTCTCGTGAAAAGTGGCACTCAGAAGTGCCCGCGGTTGCCGCCATGTTTGGAATGGACTACATCCAGTTCCGCTTTGTGGGTGGCCCTAATGCGATAGCGCCGCCAATCTACGAAATGGTTCACTACGGTTTGGCGAGTACACGATGATGAAGTGCTTCGAGCTAAGCCCGCGCGGCTGGCTTACCGAGGCGAAGCGTGAGCGGATAACGCAACCCTTTTGACGACCCCTGCGGCTACCCCGCCAGCTGCTTCAAAATCTCTTTCCCCAGCTTCTGCGCCTCCCCAAAAAACTTCTGATACTCCACAAACAGCCGGTTCAACTCAAGCGATTTGTCTGCCGTCAGCTTCTTGCGCAGAATCATGTCCCGCACATGTACAGGATTCGGCAACGTCGCATCCTCATTCAACTCTTCCAGCGCCGTATTGGGATCGTAGTGATACATAGTCACATTCTCACCTAAACCAATTCTGTAGTCCAAAGATCATGCAAGTGCACGATTCCTTCCAGTTTCGCGCCATCACCCACGACCATCAGCGATGTGATTTTCTTTTCTTCCATAACCGCAAGGGCCGTCGCCGCGAATTCGTGCTTCGCAATCGTCTTCGGCGACCTCGTCATCGCCTCCCCCGCCGTCATATCCATCACATCTTTCCCACGCTTTTCCAGCAGCCGCCGCAAATCTCCATCACTGATAATCCCCACCAGCCGCTCGTCCTCCACCACCGCCGCCACTCCCAGCTTCTTCCGTGACATTTCATAAATCACATCGGGCATCCGACTCGCAGGAGTTACGCAAGGCAGCGCATCTCCGGTATGCATCAACGACTCCACCCGCGCCAGCCGCTTCCCCAACTTCCCCCCCGGATGCAGATTCGCAAAATCTTCTTCCTTGAACCCGCGCCGCTCACTCAACGTAACCGCCAAGGCATCCCCTAAAGCCAGCATGGTCGTAGTAGAAGCAGTAGGCGCCAGCCCCAAAGCACAAGCCTCCTCCGCCACAGAGCAATCGAGCGCCACATCCGCCGAAGAAGCCAGTGTGGAGCGGGCGGCCCCGCCCGCTGCCTTTGACTTTCCCTCCCCTACGACAAAGTTGGCTGCCCCACCCTTCGTGCCTTTCGAAGGGTGGGAATCCCTGGACTCAAAGATCTCATCCCCCGTCATCGAGATCAGCGGCACCTGCAACCTCTTGATGGTCGCCAGCAAAGCTAGAATCTCCTCCGTCTCGCCCGAAGCGGACAGAGCCAGCACCACATCCCCCCGCACCACCATCCCCAAATCCCCGTGCAACGCCTCCACCGGATGCAGATACAGCGCCGGAGTCCCTGTCGAACTCAGGGTCGCCGCAATCTTCCGCGCGATGAGCCCGCTCTTTCCCATCCCGGTCACCACTACGCGCCCGGCGCAGCAAAACATCAGATCGACAGCCGTCTGAAACGCCACCGCCATCGGCCCTGCAATCCGATCCGCCAGCGCGTTCAACGCCGAAGCCTCAATCCGCACCACCTTCTCGCCCGTGTTCTTCATCGTCAGATTTTCCTCTGTGCCCCTCTGTGTCCTCTGTGGTGAAGGGCTTGTCGGACACAGGCCGCACAGAAGGAAAAAAGGAATGGTAACAAACCCCCTCCACTGTAACCTACCCCATCCCTTGCTCATCCACGACATACACTCTTCGGAGTCGGCTGCCCTCCGGACGTAGCTGCCAGGTAACGGAGTGAATCAGATTGTGACCGATCGGAAGAACACACGAGACATAGCGTCACCGTCTGTATCGGACGCACGGACTCCTGAAGGGTTATTTTTGCTGAATGGACTCCATGTGTTTGGTGATTGCGTCCAGCCTTACTTCTCCCCAGTCTTGGTCCGCTTCGACCTCATGGAAGATCGGCCCCCAGACCGGCATCTCTCGATCGCCATGGGCGGGCATTCCAGGTTCCTTCCCTTCAATGATCGCCCTCACGCGCTGGTACGGGAACTTCCCGCCACTTCTTTGCGAGATTCGGGTTAAGTCCGGAACCGGATGCTTTAGGGCAACTGACGCAGGTCCGTGCCCTCGCCCATCAGCTCCATGACACGCGGCACAATGGTGTTGAAAAATCTTCGCTCCCGCGACGGTGTTACGCTCCGATGAGGTCGCCTTATCCTTCTGTGCTGCGGGCAGGAGAACGACCGGGATAAGAATACAAAGAAATAGCAGTAACCATCGTTCTTGCTGGTGCATGCGTACCTCCACACCACAGCTTTCCGATCTGGTCGTGCCGAGAAGCTCTTTAAAGTCGCCTGCTAGGAGCTGCATCCCAAAGGCACGAACTGCACTTTACGAAAGCGAGATCTGTTCGAGACGCATTGATTCTGCGCGTCCGATGAGAACTGGCCCGACTCCCTGCCGTCAAGTAGCGGCTGGGCGAGATGCCCTCGCCCGTGGAGGAGTCGGGCGCAGTTTTGCGGTATTCAGTTTTACTGACCTCCTGCGATGAATTAGAGACCCTTGCTGACTCCCCGTCTGTGATGTTCATCACCTGCATTGGGCTAGGGAGTGTAATCGCCCCGATCTTCTTGAATGCCTGATTTGACCCGCTTTTCTGAGCCCCCTAGAATCTTAGGTTCTCCTGACGAGCAAGACTCATATGCCCCTTCGCCTTTTTAATACGATGTCCTCGCAGGTCGAGGAGTTCCGCCCGCTCCGCGACTCCGAAGTCCGCATGTACGCCTGCGGACCTACCGTCTACGACTACGGACACATTGGCAATTTCCGCACCTTCGTCGCCGTCGATCTTCTGCGCCGCTTCCTCCGGCAGAGCGGTTACAAGATCCAACACGTCATGAACATTACCGACGTGGACGACAAGATCATTCGCAACTCCGCCCGCGACGGCGTCACCGTACAGCAGTACACGGCAAAATACGAGAAAGCCTTCCTCGAAGATGCCGCCATGCTCGGCATCGAGCAGCCCACGCTGGTCCGCGCCACTGAACACATTCCCGAGATGGCCGATTTCGTTGCGAAACTGGTCGAGAAAGGACTCGCGTACCGCGCCGACGACGGCTCTTATTACTTCCGCATCGCCAAATTTCCCCACTACGGCAAGCTCTCGAAAAAAGATTTCAGCAGCATGCTCGACGGCGCCCGCGTCGACGTCGACGAATACGACAAAGACAGCGCCCGCGATTTCGCTCTCTGGAAGGCACCCAAGCCAGGCGAGGCTTCGTGGAACACCGCTATCGGTCCCGGCCGCCCCGGCTGGCATCTCGAGTGCTCCGTGATGTCGATGATGGAACTGGGCGAAAGCTTCGATCTCCACGCCGGCGGCGAAGATCTCATCTTCCCCCATCACGAAAACGAAATCGCGCAATCGGAATCCATGACCGGAAAACCTTTCGCGCATTTCTGGTTCCACGCGCGCTTTCTTCTGGTCGAAGGCGAGAAGATGTCGAAGAGCCTGGGGAATTTCTTCACCCCTCGCGACCTGGTGCTCAAGGGACACAAGCCATCTTCCATCCGTTACCTGCTGGCCTCGGTGCCCTATCGCAATCAACTCAATTTCACCTTCGACGGACTCAAGCAGGCGGCGGTCTCGGTCGATCGCTTGCGAAATTTTCGCCTTCGTCTCACTGCCGGGAATTTTGCGGACGGCTCGAATCCGCAAATGCAAAAGCTGGCTACAGAAACTGTTGACCGCATGCGCGCCGCACTCGACGATGACCTCAATACCGCCCAGGCGCAGGCCGCACTCTTTGAGATGGTGCGCCAGGCCAACACTGCCTTCGATACCGGTAGCGTAATGAAAGACGACGTCCCGCCGCTGCTGGCCGCCCTGGAGAAGTTCGACGAGGTCTTCGCCGTCCTCCACGACGACGATCTCCCGAAGATGAAGCAAGTCCTCCAGTGGGCCCAGGCCGAAGGCCGCGAGAAAGATATCAGCCAGGAATTGCGCGACGCGCTGCAGTCCGCTCAACTCTCGGATGCTGACATCGAAGCAAAGATCGCCGAGATGAAAGCCGCCCGCACCGCCCGCGATTTCAAGAAGTCAGACGCAATCCGCGCCGAACTCGCCGAAGCAGGCATCCTGGTAGAAATCACAAAAGACGGCATCCGCTGGCGCAGAAAATGACCGTTCTTCACATGCTTTTGAAATCGCGACTTCCGGGCGGCGTCATCCTGGAGCGGAGCCGCTTTTCAGGCGGAGCGAAGGATCGTCCCGCGACAGTATCCGTCCACCCATGTCCGTCCGAGCGATGTTAAGCTGAAAGCTGACGGCTGATAGCTGAGAGCTTGCTTGTGAAGTCCCTCGACGAATACCTCCGCGACGCCGAACAAGCCCACGGTCACCTCTGTGCCGGCCAGGTGCTAGGCGTGCGCCTCGCCATGCTGGGCCTGCAGAAACTCGGCATCGACGATCCCCACGGCAAAGACCGCAAGCGCCTCGTAACCTTCGTCGAGATCGACCGCTGCGCCACCGACGCTGTCGCCGTCGTCACCGGATGCCGACTGGGCAAGCGCGCCCTGAAATTCCGCGACTGGGGAAAGGTCGCAGCCACGTTCGTGGATGTAATCAACGGCAAAGCGATCCGCATCGCCGCCAAAGAATCATCCAAAGCTCTCGCCCGCCAGCTTCATCCGGAGATCGAAAACAAGAACCAGCAGCAGATGCTCGCCTATCGCGAAATGTCCGACGACGACCTGTTCGCAACGCAATGGGTGAAAGTTGATCTCCCTCCGGAGGAATTTCCCGGATACAAAGGCGAGCGCATGACCTGCGCGAAATGCGGAGAAGGCATCAATTTCCGTAGAGAAGTGCAGCGCGACGGAAAGATCCTGTGCCGCGCCTGCGCCGGAGAAAGCTACTACGAACCTCTCTAGGTTCTTCTTCGTGAACCTTCGTGCCCTTTGTGGTTGGTGATTTTCCCCGCGTTGCACAGGAAGAACTGATGGAGAGACTACGAGGCCTGCTCGTAAGCGTGCGCGATCGCGCAAAATCGTAGCTTCATCGAAATGCTTCCCCAGAATCTGCAGCCCGATCGGCAACTTCTCCCGCGTCTCGCCGCACGGAATCGAAATCCCCGGAATTCCCGCCAGATCCGCGGTGACCGTGTAGATGTCGGCCAGATACATCGCCAGCGGATCATTCGATTTCTCGCCCAGCCGGAACGCCGCAGTCGGACTGGTCGGCGTCACAATCGCATCGACCTTGCTGAAATGCCTCTTCGAAATCGCGCGTCAGCAGCGTGCGCACCTTCTGCGCCTTCAGGTAATACGCGTCGTAGTACCCGGCGCTGAGCGCATACGTGCCCAGCATGATGCGTCGCTTCACCTCTGCCCCGAACCCCTCATCCCGGCTGCGCCGGTACATCTCCGACAACGTCTTCACTCCGCGCGCCCGATGGCTGTAGCGCACGCCGTCATAGCGCGCCAGATTCGACGAAGCCTCGGCGGTCGCAATCAGGTAATACGTCGGAATCGCGTAGGGCGTGTGCGGAAGCGACACCGGAACGATCTCGCATCCCAGTCCCTTCAGTTTCTCGATCGCACCCTCGACCGCCTGGCGAACTTCGTCGTCCAATCCTTCCCCGAGATATTCCTTCGCGACGCCGAGTTTCAAACCGCGAACTGGCTTGTCGAGTTCGGCCGCGTAATCGGGAACCGGAACGTCGGCCGAAGTCGAGTCCATCGGATCGCGTCCCGGCAATCGTCCGCAATACGGTCGCCGCATCCTTCACGGTCTTGGTCAGCGGCCCGATGTGATCGAGCGAAGACGCAAACGCAATCAGCCCGTACCGCGAGACGCGACCGTAGGTGGGCATCAGGCCGACAACGCCGCAGAAAGACGCCGGCTGCCGGATCGATCCTCCGGTATCGGAACCCAGCGTGAACACCGCCATGTCGGCCGCCACGGCCGCCGCCGATCCGCCCGACGAACCGCCCGGAACTCGCGTCAAATCGCGCGGATTGCGCACCGGACCGTATCCCGAATTCTCGTTCGATGAGCCCATGGCAAACTCATCGCAATTCATCTTCCCGAGCACCACCGCACCCGCCGCCTCCAGCCGCGCCACCGCCGTGCAGTCATAAGGCGGAACATATTTCTCGAGGATCTTTGATCCCGCGGTTGTGCGCACGCCACGCGTGCTCATCACATCTTTGATCCCCACCGGAACGCCGGCCAGCGGCGGAAGTGGCTTCCCCTCAGCCGCCATGCGATCGATGCGATCCGCCTGCTCCAGCGCGCGCTCTTTCGACAGCGTAAGGAACGCCCCAATCTGCCCATCCTCTTTCTGAATGCGCGCGTAATGGGCCTCGGCCAGCGCCAGCGCCGTGGTCTTTCGTTCCTGTATGGCCGAGCGGGCCGCATCAATTGTGAGCGAAATTACGTCCATTTTGTCCAGTGTGCACTTTCGGTAGGCTCGCGCTCGAGCGAGAATCAATCGATTTTCCTTCGTGTTCCTTCGTGCCCTTTGTGGTTAGCGAATCTTTCTTGCAAGCGATCAAATCAGCCGCCCCACTCCAAACGCCCTACCGCTCAATCACCTTCGGCACGCGGAAGAAGTGTTCGTCCGCATCCGGCGCATTCGCGAGAGCCTCGTCATGCGGCAATGACTTTCTCAGCCCCTCGAGAACATCTTCCCGCGAGGCATAAGCAAAGCGCTCGCTCCCCTGCTTCGCCTCGTCCACACCGTAGCGGTCCGACACCTGCGCCATCGGCGGCACGTCCGACGTGTCGAGTTCGTTCAGTCGGTCGACGTAATCCAGAATTGAATTCAGATCGCGCAGCATTCCGCGGCGCTCGTCCTCGGTCAGTTCCAGGTTCGCAAGGTCGGCGACGTAGGCTACGTCTTTCTCGGTGACTTTCATAGGAGGTTAAGAACGATCAGCGGGGGTCGTGCTCCGGTGATCTCCGGGCGCATCACGACGAATTCAATCCTGCGAACGGCCTCCACCGTGTAGCGGTTGATTGACGCCAGGTATCGAGGAGCGAGGCCCTGCAATTCCCACTTCCATCCCGCATCCGCAACTGCCACTCGCAGCACTCCGTCCAGAAAACTCAGGGCGCGAGTGCGCTCGGCGACAGCCGAACCACACACCACCGGCCACGCCATGAGCGGCGCCTGTGCCGGGGCCGCCTGCCGCAAAGATTTCGCGACAATTCTCTCCAGGTCCGATCCAACCTGCTCCAACGATGACTCCTCGTCCCCTCAAGGGAAGGTTGATTTTAACATCGTCCGCGATGCTCGCTTCAGGCGGGAAACTCACGCCGCACAAACTCCAGTGCAGCATCGCGCGAGCCCAACCGGCCTTCCAGTTGCGCATCTTCCACCGCATTCAGGATCTCGCGAAATTTCGGCCCCGGACGATGCCCCTCGGCAATCAGATCGTCCCCGGTCACCAACGGCGTGGGACGCATCTTCTCCGCCGGAATCTCGTCCTTCTTCTGCCGCACGAACTCGTACGTCGCAAGATTCCGATGGCTCGCCAGGCAGTCCGCCCGATGCAGCGCCAGGTGCTCGTCGAAGCGGGGCATGCGAAGAAACTTCTTCAGAGTCGATTCCTTCATGCGCGTCGCGTGCCCGAACCGCATGTGATTGTCCACCAGCGCCAGAATCTGCTCGGTCTCGTCGTTCGAAAAACGCAGCCGCGCACAAATCTCCTCTGCCATCTTCACGCCCACTTCCACGTGCCCGTCGAATCGAATCCGCTCGGCCACCCGGAACGTCGGAGGCTTCCCAACATCGTGCAGCAAGGCTCCCCAAGCCAGAGTCATCGGGCAAGGGTGCGGCAGATTCTCCAGCAGAAGCAAAGTGTGCACAAACACGTCGCCCTCGGGATGGAACTCCGGAGGCTGCTGCACTCCCTTCATCGCAGAAATTTCCGGCAAAACCTGCCGCAGCAAACCCGACTCGTCCAGCAGCAAAAACGCCCGCCGGGCATGTCCTTCCGTCAACATGCGTGTAAGTTCATCGCGCACCCGCTCCCGCGAGACGACTCGAATCTGTTCGGCCAGCTCCCGCATCGCCGCAAAAGTCGCGGGCTCGATCTGATACTCGAACCTCGCCGCAAAACGCACCGCCCGCAGCATGCGCAGTTTGTCTTCACCGAAGCGCTTCTCCGGATCGCCGATCGTCCGAATGATTCCGGCATCGAGGTCTTTGCGCCCACCGACAAAATCAAGAACCTCGCCGCTCACCGGATCGAGCAGCATTCCGTTGATGGTGAAGTCGCGTCTCGCGACATCCTCCGGCGGACTCTTGCTGAATCGAACTTCGTCCGGATGCCTCCCGTCGGAATACCCGATATCGCTGCGGAAGGTCGCCACTTCGACCGCATTCGATTTCGAAGGAGCCTCGGCAGAGATCCTGCCGGCTCCCGCTCTGGCGCCGGAATCAGCACCACTCCGAACTGCACTCCCACCGCGTAAGTCTCGGGAAAGATCTCCATCACCTGCTTCGGCGTAGCGTCGGTAGCCACGTCGTAGTCCTTGGGCTCCCGCCCCAGCAGCAGATCGCGCACGCATCCCCCGACCAGATAGGCTTGAAATCCCCTCTGGCGCAGCGTCTGAACGATCGATGTGGAGAAGTGCTTTCATAATTTAACTCTCATCATAGCGCCTCGCCGGCGGGCCGAATCGCTCCGAAGAAGGCCGAGGAGGTCCACCATTGCTTAGGCGGTTTCATCGTAGACGAGGCACCAGCAAGGGGTATCTCTGTCCTAGTGAGTGGGTGGAGCAGCAGATTCTTACGCCAGCCAAGAAGCAGGAGATTGGCAGAGAGCAAGGTAGGCCTTGAAAAGCGGAGGGTGTCCCGGAGGCACTTATGTTTTCTCCGCGCGATGAGGATCGCGCGGCAATGCCGATGCCAGGACGAGTGCTGCTCCGGCGTAGAGCAATGTGTCCGCGACGTAATTTAGCGCTTCATTGATCTCCGCCGTTGATCCGCCGTGCGCAAGGATCAAAATAAGCAGATATGGGAACAGCGTGAGGACGGTCATTAACGCGCCAATCGAGGCTGCGGCCATCCGGGATTGTTTGTTCAGGGCCAAACCGATTCCAGCGGCCAGCAGGATCGCTCCTGCGAGGTATCCCCATACGCTGTGGAATGGAACCCATGATGGCATCACCTTTCCCAAAGGAACGCCGGGCGCAAACTCTGGATGAAGAAAATGTTGTACCGCAAAAAAGATCGCAGCAATCGCAACCACGATGCGTCCAAATAGGATCATCCACTTCGATTGTTGCGGCGACGAGGCACGGCTATGCAGTCCGGCGAGAGCCCATGCGCCTCCGGCAAAAGAGAGGTCTCTTAGCGCGAAGGTCCACGCGAATCGATTTCCGGGATGCGCGAGCACACTCGGTAGATAAATCATGCAGACAAATAGAAAGAACATCAATGCGAGCAGGGTGGACGACAAGCGTACGAACTTCCTCACGGTAAGACTGGTCGCTGCTGCGAGCAGCGCGCATCCGATAAAATACGGCCAGAACCAGCGCGCCGGCATCTAGGACGGGGCCATATTCTGGATATACGTCGGACCGCCGTGGAAATGCTCGGGCGCGAATACAGCGAGTGAAACGGCGATGAAGACACAGCCCAAGCTGATGAGCTTGTCCCAGCCGCGAGCCGCACCAATCTCTTTTCGAAGTATAAAAACTCCGGCGACAAGATAGACAAGCCCGGCCAGACCCATCCAGAAATTTGTTGATGAAAGCATCAGAACGATCGCAGTTTAGGAATCATCTTGTCTGCGTGCGTGATAGGCAATAGCCGCTTAACAGATTTTGATCATGACCATTCCACAACTCGAAAGTTGTCACTTTATGGCGAGCAGGTTGCGTAGCTTGCGCACAGCATGGGGAATCTCCGTCAAGCTAGTACCGCCAAAACCCAGGATGAAGCCCTGGCGCGACGCCTCGCCCATATAGGAAGGAGACAGCGGCCATAGCGAAAGGTTAAGGCGGGCGGCTCGCTCGGCGATTTCCAGATCGCAACTTCCGTTTTGCAGCGTCACCGCCACATGCATGCCGGCTTCATCCCCGAGCAATTCGACCGAAGGGCCCAGTTCTCTGCTGAGGATGGCTACCAAAGCACTCCTTACCTCGCCGTAGTGAACCCGCATTCTTCGGATGTGGCGGGCAAAATGCCCTTCCCGAATAAAGTCCGAGACCACTTCCTGATAGAAGCGGGGCGGGCTAAGATCCATGACCCGGCGGACGGCGTGAAAACGCTCGACGAGGTCCGAGGGAATCACGATATATCCAAGCCTCAAAGACGGAAACAAGACCTTGCTGAAGGTTCCGATGTAGATCACGCGCGAGTTGGAGTCGAGCCCCTGCAAGGATGCGATCGGCAAGCTTTCGTACCGAAACTCGCTGTCATAGTCGTCCTCGATGATCCAGGACCCTGAGGTCTGTGCCCAATCCACCAATTGCAGGCGGCGTGAGGCGCTCATGGTCACGCCCAGTGGAAATTGATGAGAGGGCGTAACAAATGCGGCGCGCGCCTTGCGACATTGCTTGATGCCGGCGGCAACATCCAACCCTTCCTTGTCGACCGGTACGGGCACGGGATAACAGCCGGCCAGTGCAAAGACCTCCCGTGCCAAGTGGTAACCGGGTTGTTCCACCCACACACGATTCCCAGGATCGAGGAGAACTCGAGCCGAAATCTCGAGCGCCTGCTGGGAGCCTCCGACAATCATGATCTGCTCAGCTTCGCAGTGCAACGATCGGGCGGTTTTCAGATAGTTTGCGATCGTTTCGCGGAACCCTATGGAGCCCATCTGATCGCCGTAATGAAATGCATGCGCGTCCGAACTTCGGCAACGGCGCGCGACCAGGTTGGACCAGACCCCGAGCGGA
The DNA here is from genome assembly GCA_963770265.1 of Terriglobia bacterium. Classification (GTDB taxonomy): domain Bacteria; phylum Acidobacteriota; class Terriglobia; order Terriglobales; family Acidobacteriaceae; genus Sulfotelmatobacter. The sequence continues at coordinate 90,439 of CAVYOZ010000025.1, forward strand.
AATTGGTCGAATGCCACCTGCCCAACGCGGAATGCTCCCCAATTCTGCAGCCATGGAGAGCGAACAACCCGGGGAAGGACTGAAGAGCGCCTGGCGAGCGGCCGAGGCCCAGAGGGCGTTGGCGTATGGCTGCTGCCGGCTGGCTTGCTCGACGTCAGTTGGTCAGGAAGGGAACTGGCGATGACAGTCCCTGCGCCCACTCGGCTCTCGAAATAGCCTTCCGCAAGAAGCTGGGCGTAAGCATTGAGAACGGGAAAGCGCGAAACCCGAATTTCGGAGGCCAGCACTCGGGTCGACGGAATTCGTTGCCCAGGCCGCAGGCGACCATCGACAATCGCGGCGCGATAGGCGTCATAAATCTGCCGATGAAGAGCTTTCGGGCTCTTCCGGTTGACCGCGATCATGGGGAGAATCCCGGAAGCAACCCTCTTCATTTCCCGGATCGTAGTGGTTATGTCCAAATCGCGTCAAGTGGTTATTGATTCCGACCATTTTCAGGGCAAGGCTAGAAGCACAGAGTCGGTGGGACACTGATTTCCATCGGCGCATTTCTTATGTTGCGTATTCGCCATTGCGTGGAATGTCCGCAGTGCCGCACACGATACCTCATTGCCTTCAGTCCCTACAAAAATGGATCTTATCTGGTTCCTGCCGTGTATGGCTCTTCCGAGGCATACACCCTCTATTGCTACTGCCGCGGATTGCCGGTTGTCAGCCATTGGACGTGGAAGGAAACAAGAGCCTGCGAGGTCTCGAACCAGGCTTATGATCGTGGCTACGGAACACCCGAGGAAGTCTTGTTGGTAAGCAACCACTCTGGCTGGTCATTCGACGCCTTTGGATACCTCAATTCGAAACCGATACAGAAAGGGTGGCCTCCGCGTTGAGATCCCTTCCCGGCAGCAAGCGTTTACAGCAGTTGAAAACTGGACAACTTCGGCGATGCTGAACCAATGGTGTGCCCGATCGAGATTCGATTATGATGGGCCCCGTGTCGGACATCTGCATCAGGCTCGCTCAGCCGTCGGATTACGACCAACTGTTGCCCTTCCGCGAAGCGCTGTGGCCCAAGTCTTCCGTCGAGGAACATGCCCGAGAACTTACGCTGATTCTCGAAGGCAAGGCTCCTGTAACGATGCCGCTCATCATCCTGGTTGCCGAAGTGAGTAATCGAATATTAGCGGGTTTCCTGGAAGTCGACTTACGTTCACATGCGGACGGCTGCAACCCATCGTGTCCGGTGGGCTATGTCGAGGGTTGGTACGTTGCGGAGAACCATCGGCACAGCGGGATAGGCAGGAAACTTTTGGCTGCGGCAGAAGACTGCGCACGCAGCCAGGGGTGCGTTGAGATCGCGTCCGATACCTGGATCGACAATGAAGTGTCCCAACGCGTGCATGAGGCGCTGGGGTATGAGGTGGTGGACCGCTGTGTGCATTACCGTAAGACATTGTGACATGCATTCAGCGGTATGGAGTCACCCGCGATAGTTCAAACAGCCATCGCACCGCGTGGAACGCAGCCTATCAATACCGTCAGCTCTCGCAGTCAGCAAGACAGCCGGATCTTTCAACAAATCCGTGCAGAGCATTCAGCCGTTCATTCCCGCAGAAGGTGATTTTGTCTTTATTTCAAAAGGTCGAGGTACTCTCTCCGTAAGAACCGCCGCACCCGTCACCGGTGAACCGTGCTCCAGGACTTGCAACTCTCTATCGGGAATGGCGAACTCCGTGAAGCCGCAACGAAAACAGACCACGATCTTCGGAAAAACAAACACCATTGGGTTGTCCAAACCCTCGCGTCCAGGGAAATGGATGGCAATTTCGCCGTTGAAAACGCTTTGCATATTGGAATGGCATCCTTTACAAATCATGGGAGTACTCCCGGCAAATAAGCCACTCTGTTTGCCTATGTCATTGATTCCTCGTTCTGGATTACAGCTGGGTAACCTTGTTAGCAGAATATACTGCTGGCGTCTAAGGTGCGGGTGTTCAAAATGGAACACCGCATAACATTCTCCGAAGAGTTGATCGCCGTGCGAGGCCGACCATTTTCGCGAGAGTTCCCCGACTGAATCGGGGGACTCCCTGCGCTCACCGCTGACGTTTTGGCTTCAGGTTCAGCGTACGAATCAGGCGAAATAGGTGGTTGGCATGCACTCCAAGGATTTTCGCAGCCTCAGTGTAGTTTCCATTGGCCTGCTCGATAGCCCGCTCGATTAGCACTTTTTTCGCTTCGCGGATGCCTTCAGCCAGCGCATTTACCGGCTGCCCTGAAGCGGCGGTTTCTTCCAAAATCGAATCTGGCAGATCCTCTGCGAGAATCACTTCCGTCGAGCCCAGCACGACCGCCCGCTCAATGGCATTCTCCAGCTCGCGCACATTGCCGGGCCACTCGTAGCGCATGAGACAGGCACGAGCTTCGGGGGAAATTCCGGCGACCCGGCGTTTCACCTTTTCGCTGTGCTGCGCAGCGAAAAAAGCCGCGAGCAGAGGAATATCTTCCCGCCGCTCACGTAATGCAGGCATCTGCAGCGAGACCACGTTCAGCCGGTAGTAGAGGTCCGAGCGAAACACTCCCGTGCGGGAGGCTTCTTTGAGATCGCGATTAGTCGCGGCGATCAGGCGCACATCGAGTTTGATCGGCCGTGTGCCGCCGACGCGCTCGAATTCGCGCTCCTGCAAAACCCGCAGGAGTTTGGCTTGCATGGCAAGGGCGAGCTCTCCGATTTCGTCCAGGAAAACCGTCCCGCCCTCCGCAACTTCCAGCTTTCCTTTCTTTTGAGCAACCGCGCCGGTAAATGCTCCGCGCTCATGGCCGAACAGTTCGCTCTCGAGCAAAGTTTCCGTGATCGCCGCACAGTTGATGGCGACGAACGGTTTGTCCACCCTGGGGCTGTTCAGGTGGACGGCGCGCGCGACCAACTCTTTTCCGGTTCCGCTCTCTCCTGAGATCAGTACCGTCGAATCCCGCCCAGCGACCCGGGAAACGAATTCGTAGACTTCACGCATGGCCTTGCTCTCGCCGATCATGCTGTGATGAATATTCAATTCCTCATGCAGGCGGCGGTTTTCGCCATCGAGCCTCTCCAGGTGCCGGGCATTCTCGATGGCCATCGCAGTGATATTGCCGAGGGTCGTGACAAGTTGCAGAAGGTCGGAGTCGAAGCGCGAGCCTGGAGAACTGGCCTCGAGATACATCACTCCCAGCACCTTGCCCTGCACTTCGAGAGGCACGGCCAGGACCGAATGCACCCGGCGTTCGAGCAGGCTTTCCGCCTCGCGGTAAGAGTCGTCGCTTTGGACGTCGCTCGAAAGCACGGCGAGATTTTCCTTGAGTACGCGGGTGAGGATGGTTTGGCTGGCATGGATCGACTGGTTGGCTCCAAGGCGGCGGTCGCGGCCAGTAATGGAAGAAAATCCGTCGGCCCCATCTTCTGTTAGCAGAATAGCGGCGTGATCGGCTGGGACAGCCGCGAGAACAGCCTCCAGCGCCTTGTCTTGCAGCGCCGCGAGGCCGCGCGCGGAATTTAACGTCCGACTGAAATCGAGCAGCATATTCAGGTCGCGGACGGTTTTTGGCGTGGCCGGAAGACCATCCGGCCGCGGAGGCTGCAGGTAGAGAGCGTCCTCTTTGCGCAGTATGACGGTCGCCGCCCCCGGCGCGGGAGTGGCATCGAGCTGCAGCGAAGCGTCAGTACTGGATTCGCCGGCCGGACCCTGGAAAACAAGAACGGAGTTACCCACGCGGATCTGGTCGCCGGGTACAAGGACTCTTTCCCGCACGGGCACGCCGCTGACGAACGTATTGTTCCGGCTTTCCAGATCCACCAGGCGGAAGGCCTCGGCCTCCTTTCGGATAATGCAGTGGCGGCGGGATACCAGCGAGTCGAGAAGCGAGATCTGATTGGAGGGATCGCGCCCGATCGAGAACTCACCCTCGGCCAGCGAGAAGACCTTACCCTTGAGGGGTCCGCTGACGGCCTCCAGCCGTGCGCCGCCAGGAACCGCCCCCTGTTCGCCCAAGTGGCCCATGACGCCATGAGTATACTCGGCCACCCCAGGCTGCGCCGTGCTCGCACCTAACAGAAAGGTTAGGTCCTCGCGTTTTTGTTTGGGATTTCCAAGCGGAAACTCGGGAACCGTCCCGTTGAACCATAGCGGGAAATGGATTACCCCTTATTTTTCAGCGGTTGTCCCGTTATCCGAACAAACGACTCTTGTGTCCACGATTTGGCACAGCGCTTGCTTTCTACAAGGTTACTTGCGACGGTCCGAACCGAAGCAAGAATTCCCCAGGTCCCAGATAGGAGCACGACAATGAACGTAAAGATGAATGCAAAGCTGGTAGCGAAAATCGCGATTCTGACCGCCGTAATGATCGGCGCATTCCTGGCAGCGAGCGTTCAACCGGTGCCTACCGCTGACGGTGGCCCCCTCATTCTGTGCCCACCCAGATCAACGCACTGCCAGTCCACCCTGCCGACCCTACGTCGCAGCTAGTTCAGCGGCGAGCCAAAGCGCAACCTAACCGGACGCAAATGGCGCAAGATCTTCGGGCCCGGCTCCTTTGGGGAGCCGGCCTTTTCATTTTGTCTCAGTCTTCTTATCGAACCCTTACAAAGTGCTCCCGACGACCGGAGGGGGCTGGTTTCCACTGGTGATTCGACGAGAGGGCATCGCCGAAGTTGTGGCCACCGTGCTAGACGACCCCGGGGGGGCGGAGCTCCGCTCCGCGGACAGCCGACGGCGGCTGCCCCCACATAAGCTGTTCAGGGTAACCTCCACGTTGGTTACCTCCGACACCTTTGCCCATATCCTTCGAACCCCCTAATCTACTTACGTTTCAATCGCTTGCCGCAAATTACTCCGTTGGTTCTACTCCCTTCGGAGAGATTGTCGCCCCTCCGCTCCACGCCTATAATCGACCTACTCTGGTTGATAGTTTCTCCGTTCAGGTTCCGGGTAGAACACGGGAGGGCGTAGTTTGTCTGCCGCGCCTTCCAGCGAAGGATTGGTGAAAGGACAAGGCCCGGATATGCGAAAGCGCCTGCAACTAACCTGGATGCTGACGGCTTCGACAGTACTCGCGACCTCCTTCACTCTCATCAGTTCGGCGGCACGCGCCGCCGAAGGGGACGGGCCCGCGCGCGGTATCGCCACCACGCAAGAGCACGGCCGCACGATTTATGTGAACGAAGACACTCCTGCGAAGGAGCGTCAGGCAGTTCCCTCTCCGCAGCCGAAGCGCTCCTACCTGGCGTACTGGAGCAGCAAAGAGAACCGGTGGAAGCCAGTTCCTGGCGCCAACACTGCCTCAGGCAAGGCCGCCCGCTCGGCGGCGGCAGAAGTCAGCCAGTTTTACGGGCACGAATCGGTGCAATCGGCAAATGCCAAGATTCTGCAGGCCAATTCTCACGGACATCAGGCCTCGCCGGAAGAGATTGATCAGTCGATCGTGATGGCCGCTGCCCGGCACAATGTGGATCCGAATCTGGTGCGGGCCGTGGTGAAAGTCGAATCGAACTTCAACTCCAACGCTGTCTCGCGCACGGGCGCGATGGGACTGATGCAGTTGATGCCAAAGACGGCTCGCGAACTGAAAGTGAAGAACCCGTTCGACCCGCAGCAGAACGTGGATGCCGGAGTTCGACATCTCAAGTACCTGCTGGAAAACTACAACGGCGACGTGAATTTGACATTAGCCGCCTATAACGCGGGTGAGGGAGCGGTGTCGGCGCAGTGCGGGTATTCCGCACTATAGCGAAACCCAGGACTACGTACGGAAGATTACGCATCTTTACTATGGCGGCTTTGATCTTTCGCAAACCGGCGCCAGCCGCGATCCCGTGAAGGTTCAACGAGATGAGCGGGGTGTGCTTTACATCAGCAACACCGATTAGGTTGGGAGCATCTGTTGTAAGGGCAGGCAGAGCCGTAAAAATCCCACTTCTCGCAAAGGCGGCGGGAAATGGGGCACCCAATTTATATTTTTGAATTCTCTCAGGTACCCAGGCAGTTCAACTGCAACGGCGTAATAATGAAGCGAGCCAAACGCGCGACTTGTTCGTCCGCAAAGAATACGGACGATTCGCGCGGTTCGCCCACGTCCTTCGGGCCGCAGAACGCGCGACCCTTAGGATGACAATGGATTGAGCTTGAAAGTGACCCTAAGCCAGCGCGCATTGTCCTGGGGAGTGCTGCTGTTCGTGGCGGCCCTTTCGGGGATGCCGGCGCACGCCCGCGTGCGTCACGGCGAAGCTTGGGCGCGGGATCACTTTGCCGCCGCCGACCGCATGCACGAGGCGCTGAACGGCCGTCCTCCGGCCGAGCGCACCCGCCGCGACTACCAGCGCGTCCTCAATGCCTATCGCAGCGTCTACTACGGTGCCCCGACTTCCACCAAGGCCGATCCCAGCGCGGTCGCAGTCGCCGAAACGCTGGTTGAGATGGGGCGCCGCTTCGAAGATGACAAAATCCTGAATTCGGCGATCGCGCAATACAAGTTCCTGCGCCGGGAATATCCCGGCAGCAAGTATCGTTACGACGCTCTGTTCACCATCGGCGAAATCTACAAAGACGACCTGAACGATCCCGAGCAGGCGCGCGCAACCTTTGAAGAGTTTCTGAAGCGCTATCCGCACAATCGACTCGTCGAGGATGCGCAGCAGGCCATCGCCGAACTCAAGAACGAGTCTATCGAGAAGAAGGCTCAGGCGGAGAAAGACGCGCAATCGGAGAAGAAAGCGGAAGCGAGACCCGGTGGTGGCATCGGGGACAAGCCGAAAACCACCGCTCATGCCGAGAACGCTCGCGGAGCCGCCAGCCAAGAACAGACGACAACGACGCAGACAGCGGCAGCCGGACTGAAACTGCGAGCTCAGAAGACTCAAGAGTCCTAATCGTTTGCCTCGCGTGACCGCGATCCGCCATTGGTCCAATCCGGATTACACTCGGGTCGCCATCGATCTCGAGAGCGAAGTGAAGTTCGGATCGCATCGCATCTCTGAGCCTGACCGCATCTTTTTCGACCTGCGTGACACCAAGCTTGCTTCCACCCTGGTGGGCAAGACCTTCGAAGTGGACGATGGCTTCCTGAAGAAGATTCGCGTGGCCCAGTTCCAGCCGGGGCGCACGCGCGTCGTGCTCGAAGTCGCCGACCTCTCCACCTACGAGGCATTCCTGCTGCCGAACCCGTACCGCCTGATCATTGATATTCACGGGAAAAACGACAAGATCGCGCACGCGAAGCTGACAAAAGAAGAAGCCGCCGCCCTGGCCGACGTGGAAGTGCCGCCGCAGGCCGAGACGAAGGCGCATGTCCCGCAGCCGGTCGTGAAGGCCGACATGAAGGCACTGGCGGGCAAGCCGGTCACCAAGAAGGAAGAGATTCACGATCAGAAAGTGGCCGCCAAGGACGATGCTCCGGATACCCACGCAACGAAGGAGAGCGCGAACGTCCGGAGAGACTGCCAAGACTACAAATCCACCAGTGAAGAAAGTCATCGTGGAGGCCGACGACGATGATGACACCGTGTCGTCGACCACGGCTAAAGAACGAGGCTCCCACACCGCATTCTTCCTCGAAGACGAAACGCAAGACCAGCAAGGCTGATAACGCGGCAGACGACGAGTCCCCAGCCGAAACGGCAATGAACGATGTGTCGTCTACACCTCGGGCGAAGGGGAAATCTTCCTCACGGCTGAACACCAACAAGAAAGAATCAGACCTCGACATCCGGGTCGCGAAGCCCACGGCCCGCGGCGACCGTTCCCTGATTCGCACGCTGGGCCTGAAGATCGGCAAGATCGTGATTGACCCGGGCCACGGCGGCCATGATACGGGCACCATCGGCCCCAACGGCCTCGAAGAAAAGGACCTGGTGCTCGAAGTCGGACGCCGCCTCGGCAAGCTGCTCGAGACTCGGCTGGGCGCGGAAGTCGTTTACACCCGCAAGAACGACACGTTTATTCCGCTCGAAACGCGCACCGCCATCGCCAACCAGCAGCGAGCTGATTTATTCATCTCCATCCATGCCAATTCCAGCAGCGACTCGGCGGCGCGCGGGGTTGAGACCTACTACCTGAATTTCACTTCGTCGCCGGACGCGCTCGAAGTCGCGGCGCGCGAAAATGCCGTCTCCGAAAAATCGATCTACGAACTGCAGGACCTGGTAAAGAAGATCGCGCTGAAGGAAAAGATCGAAGAATCCCGCGAGTTCGCCGCCGACGTGCAGTCGTCCCTGCACAGCGGCCTGGCGGCCAAGAATCCCGGGATTCGAAACCGCGGCGTGAAGAAGGCTCCGTTCATCGTGCTGATCGGCGCCAACATGCCTTCGATCCTGGCGGAGATTTCCTTCGTCTCCAACCCCGGCGACGAGCACCGCCTCGAAACCAGCGAATACCGCCAGCGCATCGCCGAATCGCTCTACCGCGGCATCGCCAAGTACGTCGACGGCCTGAGCGGTGTCAAGATGGCCAGCAAGCTCGACAAGACCGCCGGGCAGTGAGCCTGTTGAGAGTAGCCGGAAGCTTTCTTTGGCTCAGTCCGGATCCCGATTCCGTCAACGATGTCTCTTGGCGGACTACTTCTGCGCTTCGATCTTCTCGATTACCAGCGCCGTCGATCCTCCCCGTTCAAACACCTTTCCAGTAGCCGTAACTTTTTGTCCGGCGAACGGCAAGAGGCGATCGTTCTGCCCACTGGATGGAGTCGTGTCCGCAATGGGCCAGTAGATCGTGCCGCTGTCCGTCAAAATCACGAGAGGAGAACCAGCTTTTGCACACGCTGTAGCGCACTCGGCGCTGATCGGTTTCTTCAGACCCTTGGTGAATGCGCAGGCCGAATCCAGCACGTAGCCCTTAACCGTAGTCGACTTGCCGGTGTCGCTGCTCCAGGCTAGAACGCCAACACCCAACCCGACCGCCAGCAAAATCCTCATTGCATTACGAAAACTCATTTGGGATCCTCCTGAGAAATACCGCGACAAACTACTCATTTCGATGTCGCGTCACAATAGTTCGAAACCACTACGACTGCCATCTAGGCCTGCCCTCCAGCGCGAGCGTATTTCGTTCAAACCAAATGATTTTTGGTTTTCTTTGGCATTGTTTCGTTACTTTCCATTCTGACGCTTGTTACTTTGCGCTTGCAAGGCGAAGCTCAGCACTGCGTGGCGTGATTGTCGAATGTCCTCAGCGGTGACGACGAGCGGCTCAACAGCGGATTCCGGCTACATGCGTGTCTGCGAGAGCCATCAGCAATAGCCCATCGAAGTTGAGCGTCGATTTTACAAGAAGGAGACAATTCAAATGAATACAGCGCAGATACTCACTCCTACCAGGAAGGCGATTCAATTCGCGAGACAATGTCGGTATTCCATCATGGCGTTCGCTCTCGTGAACGTCTGTTTCTTGCGCGCAGTGGCGCAAGAGGTCCACTCGCACACCACGACAACGCAAGAGGAACCGTCCCGCGACCAGCAGAGCGCCCTTATCCGAAGTGTTCGGCGAGCCACCGAACGGTTTAAGGATGTGAGAGTGGCCGAGAACGATGGGTATCGCCTTGAATTCGGTTGCGTGAGCGGAGACGACTTTGGGGCAATGGGTCTCCACTATGTGAATGACACGCTGGTGGGCGAGGGGATCGTGGACGTCAATCGTCCCCAGATCGTGCTCTACGAGGCGCAGCCGGACGGAAGTGTCAAACTGACCGGAGCCGACTATCTCGTGATCGCCAGCGCGTGGGATGAGAAGCATCCGGGCACGACGCCGTTCCTTATGGGACAGATCTTCCACTACTTCCCAGCCCCGAATCGCTTTGGGCTGCCGGCCTTCTACACGCTGCACGTCTGGGCGTGGAAAGAGAATCCCAAAGGCGCATTCGTAAATTGGCATCCCAACGTTTCCTGCCAGTCATTCGTTGGCCAAACTACCCCGTAGTCGAGGCGATAGTCTGACGGTGACACGGCGGCCCCTTCGGATCGAAGGGGCCGGTGGCACCACGCAGAGAATCCGAGTATCGGTCCACCCGCTGACCGTTCCCCGAAAAAAGATCCGCCCGGACGGACCCAACAGGGTGGCGCCTGCGTCACGCTTTCCTGGGCGTGGGCAAAGCATTCTCATGTTGCTGTGACTGTGGCAGACGTTCGCACTTCGCTGACTTCTGTTTTGCACTCCTCCAGCCTCACAATTCTTCTGCAACTCTCTTCTGTACATCCAGCACGCCATGAGCTTGGGGGATACAGCGCCGTGCCCGATTCGAACGCGGCTTCTTCGTCTGTTCGGCTAATTCCATTCATCTGTACGATAGCGTGCTTACAAGATGAGTCACGTCGTCGTACGTTGGAGGGTCTCGTCAACGCACAGATCCGTCGCGGGCTACAGGGGGAACGGTTTCTTGCGAAATCGGACAACATCTCGCAGTGTAAGGAGCCAATGTGCCCCAAGGTTCGTCTGTTCGTCGACCCAAAGTTGCTACTACACTTTCAGGCAAGGATGGTGACGGACGAGAAATCGGCAATTTAATTCTGCGCGGCCTTCTACGAAAGGAATGTACCCATCTTTTTTCCTCGCTGGAATTTGTGCGACTCAGACTCCACCAAGTGCTCCATGAGGCGGGAGAGACGATCAAGTCCGGATATTTCTTGAACGAGGGACTAGGATCGGTGCTTACGACCCAGCCCGACGGAAAAACCGTCGAAGTGGGCTTAATCGGCAAAGAAGGGTTCGTCGGTGTGCCGGTCATTTTTGGATTCAAGACCAGCGGGCTGCGAGTGGTGACTCAAGCGGACGGAACAGCTTACCGGATCGACATAGCCACCTTGCTCAAAATCTTGCCTCAGTGCCTGGAACTGCAAACCCAGCTTCAGCGGTTCTCGATGATTCTTGCCATGCAATCCACTCAACTGGTCGCCTGCAATCGTCTGCACGGGGTCGAGGAGAGATTGGCAAGATGGCTGCTCATGAGTCATGACCGCGTTGGCGGCAAGACGCTCCCGTTGACGCAGGAGTTCCTGGCCCAGATGCTCGGTACTCGCCGAGCCAGCGTCACGGTCGCGGCCGGCGCTTTGCAGAAAGCGGGACTCATCGAGTATTCCCGAGGAAGTGTGGACATACTCGATAGAGAGAGACTTGAAAAGAAAGCCTGTCATTGCTACGACGTGATTGAACAGCAGAGGCACAGATGGGAGGCTGAGGTTCTGCACAATGACAGTGGTAAGCGTTGAGCTCACGCCCCCGGAATCCAGCCCCGTTCAGTACCTCGCCGCTACTCCAAGCTTTCAGGTGGGTCTGTTGGACGATAGCGTACACTTACCATCCATTTCACCGGGAACTTGATTCGGCGGGGGGGAAGGCCGAATCAAGGCGTCTTCATTGGCGCGTCCAGCGTCGAAGTTGTTTCCTCTAGAAGAAAATCGTTGAGTTCCTGGAGTAACTCCGAAAACTTGTGCGGGTCCTGCTCTTTGGCAATGAGCGCACAGAGGGAAAGCATGCGTTCTCGTTTGTCGGACGTCATCGGATGGCTTCGGTTCCCTTCGCGGCCCGTCTTGATGGCACTCTTAGCGGCTCTGACCTGTCCCTGCGCGGATTTTCCCATAGTTCTACAGCCGTTGCGGGAATGGGGGATGTCTTTACAAGCAGGAACCGCTGCGACAATATTCTTGACCACTCGGACGGGAATCTTTTCAAAATAGGTTTTCGCCACCTGCAAACAGTAGCAGGCGATGATCGATACGGGTCATATCTTTTGCCCGGCCTTTTTTCGCCTTTTATCGCCCTAAATTGCTCACTTAAAAAACACTTGTGTGCGACCAAGGATAAGGAACCCCGATCCTCCCCGTTAGCTACATTTTTTACTTTTTTTTACTTGAAGAGATCTGTAACGTTCTGGTAGGTTACGTTACGTTTATTTAACGTTTGTTTATCGGAAAGGAGGCTTCTGGTGAACCCTCGGGCTAAAAAAGTTTCGATGAACTTCAAGACAATGGCGCAAGGGGATGTCCCCCAAGGACGAAATGGAAAGCACAAGCAGGTGATCACACAGATCCTTTCGGACCTCGATCAGGTGCCGAGTGGAACGGCACTAAAAGTGCCTTTGGCAGAGTTGGCGGAGAGCAAGGAAAAGGTGCGGTCCGCGCTCAATCGCGCCACTCACAAAGGCGGGCGGAGTGTTGCAACCGCCAGCGACGCCACCTTCTTGTACGTATGGAATGAAGGCGAGTAGCAGCTGGACGCGAATTGGTCCCACGTAGTGCGAGAGATGGCTCGGGTTTCGCGCCGGTGGGTGGTGCTGATAGAGCCGAATCGCCATCGCCAAGAAAGCAGCAGGCTGGAATTGGAACCGGCAGGCGAAGCCGTGGGAACGCTTAGTTTGGAAGCCAAGGTGTCCTAAGCGGTGCAAAAATGGCCAGCAGCCTTGCGAAGCGCTGCTGGCCAGTGAGTCTTACTCGACACGAAACCTACGACTTACTGAAGCGAGCTGCCGACCTGCGAAAAAACGTTATTCGCGTTGGACCCGATCAGGCGCACTGTGCCCATTACGATTACAAGAATGACTGCCAGCATCACGGAGTATTCGGCGATATCCTGACCGTTTTCCTCGGACCACAACTGCTTCAACCACGCGAACGACCGATTGCTATTTTCCTCCATGGCTCTCCCCTTGATTTTTATGCAAGCGCCGAAGCCAGTGACGCGCTAAGTGCCTGGGGGGTCTCTTTTGCGGGATCGGCAAAGTTCACTCCCCAAGCTTCTCTCTCCTGCGTCAAAGCCTGCAGCCCTACTTGAAACTCAGACGTGCCTTTCATCTTTTTCGTCCACACCACGCGATACTGCATTCTTCGCTGGCGGAACAAAATCGTTACTTCATCCTGCGCAGCTCAGCTCACGCCGAATCGAGCCCAACCGTATGCCGGAGGCCGTGACATCGAGCGTGTGCGCCAATTCCTCAAAGGCCTTGCCACTGCTGTCTTTGCCTTTAATCCTCACCGGAAGCACGGCCTTGGTGCGGCTTCCCCGGCGTTTGTTTGTGTCCACACGGCTCACTTGCATTCCTTCTCCCACCCTTATTCTGCAAGCCTGCGCTCAATCTGTGAATGGCCCTCACGTGGTAGGGGACCGGCACGACGGTGCGGCGACTTGGCCCGCAGGTGCCGTATTTTCCGGCACTTAGCCGCTTCACGCGTGGAGCGTTCCGGCTGGGTGACCGGGTTGCCGCCTGTGCCGTCATCACGAAACTTTTCTGGCACTCCTGTGGTCTAATGATTATGCGGGTATTGCCCGCAGTCTCATGAGATTCCCCCGTTTCCTACTGGTTTTTCCGATATTAGGTTGCCTTTCTGCGATAACGTTCGCGGCATCGTCGCCCGCAGCGCAAGCCCCCGCAATTCTTCCCCAGTCATTCGCCGGCTGGCAGATGCAAGGCGCCCCGCAGACGAGTAGCAATGCTGCCACGGCCGATCCGACCAACGCGCCCGTGCTCAATGAATACCGCTTCAGCGATTTCGAGTCGGCAACGTACACGCGGGATGATGGCCGCACCTTGAAGATTCGCGCAGCGCGTTTTACGGACGCTTCCGGAGCCTTCGGCGCCTACACGTTTTATCTGCAGCCGGAGATGAATAAGGAGCAGGTCGGCGATCAGGGTGCCTCGTTAGGCGATCGCGTTCTTTTCTATCGCGGCCACGTGCTGATCGACGCGCAATTCAGCAAGGAAACCCCGATGTCCGGAGCGGAGCTGCGCGAATTAGCTGGAACCCTGCCGCGTCCCGGAGGCAGCGCGGGGAACCTGCCGAGCTTCATCCAATTCCTGCCGCGCCGCCAGTACATCAGCAACACGCAGAAATATGTGATGGGACCGGCCGCACTGGCTTCGCTCGAACTGCCCGTGACCGTCGATCAAGTCGATTTCGGCGCCAGTTCTGAGCTCACTCTCGCCCACTATCAGACGCCTAGCGGCGAAGCCACGCTGGTTCTGATCTACTATCCCACGCCGCAACTCGCAGCCGAGCATCTGCGCCGCATCGAAGCCTCTCATGGAGTGACCGACTCCAGTCACAGCGGCGTTTCCACCATCAATGGTTCAGGCACGTTCTTCGATAAACGCACGGGACCGATCGTCGCTGTTGCGTCAGGTGGAATCTCCGACAGCGATGCGAAGACTCTGCTCGGCATGGTGAACTACGAGGCCAGCGTCACCTGGAATACTCCCACCAGCGATACACAAGTCCGCGACCTGTACATGCTGATCCTCAACATCGTGATCCTCTGCGCGATTCTCGCAGGGCTTGCGATTGTCGCCGGCGTAGCGTTCGGAGGATTCCGCATTTTGATGAAGCGTTTCTATCCCGACAGGATTTTCGATCGCCCGGAACAGATGGAATTCATCTCGCTTCACCTGACCGAGACGGGGGCCAAGGGCGCCTCAACGGCTCGTGGAGATGCCGCCCCCAACCGCCCCCCGAACCCCTCCTAGACCCGGTAAGTGCCTCAGAAGTATCGGCTTACAACCGTTCCCAAGGCGTTTTGTCTCAATTTGGTACAGTTTTCGACGCTGTTAACCCATTCCCTAAGTGATTGAAAACACTATCATTTATTTCCCAAAAATCGCTTGACACCCCTGTTTTTCGGCTCTTAAGATTTCGGCAGAAAGTTTTGACGGAATCTAAGCCTCCGTTGGAACTATTCTCCCTTGAAGAAAAGGCCGCCCAGTTGCCGGGTGGCCTTTTCGTTTTCGCGATCTTCATCCGGGCAGCTCGGTTAAATTGCGCCCATGGCGATCAGGCGAATCTCTAACCACGAGGGACACGAAGTCGCACGAAGGAAAAGCAAGAAGGCTCCCGATAGCTCTGTCACATTCACCAACCGAGTGAGACCGGCGATTTCTCGGAACGGCCAAAGCGATTTGATAAACTAATCGAGTCCCTTTGAGGCCGACGTAGCTCAGTTGGTAGAGCAGCCGATTCGTAATCGGCAGGTCAGCGGTTCAAGTCCGCTCGTCGGCTCCAGCCTCTTAATCAACGGCGTGAGCCCCCACACAGGATTAGTCACTTGCCGGTGCGCGAGTCCCACACCGGGTTACCCTTGTCATCGCGAAACATAAGCGTGTCTGTGCCCTTCACCATTTGTCGTGCCAGGATCACTTCCGATGCTTCCTGCTTTACCTTTGAGCCTGTCACTTCAATCCGGTCCCCCTTGCCAAGACTGAGACCTATCTCGTCTTGAAATGGTTTGGGGCATACGTAGATGTGGAGTTTGTCATCGCCACGCTTGATGATCAACTCGGTGAAATCCTTCCTCTTCCCGACCGACAGTTGGTTCACTTCATCGATCACGCCGTCGGTTTTCGTCTCTGTCTGAAGGTCGTACTTGGGCAGGCTGACATCTTGTGGCGGTGCCTTCTGTGAGAGTCCGGGGGACGCCCACACTAGCAGCAACAAAGGGACCCAAAGAACTCTGAGGGCTCGATGCGGACGGATATCGGTTTTCAACCTGAGTAGCACGGTTCCTCCTCATGGTTCACGGGGAATCCGATGCGGAGGACGAGGTGCGTCTCGATGTGCGCCACGGCCCCGAGATAGGATTCCCGGCTGCCCTGATACTTCAGACAATAAGGCCGCTTACTCAGATCACTTCTAGAAAGATACAGAATCGTACACCTTGGTCTCGTCCAGCACAATGCTGCGCCAGACCGGACGACGAATGTTGAGGATACGGCACCGTACTTGGGCGTTCACCTGCACTTAGCCAACAAATCGCGACCACAAACTATGCTTGCGGTGACAACTACGAGTGCGGTATACCTTTCTGCCATGGGAGATGCAGCACAATCGCCGACACCCGACAACCGGCTTTTCTACGATACTTTCAACGCAAGCCCCATCGGCATTGCTCTGGAGAACCTGGACGGACAACCTCTCTTCGTGAATCCGTTTTTTTGCGCGATGCTGGGGTTCAGCGAAGAGGAATTGCGTAGCAAACACTGTGTCGATTTTTCGCCGCCTGAAGATGCAGAGAAGGACTGGGCTCTGTTTCAGCAGTTGCGAGCGGGTTTAATCGATCACTATGAGATGGAGAAGCGTTTCTTTCGACGCGACGGTTCGTTGGTGTGGGGGCGATTACACATCTCTTTGTTGAATCAGACACCCCGGCTGGTGATCGCCACGGTGGAAGACATCACGGACAAACGGATGGCGGAAGAAACGCGGTTCCGTCATGCCGCAATAGTCGAATCGTCTGAGGATGCGATCATTTCCAAAAATCTGGACGGTGTCATTCAAAGTTGGAACGCAGGTGCGGAACGTATTTTCGGATACACCCAATCGGAAGCGGTTGGAAAACCAATTACGATTCTCATCCCGCCTGATCTCTGGCATGAGGAACTGAAGATTCTTGAGAGGCTGAGAACTGGCGAGCGCATTGAACCCTATGAGACGGTTCGAGTGACCAAAGCAGGGAAAAAGGTGGACGTGTCCATCAGTATTTCCGCGATTAAAGATTCGAGCGGCAAGATTATGGGTTTTTCCAAGATCGCCCGTGACATCACCGAGCGGAAACACGTGGAAGTGGCTCTCGCAAACGTGAGCCGCAAGTTGATTGAGGCACAAGAGCAGGAACGTATGCGGATCGGCAGAGAGCTTCATGACGACATCGGTCAACGCCTAACCATGTTGGCAATCGAGATCGAAGAGCTCCAAGAGAGTCCTTTTGATTTGCCTGCTCAAGTTCGTAGCCGTATCGACGAAATAAAGCAGCGGACCTCCGGGATAGCTGCCGATGTTCAATCCTTGTCACACGAGTTGCACTCGGCAAAACTGCAATATCTAGGGCTTGCTGCGGCGATGAACAGCTTCTGCCGTGAGTTCGCTCAGCAGCAGAAAGTGGAACTTGACTTCAAGGCGCACGACTTGCCGAATCCTGTATCGCCTGACATTTCTCTTGGACTGTTCCGCGTTTTGCAGGAAGCCCTGCACAATTCGGTCAAACACAGTGGGATACGGCAGTTCGAAGTGCGATTGTGGGGAACATCGGATGAGATTGATCTTACGGTTAAGGATTCCGGCGTAGGCTTTGACCACGAAGCGGCAAAGATGAGCCCAGGGCTTGGTCTTATCAGCATGGAGGAACGACTGAAACTGCTGGACGGCACCCTTTCAATCGAATCGCAACCCAACCGTGGAACCACGATCCACGCTCGTGTGCCCCTCAGTTCGGGAAGCAACTCCATGCGTGTCGCTGGGTGAGAGTCCCACGCCCGGCTCGGAGTGTTCGTGGCAAATCTTCTGGAAGATTTGCTTATCTTCCTCGCGGTAAAAGCTGCTCAGTGAGAATCCGCAAAGAATATCCATTTCGTATCGTTTGGCTAGCTGGTTACAGAATCGCTCCACCTGAATCGCAGCATCCGCTTTGCCCTCTGCCCACAAAATTGACGCGCATTCCCCGCAAATTACAACCTGTGACTGTTCCCCCGCTGTCGCGTGTGCCGCTGCGATCAGATCACTCACGACTCTAAAGAATCGCACCGAGTCGGGCAGATCATTCACCATGAAGGTCGAGAGCGTCTCGGCAACATCCAAAGGGAGATAGCGCCCCTGTTCGATGGCGGCAGCACAATCCCTGCTATGCTCCTGCAAACTCCGAACAAGGGCTTTGGAATGCGGCTCGGTCACGACCGCGATAACCACATTCCCAGCTTTTAGAGCGGCTTCGATGAAATCAGAAAATCCAAATACAAAGGCTTCATCATCAGGATAGAATCGAACCTCGTGGCTGCGGGTGATCTCCGTCTTTTTCGGAACGAACGTGCGGACAACTTGCTCATGGCAGAGGTCGGGAGCTTGCGTGTCCAATCCAGCACTCACAAACCGTCTGCCCTCACAAACGGCTCCCACGGCCGCTAACAGTTCGCTTCCAGCATGTGACTTAAGAACGTAGCCCAGTGCCCCCAGGCTGAGAGCTTCTTGCACCACGTCGGCAGAGGATTCTTGGCTCAAAAATAATATTTTTGACTTGGGGGAGACCTTGCGGATTCGGCGAGCCGCTTCAATTCCATTCAGCGTTGGCAGCCCGACATCCAACAGAATCAAATCCGCTTGCAGTTCGTCGGCTTTGTGAACCGCTTCTAATCCGTCCGACACTTCGCAGATGATCTCCAACTCCGGTCGCCTCCCCAGAGTCGAACAAACAAATCGGCGAAACGGTTCGTAATCCTCCACTACGAGAACTCGGAATGGTGATGTGTCCAAGCAGCGCCTCCACCTAATTTAAACCTGACCGTGCGAGGTTAATTCCTCCTTAGAATCCCACACCACGCTGATGGAGGTCGTTGCGCACGCGCACAGTTCAATCAGCAATAACGTTAATCCTACACCTTCCGAGTCGCCCCACGAATCGGCTCACTGCCAGTGCCTTCCACTCGGCTGAATGACCAGAACCAGAACTGAATCAAAGCCTAATTGTCCTGTAACGGAAGGAATCGCAGAATACAGTGAGAATTGTAGTCGCCCCTGTCAAAATTGATAGTTGCTTGAATAACGGAGATGTGCTTATCAAGCTCAGATCACTATTAGAAAGATGCCGAGTCGTACATCCACAAGCCATCTCGCACCAAATGCTGCTAGCTCTCCGAAAAATCGAGCTCTATACTTCGATTCCACCGCAAGGCCACTATCGGAAGAAGAACCTCGACCCTGCCCTTCAAGGACTGAAGGACAAAAGGTCGAGGTTAAGAGTTGCTTCCCTTCATCAGGGCCGCGTCAGGAAGATCGGCAGCCCTAGCTTGTGGTCGTACTTCGGACGGCAGCGCTCGATGTTGTACATCGATGCGATGTCCACCTTCCGTGGACCCAGCTTCGGATCGGGAATCGATACCATCGCGTAACGGCCCTCGTTGATCGCGGTCATCAGTCCGGACTTGCCCTCTTCCAGTGCATCCATGGCCATACCCGCAAAGGTGAATGCCACCATGCGATCGACGAAATCGGGGCTGCCCGAGCGCAGATCGTAGGTAAGATCGCTGACCACGGTTTCTTCCCCGGTCGCTCGCTTGATCTCGTCGCTCAAGTCTTCCGCGACGCTCATCTTCTTGCGATGGCCGAACGCATCGGCTTCTCCGTATTCCCTCACCGCGTATCCCTGCCATTCGGCGCCTTCCGAGAGGATCACCAGGGAGTAGTTGCTCGGGTTGTTCCGCTTGTCCTGGATGAGCAACTCGATCAGGTGCTTGAGATCGACCTTGTACTCGGGAATGCAGCATCGCACGGCGGTGACATATGCCGTGTAGAGCGCGGTGTAACCGGCATCCCGGCCAAACACGCGGAAGATCCCGATGCGCTCATGCGACCCCACGGTCGTGCGCTGGCGGTCGATGGCATCCATGGCGCGCGTAATCGCCGTCGAGAATCCGATGCAGTATTCCGTGTTGCGGACGTCGTTATCCATAGTCTTCGGCACCGCGAGCACCTTCATGCCGTGGCGATCGAGCTCCGCGGCATAGCTCAAGGTGTCATCGCCCCCAATGGCGATCAGGTAGTCGAGACCGAGCGTTTCGATGTTCTTCAGCACCGCCGGCGTCACATCGAAGACCGTGCTGGTCACGCCCTTCTTGGTCGACTCTTTGGCTTCGAACTTCTGCCCCTCGAGCGCGGGAGGCACCTTCTTCATCTTGGCGGGATTGGTACGCGAACTGTGCAGGAAGGTTCCGCCCGTGCGGTCGATGGTTCGTGTGTTGTCGCGGTTCAGCGGCAGGATGTATCTCGTCTTGCTCGCCGGATCCTGCAGATTGACGTGAGTCAATCCCTCCCAGCCACGGCGGATCCCGATCACTTCGCATCCGATCTCCGCCCCGCGGTAGACCACCGATTTGATGACTGAGTTCAGTCCGGGAACATCGCCGCCCCCGGTGAGTATGCCAATGCGCTTCTTTGCCATGAGGTATGACTCCTTAATTTATGAGGAAGTAGCTGAGGTGGAATTCAGGAGCTGACATCAGCTGCTAAATTTGACCCTCGTATTGCGGGAAACTGTACATTCTATCGCTTACAGCCTGTGCTCCAAACGTAGAAGCCCCCGATTCCCGTTACGATGGTTGGACCTGCCGCTGAATGTCGCAGAACCAGAGAGCAGCGAAGCGGTTCACATGGTCGCGCTCCGGCTATCCTCGGATCGCCGAGCGGATCTTTGGGATGCCTGACACCGCCGCTTTCAAAGTCTCGTCTTTCGCAATCAAATCGAGCACTCGGCGGGTCATGTTTTCGTCCGTGTCGGGCGCGCGCCGGATTTCAACCGGATAGCGCACCAGCAACTCAAGCCCTCCCTCGGCGAACTGTACCCGGGCCTCAGGGCGGGGCACGTCGACCAGGATATCCACGCGGCGTTCGATGGCGGCGTGCTGGCGCTCGATCTCATCGCGGTATTTTGAGTAGACTTCCTCGATTAGGGCCATCAATTTTTCTTGCACCGCCTTGTAATCTCCATTCGGAACAATCATCACGACTACTTCGTGCCAGGTATACTCCGTCCCTGGAATCTGCCGGAACAGCGGAGTGCCCGTCTGGAAGAGCACCGAATTGGAAAAGGCCACAATGCGTCCCGTGGGATAGAAATCCAGTCCGGTGCCGGCGAGTTCCATCACGTACATGCGCACCAGCCCGATGTCAACGACGTCCCCGGTAATGCCCGCCACGCTGATGCGGTCGCCGACTCGAATTCCATAGCGCCCGATGATGAAGAAATAAGCGGCAATCGAAAGCAGAACAGCCTGCAGGCCTACCGCAATGCCCGCAGTGATGAACCCAGCGAAGGTAGCCAGCGAACTGAACTGGCTCACAAATCCGAAAGTGAGGACCACGCAGACTGAAAAGCCGAAGATTACCCGTCGCAGAACCAGAAATTGCCGTCTCCGCCGCGGGTCGGCAATATAGCGAAACGTTACGCGGCGCCAAACTTCGGAAAGCACGAAAATCAATCCCAGCGCGAATAGGATCGCTATCACCCGCAGCACGACTGATCGCAAAACGTATTTGGACTCGCGAGTAATCGAGTCGCGCCACTGCTCCAGATTAGTGCGGGCATTCCCCAGGATCACCACTTCCTGGCTCAGCGGCAGTACTGCGTTCGCAAGCTGCTTGAACCTCTCCGTGAGTTGTTGGAGTTCCTCGCGTTGCGCCTGCGGTTGTTGAGGGTCGTTACTGGCGTCCGGACTGGCGAGTTGCTGGCTTCGTTGAATCGTCGCGCGCAGCGCATCTCGAAGCGGCGTGCGCAAGTGTTCCGTCACGTCGCGCGTATAGTTTGTCTCTTTGATGACGGTGTCGATCAGATGGACCTCACTCATGTAGTCGTAGAGTGTCATCGCCTCAGCTATCAGACCGCCTGAGTTGGAGAGCGACGGCTTCGCCGGGGACTTTGCCGCTTCCACCTTGTTTTGCGTCGTGCCAGCTTTGTCGGTCGTCGAATGGCCAATCACCTCGGGGATTGTCTGGGCCAGACGGTTGATGTCGCCTTCGAGACCGCGCGTGCCTTCGCTATTGCTCTCTACGAATGCAACCATCTTTTGAGTGGTATCGAGGAGAGACTTCTGCAGCTCGAGTTGGCTTTGCAGGGCGTCACGCTGCGAGATGAGGCCTGTCCGCTT
The DNA here is from genome assembly GCA_963770265.1 of Terriglobia bacterium. Classification (GTDB taxonomy): domain Bacteria; phylum Acidobacteriota; class Terriglobia; order Terriglobales; family Acidobacteriaceae; genus Sulfotelmatobacter. The sequence continues at coordinate 112,069 of CAVYOZ010000025.1, forward strand.
CGATGCTGGCGTCTTTGGGATCTTCGCGTTCAAAGCCTGAATTTGGGACTGCAGTTGGTCGATCTGCGAGGTGGTCTTTGCCTTGAACTGCTCCAGCCTCTGTTGCTGCGTGTTTTCAGGCGTAGCCTGAGCCGCGTCCCCACTTTTCTGTCCCATGATCAGGGCACTTTCGGCTTTCGCCGACTGAAAGGCGAGTTGTACCGCCTGCGCGCCGAGCGCCGTGGCATTGTCCTGATAAATCGCGTCGCTCGGCAGCCCCACGTCGCGAATTCCTGTGGTCGAATGCCGATACCAGCCGATCACCTGGTTGAGGTGGTGCAGCACTTCGTTTCCATCCAGTTGCAATGGTGGAAGACTCGCACCGGATTGTGAAGCTGGTTGCGCGGGAGCTGGTTGCGCCGTCGGTTGCTTGGCGGTTTGTGGCCATGCCCCCGTCGCAGAAGCGATCAGGAGCAATAGAAAGAGAGCGCAGTGTGCGATCTGGTGGATCTGCGTAGTCCGCTTCATGCGTCTGATAAAGAAAGTGTCTTTTGTTGGACGCAATTTCCTCCCGTAACGTAAAGCACTTTTTCTTCTTAAAAGTATTCGGATGAGTAATTCCCCCCGCGGCGCTAGAAGCTGTTGCAAAAAGTTTGGTATTGAAGGCGCGAAGCGGAATACCGTTGCACAGAAAGAGTGGAATACCCGTTGAACAGACGGAGCGGAATATCGAGACGCGTAGCGAAGCAAAGAGACTCCAGCCGCGTAGCGGCGGCATGCGAAAGCCCGGCACGGCAGTGCCGGGTAGCCCGCAGCGAACAGACGGAGTCCGCTTTAGCGGACGGCACAGTGCGGCTTTAACCCCTGAGGCGCTTCACTTCTCCTCGACCACCATCAAATCCCACGGCTTCACCGTCACCTTCTGCGATTGTGCGATGCCCGCCTGCGTCAGCAACTCCGTCCCCGCGCCATACGAATAGGTGAAGGTCTGTGGGTCGCCTGAGTAATTCAGGAAGTAATGCACCATCTTCCCGCTGCGATTCGTGCCATGCTTCGCCCGCACACTTGCGGGAAGGCTCTGGTCCGGTCCCGCGACTCCCGCGCGCTGCAAAACATCCAGCAGCACCTTCGTCTGCAGCGCATCCGACAGCACCGTTCCTTCGTACGTGAGGCTTCCTTTCCCGAGCGAATTCCGCGTAATCGCAGGATACTTCCCGAAGAACGGGTGATCGTAAAACGCGATGGGCGCGGCCGTATCGACGGTCAGCATCTCCGCCCAATCGGAAACTTTGTTGTCGTCCCCTGCATGCAAGGGATCGCCTTTCAGCGCCAAAGGCTGACGGAGACTAGAAAACTCCTGATAGTGAAATCCCGCGGCCTCGCGAAGGGGCCCTGGCATCGTTGTCCACCGCACGGTATCGAATTCGTTGGTGAATCCACTCTTGAACGCCATCACAACATGGCCGCCATTCCTGACGTAATCGACCAGCTTGTTCAGAAGCGCGTCACTCACTACGTACAGCGGCGGCACCACGATCACCTTGTAATCCGAACAATTCGCGCTGTCTGGAAACACGAAATCAACGCCGACGTTGCTCCTGTAGAGCACGTGGTACATCTGCTTCAGAATCGTCCGGTAATTATCGTGATCATTGAACTTCATGAACTCAATGCCCCAGTACGAATCCGAGCTGTACAAAATCGCGACCGGACTGGTGCGCTTGAAATCCGCAATCTGCGGCCCGATGCGGCGCAATTCGTGCGCAGTCTTGCTCATCTCCTGATAGGGCCGTCCTGGTTCCAGGTCATGGCCGAGAATTCCTTTCCAGTAAGTTTCCTGTCCGTAGTGAATCGAGTGCCAATGCCAGTACTCGACCATATTCGCGCCCGAGGAGAGATGGGTGTATACATCGAGCCGCAACTGTCCGTCGTATGGCGGAAACTGGCTCTTCGAGTCCCACCCGATCGTGTCCGCGTTCGTCTCAGTGACCAGATAATTCGTGTGCTTCAGTGAACGACCGTAGTCTCCCTGGTAAGAAGAGTCCTCGCCGTCATATTCGTCCTGCGGGGCGTGATGATAGGGGTTCACCGCCACAATGTCGAGACTGCGGGAGATATCGTCTTCATTAACTTCTGGCCGTGGCGGCCCGGCGAAATCCTGCGTCACGAACTGATCCGGACGTTTGTACTGATTCACAATCGACGCCTGCCAAGCCAGAAAATCAGTCGTGATCCACTGCGAGTAGCGCGTCCACTCCAGCTTCCATCCGGGATTAAGGATCCCGCTCTGCGGAGGAATCTCCGTCCAGTCGTTCAGCCGCTGGCCCCAGTAATTCAGGCCCCAGTTCTTGTTCAGTTCGTCGACCGTCTTGAACTTGTGTTGCAGGTACTCGACAAATCCATCCTGCACGTCTTTATTCGCCGCCCCACCAGGCGGCGTCTCGTTATCGATCTGCCATCCAATGACCGCGGGATTGTCTTTGTAGTGCTCGGCAAGCTTGCGAGTGATCCGCTCGCAATAGAATCGGTACGTAGGGTTCAAAAGGTCGGCGTTCTGTCGCATCCCATAGGTGATCGTCCGGCCATCGAGCCGCGTCATCACGATCTCCGGATGCTTCTTGTACATCCACGCTGGAATCGAATAGGTAGGCGTGCCCATGATCACCTTTATCCCAGCCTTGTGCATCTGCTCGACCACGCGGTCCATCCACGCGTATTCAAATCGCCCGTCTTCGGGTTCCCACAATCCCCAACTGGATTCGCCCATGCGCACGACGGAAATGCCGGCCTGTTTCATCAGCTCAACGTCTTTGTCGAGCCGCTCATACGGCATGTATTCGGGATAGTAGGCCGCTCCGTAGAGAACGGTATCCATCTTGTCGGGACGGAAGCCGGCCTGCGCGAACGTTTGAGGAAAAATGGAAAGAATGAACAGGGCTGTGAGCAGAACCTTATGATTTCGGATCATGTCTCCTCGTACGCGAACCGGAAGTCTTCGCCGCGCCATTGTTTTCCATCATCTCGTCTGAGTCAAATGTGGAAAATTCCTGGCTGTGGGCGGGCACGAACGGTGGATCTTCGTAGGGCTCGCGTTCGCGGTCTTAATGTTACGGCTGCGTGACTTCGGGGGCAATCGACGCTAAATCGGCACAGGAAAACCCGTGCTTTCATATGCTTACGGAGTCCTACCCGTTCGTGCCATATCTGGCACCGAGGAGCCATTTACCCTATCCGGGGTCAGGAATACATTAGCAATCGAGCAGCACTTGGGGGAGGGCTGATCAACAGACGTCCCAAGACTCAAATTGAGTCTGGGGCGTTTTGTTTTGCGCGTAAGAATGGTAGCACCGCCGTCCCCCGGCGGCTGTCGCGTCGTCTCGCCGACGCGGAGCCCTGCAGAATGCCGTCCAAGTATCCGATACCTGAAAACCCCTACACCAATCGTGCTACTTCTGGCACGGAGGGGCCATTTACCGGATTCGGCGTCAGTATTACATTAGCAATCGAGCAGCACTTGGGGGAGGGCTGATCAGCAAACGTCCCAAGACTCAAATCGAGTCTGGGGCGTTTTGTTTTGCGCGCGAAAATTCCATCTCATCAAAGTTGCGCGGGCATTCTGCAATGTCGATACCCAATACTCTCGGGCCATGCCTGGCACTGTGGGGCCATTTACCGGATTCGAGGTCAGGAATACATTAGCAATTGAGCAGCACTTGGGGGAGGGCTGATCAACAAACGTCCTGGGACTCAAATTGAGTCCGGGACGTTTTGTTTTGCGCGCGAAAATCCCTCGTCCCCACATTTCGTAGAGACGCAGCTTGCTACGTCTCTGCCGGCAGCGCCGTAATATTTGAACGTGAGGGTGCTGCCGACAGAGACGTTGCAAGCAACGTCTTTACGAAATTGCATCGCAGGCCTCATTGCGTCGGCTACCGTCCTGTATTTCAATGGTGGTAGATTTATCTGCGCTGAACCCCGAGGAGCCCCCGATGCCCGTAATGCCCCGCCGCGAATTCCTGGTTGGGATGGCCGCCATGACCGCCGTGACCGCTACGTCCCGCTTCGCATTCGGTGACTCCAGCTCTCCATTTCGTATTTCCGTGATCAACGACGAGATCTCGCAGGACTTCGGCCACGTCTGCGAAGTGGCGTCCAAGGAATTCGGCATGAGCTGGATCGAGCTGCGCGGCATGTGGAAAAAGAACATCGTCAGCCTCGATGAAAAAGAAATCGCCGAGACCCGCCGCCTGCTCGACAAATATCAGCTGAAGGTCACCGACATCGCCAGCCCGCTCTTTAAGGTCGACTGGCCGGGCGCGCCGAAATCGAAGTACAGCGAGGCCAAGAGCTTCAACGCCAGCTTCACGCTGTCCGAGCAAGACGACGTCCTCGACCGCGCCATCGCTATGGCCAAAGCCTTCGGCACCGACCGCGTTCGCTGCTTCGATTTCTGGCGCCTCGACGATCAAGCTCCCTATCGCGATGCCATCAACGACAAGCTGCGCGATGCCGCTGCCAAAGCCGAGAAGAAGGGAATCATCCTGGTCCTCGAAAACGAGTCCGCCTGTAACACCGCGACCGCCGCCGAGGCGGCGAAGGTTCTGAGTGCGGTGCAGTCGCGCTCGTTCATGCTGAACTGGGACCCCGGCAATGCCGCCGCTAGCGGCGAAATTCCCTATCCCGATGGCTACAATCTCCTACCCAAAGACCGTATCGGACATTGCCACTGCAAGGATGTTGCGAAAAAGGGGAAGGACGAATGGGCCCCGATGGGCGGTGGCATCATCGACTGGGCCGGACAGTTCAAAGCCCTCAAACGCGACGGCTACCACTTCGCCGTGAGCCTGGAAACCCACTGGAACGGCGGCGGCTCGCCCGAAGAATCTTCGCGCAAAAGCTGGGCCGGAATGAAAAAACTCCTGCAAGAAGCAGACGCTTTGTAGCACGGTTTTGAAGGACGCGGCTTCAGGCGCGATGTCGATGGCCTGAAAGAAGGCGGGCTTCGGCCCCTCAGGATTGTAGAAACTCGGAATGACCGAATGAGAACTGACAACTAAGAACTGACAACTGACCTCTGATCCCTGACCCCTAAACCGGAGGACCCATGACCGATCAAACTCGCCGCACCTTCCTCAAGCAAGCCGCCCTCGGCGCCGCCGTGCTCGCCTATCCCTCTTCGAAAGTTCTCGGCGCAAATGACCGCGTCCGCGTCGGCATGATCGGAGTAGGCGACCGCGGCAATGATCTGCTGGACCAGGTCGTCAAAGTTCCGAACGTCGAACTCGTGGTCATGGCCGACGTCTACAGCCGCCGCCGCGACCAGGCCAAGAGCAAGGTCCCAAACATACAGACCCTCGACGACTATCGCCGCCTGCTCGACATGAAAGACATCGATGGTGTCATCGTCGCCAGCCCTCTGCACATTCACGCTCGCCACTTCCTCGACACGCTCGCCGCCGGAAAAGATCTCTACTCGGAGAAGACCATGACCTGGTCGATCCCCGAAGCCGACAAATGCCTGGCCGCCGCCAAGTCCTCAGACCGCGTGGTGCAGATCGGATTACAGCATGAGAGTTCCGGCGCCCTCGTCGACACCAAACAACTGATCAAAGACGGCGCCGTCGGCAAAGTCACCCACGTCGAGTCCTGGATGAGCCGCAACACTCCCCACGGCAAAGGCCAGTGGGTGCGCCCCGTGCCGTCCGACTGCACCTCGCAGAACGTCGACTGGAGCGCCTTTCTGAACGGACGCCCCGACCGCCCCTTCGACGGATTCAAGCTGATCAACTGGCGCCTGTTCTGGGAATTCTCCGGCGGCAACTGCGCGGAGAACATGGTCCACCAGATTGCCTGGATCATGTCCGCCCTCGACCTACCGCTGCCCTCGGCCGCCTACATGTCCGGCGGAGTCTTCTCCGAAAAAGATGGCCGCGAAGTTCCCGACACCATCGCCGTTACGCTCGACTTCCCGAAAGACACCGTCGTGACCTGGCAGTCCACCTTCAGCAACCGCCACTACGAACTCGGCGACCGCATCCTCGGCAGCGATGGAACCATCGAACACCATCTCGAAGAGCCGATTCAGTATTGGCCGGAAAAAACCAACCGCCCCACCGGCGAGGCGATGAAGGGCAAGACCCCCAACCAGAACCACATGCAGAACTGGATCGATTGCATCCGCACCCGCCGCGCCCCAAACGCCCCGGCGGAAATTGGATACCGCTCCGCCATCGCGGTCCATATGGCGAACCTTTCGTACAAGAAGAAGCAGAGGATTACATTGGACGAAGCAAAAGCGTTTACGCCGGAGTACTAGGGTGGCGCCGGCATCCTGCCGGCTGTCGTGTGGGCGTCTCGCCCACGCACCGCGGGCAAGATGCCATTCTTCTGAGAGAGGGAATTATGCAGACCCGCGACGCTCTGCAGTCTCGCCTTCTTTTGCTGGGAGTGTTTCTTTTACTTTCAGCAGCAGCCCTTGCCCAAGACACAGCCACACTCACCGGCACCGTCCGCGACAACACAGGTGCAGTGATCCCGGGAGCGGTCGTCACCGTGAAGAATGCGGCTACCGCCATCGTTCGTGAATTGACAACGAACTCCGCCGGCGAATATGTCTCCGCCGCACTGCCCCCCGGCCAGTACAACCTGACCGTCACAGCAACGGGGTTTCGCAACTACCAGGTACAAGGAGTCACTCTGCGCGTTGCCCAGAATGCCCGCATCGATGTCTCGATGCAGATTGGCAGCGCTCACCAGGAAGTCACGGTTCAAGGCGAGGGGCTCGCCCAGGTCGACACCGAGTCCGCCCAGTTAGGCGGCACGATCACCGGCAAGGAGGTCGTTCAGTTGCAGCTCAACGGGCGTAATTTCACGCAGCTCATCACCCTCGTCCCCGGCGTCAGTAATCAAACCGGCCAGGATGAAGGTGTTGTCGGCGCCGAAGGCAGCATCAGCTACAGCGTCAACGGAGGCCGCACCGAGTACAACAACTGGGAAGTTGATGGCGGCGACATGATGGACAACGGCAGCAACTTCTCGCTCAATGTCTATCCAAGCGTAGAAGCCATCGAAGAAGTGCAGGTGCTGACGTCGAATTACGGAGCGCAATACGGCAAGAATGGATCCGGCACCGTCGAGGTCGAAACCAAGTCCGGCACCAATCAGTTCCACGGATCGCTCTGGGAGTTCGCTCGGAATGAAGCCTTTAACGCGCACAACTACTTCGATGTCCCGGGCACTCCCAAGGCGGGTTACAAGAAGCACGACTTCGGCTACAGCGTTGGAGGTCCGATCTGGAAGAATCGCACCTTCTTTTTCTGGCTGCAGAACTGGCGCCGCGAGAATGTGCCCCAGAACTTCTACAACTTTGTTCCTTCGGTGGACAACCGCAACGGAGACTTCAACGATGTCTGCGACGCTGGGTCTGATTGCCCCGTCGATCCCAACACTGGGAATCCATTTCCCAATAACCAACTGCCCGCCATCGATCCCAACGCGCTGCTACTTCTGAATATGATCCCTGAGCCGACCGTCGGCTCTGGAGCCAATTCGATATTTGCCGCGGCCGTTGGCCAGCCCACCCATTGGAGAGAAGAACTGGTTCGGCTCGATCACGAATTCAATTCCAGGAACCGGTTCACTTTCCGCGCCATTCACGACTCCTGGGATACGACCAAAGCGACCGTGACGTGGGGCGGCATGACATTCCCGACGATCGGCACCCACTTCATCGGCCCCGGAGTCGAAATGGTTGCCCGGCTCACCAGCACTGCCTCTCCTAAGCTATTGAACGAATTTGTAGCCAGCTATACGACCGACCACATCCAGCAGATCAACACGAACCCCTCCGTCTGGACTTACACCTCGGCCTTCACCATGCCCGGATTATTTCCGGATTTCGGCGGGAAGCTCCCCGGCCTGTGTCTCTCCACCAGCGGCGCCTACGGCGGCGGTTTCTGCGAGGGCCCCACAGCGTTTCCGTGGCAGAACTCGAATCCGACCTTTACCTTCCGCGATAACGTCACCATGAGTCGCGGAAAGCACAAACTCACTTTCGGCGGCTACTTCATGAACGCCGAAAAGAACGAGATGGCCTATACCGACCTCGGCGGCGACCTGTACTTCGACTCAACCTTCCCGGTCTCGACCGGTAACGCCTTCGCCGATCTTTTGATGGGAAACATTGCAAGTTTTTCCCAGTCCAACGCACAGCCCAAGTACCACATCAATTTCAAAATCTTCGAACCCTACTTTCAGGACGATTACCACATCTCGAAGAACCTGACCCTGAATCTCGGAGTGCGCATCAGCCTGTACGGCACGTTCTGGGAAAGAAACCATCTGATTTCGAACTGGTTTCCCTCCGCTTACGATCCCACTACCGCTCCCCGCCTTCAGGTCAATGACACTCCTGACATTCCGCAAGGCGCGATCATTCCCGGCAGTGGAGATCCGTTCGATGGAACGGTCCAGTGCGGTGTGAACGGTATTCCACGAGGCTGTTTGAAAGGCCACCTTTTCAACCCCGCGCCGCGACTGGGTTTTTCTTGGGACCCGCTGGGCAACGGCAAGATGGCGGTCCGCGGCGGATATGGAATCTTCTTCGAGCACACCAACGGCCTGGAAGCTAACGCCGAGGACCTCGAGGGCACGCCGCCCATCGTTGAAACCCCTACGCAATACAACATCAGTGGCTATGCCAACGTCGGCGGGCAAGGCTTGCTCTTCCCTCTCTCGACGACTTCGATTCCCGATCACGCCGTGTGGCCCTACGTGCAGCAGTGGCATCTTGACCTGCAGCGGGAGTTCATCCGCCATACGGTGGCGACCATCGCCTACGTTGGCGCCAAGGGAACGCATCTGACCCTGCAGCACGAAATGAATCAACTGCCTGTCATCGCCTCGGATCAGAATCCGTTCCAGCCGGGACAGCCGATCACCGACGACATCTGCAATTCGCAGGCAGGGAGTGTGCTGAAACCCAGTTTCAGGGTGAACGGAAAAAGAATCAGGGGACAGCCGGGGATCAACATTGCCGTCGCCTGCGGAAACAATCCCGACCTGTTCCGGACAAACTATCCCGGCTTGGGGTCGATTCAGCGCGTTGAAAGCGTGGCCGACTCAAACTACAACGCCCTCCAATTTTCCCTGCGTAAGACCAGCGGGGCGCTGACCCTTGACGTGGCCTACACCTACAGTCACTCGCTCGATAATTCTTCCGACAACTTCGACAGCAACTTTGTGAATTCGGCCAACCTGCACGCCAACTACGCCAGCTCGAACTATGATCAGCGTCACATTCTGAACGTGGCTTGGACCTACGAGATCCCCTTCAAGGGCAAGGGTTTCTCGAAGGCTCTTCTTGGAGGCTGGCAGTATGCGGGAATCATGACGGCGCAAGCCGGTACTCCCTTTTCCGTCGTCAACGGCGTCTATGGCGATAGCGCCGGCGTAGCCGATGGCACCACCGGCATCGGTTCGTACGCGGACCGTGTAGGTGACCCGTACGGCGTCCCCATCTGTCCGCCGCTTGCGGCCGACACCAAAGGCGTGCCTCTCTACAACTGCGGCGCGTACGTCGAGACCCAGGGCCTGACTTTCGGGAATTCCGGCCGCAACAGCCTGAGAAATCCCCGCCGCGTGAACTTCGACATGTCGATCTTCAAAGTATTCAAGCCCATTGAGAGGCTAAACGTCCAGTTCCGCGCCGAAGCATTCAACATTTTCAACCACACGGAGTGGACCGGTGTGAATCCGTACGTAAGCACGACAAATTTCATGTACACAACCGGCGCTCACATGCCACGCGTCCTGCAGTTCGCTCTGAGGCTCACGTTTTAGAATTTCAACCGGTATCGTGTAGGGACAGCCGCCTCGGCTGTCCGGCGGCCCGGACGTATCGGGCCGCAGGCTCTCGCATATCCCGTAGCACGTGAAAGAGAAGTATTATCATTGACGCCAATGCCGCCATCGACCGCAGGGCATTGGAAACTCGCCTCCCTTCTCGGCCTCGCGAGCTTCCTGTCTTTCATCTATTTCTACGAAGGCGGCGGATGGAACCAGAACTCCCGCTTCGATCTGCTGCGCGCGATCGTTGAGCGGCACACGCTTCAGATCGACGATTACCACGAGAACACTCAGGACAAGGCCTACGCACGAGGGCACTACTATTCCGATAAAGCGCCCGGCCTGGTCTTTCTCGCGGTTCCGTTTGCTGAAGCGGCCCGCGCGGTGATGCGAGCCATAGGAGTCAATCCGGAATCTGTGCGCGGCGAGTACGCTCTCTCCTACATCGTGACAGCCTGCACGGACGCGCTGCCAACCGCGTTGGCGGGAGTATGCCTTTTCTTCCTCGCGCTGCGATTCGGATCTGACGTCACCGGCGCGGCGTTCGCAACGATCGTGCTCGCCGTCGGCACACCGATGCTGGCATACGCCAGCCTGTTCTGGGCCCACGCCCTGGTCGCTGCCTGTTTGCTTTTCGCTTTTGCGGCCGCGTTGAAAGTTGGAGACGGCACGCACGAGTTCTGGTGGGCTCTCGCCGTGGGATTGGCTGCTGGATGGGCCACAGTCACGGAGTATCCCGCAGCTCCCGCATCGGCTTTGCTCGCCTTACTGGCGTTGTCACAAGTCTGGTCGCGAGGCAATGCCGCCCGATGGCGCGTCGTGCTTGGGGTTGGCATTGGCGCGACCGCCTGCGCGATGGTTCTGTTCACTTATCTGCACGCCGCCTTCGGCGGATTTCGTCCAAGCTATTCGTATTACGGCCCCAACTCGTTTTCCTTCATGCAGCAGCAGGGATATTTGGGCCTGACCTATCCCCACCCCGACCGCCTGCTGAAGCTTCTGTTCGGATGCTCGCGCGGCCTCTTCTTCGCATCTCCAGTGCTGCTGGCGGCAGTTCCTGGATTATGGTGGTCAAGAAAAAGATTCCGGGGGCCGGTCCTGGTTGCGGGTGCAATCGTCCTCTACTACTTCCTGTTCAACGCATCGTTCTACTGGTGGAAGGCCGGACTGACGTTCGGCCCGCGCTACGCAGGAGCGTCCATTCCCCTGCTATGCGTTGGACTTGGAGTCGCATGGAACCATGCATCTCTCGTGTGGCGTCGTGTCTTGACCGCACTGACTTGTTGCAGCATCCTCGTCACCCTGATGGTCGTCTCTACTACGTCGCAGCTGGCGATGCAGGAAAGTTGCCCCATCGTGCATTCCTCCTGGCCGGCATTCTGGGCGGGGAACATAGCGAGCAATCGCGAGTCAATGCTGCTGTCCATCGAGGCAGCCGGAAACTACTGCGCATTCAACTTAGGCCAGTTGATCGGCCTCCGCGGCCTCGCCACTTTGCTTCCGCTGTTAGCGATGTGGGGGGTAGTAGGCGGGCTATGGCTGAGGATCCGTCACGAAAGGTGCGTCGGCTAGGGGCCCCACGAAATGTAGGGACAACCGCCCTCGGCTCTCCAGCCGCGAAGCGGCGAAAGAATCCAGCCCACGCCGTAAGGCGTGGGTTTGGTGCGGAAGGCCGGGGAGCCCCGAAGGGGCGTAAGAAACCGCCCTCCCACACGACTCGTACCCGCATCCCCGTTGCCATCTCCACATCGAATCAGATGTAAGATAAACATTCCGCCTAGCGCGGTCAGACTTTCATCATAGTGAGGTATTTATGGCGCACATGGTTCATTGCGTGAAGTTCAACAAAGAAATGCCCGGCCTTGACGAGCCCCCTTTCGACAACGAACTCGGCCAGAAGGTCTACGACAATGTCTCCCAGGAAGCCTGGCGCATGTGGACGGAGCATTGCAAGATGCTCCTAAACGAATACCGCCTAAACCCGGCACGCCGCGAAGATCAGGAAGTTATCGTCAAGCAGTTGGAGATGTTCTTCTTCGGCGAAGGCTCCGCCAAGCCCAAAGAATACGTACCTCCCGCGCAGTAATCCCCGCGAACGCGGTTCCAATGCCACGCAGGGACAGCCGCCTCGGCTGTCCTGGGCGCGCGCCGCTGGTTTTCTGCAAGTTCCCACCCGACCACCGTTCTCACTCCGAAACGAGGAGGAGACGGCCAATGACACATCAAAAAGGATTCACGCTACTGGAACTGATTATCGTGGTCGCGCTGATCATGATCCTCGCAGCCGTTGCGATTCCCTGTTTGACGGACTCGAAAATCAGCGCGCACGAAGCTTCGGCGGTGGCTTCAATTCGCGCCATCAACACGGCGGAAGTGTCGTATCAGGCAGTGTATGGCGGATATGCGGCGTCTCTCGCGAACTTGGGTGGTCCCGATCCATGTACCAAGTCTGCCGAAACAGCGTGCCTCCTCGATCAGAGTCTCGCGGGAGGAACGAAATCCGGCTACCATTTTGTCGCACTCGGAGGGAATCCATCGGGCGGCATGAACACGAGCTATGTGGCGGGTGCGGCCCCTGAGGTGTTTGATCGCACCGGAAGACGCCTGTTCTGCTCGACAGATAAGAATGTGATCCGCTCCGACCTGAACGCGAGCGGAAGCACGATTCCCCCAGCAGCCGACCAGTGCGCAGGATTCGGCGCTTTGAGGTAGCGACGCCGTCCCCCGCGGCTGTCGGGGCGGCGTCTCGCCGCCCCTGCGTCGATTGTGAACTGACGGATCGACTCGTGTTCGCAGCGACATGTTCGTATCGACGTTGACAAACCATCCCCCCGGGCGTACCGTCATCGGCAACTTGGTGTTCCTTCCGTGAAGGGCTTGCATTGGACCACCGTTGTTCTCGGGATTTGTGTTTTTTCCATCTCGTCGCTCGTGCTGCGAGTTGACGACCCGTTGACCGCTTACGACGAATCTGACACCCCCGTTTATCTCGCTGCTTCGGTCAGCATCCATTTTGGCCTTACCCCTAACCGCATCGCCAGCCGTTCCGTCACGATCGGCCGAGGATGGCGGGATCTCAGCGCAATGAGCTATGCCACCAGCGCGGGACACCGGACCCGCGCCTCGCACCCCAAAGTCAAAGTCCTCTGCCCGCTCCTCTGCTAGACAGCCTGCTACTCTCTCTTCCCCTTAGTTGTGCCACTGTACGAGCGACCAGAAATTGTGCGTGTTCCAGGCGTCTGCGCCCCTCAACCCACCGGATGTGATCGTCGAATCCGGCAGGGGACATCTCGCAGCCGCCTGAACAGACAGTGTCCGCTCATGACGCGTCCCTCCGATTAATCGAGACGTCTTGCATCAGGGCCAAGCAAAGGGAAAAGAACCCCAAAAATCCTTGAAGGGAGAGTACACACATGTTTATAAGAAACCGTTTTTCAGCAACAAAACTGATTTTCCTGATCACCCTGCTTGCGGGTCTTGTGACGGCGAATCCGGTCCAGGCTGGCGCTTCGGTCCCCGACCCCGTGCTGGAATGGATCGGGATTATGAACGACGCTTTGCTCGCAGGTGCGACAAGTCCTCTGGCATCGACACGCGTCGCTGCGTTGGTTTCCGCGTCGATGTTTGATTCCGTCAACGGCATCCACCCGACTTACCGATCTCTGTACGTGAGGCCAAATGCTCCGGGGCACGCCTCTCGTCGCGCGGCCGCGGTGCAGGCGGCATACGTGATCCTGAGTGCGGTTTATCCTGCGCAAGCGGGATCTCTTGGAATGAAGCGCGATGCCTCCATCGCAGCGATCAGTGCTAAGGAATCGCAAAAATCTGTCCAGGCAGGCATCGCATGGGGTCAGACCGTTGCGACCGCTATTCTGGCATTGCGCTCGACGGACGGGTTCACACCGCCGCCCCCACCATTCGTAGGAGTGCTCGGAATCGAAACATCGCCTGCAGCCGTGGGCGTGTGGCGACCCACTCCCTTGCTGTATGCTTCCGGTGCCGGACCGCAATTTGCGACCATGACCCCGTGGGTTTTGACGCGACCATCTCAGTTCCGCCTTCCGCCGCCGAACGCCCTCAACAGTCCTGAGTATGCTGCTGACTACAACGAACTCAAGACCATGGGGGTGTACACAGGCTCGTTCCGTTCGGATGATCAATCAGAGTTGGCGCTGTTTTGGGCCAGCAACACGGTTCTCACCTGGAACCGGATCGCGTCGCAGATCTCCGTGAGCCGATCCTTGAGCATGACAGAGAACGCGCACTTGTTTGCGTTGCTCAACGTGACGATGGCCGACGCCGGCATCGCGTGCTGGGACGCCAAATACCGGTATGTTTTCTGGCGTCCCATTACCGCAATTCGCGCGGGAGATACCGACGGAAATGCCAGCACGGATCCAGACTCCGGGTGGATCCCATGGCTGGACGCCTTGCCTTCTGGTACTCCGGCGCATCCCGAATACCCATCGGGGCACTCCACCGTTAGCGGCTCGGCCGCATATATCCTTGCTGCCATGTTCGGTGACAACACCGCGTTCACTGTCACATCCGAAATACGGCCAGGCACACGATCCTTTTCGAGCTTTTCAGCGGCTGTAGCTGAGATCGCTGATGCGAGAGTATTCGGTGGCATTCACTTCAGAGTGTCCTGCGTGCGCGGCAATATGCTGGGGCAATCCGTGGCTGCGTATGTTTCAGCGCACGCGATGCGCCGGTTAGACGACTAACAAATACGAGTAGAGGAATGAAGGGCTGGCTAATTTTGGCTGGCCCTTTACTCCTGCGTCGATCACAAGATCAGATCCCCGGGTTCTGAATTTACTGAATATAGGCTCTACTCGCGGCGTTCTTCCCTATTACCTCCTTGGTTACCTATGCACCAATATTGATGCAATCTTAATCACCCCGTAACAATCCCTTGCTACAACCAAACCATGGATCCGCATGCCTACAACACGCTGATCCTTTCGGACCTGCACCTCGGCGCGGAAACGAGCCATGCGCGGGAAGCTACCGATCTGCTCAAAGAAGACCCGTTTTCAGCGGCTCATCCTCCTGGGCGACATCTTCGCCGACCTCAACTTCGCCCGTCTCACCAAGGACCACTGGAAGTTCCTCGGTCACATCCGCAAGCTGTCGAACCCCAAGCGCGGCATTGAAGTCGTGTGGGTCGAAGGCAATCATGACCACGGCCTCGCCAACATCATGTCGCATCTGGTCGGCGTGCGCGTGTACCAGCATTACGACTGGGACTACCGCGGCCTGCGCCACATCGCGATTCACGGCCACCAGTTCGATGGATTCCAGGTCAACAGTCTGCGGCTGAGCCGGTTGGGCACGTCGCTGTATCTGCAACTGCAGAAGCTGGACTTCAAGAGCAAGCCGATCGCGCGCATGATCGACCGCCTGAATACGCGCTGGCTGCGAATGTCGACCAAGGTCTCGGCGGGCGCGATCGCTTTTGCCAAACATCACGAGGCGCAGCGCATCTTCTGCGGCCATACGCATGAAGCGCTGCACGTGGAAAAAGACGGCATCAGTTACTACAACTCTGGCGGCTGGGTCGATTCCCGGCTCACCTATTTGACGATCGACGAAACGGGGGTACAAATCCATGAGTTCGACAAGCGTCAATACACCGAACGAGCTGACCATCGTGATTCCGGCGAAGAACGAGGCGAAGCTGATTCCGCGTTTGCTGACCTCGCTGACGAATCAGGATTACTCGAAGATGTCGAGTACGAGAGTGTTGGTCGCTGACGCGAATTCAACCGATGGCACTCCCGAAATCGTGATGAGCTTCCGCGACCGCCTCAACGTCGGCGTCATCCGTGGTGGCATGCCCTCCTATGGACGGAATCAGGGAGCGGCGCAGGCCGATTCTCCGTATGTGCTGTTCCTCGACGCCGACATCGAGCTTGCCGACAATTCACTCATCCGCCGCTGCATGGAAAAGGCGCAGAGGAAACAACTGCACTGCGTCACCACGAACATCGTCTGCAAGGATGGAAGCTGGGTCGACAAGCTCTTCTATGCCGGCAACGATTTCTTCCAGTACCTGTCCTATCTGCACCGCCCGTTCGCGACCGGAATGTTCATGCTCTTCGACCGCAAGAAATTCTGGGAGTTCGGCGGATTTCACGAGCAGATCTTGTTCGCCGAGGACTACCGCCTGAGCCAGAAAGTCGAGCGCAAGCGCTTCGCCATCGTCCGCGGCGGCGTCTACACGACCAACCGGCGCTTCAAGCGCATGGGCCATCTGAAAGTAGGATGGCTCTTCTTGAAGACCGCGATGAATTTCTGGAACGAGAAATACTTCCTGCGCGACCACAAATACTGGGCCAACGAGGCAGACAGCCTGCCCCGCGCAGCTAAGCTTTTGCTGGAAGCTTTGGGTGGAAGAGCGGCGCTTTAGCGCCGCGTCAGGGCGTACACAGATTCGGGCTTTAGCCCCTGTGTGAAGCTCCGGGTTCTGCAAGTAGGTTTTTGTTGTGGCCACGAAGGACAGGGTTCAGCCAACCATCTGAACCCTGTTTTCTAATTGCCCGATGCTTCACGCTTCAGAACCGCAGCACAATCCCCGTTGACAGTCGCAGATTATTCTGTGGGCTATTAAACAAATTGCTGTGAATATAGTCTCCCTGAAAACGCCAGCCCAGCACCTTGACCAACTTATAATCCAGCCCGCCTCCAACCGCAGTCGCGAATGACGTATCCGATCCGATCAGGTGCGCGTCAGCATGCGACGCACCGATGAGCACTTCCGCGAAAGGACGGAATTTTCCCACCGAGACCGAAACGCGCGGGCCGAAGAGATAATTGTGCTGCGTGACGTCTGAGTTGAAAAGCACGCAATCAAAGCCGTTGCAAGCCGTGAAGTCCTCCGATCCATAGTGGCCATCGAAATCCGCTACGATGCCGATGAACGGCAGGAACTTCCCTTCGATCGAGCCTTCCCATCCATTCAGGTTGTTCCGGCTCCCGTTAAGGTCTGTGTTGTAGTAGGAGTATCCGAAGAAGATGTTTCCCGATGTTGGAATCTGGGCAGCCGCAATTTCGGCCACCGTGAATAACAATGCAATAACTGCAAGCTTTCTCATACCTTTCCTCGTAAATGAATTGAGCTAGAACCGGAAGACAAGCCCTGGGGACACACGCAGGTTGTTCTGCTGTCGTGCTGAAGAATCCCGTGTGCAGATAGTCGACTTCGAGTCGCACGGCAAGAAATTGGATCAGGCGGTAATCAAGTCCACCGCCAAGTGCAGTCGCGAACGAAGTGTTGGCGGACTGGGCAACCTGATCTCCGTTGTGAATATGCGCAATGCCGAGCATGGCCTCGGCGAAGGGCGTGAAGTTACCGACTCGGAATCGACAGCCGCGGGCCGAACAAGACTTCCCATTCATGTCCGCTAACGTTTATCCGCTGGAGGACCATTGGGCGTCTCGGCCACGAAGCTCTCGGAACCGTAATGAGAGCTGAAGTCGGTCACGATGCCCACGTGCGGAAACACCTTTCCTTCCAGCGAAGCTCCCCACCCATTCAGATTGGGGCGGCCCAGGCCTGAGTCGATCCCCGACCAGTTTGTATTCTCGAAGGAATATCCAACAAAGATGTTTCCTGATGTTGGAATCTGGGCCGCCGCGAAACTCGCCAGCAAAAATACGCCCAGACCTATGTATGCCATCTTTCGCATGAAACTTTCCTCCTCCCGATTTCGTAACACAGAGAGACGCAGAAAGTTCTTGGATGCGGGAAGGAGGACAGCCGATAACGCAATCTGGTAGCAGAAATGGTTCTCAAGGGCTTGAAGAAGATCGGCTTCAGGCAACGCCTCGAAGCATTAGCCCATTCAAGAATTTCTGGAATTCCGATTGCGGCAGCCTTTGGTCAAGATCTTGATGTGAAAGATCCTGTGAAAGATTGAGTGAAAGATTCTGGTGGAAGATGTCTGGTGGAAGAGCGGCGCTTTAGCGCCGCGTCAGACGCGAATACAAAACCCGGGCTTCAGCCCCTGAGGGGATCAGAACCGCCACACAATACCCGTAGAAGCGCGGTAGTCGTTCTGAGAAGCGCTGGCGTAATGCGAGTGCATGTAGTCGCCCTGCAGGCGCCAGGAGAAATTCTTGAACCACAGCTTGTAATCCGCACCTCCGCCGACGTCGATGAGCAACGGCCGATACGTAAGCCCGCTCGAATCCACCCGCCGGATGCCGGCCATCGCATGAACGAAAGGCCGCCACTTTCCCATGTTGGTCGAAAGGCGCGGGCCGCCCGCGAGGTCGTATTCCGTAACGCCGGTCCGGTAAAAGCCGCTGCCATCGGCCACCAGTCCGAGGTGCGGAAAACGAACGAATGGCAGTGCTTCAAACGAAGCATTCCATCCCTTGTAGCTTTGCTGGTTGATCACGTTCGTCAGTTGACCATAGGAAAATCCGCCGTAGACGTTTCCACTGGGAAGAAGTCCGTTGAACTGTGCTGACATTGGAACGGAGCACAAAAATAAGGCCGCGAAGGCCAGCACGGCGGCAGCGGTTTTTGACACGAAACATTCCTCCCCGGCTATGAGGCCGGCAAAAAAGCATTTTAGTCAACGAAATCCGTTAGATGCAGTGTACCGGATGCACAAGATGTATCGCCTGACAAATTTTGTTTTCAAGGAGATGGAAGCTTTCCTCCAAGGGTATTGGGCACCTGCCGGCTGACCGGAAATTTACCAGATTTTCATGGTGCCAAAACCAATCGAGGAACGTCTATCTACTACCATGCAAACTATGAATCTCGATTGCGAGACTTGCGAATATCCAGTGGGGCCGGCGCCGTTTGCGCTGGACAAGGAGTCGAAGTTGAAACTCAGTGTGGAAGCTCAAAATCATGGGGATGTTATTGTCGTGCACTGCCAGGGCCGCGTCGTTTACCGCGATGAGGCGGCTGCGCTGTCGCGCGTGGTGGGAGAAGTATTGCACGAAGGAAGCAAACTGGTGCTCGATCTCAGCGGCGTCAGTTCGATGGACAGCGCGGGGATCGGAGAATTGGCATTACTGCAAACCTGGGCTCAGGAGCGCAACGCCGAGCTGAAATGCGCCGCGCCGAGCACGGTTGTGCGGACCCTGCTCGATCTCACCAATCTGGATTCGGTGCTGGACGTGCACGCAAGCCTGGATTCCGCCCTGGAATCCTTTCGTGAACAGCAAGTCTGGGCCGATTGATGAACTCGTAACTGAAAAGTCGAGTTCAATGCCAGCCGGGGAGCAAAGGGGGACTTTGCTCCCCTTCGACTTTTGTGCCAGGTTCGTGTAGGGGCGGACGCCTCGTCCGCCCCGCGACCCTGAGCGAAGCGAAGGGGAGCGTGCGACAGTCTAGTTCGCCCGCAGTCCCGCGGCACCCGAAGAAAGCCTTAACCACAAAGGACACGAAGGTTCACGAAGGAAAGCCCGCGTCGAAAGAAGATTTCCTTTGTGTACCTTCGTGTCCTTTGTGGTTAAAGCTTTTCGTCCGCGGCTACACACTCTAATTCTCCCTCTGAAATCGGTAATGCCCCTCGCGCTCGATCGCCACCGCCTCAGCCACCTTCAAAAACGCCCGCCCCGCATGCGACAGATTCGCGCCCTTCCGGTAGATCAGTCTCAGCTTGCGTTTCAGCTGCAACTCACGCACCGGAATCCTCACCAGCTCCCCGCGCGCAATCTCCGTCTCGACACTGATCTCCGGCACCAGCGCCACTCCGTTCCCCATCGCCACAAATTGTTTGATGGCCTGCAGCGTAGGCAGTTCCAGATCCATGTGCAGCGGCGTCTTGTGGCTCTTGAATAGCTGAATGACTTTTTCCCGGTACGGTGAAGACACGATGTGCGCAACAAATGACTCCGCCCCGAGTTGCCGTATGCTCACCTGCCGCGCCGACGCCAGCGGATGTCTGCGGCGGAACCACGAACGCCAGTTCGTCGAGATAGACCACCACCGAGTGCAGATTGGGTTCCTGCGGCTCGTACGAAAGCACGCCGAATTCGACCGCATGCCGCACGCACGTCATCAGGAATGTGGCTGCCCAGCGCGCGCTCCACGGTGATCTTGATCATCGGATGCAGCCGCCGGAATTCCGCCATCACCGGCAGCAGGTAGAGCACGGTAAACTCGTTGGCCGCAATCACGAGTTTTCCTTTTTGCAGTTCGCGCAATTCAGTAAGCGATTCCGTCGCCTCGCCGCGCAGGTTGATCAGCTTTTCCGCATATTCGTAAAGAACCTTGCCGGCATCGGTCAGCACGCCCTCGCGCGACGACCGGTCGAACAGCGCCTCGCCGAGTTCGTCCTCGAGCTTGCGGATCGTCTGGCTCACCGCCGACTGCGTCCGGAACAGCTTGTCCGCGGCACGCGAGAACCGGTGTTCGCGGGCTACGGCGAGAAAGACTTCCAGTTGAGAGAGCTCCATGACACGCTCCATAATGGAGTTTTACAAACTATTAGATATACTTATACTACAACAATAACTAATGGTTGCTGAATAAATATAAGTTTTGCTTCTACCGCCGATATCCGTAACATAGAGAGATCAGGCAACAGGGTCGGCCTCAGTACGCCCACCCTGTCGTGTGGGGCGATGTTCCCACCCGTCAGCCGGCACGTCCGGCGCTACAGGAAATGATTATGGACAAAGCGCGAGTTACTGGTATTCGACACGACTCTTCGAGATGGCGAGCAATCCCCCGGCTGCAGCATGAACCAGCAGGAAAAGCTGCGCTTGGCGCATCAACTCGACCGCCTCGGCGTGGACGTCATCGAGGCCGGCTTCCCCATCGCCTCCGATGGCGACTTCGAGTCGGTGCAGGCGATCGCCGAAGTGGTGCGCCGCCCCATCATCGCCGGCCTGGCGCGCGCCTGCCGTCCCGACATCGAGCGCGCCTGGGAAGCCCTGAAGGATGCCGCTCGTCCCCGGATTCACGTGTTCCTCGCGACCTCTGACATTCACCTGCAGTACAAGCTGCGCATGTCACGCGACCAGTGTGTGACCCAGGCGCGCGAAGCCATCCGCCTCGCCAAGTCGCTGTGTGACGACGTCGAGTTTTCGCCCGAAGACGCCACGCGCACCGATCCCGATTTCCTTTGCCGCGTGCTCGACGCCGTGGTCGAAGCCGGCGCCACCACGCTGAATATTCCCGACACCGTCGGATACACGGTGCCCTCGGAATTCGGCGAGTTGATCGCCATGATCCGCCGCTGCGTGAAGGGAATCGAGCACGTCACCATCTCCGCGCACTGTCACAACGATCTCGGGATGGCTGTCGCGAATGCTCTGGCCGCAGTCGCCGCTGGAGCTCGCCAGGTCGAGTGCACCATCAACGGCATCGGCGAGCGCGCCGGCAATGCCTCGCTGGAAGAAATTGTCATGGCGATGCATGTTCGCCCTGACCGTTATCCCTACGAGACGGGCGTAGTGAGTGAGCAGATTTTCGCCGCCAGCCAGATGCTGAGCGAGATCACCGGCGTTCCAGTGCAGCCGAACAAGGCCATCACCGGACGCAACGCCTTCGCCCACGAGGCCGGCATCCATCAGGATGGCGTCCTCAAGAATCCGCTGACCTACGAGATCATGACGCCGAAGTCGGTGGGCGTCCCCGATTCCAAACTGGTCCTGGGCAAGCACTCCGGACGCCACGCCCTCAGCATGCGCTGCGAGCAACTTGGATATCAGTTCGACCGCCGCGCGCTCGATGACATCTATCGGCGCTTTGTCCGGCTTGCTGACAAGATCAAGCACGTCGAGGATCATCATCTGCTCGAACTGATTCGCGACACGCACAAGCCCACCATGTCGGCGACCCCGTTGATCGAGCCCATCATCGGCGCCGCGAACGCGGCGGTGGTCAGCGCTCCGTCGTGAACCTGCCAGGGCGGTAGCGTCAGAAACCAATCCCTTCGGCGTGCCCCTGCCCGTGCAGTCCGATTCACAACACGAGCAGACCCAGCAGGAAGACTACCTCTGGGGCGTTTAAGGAATTGGCTCGCCAATTTTTGCTTTGAAAAGGCGCGGCTCCAGCCGCTGAAGATGCGCAGTCTGAGCCGCCCTTCACATAGGTTCCTTTCTAGCTCCTGCTGCGAAAACAACAGAGGTTTCGTGGTACTCTTTTGCACCCTAAGTCGCCAACAGGGTAGCTCTACGCCATTTGCTCTTTATCCAGGAGGTCCACGATGGATTCGTACCGGGCGCTATGCGTGGGTGCACTCGTCCTGCTCATTGCTACCACTGGCTGCGGAAGTAGCGGGTTCAATCCCAATAACGTGACTGTGACCGTTTCACCGATGTCTGTCACGATCCCTTCAAGCGGCCAAGTGACATTGCAGGCGACGGTCAAGGGCGCTCCCGCTCCATTTGCGAATTGGTCCATCGTCGAACTGGCGGTAAATGGTGCCAGCGGCGCGCAGTGCAACTGGTCGGGTACTACCCAGCCGGTTGGACCATGCCCAGATGGGACGATTGAGGGAGCGGATGCTTCGACGGCACTGACAGTCAAGTACCATGCTCCTGGCACTCCGGGTACGTTCCACGTCAAAGCTGAGTGGTCCACTGCGTTCACTCCGGTGGTTGTTAAGGATGCGACGTCAGTCATCACTGTCGGACCCTAAATTAGAGCTCTACATCATCCCGGGATCCTCATTCACATTTTCGGATGGCAATTGCTGGCGATAAATCACCGATTACGCTCAACCCCCTTGCTCCAAGAGAAGATGAGCGAAGTCGCCTGATTTCAGAAGTTGGCAGCAGTCAGAAGCGGTACTTCGTGAATAGATGGTGCAGGTTGTGCAGCGCAGCGACTACTACGGCGATTATCAATGCGAATGAGATTATCGTTCTCGGCTTGCTTAAGTAGGCTTTTCGAGCCTCACCCTTTTGCATCGGGACATGAAGTAGGTAATACAAACCAAAACAGAGAAACCCCACCCAATCGAACCGAAAGAACTCATCCCACATGGCCACGGCTGAGACTGCGAACATAAAGCAGGCAAAAGCGATTCGTACCCAGAGCGGCAAAAAGAAAGTGGGCGACGCCGAAGCGCTCGATTCCTGCATGGAACTCTCCTTGCGGTTGAGAAGTATAACGCAGGGCAATCTCAAGTTGGCGAAATATCCCTCTCACTCAAAATCCAGCACTGGAGGCAAAGAAACAGCGCAAAGTTGTGCTAAGGCCTGATAACTTCAATTGACTTCGTTGTCGTTTATGGGTGTCCTGGCAACAGCATTAAACCTTAATGAAACCGAGCCAGATTTTGCTGCTAGTCGCGATTGCTCTCGTGATACTTGCTGTCTGTTGCAATCGCGACCATGGCGATACGCAGAAAGAGTCTTCTGTGATCATTTTTCGTGGTGCGGACGGCCGTACGCTTACGAAAGACGAACTGCGCGGACTGACAGGTACCTTTAGCTACGAGATCGTCGGCACGTCCAATGTGCCGGCCGATGCCAAATCATTACATCAGCAGGCGAGGCTAGCAGGTCAGTCAGGTGACTACAAAAAGGCTATCACCCTTTTGGAGCAAGCATCCAATCTAGCTCCTCAATGGCCGTACCCAGTTTATGACATGGCGTTCACCTACCTTCTGATGAAGGACACCGAGAAAGCGAGGAAGTACTACCGGAAGACAGTTGACCTGTCTCCGCGCGGGTTCTTTACCGCGATCACAGCCATCGATACGCTTGATCGAGAGAAGAGGGGCGACTTGCCAGCCGGGACCTATTCGGAATATCTGTCTTTGGAGTGGACGGACGATCCCGAGAAAAGGGCCGCAATCGTTCACCAACTGGTCAAACGGGTTCCGGGCTTTGCTCCCGGCTGGAAGGAACTTGCGGCCCTGTCGGCTAACGACGCTGAGAGCCTCTTGGCCATCGAGCGTGGACTGGCAGCGAACCCCGACGGCGAGACGAACGGTATTTTGCAGGTTAACAAGGCCCTGATCCGCGAACGGAAAGGCGATCGTGAGGGTGCGGTTCGGTTGCTAGGTGAGCTTGCTCTCGATCCTGCATCGACCTATGCAACAGAGCACCTGGCCAAGTTCACTTTGGCAAACATACTTCAGACCCAGTGAGCAACGCCGCACCAGAGGGACACTCGTTGGCGAAACATCGCGATTACGCTCGTTGACCGCTTGATTGCGACAGCTAATCGACGGACATAATCGGCCAACAGCGGAAACGTTCGCCTTTGGACAGGTCAGCCTCGGCATGACCTCCCACACCAACCTCGCAGGACTGCAGTTGGAGTTTTGGCCCTCTAACGCCGAGCTTGTGCTTACCGCTACTGACTTCCGCGTCGCAGTGCGCAAGGTTTTCTTCGGGGTTTGCCGGGACAGAGCAGGCGAGTTTGCCATCGACATAAAAGTTGGCGGCTTTCGCGGAATCGTTGAAGAACCGAATGTCAGCTTTCGGAGTGTCCCCTGCTGCGGGGAACGTGCCGAATGCCAGCCAGATCACAAGTAGCGACAACAATCCCATGGAAGTCACGAACCGAGAGGATTGGGGTTGTGGCATCATAGTCTACTTTGACGATAAATCGCCGTTTCACTGATTGACCCATCCCACAGGCGTGCCGGGCAGAATTAAGATGGGCGACCCGGGTGCGATCCATCGCGTGTGAAGACGTTTTGATGACGTCTCCCAACGGCTAGCCGCTGAGCGATGACGAAGCTTTCACGAATCTGACCTGCCAGGTTGGCGGCTTTCTCTGTGAGCGCTTAGAATTACCAATTCACCCGATCACAAAATCACTCAATCACCCAATTCCAAAATGCTCTTAAATATCACTGTTCTCCCCGGCGATGGCATCGGCCCCGAAGTCACCGAACACGCGGTCCTCGTCCTCCAGGCAGTAGCAAATCGCTTCGGCCATCAACTGCAACTTCAGCAAAAGCTGATCGGCGGCGCCGCGCTCAAAGCCACCAACGATCCCTTGCCGCGCCGATACGGTGCAGGCTTGCCTGTCCTCGTCGGCAGTCCTGCTAGGCGCCGTGGGCAGTCCCGAGTTCGACAAGAATCCCGGCCATCTGCGCCCCGAGGCGGGATTACTCCGCATCCGTCGTGAGCTAGGCGCCTATGCCAACTTGCGCCCGGCCGTCTTCTTCCCCGCGCTCGAAGATTCCTCTCCGCTGCGCGCCGAAATCGTCCGTGGCACCGACATCATGATCGTCCGCGAACTGCTCGGCGGAGCCTACTTCGGCCAGCCGCGCTCCATCGAAGGAGAGCCGGGCGCGCGCGTGGCCGTCAACACCATGCGTTATGCCGAACACGAAGTCGAGCGCATCGCGCGGGTGGCCTTCGATCTCGCGATGAAGCGCAAGAAGAAAGTTCTCTCGGTCGACAAAGCCAACGTCCTGGAATGCTCGCGCCTGTGGCGTGACGTAGTCACGCGCATCGGCAAAGATTATCCCGAGGTGAAACTCGGCCATCAATATGTCGACTCTGCCGCCATGCTGCTAGTCCAGCGCCCAACGGATTTCGATGTCGTCCTGACCGAGAACATGTTCGGCGACATCTTGTCGGATCAGGCCGGCGGCGTCGTCGGCTCGCTAGGCCTGCTCGCCTCCGCCAGCATCGGCGGCAAGGTCGGCCTCTACGAGCCAGTCCACGGATCTGCCCCAGACATCGCCGGCAAAGGAATCGCCAATCCGCTGGGAGCGATCCTGTCGGCAGCCATGTTGCTACGTCACTCGCTCCATCTGGAGCAGGAAGCGGTCTGCATAGAGGAGGCCGTCTCGGCAGTCCTGTCGCAAGGCGCACGAACTGCCGATCTGGCAGGCAAGACGCACAAGTCGATCTCAACCGCCGAGATGGGAAGCCGAGTAGTGAGGCAGTAAAGGAAGTGAAAAAGATAGTGGAGTGGATAGGTTTTCCTTCGTGGATCCTTCGTGCCCTTAGTGGTTCCTGATCTTTGCCGCCCCGAGGACAGCCACGCATGCGCTCTCCTTGCGGCTCTTACTCCCGACCACAACAGGCGCATTACCCTGAGGACCCGCAACCGCCCTCGCCGTCCCCTCGTACTCCCCGGTCGATGGAATACCACCGCACCCGCAACATCTCCTGAAACATGCGCGCCCCGTCGGTCACAGGATTAATGCGCGCCCCGCCACTGTGTCCCCAAAGAACGGGAACCTCTTCAACCTTGAATCCCAACTTGCGCGCGAGAAAAAGAATTTCCGGATCAAATCCCCAGCGCTCGATCTTCTGCAGCGGAAAGATCGCCTGCGCCGCCGCCCGCTTGAATGCCTTGAACCCGCACTGCGTATCCGCGATACTGCAGCCCGAGCGACGTGCGCAACATCAGGTTGAATACGCGCCCGAAAATTTGCCGGTGCAGCGGTTGCCGCTGCGTCTGCGTCTCGGCGCGCAGCCAGCGCGAACCAATCGCGATGTCAGCCCCCGCGTCAAGCGCACCCAGCAGTCTTGGAGCCTCTTCAATCGGCGATGACAAGTCTGCATCGGTGAACAGGATGATCCGCCCCAGCGCATGCAACACGCCGTTGCGCACGCTGTATCCCTTGCCGCGGTTGCCAGGATTCTCCAGCAGTTTCACCATGGAGTCCTTCGCCATGAAGTTCAGAACGATCTCCGCCGTGTTGTCGCGGGACCCGTCATTCACCACAATGACTTCGGCATCCCACCTCTGTGCGTGCACATAAGCCAGAACTTTCTCCAGGCTGGCGCCCAGCCGGGCGCCCTCGTTGTAGGCGGGAATAACGATGCTGTAGGTTGGCGGCAAGTTTCGTTCTCAGTTCTCAGCGTCAGGTTCAGATGCGAAAACGCGCCTTTTCGCTGCCTGCGTTAGCAAGCATTGCCATTGTACTTTGTATATTGAGGGTTTCGGAAATAAGAGATTCCCGCAAAAGCGCGGATAAAACTACGTAATTGTGAGTGGGGAGTGAAGCAAGAATTGCTGGCAGTGTCAACTGGGTACTGACTCCTGGGTACTGAGACCTGACGCCTGAATCTGCCTACGCCACCTGCCGCTTCTGCTCCAGCATCGAGAAATACTCCGCCACCAGTTCCGCATCCCACAGCCCGCGCGCAGCCTCCTCGCGCATGGTCTGCGGCCGCGGCCTCGTGGGTCAATGCCGGTTTGTAGGAGCGAGCGGTCCGCAGCGCGTCATAAACATCCACCACCTGCAGCACCCGCGGCAGCACCGGAATGTCCGCTGCAGTCAGCCCGTCCGGATAGCCCGACCCATCCGAGTGCTCATGGTGGTGCCGAATAATCGGCAGCACCAGCCGCAGAGAGTGCAAAGGTTTGCAGATATTTTCCCCGGTAATGGGATGGAGCTTCATGACCTCCCACTCCGCCGGAGTCAGATCGCTGCCCTTTCTTCAGAATCTCGTCCGGCACCGCGATCTTGCCCAGATCGTGCAGATAGCCGCCACGTTTCAGAGCAAGAATGGAATCCTCATCCATCCCCAAATGCCGTCCCAGATCGGAGGCATGCACCGCCAGCCGTTCGCAATGTCCCTCGGTATACGGGTCGCGCCCTTCCACAATCAGCCCCAGAGTACAAAGCACGGAATCGGCAGTCTCCAGTTCGTCGGTGAACTCTTTCAGCCGCAGCAGCGATTTCACCCGCGCAATCAGCTCCTCGGCGAGCACCGGCTTGTTCAGAAAATCGTCCGCGCCGGCTTCAATCCCGCGCACTTTGTCGCTGCTGTCGCTCAGCCCGGTAATCAGAACGAACGGAATCAGCCGCGTCGCCGGATTCTCTTTCAGGCTGCGGCACAAGTCGTACCCAGACTTGCCCGGCATCATCACGTCGGAAAGAATCAGATCGGGAGCCTGCCGCCGCACCTCCGCCTCCGCCTGGTCCGCGTTCGAGGCGGTGACCACGCTGTATCCGCGGATGGTCAGCAATTGGCTCATCAGTCCAGCGATGCTGGGCTGGTCGTCGACCACCAGAATCCGCGGCGCGCGACGCCTTGGAAGTAAATCTCCCATAGTTTGATAAGAAGCCGCTTCCTCCCCCGCAGTTGTCCGTGCTCTGGGACCCTGGGTACGCGAGGAGGGAAAGCTATTCATAGCGAAAATCGTTTTTCTAGCTCAATCCTACCGCCATTTTCCACTTTTCGGGGGTAGGTGTCGAGTTCTTGAATACTACCCCTCTTTTGAGACCTTACCGCGCAATTCCCGGATTGGAACTCCATCCCCGAGAATGTGACCCGAAACCTTGCTGCCAACACACGCCTGTGCCTACTCTCACCATTATGCGATGCAATCTTATAACCAACTGTTCCACTTTCTTCCTGGCGGCTCTTCTTCTTACCAATTCGTCCGAAGCTGCTCACGAAACCTCATGTGATCTCCTTCGGAAAATGGATGCCGGTGACCTGGACAGCAGGAACAACCGCCGACGACAAGCCAGTGACCCTGAAAATTCGTCCTTTAATCGTAGATGGCCGAGTGCGGGAGTACGTACTGGGATCGCCGCACGAGATTACCGAACGCCTGTTCGTGGTGCGCCGCGTCTTTCGCATGAACGACAGCCTCCCCGAAGACTCCGCCCCGCGATGGCAATGGCAGCGCGGCGGCTGGCTGCTCGTCGATCGCACTGACCGGCCGCATCTCGCCCGTGAACCTGCCGGACTTCGATGTGGTGTATTCCGCCGCGAGCTGGTATCGCGACTACGTTGCCTACTGCGGAGTCTCCGACGATGGAAACAAGCGATTCGCCATCGTCGCCGAATTGAACCGCAGAAAGCCGGTGTTGAAGAAGCCTCTTTCAGCAGCCCATGCCCGACGACGCTGCGCCCGACTCCGCCTGTTCCGCGCCCGTCTGGCAGCGATCCCCTGTCCGAGTCAGCTTCGAAGCCCCAGGCACTGACAAGCAAACCTTCGCCATCCGCGGCCACGTAGCGGACATAGTGAATGACGCCGAGGAAGACGAGGAGGCGAGCAAATAGAATTGCAGATTGTAGATTTCAGATTTCAGATTGAAAAACATGTGAGGCCGAAACTGCAATCAGAGATCTGCAATCTCAAAATCTGCAATCTAAAATCTGCAATCAACAATCAAGCGATGTCATCCTGAGGAGGGCGACAGCCCTCCGAGGGACCTTACGAAGCGCATAAAGCGGCAATGCGGTACCCGAGATCCCGTACACCGCATGCACTTTGGGCCTTCCCCTCCACCACATCGAACCTTCCGGCCGTCGCACGGTCCCTCACGGCGGCTTCGCCGGCGTTCAGGATGACATCTGCAGGCCAGATCGGAACTGAAAATCTGCAATTCCCCCTCAGTCCCCCGCCGCTTCCACCGCCGCCATCTCCTCCGCAGACCGCCTTCTCCCTCACCTTAGCGCTGGTCACGAGGATCACCGACAGCACCACGACCGCGCTTCCCGCCAGGATGAACCGGTCCACCTTCTCATGCAGCACCAGCCATCCCAGAAAAACCGCGACCACAGGATTCACGTACGCATACGTCGACACCTTCGAGGTCGGCACATGTTCCAGCAACCAGATGTAGGCCGTGTATCCAATCCACGACCCGCACACGACCAGATATCCCACCGCCGCCAGGCTGCGCGGCGACCAGGTGGCATGTTTCAGATCCCCGTTCAAGAGCGCGAATAGAAGATTCCCCACGCCCGCCGCCGTGACTTGCCATCCCGTCGCGCCGAACACATCCATGCCCGACTGCCATTTCTTCGATAGCACCGAACCCAGCGCCCAACTGAACGACCCGCCGATCAGGCTGAGTGACGCGATCAGTTCACGCCGTCCCAGGCTGCCCGCCTGCAAGTCCGGCCATACCAGCACGAACAGTCCGACGATCCCCAGCGCCAGCCCAGCCTTGCCCGCGCCCGGAGATGTGATGGTCCCCCAGCAGCAACGAATCGAGCACCAGAAACCACAGCGGCGTGATCGCGATAATGAGCGCCGACAGCCCCGACGACACTGTCAGCTCCGCATACGACAGCGTAAGATTCCCGCCCATCAGCAGCAGCAAGCCCACGATCGCCGACAACGCAATCTGCCGCGGCGAGTACAGAATCCTGTGCCCGGTCGCCGCGCACACCGCCAGCATCACCACTCCCGCCACCGAGAAGCGCAGCCCGCACATCAGCGCCGGAGGAATCGTCTGCACCGCAATATCAATCCCGAGGTACGTCGAGCCCCAGAACAGATACACGAGTCCGAAGGCAAGAATCACCATCCACCGGCTTGGGCGTTGAGTAGAGTGCATTGATTTGGGGCAACAGCGGAGACTACAACATATCAGACGAGAAGGAGCAGGAGTTGGATTCTAAAGTTGAAACAGGGAGCCAATGAGTGAAATAGAGATGTCATCAATTGAGAGCAAACCTGCCAAAGCTCAAGTGACATTTACTGGCAGCTCAGGGTCGACTCACTCCAGATGAAATGCACCACCGCTCCATTCTTCGGGAGCGACATCGGCGATGGTTTCGGTGAAGTCCCAGCGGTGGCCGTAAAAATCCTGAGCATTGTATTGGCGCTCGCCATAGGGTTGCTCTTGCGGTTCCGTCAGGATGATGGCTCCATTCTGTCGCGCGCGCTCGCAGTGACCATTGGCATTTTCGATGCGAACCTGAACGATGTGCGAATTGTTGGGCGACACATTTCCTTCGGCGATGGTGAAGCAGCCCTCGCCGGCCTTCATCTGGATGCGGTGATTGGCGATGCGGAGCCGGACGGTGAAGCCAAAGGCCTTTGCCAGCCAATCAGCTGCCGCCGTGGGGTCGGGATAAATGAGCACAGGAATCACGGGGCAGGGCGGCACAGATCGGTTGAATCGCATCTTGAAACTTTATCACTCAACCAGCGCGGAAATCTTGAGCGTAGCGGGAGGCGGTCTGACGCGCTAATTCTCTTTTCGGCGCTAATTCTGGCTAACAGGCGTAGCGCAAGTTCGTGCCGTCTGCTCTCCCTCGGTGATGGGGGTTTTGAGCACAATGGCGATATTACGCCAGTCATGAATCCACGCCGAGGACGGCAAGGATCCGGTAAGATTCGAAACCGACAGTGAATATCAGCCTCCGAGCAGCGTGCAATGAGGATTTCGCATTTGCCCGCGATGTGTACTTCGCGACCATGCGCCGGATAATCGAAGGTCTGTTCGGCTGGGATCAGGTGCGGGAGGAGGCAAACTTTGCTAAGTTTTTCAAGCTCGATGAAGCGAGGATCATTACTGCCGACGGGCGAAGCGTTGGCTGGATTCAGGAGCAGGTTGACGATACCAGCATCAATCTTGGTTCTTTTTACGTAATGCAGGAAATGCAGCGGCGCGGTATTGGAACACAGGTTCTTCGGACACTGCTAACCCACGCTTCCGACCAGTCAAAAGCTATTACGCTAGCGGTTGTCAAGATTAATCCCGCACGTCATTTCTACGAGAGGCACGGGTTCAGAATAACCCACGAAGACGAACAAAAGTTCTATATGAGAGCAGACCCATGAGTGCACTCGTTAACTCAAAACCCCTTGGGCGGGACGATGAGTGAAACGGCGATGTTACGCCAACTATGATGGATTCCTTCAGAAAGTCAGCGGTATCGGCGTAGCGTTAGCCACTCCTTCGACAACATGCCCTCGTCGATTTGCGCTGTGCCAGCCCAATTCTAGGAATTGGGTAAGCGCTTCCTCGTCCTCAAACCCGAGGCCTGACCGATGGATCGTTCACTCCTTCGCCTGGACGGGCGCCAGTCGAGATCATCTTCATGCAGCGCGAACTGTAAGAACTGGCAGTTGTTTCGCAGGTAAATGTTGAGCCATTCTCACGTGACTTGAGCAAGAGGCGGCAATGTTCGCGGCGAGGAGAAACAGAATGAATATTAGAAGGTATTTCACACTTCCAGTCCTTGTACTCGGTTTGGTCCTAAGTACAAGTGCACAGCAGAACTCGACGCAGGTAACCGTTTCTTCCGTCGTTACCTGCGTTTCTACAGGTGATCAGCGGCAGCACTGTGCCGCCGACACCAGTGCGGGCGTAGTAATGTTGCGGCCAACGGGCGAAACTGCCTGCCTGCTTGGCAGAAATTGGGGATATGACGCGCAGGGAGTCTGGGTGTCGGAAGGTTGTGGCGGCCAGTTCGCCACCGGTAGCGCATCGCGCTCAGCTAAGGTATCTGTCGAAGTGAATGCGTACACCGAGACGGCGGATCAGAAGGTCGACCTGGCTCCAGTCACAACGGGCACCAATCCCGAAATCAACTATTTCGGCATGTTCAATCCTTACGGAAGCCTCCGTAACATTGTGAGCATTTCGGACTCCGGAGCACAGGTACAGGACAATGCCAGCCGCATGGGCATCAACTTCTCCACCTTCGGACCGATCAAGGTATTTGCCACCGGCGAGTGGGGGGTGAACTTGGTTCGAAGCGAGACCACATTCAATGCCGGTGCAACCACGGCGGAAGGGTTCGGCGTGATCAGTCAGGAAACGCAGCCCGTTTTCGGGGCACGCCTTGGTTTCCTCGGCGTCGACTTCGGCCGGTTTGGACGTCTCTCTTTCGGTAAAGAGAACTCTACCCACTACGACATCGCGGGCTACACGACGGATCGCTTCAACGTGTTTGGCGGCACGTCGACCGCAACGTATGTGGCGGGGACGGATGGCGGGCAATCCGGTACTGGACGCGCTGACCAAGCCATTATGTACCACCTGAAATTCGCCAAAATCGTCGACTTTGGCGCACAGGGACAGTTACGCAGCGGCGACACTCTGCAGGCCTTCAACGGCTTCGGCTTTTCGTTGCAGGCGGCGGTGCTTCCAGGATTGAAGATTGGTGGAGCCTATAACAAGACCTACTTCAACCCGCTGTTTACGCAGGTGGTATTCAATGGTGGTCACACGGATTACTGGACCTTGGGCGGGAAAGGCGATTGGCGCAATCTGGAATGGGGCGCCGTTTGGGCGCGGCAGACCAATGGCGACATCGCATTCGTCCCCAACCCTGTCGGAGGGCCGGAATCTGTGGCCGTGGGATTCTCCGCCAGCGGAGTCGAGATCTACTCCAGACTGAAGTTCGGGAAGTTCGCGGCCGTCCTGGGCTTTGAGGACTATATACCTCACGACCTTAACCCAGTCATCAACGCGGATTTCAAGACGCGGTACGGGATCCTTGGCGCCGAATGGCACTTCTCAAAATCCGGCTACGCATTCGTTGAAACCAAGCTCGGCGACTCGGTGGACGCGCAGGGGAAAGATGTATCGCAGGCCGCGGCCATCGGCTTCCGTTACGACTTTAGCTGGAAAACTCCGCATACGGAGTAACAGTACGCGTCCGGGCCAGAGTACGCGAAGCGCTAATTGGGGAAGAAGTGGCGCCTGGCGGCTTACGCAGTGACGATTGTTGTTAGCAGGTTACGACAGTTGATTGGAGGGACCATTACAGTGGGGGCGCATTCTGGATAACTTCTTCGAGCAACTCCGTGCGGAGCTTGCACCTGCAACCATCATTCACAACGAACACTCGGCTGTGCCGATGAACGACTTCGGCGACTATATGCTGGTTCGACGGGTCTCCGGTGACGCGATATGCGAGTTGCCGAAACGTGAGCCAGTTGTCGTATTCAACAAAAGTCTCAAGAATCTGGTCGAGAATACGATCTGCATCAAACATCACGTGAGCTCAACCCCTTCTTTTCGCCGACTCGTGCAGAAAGTCAGACGCCAAAGTAGTTCGAAATCCCACCCACAGACTGTTCGCTTCAATCCATCGTAGTTGGCTGCTCAGACTATTGCAATCAGGGTTCGTGAGGGATATCGAGATTTCTCGACAGTTATTAGGTTTCTCGGTTCACTTCGGCTGCGATGAGCGAGGGACACGAACGGCAAGCCCCGACAGCGGCTTGACTGTAAACGAAATTCTTCGCCACTAACGCTGATGATGCGCAAAACAAAGCGTCTGGGCTGGCACTTGGCCAGCCCAGAGTCGTTGCATCATTGATTTCAGATTTCTGATTTTTACTAATGGGGGCGTTGGTTGTGCCCGCGATCAGCATGACCTTCCTTCTGCCTGGTGAGGCGCGTTTTCATGCGGGCCTCCGTTGCCGTGCGGACCGACGTTGTCATGCCCTCGTCCGTTGTCACGCGGAGCAACGTTCTCGTGTCCACGCCCGTTGTCGCGTGGTCCTGCGTTTTCCGGACGGGAATTGCCGGGACGCGGAGCTTCGTTGCGACGAGCATTGTAATCGGGCTGAGGGCCGCGGCTTCCGTGCATCTCTTCGCGCGGCATCGGACGATCGTTGTGTGCGTTTCCTACCGGACGCGCCACGGGATGATTCTCTGGACGCCCGTGAGGACCTCTGTCTTCGCGGGCCGGGACCATTCTCGGACCGTGGAATTCTCCGGGACGCGACGTCGCGGCGAGTGCGGGTCGGCCGTGATTCTCAGACGCGAGAAACTCGCGGTTGTGCCCGGCGCCGCGCTCGTGGTCGCGCTGCATCCTGGTCGGTTCGAAATGGTGCTCTCGTGACCACCTTTCCTGTTCGCGCGTTGGACGGGCGTTAATTCCGCCGTGGCCGCCAGCGTAGCTGATTCGGTTCACGGTGACGTTGTTGACGACGGTCTTGTTGTAGATGTGAACGTTGGTGATGGTCACGTTGTTCACGGTGCGGTTGTAGTAGAAGTGACGGTCTCTCCAATAGCCACCCTCATAGCCGCTGCCAAAGTAGCCGAAGCCGTAGTTCACGCCGCCGTAGAAACCGATGTGCGGTCCCCAGTAGCCCGCGTGCCATCGATACGCGCCACTGCCCCATCCCCAGTAGCCGGGTGTCCAGAGCAAGCCCGCCGTTGGTGGCGTCGCCCAGGTGCCAGGGACCCAATAGTAGCCTTCGGGACCGTAGGCCCAGTAGCCGGGCGTCCAGATGTAACCGTCACCCGGGCAAGCCGGCTGCTCGTAAACGGGCAGCACAGGCGGGGCGATGTTCACGGAAACGAAAACACCCGCAAAAGATGAAGCGGGAATCACGATCAGAAGAGCGAGCAAAACAAAACGCAGAGTACGCATTAGGTTCCTCCTGCCCATTCGTCCCTAGCTCGGGAATCTCTCGCTTGACCAGACAGATGCGAGGGGGATGTGGGCACGAAATCTCTACCTTGGAACGGGAACTGGTCTGGTGTATACAAACCCAAGTTGCGGGCGAATGTTGCCGAGCACGTAATAGGGTGATTCTAAGTCGCTATGCCGACGCTTCTCGCTCAGAAAGGCGCACGCGAGGTTACGTCAGTAACAACGGAACCACGTCAAGGGTATGCTTTTCTTAAGTGTTGTTAACGGCGTTTACGCCGCAATGAAGCGTTCACGACGACTCTAGCATGAGCAGCATCACGCTTTGTTTCACTCATGAAACCACTTCGTCGCGAATTGCGCGAGCATGGTTCAGCGCGCCTCGCTATTCGGGCATGACTATGGGCTCGTCCTTTGGAATGGCGTCGAGCGTTGCTTTATCAATCTCAAGGTGAGCAATGACCAATTCGGGTGGCGTGTGCCTGAGCCATTCCGAGAGTGCGAGATCCTGATAAAAGCTGCTCTTGAACATCTCCAGGAACTTAAGCTCGGTACTGCCGGTGTTCTGGACATAATGCGGCAGGGTTTTTTGGACATAGCCAACATCTCCAGCTTGAAAGTCCATGGTGCGGGCACGGCCTCCTGTAGCGAACACCGTCATTCTTCCGCTACCGCTGATGTAGTACTGCCATTCGTCGGCGTTCGGATGCCAATGCAGTTCGCGGATTCCACCGGGGACGACGGTAACGATCGCGGCTGCGATCGTGGCGGAGACTTTGAACATGCTCGAATCGACGATCGTGACTTCGCCACCCTGTGTACGCTTTGCAACCTTCATCTGGGACTTGCGGAAAGCAAAATCCTGCGACGATAAACCTCGCGTGCCTGCGATTGCCTTCTGATCGGCGGCCAAGGCATCGGGGACCGCCGCTTGGAAAATAAACTTTTCGCGGCGCACCATTTTTTCCATCGCCTGCTGAGTGACGCCGAAATTCGCAGCCAGGACATCGTGAGGAGTGTGCGCCATCCAGTCAGTGAGCAGCACCGTCTCGTATTCCGAGAAATTGCCATCGTCGAAGACCAGGAGAAATTCACAACCGTCGGGATTCAGGCCTTGAATCGAATGCGGGATGCCAGTGGGGAAATACCAGAGATCGCCTTCCGTGACGTCCGTGACGAAGCCCTTG
This sequence comes from Terriglobia bacterium, assembly GCA_963770265.1. Lineage (GTDB taxonomy): Bacteria > Acidobacteriota > Terriglobia > Terriglobales > Acidobacteriaceae > Sulfotelmatobacter. The sequence continues at coordinate 148,077 of CAVYOZ010000025.1, forward strand.
CCTTCAACGTCAAGCCCGGTAATGCGAGCGTTGCCGTACAGCATAATCGCCCATTCGGCAGCAGTGTGCCAGTGCAGTTCGCGTACGCCTCCTGCCGTCAGTCTCATGTCCACACCGGCAATCGTTTTCGAAACCGGAAGCTCGCGGACCGTGACTTCGCGCGACCATCCACCTTGCTGCATTCGCTTGTGAGAAATCCCGAAGGGATACTTAAAGGTTTGCACGCCGCCCGCATCGGAAGATGGCGGCAAAAAAGAGTCCGGATTTTGCTGGTCGATCGACGGATTGCCGGGTCCAGGAGCGCTGGTGCTGCGATCGTTCTTGGTAGGATAGGGTTTCTGTTCCTGGCCCGCCATCTCTGTTGCTTTGAGCATTCCGGCAGCCGCGAGCGCCGCCGACCCCATGCCAAGGAACCCGCGCCGCGAAAAAATTTCTTTCCCCATATCGTCGCTCATGAGCCTCTCTTCACGAGGATACTGAAGATCTCTCTCACTTTGGAGAACGCCAGTGTACACCTGGGGTTGCTCGTCTCGAGAGCACTCCTCCCACCCTGTGTACGATCTCTTCCACGAAATAACGCAAACACACGGAATGTTCAACCCTTCCTGCGATTGACACGAGAGAATGGAGGTTGCGGAAAAACTTCTGAATGCCGGTGGTACCGTGGAAGAGCGGCGCTTTAGCGCCGGGAAAAGTGGAGTGAAAGATTCAAGTCCCGGAGGAGTCTGTGTCGTAACTTCTTGGTATGCCAAAAAGTGGAACGAAGCTGCTCTTCACAGCCGCGACGCGGCGCAAGAATAAAGCCCACAGCGCGAGCTGTGGGGAGCAAGGTGGGAAATGACCGAGCCCCAAGGGGGCGTAAGAAAAGCTACGACACAGTCTCCGGAAGGACGACTGAGTTCTCACGCACACACTTCAGCCCCAGTGCTCGCCTATCGCAGCGATCGGAGCTTTTCCGCAACCTCAGAAAGAACGTGCCGTCCCTCGTAGGGTTCCACTTCTGGCCCAGGCTTTCTTGTTCCAGGTTTCCAGCCGCCTTGAGGATTCGGCACATTCGCAACGAGTACAATAGCTAGCCAACTATGGAACCGCGCCCTGACGTCATCGTCGACTTCCTCTTCGAAGACGGCATGCTGTTCGTCGCTGTTCAGAACATCGGTTCCCAGCCGGCGCTACGGGTCCACGTTGCCTTCGACCCTCCATTCAAGGGCCTCGGTGGGACGGCCTCCATTCCGGAGTTGCCGCTGTTTCGCAACATCGAATTTCTTGCGCCTTCCCGCTCCATTTGCACCCTTCTCGATTCCACCGCCGCATACTTCGCCCGCAAAGAGCCTGAACAGATCACCGCCACTACCTCTTACTCCGATCGGTCGGGGCAGAAATTCTCGTGCACGATACGCCACGATCTCGCCATCTATCGCGATATCGCGTTTATTCCAAAACCGGAAAGGACTTCTCCAACCCATGGCCATTCTTCGTGATGTCCCGTATGGGAATCAACACTTTCGCGTCGACCTCGGCACAGGCGACGCAGGTCCTGCCGCCGGTTTCTCCCACATCGTTCTGCCGGACATCTCCATCGATGTCATCCAGTACCGGACCGGCAACGACAAGGAGACCGGAACCCACAAGCTGCCGGGATTGGCGCACTATGGCAATGCTATTCTCCGTCGCGGAATCATCGGCTCGTTGGACCTGTATGCCTGGATCAATCAAGTGCGCAACGGCGATGCAAACGCCAGACGGACCGTGACCATTAGTCTTCTGTCGGAAGATCTCACCAATGTCGTCCTCACCTGGAAGCTGCTTCGCGCTTGGCCTGTAAAGTATGCCTTTGCAGACCTGAACGCCAAAGGCACCGACGTAGCGATCGAAGAACTCGTCCTTGCCTACGAGCGGCTGGAAATGGAATGAGAATGGCTGCCGGCCATCGGTAACTCAAAACCAGATCGCAAGGGCAGCGCGTCGAACAGCAAGCTTACGCGAACGGTTCCTACCCGTGCGGCCACGCTTCAAGGCCTTCATTGACTAGCCCGCTTCTCCCACGTAACATTTGGCGCCTGTAACCGTCCATATAGTCATCATTAAGCGCAGTTTTTGTCACTTGAAGCGGAGGTTACTTCATGCCACTTCGAAATGCCTTGAACCTTCTCTTGGTCGGACCTCTCGTTGTTTGCGCGGCGTCTCTGCCCCTGGTAGCACAGTCGCCCGCATCTTCGTCGAAAGCTGTCTCGGCACCTGCAACGCAGTCCGAAACCGCATCTGGATATAACCAGCCGCCAAAAAACATCTTGGACGTCATGCAAGCGCCCTCACCGCCATATCCCGAGGTGAGTCCGACCCACGACACGATCCTGCTTGTGTCCTGGCAGGACTACCCGTCCATCGCTCGAGTCGCGACACCTTTCTTGCGCTTGGCTGGCGTACGCGTCGAGCCGAAGAATCACAGCAAGCATGACACTCCCGGCGGCTACGGCATCACACCCTGCGTCCGAAGCTTCGACCTGGCACACGTCGCCGGTGGCGGTCCAATCCATGTCGCGCTTCCCGCTGGCGCCTGCCCCGGCGATCCCACGTGGTCTGCGGACGGAAAACGTTTCGCCTTCGTGAACATCGCTCCCGACTCAGTCGAACTCTGGATCGGCGATGCCAAAACCGGCGAAGTCCATCGCGTTCCCGGCGCCCATCTCAACCCGATGCTCAATGATGAACTGCAATGGATGCCCGACCAGAAAACGCTTCTGGTCAAGCTCGTACCCAAGGGAATGGGTGCGCCGCCGCCCGAGCCCATTACCCCGATTGGACCGAGCATCCAGGAGACCACCGGCGAAAAAGGCCAGAGCAGCACCTATGAAAACCGCGATACCCTCAACAACAAGCACGACGAGGATCTCTTCGATTACTACGCCGCCTCGCAACTTGTCCTGATCGATGCCGCTACCTCGGCAATCACGCCCATCGGAAAGCCCGGAAATTACGCCTCGCTCGACCACGCGCCCGATGGTCACCACATCCTTGTCACCGCCATCCACAAACCCTACTCGTACGTTGTCACCTACGAGCGCTTCCCCAGGGAAGTCGAAGTCTGGGATGTATCCCAGCGCGCTCACGTCCTTACTCACACCATCGCATCGCTTCCCCTGGCGGATCGTGTTCCCATCGATGGTGTTCCGCGTAGGTCCGCGCGAATTTTCCTGGCGTGCCACCGATCCGGCAACCATCGTCTATGCCGAAGCCCTCGATGGCGGCGACTGGAACGTGAATGTTCCGGCTCGCGACAAGATCATGCTTGTGAAAGCGCCCTTCGATTCACCCGCCGTTGAAATCACGCGCACCGAGCAGCGTTACGACGATTTCTCCTGGAGCGAACAACCGAGCATTCGCTCTCTTGACCGATTACGACAACAACCGCCACTGGAGAAAAACCTTCATCATCAACGTCGATGATCCTCAACCCAAGCCTCGCTTGCTGTGGGATCGTTCAACCGACGAGCACTACGCGAACCCCGGCAACACAGTGAAACGCCAGCTGCCGAACGGTTCCTGGGTCATTCGCCAGGAAGGTGAAACTGTCTACCTCGCTGGCACCGGCTCTTCCCCGGATGGAGATCGCCCCTTCCTCGATCGCCTCGATCTCAAAACATTAAAAACCGAGCGCCTCTTTCGCAGCGAGAAAACTTGCTTCGAGCGATTTCTTTCTTTCACCGGCCCGGATACACGCACGTTCCTCACCTGGCATCAATCGCCAACCGAAGCGCCGAACGCATTCACGCGAACCCTTGGACAATCCGATCGATCCGCCCGGCGGAGAGGCGACTTACACTTCCACCAGCGTCGCCATCACTCACATTCCCGATCCCACCCCCGAAGTGCGCGCGATCAAGAAGCGGCTTAGTCAAGTACAAGCGCGCCGACGGCCTCGACTTGTCCTTCACGCTCTATACGCCGCCCGGCTATCAGGAAGGCACGCGCGTCCCCACGATCCTGTACGCCTATCCTCTCGACTACGCCGACGCTTCGACAGCCGGACAGGTTACGGGTTCGCAACAAACTTTCACGCAGCTGCTATGAGTACCGCCTGTTGCTGCTCGGCGGCTACGCGATCATCGATCACACTTCGTTCCCCATCATCGGTGATCCGAAGAAAGCCTACGACACTTATCTGGACCAGCTCGTCGCCGATGCGAAAGCCGCAGTCGATGAAGCGGTGCGCCTCGGCGTTGCCGACCCCGACCGTATCGGAGTCACCGGACACAGCCACGGCGCTCTGATGACCGCGAATCTGGTAGCCCATTCCGACTTGTTCCGTGCGGGCGTTGCCACCAGCGGCTCCTACAACAAGACGCTTACGCCCTTCGGTTTCCAGAACGAGCGCCGTTCGGTGTGGGAGGCCCCGGATGTCTATATGAAAGTCTCCCCGTTCTTCGTCGCCGACAAAATCAAAACGCCGCTTCTCATCATGCACGGCGCCGAAGACGCGAATCCCGGCACGACACCGCTGCAGGCGCACAAGCTCTACGAGGCAATTCGAGGCAACGGCGGCACCACTCGCCTGGTGATGCTCCCGCACGAGCCGCACTGGTACACAGCCATGGAGTCGAACGAACAGCTGGTCTACGAGATGCTTCGCTGGTTTGACAAGTATGTGAAGAACGCGCCGCCACACGCCGCGTCCGGATCTCAATAGATCCCCGCGCCGAAGTGCAAGCTCTTTGATTTTGGCTGGTGCAAGCTCTTGATTTTGGATTGTCATCCTGAAGGCGCGCGTTTTGCGCGCCTGAAGGACCTTACCGATCCCAGCGAATCCCCCGTGCCGTCAACAGGGACTAACTCGCGGTTAGGCTCGCTTTCATTTCCTCACGAGAAAGATGGACCACGTAGGGACAGCCGCCTCGGCTGTCCGGCCCTGAGCGCAGTCGAAGGGTGCGGCGGCCAAGCCGTATCGGGCCGCAGGTTTCGCTTTTTGAATTGTCATCCTGAGGAGGGCGCTTTTTGCCCGACGAAGGACCGAGCGAGCCGCGCGATCGCGTCGCGTTCTTGCAACGCATTAAAATCGCGCGTCTGGCTCGCATCCATATTATTGAGTTCGTTCAGGCACCCCGCAGTCCCGCAGTCCTGGCGCAAGCTCGTTGCTCAGTTCAAACGCCGATCGAAACTGTTCCTAACCCGACATTCGTGCAAGAGACAGCTCTTGCTCCCCGGAGCAAGTGGGTATTCGTGTTCGGAGTTGGACGGATTGTTGTTGCTACCAGCGGCCAAAGCACCCTAAGAGCTCTTCAGTCGCGGACTAACAAACACCGTACCTTGGACAACTGCATCGAGAGCCCGGGGAAGGTTGTTCGCATCCGACTTCAACAAATACCCAACGGCTCCAAGGAGGAGGGCCCCTCGCACGAAATCGGGAGAAGAATCCTGGCTCAGGATTACTAACTTGGAATGTGGGGAAAGCTTGCGAATTCGCCGTAAGGCTTCCATTCCATTTAGTTTGGGAAGTGACAGGTCTAACAGAATCAGATCAGGCTGCAGTTCCTCGGCCTTTTCGACAGCTTGCATTCCGTCCACAGCTTCACCAATAACAACATATTGAGCTTCTTTTTGCAGCCTCAACCGGAGGAAGCTTCTGAACTTCTCGTAGTCTTCAACGATGAGTGTTCGGACAGGTGGCATCTTCAGGCAGTAGCTAATATCCTCCTGGCTGCTTGCGAAAGCAACCGCAAACAGGCGCCCTCCAGAAGGCTGAAGGGCGGGGACGACGTCAACTCCACCCCCTGGGCGGGACAACTGTCAGAATTGACAGGTTCCCTCGGCGCACCAACCCAAGACTATAAACCTGAGCAACCATCGGGTAAACTGGGCCGCTACACAAGTAGGTGTTAGGGATGGACATCCCGAAGGATTATTGTCGACCAGCACATCCGTGCTCGGTCGCGCATACTAAAGGTCCTTGCCGGCGTTTCGGCTGCCGGTTGCCTTTCAAACACTCGCGGTCGTTCGCAATTCTAAGTATTCTCCTGCTGTGCTTTTTCTTCGACCTTAGCGCCGTGGGACAGACCGGGAAAAACGTCCTATTCCTGTTCAGCGCTGTCAAATACAGCGACGAGACGTTAAGAGTGATCGAACCTGCGATACGAGCGCGTTACCCGCAGCAAATCACGTTCTATCACGCATATGTGGATGACCCCCAAGTCGAAGAGAAATCTTATCGTCAGAGCCTCGCGGAGACCCTCCGTCGCAGATATGCAGGCGTGAAGATGGACGTCGTGATCGCTTGCAATCCCGCAGCGCTTAATTTTGCGACGGAGTTTCGAAGCAATGTATTTCCGGATGTGCCAATTGTCTTTGTCGGGGTCGGAGAAGTTGAACTGGCAGGGCAGAAATCGTGGCCTGGTGTGACGGGTGTGGTAACGCCTTCGGGCTTTCGGCCAACGATCGACCTTGCGTTGTACCTGCAGCCAGATACACAGGCGGTCGCGATTGTCGCCGGCGCGACCCGTTGGGACAGCTCCCAGCTGGCAGCTCTACACTCCGAGCTTGTTCGCTATCAGGACAGAGTGAAAGAGATCGACATTGTCGGTACTCCCAACTACGAATTGCTTCAGAGAGTCGCTGCGCTCCCTCCTCGGACGGTGGTCATGTTTCAGGTCTATCCGCAATTTTCGGATGAGCCAGATTTCGGAACCTGGGACCTCCTGACGGAAACAGCGCGGCGCCTGCCGATGTATTCCGCCTTTCCAAGGCTCTGTATCGGTGGCTGCATTGGCGGTGCATACGTCGACAATCAAGAGCTATTGACGTCGACGGCGAACCTGGTCGCTCAAGTGCTCTCGGGTGTGCGGCCGGAAGATATTCCAATTGTGCACAACTCGGGCTTTCAGGTTCAGGTGGATGCGCGGGCCCTCCAGCGGTGGCAACTTTCCGAGTCCGCGGTGCCCCCCGGCGCGTTGCTTATGAACCGGGAACCGACGGTCTGGGAGCGTGGTCGGAAGTACTTCGTTGCTGGATTCGCGGTAATGATGGCGCAGACTTTGTTAATTCTTGGATTGTTCTGGCAACGGCGGCGAAGGCGGAAGGCTGAGACTCGACCTTGGAAAATCGGAAGAAAAGTTCTCCAGAGCGTTTCGCGAGAGTCCTCTTGCCATCACAATAGTCAAGGTCAGCGATGGTCGCTACGTTGAAATTAACGAGACGTTCGAGCTTTCCACCGGTTGGAAGCGAGACGAGGTCATCGGTCGGACGCCGTTTGAGATCGACCTCTGGGTTAATCCAGATCAAAGAACTACGTTTATGCGGGAACTTCATGAAAAGGGCAACGTCAGAAATCTGGAGGTGTTGCTTCGTAGAAAGGATGGTCAAATTCGCACCTCCCTCGGTTCAGCCGAATTGATCGAGGTCAATGGTGAGCCATGCGCTCTTTCGGTGATCGCCGACATCACCGAGCGAAAGCTCGCCGAAGAGGCCATTACGAGTTTCAGCCGCAGGTTGATCGAAGCGCAGGAAACAGAACGTACCCGGATCGCCCGAGAATTGCACGACGACATCAGTCAGCGCCTGGCGATGGTCGCAGTGAGTCTCAAAATGTTAAAGCAGGATCTTCCGAACTCAGAACAAAAAACGAGCCGACGCATTGAAGAGACCTGCGCTCAGGTTTCCGAGCTGGAGGACGATATCCAGGCTCTTTCGCACCGCCTGCATCCGTCGAAGCTCGAATACCTCGGACTCGAAGCGGCCGCTTCCGGCCTTTGCAGAGAGCTTTCAGAGCGGCAGAACGTCAAGATTGACTTTCGCTGCGACGGCCTTCCGGAAGACCTTCCGGATGACGTTTCGCTGTGCTTCTTCCGTGTTTTGCAGGAAGCCCTTCATAATGCGGTGAAATACAGCGGTGTGGACGAGTTCGAAGTATCCCTCGAGTATGTATCGGATGAAATCCAATTGAGGGTGCATGACTCGGGCGCTGGGTTCGATCCGACGCTGACAACCGCTGAGCATGGACTCGGCCTGACCAGCATGAACGAGCGGTTGAAACTGGTCAGTGGAGAGCTTTCAATTCACTCAAGGCCGCAGGAGGGCACGACCATTCTTGCACGCGTCCCAATAGCCCAGGCGACGACTACCGCGAGTGCAGCCGCATAGGGCTGGATGTGTGTGCGTGAGACTGGATTTCTGGGTGGGCGGTGGACCAAGAACGACCGCACTCAAGCCGCGTAGCGGCGGTATGTGAAAGCCCGGCACTGAAGTGCCGGGTGAAGTGGAACAAATGCCTAAGTCCCCGTAGGGACGACACTAGTTATCACGCACACTCTGATGCCCGAAAGCGTCCTGAAGAAATATAGGGACAGACAGAAATATAACGACAGACGCTCACGGGTTTCTGATTGTCTGACCGGCGTAGAAAAAACCGGGAACGTCCCCTCTATTCCCAAAGTTTCTAGCAATACCTGGATTGCTGAGCGACGGTGACAGGTTGTGAACAGTCGTGGCTATTGAAATAGTCCTACGCGCGAAATTAGCAAGAACAAAACTGCGCTAGGATGCCCAACAAACGCCTTTCTAAATTTTCTATATAGGGACCGTCCCCACCGTTTCACGCCTACTAAAGACCTGGTCCGGGAAAAACTCACACCGCCGAAGATATCTACCGCGCAACCAGTCCAGAGCTTTCGTCCTGGAATTAATCGTGGTCTTAATCCTGATCGTCGAGCTGATCCACTCAACCGCTCTAGCCGCCGGCGGCTTCGCATGCCACTGTGTCGTCAAATTCATCGGATTTTAACTTTCCGTTGACACCCTCATAGCAGACCTTCCTTATCCTCGGCTTTGCATTATCGGGTGCTCACACACAACAAAATCTCACACTTCATTCGATCCTGGAAGGAGCGTATATGCGGAATTCGCTAACTCTCACCCTGTCGCTCGCCTTGGCTGTGCCCATGGCGGTTGGACAAATCGGCATTGGTCCCATTAACCACTCGGTTCCTTCGGCGAACCAGCGAGTTGACACGCCAGCCACCTTGATCTCTAGGGGATTCAAACTGAAGACCCTGGCAGTAGGCACTGATCCTCTGGAGAACCCATCGGCAAAGATCACTCAACTTGGACTGCTGGCGGATGGCACAAGAACCGAGCCCGATCAAAACCTCTACCTCGTACTGGATCACGTGCAGGGACCGACTCCGGGTTACAACTACGGGCGTCACTTCCTGTTTCAGGGACATGAAAACGCCGGCGACATGGCTTATGTCACCCGCATCAATTTGGATGTAACAGATCCTGCCCACCGGATCACGCTGCTCACGCCCGAAGGCGCGGATGGTTTCACCCACTTCAACGCGGTTGACGGCTCCACGTACGATCCGATCTCGAAAACCCTCTTCTTCACCGAAGAAGCCGGCGCGGCAGGCGCCGTATTTCAGCTCGCCCTCACTTGGCCGCCGGTAGTTACGACTCTGGATGGAATCCTCGGCAAGGCGGGATACGAAGGCATTCACCCTGACGATCGCGGGAATCTTCTGATCATCGAAGACACAGGAGGAACCAGCGTCAACGTCAATCCCAAGGACCCGGCGAGCGCGAAGACCGCCAAGCAGCCCAACTCATTCGTGTATCGCTTCGTGCCTAATGATCCCAGGGACATCACCAAGGGCGGCAAGTTGCAGGCCCTACAGGTTTCGATCAACCATCAACCCGTCGTCTTCCACGCCGACGATCCCGTTGGAGACACGTTCTCGACCAACCAACTGCTGCTCCATACGCCCGGTACTTCGTATCCTGTCAGTTGGGTCACGGTACACGATACGGATGTCGACGGTTTTGACGCGTTTGACGCGAACGCCGCCGCTAAGACTGCCGGCGCCACTCCCTTCAAGCGTCCGGAAAATGCTCAGTTTCGGCCGGGATCTGACTATCGCACCTTCTTCTTCTGCCCCACCGGCGATACCGACGCAACCGCCGGCGGCGTTCCAGACCTTGCCGCGCGCGGCTCATGGGGCTCGATCTTCCGCGTTGATCTTCGCCGCGACCGCAATACCGGCAGCATCTCAATCTTCGTGCTCGGAGATTCAGCGCATGCTTCCTTCGATAACCTGACCTTCGCTGATTTCAACACACTCCTTGCCACCGAGGATCGCGGTGACATGTTGCACGACCAATTGAATACCCTCGACTCAGTTTGGGCGTTTCCGGTGAGTGGTCATCCCGCGGCGAAGCGTTTCGTTGCCCTTGGCCGCGACGCCACGTCTGTGGCGGGTGGCGAAGACAACGAACCCACGGGGTTGCATGTCTCCAACGGCAGCCCGTTTCCCTTTGCTCAGCCAGGCTCGCCGCTGAATCTGCTCTTTGCCCGAGGCTTCCTGACTCGCCAGCACGGCGACAACGTCGTGTGGGAGATCGTGAAGACCCACGACTAACCAGATCAGTTTCCAGCCGACGCGTCCCACTGCTCTCGCGAGCCGTGGGACGCCGATTCTCTCCGCACCCGCTTTCCCGCTGATGAGATAACCGCAGGTGGCGCCCCTTCGAGCCTTTCGAGGGTGGAAAACTCCGAACGCCGCGATCTGAGGATTTTCGCGGGGGCCCGCCCTTCGAGCCTTTCGAAGGGTGGGAAATTCCAAATGCCGCCATCTGAGGATTTCCGTAACAACCCACGGTCACGCCCAATCCCGAGCCGACGTTTCCAGCTTCCACATTTTTGTCGTGTTTCAACCGGGAAGGGCACGACTTGCAGAAGAGCACGACGTACAGACGTACAAAGGTTGCGTAAAAACCCCTGAATGCCGCTGGTACCGTGGAAGCGTGGCTCTTTAGCGCCGCGTAAACCGCGCAGAATCAACAGTGGGCTTCAGAAACTGCGTGAGAACTACCGTTGAAGGCAAGCGGTGGAACAAGCACCACCGAAACTCCAGCCGCGTAGCGGCGGCATGTGAAAGCCCGGCACGGAAGTGCCGGGTGAAGTGGAACAAATGCGCGAGTCCCGTAGGGACGACACCAGTTCTCACGCACACTCTTAAGCCCCAGTGGTCGCCTATCGCGACGATCGGACTTTTTCCGCAACCTCTTACAGTCGTCCCGCTCAAGCGCCCAACCACCGCGGCCTTAAAGAGACTGCGTGAGAACTACCGTTGAAGGCAAGCGGTGGAACAAGCACCACCGAAACTCCCAGCCGCGTAGCGGCGGCATGTGAAAGCCCGGCACGGAAGTGCCGGGTGAAGTGGAACAAATGCGCGAGTCCCGTAGGGACGACACCAGTTCTCACGCACACTCTTCAGCCGCTGAGGGCCGCTGCGCCAAAGTTTTCCACAGCCCACCCCCCATATTTATTTTTTTCTTGTGACATGTAACCTTTACTGAGAAATCTACCTGAGCAATTCTGGGACTATGCACGACCAGGATCCCAGGCAAGTTCCCCCACCCGACTCACAAACTCCAAGGCGACCCCTGCCGCCCGACGCCGAATGTGCAAAGCCAAAGCAGTCCCCTGTGCCCCTCCGTGCCCCCTGTGGTGAGTCCTTCGCCCCCTGGATTCCCGATTCGAAACTGCCCACCCTCCCCAAAAACTCCGTTAACTCCTTAATCCGCAAGATTTTACTCGCAACCCCTGAGTTTCCAAGATTTTACGCGGACTTCATCCTGGCCCTAGCCCCTAACTCGAATGAAGCCAGGATTTTACGGCCCCACTATCAAAAAATTCTCGCAAAGGTAAACGGACGCCGGAGCCCGGTGGCAAAAGATTGTGTAGGGACGGACGCCGTCGTCCGTCCCGGTCGCGAAGCGACCGTGCCACCCCCCGCCGCAACCACAACCGTCAACGTCCCATCTGCTCCTGCCGCAGTGCCCCCGCACGACTTCAAAAAGATTCTGCAGACCCCAAGCACCCCCACCAAGGCTGCCCCAGCCTTCGCGATTTTCGAAGGCTGGGAACCCCGAAGCCAATCCCACTCCACGCAAGCCGCCAGCCACGGTGAACCCAGCTCCGAAGGAGCGCAAGATTGCAGCCCACGCCGCAAGGCGTGGGTGACGTCGAGAAAGGAGGCTCAAGCCCCGAAGGGGCGAAAGAAATTCTGCGGCCCGACACACCCGGGCCGCCGGACAGCCGAGGCGGCTGTCCCTACATGGTCCATCTTTTCTGCATGGGCTGTGGTGCTTTCGGCTGACGAAGCGGCCTCGCTAACGCTCGGCAGAGACGGGCGCATTCCTCCGTCCCTACACAATCTCGAAAATGCGCCATAACCATGATTCGACTACGAACTATCGTCACTCGAAAGGGGGTTACGCTGGCTGACATCCTGCGGCTATAATCAATGAGTGATGTCGTCCGCGAACGATGCTGCAGCAAGAATCCAAATTCGCATCTGCCCGACTGCTGGCTGCACTGCCTGGTGTGTCCGCGGCGGTATCGCGCCAATCTGCCTTCGCGTTTGCGTCCCTCACTCTTCGGTAGCGACTAGTTTCCTTCCTTCGCCGGATTCGCCTCGGCTGTACTGCGTCTCTACCAGGACGTCGATTCCGAGGTCCGAGGCACGACTGAAGTCGTGCCCTACCGACAACTGGCCGCCAACCAACGGGCCACTGCCGAACGGAGGAATATCATGACTGCCATGACTGCTACGATTGGTCCCAAGATCAAGACCGCCCTGCCCGGGCCCAACGCCAAGCGCGTGCTCGAGGGCGATGAGCAATACATTTCGCCGTCCTACACCCGGTCGTATCCGCTGGTGGCCAAGAGCGGACGCGGATCGTCGTCGACCGATGTCGACGGCAACGAGTTCTTCGATTTTTCTGCCGGCATCGCCGTGACTTCCACCGGACATTGCCATCCTGAGGTGGTCGCCGCCATTCAGAAGCAGGCGGGCGAACTGATTCACATGTCGGGCACCGACTTCTATTACGAGAACATGGTGCAGCTGGCGGCGCGGCTGTCGAAGATCGCGCCCATGAAGGGGCCGCACCGGATTTATTACGGCAACTCGGGTGCGGAGGCGATCGAGTGCGCGCTGAAGCTGGCGCGCTATCACACCAAGCGGCAGAACGTGATTGCGTTCTTCGGCGCGTTTCACGGACGCACGATGGGTGCGCTGTCGCTGACGGCGTCGAAGCCGCAGCAGCGAGCGGCGGTTCGCTCCGCTGGTGCCGGGCGTGACGCACGTGCGTTATCCCGACGTTTACCGCGGATGCGTGGGCGGGCAGCAGGAAGCGGAGCAGTTCGCTCTGGGCTGCGCGCGGTTCATCGAAGAGAAGCTGTTCAAGACCACGCTGCCGCCGGAGGAAGTGGCGGCGATCTTCGTCGAGCCGGTGCAGGGCGAGGGCGGGTACGTGGTCGCTCCGAACAACTTCATGCAGGAACTGCGACGGATCTGCGACCGGCACGGCATTCTGCTGGTCGTCGACGAAGTGCAGAGCGGCATTGGTCGCACCGGCAAGTGGTGGGCTGTTGAGCATACCGGGCGTCGAGCCGGACATCGTCTGCATGGCGAAGGGCATTGCGTCGGGCATGCCGCTGGGCGTTACGATGAGCCGCGCGGAGATCATGGACTGGGTTCCGGGATCGCACGCTTCGACCTTCGGCGGAAATCCTGTCGCGATCGCGGCGGCGCTGGCTACGCTGGATGTGATCGAGAAGGAACATCTGCTCGAGAACTCGGCGAAGGTTGGGAATCACATTCTGGCGCGCATGGCGGATTGGCCTTCGCGGCTGAAGCTGGTGGGCGATGTGCGGGGACGCGGGTTGATGATCGGCGTCGACATCGTGAAGGACAAAGTCACGAAAGAATACGGCGCCGCCGAGCGCGACCGCATTGTCGAGATGGCGTTCGAGAAGGGCATTTTGTTCCTGGGGTGCGGGCCGAGCACGATCCGGCTGTGTCCTCCGCTCGTCGTGACCAAGGAAGAGGCTGACGTCGCCGTCGATGTGCTGGAGGAGTGCATCGCGGCCGTTGGCAAGAAAGCGTAGGCTGCGAAAACCTTAAACCACGAAGGACACTAAGGTTCACGAAGGAAAACCAAGAGCTTCCTTCGTGTTACTTCGTGTCCTTTGTGGTTATTGCTTTTGGGGCTTACTTTACCACCACGTCGACTTCGCCGTGCTTCTCGACTACCTGGATTCGGACGGGGCCGGAGTCGCGTTCCATGAAGAGGCTGAGGCGGCAGTCTTCGATGCGCAGATCGCGAATCGAGAGTTGCGGGATGCCTTGCGGCAAAAAGGGGCGATCGAAGATCACGCGGCGGTTCCTGGCGTCGACCGTAATGCCGAGGCACGCTTGCAGCAGCATGAAGACCGCGCCGGCGGCCCAGGCTTGAGGGGAGCAGGCTACCGGGTAAAGCGTTGGGCCTTGACCCGGGCGGCGGTCGACTCCGCAGAAGAGTTCGGGCAAGCGCTGGAGTTCGACTGCGCTGCTTAGATCTAGCAGGTTCATGAGAATGCGTCCGGCAAATTCGCGGAAATCGTATCGCGCCATGCCCGCGGCGATGATGGCATTGTCATGCGGCCAGATGGAACCGTTGTGGTACGAGAGCGGGTTGTAGCGGGCCTCGTGACAGCCTACGGTGCGAATGCCCCATCCGCTGGCAAAATCCTGGCTGACCAAGGTGTGAGCGACCAGGTTCGCTCTTTCGGGACTGGCGATGCCGGAGTAGAGGCAATGTCCCGGATTGGAGGTGCGCACGCGGCACGGTTGCTTGTGGCCATCCAGAGCTAAGGCATAGGTGGAGATCTCGTCGCACCAGAAGGCTTCCTCGAAGTGGTGCTGCAGTTCGGCAGCTTCACTTTCGAGAGATCGTTGGCGCTGCGGATCTCCCCAGGCTGCGTAGATTTTTGCCGCGGCCATTTTGGCGGCATAGACGTAGCCCTGGACTTCGCACAACGCGATCGGGGGGTCGGCGATCGTTCCGTCGACATGAAAGACGGAGTCGTTGGAATCTTTCCAGCCTTGTTGCACCAGGCCTTTTTCGCTGTGGGGCGCGTATTCGACAAAGCCGTCGCCATCGACGTCGCCGTAGCGGTCGATCCAGTCTAAGGCCATGTCGATGTGGGGACGCAGGTGCTCGAGAAATTTCACGTCTCCGGTGTAGTCGAAATAGCAGCCGGCGAGGATCAGGAAAAGCGGCGTACTGTCGATGCTGCCGTAGTAGCGGCCGAAAGGTACTTCGCCCAGGTTGGCCATTTCTCCGCGGCGGGTTTCGTGGATGATTTTGCCGGGCTGGCTTCGTTCTTCAGATCAATTTCTGTCGCTTGGGTGGAGGCCAGGAATTGCAGGACCCCCTTTGCAATCTGAGGAGCGATCCAGAGCATCTGCAGGGCGGTGATGATGCCGTCGCGGCCGAAGACGGTGCTGAACCAGGGAACGCCAGCGTAGGGATAGTTCGTCTCGGGATTCCCGAGGGTCATCATCTCGACGTCGGCGAGGGAGCGCCGGACCCAGCAGGTCAAGCGGTCATTGGAGCTAGAGATTCTGCCCAGATGGGATGATGCCGCCTTGAGTTCGGTCTCGGCTCCGGCCATGGCGCGGGCGTATCCGATGGAGCGATGCTGACTCTGGGGATTGCAGTCGATGGAGAGATGAAAGGTGGCGGACTTGCCCGGGCCGAGAGATGCTTCAAATTGGAGATCGCTCGGTGTGATCGCGATGGGAGCGGGGTCAGCCTGGATGCAGGTGCGGCGCAGTTCATGGTCGAGGCCTTCGTAGGCCATGAGGATCGAGTTGGCGGTAATCTCGTCGTCGCGGCGGGTTCCGCGGCGTTCGCGGCGGGTACCGCGGACTTCGAAGATGTCGGCGTAGTCGGCAGCGAAGGCCAGCCGAATGGGCACGCGTAACGAGGTCAGGCCGTAATTGATGATGCAGAGTTCTTCGTGGGCGACGTCGTGCCACAGGAAACGCGAGCGGACCACATGGAGCGTTCCGCGCGGGACCACGATGGTTTGATTCTCCGTAACATCGACATTCGCCAGGTCCGCGACGAATGCAAAATTGTCAGCCTTGACGTTCGAACTCAGCAGCAGGGGTCGCACGTCCCACAGGGAGAGTACGAACTCGGAGAGGTGGCGGCAGCTGCGGAAGAAGATGCCATGCTCGCCGAGGCCGAGAGGTTCGATGTCGCCGTAGCGGTTGAAGACGGCGAAGCATTTACCGTATTTCAGTACTCGCGTTCGCTCCTCGGAGGGAGACGATCCGGCGGCTATGTAGTACTGCTGGGTGGTGCCAACTTCGTCCAACTGAGATCTCCATCAGTGAGAGTGATTGATTCGGGCTGCGGTTTGATGATCTGATCGTAAATCGTCAGATAGTCCTGCGCCATACGATTTGCGGTAAAACGATCTTCGAAAGCGCGGCGGCATTGGCGGCGATCGATGGCGGAAAGATTTTTCAGGGCGCGGGCAGCCTGGTTGACGTTGTGCACGAGGAAACCGGAGACACCGTCTTCGACAATTTCTGCCACAGAACCGAGGGGATAGGCAACGATGGGAAGACCGCAGGCCATGGCTTCGATGAGCACGAGGCCAAAGGGTTCTGCCCAGTTGATGGGAAACAAGAGCGCTGACGCATTTCCGAGGAACTCGTTCTTTTCCAAGTCGCTGATTTCGCCGACGAACTCAATGAGCTTGTCTTTGAGCATCGGTTTGATGCGAATCTCGAAGTACTCTCTGTCGATACGGTCTACCTTGGCGGCGATCTTCAGCGGCATACCCGCTCGTTTCGCGATCTCGATTGCTTGATCAACGCCCTTCTCCGGAGAGATTCGCCCCAGGAATGCCAAGTAGTCCCCGGAATCGTAGCAGGGGACGAGTGTGTTTTCCGGCATCCCGTGGTGGACCGTACCCTGCCAATTGATCCAGGGCAGGGGCTGGCGCTGAGCGTCGGAAATCGAGACGACAGGCATGTCGGAGAATTCGCGGAACAGAGGGACCAGATCAGGAATATCCAAGCGTCCGTGGAGCGTGGTGAGTTGCGGGAGGCGCTCTCGGCGGCTCATGGGGAAGTGCAGGTAATCGATGTGAAAATGAATGATATCGAAGTCATCCTTGCGTTGCAGGACCTGTTCGATGAGATGGACGTGGTGAGTCAAGGGATCGCAGCATTGGGGATCAAGACGCAGCGCTTGCGGGCAGAGGGTAACCAGGTGCGCGTTGGTGAGTGAATCGCCGCTGGCGAACAGCGTGACGTCGTGGCCCCGACGGACCAACTCCTCGGTCAGCCAGGAAACAACTCGTTCCGTGCCTCCATAGAGACGGGGCGGCACGCTCTCGTAAAGTGGCGACACCTGGGCAATTCTCATGCGCACCTCCGGGGCTCGATTGACCGTGCGGGCACACGAAATCCGGCCTGTTCGAGCGTGAAGCTGGGCGCGGACGCGTGTGCATCCTTAACCAAATCGCATTCCTGTTCCGGTTCTGCATAAAGAGAACCTGCGGAGATTTCCTTGACATCAAGGATAGGTTGCGGTCGAAGTCGTAACAATACGGTGTTCGCTGCAAGGGTGGGAGCGATGAGCAATGAGAGATGAGCAGTTGTGCTCATCGTTCACAGCTCATCGCTCAATGACGGGAACAGAGAATCGAACTTGGCCTGGGTTTTTTCCCTCAGGAGGAGTCGATACTCCACTGAGTTTTGCTAGTGAATCGACATCTTTTCGTGGGCGAGATAGATCAGTCCAATCCGAGCGACGGGGTCGCTGAAGAAATGGCGCTGCATCGCCCCGTGATTGATCGCGTTGTCGAGCGCGGCCATGATCATGGATTGATCGAGCACCAGCCGGCGATGACCTATCGACCCAGTGATTGGACTGACGGCGTCATAAAAGCCTCCGTCGGAGCTGTAGACGTCCGGGTATAGGGTCCGCAGGTTGACGATGTTCGAATAGGCTTCCTGCGGCAGAACAGAGAGAGCAAGGAACGAGGCATGCGGTGACACCGTGGCCTCGCTGGCGCAGGCCCAACATTGCGACAAACCCAGGTTCGGATGGCTGGAATCGGCTCCGCCGCCGAAGTAAGGAAAGAGCAAACCCTCGACACCGAAGCCACCATAGTTGCCGGTGTCGTCTGCTGTGCTCGAAGGAGACATACCCCAGACGGGATAGTGTAAGGCTTGGGTTGCATACTCGACCTGCACTTGCGCCCAACGAAGATCGTTGAGACCGAAACTCCGCGGGCCAAAGGTGGTTTCGGGCATCACCAGGTTAGCCATCAAACCTTCGAACATCCCGCCGGCCCAAGTGGGAACGAAGGTCATGGATGTCCCGGTGTATTCGTAATGGCCTTCCCAAACGTTAAACCTTTTGCCGGACTGAAAGTCCTTGTAGGTGTGCCAATAGCCTTGAGCAGGCCATTGACCTATCCATGAGAAATCGGGATCGGTGTCGCACTGCTTCGGAGGTAACACGCGCCATGATCGCCACCACACATCGCCAGGCATTTGGTGACGGCCCATCCCGATATACATGGCGATCCGCGGATCACTGTATAAAGCACCGTTGTGATAACCAGCAGGACCTTGGTTGGCGTAGTAGCCACCATACATCTGGCCGGTTGGTTGATTCGGGTTCGGGTCAGTCGACGTGTTTACATTGCATCCGGGATGTTGATACCCGTTGTCGTAGAAGAGGGCGAAATTCATCGGCTGGAGAAGGGCATCGACTTGCGGGCGCAACTCCGGTAAGGCCTGGCGAACCACGATGAGCCCAGAGGCGTACCAGCCGTTGTCCACGGCGGAGAGAAAGTCACAATTGTCTGTGTGCGGCGGCGGATCGTCAGCGCAGTCAATGTCGCCGGGATTGCGGATTGTGTGCCCGTTACTTGTGTCGTACCACTGATAAAGCATGCCCTGGTAGCGATCAAGGGTGCCAACCTCGTTCAAGGTTGCACTGACGAGGGAATCGGCCGTCGAGCGAGAGATCAGGTTAAGGTCCTTGGCAGCGACAACTGCCCAAAGGTATACGCCAATGTTCGACGCAGATGTGTACTGACCTTTGCTGCTCAGCGAACCTCCGCCCGCCCAGGTAAGGTTATCCATGGGAAGGTTGGTGTTGGGATCGATGTCAGCGGCGTAGAACTTCCAGGTGTCCGCAGCGATGCTGTAGAGAACTGATTTGTGTGCGTTATCGTCATCATCCGCCAGCACCCATGGCGGCATGCACAAGATGGAAAAAATCGGGATGACCGCAGCAATGCAACCGATGAAAGAGGTGCGCGATTTCAGTCGTTTCATTTTTTCCTCCCGGACATAGGCTGTCGCACCTCACCTCGCTATGCGGGCCCAGATTCTATTTCGGAAAACAGGAGCTTCGGAGGACAGCGTTCCGCGGACACCCTAGCACGCGAACCGGCGATGCCGTCAATCGGGAAAGTACCGTAGTACCTAGCCGCCTCCCGCAGATTTTGCAACCGTCTGTGGTGCTACCTGCCCATACTCTTCACCGGCGACCTCGGCACCGAGGCGATCCACACACGCTCACAGTTAAGTGGCCGTAAGCCGGCCCCAAAAAGGCAGCAATTGGCGACGGATGAACGGGCTAGTCGGAAACGATAGCTCCCTAAGTTAGCGCGCGGGTTTCTCCCTAGGAGGTTGCGGAAAAACTCCGATCGCGGCGACAGGCGACCACTGGGGCTGAAGCCTACTGTTGATTCTGCGCGCTTTACGCGGCGCTAAAGCGCCGCTCTTCCACGGTACCAGCGGCATTCAGGCACGGTACCAGGGAATTCAGGATTTTTTTCGCAACCTCCTAGTCTTCCCGTTTCAGAACGCGTGGTCACAAAGGGACGTTTTCTAGCATTGATCGGAAAGTCAGTTTGCTGCGGAGAAATTCGGCACAAATAGAGTAAGTAGCCGATCGTAGGAACTGGCTCTCAAATCGAAGTGCCTTCCTTTTGCCGGAGTACGGGCCACTCAGAAACAATAGCTCCTTAACTTATGGGTTTAGCTTGAACCTATGGGTTTAGCTTGAACTTATGGGTTTAGCTTGTTTTCCCGTTTCAGAACGGCTGAGAGGTTTCCTGCCTTCAGTGTGCGGTTCGTCACAGTCGGTGATCCATAGGTGCCGTAACCTGCGGACATATGTTGGCGGGCCGTGGTGCATGGGCGGTGGTGCGATTTCTGGATTTTTTGGCAGGGCGATTTTCGGCCGGAGAGCCATCATCACGTGAACATTTGCGAATCGGCGTTCGAGGCGAGGATGAGGCTTACTTCCAGTTACGACGAAAGGGTTACGTGATCGTGGCCCGTAACTTTCGTTCGCCACGCTGCCACGGAGAGATTGATTTAATCGGATGGGAGGGCGATATTCTCTGTTTTATTGAGGTTAAGACGCGGACGTCGCACCAAGTGAAATCCGCCGAAGCAGCGGTTGATCGGCATAAGAGACGGGAAGTAGCGGAGGTGGCGCGGGAATATTTGAAGAGGGCGCCACTTCAGTGCCAGTGGCGCTTCGATATTGTGAGCGTATACTATGACGGTCGTAGTTCCCGCCCCCAGGTCGAAATCTTTCAAAACGCCTCTTTGGCGGCGAAAATATAAAGTTTGCGCAATATCCAGGGAAAGGATGTAGGGAGTGCCGGAGCTTAGAAAAGATCCTATTGTTGGCCGCTGGGTGATTATTTCGACTGACCGGGCGAAGCGCCCGACCGATTTTGCTCGGGAGAATATGAAGATCAAGGGCGGATTCTGTCCCTTCTGCTACGGGAACGAGGGCAAGACGCCTCCCGAGATTCAGGCCTACCGTCCGAACCCGAACGGAGGGCCTCCGCCGCAGCGAGACATGCCGGGATGGACGGTGCGAGTGGTTCCAAATAAATTCCCCGCGCTGGGGATCGAGGGCACTCTCAACCGGCAGGCTGAGGGGATGTTCGACCGGATGAATGGCATCGGGGCACACGAGGTGATCATCGAGACGCCGGATCACACCGCGAGCTTGGCAAATTTGCCACCGAAGACGAATTGAAGATGTGCTGTGGACCTTCCGCGATCGCATTCTCGATCTGAAGAAGGACCGGCGGTTCAAATACATTCTGATTTTCAAGAATCATGGCGAAGCGGCGGGAGCGTCGCTGGAGCACTCGCACTCTCAACTCATCGCGCTGCCGATTCTTCCCATCAACGTCACCCAGGAACTGGAAGGGGCGAAGCAGTATTTCCTCTATAAGGAGCGGTGCGTTTTTTGCGACATTATCGCGCAGGAGATGGATGGCGGGTCGCGCGTGGTGGCAGAGAATGATAAGTTCCTGACGCTCGCGCCATATGCGCCGCGGTTTCCCTTCGAAACCTGGATTCTGCCGAAGCAACATGAGTCGGCGTTCGAGAACTCGTCGTCGGCCATGTTTGAGAACCTGGCACGTGCGCTGAAGAACCTGCTGGTACGGGCGGACCGGGTGCTCGACAATCCCCCGTACAATTTGGTGATTCACACTTCGCCGGCGCAGGATCCGACGAACGATCACTATCACTGGCACATTGAGTTCATGCCGAAGCTGACCAAGACGGCGGGATTCGAGTGGGGGACGGGGTTCTATATCAATCCGACGCCGCCGGAAGAGGCTGCGAAGTTTCTGCGAGAGGCGAATGTCGAGGAGCCGGCGGCGGTTCCGATCGGCTGAGGGCGAGATCCGACTCAGGACAAAAGATCCGACAGAATCCTTGGCGCTTGCGATGCTGCAAGTCGCTCAAGAAATTCGCGCCTTCTAATGAAAAAAGGGGCACGGTATAAACCGTGCCCTTTTCCATTTGGCCGGAGAGAGAGGGGCTTTGTGAGCCCGAATTGAAGAGAGCATAGGATATGTGGGCGGGGTTGGTTGTCATCGGGATGTAAAAACTTTGTATGTTGGTGTACCACGAAAGGCAGGATTTGCATGAGATTCTGCTGGATTCCCTTACTGCTGGTGGGCTGGGCGGGCGCTGCAACGACTCCTTCTAATCTAATCGCGAATATTCCGGGACGGACCACGGTGAGCCTGGACGGGGCATGGCATGCGATTGTGGATCCGTTTGAGAACGGCCAGCAGCGGGGATTCTTTCGCGATGATAAGCCGAAGGATAAGAGCGATCTTGTGGAGTACAGCTTCGACCTGTCGCCGGTTCTGAATGTGCCCGGAGATTGGAATACGCAGCGCGAGGCGTTGATGTTTTATGAAGGGCCGGTCTGGTACCGGAGGGAGTTCAGTTATCACAAGCGAGAGGGCACGCGGGTGTTCGTCTATTTTGGTGCGGCGAACTACCGAGCGGCGGTTTATCTGAATGGCGAGAAGCTGGGCGAGCATGAAGGAGGTTTTACGCCCTTCGACTTCGAGGTTACGTCGATCTCTGCGCGACGGCGGCAACTTCCTGATCGTGGAGGTGAACAACATCGCGGCGATCGGACGGCGTGCCGGGGATGAAGTTCGACTGGTGGAGCTATGGCGGGATCACGCGCGATGTGACGCTGGTGGAGGTGCCGGAGGTCTTTATTCAGGACTACTGGGTGCAGCTGTCGCATGGTTCGCAGAACGAGATTTCCGGATGGGTGCAGTTGAATGGGGTGAAGACTTCACAGAAAGTTACGCTGGAGATTCCGGAAGCGCACGTACGCGAAAGCTTCAGCAGCGATCCAAATGGGCGGGCCAGTTTTCGATTCGCGGCGAAGTTGGAGTTGTGGTCCCCGGAGCATCCCAAGCTCTATGACGTGATCCTCACCAGTGGCGGGGAGACGGTTCGCGATCAGATTGGATTTCGGACGATTGAGGTTCAGGGCGCGAAGATTCTGCTGAACGGAAAGCCGATTTTCCTGCGCGGGATTTCGATGCATGAAGAGGCGCCGTTTCGCGAGGGGCGCGCTTTCAGTGCGGAAGATGCGCAGACGCTGCTGGGATGGGTGAAAGAGTTGGGATGTAACTTCGTGCGGTTCGCGCACTATCCGCATAACGAGAATGAGATTCGGCTGGCGGATCGGATGGGGTTGCTGGTCTGGTCGGAGATTCCGGTGTATTGGGACATCGACTGGTCGAATCCGGCGACGCTGGCGAATGCACAGGCGCAACTTCGCGACATGATTGCGCGCGATCATAACCGGGCGGCGGTGGTTCTGTGGTCGCTTTCGAATGAGACTCCGGTGAAGCCGGAGCGGCTGGCCTTTCTTAAGCAGCTTGCGCAGGACGCGCGGGAGTTGGATTCTACGCGGCTGATTACTTCAGCGCTGAATCACGCTGACAACACGGCGGCGGATGAGCGCACGCTCAGCGATCCGCTGGGAGAGGTGCTGGACGTGGTCGGGCTGAATGAGTATTTGGGATGGTACGGCGGACGTCCGGAGGATGCCGACAAGTTGCAGTGGAAGGTGAACTGGAACAAGCCGCTGATCGTGAGCGAATTCGGCGGCGGCGCGCCCTACGGGCGGCACGGCGACGCAGATGAGCGCTGGACCGAGGAGTATCAGCAGAACCTTTATCAGCACCAGCTTGGGATGGTGGAGCGAATGCCGAATCTGGCGCGGACTCACGTCCGTGGGTGCTGATGGATTTTCGCTCTCCGCTGCGGATGTTGCCGGGGGTGCAGGATTATCACAACCGCAAGGGGGTGATTTCGAATCGGGGGCAGAGGAAGCTGGCGTTTTATACGCTGCAGAAGTTCTACGCGAAGATTGCGGAGGGAGCCGTGGCGGGCTCTCAAAAGCATTAACCACTAAGGGCACGAAGGTACACGAAGGATGAGCCTTACGCTTGCGTGCGGTCTTGGTACTCTTCGTGCCACGCCATCTGAATGGCTTCCAGCTTGCCTTCGTTGGAGGCTTTGGGATCGCCGCCGAAATCGGGGAGTTCGGTCACGTAGCGGTGCAGGTCGGTGAAGCGGACCGTGAGCGGATCGAGGTCGGGGTGAGTTTCGGAGAGCTGGATGCCGAGGTCTTCGGCATCGTCCCAGGTTAGTTGCTTGGCCATCTCAGTGCTCCTGTTTTGCGAAATTCAAGGTTTCAGAGTTTCAACCGAAAGCCGGGCTCACTTTGAAACCTTGAGTCATTGGAACCTTTGAAACGTTGAAACCTTCCTAGTGATGTTCCTCGGAAATGTAGTTTCGGTTCCACGCGGGAATTTCAACGACCACTTTTCCGGGCTTGGTGATCTGCGCCTGGCAGCCGAGGCGCGAGTTTAGCTGGAGGTCGGCGGCCATGTCGAGGCGGTCGGCTTCGTCGTCGTCCATCTGGGAAAGATTCTCGGCACCTTCTTTTACCCAGACGTGGCAGGTGGTGCAGGCGCAGTTGCCGCCGCAGGCGTGATCGAGCGTGATGCCGAAGTTCAGGGCGATGTCGAGAATGGATTCTTCCTTGCCGTGATCTTCATAGGGCAGTTTGCCGTGCTCGAATGTCACCGTCTTGCCTTCGGGTAGGAAAGTGATCTGAACCGTGTTTTCGCCCGGGGCTTCTGCGGTAACGTGCCTGCTGCCTTGTGTTTTTTCGTCTGCCATGACTGCTCCTAGATTTCCTCTGTGATCCTCTGTGTCCTCTGTGGTCAAAATCTTTCACCACAGAGGACACAGAGGATCACAGGGTTACTCGAATTCTGCTTTCGCCATGGGATGAGGCGCGGTGGGGCCTTCGCCCAGGTCGGTCTCGTCCATGGTCTTGCCCTTCAGGGCGCTTGAGACGGCTGTGTCCATCATCAGTTCGGCCAGGCGCGTTGTGCCCTGGTTCAGGGCGTCGATCGCTTTGCGGATCGCCTGATAGTCGTCTTCTTTGTTGACCGCGGCCAGGGCTTTTTCCATCTTGGCGATCTGCTTCTTCTCGTCGCTGGTGAGATGTCCCCAGGCCGGGCTCTTCTTGCCTTTTTCGAGGGCGGCGAGGATTGTCTGCGGTTTCGTTGCGCGCTTCGATCAGCTGGCGCTTGCGGAAATCTTCTTCGGCGTTGTCGAAGGAATCGAGAATCATGCCTTCGACCTGCTCGTCGGTCAGGCCGTAGCTGGGCTGGACCTGAATCTCAGCTTGCTTGCCGCTGCGCTGTTCGCGGGCGGAGACGTTGAGGATGCCGTTGGCATCGATCAGGAATTTCACTTCGACGCGCGGGATGCCGGCGGCCATCGGGGGAATGCCTTTCAGATCGAAGCGGGCGAGGGAGCGGCAGTCTTTCGCGAGTTCGCGCTCGCCTTGCAGGACGTGGATCGCGACGTTGGCCTGGCCGTCGATCTGCGTGGTGTAGAACTGCGTGGCCGAGGCGGGGATGGTCGAGTTGCGCAGGATGATCTTGTCGGTGACGCCTCCGGCGACTTCGATGCCGAGCGAGAGCGGAGTGACATCGAGCAGGAGCATGTTCTCGGTGGCTTGGGAGCCTCCGCCGAGAATGTTGGCTTGAACGGCGGCGCCGAGAGCGACGACTTCGTCGGGATTGAGATCGGTGTGCGGCTCGCGGCGGAACATTTCTTTCACCAGCGCGCGAACTTTCGGGATGCGCGTGGAGCCACCGACCAGCACGACTTCGTCGATCTGCTCGGGTTTCAGGTTGGCGTCTTTCATCGCCTGCTTGCAGGGGCCGACGGTGCGATCGATGATGGGCTGAATGAGTTGCTCGAATTGCTCGCGGGTGATCTCGCGCTGGTAGCGCTTGCCTTGCGGGAAGTTCGATGTCGAGTTTGACCGACGGCTGCGACGACAGCGCGATCTTGGCTTCGATTACGGCTTTGCGGATGGCCTGCACGGCTTCGGCGTTGCGGCGGAGGTCGAGGCCGAGATCGCCGCGAATGTCGTCGAGGGCGATGGTGATGAGCAGGTTGTCGATGTCGTCGCCGCCAAGGTGCGTGTCGCCGTTGGTGGCGATGACTTCGAAGATGCCGTCGTGCAGCTTGAGGATCGAGATGTCGAAGGTGCCGCCGCCGAGATCGTAGACGGCGACGATGCCGTTCTGCTTCTTGTCGAGGCCGTAGGCGAGCGATGCGGCCGTGGGTTCGTTGACCAGGCGGAGGACTTCGAGGCCGGCGATGCGTCCCGCGTCTTTGGTGGCCTGGCGCTGGGCGTCGTTGAAATAGGCGGGGACGGTGATGACCGCCTTTGTGACCGGCGCGCCGAAGTAGCGCTCGGCGTTGCGCTTCAGCTGGCGGAGGATCAGCGCGGAGATTTCCGGAGGAGTGGACGTCTTGTCGCCGAGCGTGATGCGAAGTACTTCGCCCGGTTGAAGATCGTCGGCAAGGCGGAAGGGGAAGAGCTTCAGTTCTTCCTGGATGTCTTCGACGCCACGTCCCATGAGGCGCTTGATCGAGTAGACGGCGCGCTCCGGCGTTTCGATCAGATATCTGCGAGCAGAGTTGCCGATTATCGGCTGATTGTTTTCGTCGAGCGCGACGACCGAGGGAACCAGGTTCGAGCCGTCATCGCCCGGGATCACGACAGGGGTGTCCCCTTGCATGAACGCCACGAGCGAGTTCGTGGTGCCGAGGTCGATGCCGACGATGTGATCTGAACTCATTGTGTAATTTGTCGATTTGGGAATTGTGTAATTGAAATCCATTGACGAGTTCAAATTTCTCAATTCACTCAATTTGTCTAATTGTCTCAATCTTCCAGCGCCGCGTTCACATCCCTGAACCAGATTGCGGATGTAGTTGCGGCGGTTCAGTACGTCCACCATTTTCGCGGTGATCGTGCGCGCGTTCTTCGGCTGGGGCTTTCGATCCGTGGTTGCGATCGATCAGGCTATCCCAGTCGGTCCAGTACTTTTGCAATTCCTGTAACAACGCGTCGTGCTTGGCTTCCAGGGCGACCTTGTGGCCGGCGATTTCTTTTGTCAGGTTCGGATCGTCTTCTCCCATCTTCTTGTTCATACGAAGTTCTTCGAGCTGCATGTTGAGTTCGAAGACTTCTTCGAGAAGGTCGGGAGGGACGATCTGCTTCTTCACTTCTCCGGTGGCGCGAGCCTGCTCGGTGGCGGTCTTTCGACTGCTCTTCCAAGTCGACGCCTTCAAGATGCAGCAGATATTGCGGTGCGCTTGATGGGGTCGCGAAGAGTGCGGTAGGCGTCATTGAGCAGCGAGCTTTGCTGCGAGGCTCCATTCCTGTTCCTGGCTGCCGGCGCGGGCGTTCAGGTCGGGATGAAGCTTGCGGCTGAGTTCGTAGAAATCTTTTTCGAGCGCTGCGACGTTGAGGTTCAGCTTCGGCGGCAGGCCGAAGAATGTGAAGTAGTCCACCGGCGCGGGTGGCTGCACCTTTCCGCAAGAGCGCACAGAAGTGCGCGGCGCGCATGGCCCCGCAGGACCAGCACGAATGCGTGTCGTCGGGGAGCGGCTTGGAGCCAATCGCGGTCAGGGTCGATTTGGTGGTCACGTTCTTATTCCTCTCACTACCGACTGCTTCCTTGTTCCCGGGGTTTTCCGGTGGCAGATACTTTCGCGGGCGTGGGCGCCCGCGCCACACAGGAGCAGGCATCAGGCGGAGAAAGATGTTCCGCAACCGCAGGACTTTGTCGCCTGCGGGTTTACGAAAACGAATCCCTGCTGCATCAGCGTTTCCTGATAATCCAGAATCATGCCGTGCAGGTAGATGAATGACTTTGGATCGACAAATACCCGCACATCGCCGAACTGGAAGATGCGGTCGCGCTCGCGCGGCTGCGTGTCGAAGCGGATGTTGTAGCTCAGGCCGGAACATCCGCCACCCTGGACACCGAGACGCAGGCCGCCCTGTTCGGGCGAGATGCCTTCCTTGGCCATGGCGCTGCGGATCTTCGCGATCGCCTTTTCGGTGACCGTGACGCCCTTGGCGGTGGCTTGCGGTGTCGCGTTTTCGGTTGCTGTTGTCATATCTTTCTTACGCGGCCCTCAGCGGCTAAAGTCGCAGCCTTGAATTTGCCGACTACGGCACGGCTGTAAGCCGTGCCCTTTCAAAGCTGCGCCGGCGCTAAGGCGACCGCTCTTCTGACTACTTCGCTTCGGCGGCTACCGGCTTCGGAGTCTCCTGCTTCTTCTTCCAGTCGCCGATGGCGGCGCGGATGGCGTCCTCTGCCAGCACCGAACAGTGGATCTTCACCGGAGGAAGCGAGAGTTCCTTCACGATGTCCATGTTCTTGATGGCGAGGGCCTCGTCTACCGTCTTGCCCTTGACCCACTCGGTGGCCAGCGACGAAGAGGCGATGGCGGAGCCGCAGCCGAAGGTCTTGAACTTGGCGTCTTCAATGACGTTGGTCTGCGGATTGACCTTGATCTGCAACTTCATGACGTCGCCGCACTCGGGTGCGCCGACCAGGCCGGTGCCGACGTCGGTGCTGCTCTTGTCCATGGAGCCGACGTTGCGGGGGTGGTTGTAGTGGTCGATCACTTTGTCGCTATATGACATTTGGTTCTCCTAAGCTTGATTGTGCCGTCTCTACGGGACTTCTTAATCTCCTTCTGACCTCTTCCCGGCACTGCCGTGCCGGGCTTTCACATGCCGCCGCTACGCGGCTGGAATTTCTCTTAGTGCGCTTCTCCTGCCCACTTTACGTCTTTCAGGTTGATGCCTTCTTTCGCCATCTCGTAGAGCGGAGACAGTTCGCGCAGGCGCTCAACCGTTTCGATTACGCGGTCGGCAACGTAGTCGACTTCGGCTTCGGTGTTGAAGCGGCCGATGCCGAAGCGGATCGAACTGTGAGCCAGGTCGTCTCCGGTGCCGAGAGCCTTCAATACATAAGATGGCTCAAGCGTCGCGGAGGTGCATGCCGATCCGCTGGAAACGGCGATGTCGTTGATGCCCATCAGCAGGGACTCGCCTTCCACATAGGCAAAGCTGATGTTCAGGTTGCCGGGCAGGCGATGCTCCATGGAGCCGTTGATGTAGACCTCATCCAGCGTGCCCATGATGCGGTCGCGCAGGCGGTTGCGCAGGCCTGCCAGGCGACAGGATTCCTGCGGCATTTCTTCCTGCGCGATGGCGCACGCCTTGCCCAGACCCGACGATGCTGGGGACGTTCAAGCGTGCCCGAGCGCATACCGCGTTCGTGGCCGCCGCCGTCGATGATGGCGGAGACCTGGACGCGCGGATTCTTGCGGCGAACGTACAACGCGCCAACGCCCTTAGGGCCGTACATCTTGTGGCCGGAGATGGATGCCAGGTCGATGTTCTGCTTGACCACATCGACGGGAACTTTACCGATCGCCTGCGTCGCGTCGGTGTGGAAGATCACGCCGCGCTCGTGGCAGAGCTTGCCAATCTCAACGACCGGCTGGATCACGCCGATTTCGTTGTTGGCGTACATGATCGTCACCAGGATGGTCTTGTCGTCCATGGCGCGCTTCAGGTCGTCGAGATCGATCAGGCCGTCCTTCTGCACGGGCAGATAGGTCACGCGGTAGCCGTACTTCTCGAGCCGCTTGCAGGTGTCGAGCACGGCCTTGTGCTCGGTGACCGCGGTGATGATGTGGTTGCCCTTCTCGCGGTACATCTCGGCCACGCCCTTGATGGCGAGGTTGTCGCTCTCGGTGGCGCCGGAGGTGAAGATGATCTCTTTTGTGGTCGCGCCGACCAGCTTGGCGATGCGCTCGCGCGCAGTCTCGACGCCTTCTTCGGCGGCCCATCCGAAGGAGTGATTGCGGCTGGCGGCGTTGCCGAACTTCTCCATGAAGTAGGGCAGCATCTCTTCCAGGACGCGCGGGTCCATCGGGGTGGTGGCATGGTTGTCCATGTAGATGGGCAGCTTCACACCTTTGCCATTGGTGCTGTGCGCCTGCGTGTCAGCCTGGGGGATCTTTACATCCGTGCTCATTGATTGTCTCCTGCTCGTTAACGTCGTTTCTTTCGTTTGATGACTTCAAATTCCTATCGGCTCAGGTGATCGTGACCAATTCCTTGGTCTTCGGAACCACTGAGCCAACCTCTTCCGGTTCCTCTCGCATGTGCGAGATCTTGATTCGCTTCAGTACCGCTTCAATGCTTTCGTTCACCTTGCGCAGCGGCTCGCGGATGTTGCAGCGATCGGTCTGATCGCACTCGCCGCGCGTCGTGACGCAGGAGGTGATGAACAGCGGACCATCAATCGCCTGGATGACCTCAAAGGCGGAAATCGTGTGCGCCGGACGGGCGAGCGTGTATCCGCCATTGGTGCCGTGCTGCGACTGAAGCAGGCCAGCCTTCGCCAGTCGCTGCAAAATCTTGGCCAGCGCCTCGGGAGGAATGCCATAGGCATCCGACACATCCTTGGCGCTGCGGGAACCCTCGCTGGCGCGCTCGGCGAGATGCTTCATCGCCATAAGCGCGTAGTCGGCCTTTTTTGTCAGCTTCAGCAGAGGCTTGCTCCCGATGATACCCGACCGCCACGGTCGGATATAAATCCGACTATTTCCGTCGCCATTCATTGTACGTTACCCGGGAACCCGAGAGCAAGTCGAAGCAGGGAACGGCTGGGAAGGTGAGTCTAATGGTAAGTACTTTTGGCTGAATGGGTTGATATTGTACGACGAAAATGGTCGGAAATTGCCGTGAAGGCCATTCGCACTCCACAGCGGGTAACCTGTTACGAATTCACAACAGACCGACAGAAGGGGACTTGACAAGGCGTTAAGCCGTTCTACAATACCCAAAAATTCCGGTGCAATACTGCCCCTGAATGAAGTACAGCCTTCGGGACTATCCGGATCACATGACCGCAAAGTCGCCTGCTCACCCCCGAACGTGAATACGAAGCAGCCCTGCAAACATCCCCGTGTGCAGATCGTGAGCCGCGACGAGGAATCGGAATTCGTGGAGTGCAAAGAGTGCGGCGAGATCTTCGAATCCAGCGAGTTCAAGGACATGAATATCGAGGACCGCATTCAGGATCCCGAGATCTGAGCTCTTTCCCGCGGTGACTCATGTAACGTTCCCGTCGGGATTTCCTGTTGTTCCTGCCGTAGTGTGCCTGCTAGTTTCCCGACAGGGGGTGCGCTGGGACTCGTCCGCCCTCCTACTCTCAACCTATGTCTAAAGTCGCCCTCGTCGTCGACGACTCCATGCTGATCCGGTACAGCATCTGCCGCTTTCTTGAGGCGCGCGGCTTTGCGGTGGAGGCGGCGGTCAACGGTGCTGAGGCCGTGGAACTGCTGGCTCGCGTGCGGGCCGACCTGATCGTGACGGACATGCGCATGCCGAAGATGTCGGGCAGCGAGTTCATCACGGCAGCTGAAGAGCAAAGAGCGAGACCTCGCGGCGTTCCGATCATTGTGGTGACCAGCAAGGCGAATGGTTCCTGCGAGGCGGATGAGCGGGCGGACTTTGTGATCTATAAAGACATTGATGTGGAGACGCAGCTGGACGCGGCGCTGGAGGCGGTGATGGAGAACAAAAGCCGCGGACAGGCGAACGGGAAGTAGAAGGTATCTGACCTCTCCTAGGGGCTAAAGCCCACATTTCTGTGTGAATCTGACGCGGCGCTAAAGCGCCGCTCTTCCACCAAAAGACGAACTCGGCTCGTACACCAAACCGGGTACACGAAAAGCGGCTCTCGCAGCGAACTGGCTATTAGCGTAGTTGCATGCTGGCTTCGGCCGAGAAATCCATCGGGGCAAAATCTCTCGCTAGAAATTTCGGATAGGCGGCGGCGGCGATCATGGCGGCATTGTCGGTGGAGAGAGGACGGGACGGGAAGAACACCGGCAGACCCTGCTTGGCTCCTTCGCGTTCGAAAGTTCCTCGCAATTCCTGGTTGGCGGCGACTCCACCGGTCACGAAGAGCGTGGCGACGTTGTAGGCTTCGGCGGCCGCGAGAGTCTTTCCCACCAGATCTTCAACGATTGCTCGCTGGAATGATGCGACGAGGTCGAGAGTCGCCTTGTCGCAGTGAGCGAGATAGTCTTCGAGCTTCGGCTTGGGAATGCTCGCCAAAGCCTTGCGCCGCGCTTCCACGGCGTCGTGCATTTGATGGGATTCGACGTAGCGCAGCATGGCGGTTTTGATGCCGCTGTAGGAGAAGTCAAAACGCGGGTGGTCGTCGTCGAGGTCGACGGCACGGCCATCGGCTCGGCCGCGACGGTCGCGGTGTTTGATTTGGGCTGGCGGAAACTTCACGGCAGTGGGATCGCCATGCGGGGCTAGGCGGTCGATCACGGGGCCGCCGGGATAGCCGAGGCCGAGCAGCTTGGCGACTTTGTCGAAGGCTTCACCGGCGGCGTCGTCGCGGGTGTGGCCGATGTTCTCGTAAGTCCAGGCGTCGCCTTTTTGGGCTGCCAGATAGAGGTGCGTGTGTCCTCCGGAGACCACGAGGGCCAGGACTGGGAATTGCAGTTCGTGGTTGCCCTTCTGGCGCTCTTCGAGCAGTACGGCGTGGATGTGGCCTTCGAGGTGGTTGACCGCGATCAGCGGTTTTTCGAGAGCGAACGCCAAGGCCTTCGCGTAGCTGATGCCGACCAGCAAGGCTCCGGCCAGGCCGGGGCCTTGGGTTACGGCGATGGCGTCGACGGAATCGTAGGTGTGTTTCGCGTCCGCAAGCGCCTGGCGAACTACCGGCACGATGGCGCGCAGATGCTCGCGTGAGGCCAGTTCGGGAACCACACCGCCGTAGGGCTGGTGGGTTGCGATCTGGGAGGCGACCACGTTGGAGATGAGTTGCTCGCCCGAGCGTACGACGGCGGCGGCGGTTTCGTCGCAGGAACTTTCGATGCCGAGGATGTAGGCGTCGGGCATGTG
This sequence comes from Terriglobia bacterium, assembly GCA_963770265.1. Lineage (GTDB taxonomy): Bacteria > Acidobacteriota > Terriglobia > Terriglobales > Acidobacteriaceae > Sulfotelmatobacter. Next base: position 180,630 of record CAVYOZ010000025.1, read on the forward strand.
CCTATATTATTAGAAATTCTTATGACCGATTTGATGCAACATGAAGCGCCGATTGCGAGACCCGCAAGTGCCCTCTCGGCGATCGCCGTAGCCCGGCTATGGTTTCATCAGGTGGTCGTAAATGAGTTGATAGGGTTCTGATCGTACTCCCAGATCGCCCCGGAATGGACGATCGAGGGCGAGGGTCATGAAGATGACGAGCCCTATAAACATGGCCAGAAGTGTCACCAAAGTCCCGTGCAAACGAACATCTTCGACCTTGAAAAAGAAGGCGCCGCTCAGACTGATGACCGCTCCTAAAAGGATCACAATCCACATTAGACTCGGCAAACCGGTAGCCACAGCATCGAGGCGCAGGCGGCGGGCCTGAATCATGCCGTTATAGGCCCGGAGTGTCTCAGCGTGGAGGAGTTTCTGGCCCTCGGTGGCCGGCTCGAAAATAAGCAGTACGCCCTGAAAGCGGTTCATCCGCTCAACACCTCCACTCGGAACCTGGCCCCGCTGCTGCAAGGGCCAGGCTTCGTGAATCACGTAGTCGACATAATCGCGCAGTTCCTTCTGTAGCTGAGAGCGAATCGGCTCGGGATAAGCGCTCGCGTCCCGGTACAACGCGGCCAACGCGGTCGCCTCTTGTGAAACAATTTTCGACACGTCGGAGTAGGTCTCGAAGACGTTCACCGCGATCAACGCGAGGGACAGTCCGTAGAAGACCATCACGCTATGCACCATAGTTCCAGTGAAGTGGGCGTCCTCGTCGTTGATCCGCAAACGTGGCAGCACTCGGCGGCGAACCAAGAGCACTCCGCCGAGGGCAAAAAGGCAGAGTGATCCGATGATTACCAGTCCGGTAATAACCAACGGGATGTCGAACAGGGATTCAAGCATAGTTTTGCTTCTTACATAATCATTGGTCGGTCACTTTGGTTCGTGTTGCTTTTTGGGATGAAATTCTGGGCTTCGCTTATCGCAGCGTGTTATGCGCGTCCCCAACGCTCGGATAACCGTTCCAGTGCGCAATTACCCTAGGCTCAGGAAAATCTCGTTACTACTGGCAAATCTGACAGGAGGCACGGGGGGGGTTCGAGATAGCGTACGTATCACGCGTGGCTGTGGAAGAACTCGCGCGTGAAATGAGCAAAAGCAAAATTGCGCAACGATTACCCTGCAACGACTTTCTTAATTTTCTAGCATTTTTCCATCCCGCAATTTTGGCTGTTTCGGAGGACACTGGACTTCTTCAACACCCACAGGCGATGGCACCAGTGAGCGACTCAGGGTTGATGAGTATGAGACGCACTTTTTCGCCAACTAGCGCATTCCCGATTTTATCAACGAATCTTGCAGTCATGAAGATCGGAGGACGCAGTGGAATATCTTGAAACGACCAGATCAGTCTCCCCTCGGCCGCTTGAACTCCGGGCTGCGGCTCGCGTCAGGCATCTATGCTGGGTTGCGGTGCTGATCGCGTTCTCTTTGATCCCGATCATCAGTGCCGCTCAATCGCCATCGCCCGCGAAGCCTGCCGACCCGGTTCCTGAACCAGCTATTTCGGCAATCCTTGCGGCTTTCGACAAGTACGAAGTCGTCGGAATGCCGCAAGGCCATGGCATGCAGGACCTGAACGATTTCATTTTCTCTCTGATCCGGACTCCGGCTTTTTCTGAGAAGGTCAACGACATTGAGTTCGAGTGCGGAAATTCGCTGTACCAACCCATCTTGGATCGTTATGTAGCAGGAGAGGATGTCCCGTTTACCGAAGTCCAGAAGGTTTGGCGTAAAAACGGCCAACCGGCGTGCGCGTCGTCGGGATTCGTAGAGCAGTTCTTCCCTCTGCTGCGAGCATTGAACCGGAAACTGCCGCCCGGGAGGCGGCTCCGGGTATTGGCGCCTGATCCTGCCGTGGATTGGGACCAGATCAAAGGCATTGAAGATCTCATGAAGCTTCATTATGACCGCGAGCGCAGCATTGCTTCCGTGATGGAGAAAGAGGTCCTGTCAAGGCATCGCAAGGCACTGATGCTGCTCGGAACGTTCCATCTCCTTCACGGTGTGGGCGGCAGCGCCGTCTCGATCTATGAGAAGGACTTTCCAAACCTGACGCTTGTTATTAGCGAGCTTGGTGTTTTCGATACGGACCTGCCCACTCTGTCAAGCAGTCGGCTCGCAACCTGGCCGATCCCGTCCCTGGCCCTTGCGAAAGGCACATGGCTCGGTGCCCTGGATCTAGGTCACTTTATCCCGCCGGGGACAAGGATAGATCAGGACTGCAATGTGCATCATGATTTTCCCAAGGCTCTACAGAGACCAATGGAAGAGCTTGTGGATGCGTTTCTATACCTCGGCCCACAGGATTTGAGATTGAGGGAGAAAATCCCAGCCGATATCGCCTTGGACACGACTTATCAAAAGCAATTCCAGCAAGGCGGAGCCATGATCGGATTTCCCGAGGCTTCATCTGAAACGCCGGAGGAGTTCGATCGGCAGATTGTAAACAGTGCCGCCGACCCCCTGTTTGTGATTCCCAAGCCAAAGGACACCGGCATGTCAGACCCGCAGCTTTCCGAAGCCGTTCAGAAGTGCCTTGACAGGAAGGCTCACAGCAAAGCACAGCAGTAAACCCCGCGCAAACATCGAGTTTATCCCGGTGCCAGTCAATTGACGTAACCAATTGACGCCATCGGGCGATCTCAAATTCCCCGTTGCCGGGGAAGATGAGGTGAAGTCGAGGGGTGGCGCGACGGTTTAGGTGCGGCCTAGCCGAGTCCGGCTCTTTCGTTTGCCGGTGCCTCAATAGCCTCACCATGCCACGTTTCCACACCCCCGCTTATCGAACTGGACAGGCGCAGTTAACGCATCCAGCTCTCGGAGAAAGATTCACGTGTTCGCCCACGGAAAACTGGGGGTCCGCGCAGTAAGTCGAACCAAGCCAAACTTCTGATGCAGAGCTTGCAGGGGAAAACGCGTGGTCCCACTTGCCCGCTCTTTGTGTTTGACGCACAGCCACTGGCGAAGCCGTCGGCGTGTATGTTCCTCCACGGCTCGGTAGGCTTTGCTGACCGGCCCCAGGCAGAAGTAGTTAGCCCACCCATTGATCTTCCGGTTGAGCGCTGCTACCAGCGTTGCCGCATCCTGCTGGGTTTGACTCCGTCGGGTCATCTCGCTGATCGACTTACACAGACGTTGCACTCGTTTCTTGGAAGGAGTGGTGCCACAGTAGGCCCTCCCCGTCTTCGGCGAGTAGCATCGACCAAACGTGTACCCGAGAAAATCGAACCTCTCTTCCGGCAGTCGACAGACCCGCGTCTTACTTTCGTTCACCATCAACTTCAGCCTCGACATCATGCTCCGCATCAGGACCAGTGCCTCATCGGCTCCGGCCCGACAGCAGATCACGAGGTCATCGGCATAATTAATGATGTACGCTTTCAAACGCTTCTCGTGCCCCAGTTTCTTCCACCCGAGCACGAACCGGCGCATGTATAAATTGCTGAGCAGCGGGCTGATTGGAGCCCCTTGCGGAGTGCCCCGACCGTCGTCCCGATTGCGCGTACTCCGACGTTTGTTCCCGTGCTCGTCGGTTTCTTCCACCGGAGCTTCCAACCACATCTTAATCAGATGCAGCATGGCTCCGTCCACGACCCGACGGGCAACCGAGTTAAGAAGCTCGGAATGCGGAATACTATCGAAGTAGCTACTGAGGTCTGCATCAACAATTTCTTGATGGCCAGCGTAGATCAGCTGGTGGACTCGTTTCACCGCGTCCAACGCGCTGCGGTCTCGCCGATAGGCGTACTGTTCCGACTGCAGATCGGTTTCGAAAATAGGTTCGAGCACCAAAACTGCCGCCATTTCCGCCGTCCGATCCCGGATGGCGGGTACTCCTAACGGCCGCTGCTTCCCGTCCGGCTTCGGTATGTACACCCGACGCACGGGCAGTGGTTGATAGGTTCGACTCTTCAGCTCTTGCACCAGTTCGTCCAACCATCGCTCGACTCCATACGCCTCGATGTCCTCGAACCTCTGACCATCCACTCCTGCTGCTCCACCGTTGGCTCGGCAGCATTCATAGGCGTAGGTCAGAACGTCCTTCCGATGCACCTTGTCGTACAAGGCATAGAAACGAAAGCTGGGCGATTCCTTCGCTTTCGCGTGCAACGCCGTCTGCAACTTCTGAACACTTGCGGGGGTGGCTAGACTCATCGTCAATCCCTCCGTCTTCGTCGCTTCTTGCGTTTCCTTTCAACCGAGGCCCCTTCCCTCCACCGGCATTACCCGGCTTCAACAGTACTGCGAGCCTCTCCGTCACCCCATACGGCCCGGCCTAGCTCTCGCGAGTTGCCGGTTGATCCGTTATTGCCATCACCGCTGGGGCTTCCCGTGTTGCGCCTGATCCACTATGCCTGCATGCCGTCGCCACTACCCCGGCAGGATCGATGGAACTGATTCGCTCAGTGCTGCTCCATCGACTTCGACCTTTCCCACATTACAGTTGGGTCGGCTCCTGCATTACATTTTTCGAGGCCTGCTCAGCGTTCACTCGCGTTACAACCTGCAGACTCGCCAAGTCGCCTTATGCGACCTTCTACATCGGAGGCTCCGGCGGCTTTGTTGCCTCCACCGCCGCTCCAATTGCTACCGGGTGGAGCGATCCAGTTCCCGGGCGGGTTTATCTCCCGCTGTGGTCCAGCGCCTTTCACGGCGCACTGTAATAGGGATGTTACGACAACAATCGAGACGCAGCCCACAGGTTTCTGGCTCTCGAGGCTTATGTCAAGCGGCACCGCGGCGCACGGAGGAGACAATTTTTCCGGCAAGGTCACGAGCCAGGTGCCGTTGCAGTACGATCCGAACTTCGGGATTAGCAGTGAGATAACGCTCCAGCGTTTCAACCTCCCAACGCAAGGCGCGTACCGGCTCAATTGCCACCGCATCCACCTCAGCCGGGGCGCCGCTCAGCTGCAGTGCAGAGCCTACGAGATTACCCGCAACCAGGTCGCCGAGGACGCCTTCGTTTCTCGCAACGCGTACTGTCCCGCGCACTATCAGTGAGATGGCCTCAGGACATTTGCCGCGCTCCAACATTCGCTCACCGGTCGCCACTGTGCTCCACGATCCGACGCTCAAAACTTGCAGGACTTTTCGAGGCGGTAAGTCCCCGAAGGCCAGGCGACGAACTTCCTCCTCCTCTGGGGTCAGTTTCACAGGTCGACGTTCTAAGAAAAGACGCCACGATTGGAACAGATTGATTGCCGCAAAGACAGAACTCCAAGCGATTGGCACCCAAAGCGGTACCGGCTGCAGGACAAAATATGGGATCGCAATCAGTGCTGATGCTACTGCAAACACTCGCAGCCACAAAATGTCTCGAACGCTGTAAGCCACTAACAACAGTACATTCGCGGCATGAAGAAAATAATTTGGGTTGAATGAATTCAAGGCTGATTCTCCCTTCGCACTCGGAGGAATGGTTTTCAGGAGTGGTCGCGACGATTCAAGCCCAGTTAGGTGCTTGCGCAGCCCAATTCTTCAGGCCTGTTTGAAAACTAGAATAACACTCAGAACTCCGGGCGCACGAGTAGTTGGTGCAATGGGGTTTCATCAACTACTGGATGGTAACCTCCGTCACAGCTTACGAGTAAGCCAGCGATTCCCCACGCACAGGGCAATCACGAAAACAGCAGTCCCGAGGCGAGTTCCGCTCTTTCGCTTTGTTCCCAGCGTCATACCAGCCAGCAGTATTAGCTAGGAACTGGTGTCCAAACGCAGGGGTGCCATGGTTGATGAAACCAGGCCTTAGCGCAAGTTTGCGCCGTCTGTTCGCCCCTCCGCGGTTGCGGGATTTGTCGTCAACAATCGGCCCACCTCCTGCGCTTTTTTCGTTGTTCCCTGTAACAACTGACAGGTTTCAGTTTTTGTAAAGCAAGGTAGGGTAACTTCGAGCATACCTCGGGAGGGAGGAGTGCTCGCTTACGCCTCAAGACTTTTTGAGCTTGGGGCGTTTTGCTTTCGAACATGAGTCAACGAGTGAAATGGGGATCTTACGCCAACCATTGAACCAGCAGCTATAATCCGCTTCGTAGCGGAGGCGCTCTCCAAAGTGTCCACGCCTCGTCTAGCCACGATGGCCGTAATCTTTATCCTTGCATCGAGTTTTCTCTAGTCCGCGTGCGGTGATCTCACAGAGCAATGAAATCAGACACGCTACGAACTGCGGAATGTCTCTAGGCACCCTAGCCCAGTTCAAATTGACGGATACCTGACGCTTCGATAAAGGCAAAAAGAAACAGCAGAAGACGAAAAAGCCTGCCACATTGGCGGCAGCAATCGCAATCGCCCGGCTCCAAGCACACGAACTAAATTGGGAGGATATATTTTAGTTAAAGTCATTAAACCGGCCCATCTCCGCCAGCAGCGGGCAAGCCTGACCCTCAGCGCTAAACGAATTTAGCGTTCTGTAAGACAGTTCGATGCTGGCCGCAAAACTCAATGAGTGAAATAGAGATGTTACAAACGTGAACTGTTCCCCACGAGGACAGCGATAGCTATTGCTTTCGGGTTGATACGTGAGCCGCCGATTCTGTCTCGTTATCCAGCGCCGCTTGCTTATCTAGTTCGGAGAGTAGACAAAACGGACTAACCGGTTCTTGCTCCAACATTCATCGTTAGTTTCGGCACAAACGGGATATGACTCTCCCCATCCAGCGCTCACCTTGATTCGGTTCTCCGCTATGCCTCGGCTTACCAATGCTTGTTTTACCCAGTCGGCACGGCGTTGCGAAAGCCCCAGATTGTAGAGCCAATCGCCCCTTGAAGATGCGTATCCGTCGACGTAGAACCGCACATTAGGGTGATCCTTCAGCCATCGAACATTGCTTTCGAGAACATTGAGGTTCGAAGGTTCGTCGTGGTCGTTGTACGGGAACAGGACGATTTGCACGTTCTGGTAAAAAGTCTCTTCTTCGGGACCGAACACAATGACTGGTGGCCGGGACCAGTGATCAACCCAATAAGCGACATCACTCTTTGGTTCTGCGGATCCTGACTGCGCAAACGCCGCAGTACTCGCGAGCAGTAAAACCACTAAGGGAAGAAAGATGTGTCGTCTCATAGCATCCATTGACCTCCGTTTGATGGCTCGCATCCGGGCAATGTCGTAATCGGGGCGCAAGAGCGTGTTACCCGACACGAAAGCACTTGCGTGTGTTTTTACTTTAGAGAAGGCAAATCGCTGAGAAAACTGGCAGAACTGACAGGTTTGTTTTCTTCCGTTGTGCCTTTCACGCACACTTTTACGCCAACTAGCTGGCGCGTTTCGTGCGCCCGGCGTTGCCAATAGTGGGATTTCAGACGACTCTCGGTCGCAGCGTTGTAAAGGATTTCGCAGTCACAGAACGCACCCTGTCCCATCAGTACGTGGAAAACATCAGACCAGTCAGACGTTTCAAATCCGCAATGCTGTAACGTCCTCTTTGCCTGACGGAAATCTCCAGACCACACCTGTGCCGCTGTCATGCTCTTCTGGGGGCAGAACACGTGATCAAGTTCAGCAAAGAAGCCACGCTCTTGCAGTGAACGCAGGACGTCCAGCGTTATAGATTCGATGATCCGCACGTGCCGGTCCTTTTAAATCCCTCGGTCACCAGGGACGCGTTTGAGTGTCCAGGTTTTCCGGCACGCCGTTGGACTGTTCTTTCGTCTCCTTCTTTCCTCAGCAGACCTCGGTGGAACTTTCAGCAATCTTCGTCGTCGCGGCGGTGGAAAAGTGGAAAGCGTTTTGTGCTTTCCAAGCGCAGCGTCTTTTCCACGGCCATCAAGCGGGCGCCCCCGCGGATCTCGTTGATCAGCGCCGTGCGACGCTGCATCAGTCGGTCGCGCACACGGTGCATGGCCTGCAAGGTAGTCTTGCCCAGTCCTAATGCACTCGGCGGCGGACCATCTCATTAATCCCCGCATTAGCGCCGCGAGTCCGGTGGCACCAGGTTGTTCGCGCGGTAGTAGACCACAAGTTGGCCATAGTGTTCGCCGCTGTGCTCGATGGCGAACGTCCAGATGTTGGAGTTGTGGGCCAGCCGGTTCCCAAAGAATTTTGATGTATTGTCCAGCCCCGCGTCGCCCTGCTGCTGAATCACTTGCGCTCCGTCCGCAACGGCCTCCTGCACGAACTTCACCACATCGGCCTTGGTCTTGAAAGCGTCGCGCGAAGGATTGTCGCCTTCGCCGAAGTCAGGCCCGAGATTTGATCCCGAAATCCTCCGTATCAGGACGAAATCCAGTGCGGCGGCGTGGAGAAGATTCAGGGCAAAGGTGCGCTCGTCCTTCTGCACCTTGAAGTCGTATTTGTCTTCGGGAAAATCCTTCGCCATCGCGACGAGTTTGTTCCCAATGTCGTTCCACCTGTCCAACATCTCATCGGATCGAGAACGCGCCGGACTCGGAGCTTGATTCTGCGTTTGGGCCTGACTGTGAAGACTCATTCCGATGGCAGCAAGCAGAGTGACCGCAACTAGCGCAAGCCAAGACCGTTTCATTGTGGATTGCTCCTTGATTTGATCCGCTTTCAGAAATTCTGTTGGGAGTTAGACGTAGGGCTGCTCCCAAAGTTTGAGCAAATTTCGGATCAAAAGTCGAGAAACTGCATGTGACTGAAATAATTGATCCAACATTGAATGGCGCCCGAGCGACGGGCAATCCGGAAGTTAGCTATCGCTATCAGCCACCGGCGGTAGCCGCTCATTGATCCGAGTCTTAGTTCGGTCTCTTGATAAATCCCTGTTACTTGAGGCCCCGCACCAGGAACAGGTTCGCCAGATCGCGTTGAAAGGTGGCCGCGCAAGCCTTCCCGTCGGCCGACAAAGCCAACGGCCCGAAAAATTGCGCTCCCGGCTCGGGAGCTTTCACCACGAGCCAAGGCTCTTTGCGATGCGTTGCAATCTCGAGGCGACTGATCTTGATGCTGCCAGGTTCGCGCTGCTGCAGGAACAGATATCGGCCATCGCCGCTCCAGCGCGCTACACTTTCTCCGTTTTGCAGGTCAACGACGGTCTTGGAATTCCCGCTACCGACCGGCGTCAACAGGAGTTTGTGCGGGTCGACAGTGACGAACCACTGGCCATCGGGCGAAACCCGCATCCCACGCGTTCCCTCGGGAGTTGCCGGCGTCGTCTTGTTCGTCTCCAGGTCATAGATCCAGGTGCGTTGCTGATGCCCGGTTTCATTGCCGGTAAACAGAATCCGCTTATTGTCGGGGAACCACTCCACCCCGTCGAAATGCATGCCCTCGATCTTCGGAAATTGCGATTCTCCGGGACCGGTAGGAAGCAACATCAGCCTGGAGCGCTCGCCCTCGTGGTGGATGCATGCCACCGATTTGCCGTCAGGGGAGAGGGAGGGCCGGTTCCCGTATCCAAGTTGTACGGCGGCAGAACCGTCGGTCTTTCTCAGGTAGATGGCAGAGTTGCGTCCCTGGCCGTTGGAAAGCTCGACGAAGACGAGCGACTGGCCATCGTTCGAGAGTTCGTAAATCAACGACGAGTCCAGCCACGACAAGTCGCGCTGCGCCGCGCCGTTCGGAGGCGAATACAGAATCCCCAGGCGTGAATTGACACTGCTCAGCAAAACGCGGCCGTCGCGGGCCACGTCTTGCATCACGATCATTCCGCCCGTCTGCGTGACCAAGCGCTGGACGCCGTTGAGAGTCACGGCGTAGAGCGCCGGATCGCCGCCCGGCTGACCGCCGGAGAACCAGATCTCACGATTGTCCGGCGACCAGTTCAAAGCCCCGATGGCGCGCCATCCCCGAGAGAGAACTTGGCGCGGATGATTCGCGCCGATGATGCACAGGGCATAGTCGCCGACTTCGACATCGAAATCGAAGAAAGCCACCAGCTTGCCGTCGGTCGAGACTCTAGGCATCATCGACGGGCGCTTCTCGGTCTCGTACAAAACAGTTCCTATCGGATACTCCAGCCGGAACTTTCCGCCGATCGACCGCACGACTGCGAGGGAGTCTCCGTCCGGTCCCCAATCCGCGCCGCTCACGCCCTCCAGCACCTCTCGCGGGGAACCGCCTCCGAACGGCACGCGGGCCAGTGTGCCTACGTCTTCGCCGCCCAACAGGATTGCCATCTCCCCGCGCGGCGAGATCGCGAGCACTCTTGCATTAGGCAGGGCCAACGCCCGCGCTTCGCGATTGCCGGGCTGGGCGGAAAACAACGTGGATCGCGAGCCGTCCCACTCGGCGCTGTAGACGACGGTCTCGCCGGGAGCAAACTTCGCAGACGTGACGTCCCCGCGGCGAAAGGTCAAACGCTGGAACGACGGCGGTTCCGGCGGTCGGCGGTATTGCTCCTCATACGAGATGTGTAATGCAACTCCGAGCAGCACTCCAGCCAGCACTCCCAGACCCGCCCAGAGTCTCGTGTGCGGTGAACTTCGCGCTCTCGGAACCGCGATCGGTCCGGCAAAGTTGCTGGCGTCCAGTTCATCGCGCAACTCCTCAAGCGCCACCTTCACGTCTGCCATGGTCTGCCAGCGTCGCTCGGGATCCTTCTTCAAACAGCGCGCAATGACCCGGTCAAGTTCCGGCGGGACGTCCGCAACCGCCTGCGAGGCCGGCTGAGGATCTTTGTAGAGCACGGCCGAGAGCGACGACAACTTGGACCCACCCGCGAACGCACGTTGCCCCGTCGCCATTTCGTAGAGCACTGACCCGAATGAAAAAACATCAGAACGGCTGTCGACCTTCTTGCCGTCAGCTTGCTCGGGAGACATGTAGGCGACGGTTCCGAGGATCGTCCCCTCTTCGGTGAGAGGCGATCCTTCGCCGTGCATCGTCTCGGCATAAGCATCGGCTTCGGCTGCCTCATTCAGCTTGGCCAGGCCGAAATCAAGGATTTTGACCACGCCCTGAGGCGTCACGATCACGTTCGATGGCTTGAGGTCACGATGCACAATCCCAGCCGCGTGAGCTGCGGCCAGCGCGTCCGCGATCTGGATGCGCGTATTTCAGCACATCACGAATTCGCAGCCCCTTCTTCCCAATCAATTGGTCGAGAGTCTCTCCCGCCACGTACTCCATCGCGATGTACTGCAGCGGCTTGCCATCGACCTCCTGCGTATCGATGTCATAGATGGTGACGATATTGGGATGGTTCAGAGATGAGGCTGCCTTGGCTTCCTGCACAAAACGCCGTTCGCGCTCTGCATTGAGCACGCCACTGGAGAGGATCTTGATAGCCGCGGTTCGGCCAAGGCGCGAATCCACCGCCTTGTAAACCACACCCATGCCGCCGGCGCCAAGCTTGGCCTCGATGCGGTAGGAGCGGAGTGATTTGCCGATCATGTGTAGCAGTCTGAATCTGAAGTCTCGACCTGCGGCCAGGAGGTCGACGTTTCAAATATCGTTAGAAGCCACAAATCAAAATGCGGCAAAAAGAGCGGAGAAGCGATCCTCCGCAGCGCGAGCCGCCAGACCAATGCAGCATCTTCAGAAAAGCGTCGCGCGGTAGGTCCAAACTCGAAAAGGGGCCGACCGGCGGTGTAAGCCGGCTCTCGCTAACGATGCGAGCAGGCAATTCTAACTCAGATTTACACTCCTTGCGTCGAAATGCCGCGTCGTTTCCGGCTTTCGTAACACTGAGACTCTTCGACTTACTTCTCCAGCCCCGCCGCAAATGCATCGAGCGACAACGACCGCAGCAGGTTGCGGCGCATCCCGCGCTCGACTTCGGCCAGCCGGTCCGACGCCGCCGTGATCCACGCGAAATCCGCCGACTCGGCCATCCGCTTCAACTCCGATCGCAATGTCGGTATTGCGAATCAACTCCGGCGCGCCCGAGTCGATAAACACCAGATCGCGCAGTAGCGAATAAAGCGTCCGGATCAGCGCCTCGGTCTTCTCGCGCCCCTCGGCCCCCGGACGATAGGACTCGGTGATCTTGAACAGCTCGCTGTGCTCGCCGCCCCGCAAGGCCGAGTTCAGAATCGCCAGGGCATGCTGGCGGGCCGCCACGTAGGCTTCCAGATCGAAGCTGCGTGCTCGCCCCACGGCACCGTCGCAGAGCCGCGCGACGAGCGCCCGCTGCGCCGGCTTCCATTCCGGATGATGCTTCGCCAGATCGTTTTCAATTTCCTCGCCGGGCAGGGCGGCCAACGTAAACGTCATGGACCGCGAGCGGATCGTCGGCAGCAGCTCTCCGGGATTCTCCGTCAGCAGGAAAATCGTCGCGAACTCCGGCGGCTCTTCCAGCACCTTCAGGAGCGAGTTCGCCGCCTCTTTCATGAACGCCGAGTCGGTAAAGATGTAGACCTTTTCCTTGCCCTCGCCAGGACGGTAGTAGATCGTTTCGATCACGCGCCGCACCTGGTCGACTTTGATCATCATCTGCGGCGGATCGGGCGGGATGATCAGCACATCGGGATGCGTCTGCACCAGAATGCGGGTTTCTTTCTTGTCGGTCTCGCGCAGGTTCTCGCGGGCTTCGACCGCCTCGGCAAACCGCGCATCGAGATCGGCAGCCTGAGCGATGCGGGTGCAGTTCGCGCAAGTGCCGCAAAAATCCGGCAGCCCGTCAGTCTTCGTGGGATTGAGACAGTTCAGCGCCTGCGCCAGCATCAGCGCCAGCGTGTACTTGCCCGCGCCGCGCCCGCCGGCAAGCACCACGGCGTGCGGAAGATGATCTCGCGACATCATTTCGCGCAGTCGGTGTACGGTCTCGGAGTTGCCGTGGAAATCAGAAAAGGGCATGGGGACAAACCGAATCTACCACAGAGACACGGAGGCACAGAGAATCTAATCGACGAAACCGGGAAGGGCACGAGTTCACTCGTGACTCGGAGGCTCAGTTCTTGACGGCGCTTTAGCTCCTGAGGGACTCCATATCGCTGACACAACCTGCTAGATGATTTGGCCTGCCAGCCAAGCCACAATGACCCCGCCCAACATGAGGGGAACTCCGACTCCGAATGCCGCCACCCTCCAGCCGTGCACCCATCCTTCACGCAGCATACGAAACACGAGGATGCTCATCACCGGCAAGTTGATGAGCACAGCCGTTACCACATCCCGGCGCATATCCACGAAACACAATCGCCGCGGGCACGTGCGGAACAAACACGTTGGCCAGCATGGCAATGATGTAGCCGAATGTCAGGTAGGCCCAGATGCTCTCCGGTCCGCGACGGGCGCTCAGATAAGTGACCGCAAAGGCCGCGACCGTGAACACAACCAATGCAGTTCAAGATCTCCGCCGCTCCCGGCGGACGCACCCGCACATGCGCCAGATGGCCGGCGTCCCAACTCGGCATCCAGATCGCTTCTTCAGCGTTGTGCAGCGTGACCGCAATCGGAAACAGCCATTGCAGCTTTCGAAAATCCATAGCCCTTCTAAACGATCTAGAACCTGAATCTTCGTTGCACGATTTCCACAATCCGCTCGTGCGTCTGCCCCGGAGTCCCGCGGGCATCCACGATGACCACGCGGCCGGGTTCGCGCTTGGCAATCGCCATGTATCCATCGCGCACGCGTCCGAAGAATGCCCGGGTTTCCTGCTCGAATCTGTTTTCGTCGTGGCCACGCGCGGCACTCTTCGAATCGCGCTTGTTCCGGCGCCGCGCCCGACTCACGCTCGCGTGCGGATTGGAATCCATCAGAATCGTCAGGTCGGGTTGCAGATTCCCGCACAGCACCCGATGCAACTCGCGGACTGGCTCGCTGCCCAGACGCCGCCCGCTGCCCTGGTAAGCCTCGGTCGAATCCGTAAAGCGGTCGCACAAGACGACGGCTCCGGAGGCGAGTCCGGGTTCGATCACTTCCGCAATGTGCTGCGCGCGCGCGGCGAACATCAGAGCCATTTCCGCATTCGGCGCGAGCCCCGCAGTGCCGGAGTCCAGCAGCACTTTGCGGATCTTCTCTGCCGTCGGCGTCCCCCCCGGCTCCCGGGTTTCAACCACTTTGTGTCCCCCCTCGCGCAGCACCGCCGCCAGCTTGCGCATCTGCGTGCTCTTGCCGGTTCCGTCGAGCCCTTCAAACGTGATGAACTTCCCGCGCCGCGACATTCAGCGGAATGATACCAGCCGTCGTTTGTTGTCGCATCACTCTTTTCACGTGTCATCCTGAGCGAAGATGTCGTCCACGAAGTGGACGACAGCGCAGTCGAAGGATCCCTACGTTCAATTCCTCGCCCTGCTCGACGTCAGGAAATTCTCCCGCACACATCGAATACCCACCTCGCTCTGTACCGCCGCATTCGCCTACTGCTATAGTTCAAATTCCGCCGCGTTAGAATCAATTCACAACAAATCGAGGGCCTCGCAAGAATGAAATGTCTCAAAGATTCTGGGAGTATTTTGCGTTCTGCTTACATCCGTCGCCGGGTACGCCGCCACTCCCCCAACGTCACCATCTCCGTTGACGCCACCACCGCCCCGCGCAAGATCTTCCACGCCACGTTGAAAATTCCCGCCACCCCCGGCGACCTGACGCTCTACTACCCCAAGTGGATTCCCGGCGAGCACGCCCCCGACGGCCCGGTCATCGATCTTGCCGGACTGTTCTTCAAGGCCAACGGCCAGACGTTGAAATGGCGCCGCGACACGCTCGACGGCTTCACCATCCACGTCGACGTGCCCCAGGGCGTCAGCGAAATCCAAGCCGATCTCGACTTCCTCTCTCCCGCAACGTTTGAAGGCGGATTCTCCGCCGGTTCTTCGGCCACTGCCAAGCTCGCCGTTATCAGCTGGAATCAGGTGCTGCTTTATCCCAAGGGATACAAGTCCGATGACATCAACTACACCGCGTCCCTGAAGATTCCCGACGGATGGAAGTTCGGCACGCCTCTTCCGATCGCCAGTCAAAGCGGCAACGAAATCCATTTCGCGCCCGCGTCTCTTACCACGCTGGTCGATTCGCCGGTCATTACGGGGGAATTCCTGAAGGTTGTTCCTCTCGCGCAGGATCCCCTTACTGAAATGGACATCGCCGCCGACAGCGCCGCCGCGCTCGAAGCTCCCGCAGACGTGTGGGATCACTACAAGAGCCTGGTCGATCAGGCGCAGAAGCTCTTCGGCGCGCATCATTACCGCGACTATCACTTTCTCTATACGCTCAGCGATCACGTTGCGCACTTCGGACTCGAGCATCATGAATCCGACGACAGCCGCGTCGATGAACGAGCCCTGGTCGACGCCACCTCGCGCAAGCTCTCCGCAGGTTTGCTTCCTCACGAGTACGTACATTCGTGGAATGGAAAATTTCGCCGCCCCGCCGACCTCGCCACGCCTGACTACCAGCAGCCCATGCAGGATGATCTACTCTGGGTCTACGAAGGTCTGACGAACTATCTCGGATTCGTACTCACGCGCGCAGCGGCCTGCTCACCGCCGATCAGGACCGCGATGACCTCGCTCTGACTGCCGCCCAGCTCGACCACCTTCCCGGCCGGCAATGGCGCAATCTGCAGGACACCGCCGACGCCGCCCCGCAACTTTATTTCACGCCGCAAGCCTGGTACTCCTGGCGCCGCGGCACCGATTTCTACAATGAGGACACGCTCAACTGGCTCTGGGTCGACGTGATCATCCGCCAGCAGAGCAAGGGCAAGAAGTCGATCGACGATTTCTGCCACCTGTTTCACGGCGCGCCCAGCACCGGGCCAGCGCTCAAAACCTATACGTTCGACGATGTGGTGAACACGCTGAACCAGGTCGTTGCCTACGATTGGCGCGGCTTCTGGACCGAGCGCCTCACCAATCACGGTCCCGGCGCTCCGCTCGGCGGCATTGAAGGCAGCGGATGGAAGCTCATCTACGACGAGAATCCCTCGGAAATGCTGAGCAGTTCTGCCGGAATGTACCGTTTCGTTCCCGCCGGATTCGTCGATTGGTCTGAACCTGCGCGACGATGGCGGCATCACCGACACGATCGAAGGTGACGTTGCCGCCAAGGCCGGCATTGGACCTGGGATGAAAGTCGTCGCCGTCAACGGCCGCCGCTTCACACCCGAAGTTCTGCGCGACGCCATCAAAGCCGCGAAGAATGGCACCGCGACAATCGACCTGCTGGTGGAGAACACCGACTACTACAAGACCTACAAACTCGACTATCACGGCGGCGAAAAGTATCCACACCTGGTGCGGGACGAATCCAAACCAGATTTGCTAAGCGACATCCTGAAAGCGAAGTAGCGGTTAGAGATAAGCTTTTGGCGATGTCATCCTGAGGAGGGCGACAGCCCTCCGAGGGACCTTACGAAGCGCGTAAAGCGGCAGTGCGGTCGCCGAGATCCTGCACGCTGCATGCACCTTGGGCATTCCCATCCACAACATCGAATCTTCCCGCTGTCGTACGGTCCCTCACGTCGGCTTCGCCGCCGTTCAGGATGACAAGATCACAACACAAGATCACAACATCCGCGAACTCCTGTTAGCATGTGTGCGATCTACACCGAATCCATGACCCGCAAACACACCGCTCTCCTCTCCCTGGCCGCTCTGTCGCTCTGCACAATCGCCTCCGCTCAATCCATCCTCGGTTTCACCCCCGCCTCCGCCGCCCGCGAAACCGAAATCGAGAACAAGTTCAAATCCATCCCCACTCCCGACGAAGAACGCCGCCAGCACCGCATCTTCACGCAAGAGCCGCACATCGCCGGATCGAAGCGCAACAACGAACTCGCCGACTACATCGCCGACGAATGGAAGAAGCAGGGACTCGAAGACGTTGTCATCCACCGCTACGACGTCTACGGCACCAATCCCAAGAGCGCATCGCTGGAGATGATCGCTCCCACGCACTATCAGGCCCTTCTCCGCGAGACGCCGCTGCCCGAGCGACGATGACTCGAAGAATCCCGCGATCAGCGGCGCGTGGCTGGGCATGTCGATCTCCGGAGACGTCACCGCGCCCGTCATCTACGCGCACAGCGGCAATCCCGAAGACTACGATCTGCTGCGCAAGAACGGCATCAGCGTCAAAGGCAAGATCGTTCTCGTCCGCTACTCGAATCCCTACAGCTATCGCGGATTCAAAGCGCTCACCGCGGAGCGCGAAGGCGCGGCCGCGATGCTCGTCTACAGCGATCCGCAGGAAGACGGATACAAGAAAGGCAAGGTCGATCCCGACGGCCCGTGGGGCCCCGAATATCACATCCAGCGCGGCGCGATCACGTACGACTTCATGGTCCCCGGCGATCCGCTGACGCCCGGCTGGGCCTCAGTTCCCGGCGCGAAGCGAATTCCCATCGAAGAAGCAGTCTCCGCGCCGAAGATCATGGCGCTGCCGCTCTCCTGGCACGATGCCAAGCCGCTGCTCGAAAACATGGACGGCCCCGTCGCGCCTAAAGACTGGCAAGGCGGACTTGCCGTTCGAATATCACCTCGGCGGCGATCGCGTGAAAGTCCATCTCAAAATCGAAATGGACAATGGCGTTCAACCTTATTACGTGGTCGAAGGCCGCATTCGCGGCTCCGAACTTCCCGATGAATGGGTGGTCATGGGCAATCACCGCGATGCCTGGGTCTTCGGCGGCGTCGATCCCTCCAGCGGCACGGCGAGCATGATGGAACTGACGCGCGCGCTCGGCGAACTCAAGAAACAAGGCATGCGCCCGCGCCGCACTCTCGTCGTCTGCAGTTGGGACGGCGAAGAAGTCGGCCTCACCGGATCCACCGAATGGGGCGAACAATTCGCCGACGAACTCCGCGCCAAAGCCGTCGCCTACATCAACGTCGACGAGGCCACTTCCGGGCCCAACTTTCACGGACAAGCCGTCGCCTCGCTCGCGCCCATGCTGGAAGAGACCACCCGCACCTTGAAGGATCCCTCAGGCAAGAGTCTCTACGAAGCGTGGAAGGACACCGTGAAGCGCGAGAAAGAGGGCCAACAGTCCAGCCAATTCAGTGCTTCCGGCGTTGCCAGTGACACGCTCGCCGACACCCGCATCGGCAGCGGCAGCGACCACACCGTCTTCCTGAATTTCATCGGCATGCCCGTTCTCGGCCTGGGTTTCGACGGAGACTACGGCGTCTATCACTCCGCCTACGACGACTTCTACTGGATGAACCACTTCGGCGACCCCGGCTACAAGTACCACACGCTGATGTCGCAGCTCTGGGGAGTCACCGCGCTTCGCCTGGCCAACGCCGACCTGCTTCCATTCGACTTCGCGACTTACGCGAGCAACGTCCGCCAATTCGTGAACGAACTGGCCAAGGCCAACGAGAAGAACATGTGGGGACAGCCGCCGCAGCGTGCACTGAGCGAAGTCGAAGGGGCTGTCCGGTCGAGCGAAGCTCGACAGACCTACGGTGGACCTGAAGCCGATCCTCAACGCCATCGACGACCTTGAATCCGCAGGAAAGAAGCTGAACGAATCCCTCACACGCCAACTTTCCTCCGGCACCCTCGATCCCAAACTCGCTGCCACCCTCAATCACGGCATGATGCAAGTCGAGCGCAACTGGCTCAATCCCGACGGCATCCCCGGACGCCCGTGGTTCAAGCACATCCTCTATGGCGCGCGCTTCACCTACGCCCATCTGGAACTTCCCGGCCTGACCGAAGCCGTCGAGAAACAAGATTGGCCGACCGCCGAAGCAGCAAGCAGAGATTCTTCAGCACGCCCTACATAACAACACACAGCTGTTAGACGAGCTGAATCAGCGCATCGGCCCTAAATAGCGAACGCTCTTTCACCGCATAGTGCCTCCTCGATCAGACCATCGTTCACATGCGGCGAGGAATGGCCGACGGCCTGATGCCGCCGCGCATGCTACTTGAGAAAGTGGTGACCCAGTCCCAGGCGATCGGTACCGTGGCGCCCGAGCAATCCTCGTTCATTCATCCCTTCGACAAGTTCCCCGATTCCGTCCCCGAAGCCGATCGCAAACGCCTGCGCGAAGCCGCCATCGCCGCTATTCGCGACTCCGTTAATCCTGCCTATGCAAAGTTCACCGCTTTCGTCCGCGATGAATACGCCCCCAAAGGCCGCACGGAGCCCGGCATCTGGTCTCTGCCGGACCGAGGCGAGCGCTACGCCTTCCGGGTGAAAGAAAGCACCACTACAAAGGTCCGCGTAACCGCGCTGAGCCGCCACAACGCACCAGCCAGCGCAGCCAGCGCAACACCCCAGATAGTGAATGCCGCATCCACTACCCACCGCGGCGCAGCCCCGACCCTGCGCAACAGGAAGGGAAAGAAATTCCACGTTGTGATGTGCACGTAATCCCACGGGTCGTAGCCCATGTCGTCAGTGTTCAGTCCCCATGCGTCCATCTTCCCCAGAGCGAATGCCACGATGTTCTTGAACCGCAACGCGATCACAAACGTCGGATGCCCCAACGTTTCCATCTGATAAATCTCCAGCGGCAACCAGAACATCAGCGACGCGAGTTGAACGACGAAGCTGACTCCGATCAGGGCGATCGCCGCGGACCACATCCATCTACCAAGATTTGTCCGCTGTTGCAGCAGCAAGGGCATAGCGAGCATCGCTACCATCTGCACTGCGGTCGAGACGTAGCGATCGCCCCATGAAAAGTCCCCCGCCCAGTATGTGTACCGTCCATAGATGCAGAGATAGCCAGCGAGCAGGAGGAAGGAACTCAACACGTAAGCGCGGACCAGGCCGTCGAGTCTCCTCCATAACATCACAATCAGCACGATCGCGAGCACAATCAGCGGATCAAAAAGAAAGATCGACTTCTCCGGCTTGAACAATGCCCCGAGAACTCCCTCGTGAAGGGGCGTGCTCCAAGGGAAGTTTGCGGGCAGCGTCGGATCCTGAGCCTTCATCTCCCGGGCAAAGATCGGCAGGTAAGTTTGGGTGAACGACCCGAAACGGTAATAGCTATAAAGGCGTTCGATCACTGCAAAGAATGCATACACCGGAACCGCCACCTTGCAATAGCTCAGAACCCTTCGCCACAGCTCTCCACCTCTTACATGCTCGAACCAAAGCACCATCAATAGGAAAACTCCCGCTGCCATCACATCGATCCCGGTGGTGACGCGAGTCAGCAGATTCAGCCCAAGCGCCGCGGAGCCGATCCACAATGCTCGGCGGTTTCCGCTGCGCAGCCACTCGTACTGATACGACAGCCCTACCAATGTCAGCAGCAGGATGTAATTGTTCTCCTGCATGTTCTGCGTGTAATGCAAGTGTGTGGTGCAGAACATCAAGGCCAGTACGCCAGCCACTGCTTCATTCACGGCTGAATCGCAACTGCTGCAGGAAGCGGAACACGATCAACGCGGTCAATATGTTGATGAGAATGTTCGTGCTGTAGCTGACCAGGATGCTGCGCACAGCCGGATCGTCCTGATACTCCGCAAACATGTGCCAGTGCGACACCCAGGTCGCAACCAGATCCGCAGGCAGCATAAGCAGAGATTGCCCGATGCCGTACCAGCTATAGATCTTGCCGCCGCGACCATGCAGCCCGAACTCGGGATACTCGTTAGGAAACACCTGCGGCTGCGAAGTCCATAGCCAATGCGTGGTTTGCAACCGGTGCATCGTATCGGCTGTGCCGAGTTCGCCGGATTGCACAACGAATGCGAGCAGTCCCGCAACGAGGCACAAAAGAAACAGGGGATTCCGCCACCACCGTCCCAATCCAGAATTCATCGCTTCGGATGGTAATACATGAGGATGCGTCAGACGTCAGACATCACAAAACGCGAAGTTCGTGGCACCCCAACGCATTCCTTCGTGTACCTTGGTGTCCTTCGTGGTTATTGATTTTAGGCTTCAACTGCGTCGACGCGTGCGCCCGCCACCTGAGTTATCCTGTTCCGGGGAATTTGCATGGCTTACTGTTCCTTCTGTGGCACAGCGCTGGCTGCCGCGGACGTTCGCTTCTGCTCCGACTGCGGCAAGCCCGTATCGGGCGCGAAGTCAACGCCGAACACCGACGACGTCGCAACCATCGATTACCAAGCCACCGCGACTTCGCCCCTGCCTCCGCGTCCACCTTCGTCGTTGCCGCAGCGTTCCGCGTCCCGAACGTCCGCTTCGATCGATTACCTGGTCAGCGAGGGCCGCTTCCTCCCGGGCCGCCTCATCGCCGGACGCTATCGCATCATCGCGCTTCTAGGAAAAGGAGGCATGGGCGAAGTCTATCGCGCCGACGACCTCACCCTGGGCCAGGCGGTCGCCATGAAGTTTCTGCCCGAGGAAGCCACCAGCCACGAAGGCATGCTTGAGCGCTTCAAGAACGAGGTCCGCATCGCCCGCCGCGTCTCGCATCCCAACGTGTGCCGCGTTTATGACGTCGGTGAAGTCGATGGCGCCACGTTCTTCACCATGGAGTACGTCGACGGCGAAGACCTGGCTTCGTTGCTGCGTCGTATCGGACGCCTTCCGCCAGATAAGGCCGTTGAGATCGCGCGCCAGATTTGCGCTGGCCTCGCCGCCGCCCATACCAAAGGAGTCCTGCACCGCGACATGAAGCCGGCCAACATCATGCTCGATGGCCGCGGGCAGGTTGTCATTACCGATTTCGGTCTAGCTGGCGTCGCCGACGACATTCGCGGCCCCGAGGTTCGCAGCGGCACCCCCGCCTACATGGCTCCCGAGCAGATCGAAGGCAGGGAAGTCACCATGCTCAGCGACATCTATGCGCTTGGCCTGGTGCTCTACGAAATCTTCACAGGCAAGCGCGCCTTCGCCGAAAAGTCCCTGGGTGTTCTACAGGGGCACGGTGACCGGACGCCGAGCCGTCCTTCGTCCGTTGTCAGAGACATCGATCCCATCATCGAGAAGGTGATCCTCCGATGTCTTGAGACCGATCCTACCTTGCGTCCGGCAACCGCCCTTGCTGTTTCGGCAGCGCTACCGGGCGGAGATCCTTTCGCCGCTGCCCTGGCTGCTGGCGAAACTCCGTCTCCTGAAATGGTCGCTGCCGCCGGAGAAACGGTTGGGCTGCGCCCGCGCGTTGCCATCATTTGCTTTGCCGCTGTACTCGCCGCTTTGGGCTTATCTGCCTTTCTGGGAGTGCACTACAGTGGCTTAGAGCGGATGCATCTGGAACAGGCCCCCGAGGTGCTCGCGCAAAAGGCGAGGGAGATCGCAGCTCGCCTGGGATATCCCGATCGTCCTGTCGACACGGTGTACGGTTTTGACTACGACGGAGATTTCGAGGAATCAGTGGAGAAGAACGACAAGCCCCGTCCCGACTGGAATGCGATCCTCGGTGCGCGACCCTCGCTTTTCTACTTCTGGTATCGCCAGAGTCCCGACTACATGTTTGCGGACGGATACCGCGATCAACTATTGAATCCCGGCATCGTCACTCGAAACGAGCCCCCCACCACGCTCTCCGACATGATCAGTCTGGAACTCGACCCTCAGGGACGGCTCATCAGATTTGAGGCAATCCCGCCGCAGAAGATGAATGCCGGTGCATTGTTTGCTCCCTACGATTGGAACCTGCTGTTTTCCGAGGCGGGTTTGGATGTTTCGAAACTCCAGAAGGCCGATCCTCAATGGAACTCCCTCGCTGCCTCAGATACACGCAGCCGCCTGGAGCGGCGTCTGGCCGGGTACCTCCCGGCCCTTGAGAGTCGAGGCGGCGGCCTTGCGCGGAAAGCCGGTCTACTTCGCGCTCATCGGTGATTGGACCAAACCCGATCGCGTGAAGGAACCCGCACAATCGATTGGAAAGAAAGCTGGTCAGATTCTCACGATCGTACTGCTCGTCTCGCTGCTTGCGGGTGCTGTCTTCCTCGCACGTCGCAACTATCGCCACGGCCGCGGCGATCGAGAAGGCGCCTACCGTCTGGCAGCCGTCATGTTCGTACTCGATATGATCCTCTGGCTGTGCCGCACTCACATAACGCTCAGCTTCGCAACCCTTGGACTATTCCTGCTGGCGCTTTGCGGCTCGTTGTTTGTCTCGGCGGTAACCTGGATTCTCTATCTCGCGCTCGAGCCCTGGGTCAGGCGCCGCTGGCCCCAGACCATGATTTCCTGGTCTCGTTTGGTGTCCGGTCAAATACGAGATCCGTTAGTAGGCCGCGACATCCTGTTCGGCGTAATGCTGGGCGTTCTCTGGATGCTCATCTTCCAACTCCACAACATCCCGCTCATGCGCATGGGAAGCGTTCCTCCTCTAGGGAATACGGAATACCTTCTCGGGGCTCGCCTGGCATTTGGAGCCTGGCTGAGGCAGATCGCGAACTCGATTCTGGGTACGCTGGAGTTCTTCTTCCTCTTGCTTGGTCTCAAGTTCTTGCTCCGAAAAGACTGGCTTGCGGCGATTGTCTTCGTGGCAATCTTCGCGGTTCCGCGCGGGCTCAGTGGATTCCCATCCGAGGATCGAGTTACCCACCCTCATTCTAGTGTACTCAATCGCTGTCCTGATCGTCTTGCGCTTCGGCCTGATTCCACTCGCCGTCGCAATCTTCACCGTCGATATGGCACTGAGCCTGCCATTGTCCGGCGACATCTCCGCCTGGTACATGGCTAATTCCCTGGTGGCCTTGTTCAGTGTTGTCATCATTGCCGGATGGGGCTTCTACCACTCTCTTGGCGGACAAACGCTCTGGAAGGTGGAGACGGACTGAATCTTTCGGTCGATCCCGACTTGAAGATGAACTCTTCGGACCCTTATTGACCTCGGCCTTCGGATCGACATACCATCTCACCAACAGGGAGGCGTTCCTATGCGCCCGCTCATCCTGGGGATTCTCTGGCTCTTCTTGTCCGTCGCGGTGATCGCTCAGACGCCGACTCAGCAGCCCGCACCCGCACCTGCTCAAGACGGCGGCGTTCGAGCAGTTCTGGAGAGCATTGTCATCCCGCCGATTCCCAATCATCCGTTTTCGGCCACTCTGGAGACAGAATGGATTCAATACACCGGCGGAGGCGGAACCGTCACTCTCGTCAATGAACGTCCCGTTGTGCGCGACAGCAAGGGCCGCATTTATCAGGAGCGGTGGGCGCTCGTGCCAAAGTACGGCAAGGTGAAGTCGCAAAAGATGGTGATCCAGATTGCCGATCCCAATCAGCACACGCTGTACAGTTGCGCACCCTACCAGCACATCTGCGAACTCGAGACCTACGATCCCACCCACGAACTTGCCGCAGCCGAACCGCGCAAGCCCATCCCCAACGGCACGCTGGTGCAAGATCACTTGACAATTGAGGATATGGGAACCAGGAACATCGCCGGTGTAGACACAGTTGGCCGACGCGAAACGAACACCATCGATGTCGGCGTGATGGGCAACGATCAACCGCTCACCGCCACGAACGAAACTTGGCATTCGCAGGAACTTGCCATCAACTTACTGTCGATTCGCAGCGGCCCTATGATCGGAAAGCAAAACTTCACCATTACGGAGTTGAGTGCGACTGAACCCGACCCTGAACTCTTTAAGGTCCCTGCAGGATACGAAGTTCGCGATCTGCGAAAGAAGCCTCCAATTTTTTGGTAGAGCGAAGAGGAGTTTGCTCCGCTCCAATCGGGCCCGAACCTTCTGCAACCTGATGCCCTCCAGCCTCATCTAAACATTGACAATGATCCACTCAAGTCCTATCATGTGCCTGATACAAAAGCACTTCGCAGCACTAATTTACTGTTGACAAAGGACTTATCAAGTTTAGGAGGGCAGTTTATGGGCAAGATTATCGGAATTGACCTCGGCACCACCAACTCCTGCGTAGCCGTCATGGAGGGTGGAGAACCCAAGGTCATTGCCAATGAAGAAGGAGGGCGCACTACCCCATCGGTAGTCGGATTCACCAAGACCGGCGAGCGGCTCGTCGGACAGGTCGCCAAGCGCCAGGCGATCACCAATCCCGAAAATACGGTCTATTCGATCAAGCGTTTCATGGGACGCCGCTACGACGAAGTCAGCGAAGAAATCAAGATGGTGCCCTACAAGGTCGTCCGTCAGGGCGATCACGTCGCTGTTTTGGCGCAGGGAAAGGAATATACCCCTCCCCAGATCTCGGCACTCATCCTGCAGAAGCTGAAGAAGGCAGCGGAAGACTATCTCGGCGAGAAAGTCACCGAAGCCGTCATCACCGTGCCTGCGTACTTCAACGACGCGCAGCGCCAGGCCACCAAAGATGCCGGACAGATCGCCGGCCTCGAAGTGAAGCGCATCATCAACGAGCCCACGGCCGCCGCGCTCGCCTACGGACTCGACAAAGGGAAGGACGAAACCATCGCCGTCTATGACTTCGGCGGCGGAACGTTCGATATCTCGATCCTCGAAGTCGGCGAAGGCGTGATCGAAGTGAAAGCCACCAACGGTGACACCCACCTCGGCGGCGACAACATCGACCAGCGCCTGGTGGATTGGCTCATCGACGAATTCAAGAAAGACGAAGGCCTCGACCTCCGCGGCAAGGGCAACGAGATGGCACTGCAGCGTCTGCGTGACGCCGCCGAGCGCGCCAAGATCGAGCTCTCGACCACCATGGAGACCGAAATCAATCTGCCGTTCATCACGGCCGATGCCGGCGGTCCCAAGCACCTGGTCAAGAAGCTGACCCGCGCCAAGCTCGAGGGCATGATCGAAGACATCATTCAGAAGTCGGTCGGCCCCTGCAAACAGTGCATGAAAGACGCGGGCATCGATGCCAGCAAGCTCAACGAAGTCGTGCTGGTCGGCGGACAGACCCGTATGCCTCGCATCCAGCAGCTCGTGAAAGAGCTGTTCGGACGCGAAGGCCACAAGGGCGTCAACCCCGACGAAGTCGTCGCTGTCGGTGCGGCCATTCAGGGCGGCGTGCTCAAGGGCGAAGTGAAAGACCTGCTTCTGCTCGACGTGACTCCGCTGACGCTGGCGATTGAAACGCTGGGCGGCGTCGCGACGCCGATGATCCCGCGCAACACGACGATTCCGACCAAGAAGACGGAGACCTTCTCGACCGCGGCCGATAGCCAGACCTCGGTGGAAGTCCACGTCCTGCAGGGCGAACGTCCGATGGCGGGGCAGAACCGCACTCTCGGCAAGTTCCACCTGACCGGGATTCCGCCGGCTCCGCGTGGCGTGCCGCAGATCGAAGTCACCTTCGACATCGATGCCAACGGCATCCTGAACGTCACCGCGAAAGACACGGCGACGCAAAAGGACCAGAAGATCACGATCACGTCGTCCTCGGGTCTGTCGAAGGATGAAGTCGAGCGCATGGCGAAGGAAGCCGACGCGCACGCGGCTGAAGATAAGGCAGCGCGCGACTCGATCGAAGCCAAGAACCAGCTCGACTCTATGGTCTACAACATCGAGAAGATGCTGAAGGAGCACGGCGACAAGATCTCCGGCTCAGAACGCGGCGACGTCGAAAACGCGTTGGCCGATGCCAAGAAGGCCCTGGAGTCGAACGACAAGGCGCAGATGGACAAGGCTCGCGAAGCCCTGACCACCGCCTCGCACAAGCTGGCCGAGCAGATGTACAAAGCCGCCCAGCCGCAAGGCGGAGCGCAGGGCGCACCGGGCGCAGGCCCAGAGCCAGGCGCGAGTTCCGGCGGCGACGGCCAAGCCAAGAAAGACGAAGGCGTAATCGACGCCGAGTACGTGGACGTTGAAGACAAGAAGTAAGACAAGAAATAAGGTGTCAGCCGTCAGCTTTGAGACTTGTCATCCTGAGCGGAGTGGATGCTGCGCGATCAGCGCAGCATCCACGGAGTCGAAGGATCCCTACCCTCTGCCGCCGTCCGCGTGGTGAGGGCAGCGATCCTTCGGATTGCATTACGGACAACAAGGGGGAATGAATTGGACTTCCAGGTAAACAACGAAACGTATTTTCTCGACCTCGCCGACGAGAGAGAGGCAATGGCTCGTCTTCGCGGAAACTCCTACGGGAGTGCGCCGCATTCCCGTGTACGTCGACGAGCCAATATCCGACGACACGCCCGTGCTGGTAGAAGATAGAGATAGACGCAAGATCGTCAACTAAACACGCTGTTGAGCCGTCCCGATTAAATGGCGACCACCACCAAAAAGGATTACTACGAGATTCTCGGCGTGAAGAAGTCCGCCTCCGCCGAGGACATCCGTAAAGCCTTCCGCAAGCTCGCCCGCAAATATCACCCCGACGTCAATCCCGGCGACAAATCGGCGGAAGAAAAGTTCAAGGCTCTCTCCGAGGCCAACGAAGTCCTCAGCGACCCCAAGAAGCGCAAGATCTACGATCAGGTCGGCTTTTACTCCGACAACATCGATCCCGCTACGGCAGAAGCCTACGCGCGCGCTGGACAGTCCGGCGGCGGGTTCCCGGGCGGCTTCCCCGGAGGTTCCTCTGGATCAGGCCAGGGCGGACAAGGCGTCCATTTCGATTTCGACGGATTCGATTTCTCTGACCTGATGAACAATGCCGGTCGCAACCAACGCACGTCCGGTGGCGGAAGCAGCTTCCGCGACATCTTCGGCTCCATCTTCGGTGGAGGCCGCGGCACAGCCCAGGCCGACGAAGGTCCCGAGCCCGGCACCGATCTCGAATATCAGGTCAACGTCCCCTTCTGGACCGCGATCCGCGGCGGCGTCATGCGCCTCAACATCACGCGCCAGGACGTCTGTGCCCAATGCCACGGCCAGGGAACTCTCGAAGCGCCGGGCAAATGTCCTGAGTGCAACGGTACCGGCCAGATCACTCAAACCGGCGGACGCATGAAGTTCAACGTGCAGTGCCCGCGCTGCCACGGCACCGGAAAGAATCTGACCACGTGCCCCACCTGCCATGGCGAAGGCACGGTCACGCATACCGAACCGCTCGAAGTCCGCATCAAGCCGGGCACTCGCGATGGCCAGCGCATCCGCGTTCCCGGCAAGGGAAACGCTGGAGCCCACGGCGGAGCGCCAGGCGACCTCTACGCCATTATCCGCACCGGCGATCACCCCATCTTCCATCGTGATGGCGACGACATCTCGCTGACAGTCCCGGTCAGCGCGACGGAGGCGGCTTTAGGAGCAAAGATAGAAGTACCCACAATCGACGGCCGCGCCTTATTGAAGATTCCGCCGGGCACGCAGTCGGGTCAGAAGCTGCGTCTGCGGGAGAAGGGTGTCCCGTCCGCCACAAGAGAAGGCGCTCGCGGCGATGAGATCGTGGAGATCACGGTCCACGTCCCCATGCCGAGAGACGAGCGCACGAAGGAACTCCTCCGCGAGCTGGCGAAGCTGAACCCGGAAGACCCCCGCGCCGAGTTGTGGTCCAAGGTTTAGTGGATTTCCCCTGTGTTACCCTGTGCCCCCTGTGGTGAGTGCTTATTCCCAAATTGAAACCGCAGAATCGCTTTTCACCACAGGGGTCACAGAGGAACACAGGGGAATCTGTGTATGCAGTACCCATGGCTAGTCCAGCACGTTCTCGTTCCTATCGCGTGAATGACATTACAGGCGAACGTAGTAAATTCTGCGATGAAGGTCCACTCCGTTCTCGGTCCCGGGTTGCTCGAGAGCGCCTATCAAGCCTGCCTTGCACATGAACTCAGAACCCGAGGTCTCGAGTGGCAACGGAAGTTCCCTTGCCCGTTGTGTATGAAGGTCAAAAACTCGAAGTCGGTTATCGAATTGACATCGTTGTGGAAGGCAAAGTAGTCGTTGAAGTGAAATCGCGTGGAGGCAATTCACCCAATCCATCAAGCCCAGCTTCTCTCCTATATGCGCCTGAGCGGAATCAACGTAGGCCTGCTGATCAATTTCAACGTGCTCCACCTGCGACACGGAATCAAGCGGATGGTGGATGGCAGAGATTGGGAGAAGTAGCAGTTCCTCTGTGTTCCTCCGTGCCCTCTGTGGTGAGTGCTTTTGATTGTGGCTTCAATGGTTAGTTAGTTGACTAAGTCAACTAATCTGATACACTGCCGGCATGGCAGTCCAGGCTGCAATCCGTCCCGCGCCCACGACGGACGATCCCATCCAAACCGTCCGCCGTTTCAATCGCATCTACACTCGCCAAATCGGCGTCCTGCAGGAGCATCTGCTGCAGAGCCAGTTCTCTCTGACAGAGGTGCGCGTCCTCTACGAACTGGCTCACCGCGACAACCTCACCGCCAAAGACCTCTGCAGCGACCTCGGCCTAGACCGTGGTTACCTGAGCCGCATGCTGCAGAGCTTCGAGACGCAAGGATGGATCAAGATCACCCCATCCACCGACGACCGCCGCCGCCAGTTCCTCTCCCTGACCGCAAAGGGTCACAAGGTCTTCGATCCGTTAGAACGCCGATCGAGCGACGAAGTGGCGGCGATGCTCGCCCGACTCTCGCCGAATCAGCAGAAGAAAATGCTGGCCGCCATCCGCGACCTCGAGGCCGTTCTGTCCCCTCAGCATCCGACTCCTGCGCCCTACATCCTTCGTCAGCACCGCCCCGGAGACATGGGCTGGGTCGTCCAGCGCCACGGAGAACTCTACTGGCGGGAGTACCACTACGACGAGCGCTTCGAAGCGCTCGTAGCAGAAATCGTCGCCGAGTTCATCCAGAACCTGGACCCCAGACGCGAGCGCTGCTGGATCGCCGAAAGGAAAGGCGAAAACGTCGGATCGGTGTTTCTGGTCAGGAAGTCCTCATCGGTCGCGAAGCTCCGCCTCCTCCTAGTCGAGCCCACGGCTCGAGGTCTAGGGATCGGCAAACGCCTGGTCGAGGAATGCGTCCACTTCGCCCGCGAAGCCGGCTACAAAAAAATCATGCTCTGGACTCAAAGTGAACTCTCCGCCGCCCGCGGCATTTACAAAGGTGCACGCTTCCAACTGGTAGCCGAAGAGACGCCACGACAGTTGGACCCGCAAGAATCTAGTCGCCGAGACCTGGGAATTGAATCTCTGAATTCCGCTGTGCTCCTCTGTGCCCTCTGTGGTGAGTGCGTTTGCGTTCCTTCGCACAAGCCGTCGATCACCCGCTCCGCATTACCCTCGTACCACTCCCGCCGCGTTACAAAAATTTGCAAAATATGCTTCAAAAAATTCTTGCATCTGTGGAAATTTCCCGTAATCTCACAAATGCGAACTAACTTCGCCGAAATGCCCGGGAAAACGCATCAAACCCGGGAGCCGCGAGAAGCAAGTCTTCATTCGGAGACACAAGGGAGACGCGGTGGTGAGAGTGAGTCGCTTGAGGAGGCAGCCATAGAAATTGGCAACAGCTAGCCGGCAACAACTCGAAAATTCCCAACCCCTCGCCGTCGTCCCCAACCGGAAGAAATTCGTCCGCCTCACGCTTTGGCCCTTGGTCGCCGCCACCTTCTTTATGGTGTCGGGCGGAACCTATGGCACCGAAGACATCGTGCACGGCGCCGGTTACGGACGCGCCATCCTGATCCTGCTCCTGACGCCTCTCCTCTGGAGCCTGCCGACCGCGTTCATGATCGGCGAACTCTCCAGCGCGCTCCCCTTCGAAGGCGGATACTACGCCTGGGTGCGCCGCGCCATGGGCAATTTCTGGGGATTCCAGGAAGCCTGGCTCTCGCTCGTCGCCTCTATCTTCGACATGGCGATCTACCCCACGCTCTTCGTTCTTTACCTTGACCGCCTCTTCCCGTGGTTCCAAGAGGGACACCGAGGCTTGTATGTGGGAATGGCTGTCGTGGTTGCCTGTGCTGCTGCTCAACATCGCCGGCGTGAAGGTCGTCTCCAATACCTCGCTCTGGCTGTTCTTCGCATTGTCGGCGCCATTCCTGGCGATCGTATTCATCGCTCCGTTCAAGCTCGGAGCCCTCGCCGTCGCCACTACGCCGTCGCACTCCGACGTCGGCATTCTCACCGGCCTGCTCATCTGCATGTGGAACTACATGGGATGGGACAACGCCTCGACCATCGCGACCGAAGTCGAAAAGCCGCAGCACACCTATCCCCGCGCCATGCTGGTTGCCGTCTTCATCGTGGCCGTCAGCTACATCGTCCCCGTCGCTGCCATGTGGATGACCGGTCTCCCCGCCAGTTCCTGGGACACCGGCTTCTGGGCTGACGTGGCCGGATTCTTAGGTGGCCCGCTGCTCCGCTTCGGCCTGGCCCTCGGCGGCATGATCAGCGGCTTCGGCATGTTCAACGCTCTGGTCATGAGCTACTCGCGCCTGCCCTTGGCCATGGCGCAAGACGGCATGCTGCCCAAGGTCTTCGGCAAACTGCATCCCAAATCGAAGGCTCCGTGGGTGGCGATCGTCGTGCTCGCCTGCTTCTGGATGCCTTGCCTGCTGCTGGGTTTCGAGCGCCTGGTCACGCTCGACATCCTTGTCTACGGCACCAGCCTGTTCCTCGAGTTCTTGGCCCTGGCTGTCCTGCGTTTCACGGAACCGACGCTAAAGCGCCCATTCAAGGTTCCGGGCGGCCGCTTCGGAGTGATCGCGATCGGCATCCCGCCCATGCTCCTGCTCGGCTTCTCCGTATTTCGCAGCCAGCACGAATCCATCCTCGGCATGAGTTCCTTCGCCTTCGGCATGATCCTCATCGCGGCAGGTTTCGTCGCCTATGCGTTGAACCATGCCCTCAAACCGGCGGGATGGACCGCGCCAAAGCACAAGCCGCAACCCGCAGCATAATCTGAAGCTCAAGAAAAATGGCCACGGACAAGCGCCCGTGGCCGTTTTGATTTGCACAATCCCGCGTCAGAGCTAGGCTGCCTTCGCCTGGTCGCGCAGCATCCTCACTTGATCGTGAGCGCGCTGCACGCTGGCCGCCTGCCGCCGCACAATCTCAGCCAACGACGCCGGCAATGCTCCGCTGAGTGCTTTGTTGTACGTGTCTTTGGCTTTGTCCTCGCCCGCCTCGACCGATTCCAGAATCGTCTTGTCGCCGCCACCCAGCGCGACCTTCGTATCGATCCACGCCCGATGAATGGCGCCACCGGCAGAGCCCGAAACCTTCTTGTCAGGCTTGCCAAGTTTCGCCAGTTCCGGCTGCAGTTCCTGAGTAAAGCTTCCGCGCTCCATGCTCTGCTCGTTGAAATAGCTCTTCAAGTCCGGCCGTTTCACGTGCTCGGCGGCATCCTGATAGCCTTTCTCAGCATCCCGGTTCGTCTCTATAAGGTTTTCCACTACACTGATGGCATTATTCTCGTCCATATAAGATCCTCCGCCATTACGATGCCACTCGGCGGCTCGGGTTTGGCGGCATTCTGCGGCAGCAACCAGCCGGCAACTGGCGAGAAAATTGATGTGCGCTCTAGAATCGGATAGAGGACAACCATGACCAAACGGAAATCGAAAGGTGCCTACATGATTTCCGCCGTCGCCGAAATGTACGGCATTCATCCCCAGACCCTCCGTCTCTACGAGCGCGAAGGCCTGCTCAAACCGTCGCGCACCGAAGGCAACACCCGCCTCTACACCGACGAAGATCTGCTCCGCCTCGAATTTATCCTCTCGCTCGCGCGCGATCTCGGCGTCAACATCGCCGGCATGGCGATCATCCTGCAAATGCGCGAGCGTATGGAAGAAATGCAGCGCCAGATCCAGGAGTTCGTGCAATACATCCAGCAGGAAGTCCTGACGCGCGCCAGCGCCGCCGCCGATCCCTCCAAGGGAGCAATCGTCCCCGTCCGCAGGCCGATGGTCGCGCCCGTGCAGCCGTCGAAGAAGCGCTAAATCGCCACACGCTCGCCTAGACAACGCTTTGTCATCCTGAGAAGGGCGCAAGCCCTTCGAGGGACCGTACGAGATCATGCGCCGGCAATGCCGTGTCGGGATCCTCCACGCTGCATGCATCCAGGCATCTTCCCGTCCACCTCATCGAACCGGTTTCCGCTGACGTACGGTCCCTCACTGCGGCTTCGCCGCAGTTCAGGATGACATTCGCTGTTGAGCGTATGATGAGAAGCTTCGCCATGCTCCCCTTCAAGCTCATCTACAGTGACGCGTATTTCCTCCCCATCGGCATCCACGTCTTTCCCGCCGAAAAGTACCGCCGCATCCACGATCGCCTGATCTCGACTGGCGTAGCTGCCGCAGAAGATTTCCTTGAGCCCCAGCCCGCCACCGACCAGGACATTCTGCTGGTCCACAAGCCCGAGTACGTGCAGAAGCTGCGCACCGGCACGCTCAGCCCTCGCGAAGAAATGGAAATGGAAATCCCCTACTCGCGCGAGTTGGCCGATGCCTTCTGGCTAGCCGCCGGCGGTTCGATCCTCGCAGCCCGTCAGTCCCTTACTGACGGAGTGAGCATCAGCATCGGCGGAGGATTCCACCACGCGTTCCCCGATCACGGCGAAGGCTTCTGCATGATTCACGACGTCGCTGTCGCCATCCGCCGCCTGCAGCGCGACGACAAGATCCGCACCGCCATGACGGTCGATTGCGATGTCCACCAGGGCAACGGTACAGCCTCAATCTTCGCCGGCACGCGCACCGCCAGCGCGCTGCTGCCGTCCTCATCGGTCTCGACCGTCGAGCATCCAAGAGATGCCCCTCGCGGAAATATGCGTGGAGCCCATGCCGGCGATGTGTTCACCATCTCGCTCCACCAGCACAACAACTATCCGCTGTGGAAGCCGCCTTCCTCGATAGACGTAGATCTCCCCGACGGCACCAACGACGACGACTACCTCGCCTGGCTCGACAATGCCCTCAGCTCCGGACTCCGCCAGTTCGACCCCGACCTGATCTGTTACATCGCCGGTGCCGACCCATATAAGGAGGACCAACTCGGTGGCCTCAGCTTGTCGATTGAGGGACTCACGAAGCGGGACGAATTGGTCTTCCGTGTAGCCCGCGCTCGCAGCATCCCTGTCATGGTCACTTTCGCGGGCGGCTATGCCCAGAACGTCGAGGACACAGTCACGATCCACAGCAACACCGTGATCGCTGCTCGCGATGTGTTCAGCTAAAACGCGCCACAGAAAGCGTTCAGCGTGACCAGCCTTTAGGCCGACTGATGTTGACCATGTCTTTATCATTATCTACTATGTTAAACAGCAATAATATACGTTTACCATGTAAGATTTGCTATAATAATAGTAAATATGCTTCTTAAATATATTTAATATTAATATCGTAAAAATGCGTGTTATAATTAATTTACGCATACAAAAAGTGTGAGAGTGCTTTATGAACGAGAATCTTTCATATCTACAGCATGATCTCGGGCATCGCCTCCGACAGTTGCGCCTTTTCCGCAATCTCGACCAGCGCACCGTCGCGGACAAGGCAGGGATCTCGCTTCGCGCC
Source organism: Terriglobia bacterium (assembly GCA_963770265.1). Lineage (GTDB taxonomy): Bacteria > Acidobacteriota > Terriglobia > Terriglobales > Acidobacteriaceae > Sulfotelmatobacter. The sequence continues at coordinate 214,736 of CAVYOZ010000025.1, forward strand.
TTGAGCAAACTGGAAAACGGACAAGGCTCCACTCTCGAGACCTTCCTGCGGACGCTGCGCGCTCTCGACTATGTCAAGGGCATCGAGATGCTCGCTCCCGCAGCCGACCGTCAGCCCTCTGGCCCTGCTGCATAATTCTCAACCACCTCAGCGTGTGCGGCGGCCGCGGCAAGCACAAGGGTAGCGCGTGAATCCCGTTGCGGCCATTGAGGTTCGCATCTGGGGTCAACGTGTAGGCGCTGTGGCTCTGGATCCCCGCCTCGGCTACTACGCGTTTCAATACGCTCCAGCCTGGAAGCGCACAGGTATCGAACTCGCTCCTCTCACCCTTCCACTGGATGGCCCCGACGTCGTCCTTTTTCCCGACCTCCCGGAACTCACTTTCTATCGTCTTCCCGGACTGCTCGCCGACGCGCTACCCGACGCCTTCGGCAACGCCCTCATCGACGCCTGGATGGCCACGCATGGCGTGGCGAAAAACGAAATCACCACGCTCGACCGCCTCGCCTATATGGGCAAACGCGGCATGGGCGCGCTCGAATTCCACCCTGAGCGCGGATCGCATCGCGAAAGTTCCGCGCCGCTCGAAATGCAGACTCTGGTCGAGGAAGCCCGCAGGCTGATTGAGGGAAACCTCTCGATCGATCACGAAGCCCAGGCCGCGCTGGCGAACATTCTGCGCGTCGGCACCTCCGCCGGCGGCGCGCGCGCCAAGGCGGTCATCGCCTGGAATCCGCAAACCAACGTCATTCGCAGCGGACAATTCGATGCCGCCCCCGGCTTCGAACACTGGCTGCTGAAGTTCGACGGCGTCGGCGTCGACGCCGAACTCGGCACCGGCGGCGATTACGGACGCATCGAGTATGCCTACCACCTCATGGCCCGGCAGGCGGGCCTCGAGATGGCCCCCAGCCGCCTGCTCGAAGAAAACGGACGCGCCCACTTCATGACCCGCCGCTTCGACCGCCAGATCGTCGATGGCCACACCATCAAGCATCACGTCCAGACCCTTTGCGGCATGGACCATCTCGATTTCCGCCAGCGCGGTACGCACGCCTACGCGCAGCTTTTCCTGGCGATCACGCGCCTGAAGCTCGGAGATGACGCGCTCGACCAGGCCTTCCGCCGCATGTGCTTCAACGTCATGGCCCGCAACTGCGACGACCACACCAAGAATTTCGCCTTCCTGCTGAAACAAGGTGGAAGTTGGGACCTGGCCCCGGCCTATGATGTAACCCACGCCCACAATCCCAAAGGCGAATGGACCTATCAGCACCTGATGAGCGTGAACGGCAAATTCAAAGAGATCACCCGCGACGATCTCCTCGAAGAGGGCGATCGATTCATGGCACGAAGGCCGAAGGCTCTGGTGGCAGATGTACGCGATGCGATAGACAACTGGCCAGCCCACGCGAAAGAAGCCGGTCTGCGAGAGGCCACGCAAGACCGAGTAGCCGCCGACTTCCACCTTCTGTAGCCCCACGTCCATATATACCCACGTAGGGACAGCCGCCTCGGCTGTCCAGCGAAGACGAAGCCGAGACGCCCGTAGCGCCGCCGCTGACAACTGACCCCCACCTCACTGCTAAAATGACCCTTACTCCTATGTTTGAGAATCTCCAGGAAAAACTCCAACGCGCCTTCAAAACCCTCCGCGGCCAGGCCACTCTGACCGAGGAAAACATTGACGAGGCCCTGCGCGAAATCCGCATGGCCTTGCTCGAGGCCGACGTCAACTTCAAGGTCGTCAAGCAGCTCATCGATCAGATCCGCGCCAAAGCCGTCGGCCAGGAAGTCATGACCGCGCTCTCCCCCGGAGAGCAGGTCATCAAGATCCTCCGCGACGAACTCGTCGAGGTCCTCGGCAAAGACACCGCGCGCGTGAAGTTCGCCTCGCAGCCGCCCACGGTCGTTCTGATGGCCGGACTGCAAGGTTCCGGCAAGACGACGACGTCGGGCAAGCTGGCGAACTGGCTCAAGCAAGGTGGACACCGTCCGCTGCTGGTCTCCGTCGACGTCTACCGCCCCGCCGCGCGTGAACAATTGAAAGTCGTGGCGCAGGCGGTCAAGAGCCAGATTTATGAAGGTCAGGTGGACGAAGCGAACACCGCGACAGTCGAGCGCCTGGTAAAAGAAGCCCGCCGCGAAGCCGTCGTCACCGGATGCGACGTCCTCATCGTCGACACCGCCGGCCGCCTCCACATCGACGACCAACTCATGGACGAGATGCAGTCGCTGAAGAAGCTGCTGAATCCGTCGGAAATCCTGTTCGTCGCCGACGCCATGACCGGACAAGACGCCGTCCGCTCCGCCGAAGAGTTCCACAAGAAGCTTTCGCTCACCGGCGTGGTCCTTACCAAGATGGACGGTGACGCCCGCGGCGGTGCCGCCCTCTCGATCCGCCAGGTCACCGGCCAGCCCATCAAGTTCATCGGCATCGGCGAAAAATACGACGCGCTGGAGCCCTTCCATCCCGACCGCATCGTCTCGCGCATTCTCGGCATGGGCGACATCCTCTCGCTGATCGAGCGCGCCGAAAAGCAGATCGACAAGAAGAAAGCCGAGGAACTTGCGACCAAGGCGCTCTCCGGCGACGGCTTCTCGCTCGAAGATTTTCGCGACCAGCTCCGCCAGGTCAAGAAAATGGGATCGATGAAGAGCCTGATCGGCATGCTCCCGTCGATCGGCCCATTCTCCGGACTGCAGAAGGCCGCCGACCAGGTCGACGAAAAACAGGTCAACCGCGTCGAAGCCATCATCAACTCGATGACCACCCACGAGCGCAATCACCACGAGGTGATCAACGGCAGCCGCCGCAAACGCATCGCCCGCGGCTCCGGCACCACCGTGCAGGAAGTGAACAACCTTCTCCGCCAGTACGCCCAGATGAAAAAGATGTTCAAGCAAATGGGCAAGCCCAGCTTCGCGAGAAGGCTGGCGGGAATGAAGATGCCGGGAATGTAAAAACAGTGCCCAGTTGCCAGTTGTCAGGGGTCAGCGAAGATACAGTCTTCCGCTCGAAGATAATCCTTAGTAAGTTGTCATCCTGAGCGGAGTTGCCGCGAGCAAAGCGAACGGCAACGTAGTCGAAGGATCCCTATCAGCTCTGCGGCGGCACAACTATGAAGTGGCGTTCTCTCGAAGAATCGGCTCCGGCATCGACTGACGCGCCCACTGCGCGAGATCTACGCCGAGCGCAAAGAACTGATCGCAAAGTACGTCCCCGCCGAGACGCAGGCCATCCACGCGCAAGCCGTCGCCGAATTGAAGCAGCGAAATCTCGCGGCGAACATTCTGCCAGTCGGCGCGAAGGCGCCGTCAGTTCGAACTGCACGATCACAACGGCAAGATCGTTTCTTCCTCCGACCTGCTCGCCAACGGACGCCTGGTCCTCTGCTTCATCCGCGGCCGCTGGTGCCCCTTCTGCGTCGGACAGATGGAAGCCATGAACCTGATCGTCCCTCAAATCGAGCAAGCCGGAGCGACACTCGCCGCCATCTCCCCGCAAACCGTGAAGCAATCGTTCTTCATGCACGACCAGCACAAACTGCGCTTCCCCCTGCTCTCCGATGCCGGCGAACAAAGTCGCCCGCCAGTTCGGCCTAACGTATCGCGTACCCGCCGCGCAGGAAGCCATCTATCGCCGAGCCTTCGTGAATCTGCCCTTCACCAACGGCGACGACAGCTGGGAACTCCCCATCCCCGCAACATTCATCGTGGACCGCGACAGCACCATCCTCTACGCCTCGGCGAACGAAGACTACACCGACCGCCCCGAGCCCATGGAGATTCTCGACGCTGCAATGCGCAGCCGTCGTAGAGACGTTGCTTGCAACGTCTACTGCCGCCAGCGTCCGCGACCCCGACGCGTTCGTCGATACCGCCGGCTAGAGACGTAACAAGTTACGTCTCTACGATGAATTGCGTCGCGTTACACTGATACTTCATGCACGTACATCTACGGCATCAACTCCGTCACCGAAGCCCTCAAGGCTCGCGGACGCGCCTTCGAATGGGTCGGCATGGCCAAAGAGCGCCACGATCTCCGCCTGCAGCGCCTGATCGAAGACTGCCGCAAAGTCGGCATCCCCGTGCGCTTCCTGCAGCGCACCGAACTCGACCGCATGGCCGGAAATGCCGCCCATCAGGGAGTCGTCGCCGTCACCTCCGCCAAGCAGTACAACGATCTCGAAGACGTGATCGCCGCCAAGCGAGGAAAGTAGTCTCTGCTCGTAGTGCTAGACGGCGTGGAAGATCCCCACAACCTCGGAGCCATTCTCCGCACCGCCGACGCCGCAGGCGCCAACGGCATCGTCATCCCGGAACGCCGCGCCGCCGCCGTCACGGGCACGGTCACCAAAGCCTCCGCCGGAGCCAGCGAGCACCTTCCCATCGCGAAGGTAACGAACATCGCGCGCACAGTCGAAGAACTGAAAGAAAACAACATCTGGACCGTAGGCCTCGACGAGCGCGCCACCCAAACCTACGACGCACTCGACTACAACATGGACTGCGCCCTGGTCCTGGGCGGAGAAGGCAAGGGCCTGCACGATCTGGTCAAACGCAAGTGCGACTTCCTGGTCTCGATCCCGATGCTAGGCAAGGTCCCATCGCTGAATGTCTCGGTTGCAGCGGCAGTCGTCTTATACGAGATCGTAAGGCAACGCCGCGCACACGACGCCACATCGGAAACAGAATGAAGTTTCCCCTCAGGCCCCTGTGTTTCCTCTGTGTCCTCTGTGGTGCAAGCTTTTGTTTTTCCCTTGACCGCGAAGCCTTCTCCATCACCAACTACGATCTCAATGTGCAGGTTGAGCCCGAGCAACACCGCTTGGGAGTCCGTGGAAAGATCACGCTCAGAAACGACACCCCCACGCCGCAGAAGATCGCCGTCCTGCAAATCTCTTCTTCCCTTGATTGGCGCGCCATACGAGCCGCCGATAAGATGCTGCAGTTCGTCACCCAGCCCTACACCTCCGACATCGATCACACCGGAAGCCTCTCCGAAGCGATCGTCACGCTGCCGCAGGAGGTTGCTCCCCACGGCACAATCGATCTCGACATCGCCTACGAAGGCGTCGTACTGCTGGATGCCACGAGGCTGACGCGCATCGGCACACCCGAGGACGCTGCGAAAAGCAGTGACTGGGATCAGATCGATCCGAAGTTCACAGGTCTGCGCGGAATTGGTTACGTAGCCTGGTATCCGATTGCAACGGAAGTTGCGAATCTTTCCGAAGGCGACAGCCTGTTTGATGTGCTCGGCCGATGGAAAACGCGAGAGGTTGGCTCAAGTGCACATCTGCAAATTGGGGTGGCCGAAGAGAGTTTGGAGGGTCCACGTCAGTTGCTCGTCAATCAACCATCTTGTCGCCGCGTGACGATAGAACTCTCGCGAGCTCAGCGCATCACTGCGGATTGCACCTATCCATCGCTAGGATCGGTCGCTCCGGCGTTTGTGGTCGCCAAATACGGAGAGGTCGATCGCCCATCGGTTAAGGTCTACAACTTGCCGAGTCACGCCCTTGCGGCTGAAACATACGCCGATGCCGCTGAGAAGATTGCTCCTCTGATTTCCGAATGGTTTGGAATTCCTCGCGAAAAGCCTCAAACAGCGGACGTACCTGATCCCGATTCCGCCCCCTTCGAGAGCGGAGCGCTTCTTCTGACTCCGCTTGCAAACGTCGATTCCAAACTCGTCGGTCTCACCGCGGCCCACCAACTTACCCACGCTTCTTTCCTCTCTTTCCGCCCATGGATCGAAGAAGGCCTCGCCCACTTCGCCCAGGCGCTCTATCTGGAACAGCAGAAGGGAAGGCAAGCCGCACTCGACTACATGGGAGTACACAGTTCGGTTCTGACGCAGGTCGAACGATCGAACGCTCAGCAGAGTTCCGATGACGAGAGTGGTCGCTCGCTCGTCAACACCACCAACGACGAACTCTACCGCAGCAAAGCCATGTGCGTCTGGTGGATGCTGCGCGACATGGTCGGTGACGCGGCGCTCAAGAAAGCCATCGCCTCTTATAAGCCCGAGCAGGACAACGATCCTTCCTATATGCCGCGTCTGATCGCCGCGCAAACCCAGCGCGACCTGGAATGGTTCTTCGACGACTGGGTCTACCACGACCGCGGACTTCCCGATTTCAAAGTGGAGTCCGCCTTCGCCTCCAGCACGCCTACGAAATCGTTCCTGCTTACGCTCACCCTCGACAATCTGGGAACAGCCGGAGCGGAAGTCCCGGTCACCATCAAGTTCGCCGGCGGAGAAGTCACCAAGCGAATCGAAGTGCGCGCCAAGAGCAAAGCCACATTTCGGGTGGAAACTCCCGCCGTCCCCGCAGGAAATCCGAGTGAACGACGGCAGCGTTCCCGAGAGCGACATGACGAACAACACGTTTAAAGTCGAGGCGCCGCAGCACTAGATTCACCACGGAGACACAGAGTCACAGAGAAAACTAGTCATGCCCACCCCTTGTCATTCCGAGGAGCGAAGCGACGAGGAATCTGCTGTCCGCCGGCACAGAGCAGATTTCTCGCTTCGCTCGAAATGACAAATGCAAGTTAGTTCTTTGTCTTAGCCTCCGGTTTCGCTCCGTGCCTCCGTATCTCCGTGGTAAGTTAATCGCGCGGGAGGGCACACTTGGCCTACATCCAGTTTCTCGGCGCCGCCGGCACCGTCACCGGCTCAAAGCATCTCATCAACACCGGCGATCCCTCCGGCAAAAGCGGATTCCAGGTCCTCATCGATTGCGGACTTTTCCAGGGCCCGAAGGAGTGGCGCGAGCGCAATTGGCGCGACACGCCGGTTCCCGCGAAAGAGATCGATGCGGTCATCCTCACCCACGCGCACCTCGACCACTGTGGCTGGATTCCCCGCCTGGTGAAAGAGGGATTCCGCGGCCCGATCTGCGCCACGCCGCCAACTATCGATCTGTGCGGTATCATCCTCCCCGACTCCGGCCACCTGCAGGAAGAAGATGCGCGCGTTCTATAACAAGACCAAGAAGTCCAAGCACGATCCCGCCCTGCCGCTCTACACATTTGAAGAAGCGGAAACGAGCTTGCAGTACTTCAAGCCCGTCCAGGTCGGCGAAACCATCAAACTCTCCCCCGACCTTTCCTTCCGCTTCGTCCGCGCCGCCCACATTCTCGGATCCTGCATGGCCGAAATCTCACTGAACACAAACGGCGCAACCCGCCGCCTGCTCTTCACCGGAGACATCGGCCGCGTCCACGACCACAAAGTCGCTCCCGGAAAGGTCGTGCACTCCGGTCCTCAGGAAGGCGAAGCTGCCGATCTCGTCGTGATGGAATCCACCTACGGCAACCGCGTGCATCCCGAAAGAAGATCCCCTTCCGGAACTTGCGTCGCTGATTACCAACACCGCGAACCGAGGCGGCAGCGTGATCGTCCCGGCATTCGCCATCGAGCGCACACAAAAATTCGTCTTCATCCTCAAGCACCTGATCGAGTCCGGCCAGATCCCGCGTCTCCCGGTCTTCTGCGACAGCCCCATGGCGATCAAGGCCGTGGAAATTTTCCTGAAGCACGACGAAGAATACAGCGACGAAACCCGCGACATGATCCGCAAGTACGGTTCCCCGCTCACCTGGCCCGGATTTACCTTCGCCTCCACGCCCGAGGAGTCGAAAAAGATCAACGCCAACATGATGCCGTCGGTCATCATCTCCTCGAGCGGCATGGTCACCGGAGGTCGCATCCTGCATCACCTGGCGCAGCGCCTTCCCGACCCGCGAAACCTGGTGCTCTTCATCGGATTTCAGGCCCCCGGCACGCGCGGCTTCACCATCAAGAGCAAGTCCGACGAAGTGAAGATCTTCGGCGACTACGTTCCCATCCGAGCCCAGGTCGCCGCGCTCGAACAGTTCAGCGACCACGCCGATCCGCCCGAGTTGCTGCAATGGCTGCGCACGTTCCGCAATCAGCCGGCGACCACATATCTGGTGCACGGCGAACCGGATGCCTCAAGCCAGTTGCGCGACCTGATGAAGAAGGAATTGGACTGGAACGTGCAGGTCGCACAATATCTCGAAAAAGTGCACGTGGTAGTGAGTTTTCCTTCGTGGACCTTCGTGCCCTTCGTGGTTGATGGTGTCTTGCTTTACTGGAAGCTGAACTGAAGCGGACCAGCGCGTCCAGCTTTGCCGCCGCAGCTCCGGAGTCAATCGACTTGGCTGCGAGTGGAATCGCCGCGCCAATGTGATCCGCCTTTCCCGCTGCCACCAGCGCAGCGGCGGAATTCAGCAACACAACATCCCGCCGCGCGGACTTCTCCCCACCCAACACCGCGCGAATGATCGCAGCATTCTCAACCGCATCGCCGCCCGATATTTCCTCGAGCGCAGCGCGTTTCATCCCAAACTCTTCCGGCTCCACTTCGTAGGACCGCACCGAGCCCTCGCGCGCCTCCGCAATTCGCGTCATGCCGGTGATCGTGATCTCGTCCAGCCCATCCAGTCCGTGCACAACGAGCGCGCGCCGCAATCCCAACATGCTCAGCGCCTCGGCCAATTTCTCCACGAGTTCGAGCGAGTACACGCCCACTACTTGCCCGGTAGCCCGCGCCGGATTTGTCAGCGGTCCAAGCAGGTTGAACATGGTGCGCATCCGCAACTCGCGACGCACCCCCTGCACCTGCTTCATCGCCGGATGCAGGTTCGGCGCATAAAGAAAGCAGATTCCAACTTCGCGCAAACACTGCGCCGCCCGCTCCGGCGAGAGCTGGATGTTGACGCCCAAAGCCTCCACCACATCCGCCGAGCCGCACTTCGAACTGATGCTGCGGTTCCCGTGCTTGGCCACGCGAACGCCCGCTCCCGCTGTCACCAGCGCAGTCGCCGTGGATATGTTGAAAGTCCCGCTGGCATCGCCGCCGGTGCCGCTGGTGTCGACAAGCGACGATCCATCGAAGGGTTCATCGAGCAGAGCATCACGTCCAGTCCCGCTCACCGCAAGGGCATCGGCCGGCGACCGCTCGATCGGCAACGGCGCCGCCGCCGCCCGGATCGCCTCGGCGAATCCCACAATCTCCTCGACGGTTTCGCCCTTCATGCGCAGCGCGATCAGCAAGGCCGCGATCTGCGCGTCGGTGCACTTGCCCGTCAGACACCTCGGCCATCACGTCACGAGCTTCGGCGCGAGTGAGCGATTCGCTGTGATTGGCCAGTCGATGGAGGGCGTCGAGGATCATCTCAGGCGGCATTGTACGGCATAACGTGGCCGAGGAACGTGTTGGCCCGCGGAGAATGCTGCCGGATCAGGGTGCGACGGGAGTACCGCGGATGCGTTTCTCGAAGTAGTCGCGCCAGTCCTCGGGCAGCGCCGGACTGGCAATGGCCTTGTCCAGCAGTTCGCGATTGTATCGATCATCGGCGAAGAGGTGGTTCATCTCCGCGATCGTGATGGCTTGCGGCTCCCGGCTGAGAACTTCAAAGGAGTCTCCGGCTTCGACGACTCCCTCCCGCTCGACCGAGAAATAGAATCCGCTGCGTCCGCTCCGCAGAAAGCGTGCGAGAATATCTTTGCGCTTGAACTTGGCCGCCAGCTTATAGCAAGGGATGCGCGGTTGGCGCACCACGAGAATCGCTGACCCGATCTGCAGACGATCTCCGATGTGAAGGTCTGGGTTCGAACAGACCCTCGGTCGTGAAGTTCTCCCCGAACATGCCCCAGGGAAGATTCGTCCCCGGCAGTTCCTCCCGCCAAAAGCTGTAGTGCTCCGAAGGATAGGCATAGACCGCCTTGTTGGGACCGCCGTGCACGGTCAGGTCCGCCTGCTGATCGCCATCCAGATTGAGCGTCCGCAGCGGAACCGGCCCGGAGACAGGCTGTTTGAAAATGCCAGTGTTGATCGTCTGCCCGTTGTACACAGTCAGGCGAGGCCGCGCGACGTTGAGGGAGATGAGCTTCATCGAGACTCTTTCCCGACCAGGTGCACGATATCACTAGTCGATTTTGGATGCAGTGTCCTCCAGGAAGGGCGCAGGATCTTTGAGTCTCCTCTGTGCACCTCTGTGCCCTCTGTGGTGAAGATTTTCGCGGCTAAAATTAGCGACTGAAGTTTGCCCTAGTCTCCGCGCCTCTTCTATAAAATTAGAAGTTTGCTGCCCGCACTGCGACGCCGCAAGCAGGGTCCTTCCGATTCTTTACTGAAGAGTCATCATTATGAAAATTCATGAGTATCAGGCAAAAGCAATCCTAAAGAAGTATGGTGTCACCGTACCCCGCGGATCGATGGCCACTTCGCGCGAAGAGGCCGAATCGGTCGCCAAAGAATTGCTGGACTCCGGCTCAACCGGAGTCGTGGTCAAGGCGCAGATCCATGCCGGAGGCCGCGGCAAAGGCGGCGGCGTCAAGATCGCCAAGTCGGTCGACGAAGCCGGAGATCTCGCCGGCAAGATGCTCGGCATGAAGCTGGTCACGCACCAGACCGGCCCCGAAGGCCGCATCGTGCGCCGCCTGCTGATCGAAGAAACGCTGCCCATCGAGAAGGAACTCTATCTCGGAATCCTGGTCGACCGTGCCGAAGGCAAGCCGGTCTTCATGGCCTCGGCCGCCGGCGGCATGGAGATCGAGCAGGTCGCCGCCGAAAATCCCGACGCGATCCTCAAGCAGCACATCGATCCCGGCATGGGCCTCGAAGCCTTCCAGGCCCGCAAGATCGCCTTCAAACTCGGCCTGAGCGCGAAGCAGATCAATCCCGCCGTGCAGTTCCTGACCAGCCTCTACAAGGCATTTCTCGACACCGACGCTTCGCTGCTGGAGATCAATCCGTTCATCACGACCACCGACGGCCGCCTCTTCGCCCTCGATGCCAAGATCAACTTCGACGACAACGCGCTCTTCCGCCATCCCGATCTGCGCGAACTGCGCGACATCACCGAAGAAGATCCGCTGGAAGTCGAGGCCTCCAAGTACAGCCTGAACTACATCAAGCTCGACGGCAATGTCGGCTGCATGGTGAACGGCGCCGGCCTCGCCATGGCGACGATGGACATCATCAAGTACGCCGGCGGCATGCCCGCGAACTTCCTCGACGTCGGCGGAGGCGCCAGCTCCGAGCAGGTCGCGCACGCGTTCGAAATCCTGCTCAGCGACAAGAACGTGAAAGCGGTACTGATCAACATTTTCGGCGGCATCCTGCGCGTCGATACGCTGGCCACGGGCGTGGTCGAAGCCGCGCGCAAGACCAACATCAAGCTGCCCATCGTCCTGCGTCTGGAAGGCACGAACGTCGAAGAAGGCAAGAAGATCCTGATGAACTCAGGCTTCAACTTCGTCGTCACCGACACCATGAAAGACGCCGCAGACAAAGTGGTAGCCGCGGCACGAGGCACTGCGGGCGTGACAGAATGGCGCTAAGTTGCCTGGGCTAGTGCTGCCTCTGTGCACCGTCTGTGGTGAAGAGACTTTACGAACGATCTGGCCGCTTTAGCGAGGTACTTTTCATATGGCAATCCTAGTCAATAAAGATACGCGCGTAGTCGTCCAGGGCCTCACCGGCCGCGAAGGCACGTTCCACGCCAAAGCCAGCGCCGCCTACGGCACCAAAATCGTCGGAGGCGTAACTCCCGGCAAAGGCGGCACCACCCACGAAGGCTGGCCGATCTTCAACACCGTGCGCGAAGCCGTCGACAAAACCGGCGCGAATGCCACCGTGATTTTCGTTCCGCCGCCGTTCGCCGCCGACGCCATCATGGAAGCCGCCGACGCCGAGATCGACCTCATCGTCTGCATCACCGAAGGCATTCCCACGCTCGACATGGTCAAAGCCTGGGAGTTCCTGCAAGACCGCCGCTCGCGCCTGATCGGTCCCAACTGCCCCGGCATCATTTCGCCCGGCAAGTGCAAGATCGGCATCATGCCCGCGTCGATTCACAAAGAAGGATCCGATCGGCATCGTCTCGCGCTCCGGCACGCTGACCTACGAAGCCGTGCATCAACTGACGCAGCGCGGCATCGGACAGTCGACCGCCATCGGCATCGGCGGCGATCCGATCATCGGCACCAACTTCATCGATGCGCTGGATCTGTTCAACCGCGATCCCGAGACCGAAGCGGTGATCATGATCGGCGAAATCGGCGGCAACGCCGAAGAACAGGCCGCCGAGTTCGTGAAGACGCACATGAAGAAGCCGGTCGTCGGATTCATCGCCGGCCAGACCGCGCCTCCCGGACGCCGCATGGGCCACGCCGGCGCCATCATCTCCGGCGGCAAGGGAACCGCCGCGGAAAAGATCAAAGCGCTGGAAGCCTGCTGGAATCAAGGTGGCGAAATCCCCGGCCGCAATCGGCGAAACGCTAGCAGCGGCAATCGGAGTAAGCGTGTAAATGTGTAGAGACGTAGCTTGCTACGTCTCTTCGCACCACGAAGGTAAAAGTCTCCGGCAAAGACGTTGCAAGCAACGTCTCTACGACGAACGACAAACGACCAACGAACTTCTTGAAACCGACCAAGGACCAACGACCGAATGAAGACTCTGCAACGCACCCTCACCATCGTCAAACCCGACGCCGTCCGCAAGAACGCCATCGGCGACATCATCGAACAATTCGAGAAGAACGGCTTCCGCATCCTCGCCATGAAGATGCTGGAAATCTCCAAGCATCAGGCCGAGCAGTTTTACGCCGTGCATGCCAGCCGCCCGTTCTACAACTCGCTGACGAATTTCATGTCGAGCGGCCCGATCGTCGTGCTGGCGCTGGAAAAAGAAAACGCCATCGCCGACCTGCGCAAGCTGATGGGCGCCACCAACCCGGCCAACGCCGAGGAAGGCACCATCCGCAAAAAGTGGGCGACCAACATCGAGTACAACGCGATCCACGGCTCCGACGCCGAAGACACCGCCCGCTTCGAGCTAAGCTTCTTCTTCGCCGGATACGAGTTGGCGAAGTAGTCGCAAGATTTTCCTTCGTGTACCTTCGTGCCCTTTGTGGTTGATGCCTTACGCGGAACGCAAAGGAACACGAAGGAGAGTGGTTTCTTACACGGAAACGTCTTATGCCAATGGTCCAAATCACGATGCTGCAAGGCCGCACCGCCGACCAGAAGCGCAAGATCGCGAAGCGCATCACCGACGCTCTGGTCGAAGAAGCCGGCACGCGCCGCGAAGCCATCGTCATCGCCTTCCACGAAGTGTCAAAAGAAAGCTACGCCTCCGCCGGCGAGTTGATAATCGACAAGAAATAGCGCCGTCTCGGCGGCCGTCGCGAGGGCATCTTGCTCGCACCTGCCAAGTAGTTACCGCCGAATTACCCTCGTAATAATTCTCGCCCGCGCCTACTATTTATACTGCGCGAGAAAGCGAGGAGAGCATCATGAAAACGTGGACAGTGGCCGCTGCTCTGCTTTTTGTGAGTACATACGGAATTGCACAGACCGAGCAGACAACCCCCGCAAGAAAATCCTGCGAAGACCTCAAAGCTGAAATCGGCAAGAAGCTCGACGCCAAGGGCGTAGCGTCGCTACACCCTCGACGCTGTCGACAAAGGAAAAGAAGGCGACGGAAAGGTCGTCGGAAGCTGTGACGGTGGCACCAAGAGCATCGTCTACACCCGGGGCGCAGCCTCTGAGGCCAAGCCCGCAGACGCAAAGAAGCCGCAATAATCCAGCTAAGAACATGTAGCCCCGGACGCCTTCGTCCGGGGTTGCGCGCGCAGCGCGCAATGTCGCGGCCTGCATTTTGTATGGTGCCGAACGCGCTCGCGTCGTTCGCCGAGGCGGAAGAATGCGTCGCCTCAACACCAACAACCTACCCCAGCGGTTCGAACAGATGTCCTTCCACGCGATCCGCAATCTTGGGCAGATCCTTCTTCGCATGCTGCAAAAAGTGCGGAGCCACGCGATGGGCTTCCAGCGCGGCATCGTCTTTATATTGTTCGTAGATAAAGAAGCGGCGCGGTTCGGTTTTGTGCCGGTGCACCTGGTACATGGCACATCCCGGTTCCTTGCGGGAGTGTTCGGTCAGCTTCTCAAAAAGTGCGGCAACCTCAGCCTCGCGTCCAACTTTCGCCATCCAGGTGACAGCCAACACCACCATCGCTTGCTCCTTCCAGCCCGGCGGGTCTGCCGGGGGGAGTCATTCTAGGCTTTCTTCGCGGCGACCTTCAACTCCGTAATCAACTCGTCGACCAGAATCGTATGGTCGCGGTCCGGCCCGGTGGAAATCATGCCGACCTTCGCCCCCGACTCCTTGGCCACGAATGCCAGGTACTCACGCGCCTGTTTGGGCAGCTTGTCGTAGTCGGTGATGCCCTCGGTAGAAGTCTTCCATCCCGGCATCTTCTGATACACGCACTCGATCTTCTCGTAGCCGCTGGCCTGCGCGGGTGCTTCGATCGTCGCCTTCCCGTCGATCTTGTATCCCACGCACACCGGAATCTCTGCGAGGTCATCGAGCACATCGAGTTTAGTCACGACCAGCCATGAGGTTCCGTTGATCATCCCCGAATAACGCAGCAGCGGCAGATCCAGCCACCCCGTCCGCCGCGGACGCCCCGTCACCGCGCCATACTCGTTCCCGCGCTTGCGCAGATTCTCGCCTGCGTCGCCATGATCTTCGCTCGGGAATGGCCCTTCACCCACGCGCGTGCAGTATGCCTTGGTAATTCCGATAACGGAGTTGATCGCATTGGGAGCTACGCCGGTCCCAATCACCGCGCCGCCCGAAGTCGCGCTCGAAGAAGTCACAAACGGATACGTTCCGTGGTCGATGTCGAGCATCGTCCCCTGCGCGCCTTCGAACAGAATCGACTCACCCTGCGCCAGCGCCTGATTCAGCAGCACAGCAGTATCCGCCACAAACGGCGCAATCTTCTCCGCCGCCTGAGCGTATTCCGTATACATCTTGTCGGCATCGAGCGGCTCGGAGTTGAACAGCGCGTGCGCAATCATGTTCTTCTCGCGCACCGCATTTTCGATGTGCTTCTTCAGCAGCTTCAGGTCGAGCAGATCGGCCACCCGCAGCCCGCGCCGTCCCATCTTGTCTTCGTACGCCGGACCAATCCCACGCGACGTCGTCCCAATCTTCACGCGCCCCGGGGCATTCTCCGCCGCCAGTTCGATCATGCGGTGATACGGCAGAATCACCTGCGCGCGATTCGAAACGAAAAGATTCCCGTCGACTCGCACGCCCGCCGCGCGCAGCGCGCCAACTTCCTTCAGAAACGCCAGCGGATCAAGCACCACGCCATTGCCAATGACGCTGCGGCATCCGGCGCGCAGCACCCCGCAGGGCACGAGCTGGAGAATAAATTTCTTGCCATTGATGATGACGGTGTGGCCGGCGTTGTGTCCTCCGGCATAGCGGGCAACCACCTGAAAGCTCTCCGACAATACGTCGACGATCTTTCCTTTGCCCTCATCGCCCCACTGGGCGCCAACGATCACCGCGGTTGTGCCTTTTTTCAAGTCCAGCTCCGTCAGGGAATTCGGCCGGCGCATGGCTGCGCCGCTCCCGGGTTCGCACACTCCTCACCCGCGGGATGCCGTCAAAAAAGTTACTGGGATAGAAAGCGGGGAAGCGTGTACGAGGTATCTTATCGTGCCAGGATAGCGAATGGCAACGCGAGAAAGAGCGTAAACCACGAAGGCCACGAAGGACCCCAACGCCTTTCCTTCGTGAACCTTCGTGTCCTTTGTGGTTGATGATTTCCAATCGGGTAGAATGACAACTCGCGAAATTCATCACCTATGCCCGCTTATTTCACTCCCGATCTCTTCCGCTTCCTCACTCGCCTGAAGCGCAACAACAACCGCGACTGGTTCCAGGCTCACAAGGACGAATACGAAGCCGTGGCCCACCAGCCCGCGGTGCGGTTCATCACCGATTTCGCAGCGTCCTTATATCAAATCAGTCCTTATCTCGTGGCCGATCCCCGCTCCACCCGCGGATCGTTGTTCCGCATCTACCGCGACACGCGCTTCTCGCCTGACAAGCGCCCCTACAAAACGCATATCGCCATGAAATTCTCGCACCGCGGCAAAGACGTGCACTCGCCCGGCTTCTATCTCCACCTCGAACCGAAAGGCTGTTTCGCGGCATCCGGCCTCTGGCATCCCGAGCCGCCCACGCTGCTCAAGGTCCGCAACGCCATGGTCGAGCGTTCAAAGGAATGGCGCCCTGTCCGCAAGCTGCTCAACTGGGACGATGCCACAAAACTCTCGCGCCCTCCCCGCGGCTTCCCCTGCGATCACGAATTCGTCGAAGACCTCAAACTGCGTGACCTGGGAACAGCCATCGAGTTCACCGAAGCCCAAGTCTGCAGCCCAAAATTCATGACAACTTTCGCGAACGCATGCCAGAAGATGTCTCCGCTGGCAAAATTCCTGAGCAGCGCGCTGGCCTTGCAATTCTGATTTAGGTTTTTATGTGGGGCAGGTTTATGTGGGACAGCGTCGGCTGTCCGTCGAGCGAAGCTCGACTCTTTACTGCTCTCCATGCTGCTTGCGGATTTCCGCCAGTCTCTTCTTTAAGTATTCCCGATACTCTTCCTGCAGCTTCGGGTCCTTCGGAGATCCATAGATTTCCGACGATTTGTACTTCCCTTCGTCGAATTTCTTCTTGGTCCATTCATCATGCACGTGAATCTCATCCGCATGGTCAAGCACTTCCTTCACAAATTGCGGAGGAATGAAGTAGACGCCTTCGCGATCACCCACGACCAGATCGCCCGGCATCACGGTGACGCCGCCGATCCGCACGGGCACATTAATCCCCGTCAGCATCACGTTCCCGATGGGAGTAGGATCCGCCGACCGGAAGTATCCCGGCATATCGATCTCGGACAATCCATCCAGATCGCGGATGCTGCCATCTACGACCAGCCCGCCACCTTTCGTAGCTTTCATTACGTAGTAAAAAAGATTGTCGCCCACGATCGTCCCGTCGATTTTCTTTCCAAACAGATCGACAACCAGCACGTCTCCAGGCTGCAGCATGTCAATGGCAGCTTGATTCGTCAGCCGAGACAGCCCATGCTCTTTCGCCTTTTTTTCCGCGACATCGTCCACGTCGGCGCGCAGAGGCATGAACTGCACGGTGAACGCGCGTCCCACCATCGTCTTCCCCGGATGCAGCACCTGAAATCCGTCGGCGTACTGATTGTTGAAGCCCTTCTCATGCAGCGTGGCCCAGACTTCTTCCGACGAAAGTTCGCGGGCGCGCTCGATGAGCGCATCAGGAACTTTCGGCCGCCCGTCGGGCAGCCTGTCGAAAGGAGACTGCGCCGTGTAGTCGATCAGCTCTTGCTTGGGAAAGATAAACAGTTGAGCATGAGCGCTGCTTGATGCGAGCACGAGGGAAATCAAAAGAGCCGCGCCAAAAGTTGCAACCGTGCACCTGACCACACGCGAGAAGAAGGTCATTAGCAATCTCCTTGGTCGATGGATTTTCAACATCTGTCGCCACTGACGAGCTTACAATTCTAAGTCGCATGACAGTCCTTTGCGATCAATTGTGGAAGAGCGGCCCTTTTAGGGCCGCGTAAGGCGCGCTGGACTAAAGGGCTTCAGCCCCCGTGTTTCGCACTCCGAGCCCATGATACGAACTTCTCATCGAACTACGAGGCTACCGGAATCAGCCATGAATAAAACGAGTAGAAATACGTTCGATCGCCGCGACATTTTGAAAGCCTCCGCAATGGCATTCGGCGGAGCCATGCTCGCCACCCCGATCGATGCCTATCCCAAAACAGTCAACACAAATTCCAGCCCCTCCACCCTGAAAATCACCGATCTGCGCGTGGCCACTGTGGTGAAACCGGGGCCGAGCCCCTGCCCGATCATTCGCATCGATACCAACCAGGGAGTCTACGGACTGGGCGAGGTCCGCGACGGCGCCAGCCCGACATATGCCTTATTCCTGAAGAGCCGGATACTAGGCGAGAATCCCCTCCAACTCGACAGAGTTTTCCGCAAGATCAAGCAGTTCGGCGGACACGCGCGCCAGGGCGGCGGAGTTTGCGCCATTGAAATGGCGCTCTGGGATATCGCCGGCAAAGTCTACAACGCTCCCGTGTACGCAATGATCGGCGGCGGCAAGTTCCGTGACAAAATTCGCATCTACGCCGACACTACCGAGTCGAAGGATCCGAAAATCTACGCGCAACGCATGAAAGAGCGCAAGGAAGTCATGGGCCTCACCTGGCTCAAAATGGATTTGGGGATCGAGATGGTTTCCGACACTCCCGGCACCGTCACCAACGCCACCGACCTGAATCAATGGCAGGCCAACCAGCTTCCCCATCCGCTCTTGGGCATGGAGGTCACGGACAAAGGCATCGCCATGCTCGAGCAATACGTCGCCGCGGTGCGCGACGCCGTCGGCATGGAAATCCCGCTGGCCATGGATCATCTAGGCCATCTGGGAGTGAAGTCGATCATCCGCCTCGGCAAGGCCTACGAGAAATACAACTTGTCCTGGATGGAGGACGTCATTCCGTGGATGTACACCGACCTGCTCAAAGAAATTTCCGAGCAGAGTCCGACGCCCATCCTGACTGGCGAAGACATTTATCTGAAGGAACCGTTCCGCGTCTTGTGTGAAAGCCACGCGGTGAGCAAGATTCAACCCGATCTCGCCACCGCCGGCGGCATTCTTGAGACGCACAAGATCGGCGACATGGCCGAGGAGCTCGGTGTCCCTATGGCAATGCACTTCGCCGGCACCCCCATCGCCTGCTTGGCCAACGTCCACTGCGCTGCTGCCACACAGAATTTCCTCGCGCTCGAAAATCACTCGCTCGACGTGCCGTGGTGGTCATCGTTAATCGAAGAGGGAACCAAAACGCCGATCGTCAACCACGGCTGGATCGACGTGCCCGACCGCCCGGGCCTGGGCGTGACGTTAAATGAAGACGTAGTGCGCCAGCACCTGGCCCCCGGCACCGGATATTTCGACCCCACAACCCAGTGGGATCAAGAGCGCTCCTGGGACCGCCTATGGAGCTGATGATTTCTGAGGACTCTTCAGGTTTATGTTTTGATTTGTGTGTTGCCTTATGTGGGGACAGCCGCCTTCGGCTGTCCGTCGAGCGAGCTCGACGCTCTTGTCGCGAGGCCAGCAGAAGAGCCTTGCGTCAGCACCGCGTTCGCCATTCCGCGGAAGCCTTACCAGGCGTTTGTAGCTCGACTGCCACGGTTGTATACTCAATTTCCAACACCATCAAACCAACAGACCGCCGGTTTACAAAACTCTGGCCAACGGCGAATTGGGTACGCCCGGATTGCACGGAGTTTTCGTTTTGCATCTCAGCACATTGCTAGCGGCGACATTTCACGATTCCACTCCGGTTCTGTTCTGCCAGCCGGCGCGGAGACCAGAGAATCCATCGTGTTTCTCCGTCCAGCGAAAACCGGAAAACGAATTTGCAACCCACTTTTTGATGAACCATACCGCACCTTGAGGTAATGCCATGCCCCCGATCGAGATTCTGAGCGTCGAAGAAGCCAGCGAACGCGCGGCTCCCACGACCATTCCCGCGAAGGACCGCACGCCGGCCCAGCGGCGGTTTTACGCACTGTCACTGAAAGATCATCTCCGACTGCTCATGCCGTTTCTACTCGCCGGCGCTGTAGGTCTGCTCGCGCGGACGAAGTATCCCTACTGGTGGCCTGCCAACGAACTGGTTTATTTTCTGGCCGACGCCTTGATCGTCGCCATGATCCTGGGGGTAGCTTTCGATATTTTCTCCGCCAAGCTCCTGGTGGAACGAATTTCTGACGGTCTGGCCCAAGCGCTGATAGGAAGAGGTCTGCCTGCCGAAATGCAAGGACTGGTTCGCGATGTTGTTTCCACGGACCTGGTGCGGGATCACTTTGTGAAAAGCTACGCGTTTTCGACTCTCGAGAACGGATGCATCCAGGTGAATATCGAAGTTCGTTACGAGATAAGAAATTACTCGGAAGCAGTGCGCGATTATGCGCCGGAGTTGAACGCCGAGACCTTCTTTCAGCCGGAGTTTCGCTTCCTGGAGTACGGCATTGCCGGAAGAAAAACCTACACGTTTTCTGACGAGAACCTTACCTCCAAGGTGGAGATCGAAGACGCGCTTGGCGTGACCCGCGTACCCAGGAGCGCCTTGCCAGCCCTGAGTCTCAATCCGGTCAGGGCCGGAGAGAAGGCCGCATGCCAGGTCACCTGGAGATATGGCTTAACTGTGCCCGAACAGTATTGCGACGTAACCGAACTTGAAGAGGCCACACTGGGAGCCACATTACATGTGGAGGCCATCCCCGAAGAGCTCGAATTCGTCTCCGGGTGCGATGCCAGCCTTCACCACGAAGCCGGCAGCCAGTCGTGGTACTTCGAAAGGGCGTTCATTGCGGGTCAACATCTCCGCGCTTGGTGGTTTCGCCGCAAACCTTCCTCACGAGCTCCGCGTCTCCGCCCGTGAGAGCCATGCGCGAGCGTCAGTGAGTCTAACGAGGATTTCTCATCAACTGACAATCGCTTCGACCGACAATTTGCCCTAAGGCATGAACTTTGGAGGTGGCATCGTTCGACGCCAATGCCGGTCTTAAGCCTACAGAGTAGTCCACGCGAGTTTGGCAGACTCCCTTAGCCAGGTTTCCGCGTAGTGTCGTTGTCGCCACCATCCACGTGGTTGATAGTCGGGATCTGGCACACCCTCCACCCATACGTAAACTGAACTATCACCCTTAAGCAGAGTCTTTCTCCAAACCATTCCAACCCGGCGGCTCTGGTAGTTTGAAGTCAATAGCGCAATGCTTTTCCAGCCATGTTCCTGGATGCACGCGCTGAGCGCCAGTGCTTCCTGCTGGGTGGAGTTCACGTCCGGCTCCGTACTGCAGAAGTCCACTCTCCCGGCCAACTCAGCCCCATACTTCCTTTCGAGATACGGGCGCGCAATTGGAGGAATCTCTTCGCCCCAATAGGATTCCCTCGGCACGCTGATTGCGATTCGGTTCGCGGAACCCCGTTGCAACAGTGCCATCGCTGCGGCTGTTCGCGCGTTCTCAGCGGCGATAGATCCCTGCAGGACCACGGCTGCATCAACGTGCTCCGGCACGGAATCCCCTGCGACAAGCAGAAACCCGCCCCAACGGAGGAAGCAAACGGTCAGCACCGCGAAAATGCCGACCAGCCACAGCTTCCAGTACGACTTCTCGCTCGGTTCCTCATCCTTGGAGATGTTGATAAATGTGTATCCCAATGTGCACCTCCGGCCAGAGATCTAAAGGACGAAAGGCGCGGAAAAAACCGTGCACCGTGCACGCTGGTCACGGCAAGTCAGGGACAGACGACTTTCCCGTCACAATTCCCTACGTCGGGTCTGCCGATGACCCCAAAAATCGTAAGGATTAGATGCCGTGCGCAAGTAAAGATGCACCCTCCAGAAGGACATGTTGTCGGGCAGAAAAGAGGCGAAGACAGGGCGATGAGCGTAATGGAGCTGTTTCACCAGTTAGCACGTTCCTGATGATTGGTTCATCGGACAACGACCCGTTTGACAACCGTCGCCGCCTATGGAGACCATCCTGCCAAATCGTGCAATCAGCGACAGTGTGCAGTTTTGAACAGACAGCGATAGAACGATCCAGCGAAAATCTCAGAAAAATCTGATGGATGTATCTAACGTTTAGCTTCGCCAAAATGCATGACGCTAAAGGGTGACAATGAATAATAGTATTCGACAGCCCGCAGAACCTAAGGCGGAGGTTGTGGAATGCGCTATCGTTGAATTGTTGGAAATAGCCCACCGCCAAGGCATCACTCCGGCTGATTTTATTCAATTGCTGGACTCGGGAATGCGCATATCAGATTTCTTGGCAGCGATGGACTCCGCTTGCAAACGCCAACGTTAGCATCGATTGCGATTCTTAGGCATTGACGATCGCAGGCGAGTTGTTGGCTCTCATGCTCCACCTCTTCGCTTGCGAGGGGGCTGTACTCCAGCCGCTAGCGCGATTACGTAAGTATTACGAAGACTGCAAGTCATCTTGAGGAATGTCGACATCCAATCAAGTAGTGAAGGGCATTATGAACATCGAGACACTCACCAAACAGCCGTCAAACGGCAACCAAGTGAACTGGGTAACAACTTTCTTTATGGCTGCATTTCACGCTGGGGCGATTGCGGCCTTGTTCTTCTTTACATGGAAGGCACTCTTGGTTGCGGTTTTTCTGTGGTGGGTGTCCGGAAGCCTAGGCATCGGGATGGGCTACCACCGGCTCCTCACGCACCGGGGGTACAATACCCCTAAATTGGTGGAATACTTTCTGACCGTCTGCGCAACTTTGACACTTGAAGGCGGACCGGTGTTTTGGGTAGCGACGCACCGCATCCACCACCAGTACGCAGACAAAAAGGGTGATCCGCACTCGCCGCTGGATGGCACGTGGTGGGCGCATATGGGCTGGATCTTGACCGGAAAGTCCCTGCATCACGACACCACGACACTGGCGCACTACGTGCCCGATCTCGTGAAAGACAAATTCCACGTGTGGATCACCAAGTACAACTACGTCCCAATCATCGTGCTGGCGCTCACGTTGCTCGCAACGGGTGGACTGCCATTCCTGATGTGGGGCATTTTCGTGCGGACAGTGCTCGGCCTGCATGCCACTTGGCTGGTAAATTCCGTGACACATATGTGGGGTTCACGCCGTTTCCCCACGCACGACATGTCCACCAATAACTGGTTCGTGGCTCTGCTGACCTTCGGGGAAGGCTGGCACAACAACCACCATGCCCATCCCACGTCGTCCCGTCACGGTCTTAAATGGTACGAAGTTGACATGAACTGGTACGGGATCTGGACTCTAAAAATGTTAGGTCTTGCCGAACAAATTAAGTCAGTGAAATTGCCAAAGTCACCGCAGGAAGCAATTTCTACAAATTAGGGCGACCACGTGGTGCCCGGTTTTTCGCATCATGCCCTCTGGCACTTCTTGCTGCTGATTTGTGTCCATCCTTTAAGTGGCTGTTTTCACACTTGGCTCAAGCTCTGCTCCTGAGGCTCAACTGCCGAAAGCAGGCTAAAATTCCCCGATCACCGGGGAAGACGAGTGGAGTGGGGAATTTCGACAATAATCCCAATTGTGTCGTCCGCGCGCGCCTGCCAAACTCATTGATCGAGACGTCGTGAAAAATGGTTCAGGGGGCCCTCACATTCGTCAAACATCCCACGAAATCGAAAGCCAGCTTTTGCGGCGACGCGGAGTGATGCGAGATTGGAAGGTGCGATTCTCAAAACCATTTCTCGGCATTCGGTCGCTGTTCGCAGATACTCGGCCATCAGGTCAATTGCCCGCAGGGCGATGCCTCTGCCTCGCCACTGCAGGAAAACCCCAAAGGAGATGTTGACTTCGCCGGGATTGGGGAGAAGTGCCAAATTTGCTTCCACGAAACCAATCAGCTTTCCTGTCGAGCAGTCGAAGACACCAAAAGCTCGCCGTGGACCGCCACTGCGCCAATGTTCCTGGCAGTCTTCGATGAATTTTTGTACGGTAGCCAATGTGCTGCGCCCGCCGCTCAGCCACTTCGCAGTCTCCTCATCCTCACCGGCGAGATGGTCCAGTGCATCCTCCGAAATCAAAGGCCGCAATAAAACAACTCCATCCGTCAGTATTGGTTCACCTAACATCCAAATATGTGCTGCTATTATGCGCCGAGATAGGTCAAGTGCGAGAACAGGCGGTAAACTCAAAACCCGGTCGCATGGTCAGTGACTGTACCCGCGAAGTTTGCGACAAGGCCAATCCATTTCCAGCATAGAGTTGCCGTTCCCATGCAGTCGTTGTCTTGATCCTCGACGAAATCGGGTATAGCAGCTCGTTTCCCAATGTGTTCAGCATCACGCCGACCCGTGATGCCTGTCACCGCGTGCCGTCGCCCCGCCGGAGAGGCTTGACCTGTGGCTTTCTGCGCCCTGCCTTAGCGGAGCTTAGTCAAGGCAACTCGGGAAACGTTTCAATTCCCGCGCCCGCATCGCGGAACACGCGCGACCATCGCAGTAAATAGGAACTTAGTTGTTCTAATGTTCGTAGCTTAGGTTATGAGGCGATTTCTCGGCAGCTTCGGCGAGGTGTTGCGTGCCATGTGGACGCACAAGCTTCGCTCCTTCCTCACCATGTTTGGCATTGCCTGGGGAGTGGGGTCGCTGCTGCTCCTGGTTGGATTAGGAGAGGGTTTTCGCGCGGGAACCACCAAGAGCATGGCGAGCTTCGGCGAAGACTTCATGCAGATTTACAACGGACGAGTGCCGGCGGTTGGTGGCAGCCAGCTTTCGTCTCGCCAGTACTACCTGAACTACCAGGACTATTTGGATATTCGCAGCTCGCGGTTTGTCCGCAATGCCACGCCGGTGATCTACCGCGGCGACCTTCGCCTGGTGAGCGAGTATGGCAGTAGCAATGGCTATGTGGATGGCGCCGAGCCGCAGTTCTCTGGCATTCGCTACCAGCCGATCGACCAGGGGCGCGCCTTGAATTGGAACGACGAACGCGAGCGCCACAATGTCTGCGTGATCGGAAGCGAATTTGTGCGCATTTTATTTCCCGGACGGCCAGCCGTAGGCAGCACACTCCTTATCAATGGCGTGCCGTTCGAGGTGGTTGGCACGATGCAGAAGGTCGGTCACGGAAACAACAACGACCAGAACATGCGCCTGATCATGCCTTATACCACCATGGCTATCTATTTCCCGATGCAGGGAGCAGGCAACGCAAAGGCCATCAAGTATGTGGTCTACCAGCCGATTACACGGGAGCAGCACGCACAAGCCAAGAAGGCCGTGCGCAGTATCGTGGCAAGAAACCATAACTTCGATCCCGAGACGCCCGACGCCTTTGACGATTGGGACTCGATCGCCAGCCGCCGAGATGGTCGGCAAAATCTCCGATGCCATGGATACATTCCTGGGAGCCGTCGGTCTGGTGACACTCGGCCTGGGCGCAATCGGAGTGATCAACATTATGCTGGTGTCGGTCACGGAGCGCACGCGGGAGATCGGCCTGCGCAAGGCTTTGGGCGCCACCAAACGCAACATCCTGTTCCAGTTCTTTTTAGAAGGGCTGATGCTTACCGGAATCAGCGGCGCCATTGGCGTGGGCGCAGCGTACGTGGCCACCAAGCTATTCGGACTTGTGCCGCCGATCGATGGATTCGAATTGCCTCACATTTACCCAGCGACTGCTGTGCTCGCCATGGGCAGCCTTGCCTTGGCCGGCGTTATCGCCGGACTTTATCCCGCGCGACGGGCGGCCTTGCTCCAGCCCGTGGAAGCCCTTCGTCAGGAGTAACGAATGATCCGGCCGAAAGATGTGTTCTCGGAAGCCTATCGATCGCTCAGGCACAACCGTCTGCGAAGTGCGCTCACCATGCTGGGTATGGCCTGGGGAATCGCTACCGTAGTGCTGTTGCTGGCCTACGGCACGGGTTTCTCGACGGCCATCGTCAACATATTCAGGAGCTATGCCAGCATGTCGGCGATGGGCATCGCGGGCGGACGCACGTCGATGCAGGCCGGAGGAAACAAGGCCGGTACCAGTATCCGGTTGACCAGGGATGACATTGATCGTGTCGTGGTGAATGTGCCGGAAGTGACCCGCATCACTCCCGAATCGTTTTTCGATGCGCCCGTCAGCTATGAGGGGCGTTCGTACACTTGGAGCATTCATGGCGGCAATCCCGCGCTCCAGGAAATTCAGAACCTGCAGCTGGATCTCGGTCGTTTCTACAGTGCCGGAGATTTGCAACTGCGCGCGCGTGTCTGTGTGCTGGGCTCGGAATCGAGGGAAAAGCTATTTTCCGGCCGTTTCCCCCTGGGCGAGAAGATTCGCATCAGCGGCATTCCTTACGAAGTCATCGGCGTGCTTAAGCCCAGGCCCCAGGAAGGCACCGAGAACAGCATCAACCGCGTCGTCTACATCCCCTTCCCCACCATGAGCGACTTCCGCAATACGTACTACATCGACATGATCTGGTTAGATTTTCTCGGCTACAACTATGGAGGCGTCGAGAAGTCGGTTCGCAATACGCTGGCAGCACAACACAATTTCCGTGCCGACGATAAGC
This sequence comes from Terriglobia bacterium, assembly GCA_963770265.1. Classification (GTDB taxonomy): domain Bacteria; phylum Acidobacteriota; class Terriglobia; order Terriglobales; family Acidobacteriaceae; genus Sulfotelmatobacter. Next base: position 240,801 of record CAVYOZ010000025.1, read on the forward strand.
GGGCTCTGTTCGTGTTCAGCATGATGGAGCAGCTTTCGCAATTTCGCATCATTACGATGGCGCTGCAGGTGCATGCTTGCCTTCATTGGGACTCTGACTCTTGGCATTGGCGGCGTGGGACTCATGAACATCATGCTGGTGAGCGTAACTCAGCGAACGCGCGAGATCGGGGTGGAGAAGGCGTTGGGTGCTCGCCGCTTCGATATCCTCGTGCAGTTCCTGTCCGAAGCGCTCGCGATTACCTTTTTCGGCGGCCTTTTAGGTATTGTGCTCGCCTACATCATTTCCTTCTCCGTGGGGAATCTCACGTTTTACAGTGCGCTTGCCCAGCACGGAGAGGCGGGCGACATCCGACTCATCATTTCACCAGTCAGCGTGTTGGTTTCTACCGATAATCCTGGCGCTGGTGGGATTGGTCAGCGGCATGATTCCAGCCATACGCGCGTCACGTCTCGATCCTATTGAGTCATTGCGCTACGAATAAGTCACCTCTACTTCGTCGCCTCGTCCCATTCCTGCTCGCCACAATGGATCAGTGCCTCGCGATCCTCCGGCAAAATCCACCGTTGTCTGACGAGTTCGTCCGTTGCTTTGGTGAAGCGTGACATGTAGTCGTCGTGTCCCGCGTATCGTTCTGCGATCGACTTGCGCGGGTCTCCTGACTTCTCCCGCTCAGCAGCGGTTTTCGAGAACGGAATGTAAGAAATCTCGAAAGCAATCCGTTGATCCGGCGCGCCAATCGAAGGATCACGCAGATTCCAACTCGCGTAGGTTCCCAACGGAACGGTGATCTCCGGCAAACGCACGCCGTCGCGCTCGTTGCCGTCGGCATCGACCTGCGGCACCAGCACCGGGAAAGCCTCGCCAACCTTCGGCGGTTGCAGGCTGAGAATTCCTTCACGCCACTTCGGCCCGTAGTCCAGACGATAAGCTGCATTGGCTTCGTGCGGCTGGTTCACTCCTGGGATCGCCGGAAACGCATACGCGCCCAGCGCGCACGAGCGTCCCATCAGAAATTTTGGGATAGCTGCTTGCAGGTGGCAGCGTGCCGTGGCGCACCCACGCGTCCATGTTGGCGATCATCGCTCGCCAGAAATACCTGATCGGCAGCGCCGACTGCGGCTGCTGTCCCGCCAGATAGTCTTGTCCCTTGGCTGGAGGAAACGGCCCGGGGAAGTGCTGGTGCCCGGTGAAGTGGTATATGCGAACGTTCTCGGAAATCGGCACGTCCTGCTTGCCATCCGCAGTCGTGTGGATCAGAGCGGCCACGCGGCCCCAGTATTCGAAAGACGTGTTGGAAAAGAAAATCTTCGGCGACAACTTTGTCAGCCACGGCGCGGTCGAGGATACCTCCTGACTCGCCAGTGACAGGATCTTTCTCAGGCTGATCGGTAAAAGGAAAGATGTCGGTCGGAAAGAAGACCGCCGACGTGGGCTGACCGTCGCGCGAGGGCTGCGCGAAGCGGTAATTGAAACTGCCGCGACCCGCACCGGCAACGTGGGCGAGCACTCCATCGAGCGCTATCCTTCCTTCTTCATCAGCGTTGAATCCCTGGTAGAGGAAGTCGCGCAGGAATCGTCCATTCTGCGAGATGCCTTCGCCATACACTCGCGCTGCGGGGGTGATGGCGTCGGCAGCGTGCTTCGCGTACGACGCGAAGTCGCGGACGACAGCGAACCCGCCGCCGGCCACAACGGGATCGGCGACAACGTACACGTATTCGTAAATTTTGCCCGGCTTGGAAACCGCCATTCAGATGGATGTGCCGGTCACTCGGCGTGAGTTTGCCGTCAACGGTATGCGCGAACTGCCACTCCGAACGCGGGATGACGGTGCGAGTCGCCTCGCGCGAGTCGCGCACCGTGAGCGTATTGCGCGGATCGTCAGGCGCCGCCACGGGATATTCGCTCCCGCCGATCGTGCCCAATATCAAGTGTCCGAGCGGAACTTCCTGCGCTTCTTTCGCGAGCATGAAGTCGCCGCGCAGCAGGCCGGTGATCGTCTTGCCGTTTTCTTTCGCGATGGGTGCGTCGAGGCGTAGCGCGTCGTCGCCGTAGGCGTCCCACTGCCAGCCCGAGGCTCACGACGGTGAAGCCGTTGCGCAGCAGCCATGCGTCTCCCGCGTCGTGGGCGGCGTCCCAATCGCCCCCGTCGACCACCGCCACAATACGCGAGCGCCCGCGGTTGGGAACTTCGAGCAGCAGCGAGCCGTTGCCCTTGTGCGCATCCTTCGGCCGCAGGGCAACGAAGTTGGCCGAGAATTCGACCTCGCCGTTCTTCAAATTCACCGCGTTCTGCAGATCGACGATGCGCTGGTTGTGCGAATTGGCGACGGGCAGTGAGAAGTAAATCCGTCCGGTGATGCGCTCGTAGGCTCCTGCCTCGCCAAATGTTTTACCGTTAAGAATGTCCTGGCGAGACGCAATCTCGACGCGAACAACACGCGCGTCGAGCGGGAAGAGCGCTTAGCAGAAGGAAAGAAGAAGCGAGTCGAAGGAGGAGCCGCATGCGCGGAAGGATAACACGCAACGATTGTGTAGCCGCGGACGCCTTCGTCCGCGGGCAGGCACTTCAGTGCCCAGTGCAGTTCCGTGTGGTGCCCCACCGCTCGGCTTCGCCGTCGCGGGGACGGACGAGGCGTCCGTCCCTACACAGGCACTAGACTGCAACGCTCATGGACGAGTTCGTCACTTCAACTCGCGCAAACTCTTCCACGCGCCTCGTCCTCAGCTTGCCGAGCACGTAGTCCAGCAGAGGCCGGTCACCGCGCCGGATCTGCTGGAACTCGACGCCCATGCCGAGATTGTCCACGAGATACTTTACCTGCGCCTTGAGCGCGAGCCTGACGTCGAACACATTCAGCATCAGCCGAAAATCTGTGCCAGGACGCAGCGGCTCCATTGCGGCCAGGCGCGCACCGTACTCGGAAATCTGTTGCACCTCGCCGGCCACGCGCAGCACGCCGTCGCTCACCTCCGCCTGTCCTTCTACGTAAAAACGCGGACGCCGGCGCCGGTTCGCATCCGGCCGCCCAAATCCGCGGCGCTCGACTCCATCGAGAATGATGGGCTGATACTGCTCTTCCATCTGACGCAACTCTTCATCCCAAGGTGTCCTGCCCTCGACGCACTGCACGGTGAACTGTCCGCGCAGAGGCGAAGCCGGATCGCCTGACCAGACGACCTGGCAGATCGCCTTGTTGCGTCCGCGTTCCACCATGACGAGGTCGCCAATATTGAGGTCGCGCGAGCTGAGCAGCCGTGCTCCGTGCGGATGAATGTCGTAGGTGCACGCCATCTCCGGCGCGCTGCGGCCTTCCTGGCCAATCAGTGTCCAGCGCACGGGCAGCGCTAGATGAACGAGCTTGGTCGTTAGCAGGCCATCTTCAGGCGACGGATTGGAATTGCTGGCGCACGTCTTAAATCCTGCTAAAAAGTTACCAGTACATGTACGACCGGGCAATGTACGTTCGTAATCCAGAAGATGGTTACCGATTGGCGTTACCGAGGTGGCGGAGGCTTTGGAAGCGTGAGCGGAAAGCAGATTCCTCGCTGCGCTTCGCTTGCCTCGGAATGACAACGCGTGCCGTGTAGGGACAGCCGCCTCGGCTGTCCCGCGATGGCGAAGCCCGAGCGGCATAGGAGGCGCTGAGCGTTGGCTGAAATTCCTGTCGTGCGAATCTCCACTTGCATGATTCACTCGTCTCGGTGAAGATGAAAGCAACTTCCTTGGATCTGTGATGAGGTCTCCCGTCTCGAAAGCGCCGTCTGCGCGTCCACTCTCTGCGTCAGCGGCCAAGCTGCGGCTGTTGAAGCGCCTGCGCTGCACGCTGCGGTACGAAAAAAGGGCCTGGGAATCAGGCGCGCGCCTGGTGGCTGGCGTGGACGAAGTCGGACGCGGATCGTTGTTCGGCTGCGTCGTGGCTGCAGCGGTGATCCTTGATCCGGCGTACCGTGTGCGTGGATTGCGCGATTCCAAATTGCTGCTGCCAGAGCGACGCGAGGTGCTGGCCGAGCGCATTCGCGAACATGCAGTTGCATGGGCCGTCGCGGCGGTGGACGCGGCGCGCATCGATCAGATCAACATCTATCACGCGTCACGCGCCGCCATGCGCGACGCGGTGCTGCAGCTCGCTCCGGCGCCTGATCATCTGTTGATTGACGCACTGAAGATCGACTGCGAGTTGCCTCAGAACGCGATCATTCACGGCGACGCGCTGTCGGCCTCGATTGCGGCGGCATCCATCCTGGCCAAGGTGGAGCGTGACCGCATGATGTGCGAGTGGGACGCGGTGTTCCCGCAGTATGGATTGGCTTCGCACAAAGGCTACAGCACGCCCAAACATCTGGCTGCCTTGCGCGAGCTTGGCCCCACGCCGCTGCATCGCCAGTCGTTTGCGCCGGTGTGGCAGAATCCGGTGCCCCAGGAGGCATTCGCCTTCATGAACGAGGACGATGCGGAAGTGCTTGCCGCTGAGGATCTTGCGGTATAGAGCCGGGATTTTTCCACAGTGTTCCTGAAGGAACACTTGTTGTACAATCTTGTATGTACATTTCCGAACATTCCTGCAAGTCCAGCGCCAAGAATGGCTTATGAAGAACGCAAAAAGTGAACGCGGGTCACAGTCGAAGGCAAGGAACAGTAAGGCGACCGAGGCGGCGGCGCTCGGCGAATCGTCGGCGGCGGACGGCCCTGGGGTTCTCGGGATTGATGCAAGAGAATCTGCAGAACATGAAGATCGGCGGATCTTTATCGCCCGTTAAAGAAGCCGGTGACGCTGCGGCTGGATGCCGATGTGCTGGCCTGGTTCAAGAAGGATGGCCGGCGCTACCAGACGCGGATCAATACCGCGTTGCGGAAGGTGATGGAACGCGAGATGAAGTAGTCGTAAGTCTGACGAGCACAGCCCTCCTCACTTCTCGCGCGCCTTGCTCAATCGGCGGAGCTAGGATTGCTCGCAGCATTGTTCGTCTCGTCGCGAGTGAAACGGAAACGGGTGCCAGGATTGTGACGCGGTAAAGGACCTCTATGTAGTGAAGGGCCCAGGTCGCGGTGGACTTGGCGAAGCCGAAGGGCAGGCCACCCGCCGGCGCGAGAGGGAGTACTTGTTGATCTCTGTCATTGCCTTGCCGCCTTATGCGGCCGTAAGGTCCTTCGGAGGGCGATTGCCCTCCTCAGGATGACAATTGTTTAGAGTGAATCTCTAGAGCGGAGGAATCCGTGGGTTTTCAGCTTCGTCCCGTGGGTGTGATCCGGTCCACGCTTAAGGCGCGCAGCAAGGCGCCTAAGCAAGGGTCAGAGGGTGCACCTGACGCCTGGCTTGAAGTGAAGCCGTTCGCTGCGCTCGCTCTCGATGGGCTCGCGATCGGGGACGATGTCATCGTTATTACGTGGCTCCATCGGGCCAAGCGGAAGGTCTTCAAGGTGCATCCGCGTTCGGATCCGCGTCGACGGCTGACGGGTGTTTTCGCGACACGGTCTCCTGACCGGCCGAATCCACTGGGACTTCATCGCGTCACGGTACGCGAGGTTGCCAAGAACCGGCTGCGGATTGGTCCTATCGAAGCCATCGATGGCACACCGGTAGTGGACATCAAGCCTCTGCTTTGCGAGGTGCAGGATTTCTGACGGCTTCGGCTCTCTCTCCAACCCTTGTGCGCCAGGTCACTGACATTCTCCAGGCGAACAGCTAGAAATCCTGCGGGAGATGTCTTTCATGAAACGATGCGGTCTCGCGATGCTGTTCGCAACCTTCGTTCTTCCCTTCCAATATCCGCGCAAGATGCCCCGATGTTTCGCGGAAACCTGCAGCATACCGGCGTGTATAGCGCGCCGGGTGTCACGAAGCTTGCCGGAATTAAATGGAAATTTCATACGGGCGGGAGCGTGATCTCGTCGCCGGCTGTGGTCGAACGGAGTGGCTTACGTGGGCAGCACGGATGGATATCTGTACGCGATTGATACTGCCTCGGGCACGTTGAAGTGGAAGTTTGAGACCAAGAGTTGGGAGGTTTCGTCACCGGCGGTAGTGCAGGGTACGGTTTACTTCCTGAGTTATGACAGCAATTTTTATGCACTGGATGCGGCCACGGGTCACCTGAAATGGAAGTTTGCTACCGGCGGCGAGAAGCGCTATGCAGGGACACATCTGCATCACCTTGCACCGGCCGCGGAGACAATGCCCGATCCATGGGATTTCTATCTGTCATCGCCGCGGTGTGGAATGGCGCGGTGTACTTCGGCAGCAGCGACGGGAATGTGTATTCATTGGACGCCAATTCGGGCGCGCTGAAATGGAAGTTTCACACCGGAGACGTCGTGCATTCCTCGCCCGCGATTGCCGATGGCGTTCTGTACGTCGGCAGTTGGGATACCTACCTGTATGCGTTGGATGCGGCGAGCGGGACGGAGAAGTGGAGATTCAAGACTGGCGATGATCCTGATATCCACAATCATGTGGGGATTCAGGCGTCGCCCGCCGTCGCAGATGGGATCGTGTTTTTCGGGAGCCGTGATTCGTATGCGTACGGTGTCGATGCCGCAACCGGCCAGCAACTCTGGAAGTTTTCTACGAACGGGTCGTGGGTGAACAACTCGATGGTTGTGCATGACGGGAAGTCTTACTTCGGAACTTCGATTCCAGGGTTTCTGCATGCGGTCGACGCCAAGACAGGGAAGGTCGTATTCGATCTGCCGACAGGCACTCCGGTATTTGCTTCGATGGCGCTGGCTGGAGACACGCTCTACCTCGGGAACTTCGGCGGGAAGCTGACAGCGATCGATTTGAAGACGCAGAAACCTGCATGGGTGTTCGAAACCGACGGGGCGAAACAGAATGCCGGTGCCCTCACCAACGCGGACGGAACCATCAAGTTCGAGGTCGTGTTTTCGTCTCCAAATCTTTTCTATGACGACATGGTGATCGCGGTGCACAAGCTATTCACGATGGGGACGATTTTGTCTTCGCCCGTAGTGGTGGGAAACACGGTCTTTTTCGGGTCCACTGATGGGAATTTTTATGCGTTGCAGTGAAGAGCGCATGATGAGGAGAGTCAGGATCCCCACATCCGACTTCGCCGGGCGCCTGTCCCACAAAAGGCGACAAGAGCGGAGGACTCTCGGAGTTATTTTTCTGCTGATCGTACTGACGTTCAGGTCTCGCTGCGCTGGCGCAGAGAAACCCGTTGCAGTCTCGTACGACCTGATGGTCACCATTGAGCCGAAGCAGGGCACGATTGTCAGTGCGTGGAAATCTCGCTGTCCCTGTCGAGGCCGACGCAAAGACCCTGCGGTTCGGTCTGCATGAAACGTTCGCTATCAAGAAACTGTTGGTGAACGATCGCAGCGAGAAATCGACGACCTGCTGGCGTGACCAGTGCTTGTAGTGGAATCCGGTGTCGACCACCAACCGGATGGCGCGCAGCATGTCATCTTGCAGGTGTCCAAAATAGCTGTAGGGATCCTGGAAGAATCCGACTCCCTTGCCCAAGCGTTCGGAGTAGAGCGCCCAGCCTTCGGTGTACGCGGTGTAGTACTCCTGCTGGCGAAATTTCGGCAGTTCGGGCAGTTCCTGCGCCAGCGCGATCTGCAGCTGATGTCCGGGAACTCCCTCGTGATACGCCGTGGTCTCGAAGGATCTCTTCAGGCGTAAGATCCCCTTGAGAATTTTACAAGTCTCGTCTCACGCGTTATTGTTGGTGCCGATTTTCCTGAAGCTTACGGAAGGTGGATACCATGAACCGTTTCTGTCCTGCCCTTGTTACCCTCGCCGTTCTCATTGCGCTGTTCCATACGACACTTCTTCTACAAGCGGGCCATTCACCAAGGCCGCGGACGGAAGCACAAGAGAAGAGCGCGCCTGAGCGGGTATCCGCCGACACTCCGCGCGTAACACCAGGAGGGGCGACGTTCACCGTTCCCAAAGAATGGTCGATTGTGACAGGAAAGAACCTCGTCATTTTGGAACCGCCGGAGACGGATACGCACATTGTGATTTTCGACGCACCGGTCGGTGATGCAGAGGCAGTCGTAAAGGAGGCATGGGCGGCCTACAGGCCCGAGTCGAAACGTCCGGTAAAGCTGGTAACGCCGCTTCCTCCCAAGGAAGGCTGGGACGAACGAAAAGCCTTTGATTATGAAACCTCGCCGAATGAGAGGGCCGCGGTGCAGGCTCTGGCACTGCGAGCGGGAACTTCGTGGACAGTGGCGATTCTCGATGGCACAGAGCCCACGGTGGAGAAACGCTCGGCCGCGGTGGGACTGGTCTTCGAGAGCCTGCGTCCGAAGAACTACAAACGAGAGTCCTTCGCGGGACGCAAGGCCCACCCGCTCGATGCGGAGCGGATCGCGAAGCTCACCGCATTCCTCGAGAGCTCGATGCGGCAGTTGGGGATTCCCGGCGCCTCGATCGCGCTCATTGATCAAGGCAAGGTTGTGTATGAGGGCGGATTCGGCGTTAAGGAACTCGGCAAGCCGGAGCGGGTGGACGAGAACACGGTGTTCATGGCGGCATCGAATACGAAAGGCATGACCACTCTGTTGCTCTCGGAACTGGTCGACCAGAAGAAATTGAAGTGGGATCAGCCGGTGATTGAGGTTTATCCGAGCTTCAAACTGGGCGACGCTGACACGACGAAGAAGGTTCTGATTAAGAACCTGATCTGCGCCTGCACGGGATTGCCGCGGCAGGATTTGGAATGGCTCTTCGAATACAAAAACGCCACCCCGCAATCTGAGATCGTTCTGCTCGGCACCATGCAACCGACGAGCAAGTTCGGCGAAGTCTTTCAGTACAGCAACCTGATGGCGGCGGCTGCGGGTTATATCGGCGGACACCTTGTGTATCCGGACCGGGAACTGGGAGCGGCCTACGACGCGGCGATGCAGCAGATGATTTTCGATCCGCTGGGGATGAAGTCGACGACCTTCGACTATGCGAAGGCACTGGCGGGAAATCACGCAACGCCGCACGGCGATGACGTCGACGGACATCCGAAGGTCGCCAGCATGGACATCAATTACTCGATTCTGCCGGCGCGGCCAGCAGGAGCAGTCTGGACGTCAGCGGGAGATCTGAGTCACTACGTACAACTTGAGCTGACACAGGGCAAGCTGCCCAATGGCAAACAGCTGGTGTCAGCGGAGAACCTGCTGATGCGGCGCACACCGCAGGTGCAACTCGGCGAAGACGCGAGTTACGGCATGGGCCTGACTGTCGATCACACCTATGGCGTTCAGGTGGTGAGTCATGGTGGGAGTATGTCGGGGTTCAAGAGCAACTGGTGGGCTGTGCCGGAAGCCGGTATCGGCGCCGTGCTGCTGACGAATTCCGACAATGGAGGGATGCTCCTCGATCCGTTCGGACGGCGACTGCTGGAAGTTGTCTATGACGGGAAGCCCGAAGCGGAGGCAGAGGTCGCTTCGCGTGCGGCGGCTCATAAAGCCGAACTCGCGAAGGATCGGGAACGGCTGGTCGTGCCGGCCGCAACAGACGTAGTCGCTGGTTTGGCCAAGCGGTACTCGAGCAAGGAACTGGGCGATCTCGCGGTGGTGACCAAGGACGGGAGCACGATCTTCGACCTCGGCGAGTGGAAGAGCAGCGTGGCCTCGCGCAAGAATGACGATGGGACGACATCGTTGATCACGATCGATCCGGGAACAGAGGGATTTGAATTCGTGGTGGGGGAACGATCCGGGAAGCGCGTGCTGGTCATTCGCGACGGGCAGCACGAGTACACCTTCTTTGAAGCTGCCTGAAAAGAGACCGGTCCCGAGCCGCTGTGGTAAGCGTTGTTGTCATCGATGGTAGAGTGGTAGAATCTAGAGGTAGAAGAGTACCATGAGCCTCAACATCAAGAACGAAAAGACCCACCGCATGGCTCGCGAATTAGCCCGCACCACCGGCGAGAGCCTGACCACTGCCGTTAGTGAGGCCATCCGAGAGCGCCTGGAGCGGGTTCGCGGAGACTCGAAAGAAGGGATGCTTGAGCGCATCATGAAAATCGCAAAAGAGTGCGGCCCGCTCTGGAAGGAACCGTATCGTTCCATCGACCACGGTGATCTGCTCTATGACGAGAAGGGACTACCAAAGTGATTGTCGATACCTCGGCAATCATCGCAGTACTGCGGAACGAACCTGACGCCATCGAGATCGGAGACGCGATTCGCCAATCGCCGATCTGTCGGATGTCTGCGGTCAGCTATGTTGAGGCTGGAGTGGTCACCGACAGCAACAAAAATCCTGTGCTAAGCCGGCGCTTGGATGACCTGCTCCGCGACGTGAGGATGAGAATCGAAGCTGTCACGCCGCAACAGGCACAGATCGCACGCCAAGCCTACCGCGATTTCGGCAAAGGACGCCACAAGGCTGGACTCAACTTCGGCGATTGCTTTGCTTACGCGCTGGCCAAAGACTTAGACGAACCCCTCCTGTTCAAGGGAAGCGATTTCAAGCAGACCGACATCGAGGCTGCGGAGTACTAGACTCACCCGCGCTACTCGACAGTTACTGATTTTGCCAGGTTCCTTGGCTGGTCCACGTCGCAGCCGCGGCGCACGGCGATGTGATAGGCGAGCAACTGCAGGGGAACGATCTCGAGGATCGGCGAGAGTTCTTCCGGCGCAGACGGAATGTACAAGACGTGGTCTGCCGCTTCCTTGATTTCTTCGTCGCCCTCGGTCGCCAGTGCGATCACCACTCCTGACCGGGCCTTTACTTCTTTGAGGTTGGACATGGTCTTCTCGTAGCGCAGGACAGCGTCAGGATTGTTCACGTCACGGGTTGCGATCACAACCACCGGCAGATTCTCGTCGATCAGGGCATTGGGACCGTGCTTCATTTCGCCGGCGGGATATCCCTCGGCATGGATGTAGGAGATTTCCTTCAGCTTCAGTGCGCCTTCGAGAGCGATCGGGTAGTGAATGCCGCGACCAAGGAAAAGAAAATCGTGAACCTTCTGATATACCTTCGCCAGCTCGTCGCAGGCCTGGTCATGCGCGAGGATGCTCTCAAGCTTGGCGGGAATGCGGGTCAGTTCCAGCATGGCAGCGCGTGATTTTTCGAGAGGCATCACCCCGCGCACCTGCGCAAGATACATCGCGAAAATGTAGAGCGCTGTGAGTTGTGCGGTGAAAGCCTTGGTGGACGCGACGCCGATTTCGGGGCCAGCGTGCGTGTAGATCGTTCCGGCAGCTTCGCGCGTGATCATCGATCCGACCACGTTGCAGATGGCAAGCGTCTTTGAGCCTTTCGACTTCGCTTCCCGCTGGGCAGCAATGGTATCTGCGGTTTCGCCGGACTGCGAAATCACCAGGGTGATCGTGTTGGGCTCGACGATGGGATTGCGATATCGCCACTCGCTGGCATAGTCGACTTCCACGGGCACACGCGCCAGCGATTCAATCATGAACTTACCGGCCTGCCCGGCGTGCCAACTGGTTCCGCAAGCGAGGATGTTGATCTTCTGGCGCCGATCGGAACTCGGCCTCAGTGATCTCCATCTGGTCGAGAAAGATGTGCCCGGTCTCCTGCGAGACACGGCCCAGGGTGGTGTCGCGGACGGCGCGCGGCTGCTCATAGATTTCCTTGAGCATGAAGTGCTTGAAGCCGCCCTTTTCCGCCTGAATCGGATCCCAGGTGACGTGCTGCACCTGGCGGACCACAGGCTTGCCGTTGAAATCGGTGAGTTGCACGCCATCTGCAGTGACGATGGCCATATCGCCGTCGGCGAGAAAGAAAATGTCGCGCGTGTGCTGCAGAAGCGCCGGCACGTCGGAGGCGACAAAGTACTCGTCATTGCCCAAGCCGATGACCGTCGGGGGGCCGTTGCGTGCGGCGACGATCTTATTGGGTTCGTCAGTGGAGATCACGGCGAGCGCGAACACGCCGGAGATCTGTTTCACGGTCTGGCGAACTGCGTCTTCCAGGGATACGCGATGACCGTTTCCGGATGCGGTGGAGTATTTCTCGACCAGGTGCGCGATGATTTCCGTGTCGGTTTCGGTGGTGAACTTGTGCCCCTCCTCAGTGAGCTTCTTCTTCAGGCTGAGATAGTTCTCCACGATGCCGTTATGCACGACCACAATCTTGCCCGTGCAGTCGCGATGAGGATGGGCGTTTTCTTCGGTGGGACGGCCATGAGTAGCCCAGCGGGTGTGACCTATGCCGTACGTGCCCTGCAGCGGCTTCTGCCGGATCACCTCTTCCAGATTGCGCAGTTTTCCTTCGGCGCGCCGAATCTCCAGACCATTTCCGTTGCCCGATACTGCGATTCCAGCTGAATCGTAGCCGCGATATTCCAGCCGCCGCAGGCCTTCAATGATGACGGGAACGACACTTTTCTTGCCGACGTAACCCACGATGCCGCACATGTTCGACCTCGGAGACCCAGCTACTCAGCCAGGGAGAAACGGAACTCTTCAATGACGGGATTGGTCAGGACCTCGCGGGCAATGCGTTCGACTTCGGACTGGGCTTCTTCCCGAGTCAGGCCTCCGTCCAGCGTAAGCTCGAAATACTTTCCCTGCCGGACGCTCTCCAGGCCTTTGTAGCCCATTTTCTTGAGCGCGCCTTGAATCGTCTTGCCTTGGGGATCGAGAACACTCTTCTTCAGAGAAACGTAGACGTAGGCTGTCATAAAGTGATTATTATACGTGACCGTTTGCGGAGGGACCGCACTAACTTGATCTCATAGAAGCGAGCTTTTGATCGAGATCGTCCAGTTCGGCCTGGAGAAGTAGTCGGTGTCGCGGATTCAGAGCTCGTTCCAGTTGCTGCAGCACTCTCTGGCGTGATAATCGAAGAGTCTCGCGTTCTCGCACGAGGACAGCCGCCTCGGGTGTCAGCTTGGGCCGGGGCTCGGCAGGCTTCTCATTGGCTTCCGATTGCTGCGCTTCGACGGATTTGCTCTCCCATCCCCTCGCCATTTTTCTAATTATAGTTCCCGGGTCGGAGGCGGTTTCCGCAATGCTCCAGAGAATCGGCACCTGGAATCCGATATGTAATTACGAAAATGGAACCGCGGGCAAATCTAATGTGTGCCGATTGACAGCAAGGGTATAATTCCGAGGATTAAACCGGTGGATAGGCTTTGCGCCTTTTGAGGGGGAGGCGGCACGGGAGTGTGTAGTGAACCCCTCAACCAGGCACCTGCTGCCGAGATCGGGCGGTAGCCGACGCGATTTGCCGTCCGGTGCCCGAATTCATCGACAGGACAAGAAAAAAGTCCTCAGTTACAGATTCTCTAACACCCCTCCTGGAAATTGTCTGTGGTGCCCTCCGGCGGACTCTGCCCTCGACCAGTCCCGACGCCTTCGCGGCGTCACCTCGCGTACTGATAACAGGTCGGACGTGCGGGCATCAGAAGCAAACGAAAGTTGTGGCATTCTGGAGATTCATAGAGGGCTGACCCCGCACGAAGAACCAGCCCGGTTGGCAGAGGTCTTCGCTGATGATGAGTGAGAAGACCTCACAGAAAATGTTCGTGTCATCACAACATCCGGAAGCTCTGACTGAGCTCGGTGGGCTAGCCTCGGCTTATTTCAATGCCTCTGACGTCGGGCTCTGCATTCTCGATCCCGGTCTTCATTACATCGCAATTAACCGGACGCTAGCTGATATGAACGGCGTCTCTGCAGAAGATCATTTGGGAAGAACTTTGCGGGAGATTTTGGGAGACCTTGCCGATCGAGTCGAGGAAAAGATTTCGGAGGTAGTACAGACACAACGGCCAATGGGATTCGAGTTCTCCGGAAAGCTTCCCTCGAAGAAAGAAAGCAGCCACTGGATCGCCCATTATCTTCCCATCGTGAATGCAGAGGGGACGGTTAGCCGGATTGGGGCGGTTGTACTGGAGGTAACGGCGCCCAGAGAACTCCAGGAATCTGTTCAAGAGCTTGATCGGCAGTTGCGTCACGAAACAGACCGGCTGCAGATGTTGACCGATGTGACCAGCTTGCTTTCGTCGAACTGGGATGTCGCGCAGGTTTTTCCGACCGTGTCCGCGCGCCTTCGCCGCGTGCTGTACCAGGAGTTTGCCACCTTTGCGCTGCATGACGCGGGGACCGGACTCCTCGTGTATCAAGCAACGGACTTCCCTCTGAGCAAGGGTCTCATGCCCACAGTCCAAGTCAGCCCGAGCGAAACTCCGGTGGGACGTTCGATGCGCGAGCGCAAGCCGATGATCTTCTCGAAGGAGCAATTGCAGGGGTTCGATGATGAAGTCGCGAAAGGTCTGTTGGCAGAGGGACTCCAATCGCTGTGCTGTGTGCCACTCATGCGTCCGAAAGGACCTTTAGGAGTTGTGGTTCTGGGAAGCACCCGCCCGGATGCATTCCGGGGCAAAGACGTGGGACTGATCAATCAGGTTGCAACCCAACTGGCGGTAGCACTCGAAAACCACCGTACGGCTGCAGAAATCGAGCAACTTAAGCAGCGGCTGGGAGAGGAACGGAGATACCTTGAGGGCGAAACCCGGACCGAAGGACAGTTTCCCGAGATCATCGGAGACAGTGCTGCGCTCAAGCAGGTGCTCGACCAAATAGCCACCGTGGCCGCCAGTGAAGCGACGGTGCTGATTCTGGGGGAAACCGGGACCGGCAAGGAATTGGTCGCCCATGCGATCCATCGGATGAGCCGCCTCAAGGATGGGCCGTTCATCAAAGTCAACTGCGCCGCCATCCCCACCGGCCTGCTGGAGAGCGAATTGTTCGGGCATGAGAAAGGCGCCTTCACCGGTGCCATCAGCCGCAAAATCGGGCGGATCGAGCTGGCACACGGAGGGACGCTGTTTCTTGACGAGGTGGGTGAAATTTCGACCGAGCTGCAGCCCAAGCTGTTGCGCGTGCTCCAGGATCAGGAGTTCGAACGTCTTGGGAGCAACCACACGGTCAAGGTGAAGGTGCGGGTGGTGGCCGCCACGAACCGGAACCTGCCGGACAGTATCGCGCAAGGCGAATTCCGGAGTGACCTTTTCTACCGGTTGAACGTTTTCCCCATCCGCGTGCCATCGTTGCGGGAGCGCCGCGAGGATATCCCATTGCTGATCCGCCATTTCGTCCACAAATTTGCGCGCCGGATGGACCGATATATCGAGACCATCCCCAAGGAAACCATGAGAGCCCTGATGCAATGGGATTGGCCAGGCAATGTCCGCGAACTCGAGAACTTGATGGAGCGGTCCGTCATTTTGAGCGATGGAAACGCGTTACGGGTCCCGCTTTCGGAATTGCGGGCACAGGGCAAATCCCGAACCGAAGACAGCGACCGTAGCCTCGATACGGCAGACCGACAGCACATCATCCGCGTGTTGAGAGAAACGCGAGGAGTTTTGTCTGGCCCGGAAGGGGCAGCGCGAAGACTCGGCCTGAAAAGGACGACCCTGCAGTCCAAGATGCACCGACTGGGTATCACGCGGGCGGATTATTCCGACGAACGCAAGTAACGGTTGGGGTTGACGGCTAATCGGCGGCTGCCGAAAAGACGGCAGAATTTGGACCAGCTAAGCTCTAGCATCCTATTTCGGAACTCGTTCCAAACAGGGAACTTGCCGCCTCGTTTTGTAGTGCCGTTTTCGGAACGCCACGTGCACAGTCAGAGGTTTCTGCCTCTGGCCGGAGGTTGTGCGTCCCGCCTACGCAGAAAGACGCAATCCTAAAAAGTCCCAGACCCGAGGACGCCCCTCAAGTGGCCACGGGTGGAGTTATAGCATTGTTACAACTAAGTACGTTACAAACGCTTACCCCAAGCGTTGCCAGCCGAAGTGTAGAACCAGTGGTCACGGTTCCGCGATCGCGCCGATGCCGATCGATGGGCGATCATCGCAGGCCCGAAATCCGGTGGACGATACTGGAGGCCGGTCGCGAGGTCGCAGTTCCAGAGAATGCGCCGGAATTAAAACTCGCGGCCCACCCCCAGGAAATCGATCCGCTCTTCTTGTTCGCATGTCATATGGAGTGGGAGAGGAGCGAAGAGCCGAGCGCGGGATGGGAGCTCATTGCAGCGGCGCAAAGCCCCCACATTGAGACGCGGTCGCACGCCCGGGCGCTGCTTTCCAGATCACGTCATCTGGGAGGAATCGGGCTGAGCGAAGCATCTCCCAGGAAACGCCAATCTCGAGTGGAGGACGAAATGAAAGCGCCTTACGGGCTCGACATTATTGAAGATTGCTGCGAGTGTCCCGAGTCGGGAGACGGGCGTTTTTGCGATTTTTCCCAAACGGCTCTGGAGTCATTGAGCGAAGCCAGCCATAAAAGCGTTCTGCCCGCGGGCGCCATCCTGTTCGTGGAAGGACAAACTCCACGCGGAGTGTTCATCGTGTGCTCGGGCAAGGTGAACCTTTCGACGACTTCGCGGGAGGGCAAGATCCTGATTCTCAAGACAGCCGGTGCTGGGGAAGCGCTGGGGGTGAGCGCGGCAGTCTCAGGCGTGACCTATGAAACGACGGCTGAGACGTCGACCCCGTGCCATCTGAACTTCATTGATCGAAAGCATTTTCTGGAACTCATGCAGAACCATTGCGAGATCGGACTGCATACGGCGCGATGCCTGAGCCGCGACTACCAGGCGGCATATCGCGACATTCACCATCTGGTCCTGACCCGATCCTCCGCCGGCAAACTGGCACGATTATTGCTCTCGCAATCGGTTCGAGAAGGAGAAGACCCCGAGGCGGGCTGCAAGCCAACGCCGATGACCCACGAGGAAATGGCGATGCGCATTGGAGCCTCGCGTGAAACAGTGACCCGGCTTCTGACCACTCTGCGAAGGAAGCGGTTGATTCGCCTGGATGGACCTATGCTGGTCATCAGGGACCGAACCGCCTTAGAGGCTCTGGCTGTGTAAGCCTTCCCCCAATGCCGGAGAGGGGCGATCTCTCTCAACGCCTTTCTCCGGCCTTTTTGCAAAGGCCCGGGTTTTACGCAAGGATCTATGTATACCGGAACGCTGATCAAGGGACTGTTGGACATGGCAGAACGGGCGCGGAATGTCGCTTCCGTTCGGCAAATACAAAACATGGACCGGCACCGGTGAGTCGGAGATGAGGCTGAGTCCGCGGGCGGGTTCAGAGTCCGAAGAGTTCGCGAAGTCGCTTGGTTTGAGCGCGGCTGACCGGGATCTCGGTCTGTTTCTTGTCGTCCATTCGCAACTGGTACGAGCTCTTAAACCAGGGGACGACTTCCCGGATACGGTTGATGTTCACCAGGTACGAGCGGTGGGCCCGCCAAAAAAGCTTCGTGTCGAGACTGTCCAGCAACTCTTCCAGCGTCCGGCAGTTGGATTGTCCCTCCATACCTGCTGCGCCCGCAGTCACGACTGTGATCACGCCGTCTTCAATCCAGGCGTAGCAGATGTCCTTCTGGTCCATGAGAAACATGCGGCCGGCAGCCTTGATCAGGATCTTTGAGGCAGGTTGTTTCTGCGATTCGAGCATCCGGACAAGAGTCTCGAACTTCTCGCCCGGAGCCCCGTTTGCATCCTGCTGCGCTCTGGCCTTCTGAATGGCCTGCGCGACACGTTTCTTGTCGAACGGCTTCAGCAGATAGTCAACCGCGTTTACCTCGAAAGCCTTTACCGCATACTGATCGAAGGCAGTGGCGAAGACGATCTTGGGAAGCGGAACTTTCTTATCAAGAAGCTTCTTAATGACGCCGAAGCCGTCAAGCCCGGGCATTTGCACATCAAGAAAAACCAAGTCAGGGTTATGTTCTTTGATCAGGTTGACTGCTTCCACACCGTTCTTGCCTTGAGCGACCACATTGACCTCACCGGCATTTTTCAGGAGGTAGGCAAGTTCGTCGCGGGCAAGTTGCTCGTCATCGACGATGACTGCAGATAGCGGCATCACTGCTCCGGATAAGAATTCTGAATTGAGTATAGTGCCGGGATACCTGCGGCGCAATGCAGCCTGGGGCCCCGAGCACGTTGATTATGCGGAGCAGTTCGGCGTCTGATGCGTCGGCGACTCGAAATCGTGGACCGTCGGCCATTGGATTCTAGGAGGTTGCGGAAAAACTCCTCAATGCCGGTGGTACCGTGGAAGAGCGGCGCTTTAGCGCCGCGTAAAACGCGCAGAATCAACAATGGGCTTCAGCCCCAGTGGTCGCCTATCGCCGCGATCGGAGTTTTTCCGCAACCTCCTAGACCACGTTTTCGAGTGCGAGCGCCATGCCCATGCCGCCGCTGACGCAGAGTGTCGCGACTCCCTTTTTTGTGTTGCGCTTCAGCATCTCGTGCAGGAGCGTCACCGTGATGCGAGTTCCGGTGCAGCCGATGGGATGACCGAGGGCGATTGCGCCTCCGTTCACGTTGAGGCGGTCGCGGTTGAAGTTCAGCACGCGATCGCAGGCGAGCACCTGCGCGGCGAAGGCTTCGTTGAGTTCGACCAGACCGAATTCGTGCACGCGGAGGTTGTGCTTGTCGGCAAGCTTCTCGAGCGCTGGCACGGGCCGATGCCCATGGTGCGCGGATCGACTCCCGCGGAACTAACGGCGACGATGCGAGCCAGCGGCTTGAGATTGTTCTGCTTCACGAAGTACTCGCTGGCGATGACCATGGCCGCAGCGCCGTCGGTGATGCCCGAAGAATTTCCCGCGGAGATGGTTCCGGTCTTCGAGAAAACCGGGGGTAGTTTGGCGAGCTTTTCCAGACTCGCATCGGGGAACGGGTGCTCGTCGCGGGCGAAGGTCGTGGTTCCCTTTCTTGCCTTCGATCGTTACGGGAACGATTTCCGCATCGAGGCGTCCGGCGGCGATGGCGCGGGCAGCGCGGGTTTGCGATGTCAGGGCGAACTCATCCTGCTCGTCGCGAGTGATCTTGTATTGTTCGGCGAGGACTTCGGCGGTTTCACCCATGACCATTTTGGCGAGCGGGCAGAAGAATCCGTCGCGATACATGCCGTCGACGAGTTCCTGGTTGCCGAGACGGTATCCCCAGCGCGCGCCGTCGAGATAATAAGGTAGGCGCGACATGGACTCGGTGCCGCCGGCGAGGACGCAGTTCGACTCTCCTAGAAGGATCGCCTGATAGGCGAGTGCAATCGACTTCATGCCCGAGGCGCACGCTTTGTTCACCGTGAACGCGGGGACTTCCTGCGGAACGCCGCTGCGGACGGAAATCTGGCGGGCAGGATTGGGTCCGCCTCCAGCCTGGCGGGCATTGCCAAAAATCGTCTCTTCGATCTGATCAGGGCGGACTCCGGCGCGCTCGATCGCCGCCTTTGGCCGCGACCACGCCCATGTCGGCTGCCGTCTGTGAGGCGAGCGAGCCTCCAAATTTGCCGATGGGGGTTCGGACCGCGGAAAGAATATAGACGGCTTGCACGTGCTACCTCCCAAATCTTTGAGTCTAGCAGGAGATTCGAGCGTCGTGAAAAACCGTCCAGAAGACGCAACTTCTGCGTGCGGTATACCATCTACTGAACAGCACAGCTTTCACCACTAGATAACTCCATTCCATTCACGAATTACCAGGAGGTGCTCCATGTCCTATATTGATGTCGGAAAAGAGAATTCCACTTCGATCCATCTTTACTATGAAGACCACGGTTCCGGACAGCCTGTGGTGCTGATCCACGGCTATCCGCTGAGCAGCGCGTCATGGGAAAAACAAGTCCCTGCGCTACTCGAGGCTGGATATCGCGTGATCGCCTACGACCGGCGCGGATTCGGCAAATCGAGCCAGCCCACAACCGGATACAACTACGACACATTCGCGGAAGATCTGCATCACGTTGTCACGCACTTGAAGCTGAGGGATTTCGTTCTCGTCGGCTTCTCGATGGGCGGTGGCGAAGTGGCTCGCTATATCGGAAAGCATGGTTCGAAAAATGTTAGCAAGGCCGTGATTATTGGCGGCGTTCCTCCGTATCTGCTCAAGACAGCGGACAATGCGGAGGGCGTTGACGGTGCGGTGTTTGAGGGAATCAAGAAAGCGGTGACCGCCGATCGTTACTCGTTCTTCACCAAGTTCTTCATGGACTTCTACAACACTGACGTTCACCTGGGAAAGCGCGTCAGCGAGCAGGCCGTTCAGGCGAGTTGGAACACCGCTGCGATTGCTTCTCCGTACGCGAGTCTGGCGTGCGTTCCGACGTGGCACGAAGACTTCCGCAAGGATGTGGCGAAGATCGATGTGCCGACGCTGGTGATTCACGGCGACTCGGACCGGATCGTGCCGTTTTCGGCGGCTGGTCAAAGAACCGCACAGCTGATCAAGGGTGCGGAGTTGGTCGTGATCAAGGACGGTCCGCACAATGTCGCCTGGACACATGCCGAAGAAGTGAATGCGGCGCTAGTGAAGTTCCTGGGAAAGAAGGCTGTCCAAGCGGATCGGACGAAGGAAGAAGCCGTCGCGTAAACGGATGTGCTTGGTTCTGCTTCGTGTTCAACCACCTTCTTTTGTTACCCACCTTCTTTATTAATAGGGGAAGGTGGGATTTCTTTTGGTTGTGAATGCGGCGGCGGAAAGAGCGTTGCAGCGGGAAAAATTTTGATTTGGGTTTGAGTGAGCGAACAAAAGCTGAGTTTCATTTCGGGAAACGGATCCAGCTCGGGGTACCCCCTCCCCCTCGATCGCTGCCAGTGCGCTAACTTAACCGTCGCATCTTCGCTTCGAGAGCCTGCTCCTCCAAGCGCACGGAGACCTCCGTCTCCTCTTGACTTTTACTTATCATGGATGTCTCCAGGTTTTTCGTCGAAAATTGAACCACGAATGAGGAACCTTTCCCCAGAGTACTGTTAACCGCAATCGAGCCCCCGTGTTGCTCCACAATCCAGTGCGCGATCGCGAGGCCAAGTCCGGCGCCTCCGGACTCATGACTCCTGGCTTTGTCCGCGCGATAGAACCGCTCGAAAATCCTGGCTTGATCCTCAGGGCTAATACCGATACCCGTGTCGCACACCGTGATGACTGCTTTTCCTTCATGCTCTTCCAATTCAATTTTGATGCTGCCTGTCTGAGGGGTATATTTCACGGCATTGTCGAGCAAGATATTCAACAGACGTTTCAGAAAACTCCTGTCTGCGGAGATAAAAATGTTGTGCTCGTCCAATTGCTCAATGAACTCTAAGCCTTGAGCGGCGGCGATTCGCCGCCATTCACTCGCGGCCTCCTGTACTGCCCTGCGAAGATCCACTAGCCCGATGTTCAATTTCTCCTGGCCGGCATCAGCTCTGGCCAGAGAGAACAGCTCCTCGATAAGTTCGGAGGTCCTCTCGGCCTCGACGAGGATGTGGCCAAGCGCGTCTCGATACTCGGCTTCGTGCCGCGATTTTCGTAAGGCTATTTCGGCCTCGGTCCGAATGAGAGAAACTGGAGTCCGTAACTCATGCGAAGCATCGGCCGTCAACTGCGAGACGCGCACAAACGCTGCTTCAATGCGCGTCAGCATTTCATTCAAAGTATCGGACAACCTTTGCAGTTCATCCCCGGTGTGTAACTGTTGCACGCGCTGATTGAGGTTAGTGCCTGTAATGTCGCGCGCAGCTTTCGTGATTGCATCAACTGGGGCCAGTGCCCGACGGCTCAGCCAATAACCGACTCCTGAAGCCAACAACAGCATTGCCACGGCGATCAGGGGAAGATCGCGCTGAAACAATTTGAGTGTATGCAGAATGTCGTTGTCCTGAATTCCCATCTGAACAATAAAACGGCGGCCATTCGTCTCCACGACTTGGCTTAGGAAACGAAAGGATCGTCCCCCCACTCGCCGGTCCTGATATAGGGGATTCGGCAATTGTCCAGGCGACAGGGTGGGCCACTGGTTCCTTTTGAAAGCATCACCACGGTAGACCCAGTTCCCGCGGTCGTCCACAATCTGGAGATACTCTCCTACATGGTCCAACGTATAGGTCTCTGTGATTTCCTGTTGCAACTTCACAAGCGGAACATCGGGCGGCTGGGCAGCCAGAGAATGACGCACATCATCCATCTCATCTTCCAGCGCGTCGTCGGCTAGATCGTAGAGATTGTGGCGCAGGACCGCCCAAATCGCGAAGCCAAAAATTGTTTGGCTTAAAGCAAAAATCAGGAAGTACGCCAGGGTGAGGCGAAGTCCAATAGAGAGTCTACTCATCGATCCACTCGCATGACATATCCGACGCCCCGTACTGTTTGAATCAACTTGTGTCGCCCTCGGCCGTCCACCTTCCCTCGCAGAAGCCGCATGAAAACATCGAGTGTATTGTCCTCAATCTCCCGATCGAAACCCCACACGGATTCGATCAGCTGACGGCGGGATACGACTTTTCCCGCACGGTCCATGAGCATCTCCAGCAATCGGTATTCCGTACGTGTAAGGGTAAGCTTCACGCCACGTCTCTTGACTTCTCGCGTCGCCGGATCGAGTACCAAGTCATCAACCTTCAAGCTTGGGTCCTGAGGCACCGGCGCACGCCTCTTCACCGCTCGTAAACGGGCGAGAAGTTCGTCGAACGAGAATGGCTTCGTGAGATAGTCATCGGCGCCCAAATCCAATCCGTGCACAATATCCTGCACCGAATCCTTCGCGGTCAGCATGAGAATGGGAATCGCCACCCTATTGGCGCGGAGCCTCTTTACCAATTCGTATCCATCAAGTCTGGGCATCATGATGTCGAGGATGATCATATCGAAATCGTAGCTAGCCGAGAGTTCGAGGCCCTCAGCACCATCGCCGGCGCAAACGACGGTATGCCCCTCTTCCTCCAGTCCCTTGCGGAGGAGTTCGACCATCCGCTTCTCATCCTCAACAACGAGCAGCTTCATAGAGGAATCGATCAAGCTGTGCTGGTGTCACGAAGATACGAGATACGGCTGAAGATTGCATGAAAGCGACGCAGACTAGAAACTCCCCTTCAGGAAATCTTCAGGTATCTCATGTATCGTTGCGCCGAAAAACAATTAGCTAGAAGGCCCAATTCGATGCTATCCCAAAATTGTCACGAGTGCCTTCGTGCCCGAAGAAGGGATGACCCTGTTCCAGGGGTCATCCGGAAATTGGGCACTCCCATGTGGTGGGGGTCCAAATCGCAAAAGATATGACGAATGGTGGGTTGTCTTAACTCGGGTAGAAGAACTTCGTGGGGCATTATGCGCCGCAATGTGCTTGGCCCCTGAACGGCCGATCTTTGCGCTCTGCCGGCGACCTCTAAGCTTCCTGGCGGGAGATCCAAGGGCTTCGCCTAGGCTGATGCTTAAATTGCGAATCACGGTGTACCAATGAAAGAACGTGAAGTTTACATGTTGAATGCCTTGCGCACGATTGCTTCGTATGGCAAAGAAGGAAAACGTGAGTTGCGTCCATATATGATCGAACACAAGCTTAAGTGGGACAACGATGAAGACGTTAAAGTTTGGATGCGTCGGATTGCCGAGGACGCTATTAAGTATGCAGCAAGTGTTAAGTGATAGAAATTCGCTGAGTATTCACTAATTAGAAGCAAACAACTCTTTCTTGAGGGCCTCAAAGCCAATCGATAGTGATAGCCCGGCTCAGCAAGACAGCTTTTCGATTCCTAGAAATGACTCATGCCAGAACGCCTATCAACTGGACCTAGGCGTGCCATTTTGCGTCAGATCGCAGATTTTTATCTAATCTTCAGGTCCCATGCTCAATGTTGGTTCAGCCGCTCGCGTCGATGTCTGGCTTTTGCTGCCGGTACTTCGGTCATCCCCTGTTAATGACTACCGAAAGAAAGAAACGCGTGGAGGAGCTGTCTGAAATGTTGGGGCGAATGTTGGAATTGGTTCGGCTGCTCAAAACTGATCCTGAGCCGAGGCAGTTCGTATCACTAGTACACGAGCTCTCCGTCTTGCTCGATGAGACCGAAGGTCGTCTTAGGCAGTTAGGAGGGTAACGGTTGTTGACAGGGACATGGGGGCTGGCCCGTCCTTTCGCACAGATCCCCTCCTGCGGGTGCCCCGTCCTTCTCGCGTTTTGTGCGAGAGGGCGGGGATTTTGATTTTCTCTCCCATTCCCGTTTCGGAAAACAAATTTGGTTATGGTTCTCGCGTCACATCCCGCGCGACTGACCTCGCACTACAATCGGCTCATGCCCTGGGGACTCCATCACTTCCAACAAGCCCGTGCCTGCACTTGATTACCTTCAGTTGTCATCACCGCGACCCGCTGTTGTCCGATCCACCGTACTGCACAGTCCTCGAGCAAACCCTGGAGCGGGTGCGGCGATGGTATGGATTCTTCGTGACCGGATATGTGGTCATGCCCGAACACGTGCACTTGTTGATCAGCGAGCCGGAACGCGGGAGATTGTCGATTGCGCTGCAAATGCTGAAGCAAATCACGGCGCAGCAACTGCGGCTGCCAGAAGGCGCGCCCTTCTGGCTGCCGCGCTACTACGATTTCAACGTTTGGAGCGAAGCCAAACGGGTCGAAAAGTTACGTTACATCCATAGGAATCCGGTGAAGCGAGGACTCGTCGAGCGCCCGGAAGATTGGCTGTGGAGCAGCTTTCGCCACTACGCAACCGGAGCGGACGGGCCGGTGGAAATTGAGTCCCAGTGGACGGCACGAAGGCGGGAGCGGTTGGGAATGGAGGTAAGGATAGAAGTGAGCGAAAGTCAAAATCCCCGCCCTCTCGCACAGAACGCGAGAAGGACGGGGCACCCCCAACGGTAGTCGCTCGTGAGTAAAATCACAGCCCTGTGTGAGACCTGCCCTTGCGCTCCCCATTCAACAAAGCACATGCTTGCCAAGGCGAAAGCGGTGTGAGCAGGAATCGGTCGATACGAACTAAGTCCTTGCGGCTCAAGATTTTGCCCATAAGCTGTTGAGCCCCATAGATTACTTCGAGATTTTCCCCTAACTCGATGATTCCAATAGACCAGGGGGGAGGGGGTATACTCAGGAACTGCACCCGTTTCCCGAAATGAAACGCAGCTTTTCGCGCTTACTCAAGCACACATCAGAATTTTTTCCGCGGCACCGCTCGGCTTCGCCTTCGCGGGGGCGGACGAAGGCGTCCGCCCCTACACAAGCTTGCCTTTCGGGCTAAGCTCCTGCATAATCATAGTTTGTCTTGATCTCGCCGGACTCTTCCGGAACAAGGATATACGTCTCGTGTTAATGATTCGACTATCGCGCATGGGTGCGCGCAAACAACCGCACTATCGCATTGTGGTGATTGAGAAGGCGCGGGCGCGCAATGGCCGTCCGGTGGAAGTCGTGGGGACCTATAATCCCCGCACCAATCCGGCCAGCATTGAAATGAAGCGCGACCGGGTGGATTACTGGGTGTCGAAGGGCGCGCAGATGTCGGAGCGGGTGAACAAGCTGTACGCGAAGGCCCCAGCCGCGGCGCCGGCTCCCGCCGCGTAGATTCGGCCGCGGCTCCTCAAGTTCAGATCTCGTTTCCACAGTGAGAATTTATGCCTGAGTCTTCTGGAGATATTTGTGCGCTCATCGAGTTGATCGCGAAGTCGCTGGTCGACGCGCCTGATGAGGTCTTCGTCGAGAAGTTCGACGATGACGTGATCGAACTGGAAGTGGCCGAGACGCGACGTCGGCAAAGTGATCGGACGCCAGGGACGGACGGCCCGGGCGCTGCGGGCTCTGCTGAGCGCTGCGGGACACCGCGCGCACAAGCGGTATCAGCTCGAGATCATCGAGTAGGTCTCGTGCCGGAATCGACGGAGTTCATCACGTTGGCCCGGGTGGTGAAGACCCAAGGGCGGCATGGTGAGGTCGCCGCCGAGGTTCACAGCGATGTTCCCGATCGGTTTGCGAAGGGGATGAAGCTTTCCGCGCTGAGCAAGTCGGGCGACGCGCGGCGTGAAGTTGAGATTGAAGATCTGTGGCCGCATAAGGGCCTGCTGGTTTTGAAGTTTGCCGGCATCGATTCGATATCGGATGCCGAGGCGTTAATCGGATCGGAGTTGCAAGTCCCGCGGGCTGAACGCGCGCAGCTTGAGCAGGGCTGGAATTACGTCAGCGATCTGGTTGGGTGCACCGTGTTCGATCAGGATCGCGAGATCGGACGGATCGAAGATGTGCAGTTCGGGGCCGGCGAAGCGCCGCTGCTGATTGTGGCGGGTGCGGGCGGCAAGAAGTACGATGTGCCGTTCGCCGAGGCTTACCTCGAAGGCGTGGATTTGGCCGCAGAGACAGGTGCGCATGAAGCTTCCCGAGGGCATGTTGGAGATCAATGCGCCTGTGACCGCGGAGAGAAGAAGAGCAGCGGCGAGAAAAGCAGGGGCTAAGGTATCAGGGAATCTGCGTAGGTTTCAGGGTTCGCCAATGAAGGCCGATATTGTCACGATTTTTCCGGACTTCTTTCGCGGGCCACTGGATCACGGGATTACACGCCGGGCCGCGGAGATGGGCCTGGTGAAGATTGAAGTCCACGATCTGCGGGAGTTCACGCACGACAGGCACCGCACCGTGGATGACCGCCCATTCGGCGGCGGCGAGGGCATGGTCCTGAAGCCGGAACCGATCTTTGAATGTTTGGAACGGATGCAGCTTGCCCCGCGCGAGCAACGTTTGTCCGGCGCGGTGAAGGAGAGCGTGGTTGTGCTTTCGGCGCAAGGGCAGCGGTTCACGCAGAAGGTGGCGTCGGAACTGGCGGCGCTGGATCGCATGGTGCTGATCTGCGGGCGCTACGAAGGCGTGGACGAGCGTGTTTCGGAGTTTCTCGCTGACCGCGAGCTTTCGATCGGCGACTACGTGCTGAGCGGCGGCGAGTTGGGCGCTGCGGTGATCATCGAAGCGGTCACGCGCTTGCTGCCGGGAGCTGTTGGAAACGAAGCGTCGACGCGGCAGGAGTCGTTCACCGCGCATGTGGACGACGGTGAAACGGACGGGCCTGATTCGACCTGTGGCTCCGGCGGATTGCTGGATTATCCGCATTACACGCGGCCGGCGGAGTTTCGCGGAATGACAGTGCCGGAGGTGCTGATCAACGGCAACCATCGGGAGATCCGGCGCTGGCGGCGTGAGCAGGCATTGAAGAAGACGCTGAGAAACCGTCCGGATTTGATGGAGGGCGTTGAACTCAGCAAGGAAGATAGCAAGATTCTGCGGATCAGCAGTCGGCACGAGAGTAGCGAATGTGAGCAGGTGATAGGTCTTCGGTCCGGCTTACGGCCTAACACGCAAGATCTAAGATTCAGAATGGAAAGACGAAGGTAAAGATCATGTCAAACCTAATCATTGAAAAACTACTCGCGAAGTCACAACGCACCGACATTCCGGCGTTTCGCCCCGGGGACACGGTGCGCGTCCACGTGAAGATTAAAGAAGGCGACAAGGAACGCGTGCAGGCGTTTGAAGGCGTGGTGATCAAGCGCGACAACGGCCCGCAGGCCAGCTTCACCGTGCGGAAGATCAGCTTCGGACAGGGAGTGGAGCGTATTTTCCCGCTGCACTCGAAGGTGATCGATAAAGTGGACCTGGTGCGCTCGTCGAAGGTGCGCCGGGCACGGCTGTTCTATCTGCGCGGTCTGCGTGGCAAGGCAGCACGTCTGCGCGACGTCGAGAAGTCGGCGCATTAGTTCGACGGCATCACGGGTTCAATCGGCTGCGTTCAGAATCTGCTTCGCAGCGCGGTATCCGCTGGCGATCGCTCCATGCACGGTGCCGTTGTTCCCTGCTGTGTCGGTGGCCTCGCCAGCGAAGTAGAGCTTATTTTGGATGGGTTCCACCAGCGCCTGCTGCGCTTCATTGGCCCCAACTTTTCCGTAACTGTAGGCTCCGAGCGAGAACGGATCCGTTTGCCAGTCGTGAAAGTAGGCTTCCCCAAAAATATTCTGGAGTTCTGACTGACTGACGCGCAATAGCGTGCTCAGCGTCTGCAGGCTATGCTCCACCACAAACGAGCGACTCTTCCCTGAGAGACGCTCGGCGGAGCGGAACGGCGCCCAACCGGTAATGATGGGGCTCTTCGCCGGATGCGCAGTCCACCAAGTGGGGAACCAGTCGTCCTGACCAAAGAGAAAACTCATATTAGATAAGGATGCGCGTGCGCCGGGCGGCTTGATCGAATCCCAGAAGCGCTCGCGAAACCGCAACGTCACTCGGATCACCTTGCCCATTTCGAGCCTGTCCAGAGCCTCCTTTTTCTGGCGCGGCAATTCGGGTGTGAACTGAACGACTCCTGGTTGCCCGACGCGGGCTTTCAAAAGAGACAGCGGCAAGGTAATCAGAACGCGTGGAGCCTCGAAAGTCGATTCGCCTTTCTCATTGCGAAAGCCAACCTTCACATTGCCAGCGTTCCAGTGCACCTGCTGTACGACCGTCTCGGTATGCACCGCCACGCTGTAGTTTTTTAATTCCTCTTGGAACACATCCAGCAGGTCCTTGTATCCGTTGCGGCAGCGAAAGGCGCGCGATCCTTCGATCTTCTCCTCCGCTTGCATTTCTTTCACCAGCCAATGAACGCCGACAAGGGTAGGGTCGGCCGCATTGAATCCTGACACGTAGCCTTCTGCTCGCTGCTTCGCCCGCTGTTTAGCTTTCGTCTTCGGAGAAAGGCAGCAGCGATCGAGGAAGGCCGCGAATGACTCGTCGGGCTTTGAGTCGTCCATCTGGTCGAGGATTTTGTCGACGTCATCCCAAAATCCGCACGGGGATAAGCGATCTTCTTCCGCGCACCACGCGTCGCCCTGAACCTCGGTAATTTCGGCTTTGGCCTTGCGGAGAAGATCCCAGATTTCTGGAGGCTTGCCGTGAATGAATTCGGCTCCGAATTCGATGGGGCAGTCACAGCCTGGATCAAGGTGAGTGAGCACGCGACCGCCGATGCGGTCACGCGCCTCAATGATTTGCACGGGAACTCCGGCGCGGCCCAGCTGGCAGGCCGCGGCCAGTCCTGCCACGCCGGCGCCGATCACGATTACTGCCGGGTCTGAACTCATCCGGTTTCGATTAAAAGCCAGAGCCGTGCCGGTGGTCAACGAATGGCGACCCTTTTTCTAAGCCGCCTTCTTTCTTGGCACCTTGGCTCCCTTTTTCCGGGCCTCCGAAAGGCCGATCGCAATAGCCTGCTTGCGGCTTTTGACCGTGCCCCCTTTGCCGCCGGGTCCCGATTTCAAAGTGCCCCGCTTTTTGCGGCGCATTGCGCTCGCGACAGTCTTGCCCGCGGCCTTCCCATATTTGCGACCTGATGATTTCTTTTTTCTCGGCATGCGATTCCTCCTGGAAGGTTAGAGAAATCCTTCGGGCGATGGGGTTGTCGAGTTTCGAGGGACAGGCCGGATAGTCAAAAAATCAAGAACCCCACCCTGTGTCGCAACGACCGCCGCAGAAGAATTCCAGCGAAAGAAGAGAAATGTAGAGTGGTCAGGCCGCTGATCGGTGATGGGTTTTAATCAGGCCAGAGACTTTTTTCAGGTCTCGAACAAATTCACGGCGCTGTTGCTCGCGGGCTTTGCTGTCGGGGGCGCGCAAGATTGTAGAAGGATGCACCGTAGCCATAATGTAGGGGGCGAGCTGGCTTTTCATGAGAGTTCCCCGCTCGCGGCTGACTCGAAAGTCCTTGCCGAGCAGGGCTTGCGCCGCACTCGCGCCAAGACAAACCAGCACTTCCGGCCTCACCACCTGCAACTCAGCATCAAGCCAAGGACGGCAGGCTTCGATCTCCGAGTGCCGAGGCTTTTTGTGGATGCGCCGCTTGCCGCGCTGAGCGGCGATCCACTTGAAATGCTTGACCACATTAGTGACGTAGACCTCTGAGCGATCGATTCCAACTTCGATCAAAACCTCATCGAGCAATCTGCCAGCGGGGCCCACGAAGGGATGGCCCGCCTTGTCTTCGCTGTCACCCGGTTGCTCGCCGACGAACATCACGCGTGCCGGGGATGGACCTTCGCCGAAGACGGTTTGCGTGGCATTTCTCCAGAGGTCACAAGCCTTGCAGGTGTGGGCGGAAAGCTGCAGAGTTGCCAGAGTCGGAGAGGCTGGAATAAGGTCTGCAGCTGTTCTTGAATTGGTGCGGTGCGATGGCTTGGTGCCCGAGCCGCGCGAGGGCGTCGTCTGCTGTACCCGAACCTTCGCTTTTATCAAGCTACACCGAGTCTTCCTTGTTCTTCGCGTCATTTTCCTCATCGCGACGCTCACTGATTTCCTGCCCGCTTTCGGGTTCAGTGCTTGGAGCACCTTGTGACTGTCTGGGCTGATACTCGATGCTCTCAACCGAGGGGTTTGCGTGGTTTTTCCGGATCGGCCATCTTATTTCCCTTCATAGAGTCCGCGAACTGCGGCTGTATTCTTGGTTGGCGAACGGATGGATCAGGTTGGCAGAAAAAGCCTGGAAAAACGGGGCTCAATCGAAAAACAGGGCTGAATCAATGAGGAGTGCTGGCAGCCTGCGTGAAACGTTCTGGCTCCGGTTGACACAATGATTATGGGGCGACACGGTGTGTGACTGATCCTTTTGTGGGGACATCGCAAGACAGTCGTTTGACAATCAAATGACAACCGCGCTGCATCGCAAACCACGACCAGCGAGTCCAACCTTTATACGGGCGTTAAGGAGCAAAAACATGTGGATGAGATCATGCGCGGTGTGTAAGGCACTTCTGAAAAAACTCAGGCTGATCGATTCTGTCCGCTGTGAATGCGGGTGGGAGTGGCACGGACATTGAAATGGATCGGTGAGGCCGTACTTGGCAAGGTAACCAACGACCAGAAGGATTGACTTGTGGCAAGAGTGATTGAGTTTTACATACCGTCGACGTTCTCGAAGCGCGTGAAGTGGGTTCCTCAAGAGCAACGGGGAAAAGTGCTCGAGTTCCGCCTGCCGACGAAGAAATCCGCTTGAAGTCGAAGCAAAGTTAATTCCCGGAACCGATCTGCTCCTCGCTCCTTTCAACTCGGACGATAAGAGTCGATGCAAGTCACGATTCATGGCCACCCTCGTACCAGTCGTCCGGTGGAAAAGATAAACCCCAAATGTTCTCCGGTTTCATTAACCCGACTCCACAGACCAAAGACCGCTCAGCATCAATGTAGACAACCTCAGCGGGAGCGCGTTTGCCGGTCAGAATGACGTGAATCTCGATCTTCATTCCGACACGCAACGGGACGCTAGTGGAGATACGTGCTCCATGATGGTTGACGACGATCGTTTCACCATCGCAGGTCAGAGGTTCAGCGACACTCAGAGCCACGATCACAACTTTCAGTGGAACACGAGTGCTTCGCCTTGATTCACGAGCAGTGCGCGTGTGCGACATAGGCCCCCGTCCTGCGAGAGATCATAGTTCCTTGGCGGATCGGACACTAGTGCAATCCACGAACTGCTTCGCGACTGCCGCTCAATCGATCGAGATGCTATGCTGAAGGTATGGATCACCTCGAAGTCCTTCGCGAAAAGATTGGCCGTATCCGCTCGGAGATCGCACAGCTTCAAGAGTTAAACGAGCAGTATCGACGGGAAGGCCGTCACGACACACACGCCCAAATCGCTCACGGCCAGAGGCAGGAGCGGCTCGAAGCAATACAGCAGGAACTTGTTCAACTCGCTGACCTTGGCGGACGAGTTCTGTCGGTCGAACAACGAAGAGAAGAGCACCGCGCCCGTTTGCATCCCGTAAAGAGGGCTTCGTAGCCCGCATATCGGCCCCAAAACCATCGGTGAATGATTCTGCAGCTTGCTCGCCCGGCGATCCCTCAACCATCGAGAACATACTGAAACCAAAAGGGAAGATGGTGGCGCTATAGGGTGGAATCCCTGTTGAGGGAGGTCAAATCTATATGTCCTGCCTCGGCGACAGAGTTCCTTCCGAGTGGCAGACAAACCGTCCGCAGGAGGGACGGCTTGTCGTCGTGAGCGCTGTCGGGTTGCCGCGCAACGAGAGTGAAGGATTCCCAGTGCTCTTCTGGCTAGTAGGACTAGTTCCCTATTTCGAAAACATCTCACCCGCAGCCGGGCGGTCCGCCTGACTGAGAACCTGCGGATCACGCTCAGACCTCACTATTCTGGTCTTGTACTTTTTTCCGTCCTGACGAGTGAGGAGGAGCCTGTTTTTCTCGACGCATACCTCGACCGGGTCGTTCACCACCATGTCGGTTGGATTGTAGCCGAAGAACAGATTCTTGACGCTTTCCGTCGTGTAGATCATGTCTCCAATCACGATGGTGAAAACATAGATTTCCTGCGTCTGTTCCCCGCTGTAGGTGGATCCATCGAGCGCCCTCTTGCCATTCTTATTCACCCTCTCCTCGTAGTGTGCCGTGTTCATCCCTGCAATCGTTTGAATCCTGGTGTCGAGGCCGACCAGCTTGCCGGTGCCGCATGCGCCGGGCTGCTGAGCTGCAATGCTTCCCACTCCCAGGACGCAAGTTAAAACGATCCCAATCATTGTCGTGGCTACTTTCATAATTTGTTTCCTCCTGGAACTTTCTGCCCGATGGGCGATCTGTTGTGTCTTGTAAATTGGCGATGTGGAGTACGGCCTCGCCCTTTTCAACCCCGACCGGCGAGGCCGCCCCGGACTACTGCCTAGCAGCGGGTTTCCTGCAACCGCATTGGCAGTTGTTCACCTGGCAACGGCATGCGTTCTTTTGGCATGTGCAAGAACAGGGTTCGCAGTCACAAGTCCCGCAGCAACTGGACTTGGTAACGGCCTTCGAGGTGGTATTCGTCAAATCCGACATTGTTGTTCTCCCTTATTTTTGTTTTTCAGCGCCTCATGCGCTTTCAAAGGGGCTGACGTACACCTGCCAGAAACCTTACAGTCCAGTCTCTGGGCGTGCTAGTCTGGCGCGGTGAGCACCGAGCATAAGCCTTCTAAGTCGTTGTCGCCTGAGGCAATTGCGCAACTGGTAGACGGGCATCGCGCGTTTCTGGCATTTCTGGAACGGCGCGTGGAGTCGAGGGCGGCCGCCGAGGATATTCTGCAATCCGCGTTTGCTCGTGGGCTGGAGCATGGGGCTGGAGTGCAGGAGGAAAAAGTCGTGGCGTGGTTCTATCGAGTACTGCGCAACGCCGTGATTGATCACTACCGTCACCGGTCTGCCTCGGCGAACGCCATGGAAGTTTGGGGACGGGATTTCACAGAGAGTCAAGAACCAGAGGCGGAGCTTTGGCAGGAGATCTGCCAGTGCGTTTCCGGCCTGCTTACGACCCTGAAGCCAGAATATCGGGATGCGCTCCGGATCGTGGATTTGGAAGACGGCAAACTCAGCGAACTGGCCCAGCAGTCCAACATTACAGCGGAAAATGCGGCAGTCCGAGTGCATCGCGCACGGAAGGCTCTTCGCAGTCAGGTGAAGCTGGCATGCGGGAGTTGTGCCGAGCACGGCTGTCTGGATTGCCATTGCCAGCCAGCCGGAAACTCGCGCCGCGCACCGACCCACAAGGAAGCCTGAACTCTTATCGTTTGAATTCTGCGAACAAGCAACCGCGAGGCGTCAGATGGAATACCTGATTGGGTTCGTACTATCTTTGGCCGTAGCTGGTTTTGCCGCCACCACCGGCTTTGAGCGTGATCGAGCCTTTTATCCGACCGTACTCATCATCACTGCCTCCTACTATGTACTGTTTGCCGTAATGGGGGCTTCCGGGCGGACACTCGCAATTGAGATCGTCGTTGCAAGCGCATTTCTGCTCCTCGCCATAGTTGGTTTCAAGAGAAATCTCTGGTTGGTGGCCGCTGCAATCGCTGGCCACGCAGTTTTTGACTTCTTCCATCACTCGTTAATTGAAAATCCCGGCGTGCCGCGTTGGTGGCCCGGTTTCTGTTTGGCGTTTGATGTGGGCCTTGGAGGATATTTGGCCGCGCGGCAATATCTTGCTGTCAGGCTCCACTCGGTGTCCCGTACGCCAGGCGCGAACTGATTGGGAATGGCGATCTGTGGAAGCAGCAAGGATTCTTAGAAGACTGTTCGCTATCGGATCACCTGACGAGTCACAAGCTTCGTAAGCTGAAAAGATGGTGGGCGCTATAGGATTCGAATTTTGGGGTAGGCGTAGTTTCAACAACATAGAGCGCACGGCGGGCACCGTAAAGCAATGGAAGACAGTGGTAAACAGTGCTAACGGATCACAAACGGATCACGGCCTCGTGCCCAACTGGAGAGTGCCAACGAAGGTGGCCGCAAATCAAACCGTGACATTGGCAGTTGAACAGGCCAATCTGTAACCCGGTGTCTGTATCTGTTCTCCGGCATATCTCACTCGCGAGTATTCAAACGGCCGGGAGATCGCATCCGCCGCTGACTTAACTATCACTGCGATGGCATGAGGCTCCAAGTTGTGACAACGCTCGCAGTTTCACAACACATTATGAACCTCTGTGGTGGATTTCAAGGACTCTCTGGATGATTTCCAGAAATCGAACACAAACCACGATAAACCAAGGTATAGAGGCGCGTTCCCGCTAAGTAAAAGATGGCATCAAGATTTCCTGCCATTGACGAACGGGCCCTAAACCGGTGAGTTCATGCATCGCGAAGGGCAATCATCGGGTTCACTTTCGTCGCGCGCCGTGCCGGGAGATAGCTAGCCAGCGCGGCCACTGCAAGTAAAAGCAGCGGCACGATCAGAAACACAGCCGGATCATGGGGGCGAACACCATAGAGCAGACTTGCCATCATGGACGCAGTGGATGCAGAAAAGACCACTCCGGCAACGATGCCCACGCCAGCAAGCGCGACCCCCTTGCGTAAGAACAGTTCTCAGAATGTCGTCCCGCTCGCGCGCCCAGGGCCATGCGGATACCGATCTCGCGCGATCTTTGCCCGACCATATAGGCCAGCAAGCCGTAAATTCCGATCGAGGCCAGCAAGAGCGCCCCACCCGCAAATCCCGCCACCAGATTCGCGGAAAATCTGCGCGATGCCAGCGATGCATCCAGTACCTCATCCATCGAGGTGACGTTGAACACCGGCAGCCCCGGATCCACGCTCTGAATCGCGCCGCGAATCTGCGCCTCCAGCGTGCTCGCTGGCAACGAAGTTCGCAGAGCCAAGCTCAACGACCGCCCGAGAAATTGATTCAGCGGAACATAGAGGTGCGGCACGCCATCGACATCGAGCCCGTCGTGTTTGATATTTTTCACCACGCCCACCACGGTGCTCCATGGATTCACAGGATTCTGCCCGAAACGCAACCGGATACGCAGCCGCCGGCCCACGGGATCATGATCCGGCCACCAGTAGCGCCTTGCCGTCGCCTCATCGATGATCACCACGGGCAGCTTGCCGTTCTCGTCGTCCTCGGTGAAGAAGCGCCCCTCGACGAGCGGTGTTTGTATCACCCGAAAATAGTCCGGGCTGATGCGGATAACTTCCGCGCTCAAATCTCCCGAGGATTCCGTGGGCCGGTCTTCGATGGCCAGCGAATTGTGATTGGTGGTGCCGTAGGCCGCCGAATCGCTGTTGATTGTGTCGGCGGCCGGCAAATTGGACGTAATCGCCGCCAACTCCACGCCGGGAATCGCGTTCGCGCGCCGCAGCAGTTCGCGATTAAACGGAATCTGCTGCGCGAAGGTGTGATATGGATCGAGCTGCGGATCATTCGGGTTCGGCAGATAGATATTCGCCGTCACCACTTGCGATGCATTGAAGCCCGGATTCTGCCGCAACAAATCGCGCAGCGTTTCCAATAGGAGCCCCGCGCCGATCATCAGCACTACCGCAAAAGCCAGCTGCGACACCATCAGTGCGTCGCGCATGCGCCCGGTCTTCGCGCTGTAACCCGAGCCGCGCGAGCCCTCGCGCATCGTGCCCGCAAGTCCCGCCTTCGAGGAATGAAGCGCGGGAGCCAGCCCAAACAGTAGCCCGGTCGCGAGCGAAATCAGTAACGCAAATCCCAGCACCCGCCAATCAATGTTTACTTCGCCCAGTCGCGGAAGATTCGCCGGCACAAATCGCAAGACGGCTTTCAGCGTGATCACCGCCGTCGTGAGCCCTGCGATTCCCCCGATGAAGGCCAGCAACAGCGATTCGGTGAGCATCTGTCGGATCATTCTGCCGCCGCTCGCTCCCATCGCCGCGCGCACTGCCATCTCTTGCTGTCGTCCAGAGGCGCGCGCCAGAAGCAGGCTGCCAATGTTTAGAGACACGACGAAAACGATTAAGATTACGGCAGCCATCAACACGACCAGCATCGGTCGAACCTTACCCACCAACGATTGCTGCAACGGCACAATCTCAATCGTCCATTTGGCTTGCGGAGGGTAATCATTCGCAAATTCGCGACGCAAATTAGCAGTGAGGGCATCAAGCCGCGCCTGAGCTTGCGCTAGGGTGAGGCCCGGCTTGAGACGACCGATTGCCCCTGGTAGTATGCGCAAGCCACGCGCTGGCGCTGGGAACGGATCGCCACTGAATCCGCAGGTAATCCACACCTCCACGGCTGGAATGGTCGGTCCGGGGTGGCGAAATCCGGGAGAAAGTACACCGACAATCGTATATAGATCGTTATCGAGGCGGAGGCTCCGGCCGAGGACACCAGGATCAGCCCCATAAGATCGGCGCCACAAGGCATCGCTGATCACGACCACGGGCGCGAAACCGAGCGCGAAGTCCTGGTGACCAAACAAGCGTCCTAGTTCGGGAGTAGCGCCGAGCATGGAAAAGTAGTTGGGAGAAACCTCCATCATTTCCAAATGTTCGGGCTGTTTGACACCGGTCAAGTTTGTTGGGCCCAAGACGATGACACTCACATCTTCGAACACATCCGTCTGCGTTCTAAGATCGTCGAATTCCGGAACGGAAAACCGAACGCCCCGCAATCCTACCCCTGGGTTGTTAAAGTAGATCCTTACAAGACGGTCGGGGTCGGGGAACGGAAGAGAACGGAGCAGCACGGCGTTCACGATGCTGAAAATCGCCGTGTTGGCTCCCACGCCCAGAGCCAGCGTCAGGACAGCCACGATCGTGAATGTGGGCTTCGTGACCAGCATGCGCAAACCATAGCGAACATCCTGAAATAAAGTCCCCATGAAGACGCTCTTTTCGGCCTGTCAGCTGTGACTATCAATAGATCGTCTAGGTAACGGACAATATCTTCCACTCCCCATCGATTTTGCGCACGTGCCAGTGTTCGAGCGCCTGAATTAGTAACCTTGTCGTTGATGACAAAATCGTAGTTGAATGTCGCCAGCCTAGAGGAAGGCTTCTGGCGTCGAACTCGACTAACGAATCGAATCTCGCGAAATGCGACACTACTTCGGCGAAAAATCCGTCGGCCGCATGTACGTCCGGTCTATCTTTTCCACCAGCTTGTTGGCCTCCTCGGATTTGATTGCTTCCTGAACCTCCGGGTCGGCCAGCATCGCGTCCCAGTTCTTTTTAGCTTCCTCCCGGCTGGAATGAGCCACGAGGTATACGAATGTGTTGTCCCAATCGGCTGCCCCCTCAGGTACCCAGTAACCCACGACCTGCAGATCGTGTTTGGCTAGCAGCTTTGAATAGATGTCTCGAAACCGCGATTCCAGTGCCGACAATTTGCCAGGTACAGTGTGATAAATGCGAAGCTCGAAGACGCGATTGCTGTCGGCCCTCACGTGGTCAATGTGAGCAAGGCGGGCAGTAATGAGCGATCCGACGGTGAAAGAAAGTAGGGCAATGGCGCAAACACTGCATCCCTTGGATTTCCCGCCTTTGAATTTCCAGCAGTTGAATGTCATCGATACTCCTTCCTAGACGACGCGAACTGAGTGTCCCACCGCGCGGCGCTCCTACTTAGACCAGGGCGGAACCACGCCGTTGCTGCGCGCGTACGCGATCGACTGCCCCAGATGCTCGTGTTGATCTTCGAGAATCAGCATCAGCGCGCCGAGCTTCGTCATGTCTCTTCCGAACAGTTTCACCGGCGTCTGCAGGTCTTTGTCGGAAAGTTCCGTAATCGCTTTTTGCAGATTGACGTAAGAAGCCTTCAGAGCTTCCTGCAACTTTCTCCGGATCGGTGATGGGCGCGGGCTTTGCCTCCGTATTCGGTGTGCCCGAAAGCACACCGACGAGCATGCCGTTCTCCGTAACGATCAGGTTGAACACGTCGCCGACGGAGCGAACGCCCTGGCCGGGCTTCCAGTCGTACTTGCCCGACATAACGCGCGCGAGTCCGGTGAATTTGTCGGAAAGCGTTCCGGCATCTTTTCCGAAGGCGGCCTGCATCCCTGCCGGTTGCGCCTGCGCCAACGGCACCATCAGAGCGACCGCAAGCGCGCACACTCCGTACTGAGTCAGAATCTTCTTCATGTGGAACTCCTCTAGGCGATGCTCCTGCTCACTGGACAATATGCCGCGAAGAACCAGTGTTTGCAGGAAAAGTGACATGCGGTGTCCGAAGTGAGACAAGCGGTCAGAGTTGGCCGTCAAATACTGTTGCCACGGGTCCGTTCACAGGTTTGATCAGCTAGCTCGTTCATCCGTTCTCGTGTCGGCTGGAGAACTCCACGTTCGATCTGGTGTACAAGGCCTGTAATTGTGGCGTTCATGTGTACCGGCACTCCGGACGCGTGGCCTAACGTCACCACATAGCCGTTGATAAAGTCGATCTCAGTCTTACGGCCGCGCTCAAAGTCCTGGAGCATGGAGGGTTTGATGTCTCCGTAGAACGCAATCACAGCTTCGACCCACGACTCATAGTGTTCCTCTGCGGCAAAATTGCTCGGCCATCCGGGCGGAATCGGGTCCACGGCCAGACGCTCCAGCCGAGTGCCGATCGCAAGTGCCACAGATAACGCTTCCTCGTACGTCCGTCGGAAGACTTTCTTGCCTACCTCCGTTTCCATGTACTGACGCATGGTTTGCGAACAGAGCGCACCGAGGGTTGTAACCGAGCAATTGATCAGGAGTTTCGACCAGATGGCACCAGTCAGGTTTGAAGATACCTTAACCTCAATCGCTCGACCTAGGGCGCGCGCAACCCGCTCGACGCGCTCACTGACACCACCAGCAAGTTCGCCTATCAGTAGATGCCCTGCATTCTTCTGCTCGTAGACGCCGGGTTCTACCATCGTGGCGCCAAGATTTGAGAATCCGCCAAGGATCTTATCTTCGCCTAGACGGTCCGCAAGCACCCGTGCAACGCCGCCATTCTGTATAGGCAAAATAACTCCTTCGGGGGCAAGTAGGCCCACCACGTGGGGCGCGACTTCCAGCGCGTCCTGCGCTTTGGTGGCAAGCAGGATCAGGTCAAACTGGTCTCCCTTTCCGTAGTCCTCAACTGCGGCAACGTCGATAGCGTCTGCCCTCACCTCTCCTCCGATGCCGGACACTCGCAGGCCCGATCTGCGCAATGCCTTCGCGGAATCGGTATTGCGAGCCGCAAGCCGGACGGGCAGTCCTGTGCGGATGGCACGCGCCGCAATTGTTCCGCCCAACGCGCCGATGCCCACTATCAGTATTTGCATTTTGAAGGCTCCAAGATCCCCGCGATGAGGCCCTCTTTGCGTCGCCTCAAGCCTTGACGACGAGGTCGATCTCGACGCAGGCCCCAAGCGGTAGCGCGGCGGCCCCGATCGTCGTGCGGGCGGGAAAGGGCTGACTGAAATACTTTGCGTAGATGCCATTCATCGCGGCGAAGTCACTCATGCTCGTGAGAAACACACCGGCGCGCACGACGTCATCGAAACTCTTGCCGGCCGCCTTGAGGACTGCCGAGAGGTTCTGGAGGACGCGCTCAGTCTCTGCCACAATGCCCCCCTCGACCACCTTGCCGGTGGCCGGGTCTTGGGCGACCTGTCCGCTGAAATAGAGGAAACCACCGACTTCGATCGCCTGGGAAAACGGGCCGACCGGCGGCGTGAGTTCCGGCGAGGTAATTGCGGTCTTGCTCATGGCAAACTCCTGTGGATACTGGGTTAGCTGGACGTCGGCTGGTGAAGATGACGAGCCCGTGTGGGTCTTGCCGATGCTCCTGCTCACCGGACAATATGACGCGAAGAACCAGCGTTTGCAGGAAAAGTGACATGCGGCGTCCGAAGTGAGACAAGCGGTCTGTCCTCAGTGATGTCTCCTTCGAAGGCTCCGCTATAATCCGTCCCGGAGAGGTCGACACACCCATTGCTCGCAGGCCACACCAGATAGGGACGAACGAGATGGATTTTGATCCTGTGTGCGTGGACGATTGTAGGACTGTTGTTCACGGTGCAGGAGATCGCGGTGGCGAAGGTTCACGGCGGGCACGTCAGTTGGGTGCTCGTGGGTGTGATCGAACTCGTCTACTGGAACGTATGGGCGGCGTTCACACCGCTTGTGATTGCTCTGGCGAAACGGTTCCCGTTGACGGGGCCGAGGTTTGTATCTCATATAGCGATCCACACAATCGCGTCGTTCCTGATGGCTCCCCTGGCATCTGTCACCGAATACTTTCTGAGCCATGGACTTCTGGGACTCCTTTTTCGCATAACCGATCCTGGTGCACCACGCCCTCTTCCGACGTTCACAGGCAGTGTTGTATCGATGAGCCTCACCGGCGTGCTTACGTACTGGTTAGTTGTGGGACTGTATCAGTCGATCCACTTTTACCAGGCCGCTATGGAGCGCCAGACTCGAGCGGCGCAGCTGCAGACGCAGCTTTCCCACGCCGAACTTGAAAACCTCAAAAGCCAGTTACATCCGCACTTTTTGTTCAACAGTCTTCACACCATCGGAGTCCTGATGCAGGAAGACGTCGATGCGGCAAGCCATCTGCTGGTCAGCCTCGGCGACTTGCTGCGCATGGCCCTCGAACGGCGGGAGAACGAGATCACCTTGCAGAGCGAGCTCGAGTTCGTCGGCAAGTATCTGGAGATCGAACAGACACGCTTTCATGATCGGTTGAAAGTTCACATGGACGTGCCACCTGACCTTCTCGGAGTCTATGTACCGAGCCTGGCGCTTCAGCCTCTGGTTGAGAATGCCATCAAGCACGGCATCAGCGTCGATTCCGCCGCAGGCCGGCTAGAGATCGCTGCGCAACGCCACAACGGCAGAGTTTGGCTCTGCGTCCGCGATGATGGCCCGGGTCCGGCACCGGGATCGCGCCTGCGGTTCGGCGTCGGACTCACCAATGTCCAGTCACGCTTGAAACAGCTCTACGGGGACGAGTCGTCGCTGGAACTTACCGGGGGCGACGGTCGAGGCTGTGAGGCCATCATCACCATTCCACTGCGGAGTTCGCATGAAGACGCGAGTCCTCATCGTCGATGACGAACCGATCGCCCGCCGCGGTATCCGTCGCTATCTGGCCAAACACAACGACATTGAAGTTGTAGGCGAGGCGGCGAACGGAATCAGTGCGGTGGAGCAGATCAATGAACTTCATCCCGACATCGTTTTTCTCGATGTGCAGATGCCTGATCTGGATGGTTTTGGAGTCATCGAAAATGTGGAGCCATCGACCGGCCCCGCTCCCGTTTATATCTTCGTTACGGCTCACGATGTGCACGCCATTCGTGCATTCGAAGTGCACGCTGTTGACTATCTCTTGAAACCGTATGATAAGGAGCGATTTGCCAAGGCCCTGGTTCACGCACTCCAGGTCCTCGAACAGCGCGGGAAGACAAATCGAGGTCTCGAACCACTGCTCCAATCCCTCCGTAGTCTCCGCCCGTTGGAACGCTTTGTGGTGAAGGACAAGAAGCGGATTTTCTTTGTTCCCGTTTCCAACGTTTTGTGGATCGAAGCCACGGGAAACTATGCCTGCATACACACCGCCAGCGACAGTCACCTGTTGCGGGAAACTCTGGCACATCTCGAAGACAAGCTGGCGCCACACCACTTCATCCGCGTGCGGAAATCGGCCATCGTGAACGGTGCCTGCATTAGCGAGATTCGTCCGATGTTCGATGGGGTTTACGACATCGTACTGGCAGAAGGAACGGTGGTCACGTCGAGCCGCAGATACGCTCACAAGTTACGCGCGCTGCTGGAATCCTAGTCTTGGCAACTGCGATGTAAAGAAGAAGACCGACCATTGGGATCCGGCCTATAAGTTAATACTGCTCGCTCCTAAACATATCGTAAAACGTTCAGCATCGGTCCGGTTTTGGCCTTAACGGCTCGCACCTGGGCCGTGCAGAACTGCATGTCACTTACTCCAAAGAATAAGTGAAGTTCTGAGAGTGGCTTCAGAGAATTGCGTTAACTGATTTGTTTTCAATAAGATGGTGGGCGCTATAGGATTCGAATTTTGGGGTAGACGTAGTTTCAACAACATAGAGAGTGCGGCGGGCAACCGCAAAGCATTGGAAGCATACGTAAGCAGTACTAACGGATCACAAACGGATCACGGCTCAGTGATCACTTCAAATCCCCAATGACGACCGCCGGAAAGTTGACTTTCATTTTCTGCCGAGGCAGGTCCAAACTGCCTCTGAGTCAGAGTTCCAATTTCGAGTGGCCCATGATACCGAAATCATCACATCGAGGGTCTCAAACAACCTGCTATCGGCAACTCTCGTGGTCTCGAGTCGGGCTGAAGTCACCCGTCAACCAAGGACTGCCGATCTGTTCAAGATTTAGGAGTCTCGGACCTAAACAACACTTTGCTCTACGGAACGGTTACTTTTATCGTTCCAATGTTCTTGGTCACCCCGTCTGCGCTGGCCTGAATCGTCAGATTGAAAGATGAACTCCCACCACCACCTCCACCGCCTCCTCCACCACCACCTCCACCACCACCGCCGCCACCGGATGAACCGCCGCCGCAAGAAATCAACGCCCCCATAAGAACAAGAACAGCTAGACCTGAGAGCCCGCTCCGTCTTCTTGATGAAACTGCAAGGACAATTCCAACAAAAACCAAAAGTGAAAACGCAGCATACTGCTTATTCTCCGTCCGGCCAGTGTGAGGGTTTGCCAAGGGCTTGCTGCTCACGGTGACGGTGATCGTTGCCGGATCGCCTCCCGAGGTTGGCGTAACGGAGTTTGGGTTAATCGTGCAGGTGGTGCCGTATGGAGCTCCGCTGCAATACAAACTCACAGGATCGGCGAACCCGTTCTCACTCGTGACGTTGACATTGACTTGTCCGCTCTGGCCGACCGGAACTGAAAGCGTTTCGGCGGAGATACTAGCAGTGAAGTCTCCAACACTGAGAGTGGCTGAGGCCGAGCGGGTTGCCACGCCGTTTGAGAGCGCGACTGTAAAATTGTAGCTCCCGACCGCAAGGCCGCTGGTCTGAATCTGCGCACTCCAGAACGGGAATCCATTGACCGTACATACGCCGGGCGCAGGGATTCCGGTACAGGTACTGGTAAAATTCCCGCCGTAGTTGTTGATGGAAGTCACTTGGATGGGGAAGGTCGTGGTATTGCCGAGCAGCACCGTTTGGGAGGGCGTCGTAATGCTGACGCTGTAGTCGCCGATATCGAGAGCCGCCTTGAACCTCGAGGTGATCACTCCGTCAGAGGCCAGTACGACGATGGGATAGACGCCGGCGGGGGTACTCGACGTAGTATTGATAATCATCGATGTACCGTTGGCTCCGCCCGCAGGAATCGGCAACGCGCCGGAACCGAACTGGCATGACGCGCCAGTTGGCAGGCCCTGACAACTTAGCGTTACTGTCGTCGCGTAGCCAGCGAGGGAAGTCACAGCGAGCTGGTAATCCGCGGTGGGCAATCCGGGGAACGTGGCTTGTGTGGTCCAATACAAAGATACCGCGACGCCATACTGCCCTTGGGTCATGGCCTGAGTCCCGTAGGCGACAGACGAACTACCGGCCAGCGTCCCTTTGATCCAGAAAACGTGGCTGGAGTTGAAAGAACTTCCAATAGTGAAACTTACCCTTTGAGTGAGCGAGCCAGCGGGAATGCTCACGGTTGCCGGAATCGTGATCGCTGGATCACTGGTAGTCAACGCAACTTGAGTTGCCGTGGAAGAAACGAGGGCCAACGACACCTGAACGGAACCCTTGCTCCCGATGACCGGGTCCCCTGCCATCTGCAGTGACAGGGGCGTGCCGATGCCGCTAGGGATCACCTGAAACGAGGAGGTGAAGACGTCGTTCTCCACCATGTCAGCGCGGCCGTCTCCTGTAAGATCGAATGCGTTAGCTGGGAAAGAAGCGTTGAGATAGTACGGTTCATAGGTTGGAGTAAAGGTGCCGTCCCCGTTGCCCAGCAAGAATTGAACGAACGCCACAGTAGTCGAGGAGCCGGTTTCTAGCTGGATCGCCGCAATATCAATGTTTCCGTCTCCGTTGAAATCCGCCAGCCATGCAGGATTGCGGCCGCCGGCTGTGGTGCCGAGCGTGTAGTCGAAGCTCTTCTGTGCGCCATACGGAGCGTAGGTGTTCGTCAGCCTAAAACTTCCATCGGATTGGCCCAGGTAGATCGTGAACTGCGCGGAAGCAGGGTTGGGATAGTTCGCTTGGGGATTACGATTGTCGACGATGTCGGGCAAGCCGTCATGATTCAAATCTGCGATTGCCGGGCCGCTCAGGTTCTGCAACACGAGTTTTGCAGGTGCGAATGTGCCGTCTCCTTTGCCCAAGAGTTCGTACACGTCGTTGTTCCTAAAAGGCACGACGTTTACATAGAACCAAGCCAGAATGTCGACGTTCCCATCAGCGTTGTAATCTCCAACCCATAGACCTTGAATCCAGTGCCCCGCGCTGTTGGCATTGAAGGTGATCGGCGACTGAGCGGTGAAAGTTCCATCTCCGTGGCCGAGGTAGATCGTGATGGTAGCCATGCCGCTCTGTGAAGCGTTGATTCCGACAGCGAGATCGAG
The DNA here is from genome assembly GCA_963770265.1 of Terriglobia bacterium. Taxonomy (GTDB): domain Bacteria; phylum Acidobacteriota; class Terriglobia; order Terriglobales; family Acidobacteriaceae; genus Sulfotelmatobacter. The sequence goes on from CAVYOZ010000025.1 coordinate 285,406, forward strand.
ATTGCCGTCGTGGTTGAAGTCTCCTGCGGCGAGTGCTCCGCTGTCGGAGATGGTCATGATCCGCGGAAGTCCAAAGCTCCCGCTACCTGCATTCGGCGCAAGGACCAGCTGCGTACCCGGGCCTCCCTCGCCAAAGTAAGAGGCGATCGTGACAATGTCAGGATGGCCGGTATTACGAAAATCACCTAGCAGAAAATCTGTTACGTTGAACGTCCCCTCAGCGACCGGCGAGTAGATGGGTGAGCCGAGGTGACCGCTGCCATCGTTGAGCATCACGGCTGCTTGGTTGGCGTTGGGGTACCCTGGTCCCAGCAATATCTCGACGAGATCCGGACTTCCGTCGCCGTTGACGTCGGATGAAATGAAATTAGTGCGAGGAGCATTGACCGGCCCGCTGGGAACGCTGCCGCTGATGAATCCGACGTATCCGCCTGTCGGAGAGCCAAAGCCGCCTTGGCCATCGTTAAGGAAAACCGACGCGCTGTCGCTGTCCTGATTCGCCGTGATGAAGTCAGGATGTCCGTCGCGATTCAGATCGGCTACTGCCAGTCCAAAGGATGTTTGCCCGCCGCGAAAAACGCGCCCCGAACCAAAATGCCCTTTCCCATCGCCGAAGTGTACGGACAGCAAATTGCCCGCAACCTGTCCATAACCTGTATTCGCCCAGATTCCCGAGTACACGAGGTCCAGGTGTCCATCGCCGTTCACGTCGACCAACGTGGCCGCCCAGGCCAGATCGCCTTCGCCTTTGTAGAATGATGGAGCCTGGAAGGTGCTGTCGCAATTCCCTAAAAGGACAGTTGCAATCCCCAAGTTATTGAAGTCAAGCACGTCGGGACATCCGTCCTCATTCACATCGCCTGCCACCAAAGCTTCCGGAGCAAAACCAAAAGTGATATCGATTGGCTGCGCTTCTTTGAGAAATCCATTCCCGTCATTTATATAGATAACGGCGCCAACACCGGGGTCGACAACCACGACGTCAGGCTTTCCGTTCTTCTCAAAATCTGCTACCGCGATTGATTGTGGAAACAGCACGCCAAAGGTGAGGTAAGGCTCGAACAGCGGAGCGCCCAAGGCGCCCGTTCCGTCTCCCAGGAGACTAACAACCGACCCGAAGGTGGAGATGTTGGTATTTGGAATCAGGCCGACAACGATGTCAGGATGCGTATCGCCATTCAGGTCTGCAACCGCCATTGAAATTGGCCCCCCCGGTACATAGAAAGTTCTCTCAGCCGCAAATGTTCCATCACCGTTACCCAGCAGCACTCCGACGCTCCCGCTGTCGGCCTCAGCCACAATGATGTCGAGTCTCCCGACTCCGCGCAGATCCGCGATTGCGACCGCAATGGGAGATTGCCCATTCAAAGAAATCACCGTGGCTTGTGTGAACGATCCGTCCCCGTGCCCCAGATACACCCAGAGATTATTGCTGCCGCCATTCGAGACGACCCAGTCTGGAATGCCATCGCCGTTGAAATCTCCGGCCGCAACGCCGGTTGGAATATAGTCAGCAGGCAGCGATGGACGCAGCTGCAATCCGGCGAGTGGTGGAGTACTCTGGGCAGATACGAGCCCATTGTTGCCCGACGACAACGACTTTGGATCCAGCGGCGATTGTGCCCTCAGACGCGAAAAAGCTCTGACATAGTCTGGACCGCCCTGTTCCGCATACTTCCATCCCAGAAAGCGGGTGGGCGTCGCCGGAGTCATAGCGGCTGAGTTCCCGCGTCCACTAGAAAACAGCGGCGGTTGCAGGTACATCTGAGATTGGGGGAGGATTGTGAATGTCGCGGCGTTAGAGGTGCCGCCTCCGGGACCTATATTTTGCACCGTGATCTGAACCGTGCCCGGAGTCGTGATCATTGTGTACGGGATTGTCGCGATTAACTGCGTCGAACTGAAAGACCCTCCTCCCCCGATTAAAGTTCCGTTCCAGTAAACGTTGCATTCCCCAAACCCCGTGCCGTTGATCGTCAAGGAAAAGCTGAACGAGCCGGCTGCGACTGAAGCCGGCGAAAGCGAAGTGATAGTGGGGACTGGCGTGCTGAGGGGGAGATCGACGGAGGTGGACATCCCGCCTCCCGGCGGAGGATTGTCGACCCACACAGGAATCGAAAACAATCCATTTTGCGCGATCGCTTCGGCGGGAATCTGCGCCGTAAGTTGCGTGCTGCTGACGTAAGTCGTAGGGCGATCGTACAGATCAAAATTCACCGCCGAAGTCGGAACGAACCCGGTTCCGTTCACTGTTAGCGTAAATGCGGGTCCGTTGATGGGAACACTCGCTGGAGACAGCGATGTAATCGTCGGGACGGGATTTATGGGCGGCGTGCTGCTACCGATGGTCCACAGCAAGGCCGACCCGCTAACGATCACCGGATTGTTGACGCTCCACATCGTGCCCACAGTCGGCGAAACCTGTACGCCCACCGTTGCATAAGAACCCGCAGCCTGAAAATAGCAGTAGCCACCGAACGAGCTGTTGGCGTATTCAAACAGAACGTTGCTGCTGGACTCGGAGAAAACGACCTCAAAGGTTACTGTGGCTGAGGCGTCATCGTGGCACAGGAAACTCCTCACGTCCCGCCACTCAACCACCAGTTGACGATTGGGCGCAGTTCCCACGGCTGCCCAGAAAACATTCTGGGCAGAATCCTTCACCGGATACAAATCCTGCCAGAACGGCGCCACCAGGGTGACTGGAACAGGAGTGAGTCCCGGAATCACGTTATTGATGAACGGAGAGGACCCATCCGTGAAGCTGATGGTGCCATTGCTCCCCACTTGCAACTTGGTGAAGCTGCCTCCGCCGAATGGAATCGAGAACGGAGACGTAATCTGCGCGACTCCGTCGTCTCCCAGATTCAGGTTGGCTCCCGTGATGCTGACATAGTTATAAGCCGTCGGCGTGGCCTCGTAGTTGTTCAGAACTTCCGCCTGCACTACATCCGGACCGGGAAAGGTGAGTGTGTAGCTGCCCAACGCAACTGGAGTCCATTGCGCTGTGTAGACGCCGTCCCCGGCGGCCTGATCCGCTCCGGAACCATCGTCGACCAGCGTGATCGTCTGTACCCCCGGAGACACCGCTACTTGCACGTTGCCCGCAGCTTGCGAACAATTGATGTTGAGCGCTTCGAGAGTGACCGGAGTACTGGCCGTCGCGGCGATGGCATCATTCACTGGCTGCAATCGGCTCTTTACCGTCTTAGCTGCGCAGGTCATAGAGCCGTTGAGGTTGAGACGCTTTCCAGTGACGGTTTGGGCAAGCGACGTTCGAGCGTCGCCGCCGGCGAGCAGTAAGTTCTTCAGCCCACGCCAATCCATCGACGGGTTCTGAGCTGCCAGCAACGCAATGGCTCCCGTCACGTGCGGAGTTGCCATCGACGTGCCCGACAGCACTGCATAGTTGTTGCCCGGCCACGTGCTCAAAATCTCCTGCCCGGGAGCCCCTAGATGTACGCTGTGATGGCCGACGTTCGAGAAGTTAGCCAAGGCATCAGTGCGAGTGGTCGCAGCAACCGAAATGACGTTTGGCAGCGCTGTATTCGCGGGATAGGTTGGAACAACATCGTTGTCGCCAAACTCATTGCCCGACGCGGCGATGAATAGAATCCCGGCTTGCTCCTGCGCCTGGATCGCATCCGTTAGCGCCTGCGAATATTCAATGCCACCCCAACTGTTATTGCTGGCTACGATGTTGTAGCCCTTGTTCTTCATCTGCAGAAGATAGTCGAGGCAAGCTATTGCGTCAGACGTCTGACCATACCCGCCGGAATCCAGGAACTTGCATGACAACAGCTGGACGTTCCAGTTGATTCCGACCACACCAAGGCCGTTGTTGCCGGCTGCCCCGATTGTGCCCGAGACGTGCGTACCGTGGCCGTTATCGTCGTGCAGATTCTTTGTGTAGGAGACCGTCGATATGCCATAGCATCCGTTATTGGCGTCATTCACACCGTTGCAAACCGATGTATCGTGAAACAGGTTCGGAACGAGATCCGGGTGAGTGAAATCGATGCCAGTATCGATGGTTGCGACGACGACATTGTGATCGCCTGTCGTGAAGTTCCAGGCGAGCGTTGCTCCAATGTCATCGCCGGACGTGCCGCCTTGCTGTCCCGTATTCAGTAGGCTCCACATCTGCGGGAACAAAAGGTCATCGGGAGTATTGAGAAGGTGGACGATGTAGTCAGGCTCAGCGTATTCAACATCGGATCGCTGGCGATATGAACGCACTGCTGCATCTACGTCGAGATTCGTCGGTAAAGCGACCGCTTCCAAATTTTCGACCGCATTGAATTGCTTGACGACTTTTGCTCCCAGCGAAGCATGCAGGACAGTTCGTGCCTCCGCGCTCGTTCCTTGTCGAAACTTAATTAGCAAGCGTCCGGGAGCGTACTTTCTGTTGGCATTGGCCGAGATTGGTATTGAATTAACTGCCCTTTGAGACACTCCCACGTTCACCAATGAGAACAGAATAAGCACAAGCGCAGTCGGCGAGCGGCCGTTGAGCAGGAAACGAAGGGGCATTTTGACACCAGACTTTCAGAAAAAGGACAGCCAGTATCCTATGAAAGCCCGTACAGAGCAAGGGTTTCCCAAGGCAAACTGGAGTTCTTCCCGTGAAGCGAAGAAGTGTTGGTGCTTGCACCAGGACTTTGCAGTGGATTCACCCACCCTCAAGTCTCGCAATGATTATGGACACGTGCGGCACGACGTTCGATTCGGAATTGACAGCGGCCAGCAGCAAGGTTGCGGAGAGCGTTTTGGTATGGTCCGTCCTGTGATCCGATAGCGGTTCGTAAGTTGTTGAAAAGATGGTGGGCGCTATAGGATTCGAATCATAGGTTAAACGTAGTTTCAACAAGATGCAGGTCAGCGGATGACACCTAAGACCATGAAAAGCAGTGTTAGTCAGACAAACGGAGCGCAAATAGAGCGCAAAGACGCGGCAATAGCATTGGCAATCATTCGCAATCCTAAATGTCGCAGCGTTCAGTTCCTACGAGCTCACAAGGCACATACCTGCTGTCCACATGTGAAGGGAGAACACTTATAAGAGAAAACTCATGAGCCGCCCGGCGAACGTCATCCCGCGCGTCGTAGTAGAGGATTGCGAGATTGTTAAAGCAACTGATGCTTTGTGTTGTCTCAGGCTAGGCCTTCGGTTCACGACGGTTCCGACGCGCGGACGGGGCCGGCGCCTATGTCTGGAGTGCCCGCAGTGTGGCCTCAGGGCCTTCAAACTTTACAGGCCGATGCATCTGCGGGCCTTTGCGTGCAGAACCTGTCACAACCTTAGCTACACCAGCGTGCAGAAGCACGATGCGCGTCTGGACCACCTCTTGAGAGTACCCGAGTCGACACTCATACGATTGATGGCGCGTGACCAGAAAACGACGTGGAGACTTCTTGCGATCCGTGCCGCCTACATCCGGCTTGGCTTGTTGAGCAAATACTGACTTCTCATGTTTTTCCTAAAAGGTATTCCCACGGACGGCTCGGTCCGAGCTCGATAAATCCGTATCGATCATCGATCCCCACTCCCCGAAAATTGTCGGGAGCGTCCCGACCGGGCAAGCATAGAATGTAGCCGGCCAAGCGCCTACAATGCCGCACAAGGAGTTGGCTATGTTCATGTCACCTGGCAGGATGCTCGGATTTATCGCAATACTTCTCACTTGCTCTGCTGCAAGTGCGCAATCCGACAAATCTCTTCCCGGATGCGAGCCGCCTCGTGAACTAACGATCGCTATGCGCGAGCAGCTCGATCCTAAGAAGTTTGAAGGCATGAAGACGTACGAGCGAATGGCGCGTCGGGTGGAGATCATTCAGGCGCTGATGGAAAAGTTTCCGCGGGAACTGTATCCCGCGCACGATTTGATCTGGTACGCATGGTATGGCGACCTCGACTTGTTGCCCGCGCTGCAGCAGAGCTTCAAGGCGCGCGAGAAGGCAAACCCAGGTGATCCAGTGGCGATCTATTGGTCAGGATACTCCCGTTTCTGGGACGACGCGCCGGAAGCCGATTCGAAAGTTCCAGCAGGCGCGGGATCTGGCCCCGGATTTTCCCTGGCCATATCTTGGGCTCGCGGGGCTCTACGGGAGAGGTAAGACGCGGGATCCTAAGGCACTGAGCGACAATCTCGCAGCCTTCTTCAATTTGTGTCCCAGTTCGACCGATACCGAAGCGCAACGCTGGCTTGCGACGGAAGGAAATCAGAATCGAATGGCAAAGGTCGCGGTGGCCATACGTGCGCGGCTTCGCGACGAAACCGATCCGGCCGTCCTGCAGTCGTACGAAACCCTGTGGGGCCTTGAGTTTCGAGCGCTTCCGCCGACCGAGCACGAGGCGCTCCGACGGCGGGTGTCCGATGATTTGGTGCGCTTGCAGAAGGTCGTGCCTGCTCCTGATGCCGAATTCCAATCCTTCCTGATTCGCGGATATAAGCAGAGCGGAGCGTCGGCCGAGACGGTACGAGCGAAGGAAGATCGCCTGCTTAAGGAATTTCCCAAGTCGAGCAAAGCGCTACTCGTGACCCGAGACCGTTGGGATAGTTTGCACAAGGAACCGGAGGACGAGAGCGACACGGCGGCTTGGGAAAAGTACGACCGCCAGTACCGGGAAGCAATGAAGGGATGGATTCAGCAGTTTACGGACGACTATTATCCTCTCTCATTACGGCTGGAAGGAGGCGGTCGATCGTGAGGGAGCCCTGTCGGAGAAGGAAGTGCGCGCGCTGTTCGAATCGGATGTCAAGGAGGCAGAAGAGACGGAGTATCTCAGCTTGGAGTCCGTACCGGCGGCGCAATCTCTCTTGAAGCACAATGTCCTGCCGGAAGTGGCTATGGCAACGCTCGAGAAAGCCAGGGACATTCAAGAGCAGGATCGCATGCGTGGATGGGAGAGACACGAATCGAAGCGCGGACGACATCGCCGAAACGAAGGCCCTCCTCGATCTGGGGGAGCGCTACATTGTTGCCGAAATGCTCACCGCAGCGCGACAGCTGAATCGTCCAGAGTTGGTAGAGAAACTGCGAACTGAGATCACCACACCCCCGGCAGTCAGCAAGTTTGTATGGGTGTACTGGCTCTGCCGGGCACGCCTTGCAGTCCTGGATGGCCACAACGTCGACGCGCTGGCTTATTACCAACTGGCGAACCAGACGAATCCCAGAACGCCTCAAATGCAACACGGCAAATTCCGGGACGACGACGGAGACGAGACGAGAGCATTGTGGAAAGAGATGGGTGGAACCGATGAAGCCTGGCAGACCTGGAAAAAACAGCCGGATACGAGCCAGCAGGCTGCGGAGGGTTTCTGGACGAAACCAAACCAACAACTGCCCGAGTTTGCGCTCGCTGACATGGCGGGCAAGACCTGGCGACTCAAGGATCTCGCGGGGCGGACAACTCTTGATCAATGTGTGGGCGACCTGGTGTGGACCGTGCAGGGCAGAACTTCCGCATATCGACAAGCTCTACCGGATGACCAAGGACCGCAAAGACATCCAGGTAGTGACTTTCAACCTGGACGAGAATCCAGGATTGGTGCAACCCTTCTTGAGCGAACATCAGTACGAGTTTCCGGTCCTGCTGGCGCACAGTTTCATTAACTCCATGCTCGACAGGATTGGGATACCCCAAAACTGGATTGTCGATTCGAAGGGGAAGTGGGTATCAACGGTCACAGGATTCGGGCCTGAGAATGACTGGGAGGGGAACGTCGTTCGGCGGTTGGAGGCGGTGCACAAGAGTTCGGAGGATGCGTCCAACGCCGTGGCAGTGCAAAAATGAAGGGGATCGCACTCCAGCAGCGCTACTATTTCCAAGTGCAGCTCGGATTACTGATGTCATAACGACGTCGGCCCCACAACGGACCGAGTAGACTTTGCGGCATCCAACCAAAAAGCCTCGGGACGAAGGAGGCCGAGATGAAAATTGTAGGGCTGTGATGTGCACGCAAGACAACAAACCATAGCCATGGTGGACACGGAGACTGGCGAGTTCACCGAAAAAACACTTTCCCACGAATGGAATGCAGTACGAGCGTTTACGCAGCCCTGGAAGGTCCGGTGGTGGTATCGAAAACAAACGAACTGAGAACTTGGCTTTTATCGCCGCGCCGACGCGGTGGAGCGGCGCACCACCAGATCTGTTGCCAACGTGTAGTTCGACCCCTTCTGGCGTTTCGCCTTCAGCATCGCGTCCAGAGCCTCAAATGCCTTCACACCGAGTTGTTCGCGAGGAACGCTGATTGTGGTGAGGGGAGGCCCGGCTAGAAAGGCAAAGAAGATATCGTCGATCCCGAGGACCGAAACGTCTTCCGGCACCCGCACTCCAGACTCTTCCAGTGCGCTCATCGCGCCCATGGCAATCAGATCGTTTCCGCAGAACACTACGGTAGGAATTTCGGGACGCGACAAGACTTCTCGAACTGCCGAAGCGCCGGCATCGACCCGGTAGTTGCTTTCCAAGACACAAACCGGTTTCAGTCCACGGGCCGTGAGTCCAGACACTAGAGCATTCTTGATCGTCACTGCGGTGCGGTTTTCGGCCGGACCGGCAATGACGGCCGACCGGCGATGGCCCAGCTCTACGACATGCTGAATCGCTTTCTTGACGCCATGTTCATATTCGATGCGGATGTTCCCGACCAGCCTGGTGGCAGGATCGGAGTTACAAAAGACCAACGGTATCCCGGCGTCCGTCAGCTCCGATGCCATGCTCTGGTCCACCGCGGAAGTAACGATCGCGACGCCACGCACATCGCTCTCCCTCAGCTTTCGGATGACCATCTTGGTGCGTTCCCGGTCGTATTCGGTATTGCAAAGGAGCACATCAGATCCGCGGCTCCAGGCTGTAGCTTGATAGCCCCGTATGATCTCGGGAAAGAACGGATTGGCTATCTCGGAAATGACGAGGCCAAATAGATCGCTGCGTCCGGTAGCCAGGCGCCTGGCATGCACATTCTTGAAGTAGCTGAGTTCACCAACCACCTCGAGCACACTTCGGCGGGTTTCTTCAGAGACATATTCGCTGTTATTGAGCACGCGTGAAACGGTTGCCAGTGATACGCCGGCTCGCCTGGCGACTTCACGCATCGTGTGAGCCATATATCTACGGTTCTCGTACCAGAGCTTAGTAAGGCGGTCCGCCTGACTTCTTGCGGCGGTTGGTTTCCTGAGGGTGAAAGCCTATCACGATCCTAAGTCGGACCACGCACTGGCAGCAGTCAAGAGCGTGGAATGTCAGTTGTGCCATATTGCTCGCCGCAGCGTAGGACTTTGAACGGCTGTCTCAACCTTCGGCATCGCTGAACGAATTCGTTCGCCAGGCAGTATTGAATTCGAACATTTCGAAATAGGCACTCTTGTGGAACACGATGCATCCGCTGGCGTGCACGTGGTAAACCTCGTCGAAGGACAAGAGGTAATCGTGGAAAGCCCGTCTGCGGCCTTCGAGCCATTTCCCATTCACTATGCCGAGACCTTCATCGTGCCCGCGAAGGCCGGAAGGTACTGCATCAAGCCAGCCGACAGGGTGGATAAGTGCGCTACCATTCGAGCTGCAGTGAGGACGACCGCAGTATGAAATTCAATCCCGGCATCGGAGTAGTTCCCGTACGGCAGCCTCTAAGATTTCGTTACGAACCCGGCGCGTTTGGTCCGCAACCTGAAAGGCGCTCGCTCGATTTAATTCGGCAAAGCCTGCGCGACCCCGCGTGCACCGGTCCAGATCCTACCTATGCCATCGTAATGGACATCGGCCGCGGTGAAATTCGATCCGAACTCGAAAAAAGAATGCTCCTCTTCGGCGCGGTGATCTACGCCTCGGGAAAGCTCGGCGACGAACCCGTGCGCAGCCAAGGACATGTGCACCACATCTCCGCGCACAGTGGGTGGTCTCCACCCGAGGTCTACGAGATTTGGGACGGAGCGGCCGATGTTTATATGCAGGAGCACGCAGCCGACGATACCGGACGTTGCTATGCGGTGTTGGCTAAGCCCGGCGACATCGTTGTGGTACCTCCCGCGTGGGCACACGCTGCGATTAGCGCGGCCCCTTCCGATTTCATGGCTCTGGGCGCTCTTTGCGACCGCGAATATAGATTCGACTATGAGGCGATCAGGAAGCGCAAAGGCCTTGCCTGGTATCCGCTGGTCAATGCAAGCTGCGAAATTGAGTGGGCGCCCAACCCTCGCTACAAGAAGTCGAGGCTTGACGTGCGGCGCCCAAGCGACTATGCAGAACTTGGCTTGGTGCGGGGAGGTTCTCTCTACGAACAGGCGTCTCGAGATCTCGATCGCTTTGCGTGGGTTTCAAAGCCCGCTCTTCGCGCGAAAATTTGGAAGCGCTTCGAGCCCTGAGAGTCATCACTAGTCTTCCGGATGGTCTTCATGCGGCGTCCCAAGTCTCGAGCCTCCATTCGCCTGAACGCGCTCTGCTTCCGAGAGTTCCCGGTTCGCGCTCTCTTCTCGGCCTAACTGGCTATAGGCATCGGCCAGAAGCCGGTGCGGGTCAACGGCATCTGGACGAAGCGCTGCAGCCTTCTGCAAAAGAGGAATCGCCTCCGCAGCTTTGTGTTGTTTGATATACAGCCGACCCAATAGGAGATTGGCGGGAAAATTCTTCGGATCCCAGCGAAGCGCGTCCTTGAACTCGGCCATGGCTTCGTCATTGCGCGACGTTTGCTGATACACCATCGCCAAGTAAAAGTGCATCATGGCCGAGCTACTCATCTGGGCAACGGCAGCCTCAAACTGGGGCGCGGCTTCGTTCCAGCGTCCCGTCTTCACCAGGGCGCAACCTAGCTCGTAACGTGCCAAAGAATTGTCGGGGGTCGTCTCCACCACACGCTGCAGAGGCGCGATCGCTTTCTGAAATTCCTTAAGGGACACGTAATCCCGGCCGAGCAACAAATAGGCAGTCAGGGCATTGGGCTCCTGCTTCACAACTTCCTCGAGAATCGGCACCGCTTCCTTGTATCTTCCATTCTCTGAGTCAACCATTGCTCCATACAGTAGATTTGCAATGGCGATCTTTTGTTTGGGATCTGATCCGGCCGCACCGCTCGTGTCATTGAGAGCCTGGGCATCCGATCCCATGTAGCCGAGCGCGTGCAGGTTCTCGGTCTGTTCCGCCGTCAGCTGTGTCCTTTCCGTGCTCTCCGCTGCAGTATTGCGGCGGAACTCCGCCATCTGCGCCGCCGCCGTATCCGCGACAGCCTTCAGGTCTGGAGCCAGGTTGTGCATCGCCCCGGGATCCGCTGTCTGATCGTAGAGTTCACGTTCGGGAGCATCGACGTATAAATAGTTCCCTGTTCGCCAAGCTTTCAGCATGCTCCAGCCGAACGAGAGGTGACCGTATCCGCTTTCCGAATAAATGGCGCGGGGCGAAGCGGAATCTGTGCGCTTGGCAGATTGAACCGTTTTGTTCGGTTTCATGAGAGGCAACAGCGATTGGCCCTGCATGGCGTCCGGAACCGGGAGCCGTAGCGCCTGCAGAATAGAGGGCGCGACGTCAACCAATCCGGCCCGCGACTCTACTCTCGTCGCAGTTTGTTGGTGAGGAAGTTTGAATAGCAGGGGAATGTGGACCGTCTCGTCATAGAGAAAAATGCCATGGTGCGTTTCGCCATGTTCTCCGAACGCCTCGCCGTGATCCGCCATGACGGCAATCAGAGAGCCATCAAAGAGATTTCGGGCCCGCAATTCGCTGAGGAGCTTTCCCACAATTGAGTCGGTGTAAGCAATTTCGCCATCGTAAGGCTCAGCCTGATACCTCGTCCGAAAGGGTTCCGGTGGAGTGTATGGATCGTGAGGATCATAAAGATGAAGCCAAAGGAAAAAAGGCCCGCCCGAGTGCTTGTTTAGCCAGGCGACGGCACGACCCAGCACCTCTTGCCCGCGCCGCTCCAGGCTATGGTAGTTGTCTTCCCCGGGACGTCGACGGTGAAACCCGGCATCGTAAATGTCAAAACCCCGCTCAAAACCGGGAGCCAGTTTCGTTGGGTCGAGCACCAGTGCACCCACAAAGGCAGCGGCTTTGTATCCGCTTCTGTGAAGGATCTCGGGTAAATACGGAAGCCCTTTGCCCAGAGGGTCTCCCATATAACTCACGTGATTGAACTGCGGGTAGGTCCCTGTCAGGATACCGGCGTGGGAAGGAGTCGTGAGCGGAACCTGGGCATAGGCGCGCGAAAAGACGGTAGCCTGATGGGCCAGCCGATCCAAGTTCGGTGTAAGGCCACGATCGGACCCCAGAAACCCCATACGGTCCGCTCGAGTGGTGTCGAGGGTGATCAGGACCACATTCGCGCGAGATGGGCCGCTGGGCTTGGGCGGTACCCGGGTCGCGGTCTGCGCCCAGCAGGTAAAAGAGACAATCCACGGCAACGCCTTTTTCCCGAAACCCATGACCGTGGCCAGTTTACATCCAGGCAGTAACGAATTTACTTTTTTCAACTTGACTAACGTTTCCAGTGTGGCATATGCTTCGCCCAATTTTGGGGGCCATGTAACCGGTTTCATTTGTGCCGGTGACAGGGGACGTCGATTTTCAGTCGGGGGACCTTCAATGAAAATCAATCCTTTCGTCATTGCCTTGAGAATCGTCCTGTGCGCGGCGTGCCTGGCCACGACTGCGCTCGCGCAATCAACCTTCGGAACCATCCTGGGCACAGTGACCGACGCTTCCGGCGCTGTCGTGCCGGACCTTGTCGTAAGGATCACAAACCAGGGCGAGAACATTTCCCGCAGAAGTGCGGAGCGACGCCCAGGGAAATTACCAGGCCGAAAACCTGAAGGAAGGGTTCTACTCGATTACAGTTAAAGCCGAGGGTTTTCGCGAGGTGACCGTAAAGGACATCCGGTTGACGGCGCGCCAGATCGTGCGCAATGACCTGAAGCTCGTGGTCGGAACGACCACAGAGAATGTCACGGTAGAAGCAAACGCCGAACTCGTCAACACCGAGTCCGAGGCCATTTCTACCAGTGTCACCAGCACAGAGGTGCTGGGCCTGCCTGCCAACTACCGCGGTGCAGGTAGCACAAGCCCGTATAACCTGTTGGCTTTTCTGCCTGGTGTCACCGGCGACAAGTATGACAATTTCTCTGTCCAGGGAACGGGTGTCAATCAAGTCCAATACACGATTGACGGTATTGATACATCGAGTGTGCGCTATTCCGGCCCTCAAGTAGAGATGTTCCCTTCAGCGGAGGGTATTTCCGAAATGAAGGTGCAAGGCGCGGGCGGCGGCGCGGAGTATGGCGGGGCAGCCGACATTACGACTACCAGCAAGTCGGGTACCAGCGAATTCCATGGCTCGGCATTTGAGTATTTTCAGAATGCGGCACTTGATGCTCTGCAGTACGGCGCGACGGCGGGCAAGCCGGCCAAAAGCGCCAATACATTTGGAGGTTCCATTAGCGGACCCATCATTGGGAAGCGCACCTTCTTCTTTGCCGACTACGAGGGCATGCGGTATCGGACCCAAAAGGTCCTCCACGAGACACTGCCGACCCAGGCCATGTGGAACGGCGACTTCACGAACGTATTCCAGAACGATGGTGTTACTCCCGTCACCCTGTATAACCTCGACGGAACAGTCAATTCGAGCAAACAGATCACCGCTATCAATCCGGTAGCCACCAATATCCAACCGTTCTATCCGTTACCCAACACCGGCGACCCCAACGTTTTCGTGATGGGAGCAATCAACTTCGTCAAGAACGTTGCCAATCCTACTCTGTCCGACCAGTTCGATATTCGCATCGACCACACCATTAATTCCAAGCAGAACATCTTCGGACGCTGGACCTACAAGAACATCAGGAGCGTGAACCCGAACGACACCGACCAACTCCTCCCTCCGAACATGATTTCGAACACGACAATCAGATCGTGCTCGCTCACAACTATGCCATTACTCCAAATCTGATCAATGAATTGCGAGGTGGGAATCAGCCGCGGCAGTCATGGCGGGACCTTTGCGTTTGATGGACCGTCCTTCATGCAAACGCTGGGTCTCGACTTGGGTCCCCCCAATGGTCTGGGCCCCCATTTCGGTCCCGGCGGCTTTCCCGACTTTGCCTTCGAGCCAGTTCTGGACATCACCCGCATTGTATCACACCCGGATCAATCCGCTGCTCTCCAATAATCTCCAGATCAATGAGAACCTGACCTGGACCAAGGGAAAGCACACTATGAAGTTTGGCTTTGATTTCCGCAAGCTCCGCCTGACCAATGTCTGGGCCGACACCAACGCGGATGACTACGGCGATTTCTATTTCAATGGCCAACTACGGACCCACAGGTAACGATTTTGCCGATTTCCTGCTGGGAGTTCCGTACTATACCTACGTTAGTCCACACCCCGGGCCTTATCGATGGCAGGACCACGCACTACTACGGTTACGCGGAGGACTCATTCAGCGCCACTCAAAAGCTGACGTTGACGTTGGAGTGCGAATTTCGAGACTGCCACCATTCATCGATCCTATCAACCACACCAACTTCGATCCCAGCGTTCCAGACACCGGACGCGTAATCATTTCCTCGGATCCAAGGTCCCTGGCGGCGACGCAGCCTCTGTTCGCGGAAGCCATCAACGCGTGCGAAGACCAACGTTGACATCCCTAACTTTGTGACCCGACCCGAATCTTCCCTGCACTCCCTTTTTGACCGCGAAACAGGCCGGATGGCCGGAAGGCTTACGGAAGACCTACACCAATTTCGCGCCTCGCGTCGGGTTTGCATATCGGCCGTTTTCGCGAACAACAAGACGGTGATTCGCGGTGGCTTGGGATTTTCGACGTTACGACGTCTCGGGTCGGTGTTTTATTCCGTAGCTGGCATCCACGACCGGCTTCCTGGCTGCGTATTCTCAATACTCGTTGACCCGTGTTCTTTCAATTTCCCGAGGTCCGGGAGCGGTGGTTCGGGGAATAGCGGGTTTGGCACGCAGAATTACAGAACTGCGAATCAGTATGACAAGAAAGATCCCTACAGCATCCAGTGGAACCTAACGGTCGAACGCGTGCTGCACGGCAACACCGCCCTGCGTGTGTCGTATATTGCAAATCGCGGAGACCAGCTCACCTGGGGCCCCGACTGGAATCAGGCGAAAGCTTCTGGAGACCCAAATACCCCGCCCGGCCCTAAACCTTTCCCAGCGTTTCACAGCGTCTATAGCCGTGCCGCTGGGGCCGTTCAGCACCTACCACTCGATGCAGACCGAAGTGATCCATAAGTATTCACACGGGCTCACGTTCCAATCCACGTGGACTTGGGCGCACAATCTGGCGGACACTGAATCGTGGCCGGGCTCCGTCTTTTCCGGGGAGGTTACGGGTTTTGCAGATGGACCATACAATCTGAGAGGGGATTACGGGAACGTCGGTGGCACCCGCAAACATCGTTGGATTACGACCATGGTGGACGAGCTTCCGATTGGGAAAGGACGTGCCTGCTGGGCAACGCCGATGGAGTGCTGAACGGGATCGTCGGAGGATGGCGGCTGAGCACCATTTTCTTGGCTCAAACCGGGCCATTCCTGACGCCGTTCATTCAATATGACACGTCCGGCAACGCCCATAGTGGCTTTAATCGACCTGATGCCGTCGGCCGAACCCAACATTTCCCATCCTACGCCGCAACATTGGTTTAACGCGAGCGCATTCGCCTGCCCCGGCGAACGCAGCGGGACAGGATCTTAGCGGAAGTCAGCTTAACTGCACGACGGGCTACATTGGCCGCTTTGGCAATGCTCGTACCGGGACGCTGATTGGACCCAAGACGATCAATTTCTCCCTGGGGCTCGGCAAGGACTTTCCAGCTCAACTGAGCGATTCAAGCTGAAGTTCGACAGCAGCTTCACCAACGTTCCCAACCATCGTAAACTTGGATGATCCGGACAACAATCTGATGTGAACGGCACATTTCGGACAGGTTACCCACCGCTCGCACCGGTGACGCCGGAGGGAACCGCGTCGGGCAGCTGGCGCTGAGGATTGAGTTCTGAACGTGACGAAAGTCTTGAACTAAGCTCTGTATCTTGGGCCGCCTCAGAAGAGGGGCGGCCAGTGTTTTCATCCGGCTAAAGCGGTGAGGTTTCGTATGGGGTTGCGCAGGTTTCCTGCATTTTTATTCCTTCTCCTTTTGCTGGCCGGGTCTGTCGTCGGTCAAGCCGAGAGCGCAGGCAAGCCCAAACCTCGTGTGATCGTGGTCGGCGTCAATGGCATGGAGTTGGATGTGATTCGTCCGCTGCTGCTCAAGGGCGATCTCCCGAACCTGGCCAGAGTTATCAAGAATGGCGTACACGGCAAGCTCCGCACGGTCGACGCCCCTAACTGTCCTCGGGTTTATTCCACCATGTTCACCAGCACACAGCCCGCCGAACATGGCGTTACGGGTTTTGTGGTCGGCGGCATCACCGCCAATACGAACATGTTGAAGCAGGAGCCTTTCTGGTCCTTGCTTTCCAAGCATGGAGTCACGGTCGGTATGGCCAATGTTCCCGCGACGTTTCCCGTCCTCCCGGTGAACGGCTACATGATCAGTGGCATGCTGACGCGGGGCAAGAATTGCGAAGACGGTATTCTTTGCGCACCAAAGCTTTCAGAAGTTGCAGGTGGCGATGCGGTCTATCCCGCCTCTATGAAGCCGGAACTGCTCAAGAATGTAGGCGACTTTTATATCGATTGTGAGCGCATGCCCTCGGCCGCGGACTTGAACGGCCACGAGACCGAGGTCATCGACGCCTGGCTGAAGAAAGTACAGCTGATCCGCGATCAGCAGACACAACTCTTCGACTATTTATTGACCAACCATCCCACCGATTTCACCTGGCTGGTCCAATCCTGCGAAGACCGCACCGGGCACTGGCTCTATCCCATTGCGCCCTACAATGTCGGGTATAACGCAAAGGTAAATGGCGTTCGCGCGGATGCCTTTCCCAACCAGTACATCGCTTTCGACAAGGTGCTGGGCACAATTCTGAAGCACGCAGACGATAACACGTATGTCTTTATCGTTTCGGACCATGGCATCAAGCCGCTGCGCGAATTCGAAGAAACTGACCCTCACGCGCACATGGATCACGAGAAAACAACTCCTGTGATCGCCAAGCATGATTTCGCCGACGGCGATGATGTGCCCGGTTCGTTTTTCGCTATCGGTCCGGGGATCAAGCGCGGCCTGCGCCTGATGGGATTTGAGGCTTCTGTGTACGACCTAGCTCCGACTGTCTTGCATATTTACGGCCTGGAACAACCGAAACAGATGCGCGGACGTGTGTTAAACGAGATCTTCGACGGTTCGCAGGAAAATGTCGCGCAGAAATAATCGCCGTCTAGCAGGCAATAAAACGGTTACGGTCGTGAATCGTTGCGCATAGTCGTGGCTCGCTTCTCAACTTGTTCTGCCTTTTCCTTTTCGCCCAAGGCAGTGTAGCTCTGCACGAGCAGGTCGAGAATTTCAGCGTTGCCAGGTTGCGAGATCTCCATCGCCTCCAATTGCTTCGTGGCTTCACTAAATTTCCCCGAGGCAAGTTGCACTTTTGCCTTCCCGAGCTGAGCTTCGCTGTTTTCCGGTTTGAGCAATAGTGCAGCTTCGAACTCGTCTGCCGCAGCCTTCAGATCTTTCAGCCTAAGGTCAACCTGGCCGAGCAGCAAGCGCGCGTCAAGGTGGGCGGGATCGAGCGTAAGACTTGCTTCTAATGCCTCCTTCGCCCCGGCGAGATCTCCATTCCGCTTCCTTAGCTCTACCTTCGTCGAAGGCAATCGTCGAGTCGCCCGGGCGCAACTGATGCGCCAGGCTTAAATGGTGCGCTGCCTTTGGGTAGTCTTTCATCTGCAATTCCAGTTGGCCTAACTGACCGAGCGCCGCAACCGACTGAGGATCGAGTTCCACAACCTTCTCGAGGGCGGCACGAGCATCGCCGGGTCGTCCGTCCTCGGACGCGATCATCGCTTCGTGCAGAAGGTTCTGCTCCTCGATCTTGTCCTTCGGATCGGGCAACAACGATGGTTCCGCCAAGTTGGTTGAGCTTTCGGCATCCGCACGAGTCAAGTAGCCCAAGGCTTTCAGTTCATCGATCGTGCTTTGGGGAATGGACCGAGCCGAGCCTGAAGTCGGGGACGCCTTCTTGCGCACATCCGCCAACATAGCGCGAAACTCCTGCACACTGGCGTCCCATGGAACATAGTTATTCGTTCCTTCTTGCGGATCGCGGACGAGGTCATACAGTTCGGAGCGGGGCGCTTCGATGAATTTCAGGGTGTGGGCGCGCACAGAGCGAAGCGGCGCCCAGCCGAAACGCAAGGGATAGTCGGTCTCTCCGAATACAATCCGGTCGCTGTCTTGACCAGCGGAAAAATAAGGTCGCAGTGACTCGCCGTCCAGACGCGTTGGAGGAGAAATGTGCAGCAAATCGAGGATAGTCGGAAGGATATCCAAGGTCCGCACTTGCGCTTTCACGACCCTCCCCGCAGTCCGCTGATTCGGAACTTTCATGATCAAAGGCACGTGCGTGGTCGAATCATAGAGAAAGATTCCGTGAGTGTGCCTCGCGATGTTCTCCCAAGCCCTCGCCGTGATCTCCGACCACCACGATGATGGAATGGTCATACCAGGCATGCTTTTTCAGGAATGAAACAAAACCAGCCAAAACCGAATCCGCATAAGCAATCTCTCCATCGTACAAGCGCTCCTTGTAGATTTCGGAGTAAGGTGGAGGAGGTTCGTAAGGATCATGAGGATCGTAAAGATGGATCCAAACGAAACGCGGGGACGCGGGATGCGCGTTCAACCAGGCACTCGCATGTTGAACGACATCTTCTCCCCGCCGCTCCAGCCGGCCCCATCGCGATTTGGTTCGGGCCGGGTGCGGGAAATTATCATAAAAATCAAATCCTCGGTCCAACCCAGGCGCGAATTCTTTGCTGTCTAGAACGATAGAACCGATAAATGCTGCCGTTTCGTAGCCTTGCTTCTTGAGCAACTCAGCCAGAGTCTGATTCTTGCCTGCCAAAGGTACGGCGAAGTCTGTGACCCCGTGCGTGCTCGGTAGCAGTCCGGTCAGGATCGAGGTGTGTGACGTATTGGTGATCGGGCTGGGCGTGAAAGCTTGTGCAAAAAGGACGCCATCTTCGGCCAGCGCATCCAGTGCTGGCGTTTTGATGCGATCGTATCCGTAGCAGTGAACATGGTCCGCCCGAAGGGTGTCAATCGTTATCAGGAAAACGTTGGGAGGGGTCTGCGAGTCTCTGTGGTTTTGGCCTGCGGCGCAAGTCGCCACGATTGCCCACAAAGGAGCGTTCTGACGGCCCGCATAGCCATCAGCCTAGCACAATGCAGATATCTTGCCAGACCGGAATGAGCAGGAAATGGAGCGTCAGAAATTCTCCACTATTCAACGCATAAAGACTTTTGTTGAGATGAGCGACCCGACACATAGGTAACAGATCGTACCGGACACATGGGTTACACTTTTTCCTTTTTTCCGGGAGGAAGTGGATGCCGTGGAAGGAGTGTTCGGTAATGGATGAGAGACTGCAGTTTGTGGCCCGTCGGCTGGCGGGCGAGGGTATGGCGGAACTTTGCCGGGAGTTCGGCATTTCCCGCAAGACCGGCTACAAGATCTTCGATCGCTATCAGCAATGCGGTGTGCAAGGACTCACCGATCGCAGCCGTCGGCCCTATCGTTACGCTCATCAACTTCCGTTCCAGGTGGAAAACTACGTGCTCAATGTGAAGCACGAGCATCCCAGCTGGGGTGCTCGGAAAATCCGCGAGCGGCTGCTGCGCCGCTTCTCCGATATCAAACTCCCCGCCAAAAGCACCATCCATGCCGTGCTCGATCGCCATGGTCTGGTAGAGCGGCGCAGCAGCCGTTCGCGGCCGCGCGCCCAGGGCACAGCTCTGTCCTGCGGACAGCGTCCCAATGAACTCTGGTGCACCGATTACAAGGGCGAGTTCATGCTGGGCAACCGCCAGTATTGCTACCCGCTCACCGTCACCGATCACGCCAGTCGTTACCTGTTGTGCTGCGAAGCCCTCTCCTCCACCTGCGAAGACTACGCGTTCACCGCGTTTGAGAAGCTTTTCCAGGAGCGCGGCCTGCCCTCTAACATCCGCAGCGATAATGGCGTGCCCTTCGCATCCGCCCACGCTCTGTTTCACTTGAGCAAGCTCGCCGTCTGGTGGCTGCGCCTGGGCATTGGCATCGAGCGCATTCAACCCGGCCATCCCCAGCAAAATGGCCGTCACGAACGCATGCATCTCACCTTGAAGAAAGAAGCTACCAAGCCTCCGGCTCGAAACTTCCGGCAACAGCAGGCCCGCTTCGACGACTTCCTAGAGGTCTTCAACCACCAGCGTCCGCACGAAGCTCTCGCCATGAAGTGTCCGGCGGAGGTGTATCAGCCCTCCACCCGCCCCTATCGCGGATTGCCCGATATCGACTATCCCTTTCACGACAAAGTTGTCGTGGTCACCAACTGCGGACGCATTTGTCTGGGCAACAAGAAAATCAACTTCAGCACCGTCTTCGCCGGCCAAGCCGTCGGCATCAAGGAAGTGCAAGACGATATCTGGCTGGTCAGCTTTTTGGATTATGATTTGGGTTACTTCGATCTGGATACGCGCGTGCTGGAACCACTCGACAACCCCTTCGGCCCCAGGTTGTCACCTATGTAGCCGGTACATTCTGTTACCCATGTGTCCGGGTCGGACATTTGAAAAGATGGTGGGCGCTATAGGATTCGAACCTATGACTTCCACCGTGTGAAGATGGCACTCTACCGCTGAGTTAAGCGCCCGCTTTGTGTCCTCGGAGTCGGTGGAGCTGGTGAAAAGAATCAGTCACTTAGCGCCGTCGAGGTGTCCACTCATTCGGTACTGTATCGTTTTTCGCGGCAGGTGTCCACAGGGGTTGGGCTCCATGCAGCATCAAAGTTCTTCCAGGTTTCCGACACAAGTCGATTGATTCAGGAGCTGTCGTTGCCAGGCTCAGCTCCGCCCGACGCGTCTCTCGACAAATTCCCTCGAGCCCGATAGCTTGCCAGCGGCCATCGCACGCAAGTGCTCGACATGCTGTTGGAGTAGCAGCCGGAGCTCGGACATAATCAGCCACGCGTCTTCGTCGGTGGCGGTGGTCGCCAGCAGACAAACCTGCCGAATCTTGTCTTCTAAACGTCTATAGCGCACATCAGCTCTCTTCTACTAAGACGAACGGCGCGCTTGTATAGAGGAGAAGCGGTATTTGCAGGATTCTAGTTGCCCGGCCGAGTCCTTCGGCAAGGAAGGGTTTTTAGATTAGGGCTGTTGATCAAATCGTTCAGGTGAGCGGCCCGCCCGTACTGTA
Organism: Terriglobia bacterium; assembly: GCA_963770265.1. GTDB lineage: Bacteria > Acidobacteriota > Terriglobia > Terriglobales > Acidobacteriaceae > Sulfotelmatobacter. Next base: position 306,777 of record CAVYOZ010000025.1, read on the forward strand.
GGGTGCCCGACGCTTATCTTCCCTGGCATCCGGTGAATTCTGTAGATTACGCTCCGGAAAAACCTTTAGAACCGCAGGGAAAACTATGCTGGTTTGCTTGTGCGTGTGGCCTACGGGATGAGCGTGAGAATTCCGGCGGTCAGCCGCGGAACGATACAGCTAGCGCTTCGCAGAGGCGATGGCGGCTAAAAGATTGTCATCCGCGCCCTTGTCGGCGAGGCTCTTCCGGGCATTCGGACTCAGAGTGAAATCAACTCCGTAGGTGCTGACCAGGGTCGCCATGCGTTTGCTGGTAATCCCGCCGGTGAGTCCGGTCTCCACTTCACCGAATGAGAATGGTGGTGGTTTGTTCGTTTTCGCCTGCTTCGCAATTGTCGAGGATGGCTCGGACGCATGCCAGTCTGCTTCCTTGGCAGAGATCAAGCCCTGGGAGAGCATTTCGGAGAGATGATTCTGAGCGGTCTGCGCGTGCTTGGGATTTTTATCGCCCTGCCTGGCGGCCTTCTTGTACCATTTCGCCGCTTCCTCGGGATCCTGTTCCGTGTTGATCCCCTTCTGATACATGTACCCGAGAACGACCTGCGCTCCTGCGTAACCCTGGAGTGCGGACCGTTTTAGCCACTCCATTCCCTTGGCGGAATCCTTGGCGACGCCCTTACCTTCCGAAAAGGCATCGGCCAAATCGAATTGCGCTTTGGCGTCTCCCGCCTCAGCCTTGCGGCGAAGCGCGTCGAAGTCGGCCGTCTGAGCCGAAACCAAGGCCGTTGCCAAGGCAAAAGAGACGACACAGATCACGAATTTGAGCCGACCAAGCATATCGAGGAAAGGTTTCCGGATCACCGTTTGATTATGCGATGCCATTTTCTTCGCTTTCGAGCCCGGTTGGCAAGCTTGACATGCGGCAGGTTCTGCATGAGCATTCTTTTCTATTGCGTGCTCGCCAGCCCAAAGCTGGATTGGTCAGCGTGAAGCGATGAAATATTGTCCCTCGTGCCACAAAACCTATCCGGGTGATTACAACGTATGTCCGGCGGATCAAACCGGGCTGCAGAGTAGCCATGAGTTTCAGCCCGGGATGATCATCCGCAATAAATACGAGATCCTGGCGCGGATTGGAATTGGAGGCATGGGAGCTGTCTACAAAGGACGGCACGTCACGTTCAACGAGCTCTGCGCCATCAAGGTCGTCAACGATTCGATCGCCGGCGACGCGAATTTCCTGCAGCGTTTTCAGACCGAAGCGGTTGTGACCCGCAAACTGCGACATCCGAATGCGGTGCGAGTGGACGACTTCGATTACACCGACGACGGCCGTCCGTTCATCGTCATGGAGCTGGTCGAGGGACGAAACGTGGGAGAGATTCTGCAGAGCGAAGGACCATTGCGCGTGCCGCGAGCCGTTCGGATCGCGACCCAGGTGGCGCGGGCGCTCGGAGCGGCGCACAAACTTGGGTTCGTCCACCGGGACATCAAGCCGGGGAACATCGTTCTTGCCGTGGATGAGCAAGGACAAGAAACGGCGAAGGTTCTTGATTTCGGGATTGCAAAATTGCGTCAGGCTGCCGGAGATACGCAAGCGGGAATGACCATGACCGGCATGGTTGTGGGCACGCCGCTGTATATGTCCCCGGAGCAGTTCATGGGGAAGAAGGCGGGCGAAGAGATCGACGGCCGCACTGATCTTTATTCGCTCGGCGTCGTGCTGTATCAGATGGTCACCGCGCGGCTGCCTTTTGAAGGCGACACTCTCTACTCGATCATGATGCAGCACATGCAGGGCACTGTGCGTCCGCCGGATGAACTGGTACCGGAGCTGAACATTCCTCCGGCACTTTCGAAGCGTGATTCTGAAATCGATTGATAAGTCGCGCGAATTGCGATTTCAGAATGCTGAGGAATTCATCGCCGCACTCGATCAGGTGGCAAGCGACACTCCTTCCGGCGTGCGCGTTGAAATTCCTGTTGTTACGGGCGCTCCGACGTTGGCGCCGACTTCGGCAAGTCGGGGCTCGCAGATTCCGCAGGCACCGTCTACGCCTCCGTCGATTCAGTCATCCCAAGCATCGACTCCACCTGCTTCGTCTCCGTCTGTGATGCAGTCGCCGGAGCGTCACACCCGCCGCTTACGCTGCTGCTTCGTCCACCCAGCCGCCCCTACCGAAAAGCGCGGCGCAGCACGTCTTCGTGCAGCAGAGGACATTCAAGGCCAGGAACATTCTGGTATTGGTCGGGCTTTGTCTGGCGGTAGTGGTGATTGCGGGAGTCGGGTTTCTCAAGTACAGGACGATCCAGCGCACGAAGATCGAGAATGCCGTGGTGGAGAGCCTCAAGAACGCGGCATCGCCTACGGTCCGCGCGGCGCACATTAAGGTGTCGGTGTCCGACACGGGCGAAGTGATACTCGACGGGGTTGTACCAAGTACGGGGGATTCGAATACTGCGGCATCGTTGTCAGCCGCGGTTTCAGGTGTGTCCCGGGTCAACAATCGCCTCCAGGTGGTCTCCCATCGCTCCGCCTCCGAATACAAATGGCACTGAGAGTTCGGATTCCCTAGTCAGCAAAGGAATGGCCTCTCTTGACGCTGGCGATTACAGCCACCGCCATCGACTGCTTCACCAAGGCAGCAAATGATCCGAATAATAAGAGCGCCAGAGAATTGCTTGAGAGGGCGCAGCGGGCACAAAAGACAGAGGAGGAGTTGTTGAAGAAGCGGCGCTAGGCCGGCCTAAACATGGTTTTTGGAATTCCGCGCGTTGACCTCAGGAAACTCTCTAAGGTCGCGTCCTTTGCGGGTATAATCGCGCGCAGCTGAACAAGCTGCGGAAAGACCCTCTTTGGACCCACATCTTGACCTCAGTGGCTAAAGCCGTTGAGAAGTGTTGCTAAACGCGCTGACCTTGCTGAACCTGAGGGCACCATTGAGGCAATCGTCGTTGCGACTCACCACTCTCCCGACCGCCCTGGGCATTTCGCTCATTGAAGGGTTTGAGCGTAACGGCGATTTTTCAACAACTAGGAGTGGGCGACAAGGAAGGGCTCCACGATGGTTCTCAGAGTTAGGCCGTCAGTTCATGTTTTAGGCCTCAGGACTCGTGCCTTTCGGTGGCGGGCATAGCGGCAAGGTTGAATTCCTCGGAATGCTTCAGCTTAACGTGTGTGCGAAATGCTTCATAGAGCGTTTCATTGGTTTTTTCCCTAGTGCTCGGACCGTCGGTCACGGCCTTTTCGACGCAGATGGTTTCATAGCACTCAGAGCACTTGCCGAAGCGGTGACTGGCGCGATCCATCTCGTCCCTTGGCCCAAGCCAACCTACAGTGGTCAATTCTGGCCTTTTCATGCCGTCAGCATCCCACAGGCCGGACAGCTTGACCATCCCCTGAACGCCTGACAGGCATCAAAGATTTCGAACGACATGGCAGATTGAGGGGGATTTAAGCGTAATAGGGATTTATCGCCAATCGACTTGGCGGCAAACAAACATGTGATGCACCGGAGTCTGCTCTTCAGCAGCCTGCCCCTTATTTGATTGCTGGGCTTCGCGTAGAAGGCCCTCAATATGTTTCCCTAACGCGATTTCCATCTCGGATTTTGCATGTTCAAAGCTGCCCGCTTGAACAGCGATAGAGGGTTGCGCGCTGGTGCCATTCCAGCCATCATCCGTGAGCCAGAACTTGCATTCGACGCGCAGCAATGGCGTCACTCGAAGCGTTACGGCATGATTCCCCATACGCCTTCTCCCCACAATTTGTTTCAGCCACTGCGATCATAATCTTCGCCCAGGCCCGTGCCAATGAGCGAAATGGGATTTTGCGCGAACAGACGCGAGAGACTGCTGTGCTTAGCGACGGACCAAACTCCCCGGATCCAATTCGTAACCTTCCTCCGCGACGGCTTTCTCGATGGCCGTGCGTAGTGTCTGGTCATCCGCACTCTGGGGTAATGCACAGTGGCGCAGTATGACTTCCTCGCCAGTTTCAATCCGAAGCAGCCAGCTTGACTTGCTCGCGTCCCATGAGAATTCCACACGATCCGCATGCATGGCCTTCCTCCATTAACCACCCAGACGATTGTAGTGCAGGCTCTCGGCATTGCGCGTATTTGGAAGCGGCACTCACGACCCAGTTCGATGAGTGATTGGGGATTTTTCGTCACTCCGGGGTTGTGGCCTAGCAACAAGGACCGAACGGAGTTCCAGGGACCTTGACTATTGCACGCAGCTGGGGCAGTCTTCAAAGCCCAGAGGGGTCATGCTGATATTCAGGACGGTACTCTTCAGGCGGCTCCGGCTCTACTTGACGCCAGCGTTCCTCCGAGGAGCGTTGGCTGTACTTTGCCTCGCAGCTTTCGGTTGCGGGCATGGGAAAGCTCATTCCGCACAGATGAGCTTCCCTGCTCCGGCTATCTCGCCGCAACCCCCGTCAGACGAGCTCATGCAGGTTGCCGCAGGCTTCGCTCAGTTCTTCTTGCACGACAATTGCACTGCGCAATACCCGCCCCAGCCTGACACCTGCCTCCACGATCGGTTTCACGAGCAATCATTCACCTTTGGCGGAAAACCTGGAACCGTGTACGACGTGACTCTGCGTATTCGCGGCATTTTCGAACCCACCACTATCACTGGTGGCGACACGCCTGACCCCACACACCCATACTTCAAGGTCGGTGGTACGGTCAGCACAGTGGATTGGTCCCAGTGGAGAATCGAAGTGTCGGAACCTAAACAAACGTATTGGCTGAATCACTATCCCTCGGTCGGGCACACTATCTACAAGGAGGACTTTGAGGCAGCCATCGCCGTGGCAGGGGGTGCAACTGTTGTCATCCGGGTCGCCGACGGGAACGATCGGCAGATCGACAATGGTAAGATCGCCCCGGATAGGCAGCAGATCATTCCAGGAATCGTGGACCACCCTCTTGCAGGCCAGATGTTGCGTATCGACGTGGTACGCGTAAAAACAAAATAAGGCCGTGTTCCATATCTCAACAGTCTTAAGTCAGTACGACAGGCGTTATCACTTCGTTGATCATCAAGTGAGTGATATCGCGCCTTAACGCTCAAATTTCGACCTCTTTCGATTAACTTCACATCTGAGCGTTTATCGCTGGAAGTAACCAGCGGTGATCGAGTCGCTATTCCGCCTTCTTGTAAACCTCACCATTGAATCGGTAAGTCCAGGTCCCGGAATACGGACGGATGGTCGACCCATCGTCGACAGCTTTCGTGCCGCTGAACGTGACCACGATGTCGGCGAAGCCTTCATGAAGCGACTGGGACGTTTCCACTTTTGCCTGCCACCTGAAAGTTTGCTCCTGTTGTGCACCGGTGGCTTCGTTCGATTCTCCGGTCGGAACTGAGAGCACTTCTTGGAGTTTATGGTTCACCTCGGCCACGAATGTCGAACTGTTGAATTCGTATCCCTGAGCCATTGAGCCGAGATCGAATTCCACCGCTGGTTTCGATGGACCCAGATTCCGCGCGCTTGGGTTCGGAGGTTTTCCGAAACTGCCTGAGTCGATCACGTGCGGCTGATCGTAGACGGCGTGCCAAGCACCGTCTTTGAGCGCGAAAATCACCGCGCCCGTGACCGGGGCACACGCGTGACAGGTGTTGTCCGGCGGTCGGTCGCGATCAGGAGGATCCACCGCGGGGTTCCTGGGGAGATCAAAGGGCAACACCGCGTAGACGTTGTGTTGCAACTGGCGGCGGATTCCTGAAAATCGTCGGGAGAGAACTTCCATCTTTTCGAAATGGCAAGGGCAGTTTCGCGCGCCTGTGTCTCGTTCCATTTGGCAGGTGCCGCGTTTTGCGCGCGGGAGCATGCGCTGAGCAGCACGGTCAGCGCGATGCCGATCGCCAGCCACGATCTATATTTCATGGAGTCTGTGCGAGCACGCGGGAGACATAGTTCGGATCACCGGTATTTTGCGGCCGGTCTGCGCCCGGCACTTGCTCCCAGGCGATGACTCCCCGGTCGTCGGGGCCGACATTCAACGCCAAATTACCGGCAGCATCCAAGGGCACGCGGAATTCGTGCAGAACGTTTCCGAAAGCGTCTTTTCCCGCCCAACCGTTGTAGCCGCGGGTCGCGTCCAAATCCAACTGCTCCGCAGTGAAGTCCGGCAGCGTGATTTGCGCCGAAGGATTGCGGCCTGCATTAAAGCTCTGTACTAACGCTTGAAATGCACCCGAGTTTCGTACGCGTGCCGGGTATGCGCGAGCGCTGGTCCGCTTTTGGGCAAGAATCTGGAGGCCGTGATTGATATTCGCCAGCCAATCCCAGTGGTCCTCGGGAGTGGGCGCTGGATTCGTAATTTGAAACAGGCCGACGCCTCCCAGATGATCTCCGCTGAATAGAGGACATTCGGAAACGCCGCCATCGCGAGGAGCCTGGAATTGCCGGCCTCCGCTTTCGTGCATCACCATTTGTTGCACGATCAGGCTTCCGCAAGCCGCATTGACTTCGTCGCGAGGCGGGTTCACTCCGCGGATACGTAGCCCGTTGGTCTGAATGCTGAAGGACTGCGCCGGAAGTGTCCACGGAAACTGCAATGGCCAACTTGCCGCCGCGCACTCGCGGGAAATTGATGGCGGCCTTGCCGCCGACGGTTGTGAAGCTGAATTCATCGTTAATTTCCCTCGCCCGGCCGTTCTTGCAGTCTGAGCACTGAAATTGAATGCTGACGAGCCACTGAAACGTTGCGGTGGGAGTAGGATCGGGATCGAGGCCCTCGATGCGGACCTCGGCCTGAATGACTGGCATCTGCGCTCCGGTCGCAGCGGTACCAGGTGCGATGTCGAAAGCTGTGTTGTCCGCCGGAGACACGAACTGAAGTTCTGCCATGGATCGAGCCCTCCTACTGGCTGACGCAAAAAGCACGGGGCCCTGCAAGGGGTCACGATCCCTGGCTGAATGCTTCCTTCACGACCTGTGATTCGGTCTTATCGGCGGCGGACTGCTGCTCTTCCAGCGTCTTGGCCGCATTGTTATCCGGAGGCGGAGGCGGAACATCCGATGGTACGGTCTTCGTGTCAGGAGCCTTCGGCAATCCGTTCTGACCTTGTTTCGAGGACAGGTCCTTCATGCCGTTGTCCAACTGCTCCTCAAACTTGTTGTGCATTTCCTGCAGGTCATCGACGCCGATAGCGACTTCCTGACCCACAGCGCAGTCGGACTTCTTGCTTGCGGAAACCGTTGCTGTAACCTTGCGGTCCTCGTCGGGAGTGTCGGAGGTTCGCTTGATCACGTCGCCCGCGGTCAACTGGCACTCCTGTCCATCAGACGAAACAGTGAGATCGCTGGAGACGATGAAGGTGTGCCGGGCAGGATCGAGAGCGGCCGGAACTTCTTGCGATGCGGCGGTGCCCGAACTCTGGTTGGCACCGGAGGAAGCCTGTTGTGCCGCTGCTTGCTGCGCCGCCAGTTGGGCCTTCACTTCCTCGGCAATGGCTTCCTTGACCTCTGGAGTCAGGGTGACAGGGCCAGAGTTCGAGGCGGAGTTGTCATTGCCCGAGGGCTGTGACTGTTGCTGATCTCCTCCTCCATTGTCTGCTCCATTGTCGCCGTTCGCGGCTGCCGCCCTGGCCGCAGCCCGGGCTTCATACGCGGCCTGCAGATTTGCCGCGATCAGGTAGTCCGTCAGCCAGAATGCCGCCGAGGGGTAGACAGGATATGGCGCAAAATATCCGCCGTAATATCCGTACCAGGGCGAACCGCCCCAGCCCCAGCCGTAGTACACGGGCGCGGGCCATGGATTGTAGGCCCATCCGTAGTACACGGGAGCGTAGTAGTACGCGGGATGATATCCGTAGTAGCAGCAGTAGCCACGATAAGAATACGAACGGTAGACACTGGTGTAGGTGACGTGATTGACCACCACGGTTCGCGATACGTACGTGTGACTGCCGCGGGTGACATAGGCACGCTGGACGTAGCCAGAATTCCTTCCGGTCGTGACGACGCGAGCGCCGTTATGGGTGCTGACGATCGTTCGGCTGCCGTTCATCCCGTGGTTAATCTGCATCCCGTTGCGATTGATGGTGCGGATCTGTCCGTTGGGACGAATCACCGCCGATCCGCCGCCGCGAAGCGTGACTTGCCGGCCAGGGAGAGGACGGTTCACGGTATTCGTCCGGGTCGCCATTCTGCCATTGGCATTTGCATTCCCCATCGGCCCATGATTGCCCATCGTCCCGGGCGCGGTTGACCGGTTGATGGCTCCGGTGCTGTTTGGCCGGTTGATAGTTCCGGTGCCGTTTGGCCGGTTCATGGTTCCGGTGGCTCCGGGCCTGCCCATCGTCGTCGATCCGGTTTACCCGTGGTTCCGGTGTTCGGCCTTCCGCCCATGGTGGTGTTGTTAGGTCTGATTCCCCATGTTGGTGTTCGGCGATTCCCATGGTGGTGTTCGGCCTGTTTCCCATGCCGGTGGAGGGCCTTGTATTCGTAGGCGGATGGTTCGTGGGCGCAGTCCGGTTGGCTGGCGCATGCTGAGCTGGCGCGCTCATGTGAGGCGCTGGCGCGGGTCTCGGCGCAGGCGACGAACTGCTCTTCTTGTCGTGCTGACCCTCGGCTACGGCAATCAATCCGGCCAGCAAAACCAACAAGACCGAACTCCGAAACACTTTCCCGCGGCTTCCGAATGGATTCATGACAAACTCCTGGCTAAATAGTGACGGCTGGTGAGGCTTCGTTACGAAATCAGATCGTCTTCGCGCGCAACTTTAGCCTGCGAACCTCGAGACGGCCTTCGCCTGTTCACGACCTTGGACCTGGGGGAGAGCGCCGCACAACCGAACGTCAGTTCGCGAATTTCTAGCGCTCGCTCAAAAGAGCGAAACCCCGAAATTTGCGATTGGTTTCGGTTAAGGCGTGATGGCCAACAAATTCTCGTCCTGTCTGGGAGAGCAAGTCAAGTGTAAAGGCGCGTTCTTCGGGATCGGTCGGTCGCCCTTGCCGATGCGGGGTATAATCCTGCCTCAAGGGCACTGCTTCGTTTAGATCCAGCTCAATGCTGAAGGGAACAGCCATCAGGGAATGAAATTCAGCGAAAAATACGAACTTCTGGAATCGCTTACCACGGGCGCAATCGAGACTTTTGCGGCGAATGACAAAGTCCGGGGCGAGCGCGTGCTGGTGCACATTGTGGAATGCGCCCCACAGAAGCCGGACCAGACCACGGCCGAATGGGTTCTTGAGTCGTTCCGCAGACTGGCCCCTGAGCCGCCCGGGCCGGTGCTCGAAACAGGGAAATACAGTGGTGCGAAGTACGCGTACGTGGTCACCAAACCTGCGGACGAGACTGTGGTGAAAGCTTGGGTCCGGCGATATGAACTTCAGGCGGAGGACACGAAGGAGACCAAGGTACACGCCGCTGAAGACGGAATTCAGCGCTCCAGCTGCTGCACCGCGGGTGGCACCACCCATCACGCCAAAAGAACCGCCGCAGGCGCCCGGTCAGATGACGCAGCTGTTTCGCGATTTCGATTCGCTGGCGAAATCCAAGGTACCGGAACCCGCGATCCCGCCAAGTGCTCCTCCTGTGCGACCTGCTCCCTCAACCAGTCTGCCGGGAGAGTCTGGGCTGCATGCGGCAGTTCCATGGGATCCATTCAGCGCGAAGGCTGCTGCACCGCCGAAGGAGCCTCCATTCGCTGCTCCTCCGGCTCCGCCCAAGACCTGTCGCTCCGGAGATGCCACCTCCGTCGCTCGAAATAGTGCGAAGCCCGGCGAATTTACCAGCTTCTTCCAAGGTCCATTCCGAGGAGACAGCCCCTCGGACATGCCAGCTTACTCATCACAGCCGATCGAACCTCCGAAGAAGAACGTGGGAGAGTTTACGGCTGTGTTCGGCGGGCAACGCCTCATCCGGCAACGCCAGCACCACCCAGCGCCTCGGGGTCGAGTTTTACCGGCGATGTTCAAAGACATGGACACTCCCCAGCCAACATTCAACCCGCCGACGCCGATGCAGGGCGGGGTCGTACCGCCACCGTCGTCAGCCCCTGCCTGCCGTAACGCCGATGAATGCCACTCCGGTACCGGATCCGGTTTTCGCCGCGTCACCGCCAGCTCCGGTGGTGATTCCAAACCTTCCGGCACCGGCGATACCTCCGTCCCCGAGTGTGCCTGTCGAAAGACCGCTTCCTTCCCGGCCGAGTTCTTTGCCGGGGGACGGCGCTACCGGCGCATTCATGCATCCCACGGCCGAACCGACGCCGGTCGCCGATGGAAGCAGCCAAGCGGACCAAGTCCCTACACGCAGATCATCTCGCGTCAGAAACTTGCGTCGGCCGAGGAGGCCGAAGCCGGGCATGCGCCTGCCGCGGGGGCAGGCGCGGGAAAGTTTGCCGCTCCCTCGATGCCCAAAATTCCGGGGGCCGCGCCTCCGCCCATGCCGAAGATCCCGCCTCCTCCTGGTTGCCCCCCGCCCATGCCCAAAGTGAAGGCACCCCCGGCGCCAAAGGCTCCCAAGATTCGACGCGCCTGCACCGCCGCCAGTGTCAATCTGGCCGTTGATCATCACACTGACGGTGCTTTTCTTTCTTGCGGTGATACTGGTGCTGTTCTTCGTACTGAGGCACTAGCGGGGTCAGCAAAAGCAATAACCACGAAGGACACGAAGTATCACGAAGGTTTCTTGTCAGAGGCTTTACTTCGTGTGCCTTCGTGCCCTTCGTGGTTTACGATCTTGGCTGACGCAACGAGAGATTCTTCGAGATCAGTTGGACTGCGGAAGAAGGATCAGCAGTTCGAGTGTGGGATTGGGCAATTCTCCCGGAACGTAGGCCGCGAAGTTGCGCGCGCGATTGACAGCCTCCCATGCGGGCCCGGACTGGTTCAACGCGAAATACTGATACTTGAGCTTCACCGGGATGGCACTCGGCGGGTTCGTCAAGTGGCGCAGCTGAATTCCCGGCAAAGCCTGCCGCACAAGATGTTCGATGTGGGTTGCCGAGCAGGTTTTCACCAGCTGCGGCACTCTCTGGATGATGTTTTCTTCCGTGGTCTCCGCGCTGACCGCCAGATACATGCGCGTGTTTGCGAGATATTTGTCCTGGTCGACAGCCGTGGCGTAGATCGAATTCGAGCCCGGGCATCAGCTTCAGCGGCAGTGACACCAGATTCGTCGGCACGACGGTCTCGAGCAGGGCGCGCAATTTTTCATCGAGCTCGGCAAAAATTGGTCCGAGAGAATCGTGCACATACGCCGGCAGGTCGCGGGGACGCAACTTTTGCGAGAAGGTGGTGAGAGATCCGGCGAGCGAGACCATCGCCGCATAGAGTTCCTCGGGATGGCCCTTCTTGCTCTCATACAGGTGAGAGAAAACCGGGAAGTTGGAGTTCACGGTGTAGAGCAGCCAGAAGTTGGCGATGTCGGAAGCGGTGAAATCGGCGAGGCTCTGATTCTTCTGGCGGCGTCCTGCGGAGAGCTGGGTGCTGCGCGCCGAAAGCAGTTCCACCAGACCCCGAAGCAGTCCCACCAGATATTCGTTCGCCCCAATCTCGATTAGCGGCGGAACAAAGCGGGGATTCAGTTGATATGTGCCAGCGGTGGTGCGCTCAACATTGGCGATGCGCAGCACGGATGAGCCCTCGCGGTTTTCAGAGTCGGCGAGCAGGCGCATGTTCTTTCGAGCTACCTGAATTGGTTTCTCGCTTGCTCCGGTATTCTCGTCGCGAAAAGAGGTGACTTCGGCCAAATAACGTGTGCCGCTTTCCTTGCCACTGGAGACGTTGAGCCCGCGCTGCCGGTAATCGGGAACTGCCAGGTAAATGTCGAGACTCTTGGTGCCCGGATCGAAGAATTCCTCCAACGACTTGGAGGGAGGCGGAGGGTCTGCTTCTGGAATTTCAAATAAGAGCCCGTCGGGAAAAATGCCGGCGGCGCGCGTGACCGCGAACTGCCCTTCGGCGAGAAGCTCGCCATTGATCGCCAGCTCTCGAAATCCCCACGGACAGAACTTGAGCGCCTGCAACCGAAAGTTGAGGGTGTCCTCGAGAAAGCGATCCTGGACCTGCAGGTGCTGCGGCGTCAGAAAAGTGCCTTTGGTCCAGAGAACTGGTTTCAGTTGCTTCATGCGAATGAGATCCGGCGCACCGGTATGGACATGGAAACGGCGCTAGGCCATTTTTACACGGCTGCCCACGATAACAATTCCTGGGCCAGGAAGCAAAGGGCAAGCAGGGGAATGGCGGGGTAAACGGAGTAAGACCGTTACAAGTAATGAAAATTGACAGCTTAGGGCTAGCTTTTGGAGTCCGGTTGGAATCCTGTCAGAGTTCCAGAGGCCTTCCATGAACTTCATCCAGTCTTGCGTGCGGGCGCGGAAGATTCGCTTCGCGCTACGGGAGAATATGGCAAGACCGAAGTCGCCGCGGGCGCGGCGCAGCACGATTTTGATCTCCTCGACCACTTCTTCAGGAATCGAGGTGTTAACCTCAAGGCTCTCCAGCAATTCGAACATGTCGGGCGCAGCCGCAATGAGGCTGGCGTTGGCATTGGCTTCCGTCTCTGCATCCACCGACGCCACCGGCAGTCCACACCGATCCACAACCCGCGACATTTTCTGCGGATCAATCCGCCACATTCCTGAGGTCACTTTACTCTTGGCCATACACTACTTTCTTAGAAGGGGCTCCCTTCTACAGATCTTATCGTCTATTGTCTTGGATGAGTGGTTACCCTTCAAGGTTACTAAGGTGTTTAGGGGTTAACGGGAAGGGTACGCTGGTAGAGCCAATCCAAAGCATAGACAGATATCGGCTTAGGCGCCTTCTAGAGGAATTGAATTCTACTCCTTCGAGAATTCGGGAGTCCCGAGGGCGAAGTCCCCTTCTGGAACCGCCATACCAAGCCTTCGCGCCTGCGCCTTGATCGCATCGTAATCAGCAATCGCCTGATTGATTTGATCATTGGTGACGCCACTGCCCGCAACTGCCTGCTTTTTGAAAAGATCGGAGACGGCGGTTCGCCTTTTCTTGATGGTCAGGTCCATCACCTCGAGCACAACATCCATACCACCCGACGTATCGTCGGAAAGCCCCATCAGCGCCTTCTGCCTCTCGTCACCGAGGACCGCAACCACTAGCTCTTTGAATTTCTGCTCAGAAACTGATCCGGGAGAGCGTTTCTCTTGCTCGATGAGAGACTTGGCGGCTTTGATTCTCCGCTCCGAGACGACGTGTATCACTTCAACCACGGCAATTCTGATTCGCTCTCCTTTTTCGCCGCCCTTTTCGTCGTCATTCATTCCCATGAGCTCACGCTGGCGGTCAACGCCCATCACATTGATGAGCACTTTGCGAAAATCGTCTTCCGAGACGGACCCTGAGGAACGCTTTTCTCTTTGGAGAAGATCCTCGAGAGCATCGGTCCTTTCGTCGGTGGCGCGGTCGACGGCTTTGCAGATCGCCCTGTTGGCTTCTTGCGAACTGGGATCATCATCTTTCCCCATCAACTGGTCCTGGCGCATGATCCCGATAAGATTGACGATCTTCTCCTGAATATCTTTTTCTTTGGCTTTCGGATCAGCCACCGCGGTATTCAATGCATTCACCGCACTGCCCAGTGGAGACTTCACCTTTTCGATTTCTTCGTCGTAGGCGGCGATGACTTCCTGAAACCATGCGGCTGACTTCGAACCTGCGCCGAATTCCCGAATGGCTTGCTGCTGCATGCGCACGTTCTCCGCGCGCAGGAACAACAACTCCTCCAGGCGAAGCGGACTGCCATCCAGATGCTTGGCTTGATGGATTTCGTAGATGAACTGGCGATCTGCATCGGTGAAGCCGGATGAAGACGATCCGGTTCCCCCAACATCGGCAGACTTTCCCTGGGAGACGTTGGCCCTGTTCTGCGTCAGTGCCATGGTGCCCCCATCATTCATGGGGCTATTCGTAGGTGTCCCAACCGGGCCTCGGCCGCTGGTATTGGCGAAGTCGCTCATGAACCCTCCACAGGAAAACCTTGTGCTCTCTATCGTTGGAGCGAGCTAACGGTTGAAATCCGGTCCGGCTCTGCTAGAATGCCCGGCAGTCTTTCCGGTCGGGGGTTTTTTCGTATGCCGATGCAAGTCTGTATGGGGGCGACCATGATGTGCACCATGGGCATGGCGCCGAGTTCCCTTGTCGTTCTGCCCATCAACCGGGTCCTCACCGACCAAGTGCCCGACGCCAACATCATGGACTACGTTCCCATGGTCAATATCATGCCGTTTGGCATGTGTATGTCACCCGCGAATCCGATGGTAGCCGCCGCAACAGCTGCGGCAATGGGAGTGTTGACTCCCATGCCATGCATCCCAATGACCGTTGCTCCATGGGTTCCGGGAGCACCTACTGTGCTGCTCGGCAACATGCCCACGCTCGACAACACCCACACGCTCATGTGCATGTGGGCGGGAGTCATCACGTTCGTGACTCCGGGAGAGTTCACGGTCATGGTTCCGTAAGAAGGTCCGCAACGCTTATTTCAACTTCGTTCCCTTGCTGCCATCGTCAGCTGTGTCCGGATCTTTCGGATCCTGCGGGGAATCGGGGCTTCCGCTGCTTGGATCGCTGGTCATCGCGGGCATACTACCGCTATTGATGAATGCCATGGGCGTCCCCGTGATGAATACACCTCCGGGACTGACGTCCACGGAACTGCCGCCAGCCTTCAGCGTGATTCCCGCCGGACATTCGATGACGATGCCTGACTGTCCGGTTAGATGAATGCTCATGGCGGTCATGGCATAACCCATCGTGATCGAGTCATTCTTCCCGCCAGTAACCGAAAGCGAAACGTTGCCGGTAACGCTCTCGCTCTGATTACCGGTTACAGACAGAGACTTGTTACCAGTGACACTCTCCATCTGATTACCGCCAACTTGCAGCGACATGTTGGTGTCAATCTTCTCGAAGTGACTGCCCTGGACGTGCAGGTGCTTATCGGCCTGCACCTGCTCCTGCTGATTGGTAGTGACGATGAGGTGACGATTAGCGCCGATGAATTCCCGCGAATCATTCTCGACTCGCAGGTCCATATCTTTTTCGGCATTCATGAAGATCTGTTCCTGGCCTTTCAGATCTTCGAAGCGGAGTTCGTTGTAGTTAGAGGAGCCTCCCCCCTTCGAACTGCGCGACATGAACGTGCTGCGCGTCTGATTGTCGGGCAGCGTGTACGGAGGCATCTGGTCTGCGTTGTAAACGCGACCCGTGATGACGGGCCGGTCAGGATCTCCTTCCAAAAAGCTCACCAGGACTTCCTGACCGATACGTGGGATCCATATGGCTCCCCAGTTTCCGCCCGCCCAGGGCTGCGAAACTCTGAATCCAGCAGGAACTGTTCTCGTTCTTCTCTCCCAGTCGATCCCAGTAGAACTGCACAATCACCCGGCCGTACTTGTCGACCCAGATTTCTTCTCCTGACTTGCCGACGACCAAAGCCGGCTGCGGTCCCTGCACAAATGGCTTCGGGGTGACACGCAGCGGACGATAGGGAACTGACGCGGGAATGCACGTGAAGTGGTTGGAATATGTTTCTCCGCCTGTCGTGGCCGCGGTGTAACTCTGTCCGGCGGAGCCGAAGTGCCGAACTTCGGTTGCGACATAGTTCGTGTTTTGGTCGGAACGGTAATGATTCTTCAGTTCGAAGGAGAATCCGGACATCAGCCCGCGACAGTTCCCCGCTCCCGACACGACCATGTAACCGGCTTCCTCTTCCTGCATCCGAACTTTTGCGACGGTGTCGCCTTCATCCTTAGTGGTATGGAGTCCGGGATAGTCATACAACTCCAGATCCTGGCTTGCGGAGAGGCTCACGACCGTGGGTTCGTTGGCGAGCAGGCTGGTCGAGGGCGTCGTAAAGTTGTAGTCCGTGACCGTGTACTTACCGGTCTTGACCTCTTGCCCTACGTGCCAGTTGATGATCACTTCGGGGTCGGCCAGGCCTCCAACTTGCGCGTCATAGCTGATGGGAGAATTGTGACAAACGGGCAGATTGCTGGACTGGTCGGCCAGCACCAGCGTGTGCTTGTTCTGGGTCGTGTGGTCAAAGTAATAGAAGATGCCGAACTCTTCCATCAGTCGTGACACGAAGTTGAATGATGTCTCACGGTACTGCACACAATACTCAAGCTTCGGATAACTGCCCTTCAGGTTGAGTTTGAAGTCCTTGAAATCGAATGGATCGAAGATCTTGCTGATGATGTCGGGTACGGCCATGTTCTGAAAGATGCGGCAATCCGCCTCTCTCGTCAGGAACCAGAGCCAGGGCACAACCTGCGCGCGGTAATGCGTGAACAAGCGCTTGTCTGTCTCGCCCTGCGTAAAGCGGCTCACGAATCCGCTGATATACCGGGGAGAACCGTCGGGCAGCTGGAACTTGATCGAGACTTTCTGCCCCACGATGTCGTCGAATGAGATGGAATCGTTGTCATGTGCCAGCAGATCGAGATCGTAGCTGAACAGGCGCGAAATGCCTTCGTAGCCGGTGATCTCCTGCAGCAGGAGCACGTCCTTGCCCAGCGGAGTATCAATGGCAAGCAGCCGGTGATCTTGTGAGAAGCTTTCGTCTGGCACAACCCCACCCTTCGCTGTGGATTACTGAGCTGCAAAACACTTCCGCCGCTTGGCCGGCAGCATTTCCTCGGCGCGGCGCAATTTTACTGGTACACAAATGCGCCGTCGGTGCCAATGCCGACATTGATTCGCGCCATCGCTGCCCCGGCAGCCATGCCGGTTAACAACTGCCGCGAGATGTCAGGCAGCAGCGTATTGGTCAGAATGTTGTCGACATTGCGGGCGCCGCTTTCGACCTCGGTGCACCGCTTCGCCACTTCTTCGATCAGTGCTGCGTCATAGGTTAGATCGATCTTGTGGTTTTCCTGGATGCGGCGCTGAATCTTGCCGAGCTTCAGCCGGATGATCTGCTTCATATTCTCATCGCGGATGGGCATGTAGGGAATCAGCACCATTCGTCCGAGGAAAGCCGGCTTGAAGATTTTGTTCAGTTCCGGCTTGAGCGCTTTCACCAGACCGTCGGGACCGGGCATAGTTTCGGGGTCGGCGCACAGTTTAGCCATCGTGTCGGTGCCGGCGTTGGTCGTGAGAATGATGATCGTATTCTTGAAATCGATCTCGCGTCCTTCGCCGTCTTCCATCATGCCCTTGTCGAACACCTGATAGAAGAGTTCGAGCACATCGGGATGCGCCTTCTCCACTTCGTCGAGCAGGACCACCGAGTACGGGCGGCGCCGGACAGCCTCGGTCAGCACGCCTCCTTCGCCGTAACCGACATATCCTGGAGGCGAGCCCTTCAAGGTCGAGACGGTGTGCGCTTCCTGGAACTCCGACATGTTGATCGTGATCAGGTTGCGCTCGCCGCCATACAGAAGATCGGAGAGAGCAAGCGCGGTCTCGGTCTTGCCGACGCCGCTCGGCCCGACCAGCATGAAGACGCCGATCGGCTTGTTGGGATCGTCGAGTCGGGCGCGCGCTGTCGAAATGCGCTGGCTGATGATTTCGAGCGCGTGCGTTTGTCCGATGACGCGCTGGCCAAGGACTGACGGCAGAGACAGGACTGTGGAGATTTCGTCCTTCATCATTTTGCCGACGGGAATTCCCGTCCATCCCGAGATGACCTCGCCGACACTCTGTGCGTCGAGGGCTACTCGGATCATTGGGGATTCGCCCTGCAGAGATACGAGTTCCGACTCCGCCTGCGCGAGTTTGGCGCGCAATTCCGCGGGATCGACTGGCTTGGCAGCCTCTTCGACGGCCGTCGCCGTGGCAGACGCTGCCTCCGCAGCCGCCGCACTTGCGGCTGGAGCAGACGATGCAGCTTCGGCGGCAACGCCGGGAATTTCCGGCGCAGCAATGTTGCCCTTTCCATTCTGCGAGGCAACAGCGCCTTCGAGTTGATTACGAAGATCCCGGATCGTGGTTACCAGATCACGTTCTTTTTCGAAACGCGTCCGCAACGTCGAGAGGCGCGAAGCGATTTCCGCGCTCTTCGTCGCGATCTCCTGCAGACGCTCGCGATGGTCTGCGCCTGTGGCCGTTTCGCGCTCGAGGATTCGCTGTTGCACGGCAAGATCGTCGAGTTGGCGAACGCTGTCTTCGATTGCCGGCGGAGTTGCGCTCTGCCCCAACGCAAGCCGCGCACAGGCGGTATCGAGCACGCTGACCGCCTTGTCGGGCAACTGACGTCCGGCCAAATACCGATGCGAGAGATGCACGGCCGCCGTCAGCCCCTCATCCAGAATGCGGACCTTGTGATGCTTCTCGAGCGAAGGGACGATCCCGCGCAGCATGGTCATGCACTGCGTCTCGATTGGTTCTTCCACCTTCACGACCTGGAATCGACGAGCGAGCGCTGGATCTTTTTCGAAATATTTCTTGTATTCCGACCACGTGGTTGCGGCGATCGTGCGCAGTTCACCGCGGGCCAGAGCCGGCTTCAGCAGGTTGGCAGCATCGCCCTGCCCTGCTTGCCCTCCCGCGCCGATCATGGTGTGAGCTTCGTCGATGAAGAGGATGATCGGGATTGGCGAGGCTTTTACTTCCTCAATCAATCCCTTCAGCCGGTTTTCGAATTCGCCTTTGATTCCGGCTCCCGCTTGCAGGAGAGCGAGATCGAGCGTGCGGATAATAACGTTGCGCAGCGGCGGCGGGACATCGCCGTCCGCGACGCGCAGCGCGAATCCTTCCACGACCGCGGTCTTGCCGACGCCAGCCTCACCCGTCAGGATCGGATTGTTCTGGCGGCGGCGCATCAGGATGTCGACCACCTGCCGAATCTCGAAATCGCGCCCCAACACGGGATCGATTTTTCCGGTCTTAGCCTTCTCAGTGAGGTTGATGGTGAACTGGTCGAGATTGGGAGTCTTCCCTCCCGGACGTGGGCCAGCTGACGGCGCACCGGGAGCGGCAGCTGCAGCGGCAGCAGCGGCCGCCTGCACCTCCTCTCCCGAGTTCGCGACAATCGACGCAAAGTCTTTCTTCAGGGCATCCGGCTGAATCTTCTGAAATTCACGGCTGATGTCGCGCATCAGGCGCACCAATTCTTCATGGGTCGCCAGCGCGAGAATGGTAAATCCGGTGCGGACCTGTCCCGCGTTGTAGTCGATAGACCCGATCGTCCATGCCTCGACCAGCATCCGCATGAGCGATGGACTGAGCGCCGGAGTGCGCGCATTGCCCGATTTCAGCTTGTCGAGAGCGCGCGCCAATTCGCCGGAGAATCTCGAGGTGTCGATCTCGAAATGCTTGAAGATCGCAGCGACATCGTTGTCGGTCGAATCGAGGAGTTTGGTCAGATAGTGCTCGACCTCGATGTCATAATGCGTGCGGGCCAGGCAAAGTCCTGCCGCAGCTTCCAGCGCCCCGCGGGTCGAGTCGTTCAACTTACCGATCAGAGATTTCAGATTCATATCGCTACCCCTTTGTTGATTCGAGAGCCAGCACCGTGTCACCCGGATCCCGCTGAAACGGCGCTGACTTCACCCATGACACCCACCCCAGTTGCGGCCCGGAAATGCCATCCGCACCCAGGCGTGCAAGCAGGAACCTGCTCGCGATCCAGAATTAATTTCAGTTCAAAATCCCACTCATCATTGGAAAAGAAACGAACCCAGCTTTGCAGTGGCTTGAAGGATTGTCCGTCCGGCAAGAAATCTGCGTAGCGCTCCAGGCTCAGCGGCCCGAGCACGATCCGCACGCGAGACTGCTGGTTCCACATCTCGTCGCCGACAACCGCTCCGAATCCGAGTTCGCCGCTGTCGGTGTTCTCTTCTGCCAATCGACATTGCGTTTCCGGATCGAGACGATACCACCCGCCCGAGAACTGCTCGATCGCAACCGGAACGTCGAAGTAGTCCGACAGAATCTGCTGCAAAGCCTGTGCCGAGCGCGGCCGCTGCGCCAGCAAGCCGGAGTAGTAAATCAGCAAATCGTCGGAGACAGTCTGCCGGTCGCGCATGCCGTCGGTGCCGAGCCCGAGCAGGCTCAGCAGATGCCGGGAAAACAGATCGCGCTCACCACGCTCGTAGGCCACATCAAAGCGATACTTCCGCCAGGCGCGATAGAAGAGCGAAATGATCCGGTGATTAAAAATGTCGAGGAAATCGCGCAGCGTGTTGTCGCCTTCGCGCTGTCTCTCGATGATCAGCGAAGTATAAGGATTGGGTAGAACTCCCTCCGGCCCGATCAGACCCATGAAATTGACGAGCATTCGTACCGGACCATCCTCGGGCCACTCCGCTTCCTGAATCTGGCTGGCAGGGAACGCCAGGGAAGGATGTGCGCGGAAATGCGCGACCTCGTCCTCTGGCTGGAACAAATTGCCCAACCGGCTTCTTCTCCGGACGAAATCTCTCGAGCAGGCGAAGTGCCTGAAAGAAATCGAAGATATACGGCTCGCGACGGAGCTTTTCTTCGACTTCGCAACCCGCCAGATTCTCGGAATTCGTCAGATCAGGATTGACTGTCCCGCTCTCGGTGTCCACTCTTCCAGCGCCTCCCTTCGCTGACGGCTGCGAGCAACCAACTGCGTAAAACTGTTCATCGAGGTGTAGAGGCCGAAGAACTTTTCCAACACGCTCGCAAACAGGTACGCGCCACTGCCGCTGAACTGCTCTTCGTCGAATTCGATTTCAACGCGCGTGCCTCGCGCAAAACCGACCCCATGTTCGGAAGCGACCCGAGTGAAATGCCGCCGCGAACTCACCGAAGCGATCCCCGTGATCTGCTTCTTGATGTCGGCGGAATCCGAAAAATCGTAGAGCTCGAGAATCTTCTGCAGCGCTTCTTTTCCATCGTCGACGATGGAGAGATAGTTCAAGGAAAGGTGCGAAATCAGCGACCACAACGTCTTGCCGTCCAAAGGCGGACGAAGGGTACGCGTCGGCTTGTGCAGAGCGACAATGCGCTTGATCGCCGCGCCGCCGGTCATTTCGAAATCTCCGGCTTCACTGCCGAAGGGCAGACGAGTTACCAGATCGCGGTTCGTGCACGTGCAACGAACCGTCACGGCGTCGTAGTCCAACTGCATCGGTCGAGCCGAAAGATCCACCAGCGAGAGAAAAACATCAGTTCCCTCATCGCCCTTGCGGTTGGAGACCGAGCGCGTGATGTACCAGTACGCGGGACTGGTTCCCTGCACGGCATGACGCTCCGAGTAGAGCGGATGATAGGTCACGGTTTCATGGGTCTCGGCGTCGGTGCTGACCACTTCGTCCACCGAATAGATCTCCATGGTTTGACGGCGTCGCGCGTCCGGCACAATCGGATACTGGTAGCGAGTCTGATCGACCAGGATGGGCTCGGCAACCTGCGAGAACAGATTGATGATGGGTGCGCATCCCAGACGCAGGGTCCGTTCATTGACGGCGACTTCCAGGCGTTGATGACGTCCGTCTTGTTCGAAAGGAGAAATCATGAACAGCAGTTCGGCCTTCGAGGTGAAGCCTGCCTGCTGCAACTGAGAGAGCCCCTTCAGGCTCATGAAGAAGAATTTTTCCGGGAACGCAAAGTACTCCTGCAGCAAGCGGTATCCCATGAACGATCGCCGGGGATACGGCAAGACATCTTCGTTCTCCCCGAATCCCATCGGCTGAAGATTCCGCACGGAAATCTCGCGCACCGGAGCTTTGGGCTTGGCGGGATCACGCAGCAGAATGCGCACGCAGTTCCGGCACAGCAGTTCGTAAAGTGCGTGGACGACCGAACTCTCACCGTTCAGATAGAAAGAAAGCGTTTCGAGGTCCAACTTTTCAAACGATACGTCGGGAAAGCATTCCAGTTCAACGCGCAGGACCGCGGCTTCGGATGCGCGCAGCGCCGGGCGGATGCGGTCGGGTGTCATCCATTGCGCTTGCGATACTTTGAAGGGCCACACGGTTGTGTCGTAGGAAGTCCGAAACTTGCACGGCACTCCTTCCACCGGCCGCGAATAAAGAACCGTCCCCTTGGGAATCTTCAGGGCGCTGGTCAGCTTGCCGCTCTCAGGGTCGGTGTGAAACTGCGCCACCGTCATCGACGGAACAGGCCGCAAATAGTGCGGGTAGAGGATGTTCAGCAGCGCTTCGGTGATCTGCGGAAAGTCGTCGTCGATGCGCAGGTGAACGCGCGCTGCCAGCAGCGCGAACGCTTCCAGCATGCGCTCGACGTGGGGATCTTCG
The DNA here is from genome assembly GCA_963770265.1 of Terriglobia bacterium. Classification (GTDB taxonomy): domain Bacteria; phylum Acidobacteriota; class Terriglobia; order Terriglobales; family Acidobacteriaceae; genus Sulfotelmatobacter. The sequence goes on from CAVYOZ010000025.1 coordinate 328,938, forward strand.
CAGCGATCCGATTCAAGCAGCAACCGCGACGCAATCTTCGGATACTTGTCGGCGAACTCGGCCCCGACCTGGCGCAGGAAGGTGAGCTCGCTCTCGTAGTAATCTCTCAGCTCATTGCGCAAGGTCGGCTCCCTTGATTTCGTACTCGCCCTTACCCAGCTCAAGCACGGTGTCAAACCGCACCGGTTCCGGAGCTGGATCCATGCACAGCAATCCTTCAATGACGAACTTCAACGTCCGATAGCTGCCTTCCACCGGCTCCATGCGCACACGCGCGCGCTTGAGCCTGGGCTCAAAAGTGGCGATCGCAGCCTCCATGTCGCGGACCAGATCCGCATGATCACGGGTCGACAACACGGATTTCGAAGACACGTCCGCGAAGCCATAGTGATAGACGGAACGGTTGGTCTCGCGGGCAGAATCCGGAGCGGGATCGATGGTTTTCCTGGTATTGAGCAGCCACTCCAGATCACGCTTCAGCGCCGATTTCAGCTCACGAAGCGATTGAGCGCGGGAAAGCGGAATCTCGGAGCGGGTCTTCGGATCGCGATCGATCAGGCGGTCGAGCACCGAAAGCGTGACTGGTCCGGTAGCATCTCGCCTGGGCATGAGTTATTTTGCGTCTCCCAGCGCTTGCGCCGGATCGAGCCGGCAGATCCTCTCGAACAGCTTTTGTTGCGCGGCCTTGTCCGCCTGGATCTTGACGCTCATCTTCATCAGCGTTGCCAGAGCGCTGGCGATCAAGGCGGGATCTTCCCATTCGTCCAGTTTGTGATTCTCGATGGCGGCCGCGAGATCGTCGAGAATCGGCTGTGCCACGTTGGGTTTGTTCGTGGTAGCGCAGATCTCGACCAGTTGCATCCGCCGGCGGAAGCGTTCGCGGCCGGAACGTTTGCGCGCAATATCCTGCTGCAGAATCTCGAACGCCTTCCGCTCCTGCCCTTCGCGGAGAGCCTGCATCGCAGAGACATAGGCATCGGTAGGCTGCCCCGGCCATCGCGAGCCGAGGCCGTTTGACGACGCGGCGCGCGCAGCCCCATCCGCCGCCAGGAGTTGCGGCGGGCGCCTGGCTCAAGGAAACCAGCCACGCACGCGTCTCCGCATTCGCTGCCGGAGTTTCGTCCATCAGAGTGGCATCGAGCAACTGCGGAATGTCGGTGACCAATGCCTTCAATTCCGAGCGGATGGCACGCGCGATGGCCTCGTAACCGCTGCCCAGCGCCTCGCATGCCTCGACCACAAAGCGCTGCATATCCAGCCAGGCTCGGCCGCAGGGAAGAGCCATGGCGCTCTCCGCCGCCTCAAGCAGTTCTTCGTGCTTCTTGTCCAGAAGCAGCTTTTTCAAATGCCGGCGTAGTTCAGTGGGAGGGGCTTCCAGCTTCGTAGGATCCGCCTGTTCAATTGCCGCGCGCAATTCTCCCCACCGCAGGCCGCGCAACATGAGATAGGAAGCCGGGCTCTGCGGTTCACGACGCCGCAAGAAACGCGGCTGCCTCTGCAATCTTCTTGATCGCATCGACGCGGTCGGCGGGCTCCGAAGAACCTTCGACAGAGATCAGAACGCCGGTTCGAACCGGAGCCGACCCCGCGGCGGCAGCTTCGCCCTCAGCACCCGGAGCGGCCTCAGCCGCAGGAACTACCTCAACCGGATCGGGCTCCTTCTCGCGCTTCTTCTGCAGGAAGCCGTGAATCAGGTGGCGGCTCGCCTCCAGCGCAGACTTCAGCGGGCCAAACGCCGGTCCTTCATCGCCGAATTTCTCGTCACAACTTTTCTTCAGGTGGGAAAGACTCTCCAGGCATGCGTCCAAATCCTTCTCCGCCTGCGCGTAGAATTTTTTCGGAGTCTCTTCAAAGGCCTTGTCGAAAGCTTCGGGAGTGAGCTTGCCTTCTTTTACAAGTGCGGCACGCTTCTTCTTGGCCTCGTCGCCTTTCACCTGATCTTCATAGCCAACGTCCTTCGACTGCTGATGGTCCAGCATGCCGTACTTGGCCTTCTCGACCACCGGCACCAGCTTGAGCGGAATGTCGAGCTTCACTCCGACGAAACCGAGAGGAGCTCCGCGTGATTCCGCATCGCCGTCTTCCATCTCGGGATAAAGCGTGTCCCAGAACTTGTCGACCAGCCCGCAACAGAGCGCGAGACCGTCCTTCAATCCGCCAAAGCCGCGTTGCTTGAGCAGCGCCTCTGTGAGCCAGGCAGCCAATTGCAGGTCTTTGGTTTTATTCGTGAGCAGATCGGTGGTGAGCTTGATCACCTGCGCATTGTCGGAGACCTTGCGGTCCTGCTCGGTCATTCCCGGCGGCGGCTGCGCTTCTTCGCGCCGTGCTTCTTTGATTTTGTCGTAGACGGGGTCGTAGCGGAGATTGGCCCCGCTCGGATTGGGGCCCTCAATAGGATTCAGGAGATCGTCAGGAAAGGGCATGTTCGATCAGGCGGCCACAGAGGCGGGATTGAACTCGAGCGCCCGCAGTTCAAGGAACGGGATTTCCTCCTCGTCCACCACCCACATCTTCTGGCCATAAGGAACTTGATATTCGCCGCCTTCGGGTTTCTCCCACACCGTCATGCGTCCCAGGCGTACGGCTTCATCCGGATGCCGCCAGGAAAAAGGCGCGAGCACAGGAAGAAGAACTTCCCCAAGCTCGGTGCCCTTGAAAGCGGGCGTGGTGCGCACTGCGGCCGGCGTCCAAATCAGATCTCGGAGCTTCGTCGGCGGCGGGATCTCGATCGCAGCCACGTGCTCGAGAGGCAGCAGCAGATAGTTTCCTGCCGCGAAGATCTCCAGCTTGGCGCCGGTTCTGGGATCCGCGTCGGAGAAATGATGTAAACGACTTTCCATTCGCCGTTCCGCCTCGGCTCGGAGAATCGTCGTCCGCCGCTTGCGCGCTGGGAAATTCACCTCTCTCGAATACATCCTGCCGCTGGCGCTCGGCAAACAACGCGCTGCGATAGAGCAGCACGCCCATCTCGCTCTGCGGCCCGGCTTGAGCCAGGACTTCCAGTTGTTTGTCGGCGCGCTCGTATTCGCCCGCGAAGCACAGTAGTTCAAACAGGAAAGTGCGGCGGCGAACGTCGGTGGGATTGTCGCGCAATTCCGCGCTTAAGGCCTTGGTGGCGTCAGTGAGCCGGCCAGCCCGGAATAACTCTTGTGGATTCATTAGGCACCCGAGAGAAAAAATTCGCGGACGGATGCAGCCAAGTCCGGAATTCGTGGCTAACAGAAATTCTCAAAAGCAACAGACCGGAGGCACTCCGGTTCGAGCTGCTTTCGCGGCCACCGAAGTGCCTCCAGCTTCAATCGACATCAAGCCAATCGCCCGGTTAGGTCGTCGTAGCAGTGAGCAATGTTGTAGGTCGCATTTCCAGCGTTTTGCACCGAACCGTCTGCGCTGTTCTGAGTGCTGAACGCGTACTGGATCTGCTCGTAGGCGAAGCTTATGCTCTGGGTAGGCTTTCCCTGCTGGCCGCCGCCCATGCTGTGGCTGGTTACGTAGCAGTTGGTGAAAGTCACCGTTATGTAGTCATAAGGATTCGCCCCGCCGCCGGACTCTTGCAGCGTGAACACGGCTGAGTCGACGGGCTTGCCGTTGTAGAGCTGGCTAAGAATCTGAGCGCTGGACGCATCGACCTCGCAGGTAAAGCTGAAGTCCGAGAGCGACACCGTGCCACCCGAAAGACCGTTGCTGCCAAGGTTGGCCGGGTTCGAAGCACCGAATGAATAGCTCTCACACTCGATGTTTTTTTCCTTGCCCACCGTCTTGGATTCACCATCAATCCCCTTAAGCAAAATATACGCATGCACCTGGCATTGCACTTCCTCCTCATCAAACATTAGATTCAAGAACCCTTAGGGCCTTGTTTGAAACTTAGATCGATACAACCGGTCATCCCTTAGCAGCAGCCGGCAGTTCAGCCACCAGACGCAGCGAAACGTTCAGTTCATCGAGCTGGAAGTGCGGCCGCAGGTACGCCACCGCGCGGTACACTCCGGGCTTGCCTTTTACTTCCTCCACATCGATACGCGCTTCTCTCAGGGGGAACTTTGCCTTGGTCGCCTGATTGGCCTTGTCATCCTGCGTGACGTACTGGCCGATCCAGCGGTTCAGATAGCGCCAGCAATCATCGCGCGACATGAAGCCGCCGATCTTGTCGCGCATCATCGACTTCAGATAGTGCGCGAACCGGCAGGTAGCCATCATGTACGGCAGTTGCGCCGAAATGCGAGCGTTCGCCGTCGCCGAATCGGAGTCGTACAGTTTCGGTTTGTTGCACGACTGAATGCTGAAGAACGCAGCCTTATCGGTGCCCTTGCAGTGAACCAGCGGCACCAGACCCTGATCCGCAAGTTCTTTCTCGCGACGATCGGTGATCGCGATTTCTGTTGGGCACTTCAGGGCAACGTCGCCCTCGTCGGTGCGGAAGGTGTGAGACGGCATGCCGTCGACCAGACCCGCCACCCTCGACACCGCGAATCGCCACGCACCAGCCGTAGGTCGCAAACGCCTGGGTCATCTTCGACGCGAGCGCGTATGCGGCATTGCCCCAGAGATACTTGGAGTGATCGGTGCCGTCCACGCCCTCTTCAAAGTTGAACCCTTCGACCGGAGCCGTATCGCGGCCGTAAGGCAGACGCATGAGAACGCGCGGGCAGGTCAGAGCGACGTATTTGGAGTCTTCGCTCTCGCGGAAGCCCTTCCACTTCGCGTACTCGGTGCTATCGAAGATCTTGCCGATGTCTCGCGGCTGATCCAGGTTTGTGAAGCTCTCCATGTTGAGCAGTTCAGACGACGCTGCCGACAAGAACGGCGCGTGCGCGGCCGCGGCGACCTGCGAGACCTTTTCCAGCAGTTCCAGATCTTCCGGATGCTTGCTGAATTCGTAGTCGCCGACCAGCGCGCCAAACGGCTCGCCGCCGAAGAGGCCGTATTCTTCCTCGTAGACCTTCTTGAACATCGCGCTCTGATCAAACTCAGGTGCACGCTGTAAGTCGCGAAGAAGATCTTTTTTCGATGCGTTCAGGATACGGATCTTCAGCTGGGTGCCGGTCTCGGACTGATCCAGCAGATACTTGAGCCCGCGCCAGGTTCCTTCCAGCTTCTGGAACTGCTGGTTGTGCAGGATTTCATTCAACTGAATCGAGACGAGGTGATCGATCTGCGCCACGCGGGCGGAAATCATCTGGTCGGCATCCCGCCCCAGAGTCATCGACCCCTCAAGAACTTGGGCGACAAATTCCTTGACCAGATTCTTGCCTCTCTCGCGAGCAGCGGGGTCGGCAAACCGGCCCTGTTCTACGATCTGATCGAGAAGAGTCGATTCTGCCGCCTGTTCTACTACGGCGGAACTACCGGCTGTTTTCTGGGTCTCAGGCATTGGGTTCCCCCTTCGGGCCGACTTCGGCCTTTAGCTTGTCGAGTTTGTCGGTCTTGCTCACGGCATCGAGCAGCGCTTCGTCGAGTTTCTCGTTGGTCTGCAGCGTTCCCTTCAGATCGTTGAGGCGCGTGCGCAAATCGAGCAACTCTTTGAGCGGCTTTACCTGACGGGCCACCTGCTCGGGTTCGAAATCTTCCAGGCTCTTGAATCTCAGGTCCACGCGGAGTTGTCCGGCGTTGGAGTCTTCGCTGAGCTTGTTTTCCACCGCGAAGGAAAGGTGCGGCTTCATGCTTTCCAGAACGGAATCGAAGTTGTCGGGCGTGACCTCGACAAAGCGCCGTTCTTTCAGTTTCGGCAGTGGTTGTTCCGGTTGACCGGTAAAATCGCCGAGAACGCCTACCACGAACGGCAGTTCCTTAATTTCGATTGCGCCGCCGGTCTCCACATCGTACGTGATCTGAACGCGGGGCGGACGTACGCGGTCTAACTTATGCTGAGTGCTCGGTTTTGCCATATTAGCTCCCTACCTCTCGAGTTTTCGGAGAAGTGCCTTAAAGGTGAATTCTTAAATTTGCAATCGCCGGGGAAGCGGTTGAGGTGGCCCAACCTCACAGGAAATTAGGCCAGTTGAAACTTGGCCCTAAGGGCCGTGGGTCTGGGTTTATCACAAGCCCATACCTCAGTCAAGTGCTCCGCTTCTTTTTGCTGCAATTCTCTTGCCCCAGCCGCCCAAAACCAGTCTCTTGAGCTCATACGTCAGCAACAGATAGTGCTCCAGACGACTCGCAACGTTTCTTCAGCTCCCGTGGAAAGCGATTTCCAGGACATTTCCCTTGACGTGGCCGGAGCGCCGGTGGTAAATCCGCTTGCGCACGGATCGAGGCCCTGTTTCCTGTGGAGTATCCCCGTGCAGCCAGGAGCTTCTCATGTTTGAAATCCCGCAGCCCTCGATGGCATTGAATTCGCATAACGTGCCACCGCCTGACTACCTTATGTGGAACACGCGGAAAGTCGGCGACACCGTCCGCGCCGCGGACCTGATCACCAACATCGGTTCAGTCGCTGACACCGCGAAAGACAACCGCCTACGCTGCATCATCTTCAACTCCCACGGACATCCCGGTGGTATCGGCCTGGGCAGCGGCATCGGACGTGGTGAAACACCACTCTTCACGGCACTTGAGAACAAGGTGCATACCATTGTCATTGTTGCGTGCCAGGTCGCCCAAATTACCGCAGCCAACTCCTGGCAGGACGGAAACCTCTTCTGCGGCGAAATCGCCAAGTACGCCAAAGCCTATGTTTTCGCCTCCACGGCGTTGCAGTCGACTTACGCCTATTACATCCTCGGCCTGCCAGTAAACTGCGTGGATGAATTTGAAGGAGACATCTATCGCTGGGATCCAAGCGGCTCGTCCCGGCAGGTCGACAACGGCTACATTCAACGCTGGATGCTCCACATGAAGATGGGCCAAAGACCGGAAGAGTGGAAGTAGGCCGAGAAATGACGCTCAGATCTGAAGCTCCTCTGACCTACGACTGCCACCGCCCGGACACCGGGCTTTGCGGATCAGCGATCGACTGAAACCTCCCCACCCGCACCGAGTCCCGCCCCTTATATGAAACCAAAGGAATCAGTCCACGATCGAGAATGTGTTCCACGGCTTCCTCGGTCAGCAGGACCTCAGCGCATGGTTTCAAGTGGGAATCACCCTCAATCCGATACGTATGCAGGGGTAGGTTCTCGATTTGAGACAGACTACCCGGCCGCATCTCCCACCCTGCGTCAGTAAAAGACTGGCCCAGCAAGAGGGCCACAGCAAAGGCCGGGTTGCCCCACAGATACCCGCCGTGAGAAGGAGGCCCGGAAAACTCCTCAAAATCGAAGGACTCCACAGGAGCGGTTTCCCTTCCATACGGCAGTCGGAGCAAAAATCGCGGTAAGGCCAAGGCCACAGACGCGGATTCAGGACGCGAACGAAGCTGTTTCCAGGAATCCTGCACCTTTGAATCGTTCCAGTCACGGGGATGAGGTGACGTTTCGAGCGCAGAACACCCAAGGAGCGATGGATCCGCTTCGCCAAGGAAAGCAGCACCCGCGCGCCGGGCGACTACGGCCAGCTTCGCCAGTAGTTCCATGTCTTCGCTTTCGGATCCGAATTTAAAGTTCCCCACGACAACCGTCCAAGGATCCGCCCCGGGCGTGTCGATCGCCTTCTCCACCAGCAACCGGAAGATTCCCGACTTGCGGAGATCCTCCGAAGCTTTCATGTCCGCCGCCAATTCTTGCTTCGAAATGTCGATCAGATAGATTTTGAGTTGTGGTCCGGTTTCGATTTGTCGGACGAGCAGAAACATTGCACGCCAGAGCGATTCCAAAGCCTGAAGATCAGGATGGTGCAGAATGACGCGCATGGTGTCGCTGATCGCCCCGTCGACCGCTGCCACTACGTCCGGCTGGCGGGGATCAGGAGCGCTCACGGAATACTTGGCCGCGAGCTTGCGCGCGAACTCATGGACCTCATCCGTCTTGCGGGAAGGCTCCAACGCTATGCGGGACTCCGTCTGTTCGATCATCTCGTCGAGCAGGCTGCCCGACGCTAACCGGACTGGACTTGGCGGTGATATGCGCGGGCCGTCGTTGTCTCGCGCCGCCGAAGCACGACGGAGACCAAGCTCTTCCGCTATCTCTGCGAAGCTGGACGAATCCTGCACTCGCTCACGCAGGCCTTTGAGTTTCTGGAAGGCTTCATTTTCGAAGAGACGATCGGGATGAAAGTCGTCCAGCTCCGAAAAACGAAAGACCAGCGGGGTTCCGCCGTCGGTTGGCAGGTGCAACTCAGGATGCAGTTTCGACAGCACCTCGTCAAAATTGTCCCGGTCTACCAGATACGGACGTCGTTCTCCGATCGACTTCGGCTCGACTAGCCCTCGATTTGCCCGCCCGCTGAAATCGCCGAGAATGGCGATGCAGAAGGGCGTCTCTGAGGTCGGCCGCGCGACGGCGCTTTCATCGCTGGCTCGCAAGTTGACGCCGCCAAAATCAAAACGGTTTGACATGGAGACTCCTCGCGAGAACGCTGGCCTTGGGGGATTGAGGCAGCTCGACTTTCGTTTATTGATCCCGCCCCTGAGCCAGTTGAATCTTTCGCAGTCCTTCTCTCGCGTCCGGATTGTTCGGCTGCAGTTGCAGAATGACTCGGTATTCCTGGGCGGCTTTCGCGTAGTTCCCGTTGCCGGCATCCGACCTGGCCCATTGCAACAGGCGCGGAATGTCTCTCTGGGTCATGCCATCATACGTGCTGTTGCCTTCGAAGCCCACAATCGGAGTATCTTCCGGCTTCTTGGTTTTGTCTTTGTCCTTGGCGGTCTTATCCACCGGCCTTGACAGGCGGCTTCACAACCGGCGGCTGCGGCTTTGCATGAGAGTCTGGTACTGGCTCCGCCACCGGCGGAGGTTGTGGGATGCTATTTGTCGGTGGTTCAGTTGTTGCAGGTGACGTTTCGCTCGTCGGCGTGTCGTGTGGCTGCAGCTTCGGCTGAACGTTGGAGCTCGACCAGGGGTGAAATAGCACAAGCCCTACCACTACCAGCACGACTGCAATCGCCCCCACCACCATTCTCGAACGCGTGATAAAGGAGCGACGCTCCTCGAAATCTGCGAGCCCTTCTTCGAAAGCTCCCTCTCGATTCTTCAGGCCATCAGAAGCGGGTGGCTTTCTCAAAGCGCCGTCGATCCTGTCTGAAGTGCCGGCTGCGTCACTGCGAGGAGCAGCGAGAGGCGCGTTGACGATCATCGTCGCCCCGACCGGCGGACCTACCTCCACAGTTGGCGGCGCCACCAAGGCCGAATTCCGCAGGCTCGCCAGCCGTCTCCGCCGACGTCCAGATCAACTCCACCAGTCCAGCGTGCTCGGTTCCACCGGTCGTAAGCGCGGGTACAGCGCGAAGCTCAATGCCGGGTAGATCCCGGAATCGCCCTGAGACTTCTTCGGAAAGAATGATTTGCCCTGGCTCGGCAAGACGCAGGGCACTCTGCGCCATCCCTTGACTGAAAGCCGCTGCGACGGGTGGATGGATCAGGACAGCAGCACCCACGTAGTCACCCGGCCGGCAGGCGAGGAACTCCAGGATCGCAGTCTGTATGCGCTTCGCCGCCACCAGAGAATGGAGTGAATTGTCGAAATGCGCGGCCAATGCGACCGGAGTCTCCACCGCGGTGCGGCCGTGGCTCGCCGCAACCAGATCGGCAATCATATAGACAAGGACGCTGTCGCTATTCCAGGTCAGTGGGGGCTGTGCCGCTATCTCGACGCCAAACTCGAATCGTCAGATCCGCAGCTTCAGACACTGCACTTCGACTCCCGGTGGCCAGGCTCCGCTCGGGATTCGCGATCTCGAACTCTTTGCTGTCCGTCTTCGGTTCGAAAGGGACCATGGGAAACTCGGGGACTCGGGGGGAAGGGGATCCGTCCGGGAGAGTAGGTTACGCCAAATTGGCACGCGTGGCAAACATTTCACTCGCCGGTTTTATAGCACCGTGGTGCCCCTCGTATCCCCCTTGGGCATGCTTGACTTCAGACCAACACTGAGTATGATTACGGGCACCTACGCAGGGCGAATTTATATGACGATAGTCGTCACCCCGGGGATTCTATGCCACGACGTTCGACGTTTCATGCTGCTTTGTGTCTTTGGCCTTTTCTGACGAGAATCTGTGTTGCACTCTTCCTGATTGTATTGGCGGTTCCCGCAGTCCAATCCAAAGATGTGCCCATCACTGCAATCGAACTCTATGACGGTCCCAACGGCGCCGCCTTTGTTCAACTGACGGGACTGCTCATCAACGGCAAGGCTGAAGTGCGCAGCTGCGCCGGCGTGACGCAGATCAATAAATCGAATTACGGCAAGCTGCCGAAAGTTGTGCTCGGCCCGTCGATGACCTCTCTGGAACGGGATGCCAAGGGGACCATGACCCTTACCCGTGGGACCGAATCGGAATGCGTCGTGCCCACGAACTTGAAATTCGAGAAGGACGAGTCTCTCACCCCGGCACAGCTCGCCGATCGCGCCGTGCTGTCAGGACAGGTGCTGAGTTCTTCCGACAAGGGCGTGACGACTCTGCCTCCGTTTAAACCCACGGTAAAGATTGTCTTCGTGCAAGCACCGGACACCGAGCTTGCCGAATATCTGCGAGCTAATCGTGCGCACTCCATCGCGCAATGGCAGGATTACCTGGCGCGATACCCTAAAGCAGCTCATACCGATGCAGGCAAACAAAGCATGGCAGCCTTGCTGCTGAAAGACGGGAATGACGGTTTAGCCGCCTATCGCAGTTCCGCTTCGTCGAGTTCACCCGCATATGCTCAGCTTCGAACCGCATATCTGCGCGCTGAACAGACCCACGATCTTCTACCGACAAGTGAGGATGCCGGCAAGCTGCGCGACGCCGTGCACTCCGAACTCGTCCTCGTTGCCGACAAGATCCGCGCGGAACTCCAAGCGTATCGCCAGGCACTGGCCAACCATACGACCGGATACGCCCATTTAGGGATCAGCTTGCCAGCTGACGGAACAGACCCTGGGGGTGGATCCCCATTTTGATCAGGGTAAGACGCTCGAGACTGCGATCGAAGCGGAAACGAAACGGATGGCAGCGGCGATGCAGAGCGGGGAGTCGAATATCGCCTCGCAGCACTATGACGAGGCTGTAGCCGCGGTTTCTGAGTTTCGCGCCTTCGCCGACGAGGAACCCCGCATCGCGGCAATTCTTGACACGGCGTACAAGTATCACATCGAACAAGGCAAGGCAGACACTGCCGCACAGAAATGGCGCGACGCTGTCCAGGAGTACCAGAGAGCAGTCTCTGTCAAGCCAACAGCCGAGGCCACGGCTGCTCTCAAGCAAGCCCAAGGGAGTCTGCAATCCTCGAACGACCAGGCGGCTGCCGATAACGCTCTACAGCAGAGCAATGCTTTCGAGCAGGACAAGAAATACATCGATGCTTACGAAGTCTTAGCCAATCTCCCCGAGTCTCAGCGCGCCTTGGTCAAGGACCGCATGCAGGCGCTCGAGCCCAACTACGTGAAAGGCGCGTCCGACGAGGCAAAGCGCCTGATGGACGCTCACAACCCGATTCAGGGACGGGCTGACGAAATCGGCGTGCAGCAGGCATATCGGGTACCTGCAGCGCGCTTGCACTCTGGAACCCGACAATCAGAATCTCAAGCTCCGTCGCGACCTCGTTTCACAAACGCTCAGTGACTACTATGTGGCGCGGGCGAAGACTTATCTGGATAAACCGCTCGGGTCCGGCGTTGGTATTGCATGGTTGTATCTTCAGGAGGCACAGCAATACCAGCCCAATCGCGACGATATTCGCGATGAGCGCACCAAGTACTCCACAGTCCACAACATTCGTTCCACCCTTTCCATCAAGGTGGTGTTCCGCGACCAGACTTCGCGGCGAGACAGTTCCGGATTTGCGGACCAGCTTTCTGACGCCATTGCTACGGGTCTGGAGACCACGGCGCTTCCGGTCAGAATCATTCGCGCCGCAGACTCAGACGCCCATCGACCCGAATTTCCAGCTGATCGGCGACGTGCTCGAACATCGTCCCGTTACGAAGCCGAGTATCGAGTCTCTTGATTCCGAATACTTGGTGGGTACAAGGGATATTCCCAACGACGACTGGAATAGGGCTAACCGGGAGTACGAGGCCGCAAACCAGGACGTTCAGAATGCGCAGAGAACCCTCGAGGCCGCGCGCGCGCATAACAAGAAGAAGGAAATTGCGACAGCCCAGCAAGCGGTCGATGACGCCCAGAAAAAGGCCGACACATTGGGCCGTAAACTCGACTCCATCCCCAAGACCAAAATGATCGATGTGACGAAACCCTACAGCTACACAAGGAAGACGATCGATCTGAGCGCGATCGTGGAACTTGGATTTCGCATCACGGACGCCAGCGGCAGTGTCATCGCTTCCAATCCTTCCATCAAGAAGGAGGCGGACAAGCAGTTCGTCGTTTTGGAGAATGTGAAACCAGAGGACACCAAGGGTGTCAAGCAAGCGGGCACCACGCCGGATGAGAATCAGTTCCTCGGCGATGTCGAAATCGGCGCCCGGGGCGATCTGATCAAAGAAGTCAAGGACAAGGTGCAGACCCTGCCCAGCAAGATTCTGGCACAGGCCCGCAAGCGCTTCATGGACGGCGATACGGATGGCAGCGCCGAGGAGTACATTCTGTACCTGAACTCGACTCCGGACACCCAAACTCCGGAGCGCGATGAGGCCAAAAAGTTCCTGCACGATCAGTTCAATATGGTTTGGCCGGGCGGTGCCGCCTAGCGCAGAACGGTTTTGCGCTGTATTATCCTAGTGCTGTAGATCGACTGGCGGACCAGAAAGCCGGGCGCACAGCACATGTACTTCTTCCCCGGGGTGCCGCTTCACCCTGACAAAGCGACTTACTTCCGTGACCGCTCCGAATATTAAGCGCATTGGCAAGTACGAAGTGATCGATCTTCTCGGTCGCGGGGGGATGGGTCTGGTCTATCGCGCCTTTGACCGGCAACTCAACCGCGAGGTCGCGATTAAGACCCTCACCGAAGGATTCAGCGGTGACCAGGAGATGCTGAAGCGCTTCTATCAGGAAGCCGCAAAGACCGGCGCACTCAAGCATCAGAACATCGTCACGGTTTACGATCTGGGCGAGCAGGACGGCTTTCCCTACATCGTGATGGAGTACCTGTCCGGCGATCCTCTGGATCGTCTGATCCAGTCCGGCAAGTCGCAGCCGCTTGCGTTCAGGCTGAAGATTGTGGAGCAAGTCTGTTACGCCCTGGGATATGCTCACCGAAATGACGTCATCCATCGCGACGTCAAGCCGGCCAACGTCATTGTGCAATCCGACGGGATCGTCAAGTTGCTCGATTTCGGAATTGCTCGTCAGGAAAAGACGGACGGCCATCTGACCCGCACCGGACACGTCATCGGCACGCTGCAATACATGGCGCCCGAGCGCTTGCGAAATGCCAGCCTTTGACGGACGCTCCGATATCTTCTCCGTTGGCGTGCTGATGTTTCAGCTCTTGACCGGACAACTCCCGTTCACCGGCGACTACAGCATCGTGCAGAAGATCCTGACGGAGAAGCATCCTCCGCTCAGCCAGTACCTCGAAAAATATCCTCCCGCTCTCGACGGCATTCTCGACCGCGCGCTCGCCAAGAGTCCTGACGACCGCTACTCGACGGCCGACGAAATGGCCGCGGAGATCGGATCCGTCGAACAGGAACTGAGGAAAGAACAGGTCACCGAGTGGATTCAGAAGGCCGAGCGGCTGGTGCAGGAAGAAGAATTCACTTCCGCGAGAGACATTCTGCTGCAGGTGCTGAAAGTCGACAATCAGCACATCACGGCGCGGCAAATGATCGCGCAGGTTCAGCAGAATCTGAATCTCAGGGCGCGTGCCGAACAAATCCGGCAACTGAGAGCGCAAGCCGAAGAAGCGTCGGCAGACAAGCGCTATGAGGATGCGATTCACTGCCTGGAAGAAGCCTGCGGCCTCGATCCGTCCAGTTCGGAACTTGCGGATCTGCTGGAATCGGTAAGGCAGAAGAAGCGACGCCGGGAACTGATCGACGGATATCTGCGCGAAGCCGATACGGCCCGCGAGCGCGGCGATCTGGAGGCAGCGGGCGCGGTCATCGCCAAGGCTCTCGAGGTCGATCGGGACGATTCACGCGTCCGCGCCGCTCACGTGACCTTGGCGCGTCTGATCGAAGAGGCCGCGCGCCAGGCCAAAGCGAGAAAACTGCTGGAGAGCGCACGGAAGGAAATCGGAGCCCGGCATTTCACCGCGGCGATGGAAGCCCTCGCCGAAGTCGAGAAGGTTGATCCCGCCAATCCTGAATTGATCACCCTGCAGTCTGCCGCCAGGCAAGGCCGCGAGCAGGAGCAGCGCCGCCGCATCCTCGAACAGCTTCAGAACGAGGTTTCGGTCGCTTCGACGGTTGAGGAATTGACTCGCGCTGCACAACTGGTCGAGCAGGCTCTGGAGCGCCTTCCCAGCGAGCCCAGCCTGATCAAGCTCAAGGGCAACCTTGCTCGCAAACTGCGCGACGAGGAGATCCGCCGGCGCGTCGATGAAGTCTCCCTGCGCTGCCGCAGTCTGATTGAAACTTCTCCCGAAGAAGCTTTGAAGCTTGTACATCAACTGCTGCACGAGGCGCCCGGAAATGAGCGACTGCTGGCGCTTCAGTCCACCATCGTCGGCCATATCTCCGAGCGCACGCAGGAGCAGAATCGCTCTCAGTATCTGCAGCGCGCGCATGAAGCGATGAGCGCTGGAAGGTACCCCGAGGCGCTGCGTCTTCTGGAAGCGTGCCAGAAAGAAGGCATCTTCTCTCCCGAGATTGCCGAGTTGATGGACTTCGCCCGACAGGAGGCCGATCGCGGCCTGAAGAATACCCACATTCAGGGACTGCTGCAGGCAAGCACAAGAAATGATGGCGCGTGGGAGCGTACGCCGAAGTGGTCGATCTTCTGGGCGCTATCAGGCACGAACCGGAAACGGCTTCGCTGATGTTTGTCCTCGACGAGGCCAGGGCCCGCCTGCAATCCTTCGAACGAACGATCGACTCTGCCCTGCAAGCCGCAGAGGAACTCCGCAGTCCACGAGCAGTACGCAGAAGCCGTTCGATTGCTGGAGTCTCAACCGCCCGCCGTCCTGCAGACTTCAAGCTGTACAGAAGGCCCTGGCAACATTGCGCGAAGCCAGCGCCAGTGAAATAACCGCTCTTCAGGCGGTAGGCAGCGCGTACGCCTATCTGGACTACGCAGATGGCAGTAACCGCACACTCGCGGAGAACTCGAAATCTCCCCTGCTCACCCGAATCGTGCCCATCTTCGTGTCACGCCGCAAGTCGGTCGCGGACCGCCAGATGTCGTCGGCGATCGACCGGGCGCGCGCCGCCTTCGACGCCGGAGACAAAAAGCAAGCGGCCAAGGCCCTGGATTCGGTAGTAGCCTTCGCCGAATTCGCCAGCAAAGACCTGCAAAACGAGTGGCACACTCTCAGCAAGAAAGCCGGCAGGACACGGCGCTAGAATTGGGACAAAATCGACCCCAGAGTTCAGCTTGACCGCCGTTTTCCACAACGAATTTTCGGAGCCCTCGATTCTGTCCGACGGTTCAGGGGTTTACGGTGAGAGACCGATACGTTACGATTCCCTGACTCAGCATGAGCTACGTGATTCAAGCCGCCGGCATGACTGACATCGGCCTCGTGCGCAAGAACAACGAGGACAATTTTGGATACGACTTGCGCCATGGAATCTTCGTCGTCTGCGACGGCATGGGTGGACAGCAGGCCGGCGAACTGGCCAGCAAGATCGCCGTGGACACGGTTCTCGGCTTCTACCGTGAAAGCGGCGATGCGACGCGCGCCGGAGTGCCGCAATTCGAAGGCGTCTCGCAGCGTGCCGCCGACCTCGCCGGCGCCATTCAACTCGCCAATCAGGCAATTCACGAAGCTGGAGCGAAGGACATCACCATTGCAGGCATGGGCTCAACCATCGTGGCCGTCGCGGTGGAAGGCAATCTGTTTTCGATCGCCAATGTCGGCGACAGCCGCATTTACCTCATCCGCAAGAGTGAAGTTGCCCAGTTGACCCAGGATCATTCCCTGGTCATGGAGCAGGTCCGCCGCGGTCTGATGACTCTGGAAGAAGCCGAAAATTCAAAAATGCAGAACGTGATCGTGCGCGCCCTCGGCACCGATGACACGGTGGAACCCGATCTGGCCGATCACGAGTTCAGTTCCGAAGACGTGCTGCTGCTCTGCAGTGACGGTCTCTCGCGCTATGTGAAGGAAGACAAGATGGCCGAGGCTGTAAGTCAGGAGTCTCTCGAGAAGGCCTGCAGCGACTTGATTGAAGCCGCCAAAGCGGGTGGCAGCGATGACAACATCACCTGCCTGCTGATTCGAGCGACGCCGCCGTCGTGGAAAGATCGATTCTTCGGCCGACTCTCGGGACCGGGCCAGAAGAGTTCTACCTGAATTTTTCCCGGCGAATCGCGGTGGGATTCCTCCACATGGGATGTCATCCTGAACGGCGGCGAAGCCGCCGTGAGGGACCGTACGACATCGTGAAGCTTAGATGTTGTGGATGGGAATGCCCAGGTGCATGCAGTGTGGGGTTCTCGCCGACCGCATTGCCGCTTACGCGCTTCGTACGGTCCCTCGAAGGGCTGATCGCCCTCCTCAGGATGACATCGCGCAAGAATCTATCTCCACTATTTTCCTGCGACCTGGCTGACGCATTTCAGCCCCGGCATATCGAAGAACGGATTGGCCGCACCCGCCACTTGCAATTGATAGTCGTACGACTTGATCTTGCCGTTGGGTAGTTTCACCGGCTGGCCATTGTTCTCAATCACCCACTCCAGATTGTTGTAGGTCAGGTGATGGGCGCGCGCCACGAAATGGAAAACGGCCCAGGGCCCGCTGGCCGAGTCCAGCGTGTCACCATTCTTGGAGACATCAATATTTTCAGGAGCGCCCGTCCATACGAACGTTTTCTGCGCATCCTTGCCGGAGAGCTTTTCGCTTCCGATGGTTACTTCAACGCCCTCCAGATTGCTGGGAAGCGCTTTCAGCGTGTACGAGAAATGCGGCGGCGCCGACCCGGTGGGATACATCACTTCGCTGAGAGCATCCCATCTTGTTAAGAAGCGAAGGAAATCCTGCGACGGTTTGGTGCTGGCTGCTCGGATTTGGCGCGAAGCCCGATCCCATCTTGAGCACAAACGGTTTCACGCCCTCGTTCAGCTTCTTCCAGTCGTCGCCCGCCAATAAAGAATAGAGTTGGTCGAGCGGCATCTCCTTCAACGAAGTTGGATCGAACGGATACATGCCCTCTCATCTGAGAACAGAATCCCGCGGCGCGCCGCACCAGCAGCTTTAAGCGGGGCTAGCTTATTCGGTCCATCCACTGCCGTGATCGGCTCCTCAAGCAGCCGTCGCACTTGCTTCTCGTTTCCAAGCGGCTGGGAGTTATCGACTGGAATGGCCGTGATCACACCCGTGACCGCGCCCGAAGCATTCGACTGCGCCGTCGAAACTTGGGCCAATACCGTCGGATCGGGAGCGCCAGGACTCTGAGCGGCAACGTGTACCGAAGCCAGCAATCCTCCCAGAGCCTTCATGTAGTCCTGCGTCGTTTTCGAAATCAGGACATCCGGCGGTTTGTCCGCTGGTCCTGGAGGCTCGACTGCCTGCACCGGAGCGAAGGGCGCCTTCACATCTGCCGGCGCGAGGTCAATGTTGTGCGAAACGAAATAAAACAGCTCCATCAGCGGAGACTTCGTGTCCGTAATCTTCGCCAGTTTCTTGTCGGCCTCCGGAAATCCGCTGTAGCGGAGGTACTGAGGAAGTCTTCAGGACGGTCATTCCATTCATTCACGAAATCCTGGTTATAGCGATCCGTCAGCTTCTGACGAACGACCGCGGGATCCAGGCCCTGGGCGACGCTCTTCCCAAGCACCCATTCCTCTCCGCCCATGTAAAGCGATGGATTCTTCAATGCATCCTGCACAAACTGATATCCGCCTCGGGTGAAGGCCCCTCTTGACTTTATGGTGCTTACGATCACTCCGTTGGAATCCGGATATTCCTCATTGAAGCTGACGTCGCGGTTATTCTGTGAAGCCTTGGCGAGCAGTCCCACATAGTACCGGTCGATTCCTGCAAACCCGTTGAGATAGGCCTGGCTATGGAGCGATCATCGATGGAGAATTGCCGCTGAGAACGGATTCTCCTTCGCAAGCTCCGTGCTGTAGAAGTCGAATTGGGACGACGCCAGGTCTTTACGGTCTTTATCAATCTCGCGACTGTCGACCCAGTGACTCATCAGCACAGGCGTCAGGAATTCCTTCGTGCTCTTGTCGTGATATGAGGTCGTGATCAGATACGCTTTCAGTTCGCTGTACGTTTTCTCGTAGGCATCATTGGGAGCGTTTGCCGGCGGAGCGTCGGGAAGGGCCAGCAGACTGTCCACGATCCGTTTCTGCGTCTCGCCAAACAAGCAATCGGCGGAAGCGATCGAAGTAAACCGGCTTCGCGTCCCGATAGACCTCATGGCCCGAATACAGCCCCCAGCGCATGCTCCACGGAGCGCCGTTCTCTTCCCAGTCCGAAAGGTCGACCAGGTCCGCGCGCAAGCGATCGAGTTTCTGCAAATCGCCGATCGAGGCCGGTTGGCGCTGATCAGCCGGAGTTTGCAGCGTTCTGAGATCGGTGACCTCGTCTTGCACCCGGCTCTCCAGCGCATGATTTCGGAAAAACGAAATGGTGAAGCCGGTCAGAAAGATGAGCCCCAGAAAAACGGCGCATCCCAACGCAATGCGGCGAAGCAGATTGACGTGAGAACTGGAACCGCTGGCTGCCAGCGCCACCCGGTCTTTCACCAGGATGTCGTTGAACAAGCTGGTCAGAAAGACCCATTGCGGCATCCGGCGCGGACCGCCGCCTCGTATCGCGGGAGGCGTTGCAACTTGTGAGCCCGCGCCACGAAAGATCTGCGTCGCTCCCGAACTCAGCGAAGCTTCCGCCGGCTCCGCAACCATGACTGGCGCCGCCACCACGTCGTCTACCACGACCGGCCGCACACCCGTGAAGTAAAAGCCGCGCAGGAAGGGATTCGTTCCAAGCTGCGTCGGACGGAGCAGATCCACCAGAAATTGCACCAGCAGCGTACGAAGCTTCTTCAGCTCTCGGGGAAACTCGTAAATCCCCGGCAGCTTGTCGCCATCGTTTTCTCGGGGAAGCAGCATGATGCGGCGCTCGGCGAGCGAGTAGAAGATCTCGTCGAATGCCTTGGTCAGCCGCTGCGTTTCCTGATCTGCATAGACGCCCGCGCTCAAGGATCGGATGGGCAGAGTCGCACCGAGCACTTCGGCGACCTCATCCTTGCTCATCTGGCGGACAAATTCGGTGAAGAAGGAAATGCGGTCCACTTTCGTGAACAGAACGTATACAGGAAAGCTGATTCCCAACAGCTGCGATACCTCTTGCAACCGCGCCGACAATCTCCGCGCAGCCGAGACGGTGGCCTCGCTGGCTACCGCCCTGCAAAAAGGTTTCGCAGTCGAAGCACACGATGGCCGCGCGCGGGGCCTGCGCCTTCTTGCCCACTGCCGCAGAGAAACGCGCCGGTTGCAAGCAGTTTCACCAGCCGTCTCCAGCGCTCCCGTTGTCCCATCATCGAGCCGGATGGATCTACGAATATCGCCTGTCGCGTGTACCACAGGTTCGCCGACTGAAGTCGGAAGCACCTCGTTGTCCCGATATACCTGCCCCGCCAGCAATTCCGGATCGAGAGCTGAATGAATGAGTACGGTCGTCTTGGTCGCGCCGGAGTCTCCCAGCACGAAACACAATCGGAAGGTTGCTGAGATCGGTGCCGCGGCCCAGCGTCGACTGTTTCAGACGGCGAATGGATTCACGAACCAGCGCGTCGAGATCGCCGGGCGAGCCTTCCTCCGACTCTCCTTCTGCGGAGGCTTCTTTTTTCGCCTTTTTCAACTTGAACTGATACCAGACCGCAACGGCGGCTCCGATCAGGCCAAGAAATACCAGGACACCACGCAAGATCCACACGTCGGAGCCGTGCAGGGGTAACCATCTGCCGAGGAAAAACACCAGGGTCATGTAGATCAGCAGAATTAAACCGATCACCCCGTACATCCAGGACATCCCAACCCCCTATTTCAGCAGTCCAGCCGCCAAGGCCGAGAGTGACGACGCGCCCGACATCAACACAAACTTGTAGAGAATGAAGAGAACCACAACGATCCCGGCCGTAATCAGCGCAATGCGCCCAAGCACCCGGCTCACGCGATCTGTTTGCCCCATGCGAACCGCGTCGGCTGGAATTGCGCCGCGCGGCGACAGTGCTCCCAAAGGCCCGCGAATGCGCCGGATTTTCTCCTGCGTCGCCGCCATCACCCCCCGCAGGTCTCCACCCGCGGCGTATCTTCCTTTGAACCCCAGCAGCAGGCAGAGGTAATAGACTTCCAGCAGATCCGCGGTCTCCTGCGAGTCGCTGCGGTTCAGCGCTTTCTGCAGTTCCTGGAAGAAAATCTCTCCGGCCAGTTGATTCCCGAACAGTTCCGCCTGCAGGGGCAGCCGTGGCCAATTCACGAATACCGGATTTCGCGAAGTCAGCACCGACTCGTCGAGAAACGCCACCACGGCGAAGATGACTTGCTTCACGTCTTCCGCGCTGCAGCCCGCGGCTGCGCGCCTCTTGTTCGGCGACACGCAATGCCTGCCTCATCTGCGCGCGGAAAGTCTCAGCATCCAGACACGGCTTGCCGGTTGTACCGCAACCGCACCACGGCCGTGAAGACTTCCTGAAATCCAAGCGCGAGATTCCAGCCGCGCCGATCCAGCGCCGGACTCGATCCTCGATAACTTCCCAGTGGTGTGACTTGTGTAGAACTCATTTCAGCTCTCAAGCAAAACAATCAATTCCAGATCCGGGGAAGGTAGTTCCCCCGGCACGTACACGCCAACGTTGCGCGTGCGCATGATGTGCTCCCAGCAGGGACCATTCCTGGTGATCACGAAATACTGGCTATCCACCTTCGCAGAGACTGCCGCGGGCGGAACCTGCCTGTGATCGAGCTTCAAGCCCTGGCAGAGCGCGTTTCACCAGCTCGGGCACAAACTGTGACGAACACACCTTCACCAATTGCAGCGTCTTCGCGATCAGGTCCGCTTCTCCCACGGGCGACCGAATCCCAAGCATCCAGCGCGATGGCCCCAGGCAGCGCTGGTCGCGCACTTCGCCTTCGTAGAAGTAGCGCGCCGTCATCTTCAGCGGAATCACGATGGCCTGCGCCGGAACAATGATCTCGAGATGCCGCAGGATATGATCCTCCAAGAGCCGTGAAGCCGGGCCCCGGGTCTGAGTGGTCATACGCCGGCAGCGTTCGCGGGTTCGAATCCAGGCTGAACGTACAAAGAGCCCCCGCCAGGCGAGACATCTCCCGGAACAGGTCCTCCGGGTGCCGATGCTTGGCCAGCAAAATATGCCGCAGAGGCGTCAGGCTCGAATTGATCGCGTGCAGAAACCAGAACTGCGCGACTTGGCGAGCCGACATTCCGGTCTGAAACTTCTCCCCGGACTGCTGCTCCTGGGTCACGACCGCGCTCTTCTCTTCCAGGATTTCCACCAGCCGCTGCAGCATCGAAGCCAGGCGTTCACTGGCGCTGACACGCAGGCAGGGTGGAACAAAAGTCTGAATCGTAAACAAAGTGGCCGGACTGATCGCGCATCACCCGCGCGATGGGCAAGGTCAGCAGGTTCTCTTCCCGGTTGGGGACCACCACCAGCCGGATGTTCTTGCGGCCCATCTGCACCGGCTTCGGCTCCAGACCGGTGTTCTCATCGTGCACCAACTCGGTTGTGCTGAGATAGCGCGCATTTCCAGACGGAAACGGATCCAAATCGCAATTCTGCTGTCCCGAAACCCACCGCGGAATGGCCAGTGCGACAGTCAAGGCTATCGGTGGTCGGAAGAAACTGCTCGACGATGTTGCATGGATCGGGACGTGGATCGCACTCGGGAATATCGAACGGAAGTCCATCCTGAAACATCCCGCGCGCGTGCAAAAGGCTTACCGTGCCGTTGCGCAGCGCGTCGGCATCCAACTGGCAAGCTGCCAGGCCGTACGCGTCTCTCCATAGGCTGCTGGTGGCAAAGTGGACGGATTCCTCGAAATACCGGTTCTGCGCCTGGAAATGGTGCGGCGCCAGATACATCCCCTCCGCCCACACTACTCTCGACAGCAACTTCATGCCGCTTCACCTGATACAAGGGGGAAATTTTTGCTTTGTGCTTCACCGCCCGACAGGAATCTGTGCGTCGCGGCCAAGTTTCACGTCTGGCCAGCGATGCTAGGCGGATAGCTTCTCATTGTCAAGATTCGCCCCCGATGCGCATCTGATCACAAAACACGGAACCACCTAAATTCAAGCGGAATGAAAGAATGACGACGGAATGAACTCGTAACGTTGCAAATGGCCCCGGCTGCGGACCTATCCGGGCCCTCAGTCTCCCGCCCCCGGTTGAGGACCCTTCGGGTTGGAAGCAACCAGTCCCCGTGGTAGCCTATTGCGAACGAGGCCAAGCTCTGTTCAGCCGACGCCTCCGATGGGGCTTCCCAGCTTCTTGATGATGTTCGAACCCAAGCCGCCGCGACCACCCGTATCTATCTCATCCCAAGGGACTTCGGGCGATTCAGAAGACGCTCGCGGGCCGCAACTTTCCAACCCGGACGGGGTTCAAACTGATGTGAGCACAGCCGCACTCGATCGGGCTATGTTGTCGGCTGCCACGCCTCAGGTGCCGACGTGTGTTTGCCGCCGGCCCGGGACCGGATTCGCAGTCCGACGCTGACATCATGCTCCGCGTCAGAGCCGGCGACCAATCGGCTTTCGAGTACCTGGTGCAGAAGTATCGCCGGCCGATGGTGAGCTTCATGTACCGGATGGCGCGGAACTCGGCGGTCGCGGAGGACCTGGCGCAAGAGGTTTTCCTGCGGGTGTATCGTTCGCGCGAGACCTACGAAGCCAGTGCCAAATTTTCGACCTGGCTGTATCGTATTGCGACGAACCTCGCGGTCAATCATGCACGCGATACGCGCCACGAGCGGCCCGAGGTTCAGGTCAGCCTGGACGAACCGGATGACGATACCGGCACCACGCTGGAACTGCCCGACGCGTCGCTGAACGCCGAGCAGCAGATGGTGCGCCGGGAACGGCTGCTGGCGATCCGGCGGAAAGTCGAAGCTTTACCGGAGCAGCAGCGGCTTGCCGTCATCATGCATAAGTACCAGCAGATGGACTACAAGCAGATTGCCGATGTATTGAAGAAGAGCGAATCGGCTACAAAGTCGCTCCTCTTCCGGGCGTATGAGACTTTGCGGGAACAGTTAAAAGAATTTATCTAGCAAGATTGATTTGTGCGAAGCGACATTGGCGAAGAGCGTGAAGGGGAAGCAGTCATGAAATGCGAGGAGATTCGCGAAAGGATGCTCGATGTGGCCGCTGGCCTCAGCGAGCCCACTGCGCAAGAGAGCAATCATCTGGCCAGCTGCACCGCATGTGCGGAGCAGTTGAAATCGATTCGGTCGACCATGTCGTTGCTCGATGAGTGGCAGGCTCCTGAGCCGTCGCCATATTTCGACGTGCGCCTTCAAGCCCGCTTGCGGGAAGAAATGGCCAAGCCGCAAGCGGGATGGTTGCACTGGTTCCGTCGCCCCGTCCTGGCCGCGGCGCTTACAGTGATCATGGGAGTTGGCATTGGGCTGTTCTTTACGCACAACAGCGGACGAGTTCAGCCTCCTGTACGACCGTCGATAGTCAGGAGCCGGGAACCGCTGTCAGCGACTTACAGACTCTGGAAAAAAATAACGACATGTACGCCAATTTCGAACTGCTTGACGATTTGGATCTGCAGCCGGATGTCGTAGACAATTCTCAAAACGCAGACAACTAGACGTCACACAACAACCGAGATATTCAGCCACTAGTCATGGAATGGGGAAAGAACATCACGGGTCACTTGGCGGTCAGCATCCTCGTGGCGGCGACAATACTCCCCATGCTCTGCAGTGGCGCAACAGGCGGCACCGCACTCCTGCGCCTCCGCGACAAGCCCCGGCGCCTCAGCAACAGGTGTCGCGGCCGCCGACAATGCCCGCACAACAGGGACGCGTTGGTCCGAAGCAACAGGGGCATGCCGGCGATTGGTTGCGACGCTACAAGGATTTGGCTCCTGATGAGCAGGAGCATGCGCTGCAAAATGATCCCGCATTCCAGAAGCTCCCGACAGCCCGACAGCAGAAATTGCGGGAGCGGCTGCAGCGCTTCTCGAGCCTTTCTCCAGAGCAGCAACTGCAGATCCTCAACCGCATGGAGACCTGGGAGCATCTGACTCCCGAGCAGAAGCAAGAGGCACGGCAAGTCTTCGGGCAGATGCGGCAGCTTCCACCCGATCGGCGGCGGATGGTCCATACCGCGATTGACGACCTCCGCGCCATGCCGCCCGATCAGCGCGAGCAAGTCATCAATTCGGATCGGTTCAAAGGAATGTTCTCGGATCAGGAGCGCCAACTGATGCGGGATGCCACGCGTTTGCCGCTCGCTCCTCCCGATAGTGGTGACCAGCCCGGACAGCCCCCGGAGCCAGCGCAACCACAAGACTAGGATCGAATCTTAGGCTGCGGGACCTGGTGTCATCTGGACACACAGGCCGCGATCTTGGTTTCCTGACGCTGACGCCCGACGCACGCTTTACCTCCGCAGCATATTCCGCGCGATAAAGAACACGTTCGCCGGCCGCTCCCCCAGACGCCGCATGAAGTACGGATACCATTCCGTCCCGAACGGCACGTAAACCCGCATCCGCCAGCCGTCGCGCACCAGGCTCTGCTGCAGGTCGCGGCGGATCCCGTATAGCATCTGAAATTCAAACGAATCGCGCGCGATCTTCTCGCGCGTCGCAAACGCCTGCGCCTCGCGAATGATGTTTTCATCGTGCGTCGCCATGCCGTGATAGATCCCGCTCTTCATCAGGATCTTCATCAGCTTGATGTAGTTCGCATCGACATCCGCTTTGCTCTCGAATGCAATGCTGGCCGGCTCTTTGTAGGCCCCTTTGCACAAGCGAATCCGAATCCCTTCCGAGAGCAGTTTCTCCACGTCGCTTTCCGAGCGCTTCAGGTAAGCCTGAATCACGGTGCCCACGCTGTTGGCGTGCCCCGGCCTGCGGTGCAACTCGTGCACGAAGTCGAGCGTGCGCTGCGTGTACGGAGAGCCCTCCATGTCGACGCGCACGAATCCCGGCGGATTCATCGACGCCGCTTTCGCCACCAGTCCGCTCACCAAATCGCGAGCCAGCGCCTCATCCACGTCGAGGCCCATGTGGGTCAGCTTCAGGCTGATGTTGGCATTGAGCCCGTTGGCGGCAATCGCGTCCAGAATCTGCTGATACAACTGTGCGCTGTGCCGCGCTTCCTCGGGATTCGTAACGTTCTCGCCCAGGTTGTCGATGCTTACGCTCATGCCGGCGCGATTCACGGCCTGGGTGACCCGCACCGCGTCGGCGATTTCTGTTCCGGCGACAAAGCGGCCGGAAACCCGTTGTCCGATCGCCGAGCGCTCGGCGAAATTGCGCAAAGAACGATTCTCAGAAAGATGGACGAAGAAGGCCCTCAACATGGAGTTCCTGCCACCTCGAAATGAATTGGGTTGTGCAACAGAGGAAAGGGAGTATTGGTCGGAATTAGGAAGACCACAGAATTTTGTATCACAATCCGGACTTACCGGGTGTGATCCAGATCCTGCCGCCAGCGCGCGGACGGGAATGTCGAACCGAGCATTCCCGCCGCCGTTGGCCGATGCTTACCAGGTGTAATGCGCGGTGTACGTGATGACCTTCTCACCATCGGGAGCAATGGTCACAGGAAACTCGACTGTCTGACTATCCTTCTTCTTGTACTCGTCGGACTTCGCGGTGATCTCCCAATTCTTGCCGCGATAGAGATGCTCGACCACGCGCACTTGTACTGCTTCCTTCTTGTGATTGCGGACTCGGATCTCGAACGTCTCCGTGGCCGTGCTTCGACCGCCTTCGACCGTGTAGTTCGTGCGCCGGCGCTCGCCCGTCACGTCAAACGCGTTGCCGGTGTAGATGCGAATCGTCTCGTCCTTAGGCGTGTGGTCGATCATGTTCTCGCCCGTGAATTCCACCTGGCCGTCGTCATTGTGCCGGTAGAAGCGCACTCGTCCCTTCGGCAGCGGCATGCCCAGGTGATTCGCCTCCGAGTTGACGAACTCACGCATCACCCAGACTTTGGGATTGGACTCCGTGCCGTAGGAATGATCGTTGCGAATGTTCTCCCAGTTCCAGCCCGTTGTAGCGGTTGGGATCGATCTTCGCCCCGTCATAGATGTAAAGCTGCTTCGTCGCCACGCCCGATGCATGGATGAACTCCACCTGCTTGGTCTCGCGATCGCGCAGTGTCGTGCTGTGCTCGAGCGTGTAGAGATGGTATTCGTCGAACGCCTTCTCGGTAACTGGCGGAGCCATCGGCATGCCATCGCCATCATTTCGGCGCATCTTTGCGCAAAGTTTCTGGACTGGCCATCCCCGGCTGAATCTTGTTCACGTCGCCAGCCATCAGCTTGATGCGCGCATTCTCAAACGTGCGGCCACTGCGGTTGTCCATCGTGACCCAGCCCACGATGTCGACCAGATCGCCCTTTTCCGGCGCGACAATGTTGTAATCCGCTTTCCAACTCATGCCCCCGGTGACATAAGAAAGCTCGGCGGGAAACTTTCCCGCTTTGTCACTGGCGATCACCCATTCCAGCCGCGGCTTCAGGATCGTCTCGCCGGTGAGATCAGGAAAGATCGGTATCCCGGGAAGACCGAAGCGCAACTGGCCGCCGATCTCGATGATCGGCTTCTTCCTGCGCCGGATAGCCCTGGTTGTAACCGTTCACATTGAAGTAGTCCGGCCGAACGAACCCGCTGCGAATCACTTTTCCTTTCACCATCGAGTGATCGGGCAGTTCGAAATCGATGGTGCGGCCCTCGTACAGCGAGAGCAACGAAAACTGCGAAACCGGATCGTTGCGGTAATTCTGCTCCAGCACGTTGATTACGTGCCTGCCTGACGGATCCCGCAGGATCACCGAATCGGGCTCCAGGTGCATGGAGATGTCATTCACATTGACCTGGTTTACGCCCGATTTCAGATCCAGCGGTACATCTTGCCGGACCACGGCGAAATCCTGGTTGTAGATGGTGAGTGATGGTTGAGAAGCCTGTTGAGCGAACAGACTGCAGCAGCAGAAGACGAAGAATGCAGACCAAGCGAGCGCGCATGTAAGCGATCCCCCCGAAGTTTCCTGAGAGTGCTCCCGTGAGCCTTGGGCCGAACCCAGCCCGACTCAGCCTACCTCTGGAAGAACGCAAATGGGAGTAACTCTTGCATCGCGGGAGGCCTCTCGTAACCCTTGCAGGCTACTGAAAAGGCGGCGTGAGCTAACTTGGGCGCAGGCCTGATTTGAAAGGGCACGGCTTACAGCCGTGCCGCTAAGTGCCGCAAAATCAAGGCGGCTTCAGCCGCTGAGCGACGCTTTCGACGATCAAGAGTGAGTTTCGGCACCAGACCGGAGTTACCTCAGGATCCGCCCGCAATCATTGCGGATCGAACTTTATCTCTATCGGTTCCTTTGTTTCGCGCGGCGCGGCCTCGAACTTCCAGTGGCCCACTGCCGTCACGGCGCTCTGGGTAAGCAGCGGATGGCCGCCCACAGACATCGATTTTCTTGACGGTGCCGTTGGGCATGACTTGAACCTGGAGCTTCACCGTCCCACGGATATTCATGGAACGGGCTAGTGTGGGGTATACCGCAGGAGTTTGAACCAGGACTTTTCTGGAGACGTCGCTGGATTCCTGGGCGCTGATACTCAAAACCGATACTCGCAGCAAGCAGCAGACCCGCAAGGGCGCCCTGCCGCATCAGGGGTCTTCATAGTGAGAAGAGTCTAATAAAGAGGCCTCCTCTCACCGAAGATCACGAAAGTAATGGCACTTCTGCCGATTGCTTGTTGTCATGCTGAGCGTAGAGCGAGATCGCGAAGCGAACTCGCCGGAGTCGAAGCATCCCTACGCGAAGTGCGCCGACCTTACGGAATCCTTGGAATCCTGCCTTCGCAAGAAATGCCGAGATGTGCGGAACCAATTCCAATCACTTGCCGTGCTCTTCCAGGAACTTCTCCACTTCTATGGCGGCCATGCAACCGGTGCCCGCTGCCGTGATGGCCTGCCGGTAGCGCCGGTCCTGCACATCGCCGGATGCGAACACTCCGGGAACACGCGTGAAGACATAGTTGTGTGTCTTCAGGTACCCCTCGGAATCCATGTCGAGTTGGCCGGCAAACATCTTTGCGTTGGGCTCGTGCCCGATTCCCAGGAACAACGCGCTGGTCGGAAAGTCCCAGACCTTCCCCGTCTTCACATTCTTCAGTTTGAGCCCGGTCACCTCTTGCTTGCCGGCGTCATGTACGTCCTCGACGACGGTGTCGAGCAGGAACTGGATCTTTTCATGCTTCTGCGCTCGTTCCAGCATGATCTTCGACGCGCGAAACGCATCGCGCCGGTGAATAATCGTGACCTTCGTCGCAAACCTCGTGAGGAAGAGAGCTTCCTCCATCGCGGAATCGCCGCCACCAACGACCACAATTTCTTTGCCGGAGAAGAAGAACCCGTCGCAGGTCGCGCATGACGACACTCCGTGCCCGATCAGCTGTTGCTCGTGCGGCAACCCAAGCCACCGGGCCGAAGCCCCGCTGGCAATGATCAGAGTCTGCGCGTGGACTTGCTGATGCCCGAGATGCAGCACAAACGGTCGCTGGCTCAGATCCGCGCTGGTCAGGTGCGCCATCCGATATTCCGCCCCAAACCGCTCCGCCTGCTTGCGCATATTCTCGACCAGTTGCGGCCCCATAATCCCTTCGGGGAAACCGGGGAAATTCTCCACCAGCGTGGTCATGGAGAGTTGCCCGCCCGGCTCGTGGCCTTCAATGACTAGTGGCTTCAGGTTCGCGCGTGCAGCTGTAGAGGGCTGCCGTATGTCCGGAGCATCCGGACCCGATAATCACTACGTTCCGAGTTTCGCTCATGGATAGCTTCGTGCCTGCAGATTAGATGGCAGGTTTCCAGTTACGATGCAACGCTGCGTCGTCGCAACGTCTTCATCATGCCACTCACTTCTGTGGCTCCTTCGGCCTCATCATCTTGGATTTTGGCGGAACAGCGGGCTTCGATTCAGCGGTGATCTTCGCCAATTCCTCCGGCACAACTTTCTTCACACCCAG
Source organism: Terriglobia bacterium (assembly GCA_963770265.1). Lineage (GTDB taxonomy): Bacteria > Acidobacteriota > Terriglobia > Terriglobales > Acidobacteriaceae > Sulfotelmatobacter. Next base: position 358,280 of record CAVYOZ010000025.1, read on the forward strand.
CAGCCCTCGATAGTTCGCCAGCACTTCCGACGCGCTGTGGAACAAAGGCTCATACGCGCTCTGATTGGGCGCAGGACCGGCCGCTGTGTCCAGGCAGCGAGCCAGGGCGACCGAAGGCTTGCCAAACCGCTCCAACCGCATGCGACTGGCCGGCGTATTCACGCTGAGCATCGTGGTTGAACTCGTGACCGCCGAAGCGCTGTCTTCGAACGAGACCTGAATCAAGTCCTTGGGATCGCGGACGTGCAGCACCAGTGTCTCTATCATGTTCACGCCGTCGTTGCTGAACGAGTACTGCACTCTCGAGAACATCGCCTGCACCGAGAACTCCCGCCGGATGCGCACATAGCTCGCAATCGAGGGCTCCCCCGCAACATGCCCGGCCTGCCCTGCTTCCAGCATGGTCGGCATTTCGGTCAAGGTCGAGCGTCCGCGCGAAACTTCGAAGTCTGCGTCAAACAACGGCTGCTTCGGAATTTTCGCCAGCGCCGCCGCAATCTCCTTCTGCTCGTCGGCAGATGGCGTGCAGACATTCAACATGTTGACTTTGACCTGAGGCTGCTGCGACGCTGCATCGGGCTGCTGCTGCGCTATCACGGCCGGCGCAGAGGATCGAAACCACGCTGATGGATAGAAGGAATATTGGAATTCTGGGCACGCCGGAATTCTAAATGACAGCGCCCCGGAATTCTAAATTTCAAGAAGCGGCCCGCATTGGCGAGAACAGCCACCGCGAAAGTCGTAAAATCGAACTATGGCAAATCTCACCTTGGTATACGGCATGAGGCTGCTGCCCTCCGAAGATGTGGTCGAGGTCGGCCAGGCTCCAGTGAAACTCAAGAATGGACGAGAGGCGCACGTCACCATGCACGTGCTGGAAGGCAGCAAAGAGGAGATCGAGAAGCAACTCCGTACCAGTCTGGAGGCATTCTTCGATCTCTATCCCGAGATCTAGGTGCTGCCGGGAAATGCCGGCGAGACCTGATTTTAAAGGGCACGGCTTGAAGCCGTGCCGCTAACTGGCCGCAAAATCAACCCCGGCTTTAGCCGCTGAAGGAGATTTTGAGGATCGAGTGTGAGTTTTCAACAGCCTGTCAGACGCCCGAAGCGGTCAATCTCCGCGACATGCGACCATGTTGACGAGTGCCAGCCGATCGGTGCGATTACCGAACCTGAACCTTTCAGTGGCCGTATAATTCCTAATCTTCCAGGTGCCCGACACGTATTATGCAATGGTCCTACCCAGAACTGAGGCGCAAGCTGATTGAGGCCGATCTCTGGCCGCAAGGCCGAATGGCCCGTCTGGCCTGCTATTTGGCCGGCCTCGCCATCGTGCTATTCGCCCTGGAAAAACTCTTGGGCCTCTTCTCACTCTCCTGGGGCGAGCACCTGGGGGGATGGGTCAGCTTTCTCGCATTTCTGGCGTGCGTCCTGTTCTTCGTCCTGGCCTTCCGCTGGGTCAAGCGCCGCATTCTGTGGCGCCTGCGCAATCGTCTCATCGTGACCTATGTGTTCATCGGCGTAATTCCCGCCGTGTTGCTGGTAGCCATGGGACTGATCACGCTCTACGGACTGGGTGGTCAGTTTGCAGTCTTCGTCGTCACTTCCGAAAGAGATGCTCAACTGCGCAGTCTGCAGGCCATCAACGAAACGATCAGCAGCGAACTCGCGGCGCATTTGGAGCGTGGTGAAAAACCCGTGCCGGAATCTCTTGCTGGCCTGACCAAGCGCGATCCAAGCTGGAGTCGACGCCAGGTTTGCGCCTGGTATGGCAATACGCCCCTGCCTCTGTGCAACGAGTTTCGCGGGGCATCTCTCGCGTTCCCCGGTTTTCTGAAGGGCAAGTTTCAGGATCTCGTCCGTGATCACGAGCGGTTGCACCTGCGTGTGGGATCGTCTCTGCCAGTCGGCTCCAACAGACTGACCGTGGTCATCAGCGAACCTTTTGATAAGGAACTCGTGGGAAAGATCGCCGAGGGCGTCGGAGAAATCACCCTCTATACCACGGGGGAAGATGAAAATCCGCCGAAACAGCAGGGCCCCGCAGCAGGCGGAGTTAAGGACAAAGAACCGACTTCGAGTACTCCGAAGCACACCAGCGGATTTGTGATCAGCACCACTGACAATCAGCGGGGCGCGTCACAAGGCAGTCAACGGGTCTTGCATCCGGCTTTCACCGTCGGCTCCATGCCCGAACCCACGGCCAGCTTCGACCGGGAAATCACCTTCGGCACACCGCTTTCCGTTGTGGATTGGGAAAACGGCGTCTCCGACAAGTACGGCCCGGTTCTCCAAGTCAGAACCCGTCCCGCAGTTCTCTACAGCCACCTGTTTGCTGCACTCGGTGAATTCGTTCGCGGTGTCACCTACATCCTGATGGGAGTCGCGATCTTCTTCGCGATCATCGAACTTGTCGCCCTGATTATCGGCACGCGCATGACGCGCACGGTGACCGCCGCCGTCGCAGACCTGCATGTCGCCACCCGTCACGTCGACCGCGGCGACTTCAGCCATCGCATTCCTGTGAAATCCAGCGACCAGCTGGCAGATCTCGCGCGTTCCTTCAACTCCATGACCGCGTCCATCGAGAAGCTGATGCTGGAACAGATAGAGAAGCAGCGGCTGGAGAATGAACTTGCCATCGCGCACGAGGTTCAGGAGCAGTTATTCCCGCGCCAGACCTCGGAACTGGAATCACTCGAAGTTCACGGATTCTGCCGCCCCGCCCGAACTGTAAGCGGCGATTACTACGATTTCCTCGCCGCCAGTTCGCACAAATTAATACTTGCCGTGGGAGATATCAGCGGCAAAGGAATCTCCGCCGCCCTGCTCATGGCAACGATCCACTCTGCCGTGCGGGCCTACAGCTCTCGAAAGCATGCCCCAGCTGCGTGAGCCGGTCGGGGTCGGAGCAGTTGCCGGGTCGGGCAGGATGATGGCCGCATGGCCCGAAGGCGTTGAAGTCTCGCCCGGGGCACTGCTCGGCCTGCTGAATCATCAGCTTTACGACAGCACACCGCCCGAAAAATACGCGACATTATTCCTGGGGATTTACGACGGGCGCGCGCATCGCCTCACCTACAGCAATGGCGGCCACCTGCCACCGATCTTGATTGGAAAAGATGGCGCGGTACGCAGATTGGAGGCGGGCGGCACGGTTGTCGGACTCTTTGACAATATGCTGTATGAGGAAGGCTCCGTTGATATGCATCCCGGCGAGGTTTTCCTGGCCTACAGCGACGGCGTCACTGAGCCCGAGAATGATTTCGGTGAGTTCGGCGAGCAGCGCCTGATCGAACTGGTGCGCGAGAACCGTCATCTCCCGTTGCCGCAAATCAGCCAGATCGTCACCATGGCGGTGGACGACTGGATCGGCGACAAAGAACAACCAGACGACGTCACCCTGGTCCTGGCGCGCGCGCGATAGCAACTGAGTCCGGTGCCGGGTGCCCCACTTCTCGCCGCCTTTACGAGAAGTGGGATTCTGACCGAGCAGCTCAGATCTTCTTCAGCTTCCACCTTCCCTGCTTGAACAGGATCGCGCTCGCCGCCGCCATCGACGACTCCGCGATCGCAATCGAGTAGAAAACACCGTTCGACTTCATGCCGAGCGGCTTCGCCAGCACGTACGCCAGCGGAATCTCCAGCAGCCAGAAGCCGAAGAAGTTCACGATCGTTGGAGTAATCGTGTCCCCGGCTCCGTTGAAGGCCTGCATCATCACCATGAAGTAGGCATACCCAAGATTGCCGTAGCTGACGATCCGCAGGCACGTCGCTCCCAATCGGCACGACCTCGGGATCGCTGATAAACAGGCGAACAATCGGTTCCGCGAAGAGTACGAAGAAGACACCTACAGCGCCCAGGAAAAGCACGTTGTAGAGTCCAGTCCGCCAAACCGCAGCCTCGGCGCGATCCGGCTTTCCCGCGCCCAGGTTTTGTCCGACCAGCGTTGCCGCGGCATTGCTCAATCCCCATGACGGCAGGATTACGAAGATCACGATTCGAATCGCGATCGTGTACCCGGCCAGCGCCGCCGCGCCGAATGTGCTCACGATCCGCACCAGCCCGATCCAACTGGTGTGCGCAATCGCAAACTGCAAAATGCCCGTCAGCGATACTCGTACCAGTCTCCATAGCACGTCTAGATGCACGTGAATCTGGCGGGCCAGAACTCGAATGCGTTCCGTCCCTTTAAAGAGCCGGTAGAACTGGTACATCACGCCGATGCTTCGCCCGGTGAATGTCGCCAGCGCTGCTCCAGTCACACCGAGTCGCGGGAATGGCCCCAACCCGAAGATCAGGCAGGGATCGAGAATCAGGTTGATGATGTTCGACACCCACAGCAGGCGCATTGCGATCGCCGCATCTCCTGCGCCGCGGAAGATCGCGTTGTTCAAGAACAGCAGCAACACGGCGCAGCTGCCGCCCAGACAGATGCGCGCGTAGCCGCTGCCCACCGCCACAATCTGCGGCGTCGCTCCCATCAAGCGCAGAAGATTCGGAGCAAACAAAAAGCAGGGAAGTCCAATGGCCAGCGAAATGATCAGGCCAAGAAAGATCGCCTGCACCGCGGCATCAGCGGCGCCTTCTGGATCCTTTTCTCCAATCCGTCGCGCGACCATCGCCGTCGTCGACAGACTCAGCCCCATGCCCACGGCAAACACAAGGCTCAGCATCGACTCCGTCAGCCCGACGGTAGCCACCGCATCCGCCCCCAGCCTGCCCACAAAGGCAACGTCCACCACCGCGAACAGCGACTCCAGCACCATCTCGAGGACCATGGGCACGGCCAGCAGCAGAATGGCGCGATTCAAATCGCCGTCCGTGTAGTCCTGGTGCGAGCCTCGAACCGCCTCCACTAATGACGACCAAAGTGAGCGGCGCGGCTCCACAGCCGTAGCTAAAGTGCTCATACCAACCTTGAACTTTCTGCAATATCGTCCGCGACTGCGCGCAGACACAATGCTTCAGAAGAAGATAAATCAGGGAAGCCCGATCACGGGCAAGCAGGAGAGCGAATTAGCGAGGGATGAACATGATGTTCCTCAGCGCGGATCGTTGTGAATTGCGGGTCCCCACAGGAAACGAACAGCGTTGCAAAAATATTACCGCACTTGGAACGATATATCCAAATAGAAAAGCGGGGAAGGGTCGGAGGTCCCTTCGCCGCTCTCTCAGGAGGTATGAGTGATGTTCGCTCTTTGCAACAACGCCATCCTAGTGCCGGGACGCAGGCTTGGGAAGATAACTAAGGTATGCCAGAAATCGCGATTCGGATTATTGAAAAGTCCTCACAAACGAATGTAGTGCCCTCGAATTGCTACACGCCATCTATTTCTTGGGCAACATTAATACTCGCGCCGAGATCGCCGAATTCTTCAGCGTCCCCCCCAGTACCAACGGACCGATTGGCGTAAACAAAATTCCTCGCGCATCTGCACGCACATCATATGTATCATCCGTGATCATCTCCCATTTGTTTCCATGCAGCTCAAGCGCGAACGTTACCGGCGAGAGTTCTGCCTGCTTGTCGTCACTGTCCAGGCCTTTGTGATTGTGCGGAGCTGTAGTGCCTCCGGAAAAAAGCACTCGGTGGTCGTGCTCTCCTGCCCCTGCCACTATGCCGAAGCGTCCGGAACCGGGATGAGCCGGCAATTTACTCCACTCAATCTTGTTCGGATTCTTGTGATCGATCTTCCCGGTCCAGCATTCGTCGGAAGCAACAATTTTCCCGCTGGCTGGGTCCTTCTTCGCCCCGTCTACGTACACGATCGTCTCATCGGCGACTCCTCCCGCATGCCCGAACACCGGCGTACCGGGGAAGGCTGTCGCCTGACTCCAAGTATTCTTCTCCGCGTCGTACACCTGCACATTGTTCACTGGCCCATTCCTTGACCTGCCGCCAACCAGATAAATATAGCGATCGTGCGTCATTCCGATGACCGCGCTGTCCACCGGTACCGGTATGTCTTCCGCGCGATACCATCGATGATCCCCCGGAACATACGAATTCACATCGCCCAACACGAACTCGTTTTCCTGCCCGTCGATCGTGTATCCGCCGAAAAGAAAAATCTGCCCCCTCGCCCCCACGGCGGAAGCCCCCAGCCGTCCCGCTACCCCCGGCACAGGGCGCCCCTCGATCCACTTCCCCGACCTCAGGCTCAGTTCGTACATCTTGTTGCTCACATCGTCCCAGGTCTTCTTGGTCCCAAGGCCCATCAGCGAGTAAACCTCGAGCCCGCCCCTCAGCGAAGCAACGGCGTTGCTGGTGACCGCATTCGGCATCGGAGGAATCTTGGGTTGATCGGCAGCCAGCAGAAGAAGTGAAAACGCGACTGGGAGGAGAAGCGCAAGGCGTCTGTTCATCGCAGCAATATTACGTCTTTCGAAGGAATGGGGGCAAAGACCTGACGTGGAGCGGTTGCCCACCCTACTTCACCAGCCCCTGCCGCACTCCGTGGATGAAGTCGGTGTAGGCCGGCGTCTGTCCGATTGACCGCATGTAACTCGCGATCTGCCCGCGATGATAGGCCGAATGCATCACCACATGAGTCAGCACATCGACGATCGCGCTCTTCCACATCTCGCCCTTGCTGTTCTTATACGAAATCGCCTGGTTTACATCCCCAGCCGTCACCAGTTCCAGATACTCGTGCCACTCCCCGCTCAGTTTGTCGGCTTCGGCTTCGCACTGGGCCAGATCAGGTTCCGGCCAGACCGGGACGCTCTGCGGCACTTGCCGGAGCCGTTCCAGCCACACCCGCTCCGCCGCTAGAATGTGCGCGATCAACTGCAGCGAGCGGGAATTTTCCCCACTACTCGCCCGGATCGCAGCCAAAACCTCGTGGTTCGCCCAAGCATCATAGGCAAAATCCTTCCGCAAATAATCCGCCAGATTCAAAACGCCCTCCATCCACTGTCTTCAGCGTACTCTAGTCGGTACGCAGCAACCCGGCAACCTTGTAACCATCCTTTCACATTGGGAGAATAGACTTCGAGGCGAAAAACTCCGCACCGCAATGCCACGCAAATCGCCAGCACTCAAAAAATCCGGTGACGAAGCAGTTGCTCGCCCGCGCGCGGCGAAAGCGCCGAGCAGCGACCCAGACGATCTCGCCAGCCTCGCCTTGAAAGCCTGCCTCATCGCCCGTGACGCTGCCTTCAACGTTCGCGACCTGCTCACGAACTCCTCGCGCATGGCCTTCCTCGCCATCAAGGATTGCGAGAAGGAGCTCGACCTTATCGAGCGCCAGATCGATGAGCGCCTGCCCGAAGCCATCACTCGCGTGAATGAGTCCCGCGCGCGCCAACTACTCTCCACTCTTAAGTCGACCACCGATCTCGAGCGCATTGGAGACCTGGTGATGAGCGTGGCCTTGCGCGTTCAGGCCCGCACAGCAAGGATTCCGGCTTCTGACACGCGGCAACTCGTCGAAATGGCAACCGTGCTGCGGGACATGCTCGACCTGATCCATCAAGGCTTCTCGCATCTCGACCTGGAATGTGCGCGCAAGGTCCTGCAGATGGACAAGGAGATCGATCGCGTCTGCCACGCTCTTTTCCAAAAGCACTTAGCCGAAACCGTTGCCCAGGGCGACACCTCAGGCTTTGAGATCCTGCTCATGGCTCAAGCTCTCGAGCGGGCCGGCGATCACACTACCAACCTCGCCGAAGACCTCTACAGCCTTATCGAAGGCCGCAGCTTGCGGCACGCGCCCAAGAAGAAGGCTGCCAACTGATTGATTGGATGCTAAGCGATAGGTGTAAAGCCTTAGCTCATTATTCATAGCTCACAGCTCATTGCTCCTCACAAATTCATCATCCATTAACAAACGAGAAACATTCGCGCAACATTCCCCCCATAGAGTTCTTAACTAACTGATCTCATTAGTATTCCGACGTACTTAGCTGAGTAAGACTCTGAAGTCCAATGCATTTGCCGGCAGAACCCTCAGAACGCCTTAGCGGTAGCACCTCCCTGCCTTATCGTCCCATTATCTTTGTGGTGGAAGACGACGAGGATATCGCCCGACTCATCTCTCACAATCTCCAGGCCGCTGGCTTCGAGGTGCAGAGCTTTGTCAGTGGAGTTTCCGTTCTCACCGAGGCCGTTCGCGAACTGCCCTCATTGTTTCTGCTGGACGTAATGTTGCCCGGCATAGACGGCTTCGAACTCTGTCGCCAGATTCGCCAGACCCCGGCTCTCTCCGCCATCCCGATCATTTTTCTCACCGCGAAGACTTCGGAGTCCGACCGCGTCAAGGGACTGGAACTTGGCGGAGATGATTACATCACCAAGCCGTTCAGCCCGCGCGAACTGGTAGCGCGAATTCGAACCGTGTTGCGCGGCCTGGGTCACTCCACCACCGGAACTGAGGTGCTTCGTTTCGGCGACCTCGAAATCGATGTCTCCAGCATGACCGTGCAGGTCGGCGGACACAACGTCCTGACCACCGTCCGTGAGTTCCGCCTGCTCGAATATCTGGCCACGCATCGCGGCCGCGTGCTCACCCGCGATCAACTCCTCGACGCCGTATGGAAGGAAACTCCCTTCGTCACCCCGCGTTCCATCGACGTCTACATCCGCCGTCTGCGCGAAAAGATCGAACACGATCCTCGCCATCCTCAGTATCTGAAAACGCTCCGCGGTATCGGCTATCGATTCGAAGTTCCGAAATAGACGGCCTCTTCCGCCGTTCTGCCCTTTTTGTCCCAACTCCCCCCGGTCATATATTCTGTCCTGCATTCCCCTTTTATGCCGAACAAGTCCAAACCGTTGTGGAAGGTGGACGACCAGCAGGCTCGCCTGGCGGAACTGACCGCTCCTTCCGACGAACCCGCAAAGGATAATCCTCTGCGGCGGGATGTCCGCTCGCTCGGCGCAATCCTGGGTCAGGTGATCTGCGAGCAGGCGGGACAGGAGTTGTTCGAATCCGTCGAGACGTTGCGCCGTCTGCTGATCGAACATCGCGACAGCACCCGCCGTAGTCGCGAAGAGCCACCCTCCGAAGAACTCATGAACCAGGCGCAGCAGCTCATTTCAAACATGGACCTGCCCCGCGCCTATCAGGTGACCAAAGCCTTCGCGACCTATTTCGAGCTGACCAATTTAGCCGAGACCAACCATCGCAAACGCCGCCGCCGCGCCGGCAAATTGGATCGCGACCACGCTCCGCTTCCGGGTTCGTTTCGTGGAACGCTTCTGCGCATGAAAAACGCCGGCATCACGCCGCAGGACGCGCTCGCCGCCTTGGGCCAAATCCAGATCACGCCGGTATTCACCGCACATCCCACCGAAGTTGCCCGCCAGACCGTTCTTTTGAAGCGGCGCCGCATCACCAAACAACTGGAGCGTCTCGACCGCCTTCCACTCACTCCGCAAGACGCCGAGATCTGCGAAAACAACATTCGCGCTGAGGTCACCTCCTTGTGGCAAACCGATGAGGTCCGGCTGACGAAGCCGACGGTCGACGACGAAATCCGCATGGGCCTGCGTTACTTCCGCCTGTCGTTGTTCGACACCCTGCCCAGAATCTACGACGAAATTGTGGAATCCTTCCACGATGTCTACGGACTCGAACTCGATGAGTCTTCTGTTCCGAACATCGTCCATTTTGGTTCATGGATTGGCGGAGACCGCGACGGAAATCCCCTCGTCAAGCCCCACTCCATCCGCCATGCCCTCGAAATGGCGCGAGCCGTGATCCTCCGCGAATACCTCGACGATGTCGAAGCGCTGAGTGATCGTCTCAGTTCCTCGCGCCGGCAGACCGCCATCTCCGAAGATCTTCTTGCTCGTCTGCAACACTACGAGCGCACGATTCCGGGCGTGCACCTTGCCTGGGGGCCACACAACCAGGCCGAGAGTTACCGGCGCTTTCTCTCTTACATCTTTCACAAACTGCAGCGCACTCGAGAGGCGGTCGATGCTCCCGCGTCTTATCGCAGTGCCGCTGATTTCGAGCACGACCTGGTGCTCATCCAATTGAGTCTGAAGGCGAATCGTGGAGAGCGTCTCGCCCACACCTACCTCGCTTCCTTGCTGCGAAAAATCCGCAAGTTCGGATTCCATCTCCACACGCTCGACATCCGCCAGCACGCCCGCGTCCACGCGCAAGTCGCCAGTGAACTCGGGCATGAACTCGATAACCAACCCACCTCGGAGGCCGCCCGTGAACTCCTCGATACATTCCGCACCATCACCGAGCTAAAACGGACGTATCCCAGCGACTCGATTCGCCACTACATCATCAGCGGCGCCGAATCTGAGGACGACGTCATGAACGTTGTCCGGCTTGCAAAAGCAGCCGGCGTTCAAGTCGCCGCATCAGCCAACGATCCCGGCCTGATGCCGGTTCCTCTTTTCGAATCGATCGACTCACTCCGCGCCGCAAGCAAGGTCATGGGCGGGCTCTGGAACAATTCCGAGTACCAGCCCGCGCTCGATTCCTGGGGACGCTGGCAGGAGGTCATGCTCGGCTACTCCGATTCCAACAAAGACGGAGGCATGCTCACCAGCACGTGGGAACTCTACAAGGCCCACCGCGAACTTCATCAGGCAGCAAAGGAATTCGGTGTGAACCTTCGCCTGTTTCACGGCCGCGGCGGCACCGTCGGCCGCGGTGGTGGCCCAACCCATTCCGCAATCCTCGCTCAGCCGCCGGGATGCTTCTCCGGCCAGATCCGCGTCACCGAGCAGGGCGAAGTGCTCAACTGGAAGTATGCCGACCCTATCCTCGCCGAATGGAATCTCGAACTGATGATCGCCGCCAGTCTCGAAGCATTCACTCGCCCCGCGCCCGCCGGAGAAAACCACCGGCCCGCGTGGGAAGAAGCTATCGAAGAGATGTCGCAGGAAGCCTATCGCGTTTACCGCCGCGACATCGCCGACGATCCCGATGTCCTCGAGTACTTCGAGCAAGCCACCCCGGTGAATGAATTGGATTCCGCCCGCATCGGCTCCCGTCCCGCACGCCGTTCCAAAGGACGGCGCCTCGAGGATCTCCGCGCCATTCCCTGGGTCTTCGGTTGGATGCAGAGCCGCCACGCTGTGCCGGCGTGGTTCGGGGTCGGCCATGCCCTCGAGCACTTTTCAGAGAAGAACTCCGGCAACGAGCAACTCCTGCGGCAAATGGCTCGCGGCTTCCCCATCTTCTCCGACCTGCTTCGGAACGTCGAACTCGGCATGGCCAAAGCCGATCTCGGGATCGCCCGCGAATACTCCACCCTCGTCAGGAATGCCTCGCTCCGTAAGCGTGTCTTCTCGATGCTCGAAGCAGAATTCCTCCGTACCCGCCAAATGATCTTGCGCGTCACCGGACAACGCGAACTTCTGGCGCGAAACCGCGTGCTGGCCCGCTCCATCCGCCTGCGCAACCCCTACGTTGATCCCATGAGCCTGATTCAGGTAGAACTCCTGCGCCGCAAACAGCAGGGCCAACGAAGCGTCGGATCTGGAATATCCGCTGGGCGCAACCATCAACGGAATCGCCGCCGGATTGCATAACACTGGCTGACACAGGGATTTCCTTCGTGGTCCCTTCGTGTCCTTTGTGGTTGATGCCTTTTCAGTCTGCTAACCTCGAAACGTTGCTGCGCGTCAATTATTATGCTGTCCCGCAGGTGGAGTGTGTTCGGAACCTGATCCCCTGCCAATGCGTACTGTCCAATGATCCAGCCTGCTCAATTCAACCCCAGGAGAATCCTTCAAGGATTATGCTGATCACTCGTTTCTTCGCTGCCGTGGCGCTATGTCTGGCCACATCCGCAGCTTTTGCCCAAACAATCCCGACCCAAAGCGTCCGTCCCGCGGTAGCGACCGCCGCAGCCGATGAATCCAACGTACCCAAACTCGAGCATTTCGACGCCAACCTGGTCGACAAGACACTCGACCCCTGTCAAGACTTCTACAAATACTCCTGCAACAAATGGCTGACCGCCAATCCCATTCCCGCCGACCAGGTCTACTGGAGCACTGGCAGCGGCCTTGAACTGTGGAATGAAGGACTTCTTCGCGACACGCTTGAGGCGGCGAGCAAGACCGATCCCAACCGTAGCGCTGTCCAGCAGAAGATCGGCGACTACTGGGCCGCCTGCATGGACGAAGCCGGCATCGAAGCCGCCGGACTCAAGCCTCTTGAGTCAGAACTCGCGCGCGTCGCCGCACTCAAGTCGAAGAAAGACATCACACTCGAGATCGCCCATCTGCAGCATGTTTATCCCGGCGCCTGGCAGCCCGGGGACAACCAAAGCAGTTCGCCGCTTTTCGGCTTCACCGGCCAACAGGATTACGACAACGCTTCCATGGTGGTCGCACAAATCGACCAGGCCGGACTCAGCCTTCCCAACCGCGACTACTATCTGAAGACCGACGACAAATCGAAGGAGATTCTCACCAAGTACCGCGCGCACCTGAAGAAGATGTTCGTGCTGGCGGGTGAGTCGGAATCGCAGGCCGCCGCCGACGCTGGAACAGTGATTGAACTCGAAACCGCGCTTGCGCAGGCCCAGATGGACAACGTCAAGCGCCGCGATCCTAAGAACATCAACAACAAGATGAGCCTGGCGCAGGTTCGCGCACTCGCGCCCTCCATCGATTGGGACGGCTACCTCAAAGCCGTGCACGCTCCCGCCAGCGATCACTACATCGTGACCTCTCCGGATTTCTTCCGCGCCGAAGAAAAGCTGATCAACAGCCACCCGCTCGATCATTGGCAAGCGTACCTCCGCTGGCAGGTGATTCACCGCTCCGCGCCGTATCTCACCAAGGCGATCGTCGACGAGAACTTTGATTTCTTCGCCCACACGCTCGCCGGCGCCGAAGAGCAGCAACCCCGCTGGCGTCGCTGTGTCGCGCGCCGCTGATCGCGATCTCGGCGACGCTCTCGGCCAGGCCTATGTGGACCGCGCTTTTTCGCCGGAGAGCAAAGCCCGCACCATCGAGATGGTGCATGCCATCGAAACCGCCCTCAGTTCCGATATTCAAAGCCTGAGTTGGATGTCTCCCGCCACCAAGGCAGCAGGCCATCGTCAAGTTGAAAGGGATTGAAGACAAGATTGGCTATCCCTCCCGCTGGCACGACTACTCCAGCGTGAAGATTGCACGCGACAGCTATCTGAACAACGTCGCGCAGGCCACGTCGTTCGAGTTCGAGCGCTGGGTCGCGAAGATCGGCAAGCCCGTCGACCGCGCCGAATGGACCATGACGCCGCCCACCATCAACGCTTATTACGATCCGCAGTTGAATACCATCAACTTCCCCGCCGGCATTCTGCAGCCGCCCTACTTCGATCCCAGCAAAGGATGACGCCGTGAACTATGGCGCCATCGGCATGGTCATTGGGCACGAGATCATCCACGGCTTCGACGACCAGGGCCGCAAGTTCGACGACAAGGGCAACCTGCGCGACTGGTGGACCGCCGACGACGCGCAAGAAGTACGACGAGCGCGGCAAGTGCATCTCTGACGAGTACACGCAGGAAGTCCCCGACGCGGGCGCCGGAGTCAAGCAGAACGGCCTGCTCACCCAGGGTGAAGACACTGCCGACAATGGCGGGAATCGCCTTGCACTCGCGGCGCTGGAGATCGTCCTGAAGCAGCAAGGCAAGTCGCTCGACGACAAAGGCGACGACGGCTGGACCTACCGCCAGCGATTCTTCCTCTCGAACGCCTATTCCTGGTGCGCGAATGTCCGTCCGCAAATCGCCCGCCTGATCGTCACCACCGATCCGCACTCCCTGCCCGAATTCCGCATCAACAACGTGATCTCGAACATGCCGGAATTCGGCCAGGCCTTCGGCTGCAAAGCCGGACAGAAGATGGTAAGAGCCAACGCCTGCAGGGTCTGGTAAGAAGTAGCTCGTGTAGGGGCGGACGCCTCGTCCGCCCCGAGGAGCGAAGCTCCGAGTGCGACGGCGTCAAGCTTGAAAATACCTGAGAGCCAATCCGGCCGCGTATCGCGTTTCCGGCATGCAAATAGAAGGGCCAGCGAAAAGCTGGCCCTTTATCTTGTTCGGCTCCTGCAACGGCTCATGTGGCGACGGCCGCCTTCGGCCGTCCCGCGATGGCGCAGCCGAAGGCGGCGGCCTAGTCCCCACTCCTTACTTGTTAATGTCGTCCTTAGCCTGCCAACCGCTTCACATAAGTTCTCCAGAGCATTCTTGTTAGCATCCGGAGCGCCATTCAACGACAGCTTCACTTCCTTCACTGCACTGTCGAAGTCCCCCTTCGCGCTGTACACGCGGGCCATTCCAAGGTGCGTAGTCCAGTAGTTAGGAAACTTCTTCGCCGTGGACTGATAGATCGCCAGCGCCTGATCCTGCTTCTTCTCGCCCTGTAACTGCCGCCCATAGACATACAACTGCAGCGCATTGGCCATGTCGAGCGCCTTCGCGCGGAACGTATCCGCATCCTGCTTGCGCCCCATCGCCTCCAGGATCTTCGACTTGTTCATCAGATTGTCGTAGCGCTCCTCGAGCCTGGATCGACTGATCCTCATCCTTGAGCGCCTCATCCAGATTGATCTTGTTCGCCAGGAAATATCCGGCAGCATCGTCCCAGCCTTCCCAGTAATACTGATTCATCCCGTGAATCTGCTGACGGATGCTCGCCGTCACAATGTCGTTCACATTGACATGAACCTTGAACGGCACCGCAACTTTGTCCCACCGCATGGTCACTACTGCCGAATCCGGCTTCACGTCGTCGAAGTCGTAGGCCAGCGCATCGTGCAACTCCGCCGCCTGCGGCTTCACTTTGACGCGCAGCGCGTCGTCGTCCTGCTTGTAGGTGAAACTTCCCCACGCCGTCGAAGTCTTCGAGAAGATCACGGTCCACTCGTTTTCGCCCGGGATCATGTGCAGCCCGTAGGTCCCTTTGTCGAGCGATTGGCCTTCGATCGTTACCGGATCCGTAAAGGTGATCGTCGTATTCTCGTTCGCTCCGGCGCGCCACACCTGCCCATAAGGCACGAGTTTGCCCCAGACCTGGCGGCCATTGGCCAGAGGCCGGTGATAGTTGATGGTGATATCCGTAATCCCGATCCGCTGCGACACCAGCGCATGCTGGCTCGCCCGCGGCAGGTTGAGCATGAGGGTCTCACCCGTGGCAGTCTGGGCATGACAAACGCCGGCCACTGACAAAACGCCGGCCAACACAACAAACAGACTCTTTTTCATGGAAATCTCCTTCCGCGCCGCCGGATTCTGCTAGACCGCAATCGGCAGCCGATGGTTAGAACCTGATTGGAATTTGCGAATTGAGCACACTTACCCGATGCTGTTGCGCTTAGACGAGCAGAGCGCCGCAAGGTAAGCAGGCTCGGGAAGGTTCGATCGGGCCGAGGGTTTCTGCAGCCGACGTGCATAGCTGGGCATCTCGATCGGAAGCGCGCGACGATCCAGTTAAGTTACGATGGAGACGGACACGGACTTATGCAAATCGATAAACTGAATGAAACCGAATGCCGCGAGATCCTCTCTCGCTCCTCCATAGCACGCCTTGGCTGCTCGCTGAACGATCAACCGTATGTGGTACCAGTCGGCATCGCTTACGAAGAAGATTACATCTACGTCTTCTCCACCATGGGACAAAAGATCAGATGGATGCGCTCGAATCCCAAGGTCTGTGTGCAGGTCGACGAGATCAGAAGCCAATCCGATTGGGTCAGCGTCATTGCCAACGGAGAGTTTCAGGAGCTCCCCGAACCGCAATTCGAGCACGAACGCGCTCGTGCTCGCAGCCTCCTGCAAAAACGGCATCACTGGTGGTTGAACGCCATGGCCGAGCGCCGCATCAGCCTGCGTGACGAGGAAATCAAGCCGCTATTCTTCCGTATCCACATAAGTTCGCTGACCGGCCTCCGCGACATGTCCGAAGTGGCATAGTTGCGTTTTCCGAAGATTCAAGGAGAACGATCTATCCCTTGACAAACCGAATTTTCTGCCAGGCTTAAAAAACGAAGGGAGAGCTTGCCTCACTGCTTATCCAACTGGTGATTAGAATCACAAGCTATACGTCAGTTTCATTCAATCCGTTACTTTAGTCCGCTCTAATAAGCCAATCCTCTTGACCCACCCGTATACCCCGGCGAGAATCAACTAAATCATCCCTCCCTCTACGTCAAGATTGCGAAGTTCAGCCACGCAAGGGCTGAACCGCAATTAAAGTGCGACCCTCACGGAGCCAGATCAAATGCAAGTCTGGTACAGTCGAAATCACTTCCATTACAAAATTCAGGCTTTCGCCCTCGCGACTTTGTGCTTCGTTTTCTCTGCGAAAAGCGCTGCCCAGGACGCCAAGGAACTCTATTCCAAAAAATGCGCGAGTTGCCATGCCGCCGACGGCAGCGGGCACACCGCAGCAAACAACAAAATGAAGGTTCCTGACTTGCGCTCGCCTCGCATCAAGCAGACCAGCGACGAGGACCTCTACATCGCGACCGCTCAGGGCAAGAGTCATGAGTCCTATCCACATGCCTTCCTGCACGTTGGGCTGACAGAACAGCAGATTCGGGGCTTGGTCCAGTACATCCGAACGTTCACCGATAAGAAATAATCATTCGCGGGCAGGCGGCCTATCCTTCGCCATATCAGAATTGTTACCTCAAAATTCCTCGGAAGGCGACAATCCACCACTCCTCAGGAATACGCTTCCTCTTGACAAAATATCTCGCTAGAGGCAGACTCTGTTAAGGCGAATAAAAAGCGAAAATAAATCGCCTCCGCAAGCTCTCGTCGCGGCGTTCCCTGAAATTCCTTGAGGTTCTTTATGTCTTCCGCAGTGGTTTCCACTTCGGCGGCCCTGGGCCGCCCTTTTCTTTTTGATACCGAATCCGAGCCCGAAGTGCGCTCAATTCCAGGCGCAAAGAAGCCTACCAACGCGGAATCTGCCATCGCCCAAGTCGTTCAATCAACAATCAGCAATCAAAAATCAGCAATTCTTCACATCACTCCCGCCTCGCGCCTCGAAATCCGCCCCGCGCCGGAAATGGTCACCAGCGGCATCCCCGCCCTCGACGCCCTGACCGGCGGCCTGCCCCGCGGATGCCTCACCGAAATCTGCGGCCCCGCCTCCTCCGGCCGCACCACGGTTCTCCTGGCGGCCCTGGCCGCCGCCACCCGCCGCGGCGAATACTGCGCCGTGATCGATGCCAGCGACGCGCTCGATCCCCAGTCGCTCGCTGCCGCCGGCGTCGATTTCGATCACCTGCTCTGGGTCCGCTGCGGAGACGACATTCCAGCAAAAGCACCGAGACCCAAGCGAGATGAAATCAGCGGGTGCCCCACCCTTGTCGCGCACTTTGCGACAGGGTGGGGGTTTTGACTTCCTCTCACAAGGCCCTCTTGATTTTCGGCAGAACGAAGTCGAAGTCTCTCGTCCCAGCTGCGAGGAAAGCGCGCTCTCAGGAAAAATCCCCGCGCAACACACACCCCTCCGAACACCGCCTCGAGCAAGTCCTCCGCGCCACCGACCTGCTGCTCGAAAGCGGAGGCTTCGGCCTGATCATCCTCGATCTCGCCGACCTTCCCCCACAAGCCGCGCGCCGCATCCCGCTGACCACGTGGTTCCGCTTCCGCCGCGCCGTCGAACACAAACCCACAATCCTGCTCGCGATCGAACAGCAACCCATCGCCGGAAGTTGCTCGTCGCTATTGCTGCAACTGGGGACTGTCGATGCCCCAGCCGCGAAGCGGCGAAAGAATGCGAGCCCACGGCGCAAGCCGTGGGTTAAGTCCACAAGAAGGCCAAGTCCCGGAGGAGCGAAAGAAAATCTGCACAACCGCGGAAACACCGACTGAAATTTCATATCCCTCTCACGCACACCTGTTAACCGCACTCGAAATCCACGCCGAACTGATCCGCTCGCGCCTGGATCGCAAACCCGCTACGCTCCGTCGCGTTCGAAACCAAAACCGCCTGGGCCGGATGAAATGAAACAAATTACTCAATCACACAAATTACTCAATTACCAAATGACTCCATGCCGTTCGCCTGCATCTACGTTCCGAATTTTCCCGTCGCCGCCGCCCTCCGCGCCGAACCGGAACTGCAGACGCACGCCATCGCCATCTTCGAAGGCAAACCTCCGCTCGAACAAATTATTGCGGTCAATGAAACCGCCCGCGAACTAGGCATCTCCCCAGGAATGAGCAAGGCCCAAGCCGAACTCTGCTCCGAACTCTGCCTCTGCGCTCCGTCGCTCCCCTTTGCAGGAATCCTCCGCTCACTCCGCCCTGCTCGATTGCGCCCAGTCTTTCTCTCCCACGCGTGGAAGACACCGCCCGCGACACGGTTCTGCTCGATCTCGCCGGCATGGAATCTCTCTTCGGCTCGCTGACGAAAATCTCCCATGCCATTTTCGATCGCGCCATAGCTCTTGGCCTTCCAGCCACGATTGCCACAGCCTCCAACCCCGACGCAGCCCTGCTAGCCGCCCGCGGCTTTTCCGTAGCGCCGGCCCATGCCCTGAGCGCAGTCGAAGGACCGGCCGGCTGTCGCGGGGGCATCCTTCGACTTCGCTCAGGACAGGTCTTGCCCCCGCACCCGATGGCGCACCAAATCCCAAGGTCATCGTGATTCCGGCAGGCAAAGAAGCAGAAAGACTGGGCCCGTTGCCGGTGGAAGTTTTATTTGACGACCATCTGCAAGGTGATCCCAAACAAGAAGCCGATCGCCTGCTCGAAACCCTCGCCCGATGGGGCATCCGCAACCTGCGCGCACTCGCCGCATTGCCGGAAGTTGCACTGAGCGAACGTCTCGGACAAGAAGGCCTGCATCTGCAGAAACTGGCGCGTGGCGCCGCTTCGCGCACACTGGTCCCCGTCGAAGCGCCGCTGGTGTTTGAAGAAGCCATCGAGTTGGAGCACCCCATCGTCCTGCTCGAGCCCTTGGCTTTCCTGCTGAATCGCCTGCTCGAGCAACTCTGTGCGCGCCTGGCCTCACGCGCACTCGCCACGCAGGAACTTCGCCTCTCGCTGGAACTCTCGAACCTCACGGGGATTGATGATGAATTCGAAAATGCAGGCATCCCCAGCGAGAGCGATGGAGTCGAGGAGTAATGAGGGTTATGTGGGGACAGCGCCGGAAGCCTGCCCTGAGCGAAGTCAAGGGACTGTCCGGCGGAGCGAAGCTCCGCTGCATCACTGCCGACAAACAAAATTCACTCGCAAGCTTTCTCTTCCCCTTACCCATGCTCGACGCCAAAGTTTTTCTGAAACTGCTGCAGCTCGATCTGAACGCACATCCTCCCGGCGCACCCATCGTAAAGATTCATCTCTCCGCCGAACCCGCGCGCCCGCGCTCGGCCCAGGGAGGCCTGTTCCTGCCTCCCTCGCCCGAACCCGAAAAACTGGAACTCACTCTCGCCCGGATCGCCGGCATCGTCGGCGAGCAAAAGGTCGGCGCCGTGGAACTGCTCGACACGCATCATCCCGAAGGATTCCGCATGCGCCGTTTTGTCGCCGAGGTCGCGCGCAAAACTCCGCAGAAGAAAACTCCCGACGCGGCGGAAGCACAAGCCGCGGTCACAGCCCTGCGCCGTTTCCGCCCGCCATTGCGCGCCAACGTCACGCTGGAAAACGGCCAGCCTACGTATTTGGTTTGTCGAAGAAAAGAAGTGCAAGGAGAAGTCCTCTGGAAGGCCGGCCCCTGGCGCTTCTCCGGCGACTGGTGGGAGCGCGAAGCCTGGTCCCGCGACGAATGGGACTTAGCCCTGCGCAACGGCGAAGCCGTCTCATTCTACCGCCTGGTGCACGACCTGCTCGACGGCGGATGGTTTGTAGAAGGAACGTATGACTGAAAAGAGGGACTAGGGGCCAGTAGTCAGGGGTCAGTAAAACGCAAAGGTTTTGACTGACCCCTGATCCCTGCCCCCTGACCACTGATGTTCATCGAACTTCACGCCCGCTCCGCATTCAGCTTTCTCGAAGGCGCTTCTCTGCCCGAGGAACTGATCGGCGTGTGCCAGCACTTCAAGATGCCCGCCATGGCGCTCCTCGATACCGATGGCGTCTACGGCGCCCCGCGCTTCCACCTCGCCGCCAACAAAGTCAAAATCAAAGCGCACATCGGCGCAGAAGTTACGTGCGTCACTCCTAAGCCCTGTCATCCTGAGCGGAGCAGGTGCTTCACGAAGTGAAGCGCCTGCGGAGTCGAAGGATCCCTACTCCCATCAGTCCGTGAAGGGAGTAGAGATTCCTCGCTTCGCTCGGAATGACAAACCTTTTCGACTTCCGTCTACTTCGTCCCCTCCCGCCCCGGCTACCAGAACCTCTGCCGCCTCATCACCAAAATGAAGCTGCGCGCCAAGAAAGGCGAAGGCGCAGTCACACACACAGGAACTCGAAGAACACGCCGAAGGACTCATCTGCCTCACCGGCGGCGACGAAGGCCCACTCGCCGCAGCCCTCGAGCAGGGCGGCACAGATGAAGCCCGGAAGCAGATCGATCAACTCATCGCCATCTTCGGCCCCAAGAATGTCTACGTCGAACTCCAGCGCCACTTCCATCGCGAAGAAGAATCCCGCAACCGCCTCGCCATCGACCTCGCCCGCTCGTTCCATCTCCCGCTGCTCGCCACCAACGGCGTCAACTATGCCATCCCCAAAGCCCGCGAACTCTGCGATGCCTTCACCGCGATCCGCAATCACCGCACGCTCTCCACCGCCGGACGCCTGCTCGCCCGCAACTCCGAGCGCCACCTGAAATCTCCGCAGGAGATGCAACAACTCTTCGCCGATCTGCCCGAAGCCATCGCCAACACACAAGAACTTTCCAATCGCCTCGAATTCACCCTCAACGATCTCGGCTACGAATTCCCGCGCTATCCCGTGCCCGAAGGCGAGACCATGAATTCCTTCCTCCGCGAGCAAGCCTGGATTGGCTTCCGCAACCGCTACGGCCGCACGTCGCAAGACATGCAGGCCAAAGCCCGCCGCCAGATCGAAAAAGAACTCGCGCTGATCGAAAAGCTCAAGCTCGCCGGATACTTCCTCATCGTCTGGGATTTAGTCCGCTACTGCCGCGAGCAAAACATTCTCGTCCAGGGCCGCGGATCGGCCGCCAACAGCGCCGTCTGCTACTCGCTCGGCATCACCGCCGTCGATGCCGTCGGCATGGAACTTCTCTTCGAGCGCTTTCTCTCCGAAGAGCGCGGCGAGTGGCCCGACATCGATCTCGATCTCCCCAGCGGCGACGAGCGCGAAAAAGTCATCCAGTACGTTTACAAGCGATACGGCGAGCGCGGCGCCGCCATGACCGCCAACGTCATCACCTATCGCAACCGCATGGCCGCTCGCGAAATGGGCAAGGCTCTCGGCTTCGATCCCGAAACGCTCGCCAAAATTTCCGCCGCCGTCGCCACCTGGGAATTTCGCGACGAAAACGACGCGCTCGACCGTCGCTTCCGCGACGCCGGACTCGACCTCAACCATCCCCGCCTGCGCAAATACTACGAACTCTGCCTCGCCGTGCAGGACATGCCGCGCCACCTCGGCCAGCACTCCGGCGGCATGGTCATCTGCCAGGGACAACTCGATTCCGTCGTCCCGCTCGAACCCGCGAGCATGCCCGGCCGCGTCGTCGTGCAATGGGACAAAGAAGACTGCGCCGACATGGGCATCATCAAAGTCGACCTGCTCGGCCTCGGCATGATGGCCGTGCTGAAAGATTCCATCGAACTCATCCGCGATCACTATCACGAAGAAGTCGACCTCGCGCATCTCCCGCAAGACGACAAGCAGGTCTATTCCACGCTGCAGCAAGCCGACACGGTCGGAATGTTCCAGGTCGAAAGCCGCGCGCAAATGTCGTGCCTGCCGCGCCTGCGCCCCGCTGCGCTTCTACGACATCGTGGTGCAGGTCGCAATCATCCGCCCCGGCCCCATCGTCGGCCAGATGGTGAATCCATTCCTGCAGCGCCGCCAGGGACGCGAGGAAGTCACCTACGCGCACCCATCGCTCGAACCAGTTCTGAAGCGCACGTTAGGTGTCCCGCTCTTCCAGGAACAACTGCTGCGCATCGCCATGATCGCCGCCAACTTCACCGGAGGCGAAGCCGAAGACCTCCGCCGCGCCATGGGATTCAAACGTTCGCAAGCCCGCATGCGCGAAATCGAAGCCAAACTCCGCGCCGGCATGACCGCCAACGGAATCTCTCCCAAAGCGCAGGAAGAAATCATTCTCTCGATCACATCGTTCGCGCTCTACGGATTCCCCGAATCCCACGCCGCCAGCTTCGCCCTGATCGCCTACGCCAGCGCCTATCTGAAATGCCACTACCTCGCCGCCTTCACCGCCGCCTTGCTCAACAATCAGCCGATGGGCTTCTACTCCCCCGCGACAATCGTGAAAGACGCCCAACGCCACGGCCTGAAACTGCTGCCGGTGGATGTGACGAAGTCAGAGTGGAATTGCACGTTGGAACTAGTCGCGAGTTCCGAGTACCGAGTCCTCAGCGGCGAAGTCGTTGGCCGTTCGTCGTTGGTCGTTAGCCCTGAGAATTCCAATACCTCAGCCGCGCAGCGGCGGCAGAATACAGCCCACGGCGCAAGCCGTGGGACAGCAGAAGAAATAGAGAGGCGAGCCCCGCAGGGGCGAAAGAATACTGAGAATGGGAACCACATCGAAACGAGCGAATCTCCTTACTCGCAACCCGGTACTCGGTACTTGCAACGTGACCAGTCCCGTAAGGGACGCAATGTGAAAGCCCGGGGCGGAAGCCCCGGGGAAGGCCGAGAAGATTGGAACGAGTCCCGTAGGGACGGCACTGTTGTCGCAATCAATCAATGCAACGATCGCACAATCAACAATCTCCGACAATCGGCAATTCTCCGTACCTCGAAACTCGTAAAATGCGCCCCCGCCCTCCGCATGGGCCTGCGCTACGTCCGCGGCCTGCGCGAAGAGGCCGCCCGCTCCCTCCTCCTGGAACGCATCCGCGCCCCCTTCACCTCCATCCACGACTTAACCCGCCGCGTCCCCGAACTGCGCCGGGACGAACTCACCACGCTCGCCGAAATCGGCGCCTTAAATGCAATCGGATCTCAGATTGAAGATTTCAGATTTCAGATTTCAAGACCCGACCAATCTGAAATCTGCAATCTGACAATCTGAAATTTCAATTTCCGATTGCCAATTGCCGATTGAAAAAAATCTGCGCCCTAATCAATCAACAATCGCGCAATCGGAAATCGGCAATCGGAAATCTCCCTCCACCGCCGCGACGCCCTCTGGCAAGTCGAACGCGCCGTCCGCCCCTCGGGCCCATTACTCGAACA
Source organism: Terriglobia bacterium (assembly GCA_963770265.1). Taxonomy (GTDB): domain Bacteria; phylum Acidobacteriota; class Terriglobia; order Terriglobales; family Acidobacteriaceae; genus Sulfotelmatobacter. The sequence goes on from CAVYOZ010000025.1 coordinate 381,562, forward strand.
GCACGCCGAACCCGACGAACGCTCTCCCCTCGCTCCCATGAACCAGGAAGAGCGCCTGGTCGCCGACTTCCACGGCACCGGACTCACCGTCGGCCCGCATCCCATGGCCTACAGGCGCGCCTGGCTCAACGCCATGGGCATCCGCCGCGCCAGCGAATTGCGCAATCTGCCCACCGGCAAGCGCCTCCGCATCGGAGGCTGCGTCATCACCCGCCAGCGCCCCGGCACCGCCAAAGGATTTGTCTTTTTAAGTCTGGAAGATGAGACCGGAGTCGCCAACGCCATCGTTCGCCCCGATCTGTTTCACGAAAATCGCCTGCTGCTGACCAGCGAGCGATTCCTCGCCATCGAAGGCATCCTGCAGAATCAGGACAACGTAATCTCCGTCCGCGCCGAACGCGTGCAACCGCTCTTCGTCACGAAAGCGGAAACCATTTCGCACGATTTCACTGACATTGGGAAGAGCGGCGCTTTAGCGCCGCGTTAAAGAACGATATTTTCGAGAGGGGCTTTAGCCCAGAGGGTCGTGAGAACCACCGATTGATCCCGCCGCACCGGTGTAGAAGACCCGCGGCATCACAGCTCGAACACCCGATACACCCTCGACGGGTTCTGCGCCTGCAGCAGCGAGATCGCCACATTGTGCACCGGCACCCCACCCTTCGTATGGCCATCCAGTCTCCCATGGTGCGCATGCCCGTGCAGCACCAGGTCGGCCCCATGCCGGTCGATCACTTCCGCCATCCGCGACGTTCCCATGAAAGGAAAAATCTCCGGAGCCTCCCCCTCCACCGTCTCCACGATCGGCGAGTAATGCACCACGATCACTCGCTTCGGTGCGCGCAGCTGCGATATTCCGCGCTCCAGCTTCATCGTCTCGTCGATGGAGGCGCGGACAAACTCCTTGATCTCGCGCTCCCCGAATGCAGTCAGCACACCTCGCCCAAAACCTCCTACAAATCCTTTTGCGCCCGCAAAACCGACGCCATCGCGCTCGTACCCGCTACCATCCAGAACCTTCACCCCTCCCGCGATCAGCATGCGCCGCAGCTCTTCTTCTTTTCCGCTCTCGTAATCGTGATTGCCGAGCACCACGATTGTCGGCAATCGCAAGCGCACCAGCACATTTAACAGCGGTTCCATCTCCTCGGGCTGCCCGAAGTTGGTCAGATCGCCCGCCAGCACCAGCACGTCCGCGTCGTCGCGCACCCGCTCGAACTGATCCTTCAACTTTGCATAACTCTGCGGCGTGAAATGCAGATCGGCACTGGCAGCGATTCTCACGCGCTCTTCCTCGCGTCCAGAGATGGCACTTCGCACGACGTCTGATTTCCATCCAACTGCGCGAGTCGCTGCGCCCGCCGCTCCGCCAGCAGGTTCGGCAGTTGCCATTCATTGACGTCGATGGCGAACATGTTGTCGTCCACCAGACTCCCGCGAAACCTCGCCTCCGGATTAGGGCTGTCGAATCTCCGCATTCAAAGCGGCGCAACAGCTCACACCAGATCTCGGCAGGAACGATAGTGGCTTTGCCCCGGATACACATACCGGAACAGCACCAGAGACCACAGCAGCATCTCCCAATGCTCCCCGACCAATTCCATCTCGCGCCGCCAATCGAAGCTGCCGTAGGTCCCGTAAATCACATGTGCGATGTCGGCACCGTCAAAGCGCTCCCGCCGTGCCACAAAGATTTTCGATGCGACCAACTCCTCGGGAGCGAGCACCCGGGTCGTCACGCCGTGCACCACGGCTGGCCGGGCGCGCTCGATCCACGAGTCCTCCACCACGATCAAGCCATTGCTCATCCCCGTAATGAGATCGACGAAATACTCGCCTCGCGTCGCCTTCGCCAGCCATACCGGATCGGTCACATCGCATTCCATCCCTTCCTGCCGCAGACACTCCAGCGCGGCCGGACAGTTCTGCGCCGTCACGAACAAGTCCAGATCTTTGGTCTGGCGGCATATCCCGGTATGCTGACGAAGCGCAAAAGCGCCCGACACCGCGTAGGGCACGCCGCGGCGTTCGAGCGCTTCCAGAACATCGCGGAAGAGTCCAACCTGCTCTTCCGGCACATCCGCCGGCAAAGAGGAAGTCTTCGGCAGTTCATCAGGATTGAGCGGATCAGGCACCCACCTTGGATGTGGCGCCTTCACCCGTGGTTGTTAACCGGTTTATCAGAAACACATTCGAATCAGCTCTTTACTTCCCGGTGTAGCTCACTCTCCAGATCGAATTCGATCCATCGTCGCTCACCAGCAGCGATCCATCCGGCGCCACCGTGATCCCCACCGGACGCCCCCACACCTGTCCATTCGGCAGGACGAACCCTGTCAGGAAGTCCTCATATTCGCCGCTCGCATGCCCCGTCTGATGCAGAGGCACGCGAATCACCTCATACCCCACGCGTGTCGCCTTGTTCCACGAACCGTGTTCCGACGCGAAAATGTCCCCCTTGTACTCCGCCGGAAACTTATCTGCCTCGTAAAACGTGAATTCCAGCGAGGCATTGTGCGGCTGCAGCAGCACGTCGGGAACGATCGCCTTATCCTTCAGCTCCGGATGCTTTCCCTCATGCCGCGGATCCTGATGCGCCCCGATGTACCACCACGGCCATCCATAGAATCCGCCCTCCTGCACGTGCGTGATGTAGTCCGGCACCAGGTTGTCTCCCAGCGCGTCGCGCTCATTCACCGAGCACCACAGTTCCCCGGTCTGCGGGCTGACCCGGATTCCTCCGCCCGCATTGCGGATCCCGTAGGCATACACGCTCAGCGTGCAATTCGCCGGATCGCAAACCAGAATGTCGGCGCGATTCTTCTCTCCCGGATGCGTGTCCGGATCATCCACGTTCGACGCCGAACCCACCGCCACGAAACAGCTTCTTCCCGTCCTTCGAAAAATCCAGGGCGCGTGTCCAATGCCCCCCGCCACCGGGCAGATCGGCCACGTGCTCCGACTCTCCACTCGCCTTCAGATCGCCGTTGTGATAGGCGAACCGGACCACTTCATCGGTATTCCCGACATAGACCCACTGCGGATCGGGCCCCGGAGGATAAAACGCGATCCCGTATGGCTGCCTCAATCCGCTCGCAAAAATCGCCGATTTGCTCCGGCTTTCCATCCGAGGTCATCCCGCGGAACACGCGAATGCGCCCGGCCTCGCTCTCTGCCAGAAAAACATCTCCATTCGGAGCGGTAAGCAGAAGTCGCGGGTTCTCCAGGCCGCTGGTGTACAACTCGACCTTGAATCCAGCCGCTGCAACCGGCCACGCGTTTTCCGGCCGCGACACCACATCGGCGCCGTTTTCAGCCGACTGCGTGGAGAACGGCTTCGGCAAATCTTTCACGGTGATCTTGCGGATCGTCCCCGGCTTCTCATACCGGAAATCGGTAAACGGCGCATTCGGCGACGCATCCTTCAATGCGCCGCTGCTGCTCGCCGCCGCCGGAGCCGCACTCGACGCCGATGCCGTGGCCTTACCCGACGCAACCGCATCCACATAACTCACCACCTGCCAGCGCTTCTCTTCGGGCATAAAGGCCCACGAAGGCATTCCGTTTGGCTTATCGCCTTTGGTGACGAACCAGAAAATCTCGCCCTCGGTCACTCCCTTCAGCTTCCCATCGATCAATGAGGGCACGTTCCCCGTCCCTTTCAGAGTTTTCCCGTGACACGAAAGACAATTTCGCGCGTACACGGTCTTGCCCGCATCGATCGCGGCCTGCTGACCTGCCAGCGGATTCTTCGTGGTTTTCGCCGAAGCGGGCGCGTCATGGAACGGGTTATCGGCGGCTTTCAACATCAGAAACGGGAGAACGGAAACAATCACAGCCAGGCACAACCGGTTGACGCTCAGACGCATAGGTATCCTCGCGGTAGGTTTATTGCTTAGATTATGCCTGAGCCCAAGAGGAAGCATGGATTCTGCCTCGAAAACGTGTCCCCGAAATGGTTCTTGAAAAGGGGCTTCAAGGCCGCGCCGTCCAACCCTAGGAACACGCGGGCTTTAGCCCGTGAGGGAGGCGCCTAGCGTCCCGTAACCCGATTCATGAGGCGAAATTCAGCCTCAAGCAACATCTCGGCGAAAGAGACGTTTCTTCCTCACAGCCCTGCCGTCTGATACCGCAGCAGCGCCAGCGCCAGCCGATACTCATACTCCGCCTGCGCGCTCCCGATTTCGGCCTGCGTCTGCTGCAGTTGCGCCTGGCTCAACTCCACAATCGAACTGAGCCCCAGCTTGTAGCGTGTCTGAGCCAGGTCAAGCGCCAGATTGGCCTGCGCCAGCAGTTGCTGACTTACGTTGACGCGATCGAACGCCGTGCTCGCCGTCAGCCACGCTGTCCGCACATCGCGCGAAATGCGGTTCCGCAGATCCGCCAGACGCTGGCGCATCGCCTGTGCCCGCAAATCCGCTTCATGCGATTGCGCCGAGTACCGAAATCCGTTGAACACCGGAATCTGCAAATTCACTCCCACCGCGCTATACGGTCCATACACACGATCATCACGCACTGGGCTATCCCCGAACGCGGCCAGCGCGCTGATCGTCGGAAACATCTGATCGCGGTCCGCCAGATGTATCTTCTCCGCTGACTCCGATTCGAACTCGAGCGCCAGAATCTCCGGCCGCTTTGCGAATGCCTCGGTGATCAGTGGCTCGACGTCGGCCGGCGGCGGCGCCAATGCCTCGGTGTCGCTCACCAGTTCGAAGCTCTCCACCGTCGGATATCCCAGAATCGCCGACAGGCTTGCCATCGCCGCTTTGTCGTTGTTCAGCGCATCCAGGTACAGCAACTTGGCTTGCGCCAGATTGACGTTGGCGAAGCTCAAATCGAGATCGGATTTCAACTTGCTCTTGGTCAGAGCCGACACCTGATCCGACAGTAACTGCCGTGACGCAACCGTCTGCTCGGCCACTCGTAGCACCGCATGCGTCTGCAGCGCACCGTAGAACGCCTGGTCCACCGCCGCGAGCACATCTTCCTTGGTCGCCACCGCATTCTGCTCGTCCGCCCTGGCCTGCAGCCGAGCGCTCGCGACCAAGTTGCTGGTGTGGCCGAAGTCGGTAATGAGTTGGCTGACGGTAGCACCCCCGGCAGCACGCGTATAAATGATCGGATTATTCAGCGCTCCCGCAGTGATGCGGCTGTTGTCCCGCGCATCGACCGCCGTGAGATTCGCATAGGCCTGTGGCCAGAAGTTCGACCGCACCTCCCGCACCACCTGTTGCGAGGCCAGCGCATTCAGGCGAGCCACCGAGATTGCCGGATTGTTCTTCAACGCCGTCGCTTCGGCATCTTTAATGCCGAGGCGAACGACGATTGGCGGCGGCGCCTGAGTTCAGTCTTACCTACCGTCGTCTCCTGACTGGGACGGAGGCACCGACTGGCTGGAGTCGGATTCTGCGGAGGCGGCGTGGATTGTCCATGCCGACAAACGAACTCAATCCCGCAACACTGCAACAACAGATCGCGAAATGTCCGCAATCTCACGCCTGCACCTCCTGGCCGTCGGTCTCTTCTTTTCGGTGGAACCACAAATACGCCGCCGGAACCAGATACACCGTCACGACGACCGACACCAGCAACCCTCCGATGATGGCCCGCGCCAGCGGAGCGTACGCCTCGCTGCCCGTGCCCAGCTTCAACGCCATCGGGATCAGTCCAAGCAAGGTAGCCAGCGACGTCATCAGCACCGGACGCAGACGCAGCCGCGATGCTATGGCGGTTGCTTCCTTCAAGGGAGTACCCTGCTGCGCGGAGTTGCCGCGTAAATTCGACGATCAGAATGCTGTTCGACACGACAATACCCACCATCATGACCACTCCCATGAGCGACATCACGTTCAGCGTTGTGCCGGTCACGAGCAGGAAGACCAGCACGCCCGCCAGCCCGGGTGGGATTGCCAGGAGAATAATGAACGGATCGATAAACGACGCGAACTGAGCGACCAGAACGAGGTATACGAGCACCACGGCCAGGATCAAACCCAATGCCGAAGCTTTTGAAGGACGCACGCATGCCTTGCACCGATCCGCGCAGTTGGACGCGCATTCCTGCCGGCAGGGCCGTCTGCTTCGCGAGCATCTTATCGATCGCCTTGGTCAGATCGCCAAGATCTTCATGTGACGGAGAGACATACACATCGACCACACGGCGAAGCTGGTAGTGATCGACCTCGGTGGGGGATTCTGATTGCTTTTCATGTCAGCAACCGAGTCGAGCTGAGTTGTGCGCTGTCCCTTCGTTGCACGAATCGGTATTTGTTTCAGGTCGTTCAGCGTTCGCACCTGGTCCTCGGGATACTGCACTGTCAACATGTAGTCATTCCCGCTACTTGGGATCGACCCAGTAGCTGGGAGCGATCATCTGGTTTGAGGTCAGCGCGGTGATCACGTTATCCACCACTTCCTTCTGATTCAGGCCGACCAGGCTGGCTCGTTCGCGGTCAATGTTGAGCCGCAGCGCCGGATAGTCGATATCTTGCGGAATGAGAACGTCACTCACGCCCTTCAGGCGTCGAATCTGGTTTCTGAGTCGCGCGGCCACGTCGTACGTCTTGTCGAGATTCATCCCGCTGACCTGTACGTCAATGGGCGCGGGCAGGCCGAGGTTCAACACAGAGTCCACCAGCCCGCCCGATTGAAAATAAGCGCTGATCTGCGGCAAATCTTGCCCCATTGCTGTCCGGACGCGGTTCATATACTCGTAGCTGCCCACCTTGTGGTTGTCCTTCAGGCTGACTTGAACGAACGCCGTGTGCTGGCCGGAATTCGGGGTGTAGATTGCAGAGAATCCCGGGGTGATGCCGATGTTCGAGACGATCATGTCCAATTCGTTGGCAGGAACCGTTTGCCGGATAATGCCCTCGACCCGCTGGACGTAGTTCTGCGTGAGTTCCAGGCGTGAACCGGAAGGGGCTTTGAGATTGATTACGAATTGCCCGGGATCGGTCCGCGGGAAGTACGCCTCGCCGAGCAGCGGATACAAAGAGAAACAGAGAAGTGATACGCCAGCCAACCCGATCGTCGTTGCCGCCGGTCGAAGCAGCGAGAGCCCGAGAGTACGGTCGTAGCGGCGAACCAGCCCTTCAAAGTATTGATTGAAGACTTTGACGACTTTTCCAAACCCGTGTGAGGACTCCGGTACCTGGTGCTCCTGGACAACGTGTCCACCACCCTTGATCAGCTTGGCGCAGAACAGCGGCACCACCGTCATTGCGACCAGGTAAGACGCTGCGAGTGAGAGTACGACGGCCGAGGCAAGCGCGGTAAACAGGAAGCGGCTAACGCCGCTCAGGAAGACTACCGGGAAGAAAACGATCGCGGTTGCGATGGTGGCTGCGAGGACCGCAAGAGAAACTTCTGCGCCTCCCTTCTCAGCGGCCACCTCCGGCGATTCCCCCATCTCGAGATGGCGGAAAATATTTTCCAGTACTACGACCGAGTTATCGATCAGACGGGAAAAGGCGAGCGCAAGCCCACCGAGCACCATCGTATTGACGGTTCCACCGCCCGCGCTAATCGCCATGAAGGCTGCTAATGCGGACAGCGGAATCGACAGGAACACGGCCAGAGTGGCCCGCATACTTCCGAGAAACAGCAGAATCATCACTCCGGTCAAAATCAGTCCAATCCCACCTTCATGCAGCAGGTTTTCGATCGCCGTCTTCACAAAGATGGACTGATCAAAGACGACCTTCGCCACCAGTTCCTTCGGCACATCGGTGAGGTCGGCAATTGCATCCTTGATCCCGTTGACGACCGCAATCGTGTTCGAACCGCCGCCCTGCTTGAGAATGGGCAAGTACACGGAATTCTGGCCGTCCACTCGAACGACGTTAGTTTGGATTTCGTGCGCATCCAGGGCTTTGCCAACATCCTCGACCAATACCGATGCTCCATTTACCGTCTTTAACGGAAGACGGTTGATTTCACCGGTAGTCGGCAGCTGGCTATTCGTGTAGAGGTTGTAGTCGATGGGACCGATTCGGACGTCGCCAGCCGGAAGAATCAGATTGCTGTCATTCACGGTACGCACGACATCCATGACGCTGAGGTCGTGTGCCTCCAGCTTCAGCGGATCCACGTACACCATGATCTGGCGATACCGGCCACCGAACGGCTGCGGAACCGATGCTCCAGAAACGTTGGCGACCTGGTTCCGGACGTTGTATTGACCGAGATCGCGCAATTCGGTCTCGTTCAGTCCCTGCCCTTTCAGCGTGATCAGGCACACCGGCAAACTCGACGCATCGAACTTGAGCACGACCGGCGGAAGTGTGCCCGGTGGAAGTTTGCGGAGATCGGCCATCGCGAGATTGGATACCTCGCTGAGATCCGCGTCCGAATCAGTGCCCGGCTGGAAATAGATCTTGATCAGGCTCACGCCAGGAAGTGAACGAGACTCGATGTGATCAATGTTGCTGCCCAGCGTGAAGAAACGCTCGAAGCGGTCCGGTGATGTCGGTCTCGATCTGCTCTGGCGGCATCCCCGAATAGAACGTCGCGACCACCACTACCGGAATATTGATCGGCGGGAACAGGTCCACCGGCATTCGCACCAGCGTCACCGTCCCCACGATCGCCACCATCAGGCAAAGCACAATAATGAAGAATGGATACCGAATGGCAAATCCTGACATTAGAGTACGCCTCCGATCCCGCGGCCATCTCATTCACTACCTTGGGCTGCACCTTCTCTCCTTCGCGGAACTCGCTGCGGCTCCCAACGATCACGCGGTCGTTGTCTGCCAGTCCCGCCACCACTTCCACCCGATCACTCGACTCCACTCCCAACTTCACCTGCCGCTTCTCCACCCGCCCCTGCGCGTCCACAATCAGCACGGTTGCCCCGGCACTGTTTCTCTGCAACGCCTGAATGGGCACAGTCAGCACATCTTTGTGCTGCTTCAAAATCAACTTCGCTTCCGCGTACATCCCTTCCTTCAACGCCCCATCCCGATTCTTCACGTCAATCTCGGTGTGCATGGTGCGGGTTTCGTCGTTCAGCGCATCGGCAAAGCGCGCCACCTTTCCTTCGAAATCCTGATTCATCGCCGTAACATGCACCTGAACAACGCTCCCCAACTGCAATTGCGGCACCGCCGACTCCGGCACCGGCACCACCAGCCGCAGTTTTGTGTACTCCGCCAGCTGCACCACCGGCATCGACTGCGTATCTGACGCCGTCCCCGCCTGGATCATCGTTCCCGTGTCCGCGTACCGTTTCGTCACCACTCCGGCAAACGGCGCGGTCACGTGCGTGTAATCCTCCATTGCCATCACCCGCTCCAGTTCCGCCTGTGCCACCGCCAATTGGCTTTCCGCCTCCGCCAGCGCCGCCTGGCCACTCTCAATCTTGGCTTCGGTGTCCTTGTCCTTCGCCATGGAGTCATCCAACTCCTGCTCCGCGATCAACCCGGACCGCGACTCTGATGCTTGTTTCAAGCGTGAGTAAGCCGCGTGATACGCCGCATGGATCGATTCCGCGCTGTGCACATCACTATGCGCACGCGTCACTGCATCCTTCGCGCGTTTCAGACCTGCCCTCGCTCCCGTCACCTGGGCACTCAATTCGGGCACTTCCAGAATTGCCAGCGTCTGCCCGGTTTTCACATGGTCGCCCACATCCACATAAATCTTTCGAATGTAGCCCGCCACCTTGGCGTGCAGATCCACCTGCTGGTACGCGTGAAATGCTCCCGATAACGTGATGGCATTCTCAATCGGCGCGCGCTTTACCAGCGCCACTGCCGCGGATGGAAGCACCTCATCGGAAGCGTCAACCTTGGCCGTCGTCTTTGTAAGCAGGCGCACCGTGACTACTCCGACGATCACCACTACGGCAATCGCCGCAATTCTCTGCTTTGAATTCATTCGTTCCCCTGTCCGGCTAGTCGCGCCGGCTCCGGTTTTAAATCCCAATTTTCAAAAGGAAGGTAGGATCAGAGTTCCAATCACGGCCGTGACTTGAGACCGTCGCGATGCTTGATCGGTAAGCGCATGCCCCTGAGGCACACCAACCGAAAAATCAGTAGGTCACAGCCTTAATTTGGAACCCTAGGACTGGTGAATCAGGAATGAAACGGCGGAGGACGGTTAGAGAGGCTTTCTTCGAAGTAAAGACGTGGCAGCGGTGGCCCCGCGGGTGCGAATCGCGGATAGAAAACCGGCACTTCCAGCACCGTTAACGTCGAAACAGGGGGAACCCATTTCGCCGCGTCACTATCCATGTGCTGCCGGACCGGCTGTCCAGAGATCGATTTGACGATCGCGCCAGTGGAGAACCTCGTCCGGAAGGTCCTCGTCGCCAGACTCACCGTCAGCCCGCAGATGGCAAGCACCACGACGGCCACTTCCCACCGCCGAAGCACACGCTTCCCCAGGTGATTCTCCATTAGCAACATGGACTGCTGCCCCACCACGGAATTATAGCAACATCCCAGGCACTGCCACGAACGCCGGTAACAACGAGCAAAGACGACCAAGTACCCGTGGTTCGCTGGGCAACAACGCCCGACAAAACACGCAAATCAGTTGGATGGAAAGCTTTGGTAGCGCTACCGGGAATCGAACCCGGGTTTGAAGATTGAGAATCTTCCGTCCTAACCCCTAGACGATAGCGCCACTCGACGGGAAAGTACGATTATAACAAAGCTTACTCGGGATACATCTCACCTGCACAGTGTCCGGCAAGCTGTTCTCTCTGCGACCTCGGCGATTCTTCCTCGGCGCCGTCGGCGGCTTGAGATTGCACTCCTCTCGCGGTCAAATCCGTTCAGCATGGCTCCTCCAACTGTTTCGTTTTGGAATTCCCGCATGTAAGAATCCAAACTTTTTGTGCAAATCGTCTGCATTCACAGGCGGACAGGCGATATAGTAGGGACATAGACCTACAAGTCAAAAAACTTCGAGGGGCGACTCCTATGTTGTCTCTTCATCACAAATCCAATCATTCATTCCTATTACAGGAGTTGAAGGAGTAAGCACTATGGCAAAACCCAGAGTCCCTAAAAAAGTCAGCGATGATACCAGTGTGACGCCAGCCCCCGCGGCTGCCGCAAACGAGGTAATGGCAGCAGAATCAAACGGAAACGGCGGTCCGACGAACGGCGGCGCCACAAAACCGGTTCGTAAGAAGACCGCGGCTAAGCCGGAGATCGTCAAGTCTGATACACGCGCCACTGTCTTGCCGATCAATTTGGAAGACGAAATCCGCCGCCTCGCCTACCTGATGGCCGAGCGCCGCGGATTTCAGCCGGGCCACGAAGCCGACGACTGGCTGACTGCCGAACGCGAAGTCCGCCAGCGTTACCACCAATACAGCGCCTAGGGCGTCCGCCTGGCGGCCGAGCCCCGGCCGCCGTCCTGCGGCGGAAACGTTTACGAAGCTCTCGGTTCCCTCGGCCCGGTTTTTCGGTCCTTTCTACCCTTTTTGCCATTGTCCTACCGTGACCCTACTTCTTTGACGCTCTTGGTTGCCACCTCCACCACTTTCTGAAAAAATAGCTTGGGGCTCTAATCAACATGGCGCAAATCGGTAGTTTTGCCTTGCTCCTCGCCTTGGCGCTGAGCATCTATTCGTTCGGAATCGGACTGCTCGCGCTTTTCCGCCAGGACGATCCCGACTGGAATCGTCTCGGGGAAACCGCCCGCCGTGCTGGTGTCGTGGTGTTCGCGGCCGTATTTCTGGCCGCCTTGGCCCTCGTCATCTCCGCCTTCCGCGACGATTTTTCGATCGCCTACATCTATCATCACAGTAACCGCGATCTTGACTCCAAGTACAAATTCGCGACCCTGTGGTCCGGCCAGGAGGGCTCACTCGTATTCTGGTCACTTCTCCTCTCCGGATACGCCTGCGTCCTGCGGCTTCGGTACAAGACTGATCCCCGGCTCTTCGCCTACGCGTCCGTCATTCTCGCGGGCGTTCAGATCTTCTTTCTCTCTCTCGTCAATTTCGCCGCCAATCCCTTCGGCCTCCTCGAAGGCCCGCTCCGCCCAGACGGCACCGGCCTCAATCCGCTCTTGCAGTATCCGGAGATGGTCATCCATCCGCCCATGCTTTATCTCGGATATGTAGGAACTACTGTGCCCTTCGCCTTTGCGCTGGGCGCGCTGATCATGAAGTATCCCGGCGACAAATGGATCCACATCACCCGCCGCTGGACCATGGTCACCTGGGGATTTCTCACCTGCGGAATTTTCCTCGGTGCGCACTGGGCCTACGCGGTTCTTGGCTGGGGAGGCTATTGGGGATGGGACCCCGTCGAGAACGCCTCGCTCATGCCCTGGCTCGTCGGCACCGCTTTCCTGCATTCCGTCATGATGCAGGAGAAACGCGGCATGCTGAAGGTCTGGAACATGTGGTTGGTCTTCGCCTCCTTCTGGCTGGCGATTCTCGGCACATTCCTCACCCGCAGCGGCATCATCAGTTCCGTTCACGCATTTGCCCAGTCCTCGATTGGCAGCTGGTTTGCCTGGTTCTTGGGTATCACCTTCGCTGTTTTCGTTTTCTTCTTTGTCAAGAATGTGCGTGTCCTGCGTTCCGAGCATCGGCTCGAAAATTACGTGTCTCGCGAGTCGAGCTTCATGTTCAACAACCTTCTTTTTCTTCTCCTCACACTCGACGTGTTGTGGGGAACGTGGTTTCCGAAGATCTCCGAACTTGTCCAAGGCAACAAAGTCACGGTGGGTGCGCCCTTCTACAATCGCGTCGCGATACCGGTCGCGCTGCTTCTCGTATTGCTCACCGCGCTGGGGCCGCTGCTTGCCTGGCGTAAGACGTCGCTCGAGAGCCTGAAGCGAAACTTCCTTTGGCCTACGGTTGCCGCTGCAGCTGTCGCCCTCTTTGTCATAGTCACTCCTAAATCATGGGGATCGATCTTCGGCCTCAGACCCTGGGTGGACATCAGCTACTTCTATTCGCTGATGACCATCTTCCTCTCCGCTCTGGTCGCCTTCACGGTCGCCAGTGAGTACTACCGCGGCGGCCGCGTCATCGCAGAGAAGACCGGACAGGGCATGTTTGCTTCCATGGTCCAGCTGACGCACCGCAACACGCGCCGCTATGGAGGCTACATCGTTCACGTCGGCGTCATCCTGGCCATGATCGGTTTCTCCGGTGCCTCCCTCAACCAGGAAAAAGAGATGGAGATGGGCTTCGGCGACAAGATGAACATCGGCAGCTACGAACTTGTCTGCCGCTCCTTTACGCAGGATGACAACGCCAACCAGACGAGCGAGTGGGCGCTGATCGACGTGTACCAGGACGGCAAACTGCAGCGCACCATGACGCCGCAACGCATCTTCTACAAAGCCAGCCAGCAGGCCTCCACCAAGCCCGATATCGATCAGGGCTTCAAAGAAGACTTGTATCTGGTGTACGAAGGTCAGAACGATAAGGGTCAGCCCGTCATCAAAGCGCACGTAAATCCGATGGTGATCTGGATCTGGATCGGTGCATGGGTCATGATCATCGGTACGGGATTGGGGTTGGTCGAAAACGCTCCAGCGCCCGTGACGGTGCGTGTTCCCAAGCTGATGGAAACCGCCCCCGTCGCCACCGGAGACTAAGTGTAGGGGCGGACGCCTTCGTCCACCCGCCGCGCAAACCGCGGCTGTTCGGCTAGCGCCACAGAATTGAAGCAGGGCACGACCGGGAAGGGCACGACTTCAGTCGTGCCGCCTGAATCGAAGCTGAATTGCGGCTTTAGCCGCTGCGGAACAAACGATTTTAGATTGCAGATTTCAGATTGCGGATGTGCAATCGAAAATCCGAAATCTTAAATCTGCAATCTAGAGTCAGCATGCGTGCATTGATGATGTCCAAACTAAACCCGTCCCTCCGCCGCACTATCCACTGCGCCGTGCTGGCTGCGGCCGTTTTCGCCTTCTCTGGCGCCAGCGACCCGAGCACGCGCTTCACCGAGATTGGCCATCAGCTCATGTGCATCTGCAGCTGTGGCCAGATCTTGCTCGAATGCAACCATGTCGGCTGCCCCGATTCCGACGGCATGCGCAACGAACTCATGGAGGCCGTTAACCGCGGCGACAGCGACAGCCTGGTTGAGCAAGCCTTCGTGCAGAAGTACGGTCCCACGGTTCTCGCCGCTCCGACGACGAAGGGCTTTGACCGCACCGCCTGGATCTTCCCTATCGTGGCTTTCGTCGTTGGCCTGCTCGCAATCATCTTGGTTGTTCGCACCTGGAAGAAACGTCCGCCGCCGAAACCTCCCGGATCAGGTGGACCTCCAGCCGTTGACGGCGAACTAGAGGAATTCCGCAAACAAGCTCTTGAGGAGACAGAAGCATGACCTTCGAATGGACCTGCTGCGCCCTCTTCCTGATCGCGGCGCTCTTCTATGTTTTCTATATACCCGGCAAGGTCTATCTGGGCCCGGAAAAAACCCGCGCCTCGTTTCTGCGCGAGCGCAAGGACGTCGTCTACGAGAATCTGCGCGACCTCAATTTCGAATACCGAGCCGGCAAGGTCCCAGACGCCGACTATCAAAGCCTGAAGGCCTCCCTGCAAGACGAGGCCGCCACACTCATGGCCGAAATCGCACAACTCGAATCCATTGCCGCCTCAGCGCCAAGAAAAGCGAGATCATGAACCAGACCCACACCTCTCTCATCCCCCAAGACTCTGTCATCCTGAGCGGAGTGAATGCTTCGCGAGGCGGAGCATTCACGCAGTCGAAGGATCCCTACTCCCTGCTCGCCGTTCGCCGCGCCGTAATGTCTCTTCTGTTTGCGGTCGCGATGCTTCTCTTCCTCTCAACCCTGGCCTCCGCCCAGACCCTCACCGGCACCGTCAAGAACTCCACCACCGGCAAACCCGCCGCCGGAGACGAAGTCGTCCTCCTCAAACTCGGCCAGGGCATGGAAGAAGCCGGACGCACCAAGGCCGACTCCAAGGGCAACTTCTCCTTCAAACTCGACGCCCAGGGTCCACACCTCGTGCGTGCCATTCATCAGGGAGTCACCTATCACCGCATGGCGCCTCCCGGAACAACTTCCGTCGAGGTCGAAGTCTACGATGTCGGCAAGCAGATCGAAGGCATCGAAGTCGTCGCTGACATCATGCGCTTCCAGGCCGGGCAAGGACAGCTCGATGTTCAGCGCATCTTCGCCGTTCAGAACACCTCCAAGCCGCCACGCACCCAGATGAACGACCGCAACCTCGAGTTTAACGTTCCTGAAGGCGCGAAGATTGTGAGCGGCTCGGCCATGACGCAAAATGGCAATCCTCTCGAACTCCATGCCGGTTCCGGAAGACGACAAAAAAACGCGTTACTCGTTTCTTTTCCCTTTACGCCCCGGAAACACGCAATTCGAGGTCGAGTATCAGCTTCCTTACGACGGCAAAGCCAACATTGATCCCAAGAGCCTCTATCCGCTGCAACACTTCGTAGCCATCGTTCCCAAGAGCATGCAGTTCTCTGCCGCGTCCGGCACAAACTATCAGCAGATGCCCGATCCTCAACAGCCAGATGCCAACGTGCAGGTTGCCTCAGCTGCTCAGACGGGACAAGCTCTCGCGTTCCAGATCTCCGGCGAAGGCACGCTGGGATCTCGTCAGGAAAATGCCGGAGCACCAGGCCAGGTGGCGGTGGTGGTGGCGCTCAGAGTGACAACCGTCCCGGCGGCGGACTCGGCCCGCCGATCGATGCGCCCGACCCGCTGCAAAAATATCGCTGGTGGATTCTTGGCGCGTTCGCGTTGGCGCTCGTCGTAGGTGGCGTCTATGTCGCCTCGCGCCAGCAATCCGCTGCCCGCGCCGCCCGCGCCAGCGGACTCTCGCATATCGAAGACGCCGAGGATTTCGACGTCCCCGCTCCTCCGCGCCCGACGCGGCAAGCCGCAGCCAAGCCACGGCCTGCGCCCGTCGCTGAGCCACCTGTTCAGCGCAGTTCGTCAAAATTACTCGAAGGCCTGAAAGAAGAACTCTTCGAACTCGAAGTCGAGCACAAGCGAGGTCTCATCAGTCAGCAGGAGTACGAAAAAACCAAGGCAGCCCTGGATCAAACCCTCCAGCGTGCCCTGAGACGCGAAGCCCAGAGAACATAACTCGTGGCAGATTGAAGGCACCCCTGAGTATCCATCGGCCTTCTGGCCATCAAAACAAGACGAAGCTGCGTGCCCCATTTCTCGCCGCTTTTGCGAAGAAGTGGGATTTTCGACTGAGTGAAGTAGAGGGGTTGGTTTTTTGACTTTCCTTACTGCCGGCACCACATCCGATTTATACTCGCCTCGCGGAAGCATCGCCTTCGCGAAAGAGAATGAAAGACTCTATATCGGTGCAGGCCTCTCGGTCGTGCGCATGCAACCCCGAAGAAAGCCCTCCCGCGAGTTTGCTGGCTGCGATCCTTCTCTGCCTTCTGGCTTTGATAGCCCTCCCCACGCACACAGCAGCGCAGCAAACCAATACTGAGTGGACCGCGAGCTGGATCGCTCATCCGACAGCCCCTGTTCGCGATCCGGGCGTATTTCACTTTCGCAAAATCCTCGAATTGCAGAGCCGTCCGAATCGATTCGTTGTGCATGTCAGCGCCGACAACCGCTTTGTCCTTTTCGTGAATGGTCAACGGGTGGGAGACGGTCCGGCGCGCAGCGATCTTCACCACTGGCACTACGAAACCTTTGACCTGGCGCCGTTTCTCACCTCAGGGCGAAATGTGATTGCGGCAACCGTTTTCGAATTCGGTATCTACGCTCCGTTGGCGCAGATGTCCGACAGGCTCGCATTCCTGCTGCAAGGCGACTCCACGAATGAAGCCGCGCTGAACACCGATTCATCCTGGGAAGTGGAGCAGGAGTTCGGCCACACGCCCATCCGCGCCCTTCCTGAGGGACTCTGGAATTACTACGCTGCCGGCCCAGGAGAAAGAATTGATGGTGGCCTCTACGATTGGGACTGGTTGACCGCGAATTCCAATACTGGCCACTGGGTGAAGGCCGCTCTTGCGATTCGTGAATCCATCGATCCTCGCGTCAGTCGCCCCGTCCTGGCCACCGAAGGCGGTGATTCCTTTTGGTGGCTCGTGCCCGATCCTCTGCCCCCGATGGAATTCACCGAGGTGCCTTCCGGGCATATCGTCCGCAGCAGCGGCACTTCTGCCCAATCCTTTCCTGATGGCCCTGCCATCATTCCACCGAATACCGACGCGGTTCTCCTTCTTGATGCCGGGGTTGTACTGTCGGCCTATCCACAACTGATCGTCAGTGGAGGCAAAGGCTCGCACATCAACTTGGCCTACACCGAGGCTCTCTACGATTCAAAGCAACAGCGCGGCAATCGAAATGAAGTTGCCGACCGGGTCGTGCTGGGTGTGCACGATGAATTCATACCCGACGGTGGAGAGACCCGACCCTTCATGCCCCTTTGGTGGCGGACCTGGCGCTACGTCGAACTGCGAATCCATACCGCAGACTCGCCACTTACCCTGGTCGGCTTCCATACTTTTTACACCGCTTATCCATTTGTAGAGAAAGGAAAGTTCGCCGCGAGCGATCCTCAACTAGCGAAGATTCGAGAGATTTCCTGGCGCACCGCTCGCGTCGATGCTCATGACACTTACATGGACACCGCGTATTGGGAGCAACTGCAATACATCGGAGATACGCGGATCCAGGCGCTCATCTCTTATGCGGTGAGTGGCGATGATCGGCTGGCTCGCCAAGCCATGCTGGCGTTCGATCGATCTCGCATTCCGGACGGAATTACCCAAAGCCGGTATCCCAGTTCGCTGCTTCAACTGATCCCGCCCTTCTCGCTTTTGTACATCGATATGCTGCACGACTATTGGATGTATCGTGCAGACGTCGACTTCTTGAAGGAACGCCTGCCCGGGACACGCCCTGTGCTGGCCTGGTTCGAACAGCGGCAGCGAAGCGATGGTTTCCTGGGATCGCTACCGTACTGGAATTTCGTTGACACGCCACCGGGTATCGAGAAGTTTCCGCCTGTGGACAAGGAGGGGCGCTCCTCGATCCTCACCCTCCAATTCATTCGCGCCCTACTGGATGCAGCGGAGATGGAGGAGGGCTTCGGAGATCGCGCGTTTGCGGAAAAATACCGGCGAGAGGCCGATGCGACCGGCAAGGCGGTGTTCGCGGCTTGCTGGAATAAGGATCTCGGTTTATTGGCGGATACTCCAGACAAGAATACCTACAGTCAGCATGCGAACGCGTTAGCCATACTGACAGATGTAATCCCTCACAAAGATCAAGCCCAAGTCATGCAGAAGGTCTCCTCGGAAATTCCCGGCATGGCACACGCATCATACTTCTTCCAGTTCTATATGACTCGAGCCCTCGATCACTCCGGCTTGGGAGATCTCTATCTCCGGACTCTCGACCCGTGGCGCCACATGCTGGAGCAAGGTCTCACCACAACTCCGGAGTACCCCGACCCCAGCCGCTCTGATACACACGCCTGGAGCGCTCATCCCGCGTATGACCTGACGACCATGATCGCCGGCATACGCCCCGGTTCACCCGGATTCGCGACGGTACGCATTGAACCACACTTCGGAGACCTGCCATGGGTGGAAGCGTCCATGCCGCATCCTGCGGGGATGACTCGCGTGTCCTATCGCCGCGCCGCAGAATCTGTAAAGGCAACCATCGAACTACCGCCAGGAATACGCGGCGTCTTGGCCTGGAAAGGTGTTAAGTACGATCTCCACGCAGGAACCCAGCAGCTCACATTGCCGTGATCGCGGGGGGCCAGTGCCAATGCGGGGACGGGCGTTCGTTTACAGACAACTCCCGAATTGAGGATGATCCCCTCCCCTCGTGATGTCATCCTGAACGGCGGCGAAGCCGCCGTGAGGGACCGTACGACAGCGGGAGCCTTCGATGTTGTGGATAGGATTCCCCAGGTGCACGCAGCATACCGGATCTCGCCGACTCTATTGCCGCTCTCAGCCCGACGTACGGTCCGTCGGAAGGCAATCGCTTCCTCAGGATGACAGTTCCTTAGAGATTGTCACCGGCCACCCGAAAAAATCAGAAAAGCTGAGGACCTGATCGAATCATCGTGCGATAGCAGAATCGGAGAAGGGCACGACTTACAGTCGTGCCACAAGCGCTCCCACAACACCGGCTTCAGCCGCAGACGGCCACCAGGTCGCGTCCCTCCTGAAGCCCGGTGAACGTCCCGTCTGGAAGCTGTGAAGAAATAGCTCTTGCTCGCACCTCGACTCAGGGATGATGCTGTTGACGATCATTTTCGCGATAGCCTGATCGAGTCGCTGTCGACTAGAACCGGTCTCTCAACTCAAGCAGACCGATGGCCGATTGTTCGCCTCCGGACATCTACGGCCGGCAGTGGACACCTCCGCTGGACAACGGTTCGACAGGGGTATTCCGTTACCCTTTGCCATCAAGCGCTTACACTTTGTGCTGGATTGGTAAGAGTCTTGCGATGAGAGACAGCAGGGCCTTCGCACTGGCCCGCACGCTGTGACACAGCTGTGTCAGCAGAAGGGCAAACCTGAGATGAGCGGACTGGTGCAAGATCTTCGCTACGCGCTGCGGCAGTTGCGCAAGAATCCAGGATTCACGGCCGTTGCCCTGCTGACGTTGGCGCTTGGGATTGGCGCAAACACCGCAATCTTCAGCCTGATCGACGCCGTGATGCTGAAGACGCTGCCTGTCCGGCTGCCGGAGCAGCTCGTGTTGCTGAACTGGGTGTCGGAGAGCCAGCCCGGAACTATGCCGTGGTTCACGCACTCGCTGAGCGGTAACTACGGCCCGGACTCTACAGGACGCTTCACCAGCACTGCGTTCCCCTACCCAATATTCGAGGGCATTCGCGACAGAAATGAAGAATTCTCCAGCGTCATGGCCTTCGCCGACACCGACCGTCTGAGTGTGAGCGTAGGCGGACAGGCGGGACTTGCAGAGGGCCAGCTGGTGTCTGGCGACTTCTTTTCCACACTGGGCGTCGAGGCCATGATCGGTCGCGCGATCGCTCGAACAGACGATCGGGCAAGTGCGAGTCCCGTCGCAACGATCAGCCACGGCTTTTGGGTCAGTCGATTCGGAGGCGACCCACTTGTGGTGGGCAAAGCGATTACAGTGAACGGTGCCCCGTTTACGATAGTGGGCGTAGCGCCTCCGGAATTCTTCGGCGTCGAGCCCGGCACACCGGTTGATATTTGGCTTCCTCTCCACGCGCAACCCCAAATCAATCCGGGATGGACGAAGTATGCAATCCCTGGTGAGGTTTCAAAGTTCACTGCGCCCGATGACTGGTGGCTCCTGATCATGGGACGGCTGAAGCCGGGCGTCAACGAGCAGCGAGTGCGAGCGAAACTGGACGTGGTGGTTCGACAAGACGTGGCGAGCATCGAACTTCCCCCACCGGCAAAGGGATCCTCTGACATGACTCTCCAGCCGCCCCGTGTCCAGTTGACGCCTGCCGGCAGGGGTCTTGACTCCTTGCGTGAACAGTTCTCTAAGCCTCTGGCGGTTCTGATGGCGGTAGTCGGTCTCGTCCTTTTGATCGCCTGCGCCAACGTGGCTAATCTGTTGCTTTCCCGAGCCACATCCCGGCGCCGGGAGATTGCCCTCCGACTGGCTCTCGGAGCTGGGCGCTTGCGTTTGATCAACCAGATGATCACGGAGAGTGTCCTGCTGGCCCTGGCCGGTGGCGCTCTGGGTGTGGGACTCGCCTATTGGGCGAGCGCCATACTGGTGGCATTCATGTCGGGTGGCCGCAATCCCATTGTCCTGCACGTGACGCCCAATCTACGCGTGCTGGCCTTTACGGCAGCCGTTTCCGTGATCACCGGAGTTCTCTTCGGGCTGGCTCCTGCTTTGCAAGGAACGCGGCTGGTCCTAACCCCAGGCCTCAAGGAAGGTTGGGGAAGCACCCCCGGAGTCGGCAGCCATTCTCGAAGGTTCGGAATGCAGCTCGGCCAAGTCCTGGCTATTTCACAGGTGGCCATCTCTCTATTGCTGCTTATCGGCGCCGGCTTGTTTGTTCGAACCCTTACGAATCTCGAAAACGAAAACCTCGGGTTCGACCGCCGGAACCTGGTCCTGTTTGGTATCGATCCCACGAAAAGCGGTTACAAGGGCGAAAAGTTGGTGGCTTTCTATCAGGAGCTACAGCGGCGGATCGAAGCTATTCCTGGAGTGAAGTCCGCAAGCCTTTCCCGCCACACCCTCGTCAGCGGCGGAGTCACCATAAATGGCGTTGCCATTCAGGGATACACGCCAGAGAGCGGCGCCTCAAACAACGGTTCGATCGCTGTTCACGTGAATGATGTCGGTCCACAATTCTTCGAGACCTTCGGGATACCTGTGGAACTGGGCCGAGTGATCGGGGATCGAGATACCGCAGCCGCCCCGAAAGTCGGCGTCGTCAGCCGCGCCTTCGCTCGTCAGTACTTGGGCGGCACGAATCCGATCGGCCGGCAATTCGGCTTCGGAGATCAACGGTCCAGTTCGGATATTGCAATCGTGGGCGTCGTAGGCGACGTTCGTTACGGTCAGCCGCGCGATAGGATGCCACCGACGGTTTATGTTCCCTATGCCCAGCACCCGCAAGAGTTGGACGAGATGAATTTTGAAGTGCGGACGGCGGGCGATCCCAAAAATTGGGTTGGCCCGGTTCGGCAAGCGGTTCACGAACTTGACGAGAATCTGACGTTGTTTGACGTCAGAACACAAGTCGAACAGATCGAACAGGCGACCTTCCAGGAACGTCTCTTCGCTCGCCTTTCAAGTTTCTTTGGACTGCTAGCGCTTGCGCTGGCTTCTGTGGGTCTGTACGGGATAATGTCGTACGGCGTCTCACGGAGAACAAACGAGATTGGGGTTCGCATGGCACTTGGCGCCAGGCGATTCGATGTGCTGGACCTCGTTGTTCGGCAAGCCTTGCAGCTGACAATACTCGGCGTGATTTTTGGCGTCGCTGCCGCTTGGGCTTCGACGCGCTTCCTGACTAGCTTCCTCTACGGCGTTCGTCCGACTGACCCCGTTACATTCGGAATGGTTTCCCTTGCGGTGATTCTGGTTTCGATTCTGAGCAGCTATATACCCGCCCGCCGAGCCACGAAGGTCGATCCCATGGTGGCGCTGCGGTACGAGTAGCTTTAAAACGCGCCGGCCCTCTTCTTCCTCGTGTAGAACCGCTTCACCTTCGCCCGATTCCCGCACTTGGTCATGTCGCACCAGCGCCGCCGATGGTTCTTGCTCTCATCCAGAAACAGCCACTCGCACGTCTTCGACGCGCACGTGCGCACAAACTCAAGCCGCTCTGACGCCAGCAACTCAGCCGCGTCGCGCGCGATCGGCCACAACGGCGCGAACAGATCGTACGAGTCCGATTCGAATTTCCATTCGAAGTGCCGCCTGCCCGCCACCAGCGCGAGATGCTGCGCCGCCTCCTGCACATGCTGGTTCAAAATGACGACCGCCGCCGCCGGCACAGGATTTTTCCTGGCGAGCGCGTAGAAGATTTCACTGATCGCTTCCCGCAATTGAATCGCTGATGCAAGCGCGCGCTTGGCTGCGTCTGGCTGCTGCATGCTGCGCGTCATCAGTCGATCGACCTGCAGGTCAGGGAGGATGCCGGTGTCTTCCGCGAAGCGCGCCAGATCGACGTAATGCTGCAGCAACTCCTTGGGCTCAGCCGAGAAGCGGTCATCCAGCGTATTGACGAAGTCGAGGCACACCGCCCCGCCCATTAATTCGAAGCGCGGCGGTCTTCTTCTCTTTATGTTGTCTGTGTAGATTTTGAACCCTCCCAAACCGATTCCTATTATCTAACCATTTAAATGCACTTGACAAGTTAGATCTCGAAAGCTAATCTGGACCTAACTTATGAACGTGCTTTTGGAGGTTAGGCAATGTTCCGCGATCAACCCTCCCAGATGCTGGCTCTGGTTCGCAGCCGCGAACCCAAAAACGCGAAGCTGATTAACATAGGAGGCAGGCCTGTGATCGTGTCCCAATCAACCACACCATCGATCCGAGTACCACGAGGCGAGTCCATCAAACTCGCGCTTGCGTTCGTGGCCATCTACCTCGTGTGGGGATCGACGTACCTGGCGATTCGTTACGCGGTCGAGACGATTCCTCCGCTGGTTGCGGCGGGCATTCGGCACACGATCGCGGGTGGAGTGCTTGCTCGCGTGGGCGTGCGTGCGCGGATATCGTCCGCGACGCGAGCACTGGATTGCGGGCATCGTGCTCGGTGCGCCTTTTCTTTTTTGTGGGGCATGGCACGCTGCATTGGGCCGAACAGCACGTCGCGTCTGGCCTGGCTGCGCTGCTGATCGCGACCGAGCCGATGTTCATTCTGGTGCTCGCATGGGCGAGCGGGCAGCAACGCATCAGCCGGATCAGCGCGCTGGGCCTGGTTTTTGGCGTGGTGGGTGTGGCGATTCTCACGGGCGCGGAAGTCTCTGCCAAGAATGCGAGCCTGATTGGCCTGCTCGCTGTGTTGCTGGGATCGCTGTCGTGGTCAGCGGGTGTGGTGATCTCTCCCAGGCTGAAGCTGCCAACCGATGCGCTGGCGCGCACCGCGGTGCCACTGGTATGCGGCGCCGTCATGCTGCTCGCAACCGCTGGCATGACGGGTGAATTTCGCGGGCTGCACTGGTCAGCCATTTCTCTCAAGTCGATTTTTGGATTGGGATATCTGATCGTGTTCGGATCGATCGTCGCGTTCACTGCGTACACGTGGCTATTGCAGCGGGTTCCGCCGGCGGTGGTCGCGACGCACACGTACGCGAATCCTGTGGTCGCGGTGCTGCTGGGATGGCTGCTTGCGTCGGAGCCACTGACAGCGCGAGTGGCGATTGCCTCGGTTGCGATTCTGGGAGCGATCATGCTGATCCGGCGAGGCGAGCGCGCGACGGAACGACCAGTCGTAGTAGAGGCGAAGTCGTCGGCCCAGGCTGCGTGAACAGGGCGATAACCACGAAGGACACGAAGGTTCACGAAGGAAAAGCAAGGGCTTCCTTCGTGTGACTTCGTGTCCTTCGTGGTTATTGCTCTTGCCGCGGAAAACCCTTGCGGATGTTAGTCTGGTTTTCCGCGACCATGGCGCGCCGCTCCGAACCTCTGCGCATTGCGATCGACACCGGTGGGACGTTCACCGACTGCGTGTGGATCGATCCTTCCACTCGCCGTTTGCGGATGCTCAAGGTGTTCTCGACGCCTTCGGATCCCTCGCGGGCCATTGTCGACGCGATCTCTAAGATCACTGCGGAAGCCGAGTTCATCCTTCTGCACGGCACTACCGTCGGCACCAATACGCTGCTCGAACGCAAAGGCGCGCGCACTGCGCTGGTGACGACTGCCGGGTTCGAAGATGCGATCGAGATTGGGCGGCAGGCGCGGCCCAAGCTCTATGACTTCTTCTTCGATCGCATCGAGCCTCTGGTCGCAAAGGATCTGCGCTTCGGGATTCAGGAACGCACGTCGGCTACAGGCGAAATTCTTACCGAGCCCACCACGCCTGAGCTTCAGAAGCTAGCGGATCAAGTTGCTTCGGCGAAGCCTGAATCGGTGGCGATCTCGCTGTTGTTCTCGTTTGCCAACGCGAAAAACGAGCTGGCAGTCGCCGAATCGTTGGAGGCGCTTGGCGTTCCGTTGTCGATTTCGCACCAGATTCTGCCCGAGTTCCGCGAGTACGAGCGCACGTCGACGGTCGTGATCAATGCGTATCTGCAGCCGGTGATGCGCCGATATCTCGAGAACATGGAACGGGCCCTCAGGGGTCAGGCATTCCGGATCGCGTCCGTCGGACAACAGGTCGACTGGACACTTACTCTGCCCCAAGCATCTTTGTCATGCAGTCTTCTGGAGGAATTACTGCGCTGGCGACTGCGGCGCGGGAACCGGTGCGGACTGTGCTCTCCGGGCCTGCGGGCGGAGTGGTCGGAGCGGCGGCGACTGCGCGCGGCAGCGGATTCGAGAACATCATCGCGTTCGATATGGGAGGCACTTCGACCGATGTGTCGCTGGTGGAGGGCACGATCAAGACAGCCAGCGATGCGCAGATCGCCGGACTTCCGATCAGCGTGCCCATGCTCGACATCCACACGGTTGGGGCAGGGGGCGGGTCGCTCGCGCGCTTCGACGCCGCTGGCGTGCTGCGCGTCGGCCCTGAGTCTGCCGGGGCTGATCCTGGTCCTATTTGCTACGGCCGAGGACTGCAACCAACGGTGACAGATGCCAATCTTCTGCTCGGCCGCTTGCAGCCGACAAAGTTTCTGGGCGGAGAGTTCACGCTCGATCTGGAGCGCACCCGACGGGTGACACGAGAGTGGCTGAAGACGCAGGGATCAGACTCTGACGCTTGAGAAGTTCGCGGCCGGAGTGGTTCGCGTGGTGAATGCGACTATGGAGAAGGCGATCCGCGTGGTGTCGATCGAACGCGGACGCGATCCGCGACAATTCGCGCTGGTGGCCTTCGGTGGTGCGGGCGGGCTGCATGCATGCGCGCTGGCGGAAGCTTTGAGCATTCCGCACGTTATCGTGCCTGCGTTTCCCGGCGCGCTGTCGGCGCTCGGCATACTGTGGAGTGACGTCGTGAAGGACTACTCGCGTACCGTGCTGTGGCGTGTGTCGCGGGTTATCCCGCTATACAAAGTTGAATGAGGAATTTGCGCGCGCTGGAGAAAGCAGCCGCGCGAGATTTCTCCGGCGAACATTGGAAAGGAACTCCTCGTTTCGTACGGACCGTTGACCTGCGCTACCGCGGGCAGGGATACGAACTGAACCTTCCGCTGAGCAAGAACCTGTTGCGCGAATTCGAGCAGGAACATCGGCGGCGATACGGCTACACGCACGCGAAGCGCGAGATCGAGATCGTGACACTGCGGCTGCGGGCGGTGCTGAAGTCTGCGCAATCGCATGCAACCCCCGGCGCCATACGCGGAAAGATCGGAAAGATATCGGCGAGTGAAGCGGGAGTATTGTTTGACGGCCGCAGCGTAAAGACAAAGATTTATGCCCGGGAGGAACTCAGCGCTCGAAAGACTTTCCAGGGTCCGGCCATCGTGACGGAATACAGCGCGACGACGGTGGTCCCACCGGGCAAGAAGTTCGGGATTGATGACGCAAGCAATCTGATTATTACCGTCTGAGTCGATTCAATGAGTTACGGAGCTGGGTAATTTTTACATATGTTCCTGTAGGAACATTTTGATATACAATATTGTACATACAACAATATACATATATTGATTAAGGTTAGCGTTTTCAGCAGGTTAGGGCATTTTTAAGAGTTGAGTCATTCTCGCTCATGGGGCCCCCGCGCATCTTCGGCGGCTTGATTCTCAACTGTTTGCGGTTTGCTGGAAACGAGTGCCTTTCTTTCGCCCCTTCGGGGCTGGGCCTCTTTTGCTTTCCCACCCACGGCTTACGCCGTGGGCTGCATTCTTTCGCCGCTTCGCGGCTGCGAGTTGGTGGGAGAGAGTGCATAACTCACGAGTCCCGTTGGAATCACACTGAGCGTCTGCTCAGGGGCGTTTCCGAACTTTCCGAGCGATAAGCGTCGACGAATTGTTGCAATCATCTTACAAATCGCTGACAAGCCCTTGACACGTCTTCTATGTGCCCACTGTAGTTTGATCCATCGGGGCGTGATATCCGCGGGAGCGGGGTGGGCCAGGCAGAGACTGAGTTGAAAGTCATCGGGTCGGAGGCTTGCGGAAGACTCGGCTCACTCCCCGTTAGATTCCCACGCGTCGAGATTGTTTCCTAACTCTGCAAGATATGGGCCCTCTGCTGCAACCGCAGCATATGTACCTACAAAATTAATGACTGGAGATAGTTCTCGTGAAGAAACTTGTGCTTGCAATTATCGTGCTATCGCTTTGTTCACTTAGCTGGGCCCAACTTCCGGGCTCCCGAAGCCTCCAGGGCAGGTCGGACGACGCATCCGTATTGAGTAAGAAACACGCCATTGATGCAGCGCCTCGCAGTCCATTGGCAGACCCGGGGTGTTCATTTCTCTTCACGTCCGGCGCCAATAACACGTTTCTCAGTTATTGCCTGACGAGCAACGGCAACGTGACACAACTGATCACGCCTGCAGGTCGCTTCGAAATTGAGGTCCCCGTCGAGGGATATGGCATCTGTGACGGCTTTACCGGCACGGAGTACTTCGACTACGCCTTTGAAGACAGTTCGAACTGGGGACCGACCACGGCTACAACTCTGTCACCCACCTCGATGAAGTTTGTCCGCACCACAAGCGATGGAGTGTGGACGCTCACCCAAACCATCACGCAGGTTGCTTCGAGCTCTTCGCTGAAGGTGGCTATGGCGCTTAAGAACAATACGACCGACAACCGGCCGGTGGAGTTGCTGCGCTATGCGGATGTGGACGTGGATGGTGTGCTTACTAACAATTTCGACGGCACACTGAACAGCGCCATGGCGTGGAATTCCTTTTTCACTGGCGGCGCCCATCCTTTTGGTCTCGTCATGCAGAATGTGGGGACAACAACATTCGACTACAACGGGTTTGCGCAAACCATTCCGGGCATTGTGCACCCTTGCAACCCGTTTGCGAATGCATCCAGAACGGTAGAAGTTGGGGTCGACGGCTCATTAGTTATGGCCTACCAAGGGGTGATGCCGAAGAAGGCGTCTAAGACGTTCACCATAAGTTACAAGGGCTTGTAGAACGGCGGACGAATGCGTCCGCTCTAAACTCTGAGTCACTCAAAATATTGGAACTTATCGCGGGGACCGGCAATGTTATGCCCGTCCCTGAGCAAATACAGGAGGGGAATTTCTCATGACGAAATCTGACTTTGAACTAATGATGTTGGCTCTGAGTTCAGTGAACGTTGCTCCGGATTCGGAGAAATCCAGCGAGGAATCTCAACAGCAAATCGCGGCGGCGGAACAAGAAACCGTCGCGCAACCGGTCGTGGGCCGGGAGCCAGGATGGGGGATTTGAATGACATGGATCAGTTTACGCTCGATAGTTTTAGCAATCTGAGGTGAGGGGCGGCAGCAGTCTGTCGCTGGTTCGTGGCTGCGACGAGTGTCGTCCCTACGGACTCTGTGTCGTAGCTATTCTTTCGCCCCTTTGGGGCTCGGTCATTTCCCACTTGCTACCCACGGCTTGCGCCGTGGGCTTTATTCTTGCGCCGCTTCGCGGCTGTGGGGAACAGCTACGTTCCACTTCTTGCAACACTAAGAGCTACGACACAGTCCTTTCCCGGCACTGCCGTGCCGGGCTTTCACGTGCCGCCGCTTCGCGGCTGGATTCAAAGTTGATCGCGCGTTCATCGTGTCCCCCAAGAATCCATCAGGTCTCCCAACAATAGTGTCACAACAGATCTCTTGACGCCCGTCCCCTGTTGGCATAGTCTTCCGCCCATCGTCGAGAGTGGCCATGCGGCGTTCGCAAGCACACAGGTCTCGCCGTCCACAGTTTCTACGTCTCCTACCAGCAAATCACTGCGTGCTGCCACGTTCTGGATTTCTGCTCGCGCTCCTGATTGGCCTGCTACTCGTCGTTCCCTCTGGAGCGCAAAATACCGGCACTGCCGAAACCGAGTTTTATGGCAAGGGCGTTGCTATTGACGTAATTGTGCACGGCCCCTCGGGCCAGCCCATTTCCTCCTCCGTCATGGTTAGGCTGTTCCGCGGCACCATTCCTGCCGGACAAGCAGAGACGACGGTTGGCCGGGCCGAACTGGTGGTCAACGAAGTCGGCGACTTCACCGTGGTGGTGCAAGCGGGGGGATATGCGAACGCACAAAAAGACTTTTCGATCAATTCGGCCGGGAGGGCCGAGGTGGATGTTTACCTGCAAGCTTTGTCCGCGAACCCGATCGCCGTTCCTGGCCGTCCCGTGCTCGCGCCAAAGGCAAAAAAAGCGGTCGATGAAGGCCTGCGAGCGCTCGGCGCTAACAACCTGGCGGAAGCGGAGAAGCACGCTGGCCAAGCCCTGCGCCTCGCGCCCGGGCATCCCGATGTTTTGTATCTGCAGGGTGTAATTCTCTTGAAGCAACGCGACTGGTCTAAAGCGCAGAACATCCTGGAAAAAGCCGTACAGGTGGATCCGTCTCACGCGAACGCTTTTGCGGCGCTCGGCATGGCCCTATGCGATCAGGGGAAATACGAGGCAGCGATCGCGCCGCTGGAAAAAGCTCTACATCTCAATGCCGCTCCCGCCTCCTGGGACACGCGCTCGGCGCTCGCCCGGGCCTACTATCAGCAGGCGCGGTATGACCAGGCACTGCAAATGTCGCAGGATGCATGGTCATCCTCCAAAGGGAAGGCACCCGAAATCGAATTGCTTGTGGCCCAATCTCTCACGGCGGTGGGCCGTTACGAAGACGCGGCGCAAACGCTCCGCCAGTTTCTCCGCGATTATGCCGATCGCCCGGAAGCGGCCACTGCGCGCCGCTGGCTCGACCGCCTGGCCGCCGACGGAAAAATCCACGCCAACTGAACCTGGTGCAGGCAGAAGGTGCAACTTCAAGGTCTCACCGAGGGTGCGCCGGATTGTTAACAGCCGATTAAAACCTTGTTCCTCTGCACCCAAACACGACATTCGGATTAGGTGGCGACAATTCTCTTCGTTACAATGATGGCGTGAAACCGAGCATCTTCGTAGTCGAAGACGATCCTGACATTTCGCGACTGGTGCGGCACCACCTGGAAAACGAAGGGTTCGTGGTGCGCGTTTATCCGACGGGCACGACGGTGTTGGCGGACGCGGAGCGACAGCGTCCGGCGCTATTCGTGCTCGACATTATGGTGCCGGGCAAGGACGGACTGGAGATCTGCCGGACGATCCGGCAGACACCGGGACTGGCATCGGTGCCGGTAATCTTTCTGACGGCCAAGAGCAGCGAGGCCGACCGGGTGCTGGGACTGGAACTGGGGGCCGACGACTACATCGCCAAGCCGTTCAGCCCGCGGGAACTGGTAGCGCGGGTAAAGGCGGTGCTGCGGCGCTTTGAGCGGCCGCTTCCGCCGAGCCCGATGAAAGTGGGCGAGATTGAAATTGATCCGTCGGCGATGACGCTGATGGTGCGGGGCAGCATGGTACCGACGACCGCTACGGAGTTCCGCCTGCTCGATTACTTCGCCCGGCATAAGGGGCGCGTGTTCAGCCGCGATCATCTGCTCGATTCAGTCTGGCGGGATACGGCGTACGTCACACCGCGGTCGGTGGACGTGTATGTGCGGCGCATCCGGGAGAAGATTGAGCCGGACCCGGAGAATCCGCGGTATCTGAAGACCGTGCGCGGCGCGGGATACCGGTTTGAAGTCTCCAAAATAGAGGAGAAATTGAAGAACCGCATCTTCTTCAAGCTGCTCGCCGTCTTTCTGATCGTCATCGCCGCTACGGCCGCCATTCTCTACGTGATGATCGGCAACGCCTGGGAAGCGTCGCTGCGGGCCGAGATTGAGCGCAATCTTAAGCAGAAGACCCTGCTCTTCGCCCACCGGGTTGAGATCGACCACACGCATACGCTGGCAGACATTGCTGCCCAGGAAGGACAGGCGGCAGGAGCACGGGCGACCGTGATTGATGCATCGGGGAAAGTTCTCGCGGATTCGGAATCGAATCCGGCGGAGATGGAGAACCATGCCAAGCGAGTGGAGTTCGCGGCGGCGCTGGCGGGTCAGACGGGTGAGAATGAGAGACGCAGCGCAACGCTGGGAATTCCGTTTCTCTATGTCGCCGCTCCGATCTCAGGGGGCGCGGTTCGCCTGGCTTATCCTCTTTCCGATATTGAGGCGGTGCAGGCGCAGGTGCGGCGACGGCTGCTGTGGGGATCGGCCATCGCGTCACTGATCGCGTCTGCTGATTGCGGCTGGCGCTTCGATCTGGATGTCGCGGCGGCTGCAACGCATTGTCGATGTAGCGGCGCGAATCGAGAGAGGGGATCTTCAGGCCCGGGTCCATGAAACTCCGCTGGATGAGATCGGGCGAGTGGCGGCGGCGATCGACAAGACGGCGCAGCAGGTCGAGCGGAGTTTCGCTGCGGTTCGTTCAAGCCAACGGCAACTGGAGACGCTGCTTAACAGCATGCAGGATGCGGTGATTGCAGTGAGCCCGGATGGACTGGTGCGCTGGGCGAATCAGCCGATGGACCGCCTGGTTCCGCAGCACACGCGGCTCAACGCGCCGGTGGTGGAGACGATTCGCGATCCGGATTTTCTGGCGACAGTCAAAGCAGCCATGACGAATAAGGAAGCGAAGACAGCACGCGCGACGTCAATTGTTCCCGGGCGAGCGTTTGATGTCACGGCCGCGCCTCTACCGGATGGAGGCGTGGTGGCGGTGCTGCGCGACCTGACCGAGACCGAGCGCGTAGAAAAGACCCGGCGCGACTTTATCGCCAACGTCTCGCACGAATTGCGTACTCCGCTGACTTCCATCCAGGGATATACGGAAACGTTGCTGGATACGATTCACGAGGAATCGGCGGCGACGCGGGAGTTTCTGGAGATCATCCGCAAGAACACGGTTCGGATGGCGCGCCTGACGGAGGATTTGTTGACGCTGGCGCGAGTGGAATCGGGCGAGACGCGGTTTGAAACCGAACCGGTGCCGCCGGTCGAATTGCTGCACGATGCCGAGGAGAGTTTCCGGGAAATCGCGCGAGGGCATGGAGTCGATCTGCAGATTATGGACTCGCACAATGGAAGCGGGTCGGTGGAATCGCTGCCGCAGGTGCTGGCCGATCGGGAAGCGATTCACCAGGTGTTCTCGAACCTGATCGATAATGCGATGAAGTATGGGCGTGGCGGGGGGCGGGTGGAGTTGGGAGCGCGGGCGGCGCAGCGGGGCATCGAATTCTATGTAAAGGATTTTGGCGGCGGGATTTCGTCCGAGCACTTGCCGCGGTTGTTCGAGCGCTTCTATCGCGTGGATAAAGCGCGATCCCGCGAGTCGGGTGGGACAGGGCTGGGGTTAGCGATCGCGAAACACATCATGCGGGCCCATGGTGGGTCGATCCGTGCCGAGAGCGAATTGAACCATGGGAGCATGTTTGTGTTTACGTTGCCGACGGCGTAAGGCAGGGTGAAGGGTCAGGGGTCAGGGTCAGGGGTCAACGCAAGATTGCGGCGGCGGCCCGTTAGAGCCCTCATTGGAAGCGGTAGCCGGGCTTCAAGGTACAGCGGTAGATGGTTCCTTGATCGGGATTGGTTCCCGCGTCACAGCTTGCCCAGCTCAATTGAAGTGCCGGCCCTAATGGGAAAATAATCGTTTGACCATCTGCGTCGGCCTCGATGCTGACACTCTCTGCGGACGGAGGCAGGGTGAACGACATTCCTTCACCGAAGATTGCGGGATAGGACCAGTGCTCCCTTTGACTGACCATGGGGCGAAAGACTTCGGCCTCGAGGAGAAAGGTTGCGGTGTCGGACCAGTCCCGCACGGTAAGAGTGAGGACGCGGCCGGCTTGCAACATCTGGTTCGACTCGATGCGGGTGAAGGGGCAGGGTCCGGCGATGCAGGAGGCGCGGGGGGCGCGAAATTCGTTGCCCACACCGGCGTCGAGGGTGATGGCACCGAGCGCAGCTTTCCACTTTCCGTCGGGTGAGCAGGGGTGCTGTTTCCTGCAAGGCACGTTGCCCTTGTTCTGCACCTCGAATGTCTTCACCGCGCTGCCGACGTTCAGTTCTGTGCGGGTCTTCTCCGTGTACCGCACTCGCACATTCGCAAGCTTGGTGGAGGGTTGATCTCTTGGAGCGGATTTATTGTCGAGCGGCACAAGTTGAACGATGTAGAGCTGATTTCCGACGTAATCGTTCACGTCGAGCGACCGATACTGAGGATGGCGATAGTGGAGAACGATCGGGTGGCCGCGGCGAATCGGTTGTAGGGAGAGTAAGGGCGAAGAAACCTGACGAATCGGTTTTCGAAGTGGAATCCGTAAGATCGCCGGCAGAGACGAGGACTCCTCCGATGGGCAACTGCTTTCGCGGGTCCGTGTCGGCGACAATTATTGATCCTCGCAGAGTGACGGATTTTTGCTTCTGCCAGCGAATCAGCGCGAAGACGCCCACCGCCACCAAAGGAACGACCACCGCGGCGATCCAAGCTTCTATTTTGTGAGCCCGAGTCATCGGACGATTTTGCCTTGATTCGGTATGATGACGGATATCCTTTAAACGTTTCCACGCAGAAAGGCAACATGCACTAGCTGGTCTTTGCATCCCTAAAGACCGTACACGTAAGGCCCACTTGATGAAAGAACTGTTTGACTCTTCTCTCCTAATAGCGTAATCGAAAACAGAAAGGCATGCTCCGACCGAAACCTAATCTGCATTCGCGACGGGAGATTCTGCGACAGATTGCCGGGACAGGTCTTTACCTGCCATTTGCGCGGATGCTGCCGGCGCTGGAACAGCAGACTCCGCCGCCGTCCACCAGCCCTGCCGGCGCGGCGTTATCGCCAGAAGACGACCAGTTTCTTAATGAAGTTGAAATAGCCAGCTGCCTTTTCTTTTGGGAGCAGGGCAGCCCGAACACCGGCATGGTCCAGGACCGCTGCAATGTTCGCGAGAACCGGCCGGGAGGCGCGTCGAGCATAGCTGCGACCGGGTTCGGGCTCACGGCTCTGTGCATCGGCGACCAGCGGGGACTCATTCCCGCGGGGGCTGCACTGGAGCGGGTCTTCGCCACCCTGCGTTTCCTGTGGAAAAAGTTGCCCAATCACCGCGGGTTCTTCTATCACTTCGCGAATCCCGAAACCGGCGAGCGGATGTTCGACTCGGAAGTGTCGTCGGTAGATACGACGATCCTGCTTTGCGGAGTTCTTAGCTGCCGCCAGCATTTTCGACATCCGGCGGTTGCGGAACTGGCCAACCTGATCTTCAGCCGGGTGGACTGGACGTGGCTGTCGGAGGACACGTCGCTGCTCACGCACGGGTGGAGCCCGGAAATCGGATTTCTGCCCTCGCGATGGGACTACTACAGCGAACTGATGATGATGTATCTGCTGGGCATGGGCTCCACTGCGCACCCGCTCGATCCGAAGACCTGGAATGCATGGAAGCGCCTGACGTTTGAATACCAGGGGATGCGATACATCGGATCGTTTGCGCCGTTGTTCATTCATCAGTATTCGCAGGCATGGTTCGACTTTCGCGGCAAGCGGGATAAGTATGCCAATTACTTTCAGAATTCCATCACCGCCACGGAAGTACACCGCCGCTTTTGCCTTGAACTGGGCAGGCAGTTTTCAGACTACAGCGAAGACCTGTGGGGTATCACGGCATCTGATTCCCAGCAGGGCTACGTGGTTTGGGGCGGGCCGCCGCAGAGTGGGCCGATCGACGGCACGGTGGTGCCGAGCGCGGCTGGGGGTTCGCTGCCATTTCTGCCTGCCGAGACGCTGCGCGTGCTGAAGAATATTCGCAACAAGTATCCTTCGGCGTGGACCAAGTACGGATTCACTAATGCTTTCAATCCGTTGAAGAACTGGTATGATTCTGATGTGATCGGCATTGACACGGGGATCATATTGCTGATGGCGGAGAATCTGCGCACGGGGTTCGTGTGGGACACGTTCATGAAGAGTCCCGAGGCGCGGCGGGGCATGGAGCGGGCAGGCTTCCAGAAGGATTAGAACCATCGGTGAACTGTTAGCCGTAAGACCGCAGCCCCCTTGTATACCAACCGTTACGGCTTTTTCCTCATCTTAATGCCGTTTAGGGAGCTGGCTCTGTTTGCCTTGAACTGATTCGACCAGATTCAGGTGTCCGTCCTCTCGACAGGGCGCCCCGGTGGTCCTTTCCAGTACCGAGGCGAAACCCCTTCCCGAGCCCGCGTGGATTCAGGAAATGACCAAGCAACCCGAGTTTTGGAGCGGTTGGCGCGACCGGCTCTCGGCGCTGCGCAATGTGCCCACGGTCCTGCAATTTGTGTGGGAGTCCGGGCGCGCGGTTGTTGTTCTAGGGCTGGTCGCCAGAATCATTGCGTCGCTCCTGCCACCGGCGCTGTTCTGGGTTTCGAAGCTCATCATCGACAGCATTTTCCGCATTGTTACCACGCATCAGCCGATCAGCAACCGGTTGTGGTGGCTGGTTGCGGTGGAGTTCGCGATAGCGGTCTCGATGGGCCTGGTGGGGCGGTTGATTGACTACCTGGACGCGCTGCTCGCCGGGAAATACATGAACCACATCAGCGTGCGGGTGATGGAGCACGCGGCGAGCCTGGACTTGCTGGCCTACGAAGATCCGGTGTTCTATGACCGGCTGGAGCGGGCGCGGGTACAGGCAACGGACCGGCTGTACATGATCCAGGCGATCGGGCGACTGATTCAGCAGGTGATCACGACGATCACGCTGTCGATTTCGATCATGGTGTTTTCGCCGTGGCTGTTGCTGCTGCTGATCGTGGGCGTGATACCGGCGTTCGTCGGAGAGACGCACTTCGCTTTTCTGGGCTATGCCAAGAATTTCCGGCAGACGCCGATCCGGCGGCAGCTGGATTACCTGCGCGTGCTGGGCGGCAGCAAGGAAGCAGCGAAGGAACTGAAGCTGTTCGGGCTGCGCGATTTTCTCACCGGGAGATTCAAGGCGCTGTCGGATCAGGTGTACCACGAGGACATCACGCTTGCCCGCCGCAAGGTGATCGCCGGATCGCTGCTCTCGATGATCGGCACGGCTGGCTATTACACCGCGTATGTCTATGCAGTGTGGCAGACGGTGATGGGCGTGTTCAGCTTCGGCACGCTGACTCTGTTGGCGAATTCGATTCGAGAGGCCAGTTCGAATCTGCAGCAGACGTTTTCGACGCTGTCGACGATTGCCGATCAGGCTTTGTTCCTGACAGATCTCATCGCGTTTTTCGAGATGAAGCCCACGATCCGGTCGAAGCCGAACGCGTTGCCGGCGCCGCGTCCGATTCGGCAAGGATTCGAATTCCGCAATGTGTCGTTCCGGTATCCGGGCTCGTCGCGGCTGGTGCTGAACGGATTGAACTTTCATCTGAGGCCGGGAGAGCGCGTGGCGCTGATCGGCGAGAACGGTGAGGGCAAGACGACGATCGTGAAGCTGCTGACGCGCCTTTACGACCCGCTCGAAGGCCAGGTGCTGCTGGATGGCGTCGATCTGCGCGAGTACGACCTGGAGGATCTGTATGGGGAGATCGGCGTAATCTTCCAGGACTTCATGCGTTACGAAATGACAGCGCGCGAGAACATCGCGGTCGGGCGGATCGAGCGAATGGATGATCTGGAACTGCTGCAGCAGTCGGCGCGGAAGAGTATGGCTACCGATGTCTTGCGGAAGCTTGCCGCTCGGGTTCGAGCAGATGCTGGGCCGGCGCTTCGATGGCGGGGTGGATCTCTCCGGCGGCGAGTGGCAGAAGGTCGCGCTGGCCCGCGCCTATCTGCGGGATGCGCAGGTGCTGATTCTGGACGAGCCGACGTCGGCGCTGGATGCGCGCAGCGAGTACGAAGTTTTCCAGCGGTTTGCCGAATTGACGGCGGGGAAGATGGCGTTGTTCATCTCTCACCGGTTTTCGACGGTACGCATGGCCGACCGGATCGTGGTGCTCGAGAACGGGCGCATCGCGGAAGAAGGAGACCACGACACTCTGACGAGCCTGGGCGGCCGTTATGCCGAGATGTTCGAATTGCAGGCCGCCAGTTACCGGTGATTCACAGATTTGCGAAGGATGGCTGATTACGCATGGGGCTACACACTGAGACCGAAGGCATTCTCGGAGATGAAGAGCGGAAGTTTCTGAGCACCCGCAAAGAAGAGGAGGTGCTGCCTGTCCGAAACGCCGCGACGGAACTGGCCGCCAGCCTGACGTGGCTGCCGGATCGGGACTCGTCGGAAACATTCTCCACTCGATGCCAGGCACTGCTACGAGCAGTTCAACGACGTTATCCGACCGGGTGGATGAGGGATTCGAAGGTGCGCCTGATTCAGAAGATCTGATTGTGCTGCGAGGCACGATCCGGATGCTGGTGGCGGGAGCGCGCACGGTTGCGAGCGAACTCAGCCATGCGACGTCTGCCCGGTCGTCTCGCACAAGTCGGAGATCCTGCCACGCGTGCTTGTCATCGCACAGGCCTTCCTCGATCAGATGGAAGCGACGTTCTCCAAGAGCGAGTTCACGGCATTCTGCATGGCTTTTGAAGAGACCGCGCCGCTGCAGTTTCACGAGATCGGGTCGCTGGTGCCGGCGCTGAAACTGATTCTCCTCGAGCGAATTGCCCAGGGCGGCCTCGCGCTCGTCAAGAATCCTGAGAATCGACCGGCAACGGGCATCGCACCTTATATTCGCGCCTTCGAGCACGTACTTCAGGCGTCGTGGAAAGAGGATCTGGAGTCGCTGATCCCGTTTGACGAAGTGCTGCGGCGTGATCCGGCGGGAGCCTACGCTGCGATGGACCTTGAAAGCCGCAACTGGTACCGGGAACGAGTGGCGCAGATTGCGCGTCGTTCGGATCAGACGGAAATGGAAGTAGCCCGAGCGGCACTCGCGCTGGCGCGGGAGGCGCAGAAGCGGGACGCAAGCGATCCTCGGATCGCGCAGCGCGAATCTCACATTGGGCTACTATCTGGTCGGTGATGGAAACGAATTCTTCTGCCAGAGGGTCGCTTATCACCGTACGTTCGGGGAAAGCGTGCAGCATTGGCTGCGCACGCATCCGGATGAGTTCCTGCTGGTCGGAATCGCCGTTCTCACACTCGTGATCGTCACCGGAGTGTTGTGGTTGCTCACGCCGCCGGAGACGCCGCTGCCGACCGTGCTTGCTTTCGATGCTGATCCTGCTGCTGCCGAGTTCGCAGGCGGCGGTCCAGCTCATGAATTACCTGACGACGAATCTGCTGACACCGACGACCTTGCCGAAGCTGGATTTTTCGCAGGGCGTGCCGAATCACTGCGCGACGCTGGTGGCGATTCCCACGCTGCTGCTCAACGAGACGCAGGTGCATCATCTGGTGGAAGAGCTGGAGGTGCGCTACCTCGGCAATCACGATCGCAATCATTCACTTCGCGATCGTGTCGGATCTGCCCGATTCGCGAGAGCCCGCGCCGGAAGATAACGAACTGGTGGAGGTGTGCTCGAATCTGATCACCGAACTGAATGAGCGATATGCGCACAAGAAGGCGGGAACATTTTTTCACCTGCACCGGCATCGTGTGTACAATCCGCGGGAAAAAGGATGGATGGGCTGGGAGCGCAAGCGCGGGAAGCTGCTTGATCTGAATCAATTGCTGCGCGGAAGATTCGACAGCTTCCCGGTGAAGATCGGGGATCTCTCGATCCTGCCCACGATTCGTTTCGTGATCACGCTTGATTCCGACACGGAACTGCCGCGCGGCTCGGCGCACCGGATGATCGGGGCGCTGGCTCATCCGCTGAATCAGGCGATCATCGATCCCGAGAAGAACATCGTGGTGGCGGGATACGGGATTCTGCAGCCGCGCGTCGACATCAGTGTGCAGTGCACGACGCGGTCGCGGCTGGCCGCAATCTTCGCGGGTGAAACCGGGCTGGATCCGTACACGCGGGCGATCTCCGACGTCTATCAGGATCTCTATGGCGAGGGATCGTTTACCGGGAAGGGCATCTACGAAGTCGACACGATGATCCGCGTTCTGTATGGACGATTCCCGCGGAACTCTCTGCTGAGCCATGACCTGATTGAGGGAGCGTATGCGCGGGCGGGGTTGACCAGCGACATTGCGGTGATTGAGGACTATCCGTCGCACTACAGCGCGTACAGCCGGCGCAAGCACCGCTGGCTGCGCGGCGACTGGCAGATCGTGCAATGGCTGACCGACACGCGTGCCGGACGAGTCCGGGGCGCGGGTGCCCAATCCGATCTCGCTGGTGTCGCGGTGGAAGATTTTCGACAATCTGCGGCGCAGCCTGGTGGAACCGGCCACGTTTACGTTGCTTCTGTACGGCTGGTTCGCGATGAACCATCCGGTGCTGTGGACGTTTGCCGCGATCTGCATTTTGTTTGTGCCGGCATGGGTGGAGCTGCTGTTCGGACTGACACGCGCGGTCGATGGCCGGGCAACTGCGTATTGCACGCGACGCATTCGGCAACCTGTTTACCAGCAACTTCACGGTGCTGCTGACGTTGACGCTGCTAGCGCACCAGACGCTGCTGTCGCTGGATGCGGTGGTACGCGCGCTGGTGCGGCGCCTGGTCACACGGCAACGGTTGCTGGAATGGGAGACGGCCGCCGAGGCGGAGCTCGGGAACAAGCGAACTGCCATCGATCGATACATCGACTGGATGCCTTTCCTGGCGGTTGCGCTGGGTGTCGCCTTGTGGATGACGCGGCCACATGCGCTGCTGGCCGCATCGCCGATTCTTGTTCTCTGGGCTTGCAGCAAGCCGCTGGCAGTGTGGCTGAACGCCAGCCCGGTCGAGCCTCCGCCGGAAATTACGCGGCGCGACGAATGGCTGCTGCGGAAATCCGCGCTGTATATCTGGCGCTATTTTGCGGAACTGTCGAACGAAGAACAGAACTGGCTTGTGCCCGACAACGTTCAGGACGATCCGCCGAAGCTGGCCACAAGTATTTCGCCGACGAATGTCGGACTGCTTCTGAATGCGCGGCAGGTGGCCAATGAACTCGGCTACATCACGGTTCCCGAGATGCTGGACCTCACGCAGAAGACGCTGGGCACTGTGGACCGGATGCGCAAGTATCGCGGCCACCTGCTGAACTGGTATGACACTCGGACGCTGGAGGCAAAACCGCCGTTCTTCGTGTCGTCGGTGGACAGCGGCAACCTGGTGGCTTCCCTGTGGACGTTGCGCCAGGGATGCCGGGATTGCCTGCGCCGTCCGTTGCTTTCGGAAGCGCTCGCAGCGGGGCTGCGCGATCATCTTCGTGTGCTGGCCAATCTCGGCGCATTTCGCAAGCGGGAACTGGCTCGATTTGAAGATCAGATCGAGCGCGGTCGATTGGCTGACGGCGCTGCTTGAACTTCCCTGAGGACAAGATCGACGAAAAGAAGTGCAAGGCGGAAGAAAGCCGCCGCGGATATTGCCTGGTTCCGCAAGCAGGCGCATGCGCGCATTCAAGCGGTCCGCGAACTGAGCAGAGCTTACATGCCGTGGACGTCTGCCAGAGTTCTCGGAACTGAGCAAGAAAGTCTTGGGCGGAGAAGCGGGTGGACGAATGTGCCACTGGAGCGATTGCCCGACCTGATTTCGGAGTTCGAGCTGCGTCTCGATCAGAGTGTTGAAGGACTCGCAAAATGGAACTCGCTCGCTGGGCGAGCGTTTCATGGCGATGCTGTCAGAAGCGCGACAGAATGCGCTTCAACTGATCGAGGCGTTGAAGCAGGTCGGCCAGCAAGCGTATGAACTGGCAGATGCCATGGATTTTACGTTCATGGTGGACAAACAACGTTTGCTGGTATCGGTCGGGTTTGACACTGAGACGAAGGAACTGCAGCCCTACTACTACGATTTGCTGGCGACGGAGCCGCGTACCGCGGTGTTTGTTGGAATTGCGAAAGACGATATTCCGCAGGATTGCTGGTTCCGACTGCGCCGTCCGGTCACAACAGATCGCGGCCGACCGGTCGTGCTTTCATGGACAGGAACGATGTTCGAATACCTGATGCCTTCGATCTGGATGCGGAGCTATCGCAATACGCTGCTGCATCGCGCCGCGGTGGCTGCCGTGCGGTCACAGCAGGAATATGCGGCGCTGAAGGGCGTGCCGTGGGGCATTTCGGAATCGGCTTGTGCGAGGCGGAATGAGGCCGGGGACTATCACTATGAGGCGTTCGGTGTGCCCAGCCTGGCGTTGAAGAAACACGAAACGGAGCCGCTGATTATCTCGCCTTATTCCACGTTCCTCGCTCTGAATGTGGACCGCAAAGGCGGCTCTGGCTAATCTGCGTCGCATGGACTCACTCGGATGGTTTGGCAAGTACGGATTCTTCGAGTCGGCTGACTACACGGTCCCGCGGACGGAGATTTGGCCGGCGATATGAGCTGGTCCACTCGTGGATGGTGCATCATCAGGGGATGAGCCTGCTTTCTCTGGCGAATTTCTTGAGCGATAACGTCGTGCAGAAGTGGTTCCATTCGGACCGGCGGGTGCAGGCGTCGGAGTTGTTGTTGCAGGAGAAGCCGGTTTCGCAGGCGGGGTGACGGCTTATGCAAGACGGGCAGGTCTTCGGGCCCTCAGGAGGCTTCGCGGTGCTTGGACCGCGTAAAGAGGTTGCGGACCAAAACTCCGATCGCGGAGGCGACCACTGGGGCGAAGCCCTGTTGGATCGCGCGCACGCGGCGCTAAAGCCGCCGCTCTCATGGCGCCCCAAAGCAAACACACAAGCGGACAGCCGCTCTAGCTGGTCAGTGAGGGCGGTATGGCTTCTTCTCCCGCACCAAATTGTCGTGGGCGCAGGTGCCATCACGAACTCAATTACGGCTCCGTCGGCGATGTCGGCGTGTTTGAACCAGAGTTTGTGATGCGGCTTTCCGTTCAACGTGACTGATTGGATGTACGCATCGCTGGGCGAGGTGCGCTTCACTTCGATTCTCAGCTTCTTGCCATTGCCGAGTTCGACTTCCGCGCGATCGACTAGCGGAGTGCCGAAGACGTAATTGCCGCTGACGGGATCAACCGGATAGAAACCGAAGGAACTCATGATGTACCAGGCGGACATCTGTCCGCAGTCTTCGTTGCCGGCCAGACCATCGGGCTGATCGTCGTATTCCATCTCGAGCAGGCTCCGCACCCGGGCCTGCGTTTTGTGCGGCACACCGGCGTAGCAATAGAGATAGGCCATGTGGTGGCAGGGTTCGTTTCCATGGGCGTACTGGCCCACCATGCCGGCGATGTCGGGCGGCGCGTCGGCTGGAAGTTGCGAACTGGTGGCAAACAGAGTGTCGAGTTTCTCGACGAATGCATCCCTGCTTCCGAACAGCTTGATGTATCCGGCCGGGTCGTGCTGGACGAAGAACGTGGTCTGCCACGGGTCGGATTCCGTGTAGTCGCGCCAGCGCTTGGAGTAACCCATCTCAGTCGGCTCGAAAGGCTCGGCCCATTGGCCGTTTTCGAGACGCGGGCGAAGGAACGTGGTTGACGGGTCGAAAAGGTTCTTGTAATTCTTCGAACGCTCGAGCAGGAGCTTGTAGTCGTCCATCTGTCCGAGCGCTTTTGCGACGTGAGCTACGGCCCAGTCGTCGTAGACGTATTCCATCGTCTTGCTGACGGACTCCTCTTCCTTGTCGCAGGGGATGTAGCCCAGCTTGCGGTAATAGCCGAGGCCGCGATAATCGTCGTCCATGGCGCGACGCCTGAGCGGGGGATAGACTCCGCTGAAATCGATTCCCTTGAAGCCCTTCACGCAGGCTTCCGCGTAGACAGAACTCGAGTGATAGCCGGTCATGCAGAAAGTCTCCCGGCCTTGCAGCGGCCAGATCGGCACGCCGTCGGGGCTTTCCTGCGCCATGCGGATCAGACAATTGACGAAGTCGGGCACGCGGTCGCTTTGGAAGAGGGTGTACATGGGATGCGCGGTCCGGTATGTGTCCCACAAAGAGAAGGTGCTGTAGTTGTGGGCTCCGGCGGGAAGGCGGTGAATCTTGCCGTCCATGCCGCGGTATTGGCCATCGACATCGTCGAAGAGAGTTGGCGCGCAGAGGAGGTGATAGAGAGCGGTGTAGAAGATTGTTTTGTGGCGCGGATTAGCGGTTTCGACTTTGATCCTGGAGAGATTCGTGTTCCACGCTGCATGCGCGGCGCGACGGACTTTATCGAAATCCCAGTCGGGGATTTCGGCGGCGACGTTCTTGCGCGCTCCCTCTTCGCTGACGCTGGAAAGTCCTGTCTTTACTGAGATGATTTCCCGGTCTCCGGTTTGGAAATGCAGCAGGCATTTCAGCGACGTGCCTTTCGCTTCGCGGACAGAAGGATCGAGGGGTTTGTTGTCTGAAACAATTTCGGCTGAGGCGAATGGCTTCGAGAACTGCATGGCGAAGTAGATTTCGCGTCCGGGAGCCCAGCCTTTGAGGCTGCGTCCGCCAACGATGGTGTCGTTGCCGACGATTTTCAGGAACGCCCAGAGGACCGGGGTATTCGAGAAGGAATGAACCAGATCGAGGATGAAGTGGCTGCTGTCGCTTTTGGGGAAGGTATAGCGATGGATGCCGGCGTGCTCGGTGGCGCTTAGTTCGGCGCGAATGTCATAGTCGCGAAGAATCACGGAATAATAGCCGGGAACTGCGATCTCTTCTTCGTGGCTGAAGCGGGAGCGATAGCCTTCGCCGGGATTCTGCCGAGATCCGGGAAACAGTTTGGTCGGGCCGGTGCCGGGCATCAGGAGAAAGTCGAGCATGTCGGATGCGCCGGTGCCGCTCAGGTGCGTGTGGCTGAAGCCCATGATGGAACTGTCGGAGTAGTGATAGCCGGAGCACCAATCCCAGCCGTCGTTGTAGGTATCAGGGCTGAGTTGCACCATGCCGAAGGGGACGGTGGCGCCGGGATAGGTATGGCCGTGGCCGCCGGTGCCGATGGCGATCTTCACGAACCTGGTGAAGTCTTCTGAGTCGGGGCTGGCAACGGAAGAAGACGCTGGAGGTCTTGTCTCACTGAGGGCGTTTTGAAGACCGAAGAACTTTGCAAGCGGGAGGGATGACAACGCAGTCAC
Source organism: Terriglobia bacterium (assembly GCA_963770265.1). Taxonomy (GTDB): domain Bacteria; phylum Acidobacteriota; class Terriglobia; order Terriglobales; family Acidobacteriaceae; genus Sulfotelmatobacter. The sequence continues at coordinate 425,190 of CAVYOZ010000025.1, forward strand.
GAAATCACGCCTGGTGATCATGGGGAATCCTTTGCCGGAAGGTGGCGACGACGGCTGAGAATGGGCTCAACTTAGGATGGCCGAACAACGGCTAACGTGAAAGATTGGAGGCGCGGGTCGGAATCGAACCGACGCATAAAGGTTTTGCAGACCTCTCCCTTACCACTTGGGTACCGCGCCCCTGCTCAAGCCAACAGCGTTTCGAAACCGAGCCGGTGCGTCTGTGGGCACGAGCCGTTGGAAACAAAAGAAATCTGGAGCGGGAGACGGGATTTGAACCCGCGACTTCGACCTTGGCAAGGTCGCACTCTACCACTGAGTTAGTCCCGCTCAGCCCTACCATTGTAAAGCGCGGGTAGGGTTCAGGCAAATTGTTGCAGTGTTGGAACTCGAAGGGGAGGCGGGCGCACTTGGGATGTGGACTGGGCTGTTTCCAATCGAGCGAAGGATTCTCGCAGGCCACTCCAACTTGCGGAGCTTCTCCCCGCCTGATTTTGCTCCTATTCGGCGGCATCCCTAACAGCCCAGCGATTCTAAGGAGATCCTAGTCTGTGTGCCGTGGAGGACGAAAGTAACGTAGGTAATTGGCTCCGGGAAAGCGATGCTGACGGCGATCGCGGTCGTGGCGGCATCCGGTTCAGTCAAACAAACCACAACCGGGTTGATGCGTGTGATTAATCGGGATGTTTCAACACCTGGCAATTTTAGCGGAGTCAACTTAAATACGGGTCGGAGCGAGATCGTGTCCTGTTGTTGGAATAGGAAAGGTCCAGAAGCGCGCTTCCGGACCCTCGACACCAGAGTGAGTTACTTCGCGGAGGCGAGCAGGGTCTCTTCGGTTGCGGTTACATTTTGAGCGCGCAACTCGGCTTCCGCGTGGCTCTCGGGGATCTGATAGATGGTTCGATCCCCAGCGAGTTTGATACCTGTCAAGAAGGCGCGATCGCCGTACTTATGAAACACCAGCGCGTACGAGCCTGAAGCCCTCTTGGCCAGGGTTGGCGTAGCCGGGGTGAACAAGCCGACCTTGGCGCCGACGTTCCGAATCACCAGCATTCGGGCACCGTTTGTAGCAGGTTCAATCGTGCATTGGCCCGCCGGCACGTGCTTGTTGCCGACCATGAACGAGAATGGCACCTGACCCACGATCCTTGTGGAACTCACCATCTGGGCCACGGCCAGAATCGGCAGGGCGATGAGCGCCAACGCGAGCATCCTCTTTGCGTATTTCATAAAGCACCTCTTCATTGAGATTTTTATCGATCGGGGAAAGTAATCGCATCTTGCCCCACCAACGCGAAAAGGTCCATGGAGGCAATCTGAAGCCGTATCAACTGATCTGAAGAACCCGCATTTCCTTGACAGGGCAGACCGGCGGGAAACCAGGCTTGAGCTCATTGTCCCGGTTGCGGTTCCAGGCTGGGAGGCTAGATGAGCGACCTCAAGCGAGCGGCGCGGCTGACGCCGCGCCTTTTCAAGACGACATTTTTGAAACACGCCGCGGAATTACGCGAGTTGTAACTCCTTCAATTGCGCGATTTTGCGTGCGATCTGCACCGCGTTGCGGCAGTGCGCCTGGCAGGACTCGCAGGAACGGCAGGCATCCAGCCCGCGTCCTACCTCGGATTTGGCTAACAGGTGCCGGGCCATGCTGACGTTGCGGTATTGCACGGCATACATGTGCGATCGCATGAGGGCGGGGATGTCGACGCGCTTGGGGCAATCTTCGCGGCACTGGCCGCATTGCTGGCAGAATTCCGCTTGGGCTACGAACGCCTTGTTTGCGAGGAAATTTTTCTCTGCGTCGGTGTAGGCCAGGTTGCGCACTACGGTGAAGTCCTGCTCCAGATGCTCGTAGGTGCTGAAGCCAGGAATGGCGGTGGCGATGAAATCGTGGTTCAGCACCCACTTCAGCAGGGCAGTTTGGCTTTCGACTGGGAGTTCCTTGGGGAGTTTGGAATCGGGGCGGACGGTGCCTCCGGCTTGGGTTTTCATGGCTACGATTCCGATGCCGCTCTTGGCTGCCTTTTCGATGGTGGCGAGTTTGTCGGCGTCGTGTGCCATGGTGTAGTTCAGCGTGACCAGGGCGACGTCAAACACGTTCAGAGGGATCACGGCATTCAGAACTTCTACCGTGTCGTGGGTGGAGATGCCGATGAAACGGGTCTTGCCCTCTTTCTTCAGCGTTTGCAGGGCCTCGATGGGCGCTTCCGCCTTGGCATGGTCGGCGGAATCGACTCCGTGGTGGTAGAGGATGTCGACATGATCCATCTGCAGGCGGCGGAGGCTGGCCTCAACGCCGTCGATGAAACGCTTCTTGGCGTCGGGCGAGTTTTGGGCGCTAGCGCGGGTTCCCTGCTTGGTCGAGATCACGACCTTGTCGCGGATGCCCATTTCCTTGATCACGCTTCCGACCATCTCTTCGTTGCGGCCGTTCTGGTAGACGGCGGCGGTGTCGAAGTGGCGGATGCCCAATTCGTAGGAGCGGCGCAGGATTCCGGGCACGTCGGCATTCATTACGCCCATGCTCACGATCGGTAGCTTGAGGCCGGTGCGTCCCAGGGTGCGCTCCAGCAATGCGCCTTTGGCTGTGTCGGCGGATTCGGCCAGCAGATTGGTTCCGGACAACATGCGTGCGGCGCCTGCCCACACGATCGGCTTTACGATGAAGTCTCTACGATTCCATTCCTTATTCATGACTCGCTCCTATGAATGGCTCTATGAATTCACAGGAGGCGGCGGGAAGTCTGTGCGTGGACGCACACTCGAACTGGTCTCATAGGAGATTTGGTCTGGCGGCGTTGACCTCAGGGGCTAAAGCCCGGCGTCAAATTGGATCTGACGCGGCGCTGAAGCGCCGCTCTTCCACCAAAACCTCTTTACGGCGCGACTGGAAGCCGTGCCCTTTCAAAGGCACGCCGAGACTGAACTGCCGCGACGCCGATCCTCGCTCACATGACATTTCATGAGACAGGTCTAGCGGAGGCTTAGGGCGGCGGACTTCAGGAGCGTGGCGCCATCTTGGGGCGGGTTCAGCAGGACGATGACGTAGCGGCCCTGGGTGCGGGCGATGATGTTGCCTTCGAAGCTGTTCTTGGCGCGAATGCCACCCTCGCCTAATTCGGGGGCAGGAGAGCATTCTCCGGTTTGCTTGAAGTGTTTGGCGAGTTGGTCCAGGCGCGCTTTGGCTCCAGCGGTGTCGTTGGCGACGGAGACCAGCAGTTTGCTTTCTTTGGGAGTAGATGCGTACGTTACCACGTAGGCGGGGGCGAGGAACGCGTGTCCCAGAGGATCCTTGCGGATGTACTGCTCGGAGTGCTTGACGCGGTGTAGTTGCGGGAGTTTCACGAGCAACGGCGGCGCGGTCCGGCTTCCGCCGATCCGAGTGGAGAGCGTGCGGGCAAGCTGATCGAGCAGTGCATCCGCGCTTGCGCCGGATCCTGACAGCTTTACGTAGTAGCGATCCTGAAAGAAATTCAGCACTCCTTTGCTGCGGTAGCCTTCGGCGCCGACGGGAATGTAGTTGTATTTGGGAGAGCGCTCGGCGGAGTAGATGCCGAAGGCGTCTTCGGGCTTGCCCATATCGTAAACATCAGCGGTGATGTCCGCTGCGCCAGCCTTGAAGTCCTGATGCAGCAGGACCTGGAAGTCGTAGAGCAGGTACACGTCTGCGCCGCCGTCGATGTATTGATACAGCGTGTCAGGCTTGTAGAAGGACGCGTCGGCTTGAGGCTTGGGATGACCAGGAAGGGGCTCAGACAAAAGTTTCCCGAGTTGTGGCTGAGCTGGCGCAGAGGATTGACCGTGAGCGCTACTGCCGAGAGTGGCAATTTGTATGTTGATTAGTGCACTTAGGAATGCAACGAAGGAAAAAGTTCGTGCCACGCGAGCCCAGAATGTCATGAATATTGCCCGCCTTCCAGCCGCAGAGAATTCGGAGGAAGTATCGGGCCTCCAGTGCAACTGACTTTTATAAACCACGGGACGCGTGAGGCAAGTGATTTCGGTCACAGAGTTGCGAAGCACTTGAATGCGTCTGCGGCATTGAGGCGCTGAGAGTTGAGTCGTAGGAGCGGACAACGTCAACACCCCCATCCTGTCGCAAAAACCACGACAAGGATGCGGCACCCTCGGGGTTCGTTGCCACTCGTCAGCCTAATTCGACTTCGATCTTCTTGGCCGTGCGATCGATCTTCACGATTCGGAAGCTGCGGACTTGTCCGGCACGGGCGGGTTCGGCTTTGACGGGCGCTCCGGCACCGGTTTTCCAGCGAGCCTGCAGCATCGAACTCAGCGAGGAAAGATCGGCTTGCGCGGAAGCGGGAGTATCACTCTTGGCCGGGGCTGCTGATCCAGCTTTGCAGGCGGCGTGAATCCCCTCACCGAGTTCGACGCGCGTACCGGACTGGTCCACCAGTCGGCCGGTGACCACGTCTCCTTCTTTGTGCTCGGCAAGGTATTCGTCGATGCCCGTGGGAACAAGCTGCTTCATGCTGAGCTTCATCTGGCGTTTCTCGGGATCGACGCCGATGACGAGGACCTTCACGACCTGGCCGACGCGCAGGACTTCAGCGGGCATCCCGATGCGTTTTTCCGCGCTGATTTCGCTGACGTGGATCATGCCTTCGACGCCGTCAGAGATCTGTACGAAGGCGCCGAATTTCGTGAGGCTGGTGACCGGGCCTTCGGCTTCCGAGCCCAGCGGGAAGCGTTGCGGCACATCGACCCACGGATCTCCCAGCGCCTGCTTGAGTCCGAGGGAGATGCGGTGTTCGGCAGGGTTGATGCCGAGGATTACCGCTTCGACGGTCTCTCCGGGCTTGACCACGTCGCTTGGCTTTCGAACTTTGCCTTTGGACCAGGACATTTCCGAGATGTGAATCAGGCCTTCGATGCCGGGCTCGAGTTCGACGAATGCCCCAAAGTCCATCAACTTCGAGACGGTGCCGCGCACGCGGTCTCCGACTTTGAACTTTTGCGGCAACCGCGTCCCAGGGATGCGGCTGGAGTTGTTTCATACCGACGGAAATGCGGCGCTTGTCGCCCTCATTGGCCAGCTTCAGCACTTTCACTTCGACTTGCTGGCCAACCGAGAGGACGTCGGCCGGTTTGTTGATGCGGCTCCAGGAGATCTCGCCGACGTGGAGCAGCGCATCGATTCCACCCAGGTCGACGAACGCGCCGTATTCCATGAGGCTGCGGACGGTGCCGGTTACGGTGTCTCCTTCTTTGATCTGCCCGTAGATTCGTTCGCGAGCGGCGCGCTCTTCGTCTTCGACTACGACGCGGCGATCGACGACTACGTCTTCGTCAGCGACATCGAGCTTGATGATGCGGCAGCGAATCTCCTGACCGACTAGATTTTCCATCTCGGCGGCTTCGCGGACACCGCTGCGGGAGGCGGGCATGAAGGCGCGAACTCCAACATCGACGCTAAAGCCGCCCTTCACGACCGCGGTGACTGTTCCGAGGACCGCGGATTTTTCGGCAAAGGCTTTTTCGAGCGCGGACCAGTCCATGGGGCGCTCGACTTTAAAGCGTGAGAGTTCGTAGTAGCCGTCGAGATCGCGACCCTTGACGGTGACCTGCGCTTTGTCGCCGGGCTTGAGCGTTTCGCCTTGCAGCGCGGTGAGCGGGAGGATTCCTTCGGACTTGTAGCCGATGTCGAAGAAGACTGCCTCTGCGGTCACGGCGATCACCGTGCCTTCCAGCTGTTTGCTGCCCTCGGTCTTGCGCGAGTGGCTCTTCTGGAACTGAGAGAGAATGTCGCCGAAGGATTCCGTGGTCTCGGTGACAGGTTGTGCTTGTGGATTTTGTGGATTGGAGAGTTTCGGGATCAGACATTAGAGAAGACAACCTTCTTCGCGGGATAGGAATTCACTAGCATAACATTGGCTGCGCCGGACGCGGCGTCCTGACAATCGCCTGAGCCTAGCCAACGCGGTTGAAGCCGCGCCGCTTTCGAAAACCACGCCGACAAAACATTCATCGAGACGCGGTTCCTAGTGGTGCACCCACTGCGGGTCGTCTTCGGGATTGACGATTTGGCCGTCGCGCATGTGGATGATGCGGTCGCCGTACTCGGCCGCCTGCGGGTTGTGAGTAATCATCATGACGGTCTGGCCGAGTTCCTTGTTCGAAAGGCGCAGCATTTTGAGCACGATGTCGGAGTTCTTGGAATCCAGATTCCCTGTAGGTTCGTCGGCCAGGACTACCGTCGGCTTGTTGATCAGGGCTCGAGCCAGGGCGACGCGCTGCTGCTCGCCTCCGGAAAGCTCCGAGGGACGATGTTTGAGACGCTTGGTCAAGCCGAGCAGGTCGGTGATGCGGTTGAAGTGAGACGGATCGCGATCGCCGTTTCCGGAGATTTCTTTCGCCATCAGGATGTTCGACTGCGCGTCGAGCGTGGGCAGCAAGTTGAATTTCTGGAAGACGAATCCAATCTTGCGCTTGCGCATGCGGGTGCGTTCGGCGTCGGAGAGTTTGGCGAGATCGTCGCCATCCAGAACGACGCTGCCGCCATCGGCGCGGGTCAGGCCACCTAGGAGATAGAAAAGTGTGGATTTCCCGCTGCCCGAGGGGCCGACTACGCTGACGAATTCGCCCTTTTGCACGCGAGAAGGAAATCCCGCGGAGTGCCTCCACTTCGATCTTGCCTACGTGGTAGGTCTTGCGCAGGTCTTTTGCTTCGATGAATGCTCCGGCCATGCCTGCAAGAATCTTACACGAAGGAGGGGACCGCGCATTGTCGGGGAAGGCTTCAACCACTAAGGTCACGAAGGTACACGAAGGAAAACCAAGAGAATTTCCTTTGTGTCCTTTGTGGTGATGATTTTCTACCGATTCGGTCAGGCGGCGCCGATCTGGCTCGCCATGACAGGTTGCTGGCGCTGGTGGAGGCGCTTGGGGCCGCGCTTACGAATCAGCAAGAGTCGCACGCGCTCGAGCAGGTCGGCCGGGGAGTACATTCCCTTGGTGAGAAAGACGTCTGCGCGCGAGTCGTGATCGTAGATGCGGACCTTGCTTGAAATCAGAATGGCGGGAGTTTGGGGCGACTCGTCCTTGATCCTGGAGATCAGTTGAGGACCGTCGAGACCGGGCATGGCCATGTCGGCGATGACGAGGTCCACTCCGCCCTGCAGGAAGCGCGCCAACGCGTCTTCTCCGCGGTTAAAGCTCGCCACCCGGTATCCGCGAGTCTCGAGCATGATTTTGCGATGGGACAGCGACTGCTCGTTGTCGTCGACACACAGAATGGTGCGCTTCGGTTTCATCAGCCTTCCGCAACCCATTGGCGCAACTCAGCGCTGCCAGAACCAATGGAGGCTTTTCTCAATATGAAGATTGTACAGAGCGAGATGGATGCTAAAAGGAAATCGCGCTGCTGTAAAGTGCCGCGGATGCCAATGGAACTTTCCGGCCATTGATTTTTTTCGCGGTGAGTGCGCGTCAGTGTTTACTGTTGTTTGCGCGATGCAAGCTAGAGAAAAACTTCGCCGCGGATAACTTCGATTGCGTTGCCTCCGACGCGGACGTTAACTATCCGGTTATCTTGCTTCGAGGCGCGGACAAAAATACGGCTGGGCCGTTGCATCTCGACGCCCTGTTCGATGAGCACGCGCTGGTCGGGAGCCGCGACACCGTGGGCGACCATCCAGGCCGCCGTGCAGCCTGCGGCGGAACCGGTCGCAGGGTCTTCGCCGTTGTAGAAAAACATGCGGGCGTGCAAACCGGCCGCCGGATCGACGGTTTCCCGGGTCACGAAGTAGAGAAACTTCCCGCCGGTATTTTGCAGATATTCGCCGGCGCGCTGAATATCGACGCGGATTTTCTGAATGACGGCCAGTGATTTCAGTGGCGTCACGGTGAAAGAAAGTCCGGTGGAAACCGTCTGAATCGGCAGTGATGGGTCGAAGTCTTCTGGATTCAATCCAGTGGCGCGAGCCAGGGCTTCGCGCTCGTGCACCACGCCGAACACGGGATCAACCTGCTTCATCTCTCCGAAGATCGGCTGTCCCGGCGATTGTTCAAAGCGTACCGGAACCTTTCCTACGTTCAACTCGAGCACAACTTCGCTGGCGGCGCTTCCGTTTCGAAGCGCGAAGGCGGTTCCCAGGGTCGGATGTCCGGCGAATGGCAGTTCTTCCTCTACCGTGAAGATTCTGACGCGGACGCCGCGTTCACGCTCGGTCGCAGGGTCGCGCGGAAAGATGAAGGTGGTCTCCGAAAGATTCATCTCCTTGGCGATGGCCTGCATTTCGGCGTCGGTGAGTCCGCGCGCATCGGAGAACACCGCCAGAGAGTTGCCTTCGAGCGGATTGGAAGTGAATACGTCCCACTGCGACATCGTCAGACGGCGCGGCTGCTTGGTCATGATCGTCCCGTGAAGCAGGTGATTGAGTTGCACTAAGAACGATGAGGGGCGCCGTGTTTGCGATGCAGAAAAGATGCGCCTCACCGGGGTTCGAGCGGCTGGCGGCGATTGACAGGGATGTCCGGCGCCGCCTATCCTAACCCATATGATTTGCTCACTCGCCGCCGGGGTTATGTGTTGTTGTTGCCCGATGCCGGCGTGTGGGTAGGAATTCAGCGAAATTCTTCCCACCCACCCGGCGAAAGCGGGTGGGTTTTGTTTTCATCCGCTTTATAAGCTGGGAGCCGGGGCGGGCCGGACTTTCGGAATCTTCAGGACTAAGAAATCAAAGAAGGAGAAACCTATGACTACCGCGACTGCAAACGAGACCTATAGCGTTCCCAGAATCAACGATACTGCTCCAGATTTCACCGCCGAAACCACGCAGGGGACCATTCACTTCCACGACTGGATCGGCGACGGATGGGCAGTTCTGTTTTCGCACCCCAAGGATTTCACGCCGGTTTGCACCACAGAACTCGGCTACATGGCCAAGCTGCAGCCGGAGTTCGCCAAGCGCAATGTGAAGATCATCGGGCTGAGCGTCGACCCGGTGTCGAGCCATCAGAAGTGGGAAGGCGACATCGAAGAGACGCAGGGCGCGAAGGTGAACTATCCGATGATTGGCGACCCGCAACTCAAGGTGGCCAAGCTGTACGGGATGCTGCCTGGCGATGCCGGGGAGTCGTGCGAAGGCCGCACTCCCGCCGACAATGCCACGGTGCGCACCGTGTTCGTGATTGGGCCGGACAAGAAGATCAAGCTGCAGATCAGCTATCCGATGACCACGGGGCGGAACTTCGACGAGATCCTGCGCGTGATCGATTCGATGCAGCTCACGGCGAAGCACAAAGTGGCGACGCCGGTGAACTGGAAGCCCGGCGATGATGTGATCATCACGGGAGCGGTCTCGAACGAAGAGGCGCAGCAGAAATTCCCCGGCTTCAAGACGATCAAGCCGTATCTGCGAGTCACGAAGCAGCCGAAGTAATTGGCAGGCGACTCGGAGTAGAATTTGCCACGGATGGCACGGATCTTCACGGATCGACCTCGATGGGGATGTGAAGCTCCGGCTTTTCCGTGGCGTTTGTTTGTAAGGCGTACGGAAGCGCATGCGGTCCGGTGATCGTCCCGGTCTTCAAAACCGGCGAACGGCGGGCAATCCCGTCGTTGGTGGGTTCGACCCCCACTCGCTTCCGCCATCAAAAGCCCACGTTAGCCTTTTCACAACCCGAGTCCGACCCTTGTCTCACCCTCGAGCGCGCGACGGTGCGATATAGATTTAAATAATTGATAATAAATAACTTATCGCGACATTATTGGGCAGTTGACAACTTCACATATTGTGAAGTATTCTTGGTCGGTGCACATCGTTACGCGTAAGCATCTGAGGGAAGCGATTGAAAGCTACCCGGATGCGGCGAATGAAATCAAAGCGTGGGTGGGCATCGTCGAGGCAGTACGGTGGCACAATTTTGCGGAAATTCGCAAGATGTTTAAGGATGCCGATGTTGTGGATGATTACGTCGATCTTCAACATCAGACAGAATCGGTACCGGCTTATCACCATGGTGCACTATGCAAAGACGACGAGTGAAGATGCAGACCGAAGGGCACGTCTACATCCGATCTTTTCTGAGGCACAAGGAATACGACAATCGCAAGAACTGGGACAGGAGATTTGGCACAAAATGAGACGAGTTCTCGCAAACCCGGCGGAAATGATCGCGAACGGTGCTCCTCGCGTCATACACAATGATGCGGAACTGAAGACGTATACTGACGCACTCTTCCGACTAACGGCGCTAGAAAAACCCTCTCGCTCTGAAGTGGAAGCAATCGAACTCCTAACCTTGCTCGTGGAACGTTACGAGCAGGAGCATTACTCCGATCCCTGCGGCTGATCCAGTTTCAGTTGTGCGGTTTCTCATTGAACAGCAGAATCTCACGCAACGCGACCTGATTCCCCAATTTGGTTCGGAGAGTGCGGTTTCGATGTTCCTCGCAGGACAACGGAATCTCACCATTGAACAAGTGCGGAAATTAAGCACTCGGTTCAAACTTCCCACAGACGTTTTCATCCCAAAGAGAGCCGTGGGAGCAAGAGCCTAAGGCGGAAATCAGGCTAAGTACAAAAGACTTGGACGGCAGAAGCAGACGTTCGCTCGGCTTCCGAACCGCTGCGACCGGATCGTCAACTCAGCGCGACTTTTTCTTTTTTCTTTGAGCGGACAATTCTTCCAGAAGATATTTCAGCGACGCGCATTCGCGAATGACGGCTTCCAGCTTTGGAATCGTGGTCTGCAGTTCTTTGTCTTCCACCACACCGTCGGCCAAGGTTTCTCCGACGCTTTCCAGCGCTTCGCCGACTTCTCGAATGAGCTTCGTTACGGCGACTAACTCTTTGCCAAGGTTCACATCGAGCCTGGGCAGCTTGAAGGCTACGCGTCCAGCCTGACTCTCAAGAAAATCCAGCGCTTCGTAGTTGTTGAGCAGGACGCACATCTGCGGCAGGAGGTGCGCCGGGATGTGGCGTTCTCCTCGCATCCAGTACATGAGCGAGCGGTAGTTGGTTCCGAGCTGTTGGGCGAGGAGGCGCACGTCGTATTCGGCTTTGGCTTCCACGACCCGGCTTATCAGAGATGCGAGATCGTCAGCAGGCAAGTCGGACCTCAAGGTGAAGGTATCGTTCAAAAACAGCGTTCATTTTGAACGGTAAAGACGCCCATTCTAGCTGAATTGATTGGGCTTCCGGCATGGAATACAGTGGTGATCGTTCGAGCGGCTTGAGCAGCAAGACAGAGGCATCGCTCGATCAAAGAGTTCAGCTCCCAGGCGTTCAGAAGTCTATGAAAACAATTGACAACCTGAAAGTCGAGAATTACCTTTCAGGGTCACCAAAAATCTGACGATCCGCAGTCATTGGCTGATCCGGCCAACCCGCCGAGAGGAGGCCCAATGTCGAAGAAGTGGTACAACTACATCGTTTCCGTTGACGAGGACGCTGCGCAACAAGCCCAGAATACTTCTGGTGTGACCCCGAGCGCGAAGTCGGCGGCACAGAGCGTTGCTGAGATCGCATCGACGATCGCTCCGGAGCCGACAGTTCACGACGCCCGTTTCCGATCCGACGTCCTTTGAAGAGATCTATAGGGCTGCGGAAATTCCGCCGGCGGCGAAGGGATATTCGATCCTCAAAGTGTCGCAGATGCTGGAGAGCGAGCACATCCGGAATCTGCCGTCGGATGTTCGGAAGTCGTCGATCCTGGTTGCGCTGGACGCCGCGGGCGTGGAAATCAAAGACGTGATCCAGGATGCAATCCGGCGGGATCGCGCGCTCGACACGTACGAGCGGGTGCAGCAACGCGCCGTCGAGGAACTGGAATCGCGCAAGACGAAAGAGAACAGCGACATTCAGGCCCAGATCGACAAGTATGTGACCGAACAGCGGGCGAAGATTCAATCCAACAATGACGCAATCTCGCGCGAAAAAGAGCGCTTTACCGGCTGGCGGCTGAAGAAGCAGCAGGAAGAAAAGAAGATCGCGCGAGGCAGTTGGATATTTCGTCACGGAAAACCCCATTACTACGGGAGACGTGAATGCGGTTCCGTCCCCGTCTCCATCCAAGGCAACGCAGCGTTCGTGAGGCAGGAGGCCTTCTATGTTTCAACGTCTTAGCAGAATGATCCGGTCGTTTGTCGGTTTCTTCATTTCGGTGGCGGAAGATCCGGAGCTGATTCTGCAGCAGAACATCCGCGACATGAACGATCAAGTGCCTCGCATGAACGAGAGCATCGCCATGGTGAAGGCCAACGTGACGCTGCTCGAGAGGGAAGAGGCCAAGTACAAGACCGACATGGCGAACTTGACGGCCAAGATCAAGGCCGCGATTCAGGCCAATCGCGACGACATCGCCGGCCAATATGCCTCGCAGCTGGAGCAGACTGAAGGGCGCTTTCGCCAGAAATCAGGGACAGTTCGCGACCGCGCGCGCTGCCTTCGACAAAGCGATGGCCGTGAAGCAGGCCTTTATGCGCGAGAAGGACCGGAAGACGCAAGAAGCTCTCAATGCCATCGCCGACTACCGCCGCTCGCAGTGGCAGAAGAAGGTCGCCGATGCGATGGAGCAATTCGAGGTCGCCGGCATCAGCCAGACGCACGACGAGATGGTGCGCAAGATCGAGGAGACGACTGCCGTCAACGAAGCTCGCATGGATATGGCGCATGAGCAACGTCGACCAGCAGAAGGTCAAGATTGACGACGAGGCAGAAAAACTCCAGGCCAGCGAACTGGTGAAGCAATTCAAGATCGAGATGGGCCTGGCGGCGCCGGAAGCGGCTGCGGGCGCGGAGAAGACGATTGCGGCGAAGGAACCGCAGAAGACGACTTAAGATTTTGGCGAAATGATTCTCTCGAAGGCGCTGCGGACCGGAATGTTCAGGTCATCCGCACGAAGGAGGAGGGAGGCAGGTTATGGCGGTCAAAATTGAACGAGGTGGATGGGTCCTTATATTCCTGATTGGCGCAGCCATCGTGGGCTACAGCCTGAATCGATATGGCTTGATCGATTTCAGCAAGTTCGTGCCGGGCAGCAAGGTGCGTCGGCTAGTGGCGAAACCGTTGACGCGTCCAAGCCACTGCTCATACCGGCTTCTTCGACAAGCAGCGATGCCGAAGTGCGGGTACGCGTCAACGTGTGGGTCGGATGCGTCGGAGGCCTGGTCGCCAACGGCGGGCTCGATACGCAGCCGGACTCGATCTTCGGCAAGAAGGGACTGAAGGTCAGTTTCAAGATCATCGACGATTGGACGGAAGGCGCGGCGGCGCTGGCCACGAACAATGTCGACGTCATGCTGACGACGGCCGACGTTTACGCCAAGGATTACGCCCAGTTCAAGGAGAAGGGATTCGGCTCGCATGCCTTCCTGATGGTGGACTGGTCGCGCGGCGCCGACGGCGTGATTGGCAAGCAGGGAATCAACAGCATCGAAGACCTCGCGGGCAAGACGGTGGCATTCGCTCCTTACACACCGTCGCATTTCTTGCTCTATAACGGACTCAAGACGTCAGGATTGAGCACGGAACAGCGCAACGAAATCTTCAACAAAGCCGTTCATACCAAGGATGGCATCGAGCCGGCGACGCTGTTTGCTCAGGAAAAGGTTGACGCTGCCGTCGCCTGGGATCCCGACATGAGCGATGCCGTGGCGAAGCGCCCGGGAGCGAAGAAGATTTATGACACCAAGATCGCGAACCGTCTAATTGCCGACATCCTGGTGGTTAGCGACGGCTTTTCCGCGAAGCACCCGCGACACTGTGTTGAAGTTCGCCCAGGGCTGGCTGGAAGGAGTGGAGTTCATCAAGTCGCAGCCGGAGCGAGCTTACAACCTGATTGGGACGGTGAAGGATTTTAACATTCCCGCCGACCTGGCGAAGACCATGCTCGGGGGCGTGAAGCTCGCTGACTACGCCGACAATCGCTCGTTCATGGGCTCGGCTGGATCGAATCCCGATTACGACAACATTCTGAGCATGGCGCAGGATATGTATCGCGAGCTCAGAATCATCAAGCACACGTTCAATCCTGAAGACAGTCTGGACCGGCGGTATGTCGAGAAGCTGGCGAACAACTTCTCCATGGCATCGACTGAGGCGCCGATTGAATACAAGGAACCGGCGAAAGGCGCGACGCCGATTGCGACGCAGCATCGGTCGATTTACTTCGATCCCAACTCTTCCAAAATGAGCATGGATTCGCGTGCCATCGTGGATGAACTCGCCGGCACCATGCGGGCCTACGAAAATACCGTGGTCGACATCGACGGCAACACCGATTCCACCGGTTCGCGGCCTTACAACATCACGCTTTCACACGCCCGCGCCGATGAAGTGAAAAACTATCTCATGCAGAAATACGGATTCCCTGCGGCACGGCTGCGGACGGCGGGCAACGGGCCCGACAAGCCGATCGACAGCAACGCGACTCCGGAGGGCCGCGAGAAGAATCGCCGCACCGACATCAAGGTCTATGCCAACCCGTCGAGCTAGCGAAAAGGGCGAGCGCGATGAGGATTCACGATGAGTGAGAGAAACCAGTGGTTCACGATTCGCAAAGAAGTAGCCCCTTGGGTCCGATGGGCATTTCCATTTGTCAGTTGGGGCACAATCGTATTGCTCTGGATACTTGTGCCTTATTGGCAAGGGCCGCATGTTTCCTTGCTGCCCCGGCCCATCGGCGTGATTCGCGCTTTTGGAATGCTCTGGACTGAGTACGACCTGCTCGGAAACGTGTTCATGAGCTGGTGGCGGATTGCCCAGGCATTTTTCTGGTGCGCGGTCGTTGCCATCCCGCTGGGCATTCTGATGTCCAGCTACCGCTGGCTGTTCGAACTCATCAACCCCGTCGCCGCGCCCATGCGCGCTATGCCGCTCACCGCGTTTCTTCCCGCTTTCATCGCTCTTTTTGGTATCGACGAAACCGAAAAGATCGCTTTCTTGTGGTTCGGAATGTTTTTCTACCTGTTGGCAGTGGTCGTTGAGGAGGTCAATCGCGTAGACAATGCTCTGCTGGAAACGGCCTACACCCTGGGAGCAAAGCAGCGGCAGGCGTTGTGGCTGGTGTTTCGCGCGTCGTTTCCGGCAATTTTTTCCTCATTCCGAATTCTCTATGACATCGGCTGGACCTACGTGATTCTGGCAGAGATGCTGAATGCCCGTAAGGGAGTCGGCTACATGGTCGAGGCCGCGCGCAAAGTCCTGGATTTCGACCGAGTCTATGCCGGCATCATCGCCATCGGCGTCGCCGCATTCCTGTTCCGATTCCTGCTGACGTTTCTGGAGCGCCAGTTGTTCCCGTGGCGCAGGGCGAGCGCAGCGCTCGCGGGCACGCGGAGCGGCCGTGCCAAGTGCCACGGCGCACCTGAAGGCGGCAAAACATGGAGCATAAGAAGTCAAAGATCACGATTCGGAACGTGAGCCGCACGTTTCCAGCGGCTGACGGAAAATGCGTCAACGCCCTTGAGAACATCAATTTCGAGATTGAGGATGCTTATTCTCCAGCGGGACGCGATGTCGGAGAGTTCCGGGTTCTGCTCGGACCTTCCGGATGCGGAAAGTCCACTCTGCTGCGGTTGATCGCTGGCCTGGACCAGGCAGATTCCGGCGAGGTGCTGGTGAACGAAGCGACCGGTGAGCGGCCCGGGCAAGGACCGCGGCATGGTTTTTCAGAAGTACACCTCGTTTCCCTGGCTAACCGTGGCTGGTAACATAGCTTACGGTTTGAAGATCAACGGCGTTCCGGAAGAAAAGCGCAAGGAAACCGTGGCGCAGTTGATCCAAGAGATTGGGCTGAGCGGGTTTGAGAACGCCTATCCGGAGACGCTTTCCGGGGGCATGCAACAGAGAGTGGCGATCGCGCGCACGCTGGCGCTGCGTCCGTCGGTGATTCTGATGGACGAGCCCTTCGGCGCGCTCGATGCCCAGACCCGCAGCGAGATGCAGCAGCTCTTGCTGAAGGTGTGGGACGAGACCGCGAGCACGATTCTGTTCGTCACGCATGATGTGGAGGAAGCGATCTATCTGGCGGACCGGATATTTATCATGAGCGCGCATCCGGGAACGATCGTCGAGGACGTGCAGGTGCCGTTTGATCGCCCGCGCGATTTGGGCTTGAAGCAACGAAATGAATTTCATGATCTGCAAAATTACGTTCTCGGCCGATTGCGCAAAGCTCCCGGGAACGGGCAGGTGCGGGTGAGTGTTTAAATGCCTCTCGCCGATCCCCAGGATCAGCAAAGCACGCAGCCGGTCGACCCGACCAATTATGTCAAGGCTGCGTTTCACTGGCAGTACAACTGGATTTCTCTGGCTGGCGCGGCGGCCTTTGCGCTGATCAGCGGCACGGCTTTGCCGATCTTGCTTGCCGCTGGACTTGAGCTGATGTACCTCGCGATCGTGCCGCAAAGCTCGCGCTTTCGCCGACTGGTGCGGTCGTGGCAACTCGCGGACGAGCAGTTGAAGCATCAGCAGAAGCTCAACGAGATGCTTCGGAATCTGTCTCCGGAGATGCAGAGCCGGTACGTCCACTGCGCGCAGATTTGCGGATCGATTCGCACGAACTTTGCGCAGCTCTCCTCGCAGTCGCAGATCTTCCTGCAGCAGATCGACACCAGCTTGCAGGGATTACTGAGCGGATATGCGCGACTGCTGGTCGCGGCGGCGCAACAGCAGCAGTATATGAAGAGCACCGCGAGGGATGAGATCAAGCGCGAGATCGCGACACTGCAGAAGAATATGAGCGGCGAACCGCAACGAGTACAGGAGATCAATCAAAAACGTATCGAGATTTTGAACAAGCGTCTGGAGAAGTTCGACAAGATTGCGGAGAACTGCAAGGTGGTGGACGCGCAGATTGCGGCTGTGGAGGATGTGCTGTTGCTGGTCAGAGATCAGTCGGTGACGATGCGCGATCCGCAGCAGGTCAGCGACCGGCTGGACAGTCTGGTTCATGATGTCGAGCAGACGGAGCAGACGGTTCAGCAGGTGGAAACGATTTTCAGCGATTTGTCGCCGGATTTGAACGGGCTGATGTCGCTCGATGACAGTCGACATCCTCCGGGCCAAATCGTGTGCGTATTCAGAACTAGATGGCAGACAGCCCTACCAAAACGGGGAAGTATCTGGACGCGCTGCCCGCGTGGGCGCGAGAGCTTTCCGAGAAGTATTATTCGCGCTCGTTTGCGGTGTTTGTGCTTTACGGCAATGTGCGTGACCTGGTGCCCTTGCGAATGCAGGAGGGCACCACGAGCTTTGTTTCGCTGGAAGATTTTTTGTCGCGCGCATTGTTCGGCCAGCGCGACTTGATCCTGCACTACGATCGCGGAGGATTGAGCTTCGGCACTCCGGCAACACAAGCCGATTTCCGGCGGGCGCTGGAAGGGTACGACAGCTTTCACGGCACGAACTTTTCCCAGGGCGGGCTGCCGCGCAATCCGGACGCGGTGTTGAACCTGCTCGACAATTATCTGCGGCTGCGTATCGCCGACGGGAAAAAGATTGGGCTGGTGATCGATTTTGCGGAGACGATTGCGCCGGCCGGCGACGTTTCCTCGATGTCGGCGGAGGACCGCAACTCGCTGGTCATTTTCAAGCGCTGGGCGCGGAATGCCGCCTTTCTCGACGCTGACGTAACAATTTGTCTCATCTCGGAGAATCAGATCGAACTGAACCAGGGGATCGTGCAGCATCCGGGCGTCGCGTCGATCGCGATTCCGTTGCCCGATGATGACGGAGCGCCTGGAGTTCATTCGCGCACAACTGAAGTCCCGCGAATTGCCCGCGCAGTCTGAAGTCAACGATGAGACACTGGGCAAGTTGGGGGCTGGGCTGAAGAGGGTTCAGTTACAGGGATTGATTTCACATGCGGTAGAAAATCGCCAGCCGCTCACGCTGAAGTTCTTGTCGCAGAAGAAGAAAGAATTGATCGAAGCCGAGTCCGGTGGACTGCTTGAGTTTGTGCAGAGCCGGTTTGATCTTTCGTTTGTCGCGGGCAATGATCAGGCAAAGCGCAAGCTGCAGGATGCCGCTGCTGCCATACGGGCCGGCAATACCGACGTGTTGCCGATGGGATACGTCATCTGCGGGCCGGTCGGAACGGGCAAGACCTTTATTACTACCTGCTTCGCCGGCGAGGTGGGCATTCCGGCGGTGACGCTCAAAAATTTCCGCAGCATGTGGCAAGGTGTCACCGAGGGCAATCTCGAGCGAGTCTTGAGCTTATTGAAGGCGATGAGCCCGATTGCCGTGATCGTCGATGAAGCCGATGCTCAACTTGGCGATCGTTCCAATTCCGGCGATAGCGGCGTGGGGAACCGCGTCTTTGCGCAGATTGCGCAGTTCATGGGGAATACGGAATATCGCGGAAGGGTGATCTGGTTTTTGTTGACCTGTCGGCCCGATCTTCTGCCCGTTGACCTGAAACGGCAGGGCCGCGCGGAAGAGCACATTGCTCTCTTCTATCCCGACACGCCGGAGGAGCGGCTTGCCCTGCTGCGCGCGATGCAACGGAAGATTGGGATGAAAGCCTTTCCGGAGGATATCGAGAAATCCTTCCTCAATCGAGCGGGAGGATTGTCGGGGGCGGACATCGAGGCGGTATTAGTGCGGAGTCACATGCGCAGCAGTCTGCAGAACAAGTCTGCCGTTGATGCGCAGGATCTCGAGGCGGCACTGGAAGATTTCATCCCGCCCTACTATCCGACAGAGATTGATCTGCAGAATATGGTTGCCGTGCTCGAATGCACGAGCAAGAGCCTGCTTCCCAAGCAGTACCGCGACCTGGAACGAGCCGAACTGATTCGGCGGACCAACGAACTGCTGGCAGCTTCGCGGAGAATGTCGGAGAACTAGAGCGAAATGCTTCCATCAGGGCTGAAGGCCCGCGTCCTAGTCTGCTGCCATTCCCTGCGCTTCGGGCTCCATCTGTTGGGGCAGGACAAGCGAGTCCACCTTCTCGCCCCTGAGTTGTGATTCCATCGCCGCCAGTTGCGCCTCGATATCCTGTTCGGCTTTGCGCTTGCGGATCACTTCCTCGCGGTAGCGGCGGAGGAAATAGTCAATCGTCTCGACGCGAATCCTGATCGAGCCTGTTGGCTTGTTCTCGTCGAGATCCTTGAAGCAGAAATAGGGCGTGCCCTGACTGTTCGATGATGCCTTCGACCACGCCATAGATGGGCGCATCGTGTCCGCACTTGAAGCTGGAAATTTCCAGCGCGACCAGGTTGGGATGCCGTGCCGTAAACTTTGCGGCCCAGACCTTGTGGTTGGTGCTGCAAGAGTAAGAATTCTTCCAGGCGTCAGTAATGTCGAGCGGACTGGTGATCAGGCCGGCGCGTACTTCTTCGCCGAAGAGGCGATCCAGTAAGTCTTCGTCGAGCGGCAGAGTGTTCTGCGAGAAGATGGGATAACCCAGCTTCTGGAATTCATCGAGAATTTCGTGGTTCAAGCCGGGATCGTGATGGTAGGGGCGCCCGAGCATGACGATGCCAATACGATCCTCGCGCTCGAGCTGATCGATTACCTGACGGGCGCGCCGACGGATGTTGGTTTCGTATTCCTGCAGAGCAGCGAATCCCGACTCAATTGCGCGATCGTTTTCTTCCAGCGAGAGCCCGAGAAGAGGTTGCAAGGCCTGCAGCATTTGGTGAGCGAACAGCTTGCGGTCCGCAGAAGTTCAGCACCGGATCGATGTACTTCACGTTGTGCTCGGCGAAAACATCGTTTTCCTTAGTGAATGCAGCCTTCACGGTTTCAGGAGTTGCGGTCACCGTCGGACAGGCATTGGCGCCGACGATCTTCACCAGGGCGAGTGCAGCACGTCATACATCGGGAAGAAGATCGCGTTCAGCGGCTTCTTGCGGTGTTTTTCCTGAATCAGGTTGTAGACGTGAGAAATTCCGATCTTGGCGGGGAAGCATGGGTCGATCGCGCCACGGCTCGCTCCCGCGCGGTAAAGCTCGGAACTGGTGTAGTCGGAGTAAATGATGTTCTCCGGTTGCACGCCGAGGCTTTCGAAATAGGCGTTGAACAACGGAGCATAGGTGTAAATATTCAGAACGCGCGGGATGCCGATGCGGAGTTTCTTGCGATTCTCCATCAGCGCATGCCGCTCCTTGTCGCCTTTCTTCCAACCGGCCCAACCCTTGGTCGGCAATGGGTCAGCCACGCTCTTGGCATTCGTCGGCCGGAACACTTCCTTTGACGCGTAGTCGACAAAGTTGGGGTGCTGTGCGCGAATGGAGTCAAGGCCGGCTTTGATCCCTTTCATGTCATTGACATCTTCCACCATGCCCTTCTCGCAGGTGGCAATGATCAGGCGCTGCTCGCCGTGCATGAGCGGAACCTTGGTGACTTTCTCGATGGGCACGAAGCTGAGATCGTTCTTGGGTTGGGTGCGGATGTCAATGAAGGTTCGCAAGCAATCGTTCTTGCAGAAGTGGCAGCGCGTGTCTTCGTTGCGCGTGGTGCGGTACTCGATCTTGCGGACCGCGTCGAGCCCGACGAACGTCGTCTGCTTACCGTTGCGCCACAAGCGCAGTGACTCCTGGGCAGCCCCAATCGCGCCTGATTCTCCGCAATGCTCGTGAACGATGATCTCGGGCTGCTTACCCGTGGCACGGAAGCTGTTGCGGATGAAGTCGACTTCAGCCTTTACGACGGCAAGATTGTTTTGCGTCCCGCCCTGCAGCACGAAGCGCGAACCGAGTGCCGCGAGATTGGGAATGCTGGCAACGTAGAGGAACACGTTCTTCGGCAACACGGCCGCCAGTCCCGCGAGAATTTCTTCGGCGCGCCAGCCTTGACGCTGGAAGTTCACGATGTCGGACTGCATGAATACAGCGCAGCCATAGCCGAATACCGGCATTGCCTGAGCAGAGAAGGCGAGATCGGCATATTGATTGACGCTGAGTCCGAAGCCTTCAGCCGTGGATTGCAGGAAGTAGCCGTTGCCCGCGGAGCACTGCGTATTCAGCTTGAAATCCTTGACGCGTCCGTTGTGCAGGATGATGATCTTGATATCCTGCCCGCCCACGTCAACAATCACGTGCGGATCTTCATAGAACTTCAGGGCCGACTCGGTGTGGGCAACCGTCTCAACCAGCGCCACATCGGCGTTGAGAACATCTTTCAGGATGTCCTTCGCGTACCCGGTGGTCGCAACGCCCAACACTTCCATTTTTGCGTTCTGAGCTTCGACCTGGGCGCGCAGGTTCTCGAACATCTCGATTGTGTCCTGGATGGGATTGCCATTCGAGAGTTGGTACGACTTGCATAAAATGTCGCCGTTTTCGTCCAGCAACACAGCCTTGGTCGAAGTCGAGCCGCCGTCAATTCCGATAAATCCGCCAACGGTACTGTTTTTTGCAAACACGGCAGGCGTGAATTTCTTGCGTCGGTAAGCTTCCTTGAAGATATCCAGATCCCCAGGCTTCTCGACCAGACCCTTCCCGCCGGACTTGGCCTTTTCTTCCTGGCGGCCGTAGTCGATGTAGTGGATCAGCTTCTCGTAACCGCAGTAGCAGCCAATGCAATCGTCTTCACTCCGGCCAAACTCAACTGCACCCAAAGCGGCGAAGTACTGCGCGTTCTGCGGAACCTTGATCAGATCTTCCGGCTTCGCTCCATCAGGAATCTGAACTTTGCGCTCCTGCCACATGCGCGGGATGTTGGCCTGCCACGCTTCCCTCATGCCGCGAATGAAACTATTGGGGCCACCCAGCAGCAGCACGTGTGGGCGCAGAGTATGCCCGCGCGTGAGCACGCTGAGATTCTGCAGCACAATCGCTTCGAACAGCGATGCCATCAACTCGTCCGACGGTGTCCCGACTTTCTGCAGACCGTTGATGTCGGTCTCCGCGAACACGCCGCACTTGCCGGCAACCTTGTGCAATTTGATCCCGTGATATCTCTGCTGCGCGAGCAGTTCCGTGGGAATCTTCAGCTTGGCATTGATCTTGTCGATGACCGCGCCCGTACCGCCGGCGCATTTATCGTTCATCGATGGAATCTTCTTCTTGCGGCCGCTCTCCTGGTCATCTTTGAAGACGATGATCTTCGCGTCCTGCCCGCCCAGTTCAATGACTGAATACACTTCCGGGTGAAGTTTCTCGACCGCCAGCGATACGGCGGTGACCTCCTGAACAAACTTCGCGCCAATCTGATCTGCAATTCCGTTTCCACCGGACCCGGTCATGAAGATGCGCGTGTTGTGGCGGTTGATGCCAGCGTCGGCTTCCATCCGCTTCAGGAACTCGAGCGTCTTTTCCGGCTGCTTGGTCTCGTGGCGCTGATAGTCCTGCCAGAGAACCTTGTCGGTCGCGGCTTCGACGACGACGGCCTTCACAGTCGTAGAGCCGACATCGAGTCCGACAAAGAACTCGGTCTTCTGGTCATGTGCATGGTGCGCATGACGGATCTGCTGGATCGATGGCGGGGGCACCTCGAGCGGTGCAATCTGGATCAGCTGCGGGCCCTTATGATCGTGCATGAATTCCTCTCGAGCTTATAGGTCGAATCGATAGTTGTTTGACGCGATCTGTCGAGTTCCCAGGTCTCGCAAAACCGGCGAGACCCGGGGCACCCACATTAGTCCAAACCTCACACTTAGTCTCCGGACATCGCCGGGGCGGTTTCGACGCGCACTCGCGAACGTTTCCAGAAGCGCGTGTCTTTATTGATCCGATCGTTGACGTGCAGAATGAATTGGGCTGCGGTTCCGGCGACTCCCTCGCGGTGCGGCACGTGATAGAACGGCCGCTTCAGTTCCGGATGCTCGTCGATGTACTCGCGGATCTGGCTCATGGTCTTGCCGGTCGACTTGAGGCATTCTTCGAACTCGGCCTTGGCCTTGACCTTCGCCTCGCCGAGCGCCATCTGGACACGGCTGTGCGCATTGACCTCGCCCTCGCCGGAAGTCTCAATGGGCAGGAAGATCATGTCTTTGAATTTGTTGATCACCGCCGACTGCACGCCATCGGACTGCGACGACGGCATGCATCCGAATGGCTTCAGCGCCAGCACCATGTGGCAGAGCTTGTGCACGGTGTAGTAGACGTTCTTGCCGACTTCGAGGTGCCCCTCGCCGCCGCGCGCAAACTGGTTGTAGAAGGGATGCGCCAGTTCGGCCAATTCCGTCTGCGGAGCCAGGTGATGGGTGATGCCTCCCATATTCTTCGCTGTGCGGTGGTAGAAGAAACCCCACATCCTCTCGCCCGCGCCAATGCCCCACAACTTCTTGCGCAGGCCGATGTAGTTCGCGAAATTCTTTTTCAGCTCGTACCACTTCGGGTCCCGGTGAGGACGATTGACCGGCCATTTGGCAATCGCGTGCGCCTTGGCCTGGTACATCAGGTAGGCGACCCAAGTGGCAATGGGCTCGACCAGCACCTGCGCCCCTTCGCGCTCCAGGAATTCGAACATGTGGAAGTTGCCGTCGCCCTCAGTGGTCTGCGCCCAGAATTCGCCGGTGATCTTCACCAGCGGCTTCACGCGGGTGCGATCCACCTCGATTGAGTTCATCTTTTCGCGCGCAGTCTTGAGGGCATTCAGGTAGTCCTTGCCCCACATATGCTCGTGCCATTTGCCAAAGACATTGAAAGTGTTGCGCAGGATCTTGTTGCTCTTGAATTTCGGCTTAGCCCAATCGGGAGCGCTCTTTTCGATCTCGAACGACTTGCGATTCTTCAGGTCTTCGCATAGCCCGTCGACCATCTCGTGGAACACGCGATCAGTCTCGCCCTTATTCGCTTCGTAGGGGCGAACCTGATAGATGAGATCGTTGATCACATCCCCCAGATGCATCGCGTTCAGCATGCCGAAACCAAAATCGACGGAGAATTTCAGCCCCGGCTCGCCCGAGGCAGCCTTGATGCCATCGCTGTCCTTGAACAGGAGGACGCGGAATCCGTCGAATCCGGCATTCTTCAGCGCGAAGCGGTACTCGGCCTCGTACATGCCAAAGCGGCACGGGCCGCAGGAGCCGGCCGTGAAGAAGACGTAGTTGTCGAGAATCTGCTGGCGCGTGAGCCCTTCCTTCTCGAGGAACTGGAGATACTGCACCAGATTGCCCACGGTAAAGTAGGTCGGGTTGCATTGCCCGTTGTTGCCGAATTCCTTGCCGGTCTGGAAGGCCGGGACGTCGGGCACAGGAAGCTTCTCGCAGCGATATCCGCAGCCTTGAAAGACGGCGCGGATCAGATCTTCATGCTTCCAGGTGAACCCTCCGAACAGAATCGTCGTATGAGGGCGTTGCTCGGCCGTGAAGGCGCGCTCGACGGGACGGTGAAAGTGTTCGGGCCGGTCGAGCCCGGCAATCTTGCGTAGGCGCGCGCGCTCGGCTGCGAGGCGCTGCTTGATTTCGGCATCATTCTCAATCTGGACGAAATTCGTCGTCGCCATATCTTCCTCCGGCGGTAAAAACTAACATGCAGTGATTTTGGTTGTTGAGGGATTGAGGACAGTTTCGGAACCGTACAGGTTGGACGCAAGGCAGGGCGCTGGAGACACTCAGAAGAGCAGTTCTCCCGCGAACGTCACATCTGCTGCTGAACCGCATCCAAACTCCAAAGACTGGCTAGGGGCCCGGAGTCATGCAATCTGTGAAAGCAGACTCGATCTGAAGTGTCCGTGTTTAGAAACGGACGGCTGAGAGGCGGTTGCCTCGTTCTTTTCCCCAAACAGGTTTGCGAGGACGAAGAAGCTTAATTAACCCTTTTTGTAGCAGAAACCTGGCTTCGGCGGCAAGTCGGGAATGATTAGGGCGATGAAAATTTCTCAATCCGGGCCAAGGCCGCTCGGGTGTGCCTTGATCAAATTTCATCGTCGCTCCATGCAAATCATTTAAAATCACTGCGATTTGCGGCGCAGGTTCGAGGGTCAGTTCCAGGTCGTAGGTGGATGAGCCTATGTTTGGCCGCGGGCACGATTCATGTCAAAACCGAACATCAAACCAAAACAGCAATGCAAGTGGGACCTGGTCAGCCTGGGCGAGGTGATGTTGCGACTCGATCCCGGCGACGAACGTATTTCCACCACGCGCCATTTTCGCGTGTGGGAAGGCGGCGGTGAGTACAACGTGGCACGAGGACTGCGCCGCTGCTTTGGTCTGGAGACAGCCATCGTCACCGCGCTCGCCGATAATCCTGTCGGACGCCTCGTCGAAGACCTCATGCTGCAAGGTGGCGTCTCGCAGAAGTACGTTCGTTGGGTTCCATACGATGGGGTGGGACGCACGGTCCGTAACGGGTTGAATTTCACGGAGCGTGGATTCGGAGTGCGCGCCGCGCTAGGCTGCTCCGATCGTGGACATACGGCCGCGTCGCAGTTGAAGCCCGGTGAAATCGACTGGCAGCAGATTTTTTCCAAAGATGGCGCGCGCTGGTTTCACACTGGCGGAATCTTCTGTGCGTTGTCTGAAACCACGCCACAGGTGGCGCTGGAAGCCATGCAAGCGGCCAAGCAAGGCGGCTCAATCGTCTCCTATGACTTGAACTATCGAGCCTCGCTCTGGAAATCGATTGGTGGGAAGGCTAAGGCCCAGGAAGTGAATCGTCGCCTGGCTCCTTACGTGGATGTCATGCTCGGCAACGAGGAAGACTTTACGGCGGCGCTCGGCTTCTCCGTGTCAGGTCTCGACGAGCATCACTCAAAGATCGAGGCTGGCGGGTTCAAAAAGATGATCGAAGCGGTGGTGAAGGAATATCCGTCAATGGCGGTGATTGCGACGACGCTCCGTAATGCCAAGACCGCTACTCGCAACGATTGGGGCGCGCTCTGTTATCACGATGGAAAGTTCTTCGAGGCTCCGATGCGGGAAGATCTTGAGATCTACGACCGCGTGGGTGGCGGCGACTCCTTCGCCTCCGGACTCATTTACGGATTCCTGTCAGACAAGGATCCGCAGTGGGCGGTAGAATGCGGCGCCGCGCATGGGGCACTGGCCATGACCACTCCAGGCGACACGACCATGGCGACGCTCGCCGAAGTTTTGCAGGCGATGTCTTCGCGGACGGCTAGAATCGAGCGTTGACGTCGAAAGCGAGGCTGAATGCCAATTACCGAACTCAGCATTGAAGATGTCATCCGCAAGGTTGGCGAAATCGGAATCATTCCCGTTGTGCGCGCCTCATCGGTCGAAGAGGCGAACCGCGCGGTCGAAGCGATTTGCGCCGGAGGCATTCCGGTTGTGGAAATCACAATGACTGTTCCTAACGCGATTACTGTGATTCGCGAACTGGTGCAGCGGCGCGGCGGAGACGTTTTGATCGGCGCCGGCACAGTCACCAATGCCGAACAGGCGGAGTCGTGCGTGCGCGCGGGAGCGCAATTCCTGGTGAGTCCGGGACTGTCCACTTCGGTCTTGTCGGTCGCGCGCGTCAACAACCGGCTGGCGATTCCTGGTGCGTTGACTCCGACCGAGTTGATGAGTGCGCAAGATCACGGAGCTCGACTCATCAAAATTTTTCCATGCGGAAACTGTGGGCGGGCCGAAATACCTGAAGTCGCTGAAAGCGCCCTTCCCTCATGCTCAGCTGATTCCGACCGGGGGAGTGAACGCAGCCAATGCTGCCGAGTTCATTGCTGCCGGGGCGTATGCGCTTGGAGTAGGGGCGGACCTGGTCGATGCCGCGGCCCTGCGTGAAGGAAATCTGGAAAAGATCACGTCAGCGGCGAGGGAACTGGTGCAAGCCGTTGCCGCGGCCCGGCCGGCAAAAGCCGAGAGAAAGGCCAGCTAAACCAGGGCGAGTTTCATTGATTAACGCCGCTGGCCAGCACCCCGCCATCAACGGGCAGGATCACCCCGGTCACGAAACTTGCGGCGTCGGAGGCGAGGAAGATCGCCGCACCCACCAATTCCTCCAGTTCTCCAAAGCGGTTCATCGGCGTGCGCATGATGACCTCGCGGCCGCGTCCGGTGCCCACAAGGAGTTTCTCGCTTAACGGCGTCCGAAAATATCCCGGGGCGAT
This sequence comes from Terriglobia bacterium, assembly GCA_963770265.1. Lineage (GTDB taxonomy): Bacteria > Acidobacteriota > Terriglobia > Terriglobales > Acidobacteriaceae > Sulfotelmatobacter. The sequence continues at coordinate 452,127 of CAVYOZ010000025.1, forward strand.
CGCGTTCACGCAGATTCCATGCTTCGCCCACTCGATGGCCAGCGATTTCGTCAACGACGCGACCGCAGATTTGCTGGCGCTATATGCAGCTACTTCGAAGAGGGCGAGAAACGATCCCATCGAGGCGATGTTAATGATGCGTCCGTAACCCCGTTCGATCATGTGCTTGCCGAAAACCTGACAGGTGCGAAGCGTGCCGGTCAGGTTGGTCTCCATAATCCGCTTCCAGTCCTCTTCCGGATAATCCAGCGTTGGGGCGCGTTTGGTGATTCCAGCGGCATTCACCAGGATGTCCACCTTGCCGAATGCGGCCAGGCATGCCTGCAGCAGTTTCTCGAGAGAGCCGCGATCGGCGACGTCGCAGGTCACTCGCAAAGATCTGCGGCCGAGTTTCTCGATCTCGTCGGCGAGTGTGTTTACCAGATCCATCCGGCGCGCGCTCGAGACGACGTCGGCGCCGCCCTCTGCGAGGCCGAGAGCAACCGTCCTGCCGATTCCCGAACTGCCTCCTACAACCACCGCAACTTTTCCTGCCAGATCCAGCTTCGCGTACATAGTTCCTCAGTTCTCTTAGGTGAGTTGCAGGCTCACCAGTTAAACATCGTTCCATCCAATTTGCGATTTACCGGCAAGTACGCCCGCTCATACGGAAATTTCTCGCCCAGCTTCTCGTCGTAATCGACACCGAGTCCGGGCGCATCGCCGGGATACAAATATCCGGCGTTGAACGAATACGAGTGCGGAAAGACCTCATCGGTCTCGCGCGTATGCCGCATGTATTCCTGGATTCCGAAGTTGTTGATGGAAATATCGAAGTGCAGTGCCGCGGCCATGGCCACCGGAGAGAGATCCGTCGCCCCATGGCTGCCGGTGCGCACGTGGTAAATCTCGGCCAGTGCGGCGATCTTCCGCAGGTGCGTCAGTCCGCCGCCGTGAACCACCGTCATACGCAGGTAATCGATGAGTTGTTCGGTGATGAGAATGTGCGCATCCCACACTGAATTGAAGACCTCGCCCACGGCGAGGGGAGTGGTCGTGTGCTGGCGGATGAGCCGAAATCCCTCCTGCAACTCTGCCGTCACTGCATCTTCGAGCCAGAAGAGATGGTATGGTTCCAGGCTTTTGCCCAGACGCGCCGCCTCGATGGGAGTGAGCCGGTGATGAACGTCGTGTAGCAAATGCAGGTCATCGCCGAACTTCAGGCGCAGCGCCTCAAACAATTTCGGCACATGCAGCAGATATTTTTCGGTGGACCACACGTTCTCCGGCGGCAAGCCCTTCTCCGCAGGCTCGTAGAACATCTTGTCTTTGGCTACGCCGTAGGTCGACGGCAGCCCGGGAATGCCTGACTGCGCGCGAATGGCAAGATATCCCTGCTGCTTGTACTTGGCCACCTCGTCGACGGTCTCTTCGATGTCGCGCCCGTTGGCGTGACCGTAGACGAGGACTCCAGTGCGGCTTTTCCCACCCAGCAGGTTGTACACCGGAGTGTTCAGCGCCTTTGCCTTTGATGTCCCAGAGGGCCATGTCGACGGCCGCGATGGCGGTCATCGTGACCGGACCGCGCCGCCAGTAAGCGCCGCGATAGAGGTATTGCCAAACGTCTTCGATCTGCGAGGGATCGCGTCCGATGAGGCAGGGGATCAGATGATCCGAGAGGTAGGATGCCACGGCCAGCTCGCGTCCATTTAGAGTCGCATCGCCTAGTCCGTAAATTCCTTCGTCAGTGAAAATCTTTAGGGTGACGAAGTTCCGTCCCGGGGAGCAGACGAACACTTTTGCATCTGTGATCTTCACGATGGCTCCTTGCTCGACCCACGAGTGTACCGAAACCTCAAATTCGGCGCACGAGTCCGCGCTCGGTGGCTTCGTTGTTCCGGAGCAGCAGCAGGACCAGGATCATCCCGATAAAGGGGATGATCCCAAGAACGATCACGATTGGATCGAAGGCATGCGTGCCCATAGCCTGGCGCGCGTCAGAAACATGGCCGACCAGCAGGAAGGCCACGATTGTTCCAAACCCCGTGCCGGTTCCTCCCAGCCCGCTTACCGATGCCACCGACCCACTTTCAAACAAGTCCGAGGGCAGCGTGTTCGCCATGATCGTGAAACCCGCATAGGTAAAGGTCACGATGGAAAACAGGAGCGCGATCAGGTATTTGTTCGTGGTGAAGATCGTGGGAATGAGCAGCGTCATCCCAATCCCGCCGTAGATGATCGGGAGCTTGCGTGCGAAGCTCAACGACCTTCCACGACGGACCAAATATCCAGAAAGCCAGCCCGCAAAGAAGCTTCCCGCATCGGCGACGATAAACGGAATCCCCACCGCGATCAGACTGCTCTTCAATTCGATCCCCTTAGCGACGAGGTAAATCGGAAACCACTCCGTGATGAAAAAGAAGACCGGGTCGGTCGATGTCTTGGCGATGATTGTTCCCCAGGTCTGGGGCAGCTTCAACAGATCACGCCATCTCGGACGCACCGCCGCTGTTTGAGATTCCGATTCGCTGCTTGTCAGCCGCGATCATTTCGCGCTCTTGCGGACTGATCCTGCTGTGCGTCTCTGGCGGATAGTAGAGCCATCGCCACGCGATCAGCCACAGAAAACCCAGCACGCCGGGAACCGCAACTGCAGGACGCCATCCCCAGCGAAAATAGATCCAGAGAACGATGAAGGGAGCGACTGCCGCGCCGATGGACGACCCGCTGTCGAACAGCGCCGTCGCCAGCGCCCGCTCGCGTTTCGGAAACCATTCCGACACAGCTTTTGTCGCAGCCGGCCAATTCGCTGATTCCCCCGCTCCCAGCAGGAAACGGAATGTCATGAGGCTGTAGAAGCCTCTGGCCAGCGAAGTCAACATCGAGATGATGGAATAGCAGATCACCGTCACCGTGAGCCCGCGCCGTGTACCGATGCGGTCCATCATCTTGCCAAACACACTCTGGCCGAACGAGTACGCTATGCGAAACGCGATGGCGAGTTTCGCGTAATCCGAATTCGTCCAGTGATACTCGAGCTTTAGATAGGGAGCGAGAACGGCAAGAGTCTGGCGGTCGATGTAGTTGATGACGGTGGAAGCGAACAGCAGGCCGCCAATCCACCAGCGTAGCGACGGAATCGGCTTGGATGCATTCGCCATCTATTCGGCGGTTGAGTTTAGATCTCGCTGCCAACAGCACGTTCGCACACGCTCGCTGCGCTCGCGGGGCGGACGAAGGCGTCCGCCCCTACACAAACCGTCGGACTCACATCTCTGCTCTTTCCAGGCGCGGCGCCAGAATCTGCACGAAGCACAAGCGCCACCAGGTAAGCCGTTCCCGCAAGAAGGAATACCGGCACGTACGATCCCGTCCGCTGCAGGATGTAGCCCACCATCTTCGCAATGCCCATGCCGCCGATCGTCCCTAGTAAGGTGCCGAAACCGACCACCGATGCCACAGCCCGTCGGGGAAACATATCCGAAACGAGAGTGTAGATATTGGCAGACCATCCCTGATGCGCACCCGCCGCCAGCGCCACCAGGCAAACCGCAAACCACGGGTTGCCGGTGCGCGCAGCGAGCATGATTGGCGTGACGGCCAGCGCGCAGACCAGCATCGCCGTCTTTCGGCTGGCATTCACAGACCAGCCGCGCTTGAGCAGGCTTGATGAGAGCCAGCCTCCGCCGATGCTTCCGACGCTCGCCCCGCTATAAATGACAAATAGGGGCAGGAGCATGCCGGTCAAATCCAGCTTCAGATTGCGGCTCAGGAAATCCGGCATCCAGAACAGGTACACCCACCAGATCGGATCGGTGAAAAACTTTCCGAGGCCGACCGCCCAGGCCTGCCGCATGGTCAGCAGAATCCGCCACGGAACAGGCGCCGTCACCGGGTCCGCAGGATCGCTCCGAATCAGCGCCAGTTCTCCGGGTGAGACCAGTTTGCTCTCCTCCGGGCGTCGATACAGAGCCAGCCAGGCTGCAATCCACAGGAATCCGAGTGCGCCTGTGGCGATGAAGGCCATCCGCCATCCGAATCGCAGCGTGAGCCAGCGCACGATTAATGGCGTGACAATCGCGCCAACATTCGTCCCGGAATTAAAGATGCCGGTGGCCACGGCCCGCTCTCTCTTCGGAAACCACTCGGCCACCGCCTTGATCGAGCCGGGAAAGCTGCCTGCTTCACCAATGCCGAGGCTGAAGCGAGCTGCCTGCAAACTGGAAGACCGATCCCGCCGCCGCATGCGCCATCGCGGAAATGCTCCAGAACAGAACTGCCAATGAAAATCCTGTGCGCGTGCCGAGCCGGTCGATCAGCTTTCCAACCACCAATGAGCCGATGCCGTAGGCCAGCGTGAAGGCGAAGATGATGTTGCCGTACCCGATATCCGTCCATCCGAGCTGCGCCTGCAGAGTCGGTTTCAACAGCCCGATCACCTGCCGGTCCATGTAGTTCACGGTTGCGGCGAAGAACAACAGGCCGCAGATCAGCCAGCGCACCCGTCCGGCATTCTGCGCCGGGGAGTCCTGAACCGCGTCAGGAATCGATGTGGGAAGTTGCGAGTTCAATGGCTCCTGAAGACTTCGAAATCATCCGCCGAGTGCCTGGCGTGAAGTGGAACTGATATAGTCATCGCTTACTTGATCGAGGCTTACTCGATCGAAGCTTCCTAGATCGAACCATGCGGCCATGAAGGCTTTTCTCGACGATAACTTCCTGCTCTCCAACGACGTCTCGCAGAAACTCTATCATCATTACGCCGCGCCGCAGCCGATTCTTGACTACCACTGCCATCTGTCTGCCACAAGACATCGCCGAGAACCGTCGCTTCGCCAATCTCTACGAGATCTGGCTCGACGGCGACCACTATAAATGGCGGGCGATGCGAGCGAACGGGGTCGCCGAAAGATATATCACCGGCGATGCATCCCCTTACGAGAAATTTCTGGCATGGGCGCGAACCGTTCCCTACACGCTGCGCAATCCGCTCTACCACTGGACTCACCTCGAACTGCAGCGCTACTTCGGAATCACCGACCTGCTCGATGAGAACTCTGCCAAGTCGATCTGGGAGCGTGCCAATCCCGCACTCGCGCAGGATCTGACGACACACGGAATTTTGCAAAAGTTCCGCGTAGAGGTTGTCTGTACAACCGACGATCCGACCGACGACCTTTGCCATCACCGGACGATCGCGAACTCAAATCTGAACACTCGGGTGTTTCCGGCATTCCGTCCCGACAAAGCTCTGACGATCGGCACCCCGGAATTTCTGACCTGGATCGACAAGCTCGCGAAGGCCGCGAACATCGACATCCGAAACCTGAATGGCTTTCTCGATGCACTTCGCAAGCGCCACGATGATTTCCATGCCTCCGGCTGCCGCTTATCGGACCACGGACTGGATCACTGCTTCGCCACGCCATGTTCTGAAAAAACTGCTGCCGCCATTTTCGAAAACGCACGCGATCGTAAGGCAATCAGCGGAGAAGAGGCCACGCAGTTTGCTTCGTTCATGATGTTGTTCTTCGCCCGTCTCGATGCTGAAAAAGGATGGACCAAACAACTCCACCTGGGAGCCCTGCGCAACGTGAATTCGGCGGCCCGCAAGGCAATCGGGCCCGATACCGGGTACGACACGGTCGGAGACTTTCCCCAGATCCGTCCGCTGGCTGCTTACCTGGATCTCCTCGCGCGAGAGAATGCTCTGCCGCGGATGATCCTCTACAACAACAACCCTGCCGACACCTTTGCCTTCGCGACCTTGATCGGCTGTTTCCAGAACGGCGCAAGAGCCCGGAAAAATCCAGTACGGGAGCGCCTGGTGGTTTCTCGATCAGAAAGAAGGGATCACGGCGCAATTGAACGCGCTCTCGAATGTGGGACTGCTGTCGCGCTTCGTCGGCATGGTCACCGACTCGCGTTCGTTCATGTCCTATCCGCGCCATGAATATTTCCGGCGCGTTCTCTGCGACGTCATCGGCCAGGAAGTCATCACGCGGTGAACTACCGAATTGATGACGCGCTCTTAGGACGCCTGATCCAGGATGTGTGTTACCGAAATGCACGGAATTACCTGAACCTTCCAGTCTCAAATTCCGAAATAGATCGGTTAAAATAATCGCGAGCCGATAGTTGAGCTTTTCCTGAAATCCCAGCAGTGAGAGGGTTGTAGTGCGCTTCGCGGGACTCATACCTCGGTTTTTCGGTTTCCTCCCCAATGTTTTGATCCGTTCCCTCTTGATCTCTTCGGCACTTGCGGGTGCGGCGAGTGCAGAAAATGCTGCCTTCGATCTGATTGGCCCCAAAGTCGAGGTCCGGGTTCAGCGCGGGGGCAAGACCCTGCCCATCGCGGAAGTTCCTAACCTTCAGCCTGGCGATCGTCTGTGGCTGCATCCGGACCTGCCCGACAGCCAGTCCGTCCGCTATCTGATGATCATCGCCTTTCTGCGCGGCGCGACCAATCCACCGCCGGATTCCTGGTTTACCCGTGTCGAAACCTGGACTCGCGCCGCTCACGAAGAAGGAGTTTTCGTCACTATCCCCGAGGAGGCGGAAGAGGCCCTGATTTTCCTTGCACCGGAGACAGGAGGTGCTTTCGGCACGTTGCGCGCGGCAGTTCGAGGCAAGCCCGGCGCGTTTGTCCGCGCGGCGCAGGACCTGCAACAGGCGAGTCTCGATCGCCAGCGGGTCGAAAAGTACATGGATGAGGTTCGGGAAGTTTATACCGCGGATCCGGAGCAACTGAAGGCGCACACCGCAATGCTGGCTCGCAGCCTGAATATCCGGCTTGATCAGCAATGTTTCGACAAGCCGAGTTCGCAGCAGGTTTCCTGCCTTACGCAGAACACCGATCAACTTGTGCTGGACGATGCCCACAGCCAGACCATGGTGGCGACGCTGACCTCCGGTCCCTCGTCGGATCTTCTGGCGCAGATCAGTGCCACGCCCGGCGCCCGCGGCGGATACTACAGTCCTTACATCGGAGCGGTGGTTGATGTGGTCCGGATTCTTGGGACCGCGCACACGGCGCAGTATCAATACATTCCGGCGCTGGCGTTGCCGAAGAAGAACGAACTCAATCTGCGCCTGAACAATCCTCCATCGTTCCGCAATCCCAAGTCGGTAATCGTGATTGGTCTGCCGCCGGTTCGAACCGCCCCTCCTCCGCCGCTTCGCGCGGTCGATGCGGCGCAGGTGCTGTGCGCGGGAAAGCCCTCGCTCCTGCTTACTGCAGACGGCGCTCCGCTGGTGTTCGCATCCGAACTCGCCCACGATATGGTTCTTCACGTGGAGGCGAAATCAGGACCTCCGATCGACTTGCCGGCGAAGCCGGATCCCGTGCTCGGAGGTTTTACTATCGACACGCATCCCCTGGAGGCGGCCGATCTCGACGGCGAAGTCGTCGGCACTCTGCGCGGCCAGTGGGGCTTCCACAGCTTCGACGGACCACACTATCAAGCTGCGCACGTCGCGCCCGGCGCAGTGGATCGTGGCGTCGAAAGATGCCAGCGCGCTTATCGTCGGCCGCGAGGATACGCTCCATCTCCAGTCGCAGGCTGCCTGCTGCGTCAGCGAAGTGACTTTCAAAGACGAACAGGGAAAAGTCCTTTCGACGGACTGGAAGAATCCCAAGCCGGATGAACTCGAAGTGAAGGTGCCCCTGCAGAAAGCCAGCGCCGGCTGGCTGACCATGCAGATCAAGAAGTTTGGGCTGCATGAGGTCGATGAGATTCCTCTCCACACCTACGCGGAGGCGGCCCGGCTCGACACATTCGGCATCCACGCGGGGGATACGGATGGCCTGCTGAAGGGCACTCGACTGGATCAAGTCGCCAGCCTTGAATTCAGCGGGATTGAGTTCAAGCCGGACGCATTAACGCGCGCCAACCAACAGGACGAACTCAAGGTCACGACGGCGGATGTCACGGCAAAAACCAAGCTGCGGCCCGGGGACTCCATTGTCGCGCACGTCATCCTGAAAGATGGTCGCATCCTCGACCTGAAGAGTGAGGTCGACGCGCAGCGGCCTGCCGTCAACATTCTTACCAAGAGCATCCAACTCGATCCGTCTGCGCCGCCGGCCGTGCGCCTCGGTAGCCAGGAAGAACTCCCGCAGGATGGCCACTTGAGTTTCTTTCTTAAGACTCAGGTGCCGGAGACATTTCCGGCCAGCGAGAAGATCGAAGTAGCCACCGCCGACGAGTCATTTCGCGTTCTGCTGAGTTTCAAGGATGGCAACCTGACCATGCAGGACGCGAAAACGGTTCTGGCCGTGCTCGATCCCATGAAGCTGCTTGGACCCTCAGCTTTCGGCCCGTTGAAGATTCGTCCCGTGAGCGGTGATGGCATCAACGGCGACTGGCAGCCGCTCGTGAACCTGGTGCGCATTCCCAATGCTGAAAGCCGTTCGTTGCGTGCCCGAGCCGGAAAAGCAATGCACGCTGAGCGGCGACAAGCTCTTCCTGCTCGATTCGGTCAGCGCCGATGCCGACTTTCGTCGAATCGGTCAGAGTCCCGGAAGGCTTCGTCGAAGACGCGCTGGCGATCCCGCCTCCGAAAGGCAAGACGCTCTACATCAAGCTGCGGGATGATCCGGCAACGATCGATACGGTCGCTCTGCCGGTACCGCAACCGCAACCATAGCGCCAGGCACCACGAATGATTAGTGCTCGAGCGGTTGGTCCGGAATGCCATGAACCCACCGAACAACGTGGTAGCCCGTCCTCGGCCTCCAGTATTGAATGGCGCTTTGAATGTCCTGAAGAGAGCAGGTAAAATCGCCTGCAATTTCTGGGTGGTGCGAAGACACTCAGGTTAAATTCGTTTTCTGGATTTGCAGAGCGAGAGCAAAGGAGAACCTACGATGCTCGACAGCAAAATCTCACGACGCAGAATGATGCAATTAGGAGTTGGGGCCGCGACGGCAGGCGTCGTCCCAGTTTCCAAGCCATTGGCTTATGCTTCCGGCCGTCAGCGCCGTCAATCGTGATTCGGATCTCCCAGGCGGCCCTCAACTTCAGCATTCGACGAACGCGGCTTACGCCTTCCTACGTCAGATGATGGATGCATACGCGCAGGGTTCTACCGTACGCATGTGCCAGAGTTATTGCGATCAGATTGCGGGCGGCACTTTCTTCAGCACCGCATTCACCTATGACAATGCGCTGCTTGCCCTCGCGTTTCTTGCCCGCGGGCGCTCGGATGACATCGCGCGCGCCATGATCATCGGCAATGCTTTGCTGTATGCGCAACAAACCGATCCTGCCGGCGATGGGCGCCTTCGCCAGGCGTACATGGCAGGAACGCCTGACAGCCATGGTGTTTTCGTGACGCCGGGCCTCTCTTTCTTTCAGGGCAGCGCTGTCGGCGATGTCGCATGGGCAGGGATCGCGCTCGCTCAACTTTATGCTCGCACCCGCATGCAGACGTACCTTGAGGGCGCGCTGCGTGCTGCGACCTTCATCGAGACCACGACACGCGATAATACGAATGTCCCGCCGGGCGGATATTTCTTCGGCAACGGCCAAACGAACAAATCGACGGAACACAATATCGACGTGTACGCCTTGTTCACGATGTTGGCGCAGCTCTCTGGCGACAACTCGTGGCTGGACGGTGCCGCCCACGCCAGAGCGTTTGTGGAAGCTATGTTCGATGCGCCCTCTGGACACTTCTGGACCGGCACATCAGATCCGACGAACATTTTCTTCAATAACAGTCCGGAAGATGTTCAGACGTGGTCGTATTTGGCATTTCAGGACCCCAATTTTGCGATCACGCTTGATTGGGTTAAAACTAATCTCGCGACCACTGACACAACCTTCGCGTTCAACAATGGTTGGGGCGTCAACGGCAGTTTGCGGCTACGTGTCTCCGGCATGACCTATGCCAGCCTGAGCAAACTCGGAACTGTACTGGGAGACAATACGGTGGATGCCGATGCTGTCTGGCTGGAAGGCACCGGCCACTTGATCTCCGCCTTGCTGCAGCGCCGCTTGCCAGCCAAGAATGACATTCCAAGCTTTCACGGCGATGTGGCTCTCGCCGCTGCATTGCTCGAAAACGTGCAGGTTGCACAAAACAGCCTGGGCGCCGGGCAGACGGTGAATGGCCAGCCACTCGTTGTAGGCCAGGGCATCACGGCCGCAACGAGCATCCTGAACACCGGCTTTGGTTTCAACTATTTTCCATTCCTTCACATCGGTGCGACCTCTTGGTATGTGATGGCCGGGCAAGCGGCAAATCCGCTACAACGTATGCCTTCTTTTCGCGGCTTTTGATCGCTGCGCTCGCGAGTGGGCTTATAGATGGCGAACATCCTCTACGGAGTCAATGGTGAAGGCGCCGGACACTCCACCCGCGCCAAAGAAGTCCTCACACATCTGGTCGCGCAGGGCCACAACCTCCACGTCGCTTCGTTCGATCGCGGCCTGCAGAACCTGAAAGACGGTTTCAATGTCACCGAGATCTACGGATTCCGCTTCGCTTACGTCAACAATCGCGTCCGCTACAAGCGCACCATTGCGAAGAATCTGTTGACGGTGCCGCACGCGGCAAAGAGTCTTTCGCGGCTCAACGAGTTGGTCGAGCACGAGAAGATCAATCTCGTCATCACCGATTTCGAGCCGCTCACCTGCCACGTCGGACACAAGCAGCGACTGCCAGTCATCTCCATCGATAACCAGCATTGCCTCACGAATGCCGAGGTCTCGTATCCGAAGCAGTACCGGCGCGATGCGGCTGCCGCCAAACTTGTGACCAAGCTGATGACGCCTCGCGCCAACGCCTACCTCGTGATCTCTTTCTTCAAGTGCTCCCATTCGCAAGCGCAACACGTTCCTGTTCCCGCCTTTATTGCGCCAGCAGATTCTTGACGCAAGGCCCAGCGAAGGCGACCACGTGCTGGTCTATGTGACCTCGCCCGCGCCGGCTCTGGCGAAGTTGCTGGGATCCGTTCGCTGCCGTTTTATTGCGTACGGGTTCGGGCGCGAGGGCTCCGACGGGAACATCACCTTCAAGAAGCCTTCCCTCGACGGCTTCTTCTCGGATCTCGTCAGCGCTCGCGCCATTATCGCCAACTCTGGTTTTTCGCTCGTGACCGAAGCGCTGCATCTGGGCAAGCCCTATCTGGCTGTACCTGTGAGCCATCAGTTCGAGCAGATATTCAACGCTTATTGGCTCGAGAAGTCGGGATACGGAGCCTACTGGGAGGAGTTGAACAAGGAGCGTGTGGAATCGTTTCTGTTCAACCTGCCACACTATCGCGAGTCTCTGGCCAGCTATCCACGGCAGGGGAATCAGGCTCTGCTGCGAAAGCTCGACGGCCTAATCCGAGACTTTACAGAGGCTTAGCCGAGTCCTGCGCCGGTACGAAAGTAACTCGAATCGGCCGAAGCTCTCCGCTACGATCTTCCGAGTACTCCGTGTCCCCAGACGGATCTGGGAGGCCTTTTGATGCGAAGACTTTTTGTAATATCAGCGGCGAGCGTGTTTCTGTGCTCGATGTCCTATGCCCAGGAACAGCAGACCTCCGCCCAGGATTCTCCACCCCCCGCCCCTACGCTGTCGCTCGGCGAAATCGCGCGCCAAGTGAAGCTGAAGAAGCAGCAGAGAGAAGCTCAACTGAAAGCGAAGGAAGCGGCGAATCAGGACGCGCAGGCCTCCGAAGCAACACCGGCCGCGCCGACGGCCAAGACGGCTCGCCTCGTAACCAATGACGACACTCCAGAGCGCGCCACTGTGACTCCGGTTTCGACGCATCCGACCAGTTCCGCCCCGGCGGATTCTCAGGCTGAGAGCGGCGACCACCAAGCAAAGGGCGAGAACTGGAAGTCCCAGATCTTGAATCAGAAGAACGCCATCGCCGCGCTGCAGCAGGACATCAAGAGTATCGGCGACTCCATTCATTTCGCGGGCGGAAACTGCGTCGCGAATTGCGCCCAGTGGAATGAGCGGCAGCAGCAGAAACAGCAGGAAGTCGACACCATGAAGGCGCAGCTGGAGGAACAACAGAAGGCGCTGGAAGAGATGCAGGAATCGGCGCGAAAAGAAGGCTTCGGAAGTTCGGTATACGATCCGTAGAAACCAGGCGTCAGGGCGTTCAGGCCTCAGGCGTCGGCACATGCAGTCCCATCCCCGCCCCAGAATCTTGTCATTCCGACGCGCGAGCGCAGCGAACCAGGAAGGAATCCGCTGTTGCTCCCATCAGCAGCAATCTCTTTCCATTTTTACACTCCCCAAAATTCCCGCGTCATGCGAAATTAGTTCATGCCCCTGGTTGTTCGACCATCGCCCATTCACGCTGTTGGCGTCTACACGACCACCGCGATCCGTAAAGGAGCTCGCGTCGTCGAGTACGACGGCGAGCGCATTACTCCGGAAGAAGCCGACCGCCGCTACGACGGAGCGTCTCTCGTACTTACTTGTATGGACTGGAGGATGGCAAGACGGTCATCGATGGACACGGACTTGGTGCTTACCTGAACCATTCCTGCGATCCCAATTGCGAAGTCGACGAGATCAAGGGACGGGTATGGATTTTTGCTCTCCGCGATATCGCCCCCGGCGAAGAACTGCTATGGGATTACAACCTCTACGATGATGAAGATCCTGCCCCGTGCCACTGCGGCTCTAGAAAGTGCCGGGGCACGATGTACTCGCGCGAATGGATGGCCAAAATGCGCCGCCGGGAAGCCCGCAAGAAGAAACGGGAGCTAACGGCAGCGTTAGATGGCCGGAAGAAACCGTCGGACTACGCGGTTCCTGCTACCCCGCAACACAATGTGAAAGACCAGAACGAAAGCGCCGGATAGTCGCTCCCTCAGGGGCTGAAGGCGGCGTCCTGTGTGGCCTCAAGCGGCACGGCTAAAGCCCTGCCCTATCCAAGCCAATTTACGGAGACAGCTTCCACTCACCACGGAGGACACAGAGGATCACAGAGGAACCTCTGTGGTACTCCGTGTCCGCTGTGGTGAAGGTTCTTTAGCGGTGTTCGGGCGCCTTTCCGTGCTCCCTCCATCCCTCAACAATTAGATACAGCACGGGAATGAAAAACAAATTCAAGAAGGTCGACATGATCATGCCACCGAAGACCGTGGTCCCGACTGAATGCCGGCCATTCTCTCCGGCGCCGGTCGCGACAACCAGCGGCACGACGCCGAGAATGAAGGCCAGCGACGTCATCAGGATGGGCCGCAAGCGGATCGTCGCCGCTTGCACCGCCGCTTCGACGAGCGGCAATCCACGCTCGCGCAATTGCTCTGAGAATTCGACGATCAGGATTGCGTTCTTGCTGGAGAGTCCCACCAGCATGACCAACCCTACCTGGCAGTAGACGTCATTCTGCAGTCCGCGAATCCACTGCGCACCCAGGGCGCCCAGCAGAGCCATGGGAACCGCCAGCAGCACAATGAACGGCAGGACGAAACTTTCATACTGCGCCGAAAGCGTCAGATAGACGACCAGAGTTCCCAGGCCAAACAGAATCAGCGACGTACCTCCGGCCTGCAATTCCTCGAGCGATAAGCCGGTCCAGCTATAGGAAAAGCCCTGCGGCAGTTTCTTCGCGAGATCTTCCATCGCAGCGATCGCCTGACCAGAACTGTATCCCGGCGCCGCCGATCCATCGATTTCGGCTGACCGGAACAAGTTGTAATGGCTGATCACCTGTGGAGTTGTAGTCTGGCTGATGCTGATGAGGTTATCCAGCGGAACCATGGCCCCGGTATCCGAGCGAACGTAAAACTGCCTCATATCTTTGGCCGTCGCCCGGAATTGTTTATCCGCCTGCACATAGACTCGGTAGGAACGATTGTTGAAGTCAAAATCGTTCACGTATGCCGAGCCCATGTATACGCCGAGCGTGTCCGTAATCTGCGACAGAGGCACGTGCAGGCTCTTCGCTTTTTCGCGATCGATCGTGATCATATACTGCGGATCGTTTGCCGTGAACGGTGTGTTGAGGGCGACCAGATCCTTTCGTTGCCGGGAGTCGCGGATCAATCCTTGCGTGGCCCCGGCCAGCTCCTCAAGTTTGTGCGCCCTCTGGTCCTGCACCACAAACTGGAATCCGCCGAAGCGTCCCAAGCCCTGCACGGCGGGTGGGAGCGTGGCAAAAACGATGGCTCCCTGTATCCCAAATAACATTGGGCGAACGCGGTTCACGATTGCGGGTGCCGCATGCTCGTCGCCCTTTCGTTGGGAGTAGGGTTTCAAGGGCACGAAGATCAGCCCCTGATTTGCCGCCGCACCGGCGAAGCTGAAGCCCGCCACCGAGAACGTTCCCTCCGACTCCGGGATGTTGTGCGCCAGCACGTCCGAAATCTGCTTGCCAATCGACTTTGTATACTCCAGCGAAGCCCCCGACGGCGCCTGAATGACGATAATGAAATATCCCTGATCCTCGTCGGGCACAAATCCAGTCGGCACGCGAGTGAATACAAAATAGGTGAGACCCAGGCCGGCGAAAAACAGTACCGACATCGCCAGTTTGTATTTCAGCACGTGGTGCAGCAGGCCACGGTACCCACGCGTGAGGGCAACGACGCCATCGTCGAACTTCTGGAGCCACCACCACTTTTGCCGGTGCGGGCCGCTGAGAAGGATCGCCCCCAGCACCGGAGCCAGGGTGAGCGCGTTGAAGGCGGAGATGGCAATGGAAAATGCGATGGTCAGAGCAAACTGGCGAAACAGAATACCGGTCGTCCCCGGAAAGAACGCAACCGGCACGAACACGGCAACGAGCACCAGTGACGTGGCGATAACGGCGCTGGTAATCTCGGCGGTGGCCGCTGCCGCCGCTTTGCGGGAGTCGTGTTCGCCCTCGGCGATATGGCGCTCAATGTTTTCAATCACAACAATCGCGTCGTCGACTACCAGGCCGGTAGCGAGGGTGATGCCGAACAACGTGAGCGTGTTGATGGAGAAGCCGAGTAACTTCACAAACACGAAGGTCCCGATAAGCGAAACCGGAGTGGCGATAAAGTGAATCATCGTCGTCCTCCAGTCGCCGAGGAAGATAAAGATCACCAGGATGACCAACAAGATGGCCGAACCTATCGTGAAGAGCACGTCCCGGATGGATTCGCCCACCGCATCCGTCGTGTCGAACGCCAGCTGATAATGCATCCCGGGCGGGAAACTCTTCGATAACCGGTCCAGTTCTGCAATCGCTCGCCGATCGACGTCAAGCGCGTTCGCGGTGGAGAGTTGGGTGACCGCGATTCCAACCGCATCTTTCCCGTTGAACTGCAGGTCGGAGGCGTAGTTCTCAGCGCCAAGTTCGGCGCGCCCCACGTCTTTCAGCCGCACGAGCGTGCCGTCGCCGTTGGTCTTGAGAATGATGTTTTCAAACTGCGCCGGTTCGCTGAGGCGACCCACCGCCCGGACACTCACCTGGTACTGCTGCCCGGGAATCGCCGGTTGCTGCCCAACCTGCCCGGCAGCGACTTCCACGTTCTGCTCGGAAAGCGCAGCCACTACGTCAGGAGCCGTCAACCCCCTCCCGGCCATCCGTACGGGATCGAGCCAGAGTCTCATCGAATATTTCCGCTCGCCGAAGATGAACACATCGGCCACACCCGGAATTCGTTTGAGCGAGTCCCTCACATAGACATCGAGGTAGTTGCTCATGAACATCGTGGGATACATGTTGTTGTCGGAAATAACGGCCGCGCCGAAGACGAAGTTCTGCGATGTCTTTTGGGTCGTAATGCCGACCGACTTCACGGCTCCCGGCAGCCTTCCCTGGGCCGTGTTCACGCGGTTCTGGATATCGACGGTGGCAAGATCGGGATTGCGGGTCAGGTCGAAAGTGACGGTGATGCCGCTCGATCCATCATTGCCGCTCGTCGAGGTGATGTATTTCATCCCCTCGGCGCCGTTGATTTGCTGTTCCAGGGGAATAGTTACGGCGCTTTCCACGGTCTGGGCACTCGCACCGATGTAAAAACTGGAAACGCCCACTTGTGGCGGCGCCAGATTCGGAAACTGCGCAATCGGTAGCGAAGGGATCACCGCAGCTCCGGCCAAAACAATCAGTAGCGCACAGACGGTTGCGAATACGGGACGTCGTATGAAGAAATTAACGAACATGAGAGATCATTCCCTAAACAAGCCAACACCGCAGAGGACGCGGAGTACGCAGAGGATCCTAGAGACCTTGCGTTGCACTATTCCGAAGTCTGCCAAGGCGTAAGGATCCAATAATCCTCGCGTCCTCAGCGTCCTCTGCGGTTTTCATTACGCCTAACTCATCGGAACTACCGGCGCGCCATCCAACAGAAACTGGGTCCCAGAGACAATCACCTTGTCTCCGGGCTTGATGCCGTCTCGCACCTCGTAGTTATTGCCCACGGTCTCGCCGATTGTCAGCGGCCTCTGCTTCGCCACGAACGAGCCGCCGCTCTGGGGCTCAGCCACGAACGCAAAATACTGCCCCGCGAGCCGGGTTACGGCCAGAATTGGAACCTCCGGGTTCTGGTGCGTCCCCCAAACCAGCCGGGCGCGAATGAACTGCGACTGCCGCAGAGCCACATTTCCGTTGGCGATGCGCGCCTTGACCAGAACCGTCTGAGTTGTGTTGTCCACCTGCGGAGAAATGAAGCTCACTCGCGTGTCCGCAAGAACCTTGCCGATGCTGTCCAGGATCTGAACCGGCAAGTTCATCTTCAGTTGCGCTGACCGCTCGACGGGCACGTAGACGTAAGCTTCGAGGCTTCCCGGTTGATCGACCGTAGTCAGCTGCGTCGTGTTTGTGACCCGGTCGCCGACCCGTACCGGAATGTCTCCGACGATTCCGCCTCGCGGAGCCACCACTTTGTAGTAGTGAAGCTGCACTTCCTGCTCGCGCACCTGCGCACCGAGCGCATCCATCTGGGCCTGGGCGGCGTCCATCGCGGCTTTTGCCTGGTCGAGATCCTGCTTGCTCACCACGCCCGCTGCTGCCAGTCCCTTGGCACGCTCGTATTGCTGGGTAGTCCAACTGAGAGTTGCCTGCTGCGCCGTCCGCGCGCTCTCCAGGCTTTTAACCGTCGCCTGTTGTTTGAGGGGATCGATTTCCATCAACCCGGTCCCGGCGGAAACATTCTCGCCCGAGTGGATGAAGATTTGCGTGATCTGCCCGTCAACCTGGGGCATTATCACCGCCGAATCGCGCGACTTCAACGTCGCCACATATTCGGACGCATCGTTCACAGGCATAGCCTTGGCTTCCATGACCTTTACGGGCATGGCCTGCATCCCGGCGGCCTGCGGACCTTGTGCGGGGTTCTTCGAGCACGCGAGTACCCCTGCGAACGCGGCGGAAGTACACACCATCGCCATTTTTACGAATTTCATGTCGGGGCATTGTACTCCCGAAAATCGATTTTCTGTGTGATCCGAAACTACCTTGCTTTTGGGAAGCTTGCGTCACACGCATGAAGAGAGGCGGAACGTGTTCTACTGACACACGGTCGAGCGTGCTCGACCGACGGCCGATGGCGGCTGTTCCCACAAAAACCAGACTTAATACGTAATCATCTTTCCCAGAATTTCCTTCACGATCTTCGCCGCCACGTTGGCGGTCATCCCATCCAAATCGCGCACCGGGTTGTACTCGACTATATCGGCGCCGACGATGTCTCCCTCAATCGCATGCAAGTGAGCGATGGCCTCGCGCACCGACATCCCGCCGGGCTCGCGATGCGAAACTCCCGGTGCAAACGCTGGATCCAGCACGTCCATATCGAACGAGATGTAGATCGGCCCGACAGTCTTCAGCTTCGCGTAAGCAGGAAGTCCTCGCATCTCGACGACCTCAACTCCGAATCTCTCCGCCTGCTGGCGCTGATGCCCGGTAGCTGTCCTGATTCCCACCTGCACGAGTCGCTTCGCCAGACCCGATTCCATGATCCGCGCAAAGGGACACGCATGGGAAAAGCGGTTTCCTTCAAACTCGTCGTATAAATCCGGATGCGCGTCAAAGTGAAAGATTGTCAGTTCCGGATATCTCCTCGCGAAGGCTTTCACGATGGGATAGGTAATCGAATGATCGCCGCCCAGCGAGACCGGCTTGCGCCCCGCATCGAGCAAGTTGCCAATGCCTGACTCGATCGCCTCCAATGCGTCCTTCTCTGAGAACGCAAGATCTCCCGCGTCGTCCAACGCTTCCGCAGTCCCAAGGTCCAGGCCTGACTCAGTCCATCGATTCGAAGCATCGCAGTGCATCGCCTCGCGAATCTTGGGCGGAGCATCCCCTGCACCTCGCAGATACGAGGACTGCCCGTCGAACGGTATGCCCACTAAGGTCGGGATACCCTTTCTCTTTTCGGTCATTCAAGTTTCCTTATCCGGAATCGTCCTGCCCGTGCGGCATCGGGAAAGGCTCGACTTAATAAGGCAACCACTTTACTCCGATGGAGCTTTTGGGTTTCCCCCGCATCCTTTATCCTAGAAGCAGCACTCTTATGACCCCGAAATCTGAGACTTCCGGCACGGTCGTCGACCGTGCCTCGAACAACGGTTCCAACCCAGAACGCGAACACGTTTTCAACGCCTACCGCCAGTGGGGATACCTCGAAGGCGACCTGGACCCTCTCGGCTTTCTCCGCCCCCGCCGCACGCCCGAACTCGAACGCGAGGGCGAGTACGCCCGCGAAGCCCGCGCCATCTACTCCAGCACCATCGGCGTTGAAATCAACCACATCTACTCGCCCGAGCGGCGCAACTGGATTTACGAGCGCATGGAATCCGGCCTGCAACCGAACGACGAGGAGATCGACCGCCCGCGTATTCTCGATCTGCTTACCCGCGCTGACATCTTCGAGCATGTGATGCAGCAGCGGTATCTGGGCAGCAAGCGCTTCTCACTCGAAGGCACGACCGCTCTCATCCCCCTGGTGGACGAAGTGCTTGATACGGCCTCACGGCTTGGTGCCATCGAACTCGTGATGGGCATGAGTCATCGTGGCCGCCTGAGCGTCATCGCTCACGTCGCGAAGCGCCCGCCGCAGGAGATCTTTGCTGGATTTGAAGATGTGGACCCGCGCAGTGTCCTCGGCTCTGGTGACGTGAAGTATCACATGGGCGCCACCGGCGAATACGTCACCCGAAGTGGCGGCAAGGTTCACATTCATCTGGTATCAAATCCGAGCCATCTGGAAGCCGTCGATCCCGTCACTGTCGGCCGCACGCGCGCCAAGCAGGACCGTACCGGGGAAGGCGGACGCGAGAAATACCTTCCGCTGCTGGTGCACGGCGATGCCGCTTTTGCCGGCCAGGGAGTTCTCGCCGAAACCATGAACTATGCCGATCTTTCGGGATACACCGTGGGCGGCACGATTCACGTCGTGGTCAACAATCTTCTCGGCTTCACGACGAGTTACACCGAGGAGCATTCGACACGCTTTGCCGCCTGCATCGCACGGCGCCAGTCAATCCCCATCTTCCACGTCAACGCCGAGGATGTCGATGCTGTGGTTCGCGTCGCCCGCCTGGCTACCGAATTTCGTTATCAGTTCGGCACCGACGTCGTGATCGATCTCATCGGCTACCGCCGGCATGGTCACAGTGAGGTGGACGATCCCACCATCACGCAGCCGCTGCTCTACAAAAAGATCAAGGACCACCCGCCCCTCTGGGAAATCTACGCCGATGATATCGGCGAGACGGACGCGCAGGCGAAGGCCGATGCCGTCCGCGCCGAGTTCGAGGCCGCGCAAAAGAAAGCCGGCAGCATCAAGCACAAGCCACTTCTGCGCGAACTCCCGAAGTATTGGGATAAGTACTTCGGAGGCCTCCACCGCGACGAGTATGAAGTCGAAACCCGTCTCTCATCGGAAGACTTGACGGAACTGACCACACGGCTAACCACGTATCCGGAAGGCTTTCACATCCACCCGAAAGTGAAGAAGTTGCTCGAACAGCGCGCCGAGATGGGAACCGGAAAGCGTCCGGTGGATTACGGGATGGCTGAGGCCCTGGCCTTTGCAAGCTTGGTGAAAACCGGCACGCACGTCCGCATGTCAGGACAGGATTCGCGCCGCGGGACTTTCAACCAGCGTCACTCCGTGCTGATCGACATCGAAAACGAAAACGAGTACGTCCCGCTGGAAAACATCGCCGCCGACCAGGCCCGCTGCGAAATCTACAACTCGACACTCTCCGAGGCCGGCGTTCTCGGCTTCGAGTATGGATATAGCCGCGACTATCCCGAATCGCTGGTTCTATGGGAAGCCCAGTTCGGAGACTTCGTCAACGTGGCCCAGGCGATTATCGACCAGTTCGTCAGCGCCGGAGAAGCGAAGTGGAATCTCCTTTCCGGTCTGGTGATGCTGCTGCCGCATGGCTACGAAGGCCAGGGACCGGAACACTCCAGCGCACGAATCGAGCGCTTCATCCAGTTGGCCGCGAAGCACAACATCCAGATCGCGCAGCCCTCGAATGCCGCCCAGTATTTCCATCTTTTGCGCAGGCAGGCATTGCGTCATTGGCGCAAGCCGCTCGTGGTCTTTACTCCAAAGAGCATGCTCCGTCACCCGGACGCAAGTTCTTCGATTGAAGACTTCACGCATAAGAATTTCCTGAACGTCATTCCCGATACGACGGTCGGAGAAGCTGAACGGATCCTCATCTGTACTGGCAAAATCGGCCACGAACTCGAGGCCGAGCGGAAGAAAAGAAAGGACACGAGCACAGCGATCGTGTTCCTGGAACAGCTCTACCCGTTCCCCGAACAGGAAGTGGTCGCCGAATTCGACCGCCACGGCAAGAATGCGGACATCGTCTGGGTGCAGGAGGAGCCTGCAAATATGGGAGCTATGTTCAACATGCTGCCGCGCCTGAAACGCATCGTCGGCGATCGACCGGTGCTAACAGTGAAGCGCAGCTCCGGCGCGAGCCCAGCTACAGGCAGTGCGAAAGCGCATGAGGTGGAACAAAAGACCCTGCTGACCCTGGCATTCACCATTAAGTAAGCAACCAAACTCACGTAGGGACAGCCGCCTCGGCTGTCCCGCCGAAGCGCAGCGAGCGCGGTCCTGGCTGCTCCTAGCAGAGTGATTTCGAAATGGAGCAGTTTGAGCATGCTGGCCGAATCTCCTAGCGCTCAGGTCTCTCCGTAACCGCTTTCCCGCCCAATCCGGGCAGTTTCGTAGTAGGTGCGCCGCTTAACAACTCCTCCAAGCTTCCATACGCATAAATCGTCGGCGCATGATTGGCCATCAACCCGCCAGTATCCGCCGTGGGGCCATAATTACTGTGCACCTCCCGCCCCAGCATCCGCAGCATCGCCATCAACTGCCCACGATGATGCGAGGTATGGGAAATCCTCCGCACCATGACCCACGCCCGCGAACGTCGCACGTCGAAAAACGAAGTCTCCTCTTCCCACCAGCCCTCATCTTTGTCCTGCAGCGCCGCCAGCCGCTTCTCGCTGTCTTCCACGTATCGCTGGATGAAGTCCGTCTGGGTCTCCTCCTTCGGCAATGGAGGCGCTCCCACATCAATCCCCAGCATGTTCCGAAACCATAAATCCTCACTCACGCACTGATGCACCATTTGCTCCAAGACGCTACGTCCCCGGGGGTCGCCACTTCTCGGCCGGACAGCCAGATCCTGATCCCTGAACTCGCTCCACACACTTACAACCTTGATCCGTTCTGTTGCGTATGTCTCAACCAGAAATGCATATCTCATAGGAGATTCCCTCGCGTTTTCCTCAACTCCCGGCAGAGCAGGAGAACAAGGTTACGCACTCCAGCACGATTTACAAGAGTGGAAACAGCGTGGTCGACGGATAAAGCTGTCGGAGAAAACTATCCCTTATGCTCGCGTCGCCGTAAATAGTCGATGAACATCTGCTCGACCGGCTTGTCGTAAGCGATGAGCACATGGCGGACGGGGCGTCCGCTGACGAAGTGGCAGACTTCCTCGGCGAGGTTCTTGGCGTGGTCGCCGGCGCGCTCCAGCGATTGCGTCATGAAAATTACCTGCAGGCTCGCCTGCCGGTGAACATTCTCCGGATTCTCGATGTGGCGCAGAAAAATGAGATTGCGCAGGCGGTCCATCTCAGCATCGGCCCGCAGGACTTCCACCGCCTTACCGACATCGCGCTGGGAGAAGGCCTCTCCGCAATCGGTCAGCATCTTCTCGAGCAGCGTCGCCATCTGGGTAAGGTCACGGGTATCTTCCGAGTCGATCCGCCCGCTCACGGACTGCGCGCTGTTCGCAAAACTGAGCAGCAGATCGCCAATGCGCTCCAGCCCGATCATGAACTTCATGCACGCAAGAAGTTCCCGCGCTTCCGCGGGCCCGACTTCGGTGATGGCGCTGGTGACACCGTTGTCGATCTCGAGGTCGAGCGTATCGAGTTCGCGCTCGCGCTGCCGCAACGAACCGAGCAATGCGCTGGAACCGGTGGCAATTCCTTCCGCAGCGGCACCCGCCGCTTCTTTGGCCATGTTGCAGGCCTCGACCGTGCGGCGAACGATGTAGTGATGAGCCGGTTCAGGATTCGGGCTCTTGGTCGCAGTACTCATGGATGTGTCCGCCGGGCGAGAACGCGGGCGACGCGGTGCCCGTTTGGGACCGTCGCCGTTACTCTGCCAATTCTGGGATCGGATTGCCAACGGCTAAGCATAAACCGTTTGATCCATGCTGCGGTTAACAGGCTGTGAATTTTGCACCATTTTCGGGAATGACGCTGGCAAGCCGCCTGGGATCACACTCGCAAAATCGCTTCCGTGCTATCCTCGCGTTGCAATTTCCGTAAACGTTTACGGTTATCTTTAAATACAGTTCGGGAGATCAACTCGAAATGACGCGCGCGCTGCAATTTTTCTTCTTACTCGCGATCGGAATCAGCTTTCTAGCACCGACTTGTGCCGACGCCCAGTGGACCCCGATGAATCCTGTCCGAAAAGTTCAGCAGGAAGCCGATGGCGTTCTGTTCACGATGGGAACTGGAACGTTGAAGTTGCAGGTCTGCTCGGACTCGATCATTCGGGTTCTGTATTCGCCAACCGCAACGTTTCCCAAGCGAACCGACTTCGTCGTGATCAAAGACAGCTGGCCCGCGGCGAAGTGGCGCATGGAGTCAGGAGACGACGCCGTCACCATTTCCACTTCCCTTCTGAAACTCACCGTGACTCGAAAAGACGGCGCGATTGCTTATGCGGAGGCGAATGGAAGCCCCCTGGTGCAGGAGGCCTCCCGCAGCATGCGCGCTGAAAAGGTCAATGGCGAAGACACCTACCGCGCGGAATCGTTCATCAACATTTACGGCTCGCACGAAGGCCTCTACGGACTCGGCCAGCACCAGGCCGGCGTGTGGAACTATCGCGGCGAGTCGGTCGACATTGTCGCAGGACAACACGCAACATCGCCGTGCCGCTGCTGGTTTCGAGCAACGGCTACGGCATCTTCTGGAACAACATGTCGCGCAGCCGCTTCAACAACCGCTTCGCGAATTACCTGTACATCAGCTCCGAAGTTGCCGACATCATCGACTACTACTTTCTCTACGGTCCGGAACTCGACAAGATCGTCGCCGGCTACCGCGAGCTGACCGGGCAGGCTCCCATGTTCGGCAAATGGGCCTACGGATTCTGGCAGTGCAAGAACCGCTACAAGTCGCAGGACGAAATTCTGGGAGTCGCGAAGAAGTATCGCGACCTGCACATTCCCGTCGACAACATCGTGCAGGACTGGTTCTGGTGGAATCGCAAGGGCGAATACGTCTTCAACAAGAACTATCCCGACCCCAAGGGGATGATCGATCAACTTCACAGCGAGAACTTCCACCTGATGATTTCCATCTGGCCCTTCTTCGAGCCGGGCTCGACCGAACTACGACTACATGGACAAGCAACGGCTGGTTCGTCGACAAATTCAAATTCGCCAAGCCGCCCTATCCACACCGACGCCATGGCCGTGTATGACGCCACCAATCCCGAGGCCCGCAAATATTACTGGGATCTGATGAACAAAGGCACTGTTCAGCATCGGCGTCGACGCCTGGTGGCTGGATACGACCGAACCGGAAACCGAAGGCCAGGAAGAAAACATCCTGCTGCAGCCACAAACTCGCGGTCGGCAGCGGCGATCGCTACGTGAATGTCTATCCGCTGATGGACACGGGCGCGGTGTATCGACGGCCAGCGCAGCGCGTCCGACAAGAAGCGCGTTTCATTCTGTCTCGTTCGGCCTTTGCCGGGATCGCAGCGCAATGCGGTGACGGCGTGGTCGGGCGACATCAACTCCGATTGGTTCAGCTTCCGCCGCCAGATTCCGGCGGGATTGAACTTCGCACTTTCCGGAATTCCCTACTGGACCACCGACATCGGCGGCTTCGTTTCGGCAGACCCCGACGATCCAGCTTACCGCGAATTGTTCGTGCGCTGGTTCCAGTACGGCACGTTCAATCCGATTCTCCGCGTTCATGGCACGCGCAATCCCGACGAGAACGAACTGTGGTCGTACGGGCCGGACGCGCAGAAGATTCTGGTGAACTTCGACCGCCTGCGCTATCGCATGCTGCCTTACATCTATTCGCTGGCGTGGAAGACGACCAGCGAGAGCTACACGCCGATGCGTCCGCTGGTGATGGATTTCCGCACCGATGCCACGCGCTCAGAACATCGGCGACCAGTTCATGTACGGGCCGGCATTCCTGGTGAATCCGGTGACCGAACCCGGCTGCCACGACCCGACGCTGTCTATCTGCCGCAGGCGAAGTGGTACGACTTCTGGACGGGCAGCACGATCGAAGGCGGGCGAATGATCAATGCGACTGCTCCGCTCGAGCGCCTGCCGCTTATACGTGCGCGCCGGATCGATTCTGCCGCTGGGGCCGGATGAAGAATGGTCCACAGAGAAGCCCGCCGACCCGATCGAGTTGCGCATTTATCCGCGGCGCCGACGGGGACTTCACCCTCTACGAAGACGAGAACGACACCTACAACTACGAGAAGGGCGCCTACGCGACCATTCCGCTGCACTGGGATGATGCCGCACAGACGCTGACCATCGGCGATCGCAAAGGGCAGTTCCCAGGCATGCTGGCAAGTCGCACCTTCCGCGTGGTGTTCGTTCGAGAGAACCACGGAGTGGGCGTGAACCCCACCGATCAGACAGACAAGGTTGTGGAGTATTCCGGCAAGCAAACTACGGTGACTCAGTAAAGGAATGTGAAGGGCCACGGAACGGAACGTGTGGGGACGGACGCCTTCGTCCGTCCAGCGAAGCGTAGCGAGCGCCCCCGGGTACGGACGCGGCCCGCAGGAATTACTAGTCTGCTCTTGACAGGCAGCCAATCCCGGTGGCATTATGGCGCTATACGACATGTCGCTAAAGGACATAATGGAAAGCCTGCCCCTGACCGAACCCGTCCTCCTGATTCTGCTGAGCCTGGCGGGACAACCGCAGCACGGCTACTCGATCCTGAAAGACGTGGAGCGCATGAGCAACGGACGCGTTGTCCTCAGCACCGGCACGTTGTACGGCGCTCTCCGGCGGTTGCTCGACGACGATTGGATCGAGCGCTTCGAAGAGGAAGAGAGTTCAAGGGGCCGTCAGGCGTACCGCCTGACGCCACACGGACGCCGCAACCTGCAAATGGAGATTGACCGGATGAAGCACATCACAAGGCTGGCGACTCTGCGGGTGGCTAAGGAGAGCTGATCATGCTCGCCGTCTACCGAAAGCTTCTACGTCTGTATCCCGCCGAACATCGCGAACTGTTCGGCGATGAGATGCTGGCGGTCCTGCGCGAAGAAAGTAGCGATAACGCAAACCGAAGACTGCTGACGCGAACCCGGTTCTTCGCCCGGGAGATTGCAGGACTCATAACTGGAGCGCTCCGCGAGCATTTTCGAGTGTTGCTTGCGATTGAAGATGAACTGTCCTTTATGACGGGGAGGTTTGCCATGCGTAACGGATTCCGTTTTCCAAAAACAACGATTGTGTTCATGGCGCTGATTCTTGGCGGTGTTCTCACTGCCATAAAAAAAGGCGAGGACATCGCAACATCGGTGCCTCAAGATATTGGGCCAATCGCTCCCCTTCACATTCAGCCCGTGCACTCGATTCTGTTAGGGGGAATGCCGCTCTTCTTCGCTTTCTTCTATGCCGCGGGATTGATTGGCTGGGCGATTATGTTCGCGCTCCGGCGCTCCGGCGTTCATCGAATGGCGGATATGTCAGGCGAACGGCAATAGCGGTCGAGACGTTTGAAGCGTGGCACGTCTTGTTGGGAGCGGCCCTTGCTTGTACACTCAGGGCCGCGTTCCCGAAACCATGAGAATACGTCGACCTTCCCTTTCCCTTCAGGTTGCTCTCCTGCTCCTCTTCTGCCGCGCCGGTCTTGCACAGGATTCCGCTCTCGCGTCATCCGTCTCGGAGTATGTGAAAGCCGAGATGCAGCGGCAGCACATCCCCGGCTTGTCGCTTCTCGTCGCGAAAGGCGGAAAGATCGTTCTCGCTGACGGATTCGGATTGGCAAACGTGGAATTGCAGGTACCCGCGAAGCCCGAAACCATCTTTCAGTCAGGTTCTGTGGGCAAGCAATTCACCGCCACGGCCGTGATGATGCTCGTGGAAGCGGGCAAGGTCGGCCTCGACGATCCGCTCAGCAAGTATTTCAAAGACGCTCCAAAGGCGTGGAATGACGTCACCGTGCGCGAGTTGTTGAGCCACACCGCTGGATTTGGCGACTATCCGAAGGACTTCGATTTTCGAAAGGATTGGACTGAGGATGAACTACTCAAACGCGTGGAGGCCATCCCGCTCGCTTATCCGCCAGGAACGAAGTGGGAGTACAGCAATCTAGGCTATCTCACCCTCGGAATTCTGATCCACCGAGTCACGGGAAAGTTCTACGGCGACTTTCTGCAGGAGCGGATCTTTCATCCGCTGGAGATGAACTCAACGCGCATTATCAGCGAAGCCGACATCGTTCCCAACCGCTCAGCCGGATACCGACTGGTGAAAGGCGAATTGAAGAATCAGGAGTGGGTGGCGCCCATGATGAACACCACGGCCGATGGCAGCCTCTACTTCTCGGTTCTCGATCTGGCCAAGTGGGACGCGGCGCTTTACACCGACAAGTTGCTGAAGAAATCAAGCCTGGACCAGATGTGGACCGTCGCGAAGCTCAAAGATGGCCAGCCCAACAAAGGCCACTACGGATTCGGCTGGTTCATCGACGACCGGCACGGACATCGCTGCATTCATCACGATGGCGCGTGGCAGGGATTTCAGACGGCGATCGACCGTTACGTCGACGATCAATTAACGGTAGTTGCGCTTTCGAACCTCTCCGGTGCGGAACCAGGCAAGATCACGCAGCATGTGGCGGAGATGTACTTGGCAGCCAAGTAGCTTCGTTCAGGCGCCGCGCGCTTCGAGTTGCATTCGCATCCCGTACTTCGGGCGTAAGGTGATCAACGGCTCTGGCTCGACCGCGGTGATCCGGAACTAGTTTCAGCTTCCACTTCTGCCCTAACGTCGCCAGCAGCAGCACTCCTTCCATCCAGGCAAAGGACTCGCCGATGCACTGTCGGAATCCCGCTCCGAAGGGAAAGTAGGTGAACTTCGCGCGCCGCGCCTTCGCCTCGGGCGTGAAACGTTCGGGATCGAAACGCAGCGGATCAGGAAAGAAGCGTGGATCCCGGTGCGTGATGAACTGGCTCATCAGAACCGTAGTCTTGGCAGGCAGGAAAAAGTCGCCGAGTTGAAAGTCATTGAGCGCGTAACGTCCCATGGCCCACGCCGGCGGATAAAGCCGCATCGATTCCGCCATCACCATCTCCACATACCGCAGTCGGGGAATGTCCTCGTAAGCCGGCAAGCGCCCAAGTAGTTCCCGGTCGATCTCTTCGTGGAAGCGGCGCTCGCAATCAGGATTCTGCGAGAGCAGATACCAGGTCCAGGCCAGCGCGTTGGCCACAGTCTCATATCCGGCGAGAAAGATGGTGATGACCTGATCGCGAAGCGATTTCTCCGACGCGGGACTGCGGTCGGGCGAAGCAGCCAGCATCAAGTCCAGAAGGCTGCCGCCGGTCCGAGCGATGCTTCCGGTGCGCTTCGATCATGCGGTGCACGACGGCATCGATTCGCTTACGAGCACGCACAAATGCCGCGAGGCCAGGAGGCCTTACGTGCACCAGCCACTCCGCCGCGGGCAGCATCACTAGAAAGTTGTAGAGACCCATGATGCGGTTGATGGCATCGGCCAGTTCGTGGACTTCGTCACGCAGGTCGGTCGCGAACAAGGTCTGTGCCACGACCTTCAGCGTCAAATGCATCATGTCGATGGCGATGTTCCGCTCTTCACCGTGGCGCCAGTCACCCGCATCCGCGCCGCCTCTCGCACCATCACGCCGGCGTACTCCGGGATGCGCTGGCGATGAAACGCCGGTTGCGCCACCTGCCGCTGCGCGCGATGCTGAGCGCCCTCGCTGGTGATCATGCCTTCGCCGAGCAACATCTTGCTGCGGCGGACCGTCCGCTCCTTCACAAAGTTGTCGTTCTGCACCACCAGCACTTCGCGGATGTATTCGGGATTGTTCAGGAAGACAATGTGATTCCACCCGATCTTGTAGTGCGCGATGTCGCCGTATTCCTGAACCAGATGTTGAAACAGGAGAATCGGGTTGGCGGGACGAAACCTGCGCCAGGCAAACCACAGCAGATTGCGCTCAAACCCGGGCGGAAAGCGGTATTCCGTGGCTGCCCGGCAGCGGGCTCGCGGACGTCATTCCGTGCTGCAGTCGCCATTCAGATCAGTGTACGCGAGCGGGGAACAGCCTCAAGGAGCGGAGCGCTGGATATTTCCTGGCAGGAGAAAATCCGAACGCGGATTGAACTGCATGGCATCGAACAGGCGGCAATTACTTGGCGCAGCCACGGCCGTCTTTCGCAGCTCATCGAGTTCCGCCAGGACTTCGAGCACTATGCGTGAGCGGATTGACGCTCGGAATAGCTCTTTGCGATTTTTCCGGCTGGATCAATGAGGAAGGTATTTCTCGCGGCAAACTTCACCACTCCAAAGTTGGTCAGCGATCCGTAGGCATCCGTCACTTTGTGGTCCGTATCGGCCAGCAACTTGAAATTCAGGCCTTCCTTGGTGCAGAACTTCTTGTGGGACTCGACGCTGTCGAGGCTCACTCCCAGCACAACTGCATCCCGCTCGGCATATTTCGGCTGATCGACTTGAAAGTTGTGGGCCTCGCGCGAGCAGCCAGGAGTCTGGTCCTTGGGATAGAAATAAAGGACCACCCACTTGCCGCGGTAGTCTTTCAGGCTGACGGATGTCCCCTCTTGCGATGGCAGTGTGAAATCCGGAGCGCGTGGCGCCTTCGGAAGGTTTCACCGACCGCGACAAAAGCCGCGGAACCACGAGCACTGCAACAATCACGACCAGCACCAACAAGATGATCCGGAGCATAAGGAACCTCCCGCGCAGGGCGATACCGATTCTAAACCCGGCAGTTTCGCGCGCCTCGGACAAAGGCGTAAACCACGAAGGACACGAAGTTTCACGAAGGAAACCGAAGGCTAGCGATTTCCTTAGTGAACCTTCGTGTCCTTCGTGGTTAAAGGCCCTTCTCCAGCAAGAATCCCCGCGATTGAATTATGATGGAGTATTCGCCAATCCTTGGGGGAGAAATCAGACGTGGCTCAGACCGAAACTGACGGCCTAGAAGTGTTGGAAACCCGAGAGTGGGTAGATTCTCTCGACTATGTTTTGTCGCACGGAGGCCCCAACCGGGCCGGCCGTTTGCTGCAGCAACTGGCGTTGCATGCCCGGC
This sequence comes from Terriglobia bacterium, assembly GCA_963770265.1. Lineage (GTDB taxonomy): Bacteria > Acidobacteriota > Terriglobia > Terriglobales > Acidobacteriaceae > Sulfotelmatobacter. The sequence goes on from CAVYOZ010000025.1 coordinate 481,901, forward strand.
GCGAGGCCGGCATCAACCTGCCTTTTACGGCGACAACGCCCTACCAGAACACGATTCCCGTGCGGCAGCAGCCGCCATTTCCCGGCAGCCAGGAGATGGAACGCCGCATCAAGAGCCTGGTCCGCTGGAACGCGCTGGCCATGGTGGTGCGCGCCAACAAGATCCAGGAAGGCATCGGCGGACACATCTCGACTTTCGCCTCAGCGGCCACGCTTGTATGAAGTTGCGTTCAATCACTTCTTTCCGCGCGCAAACCGAAACCGGCGACCGCGACATCGTGTATTTCCAGGGCCACGCCGCTCCTGGAATCTATTCGCGCGCATATCTGGAAGGTCGCATTTCCAAAGAGAAGCTGCAGAACTTCCGCCGCGAGTTGAAACCCGGCGGAGGACTCTCCTCCTATCCGCACCCGTGGCTCATGCCTGACTTCTGGGAGTTCCCCACGGTCTCGATGGGCCTGGGCCCGATCCAGGCGATCTACCACGCCCGCTTCATCAAATATCTCGAGAACCGCGGACTGAAGCAGTCCACAGGCGGCAAAGTCTGGGCATTCCTGGGCGACGGCGAGATGGACGAACCGGAGTCACTCGGCTCGATCACGCTGGCCTCGCGCGAAAAGCTCGACAACCTGATCTTCGTGGTGAACTGCAACCTGCAGCGCCTCGACGGCCCGGTGCGCGGCAACGGCAAGATCATTCAGGAACTGGAAGCGATCTTCCGCGGCGCAGGCTGGAACGTGATCAAGTGCATCTGGGGCTCGGATTGGGACAGCCTCATCGCAAATGACCGCGACGGCCTCCTGGTCAGGCGTCTGGGCGAAGTCAGCGACGGACAATATCAGAAGTACTTCGTCGAGAGCGGCGCCTACTTCCGCCAGAATCTGTTCGGCACCGATCCGCGCCTGCTGAAGATGGTCGAGCATCTTTCTGACGATCAACTGGCGCGCATGCGGCTGGGCGGACACGATCCCATCAAAGTGCACGCAGCGTATCGGGCAGCCGTCGATCACATCGGCGCGCCGACGATCATTCTCGCCAAGACCATCAAGGGCTACGGCCTGGGTGAAGCTGGCGAAGGCAAGAACATCACGCACCAGCAGAAGAAGTTGAATGACGAAGAGTTGGAGATGTTCCGCTCGCGCTTCGGGATTCCCATTCCCGACGACGAACTGCACGGAGCGCCGTTCTACCGTCCGTACCGACGACAGCGCCGAAATCAAGTACATGCAGGCGCGCCGCCAGCAGCTCGGCGGATTACATGCCGCAGCGCAAGGTCCGGGCTACGCCGCTGAAGCCATTCCCCGACTCGCACTTCGAAGAATTCCACAAAGGCACCGACGGGCGCGAAGTCTCGACCACCATGGTGTTCGTGCGCCTGCTCTCGAAGTTGCTGCGCGACCCGGAGCAGGGCAAGTACATCGTCCCCATCGTTCCCGACGAGGCGCGCACCTTCGGCATGGAAGCGCTGTTCCGTCAGGTCGGAATTTATTCCAGCGTCGGCCAGAACTACGAACCCGTCGACATGGACACGCTCCTTTATTACAAAGAAGCAAAGAACGGACAGATTCTCGAAGAAGGCATCACTGAATCGGGCTCCATGTGCTCGCTCATCGCGGCAGGCTGCGCGTACGCGAACCACGGGATCAACACGATTCCGTTCTTCATTTACTACTCGATGTTCGGATTCCAGCGCATCGGCGACCTGATCTGGGCCGCCGCCGACATGCGTTGCCGCGGATTCCTGGTCGGAGGCACCGCCGGTCGCACCACGCTCGCCGGCGAAGGCCTGCAGCACCAGGACGGCCACAGTCACGTGCTGGCGCTCCCCGTGCCGAATTTGCTGGCTTACGATCCGGCATTCGCCTACGAGATCGCCGTCATCATTCAGGACGGCATCAAGCGAATGTACGTCGATCAGGAATCGATCTTCTACTACCTGACCGTCACCAACGAGCCGCTCCCTATGCCCGAGATGCCTGCAGGCGATCAGGTTCGCGAAGGCATCTTGAAGGGCCTGTATCGCTTCAAAACTTCCACGAAGCCGGATGCCAAGCTGCGGGCGCAACTGCTGGGCAGCGGCACGATCATGTTCGAAGTGCTCAAGGCGCAGCAGATTCTGGAAGAAAAATTTGGAGTCGGAGCTGACGTCTGGAGCGTCACAAGCTACAAGGAGCTTTATCGCGACGCCAACGACTCTGAGCGCTGGAACATGCTGCATCCCGGAGAGCCTGCTAAAGTTCCTTACGTGACGCAGACCTTGAAGGATGCGCAAGGGCCGTTCATTGCGGCATCGGACTACATGAAGGTGTTGCCGGAGAGCCTCAGCAAGTGGGTGCCCGGTCAGCTTGTGTCGCTGGGAACCGACGGGTTCGGACGCAGCGAGAGCCGCGCGGCATTGCGCGACTTCTTCGAGGTCGATGCGAAGCATATTGTGCTGGCGACATTGGTCGCGTTGGCGCGGGAGAAGAAAGTCGGCACCGACGTGGTGAAGCGCGCGATCAGCGAGCTGGAAATTAATCCGGAGAAGGCGAATCCGGCCATCAGTTAAGCGACCGCATCCGTAGAGACGTAGCTCGCTACGTCTCTGCCGACAGACCGGTGAATTCGGGGCTCGCGGCGCTGCAGGCAGAGACATTGCAAGCAACGTCTCTACGAAGAGATCTTACAAGAGGACTAATACGCGGTGATTGAATTCAAACTTCCGGAGTTGGGAGAAAATATCGAGCAAGGCGACCTGGTACGCCTGATGGTCGCGCCGGGTGCGGCGGTGAGCGCCGGCCAGTCGGTCATGGAACTCGAAACCGACAAGGCCGTCGTGGAAGTGCCTTCGTCCGTCAGCGGAACCGTGCAGGAAATTCGCGTCAAAGAAGGCGACAAGATCAAAGTCGGCCAGGTGATCTTCACGGTCGACGGCGCGGACGCTAAATCTTCCTCAGCGCCCAGCCAGGCTGCAGCTCCGGCCGCCGCGACCGGCTCCCAAGGAACAGCCAGCGGCTCCGCCCGCCTCGAAAGCCGTTGCAGCACCACCGCCGCAGGGCGCGGCACCAAGCGTCGCACCGAGTGCCACTGGGGCAAGCGAATTCAAACTGCCTGAACTCGGCGAGAACATTTCGCAGGGCGATCTCGTGCGCCTGATGATTGCACCCGGCACCAAGGTTTCCGAAGGGCAGCCGATCATGGAGTTGGAGACCGACAAGGCCGTCGTCGAGGTTCCGTCTTCGGTGAGCGGCGTCGTCAAAGAGGTCAAGGTCAAAGAAGGCGAGAAGGTCAAAGTTGGACAGGTGATCTTCACGCTGGAAGGTGGCGCGCCAGCGACTCAGCCGGCGAGGCCTCGGAGCGCTCCGGTCGAGCACGTTTCCGGACAGCACGGCGCTCGTCTGGCATTTCAAGCTGCTATTCGCGCAGAGGGGAAGACCGAAGAGCAAGCCCTGCCGCCGGACCAGCCACAGCAGGTCTGTTCCGTCGTTCAGCATGCCAGCGCAACTTGGCAAAGTCGCTGGAACCGAGCAACGGCAGCCTGTTCCCGCCGCACCGCATGTTCGTCGTCTCGCCCGCGAAGTCGGCGTTGACATCTATGAGGTCAAGGGCACTGGCCCCGGCGGTCGCATCAGCGAAGATGACGTGAAGGCTCACACCAAAGCGATGCTCTCCGCCGCTGCTACCGCAGCGGCAACACCACGCGCCGGTCACTTCGCCCAGCCTCAGCTTCCCGATTTCGCGAAGTGGGGCAAGATCGAACGCGTCTCGATGCGCGGAGTTCGGCGCAAGACCGCTGAGCATCTGGCCGAGGCCTGGAATACGATTCCGCATGTCACGCAGCATGATCGCGCGGACATTACCGAACTCGAGCAGTTGCGGGCGCGTTTCGCTCCCAAGGCCGAGGAGGCCGGCGGCAAGATGACGGTGACCGCGATCGCACTCAAAGTCTGCGCCGCAGCTCTCAAGGTCTTCCCGCAGTTCAATGCCAGCATCGACATCGAGAAGGAAGAAATTGTTTACAAGCAGTACATCAACATCGGAGTGGCAGCCGACACGGATCGCGGCTTGCTCGTCCCAGTGATTCGCGACGTGGAAAAGAAGAACATCGTGGAACTGGCGGTTGAGTTGTCGCAGCTTTCGAAGAAAGCGCGCGAGAAGAAGTTGACGCCCGCGGATATGGAAGGCGGCACGTTCACCATCACCAACCTGGGCGGAATTGGCGGCGTCGGATTCACACCGATCGTCAATTTTCCGGAGGTGGCGATCCTCGGTCTTTCGCGTTCGCGCATGGAGCCGGAGTGGATCAACGGCAAATTCGAGCCGCGGTTGATTCTGCCGCTGTCGCTTTCGTATGACCACCGCTTGATCGATGGCGCGGATGCGGCGCGATTCCTGCGTTGGATTTCCGAGGCGTTTGAGCAGCCTTTCCTGCTGTCGGTCCAGGGATGAAATCAAGAATCTTGAACCACAAAGGACACGAAGGAACACGAAGGAAGTCCAAAGCTATAGGATTTTCCTTCGTGTACCTTCGTGCCCTTTGTGGTTGAAAGCCTTTCATGTCCGAAACTTCGAGCCTCAACATTGCAGTGATCGGCGGCGGTCCCGGCGGATATGCCGCCGCCTTTCTCGCCGCCGATCTTGGCATGAGCGTCACGCTCATCGACCCCGAACTGAATCCCGGAGGCGTGTGCCTTTACCGCGGGTGCATTCCTTCGAAGGCCCTGCTGCATGTGGCCAAGCTGCTGGAGGAGGCCCATCAGGCCAAGAGATTGGGGAATTGAGTTCAGTGCTCCAAAGATCGATCTCAGCCGCCTGCGTTCGTTCAAAGAGAATGTCGTCAAGAAATTGACCGGCGGCCTGGGCGTGCTTTCGAAGCAGCGCAAAGTTCGCTACGTGCAGGGCCACGCCGCGTTTGAGAACTCAACCACACTGAGCGTGACCAAGCTGGATGGCTCGCAGGAGTCTCTGACCTTCGATCGCATCATCATCGCAACAGGTTCGCGCCCGGCGATCGTTCCCACGTTGAAGCTCGACACGCCACGCATGATGGACTCCACCGGCGCGCTCAATCTTGAAGACATTCCCGGAAGCATGCTGGTAGTCGGCGGCGGATACATCGGCCTGGAACTTGGATCCGTATACGCTGCTCTGGGCACGCGCGTGACCGTGGTCGAAATGCTTCCCGGCCTTCTGCCCGGCGCGGATCGCGATCTGGTGCTGCCGCTGCACAAGCGACTGGAAAAGATGTTCGAAGCAATTCTTCTGAACACAACGGTCGCTTCGGTGAAGGATGAAGGGCAACGGCATTCGCGCCACGCTGAAGGCACAAGACGGCAATGCGCACGAAAAAGTGTTCGATCGCGTGCTGGTCTCGGTGGGACGCAAGCCGAATTCCGAGATTGCCGGCCTCGACAAGACGCGTGTGCAAGTCGGAGAGCGCGGTTTCATTCAGGTCAACAAGCAACTCCAGACGGATGATCCTTCCATCTACGCGATCGGCGATGTGGTCGGCGAGCCGATGCTAGCGCACAAGGCGTCGCACGAAGGCCGCGTCGCAGTCGAAGCGATCGCAGGACATAAAGTTGCGTTCGAGCCAAACGCCATTCCGGCGGTCGTTTTCACCGATCCGGAAGTTGCGTGGTGCGGGCTGACTGAGACGCAGGCGCAAAAAGAAAATCGCGAAGTGAAGGTCGCGAAGTTTCCCTGGGCTGCATCCGGGCGCGCGATCACGCTCGATCGTCCCGAGGGCATGACTAAGCTGCTCATCGATCCGCAGACGGAGCGGGTTCTCGGAGTTGGAATCGTCGGTGCCGGCGCGGGCGAGATGATCGCCGAGGGTGTGCTTGCCATCGAGATGGCTGCACTGGCCAGTGATGTCGCTCTGACCATCCATCCGCATCCGACGCTTTCGGAAACGGTGATGGAATCCGCCGAAGTTTTCTTCGGCACCAGCACGCATATCTATCGCCCGAAGCGGGGATGAACTTCCCCGCTGGTCTGTTTCGCCGCGCCACTTCGATACAATGAGTGCCTGCCGCGTTCAGTGGGCGTGCCCGCATAGAAACTGGCGGGAGAGGATCATGCTTTCTTTCCGCACCTTACTCGTATCCGTCTTGTACCTTGCCGCGTGCACGCTTTCGCCAGCGCAGTCGATTACTCAGGCCTTGCAGCCCGCCATCGAGCGGTGCGAACGCTCCGACCGATCCGCTGGGACGCAACACCCCTTCCAATTCGGTGCTTGGATTCTTGAAGGCGGCGACTGCCGGAGACTACAACATCGCTGCCCAGTATCTGCAGATGAGCGCGGCCCGTCGCCAGGCGGAAGGCGAGCAGACTGCGGAAAAGCTGAAGTTCGTTTTGGATAAGGCCTTCACCGGTAACTACGGCCGATTTAACCAGCCCGAAGGAATTCCGCAGGAAGGCGTCCCTCTTGGCCATCAGAAGCTCGGGACCATGTCGGCGGGCGACGTGGAGGTCGATCTCGATCTGGTTCGCGTGTCCGATCCCAGTGCCGGAAAGATCTGGCTCATCTCGGCCGACACTCTAGCGAAACTGCCGGAACTGTATGACCAGGTAAAAGCACGACAGGTGGAAAGTAAGCTTCCCAGCGTGCTGGTCAAGCACCAGCTTGTTGGGGTGCCTCTGTGGCAGTGGCTCGCGTTGCTGGTTGCAACGCCCTTCGCCGCTGGTCTGGGCTGGCTGATTCTCGCCGTGATGGAAATCCCCCTGCGCTGGTGGGCTCGCCGCCGCGGACAGATGGACGTTGCCAACTGGCGCTCGGTTTCGGGACCGGCATGGCTGCTGACGGGCACGCTCATCCATCAGGTATTCGTCGTCTATCTGCGGATACCGCTGCTGCTGCGGCATTACTACTTTCAGATCACATCCACTGCGCTGATTCTGAGCGCCATCTGGATCGTCTGGCGCGTGGTGCGGTGGTCGCTGCACCGCGTGCGCATTCGCGCCTTGGCCCGCGGGCACGCCGGCACCGGATCGCTGATGCTTCTGGGCGAGCGGATTCTGAAGGCTGTGATTTTCGTTCTTGGCGTTCTCGCCGTGCTCGGCAACCTGGGCTTCAACATGAGCACAGCGCTGGCCGGGCTGGGCATCGGCGGCCTGGCCATCGGCTTTGGCGCGCAGAAGACGATTGAGAATCTCTTCGGCGGAGTTTCTGTTCTCGGCGACGAAGTCTTCCGCGTCGGTGACGTCTGCCGCTTCGGCGATCGCACCGGCGTGGTCGAGGATATCGGGCTGCGATCGACTCGCATCCGTACCGAGGAACGCACGCTGCTGGCGATTCCGAACGGCACGGTGGCAACCATCAATCTGGAGAACCTGAGCCGCCGCGACAAGATTCTCTTCAAGACGAATCTCAGCCTGCGCTCGGAAACGAAGGCCGATCACCTGCGCTTCATCCTTTCCGAGGTGCGGCGCCTGCTTTACAGCCATCCAAAAGTCGAGAGCAACACGGTGCGCGTGCGACTTATCGACATCGCCGGCGCTGCACCGACTGTCGAGGTCATGGCCTACATCTTGACGCAGGATTTCAACGAATTCGCCGCGGTTCGCGAAGATGTCCTCCTGCGCATCATGGACATCGTTGACGGCTCTGGAAGCGGCCTGGCGCTGCCTGCGCAGACGCTCTATCTCGGACGCGACGCCGGCCTTGCGAAAGACAAAGCCGAGAACGCAGCGCAGAAGATCGCGGAATTGCGCGATGGAAATAAGTTGCCCTTCCCGGACTACCACAAAGAAGAGATCTCGTCGTTTAAGGGCTCGATCGACTATCCGCCGAAAGAGTCGACGCTGCGGAAGAGCGAGGACGGATCGGGTAAAGCTCGCTGAGCGTCGAAATCGCTGTCAGGGGCGACTGCGAGACGCGCTCGCGACAGCCGGCGGGACGCCGGCGCTACCCGACCTCCACCGATTGGTTAGCCACTTAAGGAAGAAGTGAGTCGGCAGATAGATGCACAGCGGCACGACGACTAAGTATCCGAGTAAGTAGACCAGTCCCGGCATTGCGTGCTGCTCGTGGAAGAACGGACCTCGCGCCCAGTTCACATCCTGCTCGGGACGCCAGAAGTAGTTGATCGGCACGACAATCCACGCCGTGAGCGTCTGCAGCTTCCATCCGCGATTGTCGTATCCCAACTTCCAGATCGCCCATAACAGCAGCGGCGGAGTTACGACGTGAAACAAGCTAAGCAGGCGAATGAGAAGAGGTAGATGCGGATCAAACATGTACTCGGTGCCGCCAATCAGGTGGTGTCCAGTCAGCAGCGCGCCAGCGAGATCGATCGTGTAGAGCGACTGAAACAATAACAGTCCGCAAGCGGCCCAGGAAAAGATCAGCGGGCTCTCCAGCCACAGCCCGATCCCGATCAGGACGTTGCCGATATCGCAGAAGAAGAGAAAATTCTGCGCGCCGTACTGCCGCCAATAGACGGGGATCCAGACGATCAGCCACAGTGTCCAGCCGATCTTGAGCCACAGGGGCAATCGCATGGCCGCCATTGTATGGGAATTACCAGCGTAACTTGATGGCTCTTACGGCTGTACCTACGATTACTCCATGGGTTACCAAGCTCTTCTCTTCTGTCCCGATGACAAGACGGCTCGCACTGTGACGCAGGTTCTCAGCGAGCTGGAGTTCACCGTCGAGGCCTGCATCGAGCCTTTCGCTGCAGTCAAGAAGCTGATGGGCCAACACTTCGACGCTGTCGTGGTGGACTGCGATAACGAGCAGAATGCCACCCTGTTGTTCAAGAGCGCACGCAATTCGACGTCGAACCAGACCTCGCTTGCGGTTGCCGTCGTGGAGGGTCAGGCAGGGGTCGCCAAGGCATTTCGCATTGGCGCAAACCTTGTCCTGACCAAACCCATTAACATCGAGCAGGCCAAGGGAACTCTGCGCGTCGCGCGCGGGTTGTTGCGCAAAAGCGACCCGACCAAACCAGGATCAGCAACGACGACGGGCAGTTTCGCGGTGCCAACACCACCGCCGGCCGCCGCGCCTACAGCGCCGACTGCGCCTGCGCCGCCGAAGCCTGCGGTTCCAAGGCCACCATTAGGGGGGGCGAAACCTGCTGCGGTAGTTGCACCAAAACCGGTTGCCCCGGTCGCAACTGCTTTGCCGCCTAAGCCACAACCTCCAGCTCCGTCAGTTCCGAAGCCAGCTGCACCGGCGGCATGGCCTGCTGCTGCATCAGTCGCCGCCAAGCCAACGCCTCTGGCCACGAACGAGACTCCAGCGGCACACGCGCCTGAGTATCCTGTGGCGCCCGCCGCTCCGGTTGCGCCTCCAGCTTTGTATAGCGCGGCTGTGGCGACGCCTGCGGCGCCAAAGGTGTCTGCTCCAGCGCCGACGAGCGAATTCAAGCCACCAGCTTCGAGCAGGCTCAGTGCGCCGATGGCAGGCGGAACCGCGAGCGCACCCGCTCCGGCCCTTGAACCGCCGACGCCGAAGATCGAGGAAAAACCGGCACACGCCGCCGAGGATCTTTTCGAAAAGCCCGCGGAAGCGGCGCCCAGCGAGCCTGCTGCCTACGTCGGATCCGCCCCATCTTTCACCTTTGGTGGAGCGACGGCGGAGCCCGAATCCAGCGGTGGCAGCAAGAAGGCAATCATTGGAATTGCAGCGTTGCTGCTCATCGTGGCCGGCGGCTACTTCGGATGGTCCCATTTCAAAGGGACGAGCAGTTCGACGGCGCAGCCAGTCGCCATCAGCTCTGCGCCGGTCTCGACTCCGGCAGCCCCGGCACCAAAGCCAACAGCTGCTCAGCCGGCTCCTGCGACCATAGCGACTACAACGCCCGCGCCAGTTTCACAGCCCGACATCACTCTCGGGACGTCGCCGAATTCTTCGGCTGACGAGAACGAATCCAGTGCCGGAGGGAAGAGCTCGCGGCCTGCTACCAGACCGGTAAACACCGCTTCTGCACCGGCGAAGCCCGATGTCGCAGAAATTTCTGAGGCTCCGGCTCTTGTAGTTAAGGGCGGAAAAGTTCCGAAGGTTGAGTCCAAGCCAATCGCCACGCCCGATGCTCCGGCTCCAAGCCTGATTGGAATGGGAGCGTCGGCTGGCGCGCCACTTCCTAACCTGGGCACCACGGAGACCGGGCTCAAGCCAGTGCTGCAGACCCTGAGCGTTTCGCAGGGTGTTTCGCAGGGACTGCTCTACAAAAAGGTCGCTCCGTCGTATCCTCCGAATGCCCTTCGCATGCACGTTGAAGGAACGGTCGAATTGCTGGCCACGATCTCGAAGGAAGGAAATATCACGCACATCAAGGTGCTGAACGGAGACCCGCAACTGGCCAGAGCCGCAAGCGACGCCGTCAAGCAGTGGAAGTACAAGCCATATCTGTTGAACGGCGAGCCGCTGGAAATTCAGACGGGAGTTACAGTCAACTTCAAGCTGCCGCACTAAGATCAGGACAAGCAATGAGCCATGAGCGGTGAGCAATCCTGGTTCGCGCACTGCTCGCTGATCATTGCTGACGCTACTTCACCTCATTTCAAGATTTCAGGTGAAATTCTTGCAAAATATTTGTTTTATTGGACTTATCGGCCTATGCCTCGCTTTATTCCCCGCAAAATCTTGCGAACAAATAACTTACATGCAAAATATTCCAGAATAAGGACTTAGAAGGTGACTTTGCCGCGCCAGCGGAGAAACATTTTTTCCGCCGACGGTTCGCAAAATATTGAATCCAGATGACTTGCTGACGCCTGACCGCAATGACGCCTGCAAAATCTTGTCAAAGAAGGACTTACACGCAAAATCTTCCGGAATAAGGACTTAGCAGGCTCGGTTTTGCTGGGCCATTCTCGCTGCCTCTCATCCGGTCATTTGCGATGCGCCTGGGCACGATGCCATTGTGAACCTTCTGCAGGCTCAGTCAAGGTTGTTCGTCACAAGGAATCGAGTTTTGGCTGTGGAAAACTCTCGAAACCGTTGCGGCCCAGACCGCCGCCACCCTTCCATTGAGGCGCACGAGCCCGGCTGGTTTATGAGATGAGATCGAGAACTACTCCAACGCCGATTAAGTTTGCTGTCCTCACTCAGGAGATGTTGCGGCCGACTGCGGAGTTCGGGCATGCTGTGTCGTCGCAGCCCCACCGACTTGAGTCCGCATCGAGAGGAATATGACACGCGATCCGGCTTCTTCTGTGAACTCAACAGCGCTTCCTTCGAAGGACAGACGAATCCCTTCGATGGAGCGTTCGCGGGGCACATCTCCGAATGCGCAATTCATCTGCAGGATCGCGGTTTTGGCCGGGCCAGTCGTGGGTAGAAAGGAAATGCGGAGAACCGCTAGACCGCCAGTCGGCCGGGCACGCGAGGCGATAGGCAGACCTTTGGGACCAATTTGGGGGCGGCCGAAGACCGGGCCTTTCTGCATGAAGGCAGCCGGGGCGATGCCGTAGGAGCGGAAGGAAACCAAGTCATTCGCGATCCATACGCCCGTCTCCAGCACATTTCCATTTATCGACCTATGAGTGAAAGTTCCGGCTGCCTTTGCCGATTTGTTTTGCAAATCGAAAGTCCCGGCGCCGCTAATGTCGTACCTCTCGCCTGTTGGCGATTCTGCGACGGCCGGGCAGTTGCCCGAATCGGCGCCCTCACAGAGAAATCCGGAAGCCACTACGAAAGAGTAAGTAGCGGAGCCGGTTTGTGCTCCAGCCGAAGCCGCAAACAAGAACAACATCACACTCGTTCCGACAACCCACGTTGTCAGCAATCTCCAAAACAGCCTGTTCATTCGCATTGACCTCCTTCGGCTGGGTCCGCGGTCGGCAACCTTCGTGAGCTTGTGTCGGGAGCAGCTTTGCCGACCCGCAGCCCGAGACGGCGATCAGAAAACTATTCGTCTGGAATCCTTACGAAACCGTGGAAAACGTTGTTCGCGTCAATGTAGGTTCCAGTAATCGCTCCGGCGTCGTTGATGCCGGCAGGCGAAGTGAAGGTCGAGCCATCAGGATCGACGGTTACTATCCTGCCCTTCGGACTCCGTAGATAACCGTGGAAGGTCCAATTTGCGTCGATGTAGGTTCCCGTTATCGCCCCCCAGTTGTTGAGCGCAACGGAACAATCGGAGGGACAGCCCGTGCCTTGATCGCTGTCCGTGCCTGCACCGGGAGCATCGAAGGTTGTGAACTTGCCGTCGGGACTGCGCAGAAAGCCGTGGTTCACGCTGTTCGCATCACTATAAATCCCCGCGACCGCGCCGAACTGATTGAGGCCCAGGGCACATCCAGGGCAACCTGAGCCTTGATAGCTACCAGTGCCCGCACCGGGAACATCAAACGTCTTCAACTTGCCGTCGGGAGTGCGGACGTAGTTGTGATGCACAAAGTTGCCGCTGTCGTCCTCATATCCTCCCACGACGATTCCGAATGCGTTGATGTTGGAGGCCCCCGAACCGAAACAACCTTGCGATCCGTCGGTAGTGCACGCGCCGGGGCCAATCCACGTCGTAAACTTGCCGCCGGGGCTGCGCAAAAAAGCGTGGAAGGAATAGTTCGAGTCCGTATACAACCCTACAACCGCTCCTTCCAGATTGATGGCGATGGGGATCGTGCCAAAACCGCCAGCTTCGGGAACGTCGAAGGTCGTGAACTTTCCCTGCGGACTCCGCACGAAACCATGGCTGAAGCCGTTCGCGTCAGCGTAGTCTCCCGTGATCGCGCCCAGATCGTTAATGCTGTTGGGGACGGTTCCGTTGTAGGAACCCGCGGTCGTGTCCGCGCCGGGAGCCTCAAACGTGGTGAACTTGCCCCTAGGACTTCGCAGGAATCCATGGTATACAGTGGCCGCGTCCTGGTAGGCGCCCGTAATCGCACCCCAAACATTGATTCCGCCAGGGTAAGTGCCATTGAAGTCCCCCGATGTGGTGTCAGCCCCCGGAGCGTCGAAAGTTATAGTCCGGGCTTCCTGAGCGCTCGCGGTAAGACCCGATCCGAGCATGAACATCGCCACGAACAGGCCGAGAACTCCGTTTCGGAGAGCTGTCGAACAAGAGAGGAAAAAACGAACAGGGATCATCTTCACTGGGTCAGCTCCTTTCAGTTAGTTTTGTGTGAAACCTTCGTCTTTTGCGTCTTGATATTTTTCGCTCCGTTTTTCGAAAGGCGGTGGCTAGCAGCCAAGGTCGCAAATTAATCCCTACTGGGCCGTTGTTATCGCGGAGTCCATCCCACAACCGAAAATAGATTCAGAAGGGTTTCCCCATGAGGTCGGGCGCAAGGCCGCACACGCCTCACCATGTCGGTAGAGTCTGATGGCCCCCAGTTATTAAATTGCAGGGACTCTGCTGCGAAACAATCAGGAAGGCAATACCTGGGGAGGTTAATTTTAGGTCACACCGCAAATCATTGATGGGTCATGTTTAAATTGACTGTTGCGTCATGTCACAAGAAGCTTGATCCACTCGCTTGTCAGGGCGGCAGGTGGGGTGATACGATTCGCACCCAATCGTACTTGGGCCAATGAATGTTCTTCTTCGCATCGGATCACTTGCAACGGAGTGCTCGTGTTGCCAAGAGCAAATCAGCCAAGCCATGTCTTAATTTTTGGCCCTTTCCAGGTCGATTTGACGACACACGAACTGCGGAAGTTCGATACTAAGATCCGAATCCCCGAACAATCATTCCAAGTCTTATCAGCTTTGCTCGAATCGCCGGGAAAACTCATCACGCGCGAGGCCCTACGTTCTCGTCTTTGGCCGCCGGACACCTATGTAGATTTCGAGCGCAGTCTCACCGTCGCAGTAAACCGTCTTCGGGCAGCATTGGCGGATTCAGCCGACGAACCCCGCTACATCGAGACGCTTCCGCGACTGGGTTACAGGTTCATCGCTTCCCTAGAAGTAGTTTCGGACGGGCCCAGGAGAGAACCGTCAACACCCGCACTCTTTAAAGCAAGCGAAAGTTCACCCCAACATGCAAACGGACAACTCGTCATTGATGACAACCGGTCTTCAGTAACAGAGAGACAATCACCCCGCGCCATAAATAGACGAATGTTAGTTATCGCAGGAATTCTGTTGCTCGTCTGCGGGACGATTGTGTGGCGGAGCTTTCATACTGGTGCTCCCGCAGTTGAGCGGACGATGATGGTCGTTCTCCCGGTAGAGAACTTAACCGGAGACGCTAGCCAGGACTATCTCTGCGAAGGCATGACCGAGGAACTCATCGCCCAACTGGGAAATCTGGACCCCGACCACCTTGGCGTCATCGCGCGCACGACAGCGATGCATTACAGAGGAACACAACGGACCGTGAAGGAAATCGGGGGCGAATTGGGCGTGGGCTACGTTCTTGAAAGCAGCATCCGCCGAATGGACCATCGCGTGCGGATTACGACCCAGTTGATTCAGGTTCAGGACCAACGCCATCTGTGGGCCCGCACCTTCGATCGCGAGTCATCCGACATACTCAACATGCAAAGTGATGTATCCGAGGCAATTGCCGAAGAACTTCCTGACTATCTCAATCTCTCCCGAGAGGCGCACCGGCAACTCGCGCGGCCTAACAACTCCGAGGCTTATGTCGATTACCTTAAGGGGCGCTACTTCTGGAACAAGCGAAGCCAGGACGGATTACGGAAGAGCATCGAGTATTTCAAGGAGGCAATCAAGCAGGATCCAAACTATGCGCGTGCGTATGCTGGTTTGGCCGATTCGTATCTGGCGCTCGGAGGTGATATTTTCCCGCCGCACCGAGGTTATCAACTTGGCGAAGCCGCGGCTGCCAAGGCGCTCGCCCTGGACCCTAACTTAGCCGAAGCCCACACTTCGGTCGCCTATTTCAAGTTTATCGACGAGTGGGACTGGAAGGGTGCTGACCTGGAATTCCGCCGAGCGTTGGCCCTTGATCCCGCTTACGCCACGGCTCATCACTGGTATGCGATCTATCTTTCTGCCATGAACCGCATGCCCGAGGCAATCCGAGAAATTGAAACCGCTCACGAGTTCGATCCGCTTTCGGTTCCGATCGATGCAAATCTCGGCGCCATTTACTATCAGTCAGGCGACTTTGAGAAATCCATTCGCCAACTGCAGAAAACCATTGAACTCGATCCCAACTTCGTTGCCGCCTATGGATATATGGGGTACGTTTATCAAGTAACCGGAAGGTATGACCAAGCCCTGGCAGAATACAAAAAGGCCCAGCAAATCACAGGCACAACAGTTTCGTATCTTGGAGATGTGGGTCGGATCTACGCGTTGACGGGAAGAAAAGAGGAGGCGCGGGCACTGCTGCAAACGACACAGGGATATTCAAAGATTCAGCCGCACCTTTCCGCCTTCACCTTGTGCCTGATTCACTCATCCCTGGGTGATTTGGACGAAGCACTCAAGCTGCTGCAGAAGTCCATCGACGATCGCGAATTTACGGCAACCGAGTTGACGCACGATTTGCGAATCGACAACTTGCGCGCCGACCCGCGTTTCGCGCAAGTGCTCCGGGAATTCAACATTCCGTACCAGCAGACCAAAAATTCAATGCTCCCGCGCATGGATTCAAATAGAGAACCATAACATCACTCAAAGTCTCCGAAGCTGTACACCATCCACCGAAACGACAACACCCGTAATGTCGTGAATGAGAATCCTGCATTCGCTCAAGCCCACTTTCGTTTGGGGCGGGTTCCATAAAGGAGGATGTCAAAACGGCCGAAGTGATGATTCCGAAGATTGACTTTTACTGAACGTCCACGATCTTCAGAGTCGTCACCTGCCTGACCCATCGCGCCATTCTCTTCTCATCCGGGATCACAATCCGGTAGGGTCCCTCTTTGTCACTGAGGGATTTCCCATCCCGCAAAAACACCAGCAAGGTCTGCTTGTCGGTGAACGCAGGGTCCAGCTCTGGAAGGGCGATGACAGCCCGATAACCGTCGGCTGCCTCTACGAGCAGACAGTTGGTGAGTCGCTTGCCTTTCATCGATTCTCCGAAGGTGACACCAGCTTTTTCCAGCACACTCTTGAGCGTTACCCCTTCAAAGTTCACGGGGGCAGACGAATGATCGGTCGCGGCCACTTTGACGTGCGGCAACGCTTCGAGGTCCGCGCGGCTCAGAAGCACTTGTTTCCCAGAATCATTCCGCACGGTCAACTGCTGGCATTGGAGTACAGCATTGCTGAAGAGGAGTGCAAGCAATGCTGCGAACAAGGAAGACTTCTTCATGTCATACCCTTAGAATCATGACTTCAGTCGCTTTAATGAGGGCAGCGGCGGTCTGACCTGGCTTGAGGTTCATTTCCCGAGCCGAGCTTGCCGTGATGATCGCAGTAATCTGCTGATCTCCAATGGAGAGCTTGACCTCTGCCATGAGGCCGCTGATCCGGACTCCGTCGATCCGGCCTACAAGCTGATTCCTTCCGCTTACGCGCCGGATAACGAGGGCCCTTTCGGGCCCCGTTTTCCCTCTGGTCCGGTAGAGCAAGCGGTCCACCTCGCTCTGCGGTATGCGGTGGTGTCCTCCTGCCGTCTTGACGCTCTTAATCTTCCGTTTGTAAATCCACTGCTTGATAGTGGGAAAGCTGATACGAAGTTCTAAAGCTGCTTCGCGCAGCTTCAGCAACTCTCCATTCTTGTTTTTCGAGCGGCGACGTACTTTGGGAATCGGGGGCATTTGGGAGAAATCCTACAGTCACTGAACCTGATTTTCAAAACGACGCCAGCGCCTCACGCAGATTGAGCCTCGTCCAGTCAGACAAGCATACACAATCGCGCACGATTGGACACGACAATCGTATTACATATACACTGGCGATTCTTGACCGCTAGCGTCGGACGAGCAAGCGTTTAGGAAGAGCGCACTGGAACTGCTTTCGCGCAGACCGCCCTGGTTATCCGCTCTTCGTCGGCCAAACGACATGAGCAGAACGTTGGCGTGGGGGCACTTGAGGAGCCACCAAACAACCGGATGGGGCATTTGTCTGAACAATCACCAGGAGTTCACATGTTTAGGAAAAAACTTCAGGTCACGGCGGTATTGCTCTTGCTGACAGCGAAGATTGCACTCGGACAGGCCGGCACCGCCGATTTGACGGGTATCGTGTCGGACAGCGCTGGAGCACTGATACCCGTTGCGAAGGTCACAGCCACGGATATGCGGACGGGCGTTTCGACCGAGACGAAGTCGGGCACAGGTGGCGTCTTCGTCTTTACGAATCTGCGCCCCAGCGTTTATACGGTTGCGGCCGAAGCCGAAGGTTTTCAGAAGCTAGTGCGAACTCGGGTGACTCTCGTTACAGGCGAACGGACGCGAGTCGACTTGAAACTGATCGTTGGGAGTGTCAAGGAAAGTGTCACGGTCGCAGGAGACGCTCCGTTGTTGCAGACAGAGTCCGGGAGCATCACTCAATCGATCGATAATCAAAAGATCGTCGAATTGCCGCTGAATGGCCGCACGTTCGTCCAATTGGCAACGCTCTCGCCAGGTGTCACTCTTCCTCCCGGTACACAGTTGCCGAGAATCAATGGTGGCCGGCCCCGAACCAATGAGTACCTGTTCGACGGAATCAGTGCTCTGCAGCCAGAGCCAGGGCAAGTCGTGTTTTTCCCGATCATCGATTCGATTCAGGAATTCAACGTCCAGACAAATGGAGTTCCGGCGGAGTTCGGCAGGTTCAACGGAGGAGTAGTGAACCTGTCCACGCGAAGCGGAACCAATGGGTTTCACGGTAGCGTTTACGAGTTTTTTCGCAACGAGAACTTGAATGCGCGGAACTACTTTGCTCGTCCGCCCCAGACAAAGCCGGAATTTCGCCGTAACCAGTACGGAGCAGCCTTAGGTGGCCCGATTGTGAAGAACCATACGTTCTTCTTTGTCGACTACCAAGGTACGAAACAAGCTATCGGCACGGTTCGTACCTCGACCGTTCCAACAGTTTTGGAGCGGCAAGGTAATTTCACCGAACTGTATGGAACCACAAATCCCGTGCTTTACGATCCCGCCACCACCGTTCAGAGCGGATCGACTTTTACTCGATCTCCTTTCACTCCGAACAATATCATTCCGGTTGACCGGATCGATCCCGCAACGCTAGTAGTGCTCAATCACTACCCACTTCCGACCAAGTCCGGAACTGCCAACAATTTCACCCTTGTCGGAAACGACCAGGACCATCAAAATCAGTTCGACACTCGGGTGGACCACAAGTTCTCCGATCGAAACCAGACATTTGGCAGGTACTCATACTTTCATGACGTAGACCAGCCTGTCCCATTCCTTCCAGACGGGAGCGGCAATATCACGACAGGCGTGATCGGATTGACTGATACGTTGGGGCAGCAAGTTGTAGGCAGCTACATCCACACCTTCAGCGCCAAAACGCTCAATGATCTGCGCGATCGGCTACACTCGGCGCTCATTCCAACGGCGTGGAGTCCAACTCGACTCATCTCCCTCGCAAGGTCTGGATATTCCCGGCATTCCAACAAACGGAGCATTCAACAATGCGTTACCTGTTTTCAGCGTTGCGGGATACCAGCAGATAGGGTCGCCTTCCAACACCAACTCAAATTTCCGCACCGATGTTACCGAACTGGTTGATTCAGCTTCCCATTTGATGGGAAATCATGCGATCAAGTTTGGGCTCGACTTTCGCTGGGAACGGCTCGATGTAATTCAGCCCCCAAATCCCACAGGTTTGTTTACGTTTTCGCAGTTGTTCACGGACCAGCCTGGGGTTAAGGGTACGGGCGATCCATTTGCCAGCTTTTTTCTTGGGCAGGTTCAGCAATTCTCGATTGATCTCCAAGGCAAAAACCTGCGTCCCCGCGCTCACATTCAGGAATATTTTGTGCAAGACGACTGGAAGGCAACGCGTCGTCTTACGGTAAATGCGGGTGTCCGATGGACCCTTAACTTCCCCTCCACTGAAGTTGACAACCAGGGCGCCATCTTCAACACACAGACCCAGCAACTCGACTATCTGGGAAAGAATGGATATCCACACACGGCTCGCGAGTTGCACTGGCACGATTTCGGGCCGCGCCTAGGGCTCTCGTATATGCTCCAGGACAAGACGGTGATCCGTGCTGGCTATGGTCTAGTGTGGATTGAGCAAACCGGAATCACAACGCCCTTCACGGTTCCACAGTTCCCATTCCTTCAGACCACCAGCCAGCGCACTTTGGACAACATAAATCCGGCGTTTGTTCTTTCGGGCGGGCCAAGTGTAGCTCCCATCCCCCTGACTCCGGATGCTGGCCTTGGACAGGGAGTGTTCACCGTGAATCGCGACCTCGGTTCTGGGTATGCTCAGCAATGGAATCTCGCTATCCAACGGGAACTGACCCGCAACATGTCTTTCGAAGTCGCGTATGTGGGTTCCCACATTACGCATGTTGGAATCCCCGACGTGAACATTAACCAGTTGACCGTTGACCAGTTGGCGACTGGAACTCCGTTGCTGCAGAAAGTAACGAATCCCTTCTTTGGAGAGATTCCGCGATCGTCATCACTCGGAGATCCCACGATTGCGGCAGGCCAGCTGTTGAAGGCGTACCCGGAATTTCTGACTGTCGCGCCGTACCGGAACAATGTCGGTAGCACGGTCTACCACGGATTTGAAGCCAAGTTGGAGCAAAGGCTTTCTCACGGTCTTTCATATTTGGTGAGCTACACCCATTCCAAGCTCATCGATACTGCATCTTCTGTATTCGATGCATCGATCCTTACGGGGCCGATCGCCAATTTTCCTGTCGCCGACAGTTTCAATCTTCGCCGGGAGCGGGATTCATCGACTGGAGATATTCCCAATGTCTTCGTGGCGAGTTCGACCTGGGAGATACCTGTCGGTCGCGGCCACAGCTTGAATCCGGCGGGGGTTTGGGGCGTCTTAGCCAATGGTTGGCAGGTGACTGGAATTGTCCTGCTCCAGTCGGGAATGCCGTTCGCCATCACGCAGACCACGAATTTCAATGCGTTCGCCGGATTCGGCGTGCAGCGGCCGAATGTCGTGGCCTCGCCGAATTTGCCCTCAGACCAGCGCAACCCGGCGAAATGGTTTAACACCGCTGCATTTCAGGTCGCGCCGCAGTTTACGCTTGGCAGTGCATCTCGTAATCCGGTGCGCGGTCCCGATTACACGGACGCCGACATCGCGTTGATCAAGCACACGCGACTGAGGGAGCAAGTGGATTTAGAGTTCCGGGCTGAGATCTTTAATCTGACCAATACACCCGCGTTCGGCCAGCCGAATGGGACCCTGGGCAGCAGCGCTTTCGGTACCATCATCGCCACTGCGACAGATCCTCGCGTGATTCAGTTCGGGCTCAAGTTTAACTATTGAACGCCGGGCAACCTTTGGGCCTTTTGAAGGCGAAAGGATGGATGGGCACCAAACGAAAGTTTGTCATTCAGGATGTGGCCGGAGGCCATGCACGGCGGGAACTCGATGCCCCTTCTCAGGCCGACTATCTAGGCTGGACGCCCGATGGGCGTGCCCTCACTTACTTGCTTACTGAAAAAAGCGCTCAGAATCTGTACATGCTGCCCCTGTCCGGAGGCAAGCCTGTGCGTTTGATCCACTACGACGACGAACCCTCGTTGATTAATGCCTACCGGTGGTCCCGCGACGGAAAGAAAATAGCCATCACGCGATCGCGATTCAACAACACCGATGTGGTCATGTTTACCGGACTTCAGCGATGACTGTCCCTTAACTGCCCGCTCATGTCGTACGGCGCGCCTAAGAAAGCTTGACGCCTCGCTAAAGCGCCGGTCTTCCGGCTGAACTGTCTGCGGAAAAACTCGCATTCCAGGCACCTCAGGGGCTGAAGAGTGTGCGTGAGAACTGGTGTCGTCCCTACGGGACTCGGGCATTTGTTCCACTTCACCCGGCACTTCCGTGCCGGGCTTTCACATACCGCCGCTACGCGGCTGGAGTTTCGGTGGGTGCTTGTTCCACCGGTTGCCTCAACGGTAGTTCTCACGCACACACTAAAGCCCATCAGAAAAGAAAGCCTTTATCGCAGTGCTGAAAGCGCTGCGCCACCCAAGAATCGGATTTTTCAGGAAACTGTGAAACCGTGCCCGTTCAAAACTGAATCCTTAGCAGGCTGCGGAAAAAACTCCATCCAACGCGAAAGGGCGACCACAGCTGGCTAAAGCCGCACTGATTCTGCGCGCTTTAAGCGGCGCTGAAGCGCCGCTCTTC
Source organism: Terriglobia bacterium (assembly GCA_963770265.1). GTDB lineage: Bacteria > Acidobacteriota > Terriglobia > Terriglobales > Acidobacteriaceae > Sulfotelmatobacter. The sequence goes on from CAVYOZ010000025.1 coordinate 503,055, forward strand.
CACGGTACCGCCTGCATTCACGTACGCTATTCGTCGCATGAGCTCTAGTGCGCTCCCACGCACGGATGCTCACGCAGGTTTTCCGCAGCCTGTTAGAGGGCATGGGGTCGGCTGTGTGGCTTCGGCTACTGCGACTGCAGCGCTTCGTCGATTACCACCTTGCCGCTCTTGGTGGCGGTGATGACTTTGTGGATGGGAGCGTATCCGCTGAGTGTGATGTCGAGGACATAGTTGCCGGGATCGACCATCACGTCGACGGGTGAAGTCTTATCCAGCATGCGCTGGTTGATTGCGACCTGAGCGCCCTTGGGCTGGGTGCGAATGGAGAGCGTGGCCTGGCCGGGCTGGCCTTTGCCACCGAACAACCTCGACATCTTGCCGCCGACGGTTTTGATGCTGTCGATGTTGCCCAGGGGCTGCAGGGTCGGAGAGAAGTTGAGGGTCTGGCCAAGAGTGAACTGGCCATTCAAGGTTTCGTCGAGATAACCGGTCAGGCGGACCAGTACCAGGTGCTGACCCTTGTCGACACTGACCTGCGCCGGCGTTTTTGCGTTCACGTCATGGCCATCGACGTAGACGCTGGCTCCGGGCGGATCGCTCTTGACCACCAGCGTCGCTACCAATTGCGCGAGATGGATTTGCGCCGTCGCGCGGTTTCCTGAGGTGATTGTGACAGTCCGCGTATCGGTGGAATAACCGGACTTGCTGACGGTGATCGAGTGCTGGCCGGGCTGAATATTGGTCAGAGCGAAGGGCGTGACCCAGCTCGCGTCGGTGGCGCCGTCAATCTGGACTTGAGCGCCCTGTGGCGTGGAATCAATAGCGAGTTGTCCGGGAATGATGACGGGCGCGGCCGTGGACTTTTTTTTTGCGCTCTTCGACTTCGATGGGGACGCCGGTTGCGCTACTGGGGTCTCCGGTTCCTCGACTTCGATGGGCTGAGCGGGAGCAGGAGCGGGTGCGGCATCGTTCTTCGGAGCCGGCGGTGTGGACTCGGGCTGCGCCGGGGATTCGGAGACGGCCGTGGAACGGGGCGCTCCAGCATCATCGTCGCTCTGGCTATGAACGTAGTATGTGACCGCGAGTGCAATCACCAGAATGAGGATGGCAGCGCCACCCAACGCGTAGAGATACAGCTTGGGCGGAACGCCTTTGATCTCTTTGATCGCCTTGGTCGCCACTTCGCGCGGCTGCACTTTGGGCTTCTCGTCGGCTTTCCGTCCGCCTCGAAAAGGTGTGACGGCTGCCATTTCTGGCTGCACCGGAGCAGTCTCTACTGGCGGCGGAGGAGGAGGCGCGACGTAGATTTCCTTCAACGGAGGAAGTTCAGAAATTTCGGAGAAGCTTGTACCGGTAGTGCCGGCAGGGCCGCCTTCGGCCATCATGGGATCGACGGCGATCTTCGGGGCGGCGTGGTCAGATTGAGGCTCGAACGTTTCTACCTGGGGCTCATCCGCAACCGCGGCCGACATGTAGGTGGAAGGCTGCTCGGACTCCACGTTGATCTGCGGTGCGCTGGCGAACGTCTGGTCGGAAAGATCCAGTTCCTGAATCTCAGCGGGAGCAACGTTCGCTTCGAGGAACCGAGATAGTCGGCTCGCTGGATCCCACGCCCGCCGCGGCAGCTGCCGCTTTCGGCATGGCCAGCTTTGAAGGTTTGGCCAGGGTAGACGGACGTGATTCGGAAACTGGTGCCGCAGGTCGAGGCGTTGGCGCGGGCGGCTTTGGCTGAGAGGTCGAAGCCGGCACAGAAGGACGCGCCGCAACCGGCGTGGCGTGCCTTCGGAGACGCCGCGCTTACAAACTTTGATTGTGCTGCGGACTTCGCCTGATTGGGAACTGTGGTTCCCTTTGGAGCTTCGGGCTTCTTGGCCGCTACCGGTTTCGACTCCTTGCACTTCTCGAGATCATCGAGCATCTCCCGGCCGCTCTGGTAGCGCTTGGACGGATCTTTTTCCACCGCCTTCATGATGAGATTGCTAAGCAGCGGGTGGATCTTGGGATTCACATGGATGGGTGCAACCGGAGTGCTCTCCAGGATGCTTTGCCGGAGCGATTCGATGTCTTCGCGGTCGAAGGCTTTGCGCTCGGTCACCATCTCGTAGAACATGGCGCCGAGACTGTAGAGATTGGACCGGCCATCCGTTGCTTCGCCACGGACCTGCTCGGGGGACATGTAGTGCAGGAATGAAGGAAGTCCCTGGCTGACGTGCTGCGCAAAGTTGCCGACGCTCGAAATGCCGAAGCTCAGGATCTTGACCGTGCCGTCCCATCCGCACATGATCTTGGCGGGCTCGAGGCTGTAGTGCACGAGCTTATGCGAGTTCGCATGATCGAGGCCGCTGGTGAGCTGGCGTCCGATGTCGAGCAGGTCCCAGATGGAGAATCCTTCTTTGCGGGCCAGCATGGTGGCGATGCTGTTGCCCTGCACATACTCCATGGCGGCGCAGAACTGGCCTTCGATTTCGCCGGCGCCGTATACCTTGCTGATATTGGGGCTGCCGAGAACGTTGGTGCTCTCGGCCTCGGCCAACAGCGCGTGCTCCAGCGCGTCGGCGCTGTCTCCAAATGCATCCAACTGGATCGCCTTCAGCGCGATGGTCTGATTGCTCTCAGGGTCGTTGGCCTTGTACACCGTGCCAGTCGGCGATTTCGCCAGTTCACTGAGGATTTCGAAGTGGCCGATTTTCGTAGACATTGCTTCCTTGCTCCAAGCCGTCACGCGCGCTGTTTCTGTCTCGCGCAGAAATACTGTGCGGCGAACATTCGAGAACCGAGTAACGGTAGGATATCGCCGCGCGTGCGGCGGTTCGAGTTACCAAAGTAAGCCGAAATTTGGGTGGCTCAGACGCGGGCTTTGCCCGCGGGACGGACGAAGGCGTCCGTCCCTACACAGGCGGCTCGGCTTCGCCTTCGCTGGACAGCCGAGGCGGCTGTCCCTACGTCAGCCTTCTTGTCCCTACGTTTGCTTTCGCGAGCTTGAAGACTTCACTACGGCGCTGATGCGGTCGGAGAGGTGCGCGAGATAGGCGATCAGGTCTGGAGGTTCGTGGACTTCGAAATCGACTCCGAGCCATAACAGATGGATGGCGATTGCTTCCCAGGAATGCGATCCAGTCTTGAGGAGGCAGGAACTGGCGCCGGTTGCTTCCAGTGTGCCGGCGGCAGGAGGTACTCGCTTCGCGATCACTTCGACCGGCGCGTGCAGCGTCACCTGTGCCCGGCAGGGATAGGGCACCTGCGAGAGCGATTTCGAGACGAAGGCGACGAAATCTCCTTCCGGCGGCCTTGCGGGGCTTGAACTGGGTCGAGGTCTTGATCTTGCCATCGATGCGATCGACGCGGAAGGTGCGCCAGTCTTCCCGGCCGACATCCCACGCCACCAGATACCAGCGATAGCCGGTATGCACCAGTTTGTGCGGCTCGATCAGTCGCGCGCTGGCAGCTGCCGGCGCGGTCGTTGTAGCGAAACCTGATCTTTTCGTGATCGCGGCATGCACCGGCGATCGCGGACAACCGGTCGGCATCGACAACTGTCCCACGACTACCCAAGTGGACGATAGAACCGTGCAGGGCCGCCACGCGATTTCGCAGCCGTGGAGGCAGGACTTGCTCGAGTTTCAGTAGAGCGCGAACCGAGGACTCTTCCATGCCGCTGACCGTGCCGCTGGCGGCGGTGCGCAATCCCAGAGCAACGGCCACGGCCTCGTCATCGTCGAGCAGCAGGGGCGGCAGGTTCGCGCCCGCGCCAAGCTGGTATCCGCCGGCAACCCCTGCGGTCGAATGAACGGGATAGCCGAGGCTGCGCAAACGGTCGACATCGCGCCTCAGGGTTCGCGCAGTTACGTCCAATCGGCGGGAGAGTTCCGCGCCCGACCAGTAGCGTTGCGCCTGGAAAAGCGAAAGCAGCCGAAGGAGCCGAGCCGACGTCTGCAGCATGAAAATGATTGTGCCATGAATCGAGGACTGAAACTGTCCTCAATTGCTGATACGTGTCTCCGGCATCGATTCCGCCAACACGAATAAGGCGGATCGACTGTTGAGAACGGAGATGACAATGAAGCTTACAGATTTCTTTCTTGCCGAACTGGAGCGAGAAGCTGCCAGCAGCCGGCTGGCGCTGCAACGCGTGCCGGAGGATCACAACGATTGGAAACCACATCCGAAGTCGATGCCACTCGGCTACCTGGCTTCGCTGGTGGCGACCATGCCGTCGTGGATTGTCAGCATGGTGAAGCAGGACGAGCTCGATCTGAAATCGCCAGCCGCTGCGAAATTCAAACCGCTGGAGTGGCGCAAGCGCGAGGAATTGATAGCGGCACTCGATGCCGCGGTCGCAGAGGCGCGCGAAGCTTTGCAGAACACTACCGACGATCATCTGCTGACGACGTGGAGATTTGTGGTGGGAGGCCATGTGGTCAGCGAGAGTCCCCGTCAAATCATGATTGCCGACTCGGTGTTCAGCCACCTGGCGCATCATCGCGGACAACTTACTGTCTATTTGCGGCTGAACGATTCCTCGGTTCCGGCCCTCTACGGCCCATCGGCCGATGAGGGCCGGTTTAATTAGGAGAGCAGCTTCGAGCGTGAAAGGCTTTAACCACGAAGGGCACTAAGGTTCACGAAGGAAATCCTTTGAACAATATGACCGAGACCGCGGCGTAACTTTAGGCTGGTCTCAACGGTTTTACCCGTGAAGTGTGATTTGGGGTGACATTTGTCACCCGGCTGCGGTGACGATCTCCACTTGTGGGCGGAGCGGGGTGCGGGAAGTATGGAGACGTCACGGAATACGCAGTCTGGCACGGTTGTCGATATGGAACGCTATCGTCTATTCTGTTGCTGGTTGGCCGTACCCACCTTTTGCGGTCAGTCTCCAACTTGCCTCGGAGTTCACCCATGACCTTGGCTCGATTCGTCCGTAAGAACACGTTTCGCAATCTTCGGCGCAGCATTCTGACGGTGCTGAGCATCGGGTTTTCCCTGCTCTTGCTCACCCTGATGATGGCCATTTGGCGCAACTTCTACATGTCAAAGGCCACCGAGGAGTCGGCCTTGCGGTTGGTCACACGGCACAAGGTCTCGCTGGCTTTTTCCATGCCCAGCTTCTATCGCGAAAAAATTCGGGCGATTCCGGGCGTGGCCGTGGTCCTTCCGCAAAACTGGTTTGGAGGCGTTTACAAGGACGACAAGTCGAGGAACTTCTTCGCGCAATTTGGTACCGATCCGGACGAGTTCTTCAATGTCTACAAAGACTGGAAGATTCCGGAAGATCAGATTAAGGCGTGGCAGCGCGATCGCGCCGGCGCTGTCGTAGACAGCAAGAAGGCTCAGGACTATGGCTGGAAGGTCGGTCAGAAGATCATCGTTACTGGCACGATTTTTCCGGTGAATCTCGAACTCACGATTCGCGGGATCTTCACCGCACCGCGACCCACGCAGTCGCTCTACTACAACCAGAAATATGTGGAAGAGGCTGTGCCTTACATGAAAGGGCAGCAGGGCTTCTACACGATCCTGGCGGATTCGCCGGAGGCGGTGCAGAAAATTGGTCCGGCCATTGACGAGATGTTCCGCAATTCGCCACAGCCGACGCGGACCGAGACGGAAGCTGCTTTTCAGTTGGGCTTCCTGGCCATGTTGGGAAATGTGAAGGCGTTCATTCTGAGCATTTGCGGCGCGGTGGTCTTCGCCATTCTGCTGGTGTCTGCCAACACCATGGCCATGTCGATTCGTGAGCGCACGCGCGAAGTCGCGGTGCTTAAGACTCTGGGCTTCACGCGCGGCGACGGTGCTCAGCCTGTTTGTGGGTGAAGCGGTGGTGCTGGCGCTGGTGGGCGGGATCGGAGGGTCTTTGGTGGCATTCGTGCTTGGAATGGGTGCCGCCCAGGCAGGAGGGTTCGCCGGCGCGCTCCAGGTGAATGGGCCCACGATGCTGGTGGCATGGGTGGTGGCAGCGCTCGTCGGCTTCATCAGCGCGATCATTCCTTCCTACAACGCGTCGCGTTTGGGAATTGTGGAGGGCCTGCGCCACATCGGCTAGGCAAGCAAATATGGCGATCCCTATCAGCTACAACATTCGCAATATGACGCTGCGCAAGGGCCTGACCATCATGACTGCCCTGGGTATCGCGCTGACCGTGACCACGGCGGTCTTCATCATGGCGCTGCTGGCCGGATTGCAAAAAGCGTTCAAGAGCACGGGCAATCCTTTGAATGTGCTGGTGCTGCGCAAGGGATCGACCAGCGAACTTACCGGACCGTTCCCGCAGGAGAATTTTCAAACTCTGAAGACTCTGCCCGGCATTGCCAAGGACAACCACGGTGATCCTCTGGTTTCGGGAGAGATCACGGTCGTGATTGTGCTGGCCCGCAAGGACGGCTCTGGCGAAGCCAATGTGACCGTGCGCGGCATGATGCAGGATGGCTTGGACAACTCCGGCCAACGGTAAAGCTGGCGCAGGGGCGGTGGTTCACTCCAGGCCAGCGGGAAGTGGTGGTCAGCAACAGCATCCGCAAACGCTTTACGCATGCCAACGTGGGCGACGCAGTGGAGTTTGGCAAGGGCTCATGGAAGGTGGTTGGCGTCTTCGACTCCGGCGGCATGGCTTATGAGTCGGAAATCTGGGGTGACGTAAATCAGATGACCTCGGACTTCGATCGCCAGGGCGTGTACAGCTCCGCATACCTGCGGGCCACGGATGCGGTTGCGGCCGAGGCGCTGAAGAATCGGGTCAGCGACGATCAACGGCTGAAGCTCGATGGCATGCTCGAGCCGGAATACTACGCTACGCAGACCAAGTCCGGCGCGGTCATTCAATTCATTGGCTGGCTGGTCGCGGCCATCATGGCCATCGGCTCCAGTTTCGCGGCCATGAATACGATGTACGCCGCGGTGGCTTACCGATCGCGCGAGATTGCTACATTGCGCGTCATTGGTTTTTCGCGACCCAGCATTTTGACGTCGTTCGTACTGGAGGCCGTTCTGCTTTCGCTGTTGGGCGCTGTCGTGGGCATCCTGCTGATGCTGCCGTTCAATGGAATGACGACCGGCACGCAAAACCAGGTCACCTTCAGCGAAGTTGTATTCGGCCTGCAGATGACGCCGGGAGTGGTGGTTACGGCGGCCATCATTTTTGCGCTGATCATGGGATTGTTCGGCGGAATCTTCCCGGCCTGGCATGCGTCCACGGCGGGAAATTCTGGCAGCGCTGCGAGATTAGTTTCATATTGCGTATGAGAACAGTTGCAAGTCGAGATTCGATTGATGCCAATTGACACAAAACATGAGGAACTAGCAGGGACTGCGCATCGACCGCTCGGCTCGCGCGGTAGCGAGGGAGAGCCCTCTCCCTGGGCGAAGCGCACGATCATCATTGGAATTTCCGTGGTCGTGCTGTTGGGACTTGAGCGCTCTGGCGTATCGCCTGTTCGGATCCAGCGCGCCTGAAGTCGAAACCGCACGCGCCACGGTGGAAAGCAGCGGCGACCCCACCGCGGGCGTCGTTCTGACAGCGACCGGTTACATCGTGGCGCATCACAAGATCGAAGCCAACTCCAAGGTCACGGGCCGCGTGTGCGTGGATCGGTGTGGAAAAAGGCGACCACGTTAAAGAAGGACAGGTGTTGGTCCGCCTGGAAGATCAGGAATTCCGCGCGCAGTATGACCAGGCGGAGGGCGCGGCCGAGAGTGCGCGCGCACAGCTTCTGCAATTGCAGCATGGCTCGCGGCCGGAAGAAATCCAGCAGACTGAGCACAATCTGAGCGAGGCCCGGGCCACAGCGGCCAACGACAAGATCACGCTCGACCGCACCAAGAATCTGGTTGCCCAGGGAGTCATGTCTCAGCAGGCGCTCGATGATGCCACCGCAAAGTATGAGGCCAGCCAGCAGCGGGTGCATTCGCTGGAACAGAGTTATCAACTGGCGAAGCTCGGCCCACGGGCCGAGGAGATCGCCCGCGCCAAAGGCGCGCTCATGCAGGCCGAGGGACAGGCCGCGTATGCCAAGTCGCAACTCGATGCAACCGTGATTCGAGCGCCTATCACGGGCACGATTCTCGATCGCAGCGTGGAGAAAGGCGAACTGCTTACGGGACAGTTTGCCAGCGCGGCGCGGCCGGTTTTTTCTCTCGCGGATCTGAAGGATCTTCAGGTCGAACTCGACATTGCGCAGGACGATTTCGCTCGGCTCGGCCCAAAGCAGAGGGGCATCGTGACCGTCGATGCTTTTCCGGACCGCAAATACGACGGAGTGATCGCCGAGATTTCTCCCGAGGCCAATCGCCAGAAGGCTACGGTGCAGGTGAAGGTGCAGATTCTGAATCCGGACGACTATCTGCGCCCGGAAATGAACTCGACCGTGAAGTTCATTGCCGATGAACCTGCAAAGAAATCCAGCGTGTCCAGTCCGGCCGGGGTGTTCGTGCCCACGAATGCCGTGCGCGATCATGCGGGCAAGAAGGTCGTATTCATCGCTTTCAAGGGCAAAGCCCTGCAGCGTGACGTGCGGATCATCGCCCAGCGCAGCGGCGGAGTGCTGGTGGAAGGCCTTACTGGCGGCGAGGACGTAGTTACCGCTGGTCCGGCGGATCTGAAAGATGGAGACAAAATCAAAATCAAGGGGCAATCATGAGCACAGTTGCACAACCGAACGTTGCCACGACCACGAAAGTTGTTCAGGTCCGCGGCGTCAGCAAGATTTTCAAGCGGGATGCGTTTCAGGTGACGGCGCTCGACGACGTCTCGATCGACATCGCCAAGGGCGAGTTCCTGGCCCTGATGGGTCCCTCGGGCTCGGGCAAGACGACGCTGCTGAACATGATTGCGGCCATCGACCGGCCGACCGCCGGCGAACTGCTGGTGCAGGGCCAGAACATCTTTCGCTTCAATGATGCGCAGATTGCCCGCTGGCGAAACGAACACATCGGCTATGTGTTTCAGACGTTCAATCTGATTCCGGTGCTGACGGCGTTTGAAAACGTGGAGCTGCCGCTGCTGCTGACCAAGCTCAATGTCACAGCAGCGCCGCGATCACGTCATGACTGCGCTGAAGCTGGTGGGCCTGGAGGATCGCGTCCATCACCTGCCGAAGCAGCTCTCCGGCGGACAGGAGCAGCGCGTGGCGATTGCCCGCGCCATCGTCAGCGATCCGACGTTGTTGCTGGCGGACGAACCGACCGGCGACCTGGACAGCCATTCGGCGACGGAGGTTCTGGAGATTTTGAAGCGGCTGAACGAGGACTTCCACAAGACCATCGTGATGGTGACGCACGATCCGCATGCGGCTTCTTACGCGCACGTGACGCGGCACCTGGAAAAGGGCATGTTGTTGCCGCCGGAAGACGGCCCGAATCGTTAGGAATTGAAACGCAGGGGTGCTCGTACAGAGGATGCGGCTCTGAGTCGGGGAACTCTGCGCACGCAAGGACCCGACCCGAACCATGTCAGCGCAACTAGGAGACGAGGCCTACCTGGCCGCCGCGCGGATGGCGACGCGGGCACGTCGGCTACCCACCGCCATGCCCGTCTGCCATTTGAAACCACCGCTTCCGCTTCGCCATATTCCACCAGGCGGTTCAGGACTGTCGTCACCGACGCCATAGGGTCCTTGTGGCGAGCGAGCAAATCCGGCAGCTTTTCCTGGAAGTAGTCGCAGATATCGCGCGAATTCATGGCGCGGCCGGATTCCATCAGAATCATTCGACAAGCTTTGGTGAAGCCCGGTTGGCGGCCGTTACTCTTGCGGTCAACCAGTTCCATCAATTCTTCATTCAGAACGCCATCGCCGAAAAGATTCGCCAAACCGGAGATGGTTTGTTTTACTGTGCCGATGCGTTTCATGATCTCGGCACGCTGTTGCATTAATTGCCGCAGTTCATCGTGAGCCTGACGGATCACTTCCTGCACGTGGCCGACGTCATATCTGTCGATCGGCCTCAAAGAGCCATTGGATCGTTCCACATTTTCCATACTTCCCCCAGAAACGTTGGACGCCCATGAAAGAGCTGTCCGACGAGCTCCATGGACTCGTTTGCCGCGGAAGCAGACGTCCGAAGAGCATTTGCGGGCACAGAGCCCGCTTATAGCTCTATACGCACGATGCTGCTGTGGCGTTCCGTCGATCTCCGCAAGAATCGAGGTCCACCGGATTTGGTTGATTAGACGCAGGAAATGCGAAAGGGTTAACAAATAATGCACTACTTTTCGCAGCGAGAGCGCTATTAATTGTTACAGATTTATTGCAGGAAGATGACCAGCAGACGGCCGTCGGAGTGGTAGCCGTCTCCAGTGGCGTTTTTCGCGTCTTGCACCGGGTTCGGCGGCAGGTAATAACTAAACGTTTTGGCCTTGTTAGATTTCTGCAGACTGGTGCCGATGTTGTCGCGCTCACCGTCGACGGCGGGGTCAATCTTGTGCGTGACATTATTGTTGCGCTTGTCCTTGGCGAATCCAATGTCGTGGGTTCCGGCGCCGACCCAGACTTCCTGCCCGTTCCACGTGAAGGGCGCCTTCCAGATGCGAAAGTGATGGCGGCTGGCGACCATGGCAATGGGCTCAGCCATTTCGTAGCCGAAATCCTGCTTTCGCCCGAACAGGAAAAGCGTGCTCATCGGCATGGCGAGGTAATCCTTGCTGTCGTAGGTCTGCATCACCGCATTGATCACCGCTCTTGGTGTTGTTGGTGTCCGCGACATGCCAGTCAGCGGCCGCGAGCGCAGACTGCACGTCTTTCTGCGAACCGACAATGACAAAGTTCACCATGTCGCCCAGGTTGTTGAACTGGTCGTTGACTCGCCTGGGAAGGCCATCGAGCTGCTTGCGGAGGCCTGCATCCAACAGGGCTTCGGAAGTGTGAAGGGCAGGAGCAGTTGGTTCTGTGCCGGAGGCCGACGTCGCGTTCTCAGAATTCGGCGCCGGTTTGCTGATTCCAAACTGTCCGGACATGAACACCTGCGCGGCATTCGCCAGCTGCGATTTCAATTGGCTGCCGCGGCTCGTCTGCTGCGTACTGGACGGATTCGTCTTCGTCGCTTCGGAGGCGGAACCGGAAGTTTGAACCTTGACTTCGAATCCGCCCTGACAGGCTGTCGGACTCGAACTCGACATATTCATTCCGAGGAACAAGTGGGATGGCTTGTCGATGTGGAGCTCGTTGCGCGCACCAACCAGAATCGGAGACGCATCCGCCTGCAGTTTCGCGATGAGGGCGCCAGGCCCTGCCTCGGGAACCGGAAGGCCCGCGTTCTTGGCGGAACTGTCGCCTTGCCCCGCGGGATCGCAGCGGCTTCGCTGCGTTATCGGAGGACACCGAGGACGCGGGGACGGCAGCGATGGTTACGATGTCTCCAGTCTGCAGATTCAATCCGGTGTCAGTCCAAGGCGAGGAAGCGGATATCTGGAATGTGAGATCGCGAGGGCTAGACCGCTGACTGTGCATGCAGTGGAACAGAAAGCGCCAAGGTGAGGAATAAGAGAATGGATCGACGCATGTTGCACTTCCTTGGAAGGACTTAATTATGTGCTATCCCTCCCCCCTGTTGGCAAGGACATCATCCACTTTCGATCAGTCTCCCAAATGAGTCCTGGCGTGGTCGTTTTGACATCGCGAACGGATTTGGAATCCACGCTCGTCAACAGAACCGTTAAACTTCTGCTCCCAGATTCCGATGGTAACCATGTGTTAGCAGCAGCAAAACCGGCTCTCGCACCTCTGCGGGTTCTCCTGGTGGGCGATCACGAGGAAGACTTTTTTCTGATTCGCGAGATGCTGGAGCGCAATCGAAGTCTGATCGCTGCCGATCTGGAGCACGCCAGCACCCTGGAAGAAGCCAGAGAGATGATGCAGCATCGCCCATACGGCCTGGTGCTTTTCGAGCACGATGCCGGCGACGCCGAGGCGGTTCGTCTTGTGACTGACTTGCTTCATGGCGGGCCGCCCGGTTCCTTTCATTCTGCTGACCGAAGATGCGGATGAGAAGACGGTGGCCGACATCATCGGATCGGGCACATGGAACTGCCTGGCCAAGTCGCGTCTTGACGGAGCCACGCTGGTGCGCACGATTCACAATACGGTTGCTCTGCACAGCCTCCAACTGGAACAACAGAGCGCGGAAGAATCCCTGAGGAAGCTGTCGCGGGCCGTCGAGCAGTCGGCCGACACCGTCGTGATTACCGACTGCCAGGGTGTTATCGAATACGTGAATCCTGCATTCGAAGCTTTGACCGGCTATAGCCGCGACGAGGCGCGCGGACAGACACCGCGGATTCTGAAATCGGGGGAGCAAGGTCCTGAGATCTATCAGGAAATGTGGAAGACGATTCTCGCCGGGAACGTGTTTCGCGGGATCCTGGTCAATCGCAAGAAGAACGGCGACCTTTATTACGTCGAGGAGAGCATCTGTCCGATACGCGATGCGGATAGGAAGATCACTCATTTTATTTCCAACGGCCGCGATTTGACCGAGAGACTGCGGCTCGAGGCGCAATTGCTGCAAGCCCAGAAGATGGACGCGATCGGCCGCCTGGCGGGAGGCGTTGCTCACGACTTCAACAATCTGCTGACCATCATCACGAGCTATTCGGAACTCGCCCTGGATTCAGTTGCGCACAACAGCCCGCTGGAAACCAAGATTCAGGAAATCCTGCAGGCCGCGCGGCGCGCCGCTGAATTGACGCGCCAATTGCTCGCCTTCAGCAGAAAACAACCGCAGGCGTTGCGCGTGGTGGAACTCAATGCGGTGGTCAGCAATATTGCCAAAACGCTTCCGCGATTAATCGGGGAGGACATCGAATTCACCTTTTCTCCCGGCGAGGGTCTGGGGCGCGTGCGAATCGATCCCGTTCAACTCGAGCAGGTGCTTATGAATCTTGCAGCGAACGCGCGCGACGCGATGCCGCAGGGTGGCCATCTGCGAATCGAGACGTCCGACGTTCGCCTGGACGACGACTACATCCACGGAAAGCCTGCCGTCATTCCGAAGGGACACTATGCGCTGATTACGGTAAGTGACGACGGACATGGCATTCCGGCGGAAGACTTGCCGCACATCTTTGAGCCCTTCTACACGACCAAACCCTCGGGCAAGGGCACCGGCCTTGGACTGGCGACGGTTTACGGCATTGTGAAGCAGAACAACGGTTTCATATGGGTCTACGGCGAAGCTGGATCAGGCACCGTCTTCAAAATCTATCTGCCGTGCGGGAATGAGCGGCATCATCTGAGCGACATCGCACAGCCTGAATCTCACAGCGAAGCGGGGGGATCGGAGACGATCCTGCTGGTCGAAGACGAAGCGGCCGTGCGGCGCGCGACGGCGGAATTTCTGCGCCTGCAGGGATACAACGTGATCGAAGCCAGGGATGGGCTCGACGCCCTCGCGTTGGCGCAAGAACAGGAAACGATTCATCTGGTGGTCAGCGATGTTGTCATGCCTCGCATGAGCGGAGGGGCCCTGGCGAAGGAAGTTGCGCGACTGCGTCCGGGCACGCAGTTTCTATTCGTTTCCGGTTACGCGGGAAAGACTATTCTCGACCATAAGGTGGTCGATTTGGAAACGAACTTCCTCCAGAAGCCGTATACCCTGAGGCAGCTATCGTCCAAGATTCGGAAGGCGCTGGACAGTGCACCGGCTCGTGGACAGGTAGAGCGATCCTAACTGGAACTTTGGGTACACAGGCGGCGAGGACGCCGGCGCTACGGTCGCTCCCTCGGTATAATACTGGCGGTCCGGTCCATGCTGCCAAGCGCAAGATGCGCCCTTTCTCTGATTTTTTTTCATACTCACCCGGCGCAGATTCTGTGCGGGCGTGTTCCTGGCCGTCCTCTGCGGTTCCGTTGTCTACTCGTGCATGCAGATCATCGCAGCACTGCGTTATCTGCGGGTTCGGCCTCCGACGCTGCTCGGTGCGGAGCCGATCAGCATCCTGAAGCCGCTTGCGGGACTGGATCTTGATCTGGAATCGAATCTGCGGACGTTCTTTGAGCAGGACTATCCATCGTTTGAAATTCTGTTTGCAGTTCGCAGCGAGAGCGATGCTGCGGCACAGGTTGTGTCGCGACTACAAAAGGAATATTCGAAGATTCCTTCGCGCCTTATCATCACGGGCGAACCGCCCTATCCGAATGCAAAGGTCTTCAGCCTGGAACGCATGATGGCGGCCGCAGCGAATGATCTGCTGGTGATGAGCGACAGTGACATTCGGGTGACACCGGATCTGTTGCGCACCGCTGCCGCTGAATTTCAGGATGCACGACTCGGGGTGGCTACATGCCCTTACCGCGCCGTTCCCGGGCGAAGCTTCTGGTCTCGCCTGGAAGCGACGGGCATGAACACCGATTTCTGGGGCGGAGCACTGGTGGCGCGGATGCTCGAAGGCATGCGGTTTGCGGTCGGGCCGACGATTGTTGCGCGCCGCCGCGTTCTGCAGTCGATTGGCGGCTTGGCTCGGTTGAAAGACTATCTGGCCGAAGATTTCGTCATGGGCCAATTCGCCGCCGAAGCTGGTCATGGTGTGATCTTGTCCTCTTATGTCATCGAACATCACATCGGAAGCGCGACGTTCAAGGAGAACATGGCTCACCGGCTGCGGTGGGCGCGCAGCACGCGCCGCTCTCGCCCGGCGGGATACATCGGTCAATTGTTCACCATGCCTGTGCCGCTCGCGTTGATCGTCTGCACCTTCTCGCCGGGATGGTGGCCGGTTCTGCCTGTCGCTCTGGCGGTGCGCGCAGTCGCGGCTTATGTGGTTTCGGTGCGTGTGCTTCGCGCAAAGGTCAACTGGGCGCTGCTGCCGATCGAAGATCTGATCGGATTTTTCTTCTGGATAGCAGGATTTTTTGGCAACACGATCTCCTGGCGCGGACGCCGCTACCGGCTCTTTGCCGACGGCCGTTTCGAATTGATCACCGAGCCGACAGCTGATCCCTAAAACTGCGAGCTTCAAGAAGGAGGTTCTCCCCTTCAGGCATCACCCTCAGCGGCTAAAGCCGCATTGCTGGTGGCTGCGGGTGGCGCGGCTGAAAGCCGCGCCCTTTCAATGAAATGTTTTGAACTGCATCTACGGAATCCGGATCAATCTGCCTTTTCTCAATTCGAATCGATCACCCCGCCAAGTCACGGTGTGGCCCCAAAAACTTGCAAGCCACACACCCACGCCGATCAGATCCCGCAGAGGCAACAGCCACATTTGGCCGGGTAGTTGGCTATCTTTAAGGGCGGACTTTCCGACGGCGAGCGCAACCAGAATCCGCAGAAGCAGCACCGCTCCCAGTACTGCCCATGACCAAGGTGCGGCGTGGGCTAAGATCAGGTTCAGAAGCGCCCACATCAAGCCGAACGTTGAGGCTAGACCGATGTAGCCGCCGAGCCGCGAATCGCGCACTCCGCGTGCCCATCGCATCTGGTGCGCCAGGAACCCGGCGAAATCGTAAGCTGGGAGATGCGTCTCGACGACAACATCCGACAGCACAACCTTCAGGCCGAGACCGGCAATACGGTGTCCGAGTTCGTAGTCATCGGCCAGGTAATCAACGATCGCTCTGAATCCACCGATCTGATTCAACTCTTTTCGCCGAAAAGCCAGCGTCGATCCCAATCCAAAGCTCAGGCCGTCTTCGAGCAACTGGGCAGCTAGAACGCCGGCGCTGAAATCCGTACTGATGCCGAGCGCCTCCAGCCGCGAACCTAGCGTAGGCGCAGCGACTCCGCGATACAGGCAGGTGACCATCCCCACCCGTGCGTCAGCCAGAGGTGCGATGACCCGTTGCAGGTAGTCGCGTTCGACTCGGATGTCGCTGTCGTTGACGATGAGGTATTCGTGACGAGCCGCCTGGACCATCTGTTCGAGATTGCTTACCTTCACATTCGGGCCGAGTATGTTCGGGCAGATCACCAACTGGATGGCACGCTCTGGAAACTCCCGCTTCAAACGCTCCACGCTGGCGACAGCCGGATCGGCGGGATCACTGACGCCGAAAATAATTTCGTATTCGGGATAATCCTGCAGACAGTGACTGCGGAAGCTCTCATAGATCTCGGGATCGATTCCCTTCAGCGGCTTCAGGATGGAAACCGGGGGTGCGTGGGTGGAGCGGGTGCCGGTTCGCGCTTTGCTCGCGAGGAAAGTGGCCGCGCTATACAGACAAACGAAGTAGTAAATGCAACTGGAAAGGCAACCGAGAGTGGCAACGATCTCGAGGATTCCGATTGTGTGCTGAATCATGCGCCAACGCCGGCCATCTATTCGTACCTGAGCGACTCAATCGGATCAAGGTTCGCGGCTTTCCATGCCGGATAAATGCCAAAGACCAGACCAACTGCTGCGGCTGAGCTGAACCCGAAGGTTACCCAGAACGTGGACATGTGGGCCGGCAGAGAAGGCCACAGCACTGGAATCACCCAGACCACAATCGCCCCGACCAGGATGCCGATCAAACCGCCGACAGCGGTGAGCATGATGGCTTCCAGCGTGAACTGCAGGAGAATGTCGCGTTTGCGTGCGCCGATCGCCTTGCGCACCCCAATTTCGCGAGTCCGCTCGGTCACGCTGACCAGCATGATGTTCATCACTCCGACGCCACCAACAACCAATCCAACGCTGGAGATCGCGAACATACCGACAAACAAGCCGCCGGTAATCTGGTTCCACACTTCGGTGATCGACTCAGAGGTGAAGATGGCAAAGTTGTCAGGCTTGTCGAAAGCAACTTTTCGTCGGCGCCGCAGAAGCTCGCGGATCTCGTCCATGGCCTTGGGCATGTCGTCGTGAGACGTGGCTTTGACCACGATCCAGTGCTGCTTTAACTCCGGGTGCAGCATTTTGAACGTACGGAGCGGGAAGATGACTCGATTGTCGATCGGATCCTTTCCCCCGCCGAACACCGACTGGATCTTGCCCAACGTGCCTATGACCTCAAACAACCGGCCTTCGATGTTGACCTCTTTGCCCAGCGGGTCCTCATCCCCAAACAATTCGTGGGTAGTGTCGTGGCACAGGATTACGACCGCAGTGCGATGCTCGTCATCGAATTCACTGATCCATCTCCCGCTGGTGAGGGGCAGATCCTCCACATCCATCATCGAAGCTGTATCTGCCCTCGAGGAGTGTGTTCTTCGCCTTGCGGCCCTGATACTTGACGGCGTAAGTGCCGCTGCCGATTTCGGGACGAAAGAGGCGAATCGAGGCGGCTACCGCCCGGACATGAGGCAAGTCTCGAAGCGCCTCCGCGTCCTCGGCCGTCAACTCTCTGCGGGCGCGCATTTCATCCGACATTCTGCCAAAGGTGAAGGGCTCGATATGGAAGGCGAAAATAACGTTGGATCCGATGGTGGCTAGGCGATCGCGAACGTTGTCGTCGAGCCCACGGCCGATCGACGAGACTCCTATGACAACGGCAACACCAATCACAATGCCCAGCACGGTCAAGCCCGAGCGCAGCTTGTTGGTGCGGATCGTGTCCGTTGCCATCTGAACGATTTCGCCGAACTCGCTCTTGCGCATGATGGGTTTCAACCGAGCCGACAAAATCAAGCCAAGAAGAGAACTGCCGACTGGGTGGCGTCAATGGAGTGAATCATCCCCGAGCGCAGGCCACCTACTCGTACCGCAGCGATTCGATGGGATCGAGATTGGCTGCCTTCCATGCCGGATAGATTCCGAAGACGAGTCCAACCCCGGCGGCAGAACTGAAACCAAACGAGACCCAGAACATCGACAGATGAGCCGGCAACGAAGGCCAGATTGCAGGAATCACCCAGACGATGATGGCTCCTGTCAGGATGCCGATGATGCCCCCGACCATGGTCAGCATGATCGCCTCGAGCGTGAACTGCAAAAGGATGTCGCGCTTGCGTGCGCCGATCGCCTTCCTGACGCCGATCTCCCGCGTGCGCTCGGTGACGCTGACCAGCATGATGTTCATTACTCCGACGCCGCCCACCACCAGGCCAACGCTGGAAATCGCGAACATGCCGATGAACAGTGCGCCGGTGAGCTGGTTCCAGACATCGGATATCGAGTCCGATGTCATGACCGCAAAGTTATCCGGCTTATCGAACGCAACTCTCCGTCGGCGGCGCAGCAATTCCCGAATCTCGTCCATCGCCTTTGGCATATCGTCGTGCGAAGTGGCCTTGACGCTGATTACGTGCTGCTTCATTTCCGGATGCAGGCGTTTTGAAAGTCTTCAGCGGCAAGATGACGCGATTGTCGTTCGGGTCCTTGCCTCCGCCGAAGACTGACTTGATCTTTGTCACCGTGCCGATCACCTCGAACAGCCGCCCTCGATGTTGATCTCTTTGCCGAGCGGATCCTGATCGCCAAACAACTCATGTTGCGTCTCGTAGCAGACCACAACCACCGGCGGAGTGGTGCTCATCGTCAAAGTCGCTGAACCATCGGCCACTGGCCATGGGCAAGTCGAAGACGTCCTTAGCCTCCGCCATGTCTCCTTCGAGGATGGTGTTCTTCACTTTTTTGTCCTGATACTTGACCGCGTAGGTGCCGACTCCAAGTTCGGGACGGAAGAGGCGAAACCTGCCGACACTGCTTTGACGTGTGGCAGATCCGCATCGCCCGCGCGTCGTCATAAGTCAGTTCCTTGCGGGTACGCATTTCGTCGGTCATGCGGCCAAAGGTGAAGAGGCTCCAAGTGGAACACGAAAATGATATTCGAGCCGATGCTGGCCACCAGTTCGCGGACATTATCGTCGAGACCGCGTCCGATCGAAGATACGCCGATGACCACCGCAACTCCGATCACGATCCCGAGTACGGTCAGCGCCGAGCGCAGCTTGTTGCTGCGGATGGTGTCGGTCGCCATCTGGACGATTTCGCCGAATTCGGATTTGCGAATCATGGAAGATTTAGTGATTGGGTGATTTGGTAATTGGGAAATTGAAAATCGAAAGCCGCTGCCGATCGCAATTACACAATTACTCAATTTCCCAATTACTCAATTCTCTCACATCTCGAATCTCAACGCTACGATCGGATCCAGCTTCGCCGCCTTGCGTGCGGGATAGACTCCAAAAAATACGCCCACGCTTGCCGCAACGGTCAATCCGGCGAAGACAGCCCACAGTTTGATAGAAGAAGGCATTCCAATCAGAGCCGTAACGACTTCGGCTATGACCACACCAGAAAGTACTCCCAAGGCTCCGCCCAAGAGCGCCAAAATCACCGACTCAATCAGGAACTGCAGCAGGACATCATCACGGCGCGCGCCGAGTGCCTTGCGAATGCCGATTTCGCGCGTACGCTCTGTCACCGAGACCAGCATGATGTTCATGATTACGATGCCGCCGACTACCAGCGAGACGGCGGCGATTCCGATCGTCGCCATGAAGAATGTGTTGCTGAGTCCGGACCAGATGCCCAGCAGGCTGGCATTGGTCTCAATCTCAAAGCTGTCTTCTTGGCCGGGACGATCGTGGCGATGCGAGCGCAGCCCAACCCGCGCTTCGTCGATGGCCTGATTCAGCGGAATGCCGGTGGCCGAGGCCTTGCCCCATATCGCGATGCTGTGATTGTGGGCTCCATACTTCTTGAGATACACAGTGATGGGGATCAAGACGTAGTTGTCGGCGCTTTGGCCCAGGGTCTTTCCCTTCTTCTTGCCGACTCCGATGACCTGATAGGTCCAGCCATCGACTCTGATCTCTTTTCCCAGCGGATCGCCGCCTGCGAGCAGGTGGTCCACAATGTCGGTTCCCACGACGGCGACCTGAATATGGTTGTTCAGATCGGTGTCGCTGATCATGCGGCCGGAAGTCAGGTCGGTGTCGAGGATCGTGGCAATCGAGGGAGTGATGCCCTGAATGTTGGTGTCGTTGATCGATTGCTCGTTGCGCTTCACTTTGCCGGCGCCCTGCATCAATGCGCCCACGTACTGGCAGTGCTGGCAGGCATCGACCACGGCCTGGTAATCCTCCATGTCGAGGTTCTTGCGTTTCTCGGCTTCAAGAAAATGATCGACATTGGTTTCGACCGCCGACATTTTCGCGACGATGAATACGTCGGCGCCGAGATTGAATATCTTCTTCGCGACGTAGTCGTTGATGCCGGAGACGAAGGTTACGACCGCGATGACTGCGCCGACGCCGATGACCACTCCGAGTAGCGTCAGCACGGAGCGGAGCTTATTCGCCCACAGCGATTGCAGGGCCACGCGAATGGCTTCAAGGTAATTCATGAATCGGAATCAGACAGGCGTCGGACTCAGCCCTCAGGCCCCGGAACTCACCCCGACGTGGGACGTCAGGGGCTGAGAACGATGGCGGCGCGATATCAGTTTACCGTGAATCGTCAGCTCTCGCAGCGATTTGCCTGCGAGAGTCCGAAGTCTCACGTCCCGGCGCTCCATCGTATAATGAGTGATGTAGGCAGCCGGACCGGACGGCCGCTTCCCGTGCTTCGGTGCGAGGAGAGGAAAGTCCGAACTCCGCAGAGCAGTGTGCCGGATAACGTCCGGGACGCCCGGTTCAAGCCTGGCGGACGGAAAGTGCCACAGAAAACATACCGCCCCGGCAACGGGGTAAGGGTGAAAAGGTGCGGTAAGAGCGCACCGCCGCGGCAGTAATGTCGCGGGCAGGGCAAACCCCACACGGAGCAAGACCAAATAGGAAGGAAGTTCGCGGCTTTGGTTCTTTGAATCAGGGCTGCGGACACGTGCCGGCTCGGTGCGTCAAACCTTCGGGTAGGTCGCTAGAGCCGGGCAGCAATGCCCGGCCCAGAGGAATGGTCGTCCCGCGGGAGCAATCCAGCGGACAGAATTCGGCTTACAGGTCCGGCTGCCTTAATCTGCTTTGTTCTCTGCTGTCAATTACTTGCGGGCAGTCTCTTGCGCTGAGTGGGTCATTTTTAAAAATCACCGCCAAGTGAAGCCTCTTACTGGCGAGTTTGTGCGCGTTAGCGCCCCCGCCAGCGTTAACTGACTCCGCGCCTTGACGATTACCGATTTCTCCCCTCCTGTTACTTCTTACAGTTTCCGATACACCAAGAACGTCATACTCGTGAACACGCGCGCTCTTGGTTAGAACACGCGCGACACTTTTGTTGGTCAAGTTGATTCCTTGAGGACATATGCCGGATACGGGGCGAATATTTAGCATTTTCTACGTAACGAGGCCCCGCGGATTTCCGGCCTTGGCTGAAAAGCACCACTCTCTGGTGAAATCGGGCCACCAAAGACTTGCGAGTCGCCGCCTGTCCCATGCTATGTCTCCCTCAACTTGCCAGAAAATAATGCAGTTAAGAAATTACGATTCGCACTGGACATTGGCCCTAGGCTTGCAAGGTTCGCAGAAAGGAACACAAACCCCACCGGTTGCTACCTGAGCGCGCCCCAAGCAAGCAAACCGGCGGGTGACAGCGAGCCGACTCACAACCGCCACGAGTCAAAACCGCCACTGAGCCGCTGCTTTTCGAAGTGCTAGACGCAAGACAAAAACGAAGTCTCGGATGGGTTATGCGTATTTGGCACTGGGTGATTGCCGCCTTTCTGCTGCTCACGCTAAGCGCGAACGCGCAGCGGTCGGCAAACGCTTCGCCGCAGCAGGTAGCATCCGCGGACCACGCCCGCCTCGGCACCTTCTACCACGATGGACGAGGTCGTGGACCGCGCGATCGAGCGGGAGCACGCTCTCATGGAAATGCTGAAGACCCGCACTCCCTTCGTTGAGACCTATCTGCAAGACCTGAAGTTCGACCCGCAAGTGGGTCCGGCTCCGGTGCAAGACCATTACTTCCTCGGCCGCATGGATCTGGGCGAAAGCGTGGACCGCCGGGACTATCTCTCCAAAGACACCAGCTTTGAGAGGCGCCTGTTGGGAGGGTTCAACAGGTTATATACGCTCGAATACAAACCCATGGGTTTCTCATGGATGATCTACGCCGACCGCAACCACTTCAATCGCCAAACCTATGATTTCAAGTACGAGCACCGCGAGTTCCTAGGTGATGTTCGCTGTATCGTTTTTGACGTGTCTGCCAAAAAGGGCACCGGCAATGGCCGCTTCCGTGGTCGAATTTGGGTAGAAGACCAGGATTACAACATCGTGCGCCTGAATGGCACTTATGAGCCACGCCCCCGCAACGCGTACTTCTTCCACATGGATAGCTGGCGCTTGAACCTGATCCCGGGCTACTGGGTACCGGCTTACATCTACAGCGAGGAAGGCGATTTCGGCTACCGTTCGAAAGACAAGATGGCCTTCAAGGCCCAGACCCGGCTCTGGGGTTATGACCTGCAGAAGGGTGCCCAGGACGGAGAATTGACTAAGGTGCTGGTGGACTCCACGGTGAAGGACGAAAGCCCGACGGACGCAGGATGCTTCTCCGCTGCAAGCGCAGTGGCAATGGCAGCAGCAGGCGGGAGACAACGTGATCGAGCGGTTACAGAATGCCGGCCTGCTCGCTCCCGAGGGTGAAGTGGACAAGGTGCTGGAGACCGTGGTCAACAATTTGCTAGTCAGCAACAACATTGAACTGCCGAGCCCAGTGCGCACTCGTGTGATGCTGACTTCGCCACTGGAGACGTTCAGCGTCGGCAGCACCATCGTGATTAGCCGCGGCCTGCTGGACGTGCTCCCGGATGAAGCCTGCCTCGCCATGGTGCTTTCGCACGAACTGGCCCACATCCTCCTGGGACACAACTTGGGCAGCAAGTACGCTTTCTACGATCGCCTGTTGTTCTCCGATGAATCCACCTACCAGAACTTGGGGTTCCGGCACGTTCCCGAGGAGGAAACTGCAGCCGACAAGAAAGCTCTCGATCTGCTGAAGAATTCACCTTACGCCCAGAAGCTGGATACACCAGGCCTGTTTCTGCGGGAGGTGGCGGCGCGGGGCGCGAGCGCTTTCCGCGCTGCTGACTCCCCACTTGGGCAATGGCTTCACCGACCGTAAGGGCACCGTGGATCGCATGGTGGTGTTGATGAACTCCGCTCCGGCCCTCGATCCAAACAAACTGAGCCAGATTGCAGCCCTCCCTCTGGGTGGACGCGTCAAGCTCAACGCCTGGGATGACCATGCGGAATTGATCAAGACCACGCCGGTGGCCGTTACTTCGGCGCGCGGCAAGATGCCGCTGGAAGTGACGCCATTTTTCCCCCGGCTCACGCGCTACGGAGCAGTCGTCAACGCGAAAGGTCCGGTCAACGCCGCGAACCCAATTCCAAACAACTAGTTAAACAACGCGAGTCAGGGGAGTTATGTAAGTACAGTTTCAGAATATGATTCTCATCAACTGTGACTTTGTGCGTTCATTTTGCGCAGATCGCGATTCTCTCCTAGTGTAGTGCATCGAAAATGGTGAGCGTTAAATGTTTTGTCTCGATCCGCGTGCTCGGGGCTGTTCGGTGAGGAAGTCAAAGGCTTTAACCACAGAGGGCACAGAGGATCACAGGGGAAACCGGCAACTCATAAACTCATAAATGTCGATGTGTTTGACGCCCTACACTAGTTCGGCCTACTCCGCATCCTGAACGCAGCGGAAACCGAGTCCCCCGGAGCGATCCATGCTTGGGGCTGTCATCAAGAGCTTTCCGTGCTCGCTCAGTTTGTAGGCTTGGGGGAAATACCAGATCGATCCTTGCGGCTGGTAATAACTGCCTCCGCGCAGGATGCCCCCTCGCGTGTGCTCGTCCTGAAACTCTTCCGTCCACTGCCAGACGTTGCCGACCAGGTCCATCACGCCAAACGGGCTTGCACCCTTGGGGATGTGCATCGACGGCGTCCGGCCCGCGCATCGTGCGACCCTTGTCCGGCACGGGAACGGCGTCGGCCTTCCATTCATTTCCCCAGGGATAAAGTACGCCCATCGGTGCCCTGCGCCGCATATTGCCATTCCCATTCGTGCGGCAGCCGCTTCCCGGCCCACGCCGCATAGGCTCGCGCATCCTCCAGCGACACCCACGTCACTGGCTTGTTGTCCGCAGCCGGCAGGATAGTTACCATTTTTCCAATCGTGCAGGAAATTCAAATCATCCTGCGGGCGGTAGTGGGTCGCATCGAGAAACTTCTTGAACTGCGCATTGGTCACCGGATACTTATCGATCCAGAATGACTTTATCTGCATGGGATGCTCATGAAAGCGGCGTGGCGTATCCTCCCACGGATACTGCACGTCAACGCCAATGTCGTTGAATCCTTCAATTTCGATTCCCTGACACACGAAATCGAAAGTCCGCTTCGGGAATCTTCACCATGTCCGCCGGCGATCCCGAGGGCAGGCTTGATCGGCGGCAATCGGAACGATCTGTTGCGGCACAACTTTCCATTCGTGGGAGTAACTGGACAGCGGTGTCGCGGTCAGTTCCTTCATCTTCGACATCAGTTTCTGAATGCCGGAATCCGGGCGCCGAACGCGAGGCCAGAAGTGCGCCGTAGCCGTGGGCTTCGATCTGGAAAGCTCAGCACACTTCGGCCAGCCTGATTCTTCGCGGCTTTGAGTTCGACTCCGTGATACAGATCGAAGTAATGGACACCTTCCTCCAGCGGCCAGTTCGATCTGCGGACCGTCGACGTCGTACTCGTTGCGGTTCACGATGGTCCAGACAGTCTGCTGGCCGGATGGCCATCGGCTGGCAAAAATGCCGTAACGCAAGCATCGGGACCAATGGTTCCCAGTCGGCACTTACGAGAAATGGGGCGAGCGCCCGCTCGATGGTCGCGACGCGGCGCGTGGCTTCAGCGTCGCGCGGCGTGATCCCGTTCCAGATGCCCCAGATGTTCTCCCAGCTTTCCCAACCTACGCCGTTGAAGAAGGCGAACTGCAGGTTATCCGTCTTGTCGCGTTTCCAGCGATCGGAAATGTTGACCATGTGGCGTGTTTCCAGCCATTTGTACTTGTCCACCATGGGCACGAACGGGTACTGGTATTGTCCCCACGTCATCACGTTCCAGGCCAACGCCTCGTCCGACGGACCGCCTTCCGGTTCGAACACGAGCGGATGGCCGATCTTGTCGGCGGCAGTCGAAAACGCAAGCGGCACGCCGTCCTGCGTGTCGCCGTTAATACCGTCGGCTCCGATTTCCGCCATCAGGCTGGCGATTGCATCCGGCCACGGCATCCCCGGATCTCGTGTGCCTTGGTCCCACATCATCATCGGGAACAAGACGCGCACGCCGCGATCGATGGAAGTCCGCAATCATCTGGCGCACACCCGGTATGCCTCCCGGCATGGAGCGGATCATGTCGTGCTGGTTGCGGTTGTCGATGCCCATGTTGGGGTAGGTGGGCCAGATCAGCACGGCGTCGATCCCGCCGTAGCGTTTCTCCAGATCATCGAGA
Organism: Terriglobia bacterium; assembly: GCA_963770265.1. Lineage (GTDB taxonomy): Bacteria > Acidobacteriota > Terriglobia > Terriglobales > Acidobacteriaceae > Sulfotelmatobacter. The sequence goes on from CAVYOZ010000025.1 coordinate 528,348, forward strand.
TAGCGGTCGACGGTGTAGCGGTGTGCGACCGGATCGTAGAAATAGCGGTCCTCCACCATCATTTGCGGCTGGAAGAAGCTGGACTGCGTCCACTTGAATGCCGGCAGCTCGTAGCGCGAGCCGTCGTAGCCGATGCGGATCCGGCGTTCATCGCGCCAGTGACGAATGTCGGCGAGCCAGGAATCGTGCTCATTCTGCAGTGCAAGGTGCGGAACCGCCTTCCCATGCTCCTTTCATGTTGAGGCAGCCGGGGGTTGGAATCTGTTGATCATCGGGACGAAAGCGGGAGTCCTGGGCTGCCACCATGCAAGCAGCGGCTAACAGAGCTACAGTCATAAAAGGCACGATCACGATTTTCATAAGTGCGCTCCGTCTTCGGGAAGAGCCTACGGCGGGCAAATATAAAACGTTTCAAAATTTAGGTCTATGATTCCTTTTCCTGGTTAGGATGCGAGGTTTGCGAATCGAAGTGGTGTTGCGGCTCTACCAGGAGGTAGTGATTCTGGGAGCGAAGCGGAAAATGCCGACAGGCTGGCCATCAACTGAAATCGATGCTGAATTCCGTTTCACGAAATATCCCGCGGGCGGCCATGAGGACAAGGCCTCAGGACGAAAGAAGCTACTCGCCGTGTTCACCCGCGGTCCATCGCGATCCTTTGTCGCTACTCAAAAATCGAAGCGAAGTCCGAGCTGGATCTCCCGTTTCGGCAACGCCGCGGTGAAGCCGAGAGGTTGACTCGGGGAAAGAGCCGCAGTCCCATGCACATTGAATGGCGGCGCAAAGGCAGCACCAACAGTATTGTTGACTCTTGCAAAGTTGGTCCGGTTGGCAATGTTGAATCCTTCCGCCGTGAATCGCAGGCTGCGTTGCTCACCCAGTTTGATGGTGTAGCCCAGGCGCATGTCGAAGGACACGAAATTTGGTCCTAAGCCGCTGTTGCGAGAAGCCCCGGGCGGACGGTCGTTCGTGAAGTGATTGTCACCGTTGACATCGGCCCCAGCTAACAAGTTGAAGGGATGGCCGCTGTTATAGGTCAATACTGGAGATAGCTCAAAGCCCGACAACAGCTTGGAATGTTGCCACGGACTGTCGATGACGGCGGCAATCACGAACTTATGGCGTTGATCGAAATCCGATAGCGACCGGTCTCCAGCTAGATCCACTTCATTGAATGCGGCGTAATCGCTGTTGAAGTCCGTGGAATCGTCGATGGCTTTGCTGTAGGTGTAGTTGGCAAACAGGGTGAAGTGATCTGTGAAGCGCTTTTTAATCTCCAGAATTCCGCCGTGATACACGGCGTTTGCCACGGATGCGTACTCATTGTTCTGCAAGATCGTGCGTGTCGGATCTGCAAAGCATTGCGGATTCGTCAAGCACGACGGGTCTCCCCAGTTCTGAAAGGAAAATCCATACGGACTGGTTGCGAACGGCGCTCCCGGCTAGCAGGTTCTTGTCAACGGCCCATGGCAAGTGTGTGGTGTGCACATAGATATAGTTGGCGGAGACAGACACACTCTCTCCGATCTGGCGTTCCACTCCCAGCGAAGCCTGCTGCGATTGGGGATTGCGGTAATCAGGCTGGCCGAAGAAGAGCACAGTCCCCGGAGGAAGCGGACCAGAATTGTTGATCTGCAGACCGATGGGAGGTGCTGCCAGATCTGCCGCCGAGATGCAGGCATTCTGTCCCGACGGAAGGCGTTCCGCACAAGATCTTGCCTTGCGCAAACATAACCTGGTAGATCGCGGCGCTGTTTAGGTACGGATTCAGACTTCCAGGTACGCCAAGAATCGAGACCAGGGCATTGGCAATCTGACGCGTGCCATTGATATCGCCCAGGGTCTTCACGACATCGGGAATCTGAAAATAGATTGGGGAGTAATAGATCCCGTATCCGCCGCGGATCACCGTATGGTGGTCGTTGAACGGATCCCAGGCAAACGAAACACGCGGGGCAAAATTCTTCTTGTATGTGTTGAGTGGTCCGGACTGAGAGTCCAATTCATAGCGCAGACCGTAGTTCAACGTGAAGCCATGGCTGATTTGCCAGGCGTCCTGCCAGTAAGCGGCGGTGAACGGCCGGGTCTGCGCCATACTGCGGATCGCCGAACCCCTGTTCATAAAACGCGGGCAGACCATAACCCCACGATTGGAGGGTGCTGATGCTGGATGGTGCAGTCGTCGCCAGATTGCACGCTGCCGGCGCCTCCAGGCATGGACTGAGCAACTCGCCGGGAAGATCCAGAAACTCGAATCGCCCGGCGAAGAACGTGTCCGAAACGGTGTTGTTGCCCCGGAGCAGTTCGTAAAAACCCATCCGCATGGAGTGGTGACCGCGAATGTAGGTGACGTTGTCGGACAACTCATAGCGTCGCGCGGTCGTATGGCTCGGCAAGAAGATGCCGCGCCCGAAGAATCCGTAGCCTTGCACGTCCAGGCCTGGACCGCCTCGATCGTTGGTGTCCACATTGAACTGATACCAGTTCCACTGCACTCGGGCTTCGTTCAGCAAACTTGGGCTGAATTCGTGGGTCCACGATCCTTGCAGCGTGCTGTCCCAGTTCAACACCGAGGAACCGCGCGAATAGCCGACGAGCGCCTGCACGTCAGGGTCAGACTCTGTGAGGTGGGAGAAACTGTAGCGCAGGGAGGCCCGATCACGACTACCGAACTGGTGATCGAGATGCGCCATCGCACTGTGTTGCCGGATGGGAAACGGAAACAGTCCACCGTCCTTCTCAAATTGATTGACGACGAATGCACTGAGCGGGCTGGCAACCGGGTTCTGGGTTAACGCCCCGTTCAGTACCGCCGCGCAGGTGGCGGCGGGCAGCATGGTGACAGGGTTGGGTGGAGAGAGCCCTAACTCGGCAGCGACAGCGGCGCCCACAGGGCCACTTAAGCACGGAACCTGTGTAGCGTTGCCTTGCGCCGTCAATCCTCCCGCGATGAGTTGCTGGCCGCCAGTGGGACCGAAGATATTGCTGTGGGTCAGCAGCGGCACCGAATCCTGCGCATCGGAGCGCAGTCCTTCGTAGCCGACGAACAGAAACGTCTTGTCTTTCTGGATTGGAAAACCCAGAGTGCCGCCGAATTGCTGGCGATTGAGTGAATTCTTAATCGGTGCGCCGGTAGCGCTCAGGTTGAAGTTTGCGAAAGTTGGATCGACCGCCAGCGCAGGACTGAAAGCAAACGGGTCGCGGGCATCCAGCGCGTCATTTCGAAAGTAGCTATACAGGCGGCCGCGCACGCTGTTGGTACCTGACTTGGTCACGATGTTGATGGACGCTCCGCTAGCGCTCCCCAACTCAGCGGAGTAGTTGCTGCGGTTAATCTGGAATTCGTAAACCGCATCCTGGCTGACGTTCAAACGCACGCCGCCAGCGTCATCATTGGTTTCACCGCCATCCACCGTGATGCTGTTGCCGCGGCCGTTGCTTCCGTAGAACGAGAGACCGCTTTGCGGCGTTTGTTTCACGCGGAAGTCAGAGTTACCAGCCAGTGTGCTGGAGTTACTTACGCCAGGCATGAGCGAGGTGAACGAAAGGTAGTCGCGGCGGTCAATCGGTAAGTCGGTGATATACCGCTCGGTCACGCTGTTGGCTTGACTTCCTCTTTCGGTCTCCACCACCGTCGGAATATCGGTGACCTCGACCTGAACAGCGGTCGCGGAGACCTTCAATTGAAAGTCCGCAATGACCGTCTGTCCAAGGGCAACGGTTACGCCTTTTCGGATTTCGGTGGCAAAACCCGAGAGCTGAGCTGACAGTTCATAAGATGTCGGCGGCAGCCCAGTCAGCTGATACTGGCCGGTAGGGCTGGTGACGGCCGTGCGACGATAGCCAGTCTCCGAATCGACTGCGGTGACCGTGACTCGAGGTAGAACTGCACCAGATGGATCGCTGATGGTTCCCCGTATGTCGCCGGAGACGCTGGCACTCTGGGCGCATACGACTGAAGACCAAATCAACCACGTGAGAAGGGGCCCGACGAGGTTGCGTAACTTCATAGGTCCTCCTTAGCGGGCATGCGATGAGATTCGATCACTTCAGGTCTGCATGGCTGCGCATCATACAACTTTGACTCTGGAATTCAATCAAATTGTCTTCAGAACCGAGGGGCTGGTATTGAACCCGACTTCGGTGTGAGCCTCTTGTTCAAGTCGAATCGCTTCGTCCGACGCGCCTCCCGACAACTGGGGCAGGACTCTTGTCCTGCCCCACGCTGTCAATTCCTGGAGGTCACCCTGTTCCCGTCGATGGTGATGACCACCGGGATGTTGGTGCCATCCGGCAATTTCAGTGATTGAAAAATCCCCCGCATGTGGTTTCCGCTGCTGTCATAGACCAGAGCGAGCGCAGCAGTGCGCTGCAGTTGCCCGTTCACCAGGACCTCGATGGTCGCGGACGCCGTGCAATCATTGTTGACCGATACCGTGCCCGAGATGTCCTCCACCCCGGATTGGCCAGCGACACTGCGGTTCTGACTGCCAGAGAGGTCGCCCCCTGCGTCTCTGGTGAAAGCGGCCTACTGACGCCGCAGGGAGCGGACCCGCGGGAGTGAAGATGGTTCCGGTGTAGGTGTACGCCCAGTTCCCGGCCGTGGAGGCGGTGGAACACTGAGCCGCATCGGCCTGCGAAGGCGCCATGGCGGCCGCCAAAACCGCCCCGAGCACCAGCAGAGTTCGCACAAAAGTTGTCTTCATAACGACTCTCCTTTGAGATTGATCGCGCTATCGGGGAAGCTGGCGGCGGACGTTCCCCGTTGGATTCGCCACGCGCCTGCCTGAGATTCGCGCCTTGAGGTCCACCCCTGAACCTCACCCCAGGATGCGTGCTGTTATCGCAGATGCCTGAAGGCGAGTAAATCCCGGACGTCTCTCCTGCTGTGCTCCTGTGTCTCTCACGCCGAGTCAGAGTAGGAGATTTCCGGGCTATGGGCCGCAAGCCGCTGGTGCTAGACTCTGTGGGCTGCTTGGGGGCTTGAATGGAGGGCTTTCGCTCCTCGCCCGACCTCGTTCGCTTCGCGGGTTTCGAACTGGACCCGCAAGCCGGAGAACTGCGCAAGGAAGATGGAACCAGGATCCGGCTGCAGGAGCAACCTCTTCAAATTCTCCGGATTCTGCTTGAACAGCCGGGCCGGATCATAGCGCGCGAAGAGCTGCGCCAGAAGATCTGGCCACTCCGACACCTTCGTGGATTTCGACCACGGAATCAACAATGCGATCAAGCGGTTACGGGAGGCCTTGGGCGATACAGCGGATACCCCTCGCTATATCGAGACGCTGCCGCGGCGCGGCTATCGATTTATTGGAAAGGCGGAAGTCGATGTTGCGCCCACTACTCGGCGAATTCAATCGCTGGCCGTGCTTCCCCTCGAAAACCTGTCGGGAGATCCGGAGCAGGAATACTTCGCCGATGGAATGACTGAAGCCCTAATTACGAGTCTGGCTAAGATCAGTGCCCTGCAAGTCGTATCCAGGACTTCGGCCATGCAGTATAAGGGAGTGCACCGGCAGCTACGCGAGATCGCGCGAGAACTCCAGGTTGACAGCGTTGTGGAAGGAACCGTGATGCGATCCGGACCGAGGGTACGGATCTCCGCGCAGCTGATTAATGCGCATACCGACGCACACCTGTGGGCGGAGACTTACGATCGGGATCTGCGCGATGTACTAGAATTGCAGTCCGAGGTAGCGCGTGCCATCGCACGCGAAGTCCAAGTCAAGGTCACCCCACTAGAACAAACACAACTAACGCGAACCCACCCCGTTGATGCCGATGCCTACGAGGCCTACCTCAAAGGTCGCTATCACTGGAATCGGCGCAGCAGAGACGGTCTCGGAAAAGCTACTCAACATTTCCGGGAGGCAATTGCGAGCGATGCCACGTACGCTGCAGCCTACGCAGGTTTAGCCGACTGCATTTCCATTCTCGGGTGGTGGGGCTTTGTCTCCCCGGAGCAGGGTTGCGGCAAGGGGAAGGCATTGGCCATGAAAGCCCTGGAGCTAGATCCGGACCTGCCCGAGGCGCGTACATCGCTGGCATGGGCGACGGCGTACTACGATTACGACTTCCCAAGATGCGAAAGAGAATTCAGACGAGCGATCGAACTGAATCCAAACTACGCAATGGCGCATGGATGGTTTGGCATCACACTGTCGATGATCCGTGGTCACGAGGAAGCATTGTTTGAAGCGAAACAGGCTGTACGGCTGGATCCCGCCTCTTCGATCATCAACGGCATGTTAGCGTTAGTCTATTGGTTTGCGGGCCTATACGACGCGTCCCTAGATCAATACAAGAAAGCCTCCGATCTTGATCCGGCTGCCTTTCAGCTCCACTGGGGAGTCGGAATAGCCTACCTGGCTAACGGCAATCATGATGCGGCGATTGCCGAGATGGAAACGGCACTTCAGCTAACCGGACGAACTCCTATGGCCGTTGCCTTCCTGGCAGGAGCCTACGCGGCGGCCTTACGCGTACAAGAGACGGAAAAACTCTTGAGCGAATTGGCAGAGCTTTCAAAGGTGCGCTACGTCTCTCCTTATGTCGTTGCATGGATATTTGCCGCGATGAAGCAGGCGGACAAAGCTTTTGCTGAGTTGGAAGCCGCTTTCCTCGAGAAGGCGGCGTGGATGGTATGGATGAAGAAGGATCCTCGCCTCGAGGCATTGCGCAGCGATCCGCGCTTCCAAGACCTGTTGTGTCGGATGAACTTTCCCGCGTGAACATTCCTGATCGCTTGAATTTCCAGGCTGTTGTCCGTAAGCGACTGATGCTAAACTCTGTTGGCTGCTTGGGGGCTGGAATGGAGGGGTTCCGATCCTCGTCTGACCTCGTCCGCTTCGCGGGTTTCGAACTGGACCCGCAAGCCGGAGAACTGCGCAAGGAAGATGGAACCAAGATCCGGCTGCAGGAGCAACCTCTCCAGATTCTCCGGATTCTGCTTGAACAGCCGGGCCGGATCATAGCGCGGGAAGAGCTGCGCCAGAAGATCTGGCACTCCGACACTTTCGTGGATTTCGACCACGGAATCAACAATGCGATCAAGCGGTTACGGGAGGCCCTGGGCGATACAGCAGAGACCCCGCGCTACATAGAAACGCTGCCTCGGCGCGGATATCGGTTCTTGCATAGCATTAGCCCAACAAGCGCGGAACCATCAATTGCGGTGCTACCGTTCCTGAATCTCAGCGCCGACCCTGAAAACGAATTTTTCTGCGATGGCACAACGGAAGAGATTATCAGTGCTCTGGCTCACATCAAGAACCTTCATGTGGTTGCAAGAACTTCTTCATTTTCCTTCAAGGGGAAACACGTGGATTTGCGTGCGGTGGGCCAGCAGCTCAACGTGCGAACCGTGCTGGAGGGCAGCATCCGTAGAGCAGGGGACCGCCTCAGGATTACGGCCCAGTTAGTGAATGCGGAGGATGGGTACCATCTGTGGTCCGAGAAGTATGACCGGGAGATGAAGGACGTATTCGCTGTTCAGGAAGAGATTGCGAACTCTATTGCCCAACGTCTGGAGGTGAGTCTCGATTCTGGGCGACAACCGTTTTTCAGAGCGGGCACGGGCAACCTCGAGGCTTTCAAGTCCTACTTGCAGGGGCGCTCGCTGTTCTTTCGAAGAGGAGTGTATCTCCTTCCCGCTGTCGAGTGCTTCAAGAAGGCGATCACTCTGGATCCAAAGTATGGATTAGCATGGTCGGGGCTGGCGGACTCCTACAACTCGGTCGCCTTCTACGGACTTGCGAAACCCGAGGCGTCCCTGCCATGTGCAAAACAGGCGGCTCGCCAGGCTATTGAACTCGATCCGTCTCTGGCCGAGGCACATACTTCCCTGGCGATATCGCACCTTCTCTATGATTGGGATCGCAGCGGGGCCGAGCGTGAGTTTCTTCGCTCTTTTGAGTTGCAACCTCAGAATTCCTTGGCGCGCAGCTGGTATGGGCTTTACTTCCTCCAGTGGGCGGCGGGACGCTTCGAGGAAGGCGTAGCACAGGCCGAGCAAGCCGTTCAGATCGATCCGCTCTCGGCATGGAGCAGAGGGATACTGGCGATAACCTACTTGGCCATTGACGCAGTCAAGTGCGTGGAGACCGCCTCGGAGACACTGCGAATAGTTCCCGACTCCTATCTTAGTCATTGGGCTCGGATGAGCGGACTCAACGTGATGGGACGGTTCGCCGAGGCCGTGGAGATTGGAGAGTTGGTTCTCAGGATGTTCGGCAGACCTCTTTGGGTCATGGCATCCCTTGCACGGTCTTATGCAAAACTTGGAAAGAGCGCAGACTCCCAGGCCCTATACATGGAGCTCCACTGGAGGGCGAAACGGGAATATGTCTCACCTCTCTTCCTGGGTGTGGCAGCCTGCGCAGCTGGGGAACAGGACGAAGCGATTCGACTTGAACAAGAGGCTCACACCATTGGCGACCCCACATTGATTGGGGCGAAATATTGGCCGGATCTTGCAGAGTTGCGCGAAGACGCACGTTTCCAGGAGATCCTGAGGAGCAGGGTATGGACGTAACGCGACCGGCGGCTTCAACCATCCCTTGTCGCGTGAACTCGCCTACCTAAAAACGATCGTGAATCCCGTCAAATTCCAGGCTGTTGCCGTAAGCGCTTGATGCTAAACTCTTTTGGCTGCTTGGGGGCGTGAATGGAGGACTTTCGATCCTCGTCTGACCTCGTTCGCTTTGCGGGCTTCCAACTCGACCGGCAAGCGGGAGAACTCCGCAAGGACGATGGAACCAAGATTCGTTTACAGGAGCAGCCTCTACATATCCTCCGGATTCTTCTGGAACACCCCGGCCGAATCATAGCGCGTGAAGAGCTCCGCCAGAAAATCTGGCCGTCCGATACTTTCGTCGACTTCGATCACGGCATTAACAATGCCATCAAGCGGTTGCGGGAAACGCTGGGGGATACCGCCGAAACGCCAAGCTTCATCGAGACCCTGCCGCGCCGCGGATACCGTTTCATTGCTCCCATTGAAGACCCGCCTTCCAAGCTGCGCAGTGGACTTGCGCCGCTCGACTCTATCGCAATTCTTCCCTTCGAGACCGCAAGCTCCGATCCGGACACGGACTATCTGGCAATCGGAATTCCGGGAAGCATCACTCACGGGCTCTCCCAAATTCCGAATCTCCGCGTGATCTCATGGCGTAGCGCAGCCAGTGAAAGCAGCCGCCAGAGCGATCCTTTGGCAATCGGCCGAAAACTTTGCGTGAGAGCGGTGTTGACGGGAAGGATCTGGCAACGGGCAAACAGATTGCGATTGCATGTGGATCTGCTGGACGCGGCGAACGGAGAGGAGATCTGGGGAGACCAGTATGACAGCGATCTCACAGAACTCTTCGCAGTGCAGGACAGCATATCCCGCGAAGTTTCTCGCAAACTCCGCCTGAGGATGACTGGGGAGGCCGAGAACCGGTTGGTAAAACGGTATACGGAAAACATCGAGGCCTACCAACTATACGTGCGGGCGAGGAGGTGGTGCGACCGCAGAAGCGCGGAAGGATTCCGGCGTGGAGTCGAGTACTTGACGCAGGCCATTCAGATGGATCCCGACTATGCTCCAGCGCATGCCGAGCTGGCGCAGTGCATATCCATCCCCTGTTACTACAGCGCGGTGGATCCCAATGTGGCCTACCCGAAAGCCCGGGTTGCTGCTCTGCGTTCGTTGGAGATCGACCCCGAGCTGGCGGAAGGACATGCCGTCTTGGCCAACATTCTGCAGACTTATGACTGGAACTGGACAGCCGCGGAGAAAGAGTACAAACGCGCCATCGAGCTCAATCCGAATTACTCCACAGCGCACTACCATTACTCCTACTTCCTCGCCGAATTGGGCCGCTTTGAGGAAGCAATTCACGAAGCGACTGAAGCCGTGAGCCGTGATCCCATGTCCGCACTGCTCAATGCAGGGCTAGCCTTTGTCCTCTTGCTCGCACGTCAGTACGACCGCTGTATCACGCAAGCTCTCACTACCATCGAGGTCGACCCTCATATGACCCTTTCCTACATGGTTCTCGGGGTGGCATATGAGCAGAAGGGACAGGCTGCAGCGGCAATTGAGGCCTATGAAAAAGGCATCGCCGTTGGCGGGATGTTCGCCGTTCAAAGAAGCTCAATTGGCCATGTGCATGGCAGGTATGGCGACGCGGCAAAGGCACGGGAGATTTTGCGCGAATTAGAGCAACTCTCCAGAACAACGTACGTTCCATTGATGGCCTTATCCTTCGTACACATTGGTCTGAAAGAATACGACTCTGCGATCGAAGCTTTGGAAAAGGCCTGCGAAAATCGAGAGACCACCTGTGTTTTTTTCAAAGTGTGGCCGACTTTTGATCCGCTTCGCGACAATCCGAGATTCCAGAATCTTGAGCGTCGGATGGGGCTTCGAGCGTAACCTCCCTGATGTCGAACGGGGATTCTGCTCCTCCCACAAGCCCAGCGCGTGATTCTATCGACTCGGAGAATCTTACTGTGCCTGCACAATCGGCAAGATCAGGACCGAGGGATGCTGATCGTCGTGATAGATCGCGTTGGTGGCTGATACGAAGTCTTGCGCATGAGCAACGTCCAAGCCGGTATTCAAATTCCTGTCAAACCGCGGGAAGTTGCTGCTGCTGATCTCGAGCCGCAGGATGTGGCCCTTGCGAAAGACATTGCTTGTCGCCCAGAGGTCGAGCTCGAGTTTGTAGATCTGACCTGGGTTCATCAATTCCGGCCTCTCCTGAGAATCGCGGTAGCGCGCCCGAATGATTCCTTCTGTCAGGTTCTGAGCAACACCGTTTGGCCAGACATCCACGAGTTTGCCTGTGAAGTCGGTATCGACCGCGGAAGACTTCGCATACAGCTCAAGGCTGATAGGACCAGTGACTTCCACGTCCCGGTCCAGGGGTGCAGTCGAATAGACCAGAACATCACTGTGAGCCTCGACAGGCCGTTGATCATGAGGACCGGGAGCCAAATGGCTGGAGTCACAGCACAAGGGGCCGCCGATTGTGGGGGCAGGGTTTCCCGGATCGTAGACGAACTGGTCCGGAGTTTCCGAACGCGGGGCGCTGGCCGAAAGCGCGCCATCGCCGCGCAGAGTGTTGGCTTTTCCGGAGGAATGAAGGAAATACTTCGTGATGACGGCGCGGCGGAGCGGCCAGTCATCTTCTGAGCGCCATTCATTCTTGCCCATCACGAAGATCTTGACTGGCTTCGCTGTGGCGAACTCGTTCTGCGCGCTCTTAAAGAGGTAGTCGTACCAGGGCAGGATCAGGTCGTCGACCTCCAGATTCGCCGTAGGGCCGAAATCGATATCACCGATCTTGCGGCCGGATCCTGCGTGGCCTCCGATCACGACGAGCAGTCGTTGACTGCGCCTCGCCGCCTCGGTTGCCGCATGCTCTTTCAATCCCATGTAATTTCGAAGGGAGCCTCCGAGGAAGATGTCATACCAGGCGGCAATCGTGAGGGACGGGACGTTTATGTCTCCGAAGTGCTCTTCGATCGACCAGCGCTTCCAGTAGTCATCGTAGTTTGGATGAGCAAGCCAGTCGAGAAAGTAGGGCGCCAAAGCGGTCGTGGAATCCGTCGCAGGGAGGCTAGGGACGAAGAGAGGGTAAGCGGATAACGGGAGCTTCCAGATTCCGTTCATCGCGTTCGTATTCTTCTGAACGCTGCGTTGGAATGTGTCCTGTGCAAGTCCGGATGTCCACGACTCGTTGAACCACTGCTCGAACGCGCCACTCTGATAAGTCCACCCATCATGATAGTTACTGGCGGTAACATCAGGACATATTCCGGCGAGATGAGGTGGGTGGGCGATAGCAGCCAGCATTTGCGTGGCACCAACGTACGAACCTCCAAACATCCCGACTTTTTCGTTCGAATAGAGCAGAGAGGCTGCCCACTCCACCGTGTCAAAGCCATCATTCGACTCGTTGCGGAAGGGGTACCATTCGCCTTCGGAGGAATACCGTCCACGCACGTCCTGGATGATGACCACGTAGCCCTGCGCTGCCCCGCGCCGACCAAAGCCGTCGCCTTCCTTGTTGTACGGAGTGCGTTGCAGAAGCACAGGGAATTTCCCTTCTGCCTTGGGACGGTAAATGTCAGCGCGAAGAATCACTCCGTCGCGCATTTTCGCCTGGACGTTGTGCTCAACGATGACCTCGTATTGATCGGCCGCCGAGACGAACTGTCCGGCGAGTAAGAAGCAGAAGAATACGGGTGCTAGGTAGATTCTCACTTGGAGGCTCCATGGGGAATGAAAGAAAGATTGTTCGGCATCGAATCCGCAAACTTAAAAGCCAGAACAGGATCGAGACCCTGTTCTGGCTGACAAGTTATCAGAACTTGTGATTCGCTAGAAGGTGACTCGCAGCCGTAGCCGGATGGTCCGGCTGCCGGAAACGCCCTCCTGCGAAAATGTGGAGTATGGACGGGCAAAATCGGAAGCCGGGTTGACGTCCTCGAGGGTTGGCATCAATGTGCTCGGATCGACCTGGACATCGAATCCGCCGAGATAGGCAAAGCTGCCGTCTCCGAAATCCTGGTTTGGCATCCTTATGGGATGATTGAAGATGTTGTCGAAGTCAGCGCCCAGGGAGGCGGTTACTCGTTCGCCGAAGTTGAAGTCCTTGTGCAAACCGATATTGACTCCCCACCCTCCAGGTCCCCACAGCAAGTTCTTTCGCGCAATTGCGGTGTTTGTAAACACATCAGCTCCCATGGGCGGAGGCGCGAATGCACTAGAATCGAAGATTTGGTCGCCAACATGCTTTTTGTAGTCTCCGACAATCATTGGCCGATAGCCAATGTAGTCGTTGAAGTCGCCGAGCGCATCAATCGAGGTTGTAGCGATGTTTCCTGGACCAACCATGCGCGCGCTGTTGCCGCAGTTGTCGCAGGTCCAGTACGGAGTAAATGCCGTTCCACTCTTGGCAAACATCTGGAAGGTTGTCTGCCATCCGCCGATCACAGCATCGGCCCACTTCGAGAATCCGCCACCGAACTTTCTGTTGCGCCCGACTGGCAAGTCGTATACTCCGTAAAAAACGAAACGATTGCGCGACACCCAAGCGTCTTGAGTGTAGTCGAGAGCTGGTTGAAATGGATTGTAAGGAACACCCCCCAAACTGGAATTGCCCTGATCGATGCCCGTAGATTTCTGATCAGCGTAGGTGTAAGAGGCATTAAACATCAGGCCCTTGTCGAAGCGTCTCTCAACCTGAGTCTGGAACGTATTCGACTGACTATGGCCATAGTTTCCATAGGTCAGAAGATAGTCCCCTAAGGTCGGGTAAGGTAGACGTGCATAGTCTGCATTGGTTGGGAGGCAATCTCCGTCATCAGGAGTGCAAGGCGTGACTCCGTCGCCAATCGTAGTTCCCCAGGGGGTATCGCTCGGTCTGATTTCATTCAGGTCGATACCACCAATCAGACCAGTTGAGTGAATGCCCAAGTAGGAAAACCGCACCGCAGTCTTAAAACCAAGCTGGCGTTCGAAGGTAGCGTTGTATTGCTGAACCAGTGGTGTGTGCAGCCCAACGGGTACGGCATTGACTGAGAAAGCGCTGGAGTCGAGAACAACGTCGCCACCCGTCATCGGGTTCGGCCACGGCTGCAGCAGCGGATTGACGGTCCCATTTGCCTTTGTTAAGTGCCTGGTTGAATCCGTTAGTCGAAATGGGATCACGAATTCCCTGGGCAGCCGAGGTTGGGAAGTAGAGTCCGTAGCCTCCGCGGACAACGGATTTGCTCCCAATGCCCCAGGCAACGCCGACGCGGGGAGCGAAGTTGTTCTTGTCGGTTCTTAACAGACCTCGGCCAATTCCAAGGCCCGACTGCGCGGCGGTTACGGTGGGCAGGGTTGCGGGAATCCGGGGATCCAGGTAGGGAAGAGTTTTGTCGGAGGCGACGATGAAGCGCCCGGTGTTGTTGTTGAATGTGGGATCGAGGTTCAGCAAGATATCATGTTTGTCGACCCATGGGGAAACCAGTTCATAGCGCAGCCCGAGGTTAACCGTCAAATTGGGCTTGACCTTCCAGTCATCCTGGAAAAAATAACCTTGCTCCCAGTTGGTGACATCCATGTCGGGACGAGTTGCAGCAATGTACGTAACTTTGGAGGGCGGCTCTCCGAGTAAGAGATTGGCAAAGCCGTTCAAGCCGCTAGCGCTATAAGTCATGGTTCCCCGTGGATTCCCACGAGCGGTCGAAAAGCCATCCAGCCCCTCATTGTGTACGAAATCCGCACCCATCTTCAGGTTGTGGTTATTAACCGTCCAGGTGAGGGTGTCTCCAAAGGTCGCCAGGTACTGGCTCTCTTGCCGATCAGTATTCCGGTTTCCACTCTTATCGAAGGATGTGTACCTGGAACCGTAGCTGATCACGGTGTGCCCGTAGGTTTGAAGCTCCCCCGACCCGACAACTGCTCCATATGCATCAGTGGCGGTCTGATCTAGGCCAAGGCTGGAAAGAAATCCCTGTAGAGTCGTGTTGCTGTGACGAAATCTGTATTCGCGATTGAATCCCCCCCGCGCTTCATTGATCATGTTGTTGCGAATGGTACGCACATAAGAGCCAGCGAGGGTCTGGGTTCGGCGATCTTGCTGAACAAGGCCAAGTCCGGTAAACGGCGTTCTGACGGCAGAGTTGCCACCGACGAATGCCTGGGTGTTATAGACCCCATAAACACGATCTCTGTCGGAAAAATCGTGGTCGATGCGAAGCGTTCCCAAATCCCGAGTCGTGAGACTGGGCATCAGGGTCTGGAATAATTGCCCAATCCGCCCGTTCGACGTATTTACCGGGATCGACGGGTCGATTTTAGGGTAGTACGTGCTAATGAGCTGCTGGACATTGGAATTCAGAAGTCGCGAAGGGATGATCACGAACTGCCCGCCGGTGCCAGTGCAATTCGGCCAGCCATCACAATAGGTATCCGCCGCGATCTCTCCAGACGTCAGGCTTACATTCGAGGGTACGGTGGGGAGAAGATCGGAATTCATGTCGTCTGGGTTAGTGATCAACGGCGAAAAATCTCCCTGTCCAAAACGATGGATGCGGCAGTTTGTTGTCTGTCGCTGGTACTGAATTCCGGTTGTAGTTACGTTCATACGCCATGAAAAACCAGGTTTTCTTCAGGCCCGGTATTGGACCTCCGAACGAACCACCAACGTCGTTGAGGTTGAAGTAGGGATAAGGATAGGGATACAAAGAGCCCTGAGCATCAGAGATGCCCAGCTTATCTTGAAGAGTTAGAGCGCCAAGAGCGGAGTTGTTGTTGTTATAGAAAGCCGAGCCGTGGTACTGGTTTCCTCCACGCTTGGTGGTTACCCGAATGCTGGCCACGCCGGCATACTCTGCGCTGAAATCATTGGAAAGAACATTCAGTTCGCCGACGGCTTCGAGCGACGGCTGCGCTATCCGTGGGCGAGCCATCGAGCGTGCTAGTGGAGCGCTGGCCATCGATTGTGAAGTTCGCCCCATAACTCTGGAATCCCAGAAACTTATACGTGCCCGTATCGTTGCTCTGCGTGATATTCGGATTGAGATACAAAAACGAGAAAACGTCCCGGCTGTCGCGCGGAAGATCAATGACTTCGCGGCTGGAGATCGTGTCGCTAATGGTCTGGTCCGCGGTGTTGATGATGGGCGCCTCGGCGGTTACGACCACTTCCTCCTTGGCGGTGGAAACCTTAAGCACCGCATTCGCGCTGACGACGTCACTGCCATTCAGCGTCACTCCGGTAATATCGTGGGTAGCCATACCCTGCATTGAAATCGTGATCTTGTAAACACCCGACGGCAGCCCGAATATCTGGTATTCGCCGTGCGAGTTGGTTGTCGTAGTCCGGGGGGTGCCCGTGGCCTGGTCCGTGACCGTTACCCGGGCATCGGGCACCAATGCGCCGCTCGCATCCGTGACGGTCCCTCGAATGGTGCCAAGATCGGTACCTTGGCCGAGGACAAAAACACTGCTGATGAGGACGAAAGCGATCAGCATGAACGCTAGGAGAGAACAGCACCGTTTCATAAGCAGCTCCATAAAACACGTAATTAGGTGACGCCGGACTTGTACCATAAAACGAAAGGAAAGGCAAGAAAAAGAAGAATACAACGCAAGGCAATAAAAAGGGTATCAGAAGCTAGAAGAGAGTAATGAGTAAGCAATGAGTTGACCAACGGCGCCTTCAGCGAATAGACTCGGTCTGGCGTTCATGTCGAAATCCGGCAATTCACGGCTGCTCGCCGAGGGCCGCCGCCGCAAGATCCTTGAATTGATTGAGCAGTCTGGGCAGGTCACGATTCATGACCTGGTCAAAGGGTTCGCGGTTTCGGCAGTCACGGCTCGGAGCGACCTCGATGCTCTCTCGGGTCAGGGCGCGGTCCTGCGCTCACACGGAGGCGCGGTTCGGTACGCACCTACTCAGGATTATCCTTTGAAGGTCAAGGCGACGTTACACCGCCCGGAGAAACTGCGCATCGGCCAGGCCGCCGCGCAGCTGATACAACCCAATGAGACCGTTATTCTGGATTCGGGGACGACAACGGCTGAAATTGCAAAAAGCTTGAAACGCGCGAAGATTAAGGTATCCGTAATTACAAGTGCACTCAACATCGCGAACGAACTGGCGGATGCTCCGGAGATTGCGCTGTTTATGCTGGGTGGCCTGTTGAGAACAGTTTCGTATTCGTTTGTGGGGCCGCAGGCGGAGGCGATGCTTCGCGAGTTGCACGCCGACCGGCTGTTTCTCGCCGTCGACGGCCTGGACCTCGAAGCAGGACCATTCACGCCTGACGTACTGGAAGCGCAACTCAACGGGCTGATGATGAAGATATCGCGGGAAGTGACAGTCGTGGCCGATTCCACGAAGCTGGGCCGGCATAGTCTCTTCCGGATTGGCCCCCTTGAGAAAGTTCATCGCTTGATCACCGACGTGCACGCGCCCGAGAGTTTTACTGACGCGCTCCGCCAAAAGGGCGTTGAAGTCGTCCTGGTCTGATCGTTGGAGCGCGGCCGCGCCTCCCAAAGATCCTCTTAAGCGACCACCGTTGCGGGACTGCGTCTCGACGCGCTGGACGAGTTCAAAGCAAGCCTGCACCGATGGGAAGATGTCTTCGATCGTGGGTTTTGGACGTCGCCCTTGTATGAATGCTTCGACTAGTTCGACAGCCTCTCCGTAAAATCCAAAGATAGCGTCTTCCGGTTGGTTGTCTGCGATTTCTTCGTGTACAAGACGGTTCTGCTGATAGCACCGCACGAACCGGTGCGGTCCGAACGGGCTTGTAACGACACAGCGAAAACCGTCGCCCATCAATTCATACGTTTCTTCCACCATGCCAGATGTGGGCAGCACATCAATACGGCCCACTATGCCCGCTTCGAATCGAATATCGATGACGTATGAGTGCGGCGGTGCCGGCGTGATTGCCCGGATGTCAGCGGAGGCAAAGTCTCCGGCGATGAACCGAACAGTATCCAGGGCGTGTATTGCGGTGAAAGCGAGAAAGTCTGGCTCGGTTCGCTCGTGTCGCAACATGGTCGCTCGAACGTAACGGAGAGGTCCAGCGCCCTTTGACCACTCGACGCCGTGTTTTAAGAACGGCATAAAACGCCGATTTACCGACACCATGTTGATGGTGTTCGTGGCGCGAGCTGCATCACGCAACTTTACGACCTCAGCCAGAGATGGCCCCAGTGGCTTCTCCACAACGCAAGGGACTCGCGCCTGAAGGAGCCTGATGCCGACGGATGGAATCGACTCGACCGGAACCACGGCGATGCAGACATCAAGTTTCTCGTTCTGGAGCATGTCGCCTATATCGGAATAGGCGCGTTTGAAGCCGTATTTTTGACAGAACAATTCAGCACGCTCACGGCGGAGGTCGCAGGCCGCGACGAGGACAACGGCACCAGGGTGTTCAGCGGAATAACGTGCCAGCGGAACCGCATGACCGATTTCGGAGTGCTCTCCGCAACCGAGCAATCCAATTCGAACGCTCATGGGGCGTAGTGTAGTCGAAGCGAGCGGAGCATGTCATCGATTCGTCAACTCGAATCATTGACGCGGCTCCTATAATTCTCCTCGTTATGAGGCTGAGTCGAAATCACGGAACCTTTGGATTGAGTTTCTGCGTCCGTTGTGTCTCTGTCTCGCTCTCTTGGGCCGTGTTGCTGATGCTGCCTTCCTTCGGAGCGTTCGCACAGTCATCCTCAGCTTGCCCAGACCGCGGCTCCTGATCGGGAAGGAAGATCCTTTCACGGGGCTCACGATCTTGCGAGCCAGATACGCCGCAGGCATGCGCCCAAGTGACGACATCGCCGGGCGGGCGCTGACCTACCTGCTGACGGGAGATGAGACCTTCGCGAAACTCGCGTTGGATGAGATGCGGCGAACGCACCTGCCGGAGAAGGTAGGATCGCGCACATACATGGATTACGTCCGCTGGTCGCTCGCCTTTGACTGGCTTTACGACTGCAAGCAGTTCGATAACGCTCTAAAAGATCGCATCGCCGGCGAATTGCTGAATGGAGCCGAGCGCATGTTTCAGGACAACGCACTCGCCGATCCCTCGCTGGTTTCGTATCACAATTACGTCGCCCGCTTTCTGACTCTGGCGACATTCGCGCTGACGGCGATCGAAGGGCATCCCTCCACCGAAACCCGCGCAGCGCCGCTGCGCGATCGTGCTCGCCGTTCGCTCGACAACGTGCTCGAGATCAGCCAATTCGTGACGCCCGAGGGTGGGTATCACGAATCGATGGACTACCAGCGAATCACGTTCCTGCCCATGGCGCTGTTGGCTGAACTTCGAAGAACGACTAGCGGGGACGATCCGGCGCGTCGCTTCACTGTTTACTCGCACTATGGCGACACGTATCTCTACAAAACGCTTCCCGATGGAACGACGTCTCGCCGCGGTGACAATGAGTGGCCGTACTTTCTCGCGCAAGATAATGACGTGCTCGGCTACACCGTGAACCGCTTCAAGGATCCCTACGCGGCCTGGATGCTGCGCAAGAGCGGATGGCCTTCTACTTCAAAATGGTACATTCCAATCCTGCAGTTTCTGTGGGACGATCCTTTGGTTACGCCGCGCGATCCTGCGACTGGCGACTGAAATCGAGTTGCCGCGTCAACATTTATTCAGTGGCGTCGGCGATTTAGTGATGCGCGATGGCTGGGGGCCCGATTCGACCTGGATCGAGTTCACCGCGGGGCCTTACACCTCGAAACATCAGCACCTGGATCAGAACCAGTTCACGATTTACCATCGCGGATATCTGGCGATTGACAGCGCGGCGGACTACACCGAGACGGAGAGTCCCAACTATCTCAACTACTACCGCCGAACCATCGCGCACAACACCATGCTGGTCTACAAGCAGGGCGAGCCATTCTTTTGGGCCGAAAATCTCTGGCCTGCGGCGAACGATGGCGGACAACGCATGGACTCGTCTCGTTACTGGAATACGATCCGCAGCGTGGAAGATTGGGAGCAAACACGTGACCTGTGGGACTTGGCGCACATGGAGATTACGGACTATGTGCCCGGTGAATTTCAGTATGCACGGGGCGACGCAACCCATGCCTATGGCTCATCCAAACTTGAGTTGTTCACGCCGAGAACTCCTCTACCTTCCACACACAAATATTCTGGTGGTGTTTGATCACGTGCGCTCCAAGGATCCCTCGTACAAAAAAGTATGGCTGTTGCACGGCGTGAGTGAGCCAGCAGTTGACTCGAGGGATCAAGGGCAGGACGAGAGGTCACGGCGGCACGTTATACAGCGAATGCCGACGGCTTCGCTTTCGAAGATGGAGGCGGACGTCTGCTCGTCCATACGCTACTGCCGCGTGAACACGAAACGGTGAAGCGCGGTGGGCCGGGCTGGGAGTTCTGGACGCCGGGTGATGAGTTCGGTGGCGCCTGGGGCACGGGAAAGAACTGGCCGATTGAAGATGCGACAGGGAGGGCCCGCTGCCCGTCCGACCCCTATCTGAAGAAAATGTGGCTCACGTTTTGGGGGAACGATCTCGATCGCATCTCACCGTCCAACATGCTTCACGTGGTGCCGGGATCTTGGCGAATTGAAATCTCCCCTGCCAAACCCAGCAGAGATGATCTCTTCTTGAATGTGCTGGAAATCGGAAATAAAGGTGACGCCAGAAATCTTCACGTTGAACTCGCAGATGGCAGCAATCTCACCGGTGCTGTAATCGGAGGCGCAGACGCTTGCGGTGTTTGCCACTGACCAGGTACCGGTAATTGACGGCGAAATCACGGTGCCTGATGTCGAGAGTCAAACTCTTATCGCGACGGGGCTGAAACCAGAATCGAAGTACGAACTGGAACTCACCGGGGGAAAGACGAAAACGTGGGGTGGCGGATTATTTCAAGGAGTTCATCTTTGGAGCGGGACAGCGGATACAGATCGCGCCGGAGTGCTGCGCATTCCATTTGCCGGTCACAAAGACGGACGCCTGCGGATCCACCTCATTCGGTAGCTAATCACCGTGACGCACCGCGAATATGTAGGTCTCATCTCACACGCCCTTTCTCCAGCCGGGATCATCGTTTTTCCTCACTTCGATGGCGATCGATCCATCAGGATTCAGCGGTTGTTCGCACGCCCAGGCAATCGGCTTCAGGACCCCGGGGCGAATTTCCAACTCCGCCGAGAGGTGAACCTTGCCTGTAAATCCTGCCGGCAGGAAGAATGAGGCGAGGCGAGTGCCTCCGCCGGACGGAAGTCCGGCATCAAGGGTGCCACGGAGTTTCAGTTTTCCATCAGGGCTCGCCAATTGCAGCCAAAGCACGCCGGGAACTCCCGCGACGCCGCGATTGGATACTGCGACAATCAATTCGGCCGTTCCATGGCGCTTGCGCTGCCACACCCACGACGGCCGTAACCGGTAGCCCAGATTCGTGCGCAGGCGCTCGAAACCGCGAGGATACATCTCGTTGTAACGCGCAAGGTTCGCAGACTCAGTCCACAGCGCCCCAGTAGTTCGCGCGCACGTCGAGCGTGTGCAGCATGTAATTCTCGAGAATGTTCACGCCGCTCGTCGTCTTTGGACAGTTTGGAAATATCGTACTGACGGAAGTACCCGTCTTCGAGGATGGCAGCCAGCCACGGCGGGCGGTTGGCAATCTGGTCGATCTGAATAGGCTCCTCGACGATGATGCTGTCGGAGCGAAGCCAGGCTCCGGCGCTCATCGCCATGGCCAGGGTCTTGCGATTGCCGACATTGCTGATGTCGGGCTGAGTGTTGAACGCGAGCGGAGTCTTCTTCCACGTTTCGAGTTGGAGTTCCGTCATTTCAACGAAGGTGCGCTCTGCGGTCGGGTAGTCGGGAAACGGATTCGGATAGTTGCTGGTATGGCCCTCACCCCAGAATCCGTACTGCATGACGTCCATCCACTCAATGAGCGGGTTCCCGTCAAACTCGGCGGCCAGCAGACTGTTGAGTTCGGCGAAAGCTTTCTGGAATTCCGGATGGTCATAGCGAGGCTCAACCCATTCCGCATTGCCGTGTTCGGGAATGCGGCCGATCTTGGCCGTCGGAACGCGCGAGCGCAGAAATTCTGGTAACGCGATCTGTTCCGGTTGGAACGAAGTATTCGAAAGCTGAACCCGAAAAGCCACTCGTAAGCCATGTCGCTTGGCGGCGTCGAGGGTGAGTTTCCAGACCGGATCGAGGTCGAGCCTTCCCGGCCGGGACTGCACGTTGCGCCAGTCGCAGCGGATGTAAAGAACGTCTACAAAGGGCAGGCTGGAAATATTCTCCACGTGTTGTTCGAGGGTCTCACGCCCGGCGCGAGCCGCCAGCGATGGGCCGCTTTCCTCCCATGCGTATCCGACCAATCCGAGGCCGGGATTGCGCACAGGCTTTTCGGATGGAGTGGTGATAGAGCGCCGTTAGCCATCCCTCGTCCTGGTCGATGTCGAAAGGTCCCTGTTCCAGGCGATCACGCGAGGGTATGGGGGAACTGAACTTCTGATTTCCGAATGCTTGCGCCAGTGCTGCGGCGGGCGCCAGTGCTGCCACTGCCGCCGCGCCCTTCAACAAGCTTCTTCTTCGCATGGGAATCGCCTCGCCACTTTGCGGTTGACATTTCTTAAGCTTTGCAGCAGAGTGGTGACGCAAAGATAACGAAAGTAAAAGAAAGAATCAAATGGTAAACGTTAGGCTATTGATCCGCCCTAATCCTTCTTACAGCCGTCTGCTTTTGCAGTTCGTCCCGGGGATTTCAAGGTCATCGGCCCGGGCGGTGGTGGCGCGATGTTCAACCCGACGATCAGCCCGCACGACCCCAACACCGTCCTGATCTCCTGCGATATGTCCGGTTCCTACATAACCCACGACGGGGGCCAGTCGTGGCGGATGTTCAACCTGCGCGGGGTCGTCCGCTTCTTTACGTTTGATCCTCTCGATCCGAAAGTGATGTACGCACAGGCGACCGGACTGTGGCGCAGTACCGACGGAGGCGAGAACTGGAACCTTGTCTATCCGAGCCCAGACAAGATCAAGTCAATCGTCATGCGCTCCGATCACGCGGACGAGGATCTGGTTACGGACGAGAATCCCACTAGGCCTACTCACAGCGATGGCGATTGATCCCGCGGATTCGAAGACTCTCTACGCGAGTCGGCGACAAGAGCCATCCGGCGCTCTTCATTTCTCGTGATTCGGGAAAGACGTGGGCCCGGCAAGACGATTTGCCCGAGACCCCTCGCCGAATCTGGATCGATCCAAAGTCGCCACGCGATTCGCGCACCCTGTTTATGGCGGGGAAGCACTTCGTCTCGGTGAAGGATACTTCGGGGCTGCATAACTTTGCGGCGCCGGAGTCCGTTACGTTGACCGACGTCTCGGGCGGCTTCGATTCGGGATCGCAACCGGTGGTTTACGGAGTTTCAGACAAGGGAGTCTTTGTCTCGAAAGACGGGGGCCGTACCTGGCAACCCTCGACGCTGCCGGGGTCCGGAGCAAAAGTGCGTGCTGTTGGAACCAGTCTCCGCAACGGCAACGTGGCGTATGTCTCGTACAGCGATTTGTTGCTCGACGGAAAGAAGTGGATCGGCGTGGCGAAAACAGAGAATGCGGGAGACTCCTGGCAACTGGTGTGGAAGGAGTCGGACTCAGCGGCGCCGAACGTGCATGACGGGTGGATCACTTACCGTTTCGGCGTAGGCTGGGGAGAAAATCCGCTGGAGATTGGGGTCGCTGATCAGGACGCGAATGTAGCTTATGGCACTGATCTTGGCCGGGCCATGAAAACCACCGACGGAGGCGGTTCGTGGTGGGGAGTGTACTCGCGCAAGGTACCGAAAGGCGAATGGGTCAGCACCGGGTTGGATGTGACGAACGCGTACGGCATTCACTTCGATCCTTTCGATCCCAATCGCCAATTCATCACCTACACGGATATCGGATTGTTTCGTCAGTGAAGACGGTGGTGCAAGCTGGCAGAGCGCCACAATCGGTGTTCCGAACAAGTGGATTAACACCACGTACTGGGTAACGCTTGATCCGAAGGTTCGCGGACGCATGTGGAGCGTCAACAGTTCGGTACCACGACTTGCCGCGCCCGAAGATGTGGCGGCACCGTGACCCAGCCACCTTTGAAGGCGGCGTCTGCATGAGCGAAGATGGCGGTAAGACCTGGCGGGAGTCGAGTGCAGGGATGGCTGAGACGGCCGCAACCCACATTCTCCTCGATCCCAACAGCCCGCCCGACGCCCGCGTTCTGTACGTTGCTGGATTCGGACGTGGCGTTTATAAGAGCACGGATGGCGGGAAGACCTGGTCGCTGAAGAATCAGGGAATCACGCAGAAACAACCGTTCGCCTGGCGTTTGTCCCTGGCGTCTGACGGCACTCTCTACGTGGTGATTGCGCGCCGCTCCGAGGACGGCAGCATCGGCACTCCGAATGACGGTGCCCTTTATTCCTCCAGGGACGGTGCGGAACATTGGAATCCGATTCAATTGCCCCAAGGGGTGAATGGACCCAATGGGCTGACCGTAGATCCAAAGTCTCCACAGCGCTTATATCTCGCAGCGTGGGCACGCGCCTCAGGGACACACGGCGATGGTGGCGGCATCTTTCTTTCCGAAGACGCTGGTCGCAGTTGGCGGCCAATCTTCGATCGGGACCGGCACGTTTACGACGTCACGATCGATCCGAACGACTCGAATGTTCTGTACGCGTCTGGATTCGAGTCTTCCGCCTGGCGCTCGAATGACCGCGGGGAACACTGGTCACGGATTCCCGGATTCAACTTCAAATGGTCGTACCGGGTAATTCCCGATCCGACCGACCGCAGCAAGGTATACATTCCGACCTTCGGAGGAAGTGTCTGGCATGGCTCTCTGTCAGGCCGGGACGAACCGTTGGATATCGCCACGCCAGAATTGCAGCCTGGACGGGAATGACCCAGGCCGCTGCATCGCGGCCCAGCTTGTTGCCGCATTAGACGAGGATGTACGGTCATGTTCAGCTCAACAATCACGCTCTCCGAGTGGCTTCATGATGTCTGCGAACGACAACCGCAAGCTGCCCGATTGTTTCGCGCCACAGAAGAAGAACAGCGCACTCGCGGCTACTATCACACTCTTCGGGAAATCGTGCAGCAGCCTTTCAGTTGGATCCATACCGCAGATCAGATGGCGAGACTCGCCTCTGACTTGCGGCCCTGCCTGTCGGAACTCCGAAACATAGTCCTGACGGGGTCCGGGAGTTCCGAGTATGCGGGTCACTGTGTGCGTCTCGCGCTGCAGACTCGGCTTGGGGTGAACACCGTCGCCATTGGCGGCGGTGCTTTGTTGACGCATTCGCAGCACGCATTGCCTCCGGGACGTCCCGCGCTGCTGATTTCGCTCGCGCGATCGGGCGACAGCCCGGAAAGCGTTGGCGCTCTTTCCCTGCTGCTCAAAACCGATCCTGCGATTCATCACCTGGTCTTGACCTGCAATGCCAATGGGAAGCTGGCAACCGACTTTCGGCAAAATCCGCGCGTTCGGGTCGTTACATTGCATGATGCAACCAACGATCGCAGTCTGGTGATGACGAGCAGTTTCACCAATCTGGCATTGGCCGCCTACTCTCTTGGGTTTCTCGACGAGCCTGAGTTGTACACATCGCACTGCCGGCAGTTGAGCAATATCGCAAGGCAACTGCTGGAAACCCAATTTGACACATTGGGGCAAGTCGGCGCCCTGGGGTTCACGCGGGCCGTATTTTTGGGGAGCGGGCCACGATTGGGAGCCATACTCGAGGCGGCTTTGAAAATGCTGGAAATGACGGCAGGCCAGGTCAGCGCTGTGTCTGAAACGTACCTCGGTCTCCGCCACGGACCGATGAGTTACGTCCACGCAGATACTCTCGTAGTCTGCTTTCTCTCCTCCGATGCAACCGCGAGACCTTACGAGTGCGATCTCATTCGCGAACTCAATCAGAAGAACCTGGGCATGATCAAGTTAATTGTAGGAGAAGCGGTTCCTTCGGACTTGGCGCGAGGTCGGGACGTGGTCATCGAGTGTCCCGGACTCGCCGAGCTTGGTGAATATAGCGCCCCAGTCATCGAGGTCGTCATTGCTCAGTTGCTGGGATTTTTCCGCTGTATGCGGGAAGGATTACGTCCGGATTCTCCTTCCGAAAATGGGGTCATCAACCGCGTCGTGAAGAGTTTCGATTTGCACCTTCCTGCTGAATCATCCTTAGGAGAAGGTCATTGATCAATCGAAGAAGAGTGCTGCAAGGGCTGGGCGTTGCTGTCGGAGTCGTTGCTCAACGACGAAGTTCGCACGCTTTGGCGTATACAGCCGCGGAAGCAACCGCGCAACAAACCGCTTCAGGTCAGCCCTTGGCGCTCGTCGATTTCGAACCCAAGAGTATGCTACACGCCCAGGAAACGCACATTGATCGAGCAAAGTTCCCGGTCATTGATGTTCATACTCACATCACTGTATCGGCGAAGTCGGAGAAGGGGATCGATCTCGGAGCGGAGCGGACCTATCTCGCCAAGCCAGACGACCTTCTCCGTGTTATGGATGCCAAGAATATTCGGGCGATGGTCAATCTGACCGGTGGATTCGATGACGGACTTGTCGACACGATTCGCAAATACGACAAATCGTATCCCGGCCGCTTCTACACCTTCGCCGAACCGTCGTACCCCCGATTTCTGGAGCCGAACTATCCGCAGATCCAGGCGGACGCTATCGAGCGAGCGCATCGCGCTGGAGCGAGAGGACTCAAGATCCTGAAGACGCTCGGGCTGTATCTGCGTGAGAACCTCACATCAGGCAAGTTGGTACGAGTGGATGATCCCAGGTTTGATCCGATGTGGGATGCTTGCGGCCAGTTCAACATGCCAGTAGCGATTCATGTGTCTGATCCCATCGCTTTTTTCACGCCGACGGATCGCTTCAACGAGCGCTATGAGGAACTCAACAATCATCCCGATTGGTCGTTTTACGGACACGACTATCCGAGCAATGCCGAACTGCTTGAGGCCCGCAATCGAGTATTCGCACGGCATCCCAAGACACAATTCCTTGTCTTGCACGTGGGAAACTTCGCCGAAGACCTGGACAACGTATCCGAGAATCTCGACCGTTTCCCGAATATGACGGTCGATCTTGCCGCTCGAATCGGAGAATTGGGCCGCCAGCCACGCAGAGCACGGCGGTTCTTCGATCGCTATCAGGACCGCATTCTTTTCGGTACTGATGCGACGCCGCACGGAGACGAGACTCCGCAGCAGTTATTCAATGAGAGGCTATACGAGATCTACTACCGCTTTCTTGAAACCGCTGACGAGTATTTCGACTACGCGCCGGCCAATGTGCCGCCGCAGGGCCGGTGGCGGATCTACGGCATCGAACTGCCTGACTCGGTGCTGCAGAAGATCTATCACCAGAACGCCGCCCGCCTGCTAGGGATCACTTCATGATGCGACCGAAATTCGTCGTTTTCTTCCTGCTGTTTGCCGTGGGTTGGGCATCGGCCCAAGTGCATGTTTGGCAGGGAACGTTGACCCTGCCGACGTATGAAGAAGGTGCGCCGGATCCTAACCCTCCGTTCGATCAATACGCGAACCCGCGGTTCAACTATCCGTACACGCTGCGCCGCAATCTGACAGATCACCGCGCGGATCACGCCTGGCGCGCGTTGTTTCTGGAAAATGATTATCTGAAGTGTTCCGTATTGCCGGACATTGGCGGGCATCTGTACAGCTGCACCGACAAGATCAGCGGGAAACCAATGTTTTATGAGAATCCGTCCATCAAAAAAGCTGATGTTGCGTACCGCGGAGCCTGGGCGGCCTTTGGCATCGAGTTCAACTTTCCGGTTTCGCACAATTGGGTGACGGCCTCGCCCGTCGATTTCGCATTTGCACAACGGGAGGATGGCAGCGCTTACGTGCAAGTGGGCAACATCGATCGCGTGTACGGCATGCAGTGGACGGTGGAACTCTGTCTGCGGCCCCACTCTACGGTCCTCGAAGAGAAAGTAACTCTCAACAATCGTAGCGATGTCAGGCACCGCTTTTATTGGTGGAACAATGCCGGAGTCCAGGTCTGGGACGACTCACGAATTCAATATCCGATGCGCTTCACTGCCAGCCACGGTTTTCGGGAGGTGGAGCCGTGGCCGATTGAGGCTGACGGCACGGACCTCAGCATCGTCAAGAATCACACCAAAGGTCCCGTATCGCTGTTCGTGCATGGAAGCCGGGAACCGTTTATGGGTGTGTGGAATCCGCATACCAACACCGGAACCGTACACTATGCGGATTTCGCGCAACTCCCTGGAAAGAAAATCTGGTCGTGGGGTTCCGACGCCGACGGACTCGACTGGCGAAAGGCACTCTCGGATAACAACAGCATTTACGTGGAAGTGCAGGCGGGCCTGTTTCGCAATCAGGAGACATATGCCTTCCTCGAGCCTCGGCAGACGATAAGCTTCTCGGAATTCTGGATGCCGGTGCGCGAGATCGGTGGAATCTCCAGGGCCAATCTGGCTGGGGTAGCCAATCTGAGTCGCCGCGGAAGCGCACTTACCGCCAGCCTTAACGTGAACCAGGCATATCCTGGCGCAGCGATACGCATTACCGGCGGAAATCAGACAGTATTTGAAGACAAGGCAGACCTCAAGCCCGAGCGGACATGGTCGCACGAAATCGCAAATGCTGAGCAGCAACAGAAATACACATTCGAACTCCGCGACAATAAGGGAACGGTTCTGCTGCGCCAGACCGAAGGTGTCTACGACTGGACTCCGATCGAGGATATTCACACGGGGACGCAGTCTTCCTATCGGATTCCGGATCCAGACAATCGCACCGAAGATGATTGGATCCAACTTGGATCCGAGCATGAGCTGAATGGGCGGCTACTGCAGGCACTGCAAACGTATCAAGATGCCATTGCGAAATTTCCGGAAAGCTTCGAAGCGCGGAAGGCTGCGGGACGTCTGTGCGCCAGCTTGCTGCGATACCAGGAAGCGACGGCCTATCTCGAGCCAGTGCACGCTCGCGACACTTCCGATCCTGCAATCTCGTACTACCTTGCCATTTCCTATGAAGGTCTCGGACGGAACCGCGAGGCGCGGGAGTCCTATGAAGCGGCTTATCGGCAGCCTGCTTTCCGCGCCGCTGGCGGACTACGTTTAGGCGAGCTTCTGGCGCGAGAAGGGAATCTGAATCAGGCCGAGCTGTTCCTCAAAGACGTGCTTCGTGCGGCGCCCGATGATCTCCGAACAGCGGAAGAGTTGGTTGCCGTCCTGCGAGCCGAAGGAAGAGTTGAGGAGTCCCAAAAGTTGGCTGAGACATGGCTAGATCGATTTCCTCAACGTTACTTCCTGCTTGAGCAAACCGCGAAACCTGATCTGCACCATCTCGCCGATGATGCCGAGCGGGTCTTAAACGTGGCCTCTGAGGAAATTCGTCTCGGCCTATACTCACAAGCTCTTGATGTGCTCTCTCGGCAGTATCCACCAGCCGTTGCGGACGAAACTGAACCCGGAGCCCTCCCCCCAGAGAAGCATCCCCTGGTCAGTTACTACCGCGGATACTGCCGGGAAAAGCTGGGCGGCACAGGGTCGGCCGATTTCGCTTTGGCCTCAAGGCTCTCGACCGCCTATGTCTTCCCAAACCGCGCGGAGGACATCGCGGTTTTGGACAGCGCTCTGCGCTCCAATCCAGAGGACGCAACCGCCCACTACCTGCTTGGAACTCTCTATTTCTCGCGCGGCCTGACTGACGACGGCCTGAAGGAATGGGAACTGGCACGCAAATTCAATCCGCAAATTCCGGTTTTACATGCCAGCCTGGGGCGTGCACTTCTGCATGCGAAAAATGATCCTGCGCAGGCGGTGACAGTATTTCAGGAAGGCCTGCGCGCAGATCCGGCGAATGTCGAGCTTTACACCGGCATGGATCAGGCATTGAGTATCTTGCGCCGTCCTGCTCAGGAAAGAGTGGCGGCACTCGATCGGTATCCTGACCAAGCTCACATGCCTTCGCCTCTCGTTTACGAGTTGATTTTAAATCTGTCAGAGTCAGGTGAGTACCAGAAGGCGGTGGCGCTATTTCGCAATCGCTTTTTCCAGCGTGAGGAAGGCGGCACTAACGTCCGCGCGGTGTGGCTTGAGGTGCAATTGCAGCACGCGCTATCGCTTGCCCAACGCGGACAGTGCTCGGAGGCAGTTTCCTTGGCCGACCACCTGGGAGAATCAGTGCCCGATCTGGCGTTCACGCACGATGGTCTCGAGCCGCTATTGCACTCTGCCAGGTTTGAATATCTTGTCGGAAGTTTGTACCAGACCTGCAAGTTGCCCGATAAAGCGCAGGCCAGGTTCAAAGATGCGCAGTCACAATCGGGTCTGGAAGACGGAATCTGGGGATGGAAAGCCTCGCAACAATTGCCTGGTTTTCAGTCTGACCGGGCAAGGCAGAAGTTGGAGAGCATTCTGCAGCGCGCGCGCAGCACCAGTGAAATCAGTTCGAGAACCGGATGGTGGCTGTACAATGCCGCAATGTTAGACCGTGCTACGGGAAATACGCAGAAGGCAGAATCCGAATTCCGCCAAGCTTTTCTTTATCCGGATCAGATGCTTACGTATCACCTTACCCGACTTGCCCTTTCAGAAGGCGCTCCGTAGACCTTGGCGACTATCGGGATACCGGTTCAGGTAACTGCTTCGGCTTTCCCGCCGTCTTCAACAGTCCCAGAGAGACGCCAATTAATAGTGTGAGCCCCGCAAACCACACGACTGTGCCGCGTTGGTTTGTGGGCGCAGTTCCCAACAGCAGCAAGCTGAGCAAACCAATACCGGTGATGGTTCGGCTGAGGAATTGAAATACTTCACGGGTGAAATCCGGAGATTCCTTTAACTCCACGGCAACGTTAACCGGAGTATTCAGATTTCGGAACAGATGCTCGCGCCCGGGATTGTCGCCGCGATCGAAAAATCCGCTGAGGAAGAATACTCCGAAGGATGAGGGAATGATGATTGCGACTTGCTGAATGAGTGACCAATGGAAGACGAAGGCGCCGAGAATGCCCAAGACCAATCCGGTCAGAAAAGAGGCTAATCCCGACCAGCCAGGCGTGCGCCGCACCACCAGTCCCAGTAATGCGGGTGGTCCGTACGCCAACGAGATCAGCGTATTGAAAGTCAGCATGATCTGAAACACGCTCTTGCCGCTTGCCGCCATGATTGCCGCAATCGCTGTGGTCGTCGCGCCGATTAGCAAGGTCGTGATCCAACCAACCAGCAATAGCTCCCGGTCGCTGGCGCTCTTGCGGATGAGCTTCTGATAGACGTCTTTCGACAGAATTGCCGATTTGAGATTGAACTGTGCGGAGAGATTTGCCATGGTGGCGCTGAACATGGCGGCCAGCATCACTCCGATGAGGCCATGGGGCAGCAGTGTCAGGCTCGCGACGGCATAAGCGGCCTCGCTCGGATTGGCGAGCGCTGGCCAGACTGTTCGTAAATCGGGATACAACACCCGCATGGCCATGGGCGGAATGAACCAAAGAAAAGCTCCCACGAAAAACAGACCGCAGCACAGGAGCGCGACTTTGCGGGCGGAACGCTCATCGTCGACACTGAAGTAGCGCTGCGCCATCGCGCTTGTGTTGTAGCCGAACGACACCATGATGGTCCAGCTCAGCAGGTAGATCCAACCGAATTCCCCGGACACGTGCAATGTCTTCATCTCGGGGGGCAGAGCGTGGATCAATCCGGCGGGCCCGCCGACTCTCGCTAGCGATGTGATCACGAGCACCAGACAAAACGGCATCAGAATGGATGCCTGCAGGAAGTCTGTCATCACTACCGCCCACAATCCTCCGACAACACAGTAGAAGATGATGAGCGCTCCCGCGCCGACGATGGTCCAATGTACCGGGAATCCGCAGGCCGAGGAGATGAAGAGGCTCAGGCCGTATAGCGTGCTGGCGCTGGTGAACAGCTGGAAGAATATCGTGACCCAGGAAAATGTCTGGTGCGTGACAGGATTGAAGCGATCCGACAGATACTCCATGACGGTGGTGACGCGGCTGCGCCGCCATCGCTTAGCAAAGACGAAGTACCCCAGCAGAAAGCTGGCCGCATTGCCGACGTAGAGCCCAGTCGCCGCGATTCCAGCTCGATACGCTACGCCCGCTGCGCCCGTAAAGGTCCAGGCGCTGAATCCGGACATGAAGCAACTCAAGCCCGCCACCAGCCAGGGTACGCGGCTGCCCCCTCGGAAGTATTCCGCGGCCCCGCGATTGAAACGCATGACATAAAGACCCACCACGACCATCAGCAGGCCATAGATTCCAATCACCGAGTAGTCGACTGCATTCGCGCTGCTCATGCGGACGCTTTCTTATACTGTCTTTTCGCGTCAATTGGAAGCAATAAATAAACAAACATAAGTATTCGAAGTCAACGGTGCTACACTGACTCCGCCATGCCCCCCAACGTGCTGGTCTCTGCGGGACGATCGCTATTCGGGTCCTTCTTTTCTTCGGATCACCAGTCGCGCCTGACCCGCATGTGTAGATGGCAGAGAGATTCCTCTCGCACCACGACCGCACCCTTCCGTCGTAAGCTCGCTTTCTCCGACGCTCTGATCACGACTTGGGACAGTCCCCGTTTCGGGGACGACCTATCCGATATGGCTCCGAAACTCCGCTTCATCGGGCACTGCGGAGGTGAGGTGAAGTCGCGATTTGCCGCCTCGCTCTTCGAAAAACTGACGATCACCAACGCGGCGGATCCAATGGCTCGCGCCACCGCAGAACTTGGCGCAGCCTTTCTTCTATCCTGCGCGCGCGACGTCGATCGTTATCGCGCTGCTGTCCGGCAATCCAACCGGATTTACTCTGAGGTTCATGAACACGGCACGGAGGAATTCCTCTATGGCCGGGAAGTCGCGCTGATCGGCTTTGGGCGCGTTGGGCGCGCTCTCGTGGACCTGATGCGCGGCTTCGAACTGCGGTGGATGGTTCATGATCCCTTCCCGCCGCGTGCCCTGGCCGATAATTATCCGATCATCTTTTGTGAACTCGAGCCTCTTCTTCGAAAGGCTCATCTGCTGGTTCTCACAGCGGCGCTGACGGATCAAACGCGAAATCTACTGAACCGCAAGACATTACGGTTGCTTCCGGACGGAGCGGCCGTTATCAACATCGCGCGCGGTGGGTTGATCGATCTCGGGGCGCTGACCGTTGAGGTTCGACGGAAGCGCCTTCGTTGCGCGCTGGATGTTACCGATCCCGATGAGCCGCTGAAGGTGAATCACCCCTTACGCAAATTGCCGGGGGCAATCCTGACTCCGCATGTTGGTGGCGGCGGCCGTCACGTGCGGCTGGAGATCGCGCAGACCGTTATGAACGATCTCGAGAATTTCTTTGCCGGGAAGCCCGTGCAAAACCGCGTCACCCAAGCGATGCTCGACAGGATGACTTAGCCGTGAAGATTTGCTTTTCAAGCCTCGCGTGTCCTGCCTGGACGCTGGACCAGGTGGTCAACATCGCGGCCAGTTCAGGGTATGACGGGATCGAATTGAGGTTTCTGGAAGGTGAAGACTCCCTCTGGAAGTTGGCGGCATTCCAGGGCGTATCGCTCCAAACTTCGATACAAAAGATTTCTGATCGTGGGCTTTCAGTTGCTTGCGTGGACACGAGCTGCCGCTTTCATTCGCCTGATCCGCAGGAAAGAGCAAGTTGGGTCGAAGAAGGAGTGCGTATGGCCGAGCTCGCCTCGTCATTAGGCTCGCCCGGCATTCGCGTTTTCGGTGACAAGATCCAGCCCGGCGCCGACCGCGCTTCCACCCGGAGCTGGATCGCTGATGGTCTTCGCGAACTGACTAAGAAAACAGCATCACTCGGCGTAAAAGTGTGGCTCGAAACTCACGGAGATTTCGCGTCCTCGGAGGAGACGATGTCGATCCTCGAAAAATCGGGCCGCGACGACATTGGGGTGGTATGGGATGCTGCCAACGCCTTTATTGATGGTAAAGACCAGGCGCTCGATGGCACTCATACCTTTGGCGACAGACTACAGCACGTGCATTTGAAAGATCTGGAATGCAGCGAGGCACGCTGGCAGCCTGTGCTCAGCGGAGAGGGGCAGTTCCCCCTACGGGAGATTGTGGCGGAATTGGAGCGCCGGAAGTACGATCGCTTCGTCTCCTTCGAATGGGAAAAGAAATGGCATCCTCATTTGGCGGAGCCTGAAATCTCGATCCCGCACTTCGCTCAGTGGTTTCGGCGAATCTCGCAGAATTGATGACGGAAATGCGCAGTTCTACAACCGGGGTACGCATGCTGCAAACGGCCGACCTGTCCGCTGCTGTCGAACTCTCTACCATCGCAGGATGGAACCAGACGGAAGGCGACTGGCGCATGCTAATGGATCTCGCACCCGAAGGGTGTTTTGGAATTGAGGCTGATGGCGTGTTGGTCGCGACCACAACACTGCTCTCCTATGGACAGAAATTGGCATGGATCGGAATGGTGCTCACGAAACCTGAATATCGAGGCCGCGGTTTCGCGCGCACACTGGTCACTCACGCGATAGAATCTGCCGATTGCGCGGGCATCAAAACCGTAAAACTGGATGCAACTGCGCAAGGACAGCGGCTTTACGAAAGCCTGGGATTCGAGGCAGAAGGATCGGTCGAGCGATGGTCGCGGGCGGGAATTGCAAATCCTTGCCTTCCCGGCGGAACGTTCCGCTTCGATCAACAACTGGGTTCAGATGTCGCTGCTTTCGGGGCCGACCGTTCGATCGTGCTGGAAGCGCTGGCAACGCGTAGTCAGGTGTACATCGGCAACAACGCTTATCTGTTGGTCCGCACCGGGCGCACGACGGCTTATCTCGGACCGTGCGTAGGAAGTGACCCTGCTTCGACCCAGGCTCTTATCACGAGCACGTTGAAGGCGCATTCATCCTTCGCCTGGTCATGGGACTTGTTTCCGCACAATCGAGATGCCGTTGCGCTCGCTTCAGAACTGGGCTTTACGCGTCGGCGTGTCTTGACCCGCATGAGCCGAGGTGAGACTCTGCGAGGCCGCGACGAGATGGTGTACGCGATTGCAGGTTTTGAGTTGGGGTAATGACGAACATCACAACAGTTCAGGAACTCGAGGAGCATCTCTCACGCCCATCCGAGGCTGACGTTGCGGCGTTGGCCAAGATGGATGGCGACCTGCTGATTCTTGGAGCGGGTGGGAAGATGGGTCCTAGCCTTTGTCTGTTGGCGCGCCGGGCTGCAGACGACGCTCGGGTGCACAAACGCATCATCGCTGTTTCTCGATTTGCAGACGAGGCTTCGCGCCGGCAATTCTCTGCCTATAACATCGAGACCATCGCTTGCGATTTGCTGGAGCCTGGCGCGCTGGCCAAACTTCCTGATGCCAGGAACGTGATCTTCATGGCTGCACGCAAGTTTGGCACTACCGGCGCGGAGCACCTGACCTGGGCGATGAACACGTTTTTGCCCGGCCTCGTCGCGGAACGTTACGGGGACTCCCGCATCGTAACGTTCTCCACCGGAAATGTTTACCCGCTGAAGCGCGTGAGCGACGGCGGATCAGTCGAGTCTGATCCAGTCGATGCTCAGGGCGAATACGCGCAATCAGCGCTCGGCCGTGAGCGCATGTTTGAGTACGGGTCCCATCGCTGGGGCACGCCAGTCGCAATTCTGCGTTTGAACTATGCCGTCGAATTGCGCTACGGAGTGCTCGTCGACATTGCATTAGCGGTCTTCGAGCGGCGCCCTGTCGATCTGCGCATGGGACATGTGAATGTTCTCTGGCAGCGGGACGCTAACTCTTACTGCCTTCGCTCGTTTCCCCACTGCCAGTCGCCACCGTTTGTTCTAAACATAACGGGTCCCGAGATCCTATCTGTACGACTCCTTGCCGAAGAGTTCGGCCGGCGCTTCGGTCTGAAACCTATCTTTTCCGGCGAAGAGAGTGACACCGCCCTTCTTAGCAATGCAGGAAAAGCGCACGACCTCTTTGGTCGTCCCACAGTGAGTGACGAACAAGCCATCGACTGGGTTGCGGATTGGATCAGCCACGCCGGCCCGTTGTTGAGTAAGCCCACGCATTTCTCCGCGCGGGATGGGAAGTTCTAAATGAACGTGCGCGAAAAGCTACTTTCCGGCCTCGTGATTCCCGCACATCCCCTTGCGCTCACTGCCGAACGCAAATTGGACGAGCGACGGCAACGAGCTCTCACGCGCTACTACCTGGCAGCCGGAGCCGGCGGCATCGCCGTGGGTGTGCACACCACGCAATTCGCGATACGAAATCCGAAGTTCGCGTTGCTTCGCCCTGTGCTGGAACTTGCCATGGAAGAGGCTGCGGATAAGAAAGTCGTGAAGATCGCCGGAGTCTGCGGAAAACTCCAACAGGCGGCGCAAGAGGCCGAACTGGCCGCCGGGTTAGGCTACGATGTCGCTCTACTGAGCCTCGCTGGCCTCCGAGGCGAAACGATTCCGCAACTTCTGGAGCACGCCCGCTCGGTCGCGTCGATTATCCCGATCATGGGATTTTATTTGCAGAGTAGTGTTGGCGGATGTGTTCTGCCCTTTGAGTTCTGGCGCGGGCTCGCTGAAATCGAGAATCTCGTAGCAATCAAGGTTGCTCCTTTCAATCGATATCACACGCTGGATGTCGTGCGAGCAGTGGCTCAATCAGGACGTGCCCGCGAAATCGCACTGTATACAGGCAATGACGATCACATTCTTCTTGATCTTCTGGCCCAATTCGATTTTGGTGGCGAGCGAGTTCACTTTGCGGGGGGCTTGCTCGGCCAATGGGCCGTCTGGACGAAGACGGCGGTCGCTCACCTCAATCTTATTAGGAGCAAGCCAAGCCCTGTCCCTGATTTGTTGACGCTCGCAGAGCAACTGACGGACGCCAACGCCGCCATCTTTGATCCAGCGCATGATTTTCGCGGTTGTATCCCCGGGATTCACGAGATCCTGCGCCGGCAAGGGCTGCTCGTGGGGCGATGGTGCCTCGATCCCAACGAAGATCTTTCTCCCGGACAGATGGAAGAGATCAATCGAGTCTGCAGCGCGTACCCACATTTGCAGGATGATGCTTTCGTGAAGGAACATCTCGATGAGTGGCTTTCTTAGATTCCTGATCCTCGTAGTAGCGTGCGCCAGCGAGTGCTCTTGCGGCCGGACCAACGATCAACGCTGTGTGGGCAGAGCAAGATGTTCCACTGGATACGAATCCATCCACACCATTTTGGCGCGGCGCAAGACCGGTATACATGGATGCCAATTCCCACGGCAAGCTGGATTCCAAATATCGAACCGAGATTCGAATCCGGTGGACGAACCGGAATCTTTACATTCTCTACATCTGCCCCTACGAACAGCTGATTCTGAAGCCGAATCCGCAAACATCCACCGAGACGAACGAACTTTGGAACTGGGATGTGGCGGAGGCTTTCATTGGCAGCGACTTCAAAGACATCAAGCGCTACAAAGAATTTGAGATTTCCCCGCAAGCCGAATGGGTCGATCTCGACATTAATCTGAACAATCCTCATCACGAGGACGGTTGGACATGGAATTCGGGCATGGAAGTCTCCGCGCGAATCGATGAGACGGCTCACATCTGGTATGGAGCTATGCGGATTCCGTATTCGGCGATTGATTCGCGTCCCGCGGCGGCCGGAAACATTTTGCGGATAAACCTGTTTCGCAGCCAGGGCCCGGCTTCCGCTCGGCACGAGATCGCGTGGCAGCCCCCGATGAGTAACAGCTTCCACGTTCCGGAGCGATTTGGCCGGTTGGAACTCGTGAAGAAGTAGCCTGAGCCTTAACGCGAACGCCGTCTTACTCAGTCAAAGAGCACAGTCGCCTCCTGCAATCCTCCAGAATCTCCGCTTCCCATGTGGAGCGCTTCGGGTTCTTGGGGTGCGGGAGATCAGACGGGATCCTTCTGTTCAAATGCAAGAACACCGCCGCGGAATGTTTGTATGCCGGAATCGGATCGCGGAACGCTACGTTCCCCAGATACTGGAGTGCGTCAGAAAGTTCGTAATAGGCGGGATTGCCACGATTCCCACAGGCGATCGCGTTCCGCAAACTTCTCCGGAGCAAAAGTCGCGAGGCCGAGCAGGTAATCGGAGCCATACTCAATCATGTTGATGCCGAGGTCGTTTCCCGTAAAGATGCGAAACTCGGGACGGACCTTGTCGCGCATGGCAAGGCGATCAAGCTCCAGCATCCGATCGAGTGACGAGTGCTTCATCCCGATCATTTCGGGGATCTCCATCAATCCGCGCACTGTACTGTCATCAAAGATCTCTCCGTTGGCGGCAAACTTGGGACTCAACTCGAAACCGAGCACTTGCGGATACCCCTGAGATATCAATCGATAGGTCTCGACCTTTTCTTTTGATTTCTTTCCGTGCAGCCGTTGCCGTCGGAAAAATGATGGGAATCGCTCCCAAGGAGGTGATGATGTCGAGTTCGTGACGGTACAGATGAATGAGATCCCCGTCTTGTCCCTCAACATAAGCTCCCGCAACGAACGGCACATTTTTGCCCAACGCCTCACGAGTCCAACCTAGAACATCTCGCTTTTCACTTTCGTTTAAAAAGTTAACGTAGCCTGTGTCCATGTTGACTGCGTTCAGGAGACCAGCTCGATGGGTTGCCTTCAGGTGATTCTGAAATGCCTCCACTGCTACTCTTCCGTTCGCTTCGTAAGGAAGCAGGGTGGCTGCAATACCCTGCACTTTGCGGTGATGACGCAAACGAGTAGCGAGAGACGCGATTGTGTTTTCATGTGAGCCGGAATCAGGCATTCTGCTTATCCTTCTTCAGCTGTTTCAGCTTCACCGCCTCGTCCGAATCTTTGTAATAGTTGTCCAAAGGATAGCAACCGGAAGGCAGTCCATTTCTTGGAGCAGTCGTGCAATCGCTGAAAGTTCTACAGATTCGCTTGCGATCGATGGGGCGGCCTTCGGTCGCATCCCAAAGAAGTTCAGGATAAGTCAGCACCATGCGACCGAGCCCGATAGAATCAGCCCATCCCAACCGCACGGCTGCTTGCGCCACATTGGGTAGGAATTCCTGCAGGTAGCTGTACGCAGATCCCACAATAATCAAGTTCGGAAACCTCTGCTTCAGACAGCGAGTTACTTCCATTTGCCGCGCAACGCCGATCAGCGGATCCTCGGGTGGCGCATAACCGTCCGATGGAGGATAGAGCGCAGGCCTCTGAATGTGAGGATTGTAGTAAGGGCTTCCGCCAGTGATATTCACCAGACAAATCCCCAGTTGGTCGAGGAGCGAGAGGAACTCATATGTTTCGGTCAGATCGATATTGATTGGATTCAAGGAATCCACGCCGAACCCATAACGGTACGGCAACATATTTTGGAAGGGCGCTGGAATTCCGGGCCCCAGCTTGCCCTTCGAAGATCGCGCCGGGTCGTGCCGGAAGGGAATTGTGTCAAACGCTGAGATCCTCACTCCGATTTCGAGACCGGGCGCACTGGCGCGAATTCCTCCAACTAGATTTCGTAAAAACCGGGTTCGATTCTCAAAGCTTCCGCCGTAACGTCCCTCGCGCGTCTGCGCCCCCAGCAATTCGTGGCCGAGATATCCGTGGCAATGCTTGATGTC
Source organism: Terriglobia bacterium (assembly GCA_963770265.1). Lineage (GTDB taxonomy): Bacteria > Acidobacteriota > Terriglobia > Terriglobales > Acidobacteriaceae > Sulfotelmatobacter. The sequence continues at coordinate 567,540 of CAVYOZ010000025.1, forward strand.
TACAAAGTCGAAGCCAAGTTTCTGAGCTACCGCCGCTGCCGCGCAAAACTTGTCGATGATCGAATCAATATCCGAATCTGAAAGAAGAGGCGATTCGCCGGACAAGCCCACCCGCCCATCCAGGATCGGATGGTGGTAGGCGATGCGTGGCTCAGCGCGATCATACCGATGCGGCCGGCAGAAACGCCCTGAGTGCGTTAGTTGAAGACCAATCAGGAGTCCGTCATCGGAGCCCGTTGTGAGCCGATGCTCTTCAATTAGTGCTGTTCTAAGCCCGGCCAGGCCTTTTTCGGTGTGAGCAGCCATCAGCAACTGATTGGGATTGGCGCGTCCCTCTTCTGTAATCGCCACGGCCTCCCCGCCCCAAACAAGCTTTCCGCCGCTGCGGCCAAAGTGACGCCAGCGTCGCAGCGTGCGCTCGGTAGGATTGCCATCGGCCGTGCCATCCCATCCTTCCATCGGTTGCACCGCGATGCGGTTGCCGATTCTCAGTGCGCCGCGGTGAATCGACGTCCGCAGCGGCGATTTGCCGCCAGTCAGAATCTCTTGATCACACGGAATCGTCAGTTGACACGACTTCACGTGTTCCTGGAATTGAGTGACTTCCTTCAGTGCTCCCAGGCGCAAAATTGACTCGGGACTCTCGATCATGGCGTTTTTCGATTGCTTTCGATTACTTTCCTATAGTAACGTGGCGCTGTTCTTCCCGGACACGCGATTTCGGGATCGTTTCGTGAGCAACAGCCCCTCTTCGATTGACACGAGATAATCATTGATAAAGGGCCGAGTGCGCCTTCTGGTACAGCGATTCATCTTAACGATTTTCGTCGGCTTAGCGGTCTGTCTTTTCGGCGACGCGTTCGTTTGCCCGCTTTGGGCCGCCAACTTCTCGGGCGGTGACGCTCCCCCTGCCGAGGCTTTCCGTGTCCTTTCGCAGAGCCCCACTCAGGGGCCTACCATTACCCCATACCTGAAATATCAAACCGAACTTGCCTGGCGTCAGGACGATCGGCGTCGAAAAAGATGGGCCTCCCTCAACACCGAAAAAGACTTGTTGCAATTGCAGCAAGAGATGAGAGACCACCTTCTCGACATGATTGGCGGACTTCCCACAACAAAGACTCCTCTGAATCCTCACATCACCGGACGAATTCAGATGCGCGGCTTCCACATTGAGAAATTGATCTTTGAGAGCCTGCCCGGCGTGTATGTAACGGCGCTGGTATACGCGCCCGATGACGGAAACAAACGCTACCCCGCCATCCTGGTTCCAAGCGGACACTCTGAGAATGGCAAGGTGCATTATCAGTCTCTTTGCCAACGCCTGGTGCAGCTTGGATATGTTGTCATCAGTTGGGACCCGGTCGGCCAGGGAGAGCGCAGCCAGTTTTGGGACACCAAGAAGGCAAAGAGCCGTTACAACTTGATTTGCGCGGAGCACGCTGTTCTGGGAAACCTGGCCTATCTCGCCGGAACGAACCTGGCGCGCTGGGAAATCTGGGATGGCATTCGCGCGCTCGACTACTTGCTCACGCGCCCCGACGTAGATCCAGAACGGATCAGCATCACAGGCACAAGTGGCGGAGGCACTCAAGCGGCATACATCGCTGCCCTCGATCCACGAATCAAAGTTGTGGCTCCATCCTGTTTCATCACCGCGCTGCCCATGCGCATGTACAACCGCATCTTTAAAGACCCCGACAGCGATCCCGAGCAAGATCTATATGGGATGATCTCGAATGAAATCGATCACCCTGGCCTCCTGCTGATGATGTACCCCCGTCCCGTCTTCGTAGCCGCGGCCGTGTTGGATTTCTTCCCCATTGAAGGAACTCTCAGGACATTTCGCGAAGTCGAGGAACTTTACTCACGGTTCGGGCATTCGGACCGGATCGCGATGCATGAGGGATACCACGGCCACGAGTACTCAACGGAAAATCAGAAGGCGGCGTTCCAGTTTCTGGATCACTTCAATGGCCTTCCCGATCGCCGGGATCTTCCGCCTGTCGAAGAGTTGGATGAGAAGACGCTGCAATGCACGCACAGCGGCCAGGTTCTGATGGAATATCCAACCGCGCGATCGTTGATGGACGTCATCCGCCAATATTACGTAGAACACAAGAGAGAAGGTGGATCGAGTTTGAAGCAACTCTACTTCTCGAATCTTCGGCCCGAAATTCAGTCGTGGAGCGTCTTGCCGTATCAAAGCCCCGTGTGGAGCGCGCAGGAACTTCGCTGGGAACTCACGGGGCAATCACACGTCGCCGATGTGACCATTGACCGGTATCTGCTTCGCCACAGCCAGTATCTCGAAATACCTCTTCTGTACATCCACAAAGGCGAAGGTCGCCGGCCGATTTTGTTTCTGCTCGGCTCCAAGGGGAAGGTCACGCCAGACGATTGGCCTGAGATAACGCAGCACCTCGATCAAGGGTACGACGTCATATCCATTGATCCACGCGGGCAGGGAGAAACTCGGATGCCATACAAGGCCACCTCTCAAGACGATCCGAGCTTGGCCCAGATGGACGCCGACCTGGCGTACGTCAGCCCGATCTCTGGAGTGCTGGCCGACTACGTCTACAACTCAGTGCTAACTGGCAGGCCGTATTTTCTGCAGATGATTGAGGACTTTGAGATCGCGGCTCGTTTCGTCCGGGAGAAGCTGAGCAATCGTGCTGAGTTCGCAATCACCGGCGCCGGTGACGCTTATGCCCTTGCCAGTGGCGTTGCCGAAACGCTCCCGGACTTCAAGTTGCTTCCGCAACCCAACGCGCGAGTCTTGCAGTGGTCAGAACTGGTGAACGAAAAAGTGGAACTGTGGCCCGTGCAATATCTGTTGCCCGGCGGCGCGTACGTTCATTGACTTCCTGACGGCAGCAAAGCTGCGGAGTCTTTATCGAGATAAATCACCGCCCGGTCATGGCTGCGAAGGATGGAAGCAGGAACCATCGGGCTGATCTCGCTCCCAAGGCATTTCGCTACAGCCTGTGCTTTACGGGCGTCGGGGACCACGCAGATGATCTCCTTGGCCTTGAGTATCTGCCGCACTGTCATTGACAGGGCGCGTCTCGGGACGTCCGCCAGACTCTTGAACCAGCCTTCGCCCAGCTGCTGCCTGCGGCACGCTTCGTCGAGCTCCACAACGATGTAGGCCTCGTCCGTTTCAAAGTCGGCCGGAGGATCGTTGAATGCCAGGTGGCCGTTCTCGCCAATCCCGACAAAGGCCACGTCGATGGGCGCTTTCCGAATCTCGGCGGTCACCTCGGCAATGACTCCCTTTGGATCGGCTTCCCCATCCAGCAGGTGGTAGCGAACAATTCCCACTTTATTGATCAGCCGTTCGAGCAAATATTTCCGAAAACTCGCTGGATGCGTCGCAGGAAGTGCAACGTATTCGTCGAGGTGGAACATCTCCACCACCTTCCAGTCCACGGCTGGCGATTTTGTGAGTGCCTCGAGGAATTCAAACTGTGAAGCCCCAGTGGCGGCGATGATGCGTGCACTTCCATGCTCATCGATGGCTTGGCGGATTGCATTGGCGGCGTCTGCGGCCGCGGCCGCGGCGAGCAGATACTTATCGGGAAAAACTCTGACTTTCACCTTGGCAGCTCCTATCGCCGGACGGTTGGCGGTCCAGCCTGCCTACTCTGGCTCATCCAGAGGCGCGAAGCAAGTGGAGCAAAGGGCTCCTTCGGACCTTAGTAAGGATTACGATACTTGCGAGCGGCGTTTGAGCGGAAGGACAGAACTGTGACAAACGGACATTTTTGTGGGACTCTCGACAGTCGATATCATCTACAGTTTGGATCAATTCCCTTCAGCAAACAAAAAAGTAGTAGCACTCTCTCAGGACGTATACGTTGGCGGACCAGCTGCCAATGCGTCCATCACATTTGGTCATCTTGGCGGAACTCCAACTCTTGTAACAGTTGTCGGGCGTCATGCGTTGGCCAACCTGGTCCAGCAGGAACTTCAGCGCTACTCGATCCGGCTCATCGATCTCAATCCCGGCTTCGACGACGTGCCGGTCATATCGTCAATCTCCGTCAACAAATCGGGAGAACGCAATATCATCTCTGCCAATGCAACTCGTGTGAACGTCCTCGACGCTCAAGTCGATGAAGCTGTCTTCATGCAGACCTCCGTCGTCTTAGTTGATGGTCATTACATGCAGGCGTGCCAACTCTGGGCCAGGGCGGCCCACGCTCGTGGGATACGGGTCGTGTTCGATGCCGGAAGCTGGAAGTACGGAACCGAAGAACTCCTCAAGAGCGTTGACACGGCAATCTGCTCGGCCGACTTCTTGCCGCCCGCGTGCGCGAATGAAGACGACGTACTGAACTATCTGAAAAATTATGGCGTCAAGAACATCGCAATTACAAAGGGGGCTGAATCAGTACGTTTTGTCGCAGACGACGCCTCTGGCATTGTGCAAGTCCCTCAGGTTCAGGTGGCAGACACAATGGGGGCGGGAGATATTTTTCATGGAGCCTTTTGCTATTACTCCTCGATCGGGCTCGGGTTTGCGGAGGCCTTGGGAGAAGCGACCCGGATCGCGGCAGAATCCTGTCGATTCCGCGGAACGAGGGAGTGGATGATGCACTCGACAAAGCAGCCAAATTAGTAGAGTAAGTGTAGGTTCACGCTCTGACCGACGAATGAGCGATCCGACAGCGAAATGTCGGCCGAATCAATCCCCACTACGCTAAACTGACACCCCATGGCCGGAACGGACAGCGAAGACCGTGTTGTAACCGCGGCGTCGCCGGCGAACCGGCATGCATATCAAGCAGCGGCAACGGCTTTTGTGGTGCTCTTCTGCATTGTTGGCGTTGCGCTCTGGGGGCTGCCTTTCTATTACGACTTCATGGTCCAACAATTCGGTTGGACGCGCGCTCAAGTGACATCAGGCAACGCGCTGAGCAAACTCGTGGTCGGACCTGTCTTCGGATTCCTGGCAGGATGGGTTGTGGACCGCTTTGGGCCCCGCCGCGTAATGATGATCGGCATATTGATGGCGGGGGCCGCCTTGGTGGGACTGGGCTCGATCTCAGGCATCGGCATGTTTTACTTCTTCTACTTCCTTAACGCCATTGGCTATGTTTGCGGAGGCCCACTTCCCAACCAGGTCCTGTTGACGCAGTGGTTCGATCGATCACGCGGCAAAGCGATGGGGTTCGCCTACATCGGAATCGGCGTCGGTGGGAGCAACCGTCCCGTGGATATCGCACCTGCTCGTCCAGCATTTCGGATGGCAGACCGCTTTGCGGATTCTGGGCCTTTTGATCGTGGTCGTGTCATTTCCCCTGGCACTACTGGTGAAAGAACTCCCCAGTGCAAGAGCAGCCTCTGGATCGGTGACGTACCCGAGTCTGAAGGCAGCATTCAAGCACACATCGTTCTATCTGCTCACCCTGGGAAGTATGTGCTCGGTTGCTGCAATCAGTGGTACGCAGCAGAATATGAAGCTTTTCTTGAGCCTCGACCGCCACTTCGCGCAGCGAGATGCCGCCAGTGTCCTATCGATGGTGCTGGCCTGCAGTATTGTGGGCCGGCTACTCATGGGTTGGCTCGCTGATCGTTTCTCGAAGAAGTACGTCATGCTGCTGACCTACCTGCTGGTTGCCGCCGGCATCCCTCTGATGTTTCTCGGAACTACGCGCCTGGTTCTCTACGCTTCCGCTGCGATTTTTGGTATCGGTCTTGGCGGCGATTACATGATCGTTCCGTTGATGACCGCAGAAATCTTCGGGATTGAAATTCTGGGAAGATTGATGGGCGTGATCCTGACCGCGGGCGGTATTGCGGAAGCTGCAGCGCCCTGGGTAATAGGCCACTTGCGCGATGCGACTGGAAATTACTTCGCGAGTTGCTTTGTCCTGGTGGTGGTTGCGTTGCTGGGCGCAATTGCGGTTTTGGGTTTGCCAGGATCGGAAGAGGGCAGCGTGAGCACTGGAGCAACCAGCGTCTTCGCACGCAAACGTCATCGGGCAAATCCCATCACCATGACGTGGCAGGGATTCATTCCTGGCCAGAAAGGTACTAGCCTTCTTCCCTTACCCACTGCCATGCCCTCCGACCATTCGGCAGTGTGACGGCCCGAGCCTCACCGTATTCCGCGAGGCGGTTGAGGACTGTCGTGACGGATGCAGCCGGGTCCCTGTGACGCGAAAGCATTACAGGATCTCTTTCACGAATTTGGTCGCATACGTCGCGGGCACTCATTGGGCGCTTGTTTTCCATCAGAACCAGGCGGCATGTTTTCGTGAAGCCTGCGCGAGCACCTCCTGGCTTTCGACCTGTGACCAGTTCCTGAAGCTCGGCGCTCAATACGTCCGGGCCAAAAAGGTTGGCCAGCCCGGCAATTGTTTGCTTCACGGTTCCGATCCGCTTGACCAACTCCGCGCGCCGCCGCAGCAGGGAGCGGAGTTCCTCGTTGGCTTGCCTCAGCACCTGTTGCACATGATCTTCGCGGGTATGATCCATGGTCCTGGTGAAACCGCAGCTGGCATGCACATCATCTGCAATAACTTCACGCTGAATGGCTTCTGCCACTGGAGATCTCCTCTTCGACGCGTCGAGCGCCGGAATGAGTCGGTTTTGGTCGCAAGTCGTGATCCATTACTGTTGAGCGTGGGTTTTACTTTTTTCTCCTTGAATGGGGTCCCTTCCACTTAGAACACGAATTTGAGAGTCAGGATCATGCTGCGAATTCCTCCTCCGAATTGCTTCGCCTGCAGGAAGGAGGGGTCCGTGGGCAACACGTACCCTTGCGTCGCGAGTGCGGTTGTGATCCCCGCAACGCCGAATACATTGCCATTGCTCAGCGCGTAGTTGGGATGGTTCAGAACGTTGAATGCCTGCGCTCCAACCTGCAGGTGCATGGTCTCGGTGAAGTTCAGACTCTTGTAGACAGCGAGGTTCCATGTCCAGAAGCCGGGCGAACGGAGGGTGTTACGTCCCAGATTCGCCACCGACGCATTGCCGGTGACGACGTAGCGATCGTTCGGATTCGCCGGTGTGTATCCGATGGCGGGATCGAATCCCAGAGGAGCACTGTTGTTCACGTTGCATCCGTTGGTTGCTGCACTTAAGAAGGACGTGCCGCCGATATAGGTGGCGCCACCTCCTCCTTCACATACAGTGAAGAGGTCGCCCTGGAGTGGCTCGCCGAGGACGTTGCCGGTTCCCGAGGGGTTGAAGCTGGCTCGATCGCCGGCAGTGTCGCCGTTTCCATTGGAGTCCACGAAACCTGTTTGCAGATTGACAGGTTGTCCGGTCTGCGCAAGAAGGGATGAACCCAAACTGAAGCCGTTCACCAGGTACTTGAGAATTCGGTTGTCTGAGCGCGTTTTCGGCAGATCGTAGACGAGCGAGAGAGCAAATTTGTGGGTTACATCGAGATCGGAGTTCCCGCGGTCTTCGCTCAGCCGGTTCGTGTCTTGCGCGCGCCGGGGATTCAAGGCGCTGGTATTGAATTCGTTGTCAGCATCGGCGATGGTGTGTGAATAGGTATAGTTGGTGTTGAGCGTGAATCCGCGTCCCGCCCGGTGTGTGAAGTTGATCGAGCCCGCATGATAGATGCTGCTACCGATCGAAGGATCGCCCGTCACGTTTCCAAGAAATCCGTACTGGGCATAGGTATTCGAGTTGAACAGATAGTAGTTCGTATCCGTGGGCGTGCTCGCATCCCAGGTGGAAGGAATCGCAGAAGCGCTAAAGTACATCGGAAGAGGTTGTCCTCCGGCATCGAAGTAACTGATGTGGTTGCGACGGAACTGGACCGGCAGTTCCAAACCGCGCGTGCCAAGATAGCGGACCTCCAGAGTTGTATTGCGGAGAACTTCACGCTGCACTCCCAAGCTCCAGGTAAGGATCTTGGGCATAACTGTGTCGTCAATGTAACTGGTAGTCAGTCCACGTGCCGCAGCCTGTGTGGTTGGAGGCGTGAGCACTCCGGGCAAGCCCCCTGTGGACAGGAATCCTGATCCAAGGGGATTCGCCGAACACCAGGCCGGAGGATTCGAGATTGTGCAAGCCGTTGCCGGATTCATCTCGCTGGCGACCTGGGGAGGAAGGGTGATGGAAGCAAAGTTCTGGAATTTCACATCGTAGGAAATTCCGAATCCACCGCGAATCGATGTCTTTCCGCTGCCCGTGGGATCATAAGCAAAGCCAATTCGCGGGCCGATGTTGTTCTTGTCAGTCTTGGGCACGCCAAATGTGATCACTCCGCGGACATTTGAGATGGCATTTAGCGCCTGAAGATTCGTTCCGGCGGGGTTGGTCCAATATTCGTAACGCACGCCCAGATTCAAAGTGAGGCGGGGAGTGACCTTTATATCGTCTTGAACAAAAGCGGCTACCAGGCTCTGAGTTCCCAGGAAGGTTCCGGAGCCAGCACCTCGCAAAGTCCGTCCCGGCTGACTGGGAAGCTGATCGTTGATAAATTCCTCAAGGCTGGTATAGACATAGTCTCCCAGGCTGCGCGGCAGGAAGAACTGCGGGTAGATGAAATGGGTGTATTGTCCGCCAAACTTGAAAGTGTGCTTTCCGCTAACCCAACTGACGTTATCGGCGACCTGGTACGTGTTCTGTTTCTGGAACTGCGGATCGGCGGGGCCAATGGTCGAATTTCCGAGATCGCCGAAAGTGACATCAGGAGGGCAGGTTGAGCCGCATGGATTGGCAAAGAACTGTGCGTAGTACGAATACTGCAGTCGAAGATCGTTGATCAGATCATTTTTCACGGACCAGGCATCGGTGAGTGCGATCTTTCGATTCCTCAACAGCACATCCTGATTGAATATGGCCTGCGTATCATTGACGGGGTACAGCCCCGTTCCTTGATTCAATAGAAAGCGCGTGCCGATCTGATGAAGCCCCCACGTATAGTCTGTGTTGAATTGAATGTCGTGCTGTTTCTGCAGAACGGGACTCACAATGGTCAGATCTCCAATCGGGATCGCCTGGCCATTGACCGTAACTGCGTTACTTCCTGTCTGCACCGGCGCCACTGGAAAGTTGTTCAAGATGCCGGTCACGGACGGGTTGACGGCCATTCCCTGCAGTGTGCTCAACCCCGGCGCGGTCGGTACTGTGATGTTGGTCGGTGCTCCGGTGCCATGAAGAAACGTGCGTTCATACGCACCGAAGAAGAAGAGCTTGCTCTTGATGATGGGTCCGCCAATGGTTCCCCCGAACCGGTTGTTGTCATAAGCCGGCATGCTCGAGAGTCCCGGCGTGTGATTCACGATGGCATCTTTGGTCAAGTTGTCGAGCGAATTGAAGTTTCGGTTTTGCGAATACCATTCTCCCGAGCCATGAAAACTGTTGGAGCCGGTTTTGGTGACAATGGCGAACTGACCGCCGGCGGAGTGTCCATATTCGGCGCTGAACTGATTGGTAATGAGATGAAACTCACCCACCGCATCGAAAATCACGGTTGAGTTCGGCCCGGTCACTCCCAGGTTGTTATCATCGACACCGTCGATGGTGAAGTTGTTGTCACGCGGACGTGTTCCACCGATGGCTCCGCCAGTTCCAGCGGTTCCCCCAGGTTGGGCAATCGTATTGGGTGCAAGAATGGCCAGATTCAAGGCGCTGTAGGCAGCGCCGCCGACAACCGGCACGTTAAGCACATCTTTGGAATCGAACTGGTTGTTGAGAACTGAGGACGTGGTCTCCACCTGAGACACCCCCGCCGACACCTCCACCACCTCGGAGGCAGTGCCCACCTCCAGGTGAGCGTCAGACACGTTGTCCTGGTTGGCACTGACGACAACTCCTTTCGTGACGGACTTCTTGAAGCCCTTAGCTTCAATAGTCACGGTGTAAGTACCGGGAAGGACGTTGGGGAAGTTATAGGTTCCGGATGAGGTGGTGAGGGATGTTTGTGCCACCTGAGTCGCCTCGTTGGTTGCAGCGACTTGAGCACTCGCGACTACCGCGCCACCGGGATCAAGAATCTGCCCGCGCAGTGTGCCAGTCGTGCCCTGACCGAATATTTTGGCCGGCAATACGAAAAGTGACAGGCACACAACTGCTACCCACAGATAAGGCACATGACCACCAACGCGATTGGTGACGGAGGCACTATCGTTGTACCCACTTGAACGCATGTGACGTCTCCTTTTCTTCCATCGATGGAACCCACCGCATTGGGGACTGGCACTCGAATCGCCGAACGCAGAGAAGAATCGTCACCGGGGGACGAACGTCTGCAGAAATGGTGCGAAAGGACGGCCGGAGATTGCCACTGTACTGCGGGGAATACCGCATTCTTCGCTTAGTGCAGTAACAAATCATTCCAAGACTCCGGAAAATGGAATTGCGTTGCGTTGCGATCCAGAAAACTGGAGCACTGCAAAGGCATAGCTAGAAACAGCAGGCGACTACATGGGAGGCAATTTTGCGAGGACGGATCGCAACGATTCGACTACGCAGGGCGGGCAGAAGTGACTGCAAAAAATTGATCGCGGAAAGTCTTCGACAGAGTCAACTCTTTGCCGGTATCCAGGCGAACGATGTATTCGCCGGTGTACCAGCGCTCCACTTCTCGGATTCGATTAATATTTACGATCGTAGAGCGATGAATCCGGACAAAAGGATGAGGTCGCAATTTTCCATCGAGCGAGTGCAAGCGCTCCCTGATACGGTACTTATCGGTTCCTACGTGAAGAAGAAGATAGTTTCGCATGGACTCAACCCAGTCGATCGCATCCACGCGCAGGAAGATTATCCTTCCTTCTGACTTAACGGCAATCCGTGAGGTGCGGATCGCTGCGACTTCGTTGGCGCCTCTTGCAGCCTGAAGCTTTCTCTTCGCCCGTTCTTTAGCGACCGTCAACACTCTGCGTACCCGGTTCTCGTCGAGCGGCTTGAGCAGGTATCCTGCGGCAGCTGCGTCCAACGCCTGCAAAGCATGTTGGGCGCATTCGGAAATGAAAATCACTTCGGGGTTTGGGTCGCCGGCCTGACGCAAAGTTCCCAGAATGTCGAAGCCATTCGAGCCGGGCAGTTCTAGTCCCAGAAGCAGCAGGTCTGGCTTATATGTCTTCACCAGCGCACAGCCCTCGGATGCGCCGCAGGCTTCGCCCACCAGTGTGAGCTCACAATCCTCGGCAATGACTCGCCGTAACAGCTCCCGGCCTCGTTCGTCGGGCTCCATGAGCACGCAACTCAGCAAACGCGTCGAAGGCAGCATCTCGCTTTGATCGTGAAGAAGTGTTTGCGACACCTCGGAAGGGCCGAGTCCAGTCATCCTCATTCCCCCGGCATTCAACACATTCAACACAATCACTAAAACTGTATTTCTCCAGGTTGTTGATTTGTGTCAGGACATTGTGAGAAAAAATGTTGTCCATATGTATTGTTTGTGTGAGTCAGGAGTGCCAGAATAGCGGACCAATGTCGCACTTGCATGCGAACTCGTTGAGCGACGGAAACGCTGCTTCACAACATCACAAACGGATGTTGTGAATGTTTTGCTGTTTTGTTCGAGCGTTATTGCCGCCATGTGATTTCGATTGCGTTTCGAATTCTTCGGGATCGGCAAGAAGCCGAGGATATTGCGCAGGAAGTGTTCCTGGCGATCTTTCTACAGCGAGAGCGATTCGATGAGTCGCGGGGATCGGTAAAAACATGGATCCTGCAGTTCGCATACTTCAAATCACTATTGCGGCGCCGTTATCTGCGCATTCGCAAGTTTTATATCCAGGAGGAGTACTCCGAATCATTTGAGTTTCGACATAGGCCTCCCTCAGAGGCAGTTGGCTTGAGTTCGGCCGAATGGGTGCACTTTGTTGAGAGCGGCATCGCGAGCCTGAACCCGAAGCAGCGGCAGGTGATGGAACTGGTGCATTTTGAGGGCTTCACGTTGCAGGAAACAGCGGAAGCGATCAGAGAAACTTTTGCCAATACGAGAAATTACTACTACAGAGGGCTAAAGGCGCTGCGGGCGTACCTGAATTCTCGATCGAAGCAGAAGCGCGCGGCAGAAACCGTAGCTCCTCCTGAAAATGGGACATTGCGATTTGAACCCTGAGCAACTCAAAGACGAGCGTTTCGAAGAACTCTGTGCCCTCGCTGCGATCGGGGAACTGTCTGCCTCGGAATTCGCGGAATTGAATGAACACCTGTCGGGGTGTGAGCATTGCCGCAAGCTCTACGCCGATTTTCGGCGCCTTTCTTCGCACGACATCGGGGCCGTAGCAGCGGGCCGCCGATACGGTGACGAAAGCATTGGCGCCATCGACGAAGCGGCTCTGCTAAAGGACGTCCTCGCGCGGGCGCAGCGCGAGAGTGTGGTGACAAGCGACACGTCTTTGTGCCCGGAGAGCAGGAAGTCCCGGTTTCTGAAAATCCAGCTTTGCTCGCCATTGTCCCGTTTTTTGCTTCGCTCTGCTGGCGCGGTGGCGTGTCTCGCAGCGGTTGCCGCCAGCGCTTATGAGTTCGGTTATCTTCAACAGACGCCCGGTCCAGCGCCAATCATCTCCAACGGAGCGAACCCTGCGGGACAAACACCAGCCCCTCTCAAGCAAGGGCCTGATAGTGACCAGCAGCGGAAGAAACTCCAAGCGCAGCGGGATGCATTGCAGTCATCGTTGGCGGAAACCCGCGAGCGGTATGACACAGTCCTGAACCAGCAGAAGGTCCTACAGACGGAAATTGCGCTCGCGAAAGAGCGCCTCCAGCGAGAAGGCGAAGAACTGCAGAGCTCCCGGTCGCAAGTCGAGCAGTCTGACACACAGATTCGTGAGCTGCAGGCTGAATTGCGGGACGCGATCCCCACCAGTGAGAATGAGTCTCTTGCTCTCAACGAACTTCGGAACAAGTTGCGGAAGGCAGAACAGGAGTCCGTTCTCGCGGCTGCGTCGGGAATTCAAGATACCGATGCCAAGAATCTGTTTGGGGCCCGCGACCTTCACATCGTTGATGTTTACGACGTTGACGGCAGCGGGAAGACAAAACGGGCCTTTGGGCGCGTTTACTATGCGGAAAAGAAACTGCTCCTTTTTTATGCATTCGATCTCCAGGCAAAGCAGAGCGCTCGTCTCACTGCCGGATTTCAGGCGTGGGGATACCGCCAGGGAGATGAAGACAAGCCTCGCAACCTTGGCCTTTTTCTGATGGATGACCCAACCATCAGCCGATGGGTTCTTAAGGTGAACGATACGCGTGTGCTCGAGCGCATTGACGCAGTATTCGTCACCCTGGAGCCTCCAAACGGCAGCCCTTCTCCCAGCGGACGAAAATTGCTCTATGCAAACCTGGGCGGGCCGCCGAACCATCCTTAGCGCTTCCTGAGATGCCGGAAATGTCCGCCACATTCCACTTCGGGATAGGTCATCGTCAGGGTTCACTCGACCAGGACTCGAATCACATTCGCACTCCTAATAAGAGCACCGGCCGCATTGTCTTGGTATTTATCGTGTTGTTGTGCGCCTGCAGTATTCAGCTCCACGCTGACCCGAACGCCACAGTGACCGGCCTGGTAACCGACTCTTCCGGACAAACGATTGCCGGCGTCCATGTTTCCTTTACGAACATAAACACTCGTCTCACGTATAGGACTGATACGAACCGTCAGGGAATTTATCGATTCTACGGATTGCAGCCCGGGACCTATCGCGTCAACGTCATGAAAGATGGCTTCAGCAGCATCGTCAAGGGAAATGTGGAGCTCCACGTCCAAGACGAGGTCTCAATCAATTTCAGCCTGCATGTCGGATCAGTGTTCGAGAGCATCACAGTCGAGGATGGCACTTCGCTTATCAATCTGGAGTCGGCATCGGTCAGCACGGTTGTGGACGAGCAGTTCGCTGACAACCTGCCGATGAATGGTCGAAGTTTTCAAACGTTGATCGATCTCACGCCTGGCGTCGTGCTCACCACCAGCAGTCGATCGGATGCGGGCCAGTTCAGCGTCAACGGACAGCGTGCTAACGCGAACTATTGGACTGTAGACGGCGTGGGAGCGAACGTGGGAGCAACGACGCGGGCCGTGGTCGGCGATGGGCTCGCTGGTGGCCTTCCTCTATTCAGCGTGCAAGGTGGTACCACCAGTCTGGTTTCCGTCGACGCGATGCGAGAGTTCCGCATCGAGACCTCGTCCTCAGCTCCCGAAATCGGGAGAGTCTCAGGCGCCCAAATTTCGATTGTGACTCGCCCCGGCACGAACCGGTGGCACGGATCGCTCTTTGACTACTTGCGCAACAACTCATTCGACGCCAACGATTGGTTTGCGAACCATGCCGCGCTGCCAAGGCCCGAAGAGCGGCAGAATGATTTCGGAGGCACGCTCAACGGCCCGATCGTCAAAGATCGAACATTCTTTTTCTTCTCGTATGAAGGGCTCCGTCTTCGCGTTCCACAGACCGCAATCGGGGCCGTGCCTGATAATGCGAGTGTTCCCGGGGGCCTTGGTATCCGCGAACAGGCTCTCCCAGCGATGAGGCCCTATCTAGCCGCATTTCCGGTTCCGACAGGCAGAGAGATCATGGATGCCTGTGACCCCGCAACTGAAAGTGATTGTCCACTCTCGGGCGAGAAGCCGAGTGGAGCGGCGAACTTCACCGCGGTGTTTTCAAATCGTTCTGTGCTCGATGACTACAGTCTTCGGATCGACCACGCAGTGACTCGAGATCTGAATCTGTTTGGGCGATACAATCATTCCCCATCGACTCTGCTCCGGCGCGAACCGATTGCCACCAGTACTGTTTTTCTATCTCAGATTAGCGCCAAGACCGCCACGGTCGGCCTCATTTGGAATGCTACGCAGTCGCTTTCGCACGACGTCAGGATGAATTGGAGCTTCATCAAGGCATCGAGTTCTTCCCGCATTGATGATTTCGGCGGCGCCGCTCCCCTGCCAGCATCCTCACCAGGTGATCCACTTGCGGTCAGAAACAGTCAACTCACAATTCAAACATTTATTCCGATTAACATGTACTTGGTGCAGGGAAAGAATCAAAGGAATCTGCAAGGGCAGTTCAATTTCGTGGAGAATACTTCTTTCCAGCGTGGACAGCATGACTGGAAATTCGGATTTGACTTCCGGCGACTTGCCCCGCTCGTGGATCCCCCTCGTTACTTGCAATACGCTTCATTCACAGACATGACGTCCTTTGCGGCGGGTGATCTGTTGTTCGGCACGGTAGAGACGCATCTGAGGGAGAGGATGCTGTTCAGAACTCTCGGTGCTTTCGCTCAGGACAAATGGCGTGTCGCTTCTCGATTGACTCTTACCTATGGCGTCCGCTGGGATGTTGATGCTGCTCCGGAAACGCTAGAGGGTCCCGCTTTCCCTTCTGTGACTGGATTCAACATCAGAGACCTGTCGCGCCTTGCTCTTGCCCCATCAGGCGTACCAGCGTTTCACACTACCTATGCGAACTTTGCTCCCCGTCTCGGCGTTGCCTATGAACTGCGCGACCGTCGCACATGGGAAACAGTTTTACGAGCAGGGGTTGGCATTTTCTACGATCTTGCGACACAGGAAGTCGGCAACAACATCCCGCCCGGTTCTTACCCTTTTGGCGGGTCGAAGTACATTTACGGAATCCCCTTTCCGCTAAATAGTTCGGCGGCGTCCCCTCCGCAAATCAGTGCGTCAGATTTGGCAAACGAGAGACTGATTGCTTTTGACCCGCATCTCCGTCTCCCTCGCTCGACGGAGTGGAATATCTCGATTCAGCAAGCGCTGGGAGCGGACCAAACCGTATCCGCGACCTACGTGGGATCAGCAGGAAGGCGACTGATCCAGACCGCGATTGTATTTTTCCCCAACCAAAATATTGACAGTGCGAGTCTGGTCCTAAACTCCGCGAGCGCCGACTATCAAGGCATGCAACTGCAACTGAACCGCCGTCTCAAGCGTGGCCTCCGTACGCTCGCGTCGTATTCCTGGGCCCAATCGGCGGACACAGCGTCGGCCGGTTCCGCGTTCGGAAACTCAGCGAATGCTTTGGTGCCGGCGCTGGGTGCGGCGGCAAATCGCGGACCTTCCGATTTCGATATCAGGCATTCTTTTTCCGTCGGTGTTACCTACGACATCCCCGTGGCCACGCAGAATTCTGTTGCCAACGCCATCCTCACGGGATGGTCGTTACAAACGGTCCTCCAGTCGCACTCTGTTCTTCCCGTCAACGTGTACATCCCAGCTTTATCTCAGATGCTGGATTCAGCGATCAGCCAGGTTCGGCCTGACGTTGTGTCTGGAATTCCTCTCTATCTGAGTGGAAGCAGCTATCCGGGTGGAAAAGCGCTCAACAGCATCGCGGGGGCTGTTCCCTCGGGCTGTCCCGACGGCTCGGTAAGCGTTGGACCATTTTGTCCTTCGCCGACCGATGAAAAAGGCCTGCCGCTGCGACAAGGTAGTTTGGGGAGGAATGCTCTGCGTGGATTTGGCGCGACGCAATGGGATTTTGGCATCCACCGTGTATTTCCACTCCATGAGTCGCTGGCGCTTCAGGTTCGGGCAGAGATATTCAACGTGCTGAATCACCCGAATTTCGGGCCACCGTCCTCGATTCTGACCTTTACTCCCGTAATCGGCTTTCCGCAGTTCGGCCAGACCACGAACATGCTGGCGCGATCTCTTTCCGGCGACAACCTTGCCGGAGGTGGGCTCGATCCTCTATACCAATTTGGCGGACCGCGCTCCATCCAACTCGCGCTCAAGCTGGCCTTCTAATGAAATTTGACCAGTGCTATTTGAGCGAAGAGATGCCGGGCTGCAGCCAGGAGATTCATATGATTCATGCAGTCCATCTGCCTGGAAATGACCTTATAGCGTACTTTCAGCACATTGCCGCTCATCTTCCACACGCTTCCCCAGGAAAATCCCCGAAGAAGATGACACTCTCTGTCGACACGCCACTCGATCTTCCAGCCACTGTGCTGTAGCTCCACTGATAAAAGGAGGACTAATCTAACTCGTCTCCCAGTCGGCCACCTACCGTCATTCCCGTATTTTCCTCGGCAGAGGGCGCGAACTATGGTTACCTGGTGCAGTTCAGTGACGTCAAGACGGCCCTTGTTCTTACCTACCAGGATGTGGTTCGGCACCATACACTGCAGGTGGCGGCCGCACTTTCTTACTATTTCGTCTTGTCAGTCTTTCCCGGCCTGATCTTCCTCTCCGCGGTATTGGGGTTGCTTCCGCGTACTGACATGTTCAATCAGGTGCTGGAATTCATGAGTCGGCTTCTGCCCCCCGACACCATGCGGATCGTAGGTTCTGTCCTGCACGATGTGCTCGCCTCCCATCGTGCGACCTGGCTCTCGTTTGGAATGCTGGGCATTATCTGGTCGGCGTCTTCTGCTTTCGTTGCCATCATTGAGGCGCTCGATATCGCCTACGACGCGCAGGATGACCGGCCCTACTGGAAAGTCCGCCTGCTGGCGGTGGCATTAGGCGCAATCGGCGGAGGGTTGCTGCTGGCCGCACTGGCGGTGATGATTGTTGGTCCGCGGTTTGGCGATTGGCTCGCAGCGCAACTCGGGCTCTCGACTGTCTTCGCGGCCATCTGGCCCGCGCTGCGCTGGACTATCGCCATCAGCTTCACCGTACTCGCCGTCGAACTCATCTACTTCCTCGCTCCCAATGTGAAACAACGGTTTGGCGCGAGCCTTCCCGGGGCCATATTCTCCGTTGTCATTTGGAACGGGCTCTCCAGTCTTCTCGGAATCTACTTCGCGCATTTTGCAAACTTCAACCGGACCTACGGCACACTCGCTGGATTTGTTGCCTTGATGACATGGCTTTACTGGACATCTTTCGCGCTGCTGGTGGGAGCGGAACTCAACGCCGAACTTGCCAAGCAGAGTAGCAAGGGACATGTAAAGCAAAGAGGGGAGCCGCTGGAAGGAACGCGGCTGGCGGACCGCGCGTTTCGCCCCGCCGCCTAGGAAACTCCGCTGAATTCAATCCTCAGAATCTGGTGTGATATTTCCCGTCCACCGAGACTCCGCCCAATTGATCGCGCTGCGCGCTCACCGACCAACGCTTGTTGAGCTGATACTCGCCCTGCACCGTTTCGCTGCCCGGTTCAGAGACGTCGGTCGAAAACGTGAAAAGCAGGTTCTTGGTCACTCGTTGCTGGATCGCGACCCGTGCCGAGGGATTCCGATTATTCCCTCCCAGCGTCGGATCGATCTGCAGGCTCGAGATCCCCGCCAGCTTCTGCACGCTGCTGCTGAGCTGGCTCGCCGCCTGCGACGCGATCATCGAATCGGTGCTTTGGCTGCTGGCAGCGGATTCCTGCGTGGTCTTTCCGCGCGCCACCAGATTGATGATGTCAGCTGTAGCCAAAGGTGGATCCGATACGTACGACGTCGTCAGCTTATCGAGCGGTCCCCGCAACGTGAGCGTGAGATTGTATTGCTCAATCGTTGTATCGACAGAGAGATTGAGCACGGGATGCGTCTCGTTGGGATCATCGAACGTAATCACGCCTCTCTGCAACTGATAACGGACATTCCGGTAAAACAGTTCGCCAGAGTTCAATGTGGTCCGGCCCGTGATCACAGGATTCGCCGCACTTCCGCTCACTTGCAGCGCAGCCTGCCCCTCAATACTGATCTGCGAGCTGGTAGCGTTCAGGCTTTCCCGGGACTGCACGGCAATTGCGAGATGCACATTATCCGCGAAGCCCGGCTGCGACACAGTACCCCCAGTGCTGAATTGATCGCTGAAGTGCGCGAGATCGAAATCCGGCGTGAACGACAAACTGTCGATGAGAACGCGCCCGTTCAAAGTCGAGGCTTCCGCGGTTCCGGTGAACGCCAGGTTCGCGTCCAGCAGCGTCCGCAATCCCTCCGGATAGAGCAGGCGCACAGACTTGGATTGGATCGCTACATTGAATGCAAGGCTCGGGCGATAGGTGATCGATCCCCCAAACGTGACCTCACCTCCTCCCATCCTTCCCGTCATTTCTGACAGCTGCACGCGGTCATTTGAAATGTTCATCGTGCCATTCAGCTTATCGATTCCGATGGGCGCGTCCGCAGTCGTCATTGCCACATTCTTGAGCTGGAGTTGACCCTCAACGCCGGGCTTTCCCCCCGAAAATGACGAACGCACGTCGAGGGCGACAGTCCCGCCACTCGACACGTCGGGCGCGACAATGCGGATGATGCGGAGGTCCACCGATCCCTGGGCGGTGAGCGTCGGAGCAGCCTGGCCTTTAACTGGTATTTGTCCCTGAAAGTGAAGCGATGTTCCGGTACCTTCGATATCCGCCGGCTGCAGCGTCACCACGGAGTTCACATAATCTGCACGAATGGGTCTTCGGAATCCCAATTTGCAGCGACTGATAACTCGCCTTTAACACCGGGATCGAAAGATGAGCCTCAAGGCGGGACTTATCCTTCAACGGCCCCTTGAGAGAGGCGTGTAACTCGGTCTGGCCCTGGAATCCGGTGGGAACACTTGGTGCGTAAGCAGCCAGGATTTCATCCAGCGGAACTGTGCCAGTATCGATGCTTGCCTCAGCGTCATAGTCTCCGGTCAGCGCGAGTTGTCCTTGCCCGTGAACTGAAACCTTTGATACTTGCGAATCGAGATTCCAAGCGAGTTTGTGCTGCGCCACGTGCGCTTCTGCTTTCATCTCATAAATGGTCTGGCCGCGCGCCTGCAGTTGCGGTAACTGTACGCTCGCCATCAGTTGCGGATCGTCCAACGTACCTTCGCCGTTTACAGAGGCGTTCAACGTTCCGGTGACTGGAACATTTTTCGCCTGCAGCATCCGAAGCTTTTGCAGCACGACTTCCGGCACATCGACCCGAACTTTGTAAGCCTTGGTTTTTGGAGTGTACGAAAGATCGGCCCTGATCGTCCCCGCTTTCGCCGACGCCGTGGCGTTCGTTGCGATGGAGCCGTTCTCGGCTTTGAACTTCGTCACGAGCATATCGAGAGGCTCGCCGTATACATTCGCATTCGCGATCTCCACCTGACCGGAGCCGGCAGGATTGAGTTGCGAACCATCCAGTGACAACTTGGCCGTGAGTTCGCCCGACACCGGATAGTTTTGCTTCGCTATCTGCAATAATTCCGCGATCCTAAGCTGCCGTGCGTCGAGTCGCGCCTGAACCGGATCATTCGGCTGATAAGACCACTCGTGCAATTTGACGCTCGCGCTGAATGTCGCCTGTCCTTTGTGCGCGTTCACCAGTGAACCATTTTCCACTGTCAACTGCGATGGATTCGCGTTCACCGTCATCTTCGCGCTGCTCCACTCGCTGCCTTCCACCTGCAGGTTCTGCGCGTTTAGTTGAGCGGCGATGCTGGGCTTCTTCACCGATCCTTGCACCACCGCGCTCACAGTCGCCTTGCCTGATACTGCTGGAAGCGCATTCTGCCCTGGTTGGAACGAGGAGGCCAGCATTGCGAGTTGATGCAGGTCATCCGCAACCACCTGCACCTGCAAGCTCGAATGGTCGCTGATCGTGCCCTGCGCCGTCAGATTGGCTGATGGCATCCGCAAGAGCAGTGTCGTGCAATTCAATCGTTTGGCGGGAACCGTCGTAAGCTACATGGATTGCGCCATTCACCGGGACTTCTGCAGCCGATGGATTCGCCTTGCTCTCCGCGCGAGCCCGTACTGTCAGGTCTGAGCGCGCTTTCAGCTTGTCCATCCCGCCCTTCCACGAAGCGTCCGCCGTTCCAGCGAGGATTCCGGATAGAGCGGCACCAGAGGTCTGTGTCCCTGACAACTGCTGCAACGCTCGAAGTGAAATATTCTGCAAGGAAGCATGCACTCTGGATTCCGGGGTGCGCATCCAGATGGTTCATTTCGGCATTCGCTACAACGCGTCCGCCCAGCGATTCCACGCTCAGGTTACTGATTTTAAAATTGCCGCTAGCAAGCTGGTACTCTCCTTCCAGCTTCCTCAACTCCACATGGCGGCCCGAGGCTGCGGCCGCGAGTGTCTGACTCGCAATGCGACCGTCGACAGAAATGTTGCGCAGTATAGGTTGGCCCGCGACTGTTTGATAGTGAATCCTGCCATTGAGCGCCACGTCTCCTTCTGCGCGGGCACTCGGCGACAGATTTGCGAAAGTCTTGTGTGTGAATTCGAATCTGATAATTTCCGTCGGCAATCGGATTGGAATAGTCCGTCACCTGCGCTTGCAGCGAGACGTCTGACGCTCCGACCCTCAAGACCGCCGAATGAACATTCAACTTCTCTGGCGTCGCACTGAACCGGAAATCAAGATCATGGGAAAAGGAGGGGCGATCGCCATAACGTATGTGCCCGTTCCTGTAGAACAGCGAGCCGTCATATTGCTTTGGCAGATTGGTGAAGCGAATATCGGTTGAAAGATCGTACAAGTCCGCATACAGCGGTGTCTTTCGGTCGTTGTAGTTGACTTCGCCATTGGTCAGTTGCGCGTGGCCCACGGCGAGATCGAACACGCTTGTATGGCTGCTGCTATTGCTCGGCGGTGCGGTGGGCAGATTACTCGCCCCCTGCCGATTCACCTGAACATGCACGACCGGATGCTCGATCAGGAGTTCGCGCAGCGATACCTGATGATGCAGCGCCGAGACGATCTTGATCCGGACGGTGAGTTTGTCTGCATGCAGCAGCGGAGGCTGGTCCGCGCCTTCCGTGCCGCGAAGAGTAATGTCGTAGAGATTGGCAGTGAGAGTTCCGAGACTAAAGTCCAACCTTCCAACCGTTGTACGGCCGCCTGTAGCTGCGTCTGCCTGCTCCGCGATCTTGCTCAGCGCGTATTTCTCAAAGGACGTGCTCTTCAGGTAGAAGTACCCTGCCGATCACAGCTACTAGCACAAGAATTCCCAGTCCAAGTACAGCCCAACCGATTCTCCGTTTCCAACTCATATGCACCCTAGAATGCCTGCCCAATTGTGATGTAGTACTGCCAGGGATTAATACCCGGCACCTGATTCAAATTACGCCCAATGTCAAAGCGCACCGGGCCAATTGGTGTCGAATACCGCAATCCAACGCCCACCGTGTTCGTGTAGTTATCGACGAAGTCATGCAGATTGATGGCGCGGTATACATTGCCGCCATCGTAGAAAACAACTCCGCCCAGCGCTTTCATGATTCCCAGCGGGAACCGCACCTCAGAATTAAAAATAAACAGTTGCTTTCCACCCACCGGCACCGTGATGTTGACGCACCCAGACTCTCCTTGCAACACATTGCAGAAGGGAACCAGCCGCTGCGGACCGGCTTGGTCAATCGGGAAGCCGCGCAAAGAAGTCCCGCCGCCGGAAAAATACAACTGGCTGGTCGGCACAAAACTGCCCGCAAACTGCGATGCCAGCCCCAGTGCGAATGCTGTTCGCAAAAACAATCGCGTGGAACGGCTGATAGTGTGCGATTTGGCCAAACAGTTTTGCAAAATCCGCGCTGGAACCGAGCGCCGTCGGCGTAATTGCCAGATCGATGGTGGCATAGATTCCTTTATGTGCGTCGAGCGGTTTATCGCGTGTGTCATGAATGAGCGTGCCCGAGAAAGTCGAGAGTCGCACGTTTTGATCCTGCGGCAGCACAAGATCCGGCACCAGGATGTGCGACAAGGCCGTCTTGTTGAAGTCATAGCGAAACTGCACCCGTGTGTTGTGCTTGTGGCTGATCAATCTCTCAACCTGGAACGACAGGTCGCCGAGAGCCGCCGTAAACAGCGGATTCTCACTGTTCCGCTCCAGCGAGAAGCTGCCTAACGAACTCCATTGCGAACCGACAAAGTGCGGCTGGGTGTACGTGGTCAGCAGTCGATAATCCAGGCGCGACGCCAGTATCGACGCACTCGCCGTTTCCCCCAGACCACGCATGTTGTGCCGCGTGAATTGCAGAGTCCCTCGCGGGCTGGCGAACGTCGACTCGCTGGGAGCGATCTGATTTCCGTTCAGTCCGATCGTTCCCCCACCCCCCGGCAATCGCCACCGTGCCGGTCGGAGTATTGCCGCCGCGACGTGAGAGCTCGAAACCGAATCCGTATGTGATTTCGTTCCGCTTGGCTTCGTGCACCTTCACCAAAGTCGCTTCATCGGTTTGATCGGTAATCGGCTTGCGTGGCCCAACGCTCGACCAGTCAAAAATGCCCAGGTCATACAGGCGGCTCTCAGCCTCGAGTAATTGCCCTCGCCGCATCGGCGACTCCTCGGCGATCTGCGCCGTCTTGCTGATCAGCGACAACCGTGTGTGTTCCTGCCCCAGGTATATCGCCTGATCAATGCGTACCAGCTGATGTTCGTTGATCGCATACGCCACGTTCACCCGGTGCGGGTCCGCGGTCTTGGTCACCGTAGCTTTGACCTCTGCATTCAGGTACCCGCGATTCAAGTAGGTTGCGGAAATTCGGTTGCGGTCGTTGGCCAGCTTTCTCGGCGAGAACGGCATTCCAGATCGCAGTTCGAATCGCGGCGGGCGCGGTGAGTTGCGCATAGGCTACGTTCTGATTTCCTGAGACCTGAACGTCCTCGACCAGCGTCTGCGCTGCCTTCTTCGATTTCGAAGTCAACGTCGATCTTCTGCTCGCGATCGATCGTGCGCGGCTTGACTTTGATTTCTTCGTATCCCCGGTCGCGGTACAGAGCCTCAATGTTGGAAGCACTCTGCTTCAGCAGCTTTTGGCTCAGACTGCCGTGCGTCCAGATGTGCGACTTTTTGACCGTGACCTGCGCCAGCAGTTCTTTTTCTGAGATCGCGTAGTTTCCGTGAAAAAGAATTCGTGCCACCTTGTGCTTCACGCCGCGATCGATCTTGTAGACGAGCAGGATCTCGTCCGGATTCTTCTGAAAGTCCGTCGTCACCGTCACGTCAGGGAAGCCTTTCTTCTGGAAGAACTCCGTGAGATTCCGCTGGCCCTCTTGCCACCAGCTCGCGGTCGATGGTTCCTTCCGAATAGATCGGAATCAGCTTCTTCATCTGCCGCCCTGAAAGCCACGGAATCAGACTGAGGCGCGCACCCTCCGTCCGTACTCGTGACCACCGGGCCCACTTGCACGTTGAACGAAACATCCACGCGATTTGTACTGGCGTCGTACTTCGGCGGATTCTCCTTGACGCTGCTGGCCAAGCCGGTGCTGCTTGCGTCAGCGTTCTCTTCATCAGAGTGGTCGCTGACTTGACGCGCTCCGGTGTGTACGATTTTCCCGCTTTCAATAGCCCGCCTGAGAGCCGCGCTCGCAGGGAATGCACGGTATGCAGCAGACGTGCGCTCTCCGGAGCGTTCGGCCCCTCGATCTCCACGGATGAAATCCGCGCTTGTTTCCCCGGCACAATCACGAACCTCACGCTCACCAGTTGATGGTCGTCATCGATTGCCGGCTCGGCGTGAACGGACGACTGAAAGTATCCGTTGCGATGCAGGAAGTCCGTCAGCGCAGCTTCGGCCACTGGAATCCGGGAAGCGTCATAGGGGTCCTCATCCGACAAGTTCGCCGCCTGCAGCAGCCGGGTGTACGAAAATACTTTCTCCGCGCCGGGAAACGTGACCACACCCAGATAGTAGGCAGGCTCTAAAAGAAAATTAACGCGCAACCCGGCCACTTCCGGAACAATGCTGACCTGTACTTTCTGGAAATAACCCGTATCCTGCAGAGCTTGTCGGGAGGCGTCAATCTTCTGCTGCGAATAAGGCTCGCCAGCCCTTTGCTGGACCAGCGGGATCAGGGGCTGTAAATCGCGATGTGGATTCGCAATCAGTGAAACAGCACTGAGTTTTTGCCCCTCATACGACACTGACGGCGCCTGCAGCGCAAGCTGTGCAAAAGCCCCCGTAGTGATCAGAAAGATCATCGAGCACACGGGGCCGAGAACGAAAATGCGCATAGGGGAGCACCGATAACAATTCGAGCGGCAATTTGCTCTCCCCACGAAAGCAGGCACCGATGGTTCAGACAAAGCCGCTCACAATATGCCGAGGTGTGATGCCGCTGCTTGTACGGGAGTTGTCGGAAAAGGCGGGAGGCGAGATTGACAGTTAGGTCGCCATCAGATTGAATGAAAGGCGTGTCTAGACGAGCCGCATAGATTCGGTTACCACTTCAAAATTCAATTCAGGAGCACCACATGTCCGCACCCAGCCGACGGCCCGAGATTCGCCGGCGTCGTACCCGCAAGGAAAAGATTGTTCAATTGCGCAAGCGTCTGGCCGCCGCCAAAACCGACGCCGACCGCACCCGCATCACCGCCAAGCTGAACAAACTCGCCATCATGTCCCCCGGCCAGCCGCTGATAAAGTCGGCGTAACACCGAGGTAGCGCCGGCGTCATCGCCGGCTAGCTTGCCGTGAGCGACATCGAAGAGTGGGGGGACGTCACGCCCCCACACCTCGTCTACCACAAAACGTCCGCACGCTCAATCCGCAGCGTGCGACTTCGACTCGACGCGCTCACCCTCGGCAACCTGTCGGTACGCATCCAACACGCGCCGCACCGAACTCTCCCACGAGAACCGCGTGACCTGCTTATACCCGCGCTCCTTCATCCGCTCCCGCAGCGCCTGATCCATCAGGACGCGATGCAGCGCACGCATGATCTCAAATACATTCTCCGGGTTCACCAGCACGGCCGCATTCCCCACCACTTCCGGCAGCGACGTCGCGTTCGAAGTCACCACCGGCGTTCCGTGCGCCATGGCCTCCAGCGGCGGCAGACCGAATCCTTCATAGAGTGACGGAAATACGAAGATCTTCGCCGAGTCATAAAAAATCCGCAGCACCTCAATCGGGATGAAGCCCAGGAACCGTACGTCGTTCTGCACTCCGCTCCTCACGACGGTGCGCCGTAAATCAGGATTGCCCGACAGATCGTCTCCAATGATGATGAGCTTCAGGTCGGGATAAGCCTTATCCCTTTCCAGTTCCGTCTTTAGAGCCGAGAACGCCTCGATCATGCGCACCACGTTCTTGTGCGGACTCACTGCGCCCGGCATACAACAGGAACGGATAGTTCACCTGATAACGCTGCTCGATCAGTTCGCGATCGGCCGTGCTGGCATGCCCGTGCAGAAAACGCTCGTCGATAGCGTTGTACACCACCTCGATCCGGCTCGACGGAATCTCGAACAACTTCTCTATCTCGGTGCGCGTGAACTTCGACACCGCGAAAATCCGCGCCGCCCCCCGCAGCACCTGCCTCGTCATCTGCAGGTGCCACGTCCCCCAGAAGCCCGTCTGCTGATGTGCCCGCGACATGTGCTCCAGCATGTCGTGTACTGTTATCACGTATGGGCAGGGCATAAGGCGTGGAACCGAAAACAGGTTGGGGATGTGGACCAAGTCGCAATTCAGCCGCTTTAGCGCGCCTCGGAATTCGCGATATCCCTGAAGCGTGCGTTCGGGAGCCACGGCTGAAACGTTGTGGAAGTTGGGCGGCAGCGTCCCGATTTCCTGAACCTTTGCGGGAGGCCCAATGAGAAAATACTCGTTCTCCTGATCGAGCCGGCAAAGCGTCCGAACAATATTGCGGATGTACGTGCCAACGCCGAACTCCGTCATCCGCCGAATATCGATGGCGATCTTCACCGATGGAATTTAAACACAGAGGAAGTGGTTCGGCTAGCTTGGAGAGGGATCTGTTGGCTGCAACTCAGTCCTCGCATGAACCCGACTTGGAGTCTGCGTTCCTGCGAAGCAGTTGCCCGATTGCCTCGAAATCGATGTTGTCGGGATTGCCGAAACGAATGCACCCTTTCCCGATGCTGGAAGCGGAAAGCTTGGCTCGAAACTCGTCCACAACATCTTTCTTCAGCACGTACAGGGCGACGTATTGTTTTCGGCTTGCAAATGAGACTTCGAGAACGCCTTTCCGCTTGTAGCTTGGGACGCCGTATTCGATACATTCCTCGTACCCTTTGAGGCTTTGTTTACAGAGGGCTCGCAATTTCTTGATGGCTGCTCGCTGTGCCGCAGGAACATCGGCGATGTAGGTCGACACGCTTGTTGCGGCTTTCATGCAGACAAGTTTCCTCGGAACGCGACGATTACGCTCGTACTTCCGCCTGTGCCTTCGCTCGCCGTTCTGCGTAGAGCGGGAACGCCTCGCATAGCTCAAGCACTTGCTGACGCACCTTACTCAGCACAATAGCATCCGTGCGGTGCAGCAGCGCCTCGGCGATCCAGCGCCCAATCTGCCGCATCTCCGATTCCTTCATGCCGCGCGTGGTCAAGGCCGGCGTGCCAATGCGGATTCCGCTCGGCTTCAGCGGCGGATTCGTATCAAACGGAATCGCATTCTTGTTGACCGTGATTCCTGCCTCGCCCAGCGCCTTCTCGGCTTCGCTGCCCAGCATGCCCTTCGAGAACACATCGACCAGCATGAGGTGAGTATCGGTTCCGCCCGAAATAATGCGGAAGCCTTCATCCGTCAGCGTCTGCGCCAGCACCTTGGCGTTGGCCACGATCTGCCGTGCGTAATCGCGGAACTCGGGCTGCATCGCTTCCTGGAAGCACACCGCCTTGGCTGCGATGATGTGCACCAATGGCCCGCCTTGCATGCCGGGGAACACAACCTTGTCGATGGCCTGCGCGAATTCGGCTTTGGACAAAATCAACCCTGACCGCGGCCCGCGCAATGTCTTGTGGGTCGTCGAAGTGACGATGTGCGCATGCGGCACGGGCGAAGGATGCGCGCCTCCCGCGACCAGTCCGGCGAAGTGCGCCATGTCGACCAGATAGAGCGCGCCGACTTTGTCCGCGATCTGCCGCATGCGGGCAAAATCGATGATTCGCGGATACGCGCTGCCGCCGCCGATGATCAGCTTCGGGCGTTCCTTCTCGGCGAGCTTCTCCAACTCATCGTAGTCGATCGTCTCGCTCTCTTTGGTCACGCCATAAGGAATGATCTTGTAGGTCTTGCCGGAAAAATTCAGATGATGCCCGTGCGTGAGATGTCCGCCATGCGCCAGGTTCAACCCGAGGATCGTGTCGCCGGGTTGCAGCACGGCGGCATAAGCTTCCATGTTGGCCTGTGATCCCGCATGCGGCTGCACGTTGGCGTGCTCAGCCCCGAAAAGCTGCTTCGCCCGGTCACGCGCAAGGTTCTCGACGACGTCAGTGAACTCGCAGCCGCCGTAGTAGCGCTTTCCGGGATATCCTTCGGCATACTTGTTCGTGAACACCGATCCGGCGGCCTCGAGGACGGCTTCGCTGACAAAGTTTTCCGAAGCAATCAGCTCAAGCCCTTCGTGCTGGCGCCGCGTTTCGTTATCGATGGCCGCGGCAATCTGCGGATCAGCTTCGTACAGGGGACGGTACATCTTCGAAGTTTTCATGTCGTTTTCCCTGACTTCGTATATCGACTTGGAGCGGCAACCAGCTATTCTAAACTGCGGTGCACCGCGAAGCGCACTAACTTAGGCGAAGAAAAGCCCAGCAGATTTCCCCTGTGTTCCTCTGTGCCCTCTGTGGTAAACGCTTTTTCAAAATGCCGTCCGCAAGAATGAGACCAGTTGCCACCCATCCATGTACTTGTAAGGTGTCTCACCGGTCGTGTAGTGCCCGCACGGCAGCACCGCCACCTTGTGATCCAGTCCATGCCCCGCAAACTCCTCCACGACCTGACGCGAGAATTCTGGCAGAAACGTTAGATCATATGCCGCGTAAACGATCAGCGACTTCTTCGGCCAGCGCGAGAACTGCTCGAAGTACGACATCGGACTGATCGCCAGCCAGACCTTGCGCAGTTCCTCCAGGTCAATCTGCTCTTCAATCCCTTGCCGAATGTGCCGCGTCGACTGTCCGTGCCAGACAACGTCTGCGAAATACGTGGACGCATGATTAAAAGCTGCCACCCGAATCCGTGGATCATGCGCCGCCGCAATGAACGCGTAGCACGACCCCAGGCTGGTGCCCACAATGCCGAGATTCGAGTAGCCTTGCTGTTCGAGCCAGTCGAGGCAGCAACGAATGTCAATCACACCTTGCCGCGTGGCGTCGAGCGTGCGCCCAATATTGGCCGAAACCGCATAGTCCGCACGCCCGATTTCGGCAGGCATGCGGATGTCGTGATACGGCATGCTCAGCCGCAGAACGGAAATCCCCAGCAAGTTCAGCACGCGGCAGAGGCCGACGTACGCAATCGCATCCGAGTTCCAGTGCGGCAGCAGCACCACCGCTCGACGTCCGCGCGCCGGAAACCAACGTGCGTTCGCCAGGTTGTTTTCGGGATACGGCGTGCTCACCGGAGAGGTGAATCGCAGAAATTCCCCAAATGTTCCCTTCACCTTGGCTTCAAGTTTCGGATCAGGCACTTCGCGCGTTGAGAAAACCTGCACCTCGCGCTGCTCAAGCCGGAAGTCGCTTGGCTTCGCGTAGGAATAAAAGTCATCGCTCGCAGCGACGATGCGGCGGTTGTATTCCAGAAAGAACTTTTCGGGATTCTCGGCCGCCTGACCCGGAGAACGCCCGTTACGGCAAGGCCAGGTCTGCGCCCACTCGGTCCCCCACTCCAGCGGACGCACCACGCGATTGTTGTCCACCGACGGTAAGCCGGTGCTCCCAGTCGTACATCCATTGTGCGTAGCGGGAAGGCATAAGGAACCTTCTAGTCTAGCAAGCGGAAGCGCTGGATTCTGACCAGATTCAGCCAACCGTAGCAATTCGTCATTGATCTTGCTGTTTGTCAGCTTAGGTGGGCCAGCGCTCGAGCGAACTGCGCGATCCGTTTTGGGACATCAACAGAAAGACATCGCCATTTTGTGACATTCGTCACGGACCGCATCGCTCCAGACGCTTTAATCATCAACAGATGGTGCTATTTGATGATGTAACTACATTTGGAGTTACAATGCGATTTGAATGGGATGAAGCCAAGAGACGCGCGAATCTTCGAAAGCACGGGTCTCGATTTCGCGGATGCCGCTGAAATGTTCGACGGGCCGATTTCTGGTCGCGCCCGGACACTCGGGAAGACTACGGAGAAGACGCGATGGATCGGAATTGGCATGACGAAGGGTCGCGTTGACTTTTGTGGCATTCACCGCAGAAGTCCCACGATAACGATTCGAATCATTTCGCTCAGGAAGGCAACGCAGTGAAGAGCGCCAAGAACTACGAAGCAGCGATCAATGACGGACTGGAAGCGAATTGATGCAATGCGGGATGAGGACATCGATCTTCTCTGATATCCCGGAACAGGGTCCCGATTTCTTCGCCAATGCGATCCTCTGGCCCGGACCCAAGCAGCAGATCACACTCCGCCTGGACCCCGATGTGCTGAAATTCTTCCGGAAACAGGGACGCGGATACCAGACGACGATCAACGCCGTCCTGCGAAAGTACATGGAAGCGCAAGAGCGGAGAACGTAAGGCTAGCTCACATACCGTCGCGGCACGCGCTTCGAAATGTTGCAGAGAATTTCGTACGGCGAACTATTCGCCAGCCGAGCGTGTTCCAGCGCATCAACACTCAGGCCGTCACAGTTCCCCAGCAAAATGACCTCATCTCCGACGGACACGCCGGGAATCCCGGTCACATCGACCAGAGTCAGATCCATCGAAATGCTGCCCAGAATCGGCGCATAGTGCTCACGCAAAATCACGCGCCCTCGATTCGAGAGCTGCCGGTTGAATCCATCGGCGTATCCCACCGGAAGCACCGCCACGTGCGCCGGCGCCCTGGTGACATAGGTTCCGTTATATCCCAGAGGCTGATTCGCTCCGAAATTCCGCAGTGACAGAATCCGCGTCTTCCAGGTGAGAATCGGCTTCACCGGCAGCCGCAGCGTGCCGCCGCTCACCTCGCGGCCCGCCCGCTGAAACGGCAAGTAGTATCCGTACAGCGCAACTCCCGGACGCACCATGGTGTTCCAGGTTTCGCGCCGCGAGATCACCGCGCCTGTATTGGCGACGTGCACGAACTTGGGTTCGAGACCAGCTTCTCGCACCATGCGTCG
Source organism: Terriglobia bacterium (assembly GCA_963770265.1). Lineage (GTDB taxonomy): Bacteria > Acidobacteriota > Terriglobia > Terriglobales > Acidobacteriaceae > Sulfotelmatobacter. Next base: position 598,425 of record CAVYOZ010000025.1, read on the forward strand.
CGCCGCTTCGAAACTGCGTTCCTGTTCGCCCACCGATGGCGCATCCATGATTTCCGATGACGCCAGGTGCGTTGAAAAACCCTCTAACATGAGATGCTTCGCCGAACGCAACACATTGAGCACGGCAGGAAGCTGATCGACCCCAACACCCAAACGACCCATCCCGGTATCGACCTTCAGATGCACGGGATGCTGCGCCACTCCAAGTCCGGCCGCCGCCTTGTCCAGCGACTCGATCTGCCACGGCTCCCACACCGTCGGCGTGAGGTGCAGCCGCACAATCTCGGCCTCTTCCCCGCGCCAGAATCCGGTCATCAGCAGAATGTTCGCCCGCACACCAGCGTCCCGCAGCGGAATTGCTTCATCCAGCGAGGTCACTCCCAGCCATTTCGCGCCTTCCGCCTCGAGCGCCTTCGAGCACTCCACCGCGCCATGCCCGTAGGCATCGGCCTTGACGACCGCACACACGGTCACTGCCGCGCCCACGTGCTTCTGCACTGTTCGGAAGTTTTGCCGCAAAGTTGCCAGCGAAACGTCAGCCCATGTCGGACGCGTCGCCACGCGGCTCAGGATTTCTGCAGTGGTTGCCACTCTCGCGATTATAGCGGGAGCACCCCGCGCGCCGAGGTTACGCTGGGGCTACTCCCGCCATCGCCTCCCCAAAAACGGCTTGTCATCCTGAGCGGCGTTCTTTGCCGCGAAGGACCTATGCACTCTGCCGGCAGCATCGTGGCAGTTGCCGCTGGTGCACAGGTCCTTCGGCGCAAGAAGACGCGCCTCAGGATGACCGCGCAATCTCTACCGTCCACCCAGCAGAAAGTTCACCGTGATCTGCGTCTCCACTTCGATGACGTCGCCGTTCAGAATGTACGGCCGGTAGCGCCACTGGCTCACAGCGTCAATCGCCGCACCCGACTAGCATCGGATGCCCCGAGACCAGCCTCAGATTGTCGATCGTTCCCGCCTTGCTGATCACTGCCGCCAGCACCACCGGTCCCTGAATGCGCGCGCTGATCGCGCCAGCGGCGGATACGTCGGTTCCACGCGCCGAATCAGGCTGCCCTGCAGGATGCGTCGACGTGCGGAATACCTTCGTCGATCGGTTTCGGAGCAACCGGCATCACTGGCCGGGTTCCGCCGTCCGGTATTGGAAAACCCGGCCCAGAGCCGATGTACGGTCCAAGACCAACGTCCAGGTGGCCCGATCGGGCCCGGACACGCTGCGTCGTGTCGTTCACCCGTCGGGATGCCGTGTGGGGATCTGTCTCGGCTGCATGATTGGGCCGCTATACGGAATAATCTGCACGCCGCCTCTTCGCGCACCGCCGTGGATCTGCGGCGCAGGCCCAGGATCTCTCCTCCCCAGACTGATCGGCGTCGACACCGTCCGCCCCGAGGGCAGCCCCACCGTCGTCAGCAGCGGAATCAGCAGCAGCAATCCGATGATCACCGCCTGCAGTCCGAATGACGTCAGCGTCGTCCAACTGCGGCGTCCCCGCTCGGCCCAGGAAGTCTCTAGCAAGCTTTCGGCAAACATGGCGTCCTCCAGCGTGAACTCTTGTCTGCTGCTATGGACACCACAAAGCGAAACGCAGTCACCGCGCGCACAAAAAATAAAGGCCGCGTAGTTACGCGGCCTTGTGGAACTTTTCGGACACGCGAGGTGTCCGCTTCCAGGCTATTTCGGCGGCTCGGTGGGCTTCGGCGTCGCCGGCTTTGGTGCGATCGTCGCCGGGGCCCTCGCCGCTGGCTTTGTTCCGCCAGCCGGGGCAGCCGGAGCGGCCACGCCCGATTGCACGTTGTAGGCATCGACCACGTTCTTGGTGATGTCCACGGCATCGGGATTCCACCACAGCACCGGGCTCTGCGGCCACGGCTTCGAGGTGTCGATGATCAGCGTGTAGCCGTTCTCCTGCGAGTACTTCACGATGAGTGGCGCCATCTTCGAAAGAATCCGGCTCGCAATCTCCTGCTGCTGATTGCCGACTTCTTCCTGCGCATCCTGCACGGCGCGGTCGAAGGTCTTCTGCTTGCCATCGATCTGCTTCTTGAGATTGGCCAGCGGCCTCTTCGTTCAGTTTGTCCTGCTGCGTGCTGAGCTGCTTCTTGAGCGACTCAAGTTCATCGTTCTGATTCTTCAGCTCAGCCTGCTTGGGTTCATACTTCTTTCTGCAGGGCCTCCATGTCGCGACGGCCTTCGTTGGAGGCGAAAATCGCATCCTGGATGTTGATGGTTCCCACCTTTCCCGGGCCGGTGGGCACGGGAGTGGTTGCCGGTGCTGCCGGCGCGGGCGTCGTTGCAGCCCCACTCGACGGAGTAGCAGCACTGCCGGTTTGGGCGAATGCGGAAAATGTGAAGATCACCGCAATCGCCAGTACAACGCTCAGAAACTTGCTTTTCATTGGGTTGATTGAACTCCTTGGAACATAGTTCCACGAATGACTTCGAAAATCTCGCTCTCTGATCGCTTCTTCAGTTAACGCTGGGCCGCACTGAATGAGGTCTCCGCTGCGGTTGCGGCCGCCATCGGATAAGGCGCACTAGATTGCCAGCCAGCCTCGCACGCCGGGCATTCAGGCGTGCCGTCCACACTCTAGTATCTTCACTGGAAGGTGTGAATCATTAACATTATAGTGACCTCGCTCTGGCAGCGTCAAACCTGTTAAAACGTAGTCGCCACCGTAAACCGGAACGTCTTCCGCGGTTCGCGCAGCAGGAAACTCGGCGCGTACGTCTGCTTCGCCAGTTTGTACGTGTAGGCTCCGGCTCGGTCATCTCCCACTTTCCCGTGATCGGATTGACGCTGCCCGGGAACATCTCCGGCGTGATCGGAATCGGCGGATTCGCCGGCGTATCCAGCCGCAGCGGGTTATACGCCCAGTAAATGCGGAACGGCGCATTGATCACCGGCAGGAACATCTGCAGTTCCAGTCCGGTCGACATGCGCGGTTGCCAGTTGGTGGCGCTCAGCACTCTGCAGGTATTGCGACGGCTTCGGGTTCAATACTTTGCCGCCGGCGCAATTGAAACCGGTATCCAGTTGCGGGCAACCGAAAGGTGTGGAGACGACCTGATCGTATTGCGCCTGCGCAATCTGCAACTGCGAACGCCGGATGATCGGATCGATGCCCGCATCGACAAATGGCGCCAGCGTCACCGGTCCCGCAATCGTGATGCGGTATTCGAGGTTCGACCAGGCACTTAAGATCGCCGCCGGGGAACACGATCTGATCGACCGGAATCGGGACGGTCCAGTTTCCCAATCGTGGATTCGACGGATCCTTCAGCACCGGCGTCCCGTCCGGATTGGTCAAGGTGATCACGTTCGAACTCGGCAGGAACGCCACCGGCGAGATCGAGCGAATGTCGAATCCCGCGGATATCGTTTTCGCCGCCCATATAGAAGCGCTGGAATGGCGGCGCCACCAGCCCTCCGAATCCGCTGATGAACGATCGCGTTCACGGTGAACCCAATCGCGTTTCGCCCCTTCTGGACCGGCATGAATCGCTTGTACTGAACAATCGGTCGAATCGACCGCACGGTGCCGCCGAGGCCCGCAAACTCTGCGCCCAGCGTCAACTGGTGCCCGTGATGGGGAGAAATGCCGCTGTCGAGCGTGTTGAACGAGAAATTCGGGAAGATCTTGCTGGTGATGATTCCGTTCACCGCATTCGGCCCGGAAATGCCGCGGAACGCGATGAAGTCGAACAGCGTCTTGGACGCCGTGCTCAACGGCAGCAGCGTCGTGCGGTCCAACGAATACGTCATGCCCACGCGCTTGAACGATCGCCGCAGCGGATAGCTCAGCGAAGTCGTGAAGCCCGCGCTCGACTGCGAATAGTTCTGCAGGTTCTGCAACACGGCGTTGGGCAGGTTCAGGTTCTGCCCGCTGAAGATCGAGAGCTGCCGCGCCTGGTTGTAGCTGATCTTGTTGCCGAACACCGTGAATCCGAACTGCAGTGGCCGGTCAAACAGGTAAGGCTGCGTATAGCCGAACAGCACGCTGCGCGCCAGGTTCCCCAGGCTGATCTGCACCTGCAGCGTCTCGCCGCGCCCCAGGAAGTTGTTGGTGGAGTAGTTCAGCCCGATGAACGCGCCTTCCAGCCCGCTGACGCCGCCGTTCAACCCGATGCTGTTCTTGCCCTTCTCGTGGACGTGAAGCGTCAGGTCCACGTACCCGTTCTTCTCGTCCAGCCGCTTTTCCGTGACGTTCGGATCATCCGGCTTGAGCTGATCGAAATAAGAAAGCTGATTCAGGCGCAGCAGGCTCAACTCCCACAAATGCGAGTTGTAGATCCCGCCTTCTTCCAAAGCCAATTCGCGGCGGATGACTTTGTCGCGCGTCGTGGTATTCCCCTGGAACTCGATGCGCCGCACGTAGAACTGCTTGCCTTCGTCGACATCGATCTCAAGGTTCGCCAGCTTCTTCTCGTCGTCAAACGTCGTCTGCGGAACGCCCGTGTAGTTGATGTACCCGTACTCGCCGTAGGCCTTCCGCAGATTCTCCAGGCCTTTCGCGATCTTCTCGCGGCTGAAGATGTCGCCATCCTTCAGCGGAAACATCGAGCGCAGCGCTGCAGTGTTCGAAATCGCTTTGTTGTTCTTGAAGGTGATCTTGCCCAGCCGGTACTGATCGCCTTCATCGATCGGCATGGTGATATCGACACCCTTTCCCGGTCCCGATTGCAGCAGAGGAATATGGAATCCCTTGTGCCCGGTGTCGTGGATCACCGTCTTCGGATCGCTCACCGCAGCCTTGAAATATCCTCGATTCTGATACTCGGCGCGCACCCGCTCGGTGTCTTCCTCGAGCTTGGTCGCGTCGTAGGTCTTGGCAAAGAGAGCTTCCAGGAAGATGGAATGGGGAATGCCGATCGGCTTCAGGTTCTTCATCGCCGCGCGCAGAACGCGACTCTTGATGTTCTTGTTGCCCTGGAAAATGATCTTCCCGACCTTGACCTTCGGCCCTTCCTTCACCACAAACGTAATGCCCACGGCCGCCGGAGGAATCTGTCGCACTTCGGTTCGGATCGTCGCGAACTGCCTGCCATGTTCCGATAGCAGGTTCTTGATCGAGTTCTCCGCCTTCTTGATGCGCGTCGGATCGTACTGGCTTTCCACCGTGAGGCCGACCTTGTCCTGCTTGAAGCGGTCGAGCACGTCGCTGTTGGAAACCGAACTCAGGCCCGGTATAATTGATCTCGCGGATCGTCGGCTTTTCCTTCACCTGCACGATGATCCGCCACCCTTTCGGCGTCTGTTCGCGCAGAAACTTGATGTCTTCGAAGTAGCCTGTGTTCCACAGCGAGTTAAAATCCCGCTCCAGGGCCGCCGCGTCATAAATGTCGCCCGCCTTGCTGAAAATGCGGGCTTTGATGGTTTCGGCGGGAATGCGCCGGTTCCCAGTCACGTTGATCTCCGAGATCACGTCGTTCTGGGCACTGGCCGTGCCGGCGGCTGCCATCAGGAGCACGGCCAGCGTCATCATGAAACCCGCACGCGCGCCACGTCCGCCCTCTCCAAATCCGTTGAAATGAACGAGATGGCACCGATGCTGCCCTCGTAACGCAGGCAGCCTTGGGCGCGACAAGGTTCTCCGGATGAAAGCGAAAAGGAATCGCTACGACCTCAGCCTCTGGGATGTAAGAAAACTGCCATTATACGGTAGAGCAAGGGAAAGCGTCCAAGTTGCGACTCTCAATTTGGCATCCTTCGGTCGTCGGCAGACTCTAGTCCATCGTTCGGCAGTCGCGATCCCCGAGCATTGGGCTCTCGACCGGCTGAACTCCTAGTGGCTGCTTTGGGGCTTGGACAACTCTACTTCAACCAAGACGGAATAAAACGTGGCCGAGTTGCCCATGTCGGTAAGTTTTTCTGACGTTAAGCTGTTGATGCTCTGAAATCCGGGCGCCATCTTCGCCCAATTGAGGGTCGCGGAAACGACTCCCGCTTGCACTTTTCCATCCACTCGCGCGACCAGTTCAATCTCTCCACGTTGGTTGAAGACCCGCACCCGGTCGCCGTCGGCAATGCCGCGCGCCTGTGCATCGGCCGCGGAAATCTCCAGCAATCCGGGTTCCTCCATCTCCTGCACCGAAGGCACATTGGAGAAAGTCGTATTGAGAAAGTTGTCCGCCTTCCGCGCCAGCAACTCCAGCGGCAGCCCATCTCGCTTCGCATGTCGCGATTCGGAAGGAGGCGGAACTCCACGACCGGATCAAGCCCCTGCGCCTTCAATGCCTCACTGTAAAGCTCCGCTTTGCCGGACGGAGTGCGAAATCCTCCGTGAGCAAACGGAAGAAAGGGTTCGAATGGGGACAGTCGCCTCGGCTGTCCGGCGGAGCGAGCTCCGCGTCCTGCCGACTTAGCCCGACGTGGGACTCGCTGATCCCTGAAGTTCATCCGCACCTGCTCCCGCTCCAGCCGCTCGCGGCTCATCCCCTCCATCCACGGATCGTCCGATTCCAGCGCCAGATCGATCATCTCATCGACGCTCTCCCGGAAGCACTCGTCTTCGAATCCCATCCGCTGCGCCAGCCCGCGGAACAATTCCACATTCGACCGGCACTCTCCCAGCGGCTCGATCGCCTGATTCGAAACCTGCAGGTAGTAGTGCCCATACCCCTTCTGCAAATCCTTGTGCTCGAAGAAAGTCGTCGCCGGCAGAACGATGTCTGCGTAGTCGGTGGTGTCGGTGAAGAACTGCTCGTGCACCACCGTGAACAAATCCGGCCGCATCAATCCGCGAATCACCGCTTGATGATTCGGACACACCGCCGCCGGATTCGAGTTGTAAACGAACAAAGCCTTCACCGGCGGATCGTTCACCTTGTTCAGCACGCGCCCCAGCTCGACCATGTTGAGCGTGCGCGCTTCGCGTCCGAGCGCGCTGTGCATCAGGTCCGGACGCTTCAGTTCCGCCGAATTGAAATCAGCGGCACCGCTCAACGACATCTGCAGCCCGCCGCCAACTTCCTTCCATGACCCGATCACGCACGGCAGCATCACGACGGCCCGCGTCGCCATCCCGCCGCCTTCCGACCGCTGCACTCCATAATTCAGCCGGATCACCGACGGCCGCACCGTCGCATACTCCCGCGCCAGCTTGCGAATGTCGTCGGCCGCAATCCCCGTCCACTGCGCCACGCGCTCCGGCGGATACTCTTTCACCTTCTCCCGCAGCTGCTCGAAGCCCAGCGTGTACTTCGCAACGTAATCGGCATCGTGCAGATTCTCGCCAATGATCACGTGCATCATTCCCAGCGCGAGAGCCGCGTCGGTCCCGGGATTGATCGGCAGATACCAATCGGCGCATTCCGCGGTGCGCGTGCGGTACGGATCGATCACCACCAGCTTCGCGCCATTTCGCCGCGCCTCTACGATGAACGGCCACAGATGCACGTTGTTCCCGTGAATATTCGACGCCCACGCAATGATGTATTTCGAATGCCGAAACTGCTCCGGCTCGGTTCCAAGCTTCACGCCCAGCACCGACTTCAGCCCAGCCTCACCCGCCGCCGAGCAAATCGTGCGATCGAGTTGCGAAGCTCCCAGCCGATGGAAGAAGCGCCGATCCATCGACCCGCCATTCAGACGCTCCCAACGTTCCGCCGTAGGAATAAGGCAGAATCGCCTCGCTCCCAAACTCCGCCAGAGATCGCGCGAAAGCGCGAAGCGATCTCGTCCAAAGCCTCATCCCAGGAAATCCGCTGCCAGTCGCTGTGCAGATGAAATCGGGGTGCCGCACTTCTGGCCGGTGTTGCCGAAGCGGGCTCTCGGCTGCGCGAACTTGGGATGGCGTCGAGGCCCTTTAGGGCCGACTCGCCTCATCGGATACAGCACCCGATCCGGCGAATACACCCGGTCCAGATACTTCGCCACCTTCGCGCACAAAAACCCGCGCGTCACCGGATGCTCCGGATCCCCCTGAATCTTCGTAGCCCGCCCATCCTGCACGGTAATCAGCACCCCGCAAGCATCCGGACAATCGTGAGGACAGGCGGCATGCACAACTTTCTTCATAGAAGAACAATTATATGGGAGTAGCAGGCTCACGCAGGGACAGGCGAGACGGCTGGCCTTAAAAACAAGACGGCCTGGCCGTTCGCGCAATCTAGGAGATGTACAGTTGGGAGAAGCCGCGAACGATTTCCTTCGTGAACCTTCGTGTCCTTTGTGGTTTATGGTTTTCCTGCGAGGATCGTTACTTCAACTCCAGCACTTCCTTCTCCTTCGCCTTGCTCATCTCTTCCATCTTCTTGATCTCGCCGTCGGTCAGCTTCTGAATCTCATCCAGCGACCGCTTCTCGTCATCTTCGGTGATCTTCTTGTCCTTCAGCGCCTTCTTGATGGCGTCATTCCCGTCGCGGCGAATATTCCGCACAGCCGTGCGATGCTCCTCCAGCACGCGATGCAGATGCTTCACCATATCCTGCCGCCGTTCCTGCGTCAGCGGAGGCACCGGCACGCGGATCATCTTCCCGTCATTCATCGGATTCAATCCCAAATCCCCGCTGCGGATCGCCTTCTCGATCGCGCCCAGTTGCGACGGATCGAACGGCTGCACCGTAATCAACTGCGCCTCCGGCGCGTGCACCTGCGCGACCTGGTTCAGCGGCATCTGCGCGCCGTAGGCATCCACGGTCACGCCGTCGAGCATGTGCACCGACGCGCGCCCCGTCCGCGTCGCCGCCATCGCCTTGCGGAAGTCTTCGACTGCCTTATCCATGCGCGTCTTCAGTTGCGCGTACGTCTCTTTCAGTCCAGCAATTGAAGCCATGATCGCCATAAAGTCAGCTCCATTTCCAAAACGTCGCATTATAAACCCGCTAAAATCACAAACTGCCACAAAGGACACGAAGGAACACGAAGTCAATTCGCGTATTCCTTCGTGAACCGTCGTGCCCATCTGTGGTTACTCGCTCTTACGCGCTTACCATCGACCCAATCTTCTCGCCCAGCACCACGCGCCGAATGTTCCCGTGATGATTCAAGCTGAAGACAACGATCGGCAGATTGTTGTCCTTGCACAGCGAGATCGCGGTCGAGTCCATCACCTTCAGCCCCAGCTTCAGAACATCCATGTAGGTAATGTGATTGAACTTCCGCGCGCCATCTACCTTCATCGGATCGGCGTCGTAAATGCCGTCGACCTTGGTCGCCTTCAGAATCACGTCGGCCTTGATTTCCATGGCGCGCAGCGACGCGGCCGTATCGGTCGAGAAATAAGGATTGCCGGTGCCGCCGGCGAAGATCACGACGCGACCCTTCTCCAGATGCCGGATCGCCCGCCGCCGGATGAACGGCTCGGCCACCTGATTCATCTCAATCGCCGATTGCACGCGCGTATAGACGCCCTGCTTCTCCAGCGCGTCCTGCAAGGCCAGCGCATTGATCACGGTCGCCAGCATCCCCATGTGATCGGCGGAAACACGATCCATGTCCTTGGCCTGCTGCGCGACGCCGCGGAAGAAATTTCCGCCACCGACGACAATCGCAATCTGAATGCCGAGCTTGTGCACGTCGGCAATCTCAGCCGCAATCTCGTGAATGCGCTCCGTCTCGACACCAAAGCCCTGATTCGCCGCCAGTGCCTCGCCGGACAGTTTGAGAAGAATGCGTTTGAAGACAGGGGTTGGATTTGTCATGCAGTCAATGCCCGCTAACTCGTAGCGCCGCGCGCTCGCCGACGTCCGCGGGCTTCACCGCGAGGACAGCATAAACTAAAAAAGGCGCCCCGCAGGGCGCCTTGAAAATTACTCAGCCTTTGGCTCTGTAGGCTTGGTGATCGCGATGGTCTCGCCCGCGTCACCCACCTTGAACCGCGCAAACCGCCGCACGGCGATATTCTCGCCGAGCTTGCCGATCTTCGACGCGATCAGTTGCCCGATCGAGATGGTCTGGTCCTTGATGAAAGGCTGCTCGAGCAGGCAGACTTCCTCGTAGAACTTTTCCATCTTGCCGGTGACCATCTTCTCCGCGATGTTCGCCGGCTTGCCGCTGGCAATCGCCTGATCGCAAGATAGATGTCCTTCTCGCGGGCGAAGTCCGCTGCCGTGACGTCTTCCTTGCGCACGTACTTCGGATCGCTGGCCGCAATGTGCATCGCGATGTCGTGCAGCAGTTCCTTGAAGTCGTCGGTGCGCGCCACGAAGTCGCTCTCGCAGTTGACCTCGACGAGCACACCAATCTTGCCGCCGGCGTGGATGTAGCTCCCCACCGACCCTTCGCTGGTCACGCGCGTCGCCTTCTTGGCCGCCACCGATACACCCTTCTTCCGCAGGATCACGACCGCCTGCTCCATGTCACCCTTGGCTTCGGTCAAAGCCTGCTTGCAATCCATCATCGGAGCCCCGGTCTTCTCCCGGAGATCCTTCACTTGTGTCGCTGAAATATTCACTGTAGTAGTACCCATATGATTCCTTCTTCGTAGAGACGCAGCTTGCTACGTCTCTTCTATCCACATGATGATCTGCCGCTATCGGCAGGAGACCTTGCAAGCAACGTCTCTACAGAAACAACGACCCGCGCCGGGCCGGCTCTAGTGACGACCCGCGCGGGTCAGAATTCCAAAGCCCGGGTTTTCGCTGGCAACTGACCCCTGATCCCTTGGCCCCTGCCTCTAAACCGTCTGGCTCTCGACCTTCGGCAGATCCGCGTCTTCGTTCGCCACCGGCTTCTTGTGCGTCCCCGGCCCCAGCACTTCTTCCATGCTGATATCTTCCGAAGCATCCACCGGGGCAGCTTCCTCGCTGTGGTACTCGCCGACCTTGTCCGCCGCAGCCGCGCCGCATCCGAAGCAGCCTGCATGTCCGCAACCTGCTTGTCGGTCATCAACTGCGCGCCTTCGGCAATCGATTCCGAAATCTTCGACGTGAACAGCCGGATCGCCCGCAACGCATCATCGTTGCCCGGGATCACGTAATCCACTTCCGTCGGATCGCAGTTCGTATCCACGACCGCGACCACCGGAATTCCCAGCTTGCGCGCCTCGCGCACCGCGATCTGCTCCTTGTTCGAGTCAATCACGAAGATCGCATCGGGCAGGCGGTTCATGTTCTTGATGCCGGCCAGGTTGGCCTGCAGATGTTTCCGCTCGCGCTCGAGCTTGATGACTTCCTTCTTCGGCAGCAGCTCGTAGCGGCCATCCGTGGCCATCTCGTCGAGCTCTTTCAGCCGCTTCACCGATTTCTGCACGGTGACCCAGTTGGTGAGCAGTCCGCCCAGCCAGCGCTGGTTGATGTAGAACGCGCCGCACTTCTGCGCCTCTTCGGCAATCGCGTCCTGCGCCTGGCGCTTGGTTCCCACGAAGAGCACAATCCTGCCGTCGGTCGCCAGATCCTGCACAAACTTCGACGCCTCTTTGAACATCTTCAGCGTCTTCTGCAAATCGATGATGTAAATCCCGTTGCGCTCTCCGAAGATGTATTCCTTCATCTTGGGATTCCAGCGCTTCGTCTGATGCCCGAAGTGAACTCCCGCTTCGAGCAACTCCTTCATGGTGATGGTAGCCAATTAACCTCCTATTTAGTCTGCATCGGAAGCTCAATTGTACTGCTTACCGATTGCCATTCCCGTCCCCGCACCGCGAGGCACGGGAAGAATTGAACACCTAAATCAGCTTTCGTAGGCCGTCAGCCTTCAAGTCTCAAAAGCCAAACTCAGTCTGTCATTCGGCGAGAGACGTAGCGAGCAATCTGCTGTTCCTCGACACTTGAGTACTATCGCTTGCTGAACTGGAACCGCTTTCTCGCGCCCTTCTGTCCGTACTTCTTGCGCTCTTTCCCGCGCGAGTCGCGGCTGACCATGCCTTCAGACTTCAGCTTCTTGCGCAGTTCCGCATTGAACTGCATCAACGCGCGCGCAATGCCAAGCTTCACCGCATCCGCCTGACCGCGCACTCCGCCGCCCAGCACGCTGGCGACAACATTGAACGTAGCCGCGGCTTCCGCCGATGCCAGCGGAGACTTCGCCGCCGACCGCTGCGCCGGAGTCACGAAGTATTCTTCAAACGCGCGCCCGTTGACCTTGAAATCGCCGCTGCCCGGACGCAGATACACACGAGCGATCGCCGTCTTGCGCCGCCCCGTTCCGTAGTATTGAACCAACTCTGCCATGTTTAGCTATGAGCTACGAGCGATGAGCTGTGAGCAAAGCCTTCTGCTCCAACTACGCGCTTCCACTCTTAACCTTTCAAAGTTTTGAGATCTTGCTCACAGCTCAGAGCTCATCGCTCATTGCTGTGTTACGAAACCGCAACCTTCCGCGGCCTGTACTCGCGCACTTCCAACTTCAAATCCTGCGGCTTCTGCGCCTGGTGCGGATGCTTGTCGCCCTTGTACACATTCAGCTTCGACAGCATGTGCGCCGCCAGCTTGTTCTTCGGCAGCATGCGCTTCACGGCTGCTTCGATCACCGCCTCCGGCTTACGCACCATCAGCTTCTTGTATTCTTCCGTCCGCAGTCCACCCGGATATCCCGTGTAGTGCTGATAAACCTTCTGCTCGGCTTTCACGCCGGTCGTCCGGATCTTCTCGGCGTTGATCACGATCACGTGATCGCCGGTATCGATAAACGGCGTATACCGCGGATTCTCTTTGCCCATGAGGATGCGCGCCACCTGTGAAGCCAGGCGCCCGAGCGTCTGCCCGCTCGCATCCACGACGTACCACTTGCGCACAATTTCCCCCTCTTTGGGGAAATACGTTGACATCGGAACTCTCCCAGATTGAAAAAGGCTGCGAAAGAAAACCGCTCGTTGATTCCCCTGACGAGGACGCCAGGACCATCAGGCGGGCAACCACACTACTGCTAAAGACTTTAATGTACCGGACCCACTTGGCGATTGTCAACGCACGGTTACCATGGGAACGAGCCCCTACTACCTGCCTCCGCCATGGAACACATCCCCTGAAAATCGCAAACCACAAAGGACACGAAGGAACACGAAGAAATCTTTACCTCCGTGAACCTTCCTGCCCTTCGTGATTAAAGAATTTGAATTCCCGTGCTACCATTCCGCCGTTATGCGCCGCCGCACCTTTTTCGCGATCGTCCTGACGCTCATTGCCACCGCATCCCTCGCGTTCGCTCAGCGCGACGAAACCGGCCAGCCCGCCCCCCGCTTTCGCCCCAAGACCACCAGCGGAGAGCAGTTCAACAACGACTCTATCAAGGGCAAAGTGGTTCTTTTTGAATTCTGGACAACATGGTGCAAGTACTGTGAAGAAGAATCCCAGCTCGTCGATGACATCGCCAGGGAATACAAGACCAAAGACCTGATCGTTCTCGCCGTCAATGTCCTGGAACCGGATCAAAGAGTGAAGAAGTATCTGGCCGAGCACCCGCGCACCGTTCCCATCGTCCTCACCAAAGATACCAACCTGGCCGCTATGTACAACGCACAGGTTTATCCCATCTACGTAGTCGTCGATCGCGACGGCAACATCGCCGGCGAACAGCGCGGTGCGGCCGGAGAGCGCGGCCTTCGCCGCATGCTCCACCGTGCCGGCCTCGAATCCGACTAGCAACTGCCCCACTTCCGGAGGTCCCGTGACCAAACACACCTATGAGCTTGCCGCGTCTATTCTTGAATTTCTAGGGGGCACAATCTTATCGCTCGACGCCCTCTTCGCCGTGCGCCGCGCGCGCTCGGAACGAGGAAAAGAATTGGTGCGGGAGGCTGTCCAAAAGGCAGAGGGCGTCTACGTCGATGACCACGACAAGGTCCTGACCTCGGCCTATGCCTTGCAGCTGTTATTCGCCCGCAGAATCGCCGCCGCAGGCCGCATCGGTTTCGGCCTGATCACGCTCGGATTCCTGATGGATCTGATCTCGAAGTGGTAGCCGCCTACTCGCGCTCTTCTTCAATGTTGAGCAGATCGAACAGCTTCGCGCCAGCAAAGCTGGTGATGTTTCGTCCCGCCTCGTCCTGCCCGTCGGCTACTGACCGATCAGGACGGAACACGATCACGAGATCATCGATGAGCGGAAGGCAGCAGGTGTCGTCCGTGGGATGATGCTCGGGAGCCCGGGTGATGCTGCCATCGAGCAGCCCTTTTACCACTTCGTCGAGCCGGGCTTGCAGTTCCTTCTCCCGGCCTTCGAGCGCCTCAAAAAGACTCGCCAGCTTGCGATCGAACCTGCCGGCGCTGCGCAACTCTCTCTTCATGATGACGATGCTTGCGGGAACTCCCAGGTGCCTCCACCAGGCTGGATAATAGCTTCATCAGCATCGTCTCGACTACCGCTTCGACGTCGTGACGCTGCGACTCGGTCAGATGCTCCGCGTCGGGCTCGGCCGCACTCGGAGCCTCCCCCTTCCGCAGCTTTTCCACGTGCTTGCGAAAATCCCCTATGCTGCGAATCAGCGTGTAGCGGCCCTCTTGAATGTCCTGTTTCGCGGCGTTCTCTTCCTGCCGCGCTTCCGTAGAGCCCATCTTCACGATCTTCGCCGGGTGTAGCTGCACCCCGCCCTTGCCGTTGCTCGAGAACTCCACAATGTCGCCCAGGTTGAGCCCCATCTGCTCCACCACCGATGCCGGCAGTGTCACTTGATTTCGTTCCCTCAGGCGAGCGTATTCACGCGCCATAAGCAGCCTCCTACCTTATGGCTATGCTATCAGAAATCAGAATTTCGTACAATCAGAAACTCGGAAACTGATTATTCGTACGCCAGCGCGTCAATGGGATCCTTCTGCGCCGCTTTGTATGCGGGATAGATCGCTCCTGCGGTCGCCCCCACGATGGCGATAATAGTCGACCGCAAGATCCACTCATTGCTTCTATCGATGTGGACCAACGGCCAGCGCTGCTGAATACCGACCCGCGCCAGCAAACTCACGGCGACCCCAAGCGACAATCCCCGCCACCGCCAGTAACAGAGTCTCCCGCAAGACGACATTGACGATGTACAGCTTTGACGCCCCCATCGACTTCAGAATTCCAATCTCCCTGGTTCGCTCCATCACGGCGGTATAGATCGCCTGAAAAATCACAAGAAATCCGATGGTGACGCTGACTCCGATTACTATGCCGATAAACGGTCGGAATCCGGGTAAGTTACTCGGCGTCATCATGCTCAGATAATCCTGCGTCGACAGCACGGAATATGACGCCATCCCCGGCTGGCTCTTCACTGCCTTCACGACCTGATCGGCATTTGCGGGATCATCGAGTTTGAGGTAGAAAACCGAGGCCTTGTTCGCCGCTCCCAGCAGGTCCTGCAGCGTGGACATGGGAACAAACTTCCGTGCCCCCCGGCCGTTTTCAACGACGCCGGAAATGCGGAACTGGTGATTGAGAATCGTCATCGGGTCGCCGACCTTCACATGGCGCTGCCGCGCGATAAAGTCGTCGACCAGCACGTCATCCGGGCGCCTGGAAAGGTCCGCCCTCGAGATAGCGAAATGGTCCGCCCAAAACTTCGAAACTTGCGATGTCGATTCCGTCGATGACCTCGAGCCCGCCTCCGGTGGCGATCTGCCAAATCACCGGACTCACTACCTTGACGTGTGGCATCTTGCGAATCACATCGGCCACTTTAACCGGCACGGGCGCGCCGCTGATGCCGGCGAAAAACGATGATCCCGGCGGCTGCACAATCACGTCGGCCCCAATGCCCGCGGTGCGGTTCTTGGAGTCGTTCATGATTCCGTAGCACAGCCCGACGATCAGCAGAATCAGCGTGACTTCCAGCGCGATCGCGACAATGCTGATGAGCGACCGAATCGGCCGGTGCACCAGATTCGCAACTACCATCTTGTTCATCATAGGAATTCGAGCGGGTGCCCCACTCTTGTCTCGTTTTGTGCGACAGAGTGGGGAATTTGACTTTCGATCAAGAAGCTACTGATTGTCCGAATGATGCTTGTCCAGCACCACCAAGCTCGACTGCGGACGATCCAGATGCACCACCTGTGCGCCAGCCGGCTGGTCCAGCACAAACTGCTCATCCTTCAACGGAGTGTTGATTTCCACCTTGAGCATGTTCAAGGTGATGTCGTACTCCTCCTCCGGCCGGAAGATCTCGATGCGGGAAGGAAAGCTGGTTCCGTTGAAATCCTTGTACTCCGCATATTTGGCGTCGGTCGCCACCTTCCCGTCGTCGCTATAGATGAACTGCCGGTGCGGCTTCAGATCCGTGCGCCCAAAAATGATCTTGCGCTCCAGAACCCATCCATCGCCCGACTTTCTTGATCACCGTCAGTTCGTAGTCCTCCTGCAAGACGCGGTGGCCCTTGCCGTCGTGCAGGGTCTCGTATCCGTTTTCCAGGACAGCGATTTCAGTACTCGGATCGATGTGCCGAATCAGCAGCGCCTCATAAATATTCTGCGGACGGATATTCTCCATCGGCTGACTGATACTCGGAGTCGTCACCTGGTTCTCACCAACTACAAACTTGTTCTTCGGCGGAATCCAAAGTTTGAACTCCTTACCATCGCTCACCATGTCGAACGCCGTGGTTCGCACGAACGGCATTAGTCCGATCATGTGGAGCGCGTCCGGTTTCTTGGCCAGCACGTATCCCCGGATCTCCTTGTAGTCAGTGACGTGCCCCTTCTTAATGCCGCCGGCTGAGCTGTCGATGTCGACTGTGGCCTTGAGGGTGCGGATCGCCTCGGCCTGTTGGTTGATCGCATCGATGAGCCCCTGCTGCGTAGATTCCCGCAGAGGTGTCTTAGAATACCTGTCTTCGACCGGACGGGTCCGGAACAAGCACCCCGTGGTGGGCAACAGCGCCAGAAACAAGGTTACGGACAAGAAGGGCGACTTAAGTCTCATGAATGTACGAACATGCCTCTAAGCCATTTGAGTATACCGGATTTCAAAGGGTTCAAAACCCTTGTGGCTCACTTTCAGTACTGCCCCAGTACAGTCCGTGTAGCCCCGGCTACCAGCCGGCTGTTGCGCGGGCACCTTGCCCGCACGACCTGCGGCTCCCTCGTAAACCCCTCATCCAAAAGGCGCATCACCATCGTCAGCCCCGGATTTCCTGACACCTCGTCTAAACTGTCCCTATTGTGCGAAAGCTGCTCTGGCTCATCCTGATTGGAATCCTCGGCGCCGGGAGTTGGTTTGCCTGGGCCGTCCTGACCCCCGTCGAGCCATCCGGCCAGACATTTGTCATGCTGCGCCCCGGATACTCCACCCGCCGCATCGCCACCGAATTGCAAGGCGCCGGAATCATCCGCAGCAAAGAGGCCTTCATCGTCTGGCACTATTTTCGCCGCCGCCGCTCGCTGAAGGCCGGGGAATACCTCTTCGACAAGCCCTCCAACATCATCGACATTCAGAAGCGTCTCCGCCGTGGCGACATATACTTCCACACTGTCGTCGTCCCCGAGGGCTATACCATGTTCGACATCGCCCGCGCTGTCGCAGACGCCGGTCTCGGTTCCGCCGAAGATTTCCTGAAAGTCGCTCAGTCCGATACCGCGCTGATTGCCGATCTGGATCCTAAGGCCAGATCCCTGGAAGGCTATCTTTTCCCGGAAACTTACGAATTCTCGCGCTTGATGACCATGCACGACATGGCGGCTGCCATGGTCAAGCAGTTCCGCCAGGTCGCTTCGCAAGGCGGGATGCTCCCCAGCCCATTCTTAGGAATGCAGGAAGCAGTGGCGCCATCGCTTCCGCTGCATGAGCTGGTAACCATGGCCTCCATCGTCGAGAAAGAAACGTCAGTTCCCGATGAACGCCCCGAGGTCGCCAGCGTCTACTACAACCGCCTGAACAAACGCATCGCCCTCGACGCTGACCCCAGCATCATCTACGCCGAACTGCTGGCCGGAACCTACCAGGGCGCTCTTCACCACGCCGACATGAGTTTCTCCTCCCCCTACAACACCTACCGCAACGCCGGACTCCCGCCCGGCCCCATCTGCAATCCCGGACGCAGTTCCCTGGAAGCCGCCATGCATCCGGCCGAAACCGACTACTACTATTTCGTAGCCGATGCCCAGGGCCATCACCGCTTCGCCCGCACCATGCAAGAACACAATAAGAACGTAATCGCGTACCGCAAAGCCATGCGCGGCCATTAGACTTTCGGTCGGCGCCGCAAAAACGAAAACCACAAAGGGCACGAAGGATGCACGAAGTAGTCTTTCCTTCGTGATACCTTCGTGTCCTTTGTGGTTTGCGATTTTTCTATGCAGCTGAAAATACCTATTCCCGTATCCAACGATTTCGCGGATGCGGCCCGAAGCCACCTTGGATGGGCGGTATAATCCGAGCGCAACCATGGGGCTTTCCTCCGGCACAAAGCTCGGACCGTATGAGATCGGCGCGCCGCTGGGCGCCGGCGGGATGGGCGAGGTGTATCGCGCCCGCGATACGCGGCTCGACCGCAGCGTCGCCATCAAGATCCTGCCGGCGCATCTGGCCGACAAGGCCGATGCCAGCGAGCGTTTCGAACGCGAGGCGCGCACCATCTCTTCCCTGAATCATCCCAACATCTGCCAGCTTCACGATGTAGGCAAGCAGGACGGCGTGCGCTATCTCGTCATGGAGTTGCTGGAGGGCGAGACCCTCGCCGAGCGCCTGCGGCGCGGGCCGCTGCCGATGGAGCAGGTATTGCGCTACGGTGCGGAGATCGCTACCGGGCTGCAGGCGGCGCACCGCTGCGGCGTGGTTCATCGCGACCTGAAGCCCGGCAACATCATGCTCACCAAGTCAGGCGCGAAGCTGATGGACTTCGGCCTGGCGAAAGGAATGACGCCGCCAAAGCCGCTCTCTGCCGAACTCACGGCGACACTCACCAGTTCGCATCCCACTCCACTGACGCAGCAGGGGACCATCGTCGGAACCTTTCAATACATGGCGCCCGAGCAGGTGGAGGGCAAAGAGGCCGACGCACGCAGCGATATCTTCAGTCTCGGCGCTGTGCTCTACGAGATGGTCTGTGGCAAGCGGGCGTTCGAGGGCAAGACGCTGGTCTCGGTGGCGGCGTCGATTCTTGGAGAAAGAGCCCGAGCCGATCCGGACGCTGCAGCCGCTGACGCCGCCGTCGCTCGAGCGCGCGATCAGGAAATGCCTGGCAAAGGATCCCGACGAACGCTGGCAGAGCGCCGGCGATCTGGCGAGCGAGTTGAAATGGATTGCGGAAGGATCTGCATCGGGAGCACCTGCTGTCGCAAGCCCTGTGCGCGCACGAGGCATGCGGGTGAGCGAGTGGCTGGCATGGATGTTCCTGGCGATGGCGGTGATTGCGGTCGTTGTTCTCAGTCTGGTCCTCGGATTTTCCGGCGGCAACAAGCCGGTGGTGCGCACGCAGATCGCGCCATCGGAGAAGCTGCAGTTCAATTTCGTGGGCGACAATGGCGGGCCTCCGGTGATTTCTCCCGATGGCAAGAACATTGTCTTCGCGGCCCGGTCGGACGGGAAGAATCAGCTCTTTGTGCGTCCGCTGGATAAACTCACCCCGCAACCCATCGCGGGCACTGACGACGCGACGTTTCCCTTCTGGTCTCCCGACAGCCGCTCGATCGCCTTCTTCGCCGATGGCAAGTTAAAGAAGATCGATATCGCCGGTGGCGCGGCGGTCTCGATTTGTGATGCGCCCGCCGGACGCGGCGGCAGTTGGAGTGTGAACGGCACGATCGTGTTCTCGCCGCAATTCACGGATGCGTTGTTTCAGGTTCCCGCCACCGGCGGCAGTCCGACTGCAGCCACCAAGTTGTCGGATAAATTCACGACTCACCGCTGGCCGTGGTTCCTTCCCGATGGCCAGCACTTCCTGTACGTGGCGGCGAACCACGCGGCGACCGGGAACGCCAACACTGCCGTCGTCTGGGCATCGCTCGATGGCAAAGACAACAAGCTGCTGTTTGCGAGCCGCTTCCAATGCCATCTATGCGTCAGGACGTCTGCTCTACGTTCGAGAGAATACGCTGATGGCTCAACCGTTCGACGGTTCGTCGGGGCAACTGCAGGGGGAAGCAGTCGCACTCACCGGCGATGTGCAGATCGACGGAACGGTCTGGCGGGGAACGTTCTCGGCATCCGAGAACGGAACTCTGATCTATCAGCCGGGCAGTGCGGCAACGGGCACGCGCCTGACGTGGTTCGATCGTACCGGCAAACAACTCGGCAGCGTTTCGGGGCCGGATTCCTACGTCCTGATGGAACTGTCGCCCGACGACAAGAAGGCTCGCGGTTACGATCGGCGATCCGGTGGGCGTGATCTGGATTTATGACGTGGTGCACAAGAGCCGAACGCGGTTCACGTTCGGAGAGGGTTCCAGTACGGGTGCAATCTGGTCGCGAGACGGAAAACAAATCGCCTACCTCGAGGGCAATTCTACGAACGCGTACATCCGCAAGCTGATCGTCAAAGCGGCAGATGGATCGGGGCAGGCGAGGGAAATCCTGAATCTCGGCTCGATCCAAACGCTGCAAGAGGAACTGGACGACTGGTCGCCGGACGGACGCTATCTGCTGTATGACGCGGGAACGATCGGACGCGATAATGGCATCGATATCTGGGCGCTACCGATGTCCGGCGACGCTAAACCATTTCCGTTTGTGTCCGCGCCGGGCGACCAGGGATTCGCGCAATTCTCCCCTGACGGGAAGTGGGTTGCGTATGCGTCGAGTGAAACTGGGCGGATGGAAGTATACGTGGTGCCGTTTCCGTGGACCGGGGCGAAGTGGCAAATCTCCGCGAGCGGCGGCACGCGTCCGCGGTGGCGGCGCGACGGAAAAGAAATCCTGTTTGAAGTTCCAGGCAGCGGTAAGGTCATGGCGGCGCAAGTAAACAGTCGCGGATCGAACTTCGAGCCGGGCGATGTCCGGGTGCTGTTCGAGGGCAACAATCTTCCTCCGAATAACGCGGGATCGCAGTGGTCGCTGACTAGCGATGGGCAGCGGTTGCTGGCCATCACCACGGGAGAGATGGGCTCCGCGCCGCTGACCGTGATCCAGAACTGGACGGCGGAGTTGAGGGGAAGTGAAGTGAAGTAAAGTGTCGTCCTTGCCCTGCAACTCTGCACGTACCTTTGTCATTCCATAGCTTTGTCATTCCGTAGTTTTGTCATTCCATAGTTTTGCCATTCCGTAGACTTGTCATTCCGAAACGGCGTCAGCCGTTGAGGAATCTGCTTCTCGCCGGCAGCGTCGATACTGCAAGCGACAGCAGATTCCTCGCCTTCGGCTCCGGAATGACAAAGTCCTGGTAACGGAATACAACGTCGTCAGAATCCTTCCTTTGCGTGTAGAATCCAAAGTCCCATGAAAGCCATACAAGTCAAGCAAACCGGCGGGCCCGAGGTGATGGAACTGGTGGAGTTGCCGGTTCCCGAGCCGAAGGCGAATGAGGCGGTAGTGAAACTGGCCGCTTCGGGTGTGAACTTCATCGACGTGTATCACCGCGAGGGGCGATACAAAGTCGCGCTGCCGTTTACGCCGGGGCAAGAAGGCGCGGGCGTCGTTGTCTCCGTCGGATCAGATGTGAGGTCCGTGAAGAGCGGCGATCGCGTCGCCTGGAGCCACTTGCTGGGATCGTATGCAGAATATGAAGCCGTTGCGGCGGACCGGCTGGTGCCGATTCCGCCGGGCGTGACCGATCAGCAGGCTGCGGCGACCATGCTGCAGGGCATGACAGCGCACTATCTGTCGCATGACACGTATCCGCTGAAGCGCGGCGAGACGGCGCTGGTGCACGCCGCGGCCGGAGGCGTGGGATTGCTGCTCGTGCAGATGGCGCACAACATCGGTGCACGGGTAATCGCAACGGTGTCGACCGAGGAGAAAGCAAAGCTGGCCCGCGAGGCGGGAGCCGACGAAATCATTCTCTATACGCAGTCGGATTTCGAGGCCGAGACGAAACGTCTGATGAGCGGCAAGGGCGTCGACGTTGTGTATGACTCCGTCGGGAAGACGACGTTCGAGAAGGGGCTGAACATTTTGCGTCCGCGCGGGATGATGGTGCTGTTCGGCGGATCGAGCGGCGCGGTGCCTCCGTTTGACCCGATCATCCTGACGCAGAAAGGGTCGCTGTTTCTGACCCGGCCTTCGCTGGGAAACTACATCGCGACGCGTGAAGAGTTGCTGGCGCGGTCCGGCGCGGTGTTTGGCATGATCGCGTCTGGAAAACTGAAACTGCGGATCGAGCATACGTATCCACTCGCTGAGGCGCAGCGTGCGCATCGCGAGTTGGAAGGACGAAAGACGACGGGGAAGTTGCTCTTAATCCCGTAATTTCATTTGTCATCCTGAGCCGCAGCTTTTCGCGGCGAAGGACCTGTGCATTTGCTGGGAACATCGACGCTGTGGCAAATTGCGCAGGTCAGAGCTTGGAGTGATCGAAACCATCATGAAAGCGATTCGGGTGCAACACGTTGGCGGGCCTGAGGTAATGGAACTGGTAGATGTGCCGGTTCCACAGGCTAAGGGGTCGGAAGCAGTCGTCAAGGTCAACGTCGCGGGAGTGAATTCCATCGACGGGCAATTCCGCGATGGTCGGTTGCGCACTCCGCTGCCATTCATCCCGGGCCAGGAAGGCGCGGGCGTGGTGACGGCCGTCGGTCCGCAGGTCAAGGCGCTGAAAGCCGGCGACCGTGTGGCGTGGAGCGGGACGCTGGGATCGTACGCGGAATATGTCTCTGCGCCGGAGGAGCATCTGGTACCGGTTCCGGCGGCGATCAGTGATGAAGACGCAACCGCCGCGATGATGCATGGTCTGACAGCACATTATCTGGTCAACGACGCCCATAA
This sequence comes from Terriglobia bacterium, assembly GCA_963770265.1. Taxonomy (GTDB): domain Bacteria; phylum Acidobacteriota; class Terriglobia; order Terriglobales; family Acidobacteriaceae; genus Sulfotelmatobacter. The sequence goes on from CAVYOZ010000025.1 coordinate 621,144, forward strand.
GCTCAAAGCGGGTGAAACAGCGTTGGTGCACGCGGCGGCCGGAGGCGTTGGATTGCTGGTGGTGCAGATGGCGCATGCCGTCGGGGCACGCGTGATCGGAACCGCGTCGAGTGACGAGAAGGCGCAACTGGCGCGCGAAGCCGGCGCGGACGAGGTGATCGTGTTCACTCGTCAGGATTTCGAGACGGAAGTGAAGCGGATCACCGACGGCAAGGGCGTCGACGTCGTGTATGACGGAGTCGGCAAAGCAACATTCGAAAAGAATCTGAACGTCATGCGCTTGCGCGGCATGCTGGTGATCTACGGTATGTCGAGTGGAGCGGTGCCTCCGGTCGATCCCGCGAAGCTGTCAGAGAAGGGATCACTCTACATGGCGCGCACGACGCTGGCGCACTTCACGGCGACCCGCGAGGAGTTACTGGCGCGCACCTCGGCTTTGTTCGGCATGATTGCCGATGGCAAGCTTCATATGCGGATTGGAAAGAAGTATCCGTTGGCCGAGGCGGCGCAAGCCCATCGCGACATGGAAGCAAGAAAGCTGGCGGGGAAGCTATTGCTGGTACCGTAGACGGACCATGTGGGGACAGCCGCCGAAGCCTGCCCTGAGCGAAGTCGAAGGGGCTGTCCGGCCGAGCAAAGCTCGGCGGTCCCGGCGGCGGCTGGCGGGGAAATTACCCTAGCCATGTTTGTCATTCCGAACGGCGATTCGCCGTGAGGAATCTGCTGTCGCTTGCATCACCGAGGCTATCGGGCAAGAGCAGATTCCTCCCTGCGGTCGGAATGACAAAGCTGAATTACTTGCGAACGTAATTTCTCGCGTATCTCGGCACTTCCTGCTTCGGGTTCAAGCTCGGATCGTCGATCGCCTCTCCCACTTTCATCTCCAGTGGCACGACTCCCGCCCACGTGGGGAACGCATAGTCCTCCGCGTCGTCAATCGGCGGACCGGTGCGAACCTTGGCAGAAAATTCTTCGATCGGCACGCGCAGCACCGACGTAGCTTTCAGTTCGCGTTCGTTCGGCTGGCGCGCATCGTCCCAGCGGCCGGGGAGAATGTGTTCGGAGAGAACGCGCAGTGCAGTCAGCTTCTCTTCCGGATCGTCCACCAGCAGTGGCTTTCCCCAGAATCACCACCGAGCGGTAGTTCATCGAGTGATTGAACACGGAGCGGGCGAGCACCAATCCGTCGAGCAATGTCACGGTCACACAGACCGCGACGCCTTCCTTCATCTGCCGCAACATGCGGCTGGCCGCGGAACCGTGGATGTAAAGGTTCGCATCTTTGCGGCCGTAGGATGTCGGGATCACGAACGGCTGGCCATCGACGGCGAATCCGACGTGGCAGATGAATCCTTCGTCGAGGATGCGGTACGCGGCCTCGCGATCATAGATACCGCGCTCGGACTCGCGGACTACACGCGTCCGCGCAGTAGGCATCTGAGATTCAGACATGGAGTAACGGACTCCAGGCTAGCGCCAAGGATGGGTGAAGAAGGAGTGTAACATTGGCCGATCGTCGATGGTCGCCGGCTAGCGCGTCGGACTTCAAACCCAAGGCCGGGCGATAAAATGTATTCTGTTCGTGCCCCCTGCTCTCCGGCTTCTTGAAAGGCTTATGCGCGTCCTGAGCTGTACCCTCCTCCTTCTCACCTCACTTGCCGCTCGTGCGGCTGAGATCAAGGGCAAAGTTACGAACGCGGTCGGCGGCGAAGCACTGGGGCAGGTCGAAGTCTCGGTGCTGCGGACGAAATACACCGTCATCACCTCGCCTGCCGGAGAGTTCACGATCTCGAATCTTCCACCCGGCAACTACCGTTTGCGGCTGAATTCAGTCAGCTATCGGCTGCTGACCATTCCCTTTACCCTTGCGACGGATGCCGACATCAAAGAATTTTCCATCACCATGGTGCCCGACAACTTTCATCACGCCGACAAGGTGGAAGTTCGCGGAGATCTTTTCCAGGTTTCCGATTCGCCGGCGACCACAGAAATGAACCTGACCAGTTCCGAGATTCGCGCAACCTCAACGGTATTCGCCGACGATCCGTTTCGCGCGGTGCAGACCTTGCCGGGCGTTTCAGCCGAAGGGAACAACGAGTTCTTTGCCGAGTTCTCAGTGATGGGCGCGCCGTTCTCGAATGTCGGTGTCTACATAGACGACGTGGTGGTGCTGAATCCGTTTCACGAGATCGGGAATTTTAGCGAGGGGGCATCGCTGGGCGTGCTGACCAGCGAAGTAGTCGAGGAGATGAAGCTGTTGCCGGCGGCATTTCCGGAACGATATGGAGATGCGGACGGCGCGGCGCTGGATATCCATACGCGCGACGGCAGCCGGAGCGCGCCGATGTTCCGGATTTCGGCGGGCATCGCGGCCAGCGAAATTCTGGGCGAGGGCTGGTTCAGCAGTTCGCGGAAAGGATCGTGGCTGGCTTCCGCTCGCAAGAGCTACATCAACTACCTGATACGTGGCCGAATCCAGGACGTGGCGGACGTGGGATTCGAAGATGTGAATGTAAAACTGAGTTACGACCTCACACCGCGGCAGAACGCGAATCTGTTTGTCACTGATGGCCGCACCAACATGTCGATGAGCGATCAGGCGGCGCTCGATAACGTCCAATATGCCAGCGGGAAAAGCGATTTCACGCTGGCGCGCGCGGGCTGGCGCTGGGCACTGAGTCCACGGTTGCTGCTGGACACGCGTGCGGCCTACATTCGCGAGCCCGACGAACTGCTCAACAACATGAGCGTGCTGCTCACCAAGACCGATCATCGCGAGTGGGTGGGCGGCGTCGGAGTGTCATGGGCATGGGCGCAGGACCAGGTCTTGCAAGCGGGATTGTCGGAACGGCGAATGCGGGACAGCGCGTATCAGGTTGGCGTAACCAACAGCGGTCAACTGCAGCCGTTCTCCTATGCCGGGTCGGGACTACGCCAGAGCGCGTATGTGGAGCAGGCTTCAGGAGTGTTTCACGGGCGGATCCACGTGTTGGGAAGCTTGCGCTGGGACCGGTTTCAGGAGTATCTGCCGCAGCGCTTTTCGCCGCAGATTTCGCTGGCGCTGCGCGCGGCCAGCAACACGGAGCTTCAATTCGCCGCAGGAAGGTATTCGCAATTCTCCAATTCCTCCTTCGGGCCGCCGCCCGGACTGTGCGTAGCCGAAAACGCCCTTCCCATAACATCGGAGCACTACAGCGCCGCCATCGAGCAAAGGTTCGGAGAAAGCACGCGGGTCCGGCTGCAGCTTTTCCAAAGAAAGGGCTTCTATTCCCTCGGCGTGACGCCTCCCGGCCAACTGGACTCCGCATCATGTCCGGTGATGCAGCCGATTGCAGGCGGCACGTTCAAACGGGACTACTCGCGTGGCGCGCAATTGATTCTGCAAAGAAGAAGCGCCAACCGATTGTCAGGGTGGATCGGATACACGCTGCTAGCCGCCAGGGAACGGCAATATCAGATCGCGGTGCCGTATCCTCCCTATTCGCTGTTCTTCGATTCCGGCTTCTACTACTCAACTCTCGAAGACCAGCGGAACTCGTTGAATTTGTTTGCTACCTACCGTCTGCGTCCGACGCTCAATCTCAGCGGGAAGTTTCTATATGGGTCGGGATTTCCGGTGCCGAGCGGGACCTTCGTGCAAATCGGGAATGGGCAGTTCGTTCCAATCGGGATTAACACCACCAGGCTCGGCCTTTACCAGAGGCTCGATGTTCGCGCGGATAAAGACTGGGCCTTCCAGCGATGGAAACTAACGTTGTACGGCGAAGTGCTGAATCTAACCAATCATTACAACGGCCGGTTCGCGTATGAGTCCGGCATCGATCCGAATACGGGCAAAGTGCTGGTCAAGACTTTGCAAGGGCTGCCGATTACGCCGACGGTGGGATTAGTGGCGCAGTTTTGAGCTCCGGGGCTACAGCCGCTATCTTGAAGGCACGATTTCGGAAGGGCACAGCTAAGCCGCTGAGGGCCTGGTCAGCCCGAGCCATTGCGGATTATGAAAGGTCCCATCGAAATCGTGGCTGATCTTGTAGCGCTCAAACTCGCCTTGCTTCGCCGCAGGTGCCGTCTTGCCCAGAAGTGACGCGATCTCCGTGGAACTCATTGGCTTGAAAGTGCGTGCAGCCTCAAGCGCCTGGTGCAGGATATCCATGGAATCGCACCCCGTGATGACAACGCTGGTCGGCAAGTTCATCGCGTAGTGGAGGCATTCGATGGGCGTCGCCGTTTTGCTCTTCAGGATGAGTTTGTCGCCCATCGGCTTCATGCCCAAAACGCCGATCTTATGTTCGACCAACACCGGCAGGACCTTTTTCTCGAAGCTGTCGAAGTGCGCATCCATGACATTGAGCGGCATTTGAACGGCGTCAAACGTGAACTTGTGGGCAAAACCGGTGTTGAGCATCTTGAGATGGATGTCGGGACTCTTATGCCCGGTGAATCCAATGTAGCGGATCTTCCCCTGCTTCTTCGCGTCGAGCACAGCCTCCATGCCCCCGCCCTTGGCGAAGATGCGATCGGGATCGGTATCCCGAATCACTTCGTGAAACTGCAGCAGATCGATGTGGTCGGTCTGGAGTCGCCGCAGTGATTCTTCCAGTTGTTGCGAGGCTGCTTGCCTGGTGTGGCCGTCGATCTTGGTCATCAGGAATGCCTTCTGCCGGTAGCCGTCGCGCAGGGCTTTTCCCATCCGGACTTCGCTCTGGCCGCCGTTGTAGTCCCAACAGTTGTCCAGGAAGTTGATGCCGCTGTCGAGCGCACTGCGGATAATGCGGATGCTCTCCTGCTCGTCGGCTTGCATTCCAAGGTGATATCCGCCGAGTCCGACCATGGATACTTTCTCGCCCGAGCGGCCCAGGACGCGCATGGGAACGGTTGCAGTTTCGGCCGCGCGGGAAAACTTCTTGCTGAGTGAGGTCATCAGAGTCGTTGCGGCGGCAGTCTGGAGAAATCGGCGGCGATGCATGGAACTCTCCCTGCTATACAGACTCGCCCACGCAATTGCGGTTGCAAGATAGTTTTTCGATTGCACCCTGTGGATCTTGTTCGGCCGCAGCTGCGCCTGCCGCCCGACGCCCTGCCTACCAGTTCACCTTCATCGCGAACTGGAACTGTCGCGGGTCATAGGCGGCGGTAGCCTGGCCGGCGTTGGTGAAGAGCGGGCTGACCGCGGCAACGTTGTACCTGTTGGCGATGTTGAACATGTCGACGATGAAGTCGGCGCTGAATCGCTCGGTGAAGTAGACGCGCTTGGAGACGCGCAGGTCACCGAAAGCGGTCCAGGGCGTTACTCCCGCGTTGCGGCCGAGATTTCCGTCGAGTTGCAGCAGCGTGGGAACGACTCCGGCGGCTACAAATCCATTGATGCAAGGCTGCTGGAACTGGCCGGTGGGCGAGGACGTCGATTTGTACACCGTGCCGCAAGCTGGGTTGACTGTGACATTAGGGCGGCCTGTCAAAGAGGACAGCTGAAGATTATCTCCGCTGCCGGTGATGATGTTGAACGGGCGCCCAGAGCCTATCTCGAGCAGCGGCGCGAAAGTCCAGTCACTGAACACTTTGCGGACGAATCCGCTGCCGCCCAGCTTTCCCGTCTGATATACGCCGCTGAATACGAAGCGATGGCGCTGATCAAAAAGCGATGTCGAGCGGTCGACCGCGGGATAGTAGCTGTCCTGCGGAGTGAGCGTCGATTGCAGGTCGGTCGAATCGTCAATCGCGTGCGACCAGGTGTAGGACGCCAGAAATTCGTAGTGGCCGGCGAAGCGCTTGCGCAGGTTGGCGCTGAAGCCGTGATAGACGGAGCTGCCGTTGGAGAAGTTGGCGTCCATGTCGCCGAAGGGAACGCATCCGGCGAAGGTAGAAGGATCGCAAGCGTTGAATCCCAGACGTCGTGAGCCAGCGTCGCGGCCTGAGTGATGCAGCCGAGTGGATCTCCGATGGAGCCGTAGGCACCGATGATCGACGGATTCAGACCTCCGGGGCGGAAGAAGTTCATCAGCGATGCATCGACGTATGGGAACGGGCCGGTCTGTGTACCACCGGCGGGTTGCAGCCGCTCACCGTGAACGGGCTTGCAGGCGGTGGTGGGCTGTTCGGGTTCATGCTGAGCAATGAGTGCGTCGTAGTATGCACCTTCGAAGTTCGCCACCATCAGATCGCCGCGAATCGTGTTGGCATTGATGGGACGGTTCAGATGACGTCCGCCGTTGAAGTTGTAGGCGAGGCTGAGTGCGAATCCGTGGCCCAGATCGCGCTCAACACTGACATTGGCCTGTTGCGCGTACGCATACACGAAATTCTTCCCCTGCGGATAGCCAAAGGGCTGAAATCCAAGAGGCAGGAACGTGGCTGGATTCAGGTAGTTCTGATTCAGGAAGACCGATTGCGGGAAGTTGATGGCCTGAAAGCGCTGCTCGTCCGGAAGAAATCCAAGAGCCGCGGCAGCGGCCGGGTTTAGTGTTGCAGCACAAGGATTAGCGGGACTGGCAACATTGATGGGCAGGCCCTGAAAAATTGTGATCGCGTTCAGGTTGGCTGGGTTGCCGGCTCCGGAACAAAGAGACGTGCCGCCGAAGGCCAATTGGCCGCTCGAAGAACCGTCGGAGGCATCGCCCAGGAAATATAGGCCGAGCAGCGGATGGTCGTAGAACATTCCGTAGGAACGCTCGAACGACTGTCTTCCCGTCTCCCCGGGGATCCCACGCCACACCAATGCGAGGCTGAACATTGTTCTTGTCAGTCTCAATGCCTTTCTGCAGGCCCAGCACATTGTATGCAGGAAGCGCGAGTCCTTGCGGTGGTTTGAACTTCGGAGGAATCTCGACGTCATAACGCACGCCGTAATTCAGCGTGACGGTTGGGACTGACGCGCCAGGAGTCCTGCCAGAAGAATCCCATCGGAATGTTATGGAAGGAATCGCTCGGGCTGCCGAGACCCTGCACCAAAGAGCCGGGAAGACCCGCACCATACGCCTGTACCGCATTCAGGCCGGGAGCGGAGGCTGGAAAGCCGAATGGCGTCAGGCTAAAGCCGCCGAAATCGTACACACCGCCGTAGTTGACAGTGAAAGTCGCGTCGATGGGCAAGTAATTGAAATCACCCCCGAATTTCGTGTTATGGCGGCCAATCGTCCAGGAGAAGTTATCGGTAAATTGATACCGTTGCTCGGTTCGCTGAATGTAGGAATAAGGCTCGCGTCCAATGTAGGCAAAACCTGTGATATTCACGGCCGGATCTGATCCGGCGGGAATTTCGGTGTTGTAAAAGTAAGAGAGTCCGCGGCGGGCGTACTGAAAGCGCAATTCATTGACCTTGTTGTTGCCGATGGTCCACGTGTCCTGGAATACTCCCGCGACGTCGCGATAGGTCTGCTCGGAGGTGCGTGAGTAGGCATTCTGCCCGAAGGGCTGGTCCTGTCCACTGACCTCGATGCCGGTGACGGTGCTGGGACTAACGTTGCCTCGCAATGTCAGGCGGTGATTGGCTCCGAGGTTGTGATCGAGCCGGAGCGAGTAGAGGCTGGTGCCCTCAAAAACGGGGAAGTTTCCCCTCTGCGAGTTCAAATTCGTGTAAGACCCGGGCAAACCATTGCACAGCGGGGCGGAGCTGTTGCAGGACGAGATGAACTGCGCCATTGGATCGCCGCCATTGGCGGGAACAGGCAAACCGCCGGGAGCGCCGACCAAGAAGGCGAAAGCCGCTGGATAGCTCCCATTGACGGCCACTCCGGACGCTCCTCCGGTAATGATGGAGTATTGCTGCGCAAGGACAGCGGGAGTCCGGGAGTCGATAGAAATCCCACCTGCTCGGGCGTGACCTGAATGTTGAAGGTCCCGCTGGGTGCGCCAAAGAACGGCGACGCGTCGAAGGGCACTAGTCCGAAATTGTCCTGCCCGATGCTGGAGAATCCCGTCTCATGTCGCCGGGTGATTTCGTACGCAAAGTAGAAGTAGGTCTTGTCCTTCTTGATTGGCCCGCCGAATGCAGCCCCCGCCTGCACGCGCGTGTACGCCGGATCCGGAACTGTGCTGAAGGGATTCACCGCCTGGAAGGCGCGGTTGCGCAGATAACCGAAGACGTCGCCGTGAAATTCGTTGGAGCCGGAGCGCGTGATGATGTTAACCACGCCGCCGGCGGCGCGTCCGTACTCGGCCGCATAGTTGTTCGTGATGATCTGGAATTCCTGCACGGCTTCCTGCGACACGGTCGAGCGCACGCCGTTGACGGAGTTGTCGGTGGCATCGGCGCCATCGACGTTCACCAGGTTCGACGCGCCCGCGCTGTCCACTCATGTTGAGGCCGGAGGTCGGGGCGGCGCCGGTGTTGGGAGCGTTGTCGCGCACGACCTGCGAATCGGTGAGGGTGAAGTTGATGTAGTTGCGCCCGTTGATGGGGAGATTGTCGATGCGGCGCTCGCCGATGGTGTTGGTCGTGGAGCTGCGTGAGGTTTCGATCAATTCCGCCTGCGACGTCACTTCGACGACTTCCTTGCCGCCTGCCACCGACAGCGTGATCGGGAGTTCCACCAAGCCGCCGACCGTGACGGAGACGCCGCTATTCTGCACCTTGGTGAACCCTGTGACTTCGACCGTCACCGTGTAAGTACCCGGAGGCAGCTGCCGCGCGCTGTATCCACCTTGTCCGTCGCTGGTGGCGGTTCGCTCCAGTCCTTTGGCGACATCCTGGACGGTGACCGTCGCGTTGGTGACGACGTTTCCCTTGGGATCTTTCACCGTAACGTGCAGGTCGCCGGTGGCGACGCCGCCCTGCGCATTGGCGATCACGGAAAGCAACAAGACGAACAACGACACCAGAGCGACTCTGATCGTGCGCAACATAAGGTTCTCCCTTGAACTCGCGAAGGCGAGGGGACGGCAGGACAACTGTCTCGGGCAGATGGCCGATGTACTCACTCGACGGTTGAACGACTTGCTTCCCCGCTGGTTTTTATAACAGAACCATGCTCGAAAACAAGTCAGGAATCGGCAGGGTCGTTCGCGAGTAAACGGAGAAAGGTCAGGGGTCAGGGGTAGGGGCCAGTGGTCAGTTCGGGCAACTGATTGGAGACTTGCGTTCTCGTGATGGTAGCCAGTGCTCGAAAATGTGACGATGAATCGCTGATCCCTAATCCCTGGCCCCTGACCCCTGATTACTAGTTCGCCGAGATCCGCACCGGGACTGCGGGATTCTGCAGTCGCCCCAGCAGCATGGCGCGACCGCTCAACTGTTCGTATCCGTGCAGGACGGGCGCAGCGATGAGAGCCGAGTTCGGCCAGGCGAACGCGACATAAATTCGAAACAGGGCGACGCTGGCATTGCGGCGCAGCAGAAGCGAGTTGTCGACGAGCTGGCGCGCCGCCTCGACAGTAGCGCCGTCAGTGGCGCTAAGAGCAGCCTGTCCAATGGCAACGAGCACAGCGGCGTTTCGTCCGGCAACGCGAATGTACGCAGCGGCCGCCCGTAAACGTTCCCGCTGCACCCGGCGAAACTCCGCGGCGGGTAGACGGCGGCGCAGGTACTCATTCTCGGTGGGATCGACCAGATTGCGAAACGCTTCAATATCGATCGGTTCAATCTTTCGAACGAGAGCGGAGCCTGGGGAAAGCTGTAAACGCGTAGAGACCGTAATGCCCAGGATTACGACCAGTGCAAACGCAGCAGCGATGACGAGAACCAATGCCAAAGTCATTGTTGTAACAGACGCTCCAATTCGCGGTTCCATACCGCCAGATTGTTTTCCGGCAACGGAACCACAGACTTCCTAGCCACTTTCTGAGGAACGAGAACGTAATACAACCAGATCAGCACGCAGACGTGATAAGTGCCCATGTTCAGAAAATCGAAAAGAGTCCGCGCGTGCTCAGACGGGCTTGCATTGGCGATGATGGCCCACGTCGCCAGATGCACGCAGGCGGAGATGCCAAAGCCTAACAAGATGCCGAACGACAGCCGGTCCCACGACAGCCGAAAGTAGGCAGCGAAAATAAATAGGAAGAGAATGAGACCCAAGTTCAATGACGAAAACAGTTTGTTCGAGAAGATGGACTCCGGAAATCAAAAGCGTGGGGTTGTCGCCGTGGGCAAAGCCGGCGATGAGACCCGCCAGCAGGACCAGCGCAGCTCCAAACACGCTGACCGCAACTCTGCTAACACGGCTGATCGAGGGATACTGCGTGAAAACTCTGGAGAAGATCTCGCCGATGACAAGGAACTTCAGCAGGCTCTCGAGCAGAAGGCTGGCCCAATCAATCCGCCAGAAATTTGGCGCAGAGACGAAAGGCGCGATGTCGGCTCCGAAGACTGCAAGCTCTCCCAAGGCGCTCAGGATCGCAAACGCGAGAAAAGCCGGGACCTGGCGTGATAGGCCCCGCTTCCAGATCAGAAATCCAACAGCCAGAAGAAACAGATTGGGCGCGACCCAGAGATAGTTCCAAAGAATTGAGTGCGCCTGCAGCATGGCGGTGGTCAGGCACTATACCGCGAATCGCTGCAGGCGGCAACGGTGGCACGAGTCTTGTTCGGTTTTCGTAAGAGTGGCGATTTCGTTGCGCCACGACACATAAACTTGGTGCAAAATCTTTCAGGTGCCGACTTACGGCTTGCACATCTTGCCGCCGCAACCTGTGCTGGTTCCACCGCCGCCATCGGCCTTGACCAGGGTGGGGGTTACCAAAGTGGTAAGAAACAGTACGGCTGCTCCAAGAGTGAGTAGCACACGTTTCACGGTTATCTCCTTGTTGTAATGCGAGTTGGACCGTGATGGTTTCATGGCTGCACTCCACTCGCGCAACGGCACGGAAGAACATTGAATTGTTCGGAATTTGTAACAAGATGAGCCTTAAATCCGCCCTACAGGACATCAAGGAAACTACCCTTTCCGCCGTCTCCGGACTGCTGGGGAAACTGGCCTATCTGGCTTCTCTCCGCGGCGGGCAGGGGCGGTACGAGCATTGGGGAATGGAAAGCGTCCACGGGCCGGAATCGTCCGAGCGGGCTTTACGCCAAGCCCACATGGAGGTCGTTACAAGAGTTCTGCGGACGCCGCTGCCTTCCCTTCTCGAAGACCTGAAGGAATCGAGCGAAAGCAGTGGGGTGGCGGGGTCTGAGTACGTGGAGAAGATGCGTGGGCGCTTACAGGATCTGTTGCCGGAGGGCCGTCAGAATACTCCGGTGTCAACCCACCTTAATTCAATACTGGTGGCACTCTCGAGCCTGGAGAAGAATCGAGGGCGTGCCACTCGGTCAACTTCATAGCGACTCCTACCACCTGGCCGAGCACCTCGGCTTCCTGGGGGTGGCGGAGAATGCGAACCGGAACTGGAGAGAGCGGGTGAGGCTGCAGGATGATTTCTTCGCGGCGCATGCTGCACCAGGAACAGGTGTGGCCGTCACGTGTTTCCACAAAATAAATGGGCCGCTCGTATTCCGAACGCCATGAACCTTCGAGCACGCGGTTGCGCGATTCATCCACCTGGATAAAACTTCCCGGCGGCAGGATCGGGTACATGGTGAAATCCTGGGTGCCGACGTAGCCGTAAGTGAATTCACTGTTGGCGAACTGAGCCAGGTACGCAACCGGAACGAGTCCCCATTTTTCGACCATGCGGCCGAGATTGGTGGTGCGGCGCTCGTCGAAACCGGGGTCCATGCGCACCGGAACCTGCACGGAAGCGAGGCCGGCTAATGCATCGGAAACATGCGATTTTGGCGGGGAAACCAATCCCAGGTCCGCGGGGATGTTGTTGAGGTCAACGCCGTACCACGCCATCAGTTCGCGAACGTCGCGCCGGTAGATGATCGACAAGGTGTACAGGCGATAGATGCTGGGCAGTATGCCCTTGGTCTCGATATCCGACAAACGGCTGGGTGGAATCGAGAACTCTTCGTTGCGATATTTTTCGGCAATGCGCGCACTGGAGTGCTCCACGTCACGCATGGTGAGGCCGAGTTTTTCACGAAGAGTGCGAAGGCTTTTGCCCGCAGGTACCATTCAAAAGGCCTCTAACGAGTGACGCAAATGATATCAAAGGGTGGCGGAATTGTATCTTACTTCCGGTAAAATTTTTTCACCGGTGAGGTCTGTTACGAATTCCGAACAAGCGGAGAAAGGCTTCCTGTAAGGTGATTCCAGCCCGTAACCGTGTGCCGTCGGCAGAGATGAAGCGTGAAGCCGACTATTGTGGATAATCGTGTAACTGTTCGGATTTCGTAACACACGCCCTCGCTTTCATCACGCCGTTTCTTTGATGGTTGTTGCTCGAGAACCAACCGCTCACCGTCTATTCCCCATCTTCGAGTGGTTGTGTAGCCCTTGCGAAGTAGTCCCGAAATCTCGGCGCTCCTCAGGATGACATTTGTCACGCTGCTTGCGTGATGGTTGGCACTGGCGTGTCGGTCGCTCCTGGGCGACGATGCCATTACCGGATTGATAGGGTCTTGAAAACAGCATCCCACGCCGCAAAGAGGTGAGCACGATGATCGCAACCCTGGAGAAAACCAACAGCGCAGAGTCGGTTGCCGCAAGTCGGGTGGTCGCCAGTCTTGAAGGCGTCAGCAAGAGCTATGGAGACGTTCGGGCGCTCAAAGGCGTGAATTTTCGGGTGCGAGCCGGTGAGGTCGTGGCGCTGTTGGGTCCCAATGGAGCCGGCAAGACCACCGCAGTGAAACTTCTCTTGGGGCTGCTGCAACCGAATGCCGGGAAGGTGCGCGTTTTGGGCGGAGACCCCACGAATCCTGAAAACCGGATGCGCACAGGGGCGATGTTACAGGTGGGAAGAGTGCCAGAGACGTTGCGGGTACGTGAGCACATTGATCTGTTCTCCTCCTACTACCAGAATCCGATGCCCGCCGCGGCCGTTCTGGCAGCCGCTGGCCTGGAAAAATTGAGCGACCGCAAGTTCGGCGAACTCTCCGGAGGTCAGCGGCAGCGTGTCTTGTTCGCGTTGGCCATCTGCGGCAATCCCGACCTTCTTTTTCTTGACGAGCCGACAGTCGGACTCGACGTGGAAGCGCGACGCATGTTGTGGGAAGAGATCCGCCAACTGGTCGATCGCGGGAAGACAGTTCTGCTCACCACCCACTATCTGCAAGAAGCCGACGCACTGGCGGATCGCGTCGCCGTAATCAACAAGGGCGAAATTATTGCGGAAGGGAGTCCGTCGCAGATCAAGGCCCAGACTGCGGGCAAGCGCATTCGCTGCATCACCAGCCTGACGATGGACGCGTTGCGGCAGATCCCGGGCGTCACCGAAGTGAAAGAAGACCGCGAGGCCGTCGAACTTCACGCTCCCGAAGCTGAACCCGTCCTGCGCGAGTTGCTGGCGCGCGATGCGAATCTCGCGGGACTAGAAGTCACGGCCGCAGGTTTGGAAGAAGCGTTCCTGGCATTGACGCAGGACAGCTCGAAAAACGGAAACCACTAGCAGCGTGCTTAAGAACGGGCGCTCGAGCCTGATTTGAAAGCGCACGGCTACACAGTTTGCTGAAAAACTCGGTTTCTGGGTGGCGCAGCTTTTGGGTGGCGCAGCGCTTTCAGCGCTGCGATAAGGGCTTTCTTTTCTGATGGGCTTTAGAGACTGCGTGAGAACTACCGTTGAAGGCAAGCGGTGGAACAAGCACCACCGAAACTCCAGCCGCGTAGCGGCGGCATGTGAAAGCCCGGCACGGAAGTGCCGGGTGACGCGGAACAAATGCGCGAGTCCCGTAGGGACGACACCAGTTCTCACGCACACTCTTTAGCCACTGAGGGGCAGCCGGAATGAATGAAGGAGTTGAGATGAGCACCGCAACCATGGCACTGAGCACCGCACAGATTCAACGCTCACCAGCCCACACCGCGACGATTTATCTGAAGGAAGCGAAGTACGAGTTCCTGAAGTATCTCCGCTTGCGGATGTACACCGTCTCGGTGTTGAGCTTTCCAATTATGTTCTACGTCCTGTTCGGGCTGGTGTTGAACTCCAACCAAACCATTGGGGCAACGCGGGTGTCGGCGTATCTGATTCCGAGTTACGGAACGTTCGGAGTGATCGCCGCTTCTCTGTTTGGTACGGCGGCAGGTTTGGCCTCCGACCGCGGGCTGGGATGGCTGGAGGTGAAACGTGCCAGTCCAATGCCTCCGTTCGCGTACTTCGCGGCGAAGGTTGCGACCAGCCTGGTATTCAGCACCATCATTGTTCTGGCTCTCTTCACGCTGGGGATCGCGTTTGGCGGAGTGCGGATGCCCGTCACCTCGTTCGCGCGGTTGCTCGGGATTCTGGTGGCGGGCTCGCTTCCATTCTCCGCGATGGGCCTGGCCCTGGGATATTTCACCGGTCCGAATTCGGCCCCTCCGACCATCAACCTTATTTACTTACCGATGTCGTTCTGCAGCGGCCTCTGGGTGCCGTTCATGTTTCTGCCGAAGGTAGTGCAGAAGATTGCGCTGGTGCTGCCGCCGTATCACCTGTCGCAACTGGCGCTGGGAGTCGTGGGCGCGGGAACGCACCAGTCCGCCGTTGGTCATTGGGAGGCGCTGGCGGCTTTCACCATGATCTGCCTGGGCGTCGCCCGCATCGGTTTTCAGCGCGACCAGGAAAAAATGTATGGATGAAGTTGTTCGAATGACGTCCTCGCTAGAAGGCGGGGAAAGGTGGATACCATGAGCGCGGAAGCCAAGAAACATTACGGATCGATGGTCGCATTTCTTGCCCTGGGCATTCTGGCGCTCTATGGTGGTCCACAGTTGCTGCTGCTGCTGATTCCTGCGGCTGCAGTCGTGTGGTATCGAGCAAATCCCAAGCTGCGGAGTGGCCGGAATTGACGGTTAGGATGACAATAGTGAATGAGGTTACTGACACTCTGGCGTTGAGCGGCAGTCAATCGCCGGGAGCCCACGCATGGACTTAGCCCTGAAGCCCTTCAAAAGCGTATTCAAGAATCGCGATCACGGTTGGAGCCCTTTCGTCTGGTTCGCCTATTCTGGATTCTTCTTTGTCCAGCCCGTGTTGGCCCATGTAGGCCTCAAAGTCTGGCTGCTGGATATCGCCGGATACCTCATCTTTTGTCTTCTCTACTTTGGTTTTTTCTGGCTCGAACGGCCTAAACCCATCGTACACATCGGGGGCCTGATTCTGTTGGGACTGTTGTTCCTCCCGTTCAACGGCGGAGCCGCCGGTTTCTTGATCTTCGCGGCGGCGTTCGTGCCCTTTTCGACGAACACAAAAAAAACTGCAATCCTGGGAATCTTCGCCATCTCCTCCATCACGCTCGTCGAGGCCTCGATTCTTCATCTCGATTGGTGGACTAAGTTCTGGGCTTGCGTGTTCCCGCTGACGGTAGGCGGCAGCAACGTATTCTTCGCGGAACGCAACCGCATGAACTGCAAGCTGCGCAAGGCGAACGAAGAAATCGAGCATCTGGCAAAGGTCGCGGAACGCGAGCGCATCGCGCGCGATCTGCACGATGTGCTGGGCCATACATTGTCGGTCATCACGTTGAAGTCGGAGCTGGCAGGCAA
Source organism: Terriglobia bacterium (assembly GCA_963770265.1). GTDB lineage: Bacteria > Acidobacteriota > Terriglobia > Terriglobales > Acidobacteriaceae > Sulfotelmatobacter. The sequence goes on from CAVYOZ010000025.1 coordinate 636,644, forward strand.
GCTCATCGATCGCGATCCCGAGCGCGCGGGAAAAGAGATTCGCGAAGTAGAGAAGATTTCGCGACAGGCTCTATCGGATGTTCGCGATGCGATCCGCGGATATCGCTCCAAGGGGCTGGTCGCCGAGCTGGCACACGCAAAGTCGACGCTCGAGACCGCAGGACTCACCGTGCAGTGTGACGCTGCCACGAGCATGCAGTTGCCGCCAATGCAGGAAAGCGTGCTGTCCCTGGCTGTCCGCGAAGGCGTGACCAATGTGGTGCGTCATGCCAACGCCCGCACCTGCCGGCTGCGCATCGAGCAGCAGAACGGCATGTGCCGCCTGGAGATTGCCGACGATGGACAGGGCTTCACCAGCATGGAAGGCAATGGGCTGCGCGGTATGCGCGAACGCGTCGAGATGCTCGGCGGCACTCTCGATCGCCGCAATAAATCGGGCACGACCCTGACCATCACGCTTCCTCTCAAAGAAGTGGCGACAAAAGAAAACGCCCAGCAGGAAGCCATCGCAGAACAAGAGAAGGCGCGCGAATTTGAATCCTCCCGTTAAAGAAACGAGCCGCAAGACGATCCGCGTGGTGCTGGCCGAAGACCAGGGCATGGTTCTGGGCGCGCTCGCGGCCTTGCTCGAAATCGAAGGCGACATTTCGGTGGTGGCGCAGGCGCGCAACGGCAAAGAGGCGCTCGCCGCCGTCCTTGCGCACAAGCCGGACGTGTTCATCACCGACATCGAAATGCCGCACATGAGCGGCCTCGACGTTGCCGCCGAGTTGAAGCGCCAGCGCACAGGAACGCGCGTGGTCATCGTCACCACGTTCGCGCGCACAGGATACTTGCGCCGGGCGCTCGAGTCGGGTGCATCAGGATATCTGCTGAAAGACATGCGCGCCGAAGAGTTGGCCGATGCCGTCCGCCGCGTGCATCAGGGCCTGCGCGTGATTCATCCCGAGCTCGCGACGGAAGCCTGGGGCGAAGTGGATCCACTGACCGACCGCGAACGCCAGGTCCTGCGCCTGGCCGGAGAAGGCATGGCCAGCTGCGACATTGCCGGCGAACTGGGATTGTCCGACGGCACCGTCCGGAATTATCTCTCGGAAGCCATCAGCAAGCTGGGCGCAAGCAACAGAGTGGAAGCCGCCCGCATCGCGCGCACCAAAGGCTGGCTATAGGCACACACCCACGTAGCGACAGCCGCCTCGGCTGTCCCGGCGAAGCAAAGCGAGACGGCGCCCGTTCAGTCCATACCGCCTATGAGGTAACCGCCCGTTCGATCCCAGTTTCCTGTTTCTTCACCGTCTTGTACCCCCAGGCCATGCGCGGAGTGTTGTGGGCGATGCCGATGTGGCCTTCGCGGTTCAAAACGATAATCCCGCCGTGTCCGTTCACGCGCTGCTTCAGATAGTTCATCGCCTCCTGCGCGGACCACTCCGGCAGATTTCCTGCGGCGATGCGGTCAGCAGTCCATTTGGCGAGAACCAGTTTCATGATCGGCTCGCCCCATCCGGTGGTCGACGCGGCAGCGCTCTCGTTGTCGGCGTAGCAGCCGCAGCCGATCAGCGACGAGTCGCCCAGCCGTCCCGGAGCCTTGTTCAGCGTCCCTCCGGTCGAAGTGGCGGCGGCGATGTTGCCATTGCGATCGAGCGCGACCGCGCCAACCGTGTCGTGCGAGATCGTGGGATCATCCGCGGCAGGCGCGAATAGATCGTTGCCGTCGGCCTTCGAATCATTCTGGGTGGCCTGATACGCGCGCAGGCGCTCGACCTCTCGCGGGATGATCAGTTCTTCGTTCTTGCAGAGCGGGACGCCGTGCTCGGCGGCGAACTTCTCCGCGCCTTCCCCGACGAAATAAACGTGCGGGCTCTCGCTCAGGATCTTGCGCGCGGCGCGCACCGGATTGCGCAGGTGCTCGACGCATCCCACGCCGCCGGCGCGGAGCGTGGCTCCATCCATAATGAGTGCGTCGAGTTGCACGCGGCCGTCACGGTTGAGAAAGCTGCCGCGCCCGGCGTCGAAGGTCTCGTCGTCTTCCATGATGACGACCGCTTCCTCGACGGCATCGAGCGCCGAGCCGCCGCGCTCGAGCACGCGCCATCCCGCGGCCATCGCGTTCGACACGCCGCGAATGTGCGCGTCGACCATGTCATCAGGCATGGCCCACGCGCCGCCATGAACGACTATTACGGGATCAGTTGCCAAGAGTTGTCCCCAGGACGTCGGACGTCACATGCGACGGGATAGGATAGCAGGTCATTACGACCAAGGCGCCCGGTCCCTGTCTGTGAGTTCGTGTGGCGAAGAGCAGGCCCGAGCGACTTCAGGGCTGTTCACCCGGAGCGCAGCCGAGGGGGAAACGAGCGCCCGCTCCGGCACGACTGGACAGCCGAGGCGGCTGTCCCTACGTGGTTCTTTTCGATTTACGCGGCTTGGCCTGGGGTTAACGCTACCGGCGGGTCCTGCGTTCTGGTCCAGGTGTAGCGCATGCGGTGGATTACCGTGATGGTGCTCAGGACTGCGATCACCCACAGCACAGGTGCCATGCGGTTGAACAAGTGCTCCGAGAATGACCAGCACCAGGCGTTCGGGACGCTCCATGAATCCGACTCTGCACGACCCGATCAGCGATTCGGCTCTGGCTCTCGTGTAACTCACCATGATGGCGCTGATCATCACGAAGGCGCTGAGCACGACGTAGGTGTAGCGTCCGCCGCGCGCGTAGAAGACTAATAATCCCAGGAACTGCGACGCGTCCGAATAGCGGTCCACCACCGAATCGAAGAAGGCTCCGAAGCGGGTGACGCGGTTGGTGGCGCGGGCGACTTGTCCGTCGACCAGATCGAAGAAGCCGGAGAAGATGATCACCAGCCCGGCGTAGATGAACATGCGCTTCTGGTTGGAGGCGTCAGCCGAGCCGAATAGGAAAGCTGCCCAGGTGTTGACGAGCAATCCCATGAAGGTGAGGACGTTGGGATTGATGCGCGAGAGCGCCAGCCAGCGGACGATGGTGTCGAGCAGGACTCCGCAGGCGCGTCCAAAGGCGGAAGTCCAGGAAGCGGTCATTGGGGAAGCACCGGAACCCCTAATTTAACCACAAAGGACACCCTTCGACTACGCTCAGGGCAGGCGAAGGTACGCGAAGAAAAAGCTTCACAGGTTTTCCTTCGTGCTACCTTCGTGTCCTTCGTGGTTCATGAATTTGGTGAACGCCAATCTACGCTTGCGCTTCTTTAGGTTCGTCGTCGACCTCGTCGTGGATGGTGCTCAGGCTCAGGATTTCCAGTTCGCGCTTTCCGTTGGGACTGACGACGGTCGCTTCATCTCCCACCTTCTTATTTAATAGCGCGCGGCCGATGGGGCTGGTGGTCGAAATCTTGCCCGCCGCAACATCAGACTCTTCGCTGGTCACCAGCTTGTATTCGACTTCTTCGCCTTTGGTATTGTCGTAAACCTTGACCGTGGATCCGAGCCCGACTTTGTCCTTGGGGATGTTGTTCATGTTGACCATGGACAGGTCGGCTAACCGCTTGCCCAGCTGGCGGACGCGCGCTTTCACGAACTCCTGCCGCTGCTTGGCCATGTGGTACTCGGCGTTTTCGCTGAGATCGCCGAGCGCGGCGGCTTTCTTGATTTCTTTGGGAAGTTCGTGGATCAACTCGTGTTCAAGCGCGTTGATCTCTTCCTGCAGTTTGCGTTTGATCGCGTCTGTCATCTTGAATTTGGAGCCGGGTTACGAAGTGGCCGGGTCTACAGCAAGGCTTCGGACATTATAACCCCGGCGTCCGGCCGCTTTCACAGGGCTGATTCGGGCAAGGATTACGGCTTGCGAGTAAACTCTCGGGAACGCAAGACGCAAACTCGGGGTGGTCTTGCGCTCAAAATAAAGGGGAAAAGGAAATGTCCAATCTGACAGCAACTCCAATTGTGGATGGTAATACGCCTCCGCGGAGGCTGGGACGCAGTGTGTGGGCGATTGTGGCGGGGTTTCTCGCAGTTGTGATTCTTTCGAATCGGCACTGACATCGTGTTGCACCAAATGAGGATTTTCCCGCCGTTGGATCAACGAATGGCAGACCGGCTGTTTGTATGGGCGACGATCTATCGCACCATTTACGGGATCATCGGCAGCTACATTACGGCGCGGCTGGCGCCGTATCGACCGATGTGGCACGCCATGTTGGGGGCGATCGTTGGCATGACCATCGGTACCGCGGGGGCAGTGGCGACGTGGAACAAAGATCTCGGCCCCCACTGGTACCCGATCGCGCTGGTCGTCACCGGAATCCCCTGCGCCTGGATCGGAGGGAAAATCCGGGAAATGCAGCTTTCCTAAGTAAACCTGTCGATTTCGCGCCGCCTCGTTCGATGTTGATATAGAGACCGGAGAGATTCAAGTCCGGCTCAAATTGAAAAACAGGAGTGAACAGCTATGCGAGTTATGGTCATCGTAAAGGCAACGAGGGATTCCGAGGCCGGCGCGCTGCCGAGCAAAGAATTACTCACTGCCATGGGCAAGTACAACGAAGAGCTCGTGAAAGCCGGCATTATGCTGGCGGGCGAGGGGCTGAAACCGTCGTCCAAAGGCAAGCGGGTACGGTTTTCTGGAGAGAAGCGGTCGGTCATTGACGGGCCGTTCGCTGAAACCAAGGAACTGATCGCAGGCTACTGGATCTGGCAGGTGCGATCGATGGAAGAAGCGGTGGAATGGCTGAAGCGTTGCCCGAATCCGATGCCGGGTGAATCGGAGGTGGAGATTCGTCCAGTGTTTGAACCCGCAGATTTCGGAGAGAACTTTACCCCCGAACTCAGGGAGCAAGAGCGGCGGTTAGCCGAGCAGATCGCAGGAAAGAAGTAAATCAAGCCCTCTGCCCGAACCTTTGTCATTCCGACGGGTCGCGCAGCGACAAGGAGGAATCTGCTGTCCGCCGGCACCTCGGTACGCTGCCCGCGACAGCAGATTCCTCCACCGGCTTCGCCGTTTCGGAATGACAAGAAATATTTTCAGATTCCCTGTCGAATTCGCAAAACCCGGTTCGACGTATTCATAGAGCGCGGGAAATCCGAGGCAGAAGCCGTCGAGACCCGGCTCAAAATTTGAAATCCCTACCAAGGAGAAGATCATGAAATTCCTGAGCATCTACAAGAATGTTGAACGCGAACACGCCCCCCACCGAGCAGGAAATGGCGACCATGGGCAAACTGGTCGAACAGGGCTTCAAAGAGGGCTGGCTGCTCGCCACCGAAGGCTGCCTGCCCAGCAAACTGGGTGCGCGCGTGCGGAGATCCGGCAGCAACATCAACGTGACCGATGGTCCCTTCACCGAGTCGAAAGAGGTCGTCGGTGGATTCGCCATTCTGAAGGCGAAGCTCCAAGGAAGAAGCGATACAGATGGCGAAGGACTTCCTGAAGGTCGCCGGCGAGGGCGAGTGCGAGCTTCGCCAGATCTACGAACAAGGCTGGCCCTGAACTGCCGACTGCATGAAGTCATCCAGTGAGGTTGCGCTGAAAGCCTAGAAAATGATGTGATCGGTAGCAGTGGGTGCTACCGAGACACATCGCGCGATTGAAGCTGTCTGGAGGATCGAGTCGGCTCGGGTGATTGCCGGGCTGACTCGCATCGTCCGCGACGTGGGCGTGGCCGAAGAACTCGCGCAAGACGCTCTGGTCACCGCTCTCGAAAAGTGGCCGGATTCGGGGATTCCCGAAAATCCCGGAGCCTGGCTCATGGGCACGGCGAAGCATCGAGCCATCGACTTCCTTCGCCGCGGCACGCTCATCGACCGCAAGCACGAAGACCTCGGCCGTGAGATGACCGAACGCGAGATGCAGGTGCCCGATCTCGCCGCTGCCATGGACGACAACATCGGTGACGACATGCTGCGGCTGGTATTCATTGCGTGCCATCCGATGCTGTCGACGGAAGCCAGAGTGGCGCTCACGCTGCGACTGCTGGGCGGGCTTACCACCGACGAGATTGCGCGTGCATACCTGAGTTCCGAGCCGACCATCGCGCAACGCATTGTTCGCGCCAAGCGGACGCTGAGCGAAGCGCAGATTCCCTTCGAGGTGCCGCGGGGCGCGGAATTCAAGGCGCGCCTGTCGTCCGTTCTGCAGGTCATCTATCTCATCTTCAATGAGGGTTATTCCGCGACATCCGGAGACGACTGGATGCGGCCGGCGCTTTGTGAAGAGGCGCTGCGGCAGGGACGCATTCTGGCCGAACTGGTGCCGAACGAGCCCGAGGTGCACGGGCTGGTCGCGCTGATGGAGATTCAGGCGTCGCGCTCTAACGCCCGTGTGAATGCGGCGGGCGAGCCGGTGTTGCTGCTCGATCAGGATCGCGCGCGCTGGGATCGCTTGCTGATCGGACGTGGCCTGGCGGCGCTCGAGCGCGCCGAACGCCTGGGCGGATCGCGCGGGCCTTACGCGATCCAGGCCGCGATCGCGGCCTGTCATGCGCGGGCAGTTACGCCGGGAGACACAGACTGGGCGCGGATCGCGGCCTTGTATGACGAGTTGGGGCGCATTGAACCGTCGCCGGTCGTGGAACTGAATCGGGCGGTCGCGGTCAGCATGGCCTCTGGGCCCGCAGCGGGACTTGAGTTGGTCGATGCGCTGACCGATGATCCCGCATTGAAGAACTACCATCTCCTGCCCAGCGTTCGCGGGGATCTGCTGAAGAAGCTGGGACGAAAGGAAGAGGCCCGCGCAGAGTTCGAACGGGCGGCGTCAATCACGCGGAATGCGCGAGAACGGAACTTCCTGCTGGACCGGGCACGAGCCTGCGGCGACTAGAAACTGTCGCCTTAGTGATTTCGTCAGAGGCACGGCTTCGTTCGGGACGAGGATTTTGAGCGTACGGGTGTGATGACGTTGAGGACTCCCGAGGGGGAGTTCTGATGCGAACGTGCCCATGAGTTGAAGACCTCAACGTCAGCGTTTCGAGCTATTTCGCCTTAGCGTTCGCCGTCGTCGTGAAGGTGATTGCCGTTTCGGCGTGGATGACAGCCTCTTCCTTACCCGTTGCTGCGGCCACTCCGGTCCCCGCTCCCGCGCCCACAGCCGTGCCGATCAGAGCTCCCTTGCCACCGCCGGCCAATCCGCCGATGACAGCACCTGCGGCGGCGCCGCCGCCGATTTTGGTTACGTTGCTCTTGGTATGGCTTTTTCCTTGAGCACGAAAGCCGCTGCTTGAAAGCAGCAGAGTTTTGCCATTCGCCAGTTGGATCGAAGTAAGCCGGACAGTGAGCTGTCCGGGGGCGTGCAGGCGTCCACTTGACTTGGCATAGGAAACTTTACCTTTCGCTGGCGCCCCGGCTTTGGCGATGGTCTTGCCACTGACCACCAGGTCTCTCACCAGGTTGGCATGAAATGACTGTCCCACATGCGCACTAGCAGAATTGATTTGCGAGTCGGTACGCACGGTGATGTGAGTTCCGGCCGGCACGGCTTGCGCCGCGGCCAACATTCCGAGTGTGAGTAGAGCAAACAGGCACTTCCCGAAATTGTTCAGCATGAGCTCTCCTTGAATTGTGGAATTATGCCGATGTGGCTTGTGAGATCAATTCTATGAAGATTTCTGCAGGGCAAGGTACTGCATTCGTGCTCTCGGTCGTTACGTCCGACCCAGCACTGTTGGGTTACGAAGTCTCGACAAATTGCCGGTTCGCGACCGCCGCTTCCAACCGACACTTTCGCTGCCCCAAATGGGCAAGCGTCAGTCCCGTTGCGCACGGCACGTATTTAGCAGAGTTGCGCTTCAGTAATAGGTAAGCTCGCGGCGCCTGGTGTGCTCCCATCCTTCTGAGCGAGTCTGAGTTTGCTCGGTCCAGTTGCCAAAGTTGTCGTACTGGTACTTGTAGTGAACTACCGACTCCGGCATCTCCGGCTGTGGCGGCCATTCGGAAGATGGTTTTTCGGGGACCAGATTCCCACTCTCGTCCGATTGGAAGACAACTCCAACTGGAACTTTTGGGTTTTGAGTGAAAATCGTCCGCTCCTCGACAACATCGCCGTGATCGTTGTAGTTATAAGTTCTGCTGATGTCGGCGAATCCCTGATGCAGAACTATTTTCGTGCGGCGACCTTGTGAGTCATAGGTAAACGATCTGCCCGAGTCACCCATCATCGCGCTGAAGGCCTTCTTCATCTGAGCTTTTATTTCATCCAGCGGAGCCCCGGATTGTGCGGCCATTTCGGCTATCTGTTTCGCAGAAAACAGAGATGTGGGGTCCTCATTGACCACCCGCAGGTCGGTAATTCTTTGCTTCTCGTCGTAGGTGCGGACGATTCGACTTAAAACGAGACCATCGGCATCATAAGCCTGAGTTTCCGTCGGCTGATCGTGCTCGTTGTAGATCGTCTTGATCCTGCTGGCGTTTTTAGCTCCGTCTCAACCAAATTCAATTCCTTCGGGATCCGCGAAGATCAAGTCGACGCCCAGTAGCGACCGCTCCATCTTCGATCGTCAGGTTTGGGGCAACATCGCGGACCTCGATCTTGTGGCCCTGTTCGTCATATTGGAAGGACGTATGATCGCCGCTTCCCTCCGCAACCCTGAGGAGCCGTCCCTTGTCGTCGTAGGAATAAACTTTGTCGGAGAGAATGCCACTACCAGTACGCACAGTTTCCGTAAGTAACCGGCCAGACCCGTCGTAGGTAAGAGTCCGAATTGTTTCTGAGGCTTCTGAATCTGGATTGGACAACCAGCGTTGGCTGATCAACCTTCCGGCCGGATCATATTCGGTCTTATTCGAGCCTTCCGATACGGTTCTCACCGGGCCTCGAAGCCCGGCCCGTTCGCGGTCGGATATGAGAGTGTCTCCAGTGAAGGCAATCCTTGACCTACGTTGGTAGTCTGGGCCGTTAAGCAGGTCGTTCAGAGTCGACCTTCCGAGCCGCCAGCGCCGACATTCCAAACAGGAGTTGTCTGCGATCCACAAACAGTTCTCCCTAGTTAAAACTTGTCGATAGCTTGCTCCGAGAAGGCAGGGGTGTCAAATCCGTGTTTTGGCTCGGCGACCTACCTATTCCACGTCAGGTTTGGACGGGACAGCTGTTCGAGAGCGGACATGGCAAACTCCCGGTTTCGGACAATCGCCATCTGCGGCGCAATCTACAGGAAGCTTCTAAGCCATTGTTTTGCAGCCTCTGACTCGTTGCGCACGAATGGCATCCGATCGTGTAAGCCCAATCCACCAACTGGGGAAAAGCCGGCGCAGTGTTCAGGGCTACGACCCGTGTGACCTGTCAGCGCTTGCGAGGTGGAGTGTGGGGACACTGCTCAGTCAATTTCCGCTACAGCACGCGCATGTTGCGCAAAAATCCGGGCTTGACGGCGGCCGTGGTGGCCACTCTGATGCTCGGCATCGGCGCGACCACCGCCATCTATACCGTGGTCTATGCCGTTTTGCTGGCGCCCTTGCCCTATCCGGATGCGAATCAACTGGTCATGGTTTGGTCGAAGATCGGCGGACACAACAACGGAATATCGGCTGGTGATTTCCTCGATTGGAAAGAGCAGAACAAGTCGTTCCAACAACTGGCCGCCTGGACAGATGGGAGCTACAATCTCGCAACCCAAGACCAGCCCGAACACATTGCTGTGAAGCGATTAACGCCCGGCTGGTACGACATGCAGGGTATCCCTTTCATGATGGGCCGCGATTTCCTGCCAGCAGAAGGCGTGCCCGGCCGGGACCATGAAATCATTCTCACCTACAAGTTGTGGAAACGCCTCGGCGCCAGTCGAAGCATTCTGGGACAAGCGTTACGCCTCAATGGCGAACCTTACACGGTGGTTGGTGTGCTATCGCCGGGCATGCCCGATCGATTCGACGAAGAGTTGGCAGTCCCTCTGGCGTTCCGTCCGGAACAGATCAATCACGATTATCACTGGATTCTCGCCATGGGCCGCATGAAGCCTGGCATTACGCTCCAACAGGCGCAGGCTGACATGGACGCCGTCACCGCTCACATCGCTGAGATGTATCCCACTTCCAACAAGGGATGGGGCGCGTCGGTGGAACCTCTGCAGAATGATTTTCTGCCCAAGGAGCGCATTCGTAACCTGTGGCTTCTACTGGGAGCGGTGGGATTCGTGCTCCTGATTGCCTGCGTCAACATTGCGAACCTGCTACTGGCGAAAGGCGCAGTACGGCTGAGAGAGATAGCGATTCGATCTTCGGTGGGAGCCAGTCGCAGACAAATCTTCGTTCAATTCCTGATCGAGAGTCTGGTTCTTGCCCTCATCGGCGGCGTACTCGGCATCGCACTAGGCGCAGGATTGCTGCGCGCCATCCTGAGCATTGTCCCGGAAGGAATTCTGCCGACAGAAGCGAATCTGCAACTTGATTTGCACGTTCTTGTCGCCGCCCTCGCCGCGACCACTCTCGCCGGGCTCTTGTTCGGCTGCGCGCCCGCGTGGTACGCGTCGCGGGTGGATCCGGGAGAATCTCTGAAAGAAGGCGGACGCACGAGCACGGGCGCCGGCAGCCACAAACTAAGGCGAGGGCTGATCGCCGGGGAATTTGCCTTGGCCCTCTCGTTACTGGCCGGCGCGGGCCTGGCCTTGCACAGTTTTTGGAATCTGACACGTATCGATCTGGGAGTACGCACCGACCATGTGTTGGTCTTTGCCCTGAATCAACCGGAGGGCCGCTTCCAGAATCCCGAACAGATGAACGCCTATAACCAACAATTGTTGAGTGCCTTGCGCTCGGTTTCGGGTGTGTCCGCAGCCGCCACGCTGACCGGTTTCCCTCTGCGTGGACCAAGCGATGGCATGCCGTTCACCCTGGTGGGGGGGCCGACGTTCGCGGATCCTTCACAACGGCCGGGCACCGGCTTTCAGTCTGTTTCCCCCGACTACTTCAAGACTTTCGGCATACAAGTGGTTCGCGGCCGGACATTCGACGATCAGGACACGGCATCGAGCCCGCGGGTCGCGATGGTGAACGAGGAATTTGCCAAACGTTATCTCAAGGGCCTGGACCCTCTGCGGCAGCGCGTGTCGATTGAGCAGATCATTCCCGGACTGCAAAAGCTTGGACCGGCGGTGGAATGGGAGATCGTCGGGGTCTTTCATGATGTGCGCGCTGGAGATTTTCGCGAGCCGTTCCCCGAAGTCGATGTGCCTTTCGCGCAATCGTTGTCGCCGAGTGTGAGCATCGGCGTGCGAACTGCGGAAGACCCGGCGGTATGAGTAAGACGATTGCAGCAGCCGTACACAGTGTGGATCCGCAGATTGCGCTGGCGACTTTACGCACTCTCGATCAGGTGAAATTTGAGTCCCTCGGTGAGGACCGCTACACGACCGTGCTGTTCGCCGGCTTCGCCGTTGTAGCTCTGCTGCTTGCAGCCGTCGGGATTTACGGATTGATGGCTTTTGCCGTGTCCCAACGAATCAGCGAAATCGGATTGCGCCTTGCACTTGGCGCCAGCCGGTCGCACGTGATCGCCCTCGTTCTGAAAGAGGCGGCATTGCTGGCACTGATTGGCTTGGGGATTGGCCTCGGCGGCTCCGTTTGGGTCGGACACACGATGCGCACTACTTTGTACGGCGTTGCCGCCGTGGACCTGTCTGTCATTGTGGCAGTGGCCTTGATCCTGCTGGCCACAGCGTTGCTCGCTTCCTATCTGCCGGCACGGCGGGCGGCCATGGTCGATCCGATGACGGCCTTGCGCACAGAGTGATTGGCTAGATCCTCGTTGGCTCCTCTAGCTGGGGTGCCCCATTTCTCGCCGCCTTTGCGAGAAGTGGGAGTTTCGAGAGAGCGAAGTCGAGGAATTTCAGATTATCTTGCGATCTGGATGGTCAGGATCATTCCCGGCCTGATGACCGCTACGTTGCGGTTGTCACGCTTCAGGGCGGCTACTGTCGTCTTGTAGAGGTTAGCGATCGAGTAGAGGGTTTCGCCGGATCTTACTTTGTGGTGGACTACGGCGGCCTCGGCCGTAGTTGCTCTCAGACGCTCGATCTCGGCGGACTTCGTGGCTGGAGGCCTTGGTCGTCGCGGTTTCCGTCTTGGGCGTAGTGCTCTTCGTCTTTGTGCGCGAGGAGGCCGCTTCGGTGTCGTGAGCGCTGGGCGAGATTGGCAGGTGCAGGGCGAGTCACGCGGCGTCCGGCAGAGGCTGTTGCCGCGAATGCCGTTCCAGCGGCGAAGCTGCTGTGCTGAGACGCCGAAGTTTTCGGCCACGCTCTCGACCGTGTCTCCCTTGTGAACTTTGTAGCGCGTGATGTGCCTGGCGTACGTGGCGGTGTCGCTCGGATGCTTGCCGGGCGCGACCGGAATGATGAGCTTGGCGTCGCTGTTCGAGTTCGGGACTGTCGAGGTGGTTGGCTTCTTCGATCTGCTTGGCGGTGGTGTGATAGGTGCGCGCCAGGGCCATGATCGTGTCGCCGGAATGAACCGTGTGATAACGCCACCACAGGCGCTTGTCGGGCGGAATGGCGGCGATGGCGGTTTCGAACTGATCCTTGGTCCCGGCCGGAATATGAAGCTGGAACGATCCGGTGCGCGGAGTGCTCAGGCGCAACAGGCTCGGATTCAGATCCTGTAATTCGTCGGTCGTAATCGCCCACGCAATCGGAAACCAGGCGAAGGTCAACCGGGTAGTCGAGCGTGACCGTGTCGTAGTCGTCCGGCTTTTCCATCACGACGCTATCGAGCCCGTACTGCGACGGATTCTTGGTCATGATGGTCACGGCCAGAATGATCGGGACGTAATTCTTGGTCTCTCTGGGCAGGACGTTGCGGTTGTAGAGTTCCCAGAAGTCGGCGTATCCGGTGCGCTTCACCGCAGCCTGCACCGTGCCAGGACCGGAGTTGTAGGCGGCCATGGCGAGATACCAGTCGCCGAACTGGTTATAGAGATCTTTCAGGTGGCGGGCGGCGGCGCGGGTCGACTTTTCGGGATCCTGGCGGTCGTCCACGTACATGTTGTGATGGAGTCCGTATCCCAGGCCGCGGCCTGCCATGAACTGCCAGATGCCGCGGGCACCGACGCGTGAAACAGCGTGCGGATGGAATCCGGATTCGGCCTGCGCGAGGTATATGAGATCCTGCGGGACGCCTTCCTGCTTCAGCGTCGACACGATCATGTCGTGATAGCGGCCCGAGCGGGCGTAGGCACGCTCGAAGACGCCGCGTCCGCGATTGGAATTGGAGAAGTAGGCGATGTAGCCGGCGACCTGGTCGGTCATCATCAGCGGCAGGTCGGAGCGGGTCTTCTTCAGGTCAGCTTCGGCCTTGGCCTTGGTGCCGGCATCGGCGGCAGGGGCGATTTCGTTGGTCGTGTCGATGGGCGCTGGTTCGGATTTCTGTTGCGGCTCCTGCGCAGCGTCGGCTTCCTGCGTGGTGCCGCCGGGATACAGTTCGTTGACGCCCTGGACGATCCGGTCGAATTCCTTTTGCAGGCGCTCGTCGGAACGAACGTCGAAATTGCTGCTCAGCAGCGAGTTGAGCGCGTTATCGAAATTGTGCTTGGCGTCGTCGGTCTTGCCGGCGTGGTAGTTCGCTAAGCCCGTCTGGTACTCACTCTCCGCTTTGACAACGAGATCACCGACCGCATCGGATTTCGGTTGGGTTTCGGCCTGAGGAGTCTCTGCCGGGGTCGCTTTCTCTGTGGATGAGTCTTCCTGCTTCTTCTCCGCGGGAGCTTGAGCCGGCTCGGACGTGGCCTGTGGAGCAGTTGCCGGCGCTGGTTTCAGCGCGGGAACCGTTGCGCGAGGCACCAGGTGACGGGCTTCTGGGCTGACTGGCAGGCAGAAAGCGCCAGGATCAGCGAAGCAAGCGCGGCGGTCCGGAGGTAGAGGTTGACGAATCGCATATTGCGGAATGAGGATACGGTGGCCTCTCCGAGTGTTAGATTCCGGTGAATTCTACCAAAAATCGTACCTTCGGGACGCGCCCGGGTCAATCGCCGAAACGGAACCGAAGTGGTTACTTTCGGGACCGGTGGGGGCAGGTTACCCGGACCGGCTTAGATACGCTCGACCTCAAAGATGGGATGCCGGTCAAAGCGTGGATGGTTGGTGCCGCCGAATACCGGAATGCGGGGTGGGTCAGGCGGCTAGTTCGTCCATCAGGGTGCGAGCGGTCGGGATCAACATCGCGACTACGTCAGTTTTCGGGACAACCGCAGAGGCTCCGGCCGCCAGAGCTTCCTTCGCCACGTACGAATCGATGTGCGCGGAGTAGAGGATTACCGGCATGGCGGGCATCAGCTTCCTCACTGCGCGAGTCTCTTCCAGCCCATTCATGTGAGGCATGGAGAGATCGGTGACGACGAGATCGGGCTCAAGCTCCTGCGCCTTCGACAGGGCGTCGCGCCCATTGTCGGCTTCGGCACAAACCTGGAAGTCTGCTTCGCGGGTGAAGAGCTCGCAAATCAACTTCCGCACCGCCGGATTGTCATCGACGATCAAGACCGACCACAAAGTCGTCCCCTCCCTGAAGGGCTTGCGTGGTTAGTATGAGATGCGGGGAGCGGTGCTGCAGTTCATGTGCACTCACGTTTCGGCGTCGATTCCAGGCGCTGTTCCTGGCGTTCCAACAGTTCGTTAAGCTGTTCGATCAGTTGCAGAAAACGGTGGTGGTCCTTTTCTTGTTCAATCTGCGCGCACAGCTGGTACATGCGTTCTCGATCGTCTGCTCTCATCGTCGGCAGTCAGATGACGGCAGCGGTGCGGGCGGTGATAAGGTGAATCACGTATTGGCGATGTCCGCTGCCTGAGAAAGGCAGCGAGGAATTCCCTAGTCGAAATTTCGCCAGGCGTCAGTTGACGGTCAGGGTTTTGGCGCTACTGGTGCCGCCGCTGGAGCAGCCGAGGTCGCCGCTATTGCCGGCGGGAGTCTTTACAACGACGTTGAAGCTTCCGGCAGCAGGGATCATCGACGATGTAATGTCGGCTGTGACTTGGGAGCTGCTGACAACCGTGGTGGCGAGGGTGGCGCCATTGAAGACCAAAACGGAGGATGCAACGAAATGGCTGCCGGTGGCGGTGAGCGGAAAGCTGGGTGGCAGCTGTGAAAAGGCCATCGTCGCTGGAGAGATCGAGCTGAGGCTCGGTTTAGGTCGGGCGCTCCCGCAGAGGGGATTCAGCGTGTTGCATCCGGGCAAGAGCAAGAGCACGACCATCATCGAACTTACGAGAACGATCCGGCAGGAAGACGACATAACTCGGAAAGGCACAGATGACTCCTTATTCTAATCCAAGTTAGGGGCGAGAACAGGTAAAACGCGTGTTTTGTCTTAGCTCCATGATTCTGTCACCTACAGCCAATGTCTGCTACGTCACACGCCTTCAAGATCGATGACTGTGACGGGGAAATTTCGCCAGTCATTGCCCAAAGTTAACGCCTGTGGTGGTGGTAGAGGTCGGCGATGGAGTAGGTGAAGCCGCCCAGGTATATGACCCGTGGGACGTTGCCGGTCACACGAAACTGTACTGCGCTGTCCAGCACCAGGCGTGGCCTGAGGGTGTAACTCACCGCCCACAGGTTCTGCGTGACTGCAGGCGTGCGGACGTTCGCACGCGTCGCGCCCGAGAATTCCATCGCAAGTTGCCACTTGGGGGTCAGCGAATCGGTGAGCGTGCCTGTGGGCAGCCAGTTGTGGTTGAAGCCGCCACCCGGGCGTCCGAGCAACGCGTAGCCAAGGTTGGCATCGACATGGAACCGCGCTGAAACGTCCTTGCCGGCGAGCAGAGTGACAATGTGGTCCACCTCGCCGGAGCCTTCGACCGGCCCGGCTGTGGGGAGTTCGACCGAGTATTCCACGGTGAGTGTCGGCTGGCGCTTCGCCTGGTGCAGGAAGCGCCAACGAAATCCAGCGTAATTGTCGCTTACACCGACGTAATGCACGGAAGCGTCGTGTTGCCAGGGATTAGCGGCCCAGTCCAATTCCACGTCGCGTAGTAACCCGAACTTGAGCAGACCTTGGACTGACTGCTGCTGGGCGGCGGAGCTAATGCCGAATTCGATCTCGAGCACTCCAAACTGCGTGACCTCCGCGGTGTTGGTGACCGTAGGACGGTTGGGCGTCGCGGTCAGGTCAGCTAGCAACTGCTGGGCACGACAATCAATGGTCGTCAACCACAGGAGCAACAGGACCGCCGTGACCTTCATCCTAAGGTGTCTCCCGAACGAATGTTAGCAGCGACACCACGAATCTGGGAACCGGGCCGCTCCGGGTTAGTGACAAAACTGATAGTCGGTCGAAAATCGTCTGAGCCTCCGTAAGATTCCTCTCGAATTAACGGGCCAACCTGGAAGGAGCTGTTGTTAACCGCCATAGGGGATGTTACGACAGCAATCTAATGAAACACCGGCAGGCCCACCCTTGCATTGACTTGCCTGACGCTTCCGCCATAGGATGCTTGCGCATGGTAGGTCAGATCATCTCCCATTACAGGATCTTCAAGCGTCACTGCGATCCAGCGTCCCCTACACTATCGGCCTCTCAATTTTTTTCCCCAGGAGATGTCACTCTATGTGCTGTAAATCGACAAAGTACGTGCTTTCCGTTTTTGTTGTCTGCGTTGCCATCGCTCTGATCGCCATTCCGGCCTTTGGTCAGGGCGCGAATGCAGGACGTTCTCTCGCTAAACCGCAAGTGCTTGGTCCGGAGTCTCTGTCCAAGCAGATCACTGTCAATGTCTGGCTCAAGCAGCACAATAAAGCTGCCTTCGACGACCTGGTCCGCCAGATGTACGACAAGAATTCCCCGAATTATCACCACTGGCTGACGCCCAGCGAATACAAGCAAAAATTCGCTCCTACCGACGCCGAGGCGGCCACCGTTCGCCAACATCTCGCCAACAATAATGTGAACGTCGTTTCCACCGACAAGCTCAACCACGTTGTGACCGCCCGAGGCACGGTCGCCAATGTGCAGCGCGCCTTCGGCGTGCAGTTGAATCGGGTTAACGCTAATGGCGCCATTCATCGCATGCCCGCGGCGGAGCCCGCCATCGCCGGTCCCGCGGCACCGCTCGTCGCCACCGTTCAGGGCTTGGCCGACCTCAGCTACCACAACTACTTCCAGCGCCGCATCGACCCTGATACCGGCAAGCCTGAGCCCATGGTGCCAGTCCAGAGCGCTGCAGCTGCTCCCACCAGTAGCATTGTCAAGTTCTTCAATTCCAATTGCTTAATGGGCCCGCAAGCGAGGTTATTCAAAACCCCTGGCGGTGGTCCCCATGCGGTCTATACCGGTAACCGCTACGGCAACAACATCAATTCCCCGGCCCCTAATCTTCCGCCTTGCGGTTATAACGCTCCCCAGATTCAGAAGGCGTACGGCTTGACGGCTCTCTACAGCCAGAAAATCGGCAAGCAGCATCTGAACGGTACCGGTCAGACCATCGTTATCGTGGATGCTTTCGGAAACGACAACATCCTGAACGACAGCAATATCTTCAGTGGGATCAATGCTCTTCCCCCGCTGACCGCTGACAATTTCCAGATCTTCTATCCAACCGGTCCAGCGTCCTGCGGTGGTGTCTGCGGCACCTGGGCAGACGAAACCAGTTTGGACGTGCAATGGGCCCATGCCGTCGCACCCGGCGCCAACATCGCTCTCGTGCTGGGCGTAGACAACTCGTTCACGGCCCTCGATCTGGCCAACCTCTTCGCCATCGAGACTGGCCTCGGTCCCGTCATCTCCAATAGCTTTGGCATTCCGGAGATCGTACTGGCCGAGTTCCTGCCTTCCGAACTCGAGGTCCAAAACAGTCTGTCTCAGCTCGCTGCTGCTCTCGGCATCTCGCTGGATGTTTCGACTGGGGACGCTGGCGACAACCTCGCTCTCGACAACGCGGCCTTCGGGATTGACTCGGTTTCTCCCGGCGCCAATGCCGATTCTCCGTACGCGACTGCCATTGGCGGTACCAGCCTGTTCCTGAACCCCGATCGCTCCATCAAACTCCAAACCGGTTGGGGCAACAACTTAACCCGCATCGCCGATGTCCTACCCAATCCGCCCGTGATTCCGCCTCTTCAACTCGGATTCCAGGGTGGCGCGGGCGGAGGCGAAAGCCAGGTCTATGCCAAGCCCCTCTTTCAGAGTGGATTGCCCGGCGTGGGACGTCAAACACCGGATATTAGCTATGTCGGAGATCCCTACACCGGGGTTGAGTACATCATCACTGATCCAGCGCAGGGACCGCTCATCGGCGTCGTAGGTGGCACCAGCCTCTCCTGTCCCATGTTCTCCGCTCTCTGGGCCATTACCACCCAGGCTGCCGGAACTTGGCTCGGACAGGCAGCGCCACTGCTCTATAACCTGCCGCCCGATGCGATCAACGACGTGCTCGCCGTTACTTCACCCAACAACGTAACCGGGACGATCTACGTCCCCAAGAATCCGCCCATCACCGAGTCCGCCGACTCGCTGGCGGCGCCCCTGGATGGCACCACCGATTACGTCAGCGCGCTCTATAACTCGCCGTTCTCGACGCGCTGGTTTGTCGTCACCTTCGGCACCGACAGCTCGTTGACAACCGGCCCCGGATGGGACAATGTCACAGGTCTCGGCACCCCCACCGGCGCGGCCTTCGTTGCAGACGTGGTCGCCGCACACTAACTCCGCTTCAAAACCAAAAGCAGGCCGGAAGTAATACGGCCTGCTTTTTTCTTGCCTTCGAAATTCGACCTCTGCGGAATCGGACGCCGCCCTGTGGTCAGGCTCTTGAAGTTTGTTGCATATGTTAATCGCCAGTGATTAGCCGTTCCGCAATGCCACCATTGGCTCGACGCCTGCAGCACGCCGTGCCGGGATCACCGACGCCAGCAGTGCAGCCAAGCCGAGCAGCAGCGCAGCCAGCGCGAGCATCATCGGGTCCCATGGTTTAACGCCGAAGAGCTGATTGTTCATCAGCTTGCCCGCTCCTACCGCTGCCGGAATCCCAAGTGCCAGCCCGATGCCTATCTGGGAGAAAGCACCGCGCAGCACCATTCTTATGACCTGTCTTCGATCCGCACCCAGCGCCATTCGAACGCCAATCTCGCTAGTCCGCTGTTCCACGGTGTACGCCATTACTCCGTACAGCCCGACCGCGGCAAGCACCAGACCAAGCATTCCGAAGAGTGTCGTCAGAGTTGCGATCATGTTTTCCTGCTGGAAATCGCCGGCCACGACTTTGGTATATGGGTCAACCCCGTAAAGAACAAAATTTGGATCGATGCTCGCCAGCGTCTTGCGCACGCGGTCCTCCATGCCCGGCGGGTTTCCCGGCGCCCAGATTACGATGTTGTACAAATAGTGCGACCAGATTTCGCCGCTGGTGTAGGCCGGATCGTCGTACTGCACAGTCTGTGCTTCCGGCACCCAGTACATCGGACGAATCGGATCCTTGTAGTCGTAAGTCATATAGCGCATGTCTCTCACGACCCCGACGATTTCGAACGTTGCGGAATACTTGATCTTGTCGGGCCCGAAATGCTGCCCGATCGGGTTCTGGTCCCTGAAGAACCTCTTTGCAAAAGCCTCGTTGACTACGGCTACCTTCCGTGTCGCCTCCGTGTCCTCGTCCGTTATGGACCGGCCGAGCACGACTTTGGCACCGATGGTCTCGAAGAAGCCCGGCATTACTCGGACAAATCCCGCTCCCGTATCTTCCTTAGCTGCAGGCTCAGGCCGGCCCTCCACGCGAATACCGTTGTTCCAGCTATCGCCACTCATTGGGGCATAGAGCGCGGGCGCCACCATGCGCACGCCGGGAATGTCGCGCAGGCGATCATCGATTTGCCGAAACAGCGGTTCCAGTTGTTCCGGCTTATAGTTGCCCAGAGTGGGATTGATCCAGACAACGTATCTGCCCTGAGTTTCGAACCCAAAATTCTGGTGCTGCAGGTTCCGCAGGCTCTGGCCAAGCAGAGCCGCCGCGGAGAGCAAGATCAGGGACATTGCTCCCTGCGCGATGACCAGGCGACTTCTGCGCCCACGCGCGACTGCCCCCGACGGAGCGGTTTGCCCCGCGAAGCGCCTCGACTGGGTCTGCATGCGAAGTCACCCACGCCGGCGCGATCCCGAAAATTATTCCCGTCAGAACCGAGATGCCCAGTGTGAAGAGCAGCACGGGCAAAGAGGGTGTCGCCTTGATCGGTACGTAGTTATTGGGGCCGCCGATCTGAAAAGCAAGATGCAAGATCAACCTTGTTCCGGCGTATGCCACCGCGATGCCCAACGCCCCACCGATCGCTGCCAGCGTGATGCACTCCACCAGGGACTTGCGAACAAGCCGCCCTCGCGAAGCGCCCAACGCCACTCGTACCGAAGTTTGCGCGCGGTCCTTCAACCCGCGCGCCAGCATCAGATTTGCCAGATTCCCGCACGCTACCAGCAGCACACATGCGGAAGCCACCAGAAGCAGCTTCAGCCCATCCTGATACTGCTCTCTCATGGCTGTCACGCCAGCGTCACCGGGACTCAGGTGTAGCGTCTGCTGCTGCCAGAGTTGCTTCTCGCCAGGTTCCATATCGGGAACATGGCTGGCTAGCCAGTTATAGAATTCCACCCTCAGCTTTGCTTCGAGCGACTTGGGATTCGTTCCCGGACGCACTCTTCCGATCAGGTCCAGGAAGTTGCCGTTTGGCCTCTTCAGCCGCGCTGTCGCTCCGTCGATGAGTGGTTCGGTCGTCAGCGGCAACCAGAAGTCCGGCATACCCCAACCAGCCAGCTTCGCCCCGAAAAATCCCGGTGCCGCCACGCCGATCACCGTGAACGAATGCCCATTAATCTGATAGCCACCACCGACTACCGACGGATCAGATCCGTACTTTTCCTGCCATATGCGGTAGCTCATCACCGCCACTGGCGGCGCACCCTCCTGATCGTCCTCGTCTGTCATCAGGCGGCCGATCCACGGCTGCACGCCAAGGGTTCGGAAGAAATTCCCGGACACATACTCCCCATTGCGCGTGTCCGCCTGCGCCAGTGATCCCGCTCTGCGCACGCCAAGAGGCGCATTGCCCGCCTGCAGTGCTGCCAGGTCCGTGAACTCCGGCGTGTGCGCGCGAAAATGGTTGTAAGCCTCCCACGAGAACAGGGCAAAATCGCCGTCGTCGCCCTGGGTATAACCTCCCCAGTTACAGCAGCGATCTTTATCTCCGATCCGCCACAGTTCACCGGGCTTGGTCACCGGCAGCGACTTCAACATCACCTGGTGCACCAGCGTAAAGATCGCCGTCGTCGCTCCAATCCCGAGTGCCAGTGTGATCAAAGCTGTCGTTGTGAATCCAGGTGCCTTGCGCAGTTGCCGCGCCGCGTCACGCAAATCCGCCAGCATTTGATCCCTACCTTTCTTTAGACAGGCTTCTTTTGCCGAGGACGTACGCACTCCAACCCTGTCCCTTCGGAGATTGCAGCTTAGACGCTCGTCCGGGGAGAAAGATAGTCGTACTTCTGTTCGCGATCTGCATTTCCCCCGCTCGGGAATCCGACCGCCCGAATGGCATTGACTGAACAATGCAAGCAGGAATCTTGATTCTCTGCGGGCAACCAGAACTCCACTCGCAGTAGAAGGCAATTCTTGGAATAAGCGTCGAGAGGGCGCTCTGGCATCTGGTGAGAAAGTGAAACCACGAGGAAGTCGAGCGGCCATTTGCTGACAGGTCGCTCGATTGCTCCCAAACTACTCGTATCGCAATGCGACCATCGGGTCCACTTTGGTGGCCCGGCGCGCTGGAATGTAACACGCCAGCAGGGCCACGGCGATCAGCGTAAGCGAAGTGACTATGAAGCTCAGTGCATCGGTGGAACTCGTGGAGTAGAGCAGCGACCGGATGATGCGCGTTACCGAAAATGCTCCAACCAATCCCAGAAGCAAACCGAATACCGAGCAACTGCACACCTTCTCTGAGCACCATGCCCAATACGTTGCTCCGCTGCGCGCCAAGGGCGACTCGAACGCCGATCTCGCGCGTGCGTTGGCTCACAGAATATGAAATAAGTGCGTAAAGGCCGATCGCCGACAGCAGCAGGGCTAGTGCTGCGAATCCGCTAATCAGCCATGTGCGAAAGCGCTGCTGCACTAAGGATTCATCAAGCAGCTCGCTCCATCGTCCGTATCTGCGCCAGCGGGATCGTACTGTCCATGCTCTGCAAGTTGGGCTGCGGATTGCGGGCACAAGGTCCGTCGCATTTCCACTGCTGCGGACCGCCAAATACATTTCCTGTGACCACATCACCCAGCCATTTCTCGTTGTAGGGAACGTAAAGGGTCGGCCCGGGTCCGGAATCCAGTCCTGAGTACTTAACGTCTCCGACTACACCCACAATCGTTTCCCACGGAGCAGTCGGATCGGGGTCTCCCGTCTGAATCCGGCTGCCAATCGGGTCTTTGCCGTTGAAATATTGTTTCCGCCATAGTCTCGTTGATGATGACGATCATGGGATCTTTCTCTCCTTCCACCCTGTCGGAGGGAGAGAAAAAGCGTCCTTTCAACAAAGGAATCCCGAGTGCGCGAAAATAGTCCGGGCTCACCGTCATCTCTTCCGCAAGTTGTTGTTGACGATGGCGATCGTAGCCCTGCCCTTCGACTGTAAATGGATTCGTGATTTCCAGCAGGTTGGGGGGCAGGCTCATGGTGATGCCCGCGGCCTTCACGCCTGGCTGCGATTGCACCCTTTCCAGGAATTGCAGCCAGAACTGCCGAATTTTTGGCGGATCGGCATATTTGCTGGGAAGAGAAATTGCCGCGGTGATTACGTGATCGGTTTCGACCCCCGGGGTCACACCGCTCAGCCGCACAAAGCTTCGAATAAGCAGGCCCGAGCCGATCATCAGCAGCAAGGCGAGCGCGACTTCGAAGACCAGGAGCGCGCGATGGGTTCGATGCGCAGACGCTGACGATGACGAGCGGTTCGTATCTTTCAGTGGATCCGTTAACGATGGGCGCGAAGTTTCGATAGCAGGCGCCAATCCAAACAGTATTCCGCTGCCCACGCAGACCACAAATGTAAACAGCAGCACTCCGGAGTTAATGCCGACCTCATTCAGTCTTGGCATCTGTCCCGGGCCAAATGCCAGAAAGGCCCGAACGGCTAACCAGGCAAGCACTAAGCCGATGACCCCTCCCAGCAGCGAGAGCACGGCGCTCTCGGTGAGAAGTTGGCGAACAACCCGTTTGCGGCTTGCGCCCAATGCCATGCGAACCGCCACCTCGCGCTGCCGCGCGGTCGCTCGCGCCAGAAGCAAGTTGGCCACATTGACGACAGCGATCAAGAGCAAAAGTGCGATCGCGCCCAGCAATACCAGCAAGGCCGTGGAGAAATCGCTCACCATCCAGTCCTTCATGGGCATCACGACGCCGTACAGTTCCGGCGAACTCGGATATTGCGTCGTGACTTGTGCGACGATCTGGTCTAATTCCGCCTCAGCCTGGCGACTGCCGATACCCGGCTTGAGTCGTCCGAGGGCAAGCAGGCCGTAGGGAGGGCGCCCATCCGGCGGGTTCAACGTGTGAATTGTCCAGACATCGACCGGCCTGCGGGAGGGAAAACGGAAACCCGCAGGCATGACTCCTACGATCGTACGTTGCCTGCCATTGAGAGTAAGCGTTCGGTCCAGCACCTCAGGATCTGAATTCAGATGGCCTCGCCAGAAGTTCTCGCTGATTACGACAACCTCAGGCGCGCCCGGACTATCCTCCCCAGGATTGAATCCGCGTCCTTTGAGCGGAGCGACGCCAAAGATCGAGAAGAAGTTCGCGCTCACGCCAACACCGGGAATCCTTTCCGGAGTTCCCATTCCGCTCAGTGCCAAGCTGCCACCAGCACTATCAAGAATCGCAACTTGTTCGAACGACTGCTGATGATCACGCCAAGCCAGAAAGTCCGCGGTGCCCATCGGGCTCATCCCAGATTCGCCGCGCTGGTGTGTCCCGGCGACAACGAGGCGATGAGGGTCGGAATAGGGCAAAGGCCGGAGTAAAATTGCATCGACCAGGCTGAACATCGCGGTGTTGGCACCGATCCCGAGAGCAATTGTTGTGACGGCGACAGCTGTGAACAGGGGCGCTTTGAGCAACATGCGCAGACCGTAGCGCACGTCCTGCGCGAAAACTTCCAGGCCAAACTCCCAACCGGTGGCTCGTACCTGATGCTTCACTGTTTCCATCCCGCCCATTTCCAGGCGCGCGGAACGCAAGGCCTCTTCCCGAGACGCGCCGGCTTGCACCTTGGCGTCGGCTGCGCTCTGCACGTAGGCGCTCAGTTCCTCACTGAGTTCGCTTTCGGTCTTATCTCTTCGAACCAACTCTCTTACTCCTGCTTTGAGGTGGCGAAAGATGTTCATAATTTCCCCTGCGTGGTTGCGGCCCTATGCTTCAAGAATGCGTGCGATTGCGACGGATTGCGTCTTCCAGTCGCGCGTCTCTGACTTAAGCTGCTTCCTTCCGCTTGCGGTCAAAACGTAGTACTTGGCGCGGCGGTTGTTTTCTGTAGCCCGCCATTCGCTGTTCACCCATCCGGCCCGCTCCAGCCGTTTGAATGCTGGAAAAAGAGATCCCGGATTGACCTGAAAGACGCCTTGGCTGGTCTGCTCAATGCGCAGCCCAATACCGTGCGCATGCATAGACTCAAGCGCAAGCGTCTTCAGGATGAGCATGTCGAGCGTGCCCTGAACCAGCGCGGTATTTTTCTCAGGCATCCAAAGTCTCCCCTAGAGGATCGACCCGAAAGGCAACGACGCTACGATCCTCCTTCTACCCTAGATTGTCAAGTGGAGAGCTATAGAAACGAAACGTGAGGTATCAGATAAACGCGAGCGATCTGATTTCCGCCCACCCCATCTGAAGAGACGGCGCCCTTCCAGTGCGCTATATTGTGACCGTCCAGTGGGATTCGATGGGACAACTCCAATTCTGATTTCTGAACCGACTCATAAGACCGGAGGGAAAATGAAATTCTCGACGATTCTCATTTTGCTGGCAATTGCGCATGCCACGTGTTCGCTCTCTGGACAAACGTCTGGGGTACCCGAAATTCAGTACCGCTCTGTGCCCGATTTCCTGCACCTCCCAGCCGACCTCTACTTCGGCGAAGTTACCGGTGTCGCTGTGAATTCGAAAGGGCACATCTTCGTGTTCTCACGCGGCAATACGACTGGCCCCGCATATGGTGCCGGAGCGGCGCAGTTACTGGAATTCGATCGGGATGGGAAGTTTCTGCGCGAAATTGGCCACAACCTCTATGCATGGTCCTATGCTCATACGGTCAAGATCGATCCGCAGGACAACATCTGGGTCACGGACAAGGGTTCGGATGTCGTGGTCAAGTTCACTCCCGAGGGACGAGTCTCCATGGTTTTCGGTCGCAAGCAGGAGGCGTCGGATGAGGGGACTGGGCCGCTGAAAGAAGTAAAGCCTCCTCTGCCGCCCGAAGATGGATTATTCAGACAGGTAACGGATGTGGCTTGGGATTCCGCGGGCAACACTTATATCAGTGACGGTTATATCAATTCACGAATTGCCAAAGTCGATAAAGATGGCAATTGGCTGAAGTCATGGGGCGAGCCAGGGGACAAGCCAGGTCAATTCGACACTCCGCATAGCCTTGCTGTCGACGCGCAGGACAATATCTATGTGGCGGACCGCGGAAACCATCGCATACAAGTATTCGATACAAATGGTAAATTCCTCCGCCAGATCATTATCGATGTCCCGGTTCCGCCAGATGCAAGAGTCGCGATCGGCAACAAAACAGATCATCCCTCGGGTTCGAGAACGCCAGGTTCTCCCTGGGCCATTTGCATCACCCCTCCGCCACATCAAGTGCTGTTTAGCTCAGATGGGTTTCCAGGAAGGATCTATAAGCTCAGCCTGGACGGAAAGGTTCTTGGCGTGTTCGGCAAGACAGGAAAACAGTTAGGTCAGTTCGGCTGGATTCATGAGATTGCTTGCCCGTCGGAGAATGAACTGTACGTCGGCGAGCTCCTGAACTGGCGTGCGCAAAAGATCGTCTTGGAAACAGCACACTGATTTCAACCGAGATCCCTCTGGTTTCCTACGATCTGCCACGTTGCACTTGTTCTCAAACGCATGAGAGCATGGCAGCCATGAAATCGATTCGACTTGGATGCATCCTGACGGCGGTCATGAGTGCGGCATTCTTCATCGGTAAAGTTCCTGCACTTTCGGGATTCCCAAATTCGCAGGTCGCGGCCAACGCATCAACGGCAACGCAGAGAGACGGATCTCACGATTTCGATTTTCTCATCGGTGACTGGAAAGCACATGTTCGTCGACTCCCCGAACGCTTGAAGGGTTCGAATGTCTGGGTCGAATACAATGGCATCTCGAATCATAAAAAGCTTCTCGACAGCAACGCTAATTTTGAACAGTTCGACGTTTCCAGTACCGATCAAAAGCTCCGTATAAAGGCGCAAACGCTCCGGCTTTATAACCCCGAATCGCACCAGTGGAGCATTTACCTGGTGGATCTCGACAAAGGTACTCTCGAGCTTCCGCCTGTTGTGGGCCAGTTCAACGGAACGCGAGGGGAATTCTATAACCAGCAAACCTGGGAAGGCCGCGCAGTCCTTGTGCGCTATGTCTGGCTCAACATTTCACCTAAATCATCGCGAATGGAACAGTCTTTTTCGCCAGACGGTGGAAAGACATGGGAAGTTAACTGGATATGTGAGCTCTCACGATAAATATCGCCATCCCATTTTTCAACACGTGCTCACACGCGCCAGTAATCGGGCCGCCAGTTCTGAATCGCTTTCTTGATGTCCTTGCGCTTCAGCTTTTCGATGAGCGCGCGCTCGACCAGTTTGGGGATCTCCGCGTCGGAAGCAAAACGCAAGCCAATGAGTTGGTCCTCGGTGAGCTCGGGAATGCGCGCGCGCAGAGGTTCGCTGAGCAGTTGCGTCAGGCGCAGGCGTTCCTCGAGGCGAATGATGCGGTCCTGCACCTTGAGCGAATAAAGGCGCATCTTCAGAATAACTGTGATCAGTGCGACCGCCAGCACGATCAGCAGGAACGAGTGGATGTTGTCGCGCATGTCGCTCTCGCGCAGGTGATAGAAGAAGTGAATCAGCGACAGGATCAGCCCGAGAATGAAGACCGGGGCCAGGAAGAAATGGAATGGCGGATCGAAGCGCGTGTGGTTGGCGTAGGTCTGCGGAGTTTTCTGGGACACAGGAGCCTCCTTGCGTGAGAAACGTGCAAGTGTAGCAGAGGCGAGAGGCCGGCGTCTCTTTCGAGTTCAGCCCGTCTAGTTCGATGGTGCGGGGCTCTGTCCCCATGAGATATTGATCGAACCAGGCGATGGTGCGCCGGATGGAGTCAATCTGGTTCTCGCGTTTCACGAAGCCATGACCTTCATTCGGGTAATAGTGAACGTCCACGACGCGGCCTTCTTTCTTGAGGATATCGACAACCTGTTGCGCCTCCTCCTTCGGCACGCGCGGATCATTGTCGCCCTGCAGCACGAGTAAAGGCGCCTTCTCGCTGCGAATGTAGGTGATCGGCGAGTCCTCCTCATAGACCTTGCGGTTCTCTTCAGGATTGCCCAAAAGCGCCTTCAGGTACTCGTTCAACGAGGGGTCGGAGCTCTTCAGCATCGTCGACCAGTTGATGATGCCGTACTCGTCTACCGCCGCCGCCCAGATATCGGGCGTCTTGCCGATGGCCATCAGCGTCATGAAGCCGCCGTAAGAGCCGCCGTAGATGCCGATCTTTTTTGGGATCGACGAAACCCGTGGCTTTGAGGAAGTCTACGCCGGCAATCTCGTCTTTGAGGTCGCCGCCGCCCAAGTCCTGAAAGTTAGCCTTTTGGAAATCCAGGCCATAACCCGTGGACCCGCGCGGGTTCGGAGCGATGCAGATGTATCCGCGCGAGACCAGCGCCGCCACATCGGTGTTCCAGTAGTCGACCATCTGGCCGGTGGGTCCACCGTGCGGCAGTACGATCGCGGGATTGCTCCCGTCGCGCTTCAGATTGAACGGCACCCAGAGCAACGCGGTGATGATTTTTCCGTCGAAGCTTTTGTAGTGGACAATCTGGGAGGGCGGAAGTGGCGTCGCACGCAAGCTGGCAATCGCGGTAAACGTCAGTTGGTCGGCATGGCGGGTGCGGAGATTGTAGACCCAAAGGTCGCTGGGCTGATTGGAGGCCTCGTGGGAAACGATCACGCGGTCGCTCTGCGGCGCGAACTCGTTGGGATTGCCCGAGAAAGCATTCAGGCCGTGCGGCAGATCTATCTTATCCGCATGGTTGGTTGAGCGATCGACAACGTATGAGTCGATCACACCGTCCTCATTGACGATGTAGCTGAAACGTTTGCCGTCGGGCGAAAAATTCCCGGCGGAAGCTTCCCATTTCAAGTCGGTGACCCAGGTGACTTTTTTGGTGGCGACGTCGAGCAGAGCGACGTTCATGTAACCGCCCTTGGCATCCGAACTCAGCAACAGCGTCTTGTCGTCGGGCGAAAGCGATGAGCCGAGATAGCGAATCGTGCCCTGATGGGCGGTAAGATTCTCCGTCTTTCCGGTGGCCACATCAATGCGGTAGACGTCCGCGTCAGTGAAGGGAGGATCCACGCGGCCGGCATAGATGGTCTTATCGTCGCTGCTCCATGCCACCACGTTCCAGGAGTAACCGGGTTGCTGCTCATGGGTCAGCAGCCGGACCTTGCGGGTGCTCCAGTCGAGCAGAGCAATGTCATATTGAGAACCATCCTTCGGCTTGTAGCCGAGAGCAATGGTCTTGCCATCGTGGGACCAGCGCGGACTCTCCTCGCGAATCGCAGGCGTGTTGGTCAGGTTGACGATCTGGCCGCCGTCGCTCGGGACAGCGTAGAGGTCCCAGAGTTCATCTCCTGCGTGATCCTGCTGGTAGACGATCCATTTGCCGTCGGGGGACCAGGTAGCGCCGTACTGCCGCTCGTCAGACTGGGTGAGTTGAATCGGCCATCCTCCGGAGGCGTTCACCTTCCACAGATTGAAGCGGCCGGCAATGTCGCTGGTGAATACGATTTGCTTTCCGTCAGGCGACCAGGCGGCGCCAAATACACTTTTTGTGTAGTAAAGGTCGTCGATGGGCGCGGGCCGGGCGGCTGCGTTTGACGTCGAGACCACCGACTTAGGATCGGTGAGCGGACGGTCATCGGGTCCCGTGGAAGCTACAGAGCTGATCGAGAGGCTGCAGCAGATGACAACCAGCAGCACTAACAGTTGGCGAATTCGCATACCAACCTCTTTTCAACAAAGCCCAAACTCCTGAGCGTCGGGACTGCTGGCCGGTGTTGCACGATCGAAAATGGGATTGTGCGCTTATTGGAGCAATTGATATATCACGGATTTTGCGATCTGGAAAGGCCATCGGCTGGGGAGCAGGCTATCGCACTAGTGGCAGAGATTACTCCGGAAAGACAGTTGGCTGCAGAGCGTGAAAACGCGAAGAGGTCCGGAGGTTCCCGGACCTTTTCGCGTGTTTTGGCCTGAACTACCTGGCCGAGGCGACAACGATCTCTTCGGTTGGCCGCAGGTTCTGCGCAATCAGTTCCTTCTCCAGCTTGCTCTGGCGGAATTCATAGACGGCGCGGGAGCCTGAGACCTTCAGGGCAACCAGAAAGTAACGGTCTCCATATTTATGGAAGACCAAAGCCGACGCTGGCGCCATGCTTCTTGGCGGCATTGGGCATGGCGGAGGTGAAGGTCGCGATCTTGGCATCGCGGTTGCTAACCGTCAGCACCCAGCCTCCTTGATCGGCGATCTGCACGGAGACATTCTCCGGCGGGAATGGCCACATTGCCAACGGTGAATTTGAACGGGACTTGCGTCGCGATCCGCTCGCTCTGCGCGAGTTGAGCAGCCGCGATGAGTGGGACGAACAGAAGCATCAACACCGGTAATCCATTTCTTGTGTTTCATACATCACCTCCTAAGAAGGATGAATGCATCCTGCGCCACCAAGCCGAAAACGTCCATGGAGGCAGTCTGAAGCGGTATCAATTGATCTGAAGAAGCTTCGGGGTGATGTCAGATCACAGACAGACGAACCGACGGAGGAGAAAAATCGCTGAGGATGCAGGCGGCTTCGATGGCAGACAAGAGGGTTCGCTTCGCCGAATTCGAACTCGACTTCGGACACTTCCAGCTCTACCGCAGGGGAGAGAGGGTATGCCTGGAAGGGCTGCCGCTGCAGCTACTGATGTACCTGGTGGAAAACCAGAAGCAGTTGGTGACCCGCGAGCAGATTGCCGACGCGCTGTGGGGAAAAGATGTTTTCGTCGACGTCGAACAGGGGATCAACACCGCGATTCGCAAGATCCGCATCGCGCTCGAAGACGATTCGGGCCAGCCGCGATTCCTGCAGACCGTGGTGGGGCGCGGATACCGGTTCGTGGCGGAGTGTGAGGATCACGCCGCCGAAGTGACGTTCTCTGCCGAAGAGCTTGGCCGTGCGGTGATGGCTGCGGCGGGATTGCCTCCGAAGGAACCGAAGGAGTAGGGCCGCGAGCCGCTGTGCGTCCGCATATAATTCCGCTGTGCCTGCGAATTCTACCGGCTCGCCCCACCGCGTCCTCGGACTTGACGTCGGAGCGCGCCGCATTGGGATCGCCATCTCTGACCCCCTGGGTATCACCGCTCAAGGTCTTGACACACTGCACCGGAAGAACAAGAAATACGACTTCTCCTATCTCCATCGCGTAATCCGTGACTATGAGGTAAAGGAGATCGTGGTTGGGCTCCCGCTGCGTATGTCCGGCGCCGAAGGGATCCAAGCCGAGAAGATTCAAGCGTTTGCCGACGATCTTCGCAAGCACTTCAAGCTGCCGGTCCATCTCTGGGACGAGCGCCTCACTTCCGCCGAAGCCAATCGCCTGCTCCGCGAAACCGACCTTTCGATCGAAAAGCGAGGCCAGGCCGTCGACCGGATGGCGGCCATCCTGATCCTGCAGGGCTGGATGGAAAACCGGGGAATACAGGCCTCTGCGCCCTCTACGTAAACGTATCCAGCAGACTCAACCGCTATATCCCGCACCCGAACCTCGTTCCCCCGAACCTTTGTTCATCCCGAACCTTTGTCATTCCGAAGCGAAGCGAGGAATCTGCTTTTTGCCGGCAGCATATTCGCCGTACGCCACAGCAGATTCCTCAACGGCTATCGCCGTTTCGGAATGACAAAGGTTGTAGGTCGATGAAGGCTGCATGGAGCCCGAAGACCGCCTCCCTTGCCTTCCCTAGGTCCCAGGAGTAGCATATTAGTAGTAGTTACAGCGCTTCTTCCCACGAACCCTCCGCCCACTGGGTGCCTTGCTTATGAGCCTGACCGATTCGAATTTCCATATTGGTGATAAAGTCGTCTACCCTAACCACGGCGTCGGCGTCATCGAACAGATCAGCAGCCGTGCGGTGGGTTCGACGATCGAGAGATTCTATCTTCTGAACATTAAAGCCAGCAGCCTCAAGGTGATGGTGCCCTGCCAGAATGCGGGCAGCGTCGGGCTGCGGCGGGTGGTGAAGAATGGCGAGGTTCAGAAGGTGCTGGACCTGCTCTCGATTAACGGAAACGGCACCAATGGCGACTGGAAAGACCGCTTCAAGGAGAACTCCGAGCGCATGCGTACGGGGTCGCTGCTCGAAGTGGCCGGCGTGCTGAAGAACCTGATCGCCCTTCACCAGGCCAAGCCGCTCTCCTTTCGGGAGAAGAAGATGCTGGAGCGCGCCCGCTACTTGCTGGTCAGCGAACTGGCTATGGCTCGCAATTGCGAGGAGGCCAAGGTAGAAGAACTCCTGACGGTCACGCTCGCCAAGTGCAACCTGCGCTTCCCCGAAGCCTCAGAATTTCAGGCATAGTACCGCTCTCATCTTTTGTCATTCCGAACTTCGCGAAGCGAAGGGGGAATCTGCTGTACGATCCTATCTCTTCCGTTCCGGATACCTCGTATAATCTCGCACGATGTCCGACACTCCCGTTCCGTTCGGCATGGATCGTTTCCGGCTGCGGCTCGACCGCCATGATCCGTATCTCTCGCTGCACTTCATTATCATTTTTGTCCGCGACCAGGAACGCAGCCTGCAGTTCTACCGCGACCAGCTTGGGTTCCGCGTGGTCGTCGACCATCGATTCGAAAATGGAGTCCGCTGGATCGAGGTGGCCCCACCCGACGGCAGCGCCAATCTGGCGCTGGCCCAAATCTCGCCCGATCCCGAGAGCGAAAAACTCCTGGGCCGCGACACCAACATTTATTTCCTTAGCGAAGACGTGATCGCAAAGTACAACGAATGGAACAGCCGGGGCGTGCGCTTTCTCTTTCCGCCGAAAGTCCCGGAGTGGGGCGGCTTCTTCACACGCTTCGTGGATCCCGATGGCAATTCCTTCGGCGTCGCGGGA
This sequence comes from Terriglobia bacterium, assembly GCA_963770265.1. Lineage (GTDB taxonomy): Bacteria > Acidobacteriota > Terriglobia > Terriglobales > Acidobacteriaceae > Sulfotelmatobacter. The sequence continues at coordinate 668,992 of CAVYOZ010000025.1, forward strand.
TTCGATGAGCTCACCCTCACGGTGGAGAAGTCAGCGCCGCGTTCAAGAGCAAAGGCTTGAGGCCGAACGCCGCGCCGCGCAAGAGATTGAAATCGCCAAGCAGGTGCAGGCGCGTTTGTTCCCGCAGGTTCGTCCGCAAGCCAAAACGCTCGAGTACGCCGGAGTGTGCCTGCAGGCGCGGCAGGTTGGCGGAGATTACTTCGACTTCCTCGATCTCGGGCAGCAGCGCCTCGGACTCGTAATCGGCGACGTCTCGGGCAAAGGCATCGCCGCAGCCCTGCTCATGGCCAACCTGCAGGCCAACTTACGCAGCCAGTGCGCCCTCGCGCTGACGCATCCCGAACTCTTTCTTCGTTCCGTCAACCGCCTTTTTTTCGAGAACACGGTTGACAGCGCCTACGCCTCGCTCTTCTTCGCCGAGTACGATGACGAGTCGCGGCGCCTGCGTTACGCCAACTGCGGACACCTCTCGGGCATTATCATGCGCGGCGACAATGCCTGCTGCCGCCTCCACTCCACGGGAACCCTGCTCGGCCTATTTCAGGATTGGGAGTGCAAGTTCGCCGAATTCGAACTCGCTCCCGGAGACCTGCTCACCCTCTACACCGACGGCGTCACCGAAGCGCTAACCGACCGCGGTGAGGAATTCGGCGAGGAGAACCTGATTCAAAGACTGCGCCATTATCGTGATCAACCATGCCAGGCGGCAGTGGAAGCCATCACTAACGAGGTGCGCAGCCTCAGCCCCGGCGACCAGCACGATGACATCACGCTGATCCTGGCGAGATGCAGATCGTCCCTCGTGTGACGTAGCCGCACCCTGAGCGGAGCATTTTCGACGTGCCTGAAGTCACATTCATTCGAGGTGAAATGCAGCAGTGCTCCCTCTATCGCCTCGTCTGTGAGCCAGCACGTGTGGACTTTCGCATCAAGATTGGGTCGCGCACGCCTTCAAACTCACGTGAGCGAAATCACATTAGGCATTTGACCGCAAGGCGTACAATTTTCAGTTCGTTGGAGCTGTTGTTGTTGACTAATCTCTGTACTCATCACAGGAGGAGCAATCTCATGAGACTTACGAAATTCATTGTTTTGTTCGTTATCTGCACATTGGCGATCTCGATCGCGATGCCGGCCTTCGCCGCCGACGGAGCCGCCGTTTACAAGGCGAAGTGCGCCGCCTGCCATGGTCCCGAGGGCCAGGGCAAGGTTGGTCCGGCCGTGAAGGGCACATCCCTGACCGCCGACCAGATCACCGATCTGGTCGTCAAGGGCAACGACGCCAAGAAGGCCCCGCACAAGAAGGCTGCCGCAGGCGTGTCGGCCGAGGATGCCAAGGCTGCCGCCGATTTTGTGAAGACCTTGAAGTAGGGATTCGAGTCAAACCGGCAAGAACAATGGGCGAAGGCACGCTGCTTTCGCCCTTTCTTGTGTAAATCGCTTTGTTTCTTGGATATAGAGCTTCTGTGGGCCGGTTATGTCTCGCGCCGTTCGACGATCACCGGCTTACCCGTGACCACCGCCCCCGCGTTGGCGTTCGCCACCCGCAGCGCATGTTCCTGGATAGCGAGCTGCAATTGACGGATGGTGACGCTCCATTGGGGGTCCCGCTCGTACAGCGCCCGGGCGCAGAGTTCGCGAATTCGGTCTTCCAGTCGGCGCGCAGGCATCAGGAGTAATCCGAAGCGTTTACCGGCCCCTAAGATGCCACGAAGGTTGCCAAGTGTTGGATATCCTACGTCCCCTAAGGACGTACCTGAGTTCCGGGCCGTTAACGTCACGGTGGAATCAAGATACGGGATCACGATACGTCGGACGATCCCTCCTGGACAGAACGGGTTACCGCATTCGAAGAAATTCTAGCATCTGAATCGGAGCTGGTGTCCAGAGTCCTTGCAGTCCTCACCGAATGTCGTGCTATAATCCGGCGCCGTTACAGCAAAAAGTTTTTGTTGTCATTTAATTCTCTCGTGCCCGCAGCCAGGGCGTATCCTTACCCGGCCGCCACTGAATCAGGAGGAGCAATGACGTTTTACGACCCCACGCTCTATGGACGTGATGAAGAAGAGGAATTTGGCGATAGCGGCGCGTATAGCGAGTCGCTAGAAGAAGATTTCGAAGAAGAAGAGGAGGAGGAAGAAGAACCCGGCATGCCGGCGTCGGAGTCGATCGAACCCGAACCGGCCCCTGCACCTCCTGCTCCCAAGCCCGCACCACCCTCTGGCGGTGGAGGCGCACCCAAGAAAGCGCCTGCGAAGAAGAAGGCGGCCAAGAAGAAACCCGCAGCCAAGAAAAAGCCGGCTAAGAAGAAAGCAGCCAAAAAGGCTCCGAAGAAGAAAGCCAAGAAGGCAGCCAAGAAGGCCGCGAAGAAGCCCGCGAAGAAAAAGGGCAAGAAGCGCCGTTAAGAGTTACCCTGGCCGCGAGCGCCTCCGCTCGCGACAAATTCAGACCGCGCCCGCAAGGGCGCGGTTTTAGTTTGTTGACCAAGGAATTCCGATCTCGGGATCTTCAGCGACGAATGTGAGGTCGCGAAAAATCCTTGATTGCACTCATCGACGCGTCGGGGGCGTTTTGAATGTTAACCCTCTTCCGACCAACCGTCTGACTTGACTCCCGCATCTTATTCGAGCACCAACGACTCCCAGCCATCTAGAGCAGGGTATGGGCCCATCTCAGGGTAGTGCGTGGTGTGGAGATGTATTAAGATGTACCTAATCGACCGCTGGGCCGCTCCCTTTCAAACTCCAGACTGGTACTTTTGACAGGAGCGTTCTCGACGTCCAGCGCGCAGTATTTTGCAGGGATCAGATATGAGTTCCCATGACAGTCTCGATCGGGAATCCTTTCAGAGTTTCCTCGCCAACGCGTTTGCAGTGCAGAATAGCGCCCTGAATCGGCAATTGCTCTCTGCCCTTATCGAAGTGCAACACTTCATGACCAAAGATGAATTTACTGTGAATCAAGCCTTAGATCTGATCGCCGACCGTGCACTCAAAGTGTCCAATGCGAGCGGAATCGCCATTGCTCTGCTCGAAGGAAATCAACTTGTCTACCGCGCCGGAAGCGGCACCGCTGCCGCGGATGTCGGACGCCATGTGCCGGCAGTGCTGAGTATGTGTACTCCCAGCAAGGCGGGAGTGGAGATCTTGCGAGTCGAGAATGCCCTGGCAGACTCGCGCATTGAGGCTGAGATTTGCCGACAGTTTGGAGCCAACTCTCTTCTGATTCTGCCAATCTACCGGGCCCAGGCGGTGGCGGGAGTGTTGCAGGTCCATTTCATCGAAGCACATGCGTTCCTCGATGAAGAAGTGCGCACCTATCGATTGATGGCGGGATTGGTCGAGGAGGCCATGCTGCGGAATATTCAGCGTGGCTCGAATGACTTCGCAAAAGAATCCGTGACGGTCGTGCCTGCCATCTGCCAGAACATCTCTCATCAGCAAGTGTTCAGCGGCAACGACGCCAATTTTGCGGCAGCGGAACCCGAACCGGGTCAGCCTTTCGGAGAACACGTAACCACAGAATCGACTACCTTCAACAACGGCGCATCGACCAACAATGGCGCGTCGACACCAGGTCAGTGGAATCTATATCGGCTCTCGATAGTCAAGTTGTGGCCAATCGGGGCAACGGTAACCGCCGCCATCCTCGCCTTCGCAATCTTGGTCGGCCATGGTCATCGTCCCGCATCCACCATGGGCAAGTCGGCGCTACCGGCGACGGATGACACCCGGGTTGGCATACCTCCCGAGTCTTTATCGCTAAGCCCTAAATTGGAGAGGTCGGCCAGTGGAATGAAAAACGCGGCCGCTCCCAGTCCAGCGTTCAGGCAAGTACGGATCGGGCCAAATGAAGTGGATTACGTCGCGGAAGATGTAACGATAAGGAGTTTCACGAACACAGCCGCAAGGCACCAACCTCGAACCAATTTTAAAGAAGTGAACATCGGTCAAGATGTCACTGTGCGCTATTTTTCGCACAAGTCGACGCTGTCGCAAACAGCACCTGCGCGACTATCGACGGAGACGGAGCAGGCATCACCTGCGCCGCAATAACGCAGGGAATCCTTCGATCTTTGGAATGGCTCCAGAGACTCCGCAGCGTTCAGTTCTAGCTGGTTCAATTTCCGGCGGCGAAAATTCCGGTGGACTGCTAATCCTGCCGCTATTCGCCTACGGCACGACCAAGCCAATCGCGGACTCGGCCCCGCTTCGCCGGCTTGGGCGAAAATTCGTCTTGTGAGGCATCTTCCTGGCCTTCGGACCCTTCGAGCTGAACGCCAGTCGCCTCGGGATCAGCATCGGAGGGGAAAGGCTCAGCGTCATCTGGCTGAGTGAGCAGGACCGCGACGGTGCGCAGTGCTTCGATTTCTCTTTGGACGCGGGCAAGGTCGTCCTCTTTAACCCGTAGCAGTTCTTGAACATCGATCATGGACAAAAAGACCTCCAAGTTTTCACTGTCGACGATTTGCTGGCGCGCATCGCGAGTCGGTCTATTGTTCGGCTGCTATCACTTCAGAAGGAGCCAGGGGGGTTACTCCGTCGTGTCGTAAAAGCCGAGGTTCGTCGCGGGAGTTGTCTTCAGCTTAGGGCGCTCGTTCCTCAGTGTCAAGAGCGGTTTGGAAACTATTTCCTCGAATCGATTCTGGAAATCGCGTAACTGACGTGACTAGCGCCAGAGAAAACGCGCGGTGCACTCGTTCACCTCATTATGGATACCTCTGAATAATGGCTACTTCTTGCCGCTGACCGCGCCCAGGCACCTGCCGTACAGCTCGAGCAACTTGTCAGCGTAATCCTCGGGCTTGGCCGCCGATCCCGAGCCGGAGAATCCCACGCCGGTCGAGGTCGTGCGTCCGTAGCCTGTGGTCATGGCGACAAACTTCATCAGATCGAGTGCGATATCTTCGTTGCGGCGGGCAGCGCCCGAACCTGTGGCGGGGGCTTCTTCCATGATTCCTTCTCCTCTACCGGAAATGACGGGGATCTCTTCGTCGTCTTCGAAATCCTGCAGACTGCAAATGATGGCGCGATTCATGACGACGGCGGATGACTCTCGTAGCGATGATAGCAGAGGCCGCAGACCTCGGACGGCGCACCTCACGATGTCATTACTATTGCGATGTCATTCTATTGCGATGTCATCCTGAGGAGGGCGACAGCCCTCCGAAGGACCGTACGATGCGGGTGAAGAGGCAGCACGGCAGGCGAGATCTTAAAACGCTGCAAGCACCCTCTGGCGTTCCCGTCCGCAGCATCAAAGCTTTCCGACCGACGTACGGTCCCTCACGGCGGCTTCGCCGCCGTTCAGGATGACAACGGGTGAGAGACTTGCAATACTAGTGTTTCACTTCGCTCATCAGCGCGAGCAGGTTGCCTTCCGTGTCGTGGAAGAACGTCATCCACAGGTCGTGATCCGGCATGCGCGCGATCATGTGTGGTTCGTCTTCAAAGCGCACGCCCTTGGCCTTCATGCCCGCATGCGCCGCTTTGATGTCGGGTACCGCAAAATACAGGACCGAACTGGCATGATCGAACTCCGGCTTGTCCGGATGGTCCAGCAGTAGCCGCACTCCGCAGCAATCGAAGAACACCAGCCCCGGCGGCGCCTTGAATAGCAGCTTCAGCCCCAGCACCTTTTCGTAGAACTCCGCCGCACGCTCCACATCGTGCGTCCGAATCTGGATCTGCCCCAGCCTGGTGATTCCCGGGCCTTCACTCATGGTCTTGACCTCCATCAAGAAATTAGTTAGCATAGCTAACTATATTCAGGAAAGAATGTCAAGGGTTTCGGTCTGAAAAATTTGCTCTGAAGACTGTAGAAGACTTTAACCGCTGAGAAAATCCGCTGAGTTCGCGGTGAGGGCGGTATATTTCTTCAAAGTACACTCCATGCCGCGCTCCTCACCAATCAACAATCAACAACCAGAAATGAGCAAAGACGTTCTCGCCGTCGCCGATCGCCTGCACTCGGCCGCCATTCATCTGCTGCGCCGCGTGCGCAAGCAGGACATCGCCACCGGCGAGGGCCCGGCGCGCCTCTCTGCGTTATCTGTGCTGGTCTTCGGTGGAGCGAAGACGCTGAAAGAACTCGCCGCCGCCGAGCAGGTCAAGCCGCCGACCATGAGCCGCATCGTTGCCGGCCTGGAGCGCAGCCATCTTGTCACCATCACTGCAGACCGCGAGGACGCCCGCCGCATGCGCATTGTCGCCACGCCAAAAGGCACGCGCCTGCTGCAAAAAGGACGCGAGATGCGCATCGCCTATCTCGCCTCGCAACTCGAGCGCCTTGCCCCCGATGAGCTTTCCGAACTGGGCGATGCCGTGGAAATCCTTGCCAGATTGCTACAAAACTGGGGCTAACTTCACCATTGTTGAATTTTGATTGTTGATTGGTGAACTAACAACAGAGTGTACGGGTCAACAATTCCTCTCGGTGCGTCCTGCGCCTCCGCGGTGAATATTCGTTAGCTCACACCCACAGCCGTTTCGACCTTCACATTCCGCAGGAACTCGGCCGCCTCTTCGGGGATCACGGTGTTGATGAACATTCCGGAACCGAGTTCGAATCCCGCGGTGCGCGTCAGCCGCGGGATCACGCTCATGTACCAGTGGAAGTAGCGGACGCCCACGCACTCGGCGGGCGCGGTGCGGACGGTGAAGTTGAAATCGGGATTCTCCAGGCCAACGTAGAGTTTGGCCAGCACGGTGCGCAACACGCGGCCCAGGTCGACGATTTCTTTCGAACTGATATCCCCAAAACTCGCCATGTGGCGCCGCGGATAGATGTGCGTGCAGAACGGCGCGGGTGAGGCAAACAGTTCGACGGCGACGAAGTGTTCGCTGGTCAGCACAACGCGCTTTTGTTCTTCCAGTTCCTCTTCGATGATCTGGCAGAACATGCAGCAGCCGAAATCGTCGAAGTGCTGCATCGCCTCCTGAAAGCGCTGCCGCACCTGGTATGAGATGACTGGTGTGGCGATCATTTGCGAGTGCGGATGCTCCAGGCTGGTGCCGGCATCGGTTCCATGATTCTTGAAGATGGTGACTTGCGCGATGCGCGGATCGAGGCTGAGCTGGTCGTAGCGTGTCTTATAAATGCGGAGGATGTCAGAAACCTGCGAATCGGGCATCATGGCCATGGCCAGCGAGTGGTCCGGCGTTTCCACGATCACGTCATGCTCGCCGAAACCGCCCATCCGGCGCCGCGATCGGTGAATGATGCGCTCGGGCTTGGCATCGGGAGACAGGGCGGCAAATTTGTTCGGCACGACGCGCGCCTTCCACGAGTTACCGTCATGCAGGCGCAGGATCTCGGGCGGAGTCATGTTCTCGTTGCCCGGACAAAACGGACAGTTCGGCGAAAACGACACTGGCGGCTTGTGCTCGCGCTTCACGACCATCTGGTCGGGACGCTTGGCGCGGTCGGTGGCAATGACGACCCATTCCTTGGTCATGAAATTCTGGCGGAGTTCGGGCATGAAAGAGTCTCCTTGGGCAATAGTGTGCGCTCAATTGGCAGCCCCGGCGAAAGAATCTGCAGGTTCTGGAGAATGGCATTCCCGAATTCGCACCGACTCGGATCATCGCCCGTAACGATACTGCAGCGTGGCTTCTGAGCCATACGTTCATTGCCATCAGCAGTCGGGATGAGGCACGTGCTAGCCGAAGAGGATCTGTGGACTCGCTTGCAGCATCGGTACTGTCAGCGGGTGCACAGGTCCTTCGGCCTGCAAAAAGCGCAGGCCTCAGGATGACAAGCGTTTTGCGAACTGCAGAGAAGAGCAGTTGCAGGCGCCGATCTTCAGATTTGAAGTGAGATACTTGTTTGCCCTTTGTCCTGGGATACAGGGAACGCTGTAGTGTTGTGGGAATAGGGCGCACATAGACTCGGTTGGTAGTACCGGCCGACAGTGCGCAAATCCGATTCCAAGGTCCGTAGTCGCAAGCGGCGGAGGACGAAAGCCGCTCCTTCCAACGGCAGAGTGTCAGGGCTTCAAGGCTCCACAGCGAAGGACGCGGCGCAGCTCGCGGGCGAGGAACATCGCGCCAGCGAGGAGCACCTGTTATTCATCCTGGAATCCGCAGGAATGGGCACGTGGGACTGGGATCTGCGCAGCGGGCGTCTGGCGTGGTCGGAACGTTGTCTCGAGATGTTCGGCATCCCCGCCGGCGGCGAGATGACGTATGAGCGTTTTCTGCAGGCGCTTCATCCCGAAGATCGGGAGCGAGTGGATCAGGCTGTCCAACGGAGCCTGTCACAGAATGAGGACTACAACGTAGAAATGCGCGCCCTGTGGCCCGACGGCAGCGTTCACTGGATCACTTCGAGCGGGCGGGCGTACTTTGACACAGCCGGAAAACCGGTCCGGATGAGCGGTGCGACCCTGGACATTACGCGGATCAAGCAGACAGAGGACGATCTGAAACAGGCGCGGGCCGAAGCCAAAGCGCAGGCCGATAACATGACCGCAATCTTTGATGCCGTTCCGGCCGCGGCGTTCTTTTCGCACGACCGCAAATGCGAAAGGATCACGAGTAACCGCGCCGCCTACGAACTGCTGCGCATGCCCTACGGTTCGAATATCTCGAAGTCTGCTGTGCCGGAAGAGCGTCCCGCCTTCCGCGTCTTCGAAGACGGATGCGAGCTCGCGGCGGAAGAGCTGCCGCTGCAAAAGGCGGCGATGACCGGAGAGCCAGTCCGCAACACAGAACTGGAAATTCGTTTTGAAGACGGCAGCTCCACCTACGAGTTCGGCCACGCTGTTCCGCTGTTCGACGAAGAGGGAAATGTGCGCGGCGCGGTCGGAGCGTTCCTTGACATCACGGATCGCAAGGTCATCGAAGAACGGCTGCGGGTTACGAGCGAACGCTTCAGGGTTGCGCTGCGGGGAACGCCCATCACGGTCTTCAACCAGGGAAGCGATCTGCGCTACCGCTGGGTGCACAATCCGCGGGGGATTCACGAGATGGTGGAGATTCTCGGCAAGCGCGACAGCGACCTGCTGGAACGCCCGGAAGACTGGAAGATGACGGAAGGAATCAAGTTGGAGGTACTGCGCACGGGCGTGAGCTACCAGGGCGAGATGACAGTCTCGATGAAAGGGAGGCTTTGCCACTATCACGTCAGGATCGACCCGCAACGCGATGCCTACGGGCGCATCATCGGCATAACCGGCGCGACATTCGATCTGACGGAAATCAAGCATGTGCAGGCGGAGCGCGAGAGTTTATGGCAACAGCGGCAACTGGCGCTGGACGCCGCGAAGATGGCGTGGTGGCGCTATGACGCGGCCACGAATACCGGCACATGGGACGACACCTTCAAGACGATTTTCGGGATCACGGCGGATTCCCTTCCTACGCGGGAAATCATGAAGCACATCCATCCAGAAGATGTGGCGCGCATGTCGGCGGAGTTTGAAGCAGACTTCAATGCCGCAGAACCGAAAACGCATTTTGGGGAGTACCGGATTGAGCTGCCCGATGGGTCGGTGCGTTGGGTGGAGATGTATGCGGCGGCGGAATTCGAATTCGTCGGTTCGACGAGAAACTTTGTAGGCTGCTCAGGAACCGTGAGGGATGTCACCGAGCGCAAGGCGACCGATCTCGCGCTGCGGGCCAGCGAAGCCCGGCATCGCCAATTGGCGGAGAATCTGGACCGCGAGGTGCGGGCAAGAACGCTGGAGCTCGAGAAACGCAACCAGGAAATGGCCCGCACGGCAGAACAGGTAAGACTGCTTTCCGGGCACCTGATGCAATTGCAGGATGCCGAGCGCCGCCGGATCGCTCGCGAACTGCACGACAGTTCGGGGCAAATCCTGACCGCGATCGGGCTCGATCTGGCGAACCTGGCGGAACAGGCGCGGAGCGAGAAGATTCGCGAGATCGCGCCCGATCTGGCGCGGCAGGTCGATGAAAGTCAGCAGCTGGTGCAGATGCTTCATAAGGAACTGCGGACGACTTCCTACCTGCTGCATCCTCCTCTGCTGGATGAGGCGGGATTGTCGTCGGCGGTCGGCTGGTGCGTGCAGGGAGTCTCGGAACGCAGCGGGATCGCGATTGACTTTGACATTTCGGAAAAGTTCGGGCGATTGCCACGCGAGATGGAACTGGTTGTGTTCCGCGTGGTGCAGGAATCGTTGACCAACATCCATCGCCATTCGGGAAGCAAGCGGGCGTCGATCCGGATCGCGCGTACGTCGGACGCGATCACCATGGAGATCGAGGATTCCGGGAAAGGAATCTCGCCGGAGCAACTCGCGGCGGTGCAGGCCGGAGCCTCGGGATTCGGGATTCGCGCGATGCGGGAACGGCTGCGTCCTTTTGGCGGAGAGTTGCAGATCCGTTCGAATGAGTCCGGCACCAGAGTGCTGGTGGGCATTCCGCTGGCTCAACCTGCTGCATCGGAGAAGGTCGAGCCGGTGCAGGCCGCGATGTGATCTTCTATTCCTTATAGTTTCTCTTCCTGGGATAGTTTCTCTTCGTGGGCGAGGGCCAGGGCGAGACGCCCTCGCGACAGCCGGCGAGACACCGGCGCTACTTGAACCTGCGACTTGGGAGGTTCCCTGCGTGATATCCGGGACGATCGTTCCGATTTCTCACGGTGTGAAAATCAATATTCCACACCGCAGTAAATAACAAAACACGCAACCCGCATTAGCACTCCCGGCCGGCGACATTCAAGAAAATAATTGTATTAAATCGTTTCTTACGCGCATTTTTGCGTGACGGAGGGCATGGGGTTTGTGTAGGATGGCGGCGAAAACCACTGCAAGTCTTCGTGGCTTTTCTGTTCCGGCGGCATTTGAGGAGGGTCCCATGCCAACATCCGTCTCGTTTTCTCACAAATCTTCGTCCTTCATCCTCTGGGCTTGTCTCATCGCCATCGCGCTCATGGCGCCTTCGTTGCTTTGCGCGCAGGCCTACTTTGGCACGGTCAGCGGCGAACTTACCGACGCCAGCGGAGCGGTGGTGCAAGGCGCCAGCGTGATGCTTTCCGATGAGGAAAAGGGATTCAACTTTATTACGACCTCGGACAGCAGCGGGCATTATCTCTTCCGCTCCGTCGCGCCCGGCTTGTACTCGATCACGGTCGACGCGAAGGGTTTCGCGAAGGCCGCCAGTACGCCATTCAAGGTCGACGTCAACCAGAACGCGACGACGAACCTGACATTGAAGGTAGGTGCGCAGAGCCAGACGGTCGAGGTCGGAGCGCAAGCGCAGACGATCCAGACGGAGGACGCGGAGACCGGGCAGGTGGTGAACCGCAGATTCATTAATAATCTTCCGCTGATCGATCGCAATGTGGCCTCGTTGACGTCGCTGGCGCCCGGAGTTACGGAGATGGACGATCAGTGCCATGAGCCTTGTCTGGGGACGAACTTTGTTTCGAACGGCAGTCGCGGCGCCACCGCGGACATTCTGACCGATGGCGCTTCGGCAACGAACTCCGAGCCGAACGGCGGCATCACGTCGGCGACATACCTTCCATCTCCCGAGGCGGTTGAGGAGTTCAAGGTTCAGCAAACGAATTTCAGCGCGGAGTACGGGTTCTCTGGAGCGTCAGTGGTGAACATGATCACGCGCTCGGGCACGAACAAATTTCATGGCAGCGGATACGAGTTCTTCCGCGACGATAGCCTTGATGCCAACGACTGGTTCGCGAATCGTAATGGCGATCCCATTCCCCCGCTGCGCCGGAACAACTTTGGATTCACCTTCGGCGGTCCCATCATCAAGAACAAGACCTTCTTTTTCGTGGATTATGACGGCTTGCGTTCTTCGGGATTGAGCACAGCGCAGGGCGCAGTTCCCACGGATGCGATGCGCGCGGGCGATTTCGGTGAGGTGTGTGGGGCACAGGGAGGAACTTTCGATTCTAATGGCCTGTGCAGTGAAGCTGCTGGCCAGATCTGGGATCCGTACTCCGGGGTTTACGACCCCAGTTCCGGAGGCATCCTGCGTGGCACGTTTATTCCCTCCAACAACCTTGCGACCTATACCAGCCCGGGGCCCGCTTCACAGGTGGCGGGCAATCTGATCGATCCGGTAGCGCAGAAGATGATGGCTTTGTTTCCAGCAGCCAATGCATCGGGCGGCGATATCTACAATAACTGGTTCGGCTCTGGTGCAAGCCAGAGGTCTAACGATCAGTTCGATGTGAAAATTGACCATCGCTGGACCCAGAACAATTTGATGAGCGCGAAGTTTGCGTATCAATACAATCCCGCGGGCACGGGCCTGGACTGCTTCAAGAACTTCGCCGATCCCTGCCAGGGTGGCCCGGGTTGGAACAACGCGCACCTGTTCGCCATCAACGACACGCATACGTTCAGTCCGAGTTTGTTGCTAAATGCGACCTTGGGATTCACGCGGGGAGTCTGGCACATCGACGCCTACAACCCTCACGGGCAAGACGATCCGCTGGGCACTCTGGGATTCCCCTCGTACTTGCAGAGCAATGGGTTCAAGGGAGTTCCGGCGATCTTCATCGACCAGTACGCCAGCGCCGGCTATGCCAACATCGGCACCGATCCCTACGGTAATTACCGGCTGGGACAAGATACCGGACAACTTACAATCACGCTCGACAAGGTTCATGGCGCACACGAGTTCAAGTTTGGCTTCGACGGAAGAATTCACCAGATCAACTACATCCAGACCAACTCCCCGGTCGGCAAGTTCAGCTTTAACCAGGACGGCTCCGACGCGTGCCCCAGCGGTCAGGACGTGTGCGGCGGCGACCCGATGGCCAGTTTCATGATGGGCATGTTCACGCAGGGCGATGCCGGTAACGAGGGTGGTTCGAATTACGAAATCCAGTTCCGGCCTGCCACCACAAACTATCAGTACGGCTTTTTCGTGCAGGACAACTGGAAAGCCACTCCCAAGCTCACACTCAATCTGGGCGTGCGCTATGACGTGACCCTGCCGCGCACGGACCGCTATAACCGGCAGAACTGGTTCGATGCAAATGCAACGAGTCCGTTGAATGGCGGAAGCGTAACCTACAACGATCCAGTGACTGGCAATCCGGTCACCGTCAACCTGAAGGGCGGCGAAGTGTTTGCTTCTTCGGGCCAGCGCACAAATTATGTGACCGATTGGAATGACATTCAGCCGCGATTGGGCTTCGCCTACCAGTTTGTTCCCAAGATGGTAGTGCGCGGAGGTTATGGGATTTACTACGGACAATCACGATCGGGGGTTACGGGAGTCGCGCCTTACGGCAGCCAGGGTTTCAATCAATACACCAACGTCATTACAGCCAATCCGGTCGACCATGCGACTCCTTACGCGCACCTGAGTAATCCGTTCCCCAACGGATTGATTCAGCCAGCGGGAAATACTCTCGGGCTGATGAATGATGTTGGCTTCGACGCGAATGGGCCGTTGCGCACTGCGGGTGCGAACCAGACGCCCTACGAGCAGAGCTGGAGCCTTGGGATTGAGCGGCAACTGCCGCGCAATATCCTGATCAACGCGGAGTATATCGGCAAGAAAGGGACCCACCTGCCATTCAGCGGATCTAATTACAGAAACCATCTTGGGCCAGGGGTGGAGAGCCTGGCGGTTGGCGATCCCGACGCGGCTGACCCTTGCGAAGCCCTAACCATAGCCTGCCTGAATAACCTGGTGGACAATCCCTTTGCCGGATCCATCGCCGATCCCAACAGCACGATAGGCAGCAACTTCGACCAGATTTCGTATCAACAGTTGCTGCTGCCTTTTCCACAGTTCACGGGTGTTACTACGGAACCGCAGATGATTGCCAGTTCCATTTATCACGGGCTGCAGTTGTTGGCCGAGAAGAAGTTCTCCAATGGCTTGCAGTTTCTTGCGAGCTATACGTGGTCGAAATCGATCGACGACGCTTCGAACGCAGACGACAACGTGACCTGGCTGGGCAGCTTCTCCAGCCTGCAGGATCCGAACAAGCCGTGGCTGGAACGCAGCCTGTCCACGTTTGATATTCCACACGTGATTCAGTTGAGCTACAGCTACGATCTGCCGTTTGGACGCGGTCGGCCGCTTCTTGGGAACATGCCGCGATGGGCAGACTTGATTATTGGCGGATGGAAGACGAACGGCATCTGGCGTATCGCCGACGGTCGGCCGCTGGCTTTTACGGTTGAGGATGGCAATCCTCTGCCGACCTATGGAACGCAGCGACCCAATCTCGTGGGTACGCCCAGACGCAATCATGGGTCGGATTTCATGGATCAGTACTTTGTCGGCAACGATCCCAACGATCACCCGAATTTCGTGCGTCCGGAGGACTTTACGCTGGGGAATGCTCCGCGAGCGATGGGAAGCCTACGCAGCCCGTGGTCGTTCACCGCGGATCTGTCCCTGGGCAAGCAGTTCATGATCCGAGAGGAGATGAACTTCGAGTTCCGCATCGAGGCCCAGAATGCGCTTAACCATCCCGTGTTTGGCACGCCCGACACAACGGTGGACGGTGAGAACTTCGGTCAGATCTTCTACACGTCGGTTGGGCCACGGCAGGTGCAACTGGCGTTTAAGTTCAACTTCTAAGAACCGTAGTTGGTCGCTGGTCGTTAGTCGTTGGCTTATCAGAGTGCCCCATTTCTCGCGAAGAGGACGCGCGAGAAGTGGGGCATTCTTTTGCGTGGGCGCAATCACGATTTGTATATGCTCCGCGCCAGATCCTTCGCTGCAATCCTCGAAGTCCCATTTCCTTTTACCGCATCGATAGCTTCCGCACAGTGCAGAGGTCCTTCGGGCTGCAAAAGCGCAGGCCTCAGGATGACAATGTGCGGCGCGTGACACTCCAAGGTGTCGGACGCTCGCTCCGCTCGCGGAACGGACGAAGGCGTCCGTCCCTACACAAGATTCAGGCTTCGAAACCCATCTGGCAGATTCGGCCTACCAAGTAGTCCGCGGAGGATTTGCCTTCTGCCATGGGGAGGAGTTCGAGGGGGGAGGAGTGGTTGTGGGGGCGAAGAATTAGATGCCTTCCGGCGACTTCGACGTAACGGACGCAACAATTATCGTTTTTCAGAACAGCGTACATATTAAATTCGCCCTTGCGATAGGGCTTAAGTGAGTTGTAATGGCGGTCAATCAGGAGCGTGGCTCCGGGGAACAGGCGAGGAGACATGGCCTGGGCGTCGCGGACATCGAACTTGATCAGGACGAAGCGTTGCCAGGAAGAGCGGTCGCCTTCGGTTTCGGCTTTCAGCTTGTGGAGGAAGGATTTCTTGAACTTCAGGATCTCCTTCACGTGCATGTTGACGATGAGCGGCTGGGTGGCGGCGGTGGAGGAATCGGTGAGGATGACATCTTCGAAGTCGTCGGCGCTGGGCGGAAGGATGGTGGCGCGCTTGTTGACTTCGGCGGGATCGAGCAGGTCGAGGACGGAGAGGTGCTGGACCTGGAGGACCTTGTCCATGCCCTCGATGCTGAAGCCGCGTTTGCGGTTGAGGAAATTGGAGACGTGGGCCTGTTTGAATCCGGTTTGCTGGGCGAGACGGAGTCCGGTGAGTTCACCTGCTTGAATGCGGTCCCAAAGGATTTTACGGAGATTGTCTTGCAGGGCCTTGAACTTCATTAGGCGGAGTATAGCACTGGGTTATGGGCAGTCCGTATGGGGTAAGCCCTGTAAAAGGTTTGTAAAGACGGGGTTAGCGCCTCGAAGAGATGGGGGCCGTACGGATTGCGGTGGGCGAAGGTGAGTCAAAGTCCGCAGCTTGGGAGGGTCAGTGGCGCGAAGAACTCACCACAGAGGGCACAGGGGATCACAGAGGGATCGGGATGCCAAGCCTATCTTGAGAAAGCACGACCACCGTGGGTCAGTCTGAGTGACAAACGCGAGCCAGGCGCGCCAATGACGAAACGATAAAAAAAATTGGGCGCTTCTGAGCACGCCAAGATACTGAAACTGCAGGGGGAAAGTTTTCCACAGGCGAGGGATGTTCACCCAACCTTGACTGAGAAAATTCACAGCTATAGGATCGCGGCATCTGAGGGACCAAAACGCTCTATGGTAAAAGGCCATGATGAGTCAACCAGATAACTTCAATGAAGAGAGGTATTTCGGGGAGTTTCGGCGGAAAGTAAAGGCTGCCGAGGTCTTGTCGGCATCCATGGAGCGCTTGCTGTTGTCGCTTCGCTTCACAGGGAAGGTGAGCGTTGTGATGCAGAATGGGCGCGTGCTGAAGTCGGGCTACGAGGAAGGATACTTCCGGCAGCGGGACAGTGCGGGCGTAGACGACGAGATCGCGCATAACCTGTGAGAGCGAAGGGAGGTCAACGGCGACATCGTGACGTAGGTTCTTAAATCCCCACTTCTGGCAAAATCGGCCAGAAGTGGGGCACCCAGTGACGACTGGGTATCCGAGAGAATTAAATAGCTCACGGCAGGTCATCGTAAGAGAAACGAGCCCTGCGTTCGGTTCCTGCGAAACATCGCGAGGAATCAAACGCAGGGCTTTTTTTGCTTCGAGCTATGAGCAGTGAGCTATGAGCTACGAGGTAACACGGGATCTGGTTTTGGAGTATTGCAGTCATACTTTTTTTGGAGGCAGTGATGAGTCGTGATCGTAAGAATGGCGGTGAAGTACGAGTGGAGTTGAAGTACTGCGAGCATTGCGGAGGGCTTTGGGTACGAGAACGCGGGGCCGGCGTCGTGTACTGCGAGAAGTGTCAGGCGAAGGTGGACGATTTGCCGATGGGCAGGAAGAGACCGGGGAGAGTTCGACTTCCTGTCGGCCCGGAGCGCGAGTACAAGGTTGCGTCTGGCGAAGGGTTGCCGGACATCGACGCGGTGGGAGGTGTGGCATGGGCGAGATGATTGATTGGATCGCGGCGGAGGCGGAAAGAGTTGAGGAGTCTGGGGTGGTTCGACGGCGTGGACGGTTTTGTCACGAGCGATGGAGGGTTTGCCGGAGCATACGTTTCGGCGGCGAGATCCGCAAGAACTCACCACAGAGGACCCTTCGACTGCGCTCAGGGCAAGCACAGAGGAACACAGAGGAAATCAGGAGCTCCAAAACGAAGCGGATGAACTTCTCGTTCCGGAGGTGTCCTGGGAAGAGGACAGGGAGAGGAGGATTTATCGGGCACGGACGGTGACGATGTTGCGGCGGTATATGCGGTACTCGATTGAGACGGGGAGGTTGCCGTCGCTGTTGGGTCGGGAGTTCTTCCGGACGCAGGTGACTTCGTACACCGTGGTGACGTTTGAGGATCGAGTGATTTTCGTGCACGACATGGAGACTTGCCTGAACCGGCTGGATGAATTTTCTCGGCAGATCATTGCGCGACACATTCTGCAGGAGCACGACCAGGCGGCAACGGGGAGACTGCTGCAGTGCACGGAGAGAACGGTTCGAACGTATGTTCCCATCGCGCTGGATCTCATGAGCGAGATTCTGCTGGATGTGGGACTGCTGGAGCGGCTGGTCCCGATTCGGGAAAAATCTTGTCAAGGGGGTAAAACGGGCGAAATTTTCGTAAGTGGTTGCGAAGAAAGCAAAAATAAGTTTTGAAAATTTTCCGGTTTACCCTAGTCAATTTGTTATTCTGGATTTAGAGAGTGAGAAAAAAGCAATCTCCTGTAGGAGGGCGCGCCACAAAAGGCGCGCCTTCTGTTTTTGGTTCGAAAATCATATGGGGCGAAATCATACGTATCCGAGTGTTGGGGGCTATGAAGAAGAAAAAGGCGAAGGGCAAGACGGCGGCTAAGAAGACGGCAAAGAAGAGCGAGGAGGAGACGGAGAAGAAGGAGTTGAATCCCGCTCAAGTGTTGAAGGATATCTCGGCGCTGGTTGAGGCCAAGGCTAAAGAGCTGACGGAGGCTGTAATCGGCGAAGGAAAGAAGGGGCAGCTAGCACCGGTGAAGTTTTTGTTTGAGATGGCGCACATTTTTCCGCAACCGACTGACGAAAGTCAGACGAGCAAGGACGAAGACTCTCTGGCGGAGACGTTGCTGGACCGGCTGAATATTCCGAAGCGTCCGTTGGTACACGATGAGTTGCAGAAGGAAGAGGACGAGGAAGTGATGGTGATGCAGCCGAAGAAGGAAGCGGCGGAGAACGGCGAGTCGGAGGAGAGCAGCGAGGACGACGAGGAGAAGGCGGAGAAGGCTAAGGTGACGGTGCAGTAGGAGGCGGAGATCGTTGATGGATCGGTTCGATCGTCCGCGATGGGATTCACCACAGAGGGCACAGAGGAGCACGGAGGACGTCAAAATCCCCACCCTCGTCTCCGCAAAAAGAGCGGAGACAAGGGTGGGGCACCCTTGCGAGTACGGGGTGGGCTTCAGGCATACCTTAGAATTAGGGGGAACGGTGGAGCGAGAGTTGGTGGCGGTGTGGGTGGGAGCACGGCGGAAAGATCCACCCTCGCTTCGCTTCGGGGGACGGGCCCTTCGGCTGCACTCAGGGCAGGCTGCGCCCGTCCCCACACGGACATTGGCGGAAAGACGGATGGATATTACCTGGCTGACGGAACGGATTGCGGTGGGGGGAGGGATCTGGAACTCGGAGAACATGGAGAAGGTGGCGCGCGAGGGGATCACGCACGTCATCGATATGCAGATCGAGTTCGATGACACGCCGCTGGGGCTGGAGCATGGAGTCGAGGTGTTGTGGAATCCGACGGATGATGACTTCACTGAGAAACCTCCGGAGCTATTTCGGCGCGGGGTGGATTTCGCTACGTCGGCGCTGGAGAAGCCAGAGGCGAAGTTGTTTATTCATTGCGCGGCGGGGGTGCATCGGGCTCCGATGATGGCGCTGGCGGTGCTGGGATCGATGGGGTGGGGCGTGGAGGACGCGGTGCAGATGATTGAAGCGCGGCGTCCGGTGGCGGATTTTGCGGATGTGTATGTGGAAAGTGTGGAGAGATTCTTGAATCACGGGTGAGTTCACCACAGAGGACACCGGGGCACACAGAGGACTGAACCCTCACCCTCGCTTCGCTCGGGGGACGGACGAAGGCGTCCGTCCCTACACAAGATTTCAGTTGGAGGATTACGATGCGTGATGCAGGCCGCCGCCCTATGGGGCGGCTTCTTTATTGGGCGCTGATTTTGGTGGCGGGTTTCGGGCTTTCGGCGTTTGGGGTGCCTGTGCCGCCGCAGGGTGGCATGGCTACAACTACGGTTTCGGACACCGTGTATCTGGCGGACGGAACTCCGGCGTCGGGGACGTTGATCTTGACGTGGCCGGCATTCGTGACCTCGAGCGGGACGGCGATCGCGGCGGGATCGACTAGCGTGAAGCTGGGAGCGAACGGGGCGCTTAGCATCGCGCTGGCGCCGAATGCGGGGGCGACGCCGGCGGGGGTGTACTACACCGTGGTGTACCAGGTGGGACCGGGGCAGGTGAAGACGGAGTACTGGATGGTGCCGACGACCTCTCCGGCGAACCTGGCGACGGTGCGGACTACTCCGGGGTCGGGGTTGGCGGCGCAGCCGGTGTCGATGCAGTACGTAAATTCAGTGCTGGCGACGAAGGCGGACGACGGCTCGGTGGTGCACCTGAATGGGTCGGAGACGATCAGCGGGACGAAGACATTTGCGAGCGCTCCGAACGTGCCGGCGCCGGCGGGTACCGGCCAGGTTGCGAATAAAGCATACGTGGATCAAGCGGTCGCCAATGTAGGCGCGGGGAGTTATCTGTCGACGGCAGGGGGAACGATGACAGGACCGATAATGCTGCCGGGAAACGCGTTGGCTACAGTGGATGCGGTGGCGGCGCGAGAGATTGTTAATCCGGAGAAGTTTCGGGAGGGGATTTCTAAGATCATTGATGGGACGGTGGAGTGTTTGAACGCCTCGACTTGGGCTAAGGGCGGGACGCAGACGTCGTCCGTCGGCGCACCTTGATTCTTAGTTTCTTGCGACGCCAAGTGCCTTCCCGGAGGGTCTTTGCGGGAGCGGCTCGCTTCCCCCTCGACTACGCTCGGGGCGGACAGCCGAGGCGGCTGTCGCTACGCGATTTGTGTGACTCTTTTTGCTAGCCGACTTCTTCGCTCCAGGTCTCCAGGTTCTTTTTCACCTGCGCCATGAACTGGTCGGCTACTGCGCCGTCGATCAGGCGGTGGTCGTAGCCTAGCGTGAGGTGGACTACGGAGCGGATCGCGATGGAGTCGGCGCCGTCTTTGTCGGTGATCACCATGGGTTGTTTGGTGATGCCGCCTACGCCCATGATCGCGGAGTTGGGCTGATTGATGATGGGGAGACCGAAGACGGCGCCGAACTGACCGGGATTGGTGATGGTGAAGGTGGAGCCTTCGACGTCTTCGGGCTTCAGCTTCTTGTTTCTCGCGCGTTCGCCGAGATCGGTGATGCCGCGCTGCAGGCCGAGGAAGTTGAGGTCGCCGGCGTTCTTGAGGACGGGGACGATGAGTCCCCAATCGAGTGCGACGGCGATGCCCACGTTGATCTGGCGGTGATAGCGGATGTTGTCGCCTTCGATGTTGGCGTTGATGATGGGCCACTGCTGCAGGGCCATGACGGCGGCGCGGACGAAGAAGGGCATGAAGGTGAGGCGGGCGCCGTGGCGCTGCTCGAATCCGGCTTTGAGTTTGTTGCGCAGGTTCACGATGCGGGTGAAGTCCACTTCGTACATGCAGTGAACGTGCGCGCTGGTGCGGCGGGACTCGATCATGTGCTTGGCGATCAGCTTGCGCATGTTCGACATGGGCACGAGATCGCCCGGATAAGGAGCGGGAGCTGCCGGGCGCGGGCGCGGGCGCGGCGGCTGCGGGCTGAGCAGGGGCAGATGGAGGCGGCGGGAGCCGGTTGCGCGAGATCCCTGGCTCTCGATGAACTGCATGATGTCTTGCTTGGTGATGCGGCCGCCGAGTCCGGTGCCGGTAATTTGCGAGAGGCTGATGCCGTGTTCGCGGGCGATCTTGCGGACTAGCGGGGAGGAGCGGGCTTCTTCTGCCTCTTCCTGAGTCGCGGGCGTTTGCGGCTGGAGTGGGTCCGGCTGTCTGGAGTGCGGGGGCGAGACTTCCCCTGCGACAGCCGGCGGGACGCCGGCGCTAGCTGCTGCGGCTTGGCGCGGGCTTTGCGGGGCGGGCTTCGGCGGCTTCGCCGTCGACGGCGATGGTGCCAACTACCGTGTTCACGCCTACCGTGGTGCCTTCGGTGACTTTGATTTCCTGCAGGACTCCGGAGGCGGGAGCGGGGATTTCGGCGTCGACCTTGTCGGTCGAGATCTCGAAGAGAGGTTCGTCGCGCTGGACTTTGTCGCCGGGCTTCTTGAGCCACTTGGTGATGGTGCCTTCTACGATGGATTCGCCCATCTGGGGCATGATGATGTCAGTTGGCATGATTCTTTCCTTGAGGCCCACGGTTCTCGAAAATGGGTTGGGCGCAAACGAATATTATAGCGTTCCGGGCAGGTCGCTCCGGTGGTGACGCGACAGTCAAAAGCTTGACCGCAGAGTTCGCGAGCAAAACCGCGGAGGAGCGCTGAGAGACGCTGCTTGGACAGCTCGAGGTTGCCGCTCGGCTTCGCCATCGCGGGACAGCCGAGGCGGCTGTCCCTACATGAGCCTAGTGGTGATCGTGGTCTGCAGTCTTTCATTGGTTCTTTCTTCTCTGGCTCAGGGCCGGTGCCGAAACTTGTCTTCCAATACTCCTGGACGGCGGGCGGAAGTTTGTCCATGTGAGAGAGGAACATGGTGATCTTCCACATGTCGTCGTTCGTCAGAGTTTTGTCCCAGGAGGGCATGCCGGTGTAACGGACGCCGGTGCGGATCGTGTAGAAGATGTGCCACTCGGGATCGTCGGGCGGATCGGAGACGAGATTTGGCGGTGGCGGATAGAACGAATTCGCGAGGGTCGAGGGCTTGCGGTCGAGGCCTCCGTGGCAGAGGGCGCAGTTCATGGTGTAGAGCTTGATGCCGTCGATCGAGGTTATCGTCGTTGGGCATGAGCGGATTGGTGACGCGCGGAGCATGACGCTCCATGGAAGCGTCGACGGCGCTCATGGCGAGGTGTTGTTCCCAATGCGGAGGTTCGACGTTGGCTGCTGTCGGAAAGAAACCGAGCAGGGCGAAGCCGAGTCCGCCGAGGATTAGAACCAGAAGAGTGACGATGACACCGAGAAGAAATTTGCCCATGAAGCCTCCGGAGGTATTGTGGCAGAAGGGCGGGGCGGGAGGCTAGCGGGAGTCGCTAGATACGAGTCCTGCCTGCTTGAGCCAGCTAAGGGCCAGGGCAAAAGCGGCGGTTCCGGCGATCGTGATTGTGAGCGAAGCCGCGAGACGTAACACCGTTCTCGAGGAACGCCGACAAGTTCGATAGAGCGCAAAGCGATGACGGCTGAAGAGGAGTGCGACGGCTTGCGGCATCCAGCACGATGAAGCTCCAGCCATTAAACGAGGCATCGAGAGCCGGCTGCTTTCCACTGCTCGGCGAGTTTGGGGATGCCGTACCAGGCGCTGTAGCAGGCGGTCCACCAGAGGTATTTGAGAAAACAGTTCGCGGCGAGTGCCATCAGAGCGGCGGCGGCGGCGATCCGAAGAATCAGCGAGGAAGTGTCATCGGTCATCGAGTGGTGCGGCTGTCACCGACTCGCGTCGCGGCGAAGCGGCATTCTCTGCAGTCGGCTAAAGCCGAAGTCTGCCTTTCCGACTCATTCGGCACGCCGAATCGTTCCTTCCAGATACTTGTCCGTCGAGCTTCGCTCGACTGGACAGCCGATGGCGGCTGTCCCTACATCGCTGTCGCTGACAGCCGAAGGCGGCTGTCCGCTACACGCTGTCAGTACGCTTTCAGGCGGCGGGATTCGCGGACTACGTCTTCCACCTTCGGCAGGTAGTGATGCTCCTGCGGCGGGGAGAACGGGATCGCGGAGTCGAGGCCGGCGATGCGGACTATGGGGCCGTCGAGGTCGTCGAAGGCTTCTTCGTTGATGATGGCGGCGATTTCTCCGGCGAGGCCTCCGGTGCGGGAGTGCTCGTGGAGGATGATGACCTTGTTCGTCTTCTTCACCGTTTGCGCGATGGCTTCACGGTCGAGCGGACGAGACAGTGCGCAGGTCGAGGATTTCGAGGTCGATTCCTTCTTTGGCAGAATTTCGGCAGCTTCTAGCGCGGTGTGGACCATGGCGGCGTAGGTGATGATGCTCAGATCTTTGCCTTCGCGTGCGACGCGCGCCTTTCCGATTGGGACTACGTAATCTTCCGCGGGGACTTCTTCTTTGATGCGGCGGTAGAGATATTTGTGCTCGAAGAAGATGCAGGGATTGTTGTCGCGGATGGCGGCTTTGATCAGGCCCTTGGCGTCGTAGGGAGTGGCGGGGCAGATGACTTTCAGGCCGGGATTGTGGACGAACCACATCTCGGGATTCTGCGAGTGGAAGGGGCCGCCGTGGACGTATCCGCCGCTGGGGCCGCGCAGGACGAGCGGAGCGGGCGCGCCCCAGAGGTAGTGCGTCTTGGCGACCATGTTGGAGATCTGGTTGAAGGCGCAGCCGATGAAATCCATGAACTGAAATTCGGCGACGGGGCGCATGCCGGTGAGCGAGGCTCCGAAGGCCGCGCCGACGATGGCGGACTCGGCGATGGGCGTGTCGATGACGCGCTCGGGGCCGAAGCGGTCGATGAATCCGTCGGTGACTTTGAAGGCGCCGCCGTAGATGCCGATGTCTTCGCCGAGGCAGAAGACGGTGGGGTCGCGGTCCATTTCTTCCCAGATTCCCTGGCGGATGGCTTCGAGGTAGGTGAGTTGCATAAAGTCGGTCAAATTCTTTGCCACGGATTTACACGGATTCAACACGGATACTTCTACTTCAAATGCACGGCGGCTTCGGTTTCTTTGTAACGCGCCGCGTTCCCTTCTTTACTTTCGGCATGCCGTATTTCGGTTTGATTTCGTGGCAGCCGTCTTCGCAGAAGACGCCGCCTTCGGCTGATTCTGGCGTCGGCATCGGGGAGTTCACGGCGATTTCTCGTTCTGCTTCGATTACTTCTTCTACTTCTGCGATCAGGGCTTCATTCTCTTTCGGCGTCAGCCACTTCTTTTCTTTCACCAGATAATTTTCGAAGCGCGCGATCGGGTCGCGCTTTTTCCAGAAGTCGAACATCGGCTTCGGCACGTAGCTGGCGGCGTCGTGGATGGCGTGGCCTTTCATGCGCATCATCTTGGCTTCGATCAGCGTGGGGCCTTCGCCGCGGTGGGCGCGCTCGACGGCTTCGTGGGCGGCGTCGTAGACCTGGCAGGCGTCGGTGCCGTCGACGATCACGCCGGGGATGCCGTATCCGATGGCGCGTTCGGCGAGGTCTTTGCAGCGGTACTGCATTTCGGACGGCGTGGAGTAGGCCCAGAGATTGCTCTCGACGAAGAGCACCAGGCCGAGATTCTGCACGGCGGCGAAGTTGATGCCTTCGTAGGTGACGCCGGTGGATTGGCCTCCGTCGCCGATGTAGGTCATGACGGCGATGTTGCGTCCTTGCAGGCGCGCGCCGAGCGCGACGCCGGAGAGCACGGGAATGAGATCGCCGAGCATCGAGATGGGCGAGACCATGTTGCGCTTTTCGATGTCGCCGAAGTGGCGAGGTGCCGTCGCGGCCCTTGGTGGGCGAGTCGGCTTTGGCCATGTACTGCATCATGGTGTCGCGGGCGGCGAATCCGCGGACGAGGAGCGATCCCTGGTTGCGGATCATGGGCGCGAACCAGTCGTCTTTGTCGAGCGCGTAGGCGGAGGCGCAGGAGCAGGCTTCCTGGCCGAGTCCGAAGTAGACTCCGCCGACGACTTTGCCTTGCTTGTAGAGATTTTCGAGCGCGATCTCCATTTTGCGGTTGAGCAGCATGTAGCGGTAGATCTCGATGGCTTGCTGCTTGTCGAGATATTTGGAGTCGCGGATGGGCGGGACGGGAGCGTCGAGATCGCCGGTGACTTCGTAGCGGACGTGCTCTTGGCCGGCTTGTCTTTTTCTGTGAGCTGGCGGACGGAGAATTGCGGGTGCTCCAGGCGGAAGTCGGGGATCTCGTAGGTGCGGAGGTTGTGGTTAGGAGAGCCTGTCGAGCTTCGCTCGACCCGACGGCCGAGGGCGGCCGTCGCCACATGAGCATTGCTGGGCCGCGATCCATTGCGCGGACGGTGGCCGTTGGAGCTTGCTTTGGACTTCTTCTTTTTGTTCCCCATGTGAGGCGGCGCTTGGGCGCGTTATTGATGGTATCGCGAGAGTGGGGGGAAGGGCTAGGGCGGTCGATCCACTAGAGCAGCCTCGCTTCGCTTCGGCGGACAGCCGAGGCGGCTGTCCCTACGTGAGCCATTCTCAGGCCCAGGTTGTGTCGTCTTCTTTGTGGAGTTGGCGGAGTTCTGCGGGTGGCTTCATCGGAACGCCTACGGTGCGGCCGAGCAGCGCGTCGAGGGTGTCGACCCAGAGGATTTGGGATTGGAAGACTACGCCGAAGTTGCGGGAGATGGATTCGGCTACGGCGTTGAGGTCGAGTTCTCTGCCTAGTTCTTTTTGCATCGAGGTGACCGGCTTGATCGTGATGCCGCAGGGGATGATCAGGTTGAAGTAGCTGAGGTCGGTGTTCACGTTGAGGGCGAAGCCGTGGGAGGTGACGAAGCGGGAGATGTGGACGCCGATGGCGGCTAGTTTGGCTTCGGCAGTTCGTGCTCGGGGCGCGCTCGCTTCGCTTCGCTGGACAGCCGAGGCGGCCGTCCGCTACGTGAGCATCGGTGCTTCTGGATCCGTCCAGACTCCGGTTAGGCCTGGGACTCGCTTTGTGGGGATGGCGAAGTCGGCGCAGGTGCGCATCAGGACATCTTCCAGGCGGCGGACGAATTCGATTACGCCCAGGGTCTTGCGCTTACCGTCGGGATGCTGGCGAAGCCGCGCGAGGTCGAAGATTGGATAGCCGACGATTTGGCCGGGGCCGTGGAAGGTGACGTCGCCGCCGCGGTCGCATTCGAAGAGTTCGACGCCGCGCTGCTTCAGGAGTTCGGGGGAGGCGACTACGTTTGCTGCTTTCGCGTTGCGGCCTAGCGTGATTACTGGCTTGTGTTCCAGCAGGAGGAGGACGTCGCCGATTTTTTCTTCTTTGCGGAGAGCGACTAGCTGCTGCTGCAGAGCCAGGCCTGTGGCGTAGTCGACTGTGCCGAGTTGGATTAGGGAGATCAAAGTCAAAAGCTTTCACCACAGAGGACACGGAGGAACACAGAGGAATTGCATAGGTCCTTCGCGCAAAAGGCGCGCTCAGGATTACATCCATTTTCTGCTTCAATTCATCTGTGTTCATCCGCGTTGATCCGTGGCAATGAAGTTCAGGCGTTAATCGCCATTCCGTACACACTGTTCGATGCGTCGAGCATGGCTTCGGCCAGTGTGGGATGCGCGTGGATGGTCCACATCAAGTCTTCGACTGTGGCTTCCGAGTTCCATCGCGGCTACGGCTTCGGCGATCAGTTCTGTCGCTTGCGGGCCGATGATGTGGACGCCGAGAATCTCACCGTAGTCGGCGTCGCTCACAATTTTGATGAAGCCTTCGTGCTGGCCGACGATGCTGGCGCGCGAGTTGGCGGTGAAGGGGAACTTGCCGATTTTCACGTTGTATCCGGCTTCGCGGGCCTTGGTTTCGGTGAGGCCTACGCTGCCGATTTCGGGATGGCAGTAGGTCGCGCCGGGGATGCGCTCGCGGTTGATCGGCTTGGCGGGCTTGCCGGCGATTTTCGCGACGGCGACCAGGCCTTCCATCGCGCCGACGTGCGCCAGTTGCGGCGTGCCGAGGACGATGTCGCCGATGGCGTAGACGCCGGGTTCGGCGGTTTGCATCCAGGAATCGGTCTTGATGAATTCGCGTTCGGGCTTGATCTTGGTGCGCTCGAGGCCGATGTTCTGCGTGCGCGGCTTGCGGCCGATGGCGATCAGGATCTTCTCGGCTTC
This sequence comes from Terriglobia bacterium, assembly GCA_963770265.1. GTDB lineage: Bacteria > Acidobacteriota > Terriglobia > Terriglobales > Acidobacteriaceae > Sulfotelmatobacter. Next base: position 695,877 of record CAVYOZ010000025.1, read on the forward strand.
GATCTTCTGCTGCTTGCCGTCGACGGTGATGGTGACGGCGACACCGGTTTTCGTTTTTTCGACTTTGTCGACTTTCGCGCTGGTGTGGAAGTTGATGCCGCGCTTGCGGTAGACGCGGGCCAGTTCTTTGCAGACTTCTTCGTCTTCGACCGGGACAAGGCGCGGGAGCATTTCGACGATCGTGACTTCGCAATCGAAGGAGCGGTAGATCGAGGCGAACTCGACTCCGACTGCGCCCGCTCCGACGATCACCAGCGATTTCGGGATTTCTTTCAGGCTGAGGATTTCGATGTTGGTCAGAATGCGATCGCTGACTTCCAGGCCGGGAATCATGCGCGCTTCGGAGCCGGTGGCGAGAATGACATTCTTCGCTTTGAGATTGGCTCGCCTTGCCGTCATTGCTGACTTCGACGGTGTGAATCCCATTCTGCGCCGGGCCGGTGAGCTTGCCGTAGCCTTTGATGGTCTCGACTTTGTTTTTCTTCATCAGGAATTCGAGACCCTTGGTGTGCTTGGCGACGATCTTGTTCTTGCGGTCCTGGATGGCGGCCCAGTTCAGCTTGCGGGCATCGACGCCTTCGATGCCGAATTCCTTCGCTTCTTTCAGGTGATCCCAGAGTTCGGCGTTGAACAGCAGGGCCTTGGTCGGAATGCAGCCGACGTGCAGGCAGGTGCCGCCGAGAAATCCGTCTTTTTCGATGAGCGCGGTTTTCAGGCCGTATTGGCCGGCGCGGATGGCGGCGGTGTATCCGGCAGGGCCGCTGCCGATGATGGCTACGTCGTAAATTGTGTCGGGCAAGGTCGTCCTCTATAGGAAGAGATGTTGAAAGGCAAACTTAAGATTCTAGAACAGGGTGGGTGGGAGCACGGGTGCCAAGTTCGTGCGAGATTCCACGGGCGCAAAGGCTTGAACCGACTGAAGGGCACGAAGGTTCACGAAGGAAAGACAGAAAGAACCGCCCGGTTCGGGCGGCTCTTCTTGAACTCAATGCTCAGGTGCTTCAGTTGCCTTCGTTGCTGGCGCGCTTCCAGTTGATCAGCTCGCCGATGGTGGAACTGGTGCTCGAGACCGGCTGCTTGTAGGCTTCGACTTCCGAGCGCGAGGCTTCTTCGCCGACGGCGCGGATGCTGAGGCCGACTTTCTTCTCTTCCGGATTCATCTTGATGATCTTGAAGTCGTGCTCGAGGCCCGGCTCCAGATGCAACGGCTCGCCGTGCTCGTCGGTCGCTTCGGACTTGTGGCAGAGGCCTTCGACGCCCTCGGCGATTTCGACGAACGCACCGAACGCGGCTACACGCAGGACTTTGCCGTGGACGACGTCGCCGATGTGATGCGTCTGGAAGAACGACTCCCAAACGTCGGGCTGCAGTTGCTTGACGCCGAGCGACAGGCGGCGCTTGTCGGGCTCGATCGCGAGCACGACGGCCTTCACGCGGTCGCCCTTCTTCAGCACTTCCGAAGGATGCTTCACGCGCTTGGTCCAGCTCAGGTTGCTGACGTGGACCAGGCCGTCGATGCCGTCTTCGATTTCGATGAAGGCGCCGAAGTCGGTCAGGTTGCGAACGCGGCCTTCCACCGTCATGCCGACCGGGAACTTCTCGTGCAGCGAATCCCACGGATTGGCTGCCAGCTGGCGCATGCCGAGCGAAATGCGGCGCTCGGTCGGATTCACGTTGAGCACCACGCACTCGACCTGATCGCCAACGTTGACCAGCTTCGACGGATGCTTCATGCGCTTGGACCACGTCATCTCGCTGACGTGGACCAGGCCTTCGATGCCCTGCTCGAGTTCGACGAACGCTCCGTAGTCGGTGACGCTGATGACGCGTCCGGCGACGTGCGCGCCCACGGGATAGCGATGCTCGGCGTCGAGCCACGGATCGGGCGTGAGCTGCTTGAATCCGAGCGAGACGCGCTGCTTGTCTTTGTCGTACTTGAGAACCTTGACCTGAATCTGATCGCCGACGTTCACCAGGTCTTTGGGGTGAGTGAGGCGTCCCCAGGACATGTCGGTGATGTGGAGCAAGCCGTCGAGGCCGCCGAGATCGACGAATGCGCCGTACTCGGTCAGGTTCTTGACGACTCCGGTCAGGACCGAACCTTCTTCCAGGTGCTCCAGCGTCTTGGAGCGCTTTTCGTTCTGCTCGCCTTCGAGCAGTTCCTTGCGCGAGACGACGATGTTGCCGCGCTTCTTGTTCAGCTTGATGACGGCAACTTCGATGCGTCTGGCCCTTCATGCCGTCGAGGTTGCGGATGGGGCGCAGGTCAACCTGCGAGCCGGGCAGGAACGCGTGCGCGCCGTGAATGTCGACGGTGAGTCCGCCCTTGATGCGGTCGACGACGACGGCCTTGATCGGCTTCTTCTCGTTGTAGGCCTTTTCGATTTCTTCCCAGGCATGGATGCGCTGCGCCTTCTGGAAGGAGAGGTTGATGTAGCCTTCCTCGGCCTCGCCCTTGGAGCGCATGACCTCGATCTCGTCGCCGGGCTTGAACTTGGGCTTGCCCTCGTGATCGAGCACTTCCGCCAGCGGCAGCATGCCTTCCGACTTGGCGCCGATATCGACGACCACGTGAGTGCCGGTGAGCTTGAGAACCGTGCCCTTGATGACGCGATCTTCGCTGACCGCTTCTTCGGCCTCGGTGGTGAAAGTCTCGAGCGCGGAGGCGAAGTCCTCGGCGGGCGCGGCCTTGTCCTCAGCCGCGGGGGCTGCCTGCGGCGCTGGCCGCTTCGCTGGCTTTGGTCTGGCTGATTCTGCTCTGGCTGATTCTGTTCTGGCTGGTTGTTGCTCCATCGTCGGCTCTGCTTCGGTGGCAACAGCGGAGGTGGAGTCTGAATTGTGGGCGGTGGTGTCGTCGAACAAGATTATGCCTCTCTGGTAACGGATGCGGGACTTGCTTTGCGGACTGCTGGATGAGTCGTTTGGTTGTGGTGGGCCCACCCTGGCGGGTGAGCTTGGACAATCCCAGCTGTCGGACGTTTTACAAAGAACCCGCGTCCAATGGGAACTCTTCGACTATAGCAACCGCGTGCGAACAGTGTCAAACCCAAATCCCGCGCAGGTTACAGCAATGTTTCAGTGTTACAGTTTCCGAACAAACCGCGCATCTGCTACCCTGCCCTGCTATGGATTATCTGTGGACGCCCGTGGCGGTACGCCTACGTTTCGGGCACGGAAAAGACCGTCGGATGCGTGTTCTGCGAGGCGCCGAAAGAGAAAGACGACGCCAAGGCGCGGATTGTGCATCGCGGGCAGCATTGCTTCGTCATTCTGAATGCGTATCCGTATACGCCGGGGCACGTGATGATCGTGCCGTACGAGCACCTGGATGAGTTGCGGAAGTTACCGGCGGACGCGGCTCAGGAGATGATGGCGCTTTCGCAGAAGATGGAGACGGTGCTGCGGAACCTGTATCGGCCGGACGGGATCAATCTGGGGATGAATATCGGGAAGGCGGCGGGAGCCGGGATCGCGGGCCATATTCACATGCACGTGCTGCCGCGGTGGGTGGCGGACGCGAATTTCGTGTCGGTCGTGGGGGAGACGCGGGTGCTGCCGGAGACGCTGGAAGTGACTTGGGGGAGGATGCGGGAGGCGATGGGTTCTTAGAGGTCCTACCGGCCGAAGCGTTGTCATCCTGGAGCGGCGTTTTTCGCTGCGAAGGATCTCTGCAGCTCCCGGCAGGATACACAGGTCCTTCGCTTCGCTCAGGATAACAAGCAGATGAAAGAATCTTCAGCCGGTTAACTTCTCCATTCCTTTCTCGTCGATTACGGCAACGCCCAGTTCCTTCGCCTTGTCGAGCTTCGAACCGGCATCTGCGCCCGCAACAACGTAGTCCGTCTTCTTGCTGACTGAGCCGGTCACTTTCCCGCCGGCGTCTTCGATCATCTTCTTGGCTTCGTCGCGGGTGTACTTGGCCAGCGTGCCGGTGAGGACGAATGTCTTCCCCGCCAGCTTCGTGCCGCGTTCTTTCTTCTGGCCTTTGAATGCGAGGCCAGCTTCGCCGAGGCGCTCGACCAGCTTTCGATTTGCGGGATTGCTGAAGAATTCGGCGATGCTTTCGGCGATGCGCGGGCCGACTTCGTTGACGTTCTGCAACTCTTCGACGCTGGCGTTCGCGAGAGCTTCCATCGATCCGAAATGCTCGGCCAGGAATTGCGCTGTGCGCTCGCCGACCATGCGGATGCCCAGGCCGTAGATCACGCGTTCGAGCGGAAGCTTCTTCGAGTTCTCGATTTCGTCGAGGATGTTCTGCGCGGACTTGTCGGCGAAGCGCTCCAGGCTGAGCAGGTCGGCTTTGGTGAGCTTGTAGATGTCGGCGACATTCTTGACCAGGCCGCGCTCGGTGAGCTGCGTGACCAGAGCTTCACCCATGCCGTCGATGTTCATCACGCCGCGCGAGGCGAAGTGCAGGATCGTGCCGAGGAGCTTGGCGGGGCAGTTGGCGTTGACGCAGCGGTAGTCGACTTCGCCCTCGGTGCGAACGACCTTCGTGCCACAGACGGGGCACTTCTCCGGCGCATCGATTTCCTGTGTTCCGCGCGGATGATCTTTGTCGTCGATGACCTTCGCGACTTTCGGGATCACGTCGCCGCCGCGCTCGACCTGCACCCAGTCGCCGATCTTCACGCCGAGACGGTCGATCTCGTCCATGTTGTGCAGCGTTGCATTGCGCACAGTCGTGCCGCCGATCGGAACGGGCGCCAGCTCGGCGACTGGCGTGAGCTTGCCGGTGCGGCCAACCTGCCAGCGCACATTCTTCAAGCTTCGTGATGCCGGCGCGCGCGGCGTATTTGTAGGCGATCGCCCAGCGCGGAGCCTTGCCGGTGAAGCCAAGTTCGTCCTGCAGCGCGGTGCGGTCGACTTTGACCACGATGCCGTCGATTTCGTAGGGAAGCGAGTCGCGCTTGCCTTCCCACTGCTGGATGAAGGCCCAGACTTCATCCATCGAGTGAACCAGCTTGCGATTCTGATTGACCTTGAATCCGGCGGCGTCGAGCGCGTTCGAGGGTTTTCCAATGACGATCGAAATAGGTGCGGCCGTTCTGACAGCAGAATGTAGGCGAAAGAAGTCGAGGCGGCGCTGCGGCGGTGATCGTGGCATCCAGCTGGCGCACCGTGCCCGCGGTGAAGTTGCGCGGATTGGCGAAGGTGGCCAGCCCGTCGCGCTCGCGTTCTTCGATTCATCTTCTTGAAGGCAGCGGTTGGCATCAGCAGTTCGCCGCGGACTTCGAAATTCGGCGGGATGCCGGCCTTCTTCAGCTTGCTCTTTCGGAATCGAAAGTGGAACCGAGCGGACCGTGCGGACGTTCAGGGTGACGTCTTCGCCAACCGTTCCGTCGCCGCGCGTCACGCCGCGCACCAAGCTTGCCGTCTTCGTAGATCAGCGCCAGGGACATGCCGTCGAGCTTCAGTTCGCAGACGTAGTCGACGTCGTTGCGCCCGCTGAGTTCGTGGACGCGGCGCTCCCAGTCGCGCAGTTCTTCCTCGTTGTAGGTGTTGTCGAGCGACAGCATGGGCGAGGAGTGGCGGACTTTGACGAATCCCTCGCGCGGCTTGCCGCCGACACGCTGCGTGGGCGAATCGGGCGTGATCAGCGAGGGATGCTCGGCCTCGAGATCCTTCAACTGCTGCATCAGCTGGTCGAATTCCTGATCGCTGATTTCGGGCTGGTCGAGGACGTAGTAGAGGTATTCGTGGTGGCGGATCTTGTCGCGGAGGGCTTCAATCTTCTTTTCGACGTCTTTCGCGGCGGGCATCGCAGAAGATTATATGCGGCAAGAAACACGTAGAGACCTTCTGTACATTCCACGGTGGGTTCTGCCTGAGCGGCTCGCTCCCTGGCGCTCGAATGCTGTCTGCGCGAGCAACGACACTAAACACTTCCTGCACGCGGCGTGATCATGCCGGACGCACGTTCATTTGACCTTCGCTCCGGTGGACTCAGAGAAGCGAAGATGCATTGATAGCGGAGATCACGGGCGCGAGCAAGGGAGCGTCGGGCGCAGCTGATCAATCGCGAACTCGGCCGCAATTGGCAGGGTCTGGCAGACGGAATCGTTTGATCGGGTTTTGCGATCATCGGAATCTCTCGATGCCAAGATCGCTTATATTCTCGAGAACCCTGTCAGAAAGGGTCTTGTGGATCGCTGGATTGATTATCGATGGATTTGGGTCCGGCGTGAGAATGAGACGACGATCGCCACGTTGACGGCGTCTTCTACAGTAGCTAGCAACGCGCACTAGCGACGGTTCTCTTCTCCTTACAGTTCTCTCCTGGGCCGCTCGGCTTCGCCTCGCGGGACAGCCGAGGCGGCTGTCCCTACGTGAGTTGGGAACTAAACCAAGTCATCTAACTTCAACGATTGCGGGGCGCCTTTCCAGGACGCGTCCAGCTGTTTGCGGACGAATCCGGCGTCGTAGTCGCGCTTCTGCTGGAGCAACGATTGCTGCAGGCCGAAGAGCGAACGTGGATTGCGGGGATTGCGATCGAGATCTTCGCGGAAGACTTTCTCGGCAGCGGCGGCGTCTCCGCTCATCAGCAGCGCGCCGCCCAGGTTTTCGCGCACGGGATAGAACCAGTCGGGCGGTTCGCCGTAGTTGAGCTTGTCCTGGATCGCGACCGCGTCGCGGAGCATGGAGATCGCACCGGCGATGTCTTTCTTCGCCAGAGCGATCTTCGCCCCCAGGACATTTTCGGCGATTTTCATGATGTCTTTTGCCTTGTTGTTGATGGGCATCTGGAAGATCACATCGGGCGGCGTGGCGGCTTCGGCGTCGGAAACAATCTTGTATTCCGCCTCGGCATCGGCAATCTTTCCGGTCCCGGCCAGCGCCAGGCCGCGGCCGAAATGCCAGAACACCGTCGCGGTTTTCATGGCCGGATCGGGCGCGGGCATTTTCAGAATTTCGTTCCAGTGGTGGAAACGAATCTCGACCGCCATCGGGATGGTCATGAATCCTTCGAGCGGCGGCATGTCTTTCACGTGCGGGCCGACGTTAGCGACCAGCAGATCGGCATTCTTGCGGGCTTCGGTGTAGCGGCCGTTCATGGCGCCGCACATGGCCACGAAGTGCAGGTTGTGGCTGTAGTACATCATGGGGTAGATGCCCTGCGCGCCGGTTTCCTTGATGTAGGCGCGATCGACTTCCGCGGCTTTCTGGTTGGTCTGGACGGCGGCTTCATAGTCGCCGGTGCGGATGTAGATGTGCGCGGGCATGTGCACGATGTGTCCGGCATTGGGCGCAAGGGCGGCCAGCTTATTCGCGCCGGCCAAAGCGCGCTCGGGATTGTTCGAGGCCTCGACGGCGTGGATGTAGTAGTGGATCGCGCCCAGGTGGTTGGGATCGCGCTTGATCACTGACTCGAGCGTGGCGACAATCTCTTCCGTGCCGGCTTCGGGCGTTCCGTCCTGATGCCAGAGTCCCCAGGGGTGAAGGTTCATGCCGGATTCGGCGAAGAGCGTGGCGGCATCGAGGTCGTCGGGAAATTGGCGTGACAACTTCGCGCATGGCGTCGCGATAGTCTTCGGCAGCTTTCTTCAGATCGGAATTCGGATCGGCGGGAAAGCGCTTCGCCATCGCCTGAATGTAGGCCTGCTCGCTGGGCGAGGCTTCGGACGAAAGATCGACGGCCTTTTGCACGGCATCGTGCGCGTGCTTGTAGCGGTCGGGATCGGCGGGATCGTTATAGTTCGGTCCGACCGCCTCGGCGACTCCCCAATAGGCCATGGCGAGTTTCGGATCGAGTTCCGCGGCGTGCTGGAAGGAGCGCGCGGCCTCGTCGTGGTTGAAGGCGTAAATGAAGCGGAGTCCCTGATCAAAGAACTTCTGCGCTTCCGGATTGTGCGTGGATACAGGGTGGTGCAGGTCGCCAAGACCGGTGACCAGCGAATACGGGATGACTCTGCGTGTGGTGGGCATGATTTTGCGCTGCCACGGGCATGCAGAGCAAAAGACCGCACAATGACTGCGCCAGAATCTTCATCTGGACGGCCTCCTTGAATTGTTAAGTGACCAGCCCCAAAAACCAGAGAAACTGCGCGGGGAACACCCTTGCAAGCGTGCCTCAGCTTATGCCAAATCGAAGCGCTTTGCCAAGTGCAGGAGAGTGAACGGGGATGCCGGAAGCAATCAACACCAGGCCTGCGGGTAACCCTATTCCGCTAAGGTGGGGCACGCTCGAAATTTTCGTCTCAGGTACAATCACGCTTCCACCTCGCTATGCGAAAGGCGGCGTTGCTCTACAATCCGGACTCGGGCGGCAGCAAGCAACGCCAAAGGGAATTGCAATCCGCGCTTGAGATCCTGAGAGGCGGCGGAGTCGACGCCGAGCTGTTTGCCTCGCACTCCCCCGAACAGGCGGACGAATTGACTCGCCAGGCGATGACCTCTGGCTGCGATACGATTTTCGCCTGCGGCGGCGACGGAACCATCAACAACATCGCCCAGGTACTGGCGAAAACGCCCGTCGCGCTGGGGATCCTGCCGATTGGGACGGCCAACGCCCTCGCTCACGATCTCGGGCTTCCGTTGAAAATCCCGGCGGCCGCGAAAGCTGCTCTGCAGGCCGAGCAGCGGCGTGTGGCGTTGGGACAGATCACTTGCCCTGATCTTAGCGGCGTTCGGAAAACGCGTTACTTCGTTGTGGCCGCGGGCATCGGCGTGGATGCTCACCTGTTTTACAAGCTCCATACAGGCACGAAGCAGCGCCTGGGCATGGGCGCGTACTACGCCAAGGCCTGGCACATGTGGTTTACGTATCCCATGACACGCTTTCGCGTCGAGTACACTACGCCCGAAGGCGGCGCAGCCGAAGAGTGCGGCCGTCACCGAACTGCTGGCGGTGCGCATCCGGGAGTTTGGCGGGGTGGTGCACGAACTGGCTCCCGGTGCGTCGCTGGATCGCAATGACATGCGGCTGATCCTGTGCCACACGGGTCAGCGGCTCGCTTATCTGGCATACGTGACCCGGGCCTTTCTTCGGCGGAAGTGGACGATTCCCGGAATCGAGCTTGCTTACAGTACGAAGGCACGGTGCGATTACGCCGAGCCCGACAAGCCTGCCGGCAAGATTTACGTCGAGGCCGATGGGGAACTGATCGGAAGCCTGCCGGCTGAAATCTCGATCGTGCCTGATGCCTTAACATTGCTGGCACCTCGGCGGGCAAAATGAAGTTTTGCGTCCTACGAGCAGGCCCCGCGTCAAAGTGATTTACCTGCGCGACCTGGCGCTCAGAGAGACTGCTGGTGAAAAACAGCTGTCAGGAAAGAGAATTCAGACCACCGCTTGGAACCCGTCACTCACTTTCTGACCGGCGCGTGCCTGGGGCGCGCCGGGCTCAATCGCAAAACGGCGCTTGCCACGCTCACGCTGACTCTGGCGGCCGAAGCGCCCGATCTTGACGTTATTGGCCGTTTCTGGGGACCGGCCGTTGGTTTCGAGCATCATCGCGGGTTCACGCATTCTTTCCTGGGAGTCCCGCTTGATGCCGCGGTATGTGGTTGCTTTCGTGTATCTGGTGTGGCGGCTGCGCGGCCGAAAAACGAACGATCCCAAATTGCCGCCGCGCTGGGGAGTGCTTTTTTTCTACGCCTGCCTTGCCGGGCTCAGCCACATTCTGCTCGATTTCACCAACAACTACGGGGTTCGGCCATTCTGGCCATTTTCGGAGAAGTGGTATTCGTGGGACATCGTGTTCATTGTTGAGCCGGTAATGCTGGGGCTGCTGATTCTTGGCTTGATCGCTTCAGTCACCGTTTTCTCTCATCGACCAAGAAGCTTGGGGCGCGCAGCCGCGGTCCTCGCGGGCGTGTGCCAGCCACTCTGGCGCTGATTGGTGTGGTTCTGATGTGGGGATTGCGGGATTACGAGCATCGCCGCGCGGTGAACGCGCTGGAGGCCCGAACGTACAACGGAGTGGATCCGTTGCGAGTGTCGGCCTATCCCGACTTTGGCAAATCCGTTTCAGTGGTATGGAGTCGTCGAGACACCTGCTTTCTTTGCGCTGCCTCCAGTGGATTCGCTTGGACCTGAGGTTGATCCGGACGGAAGGATGGATATTCGTTACAAGCCGGAGGAGACTCCGATCACGCTGGCGGCGAAGAAATCCTACGCTGGGAGGGCGTTTCTGGATTGGGCGCAGTATCCGATCACGGAGACAGAAGTTCTCGAGCCTCCCGAAGAGGGCTACATCGTGCACTTTCAGGATTTGCGCTATGCGCAGCTTCCGAACATGTTCGGCAGGGATCGTGGGCGCTGCCCACTGTGCGTGGGAGTGAAGCTGGATAAGGATCTGCACGTGGTTGGGGATGTGTACGAAACGCGGCAGGGGCGAGTTATCGTGCCCGATCCGGATCAGCGCTGAGGTCTGGGCCCGAGTCGCCTCGCTTCGCTTCGGCGGACAGCCGAGGCGGCTGTCCCTACGTGAGCCTTCCTCTTGACGGCAGTTCGCGTCAGCGCCCAGAATAAGAATTCATCTTCGAGGTGAACATGCTGCCTTATCTATTCGTGCTGCTCGCGATCGCTGTCCGGTTCTTTCCGTTCCTCGGGCTGAACTTGCCTCATGCATGGCACTTCACGCCATTGGCGGCGTCGCTGCTGTTTTTCGGCGCTCGCGGCTCACGCCGGCAGACTGTGGGTACCTGTCGCGCTGTTGGCAGCCGCGGATGTCGTGTTGACAGTTTTTGTCTATAAGTACCCGTTCACCTGGGACACGCTGGTCACCTGGGCATGGTATGCAGGAATCCTGTGGCTGGGAACGAATCTGCGTGAAAAGGCTGGGTTCTGGCGCGTGGTAGGAGCAGCGGCCGCCAGTTCCGTATCGTTCTTCATCGTCAGCAACTTTGCCGTTTGGGCAGCGTGGCCACAGATGTATCCCAGGACGCTTGCCGGATTGATCGCGTGCTACGAGGCGGCGATCCCGTTCTTCCGGGGCACCGCGGTCAGCGACCTGTTCTTCTCTCTCGCAATGTTTGGTGTTCCCGCCCTTCAGCAAGCACTCGCCGGGCGCTTGCGGAGTGCCGGCGACCATACCGCCACGGTGTAACCGGGCGGACGTATTAGTTCACGGAGCGCTCAGTTTTGACGCCGTTCTCCGATGGGGGAGCGGCGTTCTTCTTGGACTTCATGTTTTTGGATTTCATGGTTCGGGCCAACAACCAGAGAATCAACCCTAACTCAAGAATCGCGCCGGAAAGCAGCATCCAATGCTGTTTGAAAACGCCGCCGAAGTGGCTGATGATCTGCGGGCCGAAAAAGAGCACCAGAAGCGACAAAACGAAGAAGCGCACAAAGCGACCGGCGAAGACTGCGATCAGAAAATCGCGGAACCTCATTTCGAATACGGCAGCAGCGAGCACGAATACTTTGAAAGGCGTGGGCGGCGGAAGCATGCCCGGGCAACATCAGCGCCCAGAATTCATTCCGCTCAAACGACTGATGAATCTTCAGGAATCGCTCCTCGCGGGATCCGCTTTCGCAGGACCTTCTCGCCTCCCAGATACCCGATGATGTACAGAGGAACGCTCCCGAGAGCAGATCCGAGCGACGCCATGGCAACGTAAAGCAGCATTCGCTTGCGATCCTGGTAAACGAAGGTTGCCACGATGAAATCGACCGGCATGCCGAGCAGGGCGCTGTCGGCAAAAGCAATCACGAAAGGGCCCCAGATTCCGAGTACCTTCATCAGGCCCAGGATCCATGCCGTGTAGCGTGCCAGAATGTGTCCGATACTCTTCAAGACGAATACTCAGTGTACGTGATGGAAAAGAAATGGGTAGCGCCGTAAGCCCCTGCGCGGATCCTTACTCCCGGTGATCGGCTTGCTTCCTGCTATCATCGCTAGCTTCGGAGCCCCTATGCGCATAGTTCGGTTGCTTTGCCTCTTGCTGATCAGCACGTTCGCTGCCGCCCAGCAGTTTGATGTTGTGCTCGAAGGCGGCCGCGTGATGGATCCCGAAACCGGCCTTGACGCCGTCCGCAATGTCGGCATTCGCGATGGCATGATCGCGCGAATCTCTACTGAGCCGTTATCAGGGACGCCGTGTCATTCATGCGGCAGGACTGGTCGTCGCTCCCGGATTCATCGATCTGCATCAGCATGGCCAGGAACTCGCCAGCCAGCGCGTGAAGGCTTTCGACGGAGTAACCACCGCGCTTGAAATGGAGATCGGCGTACCCGACGTGGCTCAGTTCCTCAAGTTCAAAGAAGGGCAGTCGCTCATTCACTACGGAACTACCGCAAGCCATGTGGCGGCACGAGCGCTCGTGTTCGGTGCACCGCTTGACCCAGGGGTTGTCGGTCCGCACGCGGGCATTGCTGGAATCCTGCCAAAGAGTGGCCCGGCGACCGACCAGAACGCCACACCCGAGCAGATTGCCAAGATCAAACAGCGCTTGCAGAACGAATTGGACGCCGGCGCTCTCGGCATCGGCATGGGAATTCAATACACGCCCGGCGCGACGCGGCTTGAGGTCATCGATATGTTCCGCTTCGCCGCCCAGCACGAGCTGCCGGTTTACACGCACATGCGCAGCTTCGGGCGGAACGAGCCCGGTTCAGCGATCGAGGCCGTCGAGGAAGTCATTGGCGCAGCCGCGATCTCGGGAGCACCGCTGCACATCGTTCACATCAACAGCACCTGCCTGCGTGACACGCTCGAGTGCCTGTCGCTGGTTGAGGGAGCCCGCGCCCGTGGACTGGATGTGACTACCGAAGCGTTATCCGTACATCGCGGGAATGACTCAGATCAACTCTGCTCTGTTCAATCCTGGCTGGCGCGAAAAGCTTGGCATCGAGTACAGCAATCTCGTCCTGCCCAATACCGGCGAGCATCTCACCAAGGAGAGATTCGAGGAGCTGCACAAGTCCAGCGAAGGCCAGGATGTGATCATCTTCGCGAACACGCAGGAAATGGTCGACGCCACGATTCCCAACCCGCTGATCATGATCGCGAGTGATGGAGCGGACGGGCATCCGCGCAATGCGGGAACTTACTCGCGGGTGCTGGCGCAATATGTTCGCGAGAAGAAGACGCTCAGCCTGATGGACGCGCTCCGCAAGATGACGCTGATGCCCGCGCAGATGCTGGAACGATCGACTCCTGCCGCTCGCCATAAGGGACGTCTGCAGGAAGGCGCTGACGCCGACATTGTTGTTTTTGATCCGGCGACGATCAGCGACCGGTCTACATTCGAGAAGCCGATGGAAGCCAGCGTTGGCGTTCGTGAATTGTTGGTTGGGGGAACGCTGCGTGATCGACGAGGGGAAGCTGGTGCCGGATGTGTATCCGGGACGGGCGATTTGGGGCCGGGGAAGGCTAGTTCAGAAAAGAGTCATTGAGAAAGGCGCCGCCGCGACAAAAATCGTCGCGGCCGGACAGCCGAGGCGGCTGTCCCCACATGACGCAGTGTCCTACGTGGCTATGCGTGCTCTGTTTTGCCACTTAGAAGATCGATCGCGTGAGGAAACAGGGCCGCTACCGCTTCCAGCGACTCCACAGCTCCCGCTGGGCTTCCCGGCAGATTGAGGATCAGTGCCTTTCCCCGAACTCCGCATACACCGCGGCTCAGGGCGGCGAATGGAGTCTTCTTCATTCCCTCGCTGCGCATTTTTTCCGCGACGCCGTCCAGCAGGCGATCGCAGACTTTTGCGGTGGCCTCCGGGGTGACATCGCGCGGAGCAATTCCGGTTCCGCCGGTGGTCACGATCAATCGCACCTCGCGCGCCAGCCGGATCAGCAGGTTTTGTATTTGGATTTCGTCGTCGGGAACGACTTCGCGGGCGACCACAGAGAACCGGAGTTTTTCGAGCAGTTGCGCGACTGCCGGCCCCGAACCATCTTTCCGCTCGCCGCGCGCGCAGGAATCGCTGACGGTCACGACCGCCGCAGTCAGAACCGTCTTGGGATCAGCCATCGAGAAGAACGTCTTCCTCTTCGTCTCTCTTGCGGCGTACAGGGACCGAAGGCGCCGTGGCAGCGACCGGCGCCGAGGCAGTCTCCGCGGGTGCAGGTTCAGCTTCGCCGCCACTATCGCGAGACGACTCATCGAGCAGCCGCAGGCCTTCCATCAGAAGCCCCTGCGTGTTGAGCTGCGTGGTCTCCTTGTCTGTCTTGCCCTCGAAATTGAGCTGGAAGTTTCCGCCGGTCCAGCGCAGGACTTTGAACACCGCCGCATCGCCGACCAGCGATCCGTAAGTAGCGTGCTTGACCTGGCCTTCGACGAAAAACACTTCGCACTTGTCGCCTTCGTTGCTCAGCGAAAGCTGGCAGCTCTTGCGGCCCATTTCGAGCGACTGCATGAGATCGATGACGTTCATCTGCGAGAGATTGCCGCGCACAACGCCGTCGGACGGGGCGGTCTTGGCCATCTTTTCCAGCGCGATGCGATCGATCAGGCGCTTGATGCGGCGGGTGGCGTCCTTCAGGAAAAACGGCTTTTCGAGGTAGTCGTCGGCCGCGTCCTGGGGAGAAAGGCGCTCGGCGATATCGGCCTTGCTGGCCATCAGCACCGAGGCGAAATTCGCGGTGGCAGGACGGCTCTTGAGCTTCTCGAGGAGTTGGCGGCCGTCCATCCCGGGCATGCGGTAGTCGCAGACGAGCAGGTCGGGAACGTCGTCCACGGCCTTGAGCAGCGCGTCGGCGGCGTCGGTGGCCGTCGTCACCGTCGCCAGCGACGACAGGGCCTGCTGCAGCATCGCCAGCACCATCGGGTTGTCGTCCACCAGCAGCAGCTTGAGGTTATCGGCCATGAATCCGTGTGGCGCCGCTATTTCCGGCGGCGGTAGTCTCCGCTCTTGCCTCCGCTCTTGCGCTCCAGCACAATTTCGCGAATCTCGATGCCCTTGTCGGCGGCCTTCAGCATGTCATAGATGGTCAGCGCCGCAACGCTGACGGCGATCAGGGCTTCCATCTCGACGCCGGTTTCGGCGGTCGTCGCAACTTTCGAGGTGATCGCGAGGCCATTCTCGCACACGCGCACCTCGACATCAACGAGCGACAGCGGCAGGGGATGGCACATCGGAATCAACTCCGAAGTGCGCTTGGCCGCCATGATGCCTGCCATGCGCGCTACTTCGAGAGGATCGCCCTTGGGATTCGACGGCAGCGCGGCGAGGACGGCGGGACTGATTGCCACGAAGCCGCTGGCCTCGGCTTCACGCCTGGTGGCGGACTTGCCGGAAACATCGACCATGCGGGCGCGTCCTGCGCGGTCGTAGTGGGAGAGTTTGGGCATCGCGACGCCAGAGATATCTTACAGGAGGAGAGCAGTGGCCTCTATCTGCCTCTGTGTTCCTCAGTGTCCTCTGTGGCGAAGAAGTTCGAAAATCCGCTTACCACAGAGGACACAGAGGCGCACAGAGAAACACTGGCTAGCGCGATAGCATCGCTACGAATTCGCCTGCCGGAATGCGGTCGCGGTCTGGAGGGATGACGATGTAGCAGTTCGCGCGTGCGGTGGCGGCAACGTCTCCTGAGCCTTGCCAGGGGACTAGTTCCACCTGCGATGCTTCGAACTCACCCGAAAGGATAGCCGGGAGGAAACGCTTCAGGCCAGGTTTCACGCGGATTTCGGATTTCAGCTTGGCGTAAGACGAATCGCAGCTTCTGCGGGGACATGCCTGCCAGCGCTTCCAGCATTGGGCGGGCGAAAAGTTCGAATGTCACCATGGTCGAGACTGGATTTCCGGGAAGGCCGAAGAAATAGGTCCCCGTGCTTTCGCGGGCGGGGGCGCCCGCGCCACACTTTCCGAAAACGACCGGACGGCCGGGTTGGATCTTCGCGCCGGTGAAGAAGAATTCGGCCTTCAATTCTTCGAGGACTTGTTCGACCAGGTCGTAGCGACCCATGGAGACTCCGCCGGTCATCAGCAGCAAGTCCGATTTCAGGCCTTCTTCGATTAAGGCCCGCAGCTTCCGCGGTTCATCGGGAGCGATCGGCAGCAGAACGGGTTCGCCGCCAGCATGGCGAATCTGCACCGCCAGTGAATAGCTGTTCGAGTTGCGAATCTGCGTGGGACCCGGAGTCGCATCGATGCCGACAATTTCGTCGCCCGTGGTGAGCACTGCGACTTGCGGACGGTTGTAAACCTGCACTCGCGATTTGTCCCGCCGTCGCGGCCAGGGCGATCGCCGCATCGTTCAGGCGCGTACCTCGTTCCACCAACACGCTGCCCCGCTGCGCTTCTGCGCCAGAGGGAACGATGTTCTCTCCGGGGGCGACGCTCCTTTGAATCTCGACACGCGTGCCTTGCTGGGCGGTGTATTCGACCATCACGACCGCGTCGGCGCCGGAAGGAACCGGCGCTCCCGTCATGATCGACGCGGCTTGCCCGCTTCCAATGTGTTTCGGAATATTTTCGAGGCTCTCGCCCGCTTTGATTTCGCCGATTACATCCAGAGTGGCGGGGACACGGGCCACGTCTGCGGCGCGAACCGCGTAGCCGTCGCGAGTCGATCGAGGAAACGGCGGAAGGTTGCGATCGGCGAGTACCGGTTCCGCCAACACTCGCCCGGCAGCCGAGATCAGGTCGACGGTAGCGACTTCAGGTGCGTGCACTCTCGCCGAATGTTGCTCAACTGCGCGACGAGCATCTTCAAAGCTGAGGACGATAGAACGAGCCTCTGACATGAAGAGATGATAGTGGATTTCGTCCGAGGGCCGTGCTCGACTGGGCCGAACCTGAGAGTCCGAAACCTATTCCAGACTTCAGGAGTGGGCAGGCCAATTCTTTCCCACGATCTGGAGGCTGCTTGAAAATGCTTAATTTGGCTTTTGGGAAGGGCACGGATTTATCCGTGCCGTTAGCGTTTCACGCATGGATCCGGCTTCAGCCGCTGAGGTAGGCGCTTTGCATCCAACCGACGTCGTTACCTCAGGCGCTAACAGCGCGGGAAGAAGAGAACCTCGCTCACGGCACGAACTGAAGTCGTGCCCTTCCCTGAACCATTCTTTCGCGGCCTTACGTAGCTACCGAGCCAATTCCTGCCCCAACGTCGCCGCGTTGCTGGCGAACGACAGCCCGGTCTCGAGATCGATCACGCGGTCCTGCACCAGTTGCGCGATCTCGAAATCGAAGTGCTGCATCCCTTCCGACTCGCCGGCCTTGATGGCATCAAGAAGAGTGTTGTTCTCGCGCTCGCCCTTCTCAATGCATTCGCGCGTGCGCGAGTTGGCTTTCATGATCTCGAATGCGGCGACCCGTCCGCTGCGATCGGTTTTCTGAATGAGCCGTTGGCAAACGATGTAGCGGAACGACTTGGCAAGGCGCTCGCGAATCGACTTCTGTTCTGCCGGGGAAAACGAGCTCACGATCCGCTCCACTGTTTTCGATGCGTCCATCGTATTCAGGCTGGAGAGGACCAGATGCCCGGTCTCCGCCGCCTCAAGCACGATTTCCATGGTCTCGCGGTCGCGCATCTCTCCGACCAGGATCACCTTGGGGGCCTGCCGCATGGCGGAACGCAGAGCATGCGCGAAGCTGGGCGTGTCGCTGTGCAATTCGCGCTGGTGAATGGTGGAGCACTTATGGTTGTGCAGAAACTCGATCGGATCTTCGATGGTGATGATGTGGTAATACTTCTCGCGGTTGATCGCGTCGAGCAGCACCGCCATTGTGGAAGACTTGCCGGAGCCCGCGGATCCGGTTACTAAAAAGATCCCATCCCTGAGCTTCGTAATCTCCGACAGCTGCTGTGGAAGCCGTAGTGCCGAAAAATCCGGAATATTGGTCGGAATCACCCGCATCACGACCGCGCAACTGCCGCGCTGAATGAAGACATTGACCCGGAACCGGGCCAGTCCCGGCAATCCGTAAGAAATATCGCAGGACCCATGCTCGCGCAGGGTATTGATGGCCTGCTTGTTGTCGCCGATCAGATCAGCGGCGATATGACGTGTATCGTCGGCGCTAAGCACGGTCAGCCCGGCCACCTGCACCGGGATCATCTGCCCATAGACTTGTACCTGCGGCGGCCGGCCCGGAGAGAAGATCAGGTCGCTGATCTTTTCGGCGGCGCGCAGCATGCCGCCCAGCAGCGCCGGAGTGGCTACCCGGCCATTTCCAGAGAAATCTTCAAGAGCAACGGAGATCGGAGCAATTGTTGGTGCTGCCATTCGTCCTCACACACGGGAATCGCACGCACCACAGACTGGAAGAAAGCTGATGAGTTAACTGTACCGCGCGCAGGCTCCCCTGCGAAGGTCAGTAAGTGCATAGTCCTTCGTAACCACCCGCAAAAAGAAAGGGGCGGCTTGACGCCGCCCCTAAGAGATCCGCAAGTTGTTGCATCGAAAGGAGATTACTTCTTCGCCGCCGGCTTCTTCTTGCCGTAGCTGGTCTCGACACGTCGAGCCAATGCTGGTCAGCAGATCCTTCGCGCTCTGAGCATTTGGGCCCTCGGGAGCGATTTCCAGGTATTTCTGGAAGGCTTCCGCGGTCCCCGGAGGCGCGATGGTCTTATCCCCCTTCAGGGTCGCTTTTCCCAGCAGGTTGACGCCCTTCTGGTAGTAGGCTTCGGCGCGGGTGGGATCGGCAGCGATGGCCTTGTCGAACGCGGCATTGGCATCGTCGACGCGGCCCGCATTGGTGTAAACGGCACCAATGTTGAAGTAGGCAGCGCCGGCCTGGGCCGGATCGGCTTTCACCGCCGCCTCGTAGCTCTTCACCGCGTCATCGATCTTCTGGTCCTTGGCGTAGGCGTCGGCCATGTTGATATAAAACCCGGCAAGCTGCTGGTTCGCCTTGGCCGTGTCTTTCTCTTTGCCGTTTTGCACCGCATCCTGCTTGAGCTGGATGGCTTTCTGATAGGCATCGACTGCGGACTCGTAGCGTTTCTGCTTCTCGGCCTTATCCGTCTGTTGTACAGCTGACAAGCGGTAGGCATCACCCAGGCGATACCAGAGAACGTCGCGAGTTGCATCGAGTCTGGTTGGCTTCGGTGAGCGCAGCGATCGCGGTGTCGTAGTCCTTCGCGGTGATGGCCTGGTTGGCAGCGTCCAGCTTGCCCTGCAGCGACTTAACGGTGTTGGTCTCTTTCTGCTGCTTCGCCTGAGCCTCCTGCATGGCCTTCACCTGCTCCGGGGTCAGGCCTTCTCCTCTTGCCTGCTTCTCCTGCTGCTCCTTTTGATCGAAATTCAAGGTGTTTTCGTCGAGCGAAACGGGAAAACCTTTGACGAAGTCCAGGGGTTTGTTGGCCTTCACGTCATCGGCGTTCTTGTAGAGCGAGACGTTGTACTTGCCAGCGGTGAGTCCGAGCGAAAAGTACTCACCTTTCTTATTGGTTTTCAGGGTGTATTTCTGGCCGTTGTCCTGATTGATGTAAACCACGATCGCATCGGCGACGGGATTGCCCTGGGCATCCTTGCATTCTCCCTTCACCGTTCCTGAAGCCTGAGCGAAAACAACCGGCGCACACAGAATGGCCGAAAACACAGTGATCAAAACAATTGCAAAATGCTTTTTCATATTGCCTCCCGGCAACAAAAATATCTATCGGGCCACGTAAGGAATCGGATCCTGGATTCCCGCGGCCTGGAACGCGCGCAGGCGCAGCACACAGCTGTCACATACTCCGCAGGCCTGATCCGCGCGACTGTAACACGACCAAGTTAAATCGAACGGCGCACCCAATTCAAGGCCGAGACGCACAATCTCAGCTTTGCGCATCGCGATGAGAGGGGTCACGATCTCGATGTTGCCTTCTTTCGTGCCCGCCTTGACCACCTCGTTAAAGGCCTTGTAGTAGGCGGGACGACAGTCCGGATAGCCGGAGCTGTCGGGCTCGACGGCGCCGATGTAGACCTTTTGGGCTCCAAGAACCTCCGCCCAACTCACGGCCACCGCCAGGAAATGCGCGTTCCGGAAAGGCACGTACGTGACCGGGATGGCGCGACCGACCGCCTCCGCACGGGGCACCGCAATCGATTCGTCCGTAAGAGCAGATCCGCCGATCATCCTCAGCGCCTCGTTCTTAATCATCAGGCGATCATGAATTTTCAAGCGATCGCAGATGGCCTGAAAGCTTTGTTGCTCACGCTCCTCGGTACGTTGCCCGTAGCTGACATGCAGAGCGGCTGCGTCGTGATCGCGCGCCGCCAACGCAGCGCACACGCACGAGTCCATCCCGCCACTCAGCAGAACGACCGCTCGGGAATTGTTGTCTGTGGAGATGCTTCACACCCCCTTGGTGGCCGGATCCCAGATGAATTTATGCAGCTGCAATCCCAGCCGGGCCGGGACATTGTCGGCGATTATCCACTCCGCGAGTTCTTGAGGATCGAGCAGGCAATGGGAGCTGTTGCGAGCGCCACTCGCTTCCTTTCTGAATGCGGGGGAAAACAAAACTGCATTTACCTTCTCGGCCAGCCTGTGCCGGGCAACAAAATCGCGGGCGAACTCGTAATCGGCGCGGCTGCTCAGGACGAACTTAATCTCATCGCGATGGGTCAACACTTCGAGGTTCTCAGGCCGGAAGGTGTTCCCTTCGCCGGAATCCGGGCATTTCACATCTACGATTTTAACGACAGCGGCTGGAACCCGCTCCAGGGGCCGCTCTCCGCTGGTCTCAAGCAGGACGGTGCAGTCATGCTCGAGCAGCCGCTGCATCAATGGGACGAGTTCCCGCTCCTGCAACATCGGCTCGCCGCCGGTGATCTCCACCAATCCTCCGCCGGGACTGAGCCGCAGCGCTTCATCCAGCACTTCTTCCATCGACATCTTGCGGCCGCCGTAGAACGTGTACTCGCTGTCGCACCAGGTGCAGCGGAGATTGCATCCCGTGAGGCGCACGAACACGCACGGCAGACCGGCGTAGGTCGACTCGCCTTGCAACGACTTGTAAATTTCGGTGATCTGCATAAAAACAGCTGCCAGCCAGGAGGCTGGTGGCTGCTACTCGCTGTACTTCGCTGTGGTCGTGTCGGTCTCAAACACGGTCACGTCTTTCACCCGAACCCGGCCCCTGGTGACGGACTGCAGACGGCTATTCGACTCATCGTAGAAATACTTGGCCAGGTTCTCGGCAGACGGATTGATCACCGTGAAGGGCTCGATGTCGTTGATCATCTGATGGTCGAGCCGTTCGATGACATGCTTCATGACCTCGCGCAGATCCTTGAAATCCAGCAACAAGCCGGCCTTGTCCAGCTCTGCGCCCGCCAACGTGACGCGAATCTTGTAGTTGTGGCCGTGCGGATTCTCGCACTTGCCCTTGTAGTTGCGCAGGTAGTGGCCTGCGGCAAACGAATCTTCGACCGTAACTTCGAACATGGATCCCTCGGCACCTCTGCCAAACGCGTTCCCGCCCAGGATTCTATTCTACAGCCGAAAAGGCTTGAGTCCGCGCAGGTGAGCCGCTCGCCTCAGACAGTCCTGTCGGGCTACAATATGCGTAATCTTTGACCAGGCCCCGGTTTTTCCCCTGCTGAATTTCAGAAAAAAGGACACCTTCTGTGAACGTCCTGCTGCTATCCATGCCAGATTCTTTCGAACACATGCCTTCGCATGCGATTCGGATGCCAAATGGCGGATTGACTTCCATCGCCGGCAACGTTGACCCACATCACCGCGTGGCTGTCGCCGACCTGATCTTGGTGCAAGGCCACGTTCGCGAAACTGTGACACGGCTCGTTCGGGAACTGGATCCAGCCGTCGTCGGTCTGTCGATTATGACTTTCCAGCGGCGCACTGCGGGACGCATCATCGAACTCATACGCGCTCTGAAACCTGACATGAAGATCGTGGTTGGCGGCTACGACCCGAGTCTTGCGCCGGAGGCCTACGAACCCATGAGCGTCGATTATCTGGTGCGAGGCGAGGGCGAGGTCACCTTCCGCGAACTGTTGCGGGCGCTCGAGCAAGGAGGAGAACTCGGGGCGATTCGCGGCCTTTCTTTTCGGAACGGAAATGGCTGGGTACACAACGATGCACGCGCGCCGCACCGCCTGGAGGACGGAGAGATCCGCCTGCCGAACCGCGACGCCCGCGTCCTGAAGGGCTACACGCTCATGGGGCGCCAGGTTGATGTGATCGAGACCTCCAGAGGCTGCACCTACGACTGCAGTTTCTGCTCCATCATCGAGATGCGCGGGCGCAACTTCTTCACCTACTCCTTCGACCGCGTGCTGGACGACATTCGCGATGCCCGCGACCACGGCGCGCGCACGATCTTCCTGGTCGATGACAACATCATGCTCAACGTGCGGCGCTTCGAGGCGTTGTGCGAAGCCATCATTGCAGCCGGGCTCAATGGAATCGATTACTTCGTGCAGGCCATGACTTCGTCGATTGCCAATCACGGCGAAACTCTGGCTCCGCTGATGAAGCGAGCAGGGTTTCGCTACGTCTTTCTTGGCATCGAGAACATTCTTGAAGG
This sequence comes from Terriglobia bacterium, assembly GCA_963770265.1. Lineage (GTDB taxonomy): Bacteria > Acidobacteriota > Terriglobia > Terriglobales > Acidobacteriaceae > Sulfotelmatobacter. The sequence goes on from CAVYOZ010000025.1 coordinate 718,257, forward strand.
CGATCTCGAATTTCTGCGTGCGTCGGCGAAGAACATGGCTCGCGATAACGGCCACACGACGGGCAACGCGACCCTGAAGGCAATCGACTATCTGCATCGCAATCGAGATGTACGTGGTCGGAGGCCTCATCGTGGGAAACCCGGGCGACACCCGCGAGTCGATCGAGGCCAACCTCGAATTCGCGCGCCGATACGTGGATTGGCCTTACATTCAACATCCCACTCCCTATCCGGGCACGCCGATGACAAGAGACTTCCGCAAGCAGGGATTGATCGAAATTGAGCGCATGGAAGAGTATGACGGCACGACAGCCGTGGTTCGCACCGAGCACCTGGCGGCGGAAGAGATCGAATTCATGCGCTGGAAAGCCGAGCGCTGGATGAAGGCGCGGCACATTCCGGCCGTGCTCCGCCACGACCCGTGGTTCGTCCTGACGCAGACACACAAGATGCTGACGCACACGTTTCGCGGAAGCTCGATCCGCTCGGTGCTGGGACTCGAGGACGAGCGCAAGGCGTTTCAGCGATACAAAGCGATACGACAGGCGGAGCGAGAGTACGTTTAGGAAGGCTTAGAGTCAGATTCTGCGGGGCGGTCATTATCCGCGTCCGAAGAACTCCTCCACCACTCGCATTTCCGTTGTCTTCCTGTAATTCGGCAGACTCTCGATAAAGACGCGGCCGTACTGCTTCTTCAAGATGCGGTTGTCGAGCAGCACCAGCAGACCACGGTCATGCAGCGAACGGATGAGCCTTCCAAATCCTTGTTTCAAGGTGATGACCGCGGCCGGGACCTGATATTGAAAGAACGCGTTTCCACCACTGGCGTCGATCGCCTTGACCCGTGCGGCAACGACCGGATCGCTCGGCACCGCAAATGGAAGCCGATCGATGATCACGCAACTCAGTTGCTCGCCCTGCACGTCCACGCCCTGCCAGAAAGAAGACGTCGCAAACAGGACTGCATTCGGCGTCAGGCGAAACTCCTCGAGCAGCGCGCTCTTCGGCGCGTCGCCCTGCCGCAGCATGGGAAACTCCACTTCGCCCAGAAGCCGCTGGTAGATGTCGTTCATCTGGGCGTAACTGGTAAAGAGCACAAATGCGCGCCCACGGGTGATCTCCAGCAATTTGCGGATGCGCTCGGCTGCTTGGACGCCAAATTGCGGCGTCCGCGGATCGGGAAGATCCGGAGGAACATACAGCACGGCCTGGCTCTGGTAGTCGAAATGCGATGGCAGCACCAGGTCACGGGCGTGTTCGAAACCCAGCCGCCGCCGGATGTATTCGAATCCGCCGCCGACCGCGAGCGTCGCCGACGTCAGCACGGCGCACTCCAGTTTCGACCACAGGCACTCGCGCAGGATGGGGCCTACATCAATGGGCGTGGCTTGCAGGAAGACATGCTGGCGCCCCTGGATCCCCTCCTTCGATTTCTCCGGTCGGAGCCTGCCCTGAGCGAGCCGAAGGTGTCTCCGTGGTGAGAACGATCTGCCCCGCCGCTCGATCCAGAAGACAGTATTCGCGATCTTCCGCCTCGAGCGCGAACCCGAGTTGCATTTGAATTTCCTGCGCGCGCCGGACGAAGTTGAAGATCTCTTCCGGCTTCTGCGGCAAGGCTTCGAGTTCTCCCGCCAGCCGAGTCAGCGCCTGATTCAAGGCAACAAACTCATCGCCGTTTTCCTCCAGAAATTCGCGGCGGGTATCGAAGGCAAAACGCCCGTCTCCGGAGGGCAGCAGCGAAAAGAACAGTTGTGACCGATCACGCAGACTCCCCAGTGCGCCCGACAGAGATGCCGACAGCATTCGGTTGTGCTGCATCGAATGCTCCACGTCGCGGGCGAGTTCCTCGACGCGAAGATTGCTGACTGAAATTCCGAAGTAGTTCCCCGCCACGTCTTCCAGTTCGTGCGCCTCATCGAAGATCACGGCCGCAGCCTCGGGGAGAATTCCCGCGTCCGGCGCTCCGTCCGCCTGCAACTTGATTGCGAGATCGGCAAAGAACAGGTGATGGTTGACGATAATGATGTCGCTCTCCATCGCCCGCCGCCGCATTTCCGTGATGAAGCATCGCTCCCACTCACTGCATTTTTGCCCGGTGCAGGCGTCTGCGCGTGCGTCGAGTTTGTGCCAGAGCATGCTGGCTTCCGGAAGCGTTGCCAGTTCGGCGCGGTCGCCGGTGGAGGTCGTCTTTTCCCATGCGGCTATCGCGCGATACTGCTCAATCTCTTCCAGCCCGCTGAGCACAGGCTGATCGGTGAGGTCGTAAAGCTTCTTCTTGCATAGATAGTTGTTGCGTCCCTTCATGTAACAAACCGAAAGATGCGCATCGGCGTTTCCGTAGAGCGCCTGCTCGAGAAAGGGCACGTCTTTGTAGAACAGCTGCTCCTGCAGATTTTTCGTGCCAGTCGAGATGATGACGCGCTTGCCGGAACGAATCACGGGCACGAGATAGGCCAGCGTCTTGCCGGTGCCGGTGCCAGCTTCCACGATCAGGTGACGCTTCTCCTCAAGTGCCTGCTCAACGGCCTGCGCCATCTGCAGTTGCCCGCGACGGAATTCGTAGGCGGGATGCGTGCGCGACAAAATGCCACCGGGCGCGAAGAACTGGTGCAGGGAGGCGTCTTTGCCGCTCGGCGATGGGCGGTTCGGAGGTGCGGTGGAGGCGGGATGGGAGGGAACAGGCACCGGAGTCTCTATAATAGCGATTCCGGACTTTCCGCACCGTGGACCCCGTCGGGCTACCGTCCGACCGGACAGCCGAAGGCGGCTGTCCCCACATGAGTGCGACTTGAGCCAACCCATTTACAACTCGACCGACGCCGTCGCGACAGGGGTTCCTATCGTCGCCATCGTCGGCCGCCCCAACGTCGGGAAGTCAACGCTGTTCAATCGCATCGTTGGCTCACGCCGTGCCATTGTCGGAGACGAACCCGGAATCACGCGCGATCGTCTTTATGGGGACGCGGAATGGAATGGGCGACAACTGCGGATCGTCGATACCGGCGGCATCCTGCCGGAAGAAAAGGATCTGATCCCGTCAGAAATCTATCGCCAGGCCCGCGTGGCGCTGGATGAAGCTGCGGCCATCATCATGGTCATCGACGGACGCACGGAACTAGCTGGCCCGGACCTCGAACTTGTCCGCCTACTGCGCAAGGCCAACCGTCCTCTCTTCCTGGCCGTCAACAAGGTCGACAGTGAGAAGCAATCGTCGCTCGTCAATGATTTCCACCGTCTCGGCGTGAAGCAGATGTTTCCGATTTCGGCCGAGCACGGACGCGGCATCGACGACCTGCTGGATGCTGTAGTGGCAGTGCTTCCAAAAGCGCTCACCACAGAGGACACAGAACTCACAGAGGAAGAACCCGCAATCGAGGCAGAAGAGCCAACGGGCAACGACCAACGACCGCCGCGTGAAGTTAAGGTCGCCATCATCGGACACCCCAACGTCGGCAAATCGACGCTGCTGAACTGCCTGACCTCGTCAGACCGAGCCATCGTCTCGCCGATTCCCGGAACCACGCGGGATGCAGTCGACGAAGTCGTCGAGCACGAAGGCCGACGGTTTCGCTTCATCGACACCGCGGGAATCCGGCGTAAGGGCAAGACGCACCTGATGGCGGAAAAACTCTCGGTCGTAATGGCGCGCAAGCATCTGGAGGCGGCCGACATTGCTCTGCTGGTGATCGATGCGACCGAAGGTGTCAGCCAGCTCGATGCCGCGATCGCCGGCTACGCTCACGAAAGCGGCCGATCGTTCATCATCGTCGTCAATAAGTGGGACTTGATGATCAGCGGCGAGAAAAAGTCAGGGCGGCCCACAAAGTCCGAGCGCATGCGCGAATCGAAGCGTCCCGGCGACCGGGATGCCTATGAGGAGCGTCTGCGCTACGAACTCAAGTTCTTAAGCTACGCGCCCATCGTCTTCATTTCGGCGCAAACAGGAAAAGGCACGGAGAAGATATTCCCTCTGCTCCAAGAAGTTGCTGCCGAACGCCGCAAGCGAGTGACGACGTCAGAGATGAACCGCTTTCTCGAACATGTCGATTTTGAACGCGCCTCGGTTCCGATGCGCCAGCGCGTCAAGATTCTCTACATGACGCAAGCTTCCGTCGCTCCGCCCACATTTGTGCTTTTCACCAATCGCGCCGTCAAACTCCACTTCGCCTATCAGCGATTCCTGGAAAACCAGATCCGCGCAGCCTTCGGATTCATGGGCACGCCGATCTGGATCAAGAACCGGGCGCGAGATTCGTAATCGCAGTTACTCATCCGCCAGTTTCTGCTCCTTCGTCATCAGCCCGACGCGCTGCACGCCCGCGTGGTGCGCCAGGTCGATCACATCGGCCACATACTGAAAGTCAACGTCCGCGTCGCCGCGCACAAATGCGACTTTCTCGACACGGCTCAGATAGATTCGCGTCAGCCGTGATTCCAGATCCGGCCAGGGCACATCTTCCTGATTGATCTTTACGGAAGGCGGCTGATCTTTCGCCGTCCAGACAATCTGGATCACCACCGTACGCGGCTGCGGAGCCGCTGAGGTCTGATCCGGAGTCGGTTGCGGAATCTGCGCCTTTTCTCCATATTCCGGATCCATCGAGACCACCAGCATGAACATGATGATCAGCGTCAGCAGCACGTCAATCAGGGGCGTGACGTTGATCTGTGGTCTGGACGCACCTCCGCCTGCCATTGAGAAAGCCATAGGGAATCGTTCCTCTCGGGCACGCGTGTCTGCAGGATCAGACACCTGATCGACCAAGGGAGTTCCCGGCCGGATGGCGCTTGCGGTTTGCTTCTTTTCAGCCCAACCATGCATCATGGACTGCGGTGCAACGTAGAAGGTCCTCCGAACCGAACTCATGATCCGCTCTTCATCGCTGGTGCTTCTTTTCCTTACTCGCGGTCTCAGCCGATTTCGCTCACGCCCAAGACAATTACGAGATTCAGGTATACGGCTCTGAGACGGTGCCTCCGCGCACAACGATGGTCGAGATTCATTCCAACTTCACGGTTGAAGGCAGCAAGACCGTGCAAGATGGCGTGCTCCCCACCAACCACGCCATGCACGAGACGCTCGAAATCACGCAGGGCATCACCGATTGGTCGGAGGTCGGGTTCTACGTTTTCTCCAGCATTCAACCCGATGGCGGATGGCAATGGGTCGGCGATCACATTCGTCCCCGCGTACGCGCTCCCGAGAGCTGGCACTGGCCGGTAGGCGTGAGCCTGTCGAAGGAGTTCGGCTACCAGCGCGCCGCCTTCTCGGCCGACACGTGGACGTGGGAGATTCGCCCGATTATCGACAAGAAAATCGGTCGCTGGTATCTGAGCTTCAATCCAACGCTGGACCGATCGTTTCACGGCCCGGGAGTGAACGAAGGAGTGGGATTCTCCCCGAACGCGAAGGTCAGTTACGATTTCACAAAGAAGATTGCGGGAGGGCTTGAGTACTACGGTGCGTACGGCTCCTTGGGTGGATTCGATGCGCTGCGCGACCAGCAGCAGCAATTCTTTCCCACCATCGATGTCGACTTCGGCCCGCAGTGGGAGTTCAACTTCGGAGTCGGCATAGGAGCGACGCACTCCACCGATCACCTCATCGTGAAGTGCATCATCGGTCGCCGGTTCTCCTGGCCGCACCGAAGTCAAACCGCCAAGCTGAAGCCTCAATAACCCTGCCCTCTACGTCGCAGGCAAAGGGGGAGGCGTGAACGGAGGCGAAGCTCCTTGCGGAACCGCCGATTGCGGTGCCGGCGAGTAGAGCGCCAAACTCAGCGGACGATATCGCGCCGCAAAGAAGTAGATCGAATACGCCGGGAAGAACACAATCGCGGGAACCGAGATCAGCGACACCAGGAAGAAGAAGATCGCGAACACAATGCATCCCGCAATCACGGCGGCGGTGATAGTGAGAACGTTCCACGTCAGCCCCGCGCCCTTGGCTGCGATCACGGCAGCAGCCACGACTCCTATCACCGGAATAGCCAGGATCAGGCCCAGGATCACTGCTACGATTCCAACTGCGATTCCGGCGACAATCGTCAAAATGATCTTCATGCCGACATAAAGCGCGAATCCCTTGATGTCAACCTCCACCATCGGCCAAAGCCGGCGCCATCCCTCCATAGCACCGATTCCCTCAAATGCCATTTGTGGCACCACAAAATCCTTGGTCAGTACATGGACCAGAGCCAGTGCGATCATGAAAGCCACGAACAGCACCACGACCACGAGGCCCGTCAGTACCAACTGCACCAGGTGCGCGCGCCAGGGCTGTAGCCATCCCATACCGTAGGCAAACGCTGCAGGACCGCCAATGAGTATGAGCGCCGCCGCAAATGTGGCTAGCGCGAGACCTATCTGCCAAAGGAAATACCTCCAGCCGTTGTCTTGCCGGCGGCTCCAGCCCGCCCGGATGTGGCATTGTCTGGTCAAGACGCTGTCGAACAGGATGAAACGCATGACGCTGCTGATAAAGGCCATCACGAAAAACAAGACAAGGCCCGTAATGACCAAGACTGTGATCAGACTGGCGAGAATTGCGGGATCAATCTTGTGAAAAATATCGGGAAGAGACGGTACAGTCGCTGGCTGACCCGAGTGCGAGTTGAGATTGAGATTGCCTCCCGAGCCCAGTTCGCCGGCAAGCAAACCGACGAATGCGAGGCGTACCCACTGGCCGAAGCGAAATGGCTTGAAGAGTTGCCGCTTCGTATGCTCAAAGGCAAGCGTAATCGAATCCATGGCAGAGATCGGCACAGTGCACCTGCGTAGTACGTCAGCAGCAATCTACTGCGAACCGCGGCGCCAATCAAATGAGATTTCGCGGAATGATCAGCGATCTGGACTATCAACCGGCGCAGAGAGGTTACTCGTATCGCAGTGCTTCCACCGGGTCGAGTTTCGAAGCCCTCAGCGCCGGAACCAGGCCGCTGATTACGCCCACGAAAAGCAGCGCCGCCGTCGACAGCAACACGGTCATGACGGATATCCGCAAGTGGATATCGCCCTGACCGGAATCGTCTTCAAAGAGCGGACCCATCATGGGCAGCGTACCGACCGCCCATGCGATGAGATACGAGAGCACCACACCAATTGTTCCCCCCAAAAGCATGATCAGCAGGGTCTCAGCCAGGAATTGCAGCCTGATGTGGCGCTTGCGGGCGCCCAGAGCACGCCGCAGGCCGATTTCGCGAATGCGCTCATCCACCGAGACGAGCATGATGTTCATCACACCGACGCCGCCGATGCCAAGAGTCAAGGTGCCGATGAAGGTGAGCAGGACCTGAAGTCCGATGGTCAGCGCGTCGATGATGGGACGGAATTCGTCGCGACCGAACATTTGAAAAGCTTTTGGATCGGTGGGCGAAAAGTTTTGCCGCGTAGCCACTGCGGCCAGTACCTGTGCCATCGCCTTTTTCTCGAACTGAGGAGCGATCGGCGCAAAGACCATGACGGCTGCGTAACGCGTGTTCCACAAATCCCCTGCGGCCGAATAGGGAATCCACGAGGAATCGTCGTCGCTCGAGAAGTAATTGCTGAGCTGCAATCTTCCGCGCCATCACGCCGATCACCGTGAAGCGCACGCCAGACACTTGCACGGTTTCGCCGACCGCCGGACGGCCGCTGAAGAGTTGTTCCTTCAACCGGCCGCCGAGGAAGATCACGCGCCGCCGCTCCAGTTCGTCCTCGGCATTGATCCAGCGCCCTTCCGTCGGGAACTTCGTTCCGCATCTCGCCATACTCTGGACAAACACCGCGGACCGGCGCAGTTCCGACCATACGGTCTCCGTACGCGATCCCCGGCCGCCGCACCGTTTCGAGGCACACGTGTTTCACCAGCGGAGCCGTCGCCTTGACCATGTCGAGATCCGCCTGTTCGAGAACGACTTTCTTTCCGGCGCGCTGCCCGCCCGGTTGCTCGCTGGTCTGCTGCGGCCAGCAGATCACGACGCTCTTACCGAAGGCGTCAAAGCCGTGCACCAGAATGCTCCGAAAGCTGCTGCCATACGCGATCAGGAGCGTGACCGTGGCGATGCCCCACACAATCCCGAGCATGGTAAGCAGACTGCGCGTGATGTTGCGCTTCAGCGCGACCCAGGCTTCGGCAATGATCTCAATCAGCATGCGCCAAACCTGAAACCACAAAGGGCACGAAGTTTCACGAAGGGAAACTCGGTCTTCCTTCGTGAACCTTCGTGTCCTTCGTGGTTGACGATCTTCATCCGCCAGCCTCATACCGCAGCGCTTCGATCGGATCAATGGAAGCCGCGCGGCGCGCGGGATACAGCGCCGCCCCTATCGCAATCGCACCCAGCAGCCCGGCCGCAGTCAGCCCGGAAGTCCAGCTTGGAACCAGCCCTGCGAAGAAGTCCGGCATGGGCAGCAGATTGACCAGCGCGCAAAATCCAAACGCCACACCCAGCCCAATCCCGCCGCTCAGTAACGCAATAATGAGAGCTTCCATGAAAAACTGCCGCAGAATCGTTCCGGCAGGCGCGCCAATCGCCTTACGCACTCCAATCTCACGCGTCCGCTCTCGCACCGCGACCAGCATGACGTTCATCACGCCGATGCCGCCCAGAAGCAACGTCACAATTCCCACTGCGCCGAGAAAAAACTTCATCCCGTCGGTCATGGTCTTGAAGGCCTGCGCTTCTTGCACCGTATCCCAGATCGGACACGCTTCTTTGTCGTTCGGATCATAGTGATGCATCCGCGCCAGCGCGGCGCGCACTTCGCGCTTGCAAGCTTCGTGCTGCGCCACCGATTTCGGAGTAACCAGCAACTGATCGAAACTGGTATTGGTGCCCGGCGGCTTATCGGGAAAGTCGCGCCGCATGGCGGAAAAAGGAAGGAAAACCTTGTTGACATCCCAGCCGTCGTAACTCGAGTCCTGCTTCTTCTTTGCCATGACACCGATCACGGTGTACGGGAAATCGTTCAGGTATATGTTTTCTCCCACGGGGTTGCGCCCGGGGAACAGCTGCTTGGCGGCGTCGGAGCCGAGGAAAGCAACACGCCTCGCCTCACGCATGTCGTCCCAGTTGTAGAAACGTCCCAGGCCAACGTTGAGCGTGCGGATGTAGCCGAACGGCGGATACGATCCGGTCACGGTAAGAGCGCCATTGTTGTAGTTGGAGTGGGTGAGGACTGTATTCTGCTCCAATTCCGGGATCGCGTATTCACAATCGGGCGACTCCGATTGCACGACGGCGACATCGGGATCTTCCCAATGCACAACCCGGCCCGCGTGCATTCCTCCGGCCTGCAGACTCGTCCGCCCGTGGAAAACAATCATGATGTCCTTACCGAGATTTCTGGCCTGCTCCGCTTGCCCCTCGCGCAGGCCTTCTCCGGCGGCCACCATGAGCACAATCGAGACGATGCCCCAGGCAATCCCAAACATCGTCAGGAAGGCGCGCAGCTTGTGCGACCACAAGGTGCGCAGTACATCGAGAAACAGGTCACGCAGCGTCATGCCAGTGGGTTGGACGCGACGAGGCGAGGAAAGTAATCGCCTCAGCGCCTATCTGAGATACGCGACTGGCCACCATTTTGTTGCAGGAAATTACAGGCGGGAAGGGCGGAACTACGCGGAATCATGCAGGAAAGTCAACCTGCGGCAGGCGCTATAGACACATGGGCCAGCCAGTCTTCGAACTCTCTCAGGGCCAGTTCGCATTGAGCACGATGACGTTCCTTACGGTCTCGAATCTTCTTTTCCAGCGGCGGAAGCAAATCGAACGTGATGTTCGCTGGCTGGAAGTTCTTGGCGTTGGCATGGGTCACGTAGTGTACGAGTGACCCGAAGGCGGACGAGCGCGGGGCCGGACTGATCTCAGAACCCGAGGCTAGAGCCGAGGCATGCATTCCTGCGATCAATCCTGTGGCAATCGATTCCACGTAGCCCTCAACTCCGCAGATTTGTCCGGCGAAGAGGACTCGCGGATGATGTTTCATCTGCAGCGTCTCGCAAAGCAGCGTGGGAGCGTTAATGTACGTGTTCCGGTGAATCTGTCCGTATCGCAGAAAGCGCGCGTTCTCAAGTCCCGGAATCAGGCGAAGCACCCGGGCTTGCTCGCCGAACTTCAAATGGTTTTGGAATCCGACGAGATTATAAGAATCCGCGCGCAGATTTTCCTGCCTTAACTGTACGACCGCATACGGCATCTTCCCGGTGCGAGGATCTATCAAGCCTACCGGCTTCATCGGCCCAAACCGCAGCGTATCGCGCCCGCGCCGCGCAATCTCTTCGATGGGAAGGCATCTCTCAAAATAGTTCAGTTTCTCCCAATCCTTCTCTTCGACCGACTGGGCCGCCACGAGCGCCTCGTAAAAACGGTTGTACTCCTCCGGCGTCATCGGACAATTGATGTAGTCCGCCGATCCCTTGTCGTAACGCGCCGCCATATAGACGCGCGACATGTCGATCGAATCCGCCTCCACGATCGGACTGATCGAATCGTAAAAATATAAGTGCGGACTGTCTGGCTGAGTTCCCGCGCTTTCGCCGTTCGGCACGCTCAGACGGGCGATTTCGTTCGCCAGGGCGTCAGAAGTGAGCGGCCCCGTCGCGATAATGGCAACGTCCCCATTCTCATCTATGCTCGTCACTTCTTCGCGGCGAACAGTAATGCGAGGCTCACGGGAAATGGCCTCGGTCACACGCGCTGCAAAAGTGATACGATCCACCGCCAACGCGTGGCCCGCCGGAACCGCGCACTCGCGCGCGATCTGCATCAGCAGCGAGCCGGCGCGCCTCATTTCTTCCTTCAGCAGCCACGGAGCCGTGTTCTCGCTATCGGACTTGAGCGAGTTGGAACAGACCAGCTCCGCAAAGTCGCCAGTCTGATGCGCCGGCGTCGAACGCACGGGGCGCATCTCAAACAAATCCACGTCCAGGCCGCGCCGCGCGCACTGCCACGCAGCTTCTGACCCCGCAAGCCCCGCTCCGATGATCTTGATCTTTGACATAGGCAACTTATTTCGACCATTCCATCTTACTTTGGATGGGCCGGGGCCGGTCCCGTCCGTGACCGATCTCACACCGGCGCCGTTCACCAGGGGGATATAATCCTTGCCCATGAATCTGGAACAAAAAGTCGAAGAGTTGAAGCGGCGCAACCAACTGGCCGAAGACGGCGGCGGGGCCAAGCGGCGCGAGCGCCAGCACAAAGAAGGAAAGATGTCGGCGCGCGAGCGCATCGAGTTCCTTCTCGACGAGGGCACCTTCGAAGAGACCGACAAACTCGTCACCCACCGCTGCAATGATTTCGGCATGGCGGAGCAGAAGATTTACGGCGACGGATTCGTGACCGGATACGGCCGGATCGAGGGCCGCCTGGTTTACGTCTTTGCGCAGGATTTCACCGTGTTTGGTGGATCGTTGTCGGAGGCCAATGCCGGAAAGATCGTCAAGATCATGGATCTGGCAGCGAAGATGGGCGCGCCGGTCATCGGACTGAACGATTCCGGAGGCGCCCGCATTCAGGAAGGTGTCATGTCGCTGGCGGGATACGCGGATATTTTTCTGCGCAACACACTGTATAGCGGCGTCGTGCCGCAGATCTCGGCCATCATGGGCCCTTGCGCCGGCGGCGCCGTCTACTCGCCCGCGATTACCGATTTCGTGCTCATGGTCGACAAGACGTCATACATGTTCATCACCGGCCCGGACGTGATCAAGACCGTCACGCTGGAGGAGGTAACGAAGGAACAACTTGGCGGGGCGATGACGCACAACGAGACTTCCGGCGTGGCACATTTCCTGGCGCACGATGACGCCGAGTGTCTGTCGATGGTGCGGGAGCTGTTGAGCTTTATCCCGTCGAATAATCTTGACGAGCCGCCGCGCAAGAGCCTGCACCGATCCCGTGGATCGCGCAGATGCGGCTCTCGACAAGATCGTCCCGGCGGAGTCGAACAAGCCCTACGACATTAAAGATGTGATCCACGCGGTCGTCGATGACGGATATTTCTTCGAAGTGCAGGAGCACTACGCGAGAAACATCGTCGTGGGATTCGCCCGGCTGGACGGGCGGTCTGTAGGCATTGTGGCGAATCAGCCGTCCGTGCTGGCCGGTACTCTGGATATCAATGCGGCGGTGAAGGGCGCGCGATTCGTACGTTTCTGCGATTGCTTCAACATTCCGCTGGTGACGTTTGAAGACGTCCCCGGATTTCTGCCCGGAACGGCGCAGGAGTATGGCGGCATCATCAAGCATGGCGCGAAGCTGCTTTACGCATTCGCCGAAGCGACGGTTCCGAAGGTTACAGTCATCACGCGCAAGGCCTATGGCGGCGCATATTGCGTGATGGCGTCGAAGCACATCCGCACGGACGTGAACTATGCGTGGCCGACTGCGGAGATCGCCGTGATGGGGCCGGAGGGCGCGGTGGACATCGTGTACAAGCGGGAACTCGATGCAGCGGCCAATCGCGAACAGGTCCGGCAGGAGAAGATTGAAGATTTCCGCGACCGCTTTGCCAATCCGTATGTCGTCGCAGACCGGGGATTCGTCGACGCAGTCATCCAACCGCGTGATACGCGAAAGAAGTTGATCCAGGCGCTGGCCATGCTGGAAACCAAGCGGGATAAGAATCCGCCGAAGAAGCATGGGAACATCCCGCTGTAATCGTAGAGACGTTGCTTGCAACGTCTCTGCCTGCAGCGCCGCGAAGGTTTGGTTCACCCATAGCAACAGCAGAGACGTAGCAAGCTACGTCTCTACAACTTTCCAGGAGAACCTAGCGATATGAACAAACCCGTCATTCTGACTCTAGTTTGCCTGTTGACACTTCCGCTGGTTGCGCAAGACTCCTCAGCCTGGCTGTCCACACTTCCTCAGGCCAAAGACTACGTCCAGCACCGTTCTTCCAGTTACGACCGCAGCGGCGGCAATGCCGATGCGCGCCCCATCGCTCCCGGGGACACGCTCACTTTGCTCGATGAAGCCGGTCCCGGGGCTCATCAGCCACGTCTGGGTCACGATCGCCAGTGACGATCCCAATCACCTGAAGGCGCTGGTTCTGCGAATGTATTGGGACGGCGAGTCAACACCCAGCGTCGAAGCGCCGATTGGCGACTTCTTCGGGCTAGGGCTGGGTGACTATCACCTCTACCAGTCGATCCCTTTGCAAGTTGGATCGGACAAGGCTCTGAATTGCTTCTTCCCGATGCCGTTTCAGAAGCACGCTCGCATCACTGTGACCAACGAGGGCTCGATCAGGACGGGTGCGTTCTACTTCAACATCGACTATCGCGCCTACAGCAAGCCTCTCGCGGCAGATGAACTCTATTTCCATGCGCAATATCGTCAGGCAGCTCCGGCCCAGGGGACGACAAATCAGTGGAAATCGAATGGAGACATGGACAGCAAGAAAAATCTCGACGGAGAGGGCAACTACGTCTGGATGGAAGCTACGGGCCGCGGCCACTTCGTCGGCGTAACCATGTCCGTGCTGCAGAATCAGGACAAGTGGTGGGGCGAAGGCGACGACATGTTCTTTGTCGACGGCGAGAAGCTGCCATCGATCAACGGAACCGGCTCGGAAGATTATTTCCTGGGCGCGTGGGACTTCGGCGGCCATCCGTTCTCTTACGGACTGTTTGGCGCCCCGGTGGTCGGACAGGAAGTGGCTGGAGGCCGGTCATCTGTCTATCGATTCCACCTGGACTCGCCGATTACGTTCACGCAAGTCGCTGCGAGCGACCATCGAGCACGGCCACGCCAATCATCGGTCGGACAACTACTTCTCTGTCGCGTATTGGTATCAGACCGAGCCGCATGCGGCGTTCCCGGCACTGCCGACGCTTGGAACAAAGGATTCCGAGGATTTATCCCGTGGGTGGACCAGGGAACGCGGGGAAGTAGCGTCAGGCTGGCTTCCGCGAATCGGCTTCGACGGGACGGGATGCTGCCGACTCGATCGACGAGGATCGCATCGCACTCCTCGCGATTCCCCTCAGTTGGGGAAAGGATCGCTTAGGCGGAGGACTGCGAAGCAACCGGGCTGCGCTCGAGGCCCATTGCTCATGGCTCACTGCTCACGACTCATGGCTAAAAAGTAAGAGAGTTCCGAGGTGGTGTAGGGTCCATTCGTCTCGGCCAGTAGCTCGCGTTTGACCCTTGCTGACCTGCTCTCGCTGCTTCCCTTGCGGGGCTGCTGCGCGCGATCTCGCTTGGGCTCCGGGCTCACCGCCAACCGGATAAATCTACCCTACGCCTCGGAACTCTATCCTGCCTTCAACATTTCTTCTCGGTTCTCCTCAACCAGCGCTTTGCTATAGACCCTTACCCGCCCTCCATCTCAACCTTTCGAGTCAAGACAGTGACTAGGCTTGAGCCCCGGACGCCGCACCAACCGGAAAAACTTAAGAAGCTGTCAAAGAACGATCTTGTTGTACTCCTTCTATTTTTTCAGTCAATGAAAAATACGCGTTTGTAACTACATGCATTTTCAATCGAGTGCACGCCGTTCACAGCCCGGTGACCGGATTTGGTGCAACCGGCTGAACTGTTCTTCGCGAGAACCCGCATCCGGACGCGGGTTTTCGCAGAATTGTGCGGATTCACAGTCAGAACTCCATTGAGCATCGCCTTCGCGAATCGAGCCTGTGAAAATCCCGCAAATCCCGCGTCAGACAATGGTTTTGAAGAGGAATTGGTAGAAAAGTTGCGGCGGCAGAACCTTCTATCCGACTTCGATCTTTCTCGTCTTGCAGCCGCTTGTCCGACTCGTCGGTTCCGGAGAGCTCGAACGAGTTCGTAATGGCGGCCTTGCCCTTCTCCACGCTGGTGATCACGTACGAGCAGCCGAACCAGTGCGCCTCGGCGTGATCGGTCTTCGACCACTGGGCCGGGTGGTCGGGATGCGAATGATAAAAGCCCACGATGTCTTCTCCCCGCTCGCGCCCTTCGCGCTGGATGCGCACCAGTTCCTTGGGATCGATGTTGTAGCGGTTGTGAGCGGAATCCGTGCGGGTGTTTCCGCAGCGCGCGGTGCTGGTCACCACGCGGGTGCCGTCATCTTCGAACCGGCCGAGGAGCACCCCACAGCATTCGTGCGGATAGGTCTCTTCGCCGTGTCGGCGAATCGCGTCGTAATCAGAGCGGGAG
Source organism: Terriglobia bacterium (assembly GCA_963770265.1). Lineage (GTDB taxonomy): Bacteria > Acidobacteriota > Terriglobia > Terriglobales > Acidobacteriaceae > Sulfotelmatobacter. Next base: position 733,385 of record CAVYOZ010000025.1, read on the forward strand.
AATTTCAACATGAAGAGTTTCAGATTGCAGATTTCAGATTGAAGATTTCAGATCCAAGAACAACCGCAGCAGCTGATTCGGGAAGAATGTTCAAATCTGCAATCTGAAATTACAAATCTGCAATTCCTTACTCTTCGCTCCAGAATCTCTCGCTCAGATACTTGTCGCCGGAATCGCAAAGGATCGTCACGATCACCGCTTCCTGTTCGCGCAGCAAAGGAAGATCGCGCGCAATCTTGAGACATCCGACGACCGCGGCGGCTGCCGAGATGCCAACCAACAGGCCGGCTCCCCGCGAGAGCTGCCGCGCCATTGCGTACGCATCTTCGGTGGCGATTTCCAGATTCTGATCCGCCAGCGTCGGATCGTAAATCTTCGGCACGATCGCGCTCGCCATGTGCTTGGCTCCCTCGATGCCGTGGAACGACGAGTCCGGCTGCAGTGAAATGCATTTTATGGCAGGATTCAATTCCTTCAGCCGCCGCGTGGTTCCGACGAAGGTGCCGCTGGTACCGAGCATGGAAACGAAATGCGTGACCCGTCCCTGGGTCTGATGCCAGATTTCATTCGCAGTCATGAAGTAGTGCGCTTTCCAGTTCGCGTCGTTGGAATACTGGTCAGCGTAAAAATACGTTTCGGAATGTTCCGCTGCCAATTGGCGCGCCATGCGAATTGCGCCGTCAGATCCGTCAGCCTGGATCGGTATAAATGATGTTCGCGCCGTAGCCCTGCAGGATCTGCTTGCGCTCGCGCGAAACGTTTTCCGGCATACAGAGCGTGACCGGGAAACCTTCCGCAGCTCCCAGCATGGCATACGCGATTCCGGTATTGCCGCTGGTTGCATCGAGAAGAATCCTGCCTGGACGAAGCTGCCCACGTCGACGGGCTTCAGCGACGATGTTGGCGGCGGCGCGATCTTTGACCGACCCGCCGGGGTTGTACCATTCGGCCTTACCCAAAAGTGTCACTCCCGGAAGTTCGCGAGTGACAGCATCGAGCCGCAGAAGCGGCGTGTTCCCGATGCGCTCCATCAGGCTGTGGCCCAGCGTTTCGCCCAGTCCGGACGCGCCTTCCCGCGTTTCAGCAGAGTTCGCCGAGGACGAGATTGCCGCCGTTTTGCTTAAACCGTACGTCATGCTTGAACTGGATCAGCCGTGACCAACGTAATGTGCTATGTGGCTAGAAACACGGTATGTAGTACTTTGTTTAGATGAATCAGAATCATCCGGCGATGCAGGCCCTGTAAAGTTACGCTCGGTTCTTATAATTCCGCATCCAATAGACGGGCCAACGCCGCCAAGGAAAGGTTGAAGTCAAGAGCATGGCAAAAACAACAGAAGCACGAACCTACGAAGAGGCGCTGGCCTGGCTGCGCGATAACGGGTTCGACATTACCGACGCGCCCGGCACCAACAACCGCGTCTTCCTGCGGAAGTATAACGTATCGGCCGCCATCGAGCGGACTCCGGATGACAGCGTGAAGATCTTTGCTTATCCCGGATACCTGATCGGCAGCGAAATCTCGAAGCTGGTGAACCGCGGATATCAGCAGTTTCTGAAGACCTCGAAGAACGAGGTTCCGGCAAGCGCCGATCAGCTAAAGGCGCTGCAGACCTTCTCGGAAGAGTTGAAGATGGCTCTCGGCCTGCCCAGCCTGTACAACGAATCGCTGGGGACAGTGAGCGAGTCCTATCACTACGACCGCATCGAGAATCGCGACAAGCCGACCGTGGAGCGGCCCAAGCGTCCCTGGGAAGTCGCGGGCAAGCAAGCGGCCGTGGCGGCGAAAAAGGGTCGGGCGTAAGGCAGAGCTTTCAAGTTTCAAGTTTCAGGTTTCAGCTGACGCGATGCCGGACGTCTTGAACCTTGAAACTTTGAAACCTTACTTCCTGTCAGCTGTCTTCGGATCGCGCCTGAGCAGGCGGCTTCCCAGCATCGCTCTCGTCGGCCTTCTTCCGCAGTTCTCGAACCTTTTCGAGTTCCTTCTCCGCCTCAGCTTTCTCTTCCCGTAGCCTGGTATAAGCCGTCCCAAGCTGATAGTGCGCATCGGGCTCACCGGGCTCGAGTTTGACGGCCTGCAGAAGCGCAGGCTCGGCCTCTTTGTAGTTCTTCTGCGCGAGATAGATCGCTCCCAATTCCACATACGCGATGCGAAAGTCCTTGTTGCCTTGGACGGCCTTCTGCAGCAGGGGCAGAGCCGCCTCGGGATGATTATTCTTCCATTCAATATCCGCCAGTAACGTCAGCGCCTGCTCGTGGTTTGGATTCAGCGCCAGTTCCTGCTCGAATTCCTTCTTGGCCTCCTCGTATTGCTGCGGCTTTCCAGTGCAGGTTACCCAACGCGAAATGAACGTTCGGCTCCTTCGGAGCGATGCGCACAGCCGTCTCAAATTCCGCGATCGCCTCCGTCCGTCTTCCCAGCGCATCGAGCGCTTGACCCATCAGAAAATGCGTCGGGGCCGAATCCGGACTCTGCTGGAGAAGTATCCGGAATTCTTCCATCGCGCACTCGAGCTTTCTTTGCCCACAGGCAGCTCTCGGCCAGCATCTGGTGGAGTTCGGCATTGGCGGGATCGGCTTTGGCTGGCCGGCTCAAGATACTGAGCGGCCAGATCGAACTTTCGCTGCGGCGTAATAGCTCATGCCGAGCAGGGTTTGTGCTTGTGTGTTCTTGGGATCAGCGGCCAGCGCGGCGCGTGAACCGCAGTTGCAGCGGTGCCCAATGCTGCTGTTTGTACTCGGCGAGACCCAAGGTTGAGTTGGATTCCAGGAAGCTTGGGATTTAGACTTCAGCGCCTTTCGATACGCAGTGGCAGCTTCGTCATATTTCTGCAAACGCGCGAGATCGACTCCCAGTGCGGCAAATGCTGCGGCGTCATTCGGATTGCGAGCGGTTACCGCCTTCCACACCTGCGCTCGCCTCGAGCCCATTTCTGTTGCTGCTCGAAGGCAATGGCATCAGAAGGCGTAGGGCTTGCCGAGAACGTTCGCGGGCAGGAGAAACAGGGCGACGACGAGGCTTCGGAGCCATACTGAGAGGCAGCTGCCCTGAGTCTGCGGAGGACAGAAATCGGAAGAAAAATTTGCAGACGAATGCTGTCGAGGGAATCGGAATGAGAGTTTCGTTTTGGGAAACCGATGGGATTCGTGGGGTATACCCCCCTCCCCCCTGGTCTATTGGAATCATCGAATTACGCGGAAAATCGGAAGACAAAATCTTGGGGCTCAAGAGCTTAGGGGTAAAATCTTGAGCCACAAGGAGTTAAGCTCCTAGTGGCTGACTTCTGCGTATACTGCTTTCGCTTTGGCTATGTTCTGCTTTTTTCTGTTGGAGCGCAAGGGCAGATGTCACACATCGGGGCTGTGGATGTCTGTGGAAAGCGGGCTTCAGGCGTCAGGCTCAGGCTGACCCCACCCCCAAAAGGTCGGACCGTAGGGATTTCAGTTTGAATGGATCTTTCCATTCTTGGCAAGGCCGTCGAGCCAGCGTCGAGCCTTAGGTGCCTCGGGTCGGTCGCCGTAGCGCTTCAGGAAGTCGCGTAGAGCTTGTGCTGCATCCTCGTACTTGCCGACGGCCGTGAGTGCCCTGTGCGACGAGCAACTCAATTTCCGGAGCTTTGCCTTTCGACTCGGTCAAGGCAAGCTGTGACGTTGTCACCGCTTGATCGTACTGCTGGCGGTGGTAATACGCCTGCCCGAGCACGTAATGTGTTTCCCAGCTAGCGGAATCCAGCTGAAGAGACTTCTCCAGCGGTCGCAACCGCTGCGTCATAGTTTCCCTGGTCCACAAGAGCCATTCCCAGGGCTGAAAAGGCGCGCCCATTGGTAGGATCCATCTGCGCGGCTTTTTCCAGAACGCTTTGCGCCTGCGCCCAGTTCTTCTTATTCAGGAACAACACTCCCTGGACATAAAGAACGTCAGGGTGGGAGGGAGCGAGTTGAACCGCTTCGGCCAGGTATTTTTCGGCTTCGGAAAGCTTGTTCTTGCTCAAGAGCCTTCAGACTCTTGTCGAGCGCTTCCTTTGCCTTGGGAGCCAGCAGCGGCTTTGCCGGTACTCCGGCATCCCCTTCCGGGGCCGAGTCGCGCTGCAGGGTCGCGTCGACTTCATATCTCATCGCAGACCGAGACGTTCACGTCCCTTTGTGCGGGTTTGTAACCGGTAGCATCGACCTCTACGGTGTAGCTGCCAAAGGGAATTGAACCGAAGAAGGCGCGTCCGCGAACCAGACCTGCCGAACCATTCGAGAATCCCGTCGCGATAGAGCTTCACGGTCCCTGCGGCCGTAATCGCTCCCCCGGCGCTGATCGTGAACGCTAACCGAGATCTCCGGCCGGTCGGTGCGCGGGACGCCGCCCTCGTTCGCGCTATCTTGCGCACGTGCGGCACATAGGGAGAGAGCAGCGCACCAGGCTGAGGAGCAGCGCGGTCTGACAATGTCTGTGAAGCTTGGCGAAATCCATAGAATCTCCGCCAGAGTCCATTCCGAAGCCTATTCCTGCGCAGTACGAGCGTCAAGAACGACGAAAGCCACTTCGCACAGAGTTACAGGGTTATGAGACGTCAACCAGCACCAAAGCAAAACGCCCCGCTCTTTCGAGCGGGGCATGATGAAGTTCTCCGTTGCAGAGAGCGTTAGAACGAAATCTTTCCACCGAGCTGGATAATGCGCCCGGGGAAGAATCCGTTTGGCACGCCGAAGTCGGAAGTTGCCAACGCCCAGGCTCATGCTCTGGATCTGTGGATGGTTAAAGGTGTTAAAGGTTTCCAGCCGCAGTTCGAATTCGCTGCCACGAGCTTCGCTGAACACGAAGTTCTTGAACAGCGACAGGTTCCAGTTATCACGCCCAGGGCCATCGAGACCGTTGTGAGGGAAGTTACCCCAAGCGCCGACTGCCGGGGCAGCGAAATCCCGAGCCAGTAACCCACTGCTGTTTCGTGTGCGGTGTCGACGATGCTGCCAGCCTTGTCGGGACGGTTCGTTCCGCCCACACCGTTACCACCCTGGCCGCCACTCAGCGTAATGTTGAGCGGCGTTCCGGATTCAATGGTCACGATGCCCGAAACCTCCCAGCCACCGACAAGCGTTTTCAGCACCGCGTTGGAGCTGTTCCGCATGAACGGCAGGCTGTAGATGAAGTTGAACGACAGGTTATTCAGGCGGTCATAGCCACCCCGTCCCCAATCGTACTTCCAACCTTCGTACGAGTTGGACACGGTTCCCAAGTCTCGCCGCCTCCGCTACCTGCTGGTGGTGGGGTCATAGCCACGCGAGAGCGTGTAGAACACACGCAGACTCAGGTCCCGCTTGATCTGAGAGTTGAGGTCCACCTGCAGACCGTTGTAGTGGGCATTGGCGCCATCGGCCGACGTATTGATGGATCCGAAGCCCTGGAACGGGTTCACGTTGTTGCGTTGAATCGTGCCATCGATCAACCCCGGAATATTCGATGGGTTCGGAAGGTTGATGTCCGAGTAGTAGTTCTGCTGTCGGCTCTGGTTGCCAACGTACATGACAGCGAGCACTGTCCGTGAAGCAAGGGAGTGCTGAATGCCGGCGCTGTACTGGTAAACCACAGGCAGCTTGTACTGGTTAACGGCCAGACCGGTGATGTTGGCGACCGTAATCGGAGCGACTGCCGTTTGACCGTTGATCAAGAACGTGCTGGGGTTATCCAGCGATACGTTGCTGAAGGTAACGTTGGAACTGAACGGAACGTTCGGGCCGGCGTTGTACATGTCGTTGCCCTGAATGCGCTCGTACATGGCGCCAAAACCGCCGCGGAAGATGGTCTTGCCGCTGCCGGTAAGGTCATAGGCAAAGCCGATGCGCGGGCCAAACGCCGCCCAATTTGTATTGACCAACCCTTTCGGGACGCCGGGAGTCGTACCCGGGATGCCGATACCGTTCAGATAGAACTGAGTGCCAGCCGCCTGAAGGATAGGGTTCGGGCTACCACCCAGACCTGGGCTGGTGGGAGAAATGTTGCCATTCGCGTCCAGAATGGCTGGCTTCGTCGGATCGTACAGGTTCGGATAGAAGTTGCCCATCCGATTCTTGGCTTCGTAGGTGTGCGGCACGCCGTCCCAGCGCAGACCCAGGTTCAGAGTCAGCCGCTTGTTGACACGCCAGTTGTCCTGGAAATACAGCGCCCAGGATTGGTTGTTCCAGAAGCCATGATCCTGCACAGCGAGTTCGGTGTAGCCGCTGGACTCGTCCGAGAAGGAAATCGGCGAAGTCCAGGCCCGTGAACCTCGCGTCAAAATTAAACCCGCCCTGCGTCTGGCCAAACAGATCCTGTACCTTCTTGTAGATGGCCCAGCTACCACCCATCTTCATCTGGTGTGCACCCTTGGTCCAGGAGACGTCGTCGCGGATCTGGTAATCGTCGGCCTTGTTGACCCACGGCCAACTGTTATTTCCGAACACCGTGGTCGTCGATTTCTGGAGATTGATGTTCGGGATGCGGTCGTCATTGTTCGGGCCCAGTGAAGAGGCGGTGGAAGGTGAAATCTGACGGTGCGCAGAAATCAAACCAGTCGGAATAATGTTGATCCGGTTGCCGTTGTAGTTGAAGGAGGCCTCGTTCAGCAGCGTGGGGCTGATGGCATAGGTCGTGTGAATGACGCCGCTGTAGGACGGGTTGCCAAAGTTCGTGCCCTGTACCGGAGTGTTGGAAGTGTTCCACAAGCTGGTACCGAACGTCTGCTCCACCGATTCGTCGACGAAATGTCCGAACACCGAGAACTTGCTGTTGAAGTTGTGATCGATGCGGACAATCTCTTCGCGCAGGTTCGTTGGAGAATTGTTGCCGCCAAAGAACGTCGGATTTCCGTGGTCGAGAGCGGTCGGAGCCGGGAAGATGCCGCCGTACTTGCCACCTGCGTTCAGCAGAGCCGTGCGCATTGGGGCTGATCATGCACGACGGAATCTGATTGCCAGGAAATGGGCTCCCTGGGGATTCGCCAGCAGGAGCGGTTTGACCCGGGCAGTTGGCGAAGAGAACGGATGAGTCCACCACACTCGCGGTCGGGCGACAAGGACGCGTTGTGGAACTGGAACTGATGGTCCCCCGTGTACCAGTCACTGCCAATGCCATTATGGCCGGCACGACGGTTTGGAGGGTACCGCCGTTGATGTACTTCCGCCATTCCATGTTGTAGAAGAAGAACGTCTTGTTCTTGTCGGGGTTGTAGAGCTTCCCAAACGTTACGGGACCACCAACGTTAAATCCGAAGGTGTTCTGGCGGAGTTCGGCGACCGGGTTCGGGGCCCGATTGTTGTACGTACGGGCATCGAACGCGTCGTTGCGGTTGAATTCCCAAGCGGCAGCGTGGAACTGCTTGGTTCCTGACTTCAGAACCATCGTCATGGTCCCGCCCGAGGAAAGACCGTAGTCGGCGCTGTAGTTGGACGTGAGCTGACGGAACTCGGCGATCGAATCCAGAGACGGGGCGATGCTCATGCCGCCGGCGCCGCCGCGGTCGGAGTTTTCGCCACCATCCAGCAAGTAGAGGTTGTGGTTCTGACGCAGTGCCGCTGAATTCGACGCCAGCGCTGCCGCCAACCGGAGTGTTGGGAGCAGTAACGTCAATCTGGCTGGAAGCTCCGGGCGCGAGAGCGGCCAACTGGTAAATGCCGCGGCCATTGACTGAGAGGCTCTGCATCTGCTGACCGGTGATGACGTTACTGACTTCGCCAGTATCCGCCTGCACGGCAATGGTGTTGGCTTCCACCGTGACCATTTCCTGCTGACCACCAACCTGCAGTTGGAAGTCCGCGCGAGCGCGGTCGCCGACCTGCAGGACCATGCCTTTTCGCTCGACAGTCTTGAATCCGCTTGCTTCTGTTTTAATGTCGTAGTGGCCAATGTGAATGTCCACCGCGGTGTACTGGCCTGCATCGTTCGTGGTTACTACTTTCGCAAGATCCGTTTCCACGTTCGTCAACGTCACCTTGGCGTTCGCGACTGCGGCGCCACTCGGATCGGTCACGGTTCCAACGATGGTTGCTTCTTGGGACAGGCCCTGCGCTGCAAAGAGCAACAACAGTGCCCCCAGCAGTAGGACCAGACGTAGGTCTAGTTTTTTCAGGGATAGGCCGAAACTCCCGGCATTCGTGGGCGAGAGGGATTTCATTTGCCAGCCTCCAGAATTGCATTCGGTCGGGGACAGTCCTCTGGGACAGAACGACCCTTGCTTTCGTGAACGTTTACGGTTTACTTGGTTTCGTAAACCGTTGTCAAGAAGAAAATCGATATCGTAGAGGCCTTTATTCGCAGCCCAAAAATGGAATGAGACTGCAACATCTGCAATTGCTTCCTTGACCCTGCGACGTGTCTGTGCTACAAGCGACCGTTCACCGTAATCGTTAACGGACCGCCTTTTTAACTAAATTGAGGTGCGCACCCGCGCGCCCTGGCTAGGCCCCGGGTACGCAGGAGGATCATCTATGGGAAGTTCATTTTCGGACCACGGTTTTAGCCTTTTTCGCGCTTCTTATCGTCATTCCTTCCACTGCCCAAACCAACGCTAAGCCACTGTATCTAGACCCCTCCCAACCCATTGATGCCCGAGTCGATGACCTTATCAAACGCATGACTCTGGAGCAGAAAGCCCAACAATTGGTGAACCAGGCACGAGCCATTCCCGACCTTCAGGTACCCGCTTACGACTGGTGGAGTGAGGCCTTGCACGGTGTTGCCAATGCTGGTACCGCCACCGTTTTTCCTGAGCCCGTCGGGCTGGCGGCCACCTTTGACGATCCCCTGATCCATGAGATGGCGATCGTGATCGGCACCGAAGCCCGCGCCAAGCACAATCAGGCTGTGCGTGCCGGCACGGCGCGACATCATGGAAGGACTCGATTTCTGGTCCCCCAACATCAACATCTTTCGCGATCCGCGCTGGGGCCGCGGCCAGGAAACCTACGGCGAAGATCCCTTTCTGACCGGGCGCATGGGCGTGGCCTTCGTGACCGGACTGCAGGGCGACGATCCCAAATACTTCCGCGTGATCTCTACGCCCAAACATTACGCGGTGCACAGCGGGCCGGAACCTACGCGACACACCATTGATGTCCAGGTCTCAAAGCACGACATGGAAGACACGTATCTGCCAGCGTTCCGCGCCACCGTGACCGAGGCCAAGGCCGAGTCCATCATGTGCGCGTACAACCGCGTCAACGGACAACCCGCCTGCGCCAATACATTCCTGCTGAAAGACACGCTGCGCGGCGCGTGGAAGTTCAACGGCTATGTGGTTTCCGATTGCGATGCCATCGTCGACATCTTCCAGGGACACCACTTTGTGAAGAGTCAGGCCGAGGCCGCGGCAGTAGCCATCAAAACGGGCATGGACAATGAGTGCGCCGACTTCTTCACCATCACGAAAGACGATCATGACTACAAGCCTTTCGTCGATGCCGTGAAGCAAGGCCTGCTCACTGAGGCTGATCTCGACGTCTCCCTGCGGCGCCTGTTCACCGCTCGTATGCGGCTGGGAATGTTCGATCCGCCGGAGATGGTTCCGTATGCCAAGACTCCGGACTCGGAAATCGACAGCGCCGAGCATCGCCAGTTGGCTCTGAAGATTGCGCGCGAGTCGATGACGCTGCTGAAGAACGATGGCGTGCTTCCGCTCGGGACCAGCGCCAAGAAGATTCTTGTAGTCGGCCCGCTTGCGGAATCCGTGCAGGTGCTCCACGGCAACTACAGCGGCACAGCGTCGCACGCGGTGACGGCTTTGGAAGGCATTCGCAAGCAGTTCAGCGACGCTCTAGGTCAGCTACGAGCCGGGGACGAATTTTCTACGCGAGATGCCGCCCGTTCCGACCTCGGTGCTGACGACTGAGGACGGAAAGCCCGGACTGAAAGCGGAATACTTCGCCGGCGATCTGACTGGAACGCCGCAGGTTACGCGGGTGGATCCGATCGTCGATCTGCAGACGTTCGCCTTCGTGCCCGATCCACAAGCCATTCATGCTCCTGAGGGGATGAAGGATTTTTCGGTGCGCTGGACTGGATTTCTCACTCCAAGCGAGTCGGGCACCTATCAGATCGGCCTGGCGGGATCAAACGAGCGCATGTGGCTCGACGGCAAGCTAATTGTCGATGACCCGGTCCTGCACGATCCCAACGTGCAGACGGCCAGCGTTTCTCTCACGAAAGGGCATCGTTACCCGGTGAAGAGTCGAGTTCCTCAAGGGCGCGTTCAGTATCAAGATGGTGTGGCAGCCCGCGGGGAAGGATCCCCTGATCGAAGCGACCTCGGCCGCACAGAAGGCTGACGTGGTCATTGCGGTGGTCGGCATCACCTCGAAGCTGGAAGGCGAAGAGATGAAGGTCGAAGTGCCCGGATTCCGCGGCGGCGACCGCACCAGCCTCAATCTCCCCGCCGAAGAAGAAGCCCTGCTGGGAGCATTGAAGGGAACCGGCAAGCCGCTGGTTGTGGTCCTGATGAACGGCAGCGCTCTCGCGGTGAACTGGGCCAATGATCACGCCAATGCCATTCTCGATGCCTGGTACTCGGGCGAAGAAGGCGGAACTGCCATCGCGGAGACGCTGGCGGGAACCAACAATCCTGCTGGACGTCTGCCGGTCACCTTCTACAAAGGCACTGAGCAACTGCCCGACTTCGAAGACTACAACATGAAGAATCGCACCTATCGCTACTTCACGGGCGAGCCGCTCTATGGATTCGGACACGGGCTGAGTTACACGACGTTCGAGTACAGCGGAATGAAGCTGTCGAACCCGCAGCTGCAGGCTGGCAATCCGCTGGACGTCGAAGTGGACATCAAGAACACGGGCAAGCGGGATGGCGACGAAGTGGCTGAGCTTTACATCAGCTTCCCGAAGACGCCCGGGGCTCCGCTGAAGGCGCTGCGCGGATTCAAGCGCGTACACCTGAAAGCTGGCGAGCAACAGCATGTGAAGCTGACGCTCGGTCCGCGCGACCTCAGCTACGTGAACGAGGCTGGAGACCGGCTCGTCGGAGCGGGAGACTATTTGATCACCGTTGGCGGCGGGCAGCCGGGAACTGCGGCGCCTCATGCGGATTCTCACTTGATGATTCAGGGAGAACAGAAGCTGCCCGAGTAAATCGGAAGCAACTGCTTTAACCACGAAGGACACGAAGGTGCACGAAGGAAATTCGATCGCCACCTTCGTGTCCTTTGTGTCCTTTGTGGTTCAATAAGATGTCGGCCCAATATGATCATTCGTAGTTTCCTGGCTGCTTTTGTCCTGATGTTCGCGAGCGCTTCCATCGTGCCGCGCTTCGAGGCTCAGACCAGTGACGCTCACAAAAGCCGCGTCGGACAGTCCGATTCACTTTTGCCTTCCAGGCCATCGACTTCAAACTCGACAGCAACGAGAGCCCCCAGCACCACGCTCCCGAAACGATGGCTGGCGGCGTTGCCGTCTTCGACTACAACAACGACGGCAAGCTCGACATCTTCTTCACCAACGGCGCCGACCTCAAGACGCTGAAGAAAGACTCTCCCAAGTACTACAACCGCCTCTTCGAAAACGACGGCAAAGGACACTTCACCGACGTCACCGAGAAAGCCGGCTTGGCGGGAACGGGTTACGACACCGGCGTCGCCATCGGCGACTACGACAATGACGGCTACGAAGATATCTTCGTAGCGGCGTGTATCGCAACACGCTGTATCACAACAACGGCGACGGAACCTTCACCGATGTCACCACCAAAGCCGGCCTCAACAAGCCCGACCCAGAGTATGGACCGTTGTGGTCTGTCGCCGCTGCCTGGATCGACGTCAACAACGACGGCCTGCTCGATCTCGTCGTCATCAATTATCTGAAATGGGATTTCAATCACGAGCCCGTCTGTTCCGGATTTCGGCCACGACGACTACTGCCATCCGAAGATGTACAAGCCGACGCCCAATCAGTTGTTCATCAATAAAGGCGATGGAACTTTTCGCGATGCCTCAGTGGAAGCCGGATTCCGCGCGCATCCGGGCAAGGGCATGGGCGTGGCTGCAGCCGATTCGGAACTGACCGGCCGCATGGACCTGATCATCCCCAACGACAAGCTGATGAACTCTTTCTTCCGCAACAAGGGTGGCAGGGAAGTTCGAAGAAGTCGGCTTCGAAGAGAATGTGGCGTTGCGGGAAGACGGCGTCTACATCTCCGGCATGGGCGTGGATTTTCGCGATCTCGATAACGACGGCTATCCCGACATCGTGATTGTCGCGCTCGACGGGGAAACGTTCCCCATCTACCAGAACACCGGCAAAGGAAGCTTCACGGAAGTCACACGCGAAAGCGGCATGACGAAGCTGAGCCTGCCCATGTCGGGATATTCGCCAACCATCGCCGATTTTGACAACGACGGCTGGAAAGATATTTTCGTTTCGCGCGGGCACGTGCAGTCGCTGGCCTCGACCAACATGGTCATCGAACAACCGAACACAGTCTTCCGCAATCTCGGCGGGATGAAGTTCGCCGCGCTGACTGCGGAGGCTGGTCTCACGGCGCAGCCTCCTTCGCGCCATCGCGGTTCGGCAGTTGGCGATTTGAACGGCAGACGGAAAGCTCGACGTAGTCGTCAGCGCGCATCAACGCTCCCGCAGAAATCTGGATCAATCAGAGTCCCGGCACGAATCATTGGATCGAGTTCAAGCTGCAGGGGACGAAGAGCAACCGCGACGGCATCGGCGCAAGAATCAAAGTCGTCACAAAGTCAGGCGCGCAGTACAACCACATGACGACCAGTTGCGGATACGCGTCATCAAGCGCCGGCCCGGTGCATTTCGGCCTGGGAGCGAACACGTCGGCGGATCTGGTCGAGATCCACTGGCCATCAGGAATCGTGCAGCAGATGAAGGATATCGCCGGAGATCGGGTAGTCGAGGTGAAAGAACCGACGAAGTGAGGATGCAAAGGCTATTTACCGACCTCGTCTCGTTTTGATTGGAAACGTCCGTGGTTTCCATCACCAAATTTTGACTTGTTTGTGCAGCCCCTCAGGCAAATTACCTAATACGAATTTTGACGAAGAAAAATGCTTCTCGGCCTTGACTCCTCCGTCACGCGTTCTATCATGAACGGAACGCTCCTCCCTAGGAAGGGGACAACCTAATCTTCAACCCGCAATACGAAATTGGAGGAAGTCCCCATGAAACTGAATGACAGCATATCGACGTATGATGTTGCCGAGGCTTTGCAGGGCGAGACCGGCAAGTTTGAAGTAACCAGCCCCAACGGAGAGCGCTATTTCGTTACGTGCCAGCCCGGACATTCCATCGTCAGTTTGGAGTGGGCCGGTTCTGAGCCGAACCTACAACCCTTCCTCGTGCGCAAAGTAGCTCAACCGATCGCGACGGAGGGTCGTTCCAAGAGATCCGCGGCTGCCTAGCACTTATTGGGCAACCCAAAAAGCAAGCCCGGCTCTGATCAAGCCGGGCTTTTGATTTTCTCCCAAGTCGGTCTTAATACCCACAACTGGGTCAATGCGCACGTTCGCGACAGCTAGTCAAGACCTTCTCATAGAATTGCTTTCAAACCACTGGTGCCTTTGTCGGCCCCTCTTATCGTTTCGAGTTGCGTCGGCTCTGGTCTCTTCTTGTCGGGAGCGACAATTGCCACGTTGCTGTTGAGCACTTGTATCAAGTGGTGCATGAGTGCTCGAAGGTCTTCCTCGCCCTTGTCCAGGACGTTGCGCACTTCCGCGCTGGCCTTCATAGCTTTGTCATACTCATCCCGAGCCTTGGTAAGAAGGGGAACGTGTTCAATGAAAGCGGTGGCGTTCCTCGTAAACTCGGTTACCGCTTCCGTGTATGCCGCCATGCTTACTGGCGTCGATGGTTGGGCTTCGGCGAAAACCCTCTGCGGACCGACTTGCTCCGACGGGTTATCGAGATGAACCCCCTCGCCTTCTATTTTTGAGGGCGACTCCGACATCTGCTTCGAGTCAAACTCACGGGGCATGCTTGCCGCATCGACCTGGTTCTTCCACATTTGCTTACCTCCTTTGCGTCTCCACTCCTGGCCGTAGCGAGTGAATTATGAATGCACTGAACAACAAGAGTCAAACTGAATCGAGTGTGACTTCAGTCCGGGGCCGTGCGCCGGATTTGGGTTCACGGAAGTTTTGGCCGGAATGGCGTCCTCTTGCTTGTTGCCACGGTCGGAATTTTCGGATTTGTTGATTACCGATTGCTGCGATTCTATGAGCGAGGAGGAAGAGCGCTGCGAGTTGAGCGCCACGTACCATGGTCGGTGGGAAATCAAGATGGCGCTGATTGACCAGCGGTCAAAACGTGCAGTGGCCTTATTACAGAAATCCCCGCCAAGTCCTAATTGTGCTGTGATTAGACCATCCATCGAGCTGGTAAAATTGCAGAAAATTAATGCCCCATGAAAAGGAGAACCGATGATCCGACCCTTGAGTATCTGCGCGCTCGCATGCTGCGGGATCGTCTTGGCGGCGTCTAACCCTCCACAGAGCACGTCGATGGCGGGCGCCCGGGCAAATGTTTCCAAAGCAACGATCGAGGGCCTGGTTCGGGATGTTGCGTGTCCCATTCAGAACCTCGACAACCATGCGACCAGCCTCAGCCTTAAGTGCGTAGAGGACTGCGTGAAGGGTGGCTCGCCACTGGTTATTCTGACCCAGGATGGTCAGCTGTATTTTCCTATCTCTGCCAAAATGCCTGACACGGATCAGCGGCAGGAGCTGATGCCGTTCGTCGGCAAATACGTGCGGGCGAGCGGAATTGTGTTTGAGCGAACTGGGACTCATGCAATCGTGATCACGGAAATTAAGGAAATGAAAGAGATCCACTTGACCATTGATGAGGGATAACTCAAGCAGCACGCTCGCACGAAGTCTGACTTCGCTAGGATTGTCGAAATCGCCATAACCCTCATCATCCTGCGAGAAGGCGAAGAAAAAGCGCGCACTTGTGTTAAGGCCTGGTTACGACAGTTAAGAATACTCAGTCTTTGAATGAGCCGGAGATCACCGACAGAGCTTCATCGCTTTGATTGTGCTAGCAAGCTTCAAAACGTATAGCCAAAGATCAATCGCAATGTTGGCACGGACTTCGCCCAAAGGCTGGTCTTCACTTCGACAAATGTCCCACGCCGGAACCGCATGCCGGCGAAGACATTGAGTCCAGTGTCGTACTCGAAATTCCCAAAATCGATGTCACGGCGCTCCAGTCCCTGATGGATGAAGTTGAGGGCGGGCCCTGCACCGACATACGAGGACCACCGGCCATACCGGAAGTTGATTGGCAAACGATAGGCTCCCTCTAGATTGATGGCGAACATATCTGTGAGCTCTCCGAAGGCGAATTCTGCGTTGGGACGAAAGTAGAAGTCGCGGCTAAATATGGGACCAATCCCTGTGTGCACCCCAAGCAGGAAGAGTTCAGGATCCAAGCCAGCGCCAATTCTTACGCCAACCTGCCACCGCCGCAGTTCCTTCTCGATTTCACGTTCCACCTCGCGCATCTCTTTCGGGGGAGGCGCCGCGTCGGGTAGGGCAGCTCCGGATTCGGGCGTTGAGGGGGGTTCCAATACAGTAACTCTGGTGGCAAGCCGCAATCCCGCCTCATCCATCGCGTTGGAAGCTACGCGAACGCGTGCACCGGCCGCGAGCCCCTTTGGACGGACGAGGTCGCTGTCAAAGACAAATAGGTGAAATTGATTGTCCTCAGTCCGTACCACCATCGTTTGGCGGCTCGTCGAGACCACCGTACCTAAAATTGGGTTGGCGCTGTTTTCGCGTTGCTCGGGTAAGGTTGACGTTTGGCAAAGAGCGCTGGTCGTTAGGGTGGCAAACGCTACAACCACGGAGCATACGATTACAGTAAAAATTTGTCGCATTGTTGTTCACATCCAAGGCTTCGATTGTTACCAATGTACGCAGGGGCGGGACACTGTCACAATTGACAGGCGATGGGAAAGAGAAGAACAACGGTGTCGGGAAATCTTATCGTTGGCGTAACATCCCAATTACACTTAATGACGGTCTTACTCAGTTTAAGCCATCGAGATTTTGCTTGGCCCCGACAGGCCGAGCCTGACAACGACTCCAGTATCGACCCGATTGACGGCTGATTACTTGAACAGTATTATGCGGGCCCTATGTGGGGGCGCATTATCCGAATCGTCGTCCTTGCTCTTCTGGCAGTAATCGTGGTGTCCGTCGTCTCACCTTGGTTCGATCTCCACCCGACCACCCTGCGAACGTCAAAGGGAGCGATCACTCAACTCGGTCTCGCAGTTCCATTTTTTTGGCCGGGCTCGCTTTCCTTTTCCCCAATCTTCCTGAACAAACTGCGCCCACTGCAATCGCATCCAGGCTCCGACATTGTGGCTCGCGATTGCGCACGCCTCTGTTAGACCTCTTCGTTTAGACGTCTCTGTGCCACTCTCCTTGCGGTTCTAGCTCAGCATGCCCGAGCCACTACTCCGCCAACTCAGGACGGGCTCATTCAGACCACCGGTACCAAGCCTGACTGAAACTGTTCCAGCGCATTTTCCGAATAGGAGACAAAGATTATGGCAAACGATAGCCAAATGACACCAGACCCGACAGAGCTGAAATTCCGTAATAAAGGAGTTGAAACGATGAGAACACGCAAAATCCTTCTATGTGCCCTGATGTTGGCAGTCTCAGTGGTGCGACCTGTTGCCGCCGCGGGACAGACAGACTTGTACGGCGGCATCGGCAGAGGCTCACCGCTGAATCCCGGCGCTGTGATTACCATTAACCAAGACACCGGGGCGGGCACGCTCGTAGGTCATCCAGACTCCGTGCCCGGCTTGACCGGCCTCGTGTTCGACATCTCGGGCACGCTCTACGGCACAACCATTAGCGGCATGCTCGGTACGGGCCGCTTCAGCGAACTCGTCCGCATAGACCCTCGCACGGGAGAGCAGATCGGCCCGGCTGTGACCATCACGGCGAACAATCTGCCCATATCTATCACAGACCTGGCCCTGCAACCCGGCACAAACACGCTCTACGGCACAAGCCTCAGCGAAGACGATTTTATTAACTCGATCTACACCATTGATCCCGCCACCGGTGTGGCTACTCTCATCGGGCGCACAGGGGTCATCGGCGCCACAATCGCCTTCGGGCCCGACGGGACGCTTTACCAGACGAGCGCCATCTTCGACGACGTCGGCTTCGTAGCGGGATATCTGAACACCCTGGACCCTGAGACCGGCGCCGTGCTCACTACGAGCGACCCGTTCACCACAGAGCATGTCGGCGGGCTGGCCGTGCGTCCGACTGATGGCATCATCTTCGCCTCCGGTGGTGACGCGGGCCGACTCTGGACCCTCTCGCCGAGCGGCACACAGACATTCCTGGGTCTCACGAGTGTCGGTGGTGTGGGCGACCTCGCGTTCACACCACTGCCGACTAGCAAGGCTGATTGCAAGAATGGCGGATGGCAGAGGTTCAGCTTCCCCTATAGCTTTAAGAACCAGGGCGATTGCATCCAGTTCGTTAACACAGGCAAATAGCTGGTTGGCGCGAGGAAGCAGAGAGCGTCCGATCTATCGTCGGAGTTCTCTGCTTTTTCGGAGTCCCAATCCGCGATCTCATGCCCGATGCTGAGAGATGGAGTTCAGCACATCTTCCACTCGTCAAAATTTCGACATTGTTGCCGACCCGGTCTTACTCGTTACCTGAGTTTCTTTGGATTGTGCCGCGCAGATTCAACTGTTGATAAATCTCCATTACGCTCAAAACCCCTCTATGGCCTGCTTACGTCAACAATTAGTCGATTTCAACTTTTATGCTGCTTTCGGTGGAGCGTTCCGGCGCAGTGTGGAATCTATTAGGTCGATCGTTGGAGGCAAAGCGCGCATGAATTCATCGTCAGGCAGCAGCACCAGCACTTGTAGCGTGTTGCGGATTTCGTCATTGATGCTGGCGAAGCTGTCATACCACGCACGGCGCTGGATGCGATAGGTCTTGTACAAGTAATAGGCCGCGCCAGCGGCGACCCCGGTAATCAAATCGCCAAATAAATCTTCCAGCAACGGCGAGGACGGAAATAGCCGCTCAAACAGCAAGTCAATACCGAAGCTGACAATCCAGAAAATCAAACCGCAAATAACTGAAAAAAATATCAATCTGCGCTTCATATGCTCCCCCGATCTTCTGTTTTAGATGCTCAAGCGAAGGCGAAGTGAAACTATTTGGCCAAGGGGGCGGCGATGATGAAACCGAGTTCTGCGGGTTGTTGTCGACGTGGTCCGTGGTAGGTTGGCGTAATATCCCGTGGGTGTTGAAAAGTTGAGTTTCCTCCCAAACAGTCAAAATTTGAGGATAGAAAATGTCCTGAAAACTGAGAAAGTCGTTTGTGGGGCTCTGGCGCAATTTTATTTTCGCGAATTTCGTAGGAGGGACTTTTTCAACACCCACTCCCCATTACACTCAGAACCCCTGCCCGGCGGTTCGCCAGTGACCTAAGCGGCAGGCCTCGGCTTACGAACTTTGTCCCACCAGACCCCGAGTTCGGGAGGGCAATCCCGCATCTTCGACAATTCCTGCTTGATCTGCAACAAGCGGCTTGCGCGCACATCTGAAGCCGTCTGCTCGACGTCGTTGTGCACGCTCTGCTTCGCATACAGAGCGTTTATATTCCGTAGCTCGGTTATTTCCTGGCGTAGGCTCGCAAGGTGTGACGAAAGGTAATCCATGGGTCCAGCATACGCCGAAAGCGAAGCTCCGTGCGGGTTAACTGTTGTAACGTCGCCTGTACGCTCATCTGGCATTGCGACCGTTATGCCACTGCAGCGATGTGGTCAATTGATGTACTGACTCTGGGATTCAGGAAGTCGATCAAGAATCTGTGCGACCCGATCTTCAAGTTCTGCCAATTCCTGCTGTAGTCGACTAAGCTCCAGAAGGCCGGTAGCTACTTCACAGAAGTATCTGCGCACCAATTCATCGATGTTGCGGCACCCGGTGCGCTGATAACAGTTCCAGAGTACGTTTCGAATCGTCTGTTCCGTGGTGCGAAGGCATTGGGCGATCTGGTGATTCTCTAGACCACATGTGACGAGGAGCATCGCCTTGAACTGCATCGGCTCCAGGAGATCTGCCAACGAGGGCGCGTCGAAGGTGTCCAACGAATCGGAAGATACGGCTGACAATACTTTTCTTACCTCATTCTCCAAAGATGACCTCTAGTATTCACTAGGACCACTACGGTCGTCGTTGCGCCAAGGCAATCTCGTGCTGCCTGCGTGCAACACCCTCGAACGCGCAACTTGACTGCTGACCGTCAGTTGCTGATAAATCTCGATTTCACTCAAAATGCCCGGAGCAGGGATTCTGAGTGGAACCGCCCTGATTTCGACAGCCTCTTGATTACAAGCTGCAGACACTTTTGTCACGCCACCTGCCTCACTTCGTCCGCCGCTCTGCGCTTCACTTCTGGCGGCACCCACTCGCCGGAAGCGATCTGAGGTCTCGGCGAATAGCAACGCATTGCGAGCGTGAAGGCTCCTTCTGGCGAAGGTAGCCAGTTCGATTCCTCGTCGGGCCCGGGTGACTTGTACTGGATGTACAGGTTGAGGGAACCGTCCTTGTCCACCGTAAGCTTGTCGCGGTCTCCGATGGCCTGGCGGTTGATCTCGTTCTGCACCGGGAAGCCCTTGTCGTCGTACATTGTGATTGACCAGAAGGCATCGACGGGTGGCGTCTGGCCCTTGGGAAATCGCAGAGTGTAGCGGTTCGCGCCGTTCAAGGGCTGCCCGTCATCGCCAGTAGACAAGATGGGATAGATTGCATCTTCGGGCCGATTGGCCCCAAGTCCGACTAGCGCGACTGCTGCGCGGAACGTGTAGTCAGCTCCGTAACAGCCGATGGCACCCGTCAATATGGTCCAGCCGTTGACCCCCGACCCCAGGTTCTGGCCACGCTTGCCGATGACTTTCAACCCCTTGGTCGGTGCATCCTGCAAAGCCTGTTGGACGTGAGCAGGAAGAGACTTGAAATCGAAGCTCTTGCCCGGTTCGAGGCCGAGGCGGCTCAACCGCGCCACAACTCCCTGATCGTGGACGTGCGGCGGATTCTTCTTCAGTGCTTCCATCAGAGCGGTGAAGAAGGCTTCAGCGTTCATGTTGTTTACGGCAACCATTGGAGGCGTCTTCATATCTACAGCTGGATCGACCCTTCCCCTCGGTGTATAGCTCTTGTTCCAGTGGCTAAGGGGGACCAGCTTGATCTGGGCTTGAAGCTTGTGGACGAAATCGAAGTCCGTAACTCCGTTTGTCTGGATGCGGCCAACGATCCAGACGATCTCGGTGGGACTACGGAGAAGTTCCATGTCCCTTGGCGTGTCGCCCTCCCAGTTGGGGCCGACGATCAGGTAGTTGCCGCCCTTACCACCCGTCATACGCGTGCCGGGTGCGGCAAAGACCTCAGTCCAGCAGTCCATCATCTGAAAGACATGGTAGCGGTCCGTCTTCGCAAGGGTCATCACCAAGGGTTCCAAACCCACGTCCAGCCAAGCAACGGAATAGAGCGTGTCGAAGTTAGGCCGAACTACATCGCGGAAGGACGCTGGTGGGAAAGCTTTCGCATGTGAGAACTGGTTCATGGGCCCTTGACCCGCTATCCCCGTCGGCTCTCCGAAGTTGGTTGACACTTTCCGAGTCAAATCCATGAGCACGAGGGGGTAGCCCCAAATGTAAGTTTCTTGCGCGATGTCGCGTGCGAGTTCGGGCGAGATGGTCGTCGGTTGGCTTGGCATGTTGGGCATCTCCCGTGATCAGCTCAGGCGGATGATCGTCTCGGCTAGAAAATCTATCTGTGATCGACCTGCAGGACACCTGTCAAAAGTTACAGGTTTGAGACGGTGAATATTCGGTACCGTCTGATGGTGAAGTTACTTGTGTCAGATGGGTGGTGAGACATCCCTATTACGCTCAAAAACCCTGCCCGAAGAAGATGAGCGTAAACGCCGCCTGTTTACGTCAGTTATGATCTGAGGACGGAGTTCATGCAGAGCGACCGGAGGAAAGCGTGCTGATTCCGCCCTTGCTGTTGCTGAACCTGTTCGTTGTCATCGTCATGCTCTCTATCGGGCTGCGTGTCAGCAGCGGAGAGCTACTTGATATCCTGCGCAAGCGCGCCCTGTTTGTCCGTACCCTGCTGGCGAATTGCTTCCTCATCCCGGCCATAGGCTTCCTGCTGGTTCGCATCTTCCCGCTGACACCCGACGCCAGTGTTGGCATCTTGCTGCTGGCCGCAATACCGGGAACGCCCATCGCGTTGCAGTTCACGCGCCAGGCGAAGACGCGCCTGGCTTTCGCTGCCGCCATGACTTTCGTGCTCTCTCTGGTAAGCATCGTAATGACTCCTCTGGCCGTCGAGTTGATGCCGGGGACGGCGCAGCGCAATCAGCGGCCGATGCTGCTCCTGGTCACGAGCATTGCTCTATACATTGCGCTGCCACTGTGCGCCGGCTTGTGGGCGGCGCGACGCGCACCGAAACTTGCCCCCGGCTGGTATTGCCGCTGGGGGTTCTGGCCTCGATTGTCTTCATTTTTCTTATGTGGGAGACGCGCCTGGCGCGCCGTGAAGCCTTCAATGCCATCCGCGGCGGTGGGACCATTCTGGCGATGCTCTCGTTGCTGCTTCTGTCCATGTTGATCGGCTGGCTGATCGGCGGACCCGACCGTGAGTCACGCCGGGTATTGGCGACTTCCACCGGCATGCGCAGCGTGATTGTCGTGCTGTATGTGGCGCGTTACTGCTTTCCGGGCACCAACGTCTACATGATTCCGATTGTCTATCTATCGCTGATGGTGCCCACGAACCTGCTCTTTCACCTTGCGTTCACCGGATGGCACAAACTGCGGCCAGCGGCGGAGGCGTAGGGTGATCGAGTTGCCGACAGATCCCAACAGAGAAAGCTTGCTGTTGTAACATCCCGTTTTTCGCCAGCTATCAATTGACGTATTATCCGTCGTTGATAGGCTGACACAATGATTGTCATCCAGTCCCCAAGATTGCAGCTCAGCCAGTTCCAGATGATGGATGCACAGGAGGTTTTTGGATGCATCACGCCCGCCATCGCCAGATTCATGCCATGGGAGCCGCCATCGTGGAGCGAGTACGTGACGCGATGCGAGAAGAGAGTGCAGGCTCCGGAACCAAACAAGTTTTCTTTCGTCATCCGGCGGCTCGACAACCGGGAATGCCTTGGCATGGCCTCGTTGGAAGATGCGGATTCTGTTTCGCCCGAACTCGGCCTTTGGCTCAAGGAAAGCGCGCACGGACAGGGTTTTGGCCGGGAAGTCGTGGCCGCACTTGTTGAGTGGGGACACGCAACTCTCGGCAAGGGAAGTTTCATCTATCCGGTGGCCATACAAAACATCGCCAGCAGGCGTATCGCTGAGAATCTTCACGGCGAGATCATAGGCAACCGCACGAATCCAAAATACGACTCCGTCGTTTACAGGATTCCCTTCTTGCATGACTGACCCGGCGATTAGTTGGCGAGAAATCCCCATTTCACTCATGTTCCCTTCGGGCAGGCAATTTGAGTGCAAACGCTGGTTACAACATCTGAACCGGATGCGCGGCGCACGCCTGTGAGGGCAGAAAGCACAGGGCATTTCTTAAGTTGGGCAACTCTGTGCAAGAATAGGCATCCTAGGGAGCATCGACGGTGGGTGGATGACAGAAGGCAAATATCCAATTCAACAGAATCTGGCCAATCTAAAAAGAACTCTCGATTCCGACCCGACCAATATTGAAGCAGCAAATAGCTATTGGGCCGAGCTTTCCTCCTTGGGCGGAAATGACGTGCGAAGCGGTGGGTTCGTCATAGAAGCATTTCGAGGGTGCGCGTTAGCATCCCAAGCGGGGGCGGTCGCTTTCGCACGAGCATACCGGGAACTGTTCGAGAAGAGTGGAGAGAGACCACAGGCTAAACTCTTCGATGAAGAACTAATCCACGCATTGCAAGCAAGGGTTCCCGCCCTATCGAACGAGGACCAGGCAATTGTGCAGTGGGTTCTCGAATCAATCAAGTGAGTTGCTAAGGCTTGTATTCTTCCCTGAACGAGAAGGCTGTAGGGCTTCATTCGCGATGCATTCGGGAATCGTTTACTTTCGAGTAATGCGGTCTAGTCTCATTCGATCCCGAACTGCCCCGCCTGAATGCTGTCCACAGAAGCGGCTGAGAGTTTCTATTCAGCGCCGCTCCACCTAGGCATTTCCCCAGTGGCGCGCTATTCATTCCCACAATACCCTCAACGGGCCATGTGAACCTGCCCGGTTTGCAACTATACCGAGTACGCATCCACGCTGGTGGTAGGCGGACTTTGAATCTTCCACGTGTTCTAATAGCCGATGACAACCCAGATCTACTTAAGGCGGAGATCGCTCTCTTGTCTCCCGATTTTGATGTCGTGGGGACGGCAGCGGATGGTGCAGCTTTGGTGACGGAAGCCTGCAGGCTCCATCCTGACGTCGTTGTGGCTGATATCAGCATGCCGATTTTGAACGGAATTGACGCTCTGCACAAGCTCCGGGAATTGGGTTCCACAGCAAAGTTTATATTCGTGACAGTACATTCGGCAGAAGAGTTCGTCGAGGCATGTATGGAAGCAGGAGCGTTGGGATACGTGCGAAAGTTCTGGCTGAAACACCACTTGGTGCCTGCGATAAAAGCGGTGTCCGCTGGCCAGTCCTACGTTCGAAATTTAGATTCTGACCGATCTCGCAACGATACTGGATAGACAGTTCACCAGACTGCGATGTTTTCTGCCATTGCAGCGCTCCACCGCGAATTCCTGTGAACCAGCCTTGAAATCCTTCTCGCCGCAACTCGTCCCAAAATCTGGGCTAAGCAGTAAGTTCTACTCGGCAACGTCCGGGGCGCGTCGTCGGCAATTCTGGGAGCTATTGCAGCCGCCGCTCAGTTCGTCTCAACTCTCGTAACCGATTACACTCATCCTCCCGAGAGACCGGAATTTAAGTGTAAAGGCTGTTAGCGTCAAATATGGCCGCGCCTCGAAGTTACCTAGCGGATCGCATGTGCAGGGACAAGATGCTGTGAACTATATTGGTAAGGTCCTAAGGACGGCACGACTTTTCTTTGGTAGCTTCTCTCACAGCCCGGGTTGCAGCTTGGCTGAAATTCTGGCGCGGAGCTGGCTTAGTACCCGGCGCTACGGACTTCCGACGGCTGTGCGGGCCGGGCATTAGGGTGCCGTCGATTCGGACACAAGGATCATCGGGGAGGGCTCCACAAATGGGGCATTTGAAACGAATCGGGTCGTCCATAGAATCAGTTTTCCCCTACTTGGCCCTCAGAAAAATGAAGCCGAGCAATTCCTATCGGGCATTTAAGGTGATATAGGTCAAGCCCGTGATCGAAACGGCCAGGAACAAGCAAGGCCACAGTTCGAGAGCGCGTCTCAACGCCGATACTGATGAAGGTATTTGCTTCATGGTCTCCTCATGACGTTCCCTAAATGGGACAAAAAGTCAGTTAACTACGGGGCAGTCACAGCTCGCGAACGCCGACGAATCTCTGCGTAGAGCTGGTAGAATGTCCGCACTTCAGCCTCGTTCAACAATTTTCCCGAAGCGTACGCAAGCACGCGGGCAAGCGCGTTCGCCAACTCCTCATCCGTGCAGGTCTTCAGGTTTATCATTGGCTTCGTCATTTTGTCGGGGACGGCTATGGCTGGCCCCCTTCCTGCTTATGTTTTGGGTAGCGAATCTCGCTGCAAAGCGCCGCTATCGTTGGCAGCAACGCTCGGCTTGCTTCAAGTTTGAGTACAAAAGCATCGACCAAGGTCAAAGCGTATTTGGGCACTTCGCTACCGGAAAGCAATATCACCGCCAGTTCTGGTCTCAGACGTTTTATTTCGAAAGCAACATCGCAGCCCTTCATGCCGGGCATCTCGTAATCGAGGAGCACGGCGTCGAAGTCGCACGTGGTCACAAGTCCTAGTCCTTCTCCTGCGGATGCTGCTGTGACGACAGAGTACCCAGACCTTTCGAGCAGCGCCTTTTCATAGGAGAGGATCGCTTCGTCGTCATCGATGCACAGGATGCTTTTGGCGAGACGGGATCAGAGGGGATCAAATTGGCCTCCTGCCAACATCAGGCCCAGTGACAGCACGTGTTCCTTCCTGACGGTAAGTATGCGGCGCGCAGCCGAACAACCCGTGAGAGATAGAAGGTCTGCGCCACCCGAGAGAACCGAATTATTTGATAGCGCAATGCGCAGCGTCTCGCCACTAGGAAAATCCCTAGGAGCGAAGTCTCCACAGCCTGCTAGTCAAGGTTCGCGGAGGGCACGAAGTGGCGGGAACCGCGTGGGTTCCCGCCGAACTGGATCAGCCTGAGTTGGCGTAGCATCCCGTGGGTGTTGAAAAAGTCCCTCCCGCGAAATTCGCGCAAATAAAATTGTGCCGGGATGCCCCACAAAGGACTTTCTCAGTTTTCAGGACATTTCTATCCCCCAAATTTTGACTGTTTGGGGGACTGGACTTTTTCAACACCCACGCCTGGTTTCAACAGTTGACTTCCGAAGACAACCTGTAAATTCTGACAGTTGCCTCGTCGAGGTCGAAAACCCTAGGCTGGGGCGCTGTCTGAGCACGGGCACGATAATACCTGCAAGGGGACGGTTAATGAGTGACACGCCCGACAAGGCCACGGATCGCTCGATTCTTCCGCTTTCCCAGCCACAGAATCCGCCAATCACCGAAATCGACGCACGCAAGGCCACTCCGCCTCCGCGCTTCGAGTTGAAACCACCGAAGGGGGCAGGGGCACCTAACGTCGTCTTCATCTTGATGGACAATTTCGGGTTCGGCGACCCGGGATGCTTTGGCGGGCCGGTCGACATGCCGGCCTTCGAGCGCCTCGCCAAAGGCGGCTTGCGCTATAACAACTTCCACACTGCACCGGTCTGTTCGCCGACGCGGGTGGCCCTTCTTACAGGCCGCAACTCGCACAGCGCGAACATGGGTGGTGTGGCCGAGATGGGCACTGCGTTTCCAGGCATGAACTGTTCGCGCCCCCAATCCATCGCACCGCTGGCCGAGATACTGCGGCTCAACGGCTACGGCACTGCCATGTTTGGTAAATGCCATGAACTGCCGCCATGGGAATTGAGTGTCTCCGGGCCGATGGACCGTTGGCCTGCGCACTCTGGTTTCGACAAGTTCTATGGGTTTCTTCAGGGCGAATCCGACCTCTACTCCCCGGCCCTGTACGACGGCGTGACTCGCATCCCAACACCTCGCAATCCCGATTACCACGTCAGCACCGACATCACTGACAAGGCGATTGTCTGGGTCCGTACTCAGCAGTCGCTCACGCCGGACAAACCGTTCTTCATCTACTACGGGGCGGCGGGCACACACGACCCGCATCACGTGCCCAAGAAATGGATAGACAAATACAAAGGTAAGTTCGATCAGGGCTGGGACAAGCTCCGCGAGGAGACGCTGGCCCGGCAGATCAAACTCGGCACAGTCCCGCCGAACACCAAGCTCGCCCCCATGCCCGAAGTGGTGAAACCATGGAGTTCGTTCAAGCCGGAAGAGCAACGAGTATTGGCGCGGGAGATGGAAGTCTACGCCGGCATGGCTGAGCACACAGACTATGAAATCGGTCGATTGATTCAGGCCATCGAGGATCTTGGTGAACTCGGCAACACCCTGATCGTCTGGGTCGCCGGGGACAACGGCGGGTCGCCCTTCGGTGGTCCGATTGGGTCGTTCAATCAGTTGGCTACGTTCAACGGCGTGCCCGAGACGATGGAGAACCTGCTGAAGCACATCGATGACCTGGGTGGACCGAAAGCCAGCGGACACTACGCCATGCCCTGGGGACAGGCGAGCTGCACCCCTATGGTCGGCGGGCAGGGACATGCGACGTTTTCCGCGACACGCAACGCCACCGTCATTCATTGGCCGAAGGGGATCAAGGCCAGGGGTGAAATTCGCACCCAGTTTCAGCACGTCATCGACTTGGCCCCGACGGTGCTCGAGGCCGCCGGTCTGCCAGAGCCGAAGGTGGTGAACGGCATGACCCAGAGACCCTTCGAGGGCGGTAGCCTCCTCCACACGTTCAACGACGCGAAGGCCAAGTCCCGACACACCACGCAATATTTCGAATACGGCGGCAACCGCGCCATCTACCACGACGGCTGGTATGCCACCACTTTGCACAAGGCGTTCTGGGAAGCCGCGCCGCGGGCCACATTTGAAAATGACACTTGGGAGCTGTATAAGGCCGACGAAGACTTCAGCCTCGTGAACGACCTCGCTGCCAAGTATCCCGAAAGGGTCGAAGCGCTCAAGGCGCTTTTCATGACGGAAGCGGTGAAGTACAACGTCCTGCCGCTTGATGATCGCGTTCTCGAACGTTTCAACGCGTCCATCGCCGGACGCCCCGACCTCATGGGCCCGCGAACGTCACTGACACTCTATGACGGGATGATCGGGCTGACGGAAAACGCGTTCATCAATATGAAGAACCGCTCCTACACCATCACCGCCGAATTGGATATTCCCAAAGGCGGAGCCGAGGGCGTGATCATCGCGCACGGCGGACACACCGGAGGATGGAGCCTCTACGTGAAAAAGGGCCAGCCGAAATTCGCCTACAACTGGTTGGGGCGTGAAATGTATGAAGTGATCGCCCCGAAACCGCTTCCGCCCGGAGCCGTCACGTTGCGCTGGGAGTTCATCTACGATGGTGGCAAGATGCCCGGTGCGGGCGGGAGGGGTGACGTTTTCGTCGACGACCAGCAGGTGGCCTCAGGGCGCATCGATCGCACGAATCCGTTTTTCATCGGCACCGAGCCGGCGGACGTGGGCATGGACGATCTGACGCCCGTGACGCATGACTACGAGGCGTACGACAATAAATTCACCGGGACCATCCGCAAGGTCGTAATCGGCGTGGGACCTGTTGGCGAAGCCTTCGATCCGCCCCTTGAATGGAATGGCGTCGGGTAAGATCGCTGCCCGTCGGAGCCTTGCATCAAAACAAGTGGAGTCTTACCTCCTCATCCGGTGGTTGGCGTAACATCGATTACACTTATCTGCATCCCTCAGCCGAAAACATCAGCGAGCACGCCACCGTAACGCCAGCTTCACGCTATCTTACGCAGAGCAGGATAAATTTTCCGATAACTCCCGTACGCATTCTGCATCGTCGACGAATCTTTCTGATTCGGCGCAATCCGCTTCGCCACCCGCACGATCGCATCGCACGCTTGCTCGACCGACGACCACGCCCCCGCGCCCGTGCCCGCCAGAATCGCCGCCCCATACGCGGCACCTTCTTCGGCAGCGACGATCTCTACCTCGCGCCCGTAAACATCCGCCTGAATCTGCCGCCACAGCGGCGAGCGCGCCCCGCCCCCGCCCAGTCGAATCGACGTCACCGGAATCTTCATCTCATCGAAGATCGTGAATGTATCTTTCAGGCTGAACGCCACGCCTTCCAGAATGGCGCGAATCACGTGCGCCCGGGTGTGCGAAGCCGTCAGGCCCACCAACGCAGCCCGCGCATTCGGATCCAGATGCGGCGTGCGCTCGCCCATCAGATACGGCGCCCAGAGCGCCCCTTCCGATCCCGCGGGCGCCGCAGCCGCTTCCTCGGCAAACACGTCGTAGGGATCGCGCCCGTCTTTTCCTGCCTGCGGGCTTCTGCACTCCCGGCGACGCCGCTCCGAAGTTGTCGCGATACCAGCGCAGCGACAGTCCCGCCGCCTGCGTCACTCCCATCACGTGCCAGCGTCCCGGAATCGCGTGACAGAACGTATGCAGCCGTCCCGCAGGATCCATCGCCGGACGATCGGTCGAAGCAAACACCACGCCCGAAGTTCCAATCGTGGCGCTCACCGCGCCGACGCGCGCGATGCCCATACCCACGGCGCCGGCAGCCTGATCCCCCGCGCCCGCGACCACCGGAGTTCCCGCGCGCAGTCCCGTTGCCTCTGCGCCCGCCGCCGAGACCTTGCCGCACACCTCCGGCGATTCGAACAATGCCGGAAGCAGCTTCTGATCGATTCCAGTCTTGGCCAGCACTTCCTTCGACCATCGCCGGTTCGCCACATCGAGCAGCAGCGTGCCCGATGCATCCGCCATGTCGATGGCGCGTTCCCCGGTGAGGCGAAACCGCACGTAATCTTTGGGCAGCATGACATGTGCCACCCGCGCCCACGCCTGAGGCTCGTTCTCGCGCACCCACAGAAACTTGGTCAGCGTGAAATTCGTCAGCGGAGGATTGCAGGTGAGCCGGATCAGCGCATCGCGCCCGAAAAGCTTCTCCAGTTCCAGGCTCTGCGCCTCGCTTCGCTGATCGCACCAGATCAGCGCCGGCCGCACCACTTCATCCGAGGCATCGAGCAAAACCGCGCCGTGCATCTGCCCCGAGAATCCGACGCACGCAATATCCTCCGCGCGCATCGCCCGACGATTGCAGCGCCTTCCGCACCGCCGCGCCGCAAGCCTGCCACCAGTCCCGCGGATCCTGCTCCGCCCAGCCGGGCTTTGGGCTGGCAAAGTGCTGATGCTCCGCCGATGCCGAAGCCACAACATTTCCCTGCCCATCAATCACCAGCGCCCGCGTACCGCCCGTTCCCACATCGATGCCTAAATAGGCCATGATTCCGTCTCACCTTTCGTTGGTTGGCTAAGCTGATTTGGCTAAGCTGGCTTGGCTAAGCGAGATCCTGCACCAACCGGCGCGCTTCCTGTCCGTTTTGCCCATTCTTGCTTGCGGATTCCTGCGATTGCCGGCTCAGGAAGAAATCCAGATTCCCGCGCATCACCAGATGGGGCGCCAGCGAAACCTGATGCGAGCGCCTTCCGCCCTCCGCCAGGAACTCATGCAGCAGCCGAAGCGCCA
The DNA here is from genome assembly GCA_963770265.1 of Terriglobia bacterium. Lineage (GTDB taxonomy): Bacteria > Acidobacteriota > Terriglobia > Terriglobales > Acidobacteriaceae > Sulfotelmatobacter. The sequence continues at coordinate 763,295 of CAVYOZ010000025.1, forward strand.
TCTGCCCCTGCGCCCGCGGCCGCTGGTAAATCGTGGCCGCCACTGCGCCCGATCGTATGTAGGGCACGAGGTCCGGGAACAAGTCCGTGGTGATGATCGTCAGCCGATCGAGCACCTTCGCGTCGCAAGCCGCCTTCAGCACCGGTATCGACGCTTCGGTCGTCACATAAATCCCTGCCAGGTCCGTCCGTTCTTCAAACAGCTTGCGGCATTTCCGATACGCTTCCCGCTCCACATCGTGGTCTTCAATCGGCTTGAGCAACTCCAGATCGGGATAAAACGATTTCAGCGTGGATTCGAAGGCAGCAGTATTTCTCCGCGTGCTCGGTAATCCCCATATCGAACACCGTGATGCCGATCGAACCAGTCCGCCCGCCCAGAAACCTTCCCATGAGATCGGCGGCGATGGAACCGCTGGCCAGCGTATCGATCGCCACAATTCCCAGTCGTCCGCTGTTGGGCGCATCCGTCGCCACGCACACCACCGGAATGTTCGCCCGCGAGGCGCGGCGTATCCATGGCCTGAGCGTTTCCGGACGGCTGGGGAACGTGATGATCCCGTCGACCTTCGCGGCAATGGCCGCTTCGAGAGCCTCCTCCTCGCCCTCTCCCAGGCTCGGACAGGTTCGAAATTCGACTTCGACATTTTCGAGGAGGATGCTCTGCCGCCTCCTCCCGAATCCCGGCCCGCACTTCATCCCAGAACGATGTCGTGCCGTGCAACGTATTCACGGAAATTCGCAGGGTTTTCTTCGACGAGAGATATCTGGCCGCCAGGTTCGGCCGGTAGCCGAGCGTCCTCGCCATCTGCAGAACTCTGGCTTTGGTCGCGGGACTTACTCCCGGATGGTCGTGTAGCGCGCGATGAACCGTACCGATTGATGTGCCCAGCGACTTCGCGATGTCGCCGAGAGTGGCGGGAGGCTTTCCCATTTTCCAGGCCTGCGTCGGGGCCGGCCGTCTACAGCCAGCAAAGATTTCAGGAGGCGGAACAGCGCCCTCGCCTCCGGAACCGTAAACGTTAACGGAACTCCGCAAAATGCGCAAGCCGAGGCACGCAAAAAGTTGAATTTACTGGACAAAGTCAGTCCTCTAGGAGGTTGCGGAAAAACTCCTCAAGGCCGGTAGTACCGTGGACGAGCGGCGCTTTAGCGCCGCGTAAAGAGCGCAGAATCAACAATGGGCTTCAGCCCCAGTGGTCGCCTATCGCGGCGATCGGAGTTTTTCCGCAACCTCCTAGGGCCGAAACCGCCCTTTTTGATCCGGGATGCCCGACAACCGATAAATCCAGATGCAAATGGCATCGCGCCATTTGACCGCCTCTCCAGCCTGAAACTCGAATCGAGCCAGGATGTCCCGGTACCGTTCGGGATCGACGTGGCCCTCGAGCGTCTTCCACTCCGCGATGAAGTCGCGGGCGCGTTCGGCTCCTTCGTAGTGTGAGTCGTACACGTGCTGAATGACTGTCTTGCCTGAGTGCAAAACGTGCGTGTATGGCACGTGATGGAAGAAGAGCAGCAGGTTGTCCGGACAAGCCGCCAGCGCTTCATATATCTTCTGCACCTCCGGCGGGTACTGCCCGATGTAGCCCGTTCCGGTGGCGATCGTGCGATCCATGCCGATCCCCTGATGGTCCGCCCGATGCCACTGTCCCCAGCCGTTTTCCTCGGAAGACTCGGGACCCGGATCGTAGTGGTTCCCCAAAATGTTAGTCAGAGTTCCGGCGCCGAGCGGCCCGGTGTAGCTTTCGTAGACCTGCCACGAACTGAGCTGCAGATTCGTGATCGTCTTGACCACCAGGGGATCACTGCCGAACGTAAGCCGAGTCCATTCATCAGCGATGGCTTCGCTGCTTAGACCAGGATTCCACGCCAGCCTTCCAAAACCATAAAGGTTCGCCATGGCCATTGGACTACCCAGCCAACTTGCGTCGAGTCCAACGTTCGCCACACCAGCAAAGCCGCCGACCGGGCGATGAAAAACGCGCCCGCTCACCAGGTCTTTCACCGGCGTGGATCCTCCGTCCACGCGCATATCGAAATCCAGAACTTCCTTCCACATGGGAACCAGAAAGCAGAGATGCTTCTGCTGCCCGGTGTATTCCTGCGTGATTTGCAGTTCGATGGCTTCGTTGGTGCGTCGCAATCCGGCAAACAGCGGAGACGACTGGCTCGCGCACCTGGAAATCAATCGGGCCATTCTTGATTTGAACGATCGCGTTGTCGTCGAACTTGCCATCGAGCGGATGAAAATTGTCGTACGCGGCCTTCGCGCGATCGTTCTTCGGATCACGCCAGTCGAGATGGTGGTTGTAAACAAAGGCACGATAAAAGACCACGCCGCCGTGCGGCTTGAGTGCCCGGGCGATGACATTGGCGGCATCGGCATGTGTGCGCCCGTAGGCCGAAGGCCCTGACCGCCCCTCGGAATCGGCCTTCACCACGAAGCCGCCGAAGTCCGGAATCTGGCGGTAGATCTCATCGACCTTCTTGCGCCACCACCCGGCGACCTGCTCATCAAGCGGATCGAACGTAGCCAGCCCGCCGATCAACTTCGGGCTGCTCAAATCGACCGACATCGAGAGTTGCACGCCCCACGGCCGAAATACGTCCGCGATGCGCTTGACTTGCGCGATGAAGTCATCTTCCAGAACACCAGGTGCGGCATTCACATTGTTGATCGTGCACCCGTTGATTCCGATCGAAGCCAGCAGCCGCGCGTACTCACCCGCGCGCGTCAGATCGCTGCGCACTTTTCCATCCGCGAAAAAGATCGACGGCCCGCCGTACCCTCTTTCGATGCGCCCGTCGAGGTTGTCCCATTGATTGACCCACCGAATGGGAGCATACGGGTTCTGGACTTCATTGATGGCGGTGATGCTTTCCCCGCGGCCGATCTTGCTCAGGAGCGCAAACACTCCGTACAGAACGCCGCGATCGTTCGCGGCCGTGATCACGAAACATTCAGCATGGCGAATTTGTGCAACCGTGAGCCAATATCCATCCGCTTCCAGCGGGCGCGGCGGCTCGAGCGATGGCGCGACGCTGTGAAGATCGCGAATCGTGCCTAGAACGATGGCGCTGCCCTTGATCCCGCCACTCGATTTGAGAGTGCGGCCCAGCATCTTCTCCACACCAACGGCCAATTCCTGCTGCGCGGTCTCAAGAATCGGAGACTTGCCGAGCAAAACGGATGCGGCGGGAAGTTTTTCGTAGTTCATCGCCGCTTTGGAATCCAACGGCGCGTAGCGCAGCCATGCCGCGGTCTCGACCGCAGGACCCGCCTGAGCAAACAACGGCATGGCGAACAGGAAACAGATCAGCGTTGTAAGAATGCGCAGGATGGTAGATCGGCAAAAACGGAATCGCATCAGGCCGCCAGAGGAAAAGCGATAATCGTATCCCCGCGCCGACCCGTGCCTTTTTCGACTTCCTTGAGCAATCGCGACTCGAGGTCGTCTGGATCGGGGACTCATTTCACAGGCTGCAATTTCGGTCTCAGAAAAACCGTGATAGCAAAGTTCGCAAACTCCCACGCCCCCTCCTTCCACTCGTACCGGAGGCCCAAACGTACGGCAGGTCATCGGGACGCGAGTCATAGAGATCGCAGGTACCCTCATCCGGGTCGAGCGCCGGGCAGGGTTCCTCGTTGGCGAAAGTCTTCAAATCGCCGGCGCTCTTCTTTTGTCTTTCCGAGCAGACCAGTCGCGGGATCTCCGGGAAAGTCGCGAGACAGCCGCGTCACCGAATCGCGAGCACGTTGCCGAACAGCCGCCGCCCGTTCGGGATCCCGCACCGCGAGTTCTGCCAGACCTCGCCGCAACCGTGCGGCATCGAGCTGATTGATGGCGAACACGCCGATGCAGCACGGCGTACATCCCTTCCGGCAGACAAGCCCGCCCTTGCTTCGGCGCGTCGCATCCGCCAGCGCGGCATCGACGATTTGAATCAATTTCTGGTCCCCGGAGGATGGAAAACGAAACGCCACACCGATGAGGATACCTCATCCCGGAAAGCGCGGCGCAACTGCCACGCTGATCTTTAATCTTTACGATGGAATTTTTGCGTTGGACTAAGAGACCTCATCTGCCGCACAGTGTTTGTGCTGGTTCTGCAGCGTGGCAGAAGGCTTTCAAACTCTCCGTTTGGTTTTCCCCGCGAAGGGATCCCGAAAGTTCATCGACCCGAGACGTTCCAACAAGAATCGCTGCATCCGACTGTGAACCATTCAGGCGGATGCAGGAGCACTTCATATTTAGGGGGAACGATGTTGCCGGAAAAGAAAGCTGTAAATCTGAAGACGGTCGCCGCGCGGGTGGGGCTCGCGCCTTGCTCTGTCTCTGCCATTTTGAACGACACGGAGGCGGCGCGCGCCATCCCGCAAAAGACCAAAGACCGCGTCTATCGCGCCGCCGCCGAACTGAACTATCGCCCTAACATCCTGGCGCGGTCATTGCGCACGAAGCGTACGCGCATGGTGGCCGTCGTCGCGCCCGGTCTCGGCCGCTCCGGCGTCGCGCGCGTGGTTGCGGCTGTTCAGCGCCGCTTGCATCAGAGCGGCTACTTGCTCGTTCTCGCCACCTGCGATGGCGGCGACCCCAACCATCTGTGTGCGCAATTTCAGCAGAGAGGAATTGAGGGCATTATCTCGATTGACGCCAACCTTCCCGGCCCAGATGAACATGCCGGTCACTTCCGTAGACCTCGGTTACAGGACGTCGGCTACCCCGGTCTCAGATCAAACGGCAAGTCTGGCTTCCCGAACTTGGCGATGCTGCCGCTGAGACCATCATGCGGCAGATTGAGAACGAAGGCAGCAGTCGAAGGCTGCAGATCCAGGCGATGCCTCCTGCATACGTCGACATGCAAAGTATGGATCGCGGATTCTCGGCCGCCGAAAGCGCGTAACGTCAGGAAGCCTGGCTGCGTCGCCCTTTCGTCTGCTCCAGAATTCGGAACAGCAGCAGCCAGCGCTTCACGTTCGTGGTCATCAGGAAGTTCTCCTTCACGTGTTCGCGCCCGCTCATCCCGATGCTCCGCGCGAATTCCGGGTGCGTGAGCAGGTACCGCATCTGAAATGCACATCCCTCGACCGAGTGCACCAGCACGCCCGTGAGCTTATGCATGATCTGGTTGGGGATGCCTCCGACCGCGCCCGCGATCGTCGGTTTGCCCTTCCATAACGCCTCGGTGACCGTCAGCCCAAATCCCTCTTTCAACGACTTCTGCACGATGATGGTCGAGGCTCTCTGGATCGCGTTGATCTGAATCGCGCACCAGGGCGGTAGATCCAGAATGATGATGTCGGGATCGTTCCCCGCAGCCTCTTTCACTTCCTGCAGCACGGCCGCACCTTCGGGATCGTCGCTCGCGCCCGCCTCCGGCCAGGACCAGTTGGCAGTCGACATATTTCTTCGCGAGCTTATAGGCCTGCACCACTCCGACCGGGTCTTTGAGCCGGTCGAAACGCGACACTTGCGTCACGATGGGCCGCGAGCGGTCGATGCCAAACTCGTCACAGATCTGCTGCACCTGCGAGTCGGGCAGTTCTTTGTTCTTCTCCGATAGCGGATCAATGCACGGATAAAACAGATACTGCGGAATCGGCAGCTGCCGCGTAAACGACTGCGAAGAAAAAATCGCCGCGTCGTACTGTTCAACAAACGGCCTCAGGAACTCCCACACTCCGGCATTCGGATTCGATAAATCGATATGGCATCGCCACACCCAATGCGCTGGTGTCTGAGAGCGCGAGAGAACGAGGGCGGCGGGCTGCGGATCGTGAATCACCACCATGTCTTCGCCGAATTGCATGCGCGCCCGATTTTGCTCGTTGTACATCAGAAAGATGTCTCTGGCGCCTGTGTCAGTTCATACGGTGTTCCGTGCAGCGCATTGTGAAATGCCTTCGTAATTTCGAAAAAATCGTTCCCGCCCGTGATCACGTCCCAATGTGTGGGAACTTCCAGTTCCGACAGGAGCGGCACCAGCCGGTTCAGCATTTCGGCTACGCCTCCGCCCACGGCGGTGGAGTTGACCATCTTGATGGTCTTCCCCTTGAGTTCCTTCGCCAGATACCGCAGCGTATCCAACTGGCTCTGGCCCACGATCGCTCCGTAATCGTCCAGATGAGGCGGCGGCGGCGGCGCTGGCGGCGTGAGCACGCTCGCCGGCAGCGGCCGGTTGTTTCTCCGGTCGCTCGCCCGCCGCGCAGGATGAGGCGACCGGCGTTCTACGTCATGCCCGGCGGCTTCGGTGCGGCGCTGGCGTATTGACGGTGGGACTGGCAGAAATGGCGCGCGGATCGTCAGAACTCATTCTCTTCTCGGTCCTAATTCCTAATTCATGGCTTGGGAGACGATGCGCGCAATCTGCCGCCGCACCCCCTCCATCGTGTTCGCGTAAATGTCGATTCGCTCGATTGCGTCCGCTGGTTCCGCCAGCCCGACTTCTTCTTCCAGCCATTGTGAGAAGTCGTTCGACATACGATGCAGCCGTAATCGAGCCTCAATGAAATGGTGATGGATGGAATGCACGCTCACCTGGTTGAGGCCGTCGAGAAACGCCTTAAGCGTATCCGCACAAAAGGCCGTTGGCAGTACGACAATATCGGCGGCACAGAAATAAAACGGCTCATGCGCTGGCCGCGAGCCACTCATGTTGTGGGATTGCAGGAACTCGTCCAGAATCTCCACCATCCGCCGCCGCAGCCCTTCGATCGCAGTAAACTCCCTCACATCCACGCTCGCAAATTGCTCGGCCAGTGCCGGTTCATTGCAGGCAAACAGACTCCAATGGGCGAAGTCGTTCGAAAAACCCTGCCGAATGAAGTGATGTTCCTGCAGCGTACGGAACGTGTGCTGAAAAATGGAGTCGTCGGGAACCGTCTGCAACGCCTGCGAGCAGTTCCGAAAGATTACTCGCCCTCTGCCTGCCAATCCGCAGCAGATGCTCCGAGGTATTGAAGTAAAAAGGCTTCTGCGGCTTGCGCAGAGTCGGTTTCTCCGCGATGTTCTCAGCTGTAGCCATTGTTTTTAGTAGGTAGCACTCTGCGCCGGCAGGGTTGTCTGGCGAAGCTGTTCAGGAATTTTATCCGACACTTGCACTTGCGCGGAACTGATTATCCCCGGCGGAGTCCAGACGCACGTCGCAAACTTCCCCAATCAAACTCGCAGCCCAGCGATAGACGTTGTGCTCTCGAATGGTCTTTCGCATTCTCTGCATCCGCTGTTGCTTCTCCTCCGCGTTCATCTCCAGAGCCGTCCGGATCGCCTCCGCCGTCTGGTCAATGTCGTAAGGATTCACCTGCAGCGCGTCACGCAATTCCCGCGCCGCTCCTGTAAAACAGCTAAGAATCAGTACTCCCCGCTCGTCCTGGCGGGTCGCGACAAATTCCTTGGCCACAAGATTCATTCCGTCATGCAGCGAAGTCACCAGGCACAGATCGGCGGCCCGATAGTAAGGCTCGATCTCCTGTGGCTGTGTTGCCGTTCGAGCAGAACGATCGGCTTCCACTGGTCCGAGCGGAATCGCCAGTTAATTCGCTCCGCTTCCGCCTCTACCTCGGCCTGCAGGTCGTGATACCGCTTGATATGAGTCCGGCTCGGCGCTCCAATCTGCACGAACGTGAAGACGCCCTGATACCGCGGATATTTCTCCAGGAATCGCTCGATCGCCAGAAATCTCTCCAGAATCCCCTTGGTGTAGTCCAGCCGGTCCACACCCACTCCCATCAGCGCCGCTCGCACCCCAAGACTCTTCAGCAGCGACGCCCTCTCCTCGTACGCCGACTCTCGCAGCAGCTTGGTCTGCGGATCAGCGGAATTCACACTGATCGGAAACGGACGCACGGTCGTGCGGTGGTCGAGGCGCTGCACCGTCGAGTGATCCCAGTCGATCCGCGACTCCACAATCCGATCCACAGTTTGCAGAAAATTCGAGCAATGCGCCTGAATATGGAAGCCAATCAGGTCGGCCCCCAGCAGTCCATCAATCAGCTCTTTCTGCCACGGACATATCCCGAACGCCTCCGGATTCGGCCACGGAATGTGCCAGAAGATCGCCAGCCGCGCGTCGGGCCTGCGCTCCTTGATCATTCTCGGCAGCAGCGCAAAGTGGTAATCCTGCACCAGCACCACCGGGTTGGTGACGCCCTCCATTTCTTCCAGCAGAGCCTCGGCGAATTTCCGGTTTACTTCCTGATAGTGATTCCAGTCGCTGGCGCGAAACAGCGGACGCGTGTGCGCAATGTGACAAAGCGGCCAAAGCCCTTCGTTGGCAAACCCGTAGTAGTAGCCTTCCTCTTCTTCCTTCGACAGCCACACGCGACGCAACGTGTAGTGCGGATCGTCCGGCGGAACCAGCAATCGATCGTGCGAGTCCACCGTCTCCGTGTCTGCGTCTCCCGATCCATGCGCGACCCAGGTTCCACCGCATGCGCGCAGCACCGGCTCGAGGGCCGTTACCAGGCCGCTGGCCGGAACATTGACCTCGATCGATTTCCCTTTCTGCACGTGCGTGTAAGGTTCTCGATTCGAAACCACGAACAACCGGCCGTCCGCCAGCCGCGATCGAACGTGCACTGCCAGCCGATCCGCGGTCCAGATCGATTCGCCCGTGTCCCGCAATCGCGCTTCGCGTTCCGCAGCCGAGCGCGCGGTGTTCAGGCTTTCGGCCATCGTCGCCACTTCGCGCGCCAAAGGACGGAACAGTTCCATATCCACCGGCTTGATGCGCGCCGAAACCGCGCGGCCTGTCCGCAGCGCTTTGATCCAATTGGCAGTCCGCGCGATCGGCCCGGCAATGCTCCAGCGCACGATCAGCAGCGTGATCAGAACGATCAGCACCACATGGATCAGCGCGCTCAGAAACGTCTCGCGCCAGATCCGCATGCTCTCCGCCCGGATGTACCCGGAGTCATGAACAATCGCCAGGCTCCCGACCAGATCGTCGCCGTGGTGCAACGGCAGCGCATAAATGTGGATGGAAGCGATCCCCATCCGCAGGAACGCCGAGGTGTCCTGATTCTCCTTCAGCGACTGCAACACGATCGGCGGAGCGCTCTCCATCAGCGGTTCAAGATTGGTCGTAACGGCTAGCGGATGCCCCTGCGGATCATAAACAGCGAGTCCGGCCAGGTGCTCGCGATTCGCGAATTGCTGAACCGTCCGCTTCAGCCTGGTCTGGCGCGTCCCTCTCCAGGTCGCGCTCCACATTTCTCGCCAGGCTCTCCCCAAGCACCTCGGCGCGCCGCTCCAGGTCTTTGCGCATGCTCCTGCTTTGCATCAAGACCTGGTAGTAGGAAGTGCACAGAGACACTACGGTGATACCGACGATAAGGGAGATGATGAGTCTGGCGCTGAGAAGTCTCATCTACACGTCCTGGTTACAAAGGCTGCAAGAGCGAAACCACCCCGGGAATCTCCTGGCGTCGTGCGAGGTTCGCAATTTAAACGGTTCGGTTTCTAGACACTCTCCTGCGCGATTCCCAAGGGCCGCGCCAGAAGACGAGGCGCACAGACGAGTGGCGTCGCTTTCGGTCTGCAAACTCGAAAGTATGCAAACCTCCGCGTTCTGCCGTAAACAACCGGCACCATTGTGAGGACAGGAATCGTGAAAAGGTTGCAAAGAGCTTGCCAAACCCAAAGCTCTTGCTTTTCAGCGGATTGACCCGCATTGACCTGCAGACGAGGACGGTCGGCATGTAATTCTTCCCCGGCTTGGCCCCTGAGCGGAACCCGCTAGTTACTTCCGCTCTGCGAGATAGCATCGTACTCTAAAAAGCAAGACTGCTGACGGAATCCGCCTGCAATGCGACCTCGGCCACCTTATCCGCCAACTTGATCATCACGGTCTTCGCCGCTCCGGGATTGGTCAACACGACCACCTTCTGCCCGTCCGGATTCTCGAAAGCAACATGCTCCACGCCCTGCACTTTGCCGGCAGATTCGAACCGCCTCGCCCCGCGTCGGATGTTTCGCGAGAAATGCGCAAAGGCCCAGTACTGTCCGCTGTAGGTGATCTTTTTCGTTTCTGAATGGATCGTCACCATCCCGCCGCACGGGAACGGGCCAATGTTCGGCCTGCCCTTCTCGTCCAGCGCAAGATTCCATCCCGTAATGGACTGCCCCCAGTTGCGAATGACTTCTGTGAAGGTCTGCCCCCACTTTGCCCAATCGGTGGCGTAGTCGGGAGCCGTGTAGTCCGGCCCGCCTTCCGTCCAGTAGATCTGCGCATCGGGATAGACTTCGTGGAACTTGCTCATCTGATCCGCCCCTCCGACGTATCCATGAAACGCAACCGCATTGCAATACTTGTGCACGTCGGGATCATCAAGTTCTGCCACTGCCCGTCCCCAAAGGTTGTAGTTGTGGTCCAGAATCCAGATCTTGGTCGAGAGTCCGTTTTGCTGCAGCGCCGGTCCCAGGTGATTCTTGACGAACCCCATCTCGTACTCCTGCCCCCACAAGCACGCAGGCATTCTCCCGTCCTGATCGGTGTCGACTTCGTTTTGCACCGTAACCGCCTGCACCGGCACGCCCTCCGCCGCATATGCCTGCAGGAACTTCACGAAGTACTTGCGCGTACGGAGCAAAGTAGTGCTGCCGCATCGACCCGCCCAGCATCGAGCCGCCGGCTTTCATCCATCCCGGAGGACTCCACGGCGATGAGAAGAGGAATAAATCCGGATTCTGTTTGCGCGCCTCGCGCATCATCGGCAAAACATAGGCCTGATCATGCGCGATCGAAAACCGCTTCATGTCAGGGTCGGGCTCGCCTTCGTCGTAGCTGAAAACCTCGGTGGAATAATCGCTCGCGCCCATGCAGGTACGGCAGACGTTGAGTCCCATCTCCGAGGGATGAAAAAGGTCGTGGAACAGCGCGTCCCGGGCCGCCGGCTCCAACCGGTTAAACGTGTAGCAAGCCGCGTCGGTGAAAGCCGCACCGAAGCCGAGCATCTCCTGATATTTTCTTCCCGGATCCAGTTCAATGACGTTTCCGCGCGCCGTGCCGCTTTTCCACGCCACCGAGGGCTCGGCATGATAGCGCAGTTGCCCGCCGGTCACGCGGACCGAAATATCCTCCGATGCTGGCGGTGTCGAGACCGGCAACGCTCGCGCCAACTCGACTGTGCTGGCTGCCGCGACTCCGTATGCGGAAAGCTTCAGGAATTCTCGTCTGCTCTGTTCACTCGACACGTGAGTTCTCCTGGCAACAAATCGAACCAGTGAGTATAGTGCCAACGATCGTCAATTTCACACGATCTTGGTGGAAGAGCAGCGCTTAGCTCCGCCTCATTGGTGGAAGAGCGCGCTTTAGCGCCGCGTCAGATGCGAAGAGAGACGCGGGCTTTAGCCCCTGAGGGAATCTAATGACACGCAACCCATGCCTTACTTTATTCGCAATCGTTCTGATAGCCGCGGCGGCCGCGCAAACAACTACCTCCCAGCCTCCCGCCCCGGATGGACTCTGGTGTGGAGCGATGAATTCAACGGCCCCGACGGCTCCCCGGTCGATACCTCGAAATGGGTTCGTGAATCCGGCGGCAACGGCTGGGGCAATCAGGAACTGGAGTACTACACCACCCGTCCCGAAAACGCCTTCCAGCAAGGCGGGAATCTCGTCATCAAAGTGCTGCAGGAGAAGTACACCGGCGCAGACGGAGTCACGCGCGACTACACCTCGGCGCGCCTGAAGACCGCGGGCAAGTTCTCACAAAAGTACGGACGCTTCGAAGCCCGCATCAAGATCCCTCAGGGACAGGGAATCTGGCCCGCCTTCTGGATGCTCGGCGATGACATCGACAAAATCGGCTGGCCCAAGTGCGGCGAGATCGACATCATGGAGAACATCGGCAAGGAGCCCGCAACCGTGCACGGCACGATTCACGGCCCGGGATATTCCGGCGACAAAGGCATCGGCTCGCCCTACAGCCTGCCCGCCGATCAGCATTTCGCCGACGACTTTCACGTCTACGCCGTCGAGTGGGAACCGAAAGCAATCCGTTTCTACGTCGACGAGCACCTCTACGCCACTCGCACTCCCGCCGATCTTCCCAAAGGCGCGAAGTGGGTCTACAACCATCCATTCTTCATGTTGCTGAACGTTGCGGTCGGCGGAGGATGGCCGGGCAATCCCGACGCGACCACGGTATTCCCGCAAACCATGCTGGTGGATTACGTGCGCGTTTACAAGCATGCTGGTCGCGCTCCCAAAGGACAGTGATTTCGCAACTCTTGCATGATTTCTCCTCGATTTGACTCCGTAACCATCTCAGTAGAATTCGGTTCTATTCTTCAGACTGGGGTTTTCCAGAATCGAATCATTTGAACCAAGGAGTTGTGCATGAGCAAAGTTCGAGTTCTCGTCGGCACGCGCAAAGGCGCATTCATTCTTACCTCCGATGGCAAGCGCGACAAATGGGACGTCAGCGGCCCGCACTTCGCCGGATGGGAGCTCTACCACCTCAAGGGATCGCCCGCCGATCCCAATCGCATCTACGCCTCGCAGACCAGCGGATGGTTCGGACAGGTCATCCAGCGCTCCGACGACGGCGGCAAGACCTGGCATCAGCCCGGAACGCCTCCCGGCGAAACCGACGGGCCCGGGCGGCATGCCGAAAGGCGAGAGCAACAAGTTCGTCTACGACACCGCTGGCCGGCGCCACTCACCACGCACCAGTTCTACGACGGCACGCAGCATCCCTGGGAGTTCAAGCGCGTGTGGCATCTCGAGCCGTCGCTGACCGATCCCGACACGGTCTATGCGGGAGTCGAAGATGCGGCGTTGTTCCGCTCGACCGACGGCGGGAAGAACTGGAAGGAACTTCCCGGCCTGCGCGGCCACGGCACCGGACCGAAGTGGCAGCCCGGCGCCGGAGGCATGTGCCTGCACACCGATCATTCTCGATCCCAAAGACCCGAATCGAATTTACATCGCGATCTCCGCGGCCGGCGCCTTCCGCACCGACGACGGCGGCAAGACCTGGAAGCCGATCAACAAGGGCCTCTACTCAAAGTACATTCCCGACCCAACCGCCGAGATCGGACACTGCGTGCATCACGTCGCCATGAACCCGAAGCGTCCGGGCGTACTCTTCATGCAGAAGCACTGGGACGTGATGCGCTCCGACAACGCCGGCGATGAGTGGACGAAGATCAGCGGCAACCTGCCGACGGATTTCGGATTCGTCATCGACGTCCACTCGCACGAGCCGGAGACGATTTACGTCGTCCCGATCAAGAGCGACGGCGAACACTACGTCCACGAAGGCAAGCTGCGCGTCTTCCGCAGCAAGACCGGCGGCAACGAGTGGGAAGCCGCTCACGAAAGGCCTGCCGCAGGAGAACTGCTACGTGAATGTGCTGCGCGATGCGATGGCAGTCGACACGCTGGACAAGTGCGGAATCTACTTCGGCACGACGGGAGGCCAAGTCTACATGTCGCCGGACGCGGGCGACTCGTGGTCGCCGATCGTGCGCGATCTTCCGGCGGTGCTGTCGGTGGAAGTGCAGACGCTTGCGTAACGCGATGGTGCCCCACCCTTGTCTTCGCGCATTTTGCGACGACAGGGTGGGGATTTTGACTTCATCATCGCGGGGAGTGTCAAAGAGGTCTGTCCCAGGAGAAAGACATGAAACGATCCTTGGTTGCAGTGGCAGTCTTGTTGTTGTCATTGGCAAGTGCGGCAGCAGCGCAAGACAAGCAGGCAATCAAGTCCGGCATCGTGCCGGCTCAACTTGAGGCGCAGGTACGGAAACTCTGGGAGGCGTTCAAGAACAAAGACAAGGCAACTCTTTCAGCCTTGCTGGATGACGGGTTCCGCCAGTTCGAAGAGGGCCTTAGCACGTTCGGGGACAAGAAGACTGAAGTCAACGCCGTGGATGAATTCGAACTCATCAGCTACACGCTCAGCGACTTCACCGTGAAATCGCTTGCACCGAATACTGCGCTGGTTACTTACATAGCGAAGTATGAGGGCAAGTCCGGCGGCCAGGTCTCGAAGGCAACGAGCGTGTTTGGTGAAGTCTGGATTCATACCGGCAGGGAATGGAAAGGTCTCTATATGCAAGAGACATACGTCAAATGAAGGTGCTCTTGAAATGGCAGTAACCATTCGCGTTGAACTTCCGCAACATCTTCGTACGCTGGCGCACGTCGGGCACGAAGTCGAAATTCAGGTAGAAGGTCCGGTGACGCAGCGCTCGGTGCTCGACGCGGTCGAGGCGGCCTATCCGATGCTGAAGGGCGCGATCCGCGATCACGTCACGAAGCAGCGTCGGGCCTTTCTGCGCTTCTTCGCCTGTCAGGAAGATCTGACGCACGAATCTCCGGACTGCACCGTTGCCCGAAGCAGTCGTGTCGGGCAAAGAGCCGTTCCTGATCATCGGTGCAATCGCGGCGGATACCGGGGATAGTGATCGCAGTGTGGGACAGCCGCCTTCGGCGTCCGCGCCAGGGCGACATTCTCGTTAATGCCGAAGCCGTCCTTCGCGCTGGGACGATCTCAGCAGACTTCCGGCAAGGGACAAGAACGGCCGCAGCGGCCAGACGTCGAAGGCGGTGTTCCCAAATCTTCGAATATCAGATCGTGGCCTCATCGCGGCGATCTGGATAGTTCGGTAGCACTACGCGAACGCGATCGCCGGATTGCCGAATTCGAATAACTCTGCGATAGTCTCAGGCGCGTGGTGGTTCGCTCAGACCGTGTGCTTGGGGCAAATCTTGCCTTGCGCTTCGCCAATCGTCTTGAACGCACCCGCGGCCATGAAGGCGAAGATCGCTGAGCCCAGGCCTGTGACTTTGCCGCTCGGAACCAGCACGGGACGTCCGAGGACGTTGGCGTAGACCTGATTCAGTACCGGATTGTTTTGCGGAATGCCTCCGCCGTTGATCACGCGCTGCGTGGGCGCACCGTATTCGCTCATGCGGTCGAGGATGACTCGCGTGTGGAATGCGGTGCCTTCGATGGCGGCGAAGAGTTCGTCTTGCGCGGTATGCACGAGGTTCCAGCCGAGCGTCATTCCACCCAGATTCGGATTCACCAGCACGGTACGGTCACCATTGTCCCAGGTCATGCGCAGCAGCCCAGTCTGGCCTGCACGGTAGTTGTCCAGTCCCTTGCTGAGTTCCTCAACCGTCGTGCCCGCTCGGCGCGCAATCGCGCTGAAAATGTCGCCTGTTGCGGAGAGACCGGCTTCGATTCCCGTGAACTGCGGGTGCACGCTGCCCGGAACCACTCCGCAGACGCCAGGGATCAGTTGCGCTTTCGGAGCGTACGCGATGATGCAGGTCGACGTGCCGACCACATTCACAACGTCCCCTTCTTTCGCGCCGGCGCCGATCGCGTCCCAGTGAGCGTCGAAGGCGCCGACTGGAATCGGAATCCCGGCGCGCAGGCCAAGTTTCTCGGCCCACTGCGGCG
The DNA here is from genome assembly GCA_963770265.1 of Terriglobia bacterium. GTDB lineage: Bacteria > Acidobacteriota > Terriglobia > Terriglobales > Acidobacteriaceae > Sulfotelmatobacter. The sequence goes on from CAVYOZ010000025.1 coordinate 778,718, forward strand.
CGAGCGTTCCGGCGATCTTGTCGGAGGTCGCGTACTCGCCTTCCAGTTTGTCCCGCGCTCCCGCGAGGAGCGGATCCACCTTCGCCAGGAAACTCTCCGGAGGAAGCCCGCCGAGGGAAGCATTCCACATCCACTTGTGGCCCATGGCGCAGACGCTGCGCTTCACGCGGCGGGGATCGGTGATTCCACATAGCGTGGCCGCGACCATGTCGCAGTGCTCGAAGGCGCTGACGAACTTCTCGCGCTTGTCGGGATTGTGCCGCAGCCAGTGCAGCAGCTTGGCGAATCCCCATTCGGAGGAGTAAACGCCACCGCACCACTCGATGGCTTCGAGCTTGTCGATGCGCGCGAGTTCCGTGATCAGCGCGGCTTCGAGCTTGGCGCGGTGATCGCACCAGAGATAGTAGTCGTCGAGCGGAACCATGCCTTCGCCGACAGGGATCACGCTTGAGCCCGTGGTGTCGAGCGCGATGGATGCAACCTGGTCGCCGGAGATGCCCGCCGACTTCACCGCCTGCCGCGTGGCCTCGGCCAGGGCCCGCATGTGGTCTTCGTGCGATTGGGTGGCGAAGTCGGGATCTTCGCGTTTGCGGTGAAGAGGATATTCGGAGACGGCGGACGCGAGAAGTCCGCGCTCGCTGTCAACGATCGAGACGCGGACGCTGAGGGTGCCGAAATCTACTCCCGCTACGATGGCCATGTGCGTTCCCTGTCATTCACCACAGAGGACACAGAGGAACACAGGGGAATTCCTCTGTGAACCTCTGTGTCCTCTGTGGTGCAGCAAAAGCATCCAGAATCAGAACTCTATGCCTGATTTCCGTGCCAGTACATCTGCCAGCCGAGATACCGGACGCCGGCTTCGTGGACCGCACCCGCCGTGGTCGAGAAGTTCGCCGCCACGTGATGTTCGAATCCGTTTTCGCAGATGTAGTGCAGCAGCTTCTGCAATTGCGGAATCTGCACGACGCCTACGCCGCCGAAGGTGTTCAGCGAATCGCTGGTAAATTCTCCCTGGCCGACGTAGCCGCGCATCACACCAGCGGTATCGTCTGTCGAAAAGCGGGCGAAGCTCATGGCACCGGGCTTCACGCGGCCGACGACCGTGCCGAACGTGTTCTCTTTGCCAACCGTGCCGGCGATGATCTCCTGGAAGTCCATGCGGACATCCTGGAAGAAATGTTTCGGCAGGTTGCTGCAGTGGAAGCAGACGGCCTTGTTCGGATCGTCGCCGTAGTTGTTGTTCCAGTCGAGCAGAGCGCTCGGTGTTTCCGAGGCGAGTGCGAGCGCGTGCATGCTGAGCGTGCCGACAGACGTCGACTTCGCAAGCCGCGGGAAGCAGTTTGTTGCTCATCATGCTCATGATGGTGCAGGGGACGACGCCGAAGTATTCTTCCATTGACGTCCAGCACTGCACGGCAGTGATCTGCACGTCGGTTTGCTTCATCCATTCATCGACGACGTAGCCGAGCTTGGCCATTTTCATCAGCGCGGCATCGGGGACGCTTTGTGTGGTGACGTACTTCTTGATTTCAGCAAGCTTGCCCTGCACGCCGGGGTTGTCGTCTTTCGATTTGGCGATGCGGCCAAAGACTTCCGACAGGTCGAGTGTCTCGACCGAAATGCCGTTGTTCTCGAGTAACTTCTCGCTATAGCGAACGGTATTGAAAGCGGTAGGCCGTGCGCCAAGGCTGCCAATGCGCAGGTTGCGGAAGCCATTCACGATGCGGCAGACGGCGGCGAACCAGGCCAGGTCATTCTGGAAATCCTGCGAGTCAGGGCTGACCGTGTGCAGGCGTGTCAGCGAATACGGGATGCCGTACTGGCGCAGGTTGTTGCACGCCGACATCTTTCCGCAGAAGCTGTCGCGGCGATGCAGGATCGTCATCTTCGACGCATCGTCGGGTGTCGCCTGAATCAGCACTGGAACATCCAGACGCGCCAGTCGCAACGTGTCGGCGATGGCGCGCTCGTCGCCGAAGTTTGGGAGTGACACGATCACGCCGTCGATCTTGTCGCTATTCTTCCGAAATAGTGCCGCGCAGCGCTTGGCTTCTTCGTGCGTTTCGACCGCGCCGTGCTTGCTGTCTTCAGGACCGAGGACAATCGAATCGACGCCGGCCTTGGCCAGCGCCTGGATCATCTCTTCGCGCCCTGACTTCGCCAACTGATCGGGAAAAAATCCACGGTTCCCGATGATGACGCCCATCGTCATTTTCTTCTTTTCAGACATAACAATCCTTTTCGAGATATGACCTTATCGATTAAGACTTGCCGGCCAATGCGTTTGCGCTCGTTCGCCGGGGAAAAATGAATGCCGAAGAACAGGCCCGACACCAGCAGGACCGCGCCCCACCATACATTCGCGTGCAGATCGTAGAGCACGACTTTACTTGCGGGAGGGCTCATGAGTTCGTAGATTCCGGTAGCAAAGATGAGCGCACCGATCACGCCAAGGCACAATCCCGTGAAGAACCAGATCGAGAGGTGACTTCCAGATTTCATGCGAATCTCCTACCAGAAAATGATCTGCAAAATTACAAATGCGATTGCCACCACTACGCGCCCAGAAAATCGGGCTGTGGAAAATCGAAACATGCTCCACTTTCGGAATCGGTGTCAGGCCGTAGACGACATCCTTCAACTCCGAGTCCGGTTTGGGTTTCGTCAGCATGCTGACGACGACCGTCACGACCACGCAAATCAAACAGCACCAGAGGGCGCGAAACATGTTTTGCGCCTGGTCCTGTGCATCCATGGAGAGCGCGACATAGCGCACGGCGTTGGGATCGAGCTTGACCCACGCATACATGCCAACTGACGACAGCGTTCCCGCCAACAGCCCTGTCCAACCTCCCGCCGGCGTGGCGCGCTTCCAGAGCATGCCCAGCAGCACCGTCCCAAAGAGCGGGGCGATGAAGAAGCTGAACAGCGCCTGAACGTAGTCCATGATGCTCGGGGCGCGCGCAGCGAGATACGCGGTGCCGATACTGATGACCACACCCAAGACAGTGACCACCGCCGACCCATCTTGACCTTCGGCTCGTCGGTAGCGTTCTTATTGATCAGAGTCTCCGTAGATGTCGTAGATCCAGACAGTGGTAAACGCACTGACATTGCCAGCCATGCCAGACATGAAACCGGCAATCAGAGCGGTGATGCCTAGTCCGAGAAGGCCGGGCCCGCAGTAGCGAGCCAGCATCAGCGGCAATACCTCGTCATAACCGTGCAGTCCCTGGGCCTGTCCCGCAGCGGACCACGCAAGGTCGGCAGGAACGAGCCGGATCAGTCCTGCCCGTATTCGGATCGCGCAGCAGTGCCAGGCCGAGCAGTCCGGGAAGAATGACGATGAGAGGGCACCATCATCTTGAACGCCGCTCCGATGATGGGCGCCAGTTCTGCAGAGCGCAGATCCTTCGCCGACAAGACGCGCTGGACGACCAGAAAGTCAGTGGTCCAGTAGCCCATTGCGATGACTGCCCCAAGCCCGAATACGATGCCGGCCCAGTTGATGCCCATCGGGTTGGCGTTGAAGTCGCCGAGAGTGGACCAGAGGTGCGTGTATGAACCGGGATTCGCCACGTGGAGTTCGGTCAAGTTTTGCAGAATCTTGGCCTGCAACCCGCTCCAACCTCCGGCCTCAATCAGCCCCAGGATCGGAATCAGGAGAGCACCGGCCCATATCAGAAAGAACTGCAGCACTTCGTTGAAAATGGCGGACCGCAGTCCACCGAGGGCAACATAAGCCGCAACGGTCAGCGAAGAAACAATGATGCTGAAATGGATGTTCCATCCCAGTACGACTTTCATGACGACGGCCATGGCATACATGTTGATGCCGCTCATCAGGACCGTCATGAAGGCGAACGAGATGGACGAGATGGTTTGCGCGCCTTCTCCGAAGCGCAGCTTGAGATAGCCCGGGACGGAGTGCGTCTTGCAGACGTAGTAGAAGGGCATCATCACCAGCGCGAGGAAGAGCATCGAGGGGATCGCGCCGATCCAGTACCAGTGCGCCGCAAGAATTCCGTACTTATAGGAATTGCCCGCCCATCCCATCAGTTCCAGCGACCCGAGGTTGGCCGAGAGAAATGCTAAGCCCGCAACCCAGGCGGTCATCTCGCGCCCGGCCATGAAGAAGTCTTCACCGGTGTTGGCTTGTCCTTTCAGATAGAAACCGATGCCCAGCACCAGGGCAAAGTAAAAAACGATGATGACCATATCGACTGGCGAAAGATGCACCAGCGTAGAAGAGCTCAGCAGCAGAGCAAGATTCATTGTGTCTTGACCTGTCCGTAATAGGCGTTGCGGCCGTGCTTGCGCAAGAAGTGTTTGTCGTGCAATGCGCGGGCAAGCGGCCGGGATTCAGCATTGATCAGAAGCGTGTGCGATGCCATCCGGGCAACGTATTCGAGAATGACGGCATTGTGAGCGGCATCGGCGGCGGTTGGTCCCCAGCAGAAGGGAGCGTGCCCGGCCACCAGAACTGCGGGAATCGAATCCGGATCGACTTTGGCGAACGTGCGGCAGATGGCTCTGCCAGTTTCGAGTTCGTAGTCGGCGGCGATCTCCTGGGGAGTGAGGGGCTCCGTTACCGGAACCGATCCGTGGAAATAGTCGGCGTGAGTGGTGCCAAAGCAGGGGATCGGGGTTTCAGCCTGAGCCCAGGCGGTGGCGAATTCCGAATGCGTGTGCGCGACGCCGCCGATATTCGGGAAGTGTTTGTAGAGCTCGAGGTGTGTGGCGAGATCGGAGGATGGCCGAAGCTTGGTCTCGACCACTGTCCCCTCAAGATCGCAGACCACCATGTGCTCGGGTTTCAGTTCCTCGTACGGGACGCCGCTCGGCTTGATGGCGACGAGGCCTTCATTTCGGTCGATGCCGCTGGCGTTGCCGAAGGTATAGACAACGAGTCCTCGACGGACTAGTTCCAGATTTGCCTCGAGCACTTCTTCGCGGAGTGTCTTAAGCAGCATGGGACAGAATGGGACGTTTTATTGCCTGATCAGAAACGCACTTTTCCGTAAACGTTTACGCAACGGAACATTAAATGCGTGTACCTGTCTTTGTCAAAGTGTTTGCACGCCTCGTTAGGCCCATGTTCGCACCCCGATAAATCCCCAATATAACAAGTAAACGGTTGCGATCAGCAGAGCAGCGGAAACAAGCATGGAGAACTTCCGCACTCTAACGCGAACATCCTGTGCCGGACTCTGCCACGAGTAGAACGCGCTCGCGATAGAAGTCACGGCGAAAACCAAAGTTAGCGCCCAGAGAGTAGCAGACCAGACGGTGAGATTTCCCAGGCGATCAATCGCGTCATCGCCGCAAAGGATGAAGAGGCCCACGATCGCCAGAAGGCTGAGCACAGCCAGCAACGGCCACAAACGCAAGGCCCGTTCGGCAGGACGGCGGCGCCGCTTGCTGATGCCGGCGACGAGCCAGAAGGGCGCGTACACCATGATCGCAAGAATGGAGAGCGCCACAAACGCTGTCGCCAGGATTTCAACCACGGCCAACCATGCAGGAATTGCCTTCATGGTTGATTGTTCCGCCTGGATGAACCGACCCTCGGGATTGACACTGAGCAGTTCAAGCGTCGGAACGGGGTACGGAGCATCTTTTTTCGGTAGGTGGCGGAACTGCGTTCCGGTCACGGGCAAGAAGCTTTCGTTTCCGCCAAGCGAGGAGATGATGAGTTTTCCGTCCCGGAAGTGAACCCTGGAAAGGCCGAGCAGGCGTCCGAGAAAGCGGAGGAGTTCCATTCGAGGCGAATCCGGTTCGTAAAATCCGGCGTAGTCGGAAGCATTCGCCGGCAGTGGCGCAACCGGCGGTAGCGCCGGCCTCTGCAGCTTGTTCCCGATGTAGGCGCGGATCGCTTTGCCGACTTTTTCGAAGGCATCGCCACTTCCGCTGTTGATGCTGAAGAAGTAGCCAACGCCATAGTCGGCCATGTAAGCCATTTCGGTCAGGCCGCCGTCGACACCGCCATCGTGCCCGTGATAGACGAAGCCGTCTGCGACGGTCACATAGTTGCTGAGGCCGTATCCGATCTTCAAGCCGTCTTTAGCGGCCCAGGTGCTCGCGGGAATTTCCATGCGGTCGATGTCAGCGGTGGGGACGACTTGCTTTCCCCCGACCGAGCCGCGGTTCAGATAGAACTGAACGTAGGCGGCCATGTCATTGGCGGACGCGTTGATCGATCCAGCCGGGCGCAACAGGATGTGCCAATAGCTGTACGGAGTTTTGCCATCGGTGTGATAGAGCGTGGTTGCCGTACCCGGCGCCGGCTCGAAGTAGGTGGCAGTCTTCATGCCGATCGGGCTGAACAGGTTCTGCTGCACGAAATCTTCGAACGCGACGACCCGTAAGTTTCTCGACGATGTAAGCCGCGACGGGAGGCCCGGAGTTGCAGTAGGCCATGCGTGTACCCGGGCGCCAGCGCGAGGTGCGGGAGTGGTGGTCGTAGTCGAGCCCTTCGCGCACGCTCATGCTGTCGGGAGCTTGCTTCGCATACTCGCGGAAGTGAATGTCGTCCCAGCCGGTGGTGTGCTCGAGCAGATGAACGACGCGGATAGGATCCGTCGATCCCCACCGGTTTTCGAACCACACCTCGGGAGCCAGTTGGTGAACGGGATCGTCCAGAGAGAGTTTTCCCTGATCGGCCAGCATCAGGATCGATAACGATGCAAATGCCTTTGACGTAGATCCGATGCGGAACAGAGTATCCGCTGTGTTGGCACGACTGGTCGCAACGTCCGCCATACCCAAGCCGGCAACCCATTCCGGGCCATCTTTGTGAACGATTGCCACCGAGACTCCGGGAGTGTGGGTGTCTTTGAGGATTTTCTCCAGTTGCTGGCGAAGTTCATCGATGGATTGCGCTGGCTTCGGCTTCTCGTCTTTTTTGTCGGCTGCTAAACCAATGGGAAGGATGAAGAGAAAGAGAACGGCGGAAATAATTTTTTTCACCGTGCGGTCCTCCGCGTGAGATGGACAGGGACGGATCATCTTACGTCCGCGAGCCTAAATCTGGTAGTCGAGATCGTCCATCAGACGCTGCAGGGATTCGGGCACGGGCTCTGTTATGTCCTCCGCGCCTTCCAGCCGCTGGACTCGCTCGCGGAGTTTGTTGACTTCACTTGCCACTGACGCCAGGGCTTCGGAGAGAGGATCGTTGATCTGCTTGGGATCGGTAATGACGACGCGCTTGCCTTCCCGGAAAACGATGTGGCCGGGAACGCCAACGACGGTCGAGTTATCGGGCACATTGCGCAGCACGACGGAACCGGCGCCGATGCGGCAGTTCTTGCCGACGATGATGTTGCCGAGAATCTTTGCTCCTCCGCCGACGACTACGTTGTCTTCGAGCGTGGGATGCCGCTTGCCGTGTTCCTTGCCTGTGCCCCCGAGAGTGACTCCCTGATAGAGGGTCACGTCATCGCCGACGATCGAGGTCTCGCCGATCACGACTCCCATCCCGTGATCAATGAACAGGCGGCGACCGATCTTGGCACCGGGATGAATTTCAATGCCGGTCAGCCAGCGAGCAACTTCTGAGAGCCAGCGCGCGAGCAGGAAGAGACCATGATTCCAGAGCCAGTGGTTCATGCGATAGAACCAGACGGCATGCAGGCCCGCGTAGCAAAGAAGGACTTCCAGGCGAGACCTGGCCGCGGGATCGTGATCCATCACGTTGGTCACGTCTTCGCGAATTAGCGATAGCAGGTGAGGCATGAAAGTTCATCAGGCCGGCGGCAGTTCCACGGTTGGAATCTGCAGCGCCTTTTCCCGCAACTCCTGGAACAGAATGCTGCTGAGATAGCGCTCGCCAAAAGAGGGAATAATGACGATGATCATCTTTCCTGCGTTCTCCTGGCGTTTGGCCACCTTCAGGGCGGCGACGACCGCGGCTCCGGAGGAGATGCCCACGAATAGTCCTTCCTCCAGCGGAAGCCGCCGTGCCATGGCAATGGCTTCGTCGTTGGTCACAGTGACGACTTCGTCGATGTAGTCGCGGCGAAGAATGCTGGGAACGAAGCCCGCACCAATGCCCTGGATCTTGTGCGGCGATGGCTTTCCACCGGACAAGACGGCACTGTCGACGGGTTCGACAGCGACGGCTTTGAACGATGGCTTCTTCGGTTTGATGTACTGGCAGACTCCGGTAATGGTGCCGCCGGTGCCCACGCCGGAGATCAGGATGTCGGCGCGGCCATCGGTGTCGTTCCAGATCTCAGGGCCGGTGGTTTCGAAGTGAATCTTGGGATTGGCCGGATTGTCGAACTGCTGCAGCATGTAGCCGTTCGGAGTATTGGCCAGGATCTCCTTGGCCTTGAGGATCGCACCAGTCATCCCGCGCGGACCGGGAGTGAGGACGATTTCCGTGCCGAATGCGAGCAGAAGGACGCGACGCTCGAGGCTCATCGTGTCAGGCATCACGATGACGAGCTTGTATCCCTTTACTGCAGCGACGAAGGCGAGACCGATCCCGGTATTGCCGCTGGTCGGTTCGATCAGCACCGTTTTGCCCGGCTGGATCTTGCCGGCGCGCTCGGCTTCTTCAATCATGCTGACGCCGATGCGATCTTTGACGCTGTCCAGAGGATTCTGGCTCTCGAGTTTCGCCACAACCTCAGCAACGCAGCCCTGTGTGACTTTATTCAGCCGGACCAGCGGTGTGTTGCCAATCAACTCTGTGACGTCTTTCGCGATCTTCATGTCTGCCTCGTCGGTTCAGAATAACTGATCCGGCAATACTACCAAGATGCTAGACATGGTGGGAGTCCAACACGAACGGCTAGAGGCATTGTGGGCCTATCGGTGCGCCAGCCCATAGCCGACGGCACCTGCGGAGGAGCTGATGTTCACGACAGAGACCCAGCGCTCGAGCTTGTGGTGACCTGTCTTGTGGAAGAAATAGCTCAGGGATACGACTCCCGCCGTTTCTCCTGCAAAGTTGACAGCGAGCCCCGCAGTCGAACGTCCAAACATCCGGACCACAGGGTTCAGTTCCCGCCCTCCGCTCTGCAGATTGGAGCGGGTGACGGCGAAGTCGGCTCCGTTCAACGCGGCAGCCGTGAAGAAGAGCACCTTGTTCTCGCGGTCCCAGAACTTGTGTTCGCTTGCCGTGGGCCGAGGGAGTGAGACGAACGTCGATGCGTGTTCGATGGCCGGAACCGGCATGGGCGCATCGGGCAGCGGACCTTGTGCGACGGCCGTGGAGCAAATGCCAAGGATGAAGAAGAGAAGAACCGCAATTGCAATTAGCAGGCCAGAGGATTTACCAGGAATCATAAGTGCTCGCGAGAGTCCGGCGAGCAGTATGAGAATGGGCAATCCGACCAGCCAATGGACCGATTTGGGAATCGCGGCAAGCTGCTCAGGATGCGATGCTTAGATTTTCTTTCTCATTAAAATTGCGAGCGATTGTGCACTCTTTTGCAGTAAGTGCCGAGCGTTTTCTATTTCGGGAACGACTTACTTCTTGTAAATCAGTCCCACCCTTCATCACAAATCCGACATTGTTGACTGCTGAGATGTCCGCGAGAGGATCGCCTGTGATTGCGATCACATCTGCTAGATAACCCGGCTCGAGCGAACCGATCTGTCCTTCCCATCCGAGGAGCTTTGCTCCATTCAGCAGGTCTGCCTGCAAGACGGCGAGCGGAGACATGCCGTACTTCACCATCAGCACAAGTTCGCGCGCCTGCGTTCCGTGCGGAAACGGGCCCACGTCGGAGCCGACTGCCATGGGGATTCCTGCGGCAATTTGCTTCTTGAACTCCTGCACCTTCAAATCGAGGATCTGATGTTCATGCGCGCCCCGCTGGGGTGTAGCAGCGTGTTCAGCGAAATATTCGAAGATCGTAAACGTGGGGACGGCGAAGATCTGCTTCTCCTTCATCAGACGCATGGTGTCTTCGCTCAGTTGATCGGCGTGATCGATCGAAACCACGCCTGCTTGCGCGGCATAGAGCGTTCCGGGCTCTCCTGTCGCATGAACCGCCACGCGTTTGCCGAGGCGAGCGGCTTCCTTCACCGCCGCTTCGAGCTGAGTCTCCGTGTATTGATAAGGGGTTGAGAGCTTGCCGTCTCGGATCGTATCCGCTCCGGTTTCGTAGATCTTGATGAAGTCGGCGCCTTCTTTGAATTGCTGGCGCATCACCGCGATCAGTTCGTCGGCGTTGTTGGCATAGTTCGCGTTGGGAAGGATGTGCTGCTCGGGGTTGTATCCGATGGCGTCTTCGTGCCCGCCGAGGATGTTGATCGCGTTTCCGCTGATGCGCAGACGCGGCCCGGGGATACGCCCCTCGTTGATGGCGTTGCGGACTGCGGTGTCGGCCGAACCGGCGCCCTCGGTCCCCATATCGCGCTCGGCGGTGAAGCCGGCCATGAGATCATCGCGAGCCGCCAGCGTCGCCATGATCGTGCGTTCCGGAACAGACTCCTGCACGGTCTGCAGGTCTTCAGCGCCGGGATGGAGGAAAAGATGAATATGGGCATCGATGAGCCCGGGCATGAGCGTGCGATCGCCCAGATCGATGACCTCTGCTCCCGCGGGATGTTTGACCGCCGGTCCGACCTCGACGATGCGATCTCCCTGGATCAGAACTTCGCCTGGCTTGATCAGCTTCCCCGCCTTGATGTCGAGCAGTCTGGCGGCATGCAGCACGATCGGATGGGGTGCAGGGGCCGGAGCTTGGCCGGCCGCGCTCAGAGTAAGCGCAAGAGAACAAGAAAGCGCCAGAAATGAGGTACGGTTCGTCATATGGCCCGCGATGGTATCACCGTCGGAAGCGCGGATTCCAGATGACTGACTCGAACTCTGTGATCGCGATCACAAGAACTCGTGCGATGTGTCACGCCCGAATCAGGGATCGATCGGTCAGACTTGATTCTGGTCATGAACGACTTTGGGGTTCTCACTAATCGCAAGCGCGCCGTGATTGCTCTGATTCACTCGATCGTGTTTCTGGGGATCGCATTTCACGGATTCGCTTCGCCAAAGGCGGGGATTTTGCACCGGTCGGGGACAGCGGGTGACTTCATCTTGATCGCGATCTACCTGATCGTGGCCTCGATCCTCGTATGGCTGGTGAGCATTTCGCGTGGTCTGGTGGAGCGTGCTTACTTCGCGCTGTGTGCGACCAGCGCAAGCTCTGGACTGCTGCGCACGATCTTCGGAGATCGTGTGGTTCCACCGGCTCAATATCTGCGCGTCCTCATGCTCAGTTCGGCTGTCGGCATCGGCATATTAATCGTCCGTTCTCATTCGCGATCTGCTGTCTGCAACGAGACAGCGCTGCTACCCTCCGACGCTTCCCCAGATTAAAAAGCCGCCCGGGATCATTCCCGGGCGGCAATTTCACAGGAGGTTGGGCGAGGCCTATCCTCGTCCTGGGTCTACGAAAGGAAGAACTCTTTTGTCAGCGCGGCCCAGTCTTCATTGGGCAGGTGCGCGGTGATGTCGTCCACTGCGACTCCGCCATCCTGCGCGAGCGCAGCGGCCATGGCGACCGGCATTCTCTTGCGCAGTCGCAGCGCTGAATCTTCCGTCCACATGCGCGCCAGCGCTCCACCCAGAAGGTTGCGGAAGTTAAGTTTCGAATCGGGAGCCTGCACCGTCACGATCCAGCCTTCGCCGAAGGGATCTTTCAAAGCGAGACTCGGGATCTTTCGCTACGGCTTCGTTGACATCGCTCACCGTGCCTTCGATCGGTGAAACCATGTCGACGGACTTGCCATCGCGGAAGATCGTCCAGATCTTCTGACCCTGGCGAACCCAGCGTCCGCGCTGTGGCAGAGCGATGCTCTCGATTTTGCCGACCAGCTTCGACGCGAAATCGTCCATGCCGACGCGCACCAGTTCGCGGCTCTCGCTCAGCGCCCAGGTGTGCCCGGAGTGATAGCGAACATTCTCCGGAACCTGGAATCCGGCAACCATGGCCGGGACCACATGGGAAGGAACTTCACGAATGACCGGTTGCACTGCGGGCTGCTTTACCACCTGTTTCTGACTGCGGACATAATCGATCAGTAGGAAGATTGCGAACGTCGCCAATACCATGATGACTGTCATAACTCACCTCGCCCGGAGTGGCTGCTTACGCCTCGTCCACTCACATTTGACTAAAGGCAATTGCCGTGCCAACGCGCATCATTGGCATCGCGACCGCATTAGTGAAACTGCATCTTCAATTCGCGCAATGACATGGCGAGATTTGGCGAGCATTGAGTCCCTTTGAAGTGCGCAAAATTGCAGCAGCTGCGTTCGCTGAGGATTGCAACAACAACTGCTGACTTTTCGCCGGGAGCAGCACCGGCGCGACAGAGACTCCCATATCTCTCAACGCGTTGCAGCCATGCGACGGCATTGCTGAAGTTCGCATCAGCGTCTTGATGCAATAAGCAACGGCGGCTGTACTCAACACGGACGAAACCTATTGATTGCCGTCACGCCGAACCGTGACAGCGGTCACGGCTGAGAGTTTGTTAATCGTTGAGACTCTTAGCTGTCTGAAGCTGCTGAATTTCGCGACAGTCTCTGATCTGACGAGGTGAGCAGCTTGCGGTTTCTTGCGGCGATTACGCAGGTAACCGCCCCTTCTTTCCTCACTCAGCTCAGGCGTCGTCGAAAGAATTTCGGACGACTTTGTAACGCGCCGTCAATCCGTACGGAGAGATCATTCATGAGTAAAGCACTCTTATATGATGCGACCCTCTGCATTGGTTGCAAGCAGTGTGAACAGGCCTGTGCGACGCAGAACAATCTTCCTTACAACGATTCGGTTGCCGCAGAAGAAGTTTCGTCCGCCCATAAGTTCACAGCGGTCCTCACCCACGGCGACAAATTCATGCGGCGGTTGTGCATGCATTGTGAAGAACCAGCATGCGCTTCGGTCTGTCCGGTAGGAGCCTTCCACAAGACAAAAGAAGGACCGGTCGTATACGACGTCTGGAAATGTATTGGGTGCCGTTACTGTATGGCGGCCTGCCCCTTCAGCACTCCTAAGTACGAATGGGGATCACTGAATCCACGGGTGCGCAAATGCATTATGTGCCCGGACCGCGTGACAGCCGGCAAGCAGACGGCGTGCGCCGAGATCTGTCCCACAGGCGCGACGAAGTTCGGCGAACGTGACGACCTGATCCGAGAGGCGCAGGACCGGCTCCGACAGAATCCATCCGCCTACGTTCCTCGCATTTACGGACTTCACGAAGTCGGCGGCACCAGCGTGTTCATCCTGTCCGGTGTCAACGTCGAAGAGTTCGGCTATCCCGCCTCAGCACGAATTGGTGATACTCCGCTGCCCGAATACACGGGCAAGGTAATGGACAGAATTCCAGACTTCATTCCGATATGGTCGCTGGTGCTGGGAGGCATCTATTGGATTTCTCATCGTCGCGCCGAAGTGGCGGCCGCGGAAGCAGAAGAGAAAAAGAACGGGAGTGCGCGATGAAGATCAAGCTTACCTTTTGGAGAGTTGTCTTCCTGGTGATCATGGCCCTCGGGCTGTACTCCACTTATGTTCGCTACCTGCGCGGACTTGGGCGCAGTTTCGAACATGACCGATCAATTCCCCTGGGGCTTCTGGATCGGATTCGACTGTCTGTGCGGCGTGATGCTGGCGGCCGGCGGGTTCTGCATCGTGGGGGCGGTGTACCTGTTCAACGTGGAGAGCCTGCACAGCGTGGTGCGGCCTGCGGTGCTGACGGCGTTCCTCGGTTATCTGCTTTTCATCGTTGGACTGCTGTTTGACCTCGGCCGGCCGTGGTTCATCTGGCACCAGCTGATCTACATGAATCCGCACTCGGTCATGTTCGAGGTGGGTTTTTGCGTCATGACCTACACGGCCGTGCTCTTCTTTGAATTCCTTCCCAATGTCTTCGAGCGACTCAATCTGAAAACGCCAATCAAGTGGATTCACAAGATCTATCCGGTCTTGATTGTGCTGGGCATTTTGCTGTCGACGCTGCACCAGAGTTCGCTGGGATCGCTGTACCTGATCATGCCGAGCAAACTTCATCCCTTCTGGTACTCGCCGGCGTTGCCGTTCTTCTTCTTCGGCTCGGCGGTAGCAGTGGGCCTGGCGATGACGATTTTCGAATCGACGCAGAGCGCGAAGGCTCTGGGGCGTCACCTCGAACTGTCGGTCCTGGTTCGATTGGGCGGCACCTTGCTGGTTGCCCTGTGGGTGAATGCGCTTCTTCGGTTCGAGGACTTCTTCCATCGCGGGCTTCTGCGCCAGATCTTTCAGCCCAGCTATGAAGCGTATTTCCTGTGGCTGGAACTGGCGCTGTCGTTTGTGATCCCGATAACGATGCTCAGCTTCAAGAAAGTGCGGCTTTCGCCGAACTGGCTCTATCTCGCTTCGGTCATCAGCCTGTTTGGCTTCATCACTAACCGATTGAACGTCAGCCTGATCGGGTTTGAAACCTACGTCGGCCATCACTACGTGCCCAAGTGGACCGAGTTCTCCGTGACTCTGATGATCATCGCCATGGGCTTCGCCTTGTTCCGCGTGGCTGTGCAGTACTTGCCGATCTTCCCCAAAGACGACCTGGCAGTGGAAACCGCACCGAGAGTGCGATCTGCCGTTCCGCTAACTTCCGCGGTGCTGGAGCATGCCGGAGACTGAACCAACTCGGGCCCGCCTGTTGCGGGCAACGCAGACCCTGAGCGCCAAGCTCAACATGCTTCTGCTTGGCGCGATGGTTCTGATCTTCGCGCTGCTGGGATACCTCAACGTTCGACTGCACCGCCAGCACCTCGAGCAGAACACGCTGCTCGCGGCCGAACGCATCAGCGACGTCATCAAGCAGGGCACCACCGACTACATGCTGCGCAACGATCGCGAGGGCCTGTATCGCTCGATACAGACGATGGCGGCCGAACCCGGCATGGAGAAGATCCGCATTTTCGATCAGGAAGGACGAATCACCTACACGACGAACTCGGCCGAACAGAACCATGTGGTGGATAAGACCGCCGAGGCTTGTTATGCGTGTCACGCACAGTCTCAGCCTTTGGCGCGGCTGAACCGGCCCGACCGCTTCCGCATTTACCGCAACGCGGCGGGAACTCGCGTTCTCGGCATCATCACTCCCATCGAGAATCAGGCATCGTGCTCGAATGCAAGCTGTCACGCGCATCCGGCAGAGCAGCAGATTCTCGGCGTTCTCGACACGAACCTTTCTCTCGCTAAAGCGGACGTGCAACTCGCCGAAAGCAGCCGGCGGATGATCGTCTACACCGGCTGCGCCCTTCTGCTGATTGCGCTCCTGAGCTGGTTTTTCGTCTGGGAAGTGGTAGGACGGCCGGTGAAGGCTCTGGAACGAGGCACGGAACGTCTGGCGGCTGGAGATCTCGGATATCCAGATCGATGTCCGCTCGCAGGACGAAATCGGGGAACTCGCGCACTCGTTCAACGCCATGAGCAGCCAGCTCAAGGCGGAGCACAACGAAAACGTCGCCTGGACACGAACGCTCGAACAGCGAGTGGACCAGAAGACGCGTGAGCTGAAACGAGCGCACGAGCACGCGCTGCACACGGAGAAGATGGCGTCGATCGGCAAGATGGCCGCCGTGCTCGCGCACGAAATCAACAATCCGTTGTCCGGCATTCTCACCTACGCCAAGCTGCTGCACAAATGGATGGACGGCGAGGATGGCGGGAAGAGCCACCGCCGAGACATCTGCGACTCGCTTGACCTCATCGCCAGCGAGAGCCGCCGCTGCGGCGATCTGGTCAAGAACTTGCTGACTTTCTCCCGCACTACGCCGATCAACCTGCAGCCGACCAACCTGAACCAGGTGATCGATCGATCGCTGCGACTGATCCAGCACCAACTTGATCTCAATGCAATCCAGGTCCAACCGGAGCTGGACGCCGAACTTCCGCTGGTTCTCTGCGACGGCGCGCAAATCGAGCAAGTGCTGCTGGCGTTGATGATGAACGCAGTGGATGCCATGCCGCAGGGCGGCAATTTATGGGTCACAACCAAGCTGAACCGGGAAGATAACGCGGTCCGAATCGTGGTGCGCGACGACGGCAGCGGCATTTCGCCCGAGATCCTTCCCCGGCTTTTCGAGCCTTTCCTCACCACGAAAGAGACCGGGCGCGGCGTGGGACTGGGACTCGCGATCAGCCGCAGCATTCTGGAGCGCCACAACGGAGACATCGAAGTCCAATCCGAAATTGGGCGCGGAACGACTTTCACAGTAACCCTGCCGTGGGATGGAGATGCCGAACTCTCTCCGGCAAGAGAAAGTACCGCTGCACTCAGCGGGAGGTGATGATTCGTGGAATCACAAGGAAAGCTGTTGATCGTCGACGATGAACTCAGCGTTCGCGATTCTCTTGGAAAATGGTTCAAAGAGGAAGGATATGAGATCGGGACGGCGGAGAGCGCCAGCGACGCGCTGACCCGCATGGCGGAGAACAAGTGGGACCTGGCTCTGCTCGACATCAAAATGCGAGGGACCGACGGAATCGAACTGCAGCGCCGTTTGCACGAAATGGATCCCGACCTGATCGTGATCATGATGACCGGCTACGCCTCGGTCGAGACTGCGGTCACGGCGCTGAAGAATGGCGCTTACGATTACGTGAGCAAGCCGCTGGATCCCGATGAAATCGCGCATCTGGTGAAGAAAGCCCTGGCGCACAAGCGGGCTGAAAAGGAAAACATACGCCTGCGCGAAACTGTCGCCGAAGCCACGCGTCCCGGCGATCTGGTGGGACAGAGCGCCGCCATGCGCAAGGTCTTCGAGGCGGTTGAGACCGTCGGTCCCACCGACGCAAACGTATTGATTACCGGCGAGAGCGGCACGGGCAAAGAGCTCGTGGTGCGCGCAATTCACGCCGCCAGCATGCGCCGCTTTCACCCGCTGGTCGCGATTCATTGCGGCGCGTTGACCGAGACGCTGCTCGAAAGCGAACTGTTCGGGCATGAGAAAGGCGCGTTCACGGGCGCGCAATACCGGAAGAAAGGAAAATTCGAAATCGCCGAGGGCGGCACGGTTTTTCTCGACGAGATCGGCGACATCAGTTTGAAGACCCAGACCGATCTCTTGCGAGTCCTGCAGGAGCGCGAGATCACGCGCGTGGGCGGTAATCAGGTCATCAAGGTCGACTTCCGTTGTGTCGCCGCCACGAACAAGAATCTTGAAGCAATGATCGAAGAAGGCACATTTCGGCCGGATTTGTATTACCGGCTGAACGTCTTCCACATTGAGTTGCCGCCACTGCGCGAGCGCCGGGAAGACATTCCTCTGCTGGTGGAACATTTCGTGCGCAAGTTCGCTCTGGCGATGAACAAGCACATCTACGCGCGTCGCTCCGGCGGCGATGAATCAACTGCAGCAGCAGCCGTGGATGGGAAATGTTCGCGAACTCGAGAATGCGGTGGAGCGCGCGATGGTGGTTGCGCAGGAACCCGAACTGCGCGAGCCGGACTTCATCTTCAAGCAGCAGAGTGCCACGGCTCCAGCCCTGACGGGCAGGAGCCTGGATGAAATGGAGCGCGCTCACATTCTTCGGGTGCTGGAGGAATGCGGTTTTAACCAGAGCCGGGCCGCCGAGGTGCTCGATATTGACCGCGTCACGCTGCACCACAAGCTGAAACGCTATGGCTGGTCGCGCGCTTCGGTGGAGAGCCGGAACTAGAATCAACGCGAGCTGGCCTCAATGAACCTTGTTCACCTGCTCCCGGTCGGCAAAATTGCTGCTTCTCTGCTGGAAGACTTGCGGGCGGCGATTCCCAAGGGACTGCCGGTTCGCTGCGAAATTCTGCCGCTCACTCTGGATCCCGACTCCCTCTTACCACGCCGAACGTCAGCAGTTTCACTCCTCCGAAATCCTGCAGCGCATGCAGAACCTGGTTCGGCCAAAGGACTGGCGCTTTCTCGCAGTGGCTGACGTCGATCTCTATATCCCGATTCTGAAATACGTCTTCGGCGAGGCGCAGATGGGCGGGCCGTGCGCCGTGGTGTCGACCTTTCGGTTGCGGCAGGAGTTTTATGGTTTGGATCAGGATGACTCGCTAGTGAGAGAACGGTTGCTGAAGGAAGCCATTCACGAGCTTGGGCACACGCTGAACCTGCGGCACTGCCAGGATTATCAATGCGTGATGGCGTCGTCCCACTCTGTGGAGTGGATCGATCTACGTGAGAACCGGTTCTGCGACGCCTGCCGGTATGAATTGGAATCCAATAACCCAGGCTGACGCACCTCAACTCACCCAGTCCAGCACCTTGTACCAAGCCCCCGCCAGCGGCAAGAACCACGGCTTCCCGTTGTACAACCCGAACGGCGCCCCTGGGAACCGGATTCCGACGAACGGATTCTCCGGCTTGTCCCCCGCCATCAACTCGGCAATCTTCTGCCCCTGATACGTTGCCATCGCCACGCCATGCCCCGCGTACCCGACCGCGTAGTACATCCCGTCCATCTCCCCCGCATGCGGCATGATGTCAAACGCGAAGTCCAGCGTGCCTCCCCATACATACTCGACGCGCGCATCGCGCAATTGTGGATACACATCGATCATTCCCCGCCGCAGCAGATCGGCGCTTCTGACGAACAGTTTGATCGTTCTCCGGGAAAAACGCCGCACGCCCTCCGAAAAGCATGCGCCGGTCCGGCGTCAGGCGATAGTAGTACAGATAATTCTTCGAGTCGTAGATCATGCGGTTGCGCGGGCTCAATTCCTGTGCCAGCGCGCCCGGCAACACTTCGGTAGTAATAATGAACGACCCAATCGGAATGATTCTTCTCTGCAGCGCCGGAGTCACCGCTCCGGTGTATCCGCTGGTCCCCACGAAAACTTCATGCGCCCAGAGCGAACCCCGCGATGTCGTAATCTTCCAGCCCGCCTCTCCCTGCCGTGACTCGCGCTCGATCGCATTCACGCGTGCATGCTCGTATATCTCCGCCCCAGCCTTCATGGCCGCCCCGGCCAGTCCCGCAACATAGCGCGCCGGATTGCACCCCGCACTGACTTCGTCCACCATGCCGCCGAAGTAAATGCTCGACCCGATCTCCGCGCTCAGTTCGCTCCGTCTGCACCACCCGCAGCTTGTGATTGAACTCGACCTCAATGATCTCCGCCTGCCGCTCATAGTTGTCGAAATGCTTCTGCTTGCAGGCGACTTCCAGATGACCGCAGCGCGAAAAGTCGCAATCAATGCCTTCTTCCTTGACGATCTGCTCGACGCAATCGAGCGAAGCCAGCGACGCCGCATACATCCGCCGCGTCAGCTCGCGTCCGTACATCGACATGAGCTGCTTCACGCCCAGCTTCATGCCGGTAAGCACCATGCCGCCATTCCGCGAACTGGCGCCCCATCCGATTGTCTCCGACTCGAATACGGCCACCCGGGCGCCGCGCCGGGCCAGCGTGCGCGCCGCCGAAAGTCCGGTGAAGCCAGCCCCGATCACCGCTACATCAACCACTTCCGGCACTGGACGCGATGCATCGGTAGTCGGAAATTCTGTTGTCGTGAGCCAGTAGTTCAGTTCTTGCAGAGCCATTGTGAGAGCAATCCCGTGCGCTTCAATAGGCCGACAGCCCAAAGCTGTAAACCAACTGCGCGACCGAGCATTCTAGCCTAGAGACCTTCCTAGCGGATGTGTCCCAGAGTTCTGTTTTGAAATCGCGCGGCTAGTGGCGCAGCCTGGGTAGCGGAGCGCTTCCAGCGCTGCGATAAACCGCCTTGTTTTGAATGGCGGCTTTATCCCCTGCAAGGTGTCACTAAACGGCCGAGTGCCTGTTCATTGACCTTGCAGTGCTGTGGATGCATCATCCTGCCCTGCTGCGGGCTGCGGAGTAAGCCTGCGCGCTAGCGATCAGGCAGCCCTGCACACCTGCAGGCGGGCCGCGCCTGAAACCCCTTTGCGGGATCAATGAGCGTTATAGGGATGTTACGACAACTGAGAAAAGCCGCCCGTTCTTTTCCGTCCGTGGCATAGACTATCGGATTGTCCCGGTTGAGGTTCCTGATGTCTCGTCGCAGAAAAAAGTGGCTCTTATCGCTCACGGTCGGAATTATCACGCTACTTCTCTTGGTCCCTCCGATCTATGTCCTGGTCAGGACGGCGTACCGCGATAGGACCGTTGTTGAAAAACTTCCTGCTGGGTATGCAGATGACGTCAGCCGATTAAACAAGACCCAAGTTGCCGAAATCTGGGATATCCCGAGTGATCCTCAAAAAGGTGCAGATCAACTCCGCGAGCTGCTCCTGAAGGCGCAAGCGTCCCATTTACAGGTGTCGATTGCCGGTGCTCGCCATAGCATGGGGGGACAGACAATCTATCCGGGAGGCATAGCGATCAACATGCTTCCCTTCAAGGGCATGAAGCTTGACGAAGACAAGGATCTGCTTCATGTGCAGGCCGGTGCAAAGTGGGCGGATGTCATTCCCTACCTCGACCAGTATGGTCGTTCGGTTGCCGTGATGCAATCCGACAATTCGTTCACAGTAGGTGGATCGCTGAGCGTAAATTGTCACGGCTGGCAATATGACCGACCGCCGATTGCGTCGACAGTTGAGTCCTTTCATTTGATGAAAGCGGATGGATCGGTGATAGTGTGCAGCCGCACTCAGAATCGTGAGCTCTTTTCGCTTGCTCTCGGAGGTTACGGACTTTTCGGAGTCATCTTGGATGCGGACCTACGAGTCGTACCCAATGAACGGTTGCGGCTTGAACAATATGTTGTGCCTCTTGGTCGAGCAATGGAGTCTTTGGCGCGTAGTCTTCGGAAGACTCCAAATGTCGAGATGGTATACGCGAGGATGAACATCACACCCCAAAAGATGTTCAATGAAGTTCTCGTAAACGTGTTTCATCGCGAAGACGGACCAATTCCTCACCTCACTGCTGCCGGTTCACACTGGTTGCCGCGCTTAGTGTTTCGCGGTTCGGCTGGTAGCAAATACGGCAAAGAGATGCGTTGGTCTGCAGAAACGAATATTCAGCCGGAGCTTAGTGGCAAAGTGTTCTCTCGGAATCAGTTGATGAACGACAACGCCGAGTGGTACCTAGATCGGTCGGAGGAGACAACCGACATTTTGCACGAGTACTTCGTAGATCGGGAGCATGCGGGCGAATTCCTGGCCGCCGCACGCAAGATCATACGCATGTACAACGAGGATCTTTTGAATGTTACGGTACGTGATGTAAAGGCCGACGCTGACGCGTTTCTCAACTACGCCAGAAGTGACACGCTCGCTTTTGTAATGTTTTTCAGCCAGCCGCGGACCAAGGAGGGCGACGCCGAAATGCAGGCAATGACCAGGGAACTGGTGGATGCAGTTCTACAAGCCGGAGGCCGCTACTACTTGCCGTACCGCTTGCATGCGACTCCAGCGCAATTTCTCCGCGCCTATCCTCAGGCCGATCAGTTCTTCAACTTAAAGAGGCAGTACGATCCGCAGGAACTTTTTCAAAACCAGTTCTATCGGAAATATGGGAAACCAGCGGTAGTGCAACCAATGTGAGGCGCTACAAAGCAGTCCGAACTGACCCAAGTTCGGATTGTTGATGAAACCAGCCATAGCACTCAAATTTCGACTCTTTCGATTAATTCCACATCTGAGCGTTTGCCGGGTCAGGCGCGAAGCGGTGTACCGGCACGAATTGGGGAAGTGCCGAGGGCACCCGCTCTCACGCACGCATTGTTAGCACTCGGAGTGAACACACATTCCTGGCCCCGCGCGATGGTACATGTCCTCCCGTCCCCCACCTCACGCGATTCAGGCCACCTCGGTAATCTTGTTGCGGTTACGCTCCCACCCTAGTCTGAATGGGCATGGCCCTGCGCTGCTTCCTGTTTTCCTCTGACGAGGGGACGTCCGACGTAATCCGCCAAGTGATGACCGCCCTGGGTGTCGAGGGAGAATCCTGCTCCCAAGCCACCACCGCGGTTGAGAAGCTCACGCAAGAGCTTTTCCAGATTGTCATCATCGACTGGGACCAGCAACCAGAAGCCGCCATGCTGATCTCTTCCGCCCGCGAGCGGAAAGCCGCGGAGCGTCCGCTGATTCTGACCATCGTCAGCGACGAGGCCAGCGCTCCCAAGGCGCTTCAGGCCGGCGCCAATTCCAGTCTCCGCAAGCCGCTGCAGGTGAACCAGGTCACTGACACTCTGACCACCGCGCGCGATCTTTTACGTTCACGGCAGGAGTCGGCCACCAGCGCGGCCAATGCGGCCGCCGCAGCTGCCTCTGCTGCTTCTTCAGCGCCGCGCCCGGCGGACCGGCCGCACAAGCCTCTCCGCGAGCCAGTGAGTTTCTGCACTCGACTCCCATCCCTACCGGTGGCCGATTTGAAACTGACTCCGAAGATGCCCAATTTAAGGAACAATCGGCCGCAGAACAGACCGATCCACTGAAAGACCTGGAGCCCGTGGCCACAGCCGTCCCGGAACGCGCCTCGCCTCCACCTCCAGCCGACGAACCCAAAGGTCTCGAATGGTATCTGAAAACTCGTGGAGTGTCGCGGCAGCCCGGATCCGTGCTGGCAGCCACGCCCGCTCCTCCTTCCCGCGAAAAGCCGGAGTTACTCGGCTACGACCAGAACCCGTCCTCAGCCGCCGAAACTGACGCAGACCAACACACTCAGACCGCCGAACTGCCGGATTCTGCTGCGCAGGAAGCCCACGAACAGAAGCAGGAAGCACAACTGTTTTCCTACATCGCGGGAGGGCGCCAGGACAATCCTGAGCCTTCACAATCGCGATTCAAATTCGGAAAGCGAGCCATCGTCGCCGCGCTCGTGTTAGCGGCCGGTGCCATCGTCGCCGCACCGCAGGCACCCTGGCACGGAAAGCTGGGGGAACTGCCCGCCCGAGGACGGCGTGCACTGCATGCCTGGCTCAACCCGCAGCCGGTCACTGCTGTGACTCAGGCGCCCACCAGCCATGAAGATTTCGGCCGCCCAGGTGACGAGTACAAGCTCCCCGTTGCCGAAAACATTCCGGACGCCACCACCGATCCGTCGCAGATCAGCGTAGTCCCCGTCGTAGATCCGACGGCGAAGAAGCCCACGACGATCGATGCAGGCTCCGAACAGCCCTCGGGAACAAGCCCTGCGCCTGTTCCAACGGACACAAGCCAGCCGAGTACTGTCCCGACTCCCGCGCCTCAGCCCGTGCAAGGCACGCCGGATCAGGCTCAGCCCACCGGAACATCAACTCCAACTACCGCTCCTCAGGAGGCGTCAGCGCATCCCGACGTTCCTGCTGCGAATCCGGTTCCTCCTGTTGTTGCTCAGCAGCCACCAGCGCCTGCGCCTCGACCGCAGCCCACGCAGTACAATCCAGCTCCGACTAAGGTTCCGTCCAGCCTGAAGTCGCAAATGGCGACTATGGTGCCCGACGCCAGCGGTAATAAACCGGTGGAGGCCGCGCTCCCCTCGATCGAACCAGTCGCTGTCCCTGAGCTTACCGAGCGCGCTCTTCTCACTGATCAGCCGCCCCTTGCGTATCCTGCGAACGCCGCCGGAAAGCAAGGCACCGTCACACTGCAGGTTCTCGTCGGACGCGATGGCACCGTGCAGGACGCGAAGTTCCTGCAAGGCTCTCTGGCCTTTGCCCGTGCGGCCATCGACAACGTGAGGCGGTGGAAGTTCAAGCCCTACACCATGAACGGCCGGCCGGTCTCAGTCGAGACCAATCTGACTCTGAAGTTCGCCCCCGGACAATGAAATACAGCGCTTCCGAATGAACGGCCGCTCCGGAATGACCGCCCCTCTTTGATCAAACCCAATCAAGCCGCGTAGCGGCGGAATGTGAAAGCCCGGGACGGGAGTCCCAGGTACAGAAGGCAAACAGGTGTGAGTCCCGGTAGGGACGGCACCTTCTTACTCTTCAGCCGCGCCGGAATCTCCGGGGCGCTAACTCAAGGATTGCTGTCGCGCAATCGGCAGCTTGAAAGACGAGCGCAACGTTTATTAGTGTGGCATAGGCTGTTCACGTCTCAATGAGGGGAAGCCATGCACTCAGTTGCACAGGACCTCCGCTTTGCCTATCGCCAGCTGCGGAAAACACCGGGGTTCACACTCATCATCGTTCTCACCCTGGGTCTAGGAATTGGTAGCACTGCTGCCGTATTCTCCGTCGTGCATGGCGTACTTCTGCGTCCTCTGCCATTCTTCCGCCCTGATCGCCTCGTCGTGTTGGGGGATCATCTGGGCGATCGCCCGGGCACTTCCGTCACTGCTCGTGAGATCGGAACGTACGGGAGTTCCGACTGAAGCTTTCTCTGACACTGGAGGCTACATCGATGCAAGCTATGAACTCTCCGGCGGCGCAACTCCGGAACAGGTCGATGCTGCTCGCCTTACATCGGGCGTGTTCTCTACCCTCGGCGTTTCCCCGACCCTTGGCCGCACATTTACGCAGCAGGAGGAGAACGGGCATGAGCCGGTCGCAGTCATCAGTTATGGCCTGTGGCTAAGCCGCTATCACGCCGACCCACACGTAGTCGGAACCTCGATAGGACTCGATCGCAAGACGTACTCGATCATCGGCGTGATGCCTCGCAGTTTTGAATTTCCCCCAACGGCCGGACACCTCGACCAGGCTCAGCTTTGGGTGCCCATGAGCCTGACACCCGAAGAACTTTCTGATGAACATGCTGGATTTTGGGGATACCACATGGTTGCTCGGCTTAAAGAGGGCGTTAGTCTGTCGCAAGCCGCACACGATGCCGATCGTGTAGCCCGGCAGATCATGCACAATCTTCCGGTCGCCCAGTCAGCCATCCACATCCGCGGTGACGTCACGCCACTGCTCGAATACGAGGTTTCAGAGGTTCGGCCGTTGCTGAGGATTTTCTTTCTGGCGGTTTCCGTTGTCCTGCTAATAGCCTGCGCGAACGTGGCCGGACTTTTACTGGTCCGGGCCATCCGGCGGCGCACCGAATGCGCAGTTCGGCTGGCACTGGGCGCTGGCGCTGGAGCAATCATCCGTCAGTCTGTATTTGAGGGCTTGCTGCTCGGCGTGACCGGTGGACTATTCGGCCTGGGATTCGCGGCGACTGCCATCCGAACCACCCTAAGCGTCATGCCTGACTCCATGCCGCGCATAGACTCCATCAGCATAGATGCCACAGTCGCTGGCTTCGCCCTTCTCCTCGCCGTCGCAACGGGCGTTCTCTGCAGCCTTGCTCCTGCCTTCGCAGCCCTTAGAACAGACCTGACAGAAAGCCTCAAGGAGGGGGTTCGGACCAGCGCGGGCTCTCACCACACCTGGTTACGTTCGGGGTTCGTCGTCTCCGAAATCGCTGTCGCTCTGATGCTGCTCATTACGTCCGGCACTTTCCTGCGCAGCTTTCAGAAGATGCGCGCTGTCAACCCGGGATTCCGTCCAGATCATGTCTTGATCGGTGGCTATCAATTGCCGCTCGGGCAATACCCCACCGCCGCTTCTGCCGAGGCGTTTAGTCGCGAGGTCCTGGCCCGGCTCTCGAACAAACCAGGTGTCCTGGCTGTCGGCATGACTAACGCCGCACCTGCAGCCGGCTCATACCCAAAAGCTGGATATACGGTGGAGGGACAGCCCACAGACAGTTGGAAACTGGAGTTCGCTGACTTTGCAGTTATTTCCGGTGACTACCTTCGCGCCATGGGTATCCCGCTACTCGATGGTCGCTCTTTCAACATAGACGACCGCTCCGGTTCAACTCCCGTCGTGATCGTGAATGAATCTATGGCGAAACGTTGCTGGCCAGGTCAGCGGGCCATCGGCAAGCGTTTCCACGTCGGCGGTCCGCAAATGAAACTTCCATGGGCAACTGTGGTTGGCGTTGTTGCTGATACAAAAATGGGTTCGCGCGACGAACCTAGCGACGACCAGTGGTATATGCCTATGGAGCAGCCCGAAACGATTTACGGCTCTGGTCAAACCGGAAAGCTCACTGGCCCAGTCGGTGGATACATAACTGTACGTTCCGCACTTCCCCCCGAGCAGATGATTCATACTCTACGGTCAACCGTTTCTGAAATTGATCCTCTCCTCGCACTGCAACAGGTACAGCCGATGAATGACGCGATCTCGAATGTGGAAGCGCCGCGGCGATTCAATACCAGCCTCATCGCAGGCTTTGCGGTGGGCGCTCTCCTGCTTGCCCTTACGGGGATCTATGCGGTGATCGCCTTCTCTGCATCGCTGCGCACGCACGAGATCGCAGTCCGGATGGCCCTTGGTGCCCAGCGCAACAGGATTGCAACCCTCGTTTTGGTTTCGGGCGCCAAGCTCGCATTGATCGGGTGCAGTCTCGGTGTGCTGGTCTCGCTAGGGGTGTCGCGAATAATTCAGTCGTTGCTCTTCGAGGTCAGCGCAACTGACCCGATCATCTACCTCGCGGGTGCCCTGATTATGATGATCACGGATCTTCTCGCATCGGCGATTCCCGCAACGCGTGCCGCGTCTGTGGACCCGATCGTCTCCCTGCGCGCGATTTAGACGTTCAAGGAGCAATCCCTTCGTGGGCCACACCCAACGAGTTACCTATATATACGGGTGTCCTCGAGCGCTGGCTCGATGCTCCCAACGAATTGTGGGCAACACGGAAGTTACCGCCCAGCCCGGTAGGGTCAAATTTCCAGCCTTTACCTGCTTAACTTAGCTGCTTTTGACGGACAAGCCTAGACGCTAGAGCTGGTGTGGACTGACGATTCCGCACATCGACCTAAGTCGCCTGTTATGTTGGGAATGACGCACCTGTGAGAAAAGAGCCCTTGTCATGACCAAAGAAACCGGAAATCAGAAAGCCCAACAACTTGCAATTTGCATCTAGAGATATAATAGGAACAGCTCACAGGAAGTAGTTCATTCCTTCCGGAAGAAGATCACGAAAAGATGTCCATGAAAATTAAAGCAGCGATTCTTGTCACCTCCTTTGCCGTATTGCTCTTCGTTGTTGTCGGTTCGATGGGCGGCGTTCACGCCTCCTCGAACGACGGCTCTTACCGCCAGCTGCAGGTCTACAGCGAAGTACTCTCGCGCGTGCGCAGCGAGTACGTCGAAGAGCCCAACATTCCGAAGGTGACCGACGGAGCTCTGCACGGCCTCCTCGAATCGCTCGATTCCAACTCCAGCTATCTCACCGCCGATGCCTACAAGGCATTCAAGGCGCATAA
Organism: Terriglobia bacterium; assembly: GCA_963770265.1. Classification (GTDB taxonomy): domain Bacteria; phylum Acidobacteriota; class Terriglobia; order Terriglobales; family Acidobacteriaceae; genus Sulfotelmatobacter. Next base: position 805,868 of record CAVYOZ010000025.1, read on the forward strand.
GGCGGAGGGCAAGGCTGACATCGGAGCGGTAGTCTCGAAGCGCTTCGGCTACGCGGCCGTCGTTGCTGTGCTGCCGGGTTCGCCCGCTGAGAAAGCGGGAATTGAAGCGACGGACATCTTCGAAGCGATCGAAGGGCGGAGCACGCGCGAGATGTCGCTACCCGAAATCCGCAGTCTCATCATCGGCGCGCCCGGATCGACCCTGAATGTTCAGGTGGTCCGCGCTCGCAAAGCCGAGCCGCAGAAGGTGGTCATCACGCGCGACGTCGTCGGCGTTCCTCCTGTCACCGAGAAAATGATGAACGACGGCATCGGCTACGTGAAAGTCGAAGCGCTGACCAAGGGCAAAGCTCAGGAGATCGCCTCGAAAATCAAGTCGCTGGAAAAATCCGGCGCGAAGAAGATCCTGCTCGACCTTCGCTATTGCGCGGACGGTGACGAGAACGAAGGCATCGTAGCCGCAAATTTGTTCCTGAACCACGGCACCATCACTTACCTGCAGGGACAGAAGTATCCGCGCCAGGCATTCAATGCTGATGCTTCGAAAGCCATCACCAACCTTCCGATTGCTGTGCTGGTGAACCGCGGTACCTCAGGTGCCTCCGAAATCGTCGCGGCCGCCATTCTCGAAAATGCCCGCGGCGATGTTGTCGGTGACAAGACCTTCGGTGAGGGCTCGGTGCAAAAGACTCTCGACCTTCCCGACGGCGGCGCGCTCATTCTGTCTATTGCGAAGTACTACTCTCCGAGCGGCAAAGCCATTCAGGACACTGCGGTCACTCCTAACGTAGTAGTGGCGGACGCCGTCGACGACGGCATCAGCCCCGATGAAGATAGCGTAGACCGTCCCGGCAACGCGTCAGACGAAGCCGCGAAGCCAAAGAACACCATCGACGAACAACTGAACAAAGCTGTCGAGGTGCTCAAGAGCCGCGCCAGCTAGGTGTCGTTCACTCAAGTTCGCCGAATGGGCTCGGCTTGCTTTGAAAAGGCGCGACTTTCAGTCGCGCCGTAAGGCCTCCGGACAGACGCGCGGCTCTGCATTTACCATTTCCACTGCATGCCGCGCCTGAAAACGTCACCCGAAATCCATCCGCTCACTCGCGCCTTCTTCGCCCGCGACCCCCGCCGCGTAGCCCGGCAACTTCTGGGCAAAATCCTGATCCGAGACGGCCCTGCCGCGAAACTCACTGCTCGCATCGTCGAGGTGGAAGCATACCTTGGCGCCGAAGATCCCGCCGCTCACTCGGCCGCCGGTCGCACGCTGCGCACTGCCGTGCTGTTCGGTCCTCCCGGCCATGCCTACGTCTACTTCATCTACGGGAATCACTACTGTCTCAACGTCTCCTGCGAACCCGAAGGCAAGGCCGGAAGCGTCCTCTTCCGCGCCTTGGAGCCGCTCTCAGGAATCGAAGAAATGGCACAGGCTCGACACCTCGAACTTCGCGGTCCTCAAGACTGGCCCAAGCTTACCCGTGGTCCCGGCCGCCTTTGCGAGGCTTTCAGCATCACGCGCGCGCACGATAATGGCTCTGATCTAACATCCCCAGCCTCCGGGCTCTGGATCGGCGACGACTCCTACCGCCCCCGAGGCATCGCCGTGACCTCTCGCATTGGCATCACCAAGGCCACAGACTTGCCTTTGCGTTATCTCGTGGGCGGAAACCGCTTCGTCTCTGTCGCGCCTGCGGGCGCGTCTCCATCCCTGCGAACCTGAAACCCGGCGCGTTCGCCGACAACGAACAGGCTTGACAACTGGTGTACACTGTCGCACGGGTTTGGGAGACGCCAAAAGCCTTGTCCGTCAAGGCTTCTGGCGAGATCGCCTCTTGGGGGGAGCGATTCCAGCCTGAACCTCGATTTTCGTCGCATCCCTTCCCTACGCTACGTCATCTATGGAACAGGAGCTTGGCGTGTTTCGTCTCGTCGGATTGCGTTGTCTTGTCGGCGTGCTCCTGCTGTTCACTGGCACTACTCCAGCGCTGCTGGCGGTTGAAGGCGGTGTCAGCGACCCTGAACCTCACAATTACATTCTGGTGGGTTTCGTGGGCGGATTCGTCCGCCATAATAATGCGCACCACGGTCCAGTCAAGGTCGCGCGGCGTCTGCAGCAGGATTCCCCCAAAGATGCTTTCATCGAAGTCTTCGAGAACCGCCATCGCAAGACGGCGCTCAAAACGATCCTTCACCGGCTCGATGCCAATCAGGACGGTGTGCTGAGTGACGCGGAAAAGACCGGGGCTCACATCATGTTGTTCGGCCAGAGCTGGGGCGCCTCCGCCGTGGTGCTTCTCGCACGCGAGTTGAATAGCATCGGCGTCCCGGTGATGCTGACCGTGCAGGTCGATAGCGTCGCCAAACCTTGGCAGAGCGATGCAGTCATCCCTGAAAATGTTGCGGCCGCGGTGAACTTCTACCAGCCCCACGGAATCGTCCATGGCCGGCCCGAAATCAAAGCCGCCGACGATTCCAAAACTCGCATCCTCGGCAACTATCGTTTCGACTACAAGCAGACGCCGGTCGCGTGCCAGGGATATTCCTGGTTCGACCGCATCATTACCCCAGATCACATGCAGAGCGAGTGCGATCCCCACATCTGGTCGCAGGTCGAAAATCTCGTGCGAGAGCGTATGACACCCGAACCCCGCAGCCTGGCCGCCAATCCTGCTCCCTAGCTGCCCCGTGATAAATGCCGGGCGAGCCCGATTTCAAAGGGCGCGGTTTTATCTGGCTGCGAAAAATGCAGGTTGTGATCCAAGAGGATTTTTCGCAGCCTGCTCGGAGGCTTTTCCCGGGCAACTTTCACGCTGAAATCGGGCTCTCAAAGGGTTAGGATTATCCCTGCGGTAACCCAGCCAACCTGACATTGCCGGTGGAAGGTGCCTTATGAACAGATCCACCTTGCTGCAAGCCCTTCTCTCAGGAACCACGTCCCTTGCTCTCGTATTCTTTTGCGCACCCGCCTTCGCCCAGCATGGCGGTGGTCACTCTGGCGGCGGAGGAGGCACGCACGCTGGCACCGGTGGAGGTTTCCACGGTGGCGGCGGTTCCTATGGCGGTTTCCACGGAGGCAGTAACAGTGGCGGCTATCATCGGGGCGCTCCCGCGTACGGCGGTCGGGGATCGTCTGCGGGGCCTGGCGCTGGTTCCGTCGGCCCACGCGGCGCAAATGCCGGACGTCCCTGGTCTTGGGAAGGTCGCGCCTCCCGCGACACATCTCCCGGCTGGCATCAGTTCGCATCCGGCAACTCTAGGACTGTAGGTCGCGAGGCAGCGGGGAGTACCATGGCCCGCTCCGGTGCTTCCTCGATGCCTGCAAGGTCTGCCGGCATGCCCAATCACGCGGCGGTAGCCGACGGCCGGTGGCATTCCTTCGCAACACCACGCACTGAGATCGCGCGCGCGACCGAAACCACCTCGTTCAACCGCGCCGGCCTGGTCTCGAGCAATCTGGCTTGGCACGGCAATTACTGGGGTGGGTGGCACGGCGGTTGGCAAGGCGGATGGGGATGGCCCGGCTGGAACTGGGGTTGGGGATTCGGATGGGGTTGTTGCGGCTGGGGCGTGGGATTCGGTTGGGGATGGGGCTGGGGATTCGGCTGGGCCTCCTGGACTCCGTTTTGGGCATGGCCACCCTACTACTACTGGTACGATCCGTCGACATACGCTGCTGATGTCCCGGCGCCTTATGTCCTCGATCCCTACCCAGGATAAGAAAGCCCGTATGGGCCTGTAGATACATGCAATTGGCGCAATTATAGAACGCGAGAGTAACCTGCAAGAATCCGATTCCCACGCCGCGCCCCTGCACCGTATCGCGGCACCCAACGCTCTGAATTTTTCCCAATCCTTCATAATTTCGGCCCATCGCAAACACTTCTGAGCAACAAAAAAGGCGCGACCTGAGGCCGCGCCTTCTCGATTTCTACTCTCTACTTTTAGAATAGCAAATTAGGGTTATTCATCCGGAAAAATTCCAAACTTTATTTTCCGAGTCTTTCCAAGTACTTAACCCCGATCGCGTAATTTCTGCCTATTGACAAGATTTCCTCAGATCCAGCGCTCTTGAGGTTTTCCTTCGTGATCCTTAGTGCCCTTCGTGGTTATCGCTTTTGCCGGATGTAAATTCCCCCAACAGAACATTGTCGATAAGCCGCGTCGCTCCGACATACGCCGCCACCGCGACCAGCGCTCCTCTCGATACATCCGCAACCGGATCGAGCGTCTCCGGATCCACTACCTCAAAATAGTCCAACCGCACCGCACTCTCCCGCGCAAACTCCTCTCGCCCAGCCGCCACCAGACGCGTCGCATCCCTCTCGCCCGCTCCCACCAATTCCTGCACACGCAGCAACGAACGATGCAACACCAATGCCTGTCTTCTCTCGTCCGGGCTCAGATAGGCATTCCGCGAACTCATCGCCAGCCCATCCGCCTCGCGCACAATCGGACAAACCATAATCTCTACCGGTAGATTCAAATCCCGCACCATGCGCCGGATGATCGCCACCTGCGCCGCATCCTTCTGCCCGAAAAACGCTTTGTCAGGTTCAACGATGTGAAACAGTTTCGCGACCACCGTCGTCACCCCGCGAAAATGCCCCGGCCGCGAACGCCCGTCCAGCTTCCCGCTCAACTCCTCCACGGTCACCCACGTCACCGCTCCCGCTGGATACATCTCCTCCACCGACGGCGCAAACACGAACTGCCACTCCCTCGCGTTCCAGCATCTCGCAGTCGCGCTGAAACGATCGCGGATACTTCGCCAGATCCTCATTCGGCCCAAACTGCGTAGGATTCACAAAGATGGATGCCGCCACCACATCGCTCGTCGCCCGCGCCGCTCGCACCAGCGACAAATGCCCCTCATGCAGCGCCCCCATGGTCGGCACGAATCCAAGCAGCTTGCCCTCGCGCCGCACAGCCCGCGAAGCGTTTCTCATCTCGTCAATGGTGGAGAGAACTTTCACGAATTTGAAATGTGGGGAGCCGCCTCGCTGTCCGTCGAGCGAGCTCGACCTTTTCGCGAGACGTGGGAACTCGAACCTCATGCCGAAGGCACCCACTCAACCACGATATGCGCCCCCTGCAGCAATCCGCCTACGATGCCTTTGTTACGCCGGATCGCAATCTTCTGCTGCTCAGAACCAATGACTCCGACTTCAGCAGCCGCAACCACGCGCCCATAAGGCCAATTGGAAGCCGGCAACTTCGCCAGCGCGGGCAGCAACTCGTCCGGCTTCATCACGATCTCCGCGCTGTCGGCCACATCGAACAGCGCCACTCCATCCGCGCGCACGATCAGGTAAGGATTCTGCCAGTTCTTCATATCCCGAATGTGCTGGTACTTCGCGGAGTCCGCCGGAGGAATCGCTTGCAGAATGGTCTGTGGATCAGGCGCCTGCGGCTTCCGGCTGCTTCGTGCACCCAGTCAAGGTGCAAAGAACGATCAGTAGCCCTAACGGCCGCCGGATGATCACTACCGGTAATACCTCGCCGCTGCGGGAACGTCGCTCTTCGCCGCCCATACCAGCGCCACAATCCACCCGATCACGCTCCATCCCAGAAACAGGTTCAGCAGAAAGATCGCCAGCAGATCGCGCTTGCTCCGCGCCAGCGCAATAATCGACGGCAAGAAGTACATCAACGTGCCAAAGCCGAAAAACGGGAAAGAAGAAAAAGTGTGCGAGAACCATAAGCAACCTCCCACAGCGTAGCACTCACCACTGCGTCAGTGAATCAGGGATTGACCCGCATTCCGAATCCCACACTGAAATATACGAACAGCAACACGGCCCAGTTCCCTGGCGCCGGATCAGGGGATGCCCCTTTGTTTCCAGTCTTTTTGGCGGAGGGGGAATTTTCATTCCCAACGAACCCGGGCAAAGGGACTCTCGCGAGGAAAGCAAAGTAATAAATCCGCGTTCATCCGCGCAATCCGCGGCAAAGAAGTTACCGCCCCATCGCCCGCTTCCGCGCCAGCACCGTTTCCAGCGCCGCTCGCGTTTCTTTCGGCAGATGATACGACTCCTCATCCGATGGATACTGCCGCGACCGCACGTCCGCCCGAAACGCCTGCACCGCTTGCGAAATCAGCGCTGCAGCATCCCCATACCGCCGCACGAATTTCGCGGGCGGAGCAAACGTCAGATTCAGGATGTCGTGAAATACCAGCACCTGCCCGTCGCACTCCGGCCCCGCACCGATCCCGATCGTAGGCGTGCTCACTTCCGCCGTGATCATCGCCGCCACTTCCCGTGGAATGCCCTCCAGATAAAGGCAAGCCACTCCCGCGCGATCCAGAGCCACAGCATCGCGCATGAGTTGCTCAATGCCGCTCAGGTTCTTCCCCTGCACCTTGTAGCCGCCCATCACATTGACCGACTGCGGCGTCAGCCCGATGTGTCCGGCGACGGGAATCTCCGCGTCGATGATGCGACGAATCAAGTCCGCCCGCCGCTCCCCGCCCTCCAGCTTCACTGCCTCAGCGCCTCCTTCTTTCACGAAGCGCGCGGCATTGAGAATGGCGTCTTTGGCATCAACCTGGTACGACCCGTAAGGCATGTCAGCGACCAGCAGAGCATTCTTGACGCCCCGCCGCACGGCCTTTACGTGATGCAGCATCTCGTCCATCGTGACCGAGAGCGTGTTCTCGTACCCCAACATGGTTTGCGCGAGGGAATCTCCCACCAGCACCATGTCGATGCCAGCTTCGTCGACCAGACGCGCGGTCGCATAGTCGTAAGCGGTAAGGCAAGTGATGGGATCGTGGCGGAGTTTCTGTTCGCGGAGAGAGGCGGTAGTTACCTTGCGGCCGGAACCGTCAAACAGACGGCCACCGATAGGAGTCAAGCTCATGATGTCCTCCAGTGCCCCTCCGGCATCGCCGGATAGAGCCTGTGCACGCATCGTGGCGTCCTACATCATTGGATGACGCTGGGCTTATTTTAACCACAAAAAGGGCAACGGACCACGGCAAAGATTTTCAAAGGAGAGCGCGCTAAACAAAGGCCGTCTTTCCAAGCACTTGTCATTGGCGAGGTGGCGTGGTAAGACGATTAAACTTGCGTCTTACATATAATGAATAGTAAGATTATACGCATGGCGACTTACCAAACCACCATTAGTTCGAAGGGACAAGTCGTGGTGCCAGCCGAGCTTCGCGAACAGCTGGGTCTAAAGAAAGGTACCCGAGCCACCTGGACAGAAGAAAGAGGCCGACTGATCCTGATGCCCATCACCGAGCGAATCCTGGACGAGATGCAAGGTTTTCTGAAACCGCGTCCCGGCGAGCCGTCGGTGTTCGAAGCATCTCTCGACGAGCGTGAACGCGAACGCCGTCGCGAAAGAGAGCGCAAGTAGGTGACTGTCTCCCGCGGGAGCATGCGCCGTTATGTGCTCGACGCGAATGCTCTGATTGGCTTCTTCGAAGGTCGTGAAACCACCTCGGGAAAAGTACGACAGATGTTCGGTGAGGCGATTCGCCTCGAACTTCCCTTATTCATGTCCGCGGTGAACTGGGGGGAAGTCTTTTACATGGAGTGGCGATATCACGGAGAGGCCAAAGCTCGCGAGGTAGAGGCTTATCTGCACCGGTTACCGATCGCAGTCATCGCGGTGGACCTTGAACGCGCCACTCGCGCCGCCACCCTCAAGCAGAAGCACAACCTTGGATATGCCGATTCCTTCGCGGCCGAACTCGCCATGGAGCGCTCAGCATGGCTGGTCACTGCGGATCCGGAGTTCTCCAAATTGGGGAAGACATTGTCGGTGTATTCCTTACCCAGGCACAACCGGTGAGAACGGGATGGTGCTCGTTATGCGCTGGCCGCTTCCTGCCCACCCAGCGGCAGGAAAGTATTGCGTGCCCTTGATCGGCTCCGTCACCTTGCGCAGCAGTTCCTGCAGGTCTTCGTTGCGGTCCACGAAGTCGATCTCCGACGTGTTCACGATCAGCAGATCCGACGATGTGTAGTGAAAGAAGAAGTGCTCGTAAGCCTTTACTACTTCTTCGAGATACTCGTCGCTCACCGCCTTCTCGCCCGGCGCATTCTTCTTCTTGAGCCGCTTCCTCAAAACCTCAGGCGTGGCCTGCAGGTAGATCACCAGGTCCGGCGTAGGCAACTGCTCGCGGAAGTGGTTGTAATACCGGTTGTAGGTATCGAGTTCCTGATCGGTGAGATTCAGGCAGGCAAACAGCTTGTCTTTCTCAAAAATAAAGTCCGCCACCACAGCTTTATTCGATCGCGCCCCCAGATCGAGCGCATGCAGTTGTTCAAACCGCCGCACCAGAAATGCAAACTGTGCCTGGAACGCCGCCCCCCGCTCCCCCTCGTAAAACGCGCCCAGAAACGGATTCGCATCCGGCTCCATCACCCGCTGGGCGTTCAACCGCTCGGCCAGGAAGCCCGCCAGCGTGCTCTTGCCGACTCGTATGGGACCCTCCACAGCAATGTAACGGGGAAGCTCAAAAAGGTTGGCCATGGGCTCGTGCGATGTCTCGGAATTGGCAGGATATCTCGGATGCGACTCACTGGCAATTGCGGAATCAGTTAACACTGAGGAAAACGATCTTCGATTGATTGCAGATTTTAGATTGTGAGCTGGTCGCCACGAGCGATGTTACAATCTGAAATCTACAATCTGAAATCGAAGATCGTTCTAGAATCGCTGCATGCTAGCAATCGGGCTCGCCGGAGTTGCAGCCTCCGCCGCTGCACTGGCAGCAGGCTACCAGTCCATGGCCCCGACCGGCCAGTGGTACGGCCACACTTTTGCCAGTCTCGCGCGCGGCACCCGGCAACTCGCGCTCACCTATGACGACGGCCCCAACGATCCCCATACCTTGCGCCTTCTGGAAGTTCTGGCAAGGCACAACGTCCGTGCGACTTTCTTCCTCATCGGACGCTTTGTTCAGCAACGTCCAGACATCGTTCGCGAAATCGTTAAGGCAGGGCACGTCATCGGAAACCACACGTTCACCCATCCCCTGCTGACTTTCAAAAGCGCCGCCGAAGTCCGCAAGGAACTCACCGACTGCCGCTCAGCCATTCAAGACGCGATCGGCGAACATTCCAATCTCTTCCGCCCACCATTCGGAGGCCGCCGCCCCGCAGTCCTCCGCATTGCCCGCGAACTGGGCCTCGAGCCCATCATGTGGAATGTCACTGGCTACGACTGGAACGCGCCACCGGCCGCAGTGATTGAGAAGAAAGTGTCCAGCCAGATCCGTGGCGGCGATGTAATCCTCCTCCACGATGGCGGCCACAAGCAAATGGGAGCAGACCGGTCGCAGACAGTGCTGGCCACAGACCATCTAATCACCCGCTACAAATCCGAAGGCTACGGATTCGCGACGATCGCGCAGATGCTCGAGCGTGCGCAGGCCACCGTGTGAAGAACGGCCCAGAAGATGTACATGTTGAGTAGCTGTCGAGTAGCCGTGAAGGATCGGCGCTTTGAGCACCGTGTAAAGGCTTCGGCCGGAAGGAGTTCTAGCCCAGCAGAATGTCACTAAACTACCACAGCGCCTGTCCATCGACCGTGAGATTGGGGCCTTCGAGGACTGGCCGCAGCGTGTGGAGGACCTTTCCGGGAACACAACGACGGATGGGGATGTCTGTCCGCAGGCGATCTCAAGGGAAGAAGATGAGTGTAAGGGGATGTTACATCAACTGACTTTCCAGATTGACAAACAGACTAGCGAAGGCATATATGTCATAAACATATATGTCATCAACAAGTGCGAACTTCGACCGGGAATTAAAAAAGGGAAGTGCTGAACTGCTAATCCTCTCGTTACTGGAGGGCCGAGCGCGCCACGGTTACGAAATCAGCCAACTTATCGAGCAGCGTTCGGCCGGTACGCTCAAGTTCAATGTGGCCTCTCTCTATCCCCTGCTGTACCGGCTGGAGAAGCGCGGGTGGATCGAAGGTCAGTGGGTCGAGAAGCCCGGTCAGCGCCGGAGGCGCTATTACCGGCTAATCCCTGCCGGGAAGGCGATGCTAAAGCAACAGCGGCGGACTTGGGCAGAGTTCGTTGCCGCGATGCAGCGGATTACTGGAGTAAGCCATGCCTGATTTTAAAAAGATGGTGCGCGACCGGCTCCGCGACTGCGGACTGTCACCGATGCGTGAGTGCGAGATCGTCGATGAGATCTCGCAGCATCTGCGCGACCGGTACGAGGCGCAGCTGTCGAACGGCGCCAATGAAGACGCAGCAGAGCGTGAAATCATTGCAGAACTGGAGGGACGCGATCTGGCGGGAGATCTGCGAAAGATCGAGGAGCGCTGGATAGACCCGGTAGAGCTGGGGTTGGGTGAGGGCAGCCATGTCTGGTCAGGCCTGTGGCAGGACCTGCGCTACGCCACGCGCACATTGCGATTGAGCCCGGGATTCACGACAGCATGCGTACTTTCACTGGCGCTAGGCATCGGGGCAAACACGGCTATCTTCCAGCTCATCGACGCAGTGAGGATGAGGGTTCTTCCAGTGACGCATCCGGAAGAATTAGCCGTGATCCGGCCGACGGATTTCCACGTCACAGGCCGGCACCACGGTCGCTACGGATACGTGACAAACGCGATGTGGGAGCAGATCCGTGCGCAGCAGCAAGGATTCAGCGGCGTATTTGCATTTGGCAACGAGGATCTCAACCTGGCGACGCGCGGACAAGTGCGCTACGCACAGGGCCTATGGGTCAGTGGGGAATTTTTCGACGTGCTCGGGATCCAGCCAATACTCGGGCAGCTATTTCACCGGCCGGATGATCGCGCGGGTTGTGGCGCGCCCGCCGCAGTGATTAGTTATGGGTTTTGGCAGAGCGAATTTGGGGGACAGGCCAGTGCGATCGGTAAGACACTCGAATTGGAAGGGCACCCGTTTGCGGTGCTCGGGGTAACCCCAGCGAACTTTCATGGAGTAGACGTCGGCCACAGCTTCGATGTTGCGGTGCCGATCTGCTCTGAACCAACGATCGCAGGTGAGAACAGCCTTTACGTGTTGCCACACGGATGGTGGCTGGTGGCCATGGGCCGATTAAAGCCCGGATGGACGCTGGACAAGGCATCGGCGCAGCTCGAGGCAATCTCTCCGGGACTCATGCAGGAAACCTTGCCGCCCGTCTACCAGGCGGACGCCCGAAAGCAGTACCTGCAGAAGAAGCTGGCAGCGTATCCGGGAAGCACAGGGGTGTCCAATCTTCGGCGACAGTACGAGTCGCCTCTGTGGCTGCTGCTGACGATCACGGGGCTGGTGCTGCTGATCGCGTGCGCGAACCTCGCGAACCTGCTGCTCGCTCGGGCCAGCGCGCGGGGAAAGGAAATCGCGATACGCATCGCACTCGGTGCGGCAAGAGGACGCATCGTCCGCCAGTTGTTTACCGAGAGCCTGCTTCTCGCCATGCTGGGTGCGGCTTTTGGTATGGTGTTGGCCCGCCTCTTGAGTTCCTTCCTGGTCCGGTATCTCAGCGGGGAAGGCGATGCGCGCCACATCTTCGTGGGTCTCGTAATGGATTGGCGAGTACTTGGATTTACAGCCGGGCTGGCGGTGCTCACCTGTGTGCTGGTTGGACTCGCGCCGGCGATCAAAGCAACCAGGATGGCGCCTGCGCTGGTGATTAGTTTGGCTGGGCGCGGTTTGACCACAACCCGCGAGCGTTTCAGTCTCCGCCGGGCACTCGTCGTCGCGCAGGTCGCTCTTTCCCTCGTGCTCGTGGTGAGCGCGTTGCTGTTCGGCGAAAGCCTGCGGAAAATTCTGACTCTCGATGCGGGATTCCAGCGCGACGGCGTGCTGGTGATGGACATGGACTTCACGCGCCTCAATATCCCCGCCAATCAGCGAGCTCAGTTCCGGGAACGCATCGTGGAGCGCGTTCAGTCGCTGCCGGAAGTGCAGTCAGCCGCGGAAACCGAAACGGTGCCTTTGGGCGGTAGCTACTGGAATGATGAAGTCGTCGTCAATGGCGAGCTCAAGAAGGGTTTTGTCGACATGGGCCACATTACACCGGGATACTTCCAGACGATCGGGACGCCTTTGTTAGCCGGACGCAATTTCGATGAGCACGATACGGTGACCTCCCCAAAGGTGGCGATCGTCAATCAGGAGTTTGCCCGGAAGATCATGGGAACCGAAAATCCTGTCGGCAGGACGTTCAAAATCAATGTGTATCGAGGTCAGCCACAGTACGAGTATGAGATCGTCGGGCTGATGGCAAATGCGAAATACGATGACTTGCGGAAAGAGTTCGATCCAATCGCATTTTATCCTCAGTTGCAGGATGACCGGCCCGACACCTACGGGGAAATTATCGTCCGTTCAAGCGGATTGCTCGAACCGATTGTGGGGGAGTTGCGGCAAGCTATGGCTGACGTGAATCCCGAGATCGCAATCGATTTTCATTCACTCGCCGCCCAAATCAACGACGGATTGCTGAAAGAGCGTCTCTTGGCAATTTTGAGCGGGTTCTTTGGCTTGCTGGCCGCAATTCTGGCAACCGTCGGACTCTATGGAGTGATGGCATACATGGTGGCAAAAAGGACAAACGAGATCGGGATCAGGATGGCATTGGGCGCAGCGCCGATACAAATGCTCGAACTGGTTCTGAGCGAGGCAGGAAAGCTGTGCGGAGTCGGAGTTGCAGTCGGGGTTGTGGTGACGCTGGTGGTCGGGAGGTGGGCGGCGTCTCTCTTATTTGGATTGAAGCCCTACAATCCCGCAGTACTGGCGACCGCGTGTCTGGGACTGGCTGTGGTAGCGGTGCTCGCCAGTATGGTCCCGGCGAGGAGGGCGGCGAGGCTGGAGCCGATGGTGGCGTTGAGAGAAGATTAGTCGGATCGTAATCACTTAAGTCCCGGTGCTGCAAGTCGGGCAACAATATACGTCCCGGAGCAGAAGAACCCTACAACTGTCGAAATCAGGCGATAGCTCATTGAGGTGTTATCGTGAGCTCTATAGCCAGCGTGTTCAACTCTTCATTCCCGCGAACGCCTGCTTCGCCGCTGCAATCGTCCGCTGTACATCTTCCTCCGAATGCGTTGCTCCCAGGAACATCGCCTCATACTGCGATGGCGGCAAATACACGCCAGCATCCAGCATCGCGCGGAAGAACTTCCCAAACGATTCCGTATCTGACCTCGAAGCCGAATCCCAATCCGTCACAGGCCCTTTCTGGAAGAACCACGTGAACATCGATCCCACCCGGTTCGCGCACAGCGATACTCCCGCGTCTTTCGCGGCCGCCATCACGCCATCCACCAACTCTCCGCTGAGCTTTTCGATCTTGGGATAAATCTCTCCCTTGCGGTCGCGCAACTGCTTCAGCATCGCGCATCCCGCCGCCATCGCGAGCGGATTCCCCGACAGCGTCCCTGCCTGATACATCGGCCCCAGCGGCGCCACCAAGTCCATGATCTCCGTTGCCCCGCCGTAGGCCCCTACAGGCAATCCACCGCCAATGATCTTTCCCATCGTCGTCAGGTCCGGCTTGATGTTGTACAACTCCTGGGCCCCGCCGAACGCCACGCGGAAGCCGGTCATCACCTCGTCAAAGATCAGCACCGAGTGTTCGCGCTGCGTGATCAGCCGCAGTCCCACCAGATAATCATCCGCCGCCGGCACGCATCCCATGTTTCCCACGACCGGTTCGACAATCACGCACGCAATCTGATGTTTGAATTTCGAAAACGCGTGCTCCACCGCTGACAAATTATTAAACGGCAGAGCGATGGTAAACATCGTGAACTCTTCCGGAACCCCCGCCGATCCCGGGATTCCCAGCGTCGCAACACCCGAACCCGCTTTCACCAGCAAACAATCCGCGTGCCCGTGATAACACCCTTCAAACTTCACAATGTATTTGCGTTTCGTATAAGCCCGCGCCAGCCGGATCGCCGACATCGTCGCTTCGGTCCCCGAACTCACGAAGCGGACCTTCTGCATGTTCGGAAACGCTCCCAGCACCAGCTCCGCCAGATCCGCCTCGGACGGCGTCGAAGCCCCGAAACTCGTGCCATTGCAAGCCGCGCCCACGATCGCATCGAGAACGTTCGCCTCAGCGTGCCCAAGAATCAGCGGCCCCCACGATCCGATGTAGTCGATGTATTCGTTCTCGTCCGCGTCCCACACGTGCGATCCCTTGCCCCGGACGATGAACGGCGGATCCCCGCCCACCGACCGAAACGCCCGCACCGGCGAATTCACTCCTCCCGGGATCATGCTTTCCGCCCGCTGTTGCAGGCGCCGTGATTGTTCGGTTTTGCGCAAGGTTGTGGAAGGCATCAATTCCTCTCGACAAGGAGAAAACAGATGTCAAACTCTGGGACGCAAACGAATAATATAGCAGCGTCCCCGCGGATCGAATTCATCAGATATTCACCGTTCCGCAACCCGATTGCAACATCTCCCCGGTACCGTGGAGTCATCAAGTTGCCCTTCTAACCGGGAGGGTTTGGAGGACAGTCTCGGGGGCTCCGGACTGTCCTTTTTGTTTTTGTATGCTGGCCCGTCCGCATCGCGTCGGCGAAGCAGGTTTTCGCGAACGGCTGGAACCACAAAGGACACCAAGGTTCACGAAGGAAAACCGTAGTGATTCTTCGTCTCCTTGGTGGTTCACGGTTTTGATTTCCCTTAAGATGGCGGCCATCCCACATTAACCATAATTAACTCCTCGTCGTATAATCGCGTCAATGATCACCGTCTCCAAGGAGGACTACCTCAAGTCCATCCTCGAAGCCGACACCGAAGGCGAAATCGTAATCTCCGCGCGCCTTGCTCACCTGCTCAAAGTCTCTCCTCCTGCAGTAACCATGGCCCTCCGGCGCCTCAAGAAAGACGGCCTGGTGCGCGTCGGCGCCAAGGGCGAAGTCAGCCTCACCGCCGCCGGGCGCAAAATAGCCCGCAAGCTCACACTCCGCCATCACCTGATCGAGCGCATGCTCTCAGAAATGTTCGGCATGGAATGGTGGAAGGTGCACGACGAGGCCGAGCGCCTCGAACACGCCGTCTCCCCGGACTTCGAAGCCAAGCTCCTGGCGAAATTAGGGTCCGCTGGTGCGTGCCCGCACGGCAATCTCAGTGAAGTGGAAAGCTCCGCCAGCCGCCGCCGCCGCGGACTAGTCCTGCTGGCCGAGGCCGAAGGCGACACGAATTACACCGTCAGCGGAATCTATGAACGCGACCGCGGCCTGCTCGAATTCCTCGAGCACCGCGGCATCCGCCCCGGAGCGAAGGTGCGCCTCCTCGAGCGCAACTACGATCAGACTCTGACGCTCTCCACTCCCGCCGGAACCGTGTCGCTGGGTCCGGCAGCCTCCGAACGAGTCTGGCTCTCGCCCATCTCCCGCCCCAAGCCGTGATGCCCTCCGTATGGGCTTGACTGTGTGGGGACGGCGCCTCGTCCGTCCTCGTCGCGCCAGCAATCCAGGTTTTCCGCTGTCACCCGAGGATGGGGGTTACCGGAAAACCAATCCTGGACTATTTCTTTAGCTCTCCCGGCCAGTTCGTCACCAGCACCATCGGCGTGGAGACATTTTCCGGAAAGGTGCTGACGATCACGCGCTTCCCGTCCGGGCTCACATCGTAGGCGTTTCCAACCGCCGTCACATAACTCATCGCGAACATCGTCTGCACGGGCGCAAGCTCAATCTCGTTGCTCTTGGCGCTTACAGCGGTCGTGTGCAGGGTACTATCCCATCCGAAGTACCAGATTTCCTTGCTGTCTCCCCGCCATGTGGGGAACGTTCCTCCGTTCTGGGAGACCCGCCACCTGCCTTGCCCGCTGGGAAACTGCGTCACGTACACTTCCTCGCGTCCCGACTCGGTCGCACTGTACGCCAGCCATTTTGCATCCGGCGACAAGCGATACTGAATGATTCTTCCCTGCTGCGATTGCGGCTGCACCACAACGAACGGCTTCTTTTCTCCCGTCAAAGGAAGCGCCCAAATTCCCGTGATACTCGGCCCCGCCTGTTCCGTATGAACCAGATAACGGCCGTCCGGCGACACTTGCGGTGACAACAGCGTCGCCGCTATCGACGGACTCGATTCCATCAGGACTTCTTCTTGGCCTCCTCCGCTTGCCAACCGGGAGCAGATCGACGTTCCCTGCATCATCGTCGTTCCTACCTGCCGGACAAAGATCACGCGCTGCCCATCTGCCGACCACGAAGGTTCAATATACTGTGCGCCGCCAAACGTCAGTTGCGTTCGCGATCCCCGCACCAGATCCAGCACCCATATGTCGGACTGCGGCTCTCCCATGGCCACCGCCAGTTTCTTGCCATCCGGAGAAATCCGCCCCGCGCCTTTGTAGAATGCCCGTTCTGCCACCTTGCCCAGATCCTTGCCCGTGCGGTCCGTCCACATCAGATCGCTTCCCAACGTTTTCGATCCTGGCTCATAGACCAGCATGCCATTCTGGCTCGCCGAAAAGCTTGTGTGCCATGTCCCGGTGTCCTGTTCCACAAGATTCGCCAGAGTCACCGGATCACCAGAGACCGAGCCCGTAGATGGATCGAACTTTTGCGCCAGCAACTGCGACTGCAAATGGTAGAGGAGATAGCCGGACGCATACTGCGCACCCGAATCCGACTCAAGCACGCGCTTGTACGAGCCATCTTCCAGCGACCCGTAGTAAATGCCGTGCTCCGTGTCGCCGGTATGACTCGTCGCGAAGAAAAGAAAATGCTTGCCGTCGGGCAGGGACTGCGGCCAGCGGTGTGTCGTGTGTTTGCCCGCTTCAAACTTGGTCAGCCGGGTCGGAGTTCCCCCCGCCGCGCTGATCTTCCACAACGTATCGCGGTAGTCCGGATCGTAGATGATGATGTTGTCCTTATTCCAAGTCCCTCCGCGCGGGTTCGGGGTTTCCGCCAGAACAGTCACCGGCCCGCCCGCCACTGGAATCTTTTTCAAATGCTCGTCGGCGAAAAATCCCAGGAACTTCCCGTCCGCCGACCAGAACGGAAACGAGGCGCCCTCGGTGCCTTCGAGTTTCCGCGGCGCCAGTTCATTCAGTAATTGCACCCAGATAGAGTCACGCTCCTTCTGGTTGCGAGCGCAGAACGCAACTGCAGTGCCATCGTTGTTGAGCACGGGTGGCCCCGAAAAATCGCCCGTAAAATCAAAACTCATCTGCGCCGGCGGAGTCAGGAACGACCGCAACGTGCGCTCTGGCTCGTGGCCACGAAGAAGCGACCACGCAAGCGCCCCGAGCAACAGCAACACTGCCCCGGCCCAAACTATTTGGTCGCGCCACGACCGCTCAACCCGACCCGGCTCACGAGCGCCTGGCTCTGAGCCTCCGCTCGCCACCCACCGCAACTCCCGCGCAATATCCCCAGCACTCTGCCAGCGCTCATCCGGATCTTTCGTCAAACAACCTTGCACAACGTGATCGAGCCCGGCCGGCGCCATCGGCAACAACGAGGAGATTGCCTCTGGACTTCTCTCCATCACCGCCGCCATCGCGCTGGCCGCCGTCTTCCCCTCAAACGCCCGCTTGCCAGTAGCCATCTCGTAGAGCACGGCTCCGAGGGCAAAAACATCCGAGCGCGCGTCGGCTTCCTTGCCTTCCACCTGCTCCGGCGCCATGTACTGGAACGTCCCCATCACTGTTCCCGCAGCCGTCAAAGGATGGCTCCCCGCGGGCGTCGACAGCGTCACCGTCAGGCTCGAAGACGAATCCACCTTGACCATCGCCGTCTTCGCCAAACCGAAGTCCATCAACTTCGCTCCAGACTTCGTCAGCATGATGTTTCCCGGCTTCAGGTCGCGATGCACCACGCCGCCGCGATGTGCTTTCTCCAGCCCTTCGCAGATTTCAATCCCATATTTCAGAACCTGGGAGATGGGTAGAGGTCCTTTGCACAGCCGATCGGCTAGAGTCTCGCCTTCCAGATATTCCATTACCAGGAAGTGCACGCCATCCTGGTGGCCAACGTCATAAAGCGTGCAGATATTGGGATGATTCAGAGACGAAATCGTCCGCGCCTCGCGCTCAAAACGCTGCTGCGCCTCGGCGTCTTCCGAAAGATGCGAAGGAAGGATCTTTATCGCGACCGTGCGATCGAGCCGTGTATCGCGAGCGCGATACACCTCGCCCATACCGCCCGCGCCAAGCGGCGACTGAATCTCATACGGCCCGAGCTTGGTGCCTGAAGTTAGCCCCATGGTGTCGGAGAATTATATACAGGACCGGTATATTCCACGCATCCGCAGGATCCATCCATGGTTGTGTAGGGGCGGACGCCCTCGTCCGCCTCGCCTCGCTACCAGCACCGCGCATCGCGCGCAACCGCGGACGAAGGCGTCCGCGGCTACACGTTTCGTGGCGTTACTCACCGCGATTCTATTTGAGCGGGCGTCCTGACAAGCGCGTTCTCGCGAATGAAGATAGTTAACTACAGTTAACTATTTATGGTGTATATTCATTAATATCTGCACTGGGTAAAAACCTCTGAACGAATGAGCAGTCAAGACCAACTTAGGGGAACTGCGCACCCCTTGCCGTTGAACTCCGCGGAAAACGGCGCCGACCCGGGTACCGAGCATCGTTCTTTGGAGAACGTGCACGGCTCTATCGAGGTCCCCCATCACCAGGCCAGCTTCTGGCAGCAATGGAGAGCCTTCGTCGGCCCCGCCATCCTTGTCAGCGTCGGCTACATGGACCCGGGCAACTGGGGCACCGATCTGCAAGGCGGCGCGCAATTCAAATACGCCCTGCTCTGGGTTGTCGGCCTGGCCAGCCTGATGGCCATTTTCATGCAGGTCACCTCTGCGCGCCTCGGTGTCGTCACCGGAAAGGATCTCGCCCAATGCTGCCGCGATTGGTATCCGCGCTGGACTCGCTGGCCCAACTGGCTGATCAGCGAAATCGCAATCGGCGCCTGTGATCTGGCCGAGGTCCTCGGCAGCGCTGTTGCTCTTAATCTTCTCTTCCACATCCCTCTGCTCTGGGCCGTGATCATCACCGGCCTCGACGTTCTTCTTCTGCTCGGCCTGCAGCGCTTCGGCATGCGCACCATCGAGGCCGTGGTTTTACTCCTCGTTGCCACCATCGCCGTCTGCTACTTCATCGAGATTTTCGTGCTTCCCCAAACGAAACCCAGCTTTCTCGAACTCGGCCATGCGCTTGTGATTCCCGCGCTTCGCGAGCGGGGCATGCTCTACATCGCCATCGGCATCATCGGCGCCACCGTCATGCCCCACAATCTCTATCTGCACTCCGCCCTGGTACAAAGCCGTCGCTTGCAGAAAGACGACTCCTCTATCCGACGCGCCCTCCAGTTCAACACCATTGACTCGACCGTCGCGCTGACGGTCGCGTTCTTCGTCAATGCCGCCATCATGGTCCTCGCCGCCACGGTCTTCTTTGGTAAGACAGGCATTCACCTCCCGGAAGGCAGGTTCATTACCTTCAGTCCCGAGAGCGACTGGATCCGCGTCGCCTACCTGACGCTTGCCCCTTTGCTGGGCGCAACCGCAGCGAGCACACTCTTCGCAGTTGCGCTTTTGGCCGCCGGACAAAGCAGCACCATCACGGGCACACTCGCGGGCCAGGTCGTGATGGAAGGCTTCATGCACTGGCGGATCAAGCCCTGGGTGCGCAGGCTCATTACCCGCACCCTGGCCATCCTCCCCGCAGTTGTGATCATCGGCCTGCGCGGCGACAACAGCGTCACCGACCTGCTCACGCTGAGTCAGGTCGTACTGGCACTGCAACTTCCATTTGCCATGTTCCCCTTGCTGCAATTCACCAGTTCCCAGAAGCGGATGGGCAAATGGAAAAACGGTTCCTTCCTGCTTGCGGCGGGTTGGGCCAGTGCTATCCTGATCACTTTCATGGACATCTACGGCCTGCCTGAGTCGGTGAAGAGTGCGTGGCAGCTGATCAGTGGTCAATGAACGAGCGCAGCTTCCGGCGCCGCTGCGAAGAAGTCGCAGAGATTTTGGTGGAAGAGCGGAGACTTTGGTGAAGAGCGGCGCTTTAGCGCCGCGGCAGAGCGAATAGAGATTTAGGGCTTTAGCCCCTGCGGGATCACTACTAGGACCCCATGTACGACAAAATACTTGTCACGCTCGATGGCACCCCAACCGATCGTGCCATCATCGAACACGTCAAGCAACTGGCCAAACTCGCCCACAGCCGCCTGGTCCTGCTCCATGTCGCCGACGGATGGGCCGCCCGCACCTACGGCCCCGACGCCGTCAGCCCTGAGATCGTGGAAGACACGGCCTATCTCCGCAAAGTCCAGTCCGAGTTGCACGCCGCCGACATCCCCACCGATGCCGAACTAGCTTACGGAGAGCCCGCCGAGCAAATCATCAAATGGGTCGAGAACAAAGGCTGTGACCTGGTTGCGATGAGCACCCACGGTCACCGCTTCCTCGGCGACCTCTTCCTCGGCACCACCGCCACCCGCGTGCAGCACAGCATCAGCGTCCCCGTCCTGCTTCTCCGCGCCCGCTGACGAAGCACCGGTTGTGACTGCACGGCAGGAAAGGTCTAATTCCTTAGGAAGTTTGGCATCTCCTACGGTTCTCTTCCCGCTCCGAGGATTTCCTTACTCTCTGCTTGAGCGACCGCTGGATACGCGGTTGCTCTGCGCCTTCGCAAGTCTCGCGGCAACTCTGATTTCAGCAGCCAGAGTCCCGCGGCAGCCGCAGCCATCCACGTTACCGAAACCAGCGCCAGTTGGGCCAAGTCGGCGACGCGGCTTCCGTGCCCCGCGCCCGACAACGGCACCGCCTTGGCTATTTCGAAGCTGATCGCGCCGGCGACAAGAGAAACCAGGGCAGCTTTCCCCAATTCCTTCCAACGTAATCCGCTCAGCGGCACTAACCCTCGATGACCCAGAAGCCCAGCCAATGCCAGCAAGTTGATGCCGATCCCGATATCGGATGCCCAGGCCAGTCCGATGACTCCGAACGTGTGAAACAAGAATCAATAAATCGGCAGGGACAGCAACGTGATCACGCTGACCGCGATCATCGGGGTCAACGTGTCGCCGGCCGCATAAAAGGCCCGCGCGTACAAACCCTGCGCCGACCAAAGCACCAGGGACAACGAGAACCAGAAGAAGTACACCGCACTGGTTTCGGTGTCTGTAAAGAGAAACTTGCCGCGGCGGTACACCAGATCAATAAGCGGCAGCGCAGCGACCATCATCCATCCGGTGGCGAGCAACGACGCTGCCGAGACACGGTAGACCGAATCATTGACGGTATCGGCGAATTCCTTGAGTTTCTTCTCATTGAAGAGCCGGGCGAAAAATGGCAGAGAGGCCTGTCCGGTTGCTTGACCCAAGACTGCGATTGGCACGGCGAACAAGCGCTTGGCGAAAGTGAGGCGCGTGATGTCGCCGATGCCGGTGGCAGCGTAGTGCCGCAGGATCCAGTCGTCGGCGGTGACTAGCGATACGCCAAGCATGAGCGGAACCGAAAGTTTGACCCACTCGCGGAAGGCAGGATTCCCGATGTCGAACGACGGTCGATAACCCGTGCCGATGCGAACGGCCCCAATCACACTGGCGAGAAATGGGCCCGCGAACGCGCCCGCCAACGCGCCATAGGCAAGCGAAGCTATGCCGAAATGACGTCCACCGATGACTCCTCCCAAGATGATGAAGAGGTTGTAAATCAACGGGCCGAATGCGGGAAAAAGAAATAGCCGGTGTGACAGAAGCACCGCTGAAACGACTCCGCCTACATAGAAAAAGATTTGGGCAGGCAAGCAGAATGCGGGTCAGGCGAACGCACAAATCAATCTTGTCGGGCGTGAATCCTTTGACGAACCAGCGCACGAACTGCGGCGCGAAAATCTCGGTGGCGATCGTGCCCACAATCATCACCGTGGTCATGACGGTGATGATGATGGAGAACGTCTTCTGCGCGTCCTCGTCGCGTTTCTCAGCGAGAAATCGCGTGTAGATGGAAATGAAGGTGATCGATGCCGCGCCGCCGGCGACGATGTAGTTCAGAAAATCCGGGAGCGTGAACGCTGCGACGTAGGCATCAGTGGCGCCGCCTGCGCCGTAAGCCCAGGCGATGTAGGCATCGCGCGCGTATCCAATCACGCGCGAAAGCATCACCGCCGTAATCAGCAGCAGAGTCGCCGAAAAGGCTGTGTGCTGGTGCGATGGCCGGAAGAAACGCAGCAGTTTCGTCATGTCTAATGCCGGAATTTCAATCTTATAGGAAGCATGTCGCGATTCCTGTTGACCAATCGGCATCGACGGCCAAATCGCAGGTCGACAGCGTTGTTCTGAGATAATTCGTGCGTGACGATGCAGCAGCACGCGCAGGCCCGCTCCTCTGTTTTTGGCCGATCCTTCCGCAAGGAATTTCCTGCCGCAGTTCGCGGGGAAGGTGTCTTCGTGTGGGATTCCGCGGGGAACAAGTATCTCGACCTGGCGGGATCAGCGGCGGTGAATTTAATCGGGCACGGTGTTGCGGAGATCGCCGCCGCGATGGCGGAGCAAGCTGCCAAGCTGGAGTTCGTGCACACCAGCCAGTTCACGACTCCCATCGCCGAGGAATATGCGGCGGAGTTGCTTGCCTTCGCGGGAAAACACTTCGACGGGCGGCGCGGTCTACTTTACTTGCGGAGGTTCCGAATCGGTCGAGACGGCGCTGAAACTCGCGCGCCAGTATCAGGTAGAAATCGGCCAGAGCCAGCGGCACCAGATACTCAGCCGACATCAGAGCTATCACGGATCGACGCTTGGCGCGTTGTCGGTCTCGGGGAACAAGCGCCGGCGGGAGATGTATCTGCCAATGGTGCGCGAGTTTCCGCACATTGGCATGCCCTATTGTTACCGCTGCGCATTTGACTGCACCGACGGATGCCGCAACTGCGGACAGCAGTACGCAGCCGAGCTAAAGAGAGCGATCGAAAGTGCCAACGGTGAGGCCGCCGGTTTTATCTTCGAACCGGTGAGCGGGGCGACACTCGGCGCGGTCGTTCCTCCGCCGGGATATCTGCAATCGGTCGCCGAAATCTGCCGTGAAAGTGGTGTGCTTCTCATCGCCGATGAAGTCATGACCGGCATGGGCCGTACCGGGCGGAACTTCGCCGTGGAGCACTGGGATGTGAAGCCCGACATCCTGGTCACGGCCAAGGGGCTCTCCAGCGGGTATGCGCCGCTTGGTGCAGTGATTGCCACAAAGAAAGTCGTCGACGCCATTGCCGCTGGGTCAGGGGCATTCCTGCACGGCTTCACCTACAATGCGCATCCCATTTCGCTGGCCGCCGGGCGAGCCGTACTTCGATATCTGCAGACGCGCAAGTTGGTGGAAGCCGCTGATTCCTCCCGCTCCGGAACGCCGGCCGCGATCTTCAAGGAGGCTCTTCAGTCGCTAGAGGACGAGAAGTCGGTTGGAGACGTCCGAGGTATCGGCTTGCTGTGGGCCGTCGAATTCGTCGCTGACAAGTCGACGAAACGTCCCTTCCCGCCAAGTCAAGGGTTCTCAACCCGGGTGGGTGCGGCTGCTCTCAAGCGCGGACTCCTCGTTTATCCCATGCAAGGCAGCGTCGACGGGACGGCGGGTGATCACATCCTTCTTGCCCCACCGGCGGTCATCACCAAGGAGCAGGTTTCCTGGTCCGTTGACCAACTCGCCAGCGCCATCCGCGAAGCTCAAGGATAGTTCGCCCCGTCGTGTTGATCCGGAGCCCTCGATCCTCGCTGGAGATGAAGCAAGTAGTCTAATCTTTTCAATAACTTACCGCTTGATCATCGTTTGATCCTCCCTGCATTGTTCTCGCCTTCGTTCCGCGCGAAATTTGCTCATGAAGCAGGACAGCCTAGAGGAATTCCGGACCCACCATGACGGAATTCTGCGAACAGGTAAATCCCCGAGTGCTCTTAGAGATGCGTCGCGAACGTCCTTTTCCCGACATGCTTCGTCTCCAGGAAAGCTGGACGGCGGCGCCAGAGAAACGGGTGCTGGTATGGCTGGCGTCCCACACGCCCTCGCAGATCGGCCCCGACCATCTCACTGTTCTTGGCCTGGCGTCTCAGATTGGCGCCGGAGCGTGCTATGCCTTGGCTGCCCGCAACCGTTACGCGCTGCTGGGCGTCATCGCCTGCCTCGCGCTGAACTGGCTGGGAGACTCATTGGATGGCACACTCGCCCGGGTTCGTCATTGCCAGCGGCCGCGGTACGGGTTTTATGTCGACCACATTGTCGACAGCTTTGGCGCGCTCGCTCTGATGGGCGGCCTTGCCCTTTCCGGCTACATGCATCCGCGGATCGCGATCGGCCTGCTGGTGGCGTTTCTCATGCTCTCCATACAGTCGTATCTTGCGACCCACGCGCTGGGAGAATTCCGCATTTCGTTCTGGCGCTTCGGCCCGACCGAGTTGCGCATCCTGCTCGCGATCGGCAATCTCGCGCTGCTCTGGAAGCCTGTAGTCAATTTTTTTGGAGGAAAGTACCAGCTGTTTGACGTCGGAGGCGCAATTGGCCTGGTAGGCATGAGTGTGATGCTGGTGTTCTTTACGGCGCAGAACACGATCCGCCTCTATCGCGAGGAAAGGATCTCACAATGACAACGCAGTCATTGTTTCGGCCACTCGAGATCGAGAAAGTTTCTGCACGCGATGGTGGACAAAGACACACTCGCGATGTCCTCGTCCACTGGCTGAAGTTCAATCTTGTCGGAGGAATCGGGATCGCGGTGCAGTTTGCCGCATTGTTGTTGGTGAAGGGTGTGTTCCATTTCCATTACCTTGCGGCGACCGCGATTGCGGTCGAAGCTGCAGTGGTTCACAACTTCGTATGGCACGAACAATTCACCTGGTCCGACCGCGTGCAGGCATCATGGCGACGATCACTCCCTCGGTTCGCCAAGTTCAACCTGACTACAGGAGCAGTGTCAGTCCTGGGTAATCTGGCGCTGATGAAGGTGATGGTGGGCTATGGCGGAATGAACTACCTGCTTGCGAACGCAGTGGCGATCGCCCTGTGCTCACTGGCGAATTTCCTGGTCAGCGAGGAATGGGTGTTCGAAGAATGATCTCAGTCCCGGTGATAAGAGTTTGCGGAAAAACTACATCGGATAACCGCTTGGAGGCGGCGCAGCAGTTACCTCTAGCGATAAACGCTCACATTTGAATTCAATCGAAAGAAGTCGAAATTTGAGTGCAAAGGCCGTTACCGACATTCAGCGAGCAGTGGATGTCCGAGGAAGTTTAAAGTCGAGATTCGTGCGCCGTTCACCTTTAGCAAGATCAATCGGGATCGCATGCTCTCTGCCGGTTGTAGGCGTCGAGAATCCAGTTGCTGTCGTAACGTGTGATAACCAAGACTTGACCTTGCACGCCGTGCTGTCCGACGGGGACAACTTTCACGGGCCGTCGGTCGTAATACCAGAAACTAGGAACTTCGCCGCCCATCTAGCATGCACGAATCGAATGTGCTAGATGCGCAGTCTCCGACGCACTGCACCGGCCAGAATTACCAGCCCCGTCCCCAGCAAGCCCA
Organism: Terriglobia bacterium; assembly: GCA_963770265.1. Lineage (GTDB taxonomy): Bacteria > Acidobacteriota > Terriglobia > Terriglobales > Acidobacteriaceae > Sulfotelmatobacter. The sequence goes on from CAVYOZ010000025.1 coordinate 831,351, forward strand.
TAGTGCCAGGTTCTGGGACAGTCGACGTGCCCGTGCAACCGCCTCCGATGACGTTATTATCCAGCGTCACTGCACCATTTCTCGCCAAGGCACTCCCGCAACCGATGGTGGCGCCATTATTCAGGGTAATGCTTGTGAGCGCGAGAATATTTCCCTGGAACACCGTCGTTGTACCGAGAGTCGCGGAGCTGCCAACCTGCCAGAACACGTTCTTGTCAGTCAGGCTATTGCTAAAAATAACCGACGAGTTGCTCGCGGTTGTCAGGGTACTCCCTATCTGAAAAACGAACACTGCATTCGGGTTACCCAAGTTGTTGAGCGTCAGCGTCCCCGTCAGCTGAGCCGAGCTGGCAAAAAAATATACGCCGGGAGTGAGAACCATTCCACCCAAGTCCTGACCCGTCAGGGTGGCCGTTGGCGCCATGCCCATTGCCGAGTTGTATGCTGTGGTCAAAGCACTCTGAGCTAGTTGTGCGGCAGCGTCTCCGGCGTGAATCGTTCCTCCGTTGACCATTCCGGGGGGGAAGCCAGTGACTGCGGTACCGGGCCAGACTCCTAAGTTGCCCGTGATGACACTGGAGCCGGTATTGGTCACCGTGGAGCCAGCCAGCACGGCATAGCTGCCGGCAGTTCCCAGGGCCGAGTTGTCCGATTTGGCAAACGCACTGAATACCAACACCGGGAGCAGCAAGACCGAGAGAGCCAACCAACGAATGTTGCGGGATTTCATATCTTCCTCCTGCCTTTCAGGACGTCATCAGGAAAAAACAGGCCCGGAGAACCAGAAAGCAAGAAAGCACTAGCCAAACGCATTCTTGAGTTGGGACATGCGTGATACGCTTCCAACTTCCAAGAAAAAAGAGCTGGCGCACCGAGTTCCCTTGGCTGCGCCACCAGAGGAACAGGGCGGAAGAATGGGGGGAAGGCTCATCCGTTTCTTTCACGTCTCCTCATCCGAGTGAATTTACAATCGCCACTTATTAGGCGTCTGTTCAAAACTGCTCAAGTCGCAAAATAAGTCCCGAAAATGTGTCAGCGGTTGCCTTACTCATTGAGGTCAACGGTGCAAGTACGGAGCCGTCACATCATCGGATATTTGTTAAAACGTGTGCTGAATTGACCAGCCGATAGAAAGCAATACGCATAACCTCTCTATATTCCAAACAAGGATGCGGTCATGGGTTAACGGCGAGCAACCCGACATTCGACCCTCACGACCGCGTCAATTTTGAAGTTCTTTCCGGCTAGACCCGCTCTAGGTCTGGCCTTCTTTTTGCCATCAGGTGAGACGCACGACTTCTCAGGGCACACTGAGAGTGTCGAAGGGTTGTTGGCGAAAAATCGCCATTGAACTCATTGACCCCGGTCAAGCTGCAAATCTGACAGGTAGCGGTGAATTAGGGCCTCGGAGTTAATTGCGGGAGCGTAATCCGACTTCGTCGTTTGATGGTGCGTCACGGGGTTGAGCAACCTCGTTGGTGTCGATCGTCTCGGCACATTCACCTTTTTCGTCGTAATCGCAGACGCGACCGGGATGGGCCTGTTTGCATTTCTGGCATAGTTGAGTAGCCATTCCACTTCCTCCAATTTGCGATCAATCGTATCGAAGATGCGATCTGACGGACCGGGATGTACCTTCACGTTACGCGTTATTCCGATCGGCGTATGGTCAGAAGCGACCACTCTGGGCAACGTAGATGTGGCGCAGCAAAGGAGCGAACAAGCTGCGCCACCAGAGGAACAAGGAAACGACCGCTGAGGGTTGTCGGGGCTACCCGCGATAGTTCCTTCAAATCACCTTACTTTGGAAAGCAGCTTATCAACGCAGTCAATCGAGCGTCTGCTCAAAATTGCTCAATGTTGGCTCTGCTCGGGTCGGCTTGGCGTAACATCCCCCGATTTCACTCATCAACCCTGGGTCAAAGCAGTTTTCCTCATGCTCACTTGTTTGGGAACGGCATGAAAACAGCCGACCAAATTAAGGCTTACGTCCTACGCCTACCCGCTCTGGATGCCCCAGTTCAACGTTTCACCCGATGGCCTTTCCGAGCCTTGCAGTTAAAGTCACGATGGAGGTCTTCTATGTCAAAAATTAGAATTGCGACGGGGCTCGCTGGACTGATATTTGTCTGTGGGAGTTTGATGGCGAACGCGCAAGACACGGACAAGTCTCACACAAAAAGCCGCTCAATCACCGGTTGTCTGCAAAACGGGGACAATTCCAAGGAGTACAAGCTGATTGTAAAAGACGGTGGCAGGTGGGATCTCAAGAGCGACAGCGTCAATATGAGCGAACACGTCGGGCACACGGTGAAGGTTACCGGCGTCGTCAGCAATGCAACAGCCCATAATATGAAGGAAGATATTAAGCAGGGCGTGGGTAAGGATTCCGAGACCGGCGACTTGACGGTGACCACTCTGAAGATGGTCAGCACAAGCTGTCCCAAGTAGTTTTCAACGTGGTCGAGGGCGCTCCGGCTGCCCTCGCACATTTTCCCCCATTGCGAGACAAGCACCAGACAAGTACAGCACAGCGCCCATGAGGCCGATCAGAGTCGCGAGGGATGGAAGGATAATGATCATAAACCACCACACCCGAAACCGATGAAAACCGCCCACCTGTCGTTAAATCTCTATTACGCTCAAAACCCCTCGCCGCAGCGCAGGCTTGCGCTAACGTCTGTGGACCGGATATTTTTGGGTCGCATCCGAGCGCGAAGTGAGAGTGTTAACGGAAAGGGCGATAAGCAGTCCAGTCCCTGCTGCATTTTTCAGGCCGCGATCTTCACCACAATCTTCCCGTAGTTCTTCCCCTGCTCCAGCAATTTGTAGGCCTCGATCGCAGCGCTCGAGCGGCAAGCACATGGCCGATCTGCGGTGTGAGCTTGCCCTGGCTGATCCACTCGGATAGCTGCTTCCACGCGGGCTCCATGATCTCCCGCTTCTGCGACAAATACGTGAGCCAGAGTCCTTGCACGCTGGCCGACTTCGCGTACATGGCGCGCAGATCGATCTGTGGAGCTCTTCCCGTGGCAGTGCCGTACTGGATTACGCGTCCGAAATCGCGCAGGCAGCGCAGGCTCTTGGCTGTGTGCTCGCCACCGAGCATCTCGAACACGGCATCCACACCTTCGCCGTGGGTGAGGTTCTTCACCACCTCTTCATACTCATGCCGCTTGTAGTTGATGACGTGCTGCAGCCCGAGTTCCTTGACCCGGGCTAGTTTCTCGTCTGAGGACGACGTGCCGTACATTTCCACTCCAAGCAGTCGCCCGATCTGGACCGCGGCTGTTCCGACGCCCCCAGCTACGGCGTGAATCAGAACCCGCGGCGTGCGCCTGGCGGCCTCCTCTCGGTGGACGACCGAGGGCGGCGGAGTGCCCGGCGTCATCCCGGCCTGCCAGTATCCCAGGTATGCAGTGAAGTAGTTCACCGGGAAGGCCGCAGCCTGTTCGAAGGTCCAATGCTCAGGTATGGGCCAAAGCATGTTGTCGAGGCGGTTGTCTTCTCCGCAAAGGCCCCCCACTGCGTATAGCCCATGACGCGGCGACCGGTGGCCTTCCTCGATGCCAGCGAATTCCCGTCCCGCAACCAGAGGGGGCGGAGGAGTTCCGGGGTAGCCGCCCTTGGACGTCATAAAGTCGGCAAAATTCAGGCCTCCGGCGAAGACGCGGACGATGCTTTGACCAGGCTTGGGCTTGGGCTCCGGTACGTCCTGAATCGCCAGGGCGTGGGGGCCGGCGAGGCTGGTAATTACCAAGGCTTTCATGAGGGAAGTGTAGCAGGAGCAATTCAGATCCTTGCGGGGAGTGAATCACGGAGGTCACGGGCGGATCCGCCGAAGTGTGCGGACCAATGGCACCATTGAGCCTTCCCCATGGTGTAACGCCCGAGGTATATACTTTTTGGCGTCAGTCTACTGTTCTTCCGGCCAGCCCCAACCAGGCCGGAACGGGGCGTGCATTCATCCCCTAATTCTTGCGCCCCGCATAGGAAAGGCCAATCCCGCCGGGGGCGGCGATGGATGGCTCGGGTGCATCGTCCGGTAGCACAGGGAAAGTGCATCCGCGGGGAGGTATACCGTGGATATCATTTTTGTACGTCTTCTTTTTGTCGTGGTTGTAGCGATTACTTGCTTTGCGATAGAACCCTTCAACCTGCCTCGCCTTTGGAACGCGGGCCTGGGCGCGGTCATCGGGGCTGCGATTGTTCTCTTCGAATGGAAGCTGCGCACCGTCAGCCTGAAGCGGCTCATCGGCGCTGCGATAGGCAGCATTCTCGGGATCTGCGGAGCCTACCTGTTTGCTCTGGTAATCCGGAGCAGTGTCCCGCCGGGACACATGCAGAGTTTCCTGCAGATCCTGGTCATGCTGCTGATGGCATATGTGGGCCTCATCGTCGGGGCCAACAAAGGCGATCTGCTGAACCTGGCTGCCCTGGGCGGAATCTTTGGCGGGGAAAAGCAGGGCAAGAAAAGCTACAAGATCCTCGACACCAGCGTCATCATCGACGGCCGTATCGCCGACATCGCCGAGACCGGATTCCTGGACGGCGTCATCGTCACGCCGCAGTTCGTTCTGCGCGAGCTGCAACTGGTCGCCGATTCTGCTGACTCGCTGAAGCGGAATCGTGGCCGGCGGGGCCTCGATATCCTCCAGCGCCTGCAGAAGGTCGCGAACCTGCAGATTCAAATCGTGGAGGATGATTTTCCCGCCGTCCGCGAAGTCGATCTCAAGCTGATTGAACTGGCCAAGCTGTACGAAGGCAAGATCATCACCAACGACTTCAACCTGAACAAGGTGGCGCAGCTGCAGGGCGTAGAAGTGTTGAACATCAACGAACTCGCGAATTCGCTGAAGCCGATCGTGCTGCCCGGCGAAACCATGCGCGTGTTCATCCTGAAAGAAGGCAAGGAATACAACCAGGGCGTGGCCTACCTCGACGACGGCACCATGGTGGTGGTGGACAACGCGCGCAAGATGATCGGCAAGACCATCGATGTGTCGGTGACATCCGTTCTGCAGACGACTGCGGGCAAGATGATTTTCGGAAAATGGGACGAACGCGCCGCGTACTCCCGGCAGGCTGTCCCAGTTCCGGTTCCGGCGACACCGACTGCCGTTCCGGTGGTGCCGACCACGGGAACAGCGGTGCCGACCCCGACCGTCATCGACACAAAAACTGGGGCGTCTTAGAATCCACGAGGTTGGTTATCGCGCGTGCCTGAGAAGTACGAATCGGCTTTCTCCGCGCCATCGATCTGGCTTGCGCCCACGTCGATCATTTGAACAAGCCGCCTTCGCGCCCGTATACTTACAGCCCGCCATGAAGGTTGTCGTCATCATTCCCGCTGCTGGTCTGGGGACACGCATGGCCCCGCGTGTCGAGCGCCAAAGACACTAAGCCCCATCTTTCGAAGCAATTCACCGAGCTTGCAGGAACGCCGATCCTGATCCACACGCTGCGCCGGTTTGCGGCGGTTGATGAGGTCACCGAGATCTGGATTGCGTTGCGGGAAAATGAGATCGAAGGCTTCCGCGAGCGGTTGGAAAAAGAATCGGCCGGCGTGCTCCGAACGAAGATCGAGTTGGTGATTGGCGGCGAACACCGCCAGCAGTCCGTGGAGCACGCGCTCAACGCGATTGCCGCCGCACCCGATGACATTGTGCTCGTCCATGATGCGGTCCGCCCGCTGGTCACGAGCGAGATCATCCACGAAGTCATTGAAGCCGCCCGGAAATACGGCGCCGCGATCGCCGGGCTTCCCGCGGTCGATACCGTGAAACAGGTTGAGCGCACTGCCGAAGGCGCGATCATCAAGGCGACAATTCCCCGCGCGAGCGTGGTTCTGGCACAAACTCCGCAGGGATTCCGCTATGACGTGATCAAGAAGGTTTTCGACGAGGCCTCTGCGGACGGTTTCATGGGCACCGACGAGGCTTCGCTGGCCGAGCGCTCCGGCCACGAAGTGGCCGTCGTGATGGGCTCGCCGAAAAATATAAAGATCACCACTCCTGCAGACATGGAGTTGGCAGAGTTCTATCTGAAGCATTGAACTCTGCGGGAAAGCCAATCCACAGAATGCCAACGACCAACGACCGACGACCATCGACCGCAAGACCAACGACTCGCATTGGATACGGATTTGACTCCCACGAATTCCGACCCGGCGTTCCGCTGAAGATCGGGGGAATTACTCTCCAGCACGACAAGGGACTCGGCGGCCACTCCGATGGAGACGTGCTGCTGCACGCCATTACCGACGCGCTACTCGGAGCCGTTGCGGCGCCTGACATTGGAGCGCTGTTTCCGCCCTCGGACCCGAAGTGGAAGGGCGCTGACTCCGTGATCTTTCTGCGGGAGGCGTTGAAGAGAGTGCGCGACGCCGGATACGCGGTCGCCAACCTCGACGCTAGCCTCATCCTGGCCGCTCCGAAGATCGGTCCGCACGCCGCGGAGATTCGCACGCGGGTGGCGGAGTTGCTCGGAGTTCATTGTGATTGCGTTGGGCTGAAGGCGAAGACTCCCGAGGGGCTGAATCTCGAGCAAGCCGCGATCGCGCATGTGGTGGTGCTTCTCGAGAAAGCCGCCCGGACAAAGAGAAAGAAGAAGCGCTAGACCCCGGCGCGCCTTCAAGTCTGAGACTGGCTTGCCGCGGTTATCAGTCGCGTGAAAGATAGCGCGGGACGCTCCATCCTGATCGACCGATCGTTCGGGGTGCCATTGCACGGCGAGGACGAAATGATCGGGTGCAGTTCCTTCCAGGGCCTCAATGATGCCGTCGTGCAGGGCAGCGAGCCACGATACGCAGTCCTTCGCCGATCGCGTCGGCGGACTGATGATGCGAAGAGTTCACAGGCACGACGAGATTGTCGCCGCCAGAGGCTAGAGCCCTAATTCTTTGCGAAGCGCTATCGGCACGGCTTAAGCCGTGCCGTTCTCGGTTGTATGCAGCCTGGGCAGCGTTCGATGACGGGAGAGGCCTTCCCACAATCTCTGCCAATCGCGAACTTCCCTCGATCTCGACCGTGTGCGCGACGGCGACCTTCCTTCCGGCTTCGTGATTGACCTTCGCCCGCGTTGCTTCAGGCAGGAAGTCGGGAATGTGCTGGATCAGCGAGCCCTTGCGATAGACATTCAGACTCTGCAGGCCATAGCAGATGCCCAGCACGGGCTTTCGCCGGGCATAAGCATCGTCGAGCAGCAGAGTGTCAACGTCATCGCGACGCGGATCAGCCTTCGCGGTGTGCGGCGAGGGTGCTTGCTGGAATCTTGCTGGATCGATGTCCGCATTGCTGCCGGGCAGCAGCACACCGTCGCAGCGTTCGATCAGAGATCTTAATTTCCGCCGGCGTGCGGTCGAGCGGAATGCGAACCGGTTCTCCGCCCGCGAGCGCCACGGCCCGCTCGTATTGCGGAATGGCGCGCTCGCCGTATTCGCGGTCGGTCGAGTGCGGCATGGGGATGGCGATGCGGGCAGGCATTCGCTAGCCCATTCTCTCGATCGCCGACAGGGCTTTCACCTGGCGATAGTGGCGGATTTCCATGACCAGCGAAAGGACAAAGATGATTGTCCCCGGCAACCAGCGCCATGGGCAGCGCGATCAGGCGGTAGGCGATTCGCATGTCAGGATGCGATTCCCCGCAGCGCCGACACGATTACCGTCCCGAAGATTGCAACCAGCAGACTCACGGCGAAACAGATCAGCGTTCCGATGAAGGTTGCGAGCAAAACGCGGAATGGAATGCCATACCAGCGCGGCGGTCGCTGTGCTGTTCCAGTGGCCATCAACTTCATCCCCGGCGCTTGTAGAGGATGGCGAATTCGAACCCAGCTATTGGGTGGGAACAACTCGGCGACCTTGCGCAACCGCTCGGCCAGCGCGGACGGCGCCAGCAGCGGATAGTCGCGCTCCCGCAGGTCCCAGTAGTCGAAGTCGAGGTAGAGCGAGAGCAGATAGATCGAGATCGTGTCGGAAAATGTGGCTTCCAGGTACTCGTTTTTGAAGCGCTCGGCGTCGGGACCGTTGGCAGGTGGCCAGCTTGCGGGATTCAAAGGCGTCGAGCGACGTCTCGCCTCGGACTCCGGCTTCGACCTGGCTCCAGGCCAGATCGGCGAACTCGCGCGACACTCCAGCCCGCTCGACCAGCGCGTGCCCGACGTTGATGAAAGAACTCGAACGCTACGGAGAACTTGTCGTCCATCAGGCGAGTGGAGATGAAGACGCACTGCGAATCGCCCAGGGTCACGTTGCGATGGCAGACGGCGTTGTCGCTGAGGGCAACGTCGTAGCGGTCGGCGATGAGGGTTTCGTCGCCCTGGCTGACCGTCAGCGGAACGAAAGTAGTATGCCTTGCGCTCGAGCGCGGTCGCGATGCGGGTCGGAACCGCGGCGACCATGCGGTCGAGGTCGAAAGAGTTGACGGCGATCTCGCCGGCGCTGGCGTAACAGACGCCATTGGGAGCCTGCGAAACCGGGAGTCTGCCGGACGACTTCGGCCGGGCTGCGTGTGATTGCTGGTGCTGCCTGAGACATCCAGCTTATTCTACACAGTGGGCGAACACTTCGCCTCGATCCCACTTCTGGCGCTCGCAGATTGACGCGGATCGACGCGGATGCGCACGGAACAGGTTGTCCGGTTGGGGTCACGGTGAGCCGCTCGGCTTCGCCTTCGCGGGACAGCCGAGGCGGCTATCCCCACATGAGCTGTATCTTGGACCAGCTATTTGTTCGAGAGCACGAAGTCGACGCTGCTGACCTGATTCGCCGCTGACGGTCACAGACTTTTCCCACGTTTTGGGCGGGTTGAAAACTGGACGCTGCACACTGTGTTCGGTCAGCACGTCATAGGCCTGCTCTTTGCCCGCCAGGCTCCAACCTTCATGCCAGGCGACAATCTGATACGTTCCCGGGGGAACGTTGGTGAACTCGAAACGTCCGCTCTCGTCGGTTACGGCGTAGTAGGGATGCGGAGCAACGAACATTTCGGCATTCATCCAGACATGGCCTCCGTTGCAGCGCAGGTTGACCAGCCCGGGAGTCTGCATGGTGCGCGATGACACGCGGCCGGGAAAAGGAAAAGGAAGGTTAAAGGTGGCGGCCCCATCCATGTGAATGGTGTGCAGGGTGGCATCGGAACTCATCATGTCGAGCGCTCCCGCCCTGTGGGACCAGCAGAATGTGCGGCACATAGCGGCAGTGCTTCTGGTCGAGGTGGCGGAGCTGCTCCGGCAGGTCCATGGCCTTGCCGGCACTAATGTTCTTGAGATAAACGACCGTATTCGCGACCCCGCCTTGCGGGCCGACGATGAGGCGTTCAAGATCGGCAGTCTTTTTGGAGTCTGGGTCGCAAATCTGGGTGTCTTTGGTAATGGGAAATTCCGCCGCGCGGGGGACCGGCCCGGACCACTTCACGGTGCCCGAGATCGTGCCTCCGTCGGTTACGCTAATGACTTTATATTCTTGAGCAAAGGCCGCAGCCGTAGCGGCAAAGAATAAAGCTTAAGAACAAAGTTGACGTGCATTGATCCGGCGCATACTCCACCCCTTGATGCTCGCGCTTCAGCACCGCAGCTGATGCCCTCGAGCATGAGATTTTGGCCGTACTCCCGCTCACACCGTCTTGCCTCCCAACTTGCGGGATGGAATGCTGCCACAGGGGCCCTAAAACGGGTGCAGCATTGTGGTCGCAGGACTTTCTGTTTTCAACGGGGGGGCCGTCTTGCCCGTCCAACGGGTGGCGGTTGTGATTGAAATCACAACAAGAGTGCGCCGAGGAATGGATGGAGTCGAGATTACCAAGGTGGTGGTACCAGCAGGGAACGTCGAAACTTGGGCCAAGAATTGCCTTACGCTGGCCACCCGCCCGGCTGATCCTGCTGCGAGAAGAGCTGACCTTTCCGGGCGATTCGGATGAGAGCGGATAAAGATCACTTGGCCTTTCACGGCGGCGACAAACCGATCGGCCGAGCTCTCCCGGAGGAATACCCGTTCGAAGAAACCGGAATAATATTCGTTGTTCACGGAATACGAATAATCGATTCTCGCCACGTAATACGTGACGTAGCGGATGTGGCGTTCCTCGACGCTGCCGAATTCGACGCGTCCTTGCGTCATCGACCAACCTGATGCCAGGAACCCTTTGACATAGTTCCAAAGCAAAACCCTGGTCGCCAGAGCCGCGGCTACCACGACGAAGAAGAGCAGCAGGATCAGGTCGGACCCAGAATCGGCATCGAAGGCCATAACTGGCTCCCGGTTTAGAAATGGCGTAAGTATAGCGCGGAGCGCGCAGAAACTGGAGTGAATCGCAAGCGAGCGCCAGGACGGCGTTTCCTCGGTTCCGCTGTCGTCAAATAGCCATCGAGACTTTACAATCGTCCGTCCATGCCTGTCACCGTCAAATCGTTCGCGAAGATCAATCTCGGACTGCGCATTGGTCCGGCGCGCGAGGATGGGTTTCATGAACTTCTGACGGTTTATCAGACCATCGGTCTGCATGATGTGATTCGGGTAAGCGTGGAGCGCGGGACCGGGATCGAGATTCGTTGTGCTGATCCGCGAGTGCCGCGGGATGAGTCGAATACCTGCTTCCGCATTGTTGAGCGAGCGATGCACGGCCCTGCGCGCGAAGGGGCGGGTCGTCATCGAGATCGAGAAGCGGTTGCCTGTGCAGGGTGGGCTGGGTGGAGCTTCGGCAAATGCAGTGGCAACACTGCTGGCGCTGGAGCGCGCTGTTCGAAAGACAGCTTACGCCGGCGGAGAAGTTGCGGATCGCGGCGGAAGTCGGATCGGATCTGCCGCTGTTTCTGGTGGGCGGGACAGTGTTGGGTGTGGGGCGGGGGGAGCAGGTTTATCCTCTGCCGGACTTTCCGGCGACAGCATGCGTGGTGGTGACGCCGGAGATTGGAGTTTCGACTCCGAAGGCATTTGCGGAATGGGATCGAGAGGTGCGGGGGCTAAGCCCTCGTCTTCGGGCGATGCCGGACGCGGCCCTAAAGAGCCGCTCTTCCACGCAAGGCCGGACATCGGACACCTCTACATCGGCCGAAACGAAATTGACGGTGCCTACTGGCTTCGATAGAATGAATGAGCTTGGCCGCGGCTTGTCGGCGTGGCTGAGCGGGCTGTACTCCAGTGCTCCTTCTGATTTGTTGGAAAGAAGGGGCCGGGCCGGGAATCCGCTTCTCCGGCTTGACCGGGCTGGGATCGAGAACGACTTCGAACAAGTCGTCTTTCCTGAGTATCCCAAGCTAGGCGAGGCTAAACGTGCGCTGGTGCGTGCGGGCGCGAAGTATGCGTCTCTGTCGGGTTCTGGCTCGACGCTGTATGGGCTGTTTGCCTCGCGGCAGGCGGCGGCTTCGGCGGTAACGAAGCTGCGGAAGGCCGGTTGGGCGGCGCAGGCGACCACGACGTTGACGCGGGCGGCTTACTGGCGGCGGATCTTTGCGGTCTAGGGTTCGTGGTCGGGGGCGCTCGGCTTCGCCTTCGCTTGGACGGCCGAGGCGGCCGTCGCCACACGGTTCGGGACTGCCGAGGCGGCTTTCGCTACGTGAGCTGTGGGTCGGCGAATTTTTGATTGTTGAAATCGGATTGTTGCATGACAATGGAATCCCCCCGTTGGGGGTTCAATCAACAATCAACATTCATCAATCAACAATGGCTTACTGGGCCGTCGACTAATGGTAGGTCAAGTGCCTTTGGAGCACTTTGTCTAGGTTCGAATCCTAGCGGCCCAGCCAAGAATTCGGCTGTTGCTAGTACCCAGTCGCCAGAAAACCCGCTGGCTTGGGAGCTTGCAAGAAACGGTTAGAACTGAAGGCCAGGAGCCCAGAGAACCATGGCAACTTTAGTCACGCCGACCGACAAGGCTGAAAAAGTTGAGAAGAAGAGTCCGCCAGTGACTGACGAAAAGCCGGAGCGGAAGCCGCGGCAGCGGACCGACGAGAAGTTCAAGATTTTCAGCGGTACGGCGAACGAGTCTTTGGCAGACGAGGTCTGCCACTTTCTCGGGATGCAGCGCGGGCAGGCGCAGGTCACGCGCTTTGCCGACGGCGAGTGCTACGTTCAGATTCAGGAGAACGTGCGCGGCGCCGACGTTTTCGTGATGCAGCCTACGTGCCGTCCGGTGGACGAGCACCTGATGGAGCTGATGCTGATGATTGATGCGTTGAAGCGCGCATCGGCGCGGCGCATCACGGCGGTGATTCCATACTTCGGGTACGCAAGGCAGGACCGGAAAGACAAGCCGCGGAGCCCGATCTCGTCGAAGCTGGTGGCCGATCTGCTGACCACCGCCGGGGCGAACCGGGCCTTGATTGTGGATTTGCATACGCCGCAGTTGCAGGGATTTTTCAACATCCCGGTGGATCATCTGTTTGCTTCGCCGGTGCTGGTGGATCACTTCCGCAAGCTGCAGTTGCCGAACCTGACAGTGGTTTCGCCCGACGCAGGCGGCGTGGAACGCGCGAGATTTTTCGCGAAGAAAGTGGACGCGGCGCTGGCTATCGTCGATAAACGGCGCGTCGAGATGAACGTGGCCGAGATCATGAACGTGATTGGCGACGTTCACGGACGGACTTGCTTGATCATCGACGATTTGATCGATACGGCCGGGACGCTGGTGAAAACGGCTGCGGCCTTGATTGAAAATGGCGCGACTTGTGTTTATGCGTGCGCATCGCATGCGGTGCTGTCGGGGCCGGCGGTCGAGAACATTCGAAATTCGGTGATCAAGGAAGTGGTGGTAACGAACACGATCCCGCTGAATGCCGAAGCTGATGCGGCGCGAACGGAGAAGGGCGGAAAGATTCACGTCCTTTCGATTGCGGGATTGATTGGCCGCGCGATTCAGGCCAATCACGAAGAGACGTCGGTGAGTAAGTTGTTCATGTAGAGCGGTGAGCAATGAGCTAGTGAGCTGTGAGCCAACCCTGGTTCGCTCATTGCTCAAGGTCACCGCCTGAAACTGATTCTTAGACAGGAACTGAATTTATGGCGACTGCATTGGAAACAAACGTACTAGAAGCGCAGCCACGGAAGGCGGGCACAAAGAATGAAGCCCGGCGTGTGCGACGCGATGGGAAGATTCCGGCCGTGGTGTACGGAGCGGGCAAGGACTCGGTTTCGATCAGCGTAGATCCGCGCGTGGTGACGCGAATCCTGAACTCCGAAACCGGCCACAACACCATCTTCGATCTTGCCCTGAGCGGCGAGAAGACCAAGGCCATGATCGTTGACTGGCAGTATGAGCCGATCAAGGGCCGTCTGCTGCACATCGACTTGAAGCGGATTGCCCTCGACAAAGTGCTGCGCGTCAGCGTGCCCATCTTCCTGAAGGGCGAGGCGGCAGGCGTGAAGCAGGAAGGCGGCATTCTGGAGCAGATGCTGCGTGAAGTCGAAATCGAGTGCTTGCCGGCCGACATTCCGAGCCACATCGATGTCGACGTGTCGCACCTGACCTTTGGCAAGGTGCTGCGCGTGTCCGATCTGCCGCACTCGGAGAAACTGAAGTTCCTGACCGACGCGAACCAGCCCGTGGCCCACGTGACCTCGGTGAAGGAAGAGGTTGTGGTCACGCCTGAGGCTGCGGCGGCGGAAGCGGGGGCTGTTCCGGCTGAACCCGAAGTCATCAAGAAGGGCAAGCAGGAGACTGAGGAAGAAGGGGCCGAGGCTGCTGCCGGAGAAGGCCGAGAAGGCTGAGAAGAAAGAGAAGAAATAGCTGCTCCTGTGTCGGACGTGCCGCTTCGCGGCAGCCGGACAGCCGAGGCGGCTGTCTCTACATGAGTACGGATGGTGGCGTGAAACTGATCGTTGGTCTCGGCAATCCCGGAATCGAATATCAGTTCACGCCGCATAACCTGGGGTTTCTGGCGATTGATCGCATCGCCGGGAACCTGGGAGTGGAAGTCAGAAACCGGCAGTGCCGGGCGCTGACGGCGCGAACGGTGATCGCCGATCAGATGGTGTTGCTGGCCAAGCCTGAGACGTTCATGAATTTGAGCGGTCTGGCCGTGCGGGAGTTGTTGCGGGAGTACGAGGCGAGTCCGGAATCGGACCTGATCGTGATTCAGGACGAGCTGGACTTTCCGCTGGGCACGTTGCGGATTCATACGCGGCGCAGTTCGGCGGGGCATAACGGCATCGAGTCGATCATCGGTGCGCTGAACACGCAGGATTTCCTGCGGATTCGGATCGGCGTAGCGCCGGACCGAAAGGTTGGAGATGGAGCAGAGTATCTGCTGGCTCCGATGAAGAAGAAAGAACTGGCGGTGGTGGACGGAATGCTCGACACCGCGTCGGAAGCGGTGAAGGTGATTTTGAAGGATGGTCCGGCGGCGGCGATGAATCGCTTTAACCGGAAAGATGAAAGTGGACCAGGGATCAGAGGACAGGGGTCAGTAAAAGCACGGAGAGGTTTTGCAATCCCTGGGCCCTAAACCCCTGACCCCTTGAGAAGTTTGGAGAAACGAATGAATCGTACATATGAGCTGATGTTCATCGTCCGGCCGGATATGACGGACGAGGATCTCGACAAACTGATTTCGACGCTGCAATCGGTCGTGCCCACATCGGGCGGCAACGTGGTGAAAGTCGAAAAGATGGGCAAGCGACGTCTGGCGTATACCGTGCGGCGCTTCCATGACGGCATTTACGTGCTGATGGTCGTCGAAGGCGGCGGCCCGGTGATCCACGAACTCGAGCGCCGTCTGCGCGTGACCGAGCCGGTCATCAAGTTCCTGACCGTGCGTGTCGACGAGGAGCAGAAGCGGCTGGACAAGATCAAGAAGCTGCGCGACGCCAAAAAGAAGGTGAGCGCGCAACCGGCGGCGGCTGCTCCGGAACCGGCGGCGGTTCCCGCGGCGGAAGCTCCGGCAACGGCGTAAGCGGCTGTGGTCAGTGGCCAGGGATCTGTGCCGACCTCGAGCGATAGCAGATTCCTTGCTGGCTCGGAACTGATCACAGGATCGAACGTCGCCGAGATTGCGACGGCTGAATGAGGAGAGTTATGGCAGACGAAACGAAAGCACCAGAGCAAGCGGCGGCACCGAGCGAGAGGCCGCGGAGTGAAGGCGGAAGGCCGGGCGGAGACCGTCCGAGATTCGGTGGCGGCGGACGCGGCCCTGGCGGACCTCCGCGCGAAGGCGGCGCCGGCGGACGCAAGTTCTTCCGGCGCAAGAAGGTTTGCAAGTTCTGCGTCGAGAAGATCGAAGACATCAACTACAAGGACTACCGGCTGCTCGGGCAGTTCGTGGCCGAGAGCGGCAAGATCGTGCCGCGCCGCCTGACAGGCGTGTGCGCGCCGCACCAGCACCGGCTGTCCTCGGCCATCAAGCAGGCGCGCAATATCGCCCTGCTGCCGTTTGCGGGAAGAGCATCGTAACTTACCAGCGACCCTCGCCGTGTCATTCCGAGCGAAGTGAGGAATCTGGTGTTTGCTCGTGGCGAGGAGAAGCAGATTCCTCGCGTTGCTCGGAATGACAACGAGAAGGGCAATAGCTCAAGATTGGAGCCATCATGGAAGTCATTCTCAAAGAAGACGTAGCGAAGTTGGGATCGCGCGGCGATGTGGTGAAGGTCGCCGAAGGATACGGACGGAATTTTCTCTTGCCGCGCAAGCTGGCCATCGAGGCCAATGAGGGCAACAAGGCCGTCATCACCCAGATGAAGGCTGCTTCCGTCCGCCGTTCGGCCAAAGAGAAGGCCCAGGCCGAGGAACTGGCGAAGCAGTTCGACGGCGTGTCGGTGACGTTCACGCGCAAGTCGGGCGAGCACGATCAACTGTTTGGATCGGTCACGTCGAGCGATTTGGGTGACGCGCTGACCAAGAAAGGCTTCAACGTCGATCGCCGCAAGATCCAGCTGCACGAGCCGCTGAAGACCCTGGGCGAGTTCACCGTCCCGGTGAAGCTGCACAAGGACGTGACCGCGCATCTGAAGGTCGTGATCGAGAAGGAACCGGCGACGGAATAAGGCTCCGTAGAGACGTTGTTGGCAACGTCTCTGCTGGCGGCGCAACTGAACCGAGGTTGATTGACGGCGCCAATGGACGACAAAACAGAGACGTAACAAGAGACGTCTCTACGAATCTGGTCCTAAATTGCCTCACTTTGAGGGCACTTTCGCTGCCAAAGGTCTGGGAGGCAGTGTGTTCCACTGTTCTGTTTCCCCCTAAATCTTTGTCCCAGAACCATCTAGGCCCCCCACAAAATCCCTGTACAGCCTATAATTTCTGCTCACGGTTGCGCTGACTCTCCGTCTATTCCTGTGCAAGCCCGGAGGACTGGAAAATCCGGGCAAGTAGAGGAAGCGACAAAACATGCCGGCCGGTGTATGGGCAGTACCATTTTCGGTTGGCGGACGGGCCCACTCAAGAGAGAGTGAGTTAAGAGAGAGAGTCAGCACGAACCAGGACCCCACGCGGGGTTGCATGGCTGGGCTAGATCGCCAAACGCAAGATCGCCGCATCGACGACACGATGCTGATTCGCGAGGCGCAGCGCGGGAACCGCGCCGCCTTCGAGGAACTCGTGCGTCACTACGACCAGGCGGTGCTGCGGCTTGCCCTGCATCTCACCGGAACTGAGCACGACGCCCAGGACGTGTATCAGGACGCCTTCCTCAAGGCTTACAAGAACATCGGCAGCTTCCGGTTCGAGTGTTCCTTCTACACATGGATTTACCGGATCGTGACCAACCTGTGTCTCGATCATTTGCGCAAGAAGACCGTGCGCAAGGAAGACGCTCCGGTCGCGAAAGACTCGGATGGCGGCGAGTATGACCTGCTCGATCAGGTGGCGGATGGACGCGCGGGAGCGAATCCGGAGCGCGATTTGATGCGGCGGCAGTTGGGCGCGCGGATCGCCGGAGCGCTGGAGAAGCTGACTCCGCGCGAGCGCATGGTGTTCGAGCTGAAGCATTATCACGGCCTGAAGCTGAGAACCGTGGGAGAGATTTTGCATACGACGGAAGAGACCGCCAAGAACACACTCTTCCGGGCCACGCAGAAGTTGCGCGGGGCACTGGCGGATATGAGGTAAGGATTGACGAGGGACATCGCCCACTTCTGGCAACATCGGCCAGAAATGGGGCACCCAGTGAAGTTTGATTACAGGTGCAACTTATGAAGTGTGAATGGGTTCGAGAGAATATGGTGCTTCACGTTTATGGCGAGCTGGCCGATGACGCCCGCCACGAACTGGAGCAGCACGTAGCCCGCTGCGCCGACTGCGCGGTCGAACTGAAGGCTGAGCAGGATTTTCACGCGCTGCTCGCGCAGGATCGCGCCGAGGATCCGACGCCGAATCTGCTGGCGTCGTCGCGCATGCGGTTGCAGGAAGGGCTGGAGACGGCGGAGCAGGGCAGCATTTTGAGCCGGCTGCCGTTTGATCCGGCGAACTGGCTGCGGCAGGTGCGATTCTCTCCGGCGCTGGCTTCCGTGATTCTGATCTTTGGGTTTGCTATTGGAATGCTGACTGCCTATCGGGTGATCCCGCGCGGCCCTCAGGGACCTAACGTCATTACCCTCACCCAACCTCCAGTAGACGCTTCCATCGCCGGCATTGATTCCATCACTCCAGTCCCAGGCACCGATCAGGTCAGCATCAAGTACAACACGGTTTCCACACAGGAGACGCATGGATCATTGAACGATCAGCAGATCCAGCAACTGCTGCTGTACGCCGCGCGTAACAACTACAACTCGGGCGTGCGCGTGGATTCAGTGGACCTTCTGGCTCAGAAGAGCGGAGAGACTGCAGGTGCGCGAGGCGCTGATCTACGCCTTGCAGAACGACACCAATCCCGGCGTGCGTCTGAAGTCTCTGGATGCGCTGGGAAATTACGTGAAAACCGATACGAATGTCCGCGATGCCGTGCTGCGTGCCCTGGTGAACGATTCCAATTCCGGCGTTCGTATTGAGGCGCTGCGTCTGATCGAGCCGGTGAAGGCTGATGGCAGCGTCCGCGGCGTTCTGATGGCGCTGGCGGCGAAGGATACGAGCACGTATATCAAGTCCCAGGCGCGCACCATGCTGGCACAGTTGCCGGAGATTGATTAGACAGTTGGTCGAAGTTCTTTGTCGTAAGGCAGAAGTCAGAAGTAAGAATGCAGAAGTAGGAATTTGGGAGTGAAACCAAGCAACTTCTGCATTCTGAATTCTTCCTTCTGCATTGCAGAATCGAGGTGGTTCATTTGAAAAAAGCGCCACAAGTCGTCGGGTTGGCCCTTGGGCTGGCCCTGTTAGGGCCTATCAGCTTTCTTTCGCAGAGCCAGGCGCAGGAAACACAGAGTCTCCCGCGAAGGCGGATCCTGGGCGCAGGAAGTCACGGGATCGCTGGCTGCGGTCAAGATTTTGAGAGTCAAGGTGGACATGGGCTCGGTGGTGGTACGTGGTGGGCAACAGCAAGGCATCAATTACGTTTTTCATACTCGTTACGGCACTTCTTCGGAGCAGGAAGCACGCAGGCAATTCGAGCAGTACAAGGTGACCGCGTACGTAAAGGGTGATACCGCCTGGATCGTCGGAGATTGGCAGGGGGGAAGGCATCCCCGGCATTTCTCCGGCGAGTTCTCCGTCATGGTTCCGCGTGAGATGGCGTTAGTGAAGCTGGAGACCGACGGCGGCAACGTGGATGCAACGGGCTTGACCGGCCGCGTGGAAGCGCAAAGCGGCGGTGGGAGCATGCATCTCGATGATATCGGCGGAGGTCTAGCTGCGGAAACGGGTGGCGGGTCGATTGAAGTCGGAACCGTGAGCGGCGAAATGGGACTCCACACAGGCGGCGGTTCCATTGAAGTCCGTCAGGCAAACGGAAAACTGGTTGCCGAAACCGGTGGCGGCAGCGTCGAGATTCAATCCTGCGCGCAAGGAGCGCTGATCGAGACCGGTGGCAGCAGCATTACCGTACGTCATTGCAACGGGACGGTGAAGGCGTCAACGGGCGGGGGCAGCGTAGACCTCAGCGATGTGGGCGGCCCGGCGGAGATTGAAACGGGCGGGGGCAGCATCCGCCTGACTTCCGCCAAAGGACATGTGCACGCCGAAACCGGCGGGGGCAGCATCGAGCTTTACGGTGTGCCGTCCGCATCGGCAGAAACAGGCGCCGGCGAAATCACTGTGAAGCTGGTAAATACCGGCGGCGAGCGTCGCGATTCCGATCTGGAGACCGGCGCAGGCGACATCACCGTGTACATCGCTTCCGACGTCGCCGTTAATATTCGCGCCAGCGTCGACATGGGCAGCGGACATCGCATCACGTCGGATTTTCAGGACATACATATCGGCAGCGAGGGTGATCGGTGGGGACCGAAAACCCTGACGGCTGAGGGCAAGCTCAACGGTGGCGGGCCTTGGCTGAAGGTGCATACATCGACAGGCGATATCTGCCTGAAGCGGGCAGGACACTAGTACGGATTGGAGTCGAGGGAAAAGCGACCCCTCGTATCTTGTGAATCGAGGAAGTCACATGCGCACATGCATAGTGTCGAACATTCTGTGTGTACCGTTATTGCTTGGCTTTGCGCAAGCCGCGCAGAGCTGGTCGGTCGATCAGAGCGCGGGGCAACCGTGGGTTTTCTCGAGCGAAGATAGCGGCACGAGTTCCTACCTGGGCGTTGACATTGCGGATGTCACCAAGGATCGGATGGGCGCCCTGAAGTTGAAGGAGGAAAAGGGCGTCGAAGTCACGATGGTCGACCAGGACGCTCCTG
Organism: Terriglobia bacterium; assembly: GCA_963770265.1. Lineage (GTDB taxonomy): Bacteria > Acidobacteriota > Terriglobia > Terriglobales > Acidobacteriaceae > Sulfotelmatobacter. The sequence goes on from CAVYOZ010000025.1 coordinate 851,063, forward strand.
CGGGGAAGTCCGGCATCAAGGAGCACGACGTCATTCTGACGATGAACGGGACGGCGATCGAGAGTGGAGCTCAATTGCGCCGGATGATCCACGAGACGCCGCCGGGACGAGTGGTCACGCTGGGCCTCAGCCGCGAAGGCCAGCCGTTGACGCTGCAGGTGCAGCTTGCCGACAAACACAAAGAGTACAGCTGGCCTGGTCCCAAGCCGGGCGACATCCACGTGAACGTTCCTCCGATTCACGTCCCGGATATCGATATCCCCTCGATGAACATGGTGGTGGTGACTTCATCGGCGCGCAGTGGGTTGATGGTCGAGAACATTACGCCTCAGCTCGGAGACTTCTTCGGCGTGAAGGACGGCAATGGCGTACTGGTGCGGACGGTGGAGAAAGGAAGCCGCGCAGAAAAAGCTGGTTTCCGTGCGGGCGACGTGATCGTCAAGATCAACAACCAGCCGGTGCACGACACCAGCGACTTCTCCCACGCCGTAAAGTCACGCAGCGGCAATTCCGTGACGGTCGGAGTGGTCCGCGACAAGAAAGAACAGACTCTGAATCTGACGCTGCCGGAGCGCAAGGAGTCGAGCGACCTGCTGGACGCAGAAAGCGAGCTGCGATACGAACTCGCGCAATTGCAACCGCAGATGGAACTGGCGGTGGAGAGGTCGGTTCAGGCTACCCAGCAGCTCAAGAACGAGTTCTGCAAGCACCAGCAGGAGATCCGCAAGCAGACTGAGAAGCAGAAGAAGCAGATCGAGAAGAACATGCAGGACTTGCGGCGCGAACTGATGCGCCTGCGGGAAGACTGGCTCTAGAGTTCATACCCTTCGTGGACCTTCGTGTCCATCGCGGTTGATGCATTTCGGCATCACATGCCGGTTGCGGCGGCTTGGCCCGGGATGTTGATAATGCAGACACGATTTCTTCCGGCTTGCTTTGCCAGGTAGAGTCCACTATCCGCTGCCCGAACCAGTTCGTCGCGATTCTTGCCATGAAGTGGGAAGGCGGCCACACCCGCGCTGATGGTAATGGCTCGGGGCACGCCCGGGAACTGCCACTTCTCCACCATCTTCCGCAGCTTCTCGGCCACCACAAAAGCCTGTTCGGCATTGGTTTGGGTCAGGAGAAGCGCAAATTCCTCGCCGCCATAGCGGCACACCACATCAGTCTTGCGCAGCTGCTGGTGAAAGATCGAAGAAACCTGCCGCAGAACTTCGTCCCCCAGCAGATGCCCGAATTCGTCATTCAGTCGCTTGAACTGATCGATGTCGGCCATGATCACGGCCATGGCGGCGCCGTAGCGGCGCGCTCGCTCAACCTCCTCCATGATGCGAAGTTCGAAGAACCGCCGGTTGAAGATGCCGGTCAGGCCATCGAGGTACGCGAGTTGTTTCACGCGCTCGACGTAATGAGCGTTCTGGATGGAATTCGCGCAAATGTCGGCCACGGATTCGAGCGACTGCAATTCGCTTTCCCGGAAGGCGTTCACCTTGGAGCTGTGCAGCGTGAGCACGCCCAGCGTGTGGCCAAAGGAAATCAGCGGGATGCTCATGCGGGAGGCAGATTCTCTAAATAGCCGGAAGGACTCCGGAGCGTTACTCAGATCTTTCTCGATGACGGTGCCGCTGCTGTCCATGACTTCGGACCATGGGTGCTCTGTGGCCGGAAAACGGCCGCCGGGCGGGAAGCAGGGCGTGAGCTCGCCGTGAAAAGCCCGCATGACCAGATCGTCTTCCTCGCGCAGCAGAAGTGAAACCTGAGAAACTTGAAAAGCCTGCTGGATGACTGAACATACGCGAGTCAGCAGGTCTTCAAGCTCCATGACGGCAGTGCTTTGCTGCGCGATGATGTTGATGGCTTCGAGCTGCCGTGGCTCGCTGGCGCTCCAGCGAGTACAACCGTGCATTCTCCAGCGCGATGGAGGCCTGGGTGGAGAACAGAGTGAGGAGTTCGATGGTCTCGTGGTCGAAGTAGTTGAGTTGATCGCTCTGGCAGTCGAGCACTCCCACAACTTCGTCGCGCACCATCAGGGGAATTGCCAGCTCGGAGCGGGTCGCTTGTGCCGCACATATGTAGCGCGGGTCCTGACTCACATCGGGGGCATAGACGGGTTGCTTCTTCGAGACTGACGCCCCGGTGATTCCCTGGTCGGCTGCCAGGCGAATCGTGTCCTTGCCTTCATCCCAGCCGATTTGCGAGCGCACAAACAACTGCTGCGTCTCCCGGTTCAGCAGGAGAATCGCCACATTTCGCAAATGGAAATAGTCGTGCGCAATGGCCAGGATTCTCTTCAGAACCTCATCCAGATCAAAGGTCGAGAGAACAGCCTGGCCTGCGTCGAACAGGGCTGCGATTTTCGGCATTTCAAACGGATTGTATCTTCGCGGAAGGTAACAACCGAGGTTCCGAAAGTAACGGCCAATCCCAAAATCAGCGCCATTTTCTGGCGGTTCGGATCAATCCGTAGGCCACCAGACAAAACCAGAAGTCGAGCACTATGCCCAAGTCCATATGAAAAGGGTGGTGTCGCGCGGCAGGCGGAAGCGAAGGCAACAAGAGGAAGTACACGACGTTGCCAAGAACAATCGCCACCAGCGCTTGGACAAGATTGACGAGCACTGAAGATTTAGACACCCGTACGCTCCCTCCGGTTTCCCGGAAAAAATCCGGAATCAGAAGCGGGGGCGCCCGGAATGGATTTCGCGGAAAGGCAGATGCGATTCGCTCCTGCTACCATTCCTGCTGGAGCTTTCGCCTTGGCGCACTCAAGGCGGGCTTTCCACGAATTGCGCGCATGCTCGAACTTTCCACCCCGGTTCAATACGTCAAAGGCGTAGGGCCGCGTATCGCCGAGATCCTGGCTGCCAAGGGAATTCATACTGTCGGCGACCTGCTCCATTATCTTCCTTTTCGCTATGAAGACCGGTTGAACCCGCGTGGGATCTCCGAATTGCGCGCCGGGGAGATGGCCAGCGTGATTGGCGAGGTGCGCAATTCCGGACTGTTCCGCACCCGCAGCAAGCCGATCTTCCAGCTCACGGTGGGACAGGGCCGGGCCCGTCTGCGCTGCCTCTGGTTCAATGCGACCTACCTTCAAGACAAATTCAAGCCCGGGCAGATGATTGCTCTCTACGGGAAGGTTGAAGAAGATCAGCGAACCCGCGAGCTGCAGATCATTCAGCCCCAGTTTGAACTGCTGGGGGATTCGGTACCGAATCCGGCGCGAGCGATGCACGAGAAGAAAGCTGCGGAATCGCTCGAGATCGGCCGCATCGTTCCCATTTACGAGGCGGCTGGCCCAGTCAGCTTCGAAGTGGTTTCGGAAAATTATCCGCACAGCGCTCGACAATCTGACACCCGACCTTCCCGATCCGATCCCCGCAGCCGTGCGCTCGCACATGGGCCTGGTCTCGCCGAGGGCGGCAATCTGGAACGTGCATTGGCCGGAACCGGGCGAGAGCTTCGCCGATCTGCAATCTTCTCGAACTCCGGCGCACATCCGGATGATCTTCGACGAACTGTTCTTTGTCGAACTGGGGCTTGAGCTGAAGCGGCAGCAACTAAAGGCGCAGACAGGAATCGCTTTCAAACTCGATGATCGGGTGCGCTCGGCCATCAAGAAGATTCTGCCTTTTCACCCCACCGCCGCCCAGAAACGGGTGCTGAAAGAGATTGCCGCAGACATGGAAAAGCCTTATCCCATGCGGCGTCTGCTGCAGGGAGAGGTCGGATCGGGCAAGACGATCGTGAGTTTCGAGGCCGCAATCATCGCCATTGAGAACGGATACCAGGTGGCGCTGATGGCGCCGACCGAGATTCTGGCGCAGCAGCATTACTTCTCGGCGCGCAGAATCCTGGAGAATGCCGGCTACCGCATCGTCCTGCTGACCGGTTCGCTCGAGAACGATCGCAAGCGTGAAATCCGGCGGCATATCGCGCAAGGCAGCGCGCAGCTGGTTATCGGAACGCACGCTCTGCTACAGGAAAAAGTCGAGTTCGCAAAGCTCGGGTTGGTAATCGTCGATGAGCAACACCGCTTCGGGGTGATGCAGCGGCTCAAGCTGATGAAGAAGTCGGGGGAAAGCAGCGATGAAGATCATGTGGGGACGGCCGCCATCGGCCGTCCGGCCGAGCAAAGGTCGGCGGCTGCACCGGCGGCCGGGGAACCCGACGTCCTTGTGATGACCGCGACTCCTATTCCTCGCACACTCGCACTCACACTCTATGGCGACCTAGATCTCAGCGTTCTCGATCAACTCCCGCCCGGACGCACGCCCATCATCACCAAGCAGGTCACGGATGATCAATCGCCGAAGGTGTGGGATTTTGTGCGCAAGCAGGTAGCTGCCGGGCATCAGGCGTACATCGTCTATCCCGTGATTGCCGAGAATGAAGAGAGCGAACTGAAGGCTGCGATCAAGATGTATCGAGAACTCAGCAGCAACGTGTTTGCCGACCTGAAAGTCGGGTTGCTCCACGGGCGCCTGGATGCCGACTTGAAGGATCAGGTCATGCGCATGTTCCAAAGGGGCGAGCTGCATATTCTGGTCGCGACGACGGTGATCGAGGTGGGCGTCGACGTCCCCAATGCGAGTGTCATGGTGATCGAGCACGCTGAGCGATTCGGGCTGGCGCAGCTGCATCAGTTGCGCGGACGCATCGGGCGCGGCGCCGCTAAATCGTATTGTGTGCTGATGACAGGTGGCAAAGTCACAGAAGAAGGCCAGCGCAGGCTCCAGGCGATGGTCGACACGAATGACGGGTTTAAGATCGCGGAACTCGATCTGGAGTTGCGCGGTCCCGGAGAATTCTTCGGCACGCGTCAGGCCGGCATGCCGGATTTCCGGGTCGCGAATATCATCCGCGACGCACAATTGCTCGAGGCCGCAAAGCAAGAAGCGGCGGCCGTCCTCGCCGGCCCCAATTCAGAAATCTCCTCGGCGGAGATCAGTCGCGCTCTCGTGGAAATGCGCGCCCGCTGGCAGCACACATACGGGCTCGTCGAGGTCGGATGACAGCGCGGGGAATGCTCTCCGTTGTTACCAAAGTCCTGCTCGTGACGACGATCACGGAAATGAGAACTCAATTGAGCTTAAGTTTCTGAAGAGGTTCCACAATGGCTGAATGTGAAAGACTTACAAAATGTCCATTCTTCACCGGTCACATGTCGAACATGCCAGGGGTCGCCGATCTCATGAAGAGCACCTATTGCTTCGGCGACAAGAAGCTCTGTGCACGGTACCAACTGGCCTCCGCCGGTGTTCAAGTACCGATTGATCTCCTTCCTAACGACAATGCTCGAGCCCGCGAGCTTCTCAGCAGTCGCTAGGAATCCAGTGACGCTCAGTCTGAGCGTCAGAACGTATACCGACTGAGAGCCGTCGTACGAGTTCGCACCGTCCTTTATCTTCGTCAATCTTCGTCGATAGATTCTTCCTCACACTTCTGAGACCATAATTCCTGGAACTTTTTGCCGGCTTCCCGTGAATACAAAGTGAGGCTGCAGCGTCAAACCGGGAGTGGATCAACTTCTCGTGGAGAACTTTGAAAACAGTTCAGACGCCGTCCTGCTGAGGCGCGCGTTCGCCGGGGATGAAGCGGCCTTCCTTGCGCTTTACGAAAAGCTCAAGGGTGGCATTTTCCGTTACGCCTTCTATATGACGAATTCAAGAACGGCTGCCGAAGAGGTCACACAGGAAGTCTTCATTTTATTGCTGAAGGACGGCGGGAACTATCGGGAGGATCGCGGGGATGTCGGTGCTTTTGCGTTTGGCATAGCACGCAATTTTGTCCGGCGGATCGAACGCCGGGAGCGCGCCTACGAGCCTCTTCCCGCAGATGACGCTCTGGGCAGGCTTTCCAGCGATCTTGTATCGGACGGTGAATCATTAGCCAGCCAAATGGTGCGAAACGAAGTGGTGGAACGAGTGCAGGCCGCGATTGCGTCGCTTCCCGATCATTATCGCCAGGCGGTTGTGCTGTGTGACCTGTGCGAGTTGTCTTATGAGGAGGCCGCGACGCGCCTGCGATGCGCGGTGGGAACAATCCGCTCGCGCCTGAATCGCGCACACAGGTTGCTGGCACAGAAATTGAAGCCGCTTAGAAGTCGCCAGCCTGACATCGAAGCCGCCGGACCCGAGGGGTGTTTGATATGACTTGTGAAGAGCTTCGTGGGTATTTCGAGGACCATCTGCGCGATGCCGAGGTTCGATCCGCCCACAGCGCTGTTGCCGAACACGTCGCTACCTGCACCGATTGCAGCCATTTTGTGGAAGAGCAGAGGATGCTTGGCGAGAATCTGCGGTTGGTGCGGGAATCGGTCCCACCTGTATCTGAGTCGGTCGACGGATCAGTAGTTCTCAATTATCGGCAGTACCTGGCGGAGAATCGAAAACATTTCGGCACGACGGGTGTTTACCGATTTCAACCCGGTTCAGCGTGGGCGTGGACTGCCATCGCAGCAGCAATGCTGTTAGGAGTGTCGTATTGGCTGTTCTCCGCGAGGAAGACCGTTACGACCACTCGGCCAACGGCGGCACATCAGCCCACCGTCGTTCCAATCGCTCCGGTCTTGACCCAGAATCCAGCCTCACCGGTCGTAAAGACCGCAAAGCGTCGCCCTGCCGCGCCGTTACGACCCCTCTCCAGCCCCCTCGGAGCAGCGCCCAGCTGGGACTGCGGTCCGTGCTGGAAGATCCTTGCCTGACGGATTCCGCAGCTTGATGTATTGCGACGCGCTGAGTTGCCCCGAGGACATGCAGGTGATTCGCGTGCAGCTGCCATCTGCCGCCATGCCGAGGCAAGCAGCAGGCTTCATTCAGCCGGTTCGCTCGGTCACGGCAGACGTTTTGGTAGGCCCTGACGGCATCGCTCGGGGCATTCGGTTCGAAGAGGTTGAGTTTTGAAGTGAAAATGAGGTTTTCGGAGGAAACATAACATGCACTGGAAGATGAATGTTCTGGCGTTAATGGTGGCCGGCACTCTCGTGGGAAGCGCGGCGGCCCAGGGATCACCCGAATCGGGCTTGATGCTGAGTGGCGGAGTCGGTGGCGCTGCTCTGCAGACCAGAACCGGTATGGTGACGATGCGAATCGACACCATGGATGCCGCCCCGGTGAAAGGCGCCCCCTTCTGCGCCACGGTCGTGACGGAACATACCCAGTCGCTCGCAGACGGCAACCGTATCCACACAAGCGACAGCTCTATGTTGTGCCGAGACAGCGAGGGGCGCATCCGTAGGGAGGCTGGGCTGAACCTTCTGGAGGCCGGTCAGCAGACCTCGGCGCCCAAGCTGATTACGATCGTTGATCCGGTCGCTGGCGTCCGTTATATGCTCGACACTGAGAACAAGATCGCACAAAAAATGCCTCTCTTGCCCGAAGGCGGTTTCACCACAGCCGCGGTGCCGGGACCGGCCCATGCTCCTGGCAAACAAGTGATGATCTACCAACGAACGGGAGGACCGGGCTCTGACGTCATGTTCAACGACGTAACGGTCAAGAAGATAGGTCCAGATTCCGGGGAACCGGCGCCGAATACCGAGAATCTGGGTGATCAAACCATCGACGGCATCCACGTCACTGGCACACGAATGACACACACCATTCCTGCAGGAAAGATGGGGAATGAAAAGCCGATCACGGTTACGTCGGAGCGGTGGTACTCCCCCGAACTGAAGGCGACCGTCACGACCAAGCACAACGATCCATGGGCCGGTGAGTTGAAGACCGAACTCAAGAACGTAAGTTCATCCGAACCGGACGCGTCTCTGTTCGCTGTTCCCGCAGACTACAAGGTAATTGACGACAAGGACGGGCCGATCAGGATCAAGCTGCATGCACCGGCTCCTCCGCCACAGTAGAAGGTGGAACCGAATTCAAGTTGACTCGAGCGCCGGTAAGCGGTGGCTGTTGGCATCCGCTCACCGGCGCTTTTCGTCGTGGACGGACGCGAACTGATAAAATCAAAAGGATGGCCGGCTCTTCCCAACTGATTCAGATTGAGATTTCCCCTCCACCGCGCGTGCCCAAGCCGGCATGGCTGCGGGCGAAAGCTCCGGTGGGAGATAACTTCCACAATCTGAAGAAGCTCGCCCGCGGACTCGGGTTGCACACGGTCTGTGAGTCGGCGCAGTGTCCCAACATCGGCGAATGCTGGAACCATAAGACCGCGACATTCATGCTGCTGGGTGACATCTGCACTCGCCGCTGCGGATTTTGCGCGGTGCCAAAGGGTCGTCCCGAGCCGATTGATTGGGAAGAACCACGGCGGGTCGCCGAGGCCGTCGCCACTCTTGGGCTGAAACATGCGGTTGTCACCAGCGTGAACCGCGACGATGACAACATCGGCAGTGCCCGGGTGTTCGCCGAGACGATTCGCGCGATTCGTGAGCTGATACCGGATTGCAGGATTGAAGTTCTGATCCCCGATTTCCAGGGGCTGGAAGAATCGCTGCGCATCGTGCTCGATGCCGAGCCAGACGTGCTCAATCACAATACCGAGACAGTGCCGCGGCTGTATCGCGCCGTCCGGTCAGGTGCGCGCTACGAGCGCACTCTGACCCTGCTGGAAAATGCCAAGAAATTCTCTCCCGGCATGGTAACCAAGAGCGGCGTGATGGTCGGCCTGGGCGAATCGAGCGAAGAACTGGTCGAAGTATTCCGCGATCTCGGGACGCGCGGCGTCGATATCCTTACCGTCGGCCAATACCTGCGTCCTTCGAAAGATCATCTTCCAATAGCGCGCTTCTACACGCCCGACGAGTTTGTTTACCTGCGGAACGAAGCTCTCCGCTTCGGGTTCCGCCATGTCGAGTCCGGACCCATGGTACGTTCCAGCTATCACGCGCACGAGCAAGCGGACGCTACTGCGTCGCCGCGGGCGGTGTCGTAAGTTGCGCTGGACGGGTTCTCCCGCCCACGTAGTTTTCCTGAAGATCACGGCTTCCAGGGTTAGTATCTCCATCGAACAACTCGGCAATGGGGGAGCGTCCGCATGGTGACCACTCTCCTCCTGGTGATCCTGGGATTCGTCGCCGGCTTGCTCGGGCGCTCTGACCGGCATCGGGGGTGGCGTTCTGCTCACGCCGATTCTCGCCCTTCACTTTGGCATCCCAATCCGTCAAGCCATCGGCACGAGCCTGGTCGCGGTCATCACGACCTCGGCGGCGAGTTCTTCCGTTCACCTGCAGCGGCACACAACCGATATCCGACTGGGTATGACGCTTGAACTAGCGACCGCCTTGGGTGCGGCAGTCATGGCATACCTCGTGGGGTATTTCAATCGCAGCGCCCTGGAAGGGCTATTCGCCGCGTTTCTCCTTTATAGCTCGATCATGATTTTGAGCAAGGGCGGCAAGGCCAAGTCTAGACGAAGAGTCAACTCCGGCGCTGAATGGCGAGGTCGTCATTCCTCCGTATGAGCCACAACGCTATCCGCTCGGACTGGGAGCCTCTCTGATTGCCGGCGCCCTCTCTGGCCTGTTAGGCATCGGCGGCGGACCGATCAAGGTTCCCGTCATGTTCATCTTCATGAACGTGCCGCTGATGGTGGCGACGGCGACTTCAAACTTCATGATCGGCGTGACCGCGGCCGCCAGCGCGATCGTCTACTATCGCCGTGGCGACATCCAGCCGCAAATCGCGGCGCCGCTTGCAGTGGGAGTGTTCTTGGGATCTCTGCTCGGCGCGCGTTTGGCTCCTCGCATCCACACCAGGATCGTCATTTACTTGCTGGTGGCCGTTATGTTGTACCTTGCGGGACACTTAGCCTTCCATCTCTTGCGGGGGGTGCTGTGAGCCAACTGCGGGAGCCTGCGTTCGACCGCATTGTGGCGCTGGTGCTGCGCACCGGCGCCTTCGGTTGCTTCTTCATCATGCTGACCGGCCTGATCGCCAGCTTGTTCACCAAGGGAGCCCATCCCGCTCGAAATCGAACGGGCTGGCGTGCTGCTCATGCTCGCCACGCCAGTGGTGCGCGTGATCGTTGCCTGTTTTCTATTCTTCCGGGAAAAGGATTACAAGTATGGTTACATCTCGCTGGGAGTGCTCGTTATCCTGATGCTGGGGGCGGTGTTCGGAATTGGCGAGCACTGATCGCGTGTGCGCGATCAGAACACGTGCAGCTTGATGCTCAGGTACTTCTTGGGATTTTCCCGGATCGCCTTCAGCAAATTCCGCGTCTCAACCAACATTTCGTTCGTGTTGTTGTAAAGCGTGTCGTCTTTAAAGAGCTTGCCGACCGTGCCCTGTCCCGGCTTCCAGTTGCGTCGTCAGCTCTGACAATTTCGTGAGCGTGGTGTCGAGCTTCTTGGCGAGTTCTTCATCCTTCGACAGCTTCCCGAGCGTTCCTTTGCCGGCGTTGATGTCATCCGTGATCTTCTTGAGATTGGCGATCGTGTCGTTCGCGTTGTTGTACAGCGCGGGATCTTTCAGGAACTTTCCCGCCGTTCCTTTGCCCTGCTGCATGTCGTCGATGACGCCATTCATCTTGTCGAGCGTGGCGATGAACTTGTCGTAAGCATCATTGCGGCTGATCAGGCGCCCGAGGCTGCCTTCGCCATTTCCAACCTGCTCGACGATCTTCTGGAAATCCGCCACGGTCACGGAGAAGCGGTTGTAGAGAGTCGGGATCGTAGATCAGTTTTCCCAGCGATCCCTTGCCGCTTTCCGCGAATGCCAGGATGCGATCGGCGCGCTTCAGCAGCGCGTCCATGTTCTGCAGCGTACTCTGGCTGGCACGTACCACCTGGTTGAAATCGGGATGCACCTGGGTGGGGAGGGTGTCTCCGTCCTGCAATGGGCGGACCTATCGCCTGAGAACTGTCGATATCCAGATAGGTTTCGCCCAGAACTCCAGCCGTTTCGAGAGAAGCCAGGGAGTCCCGGTGAAGCGAGTCATGGTATTTGGTACTGATCTTCATCGTCACTTCGACCGGAGTGAGTTGTTTGTCTCTGGAGCTCACGATGCTGATCTTAGTGACGTTTCCAATGTCAACCCCGTTCAATCGCACCGGAGCCCCAACGCGCAAGCCCTCTGCATTGTCGAAGTAGGCTTTGACCGTGATCCGCTGGGGTGAACAGGCCAGAAGTCCCGGACATGAGAAACAGAAGAAATCCAAGCGTCAGACTGGCGGCGATGACCGTGATCCCAACGCGCAGTTCCGACCACTTGAGCTGCTTCTGGCTAGGCAAAGGATTCCCTCATAACGCCAGTTAGGATGGGATGCAAAGGCTGCCGCAACGGCTCAAATTGTGCGTTTTCCTCGCTGCACGCCCACCGCAGCATCATAACAAAATCGTCGCACCATTCAGGCTGCTTTCGCGCGTAGTGCGGGCATGACGAACAGAGCAAGTACATAGGCAAACGCTCCGCAGGCCAGGGTCACCGTGAGCCCAAACTGGATGGCGATTACCATTGCCAACACCGAGCCCAGGACGCTGGCGGCGGCATTCATCGCCCATGCCCATTCGACGGCATTCTCGGCCGGCCCGGTTTCTGCCGGAAACTCAGGCGCGGGAGATGCGGCAAGAGCACGCAAGCCCGTAGGAAATGGCATCCCCATCAGGAATCCCAGAGGGATCAGAAGAATGCCGCTGACGAGCAATCGATAGCCGAAGTCCAAGCCGACCCATGCGGCCAGCCGGCCGGGCAGGAAGAATACATAGAGCGTCAGTATCGCCAGGACGAGCAGGAGAGGAATCCATCCCATCTGCGACCGCGGCAGCCAGCGGCGTGAGAACAGGCTCCCCGCGCCGCTTGAAATCATCAGCAGAAAAATCACCACGGTTAATGCATAGGTCGGATGTCCCAGGAACAACACGAAGCGCTGAATGAAAGCGATCTCAACGAGGATGTAGCCGAGGCCCACAGCGATGAAATAAAGCAACGGAAGCGGTGACTGCCGGACTTGACCGGCTCCGCGCAGCACCAGTGGCAGAACCAGAAACGCCAGCACTGCGACCACCGAGATCACGAGCACGAGAAACAGAACCAGGACGCCGAGGTTCACCTTCCAGTCGATCCCATGGCGCAGGCTTGCATCGCCGAGGATTTGACCCGCCTTCAGCGTGAAGAAGAAGAACGGCGCATTGTCGTTGACCGGCGAGACGTTATAGGCATACCTTTGCGCAAAGGCGTGAGGATCGTTACTGGCGATCAACTCGGAAAACGGATTCTGCCCCGGATGGGTTGGCAGATAAAGAGGATCGAGTTCCGAATAACGCTCGCAGTGCGCAGCCACCGCGTCTTCTTCCGCCGAGGTAAAGGGCGTCTTCTTCGCGAGCACCACGACAGGAATGCCGTCTTCATCGAGCGATCCCTGCGACGTCACGATGAAATTGCGCGCCGGATTCGCGACTCCGAGGCGGTGCAGCGCCTCCATGGCGACGGCGACCACGCGCAACGCTTCGCGCGGCTCGCGGAATTCCCAGCGCGTGATGGCGATCATCCCGTCCGGCTTGAGATGGTCGAAATATTCGCGGAACGCCTCCTCGGTGTACAGGTTGTTCTCGCTGAGAGCGAACGCTCCGGCAGCGGTGGATGCCCAGGTATCGACCAGGGTCATCTGCACGACATCAAAATGCTGCGGGTCGCGCGCAGGAACGAGCGCCCATCGGTGACCTGTATGTGCACGTCCGGGCGGTCATAGAGATGCTGGGCATAGTCCGCGTAGCGGCCGCGCATGATCGTCGTGGCGATGATGGGATTGATCTCGATCCCAGTGACGCTCGCACTTCCGTTGGCCACAGCACGGAGCACATCCACGCCTCCTCCCGGACCGATAATCGCGAAGTCCCCGTGCGGACGCAGAACGTTGGCCAAGGCGGGAGGAGCCGACATCAAATTCTTTTCCCAGTCCGTGTCGTGCCATTGCTGTCACGTCCGCGTTCATGATGTAGGTGGAGGCATCGGCGTCAATGACGATGGCCTTGGCCTGCCCCTGGCGGTCCACTTCGACCCGCGAGAGCGCATTCCAGCGCGCGAACTCGACCCACGCCGGATCGCGAAACATCCCTTTGGCGTAGACCACATCGATCAGGCGTCCTGAATAATTCGCGGCGGTGAGCGCTACCAAGGCCAGCCCCAGCAAGCCGGCGTTCCTTCGGGACGAACGGGATTCGGCCCAGATCATGGCGGCCGCAGTTAAGGCGATTCCGGCCACGAGAATCGCGTTTGGACCGCCGAGCCAGTTCAACAGCGGCACGACTGCCAGGCACGCCAGCGCTCCTCCGCAGAGATCAGCACCGTAGAGTCGTGGAATGCGTGTAGTCTCACGCGCGAAGACCACGGAGAAGAGCAGCCCGGTCAGAAAGAACGGCACAGCCGCGGCAAGATAGAGCACCGTCAGATGCAGGAAGTTCTTCCCGGAGACATTGAGCGCGACAGGCACGTGCAGGACGATCTCGAGCACCACAACGATCAGGACTGCATTCGCCATGCAAAGTCGTGATGCCAGCGTGCGCGTTGCAACCCGTGCCAGCCGGCTCTTCAGCAGATACGCGAAGACTCCTCCCGCGCCCAGACCGAGGAGTGCAATCGAGATCGCAAGAAACGCGAAATGATAGAAGAGGACGACGGAGAAAAGCCGGGTCAGCGCCAGTTCCAGCAGCAGCGCCGCAAAGCTCGTCAGCGCAAGGCCTGCCAGCAGCGTTCTTTCGGGAATTTCGACTTTGGTCGCAACGGGCGTAGGAACGGGAGCGGTGACGGACATAAGGGGAACGAAGGCGACAGTCTAGCAGATAGCCGGCGACGGGTCAGGTTGTCACGCCGCCTGGCCGATTTCACTAGGGACCGATTGTTTCGGAGCGAGTCATTTCCCGGACCGAAGAATTGCGGCTCTTAATGGACTCCAGCTCTTCGCCACGCTCCCGGGAATTCACAAAAGCTTAACTCTGCTGTCACGGACGCGTAACAGTCGGCGGATACCTTTCTTCCAATCTGCCCTGCCTTAGGAAAGAAGATGGATGTTCGGCGATTTGTGTCGGTGTTGAGGTGGGGGGACACCCGGGGCGTCGCCGATTCCAGAGTCGACCAAACTGCAACTCCGAGGAGATACCACACCTATGACAAAAAAAGCGGTAGTTCTGTGCCTGCTCGCTGGCAGGAAGCATGTTCGCGCAGGAAGGTTCGCGTTCCCAAAGGCGTTCCACACCTCGACCATGTGTTCGTGATCATGATGGAGAACCACGGTTACAGCGAGATCGTGAACAACCCGAACGCTCCGTTCGCGAATCAGTTATGCGAAGATCGGCGAATTCGGCGACCAACTATTTCGCCGTCGGGCACCCCAGCCTGACGAACTATCTGGAGGTCGTGGGCGGATCAAACTTCGGCGTACAGAGCGACAACGGTCCTGACTGGCACAACGGCGAGCTGCACTCCGAATATCGTGCCGCCCGGCAATACCACCACCGACTACTCCAGTCGAGCGCCAACGGTTTGTCCCGATCGCAGGCGAGGGCACCGACGCCGCGACCCCGGCCGTCGATTGAACCAACGAGTGTCCGATCCGGCCACGGCCGATCCCTGCCCCCCGGGCTCAATCGACATCGACGGCAGAGTCCTTTCCGGCCGTCAGCACCACGCTGGGCAAGACGATCGCGGGATCAGCTGGTCGAACACGGCACGACGCTGGAAGAGCTATCAGGAGAGCCTGCCGCCGACCGGAGCTGACGGCATTGACTACAGCGACGGCATATTTCACCGATGTCACGACTTCGCCTCAGCCGCCTCACTCGGTCGGTCGCTGATGCCGACATCGTGCAAGCTGTATGCCGCCAAGCACAACCCGTTTGTGTATTTCCAGAGCGTTCAGGAAGGCCACGAATCCCCACATCAGCTGGCCAACGTTGGCGGCTTTCGACGGCCAGAGCGGGCTTTAGGACGATCTGGCTTCCGGCCACGTGCCGAACCTGTGCGCTTGATCGTTCCCGAACCAGTGCAACGACCAGCACGGACGCGGCAATGGTGGCTCGCACTGCGCTTTCGATCCGACTAGACGATGGCTCCCAGGCTGGCCTGAACCCCGCTCTGATTAACGTCGGGGATCTAAGCGCTGCAGAAGATCGTGGCGGCGATCCATCGATCTCCGGCGTGGTCGCAGGGCCGCAACGCAATCGTCGTTGGTCTGGGATGAAAACGACTACAGTTTCGAGCCCAACCTGAACCAGGTGCTGACGATCGTGGACACGAACTACGGCCACACGGCGTCAAGAGCGCAGCTACTACACCCACTTCTCGCTGCTGCGGACGATCGAGGGAGGCTTCGGGCCTGCCTTGCCTGAATCACGCCTGCGACGTCGACTTGCCAACAGCCATGTCGGATTTGTTCGGCACAGCCGCAACTCATCGACAGGAATGGGCTTTTTAAGCCGAGTGCCGTGCACCTTGGCTTGAGTCAGGCCTGTTTTCCGTGACTTCAAAGGGATCGGGACCTTGCTTTCGACTATTTCGGATACCAGTCCAGCAGCCGCACCTCAATCCCGGTTCCTTCCAGCGCCTTCTGAAACACGCGACAGATCGGATCCGCGATAGTGGTAGGGGATCACGATCTTCGGATGGAAGGCCTTGACCGCATCGGCCGCTTCTTCGGGCGGCATCGTATACGGCAGATTCATGCACACAAACGCAACGTCGATATTCTTGAGCGCGCGCATTTCCGGGACGCCTTCGGTGTCGCCGGAAAAATAGAAGCGCTTCCCGCCGTAAGTGAGCACGTAGCCGTTGCCGCGCCCTTTGTCGTGAAAAAGCTTTCCGGGAGCGGGGCCGCGCTTGAGGTTGTAGGCGGGGATCGCCTCGATGGTCCAGCCTTGCCAGGTTTTGGTTTCACCATTGGCGATCGGCTTCGCTGTGGTCACAGTCT
This sequence comes from Terriglobia bacterium, assembly GCA_963770265.1. Classification (GTDB taxonomy): domain Bacteria; phylum Acidobacteriota; class Terriglobia; order Terriglobales; family Acidobacteriaceae; genus Sulfotelmatobacter. Next base: position 866,925 of record CAVYOZ010000025.1, read on the forward strand.
GCACCACCGCCGGCGCAGCGAAAATCTCGGTGTCGGACTTGCTCGCATCCTTGATCGCAGTCGGGATCCATGTGGTCCCCGTGAATGTCGGTGATCAGGATGAGGTCCGCCTTGGGCAGACCGGAGAACTTCACGGGCTTGGCCGGATCGAGGTAGATGGTCTTGCCTCCCGCTTCGATCAGCGTGCTGGCGTGGTTCAGCGGAGTGATCTTGACCGGGCCGGCAGAGGTGGAGAAGACCTGTGGCTCAGCGCAGCATAGCGCCAGCGTGGCCATTCCAAGTGACGACACCAGAGCACAGCAGAGTGTAAGCAGGACTACTTTCATTCGTACCTCGCGTCGAACGGAGAGATCGTTTCCCAACACTATACCGAACCTGGATTCCCGGCTTCCGGATTTACGCTGGCTACTTCTGGTCAGTCAGAATTCCATCGCGGAAGAAGAATTCTTTCTTGTCGCCTGAAGGCAGCGTCACGATGGTCTGGATTACTTCTGCGCCCTTGAGTTGATACTCGTACCGGTACACCTCGCCGTCGGCAAGTTCTTGTTTAGAGACCCTCCCGTTCAGAAACTTGTTTCTAACCAGCACATTCCAATTCCCGTCGAGCACTGCCGTGAGCAGGTATGGATCATTGTCGACTCCGCCCATCAGTCGCTCATACTCGAATCTATACAAGGTTGAGTTCCGTCGCCCACGCTGCGGAGATGGCCCGTCTGGTCGTAACCGTACTTGCGAATGTGGCCCGCGTCATCCGATGCTTCTTCGATCCTGTCGCCGATGTCGTACTTGAACTGAATCTTGTGCCACTGGGTGAAATCAGCTCTTCCAGGTTCCGTTTGGCGGTTCGCTTCAGCTGAATTCGATGGCCCTCGGCATCGACCATCTCAATCGGGGCGCCCTGCGCAAAATTCTTCGCATAGTAGGCCTCGGGAAAGTAGACTTTACGGCCGTCGGGAAGCGTCATCGTCCAGCCATTTCCGTTCCATGCAATTTGCGCTCCGAAGAACTCCGAAGATGAGCGACTGTGACGGAAAACGGCGTCCGCGTATCCGGTACCCTTGGAGATGCGAGGCATGTACACCTTGTAGCCGTCCTCCAGATTCAAGTCCATAAAGGTGTACGGGAATCTCGTTCCCGTCGGGCAGATGTCATAGGGATGACTCGTTCCAACGCCAAATGCCTGGCTGTGCGGATTCCAGGCAAAATACGTTCGCGTCAGGCTCAGAGGCATGATGTCGGGCACGAACAGATCAGTCTGCAGCAGCTTGAAATTCCCGTTGCGCAGGTTGACCACGAACTCGTTCACTGGAGTTTCGTGACGCAAGGTCGGCTTAACCATGGCAATCTCGGTCTTGAACTTGACCGGCGCGGATCCTGCATGGGAGAACTGATCAACCAGGCCTGGGAGCCGTCCCAGGCAGGAGGTGTATTGGAAAATGGCAACAACTCGACCTTAACGGGCGGAGACGGCCACCACCACAACGCCGCCGCCATGCAAACGAGGATGAAAGCCACCGCCCACTTCTGGACCTTCGACGAGCGCAGGCAAAGCTGGCCAAAGCGCAGGGCCTCAAAGCGAATTGAGCAGAGCGCCCATGGAAGTGGACCACTGTCCAACCGGATTGGAATCGGGCCTTCGGTCCGGATTCTATTTTGCAAAACTTGACTACTGGAAGCTCACCGCTCGCAGGGACAGACGGGATTCAAAGAATTCTTCGACGCGCCCCAGGACTTCCGGCGCGCTTTTTGATTCGTAGATCGCCTTGCGCAGGGCGGCGCCGCCGGGGACTCCGTGGGTGAACCAGGAGGCGAACTGCTTCATCTTGCCGACCGCGTCGGGCAGTTCTTCTTCGATCAGCATCTGGAAGTAGGTGCGGATCATGTGGTAGCGGTCGGCCTCGGAAGGCTCGTCGTAGAGCGTCGTGTAGCCCCGGACGCCTTCGTCCGGGGCGGCCGAAGGCCGTGCTGATTCCTGACTGAGACGTATGCTGCCGGCAGCGGCCGTCGAGCTTTGCTCGACCGGGCGGACGAAGGCGTCCGCCCCTACACGAGCCGGGGTGATTGCGGCACAATATTGTTCGATCTGGCGGAAGATCCACGGATTCGACGGGGCCATGCGGCCGATCATGACTGCGTCGCAGCCGGTTTGCGTGACCATGGCGCAGGCGTCTTCGGGCGTGCGGATGTCGCCGTTGCCGATCACCGGAATCTTGACGGCATCTTTGACGGCGGCGATCCATTCCCAGCGGGCGTTACCGCTGTAGCCCATTTCGCGGGTGCGAGCGTGAAGCGCAACTGCCGCCAGTCCGCAGTTTTCGGCCATCCGTGCCAGTTCGACGCAGACAATTTCTTCGTCGTTCCATCCGGCGCGGAATTTTACGGTGAACGGAATCTTCACGGCGGCGCGAACGGATTCGAAAATCTTGCCGATCTGCGGGCAGGTCGCGCAGCAGGCCGGAGCCTCCGTTGCACTTCACGACTTTCTTCGCCGGGCAGCCAAGGTTCAGGTCGACGAGATCGAAGCCGAGGCCTTCGACCATCCGGGCAGCTTCGGCCATGACGCTGGGATCGCTGCCGAAAAGCTGCGCAGAGATGGGGTGCTCGTCCTCGTAGAAGTGGAGATAGCGCTTGGCCTTCTGATCTTTCTTGCGCAGGACGCCGTCGGCCGAGGTGAACTCGGTCATGATGAGGCCGCATCCGCCAAGATTGCGGATGAAGCGGCGGAAGACGGTGTCAGTGACCCCGGCCATCGGAGCAAGGACAGTGGCGGGGAAATGGTGACAGAACCGATCTGGAAGGCAGGGGGGACGATGCACGTGGCACGGGTGCCCCGGTCCGCGACTGCATCCATCTTCTCTGCATCCCCCGAGTTGTCCCAGAACTTCCGCACGTGTTATTAGGATTCTCCATAGCCCCCGGGCGTGAAAAGCATCGCCGTGGCTGGATAATTCTAGCCCACTGTCAAGCAAAAGCCCCCGCTTTGGGCGAGGGCTCGTTTCTTTTAATCCGCGAAAATCCGCGCAACCTGCGGGGAAGAAGTTACTTCTTCGCCGTCTCGGCGGCCTTAGCGTACTTGCGGCGGAAGCGCTCAACGCGACCGGCGGTGTCCATCAGCTTCTGCTTGCCGGTGAAGAACGGATGGCAGTTCGAGCAGATTTCTACGCCGATGTCGCCCTTATGGGTCGAGCGGGTCGTAAACGTATTGCCGCAGGCACAATGCACGCGGACTTCGTGGTAAGACGGGTGAATTGCTGCTTTCATGGGACCTTAAACCTCGATTCGAGTCATTAGATTCTACCGGATTTCCACAGGATTCAGCAACACCGAGCAATGAGCTGTGAGCGATGAGCCGAACCGATTGGCTGAAACCGGTCGGCCGGTTCGCTCACTGCTCATTGCTCACCGCTCCACCGCATTAGAAACGGAACAGATAGCTGACTTTGACGAAGAACTGGCGGCTGTCATTGAGGTAGCCACGGGCCGTGTTGGTGACGAAGCCAGGCGATCCCGGAATTGCAGGGACCACGCTCAGATTCTGCAGGTCGCTGTTGTAACCGACGTAAATCGCGGTGCCGGGATGCACGAGATACGTGACCAGGAAATCAGCGTTGAATTGGCGCGAAGTCGGCAGGTACGTGTAGGGCGATCCGACGCCCGGCGTTCCCGCCAGCAGCGCGTTGTACTGCAGGATCACGCGGACCGATAGCTGTGGAGTGAATTGCCAGTTCCACTTGCTGCGCAGGATATGGTCGTTGAAGATGCCGCGTCCCGCGCCGGGGAATTGCGTCTGCGCCACCAGAAACGCGTCGTCTCTGGCCCGCAGGCGATCGAACAGGTAGGTGTTCTCGATCTTGAGCGGCTGGAAGGGACGGATGATCAGCGAAGCCTGCGCGTTGTCTTCGCGAGCCACAAAAGGATGGTTTAAGAGAGTGGCATCATGGGTCGCTGGCAGGGCCACAAAATTCACAGCATCGCCCCAGTAGTAGCTGGCTATGATCGTGGCCTGCTTGAAGTATCCCGTCTGGAACGACGCACCACTGGTGTGCTCGTGATAGTCCTGATTGGGCAGGGGCGGTGAAGGACAGTATCCGTAAAAGCAGAAATCCTGCGGACGCAGACGCTCCCGGAGCTCCTCATATGGTCGCAGGTAGATGATGGTCTGTCCGCGGCCCTGGATCGCCAGATATGGAGCATAGTCCGTATCGAGGCGCAGGCCGGTGTGATCGAAGTCGTGACGAGTGTTGAGCGACGGGCCCCAGTCGACGACCCAGCCATGCTTCGGACGGAAGCGATAGTCCACTTCCTGCTTGAGTTCGCGGATGTCCACCCGGTTAATGAAGCCTGGAATGGAAACGAAACCGGGGCTGATGTCGTTGTATTGCGCGTCATATGTGAGGTGAAGCCCGTCGTGGTGCAACTGGAGCCGTTCGGCTGGACCGGCGTAATAATTTCCGTTGCCCTTGTTTCCCGAGCTGAATGGGTAAGCGTTGGCTTCACAGTTATTTGGCGAGTAGGTTGGACTGAAAAAGTTGCCCAGGATTTTGCTGGAGCTGGTGACAGCCTGCCCGTCGAGAGTCCAGTTCGGGCTGAACTTGAGGCGCGTGTCGACGCCGCCGACGCGGTTGTATTCTCCGGTGGTGGGGCATTCCCAGTCGGTGTAGAGGGCCCCGACGCTCGACTGCCGCGCGATGTCGCGGGTCACGCGGGCGACGTTGAAGTACGAGCGAATGCCCGGACAGTGGGAAGTAGTCCGGCACCGCGAGCCCTGGGCTCCGATCGTCAGCGCTCATCACGCCAACTGAATACGGCCCGTCTTTTCCGGTCAGGCGGATTCCGGCGGAAGGGTCGCCAATGTTGCGGGTGAAGAACAGGTTCATCGGCGAGCGGAAAAAGTCTTCGTTCTCCAGAAAGAAAGGCCGCTTCTCGGGGAAATAGACGGCGTAGCGCTGGTTTACGGTGATCTGCGGGTCTTCCGATTCGACCTGGCTGAAGTCGGGATGCGCGGTGGCATCGATGGTGAAATGGTCGCGGATCACGAACTTCGCGTCCATGCCGGCTGCGCCCTGGACGGCGGCCTTCTGAAAATAAGGATTCTGGAAGTCGCGGGTGTCGAGCGCGCGGAAACTTCGCATCAGCCCGTAGGGAATCAGTTCGATACTGCGTCCCGGCGAGATTCCCTCCAGACCGTCACAAGGTGGCGGCCTGTCCGAGGCGTCCTTCGACTTTAAAAGTAATGTGCGGCCAGAAGGAATCCTCAGTCTTGCGCGTGATGCCGCGATAGAGAATGACACCCCACTCCTGCACCTTCGTCGCGGGAAAGCGAAGACTCTTGAATGGAATTTCCATCCATACAACGAAGCCGCGGCTGGTGACTTTCCCGCGCGAGTTCCAGACAGTGTCGAACGAAGTGTCGAAGTGACTTTGCGTCTCTTCCTCGCGCGAGGCCTCGGTCCAGATCGCATCCCATTGCACGCCGAGCGGCGTGGTTTGGAAGGCGTAGGCGCGGCGACGGTCGTGAAAGGTGTCGAGGATGATCTCGACCTGGTCGTCGTCGTAAATATCTTCGCGGCGCGACATGCGGGCGCGCACCTTCTTCGGATCGTCGAAGCATACGAAGACGACATACAAATTCTTCTGGTCATAGCCGAGATAGGCATCGGTCGGCTCGGAGACGGCTTCGCCGTCGTGAGGATTGCGCTGGGTGAAGCCGGTGACCTTGGCCATTTCGCGCGCGGCATCACCCTGCGGCTGCATGGTTAAGAAATCGTCGAGGGAAGGCGCACGCGAGAGCCGGGGAATGGTGATGGCGGGTGGCGCAATCGCAGGCTTGGGTGCAGGCTGCACCTCCGGATCGCGTGTCGCCGGTTCCGGCAGTTGCGCCGACGGCGACGGAACTTGCTGCGAGGGAGGAGTCGATTGTCCAGTCGCTTGAGGGGCCGATCCGCGGACAGGGATCGCCGTTACCGGCAATGTCGCCAGCAAAAGTACGAATAGTTGCACAACCTCTTTCCGCAGAAGACTGGGACCCTGATTCCGAAGCACGCACCCTCACTGCTTTCCTCGCGAGGCACGAGGTGAATCCAGCAAGATACACCATGGTCGCGGTTCACAAAACATCAAAAGAGTGTTGTTCGGGCTGCCGAAAAGTTTTCCACAGTTCGCTGCGGAAGTTTCGGCGTCGTGCTCTGAACACCAGCTAAAACAACGATGCCTGGCGGCGGTTGGGCGTGATTCCGAAGTGATCGTACGCCAACTGCGTAGCCACGCGGCCGCGCGGGGTGCGGTTAAGGAAACCGATCTGCATCAGGAAGGGCTCGTAGATTTCTTCGATCGCGTCCGGCTCTTCGGCGAGGACAGCTGCGAGTGTGTTCACGCCGACCGGGCCCCCCTGGTACTTCTCGATGATCGTGAGCAGCAGGCGGCGGTCGACTTCGTCGAAGCCGTACTGATCGACCTCGAGCATCTCGAGCGCGGCTTTGGCGGTGGGCTCGTCAATTTTGCCGGCGCCGCGCACTTGCGCGTAATCGCGCACCCGGCGCAGCAGGCGATTGGCGATTCGCGGCGTACCACGGGAGCGGCTGGCGATTTCTTTCGCACCGGCGTCATCGATGGCAGCTCCCAGAATCTCTGCCGATCGCTCGACGATGATCTGCAAGTCTTCTGGCGTATAAAACTCCAGACGCAAAACGATGCCGAAACGCGCGCGCAGCGGGGAGGAAATTAGTCCCGCCCGGGTGGTCGCGCCGATAAAAGTGAATGGCTTCACATCCAGCGTGTGCGTGCGCGCTGCAGGGCCTTGTCCGATGATGATGTCGAGCTTGTAGTCTTCCAGCGCCGAATAAAGGATCTCTTCCAGGACAGGCTGCAGGCGGTGGATTTCATCGATGAAGAGCACCTGCTTTTCCTGAAGATTCGTGATGATCGCGGTAAGTTCCCCTTTGATCTGCAACAGAGGAGCAGCCGTCGATTGGAAGTGCGCACCCAGTTCATTGGCAATGATGTTCGCCAGCGTCGTCTTGCCTAATCCCGGAGGGCCATAGAGCAGCACGTGATCCATGGCCTCCCCGCGGGAGCGGGCCGCCTCGATCGCCACCGCCAGTTGTTCTTTGACTTTTTTCTGCCCGATGAACTCCGCCAGTCGCTGCGGCCGCAGTTTCAACTCGAACGACGAGTCGTCCTCAAGGGGCGCAGCCGAGACCATGCGCTCGCGGTTCAGCTTGGGATTGTCTGCGGGAGTGGGCACGCTATGGCGATACTAAAGCTGAGAAGATTCGGTTGCAACCCAAGGAGCCGCGGGCTTTCACAATACCTTAGCCAATTCCGCCAGAACCTGGTCGCCGTAATCAGCATCCTTGATCGAGAACTCGGCTTTGCCGACGGTCGGATTCGTATTTAGAAACACTTCAGCTTCGCCATTCCCTAGGAAGATTTTAGTAGCTGTCCAATTTCCGACAGGCTCTGCGTTGAACCCGCCCCCTGAAGCATGAGAAAGTCTGTCGCCGAGAATGGCGTACTTGAACGACAGCTCCCTGACCCTTTTGACATGTGTGGGTAGACTCTTCGCTTCGAGCGCCTTCTTTAGACTCCGAAGAAGTGTGCTGGCGTCAGAGCCGGGCTCCGCTATGAGCTTCCCATCGCCGAATGTGACGCCTGACGACAGTTTTGTTGCCCCAAACTCGATTTGGAATTTTGCGGTCTTTCCGTCCGCTGTATAGGTTGCCAGCCAATTCCGCGCACCGGCGTTCGCGTTAAGAGGTGTGATATCAAAGCCGACTGCTCCCTCGTCAGGGGCACCGGGCTCGACTGTGCGTCCCTGCGGCTGAGGCTTCTGTTGACACGCAATAAGCCATAGCAACGTTAAGGACATGAAAACAGCGCAGCGTAGTGACGGAATCATTTGCTTCCTCGCTTTGCGCCCGAGATGCTATCACGCGCCGAATCGGGACCGCACTTCAGAGCAACCGGTCTCCGCGATAGATCAAACGTCCATCAATCATGCGGGCTTCGGCCGTGAGCTTGTGCGGCCTGACCGGGCCCGTGCCGTCGATGTGCAGCACTTCATGCCCATGCGCCACAAGCCAGTCGGAGACCAGCATGCGATGACAGTGGAAATAGACGCGTTCCGCGCACATGTAGGCGGTGGGTGCTTCTTCTGCAAGCCTGATCAGTTCGTCCATCGCGTGCGGAAACTCAGCCGTCAGCATGTAGTCGGCGTAATTGCGGAAGCTGTCGTTGCGTAATGCGATGTTCGGGGAGTCATCCAGAGTCTTCTTCCGGTACCCGCCCAGAGCTTTCATCCATATGTACCGGATACCTGCTGCCGGCAAGGTCTCTGTAAGAGAGTCTCGGTTAAATTGCGGAAGGCGGCGCGACATCGGGAAGGCCCGAATGTCCACCAGAGTTCTGATCTGGTGTGCGCAGAGTGTCTCAATCAACTCCTCGAGAGTGCGGGTGGAATGTCCGATGGTATAGAGAGTCGCCAAGGAATCTTCGATGCAGGGTTACCCAATTCGCAGCAAGACATCCGCGATGAGAGCGATCCTGATCTGGAAAAACCGTACGCAGGTCTAGCAGAACTCTGCCTTCTTCCACGCGGGCGATCACCGGAGGATCAGACTTGCGCAAGCAGGCGGATAACTCATTAGCGCTGAGATCGACGTGGGTTACAGCCAGCAGTCGTGTGGGCAGTACCGAGGACGGTGCAGCGCCGCCGCCAATCACCGATTCGCCGTCGATGAGTTCAATTTTCACCCTGCTGGATTGAATTTGGCTTGCTATAGATTCGGCCCGCGCTCCGATCTCTTCTTTGCTCAGACTCATCATTCTCAAAGCAGGAATCGCACCGTACTCATGCTTTACGTACGCCAACAGAGTTGCCTCGAGTGCCGCGTATGTGAGTTTGTCCACACGCAAGGCTCGGAACAGAGAATTCGCTCGCATCCGGGCAATCAAGTCCGGGCGTCCGCTCAGAAGTCCGGCTTGCGGGCCGCCCAGAAGCTTGTCGCCGCTGTAGGTCACCACGTCGACGCCACTACGAAGGCTGTCGAGCACCGTGGACTCCCCCTGAATGCCAAACTTTTCGAGATCCACCAGAGCGCCGCTGCCGAGATCTTCCACGAGGGGAATTCCGCGCTGTCGAGCCAGCGCCGCCAATTCTCCCATCGAGGGCCGTTCGGTGAAGCCAGTAATTTCGAAATTCGAGCGATGAACCCGCAACAGCAGCCGCGTCCGCTCGTTGATCGCTTTCTCGTAGTCCGCGATCCGGGTTCGATTCGTCGTGCCCACCTCGCGGAGAGTCGCTCCCGATTTCGCCATCACGTCCGGAATGCGGAACGAACCGCCGATCTCCACCAGTTCTCCGCGAGAGACGATGACTTCCCCGCCATCCGCCAGTGTGTTCAGGGCTAGCAGGACAGCCGCGGCGTTGTTGTTGACGACGATGGTCGAGACCGTGGAAGGAGCCGCCGGGCTACGCCCAGGCGGGACAGCCGAGGCGGCTGTCTCTGCGTGAGAAGAAAGGGATTCGGCCAGCAACTTCCGGAAGAGACGATCAACATGAACATCGCGTTTGCCGCGTTCGCCAGCTTCGATGTTGAATTCAAGATTCGAATACGAAGAGCCAGCTTCACGAACGTGTGCCAGCGCGTGCTCTGCGAGCGGACCGCGGCCCAGGTTCGTATGCAGAATGACGCCCGTCGCGTTGATCACAGGCCGCAAGGAGTAACCGAGAATGCTGCGCAGCTGAGCCTCGACCGCGCCGTTCAATCCCTCCAAGGCGAAACGCAAACCGCCGCCATCCAGCAGGCCTGAGGAAATCTGCTCGCGCAATCGGCCGACCACAGAACGGATTGCATCGGTGACGGCAGTCGTTCCGTGTTCCTCGACGAGCGCGGCGAACTGGGATGCGCGGAGGAGTTCGTCCACCGATGGCAGCTCGCGAAAAAGCTCCGATTTCTCCACGCTGTTCATCTGCGGATTATCCATCGTGTGTGGTGCCGCCTCAATGCCGATCGTCAGAGAGTATGCAAATACGCCAGCAGATCCTGCATGTCTTGCGGGCTCAGCTTCTGGCTGAAGCCAGGCATCTCGTTGCGCCCAAGGCGAATGATATCGGCAACTCGCTCATCGTTAGCTGGCAGGCCGCTCAACGAAAGATATTTATGCTGGAAGACCCCTTTCATCCCCGGCCCCTTCCTGCCTCGCGTGGAATAAGGCTGGTGGCAGCGATCGCACTCTGCGTCGTAAATCCGGCGCCCCGCCGATTGCTGCGCGTTGAGTCCGAGTTCGGCGTCGGACTTACGTCGTTCCGCATCGCAGGCGACCAGGGCGACGATCGCCAACAATCCGGCCAGCGTCCCCACGAAAAGAAAGCCATGGAACCGACTCTTCACGGCAGAACCGTTTTGTTCTGATGGCATGATTTCTACCCGATTGTGCGCGATACACGGCTTCCCAAGCCGCTTTACAATAATAGAGCAAAGCTCTTGGGGCAATTGGGCCATGACGATTGCGATTAAGCGAGTATATGAATCTGCGTCACGCCGGGACGGAACGCGGGTGCTGGTCGATCGACTCTGGCCCCGCGGATTGACCAAGGAAAAAGCCGCCGTCGATGAGTGGCTTCGCGATCTCGCGCCCTCAAACGAGCTACGCCGCTGGTATCATGCCCGCCCCGACCATTGGGAAACATTCCGCAAGCAATATCTGAAAGAGTTGGCCCAGCCTGCCTGCGAGGAAGCACTGCGAAGACTCTACGAACTGGCCCACAAGAAGAAGCGCCTGACACTGCTCTTTGCCTCGAAGAAGGAAACGCAAAACAACGCAACCGTCCTGAAAGAACTTCTTGAAGGCACGCGCAAACCTCCCACGGGAACAGGTCCCGGAGCGGCCTACGCCATGCGCAAGCGCGAAGCTGCGGTGCGCCGCCGATAGCACTTACCCGCGGCCTTACCTCGCGTTCATTTAGAATCGTGCCGCATGAGACCCGTGTTTCATTGGAGCCTGGGCACGCGCGCGCTGGAACTCGGCAAGCGCACGCTGATCATGGGCGTCGTCAATGTCACGCCTGACTCCTTCTCCGACGGTGGCCAGTTCCTTGACCGAGACAAAGCATTAGAACATGCCGAGCGGCTGCTCGAAGACGGCGCCGACATCATCGATATCGGAGGCGAATCAACGCGTCCGGGCGCCCGGGTGGATGCCGGTCCGCCGCGCGCTCGTGTAGGGCCGGACGCCTTCGTCCGCCCCGCGAGCAAAGCGAGCGCCAGTGTGGCGAGTCCGCCAGCCGTGAGTGCGGAGGAAGAGCTCAAGCGAGTGATCCCCGTCATCTCGGAACTGAAGAAGCGGTATCCGAAAACCCTCGTCTCGATCGACACCTACAAATCGGCGGTGGCCGGGGCCGCGGTGAACGCCGGCGCCGAGATCGTGAATGATGTGAGCGGACTACGCTGGGATCCTCAGATGGCGAAGACCGTCGCGGATCTGAAGTGCGGCACTGTGCTGATGCATATGCGCGGCCGTCCCGAGGAGTGGCGAAATTTGCCTCCGGCCGGAGACATTGTCCTGCTGGTCAAGCGCGAACTGAAGGAGTGGGCAGAGCGGGCGGTACTCGCGGGAGTGCGCCGCGAGCGCATCGTGCTCGACCCGGGATTCGGCTTCGGCAAGAGCTTCGATGAAAATTATCCACTCATCGCGCGCTTCGAAGAACTGCAGTCGGCCGGCTTCCCCATTTTGGTAGGAACTTCGCGAAAGTCGTTTATCGGAAGGACAGTGGGCGCAGGGAAAGACGTTCCCGCAGAGCAGCGCCTCTATGGAACCTTGGCCACGCAGACTGCCCTGATTCTGAAGGGCGCTCACATCGTTCGCACTCACGATGTCAAAGCGTCCCTGGAAGCCGCGCGCATTGCGGATGCAATCCTGGTGGCGCGGTAAAGTCAGAGCAGTTGTTCTAGACAGGAACCAACCATCTCCTCTAGATTTCTTGAACGGCTCTGCTTATGCAGAGTTATCGATCCCACCTTGCATCCTGAAGCCGAATGCCATGGAACTGAGCGTCGAAAAAGCTGCGCTGCTCCTTCTGATCGCGGCCGTCGTCGCGATCCTGACGCGACGGCTGCGGCTGCCCTACAGTGTCGGATTAGTTGGCGCCGGCATCGTTCTCGCGTTGCTTCCGTTCGTTCCAGCGGTCAACCTGACCAAGAGCCTTCTCTTCACAGTTCTTCTTCCTCCCCTCATCTTTGAAGCTGCTTTCAGCCTTCAGTGGCAACAACTGCGAAAAGACTTCGGCGTGGTGTTGGTGCTGGCCACGCTTGGAGTGGTGCTTGCCGCGGCGGTCACCACGGCCGGCATGCACTTCTTAGTGCATTGGCCCTGGGTGAGCGCCCTTGTGTTTGGGGCGCTGATCTCGGCGACCGACCCCGTCTCAGTCATCGCAACTTTCAAGGGAGCGGGTGTTCGCGGCCGCTTGCGCTTGCTGGTGGAAAGCGAAAGCCTGTTCAATGATGCGACCGCGGCTATTCTCTTTACCATCTGTGTGGCAGCCGCCACCGGCGATGTTCCGACTCCGCTGGAGGTGACGGCAAGGCTTGCCCTCACCGTTGGCGGGAGCCTTCTTTGCGGAGCCGTGGTCGCCCTCGCGGCTCTGCTGCTGGCAGGCCCTGCTGACGATCATCTCGTCGAGATCACATTCACGACCGTGGCTGCGTACGGATCGTTTCTGTTGGCTGAACATCTCCATTTGTCCGGCGTACTCGCCACCCTGGTTGCGGGAATGATACTCGGAAATTTCCGCGCCTGGCCATGGATTACCGATGCCGGCCGCGAAGCGGTCCAGGCGTTTTGGGAATACGCTGCTTTCGTGGCCAACTCGCTGGTCTTTCTGCTAATCGGGATGCGCGTCGGCCGCCAACATTTCCTCGGTGGTTGGTTCCCCGTTCTTATGGCCATTGTGCTGGTGATCCTATCGAGGGCAGTCGCGGTTTATCCCTGCTGCAGCCTGTTCTCGCGGTCAGCGCTTCGTGTCAGCAAAGCCCACCAGCACATTCTGTTCTGGGGAGGACTCCGCGGCGCTCTGGCCCTTGCGCTCGCTCTGGCACTGCCGCCGGAAGTTCCTCAGAGGGAATCGATCATCAGCGTCAGCTTCGCCGTAGTTGCATTCTCGATTTTCGGGCAGGGATTGACGATGAAGCCGTTGTTGCGGCGTTTCGGAGAAATTCCTGACTAATCAGAACTTCGATTGAGCCCTCCGGCTTGGATCCGGGTGTATCTGAAAGATGCACTCGTTCGCCTTTAGCCGAGTGGAGAGGGCCGAGCGATTTGAATGAGGTCACCGCGTGGGCAGCATCGTCGCAATGCCTGCAAACGTTCTATCGCGTCGTCCAGTGGCCAATGCAGCTGCCAATGGAGGTAAGCCGCGATCACCGTGGGCGAGCGCGTTACGCCCGCCGTGCAATGGACATAGACACGGTGACCTGTCTTGAGTAAATCATTGAGAGCTTCGACGCAGGCAGGGAGTCTTCGTTTCAAGTCGAGGTCGTCGAAATCGTTCACTGGAACATTGCGGTAGACCAGGTCGGCAGCGCGCGCTTCGATCTCCGCCTCGGTCGCGCCCAGCTCTTGCTGATCCTCTAGCGTAAGCAGGCTTAGAATCGCGGTCACAGATCGCGACTTCAGATATCGCAAGTCATCGGCATCACAGGGACAAGGTCCGACGAAAAGGTTCGCCGTGATGGCCGCACAATTCATCTTCTTGACGCGGGCTGTCAGAATTCCTTTCCTGAATCCAGCAGGATGGTCACCGGCCCTTCATTCACCAGTTCCACCTGCATCATTTCCTGGAAGCGTCCGGTCTCGCAGCGCAAGCCAGCAGCGCGGATATGCTCCACGAAGAGTTCATAGAGGCGACGCGCGGGTTCCGGAGGGGCGGCATCGTCGAACGACGGCCGCTTCCCGCGCCGCACGTCTCCATACAGCGTGAACTGAGAAACCGCCAACACGCTCCCACCCACATCGAGCACGCTGCGGTTCATCTTGCCGTCTTGATCTCCGAAGATGCGCAGGCCCGCAATCTTTTCGGCCACGTAATTCACATCGGCTTCGGTATCTTCTTGCCCGACTCCGAGGAGCACAAGCAATCCCATCCCGATTTCGCCCGCGATCCATCCGTTGACGGTGACCTTGGCCCGACTTACGCGTTGTACGACGGCTCGCATATTCTCCGAAACTGTCTCGCGGCTGAAATGGGTACATCAAGTTGCAGCGCGCCGATTGACCTCCGATAACGGCACCCGTTAGGATCAGGAGTGCAATCTCAACATAACAGAGGCTTTGCCGGAAAAGACATTGCCCCTTCCTTTACACTAATTCACCGGGACAATTACACTACACGTTCGCCTGATTCGTACCGCAGTTAGTAGAGCGTGCCGGAAATTTGATGGTCGAGATGCCCAACGGGCAGGAAGACAAGCTGCGATTGCGCGACCAAATATCCGAAATTCAAATCTAATCAAGAAGGCAAGCGAGGAGACATATGGCAGCCGTAGACGAAAAAGTAAAGCAGATCATTGTGGAGCAGTTGGGCGTAGATGAGGGCGAAGTCACTGCGAGCGCGTCATTCGTCGACGACCTGGGCGCCGATTCGCTCGACACCGTGGAATTGGTGATGGCTTTCGAAGAAGCCTTTGACATCGAAATTCCCGACGAGGACGCCGAAAAGATTCGCACCGTGCAGGACGCCGTCGACTACATCGGCAAGCACGCCAAGGCGGGAAAATAGTTGAACAACGGGCGCAGGGTTGTGGTCACGGGCCTGGGACTGGTCTGCGGCGTAGGGAATTCCACCGACGAAGTATGGAAGGCCCTGCTGGCGGGCAAGAGTGGAGTAGCGCGCATCGCCGGCTTCGATGCCAGTAACTTCGCCTGCCAGATCGCCGCCGAGGTGAAGAACTTCGACCCTCTGAAGTACATCGAGAAAAAAGAAGTCAAAAAAATGGGGCGCTTCATCCATTTTGCCCTCGCGGCAGCCGATGAGGCCATGCAGATGTCGGGCCTGAAGGTCACGCCGGAGAATGACGAGCGCGTCGGCGTTCATATCGGTTCCGGCATCGGCGGATTCGACATCATCGAGCGCGAGCACACTAACCTGATCGAAGGCGGCCCACGCCGGATTTCCCCATTCTTTATTCCGTCGGCCATCATCAATCTCGCAGCTGGGCAGGTCTCGATGCGCTACGGCGCCAAGGGTCCCAATGAGGCCACAGCCACGGCATGCACCACCAGCGCGCACTCCATTGGAGATTCCTTCCGCATCATTCAGCACAACGATGCAGATGTGATGATCGCGGGCGGCACGGAGGCTGCGATCACTCCGATGGGCGTCGGGGGGTTCGCCGCTATGCGCGCCCTTTCAACGCGCAACGACGATCCCGAAAAGGCCAGCCGTCCCTGGGATCAGGGGCGCGATGGATTCGTTATCGGTGAAGGCTCCGGTATCATGATCCTCGAAGAACTGGAGTTTGCCCGCAAGCGCGGCGCTCCCATCCTTGCCGAGATCGCCGGGTACGGAATGTCAGGCGATGCCTACCACATGACTCAGCCCGCTCCGGAGCACGAAGGCGGGTTCCGCGTTATGCGCAATGCCGTGCGTGATGCGGGAGTCGCACCCAATGTCGTCGCCTACGTAAACGCACACGGCACGTCCACGCCGATCGGCGACACGCTGGAAGCCCACGCTATCCGCAATTTCTTTGGCGATCACAAGGTCGCTGTGAGTTCCACCAAGTCCATGACCGGACATCTCCTCGGCGGTGCCGGCGGACTCGAAGCGGGCATCACTGTCCTCGCCCTGCGCGACCAAATCCTGCCGCCCACCGTCAATCTCGAGAATCCCGACCCCGATACCGCCGGGATGGATCTTGTCCCCAACCAAGCCCGAAAAGCCGACCTCGAATACGCCATGTCAAACTCCTTCGGCTTCGGCGGGACCAACGGCGCTTTGCTCTTCCGCCGCTGGCACGAGCACGAATAGCTATTCGAACCGCATCCCCGGAAATGCCTTATTCCACGCGGCTTTCCGCTTCGTAATGTCCTTCCTCACGCTGTTGTATTTCTAGTAATGACCCTTCTCTCGCCGCATGCTGTCCCTTTGGAACTTTGCAACGCGCCCAGATGGACGCACAATGACCCATCGAAAGTGGAGTCTTCCCTGACCATGGATAAAGCTTTCACCACAACCTTCACGCCCTCCCCCATCACTCGTAAAGCCGCTGCCCGCGCCGCATTGGTGGGCTTTAATGATTCAACCCATTCGATCTTGGCCGAGTGCTTCCGGCAATTCGGAATTGAGCCAGTCCCGGTGGTTGCGGATGCAGCCGACCGTTTACGCAGGGAGAAGTTCGAGGCTTGCGTGCTTCCGCTGGTCCAGTGGACAGACTCCGAGTCCGTATTGGAAGCGGCGCGAGGCTCCCGTTCCAACAGCCGCTGCGTGATCTATGGCGTTGGCGGCAGCGCTCAGGATGCCATGCGGTACTCCAGATACGGCATCAATGCCATGTTCCAGGAACCGCTCGAGCGGCCCGCGATGCTGAAACTGGTGCGCGCTACCAGGCTGCTCGTGCTGCACGAATTTCGCCGCTACGTCCGCATTCCCGTGATGACCGAAGTCTCGATCGTTGGCGACGGCCGCCGCGTCAGCGCCTCCACCATTGAGATCAGCTCTGGTGGCATGTCCATCAAGACCGGTGAGGATTTCTCGTCGGGAGTGAACGTCGAGGTTTCCTTCGCACTGATGACTCTGCCCCGGGTCAATGTTCGCGGCAGTGTCAGCTGGAACAAACCCAAATCGGTGGGCGTTCGCTTTGATTCCCACGATGACCGCCGGCTGAAGATCAAGACCTGGATTGATTCGTATCTCGAGAATTAGCCGCCGCCGAACACCAATCGTAGAAGAATGCCCACGTGTATTTCTCTGCGTTCTCCGCGGATTTGCTCTCAGCGACCTCAGCGGTGAATCTTCTTGCCGGCCATTACAATAGCTGCGTGCCCGAAGCCGTCCCCCGAGAACTAGCAACATCCCAGCCCGAATCTGGCCCGCGCCGCTGGACGCTCCGCCAGCGCATCGTTTTGAGCCTGATCGTTGCCGCGGGCACAACGCTCATTCGGCTGATCGGGTCGACTCTCCGCGTGTCGATTTCGTATGAAGAGGGTGCGCAGACAACGCTGGAACAGCGTCCTCTGGTCACCTCCTTCTGGCACTCGTCCATTATCCCCGCGACATACATCTGTCGCGACATGGGTGTCCGCGTCATGAGCAGCTACAGCTACGATGGCGAATATATGGGACGTATCATCAAGAAGTTCGGATACGTGCCGGTCAAGGGATCGAGTAGCCGTAACCCGGTCCGGGCGCTCCTCGGACTCCGCCGCGCCCTCGAAGAAGGCTGGACCGTGGCCTTCACCCTCGACGGTCCTCGGGGCCCTCGCCACAAGGTCAAACCCGGTCCCGTGGGACTCGGGCGCTCCGCGCGCCTGCCTTTAAGCGCATTTCACGTCGCGGTCGACAAGGCATGGGTTCTCAACAGCTGGGACCGCATGATGATTCCCAAGCCCTTCTCGCGGGTCCTGCTGCGCTTTGGAAAGCTGATTCCAGTGCCGGCGGACGCAACCGACGAAGATCTCGCACGCTATAGCGATGAGCTGCAGGCTACCCTGGACCGGGTGTGCCAGTTTGCCGAAACGAACGTCAGCAAGGTCGGAACCAGTGAGTTCCCGTACGCGAAGGGCAAAGGGTGAAAAGCGGTTGTGAATTTCAGATTGTAGATTTCAGAGTTCAGATTGAAGACATGCGACTCAAGAATCTGAAATCAGAAATCTGCAATCTGACTTCTGCATTCTGACTTCGCTCTCACTCCATCGTCGATCCCAGCTGCGTATACCGGTACTTCTTCCCATCCCAGAAAAGCACCGATGATGTGTTATTGCCTTCGCCAGTCTCCTCCATGTAGACGCCGAGCACGGTCTTCTTCTTCATGACCAGGCGTTTCACCGCCAGTGTTTTGAAGGGCAAATTGATCATCAGGAACTTGGCTTTGGGTTTCTCTGCGCGCCATCCGTCTTTTTCGTCGCCGTGAACGATGAGCAAGCTCAGCCCGCGGCGCCCGGGTTCATCCGAGGCAAAAGTGGACGTGACCTTCACATCCGAGTATCCGAGAAATGTGTCGTAAGGATCGGCAACGACAAAACTATATTCATCCTTGTCCGCCATCGGGTTCTTGCACTTGGCGGCAACCACCAGGTCATCATTGCCGTCTCCGTCGAGATCCGCAACGAACTGCGCCGGTCCCGTCATTAGCGAACAGTTATCGCCAAACTGCGTGTGGATAAATTCGTCAGTGACAGCCGGCGAAGGCTGCTTCGCGCGCGCTGGAAGTGGCGCGGCTTCCTTTTTCTGAGCGAAGGCGCTCGCGACCAGAACCGCGAGCACGGAGAGCAAAAGAAATCTACGGAACGACATGGCTTTACTCTAGTCCGGTTTTCGACCCGCGGGTAGAGACTGCCGGGTGACGGAGGTAACAATCTTCGCTGCGTCATCTCCCTATCGCCTTGTCGTCCTGAGCGCGTTTTTCGCAAAGGACCTGTGCAATCCGCCGGCAGCGTCGCGACCGTCTATTTCCGGAAGTGCTCCCAGCCCCGCGCATGCAACTCATACCCCACGCCCTTCGGATTCCGAACAAAGATTCCGCGAGTCCCAGTAATCACTCCGATTTGCGTGATCGCCACGCCCGCAATGTGCCTAGGGACCGGTTTCCCTGGCCGCACGGTAAAGAGCAGTTCGTAGTCTTCCCCTCCGTGCAAGGCCAGATCAAGGTCGACCTCACGGGCGGGATTGCCCACACTCGCACGCGGAATCAGAGATGAATCGATCTCAGCCCCCACCCGCTTTCTTCGCAAATGTGTGCCAGGTCGGTCGAAAGTCCGTCACTGGTATCGATCATCGCCGAAGCCAACTTCTTCTCGCGAAGAACGCGGCCAACTTCGACCCGCGGCTCCGGGTAAAAGTGCCGGACATAGTCGCGCGGCTTCACCTTCTTGCGGCCTCCCCTCATCCTCACAACCGCCGCGGCAGATCCGCCCAGTTCCCCACTCACGTAAATCCGGTCGCCCGGCTTTGCACCGGAGCGAAGAATGGCCTTACCCTTAGGCACGGTTCCTGTCACGATGATGTCAGCAAGTATCCCGTCGGGAGACTCTGCGGTATCGCCTCCCGCGAGGGTTGCTCCGTGCTTCGCGGCCAGGCTGATCAGGCTGCGGGCGAAGCGCCCAACCCACGATTGCGGCAAGTCATGCGGCAAAGCCAGCGACAAAAAGACGGCAACCGGCTCTCCCCCCATCGCGGCAATATCGCTCAAGCCGCGCGTCAGGCAACGGTGGCCAACCGACTCTGGCGGATGCCAGTCGCGCCGAAAGTGGATGCCTTCCAGCGTGAAGTCCGTGGTGACGAGAGAATCTCTTCCCGCGAGCAGGGTCAGCACGGCGCAGTCGTCTCCGATTCCGGTGAGAATGACGCGATTGCGACTGCCATTTCGCCCGCGAGTCGAAGACCCCGCCATCCGCCGGATCTCGGCGATCAGTGCTTTTTCGGGGAGCGGCACGCGCCTTTACTATACCGCTGGGGGTTAGATTCCGGCGGCGGGCGTCAGCCACATCTCCAAATCTTGCCTTCGCCTGGTCGCCTCGAACGCCCGGCGCCTGACGCCCTATGCCCACCCGACCCATCGGTTACCTGTCCCATGGTGACCTGCACTCGCCACGCCTTCGGTAACCCAGGATGGCCGTGTGCGTCGTTGACAGGGGGAACCCAGTTTGTTAACGTTGACCAGTCATATACAAAACCTTTGGCCGGAGCTTCAAGTTCTGCAAGGAGTTAACATTGCAGACCGGTTGGACTTTCAGGTTCTGGTCGCTGTTCTGGTAGGAAGGGCACGCGAGAGAGTTTCCATTCCTAGATGGGAAACGCAGCCCGAAAAGTCAGGTGGTCCGAACAGGCGTTCTGATCGTTGAGAATCTGAGCCTGAAGTTCCGGACCTGATGCTTCAAAACTTAGAGGAATCGATTTTGCAGAAACGGTTCTACATCCTTTTCGTGGCCCGCGGGGACGACGGGCAGCTGCGCAAGATCTCCATTCCCGTCCATTACCTCTACGTTTTCGTCATCGGCGCCGCCATCGGATTCCTCAGCCTGACCGGAATTGCCAGCTCTTATACCCGCATGCTGTTGAAGGTGTCCCAGTTTAACCAGTTGCGGACCGAGAAAGATCAGCTCAAGAACAATTACTCCCGCCTGGAACAGGTCGCCAAAGAGCGCGACTTGCAGGTGGCATCGCTGGGCTCTATCGCCGGCGAAGTTTCCGCGCTCTATGGTCTGAAGGCGCA
Source organism: Terriglobia bacterium (assembly GCA_963770265.1). Taxonomy (GTDB): domain Bacteria; phylum Acidobacteriota; class Terriglobia; order Terriglobales; family Acidobacteriaceae; genus Sulfotelmatobacter. Next base: position 887,351 of record CAVYOZ010000025.1, read on the forward strand.
ACCGACGCTGGTCACCGCGACGTCCGAGCAGATTCAGGCTGACGAAGTGAGTTCTTCGCTGGATCAGCTCCACGCACTTCGTACTTCGGCCCTGACCGGTGCGACCATGGTTGGGCTGACGATGGGCCTGACTCGCAACGTCACCACTGCCGACTGGATCAAAGCCAACTCGGCTCCAAATCTCTGGCCGGTCGAAGGCCAGGTCACGGGAAGCTTCGGTGAGCGTATCGATCCGTTCAACGGTGAGGGTGCATTCCATAGCGGAGTCGATATCGGCAGCAGCTATGGCCATCCCATCGTCGCTCCTGCCGACGGCGTCGTTACCCTTACCGACACCATGGGCGGCTACGGCAAGACCATCATGCTCTTTCACGGCAACGGCATCAGCACCCGCTATGGGCATCTTTCCGGATTTGCCGTAACCACGGGGCAGCACGTGCAGCGTGGCGACGTGATCGGCTACGTTGGAGAAAGCGGACGTTCCACCGGTCCCCACCTTCACTACGAAGTCCGCATCAACGACACTCCAGTCAATCCCTACAAGTACCTCCGCATGACGGTAGCCCACACCGGCGGCTTCGCCGCAGGAAGCTAGACAATCAGCTTTCAGCCGTCAGCTCTCAGCCTTCAGCTTTTACTTGCAATCTCTTCACGTTTAGTTCGCCCTGCGGAGCGTTGGGGTAAATCGGCGGCAACACTCAAAATCGAGATTGGAAAATGTGACTGCTTGGAAAGTTGGGATCTAAGCTAAAGGTTCCAATCACCTACGTGGTGCGTACAGCCGTTTAGAACTCTACATGCGCCCGAAATGACGGTACCACCACCGGTCCGCGGTCGCGGTTGTAGCCAGGATTGACGATGTGCTGCAAGCCCGGAGCCAGATAAATTCCACGCCAGACGTGGACTGTGTAATACGTCTCCACGATGTTTTCGCGGCCGTAATTCAGATGCCCATCGCCTAGCAGAAAGCCCAGGCCGCCCGCGTTGAGATAATTCTGGTGATCTTTCTTGATGGCGTTGCTGACGAACGCCACTCCGGCGCGATCCTGCTTGCGATGCCACCACGCGCCGTTGGCACCCAAACCTTCGGCGAAAGTCTGTTCAACTTCGGTATAAGCGAAGGACTCGGTGCGGCCGTTGTTCCATCCAAAGCGCGCGAACGCAGTGAGGTAGTGCGAAAGACTCTGCTCGAGGTTGACGCCGAATCCGTACTTCATCGTAATGTGCCAGGGGTGGTCGGTAATGTCGGGCGTCGTGTCAGCCGCAGCGGCCTTGATCACCTGATCGCGGTAGATGCCCATGTTGGCGGAGTTGGTGTAGGCGAGCAGGCGGATCACACCAGGCTTCTTTGGAATGAACCCTCGTCGTAATTCATATTCGAAGTTCTCGGCGTGTACCTGCCATGGTTTCCATACGAGATCGATGCCGTTAGCGACCTTGGGCATTAGAGCCTCGGCGAAGCGAAATCCCCAGTTGCGGTCTTCGAAATCCAATACGGCGGCCACGGTGTAGCCACGAGTGTCGGCGGCATAGTCCCACCCGCCGTTGTTGTCGGTCGTCCAATTCGTAAACTGGAAATGGGTGTCGGAGCCGACAGAATTAACGTCGAAGAAGTCCGGCATGCTCATTTTGCCGATGCGGAATTCAAGACGCCGCCGCGGCAACTCTTCGAACAACGAGAAAGCGTTGCGCTGGTTCTCGATCTTGTCGCTGCTCAAGGAGAAGACCTTGTGAAACATCCCACGGCCCAGATACGGAGCCTTGCTGAGCGATGGATTGCGGACGCCATCGAGGTTCGTTGCTCCAGCAAGACCGAAACCGGTGCTCAGCGAGGCCCCGCCTGCTTCTTCGATGTCAACCAGAAATTCGGTCGAGTTATTCAGGCGGACCCCCGTGTAGAGCGTCAGGAGACGAGACGTGGCCTTCTCATACCGCGGGCTGAGGCTATGCGGGCCGCTGTAGGGGGCGTGGAAGTCGGGATGCGTTTGAAAAATGAAATTGGCCTGACCCGAGAGCCAGAAGCGAGTGTCCTTGAAATGCGGGAACATCGACTCAGGGCTGATCTCGTCCGGAGGAGCCGGAGGATCGCTGTCTGTGCTGCCGCCCCGCTGAGGCGGAGATGGCGACGCGTTCTGCTGGGCACAGGCAGGTATGCCGATGCCGACGACGAAGACCAAACAGCATCGCCATGCCCATCGCGCGGACCCGATGGCGGACATCCACTTTGGTTTGCAGGCTCATGTCGCAGACATCGTAGGGCCGGTTGCCGGCGGAATCCGCTTGATTTTGGTATTTCCCCAGAGAAATGCTTAACAGTAATATACACGATAGCATTAACCATGGTTAACAACAAATGGCGAGCCAGTGCAGAAGAAAATATCGTTTCACATTACGCCGCCCTGATTAAAGGAGTGTTACGGAAAGAAGCCCGCCCGCAGGCTGGCGACGTACTTGAAGGAACTGGTGGCGCGGACTGGAGCAGGAATTCTAGCTGCGCCCGATGGACAGCCGGAGGCGGCTGTCCCCCATGCCTCTCCGTATGGTTTGACAGCATCGTGCTTGAACCCCTAACCTGATTTGTCTTTTATGAAAGTTCTTGTTCTAGGTGGAGGCGGGCGCGAGCATGCGCTGGTGTGGAAGCTGAAGCAGTCGCCGCGTATCTCGCAACTTTATTGCGCGCCCGGCAACGGCGGCATCGCGGACGAGGCCGAATGCCTGCCGGCCGACCTGAAGAGTCTGGATTCAATGGTCGCGCTGGCGACGCGCCTGCAGCCGGATTTGACCTTGGTTGGGCCCGAGCTGCCGTTGACCCTGGGAGTTGTCGACGAGTTCATGCGTCGCGGATGGCGTGTCTTTGGTCCGACCCAGGCGGCCGCGCGGCTGGAATCGAGCAAGAGCTTCGCCAAGGAATTTCTGCAGCGGCATCACATCCCCACAGCTCCGTTTGCGATTTGCGATTCCATCGAGCAGGTGAAATCGGCGCTTGGGCATTTCCATACGCCGGTCGTCGTGAAAGCCGATGGGTTGGCGGCGGGCAAGGGCGTGGTCATCGCCAAGAGCAAGGAAGAGGCGTCCAGCGTCGCGGTTGAGATGCTGAGCGGCAAAATGCTGGGCGAGGCCGGGTCGCGGGTCGTGCTGGAAGAGTGCCTGAAGGGTGACGAGCTTTCGTTCCTGGTATTCAGCGACGGTGAGCGCGTGGCTCCTCTGGTGGGGGCGCAGGATCACAAGCGCGTGGGCGACGGCGACACCGGCCCGAACACCGGCGGTATGGGCGCTTACTCCACGGCTGACATCGTGGACGATCGGATGCGCGACTGGCTGGTGAATCACATCGCGCGGCCAGTGGTTGACGGGATGAAGGCCGAGGGCACCGAGTTCAAGGGTGTGCTCTACTGCGGGCTCATGATGACCGCGCGCGGTCCCATGGTGCTGGAATTCAATTGCCGCTTCGGCGATCCGGAGACGCAACCGATCCTGATGCGCCTGGAGAGCGATCTGGTCGATGCGCTCGAGGCTTCGATCGATGGCCGCGTGAGTGAAGGGGACTTCAAGTGGTCACGGGATGCGTCGGTGTGCGTGGTGATGTCGTCGGGAGGGTATCCGGGAACGTTTGAGCAGGGAAAGAGGATTGACGGGCTCGACGAAGCCGGCGCGGTCTCGGGTGTGAAAGTTTTCCATGCGGGGAGCTCGAAGCGCGATGGGGTTTGCTACACCGCGGGCGGGCGCGTGCTGGGCGTGACGGCAAGGGCTCCGGATCTGGAGACGGCGGTAGGTCGCGCATATGAGGCGTGCGGGAAGATCAATTTCGCTGGAGCGCATTATCGCAAGGATATTGCGGGCAGAGCGCTGAAGAAGTCGTAGCATCCACTTCCTTGCCACGGATTAACGCGGATCCCACGGAGTTTTTTGATATGTGTCAACCCGCGTAGATCCGGAGCGATCGAAGTTATTCAATTCTCAGAGGAGTGCAATGAGCAAGCCACTGGTTTCGATTGTGATGGGGAGTGACTCGGATCTGGAGATCATGCGCGAAGCGGGGAAGGCGCTGGACGATTTCGGGATCGCGTATGAGATCGATGTGACATCGGCGCACCGCTCGCCGGATCGCTCGGCGGATTTTGCGAAGAAGGCGGCCGAGCGCGGGATTAAGGTCATCATCGCTGGAGCCGGCGGGGCGGCCCATCTGGCGGGAGTGATTGCCGCGCATACGATTCTCCCGGTAATTGGCGTGCCGATTCCGTCAACGTCGCTGAATGGGATGGATTCGCTGCTTTCGACTGTGCAGATGCCCGCCGGGATTCCGGTGGCGACCGTGGCAATCGGCAAGCCTGGTGCTACGAATGCGGGGATTCTTGCGGCGCAGATGATTGCACTCGCCGATGAGGGCATCGCGAAGAAGATGCACGCGCATAAGGACAAGCTGGCCCGCGGGGTGGAAGAGAAGTCGAAGAAGCTTAGAGAAATGCAGAAGTAAGAAAAGCGATTTCAGATTGTAGATTCTAGATTGCAGATTGAAAGGTCAAAAGCTTGCGGCATCTTACGATCTGAAATCTGCAATCTAAAATCCTAAATCTAAATTGTTTTTCTGTTCCGCTTGCTACCTTCGCTGGACAGCCGAGGCGGCTGTCGCTACGTGGTCCGTTTACAGCTTCAATTCTTTCAAGTATTCGCGGAAGGGGCCGCCCAGGTCCGGGCGCTTCAGGGCGAATTCTACGGTCGCCTTCAGGAATCCTAGCTTGTCGCCGGTGTCGTAGCGGTTGCCCTCATAGACGTAGGCGTACATCTTTTCTTTCTTGAGCAGCATACGCATGCCGTCGGTGAGTTGGAGTTCGCCACCGGCTCCAGTCGGCGTCTTCGCCAGACAATCGAAAATTGCAGGCGTGAGAATATATCGTCCGATCACGGCCAGGTTCGACGGCGCTTCTTCGAACTTCGGCTTCTCCACCATGTTGCGGATTTCGAACAGGCGTCCGTTGAAACCCTGGGCGGGCTGCGCATCGAACACGCCGTAGGACGAAATCATCTTGCCTTCCACCACCTGCGCGGCGATCACGCTGCAATGTTTTTCATTGAAGACGTTAACCATCTGCTTGAGCGCTGGCACTGGGTTCTCGATCACGTCGTCAGCCAGCAGCACAGCGAAAGGCTCGTTTCCGACCAGCTCACGCGCCATGAGCACTGCATGACCCAGGCCGAGCGCCTCTTTCTGCCGGACGTAGGCCACGTAGATCATGTCGGAAATCGAGCGAACGATTTTCAGCAGGTCGTGCTTGCCGCGCTCCTCGAGCATCTTCTCGAGTTCGTAACTGACGTCGAAGTGGTCTTCGATCGCCTGCTTGCCGCGTCCGGTGATGATCAGGATCTGGTCGCAGCCGGAGGCCATCGCCTCTTCGACGCCGTATTGAATGATCGGTTTATCGACCAGCGGGAGCATTTCTTTGGGCTGGGCTTTGGTGGCGGGCAGGAATCGGGTGCCCAGGCCGGCGGCGGGGAACACGGCTTTGCGGACTTTCATGGTCATGAGCGGTCGTTCGAATGTCGTCTGTTGTTGGTTGTCAATCGTTGGCCTGGTGCTACTGGGGTCGGATCATTGTAACTGGTCGTTATATACGCTCGCGATACCTTCGCGCACGAAGGTTCTTGGATGTCGAATTTCGTGTTGGGAGTTGCTGTGCGGAAAGTCTGAAGCACCACCCTTCCGCAAAAAGAGCTGCGGCAAAAGATGGGGCCGGGCGGCTAGATTTCCCCTCGACTGCGCTCGGGGCGCACAGCCGAGGCGGCTGTCGCCACGAGAGCTGTGTAATTGCCGAGTTACTTACTGACGACCAGCACGACGAAGCTATCCGGTAGGATCGGCGGCCTCGGGCGGGGATTGTCGGCGGTTGCGGCCGGTCTTGGCCCGAACTTCGCCGTGACCGTGTAGACGTTGTGGGTTTTGGTGTCGAGAGCCATGGTGCGCGCTCCCTTCTCGGTCTTGACGTTTTCCGCCACGCCGTACTTGCCGGAGAGTCTTGTTTAACGACGGTGATAACCGCGTCGCCGCCGCAGGAGGCGAACGCCAGTCCGGTTTCATCGTCGTACGCGGTGGCGTCAACGCCTTCGCCGATCGCGGGAGTCGCCAGAACTTTGCCGCTATCAGCATCGACTACGGCCATCATCTTGTTATCGCATCCCACGAAGAGGCGGCGGTTCTTGCGGTCGAGGGCGAGTCCGCTGGGCTCGGTGCAGGGCGCGAGCGGCCATTTCGATTTCACTTCCAGCTTGTTGGGATCGATCACAGTCAGCTCGCTCTTGTCTTCGATATTGACGAAGACCTCGCCCTTGGCGTCGCTGGCTGCGAACTCGGGCTTGCCGTCGAGCTTAATCGTGCCGAGCACTTTGCCGCTGGCCGCATCGATGGCGGTGGAGTCCGCGCTGCGTCCGTTGAAGGTGAAGACGCGCTTGGTCGCCGGATCGTAGAGAATCGCGTCGGGATTCTCGCCGACTTTCACTTTTTCTCCAATGGGCTTCAGAGTCTGGATGTCGAAGATGGTGACGGTGTTTTCGCGGCCGTTGCTGGTGAAGCCGCGTCCGAGATCAGGCGCGAGAGCGATCCCGTGTACGCCCTGGGTGTCGGGAATGTCGCCGACATTCTTGCCGGAGTCGAGGTCGAGCACGATGACGTGGGTGCCGCGAGAGATGTAGAGCCGGCGCGCGCTCGCATCGGCAGTGAGGTAATCCCAGCCACCATCGCCGCCCACTTTGTAAGTTGTTGCCACGTGGTATCCCGGACCAGCGGCGGCCATAGCCACCGCCGCCAGGGACACACTGATCACCGTTATCAGCCACTTGTATTTCACAGACATGACTTCCTCCCGTAATTTCTTGCGAGTCTTTCGCGCGCCGGGGCCCCTTCCCGATCGCGCGAATACACATTCTTGCCTCAAACCCGAGGTTCGACCCGAAAGTAACTTTACCCCATTTTGCAGGTCAACCTAGACTTCTTGTATATGGATGTTTCCTCACCGTTTCCGACACAGGCTGCGAATGCTGCGCCGGCTGATCCGCGGCTGAAGCCGACGCCTGACTACGGAACACTCGGGCCGGGATCGGATATTGCCGGCGTTCAGCCGGGCAATGCTCCGGCCGCATCGCGGCAGTCAGCGTTACGGTCTGCGCATCTCATCGCCGCCGTGGTCGGAATGGTCGCGGCACTCATCGTGGGCACGATGAGCAAGGCGCATCCGATGTGGCGCGCATCAGCTCCGTCCCACTCGAGCGAGTCTGCGTCGGCCAGAGATTTGCCACAACTCGATCGCATGAAGCCGCAGAAGCAGGCGGAGACACTGCTGGAACTTGCCGTCGGACATTCGCAAGGCGCGGTCGAGCAGATTTCGTCGCGGGTCGATCGCTGGAACGGGAAAGTCGAGTGGAATTCGCAGATCGCGAACCTCACGACAGCGGCGCTGAACTCGAACGACATGCGTGTGCGCGAGTCAGGCGTTGAGGTGGAACTCGCCGCTTATGGACTGGCAAAGAATGCCGCCAGCCTGGAGTATCTGCTGAAGAACGTAGACTCGCCGGATCACAGCCAGAAGATCTGGGCGCTGTGGGCGCTGGGACTGATGGCGAACCGGGGAGTCGAGAGCGAACGCATTGTCGATGTACTCACCAATCACCTGAAGGACGAGGATCCGGATTCGCGGCGATGGGCGGTGGAGGGATTGGCGGTCGCAGGAAGCGATCAAGCCATAGCGTCTCTGCTGATCGACCATGCACAACGATCCGTCACCGCTGGTTCGGGAGAGCGCCGCGTGCAGTCTGGCGGAGTCAGGTATGTTCACATCGGAACAGCGCATGACCGCAGTTCCGCAATTGCTGAACTACACGGACGATCCTTCGCTCGATGCGCAGACGCAGGGCTGGGCGTTCCAGGCGCTGGGGGACATCACTCATCAGCGATTACCAAGAGATTCAGCCGCATGGCGCCGCTGGTACGAGTCGGTAAAACGCCCGTCGTAGAGACGTTGCTTGCAACGTCTCTACCGGCAGCACCGTGAAACCAGAAAGGCTTGATGCCGCCAGCAGAGACGTAGCAAGCTACGTCTCTACGATTCGAGCGGTTACTCCGCCATCTTGGCTACGTGCACCTCGAATCCCGTCTTCGGCAGCAGGGATGTCAGCGAGAACGCTTTGAATCCGTCCCCGGTCACCTCGGTGTGGCGATAAATTCCGGGCTCGCTCTCGATCATTTCACGGCGGCCTTCCATGTCGGCGAGAAACGCGTCGGCTTGCTTGGTGGTGGCCTCTGCCTCTTTCGCCCGCGTGACCACCGCTTCTGACGCGTAGGAGCGGACCAGCTTCGGCCAATACTTGTTGAGCAGGTCGGTGCTGGCAAAGACATCGGCCCAGATAATACGTCCATTCACGGCCACAACGACGCCGACAGCATTGCGGTCGCGCAGCTGGTGGATCAGGCTCTGGTAGCTCTGCTCGATCGGTCTGGCGACGGCGTCGACCTGCTTTCTGACTTCGGCGTTTTCATTCACCATGGCGTACGAAGTGACTTGCTGCATTTGAGTGGCGACCGCAGGGGCGGCCGCTTCGACTTCCACTGTCATGGCTGCCTTTTGCTTATTCACCTCATTCCATACCTGGCTCTGGTCTTTTTCGGCCATGGCTTTGCCGCGGACTGACGGTTGCGCCATGATCGCCATGGGAACAGGGCCCGCCAACGGCGCCCGAATTCTTTCCGTACAATGCCTCCGACGCGCCGAAATGCTCGGTGCTGGCGACCCAGCGTCCCGGCTCGACGCAAAAGACGCTCAGATCGACGGGATCGCTTTCCGGCGGAACAATGCGGTCTTTGCCGATCACACGATCTTGCTTTCCGCCGCTAACGATCTCTCCTGCCAGCAATAGCAGCGGGCGCTTGGAATTGTTGACCAGCACGAGGCGGTTCACTTCCGCGCCATCGTGGCGGACGACGGGAGTGCCGTGCCGGCGGATGAGTCCCTGCACGCTGCCGGCTTCGGTGACTATGACTTCGCCGGAGTGCAGGCCTTCGTCAAGGGTAAGGAATTCTCCGGTCGAATAAGTCTTCGCGGCGACTACGGGAAAAACCGTCAGGTTGCCGTGGCGGATGGGTTCGATGACCTTATAGCCGGAAGCAGGACTGACTTCTCCGGCGCGCGCGGTGTGGTGATCGATCATCACAAATCCGGCAACGAGCAACAGAACCATCACGGCAATGAAACTCTTCGGATTCATAGGAACTCCTCTCTCGCAAGCGAGCGAAACTTTGCTCGTGAGCGGCCGCGTCCACTTTCAGGGAGAGGCGTGTTCGAGTTACGAGCGTAACTCGGACCGGGCGCGCCGCCCATATCGACTCCGTGGAAAGAACGTGAGAGAGGGTGGAAACTTGCAATCAATAATTCGGGTTGTTGGCGAAGAGAGGGCTTCAAATATTGAGAGGATATCTTCACGTCTCACGTAAAAAGTCGCGCGAGACGGACATGTGAGACGACTGTCCCCAACTGTCCTGTAAAATCAAGAGATCAACTCCCGGAGCCACGTTCCGCATTGTCTTTTCTTGACCAATTAAATCCGCAACAGCGCGAGGCTGTCGAGACGACCGAGGGGCCGGTGCTCATACTGGCCGGCGCGGGCAGCGGGAAGACGCGCGTCATCACGTACCGGATCGCTTATCTGATCGAGCACAAGGGCGTCATGCCCGAGTCGATCCTGGCGATGACGTTCACCAACAAGGCTGCGGCCGAGATGGGCGAGCGCGTGGAGAAGCTGGTGGGCGGGCTGAGCATCGCCAAGCCAGTGATCTCGACGTTTCATTCATTTTGCGTGCGGATGTTGCGGCGCGACATTGAAGCGATGCGGATTCCTTCGACTGTGCCGGGGCAGCCGCCGATCGGGCATACCAAGAATTTTGTGATCTATGACGAGAGTGATCAGCAGTCCGTAGTGAAGTCGGTCATGAAGCGGCTGGGGGTCGACGATAAAGAATTGACGCCGCGCACTGTGCTCGGGCGGATTTCGTGGGCGAAGAATCACATGCTCGATCCGCAGGAGCTTTACTTGCAGTCTGCGGATCCGAAGACCGAGAAGGTCGCACATCTGTACGAGGAGTATCGGAAAGAACTGCGCAAGGCGAACGCGCTCGACTTCGACGACCTGCTGCTCGATGCGGTGCGGCTGCTGAAATCGGCGCCGCAGGTCCGCGAATACTACAACAAGCGCTTTCAGTATCTGCTGATTGACGAATATCAGGATACCAACCGTCCGCAGTACGAGTTGATGCGCATGCTCGCCGGCGCGCAGCACAATGTCTGCGCGGTCGGTGATGAAGACCAGTCGATTTATTCCTGGCGCGGGGCGGACATCCGCAACATTCTGGAGTTCGAGCAGGACTTCCCGGAGGCGAAGATCATCCGGCTGGAGCAGAACTATCGTTCCACGCAGAACATTTTGCAGGCGGCCTCGGCGGTGGTGGCCAACAATGTTCGTCGCAAGGGGAAGAATCTGTGGACGTCGCGGCAGGGCGGCACGAAGATCGGCTACTACGAGGCGCCCGACGGCGAGAACGAAGCGCTGTTTGCCGCGGACTGGGTCGCGCGCTACGTGCGCGAGGCGAATGAGCGCGGGGAGACTCCGCGGGCAGCGGTGTTGTATCGAACGAATTCGCAGTCACGTTTGTTTGAAGAAGGCGATGCGGCGCTACGGCTTGAAGTACCACGTGGTCGGCGGATTCTCGTTCTATGAGCGCGCCGAGATCAAGGACATGATCTCGTATCTGAAAGTCATCCAGAATCCGGATGACACGATTTCTCTGCTGCGAGTGATCAACACGCCGGCGCGAGGAATCGGCAAGGGGACGATCGACACGCTGGAGCAACTTGCGCTCGAGACGGGCCTGTCTTTGTGGGGAGCGATTGGCGAGGCGGTAAAGCGGCAGCTGGTGCCTCCGCGAGCGGTAGCGTCGCTCAAGAACTTTTCAGCAGCTGATTGAGGATGCGCGTGCGATGCTGGCGGGGACGTTTACAGAGCAGCTGGAACAGAGTGCAGAGTTAGCGCAGGCAGACGTGGGGATCGGTGCGGCCGGTGAGGAGGCTGGTTCTGACGAAGCGGATGCCACTGCATTTGATCCCCAGGAGTTTGGAAACTTTTCGTTTGATTTTGGAGAGAGTGCAGACGCGGCAAAGCTTGACGATGGGGAGGCAAGACGCCTCCCCGACCGCCGGCCGGAGGCCGGCGCTACGGAGGACGGCCCCACCGTCGATACGTCGGCGGCCGCTGCCGATACGAGTGCGTTTCCCACCCCCACTGTCAGTACAGCGGACATTCTCAAGTTCCTGATTGACCGCACGGGGTACATGAAACTGCTCGAGGAAGAGGACACGCCAGAGGCGTACTCGCGCATCGAGAATTTGCGCGAACTGGTGAATGCGGCGATGGATTCGCGCGACCGCGCGGAGACGATGGACCAATTCCTGGATCACGCGGCGCTGGTCGCCGATGCCGACGACTACGACGAACGTGCGCAGATCACGCTGATGAGCCTGCACGCCGCCAAGGGACTGGAGTTTCCTCTGGTGTTTCTCAGCGGCCTGGAAGAGGGGCTGTTTCCGCATTCGCGGACCATGCTCGTTCCGGAAGACATTGAAGAAGAGCGGCGTCTGTGTTACGTCGGCATGACTCGCGCGATGGATCAGTTGATCCTGACGCGAGCGGTCTACCGGCGCCGTTATGGAACCGATCTGCCCGAGGCCAGCGTGCCTTCACGTTTTCTCGAAGAAGTGCCGGGAGCGTTGATCGAAGAATTAGGAACGCGCAAGGCTCGCGTGGGGACGTCCGCCATCGGCCGTCTCGGCGGGACGAAGTCCCGCGGCGTTTGACGCTGAGAGTTCGCACTACTCCTACGAAGATGAAGATCAGTCGGCCTCGTGGCATGCGGGAGATGCGAACCGCGGGAATGCTCGCCCTTCCAAGCCTACCGTAGCGGCCCGCGCCTACAACTCCATCGAGAACATCGCCGAGTTCTTCGCCAGCCGCGGCAAGAAGTTCACGGTACCGAAAGTGCCTCCCGTCGAAGAGCCTACGGGCAAGCGCGGATTCCGTCCTGGACAGAGAGTCCGCCATCCGAAATATGGCGAGGGAACGGTCTACCAGCGCGAAGGAGAAGGCGAAGAAGCCAAGATTACGGTACAATTTCCACGCTTCGGCTTGAAGAAACTGGTGGAGAAGTATGCGCAGCTGGAGCGAGCCTGAGGGATTAACTGATCGAGTGATTGAGCGATTGGGTCATTTACCCACGTTCAATCGCGCGATGACTCAATTACTCAATCTCTCAATTTCAAAAAGGAATTCATGGCCAATACAACAAAGCTCAGTAGAGAAGAACGCAAAAAGGTGAAACGTACCGCGCGCAAGAAGCGCAAGGCGGACAAGCCGCTGAAGCCCCGCGACTATCCTCGCGGATCGAAGAAGCCGAAGGTCAAGAAGTTGGCCCGCGGCCAGGCGAAGCGGTAAGAGCAGCAGGCGGCATTCGGGAATCCCACCCTTCGAAAATCACGAAGGGTGGGCCACCTGGTTCCACTGTTAGTACTGAATCCCTCCGTTCAGGAGAAATCAAACCTCTTGTCACAACCCGCCACGAGCGAGCCTCCGTCAAACGAAGTTGTGCGCACCTCCGACAAGCAGATCTTTTGCTGCAAGTCGATTGACAAGCTGATCTCGGAATCGGAAGCTCCCGGGCAGCGGTTGCAGAAGACGCTGGGTCCCTGGTCGCTGACAGCCTTGGGGATTGGAGCCGTCATCGGTTCCGGGATTTTCGTGCTCACCGGGACCGCCGCAGCTGGAGAGTATTTCCAGGCACCCTCGATTTTGCACGCCCAGGTGCTCGACCTCGTGGTGAACTTCCTGCGCGGCGGCGGCACGGCGCAGGTGCTCATGCACGGGCGTCCGCCGGCCGGGCCTTCGATCGCGATTTCATTCTTACTGGTGGCGATCGCCTGTAGCTTCGCCGGGTTGTGCTACGCGGAACTGGCCTCGATGATTCCCATCGCCGGCAGCGCTTACACGTATTCCTACGCTACGCTCGGCGAAATTTTCGCGTGGATCATCGGATGGGACCTGATTCTCGAGTACGTGGTCAGCAATGTTGTGGTAGCGATCGGCTTCAGCGCTTATACCAAGGCGCAACTCGCCTCATTCAACATAAACTTGCCTGATAAATGGTCGACTCCCGTATGGGAGTCGGGGCACTGGACCGGCTCGTACTTTAACTTTCCCGCCTTCCTGATCATTTTTATTCTGACTGTCCTGCTGGTGCGGGGCATCCGCGAATCGGCTGAAGCAAATAACGTCATGGTCGCGATCAAGATCGGCGCGATCCTGGTGTTCCTGGTGGTCGGCGGGGCATTGGTGAACCCGTCGAACTGGAAACCATTCGCTCCTTCAGGATTCGGCGGGATCGTGACCGGCGGCGCGATCGTCTTCTTCACTTATATCGGATTCGATTCCGTCTCAACGGCAGCAGAGGAGTCGCGAAATCCGCAGCGGGACTTGCCGTTTGGAATCATCATGTCCCTGATTGTCTGCACGATTCTTTATGTGGGCGTGTCCGTCGTGCTGCTTGGAATGATGAAATACACGACTTTCGTCTCCGGCGAAGCCGCCCAGGCCCCGGTCGCCTACGCGCTGAAGATACTGGGAGCGAGCCGGTGGTCGCGGTCGGTTATCGTCATTGGGGCGCTGACCGGAATGATCTCGTCGCTGCTCGTATTTCAGTACGGGCAGGCGCGCATCTGGTATGCCATGTCGCGGGATGGGCTGTTCCCGCGTCTGTTCTCGGCCGTGCACGCCAAGTTCAAGACACCGCACTGGTCAACGTGGATCGCCGGCTTTGTGGTTGGAGTTCCGTCGGGAATTTTCGCCATCAGCGACGCGGCGGACCTATCGAACATCGGGACGCTGTTTGCGTTTGCTCTGGTGTCGCTGGGGGTGATCATTCTGCGGCGCACGCAGCCGGACCGGAAGCGCGTATTCCGCGTGCCCATGGTGCCGTGGTTTCCGTTGATCTCGATTGTTCTCTGCGTCGGACTGATGACTGGGCTGACAGTCATCACGTGGGTACGATTCATCGTTTGGCTTGTGCTGGGGCTCATGATTTACGTCTTCTACAGCCGGCACCGCAGCGAGTTTGCCACGAAGTAGAGGTACGGTTTCCCTCTGTGTTCCCCGGCGCCCTCTCTGGTTGATTTTTCACCACGGAGGACACAGAGGTGCACGGAGTTGAGCGGCTCATTCCTTCGACTTCGCCCACTCCCTCGATAAGAACAGATAGCGTTCGCGCAGGTCGTCTTTGTGGGCCGCGGGGGGATCGGTCAGGATCATCACCGGCCAGCCGTCAGATGCCGTGTAGGACGGCCACTTCGCCAGGCCTGGACCATTAGGATTTCCGTTCTTGGCGAAGTTTGACCAGTACTTCTTCATCATCTCGCTTACCTGGCGATCGCTGTTGCGCCACGTCACGTCGGTCTTCGAATCGAGCTGTCCGAAGACATATTCGATCTCGGCCGAATGGTAGGCGCCTAACCGCGGGGCATTCGGATTCTTGGAAAACGGCGCCATGTCGAAGCGGTACCGATAGATCGGCTGCTTGCCCGTCTTGCCTGCGGCTTCGATCCAGTCCCAGGTGGAGAGCGCAATGAACTTGTCGCCCGCGTAGTCCATCGCGGAACGCATGGCGTGCTCGTCGGTGTCGGCGGGATAAAGTTTCAGGAACTCGTCTGCCTTGTCGCCGAAATCTTTTTGCGCAGTCGCCTTGAAGGTCTCGGCCGTGGGCTTCTGCGGAGAGGATGCGATTTCGAAGCTACCTTCGTCGTGGTTCCAGCCCGCCATCAACGCCACGTCATTCTGCTTGCCCGCCGCGAAGATTGCCGAAACGGACTCGGGCAGAAAATATCCATCGACATCGGGACCGAAGTCAAAGCCCGGCGATTTCGGAGGCGCAAATGCCTCGAGCAGCTTCTCTGCAGGAATGGCCCGCAGTTCGGCGAGAGTGGATGCACCGAGCTTGTCTTTCACGAGCTTGGCATCTTTTTCGGCGCGCACCGACATCGCTTCGAACGGCAGACCGGTGCGCGAGAAGGCCCCACCACTTTCGCCGATTGCCTTCTGGAAGAGTCCTTTCGCCAGAGGTGAGGCCATCTGCGCGCTGACCGAGAACGATCCGGCGCTCTCGCCGAAGATGGTGACGTTGTCGGGATCGCCGCCGAACGCCGCGATATTGTCGTGCACCCACTTCAGGGCTGCGAGTTGATCGAGCAGGCCATAGTTGCCGGCGGAGTTGTTGCCGGATTCCTTCGCCAGTTCCGGATGCACGAGGAAACCGAACACTCCGAGGCGGTAATTCATCGAAACGACGATGACGCCCTGCTGGGCCAGGTGAGAACCCTCCTGCCGACCCTCGGAGGTAGTGCCGGCGACGAAGCCGCCACCGTAAATCCAGACCATCACGGGCAGTTTTCGGATCGATGTGTTTATCTGGAACCCAGACGTTCAGGGTGAGGCAATCTTCGCTGCCGCCGGGATCGTGAAATACCATGTCGCCGAAAACTTTTCCCTGCATGCAGTGCGAGCCGAACTCCGTGGCTTTCTTCACGCCGGTCCACTTCGCGGCGGGAGCCGGAGCCTTCCAGCGCAGATCGCCGACCGGCGGCGCGGCGTAAGGAATGCCGAGGAAGGCTTTGACCTTACCGTCGTCCTTGCCTTCGACGGTGCCCAAGCGGGTTTTCACTTGCGGGGCGGACGAACCCGCCACCAGGACAACTGGGGTAAGGATGCCAGCGAAGAGTGCGAACCAACGGCGAGCGATCAACATGTTCATGCGATCTCCATTTCACTTCGCGATGAGAACTCCGGATTGTAAAGGAAATGACTGGCGGAATGAAGTTCACCCCGGCGCTCGCAAATCTGGAATCCGCAATCTACAATCGGAAATCATGAATGGAGCTCATCCGCCGAATGCCTTTATCCGTCAGCTACCCAAGGCGGAGCTGCACTTACATCTGGAAGGAGCGGTAGAGCCGGCCACATTAGTTGAGCTTCGCAAGCGGCACGGGGAGAACGCGACTCTGGCCGAGACTGAGACGCTGTATCGCTACAACGATTTCGCCAGTTTCCTGATGGCCTTCAAAGAAGTGAGCGCGCACCTGCGCGGCCCGGAGGACTACGAGTTCGTCACCTACCGGCTGATGCAGCAACTGAAGGAAGAAACCGTGCTGCATGCGGAGGTGTACGTTGCCGTCGGAGTCTGCCTGTATCGCAAGCAGGATTTTGCCGCGATCTTCGAAGGGCTGGAGCGTGGGCGGACGCGCGGGGCACGGGATTTCGGCGTGTCGCTGCTTTGGATTTTTGACGCTACGCGGCATTTTGGAGTGGAAGAAGCGCAGAAGGTGTTCGAACTCGCGGCGCGTTATAAGGATCGGCACGTAGTCGGAGTAGGCATTGGCGGCGATGAAGTGAAGGCGCCGCCGGAGTTGTTTCGCGGCGTGTATGCCTATGCCGAAGATCACGGGCTGCGACTGACGGCGCATGCGGGAGAGACGGGACCGGCGGAATCGATCTGGGGAGCACTGAATCTGCATGCCGAGCGCATCGGGCACGGACTGAGCGCGGCGCAGGATCCGGATCTGATCGAGGAACTCGCGTACCGCCAGATTCCGTTGGAGATCTGCGTGACCAGCAATCTGCGCACGGGATGCTGCAAGTCGGCGGCGGAGCATCCGGTGAAAAACTATTTCGATCAGGGCATGATGATCACGCTGAATACGGATGATCCGGCGCTGTTCGGAACATCGCTGGCGCGGGAGTACCAGTTCGCGCAGGAAACATACGGTTTCACGGATGAACATCTGCGCGAGCTGGCGCGGAATTCGTTTGAGGCGTCGTTCTTGCCCGCGGAGAAGAAACTGGAGCTGTTGAGTTTGTTCGATGCGGCCGCGGCCCGCTAGCGGAAGAAAGATGTGTAGAGTCTGTCGGCGCTTTAGGCGTTGCGGTTCGGTCCCTTGAAGACTCTGAAGATCAGCATTGTGGCCAGCATCGCGTTGACTTTGGCCTGGTGGCTGCGAATTCCGCACCGGATGTGGCCGGCGCATCCAATGCTGGCCGATCTTCTGATTGGACTGATCTTGTGCGTGTTGCTTCAGGTTCTTTGGGCGGAACCGAAGCCCGACGCGAAGAAATAGCGCCTACGAGAGATGCGGAGCATCTAACAATCCTGTGCCTGTTCGACCCATCCTTCAACTCGGCGAACCCGGTGTTACGGCAAAAAGCCGCGCCCGTGGGCAATCCTTCAGCGCCTGTGGTTCGCGACCTGGTTCGCGATCTTGCCGATACGCTGGCACACTGGCGGTCGGAAACAGGCTATGGGCGCGGGATTGCGGCGCCGCAGATCGGCGTGCTGCAGCGCGTGATCTTTTTGAAGCTTCCCGGCGCAGAGCCCTGGCCGCTGATTAATCCGGAAATTGTCGAACGCAGCGAAGAAAAGATTGTTGTATGGGATGGGTGCCTGAGTTTTCTTTCGATCTTCATGCAGGTGGAGCGCCATCGGGAGATCACGGTGCGATATCAGGATCTCAGCGGCACGGAACAGTTGTTTCGGGCAGGCGACGAGCGGAATCTTTCCGAATTGCTGCAGCATGAGATCGATCATCTCGATGGGATTCTGGCAATCGATCGCGTGATCGACGTGAAGACGATTGTGACCAGGGAAGAATTCGAGAAGCGATTTCGCGATGCGAGTCCGTACGCAGCAGCAACACAGAGCGGCGCCGTAGAGACGTAGCTTGCTACGTCTCTTTCGACAGGAGCAAGAGACGTTGCCAGCAACGTCTCTACATCAACATGCTACATATCGGCATCGTCGCGTGCAGTACCGAGGGCGCCGCCCTCTGCTATCGCACGATCTCGCTTGAAGGCGCGAAGATGATCGGTCGGCACGATCATCCGGAAGTCTCGCTGCATTCGTTTCCACTCGCGGAATACATGAAGTGCATTGACGCGGGCGACTGGGCTGGAGTGGCGGAACTCATGCTCGGTTCCGCCGAGAAACTGGCGAAGGCTGGCGCTGATTTTTTGATCTGTCCTGACAACACGATTCATCAGGCGTTCGATCTGGTCGAGCACCGGTCGCCGCGGCCGTGGCTGCACATCGCGCGGGAGGTCGCTGCTGAAGCCAAGAGGCGCGGGCACAAGCGGTTAGCAGTGCTGGGCACAAAATATCTGATGGAAGGGCCCGTTTACCGCGAGGCGCTGAAGGCGGCCGGGATTGAGCGCCGGACTCCAAGCGCCGAGCAGCGCGAGCACATCAACCGGATCATTTTTGATGAGCTGGTAAATGGGCAGTTTGTACCGCGGTCGCTGGCTTACCACATTGAGGTCATTCGCGAGTTGAAGGATGAAGGGTGCGACGCGGTGGTGCTGGGATGCACCGAGATTCCGCTGCTGGTGATGCCGGAGGATTCTCCGCTGCCGGCGCTGGATTCGACGCGACTGCTGGCGAAGGCGGCGGTGCGCAAGGCGGTTGAGGGATGATGTATCGTCGGGCGTGAGGTTTGCAAGATGTCCTCGCGACTTAACCGGCAGGACGTCCGTCGCTACTGATGGGGCATGAAACTCAAATTTCGCTGGCTCTACCGGCCCTTACGCCATCGTGCGGCTTGCGCCGGATGCTGTCGGTGCCCGAATGGGCCACGAAGGGCGAGTTCACTTCGATCACGCGACCGGCGGATGAGCTTGTCGATTGTTTGCCCGGCCGACTATCTGCCGCGAGATTGGATACGCAACATCACTGGATTTGCCTGAAACTCGAAGGGCCGTTTCCCTTCTCGCAGACTGGAGTGCTGCTGTCGTTCATCGAGCCGCTGTCGTCGAAGGGGATTCCGATCTTTGCGATCTCGACCTATGACACGGATTACGTTTTGATCCAGGAGGAGTTGGGCGGGTGCGGCGGTCAGCAGCACTACAGCAAGCGGGACACGAGCTTTTGAGCAGGCCATAGCCCGCGACAGGGTTCTCGGCAGCAACATTCAAAACCTCAGACCGCAGAGCACGCACAGCTCACGCAGAGAAGAACCTTAAGTCTGTCGATTCGGGAATTTATCTTGCCCGTCCAACCCCTGGAATCGACCGAACGCTGCGACGGCGGCGCACATCGAGCTGCGCTTGTGTTGTAATAACTAATTAACTACTGGACATGCCTTCTCTTCTGACAACCCTGCGCCGTAACGCCAAGGCCCTGCACCGCAATCTGCGCGGGGCGAAGATGGTGGCGCGGGCACTGGCCTCGACTGATCATCCGCTGCTGGCGCACATCATTCCGATGCGGCGCTGCAACCTGGCGTGTACCTACTGCAACGAGTTCGACGATTTCTCGAAGCCGGTACCGATCGACGAGATGTACCGGCGCATCGATAAGCTGGGCGCGCTGGGAACATCGGTAGTGACGATTTCCGGCGGCGAGCCGCTGATGCATCCCGAACTCGATGACGTGATCCGGCGCATACGCGCCAATGGCATGGTCGCGGGGCTGATCACGAACGGATATCTTCTTGTAGCCGAGCGCATTCAGAGGCTGAATCGCGCAGGGCTCGAGTGGCTGCAGATTTCCATCGACAACGTGAATCCCGACGACGTGTCGAAGAAAAGCCTGAAGGTGCTCGACAAGAAACTGCAACTGCTGGCTGAGTACGCCGATTTTCACGTAAATATCAATTCCGTGGTGGGTAGCGGAATTTCGCATCCGCAGGATGCGCTGGTGATCGGAAAGCGCGCCGTGGAACTCGGCTTCACTTCGACCATCGGCATCATTCACGATGGCAGCGGGCAACTGCAGCCGCTGGGCGATGAAGAGCGGCGCATTTATCACGAGATGCAGGCGCTCGAAAAGAGCAGCTTCACCCGCGTCAACAAGTTCCAGGACAACATCGCGAAAGGCCAGCCGAATGATTGGCGGTGCCGCGCGGGAGCGCGATATTTGTATATCTGCGAAAACGGGTTGGTGCACTACTGCTCGCAGCAGCGTGGCTATCCGGGGATTCCGCTGGAGAAGTACACGCGCGACGATCTGCGCCGCGAGTATCTGACGGAAAAAGGATGCGCGCCGCACTGCACGGTGTCGTGCGTGCATCAGGTGTCGATCTTCGATTCATGGCGGGCGCCTCAAAGGCCGGCAGAACTGGTTCCTGCGACTGCGCCCGCTCCAACCGACGAACTCATCCAGATCAAGTAGCACCTGGCATCGCGATCAGCATTTGGCCCTTCGAGTTCTCTAGTGGCCGACGAGACACTGGCCAAATGCCAGCTGCTAAATGCTAAGTGCCGGATCTCAGTGCTTCTGCTGCGCGGAGGGCGGCAGAATTCCATTCAACCGCAGGTACATTGCTGCTGCGCCATAGTGGTCGGCCCAACCGCTGGCCAGTCCCAGGGCTCCCATGGCGCGGGGGAAGTGGCGGCCTCCGAACAATTCCACGTCGT
Source organism: Terriglobia bacterium (assembly GCA_963770265.1). Taxonomy (GTDB): domain Bacteria; phylum Acidobacteriota; class Terriglobia; order Terriglobales; family Acidobacteriaceae; genus Sulfotelmatobacter. Next base: position 907,883 of record CAVYOZ010000025.1, read on the forward strand.
CGCCTAACTTCGAGTCATCCATTTTTCCGAGCGCTTCGCTGCAGAAGGCGAAAGACGCCTTGGTCGCAGCCACGAGTTGATCTTTGGAATCACTTTCCTTCGGTTCGTCAACTTTTGGCGCGGGAACGTCGGCGACCTTAGCACATAACGAGTTGTTCGAGCCGATGATGTGGACCACCAGGTGCGCGAACGTCATCTGGTCCGGAGTGGGCTTGTAGGAGAACTTGTCGGCGGGCATGGCTTCCACCGCGCCTACGATGTTGTTTTGCGAGCGCTGCAGCTGCATGCGCAGGGAGTTGGAGACGGGATCTTTGGTGGGCGCGGCAGAGGGCGTCTTGGCGGCTGGGGCCGCGGCCTGGGCAAATGAGAACGTCGCGAAGACAGCGAGAAAGCCGACGACTAGAACTTGTTTCACGGAAAAGCCTCCTGAGGGGTTCAAGCATATAACGGGTGGGTTGCGGAGGTCATCTCCGCGCAGAAACCCTTCACCACAGAGGGCACAGAGGAACACAGAGGACTTCCTCGTGGCACAATGTACACGATGCCCGCCTACCTTGCCCTCGCCTGCTTTTCTGTACGGGACTGCCTGGAAAGAAGACCGGACCGCAGGCCTTACGGAACTGGCTCTGCGCGCCGGGTTTCGCGGGATTGATACGGCCAACCAGCGGCAGCATTACTTCGAAGCCGGTGTCGGAGAGGGGCTGGCTGCGGCGTATCGCGCGGGAGTGGTGACACGGGCGGATTTGTTTCTTCAGACGAAGTACACCTACCAACGGGGACAAGATCATCGGCTGCCCTACGATCCGGACGCGTCGTTGGCCGCGCAGGTCGCGCAGTCGCTGTCCAGTTCTCTGGAACATCTTGGAACCAATTACGTCGACAGCTTCGTGCTGCACGGGCCTGCGTCGGGCAATGGCTGGACCGATGGCCGACTCTGAGGTGTGGAAGGCGATGAGAAGAGAGCGAGATGCGGGACGCACGCGGTTGCTCGGCGTCAGCAACGTTTCATTGAAGCACCTGGAGGAGATGGAGGCGTCGCACGCGGAGATGCCGAGCTTCGTCCAGAACCGCTGCTTCGCCCGCTTCGGCTGGGATCGTGAAGTGCGGGCGTTCTGCCGGGAGCGCGACATCATCTACCAGGGATTCTCTCTGCTGACCGCGAATAAGGAAGCGCTGCAACATGCGTCCTTTGTCGATCTCGCAGGAGAGCTTGACGCGACACCAGCGCAGGTGGTGTTCGCATTCGCGCGCGCAGTAGGGATGCTGCCGCTCACGGGCACGTCCAGCGCCGAGCACATGCAGCAAGACCTCGTGAGCATTGCAATGGCCCTCCCACCAGATCTGGTGAAAGCTACCGAAGCAATCGCTGGCTAGCTGTGACTACGAGAATGCAGCACCCAGGGCTGCTGTTCCAAGTGTGAGGACCGCCCACCACCCGAAGACAATGGCGAATGCCGTTCCACGCTTCACCTTGCTGACACAGGTGAACCCGATGGCGGTCAATACGAGGGTCCAGATCATAAAGATGTCCACTGCGGATGCCAGGCTGTACAGGAGTACGCCGTCAGAGGGACTCATGAAATAACCCGGATTGGTAGCAACCGGGTTCTGGAACGAAAACGAATCGGGATTCATACCTGCGAGCACCGAAAGCATAGCCAGGACGGTCTTCAATGTCAGTGGCAGCGCGGAATACACAACGATCGCGAGTGAGACGCCAAAGGAGACATCGGCTCCTGCTGCCAACTTGAACGTTGCGAACAGAGCAGTGGCGATGATCAGCCACATGATGAGCACGATGACCGGAAAGCCGTAGGAAAACACACCCGTAAACTTCGCTCCGGCTTCCATCTGCCGCTCTCGCTGATCGGGAGGCAGTTGTTCCAGGCGCGCCTGCTGCTTGGGCTGGGCCTGCATCTGGTTCTCCATGATTTTGCGGAAGCCTATTTTTTGTCCGGCGGCATACACAAAAACCGTGGAAATTATCGCCATGAGCAAGAACGGTACCCACCACGCCGCGCTGCGCCTCAGGTCAGTGAAGGTCTTGGAGGGCGCGATGAACGTGTTGATGATGCGGGCTCCTTCTGACAGAGGAGCAACTTGTGGAGCGGGAGCGGACGTGACGGGAGGAGTAGGAACTGCGGCCATGAGTGCCTCCTGGCAAAGATCGAAGGAATTCTAATCGGGGCTTCGTGTCTAGACAAGCGGCCCGGAACCACTCGTGCTGGGGACTACAAAATTTTCTGATTTTGAGTGGCGTAAACCGTTCCCATTTTCCGCTCTTACCTGTAGAGGACGAATTACCGTGGGCCTGGACGGGTAGTTTAATCTCGGGGTTCGTCCCTGATTTCAGCATGGAAATTAAGGAGAATTGCATATTCAGGACGCTTCTGGTGTAGATCGCTAGAATTCCAGACGGGTCTGGCATTAGACAGGCGACTGGAACGATGCCAAATCCAAGGACTTTGTAACGCGGCGCGCTTCTGCGTCACTATCCCGGTAACCAGGAATTCGGCGGCAGGACTTGGACCGCCGAAGAGCTCGTAGGCATCAAGGCCGGCGCGGTCCGGTGTTGAAACGATTCCCTCCTACACGGCGTTCCGCCTAAACACGTGGCGAGTCTTACCACGTTGGGACCAGTGGGCCAATTCAGTCCATTCCATTTCAGGAGGAAAGTTATGAGACCCTTTCGGATTGTTTTCTGCGCAGCTGTGCTCGCGGCCATGGGGGTCGCGACGGGCCAGACAAAGCCCGGGGATGTAGTGGTTGACGTCCCGTTTGCCTTCTCCGTTGCCAGTCAGCAACTTCCCGCCGGGCATTACATCGTCACGGAGAAAGACGATTTCATCAGGATATTCAATGGCAACAAGCAAGGTACCTTCGTTCCCACGCACGCTGCGGTTCGAACCACGTCGAATGAGAGCAAACTTGTTTTTCACCATTATGGAGACACCTACTTCCTTTCCTGCGTGTGGGTGAAGGGCAACAACACGGGGAAGGAACTATACCGTTCACGAGCCGAACGCGAATTGGCGGCGCACCAGGCGGAGATGGAACTCGCGGTCGTACACGCGGCCCAGTAGAGCGTGCTTTTCGCGGTTTGAGGGGGCGCCGGCGTGGCGTCGGCAGACCGCGCTTATCCGGGCGGTGAACGCCGCCCGGATAAGATAGTCCATGATGTCGAACGTGACGCCGATCGTGATTGCGGTCGCGGTGGCGGAGCTCATGCCAGCCGCGGCCTTTGGACTGAGCCTCTGAGCGCGTGGCGCAGCGCCATCGGACGCTGGCCGCGTTTTGTGCGCTTCGCGGTTCCGGCATTGTTGGCGACGCCCTATGTGATCATCGCGCTGTCGCAGCACGCACTTCGTCTGGGAGTGGGTCGTGGTGTATGCCGCGCTGCCGGTAGTGATCGCCTGGCTGCTGGGACAGGCCGCGGTGGCCGATCCCGAGCAGCGGGGAAACTGGCGCGATGCACTCATCCTGCTCACGCTGGGGTTGGCCGTCGATCTGCGATGGCTCGACGGGGCTTGGCCTGCTGGGCTGCGGGGATTGGGGAATCTGGTTCTCGTCGATGCGGGGTTGTACGGATTTCTTGGCATCCGGCGGCTGAGCGGGACGGGATTCGACTTTCATTTCCATTGGAGCGACTGGAGGACCGGGTTGCGGGAGTTAGTATTTTTCGCTCCGGTGGTCATCGCACTGGGACTGGCGCTGGGATTCATTCACCCGCACAAGAACCTTCCGCCGGTGGGTAGGGCTTTGCTGTCGTGGGTAGGGATATTTGTATTTGTCGCGGTGCTGGAAGAACTCTTCTTCCGGGCCTGGGTGCAGAATCTTCTGGAGCGGCGAGTGGGGCGGCGGGCGGCTTTGGTGATTGCGTCGGTGCTCTTCGGTTTGTCGCACTTCAACAAGAGGTCGGCGCACTTCAACTGGCGCTACGTGTTGCTGGCTACGATCGCAGGAATCTTCTACGGGCGCGCATGGAGAGAACAACGCCGGGTGCCGGCGTCGGCGATCACGCACACGTGTGTGGATTGGCTCTGGTATCTGTGGTTCTAGAGGATGCGGACGGTCTACTTGCCAGCTGTACCGTGATACCCGGTGTGATCTCCCGCGACGGGCTGATGATAGTGCCAGTAGCCGAGTCCTACGCGCATGTGATGGAGAAACGCGTCGGGGACGCAGACTGCGAAACAAAGTCCCAGCAGACCCTGCGCTATCCCAAGCACAATCAGGCTGCGGTAACGGCGGAACAGGGCGCACGAGATGGCTCCCCAAACCAGAGTCGCCACGGTGAGGGCGACGTTGGGCAGGTGTGCAATGGCGAATAGTACCGCCGCGAATGCAATGGCCGCATCCGTTTTCAGCACGCGCGTCAGGCGGGGCATGAAGTAGACCTGCAGCAGGAATTGCTGGTAGATCGTCCAGAGGACGTAGCCGCCGACGTGAGCAACGTCGGGCTTGTAGAGTTCGTGGAACGTGCCGGCGGCGCGGGCCACCAGAATGCCTGCAACGGCTACCACCGCAGCGGCCGGGAGAATCCAGAGTGAAGAGACGGTACCGCGCCAGTGGAGGCCGAGTTCCCGCAGCGTCGGCCTTTGCAACAGCACCAGAATCAGCGGGCCGAGAAGGGCGATGGGGCCGAAAATCAGTTGCTGGCGCGTGGGCAGCCAGAGCACAACCATGATGGCGGCAAAGCCTATCGTCAGTTCCGCCACGGTGCGGAGCGAAGTGTTGGATTGCGGGGCTGAGATTGCGAAAGGAGTCGAGTTTAAGGTCGCCACTGCGTCACTTTCCAGATAAACATAGGAGTGGCGCGGGGGCAAATTGGTTGCAAGACTTACGTGACGACGGCGTTTGCTGCCGGCTGGGGAGGCCAGACGCTTCCCCGACAGCCGCCGGAGGCGGGCGCTACTGGCGACTCGTCTACACCAACAATTCTGGTGTCGCTTCCAGCAGACTTCGCGTGTAGGGGTGAACTGGGTTGCTGGTGATCAGGTCCGTGTCGCCGACTTCTACGATTTTTCCCTTATACATGACGGCGATTCGGGTCGCGAGATAGCGCACCACGGGCATGGAATGTGAGATGAACAGGTAGGTCAGGCCGAAGTCGCGCTGCAGTTGGGCCAGCAGGTTGATGATCTGGGCGCCGACGCTGACGTCGAGGGCCGAGACCGGTTCATCGCAGACGATGAGCTTCGGCCGCAGGGCAAGGGCGCGGGCGATGCCAATGCGCTGGCGCTGTCCGCCGGAAAATTCGTGCGGGTAGCGCAGCCGGGCGGATTCGTCGAGACCCACGGCACGCAGGAGTTCGGCGACCCGGGAGCGCATTCCCCCAGCGGCTGAAGCCGCGTTCTTCGACACACCGCTTACGGCACGACTGAAGTCGTGCCCTTCCCTTTGTTCATGGATGATCAGCGGCTCGGCGATGATGTCTTCCACGCGGAAGCGGGGATCGAGGGAGGCGAAGGGATCCTGAAAAATGATCTGCATGTCACGGCGGAGGCGGCGCATTTCGCTTGAGCTGGCGGCGAGCAGGTCGCGTCCTTCGAAGTGGATGCCGCCGGAGGTGGGCTCAATGAGCCGCAGGATCAGCCGGCCGAGAGTGCTCTTGCCCGAGCCGGATTCGCCGACCAGGCCAAGGGTCTCGCCGGCCTGGATGTCGAGCGACACGTCATCGACCGCGCGCACGTCGCGAGAGAAAACCTTGACGAGGTTCCGGATTTCGAGCAGGGGCATAGTGATCAGATGACATTGATTATCTGCTGAGTCCGGCTCAGGACGATAGTGATTCGCTGTTGACTGGCGGCCTTGGATATTAATCTAGTTCTCTATTCGCGAATAAAGAATGGAAGCCCTACCCTGCCGCAATCAGTGGCACCGCTGCCAGTGCGGCCAGCAGCCCTACGAACCTCCAGCGGCTGAAGTGTTCTTTCAGAACAATCCGCGCCAGCAGGACTGTCACCGCCGGGTACAGCGACGTAATCACTACGGCTTCGTCGAGGCGGCCGTGCTGGCTGGCGAGGATGAACAGTGCGACGCCAATGATATCGAGACAGCCGGCCAGAGCGCCGAAGGTGGTTGCGGAGCGGTTGAGCTGGAGCGGAGCGCGGGTCGCGAGGATCGCAATTGACGTTGCGGCGAACGATCCGATTCGGGAGATCGCGGCGACCCATGTCGGCGAGCCTGTGGCCTGGTGGATGCAGAGGTAGAATCCGGCGAATCCCACGCCCGCCAGCGCGGCGGCCGCTACGCCTTTGGGATGGCCGGATTCGTCGTTCTCTCCCGCAGCCTCGGGACGGGCGATCAGCCAGATGGCGAGGATGGCGAGGGCGAATCCAAGGATCGACCAGCGGCTGGGCGCGCCTTCCAGCGCAATATCGACCAGCGTGGGAATGGCGGCGCCCAGCAGGGCGCCGATGGGAGCAGCCAGGCCCATGTGTCCGGAGGCTAGTGCGCGGTAGAAAATGGCGATAGAGAATCCACCGATGGCTCCGGCAGCAAGCGCCCAGAAGATGCTGGCGCGATTCGGGAAAGCTCCGTGCGCTGCGAACGCGATTGCCAGCATCAGGGCAAACGCGCAAAGATGCGAGAATGCGGTGAGGACGAAAGCATTGGCGCGGCGCGAGCCGTATCCTCCGGCGAAGTCGGATGCCCCCCAGATGAAGACAGCCGTCACGGAGTAAGCAGCGGGCGCGAATTGTGGCAGCGAAGACACGCCGGTCGAGGGTAACACGGGGCAAGAAGGTCCCTGGGGCCACGGATTCCGCGTGTTAGAATTTCCACAAGCGTCTTCTTGGCGAGAAATCAGGTTCTAGAGGCCCGGGTTTGATCGAACTGGCACCGTCAATTCTTTCCGCGGATTTCGCCCGGCTGGGCGAACAGGTACGTGCCGCCGCCACGGGCGGGGCTCACGTCATTCACGTCGACATCATGGATGGGCATTTCGTCCCGAACCTCACCATCGGGCCGCCGGTAGTAAAATCCCTGCGGAAGGTGACGGAGCTGCCGCTCGACTGTCACCTGATGATCGAGAATCCGGACGAGTTCATTCCCGTTTTCGCCGACGCGGGAGTGAACTGGATTTCGGTGCATCAGGAAGCCTGCCGGCACCTGAACCGTACGCTGCACCTGATCAAGAGCCACGACTGCCTGGCGGGGGTGGTGATCAATCCGGCGACGCCGGTCGAAACGCTTTCGGAAGTGCTCGATATTGTCGACTATGTGCTGGTCATGTCGGTGAATCCGGGGTTCGGAGCGCAGAAGTTCATTCCTTCCACCCTGCACAAAATGCGGCGGTTAGCCGAGATTCGCAGGCAGCGTGGACTGGATTACCGCATCGAAGTAGATGGCGGCGTGGCGCTCGATACGGTGGCCGATGTGGTCCGGGCCGGAGCAGAAATTCTGGTGGCGGGCAACGCCGTGTTCGGCTCAGGCGATCCAAAGAAGAATGCGGAGGCGCTGCTGAGGGCGGCGACCGAAGCGGCACTGGTAAAAGTTTAAGATTGCCGATTTTCGATTGCCAGATTTCGATGCCGATCGCTGACAGCTTTACCGGAAATCGGCAATTGGCAATCGCCAATCGAAAATCTCTGAGGTCTCATGTTGCGTCGAATTCATCTGATCGCCGTGCTGGGCGTGCTGCTGGCGTTGACCGCCGCCTGCACCAATAAGAAGTCTGTCAATCCGCTGGCCGAACGTGGGCTCGAAGCAGCCGGACAAGGTCCTGTTCGACAAGGCCATGGACGCGATGCGTCACAACCGCTTCGACGTCGCGCGCCTCACGCTGCAGACGCTGATCAATACCTATCCCGACTCGGAATACATTGCCCGCGCCAAGCTGGCGGTGGGCGATTCCTGGTATGCGGAAGGCGGAACGGCGGCGCTGGCGCAGGCCGAGCAGGAGTACAGCGACTTCGAGATCTTCTTCCCCAACATGAAGGAAGCGGCTGAGGCGCAGCTGAAGATCGCCAACATTCACTTATCAGCAGATGGAGAAGTCGGATCGCGACTACACCCACGCCAAGCGCGCCGAAGACGAATACCGCAAGCTGATTCTGCAATATCCCGACAGCAAGCTGGTGCCCGACGCCAAGAAGCGGCTGCTCGAAGTGCAGGAAGTGCTGGCGGATCGAGAGTTTGGGATTGGACGGTTTTACTACCTGCGCGAGTCGTATGCGGCATCGATCGCGCGGTTGCAATCGCTGGTGGAAAAGTATCCGCTGTACAGCCGCGCCGACGAGGCGCTGTATCTGTTGGGACAGAACTACGAAGGGCAGATTGACCGCGTCCGCAAGAGCACAACGTGCGACGTGCACAACCTTCCGCGGGGCTGCATGAGGGAGGCCGACAAGGCGCATGCCATCGGAGAGCTTACCAAGAAAGCAGCGAGCGGAGTATTCCACGATTCTCACTCGCTATCCGCTGATGGATCGCTCTGACGACGCGAAGAAGCGGCTGGAGGCTCTGCACGAGCCGGTGCCGCGCCCGACCAAGGCGGCGGTTGCGCGGAACAAGGCCGAGATCGAGAGCCGCGGCCAGGCCACGATGATGCAGCGGGTGATGGGACTCATCAAGAAGGGTCCGGATGTATCGCAGGCGGCTCAGGTGGGTGAGCCGACGCTGGTTGAGAGCGAGCCCATCAGCGCGGTCAGCATTCAGAAGGAAGAGGCGAGAGCCTTCATGGAATCCGCTGGTGGCGGCGGCGGGAACAAAGTGGGAGTGGAAGTCATAAACCCGAATCAGCCCGCCGAATGCGACCGCCTCCAGCAGATGCGGGGCACTCCCAATACGAATCCCTTTGGCGCACCTCCAGCTGCCGCGACGCCTCCAGCTGCCTGCAACGCCAGATCCCAATGAGCTGAAACCGAATGCCCCGGCGGATCCGAATGAATTGAAGCCCGCGGATTCGGGTGCAGATCCGTCGCTGCCACCGCCGACGCAGGTGAATGAGATTCAGAACCAGTCGTCCTCGAGCAGCGCGACGAAGGCCGATGATTCGACTCCGGCCAGCGATGAGGATCTTTCCAGCAGCAAGAAGAAGAAGAAAAAGGGGCTGAAGAAGATCATTCCGTTCTGAAGGCAGTTTCAGTCGAGGTTTTGCAGAGTTTCATCGGTTTCAAAGATCCTTGAGAATCTGACAACCTTGACGACTTTGAAACCTGCGTTATTGCGCACTAGGTGCTGACCACTGGTAACGTGTTACTTCCCTTCAGGATCATTGACTTAGGTTGAGGGTCAGGTTACCTTCGCGGTATCTCCCCTCTTCAGAGGAAACCTTTGGCCAGGAAGATACTGCTCGCCGACGACAGCGTGACCGCCCAGAATATGGGGCGGAAAATCCTCGCGGACGCGGGGTATGAAGTCATTACCGTCAATAACGGGTCGGCGGCATTGAAGAAGATCGCGGAACAGAAGCCCGACCTGATCGTCCTCGACGTCTACATGCCCGGCTACAGCGGGCTTGAGGTGTGCCAGCGCCTCAAAGAAGTGGGCGAGACTTCGCGCATCCCGGTTCTGCTAACGGTAGGAAAACTGGAGCCTTTCAAGCCGGAAGAGGCCAAGCGCGTCCGCGCCGATGGCTTTATCGTCAAACCCTTTGAAGCCAGCGAGTTGCTGAGCGCCCTGAGCAAGCTGGAAGACAAGGTTGTGCCCCGGGCCGACTCCTCGAAACCGGGTCGCTTTGCCCGCGCCACGGCGGCGATCGAGGAGGGCCGGTACGACAAGACGATGGCCGTCGAGGATGACGATACCGGATGGAAGCGGCGCATCGCTTTTCCGTCGAAGAAGAAGAAGGAAAAGCCGGCCGAGGAAGACGTTGACACTGCGGAGATCTACAACCCGGTCAACAAAGACCTGCGGACGGTCATCGAGCATAGGGATGCCCAGCCCGCCCCAGCTCCTGCCGCCGAAACTGGGCACGCGGAAGAGGCGTCCGTCAATCTTGGCGCCCTGGCACCCGAAGGATTGCCCAAGGACGTTACTCCTGAAGAGATCGCGGCGCTGGCCGCTGCCGCTGCCCAGATCAAGGGCAAAGTCGTCGAGGACAAAGCGCCACAACCTGTAACGGAAATGACAGTCACGGCGCCGACCGCGATTGACGCTCCCAAGACTGAAGTTGCGGAGGCTGCGAAGGCAGAAAGCGCCGCGCAGCCGGAAAGCAAAGAGCCGCAAAAAGAAGAAATCCGCGCGCCAGAGTCCGCGCCCATTCCCGAAGCTGCAGCTGCAGCGCCTCCCGCGACATTTGCCGAGCAGCAGCCAGCGGAGAAGATCGAAGCAAAGAGCACGGAGCCCGAAATTGTCTCGACCCAGGCGGACGCGATGGCCGCCATGATGGGTCTGGAGACGCAAATGATGGCGGTGCATTTCCCCTCATCGGGAAATGGAACAGGGACGAACAGCGCAGCCAGTCCCACGCAGGAACCGGTGACTATGGCGGTAGCTGCCGTCGCCGACTCGGCTCCGGCACCGTCGCGCTGGACCGCTGTAGCCGTAGCCGTCGCGCCCGACGAAGCCGCAGTTTCGCTCGAGCAGGAAATGCAGAAGGCGTATGCGGCGTTCGCGGCAGCGGAGGGCGGCCACGCCGTGGCCGCGTCCACCGCTCCTGAGACACAAGCTGCCGTCGCCGAAGCGACTCCAGCGCCCGTTGTCACCGCGGAACCTACAGTTGTGGAAACTGCCGCGACCGAAGTCGCTGCTTCCATTCCGGCCACACCTGCGCCGGAAGTCGTGCAGCCTCTGGCCGCGGTTTCGGAGGCTGCGACCGAAGCGATCAGCGCTGCCGTGAAAGAGCTGGAAGCTGTCGCGGCGAAGTACGAGGCGGAACGGAGTGCGACATCGGCAGAACCCGTCGCCGACAAATCTCTCGAGGCCTGCAGCGCTCGAGTCCCCGGCGGCCGTGCCTGATGCAGAGCCCAAGCCTGAGGAAAAGATCGAAGAAAAGATCGAGGAGAAGGTCGAGGAAGGTCGAGGAAAAGATCGAAGCGAAAGTTGAGGAGCAGCCGAAAGATGCAGAACTGCCGGAGCAAGTCGAGGCCTCTACGGCAATGGCCGAGCCTGCTGTGCCCCAGGCTGCGCCTCAAGTCGAAGAAGACTCAGGAAGAAAAGGCTCGACCCCGGTGACGGAGACTCCTGAGCCAGTCGGCAAAGGCTGAAGGGCACGAAGAGGAATCCAGTTCGGAGGAAGTTTCAACGGAGCCGGTGCCGGTTTCCAGTGCATCCAGGGCAGGAGGGTCAGACGAAATGGCAAAGAGAGAATCGGAAACGGCAGCGGCATGGGCCAGTTGGAGAAAGATCCGTGAGACCGGAGGTTCGAAGCCGGCTCAGCCGGCAGAGCTATCCGGGAAAGAACCGGAAGAGTCCGCTCCTCAAGATAAGGCTGCGATGGCCGTCGCCGCTGGCGCTGAGAGCACGCCCGAAGAAGTCGCTTCCCTCGACTCCGATCCGGAGATCGCCAGCATCGTCGACAGCGTGCTCGCCGATATGCGCCCGAAGATTGTCGAAGAGATCGCGCGCAAGCTGGGAAAGAAGAAATAGCTCGAGTCCCCTTCAAGTTCCACAAGGGTTCTATTCCGTGGGGGTTTAACGGATTCGGCTACAGTGCTGGATCGATCCCGTTACACGGCTCGACCTTCGAGTGAACTCGTCGTTGGAAACTGTCATGGTTTCTCGGCGATTAGAACCACGTACTCGCCATACCAAATCTCCCGATCGAACACCTTGAGGAGTGGAAGCAAGCCAGAGGGAGTATTGTTCTGAGAGATCATCCCCGTGGTCATCCAGGCGATCGGTTTTAGGCCGACGCAGCGTAAAATCGCAAGGTTCGACGCCTTTGTCGAAGTCAGCAGACCTCGCTCCGCCGGCACGACCAGCCCGAAGGCGAGCATCAAGGGGTTATAACGATTCGGCTCGATCAGGACCACCCATCGGCGCGAAACCCGAGCCATCTCCCGCACCACCTTGGTCCTGTCCTCAACGTGGTGAAGCAGATTAGCCTCGAAGGCCACGTCAAAGCTGCTGTCCCGAAACGGCAAATCCGTCGCCCCGCACTGCACTACGCGCGGGCACGGATTCTCGGCCAGCATGTTCCTTGAATTGTCCAAGCCGGTTACGAATCCGCAAAGCTGCTGGAAATAATAGGTGAATACTCCGTTCCCACATCCCACATCGAGCAGAGAAGTAGTTCTTCCGAGAGGAACAACGCGGCTTATGTAGTCGAGTTTTGGCCGGACGTAGGCTTCGATTACGGGATGCTGGGGAAGACGATACTTGACCTTCTCAAAATAGGCTTCCGCCATCGCAATCGGAATCTTAAATGGAAGTGAAGGATTTTGACGAGAACAAGTCCGATGAGAACACGGAACGTTGAGGTCTTGACAGAGTTTGAGAATCGGCGTCGAAGGGTCAGCACAACCTAGAGTCGTCGACCGCCGCCCACCTTTTCACACAAAGCGAAGAATGATCGAATATCCACCCTTTGCAAAAGGCGCAAAAGGATGGGCCACCCGCTGCATCCGGGCGGAAGCATGGGGCACCAGGCGCTTGATTGTCACACCACAAGACTTAATCCCTACTCCCAAGAGTTACCTGTGGATAGCCGATCTCACGAATGTAGTGCAGATTATTAACTTCACTGACCGAAGTTGGACTTAATCCAAATCATCTGAACGAAAAATCTTATTCGGATGGACATCGCGGCAGGGCCATGGAAGCTCACTTGCCATCATGAAAAGATCAACGTAATTATTTTTCTATCCGATGTACGATTTTCGCTGCGCTTCCGACGATGTGCTCGCATTCCACCAATTTCGCGCTTTCTGCTTTTGGCAAATGATGTGCAGAGCCTAAGGTAATCTTCGAGTCGAGTGTTCGTTAGTTCGTCCCAAGACGTACAGCCCATTTCGTCAAATCACTAGTTCGTCGCAAGGAATAATCCTTTGTCAGAGTTCAGGGCCCTTTTTTTATTTTGCTTCGCGTTCTCTCTAGGGAGTATTGCGTTCGCTCAACATGTTACGCTCGACACCCCTCGCCGCAGCCCGGACGGCAACGAGATCAGCAACGTGCGGGTCGCGACCAATGGCGACAAAGTCTCCGTCGATGTTGAACTCTCGGAATCCGTCACTCCGGCTCTGACTTTCGGCGAGAATCCAGATCGACTGATCGCCGATTTTCCGAACGTCTCGCCCAGGCGGTGGCTGCCACAAACCATTCCGGTAGGAAGAAACGGCGTCGAGCGAGTGCGGATCGGACTGAACCATTCCAGTCCACCCGCCACTCGTGTGGTGGTCGACCTTGACTCAGTGCATCCCGTTACCGTCGGGGCCTCCGATCGAAAGGTGTCGTTGAACATTCTGCCGGCTTTAACGAAGTGGGCCCGCGCGGAAGCAGGAGTTCCAAACGCTCGGGAAGAAGGAAATGCGACGAACATAGTCGAGGTCTCCTCCACCGCGAGTCTCGAGCCGAATTTCGCTCCCCGAGCGGAACCTGTCGCGGCGCAACAAGTCGCGTCACCTCCGGCCACAGTTGGACTTAAGATCAAGGAAACCGCAGACACCACACCAACCGCAGACAGTTTAACGACAACCGGGTCTGACATGGCGTGCATCCGGTCTGGGTCGCTCCTCCGAACCTGGTCATTTACGCTGGATTTTGCCTGTTCTCACTACGTCGATAATTCTCGCAATGCTGGTCATTGCATTAATAAGCCACATCCAAAACAAGAGACTCAGGCGAGGAATCTAGCACGCCGTTAGCGGTGCAGGGCGGGACACTTTCTCCGGTCAAGTAGCTAACCCCCCTGCAAAGTTTGACCCTTCTTTTCTCGCGCCTGTAAGATCAGAAGAGCACTCAGCATTCAGCACTCAGCAGTCAGTGGAAGAGACGCAGGGTCCCTCGCCTGCGCAACAGTCGTCGCTATACTGTTGCGCGGCTCGGGATGACACGATTATTTTTCACTGGCTGATTGCTGACGGCTGAGTGCTGACTGTTTTCTATGCCGCACGAACTTCCTAAAGCCTACGAGCCGGGCGCGATTGAAACGCGCTGGGCCGACTACTGGATCAAGGAGAAACTTTTCTCCGTGCCCACGCCGCCCCCGGGCGAAACGCGGCCGGTGTTCACGCTGCTGCTGCCGCCGCCCAACGTGACCGGGCGCCTGCACATGGGACACATGCTCAACCAGACGCAGATGGACATCATCGTGCGCTGGCATCGCATGCGCGGATTCATCACGCTGTGGCTGCCGGGGACCGATCATGCCGGCATCGCCACGCAGATGATGGTCGAGCAGCAACTCGAGAAAGAAGGCAAGAAGCGCCGCGAGATGGGGCGCGAGAAGTTTGTGGAGCGCGTCTGGGAGTGGAAGAGCAGTACGGCGGCGCGATCCTCGATCAGATGAAGCGGCTGGGGGCGTCGGTCGACTGGGACCGCGAGTACTTCACCATGGACGAAAATCTTTCGCGCGCGGTGCGCGAGGTGTTTGTCCGGCTGTATGAAGAAGGACTGATCTATCGCGGGAACTACATCGTGAACTGGTGCCCGTGGCACGAGACCGCGATCTCGGATCTCGAAGTGAAGCACGAGGATGTCGCGGGAAAGCTGTGGGAGATTCGCTATCCGGTGATCGGCGGCTCTTCATCAGGAGAGCCCGAGTTCATCACGGTGGCGACGACGCGTCCGGAGACGATGCTCGGCGATACGGCGATTGCGGTGAACGCGAAGGACGAGCGCTACACGCATCTGCACGGGAAGAAAGTTCTTGCTGCCGCTGATGAATCGCGAGATTCCGATCATCACCGACGAACTGGCGCAGCCGGAGTTTGGCACGGGCGCGGTGAAGGTGACGCCGGCGCACGATCCCAACGACTTTGAGGCGGGCAAGCGCCACAACCTGCCGCAGATCAATGTCATGGACGAGCACGCGCACATGAACCAGAACGCGGGCGCGTATGCGGGACTCGATCGCTTCGAAGCGCGCAAGCGCGTGCTGCACGATCTGCGGGAGCAGGGATTTCTGGTTGGCGAGAAAGACTACACGCTGGCGCATCGGCAAGTGCGATCGCTGCGGGACGGTGGTCGAGCCGCGGCTTGTCGGAGCAGTGGTTCATCAAGATCAAGCCGCTGGCCGACCGCGCACGCGAGGCCGTGGAGAGCGGCGAGATCACGATCGTCCCCGAAAACTACAGCACGATTTATTTGAACTGGATGAACAACATCCACGACTGGTGCATCTCGCGGCAGTTGTGGTGGGGACATCGCATTCCGGCGTGGACGTGCCAGGGATGCAAGGAAGTGATCGTTGCGCGCGAGGCGCCGGCGAAGTGTCCGAAGTGCGGCGGGGCAAACGTTGGAGCAGGTGCCCGATGTGCTCGACACCTGGTTCTCTTCCGGACTGCTGCCGTTCACCACGCTGGGCTGGCCGGAGAAGACGCGCGATCAGGCGGTGTTTTATCCGACGACGCTGCTGATCACGGCGTACGAGATTCTGTTCTTCTGGGTGGCGCGCATGATCATGTTCGGCTGCCACTTCATGCAGGGGCACGAGCAGGATCCGGCGATCAAGAAGGCCAGCGGCTGGGCGGATAAGAAGAACGACAGCGTGCCCTTTCGGCAGGTGTACATCCACGCGCTGGTGCGCGACGCCGAACGGCAGAAGATGTCGAAGACCAAGGGAAACGTGGTCGATCCTCTGGATGTGATTGAACGCTTCGGGACCGATGCGACGCGATTCACGCTGGCGGCGATGGCTGCGCCGGGGACGGACATTGCCTTCAACGAGAGCCGGACGGAAGGCTATCGGGCGTTCGCCAACAAGATCTGGAATGCGGCGCGATTCATGTTCATGAACGTGGACCGGGTCGAGCCGGGCCTGCGGCCCGGCGACAGCCGAAGGCGGCTGTCTCCACATGGGTGTCGGTGGCTTCACAGACTTCCGCTCTCGAAGATCGGTGGATTCTTTCGCGCTTCAACCGCGTTACTGCAAACGTGAACGATGCGCTCGCGACCTATCGCTTTCACGAGGCGGCGAACCGCATTTACGATTTTTTCTGGGGCGAGTTCTGCGATTGGTATCTGGAACTGATCAAGCCGCGGCTGAATTTCGAAGAAGGCTCCGACAAGAGCGCGGCGAAGATCGCGTGCGCGAATCTGGTCAACTTGTTCGATGCGTCGCTGCGGCTGCTGCATCCGGTGATGCCGTTCATCACGGAAGAAATCTGGCAGGCGATGTACGACGGCAAGCCGCCGCTGAAGTCGATTGCGCTTGGCGGCGTATCCGCAGGCGGATGAGAAGCAGATCGATCTCGCGGCGGAAACGGAGATGGCGATCCTGCAGGATCTGATCGTCAGCGTGCGCAATCTGCGCGCGGAATTGAAAGTTGAGCCGAAGGTCAAGGTGCCGATCGAGGTATTCGCGCACGAGCCGGCGATTCGGACGATGATTGAGCAGAATCGCGGGGCGGTGGAGCGACTGGCGAATGTGGAGAAGATAACCTTCGTGGAGAGCTCGCTGGCCAAGGTTGCCGGCGCCCGCAGCACCGCGCGCTTCGACGTTCACGTGGTCTACGAACGCAAGATCGATGTCGCCGCCGAATGCGAGCGTCTGAAGAAAGAGCTGGAGAAGATTGGACAAGGGCATCGGCAACGGACAGCGGCAACTTGGGCAACGAGCAGTTTCTGGCGAAGGCTCCGCAGAATGTGGTGGAGAATCTGCGGAAGCAGCAGTTGGAGACTGGCGGTGCTCAAGGAGAAGACGGTCAGCAAGTTGAAAGAGTTGGGCTGCATCTGACGGCAGCCGGCCGGGTCTTCGACGCTGGCCGGGACAGCCGCGGCGGCTCGTCGCTACATGATTGCGGCTATGGACTGGAATTCACGACGGATTACGGCGATTCTGGAGAACGCGCTGCTCGAAGACCGGGCGACGCGCGATGCGACCAGCTATGCCTGCATCGACGCCAACCAGCGGGCCTCGGCTACAATCATCGCCAAGCAGGATTGCATTCTGGCCGGCATCGGTTGCGTGGCTCGCATTCTCGATGTTTATGCCGCTCTCGACGGCGCGGTCACCTCGCACTACGAAGTCACCACGCATCCGGAGATTTTCGATGGCGTGCGCCTGCACCCGGGGCAGTCGGTCGCGGTGATCCGCCACAATGCGCGCGTGATTCTTTCCTGCGAGCGCGTGATTCTGAATTTTCTGCAGCGCATGAGCGGGATCGCGACCCTGACGCGCAAGTTCGTGGAAGCGGTCTCCGGCACGAAGGCGCGCATTCTCGACACGCGCAAGACCGCGCCCGGCCTGCGCGTGATCGACAAGTACGCGGTGCGCTGCGGCGGCGGACAGAATCATCGGCTCGATCTCTCTGACGGCGTGCTGATCAAGAACAATCACATTGCGCTGGCGGGCGGGATCGCGCCGGCTCTGGAGCGGGCGCACCGCAACCGGCGCGGCACGCAGCCGATCGAGATCGAAGTGCGCACGCTGGAGGAGTTGGAACATGCTCTGGCGAATGGCGCGGAAGCGATTCTGCTCGACAACATGTCTCCGGAAGACGTGCGCCGGGCGGTCGAGCGCTGCTCAACGCGGATGAGCAGGAAATCCGGCGGCCGCATTCCGATCGAATGCTCGGGCGGCATTCGCCTGGAGAATGTTCGCGCCTACGCCGAGACCGGCGTGGATTTCATTTCCGTTGGACTCGCTCACGCATTCGACCCACGCCGCGGATATGAGCCTGCGGGTTGTGCCCGCCTGATGAGAGCTGGAACCACGAAGGACACGAAGTCACACGAGGAAATCGGTCCTTCGTGCACCTTCGTGCCTTCGGTTAGGTTCGCCTCGCCGCGGATTTGTCGTTTGACGCGTATTCGCGCATAATTCCGGCATCGGCAAGTCCGGCACAATTCGCGAGCATAAGGCAGCCGCGGACGAGGGAGCCTCAGACGGCGCAAAGGTGGCGCACAACAGCCCACCGATCTGCGCCTCGGCCGCATCGTGCGCCTGCTGATGGAGCATGCCACGGTCGTGGTCAGCGGGACCAAGATCGCCGAGGAGATCTCGTCGAGCCGCTCGGAGGTCTGGCGGCTGATTCAGCAACTGCGCGGCATGGGTGTGGATGTCGCGGGACATCCGGCGACCGGATATCAGCTGCGTTCGGTTCCGGATCTGCTGCTGCCCGAGATTCTCCGGCCGCTCGTGCGCGGGACGATCTTCGACGCGCATCTGCATCACTTCTACAAGATCGGATCGACCAACACCGTGGCGATGGCCGCCGCCGCGGAAGGCGCGCCCGAAGGCAGCGTGTTTCTCGCCGAAGAGCAGACCGCCGGACGCGGACGCGGAGCCAATTCGTGGCAGTCTCCGCGCTCGACTGGAATCTATTGTTCGGTGATCTTGCGGCCGGCCTTGCCGCCTTCCGATGTTCTGGTTCTTTCGCTTGGCGGCGGGACTGGCCGTGCAGGCGGCGATTCACGAGGTGGACTCCCGCATCGAGATCGATCTGAAGTGGCCGAATGACGTTTTGCTCAACGGCAAGAAAGTTTGCGGGATTCTCACGGAGATGAATGCCGAGGCCACGCGGGTGCGCTACATCGTGGTGGGAATCGGCATCAACGTGAATCAGGCGAGTTTTCCCAAGGATCTGCCGGCGACCTCGTTGCGGCTCGCGACCGGCAGCGAGTGGTCGCGCGTGGAGCTCGCGGCGCGCTTTGTTAAAATCACTCGACCGCGAGTATCGGCAGTTGGCTGGACGATCCAGACGTCGAAGGAATCCATTCTGCGGCGCTTTGCGGAGAATTCGTCGTGGGTGCTGGGAAAGCGGGTTCGGATCGAGGAGAACGGCTCGGCCTTTGAAGGGACGACCGAAGGGCTTGATCCGCGCGGATTCTTGCAGGTGCGGACACCGCACGGTTTGCAGACGGTTTTGAGCGGGACGGTGCGGGAGAGATAGAACCGGCTTTTAATGCGCTTTCGGTGTCGGCGGGCAAGACGCCCGCTGGACAGCCGCCAGGATGGCGGCACTACGATCATGCTGCTTGTCATTGACGTCGGCAATACGAATACGGTGCTGGGCGTCTTCGCCCGGTGGCCAAGGTGCATCCCGGGGCCGACGCGGACGATCCGCCGCGCTACGAGCGTCTGGTCGCGAACTGGCGTGTGGCGACCTCCCGCACCAGCACTGTCGACGAATACGGCGTGCTCTTCCGCAACTTGTTTTCGATGGCGGGGCTGGAATCCAAAGGCATTCACGGCATTGTGATCTCGTCGGTGGTGCCGCCGCTCGATCCCGTGCTGCGGCAGGTTTGCGAGCGCTATTTCAATCTGCGGCCGCTGTTCATCGAGCCCGGCGTGAAGACTGGGATGCCGGTGCATTACGACAATCCTGCGGAAGTGGGCGCGGACCGCATCGTGAATGCCGTCGCCGCGTTCGAAAAATATGGCGGCCCCTGCGTGATCGTGGACTTCGGCACGGCTACGACTTTCGATTGCGTTTCGGCGAAGGGCGAGTACCTGGGCGGAGTGATCTGTCCGGGGATTGGCATTTCGGCCGACGCGCTGTTTGAGCGCACGGCGCGATTGCCGCGCGTCGAGATTCGCAAGCCAGCCCGAGTGATCGGCTCGAACACCGTCGGCAGCCTGCAGTCCGGCCTTTACTACGGATATCTCGGGCTGGTGGATGGAATTCTCGAGTTGCTGCTGGCTGAGCTGGGCCCGGAGACGCGCGTGCTCGCGACTGGCGGACTGGGGCCGATGATCGGCACTGGTTCGAAGTACATCAAGCACGTGGACGACTTTCTGACCCTGGAAGGGCTGCGCATTATCTGGGAGCGGAACGCCGCGGGACGGCGCGACGTCGGTCGACAAAGACAGGCGCCAAGTCTGCTGGCAAAGCTCCGCGAAAACTTCGGCGCAGAAATCCTCGAATGGCGACGGAAAGGTTGGCGCTCCCGCGCCCCGCGCCGCTCGCTGACCTGCCGTGGAAAATTACTTCAATTACTTCACCGAAATCGAGGAGCGCTATCTGCAGCGCCGCGGCGGAGGACTGCTGCTTTCCACGCTCGACTGGGCGTTGATTGAGACCTGGAAGGACGCGGGTATTCCGCTGGAGGCCGTGCTGCGCGGGATCGATGCCGCGTTTGATAAGTACGACCAGCGCCCATCGAAGACCAAGAAGATCAATAGCCTGGCGTATTGCTCGCAGGCAGTGCTGGCAGCGGCCGAAGAGATGAAAGAAGCGGCGGTGGGCGTGGCAGCGGCTGCCGAACGCCCTCGCGCGAATCAGGGATTTGAGGCGGAGACCATATCTGCGTTCCTCGAGCGCAATGCCAACGAGCTGGAGGCCGCGAAGATTCCCGACAGCGCCAAGCCGGCGCAAGTCGTCGTACGGGATGCAGCCAAGACTCTGCGGGAACTGGCTGCGCAAGCTGCCGGCAAGTCAGCTGGACGCCTGGAGGATTTGGAGCGCCGCCTGACCGTGCTCGAGGAAAAGCTCTTTGCGGCTTTGCTGACTTCGACGCCGGATGAAGAAATCGTCAGCGTTCGCGCGGAAGCGGATCGCGACCTGGCGCCCTATCGCCGGAAGATGTCCGGCCCGCAGATCGATCAGCTGCACAAGCAGTACGTGCAAAAAAGGCTTCTGGAGAAATACAGACTGCCCCGGCTCAGCCTGTTCTATATGTGATCGCCTGTGATCCAGAAATTTGACGCGTTGATTCTCGGAGGCGGAGCGGCCGGCCTGATGTGCGCCATCGAGGCGGGCAAGCGCGGACGCCGCGTCGCGGTGCTTGAGCACGCGGACCGGACTGGGCAAGAAGATCCTGATTTCCGGCGGCGGGCGCTGCAATTTCACCAACATTCACTGCCGGCCCGAAAACTTTCTCAGTGCTAATCCTCACTTCGCCAAGTCGGCTCTGGCGCGCTACACGCCAGCCGATTTCATTGCGCTCGTCGAAAAGCATCGCATCCGCTATCACGAGAAGACGCTGGGCCAGTTGTTTTGCGACGGTTCGGCGCGAGAGATCGTCACCATGCTGGAAGAAGAGTGCCGGGCGGCGAGCGTCAGCATCCTCCTGAACGCAAAGATTCGCGAGGTCAGCCGCGGCGACGAGTTCAGCGTGACATACCGCGAATGCCGAATTCAGCGCGCCCGCGGTGGTGGTCGCGACCGGCGGCTTGTCCATTCCGAAGATCGGTGCAACGTCGTTTGGCTACGATCTGGCGCGGCAGTTCGGACTGAAGATTCGCGAACCGCGTCCGGGACTGGTTCCTCTGGTACTCGACCGAGCCAGATCGCTCGCGTTACTGCGATCTGGCGGGCGTTTCGGCCGAGGTGATCGCCTCGTGCGATGGGCAGCAATTTCGCGAGAAGATGTTGATCACGCACCGCGGGCTGAGCGGCCCAGCGATCCTGCAGATCTCATCCTACTGGGAGAAGTCGCTTCCGTTGAACATTGATTTGGCGCCGGGGCGTGCGGTTACGGACGCTTTGCACGATCCTAAAGTCCCTCGAAACCTGACAGCTCTCAGATCAGAATTGAGGAAGATCCTCCCGACCCGTTTCGCCGATCGCTGGCTGGAACATCACGCGCCCGCCGCATGGACCAACGCCGCACTTGCCGATTTCGAGCAGCAGGTACATGCCTGGAGCATTCATCCCTCGGGCACAGAGGGCTTCGAAAAAGCCGAGGTGACCACCGGAGGAATCGACACAGACGAACTCTCCGCGAAGACGATGGAGTGCCGCAAAGTACCGGGGTTGTACTTCATCGGAGAAGTTGTCGACGTGACCGGACATCTGGGCGGCTTCAACTTCCAGTGGGCGTGGGCTTCGGGCGCGGCTGCGGGCCGGGCATTATGAGTCGTCATTTAGAATCACCTCTTGCTCCTCACAATCGAAAAGATGATCTATGGTGGCGACGGATTAGCTCACCTGCCCGCCGACGAGAAAGGCCGCGGCAAGGCCGTCTTCGTTCCGTTCGTATTGAGCGGGGAAAAGGTTGAGGCTACGCTAACCGAGCAGAAGCCGGGATTTGCCCGGGCGCGAGCGGAATCGATCATCGAGCCCTCGCCTCATCGTGTCGAGCCGGGCTGCCCATATTTCGGACGATGCGGCGGATGCCACTACCAGCACGCGAGCTACGAACATCAACTCGAGATCAAGCAGGAAATCCTGCGCGAGACCCTGCAGGCGCACTGCGAAGCTGGATTTGCCCGTCGACATTCAGGCTCATCCCTCACCGCCGTGGAATTACCGCAATCGCTCGCGGCTGCAAGGTGCAAACCACGCCCGAGTTCAAGGCTGGATATTACAAGATGGCGTCGCACGAGTTGCTGGCTGTGGAAGAGTGTCCGATCAGTTCCGCGCTAATAAACCGCGGGATCGCGGCACTCTGGCTGAGTGGCCGCGCCGGAAAAGTGCCGACCGGAGTCGACGAGGTTGAGTTCTTTGCGAACGCAGACGACACGCAACTCCTCGTCGAAGTTTCGGCGAAACCGGATTCCCGCCGCGCCGCCTTACGAGCCTGGGCTGAAGATTTTCGAAGTTCCATGGCCGAGATCGCCGGCGTAGTTGCCTTCCGGGAAGCCGCCAAGGGAGCACCCGGCGGTCAAGAGAAACTGCTGACCGTGGGCGCGGATCATCTTGATCTACAAGACGGCGCGGGCCGCGTACCGGGTCAGTGCAGGGTCGTTCTTCCAGACGAATCGGCACTTGACCGACGAACTGGTGAAAATCGTCACCGACGGCCAGTCTGGCGAGGTCGCGCTCGATCTTTACGCGGGCGTGGGGCTGTTTTCCACAGCCCTTTGTGACATCCGTCACATCGTTTCTGTTGAGTCGTCACAGACTTCCACAGCTGACCTTTCATACAATCTGTCCTCGAATGGAGAAGCTGTCCGGGCCACGACCGAACAGTACTTATCCGAAGGCGCAAAAACGAGGCGGGCCGGGAAGGGCGCAGTTCTCCCCCATCATGTGTATCGACCCGACCTGGCGGTGGTGGACCCGCCTCGTGGTGGCCTGGGCGAACGCGTGGCGCGAGGTTTGGTGACCTTGGGCGCGCCACGCGTTGTTTATGTGTCATGCGATCCGGTGACCCTGGCGCGCGATCTCGTGGTTTTGCTGGCAGCTGGCTACCGGGTCGAGCAGGTTCATCTGGTCGATCTGTTCCCGCAGACGTATCACCTCGAGAGCGTCGTTCATCTGGCGCGCTGACGCTCGTCCGATCCTTCTGCGAATCGGCCCTCCTTCCTGAGTCCTCATGATTTCGTACTCCAGTTCGGCCGGCCCTCCTGCCTTCCAATTCAAAGCTTCTCGGCAACCGATGCTGTGGGCGGCTGGGACTTATTCCCTGGGCATTGTTGCAGGCGTCTATGCGTGGCGTCCGGCGGTGTGGTGGGTGGTGGCTGCGGTGATGTTCTGCGCGGCAGCCGCATACTTCGTCAGCCGGCGGTCGGGAGTGGCCTGGCTTCTTGCTCTGGGATCGTTCTTCCTGGCCGGTGCACTCCATATTCAGATGCGCTCTGCGTTACCCCGCCTCGATACCGGGATCCTGCCCTACGCGGATCGGCGAGAGGTTCAGGTCACCGCACATGTAACGCGGGAAGGCCGGATTCAGCAGGGAGGCTTCGGGGAACTGCGGCAGACCCTCGATCTCGAAAGCGAACAAGTCGAGACGCACCGATGGCCTCATCGTACCTGTGCACTCTGGCATTCGCGTGAACATTTACAGCCCGCGCGCGAGTGAGGACGCCGCGTCGACCTGGCACCCACCGCGCCACCAACGCTGACGTTTCACTACGGAGATCGAATTCGATTCCTGGCCAAGCTGAAGCCGCCGCGCAATTTCCGCAATCCCGGCGCCTTCGACTATCGAAGGATACCTGGCGGATCGCGGCATCGCGGCGCTGGGCTCGGCGAAGATCGAGAACGTCGAACTACTCCCCGGATTCACTGGCAGCCGCATCGAACGCACGCGCAACCGGATGCACGCCAGCGTCATTGCCAAGGTGCATGCACTTTGGCCTCCGCGCGAAGCCGCGCTGATCGACGCCATGATCATCGGCGAGGAGGCTTTCATTGACCGCGATACGCGCGTCGACTTCCAGCGCTCGGGCACGTATCACATTCTCGTGGTGTCGGGAATGAATGTGAGCATTCTGGCGTTCGTGGTCTTCTGGACGCTGCGCCGCCTGCGGGTCGGGGATATTCCGGCCACCCTGCTCACGGTGGCGTCGTGCGCAGGCTATGCGTTCATCACCGAAGTCGGTGCGCCGGTGTGGCGTGCGACGCTGATGTGCGCTGTGTACCTAGGCACGCGTCTGCTTTACCGCGACCGCGCAATGACCAACGCGCTCGGTGCGGCCGCGCTCGGACTGCTCGTCTTCGATCCGCGGCAACTCTTCACCGCCAGCTTTCAGATGACGTTCTTATGCGTGCTGATCGTTTCCGCCATCGGCATCCCGATGCTGGAGCGAACTTCGCAGCTGTATCGCCAGGCGCTGGCGAACTGGGACTCAAATGATTTTGCCGCGCTGCTGCCGCCGCGAGTGGCGCAGTTTCGGCTTGACTTGCAGATGATCTCCGCGAGACTGGCCTGGCTTCTGGGAGACCGCTGGGCTGCCAGGCTGGTTCGCAATACGGCTCGTTTCTTTTTTGCCGTCTGGGATCTGCTGTTCATCTCTGCAGTGATGCAGGTGGGGCTTGCACTGCCCATGGCCTACTACTTCCATCGCGCGACGACGATCGGCTTGCCCGCAAACCTGGTCGTTGTGCCGCTGACTCAATTGATGATGCCGGCTGCTGTGCTCGCGCTCGCGTTGGGATATGTGTCCCCCTGGCTGGCCAAGCTCCCGGTTGTTTTGACGACTGTCGCACTCGAAGGAATCACTGGAACCATTCGAGGTCTGGGCGGGCTGCATCTGGCTGACCTGCGGGTCGCGATGCCTTCCGCCGTCATGATCACGCTCGCCGTTGCGTCACTCCTGATCGCGATGTGGGCCGCGCGCCGGAGAATCTTCCTGACCAGCGCGGGACTGGCCGCGGTCTTCCTCATGTCTCTGGCCTGGCATTTGTCGCGCCGCAGTCCACGCCGTCATCCCGGTGTCGTGGAAGTTACCGCGATCGACGTGGGAGAGGGTGATTCGATTCTGATCACTACGCCCACCGGGAAGACGCTTCTCGTGGATGCCGGAGGTCCCATCGGCCCAGGCGGCTCACAACTCGACTTCGGCGAAGATGTGGTCTCACCGTATCTGTGGGAACGAGGCCTAACCCATCTCGACGCGGTGGCGATTACGCATGGCCACTCAGATCACATCGGCGGCATGGTCGCAGTCCTGAGGAATTTCCGGCCGAAGGAATTATGGGTGGGTTTGCTCCCGCCGAGTCACGCTTTGGAAAACGTCGTTTCGACCGCCGAGGGACTCGGAGTGCAAATCGTTCGCCACTGGGAGGGAGATGACTTCGAGTTCGGCGGAACGGATGTTCGCGTGCTTTTTCCTCCGCGCGACTGGCCCGTGGGCGACAAGCCGCAGAACAGCGACTCCATGGTGCTGAGCCTGACCTACGGGCAGTCCTCACTGCTGCTCGAAGGAGACGCCGAAAAGCGTGCGGAGCGCCGCATCTCGGCCCTCGAGCATCCCAGGGCTAACCTGCTGAAGGTCGGCCATCACGGCAGCGCGAATGCGACCACGCCGGAGTTGATAGACTCCGCTCGGCCGGAGTTCGCGATTATCTCGGTAGGATCAGGAAATTCCTTTGGCCTTCCGCGCCGTGAGACATTGGCGCGGCTCGCGGCAGCGGGCACTCGGGTGTACCGGACCGATCTCGATGGGGCGGTGACCTTCTATCTGGATGGTCACTCGGTCAATTCTGCTTTGACGGGTCTTCAATAACGTCGATCTCGGCCGTTTCGTCGTCATCACTGGCCGGCACCGGTTGACGGTGTTCCTCGATCAATCGTCGCGCGGTCTCGGCATCCTGCTCGCGCACCAGGATGATCATTCCGCCCAAACCTGGGAACATGTCCTGCACCATGGCCGCGGCGGTGAGATCGCTGTCGATCCCCGCCGACTCCAGCAGTCCCTTGACGATCATCGCCTCGGACTCCACCTCCGAGTCGAAGACCTTTACGAGCTTCTCATTGGGATCGGGACGCGGTCGCACACTCGCTGCTGGATTCGTTGGCTGTGACATGGCGGTCTCCAGTACAGGATCTTGGCCCGAAGGCGAATCGGTGCCGCTGAAAGATTTTACTCCTTGCGAAGCGATCGAATTCCCCAGAAGTGCTGCAGGAAGGATGCCGATTCCAGCGTGCGGGTTGCGGCAGCGGGACTAACCTGGAAAGGGCACCTTCGGGCGGTTGCTTTCTTTGGGAATTGAGGCAGAATGGGCTTACGGGCGCAACGCCACCGGGCGACGCGTCATCCAAAGTTGTGGGTAAAGGGGATCGCATGAATGTCTCTCGGCAGGCAGGAGAAGAGTCTGGATATCCGTTGGCAGAGCAGGAAGCACGCCGGGAACTGGAGGCAGAAGCAAAAAAGATCCGCCGCCTGCAATTGATGATCAGCATGGTGATGTCGGTGATCGGGCAGGATCCCAATCTCACCCTGCAGGAAGCCTCCGAACTGGCCGCCGGGGCGAAGAAGGCTGCGCTCGCCATGTTCCCCGACAAAGAACTTGCGTTTGATCTGCTCTACAAGCCTCGGTTGCAGCGGCTGATTCGCGAGAGATTCCGGCTGCAGTAGAGACTACTCTACTCGTCAGCGACTGGATTCTTCAGCGTTCCCACTCCCTCGACGCTGACCTCCACCACGTCTCCCGCAACGAGCGGCCCCACTCCCGAGGGCGTGCCGGTCGGAATCAGATCTCCGGGAAACAGCGTCATCGCCTGCGCGATGTGGCGAATCACCACGTCGAGCGTGAAGATGAAATCGCGGGTGTTACCCTGCTGCCGAACGTCTCCATTTACGCGCGTTTCGACGCCGACTCCCGCCCACGGATCAATTTCATCCGTAACCAACGGGCCCACAGGGCAGAAAGTGTCGAAGCCTTTGGCGCGGCTCCACTGGCCGTCCTTGTTCTGCAGATCGCGCGCTGTGACATCGTTCACGCATGTATAGCCCAGGATGTACTGCCGAATGTCCGCGTCGCGCGGGCGGCTGGTAACAAGTCTTGCCGATGACAACACCGAGTTCGCCTTCGTGATCGACGCGCTGCGAGAGCTTCGGACGGCGAACCGTTCCTCCCGGCGACAGCAGTGCCGATGTGGCCTTCAGAAAAATCAGCGGCTCCGTCGGCACTTCATGTCCCAGTTCGGCCGCGTGCTCCCGATAGTTGCGCCCCACGCACACGATCTTCGAAGGCCGCACCGGCGGCAACAAGGCCGCTTCTGCCAGAGGAATGGCCTCAATCCGGCGGGTGCGCAAGCTTTCCATGTCGCCATCAGCTTCCTCCGGCGGAGTCACCAAGAGCCGCACAATCGAGTCGCGCCCCGCAACGGATTCGACCAGTCCGTAGTGAGCCTCGCCATTCCAGTGAAATCTGCAATATTTCATAATGTCTATCTCGCAAACATGAGCAATGAGCCATGAGCAGGGAGCCATGAGCAAGCTTGGATCACTCACTGCTCACAGCTCATTGCTCGTCACGGCACCGTTTCGCTGGCTTCTTCCGATCTCGCGCTCTCGTTGCCGCGAACGTCGACGGCCGAAACCGAATAGAAGTACTTCTTCTGCGAAGCCACATTCTCGTCTCGGTACGCCGGAGCCTTGATCAATTCCCCATTCAACTTTACAGCAGTCGCGCCTTCCTCGCGGCGGTAGACGTTGTAACCCGCAAGATCTGCGTCGGTGACTGGGGCCCACACCAGATCGATGAACGGCTTCTGTCCCGGACCCGAGAACACGGCCTGCAACTCCACTGGAACCGCGGGAGGAAACACATCGTCGGCGAAGACTTTGATCTCAGGCGTGTCATCGCCCTCGATTTCCAGCTGAGAGCTTGTTAGCGCCGCGAATCAAGGTGACCGCTTCTGCCCGGTAGTAGTAGGTCTTTTGCCACTCGATGCTCGCATCGGTAATGGTGAAAATGGTTTCAGCGCCGGCGGGAGCTTCTCCTGCAAGCGCTCGCTCGTTGCTGCCTTCTTCATGCCGGTAGACTCGGTAAACGTAATTCACACCCGGCGGCGGTACCGAAATAATCTCACCGATCCAGCTCAGCACAACTCCCTCTTTGGCAACGCGCGCACGAAAATCTCGTGGCGGTGGCAGAGTGTGCGCCAGTGAAACTCGCACCTGGTTCGATAGACCCGCGGCCCGCCCTTGGCGATTCAAAACTTCTACCGCATACGTAATGAATGCGGAAGGATCGTCGGTTTCGAGTTGCGGGGGAAGCGTGTCAGTGTACGAGGCCTGAGGCTTCTGAGCGGAAGCGCCAGCCTTCGTCGGCGGAATAGGGGTTCGGATCTCGGCGACCGGCGTGTTGCAGGTGTTCAATTCTCCGGGTCCTCGGCAAATGAGCGTCGGGCCGAGGCTGCGGAGGGTCTCACGATCCGTCGTCATGGTCGGAATCGTCCAGGTCAGGTTGACGCGGTCTCCTTTGCGCGAAGCGCGCAAGTCCGTCGGAGGCTTCGGCAGTTCCAATGACGGCGGCTGTGGCGGACCAATGGTCGCGCACGCCGCGAGCATCAAAGTCGTACTCACCGCCAAGGCAAGCCTCTGCGCCATGCGTCTCATGTGAAGAAAGAGAGTACCAGAACGGCAGCGGGCAGCGAGGTCTCGCTAGTTCGCGGTGAGCTCTTTCAGGGCCTCGCGAAAGATTTTCGTGTGCCGGTCCACGTGATCTTTTTCTGTCTGCGGAGACATCAGCGCCATGTTGTGGAACGGAGTGAGCAGGATGCCGCGATTCATCGCGTACAGATGCATGAACCGCTCCAGTTCGAAATCCATGACATCGTGCGCCTGCTGCCCATTTTTTGGCTGCGGACCGAAGATATACTCCGCGCGGCAGCCCAACCGCGTGACGTGCCAAGGCAGTTGCGCTTCGGCTATCGCTTTGGCCACGCCTTCTGTCCAGCGCTCAGCCATTGGGGTCATGCGGTCGAACGCTTCTTTCGTAAGGACTTTTGTTAGCGTGGCGCGCATCGCCGCCAGGGACAGGGCGTTGCCGGCGAGGGTGCCGCCAATACCGCCGACATCGCAATTCTCCAGTTCCTGCCTGGCGACGATGCGGTCGGCAACTTCCTGCGAGAATCCGTAAGCCGCGCCCGGGATGCCGGCGCCAATCGCCTTGCCGAAAACGATGACATCCGGATCAAGATTTTCGGCGCGCGTGTAACCGCCCGGGCCGGCGCAGATGGTATGGGTTTCGTCGATGATGAGCAGCGTTCCGTGCTCGCGCGTGATCTCGCGCATCGCTTTATGAAACCCGGGCTCGGGATGCACGATGCCGACGTTCGTCATCGCCGGCTCGGCCAACACGCAAGCTACATCGCCCGAGACGAGCGCCGCCTCCAGGGCGTCCACGTCGTTGAACTCGACGACTTTCGTCGTGACCGCTGGGTCGACCGGAGGCCCGATGTTTCCGGGACGCGGGCCAGCCTGGCCATTCGCCCCAATCGTGATGAAAGTCTCATCGACCGTGCCGTGATAGCACCAGTTGAAGACCAGAATCTTCGGGCGCCCCGTGATCTGCCGGGCCAGCCGGATCGAAAAGCGGTTCGCATCGGTCGCGGTGAGCGCGAATTGCCAGTAGGGCAGGTTGAATCTCTTCTGCAATTCTTCAGCGACGATGATCGCGTCTTCGCCCGGCAGCATCAGCGTGATGCCGCGCCGCATCTGCTCTTCTGCCGCTTTCACCGTCGCGAGACGGTGAATGACCCGGTCATTGCACCTGTGTCGCCTAGGCAGAAGTCGACATAGCGAAGACCGTCCACGTCGAAGAATTCAGCGCCCTGCGCCTCGCGCACAAACGGCGGGAAGGCTCCGGCCCACTTCACCATCCAGTTCATGGGCACGCCCGCGAGCAGCGACTTGCGCGCGCGCTCAAAGAGGGCCTTCGACTTCGGTCGCTCGTCCACAAACTTCTTCTGTTCGCGTTGCATCAGGGACTGCAGGCGGGAGCGGTCGATTGCTTTCATTGTCCAAGAAAGATAAACCACAAAGGACACAGAGGACCACAGAGGAATTCCTCTGTGTACCTCTGTGCCCTCTGTGGTGAAGATTCTTTCTACAGAATGTACCGCGACAGATCCTGGTCTTTCACGATGTCGGTCAGCATCTTGCGAACGTAGTCAGCGTCCACAGTAACCTGCTGACCCTTCTTCTCTGGCGCGTCGAAGCTCAATTCGTCCAGCACGCGCTCCATGATCGTGTGCAGCCGTCGCGCACCGATGTTCTCCGTGCTCTCGTTCACGCGAAATGCGAAGTGTGCAATCTCATCCAGCGATTCCGGCGTGAACTCCAGCTTCACCCCTTCGGTCTCGAGCAAAGCGGTGTACTGCTTGACCAGCGACGACTTCGGCTCGGTGAGAATGCGAACGAAGTCCTCCATCGTGAGAGATTGCAGCTCGACGCGAATCGGAAAACGTCCCTGCAACTCTGGAATCAGGTCGCTCGGCTTCGAAACGTGAAATGCTCCGGCGGCGATAAACAGAATGTGGTCGGTTCTCACCATGCCGTAGCGCGTGTTGACCGTGGTGCCTTCGACAATCGGCAGAATGTCGCGCTGCACGCCTTCGCGGGAAACGTCCGGCCCGTGGCCGCCTTCGCGCCCGGCGATCTTGTCGATCTCGTCGAGAAACACGATGCCCGAATTCTCCACGCGATCAATCGCTGTCCGCGTCACCTGATCCATATCGATCAGCCGCTGCTCTTCTTCCTGGATCAGGTACTCGAAGGCCTCGTTCACCTTCATCTTCCGCTTCTTGGTGCGCTGTCCGAAGATGTTCGGCAACATGTCTTTGATGTTGACGTCCATCTCCTCAACGCCCTGGTTGGTGAGGATTTCGAATGAAGGGAAATTGCGCTCGCGCACGTCGATCTCGACCATCCGGTCATCGAGCTTACCTTCGCGCAATTGTTGCCGCAGTTTTTCGCGCGAGCGGCTTGAAGACTCGGTTAATCCCGTGCCGCCATCGATCACGACACCTCCTGCGGCGGACGAAGGCTCCATCCGCGGCGGAGGCGACGGCGGCAGAAGAATGTCGAGCAGGCGTTCCTCGGCATTGATTTCAGCCTTGTCGGCGACGTCTTCCAGCTTCTCTTCCCGCACGTTGTCGATGGCGATCTCCACCAGATCGCGCACCATCGATTCCACATCGCGTCCCACGTAGCCAACCTCGGTGAACTTCGAAGCCTCGACCTTCAGGAACGGGGAATTCGCCAACTTCGCCAGACGTCGGGCAATCTCGGTCTTCCCCACGCCGGTCGGCCCGATCATGATGATGTTCTTGGGAATGATCTCTTCCGCGAGATCAGGAGGCAGCTTCTGCCGGCGCGTGCGATTGCGCAGCGCAATGGCCACGGCGCGCTTGGCGTCTTTCTGGCCAATCACGTGTTTGTCGAGCTCGGCAACAATCTCGCGCGGAGTCAGTTCATCCAGCGCAAGCTGTTCTTCTTCGGCGGTGGAAGGGAGATAAATAGCCATTAAATTCAGGGATGAGGAGCCAGGGTTCAGGGGGTTAGTTCTTGCTGGCCCCTAGTCCCTACTCCCTGATCCCTCGCTCCTAAAGTTCTTCGATTGTCACCCTGTCATTCGTATAGATGCACATCTTGCCCGCAATCTTCATTGCTTCTTCGGCGATCTGCTTGGCCGAGAGCTCGGTGTGTTCCGCGAGCGCCTGGGCAGCTGCCTGGGCGTAAGGACCGCCGCTGCCGATCGCCGCGATTCCGCTGTCGGGTTCGATCACGTCGCCTTGGCCGCTGAGCAGGAACGTCTGTTCCTTGTCGCTGACCAGCAGCAGCGCCTCAAGATGACGCAGAAACTTGTCCGTGCGCCAGTCGCGCGCCAGTTCTACGGCGGCCCGCCCGAGATTACCGTGATACTGCTCCAGCTTGGCTTCGAACCGGCTGAAGAGCGTGAAGGCATCGGCGGTCGACCCGGCAAAGCCAGCCACAATCTTGTCGTTATAGAGCCGGCGGATCTTCTTGGCGGAGTGCTTGATCACCGACTCGCCCAGCGTGACCTGGCCGTCGCCGGCGAGAACAACCTTCCCTCCGCGGCGAATCGACAAAACCGTCGTGGACCGAATCAGTCGTTTCGTAGACATGAGCGCAATTTTTGATTATAGCAGTCGCTCTGCGACGGCCCGTTTCCGACAGCCGCTGCTTTCTCTGCGGCCTCAGCGATAAGTCTCTGCGATCTCAGCGGTTAAGCCTTTCTTACCGCTGAGTTCGCAGAGAACCCCCGCCAAGAACGCAGAGCAACTCATTCATATCGCGCCAATGGTTTCCGCAATTTACAGATAGCCTCGGTAACCATCGAGCCGATTACCGGTGTGACATTTCTTCCTGCCGCCCAGCCCCGTATTTTGTAGCTCATGCGCAAGTCCGCTGCGGTTCTCTGTCACGACACGCGATCCTTGCAGACCCTGGAAGTTGCACTCGAAGAACTTGGCTTCGAGCTCAGGAATTGCCGATCCAACCAGGAAGCTCTGGAATTGGTCATGTCCGGCGAGTGCTCGACCCTGATTGTCGACTTCGATCTTCCCGGTGCCGAAGAGGCGATCCGCATGGCGGCGCTGCTGCCGGCAGAGCAAAAGCCAACCCTGCTGGCGGTCGCGAGCCGCGCCTGGCCGGGAACCGGTCAGGCCTTCCAGTCGGGCGCCAGCCGCATCCTGTACCGGCCGCTCCAACCGGATCTCGTCAAAGATGCCCTCAAGGCGGAACAGAAAACGGTCCGCGCAAACCGGCGTAAGTCCGCGCGCTATGAGGTGAAGACGCTGGTCTATCTGGAACTGGAGCACGGCACGCTCGTGGGCGTCAGCATCGACATTGGAGAGCACGGATTGGCCCTGCAGGCGAGCGAGCCCGTGCCCGTGATTTCTAATCTCGCGTTCCGCTGTGTGCTTCCAGGCACACAGGTGACGCTCAACGGCTACGCCGACGTGATCTGGGCCAGCGATCAAGGCCGCGCCGGGCTCTTCTTCTCGAAACTGGCTCCTGCGGCCCGCAAGCATCTGAAGCAGTGGCTCAGCAAGCGCGGCGGACACAGCAAGAATGCCGTCCGCGAGCTGATGCCGCCTGCGGATGGTCATGTCGCCTTCGCCACGGCCGAGGACGACGTCCTGACAGAGGCGCAGTAGACTCCGACGGCTCGCGTTTCTTCCAGGCACCGTCCTGCCGTAGAATCACCTCTGCTGCGCGTTGCGCGGGGAGGTTCGTCTGCCTACTTCTTCTTATTCTGAAACCGCCGTGGCCTTTAACGGCCATTCAATGGTCGCTCCCCTGAAGCGCGTGCTAGTGTGCTCGCCGCGCGTGGCCGGATGGAATCAACCCGAGCGCGTGGCCCGCTGGCGCGAACTTGGATTTCATCACATTCCCGATTTTTCCCAAGCTCAAGCGCAACACGAGACTCTTTGCCGCGAGTTGGATCTCGCCGGCGCCGAAGTGATCGAATTATCGCCGTCCGCGGATCTTTCTCTTGATGCCGCATATGCCCACGATGCTTCCCTGGCCACCGATTTCGGCCTGATCCTCATGCGACCGGGAAAACAGAACCGCGTCGCGGAAGGCAAGCATCAAGGTTCGTTCTGTGGGCAAGTCGGGATTCCCACGTTTGCCGAAATACTCGCACCGGGGGCCACCGAAGCAGGAGATATCGTGTGGCTGGATTCGAAGGCGCTCCTCATTGGCCACGGGTATCGCACGAATGCCTCCGGCATCGCACAGATGCGCGCGATCCTCGCGCCAAAGGGTGTCGAGGTGTTCTCCGCGCCGCTTCCTTACGGACCCGGCCCCGCGGCCTGCCTGCACCTGATGTCGTTGATCAGCCTGCTGGACGAACACACCGCCCTGGTCGATCTGCCTTGGCTTGCGGTCGAGACCGTCGAACTTCTGAAATCCCGCGGATTCGAATTCATCGAGATCGACTATTCCGAGCGCGAAACGCTTGCCTGCAACGTCCTCTCGCTGGGCGGGAAACGTCTCGTCGCCATCGAAGAGAATCGCAAGACGAATGACAAGCTGCGCGCCACCGGATTCGACGTCAGGACCTTCCCGGGCAGCGAGATCTGCATCAATGGCAGCGGCGGCCCCACGTGCCTCACGCGCCCCTTGCTGCGGGGATGACTATCGCAGCGTTAATTTTCGGATCACTGTCGGCAAAATCTTGGATTGATTGCACTTAGCCGACTGAGATCTCGCTTATCCCGCGCAAAATATTCCATCCAAAGGACTTACTCGCAAAATCTTCTGGAATAAGGACTTACTTGGCGCGGGTGCTCCGGAGCGTATCTGCCTTGGCTTCCAGTAATTTTGTGGTGCGAATGCGCACGATTCCATTGTGCGCCTTCTGCAGGCTCAGTCAAGGTCGTTCGTCACAATGAATGACGCTTTGGCTGTGGAAAAGAGTCAGACTCCATGGTGCTTCGGGCCGACGCCCATCCTTTGCAGAAAACGCAAAGGATGCGGCATCCGGCCCTCACTGGCACTGTCATCTTGAATGCTTGATTCAAGATGTTCTTTGCAGTTTTCTCTGCTGAGGGGATAGGCGATGAGAAATGCTGCTGCCGCGCCAGTTAACATACCCAGGATTGCGCAACCGAGATTCTCGTATGTGTACGAAAACGCAATTCCGGCAATATTGATCGAATGGAGAGAACCCCTAATCAACGCCGCCTTCGCGTCCACGCCGGCCCGGAGGAAGGTCGGAACAACGATCCCCGCTACGAACAAAGTGATCGCCAACTCGACTAGCAGTAGAAGCAGGGAGGGAACGTTTTGCTTATTGAAGTGAACTCTCTTCACATGCAAAACGATTCCCTTGAGAACCCCGATTCTCGCGAGGCTCTTGCAATCTGTATCCAGGTGCTTCACTGGGCCCATCCGGGTCTCAAATTCGATCGTTTCTTGTATCGCAGAGTACGTCATAGTTTTATCTTTTCCTCGGTCGTGACCCTTCGATCTCTAGCTGCCCGGTGGCGCTGACGCAAACGGGCAAAACTCGAACAGCACAAAGACTCCACTGGGTGTCGGAGAAATGTTCCTCGACGCATCCACATTAGAAGGTGTTGGTGGGTGTCACAATTGGGATTGTCCTTGAATCGCTGAATAACGGTTCCCGATTTCGCATAGAGGTAAACACCCTAATCCAACCTCTGTTTGTGTGTGGCGCCGTTCTTGGAGTTTGCAGCGATCGTTCCGGCTGACTGAGAGTCGCAGCTGCGGCTGGACCCTTTCCGCCAAAATCCACGCAGTACGGCGGCCCCGGCGTTTGCCGGCTCAGTCAAGGTCGTCGTCACCATGACTAATGAATGACGTTTTGGCTGTGGAAAAGAATCAGACTCCGTTAGGAATGCCCCCCTTTGCAAAGCGCGCAAAGAATGGGCCACCCTGATCTCTGCCAGGTTGAAACGGTGAGGCACCCGCCACTTTATTGAAGGTTGGAAACGGCCGCACGATACCCGTCTGTCACCAGACTTAGACCTCTACAGAATCAAAGGTATGCGTTCTACCACATTCCCCCAAACAACAAGCACAGCCGCCAGACCATCTGAAATGTTGGACGCAGCTATGTGTGCGCCCCGCCGCTTCGTGGGATTTCATTCGGAGGTCATGCCATGACACGCGTATTACAGTTGATGGCGCTGATCGCCGCCCTGGCACTGCCCGCCTTGTGCCAGTACGGCCGGCTTTCCCCGGACGACCAGCGCGAATTCGATAAAGCCTATACGAAATGGGTGAACGACAGCCGGGACAACGACCGGGACGACATTGATAAGGACGTCCGCAGAATGCAGGACATTATGGCCCGGAACAACATTCCGCCCAACGTTCCCTACGAGCAGATCGCCAGCAGCGGATACGGCCAGGACAACCGCTATAACGGTGCGTACCAGCAGAATGCACCGTATGGGTACAACCAGGGCCGCCTCTCTCCAGACGACCAACGAGAGTTCGATAAAGCCTATGACAAATGGGTGAACGATAGCCGTAAGAACGACCGCGACGACCTCGACAAAGATGTCCGCAGAATGCAGGACATCATGGCCCGCAATAATATCGCGCCGAGTGTTCCCTATGATCAGATCGCCACTCCCGGATACAACAACAATTACCGGGGCTATGCCGAGAGCAGGCTCTCGCCCGACGATCAGCACGAGTTCGATAAAGCCTACGAAAAGTGGGAAAAGCATGTCCGCAAGAACGACCGCGACGATATTCGCAAAGACGAGCGGAAGATGCAGGACATCATGGCGCGTTACAACATCCCGCGCAACGTTTCGTACGATCAGGTCGCGTCGCCCGAATACCGGCACCGATGAGAGTGAAACGTTTGGCTGATTAGATAACCGCGGGTGGCCCATCCTTTGCGTTCTTTGTGTCATGAGACTGGACAGTTCTTTGCAAAGGGTGGGCATTCGATGCTCTTTCCCCGTAGCTGCTGGCAGCTAAGCAACCCTCCGAACCTTCATCACTGCCACCGGCTAAAGAGAGGAGGGCTCGGTTCGGAACGAAAAACGCAACGTCAAGATCCAAAGCGGTTCAGCGGGCTTGCGGAGCCTACGGCGCGCTCAACAAGTGTGCGTACATAAGGACAGCTCGTGCCGAGGTAAGCGGACTCTCAAAGTGTGCTTACCGCCCTCTGTAGCGCTAGGCTGCAACCAGTTCTTCCGACAAAACAAGCGCCCCCGGCCGCACATCGCCCATTTGACGCAGGACCTGTGTAGGTGTGTTTCGGCCTAACTGTTCAAAATCATGGATCATATGCATTTGATCGTAATATCCGAAGCTGTGGGCGATATCCAGCCACGTCCTCGCAGGGTTCGCAAGCTTCGCGTCTAGAGCCGTTTGAAACCGTGCAACCCGAGCGAACACCTTCGGCGACATCCCTACATCCGTCCGGAAAACACGTTCAAAGTGTCTGAGACTCAACGCACCTTCTCGCCCCAGTTTCGAGATGCTCACCGCGCCATGCTGGCTGAACAGGTATTTCGCGGCTCGGCTGATCTTGTCATCCGGCATTGCGGAACTGAGGCGTTTTAATAGAAACTCCTCAACGATCTCTACCCGGCGAGCGAACGACGATGCTTCACCCATGCGGTTCCACAATCCTCCGATTGCGGGCCCATGGAGAAGCGTGGCATCCTCGAAATTATTTGTGAGTTCCCTGACGGGAACATTGAAGAGCTGAGACCATCCAGACGGCCAAAAGAAGACAGCGAAAGATTCCACCCCTGGAACAAGGTGGAGCGTCCCGGAAAATTCCTCCTGCGCACCACCAATGAGGATTTCTCTTGAGACGTCCCGATCTCGATGGCGAATACCCGGTAAGACACCGAACTCCAAATTCAGGATCTGCTCAAGCTGCGCTGGAACGGACTGCGTCCACGGAGGATCGGTCGGGCTAACAGTACGTTGGGCGTAAGCACGCACAAAGGGAGCCAGCTCCGCCCGAGGACGCGCGCTTTGTACGCATGCCATAGCTCACCCCTGTGAGATGGCCCATTTAGTTGTCTTGCCTCTACTGGAAGTAGTGCGGCTGAACCCCGTTGCCATGAACTATACCAACTTATCTTTCGTTTGCTCAGAAATAATGAGCACACCATCGAAGATCGATGCCAGGGTTGCAGTGGTTCCACCCTGTCTTGGTCGTATGTCAGCGCTTGTCTCATCCAACGAAAGTCAACTTAAAAAGTGAAGTGTCGAGTTTTTACTATGCGCATATCTCCCTCATGCTGCATAACTGTCAACACTTCCTCCGGGGACACCCGCACCACTCTTTGATGAGTTCGTGCATTTCTCGCGTTTGGAGTTAAACGTGAAGATCGGGCGGCAGCACGTTATATTCTGCGGCCTCCTAGCTCCTCGGTAAATACGATATTCGGAAAAGGAGTGATTATGAAGATCCGGATAGGAGCACGCCTCGCAGTGACGACACTATGCGCCATGCTGTGCATGGCTGGTTGGCTAAACGGCCAAGGGCACAAAGAAAGACGTCCTCGCTACAAGCTTGTCGACTTAGGGACACTTGGAGGTCCAATCAGTTATGGCTCTGCCAATGGCGACGGCGGCAGACTCCTGAATAATGATGGTGTCGTTTCTTCCTATGCCGACACATCTGTGCCGGACCCGTTTGCCCCAGATTTTTGTTTCGATGCGGATTGCCTTGTCGCCCATGCGTATCGGTGGCGGAATGGCCGCATGCGGGACCTCGGCGCTCTTGCGGAGGGGTATAGCAGTTTAGCTGCGGGAATCAATGATCGCGGATGGAGTATTGGAGCGTCGCAGACCGGTCTCCTCGATCCATACCCATTCCCTCAGAACCGCGCGGTGGCCTGGATAGGGCGACGCATGATCAATCTTGGAACCATTGAGGGCGGCAGTAACAGCATCGGAATTTCTATCAACAACTTGGGGCAGATGGTCGGAATTTCCGACAATGGCGTGCCCGATCCTTTTTCACTCTTCCAGGCTGGCATCCAAATCCGCACATTTTTCTGGGCGCACGGCGATCTCCACGACATCGGCAGTTTGGGTGGTCCTGATACCGTGCCCGGACCAGGCTGTACGAATCAACGCCCTCGCAGTATTGTAGGCGCCTCCTACACCAGCTTTGCTCCCAACGCCGATACCAGCATTCCGACGCTGGATCCGTTCCTCTGGGAGAACGGCAAAATGGTCGACCTTGGCAATCTCGGGGGAACAGTGAGTTTCGGCCAGTGCGCAAACAATCGAGGAGATGTCATCGGCCAGTCTAACTTGCCAGCTAACCTGGTCACCCATGCTTTCCTGTGGCGCAAGGGCCGAATAAAAGACCTCGGCACCTTGGGTGGGGACAATTCCGAAGCGATTTGGATGAACGATGCGGGTGACATCGTCGGCTCCGCTGATCTTCCCGCTCCCGATATTCACGATGCGGTCCGCTGGAGACACGGTCACATTTTGGACCTTGGAACTGTTGACGGAGACGCTTGCAGTCGCGGCCGAGCGATCAATTCCAAAGGCCAAATTGTCGGCGGCTCGTCGGATTGCCGTAATTTCCTGCATGCATTCGTGTGGGAAGAAGGCGGGCCCATGCTCGACCTCAATACGCTCATTCCTCCGGATTCCGGACTGCAACTAACGAACGCCTTCAACATCAATGATCGCGGCGAGATTCTCGCCAAGTCAATCGCAGTAAGTGTAATGCCTATTGATGATGAAGATCTCGGACACGTGGTCCTGCTGATCCCGTGCAATGAAGAAAAGAACTGTGAATCAGAGAATGCAGCCGTCGTGAATCCGAGCTTGCAATCTCAATCGGCGCCAAAATCGTCGGACGACCTCAAAACGCAGCATCCCACGACACCAAGAGAAGCAGCCGTTGACTGGCGCGCGAAGATCGCTCGCCAGTATCGATTTGGCTCGTGGCCCGGAAAAGCTTCACATTGAAATCAGAGGGTACCCCGCTGGCTTGGCCGGTGGCCCACTCAAGCTCGGTTTTGCCTTGAGTGGGCCACCGTCCCATCTTTGCAAATAGCGCAAGGGACGTGGCACCCGGCTATTGGATAGGCCATAAGTTCACACTCAGGCAACTTCACAGCAAATGTCGCCACTGGTCCTGGTACTTTCCAATATCACGCCCGTTCGATTCGCCACATAAATTTCTTTTTCGTCGAGGCAAAGGCAGTTGGAACGAACTCCTCGCGTGGCGTGTCGCCGGGCTGCAGCGGACCGGAACCTACATCAGACTGCGCGAACTGACGCTCCAGGTCCCAGGTTGTGTATGCCTCGGTGTATTCCTGCAGGGCCAGCCCAATGATAATGAAATGTTGCGGAGCGACATTAAATCCGGCAGACATCAGACTAGTCGTGGCAGCTTGATATTGGGCCTCACTTTGCCGGTCTCCGCTCCAAGCGACTTTCTTGCCACCCGCTTTCACGTGATGAGCCGGTGCAACCAGGTCAAATTGCTGCAATAGACGCGCCCAGATTCGGTCTGCGTCCTTGTTGCGCCCGCAGGTGACGGCTTGCAGGTTAGCTTTGGAGATCACCCCGGCCTCTGCCATCAGCTTCACCAGCAACTCGTCATCAGTTGGCGCATACTCATCGATCAAACCAAGCATGTGGCCGACCTCATGTGGGACCGTCATGTACTTGTAGTCTGCGCTGTATATCTTCTCGACTCCGCTGCGGTCCTGAATCTGCATCTCGACCGAATCGACCCACTTGGTAGCCTCAGCTCCCGTCGTGGCGCCGTGTGCCGGCCGATTCTTGAACACCGAATATTTGTTGCTGGATTGCAGGCGAACCGGGTTGTTCACTCCGTGCAGCTTAAGCGCATTCTGCACCGCGCTTTTCCGTTGAAAGACAACCGTATCTTTCTCTCCCTTGTCGGTCGAGATATTCAAGTCCAGGGCGATGTTCTTGCACAGGGCTTCCGAGGAAGGGTTATTGCTGATCTGAACCAGACGCATGGCGAAAGACTTGAGCGCTTTCAAACTGTCGTCCATCAAGGCAGCGCTATGCTTCCCGAAACGTAGAGTGCCTGCGCCGCTATCCTGCAGGGCCCTGACCAGTTGGTTATAGTCGTAGTCGGCGGCGGCCGCGCAGAAGTTTTCGATAGCGATCGCACTCAGATGGCCTGAGCAGTCGGTGCTTCCCACGCGCTCTACCGTGTCCATCTGGTTCAGGCTGGCAACCGGAGTGTCGACGCGAACGCCGCTGTTGGGATCGTAATTTTGTCCAACAAAAGCGCGGCCCTCCAGTTTGACCGCTTGTGTTTGTTTGACTTGCTTATTGCTGCCCTGGACGAATTCTTCTTTCCGTCCTTGAACTCGCGTGTAACCGGCTCCAATGTGCGATTTGGAAATCAGTTGGGTTGGGAACTGCTTGTTCGTTTGTTTGAGAACAGTCTTTTCGACCTTAACCTCATAATGCGCAGCCTGAGCCGATATGGCTTCTTCAATAACGAGCTTCGGCACGCAGGTGATGTCTTCCCAACCCGGTCGCGAACAGCGGAACTGGGTGTTGGTGCCGTTCCAAACAGTCTCGGACGTATTCTTGAAGGCGACTTTCCAGTCAGCCATTTCCTGCGTTTGCCAGTTCTTGCGGTACCAGGTGGGGTTGTCTCCGGGGATCGGAGTCGCGATCTGACTGTCGTCCACGGAACTGGCAACAAAGT
Organism: Terriglobia bacterium; assembly: GCA_963770265.1. Classification (GTDB taxonomy): domain Bacteria; phylum Acidobacteriota; class Terriglobia; order Terriglobales; family Acidobacteriaceae; genus Sulfotelmatobacter. The sequence continues at coordinate 949,198 of CAVYOZ010000025.1, forward strand.
TAAAAAATACCTTCAGATACACCCTCAACTCGTTCTGCTGAGGAAGGTATTCCACGTCGAAGCGGCCACCGTTCAAGGGCCCCTCAAACAACTTTCGCGGAAAACTCGCGGTGAGAAACCGATTCTTCGCTCGCGCGCGCATTCCTGCGTAGCGCGTCGAAAGTTGTTCAGCTGTAAACGGAAGGGGTGGCGGTGTGCTGGCCATGGAGCTCCTTTGCGTGCAACGAGTGCCTTCCTGTAATGTGAAATCGCGATCAGGACTGATCCGCGCGAGTACGGAGTATATTCGGTCTCACAAATCCGGACAACACAGTCGCGCAAACTTGTCGTTAACACATCAAATGTCCGGTCCAATGAACACGCCGGGTGGCCCACTCAAGCCCGATTTTGGCTTGAATGGGGCAGATCAGGCGCATTCACCCTTCGACCATCTGACAGAAGAGCGCGGTTTCCACCGTGCTTCAGGAGTGGTGCAGAATCACAGCCCAATGTGATCTTGGTCGTTGCACGCGATATCGCCAGAGCAGATCATAGCCAAGGCGAAAGCGGTATAAGCACGAATCAACCAATAGGATCTAAGTCCTTGTGGCTCAAGATTTTACCCCTAAGCTGTTGAGCCCCATAGATTACCTTGAGATTTTTCGCTAACTGCATGATCCCAATAGACCGGGGGAGGGAGGGGTACCCAAAAATCCGTCGCTTTCCCAAACTGAAGCTCCAGTTAATCTCGCGTTTTCGCCAGTCTCGCTCAAAAAAATTTCCCGTCCAGCCGCGACACCGGTTGTCAGGCTTACCGCACTTATATTTCTGGCACTGAACCATCCTTCCTTGTTTCCCGTGTCCGCCTCTGAGTAGAATTCTGTGGCTCCACGGAGGTGCCTCGATGCATCCTGTTCGTCCGTCGCGTATGTTTGCGACTCTGCTGCTGTTCACGTGTTCCATAGCTACTCTCGCTCAATCGGCCTTGATCCCTCGCAGCGTTCTCTTCGGCAATCCCGAACGCAGCTCGCCTGAAATTTCCCCTGACGGCACGATGCTCGCCTACCTGGCTCCCGATCAAGGTGTGCTGAATGTCTGGGTGCGCACGCTAGGCAAGACCGACGACCGCGTGATCACCAACGACCGCAAGCGCGGCATCCGCAACTTTGCGTGGCAGTACGATTCGAAGAGCATTCTCTATGGACAGGATCAGGGTGGCGACGAAAACTGGCGCATCTATCAGACGAACGTTGCCAGCAAGCAGACCAAGGATCTCACTCCATTCGAGAAGTCGCGGGCCGACATTCTGTCATTCGATCCCGATCATCCGGACACGGTTCTGATCCAGTCGAACAAGCGCGATCCCAAGGTCTTCGATGTCTATCGCGTTGATCTGAAGACGGGCGGAATGACGCTCGATACGCAGAATCCGGGCGATGTGCAGGGATGGCAGGCGGATCACAACCTCGAGGTCCGCGCAGCGCAGGTCACTACCGAAGACGGTGGAACGATCATCCGTGTCCGCGACGACGTGAAGTCCCCCTGGCGCGAGTTGATCAAGTGGGGACCCGAGGAGACGCTCGGCAACGTCGTGAATTTCACTCCCGACAACAAGGCGCTGTGGATCATGACTTCCCTCGATGCCAATGCTGCGCGGCTGATCTCGGTGGACCTCGCAAGCGGGAAACGCACGGTGATCGCGGAGGACCCACAGTTCGATGTGTCGTTCGCGGTGGAGCAGCCAAAGAACCATAAGTTGCAGGCGGTGGTGTTTCTCCGCGAACGGCGGGATTTCCAGATTGTCGACAAAGACATTCAGGCCGACTTCGACGCGCTGCATAAAGTCCGCGACGCCGACATCAGCAACATCAGCCGCGACCTGAAAGATGACAAGTGGATTGTGACCTTCGAGGGCGACGATTCTCCGGTCTACTACTACCTCTACGACCGAGCGACGAAACAAGCCACCCTGCTGTTCAGCAATCGCCCTGCGCTCGAGAAGTACAAACTGGCCAAGGTGCAGCCTATCGAGTACACGGCTCGCGACGGCATGAAGATTTATGGATATCTCACTACGCCCGCTGGTGTCGACGCGAAGAACCTGCCGATGGTGGTGTTTCCCCACGGCGGCCCGTGGGGTCGCGACCTCTGGGGATACGATCCCTATGCGCAATGGCTCGCCAATCGCGGTTATGCGGTCCTGCAGCCCAACTTCCGAGCGTCCACGGGATACGGTAAGCAATACTTGAATGCCGGGGATCGCCAATGGGCGGGCGCGATGCATACCGACCTGCTCGACGGCAAAGACTGGGTTGTGCAGAAGGGCGTCGCTGACCCCAAGAAGGTCTGCATCATGGGTGGCAGCTACGGCGGATACGCGACGCTGGCCGGAGTTGCCTTCTCTCCGGATGCATTCTCTTGCGGTGTGGACATCGTCGGCCCCTCGAACCTGAATACGCTGCTAAAGACGATTCCGCCCTATTGGTCTACGTTCCTGGCGATCTTTCACAAACGTATGGGCGACAACGAAGAAATGCTGAAGTCGCAGTCTCCATTGTTCAAGGCGGATCAGATCAAAGTACCGCTGCTGATCGGGCAGGGGGCAAATGATCCGCGCGTCAATAAGGCCGAGAGCGACCAGATCGTCGCGGCCATGCGCAAGAACAGCAAGCCGGTGGAATATTACGTATTCCCCGACGAAGGGCACGGCTTCGCGCGTCCGGAGAATCGCATGGCGTTCAATGCGGCGTCGGAGGTATTTCTGGCGAAGTATCTCGGGGGACGGTCCGAGCCTCCCAGCGACGCGGAGAAGAAGTTGCTGGAGAGCGTGAAGCAGTAGAGTTTGTGTAGGGGCGGACGCCTTCGTCCGCCTCCGGAGCGACAGCGACACGTGCCGGCAGCTGTCTCGCGTTGGGGGTCTACCTCGCTGCTTACCGTCTTCATTGCCCGCTTTGCGCGCAACCCCGGACCCTTCGACTTCGCTCAGGGCAAGCTGCGTCCGGGGCTACATTTTTCTTGTCCGCGGTTACATTTTTCTTATCGGGATCAAGTCTCGCAATCGCACATCGCGCAAGAACAGGCCTCCCCACGCCAGCATCCCGAGTACGACTGGCATCGGATAGGTCGGGTCACCTATGCGTAGATTTGTGAGAGTCGCGCCGCCCAGTAGCCCCGTCATCAGGATCGCTCCCAGAACTGCAGTCTGAGGAATCACATACACGATTACACAGACCAGTTCGATGACGCCGACCGGAATGATCAATCGCTCCGGCAATCCGGCGCGCGTAAATGCCTCCAGGACAGAGGCGGTCTTCATAAGCTTCACGACACTGCCAAAGAGCACCAGCAACACCGGCAGCGCACTCATCACGCGGCCGGTCCAGAGTGCAGTTTTTGAAACAGGGGAAGTGATTGGCATCTCGACTCCTTTGAAGGGATGGGGGACGATACTGCTGCAGCATAAGATATCTGAAACTTGCTTCGGGGTTCGCTAATTTGGATGAAATCTGCCGGCAAGCAACGCAGTTGATATGATGTTCCGTCGCAGTGAATTGTCTGGAGGGATTTCGCGATGCGCTTGCCCCAGCGGTCTGCAGTTATTACCTTGGGCGTAGTCGGCACCCTTGTCCTGGCGGTATCAGCGCAAAATGCCGGCGGACCGCAGCCCTCTGTGGGGCTCGAAACGGTTTCCGCCTCCGAACCACTCCGCGACGGCATCCAGATTCAGGCGGGCGCGGCCGTGCTGCGCATCACGGCGCTGCGCAACGACATCCTGCGCGTGCGGGTTTCTCCAAATAGCGTGCTGCCGGAAGACGCTTCCTGGGCGGTTCTCCCCGAGGCTCGGACGAAATCGATCGACGTTCAACCGTCGCAAGACACGTCGTCCGTGGGCTTTCGCACCGCTACGCTTGATGTTCGCGTGGAGCGCGAGCCGTTGCGCATTGTCATCCGCGATCTTGAGGGCAACGTGATTTCCGCCGACGCCGTTGGCCACCCCACAAAGTTTCAGGCCGGCGGATTTTCGGTGTACAAGCAAATGCCCGGCGGTGAGCACTACTTTGGACTGGGCGATAAAACGGGAGGGTTCGACCGAAGGGAACAAGCGTACTCGTTGTGGAACACGGACATCGGGCCGCAAGAATCAGTCGACCCGCTGTACAAAGCGATCCCCTTTTTCCTCGCCATCAAGGGCACACGCAGCTACGGGACTTTTCTCGATAATACCTGGCGCACCTGGTTCGACTTCGGCAAGCAGGTGCGCGATGCGTATGCCTTCGGCGCCGAAGGCGGCCCGCTCGACTACTACTTCATTTATGGCCCTACGCCGAAGCAGGTCGTGGAAGGCTACGCATATCTCACGGGGAAACCTCCGCTGCCTCCGCTCTGGGCGCTGGGTTTCCAGCAATCGCGCTACAGCTATACACCCGAGTCGAAGGTGAGGGAAATCGCAACGCGTCTTCGCACTGACAGAATTCCTTGCGACGTCGTCTATCTCGACATCGACTACCAGGACCGGCACCGTCCCTTTACAGTCGATGCCAAGACATTCCCGAATTTCCCGGGGCTGGTTTCTGATCTCCGCAAGCAGCACTTCCATCTGGTCAACATCACCGATCTGCACATTGCCCACGCAGCCAATCAGAATTATGCGCCTTATGACACGGGACATGCGGGCGATCACTTCGTGAAGAATCCGGACGGCAGCGAGTTCGTCGGCATTGTGTGGCCGGGGCCGGCGGTGTTCCCGGACTTCACTCGCGCACAGAGCCGCGAATGGTGGGGCGGGCTTTACCAGGAATTTGTGAAAGATGGTGTCGCCGGATTCTGGAATGACATGAATGAACCCTCGGTGTTCGACGGGCCCGACAAAACCATGCCGCTCGACAGCGTCCATCGCATTGAAGAGCCAGGATTCACGACGAGGACCGCCACGCACTCAGAGATTCACAACATAGTCGGACTGGAGAACGCTCGCGCCACCTACGAAGGTCTGCTCAAGTTGCGTCCTGACGAGCGCCCTTTTGTGCTCACCCGCGCGACCTACGCTGGAGGACAGCGCTACGGATTCACCTGGACTGGCGACAATTTCGCGACGTGGAACCATTTACGCCTGGCAACGCAGATGGTGCTCAACCTCGGCCTCAGCGGCATTTCGTTTGTTGGCGCCGATGTCGGCGGATTCAACGGGACTCCTTCCTCCGATCTGCTGACCCGGTGGGTCGAACTGGCTGCATTCTCCCCGTTTTACCGCAATCATTCCAATAAAGACACACTGCCGCACGAACTCTGGGTCCACGGGCCAGAGCAGGAGACGATCCGACGGCACTACGTTGAGACCCACTACCGGCTCCTGCCTTATATCTATTCTCTGGCAGACGAGTCTTCGCGCTCTGGGCTGCCGATGATGCGGCCGATTTTCCTGGAGTTCCCTGAAATCTTCGCGCCGTCGGCTCCTGGTTTTGATCACTGGGATACGGAATTTCTACTCGGCCGCAGCCTGCTGATCGCGCCACAGCCATTTGGAGAGATGGTGGACGATTATGTCGTCTCGTTTCCTCCCGGCGCGTGGTTTGATTTTTGGACCGGGGAAAAGATGGCGGCGCCCCCTCCCGCACCATCCATTGTGGACATCGCCAGCGCGAAGCCGGGAACGAAGTTTCCGGAGCCCCGCAAAGTACATCCTAAGCTCGACACCATGCCCGTCTACGTGCGCGGGGGAAGCGTGCTGCCGATGCAGCCTCTGATTCAGAACACGGAAGAAACTCCACGAGGTCCGCTGGAGTTGCGCGTTTATCCTGGCGTCGACTGCGGAGGAACGATCTATCTCGACGACGGCCATAGCTTCGCGTATCAGCACGGCCAATATCTGCGGCAGAACTTGAGTTGTGTCGCCGACGCGAAGTCAGTGCGACTGAAGTTCCACGCGCGGGAAGGTTCGTATGCTCCCTGGTGGAAGTTCGTTGAGGTCGTTTTGTACGACTGGCCGTCGGCACACGCGGAAGCCAGGGTCTCCGGCAGCACCTACCCGCTGAAAACGACGTACGACCTCAAGCAGCACGCGCTGCATGTGACGCTGTCGGATCAATCTGGAGAGGCGGAACTCAGTATTCGGGGCAGGACGAGTCCCTAAGCCTTCTTGGCATGATCCAGCGGACGCCTTAGATATTCCGCCGGAAAGGCTTGTTCGGCGATCGCAGGCAGTGCAATAGGCTTAGCGCCGCCATTTCCCGATGACATACAGGATGAGCGTGAGCAGAACGCTCAGCAAAATACAGGTGGCTAACGGGAAGTAGAACGTTGTGTTTCTGCCGCGGTAGAGAATGTCGCCGGGGAGACGGCCCAGCGGGACGTGCAACCGGCCGAGAAAAAGCAGGACGATTCCGGCGAGAAGCAGAGCAGCGCCAAGAAGGATTAGAAGTTTGGCCAAGTCTGTCATGACTTACGACCGCGGGGGCTAAAGCCCTTTTCATTCTAGCCGCTTCACGCGGTGCTAAAGCACCGCTCTTCCACCAAGTCCCTTTACGCGCGCCGAGCACCACTCTTCTACCAAGTCCCTTTACGCGCCAAGCACCGCTCTTCCACGAGTCGCTTTGCGCGGCGCTAAAGAGCCGCTCTTCCCACGGAGTCTAGTCGGGCATGTTTTCGACCAGGAGGGCTGTGGGGGAGGCGTCACAGCGCCTACCCCTACGAGTGCCCTCTTTCAAAACCCACTTCTCGCAGAAGCAGCGAGAAGTGAGGCACCTCAGTTTCATTTGGGGCAAAACCCATGGATACTTCCCGGGACTGATTTCATGTACTGCTGAGTTTGAGGGCGGACGGAAATTCTGGGAAACTGATGGCCGCAAAAAAGCGCCTCATTCGTCCTCTGTCGCGGTACTTGAATCAACTTCAACCAGCATTTTCCCTTCCGGAGGTTCCGCCATGCCGATCACATCCGAGTTCTCTCTCTCTTCTCGCGCCCTTTCTGTGCTTGTGTTGTTTTCGTTGGTGTGCGTCGGTGCGCTTCCGTCATTCGCGCAGGATGTGCTCACCTATCACAACAACAATTCGCGCACAGGCCTCTACAACAAAGAGACGATTCTCACGACGAGTAACGTGAACGCGGCTTCGTTCGGGAAGCTGTTCACGCTGCCCGCGGATGGACTTGTGGATGCCGAGCCGCTCTATCTTTCGGCGGTGTCGGTGGCAGGAGTGACGCACAACCTGGTGATTGTGGCGACGGAGCATGGAACGGTTTATGCCTACGACGCGGACACCGGAGCCAATGTGTGGCACATCACGACATTGAAGCCGGGCGAGACGACTTCAGACAATCGCGGGTGCTCGCAGGTGACGCCGGAGATCGGGATCACGTCGACGCCGGTAATTCGGCGGCCAGCTACAGGGAATCCGGTGATTTATGTGGTCGCGATGTCGAAGGATGGTTCTGGGAAATATCATCAGCGGCTGCATGCGTTGGACGCGACGAGCGGTGCGGAGCTCCACGGCGGGCCGGTAGACATTGCAGCGACGTATCCGGGGACTGGAGATAACAGCTCCGGGGGAAATGTGATTTTTGATCCGGCGCAGTACAAAGAACGAGCCGGGCTGCTGGTGGCTGGCAGCAACGTGTACCTGGCGTGGGCATCGCATTGCGACATTCGTCCGTATACCGGATGGATCATGGGCTACAACGTGACTACGCTGAAGCAGACGACCGTGCTCAACGTCACTCCGAATGGAAATGAGGGCGCGATCTGGAACGCGGGCGCGGGGATGGCGGCAGATGGGGCCGGGAGCATCTTTCTACTGGATGCGAATGGAGTGTTCGATACGACGCTCAACGCGTCGGGCTTCCCGATCGATGGTGATTATGGGAACGCGTTTCTGCGGGTGACCACCAAGGGCGGGCTGGCGGTTGCGGATTATTTCGAAATGGACAATGAGGCGTCTGAGAATGCCAGCGATACGGATCTAGGTTCGGGAGGAACGCTGCTCGTGAGCCAGAAGGACTCCACGGGGAAGCTCTGGCAACTGGCGGTAGGGGCGGGAAAAGACAGGAACTTGTACGTGGTGGATCGCACGAACATGGGAAAGTTCAATTCCGCGAGCAACAATATTTATCAGGAGCTGGCAGGCGCGCTGCCGGGCGGGGTCTGGTCGATGCCGGCCTTCTTCAGCGGGTTCGTGTATTACGGCCCGGTTGGGTCGCCGATTCTAGCCTTCCAGTTCAAGAACGCGAAACTGCTGACCTCGGCGGTGGCGCGAACGTCGAATGCGTTCGGGTACCCGGGAACGACGCCGAGCGTCTCGTCGAACGCAGGGAAGAACCCGATCGTATGGGCGGCGGAGAATAGCAATCCCGCGGTGCTACATGCTTACAATGCGAAGACGCTGGTCGAACTGTACAACTCCAATCAAGCGGCGAACGGACGCGATCACTTTGGTGTGGGGAATAAATACATCACACCGATGATTGCGAATGGGAAGGTGTTTGTGGGGACGACTAACGGCGTCGGCGTGTTCGGGCTGCTGAAGTAAAAGTTGCGCTGAAATGATGTGCACGATGCGAGGGCAAGAAGCCCTCGCGACAGCCGGGATGGTACCAGGGCTATCCGGTGTGATTCATTCCCACGTGCAGCAAAGTTGCCCAGGTTATATCGCGGCAAGATACGCGCTCAGGATCACAAGACACGTCTACTTTGCATTGAAAAGTACTTGACACTAAGATATCCGGCGCGCTACGCTTTGTGCATGTCTGATCCCAACCCGCATCGGATACGGCGGTTTCATCGGTCGACACGGCCGCCTCTTACGCCCAATGTCGCAGAGGATCTCCGCTTTATTCGCGACACCATGGAGCGTTCTGCGGCGTTTACGGCTGTATCCGGGTGGGGACAGGTTCTGCTGGGTGGGACCGCCCTTGCCGCGGCGCTGATTGCCAGGCGCCAGGTTTCACCGTTTGGCTGGCTGCGGGTGTGGCTGGCCGAGGCGCTTCTGGCGGCCGTCATTGGATTGCTGGCTTGTACCTGGAAGGCGAACCGGCGCGGGCTGCCGCTGTTCTCGGGACCGGCGCGGAAAGCAGCTCTGGGATTGGCTCCGCCGCTGGTCGCGGGCGCATTCCTGACGTTTCTGCTGTTTCGCTCGGGGCTCGAGTCGGCGCTGCCGGCGATGTGGTTGCTCCTGTATGGGGCTGGAATCATGACCGGGGGCGCGTTCTCAGTGCCCATTGTTCCGGTCATGGGGCTGTGCTTCATGCTGCTGGGCGGGCTGACGGTACTCGGTCCGGCGAACTGGGGAAACTGGTTTCTGGCAGCCGGGTTTGGCGGGCTGCATATCGTGTTTGGATTTGTGATTGCGAGGAGGCATGGTGGGTAGGGCGCTGGCATCGCACCGCAAGCATGGCAAGCCCGAAGGCCGCGTGCGGGAGCACGCGCGCGAGCACGGTGTTGCGCGGACTCCGGAATTGCCGGAGCTCGATCGTTTGATCCATGAGCGCATCCGGCTGGGAATTGTGAGCGCGCTGGCGACTAACGACTCGCTGAGCTTCAACGATCTGAAGCGCGTGCTCAAGACGACCGACGGGAATTTGAGCGTGCATGCGCGCAAACTGGAAGAGGCGGAGTACGTTTCGTGCGTGAAGTTCTTTGAGGGGCGCGTGCCGCGCACGGAATACCGGCTGACGGCGAAGGGGCGCGCGGCGCTGGCGGAGTATCTGGATCAGATGGAGGAGTGGATCCGGGTGACGCGGGAAGAGCATTAGTCCGTCGGCTCATGATGAACAAAGCCTCTGCGGACCAACCCTGGTGTAGAATGAGCAAGAACCCCTCCGCTGGGGGCCAGCGCGGCGAAACCTGCGCACGGAAGACCAGCGGAATCCTTCCAAGTCGGGACGTGGCTCAGCCTGGTAGAGCACTCGCTTGGGGTGCGAGGGGTCGGCAGTTCAAATCTGCCCGTCCCGACCATTTCCTTCAATCCCTGAATTACTGGGCGATGATCATCCTTTAAGGATCTGTTCCACTGCGTGGTGATGAATGCGTGCGGGCGGTCCCTCTGCTCTTGCAATCATTTCAGCAATCAAATTGTGAGCTGGGGGCTGATGCGGTTCATGAAAGAGCCGACAGCCCCGATGCGAACGTTATTCATCCAAGAAGCAGTACTTACCCTGAATATTTTGACGGAGTTGAGTTTCGCCCACCGCCACGATGGAGATGGTCACGTCCTTAGCTGGCAGCCCGCTTTCGTTGCGACCGATGTGCCCGTGACCGGTGTCCACGTACCCCTGACCTGCCGTGACCACCTTAGGTGTGCAGGCCGGATCGTCCACCTCGTAGAAGGTTACCGTTCCGCTGATGACGTTGATGAAAACCGGCCCTGGGTGGGTATGCCATCCCGTGGTTGATCCAGGGAGGTAGTCGAAGGTTCGAACTACCATGTCCATACCGGGTTTCGCCTGCGCCATAAAATCAAGGCCGATTGGGCCGTGGTTGTCTTCTCCTTCAGATTCGGGAGGGTGGGTTTTCACCTTAAACCTGCCATACGTCGCGCGGCCAATAAGGGTAGCTGTTACGCCCTGAGGTGGTCCGGCCCAGGTGATCGCCGTGTACCCGACAGAGATCAGTAAGACTAGAAATCCGGCCATCCAGGTCATTGCACTTCTTCTTGTTAATTTCATTTTCATTCCTCCTGCTTTGCAGCGCGGGGATGTTCTGCTTTCGGGGAGGAATGGTCAATCCTGCTGCGCTCCTTTCCATGCCAAATTCGAATCAGAAGGTAAGCTCTTCATTCCGCGTAAGATCGGAACCTGCCTCCGAAGCTGACTATGGTGTGATACGCTTGCGCTCACTATGCGGGAGGCAAAGCAGGCTTCTGCCGTCCGCCGCTTTGGGGCTTTTGAAGTAAACCTCCAATCAGGAGAACTACGCAAAAGTGGCATGCGGCTTCGGCTTTCGGGACAACCCTTTCAAGTCCTGGCCGTCCTTGTCCAACGGTCCGGCGAAGTTGTCACGCGTGAGGAATTGCAGTCCATGCTGTGGCCGGCCGACACCTTCGTGGATTTCGACCACGGTATGAATAATGCCGTCGCCCGGATTCGCGAGGTTCTGGACGACTCATCCGAATCGCCGCGATATGTGGAAACGGTTCCGAGGCGCGGCTACCGCTTCATTGCGCCACTGACCGATGTTGCACCAACTAGGACTCCTTCGGTTGTGGAATTGACGCCCGCCCCGCCGGAGGGCGCGCGTGTGCAGGGTCCTGGCGCTTCTGTTCCGCCGGTTACAAAAAGAGCGGCCTCTAGCCGCATGTGGCTGATGCTTGGAGTGGCCGTGCTCGCGGTACTCGCTTCCGGATTGGTGCTATACCAACAGAGGCGTGGTACGGGCACAAGGCAGCAGGCCGTCAAGTCACTGGCCGTATTGCCCCTGAAGAATCTCTCTGGCGATCCGTCACAGGAATATCTTGCCGATGGTATGACCGAGGAACTTATCGGGCGCTTATCGATGATTCGCGGGCTTCGCGTCATCTCCCGTACTTCGGTCATGGCTTTCAAAGACCCACACATCTCGATGCCGGAAATCGCGAAGACCTTGGGCGTTGATGCACTGGTCGAAGGCTCAGTGATACGGGATGGGAGTCACGTCCGTGTCCACGCCCAGTTGATTCGTGGCGCGACTGACGAGCACTTCTGGTCTGAGACCTACGACCGCGAGCTGCGCGACGCCCTCTCCTTGGAAAGCGAGGTAGCGCAGTCTATTGCCCAAAGAGTCGAAATCACGGTCACCGGGGAGGAACGTTCACGACTGGTAAACGCTCGTCATGTCGCACCGGAAGTCTATGAGAGCTATCTCAAGGGTCGGTTCGTCAAAGGCAGCGACCGGGAAAAGGTCGAAGAGCGTATTGCTTATTTCGAAGAGACCATCCGGAAGGATCCGACATTTGCACCCGCTTACGTTGGCCTCGCAGGCGCGCATACCGCACTCAGCACGATTTTCGTCGGCGGTCCCGTGCAACAGGAACGCCAGCAGGTCGTGAACGCTGCCCAAAAAGCTCTGGAACTCGATCCGGAAATTGCCGAAGCGCACGTCTTGCTGGCAGAAGTGAAGCAGAGACAGTGGCACTGGGCCGAGGCCGAGGCTGAGTACAAGCGTGCCTTGAATTTGAACCCGAACGATGCGAGTGCGCACATCGGACTCGCTGAGTGGCTAATGTGCCAAGGCCGTATGGATGAGGCCCTGAACTGGGCCCGGCGCGCCCGCGAACTCGACCCAGTGGGCGTTGCGGGCGTCAGTATCGGGTGGATTCTGTTCCACGCCCGACGTTACGACGAGGCAGCTCGCGAGCTACGTAGCGAACTCGCGGTCCATCCTGACGATGTCTGGGCTCAGTTTTTCTTGGGATTTGTCTTGATAGCCAAGGGTCAGCCCGAAGAAGCGATCTCCATTCTGGAAAAAACGATATCGCTTATGAAGTCTAGTCCCGGTTCGCTCGAGTTGTTGGCAACCGCCTATGCGAAAGCTGGGCGACGAAGTGAAGCTCTGCGCTTAATTAACGAATTGAAGCGACGACGGCGCAAAACATACGTTCCAGCCGGCGCTTTGATCAATCCACATTTGGCGCTCGGCGACTATGACGAAGCATTCGTCTGGTTTGAGAGCGCCTACCAGGAGCAATCCAACATTCTGCAATTTCTCAAGGTGCATCCCTTCTTTGATCCTGTTCGCGATGACCCTCGTTTTAAGGACCTGGTCCACCGCGTGGGACTCGATTAAATCGGTTGACCGAACGTAACCCAGAAGCCATTGATGTCACGGATGATGAACTCACGCATGCCGTAGAAGGCATCATGGAGCTCTTCCACTGCTCGAACTCTGTCCTTGAGGCGCCGGTACAATTCTTCAACGTTGTCGGTTGTTATGTACAAGTCGACCTCGCGACGTGGGTCCAAGCTGGGTTTTCCGCCTGCGTTGAACATTAGTTCGCTGTTTCCGAATGACATCTTCGCCCAGTTGATATCGCCATCTTCTTCGTTTTGTCGGACGACTTTGAATCCGATGGAGGCATACCAATTGACCGTGGCGCTAACATCTTCTACATGAATCATTGGAACGACTGTCTGGGACATGGCTCACCCGCTGGATTACGGAGACGCGCACCGAAATCGCGCTGCTGAGTCTAGCACTCGTCCATACGCGGAACAAACCCGGTGTGGTCCCGAGCAGAAAAGTGAACTGGATACTGGAATTAACGCTTGAACCAAAAAAGCAGAATTCCATATCCCACGCCGGCGGGATCTGTCGTGCGCGCACTCTGGAACGCCATGAAGCGGCCGTCGGTTGAGATCACCGGATTGGACGCCTTTCCTCCTTCGTAGTCGTTGAAGTGCGTTAGCCGAGTGAAATCTTTTCCGGTTCCATCGAGCCTGAGCTTCCAGATATCAATATTCCCCGATCCTCGCTGCCCACCGAGTTGTTCGCACTGGCGATCCGCCTCAACCGCTGTGTGGACGCCGTCGGGAAAGACTCCTTCGACCTCGTTGTAGGTACCGGGAGCTTTCGAAAAGTTCGTGACTTCACCCGTTTGCAGGTCGATGCCCATCACCGATGCGCGTCCTTCAGGTTCGTAGCAGGTAAAAGTCAACTTGCGGTCGTTGTCGTAGAAATCCTGGGCTTCGATAGTGCAGCTTCGATCTTTGCTTTCATAGACCGTTTTCTTATTGATCAGCTTCGGCGTGGCGGAGAGGTCGAGGTCAGCCACGATCAGACGAGAAGCTTCGGGAGCAAGGTCCGGGGCCTGCTCGGCAGTCTGCGAGAACGCGAGTTTCAGAGTCTTCTTGGAAACTGCCGCGCCTTCACTCATTTTCTGATCGAGTTTGACAGGTTTGGATCCACGTTCTTTGCTGAGGTACCAAAGCTCGTTATCGCGTGTACGGCTGATATGGGTATTTTCAAAGTGGTCAGGGCCGATGAGGAGATAGTCTCCGCTGACCAGGTGCATCACCCGAAGGAAAGCCGCGGCGGGTACATTGCAGGTGAGGCATTGAATGACGCGCGATTTGAGGTCAATCACCATGGCGTCTCCGAAGCTCTTTGCCATGAACGCCACGCGCTGGTTGTCGGGAGAGATGTCAGCGCGCTCTCCAAAATGCGTGAGAACTTCGATGTTCGAAGGTAAGTGTTGTAGAGGATCCTCTGGAGATCTTTGGCCCAAAGGTAGCATCAAGCAAGAGAGACAGGATGACGGCAAAGGTTCGCACCGAGAAATCGTATCATCCAGGCAGCACAGGTGCCGCACGGTTTCAAATGCGCCACTGAAAAGCCAGCTTCGAATCGGGAGCGTTTTGTGATTGCGAAATTCTTTGCAACGCCGCGACTGAGAGTCGCCTCAAAACCCAGTATTGGCAAAGAAGGTCACACGGAAGCCACAGTTAGTTGTGCCAATAATCGCCATTTCAGTCTTTGACCATGACGTGCAGTATGCGAGTTCGACCGTTGCTTCTGACCTACTGTACGGATCGCCTGTATCGCGATTGTGCCTCTGACGATTCTCGCTCAAGAAGCGAAGCCACCGGCCACCGGCCAGCCTGATCCTGCAGTGATATTGTCCGACGCTCAATCCCTCTACCGTAAGGGCTCTTTCGATCAGGCGCTTGCCAGGTACAACGAAGTGCTGAAGATCGACCCTCATTCGGGAGATGCCTACGCTGGCATTGTTCGCTCGTACTTGAAGCAGGACAAGGTGCACGAGGCCGACGACGCTCTTCGCAAGGGCCTGCACGCGGATCCGGGCCGCCCCGATCTGAAGGTTGCGGAAGGAGAACTGCTTTTCCGGCAGGGTGAAATCCCGGAGGCGGGAAAGTTGTTTGACGAGGTCATCACTGCTCCTCCGTCCCCGGCCCAGCCCAATGTGCCGCCCAATGCGCGAGCGTATCTCGGCGCCGCCAGGGTAGCGGAGGCGAGCACTATGTATGCCCGCGCGCACATACTCTTAACGCGGGCCCACGCGATTGATCCTTCCGACCCAGACATCCAGAAGGAATGGATGGAGACGCTGTCGACTGCCGATCGCATCAAGTCGCTCGAAGACTATCTCGGCCAGATTACAAACGACGATACCGATACACGGCGCAGCTTGAAGGAACATTTGGACTTCCTCAAAGCGTCTCAGTTCGCACAGTCGGGCGGCTGCCGCCTGGTTTCAGATGTGACCTCTACCGACACGACTCTGACTCGCGTTCAGTCGCGAAGCGGGAATGCGCAGGGAAGCGGCCTTCACGTGACGATCAACGGGCAAGACTCCGAGCTTTTGCTCGATACAGGAGCTCCGGGAATTTTGATTACCAGCAAGCTTGCCAGCCAGGCAGGACTGAAGTTGGTATCTGACATTCGAATGACCGGCGTTGGAGACAAGCCCGACGTCCCGGCCCACATCGCATACGCCAACTCAATTCGGCGTTGGCAAGCTGGAGTTCCAGAATTGCCGCGTTCAGGTCGTGGACCGACTGCAGGCGGCGGTTGACGGAATTATCGGCACCGATGTTTTTTCCCAATTCCTGATCGAAATGGATTTTCCCAACTCGGTGCTGCGACTCAGCCAGTTGCCGCCCAGGCCGGGAGAAACGCCGTCCAAAGCTTATTTGAAGACCAGCGAGGAAGAGCCTGCTGAGGAGCACGAAGCGAAGGCCTCCACGGACTCGGGTGCTCGCGCCGCAATCCAAGGCCTCCACCTCGAAGTACTTCGATCGCGACATCGCTCCGGAGATGCACTCCTACGTTCAGGTCTTCCGCATCGGTCACATGTTGCTGGTGCCGACCAAAATTAATGAAGGACCCGAAAAGCTTTTCCTTTTGGACTCGGGTTCGTTCGACAACACGATTGCTCTCGAAGCTGCGCAAGAGGTAACCAAGATCCACCGCGCGCCCCGAATCGAAGTAAAAGGAATCAAGGGAGACGTGAAGAAGGTCTATGTGGCCGATCGGGTGGTGCTGGACTTCGGCCATCTTCGTCAGACGGTCCCCAACATGGTCGCCATCGACATGTCGCATGTCAGCCGTGAAGCCGGCACGGAGGTCTCCGGCACTCTCGGCATGGTCATGCTGGGACTACTCAAGATCCGGCTGGACTACCGGGATGCCCTGGCTGATTTTCAATACAAGCAGCCACCCGCTCGTCACTAGGCTAGCGAGCCGCGCCAAGGCCGACTAATCCTGTTTCATTTCTCACTCACCGTCCAGAACGGCTGCTTGGCCGGCACAAATTCCACGGGCACGTCTTTCACAAAACCTTTCAGCCAGCGCGCGCACTCCTCCATGCCCGGCTGCTCGCTGGGAATGTGTCCAATGACAATCAGCGCCTTCTTTCGGCCTTCGCTGACCGCATCGGCGGCGTACTCGACCGTCTCCCACTCCCGCGTTTCGCCCACCATCAGTACTTGCGACGTCATCTTGTTCGAGCGCGTGAATCTCACGCTGCGATCCCGCTGCGCCCGGGCTGAATCCCACCTTCGTGATCTTCATGCCAGGATCGCCAACGACTCGCACGACCGACGAGCCGAGTTTCTCGCTGACTTGTTTCGCCAATTCCTTCAATGTAGTTTCCGGGATCACGAATAGATACTGGTTATCGGCGCGTTGAAACTTCTCCCATCCCAGTGCGTGCACGTTCCCGGCCTCGATTCCATCCGGCTTGCGCATGTGCCAGTGATCGTGAAAGCGCCAGACCACCATGCCGTGCTTTTCGATGAACGCCCGCTTCTCCGCCCACACCGGATCGTCTTCCGGCACTCCTTCCGGCGTGTCGAGATGCGCATAGAACGTGGGCTCGTGGGTGATCACGAAATTCAGTCCCTTCGCCGAGGCGCGCTGCAGAACGTCCATTGTCGCCATCATGGTCACGGCGACGCCGGTCACGGGCGCGTCCGGATTTCCCGCTTTGAAGGTGTCAACGGTGTCCTTCTTCCACTCCACACCAACCTGCTTTTGAATTTCTGCCACCAGCTCCCGCGCCGTGATTCGGTGTTCTTGAGCGTCCGCTCCAGCGACGGTTATAAGTAGAGTTGCGAGAGCAACCGCTGTTCTCACTGGTCTGATCTTCATTGGCCTTCCATCTCCTCGGCGATCGCGAGCATGGCTTTGACACTGTTCCAGTTGCGAGCCGTGCCCGTCACCTTGAGGAGCTTGTCAACTGCGGACCACGGGAGCTTGGATCTACCGGCTCCATTCGGGAAGTAGATGTAGAGTTCACGACCCTTGAGATGCACTTCCTCCGGATAATCCTTGAATTTATCAAAGCCAGCTCGAGCCTCAAGCGGCGGATCAGCGGCCAGGAATGTCACCAGGATCTTGCCCGGCTCCAGGTCGGGCCGATCGGCAAAAGGTGTGGCAGCCATTGCCCTTCGCAGTTCCTCGGTCGTACGGAGGATCACCTCGGGGCTGCATTTGAACTTCTTTTCAATGGCCGCCCGGATTGTCAGCGCCAGTTGACTGCTGTTCTTCTCTTTCGTCCGGAAGATGACGTTGCCGCTCTGCACGTAGGTGCGAGGAGTCTCGAACTTCAGCGACTCATACACTGCCCGCAATGCATCCATCTTGATCCGGTTGTGCGGACCGACATTCACGCCACGCAGCATGGAGATCAGAACAGGCATGGATTTATTTCGGAACCCTGCGAAGGGTGATGCGACGATATAGCGTCTTGCCCTGATCGATCATCAGCCTGCCCGACATGGTATCGCCCACGACGCGGAATTCCCAATCGTCCTTGTCTTTGGTGCTCGATGTGCAACTTAGCGCCGCGGTCTTCGATTCAAAGCGGCATGCGAGAGTTCCCATGAATTCCGGGGCCCCCTCGACAACCTTATAGCCATCGAGATTCAGCTGGAAGGGATCTTTCTTGTCCACCGCGATCTGATACAGCACGTGCTCATCATGGCAAGGCGAATCGGGAACCGTGCACTTCGAGTCTCCTTCCCAGGAACCAAGAACCGCCTTGTCGGAGGCCAGCACAAACGAGACTGTCAGACCCAGGAAAAGAACGATGGTGACTGCGCGGATCATGAAGATTACCGCATGATAGCCGAAGCTCGGGATTCCCGCCTAGGCGACACCGGGGACATGAACACTCTGCCCTAGGTCCATACAATTTGTCATTCCGAAACGGCGCTAGCCGTTGAGGAATCTGCTGTCGCATGGTGCCGGTACGCGGCCTGGCAACAAGCAGATTCCTCGCTTCGCTACGGAATGACAGTGGTTTGGTGCCGGGATGGATGAGTTTGCACAGGCGATTGATCATGCTTGAGCAGGTCGACTTGTCATGCTGCTGCAGGTCGTCCGTCGCCGCGATGGCCTGCCGAGTTCGATGGAACCAAAAGAATCACTTCTAGCTCAAGCCACCACCTCCCAGAATGGAGAGAAGGTTCGGTTCGCGCCACTATCGTCGAAAGCGCTCTTCAGTTCGATCGATCTTTCCAGCCGCACGTCTATGCAAGAGGCTGATCATCCAAGGGGAGAAGTACACATGTCGGGACAAGTCGTTCTCTATTTTGACGATCAGGCCGATGCGCTCCGTTTCGCGCTGGCCGCAGGGCAAGTCATGGCGGGGGAAAGCGGCAAGTTCACAAACGATCTGCTGCAGGAAACGGCGCGCGTCACCCGCATCCGTCTCGATGCGGTGAATGCCGGCCACGTGAAGAAACCGAGTCCCGGCCGCGTCGCCTAAAACGTCCGAACTGGGCGAGCGGCAAGGCCGCTACGCTGTGCCTGCGTTCGTGAACGCTTCAATGGCATCCGACAACGTGGGGAACATCAGCAGGATCTGCTCTACCTTGGTAATCTCAAATACTTTCAGCACCCGCTTGTTGACGCCTGTAAGCGCGATGCGGCGGCCGGCCTTGGC
Organism: Terriglobia bacterium; assembly: GCA_963770265.1. Classification (GTDB taxonomy): domain Bacteria; phylum Acidobacteriota; class Terriglobia; order Terriglobales; family Acidobacteriaceae; genus Sulfotelmatobacter. The sequence continues at coordinate 968,047 of CAVYOZ010000025.1, forward strand.
GCACGAGGTGCAGGCGCTGACCAGCGATCCCAGCCCGGAAGAATCAAGGTAGGGGACACCGGAGAAATCCAGAATCATCGTCGGAGCAGTCTCGCGGCGCACCGCGTTCATGAACGGAGTCACGTTCTCCATGGTGAGCGGACCGCGGAAGCTCAGCACTCCCCGATCCAACCGCTCGACTTCCAACGGCTCTGATCGCCATAGCAGGATGCGATTCTAGGCCAGAAGTCGAGTAACGTTCAAGTTAGCCTGCGCCAGAAGCTCATTGCGCGCCTCGCGCGCAACCCCGGACGAAGGCGTCCGGGGCTACATGTTCGGCTTTTGACACGCTTTGTAATCTTTTTGTGTTTTCTTCTGCCACGTTGTTCCGGAGCGCTCCACGACAGCTACGATGAGAGTAACGGCATGTGGGGGGAAACGGATGATGAGAAGAAGTGGAAATCCAAACCCCGAATGTCACAAGTTCCAGCCCCGTTGAAAGACATCCCAAGGGAACACACGCCCGCATCCTGCTGAGTTCGGTCTTCGGCCCGTACGCGCGAGACGATGAGTTCGGCAGCCGCTCCATCAATCCGATGGAGCTCTATCACAATCAGGTCACACGCGCGCAGGGCAGCTTTTCGCTGCGCATGTTCCATCGTTCCTGGGGCATCATGCTGATCCAGGCAAACATTTCCGCGCCCTGCACCGTCCTTGATTTTCCCACTCGCAAAGACTTCGAGCGTGAGCTCACCACCCAGCGCTACGACATCATCGGGATCTCCTCGATCATCGTGAACGTAGCCAAAGTGCGCGAGATGTGCCGCATGATCCGCAAGCTCTCGCCGGACTCGACGATCGTCGTCGGCGGGCACGTCGCGGCCATACCCGGGGTCGAGAAGATGATCGATGCCGACCATATCGTGCGCGGCGAAGGCGTTTCCTGGATGCGGCGCTACCTGGGCGAAGACGAGAACGCGCCCATCCGCCACCCCGCCATCGTCTCCGGCATGCGCACGCGCATCATGGGCATCCGGCTCCCTGAGCGCAAGGGTGCGACCGCAGCGACGATCATCCCCTCGGTCGGCTGTCCCATGGGCTGCAACTTCTGCACGACCTCGGCCTTCTTCGGAGGCAAAGGAAATTTTGTCAACTTCTTCGAAAGCGGCGATGAGCTGTTCGAAGTCATGCAGCAGATGGAAAAAGAGTTGAAGGTGCAATCGTTCTTCGTCATGGACGAGAACTTCCTGCTGCATCGCGAGCGCGCCATGCGGTTGCTGGAGCGCATGAAGGAGGCACACAAAGTCCTGGACGATGTCCGTCTTCGCGTCGGCCAATGCGATTCGCAAATACACCATGCAGGAACTGGTGGAACTCGGCGTCTCCTGGCTCTGGATGGGTCTCGAATCTCCTCAGGCCAGCTACAACAAGCTGCAGGGCACCGACACGCGGCAACTCACGCGCGAACTCCGCGAGCACGGTATCCGCGTACAGGGCTCGACCATCATCGGGCTGGAACATCACACCCCGGAGAACATCGTCGCGGAAATCGAGCACGCGGTTTCACACGACACTGACTTTCATCAGTTCATGCTGTACACGCCTGTGCCTGGCACGCCCCTGTATCAGCAGATGTCGGAAGAAGGCCGCATGCTGCGCGACGTCGACTACGCCGACGTCCACGGCCAATTCAAATTCAATTTCAAGCACGCCGCCATCTCGCGCGACGATTCCAAGCGCTTTCTGGATTGGGCGTTCTGGCGCGACTTCGAGGCCAATGGTCCCAGTCTTTACCGCATTTCGCGCACGCTGCTGGCCGGCTGGAAGCGCTACAAAGACTCGCCCGATGCGCGCGTCCGCGAACGCTTTGCCCGCGAAATGCACAAGCTCAACGGCATCTACAGCTCGGCGCTGTGGGCGATGGAACGGCAATTCCGGAAAGTCGATGTAAAAGTGAGCGAACAGATCCGCGCGCTGCGCGCAAGAGTTCAGGCACGAGGCCGGAGCCGTCTCGCGCATGATGCCCGCAGTGCTCGGCCCTGTGCTGTTGTGGAGCACGCGCCGCGAAGAGAAGCGTCTGGCGCGAGGAAAGACTTACGAGCCGCCGACGATTCTGGAGCGAACGAACTGGGTGGAAGCGTGATTAGGCGGTAAGGATTCGCTATCCAGTTCTGCGAGCCGAGAGCAGATCGAGAATCTCCCGCAGCCCCTGTCGAATGTGTTGAATCTCTGGCACTGCCTGCGTGGGGAACGGAATCGCAGCCTGCGTCTTGTCCGATTTCGTCTCCGCGCGCAACTGCTGGCGCGCGCCGGAAATCGTGAATCCCTGCTCGTAGAGCAATTGCTTGATGCGCAGCACGCTCTCGACGTCGCGCTTGCGATACATGCGCTGACCGGTGCTGCTCTTGATCGGTTTCAGCTGAGGGAACTCGGATTCCCAGAAGCGCAGCACATAGGCCGGCAGCCGGCAAAGCGTCGCCACTTCGCCGATCCGGAAATACAGCTTGTCCGGGATGAGGACTTCATTCGCCGCGTGCTTTCCGGTGCTCTTCTTCCTCGCCGCCATGCCGAATCGCGCGATGAATGCCGCGTCTTCCGCCTATTGTGACACAGGTCGAGCGAAGAATCGTACAATTTCCATCGCTCTTAAGGACATGTCAGCTGCGCCGATCCAAATACCTTCATCTTCGGACCCTCATCAGGTTCATGGGCGAAGGATCTTTGATCGGCTTCCCAGCCAGGACCACGGCCGTTCCGGTGAACAATGGCAGGCACTGCGCCCGCCCGTTCTGGTCGACGCTGGCAACCGCCTGGGTTGGCATTCCCGCACGCACTGGGCGCCCGTCGCTGCTCCCCACGCACCACAACACGTCCTTGCTGGTAAGTGTGCACAGGCGACGGTGGCTTGCTGAATGTGCCCGGTCGCTGTGAATTGCGCCTGGCTGGTAGCCGCAGGAGGATCGAGCTTTACGCTCTGCAGTTGCCGGCCGCTGCCGCAACTCAAAGCCGCCAGAGAAAGAAGCAAGAGAGGCCCGACTGAGATCAAACGAAATCCAGTCACGATGCACCTCCGAACGAAATTCGATGCCGGTGGGATGAGATCCGTACGGCGGCAAGTTGCCCGCGGTTATGTTAATTCTACGTCCGCGGTCAATGCTGCGGCGACCTGTGCCATGCGTCATCAACGGAAAAGCCTCTTAAGAGGTGCTTCTCTCAAGAGGCCAGTGAAAAATCGTAGCGTAAGCGAGTATCGTCTCGCTGCCGGTTAGTGTTTCTTCTTTTTTGCCTTCTTCTTGGTTGCCATTGAAGGTGCCTCCGTGAACGATTTTCCCTTGCAAGGGTTAACGACTTGGGCCCTTATCCTGAAAGACCAACCCTACTCGTGGTATGGGAAGGTCCTATAACACAAGATATTGCGGCAGTATTAACAAAGTGTCAATAGAATTTTGCATTCTTCGGCGGAATTCTTGTCGTTGGCCGTTCGTCGTTCGTCGTTGGCCAAGACCGAAATAGATGCCAGCAGGTGGTCTGCGAACGACTAACGACCATCGACCAACGACTGCTAACATCGCCTCATGCGGCGGGATCCCATCGAACTGGAAATCTTCAAGAACCTCTACCACTCGATTGCCGAAGAGATGGGTGCGGCCCTGCGCCGAACCGCGTTCTCTCCCAACATCAAGGAGCGCCGCGATTACTCCTGTGCCGTCTTCGACGCCAGCGGACAAGTCATCGCCATGGGCGATCACATGCCCGTGCATCTCGGATCGATGCCGATGTCTGTGCAGGCCGCGATTGATGCCGGGCCGATGGGACCGGGCGACGTGGTGATGCTCAACGATCCCTTCCGCGGCGGAACGCACTTGCCCGACATCACACTGGTCGCGCCGGTGTATGTACGATCAACGCGCACGCCGAGGCCACGCGATCCCGATTTCTACGTCGCCTCGCGCGCTCACCACGCCGACGTGGGCGGAGCCTATCCCGGATCGATGGGCCTTTGCCGCGAGATCTACCAGGAAGGCGTGCGCATCCCTCCGGTAAGCTGATGCGCGCCGGCGTCACCGATCGCGACGTTCTGGCGATGCTGCTCAACAATGTACGCACACCCGAGGAGCGCGAGGGCGACCTCGGCGCGCAGATCGCCGCCTGCCACACCGGCGCCGAGAGGCTTCGCGAGGTCTGCGCGCGTTACGGCGTGGAACGGGCCAAGCGAGCCGCGGCGTGATCTGCTCGAGTACGCCGAAGAACTGATGCGGGCGTTTCTGCAGCGCGTCCCGGCCGGCGAGTATCGAGCCGAGGATTTTCTGGATGGCGACGGCATCACGGAGCGCCCGATCAAGATTGCGGTCGCGATTACGGTTCATGCACGTGGCCAGAAGCGGCAGCACGATGCCGCCGCAGACCGCCGGCGGGGACGCCGGCGCTACATCAGTCACCGTCGATTTCACCGGCAGCGATCCGCAGGTGGAGGGCAGCGTCAATGCAGTTGCGGCCATCACCTATTCCGCGTGTTTCTACGTATTCCGTTGTCTTCTGACCGAAGATGTCCCCGCAGCCGCTGGACTGATGCGGCCGATTCACGTCATCGCGCCCGAAGGAACGATTGTGAATGCGCGCCCGCCCGCGGCCGTTGCAGGCGGAAACGTCGAGACCTCGCAGCGCATCGTTGACGTGCTCCTGCGCGCGCTGGCACAGGCAGTTCCCGATCGCATTCCCGCGGCCGCTTCCGGAACCATGAACAATCTCACCATCGGCGGCATCGATCCGCGCACAGGCGAACCTTTTACTTATTACGAAACGATTGCCGGAGGCATGGGTGCACGGCCCGGCAAGCCCGGCGTCTCTGGCGTGCACACGCACATGACGAATTCGCTCAACACGCCTGCCGAGGCGCTGGAGTACGCGTATCCGCTGCGCGTGCGCTCCTATTCCTTGCGTACAGGGAGCGGCGGCGATGGCAAGTTCCGTGGCGGAGACGGGATCATCCGCGAGATCGAAGTGCTCACGGACTGCGAGGTAACCCTGCTCGCCGACCGCCGCTCGCGCGGCCCTTGGGGACTGAGCGGTGGAGCGGACGGCGCAGCGGGAAAGGCCACAGTCCTGCGGCAGGATGGCTCATCGGAATCCATGCCCGGAAAGTTCAGCACCCGCCTGCACAAGGGCGAGCGCATCCGGATTGAAACTCCGGGCGGCGGTGGATGGGGAAATGCCGGCAGTGAGCGCTTATTTTCGCCGAATGCTTCGAAAGGAACCAACGATGCACATACTGAAGTCCGTCGGTGTCATGTCGGTTGCGAAATACGGGTCCACTTTATGGCTGCATGGGTCTGATTTTCGCGCCAATCTTCCTGCTGGTCGGAGCGCTGGGATCGATCGCCGGCCAGGCAAGACCCCGTTCGCCGGCGTTGTTGGCATCGTACTCGCCGTTTTGATGCCGGTCCTGTACGGCGCCATCGGATTCGTCTCGGGTGCGATCGGGGCACTGCTCTACAACCTGCTCGCGAAGTGGGTCGGCGGCTTCGAGTTGGAACTGGACCTGCAGCCCGCCGGGCTGTGGCGCCGTATCCGATGGTCCCTCCGACGAGCCCGGCGAGTCTGATTCCAGAGAGTGTTTCAAAGAATATGAGCGATGCAGCGACTCACTACCTCGAAGAAGCACGCCGCCAGTTGCGCGGCCACAAGCGCATGGGCGAAGGCGCGATGAGCCAACTTCGTGACGAAGAATTCTTCGTGACGATTGATCCGGAGGCGAACTCGGTCGCGATTATCGTCAAGCATCTGGCGGGCAACATGCGCTCCCGCTTTACCGACTTTCTCACCAGTGACGGCGAGAAGCCGGACCGCTTCCGCGATCGTGAATTTGAACTAGGTCCTGCCACGACCCGCGCCGAAGTGATGACCTGGTGGGAAGAAGGCTGGGCCTGCGTTTTCGGGGCGATCGATCCGCTCAAGCCGGAAGACGTGATGCGCACCGTCACGATTCGCGGGGAACCGCACACGGTACTGCAGGCCATCAACCGCCAGATCGCTCACTACGCCCAGCACATCGGACAAATCGTGTTTCTGGCCAAGCATCTGCGTTCGAGTGAGTGGAAGACGCTGAGCATCCCGAGGGGTAAATCGGAGGAGTTCAATCAGAAGAAAGCGACATCCGAGAAGTTCGACCAGGGGTGCCACGCGAGAAATAGCGAGGCCTAAGTCGGCGGGAAGGCGCCCGTCGGAGGGCACGGCTTCAGCCGTGCCGCTCAGTCCCGCAAGAGCGGCTTTCCCTGAGGGCTACCGCGGTCCGTAATACCGGTAATGCCCCGTAATCTTCCAGTTGAACAGCACGTCTTCCATCTTCGGACCTTCTCCGATGTTGTGCACAACCATGTAGCGTCCACTCCAGCCTGATTTCTGATCCACCACGATTCCGATGTGCGGTACGCCACGACCGAGATCCCAGGTCACGAGATCTCCAGGCGCATAATCCGCGGCCTTGTTCGTAATCGGCAGCGATTCTCCCTTGCGCTGAAAGAACACCATCAGGTTCGGCACGCGGCGGTGATCAATGTTCGAATCCGGATGGGCCAGCAGCCATCGCCGCTTGTTCGGGTAGGCCGCGAAATTCTGCACCATGTCCTCATGAACTTCTTTTTGCAGATCAACTCCCACGGCCCGGTACGATCGGATGATTTCATCGGTGCAGACACCGGTGTCGGCCGGCACATCTCCGCCCGGATAGGGAATACGGACGTACGCCGAGACATAGCGAACCGAGATGATGAGTACGCTCAATCGCTGCAGCGACCAGGCGTCTGGTAAATTCCTGGCGCGAACTGTTCTCGCGGTCCTGCGACATCGCCAGACCGCCGTATGACAACAGCGCAACCAGCAGTGCCGACCGCAGAGTCGCAAGGAAGTGGGAGCGCACCCCTCGATTGTAAGGGCATACGCCAGTTCCGCCAGATCAACCCCTCAGTGCTTCTCCGCATCCTCTTTCTTGGGTTCGGTCTTCTCGGACCGGGGCCAGACGGGAGAGACCAGTTCCGTGCGCCAGACCGGACCACCGAGAAACGACAGCGTCTCTGATTTGACGAAGGTCGGGGCTTCGCCGCCGATGATCCAGATATGTCGCATCAGGTGGCTGTTTTCCGAGCAATGGCGCCACGAGCCCGGCGAGTCCTCCGATCTCAACTTTAATTACGTAATGCAGCGCCTCGCGGCGCGATCCGGCCAGCGTGAACGGATCCTTGTCCTGCGAACTGATCGAGAGCTTCACGATGCGGGGCTTGGGAGTCGCCACCACCATCGACAGCTGCGGAATTGCATCGCCCGGACGAAGATTTTTCAGTAAAGTCAGAACCAGACCGTTGGCAAGGTCGGACGGCAGTTTGAGATGTTCGCTTTCCGTCTTTTCATTCCCCTTGTCGTCGGTATACTGCACCGTGACCTGCCCCGTAGCCGTCACCACCGAGATCTCGGTCGGGTGTGGAAATGTCGGACCCTTCTGGATCAAATGATACGAAATCAGAGAGAAGGTCTGACGCTGGGAGAAGACGGTGGTTTCATCCTGCAGCGATCCATCGTTGAAATGAAATACCAGATGAATCGTTACCTTGTTGCCGTGAGCGATCTCAGTGAGATCGCCTACTGCAATCGGATTCCCGTCGAGCGTGCTGAGCACGAGAAAGCCGTGGGTTAGGCCTTCCTTGTAACGAACGGGCACGTTGGAGGCGCCGAGCAGCGCGCCGGTAAGAACAGAGCTCACCGTAATCAAGCTCGCAAGCAATCGGGCAATCACCGAATCGTTCCCTCCGTGACGAGGCTTCGATGCATACCGCTCCGGGAAGGCATACTCGGGGCTCTGCGTTTTTGCAATTCCTTGACAACTCTGGAGTTTCAACCGGATCTCATCCCCATGCAACAAACCGCTCGGTCGGCTTGCCTGGTCGCCACGGTGCTAGAATCATACGTTTTGTGTTTGACTGCGTTTTCGCATCGAATTCATAGGTGGCAATTATGGCTGGAACAATGCTGGCGGTGGTCAAGCCAGAGGCGGCGCCCGGGGCTGAGGTTCGCGAGGTAAAGATCCCCGGCTTCGGCCGCACCGATGTCCTCGTAAAGGTCAAAGTCGCATCCATCTGCGGCACCGATCTTCACATCTACAACTGGGACCGCTGGGCGCAGAACCGCATCCATCCTCCGCTGATTCCCGGACACGAATTCTGCGGAGAAGTCGTGGCCTTCGGCGACGAGGTCACCAGCGTCAAGGAAGGCGATTTCGTCTCCGCCGAGATGCACGTCGCCTGCGGCAAGTGCCTGCAGTGCCGCACCGGCGAAGCCCACATCTGCCAGAACGTGAAGATCATCGGCGTCGACGCCAATGGAGCGTTCGCCGAGTACGTGGTCATCCCCGAGTCGAATATCTGGAAGCTCGATCCCGCCATTCCGCTGGAGTACGCCTCGATTCTCGATCCACTGGGCAACGCCGTGCACACCGTTCTTGCGGGAGAGATCGCGGCAAAGACCGTCGCGATCACCGGCTGCGGACCGATCGGACTTTTCTCGATTGCAGTGGCCAAAGCGGTTGGGGCGACCTCGGTCTTCGCGATTGAAGTCAATGAGCACCGTGCCAAGATCGCCCGTGAGATGCAGGCCGACTACGTGCTCAATCCGGCGAAAGAAGATGTCGACGCCATCGTGATGGAAAAGACCGGCGGCCTCGGCGTCGATGTCGTGCTCGAAATGGCCGGACATCCTGACTCGATTCGAACAGCCTTCGACATCGTGCGCCGCGGCGGACGCATCTCGCTTCTCGGCCTGACCTCCAAGCCCATCCAGCTGAACTTCTCCGAAGACATTATTTTCAAAGGCATCACCATCCAGGGCATCAACGGCCGCCGCATGTATCAGACCTGGTACCAGATGACCGCGCTGCTGAAGGCGGGCAAGCTCAATCTGCATCCGGCGATCACCGACCGCATCTCGATGAAGGATTTCGGCAAAGCCATGGAGCGCCTGAGGACCGGCGAGGCCAGCAAGATTCTGGTGTATCCGAATGGAGTAAGGTGAGACCGTGTGGCGCGGGCAGCTCTTGATCCGCGAACTTCTTGTTCCGCGGATTCACGCCGATGAACGCCGGATCCGGCGAATAGCAGCTTGCGGTCATTAGACTTGCTGGATAAAGATTCAATCCGCGTTGATCCGCGCAATCCGCGGAAAAGAAGTTCCCGAGGTCGCCCATGACCACCGCAACCCGCACCAACCCGCTCTCCTATCTCACCGACCAGCTCAACGAACTCAAGGCCAAGGGCACGCACTTCAAGCTGCGCGTGCTCGACGACGAGCAGGCGCCGGTCTGCACCTTCGACGGCAAGAAGGTCATCAATCTCGCGTCGAACAATTATCTGGGACTGACCACGCATCCCAAGCTGCGCGAAGCCGCTCTCGAAGCCACGCGCAAGTTCGGCGTGGGATCAGGCGCCGTGCGCACCATCGCCGGCACCATGAAGATTCACATGGAGCTGGAGGAGAAGATCGCGCGCTTCAAGAACGTCGAGGCCTGCGTCGTCTTCCAGTCGGGCTTCGCGGCCAACGCGGGCACGGTTTCGGCGGTTCTGGGCAAAGACGACTTCATCATCTCCGACGCGCTGAATCACGCTTCGATCATCGACGGTGCGCGGCTCTCGAAGGCGAAGATTCTCGTCTTCCGCCACAAAGACATGGCGCACGCCGAAGAGCAACTCGCCAGCGTAAAGAACGAGCCCGGCAAGAAGCTGCTGATCACCGACGGCGTCTTCTCCATGGACGGCGACATCGGCCCGCTGCCCGCGCTCTGCGATCTCGCCGAAAAATATGGCGCCATCATGATGGTCGACGACGCCCACGCCTCCGGCGTACTTGGGCCGCAATGGCCGCGGCACCATCGATCATTTCAAGATGCACGGGCGCGTGGACATCCAGGTCGGCACGCTCTCAAAAGCAATCGGCGCGCTCGGCGGATACGTCTGCGGCACGCGCGACCTGATCGATTTCCTCTATCACCGCGCGCGCCCGTTCCTGTTCTCGACGTCGCATCCGCCGTCGGTGGCGGCGACGTGCATCGCAGCCTTCGACGTTCTCGAGCAAGAGCCCGAGCGCATGGAAAAACTCTGGGAGAACACGCGCTTCTGGAAGAAAGAACTCGGCCTGCTCGGCTTCGACATCGGCGGCAAGACCACGCCCGCCAGCGAGACGCCGATCACCCCGATCATCATCGGCGACGGCAAGCTCACCATGGACTTCTCCCGCGAACTCTTCAAAGAAGGCGTGCTCGGCACAGGCATCGCGTTCCCCACGGTGCCCGAAGGCAAAGCCCGCATCCGCACCATCATGACCGCGACGCACACGAAAGAAGAGTTGGAGAAGGCGCTGGAAGTGCTGAAGACGGTCGGGAGGCGGATGGGAATCCTGACGAACTGAGCGTTCTTAGTTCGGCTGCGCTTCGCGCTAGCCTGACAGCCGAAGGCGGCTGTCTCCACATCAGTTCCGAAGTGGCTGGAGCTTACGATGCACTCCTATTCCGGCACCACCTCGATCGCCGACACGGTCGCATACCGCGTTACCGGCACAAACTCCAGCAGCAGCTTCCCCTGTGCATTCGGCTCCAGCCCTTTGATCTTGCGCACCAGAGGCCGGTTCTCCCCCACTTCATCAAGAATATTCAGCTTCGCCAGCACCGTCTTCCCGTTACAGAAGACGTTAAACACGCGTTCTTGCGACGAATCGCTTCCATCACTCTGCGGAACCTCCGCGTTCCCGGGAGCGGCGTGATGTTCGATGAAGTGCAAGGTCACCGTGTACTTGCCAGGCGGAACGGGAATCGCGTAGGAGAAATGTCCCCAGCGCTCTGTCTCATAGAATTCCGCGATCGTCCGTCCCCTGCGCCGGTTCCTGGCTGCTGCTGATCTGTCCACCCTTGAAGTAAGCATCGGGACTCCACCAGCGGCTGTCATTCGAGTAGTAGGGCACGTCGCGCGCCACGATGCGCACCGGACGAATCTGCCCACGCACTCCGGGCAGGATCTCGATCGCCGATAGCATCGCGCTGCCATTCCTTCCCGAGAAGCTGAGATGCAGTTGACCATCGCTGGCCGGAGAGATGTCATGAAAGACTTTCACTTCCGCCGTACGTTCGCCGCCCGCGTCGGCCAGCACGTCGAAGTCTCTGAGCACAGTCTCGCCATTGGCGGTAACCGTCATGGTGCGGCTGCCCTCGCCGCCGCCCCCGGCATTCTCCGGGCCATAGACGAGTCTCCGCGAAGTGCAGGCGCAGTTCGTACGTTCCCGGCTTGAGCGGAATGTTGTAGCTGAAGTCTCCCTGCCGGCTGCTGCGATAGATGATCGGATCCTGCGTCCGCCAGATGTGCTGCACCGAACTTTGCGCCGCGCTTCCGCCGGAAAAGTAAGTATCCGGATTCCACACCTTGCCCGCGTGATCGACGTACTTGCGGCTCGATCCGGCCAGGATATGGACTTCCTCTCCGACGGGCAGCCCGACCGAGGGTTCGGCAAGCGGCTGGGAGTAGAGTAGAGGAGCAGCCACTGGCGCTGTCCTATGTTGTCTCTTCCCGACCCAGAAACGCGGCAACCACCAATCCGCACAACAAAAGCACGGCGGCAGCCATCAGCCAGTAGAGCCTTGAGTTCCTCCGCGATTGCGTCCTCAGAATGTGCACGGCTTCTCGGGCTCGCTCGCAACCGCGGTCACCTGATCTTGCACCACGATACGCTGGAACATCGGCACATACTGCCCGACCGGGATCGTGATATGGATCGCGTGTGCCGCCCCGTCTCGGGCGTAGTACTCGCTCAGCCGCTTGCGCAGCCGGTTGGCCTGTACCCGCACAATCGAATCCGTGTCCTGATCGAACGAGTCCTGGCGGTCGAACACGTCGAGCGCGACCGAGTACTCCTTAATCTGATCGGTTTCTCCCGCGAAGGTTTTCTCGCAGAGATATGAAAGCAGGTGGCTTAGCGCCGGAGACCGCGCAAAGACAGGCGACCGCAACACGGCCTGCAACTCAGCCCGTTCTTCATCCCAGGATATCGACACCGCCGTGGTCGAAGGCACCCGAAACCTCCCTTACTCTGGAACTGCGCGCCTTCTGATTCTTTTATACGCCTGTCCGGAGAATATGGTTCTTGCAAACGGTTACGTAACCCCTGTAACCCCGCCCCCATTGCCCCTTCTGCCATGCCTATGGTATTTCGCCTCACATCGACTAAGTACCTGCGTTTCCAAAGCTTACTCGCCGCCACAGGTGCAACTCCTGCCACCTAACCTCCGGGTAGCGGATATAGCGTTGTAGCAATCCGCCAATCGCGGGATAACTGACTCAGTCGCGGAAAAGCAAACGCCCGAACCTGGGCACTCGCGAGAAAGAGGCCAATATGCGGAACACCATACTAAAGATCATGCTGCTGGCAATGCTGATGACTCTGTCGAGATACAGCGCCGCCACTCCGGCCCCCGAGCAGGGCACAATCAAGATGGATACGATGACGGTCGCCGAACTGGAAAAGGCCGGTGACCAGGCACGCTCCGTAAAGGATTACGTCCTGGCGATCGACTATTTTCAGGCGGCACTGCGGAAAGATCCGCAAGAACGCCGTCCTCTATAACAAGCTCGGACTCGCTGAGCTCCGCAAGGATGACCTGAGTTCGGCCCGGACGCACTTCGAGCGAGCCGTAAAGGTGAATTCCAAGTACGCGGAAGCAGTCAACAACGTTGGCGCAGTGTATTACATGCAGAAGAACTACGGCTCAGCGGCAAAGTACTTCAAGAAGGCTGTCGCGCTGAACGAGACTGATGCGACCTTCCACGTGAATCTTGGAGCCGCATGGTTCAGCCAGAAGAAGATGGAGCGCGCCATCGCAGAGTACATACGGGCTATGGAACTCGACCCTGACGCCCTCCGCCACGACAACCGGACTGGCGTCTCGGCGCAGATCTCGAGCCCCGAGGAGCGCGCGCAGTACTCCTATCTGCTGGCCAAGGCCTATGCCAAGCGCGGTGACATCGATGGCTGCCTGCAGTGCCTGAAGCGGGCTAAGGAAGATGGCTACCGCAACCTGGCGAACGTCTACAAAGACGAGGAGTTCAGCCACATGCGCGAGAACCCGAGACTGCAGGAGGTGGTACCTCCGCCGACAACGAAGTAGAACCAGACTTCGCGGCTTCTCTCCTGCCTGGGACAGGGGAGAAGCCCGGCGGGGTGCGGTACCCTCCTCAGGAAACCGATCCACCCCGGGTCGGTTTCACTTCTTCTGATTCTCAAAGAGCGACCGGTTCAGCTCCTCTGCAGACGCTGTTTCCGGATGCTCGGCCTTCCAGCGCATTGCCGCCGTGATGCGCGTGCGCCCGCTGGGATGATCGTAGAAGATGAATTCCTCGATCGGCCCGGGATCCAGCTTGCGATATTCTCCGAGCATCATATCGACGTTTGCCTCACCGTCCGGCTGCTGGGCGGCATTCAGCCCGTACATGTCCGCTTCAAATTCCATGGTACGGGTGACCGTATTGCCGATGGGCGTTGTGAGGAACAGATAGAAGAGGAACAAAATCGCAGCCAGCGGCAGCACCGCCACATCCGTGATCCCGCGAATATCCCATGCCGAGCCCCATCGCGCCAGCGCAAAGTTAATTCCCCAGTTCACGAAGGCAAAGCCTATCAATATCAGCACTCCACTGATCATCAGCCCTTTGTACTCATGATTCAGGACGTAGTGCCCCATCTCATGTCCCATCGTGGTCTCGATCTCAGGCAGCGTGCAGCGCTTCAGCAGATTGTCGTTCAACGAGATTCGCATCGTGTTGGCGAAGCCGCTGACGTTGGCGCTCACCCGGTTCGATTGGCGCGATGCGTCGAACTCATAGACATCTCTGGCAGGAATGCCGTTGGCGCGGGCCATCCGCAGGATCGAGTCCTTGACTCGGACGTTTTCCAGGCTCTTGTACTTGTTGAAGAGCGGCGCGATGTAAACCGGGGCAATCAGGCTCACGAATGCGGCGAAAACGATCATCAGCACGGCGCCCCATACCCACCAGTTCTTCCCGACCCGCCGCACCAGCCCGAACAAGGGCACCATCAGAATTGCTCCGAGTACAGTGACGACCGCCAGCCCAACCAGCTGGTCGCGCATCCACTCGCCGAAGTTCTGATTCAAGAGTCCATATTTGTGCTCGCGGAAGTAGCCCTCGTAGATGCCCAGAGGAAATGTCAGCACCGAAAGTACAAGAATGAACTGTACCCAGTACAACGCGGTCTGTAGCGGCCGGAAGCGCGTGATCCGCTCGGCAAGGTTCCGCATTTTCGCCGACCAGCGGAAGCGCAGCATGAGCCACAGGACGAAAGCGGAGGCCAGGAAATCCCACAAAATGAGCCAGTATCCTCCTTCAAAGTAGGAGTCGGATCGGGCGCGTTGCTCGGCCGGCATTTTGGCGAGATACGCATCGACGGCAGCCCTGACATCGAACTGCGCGGCTGTGCTTGAGGATGTAGCGGGCGACGTCGGACTATTAGTCTGGGCCGACGCTAAGAGGACGAACAGAAAGACGACTGGAAGGAGAAATCTGGCCGCTCGAAACATTACAGCCTCCATTCTTTTGAGGAGCAACGTGTAGTAGCCACAGAGTATTTGACGTGTCTGACGAGCGTTCATTACATGCCGTAGACGATTTTTCCCGCAACGATCGTCGCTACGACCTTCCCCGTCAACTGCCAGCCGTCGAAGGGCGTGTTGCGCGAGAGCGAGCGCGAGTTTGCAGCTTCGAAGGTCCAGCGCTTCTTCGGATCGAAGATCGTGACGTCGGCAAAGCTGCCGCGAACCAGCGAACCGCGTCCGCTGAGATCGAAGACCCGGGCTGGCCCTGAGGTGAAGAGTTCGACGATCCGCGCCAGAGGGATCTTGTGTGCCCGGTGCAGATGCGTAACCGCCAGCCCCAACGCCGTTTCCAGTCCGGTGATGCCAAAGGCAGCGCGCTCGAATTCAACTTGCTTTTCATGCAGCGCATGCGGAGCGTGATCCGTGGCGATGGCGTCGACAGTTCCATCCGCCAGCGCCACCAGAATGGCTTCGCGATCCGTCGCGGAACGCAGCGGCGGATTCATTTTGAAGTTCGTGTCGTACTCGCCCACGTTCTCGTCGATCAGAGTGAAATGGTGCGGCGTGACTTCGCACGTCACGCGCGCTTTGGCGCGCTTGCCCCGCCTTACCGCCTTCAGCGCGTCCGACGTGGAAAGGTGCGCCACGTGCAGCCGCGATTCTCGAATCTGCTGCGCGAGCGTGACGTCGCGATCTACAACCGTGGCTTCGGCCGACCCTGGCATGGCTCGCAGGCCCAGACGGAAGCTGGTCGGGCCCGCATGCATCGAGCAATTCTCGGTGACGCGCGTGTCTTCCGCGTGCTGCACAACCGGCAAATTCAGTTCCGCACCGAGCCGAAGCGCCATGCGCATGACGTCGTCATCGAGGATGGGCTTGCCGTCGTCGGTCACGGCGACCGCGCCCGCGCGCTGCAGCGCACTGAAATCGGTGAGCGTTCCGCCCTTGCTTCCTCGCGTCGCCGCGGCAATCGGAAACACATTCACCACGGCTCCCCGCTCCGGCTGCCGCAGCCAACTCACCCACTCGGCGGTGTCGACCACCGGTGCGGTGTTGGGCATCGTGCAAACTGACGTAAATCCGCCCGCGGCCGCGGCGGCTGTACCTGTGGCGATCGTCTCTTTGTAGCTCTGGCCCGGCTCGCGCAGATGCACGTGCAGATCGATGAATCCCGGCGCCACGATCAAGCCCCTCGCGTCAAACTTCTCGTCCGCCCCACCGCGAATCTTGTTCGGCGGCGCAACCTCGGCCACGCGCCCGTCCCGCAGCAGCACATCCATCGGCGCATTGATCTTCGCCGCCGGATCGATCAGGTGCCCGCCCTTGATCAGCAGGCTCTTGTTTCCGGGCGAGTCATGGAGCCACCGCCTTGTCATCCTGGGCGAGTTCTTTGCGCGAAGGATCTGTGCAACTCTGCCGCTGCCACTGGCTCACGAAGGAAATCGTTTGCTCCGCACGCCAGAGAGCAATCCGCGTTGATCCGCGTACATCCGCGGAATTGAAGTTGCCGCCTCATCTCGCCTTCCCCAGCGCACGCGCCAGAATCGCCATCCGCGTCGGCACGCCATTGTGCACTTCGTCGACGATCACCGACTGCGGACCATCCGCCACTTCCGCCGTCAGTTCCAGCCCGCGGATAATCGGCCCCGGATGCATCACGATCGCATCCCGCTTGGCCAGCTTCAATCGCGCCGCCGTCATCTGGTAGCGCGCAATGTAATCCTGCAGGCGAATCTTCTGTCCGGCCAGCCGTTCTTTCTGCACCCGCAGCAGCATCACGACATCGGTCCCGCGCAGCGCATCTTCAATGTGACGCGTCACCCGCAGCCCGGGCGCAAGCGTCGCCGCCACCTCCGGCACAAACTCCGGCGGACCGCACAGCGTGATCTTCACTCCCAACCGCGTCAGCAGGTGACAGGCGCTGCGCGCGACACGGCTATGGAAAATGTCTCCGATAATCGTCGCCTGCAGCCCCTTGAAGGACTTCTTGTGCTTGAGAATCGTCAGCGCATCCAGCAGGGCCTGCGAAGGATGCTCGTGCATTCCGTCCCCGGCATTGATGATCGGGATATCGAGATGCGTCGCCATCAGGTGCGGCGCGCCCGCCGAAGGATGCCGCATCACGATGCAGTCCGCTCCCACCGCGCGCAGCGTGTATCCGGTATCGATCACCGACTCGCCTTTCTCGATGCTCGATCCCGACGACTGCACCAGTGTGGTCATCGCCCCCAGCGACTTGGCGGCGAATTCGAACGACGACCGCGTCCGGGTGGAAGCTTCGTAAAACAGAAGCACGACTCGCTTGCCCCGCAGCAGAGGACGCGCCTTCTGCGGATTCATCCGGCGCGCCAGCTTCAGCAGGCCCACGATCTCTTTCGTGTCGAGATGTTCGATCCCTAGCAGCGAACCGCGTGCGGGCTTATTCATCGAGACAGGTTCATCTACAAAAGTGCAAACGGTGCATCATACGCGGCAGGAGCGCACGCCGCAAGAGCCGGCGACTCTCGTTATCCTCTTCTTTTGTCGTTGGTTGGAGGCATCTTCCCGGTCGAGCTTTCTCCACTGGCCGGGTGCTCTTTGCCGCGTTTGCATTTACAATCCTTGCGGCTACCGGCCATCGAGAAATTCTCCTGCCTTCCGAAAATCCGATCTCCGTCGCGGTGGTGGGCGTGGGCGTCTTTGGACGAAATCACGCCCGAGTCTACAAGGAACTGGAACAACAAGGGGAACCAGTCCGGCTGCTGGGGGTCGTCGATCCGGACACCGGCCGCGCCGACGCCGTCGCGCGCGAGTTCGGATGCAAGGCGTTCGGCTCGGTCGCGCAGTTGGTCACCACCCACAGTGAGGTGCAGGCGGCGTCGGTCGCGGCTCCGACTGTCCAACATCTTCCGGTGGCGTCCGAGCTGATGAAAGCAGGCGTCGACGTGCTCATCGAAAAGCCCCTGGCGACGACGCTGAGTGAGGCCGAGGAACTTTCGAAACTCGCGGCCGACGCACAAGAGAATTGTGCAGGTCGGGCACCTTGAGCGGTTCAATCCGGCTGTGCAGGCGACCCTGCCCATCCTGACGCAGCCGATGTTTTTCGAAGTGCACCGGCTAAGCGTTTTCACTCCGCGATCGCTCGATGTGGATGTCGTGCTCGATCTGATGATTCACGATCTCGATATCGTCCTCGCTTTCGCCAAATCGCCGGTACGCGAGGTGCGGGCCGTGGGCCTTCCGGTGCTGTCCGGCAAAGTAGACATCGCCAATGTTCGGCTGGAGTTCGAGTCCGGCTGCATCGCCAACTTCACCGCCAGCCGGGTTTCGACCGAGCGCGTGCGCAAGCTGCGATTCTTCCAGCCGCGGCAGTACGTTTCGCTCGATTACGGGCGCCAGGAAGTGCTGGTCTTCACGGTGGGCTCCGACGGCGCTTCGGCGGGAATGCCTTCGGTGAATCCGCAGATCGGCGTCAACAAGCTCGCGGTGGCGTCGGAAGAGCCGCTGCATGCGGAATTGAGGTCTTTCTTGCGTGCAGTGCGACAGCGGTCGACGCCCGTCGTTTCGCTGGAAGACGGCCGCCGTGCGCTCGGACTGGCGCTGGAGATTGTGGGAGCCATTCGCGAGCATGCCAAGAAGGTGGATTTGGCGAGCATGGCGAAGAGTTAGACGCTGACTAGGCTTGCCTCATTCCGCTCGGCTTCGGCCATCGCGGGACAGCCGAGGCGGCTGTCGCCACGTGAGTCCCTCCTGCTTTTACATATATTTACAGACCTAAGCCGCGTGCGAAATGTGAGGAGCAGAATCCCGCGAAAGATGCGAGAATAGAAACACCTTGGTTGTAGAGCAGCGCGCGCCGTTGGCAGCACTTCCAGGACAGCCGGATGCAACGCCGCGACTGCATTACGTCTCTAAACGACAGGCGGATACAGCTAAGTCCCATTAGCTAAACCAGCGCATGCCGATCACGCAAATTCCATTCCAGGATCCGGTCGCTCCGCCCGAAAAGAGCCAGCCCGAGCAACTGGGACTCTACGACCAACAAGACTGGGAAACGGCGTATCGTGAGCTGGATGCGCGGGTACCGCACCTGCTCATCCAGCTGCAGGATGATCTGCAGCGCTCGCGAAAGCGCGAAGCAGTGTGGATGTCGATCATCGCCCACCTGCTGGTGTTCATCGCCCTGTGGAACCTGCCACTGATTGAGAAGACACTTGGGTGGCACCGGGTTGTGGTTGTACCGGTAAGTCCATTGCAGGATAAGAATGTCACGTTCCTGCCGCTGCCGCCGGATTTGCAGAAGGTTCCGCGCAAGCCGAATACGAACATCGCATCCGATAAGGATCGCATCGCAATGTCGCGGCGCCCGCAACTGGATCCGAAGGAATTGCAGAAGATCCTCGCGACCCCACCCCCAGGTCGGCCGGGCCCAAGCGGCCCACCCGCAGCGCAGCCTTCTCCGCAGGCGATGGCGCAGAATCCGCCCTCGAGTCAGCCGCAGCAGGGCGGGCAGGCGACACAGCGTCCGCAGTTTGAGAGCAATCAGACGGCGCAGTTGCAGACGTTGCAGCCGAAGAACTCATTCAGTAAGTACGCGCAAGGGATGAGTGCCGGTTCAGCGATTCAGCAGGCGGCAGAGGCCGCTGCCTCGCGGCGCGGTGCGGGCGGAGGCGGGCAGGAGGGTGACTTCGGACTCGGCACCGGAGCCCATGGGCGCCAGCAGGGCGCGCTCGACATTTTGAGCGATACGCAGGGCGTTGATTTCGGGCCTTACCTGCAACGAATTTTGCAGGATGTCCGGGAGAATTGGTATCACCTGATTCCCGAGTCAGCCGAGATGAAGAAGGGCAAGCTGGCGATAGAGTTTGCAATTACCAAGGACGGACAAGTTGCCGATATGCGACTCGTCGCTTCTTCTGGCGATGTCGCGCTCGATCGGCCCGCGTGGGGTAGCATCACGGCATTCAGATCCGTTCCCACCGCTGCCCGGCGAGTTCAACGGCCCCTATCTTGCCCTGCGGTTCCGCTTCTACTACAACCCTGACAAAGCGGACCTGCAGTAGTCTCGGATCCGAAATCTTCCTGCCCCAACATAGTCTTATTCAATTCTTCCCGGCTGCATGGTGCTGCTACTCCCACCAGACGCTTCCTGGAAACTCGGAATCCCCCAACTGCCAAAGCAAGAACGAATACTGATCGGTGAGCAAGTTCGTGTGTTGGGTGCGGGTCGCGCCGATTCCGCCGTGGCCTGCGTCGTAATCGACTCGCAGCAAGACCGGTTTCCCGCTTGACGTTGCAGACTGCAGGCGCGCGGTCATCTTGTTCATTTGCCAGGGATCGACGCGCGGATCGTTGATACCGGTGGTGAGTAGGACAGCGGGATAAGCGGTTTGATCTTTAATGCGATGGTAGCCACTGATGCTGAGCAGGTGATGAAAATCCTGCTCGTCCTTGACCGTGCCGAATTCGGGGATGTTCGCCGGGCCATTGACCTGGAGTTCGGCGCGAAGATCGTCGGACATGCCCACATTGTCGAGCGCTGCGCCAAACAGGTCAGGACGCTCGGTGATGGCGCCACCGATGGTGATTCCACCCGCACTGGTGCCTTCGCCCGCCAGATGCTGCGGAGAGGTGAACTTGTGGTCGATCAGATATTGAGCACAGGCGATGAAGTCGGTAATGGTGTTGAGCTTCGTGGCCTTGCGGCCGCCGTTATGCCAATCCTCGCCATACTCTCCGCCGCCGCGGATATGAGCGACCGCAACCACGCCACCGCGCTCCAGCCATGCGAGAGACGAGGGATCGAATCCCGGGTCGTAAGTAATTCCGTAGGAGCCGTATCCATGCAAAAGCGTTGGGTGAGAGCCGTCGAGCTTGAGTCCGCGCTGGTGAACAATGGAGAGCGGCACCAGGGTTCCATCCGCCGCTTTGGCTTTGACCTCTTCCGATTCGATCCCTGAAAAATCTACGGGTGAGGGCGGAACAATCTTGGTGTCGGCCACCTTGTCTGTCTTGGGATCGTAATGCAGGTACACGGGAGATTTGGTCCACGAAGCGGCGCGCACGTACACACCTGGCTCGGTTGGGTTGACGAATAGCTCCTGAATGGCGCCGTCGAAGGGCAAGGGAACTGGCGTGGCTGCTCCGCCTTCGAAAGAGATGCGGAAGAGGCGTCCGATGCCGCCATCGAGCTTCTGAACATAGACCGCATCGGCCGCAATGCCGACGTTCACCACAACTGCTTCGGACGGAGCCATCACAACCTCGGCCGTTTGAAAATTTCCATCCGCAAGATTCATGCCGGACGACCTTGAAGCGCGGCGCATTGTGGTGGGTCACGAGGTAAAGATGGTCGCCGTGAATATCGAAAGCGGTGGAGTCATCGGCGACGTCAACGATCTTGCGCCAAGGTGTGGTGGCGCCGTGAACGTCCGCAAGTTTGGCGGCATACAGTGTGACCTCGTTCTGGACGCCATGCGCGTCGATCGCGACGGCGTACTTCGAACCAATTGGCAGGCCAACAAATGGAAGATCGCTCTCGCTGATCGAAATCGAGGAAGAGAGGCCATTGCCGAATACGGGAGCATCTTTGTCAGGGTCGTCGCCCAGGTGATGGAGATAGGTTCGGCTGTTCAGATAGTAGGAAGTACGGGGCTCGTCAGGACCGAGCTTGTGCAGGCGGTTGTAGAAAAATGAGCGGTTGTCGGGCAGCCAGGCGATGGCGGCGAACTGGGCGCGATCGATGCGCTCGCCAAGATCCTTGCCAGTGGCGGCGTCAAGCACGTGCAGGACGCTGTTCTCGGAGCCGCCGGGCGAGATGCCGACGGCAATAAGTTTTCCGTCGGGCGATGGCGTGTAGTAGTCGATCGAGTAGTGCACGCCGTTGGCGGTGAGAGTTTCTGGATCCAGCAGGAGGCGCTCTGCCGGCCGTGGCTCCGTCCCGCGTGTAGAGTCTCTGGTTGTCCTGGCCGGGCGCGCGCTTCAAATAGAACCAGTGGCCACCGTAGGATTGGAAGGAACTCACTCGAACTCCGGTGTCGTCGAGTTGTGCGATGCGGGCGCGCAGTTTTTCGCGGCCCGGGATGCGGTCGAGAACCGACCGCGTGTAGTCGTTCTGCGCTTTCATCCAGGCGGAAACTTCGGGACTCTTCAGGTCCTCCAGCCAGCGATACGGGTCGACGATCTTCGTTCCGAAGTATTCGTCGGTGACTGCACGCGACGGAGTATCTGGAGCCTTGGGGGTCGCCGCCTTCGAGGAGACGAGGGTCTTGTGCCGACAGAGTGGCATTCAAAGAAAGTGA
Organism: Terriglobia bacterium; assembly: GCA_963770265.1. Taxonomy (GTDB): domain Bacteria; phylum Acidobacteriota; class Terriglobia; order Terriglobales; family Acidobacteriaceae; genus Sulfotelmatobacter. Next base: position 989,938 of record CAVYOZ010000025.1, read on the forward strand.
GAGGAGAAAAAGGGTGATGGAGCGGGCAGGCATAAGTACAGACCTCCCTTTGCCGCGAAATGGCGGCAGCGATTTTACACCTTTGTTTCGCGCCGCTGGACCGGCACGACCCTGGGGTCTAGGGCCCGAAATCGAATACGGGACCGTTAATCGCGGTCTAGGAAAAACCACTTGCACGGTCGCCGGATTACACCGGCTACCACACTCGACAGCGGTTCTCGTTCACCATCGGCTGCCCGGCTTTGCAGTGAAAGGCCTCCTGGAACTGCGGCATGTTGGAGACGACTCCGTTGGTGCGGTACTTTTCCGGGGAATGCGGATCGATGGTCGCTCGCATGCGTTTGCTTTCGTCGCGGACGTGACCGCACCAGCTCTGTCCGTAGCCGACGAAGAAGCGCTGATCCGGCGTCAGGCCATCGATCGGATCCAGCTTCTGGCCTTTGGTATCGTCCTTCCACGCCATAAAGGCCAGCAGCAGTCCGCCGAGATCGGCAACGTCTTCGCCGAGCGTCAGCTTGCCGTTGATCTTGATGTCGTCGATGATCACGTACTTCGAATACTGGTCAGAGATGCAGCTGGCGCGCTTCTCGAATTCTTTTCCGTCGGCTTCCGTCCACCAGTCGCGCAGGTTGCCCTGGGCATCGAACTGCCGGCCTTCGTCGTCGAAGCCGTGAGTGAGTTCGTGGCCCACGGTGCCGCCGGTGTCGCCATAGTTCGGAGCGGCGTCGGAGTTGGGATCGAACGCCGGAGGCTGCAGCACGCCAGCCGGGAAGTTGATGTCGTTCATCTGCGGGTTGTAGTAGGCGTTGACCGTGGGTGGAGTCATGTCCCACTCGCCCCTGTCGACGGGCTTGCCGATCTTCCCCAGCTGGCGGTTGAATTCGAACTGGCGCGCCCGTTCGACGTTGCCGAGATTGTCTCCGCGGACGATCTCGAGCTTCGAGTAATCGCGCCATTTGTCGGGATAGCCGATCTTGTTGGCCATGCCCTGCAGCTTGGCGAGCGCCTGCTGCTTCGTGGCGGGCGACATCCAGGTCAGGCTGTGGATGTCCTGCTCCATGGCGGCGCGAATCTCTTTGACGATCGTGAGCGCCTGCTCCTTGGCCTTAGGGCTGAAATACTTCTCAACGTAGGCCTGGCCGAGAGCCTCGCCCAGGTAGTCGTCGACGTATTCGGTGCAGCGCTTCCAGCGCGGCTTGAGCTCCTCGCTGACCCTGCAGCGTCTTGCCGTAGAACGCGAAATTCTCGTTCAGGAACGGCGAGGAAAGTTGCGCGGCGCTGGCATGCACCAGGTGCCAGCGAAGATAGGTCTTCCAGTCGTCCAGGCTGTCTTTCCCGATCTCCTCATTCAATGTCTTGAAGAAGTTCGGTACCGCCACATTCAATGACGAGAGAGACGGCAGGCCGACTTTGGTGAAGTAAACCTGCCAATGGAATTCCGGAGAAATCTTCTCCAGCTCGCCGCTGGTCAGCTTGTGATCCAGGCTTCTTGGGATCGCGCCGCTCGACGCGCGTCATCGAGCCCTTCGCCAGCGCCGTCTCGATGCGCATCACGGTTTGCGCCTCGGCAGCGGCGGTATCAGGACTGTCGCCGAGAAGTTGAAACATTTTCTGCACGTGGGCGACGTACGCCTTCCGCAATTCCTCCGACTTGGCGTCAGTCTTGAGGTAGTAGTCGCGGTCCGGGAGACCAAGTCCGCCCTGATCGGCGTTGGCAACGACCTGGTTGGCATCGCGAAAGTCCTGAATGGACTCGAAGCGGAACAGCACATTGTCGGTTGCCATCGCCGAGGCTACGTCGGCAAGCTCGGACTTCGAACTGATTTTCGCGATTCGATCCAGTTCCGGCTTGAGCGGTTCGATGCCCTTGTCTTCGATGGCTTTCTCGTCCATGCACGAGGCGTAGTAGTCCCCGATCTTCTGGTTCACTGCATTGCGACCCGCATCAGGCGTGGACGCCGCCTCCAATATGCCGCGCAACTTGGTCTTGTTTTCGTCCTCCATCTTCGAGTACAGATCCCACGACGACTGGTCGGGCGGAATCGGATTGCTCTTGATCCATCCTCCGCAAGCGTAGGCAAAGAAATCGACGCACGGATCGATGCTGCGATCCATCGCAGTGATGTCGAGCGCGGGTGTGTACTTGTCGGAACTGGCTTGTTGGGCGTTGGCTGAACACACGAATGAGAAGAGGCAAAGACAAGAACGGCGGCACATTTAGGTGGCATAGACTGTCCTTCGAACAAACTTTCACTGAGGCGATGTAACCGGCTCTTCATCGCAACTCTGGGAGAACACGAAAAGTCCGTTTCCGTCCAGTTCGATATATGGAAAAATCGCGCTGGTCCAACGTGAAGATCGCGCCAATTCGGTCGCGGTCGGCGAGATATACCAACATGGCATCGGCCAGTTGGGGCCGGATGTCTTCATACCGTCTCATCAGAGCAGCAATGGCTTCCGCTTCGGCTCCGGCCACTGGCAATAGTTCAAGAAATCCACCGTCGATGCTGCGCAACAATTGCAGTACGGCTCGTGGAGAACGACGCAGGAGCCACGCCGCCTCCGTGATCACGGGCCAACATGAGAGCAACGGGCCCGGTATCTCTCGAAGTGCCTTCACACACACATCGTGATACTGGTCTTCACCGGAGAGGATAGCAACCAATGGGCCCGTGTCCACCAGGACCTGAGTCATTCTTTCTTTCCAAACCCATCGAAGTGACGGCGATTCGAACTAAGGTCTTTTGGCGCACCGGTTGCACAGCCGATGATACCTGCGCCTCGGGCAAGGTCATAGGCGGAGAGCGACCGGCCGCCGCGACCGAGATATGTTTCTAAAGCGTCGCGGACGATATCGGAAGGTGTCTGTCCGCGCGAACGGGAACGGTGGCGCAGGAGAGCCTCCAGCTCTTTTGGAACGCGGATGGTTATCCGATTTGAGACCATGTGTGTCAGACAGTATAGCACTGGTGTCAGACAGCGCTCAAGGTTAAGACGCGAGGGCGAGCCGCCCTCGCGACAGCCAGCCAGAGGCCGGCGCTACCCTTTTCTTAAATGAATGGACCCGTCGCCGGTATGAATCGTCAGCAGGCTGCCGCCGCCGTTGAGCTTGCCGTGAATCTCGTTCTGGCGAATTTTTCCTTCCGTCGTCACGGGCATGTCCAGATCGATGTGGCCGTCGCTGGTGTGCAGGTCGACATCGGCGGCAAGGTCGCCCGGAACTTCCAGAGATACGCTGCCGTCGCCCGTCTCAAGCCTCCAGCTCGCAGCCAAGGTCGATCCGCTTTTGGCACGCACGTCGACGTGCCCATCCCCAGTCTTGAGACCGAGTTCGTCAAATCGTCCATTGGCCTGTATGTGGCCGTCGCCGGTCGTCCCGTGCAGCTTGCCATCGACGCCATCAAGGTTGATGGAACCGTCGCCCGTGTGCAGGTCCATGTCGCCTTTGAACCCGGCGAGTTCGATCTTGCCGTCTCCAGTTCGCAGGTTCACTTTGCCTTCGCGCGGCATCTGGATAATGATTTCGACCTTGTGCTGTCCCCACTCGACGTTGAAGTTGTGGTGAGGATAGTGCACGTCGATTTCGACCGAGTCGCCCGTCTGGCGCTCTTCGACGCGAATGCCATCCTCGCCGATTTTGTAGTGGGTAGTGATGACCTTGGCCTCGATGGTGTTCTGGTCCCAGGTGCTGACGCGGATGTTGGCGTCTGAGGTCTCGACCCGCAGGTCAGGCTTGCCGCTGATGTTGTAGGTTTTCGACCATTCCTCGGCGCGAGCGGGCAGAACCGCGACGGTGAAAGCGAGAACTGCGAGGGAAAGACGGACGACAAGTGATTTCATGGAGTCCTCCGGCGGGGAAGCACACCTTGGCCCCGCCCTGTTAGACGTGGTTACGGCGAATCGGTGAGGTCAGTTCCATCAATCCGTCGTTGCGGTGAAGCGGGCCGAACATAAGCCAGCCGGATCAACGTCCGCTCAGAGAAGGGCAGGTACAGCAAAGCAGCGCTGGCTGCGAATGCCGCTCCCATGCCGATCTTCTCCATCAACAGGAATGGTGCGATGGCCCACAGCTGATCGAGAGTCAGGATAAACGGGAAGATCTGGCGGAATTTTTCGTCCAGGCGTTGGTGGTCGAAGCCTACGGCTGATAGTAGATAGCAGCGCAGCGGAATCCCCACTCCTGCCGTGACCATGACGGCTGCGGCAAGCGTGGTCGCAGCCCACAAAGGCAGGAACGAGTCGGCGATCCTTTGCACTTCTTGCAGGCGAAACAACGCCGCGAGATAGAAGCAGAGATACATCACCTGGATCAGTGCGAACAGTCCTCGCGTCAGGCCGCGACGAGGGATCGGGACGTCGAGTTCCGGATGCAGGGTGGGCGCAGGCGGAGGCGGCTCATGAGACGGGGGTTGGACTGAAGGGGTCCCGCCGCTGTCCGCAGCACCGTTGACCGGTGGGGCCTGAACCGTAGCCTGCACGGGAGCGATAAATCGATATCCGCGCCGCGCAAGAGTCTCCACGTAGCGAGGGCTCGAAGCGGAGTCTCCGAGCGTTTCCCGCACCTTGTTGATCGCGGTGTTAAGGCTGTGGTCGAAGTCGACGAAGGTGTCAGACGCCCACAGCTTCTGCCGCAGTTCTTCGCGGGTCACCACGTCGCCGGCACGTTCCAGGAGAAGAGTCAAAACCTGAATGGGCTGGCCCTGCAGACGGAGCTTCACGCCGCCCTTGCGCAGTTCGCCTGTAATCAGGTCGAGCTCAAAAACTCCGAACCGCGCGATCCGGTTGTTGTTTGGCTGCAGTGCCATGGACGACGCCGTAGTTTAGCACCGCGGGAACTGCTTCTCCGCGGATTCACCCGGATTTCGCTGATTCTTTCGAGCATTCATCCGCGTCAAATCGGGGTGCATCTGCGGGAACGAAGTCGCTTTTCGTGACTCGGAGAGTAATTGGCGGAGATACAATAAGCATGTGCTCACGCCCAAGTCCGAACAAGAGGATGCGCATCAGCACCATCGCCATGCGGTGTACGCATCGGAAACCACCGGACTGCTCCTGATTGCCCTTGTGCTGCTCGTACTCACTCTGGTCCGATACTGGCATGAGATCCATTGGAGCCTGCGCTGAACGTGGCTCCCGAAGCTGTTGAAGCCCCTTCCTCTGATCCCTTGTTGGTGGTCATCCTCGGCCCTACTGCCAGCGGAAAGACGGCATTGTCGTTATCTCTTGCCGAGAAGTTCCACGGCGAGATCGTCAACTGTGATTCCGTCGCCATGTACCGCGAGTTCGACATCGGCACGGCGAAGCCGAGTCTAGCTGAACGCTCCCGAGCGCCTCACCATCTCTTTGATTGTGTCGATCCGATCCAAGACGTGACTGCCGGCGAGTATGCGCGACAGGCACGGCAGGTTTTGCAGGAGATCAAGTCGCGCGGGCATTTGCCCATCGTTGTCGGGGGAACCGGACTGTATCTGCGGGCGTTGCTGGAAGGGCTTTTTGCCGGACCGCAGCGTTCGGAGGAATTACGTGAACGCCTGCGGGAGCGGGCGTCACGCCGAGGCTCTCCATACGTTCACAAAATCTTGTCCCGTCTGGATGGTGCGACCGCGGAGAAGATTCATGCTAACGATACGCCGAAGCTGATTCGTGCCATCGAAGTGTGCCTCGCGTCGCGGCAGAAAGTGTCGGACCTGTGGCAGCAGGGCCGTGATCCGTTGCGAGGATTCCGCATTCTGCGATTAGGGCTCGATCCCGACCGCGCCGCGCTGTATGGGCGCATCAACCAGCGCGCCGAGCAGATGCTTAAAGGCGGTTTGATCGAGGAGACCGAAAAATTGATTGAGAAGTATGGTTCCCGTGCGCGACCGCTGGGTTCGCTTGGATACAAACAAGCTGCCGAATTGCTTCGGGGAGAACATAGTCGCGAGCAGGCTCTGTCGATGATTCAGCAGGCGCATCGCAACTACGCCAAGCGGCAGATGACATGGTTCCGCCGCGAGCCTGAGGTGATGTGGTTCCAGGGCTTCGGAGAGGACCCGGAGATCAAAGAGAGTGTCTGTTCCGTCGTGGCGAGGTCGCGCTCTGGCCAGCCCGCCATCGGAATAAGAATGTCTTAGTGACCCTCTGTGTCCTCCTTGGTTCATTGTTTTGCCTTACTACAGACGGCGCAGAGGTTCACAGGGGCTGAGGCCGATCTCAAGACCGAACACCCAAGACCTAGCCCCCGCCCCTCTGCTATCGTTCCTGCATGCCGAAAATCTTCACTGTGCCACTTCTTGCACTCATTCTCTGCCTGCCCGCGTTTGGCAAAGATAAATATCAGCATGCAGGTCCGCTCCGCCATGATAGTAGCGCCGACAAGTGGGCGGAAAAAACACTACACAAATTAAGCGTCGAAGAAAAAGTCGGCCAGGTTTTCATGATCTGGTGCCGCGCTGGATTTCTCAACGTCGACAGTCCGGAATACCTGCAGATGCGCGACGACATGCAGAAGTATCACGTAGGCTCCTTCGCGATGACCGTCCACGTGGATGGCCCGCTTCTGCTGCGCACTGGGCCGTACGAGGCCGCGGAACTGCTGAACCGCTTGCAGAAAGAATCGAAGCTGCCATTGCTGTTCGCCGCGGATTTCGAACGAGGAGTGGCGACGCGGCTGATAGGCACGACCAATTTTCCGCACGCCATGGCCTTCGGCGCGGATGGAAAGTTGGAGGATGCCGAGGCTTTCGGCCGCATCACGGCCCAGGAAGCCCGCGCCATCGGCGTGCACTGGAATTTCTTTCCTGATGCGGATGTGAATTCGAATCCTGCCAATCCCATCATCAACACGCGCTCCTTCGGAGAAGATCCGAAGCAAGTGGGAGATCTTGTTACCGCTTACATCAAGGGCGCGCACGCAGGCGGAATGCTGACCACGGTGAAGCATTTCCCCGGCCACGGCGATACGGCGACGGACTCGCATCTCGGAGTCGCAAGCGTGAATGTGGATCGCGCCCATCTCGACTCCATCGAACTGCCGCCTTTCAAGCAGGCGATTGGCGCGGGCGTCGATTCCGTTATGGTCGCGCATGTTACGGTCCCGGCGCTCGATTCCGACCCGAACCACGTTGCCACGATCTCAACCAATGTGGTCTCCGATCTGCTTGAAAAGCAACTCGGATTCAAGGGCATCATTGTGACTGACGCTCTCGACATGGCCGGTCTGACGCATCTGTTTGCCAACGACATTGGCCGCGCCGCGGTCGAGGCCTTTAAAGCCGGCAACGACCTGCTGATCATTCCCGCAGACTTGCCAGCTTCGTACCAGGCGATGGTCAAGGCCGTCTCTTCCGGCGAGATTTCCCGCGAGAGGCTCGACCGGTCGGTCCTCAAGATCCTGAAAACAAAGGCGTCACTCGGACTCAATGATTCCCGCAGCATTGATTTGAAAACCATCGCAACTACGGTCGGCAAGCCGCAGGACATCGCGTTCGGCCAGCAGGTAGCCGATTCGGCCATCACTCTGGTGCGCGACAACGGGAAAATGCTTCCCCTGAAATCGAAGGGAACCATCAAAGGGGGCCTTCCGTATATGACCAGAGAGGAGACGCATAACGACGTCGTCGCCGTGTTGTTCTCCGACGACGTGCGTTCGGAGTCAGGCCGCGCGTTCGGACGCGAGTTTCACGCTCGCATTCCGGACTCGCGCGTCATTTATGTTGACCCCAGAATTGCCGCCGGTATGAGCGATGAAGTCCTGAAAGCGGTTGACGCGGCGCAGACGGTGGTCGCCGCGGTGTACGTGATCCCGACCCCGGGCAAGATCGGGAACTCGGTAGGCATGGCCGACGCAACCGGGCCCCTTCTGCAGCAGGTGCTCGATCGCGCCGCGCAGAAGACGGCGGTGGTTGCCATGGGGAATCCTTATCTCGCCAGCGATTTCCCCAAGATCGAAAACTACATGTGCACATTTTCCAACGCGACGGTCTCCGAGGTGGCGGCGGTCAAAGCGCTCTTTGGAGAGATCCCGATTCGTGGCCATCTTCCAGTCACGATTCCCAACGTCGCTCAGCGCGGCGCTGGACTCGAGCGTCCGGCGCAGGTTGCCAGAGAAGGAGCGGGCAATGGTCGAACTAAGCATGAACTGGCAGGCCTTGCGACTCGTAGCTGGTTGCAATCCTGCTTGCTGTCTGCCTGCAGCATCAACGTGAAGAAAGAGAAGAACGGCGAGGACAAGCAGGTCGACATCAACACGCCCATGGGCGGCATTCACGTCAGCAAAGAAGTGAACCCGGAAGACGTCGGCATTGCCGTCTATCCCGGGGCCACGCTGAAAGAGAAAGGCAATGGCGAGGACAAAAGCGCGAACGTAAACCTCTCCAGTTTCGGATTCGGATTGAAAGTTGTAGCGCTGCGAGTATGAGTCCAAAGATTCGCCCGACAAAGTCGTCGCGTACTACAAGGATCAACTCAAGAAGTACGGCGACGTCCTGGTGTGCCATACAACCGGCATGAACGTAAATGCCGGTATGAAGAAGCACGATGAAAGTTCACACGAACTCACCTGCGAGGGCGGCAGCGGTCACAACATAGAACTCAAAGTCGGCACCCGGGAGAATCAGCACATCGTTGCGGTCGAGTCATCGGGAGGCGGCTCGAACTTCTCGCTGGTCTACGTTCGCACGCACGGAAAAGACGCCGAGATCTAACGCACTTCGTCGGAGGAGCATTCCATGTTTCGCATCACAGCCATCGCAATGTTCGCCGCGCTCGTTTTTAGCCTGCCTGTCGCTGCTCAGAACTCCGACAAGGACAAGAATCTCGACGTTCGCAGCCCAATTGGCGACCTGCATGTCGGGAAGGATGCCGACGCGCAGAAGGCGGGACTGCCGCTGTATCCCGGCGCGCGTCCGCAGCGCAAAGACAAAGACAATGACGATGCTGACGCCGTAAATCTGGCGTTGGTCACTGAAAGCCTCGGCATGAAGCTCATCGTCGCCAAATACGAGACGAACGATCCGCAGGAAAAGGTGCTCGCCTTCTATCGCGAGAAGATGAAGAAATACGGAAAGGTGCTCGAGTGCCACAGCACCGATGACAAGAGTGGATTCCACAGCGATGAGGACAAAAACGAAGGTTCCCAGCCGGTCAAGTGCGATGGCGACAACTCCGGCCCGGTACGAGAGTTGAAGGTCGGGACCGAAGATAACCAGCACGTCGTCGCGATCGAAGATCCCAAGGGCGGCAAGGCGACGACGTTTGTCATCATCTACCTTCGCAAGCATGAAAAGGGAGATATCTGACTTAACTTCGCCGGCTGAGCCAAATTTATCGGTCGCGAGAAGTTCCCCATAAAAGCCCACACTCGTTGGTTGCGCGCACGAATTAAGGTGCGATACTTTCAAATGCAACGAACCCTTCCATGGAACAGCCCTGCTACAAGTGCGGCCTGACGGTGGATGAAGGACGGGTATTTTGCCCGCACTGCAGGGCTCCGCAGATTCGGGTGGTCCTTGCCGGGCCAGCGACGGCTATGCCAGCAACCAGTCCGGTGCAGCAGGGTGAACTGACGGCCTCCGAAACGTTGCCGGTCATCGCGCTCCCAATGCGCTGGGGCCAGGCTGCCCAACCCTGTGCCGTGGCCGCCTTCATCGCTGCGCTCGGCATGGTGCTGCGGCTGATTGTTCCCGTGATTGCAGTTGTCGGAGCAGGATTCCTCGCCGTGGCGCTGTATCGCCGCCGCAACCCGGAACTCGCCATGCGCGCGCGAACCGGAGCCCGCCTGGGAGCCACCTGCGGTTTCTTCAGTTTTGGCATGACTGCACTACTGGGTGCTTTGCGCGTGACCATCCTGCACGAAGGGGCGGAAGTACGGGCGGCATTGGGAGAGATTCGGACGGGCCTGCTTGAGGCTCTTCAGCAACAGGCAGGCCGGTATTCTGCCCAGCAGGTGCAGGCGAACCTGGACTTCGTACGGTCTCCCACCGGGCTCGTCGTCCTGATCGTGAGTCTCGTGATCTTCGCCTTGATCATCCTCATCGTCCTCGGAATGCTTGGCGGGGTCCTCGGCGGCGTCGGTCTGGGTCGCCGCGACCGGAGTTGATTGCGACCTCGGGCAAGCCTGCAGCATAATTTCGCCACTGATTCTCTTAACCACTTTGAGCGGGAACATACTCCAATGCTCCGAGCATCGTTCCGTTGGATAACCTGAAGAAAGAGGACCAAGTCCCCAACGTTCGCCGCCACATTCAACCGAAAGGACCACCCGCTACATGCGCACGATCGCACTTCTCACCATCTCAAACATCTTCATGACCTTCGCCTGGTACGGACACCTCAAGTACCGCGACGTCCCTCTCTACAAAGTTGTGCTCGTGAGCTGGCTCATCGCCTTCTTTGAATACTGCTTCCAGGTTCCCGCCAACCGCATCGGCTCCTACGAATTCACCGCCGCGCAATTGAAGACGATTCAGGAGGTCATCACCCTGACGGTATTCGCGGCATTCTCGGTGCTCTATTTGAAACAACCGCTGCGCTGGAACTACCTGGCCGGCTTCGCCCTGATCGTCGCCGCCGTAGCCGTCATTTTCAAGAAGTGGTGAGGAGTGTTGTCACCCTGAAGTGGGCGCATTGCCCGCTGAAGGACCTGAGCGAGCCGCGCGAATCGCCCGCGATCTTTGCGAGTAAATAGATCGCGCGTTAGGCTCGCATTCCTTATTTTGCTTGCAGCCTTCTTCAAAATCGCGATCTGCCCCGCATGATACAACTCATGCTGCGCAATCCCATGCAGCATGTGATAGAAGTCATACCGCTTCCCCGGCACCTGATCCCGCAAGCGTTTGTCCGACAACGCTGCGACGGTCTCGACGAGTGTGTCGTGCGTGCGCTTCGCCATCCGCCACAGCCTCGCGCCATGCCGATTCCGTCGGCGCGGCACGCGCGGAAAATTCGCCGGCCCCTTGAGCTGGCACTTCTCGCCGCCCAGCCGCCGCAATCCGGCTCGATCCCACGCGGCAATGTGCAACAAGAGTTCCCAGATGCTGTGAACATCATCCAACGGCTTGGCCGCCGCCGTAGCCGCATCCACATCTTTCGAGCAGCTCCAGCACCGCCGGGCCGTGCCACGCGCTCCCGTAAAATGCGCGACGAAGCTGATCCGCAATCCGGGAGCCTTCCGATGTTCCCGCTTTCGCTTTTCTCTTCATGAATGATCCCCACCGGCGGCAATCGCGATCCCCGCCGCATTCGCCGCCTCAATCACCTTCTCCCCATCCAGCAGCAGGCACTTGCCCGCATCCACCGCCAGACACGTCGCCCCCGCCGCCTGCATCACTTCAATCGTCTTCACGCCGACCACCGGCACGTCGAACCGCATATCCTGATTCGGCTTCGCAATCTTCACCACGGTCAAGTCGCGGCTCAGCGTCGACGCATCCCCATGCAGCGATCGCATGATCTGCCCGGCGCGCTCGATGGTCGCATCGGTCCCCTCCATCGCCTCAACCGCAACGCAAGCCGATTCCGCGATCACCACCGTCTGCCCGATATCATGCTGCGCCAACTGCCGCGCCACCGCCCGCCCATACTCAATGTTCTTTTGTTCCTGCTCGGTAGGCTGCCGCCGCGTCAGCACGCCAGCCTTCACCAGCAGCGGCTCCAGCAGCCACGTGGATTTCTCCAGCGTGATCCCTTCATCCCCCAGCACCTTCGCCACCGCGCCCAGCAGCGAATCGGTATTCCGCGTAGTCAGTGAAAGCAGAAGCTTCGCCAGTCTCCAGTCCGGCCGGATGCTCGAAAAGATCTGCTTGTGCTTCACCTGCCCCGCCATCACCGCGCGCCGCACGCCTTCTCGCTGAAACGTCTCGATCAGCTTCGAAAGCTCGCCCAGCGATAACCAGTGCACCGCCGCCGCGCCGCGCGATTCGATCTCCGGAAACGTCTCTTCCTTGATCGCCGCAACCACCACTTCATACCCCTGCGCCCGCGCCGCATCCAGCACGAGGAAGGGAAACTTGCCATTCCCCGCGATCAGTCCAATCTTTTCTTGCTGAGAGGACATACAGTTGGGCGCCGAGTCAGTCTAGCATTTGGCGCGGAGGAAGGAATGCAGGAAGCGGCCAGGGCGCGACTGCAAAGCCTAGGCATGGCGTTCGATAAACGTCAATCGAAATTGAAGTAGACTGATCGCGCTCCGTCTTTCGTTACACAGTTCTCGTAGACCCAGTACCCGGGAAATGTTCGCAGTACATAGTCCAGCGCTTGAGAGACGGTTACGTCGTCCAATTCCCCGTGCACGACGCGTCCTCCTTCGCAGCAATCGCCCGGCATCATGATAGCTTTGTCGGGCAACGGCAAACCTCGTATGTTGTTCGCCTTCCCAAAAGCCACCACTTCGGGAGTCTCAAGAACGGCAAGCAGGGCCGTCCTTGGGCCATGAACCGGATCGGAGGCCGAGACGTCCGAGGGAAAAAACGAGACGTGGTGAATCTTAAGATTCAGTACATCGGTCGCTACGTTCGTTTCCATCATGCGAATCATGTTTCCCTCTTGCGTCACCTGCATCAGTGGATCGGCGGAGAACAACTTCTTCAGAGTTTCTTGCGGCCGTCCCGACTCGTCCAGAACCCCAAACGGTGGCAGATCGGGGGGAACCCGTCTGTCTAAGCCACAACCTGAATATGCGAGCGACCCAGAGACGTCCGCTGCATGCAAAATGCTCCGAATCAGCTGCAGCCCTCGCACGGGATCGGTATCGTGACTTCCTCCCACTTGGGCAACACAAACGGTCAGAAATAGAACCGCAAACGCCACTCTAAGCATATGGGAAGTCATTAAGCCACCTGGTTTTTCTTCAGCCGGCCTCACTTCTTGACCGCCGACGCTGCATACCCCTGCCACACATACTCCAGCGCCTCGGGAAGCGTCTGTTGCTTCACCGCCCGGTCCACGTGTCCGGCGTTGCGCGCAAATACAAATTGGTAGTGATATCCCTTGGCAGCGAGCACCTTCGCCATCTGCTCGTTGGCCAGCACCCAGTCGTGCATGTTGTCGCGCATCACGTTCGGATTGAACAGATCCCGGTCCCCGACTTCCATCCAGATTCGTATCGGCTTCACCGGGCTCTCCGGAATGAGATGCTCGTGAAATTCCCACGCGCCATGCGGCGTTTGCGGATTGTAAGGCCACTGCTGGTTGATGAATGTTCCCGAGTAAGTAAGCACACGGTGATAAAGCTCAGGGTGATACCAGGCCATGATCAACGCGCAAGAGCCGCCTGAACTGCCGCCCATGGTTGCCCTCCCGTCGGGATCCTTGGTGAGCTTCACGTGCGCTTGCGATTCGACCAGAGGCAACACTTCCTTTTCCACGAACTCGGCATACACTCCCGACATCGTGTCGTACTCCAGCCCGCGTTCACTCCCCTGCGCGTCTCCGCTTCCGTTGCCGATCGAAATCGCAATCATCACCGGGACTTTGTGCTTGGCAATCAAAGCGTCCAGCGCCGAAAAGAGCAGCGGGTCAGGCCCGTCCGCCCCGACGATGAAAGGCGCGACGCTGCCCGGCACGTACTGCTTGGGAACATAGACGGCCACCTTCCGCGTGTAGGGAGCCGGATGGCTCGTCGTCACGATGAGCTTCGCAGGGTCCGCCGGATCGGGAGTTCCAAATGTATTCGCTTCCCGCGCAATGCCCGGATAGATCTTGCTGTCCGACGAGTTCATGGTGAACTCAATCACGGTTCCCTTGGGAATGCCATCTGGCAGACATCTCGGCAGCGGCACCATAGGTAGGACCGATGATGAAATTGCCATCCACATTCGCAGGAGGGTTTGCGCCGTCGGGCAACTCCTTCGCCGTCACATAGCCGGGAGTCTTTGGATCGCGCGTTGGCGGAGTCGGACGCGCCGCGTTTTGCTTCGGCGGACCAGTCTGTCCCAAGGCGGGAGCAACAAGCGCCCAAAGGCCGATCAGAAGAAAAATACTCAGAGAACGTCGCGATGGAAGCATGTCGTCATTGTGCAGCATTTCGAGATTCGGCGGGAGTGGCCTGTTGCTGAATTCTGCCAGGTGCAATAATGCTTCGGACAAATCCGATCTACGGAGGCACTGTCTTGCGATCTCTACTGCCCATCTTACTCGCGATCCTGGTTGCAACTGTCGTTCGCCAGACTGTCCGCACAAAGCACCGGCGCAACTCTCGAAGCCCGCCGCGCCGAGCTCAAGCGCCTCCTCAACGACGAGTGGGAATACACCCTGCGCACCGAACCCGAGCTTGCCACCAATGTCGGCGACGATCGCTACAACGACCGCCTCAGCGACTTCTCCGACAAAGCCATCGCCGACGATCTCGAACACACGCGCCAGGCCCTGAAACGATTCGAATCTATCGACGTCACCGGCTTTCCCGAGCAGGAAAAACTGAACCACGCGCTGATGGTCCGCACCTTGCGCGAATCGGTGGAGAGCGCGCGCTTCAAGCACTGGGAAATGCCAGCCACACAATTCGGCGGCATTCATCTCGAATACGCTTCTCTCTCCTCCTATGTCCCTTTCCGCAATGTGAAGGACTACGAAAACTACCTCGCCCGCCTCCACCAGATCCCTCGCGTACTCGACGAGGCCGTCGGACACATGCGCGATGGCCTGCGCGACAACTTGATGCCGCCAAAGTATCTGCTGGAAAAGGTGGCGGCCCAGGCGCAACAGGTGGCCGATGCGCCTCTCGACAAGAGTTCGTTCACCGAGCCGTTGCGGAAGTTTCCCGATTCGATTTCCGCCGCGGATCGCGCGCGCCTGCAGGCGAGCATCGAAGAAGCGGTCAAGAACGAGGTCGCACCGGCCTATGTCCGATTCGCCAAGTTCGTCCGCGAGGACTACGCTCCGCACGGCCGCCTTGATCCCGGAGTCTGGGCTCTGCCCGACGGAGACGCACGCTACCGCTTCGCCGTCCGGCATCAGACGACCACCGACTTCACGGCAGACCAGATTCACGAAATGGGCCTGAAGAGCGTCGCCCAGATCGAACAGGAAATGCTGAAGATCGCCAAGTCGCAAGGCTTCGACGATCTGAAATCGTTCAACGCTCACATCCGCCAGGATCCCGCGCTGCACGCCAAGTCCGGCCAGCAACTTCTCGATCTCTACACGAAATATCGCGACCAGATGTACGGCAAACTTCCTGAACTCTTCGGCCGCCTGCCGAAAAACAAGCTCGATGTCGTGCCCATGGAAGAATTCCGCAGCGCCGACAGCGTGCCCGCCGACTACTCGATCGGCGGCGCCAACGGTTCGCGCCCCGGACGGATCAACGTCAACGAATACGCGCCCGAGAAGCGCCTGCTGCTGAACGTCGAAGCCATTGCCTATCACGAAGGAGTCCCCGGCCATCACCTGCAATTTTCGATCGCGCAGGAACTCACCGATCTGCCACCGTTCCGCCGCTTCACTCTCGATGTGAATGCTTACACCGAAGGCTGGGCGTTCTACTCCGAGCGGCTCGGAAAAGAAGTCGGCTTTTATCAGGATCCCTACAGCGAGTACGGACGCCTGCAGAACGAAATGTGGCGCGCCGTGCGCTGGGTGGTCGATACCGGCGTGCACTCCAAGCACTGGACACGCCAGCAGATGATCGACTTCTTCCACGAGCACACCGCCATGGACGACCAGAACATCGAGACCGAAGTCGATCGCTACATCGCCTGGCCCGGGCAGGCCCTCTCCTACAAGATGGGCCAGATGAAGATTCTCGAACTGCGCGAACGCGCACAAAAAGAACTAGGACCGAAGTTCGACCTGCGCGCCTTTCACGACGCCGTGCTCGATCAGGGCCCGCTTCCGCTGGATGTGTTGGAGACGAAAATTACGGAATGGATAAAGCAGCAAAAGTAGGACTCGCAAACGCCAGCGAATGCCTCACTGTCAAACCGTCGCCGAACCTCTGCGTACTCCGCGGCTTTTCTCAGCGAACTCAGCGGTTAGAAAAGCTGTTTCGCAGCGGACGATCACTTAATAATCCCCCGCTCCGAAGCTTCAATGAACCGGATCAGCATATCCACATCCTCCCCGCGATCCGCTTCCGATTTCAGCTTCTCCAGCGCCTGCGACGTATTCATCTTCGAAGTCAGCAGAACCTTGTAAGCGTGATGAATTTTCGCAATCCGCTCTTTGGAAAATCCCCGCCGCTGCAGCCCCACTTTGTTCATGAGATAGGCATGCGTCTCGCGCGCCGCTGAGGTCATGGAAAACGGCAGCACATCCTGCGTGATCGTTGTCCCGCCGCCAACGTAGGAATGCGCCCCGATCCGCACAAACTGATGCACCGGGCATAGCGCGCCGACCACAGCCCACTCCTCGACGATCACGTGCCCGCCCAGCGTCGCTCCATTCACCAGCATGGCGTGATCGCCAATCACGCAATCGTGCCCGATGTGCGTGTACGCCATGATCAGCAGATGGCTCCCAACTCTTGGTGAGCCCCCCGCCCTTCACCGTGCCGCGATTGATCGTGACGTATTCGCGAATCTCGTTGTGATCCCCAATCTCCAGCCGCGTCGGCTCGCCTTTGTAAGTCACATCCTGCGGCGCCATGCCGATTGCACAGAAGGGAAAAAATCCGTTGTCAGCCCCGATTTTCGTTGGACCTTCGATCGCAACGTGCGACACGAGATGACATCCCTCGCCCAGCTCGACGTCCGCCCCAATCACGCAATAAGGCCCAATCTTGCACGAGTCAGGCACCCGCGCGCTGGGATGAATAATGGCGGTGGGATGAATGTTTGCAGGATGTCATCGAGAATTGGCGAGCCAGAGCACCACGGTTTTCCTCTGTGTTCCTCAGTGCCCTCTGTGGTGAAATCTTTTTGCTGAAGCCAGAAATGAATCCGCGCAGCAATCAACCCTCATCGCCACTGTCGTTCGAAGCCCGCCCCCGCGAACTATCGATCAACTGGCAGGACACAGCCGCCTCCGCCACGCGCCGCTCGCCCACGAACGCGTATCCCTGCATCTTCGCCGCAGTCATGCCCGGCACCACGCGCCAGCCCTTCACTTCCACTTCCAGCCGCAACTGATCTCCCGGGCTCACCGGCCGCCGGAACTTCGCCCGCTCGATTCCGGTAAACACCATCACCTTGTTCTCGCGATCTTCCACTTCGGTCAGCAGCAGCGCGCCGCCGGCCTGCGCGATGGCTTCGACAATCAACACCCCGGGCATAATCGGCAGCCCAGGAAAGTGTCCCGCAAAAAACGGTTCGTTGATGGTGACGTTCTTGATCGCCACAATCCGCTCTTTGCGCTTGAGGTCGAGCACGCGGTCAATCAGCAGAAACGGATACCGGTGCGGCAGAATCTTCAAAATCTCGTGGATGTCGAACCCGGTCTTGCCCGCGTTGGAAGGAGCTTCGGGCGCAGAGGTGCTCTCATTCATAGTTCGCGTCAATCAGCCTGAAGATTATACTGTACGACTTGTGCCCGGAGTCCGTCGCGTGCATTCGCGTAGCCAGCCGCGAAGCGGCGAAAGAATCAGCCCCGGCGCAATCCGTGGGAAGCCTGGCTAAGAATGATAAAGCTCCGAAGGAGCGAAAGATTAATTCGCACTGAGGCCACCGGATTCTGCGAAAGAGCTCTTAAATGCCTGCATCGAAGAAAATCTTGCACGCAGACAATCAATCCGATCGCGACCGTCTCCACTACTTCGAATCCCGCCAGGACGCTCTCCTCCAAACCATCCGCGAATTCGTCGAGATCGAATCTCCCAGCGACAACAAACCCGCCGCCGATCGTATGGGCGCCCATCTCGCGCAAAAGTTCGCCCTCATCGGTGGACGTCCTCACCTGCATCGCGCCGATGATTTCGGCGACAACCTCCAAATCGATTTCCCCGGCACCTCCAACATCAAACCGGTCCTGCTCCTCGGCCACTTCGACACGGTCTATCCCCTGGGAACGCTTCCCACCATGCCCTGCCGCATCGAAGACGGCCGCCTGCACGGCCCCGGCGTTCTCGATATGAAAGCCGGCATCGCTCTGATGCTCTTCGCGATCGAAGCCCTGCAAACCTGGCACGGACAATTGCCGCGTCCCGTCACTGTCTTTCTGGTCTCCGACGAAGAAGTCGGCAGCTATTCGTCCCGCAAAATCACCGAGGACCTCGCCCGAAAATCCGCCGCAGTGCTCGTCCTCGAACCCGCCGCCGGACTTCGCGGCGCCGTCAAAACCGCCCGCAAAGGCGTGGGCGATTACACGCTGACAGTCAAAGGCGTCGCCGCTCACGCCGGACTCGATCCCGGCAAAGGACACAGCGCCATCCTCGAACTCGCCCGCCAGATCGCCGTCATTTCGAAGTTGAATGACTTGAAGAGCGGAGTCTCAGTCAATCCGGGAGTCATCCGCGGAGGAACGCGCACCAACGTGATCGCCGCCGAAGCCGTCACCGAAATCGATGTGCGCATCAAGAGCGCCAAGCAGGCCGCCGGCCTCGATCGCAAACTTCGCGCCCTCAAGCCCTTCGACAAACATTGCAAACTCCACATCGAAGGCGGCATCAACCGCCTGCCCATGGAACGCAACGCCGGCGTCGCCGCGCTCTACAAAAAGGCGCAAGCCATCGCGAAACAAATCGACTGGAAGCTGGAAGAAGCCGCCGTCGGCGGCGGCTCCGATGGAAATTTCACCGCCGGCATCGGCATCCCCACGCTCGACGGCCTCGGCGCCGTCGGTGAAGGCGCCCACGCCGTTCACGAGCACATCGTCATTTCCGAATTGCCGCGCCGCGCGCTGCTGCTCGCCGGCCTGATCGAGATCCGTTTAACGACCATGTTGAAGTTCATGGTAGTTCTCTATCGCCGGCCTGATCTGACTCCCGCGCAATTCCGCCATCATCTCGAACAAATCCACGCGCCCTTGGCCAGAAAACTTCCCGGACTCAAGAGGTACAAGCAAAACCACGTAGTTGCTGATCCCAGCCGGCCCCATCCCGAATGGGATGCAATCGTCGAACTCTACTTCGATAGTTGGGAATCAATGGAAGCCGCCTGGGCGAGCCCGCAAGGCGCCGCTTCAGACGCCGATCTCCCGCTCTTCGCCGACCTGACTCGCACCACCTGGTCCGTAGTGGAAGAAATCACTCTCCTGCCGTGAACACCAGAAAATAATCCATGTTGTCGCCTTTGACGAAATCGTATTGTCCCGCCAGCTTGTATCCGGCCTCTTTCGCTTCACGAATCACCACATCACTCCCAACGCCGTGATTCTCGCCATTTCCATTGCGGTCGATGATCCCAACCTTCGCTCCCGTCCGGAGCGCCGGCCGCAGATTTTTGCAGCAACTCCACTGGATGCGCCACCTCGTGGTAAGTCTTCAGCAGCAGCACCGCATCCACCGAATCTCGCGGCAGCAGCGGATCGTCAGGCTTGCTCAAAATCGCTTTCACGTTCGGCAGCTTCTCTTTCTCCGGCTCTCTCCGGTGATGTAGCGCACCGCCTCTGGATTGATGTCCACCGCATACACCGTACCGATCCTGTCCACTCGCTTCGCCGCCCGCACCGTGAACCATCCCGACCCCGCGCCAATGTCGGCCACACTCTTCCCCGCACTGATGCCCAGTATGTCCATCACTCGATTGATTTGAAGCCGCTCCTCCCGCCCCGGCGACTCGAAAATCGAGAGGTCTCCCGTGTACGGCTCGCTGGTCTTCCGCTGCTGCCGGTGCGCCGACGCCGCGCCAAAGCACTGCACGCCACAGAAAAGAATGAGTATTGCAAATCCGCCTCAAGGTCACTCCTGTTGCCGCCATCTCGAGGCTTATGGCACATAGACTCTCTGTATGCGCCTCAGTGAGCAAAGGTTGCAAGCTTTGACTGCTGCCTCTGAGCCGCTTAGAATCAATAGTTGGGGCAGAGCGGGCCGGATTTAGAGTCCGAGCTCATCGAGGAGAATCAACTATGGGAAGGTAAGCTGGGATTGCCGGAACTCGCTCTAATTGTCCTTATCGCGCTTCTCTTGTTCGGCCCCAGCAAGTTCGCCTCCTTGGGCAAAGGCCTTGGAGAGGGCCTGCGGAATTTCAAGTCCGCCATGAAAGAGGGCGAGGAACCCAAGAAGGACGAGGCAAACCAAGTCCTAATTCCGCCTTCAGGCAGAACCGCCCTTCCTGAGCATCCGGTACACCAGCGCCACCGGCAATCCCACCACGTTGCTGTAGTCCCCTTCAATCCGAGGAATCCATCGCGACGCAATGCCCTGAATCGCATACGCGCCAGCCTTATCCATAGGCTCGCCGGTGGCAACGTAATCGAGAATCTCCTTATCCGAAATCTCGCTCATCGTGACCAGAGTTGTCTCGGAACCAGTTCTCACGTCTTCCGAATGCTTGGATTCGTGGCCGCTGGCCCCTGATCCCTGACCACTTGGTTTTGGCCCCACCAGGCAGACGCCAGTGATCACCCGATGCTCGCGCCCGGAGAGCATCCGCAACATGCGCGCCGCATCGTCACCGTCCGCAGGCTTTCCCAGAATCGTCCCATCCACCACGACGACGGTGTCCGCTCCGAGCACCACATCCTGCGGACGCGCCCGCCACACTTTCAACGCCTTCTCGCGCGCCAGCCGTTCCGCACACTCACGGGCGCCTTCACCGCGCAGCGGAGTCTCATCCACATCCGCCACCTGCACCGCAAACGAAATCCCGGCATTGCGCAGTAGTTCCTGACGTCGTGGCGAGGCCGAAGCGAGTACGAGCATGTGAGGCTGATTTTATCGGAAGGCCGCTCCAGGTCTATTCGCTGATCAGCTCGATCCGGTTCCCAAACGGATCGCGATGTGGCAACGCCGCACTCCGGGATGCTGGCATCATCCGTACCTCGACCCCAGCCGCCTGAGCTGCTGACCAGCCCGTCATAGTCAAAGCACCGCAACGCAGGATGCGCCTTCCGCGCCGGACGAAAATCCGCTTCCACTCCAAGATGAATCTGGACGGCCCGCACTCAAACCAGCACCCACCGCGCTTGGCCAACTCCGGAGGCTTGGGCACTTCCCTCATCCCGAGCAGGTCCCATAAAACGCGCGAGCCCGCTCCTCGCCGCCGGCAGGCATAGCCAGCTGCACATGATCAATCGCACTGAACGGATAAGTGCCCACAAACTCTCCAGCACCGCCGGTCCCTAACTCCGCGATCTAGCAGATTTTCTCTGCGATCTCTGCGGTTAAAAGCTTCTTCCGCGCCCGCTACCGGCTCCCCACCGCCCCCCGCACCGACTCAATCAACTTCGCCGAGTCGTAACCCACGCCGTCCTTAAACACCGTCTCCACATTCTCAATGTCTTCAATCTTCTTCGACGGATCTCCCTTGATCACGACGAGGTCCGCCTGCTTCCCCGCCGCAATGGTCCCGATCCGCTCCAGTTCTCCCAAATACTGCGCCCCGTTGTAAGTCGCAATGTGAATCGCTTCCAGCGGCGTGAATCCCGCCTCCACCAGCAACTCCACCTCGCGCTGATCGCCAAATCCAGCAATCACGCCTCCCATGCCCGTCGGATCGAGTCCCGCCAGCAGCAGCCCTCCCGCCTTCGCGAACGCATATTCGAATTCCAACTCTTTCTTGAATGCGGCCGGAAGCGGCGACTCTTCGCTGCCGAAGTTGCGCTTCAGGAATCCCGCATCGCTGTAGCGCAACCGATTCGCCAGCCACGCACTTTTCGCGTCAAGCGACAGCGCGTCGAGCTGCCGCTGCTGCACCGCAGGCCGCCCGGGGAAACTTCCCATCTCAAACACCGGCAGCGTCGACGTCACAGCCACATGATGCTGCACCAGATACTGAATCGTGTCGTGCAGTGGCCCGGAATTCACGTCCAGTTTCGCCATCACGACGGGATCCTCGGGTTTTTCCGGACACTCGTCCGGTTTCTTCCCGGGAAGGAATTCCGTGTCCACAAACAATCCATGTTCCAGATCGTCGATGCCGAGATCGGCCGCCTCTCGAAAATTAACCGCACACAAGTGACCCGTGACTTTGGCCCCGCGCTTGTGAGCAGTTTCAATCGCCGCCCTCAGCTCCGCGCGCGTAATGAACATGTATGCCTTGAAATTGTCCACGCCTTCATCGAGCCAGTAGTTCACCGTCTTGACCGCATCGTCCGGCCCCGTCAGTTGATGCAACTGGATCGCCCACGATCCTTTCCCCTCGAGATACGGCCCGGTCACGTGCATCTTCGGACCCGGCGTCTGCCCGCCATCAATCGACTTCTTCAATTCGAGATCGGTGTAAGGCTCAAGCGACCCAGTCGTGCGGATCGTCGTCACTCCGCCTGCAAGATAAAGTCGCGGGAAACTGAACGCCATCTCGCCAAACACGCCACGCCCGACCGGATAGAACATGTGATCGTGCATCCCCACCAGCCCAGGGATCACGCGTGTATCCATGCAGATCGATCACCTGCGCATCCTTCGGCACACTCGCCGACGACGCGTCGCCCACCGACTCAATCTTCCCTTTGCTGATGACAACCGTCTGATCTTCTCGCGCCGCCGCTCCCGTCCCGTCAATCACGCGCACATGCGTCAGCGCGACGAGGGGAGCATCCACCTTCACAAACGCGCGCACCTCGGGTGACAAAGTCTGTCCTGCAGCCAATGAACAGCAACCAAGCAGGACGAACGAATGACACTCCGCATGATTCCTCCGAGATCTTCCGAACGTTTCGTAGCTCTCGTAGCGCCGAGAGAATGCAGCTCCCGGACTCGAAGCTCGTGGGTTCTCGAGATCGTTCTAGATTTGAGGCAGCTTCTCCGTCGTCGGCATGGCCGTGGAAGAGCGGCCCTTCAGGGCCGCGTCAGTCGCATCAGATTCGCGTGGGCTTCAACCCCGGGGTTGCGCTGCGAATCACCATCGAGGAAGTCGCTTCAGAACCACGTCCCCGCTCGATACTTCCGGTATTCCTCCCCGAACGCCGACTCCAGCACCGCCGACTCCTTCCCCGCCCGCCAGATCTGCAACGGAATCACCAGCAGGAAGATCAGCAGCCACACCGGCTTCCCGAACACCAGAATCCCGCCCGCCATCACGCACGATCCGAACACATAAATCGGATTGCGAATCTTCGAATACAGCCCGCGCGTCACCAACTGCCTTGCTTCAGCTTTCACCGCAAACGAAGCACCCAGCTGAAAGCGAGCCACTGTCCACAGAATGAATCCCACGATGATCAGGCACAGTCCCGCGACCGGCAACGCAGTCCACGCCGCCGGAGGATGCTGCCACAGCAACGGCACCAATCGCCCCACCCACAACGAGTGTCAGCACAATGTGTTTTCCAATCATGATCTCGACTCAGGCAGACGAGGGTAAATCACCAGCGCACACGCCGCAAGACGCAGCCAGAAACACGAAAGGCCCCGAAAGAATCGGGGCCTTCGAAATTGTTAGATTAGTTACAGCACCTCGCGACAAAATCAGTATGATCCCGTCGTACACGACCGTCAAGTTACTTTCGAAGGGAGCTTATCCTCGCATTTCGCTCCCACAGAACCGCCGCTCCACAGAACCGAAGCGTGGACCCGACGGGATTCGAACCCGCATCTGCCACCATCGCGAGGTGCTGTGTTTCCGTTACACCACGGGCCCAGCCCGACTGTAATTCCCATGAGAAGTTCCGCTTGTGTTCATCATCACAATCGATGTCAAATTGAGAGACCCTGGCCCAAAACGGGAACTTACCACCTGTTAGAATCAATACTCACCGCACTCTCATGGATTCCCAGCACATCCGCAATTTCGCGATCATCGCGCACATCGACCACGGCAAGTCCACGCTGGCCGACCGCCTGCTGGAACTCACCGGATCCCTCACCGCGCGCGAGATGCAGGCCCAGGTCCTCGACTCCATGGACCTCGAGCGCGAACGCGGCATCACCATCAAGGCCCACGCCGTCCGCATGATGTACACCGCGCAGGACGGCCAGACCTACCAGCTCAACCTGATCGACACCCCCGGCCACGTGGATTTTTCCTACGAAGTCTCGCGCTCGCTGGCCTCCTGCGAAGGCGCGCTGCTGGTCGTCGACGCCTCGCAAGGCGTCGAGGCCCAAACGCTCGCCAATTCCTATCTCGCCATCAATCACGGCCTCGAAATCATTCCCGTCATCAACAAGATCGATCTGCAAAGCGCCGACATCCCCCGCACCAAAGAGATGATCGAAGGCGCCGTCGGCCTCGACGCGACCGACGCCGTCCTGATCAGCGCCAAGACCGGCCAGGGCGTCCCCGATGTTCTCGAAGCCATCGTCAAGCGCGTCCCGCCGCCCAAAGGGAATCCCGAAAACCAGCTCCAGGCTCTGGTTTTCGACTCCTGGTTCGACCCCTACCGCGGCGTCATCGTGCTCGCCCGCGTGTTTCAAGGCACGCTGCGCAAGGGTCAGAGAATCCGCCTCATGTGGAACGGAACCACCTTCGACGCGGAGACTCTCGGCGTGCTCACGCCCAAGCCGGTCGAAATCGATCAACTCCAGGCCGGCGAAGTCGGCTTCCTCATCGCCAACATCAAGAACGTTGCCGACACAAAAATCGGCGACACCATCACCGACGACACCAACCCCGCCATCGAGCCCCTGCCCGGCTTCGAAGAAATCAAGCCCATGGTCTTCGCCGGGCTCTACACGGTCGACGCCCACGAGCACACGCGTCTGCGCGAAGCCCTGGAAAAGCTGCGCCTGAACGACTCCTCCTTCTTCTTCGAGCCCGAAAGTTCCGTCGCTCTCGGCTTCGGCTTCCGCTGCGGCTTCCTCGGCCTGCTCCACATGGAAATCATCCAGGAGCGCCTCGAGCGCGAGTTCAATCTCGACCTGATCACCACCGCCCCCGGCGTGCGCTACAAGATCACCAAGACCGACGGCGAGATGGTCGAAATCGACAATCCTTCGCGCTGGCTCGATCCCAGCGAGATCGCCAAAGTCGAAGAGCCGGTCATCCTGGCCACGATCCTGACCAACGAAGAATACGTCGGCGGAATTCTCGCGCTGGTCGAAGAGAAGCGCGGCAAGCAGAAAACCTTCGAGTACGTCAGCTCCTCGCGCGTGATGCTGCACTATGAGTTGCCGCTGAACGAGATCGTCCTCGATTTCTACGACCGCCTGAAATCCGTCTCCCGCGGATACGCCTCGCTCGACTACCACCTCGCCGACTATTGGGAATCGCCCATGGTCAAGCTCGACATCCTGGTCGCCGGCGATCCCGTCGACGCGCTCTCCATCATCGTCCACCGCGACTTCGCCTACGAACGCGGCAAAGCCCTGGTTTCGAAAATGCGGGAACTGATCCCCCGCCAGATGTTCGAGGTCCCGATTCAGGCCTCCATCGGCGCCAAGATCATCGCCCGCGAGACCGTCCACGCCATGCGCAAGAACGTCCTCGCCAAGTGCTACGGCGGCGACATCACCCGCAAGCGCAAGCTGCTCGAGAAACAGAAGGAAGGCAAGAAGCGCATGAAGCGCATCGGCCGCGTCGACATCCCCCAGGAAGCCTTCCTCGCGGTCCTGAAAGTCGGCGAAGGCAGTAATAATTAGCAGATCGTCCCAGCTGAACGCGTGGGGACAGCCGTCGCAGCCTGCCCTGAGCATCCATTGGCCTTCGCCCCACCAAAGCAAGATGAACTGGGGCCGCACTTCTCGCCGCCTTTGCGAGAAGTGGGAGTTTCGACGAGCGAAGCCGAAGGAGGTGTCTGGCGATTGAAGCTCGCCACTCCTGTACCGGCGACGGTTTCCCCACAGCGATCAAAGAAGCCAATTGCGGGCATCAGTCTCTTTGCTGACGGTCAAATCCGGACATTGCCCAAATAAGCCAAAATCACGCGGAAAACGAAAGTACTAGAACCCCAAAATGTGCAAATCTCAAAAGCGGAAGCTATTCCGGCTTTATCTGACGCCCGGTCATGTTAATGCCACGTGAATTGCATAACTGGTTACTATTCAGATATTTAAAGCTAGACTCTTCAACCCGGGGGAACCGACCGATCGGTCCTTACTCGTAGCAATTCGTAATGGCGGCTTTCACTTCCACAAGCTTTTCCACAGGCTGAGCAATCTCTAGATACGCTGTTGCAAACTTAAGTCACTACAGTACTTATCCAGCCGGCCTACAGGAATCCCTGTAGGTCGAAGTCTCTACTCTTCCGAAGCGATTCCGCCCTCGGCCAGTGACTCGAATCTGGTGCAGTGCTTCAGGAATGCCATCTTCACCCGGCCGATGGGACCGTTGCGCTGTTTGCCAATAATGATCTCCGCCCGGCCCTGCAACTCGGGATCGTCCTGCTTGTAGACTTCTTCGCGGAAGATGAACATGACCAGGTCGGCGTCCTGCTCGATCGATCCCGACTCGCGCAGATCCGCCAGCTGCGGACGATGATCTCCGCCGCGGCTCTCCGGCGCGCGGCTCAACTGCGACAGCGCAATCACTGGAACGCTGAGTTCTTTCGCCAGCGCCTTCAGCCCGCGCGAAATCGCCGACACTTCCTGCGTGCGATTCTCAAATCTCTTTCCGCCGCCGGACATGAGCTGCAGATAGTCCACGATGATCAGATCGAGCCGCCCCTGCGATTGCTTCAGCCGCCGCGCCTTCGCCCGCATCTCGCTCAGAGAAATTCCCGGCGTGTCGTCGATGAAGATCGGCGCGTGCGCCAGCTGCTCCATGGCGCGCACAACTTTCTTCGTGTCGTCCTGCCACAGCGACCCGGTCCGCATCTTGTGCGCATCGACTCGCGCCTGCGAACACAGCAAGCGCATCAGCAACGCTTCGCGCGACATTTCCAGCGAGAACACTCCCACCACCTGCTGATCTTCAATCGCGGCGTTCTCCGCGATGTTCATCACGAACGCCGTCTTGCCCATCGAGGGCCGCGCCGCAATGATCACCAGGTCGGACCGCTGCAGCCCGCTGGTCATTTCATCCAGATCGGTGTAGTGCGTCGCCAGTCCGGTGATGCGCTGCCCGCGCTGCAGCAGTGCATCGACCGATCCGAACGTCTCCCGGACGATCTCCTGCACGCCCATGAACCCGCGCCCGATGCGCTTTTCCGAGAGCTGAAAGATCGCCGCTTCGGTGTCGCTGAGCACATCCTCGGCCGCATCCGACTGATCGCTGGCGCGCGCAATCGCCGTAGTCGCCGCCGAAATCACTCCGCGCAGCAGCGCCTTGTCGCGCACGATCTTGACGTAGTGCTCAATGCTCGGCCGCTCCGGCACGCCTTCGACCAGGCTCGACACGTACGCCACATCGCCAATCGGCTGCAGATCCTTGTGCCGCTCGAGTTCCTCGATCAGCGTGATCATGTCGATCGGCCGCGAGGACTCCGCCAGATCCACCATCCGCGAATAAATCCGCCGGTGCGAATCGAGCGAAAAATCCTCGATGCGCAGATGCTCCGCCGCCTGGTTGTAAGCAAAGTTGTCGAGCAGGATCGCGCCCAGAATCGAGCGCTCGGCGTCCACATTCGCCGGAAGCGTGCTGATCGTGTAATCAGAAGTGGCCAAGAATTTTCCCGAGAACAAATTTCAAATTCGTATGACGAACACTATCCGCACTCACCTTGTGAATGCGACGCGCACCCTCTGGAAAACTCCCGCGAATTGAAAAAAAGTTGGCGCGTCACAACTCAGTCACAACTCACGTAGGGACAGCCGACCTCGGCTGTCCTGCGAAAGCGAAGGCGAGCGATGCCTATCCCATATTCGAAGTGTAGGCGAATAAAAGACGAACATCAAGAGGGAGAAGGGACTTGAAACCGGTGTTATCCCGAAGCGAGAGCCCGAAGGCCCGACGACGAACCAACGAGCAGCCCAAAATTCGAATGCGGTCCAGGGCCAGCCACCCCGGACCGCATCGTTCGTGTATTCCTGACCTGCCTGTCACCGCGGAGGCGGCGCCATGACCGCTTCAGCCAGACAGCGCCCGCCGAAGCGAGTGCTGCACTTTGCCGAAGCCAGTTGCCGATTCGCCATCGTGCGATGCCGAATCCGCAACTCTGCGGTTGGCCAGCGGCCTGTCTTCTGCTCCAAGGAGCAACAAGGGGGAGGAGGCCGCAACGCCCGGGCAACCAGTCGCGCAGAGCGCGTTTCTGGAAGTTCCCCCCGGCAATTCACTCTCGAGAATCGCCGGTGACCGCTGGCTCTGCCGCAATCATTCGGCCCAGCCAGGAACTTTCACGTTTCGCTGCACACACTCTCCGTCACTTTGTTGTGCCCCGCAAGTCAAAAACTCCGCCCCATTGTGCAGAAACTGTGGACGTCGAGACTTCCCTGTGGAAGCCGTTGGAAATCTAAGACAGAATCTTGAACGCCAGTGCTCCAGTCCAAATGGCCTCAATAACTTACACGGTGTTTAAGCGTCTGGACGCTGCTGGAGCGGCACGGACTCTACTGCTGCAAGATTTTGTGCGCCCCATTTCTGAGGGACTCTGTGTCCTCTGTGGTGATCGCCTTTTCCAAGTTCGGCAAGTGATGAAGGCCCAGTTGATAGGCCCGCGCCGCTGTCCGATTCCGCACACCTTGGTCCGCCGATGGTCAAAATTTACCCCTGAATCGAACCTACCTCCTTTCCTTGCAACCGATTGCAGCTTGAGCGGGTGGCATCGGAATTTGCACTCAATCTCCAGTCGGATCACTCCTATGCAAACGCTTCTTCATGACCTGCGCCACTCTCTTCGCGTCTTGCGCCGCAGTCCCGGCTTCACCGCCGTCTCGGTCCTCACGCTGGCCCTCGCCATCGGCGCCACCACTGCCATCTTCAGCGTGGTCTATGGAGTCCTGCTGCGTCCTCTGCCCTACAACGATCCTGACCGTATCGTGGCCGTGTTCGAGGTCAATACCAAGGGCACCTGGTCGCGGCTCGCTGACCCGAACTTCGACGACTTTCGCGATCAGAATCACACTCTCCAGGCCATCGCCAAGTACAGCGCAAACATCGCCTCGGTTTCCGGAAGTTCGCAGCCGACGCGCACCATGGTCGCAAGCGTCTCGCCCGAATTCCTGAAGGTCTTCCGCGTCCAGCCCTTCATGGGACGCGACTTCACCAGCGCCGACGCCCGCAAAGGCGCCGCTCCCGTGGCTCTCGTCGGCTACGGATACTGGAAGCAGCATCTCGGATCGTCCTCTGATCTCTCGCAGCTGCACCTGAAGATCGATAACGCGATCTACTCGGTGATTGGCGTACTATCCGACGGCTTCCAGTTTCCCGCGGACGCCGACTTGTATGTTCCCGCCGATCTCGACGGCGAAAATCCCAGCCGCACCTCGCATAACTACAGCGCCGTCGCGCGCCTACGAGACGGCGCCACGCCCGAGCAAGCGAATGCCGAGATCAGCGCCATCGCCCGCCGCATTCACGACACTGCCAGCGACCAAAACGACTATCTCCTCAAGGACGCAGTTGTTGTCCCGCTACAAGCCTCCATCACCGGAAAGACCCGCCCCGCGCTGCTGATCCTTCTCGGCGCCGTGGGATTCCTTCTCCTCGTAGCCTGCGCCAACGTCGCCAACCTGCTGCTCGCGCAAGCCTCGCGTGCGCCAGCGGGAACTTGCGGTTCGCAGCGCACTCGGCGCTGCTCGCGGACGCCTGGTCCGCCAATTCCTCACCGAGTCCCTTCTTCTCTCCCTGATGGGCGGAGGTCTCGGACGTGCTGGGAGCCTTCGCCGGAGTCTCCGGCCTGATCGCGCTCGCGCCGCAGAATCTGCCGCGTCTCGACAGCATCTCGATCAGCGTCCCCGTTCTTCTGTTCGCCTTGGCACTCTCCACTGCTGTCGCCGTCGGACTCGGCATCTTCACCGCCCTCCGCGCCACCTCAGGCGATGTGCGCGAAGCTCTCGGCGAAGGCGGACGCGCACAAGCCGGCTCTCAGCGCAGCCAGCGTGTTGGACGAGCGATCGTCGCCGCACAGATCGCCATCACGCTGGTTCTCGTCGTCGGCGCCGGCCTGCTCGGCCGCAGCCTCAAGAAAGTTCTCGAAGTCGATCCCGGATTCCGCGTCGACAAGATCGTCACCATGGACGTCTCGCTTCCGTGGGTGAGACTGGACCGACACGAAAGGCAAAGCAGCGCTCAGGCGATCTTCTTCGTCCAACCTGATCGATCGCCTCCGGCAGATTCCCGGCGTGCACAAAGTCGGCGCTACCAGCGGCCTTCCCATGAACGGCGGCCTTCCCGATGGCATGTTCCTGCTGATGACGCAGGATGAGCTTCCCAAAACTCCCCTGAATGACGAAGCTCTCTCGCGCCAGTTCGATCTCCTCTTTCAGCAGAAGGAGCGACTGGGCGACGCTGATTTCGGCGTCGTCACCGACGGCTACTTCCAGGCTCTCGGCATCCCTCTTCTTCGCGGACGCCTCTTCGACCAGCGCGACAGCGCCGATGCTCCCGCACGTCGCCGTGATCAGCGACTCGCTTGCCCGCGACGCGCTGGCCTGGCCAGGATCCCATCGGCCACACCATCGAATTCGGAAACATGGACGGCGATCTCCGCCTGCTGACGATTGTCGGCATCGTCGCGGACGTGCACGAGTACGGTCTTGAAACGCCGCCGCGTCCGACGGTCTACGTCGACCTCTTCCAGCGTCCGCGCCCCGCGATCACGCTCACGATGCTCACCGATGCCGACACGCAGATGGTCACCACTGCCGCGCGCGGCATTCTGCAAGAACTCAATCCGGAAATTCCTCCGACCTTCCGCACCTTCGCGCAGGTCTATTCTGCGTCGCTAGGCTCGCGCCGCTTCAACCTGATCCTGATCGCCTTCTTCGGAATCGTCGCGCTCTTGCTCGCGACCGCCGGAGTCTTCGGGGTGATGGCCTACTCCGTCAGCCGCCGTACGCGCGAGATCGGAGTCCGCGTGGCGCTCGGCGCGCGCTCCCGCGATGTCCTCACGATGATCCTCAACCAGGGCATGCGCACGATCGTGATCGGAATAGCCATCGGCATTGCCGGATCTCTCGCCCTGACGCGTACTCTGTCGTCGCTCCTCTTCGGCATCACCGCAACCGATCCGCTAACGTTCGCCGCAGTGATCGCGCTGTTGATTGCGGTAGCGCTGCTCGCGTGCTACATCCCAGCGAGGCGTGCCACGAAGGTGGATCCGATGGTCGCGCTGAGATACGAATAGTGAGAATTGAGTAATTGGGGAATCTAGAAATTGGGTAATTGAGAACCTGACGCGGATTTTTCCAATTACTCGACAGACCTTTCGAATCTTCGCGATTGAACCGCTGTAGATTTCCTCCTGAAATAAATTTCGAATCGGCATTCCCGGAATGGGACGGGGTAATCGATTGGGGTACCCCCTCCCCCCTCGGTATATTGCAATCATCGAGTTAGCGGGAAATGCCGGACAAAATCTTGGGGCTCAATCACTTGCGGGCAAAATATTGATCTCAAAGAACTTAGAAAGCTGGAGCTTGACCGCAAGTCCCAAAATGGAAGGAAATGCGAATCCCCCCCAGGCTCGCTCACCGGCAATCCATGCTCGCTGGCCCGCGCAATAAACACGGACTCGCCCCACTCCCACTTCTTCCCTGCATCCGCTGCAGAAACAAAATCAGCGGCGAAAATCACGGGTGCCCATTTCTGCCAGCTGTTTGGGAGAAGTGGGGATTTTCGCAAACGCCGCCTTATCTCTCTATTGGAATTTTCTGACAAGCCAGAGGCAAGCAAATTCCAACAAAAATGCGGGAACCATCCCAAAACGGGAATCGCAACCGGCATGTGAAGGAACGGACGCCTTCGTTGTTTCCCGCGAGCAAAGCGAGCGCACCGTGATTGACGCACATCACAGCGGAGCCACGGTGGAAGAGTGGCGCTTCAGCGCCGCGTCAGAGCCAGGAATTCAGAGCGCGTTAGCCCTTCGGGTGCTCCGCATCGATCAGCACATGACTCGCTCACCTTGTCCCGAAGGAGTCTGTGTCGTAGCTTTTCTTTCGCCCCTTTGGGGCTCGGTCATTTCCTACTTGCTACCCACAGCTTGCGCCGTGGGCTTTATTCTTGCGCCGCTTCGCGGCTGTGGAGAACAGCTACGTTCCACTTCTTGCAACACCAAGAAGCTACGACACAGACTCCGAAGGGACAACTGACAGTAGCCCGCCAGTTCACTGGCGGGTTGCGTCGCACCAAACGTCACCGTGCCCCGTAGAGTGTGCGTGACAACTGGTGTCGTCCCTACGGGACTCGCGCATTTGTTCCACTTCACCCGGCACTTCCGTGCCGGGCTTTCACATGCCGCCGCTACGCGGCTGGAGTTTCGGTGGTGCTTGTTCCACCGCTAGCCTTCAACGGTAGTTCTCACGCAGTCTCGTAGGGGCACCTGACCTCTGGCCAGATTCCCGCCATGGGAAGCGAATCCGTCATTCGTCGTTTTCACGACGCTCGTGCCCGGAACGCCGCCTACACTGGAATGGATGTCGCACACCTACGGCTCCGGTCTTGTACGTTGTGTCTTCTCGACGAAACTCCGCCGAAATTTGATCAAACCAGAGATTCAATCTGATCTCTGGTCTCTTCTCGGCGGCATCGCGCGCAAGAACGGATGTAGAGCGCTGATCGTCGTGGTGATAACCGGACGGCCGAAGGCGGCCGTCCCCACATGAGCAGAGTTGTCTACTACGGCCTCACGCTGCCGTTGCCACCATTGTAACTATCGCGGTCCCCTGCTTCCCAGCCCACAATTCGCCCGTCGGGGTACTGGATACTGCAGCGGTACTGATAGTCCCCTGCGTTTTGTGCCACCAGGGAAAGCACACCACCGGTTGAGCGAACTACCCAACCATCATTCGAAAATGGGTTGACAAAACGGAGGATCAACTCCCCACCGCTGTCGGTTCTGAACAGCACAGTATCTCCTACTTGGGCGTGAAATGTTTTCGGTTGCACCAGAATGTCGCCGTCATCCGTATAGTTTATGGTGACGACAACGGTCTTCGGGTGATTTTGGGCCACTGCAAATGCTCCACAGACTGCGACGAGAAGCACACTTAATAACCACTTACCGACAGACATTTGAGTTTTCCTTTCGCAAATAGGATCCAACGGGGCACCCAGGGTCTACTAAGGGGTCTACTAAGGGGTCTACTAAGGGGTCTACTAAGGGGTCTACTAAGGGCGGGTCTACTAACGGGTCTACTAACGGCGGAATTCTACAGGTATTGGTTCGATGATGTCAACTTTTAACTTGCCGGGTGCCCCATCCTTGACGTTCTGTGTCAAGGGTGGGATTCCACGGTTGCCGCCTGCGTGGGGTTTCCTTGGCTCACAAAATCGACAAAAAACTCGGGGACGAAAATAGGACGTTTCCAAGAAGCCACAGCCCCGAGAGTCACTCGCGGCCTGAGATGGGTATTACCTGCCGCCTGCATCTTCGATTTCTAGTCCGGCACTGCGTAAGCGGGAAGCAGATTCCCCGCGCGATAGGACCGCCCTCGGAATGACAAAGCTTTGATTCTCCCACGCGAAAAAAAGGCACGGCCGAAGCCGCGCCTTAGAAAATCTGTGTTAATCCGTGGCTACGAAGTTTGTCTCGGTGACTGCGTGCTGCTGTGGTGAAAACCGGACGGCCGAAGATGGCCGTCCCCACAGGAGCAGAGTTATCACATGAGCACGTTTAGTCCCGCACTCGATCGATGAACGCGCGCTGCTTCTGCCGCTGAGGTGCCCGCCCGCCCCGGATTCCCCCGCTCCAAGTTAGTGCTAGAAGTGGGATCTAAGTCCGTTACGGCTTCACATTCCCACGTCCGCCGTAAGCACCTGGGTATCCGACCTCGACACTTGACCCCGTTGGCGTGATATAGCAATAGAACTCAAACTTCAAGTCAGCGACCGTACTTTTGTTCTGGAAAGTCAACGGGATGGTCTCGGTGACCTCGTTTTTCGCGTTTGCCGGCTCTGCGAATGGCCACGGTTCAAATTCGATTCTGAAGGTACCGTCCGTGGAGCTGATTTCGAGCAGTGTCCCCATTGGGCATGTCGACAAGGTTGACTGGTATCGCGACCGCGTTCGTGCCATCGTACTTGATCACCAACTTATGTAGTGTTCTGTTGCGTAGCTTGTTGTGTGTCGTAGTTCGCATACGCTATTTTCCTCCATCTCCGATTTGGGTTACTATCTGTTGAAAGCGTTGATCCTGACGAAAGTCCGCCAGGTCAGGATGCGGTCGAGTTGTCGCAACAACTCAGGAGTAGCACCGCCGAGCGCCGCAATTGCCCGATCCCGCTGCTGCAGCGCTTCGTATGTGAGTACTGCATTCTCAATCACTTTGTTGTCACCTGGAGTCGATTTCAGAGCTTGGCTGATCTCAGCCTCGGCTCTTTTGGTATCCCCCAGCCGAGCGGCAGCATAGGCCACCGACACCCGCGGGGAAGCCGAGCGCCGGATTCTCCCCTAACTCTGTTAATGCTAAAGCCATCGCTTTGCGATAGGACTCTTCGGCCTCCGCCAGACGCCCCAGGCGACGATAGCAGTCTGCCAGGTTCTCGATGTTCAAGTAGTCGGTGGGCTCGATCTTGATGGCGCGTTCGTAGTAATCGACTGCTTCCGCATCGCGTCGTTGATAGGCCCGGGTAGCGCCCATGTTGTTGAGGGCGGGCGCTGTTTCTCTCAACTTCAGTGATGCCATCAAAGCTGCCTCTGCCTCATCGAACTTTCCCAGATCCATCAACGTCGCGCCAAGATTGCTATAGGCGCGGAACATACCGGGTGCGCGCTCGATCACCTTTCGGAATTGCTCGGCCGCCTCGGGATATCTACCCCTGTTGTAGAAGAAGACCCCTTGCACTTCGTAGGGCCAGAAGTATCCGGGGTCCAACTCAATCGCCTGTTTGTAGGCTTCGACGGCCTTTCCAGGCATGTCGGACTTGTCGTAGACCCCGGCGATATCCAAGAGCGCATCCACGTTGCGCGGCTCGAGATCCTGCGCACGACGGTAGTCTTCGAGCGCCTTCTCGTATTGCCCGGCTGTTTCGTTGAGCAGACCGTGCGCAAGACGCACCCTGGCGGAATCGGGGTTGAGACTCTCAGCTTCCCGCAGTGCTTGTTGGGCTTCCACAAGGCTGCTGTGCTCCTTGGTTCTGTCGAACTTCACGATCAACGCCTCTACCAGGGCCGCCGGGGGCAAAGGCGAGCGCGGATCCAATCGGGCGGCTTCCTTGAATAACGCAATCGCATCCTCAAAGGCAGAGCGGTCGTTACGCAACAGATAAAGCCCCTTGTCATAAGGGGCGGTGGCCTCGGGAGACAGAGCTTCAGGAACCGCCGCGCCAGGCAGGTGCAGGGCCAGCGACACTTCGCCGGCGAGCGCTGAGGGCAAGGCTCCGATGTTCGCTTGCGAGTAGCGTGCGGAGAAATCGCCAAGGTGAGCCAATGTTGCCAAGTCGATGACAGAGGCCTCGGCGATATATTCATCGCCTTCCCGCCGCATCGATGTCTGCAAGGCGTGGGTCGCATGCAGAACCTTGCTCGCGTGCTCCGGAGTCTGCACGCTGTTTCTAACGTCTTCGGCAGGCGAGATCACAACCAAAGTCCGCCGTGCGCTGGGCAAATGCCGGAGGCGGTCCGAAACATCCTGCAGCGCTCCTTCCGCAATCACGGTGGCCTCAGGCGGGCCCTGGAAGGGAAGAATCGCCAATCTCATGTGGGCAGGCATGAACAGATCCATCACTCGCTCTCGAATCGGCGGTGTCAACGCGGCGGCCACGAGCACAGCGCCATTGCGACCAGCGGCGCCTTTCTGAGCGGGCGCTTTTCAAGCCGGGCGATCACCTGGCCAGCGTCGGATGGGCGAGCGGCAGGCGAGTCGCTCAGACAGTCCAGAAGCACTCGATCCCATCGTGGATCGAGGCCCTTGGCGAGGGTACTGGGTACCGGGGGACGGATCAGGCGACTGTCGAGTGATTTGCTATCGAAGGGCAAGCGGCCCGTGACGATCTCGTAGAGGATGACTCCCAGGGCATAAACATCGGAAGCCTTCGATGCTTTTTGTCCGCGCCACATCTCCGGCGCCATGTAGTCGGGCGTGCCGCCGACTTCGCCCGACGGATGGTTCTCGCCGCTTGCCAGCCCGAAATCGGTGATTACCGGACGCAAGCTTCCATCCTCGTTTTGGCACAGAATAATGTTGCTGCTCTTCAAATCGCCGTGGATGATCCCGCTGCGATGCGCTTCCGATAGGCCCGCGCACAACTGCCGCGCGATATTGAGCGCCTGGCCGGCATCGAGCTTGCCGGCTTTCTCCAGGCGGGCAGCGAGCGTCTCTCCCTGGAGGAATTCCATCGAGAGGAAGTCGACTTCGCCTTTATCCGTCTTAGTGGAGTGAATCTGATTGACCAGGCAGATGTTGGGATGCCGCACCTTGAGCGCGCCTTCCAACTCGGGCGACAGCAGCCGCTGAAAGCCGGGCTTTGCCGACTTGATGGCTATGCGCTGGTTACGCTTCCGGTCGATGGCTTCGTAAACAACCCCCATGCCACCTTCGCCGATCACGCGCACGATCTCGAATCGCCCTTCAACGACTTCGCCGGGTTGAAAAGGCCGCGCCACCACGGTGAGCGCGATCAGCGGCTCCTGCAGGAAGCCGCCCATACGATCTTCCCACTCCAGCGTGTCGGCGATTTCCTGATAAAGAACGGGATCGGTTTCACACTCCGGGCGCAAAAAGGATTCACGCTCCGCGGGAGACCGTCGGCGTGCCTGCAGCGACGAGTTCCATGACCCGTTCGTCGTGTTCAGGAGTGGTTTCCATTGTCCCCGCCCAATCGCCGATATAACCACAGGCGCGCACGATGCCACTCGCGCTGCAAGGTATGCAGCTTGAGATTCAGCGCGTCGGCCGCCTCTTCATCGGTCATTCCCAGGAAGAACTTCAACTCCACGACCGAGCGCTGCTGAGGCGATTCCTTGTCCAGTTCATCGAGCAAGGTATCGATTGTCACAGCCAGCTCCAGCGGCGTATGACGGCCCAAAATGCGCTCGGGAAATCCATCCATCGGCAGAAATTGGACGCTCGGCTGCCCGCGGGCATGATCGATCAGATAACGGCGCATGATCCTAGCAGCTAAAGCGAAGAAATGGCCGCGATCCCGCCAGTCAATATTCTTGGCGTGAACCAGCCGGACAAAGGCTTCGTTCACCAGGGCCGTGGGTTGGAGAGTGTGGCCAGGCCGTTCGCCGCGGAAGCAGCAACCCGCAATCTTGCGCAGGTCCGGCATGAGCAATTCGAACAACGCAGACTCGGCGTGCGGATCTCCCGCGCGCCACTGCTGTAGGAGTTGTGTGATTTCGCCAGGGCCGATTGCCATGCAGCACCCCCAGGCTTGATCGCTCGATTATATCCGAGTCGCCTGCAATGCCGTTCAGCTTGGTCCGATTCACAGGGAAGCACGGTGAGTCCGCGAAATCTTTCATCGACAGTGGCGGGGTTTTTCACCTGCGTGCGCTTTCAGTCTTGTAAGGCAAGACAATTGGCACTCAGCCAGAATCGAGGACAACAAAATGAAAAGGAACTTACCTGTTATTCGCTGCGGCACTCGCCCTGTTGGTTACAACGGCTGCTAGTGCCCAAACCATCAAGGTGAAAGCAAATGTGCCTTTCAGCTTCATCGTCAACCGTGCCACTCTGCCCGCCGGGGAATACTCGGTGGAATCCATCGGCCATGATGGAGGCGTTCTCGTCGATCCGTGGCGTCGAACACAAAGACCGCGAGCCTGGTCATGTCCCATGCTTGTGAGTCGCTGAAGGCAGCATCCCACACCAAGCTCGTCTTCCATCGTTATGGAGACCAGTATTTCCTGAGCCAGGTGTGGGTTGGGGGAAACAACAGAGGACATGAGCTGCCGACCGAGCGCTCGAGAAAAAGAAGTAGCGAAGGATTTTAGAGCGGAAAAGGTGATGTTAGCTGTCGCGGGGCGCTGAGTCTTGCCCTCGCAAGGCCACACGGAAAAGCCGGGGGGATTTGGGGAAGGTTCTCCTGGTTTTTTCGTGATGGAGGAAAAAAGGCACGGCCTAAGCCGTGCCTTTCATTTTTCAACTTTTTTCAGTGGCTCCGTGACTTTGTGGTGAAAACCGGACGGCCGAAGGCGGCGGTCCCCACATGAGCCGTCCCACATGAGCAGTGCTCACAAGAACCCTGCTAGTCCCGCACACCATCCATGAACGCGCGCAGCTTTCGCGAGCGCGAGGGATGGCGCAGTTTCCGCAGCGCTTTGGCTTCGATCTGGCGGATGCGTTCGCGGGTGACCGCGAAGCTCTGCCCGACCTCTTCCAGCGTGTGCTCCGAACCGTCTTCGAGGCCGAAGCGCATCTTGATGACTTTCTCTTCGCGCGGAGTCAGCGTGCGCAGGACCTGTCCTGTCTGGTCCTTGAGGTTCACGTTGATCACCGCTTCCGCCGGAGAAACCACTGCGCGGTCTTCGATGAAGTCGCCCAGGTGCGAATCTTCCTCTTCGCCGATCGGGGTTTCGAGTGAGATCGGTTCCTGCGCGATCTTGAGCACCTTGCGCACTTTTGCTACGGGAATATCCATGCGCTTG
Organism: Terriglobia bacterium; assembly: GCA_963770265.1. Classification (GTDB taxonomy): domain Bacteria; phylum Acidobacteriota; class Terriglobia; order Terriglobales; family Acidobacteriaceae; genus Sulfotelmatobacter. The sequence continues at coordinate 1,028,455 of CAVYOZ010000025.1, forward strand.
GCGATCTCTTCCGACGTCGGCTCGCGTCCCAGTTCCTGCACCAGCTGCCGCGAGGTGCGGATCAGCTTGTTGATCGTTTCGATCATGTGTACCGGGATGCGGATCGTACGCGCCTGGTCGGCAATCGCGCGGGTGATGGCCTGCCGAATCCACCACGTGGCATACGTCGAGAACTTGTAGCCACGGCGGTATTCGAACTTGTCGACGGCCTTCATCAGGCCGATGTTGCCTTCCTGAATCAGGTCGAGGAACTGCAGTCCGCGGTTGGTGTATTTCTTGGCAATCGAAACCACCAGTCGAAGGTTGGCCTCGATCAGCTCGCGCTTGGCCTGCTCCGCGTCCATGTCGCCCTGGATGATCTCGCGCTGCGTGCGCTTGAGCTCCGGGAACGACACTCCGGTTTCGAGTTCCAGTTTTTCGACTTCGCCGCGAATCGCGCGTGACTGCCGGCGGTATTCTTTCTTCTGCTCTTCGCTGCGGGTGGCTTCGGACTTGCGCTCCAGGTTCGTCGCCTGGCGGTCGAGCGAGCGCATGCCGTCGACAGTTTTGTTGAGCCGCTCGATCAGCCGCTTGCGCTCGGCGTTGGTGAATCCGAGCTTGCGAACTGCGATCGAAGTAGCCACGATCGCGCGCGCCAGCTTGCGCCGGGTGCGGCGATGATCGCGCGGATTTTTCTTCTGCGAAACTTCCCTGAACTTCTCTTCGAGCACGCCGGCCTTCTTGTACAGCTTGGCCATGTCGTCGATCTTGCCGGTGAACTCGTTGAGGCGGTTCTGCAGGATCTCGTCGGTGATCTCCTCTTCGTCGAAGGTGACCACTTCCTTGATCGAGCGGACGTTTTTCTTGAGGTCTTCGCCCAGGGTCAGCAACTCGCGAATCACGATGGGTGAACGCGAGAGCGCCTTGAGCACGCGAATCTGTCCGCGCTCGATGCGCTTGGCGATTTCAACTTCGCCTTCGCGCGTGAGCAGCGGAACAGTTCCCATCTCGCGCAGGTACATGCGGACGGGATCGTTGGTTTTTTCGAGAGCGCCGGGGGTGAGGTCGAGTTCGACATCCTCCCCTTCTTCGTTGTCTTCGAAGCCTTTCTTATCGAGTCCCGCGGAAGGCAGCTTGGGGCCTTCGAGAACATCGATGCCTTGCGTTCCAATTGTAGTCAGCAGATCGTCGAGGTCTTCGGGACTGTGCACGTCATGCGGTATGAGGTCATTGACCTGGTCATACGTGAGATATCCCTTCTCTTTTCCTGTGTCGATCAGCTTTTTGATATCGTCGAACTTATCGTCTAGAGCCAAAAGGTGTCCTCTGAAAATTCAATTTCACTCACGCCGGGTGCGTGTGGTAAATTCCGGATAGGTGGGAATCTGGGTCCAGCGGGATTGTGCCAGCTAGCACAAACTTATAGAGTTTAGCACTTCTGCGGTGCTGTGTCTATCGAGCGCCCGATGTAAGTCCCTCTTCTCCGCGCCTATCCTGCCCGTGCCGGTCTTGCAATCCGATTAAATACTTAGATGGCATCCGAAGCTGTTTTGTTTCAAGCGGTTTTCGGCTTTCCTCAGGGGCTGAAGCCCCGATCCCTATCGGACCTGACGCGGCGCTGAAGCGCCGCTCTTCCACTAAAACCTTCCTTAGCTGCGCTCTTCCACTAAAACCTTCTTTAGCTCTCTTCCACCGTTAGCTGCTCTCTTCCACTAAAACCTTCTTTACAGGTGGCTGGAGGCCGCTAGGAAGCCCTTTTGCCCTCTTCTGGCTGGCTGGGGTCGCGAAGGGCGCGGCTGATGCGCTCCAGTTCGGCCAAAAGCTGCCGCAGACGGTCTTTATCGGCGGCCAAACCCGGCTTCTTGAGCTCCCGCTGAACCTCTTCCTGACGGCGGCGCAGATGGACGCGGCGCAGGGCGCGGACGGCAGCCTCCAGCACCTCGGCGGTGAGTTCCTCATCTTCCTTCAGCAGGATGGCGGCCAGCATCCGGCGGTCAGATTCTGAGGCCGGGATCTCGAGGACGTCGGGGGCGTCGGCGCCAGCCTTGAGCAGGCACTCGGCGAGGGCTTCCGTCGCCAGGCCAAGGTGCAGACCCTCATTCTGGAGGACGAACTGGGCCTGGCGGGCGGGATCGAATTCCTCTTCGGCGCCATCGCGCATGGAAACATGCTCTTCTGCGGTCTGCATCTGGCGAGCCGAGGCCAATGCGCGGATTAAAACCTTCTCGGCCTCGGTGACCTGCGCTTCGGCAGGTGCCTTCACCGCGGACGTGGAGCGAGTACTGGCGGCGTGGCGGAGTTCCTGCCGCAGGACTGCGGAATCGATCTGGAGTTTCTGGGCGATCTCCTGGGCGAGTTCGTCGCGCATGATGCGGCTGGGAACACGCTGGATGTGCGGCAGCAGATAGTTCACCGCTTTGTGTTTGCCCTCGGCGCTGCGGATGGGGAACTGGGTGCGGGCGCGCTCGATCAGATAGTCGAAATACTTTTGCGAGTGCCGCAGGGCGTCTTCATAAGCGTCTTTGCCTTTGCGGCGGATGTAGAGATCGGGATCGAATCCTTGCTCGAGGGTGAGGACCTTGATCTGGAATTCTTCTTCGACCAGCAGTCCCAGGGTACGTTCGGTGGCCTTCGCGCCGGCGGTGTCGGGGTCGAAGTTGACGACGACGTTCTTACTGAAGCGCCCGAGCAGCTTGGCTTGCAGTTCGGTGAAGGCGGTGCCGGAGCTGGCAATCACATTTTGGAATCCGGCGGCGAACACGGAGATGCAATCCATCTGGCCTTCGACGAGGATGGCGTAGTCGAACTTCTTGATCCACTCCTTGGCGTGGTCGAGATTGAACAGGACGTGGCTTTTCGAGTAGATCGCCGTCTCGGGGGAGTTCAGATATTTGGGTCCGGCTTTTTCGTCGGTGGAGAGAGTGCGCCCGGTAAATGCGATGACCTTTCCCGCTTCGCTCGCGATGGGGAACATGACGCGGTTGCGGAACTTGGAATACATAGCTGCGAGCTTCGAGTTGCGAAGTTCGAGGTTCTCGGCCTCCCGTGCTGAGCCCGAGTCAAAATCCCCGCCCTGTCCGTCCAAAGAACGGACGGACAAGGACGGGGCACCCTCAGGGTTCTTGCCAGGTGCCGAGTGCTCTTCCTCCTTCCACGAGAAAAGGCCGCTCTCGCGCAACACCTCTTCGCTGAATTCGGCCTTCAGCCGATCACGGAGCAGAAAGCCGGAATCGGGGGCGTAGCCGATGCGGAACTTCGCGATCATGTCGTCGTTCAGGCCGCGGCCCATCAGATACTCGCGGGCGCGGGCGCCCTCGGGACGGCGCAGGCAATCCTGGAAGAAGGCTACGGCGCGCTCGTGCACGTCGAGCAACTGTCCGCGCAGTCGCGCTTCTTTGGCTTCGCCGGGAGTGGAATAGCTGGCCTTGGGCAGCGGAATGCCCAACTTCTGCGCGACCATGCGGACGGATTCCGGGAAGGTAATGTTCTCGATCTTCTGTACGAAGCTGAAGACGTCCCCGGAAACGCCGCACCCGAAGCAGTGATAAAACTGGCGCGTGGCGTGGACGGAGAAGGATGGCGTTTTTTCGCCGTGGAAAGGACAAAGCCCGGAGAAGTTCTGCGCCCCGGCTTTCTTCAGCTTGATGTAGTCGCCGACGATACGGACGATATCCGCCTGCTGCTTGACCGTATACGAGAAATCGCCCGGGTTCGCCATTTAAAGACAGAACTCTCCGCAGGAATTATCGATTACGAGATGACTGAGTTGACTATACCGGACAAGAATTGCTGTGGAGAAGCTGTGGGAAACGAGGGTTATCGGTTGACCGTTATGGAAAAGCGGCCACCGGCCCAGTGGCGTGTTGCTATTCGTCTTCGTGCAATGTGATCTCGATCACACAGGAATGGGACGAGGATCACAGACCATTTGCGGCGCCGGGCATAGAGGATATGTGCATGTAGAGGTCAACAATGCTCTCGATCACTTCCCAATACGCATTGCGTGCCCTCTCCCATCTCGCACGTCAGACCGACGGAGCCGTTCTCGGCCGGGATCTCGCGGAGTCAGTCGAAATTCCAGCGAATTATCTGTCGAAGGTGTTGTTGACTTTGCGAAATGCGGGGCTTGTGGATACGACTCGCGGTTCCGGCGGAGGATACCGCCTTCGTCGACCAGCAAATGAAATTCATTTGATCGATGTGGTGGAGCTGTTTGAGGAAATTTCACGCACGAAACCATCCTGCTTCCTGGGCCGCACGCGAGCGTGCTCTGCGACCGAGCCTTGTACGGCACATACCACATGGACAGGGCTGCAGGCGGCGTATCTGGGTTTTCTGGTTTCCACTCCGCTCTCGGAAATCGCTGGGAATCCCGGTGACTCCTGGATAAGGCATGGGATAGTCACGTGTGGCCCGGAAAATCTCAGGTCTGAAATATCTACTCACACTGGAGGCACAAAACCATGACCGTTGTTATCGATAAAACTGTTCGGGAATTAGCGCTCGAAAACCCTTCTTCCACGAGAGTATTCGAAAAACTCGGGATCGATTACTGCTGCGGCGGCAATCAATCCTTAGGCGAAGCTTGCCGAAATGCAAACCTGAGCCTGGATCACGTTCTCGATTCGCTTGAGAAAGCCAACGAAGCTGATCTCGCGCCCTATCCACAGCGAGACTGGCAATTCGAGTCTTTGGCAGTTCTTGTCGCTCACATCCAAAACACGCATCACCAATACACTCGGGAAGAGATTGCCCGGCTACGCCCACTTTTCGAGAAGGTCTGTTCGGTCCACGGTAAAAACCACCCTGAACTGTTAGAGACCCATCGGGTATTCCAAAATCTCGCTCAGGAATTGAGCGCGCACATGATGAAAGAAGAGATGGTCCTTTTTCCCCACATTCTCAGGATGGAAGCGGCTGTAACGAGAAAGGAAACGATCGCACCCGCGCCGTTCGGTTCTATCCAAAACCCGGTTTCAATGATGGAACATGAACACGATTCCGCAGGAAGTGCATTGCGGGCAATGAGACAGGCAACCAACGGGTACTCTGCGCCTGCGGACTCCTGCGTCAGCTACCAGACGCTCTATAGAGCACTCGCCATTTTCGAAGCTGATCTTCACCAGCATATTCATCTGGAAAACAACATTTTGTTTCCCCGAGCAGTTGCAATCGAAAAAGCAGGACGCTAGACCGCATCATCGTCGACCATTCGACGGGAAGTCATAGGAGAGAGAATTCATGCCATACAAGAAGCTGTGGATCGCCTTTGGGCTGATCATGTTGATTTCATTCGCAGTGCTCGGAGGGGTTGGCTATCAAGCAATTAACAATGGGCCGCCCATACCCGCGAAAGTAGTCACGACCGACGGAGCACTCCTATTTACTGGTGAGGCGATTCGCGATGGACAGAATGTCTGGCAATCGACTGGTGGTCAGGAAATCGGCACGATCTGGGGACATGGCGCCTATGTCGCTCCCGACTGGAGCGCAGATTATCTTCATCGGCAGTCCGAGATCGTCTTGAATCGGTGGGCGAGCCAGCAGGGGTTTTCGGATTATCACTCCATGCCGGCCGAATCGCGCGCCGCGCTCCAGGGCCGGTTGACCGAACTGACCCGGCACAATACGTATGACGCGGCCAGCGATACGATCGTCATCGATGGTGATCGCGCTGCGGCGTTTGAGGAACTGGCGCGCTATTACGCTGACGTTTATGGCAACGGCAGAGATGCGTACGCAATCCCTGCCGGGGCCTTGAGCGACCCAACAAAACAACGGCAGATGGCTACATTTTTCTGGTGGACCGCTTGGGCGGCAAGCACCAACCGCCCCGGTCAGGATGTGACCTATACGCAAAACTGGCCCCATGAAGAGTTGGTCGGTAATCGTCCAACCGGCGGAACGATCGTTTGGAGCGTGATCAGCTTTGTGCTACTCCTGGCTGGAATCGGCGGAATGGTCTGGTATTTCGGCTCCCAGGAACATCGGTCGCCCGATCCCATGCCAAAACGCGATCCTTTGCTGGGATTGCAGCCAACACCGTCTCAGAAAGCTACTGTGAAGTATTTCTTTGTTGTGGCCGCGCTCTGGGTAGTTCAGGTGGCCTTGGGTGCAATCGCCGCACATTACGGCGTCGAGGGAGGCGGCTTCTATGGCATTCCCCTCGGAAAGTGGTTGCCGTATTCGGTAACGCGTACCTGGCATCTCCAGATCGGTATCTTCTGGATCGCGACATCCTGGCTGGCGACCGGCCTCTATATCGTTCCCGCCGTGAGCGGAGTCGAACCGAAAGGACAGCGGCTGGGAGTTAACGCGCTTTTTATTGCCGTTGTGGCAGTCGTCGTAGGTTCGCTGGCCGGAGAATGGCTGGGCATCCAGCAGAAACTCGGCAATCTCTGGTTCTGGTTCGGATCGCAGGGTTATGAATACGTCGACTTGGGGCGCGTCTGGCAGATCCTGCTCTTCGTCGGCCTGACCTTCTGGCTATGGCTGATGTGGCGCGGACTAAAGCCAGCCCTGGCGCGTCGCGATGAAAACCACTCTCTTCTGATGTTGTTTCTGATCTCCAGCATTGCGATTCCACTTTTCTATGCTGCGGGATTGATGTACGGCCAACGCTCTCCTCTAATCACCGCCGAGTATTGGAGATGGTGGGTTGTGCATCTCTGGGTGGAAGGATTCTTCGAAGTCTTCGCAACCGTGGTCATTGCATTCCTGCTCACCAGGCTCAAACTGCTCGCAATTTCGACAGCCACGCGCGGTGTCCTTTTCTCGACTGTGATCTATCTCTCCGGTGGGATAATCGGGACATTTCACCATTTGTATTTCACAGGAACGCCCAACTCAGTGCTGGCACTCGGGGCAATCTTCAGCGCCCTGGAAGTTGTGCCTCTAGTGCTCATCGGCTTCGAAGCATGGGAGAACATTCGCTTATCCCGTGGGACCGCCGACAATCCCTGGATCAGTGCATACAAGTGGCCGATTTATTTCTTCGTAGCGGTCGCTTTCTGGAATTTCGTTGGTGCGGGCTTGTTCGGCTTCATGATCAATCCTCCGATCGCTCTTTACTATGTGCAGGGCCTGAATCTCACTCCAGTCCACGGACACACAGCGCTCTTCGGTGTATACGGGATGCTGGGATTGGGACTCATGCTGTTCTGCCTACGCGCTCTACGTCCGGGGTTGATGTGGAAAGACCGGCCTCTCGCGATTGCCTTCTGGTCCATCAACATTGGGCTGGCGGCGATGGTACTGCTGAGCACATTGCCAATTGGTTTGGCACAAGCTTGGGCATCGGTCGAGATCGGCACCTGGTACGCGCGATCTTCCGAGTTCCTCCACACCCCAACGTTGACTTGGCTGCGGTGGATGCGAATGTTCGGCGACACGATCTTTGCGTTCGGAGCGATAGTGCTGGGCTGGTTTGTTCTCGGATTGATCACAGGCCATTCCTTCGATAAAGGAGCGAGGGTGATCGAAGAAGGAGAATACACTCCGCACGAACCAGAACTCGTGCATCAGGGTGACTGAAAGTCTCGCCTGAACGAAGCGAGTCAAACAGCATTCGCAATTCAGCAGGCCCGCAAGCGAGCCATGATTATCCCCCGAGAGCACGCCTGGGGTCTGCTGCTGGTTTCTAATCGCCAACAGGGGATTGCGGGTCGAACAGCGACAGCTCGGCGAAGGAAGTTAGCCGCGGAGTCCCGACTTTAAGCCCGGCGATCATTCTCTTTCGGAATCATTCGCCGTGCGACTGCAGCGCTGGAGAGAGACAGGCCTGCGCAAATCAGCATGATCATTCGGAATCCATATACAAACGCTCCCCTTACGGATTCTTTGATGGCCGCGTTCGCAGCCGGATCAAGTCCAGCAGGCAGCGGCAAGCCGGCGAGCTTGATCTCGTTCGCTCGCAGCTCCTGCCGAACGTTGGACGGCAGGGACAGGCTGGCCAGACTTCGATCCAGTCGAAAGCTGAAAGCATTCACCATCACAATCCCAAGCACTGCGATAGCGAGCACGCCTGCTACCCGCGCCACCGCGTTGTTGATTCCGGAAGCTGTGCCCACACGGTCTTCCTGTTACTGAGTTCATAACGACGGTGGTGAGAGGTGCGACCGTAACCGTCAGTCCCAGTCCGAGGATCACCAGCGCCGGAAAGAACGACTTCCAATAGCTATCCCCAACGGAGGGGACAGCGAACAGAGTGAAACCGATTGCGCGATGAGAGGGCCAAGAATCAGTGGGCCTCTTGGCGCCGTAGCGGGCAACGAGTCCGCCAGCCCAGCGCGAAAGAAGGAACATCAGCAGAATGAAGGGAAGGACCGCGATACCGGCTACGGTGGGGGAATACTGCTGGACCTGGATCAGATTCAACGGGAACAAGAAGAAGAAAATTCCAATGGCAGCGTACAGAAGGAGCGTGAGCAGGTTCGCGCCACTAAATTTCGAGGATCGGAAAAGCTGAAGCGGCACCATCGGGGATAGAACGCGGGCCTCGACGACAACGAATGCAATAAGACTCCCGAAACCAACCATCAAGCTTCCGAAGACCAGGGGATTCGTCCAGCCCAGGTTCACCGATTCGAGGAAGCCGTATACCAACCCGGCGAGCCCTAGAGTGCCAAGCAGGGCTCCAATCGAGTCGATGCGTCCAGCGCTCGCACGGCGGCTCTCTGGAATTCGCCAAAGTGAAATCGCGATCACGGCCGCTGCAATCGGGAGATTGATGAAGAATGCCCAGCGCCAGGAGGCATGCTCAACCAGCCAACCGCCCAGCACGGGTCCTACCGCGGTGGTGATGGCAGTAAATCCCGACCATGTACCGATCGCGCTGCCGCGACTCTTTTCGTCGAAAGATGCACTGATGATCGCGAGACTTCCGGGTACCAGGAGTGCAGCTCCTACACCTTGAATGCTTCTCGCGATGATCAACTGATGGATGTTCGAGGCAAAGCCGCAACCGGCGGACGCCACGGAGAAGATGTGCCACGCCCACCACGAAGATCTTACGGCGGCCAAACATGTCGCCGAGGGAGCCCCCGACGAGAATCAACGCGCCGAGGAACAGACCATAAGACTCGACCACCCATTGCACATCGACCACGGTTGCGTGAAAACCCGCCTGGATCGCAGGCAGCGCGACATTGACCACTGTGCTGTCGATGAATGCCATGCTGGAGCCGAGAATGGTTGCCGTGAGTATCCATGGCTTGGCTCTCTCCGCACAGGGGACTTCGGCGGCCCCTGATCGCAGTACGGCTTCATCGCAAGGCGCTCTCATGGAGAGTATGGATGCGATTCAGGGTGCGTTCGGTCCGAAGATGATGCCGCGGAAATGTGTCGGGAATAAATGCTATCGGCCATGCTTCGTTGCCGTTTGGGGCTGTGGCGCAGTCGGCAGAGACGTTGCAAGCAACGTCTCTACGAAGGGTCTGGTTTATATGCTCAGCTCGACCAGCGTTGCTCCTCCGCCGCCTTCGTTCTGTGGGGCTTCGGTGACCGAGGCGACGTGGGGATGCTGTTGGAGCATCTGGCGGAGGGCTTTGCGGAGGATGCCCATGCCGCTGCCGTGGACTACGCGGACGCGGGGCAGGCCTGCCAGGAAGGCGCGGTCGACAAACTTTTCGACTTCGCGGCTGGCGTCGTCGACGGTCTGGCCGATGACGTTGATCTCCATCGGGACATTGGCGCCTTCGCTTTCGAGCGGACGGAGATGCCGCGGGATCGCGCGCGCCTTCACCGGGGTCTCGGCGGCGCGGGCGCTCGACAGCACTTCGGCGATGTCGTCGCGTGCGATCTTCATCTTCATCGCGCCCATCTCGACTTCGAAGTGCGAGTCGTCGATCTTGCGGGAGACTCGCGCGGTGCGTCCGGTGGACTTGAGCTTGACCGTGTCGCCCTCGAGCACGTGCTTGACGATCTGCGGCTGGGCGTGCGGATCGCCTTGATCCGCGCCAGTCGAGTGCGCCACGACCGTGGCGTCGAATTGTTCGCGGAATTCGCGGCGCAGCTTGGCGATGCGGCGCTCGGCGTCCTTGGAGAGCTTTTGTGCGGCGGCGCGATCCTGAATGGCGTTGACCGCTTCGCGCGCGTGATATTCGAAATCGCGCAGCACGCTGTCGAGTTTCTTTTCCATCTCGCGCACTTTGGCCTGCTGGTCTTTCTTCCCTTCGGCCTCCAGACGTGCTTTCTCGCGCTCCAGTTCTTGCTCGCGTGTTTTCAGGCGCAGCCGCTCGCTTTCGGCTTCGCGCAGTTCGGCGTGAAGCTTGTCGAGGAACTGGCCGACGTCGCGGGCCTGCGTGCCGAGTCGCGACCGGGCGTTATCGATGATGGACGGGATTCAGTCCCAGGCGCTGCGCGATGTTGATGCCCGCTGACGCGCCGGGCACGCCGACTTTCAGATTCGTAGGTGGGCTGCAAGGTGCGCTCATCGAATCCGACGGCGGCGTTGAGCACGCCTGGAGTGTTGGCAGCGTAGACCTTCAGCGACGTGTGGTGGGTCGAGATGATGGTCATGCATCCCGACGCGTCCGAAGTGGCTGGCGATGGCGACGGCGAGCGCAGCGCCTTCTTCGGGATCGGTGGCGGAGCCCAGTTCGTCGAGCAACACCAGCGACTGTGCGGTTGCGGTGCGCGAGATGAAGTCGATGTTGGTGACGTGGGCGGAGAATGTGGAGAGATTCTGCTCGATGGATTGGTAGTCGCCGATGTCGGCCAGCACGGCGTCGAAGACGGGAAGCTCGGCGCGGTCGGCCGGAACGGGCAGGCCGGATTGAGCCATCAGGGCCAGGAGGCCTGCGGTTTTGAGCGTGACGGTTTTGCCGCCGGTGTTTGGGCCGGTGATGATCAGTTGGCGGCGGGCGCCTTCGAGTTCGATGCTGACGGGAACTACGGAGACGACCTTTTGCTTTCAGATTGCGTTCGAGCAGCGGGTGGCGGGCGTTGTGGAGAAGAAGGCTCGCTTCGGCTTCCGATGCGAGGCCGCTCGCTTCGCTTCGCGGGACAGCCGAGGCGGCTGTCCCTACGTGAGCCGTGAGGCGACTGTCACCGGGCACCTTGACCTCGACGCAGTTGTAGTCTTCGGCGAACCTGGCTTTGGCGAATTGCAGTTCCAGTTCTGACAGGACTTCGACTGCGGCGAGGATTTGGCTCGGCTTGCGCGCCGATGCGCTGCGTCATTTCGATGCAGGATGCGGTGAATCTCTACCAGTTCCTCTTCCAGCAGGCGCACCAGTTCGTTGTTCTGCTCGATCGTCTCAAGAGGCTCGACAAACACCGTTTGGCCACTGGAACTGGCGCCGTGGACTACGCCCTGGACGCGGCGCTTCTGCTCCACCTTGACGGGAATGACGAAGCGCTCGCCGCGGATGGTGATGAGTTCGTCCTGTACCGTGCCGCCTTCGGCGAGGCGGCGCAGGTATCCCCGCAGCGACTCCTGAATGGAGCGGCGCTGCTTTTCGATCTCACGGCGGATGCGGGCGAGTTCGGGCGAGGCCTTGTCTTCGAGCGTGCCGTCGGGCTGGATCTTGTTGCGGAAAGAGCGAAGGAATTCGCTGAAGTCGGCGATGCGTGCGGAGAGAGAGCGCACTTCCGTCCATTCCGATCGCATGGCGGCGGGCGGGTGCAGCGAGATTTCACGCCATTCTGCGGCGCGATCGACGACCAGGATCACGTCGCGAATCTCGGTGGTCTCCAAAGCGACGCCAGCGATGCGTGCTTTCTCGACCAGCGAACCGATGTCGTTGAGGCCGGAGAAATCGAAGCGTCCACCGACGCGGCGGAACTCGCGGATTTCGGTCGCGAGGGCCTGTTGCGTCTCGATCCAGCTTCGTTCGGTGGAAGGCGCGAGCGTTGCCACACGGTCTTGGCCGAGCGGGGACGAGCAGTATCCGCGGAGGAGTTCGCGCAGGGAATCGAACTCGAGCACGCGCGCGGAGTTGTGGAGGAGTGAAGCGGGCATGGCAGTTTTATGTTACAGGAGGGAGGCGGGAGAGAGGCAAAGGGCTTCCGCTGTCGGCTGTCGGAAGAAGGCGGCTCGCTTTGCTTCGCCGGACAGCCGAGGCGGCTGTCGCCACATGAGCCTTGCCTGCCGCCAGACGGGCCGAGGCGGCTGTCTGTCCGTGACTTTCTCAGCCGGCGGCGCCGGCGGTTTGGGCCGCGATTTCTGTGACTGCGGGCAGCTTTAGGACAAACAGCGCGCCGCCTTCGGGCTTGTTGCGGCAGGTGATTTGTCCGCCATGGTCCTGAACGACACCGTAGACGGCGCTCAGGCCGAGCCCTGTGCCTTTGCCCACCGGCTTCGTGGTGTAGAACGGGTCGAAGACGCGCTGCGGATCGCGAATGCCGGGGCCAGTATCAGAGAATTGCAGCACGGCATCTCCGTGCTGGTGTTGCGCGGAGATCTCCAGCACTCCGCCGCCGGATTCAGCCATCGCGTCCATCGCGTTCTCGATGATCTCGACGCATACCTGGAAGAGTTGGTTGGCATTGCCGCGCACGGCAGGAAAATGCTCCCCGATGGACATCTGCACCTTGATCTTGCCGGACTGACGCCGGGATTCCATCAACTGGGTGGCGCGAGTTAAAAGAAGAGCCAGATCGACGACGATTTTTTCGCCCGGCGCTTGTCGCGCGAAGCTGAGGAGATTGGCCACCAGGTCGCGTGTGCGGCGAGCCTGATTCACGATCTTGCGCAGCAAGGCTTTCTGTTCGTCGGTGAGCTTTTCCCTGGACCAGAGCTCTTCCGAGTAGCTCATGACGGCCGTCAAAGGATGGTCGATTTCATGGGCAGCGCCGGCAATCAGGTTGCCGAGAGAGGCGAGCTTTTCTTTCTGCACGAGCTGGTTCTGGAGCTGCATCTGGCTATCGTAGGCGCGGCGCGACTCACGAAGCAGGGACATCAGGGTCTGGTCCTGCAGATACTGACGAAGGAATACGAAGGATCCCAACAGCAGCATGGCGCCAAGTACGGTGAAAATGCGGAAGTTTCTCGAGGCCGCAGGAGAGTGCGTCGAAGAGGACAGTCCATAGCCCCAGCACAGGTAAAGACAGAATCGCCAGCATGGCGAGTTGCGGCATGAGGTTCTTCCAGCGGCGGTCCAGATGGAACTCGACCGATTTCAATTCCCACTGACGGGAGGAGAGAGCGGCAGCCACTATCCAAGCTACAGCTCCGACGAGCGGGACGTCGTAGAGACTGCCTGAGTAGTAGGTCCTTTCGGCTGCGGCGCGGTCGAGAAGCTGCGAGTTGACACCGTACAACACGGAGGCCGCCAGAAGATGCAGGTAGAGCCGACGCCATCCTCCGGAACTGGTCACGGCGGCGAGAACAAGGACACCGACGAGCAGAGCGTTTTCAACTGCGTAGAGCCCATCGTAGTAGACGTTGTACTTGTCGACATCGAAGCACGACATACTGGTGCGGGAAGACGATGAACGCGTAGAGAAAGATCCACCATCCGCACAGCATCAGGAAATTCAGAACGCTGAGAAGGATATTTCCGCGCTTGGCGAGGAGATCCGGGCGCCAGGCAACGGCGGCGATCATCGGCACGGTGTGGAAGAAGAGGATGATGTCAAAAAGAAAGGGATCGGGGATGGAACGGTGAAAGACGATTTCTAAAACGGACCAGGCGGACTGATTGGTGGTCCACAGCAGGAATGCAAAGACCATGAGCGCCCAGAAGCTGCGCTCCTGTCGTGGGCGTGACAGGGCGTTGGCGGCGCAGACTCCGAGCGCGACGAGCATCAGGACCAGGCCGGCAAGATCGGCGAACGCGGTGAGAGGTCGGACTGGGTCTATGGGCCGTAAGGCACACCACGGCGAAGGCCAGAGTGATTCCGGCCGCTGCGAAGAACCAGCGGTGGCGCCGCACGAAACCCATTCTGCCTCATTCTATGGGAGTTGATTACGGAAGCCGAGGACCGTGAGGAATGGCGGGGGTTACTTTGGTCACACATCGGGGGTCAGGGGTCAGGGATCAGGGGTCAGAGATCGGGGGTTAGAGTTCAGAGATCAGGGATCAGGAGTCTGTTTTCAGTTGAATCAGTATGAAGTGGTCGCTGTGTCGACACAGGGTGAGCGTTTCTCAAAGAAGCCTGGAAAATGGTCTAGAATCGAGGCAGGGAGGGAACTGACGAATCCTCCTTCAAGGGGACTTGCCATGGCGTTTCCTGTTACGCGTCTTCGCCGCTTACGACGTACTGCTGAACTGCGCAACATGGTGTGTGAGACACGGCTCACGCCGGACGCTTTCGTCTATCCCATGTTCGTATGTCCGGGGGAAGGCGTGCGCAAGGAAGTGCGGTCGATGCCGGGAGTGTTCAATCTGTCGGTGGACGAGGCGGTGAAAGAGGCGCGGGAGGTGCATTCGCTGGGAGTGCCCTCGGTGATTCTGTTTGGGCTGCCTGACAAGAAAGATGAAGTGGCGACGGGAGCGTGGGCGGAGAACGGGATCGTGCAGCAGGCTACGCGGGCGATTAAGCGCGAAGTGCCGGGGCTGGTCTTGATGGGAGATGTGTGCTTGTGCGAGTACATGTCGCACGGGCATTGCGGAATTGTGAAGGCCGCACCCCAATCGCTGGGCGCAGCAGCTCGAGACGCGATGAACAAGGTACGCACGGTTGCGGTACGAAGCCGCGAGGAGAAGGAGGAGGCGATGGAGGAATTCGCATCCATTGTCGCCGATCGGGCGCTGGGCGAGTATGAAATCGTGAACGATGCGTCGCTGGAACTGCTGGCGCGGACCTCGGTTTCGCTCGCAAAGGCCGGCATCGATATCATCGCTCCTTCCGACATGATGGATGGACGAGTGGCGGCGATCCGGCGCGCGCTCGATGAAGCCGGGTTCATCAATACTCCGATTCTTTCGTATGCTGCCAAGTTCGCGTCGGGATTTTATGGGCCGTTCCGCGAGGCGGCGGATTCTGCGCCGCAGTTCGGAGACCGGCGGTCGTACCAGATGGACGGGGCGAACGTGCGCGAGGCGATGCGGGAGATTGAGGCAGACATTGAAGAAGGCGCGGACATGATCATGGTGAAGCCGGCGATGCCATATCTGGATGTGATCGCGGCGGCGCGCGACCGGTTCGATCTGCCGCTGGCGGCGTATCAGGTATCGGGTGAATACGCGATGATTGAGGCGGCTGCGCGGAATGGCTGGATTGAGCGCGAGAGAGTGATGATGGAGTCACTGCTGAGCATTCGGCGGGCCGGCGCGAGCATCATTCTTACCTATTACGCCAAGGATGCGGCGAGGGTGTTGGCGTAGGCAGGATGATAGAGATCGGAAAGGCAATCAGCACGGGGACGATCTTTTCAAGGCTGAGCCGCCGGGGCTAAACCCCTGGGGAGCACGGTCCTCCAGCGGACGCGGGCTTCGCCCACGGGACGGACGAAGGCGTCCGTCCCTACACTTACGCTCGGCTTCGCCATCGCGGGACAGCCGAAGGCGGCTGTCCCCACACGAGTCTGGTTAGTTGGTCGACTTTCCTAACAACCTCCTGCTCGGACCGAGCATCCACCTCTTACCGTTTCGCGTGATCGATCGCAACGCTTCGGCTCGGCGAGGCAAAGTAGCATCGACGCAGTAGAGTTCCCGCCGGCACGATCAATCCCGAGGGATCTCTGAATGCACCATGAGCCCGTCACAACAACTTCTGCAAACGGCACACACTGCATACTTCCATCGTTCTTCATTGTCGGACCGCCGCGTACAGGGACAACCTGGCTGCACGCGGTCCTAAGCCAGTGCGCGTGGCTCTCACATCCGACCAAAGAAACGCGGTTTTTCGATAAATATTTCGATCGCGGCCTGCCGTGGTATCGCTCGCATTACAAGCGAGCGAACCACGGTCGAGCGGTGGGAGAAGTTGCGCCGACCTATTTTGCATCGGCGAAAGCACGCGAGCGAATCGCGCAGGTGATTCCGCTGGCGAAGATCGTGTGCACGTTTCGCGATCCGGTGGAGCGGGTTCTGTCACTCTATCGGTTGAAGCTGGCTTACGGATGGATCTCGTGGACACTCGAAGACGCGCTGTGGCGCGATCCGGAGTTGATGGAGTCGAGCCGTTACGCCGCACACTTGCGAGAATGGATTCGGATGTTCGGCCAGTCGCAAGTCATGGCCACGGTACACGAAGATATGGAGACTGATCCACAGGGTTACCTGGACAAGATCGCCGACTTCGTGGGGGCGACGCACCTGAAGCTGCAGCCCAAGCATCTGCAACGCGTGCTGACGTCGGAACGGATGACTCAGCCGCGCAGCTACTACTGGACACGGGGAGCGCTACGGCTGGCGGAGTGGTCGAAGGCGCGGCGGTTGGATGGAATTGTGACCGCCGCCAAGAGAATGGGGGGATTGCGGCTGTTTGTGGGAGGAGGTCCGGCTTTTCCGGAGGTGTCAGTGGGCCACCGAACTATGCTGCGAGATCTTTTCCGTCCGGAGGTAGAGCAACTCGAGGTGATGTTGCGTCGCGATTTGTCGGCGTGGAAGTGAAGAAGCTGGAGCTCTTCTTTGGACTGGAGATTCGACTCCCTGTACAAGGGTCAAACGCGGGCTTCGCCCGCGGGACGGACGAAGGCGTCCGTCCCTACACTTGCGCTCGGCTTCGCCTTCGCGGGACAGCCGAGGCGGCTATCCCTACGTGGGCGTTGGTGATCTGCGGCTATTAGTCCGAAGCTATCAGTCTTTGCTAGGCTTCTTGGGCGTTAGGTCGCAGGCTTTGTTGACCTGATTTATGTCGAGGCCCTCCGGCTGGAACTCGGCGATCTGGCGACCGCTGCGAGTCGGAATGGCGATGTTAAATACGTGCGCCTGCATCAGGCCGCGCACTGTGCCTTTATCCATCGACAGAAAGCGGCCTCGTCCTTCCCAGTTCCAGCCTTTGAAGTAGTGGACATCATCGATACGGACTTCACCTTCGAGCTGAGGCTGGCCCCAGAATCCGGGGCGGTTGGGCGGAACATTGACCGCGGGATTGAAGCTCGCCAGCTTGTATTTGGCGTTTTCGCAGATGATTTCGACCCTGGGTTTGTAGTCGGGATCTTCGCGGAAGTAATTCTCGGCGAGGAGTTCGAAGCGGACGCGCTTGGCGCCCGTCATTTTGTCTTCGCTCTGAAACATCGTCCATTTGCCGCCGGCGCTAACGCCGTCTTTTTCGTTTTGATATGGGCTCATGGAGCCGTCCTGGGCGAAAGCTAACGCTCCACCAACAAGAACAACACAGGCCAGAAGTGCTTTATGAGAAGTGCGCGATCCGTTCACAGTGCCCTCCAGGCAGATATCCGTATTATCTAGAACCCGTGTGCGGGTGGAAAAGTTGCACGAAAAGGTGCGGGACTTCCCCAGGGGCTGAAGCCGAATCTTTTATTGGACCTGACGCGGCGCTAAAGCGCCGCTCTTCCACTGGTCTTCCACCACCGCCCTTCCACCCGTGCTCTTCCATCACTGCTCTTCCATCTGGATTGTGCGCGTCGAGAGCTGATTCGGGGCGGCCAGAAACGCGGGCTTCGTCCGCGGGACGGACCGTTCGACTGCGCTCGGGGCAGGCTATGTCCGTCGTTACATTGGATCTTCAGTGGGTGTTGATCTTGAGGACTAGGTAGACCTGGGAGCGGTCGTCGAACTGACTTACGGATTTGGTGTCGCTCTTGTGGCTGTTGAACTGGGCATAGACTTCGTAGTCGACGGCGCTGGTGAGCGCGGGGAAGCGATAAGCGCCGTCCTTGCCGACGATGTAGGTCTTGACGGCGCGCGAGCGCGTGTTGGTCACATAGACGACAGCGTCGGGAAGGGGATTGTCATCACTATCGAGAACCTTACCGAACAGCAGCTTGCCGACAGGCTTCTCCCCCTTCTTGTCGGGGGAGGCACAGAGCGTAGCGCAAAAGGAGACGAGAACCAGACAGCAAAGCGTAGCAGCCTTTGTCACTATCACTGAGCGGTGATGATTCATCCTGTAATTATTGTCTCACGGCAGGTCCTCAGGGGCTAAAGCCCACGTTCCTGCTGGCGTTTGACGCGGCGCTAAAGCGCCGCTCTTCCACTCAACACCTGGGACCGCGACAACAGAAATTTAGAGTTCTCAGACGCACACCAGGCACGGTTTTTGCTGGCTTTCAACGGCGCGTCAAAGCGTCCTTTCAAAACCATGTGCGAGCAGAACCAGGCAACCTGAGATCAGGACCATGGCTGAGAACAGTTCTAGTGTGCGAGGTGCAATCCGACGTCCTGGCGCTCGTCGTTGTAGACGTGGACGGTGACTTGCTGAACCAGGTGGAGAGGCTTGCCATCGGCGGGTTTGAAGCCTTTCAGATCGGCCCAGAGAATGTAGTCAGCTTCGCCGGGGGGAACGCGCTGGGCGAATTCTCCCATGTGATCGGAGTAGAGTTCCCAGCGGACTTTCTTCGGCTTATCCGTGCCTTTGCGGATTTTCACCGAAACGCCGTACACGGGCCGATCGTCCGGTCCCCAGACGGTTCCGGCGATCAACGCGTAGGGCTTCCCTCTGGATTTTTGCGCAGTGAGCAGGCCACTCTGAGAAGTGAGGGTTGGCAGGAGAAACAGTGCGGCGATTCCAAACAACGACAGCTTACGAAAAAGCTGCGCCTGCCGGAGGTCAGGAGTAGTCACCGTCTTCGGTCTCCTCCTCCTCGTCGTCATCCTCTTCGTAGCCTTCTTCGACGGCTTTCAACTCGAGCGGACTTGTCGTAACGACTTCGAAGTCGGTGCCGCACTCAGGGCAGGAAATGACCTCACCCTCGTCGACCTCTTCCTCTTCGACGTCAAGATTGTTTTCGCATTCCGGACAGAGCACCATAAGGCCTCCCTTGCCTATTAGAGCCTCCTGTTAATATTTAGATTCTCCCCGGCAGTTGGTCAAGTGGGATGGGCCGCGGGCCGGGAAAATTTTAGATGCGGGTTGGCGCGTCTGTACTGGTTTTTCCGGATGAAGGCTCTGATTGCCATGAATCAACGAGACTGCAAAGGAACGATGCGCAGGCTTGTTTTGATTGCTTTAGCGAGCTTGGTGACGCAAAACGGCGCGGCTCAGGATGCTCCGAAATCGGTGCAAGATCCGCAGATCGCCGCGGCTTGGCAGCAGATTTCCGCGCAGCGCGTTCAAGCGGACATCGAGAAGCTGGTCGAGCTTCGGGACACGATTGACGTTGTCGGCGCAGGATCCGGCGTCGATTGCGGCGGGGCGCGGAATCGGGGCGGCGACGGGAGTGGATCAAGGCGGAGTTCGAGCGATATTCGAAAGGATTGCGGCGGATGCCTGGAAGTGAAGACCGACAGTTTCACCGAACCGCCGGCGGATCGCATTCCAGCGGCGACTGAAATCACCAATGTTTATGCGGTGCTGAAGGGGACGGATCCGGCGCAGGCGAAGCGCATCGTGCTGGTGACGGGGCATTACGATTCGCGGAACAGCGACACGCTGGATGTGAAAGGAGACGCTCCGGGAGCGAATGATGATGCCAGCGGGGTGGCTGTGAGCCTGGAGTGCGCCCGTGTGCTGAGCAAGATGAAGTTCCCGGCGACGATTATTTTTCTTGCGGTGGCGGGCGAGGAGCAGGGACTGAACGGCAGCCGCCATTTCGCGAAGATGGCGAAGGAGCAGGGATGGGATCTGGAGGCCGTTCTCAATAACGATATCGTGGGCGGGGACAAGAGCGCGGAGCAGGATCATTCGGTGGTGCGCGTGTTCTCCGAGGGCGTGCCGGTGGCGGCTTCGGAGCAGGACGTGCGGCGGATTCGCGGGCTGGGCGGAGAGAGTGATTCGGGATCGCGGCAAGTGGCGCGATACATCGCCGAAGTGGGCCGGACGTATGACGCCGGAGTGAAGCCGATGCTGGTGTTTCGGCTGGATCGGTATCTGCGCGGCGGGGATCATTCTGCGTTCAATCAGCAAGGATTTTCGGCGGTGCGGATGACGGAGTTTCGCGAGGACTTTCATCATCAGCATCAGAATGTGCGGAACGAGAATGGCGTTGAGTATGGAGACCTGCCGAAGTTCGTGGACTACGAGTACGTCGCACATGTGGCGCGGCTGAATGCGGCGACGCTGGCGTCGTTGGCGGCTGCGCCAGGTCCTCCGGCGAACGTGCGCATCCTGGTAAAAGATCTGGAGAATGATTCGACACTGACGTGGGATGCTTCGCCTGGGGCCGCTGCGTATGAAGTGCTGTGGCGGGCGACGAGCAGTCCGGAGTGGGAGCACGCGCAGAACTTCGGCGGAGCGACGCGGGCCACGCTGAAGCTTTCGAAAGACAATGTAATTTTCGCGGTGCGGGCGGTGGACGCGGCGGGACATCGGAGTCTGGCGGTGGTACCAACGCCGGAGCGGTAGGAAGTTGTTACGGTCGCTAAGCGAGTAGAATTGACGGGAGAGGTCAGTCCGTGCGTCGAACTGGGGAACCGATGACGTTGAGCCTGCCACCGTTCACAAGAGCGGTGACTTGGCTGATTGGAATCAACACGGGCGTGTTCCTGCTGATGGAACTATTCGGAATGGCCCGCTTGCGCGGGCTGAACGAACTCATTCTCGATAAGTTTGAACTTCTGCCCAATGCGGTGGTGCATCACGGCTTTGTGTGGCAGCTTGTGACCTACAGCCTGATCCACTGCGGGCTTCTTGCACTGGTTTGGCAACATGCTGGGCCTGTGGATGTTCGGCTCGGCCATCGAGAATGCGTGGGGGACGCGGCGATTTCTGGAACTGTACTTGGATTGGCGTGGTTGGCGCGGCCATTACGACGGTCGCTCTCTCGTATCGCGCACATTCTGGGACGGCCGGACGTCCCGACCGTCGGGGCTTCCGGCGGAGTGTTCGCGATTCTGATCGCGTTTGGAATTCTGTTCGCGGAGAACGAAATCATGATGATTCCGTTCCCGTTTCTCATCAAGGCCAAATACTTTGTGGGAATTTTGATCGTGGTCACGCTGGCCTTTGCCATGTCCGGCGGCGGCAACGTGGCGTACGTCGCCCACCTTGGCGGATTGCTGTTTGGCTGGCTGTACGTGCGGCGCGGGCCGAAACCGGCGCTGGTCAATGTGGGGCTGTCGGAGCGCTATTACGGGTTGCGCAATTCGTACTATCGCTGGAAGCGGCGGCGGGCGGCCAAGAAGTTCGAAGTCTACATGCGCAAACACGACCGCGATGTGCATTTTGACGAGCACGGGAATTACATTCCTCCGGAGGGTCCGGACAAGGGGAACGGCGGGGGCAAGTCGGGGTGGGTGAACTAGGACTGGCCTCTCACGATTTCAACCACTCTTGTCAGCGCAGAAGAACTGCAAGGTACCTGTCATCCTGAGCGCAGCGAAGGATCCCTTTCACTCCAACGAGACCAATGCCCTCCATCGGTATTACTGTCACGACTGCATTCAAGAGAACGCCTCATTAAGCCTGATCATGCTGGCCACTGGCAAGGGATCCTTCGCTCCGCTCAGGATGACAGTTCCAGGAATGTTGTCAGTTGCGTGAAGATTGTTCTGGGCAATTCTTCCTTCTTTGCCTTTCCCTTGAATCCCAGGTCGTGACCGGCACCTTCTACGGTCAGCAGCTTTGTTTTGGCCGGAATCATCTTGATCGCGCGCTCAACTTCTTCGATCGAGCCGAAGGGATCGCGCGTGCCCTGGACGAATAGCGTCGGCGTGCGCAGGTCGGGGAGATGCTGCGTGCGTTGCTGTTCGGGACGGCGCGGGGGATGCAGCGGGTAGGATAGCAGGAGCAAGCCCGCGACCAGGTCCGGTTCTTCGGCGCAGAGCATGCTGGACTGGCGTCCGCCGTAGGAGTGACCGCCGAGGAAAATGCGGGCTCTTTGTGCCTGTCCGGGCTAAATCCCCACTTCTCCCAACATCAGGGAGAAGTGGGGCACCCAAGGTAGTTTTCATCGCTGCGATGGCGTTCTTCAGACCGGCGCGGTCGCGGGCGGCGTCGCCGGGGCCCGGTGGGCCGAAGGATCTGGTTTGCCGGTACGGCAGATCGCAGCGCAGCACGGTGAATCCGGCGTCGGCGAATGTCTCGGCGAGGGCGCGCAGCAGCGGGGCTTGGGCGTTGCCTCCGGCACCGTGGGTCAGGATCAAAGCGTCGCCTGAGGAGTTTCGGGGCGATGGAGGAATCCGCGGACCGGTGGATCGAGCGGTTTTGAAAAGGATTCGATCTCGATGTTGTCGGGCATCGCTGGCTTGCAGACAGTCTACCCTTGCGGTGCTGTTGGCGTCTTGTCGACTGGAGTGCGAGGCCGTCTTCGGAGACGCGGACGCGAAAGGCGATCGACCACTAAGGGCACGAAGTACACGAAGGAAGACAAGTCAAGCGTTCTTGCCGAGGAAGATTTCGGAGAGGGTTTCGTACACCTTCACGATCTGAATTTCATTGCCCAGCTTGGCCCAGCAGCGGAGCATGTCGGGGTCTTCTTGCGCGGAGCGGCGGGCTTCTTCTGATTTCCAGTAGCGAAAGAAAACGTAGTGGTGTTCGCGGTCGCGGTAGAGCAGGTCGCGGCCGTAGCCTTTCTGGCGACGATCGAGGTGAGTTCGTGGAAGGTCTCTAAGGCGGCGGCTTCGTGCTCGGGGATGGGTTCCCAGATGGCTACCGAGAGAATCTCTTGTGCCATAAGCGGGAATTATAACGTGCCGGAATTCCCGCTTCTCGCAAAATCGCGAGAGGTGGGGCATCCGCAGCTGTCGAGCTTCGCTCGACCGACAGCCGAAGGCGGCTGTCCCCACATTGTTCGCTCAGGGCGGACTGCGTCCGCCCCTACACGAGCAACTAGCTGCGGCATGCTTCTTCGGGTGGACGATACTCTCGGCTTCTTGGTCGGTGACGATGTGCAGGCGCATCAGGTTGGTGGAGCCGGAGGCCTGGCGGGTGCCGGCGACTACGCCCAGCACATCTTTGGGCTGCAGCAGGCCGCGGCGGACTAGGTCCTGCTCGGCCATGATGACCATCTGCTCGGCGGAGCGGGCCTGGCGGCAGCGCACGGGATGGACTCCCCAGTAGAGATTCATGCGCTGGACCACCGGCTCGATGTGGGTGAAGGCGTAGATGGGAGCGGGTGGGCGGTATTTCGAGATCATGCGGGCGGTGTTGCCGGTTTCGGTGAAGATGGCGATCGCGCCCATGGGAAGGTCTTCGGCGGCGTGGGCGATGGATTCGCAGATGGTTTCGGCGACGGAGAGTCCGCGGCGCTCGCGACGGCGGCGGACCGGACCGAGGTCGCCGATGTTGCATTCGGCTTCGACCACGATGCGCGACATGATCTCGACGGATTCGCGCGGAGTACTTGCCGCTGGCGGTTTCGGCGGAGAGCATGACGGCGTCGGTGCCGTCGAAGACGGCGTTGGCGACGTCGCTGGCTTCGGCGCGCGTGGGGCGCGGGTTTTCGATCATCGATTCGAGCATCTGCGTGGCGGTGATGACCGGCTTGCGCCAGGCGGCGGCGCGGCGGATCACGTGCTTCTGAATCACCGGAACTTTTTCCGGCGCCATCTCGACGCCGAGATCGCCGCGGGCGACCATGACTCCGTCGGCGGCTTCGAGGATTTCTTCCAGATGATCGATGGCTTGCGGCTTTTCGAGCTTGGCGATGACCGGGACATCGCTCTTGTGCGAGGCGATGATCTGCTTGACCTCGGTGACGTCGGCGGCGGTGCGGACGAAAGAAAGCGCGACGGCATCGACGCCGTGCTTTAGGCCGAATTCCAGGTCTTTGCGATCTTTCTGCGTTAGTGCGGGGATGGAAAGCGCGACGCCGGGGAGATTGATGCCTTTGTGCTCGCCGAGCATGCCGCCGTTGATGACGTCGCAGATGACATCTTTGCCGCGGATGCCGCGCACGCGCAGTTCGATCAGGCCGTCGCTGAGCAGGATGCGCGCGCCGGGCGTGAGTTCGCGGGCGAGGTCGGGGAAGGTGGTGGAGATGCGAGTTTCGTTGCCGGGGACCTCGTCGGGCGTGATGGTGACGATCGATCCGGTCTTCAGAAAGACGGGCTTGCGCTGTTCGAGCAGTCCGGTGCGGATCTTGGGGCCCTGCAGGTCTTGCAGGATGCAGACGGTGCGTCCTTCGCGCTGGGCGGCGCGGCGCAGGCGCTGGATGTTGTGGGCGTGATCTTCGTGGGTGCCGTGGGAGAAGTTGAGGCGGGCGATGTCCATGCCGAGGCGAAGCAGGTCGCGCATGGCGGCTTCGGTGTAGCAGGCGGGGCCGATGGTGCAGATGATTTTGGCGCGGCGGGAGACGGAGTTCGGCGGATAGGGCTCTCCTCCGGACTATTGGATGGCCTATTTTCAAATGATTCCTCGACGGGCAAGCTTCCGTCGTGAACTTCGTGCCCTCAGGGGCTCAAAGTCTTGTCACTACATAAGCACATTAACACGGCCCTAAAGGGCCGATCTGTCCACGGTCAGGACAAAGTCCGGTCTTGCGATAGCCTCTGCAGGCCCTAGCTTCGCTTCCACGGTGACTATGCCGAGTCGTTGCGAGCATATGTCCGGTGACATGAGATGTACGGTGCAACGTCAGAAACGCGGTCTTTACGCTTTGGAGCTGTTGATCGCTGTCAGTTCTTTCCCCAGCATGGCGCGAGGAAATAGTAGCGCATTGAACTCCGCGCCGACCAGCACCACAAGGGAGATCAGGTACATCCAGACGAGCAGGGCCATGCCGACGCCGAGCGATCCGTAGATGGTGGTGAAGTCTCCGAAGTGCTGCAGGTAGGAGCGGAAGCCGACCGTCACGGAGAACCAGAGGACGGTCGCGAAGATCGCGCCGGGGATGACGCTGTGCCAGGGCTGCGTGCGCGGGACGGCGTTGTGATAGATGAGCGCGATCACGGCGATGCTGGTCAGGGTCGCGATGAGCCAGCGCATGACTGCCCCAGAGCAGCAGAACGTAGGGGCTGAAATCGGGATCGATGTAGGGGAGAAGGCGGGTTTCGAACTTGCTGCCTACGGCGACCAGCAGCGTGGCGAAGGTCATCGGCATGAGCGCGAAGATCACCAGCAGAAAGGCGATCGAGGCGCTCCTTGACCAGTCCCCAGGTCTTGGGCAGTTCGTAGCAGCGGCGGAAGCCTTCCATCCACGAGATCATGACGCCGGAAGCGGTCCAGAGGGTGATCACCGAGGTCGTGAGGAGAAATCCGACGGGATGCTTGCCGGCGCCTTTCAGGTAGTTGAGCACGGTGTTGCTGCCAGCCGGAAGGATGCTGCCTAAGGCGTAAGAGATTTCGCGCAGATAGGGCGCGCCCTTGCGCCAGTTGGCCAGGACCGAGCCCACGATCACCAAACCGGGGAAGAAAGTAAGGATCGAAGAGTATGCGGACGCTTTGGCAATGGCGAAGGCATCGTGGACGAAGGCACGCCAGAACGATATTCCGAGAAGCCGAAGTAAGCGCAACATACGCTGACTTAGCTTAGGGCCTGGAGGTACCACGCGCAAAGAAGGAAGTGGGGCAGGTTCCTCGATACGCAATCGCTGGGGGGTAGCGTGCATTTCTTATTTCGTAGCCTCGTTTCCGGCTCGGCTTCGCCTTCCCGGGACAGCCGAGGCGGCTGTCGCTACATGGTTTGTCGCTACATGGTTCGTCGCTACGTAATTCGATGAATATGAAAGCGGGTCCGGAAACCGTAGTTTTCGGCCTCCGGACCCTTAGTTCATTCACCTTACTCAGCCGCGGGCAGTTCCGCGCTCAGTTCCTCGGTCTCGCCCTCGTGGCGCATCATTTCGAGAGCGCGCTCGGCTTCTTCGTACGCAGCCGAGACTTCCGCCTGTACCTTGGCGGCGGCCTCTTCCATCTCTGGCGAGAGGCGCACGTTGCGGTAGTACTCCATGCCGGTGCCGGCAGGGATGAGGCGTCCGACGATGACGTTCTCTTTCAGGCCGCGCAGGTGATCGACCTTGCCGTTGATGCTGGCTTCGGTGAGCACGCGCGTGGTCTCCTGGAACGACGCCGCGGAGATGAAGGAGTCGGTCGAGAGCGATGCCTTCGTGATGCCGAGGAGCAGCGGACGGCCGGTGGCCGGCTTGCCGCCCTGCGCAATCACGCGCTCGTTCTCTTCGCGGAAGGCGAACTTGTCGGTCTGCTCTTCGAGCAGGAACCGCGTATCGCCCACGTCTTCGACCTTCACCCAGCGCATCATCTGGCGAACAATCACTTCGATGTGCTTGTCGGAGATGTTGACGCCCTGCAGCCGGTAGACTTCCTGGATTTCGTTCACCAGGTAAGCCTGCAGCTCTTTTTCGCCGAGCACGGCCAGGATGTCGTGCGGGTTGAGCGGGCCGTCCATGAGCGGTTCGCCGGCCTTGACGCGCTCGCCTTCCTGCACGTTGATGTGAACGCCGCGCGGAACCGAGTATTCCTTTTCGGTGCCGTTGTCGGCGACCACGTAGATTTTGCGCTGTCCTTTGGAGACCTCGCCGAACTTGACCGTGCCATCGATTTCGCTGATGACCGCGGTCTCATGCGGCTTGCGGGCTTCGAACAGTTCGACCACACGCGGCAGACCACCGGTGATGTCTTTCGTCTTGGTGGTTTCGCGCGGGATCTTGGCCAGCACGTCGCCCGGGGAAACGGTGTCGCCGTCCTGCACCATAAGGTGAGCGCGGGACGGCATCAGGTAGCGCTTGCTCGCCTTGCCCTTGATGACGATCGCGGGCTGGCGCTTCTCGTCGGGAGAATCGCCGACCACGTGACGCGACAGGCCGGTGACTTCGTCCACTTCTTCGTGGAGCGTGACGCCTTCCTGCAGGTCCTTGAACTGCACGGTGCCGCCGATTTCGGTCAGGATCGCGAAGGTGTACGGATCCCACTCGACCATGACCTGGCCGAGCGTGACCGGATCGCCTTCGTTGACCTTCAGCTTGGCGCCGTACACCACCGAGTAGCGTTCGCGTTCGCGGTTCTTTTCGTCGACGACCGCGATCGAGCCCTGGCGGTTCATGACCACCAGATCGCCCGACTTCGACTTGACCGTCTGCAATCCGATGAAGCGCACGGTGCCGTTGTTCTTGGCATCGAGGCGCGACTGCTCGGAGACTCGCGATGCCGTACCACCGATGTGGAAGGTACGCATCGTGAGCTGCGTTCCAGGTTCGCCGATGGACTGCGCCGCGATGACGCCGGTGGCTTCGCCGAGTTCGACGAGGCGTCCGGAAGCCAGGTTGCGGCCGTAGCACATGACGCAGACGCCGCGCTTGGATTCGCAGGTCAGCACCGAGCGGATTTTTACGCGCTCGATACCGGCAGCCTGAATCGCTCCCGCGAGGTCTTCGGTGATTTCGTGGTTGATGTCGACGATGACGTTGCCGTCGTAGTCTTTGATCTTCTCGAGCGACACGCGGCCGACGATGCGGTCACGCAGCGGTTCGATGATCTCGCCGGCTTCGACGATACCTGCACGTAGATGCCGTCGACGGTTCCGCAATCGTACTCGCTGATGATGACGTCTTGCGCCACGTCGACCAGGCGGCGAGTCAGGTAGCCGGAATCGGCCGTCTTGAGCGCCGTGTCGGCCAATCCCTTGCGGGCGCCGTGCGTCGAGACGAAGTATTCCAACACCGTCAGTCCTTCGCGGAAGTTGGCGGTGATCGGAGACTCGATGATTTCGCCCGACGGCTTGGCCATCAGTCCGCGCATACCGGAGAGCTGGCGGATCTGCTGTTTCGATCCGCGAGCGCCGGAGTCGGCCATGACGTAAATCGGGTTGAGTTCGCCTTCCTTGTCGCGGCGCTGCATTTCGCCGAACATTTCGTCGGCGACTTTTTCCGTGATGGCCGACCAGATTTCGATGACCTTGTTGTAGCGCTCGCCGTTGGTGATGGCGCCGTCCAGGTACTGCTGCTGGACGTTGACGACCTGCTTCTCGGCGTCCTTCACCAGGACCTTCTTGCTGTCCGGGATGACCATGTCGTCGATGCCGATCGACAAGCCGGCGCGAGTCGCGAAGCGGAAGCCGAGCGTCTTGACTTCGTCGAGCATCTTGACCGTGGTCTCGAGACCGAACTGCAGGTAGCAGTAGTTCACCAGCGCGCCGATGCCCTTCTTCTTGAGCAAGCCGTTGATGTACGGCATGCTGCGGACGCGGCCGTGATGTCGGTCGCGTTCTTGGGAAGATGGTCGTTGAGGATGGCGCGGCCCACCGTGGTGTTGATGAACGCGCGTTCAATCTGCACCGGCTCGGTGTGAATGATGTCCTGATCGTCGTACGCGGTGGTCAGGTCGATCAGCTCGCCCGTGTAGCGGAGGCGGATCGGGCTGAGCGTTTCGACTTCACCGGCGTCGAGCGCCATCAGCACTTCTTCGATGTTGGCAAAGGCGCGGCCTTCACCCTTGGCGCCCGGCTTCGCTTTGGTCAGGTAGTAGAGACCGAGAACCATGTCCTGCGTGGGCACGGTGATCGGCTGACCTGAAGCGGGCGACAGGATGTTGTGCGAGGCCAGCATCAGCACGCTGGCTTCGACCTGGGCTTCCGGAGACAGCGGAATGTGAACCGCCATCTGGTCGCCGTCGAAGTCGGCGTTGAACGCCGTGCAGACCAGCGGGTGAATCTTGATGGCCTTGCCTTCGACGAGCACCGGCTCGAACGCCTGAATGCCGAGGCGGTGAAGCGTAGGAGCGCGGTTCAGCAGGACCGGGTGATCCTTGATGACTTCTTCAAGGATGTCCCAAACGATCGGTTCCTGCTGCTCGACCATTTCCTTGGCTTGCTTGATGGTGGTGACGTTGCCCGTCTGCTCGAGCCGGTGATAGATGAACGGCTTGAACAGTTCGAGCGCCATCTTCTTGGGCAGACCGCACTGGTGCAGCTTGAGTTCGGGACCGACCACGATGACGGAACGTCCGGAGTAGTCGACGCGCTTGCCGAGCAGGTTCTGGCGGAAGCGTCCCTGCTTGCCTTTCAGCGTGTCGGAGAGCGACTTCAGCGGACGGTTGTTGGCACCACGCAGCACGCGGCCACGGCGTCCGTTGTCGAACAGGGCGTCGACGGCTTCCTGCAGCATGCGCTTTTCGTTGCGCACGATGACTTCGGGAGCGTGCAGGTCCATCAGCTTCTTCAACCGGTTGTTGCGGTTGATGACGCGGCGATACAGATCGTTCAGGTCGGACGTGGCGAAGCGGCCGCCATCGAGTGGAACCAGGGGGCGGAGCTCCGGCGGAATGACCGGAATGACGTCGAGGATCATCCAGTGCGGCTTGTTGCCGCTCTTGCGGAAGGCCTCGACGACTTTCAGGCGCTTGGCGTACTTGAGCCGCTTCTGCAGCGAGCTCTCGTTCTTCATCTTCTCGCGCAGTTCGGTGGAGAGCGTGTCGGTGTCGACGCGCTTGAGCAGTTCCTTGATCGCTTCAGCGCCCATCATGGCCTTGAAGCCGGCCGGACGGTACTGCTGATCGAGTTCGCGGAACTTGGCTTCGTCCTTGATGACCTCGCGCTCTTTCACCGGAGCGTCGCCGGGTTCGACGACGACGTAGGCTTCGAAGTAGAGAACGGACTCAAGGTCGCGCAGCGAGATGTCGAGCAGGTGCCCGATGCGGCTGGGCAGTCCTTTGAAGAACCACACGTGCGAGCAGGGCGACGCCAGCTCGATGTGGCCAAGGCGTTCGCGCCGAACTTTCGACAGAGTGACTTCCACGCCGCACTTGTCGCAGATCACGCCGCGGTGCTTCATGCGCTTGTACTTGCCGCAGAGGCACTCCCAGTCGGTGACCGGGCCGAAGATGCGGGCGCAGAACAGTCCATCGCGCTCGGGTTTGAAGGTTCGGTAGTTGATGGTCTCGGGCTTGGTGACTTCGCCGTGCGACCAGCTCCGGATTTTCTCCGGAGAGGCCAGGCAGATGCGAATGGCATCAAAGTCCGCGATCACATTTGCCATTTCGAATGGGCTCGAACGAAACAAGGTGTTCCTCCGCTTCCTGCTGCTCAACGGCAGTCGGCCAGGGGTCAGTGGCCAGTTGCCAGGTTTTGATGTTCCGCGTAGCTGAGATCTCTTCGCTCCACGAAACTGTTCTTCGAGAACTCGATTGCGCATTCGTCAGTGATCGAGGCTCGCGCCTTACTGGCCACTGACCCTGATCGACTGACCGCTGCTTTAGTCTGCTGCCGCGCTTGCGGTCGGCTTCTTCTCGCTCGCCTTGATCAACTCGACGTCGAGACAGAGCGACTGCAATTCGCGGATCAGCACGTTGAACGATTCCGGCACGCCGGGCTCCATGGCGGCTTCGCCCTTGACGATGGCCTCGTAGATCTTGGTGCGGCCGTATACGTCGTCGGACTTCGCCGTCAGCAGCTCCTGCAGAATGAACGCCGCACCGTAAGCTTCCAGCGCCCAGACTTCCATTTCTCCGAAGCGCTGTCCGCCGAACTGCGCCTTGCCGCCCAGCGGCTGCTGGGTGATGAGCGAGTACGGTCCGATGGAACGAGCGTGAATCTTGTCGTCCACCAGGTGCGACAGCTTCAGCATGTAGATGTAGCCCACGGTGACCGGCTGTTCGAACTTCTCTCCGGTCATGCCGTCGCGCAGATTCGTCTTGCCCGAGGTCGGGAGTCCGGCGTGTTCGAGCAACGCCTTGATCTCGCCTTCCTTGGAGCCGTCGAATACCGGCGATCCCATGAACACGCCCTTGGTGAGCGTCGGAGCCACGGATTCGAGCTCCTCGTCGCTCATGTCGGAGATGATGTCAGCGAGCTGCGAGTCCTTGAACAGGGCCTTCAACTCGCGGCGGATCGCCTCCGTGCGCGTGTTCTCCTGGAGCAGGTCGCGTGATCTTCTCGCCCAGAACGAAGCCGGCCCATCCGAGGTGGGTTTCAAGAATCTGGCCCACGTTCATACGGGAAGGCACGCCGAGCGGGTTGAGGACGATTTCCACCGGCGTTCCGTCTTCGAGGTACGGCATATCCTCTTCGGGCAGAATGCGCGCGATGACGCCCTTGTTGCCGTGACGGCCGGCCATCTTGTCACCGACACTCAGCTTGCGCTTCATGGCGATGTAGACCTTGACCAGCTTGATCACGCCCGGCGGCAGTTCGTCGCCCTTGGTCAGCTTGTCTTTCTTCTCGTTGACGATCTTCTTGAGCACGTCGATCTGGCGCGAGGTCATTTCCTCGATCTCGTCGATCTGCTCGTTCACCCGCGGATCTTTGTCGGCGTACTTAATGCGCTTCAGGTTACGGGTCGAGATGCGCTCGATCTCGTCGCGGGTCAGGATCGCTGCCCTTGGTCAGCAGGCGCTTGTTGGTGCGCTCGTCGTGCAGGTCGGCCTGCACTTCCTTGCCGCCCAGGATGTTGTCGAGACGCTTCAGCCGCTCGTCGGTCAGAATCCGGATTTCGTCCGAAAGGTTCTTTTCCAACTTCGCGATCTGCGTGGCTTCGATGGCCTTCGCGCGCTCGTCCTTTTCCTGGCCCTTGCGCGAGAAGATCTTCACATCGACGATGACGCCCTCGATGCCCGGCGGGCAGTAGAGCGAAGCATCGCGCACGTCGCCGGCTTTTTCGCCGAAGATCGCGCGCAGCAGCTTCTCTTCCGGCGTGAGCTGGGTTTCGCCCTTCGGCGTGACCTTGCCGACCAGAATGTCGCCCTGCTTGATGCTGGCGCCGATGCGAATCACGCCCGCTTCGTCCAGGTTGCGGAGCATGGACTCGCTGACGTTGGGAATGTCGCGCGTGACTTCTTCCGGACCGAGCTTGGTGTCGCGCGCTTCGATCTCGTACTCCTCGATGTGAAGCGAGGTGTAGTAGTCCTCCTTCACCATCTTCTCGGAGACGAGGATCGCGTCTTCGAAGTTGTAGCCGCGCCACGGCATGAAGGCCACGAGGACGTTTCGTCCCAGAGCCAGCTCGCCGTGGTCGGTGCAAGGACCGTCAGCGATGATCTCGCCCTTCAGCACGCGCTGACCTTTCTTGACCACCGGCTTCTGGTTGATGCAGGTGTTCTGGTTCGAGCGCTTGAACTTGGTGAGCTGGTAGATGTCGCTACCGACCTCACGCGACAACTGCGTGGGATGATGCTCGCCTTCGACGCGCACGATGATGCGCTCGGAGTCGACCGAATCGATGATGCCGTTGCGGCGGGCGAGAACGACTGCGCCCGAGTCGCGAGCGGTAACGCCTTCCATTCCGGTGCCGACGATCGGCGCCTGCGCGCGGAGCAGCGGCACGGACTGGCGTTGCATGTTCGCGCCCATCAGCGCGCGGTTCGCGTCGTCGTGCTCGAGGAACGGAACCAGCGAGGCGGCGACGGATACGAGCTGCTTCGGGCTGACGTCGACGTAGTCGACTTCCTCGCGGCTGACCAGCACGAAGTTGCCGGCCTTGCGGGCGTTGACGAGTTCGGCCACGATGCGTGCCCTTGTCGTCGAGTTCCACGTTGGCCTGTGCGATGGTGTGGCGGTCTTCTTCCCACGCCGAGAGATAGAACGAGAACGGCTCAATCTGCGCCGGCTTCTTGCGCTTCTCTTTCAGCTCGTCGTTGATCTTCTCGATCTCGTGCTTCTCGATGTGATCGCCGACCTTGAAGTCGCTGTCGCCGACGTTGACGACGGTGACGTAGTCGATGATGCGCCCGCTCTTGACCTTGCGGTAGGGCGACTCGATGAAGCCGTAGTCGTTGATGCGGGCGTAGCAGCTCAGCGACGAGATCAGGCCGATGTTCGGACCTTCCGGCGTCTCAATCGGGCAGATACGTCCGTAGTGCGTGGGGTGAACGTCGCGGACTTCGAATCCGGCGCGCTCACGCGACAGACCGCCCGGCCCAAGCGCCGAGAGACGCCGCTTGTGCGTGATCTCGGAGAGCGGGTTGGTCTGATCCATGAACTGCGAGAGCTGCGACGATCCGAAGAATTCGCGGATCGCAGCCATCACCGGCTTGGCGTTGACCAGGTCGTGCGGCATGGCCGTCGACATTTCCTGGTACACGGACATTTTTTCTTTGATCGCGCGTTCCATGCGGACCAGGCCGATGCGGAACTGGTTTTCCATCAACTCGCCGACCGCGCGCACGCGGCGGTTGCCGAGGTGATCGATGTCGTCGACCGCGCCGATGTTCTTGCGCAGCTTGAGCAGGTACGCGATGGTCGCGTAGAAATCTTCGGGATCGAGCGTGCGCTTGTCGAGCGAGGTCGCTTCCTGGTTCTCGAACAGCTTGATGTTGAACTTCAAGCGGCCCACGCGCGAGAAGTCGTACTTGCGCGGGTCGAAGAACATGCCGTGGAACAGCGCCGTCGCCGTGTCGAGCGTCGGCGGATCGCCGGGACGCAGCTTGCGGTAGATCTCGATCAGCGCCTCCTGCGGAGTCTTGATCGAATCGCGCTTCAGCGTCTGGCTGATGACCGTTCCCACGTCGTCGCGCTCGGGGAAGAACAGCGACATTTCCACGACGCCGGAATCGAGAATCTTCGACACCTTGTCGGCGGTCAGCTCGGAGTTGGCTTCGAGCATGACTTCGCCGGTGGTGGTGTCGACGACGTCGCCGGCAGTCCACGCGCCTTCGAGGTCGGTGATGTCGACTTCGATTTCGGTGATCTTCGCCTTCTGAATTTCCTTCAGAACCTGAGCGTTGATCTTGCGGCCGGAGTGAGCGATTTCCTCGCCGGACTTGTTCTTGATGCTGTGCGCCAGCTTCATGCCGAGCAGGTTGGTCGGCTTCTCGCTGGTCGGATCGAGCGTCCAGAAGAGCTTCTTGTCGCGAACCGCGATGCGGTCCGTGGTGTAGAAGGTCTTGAGGATGTCTTCGCCGGAACGCAGGCCGAGGGCGCGCAGGAAGATCGTGCCCAGGAACTTGCGCTTGCGGTCGATGCGGACATAGAGCACGTTCTTCTGGTCGTACTCGAACTCGACCCACGAACCGCGGTAGGGAATGATCTTGCCCAGGAAGTAGGTGCGGTTGTTGGCGGTCTCGAAGAACACGCCAGGCGAACGGTGCAACTGGCTGACAATGACGCGCTCGGTGCCGTTGATGATGAACGTACCGTTCTGCGTCATCAGCGGAACGTCGCCGAAGAAGACTTCCTGCTCTTTAATGTCGCGGATGGAGCGGTTGCCGGTCTCGGCGTCCTTGTCGAAGATGGTCAGACGCATCGTGACCTTGAGCGGCGCGGAGTAGGTCATGCCGCGCTCTTCGCACTCGGCCACGTCGTACTTCAGCTGCAGTCCAACCGGGTCGCCGCACTTGTTGCAGAAGTCGGGCGTGTTGGCGTTGTAGGTGCCGCACTTGCCGCAGAGCACTTCGCCCGGGATGGAACGGATCGGTGATGACCGTGGATCCGCAATTCTTACAAGTGGTACGGAGGTGATGCAGACCTTTGAGGTGTCCGCACTTGCACTCCCAGTTACCAATGGCGTAATCCACAAACTCAAGTTGTGATACGTTGCGGAAGTCGGTGATCGGAAAGACGGACTGAAACACCGCCTGCAAGCCGCCGTCTTCGCGCTCGCTGGGCAGCTTGTCCATCTGCAGGAAGCGGTCGTAGGAACGCTTCTGAACCTCGATCAGGTTCGGGATCTGGATGGTGGCCGGAATTTTGGAAAAATCAAAGCGTTTGCGGAAGGCATTTTTCATCGTTAAGAAACTCCCAATCTCACGCGCAACCGAAGGTCGCGCTCAAACCGCGGAATGTGGGGCGTGTTGGCGCCCCGCGGGACTTACTCGTGTGCAGAGCCGGAACAACTAAGAACCTAAAAGACGACGGGGCGCCCGCAGGGACAGTAGTTCCCGCAGACGCCATTGCAAGGCGTTTCGCCATTTCTGATTTGAACTCTTTCGCGCCAGTATCTCGGCCTGTTTCCGCCCCGCCTGCCCGCGGAGCAGCCTGCCAGAACTTCCCCGCGCGAGACTCGCTCGCGCTCGAGTGCACCCTGGGAAGCGGTGTTATATAGATGCTAACATCGCCGCCGAAGGTTCACAAGTAGGAACGTACCAGAAAAACGATATTGCACTGCCCAAGGTGCAACCTGGGACTGTGTAGACGCGGACGCCCCTGTCCGCGTCTGCTCTAGTGACCGCGAAAACCAGCCGAGCTCTGCTCGGCGGACGGCCGAGGGCGGCCGTCCCCACACGAGCACGGTTACTTCACTTCGACGGTAGCGCCGGCTTCGGTGAACTTCTTCTTGATGGTCTCGGCCTCTTCCTTGGAGACGCCTTCTTTGACGTTCTTGGGCGCTCCGTCGACCAGTTCCTTGGCTTCTTTCAGGCCCAGGCTGGTGACTTCGCGGACGGCCTTGATCACGTTGATCTTGTTGGCACCGACTTCCTTGAGGACGACGGTGAATTCGGTCTTCTCTTCCGCCGGAGCCGCTGCTGCCGCGCCCGCACCGCCGCCCGCCACCATCACGGGAGCCGCTGCTGCCGCCGACACGCCCAGACGCGCTTCCAGCTTCTTGACCAGTTCTGCCGCTTCGAGCAGCGACAAGCCTACGATTGATTCTTCAATCTGTTGCAGATCCGCCATGTTGATTCTCCGTTATTTAGTCTCTTGCTTTCGTCACCCGCAGGCCAGGTTTCCAGTGCGACCAGGTCCAGATTCCTCGCGCCAGACAACGTTTGGAACGGACCGCGCAACCCCTGACCTGCTGACAACCAAACTTTTTATGCTGGCGTCGGGCACTCTTGCCGCGCAAAAATCACGCTCAACTGCGACTTGCTGGACGGCCGAAGGCGGCCGTCCCCACACTGAACCCGCTTATGCTTCCTTGAACTTCTTCTGCTGCACGCCCTGATCGACCACGACCGCCAGGTTCGCGGCCGACGGCGTTCATCACCGTCGCCAGACGCTGCGCCGGGGCGTTGATCAGGAACAGCAGCTTCGACATCAGCTCTTCCTTCGACGGCATCGTCGCCAGCGCTTCGATCTCTTTGATGGAGATCACGCGGCCTTCGACCACACCGATCTTGAAGGTGAATTCCGGTGTGTCCTTGGCGTACTTGGTGAGCGCCTTGGCCATCGCGACCGGATCGCCCGTCGTGTAGGCGATCGAGGTCACGCCCGCCAGATCCTTCAGCGCGCCTTCGACCTTGGTGCCCTTGGCGGCTTTTTCGGCCAGGGTGTTCTTGACGACCCGATACTTCGCGCCCGCGCCGCGCAGAGCCTTGCGCAGCTCGTAGTCCTGGGCGACGGTCATCTTGGTGTAGGTCGCCACGACCATGTTCGAAACGTTGCTCAGGTCCTTGCTCAGCTTCTCGACCTGCTCTTTCTTCTTTGCTTTAGTAACCGCCATTGTCAATTCCTCGAATCTTGTAGTCTTGGACAAGCGTTGCTTCGCAACGCGGACAGCCGCTGGCGGCTGTCCCCACATGCGTCCTTACGCCTTTGCCGCCGCCTCGATCGGAGTCACGTCCAGCGAGATCCCCGGCCCCATGGTCGAACTCAGATAGCAGCCCTTGATGTACTTGCCCTTGGCCACCGACGGCTTGGCTTTGATCACGCTGGTGATCAGCACGGTGGCGTTCTCGATCAGCTTGTCGGGCGTGAACGAAATCTTGCCCACCGGGCAGTGCACGAGCGCGGTCTTGTCGGTGCGGAACTCGACCTTACCGGCCTTCACTTCCTGCACCGCCTTGCCCACGTCGAAAGTGACCGTGCCGGTCTTCGGATTCGGCATCAGGCCCTTCGGGCCGAGCACTTTACCGAGGCGTCCGACGGACTTCATCACGTCGGGAGTGGCGATCAGGGCGTCGAAGTCGGTCCAGTTTTCCTTGGTGATCTTCTCGACCATCTCTTCGCCGCCGACGAAATCGGCGCCGGCCGCTTCGGCTTCCTTAATCTTGTCGCCGGTCGCGATGACCAGAACTTTTTTCGACTTGCCCAGACCGTGCGGCAGAACGACCGTGCCGCGGACCATCTGGTCGGCGTGCTTGGGATCGACTCCCAGGCGCATCGTGACCTCGACGGTCTCGTCGAACTTGGCGAACTTCACTTTCTGCAGGAGAGGAACTGCGTCCTGCAGAACATAGGGGCGCTTCTCGACTGCGGCGTGCGCCTTGGCGATGTTCTTTCCTTCTTTTTTGTTCATTACTTCTCCTTGTCTCCCACCGCTCGCCGTTGCTTCGAAGAGCCGTGGTGCTTTCGACTTACAAACTCAAGCTCATCTGCAACGCTGACGGCGAAAACCTCGCTCGCTGCGCTCGCTGGA
Source organism: Terriglobia bacterium (assembly GCA_963770265.1). GTDB lineage: Bacteria > Acidobacteriota > Terriglobia > Terriglobales > Acidobacteriaceae > Sulfotelmatobacter. The sequence continues at coordinate 1,065,564 of CAVYOZ010000025.1, forward strand.
CAGCCGAAGGCGGCTGTCCCCACATCAATCTCTCTATCCAACTACTTCAATTCCCATCGACCGGGCCGTGCCGCGGACGCTCTTGATTGCCGTTTCGACCGAGGCGGCATTCAGGTCGGGCATCTTCTGCTTGGCGATGTCTTCGACCTGCTTCGCGGTGACCTTGCCGACTTTGTCTTTGTTCGGCGTGCCGGATCCCTTGGCGATGCCCGCAGCGCGCTTCAGCAGAATCGACGCCGGAGGCGTCTTGGTGATGAAGGTGAACGAGCGGTCGTTGTAGACCGACACCACGACCGGGATGATCAGACCTTCCATCTCCTTCTGGTTGGTTCTGGCGTTGAACTGCTTGCAGAACTCCATGATGTTGATCTGCGCCTGGCCGAGCGCCGGGCCCACCGGGGGCGCCGGAGTCGCCTTGCCCGCGGCGATCTGCAGCTTCACGTAACCTGTAACTTTTTTTGCCATCGGATATTCCCTTCTACTCCTCTGTGATCCGTCTGTGTGCTCTGTGGTGGAAAAGCTTCAACCACAGAGGGCACAGAGGTTCACAGGGTCAAGCGACCTTCTCCACCTGGTTGAACTCCAGTTCCACCGGGGTCGAGCGGCCGAAAATTGTGACCATCACTTTCAGCGTCTCGCGGTCTTCGTTCACTTCGTCGACTACGCCGGTGAAGCTGGCGAACGGACCTTCGGTGATGCGGACCGATTCGTTCTTCTCGAACTTGACCTTGAGCTTCGGCTTCTCGCGGCTGTCGGCGACTTTGTAGACGATGTGCTGAACTTCTTCGTCCGAGAGCGGCGTCGGCTGCTGGCCGGTGCCGACAAATCCGGTCACGCGCGGCGTGGACTTCACCACGTGCCAGACGTGATCGTCCATGTCCATTTCGACCAGCACGTAGCCGGGATAGAACATGCGCTCGGAGGTGTACTTCTTGCCGCCGCGAACTTCGGTGACCGACTCGGTCGGGATCAGCACTTTGCCGATCTTGTCCTGCAGCCCGAAGGCCGCGACGCGCGACTCGAGCGACTCTTTGACCTTGCGCTCAAACCCCGAGTAGGAGTGGATGATGTACCACTTCATGTTCGGATTGCGTGGCGCCTCGGCGGTGGCGGTGGCGCCTTCCGCGGGAGGCTGGGGCGTGCTTTCTCCGCCCGGCTGTGCTTCGTTTTTTTCTTCGTCCAGCATATTTAGGTTGCTTCTTCCCGGCCAGTTGCTCTGGCGCGTTTGCCGTGACTTAGTGGGTCCTGAAATAGTCAAACAGCGCCGTCACGCCTTGTTAATGATGAAATCGATGATCCCAAAGTACGCCGCAAAAATGAACACGGTAATGATGACGACCGTGGTCGTGCCGCGTACTTCCTTCCACGTGGGCGCCGTCACCTTGCGCATTTCGCGTGCGCACGTCGTTGTAGAAGGTCTTGACCCTCTCCGGCCAGGACTTCAACCGCTCGCCAAAGCTGCCACCGGCTGCCACAATTGAATTTGCCATTTTCTTCGTCTCGACTGACATCACTACTCCTGGCCTTGACCCTTCTCTTCCTCTTCCAAAACTCTGGCAGGGGCGGAGGGATTCGAACCCCCAAGTTCGGTTTTGGAGACCGACAGTTTAACCGTTGAGCTTACGCCCCTGTATGCTCAGTTGTCGATTTTGCGATTGCTGATTGCTAGTTGAAAAACTGAACCCTCGGCAATCCAAATCTCAATCACCAATTATTTCACTTCTTTGTGCGGCGTGTGCTTGCGGCAACGGCGGCAGAACTTTCTTGAATTCCAGCCGCTCGGTCGTCGTCTTGCGGTTCTTCGTCGTCGAATAGTTCCGCTCTTTGCAGTCACCGCACTGTAATGTCACTATTTCTCGGGGCATTTCAACAGCTCCTAAGCTCTAGCTCCTGTCATCCTGAGGCGACGGTTTTTGTCGCCGAAGGACCGATGCATTTTCTGTCGTCCCTACAGGACTCGTTCCGCTTTTCCAGCCTACCCAGGACTTACGTCCTGGGCTAACATATTCCGCCCTTCGGGGCTTTTGCCGTTGCAGCATCAGCGTCTGCGCTTTCACTGACAGCTGAAAGCTCGACGGCTGACAGCTGCTACTGAACAATCTCCGCGATCGTGCCTGCTCCCACCGTGTGGCCGCCTTCGCGGATGGCGAAGCGCAAGCCCTTTTCCATCGCCACCGGCGTGATCAGTTCGATCACCAGGCTGACGTTGTCTCCCGGCATCACCATCTCGGTGCCCGCCGGCAACTCCGCCACGCCCGTCACGTCCGTCGTTCGCAGGTAGAACTGCGGACGGTATCCCTTGAAGAACGGCGTATGACGTCCGCCCTCTTCCTTCGTCAGGATGTAGACCTCGGCCTTGAACTTGGTGTGCGGCGTGATCGATCCACCCTTGGCCAGCACCATGCCGCGCTCCACGTCGTCCTTGCCAATGCCGCGCAGCAGCAGTCCTGCGTTGTCGCCCGCCATGCCTTCGTCCAGCTGCTTCTTGAACATCTCGACGCCGGTCACCACCGTCTTGCGCGTCTCGCGGAAGCCGACGATTTCCACTTCCTCGCCCACCTTCACCTTGCCGCGCTCGATACGGCCCGTCACCACCGTGCCGCGGCCCGAGATCGAGAAGATGTCTTCGATCGGCATCAGGAACGGCTTGTCCAGTTCGCGCGCCGGCTGCGGCACGCTCTTGTCCACCGCCTCCATCAACGCGTCAATCTGCTTCTCCCACTTCTCTTCGCCGTTCAACGCGCCCAGCGCCGACAACCGAATCACCGGCACATCGTCGCCCGGAAACTTGTAGCTCTTCAGCAGCTCGCGCACTTCGAGCTCGACCAGATCCAGCAACTCGGGATCATCCACCGCATCGCACTTGTTCAGCGCGACGACGATGTAGGGCACACCGACCTGGCGGGCGAGCAGCACGTGCTCGCGCGTCTGCGGCATCGGACCGTCGGTCGCCGCCACCACCAGGATCGCGCCATCCATCTGCGCCGCGCCCGTGATCATGTTCTTGATGTAGTCGGCGTGGCCCGGGCAGTCGACGTGCGCGTAGTGACGGTTCGCCGTCTCGTACTCGACGTGCGCCGTCGCGATCGTGATGCCGCGCGCCTTCTCTTCCGGCGCGTTGTCGATCGAGTCAAACGACCGGAACACAATCTTCGGATTGTGCTTCTGCAGAACCTTGGTGATCGCCGCCGTCAACGTCGTCTTGCCGTGATCGATGTGACCAATCGTCCCTACGTTGCAGTGCGGCTTTGTCCGTTCAAATTTCTCTTTCGCCATAACCCAGCCTCTAGCTCCTAGCTTTTAGCTCAACCACACCCTTCGAACCTTCTCAGTAGTACTGGTACAACTTCTTAAACTTGTGCCGCAGCGCGACTGTCGACCTTTTCCATCTTCGACAGGTAAAACTCGCGCATCTGCGCCTGGTCGGAAAGCGTCAGCGACTGATACAGCTGCTGCGCGTTCTGCGCCGTGTCACCGTCGAGCACCCGCTGCGCCAGCACTGCGTCGAAGTCGCGAATGCGGATTCCCTTGCGGTCCATCTGCTTCAGGAAGTGCTCGACTTTCTCGGGCGCGAACGCCTGCTCGATCGCCGCCTGCAGCCTGGCAAATTCCTGCGCCTTCTCAACCTTGATGGCAGCCTGTTCAAATGCCACTGTCATCCCCAAACGTTAGATCTCTGGAGCGGGAGACGGGAATCGAACCCGCGACCAACAGCTTGGAAGGCTGTGACTCTACCACTGAGTTACTCCCGCCCTGTAAATCAGCTGTCAGCTATCAGCCGTCAGCCCTCAGCGGCTAAAGCCGCTTTCAACTTCAACTCTCAGCGGCACGGCTAAAGCCGTGCCCTTCCACAAATCGCTTCCACACGAAATCGCTTCCCAAAACCAGTTCTCGCAAAACCTTCCGACTAATTTCTGGAGCCGATGACCAGGATTGAACTGGTGACCTCTCCCTTACCAAGGGAGTGCTCTACCAACTGAGCTACATCGGCCCGACACCAGCCGTCAGCTTTCAGCTATCGGCTTTCAGCCAAATCCTTGCGCTCTTCGTCCCTCGGGCTTGCCGGGATGCATGACATCGTTCCGCCGCAACACCGACTTCAACGCGAACAACGCCAGAATCCCCAGCGGAACCATTCGAACCCGCGTATCGCTGATCGTGACCCACGTCAGGACTCCCAACACTGCGTAGGCGATCAAAGCTGTCGCAAGGCGATTCATTCAGTTCCCTCGCAAAAACCGCTCGGGATTTCGCCAGCGGCCTTTCGACTGCGCTCAGGGCTACGGCGTTTCCACATCGAAGCAATCACTGGTGCACAGGGAAGGATTCGAACCTTCGTACCTCGCTAGGAGGGACAGATTTACAGTCTGTTGGCTTTAACCACTCACCCACCTGTGCAAAAACCTTCGGGCGATGCGGCCGTCGCGCTCCGTCCGGCAGACCGCGTTTGAAATTCGCAGGCGTTCAAGCAAAACCTGCGGACAAAACGCAGCACAAACCACACTTCAATTTCGTAAAACTGACTTTCGCAATACAGGGAAACCAAGGTCGCGCACAAGACACCGCGAAGATTACAACTCGCCGGAAAAGTTCCGAATGGAGTGCGTTTTGGAAAAACCTGTTGCGCCGCTACAGCCGAGTCCGCCACCTGCCGGACAATTTCTTCTGCTATGCTCGCTGTCGAGCTCGTTCTCTGGAGCTGGCGAAGGGAATCGAACCCCCGACCCTCTGATTACAAATCAGATGCTCTACCGACTGAGCTACGCCAGCAACTGGGGAAAGGCGCGTCTCCGCGCAAACTTATCCCACGGATCCCTTCCAGATGTCCGGGACAATTATATAAAGTACCACAGGGCCAAGTTGGGGTGCAACAAAGGGATGCTGAATTGCGGAGCGGTTGTCTAAACCTGCGCATACCCCACCCGGCGACTCATTTCCCTAAAGCTTTAGAGCCCTTTTCGGCTGCTTCGGCCGAGTAGTGTGCCGCAGCGACCCGCACGCGACGATCGCTCAACACTAGCAAACTCCTTTCGAGTTTACCTAGCGATCGGGTGTTTCAGAACCCCGGAAAAATAATCCTTCCCATAGGCGTTCGAGTGGAGTATGCTTACTCCCCTCGTCCCTGTACCTTTCCGTATTTTGTGGTATTGCGCTCGTCATGCGTCCGGAGTTTCTTCACATTGAGCATCTCGCATCGATCCAATGGCGCTCGGGCACGAGTGAGGGAGGTCTGACTGGCTAATAGCTTCGCCGCTGTTCCGCGCAGGCCGGGTGCTATCATTTCAGCCTGGCCCCATTTCATGCGAATACGACGCACTCTCCCTATCGTTCTGGCGGTTGTGGTTATCGCCGGAGCGGTAGTACTTGCCGTCCAGTTGCGCAAGCATGCGCCACCGGAGCCAGCCCGGCTCCTGCCGGGAGCGGACGGATTTTTGTACGTCGATTACAGCTGGGTTCGGAAGACCAGCGGCAAGCCGTTTAACCCGGTCAACCACGATCCGGAATACGAGCAGTTCATTCAGGAAACCGGCTTTGACTACGAGCGCGACCTCGACTCGGTGGCGTTTGCCATTCACTATCCGGAAGCTTGGCCTGGGGGAGGCACGGGCGGAAAGGCGCCCGAGCCCCGTTTTTCCGAAGTCTTCATTGGCCACTTCGATGGGGATAAGTGCGTCGCGTATTTCAAGCGGATGGCGAAGTCGGTCGAGAATTATAACTCGGTCAGCATCTTCACGATCCCGATTTACGGGCGAACGTTTCGGATCGCGATTCTGGGAGTAGACGCGGTTGCCGCCTCAAACCACGACGACCCGGCTGTGATACGGGGGATCGTAGACCGCTCGCGAAGGCTGGCATCTCCCTTCGGAGGCCCGGCCCTGCTGCGGCGCTATTACAAGCGCGTCCAGCTGGCCAGCCCAGTCTGGCTGGTGGCGCACCTCGATCCCGCTTCTCCCGAGATCGCTGGAGTGAGCAACTTCCTGCCCCATCCGGCGGATGTAGTGATCTCCGCCAGCTTCAACCCGCTGCATCTGCCGTTTCGCGCCGCAGCCCTGCACGTGCGCGCTGAAGCATGGGCAGGCACCGAGGAAGATGCGCGTGTCATCGCCGACAAAGCGAATGTGTTCTTGGACTTGTTCCACAGCGCCGAGACCTCGGTGGGATCCCCGGGAACCGATGCTGACGTGAAGGCTCTGTTTGACAGCCTGCAGGTGAAGCAGGAGGACAAGCGGGCTGTGTTGCTGGCCACGGTGCCGACGGAGGTTCTGCACAAATTGGCGGAGTCCCCGGATCAGATGCCGGCGATGGCGCCGGCGGCGAAGCAAGAAGCAGCCGACGAAGCCGAAACCGCGGTGATTCGGAGGCTAGGGACCAGGGGTCAGGGGTTAGGGCGCCGGTGTTTGAATCTGAATGAGTTTGCTGGTGGTCTGGTTAGCAAGCCGCACTACCTGATCCTGACCCCTGAGTCCCTGACGACTGATCCCTGATCCCTGGTCTGCAACTAAATGCCTTCGGGCGCGTCTTATTCTGTGAACGCTACTCGGCGGTACAATATAAGGACGCATGTCGAGCCTACCACTACCTCTTGCCGCCTTCATCGCCGGGCTGATTTCGTTTCCTGTCACCGTGCGTTCTGCCGCTGGTTCCCGGCTATGTGTCATTGATTTCGGGGGCCGGGGTCGAGGAATTGAAGTCGGCGCAGGGCCAGCTGATGCGGCGGGTGATGGTGAATTCGGTCGGATTCATCCTCGGCTTCAGCGTCGTGTTCATTACGCTGGGGGCGATCTCGACCGAGATCGGACAGGTGGCGGCGCGTTACAAGCACACGCTTGTCGATCGTGGCGGGTGTGGTCATCATTATTTTCGGACTACACCTGACAGGAATTTTCAAGATCAAAGCGCTCTATACCGATGCCCGGCTGCATAGCGTCAAGGGAAGCAGCACGCCGATCGGCGCATTCGTGATCGGATTCGCGTTTGCCTTCGGTTGGACTCCGTGCCTGGGGCCGATCCTGACCGCGATCCTGACCCTGGCCAGCGAGCAGGACACGCTGGTCAAGGGAATCCTTCTGCTTGGTGTTTATTCGCTGGGGCTGGCAGTGCCGTTCCTGATGACGTCACTGCTGATGGAGCGTTTCCTGAAGTTTTACAGCCGCTTTCGTTCGCACATGCACGCACTGGAAGTAGCCTCTGGAGGCTTGCTGATTGCGCTGGGTGTGCTGCTGGTGATCGGCCGGTTCACGCTGATTTCGAGCTGGCTGTCGTTTCTGAATCGCTTTGCGTTGTGAGGTCTAGTTCTATGTTGATGGGTGAACAATCGAACGAGATGCCGGTTGAGAGCACGCAATGGTGTCCGAAGTGTGGAGCTTCGCTCGAAGGCACCAGCGCCAGGCCGGAACCGGAGCCGGGTACTGCGACGTGCGAGGCGTGCGGCAGCGCCGCTGGTGCCGCTGCGAGACCAATTACAGTCCGGAACCTTCTGCGGTTCCTCCCGTCCAGCCGACGCCACCACCTCAGCGCCGGAATCCTGTCGCGCTGGTTGTGGTCGCTCTGGTGGCGGCAGGAATGCTTTACTTCGGATTCCATATGGCGCGGCGCTCAGGGACGGATCACCCGCTTGGGATCGGGTACGGGACGCCGGCTCCCGATTTCACGCTCGAAACTCTGGACGGCAAGACCGTGAGTCTGTCGTCGCTGCGCGGGAAAGCCGTGGTGGTCAACTTCTGGGCGACCTGGTGCGGGCCTTGCAAGATCGAGACTCCCTGGCTGGTCGAGTTGCAGAACCAGTACGGAGCGCAGGGCCTGCAGATCGTCGGCGTGGCGATGGATGAGTCGGGCAAGGATGAGATCGCCAGGTTCGCCAAGGACATGGGGATGAACTATCCCGTACTGCTCGGGAAGGAAGCTGTGGGTGAGGCTTACGGCGGTGTGCCGGCGCTGCCGGAAAGTTTCTTCATCGGCCGCGACGGGAAGATCGTGGACAAGATCATGGGGCTCGAGGGCAGGAGCGAGATCGAGGATGCCGTCAAGAAGGCGCTGAATACGCAGGCTACCGGGAGTCCTGCAGCAACCGCCACTGCGCTCATTGGCCCCAAGTAATCTTGGTTTCTGTTCCTGAGCCGTTACGGTTAGTCCAAGGCAACAATTTATGCGGCGACCTCCGCGAGAGGTATGGCCTTCCAGAGCGCCACAGCCCAGAATTGACAATAGAAAGCTAAGGCTGGCGCGACTACTATTCAATTGGGCTTGTCGGAGTTTAGGAATGATTTCGCCAAACCGCCTCTCGAAGATCGTTTGCTTGCTTCTCCTGCTGGCCACCGGGTGGGGGCAATCCGGGAAAGCGCCTTCGGTTTCGATGGCCCCGGTAGGGCCGGTTTCCGCGCAACGCGGGAAGCAGAGCAAGATCACCCTGAACTTCCGCGTGGCTCCGGGCTTTCACGTCAACTCCAACACTCCCAAGGATGAGTTCCTGATTCCCACCGCGCTGAAGATGGATCCTCCAACCGACATCGTGCTGGGAAAAATCGTGTACCCGAATGGCGTGGATGTGAGCTTCCCTTTCTCGCCCGACACCAAGCTGAACGTCTATAGCGGTGACTTCACGATCAACCTGATGGTGCATCCGCTGGTGTCAGTGGTGCCGGGGAAGTACGCAATGCGGGGTGTTCTTCGGTATCAGGCTTGTGACAACGCGCAGTGTTTCCCGCCAAAGACTCTGCCGGTCAACTTTGATGTCAAGGTCGTCAAAGAACCGCCTCCTCCCCAACACAATCCCAAGCAGAGTCCCCACGTGCATAGCTAGCTCTCAGCCATCATTTCCAGACAGGAACGAAAACAACTCTGGCCTTTGCACCTTAGAGGCCGCAGAGTATCCTTTTGATTCTCCAACGAGAATCCTCAAATGCAGCGCACCATCGCAGTCACTCTTTCGGCGGCAATGCTGTTCGGAGTGGCAGTCGGCCTTGCCGCTTACACGTTTGTTTATGCGAAGGGATATTCGTACCTGACGAATAATCCCGCCGCCTGCGCGAACTGCCATGTGATGCAGGCGCAGTACGACGCGTGGATGAAATCGAGTCATCACTCCGTGGCGGCATGCAACGACTGCCACACTCCGCACAACATTGTGGGAAAGTTTGCGGTGAAGGCGAACAACGGGTTCTGGCATTCTTTTTATTTCACCAGCGGCCGATATCCCGACACGATCGAGATCACCAAGTTCGATCACCAGGTGGTCGAAAACGCCTGCCGCCGCTGCCATGAATCGATCGTGTCGGCGATTGATGGAAATGTAGTACACGGCAAAGCGGAAGGGCTCGAGTGCACGCGCTGCCACAATTCTGTTGGACACTCGGAGTCGGCTTCCGCGGGTCTCATCTCCATTCCTATCCGGAGTCCTCATGAACAGTCCAAGTAATCCTCAAGCGGGCCGCTCGCGGCGGCTTTTTCTGGCGGTTGTAATTCTGGCAGCAGTTGCGACCCTGGCAGTGACCGCACTTCTGATCAACATCTTCGAGCGGAAGCAGGAGGCGAAAAATCCCTTCTACCGCGTCGTGGAGTTGAATGACACCATCGACGATCCCGCAACCTGGGGAAAGGATTTCCCCATGCAGTACGACCTTTACCTGCGCACCACGGACATGGAACGCACGAAGTACGGAGGGAGCGAAGGGGTCCCGCATTCGCCTACACAGGCTGACCCACGGTCGGTGGTGGCTCGGTCGAAACTGCAGGAGGACCCTCGACTCAAGACCATCTGGGCGGGATACTCCTTTTCCGCCGATTATCGCGAACGCCGCGGCCATGCCTACATGCTCGACGATCAGACGTTCACGGAGCGGCAGAAGTTCGCGCCTCCGGCGATGTGCATCAACTGCCATGCGTCGATGGTGACGACCTACTTGAAGCTCGGCGATGGCGACATCATGAAGGGGTTCAACGTCATCAGCGATTCGCACATGGCGTATCCGCAGATTCGGCAGCAGGTGAAGCATTCGGTCGCGTGCATCGACTGCCATGATCCGAAAACGATGCAGCTTCGTGTGACCCGGCCCGCGTTTATCGAAGGTATTCGCGCGCTGAAGGCGTCACAGGGCATACCGAACTACGACGTGAACACCATGGCCACGCGCCAGGAGATGCGCTCGTTCGTCTGCGGGCAATGTCACGTGACGTATTATTTCCAGCCACCGAACAAGCGGCTCACTTTTCCGTGGGCAAAAGGGCTGAAGGTCGAGGACATCGTCGCGGTCGAGGATGAGCAGAAGATCAAGGAATGGGACCATCCTGACAGCGGCGCGGGATTGATCAAGGCGCGGCATCCGGAGTTCGAGATGTGGAACCAGGGTGTGCATGCGCGCTCGGGCGTGGCCTGCGCCGATTGCCACATGCCTTACATGCGGCAAGGCGGGCTGAAGATCAGCGATCATCAGGTGAACAGTCCGCTGCTGAAGATCAACCGCTCGTGTCAGACGTGCCATCATTTTCCCGAGGAGGAGTTGAAGGCACGAGCGGAGGACATCCAGAACAAGTTTTTCAATCTGCGCAACACGGCGCTGGACGCTCTGGTCGACCTGATCAACGACATCAAGGCACAGAAGGCGAAGGGGACGACAGATGCCCAGCTGGCGCAGGCGCGCGAGTACCAACGCAAGGGGCAATTCATGATCGACTTCGTGATGTCGGAGAATTCGATGGGCTTCCACGCTCCGCAGGAGGCGATGAGAATTCTCGGCGATGCCATCAACTTCTGCAGGCTCGGACAGCTTAGCCTGCACGGCGGTCCGCCGCCCAGTCACACTCCGCCAAACATCGAGAATGTAGCCTCGGGTACGGGAATGGCGGGCGCGGAGCAGAAGTAAGGCTGAAATTGCAGAGGGCAGCAGTGGATTTCCTTCGTGTACCTTCGTGTCCTTCGTGGTTTAAGAATTTGGGATCTCGATTACTCGGTGATTAGAGAAGGTGATCTCACGTTCCCCAATTAGGAACACCCTGGAATCTGCATCAGGAATTCTTACGGAAAATTCACCGGAAGTGACCATGGGTCACCCCACGTCGCTCCCTGCAAACGATTGAGAACGCGAAGCTTATTCGCTATCGCCGAGTTTGTATGTACAGTTATGTACGAAAAGTGTTCCTTCAGGAACGCTGTGGAAAACTCCCGCAAGTGCCTTGTTTGTACGACTTAGCCCTTGCCGCCCTGCTTCTTCTCGACTTTCGCCCAGGTATCTTTCAGCGCTACGGTGCGGTTGAACACCGGCTTTCCCGGCTTCGAATCAAGATCGGCGCAGAAATATCCCAGGCGTTCGAACTGGTAGCGGCTGCCTGGCGCGGCGTTCGCCAGCGACGGCTCCAGCTTGGCGTGCGGGATCACTTCCAGCGAGTTCGGATTCAGATAGTCGAGAGGATCCTTGCCCTCTTCGAGGTCAGCCAGGTTTTCTTTGGTGAAGAGGTTTTCGTAGATGCGCACCTCGGCATCGACCGCGTGCTGCGCCGAGACCCAGTGGATCGTGGACTTCACCTTGCGTCCGTCGGGAGCATTGCCGCCGCGCGTCGCGGGATCGTAGGTGCAGTGCACTTCGACGACTTCGCCCTTGTCGTTTTTCACGACGCTCTTCGCGGTAATGAAATAGCCGTAGCGCAGGCGCACTTCGCGTCCGGGCGTCAGCCGGAAATATTTCGGCGGAGGAACTTCGCGGAAGTCGTCCTGCTCGATGTAGAGTTCGCGCGAGAACGGCACCTTGCGCGTTCCTGCGCTCTCATCTTCCGGATTGTTGGTCGCGTCCATCTCTTCGACCTGGCCTTCGGGATAGTTGTCGATCACGACCTTCAACGGACGCAGCACCGCCATCACCCGCGGCGAGCGCTTGTTCAGGTCTTCGCGGAGGAAGTGTTCGAGCATCGCCAGCTCGACGATGCCGTTGGTGCGCGAGACGCCCGCGGCAGTGACGAAATTGCGGATCGCTTCCGGCGTGTAGCCGCGGCGGCGCAGGCCTGAGAGCGTGGGCATGCGCGGATCGTCCCATCCGCGCACCGTGCCTTGCTCGACCAGCTGGCGCAGCTTGCGCTTGCTCATCAGCGTGTAGGTCAGGCTGAGGCGGTCGAATTCGATCTGCTGCGAGGGAAAGATTCCCAGCTGCTCGATGAACCAGTTGTAGAGCGGCTGGTGATCGGCGAACTCGAGCGAGCACATCGAGTGCGTGACTTTCTCGAGCGAGTCCGACTGGCCGTGCGCGTAGTCGTACATCGGATAGATGCACCACTTGTTGCCGGTGCGGTGATGCTCGGCGTGCAGGATGCGGTACATCACCGGATCGCGCATGTTGAAATTCGGCGACGCCATGTCGATCTTGGCGCGCAAAACGCGCGAGCCGTCGGGAAATTCTCCGGCGCGCATGCGCTCGAACAGATTGAGATTTTCTTCGACCGAGCGATTGCGATACGGGACTGTCTTTGCCCGGCTCGGTCAGCGTGCCGCGGTACTTGCGAATCTCTTCTGCCGTGAGATCGTCGACGTAGGCCTTGCCTTCTTTGATCAGCTTGATCGCCCACTCATAGAGCTGGCCGAAATAATCCGACGCGTAGAAGAGGCCGTCCCAGTGGAAGCCGAGCCACTGGATGTCTTCCTTGATCGATTCGACGTACTCGACGTCTTCCTTCTCGGGATTGGTGTCGTCGAAGCGCAGGTTCGTGTGACCGCCGAACTCGTCGGCGAGGCCGAAGTCGATGCAGATCGCCTTGGCGTGGCCGATGTGCAGGTAGCCGTTGGGCTCGGGAGGAAAACGGGTCTGCACACGTCCGTCGTACTTGTTGGTCTTGAGGTCTTCGGCAATCCTGTCGCGAAGGAAGTTAGAAGGGCGCGACTCCGGAGCGGGGCTTGCGCCCGGCTCAGGCGCGGCTGCTGGCGTTGTCATAATCTTTGATCTTACCGCAAGAAAGGCGGGGCTGAAGCTCTCGCGCGGTCGAAACTGATTTCAGATTGACAGATTTGAAGATTTCAGATTGTAGACCTCTCTGTGCGCCAAGTTTTCAATCTGAAATCTGCAGAGAATCTGCAATCTGCAGTCTACGTCTACCGCCGGGCTTGCTCGGTAATCCAGTCCGTCAGGAACGCCGCGGCGCCACTCGCCAGCAGCGGGGCTTTGCCCTCGACGGCATCGACGAAGTTTTCGATCAGCGGAAAGTGCAGGTTGGGATGTGCGGGAAGGCTCTCGCGGCCGCCGGGGTAGATCAGATCCGGGCCGTTCAATGGCGACATTTCCATCTCGCCTTCGGTGCCGCGGATTCTGCATTCGTCGCGATTGATCTTCGAATGCCAGCGAACATCCACGATTCCGCGAACTCCGTTTTCGTACTCGATCATGACGGTCGCGTTGTCTTCGACGGCGTAGTGATGCACGACGTTCGAGAGCTGGCCCGTAACACGGAGGGGCTTGCCGAAGAGGAAATTCAGAACGTCGATACGGTGGGAGGCGATGTCGAGCAGCGGCCCTCCTCCGGACTTTGGCAGGGATCGAAGAGCCAGTTGCGGTCGCCGGTTCCGTCAAACCACATGTGGTTGGTCAGTTCGGCGAACACCGGCTTTCCGATTGCGCCGGCTTCCAGCAGTTGCTTGGCGCGCTGGACCTTGGGATAGAAGCGGCGGTAATAGGCGACACCGAAGAGCTTGCCACTCTGCTTCGGCGGCGCTGACCATGGTGCGGGCTTCGGCTTCGTTCATCGCCATCGGCTTCTCGCAGAGCACATGCTTTCCGGCGCGCAGGGCCTGGATGGTTTGCGGCGCATGGAGGAATACTGGAGTGCCGACGTAGACAGCCTGGACTGCGGGATCGGCGAGGGCTTCATCGAGCGAGGTCCAGGCCTTTGCGCCGAACTGGGCAGCTTTCGCGGGGTCGCGCGTGACGAGGCCGTAGAGGCGGCTTCTCGGCTCGGCTTGAATGGCGGGGATTACGCGGCGGATGGTGATGTCGCCGATTCCGATGACGATCCAGTTGAGCATGAGAGTAGTGTTTCGAATGGGGCCAAAGTTTCAAGGTTCGAAGTCGGTCGCGATTCGCATCGCTGACAGCCGAAGGCGGCTGTCCCCACATGGTTCTTGCCTGCTTCGCACAAAATCAAAGGCCGGCACTCAGGCCGGCCTTTGATTCTAATAAGAATCAGAACTACTTCTTGGGGGCGATCGCGTCCTTCGCGGCTTTGGCGACGCGGAACTTCACGACGGTCTTCGCCTTGATCTGGATGGGTTCGCCGGTCTGCGGATTGCGTCCGACGCGGGCTTTGCGGTGCGCTTTCACCAGGCGGCCCAGTCCGGGAACGACGAAAATGCCATTCTTCTTGGTTTCTTTAATGGCGGTGTCGGCGAGGTGCTCGAGGAACGCCGCCGCGGTTTTGTTGGGGAGCTCAGTCTTCTCGGCGAGTTGCCGAATCAATTGGGTTTTGGTCAGACCTGAAGCCATACTGCCTCCTTAAAAATCGTTTTAATTCCAATGCGGGGCTTATCTTATACCTATGGGGCTGTGGAAAAACACATATTTTACAGGGGTTTTATCATTTGTAAACGTGCGCAAGCCCGTCTTTACAGGGTTTGACACCGCTTGGGATGCCGGAACGGGCCTAATATGCGCATCAGAGTGGTAACGGATTAATTGACGATTTCAGATTGCAGATTGGACGACACAGAGTCACTGATCGCAATCGGCAATCTGAAATCTGCAATCTGAAATCGCGTCGGTGAACCATCCGCCGGGATGCCATAATGGATTGCAGGAGCCCTGATTGAGCTGCGTCATCTGTGAAATCCGTAAAGAGAAACGCTTTTGTCCCGGCGGTGCATGGACGCATTTGCCCGCAGTGCTGCGGCGAGCAGCGGGAAGTAACGCTCGATTGCCCGAGCGATTGTCCGTATCTGCAGCAGGCGCGCGAGCACGAGAAGCCGCGCGCCGCGGAGCAGATCGATCCTGCGGGATTGTTCCTGCAGATCGAAATGTCGGACCAGTTCATGTACGAGAAGGAACACCTGCTGATGGGGCTGACTTACGCGCTGGCAAAGTCGGCCCGGGCGGACCGAAGCCTGCACGATCAGGATCTGATCGCCGCTCTCACCATGCTGGCCAAGAGCTACGAACGGCGGGTGAACTCCGGGCTGCACTACGAACAGCCGCTGACCAGCGATTCGCAGCGAAGGGCGGTCCTTGAGGTGGAGACCATGGTCAAGGAGTACCGTGAGGCCGAGCAGAAGCACATGGGCTACTCGAGTTTGCGGGATTCCGAGGTGCTGAAGGGACTGGTGTTTCTGGTTCGATTGGCGCATGGAAGGACGTCAGGGCGTCCGAAGTCGCGGGCCTTCGTGGAGTTTCTGTTTGCGCAGTTTCCGGAGAAGGAATCGGCAGTGGTTACGCCGCAGGAAGCTGGGAGCCGGATCATTCTGCCGTGAACTCGGCCACGGTTTCGCGGATCAGTCGAAATTCTGGTTTCGTTGATCCGTGCGCATCTGTGGCTATGATCTTGTGGACTTTTTGCCCGGGCGGCAGATCTTCCAGCAGTTGTCTGAACTGTCTTCTTGAGCACGGGATGAATGGCGTCGGGAGCAATCTCTGCCAGGGGTTCCAGCACGAAGCGGCGGTGTTGCATGGCCGGATGGGGGATCGTCAACGCCGACGGTGTTCACGACTTCATCTCCGAATAGCAGAATGTCGAGATCGATGGTGCGTGGGCCTTTCTTCTGCAATCTTTGCCGACCCATGGCCCGTTCAATCTCGAGCAACTGCTGCATGAGTTGCGTCGGGTGTCGATGAGGTTTCGAGCGCGACCGCGCAGTTCAGAAACCAGGCCTGATCGGTGAACTCCACTGGCTCCGTTTCGTAGATGGACGAGATCGACTGGACGCGTCCAAGCGACTGGAGCCGCTGGATCGCCTCTCGCAGGTGAGTCTCGCGATCTCCGATGTTCGATCCCAGCGAAAGATAAACAAGGTGCGGCATAAAAGCCTGGAAATCATTTGTACTCTGAGACGAACGGCGCGCACAATCTGCACCTTTTTGGTGTCAGAAATTTTGAACAACGTGCAAGTATCGCCAACCGAGGGCCCATCACCTTGGTCACTATCCGAAGTCTCTAATCTCCCCCTAGAATCACAGTCATGACGTTGGAGTCACTCCTCCTGAGCCAGGACCCCGAGTTAGTGCGGGTGATCCGGCCCACGCTTGAAAAACTGTCGATTGATGTGGAGATCTGCCACGATGCACGGTCGGGCTCCGACATCCTGATTTCCGACAAGTTCGATGCCGTCATCGTCGATTGCGACGATCTGACAGGCGGCCTGGCTCTGCTGCAGGGCTTGAGGAACACTCCCAGCAATAAGAACTCCGTTGCGTTCGCCATTCTGAACGGGAAGCGAACCACTACCCAGGAAGCGTTCGGCATGGGCGCGAATTTCGTACTGCAAAAGCCGATCAGCACCCTGAATGCATCCCGATGCTTTCATGCCGCGCTGAACTTCATGCTGAAAGAGCGGCGGCGCTACTTCCGGCAGCCGGTGAAGATGCAGGTCAAAGTGGTTCTCGAGGGCAAGACCCTGACTGCGAGCAGCACCAACATCAGCGAGGGCGGCATCGCTCTGTTGTTGCGCGAGGCGCTGCCGAAAGGCGCGACTCCGAAGCTGCAGTTCTCGTTGCCTGACAGCAGCATTCACATCGACGTCGAAGCCGAAGTTGCCTGGGCTGACATGAAAGGTGTTGCCGGACTGCGTTTTCACACCATGCCGAAGGCTACCCAAGCGCAACTGGAAGAGTGGCTCGACGATCACATGGAAGCGGAATTCCCGGGATCCAAGGACCGGCTGGCCGAGTCCGGCTCACTGCAGTAACCCCTTCTGATTCTCTGAGCTCGCACACGCAGGGAGAACCTTCTTTTGGACTTGTGCGCCTTGCTGTTCGTCCGCAAGCTGATAGGCTGGGAGAAGATCAGATGACAAATGAGTTCCGTATCGCCAAGGTGCAAAGGACGCTGCGCTGGTTTGAGCAGGACATTCCCCTGCTGAATATGCGCGTCAAAGAGCTGTCGATCGAGCGTCAGGAATCGGCAAAGAAGTTTGTGGCGGCAATGATCGACCAGACCCGCGCAGAGCTGGAGAGGCTACTGCAAGAACAGCCAAACGATCAAAACGACCCGAGCGAGGCGCCCTGCGAGCCGGCGGATTGATCGAGTTGGTTGCTATCAGTTCAGGTATAACACCCAAGATCTTCAACCACTAAGGACACGAAGGGACACGAAGTAAACCCCAGAGCAGGCGGTTCTCCTTCGTGTACCTTCATGGCCTTCGTGGTTGAAAGCCTTCGACTTCGAAGCTCAACAGAAATGGGGTGAATGGGCTACAGCGAGGATCCGGCTGAGGCTTGCGAGCTGTAGGGAGTAGGCTCGTCTTTTTGCTTCTTCCGGAAGCGTGACTTCGTCCCACAAGCTCTTGTCGCGCAGGATGCGCGACACCAGGGCGGTGTGCATGGCGTGACCGGCGCGATCGGCGACCACTTTCCCTAAGACCTGCTTTCCTAAGAGCGCCAGATCACCGACCAGATCGAGGACCTTGTGGCGGACAAATTCGTCCGAAAAACGCAGAGGCCCGTTTTCGATTCCGTCGCGCGTGAGAACAATGCAGTTTTCTCGCGAGGCGCCGCGGATCAGGCCCATGTTGCGCATGGCCTGCTCGTCTTCGCGCGAGCCGAAGGTGCGCGCCGGCGCAATGTGCTTCAGATAACTTCCGTTGGACAGTTCCACCTGGAAGGTTTCTTTTCCGATCAGGGGATGCGGGAAGTTGATGGAGTAGGAAACCGAATACGAATCGGCGGGGTAGACGGCGATGAACTTGTTGCCCTCGCGCATCTCGACTTCGCGGCGGATCTTGAGATACTTGCGGGCTCGGCGCTGCTTGCGAATGCCGACCTTGCGGATCATGTCGACGAAAGGCTGAGCGCTGCCGTCGAGGATGGGAAGCTCAAGGTTGTCGAGCTCGACCATGGCGTTATCGATGCCGAGACCGATGAACGCCGAGAGCACGTGCTCGGTGGTGGAGATGAGCACGCCCTTCTTCATGAGGCTGGTGGCGTAGCTGACGCGGGCGACGTTGCGGCTGACGGCCTCGATCTCGAAGCCGTCGAGATCGGTCCGGCGGAACACAATGCCCGTCCCGGAGGGAGCGGGCAGGATGCGCATGGAAACCGGGGCTCCGCTATGCAAACCAATGCCGCTGCAGGCCGCAGCGGCGCGAATTGTCTGCTCGTACATCAACAGTTATTTATAAAGATTGCCGAGTAAGGTAACAGAGTATAGCCCCATTCAGAAAACCGTCTGTGGCAAAACAGCCACAGTTCGTGGCGTAATGGTGGGTGCCCGACGTCCCTTGCCTGCCGAAAATAAGTGGCAGTAACTCATTGAAATTAAATGATTTAATTAATGGACCGAGTACTTTCAGGAAGGAAGACGGGGAGGTATCTAGAAAGGAAACAGAATTCCTTTGTCCTTGAGCTTTTCGAAGTGCTCGGCCACGAATTCGAACAGCCGGGCCGGTCGGCGACCGCCGCGGCGGAATTCCCGGGTGGGACGCAGGATCTTAAGCAGAGCCAGCTTGCGGCGGAAGTTTCGCTTGTCTAGCTCCTTGCCGAGGATGGCCTCGTAAACCTCCTGCAGTTCGGTCAACGAAAAGCGGGCCGGGAGCAACTGGAAACCCACGGTCGTGTATTCGAGCTTGTTGCGAAGCCGTTCCAAGGAGTAGTCCAATATCCTGCCATGATCGAAGGCGAGAGGGGGCAGTTCGCGGACGGGCCACCAACGGGCCTCAACTGCGTCGAAACCGGCAATCAAGAGGGGACTACTTCTTTGACTTGTTCGGCTTGACCTGTTTATTGGGATCGTAGCCAGAGTTGGGGTCGAACATGGCGGGATCGAGGCCCTGATTGATGGTCACGGAATTCAGAAAGCGCTGGTTGGACATGTCGCCGTTGAAAAATCGCGTCCGGCTGTACGGTGCCATGATGCCGGAGACGGGCTTGTAATTGTCGTAGACCTCTTCTTCCAGATTCTTCTGCTTGTCGACGGGATCACGCCATTCGAACGTCTTCTTGATTGGGAGATGCGTGTCGACGTCAAAGTAAAGGCTGACACTCTCGTTCTTCGCATTGACCAGCGTTACTTTCAGCGCTGGATGCTCCGCAGCAATAGCATTGCCGTCGAATAGCAGGATCACTCCGGGATCGTTGACCCAGGTTCGAAGAATCGTGTCCAGCGAAAAGCGGCGCTGCCGCAGGTACTCTTCAAGATCCTTCTGTTCGAGCGGAGTTGGGCCCTTGTAAGTGATCTCGTATCCCTTATTGCCAACGTATATCACCGCGACGTCGCGTTCCTTCGTAAACTCGATCCGCTCCTTGTCTGGAAACTCGCTGAAACTCCAGAAAAGGCCGCCGCTGCCACTGGGACGGCCAGCGTGGAAGCCGTAACCGCGTCCCTGCTGCTCGCGGTCGCGGATGGTGAGATAGGTCTGTCCGCCCAGCGCCTGAATGCCCTGCTCGATGATGGCTCTGGCTTTGTCGGAATTCTGCTGGGCTTCCTTATCGACCGTGATCAACTGGGACGATGCGGCCTTGGCTTCATCCTTGGGAGCAGGGGCGGTTGCAGCATTCTGCGTCTGTGCCCCGCTCTGGGAAGCAGGCTGAGCACACCAACACCAGAATCGTGAAGAACTTTTTCATTCCGTTTAGGGATGGATCACGCAATCAGAATTGTAGCGTTTCCTGGGGACTTTCCGCTGCGGACAATAGGTGCTCCTCTCAAACCTTGGATGCAGAAACCCTGCGGAAAGCAAGCTGGGCGCGGCGATTTTGTCCATTACAGTCGGCCTTCCGACTGGGCTGCGAGACGCCACCCTGACAGCCGCCGAGGACGGCGGCGCTACGGTTAAGCTACCCCGCGAGGACCGCTCCTCCGTTCACGTTGAAGACCTCCCCAGTGATGAAGCTGGCGTGCTGGGTACACAAAAACAGAACGGGCGCGGCAATTTCTTCGGGCGTGCCGACGCGGCCCAAAGGAATCGTACGCAGGATCTGCTCGCCGCTTTTCGGATCCTCAAGAGCCTCGGCGCTCATGTCGGTGTCGACCCAGCCCGGCGCGACGCAATTCACGTAGATTCCGGCTGAGGCCAGTTCCGTGGACAGGCCCTTGGTCATGCTGATGAGCGCGCCCTTGGTGGCGGAGTAATCGCAATGATAGGCCTCCCCGCGCTGGCCGCTGGTCGAGCTGATCAGCACGATGTGTCCGGCGGGGCCGCTGTTGCGCGCCTGGGCTTTCATCTGAGCGACTGCGTGCTTCACCAGGCCGAAGACGCCGTCGAGATTTGATTGACATCGTGGAACGCCATTGTTCGTCGGACATGCGCTCGATGGGAACATCCTCGACGGGCCAAACGCCGTGGTTGGCAACGAGAATGTCGAGCCGTCCGAAATGCTCGACTGTCTGCGCCACAAGGGAGCGTGCCGCCTCGGGACTATTCAGGTCGCAGGCAATGGGAAAGACGTTGGGCCCGCACTCTTTCGCCAGGGCCTCGGCTTGAGAGCGGGCGCTGCGGTAGCTGAAGGCAACCTTCGCGTCGGCAGCCGCGAACATGCGGACCGTGGCTGCGCCGATGCCACGGGAGCCGCCGGAGATGAGAGCCACTTTGCCAGAGAGTGAGAGAGGGATCGACATGACCGAATAGGCTACCGCATTGGGCGCACGGGGAACCAGTGGCGTCGTTAACCAGCCATGAATTTGTCATTCCGACCGAAGGGAGGAATCTGCTCGTGGCCGGCACCATGGCGCTGCAGGCGACAGCAGATTCCTCAACGGCTTCGCCGTTTCGGAATGACAAGAATGTCGAGACTTGTTCAGGGATTTGCTGGAGCAGCAAGAATCTGATGTGACGTCAAATGCCGGAGCTTGAGGAAGTGCGCTCCGCTTTCAGTCCGCGTATCAGCAGGCGTACGAGCATGCCATCGAAGCGGGTGCCGCTCATCTTCGAGAGTTCGTCGAGGGCCTGATCGGGCGTGCGAGCGGCGGAGAATGACTGTTCGGTGACCATGTTGGCGTAGGCGTCGGCGAGGCCGATGATGCGCGCCCAGAGCGGGATTTGCTCGCCGCGAAGTCCATCTGGATATCCCGAGCCGTCGAAGCGCTGATGATGGTGCTCGATCGCCTCGCGCATCATGTCCGAGTGCGGAATCTTTCCTACAATCTCAGCTCCGATCTGGGGATGCAGCTTGACCTGAAAGAATTCGTCGTCGTTGAGCGGTCCGGGTTTGTTGAGGATCGGCTCCGGCACGAAAATCTTCCCCACGTCGTGAACCCGTGCGGCAAAAACAAGATCGGCAGTCTCTTCGGAGGACAGTCCCAGGGCGCGGGCGATGACTTCGCTGTAGCGAGCCACCAGGTCGCCATGTCCCGCAGTAGCCACTTCGCGGGACTCAGCGGCACGGCTCAGTGACTCGATGGCTTCTCTGAGCAACTGGACTTTACAGTCCTGTTCCCCGCCGCACAGTTTGTACAACGTGGAGGTCAGTTCCTCGAGTTGTTCCGGCCCGTTGTGCTCGCGCTGCAGGAAGCCTTCGATATAGGCCGAAATCTGCTGGCGCTGCCGGGCGAAGTCCTGGCCTTCGACAAACTCCTGCGCGGTCGAAACCAGATTGCCGCCCGAGCGCTTGGAAACATACATGCCGGCGTCGGCGACGCGAATGATGTCTTCGATGGAGAAGCCGTGCATGGGGAAACTGGCCACGCCAAAGCTGCCGGTGATGTGATGCTCGGCCAACATGGGATCGCTGGCCAGCCACTGGCGGAGGCGTTCAGCCAGCACCTGCGCCTGCTCGGAGCCGGTTTCGGGCATGAGGACGATGAATTCGTCGCCGCCGTAGCGCGCGACCACGTTCGACTGGCGCGATTTCTGTTCGAGCAAGCGTCCGACGCGTGCCAGCACCAGGTCGCCTTCGAAGTGGCCCATGGTGTCGTTGACCTCTTTGAACTTGTCGAGGTCGATGAGCACCACCGAGAAGGGCCGTCCCGAGCGGGAGGCGCGCTTCCACTCCGCGGAGAGCGCTTCCCAGAAGAAGCGGCGCGTCTTGATTCCGGTCAGGCCGTCAGTGATGGACTGCTGCTGCAGCTTCTGGAAAACGAAAGCGTTGTGCAGGGCGGTCGCGAGCAAATCCGCCAGCGTGTTCAGGATCAGCACATCCTGCGGCGAGAACGCATTTTCGTTGCGGCTTTCGACGTTGAGCACGCCGAGCAGCGATTCACCGTAGGTGATCGGGATGCAAAGTACAGCGCGCGAGTCGGGAAGGATACTCGAAAGATTCCCCGGCAGAGCGTTTTGCACGAGTGCCCGCTCACCGGTGCGCGCGACCCGGCCCAGAATGCCCGTGCCCAGCGGAATGCGCTTGCCCATGGCGTGAGCCGTCGCGCCGGCTTCGGCCTTGATTTCGACTTCCTTCGTTCCGTTGTCCAGCAGGCCGATTCCGATGTGATCGAAGCTGAAATTCTTCTGAATCTCGCTGGCGATCTCGGTCAGCATGTGAACCGGATCGTCGCTGGAGATGGCAGTTCGCGAGATGTTGTTGAGGAATGCCAGTTGCCGGGAACGGCGCTGCTCGTCCGCGAACAGGCGTGCATTCTCCACGGCGACTGAGACTTGCCCGGCGGCGGTCACCAGCACGTCGAGATCGCGCTGCTCGAAAACGAATTCGCGGTCGGGATTCATGGCAACCATGATTCCCGAGGCTTTGCTCCCCATAAAAATCGGCGCCGCGATCAGGCATTTTGCCGGCCGCTTCGGGACGTGACTGATTCCCAAACGCTGGCGCGCGGCTTCCAGATCGGAGCGGATCAGCAGCGGTTCGCCGGTCCGAATGACGTATTCGGTGAAGGCGTTGCGCAGTTCGCGAGTGCGCTTGGGGAGCTCGCGATTGTCGCGAACTTCCAGTTCAAAGCGGATCTCCTCCGACTCCTGGAAGGCGATATAGAAGTGGCTGGTGTCGAAGATTTGTCCCAGCTCGATCTGGATGGTGCGAAGGATTTCGTCCTGATCGAGACGCGAGCTGATGGCCTTTCCGATCTCGGTCAGCAGTTCGTATTCTTTGGTGCGCCGGTAGGCATCATGACTGAGCACGTAGTTCTCGAGCGTGAGGCCAAGCTGCAGCGCCAGGCCCACCATCAGCCGAGGACCGGACGAGCCAAAGGCACGGCGTTCGGCGTGCGGAAACAGGATGACGCCGAAATTGTGTTCGCGAGTCTGCAGGTTGACCGCTGTCAGATGTCGCACGCCGGATTCGGCAAGGATGCGCTTGAATTCCGCAAATGCTTCGCGGGATCCTACGGGAAGTGGTTCGGTCATTTCCGCCACATCGTGCACGGTGTAGATGCCGCTGTGGCGAAAGGCGAGTTCCGAGATGTAGTCGCCGGCGCCCGTGCTCTCAAGCGCTTCGAGAAAACCGGACGGAAAATTCTGTTGTACCGAAGGCAGCAGACCACGCCAGCGTTCGCTGATCACGATGGCCGCGCGGTCGATGGGCAGCGCGGTTCGCAGGCGCTCGAGCGCGGCTTGCATGTTCGGCACCAGATCCTCGGCAAACAGCAGGCGGCGCGGGTCGGCTCCCAGGGTCGACAGCGCGAGCGTATTTTCCTGCACCGCATTGCGCTGGTTCTCGAACAACACCATGACCATCGCGATGCCCAGCAGCATCTGCGGAACCGGGCCGAACAGCCGGCTGGCGTTGCCGAACATTTCCATCCACGGATTCTGGATTCGTCCCACGCCCATCAGCACGCCCCAGAGAGCCAAAGCAAAGGCCAGCACCTGAAACGCGAGTGATCCGCGCTTGTGGCCGTTCACATAGAAGACGGCCGAGGAATACAGCAGGATGGCAGCGAGCCCGATGCCCAACTGAATGGCGGGTTGAACATCAGGACGAAACACCCCGTAGATGATGTGCCCGTGCAACGTGAGGAGCGCGAGGATCACTCCGCCGGCTCCCACGGCCGCGTCGTACCAGCGAAATTGCGAAGGGCCCCGCATCAGGCGCGTCGAGACGAAAATGCACAGCGCCATCGCGACCAGGAAAAGCTGGCTGATAAAGAACGCCACGGACGACGACGGGAAGGTGTCGAGGACGTAATGCAGCGAGTAGGCCGCCCACGCCAACTGCCACGCGCGGAAGTACGGTTGGCGGCTCTGCTCGTGGAGATACGTGAAGACGAGGAACAGCAGGACGGAAACGAATCCGGGGACGACGGCCGTTGTGATGACAACACTATTCATAGGGTCGGCGGTCACTTCTGGCCAGACTCGCCGGCTCACTCTCGAGGGGAAACGGTGCTCCAATGGTTTCATACCGGGGCGGCCGAACTCAACAGGTTTTAAGTACAGTGCCCGCCTTCGATTTCTTTTCGCGTCAAAGGGTTGCACGGAAAGGATATTGGCGTGAACCGAGCTTGACGATGCCTTTTTCCGGCCCGTACCATCGAAAGTTCGATCATGCCTGACGCCACGAATCCTTCATCCCACGGAAATCTTCGAGTGCGCTTCGCGCCATCGCCCACCGGCTTTCTCCACGTGGGCAGCGCACGAACTTTCATATTCAACTGGCTGTTTGCCCGCCGGAATGGCGGAACCATGATCCTGCGGCTCGATGACACCGATGTCGAGCGGAACACGGATGCCTCGGTGAACTCGATTTTTGAGGGCCTGAAATGGCTGGGTCTCGGCTGGGACGAGGAATACAAGCAATCGGAACGCGGCGCGCTGCACCGGCAGATGGCCGAGGCTATCTTCCAGAAGGGCCTCGCTTACCGCGATTTCACCCCCGCGCATACTGGCGACAGCGAGAAGTCGGGAGCGCAGGGAACGTGGCTGTTCAATCCCGGGATGCGCGAAATGTCTCGCGAGGAAAGCGACCGGCGCGCCGCCGCCGGAGAGCCATTCGCGCTGCGTTTCCGTGTGCCGCGCGAGCCGGGGCAGGTCGTGCGTTTCACAGATGCTGTTTACGGCGAGCAGATGAAGGCCGGGGCAGACATTGAGGATTTCGCGCTGCTGCGCTCCGACGGCATGCCGACATACCACCTGGCTTCATGCGCCGATGACGCCGATCTGCACATCAGCCATATCATCCGGGGCCAGGATCATCTTTCGAATACGTTTAAGCACGTACTGATCTTCGAAGCCGCCGGTTACACGCCGCCGCAATTCGCACATCTTGCCCCTGCTGGTCGCACCTGATGGAACAAAGCTTTCCAAGCGACGCCACGGGCCCGTGGTGAGTGTCACCACGTATCGTGACGCGGGATTCCTACCGGAAGCGTTCATGAATTTCTTGTGTCTTCTTGGCTGGTCGCCGAAAGACGATCGCACGAAAATGAGCCGGCAGGAATTGATGGAGACCTTTTCGCTGGAAGGAATCAACCGCGCGAACGCAGTCGTGAATTTCAAAGAGCCTGCGACCACGCCAGAGGAAACCTTTGATCCGAAAGCCGTGTGGTTGAACGCGGAGCACATCCGGGGACTAGCGATCGAAGATCTCAGCCGGCAATTGCTGCCGATCGTGCGCGACGCGGGATTCAATGTCACACCCGAGAGGATGCTGCAGATTACTCCGCTGATCCGCGAGCGCATCAAGTTGCTTCGGGATGTGCTCACCGCCGCGGACTTCTTCTTCGTCGACAAGCTGCCGCCCTACGACCCTGCCGAACTCATCCCGCAAAAGGGAGACGCGGCCATGGCGCTCAAAGTTCTGCAGAAAGCGCAAGCCGTGCTGGCGAATGTCGAGTTCAAGCATGATCCGCTGGATCATGCGCTGCGCGCCGCTGCGCAGGAACTCGGAGTGAAGGCCGGGCAGATGTTCCAGCCCATTCGCGTCGCAGTCTGCGGACGCAAGAACGCGCCGGGACTGTTCGAGACGCTGGAAGTTCTCGGCAAAGAGAGGACGTTGTCGCGGATCGGGAACGCGATCCAACTGCTGGCCTGATCCTCTGCGGTCAGGATCGCGATCCTGCAATGTCGTAGTTCCTGAGCATGAGTTGAGGTTCCAGGAAAGAGCTTAAACCACGAAGGGCACGAAGGTTCACGAAGGAAGAACATCGCACGAGAAACCTTCGTGATACTTCGTGTCCTTCGTGGTTATTGTTTTTGTTTCGCGACTGCATCACCGCCATACGTCGGGATCCCAAAGCAGTCTAGTAGCTCTTCGGTTTTTCCTGGACGTATTCCTGCCCGTACTTATCCAGATGCCGCGGCGGTGGGTCGGAAGAGTGCAATGTGAAAGCGCCCGCCGGCGTGTCCGGTCCAAATTCCAGGTCGCGGGCGAGAGAGGCGAGCTCAGCTTCGGAAGCCGACTCATACCAGAATTCCATCTCTGTAGTGCCCTGGCGGAACGTGACCGATTTGAAAGGCGCCCTCGGCGTTGGTGACTGCGAAATAGGGCGTGGTCAATGCCACCACTGCGGCACTCATGTCTGGATGAATATTGCAGAAGATGTAAGAGACGCCGGGCTGCGAAAACTTTACTTTCCGCGACATGCCACTTTCATACAGGCCAAGGTCGAAGGGTTTCCCACGATAAATCGAGAAGACGTCGTGGAAGAAAGGATCCTGATTGGGAAACTCGATTTCCGTTCCGACGCGAACCGCGATGACATGGGGCGAGAATCGTTTGTCCTTCTGGACGAGGCGCGCTGGAGGACTCGAGATTGCCGATTCCACCGGATGGGTCGGGGTCAGCCAGACTACGACGTCGGCGCTTCCTGACTTGTGACTGGAGCGATGGACGACCGCAACCTGGCCCCGAAATGTCAGGTCCTGTGCTGCGAGGGCGCCGCAACTCAAGAATATCGCCGCCAGCACACGCAGATTCTGCATCAGAAGTGAACCCCCGCAGCAAGATTCACCTGATCTCCCTTTGCGCCAGCGGCCATTCGCGGACTTGCGTGAAAAGGTGCCGGTATTCGAGCGCGAACAGAAGAATTGAATTCGGTTTGTAGATGAAGTTC
This sequence comes from Terriglobia bacterium, assembly GCA_963770265.1. Classification (GTDB taxonomy): domain Bacteria; phylum Acidobacteriota; class Terriglobia; order Terriglobales; family Acidobacteriaceae; genus Sulfotelmatobacter. Next base: position 1,092,612 of record CAVYOZ010000025.1, read on the forward strand.
ACAAGATCGGTGCGATTCTTCTGCATGGCGGGAAAACCGTTGGCATCGAATGAGAACGGAAAGACGCGCAGATCCTTGCCGTAGTTTTCATCCTGACCAAATGCGCCATTGATTTCCACGCGCGTCGCGGGAGTGAACTTCAACTGAGCCCATCCTCCCGTCGAGCGAAGAGGCTGCACCGCTGTGTGCGGTCCAACCGGCTCCGGGTAAACGACGCTGGCCCAAATCCCGCCGCCCAGCCCGCCCACGGCTTGTCCTGTATACCATTCGCCCGAGACCTCGAAGTACTTTCCGAGACCAGCTTTGAAGTCGGAGTTCAAGGTCCAACTCTCGACTGTTGGGAATGTCTGGTATTGCTGATTCGCGCGGTATCCGGCGAAACCGATCGTGAACGGGAAGTTCTCGGCTTTGGAACGATCGAATGCGATCCGTCCCGCGAGCGCGGGTGCACGGGTGGCTTCGCCGGCCGTTGGATTACGTCCCTGGAAGACTGGAACTTCTTCGGTCAGCGGATCAAGAACGCCGCCTTCCAGCACCAGAGATGACACATCGTTCAGATCGAAGCGATGCGAGACCTCGACCGCGGGAGTCCAGACCCAAAGATTTCCGGACCACGACATGGCCGGCTCGAGCACGGTCGCGTACGAGGTCGGCGATAGCGGAGAAAAGAAGAGATTGTCTTGCCCGAAGGTGAGCGAGGTATTTGCCCAATCGAGGCTGACCTTCGCCGTGCGCAGGCGAAGCAGTCCGGCGGTTACACCATAGGGTGTGGTGGGGCTGCCACCAGCGAAGTCGATCTCTGCTCCAGCCGAGGTCTGTGCCCCGAACAATTTCGGACCAGTGCGCGTCGATGCCGAGCGTAGTTTGCCGCAGAGTAGCACCGACGCTGGGCGGCGGCGCGCCGGGAAAGTTCGGCAAAGCCAGGCTGGGGAGATCCTGAATATCGAGAATGCCTTTGTTCCAGTAGGAATTGAAGAGAATCAAGCCCGGAGAGCTTGACCGGATATTTGCTGGCGCTCTCGACTTTATCCTGATGCATTTCGCCGATCTTGGCGGCAAGGAAGCCCACATCCTGGTCGGCGGCGGAGACAGTGGGCTCCGCGACGGCCGCCGGCGCAGGCTCGGCCGGGTGACCAGACTGCACCTGTCGGCGCAATTCTTCCACGCTCTGGCGCAGTTCTTCGATTTGACGTTTGGAGTCGGCAAGTTCCGCGCGGGTCTGCTGCAGTTGCTGGCTCAGCTGCGCAACATCGGGACTGGGAGGAGCCGCATCCTGTGCCAGCGCACAGGCGGCAACGGCGCACATGAGGGCGCCGACAACCTTGAGAGACATTGTCATTGACGTTGTAAAGATTGTCGTCACCCGGAAGGAATCACGGCAAGGTTACTAGTGGTGCCAACGCCGCGAAGGTGGTTACCAAAGTGTCTGGTCCGCTGAATATTCCTCACTTAGTCTGTCATGCAGGCGTGCTGCATCATTTCACTCACTTACGGACGAAGCTTCTCGTCTCGATGGTCGCGGTCGTCTTCTTTCTGACTGCGGCAGTCCTGGCCTTGGTGCAAGCAAGGATGCGCAGCGAAATACGCGCCAACCTTGCCTCTACATTGCGGACGCAAACCCGCGTCTATGCGGATATCGAGAGTGTCCGTCGGGAGCAGGCCCAGCAGAGCGCGACCTTCATCGCACACCAGCCGAGCGTCAAAGCCCTGATGTCGACCAACGATCGGGCCCACGGTGCAAGACGGTTCGCAGTGGATTCTTCCGGCCAGCCACGCCGATCTGCTGATTCTCGAAAATCCGAGTGGGGATGCGCTGGCGCGTGCACGCCAAGTCAGAAGACGTAACCCTCGCCAGCGTGACATCGCTATTGAAAGCCACGAATGGCGATGAAGACTGGTGGTTCATCAACGGACATCTGTACGACGTAAATCTCGTGCCGATTCTGGCGGGCGCCGGAGAGGAAGAGCGCGTGCTCGGCCGCATGGCGCTCGGCAGGGAAATGCGCCGCGAAACCATTCTCAGCAGCGGCGATTTCGGAAAGTCAGCCTTCACCTTTGAGCGACAGGGCCGTGTGCTGCTGAGCTCGCTGCCTCCCGAAGTGTGGCAGGAGTTCGAATCGGCTTTGCCCCGTGACGCAACCCCGTCCAATGCGGAACGCGTATTTCAGGTCCGCGGCGAGCGCTGGCTCGCGAGCTTCGTCGAGTTGCCCGGCGATCATCCCGTTCGCCTGTATTGCCTGCAGTCGTTTGATCAGGCGACGAGTTTCCTGCGGCAGTTGAATCGAATGCTCGCACTCCTGGGTGCGGTCGCGGTGCTCGGCGGAGCGTTCGTCACGTTTCTGATTTCGCGGCAGATCACCCGTCCGGTGGAACAACTGGTGGCCGGGACGCGGCTGTTAAAAAAGGGCGACTTCGATTTCCAGATTCCGATTCGAGGAAACGATGAGGTCGCCCAGCTCGGACGTGCATTCAAGGATATGCGCGACAGCTTGAAGAAGTCGCGCGAGAGTATGCTGCGCGCAGCCCGGCTGGAAGCGGTTGGCAGGCTGGCTGGCGGCGTGGCCCATGACTTCAACAATCTGGTCATGATCATCAAGGGCTACAGCGACATGCTGCTGGACACGGTGCCGCCGCAATCGCGTCCACACTTGGAGGAGATCAAGAAGGCCGGCGATCGCGCCAGCGGCCTCATCCGCCAGTTGCTGGCTTTCAGCCGCAAGCAGATTCTCGAGCCGCAGGTGCTCGATCCCAACCAGAGCGTCCGCAATATGGTAAAGATGTTGCGCGTGCTGATTGGAGAAGACATCGAGCTGGTCACCAACCTTTCTGACGAAGCTCTGCGAGTCCTGATGGATCCCGGACAGCTCGAACAGGTGATCATGAACCTCGCGGTGAATGCGCGCGATGCGATGCCGCAGGGCGGCAAGATCGTCATCGCAACGCGGCTGTACCGCTTGGACGAGACTTTCGCAGCCGCCAACCGGGAGGTACCAGCCCAGCGACTACGTCCTGATCACCGTTACCGACCACGGCTGCGGTATGGACAAGGAAACCATGGCTCACATTTTCGAGCCTTTCTTCACCACCAAGGAGCTCGGAAGGGGCACGGGCTTGGGACTGGCAACGGTGGACAGCATCGTGCAGCAGAGCAAAGGGCACATCGCCGTGGAAAGCGAAGTCGGCGTCGGAACAACGTTTAAGGTGTATTTGCCGTCGGCGGCCGGCGCAGCTTCCACCTCGCAGCGCGCAAAAGGCCGCGGGGTCTGTTCAGGGCAATGGCACTATCCTGCTGGTCGAAGATGAGCCCGCTCTTCGCGCACTGGCGGTGACATCGTTGAAGAAACTTGGATATAGCGTTCTCGAAGCCAGCAGCGGAGTGCAGGCAATCGTCATCGCGCAGGGGCACCTCAATCCGATCGATGTAGTTGTCACAGATGTGGTCATGCCGCACATGAGCGGGCCGGAACTCGTCGAAAAGCTACAGGAAACGCGACAGGACTTCGCCGTCATTTTCATGTCAGGTTACACCGACGGACTGGCTCTTGAGCGCGCCCGGATTGGGGCCGAGCTGGCGTTTCTGCCAAAGCCGTTTTCTACGGACGAACTCGCCGCGAAGATTCAGGAAGTGCGGCAGAAGATTTCCCGCATTGCCGCCAAGGCGTCCGCCTCGGGCAACTGATCGATCAGGAGTTCACACGAATGCCGCCCTTACTTGACCCGATATACTTTGTATTATAAAGTACACTGCATGACAGATCACGACGAGCCGTTCCTGCGCAGCATACCCAAGCGCTGGATCCCGCCGGAAATGCTCCATGCACCCGTTCTCGATCATTCCGAGCCCCGTGGATTCATCGAGCGCCGTTACGCGCTGCTGATCAATCCCTTCTATCCGAAGGACGCGAACGCCAGCTTTGGCAAGCACGTGCTCACGCCGACGCCTGGCGCTGACCAGCTTTGCCGCCACGACGCCCACCCGTTGGCGCGTCGAATACTGGGACGAGAACCTGCTCCATGGACGGCCACCGCACGATCCGATGCCCCACGTCGTTGGCATCACGGTGCATCTGACCTTTGCGCGGCGAGCCTACGAACTGGCGGACTGGTATCGCGCGCGCGGATCGAAGGTCATTCTCGGCGGGCTGCACGTGCTGTCGTGTCCCGACGAATGCGCTCCGCATGCGGATGCGCTCGCTCTAGGCGATGGCGTGCAACTCTGGCCGCGAATTCTGCAGCGATATCGAAGCCGATCAGTCTTCAGGCACGCTATGTCGCGACTTACGAGAACGACTACTGCGACGATCCTCCGCCGCGGCGCTCCATTCTTCCGCGTCGCAGTTTTCTGACGACTACCAGCCTGATCGCCACGCGGGGCTGCCATAACCGCTGCGGCTTTTGCTATCTCGCGACCGATGGCCTGCGCATGCCCTATCGCATGCGCGCACCCGCAACAGGTAGTCGAAGAATTTCAAGGCCGACGATCAGCCCTATGCGGTGTTCATCGACAACAATCTCGGTTCGCGGCGCGACTATCTGCACGCGTTGTGCAGTGCCTTGCGGCCGCTGAACAAGATCTGGAGCGCGGCGGTCACGATCGACGTCACCGACGATCCCAGCCTCATCCGGAATATGGCCCTGGCGGGCTGCACCGGCGTCTTCATCGGATTCGAGTCGCTCTCTGACAGCAACCTGGCCGACTCGCACAAGAAGACGCCAAAGACGTCTGAGTACGCGCGCCGCGTGCGTATGCTTCACGACTACGGAATTCAGGTCAACGGATCGTTCGTGCTCGGATTCGACCACGACCGCAAAGACGTGTTTGCGCGCATGGCAGAGTGGATCGAGGAGAACCGCCTGGAGTGCGCAACATTCCACATTCTCACGCCCTACCCGGCCACGCCGCTCTTCCGCCAGATGGAAGCTGAAGGACGAATCCTGCATCGCGACTGGACTCTTTACGACACGGGCCACGCGGTCTTCCGGCCGAAGCACATGACTCCGGAGGAACTCGAGCACGGATACGCCTGGATCTATCAGCGGCTGTTCTCGCACGCCTCGATCTGGCGTCGGCGGCCCGAGCAGTGGCAGGCGGTTCCGCTGTATCTTGCGATGTCGTATCTCTACAAGCGCTCGAACCGCTTCTGGCACCTGCTGATCAAGCACGACCTCGTCAATCCAGTTTGGAAGCCCCTGGTCGAGATGACACGCTGGCGCCACGTTCACTACCGCCGGAGATTGGCGGCGCAGGAGAAGGCTGCTGCGGTCGGTCAGGTTATTTCGGCGGGAGTTTAATAGACGCACCTACCCACTACACCCAGCGATGCGTGCCTTCCTTCGTGCACCTTCGTGCCCTTCGTGGTTTAAGCTTTTACAAAATTGAGATTTGTTCGATACGCCGCAGAATATCCTGAATGTCATCCGCCGTTGTTCGCGGGTTCATCACCACGATCCGCAGGACTCGGCGGCCGTCGAGCACGGTGGAACTGATGTAGCCAAAGCCGCTTTCGTTGAGCTTTTCCTTGATTGCCCAGTGCCGTGCGTCGGAATCGCGCCCGTGACGCCGCCGGAGCCGAAAGCAGAAGATGTTCGACTGCGGCTCATGCACCGGCTCGAGAACCTCCGACTCCGAACAGTACTGAAACGCGGCCTGCGCCACTTCGCAGACATGCGTCGTCAAGTGATCCCATAGGTCGCCGCCGTACACGCGCCACACCAGCCACGTCTTGAGCGCATCGAATCGCTGCGAGCAGGCAATGGTGAGTTGGCCCAGGTCAGGCCAGCGACGCTTCGAGCCGAACAGGTAAGGCGCCTGCTCTTGCAGGGGACCGATCAAGCGCGCCCCATCGCGCACCAGCACTCCTCCGGCGGCCAGCGGCATGAACATCATCTTGTGCGGGTCGAAGATCATCGAGTCCGCCTGGCTGAGCCCTTTCAGTCTTCGACGGAAGCGGCGGCTAAAGGCCAGACCCGCTCCGTGCGCGGCATCGACGTGAAACCAAGCGTGCTGTTTTCGTGCGATCTCGGCCAGTGCCTCCAGGTTGTCAAAGCTGCCGGTGGGGGTCGAACCGGACGAGCCCACCAGAATGAACTTCCGGAAACCGGATTTCCGGGCCGAAGCAAAGGAATGATTCACTTGCTCCACGTCCGTGCAGAACTCCGCATCGAGGGGAACCTTGAACACCGCGTCGCGGCCCAGGCCAAGAATGGCAGCCGCTCTAGCGATCGAGTAATGCGCCTGCGCGCCAACGATAATCGCAACTCGTGCCTGCCCGGTCTTCGAAGCCCGCGGGGCCAGAGCGTCGCGGGCTGCCAGCAACGCTGTGAGATTCGCGAACGCCCCGCCCGGAACCAGAGAGCCTTCCGCTGCTACTCGGGTACCCGAACAGCTTTTTGAATCCTGCCATTAGGTCGCGATCGATGGCGGTCGCGATCGGCGACATCTCCCAGACCGCGAGACTCTGATTCATCGCCGCTACCACCGATTCCACCAATGCCGCAGCCGGAATCGGCGCGGCAACCTGTTGGGCGCCATATCTGGGGTGGGACAGCGCCAGGCTGGCTTCGCTGATCTCACGCACCAGACTCACAAGGTCTGGGTTCTTGGCAGCTCGTTGAATGATCTGGGCTGCCAACCGGTCAGCGCGCGGCCTCCGCACGGGCCTGCCGCTGACCGTTAGAGCTTTCGCGGCAATATCGGCCAGTTCCCGGGCCAGTCTCCGCACTGCGGTAGGCTGCCACAGCTGCTCGATGACTTCTTCGGCTCCTGTTTGATTTCACGATCGATTTTTCCTTAAGAGAAACGCTATCCACCCATAATCATACATTTAACGCAGCCGGTAGGTATGGCGGCAAGAAAATGCTTGACACAGATTTATACTGTGTGAGATACAGTGTGTGTCACATACTATATGGCGAACGGTACCCCGGCAACGTCCGAAGTTTTCGAGAACCTGAAGCTGGAACTCCGCCGCGGATGCTTAACCCTGGCGGTCCTGACTCAGCTCCGAACCGAGCGCTACGGCTACACGCTCCGCAAGGCTCTAGCGGACGACGGCCTGGAGATCGACGAAGGCACGTTGTATCCGCTCCTTCGGCGTCTCGAAAGCCAAGGCCTCCTGGTGAGCCAGTGGCGCGAGGAAGACAAGCGCAATAAGCGCTTTTACCGTTTGTCGCCGGTGGGAGAACAGACTCTGGAGCAGCTATTAAGTGAGTGGCAGCGCATCAACACTTCGCTGAACAAAATTCTTCAAGAGGCATAGCAACATGAGCACACCAAAAAACCCAATGGAACTAGTCGACCGCTACCTGCAGGCCGTTCGTTTCTGGTTGCCGAAAACCCGGCGCCAGGAGGATCTCCTTGCGGAGCTGGGAGAAGATCTGCGGTCGCAAATTGAAGACAAGGAATCCGAACTAGGCCACGCTCTCGACAAGGACGAAATCTCAGAGATCCTCAAAAAGTGCGGCGCCCCGATGGTGGTCGCCAGCCGTCTCGGACCGAAACGTCACCTCATCGGCCCCACACTCTATCCGATCTATGAGTTTGTGTTGAAGATGGTGCTGCTTTGGATCCTCGTTCCGGCGATTCTCTTCATCGTGGGGCCGGCGAACTCTTGTCAATAGCCACGGCGACTGGGGCAGGGCGATCGTCGACGACGCTGGGGAATTTGTGGTCCGGCGCATTTCTTGCGGCTGGTGTGATCACGCTCGTATTCGCAATTCTGGAGCGTACGAATACCATTGCCGAAATCTCTGCAAGTGGGACCCGAACACTCTCCCACCGGTCGAAAAGACCGAACGAAAGACGTCGTTGTTCCAGACGAGCTGCGAATTGGGATTTAACGTCTTCGGACTGGTGTGGCTCCTGCTGGTGCCGCATCATCCATTCCTGATTCTCGGACCGGCAGCATCGTTTCTGGAACGTGGGGCCAATCTGGCACACGTTCTACGTGCCGATTGTGCTGCTCGCGGTCGCGGTCATCATACGATCGGTCGTGATCCTCATGCGCCCACAATGGAGAGCCTTTCCGCTCTGGACGCAACTGCTGCAGGCAGGCCTGACGCTGATTCTGGTTCACTACATGATCGAAGCGGCGGTCACACGGTCAGGGAGATTGGCATCCGTTCGTGACGCTCGCCGATGGCGTGCGCAGCTCGGAACAATATCGTCGCTTGACAAAGATCGTCGCCGTCGTGAACGTGTCAGGTCTGATCAGTCTCGTCTGCACGTGGATTGGAGTGTGCATCGGCGGCGCCGTTCACACCTGGGAATTGCTGAAATACATCCGTAAACAGAGGACGCCTCTCAGCCGGCTGCCTCACTGCAGGCTCCCTGACGCTCGATGTAGTCAGGTTTCACTTCGCGTAGTCGTTCTTCACCACTTCGCCGCCCTTCATCACGAACTTCACTCTCTCGAGCGTGGTGACATCTTTCAGCGGATCGCCATCCACGGCAACGATGTCACCCCACGCTCCGGGCTCCAGAGTTCCGACCTTCCCGGACCATCCCAACAGGTCGGCGGCATTGACGGTTCCAGCCTGAATCGACTGCAGCGGCGTGAGCCCCAATTTCACCATGACGCCGAACTCATGCCCGTTCAGCCCGTGCGGATACACGGCCGCATCCGTGCCGAGTGCAACCTTCACTCCACTGGCGAAGGCATGGGCAATGTTCTTGCGCGCGGCCGGGATCACTTCCTGCGCCTTGGCCAAAAGCGGCGGAGGCAGGCGCGTGAGTCCCGCGTTGTCGATCATCCAATCGCCCAGGTAGAGCGTGGGCACGAGATAGGTACCGTGCTCCTTCATGGCGGCAATTCCCGCATCGTCGATGTACGAACCGTGCTCGATCGAATCGACGCCCGCCTCGGCGGCCCAGCGGATGCCTTCGGCCCCGTGCGCGTGCGCCGCGACTTTGCGCCCCAGCCGGTGCGCGTCGGCCACAATCGCCTTCATTTCTTCCAGCGTGAACTGCGAGTGCTGCGGATTGTCGCCCAGCGAAAGCACACCGCCCGTCGCGCACACTTTGATCAAATCCGATCCGTACTTGATGTTCTCGCGCACCTTGTGCTGCACCGCGGCGATACCATCCGCAACGCCGCCGCCGGTGGCGTGATACTCGAAACGGCAGCATGTTGTTATCGCAATGTCCGCCCGTGATGCTGAGCGCAGGTCCGCTGACCAGCATGCGCGGCCCGGGAACATCGCCGGCGTTGATCGCGTCGCGCAGAGCAACGTCGCTGTACTCTCGCGCTCCGACGTTGCGCACCGTGGTGAATCCCGCCAGCAGCGTCGCGCGCGCATTCTTGGCTCCAATTAGCGCTTCGCGCGGTATGGAAGTCGCCAGGCTGTTCGTAGCCGAACTTGGGATCCATCGTCAGGTGCGTGTGCGCGTCAATCAGTCCCGGAAGCACGGTCGCGTTGGGCAATTCAATTCGCACGGCATCGGAGGGAATCTTCGCATCCGCAGTCGCGCCCGCTACTCACGATCTTTCCCGTCTTCGATCAGAATCGTCTGATCGGCCAGCATCTTGCCCGATTTCACATCGAGCACATGCCCCGCATGCACGGCCACCCGCCGCGTTTGGCCCATCGCAACCGCCGACAGCAACAGCACACCACCAATAACGACGCAGATCTTCTTCATTCCGACGTTTCCTCTCCAGAAAGTTTCTCAGCGATAACCGTGATTCGCGCGCATCTGCCGTCGAGACCCCGTGCGTCCTGCTCCGCAGCGTAAAAGACGATCAATAGTAACAACAAAGGAAGATGATCCAGTTCGGCGCCGAAATAGCGCCAGACCGGCACTCCATGCCCCGGCGCCCACCACGTCGCCAGGAGCATATTCACACGAAGGCATCCCAGGACATCCGGCGCGCACCCAATCCGAGCAGCAAGGAAATGCCGATGAGCAATTCGACGATGCCGACGACATATCCAAAGAAAACCGCATGGGGCAAGACGAGCCAGACAGAACAGGCCGGTAGAAACACGCACTGTTCGCATGTAGTCCTGCAGATAAGTCTGGAATCCGCCGCGGCAAACTCGGCCCGGCGACCTTGTACTCGCCGAAAGAAGGAAGAACACGGACGTCGCCATGCGCACACGGCGATCGTCTTGGACAAGGCGGAGGAAGTAGCCATCAGTTTTGGAAGGAGCGCGGATCGTTCTAGCCTCCCGGCCCGTCATTCGTCATGTACTGTTCCAGCGAATCCAGTTCGTGGCTGAGATCGTCGACGCGCCACTCCAGCAGGTTGCGGATGGAGAGAATCCCCAGCAACTTTCCGTTATCGTCGGCCACGGGCAGATGCCGGAAGTGCCGCTCCAGCATGATGCTCAGGGCCTCGCCGGCTCCCGTGCCGCGCGTGGCCATCTCTACCGGCGTGGTCATGAGCTCGCGCACGAATGTGGTCTGCGGATCGAGGCGACTGAGCGACATTTTGCGCAGCACATCGCGCTCGGTGAAGATTCCGGCCACCCGGTATTCACTGTCGACCACCGCTACTGCCCCTACATGATGGTCGAGCATCTTATTGATGGCGTCGGCAACGGTTGCGTCAAGCCCCACCGCCGCGATTTCCCGGTCACAAAGCTCCAGCACGCTCATAAACACCTCCGACGACTCTTCGATCCGAAAGACCTGGAGACTGGATTGACGCATTATGCTCACAGCCAAGCGGATGTCAAGGGAAATCAGGAAAGAATTCGCGGTCGTTTCCTCTGTGCTCCTCTGTGCCCTCTGTGGTGAGTCTTCACCTTCCCCGAAACACCTGCCCATCCTTCATGACGAATTGGACGTCCCCGAGCACCTTGATGTCCTTGAGCGGATCGCCCTGGACCGCGATGATGTCCGCGAAAGCGCCCGGTGCAACCACGCCGATCTCGCCTTCCCGGTCGAGCATCACCGCTGCACGCGAGGTCGCGCTCTGGATGGCATCCATCGGCTGCATGCCGAACTCCACCATGCGCGAGAACTCCTGCGCGATGGACTCAGTCCACGGGATGCCGCCCATATCGGTGCCGAATACGATCTTCACACCCGCCTTCAGCGCCTTCTTAAACGATACTTCGTGCACAGAAGCGCGCAGGCGGTCGCGCTTTCCGTCCGGCGTATCAGCCGGCGCCCAATCGGTGTAATAGACGGCTAGTGTGGGCACGTACCAGGTTCCCTGCTTGAGCATCTGTGCGATGGCCGCGTCGTCGAGGTCTAAGCCGTGCTCGATGGAATCGCATCCGCCGTCGAGTGCGCGATGCAGGCCGATGCCGGTGTAGGCATGGCACGCGACCTTCTTGCCCCAACCGTGAGTCTCATCGACGATCGCGCGCAGTTCCTCGACCGTGAGCGTCGGCTGCGCAACGAGTTCTCCGTTCTTACCCACCCAGGAGCGGTGCGTCATGTAGACCTTGATCCAGTCCGCGCCGTGATCGAGCTGTTCGCGCGCCGCCTTGCGAGCCTCCACCGGACCGTCTACGATCTGCGCTCCCTTCGGCATTTCCAGTTCTGGCGCATAGCCTTCGAGCATGTAGCCTCCCGTGGTCGAGATCGCTCGTGTCGAGACGATCAGGCGCGGGCCCGGAATGTAACCCATGTTGATCGCCTGCTTGATGCCGACGTCGCCGTAGCCCGCGCCTTCCGTCTCGACATCGCGCAAGGTCGTGAAGCCTTGCTCCAGCGCTCTCCGCGCGGCAACTGTGGCGCGAGCGGCTCGCAATGCCAGAGGTGCGGTCAGAATGTTGGCGTCGTAACCGCCTTTCGCAGGATCCTCTCCCTGCAGAAAGATGTGCGTGTGCGAATCGATCAGACCCGGAAGAACCGTTTGTTGCGAGAGATCGATGACGGTCGCGCCCGGAGGCGTCTTCGCAGTCGCCGCATCAGAGACACTCTCAATGCGGTTGCCTCGAATCACGATCACCTGGTCGTGCCTCTGCTTGTCCGATTTGCCGTCAATCAGAGTGCCCGCACGCACAACGGTCACCGATTGAGCAATCGGAGCGGTTGGCTCTTGAGCAACCACGTTCAGCGCGAATGCGAGAAACAGGACATAAGGAAATCTCTTCACTGGCTCCTCCCCGAGTTATCTCGGCGTGACGTTGCCGTCTGGTCTTACGCAGAATTTCATCGGATAATCGCGGGAGGGATTCTACCCCAAGAAGTGACGGCCCTGCCTGAACAGATGTCAGCGAGAGGTTAATGCTGTGCAATTGCGGATTGCTAAACCTGCCGGTGCCGAACGGTCTTGCCACTTCGTGAACATGTCAAAGCCGGTGACGCTTATTCCACCACTGCGTCAGCCTCGATCTCCACAAGAATCTCCGGCGAGATGAGCGCGGCCACCTGGACCATCGACGTCGCCGGACGGATATCGCGGAAGTATTCGCCATGCGCCTTCCCGACCTTCTCCCACTCGGCAATGTTGACTACGTAGATGCGGGTGCGCACCACGTCCTTCATGCTCGCTCCCGCTTTCCCCAATGCGCTCTCAATGTTTTTCAGTGTCTGCACCGTCTGCGCATGGACGTCCCCGATGCCGACGATCTTTCCATCCGACCCCGTCGCCGTGGTGCCCGAGACGTGGACGTACGAACCCACTTTCACCGCACGAGAGTAACCGACAATGGGCTCCCACTTGACCCCGCTTGAGATGTTCTGCCTTTCCATGCAACGCCTCCGTGGACGCTAATTCTACAGTTCGACCAACAATCATGCGCACGATTAGCAGCCAGCGCGTTCAAGTGCCAACAAACTACAGGCAATTTGGCGCATAAATCCTGCGCGAATGGTGTTCTTTCTAATGGAGCGGATGCACAACTCGTTCGGCAGATGTGTACGTCCAAAGTATTAGAGAAATAAATGGCACGGATAAACAAAAGTCACTTGCGCTTGAATAGCAAACTGGGTTATGTACTGTCGCGAGGGGCTGAAATTCCGTGTTTAGCGCGGAGTTCAGGGGGGCCTAGATGATACCGGAATCGCATCCGTTGCAGGAGTTGTTTCAGGACCTGGTGGGACGTCACTACGCGGAGGAGATCGGCATCCGCGATCCGCAGGTTGTGGCTTACGTTTCTCACCTGCTGTCGGAGTTCTGCGACGCCGAGCAACTGTTCAAGATTCACAATGCGTTCAATCGTCCTCTCAACGATGTCGGCGAGATGCTGCTCGAATCCGATCCGGTGTACGGCCCGGCTCCATCATTTGACCGCGAGCGCCAGGTGCGCAAGCACATCGGCGACTACACATTGTTTTTCGCTGGAATGTTCCCCGAGAGCATCAATCGCTTTCGCCTCCGCCGCCAGCGCCTTGAGAATTTCGTGGATTGGATGAAGGCAGGTAAAGAGAGCTACTACATCGTCTCCAAGTTCGAGCACTTCGAATATGCGAAGGTCGCCCCGCTCTTTGCCAGCCTGTCGCGGAATTTCGAAGGATGCGTGGCTGGCCTGAACATGGTGAAAAACGAACTCCAGGAAATGCAGCATCCCATTGTTCGCCAAGCGGATGAATTGATCATGTAGTGGGGGACCGATTTCCAAGAAAAAGCCGCAGAGCCTCTCAATCCTCTGCGTACTCCGCGTCCTCTGCGGTTTTCATTGCGCTGTACGCGCGCACTTCCCCTCCGATTCCCAAGCGATAGAAGCTGAGTGCGGTACTCCCTTGCACGAGACGGCGGAATCTGCGCAGCGGCCCGAATTCCTGGCCGGGATCGAACTTCTTCTCGTGCTCGGCGATCACCACCGACATGGCCCAAACGAGCGACGACTCCGCCAAAGCCCCGAGCGTCTGTGTATAGGCGTCCTTCTTTCGATATGGCGGGTCAATAAACACAACATCGGCCGCCACCCGATCCCGCTCCATGCGCCAGAAAGCGTGCGGCAATTCCTGCTGCACAATCTTGAAGCCCGCAACGATTCCCAGGCTGTGAAGATTCTTCCGAATCGCCTCAGCCGCCGCGCCCGAGCTTTCCACGAAATGTACCTCCTTGGCGCCACGGCTCAACGCCTCGATGCCGACGGCTCCGGTTCCGGCGAAAAGATCCAGCCACACGCTTCCTGCCAGCGCTTCGGAATTCCCCGCCGTGAGCACGTTGAACAGGGTTTCCCGCAGGCGGTCCGATGTCGGACGTATGTCCATGCCGCGCAGGGATCGCAGTGGCCGGCTTCGGTATTTTCCTGCAATCACGCGCATGGCTCTGCACTTTTGGGTGCCGCAGTCACTATATCCAAGCATGTAAGATAAGAGTAGCGAAGGCCTATGCGAAGCTGGTCCATTTCCGTCGGACGCCTCTTTGGGGTGGACGTGCGCATCCATCTCACGTTTCTGATCCTGCCCGTCTTTATTTATTGGACCGACTACGCGACGCGCCAGCAGAACGCCAACGGAGCCCGAGATCTGGCATTAGTAGGCATCATCCTCGCTTGCGTCGCAGTCCACGAGTTCGGACACATGCTGGCTGCGCGCCGCTTCGGACTGGTTCCCAAAGCCGTCATCCTGCTGCCGCTCACTGGCGTTGCACTCTACGACGAGTCGCGCGTCGAAAAGCAACCGGCCGCTCTGATGTGGAAGCGCGAAGTGCGGATTGCGCTCATCGGGCCGCTGATGAATCTCGCTCTCGCGAGTCTGGCGGCCGCCGTGATCACGGCCTCCAACAGCGGAATTGAATTGTGGAAGTGGCCTTTCCTCTCGGGTCAGAGTTTGGCCCGCAGCATCGTGTGGGCGAACCTCTATCTGGCATTCTTGAATCTTTTGCCCGCTTACCCCCTCGATGGCGGCCGCCTGGTGCGTGTGTATTTCGCCCGCTCGCTGGATGTGTCTTCGGCCACGCGCCGCGCGGTCACCATCAGCACCGCCATGTCCATGGTCCTGATTTTCGCCGGGATCTTCACCGATCCATGGCTCACGATGGTGGGCGTGATTGTCTTCTCGGCGGCGCAACTCGAGGAACGCGCGCTGGTGTTCCAGTCGGTGCTCGATAACGTCCGGCTCGAAGAGGTGATGCTGACTGATTTCGCCACGCTCTCGCCCGCCGACACCCTGGAGGATGCGCTGGAAAAAGCGGTGCATTCGCTGCAGGACGATTTTCCCGTGGTGCGCGGCAGCGATATGGTGGGAGTGATCTCGCGCCAGCGCATTCTCGACGCGCTACGGGCCGAAGGCAATGGCTACGTGCAAGCAGTGATGAGTAAGATCTTCGAGGTTTCCCTCCGCCAGGACTCGCTTGGCTCGGCCTTCCGCAAGCTTACCGGGCGCAGTTCCAGCATTATCCCCGTCGTCGAAGACCAGCGACTGGTGGGCATCGTCACCTTGCAGAACCTGATGCACTCGATGTCACTACTGGCCGAAAGCCGCAAGCTGCAGCGAGACGAGCCCGAAACCTGAGGGATTGCAGATTGTCAGATTTCAGATTTCAGATTGCAAAAGCGCGCTAAGATCTCATTTCAATTGAAATCTAAAATCGGCAATCTGAAATCGCTTCTAGAACAGCCTCACGCCCTTCGCCCTCTGCACCGCAGGAATCCCCCGTAGTCGCGTCAACACGACATCCGGCACAGCCCCATCCACGTGGACGACCGCAATCGCTTCCCGCGGTTGGTCGGAAGTCTGCTCTCCGCTGCGCCGCCCCAGCGAGAAGTCGGCGATGTTGATCGACTCTTCGCCCAGGATCGTTCCCACTTTCCCGATCACGCCGGGCACATCGCGATTCCGCATGTAAATCAGATTGCGCTCCAGCGGAGCCTCCACGTCAATGCCATCCACATGCAACAGCCGCGGAGCGTCTCCATGCAGCACCGCGCCTTTGACGATGTGTTCTTCTGTCGCGGTCTTTAGAAAAATCGAGAGCACGCTGCCGGCCCCGCCAGTCGAAGCCTTGGCCTTATGCGACTCCAACACGCGCAGCCCGCGCTCGTCCGCAATGGTGGCGGCGTTCACCAGATTCGCCTTCTCCTCCAGCGCCTGGTTCAATATGCCCTTGATCGCCCCGTTGCGAATCAATTCCGTTTTCCATTCGGCGATGTGCCCGCTGTAACGAATCGAAATCTCCTCCAGCGATCCTTCGGAAACCTGCGCCAGGAATCCCCCCATACGCTCGGCCAGAACGATGTATGGCTGCATCACCGCATATTCTTCGGCGGATACGGAAGGCACATTCACCGCGTTCTGGATCACGCCATGCTTCAGATATTCCTTCACCTGCCGCGCAATCTGCACTCCGACAGCTTCCTGCGCTTCGTGCGTCGAGCCTCCGATGTGTGGGGTCAGAACGACATTTTCCAGCGCGAGGAGAGGCGAGTTTTTCGGAGGCTCCTCGACAAACACGTCGATCGCCGCAGCCGCGATCTGGCCTTGCTTGAGAGCCTGCGCCAGATCGGCCTCATTCACCAGTTCGCCACGCGCGCAGTTCACCAGCCGGACTCCCTTCTTCATTTTCGCGATTGAAGCCTGGTTGATCATTCCGTTGGTTTGCGGCGTCAACCCAACGTGCAGCGTGATGTAGTCTGCCGCTGCGTACACTTCATCGAGCCCCGCCAGACGGATGCCCTGCTCCTTCGCCACCGACACGGAAACGAACGGATCGTGCCCGATCAGTTCCATCCCAAACGCGCGCGCCCGGCGAGCAACCTCCATCCCGATCCGCCCCAGCCCGACAACTCCCAGAGTCTTGCCGCGCAGTTCGGTTCCTTGCAGAGACTTCTTCTCCCATTTGCCGGCGTGCATCAGCGTATCCGCGCGGCACAGATGACGGGCCATCGCCAACATCATCCCGATAGTCTGCTCGGCGACCGCGATTGCATTCGCCCCCGGCGTATTCATGACCGCGATGCCTTTGTGGGTGGCCGCTTCCAGATCGATGTTGTCCACGCCCACGCCAGCTCGCCCGATCACCCGCAGCTTGTTCGCATGGGAAAGCAACTTCGCGTCAGCCTGTACCGCGGAGCGCACGATCAGAGCATCGGCGGTTTCGAGATGTTCAGCCAGCTTCCCATCCAACTGGTCGGCGGTGAGCACTGTCCATCCCGGCTCCTGCAACTGCGCTACCGCTGAGGACGAAATCTTCTCCGCCACAATGATTTTCATGAATGCGTTCCTTTGTATGTGTATGAAGCTGTGTGAGAAAACCAAACTGACATCCATTTGACGGGAAAATGACACTTCCCTGACATTCTCGACGCGCCCGTTTTCTAAACTTTTCTCCTAACGGGCCCCCCGCCCATGGGAGAACACACCATGAAAACCGTCAATACAATCCTGCTCGGGACGTTGATTGCCCTTACGCTTGCCTGCGGCTACTCCAAGCCATCCGGCTCAGGGACCAGCAACATGCCCGCCATCTCCAATCTCAATCCCACCAGCGCGACCGCCGGAGACCCGGCATTCACGCTTACTGTGACCGGTACCAATTTCGCCTCGAAAGCCACCGTCAACTGGAACGGAGCTGCTCAGCCGACCACCCCCGGCATGGCCGGACAGCTGACCATCGCGGTCCCAGCGGCGGCAGTCGCTACTTCCGGTACGGTCAACATCACGGTCACGAACCCGGCGACGAGCAGCGGTGGCATTTACGGCGGCGGTACGTCCGCCCAGACCTCGGGTCCGATGGCGTTTACCATTCACTGAGAATCGCCGGTCCGGTGGCGGCGTTTCGCTGCCGCTGTTTTACTTTGAACTGGCATCCGGCTGCACCTGCGCATATCCTGCCGGCGCATCGAACAAGCTGGCGTCCAGGCTGTCTTTCGAATAAGACGTCACTTCGATGGTCATATCCATCATCGAACCAGCCACAGGGGCCGGCGGTGGCGGCGCGCTACCGTTGCTGCTGGGGCTACTGTCACTCTGCTGTTGTTGCTTCTTCTTTCCGAACAGCCCGCCCAGACTCTTGGTGATCGCGTCCTTCGGATTCGACGATGTGCTGTCGTTGCTGGAAGACGACTTGTCCTGCTGTGGCTGAGTTTGCCCCGCAGCTTGTCCACTCCCGCTCTGCCCATTCGCCGCCATGCCGAAGCTGGTGTATTGCAGCAGAGGCATTCCGTCTACTTTCAGAGAGTTCTTTTTGAACTCTTCGGTGGCCTGGGTCATCTGCGGATTGGCCATCCCCACCGACCCTGGCAGCCACTCCAACTCTTTCGCCATCTTCACATAGAAGCGCTGCATCTCATCGTAGCCTGGAACCGTGCCATACCAGGCATCTCCACTCATCCAGAACGAGGCGTTCGATTTCTCCAGGTCTGCCTGCGTCTTCGGATCGGTCGACTGCAGCAACATGTCGACGCGCATCTTCATTTCCTTCGCAGGAATGTTCATGATGGTCTGCGTCTTCCCGGTCGCCTGCACGTCGAACTTAGGAACCATGGTAACGTTCTGTGCATCGCCATGTTTGGCCGCCGCCTTCGCCTGTTCCTGTTTGGCCTTCTCACGGGCCTGTTCCACCTGTTGCTTAAACTGATCGAAGGTCTGAATCCAATAGGATTTCTTCGCCGGATCGACACGGATGAATCTCCTGCCATCCAGATCGATGATCTCGACCGCCCCGTCGGCACTCTCGGTCCGCAACTGGTTGCCTCGGACCATCGTGGTGGAAACCTGCGGCGCCGTCACTTGCCGCGCGTTCTTGCTGAAGGCTCCCAGCACTTTGGTTGCGCCCACCAGCGCGCCACCCGTTACCTTGCTCTGTTGGGTGTATTTGAAGTCGGCCCGGCTCGTGCCCGCGGCCACGACGATGACAACAACTACTGCCGACCACGATCTGAGTTGCATGACGTACCTTTCCTTTTTCGAAAATGCGCACACCTACGCCTTGGCTTGGAAGGGAACCCAGCAACTTGCTCCCTTTCTTACCTTGCCAACAGCGCAGCTTCGTGACTGCGGGCGTACACCTGCTGCGCCGCCCGAACGGCCGCGCCATATTCCACGCTCTTGTCGGTCACGCGAGCCAGCACGTGTTCGAGCGCTCCTAGAATGCCGATCGTGTCGAGATAGTCGTAGTACCCGATGTGCGCGATCCGGAACAGCTTGCCCTTCATCTCTCCCTGCCCGTTCGCCACCACTGCGTCGAAGGATTCTCGGAATTCCTTCACGATTTTTCCCGAGTCCAATCCATCGGGCGCGGAGATCGCCGTCAGCGCGGCCGCTGGGGCCGAGGCGTAGAGCTTCAACCCAAGCGCCTTCGCTCCGGCGCGCGTCATCTCGGCGCAGAGCTCCGCGTTGTTGACCAACTCGTCGCGGCCCTTGGCAAGATCGCCCTTGCCCATGTTGCGGACGAATTCGAGCGCTGCTCCGAGCGCGGCAAATAACGATGTCGCCGGCGTGTATGCCGTCTCGCCCTTGACCGCCGACTTCCGCTCTTTGCGCAGATCGAAGTAGTAGCGCGGCGAGGTCGTTGCGTCCATCCGCTTCCACGCCCGTTCACTGACCGCGCAGTAGGCCAGCCCAGGAGGCATCATCAACGCCTTCTGCGATCCGCCAATGATCACGTCCACGCCCCAACCATCGACATCAAGATGCGTCGTACCCAGTCCCGTAATTGCATCCACCACCAGCAACGTGCCATCCCCTTGAGCACGCACAATTTTTGCGATCCCGTGAACGTCGTGGCGCGCTCCGGTCGAGCTCTCCGTCGCCTGCACGAACACGGCTCGCACATCCGGTGTCACGCGCGCTCGAATCTCCTCCAACGAAAACGTCTCCCCATAGGGCACGCTCAGCACATCTACATTGCAGCCGAACGCCTTCGCCAGCCCGGTCCAGCGCTCGCCGAACTTGCCCGCGGTCAGGACCAGCACCTTGTCGCCCGGCGAGGTCAGATTCGAAACCGACGCCTCCATGACGCCGGTGCCCGAACAGGCCAGCACCAGCACGTCATTCTTGGTGCCGATGAAGTCCTTCATGTCGGCGAGCACGCGCTGAAACAGCGCCTTGAAGTCGGCCGTACGATGGTGCGCCGTAAATGAAGCCATAGCCGTCTGCGCCGCCGGCAACAGCGGCGTCGGCCCGGGAGTAAAAAGACGATTCTTATGCAACATAAGCGGAGTCCTTGGGTGTAGGAATAGTCTCTTAGTTTATAGGAAGGCTCGGCGCAGAGCACGTCCGGGCGATCGAACGTGTAGCGCAAACTGCGGTCTTATGCAGTGATCTCCGTCACGCAGCGGCCGAAAAGACTCGGCGCGCCTTGCGCTTTGGGTCAGGTCACATTGTGTGTAATTCCTTACCGCCCGGTTTTCGATGCAAGAATCTCTGGCTTGTCAATCTTGGGCGGCTGAGCGAGAAGCTCTTGCGCCTTGGCAAAGAGCGCCTTGGCAATCTCTCCGTTCAGGTGGGCGTTGCGCCCGTTCTCGTCAGCAAACGTATCGAAAATCCCGTACTTCCCCGGACCCATCTTGATGGCGTACCAGGTGATGGTGCCGGGCTCACGCTCGGCCAACGGCTGTGCGGACTTCAAGAACTGCTCAAGTTCGGTTTCTTTCCCAGGCTTCGCTTCCAGCTGGGCCCAGATTGCAAGTTTCGACATGATGATTCCTCCATCCCATGTGATGCACCAGATTCAACCTTTGTTCCGCTGAAAGTCGCGCAAAGAAAACGCCGTTAAGACCAATCAACCACAAAGGACACAGAAGGTACACGAAGAAATTCCCGATTTTCCTTCGTGTACCTTCGTGTCCTTCGTGGATTCAGCTTTTTTCCAAGCGCCGGAATGTCTTCACCTGTTTTGTCTCTCCAGTCCACCATCTATAATTCCACCATGCCCCTAGTCGATCAGATCCAAAAAGATATCGTCACCGCCATGAAGGCGAAAGATGAAGCCCGCCTCTCCACCCTCCGCATGGTGAAAAGCGCCCTGCACCTGAAGACCGTCGAAAAAATGTCCCCGCTCGACGACAAAGAGTCCCAGGCAGTGCTCGCCACGCTGATCAAGCAGCGCAAAGAATCCGTCGAGCAATTCACCAAAGGCGGACGCCAGGAGATGGCCGACAAAGAAGCCGCCGAGATCATCGTGATTGAGGGCTACTTGCCGAAAGCCGCGAGCGAGTCGGATATCGCCGCCGGAGTGAAAGCGACGATCGCCGAAATGGGCTCGCCCACGATGAAAGACATGGGCACGGTGATGAAGAACGCGATGGCGAAGTTCAATGCAGCTGGCATGCGCGTGGATGGGAAGGTGGTCAGTGAGCTGGTGAAGAAGGAATTAGCAGGAAAGTGATAGGGCTGACGAAATTTTCCGTTGAAAGCAGATCACCGCTCGGCGAGCTCGGGAGCTCTGCTATCGAGAATATTCAGAGCACGTGTGCCGTTAAGCTAACATCTAGAATTTCACCCTCTGCCACTCCCGATACGCCTCGCTCTTCGACACTCCCCGCTCCTTCGCCACTTTCTTCAGCGCGGCCTTCTCGTCAATCTTTTCTTCCGCCATGATCTGTTGCACGCGCTGACGGATGGAAACCCGGGCGGACGAGGCGTCCGCCGCTACACGAGCATCTTCTTCCTCCGCCTTCCCGATCAGCAGCGTGATCTCGCCCTTCACCGCCTCGCGCGCCTTCAGCGTTTCCAGCACTTCGCTCGCCCGGCCGCGCAGAAATTCCTCGTGAATCTTCGTCACCTCGCGCGCCACCACGACGTGCCGCGCCCCGCCCAGCACCTCGACCACATCTTCCAGCGCCTCCACAATCCGGTGCGGCGCCTCGTAAAACACCTGCGTCCGCGGAGAATTCTTCACCGACTCCAGCGCCGCCCGCCGTTCCCCGCGCTTCGCCGGAAGGAATCCGCTGAAGCGAAACGAATCCGTGGGCAGCCCGCTCGCCACCAGCGCCGCCAGAAACGCCGACGCGCCCGGCACGGGGACCACGGGCACATGATGCCGGATCGCCAGCGAGATCAGCCGGTATCCCGGATCGGAAATCCCCGGCATCCCCGCGTCGGTCACCAGCGCCACGCTCGCGCCCTCCTGCATCTCCTTGACCAGCTCCGCCGACTTCGTCATCTCGTTGTGCTCGTGATAGCTGGTCGTCCGCGTCGCGATCGCGTAATGATTGAGCAGTTTCTGCGTCTGCCGCGTGTCCTCGCAGGCGATCACATCCACTTCCTTCAGCACGCGCAGCGCCCGCAGTGTGATGTCCTCCAGATTCCCAATCGGCGTCGCCACCAGGTAGAGCGCCGGTCCCGGAGTGGATTTCACATCCGTCATGGCCGGAGTCTATCACCGCCGTAACTTTCCAACCCGCAATCGGTTACTCCGAAGGAAGGACGTAGTTTCCCCTGTGCACCTCTGTGACCTCTGTGGTTAAGATGTTTTGCGTCCCTTGAATCAGGAGCCCCCATGACCGCCAACGACTTCCGCAAACTCGCCCTCTCGCTCCCCGAAACCGAAGAGCGCCAGCACATGAACCATCCTGACTTCCGAGTCGCCGGAAAAATCTTCGCCACGCTCGGCTACCCCGACAAGACCCGCGGCATGGTCAAGCTCTCGCCGGAAGATCAGCACTATTTCTCGAAGGACTACCCTGGCGTATTCATCCCCGTCAAAGGCACCTGGGGACGTCGCGGCGCCACCAGCGTGCAGCTCAAAGCCGCAACCAAGGAAGTTCTCGCCAAAGCAATTCACGCCGCCTGGCGCAACACCGCCCCCAAGCGTCTGCTAAAATCGAAGTGAAACTGAGTAATCCCTCACAACCGTCTCAGATCACATGCCACTTTACGAATATCAGTGCAAGAAGTGCGGCCATCGCTTCGAAAAAATCCAGAAATTCTCCGACAAGATGGTCAAGAAATGCCCGGAATGCGGCGGGCTTGTCGAACAGATGATCTCCGCGCCCGCCGTCCAGTTTAAGGGCTCTGGATGGTACGTCACCGACTACGCCAAGAAATCCTCTTCGCCGGGATCGGGCGGCGATTCCGGCTCCAAAGACAAGAAAGACGATAAATCCAAATCGGATAGCGGGTCCAAAGAGAGTTCGACCAAGGAAGGCTCATCGAAGGAAAGCTCCTCGAAAGAGAGCTCTTCCAAAGAGACCTCTGCCAAGGAAGCTCCACGCCGAGGTTCTGGCCGGCACAAGTAAAGCGGCTTCGTCTTCGCGGGCCGCTGTTGCTGACCACTGGTTACTGGCTCTTCAACTCCCTCTCAAAATGTTCCCCAATCATCGTGAACAGATGCACGCGCGCATCTTTCCCCGCGATGCTGTGCGTCTTATTCGGATATATCATCAGCCGGAACTGCTTCCCGGCGCCGATCAGCGCATTGATCATCTGAATGCTGTTCTGGAAGTGCACGTTGTCATCGCTCGTGCCGTGTACCAGTAGCAGCGCCCCGTGCAGCTTGTCGGCTGACTTGGTCACATCCGACATTTCGTATCCCGCCTTGTCGTCCTTGAGCAGCCCCATGTAGCGCTCGGTATAGATCGAGTCGTAGTTCACCTGATTCGTCACCGGAGCCACGGCCACTCCGGCCTTGAAGCGGTCGGAGTGGGTCATCGCATAAAGCGTCATCGATCCGCCATTCGACCATCCCCAGATTCCGATGCGGTCTTTGTCGAGCTGCGGATACTGCGCCAGCAACTGATCCAGCGCTGTAAGCTGATCCTTCAGCTCCACCGCTCCGAACTCATGCCGGATGGCGGTCTGGAACTTGCGATCGCGCCCCGGCGTGCCGCGATTATCGACCGAGAAGATGGCAAAGCCTTTGCGCGACAGAATCTCGTCGAACGGATCGGGAACGCCCTTGCGCACCATCTGCCCCGCCGGGCCGCCATAGATGTTTACGATCACAGGGATCTTGCCGCTCGCCGCGCCCTCCGGCGGCAGCAGCAGCCGGCCATAAAGAATCGTCCCGTCATCGGCCTTGAACTCCAGATAGTTCGGCGCCCGCAGCCCGTACTCTGCGATTTCATCGTGCGCTTTCCAGACCGGATTGCAGCTTCCTCCCACCGCGCAGAGCGATAAGACCGGCGCAGCCTGCGGGCCGAACGACATCTGTGTGTAGTGCTTGCCGTCATCGCTGAAGTTCGAGAGGTGAATCCCCTCTTCCGTGGTCAGCGCCTTGAAACCAGATCCGTCAAGCTGAACGGAGAAAATCTGCGCCTGCCGCGGATCATCTTTGTTCGCCTCGAAGAACACCGTGCCCGACGCCTCATCGACTCCCTTGATGCCCAGCACTGCGTAGTCGCCCTTCTCCAGCTGGCGCTCCAGCTTCGCGTCCGCCGCCATCGGGTTCTGTTTGTCGAAGCTGTAGAGGTACATGTGCATGTTGCCATCGCGCCAGCTCGGCCACAGGAACTGCCCGCTCGATTTCAGAAACCGGATCTCGGTGTGCTCAAAGTCGAACCACGCGCCCTCTTGCGTCTCCGTCAGCACCAGGCGCGGCTTCCCAGATTTCGTGTCGACGAAATACAAATCCATCTTGTCTTCGGTCCGGTTCAGCACTTCGGCCCAGATCACGCCATCCTTCACCCATCCAAATCGCGGGATGTAGAAATCTTCGTCGCTGGTCAGGGTGATCCACTTCACCTTGCCCTTGTCCGCATCGACAACTCCCAGCTTCACCACCGGATTCGGATCGCCCACCTTCGGATATTTCTCCTGATCCACCGCCGGATGCGTCGGCATCCAGTCGGTAATCGGATACGTCGGCACATTCGTCTCGTCCATGTGCAGGAACACGATCTCTTTGCTGTCCGGCGACCAGAAGTAATTGCTGCGCACCGCCAACTCTTCGGCGTAGACCCAGTCGATGTCGCCGTTGAAGAGATTCTCGCCCGTATCCTTCGTGAGCTGCTTCTCGTCCTTCCCGCTCACCGAACTGACGTACAGGTTGTGCTTGCGTACATACGCGAGGCGTTTTCCATCCGGAGAAAATTTCGGATCTCCACTCGGATCGCCCGCCGACGTAAACTGCACCGCCGTCTCGTTGCCCAGGTCGTAAAGCCAGAGCTGTCCCTGGGAATCGAAAATCAGGTGTTTCGAATCCGGAGCCCACAAGTACGACGCCACGTGATAACGCGTCAGCCGCTCCTTCTCCCGCTCGTTCTTTACCTTGTTGACATCCGGATCGAGAGACGCCAGCTTCGCCGCGCTGACCAGCACTTTCTTTTCTCCGGTGGCTGCATCCATGTACCACAATTCGCCCTTTTCGCCCTTCTCGTCGCGCTGCACAAACGAGAGCTTCGCTCCATCCGGACTCCACTCGGCCGTCTCCGGACCGCGCCCCGCCAGCCCTCCCGGCTGAAACATGGACTCCATGGTCAAGGGTTTTGTCGGCGCGCTCTGCGCCTCAAAGGGAATCGATGCCAAGCAGGCAAAAAGAATTGAACAGAAGAGCAGACGCGTCCCTCGTTTCACTAGGTAACCTCGACTTGAAAAAAAATGGGAATGCAGAACCACGGGCGAACGTTCGAGTGTACACCGCGGAAGCCCAGCCTGTACGGCGTCCGAGGGCTACCTTCGTGGTCCTTCGTGACCTTTGTGGTTAATGCTTTTTCGCAGTTGAAGCCCGGCCGCGCTTCGAGAATCCAGTTGTGGCACGTGCTAAAATCAATACATCGGATGCTTCCAGACATAGAAAATCTGCTCAAGTTGCAAGATGTCGACAAGGAAATTCGCCGCCTGCATGACGAGGTAGCCGAACTACCCAAGCGCGTTGCCGTCATTGAGCAGAAACTCGCCGGCACCAAAGCCCAACTCGACAAGGCCCAAGCCGCCGTTAAGGCCGACGAGGCCGCCCGACGCAAGTACGAAACCAACATCAGCGACCTGCGGGGAAAGATCTCCAAGTATCGCGACCAGTCCCTCGACGTAAAGACCAACGAGCAGTACAAAGCTCTCCTGCACGAAATCCAGTTCGCCGAAAAAGAAATCGCCGCGAACGAAGACAAGATCCTTGAGCTGATGGTCAACGCCGATGCCCGCGACAAAGAAGTCAAAGCGGCTCAGGCGGAGCTGAAAGAGGAAATGGCCGAAATCGAGACGGAGAAAGAACAGGCCCGCCAGCGCACCGCCGAAGACGAAAAGCTTCTGACCGAGGCACGAGTCAAACGCGACCAGCTCCGCACCGGCATTCGCGAAGATCTGCTTCGCCACTACGAGCGCGTGTCGAAGTTCCGCGGCAGCGGCATCTCCGAAGTTCGGGATCACAAATGCATGGCCTGCCAGGTAATGCTGCGTCCGCAGACCTATAACGAAGTCCGCTCCGGCAAAGAGACCGTTGTCTGCGACTCCTGCCAGCGCATCCTCTACTTCAATCCGAAGGAAGAGCTGGTCGAGACGAAGGAAGCTCCCCACCGCCCCAAGCGCCACCATCCCAAGATCGATGCCCCGCAAGCCTGGTACTACCGTCCCGAATTCGCGGGCGATGGCGAGGTCTTTCTCTGCCTGACCAATGCAAGCGGCCAAGCCAGCCGCCGTGTCTACGACATCCACACCGGGCGCCTGATCGGCGACATTCTGATTCGTGAAGGCGACTACCGCCAGGCTTTCCCGGAAGATATCACCGGCGCCATGCGCCTGAATGGCAACTGGAGCGAGGAAGACCTTGACGGCTTCGGCGGCGAGCTTCCCATGGTGATTCTGGACTCGCTACGCTCCGACCTCGACCTTGCCCGCCACGAAGCAGCCTCAGGTTCGCACACGAAACAAGCAGTTCCCGCCACTCCGACCGAACAGGCCGCCAGCTAATCGATATTATGTAGAGACAACCGCCTTTGGCTGTCAGTCGAGCGCACCTCGACTCAGGTCTTGAGTGCTATGGCGGTGTAACGCCAACCATCAAAGTGGCTCCGGCTCCCGAGCGAGAATTCACACTCTGTTAATGGGCGTGTGCTCGAATAGGGCATGAATTGTTCACTATGTGAGTCGAGCAATCGAGCAGAGTATCCTGCTGAGATGGCCCTCCATTTCCTTGGCCGAGAGAGTCTGGCCAAACCTCACGTTCTTATTTTTCCGAGGGTTCTCGTCTGCTTGGATTGCGGCTTCACGCACTTTACCCTTCCAGAAAGCGAGTTGTGCCCGCTAAGGGAAGGTCTGGCGCATAAGTCTTAGGCCCGCCTCGCGGTCCAGAGGAGAATTCGTTTCATTACGTCACGTCCGATGAAACTGTAGGTCGAGTTTCGACTTCTTATAAGGCAATGACGGTGAGATGTACCTGCTGCCCCGAATCACCGAGCGGATGGCCGTCACGAGGTCAGTTGAGATATCGGGCTTGCTGACATAACCACTGGCACCCGAAGAGAATGCGGCATCGATACAGTCGGGATCTTCATGGACCGTTAGCACTACGATCTTCGTCCTGCACTTCACGTCCCGCAAACATGCCGCAGCTTGGAGCCCGTTCATCACGGGCATAGAAACATCAAGGACCAACGCGTCAGGATCAAGACGAAGCGTTGCGTCAACCGCCTGCTTCCCGTCTGTCACCGCCCCGACAATTTCGAACACTCTACGAAGCTGCGCATCAAGGTACGCCAACACTCCGGCATGATCGTCAGCGAGTAATACTCGGACGAGAGCCATAGCGCCTCTCTTAGGCGGGCCGATGTTGCCTCACCTCGCCAAAGATCAATCTAATCCGGGAGTCTCGTCTCTTTCGACTGGTAGTTGTAACAGTACTCAACGTGGAGGGACAACCGATCCTTTTTACGCGGATGACCTTGTCTGCTTTATAGGGCTATCCAGCAGCTTCAACATCCTCGGCACTAGCTTTTCTCCAGGAGACGCAGCTCACTTTCTGCCATTTTGAAACCGGTAAAGCCGCACTTCAGGCAGACGAGAAGCTTGGGGAATACCATGACCGTAGGCTTGTTCACATTCTGCATGCCGAGCAGATGGACACTTATCTCTGAGGCAAACTCCTTTTGGGTTTCAGATCCGCATGACGAACACGACATAATCACCCTCTCAGACCCGAGCGAGAAGACTACCGCAGTCCTAAACCGTGATGCAAATCGCAAGAATCTCACTCCGGGTCGGACCTCGACCGGTAGAACATTCAAGCGATTCGTGAAACCCAGACAAGTGACGTCATCAGACATAGGCGCTCATTCACCGGAGGAGGGCGAAGAACTGCATCGCTCACAACTCCCGTTCGTGAATCCCAGGCATTACCATGTCCTCATGCCCCCGAGTCCTGCACAGTCTGAGCTCCCTAAAATCAAAATCTCTCCTCGTGGCGTCACGCGCCTGAAATCCGGCCACGTCTGGGTCTACCGCTCCGACATCGTCGCCGCCGACGGCATCCCTCCCGGCTCTGTTGTGACCGTCACCGACCAGCGCGGCAAATCCTTTGGCACCGCCCTGTACTCCAGTTCCTCCCAGATCGCCGTCCGAATGATCTCCCACGAAGCTGTCTACGATCTCCCCGCGCTCCTCCGCCGCCGCATCGCCGACGCCATCGCCTACCGCGAGAAGCTAGTCCACGATACCGACGCCTACCGCCTCATCTTCAGCGAAGCCGACTTTCTCCCCGGCCTCATCGTCGACCGCTACAACGACATTCTGTCGCTGCAGATTCTCACCCAGGCAATCGACGCCAACCCCGTCCGCGAAACTGTCATCTCTGAGTTAGTCAATCAACTCAGCCCTGCGTCGGTCATCGAGCGAGTCGATCCACGCGTCCGCGAACTTGAAACCCTTCCACCCCGCGCCTCCGGCCTCGTGCACGGAGACAAGACCGCAACCACCTTCACCATGAACGGCGTGCAGTTCCATTTCGACGCCCTCGAAGGCCAGAAGACCGGAGCCTTTCTCGATCAGCGCGAGAACTATGCTGCGGCTGCTCAATACGCCCATGGCGAGGCACTCGACGTCTTTTGTTATCAGGGAGGCTTTGCTCTGCATCTGGCGCCGAATCTGCGATCGGGTGACTGGGGTTGACAGCTCTCGTCCAGCGCTGGAAGTCGCCGATCAGAACGCGGCCCTGAATCATCGAGAGATCGAGTGGATCGAAGCCAACGCCTTCGACCTGCTTAAGGACTACGCCACCGCTAACCACCCGTACGACACCGTCGTGCTCGACCCGCCCGCCTTCGCCAAAACCAAACGCGATCTCGATTCCGCTCTCCGCGGCTACAAGGAACTCAACCTTCGCGCTCTTAAGATGCTGCGGCCGGGCGGAGTACTCGTCACCTGCTCTTGCTCCTATCACGTGAGCCAGTCCAGCTTCCTTGAAATGCTGGGCTCGGCCGCGCTTGACGCCCACCGAACCGTGCGTCTTCTCGAAGTTCGAGGTCAGGCCAAAGATCACCCGGTTCTGCTGAATATCCCCGAAACTGCGTACTTGAAGTGCGTCATAGCACACGTAACCTAAAGAAAAATAAGCAGGATACTGTGCTTGACAATAATACGCTCAACTTTTATGCTTCTTTTACGCTAACTATGCGTCTAACAATTAGTGACTGGTGGAAGCAGTGACTGGTGGAAGAGCGGCGCTTCAGCGCCGCGTCTAGACAAACCAGGACTTGGGCTTTAGCCCTGCCTTTCCTCCGGTCGCGAAACTCAAGTTCTGATCAACACAAATATCTGAAGGAGGATTTAGCCATGACCGTATTAACCCGTTGGGAGCCGTTCCGTGAATTCTCCACACTGCAGGACCGCATGAACCGTCTGTTCCGCGAGTCCTACAACGATGCCGGAAGGGATGAGTCCCTCACCACCTCGAGCTTTGCCCCTGCCGTTGACGTCTACGAAGACGAGCACAAGGTCACGTTGAAGATCGAAGTGCCCGGAATCGACGAGAAGGACATCGATGTCCGCGTGGAGAACAACACCCTGACCGTGCACGGCGAGCGCAAGATCGAGAAGGAAGAGAAAGAAGAGAACTACCGTCGTGTGGAGCGTCAGTATGGCAGCTTCACCCGCACTTTCACTCTGCCCCAGACGGTCGATACCGAAAACGTCTCGGCGACCTACGACAAGGGCGTGCTGAAGATCACTCTGCCCAAGAAGGCCGAAGCGAAGCCGAAGCAGATCAAGGTCAACGTCGGCTCCGAAAAGCAGATCGAAAGCAAAGGCCCCAGCAAAGCCGCGTAATTGATTCGTGTGAGCCGGCAATGCCAGTAGGGACGCGCTTCGGCTGTCCCGCGAAGGCGAAGCCGAGCGGTGCGGCGGTACGAAGCTGATTCGCAGCCCAAGCAACGTGGAAGAGCGGCGCTTTAGCGCCGCGATAGAGACTAACAACGCATGCGGGCTTTAGCCCCTGACAACGGGAGGCGGCAGAGGTGACCGTCTCCCGATTCTTTTTAACGCGACTAGCCGTTCGCACTTGGCATCTGTCTAATGCCAAAGCCAATCGCATACTGCAGATCTGCCAGATCAGTTCCAAATGCTAATTGCCAACTGCTGATTGCTGCCAAAGATCATCACAGGATTTAACTAGGAGTCATCATGCCCATCCGTTGGGACAAATTCACCGTCAAAGCGCAGGAGGCCGTCCAGCGCGCGAATGAGCTCGCCTCCGAGCACGGCAATCCCGAGCTGCTGCCAATTCATTTGCTCGCAGCCCTGCTCGAAGATAAAGAAGGCATTGTTCCGCCGGTGCTGGAGAAGATCGGCATCGGTCCGCAAGCCGTGCTGAGCGCGGTCTATGGCGAAATCGAGAAGCTTCCGAAGGTCTCTGGACAGGCCTCACAGGCGACGCTCTCGAACGAAGCCAACAAGCTGCTCGAGCAGGCTTTCAAAGAAGCCAGCAATTTCAAAGACGAGTACGTTTCGACCGAACACCTGCTGCTGGCCATCACGCACCTGAAGCGCGACAACGCGCAGCAGATTCTTGCGCAGTACGGCGCGACCTACGACGCGATCCTGAAGGCGCTCACCGTGGTTCGCGGATCGCAGAAGGTCACCGACCAGAATCCCGAAGCGAAGTACCAGGCGCTGGAGCGTTACGCTCGCGACCTGACTGAGCAGGCGCGTCGCGGCAAGCTCGATCCCGTCATCGGACGCGACGAAGAAATTCGCCGGGTCGATCCAGGTTCTCTCCCGCCGCACGAAGAACAATCCCGTGCTGATCGGCGAACCGGGCGTCGGCAAGACCGCCATCGTAGAAGGACTGGCACAACGCATCATCTCGGGCGACGTGCCCGAAGTTCTGAAGAACAAGCGCGTGGTCGCGCTCGATCTCGGGTCGATGCTCGCGGGCGCAAAATACCGCGGCGAGTTCGAAGACCGCCTCAAAGCTGTCTTGAAAGAGATCGAAGACTCGCAAGGCCAAGTCGTTCTCTTCATCGACGAACTGCACACGCTGGTTGGAGCAGGCGCGGCCGAAGGTGCGATCGATGCTTCGAACATGCTGAAGCCGGCGCTGGCTCGCGGAGAACTCCGAGCCATCGGCGCAACCACGCTCAACGAATACCGCAAATACATCGAGAAAGACGCGGCTCTCGAACGCCGCTTCCAGATCGTCTTCGTCGGCGAGCCCAACGTCGAAGACACGATCGCGATCCTGCGCGGCCTGAAAGAGAAGTACGAAGTGCATCACGGCGTGCGCATCAAGGACTCGGCGATTGTCGCGGCCGCGACGCTCTCGCACCGCTACATCTCCGATCGCTTTCTGCCGGACAAGGCCATCGATCTGATCGATGAAGCCGCGGCATCGCTGCGCATCCAGATCGATTCGCTTCCGACCGACATCGATCAACTCGAACGCCGCAAGCCACGCAGCTCGAGATCGAGAAGCAGGCGCTGAAGAAAGAAGATGACCCGAACTCAAAAGAACGGCTCGCGGTCATCGAGAAGGAATTGGCCGAGATTCAGCGAGAGATCCAACACGCTCAAGGCGAATTGGAAGAAGGAGAAGGACCTGATCGCCCGCATTCGGGCGCTCAAGGAACGGATCGAGCAGCTCAAGACCGAAGCGCAGACCGAAGAGCGTAAGGGAAACCTGCAGCGCGTCGCGGAGATCCAATACGGCCTGATTCGCCAGGCCGAAGCAGAATTGGCCAAGCTCACCAAGCAAATGGAAAGCCAGGGCCAGCGCATGCTCAAGGAAGAGGTCGACGAAGAAGATGTCGCGCGCATCGTCTCCAAGTGGACCGGCATTCCCGTCTCCAAGATGCTGGAAGGGGAAGTGAAGAAGCTGGTCACGATGGAAGAACGCTTGCGCCAGCGCGTCATCGGCCAGGATCCGGCGCTGGAGCGCGTGGCCAATGCCATTCGCCGTTCGCGCGCAGGACTGAGCGATCCCAAGCGTCCGATCGGCTCGTTCATCTTCCTCGGACCGACGGGCGTCGGCAAGACCGAACTCGCGCGTGCGCTCGCCGAATTCCTGTTCGACGACGAACACGCGTTGATTCGCATCGACATGTCGGAGTACATGGAGAAGCATTCGGTCGCTCGCCTGATCGGCGCGCCTCCGGGATACGTCGGCTACGAAGAAGGCGGACAGCTCACCGAGCAAGTGCGTCGTCGTCCGTATGCGGTGGTGCTGTTTGACGAGATCGAGAAGGCACATCCGGATGTGTTCAACGTCCTGCTGCAGATCATGGACGATGGTCGGCTGACCGACGGCAAAGGCCGCGTGGTCGACTTCAAGAACACGATCATCATCATGACGTCGAACATAGGATCGCAGCTTCTTCAGGCCGACGGGATTCGTTCTGACGCCGAGTTTGAGCTGGCGGCGCAGCAGGTGCAAAACTTGTTGCACTCGCACTTCAAGCCTGAGTTCCTGAACCGCGTGGACGACATCATCGTCTTCCGCCCGCTCGGGAAAGAGCAACTGGTCAAGATCATCGAACTGCGGCTGGAAGATGTTCGCCGCTTGCTGGCGGATCGCAAGATCTCGCTCGAGCTTACCGATGCTGCGAAAGACCTGCTCTTCACGCAGGGCTACGATCCGAACTTCGGCGCGCGTCCATTGAAGCGCTCGATCCAGAAGCTGATTCAGGATCCGCTGGCGTTGAAGATCCTCGACGGCGAAGTGCTGCACGGCGATCATGTGGTGGTCGACGCCGACAAGAAAGCCGGCAAGATGACTTCGAGGTCAGCAAGCGCGTGGGCGAGAAAGAACCAGCGAAAGCGAAACGGTAAGAAACGCCACGGATTTCCGGATCTTCACGGATCAACAAGCGATTATCCGTGAAATCCGCGTAGATCCGTGGCGAACTTTCGCGAACGCGTCGATCACGGCGGGCGCTTGCGCGAGATACCATCCAACTGCAACTCGTAAGCAATCTGCAATCCGTACCAGAGAACTGGAACGCCGAGCTCTGCCATGGAGATCTTCGGGATGAGCGATGCGACGCTGATCACCATCACCAGCATCGCATCCAGCGCGCCCAATTCTGCAGGCGAAACAGCCCCATGCAACAGCGCGTAAACGCTGCCTCCGAGCAGGAACATGTACGGTCCGGCGAGCTCCAATCCGTAGAGGAAATGTTTTCCCGCCATCAACGAGATTGCTCCAGGCGAGATCAGCAAGACTGCAGCAATGGTCCATAGATAAACGGCAGCGAGCGCAAACAGCTTGCGATCACCGTGATGCCTTTCGGACGCTGCATGGGAAACTCTTTCACCACAGAGGAGCACAGAGGTTCACAGGGTAAACCTCTGTGTTCCTCCGTGTCCTCTGTGGTGAGAGCCTTTAAGCCAGATCGAACAGCAGGACTTCCGCGTCTTCCGTGCCTTTGATGGTCAACTGCTTCTCGTCGCTGATTGCAGCTCCGTCGCCTTGAGTCGAGCTTCTTGCCGTTCAGTTCGACTGCGCCGCGCGCGACTTGCAGCCAACCGTAACGTCCAGCGGCGAATTCGTGTGCGACTTCTTCTCCGGGCTTCAGCAGCGAGACATAGAGCTTCGCATCCTGGTTGATCTTCACCGATCCGTCGCTCGCATTGCGCGATGCGATCAGGCGCAGCTTGCCGCGCTTTTCGGCTTCGGGAAAGCTCTTCTGCTCGTAGCTCGGCGGCAATGCGGCCTTCTCCGGCTGAATCCAGATCTGCAGCAAGTGCACTGGTTCTGTGGTTGACGGGTTGAATTCGCTGTGGCGAATGCCGCTGCCTGCGGTCATGCGCTGTCCATCGCCGGGAAGAATCACCGATCCGGTTCCGAGGCTGTCTTTGTGTTCGAGCTTGCCTTCGAGAACGTAGGTGATGATTTCCATGTCGCGATGCGGATGCGTGGGAAATCCGGTGTTGGGCGCGACGTGGTCTTCGTTGATGACGCGCAGCGAGCGAAATCCCATCCACTTCGGATCCCAATAATCGGCGAAGCTGAAGGTGTGTTTGGTGTTGAGCCAACCGTGGTTTCCTCCACCACGTTCGGCGCTTGGACGAATCTGAATCATAGCTTGCTCCGTTCTTCCTGCCAGTAATCAACTGATACTTATTAGATGAGCGAGGGATTCAGGCTGGACCGGAGCGGCGAGGCGAGCAATTTTTTCGGAGCGGAAAGAATTGGTTTGTTCGAAAATGGGAATGTTTACTGGTTAGTACCCCCACCCCCCTCCCCCTGGATCTTTGGAATCATCGAGTTGGCGGGAATTGCAGAATTAAATCTTGGCGTTCAATCACTTACGGGCAAAATCTTGAGCGCCAGAGACTTAGCTCGGTTAGGGCGGCCTGGCCTAAGCCAGCCACGGCGTCGCCGATGCGCAGGATGACAGAATTCGGATGTGGAGCGCAAGGTCAGATGTCACAAGGTCGAAGGGCCAGCCTGTGGATATCTGTTGGCCGGGTCGCTAAAGAAGTTGTCATTCCGAACGGCGTCGTTTGCCGTGAGGAATCTGCTGTCGCCGGCGGCGTGTCCGCTGCCGGCAAAAAGCAGATTCCTCCGCTTCGCGGTCGGAATGACAACACCTTGGCGGGTCAGACTTGCGGGAGCGTCGCTTCGGTGTGGCACACTGAAGTCTATGCATCGGCTGACGCTTGGCGACTTTGAACTCAGCGTTTTTTCGGATGGGACTTATCTGCTGGATGGCGGAGCGTTCTTTGGCGTGATTCCGAAGGTGATGTGGTCGAAGAAGGTCGCGGCCGATGAACGGAATTACGTCACTGCCGGATTGAACTCGCTGCTGATTCGCACCGGCAAGCACACGGTGCTGGTTGAGACCGGGATGGGCAACAAGCTCTCCGATCGCATGAGGAAGTTTTACGGACAGCCGGCGAAGCTGCTCGACAATCTTTCGGCCGCCGGAGTTGCGCCGGAGGATATCGATATCGTCATCAACTCGCATCTGCACTTCGATCATTGCGGATGGAATACGGTGCGGGACAAGAACGGGAAGATCGTGCCCACGTTTCCGCGGGCGAAGTATTACGCGCCCGAGGGCGAGTGGCAGTACGCGCGCAAGCCGAGCGAGCGGGATTCGATCAGCTTCATTCCGGAGAATTACGATCCGCTGGTGGAGAGCGGGCAGATGACGTTGCTTAAGGGCGGTGAAGAGATTGTGCCTGGGATTTCGGTGAAGACGTTTCGCGGACACACGGCGCAGTATGCAGGGGATCATCGTGCAGTCTCCCTCAGGGGCTAAAGCCCCATCTTCTTCCGGAGACAAACGCACAGCTGAAGCTGTGCGCCATCCAAATCAGGTTTTGGAGATCCCCGTCAAAATCCCCACTTCTCCCAAAAGCAGGGAGAAATGGGGCACCCAGCCTCATCTCACTCCGGTTCTTCTTATATGGCTACGGCTTGTTACATTTCCGATCTCATGCCCACAACGGCGCACATTGATCTGACCTGGGGTATGGGATTCGATCTGTATCCGCTGGACACAATCGAGAGCAAAAAGGAGTATTATGCTCGGGCACTTCCCGAGAAGTGGCTCACGGTTTTCACACACGATCCGAATGTGCCGTGGGCGTACATCGAGAAGGACGAATCGGGGAAGATGGTAGCCAAGGAGGTTGCATAACAATGTCCCAGAAGAAATTCGCAAGGCTTGGTGAAATGGCGATCGTACAGCGGATGCTGCTTTTATGCCTCATCTTCATCCTGGCGCCCTTGTGCGTCGCCGCAGCACAACAGGGCAAGAACGCATCGGCGAAAGGGTCGGTTACGGGTCACTACGAAGGAACCGCCAAGAACAGAGCGGAAGAAGTGATCAACGTGACGCTCGACCTGACCGAGAAGGAAGGCGCGATGTCGGGGATGATCCGCTCGTCGCACGGAGATTTCACCATCACCGGCGGCGCGCACCACGGAGAAGATGTGACGCTCGAGTTCGATGCCGAGCGGACCGACCGGGACGATTACCCTGAAATTGGCCGAGGACAAGTTGGCTGGGACGTGGAGCGCCGGCGATGACGGCGGCCCGGTCGAAGTGAAGAAAGTGGCCGCACAGCAAGAGGCGCCGAAGGGGAAGTCGTAAGCCGCATTCATTTCCTGTAGTGCTCAGGCGATATCGTATTAGCTATGCTCGTCAGCCGCAGAGATCAGAAATTTTCTTCGGTAAGGTCTGTACTCTCCGCACTGCCAACGGCAACAGTAACGATCCCCATTCGCATCTGGAATAAGGCTCTCACGCGACGATTTCCCGCGTGGGCATGCTTTTGAAATCAGAGTTCGCGAGTGAGGATCACATGAAAAGACTTTCAGTCGTGGGCGGGATTTGTGCTTCATTTCTGTTGGGAGCGGCGGTCACGGCCGTCGCGCAGGACGAGCACCGGAACGACAAGCAGGACAATGCGCACCCGGAGAATCGGCAGGAGCAGGCGCAGACCGCAGGAGCAGGCGCGGCCACAAGAACAGGCCCGGCCAGACGACCGGCGAAATCAGCAACCGCAGAGCGGAGATCGCCACGAGATGACGCCGCAAAGCGAAGGACGACAGGAGCCGCAGAGCGGTGACCGGCATCCGCAAAAGCCCGAGAACGATCGCCAGATGCAGCAACAGCAAGAGCGGCAGAACATGGAAAAACAGCCGGGGCGGGAACAAGAGCGGCATGAGCAAGCCCGGCCCGAGGAGAAGCAGGGCGAACAAGCCCGGGCGGAACGGCACGAGGAGAATCATCGGCGGATCCCAGACTCGGATTTTCACGCGCATTTCGGACGCGAGCATCATTTCAGGCCGGGACGCGTGCAAGTCTACGGCGGCAGGCCGCAGTTCAACTACAGCGGATTTGTATTCGAGCTGGTTGAGCCTTGGCCCACCGCCTGGGCGTACGACGACGATGACTACTACATCGACTACGTCGATGACGAGTATTGGCTCTACAGCTTGCGGTATCCGGGAGTTCGGTTGGAGTTGATCATTATCCAGTAATAAGCGGTGAGCTATGAGCTATGAGCGATTCGGGCTGGCGCGGGCGTTGTCGCCCGCGCCACAACTCTCAGCCTAAAATCATCAGTCAATCGCACCCCCGATGGCGAAAGCTATATATAGCCAATACTCGTAGTCGATATAGTAATCGCCGTCGTTGGCCCACGAAACTCAACGGTATTGCCAGGATGCGGGTCACTCCTCCTCAGCTCTTCCGCAAGCTTCGTACTTATGTACTATATAATGGTATACAAACAGGTAGTAGTATATACTACGACGTATGGCGATGAGCATAAAGAACTTGGATGTAGAGCGGCTCGCGCGCGAGGTGGCCGAGAAAAGCGGAGAGTCCCTTACCGGGGCGATCCAAAGGGCACTCGAAGAACGGCTTGAGAAGCTCAAAACGGATGGACGTAAGCAGGCGACTATTACACAGCTGGAAGACATCCTTCGTCGAGTGGATCAGTTGCCCGTGCTGGATCGGCGGACGCCAGAGGAAATTATCGGATACGACGATCATGGTCTGCCGCGTTAACTTGCCATGGTAAGCGACACGTCAGCGTTGGCAGCCATCTTCTTTGGAGAACCTGAACGGCAAAAATTTCTCCAGGCAATCATTTCTGCCTCAACTCGGCTTATATCGGCTGCGACCGTTCTCGAGACTGGGATGGTTGTTGAAAGTCGACTGGGGGATGCCGCTGGCCGCGAGCTTGATTTGTTCTTGATTCGCGCCAATTTTCAGATTGTGGCCCTCGATGCCGATCAGGCAGAACTCGCGCGTTCTGCCTGGCGTCAATTCGGGAAGGGGCGGCATCCAGCTGGGTTGAATTACGGCGATTGCTTCTCCTACGCTCTGGCCAAGTGGACGGGCGAACCACTCCTGGCCAAGGGCAATGACTTCAGGTTGACGGACGTGGCCGTCCTACCGTGAAGAGCCTGAGGCGGCGCGCTCTACTCTTCTTCTTCCTTCACCTCGCCGCGCTCGGCCTTGGATTTCTCAATAATCTTCTCCTGCAGCTGCCCGGGCACGACGTCGTAGTGGTGCATTTCCATGTTGAAGCTGCCGCGGCCCTGCGTCATCGACGTCAGCTCGACGCCGTAGGTCAGCATCTCGGCCATGGGCACTTCGGCCTTCACGACGGTGTTGCCGGCCTTGTTGTCCATGCCCTGGATGCGTCCGCGACGGCTGTTGAGGTCGCCCATGATCGATCCGGCAAAGTCGTCGGGGATGGTGATCTCGACGTTCATGATGGGCTCGAGCAGCGTCGGCTTGGCGACTTCCATCGCTTTTTTGAAGGCGATGCGGCCCGCCATCTGGAATGACATGTCGTTCGAGTCCACGTCGTGATACGAACCGTCGTAGAGCACGACGCGGAAGTCCACCACCGGAAATCCGGCCAGGTACCCGCGCGCCGCCGCATCCTTGATGCCCTTTTCGATCGCCGGAATGTAGTTCTTCGGAATGGCACCGCCGAAAATGTCGTTCACAAACTCAAACTGACCGCCCCGCGGCAAGGGCTCCATCTTGATCTTGCAATCGCCGTACTGCCCGTGCCCGCCGGTCTGCTTCTTGTGCCGCCCCTGCACGTCGGCCTTGCCGCGAATCGTCTCGCGGTACGGCACCTTGGGCGCTTTCAGAACCACTTCCGTGTGATAGCGCTTCTTCAGCTTCGCCACCACGACTTCGATGTGCTGCTGTCCCGTGCCCGCGATCAGAAACTCCTGCGTCTGCGGATCGCGGAAGAAGCGCAGCATGGCATCTTCTTCCATGAGCTTGTGCAGGCCGGGGCCGAGCTTGTCTTCGTCGGCGCGGGTCTTCGGTTCGATGGCAAAAGTGATCGCCGGCTCGGGCAGCTTCACCCGCGGATACTGAATCGGAGCCGCCTTGTCGCCGAGCGTGTCGCCGGTGAGCGTGTCTTTCAGCTTCGCCACCGCGCCGATGTCGCCCGCGTGCAGTTCGTTGACCGGGATCGCCGTCTTCCCCTGCATCGACTGAAATGTGCGAGAGCTTTTCCTGCGTGCCCTTGCTGAAATTCTGCAGCGTGGCGTCATTCTTCAGCACGCCCGAAAAGACTTTGAAGTAAGAAATCCTTCCCGCAAATGCATCGGACACCGTCTTGAATACGTAGATCGACACCGGCTCTTCGTCAGTCTCATGGCGCTTGGGGGCATCGCCATTTCCCCCGGCGGCGACTTCGCCCTGCACCCACTCGTGCTCGGAAGGCGCCGGCGTGTAGTCGATGATGAAATCCATGATCCGGTCGGCACCGATGTTGCCCAGGCCGGAACTAAAGATCACCGGGAAAATCTTGTCTTCGCGGATGGCGTTGTGCAGCGCCGGAACCAGGTCCTCTTCCCCGAGCGTGCCCGCCTCGAAGAACTTCTCCATCAGCTTGTCGTCGCCCTCGGCGACCAGCTCGACCAGCCGCTCGTGCGCTTCCTGCGCCTGTTCCTTCAGATTGGCGGGGATCTCGGTCTCTTTTCCCTTGCCGTTCCCACCCATCTCGTAGGTGTAAGCCTTCATGCGGACCAGGTCGATGACGCCGGACAGACTCTTCTCGGCGCCGATCGGCAACTCGATCGGAATCACATCGCGCCCGAACGCCGTCGTCAACGACTCCATGCACGCGCTCGGCATTCGCCCGCTCGCGGTCCATGCGGTTGACCACGATCAGCCGCGGAGTCTTGTACTCCTCGCAATAATTCCAGACCCGCTGGGTGACGACCTCGACGCCAGCCACGCCATCGACCACCACGATCGCGGCGTCGACCACGGGCAGGTCCATCTTGGCTTCGTGGACGAACATGCTGAAGCCGGGGGTGTCGAGGATATTGATCTTCGTGCCGCCCCACTCCACGACCGCGCAGCCGGTCGAAATCGACATCTGGCGGGCGATTTCTTCGTCGTCGTAGTCGGTGGTGGCTGAGCCGTCGTCCACGCGGCCCAGGCGCTGGGTGGCTCCTGCCGTGTACAGCATGGCCGATACCAGGGACGTTTTGCCGGCGTGTCCGTGGCCGACCATCGCGACATTACGGATGTTTGCTCCGGAATAAACTTTCAAGTTGGGCTCCTCCGGCAGGCGCGGGAAGGATGAGGCCTATGAAGGAGATTAGGACAGGAACAGGCCAGCCCGAGATCACCTGCCAAAACCTAGGATGCTACCACGCGGCAAGCAACCGTCTCAACCGCCGCAGCGTACAGCAAGCCGCCGCCCCGGCGCGGCAGCGCCCGGCCCGGCACAACCTCCAGCCCGACCAACGCAACAAATATGGTGATTTCTTCCGCTTTTCGGGGGAAGAAACATAACAGGAAAGACAGCGATAAGAACGGAAAGTTGCGCTACTTAATTCCGTCACGAGACATTGGAGGTGCCCACCATGTCTGAACCATTGCTACCCCATCCTGGTTTGCCGCACAAGCCGGTTACGCCGTCTGGTATCATCGTCCGCGGCATGTTCGGCGGACAAAGCAACGAAGAGTGGATCGCAAAGTACGAGCGCAGCCACCAGCACCCCGTCAACCGCCTGTGCCATACCTACGGCATCCCTACCATCCTGGTTTCCGTGGCCTTTTTCGCCGCCGGATTTATTCGTCACCGCCTGTGGTGGATCGCAGTCGCGCTGTTCGTGTTGGGATGGCTGCTGCAATTCATCGGTCACATCTTTGAAGGCAAGCCGCCGGAGTTCTTTCACGATTGGCGATTTCTTTTCGTCGGCGTGCGCTGGTGGTGGGCCAAGATCAACGGCAAAGCCTGAAAGCATATCGCCCTATTCGTACTCTGCTGCTGAAGGGTGGAAATTTTGATCGGCTTTAATCCACTCTTAATCCTTGTCATTCCGACCGGAGGGAGGAATCTGCTTGTGGCCGGCACCGCGGCGCCGCAAGCGACCAGCAGATTCCTCAACGGCTAAACGCCGTTTCGGAGTGACAAGAAAGTTTCGACTTTCGTTTGAAAAGTAAAATTTCTGTCTCATTGCG
This sequence comes from Terriglobia bacterium, assembly GCA_963770265.1. Taxonomy (GTDB): domain Bacteria; phylum Acidobacteriota; class Terriglobia; order Terriglobales; family Acidobacteriaceae; genus Sulfotelmatobacter. The sequence continues at coordinate 1,133,739 of CAVYOZ010000025.1, forward strand.
GCCAGACCTTGCCCTTCCAGCCTTTCTGCTTTATGCTCAACCCAACTTTGGGTTCTGCTTCACCGGACAGCATGCAGCGCTTTACTGCCAGATTTCTGCTGTTGATAGCGCTTGTCGGAACGTTCGTTCCGCTGGCGATGCAGGGGAAAGCTGCGTCCGCCCATGCGTGTTGTCGCCGCCAAGCCGCACATCACTGCCACGAGTCTGCGGAGACGAATCCGAACCAATCCGTCGCCAGCCGGGCCGGGTGCTGCAATCACGAGTGCTGCCACGCGGTGACCAGTGCTCAATGGGCGCATCCGCTGCCCTCTTCAGCCGCAGCCTCGGTACAAGATGCCGCAGGTCGGGAGATTGGCGATGAAGCCGATCGTCCCTTGTCGGTCTGTCCTTCCTTCCTTCACTCCCGCGCTCCCTCCAGCTTCGCTTCTCGCCTGATTTCGCCACCTACTGAAACATCAAGCAGGCTTCGTCGGGTTTGAGCGACAGCTACAGTCGCCACTCCCAGGCTAAGAAGAGGCGCCACCGTCGTGCGTTCTCTAACTCGTGCGTTCTCCGGGAAAGCCGCTTGTGTTTCCGTGGAAGAGTAGGCCCTTCAGGGCCGCGTGCAGGGCTGAAAAGTGTCGGGCTTTAGCCCCGGTGGGCATGGCGCGACATCGGAGATCGCATGCGCTTCATTCGAATTCTGCTGTTCGCAAAATTTCTAACCTTCGCGCTCGTCGCGTCCGCCTCAGTGGTCGGATCGGTACGCGGCGTCATTCACGACCCGCAGCACCGTCCCGTGGAGGACGCCATGGTCATGATCAAGGCCAAGAATTCCGACTGGGCCTCGACCGTCAATTCGGATGCCGGCGGCAATTTCGTATTCAATGCGGTGCCGCTGGGCGAATATACCGTGACCGTCGCGGGTGTCGGATTCGAGCAAGTCCAGCAGGACGTGATGGTGGTCTCCGGTTCGAATCCCGTTCTCCACTTCGCGCTCAACGTCGCCGGCGCGAAGGAGACCGTCAACGTCTCCGGAACCACAGAAGACGTGCCGACCGACACCGCCACTCCGACTACGGTGGTCAGCCGGCTCGATGTGGCACGTACGCCCGGCGCAGCCCGCACCAACAGCCTGGCGATGATCACCAACTTCGTCCCCGGCGCTTACATCACGCACGACCAGCTTCACATTCGGGGCGGGCATCAGACCAGTTGGCTTGTCGACGGCGTCCCCGTTCCCAACACCAACATCGCATCCAACATCGGCCCGCAATTCGATCCCAAAGACATCGATTATCTGGAAGTCAGCCGCGGCAGTTACGGCGCGGAAATGGGCGACCGCACCTACGGAGTGTTCAACGTCGTGCCGCGCACAGGATTCGAGCGCAATCGCGAGGCGGAACTCGTTCTCAGCGCAGGAAATTTCTACCAGACGAACGACCAGTTCAGCTTCGGCAGCCACACCGAGCGCTTCGCCTATTACGCCAGCGTCAACGGAAATCGCAGCAATCTCGGGATCGAGACGCCGGTTCCGCAAGTCGTTCACGATGCCGAGAACGGATACGGCGGTTTCGGGTCGCTCATCTTCAACGTCAATCCCTCAAACCAGCTGCGCCTGGTGACTTCGCTGCGCAAGGATTTCTATCAGGTTCCCTACGATCCATTCCCCAACGACATCGAGAATGGCGCGATTCCCGGAGAATGACTTCACTCCGCAGTATCCCAGCATCGGCCTGCGCGACAGCGATCACGAATCCGACGCGATCCTGAATCTCTCCTGGGTTCACACCTTCAATTCGAAACTGTTGCTGACGGTTTCGCCGTTCTACCACTACAACGCCGCGAACTACACGAGTTCGCCTGACGGACACGCCGGTCGCGGCCAATCAGGATCGCAGTTCGACCTATGCCGGCGGTCAGGCCAGCTTCAACGCGAATGTCGCGAAAAATAACTTCCAGGCCGGCGTCTACAGCTTCTACCAGTCGAACCACGAGACCTTCGGGGCCATCTTTAACGATGGCAGCGGCCAGCCACCGTTCAGCAGTGCCGAGGAACCTACCGGCGGCCTCGCTGCTTTCTTCATCGACGACAATTTCAAACCGTTTTCCTGGCTGTCTCTCACCGCGGGCTTGCGCCCGACGCACTTCTCCGGCAACGCCGGATTTTCCGAGAACGCTATCAGTCCTCGCTTCGGCGCCACGCTCACCGTGCCGCGTTTGAACTGGACGTTCCGCGCCTTCTACGGCCACTTCTACCAGGCCCCGCCGCTGGTGACGGCCTCCGGACCGCTCCTCGAATTCTGCACAGCAAGCGACTGCGGATTTATCCCTCTTCCCGGAGAGCGAGACGAGGAGCACCAGTTCGGCGTCGTCATCCCGTTCCGCGGATGGACGATTGACGCCGACACCTTCCAGACCCGCGCCAGCAATTTCTTCGATCACGAGGTGATCGGCGAATCGAATCTCTTCTTCCCGCTCACGATCGACAAGGCGCGGGTCAATGGCTGGGAACTCACGCTGCGTTCGCCGAGGCTCGCGCACCGGGCACAAATTCATCTTGCGTATTCGAACCAGATCATCAAAGCAGGTGGCGGGATCACCGGTGGGCTGACGGATTTCACTACGAACATCTGCGATCCCGCGCCTCCGGGCAGCTTCTGCATCCTCGATCACGACCAGCGCAACACGCTGAACATTGGCGCGGACGTTACGCTGCCATGGAATTCGTACGCGTCAACGAACGTGTACTACGGCTCCGGCTTTGCCAATGGCTTCCCCGACCAGCCGTATCCCGGAGACTATCTGCCCCAGCACACCACGTTTGATCTGACGCTCGGCAAACAGTTTGGCGAACGCTTCTCGGCATCGGTAACTGCGCTCAACGTCGCCAACCGCAGGGTATTACTCGATAACAGCGAAACCTTCGGCGGATTTCACTGGAACCATCCGCGGGAGATCTTTGTGGAAGTGAGGTACCGATTCCACTTTTAAAGATGATCGTGTAGGGACAGCCGCCTCGGCTGTCAGGCCCGTGGGAAGCGCGGCGGTGCAAGCAACCAGCAGATTCCTCAACGGCTACGCCGTTTCGGAATGACAAGAAGTTTTTGATCGGCTTTAATCCTTTTTGATCCTTGCCATTCCGACTCTTAATCCTTGTCATTCCGACTTTTAATCCTTGTCATTCCGACCAAAGGGAGGAATCTGCTTGTGGCCAGCGCTGCGGCGCCGCAATAACACGATTAACTCCGGGACGGCTTCTCGCGCAGCAGTTCTTCCACGTCTCCAATCTTCTCTCCCAGCAGATTCAGCTTGCGCGCCAGTCCCTGGATCTCGGCCTCGGCCCGCCGGTTCACGTCGTAGTCGAGTTCACCGCGCAGGCGGTCTTTGGTGTCCTGACGGTTCTGGCTCATCATGATGACTGGCGCCTGGAGCGCAGCCAACATCGACAAAAAAAGATTCAGCAGGATGAACGGGTAAGGATCCCAGGCACGGCTCCCCATCCACGACGAGATGTTCACGTAGACGACCAGTGCGACCAGGAACGTGATGATAAAAGTCCAAGACCCACCGAACCCCGCGACCAAGTCCGCCACGCGCTCTCCGAACGTCGCATCTTTCTCGATGACTTCATTCGGATTCCGATTCGCTCGCAGCCGCACCAGTTGCTGCGAGGCGTGGTATTGCCTGCCCAGAACCTGGAGCATGTCCATGCCGGCCAGTGGCTTGCGCTGCAACAGTACCGAGATATCTTCGCGATCGACTTCGATGCAAACCGATTCGTCGATCGCTATCGCTTCAGTCTGATGGGGAGTTTGCTCGAGCATCGAAGCGAACCCGAAGAATTCCCCGTGCGAGGGTTCATCGATCACGATCTCCTGATGCTCCTGGTCGACCGTCGAGACTCGCACACGCCCGGAGACCACGACATACGCGCGTCCGCTCGAGTCGCCTGTCTTGTAGATGCGCTGCCGCGGCGCAAAAGTCCTCACTTCTACCTGGCTGGCGAGCACCGCCGTTTCTTCATCGTCTAACTGGGAAAACAGCGGAACATGTTTCAGAACCTCAGGGTTGCATGCCATGGAAAGTTCTCCGTGATGAAAATCCCGCGTAGGATTTCACAGTGGGGACGAAGAAATCCAGAGGGTGCTCGCTCTCCCGCGTGGCCAAGCGCGTCCCATGAGGGTTAAAGTGTTAACAACGTGAACATTCGAATCGACCGTCGCTTGCTTGTCATCTTCCTGCTCTGCTCGACCTTTGTCGCCACCTCCTGCCATCGTTCCAAACCGCAGGCCACCAAGCGCTATCCCTTTACCGGCCGGATCATCTCTGTCGATCCCCAGGCCGAGTCCGCAAATATCGACGGCGACCTGATCCAGGGATTCATGGAGCCGATGGTGATGACGTACAAGATCAAGCCGGCGTCGATGTTGCGCCAGCTTTCTCCCGGGGATTCAATTTCCGCCGAAGTTGTGGTCGTCGATCACGACCCGCGCGATGAGAATGCGGATTCCGACTACTGGCTGGAAAACGTCAAGGTCACAGGCCATGCTGCGCAGCCGCCCGCCGCCGGTCCGAAAGCATTCCACATGCCTTCGCCGGGAGAAGAGGTGCCTGATTTCGCATTCACTAACCAGGACGGCAAGCGCGCTTCGCTGAAGCAGTTTCGCGGGAAGACATTGATGATCACGTTCATCTACACGCGCTGCCCGTTTCCCGATTTCTGTCCACGCATGAGCAGCAATTTCGCCGAGATCTACAAGCAACTCGGTTCGAACCCGTCGCTCGCGGACACACAACTGTTGAGTATCAGCTTTGACCCGGAGCACGACACGCCGAAGGTCTTGCGGAATTACGGATTCTCGGTTGCCCACACGCACGACGCTGCACTGTTTCGCCGCTGGGAGTTCGCCGTCCCGAAGTCTGCCGATTTACCGAAGATCGCCGATTTCTTCGCGCTCACCGTAAAGTCCGAGGGCGGCCAGATCACGCACAACCTCAGCACGGCCGTGATCGGTCCCGACGGCAAGCTCGTGAGGTGGTATCACGGCGGCGATTGGCAGGTTTCTGATTTAATAAAAGACGCCGCGAGTACTCGCGCTCCAAAGGCCTGATCGCGATTGCGAGGGAGTACCGTGGAAGAGCGGCCCTTTAGGGCCGTGTTAAGGATCAGTAGCCAACGGGCTTTAGCCCCAGTGGACGTTTTTTCGATTACGGGAATTGATTCGAGTTTAATAGGGGACCTGATGAAATACGCTCTTCTCATCCTGGCCGTGCTCGGAATCGTCGTCTCATCCCTCGCTCTGCGTGAACACTATCGCGAATACGGCGACTCGCCCTGCAGCATCAACGAGCGCTGGGATTGCGGCGTGGTCAACCACAGCCCGTTCGCCGTGCTGGGCGGGGTGTTTGAACAGATCGGCATTCACAGTCACATCCCGATTCTCAGCGGAATGCCCGTCGCCACGGCGGGAATTCTCGGGTACATCGTGATGGGCGCAGTCATCTTTCGTCGCGCCTACCGTTGGCTGCTTCTCTTGACCCTTGGGAGCGTGGCCTTCTCGCTTTATCTCGCGCACATCGAAAAAGACATCCTCGGCGTCTGGTGCGTGTACTGCGTGATCTCACTCGGGATAGTTTGTGTGATGTGCCTGCTGAATCTCGGTACGGTGATCACGCAAACTGTCCGCGGGCCAAATGCTGCGCGCTGAAAACCTGGAACCACTAAGCGACACCGGCCGTCGCCCGATTTGCTTTAGCAATCGAGTGCGGCGTGGGGGCTAGTACGATCGTGCTCCCCAGCCCCGCGTACACGTAATGCTCGCCGAACGCTTTTCTCAGCGCGGCGAAGGTGGGCTCTCCCGTGCAGTGGCCGGGCGCCACATAGTCCACCTTCCAGGTGTCGCGCAGTTCCGTGACGATCTTTTCGATTTCCGGATCTTTGGCAACCACCAGATGGAACCCGCCGGCGATGATGTGGATCCGCTTGTTGATTGAGCCCGCTGCTTCGACGATCTTGTCGATGCCGGGATGGGAGCAACCGACGACCAGCACAATGCCGTCAGGGGTGTCGATCGCGAGCGATAGCTCACGTAGTTCCAGTGTAGTGGGCTTATCGGAAACGAGCGCGATCAGGTGAATGCCGGAAGCGATCTCGGTCGTCTTCTCGATCAGTTCAAAGTTGGCTTTGGGCCAGGCACTGCCAAACTTCATTACTTCCGGAGGTGTACCGTCATAGTAGCGCTGCTCCGGCGGCAGAGACTCGTCCTTCCGGTAGAAGCTGCTGGGCAGGGAGAATCCGTACACGCCGAAGTTCTCCTTGGGCGCGTAGATCTTCACCTTGGGGTTGACGCTCAATAGGTAATCTAAGCCTCCCATGTGATCGCCGTGGCGGTGGGACATTACGACGAAGTCGAGCTTCGACAAATCCACACCTTTCGCTTTCGCATTCCTGGCGAGGATGTCGGGATTATTGCCAGTGTCGAATAGGATGCGCTTGCCGCCATGCTCGATAAGCGCAGCAAAGCCCCAGTCCTTCTCCATCGTCGAGGGTTTGCCGAAAGCGTCGTAGAGGATGGTGATCTGCGCTTTCTCAGTGGCGGTGTGCGCCGCGGACTGTAGATTCGTCGCGGCGCGCCCGATCGGCAGCAATGTCAAAGCCCCAACCAGACAAAGTACCGAGGGTTTGGATTTCATCTGGAATCTCCTCTCAACTCTGAATCGCTGCGATGGTATTTGTCCGGAACGGCTTCATGTGCGAACGGAAAGCAAAGCGATGCCGCGGCATTCCAGCCAGGAGATTGGCACACCGCTCTCGCCCGACACTCGCGACTCGATGCTGACTATCCTCTTTCGAACGCGTGCTTCTTCTCCAACTCCTCGACCGCCGCGCGCCGCGCATTCTCAAACCGCTCCGCCTGGTTTGTAAGTCCGGAAGTTGCTTCGGCATATTCGCCTTCGATCCGGATCAATCCCTGGGCGGCGACCAGCCGCGCCGAAATCTCGATCAGATGCGCCGGCGTGGTCTGCACGTACTGCGCTTCGGCTGGATCGCCGATCCACGCGCGTGGCTCGCCGCCCAGTTTTGTTTGCCAGAAAACCTTGCGCTCGATGAACTCGGCCATGGCGTCGTCGGTCGCTTTGCCAAATACCCACTGCTGCCGCTTGAAATCGTAGTTACGGCTGGAAAACGGCACCGGCAGCAGCTTTCCCGATTTCAGAAATTCAATCTGCCGCCGGTCCACTTCCTTGCGCAGCGCATTGATGACCGGGGCTTCCGCATCTTTCGGCTCGAGCGACGGCATCACCTCTTTCACCGTCTGCGACATGTTCACCGCGACCGGCGCGTGCAGTCCATCGGAGCCTTCCAGGCGGATATCCCCGTGCAGCACCCAAAAATCAGCGCCCGACGTAGACGGATGAAACGGCCAATTCAGCTTCACGGTCAGCGGCAATCCCGTCAGCGTTACCCAGATCTTCTTCGTCTCGCGGACAGTCCCGCCATTCTCCTGCGTCATGAGTTCGATTTCCTTTGAATGGAGTTTCCCAAGAAATTTTACCGGAAGCGGACGGGGATCAGGGGCCAGGGGTTAGGGTTCAAGGGATCAGGGGTCAGTAACCGATGGCTCGACGCGTGATCAGAATCTGGATCCGACGCTGGCGCTCATGCAGAGTAGCAACTCTCTTCTGGTCCTCCCTGGCCCCTGATCCCTGACCTCTATCCCCTGCCGTCCAACGTCGACCGCACTTTCAACGCCAATTCCGCCCTTGTAAATGGCTTCTGCAGCAACTGCACGCCGGGCTCCAGCACTTTGTGCTGCACGACCATGTCATCGGTGTAGCCGGTCATATACACAATTTTGGTGCGTGGGTCTTTGCGCAGGATGTTTTCGGCCAATTGCCGCCCGCTCATCCCTGGCATGATCACGTCGGTGAGCAGCAGATGAATGGGCGCGCCGAATTCCTCCGCCGTACGAATCGCCTGTTCAGCACTCCCGGCCTCCAGAACTTTGTAGCCGAAACTCTCCAGGAAGATCCGCGTGAGTTCCCGCAAGTCCGGCTCGTCCTCGGCGATAAGAATCGTCTCCGACCCGCCGGCAACATGGGAGTTCGTCATCCGATCCGCCTGTTTGATGCTGCTGCCGTCGGTGGCGGGCAGGTAAATGCGAAAGGCCGTGCCGCGGCCCGGTTCGCTCTCAACCTGAATACCTCCGCCGCTTTGCTTGACGATGCCGTACACCGTGGAGAGCCCCAGCCCAGTCCCCTTGCCCATGGGCTTCGTTGTAAAGAACGGCTCAAACACATGCGAGAGCGTGTCAGCGTCCATGCCGTTACCCGTATCGGTCACTTTGAGCATGACATAGCGCCCCGCTGCGAGATCGAGATCGCGGGCCTCGTCCGCCAGGACTTCCACATTCGACGTTTCCATCGCGAGTTTTCCGCCCTGCGGCATGGCATCCCGCGCGTTGACCGCCAGATTCATCAATACCTGTTCGACCTGCCCCGGGTCCGCCTTCACCGCCATCAGCGATGGATGCAGTCTCGCGATCAGTTCAATATCTTCACCGATCACCCTCGACAACATCTTCTGCACATCGGCGACCGTATCATTCAAGTCAAGCACTTTTGGTTGCAGCACCTGTTTGCGGCTGAAAGCCAGCAACTGCTGCGTGAGAGAAGCGGCCCGTTCGGCGGCGCGCCGCACCTGCTCCAGCCCAACGCGCGACCGTTCATCTACGCCGGTCGCCAGCAACAGTTCCGCGTGTCCCATGATGATGCTCAGGATGTTGTTGAAGTCGTGCGCGATCCCGCCCGCCAGCCGGCCAATAGCCTCCAGTTGTTGTGCGTTCCGCAGCTGTTCCTCGAGATGAAGTCTCTCGGTGACGTCGCGGGTAATGCCCCAGGTGCGCACCCAGTGCCCGTCCACAATGGTTCCCACCATCGTGTTGCGAAAGATTCTTTTTTCTCCCTGGGCGTCGAGCTCGATCGATTCCTGATCGCTGATCCGGTATCCTCCGCGAATGAATCTCTCCATGAACTGCCGCGTGACCGGATGGTGCAGAACTAGAAACTCCGACAGTGGTCTTCCAATCAACTCCTGCGCGGAAGGGCGCCCATACATTCGCGCCATAGAGTCGTTGCACTCGGCCATGTATCCGTACTTGTAGCCCCAGGCCAGCTGCTCGTCGATCGACAGGTGACACGGGATCGGGGGGTCGTGCTCCATCCGGTAAATGCCCTCCGAACTTTGCGTCACGAAATTGCGGTAACGCTCCTCGCTCTCGCGCAAAGCTTCTTCGGCGTGCTTCTTTTCGGTGATATCCACCAGCATTCCGCGCGTCAGGCGCTTTCCGGTTTGCGGGTCACGCACAATGATGGCCTCGTCGCGAACCCAGACTTCCTCGCCGTCATGCCGCCGCATCCGGTAGTCAATCTGAAAGAGCCGACCCTCTTCCCAGGTGTCCTCCCGCAAAGCCTGCGGCTGATCCTCGGGATTCAGGTGTTCCCACCAAAAGTGTGGATCGGCGAGGCAATCTTCGGGCTTGTAGCCCAGGATGGTCGTGACCTGCGGGCTCACGTAGAGAAACGGACCGAACGCGCCGGCCTCCGCGACATATGAGATCGCCGGCACCTGCTCGACGAGCTGCCGATACTTGGCCTCCGCTTCCTGCAAGGCTGCGGTCGCTCGCCGGCTCTCCTCCTGCGATCGCAGCGCGGTGATTCCGAACGCCAGATTGTTGGCCATCTCGGTCAACAATTCGACTTCTGATTTCTCGAACGAGTTCGCCTGCTCGGAGTAGATGGCGAGCGCTCCGAACGCCAGTCGGGCCACTCGAAGCGGAAGGGAAATGATCGCGGCGTATCCACGCTGCATGGCCGCCTCGCGCCAAGGTGTGAATCGCGGATCATGGGCGGTGTCGCCGAAGATGCAAATGCAGTTCTCTCGAATCGACGTGCCTATAGGGCCCCTGCCTGGCGGAGTATCCGACCACCTGATTCCGACGGTCTCCAGGTAGCCGCTGTCGTATCCGGCATGGGCCACGGGCCGCACCGTTTTCTGCTCGTCTTGCTCGGCGTAGGCGATGCCCGCCATGCGGTATCCGCCCACTCGCACGATGATTTCGCAGATCTGATTCAGCAGTTCCTGTTCGCTGGTCGCCCGCGCGAGCGCCTGGTTGCAGGCACTCAGGGCCCGCAAGGCGCGATTCAGCCGCCGAAGCTCTTTATTGACTTCGCTGTCGCGGTCGTTTGCGGTGAGCTCGGGCGGGTAAGGATCACCACCTGGAGTGTTGGACACTCCCGCGTTCTCGGGCACTCTCGCGCCGCCTGAAGTTTCAGGATCCGATTTAGACTGAGTCAAGGAATCGCGGGACAACCCGTTTTGTTCGAAGCCCGCCCCGCAATAGTGTACATATTTCGCGGGTGATGCTTGTAAAACCTAGCCTCGTTCCAATTCCCGAACAAAATCGTTAACCGCGAAGGACACGAAGTCACACGAAGGACTTCCTTCCGCGTGGCTTACTGAAGTTCTCTGTCATTCCGAAACGGCGTAGCCGTTGAGGAATCTGCTGGTCGCTTGCGGCGCCGCGGTGCTGGCCACAAGCAGATTCCTCCCTTTGGTCGGAATGACAAAGGTCGGGAAGAGGGCTGGCGGCAAAATCCTCGTAAAACTTGAAAGCAGCCTTGGTCTACGAATCTTATCCTGGCTCTATTAACGCTGGGGTTTGGCGCGAAACCAGCCCCTGATTTATACTTTTAGTTTGCCCTAAGACCGTCGAACGAATCAGGAGCAGCAACTTTTCATGCCTAAGCGTACGTTCCAACCCAACCGGCGCAAGCGGTCCAAGAAGCACGGATTCCGCACGCGCATGAAGACCCAGGGCGGCCAGAAGGTTCTTTCCCGCCGCCGCGCCAAGGGGCGCAAGCGGGTCTCTGTGAAACCAGGTTTCCGGGAGTAAGCAGCCGCGAATAGTGTAGCGCGGGGGACTCGCCCGCGACTGCGTCAATCGCCAAATCGTTTTGTAGGTCAAGAGGCACTGTGACCGCCAGTGTGCCCGAAGCATCGAATCAGGGAGTAGAGCCGCGCAAGGCGAAAGCGACTTTTCAACGCAGCGCGCGGTTGTTGCGCCACGCCGATTTTGAGCGCGTGTACAAGCAAGGGCGCCGGCATTTCTCGGCCTCGATGACTGTTTTCTATCTGGACCGGCAAGCGGCTGGCTCTGCTAAAGTTCCAGCAATCCCCGGTCTTCGCATCGGATTCACCGTGGGTCGCGCTCTCGGGGGTGCCGTCCATCGCAATCGCATGAAGCGTCGCTTGCGCGAGGCCGTTCGCCTGACCCGCCCCCGGCCGGGCCCAGGCGCCGACGTGGTGATCAATCCGAAGAAGGTGCTGTTGACCACCAGCTTCGATGCGTTACTGAACGAAGTGCGCCAGGCTTTCGTAGTCATAGAGAGGAAGCTGGCAGCGGCGAGCCCTAAGATACCCGAGCCGCGTAGCGGCGGCACGTGAAAGCCCGGCACGAAGTGCCGGGTGCGTGTTGAGAGAAGGAACTAGTCCGGTAGGGGACACACTGTTTTCGCTGTGTTCCTGGAATCGCCGTGCACCAGAAAATGTAAAATGCGCCATCTTGCACAACGCGTCGCACTTCAGCTGTTGCGAGCCTACAAGTGGGCCATTTCGCCGATGTTCCCACCGTCATGCCGCTACACCCCGACGTGTTCGGAATATGCGATGGAAGCGATCGAACGTTACGGTGTTATCCGCGGCGGACTGAAGGCTGCGGCGCGCCTTCTGCGCTGCCATCCCTTTGTTAAGGGTGGATACGATCCGGTGGTTGGCGGGAAGCAAAGCGCGAGCGCAACGACCAACGACTAGACAACGAATTGCCGCGGCGCAGCTTAAGGAAACAACAACACTTTGGCCGAATATCACAATCCTCAAAACGAACCGGGCAGCGAAAAACGTCTGCTGCTGATTTTCCTGATCTCGTTCGTCTTCATTCTGCTGGCGCAGCCGCTGCTGAAGAAGTACTTCCCCACGCCTCCGCCTCCGCAGAAGATAGCTCAATCGGAGCAGACCCCGCCCGCGCCTCCACCGACGAAACCGACACCATCCGCGCCCGCGGCCGCCTCAGCGCCCGCGGTCACGAAGCAGGCCGCTGGCGAAACCGAGACCGTCATTGAGAGCGATCTCTACCGCGTCACTTTCACCAACCGCGGTGCCCAGGTCAAATCGTGGATCCTGAAGAAATTCGACAATGACGCCGAGAACGGTAAGCTCGACCTGGTCAATCCCACTGCCGCCGCGCAGTACGGCTACCCGCTCTCGCTCTGGACCTATGACGAAGAGCTTGCGCGGACGTCTGAATTCGGCGCTCTACGTTGCAACGCGACGACGGCAAGCAGGTCACCTTCGAGTACTCCGACCAGGATCTCGTCGTTCGCAAAACCTTCAAGTTCGACGACACTTACGTCGTGAAGGTCGATGCCAGCGTCACCTACAAAGGCTCGCCGAAGGAATCTCTTCTCGCGTGGCCTTCCGGATTCGGCGATCAGACATCGCCCGCCTTTTACGCGACTTCGCTGCTCGCTTACCAGTTCAACAAGAATATCGAGCGCGTGCCGCCCCACTGCGGATTCTCCCTGTTCTCGAAGTGCACACAAGTGATCGGCGGAGCGACCATGCCCGGCCCCTTCCACTGGGCCGGCCCCACCGATCAGTACTTCGCTGCTGTCTTCATTCCCGACGATCCCGCTGCGGCTTCGATGGTCACTCTGAATCACAGCATGCCGATTCCGAAGGACCCAAAGAAGCCCGACAGGAGACAGTCAACGTCGACGTCATCGGCGCGGCAGTCGGCAACCTGCACGGCCCTACTTCTCGAGCGGCTCTTCGCCGGTCCCAAAGAACTGGAAGTTCTGCAGAAGATTCCCGTTCCGGGCGTCTCAGGCGCCGACAACGATCTCAACGGCCTGGTCGATTTCGGCTGGTTGGGCATCATCGCCAAGCCGCTCTTCGTCTGGCTGCGCTGGACCTACCATCACATGATCCCCAACTGGGGATGGGCGATCGTTCTGCAGACGCTGATCATCAGCCTGGCTCTGCTGCCGCTGCGCATCACGCAGATGAAGTCGATGCTGAAGATGCAGCGCGTGGCGCCGCAGATCAAGTCGATTCAGGAGAAATACAAGAAGTACAGCCTGCGCGATCCGCGCAAGGCGGCGATGAATGAGGAAATCGCCGCGCTGTACAAGAAAGAAGGCGTCAATCCCGCTGGCGGATGTCTGCCCTTGCTGATCCAGATGCCGTTCCTGTTCGCGTATTACCGCATGCTGTCGACGGCACTCGATCTGCGGCACGCGCACTGGCTCTGGATTCACGACCTGTCGGCGCCCGACCCGATCTATATCTTGCCGATTCTGATGGTGATCAGCAGCCTGGTCACGCAGCGCATGACGCCGCAGGCCGGCATGGATCCCGCGCAGCAGCGAATGATGAACGTGATGATGCCGCTGATGATGGGCTTCATCTTCTTCCGTCTGCAAGCGGGCTTGAACCTGTACTATGCCGTGGTCAACCTGATTTCGATCGCCCAGCAGGCCGTCATGAATCGCACGTCGCTCGGCCGCGAAATGCGCGAGATGATGGCCAAGCGCGCGAGGAAGAAAGACAAGTAGCTGAGAGCTGTCAGCCGTCAGCGTGTCAGCTGTCAGGGAAAGACGATCGGCTGCGGCTCAATTTTGCTGAAGAGATTTTCGTGGAAGAGCGGCGCTTTAGCGCCGCGTATAAGTCGAGCAGAGATTGGGGCTTTAGCCCCCGGGAGCGATTCCTCGACACCGGATAAAAATCCCGCTGGGCCGTTCGCTGAAAGCTGACGGCTGATAGCTGAAAGCTTCTTATGGACAAAGTTGCTGCCGCCAATAAGATCAACCAATTCCTCCAGGCCGTCGTCACCCATGGCGGTCTTCGCCTCAAGTACCGCATCATCGTCGACCCGCCTCTCCCCGAGAATCGCGACTGGGAGAAGCCTGAAATTCTCGTCGACTTCTCCGGCCCCGATTCCGCGCTCCTGCTCGACCGCGGCGGAGAGCTGCTGCGCGCCCTTGAACTGCTCGCGCTCGAGATGTTGCACCTTGCTTCCGGCGAGCACGAGAAAGTCTGCTTCGACTGCCAGAATCGCCGCTCGATGCGCATCCAGGAACTGCGCACCGCCGCCGACGTCGCCGCCGAGAAAGTCCGCAAGACCGGAACTCCGTACCACTTCAGCCCGATGTCCTCGCGCGAGCGCCGCATCGTCCACTTGGCCTTGCGCGACGAAGCCGACCTTCACACCGAAAGCGAAGGCGAAGGCGCGAACCGCTGCCTGGTGGTTTATCCAAAGGACTACAAGGGTGGGGCCGGGAAGCCAGCCCCACGAACCCTTCCCTGATCGCGGATGCATGCCGCGTTCGGAACTTGATCATGAGTGGGTAGCGGGCGCCCCGCCCGCTAGCCCACACACGCAAGTGAACGCTGCCGAGGAGTTCCCACGTATTACCAGCGAGTTCCATCGCTCGTAACGTCACGACTAACTTCCGATCCGGCCGAGCTTATGCCAGACAGTGGGGATTTTGACTTCGCGCTCAGAATTCCGCAATCTCTCCCCACTTTCACGTGCGTCGCAATAACTCTGCGCACCGATGTCGAGGCATGCGCGACAGCTCTCTCATCCCACACCGTTAACGATCCTTGATTCGTACCGACCATGGTTCTCTCGATCGCGAAGAAATAAGAAAGGCGGCCGCAAGGCCGCCCTTTGTTCACTGACCACTGGTTACTGACCACTGGCTACTGCTCTATCTTCCCGCCCCCGCTGCTGCCGCCTGCGGCATCATCCCGGCAATCTTCATGGTTTCGATCCGGTTCAGCACTGTCTCCATGCTCGATCCGGTATCGACGCAAGCATCCACATAGGGATGCCGGCTTCCATCGGCATGCATGACCAGCACGCTGGTCTCGGCATTCACCTTCTTCACCATGTAGGGCAGATGATGCCGATCGTTGCGGCTCAATGTCGATCCCAGAATTACCAGGTCAAATGTGGATTTCTTCAAAGCCTCGTCCACGCCCTTGCGTCCCTCGGCCTTCTGCACCACATGCCCGGCCTTTTCAAACGCCGTGGCCTGCTGCGCTAATACGTCCCCATCGCCTTCGCCATAAAGAATTCTCAGTTTTGCTTTCGCCATTGACTCCCCTCGCCGGCACCTGACGCACCCGTGCCTGCCATTGACGGTAGCAACGGCCAAGGCAGCATTAAACGTCACCGAAGGTCCATCACGAACGAGACTGAAGCCAAGGTCTTCCGTCGTGTACCTTCGTGCCCTTCGTGGTTCAAGGCTTCGAAAACCCGCCGCCGGGAACTCTTCACTCCTAAATACCTTCCCCAAAAACCCCTTCCGGCGATACACTTCTGCGCGGGAGGCTTTCCGCATGTCGGCCACGATCGTCTGGAGAGCAGTACTCATATCGTTATTGTTAGCTCCGTTCGTCGCCGCACAGAGCGGCGGCAATCAATCCACCACGACCTGCAATCTCGATGACGGACGCCAGGTCTACATTCGCTACACGCCAGTCTCCGCCAAGCAGGAAAGGATTTCCAACGGCAAGCCGTGGGCCCCGGGCGGCACGCCCATGACGCTATTCACCGAAGCGCAACTGACGCTCGGCAGCTCGATGATTCCTATCGGCGCTTATACGATCTATCCGATCCCCGCCCGCGGCAATTGGTCGATCGTGGTAAACAAGAACGTCACGGCGGGCTCGGCATACGACGAGAAGCAGGACGTGGCCCGCGCGCAGATGGAAACCGCTCAGGTGGAATCGGCCACCGAGCAACTGGAAGTCGCCTTCGCCCACGTCGGCGCCCGTTGCAGCTTGCGTATCTATATCGGCAAGACCGCGTCCTTCGTGGACTTCACTGCAAAATGACCTTGATTGGCAGCGCCGGCATCCTGCCGGCCGGCGCTCTCCAATTCACGAACCGGGATTCCTCTGTGCTCCTCTGTGTCCTCTGTGGTAAGAATCTTCAGTCACTCAAAATGTTCCGAGAATTCCGAATGCGTTTTCTGCTCCTGCTTTCGCTAGTCGCCACCGCCGCCGCCCAATCCGTTCCCCAAGTCCAGACCTCCCACACAAGCGAGAATCTTCGCGGCGTGAGCGCGGTCTCGCGCCAGGTTGCATGGGCCAGCGGCACGCACGGCACGTATCTCCGCACCACGGACGGCGGCCAAACCTGGATTCCCGGCCAGGTCCCCGATGCCTCTGCGCTCGACTTCCGCGCCGTGGTGGCGTTCTCCGCCGACGAAGCCTTTCTGATGTCCGCCGGCCCGGGCGATCAATCGCGCATCTACCACACGTCCGACGCCGGCCAGCACTGGCAACTGCAATTCACCAACTCGAATCCCAAAGGATTCTTCGACTCCATGGCCTTCTGGGATCCAAAGCACGGCATCGTCGTCGGCGACCCCATCCCCGATGAAAAGGGCAAACTGAAATTCGAGCTGCCTCACGACCGAGGATGGCCAATCCTGGCACGTCATCCCGCCTTCGCAACTGCCCGAAGCCCTCGAAGGCGAAGGCGCTTTCGCCGCCAGCAACACATGCCTCGCACTATTGCGGGTGGGAACTGCGGGGAGCCTCAGGGCCGAGTCCAGCGCCGTGGAAGAGCGGCGCTTTAGCGCCGCGTCAGCCTCCGAAAAAGAAGGGGCTTCAGCCCCCGATCCCAACGTCTGGTTCGCCACCGGCGGCAAAACCGCCCGCGTCTTCCACTCCCCCGACCGCGGAAAAACCTGGGAGGTCTTCAACACTCCCATCCTTCACGGTCCCGAATCCGCAGGCATCTTCTCCATCGCCTTCCGCGATGCGCTTCACGGCGTCATCGCCGGCGGCGACTACAAACATCCCGACGATGACGGCCCCAATCTGGCATTCACCGAAGATGGCGGCAAGACCTGGACGCTTTCCAGCCTGCATCCTCAGGCGTACTTCTCCGCCGTGGCCTACGACCAACAGGTGAACGGTGCGGCACTGCGGCAAGAAACCGAACAGCGATTGGCCAAAGCGAACGGGAAGAAACTGCACCATTACGCCGGTCGCGCCCCAACGCCTTTTCGTCATCGGTGAAGATTTCATCTTCGACTTCCGCCCGCCCAACAATCCCCAGCCGCATCAACGGAAAGAAGAAGCAGGGCTTCGCCTTCAACGCCGTCAGCCCGTTCCCCGAAGGTGGAGCGCTAGTCGTCGGCCCCAAAGGCACGATCGCGTACATCCCCTGACTCGAAAATTGCTTGCACCGCTGGAACATTACTTCTTGTCATTCCGAAACGGCGTTAGCCGTTGAGGAATCTGCTGGTCGCTTGCGGCGCCGCAGTGCCGGCCACAAGCAGATTCCTCCCTCCGGTCGGAATGACAAACACACGGATACCACGACGACGAGCGACCCTTTTTTGCACAGCCGATTGTGACATCTGACACAGCAAATCCCTGAACAAATCCCTACATTTGTCTTGTCATTCCGAAACGGCGTAGCCGTTGAGGAATCTGCTGTCGCCTGCGGCGCCACGGTGCCGGCCACAGGCAGATTCCTCCTCCGGTCGGAATGACAACCCGGGCGGCCGGAAGCAACGGAGGCGAATGACTCATGGCTCAACAGCGCACTTACTACGTCTACATCATGGCCAGCAAGAGCCGCGTTCTTTACGTCGGCGTGACAGGATTCCTCATGCAGCGCGTGCTGCGACACCGTGCAGGCGAGGGCGGAGAGTTCACTCGCCGCTACCGCGTCCATCGTTTGGTGTATTTCCAAAGCTTTCACAACGTTGGGGACGCGATCGCGCGGGAAACTGAGATGAAGAAGTGGCGGCGCGAGAAGAAGGTGGCCCTGATCGAAGAACGCAATCCGACTTGGGAGGACCTGGCGGAGGGTTGGGGCGGGCCGGCAGTGATGCGCGTGGAAAGGAAAGCAGATTCCTCCCTTCGGTCGGAATGACAAGGATTAAGAGAGGACTGATAAGGACTAAAAAGGAATAAAAGCCGATCAAAAACTTTTGTCATTCCGAAACGGCGTTTAGCCGTTGAGGAATCTGCTGGTCGCTTGCGGCGCAACGGTGCCGGCCACAAGCAGATTCCTCCCTTTGGTCGGAATGACAACATCTGTGAAGCAGTCGGAATCACAAACCGTAAAGCGAGTAAGACAGGGGTACCAACGGATTTCTCGCCTCGCGCTACGGCGGCACCCCAACGGAAGGTTACTAAAGTCCCCACC
Organism: Terriglobia bacterium; assembly: GCA_963770265.1. Taxonomy (GTDB): domain Bacteria; phylum Acidobacteriota; class Terriglobia; order Terriglobales; family Acidobacteriaceae; genus Sulfotelmatobacter. The sequence continues at coordinate 1,152,020 of CAVYOZ010000025.1, forward strand.
CTTCCTGTCCTTTGCATTCGGACACTCATCCCGCACCATATAGAAGATTAGAAATCTCTATCTCCCCCAGATCGAGAAACACTGTGAAAAAACTGTTTCTGGCCATTGTCTTCTTCGCCGCCGCGGCGCTTGCGTCCGCGCAAACTCAAAGCCCTTCGCGTCGACGATCACCTCGACCACGATGACCACCACCGTCTCGACCACAGCCTCCGCGCCCACCGTGACGCGCACCACCAAAGCGATGCACTATCGCCTGCAAGGCGGATCGACTCGCGTCGACTTCCACGGCAGCGACCTGATGCAGCGCGCCACCGGCGAAGCGAAGGTCGAAGGCAAGAAGACCAATTTCCAGATCGAAGCCAGGTTCGAAGGCTTCGAAGATGCCACCAAGTTCGGCCTCGAATATCTGACCTACGTTCTCTGGGCCGTTTCGCCCCAGGGACGCCCGGTCAACCTTGGCGAACTCACGCTTGATCATCACGGCAACGCGCAGGTCAAGGCCTTCACCGACCTGCAGAGCTTCGGCATGATCGTTACCGCCGAGCCGTACTTCGCCGTGAGCCAGCCCGGCAACATGGTCGTCGCCGAAAGCTCGTCGATCAGCGGCGCCGCCACCGAGAACATCGAAGCCAAGTACGAACTCGTCACTCGCGGCACCTACTCCGCGACCAACGCGCACATTCAGGACGCCATCTTCGGCATCGACAGCAAGACTCCGCTGGAACTGTTCGAAGCGCGCAACGCCGTCCGCATCGCGCATATCGCGTTAGCCGATAAATACGCTCCTTCGATTCTTTCCAAGGCCGGACAGCAGTTGCTGCACGCCGAAGAGTTCTATCGCCAGAAGCAGAAGAAAGGATGTCGTCGAGGCCGCCGCCAAAGAAGCCACGCAGACCGCCGAAGAAGCGCGTGTGATGGCAGTGAAGCAGAAGGCAGAAGAGGAAGCGCAAGCCGCAGCCGCCGCTCGCGAAGCGAAGGCCCGCGCCGATGCCGACGCCGAAGCCAAGCGCCGCGCCGACGCGGAAGCCGCGCGCCAGGCCGCCGATCAGGCGCGCATTCAAGCCGAGAAGGATCGCGCCGCCGCTGTACAAGCCAAGGCGGAAGCCGAGCAGATGAAGCAGGAAGCCCTGGCCGCCGCGCAGGAAGCCGCTCGCCAGAAAGAAGAAGCTGAGAAAGCGAAAGCGGAAGCCGTCGCGCAACAGCAGGCGCTCGCCGCCGAGACCGTTCAGGCTCGCGCCGCTGCCGCTCAGTCGGAAAATCTCCGCCAGCAGGCCGAACGCGAGAAGCAGGAACTTCGCGAACGCCTGTTGCAGCAGCTCAACTCGATTCTCGCCACTCGCGATTCCGCCCGCGGACTCGTCGCCAATATGTCGGACGTCCTGTTCCGCAGCGGCAGCTACGAACTCGCTCCCGGAGCCCGCGAGCGACTGGCGAAAGTTTCCGGCATCATCCTCGCCTATCCCAGCCTGCACGTTTCGGTCGAAGGACACACCGACAGCGTCGGCGGCGACGAATACAACCAGAGCCTCTCGGAGCTGCGCGCGCAGGCGGTTCGCGATTATTTCGTGCAGCAGGGAATTGCCTCGAGCGCGATTGAAGCGCACGGCTTCGGCAAGACCGCCCCCATCGCTTCCAACGACACGCCCGAAGGCCGCCAGCAAAACCGCCGCGTAGAGTTAGTCCTCTCCGGCGACGCCATCGGCAACAGCTTCGACGCCCCATCGTCAGCCCCGGCCACGATCAGCCACAGCCACACCGCGCCAGTAGCCTGATTGTGTAGGGACAGACGCAGCTTGCCCTGAGCGAAGTCGAAGGGTCCGTCCAGGTTTTTATGTGGGGACAGCCGCCTTCGGCTGTCCGCCGGACGAAGTCCAGCTCTGCGGCGTAAACATTAATCACATTGCGGAGAACACCGTGGAAGAGCACCGTGGAAGAGCGGCGCTTCAGCGCCGCGTAAAGCACAGATGATGACCGGGCTTTAGCCCCTGTGGGTCCAGCTTCTAGCCTGATCGCGCCGCCAGCAGCTTAGCCGCGTTCCCCCGATACACCCGCTCCAGAATCTCATCACTGAGCCCCAGCCCGTAAAGCGGCCAGTGATATCCGAACTGCTCGCTTTCGTAGAAATGCTCGTCCTGCGATTCGAGAATGCGGAAGGTGATGCGGTACATCTTCGTGTCGTATCCCATGTCGGTGCCATAAACCAGCCGATCCGAATACTTCGCATAAAACTGCGCAGCGAAGCGCGGGATCGGCGCCGTTTCCGCGTACCGGGCGGAGATGTCGGCATAAAGATTCGGATTGCGGTCGAAAACCTCCCCCAAGTGCGTGAGATCGTAATCGAGATTGGCGAAGTGGCAAGCGACGAACGTCGTCTTACGATGCCGCGCTGCCGTCCGCTCAAGGATCTCAATCATGCCGGGAAGCTTCACGATGTTGGGCTGATTGTCCAATCGCCATACATAAGCGTTCATCAGCCCGTCGTTGTGCTTGTCCATCGGCTCGTACATCCATATGGGATCGGCGACGTGCAGGCTGATGGGCATGCGGAGTTCGCCAGCCTTGTCCCAGATCGCGTCCACGCGCGCGTCGTCGGGATGAATGCCGGGCGCGGTCGATTTTCCCGAGCGCAGGCCTTGCCCCTTGTCGTGGATTTCGCCGATCCCCTTCGCCCCGGCATCGTGGCAGCGCGCGATTTCCCGAACAGCAGTGTCAGGAAATCCGGGTGTGTTGTGTCCCGAAAAATCCAGCCCGCACCAGACTTCGAAGCGATCGGGATGCTTGGAATATTTCGCGTTGATCTCGTCGAATGGCTTCCCCGTTGACATCGTGAGGACGATGGATTTTTCCACGCCGACTTCGTCCATGTTCTTGATCCAGGTGCTGATCTCGGCGTCGGTCTTGGGCTCGGGGTGAGAGTGCATGTCGATGATCGGGAACTTCGCCTTCTCGACTCTGCGTGACCGGAACTTTGTAGATCGAGCGCGGGCGATAGTCTTTGAGAAGAATGGTGTTGGGGTTCGAGGATGTCGTCGCGGGAATCGCTTTCTTCTCCTCTGCGGCAAACGTAGCAGAAGGAAGAGCGATCGCCAGTCCGGCGAGGTTGGCGGATTTCAGGAATGCGCGGCGGTTCATGAGGGCTCCTGGTGAGATCAGGCCTTATCCAGCGACACAGTCTTGGCCGAAGTCCGAAAAAACGCAAGCAAGAACAATACTCCGAAAAGACCGTCGATTCCTCCGAGAAACAGGTCGGATGGATGAAGACGGTGCTGAAGATAGAGCACCGTCTGGGCGACGGCGAAGCTGAATTTCTCGAAAACCGAAGGGATCATCATCGCGCGAAAGCGGACCGGATCTCTCGCGATGACTATAAAGGCGAACTGCCAGGCAAGCGCGCAGCCCGCGAATCCGTAGTAGAACCCGGGATGCGTAATGGGCAGGCGGGTCCTGGCGGCCGATCGTGTCATACAGAAAATACAGCGGCGTGATGACGAGAATTCCCCAGATCGCGGCAATCCAGAAAACAATTTTGGCGAACTTCATGAGCGCACCTCGGCGGTGATCCTCTGTGGATCTCTGTGTCCTCAGTGGTGAATTCGTTCTTCAGTAATGGCAGAGAGGACACTGAGTTTTGTCATTCCGAAACGGCTTTAAGCCGTTGAGGAATCTGCTGTCGCGTGCAGTGCCACGGTGCCGGCCACAGAAGATTCCTCCATGCGGTCGGAATGACAAAGACACGGGACAATGCATTTTATGTCATGAACTGGCGTAGGACAGGGCTTCCCAGCACCTGATTTTTGGGAAAGGTTCGACATGCTCGCTGCGCTAGCGGGACGGACGAGGCGTCCGTCCCTACACGTGCTTATTCGCCGCCGACCGATCAGGCCATCGATGCGGATCGTGGGTGCTGCTACCGAGCCGCGGAATTCGAGGTCACTTCGCGATTTCCGAAATGTTGAAGAACAGGTCTTTCAAATTCCCTGCGACCGTGATTTCTTCCACCGGATAGGTGAGTTCACCGTTCTGAATCCAGAGGCCCGACGCGCCACGCGAGTAATCTCCAGTCACAAGATTCACGCCCTGCCCCAGGAACTCCGTCACGTACAAGCCTTCTTTGATTCCTGCGATCAGTTCTTTGGGACTCTTCGGGCCTGCTTGCAGGAAATAGTTTCCCGGGCCGATGCCCGGCGTGCCGGCGAGACCTCGCGCGGCATTCGCGGTTGTTTGCAGGCCGAGCTTCTTCGCCGTGTACGTGTTCAGCAGATACGACTTCAACACGCCGTTCTCAATCACGACCGTCCGGCGCGTAGGGATGCCCTCGCCGTCGAAGGGCGAAGTGCCAAATCCGCCGGGAATCGTGCCGTCGTCGATGACAGTGACGTTGTCGCCGGCGATTTTCTGGCCGAGCTTGCCTGCAAGAAAACTTGCGCCGCGGTACACCGAGTCTCCGTTGATGCCTTCAAAGACGTGCTCGAGGATCGAGGTCGAGACCATCGGATCGAAAACGATCGGCACCCTCGCGGTCTTTGCTTTTTTCGCACCAAGGCGTCGGATCGTGCGTTCGGCCGCGATCCGGCCAACTTTTTCGGGAGCGTCGAGTTTCTTCAGCGTCCGCGCGACCGAGTACCAGTAGTCGCGCTGCATCGCGCCTTCTTCCGTTTGCGCGATGGGAACGGCGGCGACGGAGCAGTAGGAGCGAGAGTATTCGCCGACGAACCCGTGCGAGTTGGCTAAGACTTTATGTCCGGTGGCGGCGTCGAACGATCCGCCTTCGGAATTCTTGATGCGCGGGTCGTAATCGAGCGCAGCCTTCTCGGTGCGGCGCGCGTAGTCGATGCGGTCGGCGCCGGGCAGCGAGTAGACGTCTTCGTGATAGAGATCGAGATTGCCCTGGAGTTGACCGAGTTGCGACGCTTCGGGAATTCCGCCGAAGGGATCTTCGGAGGTGATCTTCGCCAGTTCGAGCGCGGACTTCACCATGCGGTCGAGGCCCTCACGGGAGAAGTCGCTCGAGTACGTGCTGGCGGCGCGCTGTCCGAAGAACACGCGCACCCCAATGGATTTCGAGCCGGACTCTTTCAGGGTCTCGACCTGGCCGAGGCGGACGAGCGTGGAGAATTCGTCGCCTTCGCGCACGACGCATTCGGCGGCGGTAGCGCCGCCTTTCATGGCGCGGGAGACGATGTCCTGTGCGACTTCGCGGAGGTCGGTGGTAAGTTTCGTGCTTTTCGTTTCGAGTTCAGTTGGGGTCATAGATAAATCTCTAACCACAGGGGAACACGGAGGAAACGCACAGGCCTTTCACCTTCCTCAGGATGACAAGATTTTGAAAAATCCGTGAAATCCGCGTTAATCCGTGGCAAAGAAGGTCACTGCATGAAACCGCCGGGATCCTTCCTTGCGGTTCCGCCGACGGTCAGGCGATCCACCTTTAGCGTTGGGATGCCCACGCCAACCGGCACGGCCTGCCCGTCCTTGCCGCAGGTGCCCACGCCTTCGTCAAGCTTTAGGTCGTTGCCGACCATCGAGACTCGAGTCAGCACATCCGGCCCGTTGCCGATCAGCGTTGCGCCTTTGATCGGGGCGGTGATCTTGCCGTCCTCGATCATGTAGGCTTCGCTCGCCGAGAAGACGAACTTTCCGTTGGTGATGTCGACCTGGCCTCCGCCGAAATTGACGGCGTACACGCCATGCTTCACCGACCGAATGATGTCTTCGGGATTGTCCTGCCCGGCCAGCATGTACGTATTAGTCATGCGCGGCATGGGAATGTGCTCGTAGCTTTCGCGGCGTCCGTTGCCCGTGTCGGCAATGCCCATCAAGCCGCGAGGAAAGCTTGTCGCTGAGATATCCCTTTAGAATTCCTTTTTCGATCAGAACCGTTTCCTGGGTGGGCTCGCCCTCGTCGTCGACGTTGAGCGATCCCCGCCGCCACGGCATAGTTCCGTTGTCAACCACCGTGCATTTTTCGCTGGCGACACGCTTGCCGATCAGACCGGCGAACGCCGAAGTCTTCTTGCGATTAAAGTCTGCTTCCAGTCCGTGGCCGACGGCTTCGTGCAGCAGCACGCCGGGCCATCCGGGACCGAGCACGACTTCCATTTCTCCGGCAGGTGCCTCGCGAGCGTCGAGTTGCAGGATCGCCTGGCGGGCCGATTCGCGAGCAAAGAACTCGGGATTTTTGTCACCGAAGAAAAAGTCGAGAGCGACGCGCCCTCCGCCACCAGAGCTACCGCGGGCGGAGTTGCCTTCGGTCTTCGCGATGCAGCTCACGTTCATTCGCGCGAGCGGCTGCGAGTCTTCCGCGAAAGTGCCGTCGGAAGCGACGACCAGAATGTTGCGCAGTTCGTCGCCGTAGTTGGCGCGGACTTCTTTGATGCGCGGATCATACCCGCGCGCCGTTTTGTCGGCCCGCATCAGCAGTTCAACCTTGGCACTGATCTCGGCGTCGACGCTCGGCAGCGTCACCGGATAGAGGCTGCGCGCCGCGGTCTGTTGAAATCCAGCGACGGTCGCTTTTGCCGGGGCGCTCGCAATCAGCGCAGCAGTCCGCGCCGCGTGCAGAATCCGGTTGGAAGAAAGATCGTCGGTATAGGCGTATCCAGTGCGCTCGCCGCTGACCACGCGCACTCCGCACCCCGCGGAGATCCCCTGGCTCGCCGATTTGATCATCGATTCATCCATCGAGAGCGCGGTCGACGATAGATATTCGAAATACAGGTCGGCGTAGTCACCCCCGGCCGAAAGGGCGGCGGCTAGATACCGCTCCAGGTCGCGTTCGCTCAGGCCGTAATGTTCGAAGAAAAAGCGGGCTTTATCTTTATATTTATCCACGTTGTTTAGATGCCGGCGAGCGTCGTGCGGACTCGGGCTGCTCCGATGCTCCATTATCCCACACCGCGCAGACGAGACGGGGATACACGGAATCGCGGCAGTACGCAGGTAACGTCGTTCCCCGCTGCGCCGGCAGATGGCCAAACCCCCGCTCGGAATCGTGCCGGGTTTTGCAGCCATGGCTGTGGATCCCGGGCCTTCCAAAGTTTTCCACATGCCAATGTTCATTCGTCACAGACTTCGATCGTGCCGATTTACGACAATGGCGGCATGAATGCAGATGCGCTTACCCGCACCCTGGAAGAGTTCCTGACCGATGCTTCGGGCGCGGTCGTGCTCGAGGATGGCGCAGTGATGTTCGATCTGGCGCAAGCCAAGTATTCCATCTCCGGGGAGCACAACAAGTGCCTGCTGCATCTGTGGTCACCGGAGAGGAATACCGTGCGCCGCGTGCTCGATGCGGAGGTGAAGAGCGGCATGTTGCGCCTGGCGGTGCAGCGCCTCGGCCAGGCGCATCCCACGAAAATAGAAATTTGCCGCGAACGTGACCGGCGCTCTCCTACGGCGAAGCGAGCGGCCCGAGCAGCATATGAGGCCAGGCTGAGACAGGCGATTGAACGACATTTTCCCGGATTCGCGATCTCTCGCCTGACTACCCGAGTCGATCTGGAAAGATCATTTGGCCCAATTTATGCGCGCGGCTTGCTCCGGCAAGGGCAGACAGCCTTCGCCGTGCTCGGCGTGAATGCTTCTGAGACGCAGAGTTCGATCGATGCTGCTTTGACTTTCGCGATTTTGTGGCTCGACCTGTGCCGCGAATCTTCCGCAGCACAGATCGGAGCAGGCAAGATCGGCGCAGGAAAGTACCTCGTCGAGGGACTTGTTCTCTTTGTTCCCGCTGGCTCCTCGGCGTTGGTCCGAGAGCGGATGGCGAACCTGAATCCGGCGGCGGCCAAATGGCGCTTGTTCGAGTTTGACGAGCGCCACGATTCGGCCATCGAGATGGATTGCAGCGATCGCGGCAACATCGCGACTCGGCTGGTGCATGCCACCAACGAGACCATGGCACTCGAGAGGTTCGACGAATCTATCACTCGCGTTCAGACCATTCTGCAGAACTGTGAAGTGGCGGTGCTGTCCCCGGCCGAGCTTGCCTTTCGTTGGCGTGGGCTTGAGTTTGCGCGGGCGCGCATGGGGGCCGAGGCGGTCACGTTTCGCAGCCGGCAGGAAATTGTGTTCGGCGTGGGCGCGGAAGAGCGCGTGTTGGAAGATCGCAACTGGCCTTTGTTCGTGGAGTTGCTCACGGCATTGCGCAACGCCCGGCATCCGTACGGGCCGCGCCACGACCGCTTGTTTCGCATGCATCCCGAGCGGTGGCTGGAATCGCTGGTGCGCGCCGATGTCAGCGTGATCGATGAGCGGCTCGAAACTGAGTCCGTGTATTCGCAGGTCCCGGCGTTTTCCGCTGCCGATCGCGCCATGATCGACGTGCTGACGCTGACGCGCGAGGCGCGGCTGGCAGTAGTGGAACTGAAAGCAGATGAGGACATTCACTTGCCGCTGCAGGGACTGGACTACTGGGCGCGAGTGCAGTGGCATCATAGCCGGGGCGAGTTCCTGAGATTCGGATACTTTGGCGGCCGCGAGTTGTCGGAGGATTCGCCGCTTCTTTTCTTGGTCGCTCCTGCGTTACATGTGCATCCCGCAACCGATGTGATCCTCCGCTATATCTCGCCGGAAATTGAGTGGGCCTTCGTAGGGATTGACGAGCGTTGGCGCGAGGGAGTAAAAGTCGTGTTCCGGAAGCGGCCAGTGGGCCGCCGGGATGAGCCGAAGAATTCGTGTGGGATCCTGCGCTCCGCCTGAAAAGCGCTACATTCAGGATGACAACCAAGCGGCTGTTACCCCTTCCACGCTCCCAGTAACCGGCGCACGTCGACGATCTGGGCGACGTGATAAGAGTTGTGGTCCGCCACCAGCAGGGCTTCCCGCAAAATCGTCTGCCCGCCGCCCCACGGGATCTTCGCGAACAGATCCGTCTTTGGATTCTTGACGAGTTCCTGCATCGCCTTCAGATCCGATTGAAATTGCTCAACGCTCTTCGTCCATGCGCTCGCCGTCGGCGGGGCTTCGGCTTCCGGCCAGTAGCCTTCCGGCCACTTCGGCGACTCGTGCTTCTGGTTGCGGCTGAATTCTAGAATGTCCCACTGCGTAATGCGGAGGTGTTCGAGGATCATCCACGATGAGTGCGGAAAATTTGCGGGCTTCGCTCCACGGAGATTGGCTGGCAAGCCTTCGATTGCGTCTTCGAACTTGGCGTGGGCATGACCTCCAATGAGCAGTTCCACCAGATGTTGGCGTAGAGAAGCGTGCGGATCCTGGGCCATCGAGTCCTCCGCCAAATTAGATGCCCAAGCTAAGCTGGAAGATTTACCTTCGTGTGCCTTCGTGTCCTTCGTGGTTCATGCCTTTGCCTGGGGCCGCCCCGAAATCGACATTCAATTCCCAACGTCCTACAATTCCCCCATGGACAGCCTCGGCCAGCAAACCCCGGTGGCCCAAGAACGCGACAACAGCCGCCTGATTATCGTCGTCGCCGTCGTGGTTGTCATCGGACTCGCGCTCGCCGCCGCCTTTTTCTTGCGTGAGCCTCCAAGAAAAGTCGTGCCGCCCTCGCCATACATCGCCCAACTCAAGCTCTCCGACTTCAAAATGAGTCCGCCGCCGAAAATTTCATCGGAGCGACCGTGAGCTACATCGACGGCACCATCACGAACACGGGAAACGAGACCGTGACCCGCGTCATCGTGCAAGTAAATTTCCTGGATTCCATGGGCCAGATGGCCCAGCGCGAAGAACTCCCCCTGCGTCTGTTCCGCAACAACGGTGCCTACAATGAACCGGTGGATCTCAACGTGGCCCCGCTAGGCCCCGGCCAATCCGAGCCCTTCCGCCTCACCTTCGACAGCATCTCGGCCCAGTGGAACCATCAATACCCCGACATCAAAATCACCGATGTCACCGTGAAATAGGCATCCATCCAGCGATCGGCGATATCATAACCACCACGAGGCCGGACATCGGATGAAAGCGCTGCTCATTCTGCTGCTGTTGGCTCCCGGCGCCTTCGGTCAGAGCCCCTTCGACGGCACCTGGGTGCTCGATCCTCCGGTTCCACAGAAACCCATCGAGTATTCGCTTGCCCAGGGAGTTTTTCACTCCTCCGACTGGGCGAATGTCGAAGTCAAAGCAGACGGCCTTGATCACAAAGTCACGGATGGAGACTATTGGGACACGCTCAATGTGCGAGTGGTCGACGCCCGCGCTGTGCAAATAACCGCCAAGAAGGCCGGCAAAACGATGTTCACCGCACTCGCGTCCGTTTCGCCCGACGGGTCGACTCTATCCCAGCAGATCAAGGACACGACGGAAGCCGAGCCTGTAACAATCGAGACGCTCGCGCATAGAATCGAAAAGGCCCCGCCAGACGCTCACCTGATTTCCGGCTCCTGGCACGCCTATCAGGTCAACCGCTCCAACAACGGCTCGCTAATCACCTACAAGTGCACCTCCGGAGGATTCAGCGGCAAAACTCCTTTGGGCGAAAAATTCGACGCCAAGTTCGATGGCAACTTCTATCCCGTCGAGGACGATCCGGGCCACACGCTGGTCGCCGCCAAATTGCTAAATCCGAACGTCGTGGAACTCACACACAAGCGCAAAGATAAAATCGTCAGCGTCGCCCGCTTGACCGTCGCGCCCGACGGCAAAACCCTTCACGTCGTCTTCGAGAACAAAGACGCTGGCACGACTACGACGTTCGACTTTCACCGCCAGCAGTAGAGCGATTGTGGGAAACCTGCTCTACCACTGATTGACCATGATCGGGAAATCCGGAAACTTTAGCCCCTTCACTGCTGCAGGCTCGCTTGTGGGATCATAGTGGACCGGGATCTTGCTCCCATCGCTGTACTCCACCACGACCCACGAGTCCGGCAGATCGATACACGGACGGCAGCTCCCATCCTGTGGAACGGCCTTGAGCGCGTTGATGTCGATCGACTGCAGCAAAGCCTCCCACTCGCGCTTTGTGATCGCGTGTCTCTCCTTTCTGTTCGGATACTTCTTAAGATCTCCGCTGTCCATCATCTCGCGCAGCACGAACGACCGCTCCACGATAGTCAGACTTGTGCGATAGCCAAGCCCGCCGCACAGGCCGCAAACGTGTCCCATTTCCAACCGCACCACGCGAGCCTCGGCTGAAAGACCGGATGCCGTATCCGCTCTCTGCGCGAAAGCGCTCAAAGTCACGGCCATAACGAAGAAGCAAAGCCCAAACCATCGCATGCCATCCTCCATCGCCAAGAGTTCTTCCGGCCTTCTTAGAACGCGACAGACAAACGCTATTGCGAGAATCGCTGCTACCCGAAATATCGGAAGTAACCGCCCCCGAGTTACTCCAAAGTCGTTCCCCTGTGTTCCTCTGTGCCCTCTGTGGTGAACGCTTTTCGTAGTCCGCGTAGAATGAGCCAGTGCCCGAAGTAAAGCCATTCCGCCTGACGGAGTCTGTGAAAGCCGCGGGTTGAGCGTCCAAGCTGAGTCCGGCGGCGCTGGACAAAGTGCTTGGGAAATTAGCCCGGCAACACGACCCAAACGTTCTGGTCGGCTTCGACCACGCCGACGACGCCGGAGTGTATCAACTCAGCCCCGATCAGGCGCTGGTGCAAACCGTAGACTTCTTCACGCCAATCGTCGACGATCCCTACACCTTCGGCCAGATCGCCGCCACCAACGCGCTCAGCGACGTCTACGCCATGGGAGGCCGTCCGCTCACCGCGCTGGCCCTGGTCTGTTTCCCCGACAAAGCCGACCTGGAAATTCTCGAGCGCATCCTCGCCGGCGGCCTCTCCAAAATGATCGAAGCCGGGTGCACGGTGATCGGCGGCCACAGCATCCGCGACGAAGAAACCAAGTTCGGCTACTCCGTCACAGGCGTGATCCATCCGAAGAAAGATCTACCAGAACGAAGGCGCACAACCGGGAGACAAACTAATCCTCACCAAAGCCCTAGGCACAGGCGTGATCTCCACCGCGATCAAAAAAGAAAAAGCAGAGCAGCGCTGGATCGAGCCGCCATAAAGTCGATGACGACGTTGAACAAGGAAGCCGCAGAAGTAATCACAGGCTACGCAGGAATCACCACAGGCCATGTGGGGACAGCCGCCTCGGCTGTCCGGTCGAGCGAAGCTCGACAGCCTGACGCCCGACGCCGAGGCCCGACGCCGACTTTGCCGTCCACGCCATGACCGACATCACGGGCTTCGGCCTCATCGGTCATCTCCGCGAAATACTCCTGGCCTCGAACGTCTCCGCCGCACTCTCAGCCGGCAAAGTCCCCATCCTCGAAGGCGCCCTCGACTGCATCCACGCCGGCCACATCCCCGGAGGCCTGAACAACAACCGCGACTTCGCCGAATGCCTGGTCGAATACGAGCCCGAAGTTCCCGAAGACCTCCGCACCATCCTCTACGACCCGCAAACCGCCGGAGGCCTGCTGATCTCGACTCCCGAAGGCGAAGCCTTAACACAAGCCCTTAACCAGTCCGGAGTCCCCGCCGTCCAAATCGGCGAAGTCCTCGCCGAGGCCAAGCCCCACATCCGCGTCGGCCTGTGAAGTCGATCTTGTATTCCCTCTGTGTTCCTCTGTGCCCTCTGTGGTGAATGATTTTCGCCGAAATCTCTCCTGCACCGTCCGCACCGAGCCGACGCATCTACTAAACTGAATCCCCGCTCGACTTCATCCCGCAAGGAGCCATCATGAAAACCCGCTCCCTCGGCCACGCTGGCCTCGAAGTTTCCGCCGAAGGTCTCGGCTGCATGGGCATGTCCGAGTTCTACGGTCCGGGCGACGACGCCGAATCGATCGCCACCATCCACCGCGCGCTCGAACTCGGCATCTTTTTCCTCGACACCGCCGACGTCTACGGCCCTTACAAGAACGAAGAACTCGTCGGACGCGCCATCAAAGGCCGCCGCGACGAAGTCGTGCTCGCCACGAAGTTCGGCATCGTCCGCGATCCCAAGAACCCCAGCGCCCGCGGCGTCAGCGGCAAGCCCGACTACGTCCGCCAGTCCTGCGAAGCCAGCCTGCGGCGCCTCGGCGTCGAAACCATCGATCTCTATTACCAGCACCGCGTCGATCCCAACACGCCGATCGAAGAGACCGTCGGCGCGATGGCGCAGCTGGTGAAGGAAGGCAAGGTCCGCTACCTCGGCCTCTCCGAAGCCGGCCCCGACACTCTTCGCCGCGCCATGAAGGTTCATCCCATCACCGCGCTGCAAACCGAGTACTCGCTCTGGACCCGCGATCCCGAAGACAACGGAGTCCTCGCCACCTGCCGCGAACTCGGCATCGGCTTCGTCGCCTACAGCCCGCTCGGCCGCGGATTCCTCACCGGCCAGTTCCGCACCTTCGACGATCTCGCCCCCGACGACTACCGCCGCAACTCCCCGCGCTTCCAGGGCGAAAACTTCCAGAAGAATCTGGACCTGGTGCGCAAAGTCGAAGAGATTGCGCGCGAGAAAGGATGCACGCCCTCGCAACTGGCGCTCGCCTGGGTGCTGGCGCAGGGCGACGACATCGTGCCGATCCCCGGCACCAAGCGCCGCAAGTATCTGGAAGAGAACGCTGCAGCTGTGGATATCGAGCTCTGCGCAGGAAGATCTCGCCGAGCTGGACGAAGTCTTCCCCAAAGACGCCGCCGCAGGCCAGCGCTACCCCGAGCACATGATGGCGCTGGTGAATCGTTAGTAATCAGCGGAATGAATCAGCGATTATGTGGGGACAGCGGGTGCCCCACTTCTCCCAGATTTTGGGAGAAGTGGGATTTGACTTCCTCTAAAGCACCGAATGCATGTAGGGACAACCGCCTTCGGCATTCTGCTTCAGCAGTTGTGTGGGAGACCTTGGGAGATAGCGTGGAAGAGCGGCCCTTTAGGGTCGTGTCAAGCGGGAACAAGACTGGGGCTTCAGAGACTGCGTAGAACTACCGTTGAAGGCAAGCGGTGGAACAAGCACCATCGAAACTCCAGCCGCGTAGCGGGGCATGTGAAGCCCGGCACGGAAGTGCCGGGTGAAGCGGAACAAATGCGCGAGTCCGTAGGGACGACACCAGTTCTCACGCACACTCTTCAGCCCCACTTCACCGCACTTCAAAACTCACCGTCGCTCCTGCCGGCAACCTTCTGCCCGGCCGCCGGGTTCTGCGACACAATCATGCTCGCCGGCGAAGGCTGCACTGGAGGGGTTGGACCAGCCACCTGCGCCGCGCTCTGATCCGCAGGCAACTCCACGATCGAAGCCACACTCACATTCCCCAACCTGAACCCCGCATCCTGCAGCGTGCGGCTCACACTCCCCAACGGCTGACCCACAAAACTCGGCATCACATACGATTGCGCCTCAGCTCCGCTGCTGACCAGAAGGTTGATCTTCGGCGCGACTAGTTGCGTGGCATTCGCCGTCGGGTTCTGCCCCACCACCTGATCCGCCGGAACTCCCGCGGTCTCTACTTCCGCCATCGACGCGATGTCCAGCCCCCGCCGCCTTATGTTCAACTCGGCGGCATGCTCACTCTGTCCGGTCACATCGGGAACCGCCACCCGCGTTGGCCCGAGACTCTGTGCCACCCGCAGCTGCCACCCGCGCCTGACCTTCGTCCCGGGCAAGGGAAGCTGCGACATGATCCGCCCCTCAGGTATCTGCGGGCTGTAATACTGGCGCTCGATCGACATCTGCAGTCCCAACCCCGAAATTGCCCGCTCCGCCTCGGTAGGCGTCAGTCCCACCAGCGGAGGCACCGCCACCTCCTGCCCGTGGATCGCGAACCGCATGGCGGTCAGCCCCGACAACATGGCCACCACGACCAGGATGAGCGCCAGCATCGCAAATCGGAAGACGGATTTCATTTGCTCTGCATCAAATATCTTAGCCCGGCATAACCGTATAAATGGTGGGCTAGTGCGGCTGGTCGCGTCAGGGAACCGCAGGGAAGGGCTTCAACCCCCGGTTCCGAATGCGGAGTAGCCTCATGAATTCTCGCAAACGTGACGACCAGACTCGTTCTATGAGGTGCGCTGTGAATCCTTTTTTGGAGTATCATAAACCAATGCGGCCCTCAATCTCAGCCTTGGTCGCGCTTCTTCGGCTCCTTGCCGGTTGCGCTGTTCCTGGCACTACCTGCTCTGGGCCAGATTAACGGTACGCCCGCTTCCGTGACCTCACCCGGTTTCGGGGGAAACGCCGTCAACGGTCCGCGTTCCAGCGTCACCTCGGTCGGACCTCAAGGCTATGCTCCACCATTCCGGCCTCCACTGACATCTACTACCGCAGGCAATGGCGTCCACCACGGTAATGGTAACGGCAACGGCGATGGCCATCATCACCATCGCCAGAACGATAACGTCGGCCCGGTCTGGTACGCCGTGCCCGTGCCCTACGCTGTCGAAGGCGCTCCAGCGGACGATCAGCAAGATGCGCGACGACAATGACGCCGACTACCAGGGCGGCCCTACCGTGTTCGATCGGCGCGGCGCCGGCGAACGCTCCTACGTTCCACCGGTGAAAGAAGCTGCGCCCACGCACGCTACCCAGCGGATTCAGCAGGAAGAGGCTCCCGCTGTAGATCCCGATCCTCCGCTGCCGCCCACGCTTCTGGTCTTCAAAGACGGTCGCACGGTAGAAGTCGCAAACTACGCCATCCTCGGTCCCACGCTGTTTGACCTCACCGCCGGGCACCGCCGCAAGATCGCCATTATGGATCTCGATCTCGAGGCCACCCGCAAGCAAAACGACGAGCGCGGCGTAACGTTCCAGCTCCCACAATCGGGTCAGGCGAAATAAAGCTCAGCAGTTCCGTGGAAGAGCGGTGCTTCAGCGCCGCGCAAGGACATCAGAACAGTGCCTTTAGCCCCCGCAGGCACTGGATACATTAGGGTGATCAGGCGCAACCAGACTGCACTTAACCAGATCGCGTAATGGCCTGACTCCTTACGCGGCTGTCGCCAGCGCCACCACCTTCCGTCGCTGCGCCCAGCGTTCCCGCACCCGGAGCATCGGTTGCTCCACCAGGTAATACGAAGCACTCGCCGCGACCACCGCCAGCAACGGGAAATACCACGGCCTCGGATGCTCCCCAAACGCAAACAATTGCTGCCACAGATAAAGTCCGTAGCTGATCTTCCCCAGCCACACGACAGGTCCGACATTAAGAATCCAGTACGGCCGCTGCACCACGTGCAACAGCAATCCCGCAATAGAAAAGTGCATGATCGGCCACAGCACAAACAGCATAGTCGCCGTGAGGTGAAACCGTAGCATGCCCATATAGAAAGGAACGAGAATAACGGGCAACACCATCAGCGCAGCCCATCCCGCCTTGATCTTTGGCATCCGTTTCGAAAAGAACGCCAGCAGACATCCGATCGCCAGGATGTCCGCCACCGCCGGGAAGGTCTCGTCCGCCCGGCCATGCAGCCCCAGAAAGTGACAGGCCACACGAAACAACGGCGCAACCGCAATCGCCCCCACCGCGATCCACACCCGGTGCCGATGCCACTTCCTCAATACGCCCGGCCACAAAAAGTAAAACTGCTCCTGCACACTGAGCGACCACAAATGTCCGAGGAACCACGGATGCGAAAAGTCGTAATTCACCAGGTACAACGCCGCGGCCGCCATGTGATACCAGCGCAGTTCGTGCCAGAAGATCACAAACACCGGCACCATGAATAAAATCGCCGCCGGCAAAATCCGATACGCCCGCCGCACGTAGAATCTCTGCAGCCCGATCGTCGACGTCCGGTCGTACTCCTTCATCAGCAGTATCGTGATCAGATATCCGGACAAAACAAAAAAGATTCTTCTCCCCAGGCTCGCGTATGCCCCCGCAATCGGCGAATCGAAAACGCACCTCCGCCCAGTGTCCCCACACCACCATCGAAATCGCGATCGCCCTTGCGCCATCCAGTGACGGAATTCGATTCATCTGAGCGCAGCCTAGCAGCCGCACCCATGAACTCTCTGTGACGGATGTCGCAAATCGCAAAATTTTTCCACGGATTTCCCATCTCGGAACGATAGTGAACCCAGGAGTGCGGCACTTCTCCCAGACTTTGGGAGAAGTGGGATTTATCGACAGGCGCAGGGCTCGAGGACTTTGACTTGCGGGATCCCTCCCGCCCTGCAAATGCCCGAAATCGCGCCCAATTCCCGCGCGTTTCTGCGCCGAACGAGCGCATTTCGCATCCACCTGATCACCCCTCCTTGCACCTCAATTCGTGGTATAATCTTTACAGTTCCCAGGGCACATAACATCCTGTAAAAACAACCAGTTACGGCTAAAGAGTAACTGGAAACATGTCCGCTCGACGGAACGAGTTTAGCTCGAAAGCTCATAGCTCACTGCTCATATGCCTGACGATCAGAATCCCGAACTCCCCTTGACTCCTCCGCCCGGCGGTGGCGATGGCCCCGGCGCGCTGAACATTCAACCCGTCAACATCGAAGAGGAGATGCGCCGGTCGTATCTCGACTACTCGATGTCGGTCATCATCGGCCGCGCGCTCCCCGACGTTCGCGACGGACTAAAGCCCGTCCACCGCCGAATTCTCTACACGATGCAGCAGATGGGGTTGCAGCCGAATCGGGCCACGCGCAAATGCGCCCGCATCGTCGGCGAAGTCATGGGCAAGTACCATCCGCACGGCAACCTCGCGGTGTATGACGCTCTCGTTCGTCTCGCGCAGGACTGGTCGTTGCGCTACCCGCTGATTTTCGGTCAGGGAAATTTTGGCTCGGTCGATGGAGATCCTCCGGCGGCCGATCGTTACACCGAAGCCAAGCTGGCGCAGGTTTCCACGGCGCTGCTCGAAGATCTCGACAAAGACACCGTCGACTTCCATCCGAACTACGACGGCAGCGAAGTCGAGCCGGACGTTCTTCCCGCGCGCATTCCGAATCTTCTGATCAACGGCTCCGACGGAATCGCCGTCGGCATGGCCACGAAAATTCCGCCGCACAATCTGACGGAAATCGTCGACGCGACCATCACGCTGGTCAACAATCCCAACGCGCAGCTCGCGGAAATTCTGAAATTCGTCCAGGGCCCTGACTTCCCGACCGCCGGCATCATCCACGGCCGCTCCGGAATTTTCGAAGCCTACCGCACCGGCCGCGGCCGCTTCATGATGCGCGCCAAGGCCGCCATCGAGAACATCAACAAAGATCGCCAGGCCATCATCGTCACCGAGATTCCCTATCAGGTGAACAAGTCCGTCCTGATCAAGCGCATCGCGCAACTGGTCAACGACAAGGACATCGAAGACATCTCCGACGTGCGCGACGAATGCGATCGCGACGGCATGCGCATCGTCGTCGAACTCAAGCGCGGCGCCGAGCCTCAGATCGTCCTCAACCAGCTCTTCAAGCACACGCAGATGCAGGAAAGTTTCTCGATGATCCTGCTCGCGGTGGTCAACGGACAGCCCCGCGAAATGGGCATCATCCAGACCATCAAGTACTTCATCGAGCACCGCGTCGACGTCGTCCGCCGCCGCACCGCCTACCTGCTGCAGAAGGCGAAAGACCGCGAGCACATTCTCGAAGGCTATCTCACGGCGCTCGATCACCTCGACAACGTCATCACCATCATTCGTGGCAGCGCCAACCGCGCCGACGCCCGCGAGAATTTGGTGCTGTACTTCGGCGGCAAGAAGATCGACATCAACACCACCGGCCGCGCGCCCAAGCTCGATCCCGAAAAGCCCTTCACCGCCAGGCAGGCCGATGCCATCCTCGAACTGCAGTTGCATCGCCTGACCAAGCTCTCGATCGACGAAATCTCGAACGAGTTGAAGGAAGTCCGCGACAACATCGCCGAATACGAATCGATCCTCGGCTCCGAGAAGAAGCTGCGCGACGTCATCATCAAAGAGCTCGAAGAAGTGAAGAAGCTCTACGGCGACGAGCGCCGCACGCGCATCGAAGACGAAGCCGCCGAGATCGTTCTCGAAGATCTCATCGCCGACGAGCAGGTCGCGGTCACGGTCAGCCACTCCGGCTACCTGAAGCGCACGCCCATCTCCACCTACCGCATGCAGCGCCGCGGAGGCACGGGCCGCACCGGCATGAAGACGCGCGACGAGGATTTCGTCGAGCATCTCTTCATCGCCTCGACGCACGCCTACATCCTCATCTTCACCAACAAGGGCCGCGTCTACTGGCTGAAGGTCTACGAGATTCCCGACGTCAGCGCCGCCGGCAAAGGCAAGCACATCGGCAACCTGGTCGGCCTGCAACCCGGCGAGACGGTAAAGACCATGCGTCGCGGTCCGCAATCTCGAAGAAGAGAACAAGTACGTCTTCTTCGCCACGCGCAACGGCACGGTCAAGAAATCCGAACTGCGCGAGTTCATGCACGTGCGCTCCAACGGCATCAACGCCATCGGAATTGATCAGGGAGACGAACTGGTCGCCGCCCGCATCACCGACGGCAACCAGATCGTCTTCCTCGCCAGCCACGAAGGCATGGCCGTCCGCTTCGACGAAAGCCACGTCCGCCCCATGGGCCGCGGCGCTATCGGCGTCCGGGGCATCGACCTGGAAAAGGGAGACTACGTGGTCGGCATGGCGACGACGGTGAAACCCGGCGCAAGCCCCACGGACCACGTAGGGACAGCCGCCTCGGCTGCCGCAGGCGAAGTCGAAGGCCCGAAGCCCGAAGCGATCGACGTAGCCGTCAAAGGCGACCTGATCCTCTCCGTCACCGAAAACGGATTCGGCAAGCGCACCCCCGCCGACGAATACCGCCTGATCAACCGCGGCGGCAAAGGCGTAATCAACGTGAAGACCACCGAGCGCGTCGGCAAAGTCGTCGCCATCGCGCAGGTCGACGAAACCTCCGAAGTCATGCTGATCAGCCACTACGGCAAAATCATCCGCATGGACTCGACCACGATCCGCGAATCCGGCCGCAACGCCCAAGGCGTCCGCCTGCTGCAGATGGAGCCCGGCGACCGCGTAGCCGCAGCAGTAGTAATCGCCCCCGAAGCCGAACCAAACGGCAACGGCGGCGGCACGCTGATCCAATAGCGTTGTGTAGGGGCGGACGCCTTCGTCCGCCCTCTTTTTCACGCATATAATTTGATCGAAACGGGTGCCCCACTTCTGGCCGTCTTTGCCAGAAGTGGGGAGTTTTTTCACGTATGAGCAACACCTACTTCGAAGAAGTCGCCCTCTGATTCTTGACTTCGAGCTCATTCACGACTTGCTTTACGTTGGGCACTTGTTGTGCAAGTTTCTCGACACTCGCCCGTTGGCCTTGAGACGGAACGTTGCCTTTTAAGGTCACGACTCCGTTATTCACATCGTAGCTGACAGCCCGGTTCATCTTGTGCTGTACGAGCATGGCTTCAAGATTCTTGTCGATGGCGCCGTCGAGTTCAGAATCAACTTTCTTCGCGGTGCCTTCATCATTCTTCGGACGCACCCCAATCTCATCCGCTACGACCGCCGAGCCGGCTTGTGACTTGGCAATCGATTCCGCACGCGCCTTGTCGTCATCGGTGGCAACGTTTCCGGTCAACGTCACCACGTTCTTGTCGCGATCCTGACTTACGTGCACATCCGACAGTCCTGCGTTGTCCAACGCGTGACGCACGTTGTCAGTAACATCGGGAGCTTTTGTGTTCGTACAGGCAAGCGTGATGGCAAGCGCCATCCCTATCAGTATGCTATTGAGTGATTTCATGATTTATTTTTCCCCTCTTCCGGCGGAGCGTATCGAATGCTCCGATCCGGCTGATCCGAGCGCACCTGCCATTTTCGGACGAGCAGCCGCTCTCAACTATCAATTGGAAGATGTAGAACGCGGTAAGCGGTCAATTAAGGAAGAAGCAAACCAATCACTCAGGCAGTCCCCTAGACCTACCCAGGTTTTTGTGTAGGGGCGGACGCCTTCGTCCGCCCCCGGCGCGAAGCGCCGGTCAGCAGCGTCGACACTCTTGCCGCCCCGTCGCGAGCGCAACCTCGCTGGGCTACCTCGAGCGCAGTGTGCAGAGTATTTCAGCCGCGCCAATCGCACAGCCAGCATTTCGATCCTTCTTGGCGCGCGCCTTTCCGCCATGTAGAATGCGTCGGCTCTATTCGCAAGCGGCAAACTGCTACCAAGGAGGACGTAATGCAACGTTCAGTGTTGACGATTGCAGTCGTTGTGGGGATGATCACGGCTTGGTCCATCGGACGGCTTCAGGGACAGGCGCAGGGTGAGAAAGTCATCTTCGTTTCTTCAAGCCATGCAAGCTACACCGCAATGCAACCCGGTAATCCGGCTGTTACCGCAGCGGCTATTTGGGGCGACGCCAACGCTGGCGCGCACGGAACATTCAGCAAGTTTGCGCCCGGATACGATGCAGGTATGCACACTCACACCAACGATGTCTGGATTGTCGGCGTCAAGGGTGCGTATCTATACAAAGACGAAGCGGGCGAGAAGCGTATCGGCTCAGGTGACTTCTTGCGAGTGCCCGGAGGACACAAACACTGGAGCGGCGGAGATAAGAAGGAGGGGGCCATTTTTTACGAAGAGTCTTCAGGCAAGTTCGATTTGATTCCCGCAAAATAGTCGCCGATTTTGTGTAGGGGCGGACGCCTTCGTCCGCCCCCGGCGCAAAGCGCCGGTGAGTAAGCCTGCAGTGATTCCTGCTCGACGATGCCGAGGTTTGGGTCTGTGGAATCCATCGCCTTCGCCAGTCTCAGGGCAGGCTGAAAGCGCAGGGCGAGATTTCGCCGCCGGGGAAGGAAAGGGTTCGACCCGCTGTAAAATCTCTCGCTACCTGCAACGCGATTACCGCCCTTCGCAAAATGCGGATGCCCCGGGACATTTTGTAAAGCATGTCTTGAGACTGGACACAAAATGCGCGAAGGACGGGGCAACCTGTTTTGTAGTTGTGTCAGATGATCAAAAGCCTGGGCCCCCCGCGATAGGTTCCACTGCTCGCCGTCCAACTGTTGAAAAATCGCGATTGCGCTCAAAACCTCTGAATGAGAGCTATCCCCGTGGTTACAACAGCGATTCCCACTCTCCGGCTGCGTCCAAATGGAGGCCGGTGCATCTGAATAACCATCTGGCCTGAGTCATGTCGGAAGTATCGGAGGTTAAACGATGGCAGACGCTACTTTCAGCAGACCACAAGTCAACGGAATCCTTGAAACCTCGCTCTACGTCGACCGCCCGACCCAATCGGTCGAGT
This sequence comes from Terriglobia bacterium, assembly GCA_963770265.1. GTDB lineage: Bacteria > Acidobacteriota > Terriglobia > Terriglobales > Acidobacteriaceae > Sulfotelmatobacter. Next base: position 1,174,160 of record CAVYOZ010000025.1, read on the forward strand.
TCTATCGCCGCGTTTTCGGGTTTGAGCCAATTGACACCGATCAGAAAGAAGGCATCACCGATGAGACGCGACTGTGTGCGCTGCGTGCCGGTGACCGAAGCGTACTCCTACTATTCAAGAAAGACGCTACAGCAGACACAAACGCAACTGGGGCGATCCACGTCGCCTTCGGCATTTCCCGGTCAGAACTGCCAGCATGGGAGGCATGGCTTTCGCAGCAAGGGATTTCGATTGAGCTAAGGAAGACTTGGAAATATGGCGGAGAGGCGCTTTACTTCCGCGACCCCGACGGCCATTTGTTGGAAGTGGTCACACCGGGTGTATGGAGCATCTTTTGAAGTGCTCCCTCATCTTCCCTTGCGACCGAAGAACTTGAGTGCACTCGCCGATTACATCACCATTTTTTCAGGCGCTCGGGGACATCCAAATTTGTGAAAACCATCGTGGAGTTGAGGCATCGAAACGATTAGAAAGGAGTGAACACGATGGCATCCAAGCCTACCCACGAACAAGCACAGCTCCACTTGCAAATCTACGAGGAACGCCGTGATCCCCGACTTCGGCAGGCGCGTGACTGGTTCTTCGCCAATTGCTTTGCCGATACTCTGGACGAGGCCGTGCGCATCGCTCCACCGGGAACGGAAGCGGGAACCAATTTAATGATGGTGATCAGCTACTGGGACCAGGCGTGCGCACTACTCAACTACGAACTACTTCACGAGGATCTATTCTTCGAAACCAGCAACGAATTTTTCGGTGTGTGGGATCGCATTAAGCCCACTATCAAAGAAGGCCGGGAACGGTTCTCGAACAAACTCTTTGCCGCCCATATCGAAAAGGCAGCAAAACGGTTCGAAACCTGGGCCGAAAATCGTTCCCCTGGTCTCATTGCCTCGATGCGTCAGATGAGCCAGCAAATGCGCTCGCAGATGAAGAAAGCGGCTTAAGATCGGGCCATCTTGGTTACTGACCAGCCAGCAAAGTATCGCCGCCGGGAGTTCTCAGGCACTTCCGGCTGCCTATTGACAAGATTTTGAGAAAACGACATTTTTCCGGGGAGAATCGTGCCCATTTCGGCACTATTCATATTCGGACGAGAGAGCGGACCTCAGGCGCTAAAGCGCGGCGGATTTTCGGCGCTGGTGGCACGAGTAAAACTCGCGCCCTCCGGTTTTTCTACGCAGACTCCTTACTCGCCCGCTGGTAAAAGACCAGGGCTTCGCGCCGGGCGGACGACGTCCGCCCTCACAGGCACTACGTTGCATTCTTCCGCGCACACGTATTATCGTTCCCGCTTGTCCCGAACCCGGGGTAACCTATGACCAACTCCGTCCTCTATCTCGCACTCGTGCCCATCTCGATGCTCGCCTTCACCGCCGCCGACAACCTCCCCGCGCCGCCAGTCGCCAAGAAGATCCCCCACGTCACCGAGATCAACGGCCACAAGCTGACCGACAACTATTTCTGGCTGCGCGAGAAAACCAATCCCGAGGTCCGCGCCTATCTCGAGGCCGAGAACGCCTACACCGACGCGGTCATGAAACCGACCGAAGCCTTTCCAGAAAAAGCTCTATGACGAGATGCTCAGCCGCGTGAAAGAAACCGACGTCGAAGTCCCCTACAGGGAAGGCGACTACTTCTATTACATCCGCACCGAAGCCGGCAAGCAGTACCCCATCCGCTGCCGCAAGAAAATCAGCGCCGACGCGAACGAAGAGGTTCTCCTCGATGTCAACGAATTGGCGAAGGGCCAGGCCTTCATGACCGTGCAAGCCTTCGCCGTCAGCCCCGACGGCAACCTGCTCGCCTACAGCTACGACAACACCGGATTCCGCCAGTTCAATCTGGCGGTAAAAGATCTCCGCACCGGCAAGACGCTCTCCGATCACGCCGAGCGCGTCGGCTCCGTCGTCTGGGCCAGTGACAATCGCACCATTTTCTACACGCAGGAAGACGCGGTCTCGAAGCGCCAGTACCGCCTCTACCGCCACACCGCCGGATCATCCGATCCCGACACCGTGGTCTACGAGGAACCAGACGAGAAATTTACGGTGGGCGCCTTCAAAACGCGCAGCGAGGCCTTCATCGTCATGGAGCTGCGCAGCCACACCACCAGCGAGGCCCGCTATATCTCCGCCAAAGAACCCACGGCCGAGTGGAAGATTCTCGAGCCCCGCAAGCACGGGAGTTGAATATTATCGTCGACCACAATGCCGACTCGTTCTACATCCGCGTCAACGACGCCGGACGCAACTTCCGCCTCGTGACCGCTCCCGTCACCGATCCCGGCAGCAAGAACTGGCACGAAGTCATGGCTCACAACCCCGCCATCATGCTCGACGACATCGATCTGTTCAAGAATTTCGGCGTCCTCTACGAGCGCGAGAACGGCCTGCCGCAAATTCGCGTGGTCGACCTGCGCAATGGACACTCCCGCCGCCTCGCCTTCCCCGAGCCTGCTTACGCTGTCTATCCGTATACGAATCGCGTCTACGACACTACAGAGTTCCGCTACGGCTACCAGTCGCCGATCACGCCGCAATCGGTTTTCTCCTACGACATGGAAACCGGTGCCTCGCAATTGCTGAAGCAGAAAGAAGTGCCCGGAGGCTACGATCCGCAGCAAATATCGAAGTCGAGCAGATCTATACCGCAGCGTCCGATGGCACAAAGATTCCGGTCTCCGTGCTGCATCTCAAAGGCGCCAAGCTCGACGGCACCGGCCCGCTCTATCTCTACGGATACGGTTCCTACGGCATCTCGATCGACATGTTTTTCAACTCGAACATCTTCAGCATGGTCGATCGTGGAGTCACTTATGCGGTAGCCCACATCCGCGGCGGAGGCGAGATGGGCAAGGCCTGGCACGATGCCGGCAAGATGATGAACAAGAAGAACACCTTCACCGATTTCATCGCGGTCGCTGACGACCTCACCAAGCGCGGCTACGGATCGAAAGACAAGCTGGTCATCGAAGGCGGCAGCGCTGGAGGCCTGCTCATGGGCGCGGTCCTGAACATGCGCCCCGATCTGTTTCACGCAGCTGTGGTCAAAGTTCCGTTCGTCGATGTGATGAACACGATGCTCGACGAATCTCTTGCCGCTCACGGTCGGCGAATTCGAAGAGTGGGGCAATCCGAAAGAGAAGCCGGCCTTCGACTACATGATCACCTACTCGCCCTACGACAACGTCGAGGCGAAGGCGTATCCCAACATGCTGGTGAAGACGTCGTTCAACGACAGCCAGGTGATGTACTGGGAGCCGGCAAAATATGTGGCGAAGATGCGCGCCACGCGCACCGATCACAACACGCTGATCTTTAAAACAAATCTAAGCCCGGCCGGCCACGGCGGCGCCTCCGGAAGATACGACCGCCTCCACGAGGCGTCCTTCGACTACGCCTACATCCTCACCCAAATGGGAATCAATAACTGATCGTGGAACGGACGTGGATTGTGTAGGGACGGACGCCTTCGTCCGTCCCCGTCCGAAGTGCCCCACTTCTCCCTGCCTTTGGGAGAAGTGGGGATTTTGACGTTGCCATCGAGCTCCCCGGTCGCTCCGTGGAAGAGCGGCCCTTCAGGGCCGCGAGCAAGCAACATAAACGGAAGGGGCTTCAGCCCCGTGGCTCTTCAAATCAACCCCGCCTTCAGCCTCCGCAAGAAGTCCTCCCCCTCCGCCTTCGCCCGAGCCAACACCTTCGGGTCATTCCGATATTCGAGCGCGACTTCCTGCAAGAACAACTCGACCGCGTCCTTCGGCTTGAACCCCTGCGTGACCAGTTTCCGGATGCGTCCCGTAAAGCTGTCCTCATCCTCCACCATCTCAAGCCGCGCCAAATGTTCGGCGCAATTGTGCTCTCGGAACTTCCCCGCCGCCAGTCGGTCATAGGCCGTGCGCGCGTCCGCATCCGTCAGCAGCGTCGGCAACGGATAATTCCACTCGCACTGCGAGCACGTCCATCCCTGAAATGTCCGGTGTGACGTCCAGATTAATTCGCGGGCGGTGTTTTGTTGCAACCTTCGATGATCGGCACTGCGGTCGTTCACGACAAGCCACTCCGCACGAACAACTTCCGTGGCCCTGAGACCTCCGGCAATCGTAGCGTATCCGGCCATTCCTGTAACGTGCCAAAAACGGTTCGACAGTCCTGGCGCCGGCAACCTGCCGCCTCGAGTGTATCGACACTTGCCCCGGAGGATATCAACGGAGGAGATCTAGGTGTGGAAGAGCGGCGCTTCAGCGCCGCGAAATGCAGCAAGAGAACTGGGCTTTAGAGACTGCGTGAGAACTACCAATGAAGGCTAGCGGTGGAGCAAGCACCACCGAAACTCCAGCCGCGTAGCGGCGGCATGTGAAAGCCCGGCACGGAAGTGCCGGGTGAAGTGGAACAAATGCGCGAGTCCCGTAGGGACGACACCAGTTCTCACGCACACTCTTTAGCTCCGGGGAATTCTATTTCGCGAAATAATAATCGAACGACTTCACCGCCGTGAACTCATCGTCGCGAATATCGAACACGGTATACAGCTTGGTGACGTGCAACACATCATGCACTTTCTGCGTCAGGTTCAGCAGCTTCAACTCTCCCCCGGCATTGCGCACGGTGGTAAACGCTCCCACCAGTTCACCCACTCCGGAGCTGTCGATGTAATCCACATCCGCCAGATTGAGGATAATCTTCTTCTTTCCCTCCGCGATCAGGTTGCGCACCGAGTCCCGAAGGGAATGAATCTCCTCTCCCAGCACAATACGGCCTCGAACATCCAGAATCGTAACGTGAGCAACTTCGCGTGAGTTGATAAGTATCGGCATGAAGAACGGGCACACGCCCGCTGGCCGGAATACTAGTGCCTCGACAATAGCAAGTCAATGTCGGGGAATGGACAACCTACCGCCTGCCCTGCGCCATCCGTCCATAGGAGGTCCCGCCATGCTACGACGGAACGTCACCCTCTCTTCGTTCACCTGTTTGCTCCTCTGTCCGCTTTTGCTTCCACAATGTGCCAAAGACAATCGCTCCAGTAAGAGTGGCGGAATCCTCATCAAGGACTTTACGATCGTCGGCACGCAGGCACTGAGCTCGACCGAACTCGCCCGCATCACCGGGGAACTGACCGGCTACTGCTTCAATGACGACTCCGAAGAGATGGGCGAGCGCATCCGCGCCGTTTTCCAGAATCGCGGATACTTCGCCGCCGAGGTCAAAAGCGTTCACTTCAAATCCACTGACCCCTTGGGAGTGCCGAAGCCCGTGGTGATGGAAGCGGAAGTCTCTGAGGGACTACGTTACAAGCTCGCGGAGATCACCTTCGTTGAGAATCACGCCATTTCTGCAGGGAAGCTCCGTGAGGCTTTCCCGCTCAAGCCCGGTGATCTCTTCGAGCGCGACAAGATTGCCCGGGGCCTGGAGAGTGTGCGCAAGCTCTACGGCACCGACGGGTACCTTGATTCGGTAATGATCCCCGCCACAGCGTTCGGTTCCAACGGGACGGTTTCTCTCAAAATCACGGTCGACGAGGGCCCGCAATACCACATGGGAAAGCTTGAAATCCTCGCCGGAGCAGAGATGGCAGCGAGGCTGTTGGCAAAATGGAAGCTTGCCGAGGGTGAGGTCTACGATCTGTCCTACATCGACCACTACATCAAAGCAAATCGAGACCTGCTGCCCGCAAACTTCACCACACGTGATGTCGTCGCGGCGTATGACTGCCCGAACGCGCTGGTTCAGCTGCGAATGGTCGTCGACCCTGAATTCGACGCATCCAAATCAGCGCCGAAATCCGTTCCCTGTGAAGCGCAAGATTCTAAGAAATAGCGGTGATAAACGGATCTGACCAGGAAGAACTGAAGGAAGGTTGAACAGCCGTTCCGAAAACCACGGCCAGTGCCTAAGAATGCGCCCCGTGCGCGCGCCCATCCAACTCCACCGCCGCCATCCGCACGTTGTCGCGTATCTCCTGAATGGGCGACGTCACAATCGGCATCGGATACTGCGGATGCCGAAACTCCAGATGCATCCCCCGCCCCACAAACTGCAGCTTCAGCATCGACCCGCCCCAGGTCGAGCCGGAGATCGCCACCTGCACCGGCTCCGGACAAAACTCCGGATGCCCCGACAGCAGCGCCTCGCTCCCACCCAGCAGCACCGCCTTGTAGCAGTGATGCATCGTCTGAATCTCCAGCACGGTCGACGGTGGCAGATCAGTCAAAAACACTCCGCCCTCGATCTCCGACTGGATAATCCCTCGGTTCACTTCATCAGCAAGGTTCGGGTGGGGGTTAAACATACAAACGGCCGGACTTTAGGGTACCGGGTTTCCTCCGGCGGGACAAGAGTCCTCTAGAACCAAGCTGCAAGCGAAAGGGCACGCCCTTTAGACGGACGAACTCACCCCTAGGTTGCAGGGATTAAACACCACACGGCAACGAACCCTGTAGGGACAGACGCCTTCGTCCGTCCAGCAAAGGGGCAGCCGAGCGCCATATCCACGAAACTGCCTTAGGAAGCATCACAAATTCCCGAATCCACCGTGGAAGAGCGGCCCTTCAGGGCCGCGGTGAGCGCTCAAAGAATCAGGGCTTTAGAGACTGCGTGAGAACTACCGTTGAAGGCAAGCGGTGGAACAAGCACCACCGAAACTCCAGCCGCGCAGCGGCGGCATGTGAAAGCCCGGCACGGAAGTGCCGGGTGAAGTGGAACAAATGCGCGAGTCCCGTAGGGACGACACCAGTTCTCACGCACACTCTTTAGCCCCCGTGTTCGCCCTCCCTTGCCCAAACCGATCCCTCGTCCAAACTCGATCCCCATTCCCTGATAAAATGATCAGAAGGGGTTCCCCTAACGACATGCCAGTACCCGTCTCACAAATGTGGACCGTAGCCAGCTACGTCCTCCGCCAAAAGCTCGCCCGCCGCAAGCAATACCCGCTGGTCCTGATGCTGGAGCCGCTGTTCCGCTGCAACCTGGCCTGCGCCGGATGTGGCAAAATTCAATACCCCGCCCACATCCTGAAGAAAGACCTGAGCCCCGAAGAATGCTTCCGCGCCGTCGACGAATGCGGCGCCCCCATGGTCTCCATCCCCGGCGGCGAGCCGCTCATGCACCCGCAGATCGACCAGATCGTCGAAGGCCTGGTCGCCCGCAAAAAGTACATCTATCTCTGCACCAACGCCCTGCTGCTGAAAGAGAAAATCCACCTCTTCAAGCCCAGCAAATATCTGACGTTCTCAGTCCACCTCGACGGCCAGCGCGAAGAGCACGACTTGGCCGTCTGCCGCGAAGGCGGATACGACATCGCCGTCGACGCCGTCAAAGAAGCCCTCAAGCGCGGCTTCCGCGTCACCACGAACACCACGCTCTTCGATGGCGCCAGTCCAAAATCCGTCCGCGCCTTCTTCGACGAAATGATGGACCTGGGCGTCGAAGGCATGATGCTCTCCCCGGGATACTCCTACGACAAGGCTCCCGACCAGAAGCATTTCCTCGGCCGCGCCCGCACCAGACGCATGTTCCGCGCGATCCTCTCGAACCGCAAGAAGACGTGGCAGTTCAATCTCTCGCCGCTCTTCCTCGGAATTCCTGATGGGCAAGCGCACCTATCCCTGCACCCCGTGGGGCATGCCGACCTACAACGTCTTCGGCTGGCAGAAGCCGTGTTACCTGCTGCAAGACGGTTACGCAGAAACTTTCAAGGAATTGCTGTCGACGACAGAGTGGCAGAACTACGGCACCGAGTCGGGCAATCCTGCCTGCGCGAACTGCATGGTCCACAGCGGCTACGAAGCCAGCGCGGTCAACGCCACATTCAGCTCGCTAGGCGGATTCCTGGCCACAGTGAAAGCCACGCTCTTCACCGAGCTATAAAGACGAAGAAGCCCTGCGCATGCTGGAAGAGCCGCAAGCCCCGGTGAACCCGCTGATCCAAATCGCGCCCACTCAAAACGCATCACACAGCCTGCAGGAAACGCGCGCCTGTAGAGACAGACGTTGTGTCTCGCAGCGATCCTGCGTGAGGTCCTTCGTGCCCTCTGTGGTTAAAGCTCTTGGAAGCAATATGACAGGCAAAGAAGCCGGCCACACCGACCAACACCCCCCGCACGTCAACCCCGACGCGCTAGAAGTCGCCCCCGGCGTAGAGCACGAAAATCTCGAAGGCTGGATCCCCACCGCTAGCCGACGAAGAAGACCTCCGCCAAGCCCTCGAAAAAGCCTTCGACTACCGCGGCGACATCACCATCACCCGCAAAGACGGATCCAAAATCGAAGGCTACCTCTTCGACCGCCGCACGGCGAAGACTCTGAAAGACTCCGTAGTCCGTCTCTATCCCGAAGAACTCGAACGAAAAGGTCGCGATCTCCTACGCCGACATCGCCGCCCTCGCCTTCACCGGACGCGACACCGCCGCCGGCAAATCCTGGGAAGCCTGGATGAAGAAGTATGCCGAAAAGAAAGCCGCCGGCGAAGAGGATCTCAGCCTCCACCCCGACCCCCTCGACTAAGCTCAACCTCTTTTTATCCGTCCGCCGCGAAAACTGTCATCCCAAAGCTGGCGAAGCCAGCCGGGGACCTTACGACTGATCCCAGCGCCGATGCCGTAGACCGGAAACGCAGCGCCCGCATGCACGTCCGAACTCAATGGCCGGCAAAGCTCCCCTGAATCCTTTTCCCTTGCCGCCCGCTCTTCCCAAGTAGGAGGAAATTTTGTCTCCATCTATCACAGTTGCCGCGCTCCATGCCCAGCCGAGCCAGGCGCAGCTCATCGACGTCCGCTCCCCCTCCGAGTTCGCCGCCGGCCACCTCCCCGGTGCCGTCAACATCCCCATGGAGCAAATCGAGTCCCGCCTCGCCGACCTCAGCTCGACCACACCGATCGTCCTCATCTGCCAGATGGGCAAGCGCGCCCGCATGACCGCTGGCCTTCTCGAGCCATGCCAGCTTCAGCTCTCGATTCTGGAAGGCGGCACGAGCGCCTGGATGCAAGCCGGCTTCCCTGTCGTACGAAGTATCAAGTCGCGCTGGTCCCTCGAACGCCAGGTCCGACTCGGCGCAGGTTTGCTTGTACTCATCTGCCTCCGCACTCACACTTCTTCTCGATCCCCGCTGGCTCTTCCTCGCCGCATTCATCGGTCTGGGTCTCACATTCGCGGGCCTCACCGACATCTGTCCCATGGCCGAGATTTTCGGAAGAATGCCCTGGAACAAATCCACTCATTGCAAAACCCGGCTCCCGAATCCCGACCTTTCACGGAGTTGCCAGTGACGCCGGACACAGCAGGAGCGGCGGCATGCTGTGAGAATGTCCTTATGCCTCTCGACGCGAGCCGGCCCGAGCCCGCCGATTTCGACAACCTGACGCGCGAGCACAAGGACGCCGTCTATCGTCAGATGATCCGCGTCTGCGGCAACCGCGAAGATGCAGAAGACGTTCTTGTCGAAGCTCTGCTGCGTGCTTATCGCCATCTCAATCAGTTGCGCGATTCCGCCGCCTTCCGCGCCTGGCTCGCCCAGATCGCCAAGCGCGTCTGCTGGCAACTCAAAGAGCGCGAAGCTTTGCTGCCCCTGCTGCAACTCTCGGCCCTGGACGAAGAAGGCCGCGAGATCCCCGGTCCCGAGCCCACTCCCGAGCTGCAGCTTGCGCGCCGCCAGATGAAGCAATTTCTCGACGACGCAGTCGCCGCCCTGCCACCGCTGTATCAGTCGGTTTACCAGCTGCGCGATATCGAGGACCAATCCGGCGACGACGTCGCCCACAACCTGGGGATCTCTCGCGCAGCCATGAAGTCGCGACTGCATCGTGCTCGTGAGCTGGTCAGAGCGCATCTCGACGCCGCACTCACACGCGGGTCGAACTAACTGCTCTCCGAAAGGCGCATGTCGTGATCAGCACCCAAGCCGCGGAGCGGCGCAAGAATGAAGCCCATGGCGCAAGCCATGGGATTGACGGAAGAAAGACGTCCAGCCCCCACGGGGCGGAAGAGGCAAGGGCGGTGCCAGCTTGAACGGCGCTTTGTGGAAGAGCGTTACGTGCAAAGCGCTACGTGGAAGGGCAGCTACGTGGAAGGCGCTACGTGGAAGAGCGCCATGTGGAAGAGCGCTACGTAGAAGAGCGCCATGTGGAAGAGCGGCGCTTTAGCGCCGCGTTACGGCGAAAATGAATCAGGGGGCTTTAGCCCCCGACAGACGGAGGGCAATCATGGAAGTCACAGTCGAACATCTCGGAGCCGTGCAGTTCGAAATCAAAGCACGCCACCACACGATCGCATGCGACCAGCCATTCGAAAACGGAGGCTTCGACGAGGGCATGACGCCCCCAGAATTGCTGCTCGCATCGCTGGCTTCGTGCGCCGGCTTTTACGCCGCGCAATACTTGCGGAAATTCAAGCTAGCCACGGAAGGCACTCGCGTCCGTGTCCTGGCCGACAAAGCCAAAGACCCCGCCCGCCTGGACAACTTCCGCATAGAAATCGAAACGCCGCTGGAGCTAACCGTCCAGCACCGTCAGGGCGTCGAGCGTGCCGTGCATCACTGCCTGATCCACAACACGCTCCTCTACCCACCCAAAATCACAATCGACTTGAAGGAGCACGCCGTCATCCACCAATAGACTGAGCACCCCTGCAATAAGAATGTCATCCTGAGCGAAGCCGCGACGAGCAAAGCGAGTCGCGGCGCAGTCGAAGGATCCCTACCCTCTTCGGGGCCCCGAGTAGTTCGAAGATCCGCGTTAATCCGCGAAATCCGCGGCAAAGAAGTTACTTTGCCCCAAACCCCACCCCATCCACCAACTCCTCCACCTCGTCCTCGGTCCCGCCAATCACCGTGATCGACACCGCATACCCCTGCGCCAGAAACGCCAGTGTCGACTGCCGCATCACGCGCGTCCCGACATCTTTATGGAAATCCCCTCGCACCACAACCTTCGTCCCAACCTGAATCTCGTAGGGATCTTCATCCGACGGTGAACCCTTGCGCCTTCGCCACTTCAGTCAGCGGCCCAAAGTACTGAGCCGCCTCCTTCAACCCAGGATAAGTCGCCACCTTTTCCGCGGCGATAACGATCGAGGCGTTAACATCCTCCCCCCTAGCCTCCGGAGGCCGAGAGAACGCTGCCAGCAAAACCCGCCCGCTGCCAGTATCCGCCGAGGTTTGAGAAGTTGGGTGCCCCACATCTCCCTGATTTTGGGAGATGTGGGGTTTTTCTCCCGCAGCGGAGTCCGGCTCCTCCCGCGTATTCATCTCCTCAGTCCGCAGCACCCATCCCGCGGGAATCTTGCAAGACAAACCCAGCGCCCGATTCCGATAAACCCCATTCGCAACGCTGCCCGCATCGACATCCGCCACCAGCCGCGCCGACGAGCCCTTCGTATGTTTTGAGGAAGATGTCTCAGATGATTGCGTCTGCCTGGAGACTTGCGCGCTGGCGGCAGCGACGAAAACCAGCACGGTCCACACCAATACCGCGGCCCGCGAAAAACTCATCCCTCCATGTTACGTGAATTAGTTCGTGTAGGGCGGACGCCTTCGTCCGCCCCCGCGCAGGCGAAGCCGAGCGGTGGCATCTCAAGGTTGATTTCGATTCGAAAGGCCTTTCTTGTAGAGCTCCGATGTCGGACCTCATCCCGAGTCGGGTCGCTTTCGGCCAGGCGAGGGATCTCGCGCGGGCGAGGCCCGAACCTACGCCGCCCGCCCCATGACCAGCTGCGTGCAGTGCGCACACCGCTTCGCCTCGATCGGAATTTCGCTCAAACACTCCGGACACTTCTTCGTTGTCGGCGCAGCTGCTGGTTCGTCCTTATGCATGCGCGCCATCAGCCAGTTCACCGGCACGACCACAAAGAAATAGACAGCAGCAGCAATCAGCAGGAAGGAAATAACTGCGTTGACGAACTCGCCGACCGGAAACATCGTTGTCACGGATCGTCGAATTTCAGATTGGAATAGTCCGGCTTGCCCACTATTAACGCGATGAGCGGAGTGAGAAATGCCTTGGTTAGCTCGGTAACAACGGCGCCAAACGCGGCGCCAATCACCACGCCCACTGCCATATCCACGACATTGCCACGCAGGATGAATTTCTTGAATCCGTCGAGCATAACGTAGCCCCTCCGAAATTGAAGTGCCGCCAATGTAAGTCAGCCCCGCACCCATCGGTCAAGCCGCGCCCGGGGGTGCCCCACTTCTCCCTGTCTTTGGGAGAAGTGGGAGTAACAGTTGACATCGAGGGGCTTTCAGTATATTCTGTCTATACTGAAGTATCCGATATGGCGGAACTTACTGGATTGCAGAAGCAGTACATCCTCCACTGGGGCGAGATGGGCACCAAGTGGGGCATCAACCGCACCGTCGCCCAGATTCACGCGCTCCTCTACCTGTCCCCCAAGCCGCTGCCCGCCGAGGAGATCGCCGAGACCCTCAGCGTCGCCCGCTCCAACGTCAGCACTTCGATCCGCGAACTCGAGACCTGGGGGATCGTCCGCGCCGTGCACGTGCTCGGCGACCGCCGCGAGCACTACGAATCGATGAAAGACGTCTGGGAAATGTTCCGCCTCGTCATCGAGCAGAGAAAGCGCAGGGAAGTCGATCCCACGCGCGAAATGCTCCGCCGGTGCCTGGCGGATCTGGATCCCAAGGAACCGGGATCCGATTACACGCGCGAGCGCCTCGAAGCCATGGCCGGATTCTTCGAAGCCGTCACCGAATTGCACGATCAGATGAAGCGCCTGCCCACCGGCACAGTCCGGAAGCTGTTGCGCATGGGAACGAAGATGCGGAAAAAGGCGGGGTAAATTTTTTTGATCATGTAGTTCTATGTATACAGAAATGTCTGACATATGAGGCGGACGAGGTGGCCTTTATGAACGCGGCATGGATGACTCGGGCGATTTGGGGAGCGGGCGCAGTGCAGTTGGGCATCATTGCCGCGAATGTTCCTTTGCCGGCGAGGTTGCGCGTTCGCGAGCGCTTGGCCGGAGTGCCGCCTTCGTGCGCCAGATCTTTTACGTGCACTGGGTGTACATCGTGATCGTGCTGGGAATGTTCGCGGCGCTGTGTTTCAGGTTCGGACGCGAGTTAGCGGGAGCCACCTCGATGGGCCGGTTCCTCAGCGGATTCATGGCCGCGTTCTGGCTGTTGCGGATTGCCTTGCAGATTCTCTACTACGATCGCGAAATCCGGCGCGAAAACCGGGTGCTGGATGCCTTGTACCTGGTAGCGCTATTCGTGCTGGTGGTGGTGTTTGGGGCGGCGGCGTTGCGGCCGCTGTAAACGGTGAATTTTATGAACTCAAACGATCGGGCTTCGCTGACGATGAAAGCGACTGCTGTTGAGGGCTCGTGGGCCCAGATGTGCGCGGGCTTCGGCGCGCTTCTTTGGGCGGGCGTCGCGGTGCTGGCGCGAATCGGCGTTGCTCCGATTGGCGCCATCGAGTTGATGTTTCTGTTTGCCCCGCTGGTGATCGTTCCTCTGGGGATGGAGCTCGCTCGCGTGCTCGGCAACGACACTCCGCCCGCGCGGTTTGCCCGCGCGTTCAGCCGGTTGCCGCCGCGCTCGCCATCGTTGCCTTGTGGCTTCCACCGGGCCGACTGGCGGCGTGTTGGCTGGCGCGTGGATGGTCGTCTGTCTATCGATGACTGCGGGTGGGCTCGTCGATCTCTCTTCCCTCGCGAGATCCCAGGAGGACCACACGTTCCACATTTCATCGAATCATTGTTTCGATCGCGAACTCGATCGCCTTGTCGGCGGAGCCTGGTTCGTGGCTTCACGGTTGGGGATGCGGCCGATGGGTATTCAGGAGCCAATCGGGTTGCTGACCGCCGTCCACTTTCATTACGCAGGATTTGCTACCGCGATGATTGCAGCGGCGATGCTGCGATTCGTCGAGCAGCGAGGCGAGCTGGTTGGCTGAAGTCGCTCGTGGCCGTTGTCGTCTGCATGCCGCTTGTAGTGGCCGTCGGTTTTGTGATTTCTCCGCTGCTGAAGATGGGAGCAGCCGTGGTGTTCTCACTGAGCGTGGCGGCCTTGGCGGTTGTGTTGCGATCCTGCGCCAAACGACTCGAGTCAGCACGGCTCGTGTCCTGTTCCATGTTGCGACCGCGAGTGTCTTCGCCGGGATGGTCCTATCGAGCGCGTACGCGATTGCAGACTTCCGCGGCAGTGATGTGTTGCCGATTCCGCAGATGGCGCGCACGCACGGAATCCTGAACGCGGTGGGATTCTGTCTTCCCGCACTACTAGGTTGGCTTGTCGAGAACGCCGCCGTCTCGCAATGAAATCGCGCTTCGCCTACCACCGCAGAATGTGGCACAATTCACATAGGTTGGCGCAGCTCGCACGGGTGTCGGCGCTCGGAATAGCTCACCGCTTGATGGGTGGCGCAGCACTGTCGCGGGATCGCAACGAAGCTTGCAACAGCTGTGCGGAGAACTCCGATCGCGCAGCGTTTGGCAAGGCCACGAGTTAGCGGTTCCGAAAAGTCTGCGAATGCCGTGGTACGTGGAAGAGCGTGCGCTTTAGCTGCCGCGTAGGCACGCAGAATCAACATGGGCTTCAGCCCCAGTGGTCGCCTATCGCGGCGATCGGAGTTTTTCCGCAACGCTTACTGTGCCGTAACTCGAGCATAATCAGAGCGGCTTTCAGCCGCTGAGGTTTGCTCCTTGGTCCTCCGAACCATTTTTGAGCAAGCTGTTCAAGCGCCGCGATCAAGCACGTTTTTCGTATTCGGCTTCTAGCCGCTGATGGTTCTGTGGAAGAGCGGCCCCTTGAGGGCCCCGTCACAATTCTCTTCTCTTCGCGATCTCTTGCAATTGAACTGCACCGCGCGCGCGACATTAACTCACGCGGTACTTGACAAGTGATGCGATGCAGTTCTGAATAGAGACTCGCGACAAAATCCGGCGGAAAGATTTCCACACGACAAAAAGTTTTGTGCTAGTATCCACGACTGGTCCTGCTTTGGGCTTCGCGAAATATTTCGCCGCAACGGATAAAACAGGCGCATTCCGCAGTAAAATTAACGGTCCAGCCACCGATTAACGGCAGTTTTGAACAGGCGCTCTCACCCAGCCGCGGGACGCCCATTGGTGAAATTTCATATATGTCAGCAACTGGCACAACGACCCTCACTCCGAACCCTTGGGCCCGCATTCTCGATGCTCTGGAAAAAAAGATCAACCGGCACTCCTACGACACCTGGCTTAAGCCCACGCGTTACAGTCACTCGAGTGGCGGCGTTTTATTCGTTCGCGTTCCCACGGTGGAGTTTCGTCACGCGGGCGACAAGTATGCCGATCTCATTCAGGAAGCCATCGACGTTCTCGGCCTCGGATTCAACGATGTGAGGTTCGTCACTCCGGACGATGATCCCGCCGCGACTCCTGTACGCCATGATGGCGGCCTGTCCTCAGGATCCGTGACATCCGGTCCCTCACAGGCGCGGTTCGACTGGGATGGCGCAGCGCAACTGAATCCGCGCTACACCTTCGACGCGTTCGTCATCGGCAGCGGCAATCAGTTTGCCCACGCCGCCTGCCAGGCCGTCGCCGAGCGCCCCTCCAAGGCCTACAATCCGCTCTTCCTCTACGGCGGCGTCGGCATGGGCAAGACTCACCTCATGCAGGCGATCGGCCACGAGGTCAAGCGCCGCACTCCCCAAGCCGCCATCTGCTATGTCTCCAGCGAGAAGTTCACGAATGACATGATCAACTCGCTGCGCTACGACAAGATGACCACCTTCCGCGACAAGTTCCGGAACGTCGACGTGCTGCTCATCGACGACATCCAGTTCCTCGCCCAGAAGGAGCGCACCCAGGAAGAGTTCTTCCACACCTTCAACGCCCTGCACGACTCGATGAAGCAGATAGTAATCGCCAGCGACCGCTCCCCCAAAGAGCTCGCCGAGATCGAAGACCGCCTCCGTAGCCGCTTCGAGTGGGGATTGATCGCCGATATCCAGCCGCCCGATCTCGAAACCAAAGTCGCGATTCTTCAGAAGAAAGCCGAGCAGGAGAAAGTCACACTGCCCACCGACGTCGCTCTGTACGTCGCGTCCAACATCCGCTCGAACGTTCGCGAACTGGAAGGAGCGCTGATCCGTCTCGTTGCTCATTCCTCTTTGATCGGCGCCGAGATCACGCTGCCCGTACGCGCAGCAGGTGCTCAAAAATTTTATCGACTCGCAGGCGCGCAAAGTCACCATCGAATCCATCCAGAAGATGGTGGCTGAGCAGTTCGGCCTGCGACTGATCGAGATCAAAGCCAAAAATAATTCGCGTGCAATCGTCTATCCGCGGCAGATTGCCATGTACCTGGCCAAGCATCTGACGGAGGCCTCGCTGCCGGAAATCGGACGCCAGTTTGGCGGCAAGCATCACACCACGGTTCTTCATTCCGTCGAGAAGATCGAACAGGTTCGCAAGAACGACAAAGATTTAAACAGGCTGATCAATAAACTCACTGAGCAATTAGGCGGATAGATCGCGGCGTCGCGCGAGATTTCCACTTTGCCATCCGGTCTTCCTCGCCAACGCTTGTGAATCGGATGTGGAAGTTGTGAATAGAGTGAGTGAAATCGAATTCAGCGGCGAGTTACAGTAAGGGCTCCGAAGCGAAATGGCCCAATTTCTCACATCAAGGGTGCTGCTTGAAGTCGGTGGAAACGAGATAGTTGACAGAGTTTTCCACCTTTCCGCACCGCCTACTGTTACTGCTGGTTTTATAGCTTTAGCATTTGATATAAGGAAGTAATAGAAGTAGCACGTATCTGGCGAGATTCGGGGAGACGAACTTTATGCCGGTGGAGGCCGCCGTTGCCGCGGGTACCATGGAGATCACGGTCAGCAAGTTCGAATTGCTGCGGGAATTGACCGCCACGCAGGGTGTGGTCGAGCGCAAGACCACGATTCCAATCCTGTCCAACTATTTGTTCGAGGCTGCCGGAGACCGTCTGTCGCTCACGGCAACCGATCTCGATCTCAGCCTCCGCACTTCCTGCAGTGCGAAGGTCAAGAAGGAAGGCTCGTGCACCATCCCGGCCCGCAAGCTGCATGACTATGTGAAACTGCTGCCCGATGCTGACATCACCATCAAGTTGCTTGAGAACCACTGGGTAAGCATCCGCTGCGGCCGATCCAATACCAAGATGGTGGGCATGGCGAAATCAAATTTCCCCAGCCTTCCAGTCTTCCCCACGTCAGGATCTATTACGATTCCGGCCCAGGTCCTGCGTGGCCTGATTGCCCGCACCGGCTTTGCCATTTCCAACGAAGAGTCGCGCTATACCCTGAACGGCGCGCTGATGCTGCTCAAGCCGGAGTCCATCACGATGGTCGCCACCGATGGTCACCGTCTGGCGCACTGCGAGCGCGCAGGCGAAAAGTTCGATGGCGTCTCGGGCGAGATGAAAACGCTCGTCCCGAAGAAGGCGATGGACGAACTGAAATCCCTGCTCGATTCGACCGACGCCGAGACAATCGAGTTCGCGAAAGATGAATCGACCCTGTTCTTCCGCATCGGATCCCGCCTGCTCACCTCGCGCCAGTTGACCGGCCAGTTCCCCAACTTTGAAGCCGTCCTGCCCAAGGACAACAGCAAGGTTATCGCCCTGAATGCCGATGAATTGAATGCAGCGATTCTCCGCGTCGCGCAGTTTGCCGATGAGCGCTCGCGCGCCGTCCGCATGCGCCTCGAAAAGGGCGAGGTAAAGATTTCTGCCTCTTCGACGGAAGCCGGCGAGTCCGAAGATTCCCTGGAAGCTCCCTACACTGGAGATCCGTTGACGATCGGCTTCAACGCCGTGTACCTGGTCGATTTCCTGAAGGCCGCCGGCACCAGCGAAGTGCGCCTCGAGTTGAAGGATCCCCAGTCAGCCGGCCAACTGCGCCCCGCAGAAGGCGACGATTACAAGTACCGCTACATCGTCATGCCGATGCGCATCTGAGGAACAGGCTCGCCAGAGCCTTTCAGTCGTAGCGAAGGGTCTCAATCGGGTCGATTTGCGCAGCCCGTCGCGAGGGTATGTATCCCGCCGCAAGTGCGGTTGACAGCACGAGGATGATGGCCCCGGCAAAGGCACCGCGATCGAAAACGCGCAAGAAAATCATTTGGGAAGAGATCAGGCGTGTCGCGGCAATGCCCAGGACAATTCCCGCGGCAATTCCGATCGCAGTCAATCGCATCGCCTGCTTCAAAACCAGACCGATGACGGCGGACGTAGTCGCCCCGAGCGCCACGCGGATGCCGATCTCCTTGGTTCTCTGCGTCACGAAATACGATACGACGCCGTAGATGCCAGTCAGGGTCAGCAGGAGCGCCAGTCCGCCGACAGCCGCACCGATCAGCAGTGCCACACGAAAAGCCCAAATCCCCAGCGCCCTATATTGATCGAGTGAGTGGATGTCGTTGATTGTTCCCGGCGCCAGAGTCGCCAGCTGAGTATCGAGCCTTTGGCGTTCTGCCTCGACCTCTCCGCGGACATGCACGAGTACGGTTCCCGTCTTCGCAGCGCTGGAAGGAATATACATAAGCGCTGCGTCTTTGCCGCGCGCAAAGCAACAGGTCACAATGTCGGCCGCAATACCGATGACACGCACAACCCGCGGTGGCGTGCCCAGGTGAATCGTCTGACCAAGCGGATCTTTGCCGGAGAACAAGTGTGAGGCTGCTCCGGCGCTGAGCACGGTGACGGCCGCTTCCGACCTCGCCTCTTCGTTGCTGAAGCCGCGGCCTCGCAACAAAGGAATTCCGAGCATCTGGAAAAACTGCGGAGAAACGTCATTGTGTGCGATGGAGATTGTGGACCCATCGTCCACCGATGCGGACATGGTAGGCACCCGCCCACCCAGGGGAACTGAGGAAGCCGCGGCGATCTGATCCACTGCCGGATTCGTGGAAAGCGCTTCGAGCACGCGATTGCGCCCACGTTCCACAACTTCCATCGCAATGACGTGATCAGTGCGGAAGCCAATATCAAAGGCGCTCATTGCCATGGTCGTGCGGACCAGCGCACCGCAGGCAATCAGCAACAATGTGCAGAGGGTGATCTGCGCAATCACCAGGCCGTTCCTCACCCGCGCTGGCCTGAGGTCGGAGTTCAATTCGCCGCGCACAGCGGACATTACGCTGACTCGCGTAGCCTGGATAGCCGGGCCGACGCCGAACAGGAAAGCAGACAGGAGAGCAACGACGATCATGAATCCAAGTACACGCCAGTCCACGGGGTGCTGGATATCGTGAACCATTTCGACCATGTCTTTTGGAAAGACGG
Organism: Terriglobia bacterium; assembly: GCA_963770265.1. Taxonomy (GTDB): domain Bacteria; phylum Acidobacteriota; class Terriglobia; order Terriglobales; family Acidobacteriaceae; genus Sulfotelmatobacter. The sequence goes on from CAVYOZ010000025.1 coordinate 1,193,424, forward strand.
CGTACATGATCCGGAGCGCGCCGGTAATGGTCGCTCGCGAGATGATCAGCCCCAGAATCGCTGCGGGAACGGACAGCAGAACGGCCTCCGTAAGGAGTTGCCGAATGAGACGACGGCGAACGGCACCTAGAGAGAGGCGAATTCCGACTTCCCGCTGGCGTGCGGTGGCCCGGGCTAGCATCATGCTGGCGACATTCGTGCAAGCTAACACCAAGACGAGTATGAGAGCTCCTATCAGAGGGCTGAATATCAGAAGCACTTCTGGCGTTAGCGGGATCGAGGTGGCCTGCGACTGCAACAAAGCTTTTGCGGCTCGCCGATCTTGCGGTTGTTGCGCTGTCATTCGCTGCGACCATCCCTGAAGGGCGGCTTCGGCGGATGAGACGGTTTGGCCCGCTTGAAGTCGTCCAACGATTCCCAAGCTTTCCGGATGCTCAGAGCCGAAGAGATCGGGTCCATCCTGCAGTTGATGAGCCATGCTCAGCGAAGCCCAGAAGTCTTGCGGCGCTTCGCTAAGTCCCTGAAATTCCTCGGGAGCAACTCCGACTACTTCCATGGGAACACCACGCAGCATGATCTTTGTGCCAATGATGTCGGGTCGCCCTCCGAACTTGCTTTGCCAAGCTTGATGGCTGAGAACAAGGAACGGTTCGCGCCCAGGTGCGTCCGAATCTTCAGGAAGCAGAGGGCGGCCTAGCGTCGCGCCCAGGCCGAGCAACTGAAAGTAATTTCCGGTGACCAGCTGCCCGCGAAAAGGATGGCCATCTAACCGTGCGAATACGTACTCGACCGCAGCCGTATCGACGAAAGCCGGCTTCTCCTTGGCCAGTTGCTGGTATTCGTCCCAGGAGAACCAGTGTTCGTCTGCCAGACGATCCGACCACGTAAATCGGTACAAACGGTAAGGGTCGTGAACAGACAGGGGACGCAGAACGTAGGCGCTGAACAACGTGAACAGGGCCAAGTTAACGCCCAAGCCAAGTGCAATCGTGCCTGACACAGCAAGCACGAAACCAGGGTTGCGACGAAAACTTCTCAATGCATAACGGACGTCCTGCAGGACGCTTTCGAAAACATCAATGCCCCTGGCTCCTCGGCAGTCTTCCTTGATCGCTCCAACTCGTCCAAAGTCCCGGCGAGCCAGACGGGCCGCCTCCTCTTCAGAACGCCCGGCATCCAAATGTTGACGGTGCGACATTGCCAGATGGAACGCCACCTCGTCCTCAAGTTCCTGTTCGACGCGCGTGCGAAAGAGCAGCGCCCGGATGCGCAAAAATAGATCCGTCAGGGTCACAGCCATTCCTTTCAAGCCATCTCTAATACCTTGCCGATCGCCGCTGCCAGACGCGTCCAGTTCTCGGCCTCCTGCTGGAGCTGTTTTCGACCGGAAGTGGTCAACCGATAAAAACGGGCGCGCCGGCCCAATTCGGAGATACCCCACTCCGCCTTAATCCAGCCTTGGTGTTCGAGGCGATGCAGCGCGGGATACAACGAGCCTTGATTCGCCTGCAATACATCGTCCGAGACTTGACGGATTCGCTCCGAAATGGCCCAACCATGTAGCGCATCGCCCGACTGCAGCGTACGCAGAATGAGTAGATCGAGAGTTCCCTGCAAGAGATCAAGGCGGAATAGTTTGGGCATTGATGTCGATTGTCTACACCAACAAATAACTCTCATTGGTGTCGAATGTCAACATCAAAAAAACACAAAATCTCGCGACGTGGGAGTGTCAAAAGATTGGACTATGCCGGTTCAGGCTAAGCGGTGCTTAGAATCACCGGCCGCAGCTGCCACAGACAGATGTCTGCCGTCTGGAATTAATTCGGCTGCGTACCCGATGGATCGCTCAACGCGATTAATTTCCCCGGTGGATAGTCTGACGCTGACAGCGGAGCCTCGGAGTCCTGCGTGACAATCGTCAACACTTCCCCGCTGCGCACCCCTTGAATGGTCAGTCTCTGACTTTCAACTGCCAGCACTCGATACTCTTCGTCAAAGATTTTCCGATTCTTCGGCTTCATACAGGATTGGGATGCAAAATCCCCCCCGAAGGACTCCCGTTAAATTTTCATTAATTCTTCGATCCCACCTTGACAACCCAATAGTTTCAAGAGTGGCGCGGGCGCCTACCACGAACCACGTAGAGACAGCCGCCTCGGCTGTCCCGCCGAAGCGAAGCGAGGCGGAACGCTCCCAACCGCAGATCCCTGTCATTCCGACGAGGCGCGCCAGCGCCAAGGAGGAATCTGCTGGCCAGCCTCACCCACGGAAACATCTTCCGCCTCTCCATCCCGCCCCATACAATGACCATCGCATGCACAACTCCCGCATCGCCGAACTGCTGGAGCCGTTCCTGGATTCGGCCAACAACGAACGACTAAGGGCTGAAGACCTGCAGCAAATATCGACGTACATCGATATACTCCAACGCTGGAACTCCCGCATCAACCTGACTGCGATCCGCGACGAAGAGGAAATCGTCACCCGCCACTTCGGCGAAAGCTTCTTCGCCGCCCGCCATCTCGTCCCAACCCGCGTAGCGACAGGCGCCTCGCCTGTCCCGCCAGGACGAAGCCCGGCGGCCAGCGGGATAGAATTGCGAGATCAAAGACGCCACCTTCGCGCCGTCGAGAGCGAAAGTGGAAGAGCGGCCCTTCAGGGCCGCGTACACAGGCGGGAAGGGCAGGGGGCTTCAGCCCCCGCCGTAACCAACGACCAACGACCAAGGGCCAACGACGCGGCCAGGGTCGCCGACGTAGGCTCCGGCGCCGGATTCCCCGGCATCCCCATCAAACTCTGGGCGCCCGAGATCGCGCTCACGCTGATCGAATCCAACCACAAGAAAGCAACGTTCCTCAAAGAAGTCACCCGTGCGCTTACATTGACGGACGTCAATATACAAACCGCCCGCGCCGAATCCCTGCCCGGCGCGTCCTTCGACGTGGTCACCCTCCGCGCGGTCGAACGCTTCGAATCGATCCTGCCTGTAGCCGCCCGCCTGGTCGCACCCGGAGGCCGTTTGGCTCTCCTGATCGGCCAGACCCAGCTCCCGCAGGCCCAATCAGTCCTCCCAGCCTTAGACCTGGTCCGACCCCATCCCTGTCCCAAGCTCCCAATCTCGCGTCTTGGCGATCGCATGTAAACCATAGGCGCGCGCAAGACGTCGTGACGAGGCGAACCAAACTAGTAAAAAGTGGAACGATAGCACCAAATTACGGCTGAAAATTGCATGCTCGATCATCATTATGGAGTATTACATGGCCTATTAGTGGGACTGACCATTGAATTGTTTAAATTATGCAACAATCGAGCCATAAGTTTTCCACAGTGTTCCTGCAGGAACACTTCTCAAGTTTGTACGAATAACCAACAAAAAAATGATTCCCCTTCTGCAAATGTTCCTGCAGGAACATTTCTGCGAATGTACTGACTAGGCGCTTCCTTCGCGGGGCTACAAATCCCTTCCGCTGCCCTGCCCGAGTGAACGAGTGTTCCTGCAGGAACACTGCAGCGGATCGTCCGCCCACGACCAGATCCCTGACGTTGTCCTCGCTGTGGTTTCCAGATGGGCAAGTGTTCCCGTGGGAACATTCCGCTGAGGCCACCTGTTCTTTTCAGGAGAAATGTTCCCGCAGGAACACTTCTCACGTTTCGAATCGACGAAGTGTTCCTGCAGGAACATTCGGACTGGTTTTGCACATCAATTCACCTGTTTGCACAACACTTATCAATTGAATTGATCTTTGAAGCGCAGTATGCTGCGAATGGCTCTGCTTCTCCTTACAATTCCATGGGACGCGTTATCGCTGTTGCCAACCAGAAGGGTGGCGTCGGGAAGACTACGACTGCCATCAACCTGGCCGCTTCCTTTGCGGCTGCTGAAGTGAACACGCTGCTCGTCGATTGCGATCCGCAATCGAATGCCACGAGCGGCTTGGGATTCGTGAAGGATCCTGAGCGCGTCAGTTCGTATCACCTGCTCATGGGTGCGGCCACAGGCGAAGAGGCGCTGCTCACGACAGAGCTCGAGCAGCTCTGGCTGATTCCATCGCACAAGAACCTGATCGGCGCAAACCTTGAACTGGTTGACGCTGACAGGCGCGAGTTCAGGATGCGCGACGCGATCGCGCCTCTGCGCGATCGCTTCCAGTTCATCGTGCTGGATTGTCCTCCTGCGCTGGACCTGCTCACGCTCAATGCGCTCGTGGCTGCTGATGCTGTGCTCATTCCAATGCAGGGCGAGTACTTTGCGCTGGAAGGTATCAGCGAGCTGCTCGATACGATTGAGCGCATACGCGCCGCGCTGAATCCTGAGCTGGCCATCGAGGGCGTGGTGCTGACGATGTTTGACAAGCGCACCAACCTGGCGCAGCAGGTGATGACTGAGCTGAAGAATTACTTTGGCGAGAAGCTATGCGAGACGACTGTGCCGCGCAACATCAGGCTGGCTGAGGCTCCAAGCCATGGCAAGGCGGCGCTGGTGTACGATCCGCGATCGAAGGGCGCGGAGAGCTATATCAAGCTGGCGAAGGAGATCATTGAGCGGCAGCCGCCGGCTGTCAGCTCGCAGCCCTCAGCCGAAGCAGTCACCGCACTTCCTGTGCCGGAGCAGACTTCGGGCGTCGGACCTCAGGCCTCGGAACGACACTCCACCGCAGAGGGCACAGAGGAGCACAGAGGAGACGGGCGGTGGAGGAGATTCCGGCGGCGGCGGAGATGGATAAGAGCGCTTAGTATATTGACGACGATCAATATGTTAGATCGATGGATATCGATGTACAAAAATAGAAATACGGAGGTCCTTCGGCCCGCAAAAGAGCGCAGGCCTGAGGATGACAAGGTTGGTGGGAGGACGGACAACGTGACGACTGCTACGGCGGGGAATTTGGCGGGGCATCCGGAAAAGGATAAAGAGAAGGTGGAGAAGCGGCAGGGCGCTGGGAAGGGGGCTGGAGTCGTTGTTGCCGGGGCCGCGGGTGGTGAGACCGCCGTGGCCGAGCAGCGCGCAGGATGTGGCACCAGCGAGCAACGTTCCCGGTGCAAGAGTAACCACGGGGGCTGAAGCCCTAGGTTCGGGCGCCCCTGACGCGGCCCTGAAGGGCCGCTCTTCCACGGTGGAGACGGCAGTAGGAGCCCGACCTGGCGGTTCGAGCGGCGGAAGGCAGCGGAGCTTCGCTCCGCCGGACAGCCGATGGCGGCTGTCCCCACACAGGCTGTCCTGCTTCCCATACAGACTCTTCCACGCACCGGCTGCTCCAGCACACGCGGTTCCCACAATGGCTGGTGCTGCGGCACAGCCAGCGATCGCGACGATGAGTGCGGCTGCGCCGTCGGCGGTTCCTACATCGCCTGCATCGGCGATTGCTACTGGGTCGGTTGACTACGATCCGTTTGGGGACGCACCGAAGGATGGGGTGATCGAGATTCAGGCGGTGGCGGATACGCGGGTGCCGTCGAATCTTGTCGTGAATGTGGCGATCGCCGACATCGACAAGAATCCGTTTCAGACGCGGCTTGTGGACGATGACGACGCGCTGGAGGAGTTGGCGGATTCGATCAAGGCGAACGGGGTGGTGCAGCCGATCGTGGTGCGTCCGGCGGAGGAGGAGGGGCGGTACATCCTGATCATGGGCGAGCGACGATTGCATGCGTCGAAGAAGGCGGGGAAGACGCACATTCCGGCGCTGGTGCGGCGGGTTTCGGAGCAGCAGGCGGCGGAGATGACGATCATCGAGAACCTGCAGCGCGAAGATCTGAGCCCGATGGAGCAGGCGGAATCGTTTCGCGTTTTGAGCAACAAGTTCAGTCTGACGCAGCAGCAGATTGCCGAGCGGGTGGGACTGTCGCGCGTGTCGGTGGCGAATTACATGCGACTGCTGAAGCTGCCGCGCGAAGTGATGCAGATGCTGATGGAGAAGCGGATCACATTTCGCGAAGGCGAAAGAGCTGCTGAAGCTGGGAGACAATGACCGGATTGCGGAAGCGGCGCTGTATGCGGTGAATAAGGGGATGAACATCGAGCAGATCGAGATGCTGGTGCTGCGGATGGATGGGCTGCTCGATCCGATCCCCGGCATGCCGGGAGTGAAGAAAGAGCAGAAGAGCGGCGGGGCGCGGTGGGTGGATCCGAATGTGAGGTCGGCGCAGATGGATCTGGAGCGGATGCTCGGGAGTGCGGGTGCGGATTCGGGATCGGAAGGGGAAGGGGAAGATTGTGATTGAGTATTCGACGGTGGATGATTATGAGAGGGTGGTGGAGATGTTGAGGGGGAAGAAGTAAGCGGCAGTTCTCAGTTCTCAGTTTAAGGCGGCCTTGCGGCCGCCTTTTTTTTGGGGATCAAGATAGTTAATGCATGGACGGAGTGGAGTGAATGGTCATTGCTTAGTCGGATTTGAGGGCGCTGATTGTTGAACCTTGTCCTGATTTTGGTTTTGGGTGGGAATGTCTTTGGAGGTTAACTCTGTTGATTCCTGGTGCGGGGGGAGATCAGACGTTAGGCATCTGTGTAGTCGCGATCTTTCGCCCCTTCGGGGCTTGGGGAATATCCCCGCAGCTACCCACAGCTTGCGCTGTGGGCTTTATTCTTTCGCCGCTTCGCGGCTGGACTGCGAGATGGGTTCAGGCTGTTCAGGGGCGTGTGTTTTCGTCGCGTACGGAGGGCACAGCAGATTCCTCCTTCGCTGCGCGCTCGTCGGAATGACATGGCGGGCGTTGGCCGCGTTCCGCCTCGCTTCGCTTCGGCGGGACAGCCGAGGCGGCTGTCTCTACGTGGGTCATGGTGGCTACGGCGGGTCGCGGGTAGGGGCTTTCAACTGTTCCTCTCTCGGAAATCCGCACTCTCCCAAAAATCCCCACTTCTCCCAAAATCAGGGAGAAGTGGGGCACCCATTTCAACTGGATCACTCCGCCAGGTTCGCATTGCCTTTGATTCTCACGAGGCGGCTTGCAGATCGCGGCGATCGGCGGGGGCGTGATCTTCGGGAATGGGGATTTGCACGGAGACTTTTGTGCCGGTGGAATCGGAGTGGATTTCCATGGAGCCTTGAAATTGGCGGATGCGTTCGCGCATGCCACGGATGCCGACGCCGGATCCTCCGGAGCGGACCTGGCGAAGGCGTTCGGGGGACATGCCGGATCCGTTATCGCGGACCTCGGCGGTGACGCTGGATGGGGAGCGCGACAGAACAATCCAGGCTTTGGTCGCGCTGGCGTGGCGGTGGATGTTGGTGAGGGCTTCCTGAATGAAACGGAAGATTGCCAGTTCGAGATCGCGGGGAAGCCGGCCGAGGTCATCGGAGATTTCAACATCGATGGGCAGGTCGGTACGTTCGGTGAGGCCTCCGGCGTACCAACTGATGGCAGCTTGTAAGCCGCTTTCGTCCAACAGTGGGGGGTGGAGGAGATAGGACGTGGTGCGGATTTCGCTGTGTAACAGGCGAACGGTCTCGCGAATTCGTTCGATGTCGGCAGCGAGTTCTGGAGAGCTCGAGGTTTTCTGCAGGAGCTGGTCGACTTCTATGCCCAAGACAGCCAGCGACTGGCCGGCGCTATCATGCAGTTCGCGGGCAACGTGACGGCGCTCTTCGTCGCGAGCGCGCATGATCTGCCAGGAGAGTTCCTGTAACTCACGAGTGCGCGAGCGGACCTGAGTATCGAGGGACTGCGAGAGACGGCGGAATTCTTCTTCGCTGTCGCGGAGAAGTTCGGCGGCGCGGACCTGCGCGGTGATATCGCGCGCGACCTTGGAGGCTCCGATGATGTTTCCGGCGGAATCTCTGACCGGGGAGATGGTGAGGGAGACATCGACGAGCGAACCGTCTTTGCGGCGGCGGAGCGGTCTGGAAGTGGTCGATGCGCTCGCCGCGACGCACGCGTTCGATGATGTTGGTTTCTTCGTCCCAGCGATCGCGGGGGATGATCAGAGTGATGTGCTTGCCGATGGCTTCTTCGGGGAGGTAGCCGAAGATGCGTTCGGCGCTTTTGTTCCAACTGGTGATGATGCCGTCGAGGGTTTTGCTGACGATGGCGTCGTCGGAGGAATCGACGATGGCAGCGAGCAGGGCGGTGCTGCGTTCGGCGCGTTTGCGATCGGTGATCTCGCGAGCGACCTTGGAGGCGCCGACGATGCGGCCGGAGGAGTCCTTGACGGGCGAGATGGTGAGGGAGAGGTCGATGAGAGTGCCATCTTTGCGCTGGCGGACGGTGTCGAAATGCTCGAGCCGTTCGCCGCGCTTGACGCGGGCGATGATGGTGTCCTCTTCAGCGAGGCGGTCTTTGGGGATGATGAGAGTGATGTGGCTGCCGATGGCTTCCCTGGCGGAGTAGCCGAAGACGCGCTGGGCGGTTGTGTTCCAGCTGGTGATGATGCCGTCGAGGTTCTTGCTGATGATGACATCGTCGGAAGAGTCGACGATAGCGGCGAGCAGGCTGCTGGCTTGATTGCTGGGGTTGCGCTCGAAAGCATGGGAAGCCATATCGGTGCGTTTGCTGAGGCGATCTTCGAGAGTACGCTCGATGATGGGAACCAGGTTGCGGCCCAGATCGGACTTGCTGCAGTAGGCGCGTGCTCCGACGTCCGCGGCCTGGTGAGAGATGATTTTGGGATCGTTCTGGCTGACGAGGATGACGTCGATGCGGGGAATCTCGCGGCGCAGGATGCGGGTGGCGTCCAGACCATTCATGCCGGGCATGCTGACGTCCATGAGGACGACGTCGGGGTTGGTAGCGCGAGCGAGGTCGACGGATTGCTGGCCGTCGGCGGCTTCACCGCAGATTTCCCAACCCGAGTGACGGGAGAGCATGGAAGAGATCACGCGTCGGACGCGGGCATCGTCATCGACTACAAGAATTCTGGCCAGGGGCATCTCTCTTGGAGGCAACGCTTCCTCTGAAAATACTCAACGCAAACTGTCATTTTGGCACTGGCAGGAATAAGGCGGGCATCGGGAATTACCCTACCGTCTTAGGGGATTTCCCCTAATCCGGCCGCTGAGTCAGGAAGGGATTTCATGACGATTTCAGAGCGGGGAGTGTAGGCGCTGGCGTCGGTCATGGTGAAATCGCGGGGAAAGTCGAGGGTGATCTGGTTCCTTTGTTCGTTGCCGGCGAACAAAGTGACGATAACCGTGCTGGGCTTGCGGTCGCACTTTGGCTTCAGGTTGGTTAAGAAGGGCTTACTGCTTTGAGTGAGGAACTCGATGGGGAGGCGGAAGGATCCGTCTGTCAGGGTGGCTTCGGCAGACTCGCCCGATTGTTGCTTGGGGTAGGAGAGTTGCACGCGGACGCGTGAATCGGGAGCGGGGGTATCTACGCGTCCTTTCACGATGATGGTGTGGACGGGGCATTGGGCGTGGGCGGAGGCGGCGAGCAGGAGGGTGCAGAAAAGAGTTCTGGCGGATGAGGACATGCGAACTCCAGGCCGATCACAGCAATATTAGTTCAGTTTTGGTTGGTTGGGTGTCAAATGCATGGCTTGGAGGAGAGTGAAGTGGGCTGAAAGCGGACGCGGTTTTATGGTGTGCTGGCTTCCGTGCCGGACTTTCACATTCCGCCGCTACGCGGCTGCAGCGACAGAGTGGACGATTCGAGGTTCGTGGTAGGAGCGCTCGGCTTCGCCTTCGCGGGACAGCCGAAGGCGGCTGTCCCCACGTGAGCCGTGCCTACACGGGCTGTGCTCTATGCGCGATGTGGGGCGTTACTTTCGTTTGGGCGTGGTTACCAGAGGAGGGCTTTGGCGGATGTGATCTTTATTAATATCAGCGAAGCTGTCGGAACTGAGGCGGAAGTGCGGGTCTCAGAGAGGGGCGTTCCGAATGAAAGTTTCGCGAGGTCTCTGGTGTATTTTGCTTGCCTGCCTGGTGTTGGGTTGCGCGGGCTTCTGGTTGGGTGATGGCGGGGCGCCAGCCAATCCGCCGAGTTTTGCAACCGCAAATCAAATCACACATGACGGTTTAGCCAAGACGGCGGTGCTCTCCGACGGGTCCGTGCTGTATGTGGCGGAGGAGAAGGAAGGGCACCAGATTATCTCAAAGATCGTTCCGGGCACGGGAGAGCAGTCGACGATCACCACGCCGTTCGCAGATGTGCGGGCGCTGGACGTGTCGCCGGATCACAGCGAGCTTGCTAGCGTCACCGTCGCGTGCTGGGGCGCGCAATCGCGAGCTGTGGACGATTCCGTTGAACCGGGTGGCGTCGGCGCGGCTGGGCGAACTGGCGGCAGACGATGCGGCCTGGTCTCCTGAGTGGAGAAGAACTCGTCTCCGTTAAGGGGCATGAGATCTGGATTACGTCGGCGAAGAAGACAGCCGAAAAGAAATTGGCGGCGGTGAAGGGGCGTCCGTTCAGTCCGCGCTTCTCGCCGGATGGACAGAAGATTCGATTCAGCGTGAGCGATGTGGAGACGAACACTACGGCGCTTTGGGAAGTGGGGAGGGATGGATCGAATCTCCACGAAATGCTGGCAGGTTGGACGAAGGAGCACGCGGTGTGCTGCGGAGTGTGGAGCAAGGATGGGAAGTCGTACATCTTCCAGGCGACGCAGAACTCGCCGACAACGATCACAACGTTGTGGGTTCTGCCGGAGAGCGGTGGCGAACCGAAGCAGCTGACGGATGGTCCGATGTCGTTTGGGAGCCCGTGGCCTGCAGGAGAGAGCGACAAAATCTGGGCGCTGGGCGTGAAGCCGACGGCGGAACTAGTGAAGTACGATGCCGCGCAACAGAACTATGAGAAGGTGCTTTCCGGGATTTCGGCGACGGACGTGGATTTCTCGCCGGACGGAAAGTGGGTGAGCTATGTCGCGATTCCTGACGGAACGCTGTGGAGGAGCCGGTCGGATGGAAGCGAGCGGATGCAACTGACGTTTGCGCCAGAGCGAGCGGCGCTGCCGCGATGGGCTCCGGACAGCAAGCAGATTGCCTATGTGAGCATCAAGACGGGTCAGCCGTTGCAGATCATGCTGATTAGACCGGAAGGTGGCAAGGCTGCTCCGGTGTACGGCGAAAATCACGGGCAGGTCGATGCGAACTGGTCGGCCGACGGGAAGCGGATGATCTACGGGTACGTGTTTGGAACGCCGGATATGAGCATCAACATGCTCGACCTGAAGGCGCACAAGATCACGAAGATTCCCGGCTCAGAGGGACTGTTCAGTCCGCGGTGGTCGCCCGATGGACGCTATCTTGTGGCACTGTCGGTGGACTTCACAAAGGTGATGCTGTTCGATTTCCAGACGCAGAAGTGGTCGACGTGGTTTACGGAGCCGGCGGGATCGGTGAGTTATCCGCAGTGGTCGAGCGACAGCAAGTATCTGTCCTTCGACGATATGGTGACCGATGAGGAAACGATCCGGCGGGTGAAGTTGGGCGAGGATCATGCGGAACGCGTGTACACTCTTCGCCACATCGATCGGTATTTGGGGCTATGGGGATACTGGGTTGGCCAGACGCCGGATGGTTCATGGATGTTTGTGCGGGATCGCAGCACGCAAGAGGTCTACAGCCTCAACATAGGGATATCCCAATGAGCCATCTAGAAAAGTGGTTCACGGGGAGTGCCCGGAGGGTGGCGCGAACGGGCTTGCTGGTGTGCCTCTTCGCTTCGGTTGTGAGTGTGCCACTGTTTTCGCAGAGTGACGACGGCGCGGGTGAGAGAAAAGTAGTTACCCGCGTGGAGCCGAAGTATCCGCCAACGCTGGAGCGGCTGTATATCGGTGGGGTGGTGAAGCTGCAGGTAGACGTCTCGGCGAATGGGACCGTGGAGAGCGCGCAGCTGCTCGGGGGGAATCCGATCCTGGGGCAGTCGGCGATCGCAGCGGTGAAGCAGTGGAAGTATGCGCCGGCGAAGACGAAGACGCGGCAAACCGAGCGGCTGGAGTTTGATCCGCACCGGTAGAGGTCGCGGTCGGGTGACTGGACGATTATCGATTGGGTTGAGCCCGGCTTCGCGCCGGGCTTTCTTTTGCCGGGGCGAAGTGGAACAAATGCGCGAGTCCCGGGACAGTACCCGTTCTCACGCACGCACTTTAGCCCAGGAGGGAAGCAGACTCGTCAGAAACCTCGGCGGGAACGGGTACCACTCCCACTTGTGACTTTAGTCATCTGATCTTCTCCGCCGCATCCCGATAGCATGACTTGGGCCCACCTGTTCTTGAGCCGGGCCATTTGGAGCCGGGTAGGGTTGCGGGAATACAACAGGGTTTGCCATGAAACTAAAAATCGACCGCATCATCAGCATCGCGACTTTAATTGCCGCCATGGTCGCCATCATCCTGGTTCTGAAGAAGCCCGCGCCCGTGGCCCAGCCGCAAGCCCCTGCTGCCATCGTCGAGCACGCGCAGTCTTTTGATCAGAAGATGGCTGATTTCCAGCAGGCCGCCCAACAAGCGCAACCGAACGCCCCGCAGCCCTCGGCGGCAGCCGGCCCGGCCCAGCCCGCATCCCTCGCCTCGAAGCCCGAGGTCCGCATCAACTCCGACGAAGTGAGCGCGGTGCTCGCGCAAGCTTTAGGCGCGGGAGCTTCAGGACTCACTCCGAACTCCAACGTCGGTAGCGGTGCCCCGGTCATCAAGGATCAGCAGGTTAGCATGGATGGCGACCAGGTCCACGGCCAGTTCCTCACCGAAATCGGCGGCAAAGATGTCTGGATCACTATCTCCGGCCATATTGGCGAGAAAGACGGTTTCGCCACCTTCGATCCCACGGAGTTCAAAGTCGGAGATCTGAATGTTCCCGTCTCGCTGGTGAACCCGGCGCTCCAGAAAAAACTCGCCGAGCAGCGCGACCGCCTGAAGCTCCCCGACAACGTCGGCAACATGAAAGTGGAAAACGGCGAACTGGTGATGCAAGGGAAATAAAGAAGCCATTTCAGATTGTTGATTTCGAGATTGCAGATTGATTTTGGGCGAATGCAAATCTGCCAATCTGAAATCTTCAATCTGAAATTCCAACGACGAACCTCCTCAGTTGTGCTTGATGAACTTCCCGTTCTTCTGCCCGGTCAAAGAGTTGTAGATCGTCTCCAGAAACGCATCCGCGTTGATCATGTCTCCCGCATACTTCTTCCAGGGATCCAGCAGCTTCGCCTGTTTCATCTGATCCAGCGTCTTGCCATCTTTGATGGCCTTCGCCACGGCCTCGCGGGTGCCCTTCAACATCTCCAGATAAGCTCGAACATCCGAAACACTGGAAATCGGTCCATGCCCCGGAATGATCTTCACATCCGCCGGCACCTGGGCAATGACCTTCTCCACTCCGTCGATCATGCCATCAATGCTACCGCCCGAGTCGACATCGATGAACGGAAATCCGTAGGTTACAAAATCGTCGCCCATGTGTACGACGTTGGACTTGGGAAAGAAGATCACAGAATCGCCGTCGGTGTGCCCGGCAGGGAAATAGAGCGCGCGAATGTCTTCGCCGTTCAGATGCACGGTCACATCGTGATCGAACGTGATGATCGGCAGGGCCTCCTTCGGCGAGGGCTTCGCATCAAAATGAACCGATCCGCCGTTTCCGGCAACGCCGCCCGATTCCAGCCGTTTGCGCACGTTGTCATGCGCGATGATCGGCGCCTGCTTCTGGAAATACGCATTCCCGCCCGTGTGATCTTCGTGATAGTGCGTATTGATGATGAAGCGCACCGGCAGTGCGGTGATCCCTTTCAGCGCGGCTTGGATCTTGTCCGCCAGCGGCGCGTACTGATCGTCCACCACCACAATCCCATCTTCACCGACCGACGCGCCGATGTTTCCACCCGCGCCCTCCAGCATGTACACGTTGCCGGCCACCTTCGTGACCTTGATCTGAACTTTGCTGAAATCATGATCCTGGGCGGATGCCCAGCTGAATGTGAACAACAGAGCAGTGAGGAAAAACGAGATTTTGCGCATGCCCGTCCTTTTGTTTTGTTTCTCGATACGGGCAGCTATTCTACACATGGATGACCCTTACTGAATCACACGCAAGGCATCTCAGTAGAGAGGGCTTGAAAGGGCACGGCTTTAAGCTGTGCAGTCTAGCCCCGCAAAGACACGGGCTTTACCCCCAGACAAGTGTCGAGCGGCCCCTCTCGAACAGTCGGACGGGCCGCCTTACATCGGCTACGTCGGCCCGTCTTTGCGGTCACAAATGTCAGGGTAGTGCTTCCGCAGGCAATCGGGACACACAGAATGCGAGAAGGCAGCCTCACTGTGTTCTCGGATGTACTTTTCCATTTGAACCCACGCGTCGGCCTCAGTTCTGATCCGCTTGCAGTAAGAGCAGATTGGCAAGATACCGTGAAGAACTTTGATCTCATCTAGAGATGAGCGCAACTTCGTGTTCGCCTCCTCCAAAAACCCCATTGCCTGGCGTCGCTGTTTCTCGAGCGATGCAACCAGCAATGACACAGCGCCAAAGACGACTGCCCGGACAAGCCCTGACAATGTAAAGTCCAGAACATGAGGGGTGGGATCGAAGAACCAGTCGAAAACGAGAACCGAAAGCAAGGCAGCACACAGTCCTGCCGTGGCTCCAGCATATCTGGCTGCCACGATGACAGCAGCAATAAACAGCACGTCGCGATTGGGGATCACGGCCGGGGAGATAGGGAAAGTCAGTAGCGTGGCGACGATGACGCTCGCCAGCACAATAAACGCAGCCCGGATCCAAGGATGCATCGCGCCCTCGATTCGCCCCAAGGAACCGGAAACGACGGCTACCCTTAAAGACACTGCGCTATGGTTGGCAGCTAGCTATCATGATATTCCCCGTGTGAGTCATGCGCATTACTCCCGGCTAGGAGGATTCCTTCTTTGCTTCGCTTACGCGGTGTTTTCGATTCTCGACTTCAAGTTCGATGGACCGTGCTGAACGCGTGCCGAGTGAACCTGTCGAAATATCCCATTTCACTCATTGAAGCCGGAGTCGGGGATTTTGGTGGAAGACTCACATTCCATGTCCGCGAGGATTTCTTGGCTGCCCGACGAATACATTTCCTTGAGATTTCGTAGTTCGTCTTGACTCAGCAAAACGTCCGCCAGCCCGCAGTCCATACAGACAAGGAGCTTCGGGGACGCTACGACGCTTTTTGTCAGATTCGCTCTCCCGGGAAAGCGAATGTCGATTTCGCTAGTGAACGCCTTTACGTTTTCTGATCGGCAGGAATAGCAAGCCACAACAACCTCCTCTCGATATCGTCTATGTTGGGTCGTGGAGGAGAGTGTTGCAGTGATTGAAATTACAAATTCATGTGACCAGCTTCGCAAACAGTTGGCGATAAATCCCCTATTACACTCAAAATCGCGGAACATGGAGTCTGAGTGTAATGGCCGGTTCTCGTCAGCCATAAAAACCGTAGCGACAGTCGCGCAGAAGATGGTGGCGTCAGCCCTTCGACACAGACCCTCCCGACACCTACTTCCAGACATTTGTGATCGGAGTGGCCGTGGCGGCTTTGCCCAGATACGGCAGCTTATACATCTGCTCGATCGTGCGCAGCACGTTGTAGTGATTGATGGTCTGTGTATACTTGCCCGGCTTGACCATCGGTCCTACAAACAGGGTCAAGATGTGGTTGCTTGTCGTAGAGTCGTCTTCGTCAAATGTGACGATCAGAAGGCTGTTGTTGTTGCGCGCCCACGTGACGTAATTCATTAGATGCTGCTGAAGCCAGGCATCGCCCTGCTGAATCGAGCCATCGTGCATGTCATCCATCAGATCGGGAATGACGAACGACACCGTGGGCAGACTCGCGAAGTTGCTGGACGGGAAATAACTGAATGGTAGATTATCCGTCGATTTGCCGGTCGAGAAATCTGTCCAGGGCACATGCTTGCGCGCATACTCGTGGTATGAGCACACCATGGAACCGACCGACGGCAACTCCTCCGAGTAACCCTTGAACGTCTTTCTCGCCGCAAGCAACTGGCTTTCTAAAGACCCGGACGAGAACGTCAACGGGCAGTTATCGGTAGTGACCCCATGGGTCGAACCGGAAAACAACGCGAGATAGTTCGGCTCGCTCGGATGGCTGACTCCATATGAATGCGTAAATACCGCTCCCACTGAAGCCAGCGTGTTGATGTAGGGGGCCTGCGAGCTCCCCATGATTTCCGAGTAGCTGTGATTCTCTTCCATGACAACGACGACGTGGCTGGGCGAGGGAATTGTGGTTTGCGCCACCGTCATCTGACACGCGATTACGACAGCGACGAACAGATAGAGCTGCGGGAGTTTTACTGGGAACATCTGGTTCTCCTATGAGGGCTGCGGCGAATCTAGTCAGCATCTGCTTGCCTAGCAAGGGTGCTGAGCCACTCAGAGGTTGTAAGCCTGTGTAGTTAGGATTGCCTGATCATGCGCTGTCCGCATCCGGTGCTGAATCTACTGGAAGAGCCTGGTTAGGTGTTTTCCGCAGTGGCGCGCTTCGTTTCGACCTCGAATGTCACTTCCAGATCTGTGCCCGTCCGAAGCGACATCGGTGTACCATCAACGTCCATGAAGGTGTTCTCAATCCGAATTTCCCGAAACAGGTCTTCCCCTTCCACTACTGCGATCTCAACTCTGTCAGGTTCACCAGCAGTGTAAGGTTTTACTACCTTGTTCACTTTTGCCGGAACTGCCTTCCAAGGTTTATTGCGTTGCCAGACCAAAGCCGGAAATTGGTGAAAACGACGCCGTTCTCTTCGCGCGATGAGTTCGCTCATCTCATGTAGCATCGCGACGAACTTCTTATAGTCCGTTTCTTCCTGAATCCCAATGCACAGACTGTTCATTCGATTGCGCTCTTCTGGGGTCATAGGCCATCCCTTTTGATTACGACACACGGATTAGCGACGATGGTACCCGAGTAGCACGAATGTGACGCTTATAATGGGTCGCAGTGTCGCGTCAGTCAAGAAGAATTTAACCGGGTGCTCGACTTGATGCCAATGCACGTAGAGCCAATTCTCCGTTGCGCTTACTGCAAACTTGCGAACGAATTCCGCCCAATGATAACGCGTGCGGAGGGATGGTTGCAGTGCGAGAGTTGCGGTCACAATGCGATGCCGCTGGACCCTGAGTTTAAATGCACGTGCGCGAATTGCGAAGGCCATACCAGCCCACTCGTCCCACCAACTGAGTGAAGTCTCCGACCAGCGAATGGGAGTGAAGTGCCCCCGTGCTCGGAACGCTTTAAGGACTTGCGGCGAATTTCCCCGAGCCTGCCGGGTAGCCTGCCCCTTGACCACCGCTACTCATCGTAATCGCCAGGCAGGTAGGGCAGTATCTTTTGTCCTTCCACCCCGAGCGTGTACGAGGCGACACTACTACGTTCCGACTTCCAGGGGGTAATTCGATCCTTGACTGCGCTTCAGTGACGAATGCTCAGATGTGAACTTAATCGAAAGAAGTCGGAATTTGAGTGTAACGGCCTGATTACGCCAGTTACCTACAAACCACTGCTCAATTAAACCTACAATCGATCTCAATTAGAGGCGTGAGGGAGCGTATATGCGCAAGACGTGCGAGGTGTTCGGTGTCGTCATTTGCCTATTGGCTTCGCTGTGCGCCACAGTTCAAGCGGAGGCGAGTACGCGCAGAATAGTTCTACCGAATCCTCAATTGATTCATTGCCGCTCAGCAAGCTGCTCGCAATTGTGGAAACATGATTCGGACGATGGCGGCGTGGTTTATCCCGCGCAAGTCCTCACAGACTTCGTCAATGGTGAGGTTGTCGGACTCACCGCCGTTTATGACAAGTCCGTGTCCGCAGAGGAACTCCGGGCTGCGATCGCCAAGCTCTACGGAGAACGGTTTCTTACAGTTCATAGCGACACGATGTCGGTTTGGCGAATCGAAGCGGAGCAGTTGGCCATCTCGATGTTTGATGGGATCGACGGGGCAAAAGAAGTGACCTACTTGAAATTTGCGCCGTACTCTGGAACTCCTGGCAACTACCCCTCTCTTGTGCCCTCGGCGCGCCTCGATTGCCGGGAAAAGAAGCCGTGGTGGCGTATCTGGTAGATCACGCGCAACACGCAGTGCAAATGTTCAAAGTCAGTTGTCGTAACATCTCGATTACACTCAAAATGCCTGAACGCTTATATGGGAATCGGCCTTTGCAATAAGCTGAGCGAGGGTTAAAGCGTTTCACCTTTCCGTCGCCCCAAAACCGAGGTACAATCGCGCAATTTGCTTGGGAAAGGGGCGTCAAATGTCCGATTCTGGCCGATTGACGTTTTCGTTGCGACGGGTTTTTGCTGGTGGCCGTACATTTTGGTCGCTATCTCTGTCATCGGATTTCTCTATCGAGCAACGACCGTGCGATGACTTCCCTGGCAAGAAATGGAACTCGCGGCGCTAAAGAGCCGTAAAGAATGCCCCAAAAGCCCCTAATCCTTGCAGTTTCGATAGTCCTGCTACATCTTCTGAACGCAGCGACACTCAGCACGACTCCAGCTGGCTCGTTAGTCGCCAATCTGCTGGAAATCTCCGCCTGCGGCCTTGCAGCGGCCATGGCGTTTGGAGCATTCCGCCGAGGGCGCGGAATGAGCCGGCCCTTCTGGCTGCTGGTGGGCACGACCCCAGCCATCTGGGGATTGGCCAACGTGGGTTGGACGTACTATGAAGCCGCATTGCACAGCGAACCTCCGGCAATCTCTGTAGTGCGATTCCTGTTCGGGGTCGAAGGCGTACTGCTGGGGACGGCCCTGTTTCTGGACCAGGAAAAGGATTCTTCACGAATCGACGCGGAATCCGCTCTTGACTTCATCCAGTTCGGGATCGTGTTCTTCCTGATTTACCTCGAATTTTACTACCTGCCGGCGCATCACCTTAATGTGCAGGCGGCCTTCTTTCGGGAAATTCGGGTGGAGAATGTGGAAGATGCCCTGCTGACTGCCCTGTCAGGTTTGCAAGCGTTGCGCGCACGGAAACGGCATATCCGAAAACTGTACAGCGGGCTTTTCTTCTACCTGTTGACTGTAACGGTGTGCGCGGCCACGGCAGAATACTTGACAAGCATCAAACCGGCCCCCACCGGGACTTTGCGGGATTTGCTTTGGCTCACGCCGTTCCTAAGCTTCGCACTCTGGGCAGCATATTGGCAGCCGGGCCCTGAGGAGCGATTGAAAGACGAACACCGGCGGAGGACCTTGGGAGAGCTATTGGTCACGAACGCGACGTTTGCACTCGGTCCTTTGATCATTATTTTCCAGATGTCGCAGCTCGGAGCCGAGTGGAGGCAGTTGCACCTTTCGCTTTTGGGAGTTTCGATCCTCTGCTTTGCAGCGCGATTAGGAATGAGCCAGCAACGGGAAGGGAAAATCTCCGACGAGCGTCTAGAGGCGGAGAAGGCCCGCTCGGAGACAGAAGCCAAATTCAAGATGTTTGTCGAACAAGTAGCGGCAGTGAGTTACATCGCGGAAGTGGGGGTACACGGCAAATGGCTGTATATCAGCCCGCAGGTTGAAGAGAGCTTTGGCTACACACCTGAGGAGTGGCTGTCGGGGTCGGAGAACTGGCTCGCCCGTGTGCCCGAGGAAGACCATTCGGTGATTCACCCAGCGGAAGAAGACTGCGCGAAGGGGAAGCGCTTTCAGGCGGAGTACCGGTTGAAGCGCAAGGACGGCCAAGTCATCTGGGTAAGCGATACGGCAGCGCTTGTTCCAGGGAGCGAGAGCCACCCGCTGATGGAAGGAATCATTGTTGACATCACGGAGCGGAGGCAGATGGAGAATCACTTGCAGCAAGCGCGACGAATGGAAGCGGTAGGGCGGCTTGCAGGTGGCGTGGCGCACGATTTCAATAATTTGCTGACGATCATCAAGGGATACGCGGAGCTGGCCCTGAACCGAGCGGCAGGGCAGTCTGAACTGGAAGGTAACGTCCAGCAGATCGCGGACGCGTCTGAGCGAGCGGTCAGCTTGGTACGGCAATTGCTTGCCTTCAGCCGAAAGCAAGTGCTGAAGCCGACGGTGCTGGACCTGAACAGCATCGTCCTGAGCACGGACAAGCTCTTGCGGCGGCTTGTGACGGAAAACATCGAGATGAAGACGCGGGTGGGCAAGGATATAGGGGCCGTGAAAGCCGATCCAAGCCAGTTGGAACAAGTAATTCTCAACTTGGTTGTGAACGCCCGCGATGCCATGCCTAGGGGAGGAAAACTCATCATTGAAACCAGCGGGGTTGATCTCGGTTCCACATTCGCACAGGATCAATCGTCGGTCACTCCAGGACCGTATGTGATACTCAGCGTTACGGACACTGGAGTAGGCATGAGCGCCGAGACGATGGCGCACATCTTCGAGCCTTTTTACACCACGAAAAGTGGCGAACGCACCGGACTGGGCCTGGCGACGGTTTACGGTATTGTGAAGCAAACCGGGGGACACATTGCGGTATACAGCGAACATGGGAAAGGCACAACGTTCAAAGTCTATCTACCTCGAGTGGCGGAAGCGGTGCATGCAACAGCTGCGCCTGAGCGGTCGGATTCCCGGAGCGTGAACGGTCACGAGACGATTTTGCTGGTTGAGGACGAACGTGCAGTGCGCGAATTGGCGCGCACGGTGCTGGCCGACCGCGGATATTCGGTGATCGAAGCGCGGAACCCAGAGGAAGCGGTGCGCTTGGCAGATGACCACGGCAGCGAAATTCATCTGCTGCTAACGGATGTTGTCATGCCAGGGATGAGCGGTTACGACTTGGCCAAGCGGTTGAAGGCGCAGCTTTCGGACCTTCGCGTGTTGTACATGTCCGGCTACGCTTATGACGTATTCGCAGAAAAAGGCGCCCTCAAGGAGGACTCGGCTTTTCTGCAGAAGCCGTTCACCCCGAGTGTGTTAGCACAGAGAGTGCGTGAGACACTTGACCGGCAAGTGGAACAAATGAAGGCGCTCGATCCTCAGCATCCTGACCTCCGTTTTTGAGGCGAACTACGACCCGATTGGCGCGCACCGATTGCCTCGACGTATGCCGGTGCGCCGCACAATCGTCACGATTCCGCTCTGTGCAGTCCTGATCCTGAAACTGTCGCTTTCTACGCAATAAGCACAGCGGATGACCTCGCGCTGGCGAGTTGTGGTCCAGTTGATCAGACTGCCAACTTCTCCTTTGCAGTTGTGTGGTCCGCTCGATTGCCTCGCGCAGATACCTGATCGCATCTGATACATGGTGTCTCGTGATTTTGGAGCACCTCAGCCGGATAGTTCTCCCCTAGCGACTCCATCGCTCGCACGAGCACAGTGCGAACAAGCAGAAGTTCGAGGCGATTCGACGCCAAGGCTGGTGTTGCGGTCTAGCGCCTCCTAGAATAGATGTTGAAACATCTCGATTACGCTCATCATCCTATCCCGCGTGCCGGGGCGAAGAACGGGCGACCCGAGGGGCGCATTCTCTCTTGCATGGGTGCCAAGCCGGACTGATTTTGTGGAACTTAGGGGCGCGGCTTGAAGTGTGTGCGTGAGAACTACTCTTTCGCCCCTGCGGGGCTGGCTCATTTCCCACTGGGCACCCACGGCTTGCGCCCTGGGCTTTATTCTTGCGCCGCTTCGCGGCTGAAACCGTGGACGTCACTCCACTGCGACAATCAAACCTAGTTCTCACGCACACACTTGAAGCCGCGCCCTTTCAAAACGGTTTACAAACTGCATTTTTCCGCAAGCTGTTAAGCGCAGCCAGTCCGGATCCTTGCCGCGTCCGCGCTCCTATTGTGGGCTCAGACTGTCGTACATCTTCCACAACTTGTCCGCCGTCGCACGATAAATCACCCATCCCGCCCCTTGATCCGACGTCTCGCGAAACAGCAACTCGCCGCGTCCATCGCCATCGGCATCGACGGCGTCAATTAATTCCAGCCGCGGCCTCAAATC
This sequence comes from Terriglobia bacterium, assembly GCA_963770265.1. Classification (GTDB taxonomy): domain Bacteria; phylum Acidobacteriota; class Terriglobia; order Terriglobales; family Acidobacteriaceae; genus Sulfotelmatobacter. The sequence goes on from CAVYOZ010000025.1 coordinate 1,215,260, forward strand.
CAGATGGAACTTATCCGTGATCCCCACGTGCAGCTTGCGCAAATTACCGTAGATGTCTGGAAAAGCCACCAGCACCATCGAGTATTGCATCTCCGACTCAACCTCGGAATGAGCCGTTCCAGGCGCTGGCGCAGGCATATGTCCCTCTGCGCTGAGAATCATCACCGGCTGATTCGAAACCCACAAATCATACGCAACCATGTGCACGTTTTCGAGAATCGGCTCCTTCACCGCGCTCTTCGCGGACCCCGGACGCCCTGTCTTGGCTGTCACATCAGCCTTTGCTCTCGCCGCGACGTAGGCGCGAAGCTGTTCCTTGGCAAGATCCGTCATCTGCTTTCGCCGATCGTCTTCCTCACCCTTCAGCCACTGAAAGACAAACGAACGAATCTGTGGGCCGCCCGCATCCGAAATCGCCGGAATCAGTTGCACGTCTCCCTGCGTGGCGATGGCGGTCTTGCTCAAATCAGCAGCCGACGACTTCTCGCCCAGCTTGCTGTACCCCGGAACATCCTCATCCGCGAATGATTCCGCCGGCTTCCCGTGGCGCAGTCGCGGACGGTTCCCTCCGCCCGCCCCGCTGTCGGATGCAGGCACCTTCGCGCGATCGTCGGGCTTAGACTCTGCTTTCGCATCGTCCGGCTTGGATTCGCCGTCCGGTCCGGACGGAGGTGCACTCGGCGCTGAATTAGCCGGTGGCTCCGGGGGCTTGCTCAACCGCGGCGGCTCGTCGCCGGAAGATGGCTCGCCCGCTTTCGGAGGACTAGAAGGCGAACTCGATCCGGAGGGTGGATTTGTTGGAGACGAAGTGCCGTTTCCCGCCGGCTTATCCTTCGCCGCGGTATCCCGTGAAAGCCGCGGTGGCCCTTCGCTCGTATCGATTCCCACCGGCACCGGTTCCGCCCTGGCACCTTTCGCATCGGGCTCCGAGCCATTTGCACGCCACGTCCCTGTCCCGATCCATGGGGCCGTGGCCCCCGGCGCAGAATTGTTTCTATGCAGTGCGCTCCCTACCGTGAACAGTCCCAGCGAATTGCCCGCGCGCTCCGCCTCATACACTGTGCCCGAGTCGAGCGCCATCGGCACCGGATCCGCCTTGTACGCACTCGCGTCCCAGAACCTCCCATTGATCAGGATTGCGACCGGCACCAGGGACGCCTTGCCGTTCGCGGCCATCTGCAGGACTCCCACGGCCCGCGGCCCGGCATCTTTCTTCTTCTGAGCCTTGCGCTCTCCCGGGACAATCTGCGGCCGCTCTTCCTGCGCGAATGCGATAGTCGCGCTGCACGCAACCATCGCAATCATCAGAACAATGGGTGCCAGCCGTTTACGATCATCCGGAACCAGCGGTGTAATCCAGCGGACAACGCAGCGGTGTAGAATCTTCGAGAATTGGCCATTAGGTATTTGCATGAAAGTTAATGATAAAGCCCCTGAGTTCACTCTGCCGGATGAGAACGGCAAAGATGTATCGCTCGAAGACCTGCGCGGCAAAACCGTCATTCTGTTTTTCTATCCCCGGGCCAGCACGCCCGGTTGAACGGTGGAAGCTCGCGGGTTCCGCGACTCATATAAACAGATTCAAAAGACCGGCGCCGTGCTGCTTGGCGTGTCCCCGGATAAGCCCTCGGCCCAAAGAAAATTCGCTGACAAAGAAGCCTTGCCGTTTACTCTGTTAGCCGATGCCGACAAGAAAGTCGCGATCGCTTTCGGCGTTCTGCAGGAAAAGAACATGTACGGCAAGAAAGTCATGGGCATCGCCCGGACCACGTTCATCATCGGCCCCGACGGCAAGATCCAGCACATCTTCGAAAAGGTACGGCCCGCCGACCATGCAGAAGAGGTTCTGGCGTATCTGAAAGAATCGGGGAAAGCGGGCAAGAACTAGTTAGTGCGTCGGAAATAGGGAGCGTCAGATGCTTTTGTGGGAGAGGTCAAAGGCTTTAACCACAGAGGGCACAGAGGATCACAGGGGAAACCGGGAACTCATAAATGTCGATCTGTTTACGCACTACACTAGTGCCTTCAGAAGGGTGAAGATCTCCTTCGTGAACCTTCGTGTCCTTCGTGGTTAAAGGTCTTCCAGCTTGTGCAAAGGAACTTTCCCGGCAATCTCTGCGTATCATCACTCGGAGCAGTTTCTTTTCACCCTGTTGTCAGGGAGGATCTCATGCGTAGCCTCATCCGAGTCACCGCAATTCCCGCTCTCCTAATCCTCGCCGGAGTTCCGAGCGCCATCTCTTCGCCGATTGACGAGCACGACCCGGTCGTCATCGTTTACAAAGACGGCCACCGCCAGACCCTGGCCTCAGGCGAAATAGCGCGTATCGATCTGAAAGCCCCTGCGACAATCGTTTACAAAGACGGCCATCGCGAAAAACTTCGCGCCGGGATCGATCACATCGAATTCTCAGAGTCTGCCGCCAGTGTCGCCACTCCCGGCCGCTCCCACTTCATCGGCAAATGGCAAGTCGGCGAAGGCAATGGCGGCCATTTCTTCATCACCTTGAATGCTGACGGGAGCGCCAAAAAGTCGATTGGCTCCTCGCACGGAACATGGACCTTGGTAGACGGCGAGGCTCGCATCGCCTGGGACGACGGCTGGCACGACGCCATCCGCAAGCGAGGCTCGAAACACGAAAAAGTCGCCTTCGAGCCCGGCAAAACCTTCGACGACCAACCCTCCAACGTGACCGAGGCCCGTAACACCCAACCAAAACCAATCTAGTCGATTGATAAGGCTAGACGTCGTCTATGCGATGGCACGCTCGGCTTCGCCTTCGCTGGACGGACGAAGGCGTCCGTCCCTACACGGACGGTAACGAGACCGACCGCGCTCCAACCTCTACTAATTTCTCCTCCTTCCGCATTACACTATTAGGTTGCAATCCATACCAATCATCCCGCAAGGAAGGCCGTCATGTCGTTGAACAGTTTCAACAGCCGCGCGTCCCTCAAAGTTGGCAATAAAGACTACGAAATCTACCGCCTCGACGCGCTCGATAAAGCAGGCATATCCACCCAACACCTGCCCTTTTCCCTCCGTATCCTGCTGGAGAACCTGCTGCGCACCGAAGATGGCCGCAACGTGACCAAAGAAGAAGTCCGCGCGCTCGCCAACTGGAACAGCCAATCCAAGCCGGACAAAGAAATCGCCTTCACTCCCAGCCGCGTCCTCCTGCAGGATTTCACCGGAGTTCCGTGCATAGTTGATCTGGCCGCTATGCGTGACGCCATGAAGCAACTGGGTGGCGATCCCTCACTGATCAATCCACTTCAGCCGGTTGAATTAGTGATCGACCATAGCGTCCAGGTCGACGAATTCGGTACCGCCAACGCGTTCGACATGAACGCGCTGTTGGAATTCCAGCGCAACAAAGAGCGCTACTCCTTCCTTCGATGGGGTCAAACCGGATTCCGCAACCTGGCCATCGTTCCTCCCGACACGGGTATCGTCCACCAGGTCAACCTCGAATACCTGGCGCGTGTCGTGTTCGTTCACGAAAGCCCCGGCAAGCGCGTAGCCTACCCCGACACGCTAGTAGGCACAGACAGCCACACCACCATGGTGAATGGGTTGGGGGTTCTGGGGTGGGGAGTGGGTGGAATTGAGGCCGAGGCTGCGATGCTGGGGCAGCCGGTCTCGATGCTGATTCCGCTTGTTGTAGGCGTGAAGCTGACCGGACGGCTGCGCGAAGGGGCTACTGCGACTGATCTTGTGCTGACCATCACCGAGATGCTGCGCGAGCATGGCGTAGTCGGCAAGTTCGTTGAGTACTTCGGGCCGGGGCTCCGGGATCTGCCTCTTGCCGATCGCGCGACTATCGCTAACATGTCTCCTGAGTACGGCGCGACTTGCGGAATTTTCCCCATCGATAAAGAGACTCTGAAATATCTGCGGCTCACCGGTCGCAGCGAAGAGCAGATCGCACTGGTCGAGGCCTACAGCCGCGAGCAGGGGATGTTCCACGACGAGAAGACTCCCGAGGCGCAATATTCCGAACTGCTCTCGCTCGATCTCGCAAGCGTCGAGCCGTCGATCGCCGGGCCGAAACGTCCGCAGGATCGCGTGGTCCTTTCCCAGGCCGGAGAATCGTTCACCAAAGCTCTGCCGTTACTGATCAAACCGAAAGCCGCCGCAAAAACTGTGGGAACCGCAACAGACCCACTTCTGGCAAAATCGGCCAGAAGTGGGGCACCCACTGTTACGACCGCCAACAGCGGACGCTGGGAAGGCGAAGGCGGAAGTCCCGCCGCGGTTGGCGTCGAGGATCCCGAAGTTCACGAGCATGTCCCTGTCTCCGTCAAGGATTCTCTCAAGCACGGCAGCGTCGTCATCGCTGCCATCACGTCCTGCACCAACACGTCGAATCCTTCTGTCCTCATCGGCGCCGGGTTGCTCGCCAAGAAAGCTGTCGAAAAGGGTCTGCAAGTTCCGCTCTGGGTCAAGACTTCGCTCGCTCCGGGATCGAAAGTCGTTCGCGACTACCTCGAGCACGCCGGGCTCATGCCTTATCTCGAGAAGCTGAAGTTTCATCTCGTCGGCTACGGATGCACCACTTGCATCGGCAACTCCGGCCCGCTTCCGGAAGAGGTCTCGAAGGCGATCGACGAGAAAGAACTTGTGGTCGCCTCCGTGCTTTCGGGAAATCGCAACTTTGAGGGACGCATCAACTCCGAAGTCCGCGCCAACTACCTGATGTCTCCGCCGCTCGTCGTAGCTTTCGCGCTCGCCGGACGCATCGACGTCGACCTTCGCAAAGATCCGCTTGGCAACGGCCGCGATGGGCAGCCGGTATATCTTGCCGACATTTGGCCAACATCTCGCGAAGTCGAAGATGCGATGCAGCATTCCATTACCTCGGAAATGTTTTCCAAGTCCTACGCCGAAGTTTTTCAGGGAGACGAACGCTGGCGCGGGCTCAGCGTTCCCAAGGGCCAGACCTACGCCTGGGAGAAGGACTCTACCTACATTCGCCGCGCCCCGTACTTCGACGACATGGCCGTGAAACCCGTCGCCGGTCCAGGAAATCAAGAAGGCGCGCGTGCTGGCGGTTCTCGGCGACAGCGTCACCACCGACCACATCTCTCCCGCGGGCTCGATCAAGAAAGACAGCCCCGCCGGAAAATATCTGCAGGAACATGGCGTGAAGCCGGCGGACTTCAACTCCTACGGCTCGCGCCGCGGCAATCACGAAGTGATGGTGCGCGGCACCTTCGCCAACGTCCGCCTGCGCAACAAGCTGGTCGCAGACCGAAGGCGGATTCACCCGCCACCTTCCGACCAATACCGAGATGTCGATCTTCGACGCCTCGGAAAAATACCGCGCCGACGGCACGCCGCTCATCATTCTCGCGGGCAAAGAGTACGGCTCAGGATCGTCCCGCGACTGGGCGGCCAAAGGCCCCGCGCTTCTCGGCGTCCGCGCCGTCATCGCCGAAAGCTACGAGCGCATCCACCGCTCGAACCTGGTCGGCATGGGCATCCTGCCGCTGCAATTCCCCGCGGGACAGAACGCCGACTCGCTCAAGCTGACGGGCGAGGAAACGTTTGAGATCACCGGCATCCGCGACGTAGTCGACCACTTCGCCGCCGGACGCACAGTAAAGGTGAAAGGCCACGCCAAAGGGCAAAGACGCCGTTGAGTTCGATGCACTGGTGCGCATCGATACGCCGCAGGAAGCGTCTGTACTACGCCAACGGCGGGATTTTGCAGTACGTGTTGAGACAGTTGCTGGCGACCAAGACCGCAGCCGGTAGGAGCGTAGATGTATTGCTTATCAGTTCGGGTGCCCCACTTCTGGCCGATTTTGCCAGAAGTGGGGATTTCCCAAGCATCAGGAAATCCCAGACGCAATCCTCTTCTCCCACCAACTCCAATCATTCACTTTCACAATGCCAGTCTCTCCGGCATGCGTAGAGACTGAAGCTGCTCCAGTCCCACTGCTCAGGACGTTCCACGAGTCCGCGCACGACCGGATTCTCGTGCATGTAGTGCAGCTTCTCACCAATCTTCGGCGAGCTGTAAACATTGAAATCGTAGTACCTCTTCATCCAAAAATGTTCGCCCGCGTCGGAGGGTGTCCATGATGTCCGGGTGCCCCACTTCTGGCCGGTTTTGCCAGAAGTGGGGTTCTTCAGACAATACTCGTCGCGTGAACCCCAGCTTCACCGCACATATCGCACGAGAAACATTTCCCGCCAAAGGTTCGGACATGAGCAGGTGTACATGCTCGGGCATGACGACAAATCCGACAACACCGAACCGATACCGATTGCGCATCTGCTCTAGAACCTTAAGCAGAAGATCGCGGCTCTCGGGTGTGCCCAGCAACCGCTGGCGATCGCAGCAACTCCAGGTGATGAAGTGCAATCCTCCGGTCTCATGGAAGCGCTTCAGGCCCCAAGGCATGCCTTCAAGGTAGTGTCGAGAGATCGGTTGGTCTGTGATTCCGACTCAGAAAAACGCAGCCGTTTTCCAAATGTGGAAATGCTCAACAGAGACACACGGGTGCCCCACGTCTGGCCGAAGTTGCCAGAAGTGGGGATTCTCTCTTCGAATTGCTCCAGGCCCAACATGCAGGCAAACAGATTCGAAGAATCACGATAGTCCGTGATTTCGATTCGATGAAAGACGAGCCCTCTCGAATGTGGAACTGGATTCAGGCAGAATCCCCACTTCTGGCAACCCCGGCCAGAAGTGGGGCACCCAGAGCCCGAGTGGAGACAGCCGAGTGGGGACGGGCGCTTTCGCCCGTTTCCGCGAACCTGAGCGAAGCGAACGAGTGCCCAGAGCTCGACAATGAGGCATATCACAGCTGCACAACTTTATTCTGGTGGATTGCCAGGGGTCGGGCTCTCTACGCTACGTTTTTGGGCGAGGCAGGCGGAACCGGCTCAGCGGCGGCCTCGGTGGACGCTGAGGGCGAGAGAGGTGCGGCCAAGGCGGGGTCCGGGACCACGGCCGGTGGCGGAATAATCTCCAAAGCTGCACCCTGATCGGACGGCGGCTCCGGGTTGAGCAGTTGCCGAATTGCCGGCAGCAGAAGGCTGCTGTCTGCTTTGGAGAGTACCTTCTGGATTCCCGACTTCAGTGCCTCGGCTTCTACGAGGGGAGACATGTGCATGGTGCACATCAGGATCGGGGTTGATGGAAGCGATGCGGAGATGTCCCGGGCAGCCGCCAAGCCGTCTTTGCCGGGCATGGCAAGGTCCAGGATGATGAGGTTGGGTCGAGTCTCGACCGATTTCGCGACGGCTTCTTCGCCGTTTTTGGCCTCGACGATCTCCCAGTGGTCTGCCCCTTCGAGCAGTTGCCGGAGAGCCTTGCGGAATATGGCGTTGTCGTCGGCGATCAGGATCCGGGGTGGCATGCAAAAGGTCAACGGGGACTAGGGGCGCACCGCACTGTTTACCGCACTCGAACCGATTGTAGGGCTCCCGACAAACTAATGCACGCGCGTCTCGTCAGCGGAATCAAGGAAATCCTGTATTTCCTCGCAGAGAGGAGCAGCGGTGTAAGTACGGGATTTTCAGCAACTTCCCGTGCGCCTGTAGTTGGCATCTCAACATGCGATTTCGAAATGGCACGGAGGTTACTTTGGGAAAGATTAGTCGGGTAGTCGGTAAGTCAATTGAATCTCAAATTTTGCGCCCAGGCGAGCGGACGAACTTCGAAGGCAAACCGATCGTGAACGGCATTCTGCTGGGGATTCCAGATGAGGAATTCGCCGTGATCCGGGATGGTTTGCACTACCTTGATCTGCCGCATTACACGGTGTTGCACGAACCGCGACAGAAGTTGGAATACGCCTACTTCCTCAACGCCGGACTGGCGTCGCTGGTGTTCAACACGAACCACCATGAGAGCGTCGAGGTGGGCGTGATTGGAAACGAAGGTTTTGCGCCGATTCCGGTCGCGGCAGGCATCCGCCACAGTCCGCATGAGGCCATCATGCAGGTCAGCGGAAACGGATTCCAGCTGCCCGTCGACGACTTGCAGGCCGCGCTGAAGACGAGCCCTCAACTGCAGAAACTGCTGAACCGGTATGCTACCGTTCACGGATTGCAGGCGGCGCAGACTGCGGGCTGCAATCGCTTGCACGACCTGGAGCAGCGGCTGGCGCGCTGGCTGCTTCTGATTCAGGACCGCGTCGGCTCCGGCTTGCTGAAGATCACGCACGATTTTCTGGCCACGATGCTGGGCACCGATCGTCCCAGCGTGAGCCTGGCCGCCGGGGGATTACGCAAGAAGAACATCATCGATTACTCGCATGGGTCCGTCAGGGTCCTGAACCGCAAAAAGCTGGAGAGTTCCGCATGCGAGTGCTACGGCGTGATTCAGCAATTTAACGGTGAGATGGCGAAGTAAATTGCGAGTCTGCTGCGGTGGCCAAGACCTGAAGTCTTACCACGCCTCAAGCATGAACCGCAACGCCAACGGTGTCGTCTCGCAAGATCGCAGGAATAACCACTTCGACCACAGTCCCGGGGTTGGCATTCGCCAGTCGCAGACTGCCTCCGAGTTCGGTCACGCGTTGTCGCATGCCGCCGATACCAACGCCGACACTCTCCGGACGCAACTGAATGACCGGCTCCTCGATGCCCTTCCCGTCGTCACGAACCGTGACAACAATATTTCCGTTCTTTTGGATCAGGGTTACGCTGCCGTTGTGGGCTCCGGAGTGACGGAACATGTTGGTGAGCGCCTCCTGGACAATGCGGAAGATCGCAGTCTCCAGTTCCGACCTGAGACGGCCCAGATCCGGGGGATCGACTTCTAACACCGTACGGATGCCGCTGCGTTCGGACAGACCTTCCAGAAACCAACGAAGCGCGGAGACCAGCCCAACTTCATCGAGCAGCGGCGGATGCAACAGGTGAGAGATCGTACGAACCTGCGAGATCGCCCGGTCGATCAACTGGCTCGCGTCCAGGGAAGCCCGCCGCAGATACGGCGAAGAATCCTTGGCCAGAATGCCGTCGAGAATCATCTTCGCAGCGGCGAGTTCCTGACCGAGGCCATCATGGATCTCGCGCGCGATCCGGCGACGCTCCTCGTCTTGCATGGTCATCATGCGATTCGAGAGACGTCTAAGCGCGGCAGTCCTGCTTTCAACCATTCTTTCCAGCTCGATCGCGTTTTCGCGGATCGATTGTTCCAGCAGTTTGCTGTCGTGAATGTCAGAACAGGTCCCGTACCACTTCACAATGGTTCCGTGGCCATCACGCAGAGGCACCGCCCGCGCCCGGAACCAGCGATATTGCGAGTCCGCGCCGCGCAGCCGGTAGTCACATTCATAGGCTTCGCCGGACTGCACGCAATGCATCCACCTTTCGATGACTCTGTTCCTTGTCGTCGGCATGCACGTATTCCAGCCAGCCGAAGCCTATGGCGGTGTCGGGTGGAGCTCCGGTGTATTCATAAAAGCGACTGCTGATGTAGTCCCGGCTGCCGTCAGGATTCCGGCTGAAGATAATATCGGGGGCAGTCTGCACAATGGCGTCCAGTTCCTGATTCCGCTGGGCCAACTCTCTGTTCAATGTGTGCAAGGCGACGGCTTTTTGTTGCAACTCGGCGGTGCGTTCGGCGACCCGTTGTTCGAGCTCGCTGTTTAGCCGCTCGAGTTGCCGATTCTTGCGGTGGAGCTCGGTGAAAACCTTCACCTTCGCGCGCAGGACTTCCGGAACGATGGGAACTGAGAGATAGTCCACGGCTCCGTGTTGATAGCCTTTGAGGCGATCCAGATCAGTGAGGTGTACCGCGGAGATGAAGATGATCGCCGTTTTCTGGAAGCGCGGATGCTGACGGATGATCTCGGCGAGCTCAAAGCCATCGATCTCAGGCATGCTCACGTCCATCAGCACAACGGCCACATCGGTCTTGAGCAGCTTTTCGAGGGCCTCCTTGGCAGACGTAGCTTTGACCAGGTTTTCGCCCAAGTCGGAGAGGATCGCTTCGTAGGTCAGCAATTTACCCGGCTGGTCGTCGACCATCAAGATGTTCACGCGTTCTTGAGTGCCGGGTTTCTCGGAGCGGCTCAGGACTCGAATTGGACGTAATTTCTGTGTTCGGACCTATGCTCATCGATGCAACCACATCCGCAATGCAGAGAGTAATTGTTCCGTATTCACGGGCTTGGCCAGATACTCCGATGCGCCCGCTTCCAGACATTTCTCGCGGTCACCCTTCATAGCCTTGGCGGTCAGGGCGATGATGGGCAGCCGGCGGAATGACGGGTTCTGCCGGATCACCTGCATGGTAACGTATCCGTCCATTTCGGGCATCATGATGTCCATGAGGACGATCGCGACATCGGGAGTCGACTCCAGCATTGAAATGGCTTCTCGCCCGGTTCCAGCGGTCAGCACGGCCATGCCGCGACGCTCGAGCACGCTGCTGAGGGCAAAAATGTTTCGCATATCGTCGTCGACCACGAGCACCTTTTTGCCGACGAGCGCCTCATCCGATCGATGAAGTCGATCGAGCATCCTCTGCTTTTCCTGCGGAAGATCCGCCACCACGCGATGCAGGAAGAGTGCCGTTTCATCGAGCAGCCTCTCAGGAGACTCCACTCCTTTCACCACCACACTGCGGGCAAGAGTGTGCAGCCTCGCGTCTTCGTCAGGCGACAATTCCTTGCCAGTGAAGACAACGACGGGCAGTTCCCGGACGCTGGGGATGTCGCGCATGCGTTCCAGGATGTCGAAGCCGGTCATATCAGGCAGCCGCAAGTCGAGTACTGCGCAGTCGAAGGATTCGTCCTTGACCAGCTTCAACGCCTCGGATCCTGTGGCAGCAACAACTACGTCAATGTCGTCGGAGCCTAGAAGTTCGCGGATACTGAGCTGTTCGGCGGGGTTGTCTTCGACAATCAACAAGCGCTTGCGGCGAGGAGCGGCATATTCTTTGATCCGCGCTAAGGCCGATTCGAGGTCGTTCGCATTTGTGGGCTTGGTTACGAACGCGAACGCACCGCGGGCGAGCCCGTGCTGCCGATCTTCATCCAAGGTGAGCATCTGCACTGGGATGTGCCGCGTCGCTGGATCCTGCTTGAGATGGTTGAGCACAGTCCAGCCCAGCATGTCGGGCAAGAAAACGTCCAACGAAACGGCGCTGGGATGAAATTCGCGGGCAAGCGCAAGGGCGTCCGCACCGCGCAAAGCCGCTAGCACTTTGAACCCTTTGTCGCGCGCGAGGTCGCGGAGCACGCGGGCATAGTGCGGATCATCCTCGACGACGAGAAGCACAGCGTCGTCTGGCTGCAGGTTGTCGCGGTCGTCCTCGATCTGCTCCACCGGATGCTCTGTAACGACCATATTCGAAAGCTTTAGCGGAGCAGTGAGGGTCTTCCACTCGCCTGGAGTCAGCTTCGAGGTCGATGGGCCGACATAGGTGAGCGGCAAATAAAGCGTGAAGGTGCTGCCCTCACCGGGCGTGCTGCGAAGCTGAATTTCACCACCCAGCAGGCTGGCCAACTCGCGGCTAATGGCCAGGCCGAGGCCGGTCCCGCCGTACTTGCGGCTGGTGCCGGCATCGGCCTGTTGGAAGGCTTCGAAGATGATGCGCTGCTTGTCTGGAGCGATTCCTATGCCGGAGTCAGCAACCTCAAACGCGACCACGGATGCTGCGCCGCTCAGAATCGGATGATCTTCGCTCCAACGTTTTTCAGCGACGGAGACCGACAGCCGGACCGAACCATGCTCCGTAAATTTGAATGCATTGGATAGCAGGTTCTTGAGCACCTGTTGCAGGCGCTTGGAGTCGGTCACCAGACTGCGTGGAAGATGCGAATCGGTGTTCACTTCGAAGGCAAGCTTCCGGTTTTCCGCCTCGTGCCGGAATGGACGCGCCACCATCTCCAGCAGGTTGGCAAAGAAGACTGTCCTCGGCTTCAACGGACACCGTCCCGGATTCGATCTTGGAGAGATCGAGAATATCGCTGATGAGATTGAGCAAGTCTGTTCCGGCAGCATGGATGGTGCGGGCAAACTCGACCTGTTTCGGTGTCAGGTTGTGATCGGGGTTTTCACTGAGCTGCTGCCCGAGCACCAGAATCGAGTTCAACGGTGTCCGCAACTCGTGCGACATGTTGGCAAGGAACTCGGATTTGTACTTGGAAGTCAGGGCAAGCTCTTTTGCTTTCTCTTCCAAAGCACGGCGGGCCTGCTCGATTTCCTGATTCTTGCGTTCGACTTCCACGTTCTGTTCGGCGAGCTGTTGCGCCTTTTGCGCGAGCTGCTCGTTGGTCTGCTGCAATTCTTTCTGCTGAGTTTGCAGTTCAGCCGCCAACTGCTGCGACTGCTTGAGCAGGCCTTCGGTCTGCATCGTGGCTTCGATACTGTTCAACACGATGCCAATGCTGGCGGTCAATTGCTCGAGAAATGCCAGATGCGAGGCTGTGAAGGAGCTCAGTGACGCCAGTTCGATGACTGCCTTGACGCGGTCTTCGAACAACACCGGCAGTACGATGACATTTCTTGGAACCGACGCAAAAAGACCCGAACGAATCGGCACTGTCTTGTCGGGCAGATTTGTGATCAACATGCGGCGTTTTTCTGACGCGACCTGTCCGACCAAGCCCTCACCAATTTTCAACTGACGGAGATGACCGTTTTGGCCATCGTCGGCGAATGCTGATAGCAGCACCAAGCCAGCCGTCTCCTCGGTTTCCATCTGATAGATCACGCCTTGCTGTGCGTTCACCAAAGGCGCAAGCTCGGAGAGCAACATGCGGCCCACGGTACCGAGATCGCGCTGTCCCTGAAGCATGCCGGTAAAGCGAGCCAGGTTGGTCTTGAGCCAGTCTTGCTCGGTGTTGCGATCGGTGGTGAGTCGCAGGTTATCGATCATTGTGTTGATGTTGTCTTTCAACTCTGCGACTTCGCCGCGGGCGTCGACCTGAATGGAGCGAGTCAAATCGCCTTTGGTGACGGCAGTTGCGACTTCTGCGATGGCTCGCACCTGGTTCGTCAGGTTGTCAGCAAGCAGGTTGACGTTACCGGTGAGGTCCTTCCACGTGCCGGCAGCGCCGGGGACGTTGGCCTGACCACCGAGTCTTCCTTCCACACCGACTTCGCGGGCGACGGTGGTCACCTGATCGGCAAATGTGGCGAGCGTGCCCGTCATGTTGTTGATGGTCTCGGCCAAGGCCGCAATCTCGCCTTTGGCATTCACCGTCAGCTTCTGCGTAAGGTCTCCGTTGGCGACGGCGGTCACGACTTTGGCAATACCGCGCACCTGCTCGGTGAGGTTTACCGCCATGACGTTGACGTTGTCGGTCAGATCCTTCCAGATGCCGGCGACTCCGGGCACCTGCGCCTGTCCACCGAGCTTGCCGTCGGTGCCGACTTCGCGGCCTACGCGCGTTACTTCGGCGGCGAATGCGTTGAGCTGGTCCACCATCGTGTTGATGGTGTTCTTGAGTTCGAGAATTTCGCCCTTCACGTCGACCGTGATCTTGCGGGACAGGTCGCCGCGAGCCACGGCGGTTGTCACTTCGGCGATGTTTCGGACTTGTGCCGTCAGGTTGCCGGCCATGGCGTTGACCGAGTCCGTGAGATCTTTCCAGGTACCGGCGACACCGGGAACGTTGGCTTGTCCACCGAGCCGACCTTCGGAACCCACTTCGCGAGCCACGCGCGTCACTTCGGCAGCGAATGAGCGCAACTGCTCGACCATCGTGTTCAGCGTCTCTTTGAGCTGCAGGATTTCGCCGCGCACATCGACGGTGATCTTGCGTGACAAGTCACCGCTGGCGATGGCCGTCGCGACTTCGGCAATGTTTCGGACCTGACCAGTCAGGTTGCTGGCCATGAAGTTTACGTTGTCGGTGAGATCCTTCCAGGTTCCGGCGACTCCGGGCACGTTCGCCTGTCCGCCCAGCCTGCCTTCGGTTCCTACCTCGCGAGCCACGCGCGTCACTTCACCGGCGAACGCATTGAGCTGGTCCACCATCGTGTTGATGGTGTTTTTGAGTTCGAGAATTTCGCCCTTCACGTCGACCGTAATCTTGCGCGATAGGTCTCCGCGGGCGACGGCGGTCGTCACTTCGGCAATGTTGCGGACTTGCGCCGTCAGGTTGCCGGCCATCGAGTTCACCGAGTCGGTGAGGTCTTTCCAGGTTCCTGCGACTCCGGGCACCTGCGCCTGGCCGCCGAGCTTTCCTTCCGTACCGACTTCGCGGGCCACGCGCGTCACTTCGGCGGCGAACGCGTTCAGCTGGTCCACCATCGTGTTGATGGTTTCCTTCAGCAGCAGGATTTCGCCGCTGACGTTCACCGTGATCTTCTTCGACAAGTCGCCGCTGGCGATGGCCGTCGAAACTTCGGCGATGTTTCGCACCTGGCCAGTCAGGTTGCTGGCCATGGAGTTCACGGAGTCGGTGAGATCTTTCCACGTTCCGCCGACACCGGGCACGAGCGCCTGTCCGCCGAGCTTTCCGTCGGTACCGACTTCGCGGGCCACGCGCGTCACTTCGGATGCGAATGAACGGAGCTGATCCACCATCGTGTTGATGGTGTCTTTGAGTTCGAGAATTTCGCCTTTCACGTCGACGGTGATCTTGCGTGACAAGTCACCGCGAGCCACGGCGGTCGCGACTTCGGCGATGTTTCGCACCTGGCCAGTCAGGTTGCTGGCCATGAAGTTCACGTTGTCGGTGAGATCCTTCCACGTTCCGGCGACTCCGGGCACCTGCGCCTGGCCGCCGAGTTTTCCTTCCGTACCGACTTCGCGGGCCACACGCGTTACTTCACCGGCGAACGCGTTGAGCTGGTCCACCATCGTGTTGATGGTGTTTTTGAGTTCGAGAATTTCGCCCTTCACGTCGACCGTGATCTTGCGTGACAGATCGCCGCGAGCCACAGCCGTGGTCACTTCGGCGATGTTTCGTACCTGGCCGGTGAGGTTTCCGGCCATCGAGTTCACGGAGTCCGTCAGATCTTTCCACGTACCGGCGACACCCGGGCACGTTTGCCTGACCGCCCAAGCGGCCTTCCGTACCGACTTCGCGGGCCACGCGCGTTACTTCACCGGCGAACCGGTTGAGCTGGTCCACCATCGTGTTGAGGGTTTCTTTGAGCTGCAGGATTTCGCCGCGTACGTCAACCGTGATTTTGCGGGATAAATCGCCGCTGGCGATGGCTGTCGCCACTTCCGCGATGTTA
Source organism: Terriglobia bacterium (assembly GCA_963770265.1). Classification (GTDB taxonomy): domain Bacteria; phylum Acidobacteriota; class Terriglobia; order Terriglobales; family Acidobacteriaceae; genus Sulfotelmatobacter. The sequence continues at coordinate 1,230,429 of CAVYOZ010000025.1, forward strand.
CGAACCTGGCCCGTCAGGTTGCTGGCCATGAAGTTCACGTTGTCGGTGAGATCTTTCCATGTACCGCCGACGCCGAACACCTGAGCCTGACCGCCGAGTTTTCCTTCGGTACCGACTTCGCGAGCGACGCGCGTCACTTCACCGGCGAATGCGTTGAGCTGATCCACCATCGTGTTGATGGTGTCTTTGAGTTCGAGAATTTCTCCTTTTACATCGACCGTGATCTTGCGCGACAAGTCGCCGCGAGCAACTGCCGTCGTAACTTCAGCGATGTTTCGGACCTGAGCCGTGAGGTTTCCAGCCATCGCGTTCACGGAGTCGGTCAAATCCTTCCACGTACCGGCCACACCGGGCACCACGGCCTGTCCGCCGAGTTTTCCATCGGTTCCGACTTCGCGCGCCACACGGGTTACTTCCGATGCGAACGAGCGGAGCTGATCCACCATCGTGTTGATGGCTTCTTTGAGCTGCAGAATCTCGCCGCGCACGTCGACCGTGATCTTGCGGGACAAATCGCCGCTGGCCACGGCGGTGGCGACTTCCGCGATGTTACGAACCTGGCCGGTAAGGTTGCTGGCCATCAGGTTCACGTTGTCGGTGAGGTCTTTCCACGTACCGGCGACGTCGGGAACCTGCGCCTGGCCACCGAGTTTGCCTTCCGTTCCCACTTCGCGGGCTACGCGCGTCACCTCGGCGGTGAACACGCCGAGCTGCTGAATCATCGTGTTAACGAGATTGGCGGAACGTAGAAACTCGCCTTCCAGCGGACGGCCATCGACGTCCAGGCGAACGGTCTGAGTCAAATCCCCCTGCGCGACGGCTGCGATGGCGCGTGTAACCTCTGCCGTTGGGCGCAGCAGATCCTCAACGAGCGTGTTGACCGACCCCTCCATCTCGCCCCAGGCGCCCCTGGATTCGTGAAAGCGGGTTCTTTCGCGGGTCTTGCCCTGCTTTCCGACCACGTGCCCGACACGCTTGAACTCCTGGGCCATGTGTTGGTTCGCGGCAACGATATCGTTGAAGGTATCGGCAATCTTTCCTGACAGTCCGACCCACGTGCCCGGAAGGCGCACGGTGAAGTCTCCATTTCTCATGTTCTGCAGAGCAGAGAGGATCACATTGAGGTCAAGGGACTCGTCGTGGGACTTGGGTTTGCCATTATTTTTCGGGAGCGGTGCAGTTGCATCGGTCTGGGGGCCGGTGCAGTTTCGTTGAGGGACGACCTCTTCATCTTTGAATCTCCCCACACCTGAAAGGGCGCGATGGGACCTCATTCCCGCTCGGGTCGGAACAAAGCCCGACCTTCGCCAAAAAGGGAAGAATTCGGACGTGATGGGGAAATTGGCCCTATGCGCAATTGAGCGCGCAGTGCTAAAGCGCGCTCAAAAAGGATTGGACCATGTTCAGGGATGGGAATCCCTAAGGTAATTCCTGTATATGGCTGACTGGGCGCGGAATCAGGCGTCCAGCAACGAATTGACAGGGGTAAGAGGGCCGTTCACACGGCCCTTCTGCCCATAACAAAATGCAAAATAAGGGAAATAACCGCGAAAATCAACAGCAGATGAATCAGTCCCGAGGCGACGTGAAACACTGTGAACCCGCCAAGCCATGCGATCAGCAAAATGATGAATAACACTGTCCAGATGCTCATGATCTCTCCTTCAATTCCTCTGACTCTGTAGACTCAACGGCGCAGGTTCACCTCGATCGGAGACCGAGCGGGGCGAACTCTGTTATTTACGCTAGTCTCACGGCTCAGGGGTGTCAGTAACGAGAACTTGGTATCTGGGAGGAATTCTGTCTGTATCGGAACACGGGATCGAACCTGACTGGAACTGCCGCCGAAATCCGCATTTCCAACAACTTGGCCAACCTTGAGTGACTGTTCGCAACTAAATAAGACTGCCTTAACTACCTTTCGCGGGGGAGAAAGGAGAATCAAAATCGTAACGGGCCCGGGCGCAGTCTCTATTTCAAGGCATTCAATCACTCTTTTATGACAAACGTGTCGCAGTGTGTATTGAGGACGGTCATCGCTGCTTGCTTTGCTGGTCGGACTCTCGGCGGGTTGCCGCGCGTACTCGGTCCTGACCCATGAACAAGTTGTCGACCTGCTGTGGAAGGACGACATCGAACCGCTGTTGACGAAGCGCTTCCCAACCGCGACCGACGATGATCTAAGAAAGGCGCACGCGTTCGCCTACGGGGGATCGTTAGTGCAAGACATGGGTTATTATCCGTTCGGCAACAAGTTCTTCAGCGATCTCACGCATTACGTCCGCAGCGGCGATTTCATCGTCAACCTCATCAACGAATCCAGCGATCTGAATGAGTACGCATTCGCCCTGGGCGCGCTGGCGCACTACTCTTCCGACAACGTGGGCCATCCCGCTGTCAATCAATCGGTTGCCCTGCTGTTTCCAAAGCTGCGGGCAAAATATGGCGATACGGTGACCTATGAGGACAATCCCAAGGCGCACATCCGAACGGAGTTTGGATTCGACATGACGCAGGTGGCCAAGAATCGCTACACGTCAGACCGATACCACGACTTCATCGGGTTTGAGGTTTCAAAACCGGTACTGGAACGTGCGTTCCTGGATACGTATGGTGTTCCTCTCAACATGGTGATCACGAATGAGGATCTGGCGATCGGAACTTTCCGGCGCTCGATCAGTAAGATCATCCCTGAGATGACCCGAGTGGCGCTGGTTGCGAGGAAGAAGGAACTGGTTGCTGAAACTCCCAATTTTAATTCGCGGAAATTTCGCTACAATCTTTCGCGCGCCAGCTACCAGCGCGAATGGGGAAAAGGATACCGGCGGCCGGGAGTTGGCACCCGTATCCTGGCGTTCTTCTTGAAATTTGTTCCGAAGGTAGGGCCCTTCAGAGCGCTCGATTTCAAAATCCCGACTCGCAAGACTGAGGACTTGTATATCGCGAGCGTGAATCGGACTCTCGAGAATTATCGTGCAACGCTCGTCGAGGTGAGAAAGAAAGATCTTCGCCTGCCGAACACCGACTTCGACACGGGGCACATGACGCATGCCGGCGAATACAAACTGTCCGACGAAGCCTACGCGCGTCTGCTCGACTATCTGGCTCGCGATGACTTCCGCATGCTCACACCCGATCTGCGGGAGAACATCCTTGCGTATTACAGCGACGAAAAGTGCGCCCATTGCCACCAAAAGGAAGGCAGACGCGTGGGAGAAGACGCGCGAAGAGTTGGAACGGCTTAAGTCAGTGACACCTTCAGAAACACCTGCAATTCAGATCACGGAAATACCCTAAGCCCCCAACCCCGGCCCAACGGTTAGCAACTAAGAGGCAGTGTATTCAAATCATTGAGTGCGCCACGACGCGCATCCATAGGAGGGGTACTAATGGCAGACGATATGGAGAAAAACCGTCAGCAAGGTGGACAGTACTGGTCAACAAGGCAGCCAGTCCGGTCAGCCTGGACAAGGTCAAACGGGCGGGCAGCAGAGCGGACAGACCAGCCAGAAGAAGGGCGGGCAAGGCTCAGATACAGAAGAAGACGAGAACGAGAGCCTGAATCGCCAGCGCCGGGCATCGTAGGTAGATGACCTGGAGAGGAAAGATGAGAAGTCCCGGCAGCTCGATGCCGGGACTTCTTTATTATTATGTATTCTTGCGGTTCGCGATTCGATGACTCCGGATGTGAGAGCGGAGATTTTTTCTCACGCTTAGAAGCGCGCTCTTTGTTTAGGCGCCTTCCCCGGAATGCAATACTCGGAACGAGTTGCCGCCGTTGGACCACACCAGCACGAGCGCATCTTCGCCTTTGCCGACGTTCGAAAGAGCCTGCTGGACATCACTCGCTGACTGAACCTTATGGCGGTTCACTTCGAGAATGATGTCGCCTTGCTGCAATCCAGCGTTATCTGCAGGGCTTCCTGGCTGCACTTGCTCGATCACAGCGCCGTGAATGTCACTCGGCGCCTGAAGCTGATCGCGCAGATCCGGCGTGAGGTTGCCGAGTCCGATTCCCCAGCGCATCTTGCCGTTACTCTCGCCGGCACTGCCCTTTCCTTCGGCATTTCGGGTACCCAGTTCCTCGAGAGTGACCGAAAGCGTCATGGTCTTTCCGTCGCGCAGAACGGTGAGTTCGATTTTCGTTCCGGGCTGCTTCTGGCCCACTACGACTTGGAGTTCTCCAGCATCAGTCACTTTGTGACCGTCGACCTCGGTGATCACGTCTCCAATCTGCAGGCCTGCCTTGGCAGCGGGCGAGTCAGCTTCCACCTGGGTGACGACGCCTCCCATGGCAGCTTGATCGCCGAAGAACTTGGCATTTTCCGGCGTGACATCGGCGATACCAATGCCCATGCGTCCATGGCGGACTTTACCGTCACGAATCAGGGTTTCCACCGTCGGTCTGACGATTTGAGTGGGAATCGCAAATCCCATTCCTGAGAACGAGCCCGATGGCGAAATCAGGAACGTGTTGATGCCCACAACTTCGCCGCGGGCATTGACCAGCGGTCCGCCGGAGTTGCCCGGATTGATCGCTGCGTCGGTCTGGATGAATTCTCCAGGCTTACTCGGGTTGGAGGGATCAGGGTTCGCGCGGTTCACGGCACTGACAATGCCTCGCGTGACGGTGAAACGGAATCCGTACGGATTACCGAATGCGAGCACCGTCTGGCCGGGCCGCACTACCTTCGAATCTCCCCAGGGCGCACTCGCCAGGTCCGGCGCATTGACCTTCAGGACAGCGAGATCGGTCAGCGGATCGGTTCCGATGAGCTTGGCCTTGAGGACTCGGCGATTGCTGGTGGTAACGCGGATATCGACGGCTCCATCGACCACGTGATTGTTCGTGACGATATATCCGTCAGGAGAAATCACGACGCCGCTGCCCATGCCATGTTCGATCTGCGGCTGACGGCGCCCGTGCGGTCCGAAGAACTGTCCGAAAGGATTGGACTGCCCGAAGAACTGTTGCATGTCTTCTGGCATTTGCCCATTGGCATTTTCTGCGCGTGGCCTTCGACGTGACCGTCACATTGACAACCGCCGGCGTCACGCGTGCCGCCAACGTTTCCATGGCTTTGTCCAGAGCCAGGAGCGCGCCGACACTGTCGACGTCAAGCGGCGCTGCGGCCGGAGCCGGAGCCGCGTTGGCGGCACTTGCCGCGGCGGGCTTGACGAATTCATAAGTTACGAACGACGCGACGAGGGCGAGCGCCAATAGAGGCGCCACCAATTGCAGCGTCCATTTCCTTGCGTTTTCTTTCCACTTTCTGACATCCATGACTTTCACTCCTCCAAATGGTTTTCGGTTACAACTAATTCATTAGTTAAAAGCTGCAGACAAACACCCCATGAAAACAAGCTGCATGATTACGCTTTCCGGGGAATCAGGTTGGTGGGTGCCGTATTCACGTTTCTAAGAACGGTCACACGCCACATCTGAATTTGATGAACCTGTTGTTGCTCAGGAGTCGTGCTGTTGCTCTCGATTACGATCCAAAACGTCTCGGTAAAAGGTACCGCGGCGGAATGGGATCCGGTCAGATGAACCAGCGATTCCTGCGGCGCTTTGGGAGACTTGGACGGCGAGGCAGCCATTTTCGGTGCATGCGGAGTTTTGCGACTGACCGATCTCTCCGTCAACTTCACCGGAGTTACAGCCAAGCTGGCGGTCCGCTGCGCACGCGGCACGGAAGCAGTCGCAGAGAGACTTGCATTCTCGTAGATTCGTGGCTGTACCTGAGCCTGGGGAGATCTCTCAAACGCAATCAGCTTAGGGCTTCTGGAATAGAGACCGGCGCATGCGATCGCGAGGACGGCCACCAGCGACACTGGCAGCCTCGAGGTATACAGACCCGGCGCCGGCCTGTTCACGTCCAGGATTCGAGCGACTCGAGCGGACGTCTGGCGAACCTTGCCCAAGACTGACTGTGCGAGCGCGATGCCCCGGCTCACGAAAGTTTTCTCCGCCAGACGCGCCAGGCATTCGGCGTACGCTCGCGGACTGGCGGTCTCGGCCAGAACCGCATCATCACATGCCATCTCCCTCTCTAAACCGAGTTTCTTCTCGATCCACCAGATGGCTGGATGAAAGAAGAGGAGGGCAGTCACGGCTTGTTGAATCAGGTTGGTCCAGTCGTCCCATCGGCGAAAGTGCGCGAGCTCGTGAAGAACAACCTGGTTCAGCTCGGCGGGCGAGAGCTCGCCCATCAGCGAATGGGGAATCAGGATCGCCGGCTTCATTAGACCGACAGCCGTAGGAACTCGCACTTGCTCTGAAGTGCAGAGCGCAATTCGGCGCCGGCCGCCGTGACGTTGCAGGGTTTGTTGCAGGACTGGATCGAGTTCACAAGGATCAATGGCGATGCAGTTTCTTCGCAAACCATGCAGATGCCAGACGGCCCTGCCCAGTCTTAGAGAGAACCAGAGCGCGAGCAGCCCCCAACCAACCAGGAAGTAGATTGCCCAGGATTCGGGCAGGGCAACGGCCGCATGTTTCGCGGTGACATTCGCTACCCCTGTGTGCAGCCATGCTCCGCTGACCCAAGGCAAAATTGCGATGGCCACCAAGGCTGAAAACCAAACTGCAAATCGAGTGGCCGCGTTCTGGCGCGGAACCATACGGAGGATCAGCGCAGCGCACACACAGATGGCGCTTCCCTCAATCAGGGAATCGAGCAACCGGAGCGCGAAGACTTCTGCCATCGTGTTGAAACCAGCGACCATGGAGGCGGCTACTTGCTCCTTTCCAGCAATTCACGCATTCGCGCCAGTTCCTCAGCGTCAATGCTGCTCTCTTCCAGAATATTCAGCAGCAGGCGCTCGTGGGAGTCTCCGAAAAATCGGCTGACCAGATGCCGGACTTCAAAGCGGGTCGCGTCTTCCCGATCGATCTTGGGCATGTAAATGTGAGCACGCTTGTCTTTCACGTGCTTCACGTAACCTTTTGTCTCCAGAATCCGAATGATCGTAAGCACCGAGTTGTAAGCCAGATTTGGCTTGGGAGGGAGAGCCTGCAGCACTTCGTGGACGGTCGCCGGTCCCTTGTCCCACAGCACGTTCATAATGCGCAACTCGGCCTCGGTCAGGGTTGCGGATTTGCTGCGCGCCAAAATGCTCCTCCTTGTGCGCTATTGGTTCGACGTGGGAGATAGTGAAACGTCAACTAATTTATTAGTTGCATGCGAAACCTTTTGGCGTTGCCCGGCCCTCGCCCGAACTCAGATCGAAATTCGGGCTTAGTCCTTCCGATTCGTAATCGATTGGCACTACTGGGTTTTCCCTTTGACACTCAGGTGAATCCTGTATAAAGTGAGCAGCTCCGCTCAGAAAAACCGCTTACGTCCCAAGATTGGCTTCGGGGCGAATCGGCGGTCAGAACGATCGAGGGTATTCCTGCCCGATTGGCGTATCCCTCTGAGCTGTAAAGCTTTACCTGCAATACCGGTCCCAGACCAAAAATCCCAACCGGAGAAAGCAGTTCAAATGCAGAAGCATGCCCTGATTCCAACGGCCGTTCTCGTCGTTTTCCTTGCCGCCACAGCAGCTTTCGCGGGGGTTACTGTGTCTAGCCCCTCGAACGGCAGCACGGTGGGTACGAGCGTCAATTTTGCAGCCACGGCGAGCACCTCTTGCTCAAAAGGTGTCGCTTCAATGGGGATCTACCCCGCTCCATACTCGCTGGTATACACAGTGGGTGGTTCCAAGCTGAACACAAGCATTAACTTGAATCCCGGTACATACAACGCGGTCGTCGTCGCTTGGGATAACTGTGGTGGGGCGTCTACGGCCGGCGTGAAGATCACGGTGCAGTCGGGTTCAGGCGTCCACGTCGTATCGCCCTCAAGCAACAGCAGTGTCGGGTCGCCCGTTAACTTTGTTGCTACCGCAACGACCACCTGTTCCAAAGGCGTGGCTTCGATGGGGATCTACACCGCCCCTTCGCAACTGGCCTATGTGGTCGGCGGCGCGAGTTTGAACAAAAGCCTTTCGCTGAGTCCCGGAACCTATCACACAACCATCCAGGAATGGGACAACTGCGGCGGGGCAGCGACTGCACCGGTGACGATCACGGTTGGTTCTTCAGGGAAAACCATCTCGAACATCCAGAGCAGCGGGGGATGGAGGTCCTATGCGCAACAGCCTCCTAATTATGGAGACTGCACGTCGTGTACGCCAAGCGGCCCGGAGACAACCTGGGCGATGTACCAGGGAATCAAGAATCCGACGATTTCGGGGAGTTCGACTCAGTACAACATCGGAGGAACAGAAGCGTACACGGACGTGCTGTGGAACAATCACCTGATCGGCGATCTTTCCTCTCAGGGACTTCCGGACACGGCTCGCACTCTAGTGCCCACGTTGCACAATTTCACTTACGACGTGTACTTCTACGGCAGCAATCTCGGCGCGTCGCAGGCGCTCGAGTTCGACGTCAACCAGTTCTTCGGCGGCATGGGCTTCACCTGGGGCACCGAATGCCGCGCTGGCGCCGGCAATGAATGGGATATCTGGAACAGTGTGAAGTGGGTACCGACGGGGATTCCGTGCAATCCCGTCAACAATTCCTGGAACCACCTCGTGATTCAGGTGCAACGTACGTCAGACAACAAATTGAAGTATCAATCGATCACTCTGAATGGTCAGACTCACGTTTTGAATTGGACCTACCCGCCGTTCTCAGCGCCCGGATGGTATGGGATCACGGTCAACTACCAGATGGATGGGAACTACAAACAAACTCCGTACACGGTGTACGTGGACAAACTGAACTCTCACGTACCAGTGAGGCGCTGCACTCTGCCGCGTGAGATGGTCCCGGGCAGTCATACCGAACTGCCCGGGGCTTTTTTTTGCGCAAGAGCTACAAGCTCTTAACTCGCGTGCGAACTTTTTCGAATTCGTAGCTTCCTAATCCACGCGTGGCCGCGAGTTTCAGATACGGAAGCGCGTCGACGTCGAGATTCCAGTAAGCCTTGGCGACGTAGGCGTCGACCGCGACTGGATCCGTGGATGCGACCAGCGTCTTCTTCAGCAGGACGTCGTCCAGATTTCCTCCGGTCGGACCGTTGCGAACCAATATCCGGTAGCAGTCAATGACGGTCAGAGTCGGACGGACGAAGTCCGCAAGATCCACGAGGCTTTCGTGAATCTTCTGATGGAGCTGGTTGCGTTGTCCACCGAGCATGCCGTACCAATTCTTCATTCCGAGAGTTGCGCCCGTGAGTGCGTGGTGCTTGGCGATCGGCACGTTGATGACCTTGTCGACGTTTAGGAAGGGATCGAAAATCTGCCACTCGCGCAGGACTTCTCCTTTGAGATCGACGTCTTTGAAGCGGGAGGGCTCGGGCAAGATGACCTCTGCTCCCGCACGCTGCGCAGCTTCGGCGATGCCGGACCGCTGAAAACAGCGGCGCGCTTCGTTGCAGCTTACGTCGGCCACGATGACGCGTTTCGCTCCTGAACCCAGGCATTGGCGGACGATTTCGGCTACGACATCCGGATTCGTGTTCGCCGCCTGCTCCGGAGTTCGGTCCCATCCGATGTTCGGCTTCACCAGGACAATGTCGCCGCGGCTGACGAAGCGGCGCATCCCTCCTAGTTCTTCGACTGCCTGCCGCGCCAGCGACGCGGGATCGTCGCCTTGAATGATCGCCATTTCGGGAAGCGCGGGATCGGCCGGGACTCCATGACCGTGTTTGGCGGTCGTCGCCAGCGCGGCTTCGGGTCGCAAACTGTTGCGGCTGAGCCACACGCCAAGTCCGGCAGCTCCTGCACCTGCTCCGGCGACGCGCAGCAGCTTGATCAGCGCGTCCCGACGGTTCAACGTATTGTTGTCGTTTTGCATGAAAACTCCGTCTCATGAATCGATTGCTGAAGGCAAGGCTTACCTCAGCGGCTGAAGCCGCGATTGATTCTGCGTGCTTTACGCGGCGCTGAAGCGCCGCTCTTCCACGGTGCTGCCTGCATTCACGAGTCTTTCCTAAGCGAATGAAGCCGAGCTGATTGAAGCTCCCAATGGCACGGATAAATCCGTGCCCTTCCCTAGATCCAGATCTAGCTTCTTCTTCTTCTTCTTCTCCTCCCGCTCCTTCTTCCTTCTTATTCTCTTCCGCTCACTAAAGCCTTTTCCGATTCAGCAGAATCTGATTGCTGCGCGAGCGGCTTTCCCCGACACTCGTGACATAAACCGCTGGCCGATCCTGCACGGGGCAGGCGTGCTCGCAGGCACCACATCCCACACAGCGCGATGGATCGAGATAAGGCTGCTTCACCTGCTTCACATTCCCTGCCGCATCGATCACTTCCGCGGGGCGTAAGTAAACCGCTTTGGGAGAAGTCGGACACCACTCTTCACACACAATGCAGTCTGTCGCCATCGCCCAAGGCAGGCAACGGCCGCGATCATAGAAAGCTGTTCCCAGGCGGACGGGCTTTGCGGCGCTTGAGACGTCGACCGACCATCCTTTTTCTTTGGGCGTGATCTCCCAGATTGCGCCCGTCGGACAAACCTGCGAACACAGGACGCAACTGGTCTCGCAATAGCCGAGTCGAGGCACCAGAACCGGGGTCCACAGTCCTTCCACGCCCGCTTCGGTGAGCGCGGGCTGAAGCGCGTTGTTGGGACAGACCTTCATGCACTCGCCGCATCGGATGCAGCGCGAGAGGAAGAACTCTTCATCGACTGCACCGGGAGGCCGCAGCAAACGTTCATGCTTCTCCGCCGCGAAGCCTGGAGCACTGCGCATCAGCGGAACCAGTGCCGCGCCTGCCGCCAGCCCCGTCAGGAGCTTGCGCCTTTGCAGATTCGTGCCAGCCGTTTTCTGGGCAGGAAAAAGTTTGAACTGCAACCCGTGCTCGGGACACTCGTCCACGCAGTTGAGGCACAGATGACATTCCGGCTGCCGCCAGGGAACGCCGCCGATGGGATCGTCGCCTCCCTGACAGCGCAGCAGGCAACGATTGCAGTCGTTGCAATGCTCAGGATTCTTGACCAGCCCCAGCACCGACCAGCGGGACACAATGCCGAGCAGGGCTCCCAGCGGGCAAATCGCCCGGCACCAGAACCGCGTGACGCGAAAATTCAGCGCCAAAATAAAAAAGAAGATCAGCCCGAGCCAGATCCCCTGGCGAAAATACGGTTGCTTGAAACTGAGTAGCACTGAGCCCAGGACGAAGTGCAGCGCGCTGCCAATCGTTTGAACAAACCCAAACCGGCTGTGCTCAAGCACTCCCAAGCCCGCCTGCAGTGCGTAGTTCGTAGCCGGCAATACTGAGAGGCCGACGGAGCGGACGAGAAAAGAAAAGGGATCGAGCCAGCCGACGACGCCCGTACCCAGCAGGGCTGCGATCAGTACTGCGGCAAGGATGTAGTATTTCGTGGTCTGCCAGCGCTTGTAGCGGTTCGACTCCAGCAGCTGCTTTCCTCTTTTTTTCTCAGATTTCAGACTGCCGAAGAAGTGGTGAATCGATCCCAGAGGGCAAATCCACCCGCAGAAAAAGCGCCCGACAAACATTGTGGGGATCAGGATGAGCAAGCACCAGAGCAGGCCGCGATACAGGGAATGGCTCGCCAGCGCGTTCGACAAAGCGATGAGAGGATCGAGTTGGAAGAAGAGGCCGACCGGATAAGGGAATCCTGATTTCGCTTGCCGAATTGCGGAACGATCCGTGGAATTCTGTGCGCAGAAGGAGCCAACAGAAATAGGGCGAAGAAAAATATCTGAGAATAAAGGCGCAAGCGTGTCGGTTTAGGAAGACGCACGAGTGTTCCTCAACTCCGGAATCGGCGCCACGGGATTCCAGGTCCAGGCGCCGAGAACTCTATGTTGGGTCCCGGACGGCTTGTTTATCTGTGATTGAGATCACGCCTTGCCGTGTTCTACAGGGCAGTTATCGACGGGCGCCGAAATAGTGGTCGAGACTCGGCAGGCGCTTACTATTCCGTCGTGTAGTTGATCTCCATGCGCCGAACCTGGACACTCGACACGAAGAGCGCAAGCAGCGCGACGACGAGGATTCCTAGAATCGCCACGGGCGGTGAGACTGGATCAGCGTTGGAGATGAGTAGAGCGAACAGACCGGGCGTGCCGGGCGAAACTGGAATCTCCACCGGGCATAGCGACTTCAGGTAGTAGATCACGCTGAACTGTTTCAACAGCGCCGGCAGGAACGGATTGATTCCTTCCCAGATCAATACGGCCGCAGCCGGAATGATCGGGTTGCGGAACAGCATTCCCGCAACCAGGAAGAACGCGCCGTATCCGACGCAGGCTAGAAATGTGACTCCCACATACACCGCCGCATTTTCGAGCCCGTGATTGTGGTAGAGGTACAGGTCGCGCGCTTGCGGACTGAAATGCCACAGGAAAGCGACGGTTTGCAGCAGTTCGCTGGTGATGAAGATCGTGCAGGTCGCCAACAATCCAGCCAGAAATTTTCCCGCCATCAGAACCTCGCGCCGGATGGGCGCAAGGAAGTAGAAATGCAGACTCCGGTCCAGGACCTCACCTCGGAATAGGTTCATGAAGATTCCGAGGCAGCCAAAGAATATTGCCAGGCGCAAAAAGAAGAATTGGAAGACGCCGGCGAACACGACTGCGTCCTCACCGAGGTTATACCCCTCGTGGATATGGATGCCTTCGACTTTGCCGTTCGCCAGGCTCAGGTACAAATCATTCTGCCCGTCGGAGTAGTGAAGATCCTCGCGGGAAATCTCCTCGCTGGAGCCTGGACCGGTGGCGCGACGTTCGTTCCAATGAAAATCCAGGGGCGGCTTTCCGAGAATGGCAGTTACGTCCTGCTTGGTCATGCCGGATTTGATTGCGAGCAGGTCTTGATACGCCAGGCGTTTTTCGCCTTGCCGTGCGATCTTGGCGGTTTGATGTTGCTCATTGGACATCGCCACCGCGTAGGCGATGTATAGCAAGACCGGCAGAGCGGCCACTACATAGATCCACAGACCGCGTTTGGCGAAGAAGGTCTTTCTCAGTTCCAGACGAATCACCGCTTTGATCTGCGTCCACCAGAGTCGCTTCATCGGACAACCTCTTCATTGCCGATCAGGTACTCATAGACTGAAAGGACGTCGTCGTCGGCCGGAGCGATGGATTCAATCTGAATGCCGTTCAAGCGCGAGTTGATTCATCGCAAGATAGAAGCGGTCGGCATCGCGGGTTTTCAAGAGCAAGCCGCGGCCGTCGTTGTGGATGGAGGCCTCGATCGTGTATTCCGATTCGAACAACTTGGCGGCAAGCTCTCTGGGGCGATCACAGCGGATCAGGATTTGCGTGGGATGCTCCTGAATTTCGCTGCGGACACTTTGGATCTGACCTTCTGCCACTACGTATCCATTGCTCAGCAGGATGACCTGATCCGAGATGACATCGACCTCGTGCAGGATGTGGCTGGAAATGATCACGTAGCAGCCTTCGCGCGGCCGAGGCGCGGAAGAGCGCGATCATCTCCGATCGCGCCAGCGGGTCGAGACCATTCAGCGGCTCATCAAGAACGAGGACCTTGGGATTGTGGGCCAGGGCCTGTGCGAGCCGGATTCTCTGGCGCATCCCTTTGCTGTAAGCGGCAACTTTCCGCGAGGCGGCGTCGACCATGTTGACGCGCTCGATGGCTTGCCAGGCGGTGCGTTCGGCGTCTTGCACAGGCATGCCGGAAAGGCACAGGTAGGAGTAAATGAACTGAAATCCGGTGAGGCCTTTGGGGAAGGCGTCGAACTGCGTGGAGTAGCCGACGAACTTGAACAGGTTCTCGGGGTCATTGGTCGGGTAGCCAAGCACCTCAATGCGGCCGCGGGACGGCTTCACCAAGCCGGTCATCAGGTTCATCAGCGTGGTCTTGCCGGAACCGTTGGGACCGACGAGGCTGGTGATGCCCGGCGGAATCGAGAGATTGACGCGGTTCACGCCCAGGATTTCGCCGTAGAACTTCGAAACATCTTCGAAGATGATGCGGTCGCTCACCGGATCACCTCATAGGCGCGGACCTTTCGCATGAGGAGCCAAAGGCAGATGGAGCAATAGACGAGGAGAGCAATTAAGGCTGGGAATGCGGTAATGGAATTTTCCGCATCCACCTTGAAGAGGCCTATCCAAACCGCCGCCATCAGGTATCCCACGTCGACGAAGTGGCCAGAATCGGTGTGCATGACGGCGTTGATCGCCTGCGCGAAACCTGCGCCAAAGAACATCACGCGCGAGCAGCGAAGCACCGGCGACGATTCTCCACTTGACCCACGCGGAAAGGGCCATGGCCAGCAACGACAGAATCGCGATCCAGATCAGGGAGGCAACCACGAGACTGCCTGCAATCCACAAGTTGTTCCAGGTCCAGCTTGCCCCGGCGAAGCTGGCTTGAATCGTGAACAGGATGAGCCCGGGGATCCAGGTGATTTGCGAAAGGAGAATGCCGAGCACGGACGACTTTCCCAAGGACATACTCGGCGCGCGAGAACGGGCGACAGAAGTACAGAGGCAGGGCACCATTCGCGAGATCGGGAGAAATCAGGCCGGGACCCGCAAATGCCGTCATCAGAAATGCCAGCACCGCCCTGTACGCTCATGTATCGGAAGAAGAACATGTTGTCGATGGAAATGAGTTCGCTGGGAACGCCCAACTTCGCAAGGAAGCTTGCACTGTGCGCGAGATAGATCATCACCAGGCACACGATGGGATAAAAGAAACAGAGCACGAAGAAGCCGGTCTGTACTTTCGAGCGAAAGAGGTTCCGGCGAGAGTAGCGAAAAAGGACGAGGAACCGCGACCACTCTGGAGTCTGCGAGCCGGAATATGGCCGGTAGTTACGCCTGTAAACTGCCATCCCTGCTCCTCGCTAGCTGCGGTTCAACTCTCCATCGCCTTCAGGAAAATGTCTTCCAGTGTGTCGCGGCGGAAATTCAGACGGCGGATACGCACCTGCTGCTCGGCGGCGATCCGAAAGATGTCGCGGGTCTCGATTCCGTCCGCCAGGACCATCTTCATGCGGTTTGCGGTGACGGCGCACTCACAACCCATCTTCTCGATGGCCGCCGTGAAGTCACCATTCGCTCCGTAGATCTCGAGCTCGACGAAACGTTTGTTAGAGCGGCGCTCCTCATCGAGATTGGAGTAATGCGCAATCTGCCCCTGCTTGAGAATCAGCACTTCGTCACAGGTGTCTTCGACATCGCGCAGAAGATGGGAGCAGAGAACGATACGCATTTCCTGACTGTCTCGAATCTCGCGGATCATGCGGACCATGCGCTGCCGCGCCGAGGGATCGAGCCCGTTGGTCGGTTCGTCAAGGATCAACAGCTTGGGCCCGTGGACGATCGCCTGCGCCAGCTTCGCCAGTTGCTTCATGCCCAGCGAGTACGTCCCCAGTTGCCGATAGCGCGCTTCAGCCAGGCCGACGTAGAAGAGTGCTTCATGGGCGCGTTCGAGCGCCACTCTCGAGGGCAGGCCGGAAAGTTCGCCCATCATTTGCACGAACGACACTGCATTCATCTTGGAGATGAACGCGTCATTTTCCGGCATGTAGCCCACCAGGCTGCGAATGTTTCTGAGGTTGGTGCTTATGTCCTGTCCGAAGACTCTTGGCCGAGCCGCTAAAGGGCTTATAGAAGCCGAGGAGAGTGTTGATGAGTGTCGATTTTCCGGCGCCATTGGGACCGAGCAGTCCTATCGCACGGCCGCGAAGCGATGCGGTCAGGTTGAGGAGAATGTCGCGATTTCCGAACCGGACGGTAAGGCCGTTGAGCTCAATGAGAGGTACGGACGGAGCACCGGTCAGCGGGTTTCCACTCTCGCTGACTGGTGCTCCGGGTTGGGTCATCGTACTCACTGCGTCGGTGGCGTCGAATGCGTGGCGCTTACGGTGTCGCCAAGAAACATTTGCGGAAAGAAGGGCCCATTATGCCCCATTGTCAGCAGCGTTCCCAGATCAAATCCCATAAAGCCGGTGTTGCTCGCGACTACGATGCGGCTGGGTTCGCCGTAGGCATAAATCATGCCGGGGGCGGAGTTGGCGGTCAGCGCGTCGACGGACTGGCGTTGTTGCGCATTCAGCGCGCCACTGGCCTTTAGCTCGGCGGCGAGCGGGCCAATGACTGGTCCGACGTTGTGATAGAAGATCGCCGAGAAATTGGTATAACCATCGCTCGGCAGCAACGCCTGGAAGGTCGAGGAGTGAGTCAGAGTGTATCCCGCTTCGCGAGATTGAATGGCCCGCGAAATCGTGCCCATGTCCGGAGCTGCGATCAGGTAGCTGTCGACGAAGGTGTAGTCGATCTCGTAATTAGGCTGGTTCGGGCTGCTGAGGGTGAAGTACACCCGCGAGCCGACTTGCTTCCGCGTAACCTGGAGCGCGTGCCCCTTGTTATTTTCACGGTTGTAAGTATCGATGAGCTTCTCGATCGTCGACTGCAGCGTTGTTGGATCATAGACCTCAAAGATCAGCTTCCAGCGCGGAGTCGGAACCATCGGTCCATCGAACGCCATGGTGACTTCGCCGCCGAGTGGCGCGGCGATGTCATTGAGAACATTCACTCCGGCCTTCGCTTCGAATTCCGCGAGGTGCTGCGAGAATTCAGGATCGCCGCTTCCCGCCATTTTGAAGAGCTCTTCCATAATGCTTCTCGGATTCTTGACCACCGCTGACGTCACCATGCTGGCATCGGGCGAAACAAACTCCAGCGACCCCATGGAAGCCGGTGCTGCCAGCCATGAAGCGACTCCCTGCCGTTCGGACCCGAAGGTTAGATCAGCGTGGCTCTCGCTCTTGCCGGCAACGTCGCGATGTTCCATGGTCAGGTATCGAACATCCCCGATTCCGGGTGGAAGATCGTGACGATTGCTATCAGCTTGTACGTTCTGGGAAACGATTTGTTCCATGTCCGCGGAGAAAAGCCATTCGACCCCTTGCTGGTAGGAAGTGGCGATCTGCTGGCCGAACTGGGTTCCCGCGAACTCACTGTTGCCGTTTTGTTTGGCGCGGCTTGCGGCCAGCTGCAGCTGGGGCACATCCGGAGTGGCTATCATCAAACCATCGTTCAAATAAACCAGTAGAGGATGGTTGGCCGCTGGTGTTACCGACCAGGGGTCGCGGACGATCTGCAGTTCGGTATGAGACGGATTTGTACTAAGCCGCTTGCTTTCCGACTGCAGGAAGGTGTCGAGCCCGGGCTGACGGACTCTGGCAAGAACGACCGGGGCCGTATAGGTCGTGCCTTCTTTTCCAACTGCGAAGACGACCTCATCGCCAA
Source organism: Terriglobia bacterium (assembly GCA_963770265.1). Classification (GTDB taxonomy): domain Bacteria; phylum Acidobacteriota; class Terriglobia; order Terriglobales; family Acidobacteriaceae; genus Sulfotelmatobacter. The sequence continues at coordinate 1,247,687 of CAVYOZ010000025.1, forward strand.
GATAGCTGCTGAAGTTCTTGACCTGGTCGAGAACGTCTTCCAGCTTCGGGCCACTTCCCTTTTGCTGTTGCTTCCACCAGTCACGCAGAGCAGGGCTCTGTTGCAGGCGGTCGCGGAATAACCGGTTGGCCTCGCCGATCGTATTGGTCAGGTTCGGAATCGCCGCGTACACGACCGTGTGGTCGGGGACGAGCGGAAGAAGGTCTGAGCTGTAGCGCAATCCGGGTCCCGGAATGGCAGCGATCTGTTTCTGAAGGATCGCAAAGTCACCGAGCAGGGCAAGATATTTCGCGGAGTTCCGGCTCCAGGCGATCTCGTTCTGCACAGGTACTTTAGACACCGCGGCGCTGGATGTGGCCTGCTCACCAGCGGTGAGATCGGTGCTGTTATTTCCGAAGTCAGCACGGACCACGCCCTCGATCACGGCCACACGCGAACCCTTGATTCCACGATTCACGGAGAAGATGGTTCCTTTCACCGAAACCAATCCGTCATCGGTGGCAACGTAGAGCCGGCGACCAGAGTGCTGCTTGGCGGCTTGCACAATGACTTGTCCACCTTGAAGATGAACGGTTGTGCCGCGCCACTGCCGCGATACCGCCAGATCAGCCCTCGGTCCCATCTCGACGAGAGAGCCATCGAGCAGGCGAACCACAGCGGTGGATCCTTTTGCCGTGCGGATCTCATCGCCGTTGCGGATCTGGTATCCCGCAGGAATCAGGTGCATGTCCGCTCCGCTCACGGCATACAACGAGCCATCGACGGACTGAACCTCAGCGCGAACCGGATGCTGTCCGGGAAGAAGCCCGTTCGAGAATGCGAAAGCCACGACGAGAACTGCCGCGACTGGCGGCCGCTCCCATCGCCCAACGCCAGGGCAGAGCGCTCGGCCGATTGGTCTTGACTCGCCAGACCTGCTGACGCTCTCCGTCTTTCGCGCGCTCCATCGCGTGGCGGCAGGCGACACAGGAATGAACGTGGTCTTCGAAGAGCATGGCCCGCGCGGGCTGCAGTTCCTTCGCAAGGTAAGCGGGAATGAGCGCCTGGAAGTCGTCGCAGCTTCGCAGAACGTGCCGATCTGGTTCCGTAACCGGAGCGGATTCGGCCATCGACTTCCAGACCCGGTTGCCGGCCTGGGCGACAACCTTCTCATCCACGTTTTCGTTCCGGATGGTCGACAGCAAGCGATCGAACTTCTCGTTTTTCATGACCTGCCTCCTAGATACTTTCCGAGCTCCTTGCGGAGCTGTTGCCGGGTGCGATAGACCGTGACCGCCACCAGCACTTGTGAAATGCCGCAGCATGCGGGCAATCTCGGGATTCGTGAGCCCCTCGATAAAGCGAAGGGTGAAAATTTCCGCCGAACGGGGCTGGAGTTTGCTGAGAGCTCGTCCGAGCGCCTGCCGCAACTCGGTGACGTCACCGTCTGAACCGCGGGCGGGAACCTCGACAAGCTCCACCGTCCGGTCGGACTGGCGTGAGCGGATCACGTCGAGGGCGGCATTGATGGCGGCGCGGCGGAGATAGCTCTCTGCGTTCTCCATCGCGTCGGACTCGGGCGCCCGGCGAAGCAGGCGCAGGAAGACGGTTTGCAGCACGTCCTCGGCGTCGGCCGCGTTGCCGGTGATACGGTAGGCCGTGCGGAAGACCAGCCCATGGTGCGCCTGAAAGGTTCGCTCGAGTTCTTGCGGAATGGCGATTGCCGGTTCCTCTACCAATACGCTTCGCAGGGTACTCCTCCGTGTGGCTGCTTACACCAGTAAAGACGGAGGGGGAGCGGGATTATTACAGGGGGTGGGATTATTGTTTCTTGCGCGGAATTAAGGGGTTACAGACGTGGGACAAGATGCAGTCGCCACGGCCGGCAGGATGGTGGCACGGTGGCGGGGGTTTTGAGTGCAATCCTGTTAACAACGGTTCTGGAAACCTCAGCACATTTTGGCGTAGAGTTTTCCTGCGAGGGACGAACTTTCATGTCCGTCTTCGGCTCGACTAGGCTCCGCAAATCTCTGATTGTTCGTTTCGGCTTGATCATGCTGTTGTTCCCGATGGCCGTGCTTCCAGCGGCAAGCCAAACCCAGCATAAGAAGCCGACCGCCTCGGAACCAACTCCCGAACCTGCCATACCCGCGATTCTTGCGCCTTCGATAGGTACGAAGTCGTGGCCATGCCAGAGGCGCACGGAATGAAAGATGTAGACGACTTCATTCTGGCTCTCATCCGCGATCCGAGCTTTCCCGGAAAAGTAAATGACATCGAAGTTGAATGCGGCAATTCGCTCTATCAGCCTGTTCTCGACCGTTACATCGCTGGACATGGATGTGCCCTTCGCCGAAGTCCGCAAAGTGTGGAGAAATACCACGCAGTCGATGTGCGGTTACTCTGGCTTCTTTGAGCAGTTCTTTCCTCTCGTTCGCGCCATCAATCAGAAACTGCCCGCAACCAAGCGGCTCCGCGTGCTGGCTGGCGATCCCCCGATCGACTGGGAAAAGGTCAAGACCTCCGAAGAAGCGAGGAAATTTCTCGATCGCGGACCTAGTATCGTTTCCGTGATGGAAAAGGAGGTCTTATCCAAACACCGTAAGGCTCTCATGCTCTTCGGCACATTTCACCTGATGCACGGAACAGATAGTGATGTGTCAACCTACGAGAAAGATTATCCGCACCTCACGTTTGTGATCAGCGATCTTGGCGTCTACGACACGAACCGGCAGGTCGCATCGATCAGCCCTTTCGCATTGTGGCCTTATCCGTCACTTGCCCTAACCAAAGGTACATGGCTAGGTGCCTTATCGCTGAGTGACATTTTCCCGCCGCCGATCAACGTCGACGTCGACAGCGAGACTTGCAAGGTGCAAATCGCTTTCCCTCCCGGGCAGCAAAAACCGATTGAAGCCTTCGTCGATGCCTTCCTTTACCTTGGCCCCCAGGAGTTTAGGCTGAACGAGCCGATGCCAGCGGACATTGCGCTAGATGCAGATTACATGACGGAACTGCGGCGGCGAGAGTCTCTGATAGGCTTTCCGGGCGAATCCTCGAAGTCGCAGAAGGAGTTCAGCGATGAGATTGTGCAGGAGGCTCAAAACCCAATACTAGAGGGAGCGCCAAAACTCCCCGATGCTAACGACATAGAGCAAAGCTGCCTCGCCGACAAGAAGCGTGGCAGTCCTCGATAGCAGGCAGGTTCTCTGGTTGATTGGCGAAAAATCCCCATTACACTCATCTCCCCCGATGGCGGTTCCCAGACCCCATTTACACCTGCAGGTTGCGCAGGTAGGGGACGCTTTCTTTCATCATTTCCAGGTTCATCTCGACGAAGTAGTTCTTGATGCCGCCGGTCTTGGCCGCGGTGAAGATCTTCTTCCAGTCGAGCGTGCCTTTTCCGACGGGCACGATCTTCTTCTCCGTGGCGGACCACCCTTGCACGTGCATGGAAACGAATCGGCCCGGGTACTTGTGTGAAATATTCGGCGGCGTCGAAGCCCTCGCTGATGGTGGAGACCTGGAACTGAAATTTGACGAGCTTTGGGATCGAGAAGTTCGAAGAGAATGTCGTAGGTGCGTTTGCCGTCCACCGTGGACGTCTCAAACGTCTCGTTGTGCAGACCCTGCTGGATGCCGGCTTTGGCTGCCTTTTCGCCCATCTTGTTGTACTCGTCGGCGGCGCGTTTCACGTCATCCATGGTCGGCTTCTTCGGCCCGTCGAGGCTGGCGACGAGCATCTGGGTCAGGCCGAGATCTGTTGCCCATGCGATGCGGTCGTCCTGGTTCTTGCGAAGTTCGTCCAAACCGAAGTGTGAGCTGACGCAGGTGAGGCCCGCATCATTGATGATCTTCTTGAGTTCGGCTCCTTTGTACTTTACGAGGCCGCCGAAGCCATTGTCGTCATAGCCAACTGGCGAGCACATCTCGATGCTCTTGAAACCTGCGGCGGCAAGCTGCTTCAGGGTGCCGGGGAAATCTTTGGCGATCATCTCCCGGACGGGCCAAGTTTGACAGCCGATGGGCAGTCCCAGCGGGTCTGCATGAAGTTTCAGCACTCCTGCGGAGAGCAAACTCATCGCGGCTGCTGAAGTTGTGGCGGTTTTGCAGAATTCTCTTCGAGTGATTGCGGACATCGGACCCTCCCTATTATTCAGCGACGATGAACCTCAGCGGCTAAAGCCGGTTGTAATCATTGATTGTAGTGGCGCGGCTGGAAGCCGCGCCTTTCAAAGCACTGCGAACTTTTAGTCCTTCGACAAAGTACGAAAGCCGCAAACTGCGAAAGCCGCATCCTTTCAAACCACAGGCAGACTACGTTTCTCGAAGACCGCTACAGTTCCCATCCCTTGCGACGTTCCGGGTGAATGTATTTCTGCCCGAGGTCGGAGTTGTTTGCCTTCAAATTTGCGTGATCCCAGGTGAGCTTCTGACCGGTAAGGACGGCCACATTCCCGAGCAGCAGGGTCTCCGTTACCAGATCTTCAAACTCGAAATTTCCACCTGGCTTGGTCTTGCCGCCCTTGCAGGCGTCAAGCCACTCGCGCTCGTTGCCCGGTGATCGCGGGCAGCGTTTTCGGCGGTTGTTTGTATGCGTCCATCTTGCTCTGAGGAATGAGCCTGGGATCCTTTCCATTGAATCCGCAGAGAATCTTGCCACGATCTCCGACGAAGAGCAGTCCCTCATCCTCGTCTTCTTCTCCGCGGAAAGGACGGTTCTCCTCCAACTCCGGCGGACGCGACGGCTTGAGACCTCCGTCGTACCAGGTGAATCGCAATGGGGGCATGTCACCGCGGGCGTCAAAGTCATAGCGAATGATTTCGGCCTGCGGGTAGGTTTCATCGTAGCGATCGGTCGAACTAGCCTCGACGCTGAGAGGAGTTTCGAGTCTCATCACGCGGAAGATCGTGTCGTAGCTGTAGCAACCCATGTCGCCGAGCGAGCCGCAACCGAAGTCGGTCCATCCGCGCCAGGCGAAGGGTAAATATGCATGATTGAAAGGACGCTCGGGAGCGGGACCGAGCCAGAGATCCCAGTCGAGACCTTCGGGGATGGGCTCCGCGTCCTTGGGACGCTCGACTGCTTGCGCCCAGAATGGCCGGCTCGACCAATTGATGACCTCGCGCACGGGTCCGATGGCGCCGTCCCAGATCCACTCGCAGAGCAGCCGAGTATCTTCTGAGGCTTGATTCGCAACCGCGATCTGCGTTGCCACCCCGGTCTCGCGCGCAATCTCGGCAATGCGCCGTGATTCGTAGATCGTGTGGGTTAACGGCTTCTGGCAGAAAACGTGTTTCCGCTTCTTCATCGCCGCAGCCGAAATCGCTGCATGCAGATGATCCGTTGTGCACACCACTACGGCATCTACATCTTTCTGCTTCTCGAGCAGCTCACGGAAGTCGTTGTAGGCCGAGCATCCCTTATATTGGCCGGAACGTTTTTGCGCGCCGTAGTAGCCTTCCACGATCTTTTGGGCGGGCTCACGGCCGGCCATGCCGCTGGTGACCTGTAGCGAGTGGGTAAGCTGAATCGGCTGATTGGGGCTGAGCCATTCCCAACCGCTGTCGACTCCGATCAACTTGCGCACGGAATTGCAGAACTCGTGGTCGCTCCATTGCGGGTATCCGGCGCTGCCTTTGTTGACGTCGCAGACGGCCACGCCCTGCACGTCAGGCTCGCGCAGGAAATGAAGCATCACGCGTAAGCCTTGAGCCCCCACTCCGATGAAGGCGATATTGACCTTGTCGCTGGGTGGAACATATCCGGAGCCGCCCAGAACGTGTCGCGGAACGATGGAGAAGCCCACGGCAGCGGTTGCACTTTGGGCAAGAAACTCTCGTCGGGAAAGTGCGTTTCCCGGCAATGCATGAGACGGAGTGGAGTGTTTCACGGTCCCTCCTCGCGCGCTGGCCCTGTCAGAAGTCGTGGCACCAGGCTGCGAGACAACGGAGATAATGTAAACCACAGAATCCCTGCTAACAATGTCTGAGATCACCTTTGACGTGAACGGGCGGCCGTAGGTGTTGCAGTGTTAGTATCGAAGCGCGAAATTATCGTGCGAAGAATCGTCTGAATCGCTCCACACAGCGTGCTCGATGCGCATTGACGCTCACCAGCACTTCTGGATTTACAACCCGGCCGAATATGAGTGGATTGACGAATCGATGGCGGCGATACGTCGAGACTTCCTGCCTGAGGACTTGGAACCTGAACTGGAACGCAACGGAGTTTCAGGGATCGGTCGCCGTTCAAACGCGACAAACGCTGGAAGAGACTCGATGGCTCCTCGGGTTGGCGGACCGGTCGGCGAAGGTAGTTGGAGTGGTTGGGTGGGTCGATTTGTGTTCTCCTGATGTGCGCTCTCAGCTTAGCGTTTTCGCCAGAAATCCTAAGCTTGTTGGCATTCGCCACATCGTGCAGTCGGAAGCTGACGATCGCTTTCTCTTGCGGCCGGATTTTCTTCGAGGCATCGCATTGCTGGAGGAATTCGACCTCGCCTACGACATCTTGATCTACACAAAACATCTTCCGGTCGCGGCAGAATTTGTTGAGCGATTCCCGAGGCAGCGTTTTGTGCTCGATCATCTCGCGAAGCCTCCGATCAAGAGTCGAGAGATTGAATCATGGGCCGCTGGAATTCGGCGCCTGGCGGCCTTTCCGACTGTGTTCTGCAAGCTTTCGGGCCTGGTCACCGAAGCTGACTGGCAGTGCTGGAAGCCGGAGGATATTACTCCCTATCTCGATATTGCCTTTGAAACATTCGGGGCTTCACGGCTGATGATCGGCTCCGACTGGCCAGTGTGCCTGGTGGCGGGTTCTTACAGTCGAACCCTGGATGTCGTGAAGAATTATCTTAGAGATCACACGGCGGAAACTCGTGAGGCTGTGCTGGGTGGGAATGCGCGCCGCTTCTGGAGATTGAAGGCCTGAGGCCGGATTGTGATCGCATTTGTCCGAATTGCGGGTCATTCCGCAAACGGTTACACTGCCCAGCATCCGGTATTCTTTGTTCCTGTAACGTCCATGAGATCCCGCGTACTGCAACTCGATTCCCGTGACAATGTCCTGGTTGCGCTGGCAGACCTGAAGCGAACGGAAAATGTCGAATGGGCCGGGCGGCAACACGTTTTGCAGTCTGATGTCCCGGCGAAACATAAGTTCGCCACGACCGACCTTGCTCCCGGCGATCGGGTTGTGATGTATGGAGTCCTGGTGGGACAGGCCGTGAAGCCGATTGCTGCCGGAGAACTTCTCACCGTCAGTAATATTCGTCATCAGGCCGCGGGTTTTCACCAACAGTCGGAACCGCTCCGTTGGTCACCTCCTGACGCGTCGCAATGGAGCCAAACGACTTTCGCGGGCTTCGCGCGATCTGACGGGCAGGTCGGCACGCGGAATTACTGGCTGGTTGTGCCCCTGGTCTTTTGCGAAAACAAGAACATTCAGGTGCTGAAACAGGCCTTCGAAGAGGAACTGGGGTTTGCGGCTCCGCAGCTTTACAGGCGGCAGGTCGCAGAATTGGCCAGACTCTATCGGGACGACAAGCTCACAGAACTGGGCCAGCACGGGATTGCGGAGCGGCCGGGGATCGCTCCTCAACAGCGCCTGTTTGAAAATGTGGATGGTATCCGCTTCCTGCTGCATGAAGGCGGCTGTGGCGGGACGCGGGAAGACTCCAACAATCTCTGCGGGCTGCTGGCGGGATATATTCATCATCCCAATGTGGCCGGAGCGACAGTCCTCAGTCTGGGTTGCCAGCATGCGCAGATCGAAATACTCCAGTCGGAGATTCAGAAGCGTACCCCCAGATTCGACAAGCCATTGTTCATCTTTGAGCAACAGAAGAGCGGCTCCGAGTCAGCGATGATGACGGATGCAATTCGCCAGACGTTTCTGGGGCTGGTAGAAGCTAATAAGGCACGGCGCGTGCGCCGCTCCTCTTTCGAAATTGTGCGTGGGATTGAAGTGCGGAGGGTCCGACGGATTCTCCGGAATTTCTGCGAACCCTGCGATCGGGCATACGTCGGATCTACTTGCTGCTTTGGGTGCTCGGACAATTTTGTCAGAATTCCCTGAGTTGTGCGGGGTGGAACAGGAATTGATCAATCGCGGACGGAGTAAAGAGGTTGGCGACCGATTCATGAAGCTGATGACGGATTACGCGGCGCGAGCTGCCGCCGTGCGCTCGGCGTTCGAAATGAATCCATCGCCGGGCAACATGCGAGACGGCCTGCTGACGGATGCGATGAAATCGGCGGGAGCGGCAAAGAAAGGCGGCAAGTCTGCGGTCACTGCGGTGCTCGACTATCCCGAATATTCGACCGAGGCTGGGCTAAACCTGCAATGCACCCCCGGAAACGATGTGGAGTGCGTTACGGCGCAGGTTGGAGCAGGCGCGAGTGTCGTGTTGTTTACGACTGGACTGGGCACGCCTACCGGCAATCCCATCGCGCCGGTTGTGAAACTTTCGACGAACTCCAGCCTGGCGCAGCGCATGCACGACATTATTGATGTCGATACCGGACCAGTCATCGACGGAGCGCAGACGATTGAGCAGATGGGGGAAACCATTCTCGATTTCGCGGTGAAGGTCGCGAGTGGGGAGATCCGGACGAAGGCTGAAATGAAAGCGCAGGAAGACTTCATTCCCTGGAAGCGAGGCGTCTCCCTCTGAGCGACGGCAAGGATCTCGGGCGCGAATTTCGGCTGGACGGCAGAGTTGCCGTAATCACGGGCGCGGGAAGTGGAATTGGCCAAGCCATCGCGTTGAAATTTGCAGCGCATGGCGCGAGCATTCGGATTCTGGACGTAAACCAGGAAGGCGCCTCGGTTAGTCGCGAACAGATCAGCAAGAATGGCGGTGACGCCTCGATCCACGTTTGCGATGTGACTGACCAATCGCAGGTGAAAAGCGTTTTGGGGCAGTTGTTCGGTCGTGAACGGGTTCATGTGCTCGTGAATAATGCCGGGGTCTCGCACATCGGAACCGTCGAGAGCACGACTGAGGCGGATTTTGATCGTCTCGTCCGGGTCAACATCAAGGGTTTCTATAACTGCATGCACGCTGTCGTGCCGCACATGCGGGACAACGGAGGAGGAGTCGTCCTTAACATGGCGTCGATTGCCGGTTCAACAGGGCTGGCTGATCGGTTTGCCTATTCGATGACTAAAGGGGCGGTGATCGCGATGACGTACTCCGTCGCGCGCGACTATCTTGCACACAACATCCGGTGCAATTGCATCTCTCCGGCGCGAGTGCACACTCCGTTTGTGGATGATTACCTGAAGAAGAACTATCCGGGACGCGAGCAGGAGATGTTTGGCAAGCTGGCGAAGGCGCAGCCGATTGGAAGGATGGCAGAACCGAGCGAAGTTGCGTCGCTTGCGTTGTTTTTGTGTTCTGACGAAGCATCCTTTATTACTGGCGTGGACTATCCGCTGGATGGTGGTTTTTTCAATTTACGGGGTTAGAGCATGGATCTTCAGTTGAAAGACAAAGTCGTGATCGTGACGGGCGGTGCCAAGGGGATTGGAGCAGCGATCGTCCATGCGTGTGCCGCCGAGGGCGCCGTGCCCGTGATTGTGGGCCGCGACGCCATAGCCGGCAAGAAGGTGCAGTCTGAAATTACAACTGGTGGCGGCCGGTGTGGTCTGATCAGCGTGGATCTCAGCACGGCGGAAAGCTGCGAGCAATCGGTCGCGCAAACAGTGAAAGAGTTCGGGCGGCTCGATGCGCTGGTGAACAATGCCGGACGCAACGACAAAGTAGGGCTTGAGGAGGGCAACCCGGCGGAGTACGTGGCCTCGCTCAATCGTAACCTTGTTCATTACTACAGCATGGCGCATTACAGTCTGCCGCATTTGAAACGGGCGCACGGATCGATCGTGAACGTCGGCTCGAAAACGGCGGTTACGGGGCAAGGCAGCACGTCGGGGTATGCATCGTCGAAGGGAGCGATCATGGCGCTCACGCGTGAGTGGGCCGCTGAACTGTTGCCTTACGGAATCCGCGTCAACACGGTGATTCCTGCCGAGGTGATGACGCCGCTTTATCGGAGTTGGCTGGATACGTTTCCGAATCCCGAGCAGAAATTGGACGTAATCCTCTCGAAGATTCCACTGGAGAAGCGAATGACTACGTCGGAGGAGATCGCATCGATGGTGGTCTTTCTCCTCTCGGCAAAGTCCAGCCATACGACGGGCCAGCACTTGTTTGTCGATGGCGGGTACGTGCACCTGGATCGTGCTCTGACCTAAGACGACTCGCGAGAACATAAATGACGAAATCCGCGCCAGTCACAGAACGCCGATACATCGTCCCGCTCGCGATGGTGACGAGCCTGTTCTTCGTGTGGGCGATTGGGGTCAACCTGAACGACGTGCTGATTCAGCATTTGAAGAAGGCGTTCGGGTTAACCGATTTCCAGTCATCCCTGATACAGTCGGCATTCTTCGGCGGATACTTCCTGGCTGCTCTGCCTGCGGGCTGGATCATGCAGCGGATCGGTTACAAGCGCGGAATTCTGATGGGGCTGGCGGTATGTGCGACGGGAACGATTCTGTTCATTCCCGCCGCCTCAGCGCGCGTCTACGCCTTCTTCCTGTTTGCGCTGTTTGTGATGGCTTGCGGTCAGTCGGTACTGGAGGTGGCCGCCAATCCGTACGTGACGACGCTCGGTCCGGTGGAAAGCTCTGAGCAGCGGCTGAATCTAGCGCAGTCGTTCAACGCCACGGGCGCGTTTCTGGTGGCGTTGTTGGGCTCGAAATTTATTCTTTCCGGCATCGAGTACACATCGGCGCAACAGGCGGCGATGTCGCCGGCGCAACTGTTGAACTATCGCATTTCTGAAGCGAACATGGTGAAGACGCCTTACCTGGTCATCACCGGAATTTTTCTTCTTATCGCCGTTCTCATCTTCTTCACAAAGTTACCGGAAATTCAGGAATCAACGGATGCAGGCCGAGGAAGCGCGAATGCCAAACTAAGCGGAGCGATTGGCATTCCCGCATCTCATAAAAGGGGTGGTGGCGCAGTTTTGCTACGTCGGTGCACAAGTTGGAGTGGCCAGCTTTATCATCCGGTTCAGTGAGTTCACGTTGGCGGGAACGCATGAAAAGGCAGCGGCTCGTTTCCTGCAAGCCCATTTGTTTGGTTTCATGCTCGGACGGTTCTCCGGTTCGGCAATCATGCACAAAATCGCTCCCAGCCGGTTGCTCAGCATATTTGCCGGCTGCTCGTTGCTTTGTCTGACGGTCATTTTGCTCGGGTCGGGCGTGCCAACTGTCGCGGCCATTGTGTTGCTTGGCTTCTTTCACTCGATTATGTTCCCGACGATTTTCGCGCTGAGCATTAAGAATCTTGGCTCTTACACCAAGCTCGGCTCGTCGCTTCTTGTCATGTCGATCATTGGTGGGGCTGTCTGTCCCGCGATCATGGGCCGAATTTCCGATGCGTGGAATATCCAGCGGGCATTTTTGATTCCTCTGCTGTGCCACGCTTACGTGCTCTACTTTGCAATGCGAGGATACCGGCCAGCTACTTCGCTTACAGTCAGTGGTGAAGTGGCCGTCCCGGCCGGAGAGGTGTAAATGCATCGTCGCTTCTGCCTCACTCTCGATCTCAAGGATGATCCCGGGCTCATCGCCGAGTACAAGCGCTATCACGAGCACGTCTGGCCCGAGATCGTCGAGAGCATCAAAGACTCCGGCATCCTGGACATGGAAATCTATCTGCTCGGAACGCGCATGTTCATGATCATGGAGGTCAGCGAGGAGTTCTCTTTCGAGGCCAAGACTGACGCCGACCGCCGCAATCCGAAGGTGCAGGAGTGGGAAGACCTGATGTGGAGGTTCCAGAAGGCTCTCCCGGAGGCGAAGCCGGGAGAAAAATGGATACCGATGGAGAGGATCTTCAAGCTGCAGGCGTGATCGGCACCACCCAGATGGAATTCGGATGTCTTCCGTTCCGGAAATTGAACCGTGAAATCAAGGTCTTCCCGCTGGAATCGATCGAGTAAACATCTTCATGTCCGACCACCGTGTGCTGGCCCGGGAAATCCTCGCTGAATACCGCTCGGTGAGCGGGATCCGGCATTTTGTTCGGGATTCGTAACGCAAAACGATCTTTAGCGAAAACCCCTTGGCTCTGGGCGACAATCTTCGATAACACGAGGGGGAGAGGGATTGGCTCCGGACGACTGCCCGAACTGCGGCGGTTCTGGATATGTTGCGAAGCCCGTGGACTTGAACGGGAAGTCCGATGGCGTCGCGTTTATCCGGATGAAGTGTCCCGCCTGCGGGGGCAGCGGCCGAAAGCGCCCTATCTCACCTACGACCGCCGGCTGACCGCACGGCCTGCGGTGCTTGCGAAACGTACGGAACCGGACCGTCACACTTCCCGTCCAACGGTCGACGGTCCGGCCGCACGTAACCTTCCAGTTGCTGGGGGATTCCTTACGCGATCCCTGCCGCTTTGGTGCGCATGCGCCGCGGCGAAGACGTGGCCGTCTCCACCCGATTTCTTCCGTTGGCTTTCGCCCGGTAGAGGGCCTTATCAGCCGATTCCAGAACCGTCTCGGGGCTGGATCTCTCTGTTGCGGCGGTGGCCACTCCGATGCTTATAGTCACAGACAGTGCAGAGGATGGCTTGCCTTCGGCGAGCCGTCGAATGGCGTCTCCCTTGCGAGTGCGCGCATTTTTACGCTGGTTGCGGCGATCGGGTCCCCGGGCAACCTGCCGCCGGTCGTCGTTGCCGCGCCTGCGAAACTCGGACTGTCTCAACCGTCTCGCGCAATTTCTGCAGGTGTGGCAGGACTTCAGCAGTCGTTTTGCCGGGGAAGAGAATGTTGAATTCTTCGCCGCCGCAGCGGTAAGCCTGCCCTCCCCCGGTCACCTGCCCCAGGTTGGCTGCGACCATTCGTAAGACTTGATCGCCCGTGTCGTGGCCGTAGGTATCGTTGAACTGTTTGAAATGATCGATATCGACGACCGCGATGGAATAGGGAGACTTCAGCCTTAGCAAGGCGTCATTGAATGCGCGCCGCGACGGCAGCGTGGTCAGTTCGTCGTGATAGGCCAGCAGGTAAGAATTCTCGATGACGGCGGTTGCGAGGATGCATGCCGAGGTGGCCCAGTACGCCATCGACGTTCGTGTGGCAGCCGCGGAGCGCAAGGCGAGAAAGAACGCGCCCAGAGACCACAGCAACGCACTATCAACTGGTTTCCGATGCAGCAGGAATCGGACAGTTAAGAAGATGGCCGCCGAGGCTATCACCACCATGGCGTAGCGCGGCAGGGCGATTGGATTTGACAGGCTGCGCACGCGGACGGCAGCGCCGCAGAGCACGGTCACGGTAAGGCTTTGCACGAACAGAAACAGGACCGCGGGCGCCACCGATTCAACGGTAAAACCACGCTCGTGCATCATGGCGATCAAAACGAAATTCGCTGGCACGAGAATAGCAAGGGCTTGTAAGGTGGCCGGAATGAAGGGCGGCTGTCCCGCAGATATGGCTGCCGCCTGCTGCGCCAATAGGACTACTAACAAAGATAAGAAGATGCGGCTGGAGTGAAATCTCCACGCGAGCAACATTCCTCCGGCAATGGCGCAGTAGTAGAGGAAGCTCAGCACGGGCAAGGCAGGAGTGAGCCAGCCGGAGTAGACCAGCAGCATAACCCCCAACAGCCAGACTCCCCCCGGCAAGATCAGGGATTTCAGGGTCCCTAAATTCAGAACACGCAAACATTCACTCCAATCGGCACGCGGCCATCATGAATTATCTATGTTACGCAGAGTACGAAGCTATTGGCCGCTCGGGTTCCGGCGACAAGTATGTGACAAGTACACGTGCGTCTGGGTTCCCCATTTGAAACAAAGGCCCAATTCCGCAACCCCATACCTTTGGGTACCCCAGTATTCGGCTGAACTTGAGTGTTTTCTAACTAGACTGGGCTGTTCGATTAAGGACGGTTCACTTTATGATGACCTCCGTCGCACAGGTCTTCAGGAACCGCGTCATCGGAGTCATCATGACTGGAATGGGCTCGGACGGATCTGCCGGCATGAGCGCTATCTTCCGCCAGGGCGGCCTCACCATCGGGCAAGATGAAGGCAGTTGCGCCGTGTATGGCATGCCCCGCGTCTGCGCTCAACTCGGCGTTCTGACGCAGGTATTGTCACTGTCGGAGATCCCCGCCCAAATCATTCATGCCACGCGCCACCGCCGACGCGCATAGCGCCACAATCGCATCACCTCGGTATTGCAAGAAATCATCCGGCTCCGTCTCAGTTCGGACGGGTCAATACCGTCTCGTAAGGGTCGAGCACGATTTTGTGTGTGCCAGGCGGAGCCGACAGGCGGAAGAAAGACTCCTCGCCATCGGCAAAAACGCGCCCCAGCAGCACCAATTTTTTCCCTCCGACTACGGCATAGATCGGCACAGAAGTCACCAGATCCTGCGGCGCATCTTTCTGCAAAATGGTCCCGCTCACCATCGAACTGGATCCTTTCGGACTAAACTTCACTCCCTTCAACTCCAGGCTTGGCAGAGACGTGCCGTTGATCCAGCCATCCAGAAACCAGTCCAGCGATTTCCTGCCTTCGTACCTCAAGGCAGGGGGAAGGTCCTCGGCGAAAACGTCCAACAGTTCGCGCGTGCTGATCATTTTTCCTTCATAACGCTGCCGGACTCTGCGCAATGCCAGGACGAAGGGTTCATTAGCACCTGGACTGCCTGACTTTTTCTCTTGCTGCGCTGCGTCGTTGAGCATGGTGCGCAACATGTGGAAGAGCCACGTTCCGCGTCCATAGTTGATAGCTTCGTATCCGCCGGGAAATTTCGACGAGAGCAGCCGGGTTCCAAGGGTCACCGGACCAGCATCCATGGGCGCGATTCCATCGTTGTTCTGCTCCATCAGCTGACGTCGATACATATTCATGACTTGGCGAAAGCCGTCGGAGTTTCTTTCCTGAAGCATCATCAGTGCGCAGTAATTCGCCAAGCCCTCGGAATACCACTGATCGCGGTAGCTGGCCCAGACGATCAGGTCTCCCCACCATTGATGCGCAGTCTCGTGCGCCGGGACAGAATCTATCAGGAGCATTCGGGGCGGAGCGTAATGCAACTGTTCTCGTTCATGCGGATCGAGAAATGCGTAGGAAGAAAGGAAGACCAGGCCTGGCCAACCCTGGCTTTCTCTGCCGGGCATCTGGGTCAGGGCCAGGTGGCTGTACGGAAACGGACCAAAGCGGTCGCTGAAGTATTGAACCGCGTGGGCCGCCGCTTCGCCGACAGTGACTTCATTCAGCGCCGGAGTCGCCGGAGTGGGAAGCACCAGCTTCGGCACATGCTGAGCCGGGTCCGGACGGATCGGCTCGATGACTTGAATCGGCGGCCTCGGGAAATCCCGTTCAACACTCTGGGTCGCGTAGGCTTCTACTTCAACGTCTCCCGCCTTGGTGATGGCCTCGCGGTATTTGCCGAGATTGAATCCAGCCACCGGAATCAATCGATCCGAGATCCAACGCGAGGTCTGTTGGCCACTCGTACTTGCGATGCTCTGGGTGGCAAATGGCGCTTCTTTCCCGGTCGCGACGAGGGTCCACCCTTGCGGATAGCTGAACTGCAAATCGAAGGCAGCCATTTCAAGACCACGATTGGGATACCAGGTTCCTCTGGCGCCCACATAAAGCAATCCACTGCCGGCCTCGGCTAAAACTTCTCCCGCGTAAACAAATGTCAGCTCGAATTTCTGTCCCGTCTTCAAAAGCTCGGGCATGATCACGGCCACAACATCGTTGCCGCGCCGTGCCAGTTCCGACCCTTCCAGCGCCGGATTGTGGATAAACTCCACCGGTTGACCGTCGAGCACCACACTTTCGATCTGCAGGAAACGAGACAACTCAAAAAGGAGCGTTCGCGCGCCGCCCTCCCGAACCTCACATTGCACGACGGCCCGCGCGCGAATCTGCTTGGGCGGAAGGACTTCCGCGGTGATCGCAAATTGTCGCAGCGCAACTCGATCGTCGTGCGCGCTCGCTCCCTCTTCTTGTGCGGCATGCTCGCGCTGC
This sequence comes from Terriglobia bacterium, assembly GCA_963770265.1. Taxonomy (GTDB): domain Bacteria; phylum Acidobacteriota; class Terriglobia; order Terriglobales; family Acidobacteriaceae; genus Sulfotelmatobacter. Next base: position 1,263,740 of record CAVYOZ010000025.1, read on the forward strand.
GACCGCGTCGCCGCCGGCGGAGTCAACGAAAATGAAGTCCATACATCGTAATAGGTCTCGCCGTTTGCTGTTCTCGCCTGACCTGCCAGTACTTGCTCTCGGGAGGTGGAATCAAACAATGCGTCGAAGACGCCCAGCTTGGTTCCCTGCAGGCGAGCATGCAGGAATCGATCCGGCGTAGCCGTGGTCGTGATGCCTACTCCGGCTTCCGAGGAGCCGCCGCTTGTCGCAAGCATCCGGCTAAATGTGAGCAGGAGCCGCATAGCGTCTCCACTGGCCAGATTCTTTGCAGTCTCACCCCATCGATCCGTGAACTCTTGCTTGTTATCGGTTTCCCGCAGATCCGGTTTCAACTCCGCAGCCGTTTCATCATTGAACCTGAAGTACGCCGTTGCAAAGCGCTCTTCCAGAATCGCCATGCCGGTGAACAGGCTCATCGATCTGCGTTCGACTTCGTTCGGAGGCGCTAACAGAATCTCTCCTTCGCCTTCGAAGAAGGCCCCGGTAATCCGGCCCATTACATCTTGCGTGAAAGCAATCGTCCCGTCTTCCAGGCTGATCTGTATCCGGCCTCGGCTCAGGGATGCCCCCCGCACCTGATATACGCGCGAAGGATCGAGCCCAACCTCCCCCAGTTGGAGATAGAGATTCTCGGCCGGCTTCTCCGCCGCCACGGGGGTGGTCGCACCCGAGCTTCGTGCGAAAAGAGCAATCCAAAGTGCTGTGACCAGCAGAGTTCGAATCGTGAGTAGTACCTTCGTCACGTAGGTTGCCTGGTCCTCCGTTGCTAGAATGCGCCTGAATGCGGTTACGTGTCACCTTCTTGGTATTAGCCCTCACTCCGGCCCTGACGGGTGCATGGGCCGACACCATCCGTCTCAAGAACGGCCGTACGATTGTCGCCGATCGCGTCCGCGAAAACGGCAACCGCTATGAATATGAGATCGGCGAGGATACCTACGCAATCCCGAGGTCTTCGGTAGACCACGTCGAGGCGGGCGGGTTACCCGCTCAGTCATCGGGTGGTGGGAAGGCCGCTGATCTGCCGAGCTTCGCGCCTGCCGACACCCTCGCCAACGAAGGAGACCTCGTCGGCAAGATAATCAAGGAAGGCAAGATCGATACGGACGCGCTCTCCAAACTGGAGAGCAAGGGGAATCCCGAACTCAGCGCGACGTCCGACTTCATCGCCGGCAAGTTTGAATTCGACCACGGCAACATTGCCCAGGCTCGGCAATACTTGGAAAGCGCCCTCCGTTACCAGGCGGATAATTGCACCATCCTTATTTATTACGCCGCCGTGCTCGTCCGCACCGGCAACGCCAGTCAAGCCGTAACGTATGCGCAGCGCGCCGTGCGTTCTGCTCCGGAATCGCCAGACGCCCACACGATGCTGGGCTACGCTCAATTCGCTTCGGACCACACCAAGGAGGCGATCGTCTCCTGGAAGCGTTCCCTCGAACTCCGGCCCGATTCCAAGGTCCAGCAGTTCTTATCGAAAGCCCAGCGTGAGCAGAATGCCGAGTCGGAGTTCTCGCAGGGTGAGAGCGTGCATTTCACCCTGCATTACGAAGGCCATCAGACCTCGGAGACACTGCGCGCGCAGATTCTTCAGGCGCTCGAATCCGACTATGACGACCTGGTTCGTGATCTCGGCAATCCGCCCCGGGACAATATCCTGGTGACGCTCTATACCGAGCAAGCATTTTTCGACGTTACTCATGCCCCGACGTGGTCTGGGGCGATGAATGACGGCAAGCTGCGCATCCCCATCAGCGGCCTCAGTTCACTGACGCCCGAACTCGCCCACGTGCTCAAGCACGAACTTGCGCACTCTTTCATCACGCAGCTCTCTGCCGGCCGCTGTCCGCCCTGGCTGCATGAAGGCATCGCGCAGTATCTAGAGCCGAGGAGCATCAGTGGCGAGGGACGCCGGCTAGCGCAGTTGTTCAAATCGCAGCACAACATTCCCCTCAATGTGCTAGAAGGCAGTTTTTTACAATTTTCAGGGGCGCAGGCCTATGTCGCCTACGCCGAATCCTTGGCTGCCGTCTCCTACATCAACGATTCCTACGGCATGAGCGACATTCAGAGGATCCTGCAACGTATCAGCCAGGGTAGTTCCACCGAAGCCGCCCTTCGCGCCACCATCCACTCCGACTACGGCCAGCTTGAGTCGGACCTCACAAGATATCTGACCGACAAATACGGCGAATAACGGGGAAGGGTCCCCCTAAAGGATCGCGCTGGACCGTCGATGAATCCAACGGGGGCCTCTGGTTGCCACCCCGTCATTCCTATGCTAGCTTCGCCTCTGAGCCTTTCCGCCATGCTCTCCCACTTTCACTCCGCAGATGCCGCGCCCGCCGTACTGGAACCAGTCGCGACCATCTTCCCGGAGATCGCCGGTGCCGATATCGCTGCGGTCTTCGTCGGAAAGCGCGTCGGTGGAGATTTCTACGACTCCATTCGCGTCAGTTCCGAACGCATTCTGGTCGGGCTGCTTGATGTCGCCGGACGCCGCGAGGACAATCGCAACCTCCTGGTCGCTGCACAAGAAGTCTTCCGCACAGTCGGATTGCAGTTGTTTTCGCCGCCCGACATCAACGAAGCCGATGCTATGACCGAACTGAGCCTCCGCATCAATCGTCGTCTGATCGACGTTTGCTGCGGCGTCCACTCTTGTCCCGCCTTCATTGCCTGTTATCACGAACAGTTCGGAACGTTGTGCTACACCAACGCCGGACACACTCCCGCACTTCTCCGCGACAGTACCGGAATCGCTGAGCTGGCCTCTACAGGTCTCCCCCTCGGACTTTTCTCCCACGCAACCACCGAGGCTCCGACAGTAGCCATGGCCAAAGACACCTCTCTGCTCCTCGTTTCGCGCGGAGTGGTCGACTGTGAAGGCCACGGCAATCGTCACTCTGGCGGTTTCGGGCTTGAGCGGGTCAAGAATGTCTTCCGGTCTGCTCCCACGAATGCGGCCCGCCCCGTGTGCGACTCTGTCCTGGAGGCTGTTGCCGGGTTCACAGGCAATGGTCCGGTTTGCGACGACCGCACAGCGCTAACTCTAGTCCGCACCACGTGATCCGTCGCAGCCAACTTATGCGTCACTGCTGGCGTCATAGTTATTGGTGCCACGGCCTCGCGAACATCTACTTGAGCGCGCGACACGGTTAGGTTTGAAGTCCGGCCAATAAACGCTCAAAGGATGTAAAATATCGACATCGCGCCAGGCCTACTCTTAACCCGCAAGCTCAGGAAGCGTGGCGGCCCAGAGACTCTATGAAAAAACTTCCACTGACCCTAATTGTTTTGGCTTGCATGCCCGCGTTCGCTGCGGGTCAAGTCGTCGAAGAGATTATCGCCCGCGTAAATAATCAGATCATCACCAAGTCTGAATTCGCGCGCAGCAAAGACCAGCTCCGCGATGAAGTCAAGCAGCAGGACCCCAATAACGCGGACAAAGTCTATACCGAGCGCGAGAAGGATGTGCTTCGGGATCTCATTGACCAGCAACTCCTGCTCGACAAAGGCAAGGACCTGGGCATCAGCGCCGATACCGATCTGATCAAGCAACTGGATCAGATGCGTAAGGACATGAAGCTGGATTCTATGGAAGCCTTGGAGAAAGAAGCCGAAAAGCAGGGAATCTCCTGGGAAGATTTCAAGCAAACGCAGAAGAATCAGATCATCACGCGAAAGGTGATCGGCGAAGAAGTCGGCGGGCATCTCTCCATCAGCAAAGAAGAAGCGGAGAAGTTCTACGATGACCACAAGGCTGAGATGCAGCATCCGGAATTTATCCGCCTAAGCGAAATTCTGATCACCCCTAAAGCGGCAACACCGGCGCCTGATCCTAATGCCGCGAACTCAGGTGCCTCCGGTCAAACTCCGTTGGATGACGCCGCCAAGCAAGCTGCCGACGCTGAGGCTCTGAGCGCGGCCGAGGCCAAGGCAAAGGACATCCTGAAGCAACTGCGGGACGGCGCCAGTTTTCGAAGACGTCGCGAAGAAAAACTCCGATGGGCCCTCTGCTGCAGATGGCGGCGCGCTTGGGACATTCGAACGCGGCAAGCTGGCCAAGGAACTTGAAGACCGCACGTTCGCGATGAAGGCGGGCGAGATTACCGATGTGATCCGGGTGAAACAGGGCTACGCCATTCTTAAAGTCGAGGACCACCAGATGGCGGGCATCCCCCCGATGAAAGATGTATTGCCCCGCATACAGGACGCGCTTTACTACCAGAAGCTGCAGCCTGCGCTTCGCGCCTATCTGACCAAGCTGAGAGAAGAGGCCTACATCAAGACTGCACCGGGCTACGTCGACAGCGGTAGAAGCGCAAATCAAACCGAACCCGTGGAAACCGCGACTGCCAAAGAGGCCGATGCCAAGAAGCTAAACAAGAAAAAGAAGAAACTCGGCATCATCTAACGGCACGCATCCGCTCCTCCGGGCTCGTTCCTAGTCCCATTTCCCCGGGATGGGTCTGATCACCTCGCCGAGCTTTGGGATCGCTGCTCGTACGTGTTGCTAAACGACTCGTGTCCGGATGGCATATACTCAGACATCTCATGAAGGACTTCTACATTTGCGACTGCGCGCGTCACGAAAATAAGGTCATCACATCAACTTTTGTCGTTGTCGCCAAGCAGATCAAGCCCAAGAAAACCGGGGAGCCATACCTCGCCCTCACGCTGGGCGACCGCAGCGGCCAGGTGGAAGCCAAAATGTGGGACAACGTCGAAGAAGTCCTCGAGGCATTCGAGCAAGACGACTTCCTAAAAGTCAAAGGGCCTCATCAACAAGTACAAGCAGCGCTTCCAGCTCACGATTCATAAGCTGCGAAAGCTGGGGGACTCGGAAATCGAGTTTGCGGATTATCTTCCAAAAACGACCAAAGACATCGACGAACTGTGGCGAACTCTCTCCGAGTTCGTTGCCGGATTTCAGAACCCACATCTGAAAGCTCTGGTTCAGGCTTTCATGGCCGATCCGGAGATCGCAGCTGCTTACCGCAATGCCCCGGCCGCAAAAACTCTGCACCACGCCTACATCGGAGGCCTGCTCGATCACGTGGTCTCGCTTTTCCGCTCCTGCGATCTGATGACCAGGAACTATCCCCAGATCAACCGGGATCTGCTTCTCACGGGGGCATTTCTGCACGATATCGGCAAGATCCACGAGCTGACCTATAACCGGTCGTTCTCGTACACGACCAAAGGCCAGCTTCTCGGCCACATGATCATTGAGCTTGAGATGATGCAAGCCAAACTCGCCCAGTTCCCCGATTTCCCGGAAGAACTAAAAACGATGGTGGAGCACCTCATCATCAGCCACCACGGACAGTACGATTTCGGCTCGCCCAAGCTTCCCATGTTTCCCGAAGCGCTCATGCTGCATTATCTCGACGATCTCGATTCAAAAATGGAGGCGATGCGCGCTCATTTCGAACGCGAATCCACCCTTGATGGACCCTGGACCAGCTACAACGCGTCGCTGGGCCGCCCACTCCTCAATACCGAGAAGTTCCTCGCTCCGAAAAAACCGGCTCCCGCCGAAGCACCTGCCTCCGAGCCGGTGAGCGATCATCACGAGGCTCAAACCGAATCCGCCGAACAAACAGCCTTGCCGGGACTGGTCTCCCAGCGCTAAAGTACTCAACCACAACCATCCAACACCGCCGGGACATTTAGTCTGTCCGACGTGTGGCTCATGTGGCGACAGCCGACTCGGACTGTCCCGCGGGCGAAGCCGAGCGGCCACGGGCAAGGTCGCAGGGACTTCAAAATTTGAATGGAGGCAACCCCCATGCCGAGAGTCAAAGCCACTAAGAAATCTCCGAAACGGCAGTCAACTCCCGCAGGCTGTACCGTTGGCCTTCCCCAGGTACCCCCGCTCTATGCGATGAAATCTCCACACAAGTTCTTGCCCTTCACTCACGCCGAAGAGCGCCTCGCCAAATCCCGGAACTACTGGATCTGCACAGCCCGCCCCGATGGTCGTCCGCACTCGATTCCGGTCTGGGGATTCTGGCTCGACGGCGGCCTCTACTTCGGAACGGGTCGCTCCACCCGCAAGGCTCGCAACCTCGCGTCACAACCCAGCAATCTCCGTTCATCTAGAGTCTGGTGACGACGTTGTCATCCTCGAAGGAGTCGCGGTGGAAGTTGATCTCACCGACAAACCCACTCTGAAGAAGCTCGACGCCGCGTCACGCGCCAAATACAAGATGCCGTTGATGGTCATACCCGAGAGTGTCCTCTATTGCATTCGTCCTCGCGTGGTCCTGGCCTGGACGGAGAACGATTTCCCGAACAACGCAACCCGCTGGCAATTCACGTAGGGGATGGGAAGAGCCAGCGCCGCACTGTCCGCTCTTCGAGCGCATGTAGCGCCAGCCGCCTCGGCTGTCCCGCGAAGGCTAAGGGGAACGGCCCAGGCAAGACTGCTAGCAACACCGCGGCGCGCCCGTTCTTTCGCACCTTAGCCTCATGCACTTTCGATTGCCATTGCAAGTCTCTACTGATTGTCCCAAGCTCTTGATTCCTTTACGATTGCTGAAAGTCTTGGAGGCGTTTATGCGTTCACGTATTCTCTTACTCTCTCTTTGTCTACTCGTTGCGTTCGCGATGACGGGCTGCAACAAGGTCCCAAGCGACAGCTCTAGCGACACCGACACCGCTGCCAACGATACGCAAACATCTGGCTCCAACGAAAAGCCATCGAGCAGGGAACCTCGTGAACACAAAGAGCACGAGCGGAAGGAGGCGAAAAGGCAGCCGCTCGTCGTTCCATCTGGAACCGCGATTACCATCAGCCTCGGCGCTTCCATCGGCTCGAAGCTCAGCAAGCCTGGTGACACCTTCACCGGCAGTGTCGCGAAAGACGTTATGGTCGGCAACGCAGTCGCGATCCCGCATGGCGCAACTGTCAGTGGAAGCGTAGCCGATGCCAAGCCTCTAGGTAAATTCAAAGGCGGAGCGGTTCTTGAGGTCACGCTTGATTCCGTCTACGTCCACGGCGCCGACGTTCCGGTTCAAGCCGCGGCTCGCAGCTTCTCAGAAAAGGGCAAAGGAAAGCGTACCGCGGTTCTAACCGGTGGCGGCGCCGCCCTTGGGGGCATCATTGGCGCCCTCGCCGGAGGTGGCAAGGGTGCAGCTATCGGGGCAGCAGCTGGCGCCGGTGCTGGTGCCGGTGGCTCGGCCTTCACCGGAAACAAAGATATCGTGCTTCCGGCAGAGTCCGATCTGACCTTCGAACTCTCCCAACCTCTCGAAGTGAAACAGTAGTTAAGAAGAAAGAACATCCCCACCTCGCTTCAATTTGAAAACAGGGTGGGGATTTCTTTTTCATATGTACCGTCTGAAATAATGGCTTCCATGCTCGACTTCAGCCGCTTCGAGATGCTCACCTTCGATTGCTATGGAACCCTCATCAACTGGGAGGCGGGACTACTTGCGGCGCTTCACCGCATCCTTTCGGCGCATGACAAACGCATCGACGACGCAGCACTCCTCGAGCTTTACGGTGACTTCGAGCAGCGTGCAGAGCAGCCGCCCTTCCAGCCTTATCGCGAGGTTCTGGGTTCGGTCGTGCGCCAGTTCGGGACCGAACTGGGATTTACTCCCACTCGTGAAGAAATCCGATCGCTCGCCGACTCTCTTCCGACGTGGAAACCATGGCCGGATACCGTCGCTGCCTTGCGTCAACTGAAGACGCGATTCCGTCTAGCCATCCTCTCCAACGTCGACGATGATTTGTTCGCGGCCACCCGACCTCAACTTGACGTCGCATTCGACGAAGTCGTCACCGCCCAGCAGGCACAAGCGTACAAACCCTCTCTCAAGGTCTTTGAGTTGGCCCTCCGCCGCATCAAAGCGCCAGCGCACCGCGTGCTTCATGTAGGCCAGAGCATCTATCACGACGTTGTTCCATCGCAGGCTCTCGGTCTGGCGACAGTTTGGGTAAACCGCCCGTCCGCTCGCCCAGGGATCGGAGCCGTGAAATCTGCCGGCGCTAAGCCCGATATGACCGTCACCAGCCTCGCAGAACTCGCTGACGCATCTGGGCTATAGAGCTGCACGAAGCGGTGTCGTAATCGGCGAAAAGAGAAAATGTGACCGCTAAGCGCCAGGGCACTCTACTGCACCCTGCATAGACTTCGGCAAGGTTCTGATCACGGTCTCGTGTGACATCCTTGCCGAACTGCACGGTTCGAGAATCCCCACAGTAACAAAGCCCTGGAACTCTCTTTGGCGAGCAATCTGCTCACTTGAACACCGGTGGAATGATCCAAGGTTAGTTCGTTCTTAACCCAACGGGGAGCGGCGATCGTGCGACGGAATAAGTCAGCTGAGGCCGCTACGGCGGACGGACGCGCGCTGCGGCAAGAGCGCGTCATGAATTTTCCCCGAAGTTTGTCCCCTGTTCCCGAATGGGCTGGAGTTGAACTTGATCGATAAAGTCCTGTGCAGCCTGGCCGATGAAGGAAGCACGTGGGCATTGTTGAATAAACCCGCCCCTGAAATGCGAATGACCAAACAGGATTGAGTAGTCGTTCGGTTGAACCAAGCCGGGCGTAGCGTACTCTGGCAATGCAAGAGGCAATGCGCCAAGCATTGAGAATTTCCAAATGAGTGATGATGCCGCAATCGTTAAAGAATTCTTAGTTGAGAGTTACGAGAACCTCGATCGTCTGGATCAGGACCTGGTCGTGCTCGAGAAGGATTCGACGGATCGCAACACGCTGGCAAGCATTTTCCGAACCATCCACACCATCAAGGGGACTTCCGGTTTTCTCGCATTTAATCAACTTGAAGCCGTAACCCACGCGGGAGAGAGCTTGCTTTCGCGCCTACGGGATGGTCTGCTGCCACTCACGGCCGAAATCACGACCGCATTGCTCGCCACGGTCGACGCTGTGCGCGAGATGCTGAAGAGTATCGAAGCGTCGGGTAAGGAGGGGGAGCGCAATGATCGGGATCTGATCTCGAACTTGACTCGCCTGCTCGAGCCGCGAGCCGCCCACTTGCCATCGGACGTGCCGGACGCAAAGGCCAAGCCAACTGCAAACCCATCAGAACAACCGGTACCGAATCTCGGCGACATCCTGGTCAACCGCGGGGCCGCCAAGGTCAGCGATGTCCATGATGCTGTTGAGCAGCAGAAGGCGGGTGACCCTCGACATGTCGGCGAGATCCTGGTCGAAAAGGGAGCCGTCAAACCGCAGGATATTGTTGAGGCCTTGAATGCCCAGCAGCAAGCCCGCGGCCAAGGCGCCGTTGACAGCACAATTCGGGTCGATGTCGGCCAGCTGGACCGGCTCATGAACCGCGTGGGAGAACTGGTTCTGCTGCGCAACCAGATC
>CAVYOZ010000026.1:0-19496 GCA_963770265.1 Terriglobia bacterium
AACACCTGTGCCCGCACTCAATGCCGATCCCGCCGAAATAGCTGGCCCACGAGGCTGTGGTCGTCTGCCCCACGGTTGCTCCGGTATTCAACCGCGCAATGAACGCGTCCTGCGTGCCGTTGAGACTGTTCTGAATCGAACTCGGAAACGGAAATACAGGGAAGTTCCCGTCCGTCCCAGATGGCGGAACGAATGTCGATTGAGTCGATCCCGTGATCATTGCTCCGCTGTTAGAGTCCACGGTGATCGCGAGACCTTGTTCTTCGCTTGCACCGCCCAGGTAGGAGAAGTAATTCAGAGCAATATTTGTCGTGGTTGTGCTGGGATTGCTCAGCCTCGCTACAAAAGCGTCGTCCGGAGCTGGGTTCGTCTGCGTCGCGCACGTGACGGCTCCGCTCGCAGGGGTTGAAGGAAGATTGTTCAGGCACTTCTGGTACGGTGCAAAGCCAATGACGGCGCCGGTGTTGACGAAATCCGCAGAGTTTGTGGTCCCTATGACGTACACGTTCGCAGCCCCAGAGTCGACGGCAACGCCCAAACTGGAATCGTTTTGAGTGCCACCCAGATATGTCGACCAGACTAATTGCTGTCCCTGAGCGTTAGGATTCAGCTTCGCGACAAACGCATCCGGAGCCGTCAGGCTTGCGGTGTTGGCGCAGGCCTGAGGATTCACAATCGTAGTCGCCGGGGGCGTGTCCAGGCATGGCTGATACGCATTCAAGATCGGGAAGTCGGTCACGCTGCAGTTGGCGCATCCCGAATACGTGAAGTTGGTAGTGCCAGTGAAATAGACGTTTGAGTTGCCGTCTACTGCAATGCCCCCACCCACGGCAGTTGGTGTCGCAGTATCGAACGTCCCGCCGCCAAAGTAGGTCGAGTACGGAATACTTGCAATTCCCCCCGCGGTCGTATCCACCTTGGTTACGAAGAACTGAATTGCAGCGCGCGGGAACGATCTGGAACGCGACTTTGTTAGGAATAGTACTTGCCGGAAACTGATCAGTGAAACTCGCGGTGTCATTCGAGGTCGTTGTCCCGGTGACGTAAAGCGCGCCTGCCGGATCGATCGTCATCCCGCTCGCGATGTCCGTCCCGTCCCCCGATAGGTACGAGGAATACTCCAACGCGCTGAAATCAAACCTCAGCTTCGTGACAAACACGTGCGTGCCGGCGCTCGCGGGAGTTGACTGGTACGCATTCGTTCCACTTGTTGGAAAGTCTCCGGATGTGGTCGTCCCAGCCACAAAAGGATTGCCTGCTCCGTCCACTTCGATTCCCACAGGATAATCGGTGCCGCCGCCACCAAGGTAGGTCAACTCCATCAACTGCGCCTGTACAGAGCCCAATGGAGGCTGAATCTTGGCCACATACACATTCTGCGCACCGTTGAGTGTTGCCTGTTTCGCGCCCACAGTGACCGGAAGATTCGGCGAGGTGGTGGATCCGGCGAGATAGATGTTCAAGTTGCCGTCGACGGCCACGGAAGTGTGGTGCTCGTCGCCGCTGCCGCCGAAGTATGTCGAGAAATTCAGGATCGGATCGATGATCAATTCCCGCGAATGGTCGTACGCTCCGACCGCGAAACCAACCCGATTCGCTGCCCGCAGCACGAACGATCCCTCGACCGCTTGCTTCCGTCCAGCGATCTCCTGATACACATTCGGCGCGTCGAACCGGACGGTTCCATTTTCTCCCTGGATCACCAAGGAACCATCGTTCAGTTCGAGTTTCTTCGCCCCGGTGAATTCAAGTTCGGCCTCTGAGGGATCCGAACCCGGTGCCACCTGGAAGTCATACTCCAGATGTCCCTCGTTTCCGTAAAAGACCAGGTTGATGCCAGGATAAACATTCTCGTAACGCACGCGGGCAAACTGGGGCACACCCATCCGCCACTTCGCCGGATCGTTTCCGATGAAGTAATTGCTCTTTCCCGGAAGTTGATCAGATGCACTCAGACTTGCGTTGGGATTGGCTCCGGCAAGCTTCATCCGCAGGGTCTGGACCCGGCTTTTCGAGCGGGCTTTGGAAACCAGACTCAGGACGGCCCCTTCGTTTCCCAAAACCATGCTGTATCCCGATCCGTGGGTTACGAACTTGGCGCTGGGGTCGGCGGGATCCAGGTCGGCCTGCCCCAGATTCGGCTCGAAGATAAGCGGCAGCCCGGCCAGGATGGAATGCGCCCGGGCTTCGATCCCCGCGTTCGGCTCATGTCCAAAGAGCGATGCCTCCGGAGCACCGGCGCGATTGCGAACGGTCTTGCCAAAGCGGGTCCCCCACCCGAGAACAGCGCATCCGGCCCCGAGCAATACCAACCCGGCCACCAGGATGCGAACTCTTACCACGGATGTGCCCCACCAACGGCGATCAACGTTCACGCGTTCCTCCGATGAATCAGGTTCAGTTCTTGCGCTCGAGTGCTTTCGTCCAGATCGTTCTTGACAAACCAGTGGTGAGATGAGGGATGCACTTTCTTATGCAGAACCTCGCGCCGGAGCATCTCCCCGAGCGAGCTTTGCCCGCAGCTGCTGGTCACTGGAACTGGCGGAAAAAAGTAAGTAACTACTTAAACATCTGACGGATAGGCAAGTCAAGCCGACTCCTTGGGGACAACCGGATTGGCAAATTCCGCAGCTGTCCAGCCGGAGTAATGCAAGCCGAAAGTCATCGCTGTGCCAGTCACACAAGAGGCATGAATGCGTGCTCGACAGGTCTGATGCGCCGGGCTGTCGGCCAAGATGCCGCGCTCGCTGACAAAAATGGGCCCTCAGAACGCTACTGGGTACTTGTAGTGGTGCTGGATCCTGAAGATCGACCAGTCAGCAAGCCCACACCCAGACCCGCAATTGCTCCGGCAAGGATTCCAAGCAGAACTAAGCCAACTACAGTCTCCAGAATTGAGTCTTTGGAACTCATGGAGGCCTCCGCCTTCCTGCAGCCAGGATGCAATCGGCCTGCATTCGGGATATTCCGCAGGATGCGTAGATTGAACACGGACACCCTCCCAGAGTTGCGCACCGGCTCTTCGGCTTGACCGGTTAGCGCTCCAAAAGATCCGCGTTTCTTGCAGGTAAGGCAACCCCTCTCCTTGAGGCTCCGGGAGCGTTTCTGATATCGGTGAGTCCGCCCAGATTTACCGAGTCAGTTCCGAATGCAATTTTGCTGTTGCAAACTGCGAACAATTCTATAAATTGAGGGCTGCAGGTGCTTTCAAGTTTTCTGAGGATGTTGCCGTTGCCATGTGTTGCATCAGGGACTACTCGCGGTTAGGCGAGCCATGCAAGCAAATTCACAGGAACGGCGGGCTATGCGGCGCTTCGACATGCGCCTGCCGGCTATCGTCCGCCTGGACGGCGCCAACGAGTTCCACACGGAAACCCAGAATGTCAGCGCCCGCGGCGTCTTCTTCTATGTCAACCGCCCGGTAGTCGCTGGAACCAAGGTCGAAGTCACTCTGACCTTTCCTCCGCACGTCACCCTCACCGATGCGGTACGCGTCCGCTTCTCTGCCCGCGTGATTCGCGTCGAGAATCCGCTTCCCTCCGCCAGCGTCGGCGTTGCTGCCATGATTGAGAGCTACGAATTCCTACGCTCCGACGGCAGCGCTGACTTCTTCACCAGCTTTCAGAACGAGTGGAAGGGTCAGAACTGAACCGTTTGGAGCTCAACCCCTCTGTTAGAATCGCTAGCCGCCAAGCACACGTAAAGAAACGAAGGAACCAGTCGTCAGCGAAGTTCTTCGGTCCTTCGTGTCCTTTGTGGTTTATGCCTCTACACTAGCCTCTTGCGATGAAACTCTCGGTCGTAATGCCCGTTTACAACGAACAGGCGACTGTGCGCCGGGTAGTGGAGCGCGTCATGTCGGTCGGCCTGGAACTGGAATTGTTATGCGTTGACGACGGGTCCACCGATGGCTCGCGCGAAATCCTGGCTGAACTCGAAAAGCACTGGCCCCAGATGCGCGTGTTTTTGCAGCCCCACAACATGGGAAAGGGCGCAGCCCTGCGGCGCGGGATTCAGCAAGCCACCGGCGATTACGTCATCATTCAAGACGCCGACCTCGAATACGATCCCAACGATTACCGCCTCCTGCTTGCACCCCTCGAGAACGGACAAGCCGACGTCGTCTATGGCTCTCGCTTCGTCGGCGCCGGCCCCCACCGCGTCCTCTATTTCTGGCACTCGGTCGGAAACTGGTTCCTCACGCTGCTCTCCAACATGATCACCAACCTCAACATGACCGACATGGAGACCTGCTACAAGGTTTTCCGCCGTGAGGTCATTCAGTCGATCCCGCTCGAGGAGAACCGCTTCGGCTTCGAGCCCGAAGTGACTGTGAAGATCGCCAAGCGCAACCTGCGGGTTTACGAGGTCGGCATCAGCTATTCGGGCCGCACCTATGCGGAAGGCAAGAAGATCGGATGGAAAGATGGAGTGCGCGCACTTTGGTGCCTAATCAAGTACGCCGTCAAGGAACCGCAGTCCAGAGCCTCGTAATCGTAAGCCACAGCCGTGGCGCGAAGGACATTTCAATCTGTCCTCATTCCACCGGGCTCTACGACCTTTGTCATTCGCTCTACGACCTTTGTCATTCCGACCGAAGGGAGGAATCTGCTTGTGGCCGGCACCGTTGCGCTGCAGGCGACACCAGATTCCTCAACGGCTTAACGCCGTTTCGGAATGATAAGAACTTCAGGAAACGTGAGATGTTCCCGAAGAAGCAACCCGGTTTCATATCCGGTCCGGGTCGCTACTTCCCTTTGCCCAATTCACGAAGCTGCTGGCGCAGCCGGCTGAATCTGCGTACAAGAGTACCGATATAGAAGACATGGATCACCCATGTGGCAACGTAAGCGGCGAATAAGAATTTGACTGCGTTCATCGGGCACTCCTGCTCAAGGGAAGGCTCGCCTTCTCCGAAACTCCAGCCCCGGCCAGAGATTCCATCGCGTATGCCTGCTCCACCTCACGACGCAATAGTTCCAACCGGAAGCGCGACCAGCACACAAGAAATCCGAAAAACAAAAATGCCAGCCAGCTAAACAAAAGCACATGTAGCATCCGCGGATCCATCGACCCGCCGCCACCGATTACAGGCTGAGGATGCTGGGTCCGGAAGAACCAGATCGAAAGATAAACCAGCGGCACGTCGAGCGCGCCAAATACGGCCAGCGCCGCCGCGAGCATCTGCGTCTGCGCACTGTTTGAGAATCGTCGCAGCACCAGATAGCTCACGTAAATCAGCCACAAGACTAGCGTCGAAGTGAGGCGAATGTCTCCCGGCGCCCACCAGATTCCCCACACCGGCCTGGCCCATAGCGGCCCGGTGATCAGCACGATGGTGCAAAACACGACTCCGACCTCGGCGCTCGTCACCGCCAGCACATCCAGGCGGTCGCCAGGGAACAACTTGCCCACCAAAAAATACAATGCCGGAATCAGCACAATCGTAGTCGCCACTGCGCTCGGCTCCATCCCGGCTGGAATCAGTCGCCGCACCGGAGGAAGAAATGGCGCCACAAGGCCCACTACGCCAATTCCAATCGCAATCCACTTGGCTGCTTTCTCAGCGGATGCGTTTGACCGCGCCAGATACCGAATCGACGCCACAAAGTTAATGAAGAACAGAAGAAATGCAGTCCACGCCGATGGCACGTGGTAGTAAATGATGCGGTAAACTGGGCCCTGCATGGCGTCTGTCGGCGCGACTACCAATGCCAGGTAGAGCGCATAGCCCAGCAGAGCCACAGTCACGATCGAGAGGATTGGGAAGAGTCTTTTCATTCTGCGTGCAGGATTGTTCCGAACAACGCCAGACTAGCCGTAGTAAACACCACATCGTAGGTCAGAAGCAACACGATATAAAAGTGAGCGGAATTCTCTCCGGTAAGAACTGAGGTGGTTCCCGCGACCATCCCCAGCACCGCTGGAATCGAAATAGGAAACAATAGCAAGGGCAGCATGATCTCTCGGTTTCGCGTGCGCAGAGACATCGCCGCGAAAAAAGTCCCGTTCACCACCAATGCCCACGTTCCCAGCAGGGCAATCGGAATGAGTTGCCACGCAGGTCCTAACACGTGCAGGTTGTAAAACACGATAAAAAGCGGCGTCATTAATGCTTCGAGCACGCTGACGAACAGAAAGTTTCCGACTGATTTCGCCAGGAACAGCGCGTTCGCCGGAGCCGGTGATACTCGGTACGCATCCAGCACCTGGTTCCGCAACTCCCGCGCCCATGTCTGATTCAGCGCGACCACCGCCGCAAAAAGAAACGCCACCCAGACCAAACCACCGACGATATGCCGCGACTCCTCCGCCAGCGGATCGAAGGAAAACACAAAGATCACCACGACCAATAGCGAAAAGAACAGCATGGAGTTCAGCGCATCCTTCGAGCGCCATTCCAGCCGAATGTCCTTGACCAGCGTCGCCGACAAAACGGCCCAGAACGAAGTCATTGCGCCCGTCCGCGCTCGGCCGTGGCCGTCCGATCGACAATCTGCCCCGCCTCCATCCAGACGAACTCATCGGCAACACCTTCCAGCAGCAGTGCCTGGTGCGTGACTACAAAAATCGTCTTCCCTGCATCGCGCATGCCTCGCAACAGGCCAACCATCTCGCGTGCGGAATGCACATCCACGTTGGAAAACGGTTCGTCCAGCAGGAGCAATCTTGGGTCGTGCAGGATCGCCCGCGCCAGCGACATCCTCTGCCGCATACCCTGCGAGTACTGGCCCACGCCACGGCTGAGTTCCGGATCAAGCCCGACGGCCCGAATGGCTTCCTCGCACCGGGCATCACCTTCAAGCCCGTACAAGCCCGCGAAGTATCGCAGATTCTCCATCCCGCTCATTTCGTCATACAGCAGGGACGGATGGGCCATGTACCCAATCTCGCGGCACGCTTCCCGAGGATCCTTGCCAAAAATCGAAATCGTTCCCTGTGTCGGCTGGGCAAGCCCGGCGATAGCCCGCAGTAGCGTAGTCTTCCCCGCCCCGTTATCGCCGAGAATGGCGTGGAAGCGCTCCGGATCGAATTCGGCCGAAACGCCGCGCAGGGCCGCAAATCGCCCGAACTGCTTGATCACGTTCCTGACGGAAATAGTCGAATCGTCCGCCGGCACACTCGTCGCAGCACTCACAGCAAGAATCTATGGATTTCACGGACTTTTTGCAAAGGAGAGAATCGCCAGAGACAACACGAACGCCCGTGTTGGGAACGCAGGGGAACAACCCTTGGCAGACTAATTCGCGCGTTGCGGCGAACTGGTTTGCACCTCGGTCATACTCTTGGCTGGCGCCGACGCCGGAGTCGCTCCCGGCTGCTTTGGAGCATACTTCGATGCACACTTGGCCTGGAGTTGCTTGGCATGGAACACGCCGTCCCGGCCGAAGTTGCCATCGGCCAGCGCCTGCGAGTCATCCTTGAACGTGTCCGGAGGGGCTTCGGTGCCCGTGTAGTCGACCGCAATATTCTGATCTTCCTCCACCAGCACAAACTGCACGTGAGTTCCGACGCGCTTGATCGATCCCGGCTGCACGTTGCCCGCTACCCGCAAACGCTTGGTATACGCGCCATCGCCCATCTTGTGCAGTTCTTTGATAGTGACGTAATAGCTCTTGCTGTCTTGCACTCCCGTGTAAGCCAGATAGGCCAGCAACAGCAGAATCGCCACGGTGGCGCCACCGAACTTGACATAGGTTTTCAATTGACTCGACATGGCAAACCCCAGAGGAAGATCTACCTATTAACTGTACGCGACCTTCACGGTCAGATCAAGGTTCCCGAAGGCCCCGCCGACACTGACCTTTTGCCTGGAAAGGTTTACACTCTCTTCGCCTCAATCATCCAGGTTACGCGCGGGTTACCGAGGCGCCGAGTCGATCTCGGAGGAGAACGAATCCATGTCTGATTCGCTGCGGAAATACCGGTTCTCACTTATTTCATCGCTGGTAGCCTTCCTGCTGTTCCTTGAGTTTTCGAACCCTAAACTCCTGGCCCAGACCCGCCCTAGCGCCAAGGATCTGCTGCGCCAGATGACTATTGAAGAGAAAGTCGCCCAACTCTCCCAACTGCCGGGCTTTCCGATTCCCGAGTTCATCCAACAGGTCGGGAATCCGGAAGACGTCATTCGCAAGTACGGAGCGGGATCCGTGTTGTGGGTTTCCGATCCGAAGCAGATCAACCGCATACAGCACATAGCGGTTGATGAATCCCGCCTTCACATTCCCATCCTGTTTGGGCTCGATGTGATCCACGGCTACCACACCATCTTCCCATCACCGATCGCTATGGCCTCTTCCTGGGATCCCAAGCTGGTGGAAGCAGCGCAAACCGTTGCCGCCCGCGAGGCTCGCGCCGCCGGCATCGCCTGGACCTTCGCCCCCATGCTCGACATCGCTCGCGACGCTCGTTGGGGACGCATGGTCGAAGGCGCAGGAGAGGATCCCTACCTCGGCGCCGCCATTGCTCGAGCACAAGTGCTGGGCTTCCAGGGAACACAACCCGGCGCGCTCGACCGAGTCCTTGCCTGCGCGAAACACTTTGCCGGATACGGCGCTGCCGACGGCGGGCGCGACTACGACTCTTCTTACATTCCCGAAGAACAAATGTGGAACACCTACCTGCCGCCCTTCAAAGCCGCCGCCGATGCCGGCGTCGGCAGTTTCATGAGCGCCTACATGGACCTCAACGACGTTCCCGCCAGCGGCAACCGCTGGCTGCTGCACGATGTCTTGCGCGACGCGTGGAAGTACAACGGATTTGTGGTGAGCGACGCAAACGCTGTACATAGCCTGATCACCCACGGCTATGCTCGCGACGGGCAAGACGCCGCGATGAAAGCGTTCTCTGCCGGCCTCAATATGGACATGGCCAGCGGCACCTATCTGAAATACCTCACCGCCGAAGCGAAGCAGGGCCACATTCCCATGCAGCAAATCGACGACATGGTTCTCCCGATCCTTGAAGCCAAGATCAAACTCGGCCTCTTCGACCACCCCTACGTCGATGAAGCGCGCATCCCTCAAGTGCTCAATGCTCCCGAGCATCAGGAACTGGCGCGCACCGCGGTCCAGCGCTCGGTCGTGTTGCTGCGCAACGAGCAGAACACGCTGCCGCTGAGCAAATCTCAAATCAAGTCCATTGCGGTAATCGGTCCACTGGCCGATGCCGAAACGGATGTGCTCGATATGTGGGGAGCGATGACGAAGCCCGGGCCCACCGTTAGCATCCTGCAGGGAATTAAGAACAAGGTCGGCGATTCCGTTCGTGTCGAATTCGCTCACGGCCCCAACATCCGCCGTGATATTCCGTCATTCTTCGAGAACGTTCCGTTTGTCCCGGTGAAAGAACAACCAAAGCAGACCCCGGACGAAGCTCGCAAGGCATTCGATGACGCGGTTGATCTCGCCAAGCGAAGTGATGTTGCTGTCGTCGTGCTCGGCGAAATTGCGCTCATGAGCGGAGAAGCGTCTTCGCGCTCCTCTCTCAAACTTTCCGGCGGGCAGGAGGAACTGCTCGAAGCAGTCTCGGCGACCGGCAAGCCGGTTGTGCTTGTGCTCGTCAACGGACGTCCGCTCGAAATCACTTGGGCCGCTGAACACGTTCCCGCCATTTTGGAAACCTGGTATTCGGGAAGCCAAGCCGGAAACGGCATAGCCGACATTCTCTTCGGAGACGCCAATCCTGCCGGGCATCTTCCCGTGAGTTGGCCCCACAACTCTGCGGAACTCCCGCTTTACTACAACCACACTCTTACGCAGGCTCCTGAAGATGCTCCGGGTTTTACATCGCGTTACTGGGACGCCCTGAGCACACCCCTTTATCCCTTCGGTTATGGCCTGAGCTACACAACCTTCTCCTACGAAAATCTGAAGCTCAGCCAATCGGAAGCAAAGGTTGGCGCGACACTCGATGTCACGGTCGATGTGGCAAACACGGGCAACCGCGCCGGAGATGCCGTGGTTCAACTCTACATCCACCAGCGAGCCGGAAGCGCCTCGCGTCCAGTGAAGCAACTGAAAGGATTTCAGCGAGTAACTCTGCAGCCAGGATCCAAGCAGACACTCCACTTTAAACTGGGTCCAGAAGAACTTCAGTTCTGGAGCCCCGCCCTCAAAAAGTGGGTAGTAGAGCCGGAAGCGTTCGATGTCTGGGCCGGTGACAACTCCCAAGCCAAGCTGCACGCCGAATTCCGCCTGACTCAGTAACTGGAGTGTGCCCCCACCCTTCTTTCACGTCTTTTGCGAAGGAGGGTGGGGAATTTGACGTACTCTGTACTCCTCTGTGCCCTCGGTGGTGAAAGATTCTGGGTGGCCCTTCAGGGCACACCGTTCTCTGATGAATTCAGCCCTCTCCGCGAAAATGAACCTTCGTCGGCTAGACACGACTGCTTTCCCTATGATCCATCCCTGGCACGACGTCACTCCCGGCGACAAACTCCCGCAGGAATTCGATTCGGTCATCGAGATCCCCTACGGCGCAAGCGTGAAGTATGAACTGGACAAGACCAGCGGCCTCATCCGCCTCGACCGTGTTCTCTACTCAGCGGTCTACTACCCGGCGAACTACGGATTCATCCCGCAGACGCTCGCCGAAGATGACGACCCGCTCGACGTACTGGTCCTGTGCCAGGAAGAGGTAGTACCGCTGACCATCATTCACGCCCGCGCCATCGGCCTGATGACCATGATCGACGCCGGCAAGCAGGATCACAAAATCATCGCCGTCGCGACGGAAGATCCTGAGTTCAACTCGTACCGGAGCGCCTCAGAGATGCCGCCCCATCGTCTGATCATGCTTCGCAGATTTTTTCAGGATTACAAACAACTGGAAGGCAAGGCCGTCGAGGTTGACGAGATACGCCCCCCTGCAGAAGCGTACCCCATCATCCTCGACGCTTTGCATCGCTACAGCGAACAACGCCGCAAAGGCTTCAAACCCAAATCGTAGCGCCGACTGGTGGCGCCGGCTCTTGCCCTGAGCGGAGCCAAAGGGTCCTGCCGGCTGTCGCGGGCCCGAGCAATCGCCACGATGGAAAAAAACTTCTTCCCTTTCATAAGGCATCGCTTCAATGGAGGACTTGTCGCAGGGGGGAGTTACATCTCGAGAACGCTGATTGCGGTTGCCTCCGGATTCACCTGGTTTCCGGAGCTACTTCAATTCACTATTGCTGTGAGGCTTCCTCGCCAAATCCTTGATGGTAGCCGGCGGCGAATGAGGCACGGTCTTTCTCCGTGGACCACCTTCCAATCGGAGGATGCATCTGCCGCTTCGCGGCGTGTGCGAGTTTGCCAAGATACAGTCCATCTCGATAGGCGGCATCGTTGGTCAGTAGCACATCCGCCCTCGGTTTTTGCCGCATCGTCACGTCTCGCTGGACCAGCATCGCGCTTGTTCCCATGCAACCCATGGCCAGCACATAAATCAGAAGTCTTTGCATTGTGATCCTCCTGTGTCGCGCATCCCGCGGCCTCGTTTGTTCTCACCTTGGAACACACCAGTCCCGCGGCCGTGCGCGTATCGCTTTCGCGTACACGTTCCCCCTCGCCCGGCAAGGCGTACTACTCCGGGCTTATCGAAAATATTCTTTCTTGACCTGGGTCCCAGACGCCGTCGTAGGCGTCTCGTTCATCGCGTGCGGTACTGGACAAACTTCGCGATCGTCGGGTCAAAAGTTAACACTCGCCGAAATTTGGTCCTTGTCCCGCGACAAAAAACTCAATCGCACCCGAATCTTTTTACATTCTCTTTACAAGCTCCTCGACGCGTCGCCCCGATCCGGAAATCGCAATTCCCTCGCTCGTCATCCAGCAATTTCAAATAGTGCGAGACTACTCGATCGCTGAGTCGCGCGATTGCCACAGCCGTCAAAAGTAGCGCCGGCGTCCTGCTGGCTGTCGCGGACGCATCTTGCCTGCGCGCGAATTGCATGTTCCTCGCAACTCTTTGATTCGTTTCAGAAAAAAACTATTGACATAGTGTACTAGTTCTATAGTACATTAGTACTCGTGGTTAAGAATTCTCAAAACGGCCGCTTCGCCTTCGCCCTCGATCTTCATACCGGCGTTCCGGTCTATCGCCAGCTCATCGATCAGGTGCGGGCGGGTATCGCCTCCGGCTCCCTGACCGCCGGCGACCAGCTTCCTACCGTCCGCCAACTTGCCGTCGATCTCGCCATCAATCCCAACACGGTGATGCGCGCCTACCGCGAGCTCGAACTCGGAGGCCTGCTCGAAACCCAACAGGGCACGGGAACGTTCATCAGCGACAAGAAACCGGAAAAGAAAACGGTCGAGCGTGAACGTCAACTCGGCCAGATGGCAGGGGAATTCGCGGCCCGAGCGGGAGCCGCTGGATTCACCCTGGAAGAACTGATCGACCGAATGCGCGAGCTTCTGCCGCGTCCCGCACAAAGGAGATAGTCATGCCCAAATTACGAATTCAAAATGAAATTAACGGCGTAGCACTCCTGCTGTTCACCGTCTGCGTTCTGGCAGGAATCGCAATTACGCAAGCTCACGAAACAGAACGCCTACGCCGTGGCAGGAGTCATGGTTGGACTCTATTTCCTGTTCTCCATCAAGATCGTGCGCCAGTGGGAGAAAGTCGCCGTCTTGCGACTCGGCCGCTACGTCGGCCTTCGCGGCCCCGGCCTCTGCCACATCGTGCCGATCATGGAGACGCTCAGCCCCTACGTCGATCAGCGCGTCCGCGTCGCCAGCGTCTCCGCGGAGTCCGCGCTCACCCGCGACACGGTTCCGGTGAACGTCGATGCCATCGTCTTCTGGATGGTCTGGAACGCGGAAAAATCCATCCTCGAAGTTGAGGATTTCGTCCAAGCCATCAGCCTCAGCGCGCAAACCGCGTCTGCGGGAATCGATCGGACGCCACGAACTCGCGCAAATGATCACCGAACGCGAAACCCTGGGACGCGAGCTGCAACAGCATTCTCGACGAGAAGACGAATCCCTGGGGCATCACGGTGCAGTCGGTCGAAATTCGCGACGTGAAAATTCCGCAGGCGCTCGAAGACGCTATGTCGCGCCAGGCGCAAGCCGAACGCGAACGCCAGGCTCGCAACATCCTCGGTCAGGCCGAAACCGAAATCGCTGATAAGTTCGCGCAAGCGGCCGCAATCTACAGAAACGATCCGACCGCCTTGCATCTGCGCGCCATGAACATGCTGTACGAAGCCATCAAGGAACGCGGTTCGATGGTGATCGTTCCATCCTCCGTAGTCGAAACCATGGGCCTCGGCGGCATGCTGGGCACCGCTTCGCTAGGCGGTGCCAAACCGTAGCGTGCCACAAATCGTAGCGCCGGCGTCCCGCCGGCTGTCGCGAGGGCATCTTGCCCCTGCACACAACCGACGCTACCGAAAAACGCGAAAGGCCCGGCATCCGGGCCAATCACAACGCAGAACGCGGCTTCAGCCGCTGAGGGCCACTGCCCTCGAAGGAGATCCTATGTCTTCGATCAACCTCCAAAAGCCTAACTCGCTAATAGACCTTAACCTGATCCTCACTCCACTCTTCGCAATTCTTCTGGCAACTTTCAGTCACGCCCAGCAACTCAGCCAAGGCATCAGCGTGCAGATGGCCCCGACTGCTCACGCGGCGGTCTATCTCGCCGCCGACAACGCCGATGCCTGGATCATCGCCCTCACCGCGGAAGGCAAACTCTATTTCGGAGTAAAGCCGGTCACGCGCGATCAACTCGCGGAAGAAATGAAAGCCACCCCGCGTCACCGCGATGCCAAGCTCTACATCAAAGCCGACGCCCGCGCGCCCTTTGCGAATGTGGAAAGAGTGCTCGAGGCTGGACGTGAGGTCGGCTTCGAATCGCCAGTACTGCTCACCGCGCAACCAGTAGCCTCTGCGCCCGGAACCGTAACGCCTCCGAACGGACTGGAAGTGCTGATCGGTCTACCTCCTGGTACGGTCGCAACCGTCGTGCAGTTGATCAGTTCCGGGCAGACAGGGCTGTTGCTGAGGGTCAATGGTGATGAGATTTCCTGGTCGGCCCTCGAAGCCACGCTCACGCGGCATTTCCAGAAAGGCGATGAAAAAGTCATTCTACTGAAAGCCGACGAGCACCTTCCATTTGCGCTGGTCGTGCAGGTGATCGATACGTGCCGTGCGACGGGAGCCAAGGTCGTTCTGGCGACGCCGGGTCTTTGAGAGAGAACTTATGAATCAACTATTCAAGATGTGTGTTCTGGCTTCGGCCATGACCATCAATACAATCCATGGACAGGACTCTCTGTCCTGGCATGATCCGTCCAGACATACCGTGCAATTCGTTACGGTGGAAGAGGGCGTCAGGCTGGAAGTGCTCGATTGGGGCGGATCCGGACGACCGATTGTACTGTTGGGGGGTTCCGGAAACACTGCACACGTTTTCGACGATTTCGCCGAAAAACTGTCCGGCGTTTGCTGTCACGTCTATGGCATCACTCGACGCGGGTTTGGCGCTTCCACTCATCCCGATTCGGGTTACGACCAACAGCGGCTGGCCGACGACGTGCTCCAGGTCCTCGACGCGCTGAAACTTGTTGCGCCTGTCGTGGCTGGTCACTCCATGTCTGGAGAGGAATTAACATCCTTAGGAGACGAGCACTCCGATCGCTTGGCTGGTCTGGTCTACCTCGATGCGGCGGATGACCCTACGGATTTTCCAGGGAGTAGTGCGGCCTATATGGCGCTCTTTAATAAATTGCCCGCGGCCATGCGTGCCAACGGGTCTGAGCCAGATAACTCCGACTTAAGATCTTTTAAAGCCTTTCATGATTTCAAAGTACGGCAGAATGGCTTTGAATACCCAGAGGCCCAACTACGCGCCAGTTTCGACCAGAATCCAGACGGTTCAGTGGGTAGTTACAACACTCCCGATAAAGTCCACAATGCGATCGGCAGGGGAGCCCTGCCCCGCGACTACTCTCGAATCCGTGTGCCCATACTGGCGTTGTTCAGCTCGCTGAGTATCAACTATCGGTATCAACCAAAGGACGCCCAAGAACGCGCGGCCATCGAGGAGTTCGACGCCGCAACCGAAGTCTATGACAAGAGATATAAGACGAACCTTCTAAAGGCGAAAGGTGGTGTGCATATCGTTGACCTGCATCAGGCCGATCATTACCTATTTCTGAGCAACGAGGCAGATGTACTGCGCGAGATGCGGGCATTTATAGCGGGTCTGAAGTAGCACAGGGGTGTCGCCGGGTGCCCCATTCTAACGTCGCGCCCTTTGCGACGTTAGAGTGGGGATTTTTACTTTGCCGCCGACGCAGATTCACTACCATACGTGGCAAGCGTTCTCCGCCACCATCGGCTGCCCCGCCTTGCATCCCCACGCCTTCTGGAACTCCGGCATATTCTGCACTACTCCGTTCACGCGATACTTGCCCGGCGAATGCGGATTGGTGGTGACCTGCAGGCGCAGATTTTCCGGACGCTGCTTCTCGCACCACACGCGCCCGAATCCCAGGAAGAACCGCTGCTCCGGCGTGTAGCCGTCAATGTTCTGCCCTTCTTTCCCGGTCTTATCGTCGGCGATCATGTGCTCGAGCGCCGCCAGCGCAATGCGCGCCCCGCCATTGTCGGCGGTATTTTCGCCCAGGGTGAGACGCCCGTTCAGCTTCATGTTGTCGACGGCCACGAAGTTCGAATACTCGTCCGCCACGCAACTCACCCGCTTCTCAAACTCTTTCCCATCCGTCTCCGTCCACCAGTCGCGCAGATTCCCCTGGGGATCAAATTTGCGTCCCTGATCGTCGAAGCCGTGCGTCAATTCGTGCCCGATCACCAGACCGATGCCGCCGAAGTTCACCGCATCATCCATGCTCTTGTCGAAGAACGGAGGCTGCAGAATTCCGGCGGGAAACACGATCTCGTTGTAGGACCCGCTGTAGTACGCATTCACCTTCGGCGGAGTCATGCCCCACTCTTTCCGATCCAGCGGTTTTTCGATCTTTGCGATCTGCCGCTTCGACTCGAATTCGTTGGCCCGCTCCACATTGCCCAGCAGGTCATTCGGCTTGATCACGACCGAACTGTAGTCGCGCCACGCATCGGGATATCCGATCTTGTTGCGGATCGCCTGCAGTTTGACCTTGGCCTGCTTCTTGGTGTCGTCGCCCATCCACGACAGACCCTGAATATCGTCGTCCAGCGACTTCTCCAGCGCATCGACCATCTTCAGCATGCGCTGCTTGCCTTCGGCGCCAAACGTCACTTCGACGTAGCGCTGACCCAGTGCCTCGCCGAGCGATCCATCCACGAGATTGACGCAGCGCTTCCAGCGATCCTGAATCTGCTTTTGTCCGGTCAGCGCCTGCCGCATCTTGAAGTTGGCCTCGACAAACGGCTGCGAGAGCCACGGTGCGGCGCCGCGCAGTACATGCCATGTCACGTAAGTCTTGAGCGATTCCAAGGGCAGCGCCGCCATCACTCCGTTCACCTGGCGGAAGAAGTCCGGCGTAATGACGTTCATCGCTGTGAAATTCGGGGCACCCACTGCCGTAAAGTAGCGATTCAGGTTGAAGTCCGGCGCCAGCGCAATGACCTCTTCCCGCGTCATCTTGTGATCGCGATTCTTCGGATCGCGCCGCTTGGTCCGATCCATCGAGTCGGCCGCCAGCAGCGTCTCGACCATCAGCACCGTCTGCGCCGACGTCGCCGCCTGCTGCGGACTCTGGCCGGCCAGCGTGAACACCTCGGTCGCGTACTCGACCAGATGCTTTCGCATCTCCACCTTGTCCGCATCGTCTTTCACGTAGTAGTCGCGGTCGGGCAGCGACAAGCCGCCCTGATCGATATACGCAATCACCTGGTCCGCATTGTGCAAGTCCGAGTTCGAATAGAAATTGAAGAGCGGATTCGGCCCGATCAGGTGAATGTGCGCGATCTCGTCAATCAGCGCGCCCTTGTCTTTCACCGCGGCGATGCGGTCCAGTTCCGGCTTGAGCGGCGCCAGTCCCTTCGCGTCGACCGCCTTCTCGTCCATGCACGAGCCGTACAGATCGCCGATCTTCTGATCGATGGCGTTGCGTCCCGGCCGCCCGCCGCGGCCTTCTCCAGAATTCCCTTCTCGATCTTCAGATTGCTTTCATCCAGTTCCGAAAAACTCTGCCACGACGACCGGTCCGCCGGAATCTCCGAATTCTTGATCCAGTTGCCGCACGCGTACTGGTAAAAATCCACGCACGGATCAACGCTCTTGTCGATGTTGTCGATGCTGAATCCAAGACCCGCAGAGCCTGACGGCGAAGACTGGCAGAAGGCAGAAGCAGGCAGCGCCAAAAGGAGAACGAGCAGCAGACGGAATGCACGCATGGAAGTTCTCCTTGTGAAATACCGCGAACGACAACGAGCGATTCTAAGCCGTGTTCTCTCATCGGCAAACAAGATGACAGTCAACGCCAAACATTTGTCTCACAACACGCATGGAGACGCCGTTGCAATTTGCCTCTGTGAACCTCTGTGCCCTCTGTGGTGAAGCTTTATGTTCTTCGGGTCCTTAAGTTCTTTAGATCGACGCACCGCATCCTACGCCGCGCTGTCCCAACGCGTTTATAATCAAAGCTCAGAGATCCCAGAAAGGTTGGCCCAGTCATGACTTCCCACAACGGCACCAACGGCGGAGAATACACCGTCCCCAAACCCCGCGCAGAGTGGATCTCGCCGCGCAAGCAGCGAGAACACCGACGGCAACTTCTCCCAGATGCACTACGCGCGCCAGGGCGTCATCACCGAGGAAATGTCGTTCATCGCCCACAAAGAGAAGCTGACGCCCGAGCTCGTCCGCGACGAAGTCGCCCGCGGACGCATGATCATCCCCGCCAACATCAACCATCCCGAACTCGAGCCCATGGCGATCGGCGTGGCGAGCTCTGTGCAAGATCAACGCCAACATCGGCAACTCGGCCGTCACGTCGGAGATCAACGAAGAACTGAAGAAGCTGCACACCGCCGTCCACTACGGCGCCGACACCGTGATGGACCTCTCCACCGGCGGCAACATCCACGAGATCCGCGAAGCCATCCTGCGCCACTCGCCGGTTCCCATCGGCACGGTCCCGATTTACGAAGCCATCGCCCGCGTGAAGCGCGTCGAAGACCTGAACGCCGAAGTGATGCTCGAAGTGATCGAAGAGCAGGCCGCGCAAGGCGTGGACTACATGACCATCCACGCCGGCGTGCTCATCCAATATCTTCCGCTGATTTCCAAGCGCATCACCGGCATCGTCAGCCGCGGCGGCGCGATCCTCGCTCAGTGGATGGCCTACAACCACAAACAGAATTTCCTCTACGACCGCTTCGACGACATCGTCAAGATTTTCAAGAAGTACGACGTCAGCTTCTCTCTCGGCGACGGCCTGCGCCCCGGCTGCGTCGCCGACGCCAGCGACGAAGCCCAGTTCGCCGAACTCAAAACTCTGGGCGAACTCACCAAGAAAGCCTGGGAGGAAGACGTGCAGGTCATGATCGAAGGCCCCGGCCACGTCTCCATGGACAAGATCAAAGAGCAGGTCGAGAAGGAAGTCGAACTCTGCTACGAGGCCCCGTTCTACACGCTCGGCCCGCTGGTCACCGACATCGCTCCCGGCTACGACCACATCACCTCCGCCATCGGCGCGGCCATGATCGGATGGTACGGCGCCGCCATGCTCTGCTACGTCACGCCGAAAGAGCACCTCGGCCTGCCGAACGAAAAAGACGTAAAAGACGGCATCATCGCCTACAAGATTTCCGCCCACGCCGCCGACATCGCCCGCGGACGCCCCGGCGCCCGCGACCGCGACGACGCCCTCAGCTACGCCCGCTACAAGTTCGATTGGGAAAAACAATTCGCCCTGTCGCTCGATCCCGAGACCGCCCGCGCCATGCACGACGAAACTCTCCCCGACGACTTCTACAAAGAAGCCGCCTTCTGCTCCATGTGCGGCCCCAAATTCTGCTCGATGAACTATTCGTCCAAGGTGGACGAATACAACAAGCAAGTCCACGGCATCGAGAAGAAAGACTATTCGGAGTTGGTGGAGAAGCTGGTCACGCTGAAGTAGCCAAGCTCATGTAGGGACAGCCGCCTCGGCTGTCCGCCGCAGCGAAGCGCGGCCGACCGCTCTCTCTACTCCCTCCTCATACTCTCCACGTAAAAATATGAAATCTCATAAATAACCCTCCCTGCACATCCCAATTTGTGTGGCAGCTTTCCAATCGCTCCCAGCGAAATCATTTCGATTCAATGCTTTAACCTATGTATAACGTTTGGACGACCAATTGCCCACTGTTGGGCACCTATGTCTATCTTTGTTATGTGATGGTTATGTGATGACTGTCCAGGTCTCCGACGACTTGAGCGTTCGGTCAAATTGTTCGACTCGCTCTTTCTTGGTGCGAGTGAATAACAGCCCGCAGGGCTGAAACCACTAGGGGGTTCAAACGACAATGATCTG
The DNA here is from genome assembly GCA_963770265.1 of Terriglobia bacterium. GTDB lineage: Bacteria > Acidobacteriota > Terriglobia > Terriglobales > Acidobacteriaceae > Sulfotelmatobacter. Next base: position 19,457 of record CAVYOZ010000026.1, read on the forward strand.
CACCAGAAAGTCGCGCTCTCGCATTATTGATAGCGTTTTT
>CAVYOZ010000027.1:0-63373 GCA_963770265.1 Terriglobia bacterium
CAGGTTTCGGCAATACGTAAGTGTCGCCCTCGTTTATTCCCATCGCCTCGGTTGCAAAATCGGGACGTCCGATTTTTATGATGACGTCTTTGATCTCCGGAAAAGCGCGCAGAACCTTCTCAATTCGCTTGCTGATCTCAACCGAGTCGGTCAGGGAGATTCCAGGCAATTTTCGCGTCTCGATCAGGAATTGAGCCTTCATCCAGCCTCGGCATGAATTCCGTGCCAATGAAGAACAGGGATCCGACGGCTACCGCCAGGACCGCGACGGCGAGCGCAACCGTTTGCTTTCGTCTTGCCAACCCATACAGGAAGCCCCGTTCGTACGCTTGACTCAGGTGGGCCATCCAGCCGTGCGCGTCCCGCTCTTTTTGCCTTTCGGGAGATGCCTTTGCGAAAGGCATAAGACGCGAAGACCGGTATTGCGGTGAGAGCAAGCAGAAGAGATCCGAGCAACGCCCCACAAACGGTGATCGCCATTGGACGAAACATCCGGCCCTCAAGTCCCTGCAAAAACAGAATCGGAAGGTAAACCGCGATGATGATGGCGACCGCAAAACTCATGGGTCGTGCGACTTCCCGAGCCGCCAGGCGAATGGACTCCAACGGCGTCTCCCTGGCTGCGTGATCTCGGATTCAAGGCGATGGACGGAGTTTTCCATCATCACGATGGCTCCGTCTACGATCATTCCAAAATCGATCGCGCCCAGACTCATCAGATTCGCGCTGATACCAAAGGCGCGCATCCCCAGGAAACTGATCAGCATGGATAAAGGAATGACGGCAGCGGTAATGATTGCGGCTCGGACGTTGCCCAGGAAGAGCAACAAGATGGCCGTCACAAGCAGGAAACCCTCGAAGAGGTTCTTCTTTACGGTCGCGATCGTGCCGTCAATCACGAATGCCTGATCGTAGAACGGCACCAGCTTGACTCCCTTCGGGCAAGTGCATCGACGCAATCTTCTTCTTGACCGCTTCGATCACACTCTTTCCGTTCTCCCCTTTGAGCATGATCACCATGCCGGAAATGGTTTCTCCGTTGCGAAGCACAGCTCCTTTTCGAGGAGCCGCGCCAATCGCGACATCTGCTACATCCTTGAGCAGCACCGGTGTGCCCTTGATTCGCCATCAGCACGATATTGCCGAGATCCTGCGGGGTCGTCGCTCGGCCGCTTCCGCGCACGGTGTACTGCTCGGAGGCATGTTCGATATAACCTCCGCCGAAATTCTTATTGTTCTCCTCAATCCGGATCGCCACATCGTGCAGCGTTAGCCCGTACTGCGCGAGACGTTGCGGATCCACCTTGACCTGGAATTGCTTGGATTCTCCGCCCCAGGTGTTGATGTCGCTGACTCCGGGAATCGTTCGCAGTTGGTTCTTGACCTGCCATTCCTGAATGTCCTTGAGTTCCATGGAACTCAAGTTTCCTTCGAGCGTGTACTGGTAGAGTTCGCCAAAAGCCGTCGCCGGTGGACTGAGCACGGGCGTGATTCCCTGAGGTAGAGATGCCGAGACCTGTTGCAACCGCTCATTCATGAATTGTCGGGCCTGAATGCAGGGACGGAGTCTTCAAACACCACCGTCACCATCGAAAGGCCGAACTTGGACAGCGATCGCACTTCGATCTGCTTCGGAAGGCCAAGCAGGGACACCTCGATCGGGTAGGTCACGAGCCGTTCGACCTCACTCGGCGGCATGGACGGCGCTTCGGTGACCACCACGACCTGGTTGTTGGTAAGGTCTGGGAAGGCATCGACCGGAATGGTAAATAGTGCCCATCCACCGGCTAGAACCAGTCCGATCACAGTCGCCATGACTATCCAGCGGTTATTGAGAGTGAAATCAACGATCCTGTTCAGCATCACTCGCTCTCCATCGAAGACTTCAGCATCTCGGACTTCAAAATGAAGGCCCCTTTGGTAACGACCTGGTCGCCCGGTGCGCTCCTTCAAAACGATCACGCCGATTGCCAAGCGGTTCCGCCGGTGCGCACGGGCGCATCGCGAAGTGGTCCAGCGAGGTCCGGACGAAGATCACGTCCTGCTCTTGTATCTGCTGGATGGAATCGGCCGGAACAACGAGCGCCCTCTTGGAGGTGCTTGCGGCGATTTGTGCTTCAGCCAGCATTTCGGGCCGTAACTTGGCCTTGCCGTTGTCGAACTCGATTCGGACTTTGAGAACGTGAGTAAGAGGATCGAGTTGTTGACCCAGATCGGTAATCTTCCCCATTGCACGGCGGTCGGGTAGCCCGTTCACGGTGATCGTGGCCGATTGCCCCAGCCGCAGCTTGGCCCAATCAGCCTGGTTGACCGAAGCCAACATCCACAAACGCTGCAATTCGCCAATTACAAAAAGATCGGCGGAGGGTTCGACTACCGAACCCGGCGTAGTCTTTTTTTCCAGAACGTAACCCGAAGCCGGCGCACGAATGGGAATAAGATCGGAGACTTCGCTCTTCGGAATTGGCCCCGGCGTCCGCAGAAATCCCAAGGTTTTCCTCCAGATGCGCGCGTTCTCTCTCGACCGCGATCTGCCCGTTGCGCAGAGCCGTTTGAGCATCCATAACTTGCTGGCGGGCCAATTCAGTTTGTTCGAGCGATGCGGCTTTCAAGGCATAGAGCCGCTGCATCCGGTCATAGTTCTTTTGGGCTAATGCCGCAGAGGCTTCGAGCCGGGTGCGGTCGGATTGAGCCGTGAGATACACGGCTTTGGCTTCGTGCACGTCGTGACTGTGCATGCGGGCCAAGACCTGATCCCTCACGTACAAAATCCCCTTGCGTGACTAAGACCCGTTCGATCCGACCGGAAGTGATGGCCCCGACTCGCCAGGTGCCGTTGTCGGCCAATGTGATTCTGCCGGGCACACGAAGCACGTCGGATGCGGTGGTTTCCTCAATCGCGTTAGTCTCGATGACGCCCCGTTGCTGCTCCACGGCAATTACGACTTCAGTTTTTGCGGGGCCCTCTTTTGGGACCGTGGCGCTCTTTTCTCCCGAGTTCGCCGTTCCACTGCTACTGCAGCCAACGAGAACGCTGCGTAAAGAAAAGTTGCGGCTAAAGGATGCTTGTTTTCACGGTTCCACTCCCTCTGCTCGTTCCAGGTTAACGACGCTTTTGTGATAGTCGGTCAATGCGCGAAGCCACGCCAGTTGGGCCTCAACCCGAAAACGCTCCGCGTCCAATAAACGCAGCAGGTCGAGACCTTCTTCGCGGTAAGCAGAGCGACTGATGTCGGAGATTTGGTCGGCTTGCTGGTGCAGCGGGGCAAAAATGTCTCTTGCCTGCCGCAGGCGGGCTTCATATTCCTTGCGCGCCACCCGCGCTTCGGAATCAAGCCGTGCGTTGGTCGCTTCCATGGTCCGCTGCGCCGCCAAGCGTTTCCGCCTGCGCAGCCGTGCGCGCTCCCTGGTTGCGATCGAAAATGGGGAGGTTTAACTGCAGACCAACCATCGGCGGTGTTCAGTCCCGCTGTGCGCTTGTAGCCAAAAAGTGCATCCAAGTCCGGTCGTCCGACTGCCCGCGTAAGACCCAAGGTTCGCGCGGGCAATCGCTAGGTCCTGCGCGGCGAGTCTCGATTCCACCAGAGTGGACGGAGTCGAGCCGTTGGCGCCACGTGGCTCCTCAAGGGCATCAAACTGTTCTGTCAGTTGCCAAGGTCCCGTGGATGCAAGTTCCCATTTCACGGGCGAGCATCAGTTGAGCCTTTTCCACGTCAAGACGCGCATTTTCCAGGGCCGCGTGGATCTGCTCCGCCTGAACCGGACTCGCAAGACATCGACTTCGGCGATCTTTCCTTCCTTTAGGCGGGCTTCGTGGTACTGGACGATTTGTTTGAAGTAGCGTGTCACTTTGCTCGTAGAGGTCCCGAGCGAACTGGACACCCAAGGCCATCCAATAGGCCTCGCGTACGCGAAATCCAATTTCCCGTCGCAGTTGTTCCGTCTTCCAGTTGGCTTCGACCGAGATTGGCTTCGCCGACCGCGATGCGATTTCCTCGTCGTCCCGAGGTCTCAATCACCTGCGAAAAATAAGCGAAGGAATCCGCGTCGTTGCCATAGTCCGAAAATCTGATCCGCGAATGATTCTCGGCTTGAAAGATGAACCTTGGGTTTGGAAACAAGCCTGCCTGTTTTCTCATGCCTTGAGCCGCGGTGACACGAGCGTCTGCCGCTTTCAGTTCGGGACGGCGATCCAGAGCGATTCGCACCGCATCAGAGAGCGACAACGGAGCCTGACCCACAGCGGGAAGCGGCAATAAAAGAGCTAATATGGTCAATCGAAGTTTGATGTGCATAATGACGTGCAATCGTCCACTTGTTCGACGTGTGTCGGTGTCCTCATCGCGAGACGCGGGTGTCGAAGAACTAGGCGCTCAAAAAACGTGCGTCACGTAATTGTGAGGAAATTCAGGCACGCGAGCGCGTGCCTTCAAACAAGCTAGGCGGGAGGAGAACGAAGACCAGCGCAGTTAATCCGCGGAGGCGCATGCGCCACAGCCTCAGGCATGGCGGGAGATGAGCTTCGACCGCCAACTCCGGAACTTCGAAGGAAAATGCTACTAGCAGTGGTTGTTGTGCAGCGCTCGCCTTCTGCAAATCGAAGACGCTGATTTCGTGGCTATCGCTATGGCCGGGTCGACTAACGGTTGTTCCTTGTGAGTCTGGCGGCGCAACGTTGTCGAATGAGATGTGCGAATGAACGAATGCCGCCTCTTCACTTCCACCAGAGTCGAGGTCATCGACATGGTGGATGTGCGTGAACGGTCCCAGCAGGAAGGCTGAGAGGACAGCTACACACCCTAGAATAGCGATGACACGGTTCATTTCTCTTGTTTTACGCTTGTATCCCCAACCACCCCACAATGCAGTTCTTGGAAGTATCTCAAGGCCGCTCATCGACCGTCAAACTTGTATTGTGCTGGCGCGAACGTCTTGAGGAATCGCTCACGCTTGCGGCTTCTTCAATAAAGCAAACCAGTTGCCGTTAAACATGCCTTGATCCTGAATAGTGAATCCCGTGTTGGCCGCCCTCAGTCGCCACGATCCCTTGGAGGCACAGCGAAAACGCGAGCACGTTAGCCACGCTGAACATGGTCCAACCAGGCACCCAGACAACCAACAGAAAGCGCCCACCGGGCTTCAGGACCCGCAAGATCTCACGCAACCCCTGCTCTGTCGACTTGCCCAGGTGGTCCATGGCATGGGCACTGACGGCGGCATCGAAACTCCCATCCGGAAACGGCAAGGCGGTCAGATCTCCACGCTCGATCCGTACGCGATCAGCCAAGCCGGAGTTGCGCAGGTTCCGTTCAAGAAGAAGGCGACCGCCGCCGTCGATATAGTCAGAGTCAAAGCGGTCAAGGGCGACGATCTGCGCTGTTTTCTGTGCCCGGCCGAGCGCGATCGTGGTTCGTCCGGCGCCGCAACCCGCGTCCAGCACGACTTCCTCCTCGCCCGAGAGCAGATTCACCATCGGCAGAACTGCGTGCTCGTATCGCCCGACGCTGCGAGTGAGCAACCCGCCAGCGAAGAAACTTGCTGCAAGCAACGTGGTCACCGTAGCAAGGGGCCAATAGGTAGGCACTGCCACTTGAAGGGCCACGGCAATCGCGGCGAGGACCAAGGCCGCTATCCACGGACCGTGCGTCCAGGCTGGCGCCCAGCCAAAATCGAATCCCGCGGCCGGTTGGGGCGCTTGTGCCTTTAGCCGCGTTACGAACTTGTTCCCGCCCATCACGTACACCGAAGCAAGCAACACCACCCCTCCCACAAGATGAAATCCGGCGAACAGCAGCACGCCCGCAGAAACGGCCTTCAGTTGTGGAACGTAGATCATAAGTGCGGCGCCCGCCGCCACGCCGACGATTCCGATCCAGGCCATGTGACTGTGCCTATGACGAACTCCTTGTCTGGTGCTCATCTTTCCTCCTCAGCGGTCTGTGCTTGACGCCGCTGTCTCCAATATTGAACATAGTGTTCGGAAACTTAAACGGGAAGAACAAAGCACGTTGCGGTGTTCGTTCCCGAACAAGATGAGTGGGATTGTTCGGCTTTTCCGATGGCGAGATCAAAGACCGATAAAAGAGTTCGAAAAACCCAAGAAGCATTGCGAGACGCGTTATTGAGCCTTATCGTCGAACGAGGCTACGAAAAGACGAGCGTCCAGGACATCCTCGACCGAGCAGACGTTGGGCGTGCCACGTTTTACCTCCATTACCGCAGTAAAGAGGATCTGTTGCGCAAATCACTCGATCGCCTGCGTGAACTGCTGATCAAAGAGTGCAGGACGACGACGGGTGAAACGAAGTCCAGACTTCCACTTGCCTTCAGCTTGGCCTTTTTCCGACATGTGGACAGCCATCGTAAGCTGTATCGCGCGGTCGTGGGTCGCGAGAGCGGATTTATCGTCGATCGCCAGATGCGTCGCCTGCTGGTCGATCTTGTACGTGACGAAATAACTTCTTCGGGTCAGGCCAAATTGAAACAGCCTTGGGTGGACATGGTGGCGCAATATGTGGTCGGAGCACTAATGTCGATGGTCACGTGGTGGCTGGATTTCAATGTCAAGCTTTCTCCGGAGGAGACCGACGAAACCTTCCGCCATATGACCTTGCCTGCCATTGCATCACAAATCCCGCGATCCGAGCACACCCGTTGAACCTTTACTCATATCGGAGTGCTTCGATTGGGTTCAACTGGGAGGCTTTTCGCGACGGATAGTATCCAAAGAAGATTCCAATCCCTGCTGCAAACAGCCCCGAGAAAACCAAAAGTTGAGGCGTGAGCTTAATGTCCCATTGCAGCGTGCTTTGGAAGAGCGAAGACGCTCCCATGCCGGCAATCACACCCAAGAGGCCACCCAAGATGCTAATCGCAACAGCTTCGGCCAGAAATTGAAACTGGATATCCGCTTCGGTCGCGCCGATGGCCAGTCGAATTCCGATTTCTCGCGTGCGCTCGGTAACCGAAACCAGCATGATGTTCATAATGCCGATCCCGCCCACCAGCAGAGCCAAGGATGCGATTGTGCCCAAGAGCATGGTAAAGATCTCGCTGGACTGTAACTGCATACGAATCACATCCTCGGGACTTCGAATATTGAAGTCGTCCGGTTCATCTGGATGGAGGTGATGACGTTCACGAAGCAACGCTACTGCCTGTCGGGTAGCGATCGGGATTGCGCTTCGCGAGGTCCCGGAGAAGAAGATATCGTCCAGCCAACTTGTTCCCCCAATGCGCTTCATGGCGGTGGTATACGGCATGGCTACGAAATCATCCTGGTCCCAGCCGCTGGCAGATGCTCCCTTGGGTTGAAATACACCAATCACGCGGCAAGGCATGGCTTGTACGCGAATGCTTTTGCCCACTGGATCTTCGTTCGGGAAGAGATTTTCGGCCACCGTCTGACCGAGAAGGCAAACGGGAACGTCTCGATCTACATCGTCATGCGTAAAGATCGTTCCTGTCTGAATCTCCCACCTGCGAATATCGAAGTACTCGGGAGCCACTCCGCGGTACGTGGTATTCCAGTTCTGTGTTCCATAGACTACCTGGACCCGTCCGTCGACATTGGGACTCATGCGTTTGAGACCAGGAATTTGTGCAAAGATGGCCCGAGCGTCTTCGACCGTCAGACTCTTGGTCTCTCGCGTCCCAAACCTCACCCCATTGGTCGCACGGCTGCCGGCCTCGATCCAGATCATGTTATCGCCGAGCTTCTGCAGTTCTTTTTCGACCTTTGCTGACCCCGCTTTGCCAACGCCTACGACGCAGATGAAGGCGGCAATGCCCACAACCAAACCCAGAATGGTGAGAACGGTCCGGATCAGGTTGCGGCGCAATGACTTCATTGCTTCGCTCCAGATGGAATGGACATATATCAACATTTTGGAATCCGCCTACCTTTTTATAACCAGGTATCGCCAGCGCCTCATTCGTACCGCAGAGCTTCAATCGGATTCAGCCGCGAGGCTCGCCTCGCCGGATAGAAGCCAAAGAATAGTGCGATTGTGATCGCGAAAAGGGTCGATACAGCTATCGCATACGCCGGTATCCGGATGGGCCATCCCAAGCCCTGTGAAACAGCGAGCGAACTTGTCACCCCGAAAACAATGCCGATTGTTCCTCCGATAAGACCAAGCACCAGTGCCTCAATCAGAAACTGGAGCCGCACATCTTCCTCCGTAGCGCCGACCGCCATCCGGATCCCGATTTCGCGCGTTCGTTCAGTAACCGACACCAACATGATGTTCATAATGCCGATTCCGCCGACCAGCAAGGCTATGCTCGCCACGATCGTGAGCAGCACTGTCATGACCGTGCCTTGCTCCGCTGCTGCGTCCGCCATATCGGCGAGGTTTCTCACCACGAAGTCGTCGGGATCTCCCGATCTGATCTTGTGCCTGTCGCGCAATAGGCTCTCAATCTGCTGCTGCGCCACATAGCTGGCCTGCCGCGAGACGGCAGAAACCATGATCCAGCGCAGCCATTCCTGCCCGAGCAACTTCTTTTGAACCGTTGTTAGCGGAGCTATGATCACGTCGTCTTGATCCTGATTACTGCCGGCACTCGTCCCCTTTGGTGTCAGTACTCCAACAACCTTAAACGGCAATGTGCCAATGCGAATGGTTTCCCCGATAGCGTTGCGTGAGCCAAAAAGATACTTCCGAACCGTATCCCCCAACACTGCCACTGTGGCAGCTTGAGTGACATCGTCTTCGCTGAATGACGTGCCGCTGGCAAAGGGCCAATTTCTGACCTCAAAATACTGAGGCTCAGTTCCGGTGATTTGTGTAGCCCAATTTTCGTTTCCGTACACAACCTGTTGACCAGTTCCAGTACCAGGGGCAGCAGCAGAAACCGACGGGCATTCCCGAATGATCGCTCGCGAATCCGCAAGGACGAGGGATTTGGTTTGAAAACTTCCTACGTGCAGTCCGTAACGATTTACCGATCCGGAGCCGACGAACAACATGTTGGAGCCCATCGCGGCCAATTGCTCCTGAGCCTTCGTTGCAGCACCCTCTCCGATACCGATGACAGCAATTACGGCACCCACTCCAATGATCAAGCCGAGCATGGTCAGGCTGGAGCGCATCTTGTTCCGTCCCAACGCGCGTAACGCAAGCACGAATGCTGATGAAAAATCCATCGACGATCCTAATCCCTGATGGTAGGCATGGTTTTCAAAACTTCGCTCGCCACGTGTGGAATCTTGACGACATCATCTCGCCGGATCTGGCCATCGCGAAATACGATTTCACGCTTGGCAAATTGGGCGATGTCGGGTTCGTGCGTGACCAGAACGATCGTAAGTCCGTCGGCGTTTAACTTTTGAAAAATTTCCATCACTTCCACTGAAGTGCGACTGTCCAGGTTTCCTGTCGGCTCGTCGGCCAGCAATATCCGGGGTTGATTCACAAGACCCCTGGCAATCGCCACTCTCTGTTGTTGGCCTCCCGAGAGCTGAGATGGGAAATGATCTGCCCGATCTGCCAGACCAACTTGCGCTAGGGCCTCCCGGGCACGGCGGTCACGGTCGTTCTTGTTGGTTCTCGAATAGAGCATCGGCAACTCGGTGTTCTCCAGTGCCGTCGTACGTCCGAGAAGGTTGAAGCCTTGGAACACGAAACCAATCTTCTGATTTCTGATTCGTGCCAGCTCCTTTTTGGTCAGCACAGACACGTCGATGCCTTCCAGCAGGTATCGGCCTGATGTCGGTTTATCCAGACATCCCAGGATGTTCATGAATGTGGACTTCCCGCTGCCACTTGCCCCCATGATGGCAACGAAGTCTCCTCGGTGAATACGCACGCTGACGCCGCGAAGCGCGTGGACTTCCATCTCCCCGAGTTGATAGTTCTTTCTGAGGTCTTGGACTTCAACGAGTGGCACACTGCTACCAGCAGCAACCAGATTCGTAGTCGTGTCTGAATTAGCAGTTGCCATTTGCATGCCTAGCGTCGCTGAGGAGTGAGACCCGGTCCCGATGCCTCCTGCTTTACGGTAGTTGCGCCGGTGACCAGTTCGTCTCCAGGCTGAAGATCTCCAGAAGTCAAAGCCGTATAGGTGTGATCCGTGAGCCCTATGTGAATCTGCAGGGGTCGCAAGGACTTGTCTGGTTCCAGCTTCCAGACAACAGCCGAGTCGGAGCCGGCCGTGCTGTTCGGCTTGGGAACGGAGCGTTCTCTAACCGTTGTGCCGGGTTGTTTCGTGGATGAAGTTGCCGGAGCGGCCGCGGTCACAGTGACTCCGTATTTGCTGTAGAGTTCCTGCACCTTTTCTGCCGGAAGATCGGGCTTGTAGCGTAGCGCGGCGTTTGGAATCTTCACGACGTCTGTTACTGAAGCGACCGGGATCGAAACATAGGCTGTCATGCCGGGGAAGAGCTTCAATTGGGGATTGTCGAAGTTCACAATCGTGTCGTAGGTAACGACATTCTGAACGCTCGTCGCATTCATCCGAACCTGGAATACGACCCCGTGAAACATTTCCTTGGGGAAGGCGTCGACTTGAAAATCAGCCTTTTGCCCTGGCCGTATCTGTCCAACGTCACCCTCATCGGTCTTGGCATACACCTGCATTTTGGTCAGATCAAGAGCAATCATGAAGAGTATTGGGGCCTGTAACGATGCCGCGACAGTCTGCCCAATATCAATGTTCCTGGCCACAACCGTTCCGTTAATCGGAGCGCGAATGACGGTGTAATCCAGGTTCGTCTGAGCGACTTTCAGAGCCGCTGTCTTCTGGGCAACTTGTGCTTCTGCTTGTTGAATCGCAGCGCGATCCGATCCCACCTGCGCGGTGATGGCATCGTAAGTAGCTTTCGCCTGATCCAGTTGTTGTTGGCTGGTGACTCCTTGGCGCTGCAGGCTTACGGCCCGGTCATAATCAAGCTTGTTCTGTTGTTGAGTAGCTTGATCTTTGGCTAGATTCGCTTTCGCTGCGGTCAGCAGTGCTTGCGAATTCTGGAGATCCGCTTGTGCCTGTAGAACTGCGCCTTCAAACAACTTGGGGTCGATCTCCGCGATCACTTGGCCCTTCGTAACTTTTGAATTGAAATCCACGTACAGCTTGGAGATCATTCCCGAAACCTGTGATCCTACTTGAACGGAAGTGACCGGGTTGATTGTTCCAGTGGCCTCGATGACTTGGCGGATGTCTCCCTTTTCTACTTTTGCTGTAAAGTAGTCGGGGTCCGTCTTTTTGCTGATGCGGAACGCGGCAAATACGCCGCCAACTACCAAAATTGCGAGCACCCAAATCCAACCTCGCTTAATCAGTCCCAAAGTGCTCCTCGGAATTCGCTAGCCAGAAATTGCCGAAGGATAGGGTGGCAGCGATGATTTTCTCTTCTCAGTTAATGATACTAGTGGCTGAACCTGAAAGTCGGCTGAAATGCGCGGAGCATCGTTCACCCTTCAGGTCGCGATAGAAGTCTTCTGCCTGCTAGTCACGTAGCATGTTGCTCCCGTTCCTCCGGTGGTCGAAGTTTCCGAAATGCTCGATATAGCGCCAAGTCATACCCGACCTTGATTCCCCCTCCGATCGCAAGCGGCGCGGAGAATGTGAGGTTCTGCATGACCAGGCCTGCGACGCTGGAGCCGAGCGCCCAAAACACATTGCGTGCCAGGTTGGTCAAGCCACTGGCAAACGTCCGTTCATTCGGCAGAACCACTGCCGCAACGTAGGACTGTCGCGTAGGGACGTCCATCTCGACGAGCGCTTCGCGGCAGAGGAATAGCAGGATCGCTACCTTGAAAGAGGGTGCGAAGGGAACTGCAATTAGGAACAGGCTCGAAGGCAGGTGAGTAAAGACCATAGTCTTTACAAGTCCAATGCGGCGGGCGAGCCAAGCTGCTCCCAGATGTGACATAGCGTTGAGAATATGCACCGCGAAGAAAACGAGGCCAAGACCTTCTTCGCCGATCCCAAAGCGCCGGAAAAACCAATACGCAACCAGCGCATCTGTCAGAAAGCCTCCGCCAAATGCATCGAGCGAAAACAGAGCGGTGAGCTTTGCAACGATTCGCTTACTCTCGGGCGCGATCTTGGTTCTGGTCGGCACGAGCCCAGCCGGATTAGGAACTTCGACTGCTGGGGAGAGAAAAAGGTATAGAGCAGCCACCGACAAGCACAGCCCGAAATAGCCAAGGAATACCAGCCGGTAGGAATGTAGCACCGAAACCGACAGTTGGCGTTGAAGAACAATTGGCAGAGCGGCCGCCATCGCTCCCAACGCCCCTCCGCCGTCGAGAAGGACGTTGTACCAAGCCAGGGTCCAGGTTCTCTTGATGTCGGAAACTAATCCTGGAATGATGGCTTGATCCAACGCAGAGGCAGCGGAGCGATCCGTGCCCGTGCCGTTCAGCATTCCGACGAAGGCCAATATCGCAAGTACCGGCAGGCTCGGAGATACGGCCAACGCGATGCCCGCTAGGCCGCTTAGCAGCGACAGAATAAGAAGAAAAGACCGACGTCCCACTCTGTCGGCTACCAGACTCACCAAGATTGTGGCCAGAGCGGCTCCGGCCAATCCAATCGCAATGACCAATCCGATCGCAAGAGACGTTAGACCCGTGCGAAAGAGGTAGATTCCCAATACAACGCCCATCAGCCCCACGCCGAAGGAACGTAGAAAGCCAGCTGCGTTGATTAACGCCAAATCGCGCGTGCGATGGGAGGTCATCACCTGCTTTGGACGTAAGCGTATAAAGCATCATAGACAGGAAACTGTCGAACCAGCCGCTCCTCGTCCGAGATACCCAAAGCAGCGAATCCCTGAGCGATCGAGCGCAGCCCTATGCCCTCAGGTGCAGCGCTTTCCTGGCCCTTAACGTCGGCTGCGCGCACGATGAGTGCCAGCTTCTGGAGAGCTGGGTCCGAAACGGCATAGTCCTCCAAGATGGCTTCGAACGAGCAGCGAGATCCTCGATGATTCAGTTTGATGGCTTCGATCTTTGGTGCATCAAACGGAATTGCATCGTGCTGTTTGGACTGTTCGAGCAAGTCCTTTTCCTCCACGAAGAGAAACTCGGCCTGCGGATCAACAAACCGCTTGATCAACCATGGGCAGGCAACGCGATCCACTTTGATGTTCTTACGTGTAATCCATTTCATATCCACCTCACGGACGCCAGGAATATGTGAACTTGATGGCGAAGCGATTTTCGTAGTACTGCGGTGGGTTTGCCGCGACCAGACTCGCAAACCGTTGGCCGGCGGTATAAATAAAGAAAAGATCGCTGTCCGGACGGTAATTCCATCGCAAACGAATATTCGCGCTCGTCGCTTGAGTGTTGGCCGTATCCATCTGCAGCAACGCCGACAGAGTCAGGAAACGTGAGAAGGAATAGTTGGTTTGGAAGCTGCCGAACAAAACCGAGAAATTTCCCGCTGCCTGCGATAAGACGGCGCCTGCCTCATCCGTAACTAAACCGAGGCGAAACCTGTTCCACTGCTCGGCGAAGCTGAATGAGAGTCGTTCGTTCGGCCGATAGGTAGCTCGGACTCGGGCTTCGTTCAAGTGCCCGTCATAGTAGGTACCAAAGCGTTCGAAGAAGCTCACCATCAGGCGACGATCCTGGGCGGAGCCGTAGGTGAGCTGATGGCGGGTCCAGTGATATTCGCCAACCGGAATGAAAATGTTCTTGTAGATGTTGAAGGGGGTGATTAGCCGCTGCGTGAAGACGTCCACGATGTCGTCGTCGCTGTAGGCGCCGTTATTGAATTCAATGCGAAAGGTGTTCTGCCATTCCTGGGTTTGCAGAACATGATTCGTGTCCGGGGCGTGAAAGATAAAGCCCTCGAAATTGAGTTCACGCACCCCACGCAGCTTTGGCCGAGGCTTGAAGGTCACATCGGCGTAATCGCAGATACAGTCGTTGCGTTCGAGAAAACCAACTTCGGGATTGAAGTTGGGGCCGACTTTGCGGTGCTGAGCAAAGCCCTCGAACCAGCTGTTTTGGTAGTTGAGCCCTGCGCCGAGATCAGTTTGTCCAGAGGAGATCCCAGGTGTTCGCGTCTGAGTTGCATACCCCGTCAGCACCAGGTCCTTGTGAAACACGAGTCGGGTGTCCGCACCGCTCGTCTGGTTGAAGCTGTCGAGCGGGTTTCCGGAGCGCTTGTCGATACCCATCACCCCAATGTATGAACCGCCCCACAGCGAACGCTTGACGCGTGCTACCGCGTAGTTCGCATAGGGGTTGGGGCCGGAGCTACGGGTCTCCACGTCCATTGCACCCAACTCGAAACCATCAATTGATCCGGTGACTTTACCTCCACCGTTAATCGGGACTTCTTCACCTGTGATCGGATCAATACCGATGTTTCGGCTGAAAAACAGAAGGTCGCCGCTGTCCGCACCTAAGCCGAAATTGAACACTCCTGCGTTCTCCAGAAAGAACTGACGCTTCTCCGGGAAGAAAAGCTTGTAGGGGGTTAGATTGAACTGCAGAGTATCGACATCGGCATCGGCGAAGTCGGTGTTGACGGTGAAGTTAGCTACCAAGTTTGAGCGTAGGCCGATCTTGACGTCTACACCGCCTGTGTACAACGCGCTCGTTCCGGGTGTGTATCCCGTGCCCGCGGCGCTTGGTGGAAAATGGCTGAAGCCCGTCAACCCATACGGCTTCACAATAAACAGCCTGCCGCTTCCGATGTCAGATATACCGTGCAGTTCGCCGGCTTGGCTGATCCGGGCTGCTCCAAAGGCTCGTCGCCAGCTGGACCAGAGGTCTTCCTCGTTTTTTCGACGGATAAACCGTTTGAAGTTGATACCCCAGATGACGTTTTGCGACTGCATGAAATTCAGGGTCGAAAACGGAATCGCAATAGTGGCGGTCCAGCCTTGGTCCGTAACGCGCGCTTCGGATGTCCACACACCATCCCAGCCCGGATCACCGTCTCCCGTGTCCGTGTCTGTTCGCTGCTCCTCCGTAATCAGGGCATCTCGCTGTGTGCCTAACGGATTGAACTGAAACACATAGGCATTTCGGCGGTCGCGGGCAGAGTCGATGATGATCTCGAAGTAGTCGTCCAATTCTTGACTGACATCGCGCCGCAACTCGCTCGCGACAATCCCTTGTGGGTCGGAATCCAGGCAGGTGATGCCGAAATAGACATCATGTTTGTCGTACAGGATTCGAACTTCGGTCTTCTCAGTTGGAGCCTGCCCCTCAAACGGCTCTCGCTGTAGGAAGTTATTCGTTGGAGCGGCCTGCTGCCAAAGCGGATCGTTTAGCGTTCCGTCGAGTCTCGGTGAGCGATCGACGCGAACCGCACTTGCAGTTCGCAGTGGTTTCTGAATCTCCGTTCGGCTGTTATTGGGTTGCTGGTTCTGCGCGACGGCGACCGAAGTCAGAAATCTAAGTCCTAAAAGGAAAAAGAGAGCAGCAAGGACAAGCCGTTGGGGACCGAGTGGCGCCCTCATCCAACTCTTCCATGCAGGAGCACTCCGACTGCCCCTGCAGCAAGAATGACGATTGGCTCGGGGACCTTTTTTGTGAGCATTAAGATGGCAAGAGTGACGAGTCCAATCATCACGGTTGGTACGTCAATCAGGGATCGGCGAGCAAGGATATATGCTGCGCCAGCGATTGCGCCTACAGCGGCCGCCGTGACACCTTGCACAAAGGCTTTGACCTGTCGGTTCTGGGCGAAGCGACGGTAGTACGGAGCTCCGAGTAGAACGATGAAGTAAGGGGGCGCAAACACGGCCCCCGCCGCTGCCAGAGCGCCAAAGGGTCCGGCGACAAGGTAGCCAATGAATCCAGCCGTTATAACGACTGGGCCTGGCGTGATCATGGCCACCGCGACAGCATCGACAAACTGTTTCTCGGTAAGCCAATGGAACTTGACAACGACTCCTCCGTACAAGAAGGGTACGATCGCCAAGCCACTGCCAAATACGAAGGCCCCGGCCTTCAAGAAAAACAGAAAGAGGGCCCCGACCGTCGCCGCCGCGGCGACGCCGTGAATCCCGGCGAGCAGCGGATTCATGCTGCCTAGCAATATCATGGGTGTCGCTCGCATAGGCAGAGCCGGCGGAGCCTTGATCAGCATCGCGATGAAGCCGCACAAGACGAAGAGCCACACAATTTCGGATTTAGTCCAAGCCGTCGCGATGGCTAGAGCAGCGAAAATCATCCAGAGCAGCCAGTCTTTGCCCACGGTGGTGCGGACGAGTTTGATTGCGCTGCGGACGATAATCGCTATCACGGCCGCACCAATGCCGTAAAACATCCCCTGAATCCACGACAGGCTGCCGAAGTGAACGTAAAGAGCGGCTAGGCCGAGCACCATTAGAAACGAAGGCAGGATAAAGGCGATGCCAACCGTGGTGGCGCCAAGTGTCCCCGCACGCAGCCAACCGAGATACATGGCCAACTGTGCTGCGAGCGGTCCAGGAGACAATTGAGAGAAAGCAAGGCCTTCTAGATAGTCCTGTTTCGAGAACCAGTGGCGTTCGTCCACCAGGTCCTTTTGCATATGTCCCGCGAGCGCGATCGGTCCACCAAAGCCAAGGGTTCCGAGACGCAGGAAGTAGAACGCCAGGTCGCCAACACCGAAAGTGGTCTGGGCGTGATCTACCTCCATGACTTGTCGGTTCGAGTCCTGGCTCATTTTCTGATTCCTATTGCTTGTTTCCCTTGCCGAGCTCGTCCAGAGCAGCCTTGAACCCCGTCGCTAATTTGTCTGCCGGTCCGCGGCCCCAATAGTGGAGAAAGATGATTACGGGTCGCGAGTTGGTCATGTGGTGGTGAATAGCGACTACATCCAGCCCGTGAGACCGCAGAGCTTTGAGTGTTGGCTGCACTTCCGTCTCCAGCATGGCAATATCGCCTGCCACTGCAGCGTCGTCATTTGAACCATAGAATGCCGCCCAAGTGTTAAGGCCCATGCGCGCGTTAATCGTCGCTCCCATCTCCTTGACGGTGAGATCATCCCGACCCAGGGTGATTTTGTACACGGGGCCATTCTGCTCACCCGCGTGGCCCACGATCTTCGCTATTTTCTCCGTATCGAGGGTGCTTTGCATTGGCGCGGCACTTGCAGTCTGGGCCCCGCTGGCTGGCTTGGATTGGCCAATCAGATCGATCGCCTGTCTAAGGTCATTGGCAAGGTCTAGCGCCTTTCCGTGGCCATGAATATGCATAAAGAAGACTCGCGGATCATCCCAGAAGAAGTGATTGTGCAGAGCAGTTACTTCCAGACCATGATCGAGCAACGCCGACATGACCGGATTGACTTCATTTTCCGTTAGCACCAAATCTCCCATGACAACATCCTCGCCGGCATCCCCTTTGGTCATGGCGAACCAACCGCCAAAGCCAAAAGGAGTGGGGACAGAATAGCCTGCGATCTTCACATGCAGATCATTCCGAGGAATGTTCACCTTCAGCACATTCCCTTTGTAATCGCCTTGCTTACCCACGATCTTCATGACCTGCTGATAGTCGCTCGGGACTTCTTGGGCGACCGAGATCTGTGCGAGTACTGTGATAGAGATCAAGAACATCGGAACAAGAAGTGCTTTCTGCGTTTTAACTGCTTTCATTTTGTCCTCCTTCATTCTTGGAAGTGATTTGGTTGTCTCGGTCGTTCTAGGATCGTCCCCCGCTTACTGCGTCTGATATACACGAATTTCAGCGCTCTCACTGCTCTGGGCCGGAACGGCAACAAACAGCTTTCCCCACTCAGGAACAAAAAGACCCGTCTGGGAGCGAGATGGAGTCGGGTACCGCGCGATCCGGTTATAGTGGTCCGCGTCTTTCTGTTCGAACACTTCGAGGTAACCCACGCTCGTCAGCACATACACTCGGCGCCGCACCGAATCGTAGAAAAGATCGTCGGTTTTTCCTGCAATTTCGCCGAATGCGACCTGCTTCCCCGTTTGGGTATCAAAGACCAGCAACTGCGCAGGCTTCCACGCTCCAACCAACAGGCGATGATTCGCTTCGTCGAGCACCATCGGGAAGTTGTCTTCCGCAGAAACGGACCAACGTGCCAGAACTGAACGTTTGGCAGCGTCGATGACCTCGATTTCCTTCTTCTCGGGTACATTCACAAAAATGCGTGACCCCGATTTCTCAAGCTGAAACGACTCGGGATGGGCATCGACGACGATGTCTCCCGTCTTCTTTCCGTTTGAGTCGATGAATCCGAGTCCTCCAGTTCCTTCTTCGCGTTTTCTCAATTGTTTTGCGCCTGCGTAACCCACGATCACACCCTTGCTCCGCGGGTCGTAGCGAATGTTGTCCGCATCATCGGGGAACTTTACGGTTGCTAGTGTTTGAAAAGAGTCTCCATCAAAGACCTTCGTGACACCATCCAGGCCACAGGCGACGAACAAATGGCCTGTCGAAGGGTCATAGAAGACACCCTGGGGCTCAGCCAGGTCGGTAATGGTGTGAACGCGTTGCCCCGCCTTGAGATCAACGACTTCGAGCGTGTGGTTCTCAACAGCGGCCACAAAGAGTCGTTGGCCCTTCACGTCGACACTGAGATGATCGATCCGTCCTTTGACGCTTGGAAGCGGAATGTGGGTTTCAAGTGACAGCACTTCCTTTTCCTGCCCAACGGCATGCGTGCCCGCAAAGACCAGCGTGCTGAACACCAGTGCTGCAGAGACCGGCCTCGCCGAAAGCAGCTTTGCGAAGAGGCTTTGTTTGCGATTCATGTCTGTACTCTTTCTCGTATCGTCAGCGATGACTATTTCGCTGTCACCTTCAGGTCGTCGAAATCAGTGACCGAATCGGCCTTCGTCCACAAACCCACTTTGCCGGCATCCTTGAATGTGCTGTCAGTCGCGTCAATCTTCCTGTCGCCGTCGTAGTAGCAGGTGATTTTGCTGCCTGTGGCTTCAACGCGCAGTTCGTGCCACTCTCCCGAAGTGACCTTGAAATTGGCGCCAGCGAACTGGCTGCGGCGTCCGTTGACAACGTGATACAGCCGGTAATTGTTCTCCAATGCGTTCGCCCGAACGACGTAGTAGTTGTTCGGGTCTCGGAGCCGAAACACCAGTCCTCCGGCTCGATCAACATTGCCCGAGACGGCCTTGAACCTGACGCTGAGGTCGAGATCCTGGAAGGAGCCTTCGTCGGAAATCAGTAGGGGGAAACGGTAATCGGTTTGGTCTGTCGAGGTCTGAGCGACGATATTCGGTTTCGAGGGAGCTGTAGGGTCGGCTACAACACTCCACTTCTCCGCTGTACCTCCACCGGTCTTGGCAGTATGGAAGTTCGCTGGCAGCTGTCCCGATGCATCGGTATCGAAGTTGTAAACGAACTGCTTACCGGCGGCTTGTAACGGCGCAGGCTTTTCGGCCGCCACGGATGGGGGAACGGCGGGACCCTCTTCGCCCTCTTCCTCCTCTTCCGCATTTGGTTTCTCTGCAGGCTTCTGGGCAGTTGCCTGTTGCGGCGACACAGCATTTTGCTGCTCGTCTCGGTCGTTTTCATGGCAGGCCACGAGTCCGAATACGGCGGCGAACAGAATGGCGGCAAGAATACAAGTCTCAAATCTTCGCATTTCGGCCTCTCGTGCCCCTCACTCCTTCGCTTGGGAAACGACTGCAATCAAGCATGCCAGAGAAACCTGAATGCCCCCTGTAAGGCAACCATTTCCAAGGACGAGGCGTAATAATTGCCAGCCTTGGGGAATCACGAAGGGCATTTGATCTGGCATACAGGTTTCATTCATGTAGCGGATCTAAGATCAAGGGCAGCAGGGGCGACCTCAGCCCCTGATTGGAGGCCATATGCGCCCATCCATTTTGCTCTCCCTGGTTCTGGTCATTGTCACAGCAGCATCGGCAGCTCCACGGCGAAATGCTTACGAATCAGGCAAAATTGTCTCAGTTCGGAAACTGGCGCCGGAGGCCACTTTTTTCCTGGGATCGCCATCGGATGCTCCGCTTCAGGCCAGCATTTTCGTGTACGAGGTTTCGGCTCGGGTGGACGACAGTATCTTCGTCGCACGTTACGAATCGGGAATTGACTATTTGCCGGCTAGTTTTATGTCGGGAGCATCTGCCAACATTCGTATCGAAGATCACCGAGTTTACTTCAAAGAACCTTCTTTGGAGGGTTTGGAATTTACCGTCGTGTCACACGAGCGATTGAGAGAAAGGCACGTGCGGGACGGGTCAACCGAGCACTTCCAGAATTGCAGTACCAAACGACCTGGAAGTCTTCCGGTCACGAGAGCACTCTTAACAACCTGAGAGTGTTTACGAGCCTACGCTCTTCGAGCCGCTGCATAACCGGAATCGGGCGTGCCATGCTGCAACACTACGAGAAACCCAGGAATCTTAGATTCGCTCCACTCGTCGATCAGGAGGTTGAACATGCAGAAGCTAGTTCGGTTGTCCGCATTGTTGTTATTCGTGTTCGCGCTTGGAGCGTATGTCACGCCGAGCGCGTCCGCACAGGAAAAATCGGCTGGCAGCAAAACTACCGTCACGGGTTGCTTACAGAAGGGTGACGAAGCCGGCGAGTATTCCATCACAGGAGAGGATGGGAAGACCTATGGCCTTCGCAGCAAAACTGTAAAACTCTCGCAACATCTCGGTCACAAGGTAACGATTACAGGAACGCTTATGGCAGAATCGGCCGAAAAGGAAAAGGGCGAAGCTGAGGAGCACGAGAAGAAGGAGGCGGTTGAAGCTGGCGACATTAGAGTGACTGACCTCAAGATGGTCAGTGACAAGTGCCAGTGACTCGCGCAACGCCTATTGCAATGAGTCACCGATGGCGCTCTGCACTCAGGGCGCCATCCCTTTTGCGGTGCAGAGCGCGTTTCTCAGGACGGCGTCAGCGCCACGAAAAAAGAGGGCTACTGCTCAGCTGGAGACATTCGTTGGCCGACGATCAGTAGCCTGGCACGCAGACCTTTTTCCTGTGCTTCGAGAGGTAGAAAGTGTTCATGCCAGAACTGCATTCGGTCCGACTCCGGGAGTTGAGCCATGTTTTGTACGACTGAAGTCTCCTGCCTGAAGACTTTGTTCAAGGCACGCGTAACGTCCAGAATTTCCGAAATGTTTTCCCAGTTCGCGAGGCGCGGCCTGCGATAAAGACGTTCGATCCGGAGTAATCTGCGGTCCCTCTCGCGAGCTTGGTTGTAGAGATCCGTGATCCTCTCCAGTTGTCGATCATAATCATTTAAGAGAGGCGCCAACTGGGAATAGGCGCGGACGTAATCGTTCATATCCTTCATGTCGGCATCTCGGATAGCTGTGATCCTAGCGCCCGTATCCTGAAGTTCCGAACCGGTCCCCGTAATTTCCTCAGAAAGAACACGGTCGTTATGTTCTTGAACCGCAAACGTGACGGCGAAGATGGTGAGTAGGACCAGTACGACCGCACCAGTCGCATAGATCCAAGTAAACGTACTTTGTCGATCATTACCCATTATCGATAGTTCGCACCGCTAGTTATTTTTCTGCATTTTGCTGAACCGAAACGGAAGTGCCAGGCCGAAGTTCATCCGTTCCGCGAACTGCCACCATATCGCCTTCGTGCAGATCGCCGAAGACTTCGGTCATTTTGTCCACGGTCGCTCCGGTCTTTACGTCAACCCATTCTGACTTCCCATCTCGAACCCGGACGACAAACACTCGTTCAAGCGTGTTGGCAACCGACGATGTTGGAACAAACAGCGTGGGATAGGTTCGCCGCACCGGCCACAAGACATCAGAAAAAGTACCGGGCGAGAGCTCTCCCTTTGCGTTTGCCGCCTCCAATTCGACTGGCATCGTGCGGGTTTTCTCGTCCAAGGAATGGGCAATGCGGGCGATTGTTCCGTTGAACGTTCGGCCAGGAAAAGCAGGAACCGTGAAATCAACTTTGGTTCCTTCTGGCACACCGGCAGCATAAGTTTGAGGAACTGGAACGACTACCCGCAGCCGGGATAATGTCTCAACACGCACCATCGGAGCAGCAACTCCAGGAGCGCCAGCAGGCCCGACGAGTGCTCCGGGGTGCACGTTCCGCTCCGTTACGACCCCGTCAAAGGGCGCTTTCACCTGCAAATAAGCCTCTGTCTGTGCGATCGCTTGGAGCGCTTGCTGGACGGCGCTCACATTGTCTTGCTGAGCCTTCAATTGGGCGCGATCCGCGTCCAAGGTCTTTTGTGCGACGAACAAGTCGTTGCCCGCAACCACGCCAGGAGTCGCCGCCGCGGCCTTGAGGTGCTCGTAAGTCCCTTCATCTGATGCGACCTTTGCCTCCGCTGCAGCGAACTGGGCTTGAGCCGCTTGAAGTTTCGATTGCGCTTCAGAACGCTGTGCGACCAGTTCCGGAGCTTCCAGTTGAGCAATGAGTTCGCCTGCTTTGACATGCGAGCCCCGGTCGACCGCAATGGACTTCACAAAACCGGTCACCTTGGGGAAAATCGCGACCACTTCGTATGGTTCAATTTCGCCAGGCAGGTGAACTGTGATCGCGAGCTTCTGCGCGATCACCTTCGTTGCTTGAACTTTTGCTGCCGGGTCAGGGGGCGCAGCTTTCGCGGACGAAGCATCTTGCTTCCCGCAAGAGGTCAGGAGCCAGAGACCTGGCACAGATAGCGATGGTCTTCGCTACCTTCATTGCTCACCTCCACTAACGTTCTCGCCCGACTCTGTACCAATAGCATAGCGGCTGTCCGGATCCTCCGGATCGAGCGAAGGCGAATGAGTGCCAGCCCGCTCCTGAACTAAGGAAAAGACCGAGGGCAGGATCAGCAGACTTGTGATGGTGGCGAGCCAACAATCCTCCTATCACGGCTCGTCCGAGCGGCGCGCTTTGTTCTGCGCCCGTTCCCAAGGCGACTGCCATTGGAATCATGCCGACAATCATCGCCATGCTGGTCATCAAGATCGGGCGCATGCGGCTCTGAGCGCCATGAACGGCGGCTTCGACTGCATGAACGCCTCCACGACGGGATTGCTCCGCGAACGTAACCAGAAGGATTGCGTTGGCGACGGCGACTCCAATGGCCATGATCGCTCCCATAAACGATTGGATGTTCAAGGTCGTGCCTGTAATCAGAAGCATGATAATCACACCGGAGATTACGGCCGGAATGGTGGAGAGCACAACCAGCGACAGGCGCATCGATTGGAAATTCGCTGACAGCAGAAGAAAGATGACGAGAATCGCGAGCGCCAGTCCGATGGCAAGATTTGTGAGGGTTTCACGCATCGGGGCGATTTGTCCCCTTACTCGCACGGTCACTCCGCGTGGCGGGGTTCCAACCCGTTCGATCGCCTTATCCACTCGGCTTGCGACCCGGCCCAGGTCTTCGCCCACAACGTTGGCGGAGATGGTGATCATCCTTTGACCATTCAGCCGGTCATACTCCCCGACCATGGTGCCGTTTCGAACCTGGGCGACGTCTCCAACCAGCGGATGGAGCGCGTCACTCCGAGTGATTGGGATGTTTGCGATGTCCTGAATCGACGCGACTTGCGGTTGTGGCAATTCGACCTGCACCTGATAACCGATTCCAGATCGAGGATCAGCCCAGTAGTTCGGAGTGACGAAACGACTGGAAGAGGTCGCCGCTACCAGCGATCGCCCGACCTGCTCGACGCTTACACCAAGCTGGCCGGCAAGCTCCCGATTCACGTTTACTTCGACGCTCGGGTAATCGAGAGGCTGCTCGAACTGGAGATCGCGCAAGACCGGGATCTTCTTAAGTTCAGCAAGCAGTTTCTCTGCATAACCTCGGTCCTCCTGCAGGTTCGGCCCGTTGACCGCGACTTCAACCGGCGTGGGAGCGCCGAAGTTCATCGTCTGGCTTACGATGTCTCCGGCTTCGAAAGAGAAATCGCTTCCGGGGAACATGCCGGGCAGCTTTTCTCGGAGCTGTTGCTCAAGGTTCGCTACGGAGATCGGAGCGTCAGGTTTAAGAGCGACTCGCAAAACGGCTTCCTGAGGTCCACTTGTCCAAAGAAAAATCGTGTTGATCGGATACGCCGGAGGTTGAGTTCCTACATAGCCAAGCGTTACGGCAACATTGTTTGCGCCGGCAACTTGGTGAATTTCATCAAGGACGCGAAGCGCCATGACCTCCGTGGCGCCAACCCGTGTGCCGATCGGTGCGCGAAACCGAAGTTGAAGCTGTCCTGCGCTGACCCTGGGAAAGATCTCTCGTCCCATAAGCGGCCCCAGCAGAAGAATCACTGCAAAGGTGATTCCCAAATACACCGCCAGCACAATCTTGCGATGTCCCATCAGTTTCGTCAGAACTCGACCGAGCCGATCGCGCCACTCAGCCATCCGTGACTTGCCCTCGCTTTCTGGATGAGCTGGTTCACGAAGAATCCAGGTGGACATGACGGGGACTAGAGAACTGGAGAGGAAGTAGGACGCAGCCATCGCGAATCCGACCGAGAGCGACAGCGGAACAAAGAGGCTTCTGGCGATGCCCGTCATGAAGAATGATGGGACGAATACCGACAGAACGCAAAGCATCGCGAGCAGACGCGGGATCACCACCTCACGGCTGGCATCCAGAACTGCCTTAGCGTGCGGAACGCCTTGGCCGAGATGCGTGTGGATGTTCTCTATTGCAACCGTTGCCTCATCGACCAAGATTCCTACCGCGAGAGCCAAGCCGCCGAGAGTCATCGTGTTGATCGTCTGGCCTGCTCCCCATAGCGCTACGACGGCGGTCAGCAATGCAAACGGGATTGTCGTCACGACAATGGCAGAGCTGCGCAAGTCGCGTAGGAAGAGCAACACCATGAGCCCTGTGAGCACGGCGCCCAGGATGCCTTCTCGCACCAGAGACGAGAGCGCGTTCTTGACATAAGTCGACTGGTCGAACTCGTAGCTGATGTTGATGTCTTCGGGGATGAGAGTTCGAAAACGTGAAATGCTACTCTTCACCTCGTTGACAACCGCCACCGTGGAAGCATCCGCTCGCTTGGTGACCGAAAGGTAGATAGCGCGCCGACCGTTGACCAAGGCGTATCCGGTCAGAATGTCGCTCGAATCCGAGATCTTGCCCAGATCGTGCAGGAAGACCGTTGGACCGGAGCCGACGCGAATCGGCAGATCACTCAAATCCTGAATGTTCGTGACGACCGAGTTGATCGGCACCATCGGCTGCAAGTCTCCGGTGCGAATATTGCCGGCGGGCATGATGATGTTACCCGAAGCTTACCGCTTTCACCACCTCTTCGGGAGACATGTGGTAGGCCCGCAATCGATCCGGATCGACGGTGATCACGATCGTGCGTTGGTTACCTCCAAACGGCGGCGGAGCCGAAACACCGGGAAGTGTCGCAAACAAGGGACGAACGCGGTTCAGAGCGAGATCCTGAATCTCTCCCAGGCCTCGGGTCTGACTCGAAAACACAAGAAACCCGACCGGTACGCTGCCTGCGTCGAAACGCATCACAAACGGCGGGACGGTTCCTGCAGGCATGAACGCTCGTGCCCGATCGACATACGAGATGGTCTGAGCCAGAGCCTGGCTCATGTCCGTGCCCGGATGGAAGGTGAGTTTGAGCAGTCCGACGTTCTGGATTGATTTCGATTCGACGCTCTCAATGCCGGTGATGTAGAGGAAGTGATACTCGTAGTAGTAGACGAGATAGCCTTCCATCTGCGCGGGTGACATTCCTCCATACGGCTGCGCGACGTAAATGACAGGAAGGTTCAGATTCGGAAAGATGTCGACTGGGCATTCGCAGGAGAGCCAGGACCGACAAGAGGCCAACCGAAATCACCGCTACCACCACTGTCAAGGGGCGCCGAAGAGCGATCCGGATTAGCCACATCTCACTGGCCTCCCGCCGCACGCTTGCGTGCGAGTTCGAGGAAGGGCTGGAGATCGCCTTGAGCCAGAGCTTCGCCGAGCATGGCTCGCCAGACTGTCAGGCGAGCAAGGTTGTCTTCAGTTTCAGCTTGCAGCAGAAGCCGCTGTGCTTCCGCCACTTCGACGATCGGAGCCAGTGCAGCCCGATATCTAGCAGTTGCCTGTGTCTCGCCCAATCGTGCGGCTTCGAGCTCGACCGGGGTGTTTTCGCTGATCAACACCGCGCTGTCATAGGCAGCTTTGGCCCGCTCTGCCTGCGCAGTCAACGTTTGGATTGTCTTGTCATAGTCGGCCCGCTGTGCGCGTTCGTTGGACTGTTCGATCTGTTTCTTGAAATGCAGCGACGGAAAATCAAGGACTGAGAACGTTGCAGTTAAACCAACCGCCCAGTTATGTCGCATCAGATCGAGCCCATCCGTTCCTGTTCCAAAGGTACCGTCCGGGTTCGCTCCGCTTCCGCGACCTGAGAACGAGCCCTGCAAATTGAATCGCGGATAGTACGACTTGCTCAGTACCTTTTCCCTTGCCTCGGTTTCAAAGAGAGTCGAATTGGCGATTTGGGCAGCGGGATGATTTGCTAGTGCCGATTGTGAAGCGTAGGACGTGGAGGGTGCCGCGAGCAGGGAGTCGGCATTAATCGCAACCTTGCTCCCCGAAATGCCCAGCAATTCTGAGAATGTTGCTTCGCTCTCTCGTTCGAGCTGCTGCGAGCGAATCAATTGGATCTTGGCCGCTGCGAGTTCCGCGTCGGCACGAGAGCCATCGGCGCCCGGCCGCAACTCTTCCTTGACGAGGGCATGGACTGAAGTGGCGAGCACCTGCCTTCGATCAACGTCAGCTTCAGCAGCTTTGACTTGCTGTTGGGCCGCTGCGAGTCGCAGGAAGGCATCTCCGACTGCTCCTGCGACATCGAGCTTGGTTAAAGAGAGTTGCGCGTTGGCACGGTTTTGCAGCTGCCTTAGCCACATCCACATTCGCACCACGATATCCGAAGTCAAATGGTTCCCAAGAGAGCAGTATTCCTGCTGCACTCCCCCAGACACCACGGTCCGAAGTACTCGAGCAGAACAGGGCCGGAAATGGGAGGCACGACGGACTGAGGCAACAGTAGTCCAAAGATGTTGTTTCGAGTTGCGCGATTGGACTGCCAGAGCAGATCGGTACGCGGCAGATAGGTAGTTCGAGAAAGGCTTACGCCTTCCTTCGAGGCCAGCGCACGCTCCATCGATGCTCGCACTGCCGGATAGTTGGCGAGCGCAAAATCCACCGCCTGATCCAGCGTTAACGGATTCTCAGGCGGTTTGACTGAACTTTGCGCCGAACCGACCGCCTCACCTAATCAGAACGATCCCCAGCCAAACGACAGCAAGATTTGTGAGAGTCATTCGTTGCGATAATTTCAATGCTTTCACCTCATCCAGCAAGGGATGGTAGACGACGGCTACATGTCTGCTCAACAGACCCCATCAGCAGTGCCTAACAGGTACAGCTCCGTTTCCCAACGCATCACTCGCAAGCATGCCACAGCAACCTGAACGTCCCATGTATACCGATCAAAGCGGGATCAGCGGAACGTTGTGTGAAGCAGCTTAGCCCTGAAGAAGAGGCAAACGGATGCGAAAGACAGACCCGCTGCCCAAGGCACTTTGAACTTCGATGGAACCTCTGTGCGCTTCCGCAACCCAGCGTGCGATGGAGAGCCCCAGCCCAACGCCTCCAAACTCGCGCGAGCGAGCTTTGTCGGCGCGGTAAAACCGACCAAAAATGTGAGGCACATCTTCTGCGGCAATGCCAATTCCGGTGTCTCGAATTTCAGCCACAGCGGAATCTTCACCGCGCTTCAGCTCGACAGTGATCGATCCTCCCGATGGGGTGTACTTCACGGCGTTGTCCAGCAGAATCAGAAAAAGGCGATGCAGGGCGTGCAAATCGCCTTCGACGATCAGCTCTGACGGTTCGATATTTTCCCTAAACGTCAATTGCTTTGCGTCGGCCAATATCCTGCCGTCCTTGCACGCATCACGTAGGCACTCAGCAAGATTGACCGGAGCGTGCTGAAGAGTCTCGACTCCTGCATCGGCACGTGCCAACAACATCAGCTTCTCGACAAGAGACGAAGTCTTTTCCAGCTCAGCAAGCACGTCTTGTTGAGCTTCCCGATAATCCGCGACAGTTTGCGATGTGCGCAGCGACACCTCCGTCGTTGTTCGCATCAGGGCAAGAGGAGTCCGCAGTTCATGGGAGGCGTCGGCGGTAAATTGCGTGATCCGGTTGAACGACGCTTCCAGCCGTTCAAGCATGCTATTCAGCGTCTGGGAAAGGCGCTGCAATTCGTCCCGACTCTGTGGGACATCAAGCCGCTTCGCGAGATTGTTGGAATTGATGTCCTGAGCCGCTCGGATAATTTGATCCACGGGCGCCAAGGCGCGCCGGCTCAACCAGTACCCACCTCCTGATGCGAGGATAAGAAGGACAGGACTGAGCAACAGAACCACCCACTTGAACCGATCGATGGCATCGTAAAAATCGTCCATCGGGGCCGCCACCTGGATGCGATACCTATCCCCACCTGCGTTGATTTCCCGAACCATAACCCGAAGCGGCAGATCCCCTGCTTGCACGTTGTAGGCCGAATAGCTTGCGGTGGCCGGGGCCGGAACGTTGTGGCTGGCCATCAACCGTGAGCGGTAAATCCAATGACCACCTTCATCGCAGACTTGCGAAAAATCCGCTTGCTCTCGCAGTTCCGCGTGTTCCCTCAGTTCGTCCCGCAGATGCGTCGGCTCTTCGTTTAATACGCGCCCCATGAGCTCTTCGATGCCCGCTGCTTGTCCTTCGAGGTTTTCGTCAACACTTTTCTCGATTCCTTTCGTCATAGCGAAGAATGCGGCGATACCGAAAATACTGAGGCTCGCAAGAAGGATGGCAGCGTACCATGCCGTCAGCTTGAGTCGAATCGGCAGCGGCTTCATGTTCTCGAACTCTCTCGCATGGTGTAACCGATCCCCCGCACTGTCTGTATGAGCTTGTGATCGTGGTCTCGATCGACCTTGCTTCGCAATAATCGAATGAAGGTGTCGAGAGTGTTCTCCTCGACATCGTGATCAAAATCCCAAACAGCTTCGACAATGGCGTCTCTGGGAACTACTCTGCCTGATCTCCGCATCAGCAGTTCCAACAGACGGAACTCCGTCGGACTGAGATGAATCTCTCGTTCACCGCGGGTAACTTGGTGGCTAGCAGGATTCAAGATGAGATCGCCGACCTGAAGTATCGTTGGGCGCGATGTGGAACCACGGCGCGCAACCGAACGCAAGCGAGCCAGGAAAACTTCGAAAGCAAATGGTTTGGTCAGATAGTCGTCAGCGCCGACATCAAGACCCTTGACGATGTCCGGTACGGCATCTCGCGCTGTGAGCATCAGGATTGGGGTGCGGTTGTCATTTCTTCGAAGTCGGCGCGCTACTTCGAAACCGTCAATCACGGGTAACATCAGATCAAGCACTACGACGTCGAACTCAGTTGTGGATGCCAACTCCAGTCCGCTACGGCCGTCGAAGGCAAGGCTGACACGATGGTTATCCGCCTCAAGGCCCTTCTTGAGGACGGCTGCCATCTTCCTCTCGTCTTCCACAATCAGGATTCGCATAAGAGGTTCGTGTTAAGCGGCGGATGAACATCTGAGCTGAGCCTAAGTCTCCCCTATTTGCCGGTCACAGCCTCGTACACAACCATACGAGCCACGGGCTTCCCGTTCTCCTCCTGCTCTGGTGTGTAGACGCGGTGAGTGTCCGGGTCCACCGCAAGGCTGTGTACAGCGTGTTGAACCTTAAAGTCTTCAAGCTTTCGATAGTGCTGCGGGTCGTCTTGGTGAAAGACGGAAATGGCTCCGCTGTAACAAGCGGCGTAAATGCGTCCCAGTCCCGCATCAAACTTGATCACATCCGGACCGCCCGCCATTTCGAGATACGCGATGGGCTCGTGCTTATCAAGATCGAATACGGTCATTAGATTGTTTTCTTCGCAAGACAGAAAAGCACGATGATGTTCCGGATCGAGCGTCATACCGTGGTTGCCTTTGCAACGGCCGACTGGATAGCGGCCGATTACTTCGTCCGTCGCAGGATCGATCACGGCAAAGATGTTCTCATCCTGCAAATTCACATATACCTTGCGAGCCACCGGATCATACTGCGGCATTCCGGTCTCACTGTTGAAGTGCAGGGTCTTCACGATCTCGTCCTTGGTCACGTCGACTATGGCCTCAGCTTTGCCCCGTTCGTCAGAAACGTACAGTTTGTGGAAGGGCGCTGCATAGGCGCTTCCATCGGGCTTGCGTTCGGTCGGTAGCTTTTTGACCACCTTCATTTGTCGCAAATCCACGACACCAATTGTGTTGTCCCCCGCGTTCGAGGTATAGAACTTTTTCAACTCAGATACGTACTCGACACCTTCTGCGCCCGGAGTGTCCGCAACTGTCGCAACAACTTTATTCGTGCGCAAATCGATGACGTATGTCTGTCCTGCGGCGAGATGCGCCGAGATCAAGTAGTGATCTTCAGGATCGATGGTCAGGTAGTCAAAGCGTTTTCCCGGAGGACCCGGCAGATCAAACTCCGCTACCTTCTTGAGGGTTGGACTAGGCTCTTGAGCTTGCGGCCTTGGACCGTAGGCCAACATTATTGACATTAATGGGAGCAGAAGCGTTCTTCGCACGACCAGGCCTCCTCTTCTCGTGCCGACGACGGTCGGGGGAACAAAGCCCAATCGTAGCCGATGAAGATGAACGTTGCCTGAACGGGCATGATACTTCGATCCGACCCAGCCAGTCACTGGAGTCCGAGCGATGTTGAAGGCAGTCACGCCAGCAGCCCGGATGATCAGGTTCCCCTCTGTGTTTCTCATCGTTTCGCATGCGTCGTTCATTTCAACCCCATAGAACCAGATTCCGAGCTTAATGGACACCATGGACACCACCTAAATCGCCATCCAAAACTGTCCTTCAGGCAAATACCCACCCAAAGCTGTCCTTGCCCCGTGAATGAATCGTGGAAGAGGACATTCAGATCGGTACAGACGCTTCAACTTTGCTCAGAATCTCAGGCACGCAACTACTCCGACAGTCACAATGAGCACCATGTTGTCGGCGTTAGAGATCATTATTTATCCGGGCGTCTGGCTGCCCAAAGGAGATTCCCAAATGACACACAGACGTCAACGAGGTTGGTTAAAGAAAGAAAAACGAAGTCAAGGTGAAACTTGGGTCTTATTCTTTCGTACGGTTCGGAAGTCCGACGGAAAGCGAGTGCAGAACAAAATTCCAATTGGCCTTGTCAAAGACTTCTCTAGCTAAGAACTCTGCATGGGAGGAGATCGAAAGGCAACATCTCCAGATCAACCAAGTGGATTTCCGCGGATGCGTAACATTTGCGGATCTGGCACATCACTACGCAGAACATGAGCTCGTCGAACCCACCGAATCCGTTCATCCGAAAGCACACACGACAATCCGAGCTTACGAGCGAGCACTCCGCAATCGATTGCTGCCACGCTGGGGGAACCGAGTGGCGCTCAGCGTCGAACCGCTGGAGGTCGAGCAATGGTTGACGTCCTTGAAAGGCCAGGAGGGACTTGCCAATCCAACGCTCGACAAGATGCGCCGTGTTATGTCGCTGGTCTACAGGCACAGCCAACGTTACGGGCTCATTCCTCGAAATCAAGAGTCGAACCCGATGCGCTTCGTCCGTTGCAAGACCACCAGCGACTACGAAGCGATGATTCTCACCCCTGAACAAGCATACGCAGTACTGCTTAACCTACGAGAGCCGGAACGTACTCTAACGCTCTTAGCCGCTGGCACAGGTCTGCGCATCTCAGAGTGCCTCGGGCTGCAATGGCAAGACGTGAGTTTTGCTGAAGCCGTCATCGAGGTACGCCGCACATGGACATGCGGCAAAGTGGGCTGGCCGAAGAGCAAAGCCTCGAAAGGCCCGGTGCCGCTGCATCCTTTGCTAGCCGAATTCATGTTTCGCTGGAAACGTAAGACGCCCTACTCTCAGCCGGGGAACTGGGTGTTCCCCTCGTTCAAGCTCAAGGGCCAGCAACCGCGTGTCGCTAACATGCTTGTGGAAGATTATCTGCGGCCAGCGGCAGTGAAGGTGGGCATTCTTTCATCGCACCGAGACGACGAAGGCAGACTGGTAGATGATGATCCACGGCGATTTGGCTTCCATAATCTGCGTCACAGCCTGGCATCGTTTCTGGTACGCATCAGAACTGATCCGAAAACGGTACAGACCTTGCTTCGCCACAGTGACGTTAAGTTGACCCTGCAGTGTTATACCCACAGTGTCAGCGAGGATCGCATGGCTGCGGCCGGCGCCATGCTGACTGCGATTTTCAGCCACGCTGTAGACAGAAGCGGACTGAAAGCGGACTGAGCGGGAGGCCATTCGCGTTTAAGTCCTTCACCATCATCGCGGCCAGGAACCGAACCGGCCCTCGCCGAAAAATAGCGGACTGAGAGCGGACTGGGAGGGCAAGACGTCATTCCGCTAAGTTCTTTAGAATGATGGTGGCCAGGGACGGAGTTGAACCGCCGACGCCAGCCTTTTCAGGGCTGCGCTCTACCACCTGAGCTACCTGGCCACGTTTCCAGAGTCGCCGCTCGCGGCTCGCTAGGACTCTCCGCTTCAGCCCGTTTCGGCGTGAGGAACGACCGAAGCCCAGCGGATTGCGCGTGGAGCGCACTCGATTATAGCAATCGCGTCTGATTCCCTCAACGCTTCGGCTCAGAAACCGACCCAAAAGACTTGTGCGGATGACACACTCTGTGTCGGAATGCTTTCCGAAAATCGGCAACGGTTCATTATGCAAAGCTCTTCACGAATTCAACCAGACTTCGCAGGGCGATGCCTGATGGGCCTTTCGCGATCCACGGCTTCTGGTCTTCCATCCACGCCGTGCCGGCGATGTCGAGATGAATCCATGGCGTGTCTTCCGCGAATTCTTTCAGAAACATGGCAGCAGTGATTGCGCCGCCCCAACGCCCGCCGGAGTTGACGATGTCCGCGATTGAAGACCGGATCTGCTCTTTGTATTCGTCGTCCAGCGGCATGCGCCACATTTTTTCGCCGGCTTTGGCATTGGCTGCATGGAAGCGGTTGTAGATGTCGTCGTCATTGGCAAAGATACCGGCGTTGTTATATCCGAGCGCGACCACCACCGCCCCGGTGAGCGTTGCGGCGTCGACCAGGTGCGTGCATCCGAGTTGGCGCGCGTAATAGAGACCGTCGGCCAGTACCAGCCTGCCTTCCGCATCCGTGTTGATGATCTCGATCGACTTGCCCGACATCGCGATCTGCACGTCCCCTGGCTTCTGCGCTTTGCCCGATGGCATGTTTTCGGTCGCGCACACGATGCCGATGACCTTCACCTTGGGCTTGAGCAGGGCAATGGCGCGCATGACGCCAATCATCGTGGCGCCACCGGCCATGTCGTACTTCATCTTCTCCATGCCGTCGGCTGGCTTGATAGAGATGCCACCTGTGTCGAACGTAATTCCCTTCCCGACCAACCCCAGCACTGGCTTCGGCGGCGCTCCGGCGGGTTCGTAGGTCATCACGATCAGGGCCGGAGGCTCGTCGGATCCCTGCGCCACGCTCCAGAAGGCCCCCATCTTCATCTCTTTGATCTTGTCGGCACCATACACTTCACATTTCAAGCCGACTTCGGCGCACATCTTCTTTGCCCGCTCGGCGAGAATCGTCGGGGTCATGCGGTTCGAAGGCTCATTGACGAGATCGCGAGTAAAATTCTGTGATTCACCGACGACACGGGCTTCGTTGGCCGCTTTCTCAAGCGCGCCTGAGTCTCCGCTCGCGATGACAGTTACTTCTTCAATCTTCTGATCTTTCCGGTCACTGCGGTAATAGTCAGGGTCAAAATTCCCCACGTGGGTGCCTTCAACAATGGCTCGCACTGATTCTTCGGCTGGAATGTCCTGAGGAGCGACGAAGGCGAAGCTCCGGATCCCGCGCGACTTCAGCGCGCGCGCGGCCGAGCCAGCGATTCGACGCAGATCGTAGCTGGAAAATTTCTTCGCGCCTCCACCCGAAATCAGCAACAGGCGTTTCGCCTTCAGGGAAGCGGGTTTGTAAAGGAGATTCGTTTCAAAAGGTTTTCCGCTGACTTCGCCGCTCGCCAGCAACTCGGCTGCGGCTGCTTGCACCGCAGGATCCGACGTGGCTACTTTCAATTCGGGCTTCTTTTCTTTCTCATTGGACGCCGCATTTGAGTGATCGAGCACAACGGCAACCAGGGATTCGGTTTCAAGGGCAGACGGAGTAGTGGAAGAGATTGTCGTTTTCATAGTTTGGAATGCAGTAATCAGTGAATTCCTTCCAGTATCGTCGGCGGAGAGGCTATTGCGCAAGAGTGGCAGAAAAACAAAAGGACTTCGTTGGTCGCCGATTTAGGCTCGACCGGGTTGACAGAGGGATAACCACGGGACTCACGAATCTTTCTGCTACACTTTCGCGCATGAGGCCAACTACACGAAGACAGTTTGTCGAGCAGTGCACGAGTGCGGCCGCGGCGACATGGATTTTGCCTGCCTTAGCACACGCTGCGAGTTCGGGACCCTCCATTCCCTTTCCTACCGACCCGCGCGAGCGAGTCGCAGTCGCAGCCTATCCGTTTCGCGAGTTCATCGTTGGATGGAAGGGCTGGGATGGCAACTCGCCGAGTAAAGTTCCGCGAGATCAGCAGATGGAGTTGAAGGATTTCGCCGCGCACGTAGCCGAGAAGTTCAATGTGCATCACATTGAGCCGTGGAGCCCAGTCTTCCCTTCGACGGATCCGAAGTATCTTGAACAATTCCGAGCCGCGGTAGAGAAGGCGAAATCGAGTGTCGTTGATATCGCGATGGATGGCGGGCACAGCCAGTACGCGATGGACAAGGCCGAGCGCGAAAAGGCTGTCACGGCGAGCAATCAGTGGGTCGACGTCGGCGTGGCGCTCGGATCTCCCAGCATTCGAACCCACATCGACGGAGCGAAAGACTCGAAGCCGGACGTGGGTAGGGCGGCGGATACGCTGGCACGTGTGGCGGAGTATGCGGCCAAAAAGAACGTTGTGATTCATCTGGAAAACGACAATCCCGTCAGCGAAGATCCGTTTTTCATCGTCGAGGTAATTGAGAAGGTCAA
This sequence comes from Terriglobia bacterium, assembly GCA_963770265.1. Classification (GTDB taxonomy): domain Bacteria; phylum Acidobacteriota; class Terriglobia; order Terriglobales; family Acidobacteriaceae; genus Sulfotelmatobacter. The sequence continues at coordinate 35,019 of CAVYOZ010000027.1, forward strand.
TAGCCCGTGGCTACGTGCCTTGCCTGACTTTGGCAATTCGCTGGCGGCGCATGATGAAGCCTTTCAGGACCGCGCGATGGAAGCGATGTTCAAGCACGCCTACGGAATCTGCCACGTGAAGGATGGCGAGGTGGATGATCAGGGCAAGGCTTCACGCGTTGATCTGGCAAGGGCGTTTGCTGCTCTGAAGAAGCACGGGTACAAGGGGTATTGCTCGATCGAGTACGACGCTCCGGGCGATCCTTACAAGCCGACGGCAGCGCTGGTGGAAGCCACGATCAAGTATCTTTCTTAGGCGGCTTGATTTCGAGGGTCCCATTCTTCGATTGGAAGGATAGGCAGCGTTGTCGACTCAGGAATAGACAGAAACTATGTCGGGACATGGGATTCAAAAGCATCGGATCGAAGACCTCCGCCGTGGCGAGCACAGAAGCGCGTGAATGGCACGGATGCAGGTCCGGCGGGAACCCGCCAAGCCACAACCTATCTCGGCCGATTGCGCGAATTGGCGGTCCTGTTCCTGAAACTGGGTTCCATCAGTTTTGGGGGACCAGCGGCGCACATCGCACTCATCGAAAATGAAATTGTCCACAAGCGGGAGTGGATCACACGGCAACAGTTTCTCGACATGGTCGGAGCCGCGAATTTGATCCCCGGCCCGACGTCTACCGAGACGGCCATTACGGTTGGCTTTGTGCGCGCAGGTTGGGCCGGGCTGTGCGTCGCTGGCGCTAGCTTCATTCTGCCGGCCGCACTCATCACGGGAGCATTTGCTTGGATGTATGTCCGTTTCGGCTCACTCCCGCAAGCTACATCCGTCCTTGTGGGAATCAAACCAGCAGTATTGGCCGTGATTGCAATCGCGATCTGGCGTCTGGGAAAAACCGCCGTGAAGGACCCGGGATGGGCCTGCTGGGCATGCTCGCTTTGGCTGCGTTCTTCTTCGATGTAAATCCTATTCTGATCCTGTTCGGCGGTGGGCTCCTTGGCATAGCTGGCGAGGCGAGCCTTCGGGTCTGGGCGCTGGAGCTCTTATCGCCGCCATGCCTCGAAGGAACTGGTTCCGTTCGTCGCTGCGCTTCGCCGGCTACGCTGCTTCGGGATCAATCGCCGCCGGGACTCTCGCACTCAGGCCATCTACCAGCCAGATCGGACTTTTCTTTCTCAAGGTGGGTTCGGTGCTCTATGGCGGCGGTTACGTGTTGCTGGCCTTCCTGGAGCAAGGATTGGTTCAACAGCACGCCTGGCTGACACGACAGCAATTGCTGGACGCGGTTGCAATCGGGCAATTCACACCGGGCCCCGTACTGTCGACGGCGACATTCATCGGATATATTTTGGGCGGCGTTCCGGGAGCCGTGGTCGCAACAATCGGGATCTTCCTGCCGTCGTTTTTCTTTGTTGCGCTGTTGGCGCCCGTGTTATTTCGGTTACGGCAATCAGTGTGGATCGCGACATTCCTCGACTCGGTGAATGTCTCCGCAGTGGCTCTCATGGCGGGGGTGACGGTTCGCCTTGGGATTGACGCATTAAAGGGATGGCCGGCGATACTAATTTCGCTGGCGTCGCTCGCAGTCTTGTTGCGGTGGAAAATCAGTCCGGCGTGGATTGTGCTGGGCGGAGGAATTGCGGGACTATTGCTGGCATCTGTTCGTTAATAAACTCGGAGACTTTTTGGAGGAAGATCATGACGCTAAACAGGATCGTTTGCGTAGTTCTGTTATTGACGTTCTCGGTCGCGGCGAATGCGGGAGACCGGAAGTTCATCGTGAAACCGCGGTCGGGTGACCGGAAGGCGCTGCCCTTCAGCGAAGGCGTGTTGGTGGGCAACACACTCTATATCGCGGGCCACATTGGACTCGATGCGAAAACAGATCTGCCTCCTGCGAGCGCAGAGGACGAAGCCCGCTTGGTAATGGAGGGGATCAAGACAAACGGTGGAATCGGCCGGGATGTCCATGGACGACGTCGTCTCGATGCAGATTTTTTGTACCGATTTGAAGCTCTACGACACATTCAATGCGGTCTACAAGACTTATTTTCACGGCGACTTTCCGGCGCGGGCGTTCATCGGCACCGACAAACTACTTCGCAACGGCCGCTACGAAGTGCTTGGGATCGCAATCAAACGATCACAGTAACTCATCGTTATTCGTTTTTTATTCGCCTACAGGAGGGCGACTGTGATAGATGTATAGGCCATGCGAAAGGCGGTCATTCATCTCAAGAAGTCCGACCCTGTCCTGCGGGCGATTATCGAACGCGTAGGCCCTTGCCGGATGGAGTTTGGTCCCGGCGGAGTTTTCCAGCCTGGCCGAGGCGATCGTCTATCAGCAACTGAACGGCAAGGCGGCGGTGACGATCTTCAAGCGCTTCGCCGCCCTGGCTGGGGAGCCGATCACGCCGGATGGCATCCTCAAATTGAGCGACGAGCAACTCCGGAGCGTGGGGTTGTCGAAACAGAAGTCGGCATATCTGAAAGACCTGGCGGCAAAGACCGCATCCGGCCTACTCGACTTTTCGCGCCTGCCGGAGTTACCAGACGAAGAAGTGATCAAGCATCTCACGCAAGTGAAAGGGATTGGCGTGTGGACGGCTCATATGTTTCTGATGTTCTCGTTGCGGCGTCCTAATGTGTTGCCGACCGGGGATTACGGCGTGCAGATGGCCGTTAAGAAGCACTATAAGAAGCGCAAGCTGCCAAAGCCGAAGGATATGGAAAAGATTGCCCGTGCATGGGAACCGTATCGAAGCATCGCCTGCTGGTACATGTGGCGGAGTCTGGACATCAAAACGCTTTGACCACAGAGGGCACAGAGGATCACAGAGGAAACCGCTGCTGTGAACCGGTGGGTCGCTGTGGTTAAATGGTTGTCAAATGGCAGACGCGAAGATTCGTGTGCTGGTGGCGAAGCCTGGCCTCGACGGCCATGACCGGGGCGCCAAGGTGATCGCACGGGCTTGCGCGATGCGGGGATGGAAGTCATCTACACCGGGCTGCGCCAGACCCCGGAGATGATCGTCACCGCCGCTCTTCAGGAAGATGTGCAGGTCATCGGACTGTCGATCCTTTCCGGGGCGCACAACGCGATTGTGCCGCGCGTGATGGACCTGCTCCGGCAAAACAAAATGGATGATGTGATCGTGCTGGTGGGCGGGATCATCCCGGATCAGGACATCGAGGGGCTCAAGAAAGCCGGCGTGGCTGCCATCTTTCAGCCGGGCACGGCCATGGATGAGATCGTGAAGTTTATCCGCACGCATGTGAAGGGCCCCGGCGTGCCGACAGCGTGATGCCCGGCATGGACGCGGCCCGGGCCAGGAAAATTCTTTCTGAGACAGTCGGCCCGGCTCCTTGGTACTGGCAAACCTTTCCTACCTTTCATTCGCACTCCGGACAGCGTTTCGTGTGGACGCATCACGGAACCGAGGGGCCTGTCGCGCACCTGGTCACCCTTGGTTTGGCGCAGCAAGCTGATACGGTCCGGCTTGCGCTGAATACGTACTGCCGTCCCTTTCTGGTTTCCGCGAAGGCTCTCGGGATATGGTGTCCGGAAGGGCGCAACATTCGCCTGGTGTGCTTCGATCCTGATCAGCTCAAAGCGTTCGATGTGGCAGAGGTGGCGGGCTGGTTCAAGCAATCCTCGGAGCGTATCTACTCGGCCACCGCTCCGATTGCGGACTTCGAGATTCCGCTGTCATTGACTGCCGGCACGCACAAGATTGAAATGCCTTCCGTCTTTTCCACGATCGACGAATTGATCGTTCCTACCAGCTATAAACCAATGACTCCGGACGATCCCGCTTTCGCGCTATTCGTTTTTTATCTGCAGGCGGGGTTAGTGGAGGTGCTTCCGCAGAAGTGGTTCACGGCCGCGCAGTATCAAGTCGGGCAGCAGTGGATTACGCGAGCTGCCCGCGATCCCGAATCGCACCGCATTCTAGGCGAGTGCTTCGGAGCGGGAACTTTTCTGCTGGAAGAGGACGGCTGTCGGCTTGCGGAATGGATCGAACGATCTTAAAACTCTTGACCAATCTGTATTACCTTTTGGTCACTCCCCCCTCCCCCCGATCTACTGGAATCATGGGCTTAGGGGAAAATTGAAGATTAAATCTTGGAGCTCAATAACTTAGAGGCAAAATCTTGAGCGACAAGGAGTTACCTTCGCCTCTGCGGTCAAAGATCGCGCCCGCATGTTCGAGAATTGCAGAATAACAAGATGGGAGTCAATCGAAAACGTGAGAATGATGATTGACGATTCCCATAAAGGGAACGAGGCCTAGGTAGGCAGGCTTCTGCTCCAGTCGTTGACAACGATGTCGCAGACTTCCTTTCAGTTCGAAGAACATCAGGGCTTCAGAGTACTGCGGTTGCGATCGGACGATGGCACGAACCGTCTGACCCGCACCTGCGTCATTGCACTCGACGAAAGACTGCATGGACTGAGGCGCGAAGCACGCGGCCTGATCATCACTGGAAACAGCAGGTTCTTTTCAGCTGGAGCAGACCTGGAGGAGATTGCCGCGCTTAACGGCCCCGCAGCTCTACGAATTCTCAAGATTGGGGCAAGGTTTGATGGCCGCGATCGAGAACTTCCCTGCCCCAGTGTATGCCGCTATTTCCGGATACTGCATGGGCGGAGGGCTCGACCTCGCCCTGGCTTGTCATCGGCGGATTGCCGCACCAAACGCGATCTTCGGGCATCGAGGAGCCGCGTTAGGGCTCATCACGGGCTGGGGAGGAACGCAGCGGTTGCCTCGACTGATCGGGCAAGGCGCGGGCACTCGAAATGTTCGTGGCGGCTGAGAAGGTTGGAGCAGCGCAGGCTCTTCGCATGGGTTTGATTGATAGGATCGCCGAAGATCCGATTGCGGATGCGTGTCGCTGGATTCGAGACATTCGCTGACCATCTCAATCCGGACCACGCTGCATTGCGCGGTTCCGCCCGGCTGGTATACCGTAATCAGTCCGCGTCTTCGACCCTCATGGCTAACCGGAATGAAACTCTGGCCGTAAACACGTCTACAGCGGGTAGTGTGCTCACGACGAAGCTCGATCCCACCTCGGCTCGCTTTGAAGCCAACATGCGTTTTCTCGCCGATCTCATGTCGCAAGTGCGAAATGAAGGCGAGAAGATCTGCGAGGGTGGAGGCGCCAAAGCCATCGAAAGCCAGCATGGCAAGGGCCGTCTGACGGCGCGGGAACGCATCGCGCTGACTGGCCGATCCTGATACATTCTCCGAACTTGGACTCTACGCGGCGCATGGCATGTACGAGGAATGGGGCGGCGCGCCTGCTGCAGGGGTCATTACCGGCCTGGCGCGCGTGCATACTCGGCTAGTAATGATCATCGCAAATGACGCTACGGTGAAAGCCGGCGCGTTCTTCCCGATGACGTCCAAGAAAGTGATACGGGCGCAGAACATTGCGATCGAGAATCACATTCCCACGATCTATCTGGTCGATTCCGCTGGAGTATTCCTTCCCTTACAGGAAGATGTTTTTCCCGATACCGACGATTTCGGACGCGTGTTTCGCAATAACGCGGTGATGTCGGCGATGGGTATTCCTCAGATTGCTGCGATCATGGGGATGTGCGTGGCGGGCGGCGGCTATCTGCCGGTCATGTGCGACCACGTGCTGATGACGGACGGCAGCGGACTGTTCCTTGCGGGGCCGGCCTTGGTGCAGGCAGCCATTGGACAGAAGGTATCAGCCGAAGAGTTGGGCGGCGCGGCGATGCACTCGGCGATCAGCGGGACCGTCGACTTTCGCGAACCGAACGATGAGGCGTGCATCGAAAGGATTCGCTCGATCGTGGAGAAGTGGGGATATCGGCGGATGTCGCCCTGGGATCGCAAGAAACCCGTAGAGCCGGCGTTGGCCGCGGAAGAGATCTATGGCATCTATGATCCGTCGCCCGCGCGTCCGTATGACATGAAAGAGGTGCTGGCGCGCATTCTCGACGGCAGCCGCTTTGATGAATACAAGCCCGAGTACGGGAAGACGCTGATCTGCGGATACGGCAGGATCGGCGGATTCGCGGTTGGCATCGTCGCCAATCAGAAACTGCACGCTCAGCAGACCGATCACGAGGGGCACAAGCGGGTGGAGTTCGGCGGGGTCATCTACACCGAGTCGGCCGAAAAAGCTGCTCGCTTCATCATGGACTGCAATCAGAATCTGATTCCTCTCGTCTTCTTCCACGATGTTAACGGGTTCATGGTAGGCCGCGATGCTGAGTGGAGCGGCATCATCAAAGCCGGCGCGAAGATGGTGAATGCAGTTTCGAATTCCGTGGTGCCGAAGATTACGGTGATCGTGGGCGGCTCGTTTGGGGCTGGACACTACGCCATGTGCGGCAAGGCTTATGATCCGCGGTTTGTTTTCGCCTGGCCGACAGCGCGTTATGCCGTCATGAGCGGAGACTCGGCGGCCGGTACTCTGGTCGAGATCAAGGTGAAGCAACTCGAGCGCGGTGGCAAGAAGTTGAGCGACGATGAAAAAAAAGAGCTCTACGAGTCGGTGAAGCGCACCTACGATGAGCAGACCGATCCACGCTATGGCGCGGCTCGTCTGTGGATTGACAAGATCATCGATCCAATCGAAACGCGGGAAGCGATCACCGAGGCGCTGGAAGCAGCCGCGCTGAATCCCGATGTGCCCGAGTTCAAGGTGGGCGTGCTGCAAACGTAGAACAGCTTCCTTTGCCACGGATTCACGCTGATTCTGCACGGACTAGAAGCAGATCAAATTGATTTGGAATCCGTGAGAATCCGTATTAATCCGTGGCTGAGATCTCATGGCTGAGACTGTCAAACTGATCGAATGTCCACGCGATGCCTGGCAGGGGCTGAAGGGGCTGATTCCTGCCGATCTGAAGGTGAACTATCTGAAAGCCTTGATCAGCGCGGGATTCAAGCACATCGACGCAGTCTCCTTCGTATCACCCAAAGCGGTCCCGCAGATGGCAGACTCCGAAGAGGTATTGAAGGAACTCGATCCGCCGGATGATGTCGAGATTATCGGAATCGTCGTCAACGAGAAGGGCGCGCAGCGGGCCATTGAGACACAAGCGGTGTCAACCTTGGGCTTCCCTTATTCCATATCGGAGACTTTCCTCAGGAAGAATCAAAATCAGTCTCCCGAGGACGCGCTTGAGGAACTGGAGAAGGTTCAGAAGAGAGCCGACGACGCTGGACTCGGCGTTGTGGTTTACATTTCCATGGCCTTCGGCAATCCCTACGGCGATCCTTGGAGCGTCGACGAAGTCGTCGGATGCGGTGGAATTGCTCGAAGCCGAAGACCTGCAGATGATCTCGCTCGCCGATACAGTGGGGATGGCCAGTCCGCAGCAAATCGCTGAACTCGTTCAGGCCGTGCGAACAAAATATGATTACCTCGAGATTGGCGTGCACTTGCACAGCCGTCCTGAGCAGGCTGCGGACAAGATCCTTGCTGCATACGACGCGGGCTGCCGCCGTTTCGACTCGGCGATCGGGGGACTGGGAGGCTGTCCGTTTGCACAAGACGCACTGGTGGGGAACATTCCGACGGAGAAGGTGATTGAGGCGCTTCGCCAGCGCGATGCCCAGTTGCCAGCCTTGAAATCACTCGATACTCTTCTGAAGGCGACTGGGGGCATTGCGGCGAAGTATTCGGAATCGCAAGCCGCAGATTAGTCGCTATCGATCGAACATTGGGAGAAACCACCCGGGCGAGCAGGGTTTCCTTATGAGCTATCACACGGTTCAGCTTACGTACGAGGGCAGGGTGGCAACGCTTACTCTGAATCGTCCGGAGAAGCGCAATGCCATCAGCTTCGAACTGATCGACGATCTGCTGCGGGCGCTCGACGAAGTGGCGAAGTCCGATGCGATTGTGTTGATCGTGACCGGAGCGGGAAAAGCCTTTTGTTCAGGCATGGATCTGGACAATCTGAAAGCCCTGCTTGGCCGAACTCCGGAACAGAATCTGCAGGACTCGCAGACGATGGTGCAACTGTTTCGATCGCTTTACGAGTTCCCAAAGGTGACGATCGCGGCTGTGAATGGCGCGGCGATCGCGGGCGGCACGGGCTTGGCGCTGCTGTGCGATTTCACGCTTGGCAGTTCCGGATGCGAAGTTCGGCTATACGGAAGTCCGAATCGGCTTCGTGCCGGCCATCGTGTCGACATTCCTGCTGCGACAAGTCGGAGAGAAACAGGCGCGTGATCTGCTGTTGACCGGAAGAATCTTCGGCGCCGAGGAAGCCGCGCGTATGGGACTGATCAACGAAATCGTTCCCGCCGAGAATCTGATGACGCGGGCCCGTGGAATTGGCGGCGCTACTGATGGAAAACAGCGCCTCTTCACTTGCGCGCCACCAAGCAGTTGCTCACCGATCATGCGCGCATGGAACTGGACGCGCATATTGAGGCGGCGGTGCGCGAAAATGCGGCGATCCGGACACGGCGGATTTCCGCGAGGGGATTACCTCGTTCCTGGAAAAGCGCAAGCCGGTGTGGACGGGGAAATGAGTTCCAACCATCAACCTGCAACAAATGAAACGCGCCTGCGCGTGCGCTACGCCGAGACCGACCAGATGGGCGTCGTTTATCACTCGAACCACCTGATCTGGTTCGAAGTGGGACGTGTCGAGCTGATGCGGCAGATGGGATTCTCCTACCGTGACATGGAGCGCGAAGACGGACGCTTCATCGCTGTGGCGGAGGCCACGTGCCGGTACCGCGCTCCGGTTTATTACGACGAGGAAGTCGTTGTGCGCACAAGACTAAAGACGGTGCGCGAATCTGTGATCATGTTCAGCTACGAACTGGCTCGGGCCAACACCGGCGCACTGCTGGCGGAGGGCGAGACCACACACATCGTTACGAATGCAAAGATGAAAGTCTCGGCCTTGCCGGATAAGTACCTCAGCGTGTTCCGTGCCGCAGCGGGGAAATGAAAGTCAACTCGGGGACTCTACTTGAACGCTCTGCACATCACTGGAAACGATCTGAGACTGGAGGACGTGCGCGAGGTCGCGGTGGCGCGGCACGCCGTTTTGCTCTCGCCGGATGCTCGCGAAGCCGTGAATCTGGCGCGCACCGTGGTCGATGAGATCGTGGCCGGCAACAAAGTGGCGTACGCGATCACGACTGGAGTGGGCAAACTGAGCGATGTTCGGATTGCTCGGCGAGCAGATTCGCGAACTGCAGGTCAACTTGGTACGATCGCACGCGTTCGGGGTCGGCACTCCTCTTCCCGTTGCGGAGACTCGCGCCATGATGCTGTTGCGCGCGAATTCGCTGGCCAAAGGTCATTCCGGCGTGCGCGCGGCCGTGATCGACACACTCTGCGAGATGCTGAATCGCGGCGTCACCCCGTTGATTCCGTCGCAGGGCAGCGTGGGCGCGAGCGGAGATTTGGCTCCCCTCGCGCATCTGGCACTGGCTCTGATTGGCGAAGGCGAATGCTACGACGAGATGGGAGCTCGATTCCCGGCTGCGGAGGCTTTGAAGCGGGCACAGATCAAGCCGCTGGTGCTCGAGGCCAAAGAGGCGATCTCTCTCATCAACGGAACACAAGCGATGCTGGCGGTCGGCACTCTGGCTTTGCTGGCGGCGGAGACTCTGGTGGATACCGCCGACGTTCTGGGCGGACTCTCCTGCGACGCCTTGAAAGGAACCGACGCGGCGTTCGATGAGCGAATTCACAAGGTGCGTCCGCATAGCGGACAAATGAAGACCGCCGCCAATCTGCGCCGCATGCTCGAAGGCAGCCAGATTCGCGAATCGCACCGCGAGTGCGGGCGAGTGCAGGACGCCTATTCGCTGCGCTGCATACCGCAGGTCCATGGTGCAGTCCGCGATACGCTCGCACATTGCCGATCGGTTTTTGAGACCGAAGCCAATTCGGCGGTAGACAATCCGCTGGTATTCATCACCGATCCAAAGAACGGCGAAGGCGACGTCATCTCCGGCGGAAATTTTCATGGAGAACCTCTGGCGTTCGCGCTGGATTTCCTGGCAATTGCATTGAGCGCGCTGGCAGGCATCAGCGAGCGGCGGATCGAGCGGCTGGTGAATCCTGCTCTGAGCGAAGGCCTGCCGCCATTCCTTGCTCCCGGCGCCGGCCTGAACTCCGGATTCATGTTGCCGCAGGTTACCGCGGCCGCGCTGGTCAGTGAGAACAAAGTATTGGCTCACCCGGCGTCGGTGGATTCGATCACCACTTCGGGGAACAAGGAAGATTACGTTTCGATGGGGATGACCGCGGCACTCAAGCTACGGCGCGTCGTCGAGAACACGCGCAATGTGCTGGCTATCGAAGCCATGGCAGTTGCCCAGGCGCTGGATTTCCTCGCTCCGCTGAAGACTTCAAAGCGCGGACAGGCAGCGCATGCGGCGATACGAAGCGTGTGTCCGACGATTGAGAAGGATCGTGTGATGTACACCGATCTTGCACGAACGGCAGAACTGATCGCCAGACGGCAAAATCGCTGCAGCTCTGATGTAGTTCTTAAGCTATGAAGACGCTCACGGAATACCTGAAGTTCCACACCAAGACGCATCGCGCGTACGTTCACATCACGCCGCAGGTGGAGCAGATCGTGAGCAAGAGCGGAGTCAACGAAGGCATGGTGCTTGTCTCCGCCATGCACATCACGGCTGGCGTCTATGTGAATGACAACGAGAGCGGACTGATCGAAGACATCGACAAGTGGCTGGAGCATCTCGCTCCATTTCGCAAGGACTACAAGCATCACGACACCGGCGAAGACAACGGCGACTCTCACCTGAAGGCGCTACTGATTCATCATGAGGTGATTGTGCCCATCACTGCCGGGAAGCTCGATCTGGGGACATGGCAGCGGATTTTCTATGCTGAGTTCGACGGGCAACGGGACAAGCGGGTCATCGTAAAAGTCATGGGAGAGTGATGCAATGTCGGAAGAACTGAACGAACTACAGGAACACGCCGAACACGCGAAGCATGATCCTAGTCTGGCCCCGGTATCGTTGACCATGGCAGTGCTGGCAGTGCTGGTCGCGGTGGTATCCCTGCTCGGACACCGTGCGCACACGGAAGAAACTGTGCTTCAGACCACATGGGCCGATCAGTGGGCGCTCTACCAGGCGAAAAACGTTCGACGGCACATCGACGAAGTCTTCATCGACCTGACTTCAGTGGAGGCAACCACAGACGCTGCCACGCTTGCCAAGTTACGCGACAAGTACTCACAGGAAGCGGCGCGCTACAAGGATGAGCAGAAGGACGTCGAAGGCGAAGCTAGCAAGTTGAAAGCAGAGGTCGCCACCCAGACGAACCGGGCGGATAGATTTGATCTGTCTGAAGTGTTCTTGGAAATTGGATTGGTGGTCACGTCGATCACGCTACTCTCCGGGCGACGAATCTTCTGGGGCCTGGGCCTTGTAATGGGCGCTGTTGGCATCGTAGTGGCCGCTATGGGATTCTTTGTGCATTGACTAGGCTCGAGTCCGCCGCCGGCATTTCACCTCGAAGGATTGCGGCCATCTTCTGTCAGGGCTGAAACGGTGATCGCTTCGTGGTCTCCCTGACTGGGCTTCACGACAATGAATGGCCCAATCGCGAGCACATCCATCCGCGTGCGCCGGAAGCAGTCGATCGCCTCTTCCGGAGTGCAAACGATCGGTTCATTTTCATTGAAACTTGTATTGAGAATGGCCGGGATCTCTTAGGTACTGGCCTCAGAGTCGATGAGCGTTGAAAACAAAGCACTTCTTGGGTTCGTTTCGCAAACCTGATGACCATCTCAGGCGAAGTCGGCCTGAATTGCCTATGGCTGCCTTGAGAGCTTGCGTCTTCAGAAAAGTAGCCAGGGTCGCTCACAAAACTTCTGGCGCGCGGGGTGAAGAGGTACGAACTTGAAACGGAACCCGTTACACCTGCTGGGCTGACGGATTGTTCATGGTGTCGCGCTTAGAGGCGAGGCCATTCGCACATGGCGGACGTTCCGAACGTCTTCAGTCAAGGTAGTCTGATAATCTGCGTGCCTGAAGGCCGGTTCGGAAGGAGGCCACGGTCACACCTCTCTTCAGGTATTCGAGAAAATCCCGGCCAAAATGATCTGCCTGGAGTCAAGGGCGGCAGCGCGAAGAGGTTTGTGAATTGATGGATTTCCTGTTGTTCATGCGGCGTCACTTTGTGACGCGAGTTTAGTCGCGCCTTGTAACGATCACGATGATCAACTTGGCAATTGTCGTCTGGTGAGATTATTCCGCGTACTGGCCAGAGTTCTCCGTCGCTGCAGATGGCTGCCAATCCAGGTTGCCCAATATTGGACTGGGAGCCACGGCGATAGTTCCAGAACGCCATGCGATCGGAGCATTGCTCGCAACGTACCGAAGATGGCGCACTTGCAGAATACATCGTAACGCTCTCTCCCAGCGAGCAGGTTCCCGACTGATGCCGACAACGTGACTGTCCTTCAGTTTGATCCTTCACAGAGTCACACCAGTGTCGATCCGCAGCCATATGGGTTAACCTCGCTTCCGAGACCACGGCGCTGCGTATTCATCGTCACTAAGCCATGTTTCACGTCGCTCTCACATCTAGATCCTGACTATCCGCACGCAGGGCAGAACCCGTGTTATGCCGACACGCCGGCAATCTGCCGAAAATATGGGCACAATTTAATTCTTCAATGGCACTAGCCGCCCTGAGGTAGCTGGCCGATGCGAACCGAAACCGGGATCAAGTAAACTCCCAATCCCTTTCCATTCAATAACTTACAAGTGGCCGTTTCGACTCACTCGGCTGTATACTTTGTAAGGGCAACAACTCCCCCTTTTCCTTTCAGTTCCAGCGCTCGCCAGTGACGCCGGCTCAATCCGTACCGGCCGTGAATGGCGAGGCAGAAGATATTGACATCGTCGCTGGCAATACCGCAGCAGTTGCCGACCCACTCTACGATGGCTTTGAATGCTCTTGGACTGGAGGCGCGAATGGAGTGTCTCAGACTGTACGTGCTCACTACTTTATCCATTGATGCGAAAGGCAATGTCGTAAGCGGGAACGTTGGTGCAACCTTCGATATCTTCGAAGCTGAAGTCCACAAAACCCATGGCGTAGAGAATGATTTTGACACGTTTGTCGTCTCCCCCGACTGGCGCGACGATGCCGGGCAGTCAAGCCTAGTCACGGCAATGCGCGACTTCCGCGAATTGGTTCAGCAAATGCAAGAAGCGGCGCTGCGATAAGCGCGGGAGGTTAGCAGGTTTATGTCCAGCTAAACGAGGTCGACAGAGTTCTCCACGGCTGTTAAAGGATAATCACATCGGAGCCGTTGACGCGGACCGAATCGGCAAGGTGTTCTGCGCCCTCGGTCAGGACATGCGCCAATGCCTGATCTGCAACGGAGTCTTCACAGGCCAAGCCGCCGCCGAGCATGCTGGTACTGCATGCCTCCCATCGCACAGATCTTCTAGCTTTGACGGAGAAATAATCGATGCAAATCGGTGAACCACTTCGAACCATAGTTGTTGAGCCCTTGGGCCTTCCCCTCAACGATCCCCAAGAACGGCCGGAGCCAATTACACGGGAACCCGAGCCCGAGGGAGAACCAGCCACGAAGTGAGGAACGTTCCAGATTACATTTCGTCGATCATCAGCTACCGCGTTTGGCGGTGGGATGTTGCCGGATTACGGTCACTCAATGGCGAGTCATGGCAACCCGGCAAGCCGCTGGAAGCTGGATGCAGGGTTTCCGATTTCGCGCCTGTTGCGGGGCCGTGCCCATGCACCGCATAGGCCGCATGATGCCCCGCAAATAACCTGCACCTGCGGTATTTACGCTAGCAAGAGTCTTGAGCATTTGCCCAAGTTTGGCTTCGAGAGAGCTCGAATTCACGGGCAAGTCTCGCTTTAGGGGCACGGTTGTTGAGCACCAATTTGGGTGGCGTGCCCAGTATGCCTACCCCAAGACCTTTTTTCTGCAGCCCGAAATCTTGCCGCTAACACTCAGAGCAATTCAGGCTCGCCTCGCGGCACTGATCTCATATCGCTGCGACATCTTCATCAATCACGATAACGCCAGCCTCCCTGTCTGGAGAGAGAACTCGGGGCTCGTGGCCGCTGGACTAGACTTTCTCATGAGCCGAGGCAGTAACTGGTACGCCCAGCACAATCAGGAAAACACGATCCAAGAGGGCGACCGAGTTGCGATTGTTGAGCGGGGCACAGCCGTGGTCAGAGAGATCGATGGCGAGTGGATCCAGGCGGTACTGGGAAACAAGACCATTATAAGAATTGCTCGCAGGCGCGTTTTCTGGAACAGACAAAATGTGCGCTGGGAAACGAGCACAAATGCGAGTTATGCCGCGAACGGAAAGAGCTGAATGTTTGGCAAGATGAGGCCAGGCCTTCGCCGGCTGCGACAGCAAACGTACAATGGATTCACGGCGTGGCGAGGGCTAATCAAGTCACGCCTGTGAGGCCACATCAGACTATGCTGCCGCCCTCGATCAACCCGCGTTCGGACTTCATCGGCCTTCTATCTTCCGGATCTGGAACAGGAGCCATTTCCTTTAGCTTTTGCAGCAGAATCAAGTCGCGATGAAACCCCTGGTCAAGAAGAGCTTCGTACCTCAAGGTGTCCGGAGAGGAGAGGCACTGCAGTGGGATGCTACCGCTAATGAAAGTGGTTTTCTGCACTTGGGCCGCGGTCAGGGTACCTCCAGCGGCCTTCGTCCTCTTGGCTAACCTAGCTGCAGCTTCCATTTCAAGCAGGAGTTGCTTGCGCAAGTAGCCGGCCGCAATGCGATCGAGCAGCAATCCTTGGAGCGCGTCGGCTGGTTTTGCCGACTCTTGCAGTTGCACGACGAAGCCGTCCGCTAGATCTTGGAACGCTTGGGGCGAATATTCGGCCACTTTCTTCCATAAAATGCCGTCCCTCTTGAGGTCCCAGGCTTTCTTACCGTTGCCGTTGCCAGCTCGATTTCCGTTTCCATTTCGACTCATAAGCTCCTCCTAAATGCTTTCCCAGTTCTTCCCCTCAAGGCCAGCCCATTCGCGAATGCGTGCATGCAACTGTCGAGTCAGCATGCGTTCGTAGCGACAGATGAGCCTTCCGTTCCGCTCCAGTCCATCCGGGCGCTGAGCGCAGTCCTTCTCGAAGACTACAACCCTGGCCAGTTTGTTCCAGATGCGATCAATTTCCTGCAGTGCCGGACTTGTCCCAAGAGCTTCGGAGACGAGTGATCCGTTCAACTTCGGCGTACGGAGGTCACAAGGTGGACTCGCATTTGGCGGATCGACCGAGCGACTGAGAATCCCGTGTTTCAGCGCGTTCCTGCGCGCGGCGGCCTTGCCTGCCTCGGTCCTCGGCCCGGTCGAGCGCTTGGCATTGGCCCGGTTTGCTTGCAGCCTCCGTTCTGAGATCGGACGCTTAACACCCAGCATCGTTCCCTGGTCGAATCCGTATTGTTGGCTTGGAGTCATCCGCCCCAGATTCCTGTCGCCTGATGCTGCGAAGCCCAAGAGGAGCAGTTGCCCGTCGGGGAGAACGAGGATGGGCGGCAACCTTAATCGCGCAATTGAATGTCGCTCTGCCTGCGGACAATTAAAAGATTACGCCAGCACGCGTCCGATGGTAATGGCTTCGCTGCGCGTAGGTTGGGTTCGTTTGGTAAATCCGAGGATCTTGCGCCGGGCGTCTGTTGGACACCTTACTGCGCTTCTAGCTGCCTACCCGTTTAACGCAAGTCGAGCGTCTGGTCGAGAAGAAAGGATACTCGAAAGGATACTCAGTTGAATCGCAAAGCCCTCTGGCCTCTGAAATGACATCACCGTTAGAAATCCCCTGTAGACGCGCCGGGGACGACCGGTCATGATGCCTTGCCCCTGACAGTGTCGCGTACGGCCGTCTTGTTATCCAAATTGGGCAGCGTATCGGATCCGGCGGCGGGGCGGCCGTTCGACGTATTCGCTCAGGTTTCGCTCCCATCCTTCTTGCCGCGCCTAAGATACGACTGCAGATATTTCGACCCTTCTTTGATGTAGGCCTCCGCCCCAATTGTTAACAGGATCTCGCAAATTTGAGATATGCTTCGAGCCTCTCGATGTGCGATTTGCTCGAGATTCTTCTTAAGCCCGTCCGGAATTCGGAATGCCAGGGGAGCATTCTTCTTCATGATGGAGAGATTGTATGAAGAAAAGTGACTTTTGTTAATTATCAAGTCGTCGACGCCGTTATTTATTTCTCATACAATGTATGCCGTTGTATGTAAGAAGCTGGCTACGAACGTTCTCGTTGATCCGCTGGGGTAAATGACTCAGCTGCGGTGACGTCGGTGATAGGATTGCAATGGTTCGCGTGATTTAGCACATTGAAGAAATCCTCTCCCGGCCGTTGCAAACCGATGTGTCATGAAACAAATTTGGAACAAGATCCGGGTGGGTGTAATCGCTACTGTCGACACCAGAATCGGCTGTGCCGCCGTTTTGATCCGTATTCACAAGTTCCGCATTTGTGGACCATCTCTTTCCCTTCCCTCGGCCCATCGTGGACTTGGTCTACTTGCCGCCCCTAGATTTCAGCCCAGTGAATCGGCCAAACACACACTTCGTCAATGCGCTCGCTTTTTGCACGCGGGCACAGCCGTTCGATGATCGCCGCAACGTCCGCATGGGTGAGATCGTTGACGGCGGCATGTAGCTTGCGTCTAGTGGCCTTTTTATTTACATGCGATAATTAGCCGCGATCAAGGAACAAAAGCAATGCCGGTACCTTGTTGTATCCTGACCACTGATTTGTCCATCCCTGCCGGAATATTCCTTGCCGGGTTGGCGCTTGTGCTTATGTACTTTGTTCTTAAACGGTTACGGTAAACAGACCCAGGTTCGAGTTCGGTTATGGCTCGGTCGAGATTCCTCGTGTCGGTTCGGACAAATAGGTCGTGGGCAGCTACCTGCCCGATGCGCATCAACTGAAACACACTCCGCCGAGCGGATTTCCGACGCGATGAAGCGACTGTTTTCCAAAACGGACAGCCCGCTGCCGGGGGATTTGTTGTTTTGGCCAGGGTGCTGAAAAGACCTCGGTCGGAAATCTTGTCATGATGTATCTCGGTCTGGGCAAAAACGGTGGGAGCGGCCTTTGCCTTGGGCCTTACGACGCCGGCAAACCCGTCGAAGTGATCGACTCCTACTTTTTCGACAAAGTGAGCCCTCCCGATCACCTTGTTGGCGTATATCGCCCAAATTACGGGCGCCTGGCGCGTCGGTCGGATTGAGTCCATGCCGCAGACCGCGAAAACGATGGGCGAAGTTCAGAGCGAAGAAGAGTACCGGAGCCCTGATATCGGTCTGGCTCTTTGTTTTCGTTCAGCGCCTCTTCTTGTCATCAGTCGTGTCGCCAGTCAGCTCGCACGGTCGCGCCGTTCTCGATAACAGCTGGCCGACTGTATCTACATTTGCAGCCAGGAGTTGCTCCAGCAGACGAATCACGATCGTTTTCTTCCGGTATCTATCCGTCAGTCAGCTCTGCCTTTATTTCGGCAGACTGCCGACGTGTCGGCACAAACCTATTTATCCAAGGCAGCTCGATCTTTGTGGCTCAATGTCTTAGCTCCACATATTGGCTGGCCCCCCACGTGCCGAGCCATGTGGAGAGGCTCAACGATGCTGAAAGCGGAATCCACGGCAGAGGGCCATAAGTACACTTCTGTGCTTCTTCGAGAGAGAGCGCAGGAACTAGAGGTCTTAGAACAACGACATCAAGGGGGCCAGCTTAGCCACGACGAATATCGAAGCTGCCGTCGAGCCCTTCTTCAGGCAATTAGCGAGATTAACAACGTTGTGGCTTCGAATCGAACGAGCGGATGATTGAAAGGTGTGAGCCGTGAAGGATCCAACCGAAGGAACAGTCTTTCCAATCTGCATGCTGGCACATGAATGCATGAATAAGTTGTCGGTCATCATTGGGAACTGTGATCTCGCCAGCGAGAAACCGCCGAGCGATTCGGATTATTTAAAACGCATTACGACAATTAGGGGCGCAGCGAACGCGATGGCGGATGCCTTGAACAGGCACCAGTGTGAACTGTCGGAACTACTGCAGTCTGTCCCCGTCGAACAGTGGCCGAGGTCGATTGGCAGCCACGTGCGAACGACGATGAGACACTGCCGACGGCCAGAATAAGCGCACCGGATGGAGTGTCACGATCTGTACGCGCTGCAGGTGTTTCACCGCGCTCGGTGCGCCTTATTTCCGGTGCAATTTTGGGTACCTCAGTCCCATCGGATGTATCACCAGCGTAATGCTGCCCTTGCTTGCGTCGGATCAAGCCAGTTGCGAACTTCTTTCGCAGCAATGAGTTCCGAACACCTGCGAATTCCGCTGTGCAACATAACACCCTTCCAAAACCAAGAACTGCACCCATCTTGGTGCAATCAACATTACTTGAGTAAGTTTTCCATTCCTCAGATTCCTTCAATAATCGCGACAGTTCATGACCTTCCGGTGCGGTGACTCAATGCTCCCGGGACGCGGGAACTGAAAGTTAAAAAACAAGAATCCTTCGAGGAG
Source organism: Terriglobia bacterium (assembly GCA_963770265.1). Lineage (GTDB taxonomy): Bacteria > Acidobacteriota > Terriglobia > Terriglobales > Acidobacteriaceae > Sulfotelmatobacter. The sequence goes on from CAVYOZ010000027.1 coordinate 53,573, forward strand.
ACAATGACAACACCAGGAAGACTCTTTCGGATCGGAGCCATCGCGCTGGGCTTAGCCTTGGCCACAACCATGGCTTCGGCGCAGGCAATCAACTCGGGCGCGCAGACCATCGCCCTCAACGCCACGCTGGCAGAATCGCTCACACTGAGCCTTTCGGCGAACTCGGTGAACTTCACCCTCGCAGCTGGCAGCGCAGCCAACGCAGGCAGTACCAACATCACGGCGACCACCACCTGGGTTTTGAAGCCCGGCCGGACCGCGGTGGGTGTCTACGCCTATTTCGCGAGCGCGGCCGCGGCGCTGACCGACGGCGCGGGCGACAACATTCCATCATCCGCATTCTTCATTGCTGACAACGCGGGTCCGTCGACGGCTCTGACCAGCACGGTGGCCTTCGGCGCGGCCAACGGCGGCATGCAGCTGGCCAACGTCGCGATCACCGGTGCGAATAAGAACTCCAGCCGAACCGACGTGATGGCCTTCAACATCAACCTGACGGGCGGTACTCTGCCCCAGCTTCCGGCTGCAACCTATACCGGAACACTGAATATTCAGGCCCAGGCCACTCCGTAGTTTTTCCTGAGTAGCGGCAGGCGCGAGGGCGAGGAGCATGGCTCCCGCCCTTCTGTCGTCTTAAGAGATTGGCCACAAAATCGATCAGAAGAACAGAATCGCGATGACGTTGCAGGCAAAACTCGTACGAATGCCGGCGCTGCTTGTGCTAGCGGTGACCGCACTGGCCGCCCTCTCGCACGCCCAGGTGCTCAACTCGGGCGCGCAGACGATTGCCCTGCAAGCGGTCCTCAACGATTCGATCTCAGTTTCACTCTCCAGCAGCGCAGTGAATTTCAATCTCACGCAGGGCAGCGCGAGTAATCCGGGAAGCGTGAGCGTCACGGCTACGACTTCCTGGCTGTTGAAGCCGAGCGTGGGTAATCTGACCCTGTACGCGTTCTTTTCCAGTTCCGCGTCAGCGTTGACCAACGGGGCGGGCAACAACATTCCGTCAGCGGATTTCCAGCTCTCCGACAATGCCGGTCCGTTCACCGCGCTGACGAGCACAGTTCCGTTTGGTGGCGCCAATGCGGGACTCCTGGTGTCACAAACAAGGATTCTCGGGAACAACCGCACCGGCGCGCGCACCGACGTGATGAACTTCAACATTAACCTTACGACCCTGCCGAACCTGCCTGCGGGCACTTATACGGGGACATTAACGATCCAGGCGCAGGCCATCTGACGCGCGAAGCAATGGAAACGAGTGAAATCAATGAAGACGAAAAAGACTCTTTTCACGATGTCGCTCCGGCTTCTTGTCCGAGCGCTTTGCATTTTTCTTCTTTCCTTGGGTTGCGTCGCGCAGACGGTGAGGCCGCTGATCAACGAACTCGGCAATCCAGCCAAGGGCCGTGTGGAATACGTGAATGACGGCCTGACCCCACTCAACGTGGTGCTGGAGGCGAAGAGCTTCACGGTCTCTGAAACCGGAGAGATTAGCTATCGGCCGCTCGATCCTGACATTCATCTGAAGCTCTCCACCACAAGCTTCCGCATCCAGCCGCAACAGACGTACTACGTCTTCTACGAAGCAACGTCGCCGAAGTGCCCGTCGTGGTTTGTCATCTACGCAGCCTTCTCTGGATTTCCATTCCGCACTGCTCAGGGAATGAATGTTCGGCTGGAATTGCCACACACGGTCTATCTGCTGCCCAAAGGAACCGTTGAGCGAACGGACGTGATCATCAGCCGCGCCGAGCTGATCCCGTGCGGAGAACAAAGCGGTCGTCGAACTCGAGAACCGTGGCGACAACTTCGGGCGCGTGTTTGAGACCCATCTCGCCTACAAGAAGAAGAAGCAGGAGGCGCCCGGGTTCCCGATGTTCCCGCACAGCAAGCGGATTCTGGAGATCCCGCTGACCGAAAAGGCCGAAGGCAAGGACGTCCCGGTCGAGATCACATTGCAGTTTCAGAAATTCAAAATCGAGCAAGCACTCCAGCGCGCGAAGCCATCCGATGAAGTGACATCAGCAGCCACGCCAGCTTCCCCACCACCCGCTCCCGCAGCCACGGCTCAAGTCAAGGAGAGAGCTCCGTAACCCGATGCGCCTGAGAGTCCAATGCGCGGCGATCCTGGTGGCCTTACTGCCGGCCGTCGCGCGCGCCCAAGTCTTCCGTGTGCAAGGAGGCGAGTCCAGTCTCCTCAACGCCGAAGGCGGATCGCTGGAGTTCAAGGCCCCCGAGTACGACGGCACCATAGGTCTGGGTTTTTACAACGGCAAGTTCGAACTCGGCGCCAACACCCGCTATCTGTTTCACGGCTACACAGTGCTTGCCGGGGACGAGGCCATTCCCTTCACTCTCCCCACCGATGTCTTCGACAGCAGCCACTACTTTTCCGCGCGGGGGCTCGGAATCACGCGCGCCAACGAAAACACGCGCTTCTACGCCTTTGCCGGGATGACCTCCACCTGGGTTGGCACCGGATTCTTCAACGCCGCTACCAGCGACCGCCCCGCCGGCATTTTCTTTTACGAGCGCAAGTGGAACCGCCAACTCCGCTTCTTCTCGCGCAACATCGTTTCCAATACGCAAACCTCCCTTCAGGGTGTCGAGTGGAAGCCCCACAAGTGGCTCACCGGAGCCCTGGCCGGCGGCATCGGCTCCAACCAGAAGTATTTCGCCTCCAGCCTCGACATCGAGACCCAGAGGCTCGCCTTCAAGACCAGCTATGTGATAACCGGAGATCAGTTCCAGCGTGTCACGGTCATCAGCCCGCTAAGCTCGGAAGTCAACAAGGGCAACGTGCAGATGCTCTACAAGCCCAACGATCTCGTCAGCATCACCACCGGGCACGAAAATATCCTCGAACCATTGACCCTCGGCGGACCCATGCAGCAAGCGTCGGTGAACCACTTCTCGACCGATCTTCACCTCAAGAGATTCTATTTCGGTGCCGGACTGTTCTCGTCGAATGCGTCCGGCCGCGGCACCGAGGGAAAGAACTTCTACGTCGGACGCCGCATCGGCCAACGAGTCGAAGTCAACGCGAACTACTTCCAGAGCAAACCGCAGGCGACTTCGCCGGGCACAGCCCCCTCCGCGACGATGATTCTCTCCGGCACCGCGCGTGAAAATTTCTCCTCACGGTTCAGCCTGCTCCAACTGGTCTCGCGCACCGCCGGACAAACCACTTTCGCCTTCGGTGGCGACTTCACCAGCAACCGCCTTCAGCTGCGCGTCGACTACCAGAATGTCTACCTGCCCTTTCGTCCCACGAATCCTTTCGAGCAGGCACTGGCGCTGAACGTGATGCTTCGCGTTGCAGGCCCCCTGCAGGTGAATGTGGCATCCAACGTCGCTCCCGACGGACACATTCGCTACTCGTTCGGCGCTAGCACCTGGTTGTACCGCCAGAAGGGCATGGCTGTGAACGCAGTCTCGCAAGACTCGTTTTCCATCTCGAAGTATGTGATCGACGGCGTGGTGAAAGACGAGCAAGGGCTGCCAGTCGAAGGCGCAGCGCTCCACATCGGTCGCGAAGTTGCTTACACCGACAGCACCGGGCACTTTCAGGTTCGCTGCTCGAAGCACGGGCCCTACGCGCTGAGCGTTGCTCCCGAGGACTTCCTGACCAACATCACATACGAAGCCGTCTCCGCTCCCGAACAGGTCCGCGCCGAATCCGACGAAATGGCCACGGATGTCCAGGTCGTTGTGCGGCACAGCACCGCGGTAAGACCTTAATCCATAGGCCCTTGGCGCACTTCTATGTTGTTGGGCAGTCGGATACTGCCGCGAATCTGAAATGAGTTTCCTGCAGTGAGTTCCATTGAGCCCGAAGCAGCTTTGAAAAGGTCGATGCGTCGCCAGAAGCCAATTTTCGCGCCGGGAGACCTTGGCCTGCTGACCCTCTCATCGTATGAACTTCCATGCGCCGACCGGACAGTATCCTCTGCCATCTAACTTCTTCCGGGCACGGGAGGCAAAAAACAAGGTGTAACACCTTCGAGGGGCGCGTAGCTTGGTCGTCATCTGTTCCTGGAACCGCATCCACAATGATAGTCGAATCTTCGATTTCGTTCGCCGCAGCAGGCTGAACCGCAGGGCTTGAAGTTCGCCATCTCGACCGATGCCAGGGGGTCCTTTTGAGACCTGCCGGCTACAATAGTCTTCATGCCAATTTCTGCCAACGTTGTCCTAGGGCACGGGGTCAAGATCTTTCAACCAGAACTGGTCAACCTCTAAGGTTGCACCGTCGGCGACGAAAGCAAGGTAGGAGCATTCGTCGAGGTGCAGAAAAACGCCACTATTGGAAGGCGTTGCAAGATCTCGTCTCACACATTCATCTGCGAAGGCGTCACGATCGAGGATGATGTCTTCATCGGGCACGGCGTCATCTTTATTAACGATCTGTATCCTCGTGCGACGGCCGATGACCGTCTCCAGACCGAGGAAGACTGGAAAGTGGTGCCGACGCGGGTTAAGCGAGGCGCTTCGATTGGCAGCGGTGCCGTCATTCTCGGTGGAGTAACTATCGGAGAAGGCGCACTGATCGGTGCTGGAGCCGTGGTGACCCGCGACGTGCCGGACCATCAGATTGCAAAAGGAGTGCCAGCGCGTTTAGGTCGCGGAGTTCCCGGTATGCAGAAGTCGGAGCAAGTACCAGATTGACGGGGAAAGGATCTTGACCCCTATTGGTGTAATCGGGTACGGGTACTGGCGTCCAAACCTGGATGCGGATTGTTTCGAAGCGAAGGGCGCGCAGCTCGCCTCCATCAACGATCTGCGAGAACCACAGTCAAGAATGCAATAGAATTCAGTAATCTCATGGCAAACGTCAAAGTGCCGTATCTCGACCTCAAAGCCCAGTATCAGAGCATTAAGCCCGAAATTAATGCTGCGATTTCCCGTGTGCTGGAAAGTAGCCAATTCATCCTTGGCTCCGAGGTGGCGGAGTTTGAGAAGGAATTTGCGGTCTATTGCGGCGCGACCGAGTGTATCGCCTCGAATTCGGGTACCAGTGCGCTGCATCTAGCGCTGCTGGCAGCCGGAGTTGGTCCCAGCGACGAAGTCATCACTGTGCCATTCACTTTCGTGGCCAGCGTGGCAGCGATCCTCTACACTGGCGCGCGGCCAGTGCTGGTGGACATCGATCCCGACACATTCACCATGAATCCGATGGCGACTGAGGCTGCCATTACGTCTCGCACTAAGGCAATCCTCCCGGTCCATCTGTACGGTCATCCCGCTGACATGGATCCGATCCTGGAAGTGGCGCGACGACATGGGCTGGTTGTGATCGAAGATGCGGCGCAAGCCCATGGCGCCAAGTATAAGGAGCGTCCAGTCGGAAGCCTCGGTGAGATCGCCTGCTTTAGTTTTTACCCCACGAAAAATCTGGGCGCTTGCGGGGAGGGCGGAGCAGTCACTACTAGTAACGCCGAGTACGCTCGAACGATTCGCATGCTGCGCGATTGGGGACAGGACCAGAAATACCATCACCGGCTGCGTGGATTCAACTACCGGATGGAGGGCCTGCAGGGTGCCATTTTGCGTGTGAAGCTCCGCCACCTAGAGTCGTGGACCGAGGCTCGGCGCGCAATCGCGGCCAAATATAACGAACTCCTAGCCGACTCCGAGCTAGTGCGCCCCTCAGAGATGCCTTGGGCCCGGCACGTTTATCATGCCTACACACTGCGCGCTGACGATCGTGACGCTCTCCAAGCAGCCCTACAAGAGAAAGGCATTCAAACCGGTATTCACTATCCGGTGCCGGTACACCTCCAACCGGCCTACGCGGAGCTTGTGCATATGCCGCAGGCTCTCCCGCAGTCGGAGAAAGCTGCGGTTGACGTCCTCTCCCTACCACTGTTTCCGGAACTCACGGACGATCAGATCCAGAGGGTGACGACGGCATTGACGAGCCATATGCTCGCACGGTAAGGAGAACCGTCGAGACCGGTCAATGTTGACGGCAAACCAGGCGGGCGAAGCCTTGGCTGCCATCAACCTTAGGAACTCATGTCCGGGGGTCGGGATCAAGCTACGTCTGAACGATGGATCTCGCCTCCACTTCGCGAATCTCGGCCAATTTCCTGTCGCTTTCGAGCTTCCGCAATGAGCTGGGAACAGGCCTCGAACTCCTGACTTAGTGGTGCCGCCTTGGCCTTTAGCTCTTGTTCGGCCTGATCAGGAGTGACCACGGTCGCTTTCGGTGGAATGTACGGCTGTTTCTTCTTGGATGGGCGGCCGTTATCTCGACCACTCGCGTCATTTGCACTGGTAAAATGCATATTAGGTCGGTTCCTTCAACGTTCATACGACACTTCGGCAAGGCTGGCAAAGATTCTTCCCAGCCACGGTCTAGCGGGAGATTTTTCCTGGCGAACAGGAGATTAAAGCGACGATAAGGTAGCACATCACGAAACCACTGCTCACTAGGATCAAGAGTCTGTTCGGAATTCGTAACGTAATGCTAGAAAGCCTTCTACTGGCAGACTAAATTCACAATCTAAAAACCCGAATGAACACAGATGCCCGTGGGCCGCTCCACGTTCTAACACTCACACCGCTTTATCACACGCGTAACGATGATGCGAGTGGTTGCTTTGTCGCGGAACCGCTTACATGGATCGCCAAAATGGGTGTCCGCAATACGGTGTTTGCGGTGCAACCGCTCTATCGCACAAGACATCATGCGAACGATTCTGGGGTTTCGGCTGATTGGCTTCGCTACTTCGCATTGCCGGGAGCTGTCGGAGTTCCAAGTGCCGGTGCCTTCCTTTTCGCGCGCATTGTCGGGCGAGTACGGGCACTTCATCGCTTACAACGGATTGATCTGATCCACGCTCACGGATCCATGCCCTGCGGCCATGCAGCGATGTTACTCAGTAATGAGCTGGGCATCCCGTACGTCGTTTCTGTCCACGGCTTCGATAGCTTTTCCAGGGCACCGGCTGCCGGTCGCGTTGGAGCCTGGCGTCACCGCATTTCCCGAAAGGTGTACGCTTCGTCGCGTCGCGTGATTTGCGTGAGCGAAAGCATCCGCGGAAAGGTGCTCGAAGAGATGGGCCGTAGTTGCCGGACGTCGGTCGTATACGACGGTGTAGATCCCGACTTGTTTCGTCCTAGCGACGAGGCACCCTCCAAGTCGCTTCTCATCCTCAGCGTTGGGAACCTGCTTCCAATTGAGGGACACGAGCTCCTGGTGCACGGGGCATCTTCCCTGGCTGCCGAGTTTCCCACCCTACGCTGGCGATTCATCGGCGACGGACCAGAATGCTCTCGCCTGCAAGAATTGGCTCAGCAACTCAAAGTGGACACACGTGTTAGTTTTCCTGGACGCCAATCTCGCCAACAGATTGCCGCAGCGATGCAAACATGTACGGTATTCGCGCTGCCCAGCCGTCAGGAAGGCTTGGCGAATGTCTATCTGGAGGCGATGTCGACGAGCAAACCGGTCATCGGGTGCCGTGGCCAGGGGATTGCGGAGATTATTCAACACGGCTCAAATGGCTTTCTCATAGGACCGGACAACGAGAAAGAACTGAGTCTGGCTACTGCAATCCTTCTGCGCGACGAATCGTTCCGCCGCCGCCTTGGGACGGCTGCACGCGACACTGTCATGGAAAGGCTCACACTGGTCCATCAGGCGGAGAGTCTGGCCCGGATCTATAGGGAATCGATCAAGTGACCCGCGGCCTTGTAATTCTTACCGAGATCGGCCGCTGGCTTGAGAAGAAATCCTTCTTGAAAAGCTCCCCGAATTTTACACTGCGCCACCAAGAAAACAACAACTTGATCATTTATTAGACACTCGAGAATGAGGCCGTCTCCTGACAACCCCTAAGCCTGACCAAGTTGACCCTATTCAGAAGAAAGACCTTTGTGGCTTCGCTTGGGGAAAAACCGCCCTCCGAGCGAATATTGCAATGAACAGCGTCGCTGGAAGCTGCCCGAAATGACAATTGTCATTCGCGAGCCGTGATCATCTCCACTGGCACAGTGCAAGCACGTCATTGATGATGCCCTTACTGTAACAGCAGCCGAAAAAGGGTCCGTGGCAAGGTGAGCAATGAATCGCTGCCCTGAAGACGAGAAATATTTCGTTCAAGGTTGTCGAAAATTGCAGCTTTCATTCGTCTAAGAAGTATATGGGAGAGGAGCCACCTCGACCCGGTAAGAAGTTAACCCGGAAGCCCGCAGGAGATTTTATGTCGTTACACATCAAGATTGAGCAAACAAGTGACGTGGCCGTGCTGCAATGCTGTGGAAGACTGGTGCGCGGTGAAGCACTTCACCTTCTGAAAGACGCGGTGACGAGTTTGTCGCGGCTGCGAGTCGTCGTACTAGACCTGTCCGAGGTGGAAATGCTCGACGGCGGCGGTCTAGGAATGCTGGTCTTTCTGCATAATTGGACTCGCTCTTCCGGCATCCAACTGAAGCTTGTGAATCCTTCCAGCCTAGCGCTGGAAATGCTGATGCGAACCAGGCTGACGTCTGTGCTGCATGTCTCGTCGATAGACGATGTCGTAGACATCTTTTGCAACTCGCATCGAACGACCGAGAATGTGGATCGTGCGGCGGCTTAGTTGATTTTTCGATGCGCTAGGTTTTCGCCGCTCGCGTTGGGTTCTCGTTGGCTAGCACGCGCAAGAGCAGCAATGTAAGGCTTCCGGGTTGCGAGATTTTGAGTCGACCGATACATCACAGCATCGAAGTTGTGTTAGAGCTCAGCTGGGTTGATGCTGTTACTAGGGGTTGGAACCAGGTAGGTGCGTATGGGTAAGCCACAGGGAACTGGCAAACAGATGGTGAGTGCTGGAGCATACGCGACGGCTACTGACTTCCAACAGATCTTCACCGACTGCGTCGACAGCCTCTATTTGCTCGCGCTTCTCTTGACGGGGAACCATGAGAAAGCGGAGGAGTGCTTTGTCGCCGGCATCGGAGAATCCACAAAAGGCAACCACGTGTTCAAGGAGTGGGCGCATTCCTGGGCTCGACGTACCATCATTCAGAGCGCGATTCGGGTGATCGCGCCACGGAAACGCTCTGCGACCGGCACTCTGAATCCGTTTGACGCGGCAGCAATGGACAAGGTTCCTTTGGTGCTGCATTCGGAGGTCCGTGCGATTTTGGAGCTTGCACCCTTCGAGCGCTTTGTATTCGTCATGTCGGTTCTCGAACGCTACTCGGACCACGATTGCTCAATTCTTCTGGGCTGCCCGCGAAGAGATATAACCATTACACGGCCACGCGCAATGCAGCAACTGGTTAGATTGCTGGCTCTTAAGCAAAAGAGTCCGGCGGACACCGGCTCGACGAATTCAGTACCACCCGACGACGCTGAGACGGTCGTCGAGCTGATGATTGCTCAACACTTCGCAACGGCCGCATGGAACAAGAGCATTTTCCAATGACGCGCCAGCACGGGCCGCAATTCCTAGATGCACCGGTCCACATCTCTCCTATCGTTCGGCCACGGCGCTAATCAGGGCGTGCGACAAGTGCGCCAATCCAGAGACTTACTTCGTAAGAGCAATGGGTCACCAGGCCCACCTCGTCAGTTCGCTGAGCCACATCAGTAAACAAGGCAGCTCCTTATTGCGTTTCCTGCTGGTGGAGGCGGCACAGGTCACCGTGCGCAGCGAATCGCGATGGCACAACCGGTTTTTCCATCTGGCGAAGCGACGACGCGAAAGATCGCAAAAGTTGCCATGGCGCGAAGATTGGCGGTTCGTTTGTGGATGTGCGAACCGAAGTTTTCCAACTGCTCGTAATTCCATCCTCTACGCCACG